>CAVYHO010000001.1:0-99358 GCA_963768375.1 uncultured Solirubrobacteraceae bacterium
TTTGTGCCTGTTCCTTTGGTTCGGTATTGCTCTATCGCCAGCAGATCGAGCGGTATTGGCTCCCTGCGCTCGGTTCGCGCGCGCTCGGGAAGATCACACCGCCCGAGTTGTCACGGGTGCTCGCCGGGCTGGCCGCCCGCGAGGGCGACGACTACCTGGCCGACAGCTCGCTTCGCCGGATCTTCGCGCCCGCCGGCGCGCTGCTCGCCACCGCGGCCGAGGAAGGCGTGATCGCCCACAACGTGGCCCGCGACGTACGCGTCCCGTCCGGCCGCGACGCGCTCCGCAAGTTCGACCAGGACGCCGATGACGGCGACGACCCGGCGCCCGGGAAGGCACGCGCGCTCACGCGCGAGCAGCTCGCCGGTTTCCTGCTCGTCGTCGACCCCCGCTGGCGCCTGCTGTTCGTGCTGCTCGCAGGACCGGGCCTTCGGATCTCCGAGGCGTTCGCGCTGCGCTGGCGCGATCTGCAGCTCGACGGCTCGCGGCCCGTGGTCCGCGTCCGGCGCGCTGTAGGTCGCGCGGCGTCTACGGCCCGCCGAAGAGCCGCCACGGCCGCCGCGATGTCCCGATCGGTGCCGGACTCGTCAGCGCGCTGCGCGAGCGCCACAGGCCGCGGAGTGGTCCCGCCCGAGCGACCTCGTGTTCCCCTCACTCACCGGGAAGCGATGGACGACGCCAACCTGCGCTCGCGGACGTGAAGCCGGCGGCCGAGGAGGCGGGCGTGCCGTGGGCGGGTTCCATTCGTTCCGGCACACGTGCGCGTCGATGCTGATCGCCGACGGGCGGAACATCGTGCAGGTGTCGCGGTGGCTCGGCCACCACTCGCCGAGCTTCACGCTCGACGTCTACGCGCACCTGATGGACGAAGGCGTCGGAGAGGCGCTCGAGCTTGCATCGGTCGCGGCGCGGGGGTTCACGTTGCGCGAGGTTCCAAAGGGTTGAGAAATTGGGCGCCTGGCAGGTACGGCGAGGGCCTCCTTGTCCGGCCACGCAGGGATAGATCCGGCTCCGACTACGACTGCATACCTTCGACCATCGACGGTTCCACGCGTCCGTCGAGCGTGAGCTGGGGATCTCTTTCGCGAGTGATCGGCCACTTGCTGATCAGGGAGAGCGGCTACTTCACGATCAGCCACACGACGCGTGGGGCTCCGCCGGCGGCGGAAGCAAATCGAGATCGTCCGGCGCCTGGAACCGCGCGACTGCACCGCATCGAAGCCCCGCCGGTCCAGATCGACTGGAACGACCTCTAGCCGGTCCAACGGTCTAGACGCCCACGCACCGTTCAGTAAGCCTTCATCGAGTGGGAACGGCTCCTAGGAAGTCTGCGCTCTGACCGACTGTCAGATCGCTTGTTCGGCTTGCGACCAGGGCTTACGACTTGAAGGTCGAACGAGTGTTCATCGCCAAGATGGCGCAGAATCGGCCGATCTTTGTACGGCTTGGAAAGCCCCCGCAATCGGGTGGTATTTCGGGCTCAAGACTTGGTTTGTCGCCGCCGATACGGGTAGCTTGAACACTATGGCCACCGCTGAGCACGAGATCGTTTACGACATCGCGACACGCGATGAGCTCCGCGCCGAGCTGGACAAGCTCGCCCGCGAACGCATGGGCATCACTGGTGACGAGTTCCTTGAACGGTGGAGGGCTGGCGACCTAGACGAGTTTTCGCCTACGGTCTCCGGCGTTACCGCAGTACTCGCCAGGCTCATTACCGACTGACGCATCAGCGCGCCGCACCGCGCACCAATTCGGCGAACTCGTCGGCAGGATCGTCAACACGACGATCTCGCAATGCCCGGTCGGCTTTCTACAGGTCGAGGCCCCCGACTTCGAGGGATTCGTCGCGCACCGCGAAGGCGAGACGCCGGCCCCGATGCGCCTTGAGAACGGCCGGTTTCTCTACCTCTACCAGCGCCTCGGGCTGAGACACGCGCACATCCGACCAGACGACCATCGATTCCTGACGACGCTCGAGTACAAGTACCAGTACCAGGAGACCGAGGACGACGAGACCTGGATCTTCCGGTACGAGTACCAGCGCGAGCCGCCGAGCGGCTACCCGTATCCGCGGATCATCTCCAGGGCATCAACGGAACGCCCGGCACTACAGCTGCAACGAAGGAGTTCCCGCGACTGATTTCCGGCGCAGCGGGTGCGGATCGGGACCGTGGTCGCCGTCATCTGCTCGATGAGCACGAGATTCCTGCGATCTCGCCAACCTGGCAGGAAGTGTTGGCGGCCACGGAAGAGGCCTTTGCCGAGATCCAGAGACGTCGACTCATCGCGGACTAAGCCGGCCGAGTACGACCGTGTCCCGAGGGGTCGGGTCTGGGGTCGTGTTCTGCGCCTCGGCGTAACTCGGTGGCTCTGAGGCCAGGCCCGCGATCCGACGGATAGCAGGGGACTTTCAGACCGGCCGAGTCGCGCCGAACTTCCTAGGGCGACTCGTAATGAAGGGGTCGCCGGTTCGAGTCCGGCCGTCGGCTTCGGCTCTATGGGGCGGAATGCGGCTCATCCCGCGTCCGCCTCTTCTTCGTAGATCGTTGGGTGGCCCGAAGCCCGCGCTAATCCGACGTCGGGTACTCAGCGCCTCGTCTCGTACCTGGTCAGCACCACGCCGTCGGGAAACGTCCGGGTCTCCACCAGGCTCAGGTTCACCCAGTTGTCCAGGGCGGTGAAGAACGGCGTGCCGCCGCCCACCAGGACCGGATGGGTGACGATCGCGTACTCGTCGATCAGCCCGGCCCGCATGGCCGCCGCGGCGAGCGTGGCACCAGCGATGTCCATGGGGCCGCCGTCGTCGGCCTTGAGCCTGGCGATCTCGGTGACCGCGTCGCCGGTGACCAGACGGGTGTTCCAGTCGACCGTTCTGGTCGTCGAGGAGAACACCACCTTCGGCATGTCCCGCCAGCGGCCGGCGAACTCGATCTGCGCCGGTGTGGCGCCCGGCTGCTTGTCGGCGGTCGGCCAGTGGGAGCTCATCGTCTCCCACAGCTTGCGCCCGTACAGCGCCAGGCCTGTCGCCCCCACCCGGTCGGACCACCACTGGAACAGTTCGTCGCTCGGCACGCTCCAGCCGAGGTCGTCGCCGGGCGCGGCGATGTAGCCGTCCACGCTCAGGTTCATGCCGAAGGTCAGTTTCCGCATGGCGTCAGTCTCCCGTGAGTCGGTATTCGGCGTACAGACCAGCACGGCGCGCAACAGTCATCGGTCAGGCCCACCGAGGGCCAGTTGACGACGACGCCAGGCAGATGCTCCGTACGGAAAGGAACCGGTGCCGGCACACCGTTGCGTGGAGCCCGTCCCGAGAGCACTGGCCGCCGAGAGCGGTGGGCCTCCCATAACCGCTCGCGCGAGAGGCGAGCGGTCGCGCGATCGCGGTCATCGCGGTGGTGCGTGGCCGAGTCCGTACCGAATGGTCGCCACCGCGAGTACGAGCAGCACGACCGTGATCGCGAGGAACACGATCACGCCGGGTTGGCCGATCCAGACGTCGAAGCCGGCGCGCACCGGATAGCAGCCGTCGATCATGACCGCCGGAGGCCTCGGCGGATCGCAGCGTGGGTTATCGAGCCGGTACGCGAGGATCGCCGCGATGGCGGGCGTCGCGCTCAGCACGACAAGCCCGATGCCGGATGCGACGATCGGCCAGTCGCGCCGCATGCCCACGTTGTAGCGCGGTGAATACGCCCGGGCTAGCGAGTGAGGAGGTTCTCCACGATCATCCAAGGGCGGCCTTCGGCCGCCGGCCGGCTCCGCGCGGCTCGCTTCGCTCGCCGTGCTCGCCGGCCAACACTAAGGAGCGCTGCGCGAGGAGCCGGTTACGCGCGCGGGCGATCGGCGTCGCGAAGCGGCTGGGGAACTGGCGCGCTGGAGTCCGTGACTGGACGCGAGGTTCACCGCAAACGGCCGCTCGTAATGAGGGGTCGCCGGTTCGAGTCCGGTCGTCGGCTTCGGCGCTGTGGCGCGGAATCTGGTCCTACACCAGTTCGGGACCGGCCCGCGGCGAAGAGGGGTCCGCGGACCCATGGACGCTTCGGCGCCCGTGCGGCAGCCTTCGCGCGCATGGCCCTGCACCGATCCACCACCGTCCGCCACCACCACCTGCGACGAGGCGCGATCGCCGTCGCCGCAGCCGTCGCGCTGCTCGCATCGTTCACCCCCGCCGCGCACGCCGACTGGACTAACCTCGGCTACACCGGATGGTCGCCCGGCACGACGTACTTCCTCGGCTGCAAGACGTACGAGAGCGGCGGGTACGGGCCGGTGTACAAGACGACGATCGTGGGCGTGAACGAGACGACGAGCGGCAAGACGATGCGAATGCAGGTCTACCGCCACGGCAACCAGCTCGTCAGCAGCGGAGCCGTCTGGGTCCCGGCGAACTCCTACCGGCCGCTGACCCTGTACACGTCGATCATCTTCAACGACACCGTCAACGCCCAGCTCTACAACGCGGCCGGCCACCACGCATCGACCGGGCCGCGCAACCCCGCCGGCTTCGGCAACTGCTGAGCCGATCGCAAGCGGGACAGAACGGCAAGCCTCGTCGCACGCCTCGATCACCACAAGGAAACGAGGTTCGGGTCCGGCCGTCGACTTCGGCGCTGTGGCGCGGAATCTGGCCTCAGGCCGCTTCCGCGCCATCGGTCCCTGCGCCCTCGCAGGCCAACACCGAGAAGGACCGTTTCTAGGAGCCAGTTACGCAGCCGGGCGATCGGCGTCGCGAAGCAACTCGGCGAGGACCTGGCTGGGCTTCTGCCCACGCGACTCAGCGATCCGCGCCAGACGACTCGCGTCCTCGCCCTCCACGACGAGCATGAGTCCGAAAGACGCCGACGGGTCACCCTCGTGGTACTCGAACGACCCTTCGTCGAGCACCTCGAGCTCGGCGTCGAGATCGCCGGGCTGCGGATCGGGGTCTGTCCAGGGGTCTCTGCTCATCGCCGTCGGCTGAGGATTCTACGCTCGGCCGCGGTCGCGCCCCATCCGGTCACGATCAACCAGGTCGTTGGATCTACCGTCTGCTCGATGACGAGTGTCAGCACACGGCCACCGTCCGTCGCGCCGATGAGAAACCGCCGCCGCACCGGATCGCGCGGGTTGTGGAGGATGACGTAGCGGTTGTGCCGCAGTTGCGGCGGCTCGTCCGCCGAGATGCCGCGAGCAGCGAGTTTGTCGAGCGCACGCTCGGTCGCCACGAGCTGTTGAACGACATCGGCCACGCTGACGCGGTCTACCGGAGCCGCAGGACGGACTGGCGCCGACTAGCTCTACGCTGATGGTCTCGTCAAGCGGACTGCGCCCGGACTGCGCGACGACCTCGCGCCAGCTCGCAACCTCGGACCGCTGGCGTATCCGCGAAACGCGTTCGAAGGGCTCGAGCTCTACCACGCACACCCTGACGAGCTGGTCCACTCCAGGGTGCACTGGCCGCCCGATCCATTCCGACGGAGGCGGGCGAACGGTCACTCCGAACGACGCTCCAGAGTCGTTCAAGACACACACACAAATCGTGCTGTAGAGCCAAAAATCCCACTCGTCTTGAAAGGAGTCACCGGTTCGAGTCCGTCGGCTTGGCTCCAATGCGTCGTTCGGGCAACCGTGCTGCGCTCGTTTGCCTGTCGGGGTGAAGCGCTGACAACAACCCCGGCCGTCTGACGCCCGTCAGCCGCCCGTGTGTTCCTGGTCTCGAGGGTGCGGAGCCGGACGATGAAAGAATCGACACCAGTGGGCGCTATCGCATTCGTCACGACGGCTGGGGGCCGCGGCACGGCGGGATCAACGCCTTCAATACGGAGCTCTGTAGCGCCATCGCCGCCCAGCGCGGCGACCTGCGTGTGATGTGCGTCGTCCTGAGCGCGACCGAGGCTGACGTCGCGGAGGCGGCGCGACGCAACGTTGAGCTGATCGCGGTCAACGGTGAGCCGAAGGCGTTTGTCGACGCCCACGTCTTTGAGCTGCGCGAGATGGCACAGCGGTGGCCCGGCCTCGAATGGTGGGTCGGTCACGACATCCATTCCGGGCCGGTGGTCATCGGCGCCGCCGCGGGAACGGACGCGCAGGCCGCCGTGATCCAGCACACGGATTACGCGTCCTACGCGGCGATCCGTGGAACATCGGGCGAGACGATCATCGACCGCATCCGCTCCGAGGCCGAAGTCCTATGGCAGGCCGACACGGTGTTCGGGGTCGGACCGACGCTCGCTGAAGCCGCCCAGGATCGGCTCCGCAAGACGAAGCCCGTGACCATGCTGCTGGCCAGGGCTGGCTCCGATCGAGCCGCTGCCTGAGGCGCCGCCGACGTTCCGGCCGATCACGTTCGGGCGTCTGTCACGTGACGATGACCTGCTTAAGCGCGGCACGGTGGCCGTTCTCGGGCTCGCTGAGCTCGTCGGAAAGCACAAGGCGGTTGCCGGACGCGACCCGCGCATCACGGTCGTCGGGATTGACCGCGGCACAGACGAAGAGGAACGCCTCCGCCGCCTGGCAGAGGAGCGAGCGAAGCGGGTGATCCCAGTCAATGGCCTCCCCTTCACCGACGATCGCGAATTGCTCTTCGACGTCCTCGTGGACGCCAGCGCGTGCCTGATGCTGTCCGTGCACGAGGGCTTCGGCCTCGTCGGCTGGGAGGCGATCGCCGCCGGCGTTCCGCTGATCCTCACAGAGAACAGCGGGCTGCACCGATTGCTGGAGGACTATCGCGCCGCCGAAGGGCTCGGACGCGTCCTCACCGTCGACGTGCGCGGCGGCGAGGTCGCCCTAGAACAGGACATCACCGAGGTGATGCGGCAGCTCGAAACCGTTGCGCTGGCTCCTGACGTCGCCAAGGCCCGCGCGCTGGCATTGCGGGACCTCTTCTCGCACTGCACGTGGGACGCGGCCGCGCAGACGTTCCTCGAGGGTCTGAGCTATCAGCCCTCGACCGCCAGACTGCCTGCCCCGAGGCCCGCGTTTTCGCTGCCGAAGAGCAACCTGCGGCCTCCGCAGGACGCGTTCTTCGAGCCGCCGGACGCTCTCGCGCGCTGCACTCGGATGCTGGGCGAGAACCGGCTCGTCACGCTCGTCGGCCCGCCCGGGGCCGGCAAGACGCGCTTCGCTGTCGAGCTTGCCCGGAGCGTCCTCGACGAGTACGACGGCCACGTCTATCTCGTCGACCTGACGAAGGTCGCGGATCCAGGGCTCGTCGTCAGCAGCATCACGCGCGCGTTGAGCGTAAGGCTCGGCGAACCCGTGACGGATGCGCTCCGCGAGCTGTTTCGTGGCAGCCGCGCGCTCCTGGTGCTCGACTCGTTCGATCGCGTCCTGACGGCGTCGCCCGCGATCGACACTCTGCTGGGCGAGATCCCCGAGGTGACGGTGCTGGTGACGAGCCGCGTGCGCCTGGGGCTCGACATCGAGGTCGAGCTTCGCGTCCCAGAACTGTCGCCTCAAACTGCGGCGGAGCTCTTCCTCGCGCGCGCATCCGATCACACGACGGCACTGCCGCCCGCGGACGACCTGCGCGTACGGCGTCTGTGCGACCAGCTGGACCATCTCCCGCAGGCGATCGAACCCGTCGCGCCGCGCACACGCTTGTATCCGCTCGACAGGTTGTTGGAGTCAATCGAGCAGTCGCTGCGCCACGTGGCGGATCGAAAGCCCAAGCTGCAGGCTTACCAGCACGCGCTCGAGGCGGCGTTCGGATGGAGCTATCAGCAGCTCGAGGAATCCCAGAAGCGATTGTTCGCGGAGCTTTCGGTATTCGTTGGAGGTTGCTCGATCGAGACCGCCGCAGCCGTGCTGCGGTCCGCCGAATCGCGGACGCTCGAGGACGACCTGCTCGTGCTGCTCGATCAACGGCTGCTGCGCGATGACGTGCGCGGCGCGCATCGCTTCGTGATGCCGACTCCGTTGCGTTCTTACGCCGCCGAGCGGTGGAGCCGGAGCCAGATGCCGACGAGATTCGCGGGCGTCACGCGGCGCACTTCCTGACTTTCGCCGAATCCGCGACAACCGGCGAAATCGAGGTGGAGCTCGAGAACCTGGCCGCCGCCCTACGCCACCTCGTCCACGAGCGCGAAATCGACAAGGCGATGCGGTTGGCGGCGCAACTGGCTGCGTTCTGGTGGTCGCGCGATGTCGCGGAGGGCTGGCAGCGCCTCAGCGAGGTGCGCGCGCTCCGCAACAGCGAGACCCGCACGCGCGCCGACTTCGAGGTCGCGCTCTGGGCGGGCCGCCTGGCGATCCGGCTCAACAAGCTCGACGAAGCCGAGCAGGCGGTTCGCGACGGCCTTGAACTCGCGACCGAGCCCGCGCTTGAGGCGCAGGCTCTGGCCGAGGCTGCACTTGTGCCGATGGAGCGCGCGGACTTCCCCGCCGCTCGACCGTTGCTCGAACGCGCGCTGGCGATCCAGCGCGAGCTTGAGCCCGACGATCGTTTGGCAGACACGCTGGACAGCCTCGGAGTCGTCGCCACCGGCATCGGGGACTACGAGACCGCTGAGCAGCACCTCCACGAAGGCCTTGCTCTTTACGAGAACCCGATCGGTGCGGGTTGGGTGCACAACGACCTCGCGCGCGTCGCGCTGGCCCGCGATGACTACGAAGCCGCGGCGGACCACGCCGGTCGAGCCCTGGTGATCGGCGCGAGCCGTCCAGACTGGGAGGTCGTGGCCTGGGCGCGCAACTATCTCGGCCTCGTCGCCTCGGCGCAGGGTGCGCTCGACGTCGCGCGTGGACACCACGACGAGAGCCTGAAGCTGGTGCTGCTGCTCGGCGACCGGCGCCCGCAGGTACTCGCGCTCGAGGGCTTCGCCGTGCTCGCGGTCGAAGAAGGGCAGCCGGAGCGGGCGGTGCGGCTCGCGGAAGCGGCCAAGAAGCTCCGCTCCGACGGCGAGATCCCGCTCACGGATGCCGAGGAAACGATCCTGGACCGGAGTTTGGCGCGGGCTCGCGCCCAACCTCGGCGGTGACACCGCCGTCGCCGCATCGGTCCACAGGGCGCTGTCGCTGGACGAAGCCGTGGCCATTGCCAGGGGCACGTAGAGCCCCGAAGGTCGTCCTCGTGTGCCCGACCGCATGGGACGCGGCGCAGCTTCCCGGGCTCCAGCGGCTGAGTTATGACCTCGAGACCTACGGCGACGACGTCGAGCACAATCCCGGGGCTTTCGACGCCGACCGGTTCATCGCGGAGGCGGTAGAGCACTTGCGCGCAAGCGGGGTCGACGGCGTCACGAGCTCAGGCGACTACCCCGGTTGTTTGGTGGCCGCGTTCATCGCGCGTGAGCTCGGACTGCCCGGGCCGGAGCCCGAGAGCGTTCTGCGCTGTTCGCACAAGTACTACGCGCGACTCGCGCAGCAGGCGGCGGTCCCTGAAGCGACGCCCCGCTTCGAACTTATCGATCCGGACGCGTTTGACCAGGACTCTCTGACTCTGTCGTTCCCGCTGTTCGTCAAACCCGTGAAGTCGTGGTTCTCGCAATACGCCCGTCGGGTGACACGTATGAACAACTTCGGCACTTCGTCGGCTCCCCGCGGTTGCGTGCGCATCTCGCGACGTTCGTGCGACCGTTCGATCAGCTGCTCGCGCGCTTCTCCGGCTTCACCTACCACGGTGGCTACATGCTGGCGGAGGAGGTGCTGAGCGGCCATCAGGTGACGCTCGAAGGCTTCGTCCAGCGCGGAGTGATGCGTGTCGTCGGGATCGTGGACTCGCTGATGTATCGCGACACGCTCAGTTTCAAGCGCTTGAACACGTACGAGGTGCTGTTCGCGGTGGCAGCAGGCACCGAACCACCCGCTCTGCGGCGCCACGCACGTTTTCGAGCCGCTACGAGCTATGTGCTGCGGAGCTTCCGCGACGCGACTGTGGAGACCGCGCCCGATCCGGCCAAGATCCTTGCGATCCAGGAGCGATTTCCCGTGACGCTGTTCACGACGTCCTATCGCAGTGGTCAGCGGCTGTCAGAGGTCGACTACGAATCGGACGGATACAGCTACCGGTACGCGGTCGTAAACGTCGCGGGGATTGACCGAGCCACGCTTGAACGGGACCTGCGTGCGGTGCGGCGGCGGCTCGGCTACCGGCTCGCCACGATCGAGAGCTGATGCGCCAGCACCGAAGCCCCGGCGAGTGCCGGGGCCTCGGAGCGTGCGCTACCAGTCAGATGACGGCCGTGGCGCGGGAGTCGGGGACGGGGTCACCGTCGGGACCCGGAACTCGTGCCCGGCGGCGCCGGTCGGACGTTGAGGGGTCGGCATCGCATGCTCACAGCGCGACGGCGACGGTCTGGGAGCCGATGGTCGCCCAGCCGCCCCCGGCGTTCAGGGTCTGGAGCTCGATCTCGACCTGCCCGAGCACGTCCCGGTAGGGGGCCAGGTCCACGGTCCAGGCGAACGCGCCGTTGTTCGGGGCGCAGACCGTCCCACCCGGCATCGAGGTGATGAACGCCCCGGCATCGGTCAGGTAGTTGATGTTCATGCGCGCGCACGTGCCGCCGTTGTTGACGAGGTGCAGCGTGCCCCGGAGGTGCGGCTTGAGCGTCCCGTTCTCGAGGTTCCAGGAGACCGATCCGGAGCCGACCGGGGCGCCGAACAGCCAGCCAGGGCCGCCGAAACCGGCGCCGGCGCCCGGCGCGATCGCGACCGCGTCGTCGTGCGTGTTCGCCGTCACCGAGACGGAGGCGGCGGTCGCCCATCCGCCACCCACGTTCGTGCGCTCGATCGAAACCAGCACGTTGTCGGTCAGCGCGTTGCCGGCCGCGTTGAGATTGACCGCGAACGTCTGGTGCGCGTTGTTGGCGGCGCAGACCGTGCCGCCCACGGTCGTGACGAGAAGGGCGCCGGCGCGGCTGAACTGCTCGAGGCGCATGCGGGCGCACAGGCCGGCCGCGTTTCTCAGATGCAGGGTTCCAGTGGCCTGCGGGCTGACGATCCCGAGGCTGTAGTCCCACGCGACGTTGCCAGAGCCGGTGGGTGCACCGGCGGCGAATGTGTTGTCGCCAAAGTCGACCTTGTTGGAGAGGAGCTGGACGGGGTCGTTGTCGATCACGGCGGCGTGTGCCGCGCCCGCGAACGACCCGGAGCCGGCGACCGCGACGATCGCGATCAGGAGGAGGCGCTTGAACATCGAGAATCCCTTCGTGGGTGGTGTGTCGAAGGGGACCCTGGCCGGCCGCCGGCGATTGGTCGCTTGCGCGCCGAGTTGGCGCGCCGACGCTCGGTCACCCGAACGATCGAGTACCGTCAACACTGCGATGCCCAAGCTGACGATCACGGCGCTGCTCGACGACGGTCCGCTGAAGGGCGACCGAGTCGAGGTCGACATGCTCGAGGGGCGTCCGCCGATGACCCTTGACCTCCCCGCCAGCGACGACGACGGGGAATGCCGCTACTGCCTCGACGCCCTGGTCCAGAGCGGCCATTCGGCGGTCTACACGTTCCTGTACCGCGTCTGAAGCGAAAATTCCGGGCCGAGTGATGCGGTACGCTGGACGTAGTCCCGGAATTTTCCGCGGCACCTCGCAGACGACCCTCGCCAGCCGTAGCGAAGCGCGGCGCCGGCCGCTGCTCGACCAGGAGGGCTCATGCCCGCCAGCAGTCCCGACACGCGCCACTCCGAGGGAGAGGTACGCGCCGCCGTCATCCGCCTCTCACGACCCGATGGCGAAGGCGGCGCAGTTATCGAGCGCGCCGCGATCCTCGCCGAGGGCACGCCGGCCGCCGCGATCGAGGCGTGGGTCATCAGCCACGGCGGCGAGCCCGAAGTCCCGACCTTTAGTGCTTCTGCTCCGGGCCTCTACGGCCTGCGCGGCGAGCGGAACCCGATCGGCGGAGCGCGCGCCCCGCAGCGCTATGTATTTCCCGCCACGGCCCTGAGCTCGAGCCGATGACCGACAAGCCGACACAGCCCCTGCGCGGCGAGGCCGCCTGGCGCGCCGAGAAGCAGGAGATCGCGAAGCGCAACGACGCCGCGCGCGCCGCGGGTGCCCGCAAGCGCGCGACGAAGGACGCCTCGTCGGCCGCCGAGGCGGCCAAGCAGGTCCAGCGCGAGATGCGCAGCCTGCGCGACAACCCGCCCCACTGAGCGCCCGCGCAGCGACGCCGCCGGCACGGGCGAGCCGGCGGCGCCGGAACGGCCTCACTGCCAGTCGTTGACGTGCACGTCGACCAGCGCGACCTCCTCGGGCAGTTCGAGCAGGAACTCGGGGTCACGATCAAGGTGCGACGGCTGCACGCCCTCGCCATGCTTCGCCCGCATCGCGTCCAGCGACTCCCAGTAACTGATCGTCGTGACGTGGGCGATGTCGCCCTGCACGGCGCTCATCTGCTGCACCGAGCAGACGCTGCGATTCAGATGCCATGGGGACAGTTTCCCGCTTGCCCGGGTGCGGCCAGCCCCCGCCCGGAAGGCGCGGACCGCACCGAAAGAGGCGGGATCCGCGCCTGTGAGACGCCAGTCAGCCGCCTGAGAATGCGACCTCGCAAGCGGGAGAATTCCGAGTGTCATGAACCCCTCGCTGATCCAACTGCACCACGCGACCGCATACCAGGCAGAGCGCACCGCTCAGCGCCGTTTCCGTAAGCCCCGCAGCTAACCCCCCATCAGCCATGACCCTTCTTGCCACCACCTCTCGCCGCCGCCCCGTCTCGCACGCGTTCACGACCCCCGTCGTGCGCGAGCTGGCGCCGCAGCCCCTCCAGGTCACCGGCACCGCTTGGTAAGCCGCGACCGCGTGGTTGCAACTTGTTAGTGGCGTCAACACGCGCTGACGAGATCCACATACGCGCCGCGGCGCTTGGGTAGCCGAGACTCAGCCCCATTCACTCCGGCATCGGCCGGAGTTCCATAAGCAAGGAGGACAGACGTGACCTGGGTTCTGGTGATCGTCGTCGTCGTGCTGCTCGTGGTCGTGGGCCTGCTTCTTTATCGGCAGCGCCGGTCGGCGCAGCTGCGTGAAGGGTTCGGCCCCGAGTACGACCGCGCGCTCGATGAGCACGGCGACCAGCGTGCAGCTGAAGCCGATCTGCGCGAGCGCCGCGATCGGCGGCGCAGCTATGACATCAAGCCGCTCGACGAGAGCGCGCGCCAGCGCTACACCGAGCGCTGGAAGGCCACGCAGGCCAAGTTCGTCGACCAGCCCGCATCGGCGCTGACCGATGCCGACGAGCTGGTCGCGGAGGTCATGCGTGAGCGCGGCTACCCGGTCGAGGACTTCGACCAGCAGGCCGCCGACGCGTCCGTCGACCACCCGCACGTGGTCGAGGACTACCGCAAGGCGCACGCGATCCACAGCGAGCGCGACGCCAGTACAGAGGACCTGCGGCAGGCGATGGTGCACTACCGCGCGCTGTTCGCCGAACTGCTCAAGCCCGAACACGAACCGATGGAGGTCAAGTGATGCAGACGCCCAGCACCCGCGAGATCGCCGACACCGAAGTCCGCGACGAGGAACGCCACGAGACCGAGCACGACGAGCAGGTCCGCGAGGAACCTCGCGACGAGCGGCCGACGTCGACCGCCGACCTCGGCGACGACTCGCCCGAACTGCTGGCGAGCGACGACAACGAGGAGTTCCGGCGCCGGTGGGAGACGATCCAGACCGGCTTCGTCGACGAGCCCCGCGAGACGGTCGAGCAGGCCGACCAGCTCGTGGCGCAGGTCATGAAGCGCGTCGCCGAGGGGTTCGCGACCGAGCGCGAGCGGCTCGAGCAGCAGTGGGGCCGCGGCGAGGACGTCTCGACCGAGGACCTGCGGGTCTCGCTCCAGCGCTACCGCGGGTTCTTCGAGCGTCTCCTGTCTGCCTAGCGCTCGAACGCACCCGTCTCGTACGCGAGCACGACGGCCTGGACCCGATCGCGCAGACCGAGCTTGCGCAGCACGCTCGTCACGTGGGTCTTGACCGTCGTGTCCGCGAGTGAGAGCTCCGCGCCGATCTCGGCGTTGGAATAGCCGCGCGCGATCAGGCGGAAGACGTCCGTCTCGCGCGCGGTGAGCTCGTCAAGCCCGGGCGGCGGGGTCGGCCGCGGCCGGCGCGTGAACTGCCTGATCACGCGTCGGGTGACCGCGGGAGAGAGGAGCGCCTCGCCGCCCGCGATCGTCCGGATCGCGGCGATCAGCTGCTCGGGCGGGTCGTCCTTCAAGACGAACCCGCTCGCGCCCGCCGCCAGCGCCTCGTACACGTACTCGTCGAGGTCGAACGTCGTCAGGATCAGCACCCGCGCGTGCTCGTCGGCGGCGATGATCCGGCGGGTCGCCTCGATCCCATCGAGCACCCATCCGGATGTCCATCAGCACCACGGTCGGGTCGAAGCGGGCCGCCTTCTGCACCGCCTCCAGCCCCGTCTGCGCCTCCGCCACCACCTCGATGTCCGGCTCGCCGGACAGCAGGAGCCGGAAGCCCGCGCGGACCATCGACTGATCGGCGACGAGCACGCGGATCATGAGAGCGGCAGCCGCGTACTCAGTTCAAAGCCGCCGCCGTTGACCCTCCCCGCGGTCATTACCCGCCGTAGATCTTCACGCGCTCGCGGATGCCCACGAGCCCATGGCCGAGACCGTCATCGGTCGCACCGCCTTCACCGTCGTCGCGCACGTCGATCCGCAGTTCGTCCGGCGCGTACCGGAGCACGACGTCCGCGCGCTGCGCGCGGGCGTGCTTCAAGGCATTCGTCAGCCCCTCCTGCACGATCCGGTACGCCGACAGGTCGAGTGCGCGCGGGAGCGGAACCTGCTTGCCGTCGACCTGCAGGCGGACGGGCAGGCCGGCACGACCGAACGCCTCGACAAGCGTGTCGAGCGTCTCGAGCCCCGGTTGTGGAGCGAGCTCCAGATCTTCGTCCTCACGCAGGGCGCCGAGCAGCCGTCGCATCTCGGTCAGCGCCGCCCGGCCGGTCCGCTCGACGGAGACGAGCGCCTCGCGGTCGTCGGAGTCGGGCAGCCGGTGCCGGACCGCGCCCGCCTGCAGCACCATGACGCTCACCGCGTGGGCGACGATGTCGTGCAACTCACGCGCGATCCGCGCGCGCTCCTCGGCCACCGCGATCCGCGCCACGATCTCGCGCTCGCGCTCGGCGCGCGCGGCGCGCTCCTCGGCCGCCTCGGCCTGCGCGGCGCGGCCGCGCAGCCCGTAGCCGGCGAGCCACGCGATGACGAACAGGAGCGGTTGGAAGAGCAGGTCGCCGGTGGCGTGGGATGGATCGTTGTAGCTGACGATCACCGCCGCGCAGACGACCAACGCGAGCCCGATCCGACGTTGGCGCGCGTCCGGAAGGTTGCCGAGCAGGAACGCCGCCGCCGTCCCGGCCAGCATGACCGTTGTCGCGTACACGACCAGGCGCCCGTCCGCGAAGGACAGAGCGGCCGCCAGCAGCCACAGCGCCGCGGGTGCTCCGAACGGCCACCAGCGGCGGCCGATCAACGCCAGCACGAGGATCCCGATGGCGAGTGGGCCAAACCAAGCCGTGGGCTGGTTCGGGCCGTCGGCGAGCGCCACCGCGAGCGCGCTCTGGAACGCCGCAACCACGATCAGGAGGTCGAAGCCGAAACGTCGGAGAAGGGTCACGAGACGAACCTACTCCAGGTTCCGCCGCCCGACCTCCTACTCGAGGAGGAGGCGCCCTCGTCATCCAGCAGGAGACAGAGCGCGGCCTTCCGACGACGACGCGGCACGCCGTCGGCCTCATCGTCGGCGGCATGAAACCGACACGCATCCTGACCCTCGCGCTCGTCGCCGTGGTGATCGCCGGACTCGGCATCGTCGCGTCTCGTGGTGACGATCCGCCCACGGTGCCGAAGGGCGCCCATGCCGGCCAACTGACGCTCAAGTCGTGCACATACGACACGGAGGCCGGCCCGCGCGCGGCCGACTGCGGCACGATGACCGTGCGCGAGAACCGGCGCGATCCGAAGTCACGCTTGATCGCGATCCCGATCACCCGCATCAAGGCCCGTTCGACGCATCCGGCCGAGCCGATCTTCCGCCTCGAGGGCGGGCCGGGCGGGACTAACATGACGTTCCCGATGGCGAGCCGCTTCGCCGACGACCACGATGTCGTCCTGGTCGGCTACCGCGGCGTCGACAGTTCGACGAAGCTCGATTGTCCCGAGGTGACGTCCTCGCGGCTGCGGTCGCGCGACATGCTCTCCGAGGCGTCGATGCGCGCGTCCGGGACGGCGCTGCGCGACTGCGCCGATCGGCTGAAGTCCGAGGGCTATGACCTGAACGGGTACACGATCCCGCAGCGCGTCGACGACCTGGAGGACGCGCGCCGCCTGCTCAACTACTCCAAGATCAACCTGTTCAGCGAGAGCGCCGGCACGCGCTCCGCGCAGATCTACTCGTACCGCTACCCCGCGAGCATCCACCGGTCCGTGCAGTTGGGCGTCAACGCGCCCGGGCGCTTCCTGTTCAGCCCCGAACGCACCGCGTCGCAGCTGGAGCGGATCTGCGCCGCCGGGCACGACTGCCCGACGCGGCTGCCGGCGCTGCCTAAGCGCTGGGGTCCCTTCCCGGTCGAGTCCGGCAACGTCCGCGCCGCCTCGTTCTGGGGATTGATGGAGGCGTCGTCGGCGGCCGCACCGCTTTCGGCTCCGGAGACGCTGGACACCTGGCGCGCGGCCACCGACGGCGACGCGAGCGGCTTGTGGTTCCAGTCGTTCCTCGTGCGGCTGATGATCCCGCGCGCCATGGTCTGGGGCGAGCTGGCCGCGACGGCCCGGCTCGATGCCGCGGCGGCGAAGCAGCACTTCGCTTCACCGAGGCCGGACCGTTCCGGCGTCGGCGATGCCGTCAACCAGTTCCTCTGGTCCGACGGCCGGCTGGTCGACGCCTGGCCCGCCACGCCGGACGACAACGCCTACGCCACGCCGCGCACGTCGACGATCGAGACGCTGCTGATCAGCGGTGAGGTGGACGGCTCGACGCCGCCCGAGATCGCGACCAAGGAAGTCCTCCCGCACCTGCCCAACGGGCGTCAGGTGATCCTGAAGGGCTTCGGCCACACGACCGACTTCTGGAACAACCAGAAGCCGGCCGGAGCGCACCTCATCACGACGTTCTACGCCACCGGCAAGGTCGACGACTCGCGCTACACGGAACAGAAGATCGACCTCACCCCGGACACCACGCAGACCGGCCTGGCGAAGAAGCTCGCCGGCTTCATGGTCGGCCTCGCGTTGGTGGCGGCGCTGTCGCTGGCCATCGCTGCCTGGCGGGTCCGCAGCCGCGGACGGCTCGGACGCGTCGCGAGCGTCGCGCTGCGGTCCGTGGGGGCGCTCGTGCTCGGGCTCGGCGGCTGGTTCGGCGCCGCGCTGCTCGCGCTGATCTTCGCCCCGAGCGTCCAGATCGACGCGGCGGCCCTGGTGGTGCCGTCGGTCGCGCTGCCGGTCGCGCTCGGCGCCGACCTGGCCTGGGTCGACGTCGACCGGCCGAAGCTCGCGGGTCTCGCGTGCGCGGTCGCCGGTGCGCAACTCGGCGCCTGGGTGGGCTTCGCCGTCACGGCCTCGCCGATCGCATTGCTCACCGCGGTCGTGGGCGCGGCCGCCGGGACCAACCTGCTGCTGGTCGCCGGCGACATCGTCGCCGACCGCCGCATCCGGACGGCCGCTCTTCACTCCGCGTAGGACTCGAACGCGGATTCGAGCACGCCCTCGCCGCGCGTCAGTCCTGGGAGCCGCAGACGCAGCTCGTGGACGTGCGCGGCGGGGATCGTGCCTTCGATCGCGCCGTCGGAGAGCTCCGGAACCGCCCGCAGCCGCGCCAGTTCGGACAGCACGTTGCCGAGCGCGTCGTCCGGGACTTCGAGCGTGAACCGATGCACCGGCTGATACGTGCGCGTGCCCGCCCGCCGCAGCGCCGCATCCAGCACGCGCGGCGTGAGCGCCCGGAAGTCGCCGGCGGTGCTCGACATGCTCTTGTCGAACGTGCCGTGCGAGTGGCTCTGGCGCGCCCAGTAGCCGGAGTGGGTCATCGTCACGGCGATGTCGGTGATCCGCCGGTGCGCGAGCGTCTCGCGCACGGTCTCCTCGACCGCGGTGAAGAACGCGGCCGGCATCGACCCGAACTCCACCTCGAGCCGGAACTCGACGCCCGAGCCGGGCTCGACGCGCAGCCCGACCGTCGCCAGGAACGGGTTCTCGCCCTCGTCGATGATCTCGACCGCCGCCCCCGAGCCCGCCGGCTTCTCGATGCAGATCGGCGTCGACTCGCGGAAGGCGACCTCGACGCCGAAATCGTCGGCGAGCGTGGCCTCGACCACCTCCTTCTGCACCTCGCCGTACAGCGAGAGCGTCGAATCGCGCAGATTGATCAGCGGGTCCTGCTCGGCGAGGCGCGTGAGCGCGACGTGCAGCGCTCCGCGATCGGTGCCGGCCGCGGGCACGACGACGGTCTCGAGCGTGGGCGGCGCGAACTGCTGCGCCGCTTGCGCCTCACCGACGGTGTCGCCGATGCGCGCGTCGGTCAGCCCCCAGAGCTTGCCGATGCGCCCGGCCTCCAGGCGTTTGGCGCGTATGTCGGAGCCGTTCTCGAAGAGACGGATCGCGGTCACCTTGCCGAACGGCAACCGGTCGCGGGTGCTCACGCTTCCGGCGCGAACGTGCATGTAGGCGATCTTCTCGCCGGATGGACCGCGGTCGATCTTGAATACCGTCCCGGCGAGTGACGCGTCGATGTCGGGCTCCCGGGCGGGCAGCAACGACGTCAGCGCGCCGAGCAGGGCATCCACACCATCCCCGGTCTTGGCCGAGCCGGTGAGCGTCGGAAGCGCCAGCCCGCGCACCGCTCGCTCGGCGTCCGCGCCGACCCGGTCGGTCTTGTTGACGAAGATCAGCGTCGGGATGCCGAGCCGCTCCAGCGCGCGCATCAGCACGCGCGTCTGCGCCTGCACGCCCTCCACGGCGGACACGACCAGCACCGCGCCGTCGAGCAGGCTCAGCACGCGCTCGACCTCGGCGATGAAGTCGGGATGGCCGGGCGTGTCGATCAGGTTCACCGTCACGTCGTCGACGACGAACGACACGACCGCGGACTTGATCGTGATCCCGCGCTGGCGCTCGAGCGCCAGCGTGTCGGTCTGGGTGCTGCCGTGATCGACGCTGCCCGGCGTGTCGATCACGCCGGCCGCGTACAGCAGCCGCTCTGTGAGGGTCGTCTTACCGGCGTCGACGTGCGCCAGGATCCCCAGGTTCAACGTGCGCAAAGAAGGTCATGTCCTTGGAGTAGATCGTGGTGGGGACAGACGTGGCCTTCATGTAGCTCCTTCTGCGGGGGGTCGAACTCAGGGTAGGGCGCGCTCATGAGCCGGGTTCGAACCCGTCGCTAGGGTGACCGCGCATGACTTCCATGCGCGTCGGTGTCCAGGTCCAGCCCATGCACGCGGACTTCGACGGGATGCGGCGCGCGTGGCGCGAGGCCGAGGAGCTCGGCGTCGACACGATCTTCACCTGGGATCACTTCTTTCCACTGCGCGGCGACCGCGACGGCAAGCACTTCGAAGGCATCACGACGCTGGCCGCACTGGCCCAGGTCACCGAGCGCGCGCAGATCGGGGCGCTGGTGATCTGCAACTCGTACCGCAATCCCGAGCTGCTGGCCGACGCGCACCGCACGATCGACCACATCTCCGGCGGCCGCGCGATCCTCGGCATCGGCGCCGGCTGGTTCGAGCGCGACTACGACGAGTACGGCTACGAGTTCGGCACCGCTCCCGACCGCGTGCGCGACCTGCGCCACGCGCTGCCGCGGATCAAGTCGCGGCTGGAGAAGCTCAACCCGCCGCCGGTCGGCAAGCTGCCGATCCTGATCGGCGGCAGCGGCCCGAAGGTCACGCTCAAGCTCGTCGCGCGGTACGCGGACATGTGGCACAGCTTCGGCGACGCCGAGGCCTACCAGCGCAAGAACGAGGTTCTGCTCGAGCACTGCGCGGCCGAGGGCCGTGACCCGGCCGAGATCGAGCGGACGTGGGGGATGCAGGGCGGGCTGCTGGACAACCTCGACGAGCTGGCCGAGGCGGGCGTTCAGCACTTCATCCTCGGAGTCCCCGGCGATGGGTCCGGCTACGACCTGTCCGACCTTCGCCGGCTCGTCGCCTGGCGCGATGGCTGATTACGAAGCCGTCGGCGCCGCCTACCCTCGCCACCGCCGCACCGATCCGCGGATCGCGGCACTGGTGTGGGAAGCGCTCGGCGACGCGCGGACGGTGGTCAACGTCGGCGCGGGCGCCGGGTCCTACGAGCCCGAGGATCGCTACGTCGTCGCCGTCGAGCCGTCGGCGGCGATGCGCGCGCAGCGCAGGACGCCCGCGGTCGACGCCACCGCGGAGTCACTGCCGTTCGACGACGACAGCTTCGACGCGGCGATGGCGATGGTGACGATCCACCAGTGGCGCGACGTCGACCGCGGCCTGCGCGAGTTGCGGCGCGTCAGCCGCGGGCCGGTGGTGATCCTGACGTTCGAAGGCGGCGCGGTGCCGCGGTTCTGGCTCCATGACTACGCGCCCGACGTGCTCGCGCTGGAGGCGAGCCGGTATCCGCCGTTGGCACTCGCTGGGCGGTCGGATCCTCGAGGTGCCGATTCCGTTCGACTGCCAGGACGGCTTCGCCGAGGCGTTCTACGGCCGCCCCGAGGCGCTGCTCGACCCGGAGGTCCGCCGCGCGCAGTCGGCCTGGGGGCTGGCCGGGGTCGACGACGTGCCCGCCCTTCGTGACGCGCTGGCCAGCGGCGAGTGGGATGCCCGCTACGGGCATCTGCGCACGCAGCCCGAGTACGTCGGATCGCTGCGGCTGGTTGTCACCGAAAGTTAAGACCTCGCCGGTGGCGCCTCGGTTAGCGTTTTCGCGCCACGAACATACAGATCCAAGGAGGATCGATGAAGAGCAAGGGACTGCTCACCCTGACGACCGCGCTGACCCTCGCGGTCGCCCCCTCCGCGGCCGCCGCCTCGCCCGAGGTGCACCTCCCCAACCTCCGTGTGGGCGAGGCGGACGCCGCGACCGGCGCGCCGCTGACGATCAACGTCGCTCTGGACCGCCCGAACCCGTACTCGGTCCCGGTGTCGGTGATCGTGCACGACTTCACGACGCGGCCGGGGTACGGCACCGCGACGCCGGGCGCGGACTACGCGCCAATCCCGCAGTTCCGGCTGTCCTGGGCGCCGGGCCAGCAGGTCGCGACGTTCCCCGTGACCCTGCTCGGTGACACGCTCGACGAGCCCGAGGAGAACATCAATATCCGGATCTCCGGGCCGTCCGGGGTGACGATCCGCGACAACGACATCGACATCGTGGTGCGCGACAACGACCCGAACCCGCTGCTCGGTCCGGTCGCCTTGATGCCGACCGCGGCGATCAGAGAGGCCGACACGGGATGCGCGCCGTACGAGGTCACCGTGCAGTTGACCGAGCCCGCGGCCGCTCCCGCGTCGGTCGGCGTGGGCGACTTCACCGCACGGCCCGTGCCCGGCACCAACCGCACGTACGGCACCGCCACGCCCGGCGTCGACTACCTGGCGTTCCCGTCGTTCCGCCTCCACTTCGCGGCCGGAGCGAACGCGGCGACGTTCCCAATCCACCTGTGCGGCGACACGGTGCCCGAGATCGACGAGGAGATCGACGTGCGCATCTCGGGTCCGAGCGGCCTCCGGATCGCCGACAACGACCTCGATCTCATCTTGCGCGACGACGACGCATAATGAGTCCATGCCTGAGACGTTCGCTACGACCGTCCGCGAGGCGATGCACCCCGGCTGCACGTGCATCGCCGAGGGGGAGACGGTGGCCGAGGCCGCCAGGATGATGGAGCGGCTCGACGTCGGCGCGCTGCCGATCTGCGGGGAGGACGACCGCCTGCACGGGATGATCACCGACCGCGACATCGTCGTGAAGGTGGTGGGCCGCAACCGCGACCCGCGCACCACGTTTGCCGGCGAACTCGCGCAGTACCGGCTGATCTATACGAGCGTCGACGCGCCGATCCAGGAGGCGATGGAGCTGATGCGCCGCCACCGGGTGCGGCGGCTCCCCGTGATCGATGCCGAGAAGCGGCTGTGCGGGATGATCTCCGAGTCGGACATCGCCACGCACGTCTCGCATGAGGAGTTCGCGGCGCTGATCGAGGCGATCGCGACCACCGAACCGCAGCACTTCTCAGTCCGGCGCTGATCTACCCCCGGGGCTGGAATAGGGGGCGCCCTGGGGTGTAGATTTCGCGTCGAAGGGAGAGGAGCGATGCGATCGCCGGGCCACAGATGACTGTTGGCCTGCCGGACGATGTCACCGCCTCGGTGGTGGGTCGACGGCGTGAGCTTCGCCTACTCCTGAGCGCCCTCGAACGCGGCAAGGCGGTCCTGCTGATCGGCCTTCCCGGGCGTCTCCAAGACGACGATGGTGCGCGCGCTCGCGCATCACCTCGGCGACGAGCCCGACCGCTTCGTCGACGTCACGGGCGACGAGCAGCTGACCGGGCACGCGCTGGTCGGGACGTTCGACCCGCCGATGGTGCTCAAGGAGGGCTACCGGCCCGAGCACTTCGTCCCCGGGCCGTTGGCGCGCGCGATGAACGCCGGCGGGATCCTCTACCTGGAGGAGATGAACCGGGCGCCGAGCGGCGCGCTGAATGTGCTGATGACGGCGCTGTCGGAGCGCTATCTCGAGGTGCCGCGGCTCGGGCGGGTCGACGCGCGAGAAGGCTTCACGGTGGTCGGCGCGGCCAACCCGCTCGACGATGTCGGCACCACGCGGCTCTCGCGCGGCTTGGTCGATCGCTTCGTGACGTTGGAGCTCGACTACCAGGCGCGCGAGGACGAGCTGGCGATCGTGGGACGCAGGTGCGGCGGCGAGCGCGCCGGCTTCCACGCCTTCGCCGTCGACCTCGGGCGCGAGTCGCGGGTCCATCCGGACCTGCGCCACGGCGCCTCGATCCGCGGCGCGATCGACTTCATCGACCTGCTCACCGGCTGGCGGCACGACGAGCTCGACCTCGACACGATCCGCTTCCTGGCCTGCAGCGCGTACGCGGGCAAGCTGCGCGTGAAGCCCAGCGCCGGCAAGACCGCGGCGGAGATCGTCCACGAGCTGATCGGCAAGCTGCTGCGGCGCGACTTCAACGGCAACGTCGAGACGCTGTTCGAGCATGCGCTGCGGGCGCCGGCCGGCGTCCCGGTCGAGGCCGACGAGGACACCGGCGGCGAGGCGGAGCCCGGCCCGGCGGAGCTGGCGGGCGGCGATCGTCCAGCCCCGCGCCCCAAATCACCGGACGAGATCCCGGGGCTCGCGCGGCCCGGCTCCGGCGACGAGGCCGGAGAGTCGCGCTCGGTGCCGATGGTGGGCCGCGACCGGCCGTCCAATGGCGGCGCACGCATCGGAGACGCGCCCGACCCGCGAGACAGCCACCTGCGCGACCCCGAGTTGGTGCTCAAGCACGCGCGCGAGCTCGTCCTGCGCCTGCGCGAGGGCGTCCCCGCGCACGCGGGCGCACCCGGCACCGCGGTGCTCGCTCGCCCGTGGACGGAGGAGGCGCCCGGCCCACTGGCGCTCGAGGCCACCGTCGACGCGTACCTGGCCAACAGCGGCCGGCTCGAGCGTGACGACATGTTCATCGAGAACCGCAGCCGCCACCGGCGCGACTACGTGATCCTCGTCGACCACTCGGGCTCGATGGTCGGCCGCAAGCTGATGCTGGCGGCGACGATGGCCGCCGCGCTCGCGCAGCTGAGCGCGGCGGGCCGCGCCGACTACGCCGTGATCGCCTTCGACGACGAGCTCAAGGAGATCAAGCCGCTCGGCGTCGAGGCCGACGTCGAGGACGTCGTCGACGTCGTGCTGCGGCTCCCCGAGGGCCGCGCGACCGACATCGGCCAGGTGCTGCAGGCGGCCGCCGAGGCGTCGGATCGGCTGCCCGGCGCGACCGACGTGATCCTGATCAGCGACTGCATGCCCACCAAGGGCGTCAAGACGTACGCGGGCCTGGCCCGCCTCGCCGCGCGTGTGCCGTCGCTCTATATCGCGTTCGCCGACGAGCGCGGCGCGGCCATCCAGATGTTCGGCGGCGAGCGGCAACTGGATCTGTACCAGTGGTGGGCGCAGCAGTGGGTGGGCGCCGACCGCCTGAAGGAGTTCGCGGACCTCGACGACGTGGAGGGCGTCGTCGATCTCCTGTCTGAGGGACCGAGTGGAGGAGGAGCGGCGTGAGCAAGATCCCCATCACCCTGGAGGTCAACGGGGTGCCGTACGAGTTGCTGGCCGACCCGAGCCGGTCGCTCGCCGACGCCCTGCGCGACGACCTCGGGCTGACCGGCACCAAACGCGCGTGCAACGAGGGCGAGTGCGCATCGTGCGCCGTGCACCTCGACGGCGACGTGGTCAACTCGTGCCTCGTGCTGGCCGTGCAGGCGCAGGGCCAGAAGATCACGACGATCGAGGGCCTCGCGCACAACGGCACGCTCGACCCGGTGCAGGAGGCGTTCGCGACCCACTTCGCGTCGCAGTGCGGCTACTGCACGCCGGGGATGATCATGACCGCGAAGGCGTTCCTGGCCACGAACCCGACGCCGACCGAGGACGAGGTGCGCCAGGCGATTCGCGGCAATCTCTGCCGCTGCACCGGCTACTCGCGGATCGTCGAGGCGATCATGGCCGCGTCCGGTCAGTCGATCGAGGTGCGGCAGTACCGGCCGTCCGAGCACCGGGTCGTCGGCCAGTCGCTCCCGCGTGCCGACTCGCACGAGAAGGTCACCGGCAAGGCGCCGTACGCGTACGACATGCGGCTGCCCGGGATGCTGCACGGCGAGATCCTGCGCAGCCCGCACCCGTCGGCGCGGATCGTCGCCATCGACAGCGCGGTGGCCGCCGCCGTCCCGGGCGTGCTCGCGGTCTACACGCAGGCCGACATGCCGCAGGGCAAGTACGGCGCGTTCGTGCAGGACGAGACCGCGCTCGCCGACGGCGTCGTCCGCTACCAGGGCGAGGGCGTCGCGGCCGTGATCGCGATCGACGAGCCGACCGCGCTGCGCGCGATGGAGCTGATCGACGTCGACTACGAGCCGATCCCGGGCGTCTTCGATCCCGAGGCCGCGATGGAGGAGGGCGCGCCGGCCGTGCACGAGGGCGTCGAGCGCAACGTCGTCGCCCACAACCGCGTCCACGCGGGCGACCTCGACGCCGGCTTCGAGGAGGCCGACCACATCTTCGAGGACCGGTTCGTCACGAGCCGCCAGTGCCACACGTGCATGGAGCCGCACGCGCTGATCGCCGACTACGACGCGTCGGGGCGTGTGACGCTGCACATGAGCAGCCAGTCGACGTTCTTCGATCGCTTCAGCCTGATGGGCATCTTCGGGATGCCGGCGAACAAGATCCGGATCCTCTCGCCGTACCTGGGCGGCGGGTTCGGGTCGAAGTCCGAGACCCACTCGATCTACGTCGTCGCCATCCAGGCGTCGATGAACCTCGGGCGGCCGGTGCGGATGTTCCACTCGCGCGACGAGGAGTTCACGTCCTCGCGCACGCGCCACCCGGAGATCATCTACATGAAGACCGGGGTCAAGGCCGACGGGACGATCACGGCGCGATCCGCGCGCGTGATCCTCGACAACGGCGCCTACACCTCGTACGGGCCCGGCGTGTCACTGACGCAGTCGATGCTCGGCGGCGCCGTCTACCGCATCCCCGCCTACCACTACGACGGCTACACCGTCTACACCAACAACCCGATGGGCGGGGCGTTCCGCGGGTTCGGCAGCCCGCAGTTCACGTTCGCGGCCGAGTGCCACACGGACATGATCGCCGAGCGGCTCGGCATGGATGCGGTCGCGTTCCGGATGATGAACCTGTCGCAGCCGGGTGACGTCGCGATCTCCGGCCCGACGCTGACCTCGTGCGGCGTCGCGGAGTGCTGCGAGAAGGCGGCGGAGGCGATCGGCTGGGGCCGGGAGCTGCCGGCGGGCCACGGCATCGGGATCGCGTGCGGGACGCACTTCACGTCGGGCAAGTTCCATCCGAACGTCAACGCCGACTTCTGCGGCGCGGGCGTGAAGGTCAACGAGGACGGCTCGGTGTCGCTGATGATCGGCGCGACCGAGATCGGCACCGGCGCGGCCACGACCGCGACGGCGATGATCTGCGCCGAGGAGCTCGGCATCGACCTCGACGACGTGGACGTGATCTTCTCGGACTCCGAGACGATCCCGGCCGACTTCGGGACGTACGGGAGTCGCGTGACCACGCTGTCCGGCAACGCTGTGAAGGACGCGTGCGCGCAGGTGCGCGAGCAGCTCTTCCGGGTCGCGTCCGAGGCGCTCGAGGTGCCGGCGGATCAGTTGGAGTGCGTCGACCACGGCGTGCGGGCGCGTGACGACCACAGCAAATCGATGGACCTCGCGTCGGTCGTCCAGTCGTCGCTGTTCCGCGACCGTGACGGGCGCCAGATCATGGCCCAGTCGCACTACGACGCGCCGTGCTCGCTGCCCGACCCGGAGACCGGGGTGGGCGACTTCGCGATGAGCTACAGCTTCGGCGCGCACGCGGTCGAGGTCGAGGTCGATCAGGAGACCGGGCACGTCCGGATCGTCGACTTCGTCGCGGCCACCGACTGCGGCAACCTGGTCAACCCGGCGCTGGCCGAGTCGCAGGTCGAGGGCGGCGCGGCGCAGGGCATCGGCTACGGGCTGATGGAGGACCTGATCGTCGAGGAAGGGCAGGTCATGAACCCGCGCTTCTCGACCTACCGGATCCCGACCGCGACCGAGATGCCCCCGATGCGCTCGCTGTGGGTGGAGACCAATGACCCGCGCGGCCCGTACGGCGCCAAGGGGCTCGGCGAGATGGGCCTGGTGCCGACCGCGGCGGCGATCGCGAACGCGGTCAAGAACGCCACCGGGGCGCGGATCACCCGGATCCCGCTGACGCCGGAGCGCGTGCACTCGGCGCTCGGCTCGAACGGAGGGGAGGCGTGATGCGCTACCTCGAGCCCACGACCGTCGACGAGGCGCTCGGCGCGCTGGCCGAGCACGGCGATTCGGCCAAGGTGATCGCCGGCGGCCAGTCGCTGCTGATCATGATGCGCGAGCGGCTCGTCGATCCCGAAGTGCTGATCGGGCTGAACGCGATCGGCGAACTGCGGTCGCTGGAGACCAACGGCGAAGCGGTCATCAGCTCGATGGTCCGCCACGTGGAGGTCGAGAAGTCGGCCGACATCGCGCGGTCGTGGCCGCTGGTGAGCGCGGCCGAGGCGGCGGTGTCGACGCTCCAGGTGCGCAACCGTGGCACGTTGTGCGGCAGCGTCGCGCACGCGTTCCCGACCGCCGACCCGCCGGGCGCGCTGGTGGCGTCCGACGCGCGCGTGCGGTTGATGAGCAAGCAGGGCGAGCGTGAGGTCGCGGCGGAGGACTTCTTCGTCGACCTGATGGAGACCGCCGCCGAGCCGGACGAGCTGGTGCGGGCGGTGATCCTCCCGGCCCAGCCGGAGGGCGCGCGGACCGCGTACATCAAGTTCTCCATCCGGCCGCTGGACTTCGCGATCGTCGGTGTGGCGGTGCGATTGACGGTCGACGGCGGGACGATCACCGACGCCCGGATCGGGCTCAACGGGGCGGCGAACCACTGCCTGCGGGCGACCGAGGCGGAGGCCGTGCTGCGCGGCAATGAGCTGTCGGACGAGCTGTTCCGGCGTGCCGGAGACGCGGCCGCGGCGCAGTCCGATCCGCTCGCCGACGTCGACGGCAACGAGGACTACAAGCGCCACGTCGTCGGCGTCTACACCCGCCGAGCCCTGGAGAAGGCGATGGGGTGATGGACTTCAACGCCGACCTCGGCGAGAGCTTCGGCCTGTGGGAGCGCGGGGCCGACGAGGCGCTGATGCGCGTGATCTCGTCGGCCAACGTCGCGTGTGGCTTCCACGCCGGCGATCCGGGGGCGATGCGGCGGGCGGTCGCGCAGGCGCGCGCCAACGGCGTGCACATCGGCGCCCATCCCGGGCTCCCGGATCTCTTGGGGTTCGGGCGCCGCGTGATGGACGTCAGCGCCGACGACGTGCGCGACTACGTGCTTTACCAAGTCGCGGCGCTGGACGGGTTCGCGCAGGGGCTGCACCACGTCAAGCCGCACGGTGCGCTGTACATGATGGCCCTCGACGACCGGGCGATCGCGCGGGCGATTGCCGAGGCCGTCGCGTCCTACCAGGAGGGGCTGCCGGTCTACACGCTCGCGGGGAGCGAGCTGTGGGACGCGGCGGCGGCCGCGGGGTTGCCCGCGGTGGCCGAGTTCTTCGCCGATCGTCCGCTGCGCGCGGACGGCTCGGTGGTGATGTTCGGCTGGCAGGAGCTGTTCACCCCGACACCGGAGGCGGTCGGTCTACGCGTCCGCAGCCTGCTCGAGACCGGCACGGTGCCGGCGCTCGGCGGCATTCCGGTGGTGGTCCAGGCCGAGACCGTGTGCGTCCACTCCGACACGCCGCGCGCAGACGAGCTCGGCGAGGCGGTGCGCGCGGTGATCGGCGACCGGGCGCCTGTGGAGGCGCCCATGAACGGAGGAGGAGTCAGTGTCTGACGAGGACAACCGCCCGGCGATGTTCGCCCCCGAGGCGGGGATCGGCGTACCGCTCGCGGTCGCGGGCTTCGGGTTCGCGGTGCTCGTGTTGGGCATGGCCAACGCGCGCGTCTTCAGTCCCGCCGCGATCGGTCTCTTCGTGCCGGTGGCGATGGCCACGGGCGCGTTCTGCCTGTTCATCGGCGGGCTGTTCGAGTTCCGCGCCAACAACACGTTCGGCGGCACGTTCGCCGTGCTCTACGCCGGCTTCCTGCTCACCACGGGGTTGATCCTGCGCTGGTTCGCGGGCGACATCACCACGATCGCGGGCGCGCTCGCGTTCGGCGACGCGTTCGGCACGTGGCTGCTGTTGTGGGGCGTGTTCACCGTGCTCCTCAGCGTGGGCGCGTGGTACATCAACATGCCCGCGTTCCTGGCCTTCGCCCTACTGGCGCTGGCCTACTTCATCCTCGGGTTCGCGAACATCATGAACCCGAGCGACACCGTGACGTTCCTGACCAAGCTCGGCGGCTGGGTGCTGATCATCGACGGCATCTGCGCCTGGTACCTGAGCTGGGCCGCTTCGATCAATTCGCTCGTCCCGGACAAGCTCCCGCTGTGGCCGTACCCGTACTCGCAAGCGGAGGCGGCGGCGCCGACGTCTACCCCGGCGGTGCATGCCTGATCTGCACGATCGTTTGCAGAAAAGAGGGATTCGGCGGCTAGGGTCGCGGTCGGTCTATGGCCCTGCTTCGTCGTGCAACGCCCCTGGCGCTCCTAGTGCTGCTCGCCTTCGGCATCCCTGCGCACGGCCAGGAGAGCCTGCGCGAGGCGGCCCAGCGGCTGCGGTCGGCGGTCGCCGCCGAGGAGGCGCGGATCGCGGACACCCGTGAAGGCCTCGCCGACGCCGAGCAGCGGCTGGCGGTCCTCAACGCGCGCCTGACCAAGCGCCGGACACAGCTCGACGAAGCGCAGAACCAGCTCGTTAGGGCGCGCGTTCGGCTGAGCCGTCTCGAGCGCAAGCAGGCGACCGCTGAGAAGCAGCTCGCCGAGAACCTGCGCGAGAACTACAAGGCCGGGAAGCCGACGTTCGTCACCGTCGTGCTCAATGCGAACGGGTTCAACGATCTCGTCTCGCAGTTCGAGTTCTACCGCCGGATCGCGCGCCGCAACGCGTCGGTGCTCAACACCACACGCAACGTGCGCCGCGAGGTGCAGGGGCAGACCGTCGAGCTCAAGCAGCTGCGGACCACATACGCTGGGCTGGCGCGCGACGCGGAGAGCGATCGCAACGCCGCCGACGTCATCCGCACGGCGCTGCTCAACCGCGAGGCCGCACAGCTGGCCCGGCGCGCCGGCGTCGCGTCTCGGCTGGCGTCCGTGCAGGGCCGGATCGCCGCGATCCAGCGCCGCCAGGAAGCCGCGGCGCGGCGGGCGCGCTCCGCGCGGACCGCGCTCACCCAGGCGCCGCGGATCCCCGCGGGTGCGACCGGTGGCGATGTCGTCGGTCGCGTCGTCGCGGCCGCGAACGAGATCGCCGGTACGCCGTACGTATACGGCGGCGGCCACGGCGGCAACTCAGGCGGCTATGACTGCTCGGGCTCGATCAGCTACGCGCTGGCAGCGGCCGGCCTGCTCGCCTCGCCGCTCGACTCGACCGGGTTCATGGGCTGGGGCGAGGCCGGGCCGGGCAAGCGGATCACGGTCTACGCGAACGCCGGCCACGCGTTCATGGTCGTCGACGGGCGCCGGTACGACACGAGCGCACTCTCCGGCGGCGGCACGCGCTGGTCGAACAGCATGCGCAGCACCGCGGGGTTCGTTGCCCGCCACCCGCCGGGGCTGTAAGAAGGGCAGGTGCTCTCGCTCGCCGACCTGCTGGCCGAGCCCACCTTGGGCCTCGAGCAGCGGGCCGGGCCGGAAGACGCCGACGAGCGCTCCGTGCTCGGTGCGGCGGTGGTCGAGGTCGAGACGCCGGCGCGCTGGATCGCGCCGGGCTGGGTGCTGCTGACCGCGGGCGTGCGGCTCGAGGGCTGTCCGGACGAGGAGTTGCGCGCGCTCGTCACCGACTGCGCTGATGCCGGGGTGGCGGCGCTCGGCTTCGGGATCGGGCCGGTGTTCGACGACCTGCCCGAGGCGCTGCTCGACGAGGCCGGCAAGCGCGCCTACCCCGTCTTCAGCATCCCGCGCGACACGCCGTTCCGCGACGTCGTGCGGCACGTCGACGCCGCGATCATGGGCGACGAGGCGCCGCTGTTCCGGCGGCTCGGCTCGCTCCAGCGCTACGTCGCCGACGGGCTGCGGGAGCCCGCGCCGGAGCGGGCGGTGGTCGAGCGGCTGGCACGGTTCATGGACGCCAGCGCCGCCGTGCTCGAACCGGATGGCAGCGTGTCGGTGGCGGTCGGCAACGCGCCGTTCGCGGCGCTGCGCCTCTCCGGACACGCCGTCGTCGAGGTCGAGGCCGACGGCTGGTGCGCCGTCGCGGCGCCGCTTGCGGCCGAGGAGGCGCATGGCTGGCTGGTGCTCGCCAGCCCGCGCGCGCACTTCGTGGGCACCTTCACCAAGCGCGCGGTCGAGGCGACCGCGCCGCTGCTCGTCGCCATGGACCAGCTCAAGGAGGTCGCTCGCGCGCAGGAACGGGGCGAGCGGGCGGCGCTGCTCGACGAGGCGCTGCAGGGCGGCGACCCCGGCTCGCTGGCGATCCGCGCCGCCGTGTTCGGGATCGACTTCACCGCCCCGGTGCGGGTCGTGATCGGCGCGCCGGACAGCATCGGCCCGCACCTGCGTTCGGGCGACATCGCGCTTGTCCAAGGCGACGTATCGGGTGGCGCGCAGGGCCGCGCGATCGAGAGCATGGCCGACGTTCCGCTGTCGCTGCGCGACGCGCAGCTCGCCGCCGCCCGCGGTGTCGCCTCCTTCGAGGACCTCGATCTGGCCACGCTGCTGCTGACCGACGCCGACCCCGAGCGCCTGCAGCCGCGCGTGGAGCGGATCGTCGCCGTGCTCGAGGAGCACCCGCCGCTGCACGAGGCCCTGGTCGCCTACTTCGCCCACGACCTCGACGTGCCCGCGGCCGCCGCCGCGCTCCACCTACATCCGAACTCGTTCCGCTACCGGCTCTCGCGGCTCGAGGAACTGCTGGGCTGCTCGCTGAAACGGCCCGCGACGATCGCCGAGCTGCACATCGCGCTTTCGGCGGATCCAAGAACGCGCGACGCTCGCTTCTGAGATCGCACTATGTGCCCGAGCGCACACAACGGGGACCCTTCGCCGCATGCTCGACACCATCGTCATCGCCATCTACTTCGCCGTCATGCTCGGCGCCGCGTACTGGGGCTTCCGGCGGGCCCGCACCGCTGACGACTACCTCGTCGCGGGGCGAAGGCTCGGTTCGCCGATGTTCATCGGCACGCTGAGCGCGGTCGTGCTCGGCGGCGCGTCGACGGTCGGCACGATCAGCCTCGGTTATGAGCACGGCATCTCCGGCGCGTGGCTCGTGATCATGATCGGCCTCGGGCTGATCGGGCTCGGCGTCCTGCTCTCGCGGCGGCTCGTGAAGGCCGGCGTCTACACCGTGCCGGAGCTGATGGCCAAGCGCTACGGCGTCTCGGCGCGGATCGTCAGCGCGGCGATCATGGCCGCCTACGCGCTGATGATCGCGGTCACGTCGACGATCGCGTCGGGCACCGTCTTCAACAGCCTGCTCGACGTGTCGACCACGGTCGCGGTCCTGATCGCGGGCGGCGTGGTCGTCCTCTACTGCGTGACCGGCGGCATGTGGTCGCTGACGATGACCGACATCATCCAGTTCGGGATCATGACCGTCGGCATCTTCGGGCTGCTGCTGCCGTTCGCGATTGCCGACGCGGGCGGCCTGAGCGGGATGCAGGACACGCTGCCGGCGAGCTACTTCGAGCCGGCGTCGATCGGCTGGAACACGATCTTCACGTACTTCCTGCTGTTCTTCTTCGGGCTGATGATCGGCCAGGACATCTGGCAGCGGATCTTCACCGGGCGCACCGAGAAGATCGTCCGCACCGGCACGATCGTCGCCGGCCTCTACTGCATGCTCTACGGCGTCGCCGGCGCGCTGATCGGCGCCGCGGCCAAGGTCGTCGTGCCGCGGTTGGAGAGTCCCGACGAGGCGTTCGCGGCGGTCGACCGAGGCCGTGCTGCCCGTTGGCATCACCGGGCTCGTGCTGGCGGCGGCGCTGGCCGCGATCATGTCGACCGCGTCGGCGGCGCTGCTGGCCTCCTCGACGATCGTCGCCAACGACCTGCTGACGCTCGTCCGCAAGGTGTCGAACCCGATGGTCGCGACCCGCATCACGACGCTCGTGATCGGCGTGGCCGTGGTCGGCGTGTCGCTGGTCCTCAATGACGTCGTCGGCGCCTTGACGGTCGCCTACGACCTGCTGACCGGCGCGCTGTTCGTGCCGATCGTGCTCGGGCTGCTGTGGGCGCGCGGCACCGCGCGGGCCGCGGTTTGGTCGATGGCGGTCTCCTCGGTCGTGATCATCGTGCTGCTGTTCGTGAGCGGCTTGTATTCGAACGACCCGATCATCTACGGGCTGCTGACGAGCCTCGTCGTGTACGTCGGCGTGTCGCTCGTGCCCGCCCGGCGCGAGTCGCCGGTGGCGGGGGTGACGGCATGACCACCCGTACGGTCCATCACCGCCCGCCCGAGGCCTCGGCCGGCCCGCGCTTCACCGGGCCGCGCACGTTCATGCGTCTCCCGCACGTGGTCACGACCGACGTCGACCTGGCCGTCGTGGGAGTGCCCACCGACGACGCCGTCTCCTTCCGGTCCGGCGCGCGGTTCGGGCCGGAGGCGGTGCGCAGCGCGTCGGTCCTGCTGCGGCCGTACAACCCGCACCTGGAGATCGACGTCGTCGAGACGCTCTCGATGGTCGACTACGGCGACGCGCCAACCGTGCCGGGCTACCACGAGGAGAGCCTCGTCCGCATCGAGGAGTACCTCGCGCCGCTGCACGAGGCCGGCGTGGTGCCGCTGTGCATCGGCGGCGATCACTCGATCGTGCTGGCCGAGCTGCGGGCGGCGGCGAAGGTGCACGGGCCGCTGGCGCTCGTGCACCTCGACGCCCACGCCGACGTCTGGGAGGACTACTACGGCGCGCGCTACTTCCACGGCACCGTGTTCAAGCGCGCGGTCGAAGAAGGGCTCGTCGACCCGGCGCGGTCCGTCCAGGCCGGCATGCGCGGCACGCTGTACGGCGCGTCCGACGTGCACGCCTCGGCGGACCTCGGCTACGACGCCCTGACCTGGACCGAGCTCGAGGCGTTCACGCCGGACGAGTACGGCGCGCGGGTGCGCGACCGGGTCGGTGACGGCCCCGCGTTCCTCTCGTTTGACATCGACTTCGTCGACCCGGCGTTCGCGCCGGGGACGGGGACGCCGGAGGTCGGCGGGCCGACCTCGAGCCAGGCGCTCGCGTACCTGCGCGCGCTGACCGGGATCGACTTCCGCGGCTACGACTGCGTCGAGGTCTCTCCGTCCTACGACCCCGCGGGCGTCACCGCGTGGCTGGCCGCGAGCGTCTGCCACGAGATGATCTCGCTGGCCGCGCTGCAACGGGCATGACCGGCGGCGAGGCGGTCGTCCGCGCGCTCGCGGAGCACGGCGTCGAACTGGTCTTCGGCATCCCCGGCACGCACACGCTCGAGCTGCACCGGCACCTGACGGTGAACGGCATCCGGCACATCACGCCGCGGCACGAGGCCGGCGGCGGCTACGCGGCCGACGGATACGCTCGCGTCACCGGGCGCCCCGGCGTTGTCCTGTGCACGTCCGGTCCGGGCGTAATTAACGCGGCCACGGCCGCGGCGACCGCCTACGCCGACTCCGTCCCGGTCCTGATCCTCTCGCCCTCGATGCCGACCGGCGTCGAGGGCCGCGACACCGGCTTCCTGCACGAGGGCAAGAACCAGGGCGCGGCGATGGACGCGCTCGTCTCATGGTCGCGCACGGCGACCGACCCCGACGACGCAGTCGAGGCGATCCACGCCGCGTTCGCGCACTTCGAGTCGGGCCGCCCGCGCCCCGTCCACGTCCAGATCCCGATCGATGTGCTCTCCGCCAATCTAAAGGGGCCTGGCCCCATTAAGTTTGACCGAAACGGTTCCGCGCCTGACGTGGGCGCCGCCGCGCAGTTGCTCGCCGAGGCGAAGCGGCCGGTGGTGGTCGCCGGCGGCGGCGCGCGCGGGGCGGATCTGGCCGCGCTCGGAATCCCGGTGATCACGACCGTGAACGGCAAGGGTGTGCTCGACGAAAAGCATCCGCTGTCGCTCGGGGCGTCGATCCGGCTGCGGGCCGCGCAGCGCTACTTGGCGGATGCCGACGTGGTGCTGGCGATCGGGACCGAGCTCGGCGAGTCCGACCTGTGGGGCGACGTGCCGGCGCTGCGGAACGTGATCCGCGTCGACATCGACCCGGCGCAGCGCGACAAGAACGTGCCCGCGGACGTGGCGATCACCGGCGACGCGCGCGCGGTGGTCGCGGCGCTCGTGACCGACCGCGAGCCGGCGCAGCTCAACGGCGTGCGCGAGGCCATCCGCGAGGAGGCGCTCAGGGACGGCGCGCCGTGGCTGCCGCTGATGGGTGCGCTGGACGAGGCGCTGGGCACCGACGGCATCCTGGCCGGCGACAGCACCCAGGCCGCGTACTACGGCGCCGTGCACTTCCTGCCCATGGACGCGCAGCGGCGCTTCATCTATCCGACCGGCTACGCGACGCTCGGCTACGCGCTCCCGGCCGCGATCGGCGCCAAGCTGGCTGCTCCCGACCGGCCCGTGATCGCCCTGATCGGCGACGGCGGGCTGCTGTTCACGGTGGCCGAGCTCGCCACGGCGTCCGAGTTGCGGATCCCGCTCCCCGTGGTCGTGCCGAACAACAACGGCTACGGCGAGATCCGCGACCAGATGGTCGACGCCGGGATCACACCGGTCGGCGTCGACCTCCACACGCCCGATCTCCCGAAGCTCGGCGAGGCGTTCGGCGGCGCCGGCGTTCGGGTCGAGCACGCCGGTGCGCTCGGCCCGGTGCTGCGGGAGGCGCTCGAGCGTCCGGGCCCGACGGTTATCGAGGTGCCCGCTCCTGGGTAGCGCCAGGACATGACTCGTCCCCTGATCGACGCCGTCGAGAATGCCGAAGCGCTTGACGCGATCGGCAAGGCGGCCGGCAAGCAGGTCCGGTCGGTGATCAAGCAGCCGGCCAAGGACCTGCTGAGCGGAACCTGGCTCGGCCACGCACTGCACCCGATGCTGACGGATGTGGTGATCGGCACGTTCCTCTCAACGACGCTGCTCGACGTCGTCGGCGGCGACGAGGACGGGGAGGCGGGCGCGAAGCTGATCGGCATCGGGATGGCCGCCTACCTTCCGACGGCGCTGAGCGGCGTCAACGACTGGGCCGACACCGAACCCGTCGACGACGGTATCCGCCGCGCCGGGCTGGTGCACGCCTGGTCGAACGCCACGGCGCTGGCCCTCTACGCGCTCTCGCGCAAGGCGCGCCGGGGCGGCAACCGCGGCCGGGCCCGCGTACTCAGCCTCGCCGGCGCCACCGCGCTCGGTGCCGCCGGGTACCTCGGCGGCCATCTCACGTTCGCGAAAGGCGTCGGTCCCGACCAGACCGTGTTCGATCCCGGCCCGGACGAGTGGACAGAGGCCGGCGAGGTGCCGCACGGCCGCTCGACCCGCGTCGTCGTCGACGACACGCCGGTGTTGCTCGTCCGCGCGGACGGGGCGCTCTACGCCCTGCACGACCGCTGCTCGCACCGCGGCTGCTCACTGGCGGACGGCGAGCTGGACGGGCTCGAGGTCGTGTGCGCGTGCCACGGCTCGCGCTTCGACCTGCGCGACGGCTCGGTCAAGCAGGGCCCGGCGACCGCGCCGCAACCCGCGTTCGAGACCCGCGAGCGCGACGGGAGGATCGAAATTCGCCGTACCGGCTGACCCGGAGTGGGAGACTGCCATGGATGGCGGTCAAGGGTGTCGAGGACACTCAGACGGTCGAGCACCAGGCAGCGCTCCTGCGCGTAGCCCTGCTCGTGGCGCGCGATGCCCCGCAGGAGGAGCTCTTCCGGGCGGCGGCGGAGGAGACCGCGCGGCTGTTCGGGGCAGAATCGGGCTCGGTCGTGCGGTACGTCGGCGCCGAACGCGCGATCATCGTCGGCGTGTGGCGCCCGCGCGGTCGCCGCGGCCTGCCGGTCAACGCGGAGGTCGACTTCGAGCCCGGCACCACCGCGATGGGCCAGGCACGGGCGACCCGCGAGCCCGTGCGGATGGCCGGCTACGACACCCGCCGTGGCCATCTCCCCGCGCTGATGCGCACGATCGGCCTGAAGGCCGGGGTCGCCGCGCCCGTGCTTCGGCGCGGCGATGTGTGGGGCGCGCTGGTCGCCGGCGCCGCCGAGGAGGAGACGCTGCCGCCCGGCAGTGAGAAGCGGCTGTCCGGACTCGCCGAGCTGGTCGGCCAGGCGCTCGACAACGACGACGGCCGCGCCGCGCTGGCCGCGTCCCGGACGCGGCTCGTGCAGGCCGGCGACGAGGCGCGCCGGCGGCTCGAGCGTTCACTCCACGAGGGCGCCCACCAACATGTCGTCGCGCTCGCGCTCAAGCTCCGGGTCGCGCTCGGCCGCGCCGAGCCCGACAGCGAGATGGCCGGGGTCCTGCGCGAGCTGCTGGCCGACGCGATGGAGACGAGCGCCGAGCTCAGCGACCTCGCGCGCGGGCTGCATCCGGCGGTGCTGACCGAGCGCGGTCTCGCGGCGGCGCTGCAGGCGCTCACCGCCCGCTGCTCGGTCCCGGTCAGCATGGACGAGCTGCCCGGCCGCCGCTACGCCAACTTCGTGGAGACGACCGCGTACCTGATGGCCGCCGAGGCGCTCAGCAACGTCGCGGCCCACTCGCATGCGACCGAGTGCTCGCTGGTCGCCGCCGACCGCGGCGACCGGCTGGATCTCGAGATCCGCGACAACGGGATCGGCGGCGCGGCGCCGCGCTCTGGCGGCGGGCTCGAATGCCTGGCCGATCGCGCGGACGCGATCGGCGCGCGGTTCACGCTCGTGTCGGGCCGCGGCGGCGGTACCACCGTGCGCGTCGAGATCCCCGTCGAGCGCTGACTATCCTGGCCGCGATGCGGACCCTTCTCGCTTCGCTCGTCCTGGCGCTTGTCGTCGCCCCCACCGCGGAAGCGCGGACCTACTGCGGCAAGGTCACGATGCGCTATAGCTACGGCAGCTACGACTTCAAGACCTATCGGATCGAGGGCCGGCTCACGTGTAAGTCCGTCCGGCGCGTCCTTCGCCAGAGCATCCCGCTCGACAAGCAGGCGCGCGGGTGGGAGTGCATCAAGCGCGGCGCCCCGCGCCCGTACGACGTCGTATGTGGCGGACCGAAGGGCGCCGAGGACTTCTCCCGCCGTGTCGGTGCGATCCTGGCCGAGTGAGCGACTGGCGCTACTCGTTCCGTGACCGGATCCGCTACGCCGATCTGGACACCAACGCGCACCTGAACAACGTCGCCGTCCACCAGTTCTTCGAGAGCGCGCGAGTGGCCTACATGGGCGGCATGTTCCCGGCGGCCAACGCGATCGGCCGCGAGGGCCGCTTCGGGATGATCTTCGCCGAGACCCACGTGCGGTTCGCGTCGCCGGGCTTCTACGAGGAGGACGTGCGCGTCGACGTGCGCCCGACCGAGCTGCGGCGCTCGAGCGTCAAGCTCGCGTTCCAGATGGTCTGCGAGGCCGACGAGCGGCTGATGGCCGAGGGCTGGGGCACCCTCGTCGGCTATGACTACGAGCAGGGGCGCGCCGCGCCGTTCCCGGACGAGGTTGTCGAGAAGCTGCGGGAAGAGGGTGCCGGATGACTGACGTCGAGGTCGAGCGCAAGTTCCTGCTCCCGGCGCCGCCCAAGGGGCTGACCGACCACCCGTCGAAGCGGCTCGAGCAGGGCTATCTGGCGATCGATCCGGTGGGATCCGAGGTCCGGATCCGGCGCAAGGACGACGAGACGCTGATGACGGTCAAGACCGGCATCGGGATGATCCGCGGCGAGGAGGAGTTCGCGATCGACCCTGAGCGCTTCGAACGGCTGTGGTCACTGACGGAGGGCCGTCAAGTCGTCAAGCGCCGCTACTTCGTGCCGCTCCAGGACGGGCTGACCGCGGAGGTCGATGTCTACGACGGCGAGCTCGACGGGCTCGTGACCGGCGAGGTCGAGTTCCCCGACGCGGACACCGCGCGCGCGTTCGAGGCGCCCGAATGGCTCGGGCGCGACGTCACGGAGGACCCGCGCTACGCCAACCAGAAGCTCGCGGTCGACGGCATCCCTACCTGACCTGCTCCGTCGGCCGCACGAGCACCTCGTTGATCGCCACGTGCCGGGGACGCGTCACCACGTAGGCGATCGCGTCGGCGATGTCCGGTGCCTGGAGCGGCTCGTCGGCGCGGCCGGACAGCAGCTGCTCGCGGATCTCCGGGCGCAGGTGATGCGTGAGCTCGGTGTCGACCGCGCCGGGCTCCACCAGCGACACGCGCACGTGGCGCTGGGTGACCTCCTGGCGCAGCGACTCGCTGAACGCGCCGACGCCGTGCTTGGTCAGCTGGTACACGCCGCCGCCGACACCCACCCGGCGACCCGCGACGGAGCTGATGTTGACGAGGTCGGCGACGCGCCGCGGGTCCGACTCCGCCGCGCGCAGCAGGTGCGGCAGTGCCGCGTGCGCGACGTAGAGCAGGCCTTGGACGTTCAGCGCGACCATCCGGTCCCACTCTTCGACCGGCGCGTCGACGATCGGCCCGAGCAGCATCACGCCCGCGTTGTTGATCAGGATGTCGAGCCGGCCGAGCTCGGACGCCGTCCGCTCGACGGCGCCGGTCGCCTGCTCGCGATCGGTGACGTCGGCCTCGACTGCGAGCCCGCCGATGTCGCCGGCGAGCGCGTCCAGCCGGTCCTTGCGCCGCGCGGCGACCGCGACCTGTGCGCCGTGCGCGGCCAGCGCCCGCGCCGCCGCCTCGCCGATCCCGCTGCTCGCGCCGGTGACCAGCGCAACCGTCCCTGCCAATGCCTGAGCCATGGAGAATGTTCTACTTGGCCGCCGTCAACATCGCCGCCAAGGTCGCGCTGATCGGCTTGCTCGTGTTCGGCGCGCTGCGTCCGGACCTGCCGCAGTTCGAGGGCAAGGCGATGGAGGCACGGCTGTTCACGTTCGGGCTCTCCGCGATCATCCTGCCGGCGGTCTGGCTGATCGTCCGCCCGAAGCGGCCGTACCCGCACGCGATCGACCTGTGCATCGTGCTGCCGTTCCTGATCGACACGGCCGCGAACGCGCTCGACCTCTACGACTCGATCGTCTGGTGGGACGACCTCATGCACTTCCTCACGTGGATCCCGTGGGTCGTCGCGTTCGGGCTGCTGCTGATCACCTACGCCCCTCCGGTCCCGCTGTGGGCGGTGTTCGGGCTCGTGCTCGGGTTCGGAGCGGTGACGCACATCCTGTGGGAACTGGCGGAGTACGTCACCTTCATCCGCGGCGGGCCGGAGGAGGACACGGCCTACACCGACACGCTCGGCGACCTGACGCTGAGCCTGAGCGGGTCGGTGGTCGGCGCGCTGATCGTCAGCGCAGTCGCAGCTTCGCGCTCACGCGCTGAGGCGAGCCGCCAGTCGGCGTGAACGCCGCCTTGACGGTCACGGTGCCGCGCCGCTTGAGCTTGAATCGCACGGTCGCTCGGCTGTTCACCGTGACGGTGCGCTTGGCGATCGTGCGGCGCTTGAGGACGGCCGTGAACGTCGCGCGGCCGGCGGTGCCGGTCGTGAGCGTCGCGGTCAGGCCGCCGCGGCGGCTCAGGCGCAGCGTCGCGGCGGTCGCGGCGGGCACATCGACCGGGCCCCAGTCGGGCGAGGTCGCGCCTCCGAGCACCAGCGCGCCGGCGTCGCCGGGGGCGCAGCCCTCCGGGATCGCGGCGATCCACACGCCCTCGGCGGTGCCGTAGGCCATCGCGCGCCCGCTCGGCGCCAGGCTCGTGCTCACGAACTTGCCGGGCAGTTCGTAGCACTGCTGGGCGACCGGCTGGTTGCCCTGCGCGAACGGCTTGTGGTCCCAGTCCGGCGCGCCGAACGGGCCGATCGTGGTGCGGTAGACGCGCAGCTTCTCGTCGCTCTGTCCGGCGATCCCGATCAGCGTCGTCTGATCGCCCGACAGCTCGACTGCATCGACGCCGAAGCCCTGGTTGTCGTCGAAGAACCATGGATCGAGCTGGGAGTCGGCGAGGCCGGGTCCGACGCGGGTGAAGACGGCGTCGTCGTTCATCACCGCGCCCGAGAACGAGCGCAGCAGCGTCTCGCCGGACACCCAGCTCGGGTAGATCCAGCCCGTCATCAGCCCGAACTCCTCGGGCCCGGTGTAGCGGTCGGCGTGCGAGATGCCGACGCCCTGGCGCTGGCTGTAGACGTAACACGGCGGGACCGTGGTGTCGCTGCAGCCGGTGTCGTTGTCGTAGCTGTCGTTGAACCACTCGTAGGCGACCTTGGTGCCGTCGGGCGAGATCCGAGGGTTGAACGGGCCGTGGAAGCGGCTGACCGGGCCGGCCTGGCTCGCGCCGTCACTGATCGGCGTGAGGAAGTCGGCGGTGACGCGGCCGTCGCGGGTGAGCCGGTGCAGGCGCTCGCCGGGCGCGAGCGCAATCATCGAGCCGTCGTCGGCCTGCGACACGGCGGCGTAGCCACCCGTGTGCGTGACCTGGACCTTGCGGGCGCCGTCGGGGGTGGCGAGCCAGACGTCACCGCCCTGGATGTAGGCGATCGAGTCGGCGGAGGCCGGAGCGGACAGGAGGAGGATGAAGAAAAGGGCGACGAGGACGAGGCGTCTCATGTCGCGGATCGTCGGCGGCGCGCATTGCCGGCGGCTTGCCGCGAGGTTGCCCCCGCGCCGGCGGATCGCCGCCGGCGCGAGTCGGGCGTGAACGTCAGGCGCTGGTCGTGTCCGCGGAAGGCGGCGGTCCGGCTCCGGGCGGCTGGCCCTCTGGGCGCGCGGATTCGAGCGCTTCCTGAACCTTCGCCGTGGACAGGCCGAGCTCCTTCGCAAGGCTCGCGGCCATGTCATCGGGCGAACCGCCCGCGCCGCGGAGCTTCTCCATCGCGGCCTGAAGGTCGCCGGCCGAGACGCCGAGCTCGGTGGCGAGCCCGCTCATGTCGGGTGGGCCACCGCCGGCCGGCTGTTGCTGTTGCTGCTGGGTTGGTGACGGTGTCGTTGAATCCGCGGACCCGCAGCCGATCGCCGCTAGCGCGATCGCGCCTGCGGCGCCGAGTGCGGCGATTCGTCGTCTGATCATCAGTGCCTCCTGGTTGTCGTGGTTCCGTCGTCGTGCACGAGCACGCCGCCATGGGTGAGCCATTCGGCGTCGGCGCTGAGCAGAGCGGCCTTCGCGCGCCACTCCGCCTCGAGCGCGGTGGGCGCCAGCGCCGTCGCCTGGACGACACCGGTGAACGCCGGCCGGCCGGTCGCGGGGTCGAGCAGGTGGTGGGCCGGGCGGCCCTTGGCATCGAGCCACGAACGGCGGCCGATCCCGCTCGTCGCCACGGCGCCGTCACGGACCTCGAACACGTGCAGCGGCGAGCCGCCGAACGGATCGGTGACCTCGATCCGGCGCGGCGCGCCGCCGAAGCGCAGGTCGCCGCCGCAGTCGACCGCGAAGCTGCCGCGCATGCGTTCCGCGATCAGGTCGGCGAACAGGCCCTTGGCGAGCCCGCCGCTGTCGAACGCGAGTCCGGGCGCGCGTTGCACGACGCCGCCGCGCAGCTGGAATTTCCACACCCGTCCGGGTCCAGCCGGGCGTCGGGGCGGGGCGAGCACGAGCGCATCGCGCAGCGGGAGCGGTGCGCCCAGGTCGCCGCGGTAGCCGGCGGCCTCGATCTCGTGCGCCAGCGTCGCGTCGACGAGTCCGCCGGTGGCGCGGCTCGCGACCTCGACCGCGTCGAGCAGGCGCGCCATCGTCGCGCTCACCGGGACCACCGGGCGCGGGTCGGCGTTCAGGCGGCTGAGCTCGCTGTCGTCCCGGAAGCGGCTGAACTGGACGTGCCAGGCCTCGAGCTGTCCGCGCGCGTCGGCCGCGCCGGCGCCCCAGACCCCGCAGTGCGTTCCGAAGCAGTTGAACCTCATGTCGGCACCAGCCTTCGCGTGAGCAGGGCGCCCGCCGGGAGCACGAGCGTGGCGGCCGCCACGAGGAACCACAGCGCGCCCGCGTCCGTTCCGACCCCGATCGAGTGGACGACACCCAGCAGCCACGCGAGCGCCGTGAAGCGGTGCAGCTTGCGCCAGCGCTGGGGCCCGATCCGGCCGCGCCAGTAGTACGAGAGGCCGAGGATCACGAACAGCCAGCCGCCGACGATCCCGAGCGACATCCACCAGCGCGCGTAGTCGCTGACGAACGGGATCGTGACGTCGGCCAGGCTCGGCTTCAGGTAGCCGTCGCCGAGCAGTGCCAGCGCGTGCACGACGAGCGCGACCATCGTCGCCAGCGACAGCGCCTCGTGCATGACCCGCAGGTCCTGCCCCTTGCGCAGCCGCATGCTCATCATCAGCCCGAGCGACACCGCGGCACTCGAGGCGAGCAGCGCGACGATGCCGGCGGAGCGGCTCGTGATCCAGAAGAAGTGCTCGCCCATCACGACTGCCCCGTGGAGAGCGTCGAGGAGTCGTCGTCGGTCGTGGTCGGTTCCTCGGTGGTCGTCGTCGACTGCTCGGTCGTCGCGGTCGTGGTGGCCTGTGCCGTGGTCGTCGTCTCGCCCATCGAGCCGTCCCACAGGACGGCGCCCCAGGCGAGCACGAAGGTGGCGAGGGTGGCGGCCACGATGCGCTGCCGGAGAACAACGATGCGGCGGCGGCGGGCAGCGAGGGCGGGGTGCATGCCAACAGGCTCGGCGCCGCCGCCGAGAGCGCGCTGGGAGGACCCTGAGAGGATCCTGGGCGATGGAGACGACCGTGATCTTCGACCTCGACGGCGTGCTCGTCGACTCGCGCGCCGCGATCGCCGGCTGCATGAACCACGCGCTGACCGTCATCGGGCGGCCCACGCACCCGGAAGCCGATCTGCACTCCTACATCGGCCCGCCGATCTCGCATTCGTTCGGCGAGCTGCTCGGGGTGGCACCGGAGCACGCCGAGGTGGCGGCGATGATGGCCGCCTACCGCGAGCGCTACGCGACGGTCTCGCTGACCGACACGACGGTTGAGCCCGGCATTCCCGCGGCGCTGGACCGGCTCGCCGCCGCCCATCGGCTGGCGGTCGCGACCTCCAAGCCGACCGCGTTCGCCGAGCCGCTGCTCGACGCCGTCGGGCTGAGCGCGTACTTCGACGTGATCGCGGGCCCGGGGCTCGACGAGCACGCCGAGCCGAAGACCGAAACGGTGCGCGTGGCGCTCGCGCGACTCGGGCCGACACGCGCCGTGATGGTCGGCGACCGCTCGTTCGATGTCATCGGCGCGCACGCCAACGGGCTGCCCGCGATCGGCGTCACGTGGGGCATCGGCACGCCGCACGAGCTGCGGGACGCCGAGCGCCTGATCAACGCGCCGGCCGAGCTGCCCGCCGCCGTTACCGACCTCCTCGGCGAGTAACGTCCCGGCTCGTGTTCGCCGACATCACCCTCAACTCGATCTCCCTCTGGCTCCACATCAGCGCCGCGGTCATCGGGCTCGGCTCGACGTTCGCGCTCGCGGTCGGGTTCCCGCTCGCACAGAAGCTCGACGCCCGCTACATGCCGTTCATCCACCACCTCAGCGAGGCCCTCAACTCACGGCTCGCCGGCCCCGCGATGGGCATCATCCTGATCACCGGCATCTACCAGGTGATCGACGGCCCGTGGTCGTTCGGGGACCCGTGGATCAGCGCCACGTTCGTGATCGTCATCGTGCTCGGCGCGCTGCAGGGGGCGTACTTCACGCGCACCGACCGCAAGCTGGCGGCGATGGCCGAGAAGGAGCTGGCCACCGGCGCGACGACGCTGTCGGACGACTACCAACGCCAGGCCCAGCGCGAGGGCTCGATCGGCGCGCTCGCCGGGCTGCTGATCGTGCTCGCCGTCTTCCTGATGGTCACGAAGCTCGGGTCGTAGCGCCAGAAACACCGGCGGCGCGCGTTGGGGTTCCCATGCGCGCCCTCCTCCTTGCCGTCGCGATCGTGCTGCTCACTCCGGCGGCGGCCGGCGCGCAGATCTCCGAGACGCTGTCGATCCCGACCACCGGCGGCGACCGGATCCACGTCGAGATCCAGCGGCCGGTGACACTGGAACCCGTCCCGGTGATCCTCACGTACTCGCCGTACAACGTGCTCGGCGAGGGCACGCTGCCGAACCTGGCCAACGACGGGATCGGGCAGCACTTCGTTCCGCGCGGCTACGCGCGCGCCGTCGCCGACGTGCTCGGCACGCGCAACTCCTCCGGATGCTGGGACTACGGCGGACCCGCCGAGACGCGGTCCGGCGTCGATCTCGTGAACGCGCTCGCGAAGCTGCCGTGGGCCAACGGCAAGGTCGCGATGATCGGCGGCTCCTACGACGGCACGACCGCGAACATGGTCGCGAGCGCCGGCGCAGAGGGCCTCGCGGCGATCGTCCCCGAGGCCGCGATCAGTCGCTGGTACGGCTACGCCTACAGCGACGGCGTCCGCTACCTCGGCAACTCGCAGAACCCCACCGACGAGGGCTTCGACACGCCGCTCGCGTTCGACTTCGGCTTCGGCCGCACGCCCCCGACCCAGGTCACGCCGCAGCTTGTCGACGCGCTCGCCGATCGGGCCAACCCGTGCGATTCCGCCGAGCACACCGCGCGCGGCTACGACACGAGCCCCGACTACGACGACTTCTGGGTCCAGCGCGACTACCGCCGCGACTACGACGTCCCGGCGCTGATCGTGCACGGCTGGCAGGACTTCAACGTCCGCCAGTCCGAGGGCATCGACCTGTTCGCGCACCAGGACGGCCTCACAAAGCTCTACCTGTTCCAGGGCGCGCACGAGATGCCGAGCGCGGCGAACTTCCAGCCGCTGCTCGACACGTTCTTCGACCACACGCTCAAGGGCATCGACAACGGGATCGAAGACACCGCACCGGTGCTCACCGAAGGCAGCGACGGCGTGTTCCGTGACGAGCCGAGCTGGCCGCCGCCCGGGACGACCACGCACACGATCGAGCTGCCCGAGACCAAATGGACCGAGACCGGCGGGAGCACCGAGGAGACGGGCGAGCCGTTCCACGTCACGGAGCCGCTGGTGCGCGACCTCCGGATCGCGGGCGCGCCGGTCCTGCGCGCGACGGTCACCGTCGACGCCGACCACGGCCACCTGACGCCGACGCTGGTCGACATCGCGCCCGACGGCACGGCCACGCCGATCACGCGCGGCTTCCTCAACCTCCGCTACCGCAACGGCCTGGAGCGCGAGGAGCCGGTGCGGGTCAACACGCCGGTCGCCGCGACGGTCACGTTCTCACCGCAGGACGCGATCGTGCCCGCGGGACACCGGATCGGGCTGATCCTGGCCGGTTCGAACGCGGTCTGGGCGGTGCCGGACCAGCCGGCGGGGCAGACGTTCAGACTCGAGACGGGCTCGCGCCTGGAACTTCCCGCGGCCCCGTGACGAGCGCGGTCAGGTCGGCGGCCGGCATCGGGCGGCCCATCAGGAAGCCCTGGCCGTAGTCGCAGCCGCTCTCGGCGAGCAGGCGGTACGCCTCGTCGGTCTCGATGCCCTCGCCGACGGCCTTCAGGCCGAGGTTGTGGGCCAGCTCCACGATCGTCCGCACGATCATGGCCGCCTCGACGTCCTCGTCCATGCCGAGGATGAAGGACTTGTCGATCTTGAGCTCCTGGACCGGCAGCTCGCGCAGGTACGCCAGCGAGGACGAGCCGGTGCCGAAGTCGTCGAGCGAGAGCGAGATGCCGAGCTCGCCGAGCTTGTTCATGATCTCGATCACGCGCACCGGATCGGCGGCGACGATCGTCTCGGTCACCTCGAGCTGCAGCATCGACGGGTCGACGGCGTGCTTTTCGAGCAGCTCCTGCACGTCGCCTGGCAGGGCCAGATCGAGCAGGTTCGGCGCGCCGAGGTTGACCGCGACCGGCATCGAGATGCCTTCGTCGCGCCAGCGCGCACACTGGGCCAGCGAATCGTTGAGCACGCGCAGGGTCAGCGGGCGCATCAGGCCCGTCTGCTCCGCCAGCGGCAGGAACGCTCCCGGGCCGAGCAGCCCGAACTGCGGGTGATCCCAGCGCACGAGCGCCTCGGCGCCGGAGATCTCGCCGGTCTCGAGGTCGAACTTGGGCTGGTAGTGCACGACGATCTGGCCGGTGTCGATCGCGTCCGGCAGCTCGCCGATCAGCGCCAGGCGGGCGCGCGAGTGGCCGTCGCGGGACGCGCTGTAGACCTCGGAGCCGACGCCGCGCGCCTTGGCCGAGTACATAGCGACGTCGGCGCGCTGCATCAGCGTCTCGACGTCGCGGCCGTGCTCCGGGAACATCGCGATGCCGACGCTGGCGCGGACCAGCAGAGTCAGGCCCTGGGAGCGGAACGGCTCCTCGATCGCGCGGCTGAGCGCCTCGGCGACGACCTCCGCCTCCTGGACGGTGGTGCCGACCGGCAGCAGCACGGCGAACTCGTCGCCGCCGACGCGGGCCACGAGGTCGGCGCCGGGGACGGCGGCCTCCAGGCGCGGGCCGATCTCGCGCAGCAGGCGGTCGCCGGCGGCGTGGCCGAGCGTGTCGTTGAGCTCCTTGAAGTGGTCGAGGTCGATCAGCAGCAGCGCGAGCTTGGACTTGATCGCGCGGGCGGCGGTCGTGGCCTCGTCGAGCTTGGTGAACAGCTTGCGGCGGTTGGCGAGGCCGGTCAGCGGGTCGTGCATGGCGTCGTGCTCGCGCTGGGAGACGAGCGAGCGCAGCTCGTGCTCGAGCTCGCGGCGGTCGGTCGCGTCGCGCATGTTGAGCACGAAGCCCTCGACGCTGTGGTCGTGCAGGCGGTTCGCCGCGACGACGTCGAAGTGGCGGTGGCCGCCCTCGCCGTGGGCGAGCCGCAGCGTCAGGTTGCGCGCATACTCGGGCTGGCCGTCGGCGGCGTCGAAGTAGCCGTCGAGCGACGGGCGGTCGTCCGGGTGGACGAGGTCATGGAGCCGCTTGCCGACGATGTCGCCGGCCGCGTGGCCGAGCACGTTGCGGATCGACTCCGCCTGCCAGCGGATGCGCTGGTCGGCGCCGACGATCGTGACCACGTCGGTGGAGTTCTGGACGATCGAGTTGAGCCGGCGCTGGATGATCTCCGAGGCGCGCAGCGCGGCCAGCAGCGCCTGGCACATCAAGGGAACCAGCGCCATCGCGACGGCGCGGGCGACGTCGCCCTCGAACTGCGCGACACCGCGGCCCTCGTGGGCGGCGAACACGGCGGCCATCCACAGCCCCCAGCGAGCGAACGCGCGCAGCGGCCCGCCGTAGACGCTGCGGAACATCAGGCCGAGCAGCGGCAGGAACGGGTTGCCTCCGGCGGTGGCCATGACCGCGAAGACGATCAGCGCTTCGACCGGCTCGAGCGCCAGCGAGAAGCGTCCGCGGCAGTACCCCACCACCCAGTAAGCCGCCAGCGCGAGCGCTGCCAGGGCAACCCCGAAGCGGGTGATCAGGGGCGCGTCCGCGGCCAGCACCGCGGGCACCGCGAGGACCGCGCCGACGACGCCCATGCCCAGGAACAGCAGGCGGAACCGGCTGAACGGCGAGTTCGGGAGTTTGACGGAACGACGGGTCACCTTGTCCACAGATTTCGGCGGAAATCCGCTTGTCTTGAGGCGAACCGTGCGCAATGTCCATTTCAGGCTTTGCTCCGAAATGCCGAGTGGGACCCCAAGCGACCGACCTTGGGAGAACGACCGTGCCGACGGCTGAAGAGCGACTGGCGATCCTTGATGAGATGCTGACGGAAGCCCGTGACAACGGGCTCATCCACCTCAGCCCGGACGACGGCCCGATCGACGGCCGCACTGTCGCCTTCGACGGCCGCACGCGACTGAACTTCGGCTCCTGCAGCTACCTGGGCCTGGAGCTCGACCCGCGCATGCGCAATGCCGTGATCGACGCCGTGACCCGCTACGGGACTCAGTTCTCCAGCTCGCGCACGTATCTCTCGTCGCCCCAGTACACCCAGCTCGAGCCGCTGCTGAGCGAGATGTTCGGCGGGCACGTGCTCGTCACGCCGACGACGTCCCTCGGCCACCTGGCGGCGCTGCCGGTGCTCGTCGGCGCCCGCGACGCGGTGATCCTCGACCACCAGGTCCACGCGAGCGTGCAGATGGCGTCCAACCAGCTGCGCGTCCAGGGGACGACGGTCGAGCTGGTCCGCCACAACGACATCGAGCGCCTGGAGAAGCTGATCGTGCGCCTGGACGCCGCGCACGACCGCGTCTGGTACTTGGCCGACGGTGTGTACTCGATGTTCGCCGACCTGGCACCGTTCGCCGAGCTCGCGGGGCTGCTCGACCGCCACCCGAACCTCCACTTCTACATCGACGACTCGCACGGCGTGGGCTGGACCGGCACGCACGGGCGCGGCCCGGCGCTGGAAGCGCTCGGCATGCACCCGCGGCTGATCGTCGCGGCGTCGCTGAACAAGTCTTTCGCCGCCGCCGGCGGCGCGCTCGTGTTCCCCGATCCCGAGCTGCGCCGTCGCGTCCGCACCGCGGGCGGGCCGATGATCTTCTCGGGCCCGATCCAGCCGCCGCTGCTCGGTGCCGCGATCGAGTCGGCGCGGATCCACCTCTCGGACGAGCTGCCGATGCGCCAAGCGGCGCTGCGCGAGCGCGTCGAGCTGTTCACCGAGCTGGCCGAGGAGTTCTGCCTGCCGCTCGCGTCGCACGACATCACGCCGATCCGCTACGTCCCGCTCGGCCTGCCCGCCGTCGCGCAAGACGTGACCCGCGCGCTGCTCGACGACGGCTTCTACACGAATCTGGCGATGTTCCCGGCCGTGCCGATGAAGCACGCGGGCGTGCGCATGACGCTGACCGTGCACCACACGCTCGACGATGTCCGCGCGCTCGTCGGCGCGCTGGCCGAGCACGTCCCGGCCGCGCTCGAGCGCGGCGGCGAGGCGGCCAAGCGGCGCCACGCGAAGATCGCGGGCGACCAGCGTCCCGCGCTGACGCTCGAGCATCACACGACCGCCGACGCGCTCGACCCGCGCGAGTGGGACGCGCTGCTCGGCGAGCGCGGCACCTTCACCGTCGATGGCCTGAAGTTCCTCGAGCGCGCGTTCGCCGCCGGCGAGCGCCCCGAGGACGAGTGGGCGTTCCACTACTACGTCGTCCGCGACCGGGCCGGGAAGGCCGTGCTCGCGACGTTCTTCACCGCGGCGCTGTGGAAGGACGACATGCTCGCCTCCGCCGAGGTCTCCGAGTTGGTCGAGGAGCGTCGCGCCGAGGATCCGTACTACCTGACCTCGACGACGTTCGCGATGGGCTCGCTGCTGACCGAGGGCGACCATCTCTATCTCGATCGCAACGCGGACTGGAAGGGCGCGCTCGACCTGCTGCTCGGCTCGGTGTCTGAGCATGCACCGCTGGCCGGCGCGGGCACGATCGTGCTGCGCGACCTGTACGCCGCCGACCTGGAGCTGGCCGAGGCGATCCGCGGCCGCGGCTACGTGAAGACGTCGCTGCCGGAGTCGCTGGTCTACGAACCGGTCGACGGCGGCGACGAGGAGTGGCTGGCGAAGCTGTCCGTCAAGTCGCGGGTGCACCAGCGCAAGGCGGTGCTGCCGTTCGACGACGCGTATGACGTCGAGTGGCTTCGCTGCGGAGGCCGGCCGGTGAGCGACTCCGAGCTCGATCACTTCTACGGGCTCTACCTCGCCGTCCAGGCCCGCGGCCGCGACCTGAACTCGTTCCCGCTCCCGAAGGGCTTCCTGCGCGACATGCTCGCGCACCCGTCGTGGGAACTGATGACGCTGACGCTGCGCGAGACCGGCGAGGTGGTCGCGTTCGGCGCCCACTTCATCGGCGCCCGCCACTACGCGCCGATGATCGTCGGCCTCGACTACGACTACGTGCGCTCGCACGGCGCCTACCGCCAAGCGCTGCGCAACGCGATCGTGCGCGCTCGCGAGCTGGGCTCCAAGCGCGTGCTGCTGGGGATGGGCGCGACGTTCGAGAAGCAGCGCTTCGGCGCGCACCTGCAGGAGCGGGTGGCGTTCGCGCAGGCGGCCGATCACTACAGCGCGGAGGTCCTGTCGGCGCTCGCCGCCGATACTCGCTCCGCCTAGGGATCGTGGTTGCGCACGATTGTTACCGCGCTCCCTCCATCAGGAACTCGACGAGCGGATCGAGGTCCTGCGGGCGGATCCGCTTCGCGTAGTCCTCCGGCATCGAGCCGACCGAGTAGGCCGCCGCCGCGTTCGCGTTCGGCAGCACGATCGATTCCAGGACGTAGTCACGCGACTTGCCGTGCAGCGAGAGCGCGAGGTCCGGCCCGATCGGCGCGTGCGAGTTCGCGGGCTCGAACGTGTGGCAGGACCCGCACCCCTGCTGGATCCAGACATCGAGACCTTTCTGGGGCGGGGCGTCGGCCCGCGCCGACTGTGCAGCCGGCGCGGGTGGATCGTCGGAGCCTCCGCCGGCGAAGGCGGCGATGATCATCGCCGCCCCCGCGCAGGCGAGGCCACCGGCGGCGAGGGTGGTGGCTCTCACGCCGCCTGCGGCTGGTGATGCTGGCGCCGCGACCGGTCCCACACGAGCAGGCCGACCGCCGCCAGCAGCAGCGCGATCCCTCCGATCGCGAGCCAGCCCACTGCGGGCCCGCCGTCGTCGGACGTGGTCGCCGCGGCGGCCGGAGCGCTCGCCGGCGCACCGATCTCGACGGGCGGATACGTGTGCGGCTGGCCGGTGATGAACCCGTCGTTGACCTCGTAGTTCCACTTGCCGGCGCTCGGGAACACCACGGCGGCGCGATAGACGCCCGGCTCACCGGTCGCAACCGCGTTGAAGGTCTTCGTGGCGTCGCCGTTGCGGATGGTGATCGTCGGCGACAGGTCGTCCAGCGGCGTCCGGCCGTGCTGAAGGATCGTCATCTCCACGTTCCACGGCTGGCCGGGGTCGGTGCCGGCGGGGGTCGAGCTCAGCCCGACCGTGGCCCAGCCGCCGGCGAACGCGCTCGGCGCGAGAACCAGCAGGGCGATGATGGGCAGAGCGAGCAGCAGACGGCGCATGGAACGGCTCCTTTTCCTCGACACCGCTCTTACACCGCCCGCAAATGTGCGGTTCCCGTGCAGAACGGACCTAAAGGGGCCAGGCCCCTTTAGGTTGGGGCGGATGCGGAGCCTGGTCGCCGTCGTCGTCGCCTTGCCGTGGGTCGTGTGGGCCCTGCTGCGCACGCTCGGGGTCGAGCTGAGCTATCCGCTGGTGGCGCTGATCGCGTTCACGCCGTACGCGGCGCTGACCTCGCCGGTGCCCGTGGTGGCGGCGCTGGTGCTGAAGCGGCGCGCGGTCGCCGTGGTCGCGGCGGTAGCCGCGGTCGCGCTCGGCTTCGCGATGGTGCCGCGGGCGGTGGCCGGGCCGCAGCCGGAGGCGCGCGGACCGCGACTGGTCGTGATGACCAGCAACCTGTGGCTCGGCCAGGCCGAGCCAAGCGCGGTGCTCCGCGTCGCGCGCGAGCACGACGTCGACGTGTTGAGCGTGCAGGAACTGCGGCCGCGGCAGATGCGGCGCTTCGAGACCGACGACTTCCCGGTCCGGATCCTGGAGCCCGAGCGCGGCGCGGGCGGAGGCGGGCTGTTGTCGCGGGTGCCGATGACGCCGACCCAAACGCCGATGGAGGGCGTGATCGACCTCGCGGGCGCGCCGCCGATGACGATCAGATCCGTGCATCCGCGCCCGCCGGTCAGCCAGGCCGCCGAGCCCGAGTGGCGGGCCGCGATCGAAGCGCTGCCTGCCGGCGACGGCCGGATCCTCGCCGGCGACTTCAACGCCACATTCGACCACCCTGAGTTCCGTGCGCTGCTCGACCGCGGCTACGTCGACGCCGCCGACGCCGCGGGCGCCGGCCTGAAGCCGACCTGGCCGGCACCGCCGCGACAACGACGCGCGCTGCCGCTGACCATCGACCACATCCTCGTCGACCCCCGGATCCGCGTCGAGCGCGTCACCGTGGTGCGCATCCCGCGCAGCGACCACCGCGCCGTGATCGCCGTCCTGCGCTTACCCTCCGGCACGTGAGGTCGCTCGCCGCGGCGGTGGTCGTCGCCCTGTTCTCGGTGCCGCTCGCCGTGATGGCGCTCGGGGCGCTGCACGCGCCGGGCCAGCCGCCGCCGGTGGGGTGGGAGATCGTCCCGAGCGAGCCGACGCTCGGCGCGTTCGAGCGCGCCTTCGACCTCGTCCCGCTCGGGCGCCAGTTGCTCAACTCGCTGACGATCGTGGCCATCGCGGTGCCGCTCACGGTCGCCTGCGCGTCGCTCACCGGCTTCGCGATCACGCGGCTGCGGCGGCCCTGGCACGGGATCGCGATCGGATTCACGCTCATCTGCCTGACGATCCCGGCCTCCGCCCTGTGGGTCCCCCGGTTCGCGATCTTCCGGTCGCTGCACGTGCTCGACACGTACGTGCCGCTGATCGCCCCGGCGCTCGTGGGAACGTCGCCACTGCTGGTGCTGCTCTGCTACTGGAGCGCGCGCGGCGTGCCGCGCGACCTGATCGATGCCGCCCGCCTGGCCGGCCACGGCCCGCTGCGCGTCTGGTGGCACGTGGTCCTCCCGCTGACCCGGCCGACCGCCCTCGCCGTCGCCGCGCTCTCATTTGTGGCTCACTGGGGGAACTTCATCGAGCCGTTGCTGTATCTCTATGACACGGCGAAGGCGACGCTGCCTATGGGGTTGAGCAGCCTCCGGCAACTCGGGCCGACCGATGCGCCGGTGCTGCTTGCGGGGTCCGTGGTTGCGACGCTTCCGCCGGTGTTGGCCTTTGCGCTCGCCCAAAGGGCGGTGCTCAACGACACGAGGAGGGCGGGATGGACAAGACGGTGAGGGTGGCGGCGGCATGCCTTGTGCTGGCCTTCGGCGCGGTCGCATGCGGCGGTGACGACGACCCGGCGCCGGCCGGCGAGGCCGAGAAGGCGGTGCCGGCGATCTCGTTCCAGGTCACGGGCGACCCGGAGGAGACGCAGGTCTACACGCAGCTCGCGGAGCAGTACAAGGCCGACACCGGACGGACGGTGAACATCGTCGAAGTCCCCGAGCGCGACGCGCACCTGGCCAAGCTGACGACCAGCTTCTCGGCCGGACAGCCGCCCGAGGTCTTCCTGATCAACTACCGCTACCTGGGCGGCTTCGCGGACAAGGGCGTGATCGATCTGGCCGGCCCGCGGCTGGACAATTCGGACGCGTTCGCCCGCGAGGACTTCTATCCGCTGCCGCTGAAGGCGTTCGAGTACGACGGCCAGCTCCAGTGCATCCCGCAGAACGCCTCGAGCCTCGCCGTCTACTACAACGTCGACGCCTTCAAGGAGGCCGGGATCGAGCCGCCGACCGACTCGTGGACCTATGAGGAGTTCACCGCCGCCGCCGACAAGTTGACCGGCGACGGCAAGCACGGCGTCGGCTTCGACCCGAACACGATCCGCTCGGCGCCGTGGGTGTGGGGCGCCGGGGGCGAGCTGGTCGACAGCGAGACGGCCCCGACCAAGTTCCTCTACGACACGCCGGAGGGCCGCCGCGGGCTCGAGCACATGGTCGCGCTGCAGGAGAACGGCTGGGCGCCGAGCGCCGACGAGGCCGACGCGAAGGGCAACGACGAGCGCTTCATCGAGGGCAGCGTCGCGATGTTCCTGTCCTCGCGCCGCGACGTGCCGCTGCTGCGCACGATCACCGACTTCGAGTGGGACGTGGCGCCGTTCCCGACCGACGTCGAGCCGGCCAGCGTGCTGCACTCCGACGGCTTCTGCATCGCGAAGGGCGACAAGGCCGACGCGGCGTGGATGTGGGTCGAGTACGCGCTCGGGACCAAGGGGCAGGAGGTGCTCGCGCAATCCGGTCGCAGCGTGCCGTCGCTGAAGGCGGTCGCCGAGTCACCGGTGTTCCTGGCCTCCGACGAGCCGCCGGCGAACTCGCAGGTGTTCGTCGACGCGCTGAGCGACATGCACCAGCTGCCGGTGACGCCGAACTGGAACGACGTCGAGGGCAAGACCGACGCCATCCTCGAGGAGCTCTACTACGGCCGCATCTCGCTCGACGCGGCGCTGGAGCGGCTGGCGAAGGAGACCGACGGCCAGTTTTGAGTGCCTCGCTCGACGTGGAGGGAGTCTCGCGCCGCTATCGCGACGTCGAGGCGCTGCGTGAGATCTCCCTCTCCGTCGCGCCGGGCGAGCTGGTCGCCGTGCTCGGCGCCTCCGGGTCGGGCAAGTCGACCCTGCTGCGCACGATCGCGGGGCTCGAGGAGCCCGACGCCGGCCGCGTGCTGATCGGCGGCGCCGACCAGACGGGTGTGGCGCCGGTCGAGCGCCGGGTGGCGATGGTGTTCCAGAGCTTCGCGCTGTTCCCGCACCTGACCGTCGAGCGCAACATCGCGTTCGGGATGCGCGCACGCCGTGAAGCCAAGGCGGCCGTGGCCGAGCGGGTGCGCGAGACGGCGGCCGCGCTCGGGTTGGAGCGGCTGCTCGACCGCCGGCCCGGCGAGCTCTCCGGCGGCGAGCGCCAGCGGGTCGCGCTCGCCCGCGCGCTGGCGGCGCGGCCGCGCGTGCTGCTGCTCGACGAGCCGCTCTCGAACCTCGATGCGCAGCTGCGCGTCAGCACGCGCGGCGAGATCCGGCGCGTGCAGGAGGACACCGGCGTCACGGCGCTGTACGTGACGCATGATCAGGCCGAGGCGCTGGCGCTCGGGCACCGCGTCGCCGTGCTGCGCGACGGGCGGGTCGAGCAGCTCGGGACGCCGGACGAGATCTGGGAGCGGCCCGCGAACACGTGGGTCGCGCGCTTCGTCGGCACGCCGCCGATGAATCTGGTGCCCGCCGATGACGGGCAGATCGGCTTCCGCCCCGAGGAGGCGACGTGCGCGCCGGACCGCGACGGCGACTACACCTTCGAGCTGGCCGAGCGCGCGGGGGCCGACCGGCTCTGGCATTTGCGCAAGGATTCCAACGCGGTGATCGTCCGCGGCGGTGTTCCACCGGCGCGCGGGGAGCGGGTCCGAGTGGACGTCCCGCCGGACCGGGTGCGCCGCTTCGATGCCGAAGGCCGGGCGCTATGAGCGAGCGCGCGCAGCTGCGGCTGATGCTCGCTCCGTACGCGCTCGGCGCGCTCGCGCTGTTCCTCGCGCCGGCCGTCTACTCGCTGGCGCTCGCGACGACCGATGCCGATCTGCTCACGCCGGCGCGGTTCATCGGCCTCGACAACTTCCGCGAGCTCGCCGGCGACGACATCTTCGCCGAGGTCCTGTGGAACTCCGCGCTGTTCGTGTTGATCGCCGTGCCACTGCGGCTGTTCATTGCCACGGCGCTGGCGCTCGCGCTGCATGCCCGCGCCCGCGGCGCGGGCGCGGGGCGCACGGCCGGGTTCCTGCCCACCGTCGTGCCCGACGCCGCCTGGGCGATGGTGTGGCTGTTCCTGCTCAACCCGATCTACGGGCCGGCCAACGCGCTCCTCGGTGCGTTCGGCATCGCGCCCGTCTCGTGGTTCTCGGACGGCGACGCCGCCTTCGCGGCGATCGTGCTGATGATGGCGTTCACCGTCGGCGAGGCGTTCATCGTCGCGCTCGCCGCCCGCCAGGAGTTGCCCGCCGAGCTGTTCTCCGTCGCGCGGCTCGAAGGCGCCGGCCCCTGGTACGTGCTGCGCACGATCACGCTGCCGCTGATGGCGCCGGTGCTCGGGCTGCTGGCCGTGCGCGACGTCGCCGTCAGCCTCCAGGCGACGTTCACGGCGACGTACCTGCTGACCGACGGCGGCCCCGACCGGGCGACGCTGTTCCTGCCGATCTACTCCTTCGACATGGGCTTCGAGCTGCTCCGCTACGGCTACGCGAGCGCGATGATGCTGCTCGGCTTCCTCGCCTGCCTCGCGCTCGGCTTCGCGCAGTACCTGGTCGTCCGCCGCTGGAAGCTCCACCTCTAGAACAGCGTGTAGCGCAGGCGCAGCTTGCCGTCACACAGGCTTGCCACCTGCACGCTCACCAGTCGCTTGTCGCGCTCGAGGTGGGCCTCGGCCTCGATCGGCGGCTCGGCATCCTTGCGCAGGAGCTTCCAGCCGCCGGCCACGAGCGCGTCGGCGGCCGTGTCGCGCGGCGTCAGCAGGTCTTCGGGCCGGCCCGGGACGACGGCGAAGAAGCGCTCGGTCTTACCGAAGGGACCTTCGGAGGCGTACACGTGCGCGCCGGTGGGCAACGCCAGCTCACGCGGCGGCCGGCGCTCCGGCTCTCCCGTCAGCGCGGACGGGCAGGGACGCGGCGCCGCCGGGCCGCCGTCACCGCCGCCGCAGCCGGCCGCGAGCGCGAGGAGCAACAGGGATGCCGGCCGGATCGCGATCAGGCCATGATGATCGCTACGCCGCCAGCGCCAACTGCGGGCGCGGCGGCGAGAACTCGCACTGGAGCGTGTGCAGGAGGCCTGCGAGGCCTTCGCGCTCGGAGGCGATCGCGCGCTGGCGGACCGCTCCCGGGTCCCCGGCCAGGTGCGCGAGCAGCGCCAGTTCGCGCTCGCAGCCGAGCGCGCGGGCGTGCGGCCAGCAGGCGTCGACGAGCGTCGCCAGCCGCCCGGCGGCCGGCACGCAACGGTCGCGGCACGGATCGAGCAACTGCGCGTGGATGCCGTCGCGGGCGGCCAGGAAGCGGTTCTCGTCGATCACTTCGGGCGCCAGCGACAGGCCGGGCTCGTCGAGCGCCTCCAGGCGCACCAGGCACTGGACCAGCGCGGCGAGCGCCGCCGTGTCGCGGATCCGGGTCTGGGCGTCCATCACCCGCACTTCGAGCGTTCCGAACCGCGGTTGCAACCGCACGTCCCACCAGATGAACGTCGGCTCCGGGATCGCGCCGCAGCGGATCAGCACGTCGATCGCCTCGACGTAGTCCGCGTATCTGTCCATCGCGCGCGGGATGCCCGTGCGCGGGAAGGCCTGGAAGACGGGCGTGCGCGCCGAGGCCAGGCCGCTGTCGGTGCCGCGCGTGAACGGCGAGTTCGCCGACAGCGCGAGCAGCACCGGGATGTGCGCGCGCATGCCGTTGAGCGCGCGCACGGCGAGCTCCGCATCCGGCACCGCGACGTGGACGTGGAGCGCGAACGTCGGCTCGCGCCGGGCCAGCTCGCGCAGGCTCGCGTGCAGGTATTGGTAGCGGGCGCCGGGCGAGACCTCGACCTCCTCCGCGCGCACGGTCGGGTGCGTGCCCGCGACCGCCGCCCGCAGGCCGAGTGCGCGGACGGTCTCGGCGAGGCCGGCCCGCATCCCGCGCAGCTCGTTCGCGGCCGCGGAAACCGTCGTGTGCGGATTCGTCGCCAGCTCGAGCGCCAGCCCGTGCGTCTCGCCGCGCGTGTGCTCGGTGAGCTCCTCGGGGAGCGCGCGCAGCACGTCCTCGGAGCGCCATGCGGGCGAGCCGTCGGGCTCGAGCAGCATGACCTCTTCTTCCAGGCCGACCGTCCACGGGGCGGAGTCGGCATTCCAGTTCGCCCAGTCGGCCATATGCGTCCAGCGTGGCGGGTTCGGAGGCCATTTCACTCCGCCCCGCGGTCCAGTCTCGATCGCCCGGGAGTCGATTGGTGTTGTAATGACACCATCTTGGTGTCATACTGATGCCATCATGAACCTAACCCCCTATGTGACGCGCTTTCCCGAGGAGCACGAAGCCGCGCTCCGGCTGATGCTGCTCGAGGCGCTCTCCGAGGCCGCCGACGAGATCACCCGCGAGCTTGCTCCGGGTTCCGTCGAGTTGCGCCTGCGGTCCGGCGAGGCCGAGTTCGCCGTCGCCCAGCCGCCCGCCGCCGAGCCCGACGAGGCCGCGGCCGAGCCGCCCGAGATCGAAGAGGCCGCGACCGCCCGCATCAACCTCCGCCTGCCCGAGCGCCTCAAGGAGGGCGTCGAGGAGGCCGCCGCCCGCGAGCGGCTGTCCGTCAACTCCTGGCTCGTGCGTGCCATCGCCTCGGCGCTGGCGCAGGGCGAGCGTCCGCGGTCCGCTAAGGGGCGGATCGGCCAGTCCTACACCGGATGGGTGCGCTAATGCCTTCCTTCGACACCCGCGAACCGATCTCCGCCACGGTCGACGTCGTCACCGGCGACGTCCGCATCACCGCCGGTGATGTCGCCACCACCGTCGTGGAAGTGAGGCCTTCAGATGCGTCCAACCAAGAGGATGTGCGCGCCGCCGAGCAGACCCGCGTCGAGTACGCCGACGGGCAGCTGCTCGTGAAGGCACCAAAGTGGCGCCAGTGGTCGCCGCGCAGCCACGGCGGCTCGATCGACGTCACGATCGAGCTGCCCGCCGGCTCGCAGCTGAAGGCCACGAGCGCGATGGCCGACTTCGACGTCACCGGCCGCCTCGGCGACGCCCGGCTGAAGTCCGGGCTGGGCCGGATCGAGCTGGACATCGCGGCGAAGCTGAACGTCCACAGCGGAGCCGGCGACATCATCGTCGGTCACGCGACCGGGCACGCCGAGATCTCCACCGGCACCGGTGAGATCCGGATCGGCACGCTCGACGGCAGCGCTGTGATCAAGAACTCCAACGGCGCCACGTCCGTCGGCGTCGCCGGCGGTGACCTGCGCGTCAAGGCCGCCAACGGCAGCATCGCGGTTGACGTGGCGGAGGCCAGCGTGGTCGCGAAGTCGTCGCTCGGCGACGTCCGCGTCGGCGCGGTCGTGCGCGGCTCGGCGGTGCTCGAGACCAGCACCGGCGACGTCGAGGTCGGCATCCGGGCGGGCTCTGCGGCGTGGCTCGACGTCGACGCCCGCGCCGGCCGCGTGCACAACATGCTCGATGCGGCCGACGCGCCCGGCGCGACCGACGAGAAGGTCGAGATCCGCGCGCGCACGAGCCTCGGCGACGTGGCCATCCGGAGGGCGGCATGATCCGGCCCGCCTCCGCGATCGTCGCGCTCGGACTGCGCAAGTCCTACGACGACAACCTGGTCCTCGACGGCGTCGATCTTGACGTCGCCGAGGGCACCGTCTTCGCGCTGCTCGGCCCGAACGGGGCCGGCAAGACGACGATCGTGCAGATCCTCTCCACCTTGATCGGCTTCGACGACGGCACCGTGCGGGTCGCCGGCCGCGACCCGGTCGGCGACCCGGACGGCGTGCGCGCCGCGATCGGCGTGACCGGCCAGTTCTCCGCCGTGGACAACCTGCTGACCGGCGAGGAGAACCTGATCCTGATGGCCGACCTGCACCGGGTCGGCCGCGCCGAGGGCCGGCGCCGCGCGGCGCGGCTGCTCGAGCAGTTCGACCTCGTCGACGCCGCGAAGAAGCCGGCTTCGACCTACTCCGGTGGGATGCGCCGCCGGCTGGACATCGCGATGACGCTGGTCGGCGACCCGCGGATCATCTTCCTCGACGAGCCGTCCACCGGGCTGGACCCGCGCAGCCGCCGCCAGATGTGGGAGATCATCCGCGGCCTCGTCGCCGGCGGCACCACGATCTTCCTGACCACGCAGTACCTCGAAGAGGCCGATCAGCTGGCCGACCGGATCGCGCTGCTCGACGACGGCAAGATCGTCGCCGAGGGCACGTCCGAGGAGCTCAAGCAGCTCATTCCGCCGCCGAGCCTGCGCCCGCCCACACTCGACGACGTCTTCCTGGCCCTGACCCAATGACCTACGCACTCACAGACTCGGCGACGATGCTTCGCCGCAACCTCCGGCACGCGCTGCGCTACCCGTCGATGACGTTCGCGACGCTGGCGTCGCCGGTGATCATGCTGCTGCTGTTCAACTACGCCTTCGGCGGCGCGCTGGAGGCCGGCATCGGCGGCGGCGCCTACATCGACTACATCGCGCCGGGAATCATTCTCGTGGGCGCCACGGCCGGCTCGGTCGCGACCGCCGTCGCCGTCTGCGTCGACATGACCGAGGGGATCGTGAACCGGTTCCGGACGATGGCGATCAGCCGCGGCTCGATCCTCACCGGGCACGTCATCGGCAGCGCCATCCAGACCATGGCGAGCGTGCTGATCGTGATCGTGGTCGCGCTGGCGATCGGGTTCCGGCCGTCGGCGAGCGCGCTCGACTGGCTGGGCGTGATCGGCCTGCTGACGCTGGTGACGTTCGCGCTCACGTGGCTCTCGGCCGCGTTCGGCGTGACGGCCAAGAACCCCGAGGCGGCGAGCAACGCGCCCACGCCGCTGCTGTTCCTGCCGCTGCTCGGCTCCGCGATCGTTCCGACCGAGACGATGCCGACCGCGATGCGGTACTTCGCCGAGTACCAGCCGTTCACGCCGATCATCGAAACGCTGCGCGGCCTCTTGATGGGAACCGCGATCGGCGACAGCTGGATCTGGGCCCTCGGCTGGTGCGCCGTGATCGGCGTCGGCGGCTACCTGTGGGCGCGCGCCGCGTTCGCGCGGGAACCCTAGGACCGGCGGTCGACGCGGCTTGTACGGCCGGTACCGGTTGCGCAGTGCATCCGGACCGTACATTCGCTCTCATGGGACGTGGACGTCCACCGCAGATCGTGGCCTACGGCGGCGGCGGCTTCTCGATGGAGCCGGGCAATCCGCTGCTCGATTCCTACGTGCTGTCGCTGTGCCGGCGCAAGAAGCCGCGCGTGTGCTTCTTCCCGTCGGCCAGCGGCGACGCGGACCATTACGTGGTCCGGTTCTACCGCCACTTCTCCAGCGAGGTGTGCGACCCCTCGCACATCTCGCTGTTCCGGCGTGACTGCGGGCCCGGTGCGGTCCGCGAGCACCTGCTCAAACAGGACCTGATCTACGTCGGTGGCGGCTCGATCCTGTCGCTGCTGGGCGTCTGGCGGGCGCACGGGATCGACGAAGACCTGCGCGCGGCATGGCAGTCGGGCGTGATCCTGTGCGGCGTGTCCGCCGGGTCGCTGTGCTGGTTCGCGTCGGGGTTGACGGCGTACCACCACGACGCCAAGCCGTACGCCGGCCTCGGCTTCCTCCCGCACTCCAACGCCGTGCACTACGAGGAGGAATCCAATCGGCGGCCGGCGTACCACGCGGCGCTGCTGGACGGGATGCCCGCCGGCTACGCGGCGTCGGACGGCGCGGCGCTCCACTTCGTCGGCGAGGACCTGCACCGGGTCGTGCTCTCGCGGCCGGACGCGCGCGCGTATCGCGTGGAGGCCGTCGGCGAGGACGTCGTCGAACTGCCGCTGGAGGCCACCTACCTCGGCGAGCGGCCGCCGATCGCGCTTGCCGCCGCGTAACACCATCCTCGCCATGGGCGGGGGCGGCTTCAGCATGGAGCCGGAGAACCCCGCGCTCGACGACTACGTGCTCGGCCTCGCCGGCGTGCCGATGCCGCGGATCTGCCTGCTGCCGACGGCGTCCGGCGACGGCGAGTCGCAGATCCGCCAATTCCACGCGACGTTCGGGGCACGCGCGTGCGAGCCGATCCACATCTCGCTGTTCAGGCTCGGCCGCCGGCCGATCCCGCTGCGCGAGACGCTGCTGGCGCAGGACATCGTGTACGTCGGCGGGGGCTCGATGCTGGGGCTGCTCGCAGTGTGGCGCGCGCTCGGCCTGGACCGGATCCTGCGCGAGTGCTGGGAGTCCGGCGTCGTGCTGGCCGGGCTGTCAGCGGGCGCGATGTGCTGGTTCGAGTGGGGGGTCACGACGTCGATGGGCACGGCGGCCACGTCGCCCGGGCTGGGCTTCCTGCCCGGGTCGCTGTCGGTCCACGCCGACGGTGAACCGCGCCGGCTGCCGGTGTGCCGCGCGGCGGTCGCCGACGGGACGATCCCGCCGGGCTACGCCGCCGACGACGGCGTCGCGCTGCTGTTCCGCGGGCTGGAACTGGAGGAAGTGGTGAGCTCGCGGCCCGGCCGGCGCGCGCTGCGGATCGATCGCGACGGCGAGACGGCGCTCAAGCCGCGGGTGCTCGCGAAGCCGGACCGCTTCGGTCCGGCTCCGGAGATCGCCGAGTTTCGCGCCGTGCGGGCGCTCAGGCCGTAGACGGCTCGCCGCCGCTCCGGCTGCGAACGATCTTGACCGCCGCCAGCGTGGCGATCCCGGCGCCGAGGACGAGCGGAATCCGCTTCACGACCGGCGTCCGCTTGGCGACCTGGTAGACGGCGGTGCCCTTCGCGGCCTTCTTGGCGCCCTTGCCGGCGCCCTTGGCCGTCTTGGAGACGGCCTTGACCTTGAGGTAGTCGGCCGCCAGTTCGGCGACCTGCTGCTTGCGGCTCTTTTGTTTTCTGAGGGCCATAGAACGAACCTACCCAGATCAGAGCGCCGCAAGAACCTTTGGTGCCACCTGCTTCTTCCGGCTCATGACGCCGGGCAACGGGATCACGCCGTCGGACGCGTCCACGCCGAACGCCTGCTCCAGCGGCCCGGCGTCGCCCGACACGTACAGCTCGGTGTCCTTGGCCAGGATGTCGGTCACCATCAGTGCGAACAGCGCGTAGCCGCGGCGCTCGCGCGCCTCGCGCATCGCCTCCAGCAACTCCTTGCGACGCTCGTCCAAACCCTGACCGACGGTCTCGACCTGCGCGATCGCGATCGTCTGGCCGCCGTCGACCTCGTACTCCTTGGCGTCCCGGGTCACGATCGCGTCGGCGGACACGCCGGCCAGGTCCGACGTGGCGACGAACATGTCGCGGCCGAACTCCAGCGCCTCCACCGCCAGCACCCGTTCGAGGTACTCGACCGCGGCGCGATCGCGCTCGGTCGTGGTGGGCGAGTTGAGGATGACCGTGTCGGAGAGGATCGCGCCGAGCAGCAGGACCGCCGTCGAGCGGCTCGGCTCCATGCCGTTCTGGCGGAAGCGCTCGATCACCAGGGTCGCCGTGGAACCGACCGGGTCGAACGTGGCCCGTACCGGGATCGTGGTCTCGATCGAGCCGATGTGATGGTGGTCGAGGATCTCGATGATCTCGGCCTGCTCGACGCCTGGCACGCTCTGGGCCTGCTCGGCGTGGTCGACCAGCAGCACGCGCCGGGGCGTCGGGTTGACGAGGTCCGAGCGCGTGATCAGCCCAATCGGGTGCCGGCGCGAGTCGACCGCGACGGCGGCGCGGTAGTGCACCTCCTTGACCTCGTCGGCGATGTCGGAGAGCAGATCGTCGGGGTGCACGGTCAGCGGGTGCGGATTGATCAGTGCCCGGCACGGCGCCGACAGCGTGATCATCCGGCTGGTGATGTAGCTGTCCAGCGGCGAGGACACCACCACGACCCCGCGCTCGCCGGCGAGCGTCAGCAGCTCATCCGTGGGCACCGTCTCGTTGCTCGTGACCAGCAGCCCGACGCGGAGATCGATCGCGGCGCGCTGCGCGTCGTCGCGGTCGCCGACGACGGCGACGTCGCCCGCACCGATCTCGCTCGGCAGCGAGCCGACGTCCATCGCCAGGCACCAGATCTGGCCCGACACATCGGCGGACTCGTCCCCACACACGATCCGGCCGCCGAGCACGCGCGCGATCGCGCTCACGTTCGTCGGCGCGTCCAGCTCGGACGGCTCGCGCGATTCGCGGATGTAGCGCCGCGCCAGCGAGCGCTCGGTCAGCACGCCCGCCAGCACACCGTCGTCGTCGACGATCGGCACCAGGTCGAGGTCCTCGTTGGCCATCAGCCGGCCGACCTCGCGCACCGGTTCGCCGGCTCCGGCCTGTGGGAACTCGCGCCGCATCACGTCGCTGACCCGCAGCATCACGTGCGCGAGGAACTCCGGCTCCGGCGCGGCCGCGCGCCGGAGCACCCAGCGGGTCTGCTCGTTGACCTCCCCGAGCCGCACCGGCACGTACTCGTTGCGCGGATCGACGCGGCGCATCAGCTCGGCGTAGCCGACGGCGGACGCGATCGAGTCCGTGTCCGGGTTGCGATGACCCGTGACGTAGATGACGGGAAGAGCGATCCGCGGAGGATAAGCCTCCGACTCCGAGCGGCCCGGCCGGCCATGGCCGGGCCGCGGGGAGAAGGTGGCGCCCTTGTCCAGGAGGGGGGTCCCGCAAGGGGCGCCTGTTCCGGTCCTCGGCGGTGCATACGCACAAGGGTCCGATCCGGTTCAGTCACATCGCCCACGCGGCGATTGCCGCTTCCGGGCGGTTCGGATATACAGCGCAAATGCGGGACCTCGCTCCCGGCACGGTCGTGGCCGGATACCGGATCGAGTCTCTCGTTGGCCGGGGCGGGATGGGGGTCGTCTATCGCGCGGTCCAGCTCGACCTCGAGCGGGTCGTGGCCCTGAAGGTGATCGCACCCGAGTTGCTCGACGACGACGACGTGCGGGCGCGGTTTCTGACCGAGGCGCGTGCGGCGGCCAGCGTCGACCATCCGAACGTGATCCCGGTGCACGCGGCCGGCGAAGACGACGGGGTCGCGTACATCGCGATGCGGTTCGTGGCCGGTGACGACCTGCGCGCGCTGGTTCGCTACGGCGGCCCGTTCGATCCTGCCGGGGCGGCGGCGATCGTCGCGCAGGCCGCCGCCGCGCTCGACGCGATCCACCGGGCCGGGTTCGTGCACCGCGATGTCAAGCCGGCGAACCTGCTCGTCGATCGCGACAGCCACGTGTATCTGACCGATTTCGGCCTGGCAAAGGCCGTGTTAACCCGCACCGGCGGGACGCGCACGGGTCAGTGGGTCGGGACGCTCGACTACGTGTCGCCGGAGCAGATCCGCGGCGGGCGGATCGACGCGCGCGCCGACGTGTACGCGCTCGGTGGCGTCCTGCACTTCGCGCTCACCGGCCGCGTGCCGTTCGACCGCGAGGGCGACGAGGCGAAGTTGTGGGCGCAGTTGTCAGCACCCCCGCCGGTGCCGTCGGCGGTCCGTAGTGGGCTACCGGCGCAATTCGACCTCGCGGTCGCGCGCGCGATGGCGAAGGAGCCGGACGAGCGCTACCCGTCGGCGGGCGACCTCGGCCGTGCCGCACGCGCCGCCGCGTCCGGCCGCGCTCCCAGCGAGCCGGAGCGGATGGTGGCGCGCGGCGCCGCCGCTCCGGGGGCGGCGCCGACGGAGCCGGGCCTGGCCGCCGACGCGTCGACGCGCACCGCCGCGCAGTTCGCGGCCAAGCGCCCGCGCCGCAGGCGCGCTCCGCTCCTGGTCGCCGGCGGACTGCTGCTGGCGGTCGTCGGCGCGGTCGTCGCGACCGCGCTGGTCATGCGCGAGGACCCACCGGGCGCCGCGGCCCTCCCGCGGCCGACCGCGACTGCGGACGCGTTGCCGCGCGCGGTGGCGACGATCGAGCGCGTGGGCGACCGCCCGGACGGGATCGCGCTGGCCGGCGGCGACCTGTGGGTCATCAGCTCCCGCCAGCCCGCCCTGACGCGGGTGGTCGCGGCGACCGGACGGGAGCGGCGCGGACATCCCCGAGTTGGACACGGGGCGAGCGCGATCGTGGCCTACGGCGACAGCGTGTGGGTGGCCGTCGACGACGGGACGAGCAACGCCATCCTGCGCCTTGATGCCCGCACCGGCCAGGAGCGCTCGCGGATCTCGGTCCCCGCCAGCCCACGGCGTTTGGCCGTCGACAGCAGCGGCGTCTGGGTCGGGACGGGCTCGAACGTCGGGCAGCCCGGCATGGTGCTGCGCTACGACCTCGAGAGCGAGGAGCTGCTGAAACGGCTTGACGTGCGAGAGGGCGTCGGCGGGCTGCTGGCGGCGCCGGGGACGATCTGGGTCGTCAAGCGCGACACGAACAAGCTCGCGCGCATGAAGCCGGACGCGGACGTTCTGACCGACTGGGCGACGCTGCCGGGCCGCGTCGCGAGCATGAGCTACGCCGACACCGCGGTGTGGGCGATCCTGGAGGACCAGGACACGATCGTCCGCGTCGGTGCCGACGACGGCCGTCTCGTCCAGCGAGCGGCCGGCAGCGATCCGACGCAGTCGATCCAGGCCGGCCGGCGCGTGTACGTCGTCAGCCGCAACACCAGCGCCGTGCTCGTGCTCGACCCGTTCACGCTGGAGCCCACGCACGAGCCGATCGGCGTCGGGCTCAACCCCTTCGCGCTGGTCGCCGACGAGCAGTCGATCTGGGTCACCGGACTCGGCGACAACACGCTCACGCAGCTCCGCTACCGCTGAATCAGCGGGAGCGCGCGGGCGGCGAGCGTCGCGCGCTTCTGGTTTTGTGGCAACTCGGACAGCCGGAAGAGCGTGAACAGTGCCGACAGCGTGCTCTTGACCGTGTCGATCGAGATCACGAGGTCGGCCGCGATCTGCCGATTGGACGCCGGCGCCGCGTAGGTTGACTCGAGCAGCGGCCGGCAGAGGACCAGCAGCAGCCGGGTCTGCGCGGGCGTCAAGGTCACATGAATCTGCTCGCGCGCGACGCGCGTCACGCCCGCCGTGGTCGAGGCGGCCCGAGGAGCGTTGAACATGAGCTGCGTCGCGCCGACCGTGACGATGTCGCCGTCGCGCAGCCGTCTCCGTCCGCGCAAGCGCTCACCATTGACCCACGTGCCGTTGTGGGAAAGCCCGTCGTCGCAGAGCACCCAGTCCTCGCCCATCCGGAGGAGTTCGGCGTGGACGCGCGACACGGAGTCGTCCCACGGCAGCGCGAGATCGCACGAGGCGCGGCGGCCGATCGTGATCTGTTCGCACTCGAGTTCGTACAGAGCCCGTCGTTCCATGTCGTCGCGGTAGAGCAGAAACGGGAGTGCAGTGGGCATGGGGCGGATTGTCCGGCGCGCCGGGCGCCTCCGGACCCCTCCCTAGGGGTGGATCGACCGCCACCGATTGCCGCATGCGGTCGGTTCGGATATACAAAGCAAATGCGGGACCTCGCTCCCGGCATGGTCGTCGCCGGCTACCGGATCGACTCCCTCGTGGGTCGTGGTGGGATGGGTGTCGTCTACCGAGCGATCCAGCTGGATCTCGAGCGCGTCGTGGCGCTGAAGGTGATCGCGCCGGAGTTGCTGGACGACGACGACGTTCGCACCCGGTTCCTGACCGAGGCGCGCGCAGCGGCCAGCGTCGATCACCCGAACGTGATTCCGGTGCACACGGCGGGCGAGGACGCCGGCGTCGCGTACATCGCGATGCGGTTCGTCGCCGGCGAGGATCTGCGGTCGCTGGTCCGCCACGGCGGGGCGCTGGACGGGGCCGAGGCGGCGCGCATGGTCGCCCAGGCCGGCGCCGCGCTCGACGCCATCCACCGGGCGGGGTTCGTGCATCGCGACGTGAAGCCCGCGAATCTGCTGGTCGATCGCGACGGCCACGTCTACCTGACCGACTTCGGGCTCGCGAAGATGGCGCTGACTCACTCGGGGGGGACGCGAACCGGCCAGTGGGTGGGGACGCTCGACTATGTGTCGCCGGAACAGATTCGGGGCGGCCGGATCGATGCCCGCGCCGACGTCTACGCGCTCGGAGGGGTGCTCCACTACGCGCTGACCGGCCGGGTGCCGTTCGAGCGCCAGGGTGACGAGGCGAAGCTGTGGGCGCAGTTGTCGGCGCCACCGCCGGTGCCGTCGGACAAGCGGCCGGGACTGCCGGGGCAATTCGACGTCGCGGTCGTGCGGGCCATGGCCAAGAACCCGGACCACCGGTATCCGTCGGCGGGCGACCTCGGCCGCGCGGCGCAGGCCGCCGCCGTCGGCCGCTCGCCGACCGAGCCGGAGCGGATGGTCGCGCGCGGCGCCGCTGCGCCGGGTGCGGCGCCGACCGAGCCGGGCCTGGCCGCCGAAGCCTCGACTCGCACCGCGGCGCGGTTCCCGGGGAAGCGACGGCGCCGGCGACGGGCGCCGCTGGTCGCCGCCGCGGGCGCACTGCTGGTGGCCGTCGGCGCGACTCTCGCCGTGGCGTCCATGCGCGACGACGACAAGGACCAGGCAGCGCGAGGCGGCGGGGCGACGCCCACGCCGACCGCGTCCCCCTCGCCCACGCCAACGCCCACACGCGAAGCGCTCCCGCGCCTCGCGAACACGATCTCCAACGTCGGGGAGCGCCCGGCCGCGATCGCGCTCGCGTCCGGCGACTTCTGGATCACCAGCGCCCGCGAGCCGCGGCTGACCCGGGTGGACGCGGCGACCGAACGCAAGCGCTCCCGGCGCCCGCTGGTTGGGCCCGACGCCGCCGCGATCGTCGAGTACCGCGGCGACCCTTGGGTCGCCATGGGGAACGACCGTGTGGTCCTGCACCTCGACGGCCGTACCGGCGAGGTGCTCCTGCGCATCCCCGTTGCGATCGAGCCGCGCCGGCTCGCGGTGACCCGACACGGAGTCTGGGTGGCGAACAGCGCTCCCGGGGGGATCTTGCGCTACGACCGGACCAACGGGGCGCTGCTGCAGACGATCCCGGTTCCCGAGGGGGTCAGGGGCATGATCGCGGGCGGCGACGCGATCTGGGTGGTCAAGCAGGCGAACAACAAACTGGCGCGGCTGGAGCCGGGGGCGACCCGGGTCCGGGACTGGACGAACCTTCCCGGCGCAGTGCGCAGTATGCGCTTCGGACAGAACGCCCTCTGGATCGTGCTCGACGGCGAGAACACGGTCGTCCGCGTCGATGCGCGGAACGGCCGTTACGGACGTGGCGCCGGAGGACAGGGCCCCGCCCAGGCCGTCTTCGCGGGCGGACGCGTCTACGTCTCGAGTCAAGACGACAACACGGTGGTCGTGCTGGACCCTAAGACGCTTCAGCCCGTCCAAGATCCCATCCCGGTCGGCTTCAACCCCGGTGCGATGGTCGCCGACGACCGCTCGCTGTGGGTCGTCGGGGTCGGCGACAACTCGCTGATGCGGATCGACTACCGCTGAAGACCGGCTGAAGTGCCACCATCCTCGCCGTGATCGTCGCGGCGGTGTTGGCGGGCGTGCTCGTTGTGGTGGTGATCGTCGCCGCCGTTCGGCTGCGCTCGACGGGCCAACGGGCCGGAGCCGCCGAGGCCGAGCGCGACCGCCTCAAGGCCGAGGGCGAGGCGCTGCGCGCGCAACTCGCCGAACGCGACCACACGGTGCGGGAACTCACGCCGTACCGCGGGTTCGTGGAGGACGCCGGCGACTGGGTGTGGGCCACCGACGCCGACGGCACGCTCACGTTCTCGAACGCCGCCGGCGCCGCGTTGCTCGGGCATGACGATCTTGTCGGGCGTTCGCTTGCGGACCTCACCCACCAGGAGGATCGTGACGCCAACGCCGCCCCCGAGGGCTGGGCCGGCGTTCTGCGCCGCCTGCACGCCGACGGCTCGCTCAAGACCGTCGACACCCGTTCCATACGCGTGGGCGACGGATGGCAGGGCATCGACCGCGACCTGACCGCCGCGGCCCCCGGCCCGCGCGCGCCACGCCAAGCCCCGCCGCAGGTCGAGCGCCCCGGCGTCGCCGTCGTGCGCTGGCCGGTGGTCGACGGGCGCCGCGAGGTCGTCGGCTACGAGCTGGTCGGCGACGGCAGCGTGCTCGGCGCGTTCGCGCCTGACGAGTTGATCGAGCTCGGCGGCGGCCGGCCGGTGTGGGTCGGCCTCGAGGGCGAGGAAGTGCCCGACCTGCCGCGCGATCGCGCCGTGCTCCAGCTCCCGCCCGACGCGCCGCCCGAGCGCGCGCAGGCGCTGGCCGCGGCCGGCTTCGGGCTCGCGGTCGTCGGCTTCGAGGGCACCTCGCCGCTGCTCGACCAGTGCGGGATCGTCAAGGTCGACACCACCGACCGCAGCGACGACGATCTGCGCGCGGTGATCGCCGAGCCGGCCTCGCGCGGGCTCGTGCTCGTCGCCACCGGCGTGAAGACCGCCGACGAGTTCACCCGCTGCCGCGTGCTCGGCTTCTCGCACTTCCAGGGCGAGTTCTTCGCCCGCCCGCGCGGCGAGTCGGGCAGCGACGGCGTCGGTCAGGGCGCGGTCGCCTCGCTGCAGGCACTCGCGGAGCTGACCGGGAGTGACGCGTCGTTCGAGGACCTCGAGCGGATCATCGGCGCCGACGTCGGGCTCTCCATCGCGCTCCTGCGCCACGTCAACTCGGCGTTCTTCTCGTTGCCGCGCAACATCGACACCGTGCGCGAGGCGCTTACCCTGCTCGGCACCCGCGCCGTCCGCCGCTGGGCGACGGTGGTCGCGCTCTCCTCGGTCCCCGAGGTTCCGGACCAGCTGATCGCGCTCGCGCTCCTGCGCGCGCGCATGTGCGAGCTGCTCGGCGGCTCGACCAGCGAGGAGGAGCGCGACCGGCTGTTCACCGTCGGGCTGTTCTCGGTCGCCGACGCGCTGCTCGACGCCCCGATGGAGGACGTGCTGGCGACGCTGCCGTTCACCGAGGAGGTGACGGGCGCGCTGCTGCGCGGCGAGGGCCGCCGCGGCCGGATCCTGGCCAGCGTGCTGCGCTACGAGCAGGGCCACTTCCCCGATAGCGCCGAGGGGGACCCGATCGAGCTCGCCGAGGCCTACCTGACCGCGCTCAAGTGGGCGGATGACGCCGGCCGCTGGCTGGCCTGATGTCCCATCTCTCGTTGCGGCTGAAGCTCACGCTGGCGTTCACGGGCGTGATGGCGGTGCTGCTCGCGATCGCGGGCATCGCGCTCAGCCTGCTCGTGGCCACCAACCTGGACTCGACGATCGAGAACGGGCTCGAGGCGCGGGCGGGTGACGCCGCGGCGGTCGTCGCGAACGGCAAGCTGGCCAGCACCGGCGAGCCGTTCGCACAGGTGCTGGCTCCGGATGGCCTCGTGGTCGACTCCACGACCGGCGCCGGCACGCGGCCGCTGCTGAGCCCGGACGAGCTCGCCAGGGCGCGCACCGATGTGATCTCGGTCGAGCGCACGCGTCGCGAGGACGCCGAGCTGCGGCTGGTGGCCCGGCCCGTGAAGGTCGGCGGCGTCGACGCGGTGCTGGTCGTCGGCGAGTCGCTGGCCCAGCGCGAGCGCGCGCTTGTCGCGCTGCACACGCGGCTGGCGGTCGGCGGCCCGCTGGCGCTGCTGATCGCGTCGGCGGTCGGCTATGCGCTCGCCGCCGCGGCGCTGCGGCCGGTCGAGCGGATGCGCCGGCACGCCGCGGCGATCACGGCGGGGCAGACGAACGAGCGGCTGCCGGTGCCGCCGGCCGACGACGAGATCGGGCGCCTCGGCCGGACGCTGAACGAGATGCTGGCCCGGCTCGAAGTCGCGTTCAAGCGCGAGCGCGCGTTCGTCTCCGACGCCTCGCACGAGCTGCGGACGCCGCTGGCGATCCTGCGCACCGAGCTCGAGCTGGCGCTGCGCGGCGAGCACACGCGCGAGGAGCTCGAGGCGGCGCTGCGCTCCGCCGCCGAGGAGTCGGAGCGGCTCTCGCGGCTGGCCGAGGACCTGCTGGTGATCGCCCGCTCGGATCAGGGCCGGCTCCCGATGCGCCTCGAGCCGCTCGACGCGGGCGACGTGCTGGCGCGCGTCGCCGGCCGCTTCCAGACGCGCGCTCGCGCCGAAGGCCGGCCGCTGGCCGCCGACCCGTCGCCCGGCGTCGAGGTGAAGGCCGACCCGGACCGGCTCGAGCAGGCGCTCGCGAACCTCGTCGACAATGCGCTCACCTACGGCGATGGGACGGTCACACTGAGCGCCCAAGCGGCGAACGGCGGCGTCGAACTGCACGTGCGCGACGAGGGCCCGGGGTTCCCGCCCGAGTTCCTGCCCCGCGCCTTCGAGCGCTTCACCAGGGCCGATGAAGCGCGCTCGCGCGGCGGCAGCGGTCTCGGCCTCGCGATCGCCGCCGCGGTGGCTGTCGCGCACGGTGGCAGCGCCCAGGCACGCAACGGCTCGCCCGGGGCGGACGTCTGGATCACTGTGCCCGTCGAGTGACTCTCATTTTCAACTCATGCTCCATCACAATGCTTCTCACCATGAGAGTGCTGGTGGTCGAGGACGAGATCAAGATGGCGAGCCTGATCCGGCGCGGTCTGCGCTCGGAGGGTCTGGCCGCGGATGTGGCGATCAAGGGCGAGGACGCGCTCTGGATGGCCGGTTCGACGGGCTATGACGCGATCGTGCTGGACGTGATGCTCCCGGGCATGGACGGCTTCGAGACGTGCCGTCGGCTGCGCGAGGAGGGCATCTGGTCGCCGGTGATCATGCTCACCGCGCGCGACACCGTCGAGGACCGCGTGGCGGGCCTGGACGGCGGTGCCGACGACTATCTGGCCAAGCCGTTCTCGTTCGCCGAGCTGCTGGCGCGCCTGCGCGCGCTCGCCCGTCGCGGCCCGGTCGAGCGCCCGGCGGTGCTCGAGGTCGGCACGCTCAAGCTCGATCCGGCGGCCCGTCGCGTCTGGCGCGAGGACACCGAGGTCAACCTGTCGGCCAAGGAGTTCCAGCTGCTGGAGACGTTCATGCGTCACCCCGGCGAGGTGCTCTCGCGCTACCAGCTGCTCGAGCACGCTTGGGATTACGACTACGAGAACCGCTCGAACATCGTCGACGTCTATGTCCGCTATCTGCGCGACAAGATCGATCGCCCGTTCGGCGCCAATCAGCTCGAAACGGTCCGCGGCGCGGGCTACCGGCTGCGCGACTAGCTCGCTTCGCCCGGCGTTGTCGCCGCCAGCACCGCGTCGATCTCCTCCGAGGTGATCCGTAGCGCCTCGGAGGGCTCGGCCTGATCGGTCAGCACCGCGGTCACACAGGCGGCGACCAGATCGAGCACGGTGGAACCTTTCTCGCCCCCGCGTTGTAATGCGGGTTGGTGGCTCGAGCGCTGACCGAGGGCGAACTGGTCGCTCTCGCCCAGGACGGAGATGGCGACGCGTACGCGTCGCTCGTCCGCGCGCACCAGGACATCGCCTTCCGGACCGCCATGCTGATCACCCAGAACGCCGCCGAAGCCGAGGAGTCCGCGCAGGACGCGTTCGTCAAGGCGTGGCGCGCGCTCGGCGGCTTCCGCACCGGCGAGCCGCTGCGCCCGTGGCTGCTCACGATCGTCGCCAACGAGGCCCGCAACCGGCGTCGGTCGGCCGGGCGCAGGAGCGCCCTGGCGTTGCGCGCCGCCGAGCCCGAGCGCGTCGAGGACTCCTCGGCCGAGGCGCAGGTGATCGCGGCCGAGTCGCGCACCGCGCTGCTCGGCGCGCTCTCCCGGCTGCGCGACGACGACCGGCTGGTGCTTGGCTGCCGCTACCTGCTCGAGCTCTCGGAGGCCGAGACCGCCGCCGCGCTCGGCGTCCCGCCGGGCACCGTCAAGTCCCGGACCTCACGCGCGCTCGGGCGCCTGCGAGACGAGGTGACCACGTGACCCCGGATCTCGAGCAGGCCCTGCGCGAACTGGAGATCGAGTGGCCGGCGACGCCCGACATCGCCGCCGCCGTCCGGGTCCGCCTCGACGAGCCGCGGCGCCGGCGGTCGTGGCTCCCGACCGGGTGGCGGATGCAGCTCGCCTACGTCGCCGCGCTGTTGCTGATCCTGTTCGCGGGCACGATGGCCGTCTCGCCCGACGCGCGCTCCACCGTGCTGCGCTGGCTCGGGATCTCCAGCGTCGAGATCCGCAAGGAACCGCCGCGGCCGCTGCCGGCCGCGCGCGATCTCGGCGAGCGGGCGACGTTCGACCAACTGCGCGCCTCTGAAGCGCCGGTGCTCGTTCCGGAGGCGCTCGCCGATCCAGACGCCACCTATCTCACGCGGTTGCCGGACGGGTCCGACGCGGCGTCGCTGCTGTACGCCGACCCGCCTGTCCTCGTACAGACGTTCCGCGCCAGCGCGACCCCGTTCATCGAGAAGACGATCGGCTCCGGCGCGCAGCTCGAGCGGCTGACCGTCGACGGGGCGATGGCGTACTGGATCAAGGGCGCGCACGGCTTCGCCTACCGCGCCGGCAGCGGCGGCGCCTACGACGAGCAGCGGCTCGCCGGCAACACCCTGCTCGTCGATCGCGCCGACGGCATCCTGCTCCGGATCGAGGGCCGGCTCAGCCGCGAGCGCGCGGTCGAGATCGCGCGCTCAGTTCAGTGACGGGTCCGGCGGCATCGTCGCCAGTAGCGCGTATCGGTGGCCCTTGCGGCGCAGCACCGCCGCCCACAGGTCGCTCGGATCGGCCGTGAAGATCTCCTCGCGCGTCGGCGGCTCGATGATCCACGCCTCCTCGGCGAGCTCGTCCTCGAGCTGACCAGGCCCCCAGCCGGCGTGCCCGGCGAACACCCGCGCGCGCCGGATCGCGCCGTCGAGGCGCTCCGGGTCGTCGGCGTCGGCCCCGATGAAGCCGAGGTCTTCGTCCACCAGCGCGCCGGCCAGCTCCGGACGGTCGAACTCGGCGAGCACGATCACCGCGGTCTCGGCCACGGGCCCGCCGACGTACACCGGTTCGGTGTCGCCCGCCAGCCACGACAGGTCGGGCACGGCTTCGCCGACGGTCGAGCCCGCGGGGCGGTTGAGCACCAGCCCCATCGCACCCTCGTCGGTGTGCTCGGCGATCAGGACGACGGTGCGGATGAAGTTCGGGTCGCGCAGGACCGGCGAGGCGAGGATGAGCTTGCCGCGCAGAGACTCGTCCATCCCTGCATTGTGCTCTAAGAGCGCTTCGTCTTCTTGGACTTCTTCGAGCTCTTCGCCTTCTTGGAGCTCTTGGCCTTCGCCTTGGCGCAACTGGCGGCCTTCGCCTTGACCGCCTTGGACGCCTTCTTGGACTTCTTGGACTTGCTGGCCTTGGCGGAGACCTTCCCGCAGCTCGACGAGCTGGCCGCGCGGTTGACGCCGCTGCCGCCGATCGGCGCGGTCGGGGCGGAGGCGGCGCTGGCGCTGCCGTCCGGGTTCGACGCGACCACTGTCACCCGCAGGCGGCGACCGAGATCCTCGCTCGTCACCACGTAGGTGCCGGCCGTCTCGCCCTCGATGTTCTCCCAGCCGGCGTGCACGAGCCGCTGCCACTGGTACGTATAGTCGGTCGGGTCGTTGCTCCAGGTGCCGGCGCGGGCGGTCATCGTCGAGCCGCGGCGCGGGCTGCCGGCGACCCCCGGGGCCACGCTGGCCGCGGGCGCCTCGGGGACCCACAGGTTCCCGCCACCACACGCCGGGGCGATCTCGCCGCACCCTGCCAGGAAGGCGGAGTCGTACACGTTCCAGTGCGTCGCCAGGTAGGAGCCGGCCGCCGGGGCCGGGTTGAAGTAGTCGTCGCGGCCGCAGTCGAAGTTCTGCGGGATCGCGCCGGGGAGGCCCGCGCAGTCGGCGACCATCTGGCTGCGCGCGCCGCCGTCCTCGGCGTAGCACATGACATCCGCGCCCTGGAAGCAGTGCCCGTACTGGGCGAGCGACTGGCCGAGCGGCTGCGTCGAGTGCGGCGCGCCCCACTGGACCGCGCCCAGGTTGTGCGACGCCTCGTGCAGGAAGCCCTCCGGCCACCAGCCCCAGCGGGCGGCGCCCGGCGCGGCGGCGCCGTCGCGGCTGAACAGGACCGAGGTCAGCCCGCCGCGATTGTGAATGTTGTTGCGGCCGGCCTGCTCGCCGGACGTGCCCATGATCGACTCGCCGAGCCCGTACTCCTGCGAGCCGCCGGCCAGGCCGTCGGCCAGGATCATCGTGTTGCGCGGATTCGCCGAGGCGCCGATCGCGTTGCGGACGGCGTTGCTGATCGCGCCGAAGTTGTCGGCGAACGCGGAGCGCGGGCCAGGCAGCGCGACGACCTGGATGTCGACGTACTGCGGGCCGCAGCGCGTGCCCATGTCGACCCGCAGGGCTTTGGTGCCGCCATCCTGGGCGCTCAGGAAGCGCTGGACGATCGCGACGTTGGCCTGCAGCGCGTCACGCCAGCCGCCGAAGCGGTTCGGGCGGTCGGCGGCGAACGCGTAGACGACCTTGAACTGGGCCTTGGTCGTCGTGTTCGGAAAGTCGGAGGTGATCTCGTCGCCGCACCACGTGGTCGGCAGGCCGTCCACGCCGTCGCCCTGGGCCTGGGCGGTCGTGACCACCTCGGCGAGGTTGACGTCCATCAGCTGGCTGCGCGTATCGAAGTGCGTCAGCTTGTTCGGCTGATGCATCAGCGAGTACGTCGGGAGCGCGAGCGTCAGCAGCGCGAAGGCGGCGGCGCCGATGGAGTGGAGGCGGGTCATCCTGCCTCAAGTCATCGGCCTCTGTGTTTGATGCTTAAACGGCCTTGATCAGGTCCCGACCGGGTTCGATGCCCCACCGATCCGCGAGCTCGGTGAGCCCGGCGTCGAGCGGCCAGCGGTCCGGCAACGGCTCGCCCTCGAAGTCCGGATTGGCGCCCTTGAGCAGCATCGAGCCGGTGTTGTCGCCGATTGCCCGGATCGCGTCGACCTCTTCGGCGCTCAGCACGCTCTCGGCGCCGACAGCGGCCAGCTCCGCGCGCTTGGCCTCGATCGACTTCGAGCTGCCCGGCTCCTCGATCAGCGTCGGCGCCACGCACGCCACCGGCCCGTGGGCCAGGTTCCAATGACAGGCGAGTTGCAGCGGCGTGAGCCCGTGGCGCTCCGCGATCGGGCGCATCCGATCGAGCTTGGCGCGGCCGGCCTCGACCCACCCCGCGGGCCGGAAGCCGCGGTGGTCGTGGCGCGGGAACTCGTGGCCCTCGAGCACGTCGTCGTGGAAAAGCCCGCCGTAGTCGACGACGCGCGTGATCACCTTCACGCCGTGGCGCTCGGCCGCCGGCAGGACCAGCTCGCCGGGCCACGGCTCGAGCGGATTGAGGATCACCATCGCCCAGTCGATGCGGGCGCCGAAGCGCTCCAGGCAGCCGATCACGTCGAGCGTGAAGCCGTTGGCGGGGCCGGGCGCGACGCCCAACTCGCGCGTCAGCCCGTCGGCCCGGACGGCCTCCAGCGCGTCCCAGACGGCCTCGCTCGTGTAGCCAGTGCGGTCCGGGTTGTGCAGCAGCAACACGTCGAATGCGTCGACGCCGCAGCGCTCGAGACTGCGCTCCGTCGCCATCCGAACATAGTCCGCGTAGCCCTCGGGACCGCGCAGCCGCGGATCGGTGAATCGAGGGAAGCCCTTGGCACCTTCACGCTCGCCGGTGTAGAAGTCGTGCCCAATGGCACCGACCAGGGCGAATTCCGATCGCGGCACCCCCGCGAGAGAGCGGCCGAGCAGCGCGTCGGCCTCGCCGGCTCCGTAGGTGTCCGCAGTTATGAGAGTCGCGATACCCTGGCCGGGGTGTAGCAGGGCAGCGAGCCGGTCGTCGTCCACCGGTGTTCCGAAGTGCATGAAGCGGCCCCCGCTCCATGTCCCGATGGCGGCGCTTGTCAGCTCAGGCCAACCTTGTCCGGAAACGTGTTCACTCCAGGCCCCCACGTGATGGCGGATGATACGAGGGTGACGCATTCGCGCCCGGGCTACGCGTGCGCTCTCGCGCTGTTATGCGTGCTGGGCCTGAGCCTGCCTGCGGAGGCGCTGGCGTCGGACATCGTCGTCCGTCGCGACCCCGGCCTGACGTCCGCCGAGCGGGCCGACGTGCGCGCCGACGCAGGGGTCGAGCTCGAGCGGATGCTGCCGCTGGCGAACACCGAGCTGGTGAGCGTCCCGGCCGCCCGCGCGGATCGCGCGCTGGCGATCCTCAACGCCGATCCGGACGTCCGCTTCGCCGCGCCGGACGTCGCCGTCCACGCCGCCGCCGAGTTCGTGGAGCGGTCGTTGGCGAACCCCAACGACGCCGATGTCGACGGCCCCGAGGCGTGGGAGTATTCGGAGGGCCTGGGCGTCACGGTCGGCGTGGCCGACATGTCGATCGGAGGTGAGCATCCCGATCTGCTCGGCAACGTCGAGGCGCAGGAGGACTTCGTCGGCGCCGACGGCTGTCAGACGGCCGCGCCCGTCGGCACCGTCGATCACGGCACCCATGTCGCCGGCCTGATCGCTGCGCAGCGCAACGGCGAAGGGACCGTCGGGCTCGCTCCGCTGGCTCACGTCAAGCCGCTGCGAACGCTCGACGACTGCGGCGTGGGCAAGCTCTCCGGCGTCGTGGCGGCGTTCGACTATGCCGGCCACGAGCAGATCCCGATCGTGTCGGCGTCGTTCGCGACCGACCCACTGCTGCCCGCTGAGGACAAGGAGGCGGTCGACGACGCGTTCACCACCGTCTTCGCGGACAACCCCGGGACGCTGTACGTGGTCGCGGCCGGCAATGAGGGCAACGACAACGACGAATCGCCCGTCTACCCGTGCAGCAACGAGGCCGAGAACCTGATCTGCGTCGGCATGACCGATATCGAGGACAAGCCGGTCTGCTGGGGCAACGTCGGCGAGGCGTCGGTCGACCTGTTCGCGCCCGGGATGAAGGTGTTCTCGACCGTGCGCGGCACCGTCCTCTACACGCAGCTCGAGGGCACCTCGGTCGCGACTCCGTTGGTCGCCGCGGCCGCGGCGCTGCTGGAGAGCCTGGACCCGCTGACGTACGGTCCCGAGGATCTCAAGCTGGCCCTGTTCAACACCGTCGACTACATCCCCGGCCTCGACACCTTCTCCAGCGCCGACGGGCGCCTGAACGCGGCGCGCGCGCTGCCTCCGCGTCCTCCCGGCCTGGGGCTCGGCGGTCCCGGCGGCGTGTGGACGTCGTGCGACACCGATCACGACGGCTTCCACGAGGCCGGCGACAAGTGCCCGGACGCGGTCGGCCCGGTGAACGGCTGCCCGGATCGCGACGGCGACGGCGTCCGCGACCTCGACGACAACTGCCCCGGCAAGTGGAACGACAAGCAGGCGGATCTCGACGCGGACCGGGTCGGCGACGCGTGCGACGACGACATCGACGGGGACACCAAGGCGAACGACGTCGAGGACCAGTGCCCGTTCGTGCCCGCGCCGACGCCGGACGGCTGCCCGGCGCAGCCGCCACTGCCCCCGCAACCCGGCCCGTCGCCGACGCCGCCGTCACCGCCGCCGCCACCGCAGCCGCCGATCGTCGAGGCGACGCGGATCGTCTCGGTCAAGGTCGCCGTGCGCTGCGCGCGCCGGAATCCGTGCCGGAAGGCGGCGAAGGTCACCGTGCGCGTCTCGCGCGACGCTCGCGTCGCGCTGAAGGTGGAGCAGCGGGTGCGCAAGCGCGGCCGGCTGCGGTGGACGCGGATCACATCGCGCTCGCTCGCGGCCACCGCCGGCGGGCGCAGCCTGACCGTGCGCGGCAAGCGCGGCCGCAGCCTGGCCAAGGGGTCCTATCGCGTGACCGTGACGCTGCCCGGCGCCGCCGCGTCCGCGCGCAACTTCAAGGTGTGAGCGACTGCCGGCTGGGCGTCATCGCCCTCGGAGACTCGATCACGAACGGTGGCGGCGAGCTGCAGTGGGGCGTCGCGCTGCAGTCTTGGGCGCTGTGGGTGGCGCGCGGTCTCGCGCTCCCGTACACCGGCCATGCGATCGACGGCGCGCGCATCGGCGACGTCGTGCGCGGACAGCTGCCGCGGCTCGATCACCGGCATTACGACCTCGGCTGCCTGTACGCGGGCGTCAACGACGTGCGCGCGCCGGACTGGGACTCGGGCGCATTCGCCGCCGACTACGCGACCGCGCTCGCTGCGCTGGCGGCGTGCTGCGACCGGCTGCTCGTCGTGACCATTCCGCTCGACCTCGGCCGCCCGCGTGCGGGCGCGCGGGTCGAGGAGGCCAACCGGATCATCGAAGCCGCCGGCCGGGCGCACGGCGCGCTCGTCGTGGACCTGCGCGAATTCGGCGCCCGCAACCTGGTGATGACCGACCACGTCCACCCGACCGCGTTCGGGCAGGTGTGGATCGCCGAGCGCGCGCTCGAGATGCTGATGATGGACGTGCGCGTGCGGCCCTCGTCACTGATCGCGCCCGGCTCCCGCACGCGGCTGCGCGCGCTGCAGGGCGACTGGACCTACGTGTACCGGCGGCTCAAGGTTGCGGCTCGGGAGCTTCGGCACGCGGCGGTGGCGCGCCGAGCTGTTTGAGCCGCTTCGGCGTCAGCCGGTAGCTGGCGAACATCAGCAGCCCGAACGCGGGCCAGCCGATCACGATCGACGCCGCCGCCAGCAGGCCGACGCGGCCGGTCACGATCAGGAACAGGTACAACGCGGCGCGGAACCCGAACAGCGCCGCCCATGCGAGCGTCAGCTCGGTCATCGCCCGGCGCACGGCCGGCAGCTGCCGCCAGCCGGGGTCGGCGCGGTAGAGCGTCGCGATGATGAAGCCGGTCAACGGCTGGCGGATCAGCACCGAGCCGGCGAACACGACGGCGTACGCGAGCTGGACCAGCATCCGCGGCACGAAGTAGCCCTCGGGGCGGCCGCTGCGGACGGCGATGAACGCCGCCAGCCCGGTGCCGAGAAGGCCGCCGAGGGCGTTGACGACGGGCTTCCGTCGGATCAGGCGTTCCACGAACAGCACGACGCCGAGGCCGACGGCGACCGCCGCCGCCGTGTTGAGCCCGAAGATCGCGTAGACGAAGACGAACGCGACCGGTCCCGCGCCCGTGTCGAGGATCGCCCGCTTGTCGCGGAGCAGATCCAGCGGACTGGGCGGGTGCTCGGGTGGCGTGCTCACCCGGGCTTGCGGGCCGCGAGCATGAGGTTGTAGAAGATCCGCGGCGGCAGGCGGGGCTCGAGCACTGCGCGGTCGACGCGCTGGAGCAGGATGTAGCCGCGGTAGGCGTACTGGATCCAGGCCCACGGCACGTCCTTGGGCTCGGCGCTGGCCTCCAGCGTGCGGTTGAACCAGCCGAACCAGTTCGCCAGCAGTTCCTCGCCGCGCACGCGCACGTCGGTGAAGCCGCCGGCGCGCGCGTGGCGCTCGAGGTCGGCGGGGACGAACGCGTGCACGTCGACGACGGCCTCGAGCGCGTGCTCGTCCTGCTCGGCGCCCTGGTACGGCGGCGCGGGGCGGGCCTTCATGATGCGCCGCCAGGCCGGCGCGAGTCGCACCGCGGCCTGCTTGGGGACGGCCGCGATCCGGTCGCCCGACTGCGAGGGCTCACCGGCGAAGAACAGCATTCCGCCGGGCTTGAGCACGCGCGCGAACTCTTCGAAGTTGCGGTCGAGGTCGGGCAGGTGGTGCAGCACGGCGTGGCCGAGCACCAGGTCGAAGCTCTCGTCGTCGAACGGGAGTTCGGCGGCGTCGCACGCGGCGGTCTCGACATCGAGACCGAGCCCGCTCGCGTTCTGTTCGAGCGTCGCCAGCATGCCGGGGCTGATGTCCGTGCAGGTGGCCTGCCCGACGACGCCCGTCTGGAGCAGGTTGAGGCTGAAGTAGCCGGTGCCGGCGCCGATCTCAAGCGAGCGCGCGAACGGGCCCGGCTTCGGGCCGAGCAGCTTGGTGATCTTGCCCAGCACCTGCTGGTGGCCGATCTCGCCGAATGAGATGCCCCACTTGGCGTCGTAGGACTCGGCCGCGACGTCGTGGTAGCGGCGGTTGACGTCGAGGATCTCGTGCTCGGTCGGCGGCGCGGCCATGCGGCCCATGAGCCTAGCTACGAGTTCGTGCGCGCCGCGGCGGCTGCCGCTGGAGACGGCGTGAGGAGGAGAGTCGCACTCGTCCCCAGCCAGAGGAGGCGCCACCTGCGGCGCGCACGAGTCATCGCCGCCCCGCCGTGACGCGGGCGGACGCGGTCGCGAGCGTGCGACCGTCGGCGGCGAGTGCGGTGACCGAGACGCGGCGTCCGGCGCGCCCGCGCCACGCGATCGTCAGCACGCGGCCGCCGCCGCGGGCGCGGATGACGACGCGTCCGTCGAGCCGCACGACGAGCCGGCGCACGACCTGGGTCGCTCCGCGCAGCGCGACCTGGACGCGCATCACGCGGCCGTGGCGGGTCGCCAGCAGTACGCGGGCGCGCGGCGGTCGGCCGAGCTCGAGGCTGGTCGCGCGGGTGGCGCCGAGCACCGAGCCGAGCGCGTCCACGATCCCGGCGCCGACGGCCGCGTCGGTGTGGACGGCGTGCTCGAGCAATTGCGCGCGCAGCTCCGGGCCCGTCAGCTGCGGCGCGGCGGCGGCCATCAGCGCGAGGACGCCGGTCACGTGCGGCGCGGCCATCGAGGTGCCGGACTTCGACTCGTAGCCGCCGGTGCGCGACGTCGAGACGACCTCGGCGCCGGGTGCCGCCACCGGGACCGTCAGCCGGCCGTAGTTCGAGAACGACTCCAGCGCGTACTGGTTGGCCTGGCCGGTCGCGGCGACCCCGATCAGGTTGGGCGCCGCGATCGACACCGGGTACAGCCGCTTGCGGTCGAGATCGGTGCCGCCGTTGCCAGCGGAGCAGACGATCAGCACGTCGGCCGCGGCCGCCGCTTTGACGGCCGCGCGCACGCGCGTGTCGTCGTCGGGGCTCTGGACGCTCAGGTTGATGATCCGCGCGCCGTTGGCGGCGGCGTAGCGGATGCCCTCGGCGACGGTACGGGTGTTGCCGCGGCCGCGCTCGTCGAGCACCTTGACCGTCATCAGCCGCGCGCGGTACGCGACGCCGACCACGCCGCCCTGGTTGCCCGCCGCCGCGATCGTGCCGGACACGTGGGTGCCGTGGCCGAAGCCGTCATGCAGGTCCTGGTTCGATCCCCGGCGGGTGAGGTTGACGCCATGGACGTCGTCGACGTAGCCGTTGCCGTCATCGTCGCGGCGGTTGCCGGCGACCTCGAACGGGTTGCGCCAGGCGTTCGGCGCCAGGTCGGGGTGCTGGAGCCGGGCCCCGGAGTCGATCACCGCGACGATCACGCCGGCGCCCTGGGAGAGCTGCCAGGCGCCCGGAAGGTTGAGCACGGCTCCGGGCGCGATCGCCCACTGCTCGCTCGGTAGCGGGTCGGCGCGGACCTCTTCTGCGCAGGCGACGACGAGCGCGAGCGCCGTGACAGCGGCCAGGATTTCGGACCGGTGGGGCAACGGACCTGCCTCCCTTCGAGCACCGACCCTACCTGCGAAATGTTGATGAGATCAACTGACGGTCTGCATACGGACCCGGCGCCGGCGCGCTACTGGGGCGGGACCACGTAGCGCGTCCGGATCACCCGCTTCGCCGTCGCGTCGCGGGCGATCCAGCGCAGGAACCGGGCGAGAGCGCCGCGTGGTTTGCCGCGAGTGACCAGCCCGATCTCGCGGCGCGCCGGATATGGCTCGCGCGCCGAGCACGGGATGCCCGCGTACGCGACCGTGTGCAGGCCGGGCGTGAACGCCAGGTCCAGATAGCCCCAGGCCGCCGGGGTGACGAGCAGGAACGCGCGGACCTGGGCGGTGGCCGTGAACGTGTGCGGTGCGTACGCGATCGGCGTCTCGAGGTCGACGAACGCGGACATGAACACCGAGCGGGCGCCGGAGGTGAGGTCGAACGCCACCGGGGCGATCGGGTCGCGCAAGGACGAGCCGGCCACCTCCGGCCAGGTCGCGAGCCGTCCCGCGACGAGACTCTGGATCTGGGCGCGCGAGAGGGTGGCGATCGGGTTCGCGACGTTGGTGACGAGACACACCGCGCTGAGCGCGAGCGTCGTGAAGACCAGGCCGGGTGGGTCGTCGGCGACCAGCGTGCGGCCGGACATGCCGGCGTCGACGATCCCGCGTGCGGCGTCCGCGATCCCCGTTCCCGTGCCCCCGCCGACGATCGCGAACCGCGGCGCGCGCGGCGTCTCGCGGCGATAGAAGAACGCGAGATCGGCGACCAGCGCCTGCACCGGGCTGGCGCCGCTCATCGTGATCGTGGGCGGCGGCTGGGTCGCGGGCGCCGGTGATGGTGCCGCGAGGACGGCCAAGGCCGCGGCCAGGCCAACGGCCCGCCTCATCGCGCTCCCCCGATGCGGCCGCCCGTTCCGACGCCGTGCTTGCCGGCGCGGACGGCGCGGACGCGGGCGCTCGCCGTCGTCAGCGCGCGGCCGTCGGCGGCAAGGGCCTGGACCAGCATCCGGCGGCCGCCGCGCCGGCGCAGGCGGACCGTCATCACGCTGCGGCCGCCGCGCAACGTCGCGACCCGGCGACCGTCGAGCGTCACGACGACGCGGTCCACGCCCTGGGTCGCGCCGAGCAGGGCAATCTGGGCCTGGGTCAGGCGGCCCTCGCGGGTCGCGCTGAGCAAGCGCAGCTGCGGCGGCTGCCCGAGCATCCGGCTCGACGCGGTGCTGGCGGCCAGGACCGAGCCGAGCGCGTCGACCATGCCCGCGCCGACGGGGGCCGAGCTGCGCACGGCGTGCTGGAGCAACTGCGCGCGCAGGTCGGCGGCGGAGAGGTCCGGCGCGATGGCGGCCATCAGCGCGGCGACGCCGGTCACGTGGGGTGCGGCCATCGACGTGCCGGACTTCGTCTCGAATCCGCCGCTCATGGACGTGGAGAAGACTTCGACGCCGGGCGCGCCGACCGGCACGGTCAGCCGGCCGAAGTTGGAGAAGTCGCCGAGCGTGCGGCCTTCGGCCGGCGCGGTCGCGGCCACGCCGACGAGGTTCGCGGCGGCGATCGCGACGGGGAACACGGCCGAGCGGTCGACGTCGAGGCCGCTGTTTCCGGCCGCGCAGACCACGAGGACATTGGCAGCGGCCGCGGCTTCGATGGCGGCGCGCATGCGCGGGTCGTCGAAGGTGGTCTCGAGGCTGAGGTTGATGATCCGGGCGCCGTTCGCGGCGGCATACCGGATCCCCTCGGCGACGCCACCGGTGGTTCCGCCGCCGGCGTCGTCGAGCACCTTGACCGTCATCAGCTTCGCCCGGTACGCGACGCCGACGACGCCGCGGCCGTTGGCGGCGGCGGCGATCGTGCCCGAGACGTGCGTGCCGTGCCCGAATCCGTCGTGCAGGTCCTGACTGGTACGTGAGCTCGTGAGGTCGACGCCGTGGACGTCGTCGACGTAGCCGTTGGCGTCATCGTCGACCCCGTTGCCGGGAACCTCGGCGAAGTTCGTCCACGCGTTCGGCGCCAGATCCGGGTGGTCGAGTCGCATCCCCGAGTCCACCACGGCCACGACTACGCCCGCGCCCTCGGACAGCGACCACGCGCCGGGGAGGTCGAGCAGCGTGTCGGGCGCGACCGCCCACTGCTCGCGCTGGAGGGCGTCGGTGGGCGCGCCGGCGGCCGGTGAGGCGACCAACAGTGCCGCCACGACGGCGGCCAGGATGGGGAACGCTCGGGGCAAAGCGGACAGCCCTCCTACTCAGGGAGAACCTATCGGTTTGAATGTTCGTGCAGTCAACCGTTAGGGTTGGATCATGCGGGCCCTGGCCGTGGGTGTCGCCCTGGTGGTTTGGCTCTGTGCCGCGCCCGCGCAGGCGCAACAGGTCCGGCTCGCGGCGCCCGCGGATTGCCTGGCCAATCCCGGGTGCGGAGCGGGCTTGCAGTCTGTATACGGACTCGACGTGCGCTCGGCATTCGTCCCGTTGACGGTCGCCGACGCGGGCATCGGCGCGCTCGACGACGGCGCCGCCGAGGTCGCTGTCGCGTTCTCCTCGAACCCGCAGGCCTCGCGCCCCGACATCGTCACCCTGAGCGACGACCGCCGGATGGTCTATCCCGACCGTGTCGTGCCGATCGTCCGCTCCGGGTTGCTGCGCGCGTACGGTCCGCGCGCGGCGCGCGACATCCGCCGCCGGTTGAACGCGGCGTCGGCCGTCCTCACCACGCTCGCGCTGCGCGCGCTCAACCAGGCGCTGGTCGACGGTCGCGTCCCGGAGGCGGTCGGCGGCGAATTCGTCGAAGCGAACGGGCTCTCCGACGGCGAACGGCGCCGAACCGGGCCGCGGATCGACATCGGCTTCATGGACTTCGCCGAGAACGAGACGCTCGCCTACCTGTACGCGGAGGCGCTACGCGCGGGCGGCTACCGCGTGTCGGTGCGCAGCGTCGGCGGGCTGCGGCCAGAGGCGGTGTCGCGGCTACGACGCGACCGGATCGATCTCTATCCCGCCTACGACGGCTCGCTGCTGCGCTATCTCGTCGGGACCTCGCCGGCTCGGCTGCGGACGGGACTACGGCGGACGCTGGCGCGGATCGACGCGGAGCCGATGCGGCTGTCGCGCGCCCAGAACCGCAACGTGTTCGTAACCAAGACCGATACCGCCTCGCGCCTCGGGCTCGCGCGGATCTCCGATCTGGCGCGATACTGGGGCGGGTGAGCGAACTCGAGCGGGTCCGCGAGGTCTGTCTGTCTCTGCCCGAGGTGACCGAGCGGCTGAGCCACGGGTCGCCGACGTGGTTCGTGCGCGGCAAGAAGACGTTCGTGATGTACCTCGACGACCACCACGGCGACGGGCGGCTCGCGATCTGGTGCGCGGCGCCTCCGGGGATGCAGGAGGCGCTCGTGGCCGGCGAGCCGGATCACTACTTCCGGCCTCCGTACGTGGGTCACCGCGGCTGGCTCGGCGTGCATCTGAACCGCGGGCTGGACTGGAACGAGATCGCGGGGGCGATCGAGGACGCGTACGCCCAGATCGCGCCCAAGTCACTCGTCGAGCAGGCGGCTCGAGCGAGGCACTAACCGCCGGGCGGCACGCCGGGCATGCTGCCGCCGCGGGCGCCCCGCTCCAACGCCTGCTCGAGCAGTTCGGCCGGCGGCGTCGTCGCGTCCCAGCCGTCGAACGAGAGCACGACCGCGCCACCGTGGTCGTCGACGGCCTCGCACCAGGCCATGAGCGACTCGCTGGTGAGATCCCCGCGGACGAAGATGCCGGCCTCGCCCGGGCGGCTGACGATCGTGAACGACATCCGCGCCAGGATGCGCCAGTCCTCACACGAGGCGATCGTCCCGCTCTCGTCCATGCGCAGCGCGGGCAAGTCTTCGATCTCCGGCAGCAGGAGCACGGGCGCGCCCTCGACGAAGAAGGCGGCGCGCTCGAACGGCACCGTGACGTGCACGCGCGAAGCCTACGACCCAGCGTGCTCCTCGAAGAAGCGCGTGATCTCAATCGCCGGCACCGGCTCGATCAGCGACGCGGTGAGCGAGCGTTCGTCGGGCCAGCCCGCGTCGAGCATCCGGCGGCCGGCTCCGGCCGCGTCGTATTCGGTGCGTCGCGGCTCCGGCACCCCGTCGGCCACCCACAGCCAGCGTGCCGCCCCGTCGCCCTCGTAGGGCATCCCGACACTCCCGGCGTTGATGAAGCGGACCGCGCCGACCGCGCGGTCGTCCTGCTGATGCGTGTGGCCGGCGACGACGAGCGCCGCAGTGACGCCACTCAGCGCGGCTTCCCATCGCTCGGCCGGGGAGATGCGCGTCAGCAGCTCCTCGTCGCTGCGCGGCGTCGCGTGGCAGTAGAGGACGCCGTCGAGTTCGAGCGTCAGTGGCAGCTCGCCGAGCGCCCGCGCGCGCTCGTCCCCGAGTTCCGCGGCCGTCTGAGCAGCGGTCACTCCCACCGGATCGTCGGGCGCCGGCGCCGGAGCGCCGATTGCCGCAGCCACCTCGCGCTCGCCGTTGCCGCGGATGAACCGCGCGCCCTCCAGCCGGTCGAGCGTCCGGGCCGCGAACGCGCCCGGCACCGCGTCCCCGCCGACCAGGATCACGTCGGGACTCGGCGCGTCGGCCAGCACCGCCTCCAGCGCCTCGGCATTGCCGTGGATGTCATACAGAGCGAGCACGTTCATGGTCCGAAAGTGTTCCCGTTCGGGCCTGGCGGCTGCCGGTATGGTCGGCTCAGCCATGGATCGCCCCGAGCGCCAGCGCGAGGAGCATGAGGCGGCCGAGACGCCGGCGGTCTCGCCCGCCACACCGGCGCCCTCGTCCGCGCCGCCGTCCGTTACCCGCCTGCTCGCGATGCAGCGCTCGGCGGGCAACGCCGCCGTCGTTGCCGCGCTGGGGAGGCGTCCGCTCGCACGCGACCCGGTCGCGCCGGTGGCACCCGATCCGCGCGCCGTCGCCGTCGAGGCGAGCGATCCGACGGCCGCCAGCGCGATGACGCTGGCCGACTTCAACGGCTTCACCGAACGACAGGTCGACTGGGCGAGCCAGGCGTCGTTCATCGCCGATCCGACCGCGACCAAGCAGCTGCGGGAGATCGTGCTGCTCGCGCAGGACAACGACAAGGCGTTCCTCGGTGCGGCCGGCGAGCTGCTGATGAAGGACTTGCGCAAGGTCATCGACAAGGACCGACTGAAGCTCATGGACTACGGCCAGGCGGTCACCGCGGCGGGCTGGACTCCGGCGACCACGGTCACCGACGTCGTGGCCTGGGGCGATGCGGCGCGCAAGTTGATCGACGCGATGACGCTGCCGATCGTCGCCCAGACGGTGAAGCAGGGTCCTGAGGGCACCAACGTCGAGGACCTGATCAAGGCCAAGGCGGTCGACGATTACGCCGCGTTCGTGACCAAGACCAAGCCGCTCCTGAGCGCCACCGACGGCGCCGAGATCCGCGCGTTCCTGGCGCTCAAGGCCGAGGGCGACTGGAAGGACTTCGACGGCCAGGTCGGGCCGGTTCGCAACATCCACCACTTCCGCAAGGGCGCGCTGGCGGGGCTCAAGAAGAACGTCGCCGACACGAGCCGCGCGAAGCCGCTCGCCGTCGTCCTGCACTCGACCGTCGACCATAACGGCGCGTTCCACCGCGACGAGAACATCGACTTGATCGCCACGTCGCCGAAGTCGAACACGATCCTGATCGAGGGCTCCGGTACGCTCGACGCCGCGGGCGCCTCGCTCGAAGCCGCGGTCAAGACCTACGGTCAGGGCACCCCGCCCAAGGCCCGCCAGATCATGCTCGCCGGCCACGGCAACAGCCGCGTGACCGAGCTCGCGGGCGACCGCGACGCCACCGGCGCGATCGTCGAGGAGAACGTCGACCTCGACAACAACGCCAAGGAGTCGCTCGAGCTGATCAACACGATGCTCGCCAACCTCGACTCCGACCCGAAGGCGCGGATCGTCCTGAACGGCTGTCTGACCGCGTCATCCTCGGCGAACCCGCCGCTGCCGCGCGGTGCCACCCCGGCGGAGCGCAAGCAGGCCCACGACGACCTCGCGAAGGAGCTCGCGGCCAACAAGAGCCTCGCGGACACGATCCGCGACATGGCGGCCAAGAACGGCATCAAGCCCGGCCAGGTCTCGGCCGCGCTGTCGTCGTTCGGCAACGAGGTCAGCCTGATCGACCCGAAGACCGGCGACCTCGGCCTGAGCAGCCCGGACGACCCGCTGATGACGAGCGCCGACAAGTTCGCCTACGTCGCGGAGGCCGGCGAGGCGACCGGCGCCGGTCGCGCGCTCGTCGAGTGCATCCTGGCCGACCCGGTCAAGGCCGAGGCCTCGGCCAAGGCGCGGCTGAAGATCTCCAAGGCGCGCACGACGTGGGACGACACGATCATCAAGGTCCTCTACACGGAGACGCTCAAGGACACCGGCGACATCGCGTTCATCAACCTCGCCTCCGAGCTCTCGGGTGGCATCTCCGAGTGCCAGTTCGAGGGGTCGTGCCGGCCGCACATGATCTCGTCGGCCGAGCCCGACGTCCTCGACCGGATGCTGAAGCCGCTGGTGGCGAACAAGGAGGTCACCGGCCAGAAGCCGCCGCTGATGCAGCTCGTGTTCTTCCAGGTGTGGATGCTCCACGACGCCACCAAGCACGCGCCGTTCCTGAAGGCACTGGCGCAGTTGACGGTCCAGGAGGCAGCGCCGTACGTGAACATCGCTTTGGTGGCGGGCGAGCTGCCCGCGCTGCTGCCCGATCCGCCGAGCGCGGACGCGGCCGGCGAGTTGCGCCTCGCGCTGCTGGACGTGGCCGAGAACGGCGCCTCGGCCGACGCGGCGAGCATCGCCTACATGCGCAAGCGGCGCTCCGGAGCGGTCTTCGCGAACCCGGCGGAGATCACGAAGGCGCTCGGCGGCAGGACGAGCGCGGCCGCCGTGCTGGAGGACATCAAGGAGCCCGTGCCCACGGGACCGCCGGTGGCGGGGCAGGCCGCGCCGCCGGAGGAGAACTACAACGTCGACACCGACGGCGACGGGACCAACGACACCTACGTCGAGCCGATGGTCATGAACGGCGTGAACGTGTCGAAGGCGATCGGCGGCTCGGCCGAAACGCCGGTCCACCAGAAGCCCGACGACAAGTCGCCGGTGCTGGGCAAGCTGCCGGACGTCGCCTCGGTCAACATCACCGGCAAGAGCGGCGACTGGTACTGCATCGAGTTCGGGCCGGACAAGAAGCCCGGCTTCGCGAAGAACATCCTCTCCTTCTAGAGCTCGACGACGCTGACGCCGGTCTCGGGCAGCCGGTGGAGTGCGAGCAGCCGGTCGTCGCCGAGGAACGCGACGTCGGCGATCTCCGCGCCGGCGGTCGTCTCGGCGAGCAGTTCTCCGTCCAGCGTCCACAGGGCGATCCGCCCATCGCTGCCGCCGGTGGCGATGCGCTGCTCGTCCGGGTGCAGCGCGATCGCCGACGCCTCGTCGGCATGGGCCTCCCAGCCGGCGCGGCCGGGCACGGCCACATGGCCGTCGGCGTAGCCGACGATGACGTCCGTCTCGGCCAGGATCACGCGTCGCACCTGCTTGCCGCGCTCGGGCACGACGAGCAGCTCGTCGCGGCCGGTCGCGTCCCAGACGCGGACCTCGAGCGCGGCCGCCGCGAGGCGATCGTCGCTCGCCGCGACGACTTCCACGCGCATCCACTCGCTGTCGGCCCACAGCACCTCGCCGGGCGCGCGCGTGGCGCCGTCGTAGAGGCGGACGTGCTGCTCGAACCCGCCGTCGGGCGCGGACTCGGCGACGAGCAGCCGGTCGCCGGCCCACGTCGCCGCGACGACCTTCCACGGATCGACGGACCGGTTCAGGCGCGGCAGGTCATCCCATGCGTCATCGCGCGCCCGCGACGGAGCGGCCAGCAGCACCTCGCCGTCATAGCGCAGGTCCCTCACGCGCTCCGGGGCGTCCGGCAGCTCGCCCGCGGGCGCGGTGCCGTCGAAGAGCTGCACCCAGGCCCCGTAGGCCAGTGCCCACCGCTCGCCGGAGCGCGTCGCCGCGATCCGCTCCCCGTGGACGTCGATCGTGGTCGCCACGCGCACGGGCGCATCATCTCACCGCGGTGGAACCTGACTCGAGAACCAGGTGTAATCCGCACATGAAGCGCTCCGCGCTCGTCCTCATCGCCGTCTGCGCCCTCGTCGCCGCGCCGCCCGCGTCGGCAAAGCAGGACGTTCGCGCCCATCTCGAGCGCCGCCTGCCGACCGACGCCCGCGCGGGCCAGACAATCCGCGTCGTGTGGAGCCTCTACTACGTCGAGGACGGCCGCCGCCGCCCGTTCGGTGCGTCAGAGCTCTTCGTCAAGCTGCGCGGCGCCTCGAAGGTCTACGGCGAGGGGCGCAACGGCCGGTACACGGCGCGGGTGAAGGTCCCGCGCCGTGGGGTCACCGGCATCCGGTTCGGCCTCGACGGGATCCGGATCGTCCGCGGCATCGAAAGCCCGGCGCCGGTCTACTTCCCGCTCGACAACGACCCGTTCGCCTAGAGCCGTCCCGGCGCCTATCGCAGGCGGACGAACGCGTCGACGTCGACGTACGCGCGGCCGGCGGTGCCCACAACCTCGACGGCGATCGTGTGAGGACCTGACTGCGGCCACGAGCGGTCATAGGCGATCGACTGTGCCGACGTGGTCGCCGAGTAGAGGTCGACGGTCTTCGCCAGGACGCCGTCGATGTAGACGCGCGCCTCGCCGCGGTTGGTCCCCTTCGACGCGATCCAGGCGACGTTGGTGCCGGTGAAGCTGAACGTCGACCGATCGCCCGGCGTGCCAGAGACGCTCACGAAGCCGTCCGCGGCCGGCTGCCATGCCACGCGGGTCCAGTTGCCGCTGAACGCGGGATTGGCCGCCGTGTAGTTCTCCTGGTACGCATCGACGCGGAACGCGCTGCCCTCGGCCCACTCGCCCCGCCGGCCGGCGGCGTCGACGCCGCGAGCCCGGAACTGGTAGCCGTGGTTGCGCTCGAGGGCGTAGGTCGCCGTCGCGGCCGTCGACGCCGGCTTGGCGACCCAGTTGCCGTCATCGGTCTTGAGTTCCAGGTCGTAGCGCACTGCCGTGCTGCCGGTGTTGGTCCAGCTCTGACGCACCGGCACGGTGGTGCCGGTGAGATTGGCGCCGCTGACGACGTGCGTCGCCTCGGTCAGCGTCGGGCCGAGCGTCCCGATCGCGGCGCGCAGGTCGGGCAGCGGCCCGATGAGGCCCGTGTTTCCGAACGCCTGTGGCCGGCCGGTGTCGCGGAGCGTGGTGCGAACCGTCGCCGGCGTGAGCGTCGCGCCGCGAGCCTCGGCGACGCTCGACACGACGGCGGCGCTCGCCGCAACGATCGGCGAAGCGCTGGAGGTGCCGCTGAACGTCGCCCGGTACGCGGTGTTGCCGCCGCTGACGCCCTGCAGCCCTCCGTATCCGGTCGTGGTGACGCAGCTGCCCCAGCCCTGCACGTTCAGGCGGCTGCCGTAGTTCGAGAACGAGAGCCGGCCGCGCGCGACCGTCGGATCCGTGCCGTGGGTGCAGCCTGGCGCGTTGCCCGCGCCGACCATGATCGCGCCGGAGTCATATGTGAACCAGTTGCGGCCCGTGCTGTCGTTGTAAGCGGCGGAGTCCAGGTCCTGGTAGCCGTTGGCGGCGGGCTCGATGACGATCAGTCCGCGATCTGTCGCGTTGCGGATCGCGCCCCACACGGCCCCGGTCTGCTCCCACTCCACCGGGACGTAGCCGAAGCCGTTCGCGTCGCGCTTGTAGTTCGGGCCAAAGGCCTGCTGCTCGATCAGGATGACGTCACCGGGGGCCGCGCGGTCGGCGGCGGCATAGATGGCGTTAGCGACGTTGACGGCGCACGAGCCGTTGGCATTCAGGCTGGCGGTGTTGACCGTGCGGATCGTCGCGCCCGTTGCGAGCCCGGTCACGCCGAAGCCGTTCGCGTCACCCGCCAGCTCCCCGAGCACCGCGGTGCCGTGATCGGTGGCACCGGCCTGCCCGGCGAACGGGTCGCACGCCGTGCCGTTGGGCACCGCCACGCCGGGCGCCCCAGCCTTCGAGAGGTCTTCGTGCGAGCGATTCCAGCTGTACTCGAGGTCGAAGATCGTGACGTTCTCACCCTTGCCGCCGCTGAGCGTCTGAGCAAAGTCGGCGTCGATGCCGCCGGCGGCGGCCGCGGAGCGATAGCCCTGACTGGAGACGAAGTTCGGCGTCACCGGGGGCGGCGCCGGCAACGTCGCGGGCGTCGCGACGTCGACCATCTCGAGCGCGTTCAAAGCGTCGAGCAGCGCCTGGGTGTCGGCGGTGTGCTTGACCCGGATGCGGAAGAACCGGCCGAGGTCAACCTGGGGGCGTCCCGACCGGTCCTGCGCCTCGCGCCGCGACAGCGCGAGCTCGTGCTCGGTGGCGGAGGCGAACATCCGCTCCGGCCGGACGCCGCGGAAGCGCCCCAGCACATCGTCGAGCGCGGCGATCGCTGCGCCGCTGGAGGTGACGAAGCGGCCGGCGCGCACCCGCACGTCGGACCCCTCGGTGAACCTGACGTCGATCGTGTCGCGCGCGCTGATCGCCGTGAGCCGCGTGTGGATCGTCCTGGTGTGCGGGAGGCGATCGGCGGCGTCGGCCGCTGCCGTCGAGCACAGCACCACTGTGGCCGCGAGGGCGAGCGTGATGCGGGTGCGAGTCCGGGCGCCCGGGCGTCTGATGGGAGTGTGCATGACTGCAGGCTCCCGGCGCGCGACCGCGGTTCTCAGGGATCCATGGGATGGTTCCCGCCCACCCCGGCGCGGCCCGCGGCCTCCGTCTCCGCACGGAGCCGCCGGGCGAGATCCAGGGACGGGATCTCGTCGAGCCGCCAGCCCCAACCGCCGACGCTGCCCGGCTGGTTCATGCGGCCCTCCGCGCCGAGGCCGAGCACGTCCTGGAGCTGCACCATCGCGACCCGGGCCGGGGACGCGAAGGCCAGCCGGATCAGTGCCCAGTGCGGCTCCGGGTCGGAGATGCCGTGCTCGTCGAGCGCCTCATCGACCAGCGCCCGCTCCGCCACGGACAGCCCGTCGAACCACGCCCGGATCGTGTCGTTGTCATGTGTCCCCGTGTAGACGATCAGGTTCTCGACATGGTTCGCCGGCACGTGCTGGGTGTGGCGCTCGGACGGCGTGAAGCCGAACTGCAGCACGGCCATTCCCGGCAGCCCCAAGGACAGCCGCAGCCGCGTCACCGGCGGCGTGATGACGCCGAGGTCCTCGGCGATCAGCGGCAGGTCGCCGAGCGCGGCCTGCGCCGCCTCGAACGGCGCGCGGCCGGGGCCGCGTTTCCACGAGCCCTCCAAAGCGAACTCGGCTGAAGTCGGCACGGCCCAGTACGCCGTGAACCCGCGGAAGTGGTCGATCCGCGCGAGGTCGAAGAGCTCGAAGATGCGCTTGAAGCGGGCGATCCACCACGCGTAGCCGGACCGTCGCAGCGCCGGCCAGTCGTAGACCGGGTTGCCCCACAGCTGGCCCTTGTCGGTGAACGCGTCCGGCGGCACACCGGCCACGACCCCGCGCTTGAAGATCTCGGGATGCGCGGCGACGTCGGCCGAGCCCTCGGCGACGTAGATCGGGATGTCGCCGATCAGCCGCACGCCGCGCTCGACGGCGTAGCGCCGCAGCGCCCCCCACTCGCGATCGAACCGCACCTGGTCGTCCAACGCGTCCTGACCGGCGTACGCGATCCAGTCCTCGATCCAGTCGGCGGCCCGCTCGCGGAAGTCGAGCCGCTCCGACGAAGAGACGGGCGCGGCTGGATCGGCCAGCAGCAGCGGCGACGCCGCGAACGCCGAGGCCGACTTGTATGGCGACCCGTGCTCGTCCGGCGGACCCAGCGGCAGCATCTGCCACCACGACTGCCCGGCCGCGGCCAGCCAGTCGATCCACGCGTACGCCCCCGGACCGAGCCGTCCGCTAGGCAAAGAAGTGGGGTGCAGCTGCACCCCTGAGGTACGAGAGAGGTTCATGTGATCGACTTGTCGGATACTCCCGGGCGAGATGCCCGCACCGAAGCGCAGTGAACGCCCGAGCCGGATCAGGATCGCAAAGCCGGCTCCGGTCCTCGACAACGGGCGGTACGCGGTCAAGCGCACCGTAGGCGACACGGTCGCCGTCTCCGCCGACATCTTCCGCGACGGCCACGAGAAGCTGAAGGCCGTGGTCCGCTACAAGGCACCGGGCGGGCGCAGGTGGCTGGAGACGCCCATGCGCGCGCTCGACGCCCACCTCAACGGCGTCCGCTGGGCCGGCGAGTTCACCGTCGGGACCACCGGCGCGTGGCAGTGGAGCATCGAGGCCTGGACCGACCGCTGGGCGACCTGGCACGACGAGCTGCGGCGCAAGGTCGACGCCGACCTCGACGAGGATCTCTCGAGCGAGGTCGCCGAGGGCGTCCTGTTCATCGAGAAGGCGCTCGCGAAGTGCAAGGGCGAGGCCAAGAAGTCGCTGCAGGCCGCGCTGGAAACACTCAAGGACGACGACGCCCCGATCCAGCAGAAGTTCGACGTCGCGCTCGGGCCCGAGCTGTTCCACTCCATGGAGGAGGCGCAGGGGCGCGAGGGCTCGACCACCCTCGAGAAGCCGGTGATCATCGAGGTCGACCGCGTCAAGGCCCGCTTCAGCGCCTGGTACGAGCTGTTCCCGCGCTCGTGGGGCGGCCTCAAACAGGTCGAGGGGCTCGTGCCCGAGATCGCCGACCTCGGCTTCGACGTCCTCTACCTGCTGCCGTTCCACCCGATCGGTGTCAAGAACCGCAAGGGGCGCAACAACTCGCTCACGGCCGGACCGGACGATCCCGGCTCGCCGTACGCGATCGGCGCCGAGGAGGGCGGCCACTTCGCCGTCCACCCCGAGCTCGGGACCGAGCAGGACGTAAGAGACCTCTGCGCCACCGCGCACAAGCACGGCATGGACGTGGCGCTCGACATCGCGCTCAACGCCTCAGCTGACCACCCGTGGCTCACAGAGCACCCCGAGTGGTTCCAGCAGCGCCCCGACGGCACGCTCAAGTACGCCGAGAACCCGCCCAAGCGCTACCAGGACATCTACAACTTCAACTGGGACACCGAGGACTACAAGGGCCTCTGGAACGCGTGGCGCGACGTGTTCCTGCACTGGGTCGGCTGCGGCATCAAGTGCTACCGGGTCGACAACCCGCACACGAAGCCGTTCCCGTTCTGGGAGTGGCTGATCAAGGAGGTCCACAAGGTCGACCGTGACGTGATCTTCCTGTCCGAGGCCTTCACGCGGCGGGCCGTCATGCGCGAGCTGGCCAAGCTCGGCTTCACGCAGTCCTACACGTACTTCACGTGGAAGAACTCGCGCCACGAGATGGTCGAGTACTTCAACGAGCTGGCCTGGACGGAGGAGAAGGAGTACTTCCGGCCCAACTTCTTCCCGGTCACCCCGGACATCCTCCACGCCTACCTCCAGCACGGCGGCCCGCCCGCGTTCGTCACCCGGCTCGTGCTGGCCGGCACCCTGAGTCCCAGCTACGGCATCTACTCCGGCTACGAGCACTTCGAGAACGTCCCGGTCCGCGAGGGCTCCGAGGAGTACCTCAACAGCGAGAAGTACGAGATCCGCGACCGCAGCCTCGACGGCCCGCTGCTGCCGATGATGCGCCGGCTGAACGAGATCCGCCACGAGAACCCGGCGCTCCAGCACCTGAGCAACGTGCTCTGGCTCGAGACCCAGAACGACCAGCTGTTCGCGTACGCCAAGCAGGAGCCCGGCAACACGATCATCGTCGTCGCGAACCTCGACCCGCACCACGCGCAGGCCGGGCTGCTGACGATCCCGGCGCACCTCGGGCTGGCGCCGGTGTTCGTGGTCGAGGACCAGTTCACCGGCGACCATTTCGACTGGCGGATCGGGCAGAACTACGTCGAGCTCAACCCGCTCCAGCCGGGCCGGCAGGTCCATCTGCTGAAGGTGCTGTAGGTGGCATCGGGCACCCGGAACGACCCGGGCCAATGGTTCGAGGCACAACCGCTGTGGTTCAAGACCGCGGTCTTCTACGAGATCCACACGCGGGCGTTCTTCGACGCCAACGGCGACGGCTCAGGCGACTTCCGGGGCCTGACCGAGAAGCTCGACTATCTGCAGTGGCTGGGCGTCGACTGCATCTGGCTGCTGCCGTTCTTTCAATCGCCGCTGCGCGACGGCGGCTATGACATCTCGGACTTCTTCCACATCCAGCCCGACTACGGGACCGTCGACGACGTGCGCGACTTCATCGAAGCCGCGCACCAACGCGGCATCCGCGTGATCGCCGACCTCGTGATGAACCACACGTCGTCGGACCATCCGTGGTTCCAGGAGGCCCGCAGCGCCCCGGACAGCCCGAAGCGCGACTGGTACGTGTGGTCCGACGACCCGCAGCGCTATCCCGACGCCCGGATCATCTTCACGGACACCGAGTCCTCCAACTGGACCTGGGACGACCAGGCGCAGGCCTACTTCTGGCACCGGTTCTTCTCCCACCAGCCGGACCTCAACTTCGACAACCCCGAGGTCCAGGAGGCGATGCTCGAGGTCCTGCGCTTCTGGCTCGACCTCGGGATGGACGGCTTCCGGCTCGACGCCGTCCCGTACCTGTACGAGCGCGACGGCACCAACGGCGAGAACCTGCCGGAAACCCACGCCTACCTCAAGCGCGTCCGGACCGAGATCGACGCGAAGTACCCCGACCGCGTCCTGCTGGCCGAGGCCAACCAGTGGCCGGCCGACGTCGTCGAGTACTTCGGCGACGGCGACGAGTGCCACATGGCCTTCCACTTCCCCGTGATGCCGCGGATGTTCATGGCCGTGCGGCGCGAGGAGGCCAACCCGATCTACGAGATCCTGGCCCAGACGCCGGGAATCCCGGACAACTGTCAGTGGGGCTTGTTCCTTCGCAATCACGACGAGCTGACGCTCGAGATGGTCACCGACGAGGAACGCGACTACATGTACGCGGAGTACGCCAAGGACCCGCGGATGAAGATCAACGTCGGGATCCGCCGGCGGCTCGCCCCGCTGCTCGACGCCGGCCGCGACGAGATCGAGCTGCTGCACGCGATCCTGTTCAGCCTCCCGGGCTCGCCCGTGCTGTATTACGGCGACGAGATCATGATGGGCGACAACGTCTACCTCGGCGATCGCGACGGGGTGCGGACGCCGATGCAGTGGACGGGCGACCGCAACGGCGGCTTCAGCCGCGCGGACTTCGCGCAGCTCTACGCACCGCCGCTGATGGACCCGCTGTACGGCTTCCAGGCCGTCAACGTGGAGGCGCACATGCGCACGCCGCACAGCCTCCTGCGCTGGCTGCGGCGGTTCATCTCGCTGCGCAGGGAGCACCCGGTGTTCGGCCTCGGGACCTACGACCCGCTGACCCCGTCGAACACACGGATCTTCGCCCACATCCGCACCTACGCCGACGACGTGATGCTGTGCGTGCACAATCTCGCGCGCTCAGCGCAGGCCGTCGAGCTCGACCTGTCGGAGTACGAGGGCTACTCGCCGGTCGAGATCTTTGGTCGCTCGCGCTTTCCCCGGATCGGCGAGCTGCCCTACCTGCTGACCCTGGCACCGCGCGGTTTCTATTGGTTCACGCTTGTGAAGGATGAGACGGAATGACCGACGTCAGCACCGTCGACCTGTCGTTCCTCGACGAGCGCGTCTTCAACGAGTGGATCGTGGCCCAGCGCTGGTTCGCGTCGAAGACGCGTGAGGTGTCGAGCATCGCGATCATGGACTCCGTGCCGCTGCGCACGGACCCGCCGCTGCTCGTGTTGACGCTGGTCGAGGCCCGCTTCCCCACCGGCACGCACGAGACCTACCAAGTGCCGCTCGGCCTGCGCCCGGCCGACGAGGGCTGGGGCGAGCGGGTGATCTTCGAAGACGACGACTGGACCGTCTACGACGCGCTCGCCGACCCCGCCGCCGGCCGCGAACTGCTGCATGCGATGCGCTCCAACGCCGTGCAACACGAGTTTCGCTTCCACT
>CAVYHO010000002.1:0-932933 GCA_963768375.1 uncultured Solirubrobacteraceae bacterium
TGGCGTCTCAGAACTGCTGTAAATAGCCCGGGTGCCGTCAAGACGACGGCGTAGGTTCCCTCAAGTCCTGCAAGACATCGAAGGAGGACCTACGCCGTGAGACGTACCGTACCGCCGTCGGCGGAGATCGAAGCGCAGATCGACCAGTTGCTCGCCGTGGGCGTGGGCGATGACCCGCGCGTGTCGCTGTCAGCGCTCGCCAGGCTCGGCGCCCGATTGATCATCCAGCGGGCGGTCGAGGACGAGTTCGACGCCTGGTTGGGCCGGGCGAGGTATGAGCGCCGGCCCGATTCTCAGCGCGGGCTGCGCAACTACGACGCGGGGCTGCGCAACGGGTTTCGCCCGCGCCGGGTGCAGACCGCCGAGGGGGAACTTGCGATCGCGATCCCGCAGGTCCGCGAGGCGGCGGAGACGTTCGCGTCAAAGCTGTTCCCGCGGACGCCGAAGCTGTTGCGGACCGAGCCGCTGAAGGCGCTGGTGATCGGCGCGTTCGTGCGCGGCCTCTCGATGCGCGACGTCGAGTCGCTGTGCGAGCAGGCCGGGCTGGGGAAGCTGTCGAAGTCGACCGCGTCGCGGATCTGCGAGGAGCTCCGGGAGCGCTTTGAGGCGTTCAAGCGCCGCAGCCTCTACGACACCCACCTGGTCGCGTTGTTTCTCGATGCGACCTTCGTCTGCGGTTCGTCCCAGCGGGCCCAAGGAGGGCGTGCTGGTCGCCTGGGGCTTCACCGCAGACGGCGAGCGCGTGCTGCTTGAGGTGATGCTCGGGATGCGCGAGTCCTACGAGGACTGGCAGGCGCTCGGGCGCGACCTGATCGCCCGCGGCCTCGGCGCGCCGATGCTGATCGTCGCCGACGGTGCTCCCGGTCTCAACAAGGCGATCGAGCACTGCTGGCCGGCGTCTGATCGCCAACGCTGCTGCGTGCACCGCGCCCGCAACCTGTACGCCAAGCTGCCCGAACGCGAACGCGAGCGCGTCAAGCACGCCTACTGGCAAGCGCTCGATGACGCGATCAGCGAACGCGACGCCAAGCAGCGACTGCAGGCGCTCGTCGACGAGCTCGACAAGGGCGGCTACAGCGCCGCGGCGAAGTGCCTGGCCGACGATCTGGACGCGCTCGTCGTGCACCTGCGCTACCCACTGCGCCACCGCCGCCGGTGGCGGTCAACGAACCTGCTCGAGCGGTCACTTGGCGAGGTCAAACGGCGAACCAAGGTGATGGGCCGCTTCCCCGGCGAGGACGAGCTCCTTGACGCTCGTCTGGGCCGTCCTGGATCTCCTGATCACTCACCAGACCAACGGCATCCGCTTCACCGAGCTCGACCGCCAACGACTCAACCGCGCCAGATATCACGAACCCGACCAGGCGATCCCCGAGGAGGTGACCGCCGCTTAGACTGAGTCCCGGGAACCTGAGCCGCGGGCGAATTTACAGCGGCAAAGAGACGCGACCGCGGTATGCGGCACTAGCGCAATGGACGAATAGGAGCGGTGAGGACGCGAACGGGCGCGTCCCGCTCGAGCGGTCAGCGTGTCGATTCGTGCTCTGCGGTCTCCGCTCGAACCCAGGCCAGGTAGTCGGGATTGCCACCGACGATCGGAAGCGCGGTGACGTTCGGCACCTCGTACGGATGCGCTCGACGACGAACGCGATGAGAGCGTCGACGAGGTCGAAGCGAGATCGGAGAAAGGCGCGCGCCTCGGTGGCCTCGTGCACCGCGCCTTCCCAGCGGTAGATGCTCGTGACGGGATGGACGACGTGGGCGGAGGACGCGAGGCGGGCATCGACGAGCTGGCGGCAGAGGTCCGCGAGCCAGTCGCGGTCGGGCGCGGTGATGATGACCTCGCAGAGGTCGTCGGTCATGCCGGCGCCCCGGCTTCGTTGGCAGGCGCTGCATGACGGCCTGGGCCTGCTCCTGGGTGCGCGCGAGCGCGGCGTAGCCGCTGACGACGGGCCGTCGTAGGAGAGGCCGACCCAGCGGCCGTGGGCGTACTCGCCTTGGGCGTGGAGCACGAAGTACATGGTGCCCTTGGAGCGGACGTTGCCGTCGGCTGCCGCGTAGTAGCCCATGAGGATCTGGCCGTCCCAGAGGCGGAGCTCGCCGCGCCAGAGGTAGCCGCCGCGCTCGTTCTCGGAGCTGCGCTCGAGGGCCTCGATCTGGATCGTCGAGCCGTGCTGCGTGAGGCCGACGGGCTGGGTGGCGATGACCTCGGCGCCGTCGTTGAAGGTCTGCCAGGCGGCCCACCAGGTGCCTTCGAGCTTGATGCGGTCGCTCGGGGCGCCGGCGAGCTCGTCGAGCGTGACGCCGAGGGCCTGCGGCGAGGCGCTGGGCGACGTCGAGAGCCGGCTGCTGCTCGCCGCTCTCGTAGCGGTTGATCTGGCGGGTGTGGATGCCGGCGGCTGCCGCGAGGCCGGCTTGCGAGAGGCCGGCTTCCTGGCGGAGCCGCCGGATGATCTCGCCGAAGTGGGCGGGTCGTCGCTGCCTTCCATGGTCCCGAGTCATCGTACGGACGAATCAGTCGTTGACAAGACGACGGATTAGTCGCTACTGTTGGTGACGGATCCGTCGTGTTCCGACTGACTAGGAGGTCTAGTGTCCGTCAAGGTCGACAACGAAGCGGGGTCCGTCATGAGGCTGCCGATCGATACGTCGGGCATGACGTTCATGGCCGCGGCGCCGGCGCGGCCGGTCGACGGACTTCGAGACGCGGCAGCACAAGGCCGACGAGAACGGCGAGCTGCTGTACAACCTGCAGGTCGTCGCGCTCGATCCTGAAGGGCGCGCAGATCATCACGGTCAAGGCGCCGGGTGATCCGCAGGTCGGGCAGGGTGCGATGCTCGAGCTCGAGGGCCTGGTGGCGATGCCGTGGTCGATGAACGAGCGCTCCGGCGTCGCGTTCCGCGCGAACCGGGTCGAAGACGGTCGGCGTCGCGCGGTGGCTCGCCGAACGGCCGGGCGTCGGAGAAGGCCGCGGCGTAGGCCGAGCGTCATGTGGCGGCGGTCGTCAGTCGTGCACGTCGTCGACGAGCTGGCGCGGGCGCAGCGGCGGGAGCGGTGGCGGGTGGAGCTCGAGGCGCTGCTCGTCGGGCTGGCGTGGGCGGTGTGGAGTGTTCGGGTCGAGCTGGTCCTGGTGCTCGCGCTCGCTGCGCTTCAGCGCGCGGTCGGCGGGCTGCTCGGCTGGGCGGCGCGTCGCCGTGGTCGTCGCGTCGGTGATGGCGATCCGGCCGGCTCGGCGATTCGTGCTGCGGTTGCTGCACGCGATGCGCGTGCGGCGGGCGTGGGCGCGGGCGACGATCGACTCGGGCGTCGCGGCCGGTCCGTTCCGGTGTCCGGGCGTGTGGTCGGTCTCGCGCGTGCCCGCGGGCGAGCTGCTCGACGTGCGCGTGCGCCGCGGGCAGTCGGTCGCCGATCTCGATGCGCGGCGCGAGCACCTCGCGGCCTGCCTGCGTGCGCGAGAGGTTCGGGTGGTTCGCGGTCCGGCGGGATGCTGCGCGGGCGAGCGTGCTGGTCGTGCGCCGCGATCCGTTCGAGGACGCGGCGCCGATCACGTGGCCCGCTGCAGGTGCCGAGGCGCTGTCGCTGTGGGAGCCGATCCCGGTCGGCGTCGACGAGCAGGGCGAGGACGTCGTGATCGAGCTGGTCGAGCGCAACGTGCTGATCGGCGGCGAGCCGGGTGCGGGCAAGTCGGTCGCGCTGTCGGTCGTGATCGCGGCCGCGGCGCTCGATCCGGACGCGCGGATCTGGCTGCTCGACGGCAAGCTCGTCGAGCTGGCGGCGTGGGCGCCGGTCGCGCAGCGGGTCGCGGGTCCGGACGGTGAGGATGCGCTCGCGCTGCTGCGGGAGGTCCGGGCGGAGATGGACGAGCGCTATCGCGAGCTGCTGGCGCGCGGGCAGCGCAAGGTCCGCCGCGAGCGATGGGCTGCCGCTGCACCTGGTGGTGTGCGACGAGCTGGCGTTCTACCTGACGGTGCCGGAGAAGGCGGTCCGGCAGGAGTTCGCCGAGCTGCTTCGCGATCTGGTGGCCCGTGGGCGCGCGGCCGGCGTGATCGTGTGCGCGGCGACGCAGAAGCCCGGCGCTGACGTCGTGCCATCGGCGCTGCGGGACCTGTTCGGGTTCCGGCTGGCGATGCGGTGCACGACGCCGCAGGCCTCGGACACGATCCTCGGGCAAGGCTGGGCGTCGGCCGGCGCGGACGCGTCCGACATCCCCGGCGCGCAACGCGGCGTCGGCTTCCTGCTCGCCGAGGGCGAGCGGCCGATCCGGATGCGTGGCTTCTACCTGACGACGACGACGTCGCCGCGATCGCCGAGCGGGCCGCTGCGGTACGGGCGGACAAGTGGCTCGCGGAGGGCGTGAGCGCATGACCGCTCGCGATCGCGACGTCCGGAGCTCGAAGGCGTGCTGGCGCGGGCGGCCGACCCGGACGAGTGGGAGCGCTTCGAGCGCCAGCTGCGCTCGACGGGCTACTGCCGGCGGCCGGTTCGTCTGCGTGGGCGGGTCGATTCGGTCGACGTGACGACAGGGGAGGTAGTGGCCTCCTACTCGACCGATCGCGAGCCCGACGGGACGCTGCTGAAGTGCTGCGGCAACCGGCGCGAGGCGGTCTGTCCGTCGTGCGCGCGGACCTACCGCGGCGACGCGTTCCAGCTCGTGGCGAGCGGGATGCGCGGCGGCAAGGGCGTGCCGGAGACCGTCGTCGAGCACCCGCTGGTGTTCCTGACGCTGACGGCGCCGAGCTTCGGGCCGGTGCACTCGCGTCGGGTCGTCGACGGGAAGGCGCGGCGGTGCCGGCCGCGGCGCAAAGGCGAGGTCTGCCCGCACGGCGTCTCGCTCGCCTGCGCCGACGTCCACGACGAGGACGATCCGCGCCTGGGCGAGCCGATCTGCGCGGAGTGCTTCGACTACGAGCACGCGGTGCTGTGGAACGCGCTCGCGCCCGAGCTGTGGCGGCGGACCGCGATCCAGCTCCCGCGCGAGCTCGCTCGGCTGACGCGGCGTCTCGCAGAAGCGGCTCCGGCGTGCGCGTGTCGTACGTGAAGGTCGCCGAGTTCCAGCGCCGCGGCGCGCTGCACTTCCACTGCGTTCTCCGGCTCGACGGCGTCAGCGAGGACGGCGAGGTCGAGGCGCCGGCGGCGCGCGTACGGCAGCGAGCTGCTGATCGACGCTGCGCTCGCGGCCGCGCGGCACGTGTCGGTCCTCTCCCCCGTCCCGGACGAGCCTGCGGGGCGGCTGCCCGGCTTCGCGCCCGCGCAGGCGCGCGAGATCCGTTGGGGTGCGCAGGTCGAGGTGCGCGAGCTCGACACGCGGGGCTCGCCGAGGAGGCCGCCTCGTGCGCGGGCTACATCGCGAAGTACGCGACGAAGTCGACCGAGGCGGTCGGCGGGCTGATGTACCGGCTCGACGCGATGGACGTCGAGCGGCTGAAGGTGCGTCCGCACGTGCGGCGCTACGTCGAGTGCGCCTGGAGGCTGGGCGGCTACCGGCATCTGCGCGCGCTGAGGCTGCGCCGGTGGGCGCACGCGCTCGGGTTCCGTGGGCACTGCTTCACGAAGAGCCGGCGCTACTCGACGACGTTCACGGCGCTGCGTCGGGCGCGGCACGAGCACGTCCTGGAGCGGAACGGTGAGCGCCACGACCGCGACTGCCAGCTGCGGCGCTGGCGCTACAGCGGCTCGGGCTATCGGACGCTGGGCGACGCGTGGCTCGCCGAGTCCGGGCGCAAGCGGGCGCTCGACGAACGGCGCGTGGCGCGAGAAGAGCTGCGAAGAGCAATCGATGAAGGGAGACGGTGATGGGCGTGAGTCGGATGCCGGCGGGTGAGCAGTACGTGACGGCGCGTGAGGTCGCGGATCGGGTCGGGCTGTCGACGGACACGATCCTGCGCTACTACCGCGACGGGAAGATCCCGGGCCGGCGGATGCCGGGGCAGATCCGGCCGGTGCGGTTCCTGTGGAGCGAGGTCGAGGCCGCGTTCAACGGGATCGCCGACCAGGCGGCCGACGGACGCGCGGCGGGAGTGGACCGACCGGCTCGGAGGGCATGCGGCGTGAGCGCGCAGCGCGGAGCAGATCTTCCGCACGGCCGAACGGGCTGTGGGCGATCCGGTTCCGCGACGCGCTGGGCCGGCGGCCGCAGCGGACGGGCTTCCGGACCACGCGGTGAAGCGCGCCAGGCGCTCGAGGAGGAGCTGCGGCGGGTGCGGCTCGGCGCCGCTGTACCGGCCGAACGCGACGCTGCGCGCAGCTCTACGAGGCGTACCTGGAGCAGTACGACGTCGCGCCGTCGACGGTCGCGTTCCTGAAGGACAACATGAAGCCGGCGCTGGCGAGCTTCGGGGACGAGCGGATCGGCGAGCTGCGCGTCGACAGGATCGCGGCGTGGCGGAAGAGCCTGCCGGAGGGCAAGCGCTACCGGTCGCTGCGGAGCCTGCGCCAGGTGCTCGCCGCCGGCGTGCGCTGGAAGTGGGTCGAGGACAACCCGGCGGCGCTGGTGAAGAACCCGGAGCCGAAGCCGGGCGAGATCGATCCGTTCGAGTCAGCTGGGCGGAGATCGACGCGATCGGCGAGGAGCTCGACGAGATCGGCGGCGGCGCTCGTCGTGTTCCTGTGCGGCACGGGCGTGCGGCCCGGAGGAGGCGTTCGGCGGCGAGTGGCGCGACGTCGACCTCGAGCGGCGGATGTTCCGGGTGCGGCGCGCGTACGCCAAGGGCCGGCTGAAGGACTTCGCCAAGACGGCGGGCTCGACGCGGGCTGTGCCGCTCCGCGCGCGCGTGGTCACCGCGCTCGAAGCGATGCCCGGCAAGCGCCGCGGGATCCTGTTCCCCGCGCCGGAGGGCGGCCGGATCGACATCAACAACTGGCGCAACCGCTTCTGGACGCCGAGCCTCGAGGCCGCCGGCGTCAAGCACCGGCGGATCTACGACCTGCGGCACACCTACGCGACATGGAGCCTGGCGGCCGGGATCGACATCTTCACCCTCGCCCGCCGCATGGGCACGAGCGTGAAGATGATCGACCGCACCTACGGCCACCTGGTGGCCGGCGCGGACGCCTACGAGCGCGAGCTGCTGGACGCGTTCGACGCGGGTTCGAACCGGCTTGGACGCTATTTGGACGCGGAGGACGAGAAGATGCGGCGTGACGAGCGTCCGACCGCTGTTGGAGCGCGATCCTCAGAGATTCCTCACGATTTTCCGGACGGATCGGTCCGGTGTTCGGAATCGTTGCTCTGCCGCGGAATCGAGCGGCGAGCGGGGGCGCGTCGGGGCATGAAAAAACCCGCTGTTTTGCAGCGGGTTTGGTGACGGGAGCGACGGGACTCGAACCCGCGACCTCCGGCGTGACAGGCCGGCGCTCTAACCAACTGAGCTACGCCCCCCGTGGGCGTCGGCGCGAAGAATAGCGCCCCACCCCCGAACCCGAGCCGCGGGCACCTCGACGGCGCGCAACTTGGCGACGTCGGAGGGTTTCACGGAGGCGTCAACCGATTTGAGCCCGGAGGTAGGGCAATGTCAAGGGTAATGGCAGGGAGCGTTGTGGTGGCGGTGGCGTTGGCCATCGGGCTGACATCCACGGCGCAGGCGCAGACGACGATCAACGGGACGCCCGGGGATGACCGGATTCGCGGGACGCGGGCGGCCGACGTGATCCACGGCCTCACCGGCGACGACCGGATCGGCGGCCGGAGCGGGGCCGACACGGTGTTCGGCGAACCCGGGCTGGACCGGATCTGGGGCGGCAACGGTCCCGACAACCTCTACGGCGGCGCCGGCAACGACCGCGTCAATGGCGGCTACGGCGCCGACATGGCGTGGGGCGAGGATGGCGACGACGTGTTGCGCGGCGGCCACGGCAATGACCGCCAGTTCGGCGGCAATGGCAACGACCTCATCTACGCGGGACGCGGCAACGACGAGACCTGGGGCGAGGAGGGAGACGACACGCTGTGGGCGATGGCCCGCGCCGACGTCCACGGGCCGAACGACACGGCCGGCGACGTGCTGCATGGCGGCCCCGGCAACGACACGTTCAGGACCCGCGACGGTGAGGCGGACGTGATCGACTGCGGCCCTGGGATCGACACCGCGCGGATCGACTTCAAGGACGTTCTGGCCAACCCGGCGGAGTGCGAAGTCGTCAACCGGGCGGGACGCCGGAACGGCGAGGATCGCCGTGAGAGCGCGGATCCGAAGGAGGACACCGCGCGCCGCGACTAACGCGCTACAGCGGTGGGTAGGTACGGGCCATGTACATCGGGATAGGCACGCTCCTAGTCATCATCATCATTCTGCTGTTGATTTTCCTGCTGTAACTATGGCCAGCCCCACCATCGATTCGGTGGGGCTCCCGATGCCGAAAGGCCGGTGAGCGCGACTGACGCGCAGGCCCCGCACTGGCAGCCTCCTCGACCAAGATGCTTTCCAGGTCGAGGAGGCCCAGAGTGCCCCGCAGGAACCTCGCCGCGCGCGCAGGACATTGGAGCGCGCGCCACAGGAAGCTCGCGATCGGAGGCTGGCTGGCCTTTGTCGTGATCGCGTTCGTGCTCGGCGGCGCGATCGGGACCAAGGAACTCGCCGACGAGGACACCGGTAACGGCTCGTCGCGGACCGCCGACACGGCGATCAACCGCGCCGACTTCCCCGAGAAGCTCGACGAGCAGGTGCTCGTCCAAGCCCGCGACAAGACGCTGACCGTCGACGACGCCGCGTTCAAGACCGGCGTCAAGGACGTCGTCGGGCAGATCGAGGGTGCACGGGACACGAGCGAGGTCATGGACCCGTTCGCGAACGGAAACGAAGGCCAGATCTCCAAGGACCGCAAGTCCGCGCTGGTCACCTTCAGCCTCCCCGACGACGAGAATACGTTCGACGCCGTCGTCGACTCGTCGCTAGCGGCGACCGCCGCGGCCCAGCGCGCGAATCCCGAGCTGCGGATCGAGCAGTTCGGCGACGGGAGCGCCGACAAGGCGCTGGGCGCCTCGCTCGACGACGACTTCCAGCGCGCGGAGTTCCTCAGCCTCCCGATCACGCTGATCATCCTGATCGTGGCGTTCGGCGCGCTGGTCGCGGCCGGCGTCCCGCTGCTGCTTGCGATCACCGCGGTGGTCGGCACGCTCGGCCTCGTCGGGCCGATCAGCCAGTTCGTGCCGATGGAGGAGTCCGCGAACAGCGTGATCCTCCTGATCGGGCTGGCCGTCGGCGTCGACTACTCGATGTTCTATCTGCGGCGGAAGATGGAGGAGCGCGACGCGGGCAGATCGTCCGAGGCCGCGCTCGAGTTCGCCGCCGCTACCTCCGGCCGCGCCGTGCTCGTCTCCGGCCTCACGGTGCTGATCGCGATGTCCGGCATGTTCCTGGCCGGCAACGCCGTCTTCACGAGCTTCGCCGTCGGGACGATGCTGGTCGTCGCCGTCGCCATGATCGGCAGCGTCACCGTCCTCCCCGCGGTGCTGTCCAAGCTCGGCGACAACGTCGAGAAGGGGCGGGTGCCGTACATCGGCCGCCTGCGCCACCGCAACCACGGCGAGTCGCGCGCCTGGGCCTGGGTGATCGATCGCTCGCTCAAGCGCCCGGTCGTCGCGACGGTCCTCGCCACCGGCGTCCTGGTGGTGCTGGCGCTGCCGGCGCTGCACATGAAGACGATCAACCCGGGCGCCGCCGGCCTGCCGCACGACCTCCCGATCATGCAGACGTACGACCGGATCCAGGCCGCGTTCCCCGGCGGCCCGATGCCGGCACTCGTGGTGGTCGAGGCAAAAGACGTGACCACACCGGCGGTCACCAAGGGCATCGACGAGCTCAAGGCCACGGCCTCCGGCCCGACGAGCACGATCGTCAGCCCGAACAAGAACGTCGCGATCGTGTCGATCCCGCTGCCGGGCAACGGCACGGACGAGGTGTCGGACGCCGCACTCATGAAGCTGCGTGACCAGACGATCCCGGCGACCATCGCTCGCGTCGGGGGCACCGAAGTCAACGTGACCGGTATGACCGCCGGCTCGAAGGACTTCAACGACAAGATGGCGTCGCGCCTGCCGATCGTGATCGCGTTCGTGCTCGGGCTCGCGTTCCTGCTGCTGCTCGTCACCTTCCGGAGCGTGATCGTCCCGCTGAAGGCGATCGTGCTGAACCTGCTGAGCGTCGGCGCCGCCTACGGCGTGATCACGTGGATCTTCCAGGACGGGCACCTCGAGGGGCTGCTCAACTTCGAGTCCGTCGGCGGAATCACGTCGTGGCTGCCGCTGTTCCTGTTCGTGATCCTGTTCGGGCTCTCGATGGACTATCACGTGTTCATCATCAGCCGGATCCGCGAGGCGGTCGATCGCGGCGAGCGCACCGATGACGCCGTCGCGCACGGGATCAAGGCCACCGCCGGCGTCGTGACCAGCGCGGCGATGGTGATGGTCGGGGTGTTCTCGATCTTCGCCACGCTGAGCCTGATCGAGTTCAAGCAGATGGGCGTCGGCCTCGCCGTGGCGATCGCGCTGGACGCGACCCTGGTCCGCGCGGTCCTGCTCCCGGCCGCGATGAAGCTGCTGGGCGAGCGCAACTGGTATCTGCCGCGGCAGCTGAGCTGGCTGCCGAAGTTCGAGCACGAGAGCGCGCCTGAGCCGTCCCGTGCCTAAGCTTCCGCGCCATGCGAATCGGCGTACTCACCGGGGGAGGGGACTGCCCCGGGCTCAATGCGGTCATCCGGGCCATCTGCCGGAAGGGCATCAACGCTCACGGGCACGAGTTCGTCGGGTTCCGATATGGCTGGGCGGGAGTCCTGAACAACGAGGCGATCGACCTCACACTCTCGACGACGCGCGGGATCCTGCACCGCGGCGGGACGATCCTCGGATCGTCCCGTACGAACCCGTACAAGGTCGACGGCGGCGTCGATCAGGTGCGGGAGGCGATGAAGGCACGCAACCTCGACGCGCTGATCCCGATCGGTGGCGAGGACACGCTCGGGGTCGCGGGGAAGCTGCACGAGGACGGGATCAACGTCGTGGGCGTTCCCAAGACGATCGACAACGACCTCGCCGCAACCGACTTCACGTTCGGCTTCCAGACGGCGGTGCAGGTCGCCACCGACGCCATCGATCGGCTCCACACAACCGCCGAGTCCCACAACCGCGTGATCATCGTCGAGGTGATGGGCCGCCACGCGGGCTGGCTCGCCGTGTACTCGGGGATGGCAGGTGGTGCCGACGTGATCCTGATCCCGGAGCGGCCGTTCAACATCGACCGCGTGTGCGAGCACATCCAGCGCCGCCACCAGGGCGGGTCGACGTTCTCGATCATTGTCGTCGCCGAGGGCGCGACGCTTGACACCGGCGGCCTGATCACCGATCACCAGGAGACTGACGCGTTCGGTCACGTGCGCCTGGGCGGGATCGCGGTCATGCTCGAGAAGGCGATCGAGGATCGCACGGGGTTCGAGTCTCGGATGACGATCCTCGGCCACGTGCAGCGCGGCGGGACGCCGCTGGCGTACGACCGCGTGCTCGGCACGCGGTTCGGCGTCGCGGCGGTGGACGCCGTCAGCGAGGGCGACTTCGGCAAGATGGTGGCGCTGCGCGGGACGCGGATCGAGCGGGTGCCGCTCGCCGAGGCGCTCGCGGAGCCCAAGCTCGTCGACCCGGAGCTCTACGAGACCGCTGCAGTCTTCTTCGGCTAAGTCCCTAAGCGCCCTTGCCATCCCGGTCGCGCTGATCGGGTTCAACCTGCGGCCGCTGTTCGGCAGCCTGCCGCCGCTGATCGCTGACATCCGCGCCGACCTCGGGCTCTCCGGCGCGGCCGCCGGCTTGCTGACCACCGGGCCGCTGCTGTGCCTCGGCATCCTCGCGCCGCTCGGCCCGCGGATCGCGCGGCGCTATCCGGTCGAGCGGATCCTGTGCGTCGCCGCGCTGGTCACCGCGATCGGGACCGCCGCCCGCGGGCTCGGCGGCGTCGCGCCGCTGTATCTCGGCACGCTGCTGGCAGGTGCGGCGATCGCACTCAGCCAGGTCGTCACGCCGGCGTGGATCCGCGCCCGCGCGATCGACAACGTCGGCTTCCTCACCGGCGTGTTCTCGACCACGCTGGTGGCGGGTGCGACCGTCGCGACGTTCACCGCGATCCCGTTCGAGCGCGCGTTCGGTGGCTGGGAGGCGGCGCTGGCGATCTGGGCCGTGACCGCGGTGATCGCGTCGCTCGCGTGGCTGCCGCTCGCGATCCGCGCGCGCGAGCCGATCGCGGCGCCGGTCGGCGCGCCGCTGTGGCGCGAGCCGATGGCATGGTCGATCGCGCTGTTCATGGGCCTGCAGTCGATGGCGTTCTTCTCGACGATCACATGGCTGCCCGAGATCCTCGTCGAGGACGGCTTCTCGGAGGCCTACGCGGGCGCGCTGTCCGGGATCACCCAGCTCGTCCAGATCGCGCCCGCGTTCGCGATCCCGGTGCTGGCCGCTCGCCGCGCCTCCCAGCTCGATCTGCTGCTGATCATCGTCGGCACGGCGTTCGTCGGCCTGCTCGGCGTCCTGGTGGCGCCGGACCTCGCACTGCTGTGGATGGTCTTCCTAGGCATCGGCCAGGGCGGCGCGCTCGGGCTCGGGCTGATCCTGCCCGTGCTGCGCGGGCGTGATCCCGGCCAGGTGGCCGGGATGGTCGCGATGTCGATGGGCGTCGGCTACTTCATCGCGGCCGGCGGCCCGGCGATCGTCGGCGCGGTCTTCGACCTCACGGGGGCGTGGACCTGGCCGACGATCGTCCTGCTGGTGATGACCGCGGTGCAACTGCCCGCCGCGTGGCGGGCAGCCACGGCTTAGAAGGAGTAGCCCTCCGCGTCCGGCGCATTCGACGGCTCGCCGATCGCCTCCAGACCGCCCGGCGCGTCCTTGCTCACCTTGGCGATGTAGACCTGCGAGCCCGGAGGCTTCGACGGGTCGCTGAAGTCGAGCGGGCCGGCCACCGTCCCGCCGGTGTCGAGCGCGTTCAGCGAGTGCAGCGCGTCCAACACGCCCTTGCGCGTGAGGTCCTTGTTCTCGCACGCCTTCGTCAGCGCCGCGTCGGCGATCTGCGCGCCGGCGTAGGCGTATAGCGAGCCGTTCGAGGACGGCGTGCCCTTCGGATTCGCCGCCTGATACTCGGACAGGAACGTCTGCACGCCCTCGCTCTGGACGGTCAGCGGCGCCATCGAGGACACGACGTAGTAGTTCGCGACCAGCGCGTCGGCGGCCGGAGTCGTCAGCAATTGCGGCGTCCAGCCGGGGCCGTTGGCCACGATCGGCACGTCGAGCTTCTGCGACGCGGCGACGCCCGCCAGCGAAGCGGCCTGCGGCGGCGCGGCGCTGAACAGGATCGCCTTCACGCCGGCCTTCTTGAATGCCGAGACCTGGCCGGTCATGTCCTGGTCGGCCGGCGTGATCTTCTGCTCGACGATCTTCAGCTGGTGCTTGTCCGCGGCGTACTTCGAGCCCTTGAGCGCGTTCTCGCCGTAGTCGCCCTCGAAGTACAGGTGGCCGACGGTGTCGCCGGATTTGACCCCGTGTTCTTTCATCAGGAAGTCGACGGCGTTGATCGCCTCGATGTCGTACGTCGTGCCGGCGATCGCGACGTTCTCGGCGGGCAGGATGTCCGACGTCCAGCCGGCGAAGTTCAGGAACATCCCGTCCTGCTCGACCGAGGGCAGCAGCGCGGACACGATCGAGGAGCCGAGCACGAGCCCGAGGCCGATCACGTCGGTCGACAGTTGCCGGTAGGCGGTCACCGCCTTCTGCGGGTCATAGCCCGTGTCCTGGACCTTGACCTCGATCTGGCGCCCGCAGATCCCGCCCGCCTTGTTCTTGGCGTCCCAGTAGAGGTTGGCGCCCTCCATCTGCGACTTGCCGTTGGGCGCGAACACGCCCGAGAGATCCGGGAGATAGCCGAGCGTGATCGTGTCGGCGGTCGCGCCCGGGCCGGTCTTGACCGCGGTCTCCGAGCCGCTGCCGGTATCGCTCTCCTCGGCGCCCCCCTTCCCGCACGCGGCGACCACCAGCGCCAGCGCCACCGCGACCGAAGCGATCAGTCTCATGCGACCTTCTCCTTTCGGATGCGCCGGACGAGCCCCGCGAGCCCGTCGCGCGCAAACAGGAGCACGGCGACGATCGCCGCGCCATAGACGAACCGGCTGAACTCGGCGGCGCCGACGCCGCCCGTGCCGGGCTCCGCGAGCAGCGGCAACGAGCCGCTGTAGTGGTTGAGGACCAGTGGCAGCGCCGTGACGAACAGCGCGCCGGCCGCGGCGCCGCCGACCGAGCCGGCGCCACCGATCACGATCATCACCAGGAAGTCGATCGACAGCAGCAGCCCGAACGACTCCGGCACGATCCGCCCAAACGCGAGCGCCATCAGCACGCCGCCCAGGCCGGCGTACATCGACGACACGCAGAACGCCGCCGCCCTGTAGCGGACGACGTCGACGCCCATCACCTCGGCCGCGACCTCGCTGTCGCGCAGCGTGGCGAGCGCGCGGCCGGGCCGGCTGCGGACGAGGTTGCGGCCGTACCAGATCGCGACCGCGACCAGCACGACACCGAGGTACCAGAGCCGCTCCAGCGCGCCGAACGGCACGCCCAGGATCACGAGGCTGTCCGGGCTGGTGCTCGAGAAGCTGAAGCCGAACAGCGTGAACGGCGGGACCGCGATGCCGGAGTAGCCGCCGGTGATCCCGGTGGCGTTCTGGAGGATGTGCTGGCCGAGGAACACGAGCCCGAGCGACGCCAGGCCGAGGTAGATCCCGCGCACCCGACCGGAGATCGGGCTGAACAGCGCACCCGCGAGCCCGGCCAGCAGGACGGCGGCGACGAGCGCGAGCAGCGGCGCGATCCGCTCCGCGAGGTAGCTGTAGCCGTAGGCGCCGATCGCGACGAAGAACGCGTGCGCGAGCGAGAGCTGGCCGGCGATGCCGACCAGCAGCGACAGCCCGATCGCGGCCACCATCGCCGCCATGGCGAACAGCGCCGTCTGCAGCCAGAAGCTCTCGAGGTAGAGCGGCAGCGCGGCCAGCACGACGACGACGCGCGATCGTGGTGGCGAGCCTAAACACGGGTGATCTCCCGCGTCCCGAACAGGCCCGACGGCCGCACCAGCAGCACGAGCAGCATCACCACGTAGGGCGCGACGCCGCCGAGCCCGCGGCCGAGGAACGACAACTCCTGCTGGTAGCCGGCGGTGAGCACCGAGACGACGCCGATGATCAGGCCGCCGACCACGGCGCCGGCGGGCGAGTCGAACCCGCCGAGCACGACGGCGGGGATCGCCGCCAGCGCGACCAGGCCGACGCCGCCGGTCACGCCCGCGGCCGGGAAGGAGGTCAGGAACAGCCCGCCGATCGCGGCCAGCGCGCCGGCCAGCGCCCACGCCGCCGCCGCGACGCGGTTGAGCCGGATCCCCATCAGCGACGCGGTCTCGCCGTCCTCGGCGGCCGACCGCATCGCGATGCCCCAGTCGGTGAACTTGAACGCCGCCCAGAAGCCGGCGACGAGCACCATCGCCACGCCGCCGGCGATCACGCGCGAGGCCGGGATCCGGATCCCGAGCGCCTCGACGACGTCCGAGCCCCACGGCGCGCCGATGTTCAGCACGTCGGTGCCGATCCGGCGGGTGAGCTCGGTCAGCAGCAGGATGTCGATGCCGAGCGTGAGGATCGCGAGCGTGCCGAGGTCGGCGTCGCGCACGCGGCGGATGAACACGACGTCGATCAGCACCGCCGCGACCGCGGCCGCGAGGACGCCGAGCAGCACCGCGGGCCAGAAGCCGATCGAGTCGTGCGCGCGGGCGATCACGTACGCGCCGAGCAGGAGCACCGAGCCCTGCGCAAAGTTGATCACCTGCGTGGCCTTGAAGACCGTGACGAAGCCCAGCGCCACCAGCGCGTAGATCGAGCCCAGGAACAGGCCGCCGACCACGAGCGTCACGAACTGGTTCATGCCGCGCCTCCCAGGTAGGCGCGCAGCACCTCGGGGTCGCGCTGGACCTCCTCGGGCGTGCCGTCGGCGATCCGGCGGCCGAAGTCGAGCACGGTCACGCGGTCGGCGATCCCCATCACGAACGCCATGTCGTGCTCGACCAGCAGCACCGAGATCCCGAGCTCCGTGCGCGCGTTGGCGATCGCTTGCGCCATCGCTTCGGACTCGTCGCGCACCATCCCGGCGACCGGCTCGTCGAGCAGCAGCAGCTTCGGCTCCGCGCACAGCGCGCGGGCGAGCTCGACCCGCTTGCGGGTGCCGTAGGACAGCGTCCCGACGGGCCGCGCGAGCACCGGCTCGAGGTCGAGCAGCCCGGCGATCTCGCGCACCCGTGCCTCGTGCTCGGCGCGCTCGCGACGGGCGCGCGGCAGCCGCAGCCCGTCGGCGACGAAGCCCGATCGCATCAGCCGGTGACGCGCGACGAGCAGGTTGTCGAGGACCGAGACGCGCGGCGAGAGCGCGATGTTCTGGAACGTGCGCGAGAGGCCGAGCGCGGCGATCCGGTGCGGCTTGAGCCCGGTCAGCTCGCGGCCGCCGTAGCGGGCGCTTCCGGCGGTCGCCTCGTAGACGCCACTGAGCACGTTCAGGCACGTCGACTTGCCCGCGCCGTTGGGCCCGATCAGCGCGTGCATCGAGCCCGGCTCGACGGTGAACGAGACCTCGGACAGCGCCGTGATGCCGCCGAAGCGGACGCTGAGGCTGTCGACGACGAGCTCGTCGGCGTCCGACGCGACCGGCGCCTGCGAGGTCCGTTGGGCGGTCCCGAGGTACCGCTCGCGTACCGCCTCGCTCTCGGCCAGCTCGTCGGCGGCGCCCTCGAGCGCGACCTCGCCGACCTCCAGCACGACCGCGCGCTCGGCGACGGCGAGCGCCATCGCCGCGTTCTGCTCGACGAGCAGGACCGTGACGCCGTGGCGGTTGATCTCGCGGATCACCTCGGCGAGCTGCTCGACGATCCGCGGCGCGAGGCCGAGCGAGGGCTCGTCCAGCAGCAGCATGCGCGGGGAGGCCATCAGCGCGCGCCCGATCGCGAGCATCTGCTGCTCGCCGCCGGACAGCAGCGCGGCGCGCTGGGACCGGCGCTCGTGCAGGATCGGGAACAGCGCGTCGACGCGCGCCCGCGCCGCGTGCTTGTCGCGCGCCGCGAGCCCGCCCGCACGCAGGTTCTCCTCGACCGTGAGGTTCCCGAACACGCGCCGGCCCTCGGGCACCTGCACGAGCCCCGAGCGCGCGATGTCGGCCGCGTGCGCGCCGCCGAGGTTGCGCCCGGCGAACTCGATCGTCCCGCGCGTGATCGTGCCGCGCTGGGAGCGCAGCGTCCCCGACAGCGCGCGCAGCAGCGTCGTCTTGCCGGCGCCGTTGCTGCCGAGCACGGCCGTCACTCCGCCGTCGGCGACCTCAAGCGAGACGCCGCGCAGCGCCGGACCGGCGCCCGCGTAGCTCACGTGCAGGTCGTGGACGGCCAGCGCGGCGGTCACGACCGGGATCTCTCGAGCAACTCCCGCCACACCTCTCTCCTCGGGGGCTTCGGCCTCTCGCGCGGCAATGTATCAGGCGGCCTGATGTGAGCGCTCCGGGGTGTGCGTGCGCGACCGACCGCAGACCGGCGGTATACGGCCACCTGCCAATTGGGAGGCTACTGACGTGGGCCGAAGCCCGCGCCGAGCCGGTACACGCAGTTGACGAGCGCCTCCAGCAGCTGCTCGCGCCCGGCCTCGTCGAGATCGGCGAGCATCGCGTTCTCCATGTGCGTCACGGCACGGTCACACGCCGCCAGCACCTCGTTGCCGCGATCGCTCAGCGCGACCTCCACGACCCGGCCGTGGTTGGCCGCCGGCGACCGGACGATCAGACCGTCGGCCTCGAGCGCGATCAGCACCTCGTTCATGGATTGCGGCGTCACGTAGACGCGACGGGCGAGCTGGGCGTTGGAGAGCCCGGGCCGGTCGCGGAGGATCGAGAGCGCCGTGTACTTCGGCACCGTGAGCCCGAATGGCGCGACCAGGGCGGCGATCTCGCGCCGCAGCGCGCGGTCCAGCCGGCCCACCACATAGCCGATCCGGGGCGTCACGCGCGGCGTGCTCTCGGTCGGTTGAGCGGGCATCCGCGCGACCCTATCAGCAGGTCGTTTCGGCGTCTCAGAGTCCCTGACATGGGGCTGGTTGCGCTCGGAGGCGACAGGAGTAACCTCGCGCTCGGATCTCAGGTTACCTGTGACCGAGGAGGAGAGGCAATGCGGCTGGCCGGGGCGGTGCTGTGCGGATTCCTCGCGATGTGCGACGTCGCGTCCGCGAGTGACGTGCGTTCGCTCGACGTGGTCTCCAGCCGACCCGACCTCGTCTCCGGCGGCGACGCGCTGGTCGCCGCCACGCTCGCTCCCGGCGCACAGGACGCGCGCGTGGACCTCAACGGCACCGACGTGACGAACACGTTCGCGGTGCGCGCCACCGGCCGCTTCGAAGGCGTCGTCGACGGGCTCCGCGTCGGTGCCAACACGCTCACCGTGCGCGCCGGGAGCGGCGGCAAGCGGATCACCATCACCAATCACCCGATCGGCGGACCGGTGTTCGCCGGCCCGCAGGTCACGCCGTACGCCTGCAACCCGAACGCCTCGACGCCGCCGCTCGGCCCCGCGCTCGATGCGCAATGCAACGCTCCGACCCGCGTCGAGCTGCTCTACCGCAACGCGGCCGGCCAGTTCGCCGCCTACGACCCGGCCAATCCGCCGGCCGCGATACAGACCACCACCACCGACTCCGGCCGCACCGTGCCGTTCATCGTCGAGCGCGTCACCGGGACCGTCGACCGTGGGATCTTCCAGTTCGCGGCGTTGGTCGATCCGGCCAAGCCGGTCACGCCGTGGTCCACCGAGCAGCCGTGGAGCCGCAAGCTGGTCTACGTCTTCGGCGGCGCGTGCGGCACCGAGCACCGGCAACTCGCACCGCCGAACGTGCTGCAGCAGGTCGCCCCGCTCGGCTCCGGCTTCGTCGTCGCGACATCGAGCCTGAACGTCTACGCCAACAACTGCAACGACGTCGTCTCGGCCGAGGCGGCGATGATGACCAAGGAGATCGTTACCGAGCGCTACGGCGAGCTGCGCTACACAGTCGGCAACGGCGGCTCGGCGGCCACGATGCAGCAGCACCTGCTGGCTGAGAACTACCCGGGACTCCTCGACGGCCTGACCACCAGCCAAGCGTTCGAAGACCACTTCACGCAGGTGCAGGGCTCGCTCGACTGCCGCGTGCTGATGCACTACTTCTGGCCGACGAGCCCGCTGACGCTCCCCGGGCACACGGCGGCGCCGCCCAACGCGCTGTTTCCGACGCCGACTTCACGGCAGCCGGTGTGGGGCAGCAACCCGACGAACCCCGACAACCTGTGCGGACAGAAGGTGCTGCTATTCGGCGCCGACCGCACCGAGCTCGTGCCGACCGCGAACGTCGCCTGCGGCCTCCAGCCGGCACAGCTGTGGCACCCGACGAGCAACCCGACCGGGGAGCGCTGCGGCATCGCCGACTTCATGCGCGCGGTCTTCGGTGTCACCGTGACGCCGGACGCGCCGAACGGCAAGGGGCGCCTCGCCGTCGACAACGTCGGCGTCCAGTACGGGCTGCTCGCGCTCCAGCGCGGCGAGATCACGCCGGAGCAGTTCGCCGACCTCAACGCCAAGGTCGGCGGGATCGACATCGACGGAAACTTCATCCCGCAGCGGACCGCGGCCGATCCCGACGCGCTCCGGATCGCCTACGAGACCGGCCGGATCAACAGCGGCACGGGCGCGGCCGACATCCCGGAGATCGACAACCGCACTGGCGCGCAGGGCGACGACACCGGCTTCCACCCGCCGTTCCACTCATTCACCTACCGGGCGCGGCTGGACAAGGCCAACGGCCATCACGACAACCAGGTCATCTGGCTCTCGCGCCCGGGCGGCGCGGTGCCGAACCAGTTCGACCTCATGCGCAAGTGGCTCGACACCGGCGCCAAGCCCGCGGAGCTGCGCGACGCGTGCTTCATGGCCGGCGACGTGCAGGGCGACTTGACCTGCAACGGGACGTGGACCTATTACCGCGCGCCGCGGCACATCGCGGGGTCACCGTTCACGCTCGACGTCGTCAAGTGCCGGCTCAAGCCGCTCATGCGCGCGGACTACGGCGTGACGTTCACCGACGCGCAGTGGGCGCAGTTGGAGGCGGCCTTCCCGACCGGAGTGTGCGACTACGCCCAGCCAGGTGTGAGCCAGCAGCCGCCGAAGGCGCGCTGGCTGACGTTCGCCAACGGCCCCGGAGGGCGGCCGCTCGGCCCGGCGCCGGCGGCATCAGAGTTCGCCGACGGAACGGTCGGCGGCACCGTCCCGCCGACGCTGTCGCTCATTCTCGGCCCGCCCGCGACGTTCGAGGCGTTCGTGCCCGGCGTCGCGAACACGTACGAAGCGTCGACAACGGCGACCGTGATCTCGAGCGCTGGCGATGCCTCGCTGACGGTGTCCGAGCCAGGCCACCTGGCGAACGGCGCGTTCACGCTGCCGCAGCCGCTGCAGGTGGCGATCACGCCGAACGTCTGGACCGGCCCGGTCTCGAACGCGCCGGTGACGATCCGGTTCACGCAGGCGATCGGCGCCAACGACGCCCTGCGGACCGGCGTCTACAGCCGGACGCTGACGTTCACGCTCTCGACTACGCGCCCGTGAACGGCATGCCGACATAGTTCTCGGCCAGCGCCGTGGCCTGCGCCTCGGACGTCGTCGTGTAGTGCAACTGCGAGAGCTGGATCTTCATCTGGAAGTCGTCGTCGTCCTCGAAGCGGTGCAGCATCGATGTCATCCACCACGAGAAGTGCTGGACGCGCCAGACGCGCTTCAAAGCGGTCTCCGAGTACGCCGCGAGCTTCGCGTCGTCGCCGATCGCGTTCGCCAGCAGGTACACGTCGGCCATCGCCGTGTTCAGGCCCTTGGCGCCGGTCGGCGGGACGATGTGCGCCGCGTCGCCGGCCAGGTACAGGTGCTGGTGCTGCATCGGCTCGACGACGAACGAGCGCATCGGCGTGACGCCCTTCTCGAGCAGCGGGCCGCGGTTGACCGCCATGCCGAAGCGGCGATCGAGTTCGGCCCAGATCTTCTCGTCGGACCACGGCTCCTCGTCGGGCTCGCACTGCAGGTACATCCGCGTGATCTTCGGCGAGCGCAGCGACGCCAGTGCGAACCCCCGCTCGTGGTGGCAGTAGATGAGCTCGTCGCTGGCCGGTGGGCACTCGGCCAGGATCCCCATCCAGCCGAACGGATACTCGCGCTCGTAGACCGTGAGCACGTCTTCGATCGTCGGCCGGCAGATGCCGTGAAACCCGTCGCAGCCGGCGATCAGATCGCACTCCAGCGTGTGCCGCTCGCCCTCGTGCGTGAACTCGACCTGCGGCGTCTCCGGGTCCACCGAGACGTCAGTGACCTCGAAGTACAGCGGCAGGCCGGATTCCAGCCGCGCGTTGATCAGGTCCTTGACCACCTCCTGCTGGCCGTAGATCGTGATCGCGCGGCCGCCGGTGAGGTCGCTCAGAGCGATCCGGTGGCCCTCGCCGCCGAACCGCAGCTCGACGCCGTGGTGGACGAGCCCCTCGCGATGCATCCGCTCGCCGAGCCCGACCTCGTCCATCAGGTCCATCGTCGCCTGCTCGAGCACACCCGCGCGCACGCGCTGCTGCACGTACTCGCGATCGCGCGCCTCGAGGATCACCGAATCGATGCCCCGCAGCTCCAGCAGCCGGCCGAGCATCAGCCCGGCCGGGCCTCCTCCAACGATCGCGACCTGTGTGCGCATGGCCAAGCATATGATACTGTTCGGCATCCGAACTGACGTTTGTCATGCGAACACATGCCGAGATCACTTCCCTCGCCGATGCCGTCGCCGATCTGATCCAAGACGGGGACACCGTCGCGCTGGAGGGCTTCACCCACCTGATCCCGGTTGCCGCCGGGCAGGAGATCATCCGCCAGCGCAAGCGCGATCTGACGCTGGTGCGGATGACCCCCGACATCGTCTACGACCAGCTGATCGGCGCCGGCTGCGCGCGCAAGCTGATCTTCTCCTGGGGCGGCAACCCGGGCGTCGGCTCGCTGCACCGGTTCCGCGCGGCGGTCCAGGCCCAAGAGCTCGAGATCGAGGAGCACAGCCACGCCGGGATGGCGAACCGCTACGTCGCGTCCGCGTCCGGTCTGCCGTTCGCGGTCATGCGCGGCTACAACGGGACGTCGCTGCCCGAGCACACGGACACGATCCGCCCGATCGCCTGCCCGTTCACCGGCGAGTGGCTGACCGCGGTGCCGGCGCTCGACCTCGACGTCGGCGTGATCCACGCTCAGCGCGCGGACAAACAGGGCAACGTCCAGCTCTGGGGCCAGACCGGCGTGCAGAAGGAGACCGTGCTCGGGGCCAAGCGCTCGATCGTCACGGTCGAGGAGATCGTCGACGAGCTCGATGACAAGCCCTATGCGGTCGTGCTGCCGCGCTGGGTCGTCACCCGCGTGTGCGAGGTCCCGGGCGGTGCCAAGCCGTCCTACGCGCAGGACTACTACGACCGCGACAACGACGCGTACAAGGCGTGGGACGCGGTGAGCAAGGATCGCGAGCAGTTCGACGCCTGGCTGGAGGCGCTGTGAGCTACGAACCTGACGAGATGATGAGCGTCGCCGCCGCGCGAGCGATGAAGGACGTCACGGCCTGCTTCGTCGGCATCGGCCTCCCGAGCACCGGCGCGAACCTCGCCCGCCGCACGCACGCCCCCGACCTGGTGCTGGTCTACGAGGCCGGCGCGGTCGGAGCGAAGCCGCCGCGGCTGCCGCTCTCGATCGGCGACGGCATGCTCGGCGAGACCGCCGACTACATCGCCGCCGTCCCCGAGATCTTCAACTACTGGGTCCAGCCCGGCCGGATCGACGTCGGCTTCCTCGGCGCGGCCCAGATCGACCGCTACGCCAACATCAACACGACCGTGATCGGTGGCGATTACGCGCATCCGAAGGTCCGCCTCCCCGGCGCGGGCGGCGCGCCGGAGATCGCCGCCTCGTGCGGCGAGGTGATCGTGATCGTGCGCCAGAGCCCGCGCGCGTTCGTCGAGAAGGTCGACTTCATCACGTCGGTCGGCCACGGGAACGGACCGGGGAGCCGGGAGAAGCTCGGCCTACGCGGCAAGGGCCCAACGAAGGTGATCACCGACCTCGGCATCCTGGAGCCGGATCCGGAGACGAAGGAGCTCGTGCTCACGCATCTCCACGAGGGCGTGACCGCCGAGCAGGCGCAGGAGGCGACCGGCTGGGAGTTGAAGGTCGTCGACGACCTGCAGACCACCGAACCACCCACCGACGAGGAGCTGAAGGCGTTGCGAGAGCTGGTGGCGGCATGAGCGACGCCTACGTACTGGACGCCGTGCGGGTGCCGTTCGGGCGCTACGGCGGCGCGCTCGCCGGCGTGCGGCCCGACGACCTGGGCGCCCACGTCGTCAAGCAGATCGTCGAGCGCTCGGACCTCGATCCCGAGCGGATCGACGATGTGATGTTCGGCAACGCGAACGGGGCGGGCGAGGACAATCGCAACATCGCGCGGATGGCGGCGCTGCTCGCCGGGCTCCCCACGACCACGCCGGGCACGACGATCAACCGGCTGTGCGGCTCGAGCCTCGACGCCGCGATGCAGGCCAGCCGCGCCGTCGAGACCGGAGACGCCGACCTCGTGCTGGTCGGCGGCGTGGAGTCGATGAGCCGCGCGCCGTGGGTCGTGCTCAAGCCCGAGAAGGGCTTCCCGGCCGGCGCGCAGACGATGCACTCGACGACGCTCGGCTGGCGGATGGTCAACCCGGAGATGCCCGACCAGTGGACGATCTCGCTCGGCGAGAGCACCGAGAAGCTGGCCGGGATCCACAACATCGGCCGCGAGGCGCAGGACGCCTTCGCGCTCAAGAGCCACCAGCGCGCCGCCGCCGCGTGGGACGCCGGGCACTACGACAGCTGGGTCGTCCCGGTGCCGGACACGGAGCTGCAGAGAGACGAGGGCATCCGCGCCGACTCCTCGCTGGAGAAGCTGGCCAAGCTCAAGCCGGCGTTCGTGAAGGACGGCACGGTCACCGCCGGCAACGCATCACCGCTCAACGACGGCGCCGCCGCCGTCCTGATCGGCTCAGAGAACGCCGGCGAGCCGATGGCCCGCATCGCCGGGCGCGGGACGTTCGCGGTCGATCCCGACATCTTCGGGATCGGGCCCGTCGAAGCCGCGAACCGCGCGTTGAAGCGGGCCGGGATCGGCTGGGGCGACGTCGACCTGGTGGAGCTCAACGAGGCGTTCGCGGCGCAGTCGCTCGCCTGCGTGGGCGAGTGGGGCATCGACCCGGAGAAGGTCAACGTCGACGGCGGAGCGATCGCGATCGGTCACCCGCTCGGCGCGTCCGGAGCGCGGATCCTGGGCACGCTGGCCAATGCGCTCAAGCGCACCGGCGGGCGCTGGGGCGTCGCCGCGATCTGTATCGGCGTGGGTCAGGGACTGGCCGTGGTGTTGGAGGTGTGATGTTCCGAGACGATTCAGAAACCCATCCCCCGATGGACTACGCGGGGTACAAGTCGACGGCGCTGCGGCACCCGAAGCAGCCGCTGATCGCACTGCCGCAGCGGCTCACCGAGGTGACCGCGCCGGTGTTCGGCGACGATCGGATCGGCGAGCTCGACCACGACCTCACGCGCCAGCACGAGGGCGAGCCGCAGGGCCAGCGGATCATCGTCCACGGCCACGTCAAAGAGGACGACGGGCGGCCGGTGCCGGACACGCTGGTCGAGGTCTGGCAGGCCAACGCCGGCGGCCGCTACCGGCATCGCTGGGACACGTGGGACTCGCCGATCGACCCGAACTTCAGCGGCGCCGGGCGCACGCTGACCGACGCCAACGGCTATTTCCGCTTCATCACGATCAGGCCAGGCGCGTATCCGTGGGGCAACCACCCGAACGCGTGGCGGCCCGCGCACATCCACTTCAGCCTGTTCGGGCGCGCGTTCACGCAGCGGCTCGTGACCCAGATGTACTTCCCGGACGACCCGCTGTTCTTCCAGGACCCGATGTACAACTCGGTCCGTGACGAGCGTGCCGCGAAGCGCATGATCAGCGCGTTCGACTACGACGCGACCGAGGAGTCGTGGGCGCTCGCGTTCCGGTGGGACATCGTGCTGCGCGGCGAGGAAGCGACGCCGACCGAGGAGCCGCACGCATGACGACGCCGTCGCAGACCGTCGGGCCGTATCTGCAGATCGGGCTGCCGTGGCCGGACGGCTCGGACGTCGTGCCCGAGGGCACGCTCGGCCGGATCCGGCTCTACGGCCGCGTCTTCGACGGTGACGGCGAGGTGATCCCGGACGCGTTGATCGAGACGTGGCAGGCCGACCCGGACGGCAAGTTCGGGACCGAGTTCCGCGGCATCGGCCGCAGCCCGACCACCGACGAGGGCGAGTGGGAGATCTTCACGCTCAAGCCCGGGCGCCTCGGCGACGGCCAGGCGCCGCACATCGACGTCAACGTCTTCGCGCGCGGGATGCTCAACCGGTGCGTGACCCGGATCTACTTCGCCGATGAGGACAACACCGGCGACCCGGTGCTGGAGACCGTGCCCGTCCAGCGGCGCGCCACGCTGATCGTCGAACCCGGCGAGGACGGCTACCGGTTCGACGTCCACGTCCAGGGCGACCGTGAAACCGTCTTCTTCCGTCTTTGACGGCGTCCTCGCGCGCGGCGGCGTGGCCGAGCAGGTCTCGGGGCGCGCCTGGCTGCAGGCGCTGCTCGACTTCGAGGTGGCCCTCGCGCGGGCGCAGGCGCGTGCGGGGATCATCACCGCCGAGGACGCGCAGGAGATCGCCGCGGTGTGCGACGTCGAGCGCTTCGACGTGGCCGAGATCGGCGCCGGCGCGGCGGAGATCGGCAACCCGGCGGGCGCGGTCGTAAAGGCGCTCAAACAGGCCACCGATGCCCCCGTTCACCACGGTGCGACGAGCCAGGACGCGGTCGACACGGCGATGATGCTCGTCGTCAAGCGAGCGCTAGTGCCGCTGCTGGGCGATCTGCGTGGAGCGGCCAACGCGGCCGCAGCGCTGGCCCAGGAGCACCGCGGCACCCCGATCATGGGCCGGACGCTGCTGCAGGAAGCGAAGCCGACTACGTTCGGGCTCAAGGCGGCCGGCTGGATGGTCTCAGCTCGACGAGGCCGCCGACCATCTCCACAGCGTGCGGCTCGCCTACCAGTTGGGCGGGCCCGTCGGGACGCTCGAACCGCTCAAGCTCGACCTCGGCCTCGACGCGCCGCTGATCCCCTGGCACACCTTGCGCGGCCGCGTCGGGGAACTCGCGGGCGCCCTCGGCGTGGCGTGCGGCGCACTCGGCAAGGCCGCACGCGACGTCACGCTGATGGAGAGGTGCGCGAGGTACGTGAGCGTGTCGGCGGCGGCTCGACCGCGATGCCGCACAAGCACAACCCGGTGGCCGCGATCTCGGCGCTCGGCTGCACGCGCCAGGCGCCCGGCCTGGTCGCGACCCTGCTCGCCGCGATGGAGCAGGAGCTCGAGCGCGCCGCCGGCGCCTGGCATTCGGAGTGGGCACCGCTCAACCAGCTCCTGATCGCGACCGGCTCGGCCGCGAGCTGGCTGCGCGCGTGCCTCGAGACGCTCGAGGTGCATCCCACGCTCGCCGACGCCGACACCGGCGCCGCCGCACTTCTCGTTGACCGAGCACTGGAGGCCCGTTGATCCCCCACCACCTGATTTCCGGCCCCGAGGACGCGCCGCCGCTCGTCCTCTCCAACTCGCTCGGCGCCACGCTCGAGATGTGGGATCCGCAACACGACGCGCTGGCCAAGCGCTTCCGCGTGATCCGCTACGACACGCGCGGCCACGGCGGCTCGGACATCCCGCCCGGCCCGTACTCGATCGACGACGTCGGCACCGACGTCGTCGAGCTGCTCGACCACCTGGGCATCGAGCGCGCCCACTTCGCCGGGTTGTCGCTCGGCGGCATGACCGGAATGTGGCTCGGCGCGAACAAGCCCGACCGGATCGAGAAGCTGGTTCTGCTCTGCACCTCGGAGAAGCTCGGTCCGCCGGAGATGTGGGCCGATCGCGCGGTCACGATCCGCGAGCAGGGCACCGGCGCGATCGTCGACGCCACGCTCGAGCGCTGGTTCACCGAGGGCTACCGGACGCGCTTCGACCTGTCCGCCGTGCGCACGATGTTCGAGGGTGTCGACGACGAGGGCTACGCGAGCTGCTGCGCGGTCATCCAGCACATGGACCAGACCGCGGCGCTCTCGAGCATCACCGCCCCGACGCTCGTGATCGCCGGCGCGCAGGACCCCGCGACGCCGCCGGAACACGCCGAGCGGATCGTCGCGGCAATCGAAGGTGCCCGGCTCGAGGTGCTCGACCCCGGCGCGCACCTGGTCAACGTCGAGCGCCCCGAAGCGGTGACGGAGCTAATCATCGAGCACCTGGAGGGCTAGATGGACCGTTACGAGGCCGGCATGAAGGTGCGCCGCGAGGTGCTCGGCGACGAGCATGTCGACCGCGCCACCGACAATGCCACCGACTTCACCCGGCCGTTCCAGGAATACATCACGCGCGCCGCGTGGGGCGAGGCGTGGACGCGGCCGGGCCTGGACCGCAAGACGCGCTCGTGCATCACGCTCGCGATCCTGACCGCGCTGCGGGCCGAGAACGAGATCCCGATGCACGTCCGCGCCGCGGTCCGCAACGGCCTCACGGCGGAGGAGATCCTCGAGGTGCTGATCCACACCGCGGTCTACGCCGGCGTCCCGGCCGCGAACAGCGCGGTCGCGCTTGCCCAGAAGACGCTCGAGGAGCTTTGAGAGGGCGATCACTTCGTCCAATCGCTGGAACGCGGCCTCGCGGTCATCCGGGCCTTCGGCGCCGACGACCCGGAGCTGACGCTCTCCGACGTCGCCCGCCGCACCGGGCTCACGCGCGCCGCCGCCCGCCGCTTCCTGCTCACGCTCGCCGACCTCGGCTACGTCCGCTCCGACGGCCGTCTGTTCGCGCTCACCCCGCGGGTGCTCGACCTCGGCTACGCGTACCTCTCGAGCTTGAGCCTGCCCGAGGTCGCCGAGCCGCACCTGGAACGGCTCGCGGCGGAGGTGCACGAGTCATCGTCGGTCTCGGTGCTCGACGGCGACGAGATCGTGTACGTCGGCCGCGTCCCGACGAGCCGCATCATGCGCGTGTCGATCAACGTCGGCACGCGGTTTCCCGCCTACGCGACCTCGATGGGCCGCGTGCTGCTGGCCGCTCTCGAACCCGACGAGCTCGACGCCTATCTCGCGCGTGCCGAGATCCGCCCGCTCACCGCGCGCACGATCGCGACGCCCGACGAGCTCCGCGCGGAGCTGGCCCGCGTTCGCACGCAGGGCTGGGCGCTGGTCGACCAGGAACTCGAGGAAGGGCTGCGCTCGATCGCCGTACCGATCCGCAACGGCGGCACACGTGGTCGCCGCCGTCAACGTCTCCGCGCACGCCAGCCGCGCCTCTAAGGACACGGTCCGAAAAGTCCTGCTGCCGCCGCTTCTGCGGACGGCGGCGAACATCGAGGCCGATCTGGGGCGCGCCTAGAATTGATCGCGATGGCCCAGTGGAGCGATCAGGCGCTGGAGCGGCTCTCCGGGGCCGGATACCGGCGCGGCGGCGCCCGCGAGGCGGTGATCGAGCTGCTGGACGAGCAGCCCTGCGCGCTGTCCGCGCTCGACATCGAGGACCAACTGCGCGCACGTGACGGACGCCGAGTCGGACGCGCGTCGATCTACCGTGTCGTGGACGAACTCGTGACGCTCGGGCTCCTGAACCGGGTCGAGGTCGGAGACGGTCTCGCGCGCTACGAGCCGCAGCGCCACGGCCATCACCATCATCTCGTGTGCGACGGCTGCGGCCGCCTCGAGCCGTTCGAGGACGAGGCGCTCGAGCGCGTGATTCACCGCCTCGGGGAACGCGTCGCGTTCGACGTCTCCGATCACGATGTGACCCTCCACGGCACCTGCGATACCTGCCGGTCCGTTTAGGTAACTCCACACCCAGCGCATTGAGTCTCGGCGCTGCGTGAGTTGTGATGCGGGGTGGCCCGCGGACCGGGAAGCCGCGGCGCATTTCCGATCCTTAGGGGGGTTACGCATGCGCTCTCGCGCACCCGCGCTGTTGCTGGCGTCCATCTTGACGCTCGCCTTCGCACCCGCTGTCGCTTCTGCCGCGACGGCGGAGCCGGCGAACATCGCGCCGTACAAGGTCGTGGTCGACAACGCCGACGAGGCCGGGATCCTCGCCGGCATCGGCTACGACATGCACGAGTCGGGCTACGACAACGGCGACACCTCGAGCCAGGAGCTCGCCGTGTACCTGTCGCCCTCCGAAGCGGCGACACTGGAGGCCCGCGGCGTCGAGACGACGGCCGTGGCGATCGAGCCGCCGCAGGCGAAGAGCCTGGCCAAGGGCGACAGCCCGAACCCGTTCTTCAACGTCTGGCGTTCGTACTCCGAGCCGGGTGGCATCGCCGACGAGATGCGCGCGACGGCCGCCGCCAACCCGGACGTCATGAAGCTCGAGACGCTCGGCATCACAGAGCTCGGCAAGCCGATCCTCGCGATCAAGATGACCGAGAACGCCCGGAACACGCCGGACGGTGCGCGTCCGGCGCTGCTGTTCTCGGCGATCAACCACGCCCGCGAGTGGGTCGCGGCCGAGCAGGGCCGGCGCCTGCCGGTGTGGTTCGCGGAGAACAAGAACGAGCCGAAGATCCGCGAGATCCTGCGCAAGACCGAGCTCTGGTTCCTGCCGATCCAGAACGTGGACGGCTACGACTTCACGTTCACCTGCGGGCTCGGCGCACAGGAGGTCCCGTGCGACTACCGCGCCCGGCCGCAGGACGACAACCGCTTCTGGCGCAAGACGATCCGCGACAACAATGCCAACGGCATCCGCGGCGACAGCCAGGACGGCGTCGACCCGAACCGCAACTACCCGGCCAAGCGCGCCATCGACGAGGAGGGCGCGAGCAACAGCTTCAGCTCGGGCACCTACCGCGGACCGTATCCGCTGTCGGAGCCCGGCAACCTGGCCGTCGACCGGCTCCAGCGCCGGGTCAAGTTCTACGGCAACATCAACTACCACACCGACGGCCAGCTGCTGCTGACCCCGGTGAGCTACACGACCGACTACGCGCCGCCGGACTCGACGATCTTCGCGGCGATGACCGGCACCGACGGCGACAGCGCCGTGTTCCCGTACCAGCCGCAGCGCTCGTCGGACCTCTATGAGTCCAACGGCGACACGATCGACAACGGCTACCTGAACTACGGGATCATCGGCTGGACGCCGGAGATGGATACCTGCGCCACCGGCGGCGATCAGCCGAACTGCCCCGGGTTCAGCTTCCCGGACGACGAGGCGAAGATGACGGCCGTCTTCGACAAGAACCTCGCGTTCGCGCTCAACGCGGCTCACTCGCTGACGACGCTGGACCGTCCGCGCAACTACGACAACGACCCGACGCAGTACCAGATCAAGCCGACCGAGGACATCCAGCTCAACCGCTTCGATGTCTCCTACGGCGGCGCCCAGCCCGTCGAGGCGATCGTCCGCAAGACGCTCGGCCCGTCGGACATCCGTGTCAGCGTGGTCGGCGTCGGCAACACCACCGCGGTGATTCCGATGACCACCGCGCCGGCCGGCGAGCGCTACGGCGAGGTCCCCGGCTACTACTTCGAGCGCCGGCGGGCGACGATCCCCGCCCAGCTCGGCACCCGCGTGCTGCAGCCCGGTGACGTGATCAACGTGATCGTGCTCGCGGGCGGCCTGCAGCGGGAGTTCCGCTACCGGATCGCGGCGACGCATCAGACCGCGACCAAGAAGCGCGTGCTGATCGTGGCCGCCGAGGACTACAAGGGCGTCTCACCGAACGTCAACACGGCCGGCTACGACACGGCGCCGCGCTACGTCGACGAGTACCAGAGCGCGCTCGAGGCGCTCGGCTACGAGGTCAGCGTCTACGACGTCGACAACCCGCCGCCCACCGGCGGGACGCCGAACGGCGTGGTGTTCCCGCAGATCAAGTACCCGACCTACCTCGGCGTGCTGTCGCACTTCGACGCGGTGATCTACGAGTCCGGGGACGACTTCATCCCGCAGGACGTGACCAACTCGAATCCGCGCCGGGTGACGAACCCGACGGCGCAGACCGGGTCGCAGGAGATGGCGCCGTGGTTCCACCACGCGATGCTCCAGCTGCGCGACTACGCCAACGAGGGCGGCAAGCTGATCGTGGCCGGCCGCGGCGTGCACCAGCCGGCGACATCGACCAGCACCGGCCTGACGGCCACCGGCCCGTACACGTGGACGCCGGACAAGCTGTTCGGCTTCAATTACCCGCCGGATAACGGCGGCGACGACGACCTGCCGGGCACGGCGTTCCTTCGCTCGCGCACATCGTCCAACGACACGTGGCAGAACTACCTCGGCGTCGTCGGGCGCCAGGGCGGTGTCGGCGCGACCGGGCAGTACGTGGGTATGCCGGTCGCGGCGAAGTCGGGCGGCCTGTTCGAGGGCATGGCGAACTTCACGCCAGATGCCGCCTCGACGGGCGAGCCGAACCAGAACGCCGACGGCAGCCCGCTGGCCCAGCCGCGGAGCCCGCTGCGGCTGCGCAACTGGGCGGCCGGCGGCAACACCAACGAGCCGATTCGCCAGGAGCGCATCGAGGCCGACTTCGTGACCGATCCGGCCCAGAACGCCACCGGTGGCGCGGCGATCTCGACGCGTGACTCGGTGACGTTCGGCTTCGGCCTCGAGCAGGTCGACGCCACCACGCGGACGGAGCTGTTGCGGCGCAGCCTCAACTACCTCGTCCCGACGGCGGCCGACACCACGCCGCCGACGATCGTCGGCTACAAGTTCCCGCCGGCGAACTCCGTGGCCACGCCACGCGATCCGGTCGAGGTCGACGTGACCGCATACGACAACAGCGGCGACATGGACTACGTCCGCCTGCTGGCCAACGGCCAGCCGGTTGGAACGACGCAGGTGTTCCCGTTCCAGTTCCGCTACACGCCGCCGGCTTCGGCCGTCGGCAGCACCGTGCGACTGACGGCCGAGGCCGTCGACGCGGCGGGCAACATCAGCCGGCGCGACCACTTCGTCAACGTCGTGGACGCCGACTCGCTGGTCCTGTCGCCGGTGCCCGTGGCACCGCCGACGCTGTACGGCACGCCGATCGTCGGCGAGACGATGTCGTGCATCAGCGGCGGATTCCTCAACCAGCCGCGCTCGTTCACGTACGAGTGGCTGCGCAACGGCCTTGCGATCCCGGGCGCGACGGCGTCGAATCGCACGTTGACCAACGACGACCTCGGGCGGACGATCGCCTGCCGGATCTTCGCCACCAACACGGCGGGCACCGGTGACGCGACGTCCGAGGCGCTGTACGTCTCGGCGCCGCCGCCGGCGGCGTTCACGGCCACGCCGACGCCGGTGACCATCGCCGGCACGGCGGTCGCGCCGGCCTCGCAGCCGGGTGTGCGGCTGAAGGCCGCGTGCAAGCTGGCCACGAGCCGCAAGGCGATCACGTGCGCCGTCTCCACGGTCAAGCCGACCAGCTCCGCCATGCGGCTGAGCGGCACGGTGCGGCTGGCCGGTCGCGGCCATCGCGCGTCGGCGAGCCGTAGTGGGAAGGGCAAGGTGAACCTCACCGTCCGCTCCACCAAGCGCCTCAAGAAGGGCCAGAAGGTGGTCCTCACGGTGCGCGCCGGTTCGACGAAGAAGGTCCTGACCGCGGCAGCGCGGTAAATGCAGCGAGGGGCCCCGCCGCACGGCGGGGCCCTTCCTCGCTCAGCCCTTCGTGGCGGGCTGCGCGCGCTTGAAGTGCAGGAGCGCCACCTCGGTCGGGAACACCGCGGTTCCCTCGGCGCCGCGCGCGGCGCTCTCGGACGCGATCGCGAGCGCCTGCTCGAGCGTCTTCGACAGCAGCTTGTTGAGCTTCTTCCAGCCCCGCTCGTCGAGCTCGAGCGGCGTGCGCGTGACGATGATCTCCGGGTCCTCGAGCATGCCGGCGTCGGCCGCCTGGGCGAGATCGCTCACGAGGTCCTGGATCGTCTCGCCCGAGAGCTCGCGACGGAGGCCGGACGGCAGCGTCCGCCACTGATCCTCGTCGAAGTTCGGGCGCGCGGTGGCGCGGTAGAAGTGTTGAAGGGCTCCGCGACGGGGCTCTGTGCGTACGAGTTCGACGCAGTCGTAGTCGCGCAGCATTCGAACGTGGTAGCTGACGACCCCGAGCGGAGCACCAAGCTCCACTGCTAGATCGCCCGGACTGGCCACACGCTCGCCGAGACGTTGCAGGATGCGTGCGCGCAGCGGATGCGCCAGGGCTTTGGCGATCCGCGCTTCCGAGGTTTCCCCCGGCGGTCGGTTCCGGCTGTTACCGGATGGGGTTGACGAAGTGGTGGGCATGGTCGGAAGCAAGCGTACCCGTCAGCGCGGTGACATCTCGGGAATCGAGCGCCAACGCGCCAACTCACCACCGGGCCGACCAGGCTTCGCTTCCCGCGCTCTCCGAGCATCCGTCGGATTCCGGTCTAGAGACCTTGCGCCGCGGGCTCGCGCGTGTTTACGATCCGTGTGCCCAAGCGGTCGGCATCCCTCACGGACCCCCCGACGAGCGACCCCTGCCGACCTCCCGCTCGGTCCTGACCAGACCAGCCCCCCGGCTGTAAGAGCGGTTATGGAGCAGGGAGGGCCGGCGGTGCGCCGGCCCTCCCAGACCCCAAGGGGCTAGACCTGCGCCGAGATGGCGCGGACCTTGCGCTTCGCCAGGTTGTCCATCAGGCGGATCACCCAGGCGTTGCGCGCGTGCGGATCGTCGCTGCGCACGTTGCGCATGACCAGCGTCGCGGTCTTGGCGCTGTACACGTAGCGGACCTTCTTGCGCAGGCTCTTGGAGAGTCGCGCGGACTTGACCGCGGCCTTGAGCTGCTTGGACTGGGTGCGCTTGACCACGACCCGCAGGTCGCCGACGGTGTTGCGCCCGCCCTGGTCGGCCTTCGGCTTGCCCGCCGGCAGCGCGTTACGCGCGATCGGCGCCTCGGCCGGCTGGACCGACGCCTGCACCGCGGCCTGCGGAGCGTCGGCGGTCACCGGCGTCCCGAGCGGGTACAGGATGCCGTTCGCGACGAGCCGTTCCTCACCGTCGATCCACGCCCGGTAGAACGGGTTGACGCCCAGCAGGAACGCCCGGCCGGAGCCGAACGGCTGGTCGATCAGCGCCGCGCGGTTCGCCAGCTGCGCCGGACCGCGGGCGTTCTGGTCGAAGCCGTACTTGTACATCAGGCCGTTGCCGCGAACGTTGCCGTAACGGGCCGCGATGAGCGGCGCGGGGATGCCGTTGCCGGCCACCAGCGTGTCGGGGTTGAAGTTCGACGAGCCGCCGAGGTCACGGTAGATCCAGCCGCCGGAGTCGTACGCCCACGACAGCGGGTTCGTGGTCACGAATGCGCCGTCGTAGAGCGAGCCCGGCGTGTTGATCGCCGTCCCGTTCGCGCCGGAGCCGATCGCCTGGCTGTTCGCGTTCGTGATGCCCGCGTTGCGGGCCGTCGTCGTGCCGTTGTTGGTCGAACCGATGTAGCGCCCGCCCTGGTTGACGAAGTTCTGGATCGCCTGCAGGGCCGGCGTGATCGTGCCGTCCTGGTTGCGAGCCAGCGACGTGCCGGGGTTGATGAACGCCGTGTAGCCGTCGGTGATCAGCTTGCCGCCGGTCAGGTCGGTGGCCGTGACCACATTGAGCAGCGAGCGCGGGATCTTCATCTTCTGCGAGAGCACGAACAGCGCCTCGCAGAAGCCGCCGGAGCAGGCGCTCTTGGCTCCCCCGCTGAGCTCGATCGGGTTCGACGGAACCGCGGCGGTGTTGCTGAACAGGCCGATCTTCGGCTTGACCAGCACGTGCCGCGGGCCCGGATAGTTCGCGAGGCCCGTCACCGGGGTCTCGCGCGTCCTGGCCAGCGCCGCCAGATCGGTGGCGCCGAGCGTCGACGCGTCGACCAGCGCGGCGCCCGTCTTGAACGAGCGGCCCCCGGCGGTGAACGCCGCCGTCGAACGCGACACCGTCACGTTAGCCGCCAGCAGCTCCATCAGCATGCCGAACGACTGCGCCGAGTCGGTGTCGAACGCGTAGACCGGGCTGCCCGTGCCGGTCACCGTCCCGAAGTTCGTCGCCGAGATCTCGGTCATCGTGACGCCGGGCGGGAACGGCTGCGTGAGGAAGCCGCTGGTGGCGATGCCGCGCGTGAGCGGGTACGACCACTGCACGACGTCGTAGTTGTACGGGTACGGCAGGTACGGATCCTCGCCGAGGATGGCCTGGATCCAGTGCTTCTGGCCCTGCTCCATCGGCACGTAGATCGTGCCGGCGGGCAGCGTCTGCGTCTGCACCTTCGGGTCGCTCTTGCCGAACGGGTGCACACCCGCGGCGTTGACCGCGGTGTCGAGCTTGAACACATGCACGCCGACCGACGTCAGCTCACCGATGAGCCGCGCGGTGTCGCCGGAGCTCTGGCCGGGCGGGAAGAAGTACCCGCAGACCGATGTGTCGGGCTGGTCGAAGATCTGCGTGTGCAGCGGGCTGACCAGCTTGTTCATCTGCAACTGGCACTCATTGCCCTGCTGGCGCGCCTCGCCCCACTGCCGGACCCAGCCGTCGAGCACCCGGACCTTGTTGTCGGACGTGATGTTCTGCGTGGCGTCCATCGCCAGGTAGTGGTCGTAGACCTGACGGCCGTAGACCTCACTCGAGCCCTTCTCGTAGGTCATGCCCGCGGCGCCGTCGAGCAGCGCCGGCACGGAGTCGCCGTAGATCGGCGCGAACAGGTCGTAGACGTTGTAGTTCTGGTACGCCACGCTCTGGTCGTTGAACATCCGCTGCAGCATCGGGCCGATGTCGTGCTGGATGAAGTCGACCGCGAACTGCGAGACCTCGTGGTGGACGGCGTCCTCGTTGGGCGGGAAGAAGTACCCGTTGCCCTGCTGGTGGGCGTCGATGACGTAGACGCCCGGGTACTTGACGATCGCCTCGGTGAAGCCGTCGTTCTCCATGTTCACGCGAGTGCCGCGATCGCGGTTGGGGTCAAAACCCCACGCCGTCGTGCGCTGGTTCAGGTCACGGCCGTCCGGGTTCGTGGCGGGCACGATGAACGTCGTGAGGTTCTGCAGGCGCCGCGCATTCGAGCAGTCCATGCGGGCCGCCATCTCGTACAGCAGGCGCATCGATGCCTCACCCGCCGCCGGCTCGTTGCCGTGCGGCGTCGCCGTGACCCACGTGAACGCGGGCCGCGTGCGGATCTGCGAGAGGCCTTCCTCGGTCTCAATGTTGCCTTCGCGCACGCCCGACCAGAAGGCCGCGTCGTTGCGCCCGGCATCGAGGTTGGCGATGTTGTCCGGCGACGCGACGACGGAGTACCAGACCTCACGGCCGAGGGCCGTGTCCGACATCTTCTTCTCGATCACCCGCACGCGCGAGTTGTTGCGCGTGGCGTTGACCACCGCGCGCTGGTAGGTCTGCAGGTCGAGCGTCGGCCGGCGCGCCTGGTTGCCGTTTCCGGCAACGCCGAGCGCGGTCCCGAGCACTTCGTTGTACTTCGGGATCGACGGGTCGTACTGCAGGTCGTCCGTGCAGCCGACCGGATCGACCTGCGCCTGGGCCGGCGAGGCCGTGATGAGCAGCGCCGCGGCGAGCGCAAGCGCTGAGAGCACGCGGGACTTCATCGCGAGAACCTCCGGGTCTGGCTGCTGGCGGGGAGCAACACGCGGTTACCGCCGAACCGGGCCTGGGTCGTGAACTTCTTGGACCCGCTGCGGGAGACCGTGATGCTCCTGGTCACCTCGCAGTCCCGGTTGAGACGCAGCTGGCTGTCATCGATGACCCTGCCACCGCGCTTGGTCACGAGCGTGATCGAGCCGCCGGCGCAGCCCTGGGCCGCGGTCACGCGGTCCGGGAGCCGGACCTCGGCCGTGATCGTCTTGGTCACCCGATTTCGGGAGCGATTCTGGCTCTTGATCGAGACGCTCACGCTGCGCGGCTCGAACCGCGGCACCTCGGCGCGGAAACTCGTCTCCGAGGTCCGGCCCGCGAGGTCGACGACCGCCGCGCGCACAACCTGGACGCCGACGTCCTCGCCGGTGGGCAGCACGCGGCAGGTGTACGGGGCCGCGGTCAGCGTGCACTGGCGACGGTCGCCGAGGAACACGTCGACCTGCTTGATGCCCGCTGCGGCCACGGGCAGGAACGTGAGCTGCGAGCCATCGGTGGAGAGACTGCGCGGCGCGTCGGCCGTGGAGATCGAGGGCGGATCGGGCGCCGGCTGCGGAGTCGGCGGCTGCTCCTCGACGCAGTCGGCCGCGTCGATCGTGATCTGCTTGGACGTCGCGGCCGACTGGCCCGACGAGTCAGTGACGACGGCGGTGATCGTGCGGGTCGCGCACGCGACGTCCGTCGGCAGCATGTAGTTGACGCGATACGGCGGGCGATCGGCGGAGCCGACCTCCCAGGGGCCGTCGAAGAACGTCACGCGGCTGACGCCGAAGTCGTCCCCGGGGCCCGCGGTGATGATCACCTTGTCGCCGAGGCCGTAGACCTCCTTGTCGGTCGCCACCGTCACGCTCGGCGCGGCGTCGTTGACCTGGCCCGGGACGTTGATGACCTGGAACTCGCCGGTGAGCGGGTCCGACTGCACCCCGTTGCGATACGGGAAGAAGTCGACCGCGTCTGACGTGGTGCCTGCGGCTCCGTCGGGGACCTGCGTGCCGTTGACCGGATTCTCCGGCGGGAACGGGTTCGGGCCCGTCAGCGGCGAGATCGCCGGCCCGTTGTTGGTGTTGGGCGGGGTCGTGGGAACGTTGCGCAGCCCCCACCAGTTGTTCTCGGCATTTACGGGGACAGCCGTGTTCGCCGCCGCGCCGTCGAGCGTGACGTTGAACACGCCGTAGCCGTTGTTGAGGATGTTGTTGCGGTTGAAGACCGAGGCGCCGGCGCCGATCAGGCGCACGCCCGCGGCCTTGCTGAGCTGGTCGGTGGCGTCCGGGATCGCCGCGGAGTTCGTGCGATCCGGCGCCCCGGTGCCCTGCACCAGGTTCTGCGAGATCAGCGTGTCGAGGATCGTCGCCGAGGAGCCGGCCGTGATCCGCACACCGTCCTGGCCGTAGAGCGGGCCGTTGCGGGCGACATCGAGGGGCGGAACCGGGTTGCCGTTGGGCTGGCAGCTGCCGTTGACCTCGAAGTTGACGCACAGCGTGCGGCCGATGATCTGGTTCTGGCCGATGACGCCGGCCGAGCGGACGCCCGTGGCGGTCAGCGGCGGCGTGTCGCCGGTCGCGCCGTCGAGCAGGATGCCGGCCGCGTTGTACTTATCGAGCCGGCTGTGGTCGACCTGGATCTGACGCGGTGTGTTGGGCAGCGGCGCCGTGTCGGGCTGGAGACCCGCCGGCGGGGCAGGCACCGGCGCCGACACCGACGCGACGGCGTAGCCGTCGTTCGAGCCCTTGTACTCGCCGGGTCGCGGCGAGTCGTGCGACAGTCTCGGTGGTCACGATGTTCGTGATCCGGCTGCGTGTGATCCGGCCCTGCGCGTCGCGGAACAGGACGCCGGACTCGGCGTACACGCCGTCGCCGTCGATCGTGACGCCGGAGATGTTGACGGTCAGCAGCTTGCTGCGGAGCCGGTTGAGCCTGCGGGTGCCGGCCGGGTTCTGGTCGGCCGCGGCCGCCAGCGGAGCGGCCTGTGCGGTGTCGGCGCCGTCGATCATCACGATCGCGCCGAGCGCGTTGCGGAGGTTGGGCGTGTTCTCCGCGATCTGGCTGGTGCTCGCGCGCACCTTCTTCGGCTTGATCGTCACGAGGTCGGCGCCCGCCCCCTTGATCGTGACGTCGCGGATGATGATCAGGCCGTTCGTGCCGACCCCGCCACCGCCCTCCACGTACGTGCCGGGACAGACCGCGATGGTCGCGCCATCGGGCGCGGCGAAGATCGCGTTCTGGATCGTGCTGTACGGCGCGGCGGGACAGTCCCGCTTGTCGTCGTCGACGATCAGCGGCGGGTCTGCGGCGTTCGCGACCTGCGCGAATGCCAAGGTTCCAAGCGCGGCAGCCACGGCAGCGCAGGCTCTGCGTCCGTTCACGTTTCGACCAACTCCCTTCGACCCTCTTCCTTGACTCCGTCCGCGAACGTCCCAGATCGGACAGAACACGGCAATGTCGCGGGTGTTGAGATGTCTCAGCGCGAGAGCTCGGCCAGGCGGTCGATCGTGCGCTCTATATCCAGATTTGTGGTGCGCGGGTTGATCGTGCACAACCGCGCGACGGTGCGTCCTTCGAGCACGGTCGTGCTCGGTGCGGTATAGCCGTCGGCGACGGCTTCCTGCACCATCGCGTCGGTCGCGTCGTCGTCGGCGTCTTCGCGCCGGAACGTCACCACCGCAAGGCAAGCGGGCGAGACGATCTCCCAGCCTCCGCGGGCCCGCAGCGTCTGCTCCGCGTGCTCGGCCAGCGCGATGCCGCGTGCGATCGCGTCCCTGAACGCGTCAAGGCCGAACACGGTGAGTGCTCAGCCACAGCTTCAGCGCGCGTGAGCCGCGGCTGAGCTGCGGGCCGCGCTCGCGGAACTGGACGATCCCGCTCTCGGTGTCGCGCAGGTAGGCGCCGTCGAGCGCGAACGCGCGCTCGAGCAGGCCGGGCTCGCGGACGAGGACGGCGCCGATCTCGTATGGCTGGAACAGCCACTTGTGCGGGTCGAGCACGAGCGAGTCGGCGCGCTCGATGCCGGCGAGGAGATCCGGCTGCGCGAGCCGGGCGGGCGCGCCGTACGCGCCGTCCACGTGGAACCACAGGTCCTCGCGGTGGCACAGGTCGGCGAGGTCGTTGAGCGGATCGACGGCGCCGGTGCTGGTCGTGCCCGCCGTGCCGACGACGCAGAACGGCGTCAGGCCGACCTCACGGTCGATGTGCAGCGCGGCGTCGATCGCAGCCGGTTGGAGCCGGTGGCCGGGGTCGGCGCGCAGCACGCGCAGGTTGGCCGGGTTGAAGCCCAGCACCCGCCACGCCTTCAGCACGGCGCCGTGCGTGTGCTCGGAGACGTATCCCGTGGACTGGTCGCGGTCGTCGCCGCGGTGCTGGGCCGCGGTGGCGAGCGCCGTGAGCGTGCCGACCGAGCCGCCGCTGACGAGGACGCCCTCGGTGCGGTCGGGCATCCCCATCCAGTCGCGCAGCCAGCCGAGCACCGCGAGCTCGAGCGCCGACGCGCCGCCGCCGCCGGTCCAGCTCCCCGCGAACGTGTTGTGGCCCGCGCCGATCAGGTCGGCGAGGACGCTGATCGGGTTGCTCGGCGAGCCGATCCGGGCGAAGAACCGCGGGTGGTCGGGGCGCTGGCCGCGCGGGAGGATCTCGTCGAAGAGCTGGTCGATCGCCTGCTGCGGGTCGCTCGGACCGTCGGGGCACGGTGGAATCCGCTCGGCGGTCCACTCCGGGTCGGCTGGCGAGATCGGCGGCTTCGCATCGAGTGCCTCCCAGCGATCCACGAGCCGGTCCCACACGTGGTGTCCAAGACGGCGCAGCTCGTCGGGTGGGAGGCTCAGCGGATCCACGGCGGCGACAATAGGACGATGCGCGCCGCCGTGATGCAGGCCTTCGAACAGCCGCTCGTGATCGAAGACGTCCCCGACCCCGTCTGCGAGCCCGACGGCGTCGTCGTCGAGGTGAAGGCGACCGGGGTGTGCCGGAGCGACTGGCACGGCTGGATGGGCCATGACCCGTCGATCGTGCTGCCGCACGTTCCGGGGCACGAGCTGTGCGGCGAGGTCGCCGAGGCCGGGGCGGGAGTGCAGGGCTTTGCCGTCGGCGACCGCGTCACGGTGCCGTTCTGCTGCGGGTGCGGGACGTGCGAGCCGTGCCGCCTCGGCGAGACCCAGATCTGCGAGCGCGATTTCCAGCCCGGGTTCACCGCCTGGGGCTCGTTCGCGCAGTTCGTCGCGCTGCCGCGCGCGGATCTGAACCTCGTGCGGGTGCCCGAGGCGCTGAGTGACGTCGAGGCGGCGTCGTTGGGATGCCGCTTCATGACCGCGTGGGCGGCGCTGCACGTGCACGCCGGCGTGCACGCGGGCGAATGGGTGGCGGTGCACGGCTGCGGCGGGGTCGGGATGTCCGCGGTGATGATCGCGGCGGCTGCGGGGGCGAGCGTGGTCGCGGTCGACATCGACGAGAGAAAGCTGATCCGCGCGCGCGAGCTGGGCGCGGCCCATGCGGTGTCAGACGTTGCGGCGATCCCGGAGCTGACCGGCGGCGGCGCGCACGTGTCCGTCGACGCGCTTGGCAGCGCGACGACGTGCGTGAACTCGGTCCGGTGCCTGCGCAAGCGCGGCCGCCACGTGCAGGTCGGACTGCTGCTCGCGGACGAGCGGTCCGTCGCGCTGCCGATGGCGCGCGTGATCGCGCACGAGCTGCGGGTGTTCGGCGTGCACGGCATGGCCGTGCGGCACTACGACGGAATGCTGCGCGCGATCGCGTCCGGCGCGGTCCGGCCCGGCGAGCTCGTGGCGAAGACGATCGGGTTGCCGGACGCCGGTGCCGAGCTGGCGTCGATGGGGCGGTTCGCGCAGGAGGGCGTGACGGTGGTCGTGCCCTAGCCGCACCAGTCGGCCGCGGCCAGGGCGAGCACGAGCGTCGTCGCTTTCACGCTCTCCAGGTCGACCCACTCGTCCGGCGCATGCAGGTTGGCGCCGATCGGGCCGTAGCACGTGGCCGGCGTGGCGTCGTGGACGACGAACGCGCGCGCGTCCGTCGTGCCCGTGAACGCCAGGTACTCGAGCTCGCTGCCGTGGACGGCGCGGTGCGCGCTCGCCAGCGTCGCGAAGATCGGCTCGTCGCGCGAGATCTCGAACCCGTGGGCGTGGAAGCCGCGCCACTCGACACGCCCTTCGACCACGGACTCGAAGCGCGCCTTGACCGCCTCGAGATCCTCGCCCGGGTCCGCCGCCAGGCGCACCTCCAGGACGCATTCCTCGGGTACCGAGGAAGCCCAGTCGCCGGCCCGGACGACGCCGACGTTGTAGTTCAGGCGCATCGCCGATGCGGCGTTGACCTCGGTCTCCAGCGCTTGGATCGCTCCGATCACCGGCAGCGCCTTGACCGCCGCGTTCTCGGCCTGATCGGCGCGCTCGGCGTGCGCCGCCTTGCCCTCGATCGTCACGCGCGCCCACAGCACGCCGACCTGGGCGACGAGCGCGGCGTGGTCGAACGGCTCGGGGATCAGCGCGGCGTCGGTTCGCGGGCCGCGCACGCGGCAGGCGGCCGCGCCGTTGCCCGTGCACTCCTCCTCGATCACGGTCTCGATCCGAATGTCGCCGCGCAGGCCGGCGTCGCGCAGCGCGCGCACGGCCCCGAGCATCGCCACCACACCGGCCTTCATGTCCGCCGCGCCGCGCCCGTACATGCGCCCGTCGGCGATCTCCGCACCCCACGGGTCGTGCGTCCAGTGATGCTCGGGCGTCGCCGGGACGACGTCGATGTGCCCGTTGAACGTCAGCGACCGGCCGCCGCCGCTCCCCGGTAGCACCGCGGTGACGTTCGGGCGCCCGGCATAGTCGATCAGCGGCGGCGAGAACCCCGGCCCGCCGAGCGTGACGTCCCACACGTCCGGCTCCAGCCCGATCGACCGCAGCTCCTCGGCGACGAGCTCCTGCGCCGCCCACTCGTTGCCGAGCGTGCTCGGCGCGCGCACGAGCTCGCGCAGCAACTCGACCTGGTGTTCCCATCCCGCTTCGACCGCACTGCGCAGGTCCACGCCGCAACGGTGGCACACTCCGGCGCGTGACGGACTTCTACCTGCTCGACGAGAAGCTGACCGCCGACGAGCGCGGCATCCGCGACCGGCTGCGCGCGTTCTGCGAGCGCGAGGTGACGCCGGTCGTCAACGACTACTGGGAGCGAGCCGAGTTCCCGTTCGAGCTGGTGCCGAAGATCGCCGAGCTCCAGATGGCCGGCGGCACGATCGAGGGCTACGGCTGCCCGGGGATGAGCGCCACCGCGGCCGGGCTGGTGAGCATGGAGTGGGCGCGCGCCGACGGCAGCATGGGCACGTTCTACGGCGTCCATTCGAACCTCGCGATGCAGTCGATCGCGATGCTCGGCTCCGAGGAGCAGAAGCAGCGCTGGCTGCCGGCGATGGCCGACCTCGACGCGATCGGCGCCTTCGCCTTGACCGAGCCCGACCACGGCTCGGACGCTGTGCACCTGGAGACGGCGGTGCGCCAAGACGGCGGCGAGTACGTGATCGACGGCCGCAAGCGCTGGATCGGCAACGCGACGATCGCCGACGTCGTGATCGTGTGGGCGCGCGATGGGGACGGCCACGTCGGCGGCTACCTGGTCGAGAAGGGCACGCCCGGTTTCGCCGCGACCGTGATGACCGGCAAGACCGCCCTGCGCGCCGTCTGGCAGGCCGACATCGAGCTCACCGGCGTGCGCGTGCCGGCCGAGAACAAGCTCCCCGGCTGCCGCAACTTCCGCGACGTCGCCGGCGTGCTCGCGCGCACCCGCTACACGGTCGCGTGGCGCGCGCTCGGCATGGCGCTCGGCGCCTACGAGGTCGCGGTGGACTACGCCAAGTCGCGCGAGCAGTTCGGCAAGCCGATCGCGAGCTACCAGCTCGTGCAGGACAAGCTCAGCCGGATGCTGGCCGAGATCACCGCGATGCAGCTGCTGTGCCTGCGGCTCTCAGAGCTCGCGCAGGACGGCCGCCTGACCGCGGGCATGGCGTCGCTGGCGAAGATGAATCACGCCGCCAAGGCGCGCGAGATCGTCGGCATGGCGCGCGACATCCTCGGCGGCAACGGCATCCTGCTCGAGAACCACGTCGCCCGCCAGCACGCCGACATGGAGGCGATCTTCACCTTCGAGGGCACCGACTCGATCCAGTCGCTGATCGTGGCCCGCGAGATCACAGGCCTCAACGCGATTACATAAAGGGGCCAGGCCCCTTTATGTAAACGCCGGGAGGCCCGTGATGGCCTGGCCGAGGATCAGCGTGTGCATCTCGTGCGTGCCCTCGTAGGTGAGCACGGACTCGAGGTTGTTGGCGTGGCGCAGGACCGGATACTCGAGCGTGATGCCGTTCGCGCCGAGCACCGTGCGGGCGGACCGCGCGACCTCCATCGCGGCTGACACGTTGTGGTACTTGCCGAACGAGACCTGCTCGGTGCGCAGCGTGCCCGCGTCCTTCATCCGCCCGAGGTGCAGCGCCAGCATCGTCGACTGCCCGACCTTGACCGCCATCTCGACCAGCTTGGCCTGAGTCAGCTGGTAGGCCGCGATCGGCTTGCCGAACTGCTCGCGCGACTTGGCGTAGTCGACCGCCGCCTCGTAACACGCACGCGCGGCGCCGGCGGCGCCGAACACGATCCCGAAGCGCGCCTCGTTCAGGCAGGACAGCGGCGCGCGCAGCGAGGTCGCCTCCGGCAGCCGGTTGGCCTCCGGTACCTCGACGCCGTCCAGCACGAGCTCGGAGGTGATCGACGCGCGCAGCGAGAGCTTGCCGTGCATCTGGGGCGCCGAGAAGCCCGGCATCCCCTTCTCGACCAGGAACCCGTTGACCTTGTCGTCTTCGTTGCGCGCCCACACGACCGCGACGTCGGCTATCGAGCCGTTGGTGATCCACATCTTCGAGCCGTTGAGGACCCAGCCATCGCCTGACCGCTTCGCGCGCGTGCGCATCCCCGCCGGATTGGAGCCCGCGTCCGGCTCGGTCAGCCCGAAGCAGCCGATCGTCTCGCCCGCCGCCATGCCGGGCAGCCATCGCTCCTTCTGCTCCTCGCTGCCCCAGCGATGGATCGCGAACATCGCCAGCGATCCCTGCACGGAAGCGAACGAGCGCAGCCCAGAGTCGCCCGCCTCGAGCTCCAGGCATGTGAGCCCGTAGGCCGTCGCCGACGCGCCCGCGCAGCCGTAGCCCTCGAGGTGCATGCCGAGCAGGCCGAGCTTGCCCAGATCAGCGCCGATGCCCTCCGGGAGCGTCCCCGCCTCGAAGTGCTGCGCGACGTGCGGGAGGAACTTCTCGCGCACGTATTGGCGGACGGTGTCGCGGATCAGCCGCTCCTCGTCGTCCAGCTGGGCGTCGAGAGCAAGCGGGTCGCGGGGATCGAATGCAGGCAGGGTGGCGGGGGCGGCGGCGGACATGGCATAGAAGCCTAGAGCCCGAATACGTCTGATCTTTCTGGGTAGACGAGTGTTTATGCGCCAGTGGCCCGCCTACCGAACCCTGTGGATCTTCCTCCTGCTCGGCTGGACCGTCAGTGCCGCCGACCGTGCCCTCACGGGCCCGGTCGTCACCTGGATGATCGAAAACGACGTCGGCTTCCTGAAGGGCGTCGAGAACCCGCATGCGCTGGGCGGCCTGATCGGCGGCCTGTTCTTCGCGGGCTACATGCTCACGCAGTTCCCAGGCGGCTACCTGGGCGACAAGTACGGGCACCGCACGCTGATCGTGATCAGCCTGATCTGGGCCGGCATCGCGACGATGGTCAGCGGCGTCATCACCGGCCTCGTCGCGTTCATCGCCGTGCGCGTGATCACCGGCCTCGGCGAGGGCGCGTTCTACTCCAACGACCGCTCGCTGATCGCGCAGGACACGCCGCAGGAGAAGCGCAGCCTCGGCATGGGCGTCGTGATCACCGGACTCGCGCTCGGCATCACGATCGCGGTCGTCTTCGCGCCGAGCATGATCGCGCTCGGCGGGGACGTGTTCGCGGCCAGCGAGGCGTGGCGGATGCCGTTCCTGATGCTCGGCGCCGCGACGCTGGTCGTCGGCATCGCCACGTCGGTCTACTTCCGCGGCCAGGAACGAGGCCTCCCGTATCTGAGGGCGACGCTGCACCTGATGGCGTTCTCGGCGATGTTCCTCGCGGCCGTGATGGCCGTCTACTTCGTCGGCAGCGCCGCCGGGCTGTCCGACCTCTGGATCGCCGTCATGGAGGTCGCCCTGGCGCTCTCGATCGTCGCGTTCGTGTTCGCGCGCCGCAACACCGATGTCGGCGCGGTCCTGAAGTCGCGCGACCTGGTCCTGATCAACCTCGCGTTCATCGCCGTGCTCTGGAACCTGTGGTTCTTCGGCTTCTGGTCGGTGTCGATCGTCGCCGACGCCGCGGGCTCGTCGTTCGGCCGCTCGGCGATGATCGCCGCGTTCAACGCGGGCGCCGGCATCCTCGGCTTCCCGACCGGCGGCTGGCTGTCCGACGTCGCCGTGCGGCGCGGGATCGGCCGCAAGCCGCTTGTGATCGCGTTCACGTCCATCCAGTTCGTGCTGACCGTGATCTTCGGCTTCGTCGTCATGGCCGGCGCCGCGAACGTGTGGGTGATGGCCGCGCTGCTGTTCAGCGCCAGCACGTTCTTCAACGCGATGCAGCCGATCGCGCACGCGATGATCGCGGACATCGCCGCGCCCGAGCAGCACGGCGCCGCGTTCGGCATGAACAACCTGATCGGCGAGATCGGCGCCGTCCTCTCGCCTGCGGTCAGCGGCGCGCTGCGCGACGCGACCGGCGGGTGGGCCGCGGCGATCTTCGTGGACGCAGCGTTGATCGGCGGCGCCGTGCTGCTGTTCCTGTTCGTCCGCGAAGCCGCGCGGTCGGACGTGGGGCCCACCGGAAGATTCCGGCGAGCCCCCCAGTCCGTTACGGCGTCGTCGTCGACAGGGTGAACGTCAGCGTCTTGCTGTACGTGCCCGTGCGCAGCGCGTCGGTGGCACCGATCGCCTGCCGGAAGCCCAGCGTCGGGGTGTCGTTGGACACCGGGCCGCTGTAGGTCAACAGGCTGGTCGGGTTCGCCGAGCCGCCGACGTCGGCATAACTGCCGGCGTTGGCGCGAGCCTGCAGCGTCTGCGGCAGCGCGAACGCGCCGTTGACGAGCTTGCCCGTGTTCGTCGTCGCGGGGTCGGCGACGCTGAGCCGCGCGTCACCGGCCGAGGAGATCACGTTCGCCGTCGTGCTCGCCGTGTAGGCGTTCGCGATGCCCGGGATGAACGGGCTGAACGTGGCCGCCGGGCCGAGCGTGAGCGAGAGCGTCGCGGGGACCAAGCCGCCGACCGGAAGCTCCTCGAGGTCACCGCCGGTCGCCGTCGCGAGACCCTTCGCGCCGCCCACGACGGGCAGCGAGAAGCTCGAGCCGGCGAGATCGAGCGTCACCTTGGTGCCTGGAGCCGGACGGACCGTGAACTCGCGGTCGCTCGAGAGCACCATCAGCCCGAGTCGGCGCCCGGCCGCCACCACGACGTCCTTCGCCTGCATCCCGAAGTTCAGGCGGTAGAACGTCCCCGGCGTCAGTGCCTCCGAGACGTACTCGTTGTTGCGGTTCTCGGGATCGATCCAGCCGCGCGTCAGGATCGTCCCGGCGCCGGTGCCACCGGGCAGGCTGACCAGGATTGCGGTCAGGTTCGCCTTCAGCGGCGACGGCGTGCCGTTGTCGCGCGGATTGAACGCCGCGTTGAGCGACACGCGCGGCGTGCCGCTGATGCGCACGGCCTGAGTCAGCGGGTTGGTCACGTACAGCAGGCGCGAGTCCTCGCCCGCCGCGTTGTTCATGAGTGTCGCCGCCGTGACGGAGGCGTCGTCGATCAGCGTCTCCGTGCCGGCACCGCCGCCGCCGACCGTAAGTGCACCGCGCGTCAGGCCACCGGGAGCCAACTTCAGCGTGGCTTCGCCCATCGTCGGATCCGGCCACTCGGCGTACGGCGTCGGGTTGGGGTTGCCGCAGACGAGGCTCACGAGCGCGCCGTTGACGACCCGCTGGCCGGACGCCGTGGCGACCGCGGTGGCGAGCGTCAGGTGCGTCGCGTCCGGGATGTTGGTGATCACGCGCGTCGTTGAGGTGATCGTTCCGTTGGCGTTCGTCTGGGGGATCGTCAGCGTCGTGCCGACGCTGAACGGCGTCGTGCTGGCCACCGTCAGCGTCGCCGTGTTGGACTGGTCGCCGACGACCGCCGTCTCACGCGGCGGGCAGAAGCCGGCCTCGTTGCGGACGACCCACGACTTCGGCATGTTCTCGACGCCGTTGTCCTGGTTCCACAGGTACTTCGTGAACCACAGATTCAGGAGGTAGTCCGGGGGCGAGCCGCCGTGACCGCCCTGATGGAAGTAGAACTGGTGCGGGACGTTGTTGGCCTTGAGCGCCTCGTAGAACTGTGCGGCGTTCTTGGTCATGACGTTGAAGTCGTTGTTGCCGTGGGCGACAAGCGCCGCGGCCTTGAACTTCGACGGGTCGCGCATGTAGCTGCGGTCGTCCCAGAACGCGCTCCGGTTGCCGGTCGCGCGGTCCTGCTTGACCGAGACGTCGTTGATCGTCGGCCAGCAGATCATGCGGTGCGGACCCTCGTCGTTGCGCGAGTAGACGTACTCGGTCAGGACGTCGAGGTCCTCACCCTGGAAGCCGCCGGGCGCGCGGGTCATGCCGTTGGCGCGGTAGTAGTCGTACCAGTCGGAGATCGCCGAGATCGGGACGATCGCCTTCAGACCCTCGACGCCGGTCGACGCGGCCGCGATCGGGATCGTGCCGTTGTAGGACGTCCCCATCATCGCGGTGTTGCCGTTGTGCCACGAGGCGGAGACCTCGGTCGTGCCGGCCCGGGTCGTGTAGCCCGTGCGGCGGCCGTTGAGCCAGTCGATCACCGCGGTCGCGCCGTGGGTCTCGATCGGAGCGCCGGAGTTCGGACAACCGGTCGAATTGCCGGTGCCCGGCGACTCGGAGTGCACGACCGCGAACCCGCGCGGAAGCCACGTGCTCTCGTAGATGGTGCTGATCGTCGGGCTCGTGTTGCGGGCGTTGAAGTCCGGGGCGCGATCGCGCGAGGCCGGCGGGAAGCCGACCTCGTGGTCGACCATCCAGTTACGGACGTTCGCGCTGCCCGCGTAGTACGGGCTGTCCTCATAGATGACCGGGACCTTCAGTCCGCCCGTCTCGGTCTCTGACGGGCGTGAGACATCGACGTGGACGCGGTCCTTGACGCCATCGAAGTCCGTATCGGTGTCGAGCTCGACCCACAGCTCGTGGTGGATCGCCGCGCCCGCGTCGAACACGTTCTGGGACATGCCGTTGGCGAACGTCGGGACGGCCGGTGCCGGAGCCGGCGCGGCATTCGCCACCCCGGAGAAGGTGGCGCCCTTCGGCGGTAGTGCCGACGCGCTGCTCGCACCCACGACCCCCGCAAGCGCCAGCGTGCCCGAAATCGCGCCCGCCATCGCGAGGCGCTTCCCTCTCTCCATCCCCTACCCCTCCTTCTGAAACCCTCTGTGCGCAGGAGTCTGTTCCGGACGCGCGCCGCTGACAACCGACAAATGTGCTGCCGCGCGCGGAGATCTCTCCACACGTCCGGTATAGGGTGCGCGCCAATGCAGGTGCTCCTGATGGGTGGCGGCGACCTCGCCGAGGAGGTGTGCGAGGCGCTCAAGGCGGGCGGCGGGGACGTGACCTGGCTCCAGGAGCCGAGCGACGAGGATGTGCGTTCCGCGCTGTCCGATAGCCGGCCGGACGTGGTCTGCGTGGCCGCGCGCGAGGATGCGTTCCCGCTCCGGATGGCGCTGCTCGTCCGGCACCTCGATAACGACGTGCGGCTGGTGGTGACGATCTTCGACCCGGCGATGGCGCACCAGGTGGGCGAAATGATCCCCAAGTGCCACGTGACGTCGGTGGCCGACATCGTCGCCCCGTCGCTGGCCGGCCCCTGTCTCGATCCGGACGTCGTCGCCGTGCAGCGCTCCGGCGAGCGGCACGTCGGCCTCGACGCCAAGCTGGAGGAGGTGGCGCTGCCGCCGACCCGGGCGCGCCGGCTGCGCAGCCTTGTCGAGGCCGTGCTCGCGCCCTACGACCGCAGTGCGGCGCTGCTCTTCTACGGGTCGATCGGGCTCGCGACGATGCTGCTGTACGAGTGGATCGGCTCGATGATCGTGCTCGACCAGGGCGCCGCCGACGCGCTCTACGGATCGACCAAGTCGCTCGCGACCGTCGGCCCGAACCCGGCCGTCGACGACGGCCCGAAGTGGTTCAAGGTCTCGATCGTCGCCTCGATGGTGCTGACACTGCTCTCGGCGGCGTGCTTCACGGGCGGGCTGATCAACCGGCTCGTGGACTCGACCCTGACCGGGCTGATCGGCCGCCGCGCGGTGCCACGGCGCGACCACGTGGTCGTCGTCGGGCTCGGCCAGGTCGGCCTGCGCCTGTGCATGCTGCTACGCGAGTGCGACGTGCAGGTCGTGGCGGTGGACACCGAGTCCGAGGGCGAGAACGTCGGGCTCGCTCGGCAGCTGAAACTGCCGGTCGTGATCGGGCGCGGCGCGAACCCGCGGGTGCTCAGGAAGCTGTCGCTGGATCGTGCCCGCGCGCTCGCCGCGGTCACCTCCGACGACCTGCGCAACATCGAGGCCGCCGTGGCGGCGCGCGCGGCCGACGCTGACCTGCGCGTCGTGCTGCGCGCGGGCGACGGCGAGGTCGCCGACGAGACGAGGTCGCTCGAGCGGATCGGGCACGTGCTCGACGTGCACCGTCTCGCCGCGGCGTACATCGCGGGGATCGCGCTGGGCTCGGACGCGGAGGCGGTCGCGGTTCGCGACGGCCGCCCGCAGTTGCTCCTGCAGGACGGCAAGTGGGACGAGTTCCCGTTGGAGATCGCGCGGTAGTTGTTCTTCGACGGGTTCGAACTTGACCACGTGGACGTCGGCTCGGCAGTGCTGCGGGTCCGTCACGGCGGCGCGGGGCCGGCGGTGCTGCTGCTCCACGGGCATCCGCGCACGCACACGACGTGGTGGCGGGTCGCGCCGCTACTGGTCGACTCGGGCTTCACCGTCGTGTGCCCCGACCTGCGCGGCTACGGCGAGTCGCGACCGGCCGAGCGGGTGTTCACGAAACGCGCGATCGCCTCCGACCTGCCGCCGCTGATGGCGCGGCTCGGGTTCGACGAGTTCGCGGTCGCGGGCCACGACCGCGGCTGCTACGCCGCGCACCGGGTCGCGGTCGACTTCCCCGAGCGCGTGGCGCGGCTGGTGGTGATGGATGGCGTGCCGATCTCCGAGGCGTTCGCGCGCTGCGACGCGAGGTTCGCCGCGTCCTGGTGGCACTGGTTCTTCTTCGCCCAGACCGCGAAGCCGGCCGAGGCGATCATCTCGCGCGACCCGCTTGCCTGGTACCAGGTCGATCCGGCCTCGATGGGGCCGGAGAACCACGCCGACTGGGTGCGCGCGGTGTCAGATCCGGAGGTGGTCGCGGCGATGGTCGGCGACTACCGCGCCGGTTGGGAGGTCGACCGCTTCGACGAGGAGGCCGACCGCGCCGCCGGCCGGCTCGTCCGCTGCCCGACGCTGTACGCGTGGGCAGCCCGCGACGACATGGAGGAGCTCTACGGCGACCCGGTCGCGATCTGGCGGCCGTGGGTCGACGGGCCGCTGAGCGCGGCCCGGATCGACTCCGGCCACCACATGGCCGAGGAGGCACCCGAGCAGCTCGCCGCCGAGCTGGCGGCGTTCCTGCGCGCTTAGAAGTCGCCGAAGAGGTGACCGTCGCGCCGGGCCTCGGCTTCGCGCGCGGCGGCGCGCCGCTCCGCGGAGTACAGGTTGTCGCGCTCCAAGCGGATCTGGCGCTCGACGGCGCGCTCGGCGCGGGCGGCCTGGCGCTCGGGCTTGGGCAACCGGAGCTCGCGCAAGCGATCGAGCGTCTCGTGGTGGTGGCGCAGCATGGGCCCGACGCTACTCCCCTGCCGATCGAAAAGCCAGCAAGGTCAACAAACCTTGCGCACTCGACCTCGTGCCGGCGCGCGGCTTTACCGATCCTTTTCCGCTCTTCGGGACGCTGCGCCGCAATGAGCTCCAAGGAGGGTGCTGTGAGGAAGTTCTGCGGTGCGCTGCTCGCGCTGGTGTTGGTCACTTCGGTCGGGGGCGGGACGGCCGTCGCCGCGGTGCCGAAGGCCAAGGACACGACGGCTTCGGCCACGACCCTGACCGCGCAACTGCCGAAGGCTCGCAGCACCGTCACGTGGTGGTTCGAGTGGGGAACGAAGAAGCTCGACCGTCGGACGCCGGCGAAACGGGTCAAGGCTCGTAAGCGCACAGCGTCGATCAAGGCGAGCGTCAAGCAGCTCCAGCCCTCGACCGCGTACCGCTTTCGGCTGTGCACCCGCGCCAAGGGCGCCAGGAAGGCGAAGTGCACGAAGCCGCGCAGCTTCCGCACGGCGGGATTGCCGGTCGCGCCGGTGTTCGCCGTGCCGTCGGTGCCGCCGGCGCTGTCCTTGCCGGACCGCGACGAGGCCATCGAGCCCTCGACGGTGTCGTGGCGCGCGCCGGCCAACGGAGCGACCGTCGCCGGGATCGTTGGGCTCGAGGTCTCGGCCGACAACACGGACACGGTCGTGTTCGCGGTCGACGGCAAGCGCGTCGGCGAGGTCACCCGCGCACCGTGGGTGGTGACCTGGGACTCCAGGACCGGCGCCGACGGGCGCCACGAGCTGACGGCGACCGGCGGCAATGCTCGCGCCACGATCCACGTGCAGGTCGCGAACGCGGCGCCGGACGCGCCCGATCTCGACTCGACGGCCGCGACGCCGCTCTCCGACGCGGCGCAGTTCCTCTACACCGGCGCCGACGCTGTCCAGAAGAGCGTCGAGGCGGGCGCGATCAAGGCCGAGAGCACATCGGTGCTGCGCGGCCGGGTCACCGGCCGAGATGGCACGCCGCTCGCGGGCGTGGCCGTGACGGTCCTCGACCACCCCGAGCTCGGCCATACCGCCACCGAGGCCACCGGTGAGTTCTCGATGGCGGTCAACGGCGGCGGCCCGCTGACGGTCGCGCTGGCCAAGGACGGCTATCTGCCGGTCCAGCGCCAGGTCGCTCCGAGCTGGCAGGGCTATGCCTGGATCGACGACGTCGTACTGGTCGCGCTCGACGGCGCCGTCACCACGATCGACGATGACGGCGGCGTCGCGCGCGGCACCACCGTGACCGACGACGACGGCACGCGCCGCGCCACGCTGCTGTTCGAGCCCAGCACCGGCGCGACGATGACGCTGGCCGACGGCACGACCCGTGCCCTTGACGACTTCCACGTGCGCGCGACCGAGTACACGGTCGGCACCACCGGCCCGGATGCGATGCCGGGCGGGCTGCCGGCCACCAGCGCGTACACGTACGCGGTCGAATACACGGTGGACGAGGCGCTCGCCGCCGGCGCGACCCGCGTCGACTTCGACACGGAGGTCGCCGCCTACACGGACAACTTCCTCGGCTTCCCGACCGGTGAGACCGTGCCCGCGGGCTACTACGACCGCGAGCTCGCACGCTGGGTGCCGGCGCCGAGCGGCCGCGTGATCGAGATCCTGGCCGAGAGCGACGGCAAGGCCGTGGTGGACGTCGACGGCGACGGCCAGCCGGACCAGGGTGCGCTCGGGATCGACGACGCCGAGCTGCGGCGACTCGCCGGTCTGTACGCGCCCGGAGCGTCGCTGTGGCGTGTCCCGGTCATGCACTTCACGCCGTACGACTTCAACTGGGGCTTCGGCCTGCCGCGGGACGCGCGCTCGCCGTACGCGCTGTATCCGGAGCTCGCGCGGTTCCTCGACCGCAACTGCGACAACTGCGGCTCGGTCATCGGCACCGAGGATCAGACGTACGGCGAGGAGCTCGAGCTGCCGGGCGTCCCGTTCGACCTCCACTATCAGAGCGCCCGCCAGGAAGGCCGCCGCGACACCCGCCGGATCACGGTCCAGGTCACCGGCGAGGAGGCGTTGCCGGCCTCGATCAAGGGCGTCCGCGTCGAGGTCGAGGTCGCCGGCCGCCGCTTCGTCGAGGACATGGCGGCGACCCCGAACCGCACGTTCACGATCGACTGGGACGGCCGCGACACGTTCGGGCGCAAGCTCGAGGGCGCGCAAATCGTGCGCTCGCGCGTGGGCTACAAGTACGAGCCCGACTACAGCGCCACGCGCAGCTTCGCCGTGCCCGGCGGCGCCGTGCTCGACGCCAACCCGACGCGCAACGAGCTGTTGCTGTGGCGCGAGGAGGAGACCACGGTCGGGACGCTCGATCCCGCGACCGCCGGCTTCGGCGGCTGGACGCTCGACGAGCACCACGCGTATGACCCGATCGACCGGGTCCTGCACTACGGCGACGGCACGCGCCGCAGCGTCGAGGGCGGCACGTTCGGCAAGGACACCAAGAACTTCGCGGGCACCGGCGAGCCGGGCTACGACACCGAGCCGCTGGCCAAGGACGCGCGGCTCAACGGGCCGGGCGGAATCCTGGCGCGGGCCGACGGCTCGGTGCTGATCGCCGACGCCGGGAACGCACGCGTCCGGCGCGTGGGGCGCAACGGGCGCATCAGCACGTTCGCGGGCACCGGCGAGGAGGGCAGCGACGGCGACGGCGGCCCAGCGGCAGACGCCACGCTCACGCGCCCGATCGACCTCGCGGCGGGGCCCCAGGGCGAGGTCTACGTGCTCGACGAGGGTGCCGAGCGCGTGCGGCGGATCGACGCCGACGGGACGATCACGACGGTCACCGGCGCGCTGGAAGAGCCGCTGGCGATCGCGGCCGGCCGCGACGGCACGGTCTACGTCGCCGAGCCCGCCCGCGTCCTGCGGGTCACCGCCGACGGAGCCGTCTCGACGCTCGCGGGCGACGGTACGCCCGGGTTCGCCGGCGACGGCGGCCCGGCCGAGGCGGCGAAGCTGTCGCGCTGGGTCGAGGGCCTCGCGGTCGGTCCCGATGGCTCGCTCTACGTCGGCGACTCCAGCAACGGCCGGATCCGGCGGGTCGGCGCCGGCGGCGTGATCACCACCGTCGCGGGCGGCGGCCAGGAGTCGCCCGACCACGCCGGGCGCCCGGGCGGCGACGTCTGGCTGCGCTCGCCGGGCGCGCTGGCTGCGTCGCCGGACGGCACGGTGCGGTTCGCGGACGGCACCGGGTTCGTGCTCGCGCTCGGACCGGACGGCGACGTCGTGCGGATCGCCGGCGAGGAGATGCCGATGCCGACGTTGGCGAGCGCGGGCCGCGCCGCGAGCTTCGCCGCCGACCCGAGCCTCCCGTGGGTGCGCGGACTGGCGCTCGCGCCCGACGGCGACCTGCTCGTGTCTGACGGCGGCGCGCAGGTGCTGCGGTTCGCCAGCGCGCTCCCGGGCTTCACCGACGACGGCATCTCGATCGCTTCCGAGGACGGCCTCGAGGTGTTCGAGTTCTCGCGCGTCGGCCGCCATCTGCGGACCGTCGAATCGCTCAGCGGGCGCGTGCTCTACCGGTTCATCTACGACGACGCCGGCCGGCTGATCGAGATCCGCGACGCCGTCGACGACGTCACGCGTATCGAGCGCGCCGCGAGCGGCGCGGCGGCCGCGATCGTCGGGCCGTTCGGCAAGCGCGTGACGCTGGAGACGACCGGCGGGATGCTGACCGGCGCGCGGGACGCGGCCGGGCGCTCATGGAGCTTCGGCTATGCGGCGGGCGGGCTGCTGACGTCGGTCACGAACCCCGCCGGGGCGACCTGGCGCTCCGTCTACGACAACGAAGGCCGGCTGCTGCGCGAGGAGGACCCCGACGGCGGCGCGCAGACGCTCACGCCGGGCACCGGGCGCACCGCGACCCTGAGCGACGCGGCCGGCGAGTCGGCCACGTTCAGCGCGGCCGCGGTCGGCCTCGACGGCCTGAGCCGGACGGTCACCGACAGCGGCGGCGTCAGCGTCAGCGGCCGCGAGCACGCGGACGGCGCGGAGGAGATGACGCTCCCCGACGGGACGCAGGTCGCGAGCATGCAGGCACCCGACCCGCGCTTCGGCGCGCAGGCGCCGTTCACTTCTCGCCAGACCGTGCGGACGCCGGGCGGGCGCCGGATGATCGCGCGGACATCGATGTCCGCCGAGCTGGGCGACGCCGACGACCCGTTCTCGCTCGAGCGCCTGTTCGAGTCGTCGACGCTCAACGGCAAGACGAGCGAGAGCGTCTACGAGGCCGCGACGCGGACGGAGACGGACACGACGGCGACGGGCCGCGTCGCGGTCAGCTCCTACGACGAGTTCGGGTTGCCGGTCGAGAGCCGGGTCGACGGGCGCGATCCGGTCACCACGACCTACGACGCGCACGGCCGGCAGGCCGCGGTCCGGCAGGGCACGCGCGAGCTGACGTGGGGCTACGACGCCGACGGCAACGTGGCGCGCCACGAGGATGCGCTCGGTCGGGTCACGACCGCCGACTACGACGCCGTCGGCCAGCTGACGAAGCTGACGATGCCCGGTGCTCGGACGGTCACGTACGGCTACGACCCGGCCGGCAACCGCACTTCGGTGACCCCGCCGGGCCGGCCGGCGCACACGGCCGCGTTCAGCCCGGGTGGGCTGCTGACACGCCAGGAGGCGCCGGCGGTCGGCGGCGAGGGTCCGGCGGTCACCAGCTACGAGTACGACACCGGGCACCAGTTGCGGACGGTCACGCGGCCGGACGGGACGAAGATCACGCTCGCGTACGGCGCCGGCGGCCGGCTGCAGAGCGTCACCGGGACCGGCGGCGTGCGCCGCTTCGGCTACGACGCGGCCGGGCGCGAGACCGTGCTCGAAGGCCCTGGCGACCAGAAGCTCGAGACGGGCTACGACGGCGGCCTGCCGGTGTCGATGGTGGCCAGCGGCTCTGTGCCGGGGTCGGTCTCGCTCGACTACGACGACGACTTCAACCTGGTGTCGTCGCGGGTCGGCTCGAGCGCGGCGGTGGAGTTCGGCTACGACGACGACGGGCTGCTCACGCGCGCGGGAGCGATGACGCTCGAGCGCGACGCCTCCAACGGGGCGCCGGTCGGCACGGCGCTGGCTGACGTCAGCACCGCGAACACGTTCGACCGCGGCGGGCGCTGGAAGTCGCTGCTCGCGGCCGGGCCGGACGACTTCGCGTTCGAGCAGGTGGTCACCCGCGACGACGGCGGCCGGATCGTCTCCGAGCGCGTCGACGGCACGCCGTTCACGTACTCCTACGACGCGACCGGCCGTCTGCGCGAGGTCCGTTCCGGCGACGAGGTGCTCGAGCGCTACGCGTACGACGCCAACGGCAACCGGGTCTCCGAGCAGCGCGCCGGCGGCGCCGAGGTCGTCGGGACGTTCGACGCCCGCGACCGGCTCGTCGCGCGCGGCGCGACGACCTACTCCTACACGCGCAACGGCGAGCTCCGCACGCGGGTCACGCCGGACGGCACGACCACATACGACTACAACGCGTTCGGCGACCTCACCGGCGTGACGCTCGCCGGCGGCGGCCGGATCGACTACGTCGTCGACGGCGTCGGCGCACGCGTCGGGCGCAAGCGCGACGGCGCGTGGACGCAGCGGTTCGTGTGGGGCGGCGACCTCGGGCCGGCGGCGGAGGTCGACGCCGCGGGCGAGGTGCGCACGCAGTTCGTCTACGCCCTGCACGGCCACGTGCCGGCGTACATGGTCCGCGACGGCGTCACGTACCGGCTCGTGCTCGACCGCCGCGGGAGCGTGCGGCGCGTGGTGGACGTCGCCACCGGAGCGGTGGCGCAGGCGCTCGACTACGACGCGTACGGCCGGGTCGTCAGCGACAGCGCACCGGGGTTCCAGCCGTTCGGCTTCGGCGGCGGCCTGTACGACCACGAGACCGGCCTCGTCCGGTTCGGCGCGCGCGATTACGACGCCGACGCCGGCCGCTGGACCGCGCCCGACCCGGCCGGCTTCAGCGGCGGCGACGCGAACCTCTACGCGTACGTCGGCGGAGATCCGGTCAACGCCGTCGACCCGGTCGGCCTGTTCGGCCTCATGGACATCTCCGAGGCCGCCGCCGGCGCGCTCAACGAGCTCACGTTCGGGGCCTCGAACAAGATCGCCGGAATCGACGACATCGACTCCGACGCCTACCGGTTCGGCGGGCTCGGCGCGATGTTCAACCCGCGCGGCGCGGTGAAGGCCGTCGGCAAGAAGGCGCTCGGCGCGTTCGGGAAGAAGTCGGGCAGCCAGATCAAGCGCAACGCCAAGAAGGGCAAGCGCGGCGAGCGCCGCGCGGGCGCGACCGGGGCCCGCAGGAGGGTCGAGTGCCCGAGCGGAAAGGGGCGCTACCCCGATATCTACGATGAGGGCAAGCACCTGATCGGCGAAGTCAAGAACGTCAACTACCTCGCGCGCACTGCCCAGTTGGTCGACTACATCGAGTTCGCGAAGCAGAAGAACTACACGTTCCGGCTCGTGATCCGGCGCGGGATCTGGCCGTTCACCAAGGGCACCCAGATGTCGAAGAAGCTGAAGGCAGAGATCAAGGCGGGGCAAAAGGCCGGCTACATCGAACTCGTGAAGATCGTGATGTGATGGGGCTGCGACGGCTGTTCTCGCGCGGTGCTCCGCCGATGTCGCCGGAGCGCGCCGCGCACATCGCGCGCTACGACGCGGCGTCGGCGCCGGTGATCGAGGCGCTGCGGGCGGACGGCTTGGCGATCGACCGGCTCCCGCAGCTGCACGCGGGCGAGCTCGACGACTACAGCGAGCACCTGCCGGTGCTCGTCGAGTGGCTCGGGCGGGTCTCGTACCCGCCCGTGGTCGAGTCGCTCGCGCGCGCCCTGACCGTGCCCGCCGCGCGCGGGACGGATGCCGTGCCGGCGCTGATCGACGCGCTCGCGTCAGTGCCGCCCGACGCTGAGCTGGAGCGTCAGGCGCTCGGCAACGCGATCGGGTTCACGGCGGGCGCGTCGGACTTCGACACGGTGGTGTCGCTGGTCCGCGACACGGCGACCGGACCGGCGCGCTCGATGCTGATCGACTACTTCGGGCGGATGAAGGCGAAGGCCGTGCGCGACCGCTCGATCGAGGTGCTGCGCTCGCTCCTGGCGGACTTCGACGATCTGGGCCGCTACGCGCTCGCGCCACTCGGCCGGCTGAAGGCGTCCGAGGCCCGGAGCGACATCGAGCCGTTCTTGAATCACCCCCAGGACTGGGTGCGCGACGACGCGCGACGCGCGCTCGCGAAGCTGGGGTAGGCCCGCTACGGGCGCCAGACCAGCGGCGGCCGCCCCGACCCGCGGTGACGCAGGCCGGTCAACTCGATCCGGGTGGGCTCCAGCCGCAGTAACGCAAACGCGGGGTCGGTCTTGCTCGGCCAGAACACCCCGGGGTCGTACCCCAGCGGCGGCTCCGTGCCGGCGAACAGGTCCCAGATCCGGTCACGGTCGGCTTGGTCGGGCGCGACAGTCGCGACGGCCTCGACGTGCACGTTGTCCTGTTCCGGGTCCCAGTACGTCAGGCTCACCCGCGCCTCGTGGCGAAGGTGCTCGATCTTCGGGCTGCCACTGGTGGTGGCGATCCAGCCGACGTGGCTCTCCCAGATCGGGTGGAGGATCCGGGTCCGCGGCGCGCCGTCCGGGCCGACCGTCGCGACCGTGGCCCAAGCGATCCGCGCAATCCGCGCGTTGAACTCCTCGGCGATCTCGGCAAACGACTCCACCCGCATGGCTCAACCCCCTGGCTTCGTGCAGATCATGTGCAGTGCGGTGCCGCCCACGATGTACGCGCGGGCGGCGAGCAGCGCCTGCTTGAGTCGTGTCGAGCGGCGGCTCGCCACCACCGTCGCCGCGCGGAAGAGCTGGTCATAGCGCATGTCGTTGGTCAGTGACACCGGAGCATCCTGGAACGTCGCGTGATAGCGCGGGCCGCGGACGTCGACCTCGAAGCCGGCGCGCTTCGCCGCCGTCGTATAGCTGAAGCGCATGTAGGCGTGCTCGTGGCCCTCGAACTCGGCAACCTCGTGGCCCGGGTTGATCTTCGGCGTCATCAGCGTTCGCAGCGGCTCGTTGGCGACGATCAGCTTCCCGCCGGGCTCGAGGACGCGGTAGACCTCGCGCAGCGTGCGCATCAGGTTGTCCCGGTGATTGTGGTGAAGCACCTCGCACGCCCATGCGTACGTGAACGAGCCGTCGGCGAACGGGAGGTCGAACATCACCCCGAGGACGCGCTCGAAGAAGACGTCCTTGTCCTCGAACTGCCACTCGGCCGTCCGCAGGCCCTGCATCTTGTGCTCGGCGATGTCGAGTGCGGTCGTCTCCAGGCCGTTGCGAGCAAACATCGCCGACGCCCAGCAGGTGTTCGATCCGAGGTCGAGGATCGTCCCGCCGGGCTCGAAGTGAACGGTGTCCAGCGTCTGCTCCATCAGCTGCGCCTGGCAGAACCAGTAGCCGTCCTCGCGGTACGGGAGTTCCATGACGTGCTGGCGCTCCCAGCCGTCGTCTCTCATCACCTGCGCGAAGCGGCCGAGCCCCTCGGCCTCGCGGCGCACGAACTCCGGCGGTTCGTGCATCAGGTCGACGATGCCGTCGCGGATCTTCGCGCGGTGGCCGCAGGCCCGGCAGGTCAGCGTTCCCGTCCGCACCTCGCGCCCGTCGTCCGCGATCGCCACCAGCGTGAACGGGCGCGGCGCGCGGCAGGCGGGACAGCGCAAGCGCTCCGCGAACTCGGCCCTCATCGCGCTGCCTGCAGCGCCTGCCGGCGCACGACGGGATCGGGCGTGCGGAACACCGCTGTCCGAGCTTAGAGACGCTCTTGCTGGAGCGTACGATCCTCGAATGACGGAGTCGCCCGGCGCGTCGGTGAGCTCAACACCGAACCCGCGTCAGTCGGTGGACAGCGTCGCGGTGCTGCTCGGCGTGATCACGATCGTCAGCGGCGTCGCGACAGGCCTGTTCTCCGATCTCCGTTTCCTCGGCCAGGTCATTGGCCTGTTGGCGTTCGCGGCGTGGGTGGTCGCTATCGGCCTGCTCCTGTGGAATCCCGAGTCAGCGACGGTGACGCATGCCGCTCGCACCGTGATTCGCGGTGCTTTCGTCCTCACTGCGGCCCTTCTGCTCTACGCGTTCGTGACCGGTCCGCGACTGAGTTCGCGGACACTCGTGCTCACTCCGAGCGGCTCACGCGTCGTGAGCGCGGCGTGTGCACGTGCCGTCGAGGGTTCGGAGGTTTCAGCCCGCATCGCGCTTAGCCAACTCGGCGAAGCGTACGTGCACATCGAGATCATGGACTCGCGGTGTGAGCGAGCGAACCAGGACGTGCGAATTCGATCCGACGACCTCCAGGCTGTGCTTCCCCTTGCGCGTTGAGGCTACGGCGACGCTGTGCCGGTTGTTGACGGGTGCGCCATCACCGCCCGGTCACCGACCAGCGAGACGAGCTCGTAGCCGTCGGCCGCTGCGCCGTTGAGCTGACCCTCCCACTCCTCGGGCGTTCCGTCGAGTTGGATGACACGGAAGGGTCCGGGCTCGTCGAGGGGCGTGGCGTCGAGTGCGTCGTGCAGGCAGCGTCGCAGCCGCTTGATATCGGGTTCCCCGATCCGTAGGAGGTCGTTGCCGATGCCCTCGTTCGCGCGCAGGAGCCCGAGCGCGATGTGTTCCGGGCGGGCCGGATCGGGATGAGCCTCACGGATCCCCAGGTCCAGCGACATCTTCGCGACTGGCGTGAACGGGATCTGCCCGTCCGGCGCCCCGTTGCCGCGACCCATCTTCGCCGCCACGTCGATCCGCGCCTGTTCGAGCGTCACGCCTGGCAGGGGGCGCACGTTCAGGATGCCGAGCAGCAGATGCCCGGTGTCGATGTCGGCGTGGCCAAGCTCGCGCGCCTCATCCTGCGCGCTCTCGAGCACCCGCCGTGCGCTGGGCGCGAACGCCGCGGCGTGTGCGCCGGCCCCGCGGCGACGCCGGCGGATTCCCACGCAGCGGCGAGCGGTGGCTCCCGCCCTCGATCCCGTCAAAGGCGGGCATTGGCCGGGCCGGTCAACGGTGAGTATCTGGTCACCGGATGCCTCGATCCGTCGGGGCGCCCGAGCGATCTAGTCGTTCGGGCGGGGTCGCTGGCGAGGCGCTCCGTACGGTGGTCGCGGTTACCCAAGGACTCGGAGGAGGGGGTGTTTCTGAGCATGAAAAAGATCAAGGTGATGGCCGTGAGCGCGGCTCTCTCGTCGGCGCTGTGGCTGCCGGCGGCCGCCGAGGCCGCGAGGAGCTGGCGCTAGCTGGCTCATCGAGCACGGCGCGCGAGGTTGGTCGGCCGAGAGGATCTTCGTCGTATGCAGCCTGTTCGGGCGAGTGGGCGGTCGCGGGCTCGAACCGCGGACCTCCTGCTTGTAAGGCAGGCGCTCTGACCAACTGAGCTAACCGCCCGGGCGGGGCCATGCTAGTGCGGACCGTGCGGTCCACGACGCGGTGTGGTAGATGAGTCAAGTGCTGCGACGGCTTGCCGTCATCGTCGTGTTGGCTGGGCTGGGCGTGGGCCTTGGCCTGCCGGTTCTGCGTGCGGCGATTGGAGCGCCGGTCGCGGGGCGTGGTGCGGTGCGGCTCATCACTCCGTCCGGAAAACGGATGCCTGGGCAGTGGCAGGCGTGGGCGAACGCTTCGCTCGTTCCGACGGTTTCCGGTCGGGTGACGGTCCGGGTAACAGGGTGTCCGGGGTTGCCGAAGGCGGCCGGGTGCGTGTATACGCGTCAGCCGCGCGTCGTGTACATCAAGCCCGGGCTGCGGCACCCGCGCAGCGTGCTGTTGCACGAGCTCGGGCATGTCTACGACCTGACCGTTCTGAGCAATCGCGACCGCGGTGAGTTCAAGAAGATCATGCGCACGCCGTACCGGCGCTGGTGGTCGGGCAAGCGGCCGCTGGCGGAGTGGTTCGCGGAGGCGTATTCGTGGTGCGCGCGCTACTCGCGGATCGTGTCGGTCGACAGGTACGCGATCTACGACTACGACCCGACGGCGAAGCAGCATCGCGACTCGTGCTCGCTGATCAGGCGCGCAGCGCGCGACCGGACGCCGCCGGCGCCCGCGCCCACGCCGCCCGAGGTGACCGGAGACCCGGCGCCGCCGCCGGCGCCGCCGGTCGATCCGACGATCGTCCCGGGCGATCCGCAGAACGATCCCGGCCCGGCGCCGCCCGAGAGTCCCTCCTCGGAGGCGCCGACGCCAACGCCGACGCCGAGGCTCCCGCTGCCGACCGTGTTCCCGACGCCGACGATTCCGCTGCCGACGGCAACCGTCCCCGTGAGCACCATCGAGCCGACGCCGACGCCGACCGAGACGCCGTTCGAGACCCCGACGCCGACTCCGACGGCCACGCCGACGCCGACGCCCGAACCGACCGCGACGCCAACGCCGGAGCCCACTCCAACGCCGACGCCGGAGCCCACCCCGACCCCGACGGCCGCACCCACTCCCGACCCGACGGCGACCCCGACGCCCGAGCCCACGGAAACGGCAACGCCGGAACCGACGGCAACGCCCGAGCCGACGATCGACCCGTTCTCGACCCTGTTCCGCCTCCCCTGGCCGCTCTGGATGCTCCTGCCATGATGGGCGCATGGACGGGTCAGTGGTCTGGCGGGCCGCGCTGCTGCAGGCATTGACGCTCGCAGCCGTGGCGCTCGCGCTCGGCGCACTGCTGGACCGTGAGTTCTTCGTGTCGTGGGGCTGGCTGGCGGGTCCCGGTGCGTGGGCGGCGTGCGCGCTGTTCACCGGCGCCGTGCTCAAGCTGCCCGCCGGGCCGGTGCTCGCGGGTGCCGCGGTGGCGGGGATCCCGAGCCTCGTCGGCGTCCTCGCCGGCGTGCATTGGCTGGGCGCGCCGCTCGCGGTCGCCGCCTTCGCGGCATGGTGCGGATGGCTCGCGCGACCGCGCGCAGCCGGGGTGGTGATCTGATGGATCTGGGTCTGGATGGCAAGGTGGCACTCGTCACGGGCGGCTCGAAGGGGATCGGGCGCGGGATCGCGGAGTCGCTCGTGGCCGAGGGCGCGAAGGTGGCGATCACGTCGCGCGACCAGCCGCGCGCCGACGAGACGGCGAGCGCGATCGGCGCGCGCGGCTACGCGTTCGACTCCGACGACCTCGACGGCATCGAGCGCTTGCTGGACGCGGTGACCAATGACCTCGGCCCGATCGACGTCTACATCGCGAACACCGGCGGCCCGCCGGCCGGCGATCCGCTCGAGTTCACCCGCGAGCAGTGGGCCGCGGCGCAGCGCACGCTGCTCGTCTCACCCACGGAGATCATTCAGCGGCTCCTGCCGGGCATGCGGGAGCGGGGCTTCGGGCGGGTCGTCGCGATCGGGTCGATGGCGGTCCGCGAGCCGATCGACGCGCTACAGCTCTCGAACGCGCATCGGCCTGGACTCGTCGCCGCGTTCAAGGTGCTGGCGCGCCAGTACGCCGCAGACGGCGTCACGTTCAACACCGTCCACCCGGGCCAGATCGCGACCGACCGGATGATCGACACCGCCGGCTCGATCGAGGAGGCGGAGAAGCGGGCGAAGCAGAACATCCCGGCGGGCAGGCTCGGCACGGTCGAGGAGCTCGCGGCCGCCGCGGTGTTCCTCGCCTCGCAGCCGGCGGGCTACATCACGGGAACGACGCTGCTTGTCGACGGCGGGCTCACGCGCAGTACCTAGACTGTGCGGCGCGCCCCCATGGTGTAACGGTTAGCACGCGAGATTTTCAATCTCGTAGCGCGAGTTCGACTCTCGCTGGGGGTATTGAAACGACGGCCCGCACTGCTCGTGCTCGCCGTGCTGTTGCTCGCATGGCCTGACGCGGCGCGCGCGAACGCCGGCTCTGTCGGGCATCACGCGATGATGATCGACACCGCCGCGAAGTTCCCGCAGCCGCAGCGCACGGCGGCCAGGCGCGACGTGGTGGTGTTGCAGAGCAATCGGACCGCGGACGCGCGGCGGCTGAAGGCGCACAACAAGGGCATCGTCGTGCTCGCGTACCTGAACCTGTCGGCGATGGCCCCCGCGGTGCCGACGGGCTACTCGACGGGGGTGCAGACCCACCGCGAGAACTCGAGCGGAAAGGTGATCAACACCGGGTCGGGCTACGCCGCCCGCAACGAACGCTGGTTCCTCCACGACCGCAAGGGCCGGCGCTTCACGTTCCGCAGTTACGACTGGCTGTGGGCGGCGAACATCGCGGATCCCAGCTACCAGCGCCGCTGGGCGAGCAACGCGCTGCGAATGCTGGACGCTCGCCCGGAGTTCGACGGGGTCTTCATCGATGACGTCAATCCGACGCTCCGCTACCACCACGACCCGGGCGACGTGCGCGAACTGCCCACCGACGAAGCCTACGCAGCGGCGACCGGCGCAGCGCTCGCGGCGATCGTGCCGCGCATCCGGATCCTCGGGCGACTCGTGTACGCGAACCTCGGCGCGTGGTCGGACTACGGCGAGCAGGTCCGCCCGTGGCTGCGCCACCTCGACGGCGCAGTGGACGAGCAGTGGGTGAAGTTCGATGCGCGGCGCGGTGCCGGCTACCGGGACGAGGCGGGCTGGATGCGCCAGGTGACGAACGTCGCCGACGCGTCCGCTGCGGGTGTGGATGTGATGACGATCACCCACTCGGCTCGCACCGACCGCCGCGCGGCGCGCTACGGCTACGCCTCGGCTCTGCTGGCATCACGCGGACAGGTGCTGTTCTCGTTCGCCCCCGACTACCACACGGAGACATGGTCCGGAGACTATGAACGCGATCTCGGCGCACCCACGGGCCCGATGCAGACGGACGAGAGCGGCCTGCGGTCGCGAGCGTTCAAGCGCGGGCGTGTGGTGGTGAATCCGACGGCGCGGGCGCTGCAGACCGAGTCCGGCGAGACGCTACGCCCGCACTCGGCGGTGATCCTTCAGGCCTCGTCGGGCCAATGGCCGTGCGCGTCGAAGTACTCGCGCGCGGCCTCCTCCTTCTCGCGGTCGCCCCGGTCCGTGATCAGGAAATAGATGACCGCGACGCACATCGCGAGGCTCAGGATCACGGCGATCACCGCGTAGATCTGTTGCAGCATCTGTGCACATGATGACTTGTGGCGCCTCCGGGAGTCTGAGAGGGCATGGAGATACGACTTGGCGACGTGAACACGTGGTACGACGTCCACGGTGAGGGCGAGCCGGTCGTCCTCCTCCACCCGGGCGGCGCGGACTCGCGCACGTGGGAGCGCAACCTCGGCGCGCTCGCCGAACGGTTCCGCGTCTACACGCCGGATCGGCGCGGGCACGGCCGCACACCCGACGTCCCCGGACCGATCGGCTTCGAGCAGATGGCGCGCGACACGATCGCGTTCCTCGAGCAGGTCGTCGGCGAGCCGGCCCACATCGTGGGATGCAGCGACGGCGCCACCGTCGCGTTGCTGACCGCGTGGTTGCGGGGCGACCTGGTGAGGCGGCTCGTCGCCGTCTGCGGCGTCTTCCACCACGACGGCTGGCTCCCGGGCGTCCTCGAGCTCGACGAGGAAACGGATCGGTTCCTCGGCGACTGGTACGGCGAGGTCTCGCCCGACGGCCGCGAGCACTGGGACGTGGTCGCGAAGAAGCTCTACGAGATGCACCTCGTCGAGCCGGCGCTGACGCCGGCCGACCTGGCGACGATCGCCAACCCGGCGCTGATCATGGTTGGCGACGACGACGAGATCCGGATCGAGCACACGGTTGCGATGCACCGCGGCCTGGCCGACGCGCAGCTCGCGGTCGTGCCCGGCGCAGGGCACGGGCTGCTCGTCGAGAGGCCCGCACTCTGCAACACGATGATCCTGGAATTCTTGGGCGTGCGCTAGACGCACACCGTGCGCTGTGGGCGCAACGGCTCCGGCAGGAGCTCGAGAGCGCACTGGATCGTGCCTCGCAACTGCGCGTCGGGGGCGCCCCGGACGACCTCTACGTCCGCGCTCACCGCGTGCCGCCGCATGGCCTCGTCGAAGGTGTCGAAGAAGGCGTCCGCGCCGCGAGTGAATGTCGTGTCGCCCAAAATCACGATCGACGGGTCGAGGAGATTGACGAGCCAGGCCGTGGCGGCGCCGAGGGTTGCGGCCGCGTCGCGCAGGAGGTCGTCGATTCGCGGGTCGTGCAGGTCTTCGAGCTCCGCGAGGTTCGCACGCGCGAAGTCGGATCCGAGAAGCGCCTCCGCCTTCTCCAGGATGGCCCAGCCGGCGGCGACCGTCTCCAGACAGCCCGTCCTCCCGCAGCGGCACACCAGGCCGCTCGAGACGGGACAGTGACCCAGCTCGCCCACCGCGCCGCCCGTGCCGAGCAGCAGATGGCCGCGCGAAAGGATGCCCGCACCGATGCCATGGGCGAGGAAGACGAGCACGGCGTCGTCGTGCTGCGCGGATGCGTCGGAGATGCTCTCGCCGACCACCGTGGCGGCCGGGAGGCTGAGCAGACCGACGGGCACGCCGAGGCCGGCCTCGAGCGCCGTCTGCATCGGCACTCGATCCCAGCCGACGGGCGGGTAGGTCACCGTGCCGGCATGGTGGTCGATGAAGCCGGGCACCGCGAGTGCCACGGAACGCAACGATCCGGAGGTGTCCACCAGTCGCCGGATTTCGCGCCCGACCAGTTCGAGCAGGGCGTCTGGTTGCCACACGGGCGCGAACGCTTCCTCGGCGAGCACGGTGCCGTCGGCGGTCACGTGGGTCAGATGGAGTTCGAGCCCGATCTCGGCGGCCACCGCCGTCCTGGCCGCGCCGTTGAACCACACCAGCGATCCCGGGCGCCCTCCGCGTTCGTCACCCGCGCGCGTGCCCGACTCGATCGCGATCCCGTCCTCGAGCAGGGATCGCACGATCGCCATCACGGTCGGCTTCGTCAGCCCCGACGCGCGGACCAACTCGGCCCGGCTCATGGCACCGCGCTCGCGCAGGAGGCGGACGATCTGGACGGCGTTCGCGGCCCGCACGTGCGACGTGGAGTGCAGGGCGCGCCCGTGTGAAGGCTCGGACGCTGGCATTGACACTGGATGAGGACCGCCTGATAATCGCACTGGTTTCGGCAAGCATGTTGCCCTAACCGTCGGCGAGGGATCAATCGGGAGGAGCAGAGGTGTCACCACGGCTTCGCGCGCTGCTCGCAGCGCTCATTACGTTCGCCGCGCTCGCGGCACCCGCGGACGCGGATCACAAGCGGCCGCGGCCGTCGACCGCCACCGGGGCGAGCGTCACGGCACCCACCGTCGCGGGGCCGGTCGCGCGCACCTCGCCGGTCGGCGATCCGGCGCACGGCTACCCATTCCTGACGACCGATGTCGAGCTCGCGAAGGCGGGCTACATCGAGCAGGAGTTCCACATCTCGGGCCAGGCCACGCGGTACACGGTCACCGGGAACGCGACCGCCACGGTCCGGAGCACCGGTCATCCGTACAGCACGCGGATCGTCGTGCGCCGTCCCGTGTCCGCCAAAGCGTTCAACGGCGTCGTGATCGCTGAGTGGTACAACGTCAGCAACCAGTGGGATCAGGAGGTCGACTGGTTCCAGACCCACGAGCACCTGCTGCGCGAGGGCTACGTGTGGGTCGGCGTCTCCGCCCAGCCGGTCGGCGTCCACGCGGCCATCACCGGCCTGCGGGCCTGGAGCCCATCGCGTTATGGCGCGCTGAACGTCAACGCCGGCGGCACGATCACCGACAATTCACTGTCCTACGACATCTTCTCCCAGGCGGTGAAGGCGCTCCGCAGCCCGGCCGGAACCGACCCGCTCGGCTCGCTGCCGCAGCCGCAATACGTGATCGCCACGGGGCACTCGCAGTCCGCTTCGCTCCTGCGCCAGTACGCCAACTCGATCCTGCCGCTGTCGAACATCCTGGACGCGGTCGTGCTGCACGGTTTCGGGCAAACGCTGCGCGAGGACCTCACCAGGCCGGTGTTCCGGATCAACTCCGAAGGCGACGTCGCGAGCCTCGGTGCCGCCGTCCGCCAGCCCGACTCCGCGACGCTGCGGACGTGGGAGGTCGCGGGCGCCTCGCACGGCGACTGGAAGCTGATCACGGACTACGGCCCGCTGCGCAAGCGCGACATCGGCACCTACCCCGGCGGGTATCCCGGCGAGCCGCAGACCTGCGCGCTGCCGTCGCTCTCCAGGGTCCCGCAGCACATGGTGCAGAACGCGCTCTACGACCACACCGTCAACTGGGTCGCGTACGGCATCAGCCCGCCGAGCGCGCCGCCGATCACGACGACGAGCACGGCGCCCGCGGTCATCGCACGTGACGGCCTCGGACTGGCGCTGGGCGGCATCCGCCTCTCCCAGCACGAGGTCCCGCTGCGCGTCAACTCGGGCGTGAACACTGGTCCCGGCTTCTGCTTCCTCGACGGAAGCTCGGTGCGCCTGACCGACGCGCAACTCGCGGCGCTCTATCCGACCGTGCGGTCGTATGTCGAGGAGGTCGTCAACGTCACGCTCGACAACGTCAAGGCCGGCTACATCCCGCGCTCGTTCACCCGCGATCCCGCGTGGTACACGGACATCAGCGAACTGATCGGCGACTACCGCGCCGACGGCCGATCCCGGATCGCGTCGCAGCGAAGCTGATCGACGGCGTCGAGCGGGCGCAGCGCCAAGGCGAGGCCGGCCACGAGGTGGCGGCGATCCTCTTCCTCGAGGAGGTCTCGCTGCGGGCGCTGTGGGAACTCAGGCGCGACGCGGCCACGCGCGACGCGGTGCTGCGCCCGACGCAGGCGCTGGTCGCCCTGCTGCTGGCGGCGAAGCGCATGGACTGAGCCCGCGCGCATTTCGGCGGCGGTCCGTCTGAGCGGGCCGCCGCCGAGCGTCTAGTGCCGCCGGCTGGGATCGAACCAGCGCACGTCGGATTAAAAGTCCGGTGCTCTACCGCTGAGCTACGGCGGCCGGCGCGTGCGACTTTATCGCGGAGTACGCTTCGGCGAGGGTGAGCGTAGGCCACGTGGAGGAGACGGGGGGCCGTCGCCGGCGGCGTACTCCTGAGGTCGCGGAGGCCGAAATCGTCGCCGCGGCCGAAGCGCTGCTGCGCGAACGGCCGTTCCGCGAGCTGACCGTCGACGAGGTGATGCGGCGGACCGACCTCTCGCGCCCGTCGTTCTACGTCTACTTCCGCGACCGCCATCACCTGATGCTGAAGGTGGTCGAGCACATCGGCGCCGAGTTGCGCGAGATGTCGAAGCGGTGGTACACCGGCTCGGGGGACGGGCCGGCGCAGGCGCGCGAGGCGATGGAGGGCTTCGTCGAGGTCTACGCGTCGCACGGGCCGGTATTGCGGGCGCTCGCGGACGCGGCGACCGACGACCCCGAGGTCGAGCGCGTCTACAGCGGACTCGTGAACGAGTTCGTCGACGTGACCACGCGCCACATCGAGAAGGAGATCGAAGCCGGGCGCGTGTTGGCGCTGAACGCCAACGAGACCGCGCGGGCGCTCGTGTGGATGATGGAGCGCTACCTGAACCGCTCGATCGGGCGCGGCCCAGGCACCAAGCGGGAGACCGTCGTGGAGACCCTGACCACGATCTGGGTCCGCGTGCTCTACGGCGCGGCCTGAGCGAGCCCGCGCAGGGCCCAGAGCCCGAGCACGACGCCTGACGCGGCGATGGCGGACGTCGTCGCCACGCCGGTCGCGGGCAGCCCGCGGCGTCCCATCACCGTCGCGACGAGGTCGGCAGTGTCGGTCAGAACCCCGGCGAGCAACCATTCCCGGGCGTTCTCGCCGGAGCGCAGCGCATTCGCCGTCCCAACGCCGATGGCGAAGTCGCGGGCGCCGAAGCCGGCCGACAGGACCTTCGCGCCGGTCGTGTCCGCGACCTCGCCGATCCACGGCCGCGTGACGACTTGGGGCGCGAAGGTCAGACCAACTCCGGCGGCGATCCGGCCGGCTGCGACGAGTCCCGCGATCGTCCGTGCGTTCATGTCCCGCAACCTAAAGGGTCTGGCCCTTTAGGTTGGGGCGATGACTGCGATAGAGCGTGCTCCCGTCTTCGTCGGCTCCGTGACCCTCGTGACCGGCGTTGCGCTGGCCGCCGCGCCCGGGCTTCTCACGCGGCGGCTCGGGCTTGAGGGACATGACGCTGCGGTGCGCGCGATCGGCGTCGCCGACCTGGTGCTCGTGCCGGGGCTGCTGCGCGGGACGCCGCGGTGGCCGTGGATGGTCGGCCGCGCGGCGCTCAATCTCGCGATGGCCGCGTATCTGATGGGCGCGGCGAAGCAATCGTCGTCGCCCGGCGTTGCGAACGCGGGAGCGGGCGCGCTGCTCGGCCTGACGGTGGTCGACGGCGCGACCGGTCTCGCTCTGCGCAGCCAACCTAAAGGGGCCTGGCCCCTTTAGGTTGGAGGGCATCCCAGAACCGTGGAAGGGCGTCCGGGAGCGGAACGCCCGTCGCCGCCAGTTCGGGAGCGCCGACTCCGAGCATCGCTTCGGCGGCCGCGAGGAGCGCCGGGGTTTCGCGCTCGAATGCGCGCACGACATGGCCGGTCGGCTTGCGGCGGAGGTAGAACGCGGGCAGGAGCGCCGAGGCGAGCACGCCGAAGGCGTCGTTCCGCGGGCCTTCGAGTGCGAGCGGCACCCGCTCGACGTGCGGGTTGACGCCGATCAGGCCGCCGTCGCCGCCGCCATAGGGGTCCGCTCCCGCGTAGCGGATGCGGCCGACCGTGGCCATGACGGCCGCGCCGACACAGAGCAGGCAGGGCTCGAGCGCCGTGTACAGCACGTGGTCTTCGTAGCGGCGTTCGGGATCCAGGGCGACCAGCTCATTCACCTCGGCGTGCGCGAGCAGGCTGTTCGCGATCTGTCGCGGCGGCGCCGTGCGCTCGTAGACGCGGTTGCGACCCTCGGCCACGACCGTCCCGCTCGCGTCGACCAGCACCGCGCCGACCGGGATCGTGCCGGCGCCGTAGGCCGCCCATGCGAGTGACAAGCAGCGCCGCCAGGGTTCGTCGAGCGCGTCCCAGGCGGACGACACGGCTCAGTGCTTGAAGTGGCGGCGGTGCGTGAACACCATGCTGATGCCGGCCGCGTCGGCGGCCTCGACGACCTCGTGGTCGCGCATCGAGCCGCCGGGCTGGATGATCGCCGCGACGCCCGCGTCGACGGCCAGCTGAGGACCGTCGGAGAACGGGAAGAACGCGTCGGAGGCGAGCGCGGCGCCGAGCAGTGACGAGCCGGCCGCGCGGGCCTTGTCGATCGCGAGCTTGACCGAGTCCACGCGGCTCATCTGGCCCGCGCCGATCCCGACCGAGGCGAGGTCGTTGGAGAGCACGATCGCGTTCGAGCGCACGTGCTTGCAGACCTTCCAGGCGAACAGCATCTCGCCCCATTCGGCCTCGTTCGGCTTGCGCTCGGTGACGACCTCCATCTCCGTGCGGTCCTCGAGCCCCATGTCGCGGTCCTGGACGAGCAGGCCGCCCATCACGCGCTTGAGATCGCGCTCGGCGACGTTCGACGCGCCGCCGCTCGCCGTCCTCGAGCACGCGCATGTTCGGCTTGCTCGCCAGCAGCTCGAGCGCCTCCTCGGTGTAGTGGGGCGCGATCAGGACCTCGCAGAACTGCTTCAGCAGCGCCTCGGCGAAGCCGCGGTCGACCGTCCGGTTGACGCTGATGACGCCGCCGAACGCGGACACCGGGTCGCACGCGAACGCCGCGTGGTAGGCCTCGAGGATCGAGCCGCCGACGGCCACCCCGCACGGGTTGTTGTGCTTGATGATCGTGCAGGAAGGCAGCTCGAACTCCTGCGTCAGCAGCCGCGCGGCGTTGAGGTCGAGCACGTTGTTGAACGACAGCTCCTTGCCGCCGAGCTGGCGCATCATCGAGAGCGCGTGCATCCGCGCGCCGGACTGCGCGTAGTACGCCGCGCGCTGGTGCGGGTTTTCGCCGTACGCGAGGTCGGTGACCTTCTCGAACGCGTTCAGCAGCATGCCCGGGAAGTCGTCTTGCTCTCCACGAACCAGCGCGAGATCGCGCTGTCGTAGCGGGCCGTGTAGGAGAACGCCTCGGCGGCCAGGCTCTCGCGCGTGCCGAGCGATAGCTTGCCGTCGGCGTCCGTCAGCTCCTGGAGCACCGCGTCGTAGCTCGCGGGATTCACGACGACGGCGGCGAACGCGAAGTTCTTCGCCGCGGCGCGGATCATCGTCGGGCCGCCGATGTCGATGTTCTCGATCACCTCGTGCTCGGTGACGCCGCGGAGGGCGCGCGGTGGCCTCGAACGGATAGAGGTTCACGCACACGAGGTCCACGAACTCGACCTCGTGCTCGGAGGCCGCGGCCATGTGCTCGTCGTCGTCGCGCAGCGCGAGCAGCCCGGCGTAGAGCTTCGGGTGCAGCGTCTTGACCCGGCCGCCCATGATCTCCGGGAAGCCCGTGAAGTCCTCGATCGGGCGGACGTCGAGCCCCGCCTCGCGAAGCGCGGCGCCGGTGCCGCCGGTCGACACCAGCTCGACCCCGAGCCCCGCCAGGCCGCGCGCGAAATCCTCGATCCCCGTCTTGTCGGAGACCGAAAGCAGCGCGCGCCGCACGCGGACATCACCGGGCTGCACGATGGCCTCCATCGGGCCGGGGAAGATACCGGGAGAAGCGGTCAGGAGAACTCGACCAGGATCCGGCGCGGGTGCGACGGATCGGGCCGGACCGCCCCGCGGGCGATCAGCGCGACCGCCGACGTCAACAGATCGTGCTCGAGCGGGCGCAGCGCGTCGCGGACCGCGGCGGGATCGACGGCACCCGGCAGCTCGACCGCGCGCTGGAGGATCACCGGCCCCGAGTCGGTCCCCTCGTCGACGAAGTGGACGGTGACGCCGAACACCTTCACGCCGTACGCGAGCGCCTGCTCGATCGCCTGCAGGCCGGGAAATGCGGGCAGCAGCGCCGGGTGGACGTTGATGACGCGTCCTGGGAACGCGGACAGAAATGCGGGCGTCACGAGTTGCATGTAGCCCGCCAGCACGACCAGCTCGGCGCCACGCTGCGTGAGCCAGGACGCCATCGCCAGATCGCGCTCCTCGCGGGTCGCGAAGTCGGCGCCCGGGAACGTCGCCGCGGACACGCCGGCGGCCTCGGCGCGGGCGAGCGCCTGCGCGCCCGGTTTGTCCGAGGCGACCGCCACGACCTGCGCGTCTTTGTTGTGGACGCGGTCGAGGATGGCCTGGAGGTTGGAGCCGGCGCCGGACGCGAGGACGCCGACGTTCATGCGACCTCGAGCTTCGGGAAGCGGCCGCCGGTCGAGCGCAGGCGGCCGGAGGCGACCAGCCCGTCGACCGCGGCGAGGACCTCCTCGGCGCCCAGGTCGCGGTACGCGCCGTAGTGCGCCAGGCCGTCGTAGGAGTGCTTTTCGATCGCCTTCGAGCGGCCGCCGCGCAGGACCTCGACGCAGCGCGTGCGGCCGACGCCCGGCGACGCGGCGGCGACGACCTCCAGGATGGCGCCGTCGAGGTCCACCGCCGGGCCGAGCGAGCGTTGCCGAGGTGCGGGCGCCGGGGCGGGCACGAGCGATGGATCGCAGACGTCGCAGCACGGCACGGTCGGCGCGGGCCCTGCGGCATCGCCGAAGTGGCGCAGGATGCCCTCGCGCCGGCACCCGCCGCCCTCGACCCACGCCCAGACGGCGCGGTACTGGCGCCAGCGGATCCGCGTGCCCTCCTCGGCGGCGGAACGGCAGACCGCCAGAGACGCACGGTCCCACGTGCCGATGACGCGGCCGACGATCCGATCGGGCGCCGACGGCGACGGCTGGATGACGCCCGCGCGCGCCATGTAGCCGACGATTGCGCGTACGCCCTCCTCTTCACCCTCGCGCCGCGCGAGCTCGTTGAGGTGGAGGTTGAAGCGCGGGGGATCGCCCTCCGCGGAGCGCACGATCGCCCGCGCGACGGCCTTGAGCTGCCCCTCCTCGACCGCCGAGCGCTCGATGAAGAACACGTGGAGCCCCTTGTCGCGGCCCGTCGCGAACAGCAGGCAGCGGGCGGGTGCCCCGTCGCGCCCGGCGCGGCCCGCCTCCTGGTAGTACGCCTCGATCGAGCTCGGCACGGACTCATGGCAGACCGTCCGCACGTCCGGCTTGTCCACGCCCATCCCGAACGCGTTCGTGGCCACCACCACCGGCGCCGACCCGTCCATGAACCGCCGCTGCGCCTCCGCGCGCACGTCGCGCGGCAGCCCGGCGTGGTAGGCCAGCACCTCCACGCCGAGCTCGCGCCCGAGGCGCTCGGCCAGCCGGTCGGACTCCGCGCGCGTGCCCGTGTAGACGATCGCCGGCCGCGCCTCGGGTGGCGCCAGGGCCGCGGCGATCCGCCGGTGGACCGCCTCCTTGTTCGCGCACGGCACGACGCAGAACGACAGGTTCGGCCGGTCGAACCCGGTCGAGACCTGGAGCGGGTCGCGCAGTCCCAAACGCGCGACGATGTCCTGAGCCACGGCCGGCGTGGCGGTCGCCGTCGAGGCCACGATCGCCTCCGCGCCCAGCCACCGGGCCGCATCCGCGAGCCGGAAGTAGTCGGGCCGGAAGTCGTGCCCCCACTGGGAGACGCAGTGCGCCTCGTCGACCACGAACAGACCGAGCCGCGCATCCCGGATCCGGGCCAGGAACCCCGGCGAGGCGAAGCGCTCCGGCGCCACGTACAGCAGCCGCACCGACCCGGCCACGGCGCGCTCGACGGCGAGCCGGTTGGTCCTCGAGTCCTGCTGCGCGTTGACGAGCGCCACGCGCCCGGGGGCGATCCGCTGCAGCGCCTCCACCTGGTCCTGCATCAGCGAGACCAGCGGGGAGACGACCAGCGTCAGGTCGGTCCGCATCAAGGCGGGCAGCTGGTAGCAGAGCGACTTGCCCGAGCCGGTGGGCATCACCACCAGCACGTCGCGGCCGTCACGCGCCGCCACCACGGCCTCGCGCTGGCCGGGGCGGAACGACTCGAACCCGAAGAGCTCGTGCAGCGCGCCGGCCACGGACGACGACGAGGCGACGGGCACGCGCGGTGCGCGCCCGTCGGCCTCGCCGAGGTCGAATGCGGTCTGCGGCGGGGCCGGCGGAGTGTCGAGCCAGGCGAGCGACACGGGCTGGCGACCATACCTCCGGCCCCGGATGGCCTTACGGGGCTAGCGAAGCGACGTGAACGCGAAGTCCCACACGCCGAGCTGCTCGTTCGGCACGCCGTTGACGTCCTTCGAGTGCGCCATCGGGACCTTGTCCCACACGAGCGGCACGGCCGGGGCCAGCGCCGTGATCGCGCGGTCGACCTCGCCCCAGGCCTGCGCACGCGCGGCCGGGTCGGTCAGGGCCTTGGCCTTCTCGATCGCGGCGTTGACGCCGGGATCGTCGAGCTGGGAGATGTTCTGGTTGCCGACCGGCTGGATGTGCGCGCCGTTGAACGTCGGGTCCAGGTACGTCTGACCGTCGGCGAAGTCCTTCGTCCAGCCCACGTTCGGGCAGACCGAGACGGCGGCCTTCGGGAAGGTGCAGTAGCGGGTCATCACGACCTGCTGCGACAGCAGCCGCAGCTTGACCTTGAAGCCGACCGACTCGAACGCCTGCTTGGCGAGCTCCGAGATCGCGCGGCCGTTGCCGTCGACCGGGCCGACCATCAGGATCGGCTCGCCCTCGTAGCGGCCGGAGGCGAAGCCGGCGGCCTTCATGTAATTCGCCGCCACGGCCTGATCGCCCGTGGGCTTGCCGATGAAGTCGACGCCGGTCCCCTTCACGCCACCGGCCTGATCGAAGCCGGGCATACCCGGCGGCAGGAAGTGGGTGGCGACGGTGCCGACGTTCTTGCCGCCCAGCGCCAGTAGCGCGGCCTGGCGGTCGAAGCCGGCCACCACTGCCTTGCGGACGTTGACGTTGTCGAACGGCGCCACCTGCGTGTTCAGCGCCGCCCAGCGGCCGCCGCCGGAGTCGACGAGTTCGAGCTGCTCCGGCGTCTTGGTGAACGCCTGCTTGAGCACGGCCGGCGGGATCATGTAGTCACCGGACGCCATGTGCGAGCCCTTCAGGATCCGGCGCGACGCGATGATCGGATCGTTGTTGCCCTGCGGCATCTCGATCCGGTCCAGGTACGCGGGGCGGAAGTCGCTCTTCGCATCCCAGTTCGGGTTGCGGACGAGCGTGATGTTCTTGCCCGGCGCGTACTCACCGACCATGTACGGGCCGGTCGCGACCTGCTTGAGCCCGTACTCGGACACCTTCGCGCGATCGAGCGGCAGCGCGTACTCGCGCGGCACCGGCGCGGCCAGCGGCAGCACCAGCGCGGCCGCCAGCGTGCCGCCGGTCGGGCGGCGCAGCTTGAACACGACCGTGCGCGCGTCCGGTGTCGAGATGCCGGAGATCGCCGTGCCCGGCTTGGCGCCGAGCTTCGCGCCCACCAGATCGCCGAAGTACGCGGGCGCATACGGGTTGTTGACGGAGCCGAAGAAGCCGCGCTCGATCGCGTACTTGACGTCGGCGCTGGTCACGTCGCGCTTCACGGGCGGCGAGAACCGGACTCCGCCGCGGAGCTTGAGCGTCACCGTCTTGCCGTCGGCGCTCACGGTGGGGGCGGCGACGGCGAGATCGGGCCGCGCCGAAACGCGTCCGGGCTCATAAGCCATCGGCGTGCGCTGCGTGACGTTGGCGACCATGTAGCCGCCGGAGTAGTACGTCTGGCCGGGGTCGATCGAGTCGACATCGCCCGACCACGGGACGGTCAGCGTGCCGCCGCGCTTGGCGGGCGTCTTCGCGACGTCGTCGGTGGCATTCCCGCCGCCGCAGCCGGCGATCAGCAGCGCAGCCAGCGACGCGGGGATGAGGATGTGCTTAAGGGGCATTGCCCAAGCCATTCGGCCGGGCCCGCCCCGTCTTGACTGTGCGTCAGCTCCGAACGAGCGGAAGGGCGTGTTCGAAGGCGTCCTTGGCGGACGTACCAATCAGTGGGTAATCCCCCGAGAAGCACGCGTCACAGTGCGTGTCGCGCGTTCCGGAGATCGCTTCGTAGACACCCTCGAGCGACAGGTAGGCGAGCGAGTCGGCGCCCAGCTCCGCGGCCACCTCGGCCTCGGTGCGGTTGTGGGCGATCATCTCCTCGCGCGTCGACATGTCGATCCCGTAATGGCAGGGATGGCGGATCGGCGGCGCGGAGATGCGCATGTGAACCTCGCTCGCGCCGGCGTCGCGCAGCATCTGCACGATCTGGCGGGTCGTGTTGCCGCGGACGATCGAGTCGTCCACCACCACGATCCGCTTGCCCTCGACGACCTCGGGGAGCGGGTTGAACTTCAGCCGCAGGCCGTGCTTGCGCAACTCCTGGCCGGGCTGGATGAATGTGCGCGCCACGTAGCGGTTCTTGATCAGCCCGTCGTCCTGCGGGAGCCCGGACGCGCGCGCATAGCCACGTGCGGCGGGGTTGCCGGAGTCCGGCACCGGGATCACGAGGTCGGCGTCCGCGGGCGCCTCGCGGGCCAGGATCTCCCCCATCCGCCCGCGCGAGACCTGGATCACCTGGCCGCCGAGCCGCGAGTCGGGGCGGGCGAAGTAGATGTGCTCGAAGACGCACAGCGCGCGCCGCGGCGAGGGCACCGCCTGGCGCGTCTGGATGCCCTTGCGCGTGATCGAGACGATCTCGCCCGGCTGGACGTCGCGCAGGAAGCGGGCGCCGATGATGTCGAAGGCGCAGGACTCGCTCGCGACGCAGTACGTGTCGTCGCCGAGCATGCCGAGCGACAGCGGCCGCAGGCCGAGCGGGTCGCGGAACGCGACGACACGGTCCTTGGTCATCACGACCGTGGAATACGCGCCCTCGATCCGCCCGATCACGTCGACCAGCGCGTCCTCGACCGTCTCCGCCTCGTGCGTGGAGACGAGCGCGGCGATGATCTCCGAGTCGCTTGTGGATCGGAACGTGACGCCGCGCTCGCGCAGTTCCTGGTGCAGCTCGACGGCGTTGACGAGGTTGCCGTTGTGGCCGAGCGCGATCTCGCGCCGGTCGGCGCGATAGACCGGCTGCGAGTTCTCCCACGAGTTGGCGCCGGTGGTGCTGTAGCGGACGTGGCCGAGCGCCATGTCCCCCTGCAGCGCGCGCAGCTTCTGCTCGTCGAACACCTGGTTGACGAGACCCTGGTCGCGCATCGCCATGATGTGGCCGCCCTGCGAGGTGGCGATCCCGGCCGACTCCTGCCCGCGGTGCTGGAGCGCGTAGAGCGCGAAGTAGCTGAGGCGGGCGACTTCCCGGCCCGGCGCGACTATGCCGAAGACCCCGCACTCATCGCGCGGTCCATCGCGGGCGTCGAGGACGGGTTCAGGGGAGGGCACTGGCAACCGGGCTGCCGTGGGAACGACCGGCGCAAGTCAGGCTAGCAAGGCGCCCGGCGGCGAACCGCGCCAGAAAGCTACGCTCCTTCGTCACCATGGCCACCGACGCACCTGTCCAGATCCCCCGCCAGCGCATCTCGGAGCTCATCGAGCGCGAGGAAAAGCAACTCAACGAGCGCACGCAGCGCTCGAAGGAGATGTACGAGCGCGCGAAGGTCCACCTCTCGGGGGGCGTCGCCTCCTCCTACCAGCTGCGGGACCCGTGGCCAATCTACCTGGAGCGCGGCTCCGGTCCGCGCGTCTGGGACGTCGACGGCAACCAGATGTGGGACTTCCACAACGGCTTCGGCTCGATGGTCCAGGGCCATGCCCACCCCGCGATCGGCGCGGCGATCAATGAGCGTTACGGGTCCGGCACGCACTTCGCGGCGCCGACCGAGGACGCTGTCGTCGTCGGCGACGAGCTCGCGCGCCGCTGGGGGCTGCCGAAGTGGCGCTTCACGAACTCCGGCTCGGAGTCGACGATGGATGCGATCCGGATCGCCCGCGGCACCACGGGCCGCGAGACGATCGTGAAGATCTTCGGCTCCTACCACGGCCACCACGACGGCGTGATGGTCTCGATCGGCGTCGAGTACGACCAGATCGGCGACCACGAGAACCTCGCATCGCTGCCCTACGGCGCCGGCATCCCGCAGGCTGTCGTGGACTTGACCATCCCGGTCCCGTTCAACGACGCCGGCGCCATGGAGCGGCGGATCGAGCGGCTGACCGAGGAGGGCCGCAAGCCCGCCTGCGTGATCATGGAGCCGGCGATGATGAACCTCGGGGTCGTGCTCCCCGAGCCGGGCTACCTCGAGGCGGTCCGGGACATCACGCGCCGCCACGACATCATCCTGATCTTCGACGAGGTCAAGACCGGCCTGTGCATCGCGGCCGGCGGCGCGACCGAGCGCTTCGGCGTGACGCCGGACCTGGTGACGCTGGCCAAAGCGCTCGGCGGCGGGACTCCGATCGGCGCGATCGGCGGCACCGACGAGGCGATGACCGCGGTCGAGGACGGCTCCGTCTACCAGGTGGGCACCTACAACGGCAACCCGCTCGGCATGGCGGCGTGCCGAGCGAACCTGCTCGAGGTACTGACGCCCGAGGCGTACGAGCACCTCGATCGACTGAACGAGCGGATCCTGAGCGGCTGCGAGGCCGTCATCCGCAAGCACAACCTGCCCGGCTACTCGGTCGGCGTCGGCTCGAAGGGCTGCGTCACGTTCTCGTCGGCGAAGGTGATCGACTATGAGACGTTCAAGGCCAACCAGGACAAGGACCTGTCCGAGCTGGCCTGGCTCTACAACATGAACCGCGGCATCTTCATGACCCCGGGCCGTGAGGAGGAGTGGACGCTCTCGGTGACCCACGACGACGAGTCGGTCGACGCGTACGTCCAGGTCTTCGAGGCGATGGCCGACGACCTGATGGTCTAGGTCGCTTTGCGCATTACCGACCACACTGGAGGCCGGTGATGCGCAGAGCTTTGATCTTGTGCGCGGTCGCGGGCTTCTTGTGGCCCGCCGCCGCGCAGGCCCAGACGTACGTCGTGCCGGTGTGCAACACCGGCAGCGCGCCGCACTCGATGTCGGGATGGGCGCCGATCGAAGGGCTCGAGATGGGCACGTTCACCACGTGCGCCGTCGGCGGCGGCTTCGGCGTCTACCAGCCGCTGACGCCGGACTCCTTCGGCTACTGGGAGTTCGAGGCGCCCGCCGACGTGCGGATCTCCACCCTGCGCGTGTGGCGCTACGGGACGGTGTCGCCGGTGCACGGCGTCTACCAGCTCAGTTCCCGCCGCAGCGACAGCGACATCCTCGAGCTCGAGACCGAGCGCAACCTCCCGGCGACGAACACGCTCGCCGAGTTCAAGGACCTGAACACGATCGACGCGGCATTCACCGTGTTCTGCCACGAGTACACCGGCGGCTGCGGGGCGGATCCGACCCAGAATCGCGTCACGTTCACGCGAGTGGAAATGGTGCTGGAAGACAGGAACGCACCGCGGGCGGTCGGCGCCCTCACGGCCTCCGGCACCGGCTACGCCACTCAGTTCTCGGACGCTGGCGGCGGCGTGCGCGAGGCGGCGATCCTGGTCGACGGCGCGGAGTTGGGTCGTACCGCACTGTGCTCGCAGCCGTACGCGTCCGCGGTGCCGTGCCCGCTCAGCGGACGCGCCGAGGTCCCGCTCGACACTCGCGCCCTGGCCAACGGCGCACACCGGGTGCAGATCGCCCTCACCGACGTGGCTGGCAACCGCACGCTGACGGACACGGTCAGCATCGACGTGAACAATCCGGTCGAAGCGGTTCCGGTCCCGTCACTGCGTCCTGGCCGCGTCGCCGCCGCCAAGCGCACCGTGCGCGCACGCCACGATCGCCGCCCGATCATCGCGGCCACGGTGGTGGACACCGCAGGCGCCCCGATCGCGGGCTCTCCGGTCGCGGTCGAGACACGCCTGAACCTGCGCGGGTCGCGCTACGCGCCCGCCGAGCCGGTCATCACCGACTCCCGGGGGCGCGTGAACCTGCGGCTTCCGACCGGCCCCTCGCGGGTCGTGCGGCTGACGTATGGCGATTCGACCGCGACGGTCACGGTCAAGGTGAAAGCGCCGCTCCGACTCTCGGTCAGCCCGAAGCGCACGCGCAACGGCGGCACCGTCCGGCTCGCCGGTTCGGTGGCAGGGACAAAGCTCCCGACCCGGATCGAACTCCAGGCCTACAGCGGCGGCCACTGGTTCCCGTTCAAGACGGTCGCGCTGCGCAAGGGCAAGTTCTCCGGGCGCTATCGCTTCACGCGCACGTTCTCGTCCCAGCGCTACCGGTTCCGCGCGGTCGTGCACGCGGACCGCGACTTCCCGTACGAGGCCGCGACCTCGCCGGTCGTGGCCGTCCGCGTCAGGCCCTAAGCCGCCAGCGCCATCCGCGGCGTGCGGCCGGCGTGGGCCAGGATCGCCTGGACGACCGGCGGCATGGTGTGCGTCGCCGGCGGGAGCAGCCAGTTCTGCAGCAGCGCACCGAGCACCGGGTCCTGCTCCGCGCGCCGCCGCGCGGCAGCCTCGGCGCGGGCGTCGACGGACAGCGTGAAGCGGCGGGCGAAGCGGCGCTCGAGCGGTGACGCGACGCCGGCCGCGACGAGCTCGGCAGCGACCTTCGTGGGCGCGAACAGCGCGGCGCGTTCGATCCACGTCCGCGGCGATTCCGGCGGGCCGCTCATCACTCGCGCGCGCAGCTCGGCCACCAGCGGCGCCTCGGCCCGTTCGGGTCCGGCGACCAGCGTGCCGAGCGCGATGTCGATCTGACCGCCGAGCGCCGCGTCGAGCAGCAGTGCCGTCGCGATCAGATGCTCGGTGCCCTCGCAGCCGTGGGTCAGGAGCATGGCGTCTGCGCGGATGGTCATGCCCCCGATGACGCCGGGGACCCGCGGTTATTCCAACAGCGTCGCGAGCCCGGTGGTGTGGGCTCGTTCGAGGTCGACCAGCGGGACGCTGAGCACGCCGTCGATGGTCAGCGTGTCGCCGCCGACCTCCCCGATCACTCGCGCGGCGGCGCCGAACGCGGTCATCGCCTCGGCCGGGCCGGAGACGACGAAGGCGCCCGGGCCCTCGCCGAACAGGTCGTCCACGCCGGTGACCGTCGCGCCGAGGCCGGACGCGAGCGCGCATTCGGCCAAGGCGACCGCGACGCCGCCCTCGGCGACATCGTGGGCGGAGTGCAGGACACCGGCCCGCACGGCCTGGCGGATCGCGGCGTGGAGCGCCTTCAGCTCGCCGAGGTCGGCCCGCGGGAGCGGGCCCTCGACCGGCTCGCCGCGCAGCTTGGACAGCTCGGACGCATTCCCGGACGGCGCCCACGAGGCGGCGGCGATCAGCGCGATCGCGGCGCCCGGCTCGCTGAAGCCGAGCCGGCCGGAGCGGCGTGCGTCCGGCAGCTCGCCGACCAGGCCGACCACCGGGGTCGGGTAGATCGGACCCTCGGCGCCCTCGTTGTAGAGCGAGACGTTGCCGCCGACGACCGGGATGCCGAACGCGCGGCAGGCGTCGCCGAGGCCGGCGACGGCGCGCGTGAGCTGCCACGCGATGTGTGGCTTCTCCGGGTTGCCGAAGTTGAGGCAGTTGGTGAGCCCGAGCGGCTCGGCGCCGACGCAGGCCAGGTTCGCCGAGCACTCGAGCACGGCCTCGACGGCGCCGCGGTACGGGTCGGCGGCCACGCGCCGGCCGTTGCCGTCGATCGCGACGGCGATCGCGGCGACACTCGCCTGGCGGCTCGCACTCCCCCGCCCGGAGGGATCGTTGTCGAGCAGCAGCACGGCCGCGTCGGCCTGCTCGGGTCGGCGTACGGTGCGTGAGCCGACGATCGAGTCGTACTGCTCGAACGCCCACTTCCGGGACGCGAGGTTCGCGGACGCCAGCAGGCCGAGCAGGATCTCGCCGGGATCGTCGGCGGTCAGCGACCGCTCCGGCACCGGGTACAGCGGCGTGGCCGGCTCGGCGGGCTCGAGGTCGTAGGCCGGGCACTCGTCCACGAGCGCGGTCACCGGCATGTCGCCGACCAGATCGTCGCCGTCGAACACGCGCAGCCGCTGCGTGTCCGTCACCTCGCCGATCGCGGTCGCGTTGACCTCCCAGCGCGCGCAGACGGCCAGGACGTCCTGCACGCGCTCGGGCTCGACGACGCACAGCATCCGCTCCTGGGACTCCGAGACCATGATCTCGAAGGCCTCCATGTCGGCTTCGCGCAGCGGGACGCGCCGGACGTGCAGGTCGATCCCGAGCTCGCCCTTGGACGCCATCTCCGCCGAAGACGACGTCAGGCCGGCGGCGCCGAGGTCCTGCAGCGCGACCAGCAGCCCGCGCTCGAGCAGCTCCAGCGAGCACTCGAGCAGCTTCTTCTCCTCGAACGGGTCGCCGATCTGGACCGACGGCCGCTTGTCCTCGGACTCGTCGAGCTCGGCCGACGCCAGCACCGACGCGCCGCCGATCCCGTCGCGGCCCGTGCGCGCGCCGAACAGCACCACGACGTTGCCGATCCCGGCCGCCGCGCTCCGGATCAGCCGGTCGGTCTCGATCAGCCCGACGCACATCGCGTTGACGAGGCAGTTCTGCTCGTACGGGCCCTCGAAGTAGATCTCGCCGCCGACGGTCGCGACCCCGATCGAGTTGCCGTAGTGCCCGATCCCGGCCACCGCGCGCTCGAGCAGGTAGCGCGACCGCGCGGACTGCCCGACCTCGCCGAATCGCAGCGAGTCGAGCACCGCGATCGGCCGCGCGCCGATCGCGAAGATGTCGCGCAGGATGCCGCCGACGCCGGTGGCGGCGCCCTCGAACGGCTCGACCGCGCTCGGGTGGTTGTGCGACTCGACCTTGAACGCGCAGGCCAGCCCGTCCCCGACCGACACCGCGCCCGCGTTCTCGCCCGGGCCGAGCACGAGCCGCGGGCCCTCGGTCGGCAGCGTCTTGAGCAGTCGCCGCGAGTGCTTGTAGCCGCAGTGCTCGGACCACATCAGCGAGAAGACCGCGAGCTCGACCTGGTTCGGCTCACGCCCGAGCTTGGAGACGATCAGCTCGTATTCGGAATCGGTAAGCCCCAGCTCGCGATGCTTCACGCGGGCACCCGGGCCGCCGACAGGAACAGCTGGAGCCCGTCGGCGGAGCCGGTCAGCGGGTCGACCGCGTGCTCCGGGTGCGGCATGAGGCCGACGACGTTCCCGGCCGCGTTGCTGATCCCGGCGATGTCCCGCGATGAGCCGTTGAAGTTCTCCCCGGCGGCGTAGCGGAGCACGACCTGGCCGTTGGCTTCGAGCTCGTCGAGCACCGGATCCGGCGCCCAGAAGCGCCCCGTCGTGTGCTTGGCCGGGATCGAGAGCCGGTCGCCGGCGGAGCACGCGCTCGTCCACGCGGTCGACGCGTTGACGACCTCGACGGAGACCTGCCGGCAGACGAACCGCAGCGACGTGTTCGGCAGCAGCGCGCCCGACAGCAACCCGGCCTCGCACAGCACCTGGAACCCGTTGCAGATGCCGAGCACGAGCCCGCCGTTGCGCGCGAACCGGTCGATCTCGACCATCACCGGCGCGAACCGCGCGATCGCGCCGCAGCGTAGGTAATCGCCGTACGAGAATCCACCGGGGACGATCACCGCGTCCACGCCGTGCAGGTCGGCATCGGCGTGCCACAGAATCTCGGCCTCGCCCACCCGCCGCGCGGCGAGCAGGGCGTCGTTGTCGTCGCACGACCCCGGGAACCGCACGACCCCGAATTTCACTGGATCTCGTAGTCCTCGATCAGCGGGTTGGCGAGCAGCTTCTCGCACATCGCCGGGACCTGATCACGGTCCGGCACGTCCAGCTCGACCAGGCGGCCGACGTGCACGTTGCCGACGCCCTCGAAGCCCAATGCGGGCAGCGCGCGCTCGACCGCCTGGCCCTGCGGATCGAGGATCCCGGCCTTCGGCCGGATCAGCACACGCACCCTCAACAGACTCGGTCCAGCCACGCGCCGAACGGCTCGCCCGCGAGGCGCTCGTAGGCCGTCACGTACCGCTCGCGCGTCTGCGCCACGACGTCGTCCGGGATCGGCGGCGCCGGCGGCGCCTTGTCCCAGCCCGTGCCCGTCGCCCAGTCGCGCACGTACTGCTTGTCGAACGACGGCTGGCCGCGCCCGACCGCGTAGGAGTCCGCGGGCCAGAAGCGCGACGAGTCCGGCGTGCACACCTCGTCGCCCAACGTGAGGACGCCCGCGCCATCCAGCCCGAACTCGAACTTCGTGTCGGCCAGGATCACGCCGCGCTCGCGCGCGTGCGCGGCGACCGCCGAATACACGGCGATCGACACGTCGCGCAGCTGCGCGGCGAGCTCCTCGCCGCCGACCAGGCGCACGGTCTCCTCGAAGTCGATCGCCTCGTCGTGGCCCTCCTCGGCCTTCGTCGACGGCGTGTAGATCGGCTCCGGCAGCTGTTCGGACTCCCGCAGGCCCTCCGGCAGCTCGATCCCTGAGACCTTGCCGGTGGCCTGATAGTCCTTCCACCCCGAGCCGGTGATGTACCCGCGCACGATGCACTCGACGGGCAGCATCTCCAGCCGCCGCACGCGCAGCGCGCGGCCGCGCAACTCGGTGGGTACGCCGTCGGTCGCGCTCACGAAGTGGTTGGGCACGATGTCGCGCGTCAGGCCGAACCAGAGCACCGAGAGGCCGGTGAGGACGCGGCCCTTGTCCGGGATCGGGGTCGGGTGGACGGCGTCGTAGGTGGAGATTCGGTCGGAGGCGACCATCAACAGGTCGCCTCCCAGGTCGTACAGCTCGCGGACCTTGCCCGAATGCAGCAGCGGAAGTGTCGTTGTCACGGCCCCCGCAGGCTACATAACAAGCCATACGGAACGGTCGTCAGGTCACGTTGACCCAGCGGGTCCCGAGTTCGATGTAGTCGTTCGGGCGGTTCGACGTGTCGATGCCGTACGCCTGGATCATCGTCGAACCGCGAGGCAGCCCGCCGATCACGACTTCCCAGCCGTGGTTGTTCCCGACCCCGGGATACGCCTGGCCGACGTCGGGCCGACTCGTGTTGGCGTTGAGGATGTGCAGCTTGCGCACCCCGTTCGAGGCCGTGACGTAGACGTGGACGAGGGTGGCCCTGGTCGGGGTGTCCCGGTCGAACGTCCAGCCATAGAGCCCGACCCGTCCGCCGTCCCGCGCCGACGCGTGGTCGAAGTGGCCGACCGGCTGGGAGCTATCGCCCGGCGTGCCGCCGCCCACCTTGGGCCATCTCGTGACGTACGGGTACGGGTCGACGGTGGTGGTGCCGTCCGGGCGCAGCTCGAAGTGGAGGTGCGGACCGCCGCCACCGCACGCCGGGTTGGCGTTCCCAGTCTGGCCGAGCGTCCCGATCCGCTGCCCGCGGGTCACGCGCTGGTCCATGGCGACGTCGATGCGGTTGAGGTGGCCGTAGTAGTAACGGGTGCCGCTGTTGCCGCGGATCGCGACGGCGTTACCCCGCCCGCACGGATTGTTCGGATCCTGCGTGTACCGCCGGTCGATGACGCCGCTCTCGACGGCGATCAGCGGCGTGCCCGTGTTCGCGGGCGAGAAGCAGTCGACGCCCGCGTGGCTGCGGCCGCCGCCCCGCGGATCGCCGTAGGAGTTCGTGCACGCCGCGCCGGAGTGGCCGATCGGGAACACGTTCGTCGAGGGCACCGCGGCGTGGACCGTGTCAACCAGCGCCGCCGCCGAGATCACGGCACCGAGCACGGTGATGAGGATTCGCATACGTGACATCGTGCGCGCCGGCCATCGGTCACGCATGAGGCGAGCGACTCAACTCCGCGATGGGTCCCGGCCTATCTTCGCCCCCGCACCCCTTTGGGCACTCCCTACATCTCGTACGGGAAGTCCGTGAGGATCTCGTAGCCGTTCGCGGTCACGACGACCAGATCCTCGAGCCGGCAGCCGCCGAACCCGCGCCGGTAACAGCCCGGCTCCACGGTCACGACGTCGCCGTCCAGCAGCTCGTCCCCGCGGCGCCCCATGTGCGGGCGCTCGTGGACCTCGAGCCCGACGCCGTGACCGAGGCCGTGGAAGTAACCGTCCTCGAGCACCGCGCCCGTGGGCTTGGTGAGCAGCGTCGGGTGGCCGGCCTCGATGTACGGCTCACACGAGCGCTTGAACAGGTCGTGGCCGTCCGCGCCGGCGCGCAGGTCGGCGTACACCCGCTCCAGCGACTCGCGCGTGAGCTGCCAGTACTCGGCCAGCTCGGCGGGCGGCGCGCCGCCGCCGGCCACGAACGTCCGGGTCATGTCGGCGTAGCAGCGGGAGGCCTTGTCGCGCGGCCAGATGTCCACGACGACCGGCTCGCCGGCGCCGATCTCGCCCGACCCCGAGTCGTGCCCGATCGCCGACTGCGGGCCGTGCGAGACGATCGCGTCGTCGGACAACTCGCAGCCGTGCTCCTCCGCGACGGCCTGCATCGCCGCCCGGACCTCCTCCGAGGTCAGCCCGGAGCGCAGCTCGCGGATCAGCGTCGCCGCTGTGCCCATCGCCGCGTCGGCCGCGCGCTGGGCGCGCCGGATGCCGTCGAGCTCGTGCCGGCTCTTGATCCGCCGCCGGCGCATGAACTCGTCCTCGTCGACGGTCAGCTCCATCCCTTCCGCGCGCAGGTAGTCCGCCAGGAAGAGCGGGAAGTCGGGCGGCACGTCGGCCTCGGTGATCCCGAGCTCGCGCGCCGCGCGCAGCGAGATCTCGGCCTCGGTCGCGAGCCGGTCGTACCCGGCGGCGATCAGCTCGTCCACGCCGAGCCGGTCCGGCTCGTAGATCTCGATGCCGTAGTGCGCGACCTTCTCGGAGTCGAGCACCGAGACGGTCGCGGCGCGACGGCCGTCGTTCTCCAGGTACAGGAACGGGTCGCCGATGCCCACCGGTACCTCGTGGAACAAGGTCGCGGAGAGCTCGGGCGCCCCATAGATCAGGACGGGGATGCGATCACCTCCAGCCGCGCCAGCGCTCCCGGCACATGGCGCGTGTAGTAGCCGTAGTCGAAGACCTCGTCGAGGTCGATGTCCAGGTTCTCGCGCTCGAGCAGCGTCCGCAGCGGCGTCTGCGTGTCCCACGCCTGCTGGCCCAGCCGCTGGACGATCCGGTACGCGTCGTCGCGCTGCATGCCGGACGCGACGAGCGCCAGCAGCACGCGCTGCGAGAACAGCGCGCCCGACGTGAGCTCCAGGTTCGCGCGCATCCGGTCCGGGTGCACGGTCATCCCGCGCACGACCCGCAGCGTCAGGGCCAGCACCTGGTCGAGCAGGATCGTCGAGTCCGGCAGCACGATCCGCTCCGCGCTCGAATGCGTGATGTCGCGCTCGTGCCACAGCGCCACGTTCTCCAGCCCCACCTGGGCGTTGCCGCGCAGCACCCGCGCCAGCCCGCAGATCCGCTCGCACACGACCGGGTTGCGCTTGTGCGGCATCGCGCTCGAGCCCTTCTGGCCGGCCCGGAACGGTTCCTCGACCTCGCGCACCTCGGTGCGCTGGAGGTGGCGGATCTCAGTCGCGAAACGCTCCAGCCCGGCGCCGGCCAACGCGATCGCCGACAGCAGCTCGGCATGACGGTCGCGCGGGACGACCTGGGTAGAGATCGGCTCGGCCTGGAGGCCAAGGCGTTCGATCACGCGCACCTCGTAGTCGGGCCCGAGCGTGGCCCACGTGCCGACAGCGCCCGAGATCGCGGCCGTGATCTGGCCGAACGCGCGCTCCAGCCGATCGGCGTTGCGGTGCGTCTCCATCGCGTAGCCGGCCAGCTTGAGACCGAACGACGTCGGCTCGGCGTGGACGCCGTGCGTGCGCCCGACACACAGCGTGTCCGCGTGCTCGTGCGCCTTCTCGGCCAGCTCCCAGGCGAGCTGTCGGATGAGCGGGACGAGCAGCTCCCCCGCCCGCCGCAGCTGCAGGGCGAGGCCAGTGTCGACCACGTCGGAGGAAGTCAGCCCGTAATGGATCCAGCGCCCCGCCGGTCCGGCCGAAGCGGCCAGCACGTCCACGAACGCCGCCGTGTCGTGGTCGAGGATCTTCTCCCGCTCATTGATCGCATCGACCGTGAACGTGGCGGCGCGGATCGCGTCCAGGTCCTCGGCCGTCGGGCCGTCGAGCGCCTCGGCCGCCGCCACCTCGACGTCGCGCATCGCGCCGAAGCGCGCCTCGTCGGTCCAGACCGCTCCGATCTCCGGGCGCGTGTAGCGGGCGATCATTCGCGCGCCATCAGTTCCTGGGTCACGCGCGAGGGCGTCACCGGCACGATCTCGAACTCGGTCAGGTCGGCCCAGCTCGCGATCCACTCCTGCAGCAGCGCGGCATCGTCGCACTCCATCAGCTGAAAGCAGCCCCGCAGGTCCGCGCGCACCCAGCTGTCCACGTAGCGCAGCCCCTCGGGCAGCGACCGCCCGCCCTCGCGGACGCGCCGGTAGACCTCGCGGGCGTCCGCGAATCGCTCGACGACCATGAACAGCACTACGAAGCGAGAATACGAGCCGCGAGCACCGCGGCGTTGCGCGCGTTGTCCACGCCGACGCAGGCGACCGGCACGCCCGGCGGCATCTGCGCGATCGAGAGCAGCGCGTCCAGCCCGCCGGCCACCGAGGTCGACGACGTCAGCGGCACGCCGATCACCGGCAGATCGGTGTGCGCCGCGCACACGCCCGGGAGCGCGGCCGAGAGACCGGCGCCGGCGATGATCACGCGGAGCCCGCGCATCCGGGCGTTCTTCGCGTACTCGGCGACCAGCTCCGGGTCGCGATGCGCGGACATCACCCGCACCTCGTGCAGGATCCCGCGGTCGGTCAACTCCTTCGCGGCCTTCTCCATCGCCGGCATGTCGGATTTGGAGCCCATCACGATGCCGACGCGTGGGGCGTCGACCTCTAGGCCTTCGAGCTCGGTTTCGAGGTCGGTCTCGGTCTCCGGGCTCATGCGGCGATGTCCCGGCGGTAGGTCTTGCCGTCGAAGCTGATCACGTCCGCGGCAGCATACGCGGCACGGCGGGCGGCCTCGCGGTCGGCGCCGAGCGCGGTCACGTTCAGCACCCGGCCGCCCGCGGTGACGACGTCGCCGTCGCGCTCGGCGGTGCCGGCATGCGTCACCTCGGCGTCGAGACCGTCCAGCCCGCTGATCACGTCGCCGCTCGACGAGGACGCGGGATAGCCGCGCGAGGCCAGCACGACGGTCACCGCGGCGCGGTCGTCCCACTCGAGCGTGGCGCCCTCCAGCCCGCCCGGCGTCGTGGTCCGCTGCAGCAGGTCGAGCAGGTCGCTCTTGCAGCCGCGGGAGCACGGCCTGCGTCTCGGGATCGCCGAAGCGGACGTTGAACTCGAGCACCTTCGGGCCCGTCGTCGGTCAGCATCAGGCCGGCGTAGAGCACGCCGTGGAACGGCGTCCCGCGGCGCGCCATCTCGTCGACCACCGGCTGCAGGACCCGTACGCGGATGTCCTCGATCAGCGCGTCGTCGACCTCGTCGACCGGCGAGAACGCGCCCATCCCGCCGGTGTTGGGCCCGCTGTCGCCCTCGCCGATCCGCTTGAAGTCGCGCGCGGGCGCGAGCGGGACCGCCCGCAATCCGTCGCAGAGCGCGAGCACGGACAGCTCGACGCCCATCAGGAACTCCTCGACCACGACCGGCACGTCGCCGAAGCGCTTCTCGACCAGCATCTCCTCGAGCGTCGCTCCGGGCATCCGCCTCGTCGCCCGCGATCACGACGCCCTTGCCCGCGGCCAGGCCGTCGGCCTTCAGCACCGCGGGGTAGCGGGGGACGGCGGTGATCCCGTTCTCGACGCTGTGGACGACCGCGTACTCCGCGGTCGGCACGCCGGCCGCGAACATCACCTCCTTCGCGAACGCCTTCGAGCCCTCGAGCTGCGCGGCCGCGGCACTCGGCCCGAACGCGGGGACCGGTGCACGCGTCGACGAAGCCCGCCACCAGCGGCGCCTCCGGGCCGATGACGACGAGGTCGATGCCCGCCGCGGCGATCGCCTCCGGATCGTTCGGCGCCCTCGAACACCGGCGCCTCGACCGCGATCCCGGCGTTGCCGGGCGAGCAGTAGACGTACGGCTGCTGCGGCGACCGGTGGAGCGCGCGCACGATCGCGTGCTCGCGTCCACCGCCGCCGATGACGAGGACTTTGCTCACAGCGCGGCGATGAATTCGTCGATCGGGATCGCCATCAGCGTCTGGTAGTGGCCGGTGCCGCGCGATCCGAGCTCGAGCGAGATCCGCGCCATCGTCTTGTCGTCGGGCGCCTCGATCACGTTGACGAAGTCGAATGCCCCGAGCGTCGCCCACTGGGCCTTGACTTCGGCGCCGAGTTGCTCGACCTCGCGATTGACCTCACGGATGCGCTGCGGGTTGTTCTTGACCGTCTGGGTCCCCTCAGAGGTCAGTGACGAGAGCATGATGTAGGTCGGCAGGCGTCCTCCATCCCTTCTACCGAACCTCCGACGCTGATGCGGTGTTCTTGACTCCGATGCTGTTCCGTGCCCTTGCTCTGGGCGTCGCGATCGCGGCGCTGGTGGCGGCCCCTGCCTCCGCGGCTTCGACGCTCGCGCCGCTGAAGCCGTGCTACGTCGCCGCGACGCCGATCTCGCGCGAGTTCGTCGTCATCGACGGGCTCGGCTTCACCCCGCTGTCCGCCGTCGACGTCTACGTCGACGACATCCTGCAGCCCCCGGACGGCACCGACCCCCGCCGGGCGAACTACGACACCACGGTCCGGAGCTCGGTGGCGGCCCCGTTCATCGAAGACGGCGAGCGCATGTTCGCGCTGCGGGTGACCGAGCACGACGCGCCGGCCAACACCGCCACGCAACTCGCGAAGGTGACGCGGCTGTCGGTCGAGCAGTCCCCCGAGCGCGCGGCCACGAGCGACCGGGTGCGCTTCCGCGGTCGCGGCTTCATGACTCGACGCGCCGATCTACGCCCACTACGTGTTCGCCGGCAAGTCGCGGCGCACGGTGCGGATCGGGATGCCGAGCGGCGACTGCGGGCTGTTCTCGGTCCGGCGCAAGCAGTTCCCGTTCAAGAGGCAGCCCGCGCGTGGGCTCTGGACGATCCAGTTCGACCAGGAGGCGCACTACAACCCGAAGGCCCTAGTGCGCGTTCCGCTGACGATTCGCGTCCGTTCGCAGATCAAGCCGCGGCGGGCTCGGGCGCGCTGACGCGTCCGCTGAAGCGCAGGTCGCCTTCGTCGGCGTCGACCACGATCCGGTCGCCGCTCGCGAACTCGCCCTTGAGCAGGCCGAGCGCCAGCGGGTCGACCAGGTGCTTGGAGATCACGCGCTTCAGCGGCCGGGCGCCGTACGCCGGGTCGTAGCCGAGCTCGCCCAGCAGGTCGCGGGCCGCGTCCGTGAGCTAGACGTCGACGCCGCGCTCGGCGACGCGGACGATCAGCCGCGCCACCTGGACGTCCACGATCTCGCGCAGCTGCTCGCGGGAGAGCGGATCGAACTCGACGATGTCGTCGAGCCGGTTGATGAACTCCGGCTTGAAGTTCGCCGCCACGCCGTCGCGGCCGCCCGGGATGTTCGAGGTCATGATCAGCACCGCGTTCTTGAAGTCCACGGTGCGGCCCTGGCCGTCGGTCAGGCGGCCGTCGTCCATCACCTGCAGCAGGATGTTGAAGACGTCGTTGTGGGCCTTCTCGATCTCGTCGAGCAGGACCACGGAGTACGGCCGCCGCCGCACCGCCTCGGTGAGCTGGCCGCCCTCCTCGTAGCCGACGTAGCCGGGAGGCGCGCCGACCAGCCGCGCGACGGAGTGCTTCTCCATGTACTCGGACATGTCGATGCGGACCATCGCGTCCTGGGAGTCGAACATGAACTCGGCCAGCGCGCGCGCCAGCTCGGTCTTGCCGACGCCGGTCGGGCCGAGGAACAGGAACGTGCCGATCGGGCGGTCGGGGTCGCTCAGGCCGGCGCGTGAGCGCCGCAGCGCGTCGGAGACGGCCTGGACGGCCTCGTCCTGGCCGATCACGCGCCGGTGGAGGCGCTCCTCCATGTGGATCAGCTTCTCGACCTCGCCCTCGACGAGCCGGGAGACCGGGATGCCCGTCCACTTGCCGACGACGTCGGCGATCTCCTCGACGTCGACGCGCTCGGACAGGTAGACCGGCGGCTCGTAGGTCTCCTCGGGCCGGTTCTCGGCGTCCTGCAGGCGCGCCTCGAGGTCCGGGATCTCGCCGTGGCGCAGCTCGGCGGCGCGCTGGTAGTTGAGCTCGCGCTCGGCGCGCTCGAGCTCGCGGCGGGCCTCGTCGAGCCGCTCGCGCAGCTTGCCGTGGCCCTCGGCCTGCTCCTTCTCGCGCTCCCACTGGGCGCGCATGCCGGCGGCCTGCTCGCGCAGGTCCGACAGCTCGCGCTCGATCTCGCCCTTGCGCTCGCCCGCGGTGTCGTCCTTGCCGACGGCGACCATCTCGATCTCGAGCTGCTTGATCCGGCGCTCGACCTCGTCGATCTCGGTCGGGACGGAGGACAGCTCGATCGCGACGCGCGACGCGGCCTCGTCGACGAGGTCGATCGCCTTGTCGGGGAGGAAGCGGTCGGCGATGTAGCGGTCGGAGAGGGTGGCGGCGGCGACCAGCGCGGCGTCGGTGATCGTGACGCCGTGGTGGGCCTCGTAGCGCTCCTTGAGCCCGCGCAGGATCGCGATCGTGCCCTCGAGTGTCGGCTCGCCGACGTAGATCGGCTGGAAGCGGCGCTCGAGCGCGGCGTCCTTCTCGACGTGCTTCTTGTACTCGTCGAGCGTGGTCGCGCCGACGGCGCGCAGCTCGCCGCGGGCGAGCATCGGCTTGAGCAGGTTGCGACGCGTCGACGGCGCCCTCGGCGGCGCCGGCGCCGACGATCGTGTGCAGCTCGTCCATGAACAGGATGACCTGGCCCTCGGCGTCGGCGATCTCCTTCAGGACCGCCTTCAGGCGCTCCTCGAACTCGCCGCGGTACTTGGAGCCGGCCAGCAGCGCGCCGATGTCGAGGCTGATGACCTTGCGGTCTCGCAGGCTCTCCGGGATGTCGCCGGAGACGATCCGCTGCGCGAGGCCCTCGACGATCGCGGTCTTGCCCACGCCGGGCTCGCCGATCAGCACCGGGTTGTTCTTGGTGCGCCGCGAAAGGACCTGGATCACGCGGCGGATCTCGTCGTCGCGGCCGATGACCGGGTCGAGCTTGCCGTCCTCGGCGGCCTGGGTGAGGTCGTTGCCGAACTTCTGCAGCGCCTGGTACTTCTCCTCGGGGCTCTGGTCGGTGACGCGGTGCGGGCCGCGGACGGCCTCGACGGCCTCCAGCGTGTTCTTGTGGCTGGCGCCGTTGCGGTTGAGGACCTTCGCGACCTCGCCGGCCTGGGCGCTGGTGAGCGCGAGCAGGATGTGCTCGGTCGAGATGTACTCGTCGTTGAGCTTGCCCGCCTCGCGCTCGGCGAGGCGCAGGACGTCCATCAGCTCGCGGCTGGTCGCCGGCTCCTTGGCGCCGGCGGTGATGGTGGGGAACTTGTCGAGCGCCTCGTTGAGCTCGGCCCGGATCGTCTCCGGGCGGGCGCCGAGCTTGCGCAGCACGGGCCCGACGACGCTCTCGGGCTGCTCGAGCAGCGCGACGAGCAAGTGCTCGGGCTGCGTTTCGGTGTGATGGCGGGCGGCCGCCACCGCGGTCGCGGCCTGCAGCGCCTCTTGGGACTTGATCGTGAAGCGGTCAGCTTGCATGTATTCCTAAATCTCAGTCGGAGAGACTGAGATATTACCGTCGTTGCCCCCGCTGATCAAGGCCGCGAGCGCGGCCCTGGATGAGATTCCAAGCTTCCGGTATACGCGCGACAGGTGGTTCTCGACGGTGCTCTCGGAGAGATGCAGCTCGGCGGCGATCTGTCGGTTGGTCCGCCCGCTGCCGACCAGCTCCGCGATCTCCTGTTCGCGCGCGCTCAGCGTTCCGGCCCGCGCCCCGGCGCGCGCCACTCGCAGTCCGAGCCGCCGCAGCTCGCTCGCCGCCTGGTCGGCGAGCCGAGGCGCGCCGCATTCGAGGAACGCGGCGCGCGCTCGCTGCAGCTCCTGGATGCCGCCCGCGGCCATGCGAGCGCGCGCGGCGTCCGAGACGCGGCCGCCCGCCTGCAGCAGTTCGGCGGCCTCGAGCGCCAGCGGACCCGAGTTCGCCAGCTCCGCCTCGAGCAGCATCACGGCGCCGCGGCGGCCGACCAGTCCCATCTGTTCGGCGGTCGCCGACGCTCGCTCGAGCCACTCCCGCGCCTGGCCGGTATCCCCGAGGCGGTGATGGGCCCGCGCCGTCCAGAGCTCCCACCAGCAGCGCCCGACGTAGTGCTCGCCGGCGCCGCGGGCGCCGCCTTCGGCGAGCTGAACGAGCGCGCGGTCGGGGTCGCCCGCCTCCAGGAGCGCGGCACCGAGGTTGACGTGCGGGAGCGCCACGAAGATGCCCGGGCTGAGCCGCCGGCCGCCCTCGACGGCGGCCTCCCCGGCGCGGATCGCCAGGTTGGCCTCCCCGGCCTGGGTGTGCGTGAAGCACTGCACGGTGTTCGCGTAGACCAGCGAGCTGTCGCTGCCGGAGAGGTGGGCGGCGTCGAGTGCGGCCGCGGCCGCCTCGCGGGCGCGCGAGTGCAGGCCGCGCCAGGCGAGCGCGATCGGCGCGGCGTGCATCAGGGCGACGAAGACGTAGCCGGCGCCAAAGGCGCGGGTGAGCCGGAGGCCGCGGTCGGTGTGGCGTTCGCAGGCGTCCCAGCGCTCGAGCACGTCCTCGGCGGTCGCGAGCCACCACAGCGTCTCGAGCAGCGGTGCGCACTGGTTGTCATCGAGCCCGTCGACGAGCGCCGCGGCCCGGTCGGCAGCGCGAGCGGACGCCGCAATCTCGCCCGTGCTCTGGTGTGCGTGGGCGAGGCTGGCCCAGGCCGCCGCCTCCAGCAGCGGGTCATCCGCGAGCTCCAGCGCAGCCTCGGCGTGGCCGCGGATCCCGGCGAAATCGGCCGCCAGCAGATGGTCGGTCGCCAGCTCGAGCTCGAGCAGGACGGCCGCGCGCGAACGCCGCTCCGGCAGCTCGGCCAGCGTGCGCTGCAGCAACGCGCGCGCTTCGCCGTGGCGGCCGAGCGGGTGTTGCAGGCGCGCGATGTACGCGACGGCGCGGGCGCGCAGCTCGTGGGCGTCGGGCGGGAGAGCGGAGACCACCTCGGCCAGCACGTCGCACGCCTCGGTGAGCCGGCCGGCGCCGCCCAGCGCCGCGGCTTGGCCCACGAGCAGGCCCGCGCGTCGCTCGTCGCCATCGCCGAGGAGACCGAGGGCCGCCGTATACCAGTGCGCGGCGGTGGCGGGCGAGCGTGCCGCGGTCGCCTCGGCCGCCTGGGTCAGTGTCGCGAGCGCCTGCTCGTCGCCGCGCTGCGCGGACCGCTCGACGTGGTCGGCCAGGACGCTCGGCGGGGCGCCCAGCGCGCGCAATGCGGCGGCAGCGCGTCCGTGGGCGGCGAGCCGCCAGCCGGCTCCGGCGGTGTCGTACACCGTGCGCCGCACGAGCGGGTGGCGGAAGGCGAAGCGGCGCGGGTTCTCGGTCGAACGGACGAGATCGGCGGCGACCAGTGCGTCGAGCGCCGGCAGCGGGTCGTCGAGCTCCGCGACGGCGGCGGCCAGGTCGATCTCGAACGGCTCGCCCGCGACCGCCGCGCCGTCCAGCAACCGCCGCGCATCCGGGTTGAGCGCGCCGAACTCACTCGCGAGCGCCTCGGCCACGCCGTCGCCGCCGCGCGCCAGTTGCAGCAGGAAGAACGGGTTGCCGGCGCTCTCGGCGACGATCCGCTCGTCTGCGACCAGCGCCCGCGCCTCGTCGGCGCTCAAGGGCTGCAGGTCGAGCCGCCGGCAGGTGCCGTCGCGGCAGGCGCGCTGGACGGTCGCGGCCAGCACGCCGGGCACGGGCCGGTACGCGATCGCCATCAGCACCGGCGCCGCGGGCGGGTGACGGAGCAGGTGGCAGACCAGCTCGATCGTCGCCGCGTCCGCCCAGTGCAGGTCGTCGAGTGCGAGCACCGCCGGGGCCAGGTCCTCGAGCAGTACCCGCACGGCTCGGTGAGCCTCGAACCGCTCGGCATCGAGCGTTGCGCCGAGCACGTCGTCGAGCGCGCGGCCGTGCGCGCGCAGGTGGTCGTCGAGGGCATCGATCACGGGGCCGTAGGGAACGCCGGTCTCGAACTCCGAACCGCGCCCGGCGAACACCACGTCCGCTCGCGCAGCGAGCTCGGCCAGCATCCGGCTCTTGCCGAGTCCGAGCGCTCCGGTGATCGCCACGCAGGCACCGGAGCGGCGGCGGCGCACGTCGGCCAGCGCCTCCTGGAGCTCCTTCAGCTCACTGGTGCGGCCGATCAGCATGCTCCAAATTGAAGGGGATCCCCCATACCAATGAAGCGGTGGTCCCGGGAGAGTCGCGCGGTGACCCGCTTTCTTCTCGCCGCCGCCCTCCTCATGGCGCTCGCTCCCAGTGCGCAGGCCGCCATCCCGTCCGGGCCCTTGACCCGTGACGCCTATGACGTCTGGACGATCGGAGACTCCTACGGCTCGGGCGAAGGTGCGCCCGACGTCGAAGGGATCTACAACGACGACGGCGACGTGATCTCGGGCCAGTTCGAGGACTGGGACACGCGCTTCGACGGACCGCCGTCGACCCCGGGCCCGAACCAGGACTCGACCCGCTGCCATCGCAGCGGGCACACGTCGACCAGCGCGGTCGCGACCACGCTGCTGCGCAACGAGTTCCCCGACGTCGACGTCAGATGGACGTCAGTGGCGTGCGGTGGGGCGTCAATCGTCCAGACCGGGACGCTGAACGATCCGCCGCCCAACAAGGGCGGGATCCTCACGCCCTACGACGGCGCGGAGAAGATGGGCAAGCGCGGCATCGGCGCCGACAAGCTCTCCCCGAAGGTCTATCCGCCGCAGCTGACCCAGATCAACACCGCGTTCAACGGCCGGATCGACGCGCTGCTGATGAACCTCGGCGGCAACGACGCCGGCTTCGCCGCGCTGATCCAGGAGTGCCTGAACATCGCCGTGATCGGCGACTGCCACAACAAGGCCGTCGTCAACGAGTTCGTCGACGAGAAGCTGGGGGTGCTCAACAACCGCTTCGACCGGTTGGCGCTGGCGCTAGAGGGCAACGCACAATCCGGCGACCCCGAGCTCGAGCAGCAGCCGCGGGACGTGTTCCTGACCAAGGCGCCGATGCCGCTGCGGCCCGGCGACGCGACCAGCGTGTGCAACGGCACGCCGGCCGGCAACTTCGAGGCGAACCTCAAGGCGGTCGAGACGCAGTGGCTGATCGACCGCGTCGTCAACCCGTTGAACAACCGGTTTGCGACCGAGGCCACCCAGCACCGCTGGCACATCGTCGACACGCACGTCGACCGGTTCCGCGGGCACGCGATCTGCAACCTCGCGCCGGACAACTGGATCAACCAGAACCTCCAGGCGCTGCGCAAGCAGGGCGAGTTGGACGAGACCGAGGGGTTGCCGATCGCCGTCAGCGGCGGCATCGCGCATCCCAACCGCGACGGCTACGCGGTCATCGGCGCCGCGCTGCACGAGGAGATGCGCGACGTGTTCGTGGACCGCTACACGCCCGACAGCGCGCCCGTGACGACCACGAGCGCGAACGCAGCCGGGTTCTCTGTGTCGATGAACGATGCCGCGCTGGAGCCGCTGACGTCCGGCTACTGGCACCGGCTCCGGCTGCAGCGACTCAACGACAACGGCACGGTGGTCAACCTGCCGAACGCGCCTGACGGCCTGCGTGAGCTCCCGTACGGGACGAACAGCGCCGCGTATTCGCTGACCGGGCGCTTCTTCGTCGTCGCCCGCGCCTGCGGTCCGTTGTCGCGCAACGGGCTCCGCGGGTGCAGCCCCGCCACCGCGGCGCTGCCGGTCAGCACGTTCGTGCCGGCCAGGCCGGTCGACCTGACCGCCGACGGCAAGGCGCCGAAGGGGCTGTTCTTCCCGTCGCCGGGGATCACCGTCAAGTGGAAGCACGCGAACGCGCTGGCCGCGCACGACACGCGCCGCACGATCGTCCGGCTGGCCGCGGGCCGGACCGTGATCGAGCGGATCGTGCCCGGGCCGTTCACGAGCACGCGGGTCACGGGGCTGCAGGACGGCCAGACGTACTCGATCACGGTGCGCGCGTGCAACGACGGCGGGCGCTGCTCGACCGCGCTCGGGCCCGCGAGCGAGACCGCCGACCAGGGCGAGTCGCCGCTGACGCAGATCGGCCTGCTGCAGGAGATCGAGATCGCGATCGAGGGCGTGCCGTGCTCGAACACGCCGGTGCCGTTCGATCCGGGGTTCGGGCCGGGCACGCCCGGGTTCGAGGACCCGACGCCGACGTTCCAGCCGACGTGCATCAATGACCCGTCCGTGGGGGTGATGCGGGTGGCGAGCCGGCGCGGAGGGAACATCGACCTGCGCTGGCGCCATCCCAGCCGCTGGCGCGCGCTGCGCGACGTGACCGTGCAGTTCGTGGGCCGGCGCGGCGTGCTGGCGACGCTGCGCTTCGACCAGAATCGGAATCGCCTGACGTTGTCGCGCGGTTCGGCGCGGCGCTCGCTGACGGCGGGGCGCGCCGGCCGGCTGAAGGTCGGCGGCGTCACCGTCCGGCTGCGCGCAAACGCGGTGCGCGGCTCGGGCCCGGACGGCGCCGACGTGCGGATGCGCTTCGCCGTCACCGTGCCGGGGACGGCCGGGATCGCGGTCGGAGCGAGCGATGACAGCGGCCGCGAACAGCCGGTCGTCGCCGCGGGCCGCGTCCGCCGATGACGCTGTTCGTGCTCACCCACCATCACGAGGCGGCCGACTGCGGGGCCGCGATCGCGGCCTGGAAGGGGTTCGACAGCCCCTTGCGCGGGCTGCCGATCGTCGCCTCCTGCATCTCCGGCGGCCACCGCGTGTGGTGGCAGGTGGACGCGCCCGACGCCACCGCCGCGCTGGCGCAGCTGCCGCCGTTCGTGGCGGCGCGCACGCAGATCGAGGCGGTGCGGGAGGTACTGGTGCCATGAGGCTCGCGATCTTCCTGACCGCATTCCTATGGGTCGCCGCACCGGCCGGCGCGCAGACGATCAGCGTGTCGGGCTCGGGCAGTCGCATCACGATCGCGACCGCCGACTTCCCGCTTCGGGCCGTCCTCGAGGGATCGCCCGCGCTGAACGTCCATCCCGAGTTCGCCGGCCTGAGCCTCGGGGAAGGCTGCCGGTTCACGGGCGTGCCCGCGTTCAACCCGATCGGTGCGCCCTTCCGCTACAGCTGCACCACGGATGGTCTCCCGGACTTCCACGTGACGTCGGGGCCGGAGACGGACGTCGTACTCAAGCGCAACCAGGGCCCCAACGACAGTTTCGCGGTCACGGCGAGCCTCGGTGCCGGGGACGACACGTTCATGTTCGCCGGACCCGGTCTCGCCGGAGGCAACACGGTCGACGGCGGCAGCGGTCGAGACGCCCTCAGCTACACCCTGTGCACCTGTCCGGACGGCGTCACGGCGGCACTTCGCAACGGGTTCGAGGTGATCGTCGGCTCGCCCGGGCCGGACACGCTGACGGGGCTCGCCGACGGCGCGACCGCCGAGCTTCCGCAGCTCCAGGGCGGTGCCGGCAACGACACCATCACAACGGTCAACGGCGTCCTTGAGCAGGTCGTCTGCGGGCCTGGAACCGACCACGCGATCGCCGACGTGGGCGACGGCGTGAGCTCGGACTGCGAGCGAGTCGACCGGCAGGCCGGCGCGCCGGTGATCGGCGCGGGGCCGTCGGGGATCGTCGGGGCTTCCAACGCGACGTTCGAATTCGCGCTCGTCGGCTCGAACCCGCCGCCCGGGCACTTCGAGTGCGCGCTGGACGGCGGGTCGTTCACGCCCTGTGTGACGCCGGTCGAGTTGAGCGGACTGGCCGACGGAGAGCATCGGTTCGCCGTGCGCTACCACGCTGACGGCGCCGACCCCGGCGAGGCCGTGGAGCGGCGGTGGACGGTGGACACGGTCGCGCCACAGGTGATCTTCAACTCCGTGCCGTCCGGCGAGGGCAACCCGGCGGAGGCGCTGATCGAGTTCCGCTCGAGCGAGCCGGACGGCGCGACGTTCCTGTGCAGCCTGGACGCCGCGCCGGTGCTCGACTGCTCAAGCCCGCATCCACTGACCGGCCTCGCGGCGGGAGCGCACAGTTTCACGGTGCAGACCACCGATCGGGCCGGCAACGTGTCGGTGCCGGTGCCCGTGACCTGGGTCGTCGGCACGCCCGCGCCGCAGCAGACCGCGGTCTGCGCGCCGGGGACGCGCACCGAGGCGGCGGTCGGCGTTGTCCGGCTGGTCGCGCGCGGGCCCGGCGCCTGCTTCGTGCCCGAAGCGGGCGCGGAGGTGTCGCGCGGGCCCGTCACGCTGAACGGCATCTCGCTGACCCCCGCGCCGGGGACGCGGATCATCGTGACCGACCGGCTCGGCGGCGGCGTGGTGCGCACCGACGGACCGGTGGTCGTGGGGCTCGGCAGCCTGGTCTCCTTCACGCTCGCGAACTTCGAGCTCGAGGACCTGCTGACCGCGACCAACGCGTTCACCCGCACCGTTCAGGTCACCGAAGGGCTGCTGCAGGCCGGCGGTCTGCGGGTCATTCCGGCGATCGGGCTGGAGTTGGGCCCCGAGGACGGCGGGCGGATCAAGGCCTCGGTACGCGTGACGCTGCCGGAGGCGTTCCGGCGGCTGCCCGGCGGGACCACGGTCGAGGGCATCACGGTCGAGCTCTCGCCGATCTTCTCCAACGACCGCGGCGTGACCGGGGCCGCGCGGCTGAAGGTCGCCGAGGCGTACCTGCGCGGCAAGGTCAAGCTCAAGGACATCGACCTGGCCTTCGACTTCGGCGCCGGGGTGTTCGACGGGTCGTTCGGGATGGCGCTCTCACGCGCCGCGCCCGGGCTGGCCGAGCCGACGATCACCGGCTCGCTCAGCCTCGGGCCGACGACCTCGGCCTGCGGGCTCCGCAAGATGGGGCTGCAGGCCTCGAGCCTCAACCGGCACATCGGCTACGGCGTCTTCGTACAGCGGCTCGGCGGCAGCTTCGAGTGTGTCGACAACGTGACGCGGCTGTCCGCGAACGGCGGCGTGTCGCTCGGGCCGCGGATCGCGCTCGGCTCGTTCGAGACGGAGGCGATCTCGGTCGACGGGAACGTGGTGCTGACGATCCCCACCGGCGTCGCCCCGGTGTCCCTCGAGATCGCCGGCACGGGCAAGATCGTCGACGTCCCCGTGACCCAACAGACGGTCAAGTACACGACCCCGGCCCAACTCGAGATCGGCGGCTCGATCGACCTCACGATCGCCGGCTTCGGCGCCCGCCTGGAGCAGCGCAACACCTGGGGCACCCCCGACGCGTTCAACATCGAGGCGCTCGGCCAGGTGAACTTCTTCGGCCTCCAGGCCTCCGCCGAGGGCGTGTTCTCGAGCTTCGGCTACGCGGTCTGCCTGGGACGGCCCGACGCCCGCTTCGGCTTCGGCAAGGAGTGGTTCGAGCCGGTGCAGTCGTGGTCGAACGGATGCGACGTCGGGCCATTCCGCACGAGCGCATCCGCCGCTCAGGTCGGGCCTTCGACGTTCCGCGTCGCGCAGGACCAGAAGCTCGTGATCGTGGAGGCGCGTGGTGCCGGCGCGCCGCCGAAGATCGTGCTCTCCGGCCCCGGCCGCACGATCCGGACGCCGGACGGCCCGGGCGCACTCAACACCTCTCAGGCGATGCTCGCCCAGGACACGTCGACGAACACCACCTACGTCGCGCTGTTCTCGCCGCCGGCTGGGACCTGGCGAGTGACAGGCGCGACCAGCGTGCGGGTGGCAGACGGCCTGCCCCCGGTGCGCGTGTCGGCCCGCGTGCGGCGCGGCGTCCTGGAATGGTCGGCGCGGGGCCTGGTGCGCGGTCAGCGCCTGCAGTTCGTCGAGCGCGCTCGCGCCGGTGAGGCGAACCTGCTGCTGACGACGCGCCGGGCGCGCGGCCGGGTGAAGTTCACGCCCGATCCGGCGCTGGGCACCCGGCGGCGGATCGACGCGATCGTGATCAACGCGGGCACGCCGCGCGCGACGGAGACCGTCGCGCGCTACCGCGTCGCACCGCCGGCGCGGCCGGGGCGCGTGCGGTCGATCCGGCTGCGGTCACGCACGCTCACGTGGAGGCGGGACCGCAGCGCGGTCGAGTACATCGTCGCCGTCGCGCGGGCCGACGGCACGACGAGCACGCACACCACGCGTCGGGCGCGTCTACGCGTGCCGGCGGACGTGCGCCGCGTCTCGATCGTGGCCCAGAACGCGGCGGGCCGCACCGGCCCCGTGGCTACGGGTCGACCTCCTCGCCGGTCTGGGCGTCGAACAGGATGATCGCGCCGGCCGGGCAGGCACGGGCGGCAGCGCGCAGCTGATCGTCCGTGCCCGGCCCGACCTGCTCGGCAACGTCGCCGGTGAGCTCGAAGACGCCAGGGGCGGCGTGGACGCAGTCGCCGTGCGCGAGGCAGGCGCCGTCGTCGATCTGGACGGTGAGGGTCATGCGGCCTCCCTGATCGGGGTGTCGATGAGACGGCGGGCCTCTCGCAGCCCACCCGGGTCGTTCATCAGCACGACCGCGACGATCCGGCCGTCACGTTCGTACATAAAGGGGCCAGGCCCCTTTAGGTTTGTCGCGCCGCGGGGGTTGCCGATGACCTGGATCCGGACGCCGTGCTGGTCGGACCAGACGAGCGGCGGGTGCTCGGCGCGCGGCGCCAGGCCGAGCATCGCGCGCCCGGCCGCCGTGCCCTGGCGGGACGCGGCCTCCCAGTGCGCGACGCCGGTCGCGTCGCCGGCGGCGAACACGTTCTCGATCGGCGTGCGGCCTTCGGCGTCGACCGGAATACCGGCCGGCCACGGCGTCCATTCCGTGGCCGGCCGGACGCCGACGGCAACCAGGACGTGGTCGGGTTCGACCCAGCTTCCGTCGTCGAGATGGAGGGCACCGTTATCGCGCACGCCGATCAGGCGGCGGCCGAGCTTGAGCTCGACCCCGGCCTGCTCGTGCAGTGCGCGGAGGTGATGGCCGCTGCCCGGTCCCATCAACGCGTCGAACGGGTTCGGCACGGCGTCGATCAGCGTCGCCTTGACGCCGCGGGCGACCGCGGACGACGCGACCTCCTGGCCGATCAAACCGCCGCCGACGATCGCGATGTGCCCGCTGCCCGCGAGGGCGGTTTCGAGGCGCAACGCGTCATCGAGCGTGCGCAGGACGTGGACGTTCTCGCGCCCGCCGAGCGCCGGGATCATCACCGGGTTGGCGCCGGTCGCGATCAGCAGGCGGTCGAAGGCCAGGTCGTCGAGGCTGGTCACACGGGTGTCCGTGCGCAGGTCGACGTCGTGGTCGGCGTGCCAGGTGGGCGGCCGCAGGCTCAGATCCGGCCGCTCCCCGGCCAGGATCGCCTTGGACAGCGGCGGGCGGTCGTACGGCGCGTGCGGTTCAGCGCCGTACATCGTGATCGGGCCGTCGTGGCCGTTCGCGCGCAGCGCCTCGGCGCAGCGCTGTGCGGCGAGCCCGGCGCCGACGATGACGATCCTCATGCGTTCGCTCCCTTCATGGCGGGCGCGGTGCGGCGCACCGGCTTCTTCTTGCGGAGCCGCACGACGAGCAACGCGACCGCCGGGACGGCGGTGGCGAGCATGAACGCGCGCAGCCAGGACGATCCGGCGTCGGTCCCGGCGCCGAGCGTGTGGATCAGCCCGAGGACGTAGACGACCGGGGTGGCGCGGTGGAGGTTGCGCCAGCGCTTGCCGCCGATCTTGCGGCGGGCGTAGAACGACAGCCCGAGCGCGGCGGCGAGGTAGCCGCCGATGATCCCGAGACCGACGTAGACGGGCCGGTAGTCGATGACGAACGGCACCGTGATCCCGGCGATGCCGGGCTTGAGGAAGGAGTCGGGCAGCAGCGCGACGCCGTGCAGCGCGATCGCGATCATGCTCGCCAGCGCGGAGTGCTCGTGGAAAGCGACCAGCGCGCGACGGCGCGCGGGCGGCCCGCCCAGCCCGGCCGCCAGCGTCAGCCCGATCAGCACGGAGACGGCGACCAGCACGAGCGCTACAACGCCCGCGGAGCGGCTGAGCAGCCACCAGACGTGGCCCTGGGGGTCGGTGTTCATGCGCGGACCTCCAATCGCACGACGGGGCGCGGTCGCACGGCGCCGTGGAAGATGACCTGGCCGTCGTCGAGGAACGTGATGCCGCCGTGGCGGCGCAGCCAGCGCCCGGACCCGGCCGGGCCGGACAGCAGGGCGGCCTTGGCCAGCGCCTCGGCCTCGAGAGCGGTGGGCGCGACGGCGGTGGCGCCGATCACGCCCGTCCAAGCCGGCGCGCCGGTCGCGGGATCGAGGATGTGATGGCGCGCCGTGCCGTCCTCACCGCGCCAGATGCGCGTGTCGATGCCGGAAGTGGCGACGCCGCCGCCGGTGAGCTCGAGCCGGTGAGCCGTCTCGCCCGTGAGCGGATGGCGGACGTCGACTTCGAACGGTCCGTTGACCCGCAGATCGCCGCCGCAGTCGATCGCCCATCGCTCGCTGCTCGGCAGTTGCAGCGCGAGCAGGTCGGCGGCGAGCCCCTTGCCGGTGCCGCCGGTGTCGAGCCGGATGCCCGGTTCGCGCGAGATGCCGTCGTCGCCGACGCGGACGCGCGCCCAGCGAGCTGCCGGATGGGGTGTCGCAGGCCGGCGCGGACGTGCGGTCGCAAGCGCGTCCGCGAGCGAGAGCTCCGGCGTGCGGCGCGTCCGGTCGTAACCGGCGGCCTCGAGCTCGGGCGTGAGCGTCGGGTCGACGAGACCGCCGGTCAGCTCCGCCGCCATCAGCCCGGCTTGGATCGCGGTCCGCAGCAGCGACGAGGCCGGTACGTCGGTCTCGGACGCCGCGTTCAGGCGGCTGAGCTCGCTGTCGGGACGGAACCGGCTCAGCGTGGCGTCGAAGTGCTCAAGCGTCGCGCGGCAGTCGGCCGCCGTGGCGTCGTCGGGAACGAGCAGCCGGATGTCGGTGCCCATGCAGTCGAAGGTGTGGTCGGTCATGACGAGCGGGTGGTCACCGGAGGCGGAGCGGGCGCTGGAGCCGGAGCGGCGGGCGCCGCGGCGGCGGGGGCCGGCGCGGAGCCGGCGCTGCGCGGCGGGGCGGCCGCGGCGGGCGCGGACCCACCGTCATCACGGCGCGGCCGGTGCTCGACGATCCGGGTCACGATCACCCGCCGGATCAGGACCTTCCGCGGCGCAGGGGTCGCCGCCGCCGCGACCTGCACCGGCTCGCCCTTGCCGATCGCGGGGTCGGCACCGGCGCGAAGCTGGAACGCGAGCAGCGCGACGACGACCAGGAAGAGCCCGAGCGACGCGGCGACTACCGGGAACGGTCCGGGCTTGGAGATCGGCGCACGCGGCCCGCCCGCGCCCGCACCACGAGCGCGGGGTGCAGTCGCGGGGGGCGAGTTGCCGCTCGGTGCCTCGGCGGCGGTCGCGGCCGGAAGCGGCGCGGTCGGGGTCCCCTCGCCGCTCGGCGCGACGGGGACGGCCGGCAGCGGTTCGGTCGGGGCGTCGTCGGGACGCTGCGAGTCGCGGTGCGGCCAGAGGCGGGCGTTCGGCGGCTCGTCGCCGCGCCAGGCCGCGCGCTCAGCCGGTGTGTCGGTGGCCGGCTTGGTGCGGCGGGCGGCCGCGGCGAGCGCGGCGCCGGCCGTGCGCGCGGTGCGCGGGTCAGTCGTCATCGTCGTCACCGCCGCGACCGCGACCGCGGCCGTGGCCGCCGTCGTCGTCATCGTCGTGATCGTCGTCTCCGCCGTGATGGCCGGAGTCGTCGTCGTGATCGTCGTCGTCGCCGCGGGAGTGGTGACCGCTGTCGTCGGAGCGGCTCGAGGAACTGCGGGCCGGCGCCGGCGCGGAAGCGGCGGCGGCCGGGCGCGAGGAGGAGCGCGACGCCGGCGCGGCAACCGAGCTGCTGCTCCCGCCGCCGCCGTTCGACGACGCCTTGTCCTTGCGGACGACGTGGATCGTGCGCCGAATGGTCTTGGTCTGCACCTCGACCGTCGGGATCGCGGTCGGCTGGGCGGCGGCGGTGATGGGCGCCGGCGACGACGGCAGGGCGATCGCCGCAGCGGCGACGCCACCGAGCGCCGAGAGCACGGCGACGGCGGCGATGACGGGGGTGCGCAGGCTCATGCCCACACCATCGGCTGCGACCCCCCAAGCGTCCGGCAGCCCCGGGGAAAGGTTTGGCAAAACCTGAAATCTAAGACTTGACTTATATAAGTGACAACTGAAATACTCGCTCGCGATGCACGCACTCGATGTGCTCGGCGACCCGGTGCGACGCCGGATCCTGGAACTGCTGGCCGCCGGTGAGCAGACCTCCGGCACGCTCGCCGGCGTCATCCAGGCGGAGTTCGGGATCTCGCAGCCCGCGGTGTCGCAGCACCTGCGGGTGCTGCGGGAGAGCCGGTTCACAACCGTGCGGCCGGACGGCGCCCGCCGCCTCTACGCCGTCGACTCCGCACCCCTGCAGGAGGTCGACATGTGGCTCGCACCGTTCCGCCACTTCTGGAACCAGCACCTCGACGCGCTCGCGACCGAACTCGCCCGCGGCAAGCGCGAACGCCGCCTGAACCGAACAGAGGAGCAGCGATGATCGACATCGCGAGTCAACTGGCCGCCATCTACCGCGAGGTGTCCGAGCGGCCGGGCGAAGGCGGCGAGGAGGATGTCGCCGTCCTGATCCGGCGCAGCTACGACGCCGAGATCGAGGATGTGTGGAACGCCGTCACCGACCCCGACCGGATGAAGCGCTGGTTTCTCCCGGTCGGCGGCGACCTGCGCGCCGGTGGAACGTTCCAGCTCGAGGGCAACGCGAGCGGCGACATCCTCAGCTGTGAGCCCCCGCGCCTGCTGCGGGTCACGTTCGGCGCGCCGAACAGCATCGTCGAGCTGCGCCTGACGTCCGACGGGGACGCGACCGTCCTCGAGCTCGAGCACACGGTGCCGAAGGCGATGGCCCAGAGCGTCGCCGGCGCGCTCTACGTCGGCCCCGGCTGGGACGGCGCGTTCCTGGGTCTCGACCTGTACCTCCGCGGCGAGGCGCCGGAGGACCCGGTGGCCGCGGCCAGTTCGCCCGAGGCGCAGGCGTTCTCGAAGGAGTCCGTGCACGCCTGGACCGCCGTCGTCGAGGCGTCAGGCGCCGCGTCCGAGGAGGAGGTCGCCGCGGCGACCGCGGCCTCGATGGCGCAGTTCGCGCCCGACGCCTAATCGTCGTCGCCGCCGCGGCCGCGACCCCGGCCGCGCCCGCGGCCGCTGTCGTCGTCCCCGCCGCCGGACCCGCTGTTGTCGTCGTCGCCGCTGCCCGAGCCGCTGTTGTCGTCGTCAACCGTCGGCGCGGCGGTCGGGTCCGGCGCGGGTGTCGCCGTCCGCCTCGGGCGCGGCGTCCGCGTCGGCCGTGGCGTCGCCGTCCGCGTCGGCTCCGGCTCTTCGGTCTCCGCCGGCGCCAGCCCGCGGCCGGCGCTCAACGGCTCCGACGAGAGCCCGATGCTCTGTCCGGAGAGCGTGCTGGCCGCGGTCGTCAGCGCGGCGGCCAGGAACAGGCCCGCGACGGCCGCGATCGCAAGCACCAGATTTCGACGCCAGCCAGTCATGCCATCTCCTCCATCGGAAGTGGTTCCGTCGGCGCGTCGCCGTCAGTGACGGGCAGAGTGAGCGTTCCCACCGCGCCGCCGCCGGGGACGTTGGCCAGCGTCACGGTGCCGTCCCAGCGTCCCGCGAGCTCGCGCGCGATCGGCAGGCCGAGGCCCGTGCCCCGGCGGCGCGACGCGCGCCCGACGGTCCCGCGGTGGAAGCGCGCGAAGATCGTCTCCTCCTCGCCCGGGGCCAATCCCGGGCCCTGGTCGATCACCTCGACGCGCCCGGGCCCGACGACCAGCCGGATGCTCTGGCCCGCCGGCCCGTAGTCGATCGCGTTCTCGATCAGGACGTCCAGGATCCGGTCGACGTCGGCCGGCGTGGAGTGCACCAGCGAGGCCACGCCGGAGACGCTCAGCTCGACGTCGTGCGAGGACCAGCGCTCGCACGCGCGCCGCGCCGCGCCGTGCAGGTCGGTGGCCGCGTCCGGCGGCCGGGCCGCGCCCGCTTCGCTCAGCACCAGCAACTCCGTGACGACGTCGGAGAGCCGGTCGACCTCCTCCAGCGCGCCCTCGACCTGCTCGGCGGCCGGGCCCTCGGCCGTCGCCGCCGCCTCCTCCAGCCGCAGGCGCAGGCCGGTCAGCGGCGTCCGCAGCTGGTGGGAGGCATCCGCCACGAAGTCGCGCTGGGCGTCGACCATCCGCTGCACCCGCGCCGTCATCTCGTTGAACGCGCCGCCGACCTCGCGCTGCTCGCGCGAGCCCTCGATCGGGACCCGCACCGACAGGTCACCCTCGCCGGCCCGGCGCGTCGCGGCCGCCAGCCGCCGCAGCGGCTTCGCGACGCTGCCGGCCAGCAGCGCGCCCGCCGCGAGACCGAGCGCCAGCACGATCAGGCCGACGAGCACGAGCCCGAACGTCGCCTGCCAGACGGCGCGCTGGACGGCGTCGACGCGCTGCGTGATCCGCACCGCGCCGGCGCGCTCGCCGTCACGGACGAGCGGCACCGCGGTGGCCAGGATCTCCTGGTCGAGCGTCTCGCTGCGGCGCTGATCCTGCGCGACGTCGCCGCGCAGCGCGGCCGCGATCTCGGGCCGGTTCGAGAAGTCCTCGCCGATCGAACCGGGCGAGCTGTCGGCGAGCACCACGCCATTGGCGTCGACGATCACGACCCGCCCACGGGCCTCGCGCGCGGACGTCTGCACGAGCTGGTCGAGCTTGTCGGTGCCGGCCGCCGTGGCCGCGACCACCTCCGCCGCGGTCACCGCCTGCTGTTCGACCTCCGCCGACACGCGGTCGCGGACCGACCGCACGAGCGGCACGAGCATCGACCCGATCGCCAGCACGAGCACGTAGGCGAGCACCAGGACGAGCCGGGCGCGGAGGCTCAGGACGCCCACTCCGAGGCCCCCGTGAAGCGGAAGCCGACGCCGCGCACCGTGTGCAGCAGCTTCGGCGCGGACGCGTCGTCGCCGAGCTTGCCGCGCAGCCAGCCGACGTGGACGTCGAGCGTCTTGGTCGAACCGAACCAGTTCTCGTCCCACACGCGCGAGATCAGGTCCTCGCGCTTGACGACCTCGCCGGCGTGCAAGACCAGCTCGGCGAGCAGGTCGAACTCCTTGCGGCTCAACGCCAGCTCCGAACCGTCCAGGAACGCGCGCCGCGAGCCGAACTCGACCCGGACCGGCCCGATCTCGACGTCCTCCACCCGCTCCGGCTCGGCCGGCTTCACCCGCCGCAGCACGGCGCGCATGCGCGCCACCACCTCGGCGCCGCTGAACGGCTTGACGACGTAGTCGTCGGCGCCCAGCTCGAGCCCGACCACGCGCTCGAGCTCGGTCCCGCGCGCGGTGAGGATGATGATCGGCACCTCGGAACCGGATCCGCGGATCTCGCGCGCGAGGTCGCGTCCGTCCCCGTCCGGCAGCATCAGGTCGAGCAGAACCAGATCCGGTGCGCCGTCGCGCAGCGCCGCGCGGGCCTCGGCCAGCGTGCCGCAGACCACCGGATCGAACCCCTCACGCCTCAAGGCGCTCGAGAACGGCCCGGAGATCGATGTCTCGTCCTCGACGAACAGCACGCGCGGCTTCACGCCGCCAAGGCTAGGACGGTTAAGGCAAAGAAACGGCTAACGACGCTCGGGAGGTGGCACGAGCCCGGAGTCGATCGCGATCCGGACGAGCTCGAACCGCTTGCGGTACGGCGCCGACGCCTGCAGGTGGAACGCGTCGAACAGCGCCCGCATGTGGGTCTTGACGGTGTCGATCGAGACCGTCAGCTCGTCGGCGATCTCCTCGTTGGTGGCCGGCCCGTCGACCTGCTTGCAGAGCGCCGCCAGCACCCGCAGCTGCGCGGGGGTGACCGACGGCACGGCGAGACCCGACGCAACCTCGGTGAGCTTCGTGTCCGAGGCCTCGGAGGGATCGTGGAACCGTAACCGGGTCGCGCCGACGCGGATCACGTCGAGGTGGCGCAGCTTGCGCCGGTTCTGCACGCGCTCCTCGTTGACGAACGTCCCGTTCGTCGAGCGCCCGTCGTCGAGCACGGTCCACACGCCGTCGATCGCCTCGATCGACGCGTGGCTGCGCGACACCTGCGCGTCCCAGGGGAGCGCGATCCCGCAGGCGGGGGAGCGGCCGACCGTCACTTCCTCGCCCTCGAGGAGGACGATCTGCTGGGCGCCGTCGTCGTCGCGCAGCTCGATGAACGGCGTCTCGTCGCGCTCGGCGGCGAGCCGCGCCTGGAGCTCGGCCGGGGTCGAGTGATGACGGGCGGGCCAGTCAGTCACAAGCGTCACTCTACGGACCCAACTTCCGGCGCGCCAGCGCCGCAAGTTAGAGTCGCAACTCTATGAGCGATCAAGACTTCCGCAGCCCGCGTGAGCCGTGGGATGGCTATGCCCAGCTCCGCGACGACGAGCGCGACGAGCTGTTGGCCAAGAAATTCCAGCAGGCGAAGGACCAAAACGACGCCGATTACGCGCTCGCACTGGCCGCCGCCGTCGCGAATTACGAGCTCGTGCTCGAAATGCAGCCGGACACGACCCACACGGAGCGGCTCGCGAGCCACGCGCGCGACCTCCACGACGACGCCGGCTCGTGGATGGGGAGCTAGCCGCCATCGCGGCGGCCCGGCGCTCGCGAGAGACCGAGAACGACTACGGCCCCGACCGCGCCGGGATCGAGCCCGCGCCGCTGCCGGACGCCGTCGACCTGCGTCAGTCCTGGCACACGGTTCCCGACCAGGGACATACCGCTTCGTGCGTCGGCTGGACCGTCGCCGACTCGCTGCTGCGCTGGCACCTCGTCAAGGAGGGGCGGCTGCCGACCGACCAGCGACTGTCGGCGCGGCACGTGTGGATGGCGGCCAAGGAGACCGACCAGCGCGAGCAGTACCCGTCGACGTTCCTGGAGCAGGACGGCACGAGCCTGAAGGCCGGGCTCGACGTCGTGCGCAAGTTCGGCGCCGTGCTCGAGTCCGAGCTGCCGTGGAACGGGCTCGCCGACGTCGCCCCCGAGGACTACTACCGCTCGGCGAAATCGCGCCGGATCATGGCCTACTTCAACCTCGGCGACGACAGCGTCCCGGACCGCACGGCGCACTTCCCCGAATGGCGGAAGTGGCTCGCGCAGAGCGGGCCGGTGGTCGTGCTGATCGCGCTCGACCGCCACATCCACACGGCGCAGCTCGACACCTTCGACGCCGGTTCGGTGACCGGCAGCCACGCCGCCGCACTGTTCGGCTACGGACCCGATCACTTCCTGCTGCGCTCGAGCTGGGGCCCGAACTGGGGCGACGGCGGCTACGCGAAGATGAGCCTGAACTACGCGGCCCAGGCGGTGATCGAGAGCTACGGCGTGATGATCTGAGCCTCGTCGGCGATCCGCGCCGCGACGCCGGGGAGGCCCAGCTCGTTCGCGAGCGCGAGCCCGCGCCTGGAGAGCTCAGCGCGGTCCGGCGCGGGGACGCCGGTCGCCAGCCAGTCGCCGATCGTGCGCAGCGCCCACGCCGGCGCACCCCACTCGTCGCACAGCCGGAGTGCGTCGGCGAAGTGCCCCGCGGCGTCGTGCGGGCGGTCGTCGGCGGCGGCCAGCAGCGCCAGCCCGCGCGCCACCGGGCCGAACGCGCCCCACAGGAACATCAGGACCGGGTTTGCGGTCGCATGCCCGAGCAGCAGCTCGTACAGCCGCTCGACCTGCGCGGGATCGCCGGTGCCGGCGGTCGGATCGGCCAGGCACAGCGCGGCGGGCAGGAAATCCGGTGAGCTCACGACCGCGGCAAAGGCGTCCTGCGCGCACGCGTCGACGCCTCGCCGGGCGGCGTCGGGGTTGCCGAGCTCCCACTCGAGCGCCGCCAGCATCGCCTCCCACACCGGCAGGTGCGGGTAGCGCGCGGCGAAGCCTCGCAGCTGCGCGAGGTCGGCCTCGTGCGGGCGCCACCGCAGGCGCGCCAGCACGAGCCGGGAGACCGTGTGCTCCTGGAAGCAGTCGTCGCCGTGCCGGCGGTTGAGCGCGAGCGCGGCCTCGGTCAGCCGGTCGGCCTCCTCGAGCCGGCCGGCGAACGCCGCCCGCCCGGCCTCGGCGACCAGCACCAGCCAGCGCGTGTGGGTGCGGCGGGTGGCATGTGCGAGCGGGCGCGCTCGGTCCAGGTCGGCGTCGGCACGGGCGACGTCGCCGGCCTCGAGCGCGTCGTGAATCCGGTGCAGGTACGCCCACACGAGCGCGCCGTGGTCGGCGTGCCGGGCCGCCGAGCGCACGACCTCCTCGGCGGCGGCGGCGCGCTGGGCCGCCCGTTCCGGGCGCCAGTTGACGATCACCGCCGCCGGATACAGCCAGCCGCGGGTCGCTTCGTCGGGCGCCGCCGCCAGCGCCTCGTCGATCAGCGCCTCGCGCCGCTCCTGCGCCGGCTCGAACACCGCCAGCAGCCCGGTGACCTGGACGCGCAACGCCCCGCCCTCCAGCGCCTCGCGCGCGGCGGTCAGCAGCGTCATCCCCTCGGTGTCGACGGCGCCGTACGGCGCGACCTGGGAGAACCCGAGCGCGGCGCGGGCCAGCGACTGGGCATCACGCTCGCGCCGCGCCGTGGCCGCCGCCTGCGCGTACCGCCGGCGGGCCTCCTCGATGTCGCCGGCCGCGAACGTGGCGTCGGCGAGCGCCAGCAGCGTCTCGCGCCGCTCGGCCGCCGGCGCCTCGGCCCCGAGCGCGAGCGCTTCCAGCGCCTCGGCGTAGTGGCGCGCCGCCTCGGCGTGCCCGAGCGCGGCGGCCGCCTCGCGCGCCGCCTCCAGCGCCGCATCCCAGGCGGGCTGCGGATCGGCGCCGGTCCGCGCCGCCGCGAGCGCGTGGTGCGCGATCCGCGAGGCCGACACATCGGCACCGGCATCGCGACGAACCCACAGTGCCTCGGCGACCGCGCCGTGCAGCTCGCCGCGGCGCGGCCCCGGCAGCGCTTCGCGCAGCGCGTCGCGCACGATCGCATGCGCGAACGCGAAGTGGCCGTCCTCGGCCTGGATCAGCAGCTGTGACGAGGTGCCGGCTTCGAGCGCGCTCGCGACCTCGGCGCGCGCCACTCCCGACACCCGCGTGAGGTCGGCGATCGTGAAGCGGCCCGCGACGGCCCCGGCCTCGAGCACCGGCGCGACGTCCGCCCCGAGCTGCGCGACCCGCTGGCGCGCCACCTCGCGCACGCGCGCGGGAACGCCCTCCTGGCCCGTCGCCAGCAGGCGGGCGAGCTCCACGACGTAGAACGGGTTGCCCGCGGTGCGCTCGTGGACGGTCTCGATCGTGTCCTCGTGGAGATCGGCGGGCAGCAGCGCGCGCACGGCGTCGGGCGCGAGCCCGGTCAGCTCGATCGTGTCGCCGCGCAGATCGGCGGACGTCCGCGAGGAGCCCGCGACGAGCACGCGCGCGCCGGGCTCGGCGTCGACGACATGGGCGAGCAGCCGCAGCGAGGACGCGTCGGCCCAGTGGAGATCGTCGAGGATCACGAGCAGCGGCCGGTCCGCCGCCGCTGCCGCGAGCGCCGCGGCGATGGCGTCGAAGAGCTTCAGCCGGTCTTCCTCGCCGCCCGGCTCACCGCCGTCGCCGAGCAGGCGGCGCAGCGCGGGATCGGGCTCGCCGGGCAGGGCGCGCAGCACCGGGCGCCAGATGCCGTACGCGCGATCCTCCGGCTCGGCGTGACCCCACAGCGCCGCGCCGCCACGCCGCACGGCCTCGGCGGCGAGCGCGTCGAGCAGGGTGGTCTTGCCGATCCCCGGCTCGCCGGCGACGACGATCGTGCGCGCCGCGCCGTCCCAGGCCTGCGTGAGCGCCGCCCGCAGGCGCTCGAGCTCGGTCGTGCGCCCGATCACGCCCGCCGGGAGCTCCGAGCCGCCCAGCTCCGCCAGCCGGGCGGCGACGAAGTCGGCGTCGGCGGGCCGTTCGTTCGGCTCGTGGGCGAGCAGCGACAGCACGAGCGCGTCGAGCGCCTCGGGGATCCCGGGCGCGAGGCTCGACGGCGGCGCGGGCGGACGCATCCGGAACCGGTCGGTGGGCGCGAACGGCCGCTGGCCTGTGAGGAGCTCGTAGATCGTGATGCCGAGCGAGAACAGGTCGGTGCGCGCGCTCACCGGGTCGCCAATGAGCTGCTCCGGCGCCGCGTAGCGCGGCGTCCCGGCCGACGGGCCGGTCTCGCCGTCGGCCATCGCCACGCCGAAGTCCCCGAGCGCGGCCTCGCCTTCGGCGTCGATCCAGATGTTGTCCGGCTTGACGTCGCGGTGCACGACGCCGTTCGCATGCGCGTGCGCGAGCGCAGCGGCGATCTCGCGGCCGGCCCGGATCGCCTCCGGCGGCTGCAGGCGCCCGCCGGGCGCGCGCTCCAGCCGGTCCGACAACGAGCCGCCGGTCATGTAGCGGGCGACCAGGCACGGGGTGCCGTCGTCGTCGAAGACGTCGTGGACGGTGACGATGTGGCGGTGGCCGCCGAGCCGCGCCGTCAGCCGCGCCTCGCGCCGCAGCCGCTCCCACGCGTCCGGCCCGGACACACGCGCGAGCGCGACGCCGCGGTCGAGCGTCAGGTCGTGCGCCAGCCACACGTCCTTGGCACCGCCACGGCCGAGCCGGCGCTGGAGCAGGTAGCGGCCGGCCACCAGTCCGGGACCGGTATCCGGAGCGGGCGTGGCGATCTCGGCCGCGGTCAGCGTGCAGAACGAGCACGGCCCGCCGTCCGCGGGCAGCGGGCGGCCGCAATCGGGACACGTGAGGGGCGGCGCGGTCAGCCAGCCGGAGTCTATGAAGCCTCGTTCCTCACTCGCGAGGATGAGCCGGCTCACCCCCGGTGGGAGAAGGTTCACCCCCACCACGGATGGTCCGCGCCCAGACCATCGGGGAGGGTTACGCCATGGCCGCCCCCTCCCTCCTCTTCCCCACATCTGAAGCCCTGGGCCCCCGCCCGGACTTCGCCGCGGAGGCGAGCCTTGAACGTCTCCGCGTTGCCGCCTCCATCGCCCGCGACCGGATCGCCGAGCTTGACGGTGTCCGCGTCCTCGGCCCCGAGGTCAAGAGCGACACCGACAGCGTTCGCCTGGCGATCGACCTCCGTGACACCGGCCGCGACGCCTGGCAGGTCGCCTGCGCGATGGCCGGCCGCGGCTTCACGCTCGACGCCGCGTCGCATCGCGTGATCGTCGTCCGCCTGACCGCGGCCGACATCAAGGAGGCCACGCACCACCGGCTGGCTTCGGCACTGCAGCTCGCGCTGTGGGCGACGCCTACCGGCGTCGCACGTGCCGAATAGGGATCAGTGAGGTCCCCGGGGCCTCTTCGTAGCGCACGATCTCGGCCTTGACGGTGTTGCGCACCTCCTCGAGGCGCGCGATCTCCTCCTGCAACTGCTCCGCCCTGCGCTCGAGCACGTTCACCTTGCGCTGCATCCGGTCGAGCTGACCTTCGAGCGCGAACACGCGCTCGACGCCGGCGAGGTTCATCCCCCACTCGGTCGTCATCTCCTGGATCCGGCGCAGCCGCTCGACGTCGGCCTGGGAGTACAGGCGCGTGCCCTTCGGGGAGCGCTTGGGCTCGATCAGCCCGCGCGACTCGTACATCCGCAAGGTCTGCGGGTGCATCTCCGCCAGTTCGGCGGCGACCGAGATCATGAACACGCCGCGATCATGTTCGACCCGCGCCGTGATCCTGGTGCGGCGGGTGGCCACTAGGACTGACCCGCCGCTCGCAGGATCCGCTCGCGCGGGTTGCCGTTCATGACCTTCGACAGCTGCTCGACGGCCTCGCGCTGTTCCGCCGTCAGGTCGGTCGGCATGTCGATCACGAACCGATAGTGCAGGTCGCCGCGGCCGGAACCGGACAGGATCGGCGCGCCCTCGCCGCGCAGCCGCTGCACGGTGCCGTGCTTGGTCCCCGGCGCGACCCGCAGCTTCTTGGTGCCGTTCAGCGTCGGCACCTCGACCTCGGCGCCGCCGAGCGCCTCGGCGACCGTGATCGGCACCTCGACCTCGAAGTGGTCGCCCTTGGGCGTGAACACGTCGGACTGGGTGACGTGGGTGACCACGTAGAGATCGCCGGCGGCCCCGCCGCGCAACCCGGCCTCGCCCTTGCCGGCGAGCCGGATCCGGGAGCCCTCGCGCACGCCCGCGGGAATGTTCACCCGGTAGCGCTTCATCTCGCGCAGGCGCCCATCGCCCGCGCATGTCGGGCACGGCTCCTCGATCACGGTGCCCGTGCCGTTGCAGCGCGAGCACGGGCGGGTGATCGAGAACACGCCCTGGCCCTGGGCCTCGACGCCGCGGCCGCTGCAGACCGGGCAGACCTTCGGCGACGTGCCGGGCCGGGCGCCGCTGCCGCGACACGTGGTGCACGCCGTATGGGTGGCCACCGACACCGGCACCTGGGCGCCGGTCAGCGCCTGCTCGAACGACAGCGTCACCGACGTGTCGAGATCCTTCCCGCGCTCGGTCGCCGGCTTCGTGCGGGGCCCGCCGCGCGAGGCGGTGCTGAAGATGTCGCTGAAGATGTCGCTCCAGCTGCCGCTGGACGGACCGGCCGTGCCCGCGCCACCCCCGAACGGATTGCCGCCGGCGAAGACGGAGCCGCCGCGGTCGTACTTCTTGCGCTTGTCCGGATCGCCCAGGATGTCGTAGGCCTCGGAGATCGCCTTGAAGCGCTCTTCGGCGCCGGCGTCCTTGTTCGTGTCGGGGTGGTACTGCCGCGCGAGCTTGCGGTACGCCTTCTTGATCTCCTCCTGGGAGGCCTTCTTGTCGACCCCGAGGGTCTTGTAGTAGTCGGAGGAGCGGGGCATCGCTACTGCGCCACCACCACACGCGCGGGGCGCAGCACGGCGCCGTTGATCCGATAGCCGGACTGGTAGACCTCGACGACCGTCCCGGACTCGGCGCCCTCGCGCGGCTGCGAAGCCATCGCCTCGTGCTCGTTCGGGTCGAACGGCTCGCCGTTGGGCGAGAACGCCTGGATGCCGACGCGAGCGAGCGCAGCCTGCAGCTCACCCGCCACCATCGCGAAGCCCTTCACGACGTCCTCGTGACCTTCGGCGGCCTTCAGCGCGATCTCGAGATGGTCGATCGCCGGCAGCAGCTCCTTGGCCAGCTTCGCCATCCCGCGATCGACGGCCGCCGCGTTCTCACGCGCCATCCGCTTGCGGTAGTTCTCGAAGTCGGCCTGGGTGCGCTGCGCCAGCGCGAGATAGTCGTCGGCCTTCTCGCGCGCGATCTGCAGATCGGACGCGGGAGGCGCCTCGGCGTCGGCGAACGACGTCTCGCCCGCGGGCGGTGCCCCAGGGTGCGGCGGAGCCGCCGCCGTGAACTCCTCGTCGGCGGCGACTTCGCTGTGCGTGCCCTCGTGGGTCATTACTTCTGCTCGTCCACGACCTCGGCGTCGACGACCTCCTCCTCGGCGGAGGCGCCGTCGCTCGACGAGCCGTTGGTGGACGGCTCCTCGGCCTGCTGCTGGGACTGGGCGCGCTCGTACATCGCCTCGGAGACCTTGTGGAACGCGGTCTGCAGGCGCTCGGTCTTGGCGCGGATGTCCTCCGCGTCGCTGCCCTTGACGGCCTCGTTGACGTCCTTGATCGCGTCCTCGATCTCGGTCTTGGAGGCGCTGTCGATCTGCTCGGCGAGCTCCTTGAGCTGCTTCTCGGCGTTGTACGCGGCCGACTCGCCCTGGTTGCGGGCCTCGGCCAGCTCGCGCGCCTTCTTGTCCTCGTCGGCGTGCGACTCGGCGTCGGACACCATCCGCTTGATCTCGTCGTCCGAGAGCCCGGAGCCGGACTTGATCTCGATCTTCTGCTCCTTGCCCGTGCCGAGATCCTTCGCCGACACCTTCACGATGCCGTTGGCGTCGATGTCGAAGCCGACCTCGATCTGCGGGATGCCGCGCGGCGCGGGCGGGATGCCGGTCAGCTGGAACTTGCCCAGCGACTTGTTGTACATCGCCATCTCGCGCTCGCCCTGGAGCACGTGGATCTCGACGCACGGCTGGTTGTCCTCGGCGGTGGAGAAGACCTCGGACTTGCGCGTCGGGATCGTCGTGTTGCGCTCGATCAGCTTCGTCATCACGCCGCCCTTGGTCTCGATGCCGAGCGTGAGCGGGGTGACGTCGAGCAGCAGGACGTCCTTGACCTCGCCGCCGAGCACGCCGGCCTGGATGGCGGCGCCGACGGCCACGACCTCGTCCGGGTTGACGCCGCGGTGCGGCTCCTTGCCGGTGAGCTCCTTGACCTTGTCCTGGACGGCCGGCATGCGCGTCATGCCGCCGACCATCACGACGTGCTGGATCTCCTTGACGCCCTTGTCCTTGGCGTCGTCCATCGCCTGGCGGACCGGGCCGACGACGCGCTCGATCAGGGCGCTCGCGAGCTCGTTGAGCTTGGCGCGCGTGAGCCGCACGTCGAGGTGCTTCGGGCCTGAGGCGTCGGCCGTGATGAAGGGCAGGTTGATCTGGGTCTCCTGCGCCGAGGAGAGCTCGATCTTGGCCTTCTCGGCCGCCTCGTAGAGCCGCTGCAGGGCCATCTTGTCCTGCGTCAGGTCGATGCCCTGATCGCGCTTGAACTCCGCCGCGAGCCAGTCCACGATCGCCTTGTCGAAGTTGTCGCCACCGAGGTGGTTGTCACCCGCGGTCGACTTGACCTCGAAGACGCCGTCGCCGATCTCCAGCACCGACACGTCGAACGTGCCGCCGCCGAGGTCGAAGACGAGGATCGTCTGGTCGGATTCCTTGTCGAGGCCGTAGGCCAGCGACGCGGCCGTCGGCTCGTTGATGATGCGCTTGACGTCCAGGCCGGCGATCCGGCCGGCGTCCTTGGTCGCCTGGCGCTGATCGTCGTTGAAGTAGGCCGGAACGGTGATGACCGCGCTGTCCACGGTCTCGCCCAGGTAGGCCTCGGCGTCCGCCTTCAGCTTCTGCAGGATCATCGCGGCGATCTCCGGCGGCGAGTACTCCTTGCCGCCCGCCTCGACGCGCGCGTCACCGCCGGAGCCGGAGATGACGTTGTACGGCACCATCGACTCCTCCTCGCGCACCTCGGCCTCTTTACGGCCCATGAAGCGCTTGATCGAGAAGACGGTGTTCGTGGGGTTCGTGACCGCCTGGCGCTTGGCGACGGTGCCGACCAGGCGCTCGCCGCCCTGCGTGAAGGCGACCACCGACGGGGTGGTGCGTCCACCCTCGCTGTTCTCGATGACCGTCGGCTCGCCACCCTCGAGCACAGCCATGCACGAGTTCGTGGTTCCGAGGTCGATACCGATGGTCTTTGCCATGTATTGAGCTCCTCTTGAAAATCTCAGTCTGCTTGGCGCAGATTGTAGCCGGTCGGGCACATCTTGAGCAGGGCGCAGTCCTCACATTTAGGGCGCCTTGAATGACAGGTCCGGCGCCCGTGCCGCAGCAGGTTCACGTGGAACTCGAGCTCCTGGCCTTTGGGCGTGAGGGCGAGCATCGTGTCGTGCAGCTCCTCGAACGGCGCGCCCTCGCGGAACAGGCCCAGCCGAGTGCCGACGCGCGAGACGTGCGTGTCGACCGGGACGTCGCGTTTGCCGTAGGCGAACAGCAGCACGCACGCGGCGGTCTTGCGGCCGACGCCGGGCAGCGCGACGAGTTCCGCGCGGCCCTCCTCGACCGGCAGTTCCGCGAGCCGCTCGTCGAAGTCCTCGATCTCGATCTCGCGCAGGATGTCCTGGATCCGTGCCGACTTGATCTTCGAGATGCCGCCGGGGCGGATCGCGAGCTCGACGTCGGCGTTGGGCGCGTCGCGAACCGCCTCCCAGCTGCCGAAGCGGTCGCGCAGGGCCATGAACGCGACGTCACGGTTGCGGTCGTTGGTCGACTGCGACAGGACGGTGAGGATCAGCTCGTCCAGGCCGTGTCCGTGCGGCGGCGCGAAGGGCCGGCCGTAGACCTCACGCAGACGGTCGCGGATGCGACGGACGCGGGCCGTGGCCTGCCGGTTGAGCGGCGCTACCCCGATCGGGGTAAATCTCACTTTTTGAGGTATGATTTCTTACCAGGCAGGCGTTGATCGGGCGACGTCCGGCGCGTTCGGTAGTTAGTTTGCCTGCCCGCGAATCGATTCGCGAGGTCTCAGTAGCGACGGACTGCGTCGGTCGCGGACAAGGTCAAGTCCGTGTAGGTCGTGAACAGCTTCCGAGCGCCTTTGGTCGGGTTGCCCGGTTCCCAGGAGAGGCCCCATGTCCGTCTGTGCGGGTCGGCGAGCGCTGCTCGCCGTCTTATCGATCGCCTGCGTCTTGCCCTGCGCGTCCGCGTCCGCGTCCGCTCGCCACGATCGCACCGAAGCGGGAATCGTGCGGGCGATGAACAAGATCCGGGCGCAGTACAACCTCCCGCGACTGCATGTCAGCGGCGGCCTGGCCCGCGCGGCCGACGTCCATTCGGCGTCGATGGCCCGCAAGCGCGTGCTCGCGCACGGTGACACCGCCCGGCGCGTGCGGCGGTACGTACGCTCGCGAAAGGTCGGCGAGAACCTCGCTTACATGACCGGCTGCAAGGCGGAGACCATCGTGCAGATGTGGATGAACTCCGCCGCACACCGCCAGATCATGCTCTCGAGCGGCTACCGCCGGGTCGGCGTGGCCAAGCGGAATTCGTCGCGCATCTGCTTCGTCACCGCGGATTTCGCCAGCCGAAGCTAGGCCCGTAGCGCGTACGCGCTAGCGTCTAGCGCCGTAATGCGGCGCGCGCTCCTGCATCCGCTGGCGCCGACCCTGGGCTGCGCCGTGCTCTGCGTGGCGTATCTGCTCGCTTCCCCGGCGACCGCCGACATGGCCGCGCACTCCTATCGCGCGTGGCTGTTCGAGCACCAGGGTCTCACCGTCTGGAACGCCCAGTGGTACGGCGGCCATCACGTGCTGGGCTACTCGCTGCTGTTCGCGCCGCTGGCCGCCGCGTTCGGTCCCGCGATCGTCGGTGTCTGCGCCGCGGTGGCGGCGGTCGCGCTCTTCGTCCCGCTCGCGCGCGCGGCGGCGCCGTCGCCGGACGCGGGCATGGTCGCCGCCTGGCTGCTCACGGCAGGCGTGCTGTCGAACGTGGCGATCGGGCGGATGCCGTTCCTGCTCGGGATCGCGCTGGCGGTCGGCGCGTGGGCGGCCGCGCGGTCGGAGCGGCGGGTGCTCTCCGGCGTGCTCGGGCTGGCCGCGATGCTCGCCAGCCCGGTCGCGGGCGTGTTCCTGATGCTCGGCGCGGTCGCGAAGCTGATCGCCGACGGGCGCTCCGGCTGGCCCGCGGCGGCGTGGGTCGGGCTCCCGACGCTGGCGGGCGGGATCGGGCTGTATCTGCTGTTCCCCGAGGGCGGCACCGACCGGTTCGCGGCGACCGCCTTCTGGCCGATGCTGGTCCTCTCCGCCGCCGGGGTCGCACTGCTCGCGCCCGGCCGGCGGACGCTGTGGGCGGGCGGTCTGCTGTACCTGGGCGTGCTGATCGGCGCGTTCGTGGTGCCGTCCCCGTTCGGCCAGAACGCGCTGCGCCTCGGGGTGCTCGCCGGACCGGCGGTGCTGGCGCTCGCACACCGCAGGCGCGTGCCGGTGCCGGCGCTGGTCGTCGTCGGCGTCGGCCTGCTGTACCTGCAGTGGCTGCCGGCGGTGCGGGCCGTGGCCGAGGCGCACGGCGATCCGAGCACGCGGCTCTCGTTCCAGGCCGAGGCGGGCGACTTCCTGCAGCGCGTCGCCAAGCCGGGCGAGCGCGTCGAGGTGCCGCTGACCAAGAACCACTGGGAGGCGGCCGATCTGGCCAAGATCGTGCCGCTGGCGCGCGGGTGGGAGCGCCAGCTCGACCGGAAGGCGAATCCGATCTTCTACGACGACGAGACGCTGACGGCGTCGACGTACCACGACTGGCTGCGCGAGAACGCCGTCCGCTGGGTCGCGCTGCCGAACGCTCCACTCGACTACTCCGCGCGCGACGAGGCGAAGGTGTTGGAGCGCGGGGCGCGGTTCCTCAAGCTCGTCTATGAGTCGCCGCGGTGGCGGATCTGGGAGGTGCGCGGGACCGACCCGCCGGCGTCCAATGGCGCGAAGATCCTCGCCACCGGGCCGAACTGGTTCATGGTCGACGCGCCTAAGGCGACCGTCGTCCGCTACCGCTACACGCCGTACTGGTCGGCGCCGAGCGCCTGCCTGAGCCGCGCTCCGGGCGGTTGGACGCGCGTCGAGCCGAAGGCGGAGAACGTCGTGCTCGTACAGGCGAAGTTCGGGCTCGAGCGCGGTCGCCGTGCCGAGGACTGCGATTAGCCTGTAGGGCGATGGCCTCTCGCCTCTTCCCCCGCGGCGCCCGCGACCTGTTGTGGCAGGTCCTGCTGTTTTGCGGCGCTTACTGGGTCTACCGGCTCGTCCGCGGGCAGGTGTTCGACCAGTCGGCGGCCGCGTTCGAGCACGCCCGCCAGATCGTCGACGCCGAGCGCTGGCTCGGCGTGCTGGTCGAGCACGACCTGCAGCGGTGGGCGATCGGCACCGGGTGGCTCGACGACGTGGGCGCCTGGATGTACATCAACACGCACTTCGTCGTCACGACGTGCACGCTCGCGTTCATCTACCTGTTCCGCAACGAGCACTACTACTTCGTGCGCAACATGTTCATGGTCGCGATGGCGCTGGCGCTGATCGGCTATGTGCTCTATCCCACGGCGCCGCCGCGGATGCTGCCCGAGCTGGGGTTCCAGGACTCGGTGTCGGACTTCACGGGCGTGTCGTCGGATGCAGGCGTGAACGCGCTGTTCAACCCGTACGCGGCAGTGCCGTCGATGCACGTCGCCTTCGCGCTGATGCTGGCCGTTCCGATGATCCGGATGGCGCGCCGGACTTGGGTGCGCGTGCTGTGGGTGGCCTACGCGCCGGTGGTGACGCTGGTGGTCGTGGTGACCGCGAACCACTGGATCTTGGACGCCGTCGCGGGTGCCGCCGTCGCGGCCGTCGCCGCGGTGGCCGCGCAGACGCTGTTCGCGCGCGTCCGGCCGCAGGCGTGGGCGTGGGAGGCCGAGCCGGCCCTTCCTGCTCCGGCCCGGGCCGGATAGTCTGCCCCGCGCCTATGGCCACGCGCGACTACCAGGCGGAGTTCCGCAACCGCCTCATCCAATCGCGGCTGACCCCGAACGCGATCTCCTTGACGGGGTTCGCGTTGTGCGTGGTGGCCGCTGTCTTCGTACTGCAGGGCTGGTGGATCGCCGGCGGCATCGCGTTCATCGTCGGGTCGGTCTGCGACACGCTCGACGGCCGCTATTCGCGGATGTCCGGCAAGGGCTCCCCGTTCGGGGCGTTCCTGGACTCGACGCTCGACCGCCTGGAAGAGGGCATCGTGCTGGCCGCGGTCGGCTACCGGATCGTGAAGGACCCGGATCTCACCGTGATCGCGGGGGCCGACGTGGCCGTGGCCATCGTCGTGCTCGCCGTGCTCGCATCGTTGATGGTCTCCTACACTCGAGCCCGGGCTGAGGCGCTCGGGGTGGAGTGCAAGGTCGGTATCGCCGACCGCGCCGTGCGCGTCGTAGTGCTGTCCGCGGGGCTCGTGTTCGGCGATCTGAAGGCGATCGAACCGGCGATCTACGTGCTTGCCGCGATGGCGATCATCACCGTCTTCCAGCGCATCTTCCACGTGCGGTCAGAGCTTCGCAAGCCTGTAACCGAAACCCTCTAGGGGGTTATTGACCGACGGTCACTACGTTTTTCCGAAGGGATTGCTCTTGACGTCATCGAACGGCCACGGCCGCTATCAGAACGAAAAGGTGCGGGTCGCCATCATCGGCGTCGGCAACTGCGCAAACGCGTTCGTGCAGGGCGTGCAGTACTACAAGGACGCCGATCCCACGCAGCGCGTGCCGGGCCTGATGCATGTGGACCTGGGCGGCTACCACGTCCGCGACATCGAGTTCTCCGCCGCCTTCGACATCGACTCCGACAAGGTCGGCAAGGACCTCTCCGAGGCGATCTGGGCGGGCCAGAACAACACGATCAAGTTCGTCAAAGAGGACGTCCCGCACCTCGGCGTGCCGGTGCAGCGCGGGATGACTCACGACGGTCTCGGCAAGTACCTGTCCGAGAAGATCACGAAGGCTCCGGGCTCGACGGTCGACATCGTCGAGGTGCTCAAGGAGACGAAGACCGACGTCGTCGTGTCCTATCTCCCGGTCGGCTCCGAGCAGGCGACCAAGTGGTATGTGGAGCAGATCCTCGAGGCCGGCTGCGCCTTCGTGAACTGCATCCCGGTGTTCATCGCCCGCGAGCAGTACTGGAACAACCGGTTCAAGAAGGCCGGGCTCCCGATCGTCGGCGACGACATCAAGTCCCAGGTCGGCGCGACGATCGTCCACCGCGCGCTGGCGCGGCTGTTCGGCGACCGCGGCGTCGAGCTGCAGCGCACGTCGCAGCTCAACGTGGGCGGCAACATGGACTTCTACAACATGCTCGAGCGCGAGCGCCTGGAGTCCAAGAAGATCTCCAAGACGAACGCGGTCACGTCGATCGTCGACCACGAGATGCCGGCCAAGGACGTCCACGTCGGCCCGTCGGACTACGTGCCGTGGCTCGAGGACCGCAAGTGGGCGCACATCCGGCTCGAAGGCGCCGCCTTCGGCGACGTGCCGCTGACCGCCGAGCTCAAGCTCGAGGTCTGGGACTCGCCGAACTCGGCCGGCATCGTCATCGACGCCGCGCGCTGCTGCAAGCTCGCTTTGAATCACGGCGTCGGCGGCCAGCTCGACGGGCCCTCGTCCTACCTCATGAAGTCGCCGATGAACCAGCGCCCGGACGACGAGGCGCGCCTGGCGACCGAGGAGTTCATCGCCCACCACGCGCGCACCGAGAAGGTCGCCCGCACGGCGCGCGAGAAGGCCGCGAAGGTCACCCAGGCCGAAGTCGTCGCCGAGTAACGCCTATGCAGTGATGGAGAGTGCCACCGGCTCGCGCTCACCGTCGCCCGTTGGCGGCGTGTCCGCCAGCGAGAGCAGGTATTCCCTGAGGGCGTCAAGGACCAGCTCCTTGGCGCCCTCGCGCGTCGGTGCGGCCGTGATCACCGGGGGTATTCGGCGATGCGCGCCTGAGTCCAGCCGTTCTCGACGGGCTCGTAAACGATGGACAGCTGGAGCGAGGGCACCGGAAGAGTATGTCGTGGCATGCACTCCCCGTTCGGCAGGGTCGTCGACACGAGATCTGGGTCTCGCCGAACGGCCTGCGCTCAACCGTTCCCCGCCACCGCGAGATCCCCGCAAGCACCGCCAGAGCGATCTGCGATCAGCTTGGAGTCCCACGGCTGTGATCGCAACGAGGCCCGACAGCGGCGCCTCGATAAGCTGGCGCGCAGTGGCAGACTCGTTCGCCATCGCCCAGGTCGCGCCGCACCCGCTGGAGGATGCGAACGAGGTGGGGACCTTCGCGACCGAGGTGTCGCGGGAGCTGGCCGGGCGGGGGCACCGGGTGCTGCTGCTCGCGCCGTCGCGGTCGCCTTCGCTCGTGCGCGAGTCGCGCAAGCTGATCCGGGCGGCACGGGAGCGGCCCGAAGCGCTGTTCGATCCCGACGGCGACGTCCGCGTGCTCGGCGTCGGCGAGCTGCTGTTCCCCAGCCGGAGGAAGGGCGTCAATCCGGCGCCGCCGGTCGACATCGCGCGCACGATCGAGGAGGTCCTCGGTATCGCTCCGCTGGACTTCGTGCACGTCCACGAGCCGTGGGCGCCGAGCGCGGGCAGCGTCGCGCTCCGGCACAGCCGTGCGCTGAACGTCGGGTCGTTCCATCAGCCGGTCGAACGGGTGCTGAGCACACAGGTCGCGCGGAGGTTCGTCGAGCTGTTCTTCGGCCGGCTGGACGCGCGCACCGCGAGCTACGAGGCCACCGCGGAGTTGCTCAATCGCTACTTCCCGGCGTCCTATCGGCTGCTGAGGCCGGGCGTGACGCCGCTCGAGCGCGGCGAGCGTTCCGGCCCGCTGAAGATCGCGTTCTCCGATCGTGAGGAGCGCGGTGCGCTGCGGCTGTTCCTGCGCGCGCTGCGGCGGCTGCCTGAAGAGCTGGCGTGGGAGGCGGTCATCTACTCGAAGACCGGCGCCGTTCCGACGCTGCGCTCCAGCCTGCGCCATCGCGTGCACGTGGTCGACGACGAGCAGGCGGCGCTCGCGGACGCCGACGTCGTCGTCGCCGCGTCGCTCGGGCAGGACACGGCGCCCGGCGTGCTGGTGCGGGCGCTCGGGGTCGGCGCCGTGCCGCTGGCCGCGCGCGTGCCGGTGTACGAGGAGGTGCTCCGTGAAGGCGATCTCGGGCTGCACTTCCAGGCCGGCGACATCGCCGTGCTGGCCGAGCAGCTCGAGCGCCTGATTCGCGACGACGATCTGCGCGACCGGCTCGTGAAGGCGGGCGCGGCGGCGAGCGCCGACCTCTCGTGGTCGCGCGTCGCCGACGAGGTCGAGGAGATCTACTCCGGGCTCGCCGCGCTCCGGCACGAGCCGGACCCGAAGCCGGAGGTCCGCGCGCGCCTCGCCAAGCGCAAGCTGATCGAGGTCGACCTGCACATGCACACCGACCACTCCAACGACTGCGCGACCCCGGTCGACGTGCTGCTCGCCACCGCCCGCGACGTCGGCCTCGGGGCGATCGCCGTCACCGACCACAACGAGATCTCCGGCGCACTCGACGCGCGTGCCAAGGCCGCCGAGTACGGCGTCAAGGTGATCGTCGGCGAGGAGGTCAAGACCGCTGACCAGGGCGAGGTGATCGGCCTCTTCATCGAGGAGAAGATCCCGCGCGGGATGACGCTCGAGGAGACGATCGCCGAGATCCGCCGCCAGGGCGGGCTCGTCTACGTCCCGCATCCCTTCGACCGCCTCCACTCGGTCCCGGATTACGAGCACATGCTCGCGATCGTCTCCGACATCGACGCGATCGAGGTGTTCAACCCGCGGATCGCGATCCCGGCCTTCAACGAGGAGGCGGTGCGGTTCGCGAACAAGTACCGGATCGTCGGCGGTGCAGGAACCGATGCACACGTGGCCCAGGGCCTCGGCGCCGTGCGCATCAGCATGCGCGACTTCGACGGGCCGGAGGAGTTCCTCGAATCGCTGCGCGACGCGAACATCGCGGCGAAGCCGTCGTCGCTGCGCTACGCCCAGGTTCAGGCGCTGAAGTTCCTCCAGACGAAGGCCAGGCCGTCCGCCTCCCGCGCCGCGACCCGGCGGCGCAAGGTGGCGAAGGCGGTCGCGGGACGCGGCGGGCAGTGACTTGCAGGGGCAAGGAGAACCCGGCGTTGAGGTGAACCCGGTCGGCGGAATGCCCGCGACCGACGACGAGATCCGTGAGAAGTACCTCGAGCGCGCCATCCGCGAGCTCAACACGTTCACCCGCGACCTGCAGAGCTGCGACCGCTGCCCGCGCGGCAACCTGATGCCGGTGCTCGGCTCGGGCCATCCGCAGGCCGACGTGCTGCTGCTCAAGCACGCGCCGACGCCCGCCGAGGTCGAGGAGGGCGTCGCGTTCTACGGGCGCTCCGGCACCGCGCTGATGAAGTCGCTGCGGCGGCTCGACATCGACCCGCTGGTCGTCTACGGGACGCTGTGCGTGAAGTGCCCGGTGGCCGACCCCACGCTGGCCGCACCCGAGTGCATCGCGCGGCTGATCGAGGAGATCGCGATCGTGCAGCCCAAGATCGTCGTGGTCATGGGCACCGACGCGCTCGACATCCTCAACGATCTGCAACTGCCCCTCGCGCGCGAGGTCCTCGAACTCCCCGGCGAGGTCCAGCGGCTGACGCCCTCGATCGAGGCGCTCTACGTGCCCGACATCGACCGGTCGCTCGACGAGGAGTCCGCCAAGCGCGACTTCTGGCGCGCGTTCCGAGTCTTGGGAGAGTGGTGGAGCGACTTCCCTCCGTACTGAGCCTCGCCGACCTGCGTCGGATCGACGTCGCCGGCACCGTTCTGAGGCCGATCCGAAAGCCGCTCGGCGTCAGCGCATTCGGCATCAATGCCTACACGGGCGACAACGAGGGCGACCTCGTGATCGAGCCTCACGACGAGACGAGTTCGAGCTCCGGCCAGCACGAGGAGCTCTACGTGGTGATCACCGGCCACGCGGTGTTCGAGCTCGCCGGTGAGGAGATCGATGCTCCCGCGGGCACGTTCGTGTTCGCGCAGCCCGATCAGCATCGAGTGGCGCATGCTCGAGCCGCGGGAACGACCGTCCTGGCGATCGGCGGCAAACCGGGCGCCGCGGGCCCGCCGTCCACGTTCGAGTACTACTTCCTGGCGGCCGGCGAGTCGGACCCGAACCGCGCGTACGAGGTCTGCGCGGAGGGCCTCGAGCATCACGCCGACAGCGCGTCGCTCCAGTACAACCTCGCGTGCTTCGCTGCTTTGGCTGGGCGGCGCGAGGACGCGCTGCGGCACATCGGGATCGCGTTCGAGAAGGAGCCCAAGGCGCGCGAGTGGGCCAAGGACGACTCCGACCTCGACTCGATCCGGGACGCCTTGCCAACCTAAAGGGGCCAGGCCCCTTTAGGTTTCGAGGACGATCTTGCCGAGCTTGCCACCCGCCCGGAACCGCTCGTAGGCGGCCGGCGCGTCGTCCAGCGCGAATGTCTGCGTGACCGGCACGGCCAGGTCACCCGAGGCAAACCCTGGCAGCACCATCTTCTCCACGAGCCGCGCCGCGAGCGCCTTCTCCTCGATCGGCCGGTTGCGCAGCGTCGAGCCGTGGATCCGGCCCCGCTTGGCCATCAGCTTGCGCAGGTCGATCTCGGTCGTTGCCCCCGCGCCCACGCCGATGATGCAGATCCGCCCCTTGATCGCGAGCGAGTCGAGGTTCTCGGACAGGTTCGGGGCGCCGACGAGCTCGAGGATCACGTCGTACTCGCCCTCCTCGCCGAACCCCTCGGGCGCGATCGCGTTGACGCCGAACGCGGCGATCTGCTCGCGCGCGTGCTCGTCGCGGACGGTCGCGGTGACGCGCGCGCCGGCCATCGTGCCGAGCTGGACGGCGGCCATGCCGACGCCGCCGGCGGCGCCGTGGACCAGTAGCCGCTCCCCGACCGTCAGCCCAGCCTGGGTGAACAGCGCGTCGTGGGCGGTGGTGAAGACCTCCGGGACGCCGCCGGCCGCGGTCCAGTCGAGCTCGTCCGGGATCGGCATGGCGGTGCGCTCGTGCACGACCGCTAGTTCGGCCTGGCCGCCACCCGCGACGATCGCCATCACGCGATCGCCGGGCTCGAAGCGTCCGACGCGGCGACCGCAGGAGACCACCTCGCCGGCCAGCTCCAGGCCGGGGATGTCCTCGGGCGCGCCCGGCGGCGCGGGGTATTTGCCGGCGACCTGCAGCATGTCGGCGCCGTTCAGACCGGCGGCGCGGACGCGGACGAGCAGCTGCCCGTCCTGAGGTTCGGGATCAGGGTGCTCGGCGACCTCTATCCGGCCGTCGCGAATCGTGGCGGCACGCATCGGGCCGAGGGTACTCCCCCTTCGTAGGTGGTGGCGATCCGCACAATCGGGTACAAAGTGGACGTGGGCGTCCCAATCCCGCAATTTCCCCCGCTATGGCGCGAAAGTCGCGCCGGGGTGGAAGCCGCCGCGTTGTTCCGCAGCTCGGTCTGGCGCGGCGGCGGTGTGCCGGACGGCGAGGGACGCCCGGTGCTGCTGATCCCGGGCTTCCTGGCCGGTGACGGATCACTGGGCACGATGACCCACTGGCTGCGCGAGAACGGGTACTTCACCCGCCGCGCCGGGATGCGCGCGAACGTCGGCTGCTCCGAGGAGACGTGCCAACGCCTCGAGACACGACTGGAGCGGTTCGCCGAGGCCACGGGGCAGCGCGTCGCGATCGTCGGACAGAGCCGCGGCGGGGTGTTCGCCCGCGCGCTCGCCGTCCGCCGGCCCGACCTGGTCTCCGGGATCGTGACGCTCGGCGCGCCGACCGTCCGCCAGTTGAGCGCGCATCCCTTCGTGCTCGCCCAGGTGCTGCTGATCGGCACGCTCGGCACCGGCCGCATTCCGGGCATGTTCAGCGTTCGCTGCCTGCGCGGCGGCTGCTGCACCGACTTCGACGCCGACCTCGTTGCGCCGTTCCCGCCCGAGGTCCGCTACACGGCGCTCTACTCGAAGACCGACGGCGTCGTCCACTGGCGCGCCTGTCTGGACCCGGCCGCCGAGCAGATCGAGGTCCGCGCCTCGCACGTCGGGATGGCGGTCAACGCGCAGGTCTACGCCGAGGTCGGCCACGCCCTCGGCGGCTGCGAAGACGGTCGCGTCTGGGCGCAAGCGGCCTAGAATCGGATCCATGCCCAGACACCAGCCCGCGCGCACCGGGACCGGCGAGCCGATCGGCGAGAAGGTGAAGATGCGGCTCGACGAGAAGGGCCGCTTCGTCCCCGTGCTGCCGGAGCGCGACACGACGGAGACGATCGAGTCCGCCGAGCGCCCGCCGACGCCGGACGACCCGCGCCCGGCCGCCTACCGCAACATCCCGCCGTTCGGCGGCGCTATCTAGTCGCGATCCGGATTGCGGACGCCGTCCGGGCCGGCCTCCAGCAGCGCCACGCACTCGATGTGCGGCGTCTGCGGGAACATGTCCACGGGGCGAACCTTGACCAGCCGGTAGCCGGCCTCGACGAGCTGGGCCGCGTTCGGCGCCAGCGTCGTCGGGTTGCAGGAGACGTAGACGATCCGCGCCGGCGCGGCGTCCACCACGCGCCGCACGATCTTCTGCGAGAGGCCCGCGCGCGGCGGGTCGATCACGGCGAGGTCCGGGCGGCCCGCCCGCTCCACCAGCTCGCGCAGCGCGAGCCGTGCGTCGCCGGCGTAGAACGTCGCGTTCTGGATCTCGTTGACGCGCGCGTTCTCGATCGCGTCCGCCACCGCCGGCTCGACGATCTCCAGCCCGATCACCTCGCGGGCGCGAGTGGCCATCGACAGCGCGATCGTGCCGATCCCCGAGTACAGGTCGAAGACGCGCTCGTGGCCACGCAGCGCCGCGTACTCGAGCGCCACGCCGTAGAGCTTCTCCGCCATCTCGGTGTTGGTCTGGAAGAACGCCTCGGGCGAGATCAGGAAGTCGAGGCCGCCCAGCCGGTCCACCAGCTGCGGCGCGCCCGCCAGCAGCGTGCTCTCGCCGCCGTACGTGCTCTCGCCGAGGTCCGCCGTCTGGGTCCACCACAGGCCGTCGGCGTCGACCGCCTCGATCAGGCCGTCGACGTCAAGCTTGCCCGGCGAGGTCACCAGGCGGACCTGCGTCTGCCCGGTCCGGCGGCCTTCGCGAATGACCAGGTTCCTCAGGAAGCCGCGCTGGTCGCGCCGGTCCCACGCGCCGTAGCCCTTGCAGAACGCGAGCACCTGCTCGCGCAGCTCATTGACGCGCGAGGACACGAGCTTGCAGTCACCCATCGGGACGATCTCGTTCCAGCGGCCCGGCGCGTGAAAACCGCACACGAGCTCACCCTCGGGTCCGGTGCCGAACGAGAACTCCACCTTGTTGCGGTAGCGCCACTGCTCCTCGGCGGGCACGATCGGCTCCAGCTCGTAGCCGGACAGCCGCCCGATGCGCGTCAGCGCCTCGTCGACCTGCGAGGCCTTGACCTCGAGCTGGCGCTCGTACGGCAGCACCTGCCACGGCGCGCCGGGATGGTCGGCGACCTCGGGAACGCGATCCGGCGACGGCTCGACGATCTCGATCGCCCGCGCCTCCGCGTACGCCTTCTTGGCCTTGCCCACCGTCGCGCGCACGCGATCGCCCGGCACGGCGCCGGCGACGAACACGACATAGCCCTCCAAGCGGGCGACGCCGTTGCCGCCATGGGCGAGCGAATCGATCGTGAGCTCGAGCACGTCGCCGCGCGACGGCCGCGTGAATGTGGCGCCAGACATCAGATCTGTGAGGATGACAGGGTGTCCATCGACCACCCCGACGAGCTCGCCGCGCTGCGCGCCGCGGGCCGCGTCGTCGCCGAGACCCTGCGCGAGCTCGTCCGCCGTGTCCGTCCCGGCGTGACCACGGCCGAACTCGACGAGGTCGCCGCCACCGTGTTCTCCCGCCACGGCGCCCGCTCCGGCCCGCGGCTCGACTACGACTTCCCCGGCACCGTGTGCATCTCGATCGACGACGAGTGCGTGCACGGGATCCCCGGCCCGCGCCGACTGCGCGAGGGCCAGCTGGTCAAGCTCGACGTCACGGCCGAGCTCGACGGCTACTACGCCGACGCGTGCCGGACCGTGCCGGTGGGCAAGGTGCGAGGCCGCGAGCAGCGGCTGGCCGCGGCGGCCCAGTCGGCGCTGCGGCGCGGGCTGCAGGCCGCCACCGCGGGCGCGAACGTCGGCGCGATCGGGGCTGCGGTCCAGACCGAGGTCGAGCGGCGCGGCTTCAGCGTGTGCGCGGAGCTCACCGGCCATGGCATCGGGCGCCGGATCCACGAGGCGCCGGACGTGCCGAACATCGCCTGGGACGGCCCCACGCTCACCAACGGGCTCGTGATCACCGTCGAGCCGATCATCGCCGCGGGCATCGGTGACGTGCATGTCGACGACGACGGCTGGACGATTCGCACTGACGATGGCTCGCCGTCCGCGCACGCCGAGCACACGATCGTGATCACGGAGAGCGCGCCGCTGCTGGTGACGGCATGAAGGCGCCCGGACGCATCGGACTCGGGTGCATGGGCATGACGTGGGCGTACGACGCCGACCAGCGCGACGACGCCGCATCGATCGCGGTCATCCACCGCGCGCTCGACATCGGCGTCACGCTGCTGGACACCGCCGACATGTACGGCCCGTACACGAACGAGGAGCTGGTCGGACGCGCGATCGAAGGCCGCCGCGACGAGGTCGTGCTCGCCACCAAGGTCGGCAACGTCGTCGCCGACACGGATGAGTACGTGATCCGCCAGGACGGCCGCCCCGAGCACGTGCGCGAGTCGATCGAGGGCTCGCTCAAGCGGCTGCGCACCGACGTCATCGACCTCTACCAGCTTCACCGAGTCGACCCCGAGGTTCCGCTCGAGGAGACGTGGGGCGCGATGGCCGAGCTGGTGTCGCAGGGCAAGGTGAAGGCGCTCGGGCTGTCCGAGGTCAGCGTCGAGCAGATCGAGCGCGCGCACGTGATCCATCCCGTGGCGTCGGTCCAGTCCGAGGCGTCGCTGTGGACCCGCGACGCCTTCCCAGAGGTGATTCCGTGGTGCGCGGCCCACGGCGCGTTGTTCCTCCCGTTCGCGCCGCTCGGCCGCGGCTTTCTCACCGGAGCGCTGCAGCCGCGGACGTTCGCGGCCGGCGACTTCCGCAAGAACAACCCGCGCTTCCAGCGCGAGGCGATGGACGCCAATCAGACGCTGGTGGAGACGGTGAAGGGGGTCGCGGAGCGGCGGGACGCGACGCCGGCCCAGGTTGCGCTCGCGTGGCTGCTGGCGCAGGGCGACCACATCGTCCCGATCCCGGGCACGAAGCGGCGCTCGCGCCTGGAAGAGAACGCCGCGGCGGCAGACCTGCAGCTCACCGCCGAGGATCTGGCCGAGCTCGACGCGCTGCCCAAACCCGTCGGCTCGCGGTACTAATCCAACTTGTTCTCGACCGCGGCCAGCACCGTCTTGCGGTTCGCGTTGCGGCGCTCGTAGTCGCGCACGCGGCGCAGCTCCGGCGCCTCGAGCTCGCTGAGCTGGGAGACCACCTGCGCCGCGGTGAGATCGTCGTAGTCCTCGATCGGAAAGCCGTCAGCGCCGGTCACCAGCCTGACCACGCCCACCGGCGCCGAGACAGCGCGCCGCAGGATCTCGGCCAGGAGATCGCTCGCGTCGTCGCGCGTCATCCGGCCGCGTCGCACCGCATCGTCCAGCGTGTCCTGGAGGCGCTCGCGGGTGATCGTCAAGACGCTGCGATCGTCCTTCTCCGCCATGGCGGCTCGCACCTACCCGTCCTGGCGCTGCTCCGAAACGAGCAGCTCCAGCAGCGCCTTCTGCGCGTGGCGGCGATTCTCGGCCTGGTCCCAGATCCGCTGGCGGTCGCCGTACAGGACCGATTCCGTGATCTCCTCCCCCGGGTGCGCGGGCAGACAGTGAAGCGCGATCGCCTCCGCACCGGCCTTGTCGAGCAGTTCGTCGGTGATCGCGTAGGGCGCCAGCGCCTCGCGCCGCGCGGCGGCGGACTCCTCGGAGTCGCTCATCGAGACCCACACGTCGGTGTACACGGCGTCGGCGCCGGCAACCGCCTCCTGCGGGTCGTCGGTCAGGACCGCGTCGGTGTCGGTCAGCTGGTAGCCGTCGGGGGCCGCGATCCGCACCTCGACGCCGGCGAGACCGCCGACAACGGCGAGCGAGCGGGCGACGTTGTTCCCGTCGCCGACGTACGCGAGGACGCGACCCTCGAGCGACCCGAACGCCTCGCGCAGCGTCAGCAGGTCGGCCAGCGCCTGGCACGGGTGATGCAGCGGCGAGAGCATGTTCACGACCGGCACCGTCGCGTGCTCGGCGAGTGTCGTCAGCTCGTCCTCGTCGCCCGTGCGCAGGCCGATCACCGCGGCGTGGCGGGAAAGGACCAGCGCGGTGTCGCGCACGGACTCGCCGCGCGTGAGCTGCAGCTCGTCGGCGCGCAGGATCATCGGGTGGCCACCGAGCTCGAACACCCCGGACTCGAACGACGTGCGGGTGCGCGTGGACGGCTTGTTGAACAGCAGCGCGACCGTGCGGCCCTCGAGCGCCCGCGACGACTGCGGCGCCGCCTTCAGCGCCGCGGCCCGGTGCAGCAGCAGGTCGAGCCGGTCGGCGTCCAACTCAGCGCCGGTGATGAAGTGTGCGGATGCAGGCATTGACCTGGAACCTCTACCACGGTCGGAGCCCGAAGCCCGTCGGGCGGTCGCTCGCGAACGAGTTCGCGGCGGCGCTGGCGGCGTGGGAATGGGACGTGGCGCTGCTGCAGGAGGTGCCGCCGTGGTGGCCCCCGCAGCTGGCTCGAGCGGCGGGCGCCGAACAGCGCACGGTGTTGACGTCACGGAACTTCGGCCTGTGCGTGCGGCGGGCAATCTCATCTCGCAACCCCGACATCCTCAAGTCCAACGGCGGCGGCGCCAACGCGATCCTGGTCCGCGGGCCGATCGCCGAGCATTGCAAGGTCCGGCTGATCTGGCGACCCGAGCGGCGCTGGGCCCATGGCGTACGGCTGGCCGACGGGTCGTGGGTGGTCAACGTGCATTCGAGCACGCACGTCGAGGCGCACGCGCTGCGCGACACGCTCAGGGCGCTCGACGCCGCACGCGAATGGGCGAGCGGCGCACCGCTGCTGTTCGGCGGCGACATCAACCTGCGTGGCACTCCCGAGCTGCCCGGGATGGTGCGGCTCGGCGGCAACCACGTCGACCACCTCTACAGCGAGGGTCGCCCGGCGAAGCAGGTCGAGGTCCTGGAGCGCGGGGCACTGTCGGACCACCCGCCGGTGCGCGTCAGCCTCTGAGGCCGAAGCCGCGCAGCACCAGCAGCGCGCGCTCCCCGGCGGTGCCGGGCTTCGGAAGGACTCCGAGTTCCATCGCCGCCTCATAGGCGTCGAAGAAGGCGCGCACGCGCAAGAGACGGCCCTCCTCCAACTCCGCATAGACGATCGCGTGGACCTCGAGCGCGCGCCCCGTCGGGTGGATCCGCCCCAGCGGGCCGGTGTGGGTGCCGATCACGCGGCACGGCGCGCACGCGAACGTCCCGTCCGACAGGCGCGCGCCGGTGGAGTTCACGCGCGCGTCCGGCATCGCCTGCCACAGCCGCTTCGCGTGCACGGCCAGCGCGCCCCACCCGATCAGCGGCGCGGGCGTGAGCGGATCCTCGTAGTGGACGTTTTTCGCGCAGATGGGTTCGAACCCGCGCAGTTCGCGGCCGGACCAGGCGCGCTCCCAAGCGTCGAAGAGCTCGTCGACCTCCATCGCTCAGGCATGATGGCTGACGGATGGTGCGTGTCCTGAGAGAGCGGGAGTTCCGCCTGCTCTGGTTCGGGCAGAGCGCCAGCACGATCGGCGACCGGCTGGTGTTCGTGGCGCTCGCGCTGTACGTCACCGAGATCGGCACGCCGACCGACGTCGGGCTCGTGCTGGCCGCCCACGCGATCCCGTTCGTGGCCTGTCTGATGCTGGGCGGCGTGTGGGCGGACCGGCTGCCGCGCCACCGCGTGATGATCGCCACCGATCTGGTCCGCGCGGCGATGCACGCGCTGCTCGCCGCGCTGATCTTCACCGGCGCGGTCGAGATCTGGCACATCGTCGTGATCGAGGCCGTGTTCGGCGCAGCCGAGGCGTTCTTTCGCCCCGCGTTCACCGGCCTGGTGCCGCAGACGGTCCCCGAGTCGATGCTCCAGGAGGCCAACGCGGCGACGTCGGTGGTGCAAACCGTCGCGGAGTTCGCCGGGCCCGCGCTCGCGACCGCGCTCGTGCTCGGAGTCGGCGCGGGCTGGGCGTTCGCGCTCGACGCGGCGACGTTCATCGTCTCCGCCGCGTTCCTGGTCCGGATGCGGCCCCGGGTGCGCGGCGCGATCGTGCCCGGCGACACGCTGCTCGCCGAGTTGCGCGCCGGCTGGGCGGAGTTCCGCGCACGCGCCTGGGTGTGGGCCACGGTGTCGATCTTCTCCGTGATGCTGCTGGTCGCATTCGCGCCCTACACCGTGCTGGGGCCGACGGTGGCGGAGGAGGTCTACGACAGCCGTGGCCTGTACGGGACGCTGGCCGCCGCGCTGGGCCTCGGCACGATCGCGGGCGCCGTGATCGGCTTCCGGTGGCGGCCGGAGCGCCCGATGCTGGCGGCGTTCGTGGTCAACCTGCCGTGGCCGCTGGCGATCGTGCTGTTCGCGGCCGGCGCGCCGCGGCCGCTGCTCGTCGCCGTGTTCGTGGCGACGGGTGCCGGCCTGGCGCTGTTCGACGTGTGGTGGCAGACGGCGCTCGCGCAGCGGATCCCGGCCCATGCGCTGTCGCGCGTCTCCTCGTACGACTGGATGGGATCGCTCGCACTGCTGCCCCTGGGCTACCTGCTCGCCGGTCCGCTCGGCGAGGCGCTGGGCAGCGTCGAGGTGGTGATCGCGGGCGGCGCGATCGGGTTCGCCGTCGCCCTGCTCGGCTTCGCCATCCCCGACGTTTGGCGCTTGCGGGCGCTCGAGGCCCGAAGTTAATGGGGTGACTCGCACGCGATCGGCCTTGCGACGAAGAAGACGATCCGGGTGCGGGCCCGCGAGGGCGCTACACCGCCAAACCACGGGGGCGCTGAACTTCTGGCGGTTGCACGAACACTCCGTGCCGGACTAGGGTCGGCGGTGTTGTTCCGTATCGCCCGCATCGTCCCGCTCGCGCTCGCCCTGGCTTTCGCCTTCACCGCGCAGGCGTCCGCCGCGACGAACGTCTATCTCGCGATCGGGACGGGCGACGCGCAGGTCGCGCCCTGCCAGGAGAGCGCGGTCTTCGAAGGATTCACGTACTTCCGCTGTGACAGCCTCCGTGCCGCCGTCGACGCGGCCAACGCGCACGCGAACTCGGCCGACGACGCCGGCGACGTGATCTTTCTGCAGTCGGACTCGCCCTACACCGTCAATCAGCCGCTGACCTTGACCGAGCGGGTCTCGGTCTATGGACGGGGGCCACGCACCACCACGGTCGGTGGCGCCGGCACCTCGCGGGTGTTCACGGTCGCGACAGGCGTCGAGGCGTACCTCTACCGGATGACGATCGCCGGCGGGAACGCGTTCCCGGCCGACGGCGGCAACATCCTCAATCAGGGCGACCTGCTCATGCTGAATACGCGCGTGACGGGCGGAACCGCTCGCGCCGGCGGCGGCATCGCGAACACGAGCACGGGCACGTTGCTGGTTATCAACTCGCTGATCGACCACAACGCCGCGATCTCGCTCGGCGCCGGCGGCGGCATCTTCGACGAGGGCGACCTGACGATCAACAACTCGACCATCGCGTTCAATAGTTCGAGCGGTGAGCTCGGCGGCGGCGGCATCGCGACGACCACGGCCGCCGATCTGTTCGCGGTGACGATCGCGCGCAACACGTCCACCGTCGGCGCGGCGGGGCTCTCCGGGGGCAGCGAGACGATCAACTTCTACGGGTCGCTGGTCGCCGAGAATCGCCGAGCAACGACGCTCGCCAACTGCTCGGGCATCATCAACGACGACGACGGGACGAACCTCGCGGACAATGGCTGCTTCGAGATCACGGGCAACCCGGGCCTGGGCACCGAGTTGGTCAACCGCGGTGGGGACACCGACGTCCTGACCATCACGCCGGGCGGCGCCGCCAAGGGTTTCGTGACGCCGTGCATCGGCGGGAACGACCAGCGCAACGCGCCGCGCACGTCGCTCGGCACCTGCGACGCCGGCGCCTTTGAGGAGGGCGTCGAGGCGCCGCCGATCGACTCCAGCGCATTCCCTGACCCGACGCCCCAGCAGCCGGTCATCACCCCGCCCGTGTTCACACCGCCGCCGGTGGCGAGCCAAGAGCCGATCCCGGTGGTCAACAAGATCATCGTCGCGAAGGAGGTTTCGGGGCGGGTGCGGATCAAGCTCCCGGGCACGAACCGGTTCATCGAGCTGGACGCGACGCAGGGCATTCCGGTCGGCTCGAGCGTGGACACCAAGCAGGGCGTCGTCGAGCTGACCTCGATCCCGAAGGCGGGCGCGGCGCCGGAGAAGGCGCAGTTCCGCCAGGGCATCTTCCTGCTGACCCAGAAGGCCGGGATCACCGACCTCAAGCTCACCGAGGGGCTCTCGTGCCCGAAGCGCGGGGCCAAGGCCGCTGCCAAGAAGCCCAAGAGCCGCAAGCTGTGGGGCAAGGGCACCGGCAAGTTCCGGACGACCGGCAACTACAGCGCGGCCACGGTCCGCGGCACCGAATGGCTCGTCCAGGACACCTGCTCCGGCACGCTCACGCGGGTCACCCAGGGCGTCGTCGCCGTCCGCGACAACGTCAAGAAGAAGACGATCCTCGTGCGAGGGCCGCGAGGGCGCTACACGGCCAAGCCTCGCAAGTGACGCGGCGGCCGCTCGCAGTCGCCATCGCGCTGGCCGGGCTCGCCGTTCCGGCGTCCGCGAGCGCGGCCACGTTCACGGTGACGACGACGACTGACGGGACGACGTGCAGCGGCTCCACCTGCACGCTGCGCGGCGCGATCGCCGCCGCGCAGGCGAACGGCGCCGGCGTGGACGACACGATCGTCGTGCCGGCGGGCCTGTACGGCATCAACACTGCGCTGAACGTCACGGGGACGCGGATCACGATCGACGGCGCCGGAGCGAACACCACGATCATCCGGCCGGTGGACGGCGGGCGTGTTCTGGTCGCCGGCGCGAACTCGCAGCTCGAGTTGCGCGAGGTCACGCTTCGCGACGGCAACGCCGGCTCGACGGCCATCGGCGGGAACGTGCTCGCCAACCTCGGCGCCTCGCTGACCTTGCGCCGGGTGCGGCTCACGAACGGCCGCGGCCAGCGCGGCGGTGGGCTGGCCGCCGACGGCGCGGCCACGCTGACGATCTCCCAGAGCCTGATCGACACCAACTTCGCGATCGGCTCGTCGCTCGCCGACACGGGCGGCGGGGTGTACATCAACGGCGCCACCAGCGCGATGGTGGTCACGATCGAGAACTCGACGATCACGCTCAACCGCGCGCGCAACGGCGCGGGCATCGGCGTCCAGAACAATGACGGCCAACCACCGACGCTGCGCGGCGTCACGCTCGCGCGCAACACCGCAACGGACGTGGGCGCTGGCGGGATCTACTCGGAAAGCACGACCGCCCGCCTGCAGGGTTCGATCCTGGCGCACAATGTCGGCACATTCGTGACTGGCGGCTCAGCGCCGACGTTCCCGTCGAACTGCGGGCTCAGCCCGACAGCCGCAATCGACCAGGGCGGCAACGTCGAGTCCGATGCGACCTGCGGGTTGACGGCCTCGAGCCGACAGAACACCGACCCGCAACTGGCCGCTGGGTTCGACACCGGCGCGGACCCACCCGTCCTCGCGCTCGCGGCCACCAGCCCCGCGGTGAACCTCGCCGCCTGCGGAAGCCTCGTCTCCGACCAGCGTGGCGTGCCCCGCCCGCAGGGCCCGCTCTGCGACGCGGGCGCGTACGAGCTGAACCCACCGCCAGAGACGTCGGTCGACGCCGCGGGCCCGCCGTTCGCGTTCGCCGCGTCTGACCCGGGCTCGACGTTCGAGTGCTCGCTCGACGGAGGCCCATTCGTTCCCTGCGCGTCACCGTGGAACGAGCCGGTCGGCCCCGGCACGCACACGCTCGTGATCCGCGCGATCGACCCGGAGGGCAACGCCGACGGCACGCCCGAGACGCGGGTGTTCGAGGGCCCTGCGGCGACGGTTCAGCAGCAGGTGACGCCGGTGCAGGTGCCCACGCCGGTGGTCAACAAGACCGTCGTCGTCAAGGAGATCTCGGGCCGCGTGCGCTACCGGCCGCGCGGCAGCCGCACGTTCGTGGAGCTCACGGCGGCGCAGGGCATCCCGGTCGGGTCCACTGTCGACACCAAGCGCGGCGTCGTCGAACTCACCTCGGTGCCGAAGGCCGGTGCCGCACCGCAGAGCGCACAGTTCTTCGACGGCATCTTCCTGGTCACGCAGTCGCGCGGGATCACCGACCTCAAGCTCACCGAGGCGCTCGCGCGCTGTCCGAAGCGCGGCGCTCGCGCGGCAGCGAAGAAGCCCAAGTCGCGCAAGCTGTGGGGCAAGGGCAGCGGCAAGTTCCGGACGACGGGCAACTACAGCGCCGCGACGGTCCGCGGCACGGAGTGGCTGGTGCAGGACTCATGCGCGGGGACGCTGACGCGGGTCCGGGAGGGCACTGTCTCCGTGCGTGACAAGGTCAAGAAACGAACCGTCCTCGTCCGCGCCGGGAAGCGGTATTTGGCGCGGCCGCGCCGTTAGTGGACGCACGTTCGTTTGCCGAGGTAGGCGTGCCCGGTTAGGCTCGACGCTCGGTAGGAGGCGGGAAGGTCAAAGGCGGTACGGGATGCGTTGGACACGGATGATCCTCACGGCGGTGGTCGCCGCGCTTGCCGCTGCGCCGGCCGCGCACGCCGAGACGTATACGGTCAATGGGACCGCCGATGTGGCGGGCGTGTGCGACGGCACGGCCTGCGCGAGCATCCGCCAGGCGCTGACCAGCGCGTTTAACAACCAGGGCGCCGACACGATCACGGTCCCCGCCGGCACGTACGACCTGACGCTGGGCGCGCTCCAGGTGACCAGCGACGTGACGCTCGCCGGCGCGGGTGCGCGGACCACCAGCATCGTCGGCAACGCGAACCGCGAATCGCGGGTGCTCGAGATCAACTCCACCCGCGCGAGCATCAGCGGCGTCACGCTCCGGGGCGGGGCCGCAACCGACGCGGGCGGCTACCACGGCGGCACCGTCCGCAGCCAGAGCTCGACCGTCGTGCTCGACCGCGTGCGAGTGACGGACGGGCTCGCGTCTAGCGGCGGCGGCGTCGCTAACCGCAACGGCAGCATGCTGATCCAGAACAGCCTGATCGACTCCAACCACGCGACGCTCGGCGGCGGAGACGGCGGCGGGATCATCAACTTCGGGGGCGACGGCGGCGCGTCGGCGCAGCTCACGGTCCGCAACTCGACGATCGCGTTTAACACGGCCCGGCTGGCCGGCGGGATCATCAGTTATGGGCATCCGATGGATTCGGTGACGCTGTCGGGCGTGACCGTGGCCCACAACATGGCCATCGATCGCGGCGGCGGCGGGATCGCTTTCCCCGCCACCGGCGCGTTCCGCATCGGGTCGAGCATCGTCGCGGACAACCAGTTCGCCGGTAGCACGTCGAACTGCTTCGGACCGGTGCCGATCTCGGCCGGCTACAACATCGAGTCCGGGGTCGACTGTGGCTTCACCCAGCCGACCGACGCGCGCGACATCGATGCCGGCCTGTCCGGCGAGCTCGAGAGTCGCGGGGGCGATACCGACGTGGTGCCGACGTTCAACGACAGCCCGGCGGTCAACCTGATCCCGAACGAGTGCCTCCCGGCCGATCAGCGCGGCATCTCACGCCCGCAGGGGCCGAGGTGCGACGCCGGCGCCTTCGAGTTGCAGTACACGATCCTGATCGACTCGGGTCCTGACGGCGTCACGAACAGCAACCGGCCGACGTTCACGTTCTCCTCCGCGCTGGCGACGAACTTCCGGTGCCGCGTCAACGGCCCCGGCGACGCCATCGGCGAGTACGTGCCGTGCAACGCGGGCACGTTCCAGCCACCGACCGCGCTCGCGGACGAGTCGTACTCCTTCGAGGTGGCGGCGCTGATCGACGGCGAGGCGATCGACACGGAGCGCCGCAGCTTCACGGTCGACACCGCGAAGCCGCCCGCGCCGCAGATCACCAGCCCCGACGAAGACAGCGCGCACACATCGACGTCGGTGCCGATCACCGGGAGCGGCGAGCCGTTCACGACGATCACGATCAAGGTCTCCGACCGCGTCGTCGGGACCGGCTCCGTCAACGAGATCGGCACGTGGGAAGGGACGGCGGACGACCTGGCGGAGGGGACCAACATCCTCAGCGTCACGGCCACCGACGAGGCGGGCAACGTCTCCGAGCCCAGGCTGCGGACGATCCGCGTGGACACGCCGCCGGTCGCGACGATCACGAAGCACCCGCCGCCGGTCTCGAACAGCGTCCTCCCCGAGTTCGAGTTCACCGCCGACGACCCCGCCGCGACGTTCCAATGCCGGCGCTACCTCGTCGGTGCGACACCCGACGACTTCACCGGCAGTTGCACGTCGCCCCTGCAGCTCGTCGACGTCGGCCCCGGCCAGTGGGTCTTTGAAGTTCGCGCGGTCGACGCCGGCATGCAAGCGGGCGAGCCGGACTCGTACACGTTCACGATCGACACGACTTCGCCGGAGCCGCCGACGATCACGGATCCCGACGACGGCACCGTCCTGCGCGAGGGCGGCGTGATCCTTCGCGGCCAGACCGAGCCGATGACGGCGGTGGACGTCTATGACAACGGCCAGTTGCTCGGCCCGGCCACGATCGTCATCGAGGGCAACGGCGGCTGGTTCTACGAAATCGCCGACCTCGCGACCGGCACGCACGTGTTCACGGCGATCACGAAGGACGACGCCGGGAACGTGTCGCAGCCGTCCGCGCCGGTGACGGTGTACATGCACCCGAACGGCCCGACCGCGACGATCGAGGGCCCGACGCTCACGCGAGACGACACGCCGACGTTCACGGTGAGCACGGACGAGCCCAGCGCGTTCATCGAGTGCGCGCTCGACGGCGTCTCCTACCAGCCGTGCGAATCGCCGGTGACGCTCGGACCGCTCGCCGACGGCCAATTCACGCTCACCGTGCGCCCGACCGGCGCTGACAACGTGTCGGGCGCGCCCGTCGGCCACGCCTTCACCGTCGACCGCACCCCGCCGCCGGCGCCGCAGGTGTCCGGCGAACCGTCCGGGGACGCCGCGACATTCACGGTGGCCGCGGGCGAGGCCGGCGTGACGCTGGAATGCCGGCTCGAGGGGCCGAACCGAGCGGATCCGTTCGCCCCGTGCCCGGCCCAGCCGAGCTACAGCGGCCTCGCGCCCGGCACCTACCGGTTCGTCGTGCGGGCGGCCGACAGCGCCGGCAACGTCTCCGAGACCGTGCGCGAGTTCACCGTCGCGCAGGTGAATCCCCAGGTCACCCCGACGCCGACGCCGAGGGCCACGCCGACGCCGCAGCCCGAGTTCCAGGAGACCGCGGTGGCGCGGCCGGTGCGCGGAAAAGTGCTGGTCCGTCGCCCGGGGAGCAACGAGTTCGTCGAGCTCGACGGGTCGCAGAGCATCCCCATGGGCTCGACGTTCGACGTCAAGAAGGGGCGCGTCCGCATCACCGCCGAGACCCAGCAGGGCAAGGCACCGCAGCGGGCCGAGTTCTACGACGGCATCTTCCGGATCACGCAGACGCGCACGCTCGTCGACCTCAGGCTGGTCGAGGCGCTCGATTGCTCGTCGCGGCGCAGCGCCAGCGCGGCGCAGCGCAAGCCGAAGAAGCGAAAGCTGTGGGGCTCGGGGAAGGGCAAGTTCCGGACCACGGGCTCCTACAGCGCGGCGACCGTCCGCGGCACGACGTGGCTCGTCGAGGACACCTGCACGACCACGCTCACCCGCGTGACCGAGGGCGTCGTGGCGGTGCGCGACAAGCGGCTGCGAAAGACGGTCCTGGTTCGCAAGGGCAAGCGCTACGTGGCCCGCGCGCGCGGCTAAAACACCTGACCAATCGGACGTTGCCAGAGGCTCAGATTTCCGGTTAGTGTCGTCAGGTGCGCGTGCGCGCAGTGTTTATTGCAGGGCTCGCCGCGCTGGCGGTGGCTTCGCCTGCGCAGGCGGACACGTGGCAAGTCACCGGGACGGGCGACGCCAGCACCGGCTGCAATACCGACACGCACAACTGCCCCAGCCTGCGCGCCGCGATCGCCGCCTCCGAGGCCACCAAGGAGATCGCGGACACCATCAACGTCCCGGCCGGCGAGATCGACATCAACAACGACCTGGTGATCCAGTCGGACATCACGGTCAACGGCGCGAACGCGCGCACGACGATCATCGACGGCAACTTCAAGTACCGCGGCTTCCGGATCACGTCGACGGGCAACGCGAAGCTCAACCACCTCACGATCCGCAACGGCGCCGCCGGCCAGGGCGGTTCGATCGACGGCGGCGGCATCCTCAACGCGAACGGCAGCGTTCAGCTCAACACGGTGCGCGTGACCACGAGCCACGCGGACGGCGACGGCGGCGGCATCGCGAACGTCGAGGGCGGTCTGATCCTGATCAACGGCCTCCTCGACAACAACACCGCGCGCGACGGTGCCGGCATCGCCAACCTCGGCGGCGCCGAGACGCCCGACCGCGCCACGCTCGGTGTGGCCACGACCACGATCTACAAGAACACGGCCGGGACCGGTGGCACCGGCGGGATCAGCTCGCGCGGCGGTCAAGCCAACATCGTCCTGCTCAACTTGTCCACGCTGGCGGACAACGTCGGCGGCGTCCGCGGCGTCGGCGGTCTGTCGATCGTCTCGGGCGCGGCCGCGATCGTCGGCGACCTGATCGCCCGCAACACGGTCGCCGGCGAAGGGCTCGTGAACTGCGGCCCGGTCAAGCCGACCGACAACGGCGGCAGCATCGAGGATGACAAGGACTGCATCGACGCCGGCGGTGGGCTGAACCCGAGGTTGGGCGACGACCTGCGCAACGCGGGTGGCGAACTCGACATCCTCCCGATCCAGGCGACGAGCCCCGCCATCGACCGGAACACCGGGACCTGCACCGCGCCCGACGCCCGCGGCCTGGCCCGCCCGAGTGGCGAAGCGTGCGACTCCGGCGCGTTTGAGCTCAACCAGTCGCCCGCGGTCTCGATCAGCTCCGGACCGAGCGGGACGGTCTCGACGCCCAACGTCCAGTTCACGTTCGCCTCGATCGAGCCGGACGTCACCTACCAGTGCCAGCTCACCGGCCCGGGTCAGACGCCCGGCTTCACCGCCTGCACGAGCCCGCGCAGTCACAACGGGCTGGCCAACGGGGCCTACACGTTCACGGTGCGAGCGGCGAACGGCCCCTTCACGGGCCCGACCGCCACCCGCTCGTTCACGGTCGCGGCGCTTGACACGGCCCTCACCGGCGGGCCGACGAACCCGACCGGCGACAACACGCCGACGTTCACGTTCACCGGGACCAGCGCCTCGAGCTTCCAGTGCCGGGTCGACACCGTCGCGTTCGCCGGCTGCACATCGCCGCACACGACGACACCACCACTGTCGGATGGCACGCACACATTCGAGGTGCGCGCGCTGAGCGCGAGCGGCGCACCGGACGCGACGCCCGCCTCTCAGACGTTCGTCGTCGACACTGCCGATCCTGAGACGACGATCAACACCGGACCGAACGCGCCGACCAAGGTCAATCCGCCGGTGTTCACGTTCTCGTCCAGCGAGGGCAGCTCGACGTTCCAGTGCCGCGTCGGCACCGGCACGTTCACGGACTGCACGTCACCGCACACCACGGCGTCGCTCGCGCAGGGCTCGCACACGTTCGAGGTACGCGCGATCGACAGCGCGGGCAACGTCGACGAGACGCCCGCGTCGCGATCGTTCACGGTGGACACGGTGGTCCCCGCCGCGCCGGTGGTCAGCTCACCGGCCAACAACGCGCTGCTGATGACCAACACGGTCGCGTTCAACGGCACGGCCGAGCCCGGCACCACCGTCGAGCTGCGCGAGGGCACGACGCTCACGGGCAGCGCGATCGCGTCCGGCACGGGGCTGTGGACGATCGTGATGGGCGCCGTACCCGACGGGCCGCACACCTACGCGGCGCGGGCGATCGACGCCGCCACCAACACCAGCACGCCGACCACGCGCACCGTCACCGTCGACACGGGCATCCCGGACACCACGATCACCGGCGGCCCCGACGGCCCGGTCAGCGACGCCACGCCGACGTTCACGTTCTCGTCCGAGGCGGGCGCGACGTTCGAGTGCAGCATCGACGCGGGCGCCCACACCGCGTGTTCGAACCCGTTCACGACGCCGACGCTCAACCAGGGTCCGCACACGCTCTCGGTCCGCGCGGTCGACCCCGCCGGCAACCGCGACAACACGCCCGCGACCCGCAACTTCTACGTCGACACCGTCGCTCCCGAGACGACGATCAACACCGGCCCGACGGGCGCGACGAACAACACCGCCCCGCAGTTCACGTTCAGCGCGAACGAGCCCGACGCGACGTTCGAGTGCCGGCTCGACACGCCGAGCGGCGCCGGCACGTACCAGTCGTGCACGTCGCCGCGCACCCTGAGCACCACGGCGCAGGGGAGCTACACGCTGCTGGTCCGGGCGACCGATCTCGCGAGCAACACCGACCAGACGCCGGCGTCCCGGAGCTTCACGATCGATACGACCGCTCCAAACACCACGATCGACACTGGGCCGAGCAACTCGGTCAGCAGCACCACCGCCTCCTTCACCTTCGGTTCGACCGAGACCGGCTCGAGCTTCCAGTGTTCGCTCGACGGCGCCGCGTTCGGGGCCTGCCTCGCCAGCTACATGGGCCTATCGCAGGGCTTGCACACCTTCCAGGTCCGCGCGACCGACCCGGCCGGCAACACCGACGGCACGCCCGCGACACGAACCTGGACGGTCGACACGCAGGCGCCGGCGGTGCCGGCGATCACCGCTCCCGCGAACGGCGCGATCCTGGGTACGCAGACCTTCACGCTGTCCGGAACGGCCGAGGCCAACTCGACCGTCGAGATTCTCGAGGGCACGACGTCGCGCGGCACCACGACGACGAACGCGGGCGGCACCTGGTCGCGCCAGCTCACATCGGTGCCCGAAGGCAGCCACAGCTACACGGCGACCGCCCGCGACGCGGCCGGAAACGTCTCCGGTCCGTCGCAGGCTCGGACGGTGATCGTGGACACGGGCGAACCCGACCCGCCGGCCATCACCGCGGGGCCGAACGGGCCGGTCAAGACCGCCTCGGTCGAGTTCAGGTTCACGGGCGAGTCGGGTGCGACGTTCGAGTGCGCGATCGACACCGAAGAACTGGAGCCGTGCACGTCGCCGAAGTCCTACTCCGGCCTCGTAGAGGGCAACCACATCTTCGGCGTGCGCCAGATCGACGCGGCCGGCAACGGCAGTGACACCACCGTCCGGGCGTTCTCCGTCGACCTGACACCGCCGGCGGCGCCGGCCGTGGTCTCAGGCCCTGAAGGCGCGACCACGGACCCCTCGCCCGCGTTCGCGTTCAACGCCGACGCCGGCACGCTCGTCGAGTGTCGGCTCGACGGGCCGAGCGGGCCGGGCTCTTTCCAGCCGTGCGCCTCCCCGCTCAGCTTCAGCGGCCTGGCGCCCGGCGACTACACGCTCTTCATCCGCTCGACCGACGCCGCGGGCAACCCGCAGACGACCCAGCGGTCCTTCACGATCACGCAGGTGCAGGCGGCGCAGACGCCCACCCCCACGCCGACCCCGACGCCCGAGCCGACGCCGGTGCCGCAACAGACCGTCGTCGTCGGGCCCGCGAGCGGTAAGGTGCTGGTGAAGGTCAAGGGCTCGAACCGCTTCGAGGAACTCGACGTCACGAAGGGCATCCCGCTCGGCTCCGAGGTCGATGTCCGCAAGGGCCGCGTGACGCTGACCGCCATTGGCAAGCGCGGCGCGTCCACCGACAAGGCGGAGTTCTACGACGGCATGTTCATCGTCACGCAGAGCGGTGGGATCACCGACCTCAAACTCAGCGAGAAACTCGACTGTTCAACGCGCGCTCGCGCCGCCCAGAAGAAGCCGACGAAGCGCAAGCTGTGGGGCAAGGGCACCGGCAAGTTCCGCACCACGGGCTCCTACAGCGCGGCGACCGTGCGCGGGACGACGTGGCTCGTGGAGGACACGTGCACGACGACCCTCACGCGCGTGACCCAAGGCGTCGTCGCGGTCCGCGACAACGTCAAGCGCAAGACCATCCTGGTCAAGAAGGGCAAGCGCTACACGGCGCGCCAGAAGCGGCGTTAGCTTTCGAGTTGCTGCGCGTGCAGGTACGCGTACAGCCCGCCGCGCGCGATCAGCTCCTCGTGTGAGCCCTGCTCCACGAGCCGGCCCGCTTCAAGCACGCAGATGATGTCGGCGCCCCGGATAGTCGAGAGCCGGTGCGCGATCACGAACGCCGTCCGGCCCTCGAGCAGGCGGTCCATGTTCTGCTTGACCGCGCGCTCGGCCTCGGTGTCGAGTGCGCTGGTGGCCTCGTCGAATACCAATACCGGTGGCTGGTGATAGAGCGCGCGGGCGATCGCGATCCGCTGCGCCTGACCGCCTGACAGCCGGAGCCCGGAGTCGCCGACGCGGGTCGCGTAGCCGAGCGGGAGCGCCTCGACGAACTCCGCCGCGTTCGCGATCTCCGCCGCCCACCGCACGCGCTCGGCGTCCGGCGTCTGGACGCCGAGCGCGATGTTGGCCTCGATCGAGGTCGTCGAACAGGTACGCGTCCTGGAGCACGAACCCGATCCGGCGGCGCAGCTCGCCGAGGTGGAGTTCGCGGATGTCGTGGCCGTCGAACAGCACCGCGCCCTCGGTCGGGACGAGCAGTCCGGCCAGGCAGCGCACGAGCGTCGACTTGCCGGCGCCGGAGCGGCCGACGAGCGCGACCGTCGTGCCCGGCGGGACGTCGAGCGAGATGTCGGAGATCACGGCGCGGTCGCCGTAGCTGAAGCCGACCCGGCGCAGGCGCACGTGGCCGTCGAGTGCCTCGACAGTGCGAACGCTCGCGTGATCCTGCTCCGGCTCCTGTTCGAAGACGTCCTGCAGGCGGCCGAGCAGGACCGCGACCATCTGGCTCTCGTCCCACACGTTGAGCAGGACCGTGATCGGCCCCGTGGCCAGCAGCACCAGAGCGTTGAACGTCACGAGCTCGCCGACGGTCATCGCACCCGAGATCACCTGGTGCGCACCGAACCACAGGAAGACGGCGAAGACCGCGAACGTCGCCGTCTGCACGAGCCCCGCGTAGACCATCATCGCGAAGTCGGCGCGGAACAGCTTGTCCTGCAGCGACTCGAAGTTGCGCAGCATCGAGCGGCGCAGGCCGGGCTCGGCACCCATCACCTTGACCGCCTCGATTCCCTTGATCGCGTCGATCTGGTGCGAGTGATAGCGGGCGAAGCCCTCCTCGAGGCCGTCGAAGATCGGCCGCAGGCGCTTGTGCGAGAAGCGCATCAGCAGCAGGTAGAGCGGCGCGAAGGCGAGGAACAGCAGGCCCATCGGCCACGAGTAGACGAGCATGATCACGACCGCCACCAGCAGCTGGACCGCAGCGGTCAGCGCCTCGACGCCGGACTCGACGAGCACCATCCGGACCTGACGCATGCCGTTGACGCGGCGCTCGATGTCGCCGGAACGGCGGGTCTCGAAGTAGCGCATCGGCAGCCGCAGCAGCCGTTCGGTGACGTAGTCGAGCGAGCGCCCGTCGATGTGAACCGCGACCTTGGCGAGCAGGTAGCGCTGCGCGATCGTGGCGCAGACGGCGACGGCCAGGACGCCGAGCATCAGCACCAGGATCAGGTTGACCTGGCCGGTGTCGCCGGCCGGGATGGCGTCGTCGACGACCCGCGCGGAGAACAGCGGAATCAGCATCTGCAGACCCGCAGCGGCGATGGCGAGGACGAGCGCCAGGGTGAGCATTCCGAGGTGCGGGCGCACGAACGGCCACAGCCAGCGGAGGTCGAGCCCGCTCTGCGGCGCGTCGGCGAGCCGCTCGGTCGGCGCGCACAGCGCGGCGAATCCCGTCCACTCCTTCTCAAGCTCCGCCCGCGCGATCCGGCGCAGGCCCTTCGCCGGGTCGGCGATCCGCACCCGGTCGCCCTCGACGCGATACAGGACCACCCAGTGGTCGGCGCCCCAGTGGACGATCGCGGGCATCGGCAGCACATCCAGCCGGTCGGCGGAGGACTTCACGGTGCGCACGCGCAGGCCGATTTCCTCGCCGCCGCGCTTGAGCCCGCGCAGGCTCGTGCCGTCCGTGCTTGTGCCGGCGGCGTACCGGATCGCGCCCAGCGACACGTCATGGCCGAAGCCGCGGCAGACCATCGCCAGACACGCCGCTCCGCAGTCCATCGCGTCGATCTGGCGCACGAACGGGAAGCGCCGCTTGAGGCGCGGCGGCGTCTCGGCGACCTCCGCACCGTCCTCGGTAATTGCCAGGCCCGGATCGGCAGCGTCATGCGCGGGCGGCCCGTGGGCGGCGGCCGCGGGCTTCCGGTCGCGCAGCGCGTACAGCGCGATCCGCTCCTCGATCCGGCGTGCGAACGCCGGGTGCGCTTCGACCAGCCCGTGGAAGTCGGCCGCCTCGAGTCGCAGCAGCACGACGGGTTCCTCCGCGCGCACCGTCGCGGTGCGCGCCGAGCGCTGGACGAGCGCCAACTCGCCGAACGGATCACCCGCGTGCAGCGTTCGCACGCGGCGGCCGTCGACCCACACGCCGAGCCGGCCGCGCTGCACGATGTACATCGCGTCGGCTTCCTCGCCCTGCGCGAGCGCCACTTCGCCTTCGGCCAGGCGGCGATCCGTCAGCGCGGCGGCGAGCTGGGCAAGTGCCGCGCCGTCGAGCGCGGCGAAGTGCGAGTGCACGCGCAGGAAGTCACCGAGCGCGCGCGCGTCGGCCTGAACCGTGAAGCGTTCGCGCAGCGCCGGGTGGAGCTCGACGGCGGCCAGAAACACGCCGCGGTCCAGGCGCATCACGACCAGCGGGCTCGAGGCGCGGACCGTTGCCGTCCGTGGCTTGTCTTCGAGCAGCGCCGCCTCGCCGAAGGCGTCGCCGGGGCCAAGCCGGTTGAGCGAGATCTCCTCGCCGTGCTCGTCCTCGACCAGCACCCGAGCCGTGCCCTCGGCGATCACGTAGTAGGCGTCGGCCGGCTCGCCCTGGCGGACGACGGTGTCGCCGAATCCGAACGCGACGGGCACGAACGAGCGCGCGACCAGCGTCCGGACGTCGCCCTCGAGCCCGTCCAGCAGCGGGAGGCTCGCGGCCAGCGGCTCAGACAGGGACATGACGGCGCAGTTGTCCGGCGGAGAGGCGGGCGAGCGCCTCGTCGAGAAGCTCGCGCGTGGCGCGCTCGCGCAGCTCGGCGTCCTCGACCCGCGGCGGCGTCTTGGCCGTGACGACGACCAGGCGCCACTCGCCGTCCTGCTCCCACGGACCGACGAGCTCGCCCGGAACCGCGGCCGCGAGCTTTCCGGCGACGACGGGCGGCGCGACTTCGATCAGCCGCTCGCGCGCCGTCGCCGCGACGCCGGCGAGCCGCGCCACGTCCGCGAGCGGCTCTCCCTCGCGGACCAGCAGCCGCGCCTCGCGCGCCGCGCCCTCGTGCGCGAACGCCGCTTCATCTCCGGCCACCCGCAGCCAGTCGATCCGGTGCTGCGCCAGCCGCCGCTCGACCTCGTCCGCGTCGGCGACCCGGGCAGCGAACTCCTCGAGCGCGGCGTGCAAACCTAAAGGGTCTGGCCCTTTAAGTTGGAGCGCGTGCGCGGCAGCGAGGCGGTCGGTCGCCTCTCGAACCAGTGTGGCCATCGTGCCGGTGCAGATCAGCTCCGCCCACAGGACCGGCTCGATGTCGGGCTGCGCGTCAGGCCATTCGTGGCGCTCACGTAGCAGCGTTCGCCGCAGCACGCCTGCGAGATCGGCGGACGTGAGTCGTGCTTCGTTGAGCCAGCGGCGGAAGTCGGCGGCGGCGAGCAGGCCGCGCTCGTAGCGGAACGCCGTCGCGGCGGCGCGGAGGTCCTCAGCCGGGACGTCGTGATCGAGCGCCAGGCCGGCTTGGGTGGCGACGACGAACGCCGGCCAGGTTCCGCTCAGTCGCCCGATCTCGATCAGATCGGCGACGGCGAGCGTCCGGTCGCCGAACGTCAAGGCGGGGTGATCCGTCACCAGGGCGATCCTCGCCCGCCCGGTGAGCGGATGTCAACCGAACTCGGGAACGCCCTCCTCGGGCGTGGACGCCTGCGCGTACAGGCGACGGGGAATGCGGCCGGCGCGGTAGGCGAGCCGGCCGGCCTCGGTGCCGAGCCGGATCGCGCGCGCCATCGTCTCCGGATCCTCGGCGCGCGAGATCGCGCTCGCGCACAGGACCGCGTCGCAGCCGAGCTCCATCGCGAGCGCCGCGTCGGATGCGGTGCCGACGCCGGCGTCGAGGATCACCGGCACGCCCGCGCGCTCGCGGATCAGCCGCAGGTTGTACGTGTTCAGCAGGCCCATGCCGGACCCGATCGGAGAGCCGAGCGGCATCACCGCGGCGCAGCCGACGTCCTCCAGCCGGCGCGCCAGGATCGGGTCGTCGTTCGTGTACGGGAGCACGACGAAGCCGTCGTCGACGAGTTCCTCGGCGGCCTCGAGCAGTGCGGGCGCGTCCGGCAGCAGCGTGCGCTCGTCGCCGATCACCTCGAGCTTGACCCAGTCGGTCTCGAACGCCTCGCGCGCCAGCTTCGCGGTCAGCACGGCGTCGCGGGCCGTGAAGCAGCCGGCCGTGTTCGGCAGCAGCTGGACGCCGGCCGAATCGAGCACGTCGACGATCGAGCCGCGCTGGGCGGGGTCGATGCGGCGCAGCGCGACGGTGACGAGCTCGGAGCCGGACGCGGCCAGCGCGGCGGATAGCGCTTCCAGCGAGCGGAATCCGCCCGTGCCGAGCAGCAGCCGCGAGCGGAGCGTCCTGCCGGCGATGGTGAGGATGTCGGTGTCGGTCGCGGCCATCTCAGCCTCCCTGGATCGCGCGCAGGATCTCCACCCGCGCCCCTTCGTGCAACTCGGTGCCGGCCCACTGCCCGCGCGGGACGACCTCGGCGTCGACGGCCACCGCGACGCCGCGCCCGGCACCGGGAAGTTCGAGCGACTCGACCGCGGCCGCGACGGTCGCGCCGTCGCGCAGTTCGATGCTCTCGCCGTTCAGGACGACCTTCATGCCGGGACCTTTGCGAATCGGAGCGGGTCGGCGGGCGCGGCCCAGTCAGGCATCGGCTCGCCGTTGAGCGCACCGGCGACGAGGTCGGCCGTGACCGGCGTGAGCAGGATCCCGTTGCGGTAGTGGCCGGTGGCCCAGATCAGGCCCTCGAGCGCGCCCGGGCCGATCGCCGGCAGGTTGTCGGGAGTCGCCGGGCGAAGGCCCGCGGTCAACTCCTCGATGTCGAGCTCGAAGATGCCGGGCACGATCTCGGACAGGTCGCGCAGCAACTCATACACGCCGCCCGCGGTCGGCGCCGTGTCCCACCCCCGCTCCTCCATCGTCGCGCCGAGGATGTAGGCGCCGTCGCCGCGTGGGACGAGGTAGGCGTGCTCGCCGCGGATCGTGCGCTCGACGAGGCCGGCGTCGCCGCGCAGCCGGAGCACCTGGCCCTTGACCGGCCGGACGGGCACGCGGGCGTGCTCCGGCATCGTGAGTTTCGCGACGTGGACGCCCGCGGCGACGACGACCGCGCCCGCCGACACCACGCCGTCGCCGGTGGTCACGCCGGTCACGCGCTCGCCCTCGACGCGCAGGCCGGTGACGTGCGCGTGACGCGGCTCGACCTCGCGGGTGAGCGCCGCGACGAGCTTGCGCGGGTCGATCGAATGGTCGCCCTCGATGTCGAGCGCGAGCCGGATCGTGGGCGCGAGCGCCGGCTCCAGGCGGCGCGCCTGCGAGGGCCGGAGCCGCTCGACGGGCAGCCCGAGCCCGCGGCGGAACTCGGCGAGGCGGTCGAGCGCCTCGGCCTCGTCGCGGTCGCGCGCCACGACCATCGTGCCGACCGGCCGGTAGCCCGGGTCGTCGAGCTCGGCGCAGAAGTCTTCGTAGCGACGCGCGCTCTCGAGCCCGAGCTGGAGCAGGGCGCGCTCACCGAACTCGGCCTCGGAGGTCGGCGCGAGCATGCCGGCGGCGACCTGCCACGCGGCGGGCTCGCCGGCCTCGAACACGACGACGCGCGCGCCGCGCTGCGCCGCGCGCCACGCGCATGCCAAGCCGATCGCGCCACCGCCGACGACGGCGACGTCGAAGCTCTCTGACTGCGCTGCTAGTGGAACGACTTGCCTCCCTACGCCGGCACGACCCGGATCAGGTTCGACGGTCGGCGCCCCGGTGGCGCCCTCTCAGCCCGATCGCGGGCTCCCGTGTTGAGGCCTGCATGGTATCCCCTGAGGGCATGACGCCCCGCGAGCGCCTCCGCACGACTCGTCTGTACCTCGTGTGCCCGGCGCGGCCGCGCGACTGGATCGCGGCCGCCGTGCGCGGCGGCGTCGATCTCGTGCAGTTGCGCGACAAGACGCTCGACGACGACGGGCTCGTGGCGGCGTCGGAGGCATTCCGCGGCCACGACGCGCTGTTCATCCTCAACGACCGCCCGGAGCTGGTGCGGGCGTGTGGCGCCGACGGCGTGCACGTCGGCCAGGACGACGAGACGCCGGCCGTGGCGCGCGCGCTCGTCGGCCCGGACCGGATCGTCGGCCGCTCGACCCACGCCCCGGATCAGGCGGCGGCCGCGGACGCCGATCCCGACGTCGACTACCTGGCGGTCGGGCCCGTGCACGAGACGCCGACCAAGCCCGGCCGGCCCGCCGCCGGGTTGCACTACGTCGCCCACGCCGCGAGCAGCGTCGGCAAGCCATGGTTCGCGATCGGCGGGCTCGACGCCGGCAATCTGCACGACGTCGTCGAGCGCGGGGCGACCCGGATCGTCGTCGTGCGGGCGATCACCGAGGCGGAGGATCCGGAGCGTGCGGCGCGCGAGTTGCGGGAGGCACTCACGCATGTCCGGGCCTGACTACTCGCGGTCGCGCGAGCGCGCCGACGCGATCCGGGCCGAGTTGCAACCGCTCGGCCCCGACGAGCGGCCGCTCGGGCTCAAGCTCGCGGTCGCGCTGGCGCTCGTCATCGCCGTCGCCAACGTCGTCGGCGCCATCGCCGACGTGGGCGGCGAGTCGCCGGTGGTCGCGATCGTCTTCGCGGTCCTGATGCTCGTCCTGGCGCGCGCCATGTGGGACCGGCGGTATCTGGCGGTGGTCGCGTTCGAGGGGCTGCTCGCGCTCACGATCATCGTGTCCACGCTGTCGCTCGCGTTCGCCGGCAATCTGCTCGCGGTGATCGTGTGCGTCGTCGCGATCGTCGTGTGCGCACCGATCTTCTGGCTGCTCGTGCGCGTCATGGCACGCCTGCAGGTGCCGCCTCAGTGACCCTGTGGGAAGCGATCGCCGTACTCGCGGCGGGGTTCGCCGCGGGCGGCGTGAACGCGGTCGTCGGGTCTGGCTCATTGATCACGTTCCCGACGCTGCTCGCGGTCGGCTACCCCTCGGTGGTCGCCAACGTCTCCAACACCGTCGGGCTCGTCCCCGGCGGGGTCAGCGGCGTGATCGGCTACCGGCGCGAGCTGCGCGGGTTGTGGCGGCGGACGATGATCCTCGCCATCGGCACGACCGCCGGCGCACTGCTCGGCGGCATCCTGCTGCTGTCGCTGCCGGAGGCCGTGTTCGACGCCGTCATCCCGGTCCTGATCCTGCTCGCCGCGGTGCTGATGGCGCTCAAGCGCACGCCGTCCTCACACGCCGAGATCGAGCACAACGGCCGTGGCGTGACCGCCTCGTTCGCGACCGGCATCTACGGCGGCTACTTCGGCGCCGCGCAGGGGATCATCCTGATGTCGCTGCTGCGCTTCTGCTACCCGGACGACCTGCAACGGCTGAACGCGATCAAGAACGTTCTCGCCGGCGTCGCGAACGGCGTCGCCGCGATCCTGTTCATCGCGGTCGCCGATGTCGCGTGGGGAGCCGCGGGGCTGATCGCGGTCGGCTCGATCGTCGGCGCGCAGGTCGGCGCGCGCTACGGCCGGCTGATCCCGTCCGAGGTGCTCCGCTGGGTCGTCGTGGTCGTCGCCACGATCGTCGCGGGCATCTTGTTCTTTACCTAAAGCGCTAGTGTCACCGCCTCTATGCCCGAGCAATATGACGTCATCGTTATCGGCTCCGGGCCGGGTGGATATGTCGCCGCAATCCGCGCCGCCCAGCTCGGGATGAAGACCGCCGTCGTCGAGAAGGACAAGGTCGGTGGCCGCTGCCTCAACTACGCCTGCATCCCGGCCAAGGCCGTGCTGCGCGTGGCCGACATCCTGTCCGAGATCGACGAGGCCGACGAGTTCGGCATCGAGGTCTCCGGGCGCGAGGTCGACTTCGGCAAGGTGTCGGCGCGGCGCGAGAAGGTCGTCAAGACCCTCACCGGCGGCGTCAGCGGCCTGTTCAAGAAGAACAAGATCGACGTCCTCGAGGGCGTCGGCGCGCTGAGCAACGGCGGCGTCAAGGTCGGCGATGAGACCTACGAGGCGTCCAAGGCGATCATCCTCGCCACCGGGTCGGTCGCCAAGCCGGTTCCGGGGACGGAGTTCGGCGGCCGCGTGATCGGCACCGAAGAAGCGTGGGCGCTCCCCGAGATGCCGAAGAAGCTGGCTGTGATCGGCGCCGGCGCGTCCGGTACGGAGATCGCCTCCGCCTACGGCCGGCTCGGCGCCGAGGTCCTGCTCTTCGAGATGCTCGACCGCGTGCTGCCGACCGAGGACGCTGACATCTCCAAGGTCGCCGCGCGCTCGTTCGCCAAGCAGAACATCAAGGTCCACACCGGCGTCCCGGTGGAGAACGTGGAGTCGCACGACGACAAGGTCACGTTCTCCTTCGGCGACGAGAAGGGCGAGGCCGAGTACCTGATCATCGCCGCCGGCCGCGGGCCGGACGTCGAGGCGCTCGGGCTCGAGGAGGCCGGCGTCAAGCTCGACGACCGCGGGCTGATCGAGGTCGACGGCGCGATGAAGACGTCGGCGGACAAGATCTACGCGATCGGCGACCTGACCAAGGGCCCGGCGCTCGCGCACAAGGCGTCCGACGAGGGCGTGATCGCGGTCGAGCACGCCGCCGGCGAGGAGATCCACCCGATCGAGGCGTACATCGACATCCCGCGCGCCACGTTCTGCACGCCCAATGTCGCCTCCTTCGGGTTGACGGAGGAGCAAGCGCGCGAGGAGGGCATGGACGTCGTCGTCGGCAAGGTCCAGTACGGCGCGGTCGGTGCGGGCACCGTCTACGGCGACCGGGGCGGGCTGATCAAGGTCATCGGCGACAAGAAGTACGGCGAGCTGGTCGGCGGGCACATCGTCGGCGCCAAGGCCACCGAGCTGATCCAGGAGCTCGTGAACGCCAAGGCGCTCGAGGGTGGCTACGCCGAAGTGGCGCGGATCATCCACGGTCACCCGACGCTGTCGGAGGGCGTGATGGAAGCCGCGCGGGCCGCCGACGGCTGGCTCATCCACGGGTGAGCGACCAGCCGCGCTTCTACTACGACCTCGCGTCGCCCGAGTCCTACTTGGTGGCCGAGCGCGCGCTGCATGCCGTGGGCACGGTCCCGGAGTGGATCCCCATCGACCTCGGCGGACCGGCGTTCCGCTGCGAGGCCGAGGTCGACGCCTATCGCGAGGACGTCGAACGTCGCGCGGCGGCGCTCGGGGTAATGGCGATCCGGTGGCCGGATCCGTTTCCCGGCGATGTGGGCTGGGCGACGCTGGCCGCGACCTACGCCAAGTGGATCGGCCGTGGCGTCGCGTTCAGCCTCGCCGCGCTCCGCCAGGCGTTCGCCGCGGGCCGCGACCTGTCGCTTCGCGACAACGTGCTGATCGCGGCCGCGGCCTGCGAGATGCACCCGACCGCGGTGATCAAGGGCGCGGAGCTCGAGAGCACGCGTCGCGCGCTCGAAGAGGCTGGGGAGCGTGCCGCGGCGGACGGCGTCGCCGTCGTCCCGGCGATCTGGGTCGACGGTCGTGTGCTGGCCGGCGAGCGGGCAATACCGGCGTAATGCGCGCAAACCGCGCCTACGAACTGATCGTCCACCGCCAGGGCCGGTTCTTCCGTCCCTCCGACGCGGTCGAGCAGGTCGAGGTGGTCGAGATCGACACCGGTGAGGTCGTGCTGTTCTGGGACACCCGCCCGCGCGACACGGGCAAGCTCGCCCGCGCGCTGCGCGCCGACCTCGCCCAACTCGACGCCGAGGAGTTCGTCACGAAGTGGCGCCGCTACCAGGTCTGACTCGAATGGCATACCGTCGATAGCTAATGGCATACTTTCGCGTCGGGAGTATGCCATTTCACTGGGAAGCTTCGACAACCTGGATCGTCACTTCGGCGCACTGCCGCCGGCACGGGTGCAGGCCCTTCTGACGATCGCCGAAGCTCGAGGGCGCGAGGAGATGTTCCGCCGCAAGCACCCGGCGGGGCTGGAAACGCTGCGTGCGGTTGCGTTGATCCAGAGCGCCGAAGCGTCGAATGCGATCGAGAACATTCGCGCGCCGCGCAAACGGATCGAGGCGTTGATGGCGGACACGACCACGCCGCAGACACGCTCCGAGCAGGAGATCGCCGGTTACCGCTACGTCCTCGATCAGATCCATGCGAACGGCGCGAACATCCCGTTCGAGCCACGGTTCGTGGAGCAACTCCACGGCTACATGGCCCGGTTCACCGGCGATCGAACGGCGGGCACGTGGAAGGGGCTGGACAATCGCGTCGAGGAGCACCGCCCCGACGGCACCGTCATCGAGCGGTTCCGGCCGGTTTCAGCAGCAGACACGCCGCGCGCGATGGAGCACCTTCACGCCGGCTTCTCTCGCGCAATCCGCGAGACGCAGTACGCGCCGCTGCTGCTCGCGGCGGCCTACGTGCTGGACTTCCTCGTCATCCATCCGTTCCGCGACGGCAACGGCCGCATGGCGCGGCTGTGCACCGTGTGGCTTCTCTACATCTGCGGTCATGAAGTCGGGCGCTACATCAGTGTCGAGAAGTTCATTGAGGAGAGCAAGGAGACGTACTACGAGTCGCTCCAGCGCTCGACGGTCGGGTGGCACGACGGCACGCATGACGTCGGCCCTTGGACCGACTACTTCCTCGGCGTCTTGATCGCCGCGTATCAAGCGTTCGAGAACCGGACCGGTCTTGTGAGCGGCCGCGGTTCGAAGCGGGAGCTCATCACCACCTTCATTCGCTCCTCGCTGTCCGACGAATTCACGATGGCGGACATCCGAGACGCCTCGCCCGGTGTCAGCGACGCGTACCGCAGCAAAGTCCTGGCCGAGCTCAAGGCAGACCGGGTCATCGAGCCGATCGGTCGCGGGCGGGGGGCTCGGTGGCGGAGGCTAGGCTCGGTAGCCGACTCTGCATGAGGCGCGCCTACGCGGGTACGACCCAGCGCATGGGGGACCTGCCCGACGACGCCCGCGACTGGCTCGAGTCGATGCTGTTGATCCGCCGCTTCGAGGAGCGCGCGGGCGAGATGTACGCCAAGAACAAGGTCGGCGGGTTCCTGCACCTGGCGATCGGCGAGGAGGCGACGATCGTCGGCGCGGTCCGGGCGATGCGCGACGAGGACTTCCTGATCTCGACCTACCGCTCGCATGGGCACGCGCTGGCCCGCGGGACCGACCCCAAGCGCGTGATGGCCGAGTTGTTCGGCCGCCAGACCGGCGTCTCCGGCGGCCGCGGCGGATCGATGCACATGTTCGACGGTGAGAAGCGCTTCATGGGCGGCTACGGGATCGTCGGCGGCAACCTGCCGCTGGCGGCCGGAATCGCGCTGTCCTCCGACTACCGCGAGACCGACGAGGTCACGGTGTGCGTCTTCGGCGACGGTGCCGCCAACCAGGGCACGTTCGGCGAGACGCTCAACATCGCCGCGCTGTGGAAGCTGCCGGTGGTCTTCATGGTCACCAACAACCAGTTCGGCATGGGCACCGCGCTCGAGCGCCACACGGCGCAGACCGACCTGCACAAGCGCGGCGAGGGCTTCGGCGTCCCGGGCATGCGCTGCGACGGCATGGACGTGCTCGACACCTCCAAGGTCATGCGCGAGGCGATCGAGAAGGTGCGGGAGGAGCGGCAGCCGATCCTCGTCGAGGCCGTCACCTACCGCTTCCGCGGGCACTCGATGGCCGACCCCGAGGAGTACCGCTCCAAGGAGCAGGTCAAGGAGTGGCGCGAGAAGGATCCGATCCCGAACTTCGCCGAGCAGCTCGACGTCGATCTCGACGAGCTCGACAAGGCCGTGACCGAGCGGATCGACGAGGCGGTCACGTTCGCCGACGATTCGGCCTTCCCCCCGCCGGAGTCCCTGTACGACCACATCTACGTGCTCGACGACCAAGCCAAGGGCTGGTACACGGTCGACGAGCGCGCGTCGCGCCCGCAGAAGGGCGAAGCGCTCCGCGACGCCGCCGCGGACGAATACGACGAGGCCGTCGAGCAGTCCCAGGAAGAGGACACCGACTCCGATGACTGAGATGCGCTACCGCGAAGCGCTCAACGCCGCCCTGCGCGAGGAGATGGAGCGCGACGAGTCCGTGCTGATCATCGGCGAGGACATCGGCGTCTTCAACGGCGCGTTCAAGGTCACCCAGGGCTTGCTCGAGGACTTCGGCGAGAAGCGCGTGCGCGACACGCCGATCTCCGAGAACACGATCGTCGGCGTCGGCGTCGGCGCCGCGATGACCGGGCTGCGGCCGATCGTGGAGCTGATGACGGTCAACTTCTCGCTGCTGGCGATGGACCAGATCGTCAACCACATGTCGACGATCCACTACATGTTCGGCGGCCAGGTGACGGTGCCGATGGTGGTGCGGATGCCGCAGGGCGCCGGCCACCAGCTCGGGCCGACGCACTCGCACTGCCTGGAGGCGATCTTCAGCCACGTGCCGGGGATGCTGCTCGCCGTGCCGACGACGCCGGCTGACGCCAAGGGCCTGCTGAAGTCCGCGATCCGCGACGACAACCCGGTCGTCTTCATCGAGCACGAGTCGCTCTACGGGCTCAAGGGCGAGGTGCCCGACGGCGACGAGGACCACCTGGTGCCGTTCGGCCAGGCCGCGATCCGGCGCGAGGGCGACGACGTGACGATCGTCGGGATCTCGCGGATGGCGCTGACGGCCCAGAAGGCGGCCGAGATCCTCGAAGACGAGCACGAGATCTCCGCCGAGGTGATCGACCCGCGCACACTGCGCCCGCTCGACCTCGACACGATCCTCGAGTCCGTCCGCCACACGAACCGCTGCGTGATCGTCGAGGAGGGCTGGCCGCACGGCGGCGTCGGCGCCAACCTCGCCGCGCTGATCCAAGAGCAGGCGTTCGACTTCCTCGACGCGCCGATCGCGCGCGTGACCGGCGCCGACCTGCCGATGCCGTACTCGAAACCGCTCGAGCAGATCGCGTTCCCGCACGAGCCACAGATCGTGGACACCGTGCTCGCGATGCTCTAATCGCAACCGGGGTGCAGGGACTTTTACAACCGCGGCCCGGGGGTCCCGCGTAGAGGACACGTCCCTCTACACCCCAGGAGTCGCACAACATGCGGACACCCCTGCTGGGGGCGGCGACCGTCGCCGTCCTCGCTGCCGGGGCGCTGGCTACGACCGGCGTCTTCGGCTCCTCGCATCGCGAGGCCCCACGCATCATGCTCGATCCGAGCGCCGACAACACGGACGTGTACGCGTTCGTCTCGGCCGACGCACCGGGCAAGCTGAACATCGTCTCGAACTGGATCCCGTTCGAGAATCCGTCGGGCGGCCCCTACTTCGGCAAGCTCGATCCCACCGCGCGGTACTACGTGAAGATCGACAACGACGGCGACGGCGTCGAGGACGTCGCGTACCGCTGGCAGTTCAGGAACAAGTTCCGTAAACCGAACTCGTTCCTGTACGCGGTCCCACCGGTGACCTCGATCAACGATCCGAACCTCAACTTCGTCCAGACGTACGACCTGTACTACGAGACCTACGACCGCAAGGGTGGTCTGGACGACTACAAGCAGATCGCCAACGACCTGCCGGTCGCGCCCGACAACGCCGGGCCGAAGACGTTCCCGAACTACGAGCCGGTCTGGAACGGCGCCATCCGCAACACGCGCGGCGGCGGCAAGACGTTCGTCGGGCCCGCCGACGACGCGTTCTTCATCGACCTCGCCACGGTCTTCGACGGCATCAACATCGACAAGCCCGGCCGCCCGGCGATCGGGCTCGGCAACCAGGGCGGCGGCAAGGACGACGTCTCGGGCTTCAGCACCCATTCGTTCGTGCTGCAAGTGCCGACGTCCGAGGTGACGCGCGACCGACGGCTGGTCAAGAGCGCGAAGGCTCGCAACGCGGTTGTCGGCGTGTGGTCGACCACCGAGCGGCGCAAGATCAAGGTCAACGCACGCGGCAAGGAGGAAGTCGAGTGGGTCCAGGTCAGCCGCGTCGGAAACCCGCTGATCAATGAGATCGTCATCCCGATCGGGATGAAGGACAAGTACAACGCCACCGGCCCGGCGACCGACGGCAAGAACTTCGGCGCCGTCGTGACCAACCCGGAGCCGGCCAGGATCCTGAACGCGCTGTTCGGCCTCGGGATCAAGGAGACCGACCGCACGGACATCGTCCAGGCGCTCCTGACCGGCGTTCCCGGCCTGACGCAGATCTCGCCGAACGCGGTGGCCGCCGACACGCTGAAGATCAACCTCGGCGTGCCGCCGACGGCGACCCCGAACCGGTTCGGCGTCCTCGCCGGTGACACGCAGGGCTTCCCGAATGGCCGCCGTCTGGCCGACGACGTGACCGACATCGAGTTGCGCGTCGTCGCCGGCGCGCTGCTGCCCGCCAACCAGGGCGGCAAGCAGATCCCGCTCGGCGACGGTGTCGACCAGAACGAGAAGCCGTTCCGGACCACGTTCCCGTACGTCGCGCTGCCCGACAGCGGCTTCGACGCGAAGTTCGGGCGGATCGAGCCGGCGCACGCGCCGGTTCCGCAGCCGCCCGCCTAAGGACGATCTCGCGGCCCTCTTCGGAGGGCCGCGACTTCTCTTCTCATGCGCCGCCTCCTCCTCATCTCCCTCCTCGCCTTCGCCGCCGGCGTCGCGGTCTTGACCGCACGCGGCGACGACACGCCCGCCGCCGCGCCGCGCCCCGAGCGGCCCGTCCTGACCGGCACCTCCGCTGACGTACCGAAGCTGCAGCGCGCCGTCCGCAGCGGCCGCGACGACCTCCGGCCCGCACTCGCCGACGCCTACCTGCAGCGCGCCCGCGAGACCGCCGACCCCTCCTTCTACGCGCGCGCCGAAGGGATCCTCGGCACGCCGCGCACGCCCGAGTCGCTCGCCACCGCCGGCGAGATCGCGCTCGCGCGCCACGACTTCCGCCAGGCGCTCGCGCTCGGCCGGCGAGCCGGGAACGGCGGCGCGCCGATCCGCGTCGACGCGCTGGTCGAGCTCGGCCGCTACGACGACGCCACCCGTGAACTGCAGGCGATGCTCGACCGCAAACCGAACCTCGCCGGTTACGCCCGCGCCTCCTACCTGCGCGAGCTGAACGGCGACCTCGCCGGCGCCGTCGAGGCGATGCGCCTCGCCGTCTCCGCCGGCGGGCCGGCGGCCGAGAACAGCGCCTACGTCGGCGCCCAGCTGGGGGAGCTCGAGCGGCGGCGCGGGCGGCGCGCCGCCGCTCGGCGTGCGTTCCGCCAAGCGCTCGCGCTGGTGGGAGACCACCCGGGCGCGACGCTCGGCCTGGCGCGGCTGGACGGTGACGTAGAGCGCCTGCGCAAGCTCGTCGAGCGGCTCCCGCTGCCCGAGTACGTGATCGCGCTCGGCGAGGCGGAACTCGCCGCCGGGCGCACCGCCGCGGCGCGGGAGACGCTCGCGCTGGTCGGCGCCGAGCAGCAGTTGCTCGACGCGGCGGGCGTCGACACCGACGTCGAGCTCGCCGTCTTCGAGGCCGACCACGGGGACCCGAAGCGCGCGGTGGAGTTGGCGCGCCGTGGCTGGGAGGCGGCGCCGAGCACACGGTCGGCCGACGCGCTCGGCTGGGCGCTGACCCGCGCCGGCGATCCGCAGGAAGGACTGCGGTGGGCGCGCCGCGCGCTGAAGCTCGGCTCGGTCGACCCGCTCTGGCGGGCGCACGCCGGCCTCGCCGCGCTGGCGGCGGGCCGCCGCGCAGAGGGCCGCCGGCATCTGCGCGTGGCGTTGCGACACGGCCTCGACGGGTGGCCGTGGCAGGCACAGCGAGTGAGACGCGCGCTGCACGCCTAGGGGCCCCTAATCTGTCAGACCGGTGAGCTCCGGCGGTCTGCGTGAGGCGGCTCGGCACCTCGGTGCCGTGCTGCCGCATGGGCAATCGCTGCCGGAGTGGGAGTGGCAGTCGCGGCAGAAGATCCTGCGGTTGCTGCTGTGGGCGCACGTGGTCGCGCTCCCGATCGTGACGCTGCTCTACGACCAGGGGCCCGGGCAGGCGGCGCTCGACCTGATCACCCCCAGCTTCTTCGCGGTGGCCGCGCAGTTCAAGCTCGGCGGCCGGCGCGCGCAGTCGCTGATCGTGACCGTCGGCCTGCTGTCGTGCTCGGCGCTGCTGGTGCACATCACCGGCGGGGAGAGCCAGTCCTACTTCCACTTCTTCGTGATGGTGGCTGCGCTCGCGCTCTACGAGGACTGGCTGCCGTTCGGGGTCGCGATCGCGTATGTGCTCGTGCAGCAAGGAGTGACGGCGGAGATCGTCGACTACGACGACGCCAACTCACCGTGGCGATGGGCACTCGTGCACTCGGCGTTCGTCGCCGCGCTGAGCCTGGTGTGCCTCGTGACCTGGCGTGCGTCGGCGCGCGACCGCGAGGCGTTCCGGTCGCTCGTCGAGTCGCTCGAGGAAGGCGTGCTGATGGTCGACACGGGCGGCAAGCTCGTCACCGCGAACCCGAGCGCGGAGCGGATCCTCGGGATGGACCCACGGGATGTGCTGGCGCCGAATCAGAGCGACCCGACGTGGTCGTTCGTCGCGCTCGACGGCACGACGCTGCCCGAAGACAGCCGGCCGCTGCGGATCACCGCGGCCAGCGGGCGCGCGCAGGTCGCGGTGCCGCTCGGCCTGCGGCGGCCCGACGGGACGACGCGCTGGTTGTCGGTGTCGACCCGCGCCGTCGAGACCGACCGCGAGGGCCCGTACACCGTGGTCATCTCGTTCACCGACATCACCGAGGAGCGGGAGGCGGTCGACGCGCTGGAGCGCTCCAACCAGGAGCTCCAGCAGTTCGCCTACGTCGCGTCGCACGACCTCTCCGAACCGCTGCGGATGGTCTCGTCCTACTTGAACCTCCTGCGCCGCCGCTACCGCGGACGGCTCGATCCGGACGCCGACGAGTTCATCGAGTACGCCGTCGACGGCGCGGCGCGCATGCGGAGCCTGATCGAAGGGCTGCTCGCGTACTCGCGCGCCGGCCGTGGCGAGGAACTGCCGGAACCCGTCGAGTTGGCCTCGGTGACCGCCGATGTGCTGCGCTCGCTGGCGGCGGCGATGGTCGAGGCCGGCGCCGAGATCGAGGTGACCGACTTGCCCATGGTGATGGGCGTCCGCGGACAGCTCGAGCAGCTCGTGCAGAACCTCGTCGCCAACGCGCTCAAGTTCCGCGCCGATGGGCGGGCGCGGGTGTGGGTGCGCGAGGAGGCCGCGCCGCCTGGGATGGTGCAGATCGCCGTGGCCGACGGCGGCATCGGGATCGAGCCTTCAGAGCGCGAGCACGTCTTCGAGATGTTCCAGCGGCTGCACGATCGCGAGGTCTACGAGGGGACCGGCATCGGGCTCGCGATCTGCCGCAAGATCGTGGAACGCCACGGCGGGCGGATCTGGGTCGACGAGCGCGACGGCGGCGGGACCGTGTTCCGGTTCACCCTGCCGACCGCCTAACTGCAATCCTTTGCGGCCATGCCTGACGTCTCTATGCCCCGCCTGTCGGACTCGATGGAAGAGGGCACGATCCTCAAGTGGCTCAAGTCCGATGGCGACGAGGTTTCGAAGGGCGAAGAGCTCGTCGAGATCGAGACGGACAAGGCGAACATGACCTACGAGGCCGACGAGTCCGGCACGCTCGAGATCGTGGCTCAGGAAGGGGACACGCTCTCGGTCGGCGAGACGATCGCGCGGATCGGCGAGGGCGGCGGCGGTGATTCGTCCGACGAGGACGAGGACGAGGAAGAGGAGCCCGAGGCCAAGGAGGAAGAGGAGGAGTCGTCGGACGAGGACGACGACGAGGGCGACGAGGAGGAAGAAGAAGAAGAAGAGCCCGAGGCCGACGCTGACGAGGACGACGAAGAAGAAGACGAAGAGCCGGAGGAAGAGGAGCCCGAGGAGGACGAGGGCGACTCCGTCGACGAGGAGGCGAAGGAGAACGGGCGCGTCAAGGCGTCGCCGATCGCGCGCCGGATGGCGCGCGAGATGGGGCTCGAACTCGCCGGCGTGAAGGGCACCGGCCCCGGCGGGCGGATCGTCAAGGCCGATATCGAGGCGGCGGCCAAGCAGGAGGACAAGCCGGCCGAGAAGGAGCCGGAGGAGTCCAAGGACGAGGCGCCCAAGAAGGAGAAGGCGGCCGCGTCCTCGGACTCCGGCCGCGGCGACGTCACGCACGAGGAGCTCTCGCGCCTGCAACGGACCGTCGCGCGCCGGATGGCGGAATCCAAGGCGACGGCGCCGGACTTCGTGATGACGGTCGAGGTCGACATGGAGGAGGCGGTGCAGCTGCGCGGGCAGCTCAAGGGCGCCGTCGGCGACGACGCTCCGGCACCGTCCTTCAACGACTTCGTGATCAAGGCCGCCGCGCTCGCCTTGCGCGACTTCCCGCGCGCGAACGGCGCCTACCGCGACGGGCAGTTCGAGCTCTACTCGCGGGTCAACATCGGCGTCGCGGTCGCCGGCCAGGACGCGCTCGTCGTCCCGACCGTCTTTGACGCCGACAAGAAGAGCCTCGGCACGATCGCGTCCGAGGCGCGCGGCCTGGCCGAGAAGGTGCGCGACGGCAACATCACGCCGCCGGAGCTGTCAGCGGGCACGTTCACGATCTCCAACCTCGGCATGTACGGCATCCGCCGGTTCACCGCCGTGATCAACCCACCGCAGGCCGCGATCCTGGCTGTTGGCGAGCTCACGCCGCGGCCGGTCGTGCGCGACGGCGAGGTCGTGGTCCGCGCGATCATGGAGCTCACGCTCTCGTGCGACCATCGGATCCTGTACGGCGCCGACGCAGCCGAGTTCCTCGGCCGGATCCGCGAGTACCTGGAGACGCCGCTACGGCTTGCGCTTTAGGAGGCCGGTGACCGGGTCGAGCGTCTGGTCGACGACCGCCGCGGTCTGCTCGACCGTGTCGAGGACCTGGTCGACGACGGTGGCCACCGGCGCCGGGAGCGCTTCGGTGACCGGCGCGGCGGCCTCGCGCACGGCGGTCACGGTCTGCTGCACGGCTCCGGGCTGAGCCGGAGCCGCAGTCGGTTCCGGCTTCGGGGCGGGTGTCGACCCGCCGCCGCCGCCCTCGTCACCGCCGTCAGTCCGTCCGCCGCCGCTCTCGCGAGGCGAGTCGCTCGCGGCAGGCGCGCTCGGCTCCGCGGGCGTAGCCGGACTCGCGGGAGCCGGAGTCGCGGGCCGCGGCGTGCGCCGGCGCGGCGCCGTGCGGCGCGACCGGGTACGCGGCCGATCGCCCGTGGCACGCGCGGGCTCCGCGGCCGTCGCGGCACGCTCGGTGGCGAAGTCGGTGCCGCCGACGGGGTCCTGAACGGCCACATCGGAGACCGGCGGCGCGGCCAGCCTCAACTCGCCGCCCTGCGCATCCGACGCGCCGGGCCAGACGGGCGCGCCGAGCAGCCCCGCGACGAACAGCACCAGCGCGACGCCGGCGGCGATCAGCGAAGCCGCCGCGCCCAAACTCGGTCCAAGCCCTCCTAGCCGAACACGCATCGCGCCTAGCTTCGCGCAGCCTGGCCGTTGGTCCATCGGACGTTCGTTTAGTTAATCAGCGGCTGAGCGCGGTGTTCGGGTCGCGGGACGGGTCGCGGCGGACGCCGGCCGGGGACTGGTCGGTGTTGACGAACAGGCAGATCGGGTCGTCGTCATTGCCGTAGACGCACGCGCGGTAGTGCTCAGGCTCAAGCCGCATCGCATCGATGCTGCCGAGCCCCGGGGCGAACTCCGGCTCGCTGTTCAGCACGTAGTCGTGCACGGCGGAGACCATCGCGCGCTGATCGGCGCGCTCGTCGAGCACCGCCGAACGGTGGACCAGCCCGCCGGCGAGCAGCACGAAGGACGTCAACACGAGCAGTCCCGTCCCGGCGTAGTCGCGCGCGATCACCCACGGCAGGTCGCGCCGGAAGCGGCGCACGAGCGCGCTCGCCGGCGGCGCGAGCAGCGCGACCGCGAACAAGTTGGCAGCCGTCGCCACCCACGCGGCGCCGAGCGCGTTCGGCCCGTCCCCCTGGAACGGGAGTTGTGTGATCAGCACCGCGTCGACCACCGTCAGCACGGCGAACACGGGCCACTGCCACGCACCCCTCAGCCGCCAGCGGAGACGCCGCAACCGCTCGGACTCGACCATCGTCGTCGTCAAGCGTAACTCCGTTTGTCGTAGGCTCATTCCTGACCGGGCAGCGGCGGAGATCCCGTCCGCCCGGACCGGCGAAACCCCGGCGATCCCGGGCGACGCACAGAAACCGTGAAGGGAGAGAACCGCCAGATGGCGACCGAGACGGCAGCCTCAGAAGTACCGCCGGACGTGACCGAGCACCTGACCACCGAGGATCGGGTCGGGTTGCTCCGCGCGATGCTGATGATGCGCGGCATCGAAGAGCGCGCGATGACCCTCTACCGGCAGGGCAAGGTGCCGGGGAGCTTCTACGACGGGTTCGGTCAGGAGGCCGTCTCCGCGGGCGCGACCTGGGCGATGGCCGCCGAGGACCGCCTGTGCATCCTGCATCGCGACCTCGCCGCCCACGTCATCCGTGGCGTCGAGCCATGGCGCATCTTCGCCCAGTACATGGGCCGCGCCGACGGCATCACCCGCGGCCGCGACGGGAACGTGCACTTCGGCGACCGCACCAAGGGCTGCGTGGGCATGATCTCGATGCTCCCCGACATGATGCTGATCGCCACCGGGATGGCGATGGCGTTCAAGCTGCGCGGTGAACAGCGCTGCGCGATCACCTGGTTCGGCGACGGGTCAACCTCGCGCGGCGACTTCCACGAGGCGATGAACTGGGCCGGCGTCCAGAAGCTGCCGGTGATCTTCGTCCTGGAGAACAACCAGTACGCGTACTCGACGCCGGTCGACCAGCAGTTCGCCGTGAACCCGGTCGAACGCGCTGCCGCCTACGGCTTCCCCGGCGTCACCGCCGACGGGAACGATCCCGAGGCGATGTTCGAGGTCACGCGTCTGGCGCGTGAGCGCGCGCTGGCCGGTGAGGGCCCGACGCTGATCGAGGCCGTCACGATGCGCATGCACGGCCACGCCGCCCACGACGACATGAAGTACGTGCCGAACGAGAAGGTCGAGGAGTGGCGGCGCAAGGACCCGATCGACCGCCAGGTCAAGCGCCTGGAGGCGTTAGGCACCGACACGCAGGCGATCCGCGACGAGGTGAAGGCCGAGATCGACGCCGCGGTCGAGAAGGCCCTGCAGTCGCCGATGCCCGATCCGAACACCGTCACCGACGGGCTGTTCGCCGACGAGCCGTCGCTGCTCGAGGACGGCAACGGCCCCTGGTCCGGCTTCAAGGGCGGTGCCTGATGGCGACGATGACGTACCTGCAGGCGATCTCGGACGCGATGCGCGAGGAGATGCGCGCCGACGAGCGCGTGTTCCTGATGGGCGAGGACATCGGCACCTTCGGCGGCGCGTTCAAGGTCACCGACGGCTTCATCGACGAATTCGGCCCGAAGCGCGTGATGGACACGCCGCTGGCCGAGTCGGCGATCGTCGGCTGCGCGATCGGCGCCGCGGTCGAGGGCCTGCGCCCGATCGCCGAGATGCAGTTCTCCGACTTCGTGAGCTGCGGCTTCGATCAGCTCGTCAACGTCGCCGGCAAGACCTACTACCGGATGGGGCTGTCGGTGAACATCACCGTCCGGCTCCCGAGCGGCGGCGGCTTCTCCGGCGGCCCGTACCACTCGCAGAATCCTGAAGCGTGGTTCATGCACGCGCCCGGCCTGAAGATCGTCGCGCCGAGCACGGCCGAGGACGCGAAGGGCCTGCTGATCGCCGCCGTGCGCGACCCCAACCCGGTGTTGTTCATGGAGCACAAGCATCTGTACCGGCGCGTGAAGGGCGACGTGCCGAGCGGCACGTACGAGACGCCGTTCACGGCACGGATCGCTCGCGCGGGCGAGGATCTGACCCTGATCACGTACGGCGCGATGGTCCACACCGCGCTGGAGGCGACCTCCGATCTCGAAGGCTCGGTCGAGGTGCTCGACCTGCGCTCGCTCGTCCCGCTGGACGAGGAGGCGATCCTGCGCTCGGTGCGCAAGACGTCGAAGGTCGTGATCGTCGACGAGGCGAACCAGACCTGCGCGGCGGGCGCCCAGGTCGCGGCGCTGATCGCCGAGCGCGCGTGGGAGGACCTGGACGGGCCGGTCGTCCGGGTGGCGACGCCCGACGTGCCGATCCCGTTCTCGCCGCCGCTCGAGCAGGCCGTGCTCCCGCAGGTCGACGACGTGAGGGAGGCGTGCCGTGAGCTCCTCGAATACTGAGACGTTCGTCCCGGTCTCGATGCCCCAGATGGGCGTGTCGGTGGCCGAGGGCACCGTCGTCGAGTGGAAGAAACAGGTCGGCGACTGGATCGAGGCCGACGAGGTGATCGCCTCGATCTCGACCGACAAGATCGACACCGACGTCGAGTCGCCGGCGACCGGCCGCGTGGCCGAGATCGTCGTGCAGGTCGGCGAGACGGTCGACGTCGGCACCGTGATGGCGCAGATCGCCACCGACGCCAAGCCGGGCGAGGCGCACGTGTCGGAGAACGGCACCGGCACCGGCGAGGCCACGGCCGCGCTGGAAGCGCCCGGCGAGGCCGGGGAGCTGTCCGGCGACACGACCGAAGAGCACGCCGGCACCGCGCAGCCGCGGCCGAAGCGCGACGGCTCGCGGCGCTACTCGCCGGTGGTGATGCGGATCGCGGCCGAGCACGATGTCGACCTCGAGCAGGTCGAAGGCACCGGCCGTGGCGGCCGCGTGCGCAAGCAGGACGTGCTCGCGTTCATCGAGAGCGGGCCCAAGGAAGAGCCCCCGATGCACATCGAGTCGCCATACCGGCCCGACGAGCCGGCGGTGGCGCGCAAGCCGCGCCCGCGGCTGCAGCGCGTCGAGGAGGTGCCGAAGGCGGCGCCGGCGCCCGCGGGCGCCCAGCAACTCTCGCGGATGCGTCAGGCCATCGGCTCGCGGATGGTGCACTCGCTCCAGACGGCGGCGACCTGCACGACCATCGCCGAGGCCGACATGAGCCGGATCGAGAAGGCGCGCAAGGCGGCCGGGTTCAGCTACCTGCCCTACCAGGCGCGCGCGACGATCGAGACCCTGCTCGAGTTCCCGGAACTCAACGCGACGCTGCAGGAGGACCAGCACACGGTCTATTCCGACGCCGTACACCTCGGAATCGCGGTCTCGCTCGGCCAGGGCGGCCTGATCGTGCCGGTGATCCGTGACGCCCAGGACCTCTCGGTCGAGGGGCTGTCGAAGAAGATCAAGGATCTCGCGGTCCGCGCGCGCTCGAACCAGCTCACGCCGGACGAGGTGAGCGGCGGCTCGTTCACGATCACGAACCCGGGCCCGTTCGGCTCGCTGATGGCCACGCCGGTCATCAACCTGCCGCAGGTCGGAATCCTCGACACCGAGGCGGTCGTGAAGCGGCCGGTCGTCGTCACCGACGACCTCGGCAATGATTCGATCGCGATCCGGCATATGACGTATCTATGCCTTTCGTGGGACCACCGAGCCCTCGACGGCGCGCTCGCGGCCCAATTCCTGTCCGCACTCCGCAAGAAGTTGGAGAGCTGGCCGATTAGCTAGGCCAGGTCTGACGGACACCCGCCCCGAGGGCCACACCGCGGCCCCCGGGGCGGGACAGATCAGCGCACCGTAACGACCAGGCGCGCCGTGTCCGCCATGACCAGGTAGCGACCCGCCGTGGCCTTCAGTTCCAGCCGCGGCCCCGGCAGCATGGAGAGGCTCCCGCCACAGGTCACGAGTTTGCCGAGCCGCCCGTTCCTGCGCACCGGCCGGCACCTCCGGTTGGAGACGCGGGCGACACCGATCCTCGCCGCACCGGTGGTCGTGATCACGAGCCGCCCGCGGCGCCGCACGACGCTGGTGATCCGCGGTTCCACGACGAGCCGTTCGACGACGCGTTCCTGAGGCAGCGGCGTGGCCGCGATCGTCCGCCGCAACGAGATCACGTCACCGGCGCGAACAACCGACGACGCATCGCGGTGCGCGACCGTCCACGCCCCGGTGCCCCACTCGCTGACGCAGCTCGCAGCCGTGATCGCCGACTCCAGCGGCGCGCCGGTGCGAGCTCGGACCGAGCAGGCCCGGACGGCGACGCCGTAGTCCACGACGACGCCGACCGGGAGCTCCGTGCCGTCGGGCACCACCGGCGGTGCGAGCAGCCGCCCGCCCGGCGGGTCGGCCGTGAAGCCCGCGCCGCCGAGCGGCCGGACCGAGTCGAGCGTCGCGAGCGCGTTCTCGGTCGTGTCGGCGTCGCGCCAGCGGAAGCCGCCCGAGGGCAGCTGGCGGCTCATCAGGTCATCCAGCGGATCGCGCCCGTTGCGGGTCCAGGCCGTGAGGTCCTCGCGACACAGCCGCAGCCCGGACACCACCCAGCCGGCGGTGTCGGAGTTCTGGCCCCAGCCGGCCGTCACCGGGTCCTGGCGCTCGCGCAGGAACGCGAGCGCCTTCGCCACCGCCGGGTCGGACACCGGCACGCCGGCCGCGCACAGCGCGCCGACGCCGGCGCCGGTCATGTCCACCGAGGCGTTGACGGCGCCCTCGGTGAAGTTCCAGCCGCCGGTCGCGGTCTGCTGCGAGCGCAGGAACGTCGCCAAGGCGTCCAGGATCGGCTGCGGCGCATCCACCGCGGCCAGCCCGAGCGTCCCGAAGATGTCGTCAGACAGCGACGACGCCGCGCCCGGGTCGTACAGGCGCCGCCCGTCGAACTGCGCGAGCGTTTCGGCGACGAAGTTGCGCTCGGCGGTGATCAGCGTCGGATCGATGCCGGCCGCGTGCGCGGCCAGCAGCGAACGTGCGAGGTCGGTGCCGCGCGGACCTGCGCCCGACGCGGCCCAGTCGGCCTGCGCTCGCTCCTGGGCACTCGGCCCGTCGCCGATGCGCACGTCGGCGGGATGCACGCCGCCCGCCGCGAGCGCGGTGAGCCCGAACCCTCCCAACCCGGAGCCATTGGGCTGCTGCAGCCCACGCAGCCAGTCGGCGCCGCGCCGGGCCGCAGCCCGCGCCGCCGCTTCATCGCCCGCGTACGCGGGCGATGCTCCGACCAACACGGCAGCTATCGCGGCCGCCGTTACGAGACCCTTCATGTGAGTCCTCCTCTCCCCTCGTCAGGGAGGACTCGCCAGGCAGGACGGCCCCGACGCCGTCCATCCCCGGACGCGGGGGACGTGTGTGATGGCTCCCACGGCGCCGGTAATCGGGCTCTAACCGTTGCGCGCCAGCCCCGGACTTTCACCGGGTTCCCCGTCGCCGCAGGAAGCCCGGAGTCTATCCTCGGCGCATGGAGCTGTGGGTCTGCAATCTGGGCCGGGTCGAGTACCGCGAGGCGGCCGCGCTGCAGGAGCGGCTGCGCGATCGGGTGCGCGAGGGCGAGCTGCCCGAGCTGATGCTCCTGCTCGAGCATCCGCCGGTGTACACGGTCGGGCGCCGCTCGGACGAGGGCGAGCTGCCCTTCGGCGAGACCTTCTACCGCGAGCGCGGGATCGACATCGTGCGCACGCCGCGTGGCGGCAAGCTCACCTACCACGGCCCCGGACAGCTCGTCGGCTACCCGATCATGCGCGTCGGCAGCGTGCCCGAGTTCATCCTCACGATGGAGCGCTCGATCGTCACCGCCCTGGCCGACGCCGGGCTCGAGGCGGGAACCAAGCGAGGCCACCAGCACGTCGGCGTGTGGGTCGGCGAGCGCAAGATCGCGTCCGTCGGCGTCCACATCTCGCACGGCGTCTCGGCCCACGGCTTCGCCGTCAACGTCGACAACGACCTCGACCCGTTCAGCTGGGTCGTCGCGTGCGGGCTGCCCGAGGTCCAGATGACGTCGCTCCAGGCCGAGGGGATCGCGGAAGGGCTCACCTGCTTCCGGAAGCGGATGGGCTACCGCTTCGCCGAAGCGTTCGGCCGCCGTCAGCGGCTCGTGAGCGCAACGCGGCTGGGTATCGAGGCGCCCGCGCTCGTCTGATGGACGTCGGCCTCGCGATCTTCCTCACCGCGGAGACTCCGCACCCGGCCGAACTGGCCAAGCGCGCCGAGGACGCCGGCTACGAGTCGCTGATGGTGACCGAGCACACGCACATCCCGGTGTCGGCGGGGATGGTGGCGCGCGACGGCGGCCCGCTGGCCGAGCACTACCGGCGCACGCACGACCCGTTCGTGGCATTGGCGTTCGCGGCCGCGGCGACCGAGCGATTGATCGTCGGCACGTCGGTCTGCCTCGTGATCGAGCACGACCCGATCGTGCTGGCCAAGCAGATCACGTCGCTTCAGAACCTCTCCGGCGGCCGGTTCGTCTTCGGCGTCGGCGCGGGCTGGAACAAGCCCGAGATGCTCAACCACGGCACCGACCCGGCGACCCGTCACGGCAACATGCGCGAGCGGATCGAGGCGATCAAGGCGATCTGGGCGAACGACGAGGCCGAATATCACGGCAAGCACGTGAACTTCGACCCGATCTGGCAGTGGCCGAAGCCCGACCCCGCACCGCCGGTGTTCGTCGGCGGCAACGGTCCCCGCGTCGAGGACCGCGTCCTGCGCTACGCCGACGGCTGGATGCCGAACATGAAGGAGGTCGAGACGCTCGGCCCCCGCGTCGCGGCGCTGCGCGAGCGGGCCGGCCGCCACGTCCCCGTCACGTATTACGGCGCCACGCCGGAGAACCTCGACGTGGTGCGCGAGGCGGGCGTCGATCGCGCGCTGATCGTCCTGGATTCCGTACCGGAGCCATCGATACCCTCACTGGGGTGAGGGTTCACCAAACCCGCTCGCGCGCCAACCCCGGCGGCATGGACGTCACGACCGTGCTGGGCTCGGACGTCCTGCCCTTCCGCACGCGCAAGCCGCCCTGGTTCAAGGTCCCGAGCCCCGGCAGCCCGAAGTACCGCGAGCTGAAGCGCACGATCGCCGACGAGGGCCTGCACACGGTCTGCCAGGAGGCGGCCTGCCCGAACATCGGCGACTGCTGGGACCGTGGCACCGCGACGTTCATGATCCTCGGCGACACCTGCACGCGCCGCTGCGGCTTCTGCAACGTCAAGACCGGCAAGCCGACGTGGAACGACCCGCTGGAGCCGCTGCGGGTGGCGCGGAGCGTCGCGCGGATGGGCCTGCGCCACGCCGTGATCACGAGCGTCGACCGCGACGATCTGCCCGACTACGGCGCGACCGTGTGGTGCGGCGTGATCCGGTCGATCCGGCTCCAGTCGCCGGATACGAAGATCGAATGCCTCACACCCGACTTCCGCGGCGAGGAGATGCCGCTGTCGAGAGTGATCGCCGAGCGCCCCGACGTCTTCAACCACAACGTCGAGGTCGTCCCGCGGCTGTATCCGGTCGCGCGGCGGGGCTCGCGCTGGAAGCGCTCGCTGCGCGTCCTCAACAACGCGCTCGAGATGGGCGAGGGCGAGGTCGTCACGAAGTCCGGCCTGATGGTCGGCCTGGGCGAGACCCATGCGGAGATGGTCGAGGCCTTCGGCGACCTGCGCGAGGCCGGCGTCTCGATCCTCACCGTCGGCCAGTACCTGCGCCCGACCGAGCGCCACCTGCCGGTCGTCCGCTACTGGGAGCCGGAGGAGTTCACGGCGCTCGAGCGCGCCGCGTACGACCTCGGCTTCGAGCACATCGCGGCCGGGCCGCTCGTGCGCTCGAGCTACCACGCCGACGAGCATGTGGCGCAGGACAAGCCCGGTACGGGCCCGCTCGCCGCCAGCGCATAGGTGCTCCCGCTTCGCGACAACATCCCGACGTCGCGGGCGCCGGTCGTCACGTACGCGCTGATCGCGGCCAACATCCTCGTCTATTTCCTGTGGCAGAAAGGCGGGCTGTCGCTCGGGACGCCGGACAGTGAGCACTATCTGTGCCAGCTCAATGAGTGGTCGGCGATCCCGGCCGAGCTGACGGGGCACGACGTGCCGTTTCCGGCGCAGTGCGGCACCGATGACGCACCGACCTACGCGACCCCGTTCACGGCCATGTTCATGCACGGCGGTTTGCTGCATCTGGGCGGGAACATGCTGTTCTTGTGGATCTTCGGCAACAACGTCGAGGACTCCATGGGGCCCTTCAAGTACGTGATCTTCTACCTTCTGGGTGGACTTGCCGCGACCGGTCTGCACGTGGCCACGGACTACGACTCCACGATCCCCACGCTGGGCGCCTCCGGGGCGATCGCGGCCGTGCTCGGCGGCTACGTGTTGCTGTTCCCACGCGCGCGGGTGGTCACGGTGATCTTCATCGTGTTCTTCTTCACGATCCTCGAACTCCCGGCGCTGCTCGTACTCGGCCTGTGGTTCCTGCAGCAGGCGCTCTACGGGTACTTCGACCTCACCGGCCAAGACGGCGGCGTGGCGTACTTCGCGCACATCGGCGGGTTCGTGTTCGGCCTGCTCACGATCAAGTTCTTCGCGAGCTCCAAACGGACCAAGCGGCAGACCTCGCCGTTGGCGCGCTCGTGAACCGAGCCTTCACACTGCTGGTACTGGCGATCGTCGCTGTCGGGATCGTCGCGTTCGCGCGCGAGAAGCCCGAGCCGACGCCGGCCCAGGCGGAAGCGCCACCCGGGCCGCTCCAGGACACGGAGACGGCGCCGCTGGCCGGCGGCGGGACGGCACCGTCGCCGCTGGCCGTCCGCCTCGACGACCCCCGCGACGCGGTCCAGATCAAGTTCAAGCGCCCGCCCCGTGCGGCGCTGCTGTTCGATCTCGACACCGGCCAGGTGCTGTGGCGACGCGACCCGACGCGGGTGCTCCCGATCGCCAGCCTGACCAAGATGATGACCGCGCTGGTCGTCGCCGATCGGATTCCGAAGGGCTCGAAGGTGCGCATCACGAACGAGGCGCTGCGCTACGAGGGCTCGGGCGTCGGGATGTTCCCGCGCGGCAAGTGGATCGGCGTCAACACGATGCTGCACGGCCTGCTGCTGCCGTCGGGCAACGACGCCGCGATCGCGCTCGCCCAGCGCGCCGCGGGCGGCAGCGTCAATCGGTTCGTGCGTTACATGAACGAGAAGGCGGAGTCGCTCGGGCTCGTCTGCACGCGGTTCTCGACCCCGAGCGGGTTCGAGGACCGCGGCAACCACTCCTGCGCATCCGACCTTGCGGCGCTCACCCGCGCCGTGCTGCGCGAGCCGCGACTGGCGCGGATCGTCCGCCGCCGCCAGGCCGTGCTGCCGTTCCCGATCAAGGGCGGCCGGATCTACCTCTACAACAACAACCCACTGCTCCGCACGGGATACAAGGGCACGACCGGGCTGAAGACCGGCTACACGGACGCCGCCGGCCGCTGCCTGGTCGCGACCGCACGCCGCGGGCCGATCAAGCTCGGTGTCGTCCTGCTGCACTCGCCGGACCCCGGCAAGCAGGCCATGCAGTTGCTGGACCGAGGCTTCCGCGCCTCTGCCGCCGGGTAGGGCGCTCCAATGAGCCACTCGCCGGCCGTCTACCGGCGCCGTCGTCTGACGGCGCTCGCCGCGCTCGCGGCCGCGGTCGCGGCGGTGGTGCTCGTGATCATCATGCTGTCGGGCTCAGATGCCGCCGAGCGCCCGGCGGCAGACGGTGCGGACAGCGAGCGCGCGCAGGCGACGCCGACGCCGGAGCCGAAGGCCGAGCTGCCCCGCGGCGGCCGCCGGATCATCCCCGACCACCGGGTCGTGGCCTTCTACGGCGCGCCGCAGGACAAGCAGCTCGGTGCGCTCGGGATCGGCACCCCGGCGCAGGCCGCGCGCAAGCTCGAGCGCCAGGCGAAGGGCTACGCGCGCGATTCGCGGCCCGTGCTCCCCGCGATGGAGCTGATCGCGGTCGTCGCGGCCGCCCACCCGGGCGAGGGCGACCGCTACAACCTGCGGCAGTCCGACGCGGTGATCCGGCGCTACCTGAAGGCGGCCCGGAAGGCCAAGGCGCTGCTGATCCTCGACATCCAGCCCGGCCGCTCGGATTTCTTCACGGAGACCAAGCGGCTCGAGAAGTGGCTGAAGGAGCCCGATGTCGGCCTCGCGCTCGACCCGGAATGGCGGATGGCGTCCGGGCAGGTCCCCGGTCAGGTCATCGGGAGCGTCGGCGCGCGCGAGGTGAACGCCACGACCGCGTGGCTGGACCAGCTCGTGACCAAGCACGACCTGCCGCAGAAGCTGCTGCTGATCCACCAGTTCACCGACGACATGATCCCTGAGGCCGAGCTGAAGGAGCGCAAGGGTCTGGCCTACGTCCTCAATGTCGACGGCTTCGGCACGCAGACACTGAAGATCGCCAAGTACAAGAACTTCGTCGCCCAGGCCAAGCACTTCCACCGCGGCTTCAAGCTCTTCTACTCCGAGGACGTCGACACGATGACCCCGGCCGAGGTGATGCGCCTGTCGCCACGGCCGGACGTGATCGTCTACGAGTAAGTCAGCCCGTGGGCTGATGACGGGCTCGTCGTGCTCGTTTAACGTCATCGCATAAGCCCGCGCCGCGCCGATCTCCTGCTCGCCCTCGCGCTCGCCGTCCCGGCGGTCGCGCAGATGTTCGTCGACCCGATCACGGCCACGCCCGTCGCGATCCTGATCGCGCTCGGGGTGACGCTGCCGATCGCGCTGCGCCGAACCCGTCCGCTGCTGGCCGCGTTCCTCGGGACGCTGCCGTGGTTCATCCCGACCGACGGCTACGTGATCGTCGGCTACGTCGCGATCTTCGTGCTGATGTACTCGGTCGCCGCGTACGTCGAATCGGCGGTGCGCGTCGGCTTGATCTCCGCGTACGTCATCGCGGTCGGGCTGGGCGGCGCGTATGTCAACGGCGAGACCACCGGCGAGTACGTCGGCGCGGTGACCGCGGTGCTGTTACCCGTGCTCGCCGGCCGGCTCGTGCGCCACCACCGCGAGCAGACGGAGCAGCTACGGGGGCTGACCGCCGAACTCGCGCACGAGCGCGAACGGACGGCGCAGATGGCGGTGGCCGAGGAGCGCGCGCGGATCGCGCGTGAGCTGCACGACGTCGTCGCGCACTCGCTGAGCGTGATCGCGATCCAGGCCGACGGCGCCGAGGCGGCGCTGGAGCAGGACGCCGAGCTGGCACGCCGGCCGCTGAAAGCGATCCGGCGGTCGGCCGAGGAGGCGCTGGGCGAGATGCGCCGGCTGCTCGGCGTGCTGCGCGAGGACGATGCCGGCGCGGAGCTCGCCCCGCAGCCCGGCCTGGCGCAGCTCCCGGGCCTGGTCGAGCGCGCCCGCGCGGCCGGGATGCCCGTGACCTACCTCGTCGAGGGCACGCCGCGACCGCTGCACGCGAGCCTCGACCTGTCGGCGTACCGGATCGTTCAGGAGGCGCTGACGAACGTGCACAAGCACGCGGCCAACTCGCCGGCCAGCGTGCGCGTTGTGTGGCGGCGCGACATGCTCGGCCTGCAGGTGCGCGACACCGGCACCGGGCGGCCGGTGACGGTCAACGGCGACGGGCACGGGTTGGTCGGCATGCGCGAGCGGGTGAAGCTCCACGGCGGCGAGCTGCGCACCGGCGCGCTGCCCGGCGGCGGGTTCGAGGTCACGGCCAGGCTCCCGCTGTGACGACGGTACTGCTCGCCGACGACCAGGAACTGGTCCGGGCGGGCTTTCGCCTGATCCTCGAGCTGGCAGGGTTCGAGGTCGTCGGCGAGGCGCGCGACGGCGCGGAGGCGCTTGAGCTCGCGCGCGAGCTGCAGCCCGATGTGGCGCTGATGGACGTCCGGATGCCGGGCATGGACGGGATCGAGGCGACGCGCCGGATCGGGCTCGCCGGCCTTCGCACCCGCGTGCTGGTGCTCACCACGTTCGACATGGACGAGCACGTCTACGACGCGCTGCGCGCCGGCGCGTCGGGCTTCCTGCTCAAGGACGCCGGCCGCGAGCGGCTCATCGAAGGCGTGCGGACGGTGGCCGAGGGCGAGTCGCTGTTCGCGCCCAGCGTGCTGCAGCGGCTCGTCGACCACTACGTCGCGCGGCCGCCGGTCGGCCGCGTCAGCGGGCTCGACGAATTGTCCGAACGCGAGATCGAGGTCCTGACGTTGATGGGCCGTGGCATGTCCAACAGCGAGATCGGGGAGGAACTCGTCATCTCGCTCGCCACCGTCAAGACCCACGTCCGGCACGTGCTCTCCAAGCTCGGCCTGCGCGATCGCGTCCAGGCCGTCGTGCTGGCCTACGAATCAGGCCTGGTGACGCCTGGCGCATGAAGCGCGAAGACCGGATCGCGATCTGGCTGCCGAACTGCCCGCAGTGGGTGGAATTGGCGCTCGCGGCGAAGCGCGTCGGCGCGATGGTGATCGCGATCAACACTCGCTTCCGCGCTCGCGAGGTGCAGGACATCCTGACCCGCTCGGAGGCGACGCATCTCGCGTACTGGCCCGGGTTCCACGGCATCGACTTCGACGCGATCCTGGCCGACGTTGCACGCTGGCCGGCGCGCTCGCCGCGGAGCGTCCCTACGTGCTGCTCGATGTGTTCGACGCGGCCCGCGCCGCGGAACTGATCCGCGAGCACCGCGTAACGCACACGAACGGCTCCGACGAGATGTTCAAGCGGCTGCTCGAGTACGACACCGGCACGCTGCGCGAGGGCGGGTTCGCGGCGTTCAACCTCGAGCCGCGGCCACTGATCGACGCCGCGGACGAGCGTGGCCTGACGCTCTACCAGTGCTACGGCACGTCGGAGGTGCAGGCGCTGATCGCCCACGCGCCCGCCGATGCGCCGGCGGACGAGCGCGCGCGGGCCGGCGGGCGTCCGATCTCGGACGCGATCACGGTGCGCGTCGTCGACGACGAGCTCCAGGTACGGGGCCCGAACGTGATGGCCGGCTACCTCAACGACGCTGCGCCCTTCACCGACGACGGCTTCTACCGGACCGGCGACCTGGGACGTGAGACCGACCTCGGCTTCGAATACCTGTCGCGCAGCGGCGACGCGCTGCGCCTCGGCGGCTTCCTCGTGCATCCGCGCGAGATCGAGTCGTTCCTGGAGACGCTGGACGGCGTCGACGCCGCGCAGGTGGTCGCGCACGAGGGCCGCGCAGTCGCGTTCGTGCTCGGCAAACCGGATGAATCACGGGTCATCGAAAGCTGCCGCGCGGAACTCGCGGGCTTCAAGGTCCCGCGCCGCGTGATCGCGCTCGACGCCTTCCCCACCACGCCCAGCGCGAACGGCGAACGCGTGCAGCGAGCCGAGCTGCGACGACTAGCCGCCGTTTCGGTGGATTAGCCCTCGGGTACGCCTCCGAACACCTCGAAACGGCTCCGACAGGGGGAGACGTCTCCATATGAGCAGCATGGCCGAGCCGGGCTGGGAGGCCCTTGCTCGCAATGACCAGTTCCGCGAACTCGTCGCCAGCCGGCGGCGGTTCGTGTTCCCGATGACCGCGTTCTACACGCTGTACCTGATCGTCTATCTGGCGCTGCTGGGCTACGCCAAGGGCTTCATGGCCACCGAAGTGCTGAGCCTCTCGCTCGCGCTGTGGGGCGGCTTCAGCATCTGCCTGCTGACGGTCGTTCTGGCGTTCGCCTACGCGCGCCGCGCCGGTGAGTGGGAGCGGATGGCGCAGAAGGTCGCGGAGGAGGCGGGCCGATGAGGCTGATCGCCGCCACCGGCGAGTTCAACGGCCTCGCCGTCGCCGTGTTCGCGTGCGTGCTCGCGATGACGCTCGTGATCACGCGCTGGGCCGCCAAGCGCACCAAGAGCGACACCGAGTTCTACGCCGCCGGCCGCGGCGTCGCGGGCGCCGCCAACGGCGTCGCGACTGCTGGCGACTACCTGTCCGCGTCGACGTTCCTCGGCTACGCGGGCCTGATGTATCTGTACGGCTTCGACGGCTGGATCATCGGCCTCGCCGCCTGCCTGTCGTTCCTGCCCGTCCTGTACCTGCTCGCCGAGCGGATGCGCAACGCGGGCAAGTTCACCGTCGCCGACGTGCTCGCGTTCCGCCTGCGCGCGCGGCCGGTGCGCGTCGCGACCGCGATCAACACGCTGTTGATCTCGGGCATCTACCTCGTCGCCCAGCTGGTCGGCGCGGGTGCCGTGATCGAGGCGCTGGCCGGCATCTCGTTCCCGATCGCCGTGCTGATCTGCGGCGTCTTCATGGTCGTCTACGTCGTGTTCGGCGGCATGCTGGCCACGACCTGGGTGCAGATCATCAAGGCCTGCATGCTGATGATCGCGGGCGTCGTCGTCGCGTTCGCGGTGATGGCGAAGTTCAACTTCAGCCCCGGGCAACTGCTCGACAGCGCCGCCAACAACCACGATGACGGCGACGCGATCCTCGGCCCGGGCACGTACCTGACGTCGCCGCTGCTCGTCATCTCGACGGGCATCACGATCTTCGTCGGCACCGCCGGCCTGCCGCACATCCTGATGCGCTTCTTCACGGTGCCGGACTCGAAGGCAGCGCGGACGTCGGTGCTCTACACGATCGGCATCATCGCGTCGTTCACGGCGCTGGTGACGATCATCGGCTTCGGCGCGCGCGCCGTGCTCGGCGGTGGCGCGACCGAGGCGGTCGGCAAGGGCGGCAACCTGGCCGCACCGCTGCTCGCGCAGGCGCTCGGCGGCGGCGAGGGCACGACCGGCGGCGCGATCGCGCTGGCGCTGTTCAGCGCCGCCGCGTTCGCGACGATCCTGGCCGTCGTCGCAGGCCTCGTGATCGCCTCGGCGAGCGCGATCGCCCACGACCTGTGGCGCAACGTGCTCGGCCGCGGCAGCGAGGACGGCGAACGCCGGGTCGCCCAGGTCGCGTCCGTCGGCGTCGGCGCGGCCGCGATCCTCGGCACGATCGCGATCGGCTCCGGCTTCAACGTCACCGTGCTCGTGAGCATGGCGTTCGTGTTCGCCGCCAGCGCGAACTTCCCGCCGCTGATCCTGGCGCTGTTCTGGCGGCGCTTCAACACGCCGGGCGCGCTCACCGGCATCGTGTTCGGCATCACCGCCTCGGTGATCATGATCGCGCTCAGCCCGCCGGTCTGGCCCGGCCCGGACTCTCAGGGCTCGCCGTCGCCGCTGACGTTCCCGGGTCTGGTCACGATTCCGATCGGGTTCCTCGGCTGCTGGCTGGGCACCATGCTCACCAAGCCGGAAGTGACGACGGACGCCACCTACGACGAGTTGCTCGTGCGCTCGGAGACCGGCATCGGCTCCGAGGGCGGGCCGGAGCCGCGCAAGTCCGGCCGCTTCCGGCGCGAGGAAGCTCCCGTCGAAGTGCGGTAGCTCTACTCGCCGCGTGCGCGGCGGGACGCCAGGAGCGCCCCGCCGTGCGCGCCGCCGAGGTCGCCGAGCTCGGCGAGCAGGACGGGCGGCGGGTCGTCGCTCACGAACAGGTGGGGCATCATCGCCTCGCGGATCCGTTCGACCCACGGCTCGCCGAGCCGGATCCCGAGCCCGCCGCCGATCACGACCGCCTCGGGGTCGAGCAGGTTGACCGCGGAGGCGACGCCGGCGCCGAGCGCCTCTATGGCGTCTTCGAGCAGTTCCAACGCCATCTGATCGTCGCGGGCCAGCGCGCGCTCCCAGATCCCGGAGGAGAGCCGGTCGCGGCCGCGCTCCTCCATGATCTCGAACAGGACGGTCTTCTCCTTCTGCTCGACGCGCCGGCGCGCGCGGGCCTCCATCGCACCGCGGCCGGCGTACGCCTCCATGCACCCGCGGCGACCGCAGCCGCACTTGGCGCCGTTGATGCGGACGACCATGTGCCCGATCTCGCCGGCGGTCTTTCGGCCGACCCAGGGCTTGCCGTTGAGGACCAGGCCGCCACCGACGCCGGTGCCCCAGAACACGCCGAGCAGCGTCTCGTACTGGCGCGCGGCGCCGATCTCGAACTCGGCGTCAGTGGCCAGGTCGACGTCGTTTCCGAGCGACACGGGCACGCCGAGGTCCTTCTCGAGCGCCTTGCGGAGGTTGAACGACCCGGCCCACTCGGACAGGTTCATGGCGCCCGAAACGGTGCCCTTCGTGTCGTCGACGCTGCCGGGGGAGCCGACGCCGACCCCGGCCAGCTCGGAGGGCTTCAGGCCGGCCTCGTCGAGGGACTCCTTGAGCACGGCGGCCATGCGCGCCGCGATCGCCTTGGGCCCGCCCTTGAGCGGCGTCTGGTCGCGCTTCGCGCCCAAGACCTCGTGGTCCTTGCCCTCGTCCACGACCGCAGCCTGAATCTTCGTGCCGCCGAGGTCGATGCCGCCGTAGATCGCCATGCGCGCAGTTCAACTACGGGTCGTGGAGGTGTGGAGCCACGACCGCTGGGGAGTCCCGCTGCCACCGGGACACAAGTTCCCGATCTCGAAGTACCGGCTGCTGCGCGAGCGCGTGGAAGGGCTCGTGGACGTGTGCGAGTCCGACGCCGTGCCGTGGGAGTGGCTGGCCGCGGTTCACGAATCTGACCTGCTGGATCGGATCCGCGACCGGTTCGATGACGATCCGCGAGCAGCGCGGGCTCGGGCTCCCGTGGTCGGAGCCGCTGGTCGAGCGCGGCCGGCGGTCGGTCGGCGGGACCTTGGCCGCGGCCCGGCGCGCGCTGGCCTACGGCGTCGGGATGAACCTCGGCGGCGGCACCCACCACGCGGGGCGCGACTTCGCGCGCGGCTACTGCCTGTTCAACGACGTCGCGGTGACCGTGGCTCGGCTGCGGCTGGAGGGACTGGTCCGGCGCGTGCTGGTCGTCGACTGCGACGTGCACCAGGGCGACGGCACCGCGCAGATCCTCGGGCCCGATCCCGACGCGTTCACGATCTCACTGCACGGCGCGCGCAACTACCCGTTCGAGCGCATCCCGTCCGATCTCGACGTGGATCTCCCGTCGGGCACGGGCGACGACGCGTACCTCCGCGTGCTGTCGGACGCGCTCGACGCTGCCCCGGAGTCGGACATCGCGTTCTATCTCGCCGGCGCCGATCCGTGGGAGGGCGACCGCCTCGGCCGGCTCGCGCTGACCAAGGCCGGACTGCGCACCCGCGACGAGCTCGTGCTGTCGCGCCTGAGCGGCATTCCGACCACGGTCGTGCTCGCCGGCGGCTACGCGCCGGACGTCAACGACACCGTCGACATCAACGCCGCGACGGTCGAAGCGGTGCTCGCCGTAAGCTGAACGCGTCCCGGGGGCGTAGTGATAACGGGAGCACGCGGCCTTTGCACGGCCGAGGTAGGGGTTCGATTCCCCTCGCCTCCACTCATCGACGGAGGAGCACGAGCTCGCCGCCGAAGATCGGCGCCACGATGTCACCCAGGCGGGCGATCGCGGGCCACTCGAAGCGCTCGTAGAACACCAGCTGCACGAGCGCGTCCGTCTCCTCGAGGCGGACGAGTTCCGCCTTCGACGGGCGCGTCCGGCTCTGACGTCAGCCAGGCGGCTACGGCTTCGATATCGGCGAACGCCCGGTCGAGGTCGTCCGGGTAGGCGGCGAGCGCCTCGTCGCGCGGGTGACGGCGCCATGGAAGATCTCGCCGCGATGCCGGCGGGAACGCGTCGGCCGGCGGGAGTGACGGAAAGCGCCGACGCCACTGTTCCCAGACGGCGACGGGGATCGCGACCGCACCGTGGCGCTCGATCGAGTCGCTCGCGGCGTGGCGGTGGGCTTCGAACTCGTCGTCGTGGTCGATGTGCGGCGGCGACCACAGCACGTGGTCGGCCAGCCGCGAGACGTGCGCGTAGCCGCCGTTTGCGCAGCCGTCGACCCCGCACTCCTCGCACAGGACCAGTTGGACAGGCCGACCCGTCCAGTCGAGCCAGTTGATCGCGTTCGTCAGCCGCTCGCCGCGGCAGCGCACCAGCGTCCAGTCCGGGTCGGACTGGCCGGACGATGAGAAGTCCGGACGCCAGGCGACGAGCTCGGGGTCGTGGCAGACGAGCACGCGCCGAGGGTAATCGCCAACTGACGGGACACCGACTTTTCACGCGCTCGACCGCTGCGCGCGGAAGGCTCCCGACCGCCAAGAGCACATCTCAGGTCGGGGGTCAGATGTCGAAAGAGGGCTTTTCGCGCCGGCGCTTCCTCACGGTCGCCGGTACGGCGGCCGGCGCCGCTGTGGCGTCGCAGCTGCCGTTCTCGCGCGAGCGCGCACCGCGCCGGTGCGGTTCACCGGCTATCCGTTCACGCTCGGGGTCGCGTCCGGCGACCCGACGCCGGACGGCGCCGTGTTATGGACGCGGCTCGCGCCCGCGCCGCTGAGCGGCAACGGCGGGATGCCGGACAAGCCGGTCGCGGTCCAGTGGGAGGTCGCGAACGACGAGGCGTTCGCCAACGTCGTCGCGCGCGGCGAGGAGACCGCGGTGGCGGCCGACGCGCACTCGGTCCACGCCGAGCCGCAGGGGCTGCTGCCCGGCCGCGAGTACTTCTACCGCTTCAAGGCCAACGGCGAGATCAGCCCGGTCGGGCCGCACCAAGACCGCGCCGGCGGGGCCGGTGAGCGCGCTGGCGTTCGCGTTCGCCTCCTGCCAGCAGTACGAGCACGGCTACTACACGGCCTACAGGCACATGGCCGCGGAGGACCTGGACCTGGTGATCCACGTCGGCGACTACATCTACGAGTACGACACCGGCTCGTACACGTCGACGGGCGGCAACGTCCGCGGCAACTCGAACCACGAGATCGTCAACCTCGCCGACTACCGCGAGCGCCACGCCCAGTACAAGACCGACCCGGACCTGCAGGCCGCGCACGCCGCGTTCCCGTGGCTGGTGACCTTCGACGACCACGAGGTCGACAACAACTGGGCCGACGAGATCCCCGAGGAGGGGATGCCGCACGACTTGTTCATGCGCCGGCGGATCGCCGCGTTCCGCGCCTACTGGGAGCACATGCCGCTGCGCAAGGCGGTCAAGCCGACCGGCACCGAACATCCAGATCTACCGGCGCGCCGCGTACGGGAACCTGGCCACGTTCCACGTGCTGGACACGCGCCAGTTCCGCTCCGACCAGAGCAACGACCGGCACCGAACCCGGCGCGCACGATCACCGGCGCGCAGCAGGAGCAGTGGCTCTACGACGGGCTGCAGGGCTCGCCCGCGAAGTGGCAGATCCTCGCCAACCAGGTGTTCATGGCCCAGTCGGACACACCAGGCCGGCGCGGGCGAGAGCTACAACATGGACGCCTGGGACGGCTACAAGGTCTCGCGCGACAAGCTCCTGAGCTTCATCGAGACGCGCGCGATCGCCAACCCGATCGTGATCACCGGCGACGTCCACCAGAACTGGGCCGCCGACCTGCTGTCGGACTTCTCCAACCCGGCGTCGAAGATCCTCGGGTCCGAGTTCATCGGCACGTCGATCTCCACCACCGGCGACGGCAGCGACACCGTCAACACGGGGCGCTTCACCGAGAACCCCTGGATCAAGTTCAACAACCAGCAGCGCGGCTACTGCCGCGTCTCGCTCGACCAGAACCTGTGCCGCGCCGACTTCCGCACGCTGCCGTACGTCAAGCGGCCCGGCGCGCCGATCTCCACCCACCGCTCGTTCGTCGTCGAGGCGGGCCACCCCGGCCTGAAGGACGCATGATGAAGCTCGCGCTCCTGCTGGCGGCGGTGATCGCCGTCGTGCTCGCGTTCGGCACCGCCCGCGCCGTCGAGGACCCGCCGGAGCCGCACCTGCAACTCGTCGAGGTCGAGCAGATGACGCCGTACCTGGAGTCGGCGTCGATCGCCGCCACCTCGCCGACCCAGTCGCGGATCGTGCGCCAGAGCGGCGGGACGTTCTCGAGCCAGGCCTACGCGCTGTTCGACAACCACAACGGCGACGGGTCGCGGGCCACGTTCCCGCTCGAGGTCGAGGAGGGCGACACCTACGGCGTCTCGGCCGTGTTCGCGCGCGGGCCGGACTACGGGATCGTGCAGCTCGCGATCGACGGCCGGCCGCGTCGGCGCGCCGTTCGACGGCTACGCGGCGGCCGCGGGGCAGGCGCCGGCGGTCCCGCTCGGCACGGTCGCGCTCGCCGAGGGCAAGCACATGCTCACGATCACCGTCACCGGCCGGAACGCGGCGGCCACGGACTGGCTGGCGGGTCTGGACCTGCTCGTGCTGGACTCGGAGGCCGCGGCGCAGCCGACGCCGACCGCGGTGGCGACGACCGAGGTCGGCGGCACGGTGCCGGCCACCCTGTCGCTGACGCTCGGCCCTCCGGCCCGGTTCGAGAACTTCCAGCCCGGCGTGGAGCGCGAGTACACGGCGTCGACGACGGCGAACGTGATCTCGTCGGCCGGCGACGCGGCGCTCAGCACCTCGGAGCCGGGACACCTGCAGAACGGGTCGTTCGCGCTGCCGCAGCCGCTGCGGGTGAACATCGAACCGGCCTCGTGGGCGGGCCCCGTCTCGAACGCGCGCGTGACGCTCACGTTCAAGCAGGCGATCGGCGAGAACGACGCGTTGCGGACCGGCGCCTACACGCAAGACGCTGACGTTCACGCTGTCGACGACAAGGCCGTAAGGGGGACGCGGCGAAGCGCGGTATCCGGGGCAAATTGGGGCCCGCGCCTCGCCGTGTGCGTCCGTCCGTCGCCTCAATCGGGGGATGAGGCAATCACGGTCATCGGCCGCTGGGCCGGAATCTGAAGTGGGCTACTTGTCCCAGTCGAAGTCGCGCGGCGGCTTCTGCTCGAACCAGAGCCGGTCGTGCTCGGGGGTCTCCTGGAGGAAGTCCGGCGTCTCCTCCAGCACGTCCTCCGGGTTCTCCTCGGCGGCCGGCGCGTCGCGGCGCTGCTCGAGCGCCTCGTCGGCGGGGACCTCGTCGGGCTCCTCGTCGAGCCACGGGTCCTCCTCGTAGGCGGCGGCGTCGGCGGCCGCCTCGGGCGCCGGCGCCTCCTCGGGCGGGTCCTCGTTGAGCGGCGGCGCGGGCTCGCTCCTCCGCGTCGACAGCCGCCGGGGCCTCCTCTTCGGGCGCCTCGGGCTGGGCGAACTCGTTGCGCTGCTGCCCGGGGCCGAGCGCCTCCTGTTCCTGGCGTGCGACGTCCTCCGGATTGGCTCCGTGCTTGCGCTTGAGCTCCAGGTGCTCGCGGATGGCGTCGTCGAGGAGTCCCATTGACCGACCGTCTCCCTTCAGCCTACTCGGCCTTCACCGTCCGATTCTTACCCGACCGTTTCGCCCTGTACAACGCAGCATCCGCGGCCGCCACCAGGCCCTCCTTGTCGGATTGTGGCGCGGCGGTCAGCGACGCGGCGCCGAACGACGCCGTCACCCGGAGGGTCCCGTCGCCGTCCAGCAGGGGCAGCTCGAGCGCCTCGATCCGCTGTCTGACGCGCTCCGCGAAGCGGTACGCGCCGTCGAGATCGGTTTGCGGCAGCGCGACCGCCATCTCCTCGCCGCCGTAGCGCGCCGGCTCGTCGATCTCGCGCGCGGACTGCTTGAGCACCCGCGCCACTTCGCGCAGGACCATGTCGCCCTGCATGTGCCCGTACGTGTCGTTGACGCGCTTGAAGTTGTCGATGTCCAGCATGATCAGGCCCATCTCCTGGTCGTAGCGGCGGGCGCGCTCGACCTCGGCGTCCATGACCTCCTGGAACCGGCGGTGGTTGAACAGGCCGGTCAGCTCGTCGGTGACCGCCTGGCGCTGCACGGTTTCGTGCAGATCGACGTTTTCCACGGAAACTGCGGCTTGGCTCGTGAGGTAGGCGAAGAGCTCGCGCTCCTGCGGCGCGAAGGGGCGGTCGCCGCGGGCGACGGAGACGATCGCCAGCACGCGGTCGCCGCCCTCGGTGGCCGACAGCGGCGCGGCCAGCGCGCTCGTCCCGCCGATGCTGATCTCCGCCACCTCGCCCGCGTCCATCACCGCCGCCTCGGCGGCGTGCAGCGCGCGGTGGTGGGCGTTCGGATCGCCGGTCTGGGCGACCTCCTCCATCGGCGCGTCGGCTCTTCTGCGCATCGTGGCCCGCCCGCAGGCGGCGCCGACGCCGTCGACCGCCGTCTGCACGACGATCTCGAGCACGCCGACGCGGTCCAGGCCTCGCGCGAACGACTCGCCCACGCGCCGGATCGCCTCCTGCAGTCGGCCGCGTTCCTTGCGGAGGTCGTCCAGCCGCGCCTCGAGCTGGCGCGCCATCGAGTTGAACTCCTTGCCGAGTGCGGCGAACTCGTCGTTGCCCTCGGCCGGGACGGTGACGGTGAAGTCGCCGCGCCCGAGGCGCTGGGCGGCGTGCAGGAGCCGCTGGACCTCGCTGGAGAGCGTGCGGCTCACGATCACCGCGAAGACGAACGCGAGCACGAGGAAGCCGATCACGACGCCGACGACCGCCACGAGCGCGAGCGTGCTCCGCGGCTCGATCACCGCGAACAGGCTCACGATCGTCACCTGGTCGTCCGGCTCGCGAGCCGTGAAGCGCGAGACGCGGTAGTCGGTGCCGCCGGCCGAGACGTCCGCGCGCCCGCGCACCGGCAGCCGGACGTTCTCCAGCGTCGGGCTCGTCGTCGCCAGCACCGCGCCGTCGCGGTCGACGCGCACCTGGACGTCGAGCAGCCGCCGCACCTCGAGCGCGTAGTCCTCCGCGGTGGTCGTGCTGACCGTGATCCTCCCGACGTCCTTGGCGTTCTCGTCGAGGAGCCGCCCGGACGCGGCCGCGATCGCCGTCGGAGTGCCGGTCTCGAAGCGCCCGAAACCCGTGACCTCGAGCACGATCAGCTTGGCCCCGATCCGGCGCGCGAGCTGATCCAGGCGCCGACGCACCTGCGCCTCGTCCTTGTCGTTGATCGCAGTCGCGAGCCCGACGTCGTCCTGCACCGTCCCGCTGCCGCGGCCATGGCGTCCTCGCGCTTGGCCTCGTACAGCTTGGTCGCGGCGTTCTGCGCCTTCGAGAGCGACGCGTCGAGCTTCGAGCTGTCCGTCGCGTCCAGCAACTGGAACAGCACGATCACCACCGCGATCATCGGGATGACCACGATGACCGCGAAGAACAGGCGCAACCGGCCGCGGAAGGAGGGCTGGAGCAGGGTCATGGCAAGTGGTTCCCGCCGCCCGGCACACTAGCCGGGACGGCTACAATGCGCCCTTGGACGGCAGCCGCCCGATTCCTGCCTGTCCGCGTTGGGGCTATAGCTCAGTTGGGAGAGCGCCTGGATCGCACCCAGGAGGTCGGGGGTTCGAGTCCCCCTAGCTCCATCAGCCCGTGCGTGGCTCCGTAGAGCCGAGTGCGGGCTTTCGTGGTTCTAGGCCGCATCGCCGTTCGCCGTGTGTCGAGACACACCAGGGACACACGAGGTCTCGCGGGCCCTGCGAATCGCCTCTTCCGCCGGCACCCGCGGCTGGTCGTCGAGCTCGTCGATCACGTGGCCATAGGTCGTCAGCGTGAGCCGCGCGTCGTGACCGAGCTGGCGCGCGACGTAGACCACTGACCGGCCCTCGTGCAGCAGGAGAGACGCGAAGCTGTGCCGCAGCGCGTACGGCGTTGCCTGCTCAGCTCCCGCCCTGCTGCGCGCCCGGTTGAAGGCCCGCTTGCGCCAGTTGTCGTAGGTCGTCTTTGTCCAGAGCCCACCTTCGGGCCCGGGGAACACGAGCGCGTCGTCGCGCGGCCGGACCGAGCGCAGCTTCCAGGCCACCAGGTCTTCGCGCAGCGGCGCAAGCAGCCGCACTGTCCGGTGCGCGGTCGTCTTCGTGTCCTTCTCCTCGCCGAGGCTGACCGCCCGCTCGATGAGCAGCGTCTTCTCGCGGACGTCACCCCATTGCAGCGCAAGCGCCTCCTGCGGCCGCAGACCGGCGTACGCCAGGACTGAGATCAGCGCCGCGTCCCGCGCATTCGCCGCCACCCGCATAGCCTCGACCGTCACCGGCGCCAGCGGCTTGACCTCCTTCTTGCGCGGCCGAGCGATCCTGCGCACGAACCGCACAGGGTTCCGCGAGAGCCGGCCACCCTCGACGGCTCGCTGCAGGATGCTGCCGAGCAGGTCGAGCGCCTGGAGCACGGCCACGCGGCCCGCGCCGGCAGCGATCCGATCCGCCTGCCAGCGGCCAATGACCTCCGGCGACAGCTCGGTCAACTTCAGCTCGCCGAGGTACGGCTCGACGTGCAGGTCGTAGAGGCTCGCGTAGTGCTTCGCCGTCTTCGGCGCGAGCGTCACCGCGTGCGTCTTCGCCCACGTCTCAGCGACGTACGCGAAGGGAGCAGCGCTGCGACGTCGCGACACGGACGTTCAGATGCCTGCTTGATGCAACATTGGCGAAGGAGCCGAGGGCGCCTGCCCGTGCTAGTCGCAAAGGAGCAGCGTGCCGTAGGACGTCCCTGCCCAATCTCCTCGCGTCGACGGGCACGGTCGCCAGGAGTAACGTCGGGGCGTCCGTCCGCGCGCCGGGCGCGGCGCGCGGCGCCATGTCGATGCGTGGAGGCATCATGCGAGGTCTTTCGAAGCTCGCGCTGGCAGTCGTGATCGTCAGCGTGGGTCAGGCGGCGCCTGCCGCGGCCCAGGAGACACTGAGCCACGAGGGGTCGCTGGCGAGGGTCACCGGGCCCTCGCCGTTCGCTCCCGGCTGCAACGGAGCGCCTCAGACGGGAACTATGTACCGCAACGCCGAGGTCGAGCCGTGGGTGAGCGCGAACCCGGCCGAGCGGCGCAACCTGATCGCGGTCTGGCAGCAGGATCGCTGGTCCAACGGCGGCGCGCAGGGCAACCTCACCGGTGTCTCGTTCGACCGCGGCGAGTCCTGGCAGCGTCCGACGCCGCCGCCGTTCTCGCGCTGCGCGGGCGGCAACGCGGCCAACGGCGGCGACTACGAGCGCGCGTCCGACCCGTGGGTGAGCATCGGTGCCGACGGCTCCGCGCATCAGATCGCGCTGGCGATCAACGACTCGAATCCGATCAGCGCGATCCTCGTCTCCAGCTCGCGCGACGGCGGCCGCTCGTGGGGTCGCATCACGACGCTGCAGCGGGACACGACGGCGTCGCTCTTCAACGACAAGGAGTCGATCACCGCCGATCCGGGCAACGGGCGGTTCGTCTACGCCGTCTGGGATCGGCTGCAGATCCAGAATCCCGCCGACCCGGCGTCGCCGTTCTCCGGCGACACGCTGTTCGCGCGCTCGACCGACGGCGGGCGCACGTGGGAGCCGACGCGCACGATCCTCGACTTCCCCGACAACAGCAACGTGCAGACGCTCGGCAACCAGATCGTCGTGCTCGGCAACGGCGTGCTGGTCAACGTCTTCGACCTGATCGACAACGGCCTGCCGCTGGTCGCGATCCAGCGCTCGACTGACCGCGGCGTGACATGGTCGGCTCCGATCATCGTCGACGTGCTATTCAGCAGCGCAACCCAGGGTCAAGGCGTCATCGACCCCTCCGACGGCCATCCCGTGCGCACCGGCGATCTGCTCCCCGAGGCCGGCGCTGATCCGCGCCGCGGGAGCGACGACCTGTACATCGTCTGGCAGGACATCCGCTTCACGCTCGCCGCGCCGCTGCCGTACTTCAACGACCAGATCGTGATCGCCGGCTCGACCGATGGCGGCCGCACCTGGAGCGACCCAAGGCGGGTGAGCGAGAACAAGCTGACGCAGGCGTTCACCAGCTCGGTCGAGGTCAACGACCGCGGGCACATCGGGGTCACGTACTACGACTTCACTGCTGACACCCCCGCTCCCGGGACGACGCTCGACACAGACCAGTGGGCAACGGTGTCGCGCGACCCGGACGCGCCGTTCGCGCCGCGCCAGCGGCTGACGCGGCGCCCGTTCGACATGCGCACCGCACCGGACGCGAACGGATTCTTCGTCGGCGACTACGAGGGCCTGGCCGCCACGCCGCGCGACTTCACGTCAGTGTTCGGCGTGGCCAACAACGGCATCCTCACCAACCCGACGGACGTGTTCTCAACGACGTTCCGCTCGTCCTCCAACTTCGTGGCCTCCGCCGGCCCGGCGAGGGCACGGGCTACCGCACAGGGGCGGCTCGCCCGCCTCGTCCGGCAGGCCGGAGCGATCGCAGGCCCGGTCTCAGCGCGCTGAGGCTGCACGCCGCGGGCCGCGTCTCGCGCGCGGCCCGCGAGCGCCTGCCACCTGGATCGGTCACGCGGCACTCAAGGGCTTGTCCGGCGTACTCGGTCGGCGTCCCTTGCGCTTGGAGATCGCCGCAGGAATTCTGCCAATGCTCGACCGCGACCACGCCCTCGACGTCGCTATCGCAACGCGTAGAAGAGCTCCGTTCCGTTGACATCTATCGTGGGCATTTCGCTTCGCAGGCTCCTGGCTCAGCGCCGGGTCGGGGGTCGCTCTTGGAGCTCGATTCGTGTGGTCTTGGTGCGCGGCTCGCCGCCCCAGGGTGCGTAGGTGACGCGCGCCCGCACCAGCGCGGAGCCGCGCCGGCCCAGACGCCGCGCGGTCGCAGCCTTCGGACGGACGGCCAGCCGGACTGTGCCCGCGAACTCGACCTGCCTGGTGGCACGCTTGATCCCCGGTCCATGGAGACGCAGCTCGGCCGACCAGGGCACGGCGACGGTCAGCGTCGCGGTACCGTCTCGCGCGTTGCGGCGCACGTTCATGATCCCGAACTGCTCCGAGCGTGTCGCCGGCCGGCCGCACGGTGGGCTGTCGGTGCCCGGTTCGCCGAACCGCTGGACGCGGCCGTTGTCCGCCTCGGGGACGTAAAGCGCGCCGCGGCAGTCGAAGCTGGCGAGGGCCGGGAAATCCATCTCGCCGGGTCCTGCGCCGGGCGTGCCCGCCTGGCAGCGTTGTGAGCACTGCTCGAACCCGGTCTGGCCGTTGCCGGGGATGACGTCCTTGCCGAACGCGCGCAGGAAGATCCCCTGGCGCGAGAACACCGACACCCGTTGGTTCTGCACCTCCGCGACGTAAAGATTCCCGTCGGCGCCGACTGCGATCCCGCCGGGTACGTTCAGCGCGCCCGGGCCGCCGCCCGTGGTTCCCGCCTTGCACCCGGAGGCCCCGGTACACCGCTCGAACCCTGTATCCGCGTTGCCCGGCACGACATCCGCTCCGAAGGCGCGCTGGAAGGCGAGCTCCGGTGAGAAGACCGACACGCGCTGGTTGGCCTGCTCGGTGACGTACGCGTTCCCCGCGGCATCGACAGCCGGCGCCGCAGGCCCGCTGAACGCGCCCGCGATATCACTCCGCAGCGCGCGTGTGCAGAGCACCGTGCACACGTCCGGTGCGTTTATGGCTTGGTTGACGTTCTTGCCGAACGCGCGCAAGAACTCGCCGTCGCGGTTGTAGAGCGAGACCCGGCTGTTTCCCCCATCGGTGACCCAAAGGACGCCTCTCCGGTCGAACGCGATCCCAACGGGACCGTCGAGCTCCCCGGCAGCGCGCCCCGGCTCACCGGGCTTACAGTTTCTGTCGACGCAGACTTCGAAGCCGGTGTCGTCGTCGGCGAGGTCGACGTCTTTGCCGAAGGCGCGCTCGAAGCCGCCCTGCTGGTTGAACACCGAGATGCGGTTGTTGCCGGAATCGCTGAGGTAGACGAGGCCGTCCGCGTCGACGGCGATGCCCTGCGGAGTGTCGAGCGCGCCGGCCTCCCCGCCTTCCTCACCGGCCTTGCAGACCGTGGTGCACTGCTCGAATCCGGTCTCGTTGTTGCCCGGGACGACGTCCTTGCCGAACGCGCGCAGGAACGCGCCCTGCGGGGAGAACACCGAGACGCGGTTGCTCAGCTCGGCGACGTGGACGCGGCCGGTCGCATCGACGGCGACGCCGATGGGGCCGCCGAGCAGGCCGGGCTGCTCGCCCGGGCCATCCCCGAACTGGCCCAACGGCACGATCGCGGCCGCCGGGGCCACGCCCGCCGCCGAGACCGCAAAGGCGAGGACGAGCACGAGCGACGTGACGCGGCGATGAGAGAAGGGACTTGTCATGGTCAGCCTCCGTTCGCTAACAAGCCTCCGGACCGCAGTCCGGGTCCTCGGGGGGTTCGGGAGCCGGCAGCTCGATCCCGACCTGCGCGAACGCCGCCCGCGCCGGTGCGGAGACGACGCCCCCGTAGAGGTCCTGCGCGCGCTCGATGAAGCGCCTGGCGACCTCCCCGAAGGTGGGCTTCGGGCTCAGGGCGAAGGGAACGAACTGGAGCACGTTCCCCGCCCTGTCGTGCCCGACCGCCTGAACCAGCAGGTAGTAGGCGTGGCTGAGGATCGTGCTGTTGAAGTGTGACCGGTTGCCGCGGCTGTCGGCGGGCGGGGTCGGGTCGAAGTCGTCCATGTGCGCGGGGTAGGGCTGGGTCGACCCGGGGAACACCAAGCTGCCGGGGTTCGCCATGTCGCGACGAACTCCGCGCGCGGTCCCCTCGCCGATCTTCGCGTGCTGCTGGTCGCGGTCGTAGTCGTAGGCGAACATGTCGGCGAGCGCCTCCTGCACCGACCGAGCCGCCAGGTCGTCCTCGTCGATCGCTCGATCGCCGGCGTAGACCCAGTCCATGACATGTCCGAACTCGTGCGCGACCATGTCGTTGAAGGGGAGGCTGGGATCGAGCGGACGCGGGCCGCCCGGGCACCCGAGCGGCGGCGGCTCGGGACAGCGGGTGTTGTCCATCTCGTCGCCGGCCTCGATCTCGACCGCGAGCGATCCGAAGAAGGCGCGCGAAGTGGATCCGTTGCCGATCACCTCCCAGGGGGAGTAGAGCCCCGAGGTCTGCGGGCTGTGGCGTCTGCCGCAGTAGTCGCGCACGGCGCAGATCGTGAACGCGACGTTCCTGGCGTTTGTGGCGACGGCGTCCATGACGCCGCTGGCGGCCGCGTGATAGTTCACGCAGGGAGCATTCGTGGGCGCCGTGGGTGGCGCGCACTGGCGGCTGAACGGGGCCGTGGCGGTGAATGGAGGCCAGGCGGCGCCGGTGCCGGGGTCACCGTCGATCAGGAAGCTGGCGTAGTCCGTGGTGCCGTCGAACGGGTCGCTGCGGTCGGCGGCGGCGTCCGCGCCGTCGTGCGCGTGCACCAGATGCTGGCGCACCGCGGCCCGAGCCGAGGCGGCGCGCGCGCCGGTCGCCTCTGCCCCGCGCGCCTGCGGGCCGCGGTCGGGGCGACCTGCCATGCCCGGCCAGCGGGCGATCACCTCGCCGGTCTGCGCGTCGACGACGATGCACAGCGGCGTCGGGGCATGCTGACCTGGGGCGGGCGGCGGCTGAAGCTCCACGACCCAGGCTCGGCGGGCGGTCCGCGGCTTCGCGTCGCGCTTCACCGTCGGTTTGCCCGCGTAGGCGACGGGCAGCGGGTCAAGCGCCTCGGAGGCCGCCGGGGCCGCGCGCAGAGCGATTGCTCTGGCGCGCCTGCTGGAAACCCGGCGCTCGCCCGCTGCCTGACCGCGCTTGGCTGGAACCACGGTGGCGCTGATCGCGCTCACGCGGCCGGCTGCGACCGTGACGTCGATCTGGCTCCAGATGACCCGCAGCGAGCTGGCGGTCTGCTGGAAACGAAGCTGGGTGAGCGCCCGCGCCCCGTCGCCCGCAGGGGTGCGCAGGCGACTTTCGAGGCGGAGGCTCACGCCGCGCAGGCCGAGGCGCCCCGCCGTTCGCTTCAGTGCCGCCTTGGCCAGCCGCTGCGCCGACGCGCCGGCCGGCAGGGAGAGCTCACGAGCGGAGAGGTCGGCGTTCACGGTCCGGGTCCAGCCCGCGGTCGCTTCGGCCTCCTGCACCGTGGCCAGAACGAGTGCCACGGCGGCGAGCGCGAGCGCCGCCCGGCGGGCGAGAGATTGGGAAATGGGGCCTGGCATGGCTGGCGGAACCTCCGTGGTCAGCGGCGCTCGCCCACGACGAGCAGGTACTCGCGCGTGTGGGCGATCTCTCCGTCTGCGTGGTAGTTGGTCTCGAAGAACTCGACCCACGCCTGGCGCAGCTGCTGGCGCCGGTCGCCGAGCGAGTCGGCGAGCGTCTTCGTCGGCCCGTAGCTGGTCGAGTACAGCTCCCAGTAGGCCTGGCCGCTCGGCGCGCGGTAGGTCGAGGTGTGCTGCTCGAGTGCCAGCTCGAAGGACTCGCCCAGCAGCGCTTGGACGTGCTGCTCCTCGCCCCAGTCGAACGGGCTGCTGGGCGGCGGGGCCGGCTGGAACGGCGCCATCATGCGGAACATCCGGGCCACGCCGCCGGTCGGCGTCCAGCTCGCGAGCGCGATCCCGCCGCCCGGGCGCGTCACGCGCGCCAGCTCGCGCGCGGTTGCCTCGTGGTCGGGGGCGAACATCACGCCACACGTCGAGGAGAGCGCGTCGAAGCTCGCGTCGGGTAACTCGAGGCGCTCGCAGTCGCCGACCCGGTAGTCGATCTGCAGGCCGAGCTCGGCCGCCCGCCGCCGCGCGGTCTCGATGAGCGACGGCGCGAGATCGACTCCGGTCACGTCGGCTCCGCTGGCCGCGGCGCGTTCGGCCACCGCTCCGGTCCCGCACGCCAGGTCCAGCCACCGCACGCCGGGCCGCGGATCGAGCCGCTCGATCACGAGTTCGTGGATGTCGGCGATCGACCCGGCCACACGCTCGTACGGGGCCGACCCCCACATCGCGGCGTGTCGCTGTTTCAGTTCCTCGTGCGAGACCGGAGCACGTGTCATGCGGGCGCGCCGGCTGCCAGCGCCTTGACGGCGTCGGTCGTCAGCGGCTTGCCGCCGATGCCCCAGTCGCCGCTGTGGACCTCTTCGACGACTACCCAGGTGACGTTGCGCATGTTCTCGCCCTCGATCGCGACCATGGCTTCGGTGAGGTCGTTGACGATCTGGTGCTTCTGCTTGGGCGTGAAGACGTCCTCGATGAGCTTGACGTTGATGAGCGGCATCGTTTCTCCCTGTGTTGGTTGGCTTGCAGTTGGTGGGCGCGGGCCCTACGCGCTTCGGGCCTCTTGCTGCCGCGACGGCGCGGTGTCGAACGTGATGTCCACGGGCACGCCGCGGCGCAGCGTGTCGAGCACGACGCACGCCTGTTCGGCGGTCACGGCGAGGTGGTCGATCCGGCCCTGCGGCGTCTCCGGCGCGGCCTGCACGCGGACGGCCAGCGCGAGGCGCTGGAACCCCACCGCGACCGAGCGATCGACATCGAGCGTTCCGCGCACGTCGAGTTCGCCGGTCACCTCGACCTCGAGCTCGTCGAGCTGCACGCGGAGCAGGTCGGCGATCATGCGGACGCTGGCGTCCGCGCAGGCGGCCAGCGCCGCGCACAGCAGCTCGCCCGGATTTGGCGCGTCGTGCAGTCCGCCGATCGCCTTGTCGACGCCGTAGCGCCAGACCACGCCATAGGGCTGTCCGGGGTCGGCGGCGTTCTCTGCCACGACGGTGCCGTGAAACGGGTCGCGACCGTCCGCCGGCCCGGTACGCGCGCGCTTGACGATCGTCGCCGCGGCTGGGTGCCGGCGCGTAGTGGGCGCGGAGCGGCGCTTGGCGCACGGCGGTGATCGAGGGCTCACCCCGTCTTATACGAACGATCGTGCATGAACGGGAATGTACGACCGTTCGTCTAAGATGTCAAGCGGAGATGGCATCGCAGCGAACAACCGACAGCAGCGAGCGCGTTCGTCGCACGCGAGCGCCCGGAGAGCGCTCCCGCCAGCGCGTGCTCGAGCGCGCCGCGCGATTGGCGACGATCGAAGGGCTCGACGGCCTCTCGATCGGCCGGCTGGCCGACGCGACCGGGATGCCCAAGAGCAGCGTCTACGTCCTGTTCGGCTCCAAGGAGGAACTCCAGCTCGCAACCATCGACGCCGCACGCACGAGCTTCATCAACGAGGTCATCGACCCGGCGCTCACCACGACGCCGCCGGGCGCGACCGCCTGTTCGCACTCTGCGACGGGTTCCTGTCCTACGTGGAACGCCGTGTGTTCCCTGGCGGCTGCTTCTTCGTCGCCACCTCAGCCGAGCTGGGCGGCCGCCCCGGCCGCGTCCACGACCGCGTCGCCGCATACCAGCAGCAATGGCGCGAGCTTCTGCAACAGACCGCGCGGGAGGCCCAAAGCCAGGGCGAGCTCGCGCCCGGCACCGACCCCGACCAGCTCGCCTTCGAGCTCGGCACGATCCTCACCGGCACCAACATCGTCGCCGTCCTGCACTCCGACGACGCGGTCATCGACCGCGCCCGCCAGGCCGTCCGCCAACGACTCCACACCTGAACCGCCATCTCCCAAGGAATCGGCGCCTGCAGCCGCGAAGCAGCGAGCGCGTGGCCTGTGCTGCTGCCACGCTCGCGTTGGACGAGCCACGATCGTCTGGGCCGGCCCCGGACCGGCGCTCGCTTCGCCAGGCGTCGGCACAGGTCCCGCCTTTGACGCGCGCGAGGTCATCGGCCGCGGACAAGTTGAAGCCGAAGCGCTCGCTCGTCGTCACGGGTGTCGCCTGCGCGTCCTGCAGTTAGACCGAGAGCAACTGAACCGCACCGACGACTACAAGTCGTGGCGGATCAACGTCGCCGTGGCGGACGGCGTTGTCGTCGCCGTGCTCGGCGTGTATTAGCCCCATCAGCCCCCGAGCGGGCGCAGCGGTTCCGAGCCGTCCCAGCCCTCGGCAGCGCCGCTCACCATCGAGAAGAAGTCGTGGAGGCCCTGGTTGTCGCTGTGGATCTCGATGTCGTGGCCGAGGGTCGCGGAGGCGTCGTGAAGTGTCGTTTCGACTCCGCCGAGCTGAGAGCTCAGGTACTGCGTCAGACCTCGATCGTCGAGCGAGCTTCGCAAGTCGGCCACTTCGGTCGCCGGCACGACGTAGCCGACGTGCTGGATTCGCGGGCGGGCGCCGGAGAAGCCCTTCTCCACGCGCTCGGGCGCCACACTGACGACTTCGATCAACTCGATCGGGCTGCCGTCGCAGGAGCCGAAGGCGGAGTTGTGGACGAACTCGGCCGGCTCACCGCGCGAGCGGACGCTTTCCAGCGGCACGTTCTCGATCAGGAAGAACGGACCGGCACCGAGTTGGTCGACCAGGCGATTCACTGTCGCCTCGATGTCGTCGACGACGTACGCGTGATGATGCGGATCGCCGAGTTGCGCTCTAAACAGGTCCTCCGGCAAGGTCTCTCCTCTCGTAGGCGTCTTAATCCGGCTCGGGTATACTGACCCCAGGCAGCGTCCACAGCATCCGTCCCGCCACATACGGGATCCGGGTCCGGACCAGCCGTGAATATCGAGCGTCCCTTCCTGGGGAGGGGCGCTTATTGCTGTGCTACCTTGCGTGATCGCGCTCGTATGCCCTCGGCACGATCCGCGTACCCGCCCGCTTCACTCCGACGTCCTTGAGGAGTCGCTGTCTTGGCTTCCGTTGCTGCCTCTCGCACGCGCCGCACCTTTGCGCGCCTCGACAAGTCGATCGATGTTCCGAACCTGATCGACATCCAGAAGAAGTCCTTCGCCTGGCTGGTTGACGCTGAAGGCGGGGGGCTTCGCGAGACGATCGATGACATTTCCCCAATCGAGGACTACACGGGCAACTTGGCCGTGCAGTTCGGGGAGTTCACGTTCGACAATCCGGTGGCCAGCCTGGATGAGTGTCGTGAGAAGGATTTGACGTACGCGCGGCCGCTGACGGTGACGGTCGGGTTCATCAATCGCGAGACGGGGGAGATCCGCGAGCAGTCGGTGTTCATGGGCGATTTCCCGTGGATGACCGATCGGGGCACGTTCATCATCAACGGCACCGAGCGCGTGGTGGTGACGCAGTTGGTGCGGTCGCCGGGCGCGTATCTGATGGAGCCCAAGGATCCGGAGAAGCAGGTCTTCGTCGCGAATCTGATGCCGGCGCGTGGGTCGTGGCTGGAGCTGGAGATCGACAAGAAGGGCCGGGTCTACGTCCGGATCGATCGCAAGCGCAAGCTGCCGGTGACCGTGCTGTTGCGGGCGATGGGCTACTCCGCGGATGACGAGATCCTGAAGCTGTTCGACGACTCGCTGTACATCCGGAACACGATCGATGCGGACACGGAGGTCACGCGCTCGGAGGAGGGCGCGCTGATCGAGCTGTTCAAGAAGCAGCGTCCGGGCGAGCCGCCGTCGGTGGACAACGCTCGCGCGCTGCTCAACCAGCTGTTCTTCGATCCCAAGCGTTACGACCTGACGCGCGTCGGCCGCTACAAGTTGAACTCGCGGCTGTCGCTGGACATCGACCTCGACGTGCGGACGCTCACACACGACGACATCCTGGCGCTGGTCCGCGAGCTGGTGCGCCTGCCGAACATCCTCGGGATCTCCGAGGAGCTCGACGAGGACCTCAAGGACTATGCCGCGGAGGCACTGAGCCGGCCGCGCGAGGCCGTTCAGGACCACTTGGATGAGTACGAGCACTTCGGCAATCGCCGGTTGCGGACGGTCGGTGAGTTGATCCAGGAGGCGTTCCGGATCGGTCTGTACCGGATGGAGCGCGTCGTGCGCGAGCGGCTGACAACCGAGGATGCGGACACGATCACGCCGCAGACGATCATCAACATCCGCCCGGTGGTCGCGGCGCAGAAGGAGTTCTTCGGCTCCTCGCAGTTGTCGCAGTTCATGGACCAGACGAACTCGCTGTCAGGTCTGACGCACCGGCGGCGCCTGAACTCCCTCGGCGCCGGCGGCCTCACGCGCGAGCGGGCGCCGATCGAGGTCCGCGACGTCCATCCGACGCATTACGGCCGGATGTGCCCGATCGAGACCCCGGAGGGCCCGAACATCGGCCTCATGGGCTCACTCTCGAGCTATGCCGAGATCTCCGAGTACGGCTTCGTCACGACGCCGTACCGCGTGGTCAAGGACGGCACGCTGACCGAGGAGATCGTCCACCTGGACGCGACGGCGGAGCAGGAGCGCCTGATCGCGCAAGCCACCGAGCCCGTCGACGACAAGGGCAAGCTGCAGGGCGACAGCATCCTGTGCCGTACCCAGGCGGGTCAGTACGTCTACGTGGCGCCGACCGACGTCGACATGATCGACGTCTCGCCGGAGCAGATCTGGTCGGTCGGTACGGCGATGATCCCGTTCCTCGAGCACGACGACGCGAACCGAGCGTTGATGGGCTCGAACATGCAGCGCCAGGCGGTGCCGCTGCTCAAGACGGACGCCCCGTTGATCGGGACCGGCATGGAGCGCCGCGCGGCGCTGGACACGGGCGACGTGTTGCTGGCGCGCAACGACGGCACGGTCGACTTCGTCGACGCCACGCGGATCGTCGTCAACACCGATGACGGCGGGCGCGACGAGTACGACCTGCAGAAGTACATGCGCTCCAACCAGGGGACGCTGATCCACCAGAAGCCGTTCGTGCGCGCCGGCCAGGTCGTCGAGGCCGGGCAGCTACTGGCGGACGGCTCGTCCTCCGACAAGGGCGAGATGGCGCTGGGCAAGAACCTGCGCGTCGCGTTCATGTCCTGGGAGGGCTACAACTTCGAGGACGCGATCATCCTCTCGAGACGGCTCGTGAAGGACGACGAGCTGACCTCGATCCATATCGAGGAGTACGAGGTCGACGCCCGCACGACCAAGCTCGGTGACGAGGAGATCACGCGCGATATCCCGAATCGCTCGGAGGAGTCGCTGCGCAACCTCGACGACCGCGGGATCGTGCGGATCGGCGCCGAGGTGGCCTCCGGCGATCTGCTGGTGGGCAAGGTGACGCCGAAGGGCGAGACCGAGCTGACCGCCGAGGAGAAGCTGATCCGGGCGATCTTCAAGGAGAAGGCGCGCGAGGTCCGCGACACCTCCCTCAAGGTCCCGCATGGCGAGGGCGGCGTCGTGATCGACGTCAAGACTTTCAGCCGCGCCGCCGGCGACGACCTGTCGCCCGGGGTGAACGACCTGGTGCGCGTGTTCGTGGCCAAGAAGCGCAAGATCGCCGAAGGCGACAAGCTGGCCGGCCGCCATGGCAACAAGGGCGTGATCTCCAAGATCGTGCCCGAGGAAGACATGCCCTTCATGGAGGACGGCACGCCCGTCGACGTGATCCTCAACCCGCTCGGTGTGCCGAGCCGGATGAACATCGGCCAGATCCTCGAGACGCACCTCGGGTGGGCCGCGGCCGAGGGCTGGTACGACGACGGCACCGAGGCGTTCAAGCGCGCTCCCGAGTCCGACAACGGCAAGGTCTACGTCGCGACGCCGGTCTTCGACGGCGCGACGCTGCAGGACGTCGACCACGCGCTCGTGCAGTGGCAAAAGGGCCACAAGGGCGCGATCCGCATGGACATCGACGAGAAGCGCCGGCCGGGGGAGAAGGCGTCCGGCAAGTTCACGCTCTACAACGGGCGCACCGGCGAGCCGTTCGAGAAGCAGGTCACCGTCGGCTACATGTACATCCTGAAGCTGCTCCATCTCGTGGACGACAAGATCCACGCCCGGAGCACGGGCCCCTACTCGCTGGTCACGCAGCAGCCGCTGGGTGGAAAGGCGCAGTTCGGCGGGCAGCGCTTCGGTGAGATGGAGGTGTGGGCGCTGGAGGCGTACGGCGCCGCGTACACGCTGCAGGAGATGCTGACGATCAAGTCCGATGACACGGTCGGGCGGGTGAAGGCCTACGAGGCGATCGTCAAGGGCGAGAACATCGCCGAGCCGTCGATCCCGGAGTCCTTCAAGGTGCTGCTGAAGGAGATGCAGTCGCTCGCGCTGGACGTCAACGTCGTCTCCGACGACGGCGCGCGCGCCGAGATGGGCGACGAGGACGACGACCTGCTCCGCGCCGCGGAAGAGCTCGGCATCGACCTCTCAGGGGTGCGCGCCACCGACGGCCAGGCCGCGGACGAGAGCGAAGACCTTGAGATCAAAGAGGGCGAAGAGGGCCAGACCGACGACGAAGAGGCCACCGATGCCGGCTACATCGAAGCCGACGCCGACGTCGAGGCGCCTGAAGACCAGCCGGGCTAGACGCCGAACTCGTCGGCCAGCGCAGCCGCGAGTGGCCCACCCGGGCGCTCGCGGCGCACGCCGTCCACGAACACGTCGACGCGCTCGTCCCAGAAGGCGACCAGGCCGGTGAGCGCGGCCGCGTCCGGGAGCGGGTCCTCGTAGCACCACAGCAGGTCCTCGTGGCCGTCGATCGACCAGTAGGACGCCTCGCCCTTGTACGGGCAGTAGCTGCGGCGCTCGCTCGGGCGCAGCGGCACCACAACGTCCTCGCGCGGGAGGTAGAAGCGCGTCATCAGCCGCGTCTCGTAGGCCATCCGGGCGCGCGTCGTCTCGGCCAGGACGAGGCCGTCGACCTCGATCCGGAGCGGTCGCGAGCTGAGCCGGACGTCCACGCGGTGGAACGGGTCGCGCGGGTGGCCGAAGATCCGCTCGTCCTCCTCGTACCACTCGTCGAAGCCGTCGAAGTCGAGCGCGACGTAGCCGGCCAGGTCCGGGTCGAGCAGCCGGAATCCGCCGGTGCCGGCGATCGACAGCGACTCGCCGTCGGCGGTGTGGACGGCGAACGGGATGCCCGGGTGCAAGATGCCCGGGACCTCGTCGTCCGATGACGCGGCCGGCGCCAACGGGACCCGGATGTCCGCCTCGGGCACGGCGAACGACGGGCAGACGCGGCGCGGCTCCCAGACCAGCAACGCGCGCGTGCTGTCGACGACGGTCTCGCGGCCGTGCACGCCTCGCACGCGGCGCTCGATCGGCTCGTAGCGCAACTCTTCGAGCGCCTCGCCCAGCAGGTCCCGCATCCTCATGCTCATGTTCGTACTGACGGTACGCCGCGGCCGCCTATTCCCGGACGCCGAGAAACCGCTCCAGGCGAGGGCTGCGGGTCGTGAGAGCGGCGCACATGGCCGCCCACGCCGCCAGCAGCCACACGTACTCATGCGGCGAGAGCACGTCGTACAGCCGGCCGAGAAAGAACGTCGCGACGACCAGCAGCGCACGGACGGCGCCGGAGACCCGCTTCGCGGCCATCAGGAACACCCGTGTGCCCAGCAGGTAGATACCGAGGCCGAGGCTCGGCAGCCAGTACGCGATCCGCGGCGGCTCACCCTCGAGCAACAGCCCTACGCCGGCCGCCATCATCAGCAGCGAGAACGCCGGCAACATGTGGCCGACGGCGAAGATCGCGCGCGCCATCGTCGGCGAGCCGCCCGAGAGCTCGAGCACCCTTAGGTTCACGTCCGCGGCCGCGTCGAAGTACAGCCACCACAGGCCCGCGGCGAGGATCATCGCCGCGACGAGGGCCGCCCAGTCGGCGGTCGTCTCCGCGGGCGCCTGGCCGGCCTCCACCAAGACCTCGCCGAGGAGGATGATCAGAAACAGCCCGAACCGCTCCGCGAAGTGGTGGGGATCCAGCGCCTCGGCAGGGTTCGGGGGCGCCAGCGCGTGCAGATCGTGCTCGCGGCGCGCGCGCCGGGCTGCCGCGCGGTCCTCGACGAGCGTCGCGCCGGACTCGACGCTGATCGCCAGCGCCCACAGCGCGTACCGGAACGGCTCCGGAGTGACGATTGACAGCGCGAACAGCGCGGCCGACGCCAGAAGCGCGCGTTGGATCCGTCCCTCGCCACTGAGGACGTGCGCCCCGGCCAGCACGAGCCGCGTGGCAGCCAGGGCGCCCGCGAAGACGGCGCTGTCGCCGGTCGACGCCGGGTCGATCGCGACCGCGGCAACGCCAATGGGCACGCTGCCCGCGAGGAACAGCAGTCGATGAGCCTGCCTGTCGGCGCCGTAGCGGTTGTAGAGGACGGCGAACCCGACCCACGTCCACCACAGGACGAAGAAGAGTCCCAGCGCGATCCACACGCTGCGCATCTCGGGCTCCGCCACCATGAGATGGGCGAGCTGCGCGACAGCGAGCACGAGCACGAGGTCGAGGTACAGCTCGACCCAGGAGACGCGCTTTCCAGACGTATCAGTCCCTATAGAGGCGGATACTGCCGCCGGTATCGGACGTAAACTGCCTGATCGTGGAGCAGCTCGGTGATGTGATCGGGCGCCGCTGCCGAGAGCTCGGGCTCTCGCAGACCGCGCTCGCGGAGCGGGTGGGTGTGCACGTGCGGCAGATCCGCCGCTACGAGCGCGGGGAGCAGCAACCGGTCCTGGGCGTGGCCGTGCGGCTCGCCGCCACGCTCGGCGTCAGCCTCGACGAGCTCGCCGGGGTCGCCGGGCCGCGGCTCGCGCTCAACGGCGACTGGTGGGCGGCGCGGCAGATGCTGCTCGACGGGCACGATGTCGTCGCCGCCCTCCCACTCGCGTTCACGCAGAACGGCGCCACCATCACCGCGGAGGGGCGCGGAGCCGCGACGTGGCGGGGCGAGCTGCGGCTGTCGAGCGGGCCGGTGCTCACGGGCTGGTACACCGGCGCCGCCACCGGAACGATGTTCTTCGTCTTGCGCGAGCAGGAGGACGACCTGATCGGCGAGGGCCGCTGGGTTGGCCTCGGCGCGGACGGAGCGATCGTCACTGGACACGCGGCGCTGGCCCGCACGCGAGAAGCGGCGCAGACGGTCATCGCGCGCATCAGCGAATAGCCCGTCTGCATAAAGCCCGGCTCAAAGAATCCCGCAAATTGCCGACAAACGTGGCAAGTCCACTCATCGGCCGGCGATCCGGTCATACGAAAGGCAAATCGCCGTGTCCCGTTTCGACTCTTCATCCCCCGCCCCGCGCGGCCGCAGGCTCGCCGCCTGGCTCGCGTTCGGCGCCGTCGGTCTCGCCACCGGCGCCGTCTGGGCGAGCGGCTTCGCTTCCATCTCCGCCGGCAACGGCAACACCGACCCGTCGCCCGCCGTCACGAAGGGCACCCCGGCCGTCGCCACCTCGTCGCTCAGCGGCACCGTGACCGACGAGACCCCCCTGTCGTTCGACTGGGCCGGCCGCTGGGGCTCGATCGCCGCCGACACGCTGATGTTCACCGTCGACCTGAGCGACGAGGACGCCACCAAGACCTACAACGTCGCGGTGCTCCTGGCCAACACGTCGGTCCTGACCGGCTGGGCGTCGCTGCAGCTCGAGATCGAGCGCGTCGACGTGGCCGCGGCCGGCACCTGCAACGCCACCGCATTCAACGGCGCGACGAACACCCGGGTCCTGAACTTCGACGACGAGGACGCCGGCGTGTACTACAACGGCCTCGCGGGCGACGCCGTGTACTGCATCGGCGTGGCTTTGAGCCCCGGCGACGACGTCGCCGGCACGTTCCTGCGCTCCGCGCAGGACACGCCGCCCTCGGCGTTCCCGACGTTCATCGCCACGGTCGACCGCGCCTCCTAGCGGAGCGCCACCATGCTGCCGACGACGCTCCTCGCGGATCCCGCTTTGCGGCCCGCGAGGACGCGCGTCCGGCGGCCCGCCCGAACGCGTCCGGCGCGACGGCTCCGGACCGGCTGGATCCTCCTCGCCGCGCTCGCTCTGGCCGCCGCGGCCGGTGTCGGCTATCTGCGTGTCTGGCCGCCGCTGGCGACGGTGATGTCGGCCAGCATGGCGCCGACGATCGACACCGGCGACATGGTCGTGCTCAAGCGGCTCGACCGGCCCGCGCGCAAGGGCGACATCGTCTCGATCCGCGTGCCCGACGAGGCCCGCCGCCGCTTCGGCTACCCCCCGGTGGTCATCCACCGCGTCGTCGCGATCACGGCCGACGGCACGGTCACGACCAAGGGCGACGCCTACGAGAAGCCTGATCCGTTCACGGTCCCGAGCACGACGCTGACCACGAGCGTCGTCGCGCACATCCCGGCCGGCGGCCAGGTGCTCGCGTTCCTCGGCAGTCCGTTCGGGCTGTTCTGGCTGCTGAGCGGCGGCGTGCTGCTGTTCGGCATGCCGCTGCTCGACCGCTACCGGTCCGCGCAGCGGCGCGGGAACGACCTGCAGGAGCAGCTCGCGGCGATGACGGCGGCGCTCGAGCAGCTGCCGGCGCAGATCGAGCAGGCGGTCGCCACCGCCGTCGCGACGGTCGAGCCGCCGCTGCCGCAGCCGATCGTCGTCCAGGCGCCGCCACCTCCGCCGCCCCCTCCGGCCCCGCGGTTCGTCCCGGCCTCGCAGTTCACGCCCGCGCCGACGCCCGACCTGATGTCGGTCTTCGCCCGGCCCGCTGCGCACCTGATCGCGCCGCTGGCCCCGGCCACGCCGCCGCCCGCCCGCGTCAAGCCCCGCTGGGACGCGCTTCCCGCCGGGCTGATCAGTGAGCGCCGCTCCGGCGGCGTTCTCTGCGCCTAGCGCGGCGCGCTACGATCCCGGCATGGAACCGAACCGGTTCGACGATGTCGAGACCCGGATCCTGGAAGAGCCCGTCGCTCCGCGTGCGCCACGGCACGCGCCCCGGCGGCTCGGACACGCGGCCATCGCCGCCGTAGCGGCCCTGGCGCTGACCGGCTCATTGGCCGCCGGCGCTTCGGCTCTGACCAGCACCGCTCAGGCGCCGACGCGCTCGTCCTCCGAGGCGTCACAGGCCGAGAAGGGCTGGTACGGCAAGCGGGACGGCTTGTGCCGCAAGGGTGAGCACCGCCGCTCTTCGGAGTCGGCGCTCAGCTACTAGGGATTCGTCGTCGACAACGTAAACGTCAGCGTCTTGCCGTAGCTGCCGCTACGGAGCGGTTCGTTTGCCCCGATCGCCTGGCTGTAGCCCACGGTCACGATGTCGTTGCTCACCGGGGCCGTGTACGTCTTGACCGTGGCCGGTAGCGGTGAACCCGCGACAAGCAACGGCTGCGCGAGCGAGAACGTCCCGTTGACCAGGCGCCCGGTGGCGAAGCTGCTCGGGTCCGCGACGGTCAGCGCCGCGTCGCCAGCCGTCGAGATCACGGTGGCGGTCGTGGAGCCGGTGTACGTGGTCGCGATGCCCGGCTGGAACGTGCCCAGGCTCGCGGCCTGGCCCATGGTCAGCGACAGCGTCGCGGGCACGGGGGCGCCGACGGTGCCGGTCGTCTCGGTCGCGTACTCGCGCGCCAGCTTGTAACCGGCCGGCAGGAACTTGGCCGCCGGCGACTCGACCCGGACGCCCCCGAGGTCCTTGCCCGGCGCGTCGACGACCGGCAGCCGCAGCTGCAGGTCGCTCACGGTCACCGACCCCTGGCCGGTCGGCGTGCGCAGGTACGTCGAGTCCTGCGCGAGCAGCTCGAGCTTGAGCACGTGGCCGGGCTGGACGGTCCAGGCCTGCGGATGGAGCTGGAAGACTTCCGAGCCGCCGCCGACCGGGCGCACGACGGCGCGCGCGATCAGCCGCTGCGTGGCGCCGTCGACGTCGTAGAGCCGCGCCGCGACCATGTCGTTGGCGCCGGACACGGCGAGCTTGGCGATGATCGTCGGCGAGCCCGCGAGCGTGTACGCGGACGTCGCGGCCGGGACGCGATAGGTCGCGGCCGACGCGTTGTCGGCGCTCGACGTCGTGGTGCAGACGTCGCCGGACGTGAACGCGTTCGACGGCGCCGTACCGAGCGCGATCGTGTGCGCCGCGGCACCGGCGATCCGGATCTCGCCCGGGGCGAGCTGGGCCCACGTCGGCGCGTGATAGCGCGCGCCGGCGGTGTTGACCGGGCACTTCGAAGTGAGGATGTCGACGCCGCCGCGCGCGTCGGCGGGCTCGGAGCCGACGCCCTTGACGTAGTAGTCCAGCCACGCGTTGATCGCCGCCGTCAGCGCCGCTCCGTCGGCCGCCGACACCGCGCCCGCGCGCGGGCTGTGCCCGAAGTCGAGGTGGAACATCGACATCGGCGCGTTCGGGTGCTTGGCGCGGACCTTGTTGTAGTAACGGATCGACTCATCGACCGGGAAGAGGTCGTCGTTCCAGCCGTTGGCCAGCAGCGCCGGCGCGGGCGCGACCGAGTCGTCGATGGAGTAGGCCGAGTGGTTGGCGGTGAGCTCGCTGACGAGCCCGGCCGCGGCCGGATTGCCGTCGAAGGGCCCGCCGGTGTCGGTCAGCGCCTTCCAGCCGACGATGTCGGCCGACGGAATCCGTCCCGCCCGGCGCGTAGTAGCCCAAGAACTGGCCGGCGAGGAACAGCGAGGCGTTCCAGTTCTGCTTCTGGATGCCGAACCGGTGGCCGCCGCCGAGGTACGGCGCATCGACGACGTAGTCGAGCGAGCTGCCGTTCGGGTTCAGCGCGGTCGTCAGGTCGCTCCACGTGAACTGCGGCACGGTGGCGGCGATGCTCATCGGCTTGCCGAGCGGGCTCGTCCAGGGCACGAGCGTGCCGTTCGGGAGCTGCACCCGGTTGCGCAGGGCGCCGAGTGCGATCGACATGCCGCCGCCGTAGGAGCCGCCGGTCGCGCCGATCTTCTGCGGATCGATCACACCGTCGTCGGCGAGCAGGCCGAGCAGGTGCTGCGCGTCGCGCACCTCGTACGCGTTGTGCATCAGCCGGATGTAGCCGCTCGCGCAGCGGCTGTCGGCGCGCGAGGGCTGCTGCCCGCAGGACTGGGCCCAGCCGCGGTCGGTGATGGTGAACACGGCGTAGCCGCGGGTCAGCGCGCGCTGCGCGTCGGCGCCGGTGAGGGCGAGCTTCGAGCCGCCCCAGCCGTGATAGATGCCGATCACCGGGTACGGTCCGTCGGCGCCCGTGGCGGGCGCCGGCGGGAACGCGACAGAGGCGTCGATCGGCACGTTGTCCCAGCTCGCGACGCGCCCCGTGCCCGCCGCGGCGCCGCAGAAGCGCTGTCCGGAGGCCTGCACGGCGCACGAGACCTGCGAACCGAACACGCTCGGGATCGCCGCGTCCGCCGTGGACGGAACAAGCAACCCGGCCGCGAGCACGGCGGCCACCGACAGCATCCTGCGCATGAACAAACTCCTCCTCTGGACCCGCAGCCATCCAACCACTCGAGGACGGCCTTCACAACTGGCCGGACGGTCAGCCGCCGCGCAGGTCCGCGATCACCTCGCTGGCCATCCGCAGGCGCAGCGCGAGGATCCGGGCGAGGTCGCGCAGCATCGCGTGCGCGAGGTCGGGAGCATGCTCGTTCAGGCGCTCGAACGCAGCGGCGTCCAGCCGGACGACCTCCACGTCGGTCAGCGCGTCGAGCGTCGCCGAGCGCGGTCGCCCGTCGAAGAACGCCAGCTCGCCGAGCACGGACGGCGCGTCGATCGTCTTGAACACGCCTTCGTCGCGCGGCAGCCGGACTCCGACGCTCCCCTCGGTGAGGAGGTACAGGGCACGGTCCTGCTCACCCGCCTGCACGAGCGCGAGCCCCTCGTCGACGCGCCGGACCTCGGCGTGCGAGAACACGACCGCCCAGTCGGCCGCGGTCGCCTCCGGCATGAACAGCAGATCGGCCGAGTCCTCGTGGGCCTCTTCGGCGAAGACGATGAACGGACCGTGGTGCATGCGTGGCCCAAAGTACAAGGTCAAGCGGAGAACTCGGCCAGTCTGCGCGCCTCGGCCTCGACCGCGCGCCGCTGGGTACGGGTCAACAGCTCGTACGGCTCGATCTCGCCGTTCGGCCGCCACGCACCCTTGACGGCGCCGTCGACGAGGAACGTGCCGACCGACTGCGGCATCTTCGTGTTGAAGACCTTCGCCCGGTGTTCCTCGGGCAGGATCTGGGTGCGACGCGCGTGGACGAGCAGCGCGGCGTCCCATGTGGGCAAGAAGCGCACCGGCGCGGGCGCGTCGGGGTCGGGGAGCGGCCCGTCGGGCACGTCGAACAGCTCGGTGCCGTCTTCGGCGCTGAACCGGCGCAGCCCGTCGAGCGGCGGGACGTCGCCCAGGGCCAACCCGGCCCAATTGGCGATGTCCGCCTTGGACGCGGGCCCGTAGCCGGTCAGGTAGCGCGTGATGAGGCGGTCGGCGTCGGCGGCCGGGGGCCCCACCCACGTCTCGGCCAGGTCGTAGAGATCGGCACGGCGGCGCTCCCACGTGCCCGACGGCGGGACCCGGACGAGGTCGAGCCACAGACCGACGCCGTGCGCGGCGGGCTTGCCGATCAGCGCTTCGATCTCGGCGCGCTTCATCGGTCCGTCCCGGAGCGCATCGTGCAGCCGCTCGGCGGCCTCGGCCGGCGCGGGCTGCTTCGTGGCCCGCAGCCACGAGGCGCGCCGCGCGTCGCGGACGGCGAGCGCGAGCGGCCAGTAGTCGGCGCGCGAGACGAGGTGGATCGTGGACCGCATCAGCGTGCCCTGAACGACCATGCGCTCGTGCAGGGCTTCGGTGAGCGCCTCGCGGCGCAGGCCGGCGACCCGCGACCACAGCCCGATGTACATCGACGGCGCGTACTGCGCTTGCAAGGTGCCCATCGCGTCCAGTGCCGCGGGAATCGTGATCGCGCGTCGCTCCAGCAGGCCCTGACGCGCGAGCAGGGCGCGGTTGAGCTGCCGCTGAGTCAGGATCACACGGACAAGCGAAGCACGCGCGCGGCGTTGCCCGCCGCGTCGCGGAACCGGAGCGTGAGGCGTCCGCGCGGGTGGGAGCGGCCGGTCAGCCGGCGCCCGGAGAGCGTGTGGGTCCCGGCGGGGAGCTTGAACGTCCGCGTGCTGCCGCGCAGCTTCGCGGTGACGGTGACCGGCTCGGAGACGGAGAGCCGCAGCGGCAGCTTCGAGCGACGGATCGTCACGCGCGGGCCGACCCGGTCGAGGAGCGGCGCGGTGACAATCGGAGCATGCACGTCCTGCGGCGGTGCGGGCGTGGGTGTCGCCGTCGCAGTGGGCTGAGCGCCGCCGAAGACGGTCTCGGTCGGAGTCGCGACCGGCGTCACGGTCGGCGTCGGCGTCGCCTCCGCGGCGGTCCGGCGCGGCTCGGGGGTCCACGGCGGCGGGTCGCTGCCGACCGTCACCGGGGCGCTCGCCGCCACCGCCACGCCGGCCCGCACCTCGCACGCCACCGCGCGGCCCGCGTCGGCGGACGTGAGCAGCAGCTCGCGGCGGCCGAAGCCCGCGACGACCGCGCCGTCGAGCGTCCAGGCGAACCGGTACCGCTCCGGGTGGCCGCTCCAGGTGCCCGGCTCGCACTCGACGAACCGGCCGGGCTGCGCCGTGCCGAGGACCAGCGGCGGCGTGGTGTTCGCCGGCACAGATGGGTCACGATCGACGCCGAGCCGCAGTAGTAGTGTCGGCTGCATCGAAGTCGCCGCCCGCTTGCAGCGTGCGGCCGTCGGTGGTCGAGCCGATGGATCTCCCTGACGTCGCGAAGCGCGCGCAGCTCGACCGCCCGCCACGGGCACAGCGAGCTCGACTGCACGTCCAGGCCGTGAGCGGCCGCGCGCCGATCATGCGGCGGCGGGAACTGGCGGGCGCGACCATGAGGTCTGCCTCGATCGCGCTGGCATGAACGACCGCGTGTGCCTGTCCAGCGGCGGATCGAAGACGACGGTGCCGTCGGACTTAGCAGGCCGAGCAGGTATTTGCGGTCCTCGTAGTCGCCGAACTCGCCGCTCACGAACAGCACCGTGCCGTCCGGCGAGAGCTTGACGTTCGACACGCGCCCCACCAGCGCAGGGTCAAGGCTCCCCACGGCGCCGGTGGCGAGATCCACCGCGGCCAGCCCGCGCCGCGGGACGCCGTTGACGGCGGTGAACGTGCCGCCCAGGTACAGCGTCCGCCCGTCGGGCGAGAAGGCCTGCGAAGACGCCGAGCCACCGGTGACGCTCAGCGTCCACGGCAGCACCGTCCCGTCGGACGCGCGCAGCGCCGCCACGCCGGCGCGCGGCACCCCACCGATCCGCGTGAACGAGCCCGTCACGTAGACGGTTTCCTGGTCGGGCGACAGCGCCAGGCCCGAGCCGCCGTCCAGCGTCTGGCGCCAGCGCACCGTGCCGTCGGCGGCGATCGCCCACAGCGAGTCGTCGCGGAAGCTCTGGAACGTCGAGTAGCGCGTGAAGTACGCGGTGCTCTGCGCGTCCAGCTCGACATCGCCGAGCGCCGTGTCGTGGTCGAAGCTCTGGTCCGTCCACGCCGTCGGGCGCCCGGTCTCGTCGAACAGCGCGGCCTGTGGCCGGGCGCGGGTGTTGAGCCCCGAAGCGCTGTCGATGAAGACCTCGCTTCCGTCCGGGGACACCGCAAGGGCATCGACGGAATGGCGGTTGCGGGTGCCCGGAGACCAGGCCAGCAGCGCCCCGTCGCGGGTCGCGAACGCGACCGCTCCGGCCGGGCCCCAGCCGGTCGCGTCGGCGCGGCCGACGTACGCGGTCTCGCCGTCCGGCGAGAGCTCGATATCGCTCGCGGCGGCCAGCGGCGTGCTCCATGCCGTCCGGACCCCGGTGGCGGCGTCGAGCTGCGCGACGATCCCGTCGCGCGGGGCCTGAGTGACGTACAGGTAGCGGCCGTCCGGCGTCACCGCGAGATCGGTTGCGCTGCCGACCGTGGCCCGCCAGCGCTCGGCGAGCGTCGCGGCGTCGATCGCGATCACCCCGTCCGGGCCGTCGTGGAAGGTGAAGTACACGGTGCCGCCGTCCGGTGCGAACGAGACGGCGGTGCTGGTCTCGCGGCCGACATAGGCGAGCACGGCGCCCGTGGCGGCGTCGAGCACGGTCAGTGCCCGGAACTGCGAGCCGTCGTACGCGGTTCCCGCGGCAAAGACGCGGGTCCCGTCGACCGCGAGCGCCCACACGCGGTTGAAGGACTGCGGCGCCCACGCCCGCAGGAGGCCGTCGTCCGCGTTAACGGCCGCGATGTTGGTCCGCGTCTGGCCGTTGACGGACCCGAAGTAGCCGCCGACGTAGAGCGTCTCGCCGTCCGGGGACAGCGCGAGCGCCGAGACCAGGCCGACGTCGCCGATCGTGACCGAGAAGTCCGGATCGGTACTCCCATCGGCGCGGATCCGGTGCACGTGACCGCGGCCGCCGATGAACCACCCGCCGGCGCGGTCCGGGATCACGGCGCCGATCTCGCCCACGTCCTCGGCGAGGGTGCGGGCCTCGCCGCTGACAGAAGACACGATCGCCCCACGCCCGGCGCGATCGCCCAGGTTCACGAAGTCGCCACTGAGCAGCGTCCGCGAGCCGTTCGTCCCGATCAGATCGACCGCCGCATCGACCCACGCGACGTCGTCCGGGGTCTCGGACGGGAGGTCGCGCGCTGACACGGGCGCTGCGGTCAGCAGCGCCAGCCCGACCGCGACCAGGCAAGCTGTCTTCACCGCGGAAGCGCCAATACCCCGGCGACCGGTCCTTCAAGCGCGCTCGGGGGAGTAGCTTCCCGGACATGTCACTGGAACGCCCGCAAGCGCCCGACCCGTACGACCTGCTGCCGTCGAAACCGTCGTTCACGCTCGAGAGCGACGAGGTCAAAGACGGCGAACTGATGGACAAGAGCTTCGTCGCGCCCATGGCCGGCGGCGACTCCGACCATTCGCCGCACCTGCGCTGGTCCGGCTTCCCCGAGGAGACCAAGGGCTTCGTGGTCACCTGCTTCGACCCGGACGCGCCGACCCACAGCGGATTCTGGCACTGGCTGCTGGTGAACATCCCGGCTGACGTCACCGAGCTGCCGAGCGGCGCCGGCAGCGGCGGCGAGCTGCCCGAGGGCGCCTTCCACGTCCGCAACGACTACGGCGAGAAGGCGTGGGGCGGCGCGGCACCGCCGGAGGGTGACCCACCGCACCGCTACGTGTTCGCCGTCCACGCGCTCGACGGGATGCTCGAGATCAACGAGGACGTCTCACCGGCGTTCGTCGGCTTCAACCTCGCGTTCCACACGCTCGCGCGCGGGGTGATCCGGCCGTTGTTCAGCGCCTGACGGCGGCCGCGATCACGTCCACCACCTGCTCGGCGGCGAGCGAGGTCGAGTCGATCACGAGGTGATAGAGCGAGGGATCGCGCGCGTCGCAGCCGTAGAAGTGGCGGACATAGGCTTCACGCGCGCGGTCGCCATCACGGCGCAGGCGTTCGGCATCGGAGCGGTTCAGTCCCTCGAGCTCGATCGCCTGCGCGACACGCCGCTCCGGCGGCCCGTCGAGGCGGACGTGCAGCGCGCCCGACCTGCCGCGCAGGATCACGGCGCCCGCACGGCCGAGGATGACGGCGCCCCCGGCCGCGTGCTCGACGATCAGGTTCTCGGTCTCGCGCCGGTAGTCCTCGCCCGCCAGCACCCCGGCCTGGACCATCGCGCCGGCGAGTTCCGGCAGTAGCGCGAACGACGATGCGAGGCGGCCGATCGCGTCGCCGAGCGACTCGTCGTGCGCGAGCGCGTCGTCGAGCGTGCAGCCGAGCCGGTCGGCGACGTGGGTCGGGATCGCGCGGTCGAGGAACTCGACGCCGAGGCGCTCGGCCAGCGCGGGGCCGATCTGGCTCCCGCCGGCGCCGTAGGACGCGGAGATGGTGACGAGCGGTGCCGTGAGGCGGAGCTTAGCCCCAGTTCACGACGGGAGTGCCGGGCAGCCGCGCCGCCTCGGCCTCGGCGGCGTCGCGTGTCTGCTTTCCCACCTTCGCGAACGGCTCGATCGTGACCTCGTCGCCCTCACGGTTCCAGACGCCCGCCATGACGCCGTCGACCAGCAGCACGGGCGAGAACCAGCCGCCGGGCCGGTAGATCCGCTCCGGCGCGGTGGTGGCGCGGGTGTCGCGCGGCGCGGCCACCACGTACTGGTCGAACGCCGGGAGGAGCCGCACGACGCCGGACGGCTGCGCCGCCTCGATCGCCGCCACATCCTCCTCGAGCGCCCAGCCGAACTCGGTCTCGACCGCTCCGGCGATCCAGCGTCCGGCCTGGGCGGGCGACGGGTGCCCGAACCACTTCGCGAGGTCCTCGCGCGTGGCCGGCCCGTAGCGCGTCAGGTACCGGCGCGCGACCTCCCGCCCGGCCTCGTCCGGGTCGAGTGGCTCGAACGGCTCCGGGCACCGTGAAGCGATGGTCCTGCGCATGGATCAGGTCGCCGCGGAACGCGACCGGCTTCAGCAGGTCGCCGTAGCCGCGCCCGAGCCCGGGGTGCACCTGCTCGGCCAGCTCGTCGCGCGTGAGCGGGCCCTTTCGCAGCGCCGCCGGGACGCCGGTCAGGATCGACTGGACGTCCTCGGGCGTGAGCTTGAAGTGCTTGAGCCACGACTTCAGCTCGTAGCGCGGCTTCAGACCGGCCTGAGCGCCAACCCACAGGGGCAGCTCGTCGGTCCGGTGCAGGTGCAGCGTGCCGCGCTGGGCCCACGTCTTCACCAGCACGCCCTCGCGCCACAGCAGGTCTTCGACGTCCGGTGGGTCCTCGATGCGCGCCGACAGCGTGAGCTGGGCGCTCGACATCACCTGGGCGTGCAGACCGCAGATGTCCGAGACGACCGCGAGCGGGTCGGTGGCGCGCCCGGCGAGGTGCTGGCGCTCGACGCGCCAGGCGAGGACGGACTCCCACTGCACCCCTGCCACCCTAGTTCGGGTGCTGCGAATCGCGCTTGTCGCCGCGGTGCTGATCGTGGGCGCCGTGCTGATCCTGACGCGGGACGACGATCGTGCCGCAGTGCCGGCGGAGCCGGCGGACCCGTTGGTCTGGACCCCGGAGCGCTCCGACGATCTCACCCGGCGCGCCGCGGCCGGTGCGAGCCTGGTGCTGTTCGAGCGGTCGCCGGGCGGCGCGGTGGCCACCGCGGCGCGCGTGAATCGCTACCGGCCCCTCGTCGAGCAGGCGGCGAAGGCGGCCGGCGTGAACCCGGATCTGCTCGAGGCGCTGGTGTTCCTCGAGAGCGCGGGCCGGCCCGACGCGCAGGCGCCCGGCAGTGCCGAGTCCGCGGCCGGGTTGACCCAGATCCTGGCGGAGACGGGCCAGAACCTGCTCGGGATGAAGGTCGACGTGGAGCGCAGCGCGCGCTACACCCGCCGGCTGGAGCGTCGCGACTCGTTCGCCGTGCGGCGCGCCCGGGCGCGGGTCGACGAGCGCTTCGATCCCGCGAAGGCGCTGGCGGGGACGGCGCGGTACCTCACGCTGGCCAAGGAGCGCTTCGGCCGTGAGGACCTCGCCTTCGTCTCCTACCACATGGGCATGGGCAACCTCGAGGGCGTGATCGGCGCCTACGGCGGCGGTCCGCGCTCCTACGCCGAGCTGTACTTCGGTTCAACGCCGACGCGCCACAAGGGCGCCTACGAGCGGCTGCGGTCGTTCGGCGACGACTCCTCGAACTACTTCTGGAAGCTCGGCGCGGCGCGCGAGGTCATGCGCAAGTGGCGGCAGAACCCGGCGAGCGTCGTGCCGCCCTCGCTCGCGCCGCCGCCCGCCGGCGACGCTCACCCGGTGCCGGCGGATGCCGGGATCCGCGCGGCCGACGGCGTGCGGCTGGGCCCGGAGGCGCTGGCGGTGGCGCGCTACATCGGGTCGGAGGTGCGCCCGGCCCTGCGCATCACGAGCGGCGAGGGCGCGACGTTCCGGGTCTCGCGCAACTACGCGTCGGACCGTCAGTCGCTCGCGTTCCAGTACGTTCTGGACCGTCTGCGAATTTTGAACGTCATCACCTGGGAGCGCTTCCCCCGCTCGATCTCGATCACGGCGACCAAGGACGCCGCGGTGCTGGTGCGGTGACCGACGCCATCCGCACACCCGACGTCCTGCTCGACGGCTTGCCCGGGTTCGACTGGGCGCCGAGCTTCCGCACGTGGGACGGGTTGCGGCTCGCGCACGTCGACGTCGGCGACGGGTCGCCCGTGGTGATGATCCACGGCGAGCCGACCTGGAGCTACCTGTGGCGCAAGGTCGCCCCGCCGGTGCTCGAAGCCGGCCATCGCGTGATCCTGCCCGACCTCCCGGGCTTCGGCCGCTCGGACAAGCCGATGGACGAGGACTGGTACTCCTACGACCGCCACACGGCGGCGATCGCCGACCTCGTGGAGCGGCTCGACCTGCGCGACGCGACGTTCGTGCTGCACGACTGGGGCGGCCCGATCGGGCTGCGGGTCGCGGTCGAGCATCCCGAGCGGGTGGGCCGGCTGGTCTTGATGGACACCGGCGTGTTCAACGGCCACCAGCCGATGAGCGAGGCCTGGCACCGGTTCGCGGACTTCGTCGACCGCGTCGACGAGCTCCCGGTCAGCCTGGTCGTGCGCCGCGGCTGCGCCACCGATCCCGGCGACGAGGTCGCGGCGGCCTACGACGCGCCGTTCCCCAGCGAGGCGAGCAAAGCGGGTGCGCGAGCGTTCCCGGCGATCGTGCCGCTCTCACCCGAGGATGAAGGCGCCGAAGCGGGAGCGCGCACACTTGCGGCGCTCCGCGAGGACAAGCGGCCGCTGCTGATGCTGTGGGGCGCCGAGGACCGGCCGCTGCCGCCGCAGGCCGGCGAGGACTTCGCGAGCGCGCTCGGTCAGCCGGCGCCGCGGTTGATCGAGGGCGCCGGCCACTTCGTCCAGGAGGATCGCGGCGACGCGGTCGGCCGCCTCATCGCGGAATGGCTTCCTCTTCGATGAGCTCGTCGGCCGCGGGCGCGCTGGCCGCCGCCCGAGCCTCGTAGGCCGCCCGCGCGCGCTGGTCGGTCTTCGTCAGCCCGTCGGAGTTCATCGCCCGTGAGATCGCCTCGCGCAGGCGGCGCGGCGTCATCGCGCCGACGCCGATGACGAAGCCCATCCGCCGTGGCGACCAGACGTCGAAGCGCGGGACCTTCAGTGCGTCGACGGTCGAGGCCGCGATCTCCTCAGGTGTGACGCGCTGGATGCCGCGGAGGTTCGGGACGCCCGCCGCGAGCTCCGTCTTGGCGTAGCTCGGCATCACGACCGTGACCTCGACGCCGGAGCCGCGCAGCTCCTGGCGGACGGCCTCGGAGAGCCCGATCACGCCGTGCTTGGTCGCGCAGTAGGTGGCGAGGTTCGGCCCGCCGGCGCGCCCGGCCAGCGACGCGATGTTGACGATGTGGCCCGTGTGGCGCGGCTTCATCCGCCGCATCGCCTCCCGCGTGCCATGGATCACGCCGTGGAGGTTGATCTCCAGCTGGCGCGTGATGCTCGCGTCGTCCTCTTCGTCGAGCGGGCCCACATGCATGATCCCGGCGTTGTTGATGACGATGTCGAGCGGCCCGAGCCGCTGTTCGACCTCGTCGAGGAAGGCGGTGAAGCCGGGACGGTCGGTGACGTCGAGGGCGAGGCCGATCGAGCCGTTGCCGAGCTCGGCCGCGGCCGCCTCGGCGGCGCCGGCGTCGAGGTCGCCGATCGCGACCACGACCCCCTCGCGGGCGAACGCGCGGGCGAGCGCTTGGCCGATGCCTCGCGCGCCCCCCGTGACGACGGCGACCTTGCCACTCAGCGAGCGGGGAGTTCTGGACATGGCGTCAATTATGGCGCGCAATTACGAGCCGATAGCCCAGATCGAGCGCCATACGGTCGGTTAGGTCCGCATGGCGTTCGGCCCATGCGCCGCTCTCCAGATCACGTGCCAGCGCGGTCAGGCCGCGCTCGCGGATCGCGGGATCCAGCATGGCCAGCGCGGAGATGGCCTGTTGCTTGTCCGGATCGAGGTAGGCATGCGGGCGCCGCCAGTAGGCGCCGAAGAAGCCGTCACGGCAGTCGTGTGAGATCGGCACGGTCCGGATCTCGCCGCCGCCGAGTGCCTCCAGCACCTGGTCCGGGGTCGGGAAATGCGCCTCGATGTCGGCCAGTTCCGGCAGGTACTCGTCGACAAGCCACAGAGCGCGGCTCCAGGCCGGGTCGAACGTGAAGATGACCACGCGGTCGCGCGCGACCCGGCGCAGCTCGGCCGCTCCGGCGCGCCAGTCGGTCCAGTGGTGGATGGTGAGCACCGCCATCGCGGCGTCGAAGGCGTCGTCGTCGAACGGCAGCGCCTCGGCGTGTGCCTGGACGCTGGCCGGGGACCGCGCCATCTCCGGCTCCGGCTCGACGGACGTGACGTCGCGGTCGCGCGGCTCGTAGGCGCCCATCCCGGCGCCGACGTTCACCACCGTGCGGGCGTCGCCGAGCGCTTGGAGGATCACGGCCGCGATCGCCGGGTCCTCACCGCGGTGGCGCGCATAGGCATCCGCCCATCCCGCGTACTGGCTCACAGGAACGCGCCGCTCGGCAGGTACGGCGTGAATGTCCCGACGTCGCCGTCAAGGCACACGGCGCCCGCCACGGTCAACTCCAGGCCGGCCTCCAGGCACACGCGCAGCGCCCATTGCTGCGAGGAGGTGATCCACGAGACGTTGGCCTTGCGGTCGCCGGCGTGGGCCAGTGCCGCTCGCAGGAGGTCGCTCGCGCTGTCGGGATCGAACGCGGCCAGCAGCCGCAGATCGCCGTCGCCGGTGACGGCGTAGCCCCGGCCGGGAGCGACCAGGAGCGTCTGGCCCATCTCGAGCTGGGCACGGATGTCGTCGCCGTGCACCGCCCCGCGCACGTAGCGGTCGACCTCTTCGGTCAAGGGCAGATCCTCCTCCCCGCCCTCGCGAATCCCTTCAGGCCGGCGCATGCCGCGCGGCACGCCGTTGCCGTCGATCGACGGGTGAAGCTGCAGGCCGAGCCGGGCATAGGCGCGCAGCGCCCGCGAGTCGGGCGAGGACGTGATGATCCGCCCGCGCGCGTCGGCCGCGTACTCATGGGTGCGGCGCAGCAGCGCTCCTCCGAGACCGCTCGACTGCTGATCCGGGCGCACGACCAGCAGCGACAGGCCCCAGATGCCCTCGCGCCGGATCGCGACCGCCACGCCCGTGATCCCCTGCTCGTCCTCGGACACCCACGACCCGTCCGGATCGGTCCGGATCAGGTGCCGGAGCCGAATGTGGGCCATCTCCGGATCGGGGTGCGGGTGCGGCGGCTGGCCGTGGCGAGCGGCGAGGTCGTCGAACGTCGCCATCGCGGTCGCGTGGGCGGCCTCGACGTCGGATACGAGCATGGGGCGGAGCTCGGGCATCACCACCAAGACTAGGATTCAACCGCGGTGAGCACCTTCTCCCTCGACGGCCAGCGGCTGGCCTACACGGTGCACGGGGACGGTCCGCGGCTGACGGTCCTGCTCCACGGCCTGCTGTTCAACCAGCGCATGCACGAGGCATTGGCGCAGGCGTTGGCGGAGCGGGGGCATCGCGTGGTAACGCTCGACCTGCTCGGCCATGGCGACTCCGACCGCCCGGGCGAGAAGTGGCGCTACTCGATGCCGGCGTTCGGCAGCCAGGTGATCGCGCTGCTCGACCATCTCGGCGAGCCGGAGGCGGTCGTGCTCGGGACGTCGCTCGGTGCCAACGTGGCTCTGGAGGCGGCCGTGGCCGCGCCTGAGCGCGTGCGCGGGATGGTGATCGAGATGCCGGTGCTCGACCACGCGCTGATCGGCTGCGCGATCGCGTTCACGCCGATCATGATCGCGCTCACCGTGGGCGAGCCCGGGATGAAACTGCTGGCCCGGGCCGCGCGGACGGTGCCGCGCGGCAGGCTGCCGTGGCAGGTCGACATCGTGCTCGACTGGATCCGGCAGGACCCGGAGCCGAGCGCCGCCGTCTTCCAGGGCCTGTTCTTCGGCCGCACCGCGCCGCCGCGGGAGGAGCGCCGGGAGATCGAGACGCCGACGCTCGTGATCGGCCACCAGTACGACATCATCCACCCGTTCTCGGACGCCGGAATGCTGGCCGAGGAACTCCCGTCCGGGCGGTTGCTCCAGGCCAACTCGCTGGTCGAGCTGCGGCTCGCGCCGCGGCGGCTGACGGACGAGATCGCCGCGTTCGTGTCCGACTGCTGGAAGCCGCGTCCCGCCCGCGCGCGCAAACGCGCGTCCTGATCTCTCATCTGGCCGCTAACCTGACCGGCCGGGATGTCGAGTCGCCAAGAGGAAAAGGAACGCCGCAAGCGCGAGCGTGAGGAGAAGCAGCAGGCCGAGAAGGCGTCTGCTGCGCGCCGCAAGCGCCTCCAGATGATCATCGGTGTGGTGCTGGCCGTGGTCGTGCTGGGTGGTGGCACCGCACTGGCGCTCGGTCTGGGCGGCGGCGACGGCGGCGGCAGCGGCGAGCCGCGTGAAGCGGCGGAGGGCGGCGCAGCCATCCCGGAGCGCGCGGAGGCGGACCTCAAGAAGGCCGCGGAAGCCGCGGGCTGCAAGCTGGTCGAAGCGCCGAACGAGGGCAATGGCCACGAGGAGAAGGACTTCAAGGCCTCCGACTACCAGCAGAACCCGCCCACCTCGGGCAACCACTTCCCCGAGTGGTACCAGGACGGCATCTACGAGCGCCGGCGGCACGCCGGAGCTCGGCAAGCTCGTCCACACGCTCGAGCACGGCCGGATCGACATCCAGTACAAGCCGGGCACGCCAGCGAACACCGTCGCCCAGCTCGAGACGCTCTACAACGAGATGGACGGCGGCTACCACCTGCTGCTGTTCGAGAACGGCACGAACATGCCGTTCGCGGTCGCCGCGACCGCCTGGGATCAGCAGCTCGGCTGCCCGACGATGAACCCGCAGGTGTTCGACGCGATCCGCGCGTTCCGCGACGAGTACATCGACAAGGGCCCGGAGAAGGTCCCGTAGGCGCTAGCGCCAGCCCCCGGTCTCGCCTCGGTAGAGGCCGTGACCGGTGATCGCCATCCGCGCGCTGAGCGCGAGGATCCGCAGATCGAGCCGCAGTGACGCGTGCTCGAGGTACCACAGGTCGAGCTCGATCCGCTCGCTCCACGGCAGCGCGGCGCGCCCGTTCACCTGCGCCCAGCCGGTCAGCCCCGGCTTGACGTCGAGCCGCCGCCGCTGGCGGTCCGTGTACTGATCGACCTGGACCTGAATCGTCGGCCGCGGGCCGACCAGCGACATCTCGCCCTTGATGACGTTGACAAGGTTCGGCAGCTCGTCGATCGACGCCCGCCGCAGGATCGCCCCGATGCGGGTGATCCGCGTATCGCCCTCGTCGACGACGATCCCGGAGCCCATGTGCTCGGCGCCGGAGACCATCGTGCGCAGCTTGTAGACCTCGAACGCGTGGCCGTGACGGCCGACGCGACCCTGCGTGTAGATCGGGTGCCCGCGCGACTCGAGCCGGATCGCGAGCGCGGCCAGCGCCTGGACCGGCGCGGAGACGAGCGCGAGACCGCCCGCGAGGGCGAGGTCGAGCGCGCGTTTGCGCTTGGAATTGACGTACCGGTTCAACGGGTGCCCTCCGCGGCGTCCCAGCCCGCCGCGCCGCCGTGGCGAAGCCAGTCGTACAGGCCGGCGGCGAGCGCCGCGGTGGTCAGCACGTAGTACCGCGCGACGAGCAGCGGCCGGGCGCGGCTGCGGCCGCCGGCGACGGCGGCGGCGAGCAGCGCCGCCTGGGCGCCCGCCGCGAGCCGGTAGACCGGCGCGCGGCCCAGCAGCGCGAGCGTCGCCAGGGCGATCAGCACGTGCAACAGCGGCGTGCCGTAGCGCAGCAGGCGGTGGCTGACGATCATCAGCGCGTACAGCGGCGGGTAGCCGCGCAGGTCGGCCAGCCCGTCGGTGACGACGATCGGCCACACGTGGGACATCATGCGCCGCTTCCGCGCCCACTCGCCTTCGATGCTGGGCACCATCTTCTCGGTCGCGCGCGCGGCCGGCTGGTAGACCGCCCGGCGGCCGTCCTTGACCATCCGGAACGGCAGCGACAGGTCGTGGCCCATGATCGGGTCGATCTCGTGGTAGGCCTCGCGGCGGACGGCGTAGATCGCGCCGTTGCCCGCGGTGACCGAGGCGAGTGCCGACTCCTGCGCGCGCAGCCACATGTCGTAGCGCCAGTACAGGCCCTCCTGGTTGGTCCCGCCCTCGTTGACGAACTCGACCTGGCCGCACACGTAGCCGACGCTCGGATCGGCGAACGGCTTCATCAGCTCGGCCAGCGCGTCCGGCGCCCACATCGCGTTGGCGTCCGAGAACGCGATCAGCTCTCCGGTCGCGGCGTGCACTCCCGCGTCCTGGGCCGGGATCTTGCCGCCGCGCGGCAATTCGAGCACCTGGTCGGCGCCGGCGGCCCGCGCGTGCGCCGCGGTCTCGTCACCGGCGCCGTCGACGGCGACGATCACCTCGAGGCGGTCCCGGGGCCAGTCGAGCGCGAGTGCGTTCGCGACCTTGTCCGCGATCACCGCCTCCTCGTTGTACGCGGCGACGACGAGGCTGACGAGCGGGCGGGCGACGTCCCCGCCGGGTGCGACCGGCGGTGATCCCTTCAACCGCCGCAGGAGCGCCAGCGCGGGCGCGTAGGCGGCCTGCGTCCAGACGAGGAGGGCGGAGGAGATCCAGAACAGCGCGCGCACGCGCGGCGAGATGGTAACCGCGAGTTCGCGAGGCGTCCCGCGCTTGGTGGCCGCCTCGTCGAACTCGCCGAAGCCATCGCCCCCTGGGCGATGCGACTGGGACACTTTCCCAATGCCGATCCTGACCGACGGCGTGATCACGCTCCGCCCGCCCCGTCACGAGGACATCGACGCGATCTACGAGGCCTGCCAAGACCCCGAGATCCAGCAGTGGACCAACGTCCCGTCGCCCTATACCCGAGAGAACGCCGTGCACTACGTCGAGCACGTCGCGAAGGAGGCCGACAAGGCCGCGTACCTCGGCTTCGACGGCGACGAGCTGGTCGGATCGTTCAGCGTGATGGAGATCGACCGCGACCGCCGCTACGCCGAGATCGGCTACTGGGTGGCGGCGCCGGCGCGCGGACGCGGCATGGCCACGCGCGCCGTGACGCTGCTGCGCGACTGGGCGGCCGAGGAGCTCGGGACCGAGCTGATCGAGCTGCTGATCCACGAGGACAACCTGCCGTCGAAACGGGTCGCGGAGCGGACGGGCTTCCTGGGCACCGGCGAGCGCCGCCAGGCGCCGCGGTCCACGGAGCCGGGCCCGTCGAACCACGACGTCTACGCCTGGAGCCCCGAGTAGAGCGCGAGCGTCCGCTCGGCGATCGCGTCCCAGCTGTACGGACCGGCCGCCGCGGCGGCGGCTGCGTCAGCCATCCGCGTGCGGCGCGCCTCGTCGCCGAGCAGTTCCGTGAGCGCCTGTGCGAGCGCGTCGGCGTCACCGGGCGGGACGAGCTTCGCGGCACCCGTGGCGGCGATCTCCGGAAAGCCGCCGACGGCGCTCAGCAGCAGCGGTTTGCCGAACGCGAGCGCGGTGAACAGCACGCCGGACTGGTCGATCTCGCGGTACGGCAGGACGACCAGGTCCGCCGCCCGGAACGCGCCCGCGAGCTCGGCGCCGGACACGAACCGCAGTGCGGTCCTGACGCCCGGCCCCTGCACGAAGCCGGCGTCCATCCGCGGCTTGCCGACGATCCAGAGCTCGGCGCCCTCCGGCCGTTCCGCGCGCCGCCAGGCGTCGAGCAGCACGTCGACGCCCTTGTAGGGCCGGATCAGGCCGAAGAACAGCACCACGGGCCCGCCACGGGGTTCCAGCGGCGGCTCCCCGTGCATGGCGGCGAGCGCGTCGAACGCCCCGTGCGGGATGACGTGCACGTTCTCGATCCCCAGCTCGCGCAGTCGCCCGGCGCCGTGCTCGGAGTGCACGACGACCGCGTCCATCCGCTGATAGAGCGCCTTCTGCCCGGCGAGCTGGCCGGGCTTCGGCTCGCGCGGCAACACGTCGTGCGCGGTCAGGATCCGCGGGCGCCGGCTCGGCAGCAGGAAGCGGTCCAGCGCCGGCACCGCCAGCCACTGGTAGTGCACGACGTCAGCGGCGTTCGCGGCCCGCCCGTAGCGCAGCATGTCCGGCACGTGCTGCGCGAGCCGCGCCGCCCGGCCGCCGCCGCGCCGGTAGAACGCCTCGCGCACCGTCACACCGGGCGCCGGCGGCACCTCCCCGTGCCGGAACGCCGTCGTCCACAGCTCCACCTCGGCGCCCGCTCGCACGAGTGCCGAGGCCAGCGCCCGGTCGTAGGGCGGCGTGTATGCCGCCGGATCGACCAGGTGGACGCGCACGCCGCCATTAAGGGGTCAGACCCCTTCGCGCGACAATTGTCGCGTAAAGGGGTCTGACCCCCCTTAGTTACGTGAGCGCCTTCTGCAGGTTCACGCGGCCGAAGCCGAATTGCGGGTCGCGACCCGCCGCGCCCAGGTCGTCGACGGACGCGTCGAGCTTCGAGCGGACGGACGCCGGGGTCCCGCCGGACTTGCCGAAGATCAGCGCCGCGACGCCGGCGACGTGCGGCGTCGCCATCGACGTGCCCGAGAACGCGACGTAGCCGCCGCCGCGCTTGGTCGAGAGGACGTCGACGCCGGCGGCCGCGATCTCGACGTCGGCGTTGGCGTTCGAGAACGACGCGCGGGCGTCGTTGCGATCGGTCGCGGCGACGCTGACGACCTCGGCGTAGGCGGCCGGGTAGTTGGCCGTCGCGTCACCGTCGTTGCCGGCCGCGGCGATGATCAGCGTGCCGTTGCCGTTGTTCCAGGCGTTGCGGACGGCGGTCTGGAGCGTCGTCGACGCGCCGCCGCCGAGCGACATCGAGATCACCTTCACGCCCTTGCCGGCGAGGTAGGTGATGCAGTTCGCGACGCCCGCGGTCGTGCCGGAGCCGAGCGCGTTGAGCGCCTTGCAGATCGCCAGGTTCGAGTTGAACGCGACGCCGGTCACGCCGAGGCCGTTGTTGGCCTTCGCGGCGATCGTGCCCGCCACGTGCGTGCCGTGGTCGTTGTCGTCGGCGCAGCTGCCCTCGCGGACGGCGTTGGTCAGCAGCTGCACGCTGGCGCACGCGACGACCTTCCCGGACAGGTCCTCATGCGCCGCGTCGATGCCCGTGTCGACGATGCCGACCGTCACGCCGCCGCTGGCCGGGAAGGCGCCCAGCCCGCCGGCGTCCCAGCCCTCCGGCGCGTCCATGTCGGCGTCGTTGGCGTTGTTGAGCCCGTAGAGCTCGCCGAAGCGCGGATCGTTCGGCGTCGCGAGCGCATGCAACTCGACGTTCGGCTCCGCGTATTCGACCGTGCTCGAGCGATTGAGCGTCGCGGCGGCCGCCGCGGCGTCGCCGTCGACCCGGACGACCTTCGCGCCGGTCGCGGCCACCGAGCCGAGCGTCTTCGACACGCCGGCGCGATCGGCGGCGGCGGTGCGCGACTTGGTCGCCGCGCCGTCGCGGTACTTGACGATGACGCTGTCCGCGGCGCCGGCCGTGGTGGGCACGGCCAAGAGTGCGGCGACGCCAAGCGTCGCCGAGAGAGCCCGTCTCATAGGGCACTGCCTCCCGTTCGGAATGACAAATGTGCCCGGGCCAGACACCCCTGCCCGCCCAAGACACCGGTATTGGGTACCCGGGCGGGCACAGGGTTACGCCGCCGCCTCCCGGGGCGGCGTCAGGGAACTAGCCGAACGCCTTCGACAGCGTCACGCGGCCGAACCCGAACTCGGGATCGCGGCCGGCGGCGCCCTTGTCGTCCACCGCGGCGTCCAGCCGCGCGCGGATGTCGGCGGGCGTCAGATCGGCCGAGGAGCCCGCGATCAGCGCGGCCACACCGGCCACGTGCGGGGTCGCCATCGAGGTGCCGGACATGGTCACGTAGCCGCCGCCGAGCTTGGCCGACAGGATGTCCACGCCAGCCGCCGCGACCTCGACGTCCGCATTGAACGTCGAGAACCAGGCGCGTGCGTCCACGTTGTCTGTCGCGGCGACGGAGATGACCTCCGGATAGGCGGCCGGATAGCTCGGCGTCGAGTTGCCGCCGTTGCCGGCGGCCGACATCGAGATCACGTCGACGCCCTTGGACGCGAGCCAGGTGACGCAGTTGGCCACGCCCGCGAACGTGCCGGAGCCGCTCGCGTCGAGCCCGCGGCAGATCGCGAGCTTGGCGTTGAACGCGACGCCGGCGACGCCGACACCGTTGTTCGCCTTCCCCGCGGCCGTGCCGGCGACGTGCGTGCCGTGACCGTGGCCGTCGGCGCACTCGCCCTCGACGACCTCATCGGACGCGTTGACGGACGCGCAGGCCGAGACCTTGCCCGCGAGGTCCTCGTGGGTGGCGTCGATGCCGGTGTCGACGATTCCGACCGTGGCTCCGCCGTCGGCCGGGAACGCGCCGAGCCCGGCGGCATCCCAGCCCTCGGGCGCGTCGATGTGGCCAGGATCGTCACCTGGCCGTTGACCGCCGCGTACTCGACGGTCGAGGAGCGGTTGAGCGTCGCGGCCGCGGTGGCCGCGTCGCTCTTGACGCGCACGATCCGTGCGCCGTTCGCGGCCACCTTGCCAAGTGTGGAGCGCACGCCCGCGCGCTCCTGCGCGGCGGACCGCGCCTTCGCGGACCCGCCGTCCGCGTACTTGACGACCACCTCGCCATCGGCGAGAGCGGTCGAGGGAACGACAAGGAGCATGGCGACGCCGAGCGTCGCCGAAGCGGCTCTGTGCATTGAGCACTGCCTCCCGTGTGGGTGTTGTGGAGAAGCGCCGCGACAAGTTCCCCGGCCTACCGCGGCACCGCCCATCAACGTAGCGTTGTTGCTCAGATCAACAAGTGGAGCGGTCGTGCGCCATTCCGCCGCGCCGGGTTGCCAGTATGCAGATCCCCCGTGCCCGTCGAGCTGTCTTTCTGCGTCGTCAACACCGAGCAGCGTGGCCTCCTGCGCTACTGCCTGGACGCGATCGCCCGTGAGCGGGCGACGATGGACTTCGAGACCGAGGTGCTGGTACTCGACAACGCCTCGCAGGACGGGTCGGTCGACGTCGCGCGCCGCCACCCGGCGACGACCGACGTGATCGCGCTCCCCGAGCGCCGCGGCAAGGGCGCCAACGACTCCGAGCTGCTCCGTCGGGCACGCGGCCGGTTCTGCCTGCTGCTCAACGAGGACTCCGAACTCGAGCCCGGCGCGACCGTCGCGCTGCACGCCGCGCTCGCTTCCGACCCGCAGGCCGGCGCGGCAGGCGCGATGCTCGTCCGCCCCGACGGGGAGCAGCAGCCGTCCGCCTGGCGCTTCCCGTCCCCCGGCACGGCGCTGCTGACCGCGGTGTGGCTGCATCGCTCGCTCGTCGTCCAGAGCCGCGGGGAGGAGGTGCGCCCGGTCGACTGGGTGCAGTCGGCGGCGATGCTCGTGCGGCGGGAGGCGGCCGAGCAGATCGACTACTTCGATCCCGACTTCTTCGTCTACTCGGACGAGGTCGACTTCTGCCGCCGGCTCGCCGACGCCGGCTGGCACACGCTCTACGTGCCCGACGCGCGCGCCGTCCACCACGAGCAGCTCACGACCGGCACCGTGCCGAGCCGCCGGATCGTGGAGTTCTCGCGCAACCGCGACAAGTACATGCGCAAGCACCACACCCGGTTCTCCGCATGGATGGTGCGCTGGCTGACGGCGTGGACCTACGGCTGGCGGGCCGTCGGCGCGTTAGTGCTCCCCGGCCACAGCGCGAAGCGGTACTTCAAACACGTCAGCGCGACGCTGTTCCCGCGCCGCGGGGAAGGCCTCGCCGAGGCCGCCGAGGAGTTCAACCGGACGTTGAAGGCACCGCCGCGCGTCTGAACAGGCCGCGGGCGGCCGCGAGCTCGCCCGGCCGGAAGAACCGCGCCGCCCACAACACGAGCGGGAGCGCCGCCAGGACGATGGCGCGGGCGACGAAACCGGCGGCGCCGGACGTCGGCAGCAGCAGCTCGCCGGCGATCGTGAGCGTCCCGACGACGGTCACGAACAGGCCCAGCCGCCGCCACTCGAACGCCACCGAGAACAGGTTGCGGGTCAGCGCCCACATGGCGACGAGCATGACGGCGTAGGCGCCGACCAATGCCAAGCCGGCTCCGGCAATCCCGAGCGGGGGAACGAGCAACGCCAGCAGGGCGATGTTGACCACCAGGCCGCACAGCGCGGCGGGAGCGTTGCGGACGGTGACCTGCGCACGCCCGGCCATCACCACGAGCACCAGGAACAGCCCGTAGAGCGCCCACCCGAGCGCGACCCAGGGCAGGGCCTCGTGGGCGGCGTAGAACTCGGGGGCGGCGAAGATCCGCACGACCCAGCGGCCGAGCAGCGCCAACCCCGCGACGACGAGGCCCGTGCACAGCACGTAGTACGTCGTGATGCGGGCGTAGACGCGCGCCGCCTCCGCGTCGTCGGAGATCGAGTACGCGAGCGGCGGCCACGCGTACTGGAACGCGCGCACGGTGAAGATCACGATCCCCGCGAGCTTCACGCTGAGCGAGTAGAGGCCGGCCGAATCCGCGCTCTCCAAGCGGTACAGCCACAGCCGGTCGACGAAGAACAGCGCGAACACCGAGACCTCGGCGGGCACCGTCGGAAGCCCGAAGCGCAGCATCGGGCCGAGCTGCTCGCGCGACACCAGCCCCAGCGACTCGCGCTCCTTGAACCACAGGCCGAGCAGCACGACCGCGGACGCCACGTAGTTGCCGAGCAGCAAGCCGAGCGCGCCCTCCTCGCGCCCGACGACGAGCCAGAGCGTCAACAGGACCGTGAGCGCGACGTTGCACAGCGACGCGACCGCGAACGCCCGCGCCCGCTCCTCCACCCGCAGCAGTGCGTAGGCGAGTTCGAGGTTCGTGAACGCCCACAGCCCGAGCGCGGCGGCACGGATGATGTCCGGCTGGTCGATGTCGAGCAGCTGCGAGAACGGCTCGGGGAAGATCGCGATCAAGCCGGCGACGAGCGTCGTGATCACCGCCAGCGAGCCGGTCGCGGTCCGCGCCAGCCGCCGCCGGCGTTCCGGATCGGCGTCGAGGTAGTGGAAGCGCACGAACGCCTCCCCGAGCCCCAGCCGCAGGATGATCGAGACGAGGATGATCGTCGTGAGGACCAGCTCGGCCGTGCCGTAGTCCGCCGGCGTCAAGTAGCGGGTGTAGACCGGCAACAGCGCGAGCGCGACGACCTTGGAGACGGCGTCCGCGAGCTGGTACGCCGCGCCGGTGCGCAGCAGCCGCCGCAGGTAGCTCGTCATGGCGCTAGCGTGGCAGGTCATGACCGACCCTGGAGGCGGCTACGGATGGCGGGCGGGCACGCTCGGCCACGCCGCTGAGCGGGCCGAGCACACCGGGCGCGAGCTTCCCCCGATCGCGGTGCTGCTGCTGCCGCGCGAGCTCGAGCGCTTCATCCTGCGCGACCAGGCCGAGGATCTGCTGACGGCGCCGGGCGTGGTCGCCGTCGAGCCGGCGCGGATCTCGTACGGCGCGTACCTGCGGCTCCCGGCGTCGGTCGGCGACGGCCTCGCGGCGACCCAGGCGCGGCGGTTGAAACTCCCCGGCGTCCCGCGCGTGATCGTGATCTTCCACCCGCTCCAATATCCGCTCGCGCGCGGCCTGATCGCGCGCCATCCGGACGCCGAGCTGTGGTACTGGCGCTGGGACCGCTACGAGGCCGCCTACGACGCCTCGCCGCGCCAGCGCGAGCGGCTCGGCGACCTGCACCTGGCCGCCAGCCTGCGCGCCGCGGTGAACATCGTCGTGTCCGACGCGCTCGGCGAGCTTGCCCCTGAGGACGCCGGCGAACCGCTGCTGGTCCCGCTCGCGGCGGACTCGTTCCCCGCACCCGATCCGTCCGCCACGGTCGTCGCGGTCTCGCTCGGGCATCTCGGTCACCGCACCGACTGGGCGCTGCTGCGGGCCGTCTCGGAGGGGATGCCGGAACTGGTGCTGCTGCTGATCGGCGAGTGGCACGACGCCGAGTGCGCGCACGACCCGGACTACCAGGCGTGCCGCGCGGCGCCGAACCTCGTCTGGCTGGGGCGGCGCTCGGACGAGGAGGCGGCGCGACTGATCGCGCTCGCCGACGTCGGGATCGTGCCGTTCGAGCGCTCGGAGTTCAACGACACGGCGCTGCCGTACCGGATCCTCAAGTACGCGAAGCTCGGGCGGCGCACAGTGACCCCCGATCTCAAGGGCGTGCGCACGTGGGATCGGGCCGTGACGATCGCCAACGGTCCCGAGGAATGGGTCGCGGCGCTGCGGGCGAGCGCCGGAGTGCGCGTGAAACCGGATCTCGAGCTGCGCGAGTGGGCGCTCGCGCAGACCGCCTACGAGCAGAACCGGCCGCTGTGGGAGCGCCTGGAGGAGCTCGGGATCGAGAGCGGGCGGTTGGGGTCGGAGCGGGTCAGCACCGTCGATACGCCGCCAGCAGCCCGTGCCGCGCGACGGGCTCGTAGCCGGGACTCGGCAGGTTGACGCGAGGCGACGTGCCGGCCGCGAGGCCGTAGCGGCGCAGCGCCTTCTGGCCGAGTGCGAACACCTCGACGCCGCGTGGGCGGCGGAACGTCGACCGAGAGCCGATCGAGGCGCCCTCGAGGTGCCAGCGCGCGTCGGGCACGAGCCGGTAGGTCGGCATCGTGAGCGTGCCGCAGCGCATCCCCGCCCGGACGGTGGGATCGTCGAGCGTCGCGATCAGGCTGTCGTGGGTGGCGCGGATGAAGCGCACCTCCTCGCGCACGTTGGTCAGCGACGGCGCCAACAGGATCAGGCCGACCGCACCGATCACCGCGGCAGCGGCCGAGGCCCGCGCCCACCACCGGCGCCGCGTGTCTTGGAGCTCGGTGAAGCCGAGCAGCGCGTAGCCGGCGAACAGGCACACCGCGATCGCCGGGACCGTCAGGTAGCGCGGCAGGATCGAGAGCCCGAGCACGCCGGTGCCGACGAACGTGATCACACCGGCCGCGAACAGCGCCAGCGGAACGCGAATCGCCTGCCAGCCGAGCGTCAGCACCGCGAGCACAACGCCGACGGGCGCCAGCAGCGCCACCGGCGGGCGCGCGGTGTTGCCGATGAACGACACGAACGAGCCCGGCACCTCGTCGAGCCCGCGCTCGCGGTTGAGGTCGTCGGCGAGCTCGGACGTGGCGTGCAGGGAGTGCAGCGGGTCGCCGGTGACCGCGAGGTCGGTCAGCGCCCAGAGGATCGGCGCGGCGGCGAGTGCGAGCGCGTAGGACACCCGGCGGTGGAGCAGCCACCACAGACCGCCGAGCACCCACGCCTCGGGGCGGAGGAGCCCTGCCGCGACGAGGAGCAGGAGCGGGCGCCGGCCTTCGACCTCCAGCACGGCCGCCCACACCACCAGCGCGAGGAACGGGGCGTCGACGTAGCCGCGCGCGGCGTAGAGCAGAAACGACGCGCTGGCTGCGACGAACAGCGCGCCCAGGGCGCCGCTCCAGCGCCCGAACACCGCCGCGCCGAGCCGGTAGGCCCCGATCACCAGCGCGGCGTGCGAGAGCAGGCACACGAGGACCAGCGCGCGATCCGCGGACTCCCCGAACACCAGCCCCAGGACCGCCGCGAGCGCTACGTAGAGCGGGTGCTGCGTCGGCGCCGCATAGGCCTCGAACGAAGGCGCGACGCCATCGAGCAACTGGCGGCCCCAGACCAGGTGGAAGTAGGAGTCGTAGTTGGGATACGTGCGCGTGATCGCCCAGACCAGCACGGCGACCGCCACCGCTCCAACGGCCGCGGCGCGTTCGACCGGCCGCGCGAAGCGGCTGCCGGTCACGGCACGGAGCGCGCGACGACGATCGGCTCGCGGCGATGCCCGTTCACCGACGCCGTCTCGTCCGGGTCCGTCTCGCTCCGCGCGATGGGCGCCACCGCGAGCGCCGAGCCGACGGCGAGCAGCGTCCAAGTGATCGGGTCCTCGAGGAACGAGGCGTACAGCCACGTGTGCAGCACGAGCGCGGCGAACCCGGCCGCCAGCGCGGCGCGGACGGCGACGCCGCGCGCGCCCCGGAGCAGGCGGCGGAAGGCGAGCACGAGCAGCGCGACGTACATGGCGAGGCCGATCACACCCTGCTCGGCGGCGACGGTGATCGGGATCGTGTGTGAGGCCGCCGTCGCTTCGCGGCCGGACGAGTCCTCGTGCTCGCGGTACTCGTCCTGGAAGCTGCCCGAGCCCCAGCCCGCCAGCGGCCGCTCGCGCGCGAGCGCCACGCCGCCATCCATCAGGTCGAAGCGACCCGACGTCGCGCGGTCGATCGATCGCTCGTTGAACTCCAGGTTCAGCGCGCCCGGGAACCCGATCACGAGCACGGCCGCCGCGACGACGGCCGCGACGGTCGGCACGAGCACCACTTTGCCACCGAACCGCAGCCACGCCAGCACGAACAGCCCCAGCAGCAGCGCGGCGAAGCTCGACTGCGAGAGCGTCGTGATCAGCCCGCCCCACAGCACCACCAGCGCGGCGATCGTCCACGCCAGGCTGCGCGGGCGGTTCGCCCACAGGAGCACGCTCGCGAGCCCGACCATCACGAGCGCCAGGAACCGCCCGTAGATGTTCGGGTCGAAGAACAGCGAGTTGACCCGGAAGTACTCCTCGAACTGGTTGGAGGCGATCACCTTCGGGTTCAGCAGCAGGTGACGGGTCTGGAACTCCCAGAACCCGATCGCGGCGAACACGAGCGCCAGCGCGACCAGGACGCCGCCGCCCCAGGCCAGCCGCCGCGGCGTCCATTCCAGCCCGCGCAGGAGCGCGAACAGCAGCGCGAACGGCACGTAGAAGAACACGACCTGCTCGAGCGCCCTCGCGCTGTCGCCGGCGTAGATGGCCTGCAGCGCGTACAGGACGATCGCGCCCATCAGCACCCATTCGAGCGCGCCGGATCGCTCTGCGGGCTCGCCTTGGTAGCGCGCCGCCAGCCGCGGAACCAGCCAGGCCAGCGCACCGGCGCCGATCACGACGTACAGCGGCACGAGCAGGTTCGCGGTGCTCCCGCCCGCCTGGACCGGGACGCGGAACGGCAGCGCGGCCAGCGCCATCACCGCGAGGAAGCCGGGCCGGCGCGCGAACAGCCACGCGAGCGCGCCGACGGCGGCGAGGCCGACAGCGGCCGCGCCGACGGCCAGCACGCCACGCTCGCGGACGGTCTCGATCTGCGGCGCGTTCCAGATCTCGGCGACGAGCAACACCGGCGTCAGCACCAGCGCGCCGAGCATCGCCCAGGCGCGCCCGCGCACGGTCCGGCCGAGCACCGCGCCGGCGGCCAGCGCCGCGGCGACGACCATCCCGGCCACGAGCACCCAATCCGGGAACGCCGCGGTCTCGTTCATCGGCTGGACCGGATCCTCGGCCGCACGCCGCGGAGGATGTCAACGATGTTGTGGGTGACCTGCGCCACCTCCGGCGAGCCGATCCGGTCCGCCCACTCCGGCAGCCCGACCCGGATCACGGTGCCCTTGCCCAGCCGCACGGCGCTGAGCGCCGCGCGCACCTCGCGCGCCGGCTTGCCCGAGCTGTTCGCCGCCGCTTCCTCCTCAGGCGTGAGCGGCTGGCCCACGGCGGCGAGGAAGTCACCGTCGATCGCCGTGGCCTCCTCGAGCCGCGTGAAACCGGGTAGGTCGAGCACGCCCTCCATCAGCCCGTACGTCTCGCCGCCCTCGAACTGGCTGATCGAGACCGGTTGCGACGTCGTGCGCGGGCGCGAGACGCGGGCGCCGAACGGGTCGGCCGCGGCCGGCTGCGTGGCACGAGAGAGCGTCCCGGACTCCTCGGACGCGTGGACGCGCAGCCGCACGCCGCGGCGCAGACCGTCGGCGCCGATCACCGCCAGGCGCCCGCCGTCGCTGACGTAGCGGCGCAGGCGCCGCCCGAGCGTGCGCGTGACCCAGCGCGGTGCGCCGAGCATCAGCACGCCGTCGCGGTCCGAGGCGCGCGGGTTGCGCGTGAGCTCGAGGTCGAGATCGCTCGTCAGGTCGTAGGGGATCCGCCGCCGGTCGAGGAACACGAGCAGCGGCGCGACATCGTCGGCGAACCCGGCGGGCAGGCCGGCGGTGCCGTTGAACACGCGCGGCCAGCGCACCGTTCCCCCGTCGGCCAGCGAGTTCGGCAGCCCGTCGAACGGCGGGTCGTCGACCTTGTCCGTCCCCAGCCAGCTCAACGCCGGAACGACCACCAGCAGCGGTGCGCGCTCGGTCGCCTGGACCAGGAACGGGACCGTCGTGCGCCAGCGGCCCGAGCGCACCTCGAGTAGGTACGCCCCCGACGGCCCCTCAGGCGCGCGGAACGCGAGCAGCGAGTCGCGCTCCTCGCCGCGCTTGCGCACCGCCGGCTCCCCCACCCGGCGCACGCGCCAGCGATAGGAGGCGCCGCGGGCGTCGACCCGGAACTCCACCCGGCTGCCGGCGGTGACCGGACGCAGTGGCGGCTGCACCGCGAGCCCGCGCACGGTCAGGCCGGGGCGGCCCGGGATCTCGGCGCCGACCTCGAGCACCGCGGGCGTGATCCCGACGTTGCCCGCTCGGTCGCGGACCTCGGACTGCACGACGTAGGTGCCGGGATCGAGCGGCCGGCCGTCGACCCGCGGGTCCCAATCCAGCCGGTGCTCGCCCGCCCCCAACTCCATCGTGGTGACCTCGCGCGGCCGGCCGTCGTCGGTCCGCAGGACGCGGAACAGCGTCGTGTGGGCTTGCGAGACGCCGCGGATGTAGATCCTCACCCGCCGGTCGCCCTGGCTGATGATGTTGCCCATCCGCTTGCGCCGGTCGCTGCAGCGGAACCCGATGCACACCGCGGAGCGAGGGGCGTGCGTGTCTACGGTCATCGTCCTCGGCACGGTCGCCGAGCGACCCGCGTCGCGCAGCGTCACGCGCACGCGATAGGTGCCGTCACGCACCTGCCGGCCGTCGTCTCCCTTCCCGTCCCAGCGCAGGGTCCGCGGCTGGTTGGCGGCCATCCGGATGCCCTCGGCCAGCCGCCGCACCCGGTCGCCGTCGGTGGTCACGACGTCGACCGTCGCCTCGTCGGCGGTCTTGATCGTGATCGACACGTTCGTGCCGTCGCGCAGGCCGTCGCCGTTGGGCGAGATGTAGCTGGTGATCCGCCCGACGGTGATGACCGGCGGCTCGCTTTTGACCCGCTGCGCGACGAAGAAGGCGGCGAACGTTGCGGCCACCAGGATCAGGAACGTGATCCGGGCGACGAGCGTCATCGCCCTCACGCGCTATTGCGTGCTCTTGTCGACGCCGACGATGACGACCACGTTCCAGTCCTTCTGCTGCGCCTCCGGGAGGCTCTTCAGCGAGGTCTGGGTCGCGGCGTCGAGGCGCTCGACCTGCTCGATGCCGAGCGCCGAGCCGACCTCCTGCGCGACGCTTCGGGCACCGCCGCCGCGATACATCACCACCGACGTCTGCCGCTGCTCGGCCTCCCCGAGCGTCGCGGGCTCGACGTTGTCGTTCGGATAGCCCTCCGCGACGAGCTGCTCCTCGAGCTTGCCGGCGAGGCCGGTCTCGCTGGTGCCGTTGAAGACCATCACCTGCGCGTTCTCCTTGCTCAGCGGCTCTGCGCTGGGCGTGGGCTCGCCCTCGTCGGCCGGTTCCGTGGCCACCGGAGGCGGCGGCTGCTCCGGGTCGTCGCCGCCGAGCAGGCTCGTGATGCCGAACGCCGTGCCCGCGAGCACCAGCACGCCGACGATCGCGGTGATGACGACCGAGCGCACGTTGCTCTCGCGCCGGGGCGGCGGAGCCTGACGGCGGCTCGGCGCAACGGTCCGGCGCGGAGGAAGCGGCGCGGGCTCGGCACGGCGGGCGGCGGGCGTGACCGGCGGAGGCGTTACCGGCGGGGGCTTCGGCGGCGCGGTGCCCGAGCCGCCGCCGTTCGTGGCCGGCGCGAGCGCCTGCGCCGCGGCGGGCTCGCCCGCTGCGACGGCCGCGCCGGCGGCCGCGATGTGGTTGGGGGTGGGCTGGGCGGGATCGATGTCCGCCGTCCGACTTGGCGATTCGGGCGCCGCGACGGCGGCGGCCGGAACGGGCGCCGCGTGCGGCTTGGGCTCGTGCGGCTCGTGCACGCCGGCGGCGCGCGCGAACGCGAGCGCGGCGACCTCGGCGGGCTTGAGCTTGACCGCACCGTTGGCGACGACCGGCTGCGGCTTCGCGGCGACGGGCTGCGGCGCGGGCACCGGGGTGCGCCGGACCTCTTCGGCGTGCGCGGCCACTGCCTGCTCGAGCTCGGCCGCGCGCTCGGGAGCGCGGCCCGCCCATTCGCGCAGGCGCTTGACTTCGCGCGCCTGGGCGAAGTAGAGCAGCGACAGAACGGCCAGGCCGAAAAAAGCGGCGATGCCGACGTAGGCACCGTACTTCTCAACCTGGTCCTGGAGCGAGAACGCGAGCAAGACCATGGAGCCGAGCCCGAGAGTCTAGGAGGCCGGGTGGGCCGGAGATTCCGCGGAGGCCTCGACCACCGCCGTACGACCGCCCGCGAGCTCGGCCACCGCGGCCGCGAGGCCGGCGGCGTCGCCCTCCGCCACGAGCAGCGAGATCCGGTCGAACACGTACTCGACCCACTCCGGATCGACGGCCGGACGCGCGGCGCGCATGATCTTCTTCGCCGGCGTCGGCTCCGACCGCTCGTAGGAGTTGAACAGCTGCTCGTGGAGCTTCTCGCCCGGGCGACGGCCGATCACGTCGATCGCGATGTCGCGCTCCGGCACGAGGCCGGAGAAGCGGATCATCTGCTCGGCCAGATCCAGGATCCGGACCGGCTCGCCCATCTCGAGCGCGAACACCTCGCCGCCCTGGGCCAGCGAGCCGGAGCGGATGACCAGCTGGACCGCCTCCGGGATCGTCATGAAGAACCGGGTCATCTCCGGGTCGGTCACCGTCACCGGCCCGCCCGCCGCGATCTGGCGCCGGAAGATCGGCACCACGGAGCCCGAGGAGCCGAGCACGTTGCCGAACCGCACCGCGCAGAACGCCGTGTCCTCGTAGCGCGACTCGGCTGCCTCCACGGCCCACTCGGCGAGCGCCTTCGAAGCGCCCATGACCGTCGCGGGCGCGACCGCCTTGTCGGTCGAGACCAGCACGAACGACCGGGTGCCGTAGTCGCCGGCGATCCGGGTCAGCTGGCGAGTCGCGATCGCGTTGTTGCGGACCGCCTCGACCGGGTTGGCCTCCATCAGCGCCACGTGCTTGTAGGCGGCGGCGTGGAAGACGACGGCCGGTCGGTGCTCGTCGAACACCTCGCGGATCCGCTCCTCGTCCTTGACGTCGGCCAGGACGGCGGTGGTGGCGAGGAAGTGGCGATCCTCGACGAGCTCGCGCTCGATCTCGAACAGGTTCGCCTCGGAGTGGTCGACCAGGACGAGCCGGTCCGGGCCCACACGGGCGATCTGGCGGCACAGCTCGGCGCCGATCGAGCCACCGGCGCCCGTGACCAGCACGCACTCGCCGGTGAGATATCCGCCGACGAGCTCGACCTCCATCTTCACGGGGTCACGGCCGAGCACGTCCACGTCGCGCACCTCGCGCAGCTGGCGGGTGAGCCGCCCGCCGTTGAGCAGCAGCTCGAACACGGTCGGCATCGTCCGCACGGCCACGCCGCGCTCGCGGCACGCGGTCACGACCCGGGCGCGCATCGCGCCGGACGCCGACGGCACCGCGATCAGCACCTCGTCGGGCTCGACGTCCTCCAGGACCTCCGGCAGCTCTTCGGTCGTGCCGAGCACCTCGACGCCACCCACGCGCATGCCCTGCTTGCGCGGATCGTCGTCCACGAAGCCGACCGGCCGGTAGCCCAGATCCGGGTTCTTGATGAGCTCGCTGAGCAGCAGATAGCCGCCGTTGCCGGCGCCCACGATCACCACCCTGCGGGCGTTGCGCGAGGCTCGGAAGCCGCGCAGCGGGCGCTGGTAGACGAGGTGGACGAGGAAGCGCGTGCCGGTCAGGAACGCTCCGCTCAGCAGCCCGAACAGCACAAGCACGCCGGACGGCACGCCGAGCGATACGAAGCCGGTCGGCGCCGTCACGAGCTTGGGCTGGACGACGGTCACATAAGCGACAAGCGCCAGCACCGACAGCACCACGCCCTCGGCGATCTTCACGTACTCGCGCTGGGACGAGTACCGCATCCAGTGCCGGTACATCCCGGCGACCGCGAAGCACGCCAGCGAGCCGATGACCGCGAACGCGATCGTCCGCAGGAACAGGTCGTGATAGACGGGCGGGACCCCACCATCGAACCTGAGCCGATAAGCCAGGTAGTAAGCCAGCGCGACCAGCCCCGCGTCCATCGCCACCTGCGGGAGCGCGTGGCGATGGATCGGAAAGGCCGCGCTACGGAGCCGGCGGCGCATCCGGGGCAGTGTATTGGGCGCTGCGGAGCGAACGCCTGCCGCCTAACCGGCCTTCACGAAGAGGTCGGTGAAGATCTTGGGGTCTCGGCGGATTCGTGGTGTGGTTGGTTCCCCGGCCGTGCGGCGCTCGAACACGACCTCGTCGGCGCTCGTCAGCCGGCGCATCCGGCCCTGCGCGATCAGCGCCTCGTCGACCGCACCGAGCTTGCCCTCGAACGTCGTCCACACCGGCGTTCCGAGCGCCACCGCCTCGCGGTTCATGGTGCCGCCGGCGGAGATCATCAGGTCGGCGAACGCGATCAGCGACTGGGCGTCGATCGCCCGCTCAGGGACGATGAAGTCGGCCTTGAGCTCCGCGCGCTGCTGGTCGGTGCGGGGCAGCACGACGACCTGCTCACCACGGAGTCGCTCCAGCACGTCGGTGAACACCGGCGCCTCGAAGCGGTGATAGAGCGACACCGCGGGCGGCGTGCGGACGATCGCGAGCGGCTTGGTCGGATCGAGGCCGAGTTCGTCGAGCACGGCGCGGTCCGGCTCGAAGTCCGCCAGGTAGTACTCCTCCTTGAGCCCTTCGTAGCGGCGCAGCTTGTCGAGCGTCGCGCCGTACGGCTTCAAGCGCTCGGGTGGGATCACGTCCGGCACCACGACGCCGGACGCCAGCCGGCAGTTGATCTGGTGCTGCTGGCGCGCCCACTCGTAGTCGAACGCGGTGACCGACGGGATCCGCAGCAGCTTGGCCGCGACCGAGACGTCGTTGGAGCCGTGGCCGAGCGCCAGATCGATCCTGCGCCCGCGCGCCCAGCGCACGAGCGCGCCCGAGCGCGAGGCCAGCCCGAGCGCCTTCGAGGCCAGCTTCTCGCCGCGGTGGCGGCCGATCGCGGTGTGGTCGAGCTGGAAGCGCTCGAGCAGCCCGAGCGTCTGCGCGAAGTCCCGCGCGGTCACGAGCACGTCGTCCCCGCGCGCCCGCAGCGTCTCGATCACCGGACGCATGACGAGCACGTGGGGTGAATTTGTCAGGTCGATCCAAACGCGCACTTCCCGCAAGTTCTAGCGGCCGCTGCCGTTCCAGCTTCCATGCGTAAGAGCCTCATCGCCGGACTCGCCGTCGCCGCCTCGCTGGCGTTCGCAACCACCGCCTCCGCGGAGCCCACGTGGGCGCCCGCGTCATCGGCCACCGTGCATCCCGGGGTCATGACGTTCACCGAGGGCGCGCAGTGCACCTCCAACTTCGTCTTCTACGACGCCTCCAACAACGTCTATATCGGCCAGGCCGCCCACTGCTCGGGCACCGGCGGCAGCACCGAGACCGACGGCTGTCTCGCCGCCAGCCATCCGACCGGCACCGCCGTCGAGGTCACCGGCGCCTCGCAGCCGGGGACCATGGTCTACAACTCGTGGAACGCCATGCAGGCGGGCGGCGAGAGTGACGCCGACACCTGCGCCTACAACGACTTCGCGCTGATCCAGCTCAGCGCGGCCGACGCCGCCAAGGTCAACCCGTCGGTGCCGACGCTCGGCGGCCCGTCCGGTATGGGCCAGACGACGGCGACGCTCGACGACGTCTACTCGTACGGCAACTCGTCGCTGCGCCAGGGCATCACCATCCTCTCGCCGAAGCGCGGCAAGAGCCTCGGCGCCCAGGGCGGCGGCTGGACGCACCTCGTCTACACCGTCACGCCCGGCATCCCCGGCGACTCCGGCAGCGGCTTCATGGACGCCACCGGCCGCGCATTCGGCGTCCTGAGCACACTTCAGCTGGCCCCGGTGGCCGCGTCCAACGGCGTCTCCGACCTGCCGAAGGCGCTCGCGTACATGCGCTCGCACGGCGGCCCGGACGTGACGCTCGCGAACGGCACGGAGCCGTTCACCGGGTCGATCATCGGTTGAGCGCACGGTTGCAGGCTTGACGAGCTCGCGGCGCGGGAAATACCCTGCTTGACAGGTTTTCCTGCGCCGCATCGAGCCATGTTCACTTCCCAGTCCCTGCGTGCCGTGGCGAAGCCGGGTTCGCTCGCGTTCCGCGAGCACCGGCTGGACGACGTCGTGCACCAGATCGACGTGCAGGGCCAGCTCGCCGACACCGGTGAGCTCGGGCGCCGGATCGAGGCCGCCCTGGCCGGTGGGGTGCGCTGGCTGATCCTGGACCTCGGCGAGGCTGTCGGCGTCACCGACACGGTGCTGGCGGGCCTCGTACAGGCGGCGGGAGCGCTGCGGGCGCGCAGGGGTGAGCTGATCGTCGCCGGCTCGCCGCCGAGCGTCGCGCAACGGCTCGCGACCTATGACGTCGCGCACCGTCCGGCGGTCGCCGCGAACGTCGACCAGGCCGTGATGATCCTCAAGATGCTGCGGCCCAAGACCGACATCCGCCGGCCGCCGCAGCGCGCGAAGCAGCGCATCTCGTCGCTGACGCTCCCGCGGATCGAGCCGTCCGGCTAGGTTCGCTCGCGTTCGCCGCGGCTACCCTGAGCGGCTGTGTTAGTCGTCGCGTCGATCACCGACCCGATCGTCAACTTCGCCGTGGACGTCGTCCGCGAGATGGGGCTGATCGGCGTCTTCCTGCTGATGGTGGGCGAGAGCGCCTGCCTGCCGATCCCCTCCGAGGCGACGATGCTGTTCGCCGGCTTCAACGTCGCCGCGGGTGAGTACTCGCTGTTCATGGCCACGTTTGTCGGTGTGGCGGCCAACGTCGTCGGGTCCTGGATCGCGTACGCGGTCGGCTACTTCGGGCGCGTCGACCTGATCGAGAAGCACGGCCGCAAGGTCTTCATCAAGCCCCACCACCTGCAGTGGGCCGACAACTGGTTCGAGAAGTACGGCGACGCGACCGTGTTCTTCTCGCGAATGCTCCCGATCATCCGGACGTTCATCTCGCTGCCCGCAGGCGTCGCGAAGATGCCGTTCTGGCGCTTCACGATCCTGACGGCGCTCGGGTGCATCCCGTGGGTGTTCATGCTCGTCTTCATCGGCAAGCAGGCCGGAGACCAGTGGGAGAACTGGAAGGACAGCCTGCACTACATCGACTACGCGGTGATTGCGGCGGTCGTGCTCGGCGCGATCTGGCTGTTCGTGCGCTACCGGCGGCGGCGCAGCGAGGGCGACGCGCCCGCCGCGGATGCCTCCTCGGCCTGAGGTTCAGGCCGCCGCGCTCGGCGTGCTGCAAGGCGCCGCCGAACTGCTTCCGATCTCGTCGTCCGCACACGTCGTCGCCGTGCCCTGGCTCCTGGGGTGGGACGCGTTGGAGCCGGCGCGGCAGAAGGAGCTCGAGGTGGCGCTGCACTTCGGCGCTCTGCTCGCCCTCGCGCCTGAGCTGGTTCGACTTGCGCCGACTCCGCGCGTCCTCGCGCTCTCGCTCGCGCCGCCGGTGGTGGTTGGGTATGTGTTCGAGCGGCCGATTGAGTCGCGGCTCGGCGGGCCGCTCGCACTCGCCGGCGGCCTGGTCGCCGGAGCGGCCGCCCTCGTGCTCGCCGACCTCCCCACGGTCTGGGGTCAGGCCCCCCGGAGGCGCTGGTCGTCGCCGCGCGGCCGATTCTTAGGGCCTGACCCCGCTGTCGCGGTCGCGCTCGGGCTCGCTCAAGCGGCGGCGTTGTTTCCGGGCGTGTCGCGGACCGGGGCGACGCTGGCCGCGGCGCGGGCGCTGGGCTACTCGCGCGAGGAGGCTTCGCGGCTGTCGTTCGGGGTCGCCGGGCCGGTGCTCGCGGGGGCGACGGCGCTGAAGGCGTGGCGGGGGCGGCCGTGGACGCACTGGCGGGCACCCGCCGCCGGCGCCGGCGCGGCGTTCGTCGCCACACGCGTTGCTCTGCGCACGTTCGGCGTCGAGCGCCGCGAGCCGTTGTGGCCGTACGCCGCTGAGCGCGCGGTACTCGCGAGCGCCATCCTCGGCGTGCGGTACCGTCGAGCCGGTGAGCACCGACGCGTACGCCCGGTCCGGCGTGGACCAGCACGCCGCCGATCGCGCGGTCGCCGCGCTCGTGGGCGTGCTCAAGACGATCGATCCCGGGAGGGCATCGCGCTCCGTGCTCGCGTCCGGTCACTACGCCGCGGTGCTCGAAGTGGCGCCGAACCTCGGGATCGCGGTCGGGACTGACGGCGTCGGCTCGAAGCTGATCCTGGCCGAGCAGACCGGCCGCTACGACACCGTCGGGATCGACTGCGTGGCGATGAACGTCAATGACGTCGTGTGCGTCGGCGCGGAGCCGATCGCGCTGCTCGACTACCTCGCCGTCGAGCGCGCCGACCCGCAGGTGATGGAGCAGATCGGGCTGGGCCTCAAGCGAGGGGCGGAACTGGCCGGGGTCGAGATCCCCGGCGGCGAGGTGGCGATCCTGCCCGAGCTGATCCGCGGCCACCCGTCGCCGAACGGGTTCGACCTGACCGCCACGTGCTTTGGGACGGTCGCGCTCGACGCCGTCGTCACCGGCGAGAAGATCGCGGCCGGCGACGCGCTGATCGGGCTCCCGAGCAGCGGTCTGCACTCGAATTCGTACACGCTGGCGCGGCGGGTGCTCGACGCCGATCTCGACGAGCCGTTCCAAGGCGGCACCGTGGCCGACGCGCTGCTCGAGCCGACGGTGATCTACGTTCGGGCCGCGCTCGGCCTGCTCCGGTCGGACATCCCCGTCCACGGTCTCGCCCACATCACCGGCGGAGGGCTCCTGAACCTGCTGCGGCTCAGCGACCGCGCCGGCTTCACGATCGACGACCCGCTGCCCGTTCCGCCGGTCATCGCGCTCGTGCAGGAGCGCGGCGAGATCGCCGAGGCCGAGGCCTGGGAGGTCTTCAACATGGGCTGCGGCTTCGTCGCGATCGTGCCCGCGGCGTCAGCGGACGCCGCGGTAGACCTGCTCGCCGCCCATCATCCGGGCACGCGGCGGATCGGCACCGTCACCGACGAGGCCGGGCACGTCACCGTGCCGGGCCGCTACTCGTCGGGCCAGGGCTCGCGCGAGTCGTCCTGATCGCCGTCCGACACGGGCGGCGTGCCGGGCACGCTGTCGTCGGCCTTCTTGCGCTCCCAGTCCTCACGCGCGTCAGAGATCTCGTCTCCGAGCTGCTTGGACCGCTCCGCCATCTCGTCGAGCTCGTCTTCGCGCTTCATCGAGGCCCCACCTACCCGTTTTCCTCCTCCGAGCGCGCACGCTCGGCGAGCTTCTCGCGCAGATAGGCGTGCTTCTCCGCGCGCCGCTCGTGCGTGTGCTCCTCGGTGGAGAGATCGGCGTCCCGCGCCTGCTCGCGCTCGGAGCGCTCGCGCTCCACCTCGACGATCTGCATCTCCTCCGTCTTCGGATCCGCCATGTGACGGATCCTACGCCGAGCGAGCGCTCAAGCTCGGCGCCAAGATGCCGATGGGAATCTTGATGCCCTCCCGCCGCCTCTGCATCGCCGTGTGCGACAACTACGGCGCGTCCCTGCCGCTGGCTCGCGCGCTGCACTCCGCCGGACACCAGATCGTCCTGAATGACGCGCCCGCGGACGCGCTGCTGATCGACTTCGATCCGCCGTTGAAGGTGTACCGCGACATGATCGACACACACGCGGACCGCGGCGCGAAGGTGATCCTCTACCCGCACGGCGCGGGCGGCCCCAACTTGAGCTACGACGGCCTCTGGGAGCCCTACGAGCGCGTCGACGCAAACCTCGTCAACGGGCCCGGCCACGCCGAGTTCCTGCGCCGCATCGACTACCCGGCGCCCGTCCACGTGGTCGGCTGGACGCGCAGCGAGGTGCGGCCCTTCCGCGCCCGCACCGCGGTCGAGCGCGTCCTGTTCGCGCCACTGCACACGAACGCCGACGGCTCGATGGCGGCCAAGCACCGCGAGGGCAACCGCGAGCTCTTCGCGAAGCTGCTCGAAGGCCCGTGGCGCCTCACCGTCAGACACGTCGGAACGCTCGAGCAGATCGGGCTGTGGCCGGTCGACGGCGTCACCTACGTCGACGGCCGTGGCCGCGCGCCGGAGACCGACATCGACGCCGCCGATGTGGTCGTGGGCGGCGACGGAACGTTCCCCAACCTCGCGATCGCCCGCGGCGTGCCGACCGTCGTGTACGGCCAGGCGGAGCCGATCCTCGGCCTCCCCGGCGAGGAGCCCGCGACGCTCAAGCGCGCGGACCGCTACCTGGACTACGTCCGCTACCCGCTCGATGCCGCGGACGGCCCGCTGGAGGAGCTGATCCAGACCGCCGCGCGCAGCGAGGCGCCGATCGCCGACTGGAAGCGCCGCTTCGTGTGGGCGCCGATGCACCCGGGCCGGATGGCATCGGTCGTCGAGGGCATCGTGGCCGGCGAAGCGCCCGTCCACATCGATCCCACCCGAACCTTCACCACCGTGGCACTGGCCACCGAGCTGGTCGAGCGCCCGGAGCTCCTGAGCGAGTACGTCGGCAGCGTCACTCCGGCCGACGACGCCAGCCTGCTGCTCACCGCGCCCGGCCTCGACGCGAACGCGCTCCTGGCCGTGACGGAGACCGCGATCGCGGCTGCCGGGCTCGATATCGAGACCCTCCCCGACGCGCTGCTCGCGCCGCTCCCGGGTTCCCCGGCGACCTACGCGGCGCTCGCCGAACGCGGCGACGCCCTGCTCGGCGACTGGCCGCGGTCGGGTGCGCTGGCCGGCCTGCCGCGCTTCTCAGGCCTGCCCGTCGGCGTGTAGCCGACCCGTCACAGGACGATCGGTCCCTCCGGCGTGTAGGTGGGCGAGGTCAGCGCGCGCTGGATCATTCGCTCGCGGAATTCGAAGAACTCGGGCCGGCCGAGCATCGCCGCGATGTGCTCGCGCGCCTCGGCCTTGTGACCGAGGTAGGCCAGCGCGCCGGCGTGCTGGATCGTCAGCGAGACCATCGTGTGCACGTCGCTGCGCACGCCGGCGTCGATCGAGAGCTTGAGGAAGATGTCGTCGAACGCGTCGCGGCCCATGCCCGCCGGCTCGTCCGGGAAGCGCTCCTCGACCGTCGCACGCGCCAGCGGGCGCACGAGCTGGAAGGCGTACGTGTCGTCGACGTAGGCGACCAGCCGGAAGTGCTCCTCGAGCACGGCGTGCAGCACCGGCAGCCAGAAGCACGTGTACCAGCCGTAGTCCTGGAACACGAAGTGGGCGCCGGGGCGCACCTTGTCGCACATCCGCAGGATCCAGTGCTTGGTCCCGTACCAGCTCTTGCAGCCGTCGACGAAGACGATGTTGTACTCGCGACCCTGCGGCGGCTCGAAGATCGTGCGGCCGCCCGGGGCGTCCTCGCCGCGGCGGCCCGGGAGATAGGCCTCATGCGAGCGCACGAGCGGCGAGTAGTCCTGGCCCGAGTGCAGCTTGTCGAAGACGGCCTGGAAGCTGCCGGACCGGTTCATGTCGTCGTAGTCGGCCTGCGTGATCCAGCCCAGCGCGATCATCTGATCCCACACCGGCGGGAGATCGCCCTCCTCGGCCGAGAACCAGTCGAACGTATGCAGCAACGCGTGCTCGCGCCGGTTGGGGTTGGCGAGCATTCCGAGCGCAAGGCCGCGCGTCGTGCCGCCGAGCAGCGGGCCGTTCTCGAACACGTCGCCGTCCCCGTCCCAGAAGTGCGCGGCGAAGCGCAGCAGGAAGCGGCGCTCGTTCGCGCTCGCCGCGGACGGCAGCTGGTTCACGCGCGCCTCCGTCTCCGGGTCCAGCTCCTGGGCGAGCAGATGACCCAGCAGCGCGGGCGAGAGCCCGCGCCCGAACCCGCCCCGGCGGAGATCCTCGAGGCTGAACGAGACGTCGGGGGGCGCGCCGCGGCGCAGCTCGGCCTCCACGGCCTCCAGGTTCGCCAGCGCGTCGGGATCGTCGCCCGCCATCGCGAACTCCGCGACCGCGTCCGCGAGCCGGCCCTCGCGGTGCGCGATGAAGCCGAGGACGTTGTGCGCGCCCGCGTGCAGCGGATCGCCGGCGAGAAGCTCCTGCGCCGTGGCGCGAGCGCCGGCCAGATCGCCGGCCTCGACCTGGGCTTCCGCGCGTGCGAGCGCGTCGTCGCTCATGGCGCGCAGCGTAGTCGCTCGGCGCCCGCGACTACCCCAGGCGGACGTAGCCGATCGCGGGACGGCTGCCCGGCGCGTAGGTCCGGCGAGCCACCTGATCGGAGGAGTTGCCCTCGATCGTGTTGATCGTGCCGTCGGCGCCGACGGACTCGACGACGCCGATGTGCTCGTCCCAGACGATCAGGTCGCCCGGCGCCGGTTGCGCGCCGGCCGCGTTCGGGATCGCCTTGCCGGCCCGCTGGGCCCAGGCGTACACGTCGTCGACGCGCCCGAAGCCCTGGCCGTTCTCGCCCAGTGGCACGCCGGCCTCGCGAGCGGCCCACGACGTGAAGTAGGCGCACCAGGGTCCCACGCCGGAGCCGGCGGTCGCCTGACGGAACTGGGCGATGCGCGGCGCGTCGTTCGAGCCCGGGGGCTGCTCGGCGACACCGACCTCCTGGCTGACCAGGTTGACGATCGCCTGGCCCGCGGACGAGGCGGGCGCCTGCGCGCCGGCGGTACCGGTCAGCGAAGCCGTGCCGGCGCTCTGCAGCGCGGTCGCGAACGCAGTCGGCGCAGTGGCCGAAGGACTGGAGGGTGCGGCGGCAGCGGGCGGGGCGAAGAGCGACTGCAGCTGCGAGATCCGCGCGAGGGCGAGGTCGAAGCTCATCTCTCAGACTTGTGTCGGCCTCCGGCGCCCGCAGCTTTAGCCGCCTCCCGGGGCAATACACTCGCCGCGCCGCGATGGATCTGAACGGAAAGACCCTGCTGGTCACAGGCGGGACGGGCTCCTTCGGGACGGCCTTCATCCGGACCGTGCTCGCGCGCTACGACGTGGCCGCGATCCGCGTCTTCAGCCGTGACGAGCTCAAGCAGTACGAGCTCGAGCACACACTGCGCGACTCGCGCCTGCGGCTGCTGCTCGGCGACACGCGCGATCGCGACCGCCTGCGGGTGGCGACGCGCGGCGTCGACGTGATCGTGCACGCCGCCGCGCTGAAGCAGGTCCCGGCGTGCGAGTACAACCCGTTCGAGGCGGTCCAGACGAACATCATCGGCGCGCAGAACGTGGTTTCGGCCGCGATCGACAACTCCGTCCCGCTGACGATCTCGCTCAGCACCGACAAAGCCGTCAACCCGGTCAACCTGTACGGGGCCACGAAGCTCTGCGCCGAGAAGATCGTCGCGCAGGCTGCGGTCTACGCCCCGGGCGGACCCGCGCGTTTCGCCTCCGTGCGCTACGGCAACGTCGTCGGCTCGCGCGGCAGCGTCGTGCCCGTCTTCATGCAGCAGGCGCTGAGCGGCGTGCTGACCATCACGGACTCGCGCATGACGCGGTTCTGGATCACGCTCGAGCAGGCCGTCGAGTTCGTGCTCGGCTGCATGTCGCTCGTGCACGGCGGGGAGACGTTCGTGCCCAAGATCCCGAGCATGCGGATCGTCGACCTGGCGCAGGCGCTGGCGCCCGGTGCGGAACTGCGGGAGGTCGGCATCCGGCCGGGCGAGAAGCTGCACGAGGTTCTGCTCACCGAGGACGAGGCGCGCGTGTCGTTCGACCTGGGGGACCGCTTCGCGATCATGCCGTCGCGCCAGTCGTGGGAGGCCGGCGCTGCTGGGCGTGGCCCAGCGCTACCCGACGGCTTCCGCTATGCATCGGACAGCAACGATCACTGGCTCACCGACGAGGAGCTGCTCGCGATGACGGAGGGCGTCGGACCCGGCCGGCGCGCGTCGGACAGCGAGGGCTGGGACGCTTAACGCAGACGGGCGACCTCAAAGAGGTCGCCCGTCGCGATCCGTCCCTCGGTGGGGTATGTGCGAGCCGCCCTCCAGCGACTCGTATGTACCGCGGACCGCGAAAGGGGAGGGGGCGGGGAAGCCCTATGTGCTCCTTGCTTGGCGCCGTCCGTGGCTAACCGAGGTGATCGGCAGCCAAGGACGGACCTGTAGCGATGTTTCTCAGGCGATGGTCGCGGCGCGCTCGGCGCCGACCTCGAGCAGGACGCTGCGCCAACGTTCGGCGGCGACCTCGATGCGGCGGTGCTCGGCGACGTGGGCGTACGCCTGGGCGCCGATCCTCTCGCGCAGCTCGCGGTCGTCGACGAGCCGCAGCAGCGCGGCCTCGACCTCGGCCGGGTTGCGCGCGTGCACGCCGGTGACGCCGTCCTCGATCTCGGGGTAGACGTCCGGATGCGCGACGAGCGGGAGGCCCAGGGCGCTCGCCTCGAGCCAGCGCAGGTCGCTCTTGCCGCGGAACAGGTTGTTCTCGGCCGACGGGGCGATCGCGATGTCGAACACGGTCATCGCCGCCGGGTAGACCTCGATCTTGCCGGGCGGGAGCCCGATCGCGCGCTGCGGACCGAACTCCTCGAGGTAGTCGGCCGCGGCGCCGTGGCCGACCGACACGAAGCGCGTCTCGGGGCGAGCGCGCAGAACGGAGCGGATGGCGGGCTCCCAGCGCGCCAGCGACGCCTTGTGGCCGACGCCGCCGGCCCAGCCGATGGCGACGCCTTCACGGGCCGGCTTCGGCCACGCGTAGCGCTTGAGGTCGATGCCGTTGTAACAGGCCCAGGTGCGATCGTTGAAGGAGCGGTAACGGCGCGCCAGGTAGTCGGTCGAGCAGACGATGCCGTCGGTGACGCGCATCGCCATCTCCATCTCACGCACGAAGTCGGCGTCGAAGATGTCGGTCAGCTCGTGTGACTTGATCTTGCGTGCGGACTGGACGTAGTCGTCGATCTCGTACAGGACCGTCACGCCCGCGGCCTGCAGTTCGCGGATCAGCTTCATCCAGCGCACGCCGCGCGGCTGCTGGATCACCAGGACGTCGTAGTCGAACAGCTCGGCGATCGTCGGCGGGCGCTCGCCCAGGCCGGTCAGGAGCTGGATCTCGCGCGCCTTGTCGTCGCCGATCCAGGCCACGTAGTCGGCGCCGAGCGCGACAGCGGGCAGGAAGGCGCGGTAGTACGAGACCACGCTGACGCCCCAGCCGATGAACAGGGTCTTCGGGAGCGACTGCATCAGATGACCTCCGGGGCCCACGGCTGGAAGTTCACGCCGACGTGCTTGACCCGCAGACGGCTCGCCGCCTGGGTCTGGTCGTCGGGCTCGCCCTCGCCCAGCACGAGCGCGCGGGCGCGCACGCTGGGCTCGAACACACATTGGCCGCCGGCCTCGCTGACGCGCAGGCAGAAGTCGAGCGCGGCGTGCGGGCCGTCGAGCAGCTCGTCGTAGAGGCCGACGCGCTCGACCCACCCGCGGCGGATCAGCTGCAGCTCGGAGCTGACCGGGCACAGCAGCGGCGTGTGCACGTCGAGCAGCGTCTGCGGGACGCGCGCCAGGCGGGCGCTCCACAGGCGGCGGAAGAGCGAGAAGAAGTAGCCCGCCTGACGGATCAGACCGGTGGGCTCGATGACCGCGCCGCCGGCGACGGCAGCGAGCTCGCCGTCGGTGCCGGTGCGGGCGAGCAGGCGGTTCAGCCAGCCTGCCGAATCGAGCACGAGGCCCGGCTCGACGATGCAGACGTCCATGCCGTGGTCGGCCGCGGCGCGCAGGCCGACGTTGAGGGCGGCGATCCGGCCCTCACCGTCCTGCTGTGCGACGTAGGCGCAATCGAGCTCGCCGGAAGCGAGTTCGATCATCTGAGCCTGCGGCTCGGGCGAGCGGTCGTCGACCACGAGGACCATGGCCTCGGGGGCGGTGGCGCGAAGTGAGGCGAGCGTCTGGAGGATCGGCTCGATGTCCTCGGCACGCTCCGCGCGCACGGGGACAGTAATGAGGGTGGGGACGGATTCCACGTGTCCTACATCGGTTACCCGCTGCAGGAACTTTAGGGTCAGACCCCATTAGGTGTTCGCCCGCCCTCCCTCCAGAGTGCGAAACGATCACCTAACGGGGTCTGGCCCTGCCGTTTAGCGCAGCAGCGACAGGACGCCCTGGGGCGCCTGGTTGGCCTGCGCGAGCATGCTCGTGCCGGCCTGCTGCAGGATGTTGAGCTTCGTGAACTTGGTCATCTCGGCCGCCATATCCACGTCGCGGATACGCGACTCGGAGGCGGTGAGGTTCTCCTGGTAGGTGGCCAGGTTGTTCAGACGGTGCTCGAGACGGTTCTGGACCGCACCGAGGTCGCCGCGGATCTTCGACACGTTCTTGATCGCGTCGTCGAGCGTGGCCAGGGTGGCGAGGTTGCCGCCCGCGTTCAGCGCCGTCGAGGCGCCGGCCGCGTCGGTGATGTTCGTCAGGCCGCTGAGGCCGCCGGCGGCGATCGTGCCGCTGAGCTGCGTCGACGACGTCGAGACCGTCTCGGAGTCGTTGGCGCCGACCTGGAAGCTGAACGTCGCCGAGCCGAACAGCGCGTTGCCGTTGAACTTCGTGTCGCTGGTGATGCTCTTGACCTCGACGGCGATCTGGGCGACCTCGGAAGCGATCGCGACCTTGTCGTCGTCGGACAGGGTGCCGCCGGCGTACTGGACCTTGAGGTCACGGACGCGCTGCAGCATCGAGTGGACCTCGGTCAGGGCACCTTCCGCGGTCTGGACGAGCGAGATGCCGTCCTGCGCGTTGCGCTGCGCCTGGGCGAGACCACCGATCTGGCCGCGCATCTTCTCCGAGATGGCGAGGCCGGCGGCGTCGTCAGCCGCGCGGTTGATGCGATAGCCGCTGGAAAGCTTCTCCATCGACTTGGACGCCTGGGTCGACGTCGCGGTGAGTTGCCGGTGCGTGTTGAACGCCTCGACATTGTTCTGAATACGAAGGCCCATGATTCAACGCTCCTTGTTGATCGGGGGTGTGGGCTGTGATGGGGCGACTCCCTGTCGCCTTAAACAGAAAGATCGGCCCCTGAGGGCCGATCTTTAGTCACTACGGTTTGGACCCGAACAGCGGTCCAGGGTTCGTACTAGCGGAGAAGGCTCAGGACGCCCTGGGGCGCCTGGTTGGCCTGCGCGAGCATGCTCGTGCCGGCCTGCTGCAGGATGTTCAGCTTCGTGAACTTGGTCATCTCCGCCGCCATGTCCACGTCGCGGATACGCGACTCGGACGCGGTCAGGTTCTCCTGGTACGTGGCCAGGTTGTTCAGACGGTGCTCGAGACGGTTCTGGACCGCACCGAAGTTGGCGCGAGCCGTCGACACGTTCTTGATCGCGCCGTCGATGGTGGACAGGCCGCCCAGCGTGCCGCCCGACGTCAGCGCCGCCTTGGCGAGCGTCGCGGTCGACAGACCGGTGAGCTCGGCGAGGCCGCCAGTGCCGGCGGTACCGATGGCCGTGCTCAGGTTCGCCACGGAGGTGGCGACCGTCTCGGAGTCGTTGGCCCCGACCTGGAACGTGAACGTCCCGGAGCCGAAGACCGCGGTGCCGTTGAACTTCGTCTGCTCGACGATGTTCTTGACCTCGGAGCCGATCTGGGAGACCTCGGCCGCGATCGCGTCCTGGTCGTCGCTCGACAGGGTGCCGTTCGCGAACTGCACCTTGAGGTCACGGACGCGCTGCAGCATCGAGTGCACCTCGGTGAGGGCGCCTTCAGCCGTCTGGACGAGCGAGATCCCGTCCTGCGCGTTGCGCTGCGCCTGAGCGAGACCACCGATCTGGCCGCGCATCTTCTCCGAGATGGCGAGGCCGGCGGCGTCGTCCGCGGCGCGGTTGATGCGATAGCCGCTGGAGAGCTTCTCCATCGACTTCGAGGCCTGGACGCTCGTCGCCGTCAGCTGACGGTGAGTGTTGAACGCCTCGACGTTGTTCTGAATACGAAGGCCCATGATCTAACGCTCCTTGTTTGATCGGGTTGACAGGGCTTACCGAGGTGACTCCGTGTCTCCTCAAACGCAAAGATCGGCCGCAAAAGGCCGATCTTTAGCGTTTCTTCGGTTCGGTAAGCGATGCGACTAGCGGAGCAGGCTCAGGACGCTCTGGGGCGCCTGGTTGGCCTGCGCGAGCATGCTCGTGCCGGCCTGCTGCAGGATGTTCAGCTTCGTGAACTTGGTCATCTCCGCCGCCATGTCCACGTCGCGGATACGCGACTCGGACGCGGTCAGGTTCTCCTGGTACGTGGCCAGGTTGTTCAGGCGATGCTCGAGACGGTTCTGGACCGCACCGAAGTTGGCGCGAGCCGTCGACACGTTCTTGATCGCGTTGTCGACCGTGCTGATGTTCGCGAGCACGCCGGTGTCCAGCGCGGTCTTGACGGCGCCGGCGCTGGAGAGGCCGGTCAGCTCGGACAGGCCGCCGGTGCCGGCGGAGCCGACCGCGCCGCTGAAGACCGTGGCGGTGGTGGCGACGGTCTCCGAGTCGTTCGCACCGACCTGGAACGTGAACCCGACCGAGTTGAACACGGTGCTGCCGTTGAACTTCGTCTGCTCGGAGATGTTCTTGATCTCGCCCGCGATCTGGAAGACCTCGGCCGCGATCGCGTCCTGGTCGTCCGTTGACAGCGTGCCGTTCTCGAACTGGACCTTGAGGTCACGCACGCGCTGCAGCATCGAGTGGACCTCGGTCAGCGCGCCTTCCGCGGTCTGGACGAGCGAGATGCCGTCCTGCGCGTTGCGCTGCGCCTGAGCGAGACCACCGATCTGGCCGCGCATCTTCTCCGAGATGGCGAGGCCGGCGGCGTCGTCCGCGGCACGGTTGATCCGATAGCCGCTGGAGAGCTTCTCCATCGACTTAGAGGCCGCGACACCGGTCGCGGTCAGCTGCCGGTGCGTGTTGAACGCCTCGACGTTGTTCTGAATACGAAGGCCCATGATTCAACACTCCTTGTTGATCGGGGGATTGGGCTATTCGAAGCGACTCCCTGTCGCCTCAGAAAGAAAGATCGGCCCCGGGGGGCCGATCTTTAGCGAAACTCTTAGATTCGACCGCGAACGATTACTGACGCAGGAGCGACAGCACGCCCTGGGGCGCCTGGTTGGCCTGCGCGAGCATGCTCGTGCCGGCCTGCTGCAGGATGTTCAGCTTCGTGAAGTTCGTCATCTCCTTGGCCATATCCACGTCACGGATGCGGCTCTCGGAGGCGGTGAGGTTCTCCTGGTAGGTGGCCAGGTTGTTCAGGCGATGCTCGAGGCGGTTCTGGACCGCGCCGAAATCGGACCGGACCTTCGCGACGTTCTTGATCGCCGTGTCGAGGTCGGCGAGGTCGTTGAGGCCGCCGCTGGTCAGCGTCGTCGTCGCATGCGCGGCGGACGAGATCCCGGTGACCTCGCTGAGGCCGCCGGCGGTCAGGCCGCCGGCGAAGTCGGCCGCGGTGGTCGTGACGGTCTCGGAGTCGTTGGCGCCGACCTGGAACGTGAAGCCGGTCGACGTGAACACGGCGGTGCCGTTGAACTTCGTCTGGTCGGCGATGTTCTTGACCTCGGCGGCGATCTGGAAGACCTCGGCCGCGATCGCGTCCTTGTCGTCCGTCGACAGCGTGCCGTTGCCGAACTGGACCTTGAGGTCACGCACGCGCTGCAGCATCGAGTGGACCTCGGCGAGCGCGCCTTCCGCGGTCTGGACGAGCGAGATGCCGTCCTGCGCGTTGCGCTGCGCCTGAGCGAGACCACCGATCTGGCCGCGCATCTTCTCCGAGATGGCGAGGCCGGCGGCGTCATCAGCGGCACGGTTGATCCGATAGCCGCTGGAGAGCTTCTCCATGGCCTTCGACGCCGCCATCGACGTGGTGGACAGCTGGCGATGAGTGTTGAACGCCTCGACGTTGTTCTGGATGCGCAGACCCATGTTGACTCCTTGTACGGGAGCGAGCCGCTCCTTGCGGCCCGTTACGTTTCTAGGGGAGTCATCGGCAATCGGGCGGTGACCTTTAGGGTCACCACCCGATCAAGCCGGAGCGTGTTACGTCTAGCGCAGCAGCGACAGGACGCTCTGCGGCGCCTGGTTGGCCTGCGCGAGCATGCTCGTGCCAGCCTGCTGCAGGATGTTGAGCTTCGTGAACTTGGTCATCTCGGCCGCCATGTCCACGTCGCGGATACGCGACTCGGAGGCGGTGAGGTTCTCCTGGTAGGTGGCCAGGTTGTTCAGGCGATGCTCGAGACGGTTCTGGACCGCACCGAAGTTGGCGCGAGACGAGGACACGTTCTTGATCGCGGCGTCGATCGTGTCGACCTTGGACAGGCCGCCGGTGTCGAGCGCGGTCTTGGTGGCAGCGGCGCTGGCCAGCGAGGTCAGGTCCGAGAGGCCGCCGGTGGTGCCGATCGAGCCCGCGAAGTCGGCGGCCGTCGTGGCGACGGTCTCCGTGTCGTTGGCGCCGACCTGGAACGTGAACGTCCCCGAGCCGAAGACGGCGGTGCCGTTGAACTTCGTCTGGGTCGTGATGTCCTTGACCTCGAGCGCGATCTGGTGGACCTCGGACGCGATGGCGTCCTTGTCGTCAGAGCTCAGGGTGCCGTTGTTGAACTGCACCTTCAGGTCACGGACGCGCTGCAGCATCGAGTGGACCTCGGTGAGGGCGCCTTCCGCGGTCTGGACGAGCGAGATGCCGTCCTGCGCGTTGCGCTGCGCCTGGGCGAGACCACCGATCTGGCCGCGCATCTTCTCCGAGATGGCGAGGCCGGCGGCGTCGTCCGCGGCACGGTTGATGCGATAGCCGCTGGAGAGCTTCTCCATCGACTTGGAAGCGGCAACGCCCGTGGCCGTCAGCTGACGGTGGGTGTTGAACGCCTCGACGTTGTTCTGAATACGAAGGCCCATGATTCAACGCTCCTTGTTGATCGGGGTGAGGGCTATCGAGGCGACTCCCTGTCGCCTCAAACAGTTCATCGGCCGACGGGGCCGAGGCTTTAACGCCGACGGGCGGCCAGTGGCCGCCCGTCGTACGAAGGTGTTGGCTCTGACTGCTACTGGCGCAGCAGAGAGAGGATGTTCTGCGGCGCCTGGTTGGCCTGCGCGAGCATGCTCGTGCCGGCCTGCTGCAGGATGTTGAGCTTCGTGAACTTGGTCATCTCCGCCGCCATGTCCACGTCACGGATACGCGACTCGGACGCCACCAGGTTCTCCTGGTAGGTCGCCAGGTTGGCGAGACGGTGCTCCAGGCGGTTCTGGACCGCGCCGAACTCCGAGCGGCTCGACGAGATCTCCTTGATCGCGCTGTCGACGTCCGCGAGCGTGAGCGCCGTGAAGGCGGCGTCGCCGGCGTACGTGGCGCCGGTGACGACCTCGGTCATGCCGGCGGCGGCCGAGATGCTGCCGGTGGTGACCGACACGACCTCGCCGTCATTGGCGCCGACCTGGAAGTTCAGTGTCGCGGGCGAGCCGTCGAGCAGGTCGAGGCCGTTGAACTGCGTCTTGTCGCGGATCGCGATGATCTCAGACGACAGCGCGGAGGCCTCCGAGCGGATGGCGGCGCGGTCGTCGGTGCTCAGCGTGTCGTTGCCGAACTGGACGCGCAGATCGCGGATGCGCTGCAGCATCGAGTGGACCTCGCCGAGCGCGCCCTCCGCGGTCTGGACGAGCGAGATGCCGTCCTGCGCGTTGCGCTGCGCCTGAGCCAGGCCGCCGATCTGGCCGCGCATCTTCTCCGAGATGGCGAGACCCGCGGCATCGTCAGCCGCGCGATTGATGCGATAGCCGCTGGAGAGCTTCTCCATCGACTTCGAGGCGGCCGACGACGTCGCCGAAAGCTGCCGGTGAGTATTGAACGCCTCGACGTTGTTCTGGATACGAAGACCCATGGCCGATCACTCCTTGTGCGAGCTGGACGACTCCATGTCGCCCGAAACCTGTTACGAGGAGTGATCGGCCCGTGGCCGTAATCCTTTAGCGCAGCAGCGAGAGGACGCCCTGGGGCGCCTGGTTGGCCTGCGCGAGCATGCTCGTGCCGGCCTGCTGCAGGATGTTCAGCTTCGTGAACTTGGTCATCTCGGCCGCCATGTCCACGTCGCGGATACGCGACTCGGAGGCGGTGAGGTTCTCCTGGTACGTGGCCAGGCTGTTCAGGCGATGCTCCATGCGGTTCTGGACCGCGCCGAAGTCCGAGCGGATCTTCGACACGTTGGTCAGGCCCGAGTCGACGAGCGTCGTGGTGACGGCGTCCATGCGGGTGCGCATCGTGGCGATGTCGGCCGCCGGGGTGAACGAGGTGCCGGCGGTGACCGCCGCCGCGTTGGTGTAGGCGACGTCGAGGACGGTGGTGACGCCGGCCTGCGTGACCAGGTCCGCCGCCGTCGTGCCGATCGTCTCGGTGTCGTTGGCGCCGACCTGGAAGCTGAACGTCGTGCCGTCCAGCAGGTTCTTGGAGTTGAACTGCGTCTTCTCGCCGATGTCGCGAACTTCCTTCGCGAGCTGGAAGACCTCGCCGATGATGGCGTCCTTGTCGTCCTGGCTGAGCGTGCCGTTCTTGTACTGGACCGTCAGGTCGCGCACGCGCTGCATCATCGAGTGGACCTCGGTCAGGGCGCCTTCCGCGGTCTGGACGAGCGAGATGCCGTCCTGCGCGTTGCGCTGCGCTGTAGCCAGGCCGCCGATCTGCCCGCGCATCTTCTCCGAGATGGCCAGGCCGGCAGCGTCATCAGCGGCACGGTTGATCCGGTAGCCGCTGGAAAGCTTCTCCATCGACTTCGAGGCCGCGACACCGGTCGCCGCCAGCTGACGGTGGGTGTTGAACGCCTCGACGTTGTTCTGAATACGAAGGCCCATGATTCAACGCTCCTTGTTGATCGGGGGAAAGGGCTTACAGCGGCGACTCCCTGTCGCCTCAAATGGTTAGTCGGCGCGCTGCTGGCGTCCTTTAGCGGCCCGCTGCTTTCTCAGCGCTTCGCGCTCCCGGCGCGCTTCCTCGCGCTCCTCCGGGGTCAGCAACTTGACCCGCGGCATGTTCACGACGCGGTCGACGGAGTCGCGGCGGGAGATCGGGCGGATGTGATCGGTCATGCGGTGTTCGCCTCCATCCGCTCGCGCTCCTGGCGTCGGCGCTCCGCACGCTCCTCCTCCTGGAGCCGGATCTCGGACACGATGATGTGGCGCCAGACGACGATCGCGCAGCGCCAGACGACGATATTGACCACGATGCCGGCCAGTAGCGCGCGCCAGACGGCGTCGAACAGGGCCTGATCACCGAGCAGGTTGAGGACGAGCACGAGGACGAAGGCGAGAAAGGCGGCGCGCGTGCGTGCGCGCCGGACCCCGGCCTTCGCGCGCGGATGGGCCGCGATCGAGACCGTGACCGAGCCGTCGCCGGCCTCGTCGCCCTTGCCCTTCTTCTTCTTTTGCTTCTTGTCGCTCATCGATCCCTGGACTGGCGCAGGGCCTGCACTTCACGGTCGCGGATGAACCGCATCAGACGATCCTCGTCCTGACGGCCGATGCCGTCCAGTCGGATCCCCTTGTGATCGTCCTCGGAGCCCTGGCGCACGACGCGCCCCAGCGAGCGCACCGGCTCGCCCTCCGGGAGCTGGAGCTCGACTCGCACGTCGAGTCCGAGCGGGAGCCGCCACTTGTCGATGATCTGGATACCGCTACCGCTGACGTCGATCGTCACGGTCTCGCCGCCGACCTTCTCCTCGATCCCGCGCACCGTCACGGTGAGGCCGGCCGAGACGCGGACGTAGTCGCGCCGCTGGATCCGCTCGACGCTGCCGTTGAGCGTGATCGTCAGCGAGCCACCGCTCTGCGCGCTCAGCGTGCCCCCGTACCGGTGGATGCCGCGCGCCGACGTCGCCTCGATCGCCATGTCGTGCCCGACGAGCCGGGAGATCCGGTCGTCCTTGACGGCGAGCGCGACCTTGACCGCCGGCCCGTTGGCCGTGTCGACCGTCGCCGGCAGCGTGCCGAGCTGCACATTGCGGATCGACACATGCTGCCCCGACTGGAGCGTGGGTGCGGATGCGGACACTGCAGCCGTCATGGAAGCAGTTGTTGCGCGAGCGCGCCGGGGTCGGCCGGCGTGGCGCCCTCGCGCGAGCACACGTACGAGAGCGGACGGCCCGCGTGGAGCGCCAACTCGACCGGCGCGCCGGGGCGGGCGGTCTCGTCGGAATGCGTCAGGGCGACATGGGTCGGGGCGAGCGGCGCGAGCGCGGCGGCGACCTCGCCGGCCGCGGCCGAGCTCAGCGTGGCCGGCAGCGCGAGGTGCACCTCGGTCGCGCCCAGCGCCTTCAGATCGGCGGCCAGCGCCTTGACGTGCGGGGCGCCGTGGCTCGGGCCCGTTGCCGGCGTGTCGATCAGGGTCACGAGCGGGCTACGGGCGCCCAGGCGCTCACGCGCCTGCGCCGCGTCGTCGGCGGCGATCACACCGACGCCGAGGGGTTGCAGACGGTGCGCGAGGTCGCCGTCGCCACGCAGGGCGATCACGGCGACGTCGGCGCCGGCGGCCGCGTACGCGGACGCCAGGTGGACGATCGCGGTCGTCTTGCCGGCCCCGCCGCCGCCGATCACGGCGATCGTGCGGGCACCCGGACCGAGCGCGGTCGTGACCGGGATCCGGCGCGCGAGCGCGGCCCGGATCAGCTTCTTGAGGTTGCGCGGCGTCGAGAACGGCAGCGCGTGCACGACGGCCTCACCGACGACATCGGCGGCCAGCGCCGGGCTCAACCCGGCCTCGATCAGGCGATCCTCGGCGGCTTCGGCGGCGATCGGCCGCGTCACCGTCGGCGTCTCGGCGACCACCGGCGGCGCGACGGGCTCAGGCTCTCCAACCGGCGCCGGCGCCGCCTCTCGGATCGCGGACACGTTCGGCTGCGGGCCGTAGAGCCCGGTCGGCGCCTCGAAGAACTCGTCCGGCTCCGGCACGGGCTCGGGCTGGTACTGCGGCGGCTGGACCGTGGCGGAGAACGTGTCGTCCTCCATCCGGGTGTCGCGCGCGGCGGCGGCGAGCGCGTCGGCGAACGGCGTCGCCTGCTCGAACAGCGCCTGCACGGCGGGTGAACTCAGCCCCTCGACCGTGGCGCGGTCGGAGCGGATCTCGAGCGGGCGCTCGTCGGCGTGCGGCGCACGCGCGTCGACCTCGACGTAGGGACGCTGGAAGAAGCCTCCGACCCCGCCGCCGAGACCCTCCCGGCGGCGCAGCACGATCGCATCCGGGCCGAGCTCGGCCCGGATCTGCGGCAGCAGCTCTTCAAGGCTGCGCCCGCGGAACGTCTTGACGTCGTCGGAACCGTTACTGGTGGAGGCTTCCATGTGCGTCTCCTGGCTACGCCGCGACCGCCATGGCCGGGGCGATCACGCCGGTCGTCTCTACCCCGATACCCGGGGCGATCTCGTTGTACGAGCAGACTGCGAGCTGCGGGAGCCGCTGCTCGCAGAGCTGGCGCAGGTGCCGGCGCACGCGCGCCGAGCACAGCAGCACCGGGCGGCCGCCGGCGACGAGCGCGAACTCGACCTGCTCGGCGGCGGACTCGACGATGTGGGCGGCCGAGGTCGGGTCCATCGCCAGGAACTCGCCGTCGGCGGTCTGGACCAGCGCTTCGGCCATGCTCTGCTCGAGCTGCGGGTCGAGCGCGATCACGCGCAGCGTACCCTCTTGGTCGAGGAACGGCGCGGTGATCGTGCGGCCGAGCGCCTGGCGGGCGTACTCGGCGAGCATCGCCGGGTCGCGCGTGAGCCGGGCCTTGTCGCCGATCGCCTCGAGCACGGCGCCGAGGTCGCGGATCGAGACGCCCTCGCGCAGCAGCGCCTGCAGCACTCGCTGGACCTCGCCGAGCGACAGGACGTCCGGCACGATCTCGGTGACGACCGCCTCGTTGACCTCCTTGAGCTGGTCCAGCAGGTGGCGCGTCTCCTGGCGGGTGAGCAGCTCGGAGGCGTGCGCGCGGATCATCTCGGTGAGGTGGGTGACGACGACCGACTCGGCGTCGACGACGGTCCAGCCCAGCGCCTCGGCTTCGGCGCGGCCGGACTCGGGGATCCAGACGGCCGGGAGGCCGAAGGCGGGCTCGGTGGTCGGGATACCCGGCAGCTGACCCATCGCGTCGCCCGGGTTCATGGCCATATGGTGCCCCGCCATCACGCCGCCGCGCGCAACTTCCGTGCCACGGACGCGCATCACGTACTCGTGCGAATCCAGCCCGACGTCGTCGCGGATCCGGACCGGCGGGATCACCATGCCGAGCTCGGCGGCGATCTGGCGGCGGATGGTGCCGACGCGGGCCAGCAGCGTGCCGCCGGCCTGCTGGTCGACGAGCGGCACGAGGCCGAAGCCGATCGCCAGCTCGAGCGGGTCCAGCGCGAGCGCGTCGAGCGCGGCGTCGCGCGGGGCCGGAAGCATCGCCTGGTCGGGCGCGGCGGCGGCCGCGGCAGTCGCGGCGTCTTCGCGCTGCCTGGTGTTCGGCTTGTTGCGGAGCGACCAGCCGACGGCGAAGAACAGCGCGCCGATCACGAAGAACGGGAGCTTGGGCAGGCCCGGGACGAGGCCGAAGGCCATGACCATCACGCCGGCGACGAGCGGCGCCTTGCGCTGGTCGAGGATCTGCGTCGAGACCGTCGAGCCGAGGTCGTCGTCGCTGCCCGCCGAGCGGGTGACGAGGATGCCGGTCGCGACCGAGATCAGCAGCGCCGGGATCTGGGCGCACAGGCCGTCGCCGATCGACAGCAGCGAGAAGTGTTGGCCGGCCTCGCCGAACGGCATGCCCATCTGGACGACGCCGATGATGATGCCGCCGAGCAGGTTGATGCCGGTGATCAGGATGCCGGCCATCGCGTCGCCCTTGACGAACTTCGAGGCACCGTCCATCGCGCCGTAGAAGTCCGCCTCCTGGGCGACCTCGGCGCGGCGCTTGCGCGCCTCCTCATCGGTGATCTGGCCCGTGTTCAGGTCGGCGTCGATCGCCATCTGCTTGCCGGGCATGGCGTCCAGGGTGAAGCGCGCGCCGACCTCGGCCACGCGCCCGGCGCCGTTCGTGATCACGACGAACTGGATCACGATCAGGATCAGGAAGATGACGAGGCCGACGACGATGTTGCCGCCGACGACGAAGTTGCCGAACGCCTCGACGACGTGGCCCGCGTCGCCCTCGAGCAGGATCAGACGCGTCACGGACACGTTGATCGCCAGGCGGAAGAGCGTGGTCAGCAGCAGGATCGTCGGGAACGAGCTGAAGTCGAGCGCGCGCGGCACGTAGAGCGTGGCCACGACGATCATCAGCGCCGCTGAGATGTTCAGCGTGATGAAGAAGTCCAGGAGCAGCGGCGGCAGCGGGATGATCAGCATCGCCACGATCAGGACGACGCCGCCGGCGGCGGCGAGGTCAGCGTGGCGGCCGATCTTCGAGACGAGATTGTTCATGCTGCGAGGGCTCCTGTCTCGCTGGCGCTCGCCACCGGGCTTCGCCCTCGGGTCGCTCCAACGCGGTACACAAAGGCGAGAAGCTGCGCCACCGCGTGGAACAGGTCTTCGGGGATCTGACGCCCGATCTCGACGTTGGCGTACAGCGTGCGCGCCAGCGGCGGGTCGGGGACGATCATGACGCCGGCGTCCTTGGCGGCCTCACGGATCTTGAACGCAAGGTTGTCGACGCCCTTGGCGACGACGATGGGTGCGGCACTCCCGCTGTCGTATTTCAGCGCGACGGAGTAGTGGGTCGGGTTGGTGACGATCACGTCTGCGGAGGGAACGGCATCCATCATGCGCGCGCGGGAGAGTTCCATCGCCCGGCGTCGCTGCTGAGACTTGATTTCGGCAGGAAGGCCCTGCTGCTTGAACTCCTGCTTGATCTCCTGGTGGTCCATCCGCAGTTGCTTCTCGTGCCGGTAGCGCTGCCAGACGAAGTCGGCAGCCGCGATCACCAGATAGGCGACCGCCGAACGCTGCGCGATCGTCATCACGATGCCCGCCACCTGGGGGATCAGATCGGCCGGCGGGGTGCCCACCAGCGCCGCCAGCTCGTCGAGCTTGGGGAACAGCGCCAGCGCGGCGATCGTGCCCACGATCGCGACCTTGGCCAGGTTCTTGACCGTCTCGACCGCCAGGTTCTGCGGGTTGAAGAGGTTCTTGAGGCCCGAGCCCGGGTTGAGCTTCTTGAAGTCCGGCTTGATCGCCTCCGGGGTGGGCTTGAGCCCCACCTGGCCCGCCGCGGCGGCGAGGGCGGCGACGAAGCAGACGGCGGCGATCGGCAGCGCGGCGAGGCCGACGTGCTTGCCGACCATCAGGAACAGCTCGCCGATGCCCTCACGCTCGACGACGTCGGGCCGCGCGACCAGCGCGATCACCTGGAGCATCGCGAGCCGCATCTGCTCCATCACCTTCGGGCCCAGCATGGACAGCGCGAACAGGCCGGCGAGGAGGACCGCGGCGCCGTTGACGTCGGCGGACTTGGCGACCTGACCCTTCTTGCGCGCGTCCTCCTTCTTCTTGGGTGTTGCCTTCTCGGTCTTGTCGTTCGCCATTACGCGACCTGAAGTGACCGGAGGGCGATGGCGAGGGTCTCTTGCAGCCGGCCGCCCAGGAAGTCGTCGACGAACGGCAGCGAGGCGCCGATCATCACCAGCCCGACGATCATCTTGGCCGGGAAGCCGACCGCGAAGATGTTCATCTGCGGCACGACGCGTGAGACGACGCCGAACGCGGCGTCGACGATGATCAGCGCGATCAGGACCGGCGCGCCGATCATGAACGCGGCCACGAAGATGCCCGAGAACGCGACCTGCGCGCCCTGCACCATCGAGCCGATCGCCGGTGCCTCGCTCAACGGCACGGCGTCGTACGTGCGGGCGAGGCCCTTCACGACCCAGCCGTCGCCGCCCAGCGTGATGAAGATGGCGACGCCGAAGAGCGCGTACATCTGGCTCAGGACCGTGGACTGCGTGCCGGTCACGGGATCGACCATGGCGCCGAACGAGAAGCCGATCAGCGTGTCGAGCAGCGCGCCCGCGGCCTGCATGGCGGCGAACATCGCGGCCAGCGCGTAGGCGAACGCCAGGCCGACCAGCAGTTCCTTGAGGATCAGGCCGCCGAAGCCCAGGATCGAAAGGTCGATCGGGGGGTGGGTGGGGCCGGATACCACGGGCAGGATGCCGACGGTGAGCGCCACCGCGATGACGGCACGGGCGCGGCCCGGGACCATCTTGCTCGAGAACAGCGGCGCGAGCAGGAAGAGCGGCGAGATCCGCGCCAGGACCAGGAAGAATCCGGCGACCTGCTGCTCGGAGAAGCGGGCGAGGAGCTCGCTAGGGTCCATCGGTGCCGACCGGCTTGAAGTCGACCAGCGCGGGGATCTGCCCCCACAGCTCGCCGCTCCAATCGACAACGGTGCCGAGCATCCACGGGCCGGCGATCGCGACCACCGCGACCAGGCCGAGGATCTTCGGGATGAAGGAGAGCGTCTGCTCCTGGATCTGGGTGACGGCCTGGAGGACCGAGATCGCGAGGCCGACGACGAGGGCGACGAGCAGCATCGGCAGCGCCACCTTCATGGTGACGCCCATCATCTCCACGATCAGGCTGACGACGGAGTCCTGGCTCATGACATGTGGAAGCTCTGTACGAGCGACGCGGTGACCAGGTTCCAGCCGTCCACGAGGACGAACAACAGGATCTTGAACGGCAGTGAGATGAAGACCGGTGGGAGCATCATCATGCCCATCGCCATCAACGTCGAGGACACGACGAGGTCGATGATCAGGAACGGCAGGAAGATCAGGAACCCGATCTGGAACGCCGTCTTGAGCTCGGAGATGATGAACGCGGGGATCAGGACGTGGGTCGGCACGTCTGAGCGCTTCTCGGCGTTCTTGACCTTGCCGAGCTTGATGAACAGCTGCAGGTCCTTCGGCCGGGTCTGGTTGAACATGAACTCGCGCAGCGGTGCCTCGGCGCGCTTGAGCGCGACCTCTTGCGTGATGGCGCCCTTCTGCAGCGGGTCGTAGGCCTCGGTCTTGATCTCCTTGAGCGTCGGGCTCATGACGAACAGCGTCAGGAAGAACGCGATGCCGACCAGGACCTGGTTCGGCGGCGCGGTCGGCGTGCCGAGGCCCGAGCGGATGAAGCCGAGGACGATCAGGATCCGGGTGAAGCCGGTGACCGTGAAGAGCAGGGCGGGAACCAGCGAGATGCCGCCGATGAACAGCAGCAGCTGGACCGCATTGGCGCCGTCGGTCTTCACTTGACCACCGTCTTCGAGCGCAGGATCTCCATGAAGCCCTTCGGCGCGGCGGCCGGCGTCGGCTCCAGATCGGCAAGTGTGGCGGCCCGCGGCGTGGTGTCGTCCACCAGCCCGAGCGCAGCCGCCTCGGCCTCGCTGTAGCGCCGGATCGGCGTCACGGCGTGCTCGGCGGCGCCCAGCAGGACGATCTCGCCACCGACGCGCACGAGGTGCAGCGAGCGGTTGGTGCCGAGCGGCAGGCTGGCGATCGTCTCCAGGCCGGGGCCCGAGGCGGTCGACTCCTTGGACTGCTTGATCTTCTTCAGGAACCAGTGCAGGCCGTAGATGAGGCCGAGCACCAGCAGCAGCCCGAAGATCATGCGGACGAGGCTCCCGCCCGAGGCGCCCTGGGCCGCCTGAGCGGCTCCAGCGTCGTCCTGCGGCAGGTTCAGTGGCTTGTCCTCGGTGCTGCCGGCGGCGAAAGCGGCGGGCGCGGTGAGGAGGCAGCCGAAGACGGCCGCAGGGAAAGAGGCGTGGAGGAAGCGCATCAAAAGCGGAGGGAGTGAGCCTCGGATCAGGCTCAATTTCCCTATCGGCACATGGGGTCTAGACCTGAAGTCGATTAAGATTTGGGCCCGCCGGTCCGATGCGTTGGCGGGCCTGCGCTGGTGTGCTGGCGCGATGCCTACGACTCGCTCTCGCCCGCCTCGCCATCGGACCTACCCGCGCGTGCCGGCGCGGCCGGAGACGGCGACGGAGCGACGGGTGGAGACGTGGCAGCGGGCGGTTCCGGCGCATCGGCGGTTTCCGCGGAGCGGAGCGCCTCAAACCGGAGCTCATTGACAACCGCGCCGGCGAGCACGGTCAGCGCCAGGACGTAGAACCACACCAGCGCGATCAGGACGAACACCGCGCTGGTGCCGATCCGCAGCGTCGAGATGTTCGACAGGTAGACGGGGAAGATCGCGTCGACGAGGCCGATGACGATCGTCGCCCCGAGCGCGCCCGGCCAGACGGCCGGCCACGGCGTCGGGCCCTTGGGCACGGCCGCATACGTGATGCAGAGCGCGCCGAACAACACGACCAGGCCGAGCCCGATGGTGGCCCAGTAGACGAGGTCGCGCGTGCCGGCGAGCCCGAACGGCAGGTCCTCGGCGCCCGACGCCAGCAGCGCCTGCACGGTCGGAACGGCGACGCTGGCCGCGATGAAGACCAGCACGACGGCGAGCATCCCGAAGCCGAACAGCTTCTGGCGCACCCAGGTCCGGCACGGCAGGTGATAGATCCGGCAGAACGCGGTGTCGAGCGCGCCCCAGAACGACGCGCCGACCCACAGCGAGGAGACCAGGGCGACGATGCCGACCGTGGTCGAGGCCTCCTGCACGCGCCGGATGCCGTCGACGAGCGTGCTCTCGGCGGCGGTCGGGAAGATCGTCCGCGCATCGGCGATCACCGAGGCCGCGAGCTCCGGAGAACGGAGCACGCGGCCGGCGACGAACAGCGAGATCAGCGCCAGGGGGAAGATCGACAGCAGCAGGTTGTACGCCACCATCGCCGCGAGGCCGGTCAGACCGTCCTCATAGGCCTTGCGCCAGAAGGAGGTGACGGCTCGGGCGGCGCTGTGCACACCGCCCGTAATACCGCTTTGGGGGGACGCTAAGCGTCCGGGTCGGCGTCGGCGCTCTTGGGCGCCAGCACTTCAGTGACGCGGAGACCGAACTCCTCGTCGATCACGACGACCTCGCCGCGAGCGATCGGCTTGCCGTTGACCAGCAGGTCGACGGGCTCGCCGGCGAGCCGGTTGAGCGTCACGATCGAGCCGGGCCCGAGGGCGAGCGCCTCGCGGATCGTCATCTGCGTGCGACCGACCTCGACCGCCAGCTCGACGGACACGTCATGCAGGCGCGAGAGCTCCTCGGCCGTGACGGGATGCGGAGCCGCAGGCTCCACGGGTCCGGCCGTGGTGGTCTCGAAGGGTGCGTAATCGACGGTTTCGGCCATGGTGTTCCTACTGGACGGTGATGTCCGAGAAGATGACGTGCTCGACCTTTACATCGGTGTGCTTCTTGATGTCCTTGAGGATCTCTTCCTTAAGGTGGTGCCGACCCTTGGACTCGATCAGCTCGGAATCCTCGGCGTCGGTGAGCACATCGGTGATGACGTCGCGCACGACGCCCTCCTGGGTCATCGCGCCGTAGCCCTCAGGCGGGGCCGCGGCGGCGCCGTGGCCGCCGGCGGCGACGGTGGACACGTCGTCGTGGGCCAGGATCAGGCCGACCTGAAGCTTCGCGAAGCGGCCCTCGTGCAGGTTGACGAGGAACTCCTTCTGGAGCATGTAGACGGTGCCGTGGACCTTGGGCTTCGGCTTGGCCTCGGCCGGCGGCTTGGCGATGACGAACTTGTAGGCGCCGCCGAGAGCAATCAGGACGACGATGACTGGAATGATCTTCTTGACCATGATGTTGTGCGCCTCCGTGCGCGGGGTTATGACTCCGTGTCGGTGTGGATGCGGGAGAGGACGACCTCGACCCGCCGGTTCTGCGCACGCCCTTCCGGGGTGCTATTCGAAGCAATCGGCTCCTGAGAGGAAAAACCTGAGAGGGAGACCCGGCGCGCCAGGACCCCGTTGTCGATGAAATCGCGGACGACCGCGCCGGCGCGAGCGCCGGACAGCTCCCAGTTGGAGGGGTACCGAGAGCCGGAGATCGGCTGCGAGTCCGTGTGCCCTTCGACGACGATCGGGTGCTTGCGCTCGCTCGCGACGATGCCGGCGATCTTGTCGACCAGCTTGCGTGCCGTCGGCTTGAGCGTCGCGTCGCCGGAATCGAAGAAGACCTTGTCGGTGAGCAGCTGGATGACCAGGCCGCGGCGACGCACGGTCACCTTCACCTTGCCCTCCAGGCCGGCGTCCTTCGCCAGGCTGTCGACCCGCCGCTTGAGCGCACGGAAGTCCTGCTCCTCCTGGCGGGCCTTGGCCTCGCGCTCGGCATTGGACTGCGCGCTCGTGTCGTTCATCGCGGTCAGCGGGCGCAGCGACGGCAGCGGCGGCTGGGGAGCGGCCTTCTGCGTGCCATCCGACGAGCCCGAGGCCATCACGGCCTTACCGCCGCTCAGCACGGCACCGGAGAACGCGTCCTGAAGCGACTTCTGCAGCGCCTCGAACTTGGACGTGTTGACCGAGGAGATGGCGAACAGCACCATGAAGAGGCAGAACAGGAGCGTCATCATGTCCGCGAAGGACACGAGCCAGCGTTCCTCGTTCTCGTGCTCCTCCTCGTGGTGAGCCTTATGCCGCCTACGTCCGGCCATGACGGATTACGCGGCCGCCTTCTCGGCCGAGCCCGAACCGCTGCCGCTGTCGCCCTCGGAGGGGCGCTCGGACGGCGGGACGAACGTGATGAGCTTCTCCTGGACGACGCGCGGGTTGTCGCCGGCCTGGATTGAGAGGATGCCCTCGACGATCAGCGAGCGCATGTGCAGCTCGGCCTGCGACAGCTGCTTGCAGCGCGCGGAGATCGGGAGGTAGATGACGTTGGCGGAGGCGACGCCGAGCAGCGTCGCGATGAACGCGGCGGAGATCGACGGGCCGAGCGTCTCGGGCTTGTCGAGGTTGCCGAGCACGTGGATCAGGCCGAAGACGGTGCCGATGATGCCCATGGTCGGCGCGTAGCCGCCGGCCTTGTCGAACGGCTGCACGGTCGCCGCGTGGCGCTTGCGCATGGCGTCGTTCTCCGACTCGAGGATGTCGGCGACGAGGTCCGGGTCGGTGCCGTCGACGACGAGCTGCAGGCCCTTCTTGGTGAAGGGATCCTCGATCTGGCTCGTGACCTCGTCGAGGGCGAGCAGGCCGTCACGACGGGCGGACTCGGCGTAGCCGACGAGCTCGACGACCTTCGCGTTGAGGTCCGGCGGCTCGGCGTTGAACGCCTTCATGTAGAGCTTCGGGATGGCCTTGACCGAGTCGAAGCTCGTGCCCATGATGCAGGCGCCGAGCGTGCCGCCGAGCACGATGAGCATGGCGGACGGGTTCAGGATGGCCATGGGGTTCGAGCCCTCCATGACCGCACCGACGTACAGGCCGGCGATCGCGACGACCAGGCCGATGATGGAAGAGACCTTCATCGGTCGTTCTCCTCGAGATCGGGGGACGGGGGAGTGCCGGCGGTCGCGCTGACGAGCGTCAGGGCCGCGTCGCTGCGACGCCGGGGGGTGCTGGGCATGGCCGTGGCCAGGATCGAAGCGCGCCACGCGTGGATGGCGGCGACGACGGTCTCCGGGGTGTCGGAGATCAGCATCTTCTGATGGGTCGTGAGCGTCAGCACCGTGTCCGGCGTCGATTCGATGCTCAGGATCAGATCGGGGTTGAGGTAGAAGACCTCAGCCCGCGCGGATAGGCGGTGGAGACGGATCACATCCCTGTGATCGGCAGATGTACTAGGGTCTTAAACGGAAAAGGCCGCCCGGAGGCGGCCTTTCGTGTTAGGTCAGGGACCCGACTTAGCGCTTAAGGTTGACCAGATCCTGCAGCATCTCGTCGGCGGTGCTGATCACGCGCGAGTTGGCCTGGAAGCCGCGCTGCGCCGTGATCATGTTCGTGAACGTCTGCGAGAGGTCCACGTTGGACATCTCGACCGTGCCCGCGGTCGTGACGCCCACGCCACCCTGGCCCGGGGTGTTGACCGTCTTGACGCCGGAGTTCGCCGAGGCGGTCCAGCGGTTGCCACCCGTGCGCTCGAGGCCGGCGGCGTTCGAGAACGTCGCCAGCGTCAGGCGGAAGCCCGTCGTGCGGGTCATCGTGGCCGGGTCGATGTAGGACACGCCGCCGGTGGCGTCGATGGCGACGCCGGTGGCGCCGGCCGGGATCCGGATCGCGACCTCGTTGGTGGCCGCGCCCAGCAGGTGGTTACCGATGACGTACTGGCCGGTCTGCGTGGTCAGGTAGCCCTGGGCGTTGATCGAGAAGTTGCCCGCGCGCGTGTACGCCGTGGGGGTGATCGGCGAGTCGTCGTTGGTCGGGGCGCCCTCGCCGATCTGGAAGAAGCCGTCGCCCTGGATGGCGACGTCGAGCGGGTTGCCCGTCGTCTGGACCGCGCCGCCGCTCATCAGGTTGTCGACCGAGCCGAGGCCCACGCCGAGGCCGACCTGGGCCGCGTTGGAACCGCCGTTGTTGCCGACCGGAGCGGCCGCGCCGCGCTGCATCTGCGTCAGCGAGTCCTGGAAGGTCACGCGCGACGACTTGTAGCCCAGCGTGTTCACGTTGGCGATGTCGTTGGCGGTGACGTCGAGCATCACCTGGTGCTGCTTCAGGCCGCTGATCGCGGCGAACATGCCTCGCATCATGAGGAATCGGCTCCTAGTTCGTGTATCGCCGGATCAGGCGACTTGCGTGATGGAAGTGGGATCGATGCCGGTCTTGCCGGCGACCGTCAGGGACGACTTGCCGTCCTTGCCGGTGGTGACGCTGTCGACCTTGCCGGTCTGCTCGACCTTGTCGGCGTCGATGTAGGTGACCGTACGGCCGATCAGGCCGACGGCGTTGGACGTGGTGAGCGACTGAGCGATCTTGGTGTTCTCGGCCGCCATGTTCGTCATCTGCTCGAGCATGGAGAACTGGGTCATCTGCTGCATCGACTCGCCGGGGTCCTGACTCGCGGTCGGGTCCTGGTTCTGCATCTGGGCGACGAACAGCTTCAGAAAGCCGTCCTTGTCGATCGTGGTCTTGTTCTTGGCGATCTTGTCGAGCTGGTTGAGCTCGACCGGGTTGGTCACGGTCGAGCCGGTGATGGCTTCACTGGGCATAGCTATCCAGGGTCAGGCGAGGACGTCGACGAGGACGCCATCGGGGAGGACGAGGGTGGTCTCAGCGGCGGGAGCCACGTCGGCGGTCTCAGCGTCCGAGACGCCGTTCCGCTGGCTCGAGCCGAAGCCCGGGCGGTAGTTGTCATCACCGAAGGCGCCGAAGCCCCCGGCGGCGTTCTCATGGCGCTGCTCGCTCGAGGTGGAGACGTCGAGCGAGAGCAACGTCACATCGCGCTCGGCGAGCTGGCGACGGAGGTCTTCGCTGGCCTGCGTGAGCATCCGGGCCGCCTCGGGGGAGTCGGCCACGAGCTGGGCGGAGACGCCCTGCGGCGTCGACTGCAGGCGCACCTCGATGCCGCCGAGCTCGACGGGCTTGAGGTTGAGGCGGGCGTGCGTGACACCGCGCTGGGCGGCGACATGCAAGAGCAGGCCGGTCGTCTCGACGGCGCGGTACAGCGGCACGGCACGCTCGAGCGTCGGCGTCGCGGTGGGCGCCGCCGGGGCCGCCGGGGCGGCGACCGGCTGCGGGGCCGGAGCGGTGACGGCAGCGGGAGCCTCGGCCGGCTTTGCCTGCTGCGGCGCAGCGGCCGGAGCCGGGGCGGCCGTGTTCGGCTGCTCCTGCGGCTGGGCGTCGGACTGGGTCTGGCCGGGGTTCGCGTCCGGGATGGCGACCTGCTCCGGCGCCGCGGCGGCGGCGGGCGCGGTCGGCACCGACGGCAGCGGCTGCGCCGGGACGGCGGCCTGCTCGGTCACGACGGCGGCCTCGGGCGTAAGCGCCGACGCCGGGATCAGGCCGCCCAGCACGGGCAGCGGCTGAGCCGGGGCGGCGGGCGCGGGCAACTCGGAGGCGGGCACGGCGACGGGCTCGGCGGTCGCCGGCGCGGCGCCGGTGATCGGAGCCTGGACCTGGGCCGGAGCGAACGCGGGCAGCGCCGGTGTCGTCGCCGTCGGCTCCGTGGTCGGCACCGGCACCGGGGTGGCGGTGGGCGGCAGCGGGCCGGCGAGCTGAAGTGCGAAGAGGTTCAGCAGGACGGGCGTCTCCGGCTCGACCGGGGCCTCCGGCGCGGGCGCCTCGGCGACGGGAGCGGGGGCCACGGGCGCGTCGCACTGCACCTCGTCGCGCTTGGACGGGGAGTCGTCGCGGCGCTCCTGGGGCTTGCGCGGCGCCTCTTCAGTGCGCGGGGCGACGGCGCCCAGCAGGGCGGAGAAGGCGTCCGCCGGAGCGGCCTTCTGGCCCGCGGCGGCGGGGGAGCGCTCGTGCAGCGCGGTGGAGCGCGGCGGAGCGGCTGTGCGATCGGTGGTCATCAGCCTCAGATCTCGGAGGGAGAGTTGGACGGCGAGTAGGACGGAATGGAGGAGGAGGGCGGTGCGGATGCGGTGCGGTACGACGCCGCGTTCGCTTGAACGATGCGGACGTAGTTCTGGGTCTCGGCGTACGGCGGGATCCCGCCGAAGCGCTGGACCGCGCCCGGGCCCGCGTTGTACGCGGCGAGCGCCTTGGCGACGTCGCCGCCGAAGGCGTCGAGCTGCTGCTTGAGGTACTTGGCGCCGCCGTTGAGCGACTGCACCGGGTCGAGCACGTTCGTGACGCCGAGTCCGGCGGCGGTGCCGGGCATCAGCTGCGTCAGGCCGCGCGCGCCGGCCGGGGAGCCGGCGGTCGGGTTGAAGCCCGACTCCTGCTTGACCAGGCCGGCCAGCAGGGCCGGGTCGAGCCCGTTGGCCTGCGCGGCGGCGGTGATCTCGGCGGCGTACGGCGTGCCCGCGGGGAGGCTCGAAGGCGTGCTGGTGGGGGTCGCCGTGGCGGTCGGCGTGGCGAGCGCGGCGGTGGTGCCGGGCGTCGTCGCGCCGGCGAGCGCGCTCGAGAAGCTCGTGGGGGTGCTCTGGGCAGCGGGCGCGGCGCCGGAGGCGGCGGCCATCATCGCCTGCAACTGGCCGATGCGACTGATCGTCGCCTCGATCGTGAAGCTCATGCGGCGACCGGCCCCCCACGACGGTGGACGGCGAGCGCGAGCTCGTCGAGCGTGTTCTGCGAGCGGCGAGCCCACTCGGCGTCGTGCTCGGCCTTGCGGCGCTCCTTGAGCTTGTCGATCGCCTGCCGGTCACGGGCCGCGACGGCGAGTTCCTGGCGCTTGACGCCCACCTCGGCCTCGCGGCGCGAGAGCTCGATGGAGGCCTCGGCGCGGCGGCGCTCGGTGGTCTCGAGGAAATTCTGGGCGGTCATGAAGTCGACGACGGAGACGCGCCCGCCGGGGACCGCACGGCCGTGGTCGCGCGCGCTACCGACGGCATCCGTTGCCGCCTGCAGCAGCGCTTCGCCCTCCGCCTGATTGCGGAGCTCGGCGGACAGCGATTCACGAGCGCGCTCTTCAGCGCGCTCGCGGAGGGTCCGCACCCGCTCAAGCGGGAACGTGAAGGAGGGCGTCTCCACGTTTCCTCCATCGGCAGATGGGGTCCAGACCTGAAGTAGCCTGCTCTCAGTGCTCATTTTGTCCAGGTCCGAGGTCGAGGCCGTGCTCGATCCGGGGGCACTCTTGGACGCAGTGGCCGAGGGCTTCATGGCGCTGTCTTCCGGTGCTGTGGAGGCGCCGCCGCGCCAAGCGGTCGCCGCGGACGGCGGTTCGGTCCTGACGATGGCGGGCCGTCGCGCGGGGTCGCCGGTGGCCGTGAAGCTGGTCGGCGTGTTCCCGGGCAACGTCGAGCTGGAGCTGGATCCGCACCCCGCCGTGATCTGCCTGTTCGACGCGTCGACGGGGCGTGCGCTGGCCTTGATGGACGGCGAGGCGATCACGGGGCTGCGAACGGCGGCCGCGTCCGCGGTGTCGGTGCGGGCCCTGGCCCGGGAGGACGCGCGCGTGCTCGCGGTCGTCGGCTCAGGCGTCCAGGCGCAGGCCCACCTGCGGATGCTGCCGCTGGTCCGCGAGTTCACCGATGTCCGGCTCGTCGCGCGCGATCCCACCGCTGCTTCGCGGCTCGGCGTCGCGGCGGGCACGGTCGAGGGCGCCGACGTCGTCTGCCTGTGCACGTCGTCCTCCTCGCCCGTGCTGTCGTCGGTGGCGCCAGGCGTCCACGTCACCTCGGTCGGCTTTGCGCCACCGGGCGGCGAGCTCGATCCCGCTTTGGCCGCGTCGTCGCGGCTGTTCGTGGAGACGCTGCAGGCGTTCGAGGCACCGCCCGCGGGCTGTGCCGAGCTCGCGGGCCTCGATCCATCGGCCGGCACCGAGCTCGGCTCCGTATTGCTCGGCCAGGCCCCGGGGCGCGTCTCCCGGGACGACGTCACGGTCTACAAGGCGATGGGGCACATCGCCGAGGACGCGGCGGCCGCCGAGCTCGTGTACCGCGCGGCGCTCAGTGCCGGCGTGGGCCGCGGCGTCGACGTCTGACGAACGGCAGCATCGAAGGAGGCGGGGTCGGCCTCGCCGCGCGGTGCCGGGCTCGCGAGCGTGCACTTGTTCCCGCTCACGTCCACCAACTGCACGCTCGGTGCACCGAGGGTCGACTTTGTCACGAATTTCGTGACCAACTCGACCCTCGCGAGCCCGTCGCTCCGTCCCGGCCGACCACTCCTCCCTCCACGCGGCACCGGGACCTCCGGCCCGGCACGCGACGTAGTCGTGTCGTGCGCCTCGCCCTCATCGCCGCGCTCACCGCGCTCGCCGCCGGCAGCCACGCTTCCCCGGCCGGGAGCGACGCCGCGGACCTCCACCTCGCGTGGACGCTGCCGACCGACTGGCACGACGTCGGCCCGCGGCTCACGGCAGTCGGCGAACCCGGCGCACCGTCTCGCGGCGGCGACGTTCCCGCTCCGGCAGACGACGCCGGACCGCACCTGCGCCCCGGAGACGGCGCGCCGGCAGATGCCGCCGGACGGTGCGCTCGTGCTCCTGCTCGAGAGCCTCGAGCCGACGAAGCTCCCGTCGCGGCCGGCGCGGTTCCGGCTCGGGCCGCGCGGTGAACCTCGAGTGCTTCGGCCGCGGCTGGACGGTCGTCTGGGCCGAGCAGGGCCGGGCGCTGCAGGCGATCGTGATGTACGGCCCCCGGGCCGGCGCCGAGCGGCGGCGGCAGGCGGAGGCGCTGCTCGACTCGCTCGTCGTCCAGCCGGTGCCGCCTCCTCCCCCGCCCGCCGGCTGGCGCTTCGTCGTCTCGGACGCCGCCGACTCGATGCGGGTCCCGCCCGGCTGGTCGGCCCGCGCGCTCCGGCACAAGCAGGCGACGCCGCGGCCGCGGCGGCTGTTCCGGCTCGCCAACCGCGACGGCACGGTCGTCGTACTCGTCCGCGAGCATCGGCGCGGGCCCGCTTCCGCCGCATTCCCGCCCGCCGGCGAACCGCTCATCTTCGATGCGCAACGCCGCGCCGGGATGGCGTGGCGCGGCTTCCGGTTCTCGATCCGCATCTTCGGGCGGGCCGGCGTTTCGGCGCGTGACCTCGAGTGGGCGGAGATCAGCGCGCGCACGCTCGGCGTCTCGGGCACCGGGCGGGGGTAGGTTTGCGATGTCGACCGAGGAGATCGCCGTGCAGGACACCGTTGCGGGGAGGCTTCGCGTGGGGCGGCCGCTGAGCCGCCGCACGGACGCCGCGCTCGTGCGGGCGGCCCAGCGCGGCGACGGCGAGGCGGTCGACGAGCTGTTCCGGCGCCATTGGCCCGCCGTCCATCGGGCCGCGTGGCTGGTCGTCCACGACCCGGCGGCGGCCGAGGACATCGCGCAGGAGGCCTTCCTGTCGGCGTTGCGCGCGCTCGACCGCTTCGACCGGCGCCGGCCGCTCGGCCCGTGGCTGCACCGGATCGTCGTCAACCGCGCGATCGATTGGTCGCGCGCCCGCGCGTTGCGCCCGGAGACCGCCGCCGACGCGCTCGGAGAGGCGGCCGCGCCGGACAGCGCCCGCGACGTCGGCGAAGACATCCTCGCCGCGCTCGCGGATCTCGGACCCGAGCACCGCGCCGTCGTCGTCCTCCGTCACCTGCTGGGCTACACGCCCGGGGAGATTGCGGCGATGCTCGACCTCCCGCGCGGAACGGTCAACTCGAGGCTCCGTCGCGCGCTCGACGCGCTCGCGCTCGCGCTGGAGGACGAGCGATGACCCGGGACGAGATCGAGGCACTCGAGCGCTCCCTGAGCGAGACGCCGCTGCCGGAGGAGGTGGCGGCGCGCGAGCGCGCGCGGCAGACCGTCGTCGCCGCGCACGCGCAGGCCGCGCCGCGGCGGCGCTCGCGCTCCGTCCGGCTGGTGTGGGTCGCCGCGCTTGCGGCCGCCATCACGGTCGGCGTGTCCCAGCGCGACAGCGGCCTGGCCCACGAGGTCGGTGACTGGATGCGCGCCGTGGTCAAGCAGCCGACGCCGACCGCCACCCCCGTGAGCGGCCTCGAACTCCCCGCGGCCGGGCGGCTGCTCGTGAGCGAGGACAGCGGCATGTGGGTCGTCGAGCGCAACGGCAAGCGCAAGCGGCTCGGCTATTGGGAAGACGCGACGTGGTCGCCCCGCGGGCTCTACGTCGCGGCCGCGAGCGACCGCACGCTGGCCGCGGTCGACCCCGATACGCGCAGCGTCCGCTGGCAGCTGCACCGTCCCGAGCGCGTCAGCCTGCCGCGGTGGTCGCCGGAGGAGGGCTTCTACGTCGCCTACCGCTCCGGCCGCTCGCTCCGGATCGTGTACGGCAACGGCGAGCACGACGTGAAGGCGGGCGATCGGATGGCGAACGTCGCGCCCGCGTGGCGGCCGAGCGAGCCGCGCACGCTGGCGTGGGCGGCGACCGACGGCACGGTGACCGTCGAGGATGCGCTCACCGCCAAGGTGCTGCGGACGTTCACCGGCGCACCCGTCCGTGACCTCGAGTGGTCCGCCGACGGTCGGCGGCTGCTGATCGCCGGCCGCCGGACCTACGCGATCCACGACTTCGCGACCGGCGAGCGCGACGCGACCCGCCTCCCGGCCGGCACCACGCTGCTGGCCGCCGCCTACGCGCCGACGGGCAACCGGCTCGCGCTCGCCGTCCGCACCGGCGATCGAGACCGAGGTCCGAATCGGAGGCGAGACCGTCCTCCGCGGCCCGGGCAGGCTGTCCGAGCTCGAATGGTCCCCCGACGGCCGCTGGCTGCTCGCGGGCTGGCCGAGCGCAGACCACTGGCTGCTCGTCCGCGCCTCCGCCCGCGCCCGCGATGCCGCCGTCTCCGGTATCCGCCATCGGTTCGGCACGACCGCCCGCACCCACGGCTGGTGCTGCTGATTTCTTAAACCCCACCTAAAGCGGGACTGTCCCTCTTTAGGTGTTCTCAGGCCAGGACGGCGAACACTCGCCAGTCGTCGTTCTCGAGCGTGACCGTGCCGTGCTCGGCGAACTCCATGCCGGCGCCGGCGGTGAGGTCGCGGACGGTGGAGGTGGCGAGGATCTGGCCCGGTTGCGCCGCACCGGCGACGCCCGCCGCGATCTCGAGCGCCGCGCCGGACAGCCGGCCGTCGTCGCGCAACTCGCACTCGCCGGTGTGGACGCCGGCGCGCAGCGAGGGCACGATGCCCGCGAGCGCGCTCGCGCACCGGACCGCGCGGGCCGGGCCGTCGAAGCTCGCGCGGACCCGGCCGGCGGGCGCCTCGAGCTCGCGACCGCGGAACCGCGAGAACGCCGAGTGCGCCAGCCCGGGCTCGGAGTCCGGCACCTCGGCCTCGAGCACCGTGGTCAGGATCAGGCCCGGCTCGACCACCGTCTGGCCGAGCTCGCCGAAAAACGTCTCGATCGCCGCCAGCACCGACTCCTGGTCGCCCTCCCAGGGCAGGTGGTCGGTGCCCGGGACGCCCACCATGCGCGCGCCCCGCAGCCGCTCGCCCATGTACTCGCTGGCCGCGCGCAGGTACTCCTCGTCGCGATACATGACGAGCGCCGGCACCCGGACGGTCCCGAGCACGTGGCGGACGTCGATCTCCTCGTTCATGTCGGTGATCGAGGCGACGGCGGACGGGCTGGCCCCGCGGACGAGGTAGGACGCGTACCACTCAATCGCCTCGTCGTCGGCGGCGATCGACGGCGCCCGCTCGGCCAGGAACCGGCGCGCGGCGTACGTGCCCCACTGCTCGGGCGTCGGCCGCAGCCAGCCGTCCTGCTCCGCCCGGCGCCCGATCGGATAGTCCGGCGCCCAGTTGCGCCGCGCGTACGCCCCGAGCGTCACCAGCGCCAGGCAGCGATCCGGGTGCGTCGCCGCGAACAGCGTGCACATCGGCCCGCCCTCGCTCACCCCGATCACGGCCGCCCGCTCCGCGCCGACCGCATCCATCACCGCGCGCACGTCGTCCATGCGCTCCTCGAGTGACGCGATGCCGAGCACGCGGTCCGACAGCCCGGTCCCGCGCTTGTCGAACAGGATCAGCCGCCCCATGCCGGCGAGCCGCCGGTAGAACGACGCCAGCGCGGGCCATTCCCACCCCGGCTGAAACGGGCAGATCCAGCCGTGCACGAACACGATGTCCAGCGGCCCGTCGCCTACCACCTGGTACGCGATCGAGTAGCCGCCGACGCTCTCGACGTACCGGATGGGCTCCACGCCGCAACCTTAAGGGGACAGTCCCGCTTAAGGAAGTATTTAGGCTGGGATGTGGAGCGGGGGGATCGCGTTGTGGAGCGGCATGCCGCCGCTCTCCGGACCCATCGAGACGACTTCGCCGTCGAGGACCGGCGGCTGGAAGGAGCCGCCGAGCGTGGCGAGCTGGGCCAGGTGCGCGTCCGCTTCCTCGGCCGTGGAGGGCTCGGTGACGCCCTGGCGCAGGAAGCCGTCGATCGGCCCGCGCGCCTGGATGGCGGCGTCGATCTGCGGATCGGTGCCCGGCTGGTAGGCGCCGATCGAGATCAGGTCGGCCTTCTCCTTGTAGGTCGCCATCAGGTTGCGGACCTCGTTGCCTGCGGCACGGGTCTCGGGCGTGACGATCTCACCGACCAGACGGGAGACAGAAGCGAGGACATCGACCGCGGGATAGTGGCCCGCGTGCGCGAGGTGGCGGGAGAGCACGATGTGGCCGTCGAGGATGCCTCGCACGGCGTCGGCGATCGGCTCGTTCATGTCGTCGCCGTCGACGAGCACCGTGTACAGCGCGGTGATCGAACCGGAAGGCGACGTGCCCGACCGCTCCAAAAGCTTCGGCAGCATCGCGAAGACGGACGGCGTGTAGCCGCGCGTCGCGGGCGGCTCGCCGATCGCGAGGCCGACCTCGCGCTGGGCCATCGCGAAGCGCGTGACCGAGTCCATCATCAGCATCACGTCGCGGCCCTGGTCGCGGAAGTACTCCGCGATCGCGGTCGCCGTGAACGCGGCCTTCAGGCGCACCAGAGCGGGCTGGTCGGACGTGGCCACGACGACCACCGAGCGCGCCAGGCCCTCGGGACCGAGGTCGCGCTGCATGAACTCGAGAACCTCTCGACCGCGCTCGCCGACCAGGCAGATCACGTTGATCTCGGCCGAGGTCGACCGGGCGATCATGCCGAGCAGCGACGACTTACCGACGCCGGAGCCGGCGAAGATGCCGAGGCGCTGGCCGCGCCCGCAGGGCACCAGCGCATCCAAGGCGCGCACGCCCAAAGAGACGCGCTCGTCGATCCGGGGGCGGGAGAGAGGATCGGGCGGTGAGGCCTCGGCCGGGCGCCACTGCGTCTCCGGGATCGGGCCGAGCCCGTCCAGCGGGCGGCCCAGTCCATCAAGGGCACGCCCCAACAAGGCATTGGAAACATCGACCTTCAGCGTCTGCCCGGAAGCGATCACCTGCGCGCCGGGGCCAATCCCGGTCGAGTCACCGAGCGCCATCAGCAGCGTGCGACCGGCGCGGAAGCCGACGACCTCCGCGGGGACCGACGGACGGCCGCGGCCGGCGTCGATCGTGCACACCTCGCCGACCGAAGCTTCCAGCCCGGAGGCCTCGACGATCAGACCGATCAGGTCGACGACACGGCCGGTGCGGCGATGGAGATCCGCTTCGCGGATCGCGGTCGCCGCCTCATCCAAGAGGTCGACGGCGCCGAGCGCTGAGTCCATCACCGAGAACATCTGAGGTCTTATCGGCGCCTACGCGCAGATCATGAGCGGCCGAGCGCGGCGGAGATGACCTCGGCCGCACGCTCGAGCTTGGTGTCGACCCGCGCGTCCACATCGCCCACGGGCGTGCGCACGATGCAGCCGCCTCGCGCCACGCGGCGCTCGGCCTCGACCACGCAGTGCTCGATGCCGCCCAGCGACGCCTTCACACCCTCGATCGCCCCGGACACGATCTCCATGTCGTCGGGATTGACGAGGACCGTGATGCGCTCGCGCTCGACGATCCCGCGCAGCGCGCCCTGGACCGCGTCGATGACGCGCTCGGGCTCGACGGCCAGCGTGCCGGCGATGATCTTCGACGCCAGCGCGAGGCCCAGCTCGACGGCGCGGCGCTCCAACGCGTCCGCGTGGTCGGCCTGCTCGGCCCGCACCGCTTCGACGGCGCCGCCCAGAGCGGCCAGCGCCGGCTCCAGCGAACCCATCGCCTCGGCCTGGCCGGCGGCGTAGCCCTCGGCTCGGGCCGCCTCGCGCAGCGCGTCGGCCTCGGCGCGAGCCTCGGCCAGGACGTCCATGACGGCCGCGGCCTGGTCCGCCGGGGCGACCGGCGGAGCGATCGGCTCGAGCGTCTCGAAATCGAACTCGGCGACGGCCATCAGTGGTTCCTCCGGTGGCCCCGCGCGCGCTCGGGCGCGGCGCAGGTGGATGCCTGGTAGGACGCAGCCAGATCGGGCCCGCCCACCCGGAGCCCTTGCCCCTGGCGAGGACGACGCCAGGCGCCGCCTGCGCTCGCCCGAGTGCGTGTGGGGTCGCCGGAGGGGCCACTTAGACCAGGGCGTCCTCTCCGGAGCCGCCGCCACGCGAGATGACGATGGCGCCCGCTTCCTCGAGACGGCGCACGACGCCGACGATCCGGCCCTGCGCCTCCTCGACAACGCGCTTGCGCTGCGGCGGCTGGAAGTCGATCTCCTCGCGGAGCAGCTCGGCGCCGCGCTCGGACATGTTGCCGAAGATCCGGCCCCGGACGTCCTCGGAGACACCGCGGAGGGCGATCGCGAGGTCTTTCTGGTCGACCTCCTTGAGCACCATCTGGATCGAGCGGTCGTCGAGCTTGACGACGTCCTCGAAGGTGAACAGCAGGAGGCGGATCTCCTCGGCCAGCTCGCCGTCGGCCTTGGCCAGCTCGTCGAGCACGTTGCGCTCGGTCGAGCGGTCGGAGCTATTGAGAATGTCGGCGAGCGACTTGACGCCGCCGGCGGCCGCGTACTCCTGCGCGCCGACCGCGGATAGCCGCGAGCGCATCACGTTCTCGACCTGGGACACGACTTCCGGCCGGGTCTCGGCCATCATCGCGATCCGCAGCGCCACGTCGGCCTGGATCTCGGGATCGATCTGCGACAGCACCTGGGCGGCCAGGACCGTGTGCAGGTTCGAGATCACCAGCGCGATCGTCTGCGACGACTCGTTGCGCAGGAACACGACGATCTGCTCGGCCGGCGTGCGGCGCAGGAACTCGAACGGGCGGCGCTCGATCGTGGCCGCCAGGCGGCCGATGATCTCGTCCGCGCGATCCTCACCGAGCGAGCGCATGAGCACGCTGCGGGCATAGTCGACGCCGCCCTCGGCGAGGTAGTCCTCGGCGAGCACGGACTCGACCGCCTCGGTGATCACGTCGCGGCAGACGTCGGTCGGGACCTTCTGGGCCTTGGCGAGCTCGAGGGACAGCGCCTCGACCTCGCTCTCGCCCATGTACTTGAAGATCTCGCTCGCGCGCTGCTCGCCGATCGCGACGAGCAGGGCGGCGGCCTTCTGGACGCCCTTCAGGCCGGTCTTGGACGAAGCCGCTTCGGGCTTGGTGGCAAGTTCCGTCGACATCTGACTAGTCCTCGGCCATCCAGGCCTTGACCTGGGCGGCGACGCGCTCGGGCTCGCGCTCCATCAGCTGGTCGAGCTGATGCAGGTTGGCGTCCGGCACACGCGGGGGCAGCATCGCGTTGGCGGCGCCGTCGAGGGCATAGCCACCGGAGGTGCGCGCCTCGAGCTGCGCCAGCGACACCGGCTCGTCGATCGTGGTCAGCCACGCCGGCGTGCCGAGGTTCTCGCTCTCGCGCTTCTTCATCCCGCGGACCATGAAGAACAGGAACAGCAGCGACGCGAGGCCGAGGCCGACCCACTTCAGCGGACCGAGCAGCGTGGTCGGCACCGGGCCCGCCTTGGGGGTCTCCGCCTTGGCGAAGGCGATCTGGGCGGCCTGGAACGTGTCGCCGCGCGCCTGGTCGATGCCGGCCGCCGCGCTCACGGTCTGCTGCAGCGAGTCGTAGACGTCCTTGGGGACCGTCTTGTCGACCATCAGCGCGACGTTGAGCTTGTTCACCGCGCCCTTGGCGATCTTGGTCTCTTTGATCTTCTTGTTGACGCCGTAGTCGGTCTCGGTCTTCTTGCGGTCGTAGTTCGAGTTGCCACCGCCGCCCGCGGCGCCGGCCGAGTACGTCGGGACGTTGGCGCCCGTGCCGGCGGTGCCGCCGGTGGTCGCCGAGCCGCCCTCGAGCTTCTCGGTTTCCTGCGTCTGCTTGAGCGGCGTGCCCTTGGCCGCGTAGGTCATTTCCTTCTCGGTGGTGTCATCCGCGTTCAGGTCCGCGTTGACCTTCACCGTCGCCTTGTTCGGGCCGAGCGTGCCCGCGAGCATCGAGTTCAGCGAGGACTCCATCTGGCGGGCGTAGCGCGCCTCGGCGCTCTGCTTGGTGCCGCCGCCCGACGTCGAGCCGCCGGCCTCGTCGGAGGGCCACAGGACCTGCCCGCTCGAGTCGGTGATCGTGACGTTCTCGCTCTTGAGGCCCTTGACGGACGACGCGACGACCTGGGCCATGCCGCGCACGGCGCCCGGTCCGAGCGTGTCGGACGGGTTGCCGAGCATGACGGCGGCGGTGGCCGCCGTGGCCTCATCCTGGAAGAGGTCGTCCTGCGGGAGCACGAGCCGCACGGTCGGGGACTGCACGCCATCGACGCCGGACAGCGTGCGGGCGACCTCACCCTCCAGCGCGCGCTGGTAAGCGGCCTGCTGCTGGAACTGCGAGGCACCGAGCTTGGACTCGTCGAGCAGCTCGTAGCCGGGCTGCGAGCCGCCGGACGTCTGCACGCCCGCGCCGGCCAGCGCGATCTGCGCCTGCGACGCCTGCGTCTTTGAGACGGCCAGCGCCGTGCCGTTGTTGCGCAGCTCGTAGGCGATCCCCTGGGCGTCGAGCGCCTCGGTGATCTTGCCGGTCTGGGCCGGGTCGAGACCCGAGGCGATCTGCGCGTACGACGGCGCCGTGGCGATCTTGAGCATGAGGAACGCGATCGCCAGGATGGCGACGGCGGAGACCGCGAGCAGCGCCTTGGTCTTGGAGGGGAGAGCGAGGAGGTTCTGGATGAAGGGCGGCATGATTCAGGGTTAGACCTGGGTGTGGAAGATGTCCTGGGCCGCCTCAACGGCCTTGGTGCGGATCTGGCTGGCGAGCTGCATGGCGAGCTGTGCGCGCTCGACGGCCATCACGACCGCCGTCGGGTCAGAGGCTTGGCCGGAGGCCAGGGCCTGGGAAGCGCTCGCGGCCTCGTTCTGCGTGGCGGCGAGCGACGAAAGTGAGTTGCCGAGCATCGCGCCGAAGCTCGAGCCCGAAGCGTCAGCCGCAGCCGGGGCCTCGAGGCCGCCGATCTGCCACTCGGCGCCACCGAGGCCGCCGATCGCCATGGAGGGATCGATAGGCATTAGCGGAGGATCTCCAGCGTCTTGGCGAACATCTGCTTGGACGCCTGCAGCGCGGTCACGTTCGCCTCATAGGCGCGCTGCGCGTCGATCAGGTCGACCATCTCGGTCACCGTGTCGACATTTGGCATGGTCACGTAGCCCTGGTCGTTCGCGTCCGGGTGGCTGGGGTCGTAGACGAGCTTGCCGTTCGTCTGATCCTCGGCCACCTGCGCGACCTCGACGCCGCCGGCGCGACCGCCGCCACCGCCCATCGCGGCGCTCAGCTGGGCGCCGAAGCCACCTTGGGAGACGGACTGAAGGACGACTTCCTTGCGCCGGTACGGCTGACCGTCGGCGCCGCGCGTGGTCTGCGCGTTGGCCAGGTTCTCGGCCGTGACGTTCATCCGCAGGCGCTGCGCGGTGAGCGCGCTCGCGGAGATCTCCATGCCGCCGAACATGCTCATCAGGCAACACCCATGGCCGAACGCAGGATCGCGTTGCGGGTCTTGGCGACGGAGACCGCAGCCTGCTGGTCGAGCGCGTTGGCCGCGAGCTTGGCCGACTCGGCGTCGATGTCGACCGTGCCGCCGTCGGCGCGCGTCGCACCGACGGTGCGGTCGGCCTGCGTCGTGAAGCCGGTGCGCTCGATCGAGTGACGAGCGTCCGAGGAGCCCATCGCCGCGGCGAGCGCGCCGTGGAAGTCCACGTCCACGCGCTGGTAGCCAGGCGTGGAGGCGTTGGCGATGTTGGCCGACAGCGCCTCGTGGCGCTGGGCGGCGCCGGAGATGCTGCGTTCTAGCGCCAGCTGAGTGGTGTCGAACAGCACGGGACGGAAAGCTCCTGGAGGGAAGAGGGGGCGGTCCGTCCTTGGACCTCACGCGGCTCCATCCGTGGAACGCACTCCCTCTATCGGCGGTGGCCGCCGGGAGCTTTAGGGTCTGGACCCTAGGGTCCTACGCGCGGCCGAGATCGGCCCGCTGAGCGGTACCGAGGGCGCTGCCGTAGCCGCGCATGGCGACCCGGCCGCGGTTCATGTCGCCGAGCTGGCGCGCGGTGTTGGCACGCGCGACGGTGAGCCCGGCGGTGATCAGCTGCTGAAGCTCGAGCAGGCGCTCGAGATGGGGGCGCGCCGCGGCCGGCGGCGCGCCAAGGGCGAGCGCGGCCTCGAGACGGACGGTGGAGGCCTGAGTGGCCTCCTCCCAGCGTCCTTCGAGTGCCAGCTCGAGCTCGCGCTCGGCGAGCGTGACGAGATCGGCCCAGGGGGCCTCGGGCGTCATGCCGCCGGGCGCTCTTCGCCGGCGATCTCGGCCCAGGCCTCGCGCAGCTCGCCGAGGAGCTCGGAGACCTCTTCGATCTTGTGCGGGTCCTGCTCCATCGACGCCTCGATCAGGTGGCGGCGGCAGAACGCGTAGATGCCCTGCAGGCGGCTCGCGACCTCGCCACCGCGCTCATGATCGAGCGTGACGGTCAGCTCGTCGATGATCGCCTCGGCACGGCGCATGCGGTCCTGAGACTGGATGCGGTCGCCCTCGCGCATTGCGTAGGCGGACTGGAAGAGGAAGCGCAGACAACCGTCATACAGCATGACCACGAGTCGCCCGGGAGGAGCGGTGAGGATGCTCTGCTGCTTGTATGCGGCCGTCTGATTACCGGCGTAAGTAGCCAACGAGGGCTCCTGGTTCGGAGGGAGGGAGGGGATCACTCAGTTGATCGGCGTCAACGCCGCGCGCTTGAGCCCTAGCCCAGCGTCGGCAGCGACGAGATCTGGCTCGTCAGCCACGCCTGCTGAGTCTGGGAATTGTTGAGCGCCGTCTCCATCGCCGCGAACTGCGCCTTCAGGCGCGCCTCGGTCGTCTTCATGCGCTCCTGCATCTTGGTGATCTGGGTCGTGAAGTCCTTGAGCACCGAGTCGTCGGACGTCATCCGGCCCGTGAGCACGCCGTTGGTAGACGTCTGGGTGCCGACGTAGTCGCCGAGCAGGCCGGAGATGCCCTTCGTGACGCCCTTACCCGCGAACAGGTCGCGGACCTTGGTCCAGTCGGCGTCCAGCGCCTTGGTCAGCTTCTCGGTGTCGAAGTCGAGCTTGCCGGCCTTGGCGTCCTCGCTCGAGGCGGCGCCGGTGCTCTTGGGCACGTCGATGCCCAGGTCGGCGAGACCCGTCAGGCCGAGGCCGGTCACGACCTGCGTCATCTGGCCCTTGAGCTGGCTGAGCATCGTCGTCAGCCCGGAGTCGCCGAACAGCTTGCCCTTCTGCAGGGCGGCCGTCGTCGTCGCCTTCGGATCGCTCTTCTCGGTCAGCTCAGCGCGGACCGTGGTCACGACCGCGTTATAGGCATCGACCAGCGCCTTGACCTTCTTGGACACGCCGTCCTTGTCGATCGCGGCCGAAGTGGTCGTGACCGACTCGGCGCCGCTCGTGACGCCCTTGAGCGTGAGCCGCACGCCGGGGATCGCGTTCTCGATGATGTTGGACTCGGACTCGCGCGCCACCGCCTCGCCGTCGAGGACGTAGGACGCGTTGAGGACCGCCGCGCCGACGCGCTCATAGGCGGGCACCTCGGTGAGCGAGCTGCCGGCGCCCATGGTGGACGTATCGACGCTGAAGTTCGAGTGCTCGCCGGTCTTGCGCGCGGAGAGGATGATGCGCTCGGCGCCGCCGGACTCCTTGATCACGGCGGCGTAGACGGGGGCGCCCTCGTTGGCATTGATCGCCGTGGCCACGTCGGCCGCGGTCGCGTTGGCGCCGATCGAGATCGTGACCTTGTTGATGTCCGCCAGGTTCGGATCGCTGCCGTAATGGAGCGTCAGCGAGCCGGCGGTGGCGCTCGGGGCGTACGTGAAACCGTGCTGGGCCGAGGAGGCGAGCTTGTTGACCTGGATCGAGTGCCCGCCGATGCCGGCGCCGCCGAGCAGGGACACGTCGATCTTGGCGGGGTTCGACGACGTCGTCGTCTGCGTCGCCTTCCAGGTCGTAGTGTCGCTCAGCGCGGCAGCCGCGGCCTTGAGCGCGTCGAGCTTCGACTTGATCCCGCTGAGGTCGTCCTTGTGCTGCTGCACGCCGATCTGGCGGCGCTGCACAGCGGTGACCTTGTTCTGCTCCAGCGCCATCAGCTGGGAGACGATCGCCTCGGTATCGAGACCTGAGGCCAGTCCGGAAAGGTTGATGGGCATGCGCTAGAGCTCCGCGCCGGACATGATGTCCAGGGCCTTGGACGGCGGGATGGTCTTGATCACGTTGCCGTCGAGGTCGCGGACCTCGATGATCACGCGGTTGGTCCCCTCTTCGCGCGAGAAGTGCAGCTCGCGGTCGTCCGCGTGCAGCTGCTGGACGCGCTGGGCGGCCCGGTCGACCATTGCGCGGGCCTCCTCAGTGGGGGCGGGAGGCACCTCATCGACGATCGTGCTCGTGAACACCGCGCCGGCCACGAGTCGCTCCTGGGCGGGCGCCTGCGGAGCGGGAGTGACCGCGCGGGCGAGGGCACTCGTCGCGAGGTGCTCGTAGGGAGTGAATCGACCGATCTGGAGAGTCATCTCAGACCGGTCATCGACCGGCGGCGAGGAAGCTTTAGCCGACGGCCGAGAAAAGGACGGCGTCGTCGGAGAGCTGCTGCTTGAGCGTGCGCTTCAGCTGCGAGTGGATCTGGCAGATGCGGCTCTCGGAGACGCCCATGACCTCGCCGATCTCGCGCAGCGTCAGGTTCTTGACGTACAGCAGGACGGCGACCTCGCGCTCGCGCTGGGGCAGCGTGTCGAAGGCGCGGCGGAACTTCTCCTTGGCCTCCGTGGTGGCGGCCTGGTGCTCCGGATCAAGTCGGTGGTCGGTGTCGGCCAGCGTGTCGATGCGCTCGACGGTGGTCTCGTCATCGGAGATCACCAGCGTGTTGAGCGACGTGACGTCGGACACCGCGATGTCGTCCTCGCGGCGGCGCAGGTCCGCGACCGAGATCGAGAGCGCAGCGGCGAGTTCCTCGCGGTCGGGCCGGCGGCCGTGAATCGTGGAGAACTGGTCGCGCGCCTTGGCGATGTCGCGCTCCCAGCGGCGGAGCGAGCGCGGGGCCCAGTCCTGACGGCGCAGCTCGTCGAGCACGGCGCCGTGGATGCGGGTCCACGCGAACTGCTCGAGCGTGGCGCCCTTCTCCGGGTCATAGCGGTCGATCGAGGCGATCAGCGCCTCGAGCCCGCAGGAGATGAAGTCCTCGACCTCGCAACGAGCCGGCAGCTCGCGCACCTTCTTGAAGACGATGTACTTGACCAGAGGCGCGTAGGTCATCACCAGGCGGTTGCGGACCTGGAGGCTGCCGGTCTCCTTGTACTCACGCCAAAGCGCGAGGGCATCCTCCGCGCTGACGCGGCGGCGGCTGCCTGAGGAAGTCGTGGGCTTCATAAGCGGAACTGCGCTCCTAGAGGGCGAAACGGACTGACGGACGAAGGCTGTATCGGGCGCAGACCCGATGTGCCTTATCACCGATTTGGGGTAGGGCCCCCGGATCCGAGTCCGTAGGCCCAGGCCAGGACCTGTGCGACGGCGTCCCACATCTGCTGCGGAACCTCCTGCCCGAGGGCCAGCTGAGCGAGTGCCGAGGCGAGCTCCGGATCGCGGTGGACCGGTACCCCGGCCTCACGTGCGCGCTCGAGAATCGTTGCGGCGATATGTCCCTTGCCGGCGGCCACGACTTGCGGCGCGCCGTCGCCGGTGTATTTCAGCGCCGCGGTGACGTCTCCGTCAGGCATACAGATCGAGTGGCGTGTGCCTCGGGCGGACCGTCACCGTCGCCTCAAGTCCGACCGCTTCCAAGTTGGCACGTAGCCGCTCACTGGCCCCCGTCGCCACAACGTGTGGACGACCCGCCGGGGTCGTCACTTCGGCCAGTAAGCGTTCTCCACGCAGCTCGAGCCGCAGGTCGAGCTTGCCGAGCGCCGGCGAGGTGAACGTGAGTGCGACGACGTCGGCCGGCTCGCCGTCCGCGCCGCGCTGGCGCGACGGGGGCTCTTCGACGGTGAGCTGAGGCCGGAGCTCCATGGGCGGCGCGGCGGTGAGCGGCACCTGCGCGGGCTGCTGTGGATCGATCTGCAGCATCACGCGCTCCGGCGTGACGTCGGTGACCTTCAGCTTGAGCGTCGCGCCGGCCTGCACTTCGGGCGGGACCTGCGCCGTCACCGGGATGCCGGCGATGACGATCACCGCGTGCGACTCGCCGCGCGACGCGACGCGGGCCATCATCGACGCGCCTTCGCGCAGCGGCACCTCCGGCAACTGAGCGCGGAGCAGGGCAGCCGTGACGGCGATCGGGTCGACCACTTCAAGAATGGTGCCGCATGGGCCGATGAAGCAGGCAACATGGATCGCGGCCTCTATATCGCGGCCTCCGGCATGCTCGCCGAGCAGGTGCGCCAGGACCAGATCGCCAACGACCTCGCCAACGCGTCGACGGCGGGCTACAAGGCCGACCGAACGACGCAGCAGTCGTTCGGCTCGCTTCTGCTCACCAACTCGCTCACCGGCGGCACGATCGGCAGCCAGACGACCGCCGTCCAGGTCACCGGCACGGTCACCGACTTCACGCCCCAGCCGCTCAAGGACACCGGCGAGCCGCTGGACTTCGCGGTCAACGGCGACGGCTTCTTCGCGGTCCGCACGAACCAGGGCACGCGCTATACGCGTGACGGCCAGTTCGCCGCGAACGCCCAGGGCCAGCTGACCACGGCCACCGGCAACCTCGTCCTGGGCCGCGACAACCAGCCGGTCACGGTCGGCGCCGACGGCAAGGTCGACCCGCGTCGCCTCAATGTCGTGCTGCTGAACAACCCGCGCAAGACCGGCGACAACCTCGTCACCGGCACGCCAGGCGCCGTCGCCGGCCAGACCGTCGGCCAGGTGCGCTCCGGGTCGCTCGAGGGCTCGGGCGCCGATCCGACCCAGGCGATGGTCGACATGATCGCCTCGATGCGCACGTACGAGGCCGGCCAGAAGGTCATCCACACGATCGACGAGACGCTCGGCAAGGCCGCGTCGTCCGTCGGAACGGTGACCGGCTAAAGGCTTCGCGCCACTCCGCCGATCCAGGACAAGCATGCTCGAAGGACTCCGAACCGCCGCAGCAGGCATGGCCGCCCAGCAGACCAAGCTGGACGCCGTCGCCAACGACCTCGCCAACGCCAACACGACGGGCTACAAGCGCGTCCGCGTCGGCTTCGCAGACCTTCTCTACGACCAGGCCGGTCGTCCCGCCGCCGAAGGCGTCACCGTCGGCCACGGCGCGCGCGCCGTCCAGACCGGCCGCGGCTTCGAGCAGGGCGGCCTGAAAGAGACCGGCAATCCGCTCGACGTCGCCATCCAGGGCGAAGGCTTCATCAAGATTCAGCTGTCCGACGGGCGCCAGGCGCTCACGCGTGACGGCGGCCTGCACCTCGACGGCAACCGCCGCCTGGCCACCAGCACCGGCGCGCTCGTCCAGCCCGCGATCACGGTCCCGCAGGGCATCTCCGAGTCCGACATCTCGATCACCCGCGACGGCACAGTCGTCGCCGGCGGCCGCACAGTCGGCAAGATCGAGATCGTCAACGTGCGCTCGACCCCCGGACTCCTGTCCGCGGGCGAGAACGCGTTCGTGACCACCGCCGCGTCCGGCAACGCCACCGCCGCGCCCGCATCGACCGTACTGACCCAGGGCGCGCTCGAGGGCTCGAACGCTGACATGGCCGCGGCGATGGTCGACATGATCGACGCGCAGCGCACCTACCAGCTGACGTCGAAGGCGATTCAGACCGCCGATCAGATGATGGAGATCGCCAACGGGGTGAAGCGATGATCTCGAACGTCTCGCTTCCCGCCGACGTGCGCGCCGCAGGCACCGACGCCGTCAAGAACTACAAGGCTGCCGCCGGCTTCGAGCAGATGCTCGCTTCCCAGCTCGTCAAGGCGATGACCGACAACAGCCCGCTCGGCGAGGGCCCGTTCGGCCTACAGATGCAGGACACCCTTTCGACCGCGCTCGTCAGCGGCCGCGGACTGGGCCTCGCCCAGCAGCTCTACAAGGAGATGCAGTCTTGAGCACGGTCCTCGAGGCCGAACTGCTGGTCCACCTGGACACGCAGATCAACTCGGCTCGTCACCTTCTGAAGCTGGTCCTCGCCCAGGGCGCGGCCATCCGTGAGCGCGACACCGACGCGGTGCTCGCCCGGCTCGCCGACGTCCAGTCCGAGATGGTCCGCCGTGGCGCGCTCGAGCAGGAGCGCACGGCGCTGCTGCAGCGCGCCGGCATGGCGCTCGGCGTCCCGGCCACCTCGGTCACGCTCGAGCGGCTGTGCCAGCTCGTCACCCCGGGCGCCGCCCAGGCCGCGATGGAGCGTTCCGCCGAGCTGCGCGGCCTGCTGGCCGAGATCGCTCGCGAGCACGGCATCAACCGTGCGCTGATGCGCCAGGAGCTCACCTTCCTCTCGCACCTCACCCGCCTGATCGGCAATGAGGCCGAGCCGGGCTACCGCCCGCCGGGCGCCAACGCCGGCGGCCCCACCGCACCCCCTGTCTACCGCGCCCTCGACCTGCAGGCGTAACCGATGCCCATCTCTTCCTTCTACGGCATGCAGACGTCGCTGCGGGGCCTCATCGCCCAGCAGCGGATGATCGACACGACCGGCCACAACCTCGCCAACGCCTCGACCGTCGGCTACTCGCGCCAGGAGGCCACGCTGGCCGCCTCGCACGCGCTGCAGTTGCAGGTCTCCGGCTCGCAGTCGGCGACCGGCGCCCATCTCGGCTCCGGCGTCGACGTCCAGGGCTTCCGCCGCATCCGCGATCAGTTCCTGGACCTGCAGTTCCGGGGCCAGAACACGAGCCTGAACGACTGGAAGGCCCAGACCGAGGCGCTCGACACCGCCGAGCTGGCGCTGGCCGAGCCCGGCGACACCGGCATCAACGCCCAGCTGGCCAACTTCTGGAACGCCTGGTCGGACCTCTCGAAGTCGCCCGACAGCCTGGCCGCCAAGCAGGCGCTGGTGCAGAAGGCCGGCGCCCTCACCGACGCGATCCACACCGTGCGATCGCAGATGGTCGCGGCGCAGGAGACGGCTCAGGGTCAGTACGACTCGATCGCCGGCCCCGGCGGCGAGGTCGAGAAGATCGCGAACGAGCTCGCGGGTCTGAACAAGACGATCTCGAGCTACCTGCGCAACGGCGACTCGCCGAACGACCTGATGGATCGCCGCGACCTGCTCCTCGATCAGCTCTCCGGCTACGGTCAGGTCTCGGTCGAGCAACTCGACGGCGGCTCGCTGAATGTCTCGTTCGTCGACGCCTCCAACGGCTCGACGTACCCGATCGTGTCCGACCAGACCGCGGATTGGGCCGGCCCGCCGGTCGGCGGCTGGAACCCGGGCGGCGAGATGGGCGGCCTGCTGACCGTCGGCAAGACGCCGGGCGGCACCATCGAGGGCTACCTCGCGTCGATCGACTCGTTCTCGAAGTCGCTCGCCGACACGGTCAACGCGGCCTACGGCGGCACGTTCCTTTCCTACGGCTCGCCCAGCGAGGGCGCGTCGATCCAGGTGTCCGCCGCGATCCAGGCCGCGCCGGGCAGCGTCCGCTCCGGCACGGGCGCGTCCGGCTCCAACGACATCGCCCAGGCGATCTCGCAGCTGCGCGGCAACGCCGCGGTCGACGGCGCCTACAAGGCCTTCGTGGCCAAGGTCGGCGGCGATCTCAACAACGCCACCCGGATGCAGGGCAACGCCCAGGTCCTGGCCGACTCGGTCGAGAACCGGCGCCAGAGCGTCCAGGGCGTGTCGATGGACGAGGAGATGTCCAACCTCGTGAAATTCCAGCGCGCCTACCAGGCGTCCGCTCGCGCGATGTCGACGATGGACGAGATGCTCGACGTGCTGATCAACCGCACCGGACGCGTGGGGCTGTAACTCATGCGCATCACGACCGGCATGATCCAGCGCAACGTCCTCTCGGACCTCAATGGCCTGTCCGAGAAGCTCGCGCGCACCCAGGCGAAGGCGTCCTCCGGCCGCGAGATCACGCGCCCGTCCGACGATCCGTTCGGCACCGCCAAGGCGATGGGCCTGCGTGCGGCGCAGGCGGCCAACGACCAGTACGTCTCGAACATCCAGGACGCGCAGGGCTGGCAGGACTCGACCGAGTCCGCGCTCGACTCGATCACCTCTTACGTCAATCGCGCGAACGACCTGCTCGTCCGCGGCGCGAACGACACCGCCGACCAGACGTCGCGCAACGCGATCGCCTCCGAGATCGATCAGATCATCCAGGGCATCAAGGAGTCCGCCAACGCCAGCTACGGCGACAAGTACCTGATGTCGGGTACCGCGACCTCGGTCGCGCCGTACAAGCTCGGGGCCGACGATGCCTACCAGGGCAACGAGGCCGGCCTCGACCCGGCGATCCCGGGCGTGATCCGCGAGATCGGCCCCGGCGTGACGATCTCGATCAACACGGTCGCGCGCGAGATCCTCGGCGACGGCCGCGCGGCCCCGGCCGACGGCAAGCTGCTCAACACGCTGCGCGACATCGCCGACCACCTGCGCGCCGGCGACGGCACCGCGCTGCGCGGCGGCGACTTGACCGGCCTCAAGGGCAAGCTCGACTCGCTGCTCGAGGTCCGCGCGCGCAACGGCGCGATGACGAACCGGCTCGAAGCCGGCAGCACGCGACTGAGCCAGATCCAGGAAGCGGTGACGAAGCAGCTCTCGGAGACCGAGGACGCCGACGTCGCCAAGACGATCATCGAGTTCAACTCCCAGAGCGCCGCCTACCAGGCCTCGCTGCGCGCCGGGGCGAACATCGTGCAGTCGTCGCTAATGGATTTCCTCCGTTAGGCCGATAGGGCCACTAGATCCGTTTCTCTCCCCCCTCCAGGAGACCTATGTCCACCCTCACCATCGACTCTTCGCGCTTCGGCACGATTGAGATCGCGTCCAAGGACGTGATCGAGTTCCCGAACGGCCTTATCGGCCTTGGCGGTTCGCACTACGCGATCGTCGCCGCCGGCAACGACGGGGCCTTCAGCTGGCTGCACTCGATCGACGATCCGACGCTCGCCCTCCCGGTCGCCAACCCGTGGCAGTTCTTCAACGAGTACGCCGTCGAGCTCTCCGACGCGGACTCCGAGCCGATCACGGCCGATCCGGCTGACGTCGCCGTCTGGGTGACCGTCCGCGCCGGCTCCGAGCTGGCCGACTTCTACGCGAACCTGCGCGCCCCGATCCTCGTCGCTGACGGCAAGGGTCACCAGGTCATCAACGAGGCCGCAGACGCCCCCGTCCGCGCCCCGCTGTTCCCGGCCGTCGCGGCCGCCGCTTAATCCATCCATTTCCGCAGCGGATCCAAGGAGGAACCATGCTGCTCATCACCCGCCGTGCCGGCGAGAAGATCATGGTTGGCGACGATGTCGTCGTCCACGTGATGGAGATCGTCGGCAACACCGTTCGCGTTGGCATCGAAGCCCCGCGTTCTCTGCCGATCTACCGTGAGGAGATCTGGCACGCAGTCCGCGAGGAGAACCGCGCCGCGGCCGACGCCGCTCCGCTCGAGCTTCCCTCGCCGGTCACGAAGCGCGCCGCCTAGCGGCCGCTAGTCCACCACGCGAAAGGGGTACGGTCTTGGCATGGACTTTGCCAAGACCGCCCGCAACGTGGCCATCGCCAGGGTCGCCTGGGCCTTCGCCCGCGACCGGCTGGCCTCCCAACTTCCTGGCGTCGAGCCGCGTAAGCAGCGCTCGCGCGCGAAGACCCTTCTGATCGGCGGCGGCATCGCCGCCGCACTGGGCGCCGCACTCTTCAAGAAGCGCGAGACGGTGCGGGGCCTGCTGCCCGGCGGCGAAGACTCATCCGCACCGCCGCGGCCGGAGAGCTACACCCCGCCGCCCGTGTCGAACTACGACGCGCCCGGACCCGTGGCCAACACGGCGACCGCGGTTCCCGTCCCGCCCGCGTACGAGTCGCCGGCGATCGACGAGGCCGAGGAGGAGGCCGCCGCCGCGGCCGAAGCCGCCAACATCGGCGGTCCGGTCTCCGACTACGAAGGCCCCGCCGGCGAGCCGGCGACGGAGGCCGAGCGCCCACTGGCCGAGGCCGGCGAGGGCGAGGCCGAGGGGCAGGAGCAGGCCGAGGCCGAGCTGCGCGAGGCCGCGTCGCCGACCGCTCCGGGCATGAGCGACGAGCAGCGTCAGATCGAGGACGCGATCGAACAGCAGGGCAATCCGATCGCGCCGGAGCAGGCCGACGCGCCGGCCGATCCCGAGTGGAGGACCTGGTCGGGGCGCTCCGTGGACTCGTAGGACCCTCGTCACAGGGTCCAGGCCAGACGTGGCGTATAGGGATCCGTGAAGTGATCCCCCGGCGCCCTACGTTTCGGCCACAATAGGCGGAGTTCATGAGCACGCTCGTGGGCATGCTGCTCAGTGGCCGGTATCGGCTGGACGCCCAGATCGGCGCGGGAGGGATGTCGACGGTCTACAAGGCCTTCGACGTCAACCTCGAACGACGGGTGGCGATCAAGCTCCTGCACCGGGAGATGTCGGCCGATTCCGACCAGCTGGAGCGCTTCAGGCGCGAGGCGCGCGCGGTCGCGCAGCTCTCGCATCCGCACATCGTCGGCGTGATCGATGCCGGCGAGGACGAGAACCGGCCGTACATCGTCTTCGAGTACGTCGAGGGCGAGACGCTCAAGGACCGGATCCGGCGCCTGGGCCGGTTGCCGATCGACGAGTCGCTGGCCTACGCGATCGAGATCGCCCGCGCGCTCGGATCCGCGCACGCGCACGAGATCGTGCACCGCGACGTCAAGCCCCAGAACGTCCTGCTGGACCCCGAGGGCTCGGCCAAGGTGACGGACTTCGGGATCGCCCGTTCGCTGCGCGACGACGGGCTGACGGCCGACGGCCGCGTGCTCGGCACGACCGACTACGTGTCGCCCGAGCAGGCGCTCGGCCACGACGTCGACGGGCAGTCGGACATCTACTCGCTCGGCGTCGTGCTCTACGAGATGCTCACCGGCGACGTCCCGTTCCACGGCGAGAACCAGATCAGCGTTGCGATGAAGCACGTCCGCGAGGACCTGCCGGACATCCAGCGCATGCGCCCCGAGGTGTCGGCCACCACCGCGGCGGTGCTCGACCGGATGACCGAGAAGGACCTCGCGCACCGCTACGCCGACATTCCGATGCTGGTCGCCGATCTCGAGGACGCGCTCGCGATCGAGGCCGCCCGCTCCGGCACCTCGACCGGCGAGGCGACCGCGGTGATCCGCACGCTCCCGGCCCACGCCCGCCGCCGGCTGCCGTTCCGGATGCGCCACCCGGTCTCGCTGCTCGCCATTGTCGCGCTGGTCGGCGTCGCAGTCGCCGTCGTCGCCTTGATCATCGCCCGGCCCGACGTCCCCGGTGTTCAGGTCCAGCGCGGTACCGGCACCGGGAAGGTCTCCGAGACGCCCGAGGGCACCCGCGTGGTCTCGGTCAAGCGCACGTCGGCGCACGATTACGACCCGCTCGGCGACGACGAGGAGCACGCCGCCCAGGCCTCACGGACCGTCGACCGCGACGACGGGACGGCGTGGACGACCGAGCAGTACCCGGCAGGGCTCGAGGGCGCCAACAAGGCCGGCGTCGGCGTCTATATCGACGCCAACCCGCGCGTCGAGGCGGTCGAGATGCAGATCGCGACGCCCGAGCCGGGCTGGCGCGCGACGATCTACGCCGCCCCGCCCGGCGACGTGCCGAAGTCGATCGACGACGGCTGGAAGAAGGTCGGCGGCGGGACGGTCAACAGCGAGAACAAGCGCTTCAAGCTCGACACGGGCGGCGAGCAGTTCCGCTACTACCTCGTCTGGATCACCAAGCTCGCCCCTGATTCCGAGCGCGCCGAGATCTCCGAGATCAGGCTGCTCCAGAAGGTCGCCGCTTAGAAATCGTGACCTCGCTCGGCCGCAAAGCGGTCGAGCGCCAGGGTCAGCAGACGGTCGCAGAGCTCCGGAAACGCCGTCCCTGATGCCTCCCACAGCTTCGGGTAGACGCTCGTGGCCGTGAAGCCCGGCATCGTGTTGAGCTCGTTGACGAGCACGCGCTCGCCGTCCTCGACGAAGAAGTCGACCCGGGCCAGGCCCGCGCAGCCGACGCGGACGAACGTGTCGACCGCCAGCCGCCGGACGTCGTGGAGCACCGCCTCGGACAGCCTCGCCGGAACGACCAGCTCCATACCACCGGGCGTGTACTTGGCCTCGTAGTCGTACCAGTCGGCGCCTGTGAGGACGATCTCGCCGGGGATCGACGCCTCGGGCTCGCCGTTGCCGAGCACGGAGCACTCGACCTCCAGCCCGGCCGAGAACCCCTCGACGATCACGTGGTCGTCGTGACCGAACGCGGCATCGAGCGCCGGGCCGAGCTCGGACTCCGACGTCACCTTGGCGATCCCGACCGACGAGCCGAGCCGAGCCGGCTTGACGAACACGGGCGTGCCGAGCAAGGCCAGCTCGCGCCGGATGGCCTCAGGTTCCGCGCGCCAGCGCGGCTCGCGGATCCCCACGTACGGCACCTGCGGGACGTCCGCGGCGGCCAGCACGTCCTTGAACACCACCTTGTCCATGCACAGCGACGAGGCGAGCACGCCGGCGCCGACGTACGGCACGTCGAGCAGTTCCAGGAGCCCCTGGAGCGTCCCGTCCTCGCCGAACGGCCCGTGCAGCACGCCGAACACCGCGTCGGCGCCGAGCAGACCGCCACCGGGGCGCAGGCTCACGGGCTCGCCGTCGAACACCCACTCGCCCCCGCGCTCGATCGTCACCGCCAGCACCTCGTGGCCGGCCGCCGAGACGCCCTCGCGCACGGATGCCGCCGAATGCAGCGAGACGTCGTGCTCGGACGAGCGCCCGCCCGCCAGGACCGCGACCCTCATGGCGTCGGGGTCGGCGTCGCCGCTGTCTCGTCCTCGCCCACGACGAGCGTGACGGTCCCGCCGGTCGAGCGCGGCGTGCCCGCCTCTGGCCGCTGGTCGATCACGCGCCCGACGAGCGCCGGATCGGGGCGCGGGTCGGTGGCGACCTTGAAGCCGGCCTCCTCGAGGGTCTGCGTGGCGTCCTCGACCGTCGGGTTGCCGGTCGTCACGTCCGGGACCTCGGGACGCGCCTTGGCCACCGTCATCTGCACCGCGGCGCCCTTCTCGACGCTCGTGCCCGCCGCCGGATCCTGCTCGGTCACGGTGCCCGGCTCCGAGGTCGACTCCTCCTCGGTGATGTCCGCGCTCAGCCCGAGACCGGCCAGCTGTTGCTCGGCCGCATCGCGCTGGAGGCCGGTGAGCTTCGGCACCTCGATGCCTTCGACGCCCTGCGACACCGTGATCGTCACGGTCCGGCCCTTGCTCGCCTGGCGCCCGCCCTCGGGCGATTGCGAGATCACGTCGCCCTCCGGCACGGACTCCGAGAACTCCTCCTCGACGTTGACCTTGAAGCCGGCCTCGGTCAGTGCCTGCTCGGCCTCCTCGCGCGACTGGCCCTCGACGGCCGGGACCGCGACGGTGCCGCGCCCGCCGGACACGGTCAGCGTGATCGTCGTGCCCTCGCGCACCTCCTCGCCGGGCTTCGGCTCCTCCTTGATCACCTCGTCACGCGGAACGTCGTCGGACTCCTCGTTGACGAACGCGACCTCGAGACCCTCGTCGTGCAGGATGTCGGCCGCCTCGCTGGCCTCGCGGCCGACCACGTTGGGGACGGTCACACGGTCGCCGGCGAGCAGGTACCACGCACCGACGCCGATCGCCACGACCGCGAGCGCGACGAGCAGCCAGATCCACCAGCGCGACCGCTCCTCCGGCTCGGCGACGGGCTCGCGCACGACCGGGCGGCTCGGCGCACGGCGCGCGTTCTCCAACGCCGTGATGAACTCGTCGGCGCTCTGGAACCGGTACGCCGGGTCCTTCTCGAGCGCGCGCAGGACGACGGACTCGACGGCCGGCGGGATCCCGGGCCGCAGCTGCGACGGTGGCGCCGGACGCTCGGACACGTGCTTGAGCGCGATCGAGACCGGGGCCTCGCCGTCGAACGGCACGCGGCCCGTCAGCAGCTCGTAGAGCACGACGCCGGCCGAGTAGAGGTCCGAGCGCTGGTCGACCGGCTCGCCGTGCGCCTGTTCGGGTGACAGGTACTGGACGGTGCCGACGATCGCGCCGGTCTCGGTCATGTCGGAGTTGACGGCCCGGGCGATCCCGAAGTCGGCCACCTTGGCCTGCCCCTCGCCGTCGATGATCACGTTCTGCGGCTTGACGTCGCGGTGCACGATCCCGCGCTTGTGCGCGTAGCCGAGCGCCTTCAGGAGCTGCACGGTGAGATCGGTCGCGACGTCGATGGGCATCGGCCCGCGCTCGATCACGAGCTCCTTGAGCGTGCGACCCTCGACCAGCTCCATCGCGATGTACGGCGTCCCGTCCCACTCGGCGCGGTCGAAGATGCCGACGATGTTGGGGTGCGCGAGCCCGGCGGCGGCGCGCGCCTCGCGCCGGAAGCGCTCGCGGAACTCCGGGTCCTCGGCATAACGGCTGCCGAGCAGCTTCAGCGCGACGTTGCGGCCGAGCACCTCGTCCTCGGCGCACCACACCTCGGCCATCCCGCCCATCCCGAGCCGCCTGAGCACCCGGTAGCGGCCGTCGACCATGGTGTCCGGGGCGATGTGCATCTACTGACCGAGGGCCTGGAGGACGCGTTTGGCGATCGGGGCGGCGACGGTCCCGCCCTGACCCTGCTGGCGGTCGACGATCACGGCGATCGCGACCTCGTCGGTGAAGCCGATGAACCACAGGTCGTTGATGCCGCGGTTGATGTCGATCTCGGCGGTGCCGGTCTTGCCCGCCAGTTCGACGCCCTCGAGCGCGGCCGCGGTGCCGGAGCCCTCGCGCACGACCGACTTCATCATCGTGCCGACCTTCGCCGCGCTCTCGGCCGACATCACGCGCTCGGCGCGCTTGGGCAGCGGCTCGTCGACGGTCCGACCGTCCGGGTCGATCACCTTCTCGACGATCCGCGGCTCCATCCGCAGGCCGCCGTTGCCGATCGTCTGCGCGACGGTCGCCATCTGCAGCGGAGTGACGAGCAGCAGCGCCTGGCCGATCGCGGTCCGGCCGACGTCGACCGAACTCGAGCTCATCGGAATCACGGTCCCGCGCCGGCGCGGGCCGGAGATCTCCATCTGGCGAGCGGGATAGTCCATCGGCGGCTTTTCTCCGAACCCGAACCGGTCCATGTACTCCTGCATGGTCTCGCGCCCCAGCTTGACGCCGACCTCGGCCCAGACGGTGTTCACCGAGTTCGTCAGCGCCTCGGTCAGCGTGATCTCGCCGAAGTCTTCCTGGCCGAAGTTGTTCAACGGCGTGCCGGAGATCACCTTCCCGTTCTTGCCGCTGACACGCGAGTCCGGCTGGTAGTCGCCGGAGTCGAGCGCCGCTGTCGCCGTCACCGTCTTGAACGTCGAGCCGGGCGGGAACAGGCCCTGGGTCGCCAGATTGAACGTGCTCTTCTCGTCCGGCTTGTTCGGATCGAAGGACGGATTGCCGGCCAGCACGAGCACCGCGCCGTCCTTGACCCGCAGCGCGACGACGGCGCCCTTGCGGTCGCCCAGCTCGTCGTAGGCGAGCTGCTGCGCCTTCGGGACGAGCGTCGTCTGCAGGTCGTCGCCGACCTGGTCGCGCTCGACGAGCGAGTCGACGATGTTGGCCAGTTCCTCCTTGCGGCCGGTCAACCGGTCGTTGTAGAAGAGCTCGAGCCCGGCGCGGCCGAAGCGGATCGAGTCGAAGCCGACCGGCTGCGCGAACAGCTCGCCGGTCGGATACCGCCGCGCGTAGCGCTTGTCCGACAGTGGCGTGCTCCCGGCCAGCACCTCGTTGTCGGCGGCCCGGATCACGCCGCGCTTGATCCGCTGCTCCTCGATCACCACGCGGCTGTTCTTGGGGTTCTCACGCAGGCCGGTGGCGCCGAACACGGCCCAGCGCGAGCTGAACGCGACCAGGACGCCGAAGAGCACGACGAACAGCGCGTAGAGGCGGAAGATCGACGTGTTCATGCCGGCCCCCGCGCGCGGTTGGAGATCGCCAGCAGCAGCCCGAGCAGGATGAAGTTGGCCACGATCGAGGAGCCGCCGTAGGACACGAACGGCAGCGTCACGCCGGTCAGCGGGATCACGCGCGTGACGCCGCCGACGATCACGAATACCTGCAGCACCATCACGGCGGTCAGCCCGGTGGCGAGCAGCTTCGAGAACGAGTCGCTGGCCAGCGTCGCGATCTTGAAGCCGCGCTCGGCGATCAGCAGGTAGGTCGCCAGCAGCCCGACGCCGCCGACGAGCCCGAGGTCGTTGACGATGACCGCGTAGATCATGTCCGTCTCCGGGGCCGGGATCAGGCGCCCGCCGCCGGGCACGTTGAGGATCGCCGCGCCCAATCCGCGTCCGAACAACCCGCCGTCGGCCTGCGCGAACAGCCCGTTGGCGATCTGATAACCGGCGTCGTCATAGCGTGGGAACGGGTCGAGCCAGATGTCGATCCGGTCCTGCACGTGGCCGACCGTGGACGCGAAGAACCACGCGCCGGCGGCGAACATCACCATCCCCACGAGCACGAAGCTGAACCGGTTCGTGGCCACGTAGAGCAGCGCCAGGAACGCGCCGAAGTACATCAGCGACGAGCCGAGGTCGCGGATGAAGACGAGCATCAGCATCGCCGCGCCCCAGACCACGAGCAGCGGCCCGAGGTGCTTGAGCCGCGGGATCGTCACGCCGAGGAACCGGCGCCCGCCCTGCACCAGCACCTGGCGGTTGTCGCGCAGGTAGGCGGCGAGGAAGATGACGATCGCGATCTTGCCCAGCTCCGCTGGCTGGAACGACACCGGGCCGAGCTTGACGCCGAGGTAGGCGCCGTTGACCTGCTGCCCGATCCCCGGCACGCGCGGCAGCAGCAGCAGCGCCAGGCCGGCGAGCGCGATCGTGTACCGGTAGCGCTCGAGCACGCGGAAGTCGCGCAGCAGGAAGATCGTCGCGACGAAGAACAGGAGGCCGATCACGAACCACTGCGCCTGGTCGCGCGCGAGGTCCTCGTCGATCCGGTAGACGACCACGAGCCCGAAGCACGCCAGCACGGCGACGAGCGGGAACAGGTACGGGTCGGCGTGCGGAAGCGTGAAGCGGATCACCAGGTGACCGGCGAAGCACAGGCCGAGGAAGATCCCGCCGTAGGTCAGCGAGACATCCGAGAGGATCTCCGAGCGCTGGATGAAGATCGCGGCGAAGCCGGCCGTCAGCAGCAGCGACGCCGGGATCAGCGCCAGCAACTCGCGGTTTCGCGCGCTCACTGAATACGTCCCTGCTCGAGCGCCAGGACCAGGCTCTCGGCGTCGTCCTTCGAGCGCAGCGTGTGATCGGTGAACGTATCGCGCCGGTTCGCGGGCACCTGCTCGAACGTCACGCCGGAGTGCCGGACCGGCGAGTAGAGCCGGATCCCGAGCGGAAGGTCGTATGGAAGGCCGTGGTACAGGGTCACCACATTGCCTCGAGATTCGTCTACCCCGACGAAGTAAACCTGGCGCGTCGCGAGCCAGAAGGCGGCCAGCAGGCCGATGACGCAGCCGAGGGCGAGGAGGCGGCCCGGCGTCACGATGCGCCGGCGCCGACGGCGCTGGGGCTCCTGCGGTGGGGCGTGCGCCTGGCCTTCCTCGATCGGCTCCGCACGAGGGCGCACGGCGGACAGGGCGACGGTGCCCGACGCGCGGTAGGAGGCCTCGGCCTCGTCGGAGGCGCTCGCGGCGCCAAGGGCATGCGCCTCGTCGCCGTGCCGCGTACGGCCCTGCGGCCGGCTCACGCCCTGGCGCGGCGTCTTCACCGCCTCGCCGGTGAACGTGTCGTACTCGTTCGTGTCGTCCTCGGTGGGGTCGGCCTTCGGAGCGGTGGCGGCGTGGGCGGGTGGGGGCGTATTCCCCGCAGGGGCGTCGATCTCCTCGAGCCGGAACAGGACCACGGTGATGTTGTCGCGACCGCCGGCGGCGTTGGCGGCCGCGATCAGCTCGCGCCCGAGTTCGTCGAGCGGGCGGTCGTTGTCGACCAGCAGCGGCTTGAGCTTCGGCTCGCGGACCATCGACGTCAGGCCGTCCGAGCACACCATGAACAGATCGCCGGCCTTCGCCGGGTACTCGACGACGTCGACCTGCACGTTCGGCTCGGGGCCGAGCGCGCGGGTGATCACCGAGCGCTGGGGATGCCGCTCGGCCGCCTCCTCGGTCAGCTTGCCGCGCTCGACCAGCTCGCCGACCAGCGAGTGGTCCTTGGTGAGCCGGATCAGGTCGCCGTCGCGCACGAGGTAGCAGCGCGAATCGCCGACGTGGGCGACCGTCACCGAATCCTCGCCGACGTGCGCCGCGGTCACCGTCGTCCCCATCCCGGCACGCTGGTTGTCCGAGCGCGAGCGCTCGTGGATGCGCCGGTTGGCGCTCTCGATGATGTGCTTGAGGCCCTCGGCGGGCGAATCGCCGTCCGGGATCCCGTCGTTGAACGACTCGACGGCCATCTCGGACGCGACCTCGCCGGCCTGCGCGCCGCCCATGCCGTCAGCGACGACGAACAGCGGTGCCTGCACGAAGTAGTTGTCCTCGTTGCCCTGCCGTTGCAGGCCGAGGTCGGAGCCGTGCCAGTGGTCAGCGATCCGCAGCATCGTCATCGCTCGAAGGAGAACTCGCTGTCGCCGATCCGGATCTTGTCACCAGCGTGCAGGGGCTGTGGCCCGCGGAGCGGTTCACCGTTGAGGTACGTGCCGTTCGTGGAGCCCAGATCCTCCAACACCATCACATCGCCCTGCGGGATGAGTCGCGCATGCCTTGACGACGCGAATCCATCCTCCAATTGGATGTCCGCCTGATCGCCCCGCCCGAGCAGCGCTCCCTCGCTCAGATCATAGGCGGAGCCCACTGACAGGCCCGCTCCGGACTGCACCCGCAGCTTCGGGTTGCCGCCGTCGCGGCCGAGCGGAGCGGACGCGCTGTACATCCCCGTCGCGTCCTCAAAGTCCGCGCTCGGACCGCTGTAGGAGGGCTCGGTTCCGCGCCGCAGATCCTTCAGCGCGGAGCGCGCCACCCACAGCAGGAACAGGTACAGGACGGCCAGGAAGCCGAACTTGAGACCGACGGCGATCGGGTCGAGTTCCATCGCCTATTCCACCTCGAAGGTCACCTTCGAAGTACCCAGTTCGATGACGTCGCCGCGCTTGAGCGACTGCGGCCCCTCCACGCGGCGCCCGTTGACCTTGATGCCGTTGGTCGAGCCGAGGTCGTTGACGATCCACGACCCGCCCGACGGGCGCACCTCGGCGTGATGGCGGGAGACGTTGGGGTCGTCGAGCACGACGTCGCAGTCGCGCGAGCGGCCGAGCACGGCGCCGCGCGATCCCACGAGCTCTGCGCGGCCGGCGTAGCGCAGCCGCGCGTGGCCGCGTCTCGGGTCCGGCTCGCGCAGCGGCTCGGACACCCGCGCGGACGTCGAGTAGACCATCGTGTGGCCCTCGTCGCCCTGGCTCGGCTGCTCCTGCTCGTGCGCCGGCGGGCGGACCAGCCGCGCCTGGATCCCGAACTCGCCGAGCCGCAGCCGGTCATCGGTCTTGAATTCGATCTCCGGGCTGGTGAGCAGCGCGATCCGTTCGCGGCGCGCGTGCTCGAGCAGGTAGCCGGACAGCTCGCGCGCCAGCTCGTCCTCGTAGCCCTCGAACTGCTTGCGGTCGTCAGGCGACAGCCAGACGGCGTACTCGTTCGGGGCATACACACGCGACAGCGATTGGACCTTGTTCTGGTCCATCTCCTTCGCCAGCTTGCGCGCGATCTCGACCGGGCGCACCTCGGACTTGAAGGCGCGCGAGAACGTGCCCTCGACGAGCCCGGCGAGCTTGGATTCAAGGCTGCGCAGGACGCTCACGCGCCGCTACCGGGATGTGGTGGCCATGGTTGCGGGTGCACAGTATCCGGACCAGCCTCACGGCTCCAGCACTCCAATACGACGGACGTGTGGGATTGCAACCGCGAGCAGACCCGCGACGACGGTAGCGAGCACGAGCCCGGGAGGCTCCGGTACGCCGATCGCCTCGGCCACCGCGGCGGTCCCGGCACCCAGCGCGGCGGCCCATGCGGCGGCCGCCACGACGTCAGCGGCGAGCCAGCGGCCGCGCACGAGCCAGGGCAGGATCAGTGCGGCGAGCGCCCACACGGCCGCGTACAGCAGCTCGCCCGACGTCGCGACCGATTTGAGCTCCGCCTCGCCGCGCACGTCGTAGAGCAGTACCCACCACGCGCCGAGCGCACCGAGCGCCGCGCGGGTGAACCACCCGCGGGCGCGCCCCGCCAGCGCCGGATAGGCGCCGGCGAGCGTCGCGAGACCGAGCGCGGGCGCCAGCGCGGGGACCGACCACGTCGTGCCGCGCCGGTAGAGCAGCAGCGGCACGGGCAGTGCGGCCGCGGCTGCCACCACCGCCGCGTCGGGCTGCTCGATCGCGAGCAGGACGATCACGGCCGCGGCCGTGGCGAGCCAGCCGATGCGGGGGAGCAGCGCCACCGCGAGCACCGCGACGAGGGCGGCGGCAATCGGCTGGCCGGTCCAGGCCAGCGCGACCGCGGCCAGGCCGCCGGCGAGCACGGCGGCCGCGGCGCGGATCACCCCGCGCGGGAGCGGGACCGGCTCGGTGCGCTCGAGCGGGTGCCGCGCTACCGTCCCGCCGTCGTCGGAGACCTCCGGCAGTGCCTCGGCCAGCTCTCCCGCGAGTTCGTCGAGCGTGCCGCGCTCCTCCGGGCGTGGGCGCAGGGCGCGGTCGATGGCGGCGTTGAGTGCAGGCGGCAGGTCCTTGCGCGAGCGCTTGAGCGGCGGGAGCACGGTGCCGACGCGGCGTGCGGTCGCCGCGGGTGATCCGGCGCGGACCGGGTTGGTGCCCGCGAGCGCCTCGTAGAGCACGAGCGCGAGGCTGTACAGGTCGGCGCGTTCGTCGACGCGACGGCCCGCCGCCTGCTCCGGCGCCATATAGGCCAGCGTTCCGACGACGTCACCGGTGCGCGTGAGCGGCTCGTCGCCGGCCAGGTGGGCGACGCCGAAGTCGGCCAGCTTCGCCACGCCGGCGGCCGACCGCGGCGCGTCCGGGACGATCACGTTCTGGGGCTTGACGTCACGATGCACGACGCCGCGGCCGTGCGCATGCTCGAGCGCATCGCACAGCGCCAGCCCGATCCGGATGACGTCCCGATCCGAGAGCACGCCCTCGGCGCTCAGCTCGTCGAGCGTGGAGCCCTGGACCAACTCGGACACCAGATAGCGCGCCCGCGAGTCCTGGCCGGCGTCGAAGATGGCGACGATTCCGGGATGGTCGAGGCGACCCGCGGCCAGCGCCTCGCGCTGCGCGCGCGTCGGGTCGCCGCGGTCCGGGGCCGGAATCACCTTCACGGCGACCGGGCGCCGGAGGCGTTCGTCGGTCGCCGCGAACACCGTTCCGAACCCCCCGGCGCCGAGCCGCGGCCCGAGCCGGTAGCGGCCCATGACAAGCTCGGAGCCGACTTCGGCGGGCAGCTCGTCGGTGGTGTCCATCAGACGTGCGTTCGTCACCAGACCGTCGTTCCCTCCGACGGGGCTGTCATCCTGAGACGGCCGAACGGCCCTGAGGAGATCCAGGACTTTGTCCTTCTTTGACGAGGACGACGAACCTCAACGCACGACGCGCACTCGCGTGCGCCCCTCACCGCCCCCGCGCCGCGGCCGGGTGGTGAGCGGCGGTTCCGACGGTCAGACCGTGCTGGTCCGGCGCATGGTCGCCGTGATCGTTGGCGCGCTGCTGCTGCTCGTGCTCATCTTCGTCGTCCGCGCGTGCAACAACAGCCGCCACAAGGAGGCGTTGCGCAACTACAACCTGCAGGTCTCCGGGATCGCCACCGAGTCGCGTCAGACCGGCGAGCAGTTCTTCGAGGAGATGAACCGGGGCGGCGCGCAGGCGCCGGCGGACCTGTATGGACAGGTGATCCAGTTCAAGAACTCGGCCGACAAGTCGCTCGCGCAGGCGCGCGATCTCGACGTGCCGGACGACATGGTGTCGGCCCAGCAGTCGCTGCTGATCGCGCTCGAGCTGCGGCGCGACGGCCTGACGAAGGTCGCCGAGGACGTCAAGACCGCGCTCGGTGACGAAGGCGAGGCGGCAGATCGTGCGATCGGCAGCATCGCGGGGCAGATGCAGGCCTTCAACGCGTCCGACGTGCTCTACAAGAGCCGCGTGATCCCGTTCGTGCGCAAGGAGCTGCAGGACGCCAAGGCGGGCACGGATATCCAGGTCCAGCAGTCGCAGTTCATGCGCGACATCAACTGGGTCTCCGAGCAGTTCGTCGCCTCCAAGCTCGGGCAGCAGCTCTCGGGCGGCGGGGACGGCGACGGCGCGAGCGGCAGCGACGAGCCGAGCGGTCCCGGTCTGCACGGCACCGGCCTGGATGCGACGTCCTACGGCCAGACGACCCTCCAGCCGGGCTCGAACCGGCTCACGTACGTGGCCGGCCAGGCGTTCTCGGTCGCGTTCACCAACCAGGGCGACAACGACGAATTCAACATCAAGGTCACGGTCAAGATCGAGCGCGAGAGCGGCGGCTCGCCGATCAGCCTCTCGAAGACCGTGCAGAAGGTGGCCAAGGGCGAAAAGGCGACGGTGACGATCCCGCTCAACCGCGAGCCGCCGCTGGACACGGTCGTGAACATCACGGCGACGGTGGCCTCCGTGCCCGGCGAGAAGACGAAGGGCAACAACACCGCGACGTACCCGTCGGTGTTCGCCACGGGCTAACGTCTCGGGCGTGTCGGATTTCAATGACGCGCCCGGTGTCGTCGCGCTCGCCGCGGCCGGCGCGGCGTTGATCGCGCTGATCTGGGCGCTCGTGCTGAGCCTGCGCGTGCGGCGGCTGCGGAGCGGGCAGAAGGTCGTGCTCGGCGAGCACGGACAGTCCGACCTGGTCGCGCACGCCGTCGACCTGCAGCAGGCCTTCGAGGCGCTCCACGGACGCGTCGAGGAGCTCGCCGCGCATCTGGACGCGCGGATGGCCACCGCCGAGGACCGGCTGGACGGCGCGATCGCCTACCGCGCGCTCGTCCGCTATGACGCCTACAACGAGATGTCCGGCCACCAGTCGACGACGATCGCGCTGCTCGACGCCGACCACAACGGCGTCGTGCTGTCCTCGATCGCCCACCGCGACACCGCGCGCCTGTATTGCAAGCAGGTCCACGGCGGGCGCGGCGAGCAGCAGCTCTCACCCGAGGAGGACGAAGCGGTCCGCCTAGCGCTGGCCGGCGAGGTCGGGTCCGTAATCCTGGAGTCGCACTAGGTGCGCGCGGCATATCTCGGGCCGCCCGGCACGGTCAGCGACGAGGCGTTGACGGCAGCCGCGCCGGGCTTCGAGGGCGTGCCGCTGGCGTCGCTGCGCGACGTGGTGCTCTCGGTCCAGGAGGGCCGCTGCGAACGGGCACTGGCGCCGGTCGAGAACGCGCTCGAGGGCGGCGTCGACCCGGTGCTCGACGCGCTCGCGCTCGAGGCGCCCGACGTCGCGCTGGTCGGCGAGGTCGTCCAGCCGGTCTCCTACTGCCTGGCCGCGGGGCGCGAGCTGGAGCTGTCGGAGATCACGATGGTGCTCTCACACCCGCAGGCGCTCGGCCAGTGCCGGCGCTGGCTCGCGGAGCACGTCCCGGGCGCGGCGCCGGTGCCCGCGGCTTCGACCGCGGACGGCGTGCGCGAGGTCGCCGGCGATCGTGACGGCACGCGGGCGGCGATCGGCCCACGCCTCGCGGCGCGGCGCTACGGGGCTGTGATGCTCGCCGAGGATCTCGAGGACGATCCCGGCAACGCGACCCGGTTCGCCTGGCTGGCCCGGGCCGCCGACGCGCCGGCCGCACCGGAGCACGGCCCGGCGAAGACGATGATCGTGTTCTGGGGCGCGGGATCGAGCTCGCCGGGTTGGCTCGTGTCGTGCCTGGCCGTGTTCGCGTTCGCCGGCGTGAACCTGACCCGGATCGAGTCGCGGCCGCTGCGCCGCGGAATGGGCGAGTACATGTTCTTCCTCGACCTCGAGGGCTCGATGGCCGAAGCGAACGTCTCCGGCGCCGTCTCGGACCTCCACAAGCACGCCGAGGTGGTTCGAGTCCTCGGCTCTTTCTCGACATAAAAACGGTCCTGGACGGCCGCTACACTCCGCTTTCAGATGGCGAGCGTAGTACCCCCAGGCCCACTGGGGTCCGTGTCGTACGGCGACCACCCGCGGCACGGACCTGATTCCGACGGCTCAGGAAGCCGTTGGAGTGGTGGGCGCGTGCTGGTGCTCAACGCGACGTTCGAGCCGATCAACGTCTGCACGGTGCGGCGCGCGACGGTGCTGCTGCTCAAGTCCAAGGCGGAGGTCATCGAGGTCGGCACGCAGGATCTGCACTGGGCGACGGGCTCGCTCCCGCGCCCGGTCGTGATCCGGCTCGTCACCTACGTCCGGATCCCGCGCGACACCCACAAGCGCAAGATCACCCGCCGAGCCGTGTTCGCGCGCGACGGCTGGATGTGCCAGTACTGCGGCGCCCGCACGAGCCTGACCGTGGACCACGTGATCCCGCGCTCCAAGGGCGGCGGCTCGGGCTGGGACAACATCGTCGCCTCGTGCGCGCCGTGCAACCGCCGCAAGGCGGATCGGCTTCCGCACCAGGTGAACATGCACCCGCGGACCAAGCCGCACACGCCCGGCGCGCACATCTTCATCCAACTGGCATCGCCGACCATTCCGGCAACCTGGCGCCAGTATCTGCCGCAAGCGGCTTGAGCTCGGCCTGCGGCCTCGCTTCGGCCGCTTGCTTCGGGGAGTTATCGCCCAGGGGGCGAGAACTCCCGCCCCGCTGAGGGTTGATGCACCGGTAACCGGGGAACCAACGCGGATGCAATGTCATCCGTTCCTGCTTCCGCCGGCCCATCGCTCGCCGGCCGCTTCGCCGCCGCGATCGCGCTGACGATCGGTTTCTACGTCCTCGCGCTGGTCCTCTCCCTCGGCCTGCTTGCGCTCGCGATCGTGCCGTGGCTCACCTCGGCACCACAGAACATCTGGCTGTCCATCACCGCGCTGGTGCTCGGCGGGTCGATCCTGGTCGCGATCTTCCCGCGCCGGCTCCAGTTCACCGAGCCCGGACCGAAGGTCACCGAGGCCGACGAGCCACGGCTGATCGGGCTGATCTCCGAGGAGGCGAAGGCCGCCGACGAAAGCGTGCCGGAGGACGTCTACCTGACGATGGAGATCAACGCCGCGGTGATGCAGCGCTCGCGCACGCACCGCGTGATGATCGTCGGCGTCCCGCTGCTCCAAATCCTCAGCGAGCGCGAACTGCGGGGCGTGATCGCGCACGAGTTCGGCCACTACAGCGGCGGGGACACGCGGCTCGGCCCGTGGATCTACCGCACGCGGGAGACGATCGGGCGCACGATCGTCCAGCTCAGCGACGACGACGGCGACGACTCCTGGTCGCAGACACTCGTCCGCCTGCCGTTCATCTGGTACGGCAACGCGTTCCTGCGGATCACGGCCGCGATCTCGCGCAGCCAAGAGTTCGCCGCCGACGCATCCGCCGTCCACCGCGCCGGACGCGCGACGTATGTGGCCGCGCTCCGGCGCGTGCACGGCAACGCCCCGGTGTTCGACAGCTACTGGATGGAGGAGGTCGTCCCGGTCCTCGACACGAAGCGGCGCCCGCCGGTCGGTGACGGCTTCCGCCATTTCGTCGGGACGAAGGCGATCGAGGAGGCGGCCCAGGCGTACCTCGAGCGCGAACTGCAGGAGGGCAAGACCGACGCCTACGACTCGCACCCCTCGCTGCCGGAGCGGATCGCCGCCATCGAGGGCATGCCGGACGGCGACCCGGACGACTCGCCCTGCTCGATCGAGCTCCTCACCGATCCCGCCGCCGCCGAGCAGCGCGTGCTCGACGACCTGATCGGCCTTGATGCGCGCTCGTTCAAGCCGGTGGCGTGGGATGAGGTCGGCGTCGAGATCTACGTGAAGCGGGCCGAGGCGGCTGCGAAGGACTTCCCGCAGGTGCTGGACGGCGTCACGCTCGCGAGCCTGCCCGACGCCGTCGAGCGGATCCCCGACACGGCGAACAGGCTGCGTGCGCCGGAGGACGACCCTCAGGCCGCCATGGAAGGCGTCGCCGGCGTGCTCGGCGACGGCGTCCTGCTCGCGCTGCACCATGCCGGATGGACGGTGGAGGCGCCGCCGGGCCAGCCGGTGTGGGCGCGCCTCGGCGACGAGGTCATCCTGCCGCACGCGGCGGTGCACAAGCTGTGGGCGGAGGAGCTCTCCGCGGCCGAGTGGCGCGAGCTGGTGCAGCGCTACGACGTCGGCCGCCTCCCGCTCGGCGAGCGCGTACCGGCCTGACCCGCAGGGCGAGTCCTTCAACACGAAGGGCCCCGGTCGACACCGGGGCCCTTCTTACAACCATGCTGGACTCTGTAGCCGTCGCCAACGGACTAAGGCGGCCGGGGGGACTAACTCCGGCATTGGCGGCGGCGGTGCACCGGTGTGGATTCCGCTAGAACGCGGGTCCAGCGCCGGCTGGTCTAACGGCCGGGCACCTCCAGGGTCCCACAAGAACTGTCACTCAACTTCGGACCACCCCCTTTCTCTGGTGATTCGAAGATTAGCGAACCGCGGGGCGGATGGTCCAGGCTAGGTTTCGTCCAGGTCCTCCGGGGTGTCCCCGCTGACCTCGTCGTCGCCTTCTGGCTCGATCGGCACCTCGATCGGCAGCTCTTCGTCCGGCACGGACGCCGCCGTCGAGGTCTCGTTCTCGACCACCAGCGCGACCGCCGACACCTGATCGCCCTCGCGCAGGTTCATGACCTTCACGCCCTGCGACGCGCGCCCGTAGCGGTTGATCCCGCGCACCGCGGTGCGCTGGACCATGCCGTTCTGGGAGATGAAGACCAGCTCCTGGTGCTCGCGGACCACAAGCGCGCCGGACAGCAGGCCCTTGGTCTCGGTGAAGGTGATCGTCTTGACGCCCTTGGCGCCACGCGACGTCAGCCGGTATTCGTCCACCGACGTGCGCTTGCCGTAGCCGCCCTCGGTCACCACCAGCAGGTCCTGCCCGGGCCGCGCGACATCCATCGCGAGGACGTAGTTGTCCTTGCCGGAGACGTCCATGCCGCGCACGCCGCTCGTGTCGCGGCCCATCGCGCGCGCGTCGCTCTCCTTGAAGCGGACCGCGAGGCCGGCGTGCGAGACGATGAGGATCTCGTCGTCGTCGTCCACCCGCCGCACGGCGACGAGCTCGTCGTCGTCGCGGATGTTGATCGCGATGATGCCGTCGGCCTTGATCGGCGTGTTGTAGGCCTGGAACGCGGTCTTCTTGACGGTGCCGTTGCGGGTCGCGAAGACCAGGTACGGCGCCTCTGAGAAGTCGCGCGTGGCCAGCACGGACTGGACCCGCTCGCCCTCGCGCAGAGGCAGGACGTTGCCGAGGTAGCGGCCCTTCGACGTGCGGCTCATCTCGGGCAGGTCGTAGACCTTCGACCGGTAGACCTTGCCGCGGTTGGTGAAGAACAGCAGGTAATCGTGCGTCGACGACACGAAGAGATGCTCGATGAAGTCCTCGTCCTTCATGTCCATCCCGATGATCCCCACGCCGCCGCGCCTCTGGGCGCGGTAGGTGGCGAGCGGGAGCGACTTGATGTAGCTCGAGTTCGTGATCGAGATGACCATCTGCTGGTCGGCGATCAGATCCTCGATGTCGATGTCGTCCTCGGACGGCGCGATCTTGGTCCGCCGCTCGTCGCCGTAGCGGTCGGAAACCTCCTGCAGCTCGGTCTTGATCAGCTCGAGCACCATGTCCTCATTGCCGAGCAGCTCGCGCAGCTCGCGGATCCGCTCCATCTTGTCCGAGTGCTCCTGGCGCAGCTGCCCGGACTCGAGCGCGGTCAGCTGCTGGAGGCGCAGGTCGAGGACCGCGCGCGCCTGGATCTCGGTCATCTCGAACCGCTCGATCAGTCCACTGCGCGCCGAGTCGCGGTCGCGCGACGAACGGATCAGCGCGATCACCTCGTCGAGGTTGTCGAGCGCGATCAGCAGGCCCTCGAGCACGTGCACGCGATGCTCGAGCCGGCGCAGCTCGTGCTTGGCCCGCCGGACGATGACCTCGCGCTGGTGGCGGACGTAGTTGCGGATGACCTCCCGGAGCGGGAGGAGCCGCGGCACGTTCTCGACCAGCGCGACCATGTTCACGCCGAACGTCGACTGCAGCGGCGTGTGCTTGTAGAGCTTGTTCAGCACGACCTTCGGGTTCGCGTCGCGCTTGAGCTCGATCACCAGCCGCATGCCGTTGCGGTCCGAGTGATCCTGGATGTCGGAGATCTCGGTCAGCTTCTTCTCGTTGACGAGATCGACGATCTTGCGGATGACGCCGCTATCGCCGCCCTTCTTGACCATGAACGGCAGCTCGGTGACGACGATCGCCTCGCGATTGCCGCGGATCTGCTCGATATGGGCGGTCGCCTGCATCCGCACGCGGCCGCGGCCGGTCTCGTACGCGTCGCGGATCCCGGAGAGCCCGAGAATCGCGCCACCGGTCGGGAAGTCGGGGCCGTGGATGTGCTTCATCAGGCCCGGCACGTCGATGTCCGGGTCCTCGATGAAGGCGATCACGGCCGCGATCGTCTCCTTGAGATTGTGCGGCGGGATGTTCGTCGCCATGCCGACGGCGATGCCGCTGGCGCCGTTGACGAGCAGGTTCGGGAACCGCGCCGGCAGCACGACCGGCTCCTGCTCGGACCCGTCGTAGTTCGGAGCGAAGTCGACCGTGTCCGAGTCGAGGTCGCGCAGCATCTCTCGCGCGATCCCCGCCAGCCGCGCCTCGGTGTACCGCATCGCCGCGGCCGGGTCGTCGTCGATCGAGCCGAAGTTGCCCTGGCCATCGACGAGCGGGTAGCGCAAGGAGAAGTCCTGCGCCATCCGGACGATCGTGTCGTAGATCGCCGAGTCGCCGTGCGGGTGGTACTTGCCCATCACGTCGCCGACGATGCGCGCGGCCTTGACGAACGGGCGGTTGGGCTGCAGGCCGTTCTCGTGCATCGAGAACAGCGCGCGGCGATGGACGGGCTTCAGGCCGTCGCGAACGTCGGGCAGCGCGCGCCCGACGATGACCGACATCGCGTAGTCCAGATAGGAGGAGCGCATCTCCTCCTCGAGCCCGCGCGGCTCGATGTTGCCCGGCATGATGGTCGTTGACATGGCTTAGACGTCCAGCGTGGCGACTCTCGCGTTTTCTTCGATGAACTCGCGCCGTGGCTCGACCTTGTCGCCCATCAGCATCGTGAAGAGCCGGTCGGCGGCCGCCGCGTCGTCCATCGTGACCTGCGCCAGTGTGCGCGTCGTCGGGTTCATCGTCGTGGTGGCGAGCTGCTCGGCGTTCATCTCGCCCAGACCCTTGAAGCGCTGCAGCTTGACGCCCTTGCCCGCCACCGTGAGCACGGCGCGGCGCAGCTCCTCGAACGTCGCCGCATCCTCGGACTCGTCACCGAGCGCGACCGTGAACGGCGGCACGCCGGCCAGCTTGACCAGCTCCACGTGGACCCGCGCGAGCTGGCGATACTCGTTGGCCTCGAACATCGAGCGGCGCAGACGGTGCGTGCGAGCCAGGTTCGAGCGCCGCTCGGTGGCCTTGATCCGGATCACACCGTCGTCGCTCGAGAGCAGCTCGGTGTAGTGCGGGTCGGTGTCCGAGACCTCGCGATCGAGGTGCTCCATGAGCTCCTCCGGCGTCTTGATCTGCTTCTCGAGGATCTCCGACTCCTCGAGGAACTGCACGACCTCGTGGCCGTGCTCGGCGCGCAGCGCGCTCGACCACCCCTCGTACTGCTTCAGGTAGCGGCCGAAGCGCTGCCAGCGCACGTCGGTGAGCTTGAACACCTTGCCGGCGCTGTCGGTGACGTCGAACTTCTCGAGCTTGTCGCTGAGCAGGATGTTCTCGAGCTCGGAGTCCTTCTCGATGTAGCGCTCCTGGCGCCCCTGGGTGAGCTTGTAGAGCGGCGGCTTGGCGATGTAGATGTGGCCGGCCTCGACGAGGTCCTGCATCTCGCGGAACAGCAGCGTGAGGATCAGCGTGCGGATGTGCGCGCCGTCCACGTCGGCGTCCGTCATCAGGATGATCTTGTGGTAGCGCAGCTTCTCGATGTCGAACTCGTCGCGGATGCCGGTGCCGAGCGCGGTGATCAGCGCCTGGATCTCGGCGTTCTGGAGCACCTTGTCGATGCGCGACTTCTCGACGTTGAGGATCTTGCCGCGCAGCGGCAGCACAGCCTGCGTCGAGCGGTCGCGGCCCTGCTTGGCCGAGCCACCGGCGGAGTCGCCCTCGACGATGAAGATCTCGGAGATCTCAGGCTCTTTGACCATGCAGTCGGCGAGCTTGCCGGGCAGGCCCATGCCGCCCATCGCGCTCTTGCGTGCGGTGTCGCGCGCCTTGCGCGCGGCAGCACGGGCGCGTGAGGCGTCCACTGCCTTGCGGACGACCCGGTCCGCTTCCTTCGGGTTCTCCTCGAGGAACTCGGACAGCTTCGCGTTGACGACCGACTCGACGAAGCCCTGCATGCCCGGGTTGCCGAGCTTGGTCTTCGTCTGGCCCTCGAACTGCGGGTCGGTCAGCTTGGCCGAGATGACCGCGCTCAGACCTTCGCGGATGTCCTCGCCCTCGAGGCCCTTGTCCTTCTCCTTGAGGAGGCCGGAAGAGCGCGCGTAACGGTTGATCGTCCGCGTCAGCGCCGAGCGAAAGCCGGAGAGGTGCGAGCCGCCCTCGTGCGTGTTGATGTTGTTCGCGAACGAGAAGACCGACTCCTGATAGGTCGCGTTCCACTGCATCGCAACCTCGAGCGCCCCCTCATCGCCCTCGCCGGCGAAGAAGATGACCTTCTGCTGGATCGGGTCCTTGTTCTCGTTGATGTAACGGACGAAGTCCTCGATCCCGCCCTCGTAGTGGAACTCGCGGTGCCGCTTGTCCTCGCCGCGCTCGTCGGTGATCGAGATCCGCAGGCCACGGGTCAGGAACGCGGTCTCGCGCAGGCGCTGCTCGAGCGTCTGGTACTCGAACGTGAGCGTCTCGAAGACCTCGTCGTCGGGCCGGAACGTGATCGTGGTGCCGGTCTCCTCGGTCGGCTCGCCCTGCTCCATCGGCGCTTGCGGGATGCCACGGACGTAGGACTGCTTCCAGGTGAAGCCGTCGCGCTTGACGGTGACGGTCAGCTCGTCCGAGAGCGCGTTCACAACCGACACGCCCACGCCGTGCAGACCGCCGGACACTTTGTAGCCGCCGCCCTCGCCGAACTTGCCGCCGGCGTGCAGCACGGTGAGGACGACCTCGAGGGCCGACTTGCCCTCCTTCTCCATGGTCGCCACCGGGATGCCGCGGCCGTTGTCGGTCACCGTCACGGAGTCGTCCGGGTGGAGCGTGACCGTGACCGTGTCGCAGTGGCCGGCCAGCGCCTCGTCGACCGAGTTGTCGACGACCTCGTAGACCAGGTGATGCAGCCCGCGGACGCCGGTCGAACCGATGTACATGCCAGGACGCTTGCGGACGGCCTCGAGGCCCTCGAGAACCGTGATGTCCTGGGCGTCGTAGCCCGATGGCATTTGTCCGTTGGTTGGGTCGCTCAAGGGAACCTTTCGTCCACACATGCGACGCCCCGGCTGGACGGTCGCTGTCCGAGGCCGGGGCGTGGCCAATCGATGGCATTGATTCTAGCAGCCGCGGGTTCCAGATAAGGACGCGCGCGCGTAGCGAATGTCCTGCAAAAACGCAAGAAACTCATACCCGAGTGGCTTGGGTTCGCAACCTCCGCACGGCATCGCGACCGAGGGCTGCGTTCAGGCGCTCGATCACCATCTCGGACATCAGGTCGAGCTCGGCCGCCAGCACCGAGCTGTCGCACGCGACGGTGACGACACCGCCCCGCTCGGACACCGGTTCCGAGGCGTTCGCGAACGCGCCGGCGACGTCCGGCCACGCCCGCTGCACGGCGGCGAGCAGCGTCGGCGGCTCGAGCGCGTCGGCCAGCGCCTGAAGCGCGAAGTCGATCGGCCGCGGGCTACGCCGCCTCACGGTCCACCTGTTGCATCGCGCGCCCGTCCGTCACCGCGATCCGCGTCACGTCCGGCTCCTCCGCACCGGGCACATGCGACAGCTCGGTGGTGGTGATGACGGATTGGCCATCGCGGCGCAGCAGCCGCGTCAGCCGCTCGCGTCGTGTGCCGTCGAGCTCGGACATCACGTCGTCGAGCAGGAGCAGCGGGGCGGCGCCGTGCTCGGCGGCCAGCTCCTCACGCTCGGCGAGCAGCAAGGCCAGCAGCCCGAGCCGCTGCTGACCGCGCGAGCCGTAGGCGCGCAGCTCGCGGCGCTCGCGGCGAAAGCTGAGGTCGTCGCGGTGCGGCCCATGGCCGGTGAACCCGCGCTCGAGGTCGGCGTCGTGGCGCTCCGCCAGCTCCGCGGCCAGATTGTCGGTGGCGCGCGGCCGATAGCGGAGATCGACCTCGCCCTCGAGCCCGAGGCCGGCCGCGTGCTCGGCGAAGCGGGGCTTGAGTCGCTCGACCGTCGCCGCGCGGTCGGCCATCAGCGCCACGCCATGGCGGGCCAGCTCCGCGTCCCAGGCCGGGAGCGAGGTGCGCGAGGCACGGCCGGCGCGGATCGAGGCCAGGAGCGCGTTGCGCTGGGCGAGCGCGGCCGAGTAGGCGCGGCGCGTGCCGGCGCGGGCGGGCCACAGCGCGGCCACGACCTGGTCGAGATGCGACCGCCGCAGCGCCGGCGCGCCGAGCACGAGCTCCAGGCGGTCGGGCAGGAAGACCGAGACCAGCGGCCGCGCGGTCGGAAGCAGCTTCTCGACGGTGGCGGCGTCCGCGCGCAGCCGCTTCGGCTCGCCGGGTTTGAAGCCAACCGAGACCTCGTGGCGGCCCAGAGCGTCCTCGCAGTCGAGCTCCAGCCGCGTCAGCTCGGCCCCGAAGCGCACCACCTCGCGCTCGTTCGCGGTCCGGCACGAGCGGCCGGTGCACGCGAAGTACAGCGCCTCGAGCAGGTTCGTCTTGCCGGCGCCGTTGCGGCCGGAGACGACAGTTAGACCCGCCCCCAGCCGCACGTCCGCCGTTTCGTAGGAGCGGAAGTCGCGCAGCTGCAGACGGGTCGCAATCACACGTTCAGGCGAATTGGCATCAGGAGGTATTGGAAACCCGAGCCGTCCGCCGCCTCGATCAGGCCCGGCCGCAGCGGCGAGATCAGTTTCAGCGATACGTCCCCGCTCTCGACCGCCTCCAGGCCGTCGCGCAGGAACTCCGGGTTGAAGCCGATCTCCAGCGGCTCGCCGCCGAACGGCACCGGCAGCGTCTCGCGCGCCTCGCCGACGTCCGGCGTCCGCGCGCTCACCGTCAGCTCGCCCTCGGTGAAGGCCAGCCGCAGCGGCGCGTTCTTCTGCGCCAGCAGGCTGATCCGGCGCACGACCTCGGAGATCTCGCCGCCGCCGAGCCGCAGATCGTGCTCGTACGCGTCCGGGAGCAACTGGCGGTAGTTCGGGAACTGGCCGTCGATCAGGCGCGACGAGAGCACGACGCCGCCGGCTTCGAATACGACCTGGTTCGAGCGCACCGACACGTTCAGCTCGTCGGCGCCCTCGTGCTGGACGATCCGCGTCAGCTCCTGCAGCGCCCGCGCCGGCACGTTGGCCTCGAACGCGCCCGACAGCGCCGACTCGAGTCGGGTCTCCTTCACCGACAGCCGGTAGGAATCGGTCGCGACCATCCGCAGCTCCTCGCCGGACGCCGAGACCAGGATCCCGGTCAGGACCGGGCGCGTCTCGTCGCGCGATGCGGAGCGCGCCACCTTGAGCACGGTCTCGACGAACGCGGCGCCGGGGACGACCACGCGATCGCCCTCGGGCTCCGGGAACGGTGGGAAGTCTTCCGAGCGCAGCGTCCGGATGTGGAACGTCGCGGCGCCGCCGACGATCTCGACGTCCTGCTCGGCCGGGCGGAGCTCGAGCGTCACCTCGTCCCCGGGCAGCGCCCGGACGACGTCGACGACCAGGCGCGCGGGCAGGACGACGGAGCCGTCACGGACCACCTCGCCTTCGAGGGGGACCCGCAGGCCGATCTCCATGTCGGTCGCCCGCAGCTCGATCCCACTCGAGGACGCGAGCACCTGGACTCCGGAGAGGGCCTGCACGGCGCTGCGGGTGGATGCCGCGCGCGTGACGGTCTGGAGCTGTCCGAAGAGCGCGTCGCGCCGAGTCGTGATCTTCATGCGGCTGCCGCCTCTCGCGTCGAGATCGGGTGATGAATCAATTCAGTAGTCATCGGGGCTGTTCATTGTGTGCAGAAGCCTCGCGAGGCCCGGCTGGGCGCGGCGGAGGGCTGTGCGTGAACTGTCGAAGTCTGTCAGGCACGTCGGTCGACTCAGTGGCCGCCGAGCTCGTTGGTCAGTCGCTGCACAGCTTCGTAGGCCTCGCGATCGGCGGCCATGCGCTCGGCCGTGCGCCGGCAGGCGTGCATGACGGTGGTGTGGTTCTTGTTGAAGGCGCGGCCGATCGCCGGCAGCGTGGCGTCGGTCAGCTCGCGCGAGAGGTACATCGCCACCTGCCGAGGCCATGCGACGGGCTGTGCACGGCTCGCGGACAGCAACTCGTCCATCGTGACCCCGAACGTCTCGCACGTCTGCTCCTGGATCTCGCGCACCGTCCGGCGGTGGGCCTTGAACTGGGGATAGAGGCCGGCCAGCACCTCGGCCGCGAGCTCGCCCGTGACCGGACGACCGGTGAGCGAGCCGAACGCCACCACGCGGATCAGCGCGCCCTCGAGCGCGCGGATGTTGGTCGTGACGCGGTCGGCGATCAGCTCCAAGGCCTGAGGATCGACGTCGAGGATGTCGTCCTGGGCCACCCGCTTGCGCAGGATCGTCAGGCGTGTCGCTCGCTCGGCTGGCTGGACGTCGCACACCAGCCCGGCTTCGAAACGCTCGCGCAGGCGGTCCTCGAGAGCATTCATGTCGCGCGGCAGGCGGTCCGAGGTCAACACGAGCTGGGCGCCGGCCTGGTGGAGCTCGTTGAAGGTGTGGAAGAACTCCTGCTCGGTCTTGACCTTGCTCTGGAGGAACTGGACGTCGTCGACGAGCAGGACGCCGACGCCGCGGTACGCGGCCTTGAACGCCTCGAGCCCGCCGCCGTGAAGCGCGCCGACGAAGTGGTCGGTGAACGCCTCGACGGTCGTGTAGCGGACGGTCAGCCCGTCGCCGTGCTCGGTCACGTAGTTGGCGATCGAGTGCAGCAGATGGGTCTTGCCGAGGCCGGGCGGACCGCAGATGAACAGCGGGTTGTAGGCCAGCCCCGGCATCTCGGCAACCGCCAGCGCGGCGGCGTGCGCGAGCCGGTTGCAGTCGCCGATCACGAACTGGTCGAACGTGAAGCGCGGGTTGAACTCCTGCGCCTTGCGCTTCACGGGCGCCGGCGCGGACGGCTTGGTGTCCGAGGGCGGCGCGGCGACCTCGACCTGGATCCCCGGACCAAGCGTCGTTTCGGCGCACGCGTTCAGCAGCCGGCCGAAGCGGCTCCGGATCCACAGCCGTGCGTCGTCGGGGGCGTCGAGCGTCAGCGTCACCCCGTCGAACGAGCGGAAGCGCAGGCGCTCGAGCCAGATGTGCCAGGTGGCGTCGCTGACCGCGCGCTGGAGTTCCGCGCGGTAGCGGTGCCAGACGGTCGCTGGATCAGGCTCTGACACGGGCGCGCGAAAGGACCTCCTCGGCGGGGGCCGAGGCTCGAAGACGGACTTGGCGGTAGGGCCGCGAACGGCCCGGAGCGGCGAACATAGCAAAGCCCCGGGGGCCCGTTGACGGGCTTGGAGAGGCGGATGCGCAAATCGCGCACGATTGATGTGAACACCCTGTTCGCGGGCTGTGCGCAGGCGTCTGTGTATCCTTGGACGCCGCCGCGCAGCGAGGCCGTTAAGTGCTGCGCCGAGGCCAAGGGAGTCCACGAACGTGAAGCGCACCTACCAGCCCAAGAAGCGCAAGCGCGCCCGTACGCACGGGTTTCGCGCCCGCATGAGCACACGCGCGGGACGACTCGTCCTGAAGCGGCGCCGCGACAAGGGCCGCAAGCGACTCACCGTCTAGGTGCCCGAGCGCGCCCCCCGTCGTCGCCGGCTCTCGCGCAGCGCGGAGTTCGAGCGCGTCTACCGGCAGGGCCGCTCGAAGGGGAACCGGTTCCTCGTTTTATATGCGTTCGCCCGCGCGGAGGGGGATCCGCGCGCGGACGAGGGCCCGCGGCTGGGCCTGTCGGTCTCGCGTCGCGTCGGCGGCGCCGTCGACCGCAACCGCGTCAAGCGCGTGCTTCGTGAGGCGTTCTGGGAGGAGGCCGAGCGGCTCCCGGCCGGCTCGGACTACGTCGTCGTGGCGCGCCCGGACGCGCGCGACCTGGCCGAGCGCGAGGGCATGAGCGGCGTCCGCACAGCACTCGCCGAGCTGGTCGACGGCCTCGGAGGCGCGGCGTGAGGCGGGTGTGGATTCTGCCGATCCGCGGCTACCAGCGGTGGATCTCGCCGGTGTTCCCGGCCCGCTGCAAGTACCACCCGACCTGCTCGGAGTACGCGGTACAGGCGATCCGTTCCTATGGCATCCTGCGTGGCACCGTCCTCGCCGCGTGGCGCATCCTGCGCTGCAACCCCTTCAGCCACGGCGGTTACGACCCCGTCTCGGCTCAGAACGTCTTCCGCGCGTCACACTCATAGCCCGTGTCAGAGATCTTCCAGCCGCTGATCGACTTCTTCCACTGGATCCTGGAGTTCTTCCACGACTCCTTCGGATTCTCGTGGGGCTGGTCGATCATCGCGCTCACCATCCTCGTGCGCGCGTGCCTGCTTCCGCTGACGCTCAAGCAGATGCACTCGATGCAGCGGCTCGCCCACCTGCAGCCCGAAATGAAGAAGGTGCAGGAGAAGTACAAGGGCGACAAGGAGCGGATGAACCAGGAGATGATGAAGTTCTATCGGGAGAACAAGGTGAATCCGTTCGCCTCGTGCCTGCCGATGCTCGCGCAGCTCCCGGTCTTCATCGCGCTGTATTACATGCTCAAGGACGACCTGCGCGTCGATATCTGCGGCCAGTCGGCGGAGCCATGCGGGCCGGGCCCGGAGTCGACGTTCCTGTTCATCCCGGACCTGACGGATAAGGCCACTGGCTGGGTCCTGGCCGTCCTGATCGTGCTCTACGTCGGCTCGCAGATGGCGTCGACGCTGCTGAGCATGACGACGGCCGACCGCACGCAGCGGATGATCTTCCTGGCCCTTCCGTTCATCTTCGTCACGTTCGTCATCCAGTTCCCGGCCGGCCTGCTCGTGTACTGGATCACCACGAACACGTGGACGATCTTGCAGGGCGTCATCGTGAGAAAGCGGGTCGGGCCGATCCGACCACCCACTCCACCGGGGGAGAAGCCACCAGGGTTGTTCGACAGCCTTCGGACCGCGACGGGAGCGGGGGACTCGAACGACAAGGCGCCCACGAAGTCCCCGGCGAAGGCCAAGGTCGGCGGCGGCGAGCCGAAGGGCCGTCCGTCCGGGCCGCCGCCGGCGCCGCCGCGGCGTAAGAAGAAACGCTCCGGGAGGCGGAGATGAGCGAGTCCGCGGATCGCGTACGGGATTTGCTGGAGCACGTCAGCGACGCGCTGGCGCTGCAGGCGACGGTGAGCGTCACCGAGGAGGGGCGGATCATCCACGCCACGCTCGAAGGCGATGATCTCGGCCTGTTCATCGGCCGGCACGGGCAGACCATCGACGCCGTGCAGCACCTCGCGTTCAAGACCGCGACCCGCGATCACCCGCCGTCCGCGGGCGTCCGGGTGGTCGTCGATGCGGCCGGCTACCGCGAGCGGCGCGAGCAGGCGCTCCAACGCCAGGCGGACGAGGCGGCGGCCGACGCCGTTCGCTCCCGCCGGCCGGTGGCGCTCGACGCGATGAGCGCGACCGAGCGCAAGGTGGTCCACGAGTACCTCAAGGACCGCGAGGACGTCGAGACGTACTCCGAGGGCACCGAGCCCGACCGGCATCTCGTCGTCGCGCCCCTGTAGCGCTCCGTTTCACGTGAAACTCGCCGCGGTCGCGCCGCCGGTTGCCGTGGAGCCACTGGATCGCATCCTGCGCCTGCAGGCGACCGATCCGACGGCGTCGACGACCGTGCGGACCTACGACGAGGCCGTCGATCGGCACGTCGCCGATTCGCTGTCCGCGCTCGCCCTGGCGCCGGTGCGCGGCGCGCGCCGGATCGCCGACCTCGGTTCGGGCGCCGGCTGGCCGGGCCTGGCCCTCGCCGCCGCGCTCCCCGATTCGCATGTCTCGCTCGTCGAGAGCGCGATCCGACACTGCCGGTATCTCGAGCGCGCGGTCGAGACCTCCGGGCTGTCGAACGTCACGGTCGTGCACGCACGCGCCGAGGAGTGGCGCGACGGTCTCGGCGCGAACGACCTCGTGACCGCCCGCGCGGTCGCGGCGCTTGCCGTGCTCCTCGAATACGCCGCCCCACTGCTCAGCGATGGCGGCCACGTCGTCGCCTGGAAGGGCACCGTGCCGCCGCAAGAGGCCGCCGATGCCTCCGCCGCCGCCGCGGTCCTCGGCCTGGCCCCCGCGGGAGTCCTTGCCGTTACCCCGTACGCGGGCGCGCGCGACCACACGCTCCACAGCTACTGCAAGATCGCGCCCACACCGCCCCGGTTCCCGCGCCGCCCGGGCATGGCCACCAAGCGCCCACTTAAAGGGCCAGACCCCGTTTCACGTGAAACGGGGACTGTCCCGCTTTAGGTTCGGCTTACCTCGCGTGACGCTGGATTCGGCTCGTTCGGCGGTTCGCAGGGCGTTTCACGTGAAACGAGGACTGTCCCCGTTTATCTTGGAGGCGTGGCGCGCGGACGATTTCTCGGGTTGCCGTATGACTGGCGGCGGCCGACCTGGACGCGGATCCGGGGCGAGGTGTGGAACCCGCGCAGTCGGCGGATCTTCGTCCCGAAGGCGTTCGGCTGGGGGTACGGGATCAACTTCGCCGCGATGGTGCGGCTCCTGTTCCGGCGCTGAGCGACCCGGATCCGACCGGTCGCCCCGCTAGCGTCGGAGTCCGCATGGGCACCATCTACGCGATCGCGAACCAGAAGGGCGGGGTCGGCAAGACGACCACCGCGGTCAACGTGGCCGCATGCATCGCCGCGGCCGGCTACGAGACGTTGTTGGTCGACGCCGACCCGCAGGGCAACGCGACCGTCGGTCTCGGTGTCGCGCGAGACGGAATCGGCCTCTACGACGTGCTGTCCGGCGACGTCTCCGCGCGTGATGCCGTAATGCCGACCGGCGTCGAGCACCTCTCGGTCCTGGTCTCGACGCCCGATCTCGCCGGCGCGACGATGGAGTTGCCCCGGCTGCCCGGCTCGGAGACCCGCCTGCGCGAGGCGATCGAACCGCTGCGCGACGACTACGAGTTCATCCTGCTCGACTGCCCGCCGTCGCTCGGCCCGCTCACGGTCAATGCGCTCGTCGCCGCCGAGCGCGTGATCGTCCCCGTCCAGACCGAGTACTTCGCGCTCGAGGGGCTCGCGGGGCTGCTGGACACGCTGGCGCTGATCCAGCGCGAGCTGAACCCGCGGCTGACCGTCGCGGGCATGCTGCTCACCATGCACGACGCACGCACGAAGCTCGCCCAGGACGTCGAGCGCGAGGTCCGCACGCACTTCCCGGCGCTCGTGTTTGACACCGTGATCCCGCGCAACGTCCGCCTCGGCGAGGCGCCGAGCTACGGCATCCCCGTGATCCACCACGATCCGCACTGCGCCGGGTCCGAGGCCTACTTCGAGCTGGCCAAGGAGGTGGCTGCGCGTGGCTGAGCGTCCGCGCGGGATGGGCCGCGGCCTCGCGGCGATCCTCTCGCCCACGATTCCGCCCGACGGCACCGAGACCGCCGCGGAGCTGCGCCGGGTCCCGGTCGAGCTGATCGTGGCCAACCCGCGCCAGCCGCGCCAGAACTTCGACGAGGATTCGCTGCTCGCGCTCGCCGAGTCCGTCCGCGAGCGCGGCGTCCTCCAGCCCGTCCTCGTGCGGCCATGCCCGGGAGGGACGTACGAGCTGATCGCCGGCGAACGCCGCTGGCGCGCAGCTCAGCTCGCGGGTCTGGACGCCGTGCCCGCGCTGATCAACCCGTACGCGGACTCGTCGTCGCTCGAGCTCGCTCTGATCGAGAACATGGCCCGCGAGGACCTGAATCCGATCGAGGAGGCGCGCGCCTGCTCGCTGCTCGTCGAGGAGCTCGGGCTCACCCGCGAGGAGGTCGGCCGCCGCGTCGGCCGCTCCCGCGTCGCGGTCTCGAACCTGATGCGCCTGCTCGACCTTCCGGACGAGATCCTCGATCTGCTCGTCGAAGGCCGCCTCACCGAAGGCCACGGCCGCGCGCTGCTGACGGCACCGGATCACGCCGACCGTCGTCGTCTCGGCCGTGCCGCCGCCGACGAGGGCTGGACCGTCCGCGAGACCGAGGCGCGCGCCCGCGAGACAGCCCGCCCGCCGGAGGTCGCGCCGAAGCCGCGCCGCGAATTCCACCCGGACCAGATCGCCGCCGCCGAGCGTCTCCAGGACGCCTTCTCGACCGCGCTGGGCGCCGACGTCCGCGTCGCCCCCCGCCGCGAGGGCTACACCGTCACGCTCGCGGTCGACTCGTTGGAGGCCGCCGAAGCCCTCGCAGAGCGGCTATCATTTCGCGCCGCAGCGGGCGATTAGCTCAGTCGGTTAGAGCGCTTCTCTGATAAGGAAGAGGTCCCAGGTTCGAATCCTGGATCGCCCACTCGCCCGCGCCCGCGCCCCAGCGGGCTTTTCTGTGCCCGGCGCGCAGAGCTAGAAGGACGGACCGCCGTACGCGCCGGTGTCGCTGACCCCGGGGGAGTCCAAGTTGCGATCGCGCGCGTCGCGAAGCCTCGCCTCGGCGCCGGGCCTGCGGCGTTCCCGTCGCCGCTTCCGCTTCTCGCGCCAGCGCGCCAGCACGCCCCGCTTCCGCTCCGCCTTGTCGGCCATAACTCACCTCTGCTCGATGCGTCCGAGCCTACCTCCACGCCCCGCCCACGGCAACCGCCTCCACCGGGCCCTCCGCTCATGGGCCGGTCGTTTCGCGTCCGAGGTGGACGTGCCATCCACCTGGGGTGTCTATCGGGTCGCGGGGCGCGGCTGGAGACTCGTCGAGGCCGCCCTCCCCCCGACCAGCGAGGTCATTGATGACCCTCACACAACCCGCCCGCGCGGCGATCGCGACCGGACTCGCGATCGCGGCGTCGCTCGCCGTCCTGACCGGGCCGGCCGCGGCGCAGCTCACGATCGAGCCAGAGCCTCTACCGCAGCCGTCCCTGCCGACCATCGTCACGGCCTGTTCGCAGATCGCCAGCGTCTCGCCGGCGTCGGCGCGTCCCGGTCAAGACGTCGACATTCGCATCACGCCCCCATCGGGCCTGATCTCCCTGGGCTACTCCGTCGTCGGCGTGCAATTCGCCAATGGCGTTCCGGCGACGTTCTCGAACGTCGCGGCGCACCACGTCCGGGCGAAGGTGCCCGTCGGGAGCGTCACGGGTCCGGTGCGCGTGACCTGCCGGAGCCCACTGACGGGCGGCACCTGGAGCATCTCCAGCGCGACCAACTTCACTCCGATCAGCTTCGGGAACACGCTCAACCCGAGCAGCACGACGCTGATCGTCGGCAACAGCACGAGCGTCACCGCGACGCTGAGCCATCCCGCCCCCGCGCCGATCACGCTGTCGCTGACCCCGTCAAGCGCGTTGTCGGTCGGGACCAGCGCGCCCGGCGCCCCGGGCACCGTGACCATTCCCACTGGCGCGCAGTCCGCGTCCTTCAGCGTCCGCGCACACTCTGCCGCCGCGGCGGCCACGGTGGTCGTGTCCGGGCCGAACGTGGCCAGCGCGACACTGACGGTCAACGTCCCGACGCCGAGCTTCAGCCTTGACGTGCCCGACGACGACGCAGACGTGCACTGGGGCGACTCGGCGTCGTACGCCGTCGAGGTGGAGAGCCACAACGGCTTCGCCGGAACGGTCAACCTGACCGCGACGGGCCTGCCGTTCGGCGCCTCCGCCGCGCCGGTGAGCGTCGCCGTCCCGGCCGGCGGCTCGGCGAACGCGACGTTCACGGTCGCGACCGCCCAGTCGGCCACCGCGCTCGGCACGGACGGCTTCACGCTGCGTGGCCAGAGCCCGAACGCCTCGACCCAGACCGAGTCGCTGGACCTGCGGGTCCTGCCGGACACCGGCAACTTCGCCGGCCTCACCTGGCGCACGACCGATTCCACCTGCGGCAGCTTCGAGGCGGACGTCAACGGCGCCAGCAATTCCAACGTGACGTTCGACGGTCCGGGCTTCACCCCCCAGGCGCACCCGCACGTCCGCTACGCGTGGACGCCGGACTGCCGTGGCGCGGTCGTGATGGGACCAGCCGCGGGCCCGAACACCGGCTGGCCCGCGTCGATCTTCAACTTCGGCTTCGACAGCGCGATCGCCGACGGCCCCGGCAGCCGCCACAATCTCGGTCTCGCGGCCTGGAACCACGGCCAGTTCAAGGCGAGCCAGGACGGCAGCCTCGTGATCGCCGTCGCGCAGAGCAACACGTTCAACGCCAGCCTGTTCGACATGCTCAGCCTCTCCCGGCGCGGCGTGACGGACAGCTACACGATCACGGAGTCGCTCTCGGCCAGCGTCGTGGGCGACGAGGTCCACGCCGTGCCGAGCGGCAGCAGCGACGACTGGACCTGGACGCTGCCCTAGCCCCGACGGCCTGACGCGGCCATGACGACCGGCGAGAGCGAGCTGAATCGCCGGTCGTCGAACAGCTCGAGCGCATGGTCGACCTCGTCGGACGAAAGGTCGACCATGTCGTCGCGCAGTTGCGAGACGGTGAGCTTCCAGATCCTGCCGCCCGGCTCGCCGCCGCGCCACATCGACGCGCGGCCCTCGCCGCGGACGTCGACCAGGCCCGCGTCGGCGAAGTCGCCGGCCACGCGGCGCCCGTAGTACGCGTCGAACCCGCTGCGCGCCGCCAACGCCGCGTTGTGCGACGAGGCCACGCGCGCGAACAGCCCGCACGCGGCATCGTCCATGTGCGGATCGGGCGCAACCGCGCCGAAGTCCATCTCCTCGGCCACCAACCACCCGCCCGGCTTGAGCGCCGCGACCAAGCGCCGGAGCGCTTCCTGCGGCTGCGCCAGCCAGGCCAGCAGCAGCCGCATGTGGATCACGTCGAACTGGCCGGCGGGCAACTCGTCGACCATCACATCGTGGACGCGCACCTCGAGGTTCGAGCTGGCCAGCCCACCGATCTGGGTGATGTCGAGATCGATCGCCAACACGCGGCCGTCGCCGCCGACGCGCTCTGCCAGCCAGGTCGCGATCGAGCCTCCGCCGGCGCCTACCTCGAGGCAGTGCCATCCGGCCTGGACGAAGTCGAGCTGAGAGATCGTGCCCGTGTCGAGCAGGGCCTCGAGCGTCCGCAGCCGCTCGCGCTGGGCGGGGATCGCGTTCTCGAACGCGTACTCGCTCATGCCCAGCGAACGTACCGCGCGCCGCTGGGTCCCAAGCAGAGCGGCAGATCGGAGGCTTGCGGCGATGCGATCGGCCCGGATACGGTCGCCCGATGACCGCGCTCCGTGTCGCACTCGTCGCCATCGCCGCGCTGGCGGTGCCGGCCACCGCCCAGGCCGGTACGGCCAGCAGCAACGGCACCACGATCACCTACCAGTCGGCCGACGTCGGCGAGAACGTGGACGTCGGCGTCGACGGGAGCGGCCCGTTCGTCTTCTCCGATCGAGTCATCGTGCCCGGCGGCGGATGCACCTTCGTGGACGCCAATCGCTCGGACTGCGCCGGCAACGCGTTCGTGGTGCGGCTGTTCGACGGCGAGAGCTCGGTCGATGGACGCCAGGTGACGAACGGCGCGACACTGACCGCGGTCGGCGGCCCCGGAGATGACCGGCTCGACGGCACCAACAACGCCGACGTGCTCTCCGGCAATGCCGGCAGCGACAACCTGACCGGCAACGGCGGCAACGACACGCTCGACGGCGGCGCCGGCGAGAACTTCCTCGACGACGGCGCCGGGAACGACGTCATCGTCGGCGGGCCGCAGAACGACACGTGGACCGCCGGGCTGGGGACCGACGCCTTCACGCCCGGCGCCGGGACGGACACGGTCAGCTACAACGCCCGCACGACCGGCGTCACGATCACGCTGCGTGGCGGCGCCGACGACGGTGAGCCCGGCGAGGGCGACGACGTCGGCACCGAGGTTGAGGACGCCGCCGGCGGCGCCGGCAATGACGTGATCGTCGGCAACGACTTGGGCGTGCGGCTGCACGGCCGTGCCGGCAACGACTCGATCACCGGCGGAGCCGGCGAGGATCGCCTGGAGGGCGAGGAGGGCGACGACACGATCGACGCGCGCGACGGTCGCTACGACTCGATCGACTGCGGCCCCGGCAACGACATCGTCTTCGCCGACCTCACCGACGGCACCGAGAACTGCGAGGTCGCCCCGGACGTCGACGGCGACGGCTCGATCCCGCCCGCGGACTGCGCGCCGACCAACCCGGCGATCCATCCCGGAGCCGGCGAGATCGTCGGTAACAACGTCGACGAGGACTGCGTGGGCGGTCCGCTGTACCTGCGCGTCGTGTCCCCGATCGGCTATGGGATCGCCAAGCGCGGGACGAGCGTGCGCTTCACGCGGCTGGTCGTGAGCGAGGTGCGGGCCGGCGACAAGATCGAGGTCCGCTGCAGCACCAAGAAGCGTGGCTGCCCGTTCACGAAGAAGACCGTCACCGGCAAGGCCGGCCGGCGCAGCGTGAGCCTGATCTCGATGTTCAAGAAGCGCTACCTCAAGCGCGGCGCGGTGGTCGAGATCCGCGTGCTGCGGGCGAACGAGATCGGCCGCGTGCAGAAGCTGACCGTGGCGCGTGGGAAGCTGACGAGCCAGTTGCAGTGTCTGAACGTCGGGGCGACGCGCCCGACGCGCTGTACGTGACCTATCCGCGAATCCGATTCATGGGCTCGAAGCATCGGCTCGCTCCGCGGCTTGCCGAGGTCTTCGCGACGCTTCCATCCGGCCCGGCGATCGACGCCTTCAGCGGAAGTGGAGTCGTCGCCTACACGCTCAAGACCGCCGGGCGGGAGGTGCTCGCGAACGACCATCTGACCTTCACGGCGACGCTGGCCGAGGCGCTCGTCGCGAACGGGTCCGAGCGGCTCACGCCCGTCGAAGTGGACGCGATCTGCTCGCCGAGCCGCGACGGCCGCGACTTCATCGCGCGCACGTTCGACGGGCTCTACTTCCCCGCCGCCGACCACGCGTTCCTGGACAGCGCGTGGTCGCACGTCGACGAGCTGCGCGGCGCCAAGCGGGCGCTCGCGCTCAGCGGGCTGTGCCTGGCGGCCGCCCAGAAGCAGCCGCGCGGCGTCTTCACGGTCACGACACCGCGCTATGACGACGGTCGCCGGCAGTTCCGGATGAGCCTGCGGGAGTTGTTCCGCGAGGCCGTCGAGCGCTGCAACGCCGCCGTCATCCCGGGCACGGCCAGCGCGAGCTGCGCGGACGTCTTCGCGCTGGACCCGGCCGGTGTGGCGATCGCCTACCTCGACCCGCCGTACGCCCCGCCCCGCGACGACACCTGTTACGTCAAGCGCTACCACTTCCTCGAGGGCCTGGCGACGTACTGGCGGGGCCAGGAGATCATGTGGGAGACGCGCACGCGCAAGCTGCGCAAGCGTCACACACCGTTCGGGTCCAAGCGGACTGTCCGGTCCGCTCTCGACCGCCTGTTCGACCACTTCCGTGCGTCCGAGTCGCTCGTCGTCTCCTATGGCTCGAACGCCGACCTGGACGCGGCCGAGCTCGAAGCGCTCCTCGCCCGCCACCGGCGCTCGGTACGCCGGATCGAGATCCCGCACCGCTACGCGTTCGGCACGCATCGGGCCGCCGAGCGCCGGGTGGCGACGGAGTACGTGTTCGTCGGCCGGTAAGCGCCCGGGCCTATACTCCGGCAGGTGCAGGAGATGGTGATTTACGGCGTGAGCTTCGACATGGTCGGGAAGCAGCCGATCGTGCTCCTGAAGGCCGTCGACACGAACAAGTTCCTGCCGATCTGGATCGGTCATCCAGAGGCGGCGGCGATCCTCATGAAGCTGCAGGGGGCGTCGACACCGCGGCCGATGACCCACGATCTGCTCTTCGACATGCTCGGCGAGCTCGAGGTCGCCTGCACACGAGTCTCGGTCACCGAGCTGCGCGAGAACACGTTCTACGCATCGATCACGCTGTCAGTGAACGGACGTGAGGTGGAGATCGATTCGCGTCCGAGCGACGCGCTGGCGCTCGCCGTCCGGTCCGGCGCGCCGATCTTCGCCGCCGAGGACGTGATCGCCGAATCCGCGATCGAGTTCGAGCACGAGGTCGAGGACACCGAAGAGGTCGTGGACAAGTTCAAGGAGTTCCTCGACCGGGTCACGCCAGAGGACTTCGCCGGAGGCGAGAACTCTTAGGCGGCGGCGCGTGCGACCGCCAAGTCCAGCACGCGGACGACGAAGTCGTCGAAGCTGATTCCGGCCGCGTCGGCCGCGAGCGGGAGCAATGACGTGTCGGTCAGGCCGGGGATCGCGTTCGCCTCCAGCACGGTCAGATCGTCGCCGTCGGTCATCAGGTCGACCCGCGCGAAGCCCGCGCAGCCGAGCGTCTTCCAGGCCGCGATCGCGATCTCCTGCGCCCGCAGCGTGAGTTCTGGCGACAGGTCGGCGGGGCATACGAACCGCGTACGGCCGATCTCGTAGCGCGCCTCGAAGTCGTAGAAGTCCTCGTCCACCGGGATCGCCTCGACGACCGGCAGCGCCTCGGGGCCCTCGGCGGACTCGATCACCGACACGGCCAGATCGCGTCCCGCCACGTAGCGCTCCAGTATCACCTTCGTGTCGTAAGAGAACGCGGCGACCAGTGCGCCGGGGACGTCGGCCGCCGTGCGCGCGAACTTGATCCCGAGCGCCGAGCCCTGGCCGGCCGGCTTGACCACGATCGGGAAGTCCAGCCGTTCCTCGATCGCCGGCAGCGCGCGCGCCGCGCCCAGGTCCTCGAACGCCGCCTGGCTGAACGCGTAGAAATCCGGGGTCGGGATGCCGGCGTCGCGCAGCGCGTGCTTGGCCACGACCTTGTCCATGCAGCGGATGCAAGCGCCCGGCCCGGAGGCCGTGTAGGGGATGCCGACAAGCTCGAGCAGCTCCTGGACCGTGCCGTCCTCGCCGCCGCGGCCGTGCAGCGCCACGAACGCGACGTCCGGGCGCTCGGCGGTCAACCGGTCGACGAGGTCGGCGCCGACATCGATCGGCAGGACGTCGTGCCCGAGCCGCGCCAGCGCGTCCTCCACCCGGGCGCCCGAGCGCAGCGACACCGTGCGCTCCAAAGACGAGCCGCCCTTCAGCACCGCGACCTTCACGAGGCCTCTTTCCGGCGCAGGGGCACGACGGGCGCGTCCTTGCGCCGCTCGGCCGGCTTGACCCCAGTCAGCGTGCCGTAGAGCGCGACCTGCTCGGCGACGACCTTGCCGATCCTCCGCACGCCCTCGCGGATCTCGTCCTCGGTCACGCCAGAGAAGTTCAGCCGCATCTCCGACCCGCCGCGGCCGTCGAGATATGCCGCGCGGCCGGGGACGAACGCCACGTGCTCGCGCAGCGCCCGCGCGAGCAGGTCGGTCGTGTCGATGTAGTCCGGCAGCCGGGCCCAGATGAACAGCCCGCCCTCGGGCCGCGTCCAGTCCGCTTCGGGCGGCAGGAACTCCTCCAGCGAGGCCAGCATCACGTCGCGCCGGCGCCGGTAGAGCGCCCGCAGCGTCGTCAGGTACTTCCGCCAGTCGCGGTGCGCGAAGTAGGCGGCCACGAAGTACTGGTTCAGCGGCGAGGAGCACAGGTCGGCGGCCTGCTTGCCCAGGTTCAGCCGCTCCAGGATCGGCCCGGGCGCCGCCGTCCAGCCCAGCCGCAGCCCGGCGGACAGAATCTTCGAGAACGTGCCGAGGTAGATCACGTACCGGCCGCCGTCGAGCGAGTACAGCGTCGGCAGCGGCTCGCCCTCGTAGCGCAGCAGCCCGTACGGGTTGTCCTCGAGCACGACGAGCTCCTGCTCGGCGGCGATCCGGACGAGCGCGCGCCGGCGCTCGAGCGACATCGTCATGCCACCCGGGTTCTGGAAGTTCGGGATCGTGTAGATGAACTTCGGCGTGCGCCCGTCGGCGCGCAGGCGCGCCAGCGTCTCCTCGAGCACGTCGATCCGCATCCCGTCGTCGTCCATCTCGACCTGCACCACATCGGCCTGGAACGACGTGAAGCACGGCACCGCGCCCGGATACGTCGGCGCCTCGGCGACGACGACGTCGCCGGGATCGAGGAATGCACGGCACACGAGGTCGATCACCTGCTGGCCGCCGGTGGTGATCAGGAGGTCGTCCGTCTCGACCGACGTGCCCTCGGCGGCCATCACCTGGACGATGCACCGCTTGACGTCCTCCAGGCCATCGGTCGGGCCGTACTGGAGCGCGGCCGCACTCGAATCGACAGCCACGCGCGACATCAGCGCGGCGAAGTCCTCGGCCGGGAACGTCGTCGTGTCCGGCAGCCCCGTGGCGAGCGAGATGACCTCCGGCCGGGCCGTGACGGCCATCATGTCGCGCATCGCCGACGACGTCATACCGCGCGTGCGCTTGGCGAACAGGCCGCCGTAGCGCTCGATCTCGTGGGCACTGGTGGGAGGCCGATTCTCGTCTATCGTCATGCGCCGCGATAGAACGCTAGCGCGACCCATGGACTATCTCCTCGCTCTCCTACAGGGTCTCGGCATCGCCGCGGCGATCGGGATCCGCCCGTTCCTTCCCGTTCTGCTGGTCGGGGCGCTCGCCGGCGCCGACCTCGGAGTGGACTTCGAGGGCACGGAATTCGCGTTCTTGGAGCAGACCGGGTTCCTGCTGGCGATCCTCTTCGGCGTCGTCGCCCTCGGGATCGTCGAACGGCGCGCGGCCGAGCGCGTCGGGATCGTCCTGCTCGTCATCTCGGTGGTGCTGGGCGCGCTCTTGGCCGCCGGCTCGCTCGATGACGTCAGCCCCACCTGGTGGCCGGGCCTGGTCGTCGGCGCGTCGGCCGCCGCGCTCGGGTGGGCGGCGGCCCGATCGCTCTTCGGCCGCGTCCGCGCGCGGCTGGACAAGTCGGCCGCGAGCGCGATTCCGCTGTACGCCGAGGGGTCAGCCTTGCTCGCCGCCGGGCTCTCGGTCCTCTTCCCGCCGCTGGCCATTCTCATCGTCGCGGGGCTCGCGTGGCTGCTCCTCGGCAGCCGCCGGCGCTCGGGCGAGAAGTACGCGGGCCTGCGGATCCTGAAGTGAAGAAGCTCGTCCTCGCCGTCATCGACGCGATGAAGCCCGCGATGCTCGAGCGGGCCGTCGCGACGGGCCGGGCGCCGACGCTCAAGCATCTGATCGAGTGCGGGCAGCTCGTGGATCAGTGCGTCGCCGCGTTCCCGAGCGTCACGCCCGTATGCGCGGCCAGCATCGCGACCGGCTGCGGCCCCGCCGAGCACGACATCCCGGCGATGAACTGGTGGCTGCGCGGCGAGGACCGCTACGTCGAGTACGGGACGAGCTTCGGCGCCAGCCGCGCGTTCGGGATCAAGCAGTCGCTCACGGACACGATCTACAACATGAACCTCGAGCACCTCTCGCGCGACGTGGAGACGGTGTTCGAGCGGCTCGACGACGCGGAGATCCGCACCGCCGGCACGACGTATCTGATGTACCGCGGCCGGCACCGCCACGAGCCGTCGGTCGACACCGCGCTGACGCGGCTCGCGCACGCCGTGTTCGGCCTGCCGACGTGGGGCCCGAAGGAGCTCTTCTACGCCGACCTGTTCGCCTCGCGCAAGACGCCGTGCCGTTCCCAGCTCGGCCTGCCGGGCGTGCGCGACCAGCACTCGGGCTGCGTCGCCGAGCACCTGGTCGAGCACGACCTGTTCGACTTCCTGCTGCTGTCGCTGCCGGACAACGACACGCACTCGCACAAGTACGGGCCGTTCGCGCAGGTCGACTCGATCGCCGCCGCCGATCGCCAGATCGCGCGCATGATGGAGCCCGCCGGCGGTGTCGAGAAGTTCCTCGAGGACCACGCGGTGATCGTGTGCAGCGACCATTCGCAGTCGAAGATCGAGGGCGAGATCGACCTCTTCCGCGCATTTGACGGCTTCGGCACGCGCGCCGCACAGCGCGCCCGGCCCGACGACGAGATCGCGGTGTGCCCGAACTCGCGCGCCGCCCAGGTTTACGTCCTCGATCGCTCCAACCGGCGCAAGCTGATCCCGCGGATCGAGCGGACGCTGCTGGCACTCGAGGGCGTCGACCTCGTGATGCGGATGGGCGACCATCCGGACGGCGAGGCGGTCGTGCGCGGGGAGCGCTCGCGCGGCGTCAAGGAGGTGCGGTTCGCGCCCCGCGGGGACCTCGTGGACGCCCGCGGCGCACGCTGGAGCGTCGACGGCGACCTCGACCTGCTCGGGCTCAAGATCGAGGACGACCAGGTGCGCTCGGCGACGTACCCGGACGCGATGGGTCGCGTCTGGTCGGCGCTGCGCTGCCACTCGGCGGGCGAGGTGCTGGCGTCGGCCCGGCCCGGCTACGAGTTCATCGACTGGGGCGGCGCGCACCACATCGGCGGCGGCTCGCACGGCTCGCTGCACGCCAACGACTCGCACGGAACGCTGCTGTGGTGCGGGACCGGACCCGAGAAGGACGCGCGCGAGCAGTGGTCGCTGCGCGACATCACGCCGATGGTCCTGGACCACTTCGGAGTATCTGGCTGATCTCGTCCGCGCGCCTGGGCAGGCTCGCGCGGATCAGCACGCCGTTCAGCCACGGGTCCTCGTCTGAAGGCTCGTAGCGCATCGGCATGTGCGTGCGCATGACCGCGATCGACTGCTCCTTCTTCATCCCGATCACGCCGCCGCGCGCGCCGGTCATCCCCACGTCAGTGATGTAGGCGGTCCCGCCGGGCAGCACGCGGGCGTCCGCGGTCGGGACATGGGTATGGGTTCCGACCACCGCGGTGACCTTCCCGTCCAGGTACCAGCCGAGCGCGACCTTCTCGCTCGTGAGTTCCGCGTGCATGTCGACGAGGATCTGGTCGGCGCCGGCGACCTCGCGCAGCGCGGCGTCGATCGCCACCAGCGGCGGGCTCCCGGTCTGCAGGTGAACGGCGCCGGACAGGTTCACCACACCCAGTGACACGCCGCCGCGCTCGACCACCGTCACACCCCGGCCGGGTTGGCCCGGAAGGAAGTTGTACGGCCGCACGATGCGACGCTCCGATTCCAGGTACGGCCACACTTCGCGATGACGATAGGTGTGATTGCCGAGCGTGATCGCGTCCACGTCGAGGCCGAGGATCTCGTCCGCCTCCTTGGGCGTGATCCCGATCCCGCCCGCCGCGTTCTCGCCGTTGACCACCACGAAGTCGGGCGCGAGCTCCTCGCGCAGGCCGGGGAGCAGCTCGCGCAGCGCCCGCCGGCCCGCCCGGCCGACCACGTCGCCGATGAAGAGGATTGCCGTGATCCGGGGAAGCTATCGTCGAGGCATGGCGCAGCACACCGACGGGGAGGCTGCGAACCCGCTGGACGGTGTCGGCGAGTCCGGCCCGAACGACGCGCAGGCGCTCTCGCAGACCAGCCCGGCGCCACCGGCGCGGATCGCGCCGGTGGTCGTTCCCCGCTGGGTCCAGATGGTGCTGCTGCCGGTCGCGATCGCCGCCGCCTACCTGATCCTGCACGCTGCCGGCCGCGTCCTGCTGCTGTTCATCATCGCCGGGCTGATCGCGCTGTTCCTGAACCCGCTCGTTTCGCTGCTGCAGCGGGCCAAGGTCCCGCGCGGGGCGGCAGTCGGGATCGTGATGGCCGGCGTCGTCGCGTTCTTGGCCGGGCTCGGATTCCTGCTCGCGCAGCCGATCGCCGATCAGGCGCAAAGCCTGCAGCGGGACGTCCCCGGCTACGTCGACGACGCCAACGCCTCGCTCGCCGACCTGCAGGCCTGGCTCGATCGCCGTGGGATCGACATCGAGGTCAAGCAGGAGGGCGAGAGCGCGCTCCAGACGATCGGCGAGCGAATCACGGGCGGCGCGGGCGAGGTCGTCAACTTCACGCGCGAGGCGCTGGTGATCCTCGTCGAGGCCAGCCTGGCGCTGATCCTGATCATCGTCCTGGCGATCTACATGCTCATCTACGGCGACCGGATCGGCTCGATCGCGCGCGCCGTCGTGCCCCCCGGCGACGGCACGCCGGACGACGACTACCCGACCCGTGTGCAGGCGTCGCTGTTCGGCTACGTGCGCGGCCAGATCCTGTTCAGCCTGATCATGGGCACGAGTGCCGGGCTGATGCTGTTCCTGCTCGGCTCGCTCGGGATCTTCCCGGAGGGCAAGACGTACGCGATCGCGTTCGGTGCGTGGTTCGGCTTCGCGGAGCTGATCCCGTACGTCGGCCCGGCCGTCGGCGCGTTCCCGCCGGTCGTGATCGCGGGGTTGAGCGACAACCCGCTCGACGCGGTGTGGCTCATCGTCGCGTTCACCGCCCTGCAGCAGCTCGAGGGCCACGTGGTGGCCCCGAACGTGTTCGGCCAGGCGCTGCGGATCAACCCGCTGCTGGTGATCTTCGCGCTGTTGTTAGGCGGGCAGATGGCCGGCTTCATAGGCGCGTTCATCGCGCTGCCGATCGCCGCGATCGTGCGCGAGACCGTCGTCTACCTGCGCCGTCATCTGACGTTCCAGCGGTGGGATCTTGCGGCCGAGGTGCCGCCGCCCCCGCCGCAGGAACACTGCCCCGAATGCAACGCGCTGGTGCGTCGGGGGGCGGAGGAGTGTCCGGCGTGCGGGACGGAGCTCGGCGGCCGCGACGCGGCGATTTCCGCCTCGGCCTCGGCACCAAACTAAGCTCTCTCACGTGGCCTTTCCCGCGACACGGCTGCGTCGCCTGCGCCAGACCGGCGTCCTGCGCGGCCTCGTCCGCGAGACCGATCTCGCGGTCTCGCACCTCGTCTATCCCATGTTCGTGGTCGCCGGCGGCGAGCGCCGCACGCCGATCGCCTCGATGCCCGGCATCGACCATCTCTCGATCGACGGTGCAGTCGAGGAGGCCGGGATCGCCCAGTCGCTCGGCATCCCGGCCGTCCTGCTGTTCGGCCTGCCGGCGAGCAAGGACGCCGAAGGCTCCGGGGCGTGGGACGACGAGGGCATCATTCAGCTCGCCACCCGGGCGATCAAGTCCGCTCACCCGGACCTCTTGGTCATCACCGACCTGTGCCTCTGTGAATACACGAGCCACGGCCACTGCGGCGTGCTGCGCCCCGACGGCGTGGTCGACAACGACCAGACGCTCGAACTGCTGGCGCGGACGGCGCTCTCCCAGGCCGAGGCCGGCGCCGACGCCGTCGCGCCCAGCGACATGATGGACGGCCGCGTGGGTGCGCTGCGCGCTGCGCTCGACGACCACGGTCTGTCCGAGACGCCGCTGATCGCCTACAGCGCGAAGTTCGCGTCCGCGTTCTACGGCCCGTTCCGCGAGGCGGCCGATTCGGCCCCGCAGCAAGGCGACCGCAAGGGCTACCAGATGGATCCGGCGAACGCTCTCGAGGCGGTTCGCGAGGCCAAGCTGGACGCCGACGAAGGCGCCGACATCGTCATGGTCAAGCCCGCGCTGCCCTACCTGGACGTGATCCGGCGCGTCAAGGACGCGACCGGGATGCCCGTCGCGGCCTACAACGTCAGCGGCGAGTACGCCATGGTCAAGGCCGCTGCCGCCCAGGGCCTGCTCGACGAGCGCGCCGCCGTGCTCGAAGCGCTGACCGGCATCCGCCGGGCCGGGGCCGACATCGTGATCACCTACCACGCGAAGGACGTCGCCCGATGGCTGTAGCCAAGGTCCGCTCCCGCCGGGACGGCTCGGCCGTCCCGCTCGACGAGACCGACAAGAAGCTGCTGAACCTGATGCAGGGCTCGTTCGCCCTCCGCCCGGATCCGTTCAAGGGCGTCGCGGAACACGCCGGGATTGCCGAGGCGGAGGTGATGGAGCGGGTCCAGTACCTGCTCGACAAGCGGATCATCCGCGAGGTCACACCGATCTTCGACACGCGCGCGCTCGGCTACAGCTCGATGCTGGTCGCGGCCAAGGTCGACGCCGAGTACCCGCACCGGGCGGCGCAGTTCATCAACTCGCACCCGGGCGTCACGCACAACTACCTGCGCAACCACGACTTCAACTTGTGGTTCACGCTCGCCGTCGAGCCGGACTCCAAGCTGGGCCTGGACGGCACGCTCGACGTGATGGCGGCCAAGACCGGCGCGGAGTCGATCCGCCAGCTGCCGACGCTGAAGCTCTTCAAGATCCGGATGGACCTCGAGATGGAGGGCGGCACCGACGCGCTGAAGACCGCGGGCCAGGCGGTCGAGCCGATGGAGCTCGATCCGATCGAGCTCTCGGACGAGGACATCGACGTCATCCGGGCCACGCAGGGCCCGATGGCCGTCCGCTCCGATGCCTACGTGCCCGCCTCCGAGAAGCTCGGTGTATCGGTCGAGGAAGTCCTGCGCCGGCTCGAGTCGCTGCGCGAGCGTGGCGGCCTGCGCCGCGTGGCCGCGATCCTCTACCACCGTCGCGCTGGCTTCTCCGCGAACGGCATGGGCGTGTGGGCGGTGCCGGACGGCGAGATCCTGGACACCGGCCGCCGGATGGCGGCGTATCGCGGCATCAGCCACTGCTACCAGCGCCCGACCTACGCGGACTGGCCGTACTCGGTCTTCACGATGGCCCACGGCCGCTCGAAGGAGGAATGCGACGCGGTGCTGGACGCGATCGCCGAGCAGACCGGCATCGAGCAGCGCGCGACGCTGTACTCGAGCACCGAGTTCAAGAAGGTCCGGATGCTCTATTTCACCGACGCCTTCAAGAACTGGGAACAGGAGCACGGGTCCTGAGCACCAGTTCCCTCTCAGACACGCGCTCCGCGGAGCTCTACCGGCGCGCGCTGCATGTGCTGCCGGGCGGCGTGAACTCGCCGGTGCGCGCGATGCGCGCGATCGGGCGCGACCCGATCTTCGTGGAGCGTGCCTCCGGCGCCGAGCTCACCGACGTTGACGGCAACATCTACGTCGACTACGTGTGCTCCTGGGGGCCGCTGATCCACGGCCACGCGCACCCCGCGGTCATCGACGCCGTGACCGAGGCCGCGGCGCTCGGCACGTCGTACGGCGCGCCGACGGCCGGCGAGGTCGAGCTCGCCGAGCTCGTGAGCGCCCGGATGCCGTCCGTCGACATGCTGCGCATGACCTCGTCCGGGACCGAGGCGACGATGAGCGCGATCCGGCTCGCGCGCGCTGTGACCGGCCGCGACATGCTGCTGAAGTTCGCCGGCGCCTACCACGGGCACGTCGACGGGTTGCTGGCGCAGGCCGGCTCCGGTCTCGCCACGCAGGGCATCCCCGCGTCGCCGGGCGTTCCCGCGGCGGCCGCCGCGCAGACCGTCGTGGTGCCGTGGAACGACGCCGAAGCGGTCCGCGCAGCGTTCGCCGAGCACGAGTTCGCGGCCGTGCTGGTCGAGCCCTATCCGGCCAACATGGGCCTGATCCCGCCCGCGCACGGCTTCCTCGAGCTGCTGCGCGACCTGTGCACGGGCTACGACGCGCTGCTGATCTTCGACGAGGTGATCACCGGCTTCCGCGTCGCTCCGGGCGGCGCTCAGGAGCTGACCGGCGTGCTGCCGGACCTGACCGTGATGGGCAAGATCCTGGGCGGCGGACTGCCGGCGGCGGCGTTCGGCGGCTCGCTCGGGCTGATGGAGCGGATCGCCCCCGCCGGCGACGTCTATCAGGCCGGCACGCTGAGCGGGAACCCGCTCGCGGTCGCGGCCGGCCGGGTGACACTCGAGCTGCTGGATGAGCATTCCTACCTGTCGCTGTCGGACACGACCCATGCGCTGGCGGACGGGCTCCGCGAGGCGGCCGGGGACCGGCCTGTCTCGGTGACGGTCACGTCCGGCCTGCTGACGGTCTTCTTCGCGCCGGAGCCGCCGGTCGACTACGACGGCGCCGCGGCCTGCGACAGCGAGGCCTACGGCGCGTGGTGCCGCGCGCTGCTGGCCCGCGGCGTCTATCCGCCGGCGTCGCAGTTCGAGGCCTGGTTCCCCTCCACCGCGCACACCGCCGAACATGTGGCCCGCACGGTCGAGGCGGCGGCCGCGGCGTTCGCCGAGGTGTCGTGAGCGCGCTCGAGCGCCTGGCCGAGGCGCTGCGCTCCGAAGGCGGTCTGCTCGCCTCGACCGTCATGACCGACGGTGCCGGCCCGCAGCCGCACGGCGACGCCGTCGCCGGGCGCGGCGAGGGCTACCCGCTGCTCGTGGAGGCGATCCGCGAGGGCTACCTCCAGCACTACGGCTCCGGCCGTGTGGTCAAGCCGGACGATCCCGACCTCGCACTCCTCGCCGGCGATCGTCTGTATGCGCTCGGGCTGGAGCGACTGGCGGCGATCGGCGACCTCGAGGCGGTGGCGGAACTGGCCGACGTGATCGCGCTCTGCGCGCAGGCGCACGCCGAGGGAGACCCGGCCCGCGCGGACGCCGTCTGGGACGCTGGAGCCGCCGCCGTGGCGGGCGGTCCGGCCCCTGACCACCAGGCCGCGAAGCGTAGGTGGCGGGGCGCCTGATCGAGGCTGCGGGCCGTCTGCGAGGCGCCTAGCGATAGAGTTCCAGCGGCCTTGGCCGAGTCACGCAAGCAGCCCAAGTCCAAGTACACGCTCGACCGCAATATCCCGGGCGCCTTCGAGGGCGAGACGGTCACGCGGCGGCGGTTCATGACCATGACCGTCCACGGCGCCGGTGGCATCGCGACGGCGGCGATCGTGCTGCCGGTGCTCGGCTTTGCCGCCGGGTCGGCGATCTTCGAGCGCCAGCCCGTGCTCTGGAATCCGGTCGGCAAGCCGACCGACTTCCCGGACGACGACTACATCCCGCGCGTGATCACGACGACGCAGGGCATCGGCGAGGTCGGCAAGACCACTGTCTACGTGCGTCGCCGCAACCCTGAGATCGATGACCGCGAAGGCCTCCCGGCGCCGCCGGAGACCGACGCGCCGGTGATCGCCATCTCCAGCCGCTGCATGCACCTCGGCTGCCCGGTCCGCTGGACGGCGGCCGCGTCGCGGTTCATCTGCCCGTGCCACGGCGGCGTCTACGGCTTCAGCGGCGAGGTCGTCGGCGGTCCTCCGGTCCGCCCGCTCGACCGCTTCTACACCCGCCTGCGCAACGGCGTGGTGGAGGTCGGCCCGCGCTACTCGGTCAACTCCACGTTCGAGCGCTTTCCGAGCTTCCGCGATCCGGGCCAGCCGCTCGACGGCATCGGCCAATACATCTATCCGGGGCGCCTCTCGACGCCGAAGAACCCATGAGACTGCCCACGCTCCCCAAGCCACCGGTCCCGAAGCGCTTCCAGGACAAGCCGGCCCGCCCCGGCCAGGGCGAGAAGGTCAAGCCGCTCGACCAGCTCAAAGAGGGCGGGATCACCGCCGCCGACTGGGTCGACGAGCGCACGTCGCTGTCCGGCGGCGTCCGCTGGATGCTCTTCCGGAAGGTGCCGAAGGGCACCAACTGGTTCTACACGCTCGGCTCCGCGACGATGTTCGCGTTCGTCTCGCAGGCGATCACCGGCGTGTTCCTGGCGATGTACTACACGCCGTCGCCGACGCAGGCCTACGAGTCGACGCGGCACATCACCAACGACGTCTTCCTCGGCGAGTTCGTGCGCGGGATGCACAAGTGGGGCTCGTCGGTGATGGTGATCCTGATCTTCCTGCACATGGGCAGGACCTTCTTCTTCGGCGCGTACAAGTACCCGCGCGAGCTGAACTGGATCATCGGCGTGGTGCTCGTGATCCTCACGTTCCTGATGTCGCTGACCGGCTACCTGCTGCCGTTCGACCAGCGCTCCTACTGGGCGACGATCGTGGCGGCGAACATCAACGGCACCGGCCCGCTCGTCGGCCCGTATCTGTCGGACTTCCTGAGAGGAGGTCCCGACTTCGGGGCGACGACCTTGTCGCGGTTCTACGCGATTCACATGATGCTCGTGCCGGGCCTGATCGCCGCGCTGATCGGCGCCCATCTCTACCTCGTCGCCCGGCTCGGGACGACGGCGCCGCCATGGTTGCGGGCCGACACCGACGAGAAGCTCCGCGAGGAGCGCGTCTGAGATGAATCAGGCTGAGAAGGAGGCCTACCTCCGCGAGTACGCGCTCCTGAAGGCGAAGGGGAAGCCGTTCTTCCCCTACGCGGTTGCCAAGGACGCGATCATGATGCTGATCGTGGTGGTCGTCATCATCGTGATGTCGATCATCCTGGGCGCGGAGCTGGGCCCGAAGGCGGACCCGACGACGACCACATACGTGCCGCGGCCGGAGTGGTACTTCTTCTTCCTGTTCGAGGTTCTGCGCGTCATCAAGCCGCCCGAGCTCGTCCCGTTCGCGACGATCGGCGTGCCGACGGTCTGCATGATCCTGCTGTTCCTGCTGCCGTTCATCGACCGCGGGCCGGAGCGCCGGCCGGAACGCCGGCCGATCGCGACGATCGCGGGCATCCTGACGATCGTGGCGATGGCTTGGCTGACCTACCTGGGCGCCTCCGCGGGCTCGCCGAACTCGATCGACATGGCGGTCGCGCCGGAGTACGAGCACGGCAAGCTCGTGGTCGCGCAGTCCGGCTGCCTGGCGTGTCACAAGATCGGCGAGAACGGCGGTGATCTCGGTCCGCACCTGACCGAGATCGGCGCGGTGCTCGACAAGGGCGCGATCCGCCGCACGCTGGACAATCCCACGGCTCCGATGCCGTCGTTCGCCAACCTCCCCGAGGAGAAGAAGACGGCGATGGTCGACTTCCTCGCCTCGCTCAAGGGCGAAGAGGGCGGCGAGGACGGCGGCGAGACCGGCGAATAGCCCACGTATGACCGCCGGCACCGGCACGCTCCCGGCGGAGTCCGTCCGGGCGATGTTCGATCGCATCGCCGGGGTCTACGACGTCATGAACACGGTCATGACGGCGGGGCTGCACCACCGCTGGCGCTCGCGCGCGGTCGATCTCGCGCGGGTCGGGCCGGGGACGCGATCGCTCGACGTCGCGACCGGGACGGGCGATCTCGCGATCGAACTCGCTTCGCGTGGCGGCGATGTCGTCGGCTCGGACTTCTCGGAGGGGATGCTGGCACGGGCGCGCTCGAAGGCGCCCGGGCTGACATGGGAGCAGGCCGACGCGATGGCGCTCCCGTATCCGGACGACGAGTTCGACGCCGCCACCGTGGGGTTTGGGGCACGCAACTTCGGCGACCTCCCGAAGGGGCTGAGCGAGATGGTGCGCGTCGTGCGGCCCGGTGGCCGGCTCGTGATCCTGGAGATCACGACGCCGCAGAAGCCGCCGCTTTCCACGTTCTTCTCTTTGTGGTTCGATCGTGTCGTGCCGCTATTGGGCCGCTTCGACGAGGCGTACACGTACCTGCCGAACTCGGTCAAGCGCTTTCCGGGTCCGTCGGCGCTGGCCGGCGAGCTCGTGGCGGCGGGGTGTCGCGATGTGGGCTGGATCCTGACGGCGGGCGGCATCATCGCCCTGCATCACGGGACTGTTGATGGCGAGCGCTGAGGCTGTCGCGGCGGTCGTCGAGGCCGGCGGCGCGCACGTCCCGGGCCTGATGCGAGCCCTCGAGGACCGGCTGGACGTGATCGCGCGCTCGCACGGGCCGACGCTCGGCGAGCACGCCGGCGCGACGATCGCGGCCGGCGGCAAACGGCTGCGCCCACTGCTCGTGTTCGTCGCCGCGGGCCCGGCGCGCGCCGGGCATGACGCGGCCCTGCGCGCCGCGGTCGCCGTCGAGCTCGTCCATTCGGCGACGCTCGTCCACGACGACGTGCTGGATGCCGCGGTACTGCGCCGCGGCCGGCCGACGGTCGTGGCTTCGGCCGGGCGCTCGATCGCGACCGCCACCGGCGATCTCCTGTTCTCGCGCGCGTTCGCGGAGCTGGCGGGCGGCGGGAGCGTGGAGGCGGTGCGGGTCTTGAGCGATGCGTCGTCGGCGCTGGCGCAGGGCGAGTTGCTGCAGCGCGAGGACGCCTGGAGCCTGCAGACGACGCGCGAGCGCTACCTGCGGCGCTGCGATCTGAAGACCGCCCGGCTGTTCCGTGCGGCGTGCGAGCTGGGCGCGCTGGCCGGCGGCGAATCGGCTGGCGCCGATTCGCTGGGGAATTTCCCGGGGGGAAATTCCCCGCCGGTCGACAGTGTGGGACGGGTGAGGCTGCTGGGCGAGTTCGGCGAGCGGATCGGGCTCGCGTTCCAGTTGCTCGACGACGTGCTGGACGTCTCGGGTCCCGCGGAGCGGACCGGCAAGCACCGTGGCACCGACCTGCTCGACGGCACGGTCACGCTCCCGCTGATCCTCGCCCGGGAGCGCGATCCGGAGCTGGCCCGGCTCGATCTGCGCGCGGTGCGCACACCGGAGCAGGCCGAGCACGTGTGCGACGCGATCGCGGCGACCGGCGCGCTGCAGGCCGCCCGCGAGGAGGCGCTGGCGATGGTCGCCGAGGCGAAGGCGGGTCTACCGGCGCTGCCGGAACCCTCGCAGCAGGCCGCTTTGGAGCTGGTGGCCGACGGAGTCGTCGACCGGTACGCCTAGAAGTCTTCGGGCAGAATCGCGTTGGCGTCCAGGGCGGCGGCGAAGCGGTCGGCTTCGGCCTCCATGTTCGCCTGCACGAGCCGGCGCAGGTCCTTCACGAGCGCCTCGGTGCCCAGGTCCAGCTGCTCGTCGAACTTGTCGACGGTCGACTGGTCGAACTTGCCGACCTCCGACCACTCGCAGTTCGGGCAGCGGAGCTCGACCTCCCAGTGTGTCGCGGAGGCCTCCTCCCAATCCACCGGGTACACGAGGTCGCGGTCGCACTCGGGGCAGATGCTCAGATCGTCGACGGCACGCTGCGGCTTCGCGGCGTGACCGGCGGCCTCGGCCGCGAGCGGCTCGAAGTAGACGACCTCGATCGAACGGCCCGAGGGCAGGGTCACGCGGCGGGTGTACTGACCGTTGGAGTTCGTGGGCTGGCTCATGACAACCGGGTTGATCGGCGCCCGGTTGACGAACTTGACCCAAGTCGTCGGGACCGGTACCGCTACCCTCGTCAGCAACGACTTCCGGAGAGCGCGAGATGCCCTTCAACATTGGAGCTCCGGAGCTGATCATCGTGCTGGTGATCGCGCTCCTCATCTTTGGCCCGAAGCGACTTCCGTCCCTCGGCCGCCAACTCGGCTCGGGAATGCGCGAGTTCAAGGACTCGATCACGGGCCGCCACGACAAGGACGACGATGACGACGACACGCCGGCGCCGCAGGAGCGCCGCGACGTCGAGGCCGCGCTCGGCCGTCCCGAGGGCGAGCAGGCTCCGCTGGCCGGCGAGGCCGAGCGCTCACCGCGCTAGACGGCGAACTCCGCTTCACCGATGGCGAAGACGCTGCGACCTGTCGCGCACGACGACCGGCTGAGCCTCGTCGAGCATCTGACGGAACTTCGGGTCCGCCTCGTCATCTGCATCGTCGCGTTCGTCGCGACGACGACGGTCTGCTTCATCTTCAACCAGGAAGTCCTGGACATCCTCAACCGGCCGCTGGAGCAGACGGTCGACGCCGGCAACCGCGACCCGCTGATCGTCGGCGCGCGCTACGACCAGCTCGTCGCGCAGGTCGCGGCGCAGTCGGCGGTCGCCAGCCGCCGCGCGGCGGCCGTCACCGAGGATGCGCAGCTCAGGGCCGAGCTGAACCAGCTCGCCACGCTCAACGAGAAGCTCGCGGCCGCGGCGCCCGAGGTCACCGCACGTCAGCCGGTCACGCTCGGCGTCACCGAGCCGTTCATCCAGACCCTCAAGGTGGCGATGTACGCCGGCCTGCTGCTGTCGCTGCCGTTGATCCTGTACCAGCTCTACGCGTTCGTGCTCCCGGCATTCTCCCCCCGCGAGAAGCAGGTGGCGCTCCCAGCCATGTTGGCAGTGCCGTTCCTATTCGTTGGTGGAGTCGTGTTCGGCTACTACACCGTGGTCCCGCGCGCGATCCAGTTCCTGCAGAACTTCAACACGGACTCGTTCGACGTCCTGATCCAGGCGCAGCCTTACTACAAGTTCGTGCTGATGCTCCTCGTCGCGATGGGGCTCCTTTTCCAGATCCCAGTGGCCATCATCGCCGTCACGCGGGTCGGAATCGTCTCCACGAGCCAGCTCGCGCACAACCGCCGCTACGCGATCTTGATCATCGCCGTGCTCGCGATGCTCCTGCCCGGCCAGGACCCGATCACGATGGGAATGATGATGGCCCCTATGTACGTTTTATTCGAGGCCTCTATTCTGTTCTCCTGGCTCCTGGACCGGCGCGCGGGTCGCGCTGCCCTCGAAGAGGACGAAGAGTCCGAGACACCGGAGCCAGAGCTCGTCACCACCGATCAGGACTAGTCCGCGTAATCCCATGCTGTTCGATCTTCGAAGCGGCGGCCGACGCCGCACCGTCAAAGCCGTCTATCTCTCGCTCGCGGTGCTCATGTTCGTGGGCTTCGTCGGATTCGGCATCGGCTCGAGCGGCCTGTCGGGCAGCATCGGCGACCTGATCCGCGACAGTGGTCCGAGCGGTGACCCGAATGACCCGACGAGCCGGCTGAACCAGCAGGTCGCGTCGGCCGACCGCCGGACGAAGGCCGACCCGTCCGACGAGGCCGCGTGGGCCGCGCTCGCGCTCGCCCGCGTCCGGCTCGCGCAGGTCGGCGACAACTTCGACTCCGAGGCCAGCGACTACACCGAGTCGGGCCGTCGCCAGCTGGCCGCCGCCGCCGCCGCGTGGGACAAGTACGTGGCCCTCGAGCCCGCGAAGCCCGAAGAGCGCGTCGTTCGCCAGATGCAGCAAGCCTTCCTGGCGCTCAACCAGCCCGACAAGGCGGTCACGGCTCAGGAGATGCTGACGGAGATCGACCCGACCCAGCAGACCTTCCAGAACCTGGCCCTGCTCGCGTACCAGGCCGGCCAGCTCCGCAAGGGCGATCTCGCCGCCGGCAAGGCGGTCGACCTCGCGCCTAAGGACGAGCAGAAGGAACTCAAGGAGCAGCTCGAGCAGGCCAAGTCCCAGGCCGCTCTCCAGCAGATCCAGGAGTCCCAGCCGAGCCCGACGCCGACCGTCGGCTAGACCCCGCCTCGGCGCTATCCTTTGCGCCCGCGCCCTTGTAGCTCAACTGGCAGAGCAGCGGACTCTTAATCCGAAGGTTCCAGGTTCGATTCCTGGCGGGGGCACTTCCGAAACCGCGCTACGGCGCGGTTTCGTCGTTAACGGGCACGGTCGCCGTTTTGGCGACTGTGTCCCAATCGTGTCCCGAGATGTGGGGCCAACTTTGCGCCGCTCGTCCCTATACGGGACATGCAGCAGAACGTCTCCGGTCACGTCTATCGGCACGAGGGAGTGCGCGGTCCGGTCTGGCGAGCGAAGTACCGACTGCCCGACGGCCGCCAGGTCCACAAGACGATCGGCCCGGTCTGGACCGATCGCGGCCGCCCGCGCGCCGGCTACTTCACGAAGCGCACCGCGGAGGCATGGCTCCGCGAGGTCCTCGACCAGGCGCGAGCCGGCGTCCTGCCCGGGCATGGTCCGCACCGGCGTCTCGTTCGCCGACGCCGCCGGCGAGTACCTGCGCTACGTCGAGCACGACCTCGATCGCAAGCCGTCGACGCTCGGCGACTACCGCTCGGTCATCCGCGCTCACCTGCTGCCCGCGTTCGGCGAGCTCCGGCTCGAGGACGTGACGGCCGACCGCATCGAGGCCTGGAAGGGCACGCTCCGGATGAGCAACCGCACCAAGGTCAAGCTGCTCACGGTCCTGAACGGGATCATGTCGCGCGCTCGCCGGCTCCATCGCCTGCCGGTGAACCCGATGGCCGACGTCGAGAAGCCGCGGCATCGCCGCTCCTCGGCGATCGAGGTGTTCTCGCCCGAGGAGGTACTCGCGCTCGTGCGCGAGGCCGACTCCGAGCAGGACGCCGCGATCTACCTCACCGCCGCCTTCACCGGGCTGCGCCGCGGCGAACTCGTCGCGCTGCGCTGGCGCGACGTCGACTTCGCCGCGCACCGGATCCGCGTCTGCGGCTCATACGCCGGCGGCCAGCTGACGACACCGAAGAGCGGCAAGGTCCGCTCGGTCCCACTCGCCCCGGCCGTCGCCGAGGCGCTCGCTCGGCTCGGCCAGCGCGAGTTCTTCGTCGACGAGGACGATCTCGTGTTCCCGGGCATCGCCGGCAGCTACCTCGATGCGTCGGCGCTCTCTCGCCGGTACCACGCCGCACTGAAGCGCGCGGAGCTCCGGCCGCTGCGGTTCCACGACCTCCGCCACACGTTCGGCACGCGCATGATCGCCAAGGCCGACATCCGGCGAGTCCAGGAGTGGATGGGCCACGCCGACGTCGCGACGACGATGAAGTACCTCCACTACGTCGAGCGTCCCGACGAGGCGCGCCTGGTCGCCGAGGCCTTCGAGCTCCAAGAACGACGAAAACCGCCTCGGCGGGCGGTCTAATCCAGTTATCGGCAGGGACCGGCGAAGACCTTTAGCCCTTTCGCGATTGCTGGCGCGTTGCCGCTCATCAGCGCTCAATTCCGTGGCCGCGTCGCCGCTGGAGCGCTGGCCAGCTCGTGCGCCGCGGACCGCGTCAGCCCGTCGCGCAGCGCATCCGCCGGCCGCCACGTGCCATCGCCGTTCGGCATGAACTCCGCGCTCTCGCGCGCCTCGCGCGTGACGATAGAGCCGATTCGCTGTCCCGGCCGCGGCTCAGCGCGACGTACGCCCACTCCTTCGAAAGCCCGTCGGTCGCGAGCACGAACGTCTGCGAGCACGTGAGCCCCTGCGCCGCGTGGCCGGTGATCGCGTACCCGAGCTCGAGGCTGCGTGGCGCCTCGAGGTACTCGCGGTCCGAGGCGCACGCTCCGCCCGCGAAGCTCGACGACCAGCTCGCCGTCGCCCGTCCGCGACCACGACCCCGCGCTCGCCGTTCACGACGCCCAGCCGCCGATCGTTCCGCCGGAGCAGCACGCGGTCCCCGACCGCCACGCCCACCTCACCGACCGCCACATCGGGTCCGTCGCAGCGCGCCGGCCGCCCGCATCAGCGCGTGCGCCCGCCCGTTGAGGTCGGCGACGTCGCGACGCCGGTGGGCGATCATCACGGCGCCGTCGGGCTCGCCGGCTCGCCACCAGTCGGCGACGAGCCGGCGCCGCACTTCGTCGGCGTTCTCGTTCGACGACGATCCGCCCGCGCGCGGCGTACCGCTGCACCGCGCCGTCGGCGTCGCCCTCGCGGAGGAGCGCGAGCGCCTCGCGCTCCCACGCCGCGACCTGCCGCCGGTTCTCGCGCAGCGTCGATCGCCGGCAGCTGTCGCGCGAGCGCACCGAACGTCCCGCCGGCGCCGATCTCCGGCAGCTGCCGGTCGTCGCCGACCAGGACGAGCTTCGCCCCGGCACCGCTCGACGTGATCCACGATCTCGGCGAGCGCGCGCGTCGGCACCATCCCGGCCTCGTCGATCACGAGCACCGGCCCGCCGCGGCAGCGCGCGCCAGCGGCCGACGCCGCAGCTCGTCGAGCAGCGCCGCGATGCTCGTGCTCTCGATCCCGGCGCCGTCCTCGAGCTCGATCGCCGCCCGCCGCGCCAGCGCCGCGCCGACGACGCGATACCCGCTGCCCTCCCACGCCTCGCGCGCCGCGGCGAGCGCGAACGTCTTCCCGGTCCCGGCCTGCCCGATCACCACCGCGACCCCGTCGCCGTCGAGCACGAGCCGCCGCACCATCGCCGCCTGCTCGCTCCGCGATCGTCGGCCGCTGCCTCAGCGCCCGCTCCACCGACGACTCCCGACCGACGCCACGCCGCGCGCCGCGCGTGTCGCGCGCGTAGTCGAGCACCCGCCGCTCGCGCTCCAGGAGCTCGGGCGTCGAGTACCGCCGCTCCGTCGGCACGGTCCTGATCACCCGCCCGTCGAACGTCGTCGAGCTCGCGCCGCGGCTCGCCGTCGGCGAGCACGACGACGCGCTCCGACCCGAGGAACCGGTCGGCGATCCGCTCCAGCTCGGCGATCCCGACGTCGGCGCCGGCCGGCAGCCCGCTCGGCAAGCGCCTGCAGCACGTCGCGCCGAGTGAACGTCGACCGCTCCGCCGTCAGCCCGTCCGGACCCGCCGAGCCGGTCGAGCAGCTCGTCGACCTCACCGTCGTCGACGCTCGCGCACGTCGCCCGCCCGACGATCGCGGACGCACCGCCGCGCGTCGAGCCCGAGCGCCGCCGCCCGCTCGCGCCACTCGGGCGCAAGCCGCTCCGGCGTGACCCGGTAGTCCTTCGCCCGCCGCGTCGCGAGCGCCGCGACCTGAGCCGCGCCCGGCACTCGTCGCCCCGCGCCGAGCCATCTCGGCCTCGATCTCCACCCGCCGCCGGCTGAACGCCCGCCGCACCGCCGGCGAGACACCGGCGACGTCGGCGATCCCGTTCCGCACCGGCTCCCACTCGAACGCCGAGCTCGCGCGTGAGCAACGCCCGCAGCCGGTGCTCGTACAGGTACCCGGCGGTCTTCGCGTGCGCGTAGATCCGCCGCCCGTCGAGCGTCCCCCAGCGCCCGTCCGCGCCGAGCACCAGGTTCGCGACGAGGACGTGCGTGTGCAGCTGCGGATCACCGGCCCGCGAAGTCCGATGCCGGAACGCCGCCCCGATCAACCCGCGCCCGGCGATCACGCCGCGCCGCCGGCCCCGCGCCGCGTCACCCCAGCCTCCCGCTCGACGTACGCGAGCGCCTCGCGCACCGCCTGGTCGTGCGCGTCCTGGATCGCGCCGCGCAGCTCGTCGTCGCCGATCCCGAACAGCACGCTGACGCTCTTCGGCGCCGAGAACGTCAAGTCGAACCCGGGCACCCGGCGCGGCACCACCCGCCCGAGCGGCTCGCCGCTCGCCGGAGCGCACCCGCTCAGCACCCGATCGAGCCGCAGCGCATCGACCGTCCCGCCGAGCCCAAGCGCCCGCACCCCGTCGCCGACCCACACGCCGGCCGCCTCGGGCCCGCTCAGGTAGTAGTCCTCGACCCCGGACGCCACCGCCCCGGCCCGCGTCACGCTCCCCTGCGCCTGCTCCAGGTAGTAGTCGGCCTGACCGACGGCGAGCTTCCCGATCGACAACACGGCTCACCCACCCAGGCCGCCGAGCGACCGATTCGGGCAAACGAATCCGCGACTTCCACATCGATCACGACGACGAGCTCGAGCAAGAGCGCAGATTCCGAACGGAGGCACCTACATGTCTAGCCGCCGCGAACACGCCCGTGGCCACGAGACCGGGCCGCAATGTCAGCCGCACGACCTCGCGCGCGAGGACGACGATCAAGAGCGGCACGCACTTGCACGCCCGGTGCGATGCGTAAGCGCGACCGCCTCATCGAAGACAGTGGCTACCGACGGGGAGATTCCGAGACGGCGGCACCGTCTGACTTCGAGTGGCTTGAGGCGAGTCCACGTCGCCAGCTCAGGACGAGGGAAATACATCCCGGTTTATCGCAGCCGGACGCAGATGTTGGTTCCGTGGTGGTGTCTCCGCCATCCGGCGTCGCATAAAATATTGTTAGCGCGAAGCTGCCGCGATGCCGGACTGGCGGAGAGCCTGGGCCTACCAAGAGCCGGACGGAGTGGAGAGTGCTGGAAGTAGCCACTTTTGCCGACTTCAATTGCTGGCCAGCCGGGCATTTGGCCCTCTCGGTCATCTCAGCGGCGAGTGGCTAACGATAGTCAGCAGACCTGCCGATAGCTATCATCACACCACCGTCGCTGTGTAAGGACCCTCTGTGAAAGGTCTCCATACACAGTCGGCCAAGAGGCGCACTCAGGTGGCCTTCACATGGAGCAGACCGCTGTGTGGAGGTGTCTCTGAGGACCTACGGGCCGCTCCCATTGGATGAGGAGCTGCGGCAAACGGGCCAGGCTGCACGGCAATCGAAGATTTCAAGGCTGAGCGGGTGTACCACTCCAAGCACCCGTTCGGCCGATCTTCGGAGGCCGAGCGTGTCGACGTTGTCATCTCTACCCGATCGTGAGCTGTCCGCCCTGCAGGCGGCTGTTCAGTCGCTAGAAGCCCGCGGTCGCGTGACCAGAATCGCAGGAGTGAAGACCGAGGTGCTACGGCACCTTCCCGACTTCAACGAGAAGGCGCTCGGCTATGCGTCATTCGGCGCGTTCGTGGAGGCCGCCGCCGACGCCGGCGCGGTCCGCGTGGCACGCGACGAAGACGGCTGGATGCGAGTCTCCTCCCCCGGGTCCGACACGGCGGGAGGCGGACCGCGGAGCGCCTGCGCGCAGACGTCTGGCGCGCCTTTACTCAGTGGGGGCACGACGACATTCGCGTCTGGGACCGCGCGACGTCTCGCGCGGTGAGCCTGCCTGCTGAACCACGCGCCCACGAGCATCCACACGTCGCGAGCCTTCGCGAGGCGGCCAAACGCGACGATGGACAAGCCATTGTCATCACGCCGATCAGCATGGAAACGCAACTGACGTGGATGACCGAGTTCGCGGAGCGGCTCGGCGACCATCCCTTGGCACTTCCGCTCAAGGGTGCTCTGTCTGACCCGAGACCGTTTCGTGCCTTCAGCGCGACGCTACGTGCTGACGATCAACTTCGGCGCTCATTCAACCGCGCTCGCACGCTCACGTCCTCGAAGTTGTAAGCGCCTGGGCAGCTCAGAACGAAGTCGATCTCAACGCGCTTGACGACAATGCCGTTGTTCCCGCCGACAGCGCGGTCCCTCGTCTGGCAACCTTCGGCAGGTAGCGGCCGCCTCCCTCCGCGAGGCACTGCATCGCGCGATAGATGAGATGCCCGTCGAAGACCTGCGCCGCCTGGCCGTGCCGGCCGGCTACATCGTTGACGCCCTTCAATGAGTCGCGTTGTAATCCTGAGCAATGTTCCACTATGGCGATCTTCTCGCGGCCGCGGGTCCTATGCCCTGGAACCCGCCTTCGGAAGATCCCCTCGCCGCGTTGGCCCAACGGTACCGGCGACGAGCATTTGCGACGAAGCCCGACGATGCGCCGCGCCTGAAACTGCCCGATGCGAAGTATCTCGAGGATCTCACTGGCGCCGTTGAGGCCTCGAACGGCGTCAGCCTTCAATCGGCCGCCGCTCTGCTTGCCGGATGCCTCGAGACACCGGTTCTCGCCTACGCATCGCCACCAAGGCCCGACAGTTCCCGATCGTGGAGGCGCCTTGCGATCGACTGCGTCTCATCGATAGCTGGGCTTCTCGTCGTCACGGGTGAACCCCGAAAGAAGGGGACCCTCATCCAGAGCGTCGAGTTTCGGCTCGCGCATCTGAGCGACATCGACGCTCTCCGCAACATGATCGAGGAGATCCACTTCTGCGGCGATCGTCCTGCTCGGGACGTGAAGACTCGGGGTAGATCTACCGCACCCCGGGCGGTGTGGTTTGGGGCGCCCTCATTCGGGGGCGACGATCAATTTCTGCGCCGCTTGGAAGCCGTCGCCGCCGTCGACGGACACATCCTCGAGGTCTTCGGCGATGTTCGCGCCCACGCAAGGACCGCGCTGAACGCCGCTGCTGATCTTGCTCCTGAACTCGCAATAATTTGGGAGCAGCATGCGCCTCCGGGCGATTTCGCATCGCGCGTGACGTCCCAGATCGCCGGCGCACAAACGGCTGTCGTCGATGCATCTACCGCGGCCGACGCCATCGAGCAAGCGCGAGTGTGGTTCGCCGCTGCGCCAGTGGTGGCGCGGGTCGCGCCAACTCAGCAAGTGAAGACGCTCGCCGACGCCGCCGCATTGCCCAGAGTAAGTTCCAGCGGCTAGTCGTAACGGACGGCGCGATCGCAGCGGCCGAGAAGAGCCCGTTTGAACGGCCGAGTGAGGTCCTCGACGGCCTGCAAGCGCTTGAAGACATCGTGAGCTCGCTGCCCTCCGACGATCCGGCATCGCTAGGCGGTCCGCAATTCAGCGACGCCTGCGCGAAGCAAGGTCTCCTCTTTTCGCGGGACATTTCTCACTGGCCGCTCAACGTCACAAGGATCGATACATCATTGTCCGGGACGGCGAGGTCCGACTGATGGGTCCTCAACTCAGATTCGGTGGCAGCTGGGATCCGAAGTATTGCGCTCGCGTCTACAGGTGGATAGATCACGAGCGACACCAACTCATGATCGGACATATCGGCCAGCACCTGCGCGGTAGCAACGATTAGTCGCCTCGACTGCGACCAGATCCCGTGACACGTCCCTTTACCTATTCAAGGAGGATCGCCGCCGCTCCGACTCCAGCCGGCCGTCTCGCTGGCGAGTGCCAGGAGCAAGGAGCACGGTAGGAAGGCGGCTACCCAGGGTAGCTCTATGTGCTCGTGTGCGACGCGCGTGGAGCACGTAGGGACTGGTTGGAAGCTGACGGCGAGAATTGCGTCGGTGGGTTCACGAGTCGCGTTGGACGTCGCGGTGCCGTTATCGCCGACGCTACGTAAGGCGCTGGCCTATGCGCGAGCGACGGTCAGCGCCGGGAGCGGACTTCTCGGCAGCCGTGGACGATGCACAGTCTGCTCGGGCTGGCGCGGTACCCGTGCTTGTTGATAACCGGGGCAACGAATGCGTGGGAGCGTGGAGCGGCCGTGGTTGGTCTCGCCTTGCGTAATGCGCGGGGCTTGAGGGTCGCCGCCGTACTGGGCGCTGGAGCTGATAGAGCTCAGCGAGCCGGACGGCGACGGATAGCCGCACCGTCGTCGATGGCGTCTGTGTCCCGAATCGTGTCCCGAACTCAGCACAACTGACCGTAACTGAGAGCAACTCAGGGCTCTGAAAACGGCTCTATAGAGCCAAACGCGCCTCGTTCGTCCCAGACTCTTAATCCGAAGGTTCCAGGTTCGATTCCTGGCGGGGGCACCTTCCGAAACCGCGCTACGGCGCGGTTTCGTCGTTCTAGCCCCGGGACGGCCCTTCGTCGTTCCAGCTCGGGCCGGTTCCGCCTCCGCCTCCGCTCCCGCCTCCGCCCGACCCGTCGTCGAGGCGGCTCGTCTGCGGCATCAACGAGAAGGTCTCCTGCGGCTGGCCCTCGACGTTGGTCGTCGAGTAGCTGCTGACGAGCACCTTCGTGAGCTTGAGCTTCATGCCCTGCACGTCGATCTCGGCGTCCACCGCCTTGCCGTCGATCAGCGCCTGGATGAGCTTCGCGCTGTGCGACCCGACGGTGCTGGTGAACGTGTACTCCGTCGCTTTGCCGCTGCTGCCGCCGACGGTGAAGCTGGAGACCTCGATGACGCCGATCCCCGCCAGCTTGACGTGACCGACGGCGGCCTCCTTCTGGCCGCCGCCCTTGGTCTCCTCGGCGATTGGGTCGCGGGCGAGCATCGCCGCGACGGCCTGATTGCCGGCGCTGCGCTGGAGGGCGAGCACGTTGTGGATCGGCCGCGGGCGCTGCGCCTCGGGCTCGGCATTCTCCCGTCGCTCACGCTCGTGCTCGTGGTGACGCATGGACAATGCGACGCTACCGGAATCGAGCGGTAACGTCAGACCATGACCGGAGGCTTCCCGCACCATCATCTCGGCCGGAACGCCGACCGGGAGCCGGACCACGAATTGCGCTCGTACAAGCTCACCGTGTTGCTGGAGCGGGTGAGCGAGGAAGACGGCATCGAGATCGCGCGCGAGTTCGCGGACGTGCTCGCCGCACGCGGGATAGCAATTCGAGACTCAGATGAGACTGTCCGCTCCGCGATCGGGCTCGAGCACGGCGAATGGCCCGAAACCCTAGGCCTGGCGCTGGAAGGCGACCTCGCCGACGCGCTGCACATCCTGGTACCGAAGGCGGTTCCGCAGGCCCCCGACCTCGGACTCGGCTACAGCCCCAACTGACGGACTTGACCCGGGGATGCGCGCGCGGAGAGGATCGCCCGCATGCGCGCACTTCGCCGGATCTTGGTCGTTGCCGTGGCAGCCGTCGCGATCACGGTGCCGGTGGCCGTGGCGACGATCGCCGACCCGTTCGGGGCGGTCGAGGTCGTGGACCCGGTGTTCAAGCCGTGGGACTTCCAGTCCGAGCACGATCCGATCCTCGGCGTCGACGCCGCCGGCAACGCGCTCTTCGTCACGTTCCAACGCACCAGCGGCGATGATCAGGTGGCTGTCTACGAACGCTGCGGTACGACGTGGAAGCGGACGCCCGTCGGCGCGCCCGCGAACAATTTCTTCGGGTACGGAATCAGAGTGGCTCCCGACGGAACCGCGATGGCGGTGTGGCGGGCGGATGACTCCGGCGGCACGCTCACGTACTACTCGTCGGTCCGACCGCCAGGTGGAGCGTGGGGGACGCCGCAGGTGATCGTCGCCGACGAGACCGTCACCTACGTCGACGTCGCGATCAGCGACACGGGAGCCGCGATCGCTTCGTGGGGCGATACGTCGCCCGCCGGTATCTGGACGTCGACGCGCGCTGCGGGCGGGGTGTGGGGCGCGCCGGAGCAGATCACGGCCGCTTCCAACCAGCACGCCGTCGCGATGAGCGCGGCGGGTGACGCGGTGGTGGTCTACCGGGCGCCCGCGCCAGGCGATGCGTTTGCGCGATACCGGCCTGCCGGAGGTTCGTGGGGCGCGAGTCAACTGGTGCTCGACAGCCCGTATTTCGACCAGATGCAGGAGGTGATGGCCGAGTTCGACGGCACCGGACGCGCTGTCGTGGCCGCGGTCTATCACGAGTTCAACTACACGGTCCGCGTCAACGCGCGCGGTGCCGGCCCGGCGGGCACCTGGGGCGCCACCGACCAGGTCCTCGACGACGACGGCGACCAAACGCTCCCCAACCCGCCGCCTGCGCACGACGTGCGCAACCTGGACACGCTGGTTCGGCACCCGCAGGGCGTCGTTGCGGCCTGGACGCGCCGGCCGACCTCGACGAGTTCCAACTACGACGTTGTCGTGTCGCGTCTTAGCGGCGCGGGATGGGACACACCGAAGGTCTTCGATGTCGCGGACCGTCTCTACAGCGCGTCGGCCGCCACCAACGCCGCCGGCGAAGTCCTGCTCGCGCTGACGCGCGACGGCAGCACTGGCCAGGACATCTACGCGTCGATCGCGCCGTCGCTCTCCGCGGCCTGGCCGGACCTGACGAGGGTTTCGCCGCCGGCCGGCAGCAAGCTGTATCGCACGCCGGTCGCGGGTGGCGGCGGGAACGCGTTCTACGTGGCGTGGAGCGTGCACGGCGCCGGCGACGGGACCGAGATCATCAGCACGAAGGCGCCCGGAGCCTGCGCGACGCCCACGCCGACTCCGACGGCGACGGCGACTCCGACCGCGACGGCGACGGCGACGGCAACTGACGCGACGCCGACCGCGACGCCGACCGCGACGCCCACGCCGACCCCGACCGCGGGATCCCTCGCCCCAGCCGCTTCCGGCACCGCCGCCGCCGAGCGCGACGCCCGACCCCGCCGTCCAGTCCAACGCGAGCCCGAGCGCGATCGCCGACTTCACGTCGCTGCCCGCGGCCTCGAAGTGCGTTCGCGGCCGGAAGCTGACCGTCCGCTTCAAGAAGCCCCCGAAGGGCTACTCGGTCAAGACGATCACGGTGCGCGTGAACAGCAAGAAGGTGGCGACGATCAAGGGCGCCAAGCTCAAGAAGCCGCTGTACCTGCGCAAGCTGCCTAACGGTTCGTTCACCGTCACGGTCTCGATCACGCTGAAGAAGGGCAAGGGGCTGACGGAGCGCCGCCGGTACACGGCATGTAAGTAGCGTCCTGCGGCATCCTCGAACGGGTGCACCCGCTCGCCGTCGAGGACCTGACCAAGCGCTACGGCCGGACGACGGCGCTCGACGGGCTCTCGTTCGCGGTCCCGGAAGGCAGCGTGTGCGGCTTTCTGGGACCGAACGGCGCGGGCAAGACGACGACGCTCCGGATCCTGTTCGGCCTCGCCCGGCCGACATCCGGGCGCGCGCATGCCGCGGGCCGGAGCGGCGGGGTGCTCGACCGTGACGGCTTCCATCCCGGCCGGACCGCGTACGCCGAGCTCGCGCTGGCAGCTGCGCGCGCCGGGCGCGGCGATGCCGACGAGGCGCTCGAGCGCGCCGGCCTGGAGGCGGTGGCCGACCGCCGGATCGCCGCGTGCTCGCACGGGACCCGGCGGCGGCTCGCGCTCGCCGCAGCGCTGCTCGGCGAGCCGGAGATCCTGCTGCTCGACGAGCCTGCGACGGGCCTGGACCCGCACGCGCTGCGCGCGCTCCGCACGCAGCTCCGGACGCACGCCGCGGCAGGTGGGACGGTGCTGCTCTCGAGCCATGTGCTGGAGGAGGTGGCGGCGACGTGTGACCGGGTCGTCGTCGTCAACCGCGGCCGCCGCGTCGCCGAGGGTGGCCTCGACGACCTGCTGGCCCAGCGGATCCGGCTGCGCTCGCCGGACCCGACCAGCTGCTCCGCGGACTGCGCGAGCGCGGCTTGGACGCCAGCCCGGACGGTCCGGGCACGGTGATCGTCGCCGGCGCCGATCCCGACACGGTCGGCCGCGCCGTCCGCGACAGCGGCGCCGTCCTGCACGAGATGAGCACCCAGGGCGCGCTCGAGGCGCTCTACGTCGGCCTCACGGAGGCGTCGTCGTGAGGACCGAGCTGGCCGCGCTGCGCTCCGTCCCGGCGCTCCGCCGCGCCATCGCGCTGGCGATCGCGTTCTCCGGCTTCCTCGCGATCTCCTTCCTGGGCGTCCGCGACCTGGAGAACACCGCCATCGAGGACGCGCGCACCGCGCTCTCGTCCGGCGCCGTCGCGGGGTTCGTCGCGGTTGTCTATGCCGCCGCGACCGCGGGTGGGGAGGTGGCGCGGGGAGGATTCGCGCTCGCGCTGCTCGGTGGCGCCGACCGCCGCCGGGCCACTGCGGACCGGCTCGGCGCCCACGCGGTGGCGGGCGCGATGCTCGGCGTCGGTGCCGCGGTGATGGCCGCGGTGCTGACGTTTGCGCTGATGGGATTCGGCGGCGGCCCGCTCCCGGGCGCCGGCGACGCGCTCGCCCGCGGTGTCGGCACGGTCGCTTACACGGCGCTGATGGGCGTGCTCGGCGCCGCGCTGGGCCTCGCGCTGCGCTCGCCGGCGGCCGCGGTCATCACTGCGCTCGTCGTCCTGCTCGCGCTCGACCCGCTGTTCTCCGGGTTCAGCACCGAAATCGCGCGCTGGGGCCTCGGCGGGACGGCGGGCGCGCTGACCGGCAGCGGCGACGATCTGCCGCCCGCGTGGGCCGGCGGCCTGGTGCTGCTCGGCTACGCGGCCGCGCTCGGCGCACTCGCCACAGCGCTGACCGTCCGGCGGGACGTGCCGTAATCTGGACCTCAATGCTCGCGAGCGTCGACGGCGTCATCACGCCCGCGGACCAGGCGCGGATCTCGGTCACGGACGAGGGCCTGACCCGCGGCGACGGTGCCTTCGAGGTGATGCGCCTCTACTCCGGGCGACCGTTCGCCCTCGAGGACCACTTCGCGCGGCTTGCGCGCTCGTGTGCCGGTCTGCGGTTGGCGGCCGACCTCGACACGCTCCGCGGCGAGGTCGCGGCGCTGCTCGAGCAGGCCGGGCCGGTCGAGGGGATCATCCGGATCGTGCTCACCCGCGGCGGGCGCCGGATCGCGACGATCGAGCCGCTCGCGCGCCATGCGCCGGTCGCACGGGTGATGACCGTCCGCTACGCGCCGAGCCGCGTCCTCGACGGGATCAAGAGCCTGTCGTATGCCGGCAACATGCTCGCGCGGCGGCTCGCGGAGGAGGCGGGCTACGACGAGGCGCTGCTGGTCACGCCGCACGGCCGAGTGCTGGAGGGGCCGACGTGGTCGTTCTTCTGGGTTCGCGACGGCGAGCTGCTGACGCCGCCGCTCGAGGACAGGATCCTGGCCTCGATCACACGCGCACGGATCATCCCCGCCTGTGGCGCCACCGAGGAGCCGTGCACGCTCGAGGATCTGCGCGCAGCGCAGGAGGCGTTCATCGCCTCGACAGTGCGCGAGGTGCTGCCGATCGCGGCGATCGACGACCTGCAGTTGCCGTCCGCGCCGGGTCCAGTGACCCTGCGGACGCGGGAGGCGCTCGCACAGGTGATCGAGCAGGAGCTTGGTACGACCGTCTAACGCTGCTGACGCGGTTCGCCGCCACACTGGTAATCGACGTACCAGACGACGTGCCGTGAGGCGGAGACGATGCCTCTGAGGAGGCCCATGGAAAACGTATTACCCGAGCAACCGGCAGAAAAAAACGTCGTCGGCTACACGTCGGCCCCGCCACCCGGGGCAGGCGGTCCAGTTCCGGACGCCGGCGTACCGCGTCTCCGGCTGGCCGGTTGGTGGCGCCGCGCCGGCGCCTCGGTGATCGACGGCCTGGTGATCGGCATTCCCGCGGTTGCGCTGCTGGTGCTGATCCTGGGCAGCGTCGGCGACGGGTTCTGGTCCGTCCTCGCGACCGTGCTGCTCTGGATCGCGGTGTCGCTGCTCGTCGCGATCCTCTACGCGCCGCTGCTGATGGCCCGGACCAACGGCAAGACGCTCGGCCGGATGGCGACCGGGGTGCGAGTCGTACGCGTCGACGGCGCGCCCATGGGCGCAAAGCGGTCGTTCCTCCGCGAAGTCGTCATCAAATGGGGCCTGTTCTACGGGATCGGGGCGCTGACGCTCTGGATCCTGGCGCTCATCGACGTCCTGTGGCCGCTCTGGGACGAGCAGAACCGCGCGCTGCACGACCTGCTGGCGCGCACCCACGTGGTCCGGGATTAGGCGATCGCGGGCATCTGCGCCGCGAGGCTGTTGCGGCCGGCCTCGGTCCAGATCACCTGGTCGCGGCCGGGTCCGACGCCGATCAGCGCGATCGGGACGTTGATGAAGTCGGAGATGTACTGCAGGTAGTCGCGCGCGTTCTGCGGCAGGTCGCGCTCGTCGCGGCACTCCGTGATGTCCTCGTCCCAGCCCGGCATGCGCTCGTAGTCGCCCGACGCCTGGTGCATCACGGTCTGGTGGTACGGGTAATGGTCGAAGGTCGCTTCCTCGGCCCCCCGATAGCGGACGCAGACATTGAGGTCCCCGAGGCCGGTCAGGACGTCGAGCTTCGTGACCGCAAGGTGCGTGAGCGAGTTGATGCGGGTGGCGTAGCGCAGGGCCACGAGGTCGACCCAGCCGACCCGGCGCGCGCGGCCCGTCGTGGTGCCGTACTCGCCGCCGGCCTCGCGCAGGGTGCTGCCGAGCTCGTCGTCGAGCTCGGTCGGGAACGGCCCGGAGCCGACGCGGGTGGCGTAGGCCTTTGCGATGCCCCAGATCTCGTCGATGTCCTTCGGCCCGACGCCGGTGCCGGTGCACGCCGACGCGCTGACCGGGTTCGACGAGGTCACGAACGGATACGTGCCGTGGTCGATGTCGAGCAGCGTGCCCTGCGCGCCCTCGAACAGGACGTTGGCCTGGCTGTCGAGCACGTCCCACGTGAGCTTCGCGGTGTCAGCGACGTACTGCGCGATCCGGTGGCCGTAGGTCAGGTAGTCCTCGGTCATCGACTGCAGGTCGAGCTCGGCGGACTTCGCGTACGGGCGCAGCGAGAGCCGCTTGGGCTCCATCGCGGCGACGATCTTCTTCTTGAGGATCTTCTCGTCGAGCAGGTCCTGGACGCGGATGCCGAGTCGTGCCGCCTTGTCGGCGTAGCAGGGGCCGATCCCGCGCCGCGTGGTGCCGATCTGCAGTCGCCCGAGCTTCGTCTCGCCGGCGTGGTCGAGCAGCATGTGGTACGGCATGATCAGGTGCGCGTTGGCGCTGATCCGCAGACCGGACAGGTCGACGCCCTTCGCGCGCAGCTCGTCCAGCTCGCCGGTCAGGACCTTCGGATCGATCACGACGCCGTTGCCGATCGCGCACAGCTTGCCCGGATAGAGGATCCCGGACGGGACCAGGTGGAACTTCCAGTGCACGCCGTCGCGGACGATGGTGTGACCGGCGTTGTTGCCGCCCTGGAAGCGGATCACCATGTCGGCCTTCTCGGCGAGGAGGTCGACGACCTTGCCCTTGCCCTCATCGCCCCATTGGGCGCCCACGATCACGATTCCGGCCATCTCGTGGGATCAGTCTACGTGGCCCGCGGCGGCCGCCCGTAGCGTGGGGTTTCGTCCTCCCAGCGGGTGTCGTCGAAGGGGTCGGGCGCGGCTGCCGCGGCCGGCACCGGCTCGGGCAGATGCCAGTCGGCCTCGAGGCGCCGGTCGGAGCCGAACATCGGCAGCGGATCACCGCACATCTCGTACAGGCGCGACACCGTGCGGTCGCCGATCTGCTTGCGCAACTCCGCGTCGGGGCGGTCGTCCCACTCGTCCTCGGGGACGTGCGCGGGCCGCCGCCGGGCCTCCTCGATCAGGTTCGTGGTCAGGATCAGCGAGCGCCGGTCCTCATAGCGCGTGTTCACGACCGTGTAGAGCTGCTCGAGCACCCACGCGGTGGTCTGCTCGGCGCCGACGTCGTCGATGTGCAGCAGGTCGACCGAACACAGCTTGTCCACGAGCTGGCTGAGGCTGTACGGAGCGTCGTCGCGGAACGTCTCGCGCAGCATCGCCAAGAGCCGCGGCAGCGAGTAGATCGCGACCGTCCGCTCGGCCCCCATCGCGGTCTTGGAGATCAGCATCGCCAGGGTCGTCTTGCCGGTCCCGACCGGGCCGGTGAACCACATCCCGCGGCCCGCGTCGAGCTGCTCGGTGATCGAATCGCAGTACCGGCGCACCTCGCGCAGGACGTGCGGGTGCGCTCGCTGCAGCGCCGGCAGCGGCTCGCGGTCGAACGACACTTCGCGGAACGCCTTCGGAATCCGGCCCGCGACCGCGGCCGCCCGCTTGCGGGCCAGCAGCACCGGCCGGCACGAGCAGGGATACGCCCTCCGCTTGGTCTCGTCGTAGAGGAACCCGGATCCGTCGCAGCGCCCGTCAGGACAGGCCATCAGTACCGATCGTCCCCGGCGTAGGACATGAACCGCGGGAACTCCTTCTGGAACGTCAGCTCGACCGTCCCGAGCCCGCCGTTGCGGTGCTTGGAGATGATCAGGTCGGCGATCCCTTCGCGCTCGGACTCCTTGTCGTAGTAGTCGTCGCGGTAGACGAACATCACGAGATCGGCGTCCTGCTCGATCGAACCGGATTCTCGTAGATCGGACAGCACCGGCCGCTTGTCCGTGCGCTGCTCGACGCCGCGGTTGAGCTGGGACAGTGCGATCACGGGGACCTCCAGCTCGCGCGCGAGCGTCTTGAGCCCGCGCGAGATCTGGCCGATCTGCTCGACGCGATTCTCGACGCTGCCGCCCGCCCGCATCAGCTGGAGGTAGTCGATCAGGATGAGGCCCAAGCCGTCCGTGTTCTGCTGCGCGAGCCGGCGCGCCTTCGCGCGCACGTCGAGCACCGACAGGTCCGACGAGTCGTCGATGAACAACTTCGACTGCGCGAGCCGCGACGAGGCCTGGAGGATCTTGCCCCAGCGCGCTTGCGGCACGCGGCCCTTGCGGAGATCGTCGCCCTTGATCGACGCCTGCGAGGCGATGAAGCGCTGGGCCAGCTCGCCCTCGGACATCTCGAGCGAGAACAGCGCGACCGCTTTGTCGGACGTCAGCGCCGCGTTCTCCGCGAAGTTCGCCATCAGCGCCGATTTGCCCATCGCCGGGCGTGCCGCCAGGATGATCAGGTTGCCGGGCTGGAAGCCGCCGGTGATGTTGTCGAGGTCCTCGAAGCCGGACGGGGTGCCGGTGATCGGCGTGCCCTCGAGCGAGAGCTTCTGGAGCTTGTCGAGCTCGGAGTCCAGCAGCTGCTCGATCGCGCGGAAGTCCTTGCGCGAGTCCTCGTGGGCGACCTCGAGGATGATCCGCTCGGCCATGTCCACGAGGTCGCGCGGGAGCGCCTCGTGGCCGTGGACCTGGGCCTGGATCTCGTAAGAGGCGTGCAGAAGCCGCCGGAGCATCGCGTTGTCGCGCACGATCCGTGCGTACTGGCGGACGTTGCCGACGGCCGGGACCGAGCCGGCCAACAGCTCGATCGTCGCCGCGCCGCCCACGGCGTCGAGTTCGCCGGCCTGCTTGAGGTGCTCGACAAGGGTCAGCGCGTCGATCGGCTCGCCCTGGGTGTGCAGGTCGAGCATCGCCTGGTAGATGCGGCCGTGGCTCTCGCGGTAGAAGTCGTCGGCCGAGAGGCGCTCGTCGATGATCAGGGCCGGGAGCGCAGTGTCCGACAGCAGGACGGCGCCGAGAACGGACTGCTCGGCCTCGAGGTTCTGTGGCGGCGCCATCGGGCCGCCGTTGAAGCCGGAACCGTGGCCGTTCGTGAGGTCGGGCGCGCTCATCGGGCGGTCGAGTCTAGGCGGGCCGTCGGACGAACACGTGTTCGCTTGTCGCATACAGCGCAAAAGAAAAGCGCCGGTCTAGACCGGCGCTTTAGGCTTGCTGCACAGAAGCGGTGGGCTATTTCTGTTCGACGACCATCGTCTTGACGGTGGCGATCACGCCGTCTTCGACCTCGACCTCGATCATGCGCGTCCCGACCGTGCGGATCGGGTCCTCGAGATTGACCTTGCGGCGGTCGATCGTGATGCCGCGGGCCTCCTGGATCGCGTCGACGATGTCCTGCGACGTGACAGAGCCGAACAGGCGGCCGTCGTCGCCGGCTTGGTGCGGGATCGTCAGCACGGTGCGGTTGAGCAGCTCCGCCGATTCGCGGGCGCGCTCGGTGGCCTGTGCGACCGCGCGGTCAGCGACCTCGCGGGCCTTGGCGGCGGCGGCCACGGAGCCCTTGGTGGCCGGCGCGGCCAGCTTGCGCGGAATCAGGTAGTTGCGCAGGTAGCCCTTCGAGACGTCGACGACCGTGCCGCGGGCGCCGAGCTGCTCATGGTCCTGCAGGAGGATCGCCTGGGGCATCGGCCTACCGGTCGCGGTCGCGGTCGCGTCCGCGCCCGCGGCCGCCCTCGCGCTCGTCCGCGCCAGAGCCCTCGCCGACGTACGGCAGCAGCGCGAGCTCGCGGGCTCGCTTGACCGCGCGCGCGATCTGGTTCTGATGCCGGCGGCAGGCGCCGGTAATCCGGCGTGAGCGGATCTTGCCGCGGTCGGAGACGAACTTCTTGAGGGCGGTGATGTCCTTGTAGTCGACGAACTCCACCTTGTCGCGGCAGTACTGGCAGGACTTCCGGCGTCCGCCGCCCCCTCCGGTCTTGCGATCCCGCCGGCGTGTCGGCCGGCTGCGCTGCTTGGCCACTGTTCGAAAACCTCTCTAGCTGCTGACTCGCTTCTTATGCGCGCCCCGCGCGCGCGAGGCCAGACGCCAGACGGCGCCGGACCGAACAGAGTAGCGGAACGCGTTTCGTCAGCATCCGTGCCGAAACAGCGACCCTCTGTAAAGAGTCTGCAACGTTTCTGCGGAGGAACCGGCGTTTCAGGCCGAATCCCTCCGATCCCGCCCGTAGACTCGACTGCAAGTCAGAGAGTTCGAAAGGAGCCTGCCGACATGGCGGCAACCAATATCAATCGCGTCATCATCACGGGGAACCTGACGCGCGACCCGGAGCTCCGGTCGCTGCCGTCGGGAATGTCGGTCTGCAGCCTGCGGATCGCATCGAACACGCGCCGCAAGGACGGTCCTTCGGGCGAGTGGGTCGACAAGCCCAACTACTTCAGCGTCACCGTCTGGGGCGCGCAGGGCGAGAACTGCTCGCGGTTCCTGTCCAAGGGCCGCCCCGTGGCGATCGACGGCCGGCTCGAGTGGCGTGAGTGGCAGGGCCAGGACGGCGCCAAGCGCGAGTCGGTCGAGATCGTCGCCGACGCGGTGCAGTTCCTCGGCGGCCGCGACGAGGCCGGGATGGGCGGCGGGGCCAACAACGGCTTCGCGCCGCACTCGGATGTGCCGGCGGACACGTCGGACTTCGCGCCGCAGCCTGTGGGCGCGCGCAACACCGCGCCGGCCGACGACGACATTCCGTTCTAGGCTGAGGAAGGGCCGCCGGGACTCGGCGGCCCTTCGGGCTAGAGCTCTTCCGCGGGGACCGCGTCGGCGGCCGGGGGCACCGCCGCCGGTGCAGCGGGTGCGGCCGGCGCCTCGGCGACAGCGGTCGCCGACGGGCGCAGATCCGGCGGATCGGGCGTGCCCGGGCGGAGCTTGATGATCCGGTGGCGCAGGACGCCGTCCGTGATCTTCAGGTTGTGGTCGAGCTGCTCGAGCAGCTCGTTCTCGCCCCGGAACTGGATCAGGTGGTAGTCGGCCTCGGCCTTCTTGCGCACCTCGTAGGTGGTCTGGCGGGTACCCCAGTCGTGCCGACCGATGAATTCGCCGGTGCGGTCGATGAGGTCAGCGACGTCAGCCACGATCTGCTCGCGACGATCGGCCTCGACGGCCGGGTCAAGCAGGAGGGTGAGGTCGTAGATGTGCTGTCCGCTCGCCATTGCGGTCGCGGATGGTAGCAACGTGGGGCGAATTCACCGGGCGAGCGGGCTATGGAGAGCGTGGGGCACGACTTCGTTCGTCGAGTGCGCTGGGGCAACGTCGCCCTTGCGTGCGTGGTTGCCGTCGCGCTGGCCGGCGTGGTCGTGTGGCCGCTGGTCACGAGCGACCCGCCGGCGCTGCCGCCGGACGCGTCGCGCCCGCTGATCGTGGCCGAGCCGCCGCCCCCAGTGGGGGATGGCGGCCGTCCGGCCGGGCCGGACACGCGGCGCCAGGGCGACGACGAGACCCGTACGCGCCCGGGCGAGCGCGGGAAGCGCGCCGCGCGGCGGCGGGACGGCAAGCCGCCCCGACCCAAGCGGCGGCGCGGGCGGCCGGCGGCGACACCGCTCCCGGCGCCGACAGTGGTCCCGCGGCGCGTCGTGCCAACGAGCCCGCCGAGCGCCGAGTTCGGGTTCGAGCGCTAGCTGCCCGCGCGCGACGCGGTCTTGTGCTTGGCGCGGATGTCCGCGATCTGTTCGTCGATCCAGTCGCCCGGATCGCGCGACGTGACGATCTCCTTCAGCCCTCGCGCACGGCGCTCGCGCGCCTCCGGCGACATCACGAGCGCCGAATAGATCGCGTCGGCGAGCTCCTGCACGTCGAACGGGTTGACGCTCAGCGCGAACTCACCCAGCTCCTCGTGCGCGCCCGTGTTCTCGGACAGGATCGACACGCCGTGGCGCTCGTTCACCAGCGGCCCCTCCTTGGCCACGAGGTTCATGCCGTCGAACATCGCGTTGACCATCATCACGTCGTAGTGCTTGTACGAGGCGACCGCTTCGTCCAGGTCGTCGCGAAGCTTGAGATTGATCGGCATCCAGTCCGGGGTGCCGTGCCGGTGGTTCACGACCGCCACCAGCGCCTCGATCTTCTCCAGGTACTCGGCGTACTCGGGCACGTCGGTCCGCGAAGGCATCAGCTGGGCCGTGAACGTGATCCGCTCGGCGAACTCCGGATGCTGCTCCAGGAAGATGTCGAAGGCGGTGAACCCGCGCAGGACGTTCTTGCTCAAGTCGGCGCGGTCCACGCGCAGGATCGCGTACTCGCGCCGCCGTGCCAGCACGCGCTCCTCGAACTCGCGCACGCGCGGCCGGCGCGCGACCGCCCGCGTCGCCTCGTAGTCGATCGGAAGCGGGTAGGCGCGCACCCATACCTCGCGGCCGTCGCACACGACCACCCCGCGCTCGAAGTCGACGTCCAACTCGAGCAGGTCGCGGCAGCATTGGAGGAAGTTGCGCCGGTAGGAGCGCGTGTGGAACCCGATGATGTCGTTGGCCAGCAGCCCGTGGTAGATCTGCTCGCGCAACGAGGTCGGCAAGACGCGCCAGGCATCCGGCTGCGTCCACGGGATGTGCACGAAGTGGTGCAGGAAGACGTCCGGCCGCGCTTCGCGGACCATGGCCGGCAACGTGTACAGGTGGTAGTCGTGGACCATCACGACAGGCTCGTCCTGGCCCTCGATCTCGTCGATCACGGCCTCGGCCAGGTCCCGGTTGACGGCCTGGTAGCCGTGCTCGAACGCGTCCACCTCGTGCTGGCGGATGTCCGGCGCGTTGCTCAGGTCCCACAGGTAGTGCTGGATGAACCAGAGCATCGGGTTGGCGATGATGTTGTAGAAGCTGTCGTAGGCGTCGTCGTCGGACTCCACGAAGCGGATCCGGAACGAGCCGCCCTCGGGCGCTTCGACCTCGAACGGCTTGCCGCCGTGCTCGCGCGCCACGTTGACGTCTTCGTCGGTCATCGCGGAGGCGATCCAGATCGCGTCGCGGTGCGACGCGAGACCGGTCAGGGCGGTCACCAGCCCGCCCGTCCCACGCTTGACCGTGCCGTCCTCCTGATAGGTGACGGGGCCGCGGTTGGACACCAGCACCAGCGGTGCGTCGCTCATGCCAGCACCTCGTGAAAGATCTTCAAGTAGTCGCGGAGATAGCGGGGAGTCAGGAAATGGGCGCGCACGTGCTCTTTGCCGCGCCGTCCGAGCGCCTTACCAAGGGCCGGATCGTTGACGATATCCAGCGCGCGCGCCGCGCATTCCTCGACCGACCCCACGAGGTAACCACTCACACCATTCGCGACCTGCAAAGGGATCCCGCCGACGTCTCCGCCGATGAACGGCCGGCCCTTCCAGAGCGCCTCGGACACCGTCAGTCCGAAGCCCTCGCGGGTGGACTTCTGGATCACGACGTCGGCCAGCGACTGGAACGCGTTGACCTCGATCGCCCCGACGTTGTTGAAATTGTTGAGGATGTGGATGTCGGGATCGCCGTCGGCGTGCTCGATCGTCGCGTTGTAGAAGTCCCAGCCCTCCGGGTCATCGGACGCCATCGACCCCACGAGCGCGAGTTGCACGTCCGAGCGCTCGGCCTTGACCAGCCGGTACGCGTCGATCACGCCCTGCGGGTCCTTCCAGGGATCGAAGCGCGAGACCTGGCAGATCATCGGCCGGTTGACGTCGATGCCGAACTGACGGCAGACGTACACGGCGTCGTCGTGCGAGAGCGCCATGTTCTTCGGCGTCAGCGGGTCGATCGCCGGCGGGACCACGTTGACGCCACCGTTCAGCCCGGCCGGCACGTAGCCCTCGACGTGGAACAGCGACGCGCCGTACCCGAGCACGTACGGCAGCAGCTGGTCCATGGTGTCCGGATTCGGCGTCGAGACGTCGATGTGGCAGCGCCACACCCACGCGCGGGCCTTCTCCGGCGCCAGTTCCTGGATCGCCGCCGGCTGCGGGTCATGGACGATGCAGACATCCCACCCGCGCGAGAGCTCGCGCGCGTTCATCTCGTTGTACCGTCGCCACACGGACCACTGCTCGTCGCTCAGGTCCTCCGGGTTGCCCTGGAGCGCGTTGTGCATGAGCTTGGTGGCGGTGAAGAACTCGTCCTGTCCGTAGATCACCTGCCACTCGACCTCGAGGCCGACGTCGCGCATCAGCGGCACGAGCGTGTAAAGGATCTCCGAGACGCCGCCGCCGAACGCGGTCGCCGAGAGGTGCACGACCCGCCGCCCCTTCAGCGGCCCGGACAGCTCGCGGATCTCGTCGATCAGCTCCCGCCCGACGATGTGGGTGTAGTCGGCCAGGCTCTTGTGAGCCAGTGCCACTGGCTGGAGCACAGGGTGAGACTAACCGCCGGAGGGGTCGCCAAGCGGGCGTTCGCCGAGCTTGACCTTGATCGTCTGCGTCTCGCCGCCGCGGTGGATCTCCACGTCGGTCGTCTCGCCCGGCTCCAGGCGGGCGATCGCGGCCGAGAGGTCGTCGGCGTTCGCGATCGGCCGGCCGCCGAGCTTCGTGATCACATCGCCGCCGCGCCGGAACGCCGCGCCCTGGAAGACCTCCTGGCCGGTGCCGCCGCGCAGGCCGGATTCCTCCGCCGGGGCGCCGGGGTTCACCTGCTGGACCCACGCGCCCTTGTCGACGTCGAGTTTGAAGTGCTCGACGAGCTGCGGATAGAGCTCCGTCGAGGTCACGCCGAGGTAGGCGTACTTGGCGGTGCCCGAGTCGCGCAGCTGCTCGACCGAGCGCTTGACGACGTCGATCGGCACCGCGAAGCCGACGCCCTCGCCGCCGCCGGAACGGCTCTGGATCTGCTGGTTGATGCCGATCACGCGTCCGTCGGACCCGACCAATGGCCCGCCGGAGTTGCCGGGGTTGATGGCGGCGTCGGTCTGGATCGCGCCCGAGATCCGGAAGTCGGTCAGGGAGGCCACGTTGCGGTCGATCGCCGAGACGATCCCCACCGACAGCGACTGCGCCTGCCCGAACGGCGACCCGATCGCCGCGACCGGCTCGCCGACGCGCACCTTCTCGCTGTCGCCGAGCGGCAGCGGCCGCAGCGCCAGGCCCTTCGGATCGACGCGCAGGAGCGCGATGTCGGCGTTCGGATCGTGGCCGAGCACCTTCGCCTCGACGCGATTGCCGTCCGCGAACAGGACGTAGACCTCGCTGGCGCGGCGGATCGCCTCGCCCTCGCCGGTGGTGACGACGTGCGCGTTGGTGACGATCTCGCCCTCGCCGTTGAGCACGAACCCCGAGCCCTCGCCGCTGTCGCCGCCGAACAGCGAGAGGATCGTGACCACGCCGGGCGCCTCGGCCTTGTAGATCTTCTGGGCGTCGAAGCCCCCGTCGCTGCCGAGGCTCTCGACGACCTCGACACGCGTCGTCGTCTTCGGCGCGGACTCGGACTTGTCGTCGCCACCGCCGAAGCCGCAGCCCGCGAACGCGAGCGCGACGCAGGCCACCGCGAGCCGTCTCACGCCGGCAGCACCAACGAGAACGTCGTCCTGCCCGGCCCGGAGCGGACCGTCAGGCGGCCGTGCATGCGCTCGGCGAGCTCGCGCGCGATCGCCAGCCCAAGGCCGGCGCCTTGGGCCTGCTCGTTGGAGGTGAAGAACGGCTCGAAGATGTGCGGCATGTTCTGGTGGTTGATGCCGAGGCCGCGGTCGGAGACCTCCAGGCGAACGTGCCCGTTGCTACGGGCGGCCGAAACCCGAACCCCGGTGCCGGGCGGCGTGTGGCGCAGCGCGTTGTCGAGCAGGATCCGCAGCACCTGGGCGACGCGCTCCGGGTCGCATTCGAGCTCGATCTGGTCCGGATGGAGGTCGAGCGTGACATCGGAGTCATGGCGCGCCGCGGCCGGCGTGAACTCGGCCGCGACCTCGCGCGCCAGCTGACCGACGTCGGTCGGCTCCGGTCGCAGCTCCAGCGCACCCGACTCGAGCCGTGAGAGGTCGAGCAGCTCGACGGCGAGCCGGTGCATCCGGTCCACCTGGCCGCGGATCTGCTCCAGGAACGCGCGTCGCGTCTCTTCGTCGAGATCCTCGTCGGCCAGCAGCTCGAGGAAGCCGCTGAGGGAGAAGATCGGCGTCCGCAGTTCGTGCGAGGCGTTGGCGATGAACTGCTTGCGCGCCCGGTCGAGCCGGGCCAGCTGCGCCTGCATGTCGTCGAACGCGGCGGCGAGCCGCCCGAGCTCGTCGTCGGAGTCGGCCCGGATCGGCTGCGAGAAATCGCCCGCCGCGACCTTGCGCGCGGCGCGCTCGAGCCGCTTCACGCGCGCGCTCAGGGCCCGCGCGACGAGGTAGCCGGCGAGGATCGCGATCACGAGCGCGATGCCGCCTGAGAGCAGCACCTGGCGGCGGATCAGCTCGACGTTGTCCTGCACGTCCGCGAGCGAATCGACGAACACCGCGACGTAGCGACCGTCGACGTTCTCGTCGTCGATTTCTTGCGCGGCGAGCGCCTGGCGGCCGTTGGCGGTGGCGACCACTTCGGAGACCTGGCGCCCGTTGCTGCCGAGCGCCTTGCGGGTGACGTCCTGGACGTCGGATCCCTTCGCGCCGCCGTCCGGCGTCGAGTCCGTGAACAGGTACGGGCCGGCCTTCGGGGCCGAGACGACGATGATCTCGGTGCCGATCCGCTCCGCTAACGCCCGGGTCCGCCGCTCGCGCTCGGCGCGCACGGCGGCCTCGTCGGTCACGTTGTCCTCGGTCTTCGGGACCTCGTCCTCGGGGAACAGGTCGCGCGCGGGGTAGAGGAACTCCGCGACCTCGGGGGTGCGCTGTTCGCTGGTCGCGCGCACGCGGTCGAGCGTCTGAGCCGTCAGGCTCGCGTCAAGCCGCGGCGTCACCGACAGATAGATCGTGCCGATCGCGCCGATGATGATCAGCGCGAAGATGACCGCCAGCCGGTTGCGCAGCGACCGCAGGCCGGGCACCGGGCGCTACCCCTCCTCGTCGCGGAAGCGGTATCCGACGCCGCGTACCGTGAACAGGTACTCCGGCTCCTTCGGATCCACCTCGATCTTCTCCCGCAGATGGCGGATGTGCACGTCGATGGTGCGTGGGTCGCGGTAGGCCGAATCGCCCCACACCCGCGCGAGCAGCATGTCGCGCGTGAACACGCGCCCGGGCGACCGCGCCAGCGCGGACAGGATCTCGAACTCGACGTAGGTGGTCGACACCGTGTCCCCGTCACGGGAGACCGCGCGCTTGCCGGGATCGATGCGCAGACCGCGCATCTCGATCGGCCGCTCGTCGTCGTTGTCCGCCCGCGCCATCCCGGAGCGCCGCAACGCCGCCTTCACGCGCGAGCGGAACTCGCGCATCGAGAATGGCTTGGTGATGTAGTCGTCCGCGCCGAGCTCGAGGCCGAGGACCTTGTCGATCTCCTCGGACTTCGCGGTCAGCATGATGATCGGCACCGTCTCGCCCTTGGCGCGCAGCCGCCGGCAGACCTCGAGGCCGTCCATTCGCGGCAGCATCACGTCGAGCACCACGAGGTCGAAGATCTGCTCGTCGAAGCGCGCGAGCGCCTCGCGGCCGTCGGCCGCCTGGACCACCTCGTAGCCGTCCCGCTGCAGCGGGAAGGAAAGAAGGGTCTGGATCGGCTGCTCGTCGTCGACGAGCAGAATTCGGGGCGCGCGGTCTGCCATGACCTAGTTAACGCAGAGGATAGTTGCGAGATGACGGCGGGGGTCCCGACCATTGGTCGATTCCGTGCAGAGCCATCCCCCATTGGGCACCCCCGACGTTACTCTCGGATTGGTGCTCGACGCACGCGTCTATCGGACTGCCTTTCTCCCTGCGCTCGTCGCGCTGTTCCTTGCTGCGTTCGCGCTCGAGGACCGTCCCGAGCCCGGCCGCTCGACGCTGGCGCCGGACGTGTTCAGCGGCCAGCGCGCGTTCGACTCGCTCCAGGAGATGAAGGGCGCCAGCGACGCCGAGCTCGCCGACCAGGTGGCGAACGAGCTCGCGGCGCCCGACGAGGCGAGCGAGCGGCCCGCGTTCACCGTGACCCGGACGACCGCGCCGTCGCGCGGCGGCGACCTGCAGACCGTGATCGCCACGCGCACCGGCTTCTCGAGCCGCCGGATCGTCGTGCTCGCCGACCGCGACGCGCCCGGCCTCGCCGGGTTGTCCGGGACCGCGGCGCTGCTGGAGCTCGGGCGTGTGTTCAAGACCCGCGACCTCAACAAGACGCTCGTGCTCGTCTCGACGACCGGCGCGGCGACCGGCTTCGCGGGCGCGCGGGCGTGGGCGCGTGGCGAGGAGGGCGATGTCGACGGCGTGATCGTGCTCGGGGACGTGGCCGGTCGCGGGATCCGCAAGCCGTGGGTCGTGTCGTGGCCGGCGTCGTCGCACCCGCTGCCGCTCGGCCTGGAGCGCACGGTGCAGGTCGCGGTCCGGCGCGAGACGCTGAGCGACCCGGGCGGCCCGCACGCGGTCGGCCAATGGATCCGGCGCGCGCTGCCCGTGACCATCTCGGCCCAGGGTCCGATCGGCGCCGAGGGCCTGCCCGCGGTGATGATCTCGGAGTCCGGTGAGCGCGGCCCGTCCGTCACCGAGCCGGTGCTCGAGGAACGGGTGCAGCGGTTCGGCCGCGCCGCGGTGCGCGCGGTCAGCGCCGTCGATGCCGCCGGGCCGCGCGACGGTCCCTCGTTCGACGGCGCGCCGAAGGGCATCGTCACCCTGCGCAACGTCCTGCCCGACTGGGCCGCGCGGCTCGTGGTCGGCTCGCTGCTGCTGCCCGCGCTGCTCGCGGCGCTCGACGCCTTCTTCCGCGCTCGCCGCCGGCGCGTCCCGGTCGGGCTGTGGATCGCTTGGCTGGCGGTCGCCGCCGTGCCGCTGCCGGTGGCGTGGCTGTGGCTGCGGCTGCTTGGGGCGATTGGGGCGGTCGACGCGCCGGACGGCCCGGTCGCGCCGGCGGCCTTCCCGCTCGAGCGCGGCGGGATCATCGCGCTGGTGTCGGCCGCCATCGCCGCGGCGCTCGCGTGCTGGCTTGCGCGGTTCGGAGCCCGCGCCTGGGGCCGACGGGCGCGTCGCGAGACCGCGGCCTCCAACGGCCGGCGCGGACGTCCCGCGCCCGGCATCGAAGGGCTCGCGGTCGCAACCGTCGTGTGGTTGTGCGGCCTGGCGGCGCTCGCGTGGGCGATCAATCCCTACGCCGCCGGGCTGCTCGTGCCGGCCACGCACCTGTGGCTGTTCGCCGCCGCGGGCAATTGGCGCCTGCGGGCCGCGATCCCGGCGACGATCGTCGGCCTGCTCCCGATCGGGCTCGCCTTCGCGCACCTCGGACTCGCGCTCGGCCTCGGGCCACACGAGCTGGCGTGGGGCGCCGCGCTCGGCGCCATGGCGGGTGCGGGCCTGTGGTCGGCGCTGCTGCTCGGCGGCCTGCTGGCCGCGCTGGTCGGCGTGATCCGCGTGCTCGCGGCGCGCCGCCGGATCGCGCGCGAGAGCGGCCCGGCCGCGGCCCGGATCAGCACCCGCGGCCCGGTCACCTACGCCGGCCCGGGCTCGCTCGGCGGCACGGAGTCGGCGTTGCGGCGATGAGCACGGCGCCGGCATCGAGGCGGCGGGCCCGGTCGGCGCTGCGCGCGCTCTCGACCGTGCTGATCGTCTCCGGCACGCTGCTGCTCGCCGATGCCGGCGCGACGTTGCTGTGGCAGGAGCCGGTGTCCGCCGTCTATCACCAGATGCAGCAGGGCGACCTGGAGGACGAACTGGCCACGCTGGACCAGTTCCGGCCCTCCGACGTCGAACGGCGCGCACTCGAAAAGCTGCCCGACCCGCGCCGGCGGCTGGCATTCGCCGCCCGCTCGCTGGACCGGCGCACCGACGAGGGTGACCCGCTCGGCCGGATTCGGATCGACCGGATCGGCATCTCGCAGGTGTTCATCGAGGGCACCGACGCCGGCGACCTGCGCGCCGGGCCCGGCCACTACGACGACACACCGCTCCCCGGCCAGCGCGGCACGGTCGCGATCGCCGGCCACCGGACGACCTACGGCGCGCCGTTCCGGAAGATCGACAAGGTCCGGAGCGGCGATGAGATCGTGCTCGTGATGCCGTACGGGCGATTCACGTACCGCGTGGAGCGGACGCGGATCGTTCCCCCAACGGCCGTTTGGGTAACTCAACGTGTGTCCTACGACCGGCTGATTCTTTCGGCCTGCCATCCGCTGTACTCGGCAGCCCAGCGAATCGTCGTGTTCGCGCGGCTTACACGGTCCGAACCGCGGGGTGCCGCGGCATGAGATCGGGCGACGACCCCATGGATGGATGTCCGCGTGGCGACGATGCGACTCACATGACGGTGCTGGATACCCGATATGTCTCGCGAGACCGGATGACGGGTCCGGCTCGCGACGGTGGAGGGCGCTTCACGCGCTCGTCCCCGCCGCTCCCTCCAAAGGACGGTGCGGTGAACAAAGTGCAGCAACTGCGAGAGCGCATCCAGTGCGGGACGTACACGGTGGACAGTGACGCTGTCGCCGCGGCGATCCTCAAGCGCCTCCTCGGTGACGAGGAGGAGGCGCCTGTGAGCCACTGGCGTAACTAGGGAGTCGACCGGCTCCTAATGCAGGTAGCCCTGCCAGGCCTCAGCGCCTGGTGGGGCGCCTCGCCACGCTAGACCCGCTCCCGCCTCGACGACGCCGATCCACGTGACGCCCTCGAGCTCTCCCGGCGCGCAGACGAGCAGCTCGTAGTCCTCGCCGCCGGTCGCCGCGAACTCGACGGGGTCGGCGCCGAGCGATGTAGCCACCGCCTCCACGCCCGCAGCCAGCGGGAGCGCGGCGGCGTCGAGCACGATCCGGACGCCGCTCGCCTCGGCGAGCCGCCACGCGTCGGTGGCGAGACCGTCCGAGAGGTCGAGCATCGCGGTCGCGCCGGCGCGTGCGAACCGTTGGCCCTCCGCGAGCCGCGGCCGCGGCCGCAGGTAGCGCATGACGAGCTCGCGCGGCCCCTCGGTCCCGTCCAGGATCGCCAGGCCCGCGGCGGCGGCGCCGAGCGTGCCCGTGACCCCGACGCGGTCGCCCGGCCGCGCGCCGTCGCGGCCGACGAGATCCTCGGGCGCGTCGGCCCACCCGACGACGGTCACCGCGAGCGTCAGCGCCGGCCCGCGCGCGAGATCGCCGCCGGCGATCGTCACCCCGCACTCGGCGGCGAGCGCCTCGGCGCCGCGGTGGACGGCCACCACCTCCGCCTCGTCGAGATCGGGCGGGAGCACGACCGACAGGTACGCCTCACCGGGCTCGGCGCCCATCGCCGCCACGTCTGACAGCGCGCCCGCGAGCGCCCGCCACCCCGCGTCCTCGGGGGTGGCCTGGCCGAGCCGGAAGTGGGTGCCGTCGACCATCACGTCAGTCGAGACTGCGGCCGCGCCGCCCGCGCGCACCACCGCCGCGTCGTCGCCGATCCAGCGCACGACGCGAGAACCCTCCCGGAGCGACAGCACGCCCCGGATCGACTCTAAGAGCGAGAGCTCACCGATGGCGGTAGACGATCCGCGCGCGGTTGAGGTCGTACGGCGAGACCTCCACGCGGACCCGGTCGCCGGGCAGGATGCGGATCCTGAAGCGCCGCATCTTGCCGGCCACGTGGCCCAGCACCTCGTGGCCGTTGTCGAGTTGCACCCGGAACATCGCGTTCGGGAGCGCCTCGACTACCTCGCCTTCGAACTCGACCTTCTCTTCCTTCGCCAAGCTATATGACCCTGACGTTCGTGGCCTGCGGCCCCTTCGCGCCCTCGCCCAGCTCGTACTCGACCTTCGCACCCTCGGCGAGGGTTCGGAACCCGTCGCCGGCGATCGCCGAGAAATGGACGAACGCGTCCTTGCTCCCGTCATCGGGCGTGATGAACCCGAAGCCCTTCTCGTCACTGAACCACTTCACGACACCCGTTGCCATTTGAAACAGCACTCCTCTTGTCCAGCATGCGGAGGGGTGCTGCCGGCACTGCCTTCCCGCATACCACCGTCGCCGCTGGGCGGCCCTGACGGGGCAAGTTGTACCAGTCCGGAAGGCGCCTGTCAGCCGTCGCCGGGCGCTTGTGTCCCGCCGCCGGGGCTCTCGGTGTTCGGTGCGTCCTGAGGCGGGGTCTCGTACTGGTTGGGATCGAAGGCCGCGTCGCCGTTGCCGCCGCGGTTGTCGTTCCCTCCGTTTCCGCCATTGCCGTTGTCGCGCCCGGTGTCCTCCTCGGGCTCCTGGTCCGGCGGCGTAGTCGGGAGGTCGTCCTCGTTCGACGGGTCGTCGGACTTCGTCTCGTCCTTGCCCGAGCGCGAGTAATGGCCGAAGAACGGCTGGCTCTGGAACGCCTCGGTCGGCTGCTTGAAGTCGCCGCAGTACTTGCCGTGCGCCTTCTTCATGTATTCGCCCCAGATCTGGGCCGGGAACGTGCCGCCGTCGATGTTCGCGCCGTGGAACATCCCGTTCATCGAGACCCGTGCGTCGCCGGGGAAGCCGACCCAGACCGCGGTCGACAGGCGCGGCGTGAAGCCGACGAACCAGGCGTCGATGTTCTTGTCCGTCGTCCCGGTCTTGCCGCCCGCCGGGCAGCCGATCTGCGCGCGCCCGCCGGTGCCGCCGATGATGTTGTCCTTGAGGATCTTGATCGCCTCGTACGTGACGCCGTCCGAGAAGACCTTCTTCCGGTTCACGCGCCAGCGCGCCGGCAGCTTCTGCGGCCCCTCGCGGGTCGTGATCTTGCGGATCACGCGCGGGCGGTTGCGGAAGCCGCCGTTGGCGATCGTCGCGTACGCGTTGGACATCTCGAGTGGCGACACGCCGTCCTCGAGGCCGCCGAGCGTCTCGGCGCAATAGCCCATCAGCTTGGACTTGATGCCCATCATCTGCGCCGTTTCCTTGACCTTGTCCGGGCCGAGGTCGGCGGCGAGCTGGATGTAGACCGAGTTGTCCGAGCGCAGCGTGGCGCGGTGCAGATCCATGCTGCCGCCGCTGTCGCCGCCGTAGGTCTTGATCTCGAACGGCGCGCCGCACGCCGGCGAGTCGATCTTCGTCGGTGAGCGCGAGACGTAGGACGTCGAATTCGGGTTCACGCCCTCCCGCAGGGCGGTCATCAGCGCCATGATCTTGAACGCCGAGCCCGGTTGTCGATGGCCCTGAGCCGCGAGGTTGAACTTCGACTTCGCGTACTCCTGCGAGGACGCCATCGCCAGGATGTCGCCGTTCTTGGGGTCGATCGTCACGATCGCCGACGACGGCCCGATCCCGGCGAGGTTGTTGGCGATCGCCTCGCGCGCCCACCGCTGGTACTTGAGGTTGATCGTCGTGTAGACGCGGAAGCCGCCCCGCCGGGCCGTCTCGACGCCGTACTCCTTGATCAGCTCGGACTTCACGTAGTCGAGCACGTAGCGCTCGCGGGCGCGGGCGAAGTAGCGGTCCATGTCGAGGCCGAGCCCCTTCGCCTTCTCCGTCTCGGCGCGCTCGCGGGTGATCATCCCGAGCTCCGCCATCTTGGCCAGGACCTCGTTGCGGCGGCGCGTCGTCCCCTCGCGGTTGCCCGTCGGCGAGTAATCCGACGGCGCCTGCGGCATGCCGGCCAGCATCGCCGCCTCGCGCAGGGTCAGGTCCTGAACGCGCTTGTTGAAGTACACCCGGGCGGCCGCGCCGACGCCGATCGCCGTCTGGCCGCCGACGGTGCCGTACGGCACCGTGTTGAGGTACTTGCCCAGCACCCACTCCTTGGAGTGCGTCTTCTCCAGGTCACGCGCCAGCCGCGCCTCGCGGATCTTGCGCTCGTAGCCCTCGATGCCCGAGCGCGTGGTGTCCGCCGTGTAGAGGTTGCGGACCAGCTGCATGGTGAGCGTCGAGCCGCCCTGCTTCTGCTTCTTGTTGGTCGCGTTCTTGACCGCGGCGCGGATGATCCCCTCGTAGTCGACGCCCCGGTGCTTGTAGAAGCGCTCGTCCTCGATCGCGACCGTGGCCTGCTTGAGGACGTCGGGTATGTCCTTGATCGCGACCGGCGTCACCAGGTCGTCGTTCTGGATGAAGCCGAGCCGGGTCTTGCCGTCGGCGGCGAAGACCTGGGTCAGCGAGCCCGGGTTGCGCGGCGTGTACGTCGACAGTGGCTTGGCCGAGTTCGCCGTCTTGACCACCCAGCCGACCGCGGCAGAGGCGATCAGCGCGCCCGCCAACAGGACGACGAGAAACGCCAGCAGGAAGTATCTGCCGGGTCCGGCGCCCTTACGGCGCCTCCTCATGCGAGCGGAGTGACTCAAGGGCGAACCACCAAGTCTAGTTCGCTTGGCGCGCCAGCAAACCTTCAGACCGCAGCCGCGCCAGGCACCGCCGGCGGAGCTCCGCCTCGCGCGGGGCGCGGTCGGGCGGGGGCACCGGATCGCCGCCGACCGCCAGCCGGACGCCCCACGGCACGGTTTCCGCGACCGTCGCCTCCTGCCCGGTCTCGTCCGCGATCGCCGCGATCGCCCGCTCGACGTCGGCCTCGGGCGGGATCCAGATCGTCACATCCAGCGCGATCACCTCGACGACGAGCGTGTCGTTCTTCATCACGCCGCCGGCCAGTTTCTCGTTGGGGATCACGACGCGCTGCTCGGACGGTGTGCGCATGATCGTGTAGTTCAGACGTACGTCCTCGATCACGCCGTAATGGCCCTCGAACGTGACCCAGTCTCCGACCCGGATCGGCTGCGTCATCGCGAGCATGATCCCGGCCACGAAGTTGGCCAGCGTCTGACGCGCCGCGAAGCCGATGATTGCTGCCGCGATCGCGCCCGAGGCCAGCAGGCTGGTCGCGAGCTTGGAGACGCCGGTGAAGCCCGACAGCGCCACCACGATCCCGATCAAGATGATCCCGGCGACGATCAGCCGCCGCACGAACCGCAACCGGGTCGCGCCCTCGCGCGAGACTTTCGCGGTGGCCGTGCTCACGGCGCGTGTCCGGAACGCGCGGTCGACCACCGCGGCGAGCACGATCGCGACCAGGATCGCCGCGCCGGCGCCGATCCAGGTGCTTACCTCGACGTCCTCCATGGCCGCGCAGCCTAGAGCCATCCTCTTCGACGCCCTTGGCACCCTGCTCTCGTTCGAGCCGCCGGCGCCGCATCTGCGCGCGGCGCTGCGCGAACGGGCAGGGGTCGATGTCGGCGCAGCGGCCGCCGAGGCCGCCATCCGGGCCGAGATCGCGTACTACCGCGCGCATCTGGACGAGGGTCGGGATCCCGAGTCCCTGGCCGATCTGCGCGGACGGTGCGCGGCCGCGATGGCCCCGGCGCTGCCGGGCATCGACGACCGGGTGCTGCTCGACTCGTTGCTCGACTCGCTGCGGTTCTACGCCTATCCGGACGCCGCGCCCACGCTGACCGCCCTGCGCGCCGCGGGGATCCGGATCGTCGTGGTGTCCAACTGGGACTGGTCGCTGCACGAGCGGCTCGCGGAGACCGGGCTGGCCCCGCTGGTCGACGGCGCGCTGGCGTCGGCCGAGGTCGGCTCGGCCAAGCCGGACGGCGCCATCTTCCGTGCCGCGCTCGCGGGTGGGCGCGCGGCAGACGCGTGGCACGTGGGCGACACGCCGGAGGCCGACGTCGACGGCGCCCGTGCGGCCGGCTTGCGGCCGATCCTGATCGCGCGCGACGGCGGCGAAGCAATCGAAGGCGTGATCGTGATCAGAACACTGACCGAGCTCATACCCTTGGCGGCTTGACGGACGAGCCCCAGTTCCCGACCGAGCGATGGCTCCCGCCGTTGGCGGATTCGCCACCGCCGGAGCCGCCGGAGTCGTCCGAGCCGCCCACGATCGGAGTGTGGGTGCCGTTCGTCGCGCTGTTCGCGGTCTTGGTCGTCGTCAACATCTTCGGTGCCGCCGTGTTCGGCGTGCTCGCCGCGAACGATCCGTCGATCAAGGAGTTCGACGACGCGCCGGCCGGCTTCCAGATCGGGCTGACGCTGTTCCAGGACGTCGTGTTCGTCTTCGGCGCCTGGATCGCCGTGAAGCTCGCTCTGGGCCGGACGCCGCCCGAGGCGTTCGGACTGCGCCGCGTCGTCAACGTCGCGCGCGCGCTCGGTTGGGCCGCCGCCGTCTATGCCGGCTTCTGGGTCGTGATCGCGATCCTGACCGCGATCTTCGGGCAGCCCGACGACCAGGCGCTGGTGACCGACATCAAGGCCGAGGACTCGCTGGCGGTGCTGATCGCCTGGGGGATCCTGATCTGCGTCCTGGCGCCGGTGGTCGAGGAGCTGTTCTTTCGCGGATTCATGTTCACCGTCTTCGCCGCCCGGCTCGGCGTGGCCTGGGCGGCGGCGCTCGACGGGGTCGTGTTCGGGCTCGGCCACGCGCCCGCCGCACCGATCCAGCTGATCGCGCTGGGCGCGTTCGGAGTCGGCTTGTGCATCCTCTACTGGCGCACACAGTCCATCATTCCGTGCATGGCCCTCCACGCACTCAACAACTCGATCACGTTCGGCGTGGTCAAGGAGCTCGATCCCGTGCTCTTCGCGGCGGTCGTCGTGCTCAGTGTCGGCACCGTCGTCGGCGGCGCCGCCGCGTTGGCGGCGCGTCCGAGGGTCGCCGCATGAGGCGCGCCGGGCTCGCGCTCGCGCTCCTGCTCGCACTTCCCGCCACCGCTTCCGCTCAGACTCCGCCCGAGCCGACGCTCAAGGTCTCCGTCGGGGACGTCTACGGCTCGACGGCGCTGACGGGCCGCTCCTTCACCGCGCGCGTGGTGATGCGCCCGTTCGTCGCGGGTGAGACGGTGACGCTCCGGGTCTACCGGGGCAGCCGCAAGATCCGCGTGAAGGCGCTGACGCCCAAGTCGGTCGCCGGCGGGGCGGCCGGCGTCGCGACGCTGAAGGTCAAGTCGGGTAAGCCCGGCCGACTGCGGGTGGCCGCCTCACACAAGGGCACGGCGGTCCTCAAGACGCTGGTCGCGAAACCCGTCCGCCTGAACGCCGTCCGGCCGAGCGCGGGCCCGGGCGCGAAGGGGGCGGCCGTGCGGCTGCTGCAGTCGCGACTGGCCGCGATGCACTATGTCGTGCCGCGTTCCGGCGTCTATGACGCGGGCACCGGCAACGCGGTGATGGCCTGGCGCAAGCTGGCGGGCCTGTCGCGCACGACGATCGCCACCAAAGAGGTGTTCGTCGGGGTCCTGGCCGGCCGTGGGAAGTTCAAGGTCCGCCACCCTGACGACGGCCGACACGTCGAGGCGAGGCTGAATTCCCAGGTGCTGGCGCTGATCAACGGCAGCCGGGTCGAGCGGATCTACCACACCTCCTCGGGCGCGCCGGCGACGCCGACCATTCGCGGGAAGTTCCGCGTCTACCTCAAGACCCCGGGCGTCAACGCCAAGGGCATGGTGCATTCGAGCTATTTCATCCGCGGCTACGCGATCCACGGCTACGCGTCGGTGCCGCCGTACAACGCCAGCCACGGCTGCCTGCGGGTGCCGGTGCCGAACGCGCGCTCGATCTACGACTGGCTGCGGATCGGCGACGTCGTGTGGGTCGAGCCGTAGGTCTCAGACACCAGGCGCGTCAACACCGCCTCCATGCCGCCGGCGGCGTGGGCCGCTCGCATCCGGTCCGCGCCGCCGCCGTCGCGCAGCATGCGCTCGATCTCCTCGAGCGCATTCTCGCCGTCGAGGTCGCGCGCGTACGGGCGGGCGAGGGCGAGCGCGTCCGCGCCCACCTCGCGGATCGGCCGCATCGCTTCGCGCCACCAGATCGTCGCGTGGACGCCGTCGCGCGCGGCCCGGAACGATGACTCCTTGAGCGCCTCGGTCGGCGGTGTGATCTCCTTCTCGCCGTCGGCGCAGGCGACGGCCAGCGCATGGACGAGCGCGGCCAGCCCGCAGACGCTGCCCAGGCGGCTCTGCCCATCCATCGCGCGGATCTCGACCGTGCCGAGTTTCGGGCTCGGGCGCAGGTCCCACCACAGGTACGTGTAGTCGTCGATCTCACCTGTCGCCTCGCACCACTCGATCAGCTCGACGTACTCCTCCCAGTGCCGGAACGGCGGAGGGATCGTGGCGCGCGGGAACGCCCGGAAGAGGACCGCGCGGGCGCTCGCCAGGCCGGAGTCGCGCCCGTGCCAATACGGCGAGTGGGCGGCGAGCGCCTGCAGCAACGGCAGCCACGCGCGCATCCGGTTGTAGACGGCGATCGCGGTATCGGGGTCGGGCATCCCGACATGGACGTGCAGCGCGGCGGTCGGCGTGCGTTCAACGAGTCCCCGCATCGAGTCCTGGATCGCCTGGTAGCGCTCCAGCGGCACGTGCTCCACGTCGCCGAACGCCGCGTCCGGGTGCAGGCCGCCGCCGATGAACGTCGCGCCCGCATCGCGCAGTTGCGCGCGGATGTCGGCGAGCATCTCCACGCCCTCCGGCGCGCTGCGGACGACTGGTGTCGCGGTCTCGATCAGCGCCTCGTAGAGGTCGTTCATGACCTCGCCGCGCTCGGGCACGACGCTCCCCACGAGCTCGCTCGCGATGTTCGCCGGGCGAAACGTCGCCGGTTCGACGAGCAGGAGCTCCTCTTCGATCCCCAGCGCAAAGTCGGCCTCGAGGCCGAAGCGGTGCTCCACGCGACAAGTGTACGGCCGGACTCCGAATTAATGTCCAGGGCGATGTCAGCAAGAGACACTTTGATCGAGGAGCTGCAACGCCACGCGCTGGTGATCGGCGAGGTCACGCTCACCTCCGGTAAGACCGCGCAGTACTACGTCGACGCCAAGCGCGCGATCCTGCGCCCCGCCGGCTTCGCCGCGCTCGGCGAGCTGGTCGCCGGCTTCGCCCGGCAATGGGAGGCGACGGCCGTCGGCGGCTTGACGATGGGCGCCGACGCGCCGGCCTGCGCGGCCCTCGCGGGCGGCGCCGACGTGAAGGCGTTCTTCGTCCGAAAGGAAACGAAGACGCACGGGCTGCAACGCAAGGTCGAGGGCCCGCCGCTGGAGCCGGGCGAGCGCTGCCTGATCGTCGAGGACGTCGTCACGACCGGCGGCTCGACCGTGCAGGCGATCGAGGCGGTCCGTGCCGAGGGTTACGAGGTCGTGGGGGTCGTCTCGGTCCTGGACCGCCTGGCCGGCGGGGGCGCCAACATCGCGCTCGCCTCCGGTGACGCACCATACGAACCGTTGGCCACCATCAATGACGTGTACCCGGACAGGCCGGACCGGGACTAGCCTACGGCGCGGCCCTCGTAGCTCAATGGATAGAGCACGCGCCTCCTAAGCGCGGGATGCAGGTTCGATTCCTGCCGGGGGCGTCGGCATCGCCCAGGGGGCGATGCGACGCATGACATGAGCGCCAACGGGCAACCTGGTGCGCAACGTGTAGGTTGTTTCGTCGGATCGGGGAATACGGAGCCAGGACCACCCCGAGGGGGCTACTGATTTGAGTACCGGAACGGGCGCCAGCGATCTGCTGCATGCCGAGGACCACGGCGTCGACGAGATCGTCGCCGGTAAAGCGCCGGTGGCGGCGCGATCGCCGCTGCAGCTCTTCTGGCGCCGCTTCCGCAAGGACAAGGTGTCGCTCGCCGCCGGCATCTTCATCTGCATTCTGATCGTGACGGCGATCCTGGCGACCCCGATCCGCAATCTGGTCGGGGCGCCGGACCCGAACGCGACCTCGACCGACGCACTCGACATCTTCGGGCTGCCGACCGGCCCGTCGAGCGAGCACCTGTTCGGCGTCGACGGGATCGGCCGCGACGTCTTCGCGCGCGTCCTCAGCGGCGCTCAGGTCTCGCTCGTGGTCGCCTTCATCGGCACCGGCCTCTCGGTGCTCATCGGCGTGTCGCTCGGGATGATCGCCGGCTTCTACCGCGGTTGGGTGGACACCGCGATCGCGCGCTGCATCGACATCCTGCTCGCCTTCCCGGTGCTGCTGCTCGGCCTCGGCCTGGCGTCCGCCTGCTCGACCAAAGAGGGCTGCCTCGGCGGCCTGCTGCAGCCCGGCCTGCCGGTCGTGCTGGCGATCATCGTGCTCTCCAACTGGCCGTACGTCGCGCGCATCATCCGCGGCCAGGTCCTGTCGCTGCGCGAGAAGGAGTTCGTGGAGGCCTCGACGTCGCTCGGCGCGTCCAACAAGCGGATCATCTTCCGCGAGATCCTGCCGAACCTGGTCGCGCCGATCATCGTCTACACGACGCTGTTCATCCCGGCCAACATCCTGCTCGAGGCCGCGCTGTCGTTCCTCGGCGTCGGGGTCCAGGACCGCGCGACGTGGGGTGGGATGCTCTCCGATGCCTCCGGCTCGTTCGACACCGCGTGGTGGTGGATGTTCTTCCCGGGCATGGCACTGCTGCTGACCGTGCTCGCGTTCAACCTCGTGGGTGACGGCATGCAGGACGCGTTGAACCCGAAGAGCTCGAAGTCGAGGTGAGCTGACGATGGCTGCCTACATCGCCCGCAGGCTCATCTGGATGGTGTTCCTGCTGTTCGTGATCACGCTGATCACGTTCATCATCTTCAGCGTCCTGCCGTCCGGCGACCCGGCGGTGCAGCGCGCCGGCCGCCAGCCCTCGCCGGAGGCGATCGAACTCGTCCGCCAGCGGTTCGGGCTCGACAAGCCGCTGCCGATCCAGTTCATCAACTACATCGGCGACCTGCTGCCGTTCGTCGGCGGCAACGGCGTCTACTTCGGGTTCTCGTTCCAGAACAACACCGACGTGCTGCCGGAGATCCTCAAGCGGCTGCCGGCCACGATCTTCCTCACCTTCGGCGCCGTGATCATCTGGCTCGCGATCGGGATCCCGCTGGGCGTCCTGTCCGCGATCCGCTCCGGCTCCGTGCTGGATCGGCTCACGATGGGCTTCGCGCTGATCTTCATCTCGGCGCCGGTCTACTTCTTCGGCCTCGTCGCGCTGTTCCTGTTCGACTCGGACATCGGCAAGTTCCCGTTGCTCCCGGGCAACTCGAAGTACGAGGCGGCGGACGGCGTCCTCGGGAAAGCCGGGACGCTGATCATGCCGTGGTGCGTGTTGGCCGCGGCGTTCGCGGCGATCTACGCGCGCTTCTTGCGAGGCAACCTGATCGACACGCTGCAGGAGGATTACATCCGCACCGCGCGAGCGAAAGGGCTGTCCGAGAGACGGGTGATCTTCCGCCACGGCGTGCGGTCGGCGATCACGCCGATCGTCACGCTGCTCGGGCTCGACATCGGCATCCTGCTCGGCGGCGCGATCCTCACCGAGACGGTGTTCAACATCCCGGGGATCGGCCGCTACGCGTTCAACGCGATCGGCCAGTCGGATCTGCCGGTGATCCAGGGCACCGTGCTCTTCGGTGCGTTCTTCATCGTGTCCATGTCGCTGATCGTCGACATCCTGTACGCCTTCATCGACCCGAGGGTGCGGTACTGATGGCGCTCCTCGAAGTCGAGAACCTGCAGGTCCACTTCGAGACCGAAGACGGCCTCGTCCGCGCCGTCGACGGCATCTCCTACACCGTCGATCGCGGCCAGACGCTCGGGATCGTCGGCGAGTCAGGCTCCGGCAAGTCCGTGTCGTCGCTCACCGTGTTGGGTCTGACCCGCGCCCGCAACGCCCGCATCTCCGGCAAGGTGCGATTCGACGGCAAGGACCTGCTCGGCGCGTCCGACGAACAGCTGCGCCAGATCCGCGGCGACGACATCGCGATGATCTTCCAGGACCCGCTGTCGTCGCTGCATCCCTTCTACAAGGTCGGGACGCAGATCGCCGAGGGCGTGCTGGCGCACAAGCAGGTCTCGAAGGCGCAGGCGTGGGACCGCGCGGTCGAGATGCTCTCGCTGGTCGGGATCCCGGAGCCGCGCAAGCGCGCCGACGCCTACCCGCACGAGTTCTCGGGCGGCATGCGCCAGCGGGCGATGATCGCGATGGCGCTGGCCAACGATCCGAAGCTGCTGATCGCCGACGAGCCGACGACCGCGCTCGACGTGACGGTCCAGGCGCAGATCTTGGAGCTGATCGAGCGCCTGCAGAGCGAGTTCGACACGGCGGTGGTCGTGATCACCCACGACCTCGGCGTCGTGGCCGAGATGGCGGATGAGATCGCGGTCATGTACGCCGGCCGGATCGTCGAGAAGGCCGACGTGGACACGATCTTCGCCGCCCCCGAGCACCCGTACACGTGGGGCCTGCTGAGGTCGATCCCGCGGCTGGACTCGCCGCGCGACGAGGAGCTGGTGCCGATCGCCGGCCGCCCGCCGTCGCTGATCAACCTGCCGCGCGGCTGTTCGTTCCATCCGCGCTGTCCGTACGTCCGCGAGGCGCACACGAAGATCGAGCCCAAGCTCGAGCCGGTGCCGGGCCAGCCCGGACACGAGGCCGCCTGCCTACTCGACACCAACACGCGCAAGAAGCTGTGGAGCGAGCTGCGTCAGGGCGTCAAGCCCGACGAGGCCCGTGAGGACGTGATGGAGGAGGAGGCCGTATGACCAGTCCCAGGGGTGATACGCAGGCCACCAACCCCGCCCCGGGCGACCCGATCATGCAGGTCCGCGACCTGGTCAAGCACTTCCCGATCCACGCCGGATTCTTCCGCAAGCAGGTGGGGGCGGTGCAGGCCGTCGACGGCGTGTCGTTCGACGTCCTGCGCGGCGAGACGCTCGGGATCGTGGGGGAGTCCGGCTGCGGCAAGTCGACCACCGCGCGCCTGCTGCTGCGGCTGATGGAGCCGACGGGCGGCTCGATCGACTTCGAGGGCAAGGAGATCGCCCACATCAAGGGCGCTGAGCTGAAAGCGCTGCGGCGCGAGATGCAGATGATCTTCCAGGACCCCTACTCGTCACTGAACCCGCGCAAGACGGTCGGCTCGATCATCTCCGACCCGTTCGTGATCCACGGCATGCACAAGGCGGACGGCGCACGCAAGCGCGCGGTCCAGGAGCTGATGGACACCGTCGGCCTGAACCCCGAGCACTACAACCGCTACCCGCACGAGTTCTCTGGCGGCCAGCGGCAGCGCATCGGCGTCGCCCGCGCGCTTGCCCTCAAGCCGAAGGTGATCATCGCCGACGAGCCCGTGTCGGCGCTCGACGTGTCGATCCAGGCGCAGGTGCTGAACCTGCTGCGCGACCTCCAGCGCGAGCTCGGCCTGACGCTGATCTTCATCGCCCACGACCTGTCGGTCGTGCGCCACATGTGCGACCGCGTGGCGGTCATGTACCTGGGCCGGATCGTCGAGCTGGCGACGTCGGATCAGCTCTACTCGCACCCGCGGATGCCGTACACCGGCGCGCTGATGTCGGCGGTGCCGGTCGCCGATCCGCGGCTCGCGGCGGCGAAGAAGCGCCAGGTGCTGAGCGGCGACGTGCCCTCTCCGACGAACCCGCCTCCGGGCTGCCGCTTCCACACCCGCTGCTGGAAGGCGCAGGAGGTGTGCCGCAATGACGACCCGCCGCTCGAACCCAAGGACGGCGGCAACCTCGCGGCCTGCCACTTCCCGCTGTCCGATGCCGAGGTGCTCGAGCGCGTGCCGAGCGCCCGCAACGTCACCGGCTGAGCGACCGCTTCACGTCGGCGGCGTCGACGCCGAGCGCTTCGAGCGTCCGGCAGGCGCCGCCGGTCGGGTCGCGTAGCGCGGCCCGCAGCAGGTCGCCGACGCCGATCACGTGGCTCGGGTCGGTGGCGGCCTGGCGCAGCGCCTCGCCGAACACGCGCCGCGCGTACGCGGTGACCGCGCCCTCGGTGGTCGGCTCGTCGTTGGCCAGCGTCGGCTGCGCGGCCATCCGCGCCGCGTCGAGCGTGACGCCGTTGGCACGCAGCGCCGCGGCGCCGACCGCGTCGCCGGCGCGCAGGATGCCGAGCAGCAGGTGCTCGGAGCCCATCCGGGTCGCGCCCAGCGCGCTCGCCTCCTCGGTCGCGAGTTGGACCGCGGCACGCGCCTCCGGCGCGACCCGCAGCCGCACGGGCTCGCCGCCGGGCGGCGGCTCGGTGGCGGCCGCCAGCTCGCGGTAGCGCCGGTGCGCGGCCTGGCGTGAGATGCCGAGCGAGCGAGCGACGGAGCCGTAGGAGGCGCCGCTGTCCAGCGCGCGCCAGGCCTGGACGCGCTCGAACGCGTCGAGCTCCCGGCGCAGCGCCGTCAGCGCACGCAACGCCATCTCGGGGTCCGAGGTCCGCGTCGCGTGCTCGAGCAGTTCGGTGAGGCGGTCCGAGAGCTCTATCGCGCGCTCCAGCCGAGGTCCATGGTCACGGGTACGCCGCTGAACGCCGCTCCGCCCGGGCCGGCCAGGAACGCGATCACGCCCGCGACCTCTTCCGGCTCGATCAGCCGCTTGATGGCGTGGGGCTGGAGGATCACCGCTTCCAGCACGTCGTCTTCGCTCATGTTGTGCGTCGCCGCCTGATCGGGGATCTGCGCCTCGACGAGCGGCGTGCGCACGTAGCCGGGGCAGACGGCGGTGGCGGTGATCCCCGCCTCACCGCCCTCCAACGCGAGCGTCTTGACCAACCCGAGCACGCCGTGCTTGGCCGAGACGTACGCCGCCTTGAACGGCGAGGCGACGAGCGCGTGCGCGGACGCGACCACGATGAAGCGGCCCTGATCGCTGGCCGCGAGCGCCTCCCACGCGTGCTTGGCCAAGAGGAACGGGCTGGTGAGCAGGATCGCGATGATCTGGTCCCAGCGGTCCTCCGGGAACTCGCGAATGGGCGCGACGTGCTGGACGCCGGCGTTGGCGACCACGACGTCGAGCCGCCCGAACCGGTCCAGCGCCAGCGCCACCGCGCGCTCGTTGCCCTCGCGGGTCGTCAGGTCGCCGTCGGAGAGGTCGAATCCGAGGACGTCATAGCCGTCGTTGCGCAGGCGTTCGGCGGTCGCTTTCCCAATGCCGCTGGCGGCGCCGGTGACGAGAGCGGCGGGCATGCCCGCTCAAGTTACCCGCGCGCTCGCTCCACAAGACGTTCGAGGCGCCGATCCCAGGTCGCACCGACGTCGGCCATCCAGCCCATCGCGTCGTTCAACGGCGCCGGCGTCAGCGTGTAGCGGGTCTCGCGACCCTCTCGGCGTGGCTCTACCAGGCCTGCGCGCTGCAATGCCGCGAGATGCTTGGCCACCGCCTGGCGCGTGATCGGCAACTCGCCGGCCAGCCGCGAGGCTGTCAATTCAGGTTGACGCGCGACGGAGCGCAGCACCTCCCGGCGCGTCGGGTCGGAGAGCGCGAAGAAGACCTCGTCTACGCCAGGCACAGGCTCGACGCTGCTGAGAGCGCCATCAGCTTCGGGCCCCACGTGATGCTGTCGCTCGCGAAGCGGTGCTCCGTGACGAGGAAGCGCGTGCCGCTGATCGCATCCTCGAGCGCCCACTCGACGCGCGAGTCGCCCCAGCGAAACACGATCCGCTCGTGCTCGACGACCTCCTCGATGACGCCCTCGCGATCGTCGACCCGCAGCGGGGCGTCCTCTTCCGCCTCGAATTCGACGTCGTCGCCGAGCCAGCCCTCGAGCTCGGACGGCTCGGTGATCAGTTCCCACGCACGCTCGCGCGGGACGGGGAGGACGACTTCGCGGTTCACGACGGGCATTGGCGGCTCCTGCAACTGACGGGTTGCGTTACAGGCTACCATGGAGCGAAAAGCGCAACTCGGAGGTTGCAGATGCCGTTGGTACCAGTCGTCGTACAGCAGGACGCAAGGGGCGAGCGCTCGTTCGACATCTACTCGCGACTGCTGCGCGAGCGGGTCGTGTTCGTCGGCACGGCGATCGACGACAACATCGCGAACCTGGTCGTCGCCCAGCTGCTCCACCTGGAGGCCGAGGACCCCGACAAGGACATCCAGATGTACGTCAACTCGCCGGGCGGCGTCGTGTACGCCGGCCTCGCGATCTACGACACGATGCGATTCATCAAGCCCGACGTCGCCACGATCTGCTGCGGGATCGCGATGTCGATGGGCTCGCTGATCCTGGCCGGCGGCGCGCCCGGCAAGCGCTCGGCGCTGCCGAACTCGCGGATCCTGATCCACCAGCCGTCAGGCGGCTTCCAGGGCCAGGCGACCGACATCCAGATCCACGCCCGCGAGGCGCTCGCGCTGCGCGAGCGAGTCGAGGAGATCTACGCCACGCACACGGGCAAGCCGAAAGAGCAGGTCTCGGTCGACCTCGAGCGCGACCGGTTCTTCACGCCGGAGGAGGCCGAGGACTACGGCCTGATCGACCGCGTGGTGATCGACCGGAACAACGGCAACGGCTACTCGTCCTCGTAGAGGCTCTCACGCACGAGCTCGCGCCCGGACGCGTCCCACAGCACGACTTCGAGATAGTCGTCGTCGTAGGCGTCCGGCGCGAGCAGCGTGAAGCGCTCATCGACGATTTCGGCCTCGTCGACACGGACGTCGCCGAGCTCGGCGCTCACGAGGTTGCCGCGGCGCTCGAACGGGACGCCCCAGATCAGCGTCATGGCGGCGACCTGGCTGCGCTCACCGCGCCAGCTGCCGACCACCTCCTGAGAGATGTCCATCCGCCACTCGGGATGGTCCTCGGCGACGTCCGGCGTGTAGTCGGCCCACCCGTACAGCTCGCTCCACTCGTCGTCGCCGGCCGCGAACGACACGTACCCGAACACCTCCAGCCCGGTGTCCGTGCGGGCCGTCGCCGGGATGTACGTGCGTCCGGACCAGGTCCGGTCGGGGAACCAGTGGATGTCGCCGGCGGCGCCCAGGTCGGGATCGTCGGGTTCGGTCTCGACCTTCAGGCAGGCGGCGAGGAACTCGCGCTGCAGGACGTCCTCCGGCGGCAGCCCGCCCTGCGGTGGCTCGGCGGGGAAGCGGCAGATCGGCATCACGGCACTTCTATCAGCACCGTCACCGGGCCGTCGTTGACGAGCTCGACGGCCATCTGCGCGCCGAACACGCCGCGCTCGGCGTCGAGGCGGGCGCAAAACCGCTCGTAGAGCGGCTCGGCGTGCTCCGGCCGGGCCGCCGCGACGTACGCCGGGCGGTTGCCCTTGCGCGTGTCTCCGTAGAGCGTGAACTGCGAGATGCACAGGACCTTGCGCTCGCCCAGCGGCTCGTTCATCTTGCCGTCCGCGTCGGGGAAGACCCGCAGTGCGCGGACCTTGTCGGCCAGCTTGTCGGCGTCGGCCTCGGTGTCGGAATGGGTCACGCCGAGCAGCACCAACAGGCCCGCGCCGATGCGTCCCGTGACGAGGCCGTCGACGGTCACGGAGGAGCTCGACACGCGCTGGACCAGCGCCCTCAAAGCTCGCGCAGCTCCGCCGCGGCCAGCTCCGGCGGGTGGATGCACAGGTTCACGCCGGTGCCGAGCTCGAGCCCGGCCAGGTGCGTGAGCCGCGGCTGGATCTCGATCCTCCAGCAGAAGTGCTCGGCCCCGCTCGGCGCGGTCCGCACCCACAGGTTCAGCGGCGGGCTGGCGCCGAGCCGCGCGCGCAGCCGCCGCAGCGCGTCGTGCAGCAGCGCCGCCCCGGACGGGCCCTCGTCCTCGAAGCGCGCTCGGGTGCGGCGCGGGGCGAGCAGCAGGTGGAACGGCACGCGCGACGCGTAGGGCGCCATCAGCACCGCCTCGTCGTCGATCGCGACGATCCGCTCGCGCCGGCGGACCTCCTCCTGCACGAGGTCGGCGAGCAGGTTGCCGCCCATCGTGCGGATGGCGTACGCGCCGAAGTGCTCGCGCTCGCGCGCGACGGCCGCGGGCACGAACGGGAGCGCGTAGAGCTGGGCATGGGTGTGGGGGAGCGACGCGCCCGCCTCCTTGCGCTCGTTGACGATCAGGTGGCGGCAGGCGGCGCCGGCGTGCGCGCGCATTCGCTCCCGCCAGGCGTCGACGGCGAGTCCCACCTGCTCGACCGAGAGGTCCGAGAGCGAGTTGACCGGCTCGGGGGCGTTGACGATCACCTCGTGCGCGCCGGCCGCCGGCTGGGCCGTGAACAGGTCCGGGTTGGCGTCGCCGTCAGGCGTGCGCGCCGCCGGATCCAGCGCCGGATACAGATTCGGGAACGCGCGCACCAGCCACGAGCCGTTTCCGTCCGGGACCGAGTACACCTCGGGCGGCGTCTGGTCCTCGTGGCCGGGCAGGAACGGGTCGCGCTCGGGGTCGACTGGCGCGACGGGCGGCACGTCGAAGCCGCCGCCCGGCCGGTCGGCACGGTCTCCGGCGATGATCGTCTTCAGCCCCGAGATCGGGTCGACACGAACCTGCGGCATCAGTGGCCCCTCCCGCAAGTACGCACGCCGCCTGGCGGCCGCTGATCACCGCCTGGCGGCGTCCTCGACCACTTGAAATCCCAGAGGGATTCCTGCGGGTCTGCGTCCTTGCCAGCCGGCGCCAGCAACCACCAGTCGACGTACGTACTCACGTGAGGAACCACTAGTCCAAGTACTTCTTGATGTCCGCCTCGAGCTGATCTTCGCTCTCGTACGGTCCGGTGTGCGTGAACGCGACCTCGCCGTCGCGGCCGATGAACTGCGTCATCGGAAAGCCGGCCGCGATCTCGCGCTCATAGGCGATGTCGGAGTCCGGGTCCGTGTACGACGGGAACGGGAGCGGGCGCTTGGCGAGGAAATCGCGCGCGGCCGGGTCCTTGTCGCCCGAGTTGAGGCCGATGAACCCGACCTCCTTGCCGTGCGTGAGGGTCGCGGCCTGGAAGATCGGGAACTCGGCCTGGCACGGACCGCACCACGAGGCCCACTTGTTGATGACCAGCGGGGTGCCCTTGAGCTCGGCCAGGCGGGCGTCGAACGCGTCCTGGCCGCCGCCGATCAGCTCGTTGCCCTGCGCGTACAGGCCGTTCAGCGGCGGCGGCGCCGTCGAGAGCTCCTGCTGGGCTTTCGGCAGGTCGAAGTCCGGAGCGTCGGGGGCCTTGTCGCCGCCCGCCTGGGTCAGGCCGATGACCACTATGGCGACCAGGGCGACGGCGGCAAGAAGAACGAGCACCCGGCGCATGAGACAAGAGGGTGGCATATCGAATGGTCCTCGCTACGAGTCTGCTTCAATAGACCCTGACTCGCAGGGAGCACGACCGAGGGGAACGCCAACCGGCGCCTGGAGCTCTCGCCTCGCGAGCCCCCTGGAGCGCGTTTCCGTGTCGCGGAGTCCGCTCCTCACCGTCACCCCCCAGAGCCGTTCATGGCTGAGACCACGCCAGTGGCCGAACCGGCCACGCTTCCCTCAATCGAAGAGATCGAGCGGGCTTCCGCGTTTTCCCGGGAGCCATTCCTGCCCGACGGGGAGGACGCCGCCAGCGCGCTCGCGCCCGGCACGCCGCGGCGGCGGGCGCTCGACGCTGCCCTGGTAGAGCTCGAGCAGGGCCTGAAGGTCCCGTCACCGCATTGGCGCCGCCAGTGGTCGCTGCTGCTCGGCCTGGACCGGCTGCTCTCGCAGGACGAGCCACACCTCGTGGACGGCACCGTGCTGTCCGCCCATCAGGTCGATGCGCTGTCAGGCACGCTGACCGCGCTGCTCGCCGACCGGCTCAAGAACGGCGACACCGCCGCTCCCGAGGAACCGGTCGTCGACCATCTGGCGTCGGCCGGGATCCCCGGCGAAGAGGACCTCGAGGACGACGACGAGCCCGAAGAGCCGATGGACTGGGAGGACTCGGCGCCGGCCGACGACGGCGAGGCCGTCGCCGAGGCGCCGGAGGACCCGAACGCCGGCAAGCGCTTCTGGTTCGAGCACGCGACCGGTGCGGGCAAGACCGTCGCCGCGGTCGGCTTCGTCGAGGCCTCGCGGACCGGCGGCATCCTGATCCTCACCCACCGCCGCAACCTCGTCGACCAGTTCCACGGGGAGCTTCGGGGCCGCGGCTACGGCAAGCGGATCGCGCCCGCGCTGCTCGGCCACGAGGACACGCCGAACGGCCCCGTGACGGTCGAGACCTACCAGTGGTTCGTCCGCAACGCCGGCAACGTCTCCGACGCCTACGCGATCGTCATCTGCGACGAGGCGCACACCGCGCTCGGCGAGAAGACCTCGGCCGCGATCCGCGCCTGGACCGGCCCCGTCTTCATCGGCATGACCGCGACGGGCGCGCTGATCGCCCGTCATGTCACCGACCTCTTCCCGACCCAGACGTCGCGGTTCGACCTGGCCCAGGCCGCGCGCCGCGGCGTCATCTCGCCGCTGCGCTGTGTCCGGATTCCACCCGGACCGGGCGTCCGCACGATCGCCAAGGTGCCGTTGCGCCGCGGCGAAGTGGACACCGAGTTCGACCAGGAGATGCTGGCCGAACTGCTCGATCAGCTGCCGTTCAACCTGGCCGTCGCCGACCTCTACAAGACGCGCTTCAACGGCGTGCCCGGCGTCGTCTACTCGGCCGGTGTGCGCCACGCCTACAACGTCGCGCAGGCGTTCCGCGACGCCGGGATGAAGGCGCAGGCGGTCTCGGGCGAGACGCCCAAGCGCGAACTGGCGCAGATCCTGGCCCGCTACGAGCGGGGCGACATCGATGTGCTGGTCAACGCGCAGTTGCTGGCCGAGGGTTGGAACTCGCCGCGCGCGACGGTCTGCATGCACCTGGCGCCGACCGCGTCCAAGCGCATCTACCAGCAGCGCGTCGGCCGCGTCACCCGTCGCCACCAGGGCAAGGAGGCGGGCATCGTCGTCGACTTCGTGCATCCGGCGACCAAGCACGACGACCCCGTCGTGTCGCTGCACTCGCTGCTGGATCGCGACGTCTACCGCGGCGGCGCGATCGTCGTCGGCCCGGTGCGCCGCGGCCGCGGGCGGCGGCTGCGCGTCGAGCGCCGCGTGCTGCCGGTGACCGGGGACGAGAACCGCCGGATCGAGGTCTTCGAGCGCGAGCTGTGGCGGATCGCCGTCGAGCATCTGGACTACGGCGAGCAGGTCCAGTGGGCGGCGCTGGCGGGCGCGCGGGTCGCTCCGACGGGCTGGCGGCGGGCGCGCGCGATGCTGCACTTCGACCAGGGCGGCGAGCTCAAGCGCACGTTCCTGATCACCGCCGTCGACCGCAACAAGAACCCGCAGCTGCGGCTGCGCGCGCTGCAGGAGATCGCCTCCGGCCGCGACGCCGAGGCATTCGACCGCGCGCTGGACTTCGTCGAGTCCTGGCCGCGCGACGACAAGCGCGAGGGCGTGAAGGTCGTGCTGCAGGCGCTGGCCGAGAAGAAGATCGGCCGCCGCGACCAGGCCAACAACTGGATCTGGCGCTGCGCGAACATGACGCGCGAGGTCCACGAGGAGTACGCCGTCCAGCGCTGGCCGGAGACGAAGCGCCTGCTCGGCCTGCTCGTGAACTCCTCGGGCGGGGCCCACGCGCGGAACGCGCGCCGGCTCGTGCACGCGGCCCGCCAGCAGGACCGGCGGCTCTCGGCCGCCTTGCTCGCCGCTGCGATCCCGCACACGGCCGAGGCCGGCGAGGTGATCAACGGCGCACGCACGCGGATGTCTCGCAAGCCCGCCGCGCTCGCCCGCGAGCTGCTGCGCAACTTCCCGAAGGGCCGCGGCAAGGCCAAGCGCCGCCGCAGCCGCCGCAAGGGCGCGGGCGAGGCGGTCGCGCCGGAGGCCGTGACGGCCGCCGTGACCGGCGATGCGATCGATGCCGCGATCGAGGCCGGTGCCGACGACGCGGTCGAGGAGACGCTGCGGCCGCGCCGCCGCCGCCGTGTCACCGTCGACTCCGATCCGGAGGCGGCGCCAAGGCGGCGCACCCGCCGTCGCGCGGCGGACACCGACGTCGCGGCGGAGGAGACGCCGAAGCCGGCCCCGAAGCGCCGCGCTCGGCGCAAGCCCGCCGCGCCCGAGGTCGAGGTCGTCGAGATCGCCGCCGAGGAGACGCCGAAGCCGAAGGCCCGGGCGCGCCGCAAGCCGAAGCCTGCGGTCGAGGTCGTCGAGGTCGAGGCCGCGACGAAGCCCAAGCCCCGCGCACGCCGCAAGCCCGCGGCGAAGGCGCCCGCCGTCGACGTTCCGGGCGTCCAGGAGCCGGTGGCGGCTCCGAAGCCGCGCGCCAAGCGCAAGCCGGCCGCGAAGCCGCGCGCGAAGCGGGCTCCCGCTGTTGAGGTCGTCGACGTGCCGGGCGTCGCGGAGCCGGTCGCGGCGCCGAAGCCGCGCGCCAAGCGCAAGCCGGCGGCGAAGAAGCCCGCGGCCAAGCGCAAGCCTGCTGCCAAGACCGCCGTCGAGCAGGCGGCCGCGGCGGTCGAGGCCGCCGTCGCCAAGCCCAAGCGGCGCGCGAAGGCCAAGACCAAGCCCAAGGCCGCCCTGGACGAGGCGACCGAGCGCGTTCGCGCCGCGGTCGAAGACGCCGCCGCCTGACGATGGAACTCGCGGACCAGGTCGTCGTGGTCACCGGCGGCGCGTCCGGGATCGGCCGCGCCATGGCGCGACGCTTCGCCGCCGAGGGCGCACGCGGGATCCTGGTCGCCGACCTCGACTCCGAAGGCGCCGAGCGCGTGGCGGCCGAGATCGGTGACGCCGCGCTGGCGGTCGCGTGCGATGTCACCGACCCCGGGCACGCGGACGCGGTCGTCGGCGCCGCGGAGAGCGCGTTCGGGGCGGTCGATCTGTACTGCGCCAACGCCGGCATCGCGATCGGCGTCGACATGGCCACGCCCGCCGAGTGGGACCAGGCGTTCGGCGTCAATGTCCGCGCGCACATCGTCGCCGCCGAGAGGCTGCTGCCCGGCTGGCTCGAACGCGGCCACGGATACTTCCTGACCACCGCATCCGCGGCGGGGATCGTGACCCAGATCGGCTCCGCGCCGTACGCCGTGACCAAGCACGCGGCGGTCGCGTTCGCCGAGTGGCTGTCGGTCACCTACGGCGACCGCGGGGTTGGCGTGTCCTGCCTGTGCCCGATGGGCGTCAAGACGCCGATGACCGCCGAGGACAATGTCGCGCTACGCGCGGTCAAGGGGTCCGGCGAGATGCTGGAGCCGGAGGCGGTCGCCGACGTCGTCGTCGAGGGCCTGCGCGACGGGCGCTTCCTGATCCTCCCGCACCCCGAGGTGCTCGACTTCTTCCGCTTCAAGGCCGGCGACTACGACCGCTGGCTGAGCGGGATGCGGAGGCTACAGGCCCGCGTGACGTCCGCTCAGGGCGACGCGTAGACCGAGCGCGATCAGCACCGAGCCGGTCACGCGCTCGAGCCAGCGGCCGGCGCGGCTGCGCATGAACCCGGCCTTGGCGCGGCTGGCCAGCACGGCCAGCGCCGTGTACCAGATGAAGTCGAAGCAGACGATCATCGCCGCCATCGCCAGCGTGGTCGGCAGCACGGCGCCGTGACCGCCGACGAACTGCGGGAACAGCGCGACGAAGAACACCGCCAGCTTCGGGTTGGCCAGTGATGTGACGAGCCCGTCGCGGAACGCGCGCCCGCGCGGCGGCGGAGGCGGCAACTCCCCGGCCCGCGCCCGGCGCAGCGACTGGATCCCGAGCCACACGAGCACGCACGCCCCGATCAGCTTCAGCGCCAGGAACGCGATCTCAGACGCGGCCACCAGCGCCGAGATGCCGGCGATCGACAGCAGCGCCCACGCGACGACGCCGATCGAGTTGCCGGCGATCGTGGCCACGCCGGCGCGCCAACCACCGCGCATCGCGCTGCGCACGACCATCGCCGTGGCCGCGCCAGGTGTGATCGTCACGAGGACCGCGATCGGGATGAACGCCCACAGCACGGGCGTAGAGGCTAATGGATGAGGTGCCCGAAGCCGGTCAGCGCGGCAAGCGCGAACACGGCGAAGGCCAGGCGCGAGAGGCGCGAGCAGGTTCGGTCGCCGGCGCCCTTCAGCAGTGCGAGCGCGCCGCCCGCGACGACGAGTTGGACCGGGGCGGTGAACAGGTCGGGCAGCCCGACCGTGAGCACGACGTTGAACGCGATCGCCGGCCCGAGCACGGCACGAGTGCCGGTGAACGCGAGCACGGCCGCCAGGACGGTCAGGATGCCGGCGGCGACCAACCCGGCCATGGCGGCGCCGTCGTGCACCGCGCTCATCAGGTGGATGAGCGCGGCGGCGAGAGCGGCGAGACCCAGCGACGTCCGCAGCTCGACGGCCGGCGCCGGGCGTGTCTCGACGAGGGCGCTCACGACGCGCTGACGAGGCGCCAGCCGATCTCGGCCGGGGCCTCAGCCGGTGCCGGAGCCCCCGCGGGGGCCTCGGTCAGCACCGGGTGCGGCGTGCGCTCCACGACCGGCTCCGGAGCCGGGGCCGTGTTGGCCACGAAGACCGGCTCGGGCTGGGCCGCGACCGGCACCGCGCAGGGCGCGCCGGTCTTCCACACGAAGGCGCGGCGCGCCTCGTGATAGCTGCGGTCGGGCCCGAAGAAGCACTCGTGCGACTTCGCCATCTCCTCGGCGCGGTACACGGCGATCGGCTTGACGGCCTCGTCGGCGGCACGGCGGCGCTTCTTCTCGGCCAGCCACGCCGGCAGGTCGGCGTGACGGGCGAGGCGCTCGGCCAGGCCCAGCAGGTGCGTGCGGAAGCTGGCGAGGTCGGCGCCGAACACGTCGTCGATCAGGCCGATCTCCTTCGCGCGGCGCGTGCCGATCGGGTTGAACGGCGCGCTCGTCAGCTCCTGCGTCATCTCGGCGCCGACGCGGCGCGGCAGGATGTAGGTCCAGTACTCGGAGCCGTACAGGCCGCCCATGTGCTGGTAGTACGGGTTGAAGACGACGTCCTCGCGGGCGACCACGTGGTCGGCGGCGACGGCGAACGGCACGCCACCCGCGGCGGCGTCGCCCTGGAGCGCGCTGACGACGATGTGCGACTCCGTCTCCAGGATGTCCTGGACGATGTCGTCGATCGCGTGGAGGTTGTAGTAGCTCTCCTCGCCCTGGCTCTCGGCCGCCTCGATCACGTTGAGGTGGATGCCGTTGGAGAAGAAGTCCTCGCCGCCCATCAGCACGATGACCTTGGTCTGCGTCCGAGCCTTCGCGTACCGGTAGGCATCGCGCAGACGACGGCACTGCTCGGTGCTCATCGCGCCGTTGTAGAAGTCGAAGTGCAGGTAGCCGACCTGGCCCTTCTCCTCGTACCAGACGTCGCGGAACGTGTGGCCGGCGGGAATCGGGGCGTGCACGGCGACCGGCAGCTCCGGCGCGTCGAAGGCCACGCCCTCGAGCTCGAGCGCGCGGGTCGCGGGCAGCTTGAAGGAGTCGCGCGCCTTCGCGTGCGTGATCCAGACGGCGCCGTCGACGGTGGCGCGGCAGATCGCGCCGTTGCGGGTGGCGATGATCTGGCCGGGGCGGCCGCGCAGGCCGCGCTCGAAGTGCGCGCCGAAGAGGAAGAAATCGACGCCCTCGATCGTGTCGAGCACGCCCGGGTGACCCTCGGCGGCGCGGATCTTGCGCACGACGCGGGCGGTGCCGTCCGAGCCCCAGTCGATCGCGCGGTCGGCCTGCTTCATCAGCGGGCGCAGACGGCCGGTCACGTTCGGGTCGTTGTAGTCGAGCGGCGTCGGTTTGTAGCCCTCGCGCCCGTAGTTGTTCATGGCCTCGGCGACGGCTTGGACGGCGCCGCGACGAACCTCGTGGCGGTAGAGGCTGCTCTTGCCGACCTCGCGCGTTCCGAACTTGCGCGTGGCCCAGATGTCGCCGGCGTCGGCCTCCTCGTCGGCCTCCAGGAGGGTGATTCCCCATTCGTCCATGCCGAGCTCGACGGCCCAGTCCAGCGAGGACGGACCACGGTCGCCCTGCGGGCCCGGGTGGACCACGAGGCAGTTGTTGTTCTTCCAGATCGACTCGGGGATGAACGCCTTCAGGAACGGGCAGACGATCAGCTCGGGCTGGTATGCCGCGACCGCGGCCTCCATCTCGTGGCCCTGCGAAACAACCTCGACCTTGACGTCGTGGCCCTGCTCGGTGAGGGCGATGTAGATCCGCTGGGACAGACTGTTGTGGGCGGAGACGAGGAAGAGGATCCGCAGGGGGTTCGAAGTCGGCATGGTGCCCTGGCTGATCGGCAGGGTCGATTGGACCTTGATTCGTGTTGCAACCAAAAGCGACTTGATCAATGTCCGGATACAGCGGTCGATAACGCTGCTTGTGACCCCCGTGACGACCATCACTGCTTGGCGCAACCGCCTCCCGCGTGGCGAGACCCTGCCGCGCGAGAACTGGCTCAAGCGCCACCGTGCGATGACCGCGATCGCGTGGGCGCACGTCCCCGCGTTGCTGCTGTTCGCGCTGGTCGCGGGCAAGTCGCTCGGCGATGCCGCCTTCCAGATGGTCCCGATCGCCGTGTTCGCCTGGCTCGCCGGCCGCAAGGAGCTGTCGGAGAACCGTCGCGCCGCCGCCGTCTGCTTCTCGCTGCTGACCTCCTCCGCCGTGCTCGTGTATCTGTGGGACGGCCGGATCGAGGCGCACTTCCACTTCTTCGTGATGGTCACCCTGCTCGCGACCTACGAGCAGTGGTTCCCGTACCTGCTCGCGTTCCTGTACGTGCTCGTGCACCACGGGCTGATGGGCGCGCTGGCCGCCAACACCGTCTTCTCGCACCACGCCGCGATCGCGCATCCCTGGCGCTGGGCCGGCGTCCACGCCGCGTTCATCAGCGCGCTGGGCATCGTGAACATCGTCTCCTGGCGCATGAACGAGGACGCCCGCGAATCCTCGCGTGAGGCCGACGAGCGGTTCCGCTCCGCATTCGAGGACGCGCCGATCGGCATGGCCATCGTCGGCCTCGACGGCGTCATTCAGCGCACCAACGATCGTCTGACGGACGCGACCGGGCGCTCCGAGTCCGAGCTCGTCGGTGCCCGCATCGACTCCCTCGCGCCTGAAGAGGACCGCGACGGCGCCTGGCCGCCGGTCGCCGGCGTCGAGATCGAGCGCCGCTTCCTGTGCGCCAATGGCGACATCGGCTGGGGTCTGTGGCAGCACTCGCTCGTCCACGACCGCGACGACGCGCCCGCGTACTGGGTCTGCCACTTCCTCGACATCTCCAAGCGCAAGGGCGTCGAGCGCCAGCTCGACTACCAGGCGCACCACGACCCGCTGACCGGCCTGCCGAACCGCTCGTTCTTCCTGCAGCGCCTGCAGGAGGCGATCGCCGACCCGGAGACGCTCGAGATCGCGGTCCTGTTCGTCGACCTCGACAACTTCAAGATCATCAACGACTCGCTCGGCCACGGGGCCGGCGACCGACTGCTCGAGGTCGTCTCCGAGCGCCTGCGCCGCGTGCTGCGTCCCGGCGACGTGATCGCCCGCTTCGGCGGCGACGAGTTCGCCGTGATGATCCCCGGCTCCGGTGGCGAGGTCGCTGCCCGCCGCGTCGCCGACCGCCTGGCCAGCGCCCTGCGCGCGCCGGTCGAGCTCGACGGCCGCCAGCGCTTCGTGACCGCGAGCTTCGGCGTGCGTTCATTGCCGGTCGGCGTCGCCGACCCGGAGGCGCTGCTGCGCGACGCCGACTCCGCCATGTACCGCGCGAAGGAGCTCGGCAAGGCGCGCTGCGAGATCTTCGACGACTCGATGCGCGAAAAGGCCACCGAGCGTCTCGACCTCGAGGGCGGGCTGCGCAGCGCGCTCGAGCGCGGCGAGCTGAAGCTGCTCTACCAGCCGCAGGTCGACATGAACGACGGCAAGATCGTCGGCGCTGAGGCGCTGATCCGCTGGTACCACCCCGAGCGCGGCATGATCGTCCCGCCGGTCTTCATCCCGATCGCCGAGCAGACCGGTCTGATCGTCCCGATCGGCGCGTGGGTCGTCGAGGAGGCGTGCCGCCAGGCCGCCGAGTGGGTGCGCACGGTCGACCGTCCGATGACCGTCTCGGTCAACGTCTCGCCGCGCCAGCTCGCCGAGGGCGACTTCGTCGCGACGGTGTCGAACGCTCTCACCGACAGCGGCCTCGACCCGAAGCTGCTGTGTCTGGAGATCACCGAGAGCGCCGTGCTCGCCGACCCGGAAGCGGCCACCGAGGTGCTCGAGAACCTGAAGGCGCTCGGCGTCCGGCTCGCGATCGACGACTTCGGCATCGGCTACTCCTCGCTCAGCCAGCTGAAGGCGCTGCTGCCCGTCGACACGATCAAGATCGACAAGTCCTTCGTCGACGGCGTGACCGGCAACGGCGACGACAACGCGATCGTCGACGCCGTCCTGCGCCTCGCCGCCGGCCTGCGCCTGTCGGCCGTGGCCGAGGGCGTCGAGACGCAGGAACAGGTCGAGGCGCTGCTGGCACTCGGCTGCACGTTCTCCCAGGGCTATCACTACGCGCGCCCGCAGTCGCCCGAGGATCTCGATCGCATGCTCGCGATCGAGGCGCTGGGCGAGCTCACGGTGTAGTTCACTGCGGGGATCGATTCCCCGCAGTGGCATCTGCTTCGCCTGATCGACGGCTACGTCGTCACGCAGCTGTTGTACGTCGCGTCCGAGCTGGGCGTGGCGGACGCACTGCCGGGCACGGGCCCTGAGGTCGCGGCTGCGGTCGGCGCCGACGCCGGGGCGATGACGCGCGTCCTGCGGGGTCTTGCGATCGAAGGGATCGTCGTCGAAGACGACGGCCGGTTCGCATTGACCGAGGTCGGCGCCCTGCTGCCCTCGTTCGCGGGCCTGCTTCGTGCACGCGGCGAGGTGTACTACCGCGGCGCATCCGACCTGCTCGGCGCAGTGCGCTCCGGCGGGACGTCGTTCGAGCGGGTCTACGGCGCGTCGTTCTTCGAGCACCTCGACGCGCATCCCTCTCACCAGGCCGCGTTCGAGGCCTCGATGGCGGGTCGCGCGGACCAAGAGGCCGACGCGGTCGTGGCCGCTTACGACTTCGCGGCGTTCTCGTCCTTGGTCGACGTTGGCGGCGGTCGAGGGATCCTGCTCGCCGCGATCCTCCGCACCACGGACCTCGAGGCTGTCCTGTTCGACCGGCCCGCGGCGGTCGAGGCGGCGCGCGCGTTCCTCGGCGAGCGTGCGTCGTGCGTGATCGGCGACTTCTTCGAGTCGGTGCCGGCGGGCGCGGACGCCTACCTGCTCTCGCGCGTGCTGCACGACTGGGGCGACGAGGACGCGCTTCGCATCCTGCGCGTCTGCCGCGAGGCGATGTCCGCCGAGGCCCGGCTTCTCGTGGTCGACGCGATCCTGCCCGAGCGCGCCGTCGATCAGCCGTTCGCGATCCGGATGGATCTGCACATGCTGCTGCTGCTGGGCGCGCGCGAGCGGACCGAGGCGGAGTTCCGCGACCTGCTCGCGCGCGCCGGCTTCGAGCTCGTGCGCGCCGTGCCGACCGCCTCTCCGGCCGGGCTCGGCGTCATCGAGGCGAAGATAAAGGGCCAGACCCTTTAGGTTCAGCGGTCCTGGAGCAGCCCGAGGACGTTGCCGCCGGGGTCGGTGACGGTCGCCACGAGGCGGCCGCCGCCGACGTCGCGCGGGGACTCCTTGAGCGTGGCGCCGGCCGCGGTGACTTCGGCCAGCTTGGCCTCGATGTCTCCGACGTGCCAGTAGGCGACCGGCGACGTCATGTCGCCGCCGGGCACCAGCCCGATGTGCTGGCCCTCGACGTCGTAGCCGACGTAGTAGGGGGCGTCGGCCGCCGGCTCGACGCCCAGCAGCGCCGTGTACATCGCCTTCGCCGCCGCCAGATCGGAGACGGGGTGGAGGACGGTCTTGATGCCCAGTGTGGAGGTGGAAGTGGTCATGGGCGGGACTCTAGGTCCGGCCCGTGCCGGTCGCTTCTCGATTCCTGATCAAAGCGCCTTGAGCATCCCGCCGTCGACGACGAACTCCGCGCCGGTCGTGCTCGCGGCCCGTGGCGAGGCGAGGAAGGCGACCGCGTCGGCGATCTCCTGCGGTGCCACGAAGCGGCCGGTGGTGAGCTGCATCTGCTCCGGCGCGACGGTCGCGATCACGCCGGCCGCGTCCGTGCCCGTCCAGCCGCCGACGATGTCACCGGCGCCGCCCGGCGTCGGTCCACCACGGGGTGAGCGTCGGGCCCGGCGAGACGGTGTTGACCCGGACGCCCTGCGGGCCGAACTCCTCGGACAGGGCCTTGGTGAGGCTCAGCAGTGCCGCCTTCGACGCGGCGTAGTCGACGTTCATCGGCTGCGGGCTGGCGCGCCACGGCGGAGCCCACGTTGACGATGGTGCCGCCGCGCTCGATCAGCAGCGGCAGCGCGGCCCGGCAGGCGCGCACGGCGGAGAGCAGGTTGAACTCGAGGATCGCCCGCCAGTGCGCGTCGTCGCGCGTGAGGAATCCCTCGTGCGGGAGCCGGTCGCCGGGCGGCGGGCCGCCCGCGTTGTTGACGAGGATGTCGACGCCGCCGAAGGTCTCGACCGCGCGCGCGATCACCTCGGCCGGAGCGTCCGGGTCCATCAGGTCCGCGGGGACGTGAAGGATCTCTCCGAGTTCCGGGGTGCTGGTGCGGGACGTGGCGACGACGTGCGCGCCCTCGTCGTGCAGCGTGCGGGCGACGGCGAGGCCGATGCCCTTGGAGGCGCCGGTGACGACCGCGATGCGGCCGCTGAGTTCGAGGTCCATGCCCTCACAACGGCTAGGAGTCCCGTTGTGTGAGGGTCACCTCGCCCGCGGACAGCGTCGTGGTGCTGCCGTCGCTGAGCGTGACGCGGAGCGCGCCGTCATCGTCGATGCCGGCGCCGGTGCCCTCGCCGTCCTGCCATTTGACCGGCTGGCCGAGCAGCGCGTCGCGCTCCCTCAGCGCGGCGAGCGTGACGGGCGACTCCTCGCCCAGGCGCTGCTCAAGCGCCTCGAGCAGCCGGATCAGCGTGGGTTCGACGTCGTCGGGGCTGAGCCCGAGCGTCCCCGCGACCGCGGCCGCGTCGGGCGGGAGCGTGGTCGGGTCGACGGCGACGTTGACGCCGATCCCGAGCACCGCCCAGCCGGGATCCTGGCGCGCTTCGACAAGGATGCCGGCGACCTTCTTGCCGTCGAGCCAGACGTCGTTGGGCCACTTGACCAGCGCGCTCGGGCCGACGACGTCCGCGACCGCGAGCCCCGCCCGCAGCGGCAGCAGGTCGTCGTAATCGCGGAGCACGAGCGAGGCGGCGATCGCCTGGCCTCGGGGCGTGGACCAACTCCGCCCCTGGCGGCCGCGGCCGGTCGTCTGCTCGCCGGCGGTGACCAGCGCGCCGTGCGGCGCGCCTGTCTCGGCCAGCTGCCGCGCGCGTTCGTTCGTCGAGGTCACGGTCTCGTAGTGCTCGCGGGGCTCTCCGAGGCTCATGTCAGCCTCAACTCGTCGCCGGTACCGACGTTCAGCAGCTCCGCGGCGCTGCCGCCGTTGACGGCGATCGCCACTTCACCGGCCGAGTCTTCGTAGATCACGAGGCCGCCGAGCGTCGCATCGCCGAATGTGCGCCCGACCACAACGTCGTGGCCGTCGATGCGCGCCGGGCCGGCGGGCAACTCGGCGTTCGTGATCACGTTTCCGAACCCGTCGATCTCCACCGCGTGGACGATACGTGTCGCGCCTTCGCTGCGCGGTCTCAGCGGCTCGAGCTCGACGAGGTCTTGGATCGGCTCTCCGACCAGCGGCTCGCCGAGCGCCAGATGAGCGGCGACGGGCGCGAAGATGTCGCGGCCGTGGAACGTGTTCGAGACCGGTTGCAATCGGTGCGGCGATTGGCTGATCTCGACCACCTCGTCGATCCGTCCCGCCGCCGGGAGCAGCAAGCCGTTGTCGGGGCCGACGAGGATTCGGTCGCCGGAGCGGATCGCGATCGCTCGTCGTTGGGTGCCGACGCCGGGGTCGACGACCGCGAGGTGGACACCGGGAGGCGTGAACGGGAGCGCCCGCGCGAGCCGTCTTGATCCCGTCCGCACGTCCTGCGGTGGGACGCCGTGGCCGAGGTGAATGACCCGCACCTCCGGCGCGATCCGCGCGATCACGCCCTCCACGATGCCGACGTACTCGTCGCCCGGGCCGTAGTCGGAGAGGAACGTGATCAACATAAAGGGTCTGGCCCTTTATGTTCGCGTGGCGTCCGCGAGCAGCGCCGCGATCAGACCGTCGGGCGTGTGCGGATCGGCCTCGAGATCGGGCGAGGCGCCCTGCGCTCGTAGCTCCGCGCTGGTCGCCGGGCCGATCGAGACGAGCTTCGGGCCGCTCAAGGACCCGCCGGCCTCCGCGAAGAACCGCACCGACGAGGCCGACGTGAACAGCACGTAGTCCGCACCCGCCGCAGCGTCTCGGGCCTCCTCCGAGAGCGGTTCGGGCACGGTCTCGTACAGCGCCACGACGTCGACCGACGCGCCTCGCGAGCGCAGCGCGTCCGGCAGCACGTCGCGCCCCTCGGCCGCGCGGGCGATCAGGGCGCGCTGGACCGGGACGTCGGCCAAAGCGTCCACGAGGCCTTCCGCCACCGCTCGCTCGGGCACGATGTCCGCCTCGATCCCATGCGCGCGCAGAGCCCGCGCCGTGCCTGGCCCGATCGCCGCCACGGTTACCCCGGCCAGGTCGCGCGCGTCTCGCAGATGCGCAAACAGGTGCTCGGCGCCGGTCGGCGACGTCACGCACAGCAGGTCGTAGGTGCGCACGTCCGGCAATGACACCTCCAGCGCGCGCGTCCGGATGGTCGGCGCCTCGACGACCTCGGCGCCGAGCCCGCGCAGGCGCTCCGCGAGTGCCGACGCCTGCGCCCGCGCGCGGGTGACGGCGACGGTGCGCCCGAACAGCGGCCGCGACTCGAGCCACGCGATCCGCTCGCGCAGCCCCGCGACGTCTCCCACCAGCGTGATCGCGGGGGCGCGGATGCCGACCGACAAAGAGGCGATGTCGGCCAGCGTGCCGACAACCGTCTTCTGCCCCGGCAGCGTCCCCCGCTCGACTACCGCGACGGGCTGGTCGGCCGAGCGCCCGCCCGCCACGAGCCGCTCGGCGATCCGCGGCAGCGCCTTGACGCCCATGTAGAACACGAGCGTCCCGGGGAACGCGGCCAGCGCGTCCCAATCCAAAGTCCCGTCCTCGTGCCCGGTCACGAACGCGACGCCGCTCGCGAGCTCGCGGTGCGTGACGGGGATGCCGGCATACGCGGGCGCGGCGATCCCCGCCGTGATCCCGGGGACGACCTCGAACGGGATCCCCGCCTCGCGCAGCACGAGCGCCTCTTCGCCGCCGCGCCCGAACACGAATGGATCGCCGCCCTTGAGCCGCACCACCGTGCGGTCGCCGGTGCCGTACTGGACGAGCAGCCGGTCGATCTCCTCCTGCGGCATCTGCGGCCCGCCGCCGACTTTACCCACGTAGACGAGCTCGGCGTCCGCGCGCGCGCCATCCAGCGCTCCCGGCGGGATCAGCCGGTCGTAGAGGATCACGTCGGCCGCCGCGACGAGATCGCGCGCGCGGACGGTCATCAGCCCGGGATCGCCCGGACCGGCGCCGACCAAGTAGACGGTCACGGCGCCATCGCCTGCAGCAGCTCGGCGGCCCCGGCGGCGAGCAGCCGGCGCGCGAGCTCCGCGCCGGTGGCGGCCTCTTCGACGATGAACTCGGAGCCGTCGGGCAGTCCGACGAACGCGCGGACGCTGCCGTCGAGCGCCAGCACGCCGACCGGCGTGTGGCAAGTCGCGCCGAGCGCGCGGATGACCTGGCGCTCCTCGTCGAGCGCGGCATGGGTGGGCGCGTGATCCGCCGCCGCCGCGAGGAGGCTGCCCGCGCGGCCCTGCACGGCGATCACGCCCTGCCCGGCGGCAGGCACGAAGACGCCGTCGAACAGCAGCGCGCTCGCCTCGTCCCGGCGCCCGAGGCGCTCGAGCCCCGCGACCGCCAGCACGAGCGCGTCGACCTCGCCGGCCGCGCGCTTGGCGAGCCGCGTGTCGACGTTCCCGCGCAGCTCCACGACATCGAGGTCGGGCCGGGCCGCGAGCAGCTGCGAGCGGCGGCGCAGCGCGCTGGTTCCCACGCGAGCGCCCTCGCGCAGATCACCCACGACAGCATCGAACGGCTGGGCCCGCCGCGGCGTCGCGACGATCTCCGTCCCGTCGGCGAGCTCGCCCGGGACGTCCTTGGCCGAGTGCACGGCGAGGTCGATGTCGCCCGCCAGCAGCGCCGCCTCGAGCGCGCCCACCCAGCGCGACTTGTCGCCGTGCAGGCGGTCGACGTCGCCGGCGGTCGTGATCTTCACGAGCTCCACCGGCTCTCCCAGCAGCGCGGCCACGGAGCGGGCCTGGGCCAGCGCCAGCGCGCTGCCGCGGGTGCCGAGTCGGAGCGCGGTCACCCGTGGAGCCGGCGGACTTCGGCCGACTCGCCTTCGGGCGCGGCGGCCTCGTCCAGGCCGAACAGCTCGCGCAGGAGCGCCAGCCGCGCGTGACGATGTTCGGCCTCGAAGTCCTGGACGCGCGCGGTCGGCTCGTGCAGGAGCCGCTTCACGAGCGCTCGCGCCATCGCCTCCACTCGCGCTTCGTCGCTGGGCGAAGACCAGCGCCCCGCGTTCTCGGCCAGCAGCGACTCGACCAGCGCGTCGCCCCGCTCGCGCAGCGCGGTCAGCGTCGGCAGGACGTCCAACCGCCCGAGCCAGTGCGCGAACGCCTGGATCTCGTCCTCGATGATCGCCTCGGCGCTGCGCGCCTCCTCGCGGCGCACCTTCAGGTGACCGCGGACGGACGCCTGCAAGCCGTCCATGTCCACGAGCGTCACGCCCTCGACCGAACCGCACGCCGGGTCGATGTCGCGCGGCACGGCCAGATCGACCAGCAGCAGCGGACGGCGCTCGCGCGCCTCCATCACCGCGTCGAGCTCCTCGGCGCCGATGATCGCGTGCGGCGACGCGGTCGAGGAGACCACCACGTCGGCGCGCTCGAGTTCGCCGGGGAGCGCGTCGAACGATCCCGACGCGCCGCCGAACTGCTTCGCCAGCGCAATCGCGCGCTCGCGGCGCCGGTTCGCGACGAACATCGTCGTGACGCCGTGCGCATGGAAGGCGCGCGCGGTCTGCTCCGACGTGTCGCCGGCCCCCACGATCACGACGTGCCGCCGCTCCAGGCCGCCGAGCGCGGCGCGGGCGGCGTCGACCGCCACCGTTGCCACCGACGCGTGACCCTCGGAGATCTTCGTCTGCGTGCGTACGCGCTTGCCGGTCGCGAGCGCCGCGCGGAACAGCCGGTTGGTGAGCGGCCCGGTCGTGCGCGCTGTCAATGCCCGCTCGTACGCGCGCTTGACCTGGCCCTGGATCTCGGCCTCGCCGACGATCATCGACTCCAGCCCGCTCGCGACCCGGAACAGGTGCCGCGCGGCGTCGCAGTTGCGCTCGATGTAGAGCGCCGGGCTCGCCCCGCCCAAGGCGGCGATCGCGGCCGCCTCGGGGTCGTCGCCGACGACGTAGAGCTCGGTGCGGTTACAGGTCGAAAGCACGACCGCCTCGGAGACGTCGAGCGACCGCAGGAACGGCTCGACCTGCCCGTCGAGCAGCGCCAGCCGCTCCCGGAACGCCAGCCCGGCGGTCTTGTGTGACGCGCCGACGGCGACGAGATCGGTCACGACGCGACGGTCTCCCGCTCGTCCTCACGGCTCTCGAGCGCCTCGAGCACCTCGCCGAGATCGCGCTCGATCCGCGCCAACCGGCCGGCCATGATCGCGACGTAGATCAGCACCAGGGCCAGGAACACGAGGTAGGCGGCGGCGACGTACTTGCCGGCCTCGTCGAGCGGGAGCGCGGGGTTCACAGCTGCGGCGCCGCCGACCGGCGCGGGTTCGGGGACCACTCCTCGTCGGCGAGCTTGCGCTTCAAAGCGCGCAGCCGGAACGTCGCGTGCTTGGACGCCAGTTCGTACTTCCACAGCGTCACGAACAGGCACGCCATGCCGGCGAGCGACACGAGGAACGTCAGCCGCATCGAGCCCGGCATCGAACCGCCGGTCGTACCCAGCACGCGCGGGTGCACGAGCGAATCGGCCATCCGCACGGCCGCGAAGTTCAGCGGCACGAACGCGCCCGCGATGATCGCGAACACCGCCGCGTAGCGCGCCTGGCGCTCCGGGTCCTCGATCGAGAACCGCAGCGGCTGGTAGCAGGCGTACAGCAGGAAGACGATCAGGAAGCTCACCAGGGTCGGCTCGTCCCACGTCCACCACACGCCCCAGGAGCCACGGGCCCAGATCGAGCCGGTGACCAGCGCGCCGACCGCCAGGATCAGCGACAGGTGGATCGCGACGTAGGAGCGCAGATCGTGCAGCCGGTCGCCGGACCGCAGGTACCGGATCCCGTACACGCCGCCCGCGACGAACCCGAACAGGGCCACGATCGCCAGCGGCACGTGCAGGTAGAAGATCTTCTGGATGAAGCCCTGGTCCGCGTCGTTGGGCGCGTAGAAGAACACGAGCGCGAAGGCGCCCACGACGAGCGCGACGGTCACAAGAGAAAGGGTCTTCAGACCCCGGCCGAACACAGCGTCAATCCTCCAGCAGGAAGTCGAAGATCGCGTAGGCGAGCAGCCCGAAGACCAGATCATAGAGGCCGAGGACCGCCAGCCAGCGCCCTTCGAGCGCGCCCGCGCCCGCCTCGGCCAGCAGTGGCGCCGTCGCGTTGGCCGCCGCGATCACCAGCGGCACCGACAGCGGGAGCGCCAGCAGCGGCACCAGCAGGTCGCGCGCGCGGGTCTGGATCGCGAGCGCCGCGACCAGCGTTCCGATCACGGCGATCCCGACGTCCGCGAGCGCCAGCACGAGCATCAGCTCGGGCAGCGGCGGCCATGGCGACGGGCCGAGCAGCAGGATCGCGAACGCCGCGATCACGAACACCTCGACCAGCGCCAGGAACGCGAACAGCAGCAGCGCCTTGGCCACGAACAGCGCGGTGCGGTCGACCGGCGCGAGCAGGAAGCCGTCGAAGCCGCCCTCCTCGCGCTCGGCCACGAACAGGCGGTTGATGCCCAGCACGGCCGCGAACAGCAGCGTCACCCACAGCACCCCGGACGCGAGGCCGCCGGACACCGTGTCCTGGTCGAGCGCGAAGTGGAAGAGCACGAACGTCCCGATCGAGAACAGCACCATCGCCGGCACCGACTCACGCGTGCGCAGCTCGAGCCGCACGTCCTTGCGGATCAGCGCCGCGACCGCGGTTCTCATGTGTAGAGCGCCCGGATGTCGTCGTCGGCGGTCGACCGCGAGCAGAACGCGACCCGCCCGGCGCGAAGGCCGAGCTTGACGTCGGCCGGAGCGTTCACGTCGTGGGTGATCACGACCCGGGTGGGCCCGTCGAGCAGCGGCGCGACCAGGGCCGTCGCCCCGGGGTCGAGGCTCGCGAACGGCTCGTCGAGCAGCAGCAGGTCCGGTGTGTGCAGCACCGCCCGGCAGACCGCCGTGCGCTGCACCATCCCGCGCGAGAACGTGTGGATCGGGTCGTCGGCCCGCGCTCTCAGCCCGACCGCGTCCAGCAACTCGTCCACCCGCGACAGCGCGACGCCGTGCAGCCGCGCGTGGAAGCGCAGGTTCTCGCGCGCCGTCAGGTCGCGGTAGAGCAGCGGCTCGTGGCCGAGGAAGCCGATCCGCCCGCGGACTGCCCAGCCCTCGCGCGGGACCTCGCGGCCCAGGACGCGCGCGACCCCGTGGTGCGGCCGCAGCAGCGTGGCCAGGATCCGCAGCAGCGTCGTCTTGCCGGCACCGTTGGCTCCGAACACCGCCAACGTCTCGCCCTCCTCGAGCGTCAGGCTGACTCCGGCGAGCGCCACCCGCTCGCCGTAGGCACGGCCGACGTCAGCCAGTTCGATGATCGGACTCATGGTGCGTCGAGTCCCCGTGCAGGGTGCGCACCACGTGTTTGAGCGTCGGCGCGAGCACCGGGAAGAGCTGGTCGATCGACTTCGGCGAGCCCGGGAAGTTGACGATCAGCGTCTTGCCGGCGATCCCCGACACGCCACGGGTGAGGATGCCGTGCGGCGTGTGCTTGAGCCCCTCGGACCGCATCGTCTCGGCGAAGCCTGGCGCGTCGCGGGTGACTACCGCCTTCGTCGCTTCGGGCGTGACGTCGTTCGGCGTCATCCCCGTCCCGCCCGTGGTGAACACGAGGTCGCAACCGCTGGCGATGAAGTGGTGCAGCCGGTCCTCGATCAGCGCGAAGTCGTCCGGGACGACTTCCATCGCGACCACCTCGCACCCGGCCTCCTCGGCGGCGGCGGCGAGCTTCGGCCCCGAGAGGTCTTCCGCCTCCCGGCGCGCGACGGACGTGGAGACTGTCAGGACGGCGGTGCGGATGGCGCGCAGACTAGCGCTGAACCGTCTCGCAGCCCTTGACGACGTCGTGCAGTCCGGCGATCGCGAAGTCACGGCCGGGGCCGCAATCCAGCGTGTCGTCGCCGGGGCCGCCGACGAGGGTGTCGTCGCCCGCGCCGCCGGTGAGCGTGTCCGGGCCCTTGCCGCCGGTGAGCCTGTCGCGGCCCGCTCCGCCTTCCAGCTTGTCCTGGCCGTCTTCACCGGCGAGCTGGTCGTTGCCGCTGCTGCCGCGCAGCGTGTCGGTCCCGTCGTCGCCGTACATGCGGTCGTTGCCAGCGCCGCCGGACAGGAGGTCGTTGCCGTCTCTCCCGCGCAGCTCGTCGCGGCCGTCGCCGCCGAACAGCGAGTCGTCCCCGCCGGCGCCGATCAGGACGTCGTCGCCGTCGCGGCCGGCGAGGCAGTCAGGCCCGTCGCGGCCGACGATCCGGTCGGCGCGCGGGCTGCCGATGTGGTTGTCGGTGCCGCGCCGGACGTCACCGGTCGCGCAGTCGCTCTGCGCGGGCATGCTCAGGAGCGCGAGCCACAGCAGCGCGGCGAGCATCAGACCACCGCGTGCTGCGCGTCCGCGATCAGCGCTCGCACCGCGCCCTCGTCACCGGCCCGCAGCAGCTCGATCGGGTCGGGGCTGCCATTGACGATCCCCTCGAAGAAGGCCTTGCGGTCCTGGTAGGTCGGCAGCGTGCGCTTGGCCCAGCCGCGGACCTCGTTGAGCAGCACCGCGAGCCGCGCGTACGGCTCGCCGTAGGCGTCCGCGATCTCCGCCTTGATCCGCTTGGCCAGCGCCGGGGACGCGCCTGCGGTCGAGATCGCGATCGCCAGCGGCCCGGTGCGCACGATCGCGGGCAGGATGAAGTTGCACAGCGGCGGCACGTCGACCACGTTGACGAGCATCGCACGCGCCTCCGCGTCCTCATAGACCCGGATGTTGACGTCGGTGTGGTTGGTGGCGGCGATCGCGATGAACGTCGCCTCGAGGTCGCCGGGCCGGTACTCGCGCCGAAACCACTCGATCGACCCTTCGGCCGCGAGCTGCTCGAGCTCCGGCTCGGCCTCCGGCGCGATCAGCACCACGCGGCCGTCGCACGCCAGCAGGCCCTCGACCTTCTCGAGCCCGATCTCGCCGCCGCCCACGACCACGCACCGGCGGCCCGTCAGCTTCAGGCACGCGATGTAGAACGGCGTGTCCAGCATGTCGCGCACGCAGGTCTGGTCACAGATCCCACGGCGGTACTGGCAGACGCACTCTTTCCCTGCATAGGCCTGAGCTGGCATTGGCACTATCACCGTACTAGGAGCATGGATGGGTACTTCGACGATTCGTCTCTCCTACGGGAGGTGGTGGGACACCGGCTCACCGGACTGTCCGGCCCGCGCGCGCTGCTCGTGATGGCGGCGCACCCGGTCGCGTTCGCCGGCTTCTTCGCCCACACCGGCGCGCTCGACGATCCCTACGCCCGCCTGCGCCGGACCGCGACCGTGATGGACAGCATCGCGTTCGGCCCCAAGGAGGAGGCGGATCGGCGCTCGGCGCGGGTGCGCGCGATGCATCGGCGCGTGTCCGGCGCGCTGCGCGAGGACGCCGGCCCGTTCGGAGCCGGCACGCCGTACCGCGCCGACGATCCCGCTCTGCTGCTGTGGATCCTGGCCGCACTGGCCGAGTCCGCGATGCTCGTCTACCGCAAGTACGTTCGGTCGCTGACGCGCGACGAGCTGACCGCGCTGTGGCGCGACTACCGCATCGTCGGCCGCCGCTTCGGGCTCCGCGAGCGCGACATGCCCCGCGACATCGACGCGTTCGAGGACTACATGGCCGCGATGTATGCGAGCGGCGACTTGTTCGTGACGCCGGCCGCCCGCGAGCTCGCGGTCGACATCGTGCTCCGCCCGCCGGTCGGGCTCCACGCGCGGCCGCTGGTCGAGTTGGTCAACCAGATCACGGTCGGCCTGCTCCCGGCCGGGATCCGGCGCCAGTACGGCTTTCGCTGGGATCCGGTGCGCGCCGTCGCACTCCACGGCGGCGCCGAGTACGTCAAGCGCGTGGTGATGCCCGCTCTCAGGCTTGCAGCCTGAGGGCCCGTTGAAGCATCCCGGGACGCCTGCTGCGGCACATCCGCAGCCCCTCGCGCCACCCACGAGGCTCACGTGCCAGAGGCACGCATCGCTCTCGCGTGCGGCCCGAGGAACCACGGCTGCACCACATCAGGCGGACCGATCATGCTTCAACGAACCCTGACTTTGGGGTCGAGCATCTGCTGCACCGCGTCGGCGAGGAAGTTCGCGATCGTGATCAGCAGCACGCCCTCGATCACGAGCCCCATCATCACCGGAACGTCGGCCCCCAGCGAGGCCGCATGGATGGAGCGGAAGAGGCCCGGGATCGCGAACCCGTACTCGATCACGGCGACATTGATCAGCAGCGTCGAGATGTTCACGCCGGTGATCGACGCGATCGCCGGTACGACGACCGGGAGCGCATGGCGGGTGGCGACCTGGCCGCTGTCCAGGCCCTTCGCCAGCGCCGTGCGCACGAAGTCCTCCTGCAATGCCTCGCGCAGCGTGTTCTCCGTGATCCGCAGCACCCACGCGGCGAGCGGCAGGGCGCACAACACCCACGGCACCCACATCGCCTTCAGCCACCGCAGCGGGTTGTCGGAGAACGGCACGAAATCGGCCTGGCCCGACAGGAACGGGATCTGCAGCACCGTGCCGCTGTTGTGCGAGAACCAGATCAGGATCATGAACGCGAGGAAGTAGGGCGGGCACGCGAGTTGGAACGCCATCGCGGCGTGCAGGAGGCGCGACGAGAACCTGCCCGGGTGAAGCGCGCAGTGACGACCGGCGAGGACGCCGGCGAGCGTGCCGAGTATCACACCGCCGAGCAGCAACTGGAGGTCGATCGGCACCCGCTCGCGCAGCAGGTCGTCGATCTCGCCCGCGGGGTAGCTCGCGCACGGCTTGACGCGATCGTCCGGCCGGCAGCCGCCCCCGAACGTGACGCCGAAGTCGCCGCGGACGAATCCGTTGAACAGGTAGTCGGGCGTACCGCGGATGGCGGTCATCAGCCGGTAGCCGTCGACGGTCCACGTGAGGAACACGTGCGCGATCGCGACGGCCGCGAGGACGGTCACGACCAGCAGCCCCAGCCGGCGTGCGAAATAGCGTCGCACCTTCACTCATGGCCGCTATTGCGGATCTGCGTCAGGCGCTCAGGCTTGCATCCTGACTTTGGGGTCCAACATCTGCTGTACGGCGTCGGCGATGAAGTTCGCGATCGTGATCAGCAGCACCCCCTCGATCACGAGCCCCATCATCACCGGCACGTCGCCGCTCCGCGAGGCAGCATGGATCGCGCTGAACAGACCGGGGATGCCGAAGCCGTACTCGATCACGGCGACGTTGATCAGCAGCGTCGAGATGTTCACGCCGGTCATCGCCGCGATCGCGGGCGTGATGACCGGGAGCGCGTGGCGGTTGGCTATGCGGCCGGCGGAGAGTCCTTTCGCGCGCGCCGTGCGCACGTAGTCCTCCTGGAGGGCCTCGCTGAGCGTGTTCTCGGCGAGCCGCGCCACGTATGCCGCGAGCGGGAGGGCGCACAGCACCCATGGCACCCACATCGCTTTCAGGAAGCGCAGCGGGTTCTCGCTGAAGGCCGTGTAGTCGGTCACGCCCGACACGAACGGGAGCCGGAGCATCGTCCCGCTTCCATCGGCGAACCAGATCAGGATCATGTACGCGAGGAAGTAGGGCGGGCAGGCGAGCAGGAACGCGATGGCGACGTGAAGCACGCGGGCCGAATATGAGCGCGGGCGCATCGCACAGCGCCGTCCGCCCCAGATGCCGGCCAGCGTGCCGAGGAGCACGCCGCCCAGGAGCAGCTGGAGGTCGATCGGCACGCGATGGCGCAGGAGGTCGGCGATCTCGCCCGCCGGATAGCTGGCGCACGGCTTGACGGGCTCGGAGGTTACGAAGCCCGCCCGCCGCCGACAGCCGCCGCCGAACGTCGCGCCGAAGTCACCGCGGACGAAGCCGTCGAACAGATACGCCGGCGTCCCCCGGATGGCGGTGGTCAGCCGGTAGCCCTCGACCGTGGTGTGGAGGAAGACGTGCGCGATCGCGACGGCCGCCACCACGGTCATCACCAGCACCCCCAGCCGACGTGCGAAGTAGCGCCGCACCTTCACTCAATGGTCGCATTGCGAGTTCTGCGTCGGCGTGGTACTTTGAACGGACCAATTTATGTCTAGCCTGTCCACTTTTCGACCGCTGCAGCGCTACGAGCAGGTCGCCGAGCGCCTCGCCGCGGACATCCGCTCCGGCTCGCTGGCGCCCGGCGAGCGGCTGCCGTCCGAACGCGACCTGGCTCGTACGTTCGAGGTCAGCCGCGCCTCGGTGCGCGAGGCGATCGCGTCGCTGCAGGTCCAGGGCGTGGTGGAGACGCGCAAGGGCGCCGGCACGTTCGTCGCGGCTCGGCCGCCCGTGTCCGAGGCGCCCCATGACGCCAGTCCGTCCGCCGTGCTCGAGGCGCGGCTGCAGCTCGAGCCCGCCGTCGCCCGCCTCGCGGCCGCGCGCGGCCAGCGCGACAGCGCGGCCGAGAACCTGCTCGTCGCGATGGAGGCCGAACCGGTGGACATCGCCACCTGGAACAGCTCGGATCGCCTGTTTCACCGCCAGCTCGCGGCCATGACCGGCAATCCGGTCCTGCTCGCGTTCGCCGACCACGTGGCCACTTTGATGGACCAGCCGCTGTGGCAGCGGCTGCGCGACGACTCGATCGCGGTCCCCGGACGGACACGAATCCACGTCGCCGAGCACCGCATGATCTACGAGGCGATCGTCGCCGGCGACGCCGAGGCCGCCGCCTTCTACTCGACCCAGCACATCAACCGCGTCCGCACCTACATGGAGCTCAGCTAATGGCCTTTGAAGGGATCATCCCCGCCGTCACCACCCCGTTCACCGCCGACGACCAGGTCGACGTCGAGGCCCTCAAGGACAACCTCGAGAAGCTGATCGAGGCCGGTGTGCACGGTTTCGTCGCGACCGGCACGATGGGCGAGGCCGGCAGCCTGACGACCGCCGAGCGGCGGCTCGTGGTCGAGTCCGTGGTCGAGGCCGCGGCCGGCCGTGTGCCGGTGATCGTCGGCGTCTCCTCCGGCTCCGCCGCGCAGTCGCTGGTCTACGCCGCCGACGCGCGCCAGGCCGGCGCCGACGCCGTGATGTGCCTGCCGCCGCTCGGCTACCGCGCCGATCCGGAGGAGGTCGTGGCGTTCTTCGCCGCCGTCGCCGAATGCGGGCTCCCGGTGATGGCCTACAACAACCCCGAGGCCTCCGGCGTCGACATGCCCGCGGCGCTGATCGAGCGGATCTTCAACGAGGTCGACGGCGTCGTCGCGATCAAGGAGTGCTCCGGCGACACGCGCCGGATCCCGGCGCTCCTGCACCTGGACGGCGATCTCGAGGTGTTGGTCGGCGGCGACGACTGGGCGCTCGAGGGCTTCGCGGCCGGCGCGACCGGCTGGGTGACCGGCGTCGGCGTGCTCGCGCCGCGCGAGACCGTCGAGCTCTATGACGCGGTGCAGGCGAACGACCTGGCGCGGGCGCGCGAGGTGTACCGTCGGATGCTCCCGGTGGCCCGCTTCGACATGACCCCCAAGCTCGTCCAGTACTTCAAGGCCGCCCAGGACGCGGTCGGCTTCCGCGGCGGCCCGACGCGCGCGCCGCGGCTGCCGCTGAACGCGAGCGAGCAGGCCGCGCTTGACGAGGCGCTGGCGGTTCTCAGGGAGCCCGCCCACGCGTGAGAGCGGCGCGCTACTTCGCGGCCGTCGACTCCCACACCGAGGGGATGCCGACACGCGTGATCACGGGCGGTGTGGGGCCCATCCCGGGCGCGACCATGCTGGAGCGCAAGCTCCACTTCGAGGCCGAGATGGACGACCTGCGGCTCCTGCTGATGCGGGAGCCGCGCGGGCACGGCGCGATGTCGGGCGCGATCCTCCAGCCGCCACTGCTGCCCGGCGCGGACTGGGGCGTGATCTACATCGAGGTGTCGGGCTGCCTGCCGATGTGCGGGCACGGGACGATCGGCGTCGCGACCGTGCTGGTCGAGACCGGGATGGTCGAGGTGACCGAGCCCGAGACCGTGATCCGGCTCGACGTTCCGGCCGGCCTGGTGATCGCCCGGGTCACCGTCGAGAACGGCCGCGCGCGGTCGGTGACGATCCAGAACGTCGCCTCGTTTCTGCACGCCCGCGACCGGACGGTCGAGGTCCAGGGCCTCGGCACGATCACCTACGACATGGCGTTCGGCGGCAACTTCTACGCGCTCACGCCGGCCGCCGACGCGGGTCTGTCCGTCGATCCGGCGCGCTCCGGCGAGCTGATCGAGGCGGGCCTGGCCGTGATGGAGGCGATCAACGCCACCGACCGCCCGGAGCACCCGGCCGACGCGCGGATCGGCGGCTGCCGCCACGTGGTCTTCCACGAGCCGGGCCGCGACGGGGCCGACGCGGTCGCCGCGACCTCGATCCACCCGGGCTGGCTGGACCGCTCCCCCTGCGGCACCGGCACGAGCGCCCGGATGGCCCAACTCCACGCCCGCGGCGAGCTCGCCCTCAACGTGCCGTTCGTCAACGAGTCCGTGATCGGCACCCGCTTCACCGGCCGACTGGTCGCCAGCACCGACGTCGCCGGCGTCCCCGCCGTGATCCCGGAGATCACGGGCCGTGCCTGGATCACCGGCATGGGCCAGTACCTGCTCGACCACGAGGATCCGTTCCCAGCGGGTTTCTCCCTGTAACGGTTACGCTCTTTCAGGTATGCCGCCGCGTGATGACGAGGTTCAGGCCCTCGTCGAGCAGCTGAGCGCGGAGCTGAACCGCTCGGTGCTGGTCGACGACGCCAGCCTCCGCCTGCTCGCCTACAGCCCGACCCTGGGGTCGGAGGACGAGGTGCGCCGCACGGCGATCCTCACACGTGAGACCCCGCGGGTCATCCGCGATCTGCACTTCGCGCAGGGGATCGCCAATGCGACCCAGCCGGTGCGCACCGCCTCCCGGCCGGACATCGGGCTGGAGTCACGCGTGTGCGTTCCGATCCGTTGCCAGGGCGCACTGTTCGGCTACCTGTGGTTGATCGACGCCGACCAGTCGCTGACCGACGCCGACTGCCACGCGGCGGAGCGCTGCGCGGCCGAGATCGGCACCGCGATGTACCGCCGCGACGAGCTCGAGAAGCCGCAGCGCGAGCACGAGCTGCGGCTGCTGGAGCAACTGCTCGGCGACGATGCCGCCCACCGCGAGACGGCCGCGCACGACCTGGTGGCCGACGATCTGCTGGTCGCGAGCGCCGGGATCGGCGTGCTCGCGGTACGTCTAGGCGGTGACCACGAGCCGGAGCTGGGATCGGCCGAGCGCGCGCAGCTCGGGCTCGCGCTCGACCAGTTTCGCCGCACGCTCCCGCGCCGGCACGCGCTCAGCACGGTCGGAGCCGACCACGGCGTGATCGTCGTCGCCGTGGGAGACCGCGGCGCGCTCGGCGAGATCGCGCGCCGCGCTCAAGAGACGCTCGAGGGCGCCGTTATCGGCTACAGCGGCCAGCACGAGCACCTGCGCGAGGCGCACCGCGCGCACGAACATGCGCGGCTGGCGCTGCGGGTCGCGAGCGCGCTCGCAGACCATCCGACGCCCGCCGGCTGGGAAGACCTCGGCGCGTACCGCCTGCTGGCTCGCGCCGCCGAGGGGCCGCATGCACGCGAGCTGATCCACCCCGGCCTGCCGAAACTGTTCGCGCTCCAGAGCAAGGAATCGCTGGTGCAGACGCTCGAGGCCTACCTCGATAATGGCTGCGACACCAAGCTCACGGCGGAGGCGTTGTTCCTGCACCGAGCGAGCCTCTACTACCGCCTGCAGCGCATCGAGGCTCTCACGGGGACCTCATTGAAGAGCGGCGCGGACAGGCTGGCATTACATTCAGGACTGAAGCTCGCCCGTCTGGTGGGGATACATCCGGCGCGGAGACGCACCAACAGCGACTAGCTTGTCTTGCGACGTTGGGCTACGCTCCCGCGTCGCGGTTTCCGACACTTGATCGACGAGCCGCAAGCCGCCCGTCCAATAAGTTTGGGCGAGGTGGAGGACGAAACCGTGCCCATTGGAGGGGGGCGGAAAAATGCGCGCACATCTCATCGCCGTAGCAGGCTGCACGGCGCTGCTCGCAATAGGCGCAGCAGCATGCGGAGGCAGCGACGAAGGTGACGACGCCGGTGGCGGCAACGCCACGCCGGCGCAGGGCGGAGGTATCGCCGACACGGTGATCCTCGGCACGACCGACAAGGTCATCGCACTCGATCCCGTTGGGGCCTATGACTTGGGCTCCCAGCAGCTGATCGGCAACATGTACCAAAACTTGCTGTCCGTCCCCGCGGGCGGCAATGCACCGGAGCCGGACGCGGCCGAAAGCTGCGAGTTCTCGGATCCGAAGACGTACACCTGCAAGCTCAAGGCCGACCTGAAGTTCTCGAGCGGCGACCCGCTGACCTCCGAGGACGTCAAGTTCTCGCTGGACCGGATGGTCGCGATCGAGGACCCGACCGGCCCGTACACGCTGCTCGGCTCGCTCGACAGCGTCGAGGCGCCGGATCCGACGACCGTGACGATGAAGCTCAACAAGGCCGACGCCACGTGGCCGTTCATCCTCACCCACAACGTGGCCGCGATCGTCCCGGACGAGATCTACCCGAAGGACGCCAAGCAGCCCGACGACAAGGCCATCGGCTCGGGCCCGTACACGCTCGAGAAGTACACGCCGAACCAGCAGGCGGTGTTCAAGAAGAACCCGAACTACAACGGCGCCAACGAGGGCCAGACCGAGAACTTCATCGTCCAGTACTTCGAGCAGCCGTCGGCGCTGAAGCTCGCGGTCGAGAACGGTGAGGTCGACGTCGCCTACCGCAGCCTGTCCCCGACCGATCTCGAGGACCTGCGCACCAATGGTGCGAGCAAGGGCGTCAACGTCGTCGACGGCGCGGGCACCGAGATCCGCTACATCGTCTTCAACGTCAAGAAGAAGCCGGTCGACGACCCGGCCGTCCGCAAGGCGGTCGCCCAGGTGCTCGATCGCGACGCGCTGAGCGAGATCTACAAGGGCACGACGAAGCCGCTGTACTCGACGGTCCCGGCCGCGTTCCCCGGCGCCAAGGAGTCCTTCAAGGACGCCTTCGGTGATCCGGATCCGGCCAAGGCGAAGGCGATCCTCGACGAGGCCGGCGTCGCGACTCCGGTCGAACTCGACGGCTGGTACACGCCGACGCACTACGGCCCGGTCGAGGCCGACCTCTGGAACGAGATCAAGCGCCAGCTCGAGGAGAGCCAGCTGTTCAAGGTGAACCTCGACTCGACCGAGTGGGACCAGTACAAGGACGAGGCCTTCACCAAGGGCACGTACTACTTCTACGGGCTCGGCTGGTTCCCGGACTTCCCGGACGCCGACAACTACCTCTCGCCGTTCGTGCGCGACGGCGGCTTCTTCGTGAACGGCTACTCGAACAAGGAGGTCAACGACCTCCTCGACGAGGAGATCGGGACCGACGACGCCGGCACGCGTGAGGAGGCCTTCGGCAAGATCCAGGACATCGAGGCCGCGGATGTGCCGCTCATCCCGCTGTGGGAGGGCAAGCAGGTCGCGGCCGTGCGGGAAGGCGTCGAGGGTGTCGACAAGACATTCGACCCCGCGTTCCAGTTCCGCTTCTGGGTCGTGACCAAGAAGGCGGACTAGCCACACATGAGCCGGACCGGATCGCTCCGGGGTTACATCCTCATAAGGATCGCGCTGATGGTGCCCATGGTGTGGGTGCTCCTGACAGTCGTGTTCCTGATGTTGCGGGTGGCCCCGGGCGATCCGGTGTCGGCGACGCTCGGCGGCCGGCTCTCGGAAGCCGAGTTGGACGAGCGGCGGGCGTCGCTTGGCTTGGATCGCCCGCTACTGGCCCAGTACTTCGAGTACCTGTGGGACGCCGTCCGCTTCCAGTTCGGCACCACGATCACCGACAATCAGACGATCGGCTCGATCCTGGTCGAGAACGGCGGCGCGACGCTCACGCTGACCGTCGCCGCGCTGATCATCGCGCTCGTGATCGGGCTGCCGCTCGGGCTGATCGCGGGCCGCTACCGCGAGACGGTGCCCGACGCCGGCATCCGGATCTTCGCGATCCTCGGCTACGCGGCCCCGCCGTTCTTCATCGGGCTGCTCGCCCAGCTCTATTTCAGCCAGCACCTCGGCTGGCTCCCGGGGTCGAAAATGGCGTCGGCGCAGGTGCAGGCGCTCTCGGTCGAGCACACGCACATCCTGATCGTCGATCTGGCGATCGAGGGCGACTGGGAGGGCGTCTGGGATGTGATCAGGCACCTGATCCTGCCCGCGGTCACGCTCGGGTTGCTGGTCATGGGGGTGTTCATCCGGCTCGTCCGGGTCAACGTCGGCCAGGCACTCGGCGGCGACTACGTCGAGGCGGCGCGCGCACGCGGCGTCAAGGAACATCGCGTGGTGGCGCGCCACGCATTCCGCAACGCGCTCGTGCCGGTGGTCACGGTGATGGGCCTGCAGGCCGCGCTGCTGCTCGGCGGCGCCGTGCTGACCGAGCAGACGTTCAGCTGGCCGGGCCTCGGCACACGCCTGTTGCAGTACCTCAACAACCGTGACTACATCGGCGTGCAGGGCCTGATTACGTTCTTCGCGCTGACCGTCGTCGTGATCAGCCTCTTCATCGACATCGTCAACGCGCTGATCGACCCGCGCGTCCGCTATTGAGATGACCGCCACCACGACCGTCACCGGCTCGTCCGAGAAGCCGCCCGAGGTTGGAGCGCCACGCAAGCGCGGCGGGCTGTGGCGCCGGATCCTGTTCCCGTTCAAGCACTCGCACGGCGTCCAGCGGTTCATGCTCGTCAGCGGGACGGCGGTGACGCTGCTGTTCATCATCTGCGCGGTCTTCGCCGGCCAGATCGCGCCCTACGGCCACGCCCAGCAGGACCTCAACGGCCAGGACTTTCCGCGCCAGGGCGAGCCCAGCGACACGAACCACTGGGGTACGACCGTGCTCGGCATGGACGTGCTCTCGCGCACGATCTGGGGCGCGCGGACCGCGCTCGAGGTGGTCGTGCTGGCGTTGGTCTTCTCGATCGCCATCGGGGTGCCGCTCGGGCTGATCTCGGGCTACGTCGGCGGCTGGCTCGACCGCATCCTGGTGCTGATCAACGACGCGCTGTTCGCGTTCCCGTACCTTCTGCTGGCGATCGTCGCCGCGTTCCTGCTCGGGAACCGGATCGACAACGGCATCGTCGTCACCGCGATCGCGATCACCGTCGTCTACGTGCCGCAGTACTTCCGGGTGGTGCGGGCCTCGACGCTGTCGGCACGAGAAGCCACCTACATAGAGGCGGCGCGTGCCATGGGGGCCAAACCCAGCACGATCATTCGCCGCTACCTGTTCGGCAACGTCGTCCAGAGCGTGCCGGTGATCGCGACGCTGAACGCCGCCGACGCGATCCTCACGCTCGCCGGGCTCGGCTTCCTCGGACTCGGCATCGAGCCCAACGAGGCCGCCGAGTGGGGCTACGACCTGCAGCGCGCGGTCGCGGACGCCGGCGCCGGCATCTGGTGGACGGCGCTCTTCCCCGGCCTCGGGATCGTGCTCGCCGTGACGGCGCTGACGCTGGTCGGCGAAGGCCTGAACGACGTGCTCAACCCGACGCTGAGGCGGCGGCGAATCGACAAGCCGACGGTCCATCGGCGCGAGATCGGTTCGTCGGCCATGGGCCCGGCGTCGGCGCCCACCGCGGAACAGGACGCGGGATATTGACCAAGCCGGTTCTGTCGCTCCGCGACCTGCGCATCTGGTACGGCACCGAGCGCGGTGCCGTGCGCGCCGTCGACGGCGTCAGCCTGGACCTGATGCCCGGCGAGACCGTCGGTCTGGTCGGCGAGTCCGGCTGCGGCAAGTCGACGCTCGGGCGCGGCGTGATCGGGCTGCTGCCGGAGACCGTCGGCCACTCCGGTGAGGTCCGCTACCAGGACCGCAACATCCTCGACCTCAAGCCGAAGACCCTGCGCGAGCTGCGCGGGCCTGACCTCGGAATGATCTTCCAGGAGCCGATGACCCGGCTCAACCCGCTGATGAAGATCTCTCAGCACTTCGAGGAGACGCTGCGGACTCACGAGCCCGACATCGGCAAGAAGGAGGCGCGCAGGCGGTCGATCGAGGCACTGCGCGGCATGGGGATCCCGCCGACGCGCTACGTGCAGTACCCGCACGAGTTCTCCGGCGGCATGCGGCAGCGGATCATGATCGCGCTGGCGCTCGTGCTGCGGCCGGCGGTGGTCGTCGCCGACGAGCCGACGACGGCGCTCGACGTGCTCGTCGAGGCGCAGATCCTGCGCATCCTCGCCGACCTGCGGCGCAACTTCGACACGTCGTTGCTGCTGATCACGCACAACCTCGGGATCGTCGCCGAGGCGTGCGACCGCGTCGCGGTCATGTACGCCGGCCGGATCGTCGAGCAGGGTTCGGCCTACGACGTCACGACCAAGCCGTCGCATCCGTATTCGCGCGAGCTGCTGCGATCGACGATCTCGCTCTCCACCGTCAAGCTGCACTCGATTCCGGGCGCGCCGCCGGACCTCGTGAACCCGCCGCAGGCGTGCCGGTTCCATCCCCGGTGCCCGGACGCGATGAAGATCTGCGCGCAGACATGGCCGCCGACCGTCGCCACCGGCCCCGCGCGCCGGTCGGAGTGCTGGCTGCATCAGAAGGAAGACATCCCGGCCGGGATGGAGGCGCCGATCGAGCGCGAGGTGCTCGCCGTGGCGGAGGAGGCGTGACGGCGGTCGCCACCCAGAATCTGATCGAGGTCCGCGACCTCGAGGTCCACTTCGCGCTGCACGGGACCTTCCGCTCGCGGCTGACCGGCCGCGGCGGCGGCTCGGTGAAGGCCGTTGACGGCGTGTCCTTCGACCTCCGTGAGGGCGAGGTGCTCGGGCTGGTCGGGGAGTCGGGCTCGGGCAAGACGACGTTGGGGCGCTCGCTGCTCGGGCTCGTGCGGCCGACGGCGGGGAGCGTGAAGCTGCGCGGCGAGGAGCTGGTCGGCCTGACCGAACGCCAGCTGCGGCCGAAGCGCCGGTATCTGCAGATGGTCTTCCAGGACCCGCACGCGTCGCTCAACCCGGGGATGACGATCGCGACGGCGCTCGCCCACCCGTTGAAGATCCACAAGCTCACCAAGGGCGACGCCGAGACGGAAGCGAAGGTCCGCGAAACGCTCGAACTCGTCGGCCTCGCGCCCGTCGAACGCTTCGCGTCGAGCCTGCCGGCCGACCTCTCTGGCGGGCAGAAGCAGCGCGCCGCGATCGCCCGTTCGATCATCCTCGGGCCGGACCTGCTGGTCGCCGACGAGCCCGTCTCGATGCTCGACATGAGCGTGCGGGCGAAGATCCTCGACCTCATGATCGACCTCAAGACGCGGCTCGGCCTGACGTACGTGTACGTCACGCACGACCTGGCGGGCGCCAAGTTCTTCTGCGACCGCGTGGCGATCATGTACCTGGGCCGGATCGTGGAGATCGGGACCGTCGACGAGATCTTCAACGACCCCAAGCACCCCTACACGCAGGCGCTGATCCGGGCGATCCCGGAGCCCGATCCCGACAAGGCGCTCCCGCGCGACCTGCCGCGCGGCGAGATCCCTGACGCGGCGCGGCCGCCGCTCGGCTGCTCGTTCCACCCGCGCTGTCCGAAGGCGTTCGAGATCTGCGGCTGGGAGAGCCGCGACCTGCGCTCGATCCTCGAGGAGCGCTGGGTCGAGGCCGGCGAGGCGACCTACGCGAACGAGCGGCCGCTGGTCGGGGACCTCGACCGGCTCAACACCGGCGACCACGAGGCGTTCGTGCCCGCAGGCTCCGGCAAGGACCCCGGCGAGCTGCTCAAGATGCTGGAGACGATCCGCGCCGAGGAGCCTGACGAGCCGCTGTGGAAGGGCGTGAAGGCGATGACCGCCGAGACGAACGGCGTGAACGTGAGCTTCGAGCCGGGGATCGACCCGCCGCTCTACGACACTGACGGCTCGCGGGCCGCCTGCCTGCTCTACAAGCCCTGATCCCGGCTCACCGCGTGCGCTTGGCGGCGGAACCGCCCGGTGCCGGCCGCCGCCGGGCGGCCGACCAGGAAGCCCTGGCCGAGTTCGACGTCGAGGTCGCGGAGCGCGCTGAGCTGCGCCGGCGTCTCGATCCCCTCGGCGATCACGTCGAGTTCGAGCTTGCGGGCCAGCTCGACGATCACGCCGATGAAGCTCGCGTCGCGGCCGTCGCCGCCGAGGCCGTCGACGAACGGTTTCGCGATCTTCAGGCTGTCGAGCGGCAACGAGTGGAGGTAGCTCAGCGAGGAGTAGCCGGTGCCGAAGTCGTCGAGCGCGATCCGGATCCCCAGCGCGCGCAATTCGCCGAGGCGGGCGGCGCCGGCGCGGGCGTCGTCGAGCAACTCGGTCTCGGTGATCTCCAGGGTGAGGTTCCCCGGCGGCATGCCGGTCTCCTCGAGCAGCCGCCGCACGCCCGCGATCAGGTGCGGATCGCGGAGCTCCGCCGCCGACAGGTTCACGTGCAGGCGCAGCGGCGGGTCGCCCGGCGCGGAGGCCTCCCAGCGCCGCGCCTGACGGCAGGTCTCCTCCAGCACGTGGCGGCCGATCGCGCCGATCAGGCCGGCCTCCTCGGCGAGCGGGATGAACTCACCCGGCCCGATCCGGCCGCGGACGGGATGCTCCCAGCGCGCCAACGCCTCGGCGGCGCTGACGCGGCCGGTGTCGAGGTCGACGATCGGCTGGTACTCGACCACGATCTCGCCGCGCTCGATCGCCTTCCCCAGCTCGTCCTTGAGGTCGTGGCGGCGGAGCATGGCGGCCGCCATCGGCGGGTCGAAGAACGCGAAGCGGCCCTTGCCCGACGTCTTCGCCTGGTACATGGCCAGGTCGGCCTCGCGGATCAGCTCGTCGGCCTCGCGCGCGCGGCGGCTATCGGCGACGCCGACGCTCAGATGGACCCGGACCAGCTCATCGCCGGCGTGCACGGGCGTCTCGAACGCTCCCAGCACCCGCGTGGCCACCGCGCCGGCCTCGGCGACGGGGTCGTCCATGCTCGGCAGCATGACCGCGAACTCGTCGCCGCCCAGCCGGGCGACGACGTCCTGCGGGCGTACCGAATGCCGCAGCCGACCGGCCACGGCGACGAGCAGCGCGTCACCGACGGCATGGCCGAGCGAGTCGTTGACGATCTTGAAGTCGTCGACGTCGATGAACAGGACGCCGAGCGTGCTGGTGCCGGTCGCCAGCTCGCCGCGCAGGCGCTCCATGAACAGCAGCCGGTTCGGCAGCTCGGTGAGCGGGTCGTGGAAGGCCTGGTGGTGGAGTTGCTCCTGCAGGGCGTGGAGCTTGGTGACGGCCTGCTCGAGCCGGTCGTACTGCAGCGCGACGCTGGCGTTGTTGGCGAGCACCTCGAGCAGGCGCTGGTCCTCGACGCTGTAGCTGCGTTCGAGCCCGAACCGATTGGCCAGCATGACGATGCCGATCAGCCGGCTCTCGCCGGGCAGCATGGCAATCATCGCGCTGCGGACGCCACGCTGCTCGAGGTGCGCCGGTAGCGGAGGCGTGAGCGAGACCACGGGGTGGTCGGCGTCGACGAGCGCGGCGAGCACCTGCGCCTCGCCGTCATCGGTCTCGGCCATCGTCACGCGTTCGTCCCCCGGCCCGTACGTGCTCCGCAGCGCCGTTCCGTCGGCGCTGAACAGGATCACCTCCGCGATCTCCGAGCGGAACGCCTCCAGCGAGCGCGCGAGCACGCCCTCGACCGCCTCCGCCACCTCGGGCGAGCGCGTCAGCGCACGGTTGGCCTCGTAGAGGAACTCCAGCTTCTCGTGCTGCTGGCGCTCGGAGACGTACGCGCGGTAGACGCCGAACACGATCGCCGCCGGCGCCAGGAGCAGGAGCGCGGCGCGCGCATCGGTCGAGATGAGCACGGCCGCCGCGATCGCCAGGCTCGAGTTGGCCGCCGTGAACACGAGGTCCATGGCGAACATCTGGCGCACCATGTCGCGGGTCATCGTCCCCTCCGCGATCGCGATCACGCCCGCGATGCAGACGATCGACAGCGCCCCGGCCGCGAGCGTCGCGATGTAGAGCGCGAGCCAGGTCTGCGGCTCGATCGTGGCGGCGGGCTCGGCGAGCGCGCGGACGATCACGAATGCGACGCAGACCGCCAGCGCGAGCTGCGCGAGGTTGAACGCGAGCTTGATCGGCGGCAGCCGCCGGAACGCGTACGCGGCACCGCCGCCGAGCAGCGCGCCGACCAGAAAGCCGTCGCCGCTCGCGAACGCGAGCCCGAACACGAACGGGAAGTCGGCCAGCGAGAACGAGTGCGCGCTCCGGCGGAAGTAGATGTGGACGACGCAGGCTTCGCCCACCGCCCAGGAGATGGCGATCGCCCACCACGGAAGATGCGGCTCGGCGAGCGGAGGCTCGTCGTGCAGCGCGGTGACGAAGAGCGCCCCCGCGAGCGCGGCGAGCGCCGCGCTGTAGAGCACGATGGCGCCTCGAGTTTTCACTGTCCGAACAATCATCGCCACGACTCGATCATTCGTCCACAAGGAGGGGGTTCCCTCAGGGATTCTTGTCCGCACGCCGACACGCGCGCGAAAAGGGCTAAAGGATGCGCCGGGCGCGGTCGATGGCGCGCACTATGCAAAGGACCCTCACCGCCGCGGTCGTTGCCCTGTTCGGCGTGTTCGCCGGGCAGGCACAAGCCGCCACCCCCAAGGCCACTCACATTGTGCAGGTGCGAGAGGGGGTATCGCTCGCTGAGGGTAAGGCGGCCGTCCGGGCCGCCGGTGGCCGCGTCATTGACACGCTGCCCCTGATCGACGGCCTCGCGGTCCGCGCCACCTCCGTCGAGCGCCTGCAGGCCGATTCGCGGATCGCGGCGGTCAGCGCCAACGCGCGGATCCGCTCGCAGAGCGACCGCTTCGACCCGGCCCTGCTCGCGACCGCCTACCCGGCGTCGGTGCTGGCCCCGCCGGCCTGGGATACCGCGACCGGCGCCGGCGTTGGCGTCGCGGTCATCGACACGGGCATCGACGGCGGCCTCGTCGACTTCACCGACGCCCAGGGCGCCTCGCGCGTCGTGACCTCGGTGGTGACGAGTCCGGACGCGACCACGCCCAACGACGACTACGGCCACGGCACGCACGTCGCGGGCATCATCGCCGGTGACAGCACCCGCCGGCCGGCCGGCGATCCGCTCGCCGGCAAGTACGTGGGCATTGCGCCCGACGCGAACCTGATCGCGATCAAGGCCTCCGACGACGAGGGCAACGGCACGATCCTCGACGCGATCTACGGCCTCCAGTTCGCGGTCGACCACAAGACCGCCTACAACATCCGGGTCGTCAACCTGTCCGTCGCCTCGACGGTCGCCGAGTCCTACCGGACCGACCCGCTCGACGCCGCGGTCGAAGCCGCGTACTTCAACGGCATCCTGGTCGTCACCGCGGCCGGCAATCGCGGCACCGCCGAGGACGCGGTCACGTACGCGCCCGCGAACGACCCCTTCGCATTGACCGTCGGTGCCGTGGATGACCAGGGCACGACCCAGCGCGGCGACGACGTGATCGCGTCGTGGTCGAGCGTCGGAACCACCCAGGATGGCTTCTCCAAGCCGGAGATCGCGGCGCCGGGCGCGCACATTGTCTCGACGCTGGCGCCGGGCAGCGACTTCGAAGCGCTCTGCCCGCAGTGCATCGTCGACGGCAGCTACCTGCAGATCGGCGGCACCTCGATGTCGGCGCCGGTCATTGCCGGCGTCGCGGCGCTGATCATCGAGGAGCACCCCGACTGGACGCCGGACCAGATCAAGTCCACGCTGATCGATACCGCTCGCAACCTCGACGGCGGCGTCGACGAGGTCAACGCGTCCGGCGCGCTGGCGGTCACCGAGCCGTCGTCCGGCGCGAACGCCGGTCTCATCCCGAACGACCTGCTCGACGCCAGCGGCAATATCGACTGGGGCCGGTCGAGCTGGGGCCGGTCGAGCTGGGGCCGCACCGAGGGCCCGCTGGCCGCCGGCTGGGCGAGCTCGAACTTCGGGTGCATCTGCCCGGGTTGGACCGACGAGGGAACGGGATCACCCCGTTCGAGCTGGGGCAGCGCGACCTGGCTCGTGAAGTGGAACTGACGCGAGTGTCGTGGGGCGGCGGGCGCCGTGAGCCCGCCGACCACTGGAGGAACTGACCGCCAACCGGGCGCCGGCCGCGTATTGCGGCCGGCGCCCACGACTCATGGGTTCGTGGTCGAGAGCGTGAAGGTCAGCGTCTTCGAGTAGGCGCCCGTCCGGAGCGCGTCGGTGGCGTTGACCCTCTGGCTGAACGGCACGGTCACCACGTCATTCGAGATCGGTGCCGCGTACGTCTTCACCGTCCCCAGCCCCTGCAGGGGCTGCGGGAGGGCGAACGTCCCGTTGACGAGGTGGCCGGTGTGGGTCGGGCTCGGGTCGGCGACCGTGAGCGCCGCGTCGCCGGCCGTCGAGATCACGTTGGCGGTCGTCGACGCGGTGTATGTCTGCCCGACGCCTGGCGTGAACGCGCCGAACGAGGCGGGCGCGCCGAGCGTCAGTGACAGCGTCGCCGGCACGGTCGCGCCGACGTTCAGCAGCCCGCGGACCGTAACGGTGAACGTCTTCGTCGCGACGTTGCCGTTGGCGTCGGTGGCCGTGCAGGTGACGCGGGTCTGGCCGACGCGGAACGTGCTGCCGGACGCCGGCGTGCAGACCACGTCCGGGCTCGGGTCCTCGTTGTCGGTCGCGGTCGGCAGCGTGTACGTGACCACGGTGCTCGCGGCGGCCGTGTCGACCGTGATGTCCGGCACGTCGCCGAACACCGGCGCGACGGTCTCCGGCACGAACGCGCCGGCCGCGAACGCGGCGTCATAGCCGCCGGTGATCGGCAGCGAGACCTTGCTCAGCTTCGTGTCGAGCGTGATCTGTGTCTGCGTCATGCCGTTCGTCGAGCCATACGCCTGGAAGTTCGCGCCGATGATGATCCCGATCCGGTGGCCGGCCGCGAACGTGAAGTCCTCCGGCAGCGTCGGGAACGTGAACCGGTAGCGCTGGCCGATGTTCACCGGCTCCGCCACCCGCAGCGAGTTGCGGTTGGACGAGTCGAGCATGCCCTTCGTCACGCGCCACTGCGTGACGGTCTGCTGCGGTTTGGTCGTCTCGATGAAGCACGGGATGTCGTTGGCGTCCTGTTCGCCCCAGCACGTCCGCACGATCGGGTTGGTGTTGGCCACGCCGTCGCCGTTGCGGTTCGTCTGCGTGCTCGGGCCGTAGTCGACCAGCAACGCCGTCAGGTTCGACTGCGTCTTCGACAGCGACGCCTGGATGTCGATGATCGGCGTGCCCGAGATCCGCAGCGGCGCCTTCAACGGGGCCGAGATGAACGTCCGCTTGTTCGCCTGCGAGTTCGTGAGGCTCAGGTAGTTGTTCTCGGACAGGTTCGCGTCCGTGAACTGGAGCGTGTCGAGCGGTCCGCCGGAGCTGCCGCCGAGCGCGCCCTGCGCGGTCGCCGTCGCCGCGCTCTGGAGGAACACGTCGGTCATCTTCGTGCCCGGGATCGGCCAGTCCGTGTGGCGCTCCCACACGTCGCGCGCGACCTCGATGTCCACCGCCGGCTCGCTCATGATCTCGTTCGGGACGCTCTGGAGCCAGTAGTCGAACCAGCGGTGGATCGTGTCCACCCACACCACGCGGCGGCCGTCGAACGGGTCGACGTGGCCCTGGCGCATGATCCACAGCTTGCGCGGCACGTTGCGCTCCTTGAGCCCGTACCACCACTTCGACATGTGGTCCGCGCGCACGTTCTCGTCCTGGATGCCGTGCGTGATGAACACGCTGGCCTTGACCTTGTCGAGGTCCTTCAGGTAGTCGCGGACGGCCCAGAAGTCGCTGTAGTCGCCGTTCTCGTCGCCGTCGTTGGCCGACAGCTCGTCGCGGACGGGCGCGCAGTACGCGCGCCGGTCGGGGTTCGTCACGGTGTTCGCGAGGCTGGCGAGGTAGTTGTTGCCGCGCTGGATCACGCCGTTGGTGCGCGTGTAGTCGTAGTAGGAGGCGATCGCCGAGATCGGGACGATCGTGGACAGGCCCTCGACACCCGACGCGGCGACGGCGTTGGCGAGCGTGCCGTCGTAGGACTTGCCGATCAGCCCCGTCTTGCCGTTGTGCCACGAGGCGACCACCGGGGTGCCGTTCTTGTCCACGCCCGGGATCCGGCCGTTGAGCCAGTCGATCACGACCTTCGCACTCAGGTTGTCCGAGACGTCGTGAACGTTCGGGCAGCCCGTCGAGTTGTTGGTCCCGATCATGTCCATCAGGATCACGGCGTAGCCGCGCGGGACGAAGTAGTTGTCGTAGAACAGCGGCCACAGGTCGAGCAGTCCGTCGCCGTCGAAGTCGCGCTTGAGCTGGGACTCGTTGCCGCGCCCGAGCGTCGAGTAGTACGGGCTCGGGTCCATGATCACCGGCGCCTTCAGGCCCTCGTTGGTGGCCTTCGGGCGCTTGATGTCGATCGCGACGATGTCCTTGACGTTGTTCTTGTCGGAGTCGTAGGGCGATTCGATGAACACCCGTTCGCGGATCGCGTCGGCGTAGCCGAACACCGGGTTCGTCTTGCCCCCGGTGGTGTCGATCACCGGTGGTCCCTGCGCCTGCGCCGGTGCGGATGCGAGCACCGCGAGTACCGCGGCGAGGCCCCATCGCCGTCTCATGACCGTCCCCTCTCGACGTTGTCAAGGAGAGGTCCTACTCCGGTGAGTAGGACCGGTCAATCGCGCGGCTGAGACTTCCGGCAGATCGCTCAACCGGCGGCCGCCAACCTTCGACAACTGCCGGTATATGGGCCCTCGGGGCGCCCGTACGCTCGATCGGGTGAGTGAGGAGAGGCAGGTCGACGTGGCCGTCGTGGGGGGCGGCCCGGCGGGGATGGCCGCCGCGCTGGCGGCTTCGCTGGACGGCGCCTCGGTGACGCTGATCGACGAGTACGCGGCGCCCGGGGGACAGATCTGGCGGCGGCGGTTCGACGAGGTCGCCGCGGCCGCGCCGCCTTCGCTCCCGCGCTCTGGCCGCGACCTGTGCGCGGCGCTCGCGGAGTCCGACGTGACCGTGCTCTCCGGCGCGACGGTGTGGGCCGCGCCGGAGCCCGGCCTGCTCCTGCTGACGGGCTCGGTGGCGAGCCTGCGCGCGCGCGCGGTCGTGCTCGCCACCGGCGCCTACGACCGCGCGGTCGCGTTCCCCGGCTGGACGCTCCCCGGCGTGATGACCGCGGGCGGGGCGCAGGCGCTGGCCAAGGGCCAGGACGTGATCCCGGGCCGCCGCGTCCTGCTGGCCGGCGCCGGCCCGTTCCTGCTGCCGGTCGCCGAGCAGCTGTCCGCGCGCGGCGCCGAGGTCGTCGTCGTGGAGGCCACCCGCCGGCGCGACTGGCTGCGCGCCGGGCCGCGGATGCTCGCCCACCCCGGCCGGCTGGTCGACTACGCCACGTACCGCACGCGCGTGCGCCGGATCGTGTGGGGCCACGTGCTCGTGCGCGCCGAGGGCGACGACCGCGTGCGCAGCGCGACGATCGCGCAGGCCGGCCCCGACTGGGCACCGGCCGGCGGCGAGCGGACGATCGAGGTCGACGCCGTCTGCACCGCGTACGGCTTCACGCCCTCGGTCGAGCTCGCCCGCGCGCTCGGCTGCGAGCTGGCGGACGACGCCGTCGCTCACGACGAGGACATGCGCACGAACGTCCCGGGGGTGTTCGTGGCCGGCGAGGCGACGGGGATCGGCGGCGCCGACCTCGCGCTCGTCGAAGGCGAGCTGGCCGGTCATGCGGCCGCGGCGCGGGGCACGCAGCGCGACCTCACTGCGCTCCGGCGGCGGCGCGCGAAGCTGGCCGGTTTCGCGCAGGTCCTCGCGGAGCTGTTCGACCCGCGGCCCGGCCTGCTCGGCCTGGCCGACTCCGGCACCGTCCTGTGCCGGTGCGAGGACGTGACCGCCGGCGCGATCGACGCGGCCGTCGCCGGCGGCGCGACGACGGCGTCGGCGCTCAAGATCGTGACCCGCTGCGGCCAGGGGCCGTGCCAGGGGCGCGTGTGCGAACGGCTCGTCTGCGAGCGGCTGCCGGAGCCCGAGCGCTTCAGCGCCCGGGCTCCGATCCGGCCGATCCCGCTCGACGTCCTTATGGATTCGTCGTCGACAGCGTGAACGTCAGCGTCCTGGAGTAGACGCCGGTCCGCAGCGGCTCGTTCGCGCCGATCGGCTGCCGGAACGTGATCGTCACGGGCGCGTTGGACACCGGCGCGGTCCAGCTCGCGGGCGCGATCGTCACCTGCACCGGCTGCGCGAGCGCGAACGTCCCGTTCGTCAACCGCCCGGGCTCCGCGACGTCCAACCGCGCGTCGAGCGCGGTGCTGATCACGTTCGCGGTCGTCGACGCCGTGTAGGTGTCGGCCACGCCCGGCCGGAACGCGGGGAAGGTCGCCGCGGGGCCGATCGTCAGCGACAGCGTCGCCGGCACGGTCCCGCCGACCGGCGTCTCGACCTGCACCGGCGGCGGCTCGGCGGGCGAGAGCTCGCCGGGCCCGCAGGTGCGCGGGAGGTAGCGGACGATCGCCACGCAGTGCCACGTCTGCGGGTTGATCTCCGACGGCGGCCGCCGGATCTGCGCCTCGCGCTCGTACGCGTAGGCGAGGCCGATCAGCTTCGCGTCGTCGCCCGCCGTGCCGGTGAACGACAACGCCAGCGGTCGCCGGATCGTCGCGTCGTAACCCATCGGCACCGTGATCTGTGGGTAGCCGGCGCGGACGCCGACCTCCGCGGTGGCCGCGGTCAGCGTCAGCAGCGCATCGACCGGCGCGCCGCCGTTGGCCAGCAGCGTGTCGATGTAGGCACGCGACGCCGTCCGGCCCGTCGCGAGGTCGCTCTCGTAGGCGGGGCCCGACGCCTCCAGGGCGAGCGCGGCCCGGAGCCGCGCCTGCCCGAACTTGAGCGTGTCGCGCGGGTGCGCATCGTTGAAGGCGACGATCCCGGCCAGATTGCGCCCGTGCGGCGCCAGGTAGGCGTCGAGGTCGCGCTTGAACTCGCGGTCGACGATCTTCGCCGTCGTCGGTCGGTTCGGCGCCGTCAGCGGCACCGCGGTCGCGCCCGCGTCCTCGATCTCCTCGACCGCCGCGTTGAACGCGTCGACGGCGTTGCCGCCGGTCGGGACGATCACCCCGATCCGCTTGCCGTCGAGCGCGCTCTTGCTGAGCGCCGTCGTGTAGTCCTGCGGGGGGGCGTTCGCCGTCGTGTCGTCGGCGGGATCGCGCCCGACCAAGCCGGTCAGCGTCGCCGCCACGTCGGCCACGGTCCGGCCGACCGGGGCCGGCGTGTCCTGGCTGCGCGCCGTCGGCAGGATGCCGGTGCGCGAGACCAGACCGAACGTCGGGCGCATGGCCACCACGCCGGCGTTCACGGCCGGGACGAGCGCCGAGATCGACGCGCCGTTGGTCGGGTTGCCGGTGCCGTTGGTAGCGGCGTCAGTGTCCACGCCGACGGTCGCCGCCGCCAGGCCCGCGGCCGCCGCGGCGACCGCGCCGCCGCTCGACCCGTTGACCGTCGAGCGCAGGTCGTACGGGTTCAGCACCTGGCCGTGCAGCGAGCCGTAGCCCGCCGGCGCGCCGTTCGAGACCATGCCGTTGAGCTCGGTCACGTTGACCTTGCCGAGGATGATCGCGCCGGCCGCCTTGAGCCGTTGGACAACGAATGCGTCTTGGGTCGGCGCCAGACCTTCGAGGGCGAGCGATCCGCCGGTGGTCGGCAGCCCGGCGACGTCGACGGTGTCGCTGACCAGCACCGGGATCCCGGCCAGCGGGCCACCGGGCTGGCCGGCCGCGCGGGCGTTGTCGGCGGAGATCGCCGCGCCGGTCGCGCTCGGATTCACCGCGCGGACGGCGTTCACCCCCGGGCCCTGCTGGTTGACGTACTTGATCCGGTCCAGATAGGCCTTCACGAGCTGGGCGCTGGTCAGCGTCCCGGCCGCGAAGCGGCGCTGGATGTCGGCGATGTCGAGCCGCTCGAGGTCGAGCCCGGGCGCGATCAGCGCGTCCGACAGCGGGCCGGCGAAGCCGTTGAACGGGCCGCACGAGTGCGGGTCGAAGCGCGGGCCGGGCACGCAGCGCCAGCTCGCCGGGTTGATCTCCGACGGCGCCCGCCGGTGCTTGGTCGCCTGCTCGTAGGCGTAGGCGTAGGACACGAGCTTGGCCTCGCTGAAGCGGCGGCCGACGAACGTGATGTTGATCGGGCGCCCCGTGTCGGCGGGGAAGCCGGCCGGCACGGACACGATCGGGTAGCTCGCGAACGCCGACTGGCTGATCAGCCCGAGCTGCAATTGGAGGATTGCGTCGATGGTGTTGCCGTCGAGTGCGGTGTTCAGGTATGTGCGGGCGCGATTGACCTCGAACGCCTTGACCTGCTCGTACTCGGCGCGCTCGTCGGGTTGCTCGAGGTGGTAGGTCGAGGACGGCCCGATCCGCGTGTCGCCGTACTTCAGCCCCTCCTGCGGGTGCGCCTTCAGGTAGTCGTAGGCCTCTTCGAAGCGCTTGACCGGGGCGCTCTGAGGCAGCGTCGTCAGGTACGCGGTGAGGTCGCGCCGGAACTCTCGGTTGAGGATGCTCTCCGCGCCCGGGAAGTTCGGGAGCGTGATCGGCACGATCGTCGCTCCGAGCGCTTGGAGCTGGGTGCGCGCGGCCACGTACTGCGCGTTGTTCGAGTTGGTGACGCCGATCCGGGCGCCCTGCAGCGCGTCCGGCTTCAGGCCGGCGGTGTAGTCGATCCCCTCCGGCGTGTCCGCCGTGCGCGGGTCGAGCGCGTCCTTGCCGGAGACGGCGTTGAGCAGCAGCGCGGCGTCGCTGACCGTCTGCACGAGCGGGCCGAGCGTGTCCTGCCACTCCGAGATCGGGACGACGCCATTGCGGCTCCACAGGCCGGTGCTGGGCCGGATGCCGACGACGCCGTTCTGGCTCGCGGGCGAGATGATCGAGCCCTCGCTGTCGGAGCCGATCGTCAGTGCCGCGAGGCCGGCCGCGGCGGCGACGCCCGAGCCGGACGACGAGCCGCCCGGATCGCCGGCGAGGTCGTACGGGTTCAGGACCTGCCCGCCGAGTGAGCTGTTGCCGTTCTGCTGCGTGTTGGACACGTACGCGGCGAACTCGGTCAGGTTGACCTTGCCGAGGATCACCGCGCCCTGCGCCTTGAGGCGGCGCACGATCGTCGAGTCCTTGTCGGGCACCGAGCGCTCGAGCACGATCGACGACGCGGTGGTCGGCATGCCGGCCACGTCGATGTTGTCCTTGAGCAGCACCGGGATGCCCTCCAGCGGGCCCCGGACGCTGTTGGTGCGGCGGGCGATGTCCGAGACGCGCGCCTCTTGGAGCGCGTTCGGGTTCAGCGAGCGGACGGCGTTGATCGCCGGCCCGCGCTGGTTGACCGCGGCGATGCGATTGATGTACGCCTTGGTCAGTTCGACGCTGGTGATCTCGCGCGCGCTGAGTTTCTGCGCGAGTTCAGTGGCGGACAGCCGCTCGAGGTCGAGTTCGGCCGCCTGCGCCGGCGCAGCGACCAGCAATGCGGCTAACACCGCCGCGAACCACTTCAGCATGGGGTACCCCTCCCCTATGGCGTCGTAGTGGACAGCGTGAACGTGAGCGTCCGGCTGTAGGTGCCGGTGCGCACGGCGTCTGTCGCTCCGATCATCTGTTTGAACGTGATCGTGGATTGACCGTTGGAGACCGGGCCGGTCCAGGTGTTTGGCGCGATCTCGACCCGCAGTAGCTGCGGGAGCGTGAACGCGCCGTTGGCCAGGTGGCCCGGCTCGCTGACGGTGAGCGCGGCGTCGCCCGCGGTGCTTACGACGTTCGCGGTGGTGGTGGCCGTGTACTCGCGCGGCTGGCCCGGCAGGAACGTGCCGAAAGATGCCGGCCCGCCCAGCGTGAGGCTAAGGGTCGCCGGGACGGTGGCGCCGACGGGGAGCGTCGCGGACGTGTAGGCGGCGACGCTGTAATTGCGCGCGACCACGGTCGTGTTGCCGGCCGCGTCACGAGCGGTGACCGTGAAGGTGTAGTGGCCCGGCGTCGCGGTGCTGAACGGCGTCGCGACGCACTCGATCAGGTCCTGCTCGTCGGCGCAGTCGTAGACCGGCTTGTCGGGCGCGCCCTGCAGGAACCGCTGGCCCTCGGACGGGGAGGACACCGTGACCGTCGGCTTCGTCGTGTCGGTCGTCAGTGCCTTGATCCGGACGTCGGCGTACATCAGGTTGTTGCCGGCGTTCTCGAGCCCGATCGTGCCCTCCTGGGCGCGCGTGCTGATCCCGCTCGCGACCTCGACGCCGTTCAGCCGCGAGGTGATCCGGTCGCCGTACGCGATCACGTCGAGCGTGTTCCACTCGCGCACGGGCTTGGCCTGGGCCGACGTGGTCGGCGCGAGGCCGACGATCGCGCCGGAGCGCGTGGCAGCGGTGCCGTTGTCGAGGATCGCGACCTGCTCGCCGTTGCGCAGCAGGACGCCGCCGTTGTTGTTGGTGGCGGTGGCGCGGTACTTCAGCTGCAGATGGAAGTCCCTGAACGTGCGTGCCGTGTAGGTCAGCGCGCCCGGGCTTGTGGCGGATGCGTTGCCGGACGTGCCCAGCGCGGTCATCGAGTTGCGCGCGATCGCGCCCGTGCCGCTGGAGGTCCAGCCGGCGAGCGTCGTCGCGTCCCACAGCTCGTTCCAGCCCGCAGCGGGCGTCCACTGGATCGGGCGGGTCACGCACGTCGCGCCCGCGTTCACGCAGGCCGTCACCTGATCGGTCGTCGCGATCGGCGAGGAGTAGCTCGCCTTGCGCTCCACGACCGTGGTCCCACGCCGGATCTCGAACATCGCGTCCGGCGCGTTGGTGGTGAACGTCGCCGTGCTCCCGGCGACCGCGGTGTCCGGGCCGGAGAGCGTGAGCGTGCCGGTGAACGGCGCGCTGACGTCGACCGTCTGGGTCGCCGTGGCGCCGTTGACGGTCAGCTTGACCGTGTAGCGGCCCGGAGTGGCGAACGTGTGCTGGACGGCTGCGCCGGTGCCGGTCGTGCCGTCGCCGAAGTCCCAGGCGTAGGTCGCGTCGGCGGGAGCGTTGCGCTGGGCGCCGGTCAGCGTAATGGTGAACGGCGCGACGCCGGCGGCGGGCGCGGCCGTGATCTTCGTGTCCTGGCGGGTGACCTTTAGGGTCGCGCGGGTGCCGTCCGCGTTGATGTCGGTGAGGTCGAACGTGACGCCGAGCTCGGGCACCTCGAAGTGGCTCGGCCCGCGGCCCTGGCCGCGGCCCATCGTCGAGATCGACGTCTCGTCGCTGCAGCCCCATGTCGTGGAGCCGGGCATCGCGTCGAGCACCTTGTAGACGCCGAGGCCGTTGCGGAGCGTGGAGTCGACGGTGTAGAGCAGGATGCCGCCCGACTCGCAGTAGCGCGCGGTGTTGCCGCCGGCGATCGAGTCGACGCCGAGCGGCGCGCGCAATTCGGCGACGAGCGTCATGTTTGCGCCGGTCCGGATCGCAACGAGCTTCTTGGACGTGCCGTCGGGCGTCAGTGCGTTGGCCGAGAGCGTGTGCTCGGTGACGCCGTCCGAGGCGATGCAGTCGACCTCGTCGTCAGTGAGCCAGCCGATCTTCCACTTGTTCCAGGCGATGTAGTCCGGCGCGTTGCCGGAGATGTTGCCCATGATGTCCCACTGGCCCATGTAGCGGAACGTGCCGCCGGTGCCGGCGTTGTAGCCCTCGGTGAGGCTGACGGCGTGCCCGGTCTCGTGATTGAGCAGCTTGTAGCCCCAGCTGAACATGTCCGAGCCGAAGTTGTCGCCGTTGCCGAGGTCGTTGCTGTCGGCGACGATCTGGTGCGCGTAGTTGTTGAGCTCCGGCGAGGACGCGATCGCGGTCTGGTTGCGCGCCGGGACGGTGTAGATCAGGTCGTAGGGGCTGAAGTCGACCTCGGGGTCGGCGGCGGCCACCGCGTGCGCGGTGAACTCGCCCTGACCGTCCGCGCTGAGCCGCCGCAGCGGGTCAGTCACGCGGTAATCCATCCGGTAGTACGTGCTGTCCTTCGGCATCCGGTACCACTTGAGGATCGGCGTGATCTCGAGGTTGAAGCGCCCGTAGGACGCGGTCCGGAACCACTCCACGGACTGCTTGAGGAAGTCGTAGTAGGCCTGCGGCGTCCGGTAGTCGATCGGCGTGCGCTGCGTGACGTTCTCCGCCTTCGCGTTCTCGAAGTCGACGAACAGCATCACGGCCTTGACCGTCCCGACCGGCCGCGGGTGCGCGACCCAGTCGCTGTTGAACCCGCCGTGCGTGTACGTGTTCCAGTAGTCCTCGTAGAAGTACGGCGGCCACAGCCCGGCCGGCCGCTCGATCTTGCACGCGGCCGGCGGATCGACCGCGGCGCCCGCGGGCGCAGCGACGACCACCATCGACACGACCATCGCGGCGAACGCCGCCCATCGCTTCGCCCGCATGCTCCCTCCGCTCCCCGGTTGTCCCTCGCCCGGGACGCTATGCCTGCGGCGCCGCTCCGTGAATCTGCAGATGGCGGAAGGGTGGTCGCTCGCGACCGCCAGTTGTCTAGGTGTGGCCGGTGGACACCCGCATGCCGGCCTCCACCGGCGTCACGCAAGCGCGCACGACGCCCTCGCCGGCGACCACGACTCGGCACTCCTGACAGACGCCGATCCCGCAGTACAGGCCGCGCGGCCCGCCGCCCGGGCTGTCGCGCAACGCGACCCGGCCTGCGGCGATCAACGCCGCGCCGATGCTCTGCCCGGCGAGCGCGGAGACCGGCTCGCCGTCGACCAGCACCTCGATCACGTCGCCGCCAGCTCCACCGGGGCGAACCGGTCCGGGGAGTACCACTCGAGCGGCAGTGGGCTGGTGGCGCCGGTCGCCCAGGCGGCGACCAACTCGCCCGTCGCCGGCGCCAACCCGATGCCCGCTCCCTCGTGGCCGGTGGCCACGCAGATATTCGGCGCCTCCCCGAACGGCCCGATGATCGGGACGTGGTCGGGCGTCAGCGGCCGCAGCCCGGCGTAGACGCGCAGCGCGCGTGCCCCGTGCAGCACCGGGAAGAACCGCGCGGCGCGGCGCGCGATCGCGCCCGCCACAGAGATCTCGACGTCGCGGTCGAACCCGACGTGCTGGCGGCTGGAGCCGAGCAGCGCCGTGCCGCTGGGCGTCGACTCGACGACCATCGCGATCTGGAGTGCGGCGTCGTCGGCCTCGACGGCGCCGAGGTAGCCGGCCTCGCTGAGCTTGCGCCGGAACCGCACCGGCGAGCGCTCGAGCACGACGACCTGGCCCTTGCGCGGCGTGACCGGGACCGTTAGCCGCACACCGCCGAGCAGCTTCGGCGTCCACACGCCCGCTGCGACGACCACGGCGCCGGCGGACACGACACCCGCGCTGGTCTCCACCCCGGTCGCGCGCCCGTCCGTGCCGCGGGCGATCCGGCTCACGTAGACGTCGGTGGCCAGTTCGGCCCCGCGCGCGATCGCGGCGCGCACCAGTGCGGCGGTCGCGAGCCGCGGCTCGAGCTGCGCGTCGCCTTGGTACAGCACGCCGCCCGGGAGGTCGTGCGCGGCGTGCGGCTCCTCGCGCCGCAGCCCGTCGGCGTCCAGCACCTCGCCGACGACGCCGAGCCCGCGCAGCACGCGCGCGCGCTCGGTCGCGGCGGCCAGCTCGGCCTCGGTCTCGGCGACGACCACGCTCCCCTTGCGGTCGTACTCGAAGTCGTCCGGGAGCTGCTCGGCGAGCCGCGCCCACGCATCGGCCGAGCGCAGCGCCAGCGGCAGCTCGCGCTCGAGCTCCTTGTCCCACGCCAGCACGTTGCCCTCGCAGGCTCCGGAGCTCCCCGACGCGACGTACGAGCGATCGATCAGCCGGACGCGAACGCCCGCGTCGGCGAGGTGGAAGGCGCAGGCCGCGCCGACGACGCCCGCACCGACCACGACCACGTCAGGAGAACGACCGGTCGGCATCCGCTCACACTAGGGCCGTGGCGCTCCGGCGCCACCATCACAACGTCCAAGATCACAGCGGGCGACTGAGAGGAATGTCGAAAACCAGACGCCTTTCAGACATTCGATCAATCACGCACCTAAGGCATTCGACATTCCGTCATTGCGAGCGCAAGACTGCCCGCGAATACTGCCGAACAAGGGGACCCTGGGTCCACGCGAGGGGTGTGTGCAACGGTGAGGCCGGTGCGGAGGGGTACCGGCTCTCACCGCTCTCGTCGTGCCGTGCGCACGAGCGCTCGCAGCGCCGGCCACCGGCGCGATTCACGCCCGTAGCGCAGCTCGGCGAGCGCCGTCCGGGCCTCGACCGGCAGCCGCGACGGCTCCGGCGCCCACGCAGCGCGCGACTCCAGCCGACGCAGGGCCACGTGCCGAGCGATCCGCACCTCGACGGGCGTCGGCGCATCGCCGTGCCGGCCGATCCACGTCGTCGGCGACGGCAGCCGGCGGGCGACGCGCTCGCCCTTCGCATGGTCCTGCGCCCAGACCGACACCGCCACGTCGCGCGCCTCGCGCGCGACCAGTGCGATCGCGGCTTCCGCGTCCGGCATCTCGGTGACGACGAGCGTCGAATCCGGTGGGGACGCAAATCGCGGGTCGTCGGACCCGACCAGCGTGGCGGAGAGCGCGTCGACGAGCGCGCCCGCATTGCCGGCCACGGTCACGATCCGGCCCGCGGTGAACGAGTTCCGCAGCGCCGCGTCGACGACCTTGGCGTGCGGCGCGTCGTTGAGCACCAGCAGCGTCCCGCGCCGGCCTGGCCGCGGCAGATCGATCACATGGACGCCGTCGAACGCCTCGGACAGCTCCACCAGCTCGCCGGGCACGCCCGCGCGTAGGAACACGTTGCGCAGCCGCTGCGCCGGGACGCCCAGCAGCACGCCGTTGCCGGCCAGCAGCGACGCGGCGGTCTCGAGCGCCGGCTCCGCCCACGGCGACCCCGATGGGCCACGCAGACCGATCACGCCGACCGGCGCGTGCACGATCCGCGCACGGCGGCCGGCGACCGACCACACGCGCTTGTCGGCGAGCGCGCGCGGCCCGTCGTCGGCCAGCTCGTGCAGCCCGCGGGCCGCGGGCAGCAGCTCTGCCACCACGACCTGCTCGCGCGGCCAGCCGGTCTCCTCCGCGAGCACGAGCGACAGGCCGTCAAGCTCGTCGAGCATCGCCACCGCCGCCCGCCGGATGTACTGCGCGCGGGCGCTCACCGGCACGAGCGACCACAGGGGCTGCGCGCCACGCGCGGCCGCCGCGGCGCTCACGCGTCCCGCCCGCGCAGCCGCCGGATCTCGGTCAGGCGCTCGCGCAGTTCCGGCTCGCCGTCGCCCGGGTCGTAGAACCGGGCGGCCTCGGCGCCCTTGGGCAGATGCTCCTGGTCGTTGACGTGGCCGGGGTGGTCATGCGGGTAGTCGTAGCCGCGGCCCCGCCCCAGGGCTCGGGCGGCGGGATACGCGGCCGATCGCAGTGCGGCCGGCGGGAGCGCCGCGCCGTGCTCGCGGATGTGCGCGCGGGCGGCGCCCAGCGCCTTCCCGGCCGCGTTGGACTTCGGAGCCAGCGACAGGTAGATCGCCGCCTGCGCGAGCGCGAACGTGCACTCCGGCAGCCCGACGTGCTCGACAGCGTGCGCCGCCGCGACGGCGACGGACAGCGCCTGGGGGTCGGCATTGCCGACGTCCTCGGACGCCAGCACGACCATCCGGCGCGCGATGAAGCGCGCATCCTCGCCGCCCTCGAGCATCGCCGCCAGGTAGTACAGCGATGCGTCCGGGTCCGACCCGCGCGTGGACTTGATCCAGGCCGAGATGTAGTCGTAGTGCTGGTCGCCGGCCTTGTCGTAGCGCAGCGCCTTGCGCTGCATCGCGTCCTCGGCATCGGCCAGCGTGACCGGCTCGCCCGTGCGCTGCGCCGTGTCGAGCGCCAGCTCCAGGGCGTTGAGCGAGGAGCGCGCGTCACCGCCCGAGCGGGTGGCCAGGAACTCGATCACCTCGTCGCTGATCGCCGCACCGAGAACGTCCAGCGCCCGCCGCAGCAGCCCGCCGATGTCCTCCGGCGTCAGCTCGTGCAGCTCGTAGACCTGGGTGCGCGAGATCAGCGCCGAGTTGACCTCGAAGTACGGGTTCTCGGTCGTCGCGCCCACCAGCACGACGAGGCCCTCCTCGACCGCGGGCAGCAGCGCGTCCTGCTGGGCCTTGTTGAAGCGGTGGATCTCGTCCAGGAAGAAGATCGTGTGGCGGCCGGCGCGGCGGCGCTCGGTCGCCCGCGCCATCACCTCGCGGACGTCGGCGCGGCCGACCTGGACCGCCGAGAGCTCCTCGAACGCCGCGTCGGCGTACTCGGCCAGCATCCGCGCGAGCGTCGTCTTGCCGGTGCCCGGCGGCCCGTACAGGATCATCGAATGCGGGTCGCCGGACTGGATCGCCGTCCGGAGCGCCGAGGACGGCCCGAGTAGGTGCTGCTGGCCGACGAAGTCCTCCAGCGTGCGCGGCCGCATCCGGGCCGCCAGCGGGAGATCCCCCTCCGTCTCGCGAGGCGGCGGTTCGTCAGGCACGTCGAACAGCCGTCCCATTGCGCTAAGTATGCGCGTCGTGGGAGTCAGCCTCGCGACCGTGGCCAAGGAGTGGGGCCGGATCGGCATCCTCGGCTTCGGCGGCCCGCCCGCGCACGTCGCGCTCCTGCGCGATCTGACCGTCGATCGGCGCCGGTGGATCGACGCGCGCGAGTTCGAGGACGCGTTCGCCGCCTGCAGCCTCCTGCCCGGTCCGGCGAGCACGCAGATGGCGATCTACACCGCCCAGCGCGTCAGCGGTCGGGCGGGTGCGATCGTCGGCGGCCTGGGCTTCATCCTGCCGGGGCTCGTCCTCGTCCTGCTGATCGCGGTGCTGACCCTCGGCGAGCAGCCCCCGGACGCCGTGGAGGGGTTCGGCGCGGGAGCGGCGGCCGCGGTCGTGGCGGTCGTGATCCAGGCCGGGCTGAAGCTGATCGACCCGCGGCGCGGGCTCGTGTACGTCATCGCCGGCGCGGTCGGGGCGGCCCTCGCCGGCCCGTACGTGGTCGCGATCCTGCTGCTCGCCGGCCTGGCGGAACTCGGCCGGCACAAGCTCCAGGTCACCGTCTGGCCCGCGCTCGTCTGGCTCGCGGTCAAGGTCGGCGCGCTCTCCTACGGCGGGGGCTACGTGATCATCCCGCTGATGTACGGCGACGCTGTCGAGGCGCAGCGCTGGATGAGCGCGCAGGAGTTCGCCAACGCCGTCGCCTATGGGCAGATCACGCCCGGCCCCGTCACGCACACCGTGGCGCTGGTCGGATATGCGGCGGCTGGGCTCGGCGGCGCGCTGGCCGCGACGGCGGTCGCCTTCGCGCCCTCGTTCGCGTTCGTGATGCTCGGCGCGCGCCACTTCGAACGCCTGCGCACGAGCGGCAACGCCCGCGCGTTCCTCGACGGCGCCGGGCCGGCCGCGGCGGGCGCGATCCTCGGGGCGGCGCTCCCGCTCGCCCGGGCCATCGAGGAGGTGTGGCAGTGGGCCGTCCTCGCCGCCGCCGCGGTCGCGCTCCTGCTGCGCGTCCCGCCGATCTACGTGCTGATCGGCGGCGCGCTGATCGGGCTCGCCACTACGCTCTGACGATGGACGAGGACCTCCAGGACGAGACCGCGGAGGTCCTGTCCGCGCTGATCCGCTTCAACACCGTCAACCCGCCGGGGAACGAGCGCGCGTGCCAGGAATGGCTCGCGGACTACCTCTCGGACGCCGGGCTCGAGGTCGAGATGGACGGTGCCGAGCCGGACCGTCCGAACCTCGTGGCGACGCTGAAGAGCAGCGACGGTCCGACGCTTGGCTACCTCTCGCACGTGGACACGGTGCTGGCCGACGCCGAGGACTGGAGTACGGACCCGTGGAGCGCCGAGCAGCGCGACGGGTTCCTGTACGGCCGCGGCGCCCTCGACATGAAGAACCAGACCGCCGCGGAGGCCGTCGCGGCCGCCCGGCTGGCGCGCGCCGGGGCGAAGTTCGGCGGCACGCTGAAGGTGATCAGCGTCGCCGACGAGGAGACGGGCGGCACGCTCGGCGCCAAGTGGATCACCGAGGAGCGGCCGGACCTCTCGCGCGTCGACTACCTGCTCAACGAGGGCGCGGGCGCCGTCATGCCCTACGGCGATCGCCGCCTGTACGGCGTGTGCGTGGCCGAGAAGGGGACGTTCCGCTTCAACGTGCGCACCAGCGGGAGCGCGTCTCACGCGTCGGTCCCGGGCCTGGCCGACAACGCGCTGCTCAAGCTCGCGCCGCTGATCACCCGGCTCGGCGAGCGCCGCCCGCACTACGACCTGACCGAGCCGTCCAGCGCCTGGCTGGAGTGGGTCGGCGAGGGGGCGGAGCCGAAGCAGGCGCTCGCGCGCGTCGCCGCCACCTCGCCGGTGCTCGCGCCGCTGATGGACGCGGCGATGCGGGTCACGTTCGCGCCCACGATCGCCAGCGCCGGCGAGAAGATCAACGTCATCCCGGCGCGCGCGCAGGTGCGCGTCGACTGCCGCGTCCCGCCCGAGCTGGGCGCGGACGTCGCGCTCGAGCGCGCCCGCGAGGTACTCGGCTCCGATGGTTACGAGCTCGAGTTCACCGAGGCCGTGGTCGGCAACCGCTCGCCCGTGGAGTCGCCGCTGATGGACGCGATCGCCGACTGGGTGTCCGAGCAGGATTCCGCCGGCGAGGCCGGGCCGATCGTCCTCCCCGCGTTCACCGACTGCCGCTGGTTTCGGGCCGCGTTCCCAGACTGCATCGCGTACGGCTTCTTCCCCCAGCGTCATCAGACCGTGTACGAGACGTTTCCGCTCATGCACGCCGCCGACGAACGCATCGACCTCCGCGACCTCGGCTTTGCCGCGTCGTTCTTCCACGACCTCCCCGGGAGACTCCTTGCCCGTTCCTGAAGACAAGCTCCGGCTCGGCGGGATGGCCCTGCGCAACGGGCTGCTCGTGCATGGTCCGACGCACTGGGCCGCTGCGGTTCGCGCCGCCGACGGTACCGTGAAGGTCGCCTCCGGCCCGAAGCCGCGGGTGACCGCGTTCGACGACATCCCGGGCCTGCGCGGGCTCACCCGCCTCGGCGAGGCGTTCGCCGTGATCCCGCTCGTCAAGCGCGGGCTGCCCGAGGCGAAGCTCGCGTTCGAGAACCCGGCGGTGCTCGGTGTGGCCGCCGGAGCGTCGGTCGCGGGCGCGCTCGTCAAGCGCCGCCTTCGCGGCACCGGCGGAGAGCTGAGCGCGGCGCTGATCTCGCTCGCGCCCGCGGTGTTCGCGCTCCGCGGCGGTGAGCTGGCCGCGTATCACGGGGTCGAGCACAAGGCGATCGCGGCGTATGAGGCCGACGCGGACGACGCCGCCGACGCCTCCAAGGAGCACGAGCGCTGCGGCTCGCACCTGATGGCGCCGATGCTCGCCGTCAACCTGGCCGGGACGGTGCTGCTCAAAAAGGCCCTGGACAAGCCGAACGCGCTGGCCGGCGGCGCAGTCGCGCTGGCGTCCACGGCGGCCGCGGTCGAGGTGTTCGCGTGGAGCGAGCGCCACGCGGACTCGGCCGTCTCGAAGGCCCTCAAGCGTCCTGGCTATGAGCTCCAGCGGGCGTTCGGAACGCGCGAGCCGGACGAGCGCCAGCTCGAGGTCGGTCGTGCCGCGCTGGCTGAGATTCTGCGCGTCGAATCGAACTAGGGTCCAGACCCCCTAGTCAGCGGCGAATCCGCCGCGATACTTGGCCGTCATGCTTCCGCCTGACGGCTACTACACGTTCGCCGCGACAGTGCCGACCCCGACGAAGCCGCCCGCCGCCGTCGAGATGTCGTGGTGGGATCACCTCGAACCGCAGATCATCACGTGGTTCCCGATCGCGTTCATGGCGCTGATCGTGTTCTTCCTCTGGCGGATGATGAAGCTGATGCCGCGGACGAAGCCGCAGGAGATCAAGCCCGACTCCCAGGACTCGATCAAGTGGGACGAGGTCGCGGGCGCGGACGAGGCGAAGGCCGAGTTGCAGGAGGTCGTCGACTTCCTGCGCGATCCGGAGCGGTTCAAGAAGCTCGGCGCGAAGGTCCCGAAGGGCATCCTCCTGCACGGTCCGCCCGGCACCGGCAAGACGCTGCTGGCCAAGGCCGTCGCCAACGAGTCCGGCGCGCAGTTCTTCGCCCAGTCGGCAGCTTCGTTCGTCGAGATGTTCGCCGGCCTCGGCGCCGCCCGTATCCGGCGCCTGTTCGGCGAGGCGCGCAAGCACCGCCCGGCGATCGTGTTCATCGACGAGATCGACGCTGTCGGCGCCGTCCGCGGCTCGGACAACAACTCCGAGCGCGAGCAGACGCTCAACCAGCTGCTCGTCGAGATGGACGGGTTCTCCACGACCGGGGACCTGGTCGTGATCGCGGCGTCGAACCTGCTGGAGAAGCTCGACCCGGCGCTGCTGCGGCCCGGCCGCTTCGATCGCCAGATCCTCGTCTCGCCGCCGGACGTCGGCGGGCGCGAGGCGATCCTGAAGGTCCACACCCGCAACAAGAAAATGGGCAAGGTCGACCTCGCGAAGGTCGCGCGGCACACCGCCGGCCTGACCGGCGCGGACCTGGCCAACATCGCGAACGAGGCGGCGATCGCCGCCGCTCGCGGGATGCTCCCGCGGATCGAGCAGGCCCACTTCGAGGGCGCGATCGAGCGCGTGGTGGCCGGCATGCAATCGCGTCGCGCGCTGACCGAGCACGAGCGGCGGGTCGTCGCCTATCACGAGGCCGGCCACGCGCTCTGCAACGAGCTGCTGCCCGGCGTCGACCGCACCCACAAGGTCTCGATCGTGCCGCGCGGCCAAGCGCTCGGCTACGTCCTGCACTTCCCGGAGGAGGATCGCTACCTCAAGAACCGGGATGAGCTGATGGACCAGATGACCGGGCTGCTGGGCGGCCGCGCCGCCGAGGAGCTCGTGTTCGGCAGCGTCACCACCGGCGCGTCGGACGACCTCAAACAGGTGGCGGCGATCTCGCGGGCGATGATCCACGAGTGGGCGATGGGTACATCGGTCAGCGCGCTGCAGCTCGCGGCCGAGGGCGGCGCGGTGTCCGATCGCACGCGTGAGATGCGCGACGCGGAGCAGCAGCATCTCGCGGACGAGGCGATGCGGCGCGCGGTCAAGCTCCTGGTCGGACATCGCGCGCAGCTCGACCTGCTCGCCGGCGCGCTGCTGCGCTACGAGGTTCTCGAGCGAGAGGACATCGACCGCATCATGGCCGACGTCCCGACGCCGCGGCGGTCGGCCGCCGGCGGCCTGCGCATCGTGGCCGCCGAGCCGACAAACGTCCAGCAGGATTCCTGAGCGTTCAAGTCCCGGGCGCTCGCGCCGACCTTAACGGGCACGATGGGACGCGCTGACGACTTTCGCGCCCTGCTGGAAGAAGGGGCCATTCGTGCTGTCTTTCAGCCGATCGTGCGCTTGTCGGATCTGGGCACGATCGGTTATGAGGGACTGGCGCGCTTCCCCACGCCACCAGGTCTTGTGGCGCTTCCGCCGGACGTCACGCTGGCCGCCGCCAGCGGGGTCGGGCTGCGCGACGAGCTCGAGGTCGCGTGCTGGTCGGCGATCGCCGCCGCCGGCGTGCCGCCGCACGGCCGTCTGCTGTGGGTGAACCTGTCGCCGGAGGCGCTCGGCCATCCCGGCCTGCTCGAGGTGGCCGGCCGGCTGCCCGAGCGGCTCGTGATCGAGCTCACCGAGCAGGACACCGTCCTGAACAACGCGCTGCTGCGCGAGCGGCTGCGGCCGTGGATCGCGCGCGGCGCGCTGGTCGCGGTCGACGACGCCGGCGCCGGCTTCACGTCGCTCGAGTACGTGGCCGAGCTCCGCCCGGACTTCCTCAAGCTGTCGCGCTCGATGGTCGCCGGCGTCGACGGCGACTCGACCCGCGAGGCCGTGCTGCGTGCCACCGCCGCGTTCGCGCGCGAGGTCGGCGCGCGGGTGGTCGCCGAGGGCGTCGAGCGCGTCGAAGAGCTCGAGGCGCTGCGCGCGATGGAGATCGACTACGGCCAGGGCTGGCTGTTCGGCCGCCCGGGTGAGGCGTGGCCGGCCGACGCGACGCCAGCCGCGGTGGCGCCCTGCCTCGGCAAGGCCAGCGGCCGGCTCGAGCGTGACCTCGAGCGCGCGTGCACGGCCCGCGTCGCCAGCGAAGCGGTCGTCGACCACCTGGCCCGCCAGGGCCTGCTGCCTTCGGTGTTCCTCGCCCAGGCCGGCCGCCTGCGTTCCCAGGCCGCGCGCGGGCGCTGGCAGGTCCATGACGGGCTGTCCCCGGCGGCCGGGATCGTCGGCCGCGTGTTCCGGACCGGCGAGTCGGCGGTCGTCGAGGACATCGGCGACGCGCCCGATTACCTGCCGACCGTGCCCGGTGTGCGCGCTGAGGTCTGCTTCGCGCTGCGCGCCGGCGACCAGATCGTCGGCGTGCTAGACGCCGAGTCGCTGACCGCGATCGACGCCGCCACGGTGGCCGAAGTCGAGCGCTGCGCGGCGCTGTTGTCCGCTCGGCTGGAGGAGGTCGGCGCGCTCGGCCCCGCCTCGCCCGCCCAGCGGCTGGCCCGGATCAGCGCGCGGTTGGCGTCCTCGGAGGACCCCGAGGGCGTCGTGCGCGAGGCCCTGGCGGGCGCGATCGAGCTGTCGGGCTACGAGTCGGCGGTGGTCGCGCTGGCCGACGGACATGGCGCGCTGTACCCGCACCTGGCCGAGGGCCCGTACGCGGTCGCGTTCAGCCAGCTCGAGCCGCACGAGCTCGCCGCGATGGCCGTCTGGGTCGACGAGGGCACCTCGTCCTACACCGTCGGCGAGACGGCGGGCCGCGGCTTCGCCGGCCACGAGGTGCTGCGCCGCGCCGGCGTCGGGTCGCTGATCGTGCTGCCGCTGGTGGCGGCCGGCGAGCGCGTGGGCCTCGTGGTGATCGCCGATCGCGCGGCCCGCCGCCCGGCGTTCGAGGACATCGAGCTCCTCGAGCTCTTGGCGCTGCAGGCGGCCAACGGTCTCCGGATGGCGTCTGTGCTGTCCCAGCTTCGGGTCTCGCGTGACCCGCTGACCGGATTGCACGCGTCGCTGCCCACCGCCGCGCATGGCGCGATCCTGCTCGTGGACATCGACGGCCTCGGCGAGATCAACGGTGACCGCGGCCAGGCCGCGGGCGACGACGTCCTGCGCGCCACGGCCGGGCTGCTGCGCGAGCTGACGCCCGCAGGCGGCCAGGCGTTCCGAATCGGGGCCGACGAGTTCGTCGTGACGCTCGATGTCCGGCACGCTCGGGCCGCTGAGTCGATCGGCTGGGAGCTGCGTTCGCAGGCTCCGGCTCGTCTCGGACGCACGGTGTCGGTCGGCGTTGCCGTGGGGGCGCCGGGTGGCGAGTGCGGCGAGGCGTTGGTTTCGCGAGCCGGTGAGGCTTTGGGCGAGGCGAAGCGGTTGGGCTCCGACGGCGTGGTCGTCGCGCCGGCGAACACCTTGCATTAAGGGAAGCGGGTTCGGCCCCCCTTTGTGCGGAGCGCGGTCGTGATCGTATGCGGGGGAAACACGCTGACGGACGATCGATCGCGATCGCATACCCGCCTCCCTCATCTGCCCGCCGTTTACGCGGCCGGCACCACGAGGCGGAACGCATTCGCCCGAGCGGTCACGCGCTCCAGCCCGCCGTCCACGAACTCGCCATCGCAATTGAGCTCGACGCCACCCGGCAGAGTCACCTCGACGACCCGTCCCTCCACGTGCGGCACGGCCTTCTGCCGCTCGATCGTCTTGGTCCGTAGCCCCCACGCCCGCCGCACCAGCCCCACGCGCGACCCCGCCGGGATGATCACCACGTCGAGGTCGCCGTCGTTCGAATCCGCGGCACCGATCCCGGATCCGCCCCCGAAGGCGCCCGTGCAGGCGACGATGACCTGCCACACGTCGCCGTCGAACACCTCGGCCCCGTCGACGCGCACGCAGACCGCGAGCGGCCGGCCGGAGGCGGCCGCGCGGACGGCGCCGATTCCGTAGGCGAGCGGCCCGTACCGAGACTTCAACGGCTGCGCACGGCGCCCCGCGACCGAGGCCAGGCCCGCGGCCGCGCTGTTCACGAACGGGCGACCGTCGGCCAGCCGCCCGAGCTCCAGCGGCCGCAACTCCGTGCCGGACGCCGCCAGCCGTGCCGCTTCGACCGGGTCGAACGGCAGCCCGTTGACGCGCGCGAAGTCGTTCGCGGTCCCGCCTGCGATCACGCCCAGCGGCACGCCGAGCTCGGATGACAGCGCGGCCAGCGGCGCGATCGTGCCGTCCCCACCCGCGACCACGATCCGGTCCGGGCGTCCCACGGAGTCGCCGGGTGCCACCACCGTGACCTCGGCGTCGGGCATCGCCGCGACCAGCGGGGCGGGGTCGAGCGCTCGCCCCGAGGCTGGATTGACCACCAGGGCGATCCGCACTGGCCTCGAAGATACACTCGCTGCCGTGTTCGGCCGCATCGACCACATCGGGGTTGCGGTCGCCGACCTCGAGTCCGCGATCGAGCTCCATACACAGGCCTACGGCATGCCGCTCGTGCACCGCGAGACGATCGCGGAGCAGGGCGTCGAGGCCGTGCTGCTCGACGTCGGCGAGAGCCACGTGGAGTTGCTGAAGCCGCTCTCCGACGACTCGCCGGTGGGGCGTTTCCTGGCCGCGCGGGGCCCCGGACTGCACCATGTCGCCTACCAGGTCAGTGACGTGGAGGCCGCGCTCGGCGCGGCGCGTGAGGCGGGGTTGCGGCTGATCGACGAGGCGCCGCGGACCGGTATCCGTGGGACGCAGGTCGCGTTCCTGCACCCGAAGACCGCCGGCGGCGTCCTGACCGAGCTCGTCCAGCCCGTGGAGGCACATTGAGTCCCAACGCCGTACGTCGCACCGCGCTCGGGTTCCAGGGCGGCCAGGTGCTGTCCCTGCGCCTCCCCGAGGAAGTGCTCATCAGCCTTCGCGAGACGCTGAAGGAGGGCCGCGAGCGGTGGCTCGAGGTCGAGGCGGCCGACGGCGCCGTGCTCGTCGACATCGGCCAGATCGTCTACCTCCGCGTTGAATCAGACGAGCACCGCATCGGTTTTTAGTTTCCGGGTCCGGTTCAATGCCGTCGATCTCGCGCTCTATCGGAGCGTGCGGTCGCTCGCGCATACGCCGGACACCGTCAAGTGGGTGCGTCGCTACTCGCACCTCGGCGAGCACGGGATGCTCTGGCTCGGGAGCGGGGCGACCGCCGCGTTGCTCGACCGTCCCCGCCGGCGGGCGTGGCTGCGTGCGACGGTGGCCGTCGGTGCCGCCCATGCCGCGTCGTCGACGGTCAAGCTCGCGATCGGGCGCAAGCGCCCGGCGATCGAGGACCTGCCGCACCTGATGGCGACGCCGACCGGCCTCTCCTTCCCGAGCTCGCATTCGACGTCGTCGTTCGCTGCCGCGCGCGCGTTCGGCGCGCTGATGCCCGGTGCACCGCTGCAGGTCGCGGCGATGGCGATGGCGTTCAGCCGTCTCTATCTCGGCGTCCACTACCCGTCCGACGTCGCCGCCGGCGCGCTGCTCGGGACCGTGATCGGGAGCCTGGGCCGATGATGAAGGTCGGGATCGTCGGGATGCCCAACGCGGGCAAGTCCTCGCTGTTCAACGCCCTCAGCCGCGCCGGCGCCGAGGCCGCCAACTACCCGTTCACCACGATCGAGCCGAACGTCGCCGTCGTGCCGGTCCACGACGAGCGTCTCGACGCCGTCGCCAAGACGATCGGCGCGTCGAACATCGTCCCGGACACGATCGAGTTCCACGACATCGCGGGCCTCGTCGCCGGAGCGCACCAGGGCGAGGGCCTGGGGAACAAGTTCCTGGCCAACATCCGCGAGACCGACGCGCTCCTGCACGTCGTGCGCACGCACAACGACGAGAACGTGATCCACCCGGATGGCCGCGTCGACCCGGCGGCGGACATCGAGACGATCGAGACCGAGTTGCTGTACGCGGACCTCGACTCGGCTGAGCGCCGCCACGCCCGGGTGGTCCGCGACGCCCGCTCGGGCGACCGCGCGGCGGTGGCTGAGGAGGCGTGGCTGCGGAAGGTGATCGAGGCGCTCCAGTCCGGCCGGCCCGCGCGCTCGGTGCCCGTCCCGCACGACGCGCCGGACGCCGCCCGCAACCTCTATCCGTTGACCGGCAAGCCGGTGCTGTTCGTCGCGAACGTCGACGAGGGCGACGACGCGGTCCCGTCCGCGGTCGCCGACCACGCCGCCGCCACCGGCGCCGCGGCGGTGGCGATCTCGTCCCGCGTCGAGGCCGAGCTGTCCGAGCTCGACGACGAGGAGGCGACGATGATGCGCGAGGAGCTCGGCGTCGGCGAGTCCGGGCTCAACCGCGTCGTCCGCGGCGCGTTCGGACTGCTCGACCTGATCGCGTTCTTCACCGCCGGCGAGGCCAAGCCGGCGCAGTCGTGGCATCTCAAGCACGGGCTGTCCGCGTGGCACGCGGCAGGCGAGATCCACAGCGACATCCAGAAGGGGTTCGTACGCGCCGAGGTGATCGGGTGGGAGGCGCTGGTCGACGCCGGTGGATACGCCGGCGCGCGCGATCGCGGCACCCTCCGGCTCGAGGGCCGCGACTACCTGATGACCGACGGCGACGTGATCACGGTTAAGTTCACCCCGTGAGCGAATACACGATTCTGCGGGCGGACGAGGCGCCGGACTTCACCGGCGGCAAGGTCCCAAGCCCGTTCCTCGGCTACGGCCGCCCGCTCGGCTCCGAGCAGATCGCGCTCAACGTGCGCGTGCTCGCTCCGGGCGCCCCCCACGTTCCACCCGGCGGCGACGCCGCCGGCGGCCATCACCACAAGACGATCGAGGAGATCTACTTCGTCATCGACGGCGAGATCGAGATCAAACTCGGCGACGACGTCCAGCGGCTCGGCCCGCGCGACGCGGTGCTGATCGGAGCCGGCACGCCTCGCGGTACACGCAATCCGACGGACGCCGAGGCGGCGTTCGCGATGATCTCCGTCAAGGTCGAGGACCCGATGGCGGAGTCGGTGATGGTCGAGGGCCACTGGCCTACTGGCTGAAGGCGATCGGCCACGCGCGCGGTCCGCTGCCCGATGCGTGGTTCGAAGAACGTCCGGCGATCCTGCGCCGGACCGGCTTCCCGCGCCGGCCCCGGATGGAGCCCGGCGACCGCCTGATCTATTACGCGTCGGTCTGGCGCGCGGTGTTCGCCGCCGTCGAGGTGATCGCCGAACCGGAGCAGACCGGAAAACCCGGGACCGACCGGTGGCCCTGGACGATCGCGGTCGAGCCGCTGATAGCGATCCCGCTGCTGGACCACGCGCCGCCGATCGAGGCGATCGGCGTGCCCGCCCGCTCGATGAGCCAGCAGAGCCATATTCGGCTCGCCGAAGAAAACTATGCCCGCGCGGTCGAGGTGATGATTAGTGTTGCGTCGTGACCCGGCGCTTCGTGCTCCCGGGCCCTGACGTCGGTCGGCTCTTGCTGGATCGGCTGGTCGCCGAGGGTGTCCGCTACGGACGCGATTTCGCGCTCGTGCGAATCGTCGTGCCGCTCGGGACCGCGGACGGCATCGCACCGATGCTCGCCGACTGCCTGCGCGACGCCGACGTGCTCGTGCGCTGGGAGGCCGACGAGCTGCTGGCGCTGCTGCCCGCCACCGACCGCCCCGGGGCCGACCGCGCCGCCCAGCGCCTCCTCCAGGCTGTCGATCTGCCGATCGCCGTCGGCGCCGCCCACTGGGTCGGCGACACGGCGTTCGACCTGCTCAGCCGGGCTGAGCCGCGTCGCTGAGCCGCTTGGACAGCCGGCCCATGCCGATCTCGGCCGCCTTCTCCGACCCGCCCGCGTAGTCCGTCGGCGCATCCGGCGGGCGCTCGACGGGGATCGACCGCAGCGTCGCGATGTCCCGGAACGTCCGCAGCTCCGCCGCCTGCTCGATCAGCGCCTTGCGCACCGACGGCGTCTCGCGGATCGCACCCAGGATCACGTGCTCGAGGTCACCCTTGCGGCGCAGCAGGTCGGCCGCAGTCTTCGCGCCGATGCCCTTCGCTCCCGGCAGGCCGTCCGACGGGTCGCCGCGCAGCGCGATGAAGTCCGGCACCTGCTCGGGGCCGATCCCGTAGATCTCGCGCACGCCGTCCGGCCCGACCTCGTCCGGGTCCCTGCTGGCGTGCCCGCTGCAGCAGCACCGTGACGTGCTCGTTCGCACACTGGAACATGTCGCGGTCGGCGGTGAGGATCAGTGTGTCGCCGCCGGCCTCGGTCTCGACGCTCGCCAGCGAGCCCATCAGGTCGTCCGCTTCCAACGACTCGTGGGTCTGGACGTCCCAGCCGAGCGCGCGGTAGAGGTCCGGCGCGCGCTCCCACTGCCACGCCAGGTCGGCCGGCATCTCCGGCCGCGCCGCGTGGTAGTCGGGGAACGCCTCGACCCGGTAGTCCGCCGACTCCTGGCCGAAGCACATGATCACGGCGCGCGGCTGGTACTTCTCCACGCACCACAGCGTCATGTTCACGGAGCCGACCAGCGCGTTGACCGGGCGGCCCTCGGCGCCCTTGATCGAATCGGGCAGCGCGAAAAAGCCGCGGTAGAGCAATCCAGGGGTGTCGCACAACAGGAGCGGATCAGCCACGGCGCGAAGTATGGTGATCCGCCATGCGGACGATCACCGGACTCGAAGAGCTTAAGGCCGCCCAGGGCGAGGTCCTCGGCACCTCCGACTGGCACGAGGTGACCCAGAAGGACGTCGACACGTTCGCCGACGTGACCGGCGACCACCAGTGGATCCACGTCGACGTCGACCGCGCGAAGGACACGCCGTTCGGCGGCACGATCGCGCACGGCTACCTGACGCTCAGCCTCGGCCCGTACCTCAACAACCAGGTGTTCAAGATGGAGGGCTTCGCGTTCGCCCTCAACTACGGCCTGAACAAGGTCCGGTTCCCGGCACCGGTGCCGATCCCGTCCAAGGTTCGCGCGAGCCCGAAGGTCAAGGAGGTGTCAGACATCCCGGGCGGTGCCCAGTGCGTGTTCGAGATCTCCTTCGAGCGCGAGGGGACCGAGAAGCCGGTCTGCGTCGCCGAGAGCGTCGTGCGCGTGTATTCGTAGCCCGCCCGCCTAGAGCCGAATCGCCGGTCCGGTCGCGCCGCCGACCACCACGCGGTACGTGCCACTCGCGTGCGTACGCCAGCGGTACGCGCCCGAACGCGTCGTGCGCACGGTGCCGACCTTCGCCCAGCGATCGCCGCGCCGCTCCTGCACGGTCAGCTTCGCGCCGGCGCGCGGCCCGATCACCGTGCCGCGCAGCACGCCGCCGAACGTCGGCCTCGCGAGCTCGTACGGCCGCGGCCCCGTCACGCCGCCCGAGCCGTCCGCCGGCGCGGCCTCGCCCTTGATCGCGGTGAAGTACGCCCACGTGTCGAAGAGCCCGAGGCGCGCGCGCAGCGTCGCGCCGTCGACCGGCGTGCGGCCGCGCGAACCCACGACCTCGGCCGACACGATCCGCGGCGACACGCCGCGCTTGGTCACCTTGATGCCCTTGAACGAGCCCTGGACGAGCGAGCCGAGCTTCTTCGCCGTTGAGCGCATCGTCAGCTTCGTCGTCCAGCGGTGGCGCGGCGAGACGTTGTCGTATTGGTCCTCGACCGACTGCAGCCACGGCTTCGGCTCGCGGCCCAGCGACGTGTTCTCGACCGACTCGGTGCGCCCGCCCGAGGTCGAGAAGAAGTAGGTGACGACCGGCTGACCCTGGTAGGTGACGATCTGGCCGCGGGTCTCGGCGACGGCCGCGTTGGTCGACGCGGTCTCGATCCCGACGCCCTTGTAGACCTGCGAGCGGGTGTCGGCGTAGTGGTCGAACGCCGCGCTCTTGGCGGTCGTGATCGCGTACGTGCGGGCGGCGATCGCCTGCGCCTTGAGCGCCTCGGCCGGCCATGACGCCGGTGACTCGGCGGGCACCACACCCTGCAGGTAGTCGTCGAGCGCGACGACGTTGGTGACGCCGATGCCGGCGAAGACGGTCGGCGCGAACTCGAGCACGCCGCGATAGCTGCCGTTGCCGCCGAGCGTCGTCACGCCGCCCTCGCCCGTGACCTGAAGCGGCGCGGTGAACGTCGCCAGCCGCTTCCCGCGCGAGGAGAGGTCGATCTCCGACAGTCCGCGCCGCTTGAGCGTGTACGTCACGGTCGGGTCGAGCCTGCGCGAGCCGGCCTGGCGGGCGCCGCTGATCCGCGCCGAGCGCGTGTCGGGCACGAGCAGGACGCGCACGCGTTTGTTCGGGTCGGTCGTCCCGAGCGCCGTACCGGAGTAGTAGTGGCCGAGGATCTGGGCCGCGTTCCAGCCGTTGCGGGCGTAGCCCATCGCGCCGTACTGGCTCATGCCGACCCCGTGGCCCCAGCCGGCGCCGCGGATCGTGAATGTGGTCTTGGGTGCCGCTTCCGCGACCGGGGCCGCAAACGCGATGAATAACGTCGCCACCAGGGCGGTAAGGATGCGAGTCATAGGATCAAGAGCCATCTAAGGTAGCCGGACACCCCGGCCCGGGAGGAGTTGCGGAATTTGAGCTCGCGCAAGGCGTCGGACCTGTTCGTGGAGTGTCTGGAGGCGGAGGGTGTCGAGTACGTCTTCGGCATCCCGGGCGAGGAGACCCTCGACCTGAACGAGTCCCTGCACGACTCCTCGATCACGTTCGTCCCAGTTCGCCATGAGCAGGGCGGCGCCTACATGGCCGACATGTACGGCCGCCTCACCGGGCGCGCCGGCGTCTGCCTCGGCACGCTCGGCCCGGGCGCCACGAACCTCATCACCGCGGTCGCGGACGCGTTCCTGGACCGCTCGCCGCTGGTCGCGCTCACCGGGCAGGCCGACCTCGCGCGCATGCACAAGGAGTCCCACCAGCACATCGACATCGTCTCGATGTTCAAGCCGGTGGTGAAGTGGAACACGCGGCTGAACGCGCCGACCGTGATCCCGGAGGTCGTGCGCAAGGCGTTCAAGGTCGCCCAGGAGCCCAAGCCGGGCCCGACCCACATCGAGCTGCCCGAGGACGTGATGGGCGAGCCGGTGGACGCCACGCCGCTGCCCACCTCCACGCACAAGCGCCGCCTCGAGCCGAGCGCCGGCGAGCTGCTGGCCGCCGCGGAGCTGATCCGGGACGCGGATAACCCGGTGATCCTGGCCGGAAATGGCGTCGCTCGCGCGGGCGCCGCGTCCGCGCTGCGTGAGCTCGCGCGCGCGAGCGGGATCGGCGTCGCCGAGACGTTCATGGGCAAGGGGTCGCTCGACTACGCCGACTCGCACGCGCTCGGCACGGTCGGCCTGCAGTCGCGCGACTACGCGCTGGCCGGGTTCGAGGACGCCGACGTCGTGATCACCGTCGGCTACGACCTGGTCGAGCACTCGCCGTCGAACTGGAACCCGCGGCGCGACAAGAAGATCGTCTGCATCGACAGCGTCCCCTCCGAGGTCGACGAGCACTTCATCACCGAGATCGACCTGGTCGGCGACCTGTACCACATCCTCAGCCGGCTGACCGTGGAGTTGCGCGACGCGCCGCACCAGACCCCGAGCTCGCGGCTCGACGACATCGTGCTCGGTCGCTTCGAGGCCGCCAAGGACGACGACGCGTTCCCGCTGCAGCCCCCGCGCGCGCTGTGGGAGATCCGCCAGGCGCTCGGCCGCGAGGACATGCTGATCTCAGACGTCGGGCTACACAAGCTGTGGATCGCGCGGATGTTCCCGGCGCACGAGCCCAACACGGTCCTGATCGCGAACGGCCTGGCCGGGATGGGGATCGCGCTGCCGACCGCGATCGCGGCGAAGCTCGTGTACCCGGAGCGCAGTGTGGTCACGGTCAACGGCGACGGCGGCTTCCTGATGAACGTGCAGGAGCTGGAGACCGCCGTGCGCCTGCGCACCCCGATCGTGAACGTGATCTGGGAGAACTCCCAATTCGGCTCGATCGTTTGGAAGCAGGACAAGAAGTTCGGGCGCCACTTCGGGACAGACTTCACGAACCCGGACTTCGTAAAGCTGGCGGACGCTTTCGGGATGCCGGCCTGGCGCTGCGAGTCGGTCGAGGACTTCGGCCGGCACCTGCGGCACGCCTTGTCGCTGGATCTCCCGAGCGTAATAGTTGTCCCGATCGACTATTCGCTGGACGTGTCGATCTCAGAGGAACTCGGAACGGAAACGGTGGTGGCATGAGCGCAGCAACGCAGGAGCAGACCGTCGTCGACCAGGTCCCGACGCAGCTCTTCATCGGCGGCGAATGGCGCGACGCGTCGGGCGGCGACACGCTCGAGGTCGAGGACCCGTCGACGGGCGAGAGCCTGACCAGCGTCGCCGATGCGACGCCCGAGGACGCGAAGGCCGCGCTCGACGCCGCCTGCGCCGTCCAGGAGGAGTGGGCGGCGCACCCGCCGCGCGAGCGCGGCGAGATCCTCCGGCGCGCCTTCGAGACACTCGTGGCGCGCCAGGACGACCTGGCGCTGCTGATGACGCTCGAGATGGGCAAGCCGCTGGCCGAGTCGAAGGCCGAGATCGTCTACGCGGCCGAGTTCTTCCGCTGGTTTGCGGAGGAGTCGGTGCGGATCGAGGGCCGGTTCGCGACCGTCCCGAACGGCGTCGGGCGGCTGATCACGATGAAGCAGCCGGTCGGTCCGTGTTACGCGATCACGCCGTGGAACTTCCCGATGGCGATGGGCACGCGCAAGATCGGCCCCGCCGTCGCGGCCGGCTGCACGATGGTGATCAAGCCCGCGCAGCAGACGCCGCTGTCGATGTTCGCGCTGGCCCAGATCCTCGACGAGGCGGGCCTGCCCGCCGGCGTGTTCAACGTGATCACCTCGAGCTCGTCGAGCGGCGTCTCGAAGCCGATCATCGAGGACCCGCGGCTGCGCAAGCTGACGTTCACCGGCTCGACCGAGGTCGGCCGCAAGCTGATCGAGCAGTCCGCCCAGAACGTGCTGAAGGTCTCGATGGAGCTCGGCGGCAACGCGCCGTTCCTCGTCTTCGCCGACGCCGATGTCGACGCGGCCGTCGAGGGCGCCGTGATCGCCAAGATGCGCAACATCGGCGAGGCCTGCACGGCCGCCAACCGCTTCCACGTGTCCGACAAGGTGGCGGAGGAGTTCGCCGAGAAGCTGGCCGCGAAGCTGGGCGACATGAAGGTCGGCCGCGGCACCGAGGACGACGTCAAGGTCGGCCCGCTGATCGACGCCTCGCAGCGCGACAAGGTCGCGGAGCTGGTCGAGGACGCGACGTCCAAGGGCGCCGAGGTCCTGCTCGGCGGTACGAAGCGCGACGGCGCCGGCTACTTCTACGACCCGACGGTGCTGACCGACGTGTCCGGCGACGCGAACCTGTTGCGCGAGGAGATCTTCGGTCCGGTTGCCCCGATCATCGGGTTCGACGACGAGGACGCCGCGATCGCCGCCGCCAACGACACCGAGTACGGGCTCGTGGCGTACGTGTACACGTCCAACCTCAAGCGCGCGTTCCGCGTCTGCGAGAAGCTCGAGACCGGCATGGTCGGCCTCAATCAGGGTCTCGTCTCGAACGCCGCCGCCCCGTTCGGCGGCGTGAAGGCCTCCGGCATCGGCCGCGAGGGTGGGCTCGAGGGGATCGAGGAGTTCCTCGAGACCAAGTACATCGCGATGGCGATGTGATCGATCCGCTCGAGCAGTTCCGCCACTGGTACGAGCACGCCGTGGCCGCCGGGCTCCCGGAGCCCGAGGCCATGGCGCTCGCCACGGCGACGCCCGAAGGGGTGCCGTCGGTGCGGTTCGTTCTGCTCAAGGGGATCGACGAGCGCGGCGTCGAGTTCTTCACGAACTACGAGAGCCGCAAGGCGCGCGACCTGGCCGCCAATCCGCGCGCCGCGCTGGTGATCCTGTGGAAGCCGCTGCAGCGCCAGGTGCGGCTCGAGGGCCCGGTCGAGGTGCTCTCGGCCGAGGAGTCCGATGCGTACTTCGTGACCCGCTCGCGCGGCTCCCAGCTCGGCGCCTGGGCGTCGCGCCAGTCGGAGGTGATCCCGGGCCGCGAGTGGCTTGAGGCGCGCCTGGCCGCGTTCGACGAGCAGTACGCCGACGAGGTCCCCCGGCCGCCGCACTGGGGCGGCTACCGCCTGGTCCCGGAGTTCATCGAGTTCTGGGAGGGCCGCCCGAACCGGCTCCACGACCGCGAGGCGTTCACCCGCGGCTCCGACGGCGCCTGGCATTCGCGTCGTCTTTCGCCCTGATTTGGCCACAGACCAGCATCTTCGCGGCGCTCCGGTCAGCGCGCGAACAATGCTCCTAAATCGGTTGCACAGCTAAACTAGCACTGATAGTAAATCCCTGCCGGCACGACAACGCAGTCAACTCGGAAGGGTCTGAAAATGAGCAGGATCTCTCGGTGGGCCGGGGTGCTCACCGTGGCGGGCGTGCTGTTCTCCGCCTCGACCACCACGGCATCGGCCGCGCCGGTCGGCGTGACCGCCGGCGTCAAGCAAACGCCCGTCGGGGGCTGTGGCGACTGGGTCTCGGCGGTCGCCGGCATCGGGCGGTGGATCAAGTCCGTCAACGGTTGTGGGGTGTTCGGGCACCCCGGCTACCGCATGGGCTTCAGCTGGGCGACGCAGCCCGGCACCAACACGCGGATCTGCGTCGAGGGCCAGGGCTACACGACAGGCGCGAACGGCCAGACGGTCCGCAAGTGGTACTCACTGGGGTGCGGCACCAGCGGCGGCGGGACGGTGCCGGTCGGCAACCGGATCGTGAACCCGACGGTGCGCGCCAAGACCCAGCTCGGGTTCCTCGGCGGCCTCTACCGCTGGAAGCACTGACGCGATGAACCGCTTGTCGAAGTGGGCCGTGACGCTCACGGCCACCTCTGCCCTGTTTGCCGGGACCTCAGCCACGGCGTCAGCCGCGGGGTGCGAAGGGTGGAAGTACGCGAATGCCGGCACCGGAGAGTGGCTGGTGTCCACGGCCGACTGTGTCAAGCCGCGCGAACAGGGGCTCTACGTCGCCTACCACTGGAACGTCGAGCCCGGGGTCACCTCGCAGATCTGCTTCCAAGGCAGGGGGTTCAACTTCCAGGGCAAGTCGACGTGGTACCCGCTGGGGTGTGGCGCCGGCAGCTACGAGATCGTCGACTGGGGCAACAAGCTCGCGAAGCCGAAGATCCGCGCCAAGGCGCGGCCAGGGTTCCGCGGCGGCCTCTACCGGTGGCGCTGGAGCGACGGATAGCTGAACTCGTTCGGGCCCCGCATCGCGGGGCCCGATGAGTTTTCGGCGAACCGTCAGTCTGGGTGGCATGTCCGAAATTCACGTGCACCAGTTCATGACTCTGGACGGCGTCGCCGACGCGCCGATGTGGTCGTTCGAATACGAGTTCTTGCCGGAGATGGCGGCGACCCTCACGAAGGTCACGGACGCCTCGGAGGCGATTCTGCTGGGCCGCACCACGTACGAGATGTTCGAGCCGGCGTGGTCGACCCGGACCGTCGAGGACGACCCCGGCGCGCCGTTCTTCAACGAGACGAAGAAGTACGTGGTCTCGGGCACGCTCACCGACCCGACCTGGAACAACTCCGAGGTCATCGGCGCCTACGACCCGGCGCGGATCAAGCAACTCAAGGCCGAAGGCGACGGGCACCTCTTCGTCAGCGGCAGCACGACGCTCGTGCGCGCGATGCTCGCCGACGGCCTGGTCGACAGCCTGCACGTCTTCCTCTACCCGCTCACCCGCGGCGAGGGCGAGCGGCTGCTCGACGGCGTGCCGGCGATCTCGTTCACCTGCGAGGAGTCCCAGACCTACTCGCATGGCATGACCTACCTGCACTACCGCCCGAAGGCGGCCTAGACGCCGCGAAGCCGGAACCGCAGGCGGTACGTACGCATCGGTTGCGTGCCGCCTGCGTTCGTCTTGAGCGTGCACTTCACGCGCGTGCCGAAGTTGCACCGCCACGGCGCCAGCGCGCGCGGGGTGTCCATCATCCCGCCGAACCCGATCCAGGTCTGGTCGCGGCCTGAGCGGGCGAGACGAGCAGGGCGAACGCGATCGCCGTCAAGACAAGAATTCGCATCGCCGTCGAGTGTGCCCGCTCAGGCGGCGTCGCACCGCCGGATGTTCGTGAAGGGATTCCACTGCGGGATGTTGCACGTGCTCTTGCGGTAGAAGACGCCGTTCGGCTCGAATCCACTCGGCTCGAACCAGTAGATCGTGACGTCGCCGATCCACCACCAGCCCCAGAACTCGGTGCACCCGCCGGGCGAGGCGTAGTTGCCTCCGCTCGAGTCCCCGAGTTGCACGTAGGGGCTGATGGTCCACTTCCCGCTCTGGTTGTTGCCGGTGATGAACGCCTTCCCGTAGGCCAGCCGGGGATAGGACGTGCAGAGCCTGATCTGCTGACCGTTGTTCCCGGCCAGCGCCGCCGACGGCGCGCCCAGCGCGACCCCGGCGGCGACGAAGGACACGACGATCGCGATGCGGCGGAGTGCGGACATGGAGGGGCTCCTGGGGGCGGCGCGGCAGGACGTTGACGCCGGTTTGTCCCCGTTGCGCCCGAAGCGTTACAACGCGCGGCTCGGCGCCCGGCGGGAGCGCTCCATCGTCCCGACGGACACCAGCCCGAACACGATCAGCGCGCACCCGGCGAGCTGGAGCGCGGACGGCGCCTCGGAGAGCAGGACGGCGCCGAGGATCACCGAGCCGATCGGCTGGATCGTGAGGATCATCGACGTCATCGCGGCGGGGAGCCGCGGCAGCGACACCGTGATCAGCAGCCAGCCGAGCACCTGAGACGTCAGCGCGAGCAGGATCAGCCAGCCGGCGCTCGGCCATGCCGGTACGAGATCGTCGGCGCCCAGAATGAGTTCGACGATCAGCGCGGTGAACGTGGCGACGAGGGTCATGTCGAACATGGCGCCGGCGGGGCGGCGCAGGTCCATGCTGCCCGCGCGCTGGATCAGCAGGAACGACGCGTAGAGGAGCCCGGCGCCGGTAGCGAACGCGACGCCGCGCGGCGGATTGGAGCCGTAGGCGCCGTCCTCGAGAGCGCCTGACACGAACAGGACGCCGACGCAGACGAGCGGGAGCGCCACGAGAATGCTGCGCGGGATCCGTTCGCGCAGGATCGCCCAGGCGAGGAATGGCACCACGACGACCTGGATGTTGCCCAGCACGGTGCTGAGGCCGGCGCCGATGTCGCGGATCGCGTAGTGCCAGATGATCATGTTCACGGCGAACACGGCCCCGGCGAAGGCCGCCAGCTGCCGCTCGCGCCGGCTCCGCGACCCGAACCGGCGCTGCTCGGCGAACGCGAGCGCACCCAGGACCGGCAGCGCGTACGCGCAGCGCCACAGCGCGGCGGCGGCCGGCGAGACCGACGCCTTCGCCACCAGGATGGCCGTGAACGCGATCGTCAGCGCGCCGAGGGCCCCGGCCAGCGCGGGGCGCTCGCTCAGCGCAGAAAGCACGCGGTGCCGGCGCGCCGGAAGCCGAGCCGCTCGTAGACACGGGCGATCTCGTCGCTGGCGGCGGATAGGAACACGGTGTCGATGCCGCTCTCGAGCGCGATCTCGACCAGCGCGCCGGTGACCGCGCCGCCGAGCCCCTGGCGGCGGACGGACGGCAGCGTCGCAACCCCGACGATCTCGGCCACGCCGCCGACCGGGCGCAGCGTGCCGGTCGCGGCCGGGCCGGCCGGCGATTCGGCCACGACGATCACGCTCTGGCCGGTGCGCAGCCGCTGGCGCATGTGCTCGGAGAACCCGGCGGCGAGCGTGACCGCGTCGCGCTCCGCGCGGCCCTCCGGCCCGGGCGCCGTGCCCGGCGCGCCGAAGCCGACCTCGGCGACCGCCAGCGCGTCGTCCACCGCGTCCTCGTCCGGGTCCAGGCGCCGCAGCGTCACCGTTCCAGGCGGCTCCGGCGCCCGCCACAGCGACCGGTCGAGCACGAGCAGCGGCACCTCGAGCACGTCCAGGCCGGTCGACCGGATCGCGCCGATCAGCGACGGCGCGGTCTCGTGCACCCACTCGAACGTCTCGGGCTGCCCGAGTTCGCGCAGCCGGGCGCGAGCGGCTTCGACCGCTTCGACCGTGAACGCGCCACCGTCGCCGCCCAGCCGCGGCCGCGCGTAGTACGGCCACGGCGCGTGCGACACGAACAGCGTGAACGGGCCGTGCTCCTCGACCCGCGCCGACCGCCGCGGCGCCTCGTCGAGGAACGAATCAATGGCGGCGAGGTCAGGCAGACGAACCCGCGGCGATCTTCCGCAAATCCAGCGCCTTGTCCAGCGTCTCCTCATCGACGCCGTGCTCGCGCGCGACCTCGCGCAGCGTCCGGCCCGACTTCGACGCGTCCTTGACGATCTCCGCCGCCCGGTCGTAGCCGATGAACGGGTTCAAGGCCGTCGCCACGGCGAGCGTGCCCTCGGCGGAGCGCTCGCAGCCCTCGAGGTTCGCCTCGATGCCGTCCACGCACTTCTCCGCGAGCATCACCGACGCGCTCGACAGGATCTGGATCGACTGCAGCAGGTTGCGCGCCATCAGCGGGATCCGCACGTTGAGCTCGAACTGCCCCTGAAGGCCGCCGACGGTGATCGCCGTGTCGTTGCCGATCACCTGCGCGCCGACCTGCAGGACGACCTCCGGGATCACCGGGTTGACCTTCCCCGGCATGATCGAGGAGCCCTTCTGCAACTCGGGCAGGAACAGCTCGCCGATCCCGGAGCGCGGGCCGGAGCCCATCAGGGCCAGGTCGCCGGCGATCTTGGTCAGCGAGACCGCGACCACCTTCAGCGCGCCGGACAGCTCGACCAGCGCGTCGCGGTTGCCCTGCGCCTCGAACGGGTCCTCAGGGGCGGAGATCGTCAGCCCGGTCTCGGCCGAGAGCTTCTCGCGCACACGCGCGGCGAACTCCGGATGCGTGTTGAGCCCGGTGCCGGTCGCGGTGCCGCCGAGCGGGATCTGCGCCACCTGCGGCAGCGCGTTCTCGACCCGCCGCCGGCCGAGCCGGACCTGCGCCGCGTAGCCCGCGAACTCCTGGCCCAAAGTCACCGGCACGGCGTCCATCAGGTGCGTGCGGCCGGATTTCACGATGTCCTTGAACGCCTCGGCCTTGGCCGCGAACGACGCCTCCAGCTGCGACAGCGCGGGCAGCAGCGTGTTGGTCGCCTCGTCCAGCGCGGCGAGGTGGACCGCGCTCGGGAACACGTCGTTGGACGACTGGCCCATGTTCACGTGGTCGTTCGGGTGCGCCCCCGAGATGGTGGCGATCACCTCGTTCGCGTTCATGTTCGAGGACGTGCCGGACCCGGTTTGGAAGACATCGATCGGGAACTGCGCGTCGTGCGCGCCGGCCGCGATTTCGTCGCCGGCGGCGGCGATCTTCTCGGCCAGTTCGCCGTCGAGCAGCCCGAGCTCCGCGTTGACCCGCGCAGCGTTGCCCTTGATGCGCCCGAGCCAGCGCACGACCGGCAGCGGAACGCGTTCTCCCGAAACGGGGAAGTTCGCGACGGCCTTCGTGGTCTCGCCGCCCCACAGCTCCGTCGGGGTCTCCTGCACGCTCATGAGCTCCTCCGCGTCATCTTCGAATTATCACCGGTGGGCTGCCGCCCCCCCGGACCCCCCTGCTTTAAACCCGTACGCTAGCGCTGAGTTGACCATCGACCCTTCGCCAGTGGGGTGCAACGGCCGGGTGACCTCCACCGGAGGTATCCGTCCGGGACGCACGGGCGAAGTGATGGTCGCCATCCGTGGAGGCGTCGAGGCGTTCCTGGCCCGCGACGCAGACGGCGGCGAGATCCCGCCGTACACCGCGGTCGTCGTCATCGAGTACCAGCCGCCGCGGCTGGTGCTCGTCACACCCCTCAACGAGGAGTCAACGTGACCACCACGCTGATCGTGGTTGTTGTCGCCATCGTCGTCGTGCCGCTGGTGCTGGCGATCCTGTTCAAGACGCTGTGGAAGGTGCCCGCCGCCGACCAGGCATTGATCGTCACCGGGTTCGGGGTCAAGGGCCGCGCCGTCGGGGACCGGATCTTCAAGATCATCACCGGCGGTGGCGCATTCGTCGTGCCCGTGATGCAGAAGGCGCAGTACCTGGGTATGTCGGCCGACAAGGCGCTGCTCGAGGTCGAGGGCGTCGACTCGCAGAAGATCCCGGTCGGCGTTCGCGGCGTCGCGATCTTCAAGGTCGGCGACGACGAGCAATCGATCACGAATGCCGGCGTGCGCTTCCTAGAGGCCCAGCAGGGCCAGATGCACGACCTCGTCCGCGAGGTCTTTCACGGCCACCTGCGCTCGATCATCGGCGGACTGTCGGTCGAGGACCTGATCGCGAACCGCAACGAGCTCGCGCAGGCCACGCGCGACGCGAGTGCGGACGAGATGCAGAAGCTCGGGCTCGTGATCGACTCGCTGCAGATCCAGGAGATCGTGGACCCGACCGGCTACATCCGCGCGCTCGGCGAGCCGCGCGCGGCCGAGGTCAAGATGCGGGCGCGGATCGCGGCGGCGGCGGCCGACCGCGAGGCGACCGAGCGCGAGCAGGAAGCCGAGGCGCTGAAGGCCGCCGCGCGCCGCGACAGCGAGATCAAGCGCGCCGCCTACCAGGCCGAGATCGACAAGCAGACGGCGGTGTCCGCCCAAGCTGGGCCGCTGGCCGACGCCGAGGCGCGCAAGCAGGTCGTCGTCCAGGAGACGGCGGTGGCGGAACTCGAGGCCGAGCGCGAGGAGAAGCGGCTCGACACACAGGTCCGCAAGCCCGCCGACGCGGCTGCCTACGAGAAGCAGGTCCAGGCCGAGGCCGAGCGCGTCGCCCGGATCAGCATCGCCGAAGCGCAGGCCCGCGAGGTCGAGCTGGCGGCCGCCGCGAAGGCGAAGCAGATCGAGCAGATCGGCACCTCCGAGGCGCGGATCACGACCGCGCGCGGCATCGCCGACGGCGAGGCCACGAGGGCCAAGGGCGAGGCCGAGGGCGCGTCGATCCGGGCCAAGGGCCTGGCCGAGGCGGAGTCGATCGCCAAACGCGCCGAGGCGCTCGAGAAGGAGGCCGACGCGGTCATCGGCCAGCAGATCGCCGAGCAGCTGCCGGAGATCGTGCGCGCCGCGTCCGAGTCGTTCAAGCACGTCGACAACCTCACGATCCTCAACGGCGCGCAGGGGGTCTCGGAGATCATCGCGCAGGTGATCGGGCAGGCCGGGCCCGCGTTGGAGATGGCGCAGGGCGCGCTCGCCCGCACCCGGAAGCCGACCAACGGCGACAAGCCCGCCGAATGACTGTCGCCATGACGGGCGCCTCCGGCCATCTCGGCCGCAGCGTCGCCGCCCGGCTCGATCCGGCCGACGTCGTGCTGCTCACCCGTAGTCCGGAGGCGCTCGAAGGGCGCGGCGCGCAGGTGCGCCGCGCGGACTTCGACGAGCCCGCCTCGCTCGCCGCGGCCTTCGACGGCGTCGACCGCGTGCTGCTGATCAGCGCCCACGACCTCGGGCGGCGCACCGAGCAGCATCTCGCCGCGATCGCCGCCGCCAAGGCAGCGGGCGTCCGTCATGTCGTCTACACGTCGGTTCCGAACCCGACACGCGAGAACCCGGCCGCTGTCGTGCCTTCGCACCGCGTGACCGAGGAGGCACTGCGCGACAGCGGGATGGCGTGGACGATGCTGCGCAACAACATCTACGCCGAGTTCCAAGGGCCGGTGGTCGCGCAGGCGCGCGCGTCCGGGGCGCTGTACACGAGCATCGGCGAGGGAAGGATCGCGTTCGTCTCACGCGAGGATTGCGCGGCCGCCGCGGCTGCCGTCCTGACGCAGGACGGCCACGAGGGGCAGGCCTATGACATCACCGGCCCCGAGGCGGTCGGGGCCGCCGACCTGGCGGCGCTCGCCGGCGCCGAGGTGGTGCCGGTCGACGACGACGCGGTGATCGCCGGGATGGTCGCGGCCGGGATCCCGGAGTCCGGGGCGCGCGTGCTGGCCAGCATCCACCGCGCGGGGCGCGAGGGCTTCCTGGGGAACGTGACGAGCGCGGTGCAGGACCTGACCGGCACCGCACCGCGTGCCCTGCGCGATGTCCTGAACTAGCGCAAAATCTCGGGCCCCTGGCGGCGAGGGTTGCCGTCGGCGGGCTCGAGCGTCACCGACAGCCGCGGGTACTGCTTCGGGTCCGCCGCGGCCAGCAGCCGCACGACCCCGCGGCCCTGCTCGTCGGGATGGAACGTGCCGGCTGACACGCGCCCGCGAGGCCCGACGAACCACAGCTCGTAGAGGCCGTCCGGGCGCGGGTCGCGCAGTCGCTCGATGTGCAGCTCGACCTCGCGCCCCACCGGCGTCACGCGGACCGAGGCGGTGACGTCCACCGGCTCGCCGACCGTGCTCTGAAGCCGCTGCGGCGGCGGGCCGAGCGACAGCGCGAACACGGCCGCCGCGGCGGCGACCGCTGGGACGGCGAGCCACCCCCAGCGGCGGCGACGGGGGCGCGGCAGCACGCGCTCGTGCAGATCGCGCGGCACCTCGAAGGGCGGCGCCATCCGTTGCAGCGCGAGATGCACGGACTCCAGCGCGCGCGCCTCGTCGGCGTCGATCCAGTCGGGCAGCTCAACCATCGAAGCCTCGCTCGCGGAGTGCGTCGCGCATCGCGCGCAACGCATAGAACGCGCGCGTCTTGACCGTGCCCAGCGGCACGTCGAGCTTGCACGCGATGTCGCCCAACTTGAGGTCCTCGTCGTAGATCAGTTCCAGCACCTCGCGATGGGCCGGCGACAGCGATTCCATCGCGTCGCGGACGGTCACCGCGAGCAGCACCTCGTCGGCGCGCGCGTCGAATGCCGCGACGTCCTCGACCTCGGGCGCGAATGCACGCGAGGACGGCCGGCGCAGGAGATCGATCGCGACCCGCCGCGCGATCGTGAACAGCAGGGCGCGCACCGTCCCGCGCTCGGGATCGAATCGGTGCGCGCCCTGCCACAACCGCAGGAACGACTCCTGGACGAGCTCCTCGGCCAGCCCGCCATTGCCGAGCAGGCGCAGGCCGAAGCCGTACAGCCGCCGCTCGTAGCGGTGATAGAGCGTGCGCACGTCGCCCCGGACGAGGAGGTCACCCTCCTCGTCGTCGAGCGTCGGGGTGCGTTCCAGCGGTTCGAGCACTGAAACCACGTGCGCACGTCCCTGTTGATCAGATCAACCTTGTCAGTCCTGCCAGGCCGCCAGTCCGGTCACCACGAGCCGCCGTCCGCCGCCGATCTCGCCGCTGAAGCGGCTGCGCCCGGTCACCGGGTCGACGGTGTAGAGGCCCGACCCGCGCCGCATGCGCGTGGCGATGTAGCCGACGTTGTCCGAGCCGGCGATGTCGAAGCCGGCCTGGTCCTGGATGTCGAACGGCAGGCGCCGCACGGTCGTCAGCGTGCTGGTCATCGGGTTCTGGACCGACAGCGTGTCGCTCGCGGAGTCGATCGCGTACAGGACCGTGGCCGCCGGCTTGCTGGCCGTGAACGACGAGTTCGCGTACGCGGAGCCGACGACGCGCGGCATGCCCGGGTTCAGCGCGGGGTCATTCGCCAGCAGCGTGCCCTCGTCGACGTTCAGGCGTGCGCTGACGGCGGCGTCTGAGGTGACGCGGATCTTGTCGACCGTCGGGTTGAAGTCGAACCCGAAGAAGCGGCCGGCGGGCGCCGGCGTGACAGCCGGGCCCTCGGACACGGCGATGCCCGTGCGCGGGTTGACGCGATAGACGATCGAGTCCGAGCTGAGGCCGTACAGGTCGCCGGTGGCGGGTCGGAAGTCGATGCCGACGAGCGACGCGCCGGTGTTCAGGCCCGTGATCGTGCGGATGTCCTTCAGACGGTCCGGCTTGTTGGAGTTGAACCGGATCAGCTGGTTCTGGTCGGTGAGCGCAAACAGCACGCGACCCGACTGCGGCGCGTCGTCGAAGGGCTGGTCGCTCTGACCCTTCGCCGACGCGGTGCCGGCGGCGGCGAGCGAGAGAACGGCGGCGAGTGCCACGGTGCGAGAGAGGAGCTTGGGACTCACGAGGAGACCTCCAGGGAGTGGGGAGTGAACGGCACCCACTTCGGAGCCCTCCCCACGGAGGGTTCATCGGCTGCGAGCGGCTACGCGCCGAGCGACGCTTCAACCACAGAAGCTGGCCAGTTCGCGCGCGACGCCAACCGCGTCGTCGTACGCGATCAGGAAGCCGGTGCGGGGCAGGACGCGTAGCTGGGCATCCGGCAGCAGCTTCAGCGCCTCCTCGGCGATCGCGAGCGGATGGGCGGCGTCCTCGTCCGCCCATAGCAGCAGCACCGGGAACGTCATCTCTCCGTACGCGTCGAGCAGATCGCGCTGCGGCCGCCGCGGCCAGCGCCGCGCGGCCTTCGCCCAGGCGCGGACCCGGTCGCCGCCGAGATCCATGGACGCATGGCGGACGAGGTCGCGTGCGCCGTCCGCGTCCGTGACGGTCAGCCGGTCGGCGCGGCTCGGGCGCAGGATGACGCGTCCGGCGCGCGCCAGCACGCGGTCGCACCCGGGCACGACGGCAGCGCGCACGAACACGCGGCCCGCCTTCTCGAGCGTCCCGGCGGCGGGCCTGGTGTGCATCGGGTTCGGCAGCAGCACGAGCTTCGCAGGGCGCAACTGCTCGCTCGCGACGGCGCGCAGTGCCAGCACCGCGCCGACCCCGTGCCCGGCGACCAGCGGGCGCGGGCCGCACGTGTCGGCGAGGAAGCCCGCCATCACCGCGGTCAGCCATTCGGGCGTGTAGGGGTGGCGCGGCCGGTCCTCGGAGTCGCCGTGCAGCGGCAGATCGGGCATGACGACGCGGTACCGGTGCGCGATCTCGTCGACCACCGGCTCCCACTCGCGGTGCGTGAGTCCGGTCGAATGAAGCAACGCCAGCGGCGGCCCCGTCCCGGCCTCGCGGTACGCGATCCGCGCGCCGTCCGGGTGGTGGTAGAGCCGGAGCTTCACGACAAGCAGTTAACCTCGCCCGCCGTGGGCGCCGCGAGCACGCTCGGCCGATCGGTCCGCCGCCGGGAGGACGCGCGGTTCCTGTCCGGACGTTCTCGCTACCTCGATGACATCAGGCTGCCGGACACGGCGCACCTGGCGTTCGTGCGCTCCCCGCACGCGCACGCACGGGTGATCTCGGTCAGCGGCGCGCGCTGGACGGCCGCGGAGATCGCGGGCCGCGCGGCGCCCGCGCACGTGGCCGGGCCGCCGGGCCTCACCGTCGAGCACGCCCCGCACCCGCTGCTCGCGGACGGCGAGGTGCGCTACGTGGGCCAGCCGGTGGCCGCGGTGATCGGCGCCTCCCGCGCGGAGGCCGAGGACGCGGCGGACGGCGTGGTCGTGGAGTACGAGCCGCTCGAAGCGGTGATGGATCCGCGCGCCGGCGAGACGCTCGTGCGCTGGGAGAAACACGAGGGCGACGTCGCGGGCGCGTTTCGGGCCGCCGCCCATGTCGTGCGCGCCGAGCACGTGATCCCGCGGCTGGCCGCGGTGCCGATGGAGCCGCGCGGGGCGCTCGCGGCGCCGGACGGCGAGCGGATCACGGTCTGGTCGTCCTCGCAGAGCGCGCACCGCCCGCGCGCGCAGCTGGCGCAGATCCTGGGTCGTGAGCCGGCTTCGATCCGGGTCGTGGTGCCGGATGTCGGCGGCGCGTTCGGCTCCAAGGGGTCGATCCCGGTCGAGACGCCGCTGGTCGCGCTCGCCGCGCTCGAGCTCGGCCGCCCGATCCGGTGGACCGAGGACCGCCACGAGAACTTCCTCTCGGCACCGCAGGGCCGCGGGCTGCGCGCCGCGGTCGAGCTGGCGTTCGACGCCGGCGGCCGGATCCTGGCGCTGCGCGGACGCATTCTCGCCGACCTCGGCGGCTACCTGTTGCCCAGCACCCCGATCCCGCCGCACACGACGGCGATGCTGCTCGCCGGTTGCTACGACATCGAGAACGTCGAGGTGTTCGTCACCGGCGCGCGCACCAACAAGGTGCCGACCGGGCCCTACCGCGGCGCCGGCCGGCCCGAGGCGAGCTACCTGATCGAGACGACGCTCGACGCCGCTGCGCGTGAAATGCAGATCGACCCGGTCGAGCTCCGCCGCCGCAACTTGGTGCGGGAGTTCCCATACCGGACCGCGCTCGGCTGGACGTACGACTCCGGCGACTTCGAGCGCTGCCTGGACCGCGCGCTCGAGCTGATCGTGGAGGCGCCCGAGGAGACCGCTCCGGAGCGCAGCGACTGGGCGGCGCCACCCGAGGCGCCGCAAGCCGAGGAGCGTGACGTGCTGGTCGGGACGGGCGTGGCGCTGTCGGTCGAACGCTCCGGCGGCCTGTACGAGTGCGCCGAGATCCATGTCGGTGACGACGGTGTCACGGTGCTCGTCGGTTCGATCCCGAGCGGCCAGGGCCACGAGACGTTGTTCGCGCAGATCGCCGCCGACAAGCTCGGCGTCGATCCCGAGCGTGTGACCGTGCGGACCGGCGACACCGACGATCTGGCCGACGGGGTCGGCTCGTTCGCCAGCCGCACGACCGCGATGGGCGGCTCCGCGGTCGCGGCCGCGGCCGACGACTTGCTCGCCAACGGCGGCAGCGTGGGCCGGGCGCACTTCGAGTCCGACCAGGTGTTCGCCAGCGGCGCGTACGCGGCCGTCGTCGAGGTCGATCGCGCGACCGGCGCGGTGCGCGTGCGCCGGCTCGTCGCCGTCGATGACGCCGGGCGGATCATGAACCCGTTGCTGGCCGAGGGGCAGGTCGTCGGGGGCTCGGTGCAGGGCCTCGGCGCGTGCCTGACCGAAGAGGCCGGGGAGCCGCTGGACTTCGGGCTGCTGACCGCCGCCGACGTGCCGGAGATCACGACCGACTTCGTCGAGTCGCCGTCGCCGCTGAACCCGCTCGGTGCAAAAGGGATCGGCGAGAGCGGCGCGATCGGCGCCCCGCCCGCGGTCGCCAACGCGCTCGCGGACGCGATCGGACGCCACCTCGATCCGCCGTTCACGGCCGAGAAGGTCTGGAGCGCGCTCCAGTGATTCTCGAGACCCCGCTGGACGAAGCCTGGGCGACGCTCTCGACGCTCGCGCCCGCCCGCGGCACGCTCGCCGGCCATACCGGCACCGCGATGCTCGAAGAGGCCGACGACGACACGCACAGTGCGCGGCTGCGGCTCCAGGGCACCGGCCCGAACGGCCCGGTGACCGCGACCGTCACGGCGACGCTCGAGCGCGTGGAAACCGGCACCCGCCTGCACCTCGCCACCCGGACGGACCCGCCGCCGCACGCGGATGACATCGAGCTGATCGCGAACACGATCGCGGCCTGGCTCGCCCGCCGCGTCGAGCCGCCGACGCCACGCGGGCGCTGGGTCCCGGCGTCGATCTTCCGGAAGCACAGGTGAAGCCCGCCCCGTTCGACTACGCCGCGCCGCGCTCGCTCGACGAGGCGCTGGCGCTGCTCGACGACGACGCGCGCGTTCTCGCCGGCGGCCAGAGCCTCGTGCCGCTGCTCAACCTCCGGCTGGCACGGCCCGCCCGGGTCGTCGACATCAACCGCGTCGACGGCCTCGGGGTCCTGCGCCGCAGCGAGGGGACGCTGCGGATCGGCGCGACCGTGCGCCAGGCCGCAGTCGAACGCTCGCCGCTGGTGACCCAGCGCTGGCCGCTCCTGGCCCAGGCGCTGCGCCACGTCGGCCATGCCGCGACCCGGGCGCGCGGCACTGTCGCGGGCTCGGCCGCGCACGCCGACCCGGCCGCGCAACTGCCGGTGGCGCTGCTGGCGCTCGGCGCTCACTTCGAGTTGCGCTCGGCCGCCGGCACCCGCACGCTCGTCGCCGACGAGTTCTTTCTCGGCCCGCACGCGACCGCGATCGAGCCCGGCGAGCTGCTGACCGAGATCCGGATCCCGCCGCTGAAGATCGGTGCCCGCACCGCGTTCGTCGAGTACGCGCGCACTCACGGCGACTTCCCGCTGGCCGCCGCGGCGGTCGTGCTGACGCGCGGCCACGCCGCGGTCGCCACGCTCGGTCCGGTGCGCGCGACGCGCGCCGAGGCGGCGCTGGTGGACGGGGCGAGCGCGCGCGAGGCCGGGGCGCTCGCGGGCGTCGGCGACGGCCATGGCCGCGCGCTGGTCGAAGAGCTGACGCGCCGCGCGCTGGTCCAGGCGGGTCGCGCATGAAGCTGCGGATCAACGGCGTCGAGCACGCGGGCGAGGTCGAGCCGCGCACGCTGCTTTCGGACTTCATCCGGGACGCGGGCCTGACCGGCACCAAGGTGGGCTGCGAGCTGGGCGTGTGCGGCGCGTGCACGGTCCAGCTCGACGGCGAGCCGGTGCGGTCGTGCCTGACGTTGGCGATCCAGGCCGACGGCTGCGACGTCCGCACGATCGAGGGGCTCGCGCCGGGCCCGCTGCAGCAGTCCTTCCATTCCCATCACGCGCTCCAGTGCGGCTTCTGCACGGCCGGCATCCTGATGACGCTCGACGCCTACCTGCGCGAACACCCGTCGCCGACCGAGGACGAGGTGCGCGAGGCGCTGACCGGCAACCTGTGCCGCTGCACCGGCTACCGCCCGATCGTCGAGGCCGTGTTAAACCGGTGAGGCTGCGGTCCCGCTACGACCGCGAGATCCTGCTGCTCGCGCTGCCCGCGCTCGGCGCGTTGGCCGCGGAGCCGCTCTACATCCTCGTCGACACCGCGATCGTCGGGCACCTGGGCACGACGCAGCTTGCGTCGCTGGCGATCGCCGCGACCGTGTTGGCGACGGCGTTCACGATCTTCAACTTCCTCACCTACGGCACGACCGCGCAGGTGGCCCGCCTGCACGGTGCCGGCCGCGACGAGAGCGCCGCGGCGCTCGGCTCCCAGGCGCTGTGGCTGGGGCTCGGGATCGGCGTCCTGTTGCTGGCGCTGCTGCAGGTGCTGGCCGTCCCGATCGTCGAGCTGATGGGCGGCGAGGGCGAGGTCAAGGACGGCGCCGTCCTGTACCTGCGGATCGCCGCGCTCGGCGCGCCGCTGTTCATGCTCGCGTCCGCCGCCCAGGGCTTCCTGCGCGGCGTCGGCGACCTGCGCACGCCGCTGCTGATCCTCGTCGCCGCCCACGTGCTGAACGTGTTCCTCGAGCTGCTCTTCGTGTACGGCTTCGGCTGGGGCCTGGCCGGGTCGGCCTGGGGGACCTTGATCGCCCAGGTGGCGATGGCGGGCGGGTTCTTCGCCGTCCAGTACCGCGCCGGCCTCGAGCGCCCGCTCCCGGAGAAGATGCGCCCGCTGATGCGGATCGGGTCGGAGATCGCGGTCCGCACGACTGCGCTCACCGGCTCGTTTCTGATCGGCTCGGCGGTACTGGCGCGAGTCGGCGCGGCGTCGCTCGGCGCGCACCAGATCGCGTTCCAGCTGTGGGTGTTCCTGGCGCTCGTGCTGGACGCGATCGCGATCGCCGGGCAGGTGATGATCGGCCGGATGCTCGGCGCGTCCGACGCGGAGGGCGCCCGCGCCGCAGCGGTTCGCATGATCGGCTGGTCGGTCGCGATCGGCGGCGCGTTCGGTCTTGTCCTGCTCGCGCTCGGCGACGCCGTCCCGGAGCTGTTCACCAACGACCCGGCGGTGATCGCGCGGGCCGACGACATCTGGCCGCTGTTCGCGCTGATGATGCCGTTCAACGGCGCGGTGTTCGCGCTCGACGGGATCCTGATCGGCGCCGGCGACACGCGCTTTCTGATGTGGGCGATGCTGGCCGCCTCGGCGGTTTACGTCCCGATCGCGCTGCTCACCCTGCGACTGGAATGGGGCATCATTGGGATCTGGTGGGGACTGGTCGCGCTGATCGCCGTTCGTCTAGTCACGTGCGCCGTTCGGTTCGCCGGGTCGCGCTGGGCGTTGACAGGGGCTCCGGCTTGACTACGCTGTCCGCGCCCATGACGCGACGGATCGCCCTCATCTCCACTTTGCTCGTGCTCGCCCTGGCCGCTCCGGCTGGCGCGCAGTCGGGCCCGTTCGGCCCGCTCCCGCCGGCCGACCCGACGCCGACCGCGACCGTCGAGAACACCGCCGACGACGGCGAGACCAGCGTCGCGACGCTGGCGCTGATCGCCGGAGCACTGATCGCGGGGTTCGGCGCGATGGGCTGGTTCATCATGCGCGACGCCCGCCGTTCGCTGCCCGAGGACGAACGCGCCGGTCCGAAGCTGCGCGAAGAGGGCCCGCACAAGCACGCCAAGCAGGCCAAGTCCAAGGCGCGGGCGAAGACCCGCGCGCAGAAGCAGGCGCGCAAGGCGCACCGGCGCTAGAGCGTCTTCTCGACCGCTTCGCAGACCGTCTCGAGTACCTTCACCCGCGCGTAGCGCTTGCTCTCGGCCGGGATCACGTGCCACGGCGCGTGATCGGTGCCGGTGCGCTCGGCCATCTCCTCGATCGCGGCCTCGTACTGCGGGCGCTTGTCGCGGTTGCGCCAGTCCTCGTCGGTCAGCTTCCAGCGCTTGAGCGGTTCCTTCTCGCGGGCCTTGAAGCGCTTGAGCTGCTCGGCGTCGGAGATGTGCAGGAACAGCTTGACGAGGATCATCCCGTCGTCACACAGCGCCCGCTCGTAGTCGTTGATCTCCTGGTAGGCGCGCCGCCACTCGGCCTTCTTGGCGAACCCCTCGACGCGCTCGACGAGCACGCGCCCGTACCACGAGCGGTCGAGCACGGCCATGCCGCCCCAGCCAGGGAGCGCGGCCGCGAACCGCAGCAGGTACTGGTGCCGGAGCTCGTCCGGGGTCGGCGCCGCGTACTGCACGACCCGCACGTGGCGCGGATCGAGGTGGTCGACGAGCCGCTTGATCGCGCCGCCCTTGCCCGATGCGTCCCAGCCCTCGAACACCACGCACAGCGGCGGCCCGAGCTTCGGCGCCGTCTGAGCGCCGAGCACCAGGCGCAGCCGCAGCAGCCGCTCCTGGGCCGCCGCGAGCTGCTCGGCCTCCTCGGCCTTGGAGAGCTTGAGCGACAGGTCGACGTCGGCCAGCCGGGTCATCGCCGGATCACGCTGTCGTCGGCGCGCAGCACCGGCGGGAGCTCGGCGAAAGGCCGCTCGAAGCCCTCGAAGCGCCCGTTCCCGCGGTAGTCGGCAAACCGCACCACCTCATCGCCAAGGCGGAATATCAGCAGATCGCCGCCGTCGACGGTGTCGATCCCGGTCCACTCGCGGCCGAGCCGGCGTGAGATCGCCTCGCGCGGTGTGCCCGGCGCGACGAGCAGCACGCTGTCCCACTCGAACGGCGCGATCCGGCGCAGGTCCAGTTCCCCGCCGCGGGCCACCTCGAGCGTGAAGCGCTCGGCCAGCAGGTTGTCCGCCTGCAGGTTGTCCTCGTCACGCGTGAGGAACACGGCCAGCACGAGCAGCGCGATGCACGCGACCAACCCGCCCGCCACCAACCCCAGCACCCGACCCATGCGCACACCATCAACCTAGACTCTCCCGCGTGGCGCACCGCCCACTCCCAAAAGACGTGTCGTTCCCCAAGCTCGAGGAGCAGGTCCTCGAGCGGTGGCGCGAGCGCGACGTCTACCGGGAGTCGATGCGCCGCCGCGAGGGCGCGCCGCCGTACGTCTTCTATGAGGGCCCGCCGACGGCCAACGGCCGCCCCGGCTCCCACCACGTGCTGGCGCGCGTCTTCAAGGACGTCTTCCCGCGCTACAAGACGATGCGCGGCTACTACTCCGAGCGCAAGGGCGGCTGGGACTGCCACGGCCTGCCGGTCGAGATCGCCGTCCAGAACCAGCTCGGGATCGAGAGCAAACAGGAGATCGAGGAATACGGGATCGCGGAGTTCAACCAGAAGTGCCGCGAGTCCGTGTTCGAGTTCCTGGAGGATTGGACGCGGCTGACCGAGCGGATCGGCTACTGGGTCGACCTCGAGCACCCCTACCGGACGCTCGACACCGACTACATCGAGTCGGTCTGGTGGGCGCTGCGCCAGCTGTGGGACAAGGAGCTGCTCTACGAGGGCTTCAAGGTCGTCCCCTACTGCCCGCGCGACGGCACGTCGCTATCCAGCCACGAGGTGTCGCTCGGCTACAAGGACGTCGAGGACCCGAGCGTGTTCGTCCGCTACCCGGTGACCCGGCCCGCGGGCGTCCTGCGCGAGGGCGACACGCTGCTCGTCTGGACGACGACGCCCTGGACGCTGGTCTCCAACGCCGCCGTCGCCGTCGATCCCGAGTTGACGTACGTCCGCAGCGCGAACGGCGAGGTGCTGGCCGAGGCGCTCGTCAGCCGCGTGCTCGGCGAGGACGCGCAGATCGTCGACCGCTTCAAGGGCGCCGACATGATCGGCGCCGGCTACGAGCCGCCCTTCCCGTTTCTCTCGGCCGAGGTCTATGGCGAGAAGGGGCACACCGTGCTGCCGGGCGACTTCGTGTCGGCCGAGGACGGCACGGGCATCGTCCATACCGCGATCGCGTTCGGCGAGGACGACTTCCGGCTCGGTGCCGAGCACGGCCTGAACGTGATCAACCCGGTGCGCGCCGATGGCACGTACGACGAGCGGATCGGCCCGTACGCCGGCCGCTTCGTCAAGGACGCCGACGAGGACCTGATCGAGGATCTCCGAAGCCGCGGCCGCCTGCACCACTCCGAGCGCCTGTTCCACAGTTACCCGCACTGCTGGCGCTGCGGCACGCCGTTGCTCTACTACGCGAAGCCGTCCTGGTACGTCGCGACCTCGAAGGTCAAGGACCGGCTGCTGGCGGCCAACGAGAGCGTCGAGTGGCACCCCGAGCACATCAAGCACGGCCGCTTCGGGCGCTGGCTGGAGAACAACGTCGATTGGGCGCTGAGCCGCGAGCGCTACTGGGGCACGCCGCTGCCGATCTGGCGCAACGACGCGGGCGAGACGATCTGCGTCGGGTCCTTCGAGGAGCTGCGTGAGCTGTCGGGCGTCGAGCTCGACGATCCGCATCGCCCGTTCGTGGACGAGGTCGAGATCCCGTCGCCGTCCGGCGGCGAGCCGCTGCGTCGCGTGCCCGAGGTGATCGACGTCTGGTTCGACTCCGGCTCGATGCCGTTCGCGCAGTGGCACGCGCCGTTCGAGAACCAGGCCAAGTTCGAGGAGCAGTACCCGGCCGACTACATCTGCGAGGCGATCGACCAGACCCGCGGCTGGTTCTACAGCCTGATCGCGATCTCCACGCTGCTCTACGACCAGAGCTCGTTCAAGACCGTCCTCTGCCTCGGCCACATCGCCGACGCCGAGGGCAAGAAGATGTCGAAGTCGCTCGGCAACATCGTCGTGCCGTGGGACGTGATCGACCGCCACGGAGCGGACGCGTTCCGCTGGTATTTCCTGACGAACAAGCTCCCGTGGGACGGCTACCTGTTCAGCGTCGACACGGTCGGCGAGTCGCTGCGGCAGTTCCTGCTCCAGCTCTGGAACACGTACGGCTTCTACGTCATGTACGCGAACGTCAACGGGGTCGAGCCGAGCGACGTCGCGCCGGCCAATGACCTCGATCGGTGGGCTTTGAGTCGCTTGGCCGCGACCGTAGAGACCGTCACCGAGCGCCTGGATCACTACGACGCCACTCGCGCCGGCCACGCGATCGCGGCGTTCGTCGACGATCTCTCGAACTGGTACGTGCGCCGCTCGCGCCGCCGCTTCTGGGACGGCGACCCGGCGGCGTTCGCCACGCTGCGCCGCTGCCTGGTCACGGTCACGCAGCTGCTGGCGCCGTTCACGCCGTTCGTGGCCGACGAGATGTACGACAACCTCGACGGGTCCGAGCCGAGCGTGCACCTGACCGATTGGCCGTCGCCGGGCGAACGTGACGAGGAGCTCGAGTTCGCGATGGCGACGGTGCGCGAGACCGTCCGGCTGGGCCTGGCGGCCCGCGGCCAGGCGAAGCTGAAGGTGCGCCAGCCGCTGCGCGCCGCGGTGGTCGTGGCCGCCGGCTCCGAGCGCGCCGCGATCGAGCGCCTCGCCGACGTCGCGCTCGAGGAGCTCAACGTCAAGGAGCTGCGCTACGTCTCGCAGGCCGACGAGCTTGGCTCCTACGAGGTCAAGCCGAACTACCGTGCGCTCGGTCCGCGCTTCGGCAAGCAGATGCCGCAGGTCGCCGCCGCCGTGGCCGCGCTCGACCCGGACCATGTCGCGAGTGCGCTCCGCAACGGCGGCCGCGTCGCGATCGCCGTCGACGGGCACGACCACGAGCTCTCCGACGACGACCTGATGCTGGCCATGCGCCCGCTCGAGGGCTACCAGCTCGAACGCGAGGGCTCGCACGCGGTCGCGCTCGAACTCGAGCTCGACGACCAGCTGCGTCGGGAGGGCCTGGCACGCGAGATCGTCCACGCGATCCAGAACGCGCGCAAGACTGCCGGCCTCCAGGTCGAGGACCGGATCGAGCTGCTGCTCGGCGGCGACGGCGAGCTGATCGAGGCCGCCCGGGAGCACGAGCCGTACGTGACCCGGGAAACACTCGCGGTGTCGGTGAGCTACAACGGTGTAGGCGGCGTGGAGCCGGTGGCCATCGAAGGCCGCCCGCTGCACATCGCCGTGACCCGCGCCTAGCGCGCGTCCCACCTCCCTGCTCGGCCCCAGTTGGAGACCTCCACAAGCTCGCCGCGGCGCGGTTCGTCGGCCCAGGTCGATGTGTCGAGGTCATAGTCGAGCGCGATCACGAACGCCTCGGCGTTGTCCATCCACTGGAGCAGGTCGGTGAGCTCGCTGACCGACCGGGTCAGGTCCCCCAAGCGGGCGACGACGATTCCGGCGACGCGGCCCTCGGCGATCTGGTCGAGCACCGAGGCGAGCCCGGGCCGGTCGGCGAGGCGTCCGTGCGCCGGCTTGACGTCGTGCACGACGCGTGCGAGCGGCCAGCCGCGATCCTCACACCAGGCACCGATCATCCGGGCCGTCGTGTCGAGCTCACGGGCACCGTGCGCGAGTGCCACGTAGCCGACCACGCCGGCCGGCGCCGGTGGCTGCGGGACGGCGGTCAGCCGTGGCCGGGGCTGGTCGGGACGTCTGCGCACGGCGGCTCGCGCCCACCAGCCGATCAACGCCCCGAGCGCGACCGCGAGGACCAAGAAGATCGGCCACGGTGCGCCGTCGCGCGCCGGCGTCGCCGCCGGGGCGATCGGGGGGCTCGGCGGGTCGGGCGTCTGCGCGCTGCGCCCGGTCTCAGGCCGCTGACGCAGGGCGGTGATGCCGGCGGCGTCGACGCGTCCCGTTCGCGGCAGGGCGTGCTTGGTCTGGAACCACAGCATCGCGGCACGGGTGCGCGGGCCGAACCGGCCATCGATCGGACCCGGCCGATAGCCGCGGCGCACCAATCGCCGTTGGACCTCGCGCACGCGGCGCGAGCCGTCCGGGTTGACGTAGCCGCTGCCGCGGGCCACGCTGCCCGCCGACCATCCGCGCGGGAATCGCGCGACGGCGTCGCTTGTGGGTCGCGGCAGCGGGTCGCGGATCTCGCGCCCGTGCCATCCCGCCGACGCGGGCGGGTCACTGCCGGCCGCGAAGGCGGCCGGTGCGGTCATCAGGCTCAGCGCTGCAGCCAGCGCGGCCAGGGGCCATCTCCAGTCCATCTCATCTCCTGATCAATCGAGCGTGTGCGGGGCTTGAGACCGCGAAGCGGCTCAGCCCGGGCGCTCGAGCAAGGAGAGGTACGGCACCGGCCGAGACGCGGCCGGGAACGAGATGACGCGACAGAAGAAGATGGCGAGCGACACCAGCGCGGTGAGCGACATCCACAGCCCGACGCCGGGGCCCGAAGCGGCGGCGCTGGCGGCGGCGACGCCACCGCTCACCGCGGCCGGAGCGGGCGCGTCCGCCGCGCCTGCTGGAGCACGCGAAGCGTGGCGGGCGGCGGGCGGCTCGTGCGTCCGGGCAACGACCGGAGCAGCTGTCGTCACATTCAGCGGCGACCGAACCGGCGCGCCGGCGGGCTGGACCGCCGCGGGCACGAACTCGCCACGCGCGTGCCGCACCGGTGAGCGTTCAGTCGCGTCGCGCGCGGCCGCCGGTGCGGGCACTGGCGCCGTCGCCGCAGGCTCGTCGGTCGCCGTGACCGCCGTCACGGCCGCGACCGGTGCCTCAGCGGTCCGCTGCGCCGGCGCGACGGCGGCTGGCCGGCTCGCCACCGGCGCCTCCACCGTCTTGGGCGCACGCTCGCTCCGCGGAGCCGGCGCGGGCGACGCCGGCGCGCGGGTCCCGGGAGCGTCCGGGGCGGAGCCGCGGGCGACGGCGGCGGTAATCGGCTCGGCGACCACGCTCGCGACCGGTTCAACCACGTCAGCCACGGCCGAAGTGACGGGCTCGGCGGCGTCCGTGACCGCCTTCGTGACGGGCTTGACGACGTCAGCGACGGCGTTCGTCACGGGCTTCGCGGCTTCGGCGACCGGCTTCGTCGTCTCGGCGACGGCGTTCGTGACGGGCTTCGCGGCTTCGGCGACCGGCTTCGTCGTCTCGGCGACGGCGTTCGTGACGGGCTTCGCGGCTTCGGCGACCGGCTTCGTCGCTTCGGCGACGGCGTTCGTGACCGGCTTCGCGGCTTCGGCGACCGGCTTGGTCGCTTCGGCGACAGGGGCCGTGGCCGGCTTCGCCGCTTCCGCGACGGGCTGCGTCGTCTCGGCGACGGCGTTCGTGACGGGCGCGGCGGCTTCGGCCACCGGCGCCGGCAGAGCGGGAAGCTCGGCAGACGCGACCGGCGCGTCCCAGCCCATCAGGGCGACCGCCATCGCGGCCGCCAGGAGGCCGGGCCTGCGGGTCATTTCGCGCTGAAATCGCACAACGTTGAACAGCATTCGGGAAGAACGCCTGGAGAGCCGGTTTCCTGAAGTCCGGCTGTCCTCACTTCCCAGAACGCGTTCGTGTCAGCACGCTGACGCGCGTGGCCTTGGCGGCACGCGCGCGATGATGGAGCTCAGGCCGCGTCGCTAGCCAGCGCGGGCTCGAGCTCGGCCTCGATGCGCTTCTTGGGCATCGCGCCCTGGATGCGCTTGACCTCTTGGCCACCGCGGAACAGGATCATCGTCGGGATCGCGAGCACCTGGTACTGGACCGCGGTCTGCTGATTGTCGTCCGTGTTGAGCTTGACCACACGGACGTCGTCGCGCTCGTTGGCGATCTCCTCGAGGATCGGCGAAACCATCCGGCACGGCCCGCACCACGGAGCCCAGAAGTCGACCAGGACGGGGGTCTCGTTCTCGAGCACTTCAGCCTGGAAGTTGGTGTCGGTCACGTCGGTGATATTGGCTGCCATCGGGTCCTCCGCAAGGGTTCGGGGCGCTATAAAAAGTATAGCTACCCAGTGAGGGTCCACAGCAGACGCGGGGTGACCCACGTCTCGATCACGCCGGCCAGCAGCAGCAGCGGGATCGCGATCGCCGTGGTGGCGATCGTCGCCGCCAGCAGCTCGTCCCATGCGCCGCGCCGGCTGGCCAGCGACCACGCCGCCAGCGGCAGGAAGACGGCGAACAGCTCCGGCAGCGCGTGCGGCGTCAGCACGATCAGCAGCTCGAGCGGCGTGACCCCGAGCCGCCAGGCGAGGTTGGAGAGCATCGTCCCGAGCGCGTCGGCCTGCGTGATCAGCGAGAAGATCGTCGCGGCGGTGACGAACAGGATCGCCGCGCCGCCGGCCCGCGCCTGGAGGCGTGAGCGCGGCTGCCCCGCGGGCACCCAGCCAGCGATGAATCCGGCGACACACGCGAGCGCATGCAGCGCCAGCACGGTGCCGTTGCGGCCGAGGACGAAGAAGAAGTCGTGCGTGGTCGCGGGCCGCGACAGTCCGGGATAGATGTGCAGCGTCGAGGGATCCGGCACCCGGGAGTGCGCCACCAGCCACGTGCCGCCGAGCAGCAGCAGCGTCACGGCCAGCGAGCCGAGCGCCCAGGCGCCGAGCAGCCGCCACGGCGAGGCGTTCCAGCGTCGCAGCGTCGCGACGGTATGCGGCCAGCCCCCCACCAGGGCCAGGTCATCAACCTTCATGCACTACTGCATCGGCAGGTCGGGCGTCCGCCTCCAGCGGACGCCACCGCCGCGACCCGAAGCGCAGGGCCGGAACCTTCCAGGCCGCCTCGAGAGCGATCCGGGCGGACATCTTCGACTCGCCGAGCCGCCGCTCGCGGAATCGGATCGGTACCTCGACCACGCTCAACCCGACGCACAGCACGCGCCACGTCAGCTCGACCTGGAACGCGTAGCCGTGCGCGGTCGCGGTCTCGAAGTCGACGGCGCGCAACGCGCCGGCGCGGAAGCACTTGAACCCGCCGGTGAGGTCGCGCACGTCAACGCCCAGGGCGCGCCGCGCGTAGCCGCAGCCCCAACGCGAGAGCACCCGCCGGTCCAGTCCCCAGTTCTCGATTCCGCCGCCGGCCACGTAGCGGGACCCCAGAACGAGATCGGCGCCATCCAGCGCCGGCGCGATCAGCCGCGGCAGGTCGGCCGGATCGTGCGAGAGGTCGGCGTCCATCTCGATCACGAGCCCGGCGCCGGCGTCGAGCGCGTACGCGAACCCCGCCGTGTACGCGCGCCCGATCCCGGCCTTGCCCGGGCGGTGGAGCACGTGCAGCGCCGCGTCCTCGGCCGCCAGCACGTCGGCCAGCTCCGCCGTGCCGTCGCGCGAATTGTCGTCGACGACGAGGATCTGCGCCTCGGGCGCCGCCGCGCGCACGCCGCCGACGACCGCCTCGAGGTTCTCGGCCTCGTCGTAGGTCGGAAGGATCACCCAGACGGAGCCGTCCATGACTGGCCGCGTAGGTTAACGGGGCGCATGACCACCAAGACGAACCCCGAGATCGCGGCCGCCTTCGACGAGCTCGCCGACCTGTACGAGCTCGACGGCGCCGTCTCCTATCGCGTGATCGCGTACCGCACAGCGGCCAAGGCGGTGCGCGACGCCTCGGTGTCGATCATGGCGATGACCCGCGAGGGCACCGTGACGTCGATCCCGGGGATCGGCAAGACGCTCGAGGAGAAGCTGCGCGCGCTCGACGAGACCGGCGACATCCCGTCCGCGGTCAAGCTGCGCGCCAAGTTCCCGACCGGGCTGATCGCCGTCATGCACCTCCCGAACTTCGGCCCCAAGCGGGCCCGGCTGTTGTACGACGAGCTCGGCATCGACTCGCTGGAGGCGCTGGCGGCGGCGGCCGAGAAGGGCGAGATCCGCAAGCTGCGCGGCTTCGGCGCCAAGGTCGAGGAGAACCTGCTGCGGATCCTGGCCGAGCAGGAGGACGGCGGCGGCCCCGCACCGCGGATTCTCTTATCCCGCGCGCTGCCGGTCGCGGAGCAGATCGCCGGCGCGCTGCGCGATCACCCGGCCGCCGACCGGGTCGAGATCGCGGGCTCGCTGCGCCGGATGGCCGACTCGGCCAAGGACATCGACATCATCGCCACCGCTAGCGACGTGTCCGCGCTCGTCTCCACGCTCTCGCAACTCGAACTCGTCGACTCCGTCCAGCAGAGCGGCGACGCCGGCGCGCGGGTGATGACGCACTCGGGCATGAAGGTCGATCTGAAGGTGGTCGAGCCGGACCAGTTCGGCAACGTGCTCCAGCACTTCACCGGCGCCAAGGCCCATAACGTGCAGCTGCGCGAGGCCGCCGTCCGGCGCGGGCTGCACGTGAGCGAATACGGGATCCTCGACGACAACACGGGCGAGACGACCCGCTGCGCGACCGAGGAGGAGGTCTACGAGCGGCTCGGCCTCGAGTGGGTCCCGCCGGAGCTGCGCGAGGGCCGCGGCGAGCTCGAGGCAGCGACCAAGGGAACGCTGCCGAAGCTCGTCACGCTCGAGGACCTGCGCGGTGACCTGCACTGCCACACGACGCTGTCCGACGGGCGCCAGACGCTCGAGCAGATGGTCGAGGCGGCGCGCAAGCGCGGCTGGGAGTACCTGGCGGTCACGGACCACTCGGCGTCGCACGGCTTTGGCAACCACGTCACGCCGGAGGCGCTCGAGGACCGGATCGACGAGATCGCGGCGCTCAACCACACGCTCGACGACTTCGTCGTGCTGGCCGGGACCGAGACGAACATCCTCCCGGACGGCTCGCTCGACTACCCCGACGAGCTGCTCGAGCGGCTCGACTGGGTGATCGGTTCGGTCCACACCTCGTTCAACATGTCCGAGCAGGCGATGACCGACCGCGTGGTGGCCGCCCTGGAGCAGCCGTGGATCGACGCCCTCGGCCACCCGACCGGCCGCAAGATCGAGACCCGCGCGCCGTACGCGATCGATATGACGCGCGTGATCGAGGCCGCCGCCCGCACCGGCACCATGATCGAGATCAACGCCGCGCCCGACCGCCGCGACATGAACGAGATCCACGCCCGCGCGGCCGCCGCGGCGGGCGTGATAGTGCTCGTCGACTCCGACGCCCACTCGGCGCGCAACTTCGACCTGCTGCGCTACGGGATCGCGACCGCGCGGCGCGCGTGGCTGACGCCGGAGCAGATCGCCAACACCCGTTCGTGGGCCGACTTCGCGCCGCTGCGCAAACGCGCGAAGTGAACCTCACCGTCCTGCCCGGGACGCTCGCCGTCTGCCGGCTGCCCGCGTCCGAACGGATCCCGTCGTGGGCGCTCGAATTGCACGAGGGCTTCGTCTCGATCACGCGCACGCCCGACGAACTGTCGATCGTCTGCCCGCAGGATGCGGTCCCGCCGGACACGACGGTCGAGGAGGGCTTCCGGGCGCTGATGGTGCCGGGCCCGATCCCGTTCGAGGTGACCGGCGTGCTCGCGCGGATCGCGACGCCGCTGGCCGCGGCGGGGATCTCGATCTTCGCGATCGCCACCTACGACACCGACTATGTGCTCGTGCGCGAGGCCGATCTCGAGCGTGCGCTGGCGTCGCTGTCCGGGCGTCGGTTGATTCAGTCCGGCTCGCCGTACGAGCCGGTGATCGGCTTCTCGCGCGCGGTCCGGGTTGGCAACCGGGTGCTGGTCTCCGGTACCACCCCGGTGATGCCGGACGGCAGCTGCCCGGAGACCACGGTCGATCAGGCGCGGCGGTGCTGGGAGATCGTCCTCGCGGCGCTGGCCGAGGCCGGGGCGTCAGCGCGCGACGTCGTGCGCACGCGAACCTTCCTGACGGCGGAAGCGGACGCCGACGGGGCCATGGTCGCCCACGGCGAGGTCTTCGCCGCCGTCCGTCCGGCCTCCACGATGCTCGTCGTCAGCGCCCTGCTCGACGGCCGCTGGCACGTCGAGGTGGAGGCGGAGGCTCAGCTCGACGCGTGAGCGCACGCCGAGCTTGGCGTAGATGCGCGTGAGCGCGTTCTCGACCGTCTTCTCGCTCAGATAGAGCGTCCCCGCCACCTGCTTGTTCGACTTCCCCTCGGCCACCAGCCGGGCGATCTCCTGCTCGCGAGCGCTCAGTGCCGAGTCGCCGCGTTCGGCGGCGCGCCGGGCGCGACCGGACGGACGCGAGCCGATCCGGCGCAACTCGCGCGCCGCGGCGTCGTGCAGGCGGCGCGCGCCGGCGCGGCCGGCCTCGGCCACGACCCGCTGCAGCGGTTCTTCGGCGGCCAGCGCGCGGCCGGCCAGCAGGAGCGCGTCGAGCGCGTCGGCGCGGGCGCCGGCGGCCTCGGCGTCCGCGCTGGCCTGGTGCGCGAGCCGTGCTGCCTCGGCGGTCTCGCCGCGCGCCAGCAGGACCTCGGCGCGCGCGCACGCGGCGCGTGCCGCACCCACCGGCAGCTGGAGGCGGTCGGCGTGGGCGGTCGCGGCCGCGGCCCACGTCGCCGCGTCGTCGATCCGCCCGACCGCCAGCGCGGCGCGCACGAGCCGCAAGAACTGCGCGGTGCGCGTCGTCGGATCGGTGCGCTCGAGCTCGGGCCCGTCGGCGGCGACCATCTCGCGCAGCGCCCGCTCGGGGTCGTCGGCGGTCTCGATCGCGGCCAGGTCGACGCGGGCCGTATAGGCCCGCTTGCTCGGCTCGAGGACTCCGATCAGGGCGGCCGCGTCACGCACGACCCGCTCGAGCTCGCGGGTCTCGCCCCGCGCCTCATGCACCAGGGCGCGGATCCAGAGCGCGAAGTGCAGCACGGTCGGGATCCCCTGCAGGCGTGCGGTCTCCTCGCCCGCCTCCGCCGCGCGCAGCGCCTCGTCCAGCTCCAGTCGCGCGATCAGCGCGTTCGCCCGCAGGCCGAACAGCGTCGTCAGCAGCTGGCCCTTTCCGCTGCGGCGCGCCAGTTCGATCGCCCGTGCCGCCGTCGCGGCCGCGTCCTCGAAGCGTTCGCAGAGGAACTGGGCGACGCCGATGTGCATCAGGACCGCGGGACATCCACCCAGTGCCGCGTCGTCGAGGCTGCCCACGAGGGCGCTCGCGTGGTCGAGCCGGCGATCGGCCGTCTCGCGATCGCCGTCCCACGACGCACCCAGCGCCGCGAGCGCTTCCGCGCCGGCGAGCAGTGCCGTGTTGCCGGCCTCCGCGGCGGCGCGCACGGCGGGCTCGGCCCACCGGCGCAGGGTGTCCATTCGGCCCTCGTGGAACGCGCCCGCGGCCAACTCGAACGCGATCTCGGCCTGGTGCTCGGGACGGGCCGCCTCGAGCTCGGTCAGCAGCCGCCGTCGTGCCTCGCCATGGCGGCCGAGCAGCGTCTCCACGCGCGCGCACGCGACGTCGATCCTCAGGCTCGGGGCGAGCGCGCGCGCTTCGAGCAGCGCCGCGTACGCGCTCTCGAGCCGCCCACCGGCGGCCAGCGCGTCCGCCCGCAGCGCCAGCAGCTCGGCACGCTGCGGGCCGTCGCCGACGAGCCGCAGCGCCGCGCCGTACCAGTGCGCCGCGGCCGCGGGTGACGCGGCCGAGGCTTCGGCGGCGTCGCGGATGACGGCGACGGCCGCCGGATCGCCCGGCCGCCCGGCACGCTCCACGTGGTGCGCGCGGACCACCGCGGCGGCGCCGCGGCGCTCGAGCGCCTCTGCGGCGCGCTCGTGTGCGGTCAGGCGCCAAGCCGGAGCGGTCCCGGCGTAGACCGCACGGCGGACCAGCGGATGGCGGAACGCGAACGCGCGGCCGTCCTCGCCGGGCCGGACCAGATCGGCGGTCACCAGGCGGTCCAGCGCGGCCAGCGCCGATGGGCACGGAAGTGCCGCGGCGGCCGCGGCCAGCTCGGGGTCGAACGGCTCGCCGGCGACGGCGGCGCCCTCGAGCAGCGCCCGCGCCTCTACATCCAGCGCGGCGACCTCGAGCGCGACGGCGGCGACCAGCGAGGCAGGCAGCTCGGGGCCGCTGCGAGCGAGCTCGCGCAGGAACAGCGGGTTGCCGCCCGCGTCGCTCACGATCCTCCGGCGCCGCTCCGGGTCGGCGACGCCGTCGAGCAGGCGCAGTGCGTCCTCGTCGGCCAGCGGCGCCAGCGTCAGCGGCTCCCACCCGGGCGCGCCGAGCGCGGCCTCCAGCAGCCGCTGGGCCGCGGCTCCGGGGCGCGCGGCGAACACGAGCAGCTGGGCCGACTCAGGAGGGCGGCGCAGCAGATGCAGGGTCAGCTCGAGCGAGGCCTCGTCCGCCCAGTGCAGGTCGTCGAGCAGCACCGCGAGCGGGCGCTCGCGGCCGAGCTCTTCGAGCAGCGCACGCACCGCACGGTGCGCGCGGAAGCGCTCGGCCGGCAGCTCCTCGGCCAGGTGCGGCGCGAGCACATCGACGGCGGCGGCGAATGGGACGGCGCGCTCGTGTTCGACGCCGCACCCGTGCAGCACCAGCATGCCAGCGGCCCGCGCGCGCTCGCGGATCTCCGCCACCAGCGCCGTCTTCCCCAGCCCGGCTTCGCTCACCAGGGAGAGCACGCGGCTCGATCCCTCCCACACGTCGTCGATCGCGCGCCCCGCCGCTGCGAGCTCGCGCTCGCGTCCCAGCAACTTCATGTTCGTCCAGACGGAACCCGCGCCCCCCGTATTCCCTGCGCCGGGGGATCGGCGGGGGATTCCCCTGCGATGACCGGCCATGGGGCGAGCGTCCCACCGGGCATGAACCCAATCAACCACCTCCGGCGGATCTCCCCGCTGGCCATCATCTTCGTCGCCCTCGCGGCTGTTCTGGCGCTGACCCCGTCGGCACACGCCCAGAGCAACCTGGCGACTCAGCTCGAGCCGCTCGTGATGTGGCCGGGGTACGCCGCCAAGGCCACCCCCTCGGGCGAAGTCGTCGTCGCGCCCGACAACGAGTCGGACTTCACGCAGCGCTGGAATCGCGTCACGGTCAACTCGTCCACGTTCCGCTTCAGCCGGTTCGGCTTCAACAGCTGCATCCGCGCCCCCGCGGGCCTCTCTCCCGACTCAGGCGCTCCGGTGCAGGTCGGCAGCTGCTCGGGCACGCTCGCCCAGTGGCGTCAGGTGTCCATCCCGGGCGTAGGCGACGGCTACACCAACGTCGCCACGGGTCACTACCTGACGCCGCCGCTCTGCTTGTTCACCTGCGACCTGCGGGTCCGCGCGCAGAGCCGGCCGGACGTCGAGAACGGCCTCGGGCTCGATCTCGTCCGCTGGCGGCTCGACACCACCTTCTAGCTACGCCCGCGTGTGCAGGAAGTCGCCGCCGAAGCCGGGGGTCCGGATCAGCCGGATCGCGCTCAGCGGCGACGTCCTGTCCACGTAGAAGCGGGCGCCGTCGCGCTCCTCGATCGCGGCCACCGCTGCCTCCTGGCGCCGCCAGGCGAGCGCCCAGATGATCGCGAACCCGGCCGCGATCCCGCCGATCTGGGGTGCGAAGAACGACAGCACGCCGGCCACGACGGTGCAGAACAGCAGCGGCCAGAGGCGGTTGAAGATCGTCCGCGCCGGCTGCAGGTCCGGGAGCGAGTGCTGGGTGCGGGCGCCGGCGAGTAGCCCTGCGATCGGCGTCGTCGCCCCCTCGCGCGACCCGAGGAAGGTCCCGACCAGCGTCGCGATGATCCACCACCCGGCCGAGACGTAGGCCGGCGTGTCGTCGAACTGGCGCGAGATGCCGATCACGGTCAGCGCCGCCAGCAGCGTGGCGGAGGCGGCGCTCAACAGCACCGTGGCTTTGAGGAAGTCACCGAAGCGCAAAGTTCAGAGGAGTAGCGCGCGCAGGAGGTCGCGCACGCCGTCGGTGCCGTCCACCATCGCGTCGGCCTCCTCCTCCAGCTCGGACGGGGTCTCGTCCGAGCTGACGGCGACGCGCAGCGCATAGCCGAGGCGCCCGCGCTCCTGCAGCTCCGTGAGCCCGCGGAACGCGTCGATGTCCGTGACGTCGTCCCCGACGTACACCGCGGCCGCGAGGTCGGTCTCGTGCAGCAGGCCGACGATCCCCGCGCCCTTGTCGATCCGCACCGGCGGGCGGATCTCGAGCACCTTGCGGCCCCAGTGCGTGACGAAGCCGGCCTTCTCGGCCGCCTCGGCCACCTCTTCGATCGCGGCCAGCGAGTCGTCCTCGTCCGGCGTCCCGCGCCAGTGCAGCGCCGCGATCGCCTCCTTGTCCTCGAGCCGGACCCGCAGTCGCCGCAGCTTCTCGCCGTAGTTCTCGTGGGCGAACGCCTGCACGCGGCGCGTCCAGGCCTGCAACTCGCGGTCCAGCTCGGGCGCGATCGCGCCCGGCCGCAGGATCTCCGAGCCGTGCGAGCCGAGGTAGGCGATCGAGCCCAGCGAGACGATCCGGCGCGCATCCGACGCCCGCCGGCCGGAGACGCACGCGACCGTCCCGTAGCGGCGCGCGACCTCGATCAGCGGCCGGCGCGTCGTCTCGGGCATGTGCGCGTCGTCGGCCTGCTGGACGATCGGCGCGAGCACGCCGTCGACGTCGAGCAGCACGGCGGAGCGCTCCGCCGCGTCACGCAACGGCTGCAGCAGCTCCTCGAGCGTGGCGGCATCGGAGGGCACGGGCCTAGTATGGCGTTCGATGGACACCGAGAACGGCGACGGCTGGGCAGTCGGGAGCATCGACGGGCTTGGCTCGGGCCACGGCTTCCGCAAGATCCGCGCCCCGCTGGGCGTGACGGCATTCGGCGCGAACGCGATCGTGCTGCCGCCGGGCTACGTAACGCCCGCGCATCATCATGAGCGCCAGCAGGAGCTCTACGTCGTCCTCGACGGTGACATCGAGATCACGCTCGGCGGCGAGACACGGACGCTCGGCCCCGGCGGGCTGGCACGCGTCGACGCCGGCACGGTTCGGTCGCTGCGCAACCCCTCGTCCGACGTCGATGCGACGTACGTGTGCGTCGGCGGTGACGGCGGCTACGTCGGGCGCGACGGCGTGTCCGACGCCTGAGCGGCCAGCAGGTCGCGGATCTCCGTCAGCAGGCGCACGTCCTCGGCCGGCGCCGGCGGGTCCGGCGCCTCGGCCTTGCGGCGAGCGTAGAACAGGTTCAGCGGCTTGACGACGAAGAAGAAGACGACCGTGGCCGTCGCGAGAAACGAGAACACGGTGTTCAGCCAGTTTCCGTAGGTGAACTCGGAGTCGTTGATCGTGAACTTCAGCGCGCTGAAGTCCGGTTCGCCGAACACCGCTGCGATCAACGGCGTCAGCAGGTCCTGAACGGTCGACTGCACCACGAGGGTGAAGGCCGTGCCGATGACGACGGCCACGGCGAGGTCGACGACGTTCCCGCGCAGGATGAACTCACGGAATTCCTTCAGCATGGCCGGGTAGTCTCGCGCTCGTGTCGGCGTTGCGCTGTCTGATCGAGATCCCGAAGGGTTCGCGCAACAAGTACGAGTACGACGAGCGGCTCGGCGGCATCAAGCTCGACCGCTTCCTGTTCTCATCGGTCGTCTTTCCGGCCGATTACGGCTTCATCCCGGACACGCTGGCCGAGGACGGCGACGCGCTCGACGCGATGGTGCTCGTGGGCGAGCCGACGTTCCCCGGCTGCGTGATCGAGGTCCGGGCGATCGCGGTCCTGCGGATGACCGACGACCGCGGCCAGGACGACAAGATCATCTGCGTGCCGTACGAGGACCCGCACTGGAGCGACCTCGAGGACCTCGACGACATCCCGTCGCAGCTGCGCACCGAGGTCGAGCACTTCTTCTCGATCTACAAGCAGCCCGAGGGGATCGACGTCGACGTCCAGGGCTTCGCCGGCTGCGAGGACGCGCTGCGCCGTGATCGAGGACGCGCGCGAGCGCTTCAGTAGCCGCGATCGGACTTGACCGGCGCCAGCAGCTCCTCGCCGGCCGCGAAGCGGCGGACGTTCTCCTGCACGCGCTTGGCGAGGTCGCGGTCCATCGTCGCCGGCGGGTTCGCGACGTGCGGCGTGATCAGCGCGCGCGGCGACTCCCACAGCGCGTGACCGTCCGGCAGCGGCTCGGGATCGGTGACGTCGAGCGCCGCGCCGCCGATCCGCTCCGCTTCGAGGGCGACGACCAGCGCGTCGGTATCGATCAGCGAGCCGCGCGCGATGTTCACGACCCACGAGTGCGGCTTCATCGCCGCGAGCTCCTGCTCGCCGACCAGGTGCTTCGTGTCGTCGGTCGCCGGCGCGGCGATCACGAAGTGGTCGGCGCTGCCCCACACCTCGTCGAGCCGATCCACGGGCAGTGTGCCGTCGCGGCCGGAGCGCGTCACGGCGACGATCTCCACGTCGTGCGGCTCGAGCATGGCGATCAGCTCCCGGCCGATGCCGCCGGCGCCGATGATCGCGACCGTCGAGCCCGCGAGGACCCGCTCGGAGACCGGGTTCCACGTCTTCGTCCGCGCGTAGTACGCCATCCCGCGCACGCCCGCGAGCAGCAGCCCCAGGGCATGCTCAGCGACCTGGGTGGCGTATGCGCCGCCCGCCGAGGTGAATTCCACGTCCGGCGTCGCCGCGACACGCTCCATCCACGACTCCACGCCGGCGGCCGGGAGTTGGACCCAACGCACCGAAGCGGGCAGCTCGGGCAGTTCGTCGGGCCCGCCGTGCCAGACCACGCCCTCGGCCTCTTCGAGCGGCACGGGCCGTCCGCCACCGTCCTCGACGGCCGTGACCAGGTGCTCGGGGGGCTCGGGACCGATGTGGATAGCTGGCGTCATGAGTGCGGCTGGCTCGATTGCCGCCTACCCCGCGAGCCGCGACGCTAGCCGACATGTCGGTACTGGCGGCGCGCGGCCTCACAAAGTCCTTCGGCGGGCGCGCGATCCTACGCGGCGCCGACCTCGACGTGGAGGCGGGAGCCCGGATCGGCGTGCTCGGCCCCAACGGCGGCGGCAAGTCGACCTTGATGCGGATCCTCGTCGGCCTCGACACGCCCGACGCGGGCCTCGTGACGCGCCGGCGCGGGCTCGTGCTCGCCCACCTGCCGCAGATCGTCGACGGCGACGACCGCGACGCGCTCACCACCGTGCGCTCCGCCCGGCCCGAGCTGGTGGGGCTGGAGACCGAGCTGCACGCGGCCGAGCACCGCCTGGTCGACCCGGCCCTGGCGTCGGACATGAAGGCGATGACGAAGGCGCTCACCCGCCACGAGCGCGCACTCGCCGCCTGGACCGAAGCGGGCGGCGACCGCGCCGAGGGCGAGGCGCTCGGGCACCTGCGTGCGCTCGGAATCGACCCCGGCACGCCCACGCGCGAGCTCTCCGGCGGCCAGCGCAAGCTTGTCGCGCTCGCCGCGTGTCTAGCCCGGCGCCCCGACGTGCTGCTCCTGGACGAGCCAGAGGCCCATCTCGACATGTCGCGCCGCGAACGCCTGACGGCGCTGCTCGACGACTTCGACGGCGCCGTCGTGATGATCTCCCACGATCGGCACCTGCTCGACGCGACCGTCGGCGAGATCGCCGAGCTCGACCGCGGGACGATCCGGATCTGGCCCGGCGCCTACAGCGCGTACGTCCTCGCCCGCCAGCTCGAGCTCGAGCGCCAGCAACAGGTCTACGTGACCCAGCAGAAGGAGATCGCCCGGCTCGAGGATGCGGTGCGGCGCTTCCGTCACTGGGCGCACATCCGCGTCAACGAGCGCGCGGCCCGCCAGGCGCGCGTCAAGCAGATGCAGATCGACCGCATGGAGAAGGTCGAGCGGCCGGTCTTCGAACGCCGCCGGATGGCGCTCGCGCTGCGCTCCGGCACGCGCGGCGGCCAGCGCGTCCTGGCGCTCGAGGGCCTCGACGCCAGCTATGGCGACGATCCGGTCCTGCTGGACGTCGAGCTCGTCGTCACCCGCGGCGAGCGCGTCGGCGTCGTCGGCCCCAACGGCGGCGGCAAGACCACGCTGGTGCGGATCATCGCCTCCGAGCTGGCCCCCGCCGCCGGCACGCGCTGGAGCGGCGACGGGATCACGCTCGGCTACCTGTCACAGGCCGCGGGCGCGCTCGCGGACGACGCGACCGTGCTCGACGCGCTGCGCACCGGCCGCTCGCTGCCCGAGGACGCGGCCGTGCGGCTCCTGATGGGCTTCCTGTTCGACTACGAGCAGTGCCGGCGCCCGGTCGGCACGCTGTCCGGCGGCGAGCGCACTCGGCTCGCGTTCCTGTGCCTGATGCAGGACGCGCCCAACTGCCTCGTGCTCGACGAGCCCACCAACCACCTCGACATCGACTCGATCGAAGCGCTCGAGGATGCGCTGGAGCGCTACGACGGCACCGTGATCGCGGTCTCGCACGACCGCTACTTCCTCGACCGGATCGCCGACCGGATCGTGCTCGTCGCCGACGGCGAGGTGCGCGCGTTCGAGGGCGGCTGGTCGGCCAACGCCGAACTCGTGCGGGCCGCCTAGCGGGCGGCGATCCTGTAGACGTGGCCGTCGAGGGTCGCGGCGTACAGGCGACCGCGGCTGTCCTCTCCGAACGTCGACAGCGCGGGGAGCTGCAGCCCGGTCGGCTTGTCGTCGAGCGAGCCGCCCTGCACGAGCATCGCGGAGCGGATCTCCGGCATGCAGAAGTCGCCGTAGACATAGCGCCCGTACAGGGCGTCGAGCCTTCGGTCGCGCACGACGAAGCCGCCGATGACCGAGCAGTAGCCATCCGTGTGCTTGAGCAGGATCGAGGGCCGCACGGAGTCCCGGATCGCGCACGTGGCACGCGGCGAGGTGAGCGGCGGGTAGGCCTGGACGCCCTCGCAACTGTCCCAGCCGAAGTTGGCGCCCGCCGCGCGCCCGCGGCGGCGGAAGCTGACCTCTTCCATCTCGTCCTGGCCGACGTCCCCGATCGCCAGATCGCCGGTGACCTTGTCGAACGAGAATCGCCACGGGTTGCGGAAGCCGTAGGCCCAGATCTCCGGCGGCACGCCGGCCTGGCCGACGAACGGGTTGTCCGGCGGGGTCACGTGGTCCCCGACGGCGATTCCGCGCGGGTCGATGCGCAGGATCTTGCCCAGCAGCACATACGGGTTCTGCGCGTTGTGAAAAGGATCGCCCTGATTGCCCCCGTCGCCCGTGCCCGCGTACAGATAGCCATCCGGCCCGAATTGCAACTGCCCGGAATTGTGGTTGCGGTTGGGATGCGGGATCGCCAGGACGGTCCGTGCGCTGGCCGGGTCCGCCCAATCGGGGTTGTCCGATCGCCGGTACTCCTCGATCGTGAGCGCCCCGCGGAGATCGGTGTAGTAGACGTAGAAGAGTCCCGAGCTCGCGTAGTCGGGCGGGAACGCGATCGACAGCAGGCCGCGCTCGCCGCCCGAGAGGACGCGGCCGCGGATGTCGAGGAACGGCTGCGGCTGGACCGTGCCGCCGCGGATCGTCTTGATGATGCCCTTGCGCTCGACGACGACCAGGCGACCTGAGTTGGGCACGCCCGAGACGTAGGTCGGCGAGTCGAACCAGCCCACCGGAACCAGTCGCAGACCCGCGCCGGAGGCGGCGGCGGGCCAGACCGCGAGCGTCGCGGCGAGCAGGAGAAACGGCACGCTGAGCGCGCCCGAGCGGCGGAGCATGCGACATCATCGCCAATCGGCCGGACAAGAGGCGCCCGCCGCGTGTGCTTGGATGAGCGTCCGTGGCGGCAGTCCGTCCCCATCGAGCTGCGCCCGAGACCAAGTACGGTCGCGTCGTCCGCCCGGAGATCCAGGCGCTGCGCGCGGTGGCCGTCGCCACCGTGGTCGTGTGCCACGTGTGGCCGTCGGTGCTGCCCGGAGGCTTCGTCGGCGTCGACGTGTTCTTCGCGATCTCGGGCTTTCTGATCACGTCGCACCTGCTGCGCGAGATCGATCGCCATGACGGTGTCTCGCTCGCGGCCTTCTGGGCGCGGCGCGCGCGCCGGATCCTGCCCGCGGCGCTCTTTGTGATCGCGATCTGCGCGGTCGCGACGCTTGCGCTCGTCCCGTCCAACCACTGGGGGCAGTGGTTCGACGAGATGCGGGCCAGCACGTTGTACGTCGAGAACTGGAGGCTGGCGGCCGACGCCGTGGACTACTTCGCGGCCGAGAACGAGCCCTCCGCGGTCCAGCACTTCTGGTCGCTGTCGGCCGAGGAGCAGTTCTATCTGATGTGGCCGCTGCTGCTCCTGATCGGGGTGGCCGCGACGCGCCGGCGCCCGCGGTGGCGGCTCCGCGCGCTCGGTGTCGCGATGGGCGCCCTGGTCGCGGTGAGCTTCGCGTACGGGCTGTACCTGACGGCGGCGAACCCCGCCGCCGCGTACTTCATCACGCCCACCCGCGCGTGGGAGTTCGGTGCCGGCGGTCTGCTCGCGCTGTCCGCGCACACCGCCGTCGGGAGCGCCCGCGCCCGCGCCGTGGTCTCGTGGGCCGGCCTGGCGGCGATCGCGATCGCCTCGGTGACGTTCAGCGGTGAGACGCCGTTCCCCGGCGCCGCCGCGCTGCTCCCGGTGCTCGGGACGCTGGCCGTCATCTGGGCCGGCGCGCCGGCGCTGCGGTGGGCACCGACGCCGCTGATGGAGCGGCGACCCGTGCAGTTCCTCGGCGACATCTCGTACTCCGTCTACCTCTGGCACTGGCCGCTGCTGATCCTGGTGCCGTTCGTGATCGAGCGCGAGATCCCGCTCTGGATGACGTTCGCGATCGTCGCGGCGACGATCCTCGCCGCGTGGTTGACCAAGATCCTCATCGAGGATCCCGTCCGCAGCGGGCGGTTCCTCACCCGGCGCCCGCCGCGCTTCACGTTCGCGTCGGTCGGCGTCGCCACGCTGCTGGTGCTGACCGTGATCGGCGCCGGCTTTTTCCAGTTGCGCGAGGAGAACCGCAAGGCCGAATCGGCCACGGCGCGGATCCTCGCCAATCCGCCGGAGTGCTTCGGCGCGGAGTCGCGCGATCCCGAGCGACCGTGCTCGAACCCGGAGTTGCGGCTCGTGGTGGCGCCCACCCCGAGCGAGTCCCGTAGCCGCCGTAACGCCCCGTGCAAGATCATCGAGCGGACGCCGACCGTGTGCCAGTTCGGCGTCTCGCGGACCAAGGCCAAGGACACGATCGCGCTCGTCGGCGACAGCCACGCGGCGCACTGGCGGGCCGCGCTGGACGTCGTCGTGCGCGAGAAGAAGTGGCGCGGCCTGTCGCTGACCCACACGAGTTGCCCGTTCTCGAAGGCGACCGAGATCCTCACCGAGCCCTCCAGTTCGGAGTGCCTGGAGTGGAAGGACCAGGTGTTCGAGTGGTTCGAACACCATCCCGAGGTGACGACGGTGTTCGTCGGCCAGGTCGCGGGCGGCCGCGGCGTCGTGCGGGCACCCGGCGCCGACAACACGGAACTCGAGATCGCCGGCTATCTCGGCGCGTGGAACGCGCTGCCGGAGAGCGTCGAGCGCGTGATCGTGCTCCGCGACACACCCAAGATCCAGGGCCGGACACTCGCCTGCATCCAGGCCGCGATCGACGACGGCCGCCCGGCCGGGCCGAAGTGCGCGGAGTCACGCGCCGGAGCGCTCGACACCGACACCGCGCTCGCGGCCGCCGAACGGGTGCCCAACGACCGCGCCGTCGCGGTCGACCTGCTGGACCACATGTGCGACGCGCAGCGCTGCTACCCGGTCGTGGGGGGCGCGCTGGTCTACAAGGACCGCACGCACCTCACGACCGTGTTCGCCGAGACGCTCGGGCCCTACCTGCTCCGGCAGGTCGAGCGTCTCGACACAACAGCGAAGCGCTGAGCGCTACTTCGGGCCCTCGTAGAGCAGGTAGGCCGGCCCGTTGGTGCAGATGAACACGGCGTAGTTGCCGTGCGGGCTCGTGTCGGGCTGCTCGATGCCGCCGCCCGCGACGCCGTTGGACCCGCAGCGGCCCTGAATGCGCTCGCGGATGTTGACCAGCAGCTCGGCGCCGGAACCCCACCAGACCCAGCCGCCGCCACCGGTCATGACGGGATCGCGGCCGCGCGCGTTGCCGGGCGCGCCGGAGCGGGTGACGGCGCGCACGCGCGGGGCGGTCAGGACGTCGGCGCGCATGATGGCGTCGCCGCGCTGGAACGCGACGTAACGGCCGTAGAAGTCCACGCTGTGGTTGGTGCCCTGGGCGACCTTGCGCAGGCGCTTCGGCTTCCCGAGGTGGGCCGGGACGTAGCCGTAGATCCAGCCGCCGCGCTCGTACGTGATGACGCGGCCCTCGACCGAGATGTGCGGGTTCGTGACGCCGCCGCGCGCGAGCCGCTTCACCTTCTCGCCGTCGCGCTTGAGGTACAGCGAGCCGCCGGCGACATACCCGAAGTACTCGCAGCTGCCCTCGGTGACGGCCTCCGTGACCGGCGCGTTGCCGGCGAACCGCGTCAGCTTGCCGGACGGCAGGTTGGCGTGGAAGACGTCGGCGCGCCCGTTCGTGTCACCGCGGACGAGGTTGCTGGCGTTCGACACGAACACCATGCACTTCGGGTTGTGGAAGTCGGTCCCGCTCAGCGACACGCTCCACGAGTCGCCGTTGGCCGGGCCCCCGATCCCCTTTGAGATGAGCTGGGTCGAGCCGAAGTTCCAGGGCGTGCCGTTCTGGCCCCACGGCCGCTTGCGCTTGACCAGGTAGGCGTTCTTGAAGGCGCCGGAGTTGGCCACGATATTGGTCGCCGCGGTGACATACGCCGCGTACTGCGAGACGCGCTCGTCCTGCGAGAGCACGGGCTCGCTCACCGGTGCATTTGGCGCCTCGCCGTTCGGGCCCCTGGAGAGCAACTCCGTCGGCCGCAGCTGATCGTCGCGGGTCGGTCGTTGCGCTTCGGCGCCCGGCACGGCAAGCAGAGAGCAGACCACTGCTCCTAGCGCCGCTCGGCGGACGTGTGTGCTGATCACCGGGGACTCTCCTTGTCAGGTAGGTCGCGGGGCCACCTTCATCGGATACCCATATCGCATCCGACCGAGGCACCACCGCTCAACACTCAGAAACCCGCGAAGGACCCGTTCGCTTCGGTGAGTGCGCGACGGATATCCGCGTTCGCCTGGCGTTCATCGTCAAAAAGGACACTGGAGTTGATCCAGCCAGTGATGCCCTTGGGGCAGTAGCGCGCGCTGACGACCTCGACGCACGTGTACGAGCGGCAGCAGCCGCGCTTGTTCGGATCGTAGGTCTGCGGCGGGCAGCGTTTGTTCGGATTGCGGTCGGTGCACTTGGTGCAGTAGCGCAGCACCGTGTCGCCGGGCACGAGCCAGAAGATCGTCGTGCCGTCGGCCTCGTACTTGAGGTTGTAGCGCTCGTGGGAGAGGCTCGTGAGCATCGTGTAGGGCTCGAGCTCCTCGTAGATCCCGACGTAGTCCATCCGCGGCGCGTGGCAGTCGCCGAAGTACGGCCCGCCGCCGCCGCAGCGGTAGCGCGGGCGGTTCGGCGTGCCGCACCGCAGCTTGTAAGGCGAGTTGGGATCGTCGCCCGCGCGGCAGTCGAAGTCCAGGCTGGCGGGGCCGCAGAACTTGCCGGGGTAGTCGGGATACGGCTCCGAGTACGTGACGCCGTCGACCACGCCCGCGATCCATCCGCCCTTGTTGAGCGAGCCGGAGCTGCGGGCCGGATAGCCCCAGTAGAACCCGCGGCCCGCACCCATCCCGGCGCGCTCCGGCGGGGCCGGGCAATCGTTGTCGACGCCGCCGTCGCGCTCGCTCTGCCGGCCGTACGCGCCGCCGACGCGCATGATGCAGGGCTCGTTCTCCTTGTAGATGATCGGCGCGTCGGGCTCCGGGCCCTTGCGGATCGCGACGCCCTTGTAGCCCTTCGGCAACAGGTCGGCCGGCTCCGAGCGCACGACCCGATACGGGGCGTAGCAGACGTTGATGTCGATCCGGCCGATGCCGCAGTCCTTCGGCTGGAAACGGGCGTCGGGGTCCGACTCGCCCCCGCACGCCGGCAGGAGCAGCGAGCCGGCCGCCGTGCCGGCCACCCCGGCCAACAGGCCGCGGCGGGACACCGTGCGACCGGCGAGGCGGTCGCCCGCCTCGCGAAACAAGGCGTCGAGGCTCACGAGGCGGCGCGCTCCCAGAACGGGACGGACACGCCCCAGTCCGTGACGCGGCGCGAGTCCGGGGCCCCGATCAGCACGGCCTCGGCGGCCGCGTGAGCGGCTTCGCGCAGGTTCTCGAACGTCGTCGGCGTACCCAGCGCGCACACGACGCCCTCGCGCGCGATCGCGATCAGTGCGGGCACCGACTCCGGCATCAGCGCCGGTGGCAGGTCCTCGACCGCGATCACGGGCACGCTGCTTGCGGGGCGCGAGGCGAGGTGGTCGGCGGCGTCCGCCGTGTTCAACCCGAGGACGCTGACGATCCGGGCCGGCACTCCGCCAGCGAGCTCCTCGAGCGCGGGCTCGATCCCCTCGCACGTCGAACAGCCGGGCTGGTGGACGACCAGCAGCGTGGGCTGCGTCTGCTCTCCGCCGAGCACCAGCACACTGTCATCGTCCAGGCGCGCGACCATGAACGGCTCCACGCGGTCGTAGAGCTGCGTGCCGGTGGGCGTCTCCTGCGCCGGCTCGGCGCGTGCGACAGCCGCCCGCAGTTCGCCGACCTGTCGCATCAGGCTCAGCACGAGGGCGACCAGCAACGCGATCGCGGCCCAGGCGAGCACGCTCGAGAGAATCCACAGGGAACTCACGCCGGGGCCCCAGGCTACCGCATGGTCGCGCGCCTACCCGTACGCCACACTGGTGTGGCTCGTGACGACCACAACGTCCCCAGAACGGCGCCCTGGCGCCATTGCGGCCGGGCTCGTGAAGGCCGCCCGCCCGCGCCAGTGGGTCAAGAACGTTCTGGTGCTCGCCGCCCCGGCGGCGGGCGGCGTGCTCGACGATCCCGACGTCCTCATCTCGACGGCGCTGACGTTCGTGGCGTTCTGCCTGGTGTCGAGCGCGACGTACATGCTCAACGACCTCGGCGACCTCGAGTCCGACCGGCGGCACCCGACCAAGCGCGACCGTCCGATCCCGGCCGGGATCGTGTCGGTGCGCGCGGCGCTCGTGTCGGTCTTCGTGCTGCTCGCGGGCGGCCTCGGCCTGGCCTACGCCGTCAACTGGAAGCTCGGCGTGCTGCTCACGGGCTACAAGCTGTTGACGACCGCGTACACGTTCCGGCTCAAGCACACGGCGACCCTCGACGTGGCTGTCGTGGCCAGCGGTTTCATCGTGCGCGCCGTGGCCGGCGGCGTCGCCGCCGACATCGTGCTCTCGGAGTGGTTCCTGGCCGTCACGTCGTTCGGGTCGCTGTTCCTGGTCGCCGGCAAGCGCCACGGCGAGCTGCTGCAGATCACGGATGGCTCGACGCGCCCGGCGCTCGCGCAGTACACGCTCGCGCACCTGCAGTTCCTCGTGAGCATGACCGCGGCGGTGACGATCGTGACCTACTGCCTGTGGGCGTTCGAGCACCCGCGCACGAGCGACGTCCCCTGGTGGGGGCTCTCGATCATCCCGTTCGTGATCGGGATCATGCGCTACGCCCTGCTCGTCGACCGCGGTGAGGGCGGCGCGCCCGAAGACCTGATCCTGCGCGACCCCGGGATGCGGCTGGTCGGCCTCGCTTGGCTGGTGCTGTTCCTCGGCTCGGTCTACCTCTAACAGTCGCGCAACTGGTACACGCGCATCGCCGGGCCGGGCCGCTCGTAGCGCAGCGGCGCGTAGTTGAAGGCGAGGTCGTACTGGAAGTAGTGCTCGGACCCTTCGTACGGTTCCGCGGAGAAGCGCAAGTCCGCCTCCTGCTCGAGCGCCCGGTAGTAGCGGATCGCCTGCGGCACGCGCTGCGGGTTGTTGAACGACCGCCCGGACTGGGTCGAGCCGGACACGACCCAGCACACGCCCTGCTCGCGCAGGTAGTCGATGTAGCCCGGGAAGAGCGTGAAGCCGTAGTTGGCGAAGTCGGCGCGCCGTGCGGCGCCGGGGAACTCGCGCGCGAGGCGGCGGGCGTCCGCGCCGGTCCGCCGGAAGCGCTCCCAGCGCGTGCCCTCGTACCACTCCGCCGGGACCAGTGGCTCGACCGCGACCTTCGTGCCGGGTGCCAGATTGCGATCGAGCCACTCGCGCGCCGTCGAGCGCGTGTCCTCGCGCGCGAGCACGCGGTTGTTGTGGATGCTCAGCACGAGCCCCTGCGCGCACACGAGCGCGATCGCCAGCGGGATCGCGACACGGGCATGCCGCCGCAGGGCCGGGACGCGCCGTGCGGCCTCGCGCGCCAGCCAGACGCCGCCGGCGGCGGCGATCAGCGCCAGCAGCGGGTAGATCGGCATCGCATAGCGGGCGAAGTAGCGGCCCTGGGAGCCGATCACGAGCAGGAAGATGACGACGGCGGGCAGCAGCAGCGCGGCCTGCATCCGCTCGCGCAGCGCGATCCGGACGGCGCCGACGGCGGCCAGCGCCAGCGGCAGGACCCCGAACGCCCACGGCAGCGACCAGGCGTAGTAGCGATAGCCCGAGCGCTGCGTCTCGCCCAGGAGCAGATTCCCGGACGTGTAGCGCGACAGGTGCTCGACCTCGGAGCGGAAGAACCCTGGACGCAGGAGCGCGTACGGATCGCAGATCGCGAACGCCACCAGCGCGGCCGCGCCGGCGATCACCAGCCCGGTAATCGCCGCCCGCCACGCCTTGCTCGACAGCGCGTGGAGCGCGGCCGCCGTCACCAGCGGCAGCAGCATGAAGGCGGCGTTGTACTTGAAACCGACCGCGATCCCGAGGCCGGCGCCCGCGAGCGCGTAGTCGCGCAACCGGCCGCCGCGCGCGATGCCCGCGATGCCGATCAGCGACAGGATCGTCGGCGTCAGCGACGGCGCGTCATTGAGCGCCAGGTGGCCGTAGTGGACGGGCAGAAAGGCGGTCGCGAGGATCGCGGCGGCGAGCAGCCCGACCCAGCGGTTGTCGAACAGCCGCCGGCCCGCGACGTAGATCAGGGCGACCGCGACCGTCGACAGCAGCGCCGACGCCAGCCGCGCGATCGTCCAGACCTGCCCCGGGTCCTCGCGCCAAGCGTCCACGACCGCGCTCGGCGAGAAGTGGGTGAGCAGCAGCGCGGCCGCCACCCACTCGATCAGCCCCGACGGGTTGAGCTGGTAGTCCGGATCGATCGAGCCGTTGTCGAAGAACGCGACCGCGCGCGGGACGAAGTGCGAGCGCTCGTCGAGGTTGTAGGCGAAGGGCAGGCCCCAGCGGAGGCCCCACACGCGCAGAATGAGCGCCCCCAGCACGAGGCCCGCGACGGCGAGCCACCACCGCCGCGCGCCCGCGGCCTGGTCGATCATGGGCCCCGAGGGTATCGGCAGCCCAGGTACCCTGACCGGCGTGTCGGTGGCGATCTCGATGCTGCTCGCGGTCACGTTGCTCGTGGCCGCGCTGGCCAAGTTGCGCGACCCCGCGCCGTTTCGCGCGACGTTGCGGACCATGACCGGCGCGCGCGCCGCGCGCGTGCTGACGGTCGCCGTGCCCGTCACCGAGGCGCTGCTGGCCGCCGCGCTGATCGCCGGTCTGCCAATCGCGGCGGTGGCGGTGGTCGCGCTGATGCTGGCCTTCACCGCCGTGCTCGGCCGGATCGAGCGCGGGGTGATCCCGTGCAACTGCTTCGGCGCGCGCAGCGACGTGCGCCCGGCGGCCGCGCGCACCCGCAACCTCGTGCTCGCGGCCGCCGCACTGGCGCTGCTCGTGTGGCCCGCCGAGGCGCTCTGGCACGTGCCGGCGCGCGACCTCCTCGCCGCCGCCACCGTGGTCGTCGGCCTGATCTGCGTCTGGCGGCTGCTCGCCGCGCTCGTCTGGGCGCCGCCGGCTAGCGCCTGATGACCTCGCACCCGCCGACGATGACGTCGTTCGGGTCGACGGACACGATGTCGTAGCCCTCCCCGCAGTCGATCCGGTCGATGGCGCCATCGACGGCGTCGATCCGGTCGTCGCCGGTGCCGCCCGCGACGCGATCCTCGTTCTGCGTGCCGGAGAGGATGTCGTTGCCGGCGCCGCCGTCGACGTAGTCGGTGCCGTACCCGCCCTCGATCTCGTCGTCGCCGTCGTTGCCGTAGACCTCGTCGTTGCCGTGGCGGCCGTAGACCTGGTCGTTGCCCGCGCCGCCGCGGACGATGTCGTGGCCGTCCTCGCCGTCGACGTAGTCGTCCCCACCGAGGCCGTCGATGGTGTCGTTGTCCTCCTTGCCGAACACGGAGTCGACGCCGTCGGTGCCGAGCAGCGTGTCGGGGCCGAGACCGCCGTAGATGAACGACCCGAGCGGCTCGTCCACCGACTCCTCGGGCGGGACCGGGATGACGGTCTCGCACTGGTCGAGCTGATCGCGGTCGGGCGCCGTGTTCTCGACGTACACCGTGTCGTGGCCGAGGCTGCAGAAGACGAAGTCGGCGGCGCCGTCGGCGACGCGGATCGTGTCGTCGCCGCGGCCGCCGAACACCTCGTCTTCACCGGAGCCGCCCGTGAGCACGTCGTCGCCGTCGGCGCCGGAGAGGCGGTCGTCGTCGCCCCCGCCGTCCAGCCGGTCGTCGCCGTCCTGGCCGTAGATCGCGTCGCGGTGGGCCTCGCCGTAGATCGTGTCGCTGCCGTCCTCGCCGAACAGACGGTCGCCGGAGCGGCCGCCGTAGAGGACGTCGTCGTCATTCCCGCCATAGAGCCGGTCGGCGCCGTTGCGGCCGAAGAGCTGGTCGTTGCCCGGCCCGCCGACGATCTGGCGCTCGGTGCCGCGGCCGCCGTCGATGATGTCGTTCCCGGGCCCGCCGTCGAGCAGGATGTCGCTGCCCAGCCCGGCTTCGCGGATGATGTCGTCGCCCTCGCCGCCGTAGAGCGTGTCGTCGGCGTCGCCGCCGTCGATGCGATCGTTGCCCGGGCCGCCATCGACCACGTCGTTGCTGAGGCCGCCGTCCAGGAGGTCGTCGCCAGGGCCGCCGTTCAGCTTGTCGACGCCGGTCGAGCCGTACCCCACGTCGTCGCCCTCGCCGCCGTCGAGCGTGTCGTTGCCGCTCGAGGCCACGAGCGCGTCGTTGCCGGCGCCGCCGTCGAGCACGTCGTTCCCCCGCAGCCCGCGCAAGATGTCGTCGCCGCCGAGCCCGACCAGCCGGTCATCGCCTCGCGTGCCGTTCAGGATCTCGCCAAGATCGGTGCCGGTGAACAGCGCGAGCCCGGGCTGAACCATCAGCGCGCCCGCGCCGGACAGGGTCACCGTGCGCAGGAGCTTGCCGCTGATCGCGGAGAGGATGGAGACCGTCCCGCGGCGCGTGTTGCTGACGTAGAGCCGCACGCCGTCGGACGCGTAGGAGGCATCCCCGGGCCCGTTGCCGGTCGCGGTGCGGGCGAGCACGCGCCGCCGGGCCAGGTCGACGAGCGCGGCCCGTCGGTACCGGCGAGCCAGGTTGGCGCCCGGCGCCACGATCGCCTTGGTGCCCTCCGGCCCGACGCTGACGCCGCCGCCGCCGTCGGTCCCGAGGTCGATCGAGCCGGTCACGACCCCGTTCGTCGATGCGATGCGCACGAGCCGCGAGTTCGCCCGGCGCTTGCCCCTGCGCGGGGTCGTCGCCGACACCCACGCCTCACCGGTCGGTGCGATGCTCACGCCCGCGGCGCCGGGGAGGTTGAGCCGGCGCACGAGCCGCCCCGTCGTGAGGTTGAGCACCGCCACCTTGCCGCCGGTCTGGACCACGACGGCGCGCGACGCCGTGACCGCCAGATCGAGCGGCGTGCCGGACAGCTGGCGGCGGCCGACCCACTGCGCGGTCGCCGTATCGACGAAGTCGATCGCGCCGTTGCGCGCGGCGAACACGCGCGCCCCGTCGGGCGAGACGGCCATCGCGAGCGGCACGCCTCCAACGATCACGCTGCCGGCGCCCGTACGCGTGCCGAGGTCGATCATCGTGACCGTGCGGCCGGACGCGACGTACGCGCGCGTTCCGTCCGGCGCCGCGGTCACGGCGCGCGTGCGTCCCGGCGTGGCGGCCATCCCGGAGATCGTGTTCGTGCGCGTGTCCAGCAGCGCCACCTGGGACGAGCCGGTGGCGATGATCACGACCCGCGCGTCGGCGACGGCCGGGACGAGGCAGAGCAGGGCGAGAGAGATCAGGAGTGCGCGCACGGATTTCAGTAACACGCCTGATCGCGCGCAGTCGCGCGGTTTGTTCAGCCGACTACAAGTCGGCGAACGGATCCGGCGCCGGAGCGGGCTTGCTCTTGTGGTCGCGCGGGCTGGGATTGAGGATCGTGCGGACGCCGATGATCGGCCCCAGCACGGCGGCGACCCACAGCCACGAGACGCCCCACGGATCGAGCACGTCCTCGCCGGCGGCGATGACGATCGCCAGCGACAGCAGCGGATAGAGCAGCAGGACCAGCGACTTCTTCGCGATCCCCGCGCGCCGCGCGCCGGCGATCACGCCGATCCAGGCCGCACCGGCGACGATCACACCGCCGTTCTTGGTGACCACCCACTGCGCGGCGAGCACGAGCGCCCACGCGATCGCGAGCAGGCCCCAGACGCGCATGTTGGCCTTGTCACCGCGCACCACCGTGTACAAGAGGGCGAGAACGGTCACGACGACCAGCGCGAAGAACGCGGTCGCGCCGAGGGACACGGCGAGCAGCCACGCGATCGCCGCGACGCCGCCGGCGATCACTCCGCCGCGCAGGGCGGCGTCGACGGTCTTCGCCGCCCGCTGCTTGCGGCTCGGCTTGTCGGTTGCGGTGACGTCGGCGAGCGCGGCGGTGCTCATAGCTCCAAGGTACCGCGCCCGTCGACAATCTCGCCTATGGCTAGCCCCCCGATTTACGCGGGCACGGCCACGCGCTCCTCCTCGCGCTCGAACTTCGGCGCGCGCTCCGCGGCGACCTCCATGTCGATCGGGTCCGACATGTCGGGCTCGCGCGGCGGCAGTCGCAGCGCCGCATAGGCGAGGCAGACGACCCCCGCGAGCCCGTAGCCGAGCGCGATCTTCGGCGACGAGGTGAAGAACACGACCTCGGCGCCGTGGATCAGCCCGACCAGCGTCAGCACGCCGCCGACCGCGCACGCGGCCGCCGCGTGGATGAACCGCCGGTCGATCACGAACACCGCGATCGTGCCCAGCACCATCCCGGCCAGCACCGAGCCCTCGCCGAGCTTCAACAGCCCCTCGTACAAGACGCCCGCGTTGGCCAGCGCCGCCGCGCCGACCTGCTCGGCGCTCGTGCCGGCGGCGAGCAGCGCGTCATGCACGAGTCCGGACGCCCACGCGGCGAGCGATGGGATCGCGGCCAGCACGACCGCCGCGTAGTGCGCTCGCGGCACGGCGACGAAGGCCTGCGAGCCGATCACGAGGCCGATGAACAGCAGCACCGGCACGATCGCCGGGATCGGCAGCAGGGCCGCGAGCAGCGGGAACAGCCCAAAGGCACACAGCAGGAAGATCGCCACGCCGGAGGCCAGCGAATAGGAGATCCGGCCGCCGGCCGCCTTCCACCCCGGGTGGCCGATGTAGACCGCGGGCGGGAACGGCGAGCCCAGCGCGGCGCCGACCACGGCGCCGGTGCCGTCGGCCAGCAGCACGTGGCGGAGGTTGTACCGGTCGCCCGCGGCGGCCGCGCTCTCGACGTTGCTCATGGCTTCGGTGAAGTTGTAGATGCCGAGTGGGATGGCGGTGGCGAGCAGCGGCGAGATCCCCTCGAGCCCGTCGATCAGGAGTCCGACGTTGAGCGACGGGATCCCGATCGCGATCGCCTCGGCCGCGTCACCGACGGCGGCGGGCTCCATGAAGCCGCCGATCCAGCCGATCGCCGAGCCGACGAGCAGCGCCGCCAGCCCGACCGGGAAGTTGCCCGGCAGCCGCACGCCGGCGACGAAGCCGGCGAGGATGATCATGAACACCGGCAGCGCGATCCACAGCGCGCCCCACATCTGCGCCGCGGGCCGCATCGAGATGAACGCCAGCGAGATGCCCATCAGCGTCCCGAGCATCGCCGCGCGCGGCGTCAGGCGGCGGATCGTCGGCCCGACGAACGCCCCGATGAGGATGATCACGCCGATGATGAACGCCCACGCCAGGCCGGCCATCCACGCCGCCACCGGGTCGTTGGTAGCCAGATAGGTCGGCAGCATGATCACGAGCGTCACGATGAACATGTGCGGGACGCTCGGGCCGTAGGGCATCGCCGTGACGTCGGTGCGCCGCTCGCGCATCGCCAGCCGCCGGGCCAGATGGAAGTAGAAGAGGTTGCCGATCAGCAGCTCGATGCCGAGCGCCGGCAGCACGACGCGGTACACGTCGTCGGGTGCCATGTGGACGACGCCGATGCAGAGCCCGGCCAGCACCAGGACATTGACCAGCATGTTGATCCCGAGGCCGAAGAAGGCGTTGAGATCACCACGGGTCCAGAAGGGAACGGCCATGGTCAGGCTCCTGCTGCGACGTTGACGGGGAGCTGGTCGAGGAGGTCGGCGGAGGTGCCGACCCAGCCGAAGATCCCGCCCTGGGCGGCGATCATCCGCAGCGCGACCTCGTGGAACTCGGGGAAGTACGAGCCGCAGCAGTCGGAGAGCACGAGGCATTCGAAGCCGCGGTCGTTGGCCTCGCGCACCGTCGTGTGCACGCACACCTCGGTGGTGACGCCGGTGACGATCAGTGACGTGATGCCGCGGTTGCGCAACATCAACTCGAGGTCGGTGGCGTAGAACGAGCCCTTGCCCGGCTTGTCGAGCACGACCTCGCCGGGTGCGGGTGCGAGCGCGTCGACGATGTCGTGGCCGAACTCGCCGCGGATCAGGATCCGTCCGTTCGGGCTGTCTGAGCCGATGAAGCCGCCGCGCGCGAGCTTGGCCGGCGGACAGTCCAGCATGTCGGGCCGATGTCCCTCGCGCGTGTGGATCACGGTCATCCCCGCGTCGCGGGCGGCGGCGAGGACGCGCTGGAGCGGCTCGACCGCGCTCCACAGCAGCGAGACGTCGTTGCCGAGCGCCGCCCCGAAGCCGCCCGGCTCCAGGAAGTCGCGCTGCATGTCTATGACCACGAGCGCGGTGGTCTCGACGTCGAAGGCGAATGGGCCCGGCTGCGCCGGGACGAGCGTCGTCATGCGTGACCTTTCGTGAGGGCGGTCGCGAGCGCGATCAGCAGTGCCTCGCCACCGGGCCCGGCCACGAGCTGAAGGCCGACCGGCAGTCCATCGGTAGGGCACGGCACGGAGATCGCCGGAAAGCCGACGAAGCTCCAGAGGATCGCGTTGCGCGACAGGATCGTCAGGTACTCGTCGGCCCGCTCGACCGGCGGCGCCAGGACGGGCGCCGTCGGCATCGCGAGCACGTGGTGCTCGCGCAGGACCGCGAGCATCTCCTCCCTCAGCGCCGCGCGGTAGCGCTGCGCGTCGATGTAGTCCGTGGCCAGGACGCCGTCCGCGGCGTCGAGCTGGTCGCGCACTTCCGCCCAGTACAGCGAGCGGTCGAGTCCGGCGGCGCGATGGAACGTGGCCGCCTCGCAGCGCGAGACGAGCAGGCCCATCGCATTGGCGCCGCCGAAGTCGGCGGCGTCGGGTCGGGTGGTCTCGCGCACCGAGGCGACGAGTCGCTTCAGCCGTGTGAGCTGGCGGTCGACGGCGGTCTCGACGGCCGCCTCGGCGCCCTCCCACGCGGCGGTGGCGAGGCCGACGCGCACGTGGCTGACGCGGGTGCCGGCGGCGGGCGCGATCGCGGTCGCGTCCGGGCGCAGAGCGTCCAGCGCGAGCGCCGCGTCCTGGGCTGTCGGGGCCATCACCGCGACGTGGTCCATCGTCCACGACAGCGGGACGACGCCCTGCGTCGACACCGTGCCGTACGTCGGCTTGAGCCCGACGACGCCGCACAGCGCGGCCGGCACGCGGATCGAGGCGCGGGTGTCGGTGCCGAGGCTGGCGAAGCCCATGCCGGTGGCCACGGCGATCGCGCTGCCGCCGCTCGAGCCGCCCGGGATCCGGGTCGGGTCGTGCGGGTTGCGGGCCTGCGGACTGGTGACGCCGAGCGCGAACTCGTGCGTCGAGGTCTTCCCGAGGATCACCGCTCCGGCCTCGCGCCAGCGCGCGACCGCGGCGGCGTCCGCCTCCGGCGTGACGTGATAGGCCGCCGAACCGCAGCGCGTGGCGGCGCCGCGGACGTGGATGACGTCCTTGACCGAGACCGGGATGCCGTGCAGCGGGCCGCGCCGATGGCCCGCGCGCAGCTCACCGTCGCGGGCGCGGGCCTCATGCCGGGCACGGTCCGCGGTGACCTCGACGAACGCGGTCCAATCGTCGTCGGCGATCCGGTCCAAGGCCTCCTCGACGAGCGCGACGGAGGACGTCGTGCCGGCGTCGAGCGCGGCCGCGGCGGTCGCGATCGCGCCGTGGCGCGGCAGCCCGCCGAGCGCCGGAAGCGGCGACGGCGGAGGGAAGACCTCGTAGGCCGGCCGCCGCTCGGGCGGGTCGACCGTCTGCAGCTGCTCCAACGCCGCGGCGAATGCCTGGCTCGCGATGCTCATGGCCGCTCCTCCTCGAACATCCGGGCCAGCAGTTCGCCGACGCGCCGTTCGACGACGTCGGCGCTGCGCTCGATGTGCACGCGCATCAGCGCGGCGGCGGTGTCGGTGCGGCCGACGCGGATCGCTTCGAGGATCTCCAGGTGCTCCTCGATCGTCGCCTCGATCCGGTCCGGCGTCGTGAAGTCGTGGATCCGGATCACGCGGATCCGCTCGTTGATGTCGCGCAGGTAGCGCTCGGCCGCGCGGTTGCCGGCCGCAAGCGCCTCGTGGAACGCCTCGTCGGCGTGCACGAAGTCCGGGCTCTCGTCGTGCTCCTGGCGCAGCTCCAGCCACTCCTCGTGGAGGCCGTCCAGGCGCTCCGGGTCGGCCGTGCGCACCGCCAGGTCCTCGAGCACGGTGCGGACGGCGTAGAGCTCGCGCATCGCCGACACCCGCGGCGCGTTCGGGCGCACGCCGCCCGAGCGATCGCGCACCACGTGTCCGTCTCCCTCCAGCCGCCGCAAGGCCTCGCGCACCGGTGTCCGGCTGGTCGCGAACCGTTCGGCGAGCTGCTCCTCGACCAGCCGCTGCCCGTACGGGAACTCGCCCGCCAGCAGCGCCGCGCGCAGCTCGCGATGGACTTCCTCCGCGCGGGTCAACCGAGCGCCTCCACCGCGAGATCGAACGCTTCCAGCGGCGGGTGCGTCACGCCGCCGCCGATCTGGCCGACTCCCGGCCGCCGGTGCGCAATGCCGGTGTGCACCGGGGGCGCGATCCGCGTCTCGGCCACCTTGCGGACGTCGACCCCGAGAATCGCGGGGCGCCCGTCCGGGAAGCGGATGTCGCGCGACTCGCCGGCCGCGATCGCCCGCAACCGGGAGTCGATCGCGTCGCCGTCGGCCGGGTCCAGGCCGACGGACGCCGCGGCGACCGGAGAGGCTGCGACAGCCAGCGCGCCGAGGCCGTACGTCTCGACGATTGCAGAGTCGCCGAGGTCCGGGTTCATGTCGGCCGGCGCGTAGCCGTCGAACAGCTTCGCCGGGTCGGGAAGCGCCGCCGGGCCGACGAACCACTGGTCGCCGGTGCCGGAGACGCGGATGCCGACCTCGACACCGTTGCGGGCGATCGCGGTGAGGACCGGCGAGCCCGGAACATCGGCTGCACAGTCCAGCGCGAGCTTGGCGAAGACCATCGCCAAGTTGAGGAAGAACTGGCCGTTGCCGGCGATGAACGCGCGCACCTCGGGGTGCTCGATCGCCAGTGCCTGCAGCGTGAGCTCGGTGCCGGTTTCGGTGCGGTGATGGGCCTCGTCGCCCAGCGCCAGCGACCGCACGTGCAGGTCGTAGAGGTCGAGCGGCTGCGTGAGCGCGGCCCGCAGCTCGGGCGCGAGCACGTCGCGCATCCACTTCAGCCGCTCCAGCACCTCGGGCCCGTCCGCGCCGTAGCGCAGCACGGCGCCCGAGCCCTCGTTGAGCGGGCACCAGGCGACCGTGCCGGTCGCCTCGTCGCGCGCCACCCACACCGGCATGCTCGGGTTGACGACGCCGGCCATCGGGCCGACGCCGCCCGCGTCATGGTTGGTCGAGAGCGGGATCTGGCCGTCGTCGACGAGCACCAGCGCCTCGGCCGGCGAGCCCGCGAATCCCTCGAGCCACAGCGCCGACCCGAGCGCGGCGCGCATCGGCGCGCACATCCGGGCCGGCTCGATCGGCGGACCGGCGTGGCTGACGCCGCCCGCGGCATGGTGCGCGGAGACCTCCGAGGCCGGGACGACATCCACCACCATCGGACGCGCGGCGGCCAGGCGCGCGACCGCATCCGCTCCTGTATGCAGCGCTGCGTTCATACGCGGCGACGCTATGGACGCCCGGCCGCCGCGAAAACGGACCGGCGGTCACAACCGCCTTGGACCGTCGGTCTAGACGGTCTGCGCCGTTCGCCCGCGCTCGGTCACCCACAGCCCGAGCAGGCCGCGGAAGTGCGCCGCGAACCGCTCCTGCTCGTGCTCCGGGTAGGTCGCGCGGACGGTCTCGATCAGCAGCGCGTCGAACTCCGCCGAGGAGACCCAGTCGAGCATCAGCTCGTCGACGTGCGCCAGCGCGGTCGAGCAGAACTCCGTGTAGCGCTCGACCTCGAAGTAGTCGTCGGCCATCTTCCGGTACTCCGCGAGCTTGTCCTCGTAGCTGAGGTCCTCACGGTCGCCGATCTCGAAGTAGCGGCGCGTGTCCATGTCCACGACCCGCGACCCGCGGCCCGTCACGGTGCAGAAGATCGTCCACTTCAGCAGCGCGCTCATCGCCCACGGGAAGTAGTAGTGCAGCGACGTCAGCGCAACGTCCGGCGACGCGTTCGCGTAGTCGATCGGGTGCGCCTCGGTGCCGCGCACGAGCGTCTCGCAGGAGTTGAACTCCCAGCGGAAGAACGCGTTGATCAGCCGGCTGATCGTCAGCACCTCGTCGCCCGTCTCGGGCGAGAGGAAGTCGTGCGAGACCGCGTAGCGGTTGTGCATCGGCTCGTCCGGCCGGAAGTCCATCACCATCGTCTCGGCGCCGATCGACAGCGAGCGGGCGAACTTGTCGAAGCCCTCGACGGACGCCTGCAGGTGCATCAGCCGCTCGCCCGACTCGTCGTAGGTCTTCTGCAGCATCTCCGGGTCCTTGATGCGCGTCACGCCGACCCACTGGCCGCCGTCGTACGGCTTCATGAACAGGGGATAGCCGATGTTCTCGGCGATCGCGGCGAGGTCGAACGGGAGGTTGTACTTCGCCGCCGTGTACTGGAAGCGCGTGTTCTCCGGCGGGTTCTTGTGCGGGACGAGCACCGTCGGCGGCACCTTGATCCCGAGCCGGATCATCGCGCAGTAGGCCGCGTGCTTCTCCATCGCCTGAAACGTGAACGGCGAGTTGAGCAGGTAGACGTCATCCATCATCGCCACCTTCTTCAACCACTCGCGCGGCACGAAGTACCACCACGCCAGGCGGTCGACGACGAGGTCGTAGCGCGGCTTGTCGCGCAGGTCGAACGGCTCGATCGTGATCCGCTCGCTGCTGACGTGGTGGGTCGCCCCCTCGTGCTTCACCGGCCCGACCCGCCCCAGCAGGGTCTCGAAGGCGCGCGGCCAGTCCTCCTCGGTGCCGAGGAGGAGACCGATCAAATGTGAAGCGTCGGACATCAGCAGAACCTCGGGAGATGGTGGGCGATCTGGGCGCGCCAGGACGGCCAGTCGTGCGGGACGTCATGTCCCCACAGGTCGAGCTCGTGGCGGATCCCCTTCTCGGCGAGCACCCCGGCCATGCGCTTGGTGGATTCGAGCGAGCCGGTCGTGTCCTCCCATTGGCCCTGGCCGCAGACCAGGAGCAGGCTGAGGCGCGTGCGCAGCCACTCGAGGTGGTCGCCGCCGAGATGCCCGACATAGTCGAGCGGGTTGTTGAAGTAGGTCGCGTCGCCGCGCTCGCCCCAGGCGTTCCAGGCGGCTGGGTCGTAGTTGCCCGACATGCCGATCGCGATCGGGAACAGGTCGGCGCGCTTGAGCGCGAAGTTCACGGCGTGAAAGGCGCCGAGGCTGGAGCCGGTGGTGAGGATCTCGCCGCCGGTGTCGTGGTGGATGAACGGCACCACCTGGTCGTGGATCCAGGATTCGTAGCGGCCGTGCTGCTGCGCTCGCTCCTCGAGCGGGACGGCGTTGTTCGACCACGACGAGGCGTCGAAGGAGTCAACGCAGTAGACCTTCACGCGCCCGCCGTCGATCAGGCCCTCGAGGGCGCCGATCATGCCGTTGTCGCGCCAGTCGTATGCGCGGCCGCCCTCGGACGGGAATGCGAGCACCGCGCGGCCGTAGTGGCCGAAGACGGCGACGGTGCCGTTGGTGCCGATCGCGGGAGAGTAGAGCTCGTGGTGTTCGTGTTTCATCGCGACCAGGCGCGTCTGAGCAGGGTGGTCAGGTGCGGGTCGAAGGCGTCCCGCCAGCCGACGTAGTTGTGCAGAGCCGGAACCTCCTCCAAGGACAGTTCGTACCCCTGAGCCGAAAGGGCACGCGCCATCTCGCGATTGTTGTGGGCGTTCTCCTCCGCGGTGCCGACGGTGAGCGTGGTCGGCACGGGGATCGCGTACTGGCCGTCGCGCAGCGTCTCGCGCACGAACCGCACGATCCGGGCGTACCGGGGAAAGCGGCGCTCGTGGGCGTCGTAGCGGGGCATGAAGAAGCTGCCCGACTGCAGGAACAGCGCGCTGAACGTGCGCGGGAACCGGCGCTGGGCGTGCAGCATCGCGAGCCCGCCGAGGCTCGCGCCCATCGCGGCGGGCGCGCCGATCACGCCGAGCGACCGCAGCGCCGGGACGATGTCGTGGGCGAGCACGCGGCTGTAGATCGCCGAGGCGGAGTACCACTGGTTGCGGTCGAGCGGCTGCAGGAGCGCGACGCGGAACGGTGGGAGCTCCTCCTGGGCGATCTTCACGGCGGCGTAGCGGGTGAGCTGGGAGAGCTCCTCGTACTCCGGGCCGTCGTTGGCCAGCAGCAGCCGCAGCGGCTGGCCCGCGCCGGCGCTCGCCGGGCTCCAGATCCGGATCGGCACGTGCGCGCCGAGCCCGCGGCCGCGGATCTCGACCTCGGCGTACTCGCCTTCGACGCCCTCCTCGTCCAGCCACTCCGGCGGCTCGTAGCCGGGCAGCTCCAGCACCGACTTCTCCCCGAACGCGCCGGGCGCGCGCATCGGGTTGTCGGGGTCGCAGACGTGCTCGGTGCCGCCGTCGACGTGGTCGACCTCGAGCTTGTATTCGAGCCGCAGGATGTCCGGCGCGTCGATCTCGAGCCCCCAGCCATCGCCGTTGCGCGTGAACGAGCGCTGCTCGCGCGAGAGCGGGAGATCGCTGGCGAGCCGGACGGCCTTGAACCTCCCGTCGGGGTCGGCGAAACGGAGCGCCAGGGGCATGGCGCGGGAACGTTAGCGGCGGGTGAGTTCGAACAGGTCGGCGATGCCCGCCGTCTCGAGTGTGCGGCGGACGGGCGCGGACGGGCGGACCAGCGCGAGCGTGCGGTCTTCGCGGCCGAGCAGGGCCCGCGCGCGCAGCAGTGCGTTGATCCCGCCCGAGTCCATGAACGTGATCCCGCTGAGGTCGAGCATCACCGGCCCGCGCGTCTCGAGCAGCGCGATGTCGAGCTCCGGCCCCGTGGCTGCGTCGAGTTCGCCGTGCAAGGCAAGTCCAACCGCGATCCGCTCGATCCGCATCCTGCAAGGAGTAGGCCATGCCGTTGTCAATCCGACGCGACAGCGTTGCGGTGCCGACGTATGCGCTCGGACATGTGGGGTAAGAACGCGAGTGTGGCCCCCTCGACCATCAGCATCGTCGACGCCGATCCCGACCTCGCCGAGCAGCTCGACGACGCGCAGCTCGAGCGGGCGCGCCATGAGGCGCTCACCCGCGTCCAGCGGCTGTCGACGGGTGAGTGGGACGTCGCCGGCGCACTTGAGCCCGACGTCCACCACCGTGGCTTCCTGATTGTCGAGGGCCTGCTCAGCCGCGAGGTCGACGTGCTCGGCCGGCGCTGCATCGAGCTGATCGGCCCGTGCGACGTGATGCGGCCGTGGAGCTGGGACGACGCCGGTTCGCACGTGCGCGCCGAGGTCGGCTGGGAGGTGCTCGAGCCGAGCAAGCTGGCCGTGCTCGACCACGCGCTCGTGACGCGCATCAACCCGTGGCCGCAGCTCGGCGTCGAGCTGTTCAACCGCGGGACCCGGCGCGCGCACCACCTCGCGGTGGCGCTGGCGATTGCACACCACCCGCGGGTCGAGGACCGGCTGCTGCTCACGCTCTGGCACCTGGCGGAACGCTGGGGCAAGGTGACGCGCGACGGGATCGTCGTGCCGCTGCCGCTCTCGCACCAGCGGCTGGCGGACATCGTCGGCGCCCACCGCCCCTCGGTCACGACCGCGATGGGCGCGCTCAGCAAGGCCGGGCGCGTGAGCCGGCGTGACGACGGCGACTGGCTCCTGCACGGCGACCCGCCCGAGAAGCTCCGCCACCACCGGCTGGCGGCCGCGCTGACCTAGAGCGCCACGGTCTTTACCGTCGTGTCGTCGACCATGTAGTACAGCCGCTCGGCTGTCCCGTGCCCATTGCGCGAGATCCCGAGCTGGGTCACGCGCGTCCCGGCCGGCTCCAGCTCCCGATCGCCCTGCCCGTCAGCGAGATGGACATGGCCCCAGCACGTGTAGGCCATGCCACCGCCACGGAAAAACACCGCGTCCAGCACGCCGTATGTGTCGCCGGCGGAGACCTCGTCGCACGGCTTGGAGTCATGCACGGCGCGGTGGTTCTGCGCGTCCCAGGTGCCGGCCGTCAGCGACTCGCTGACGCCACCCTCGAACTGCTGGATCACGCCGATGTAGCGCCCGTCGACGATCTCGAATTGTGCACGCGAGATCAGGTCGAGCCCGAAGTCGCGCTGCAGGAACATCGTGAACCGGCGGCCGGTGGTCGTCCAGCAGCCGTAGATCCGGTCACGCCGGGTCTCGGAGTTCTGCGCGCGCTCCTTGACCGAGACGACGCGCACGCGACCGTCGGCGGCGAGCAGCTTGGCGCCCTCGCGCTGACAGCTCTTCGCGGCCTCGGCGGGAGCGGCGACGGCGAGGAATGCGATCAGTGAGGCAACGATGGCAATGGGGCGAGTCATGCGACTGACGCTACGAAGGCGGTGCCGCACTCCGTCCCACCATGAGGTGAGTCGTGACTCCACCTGTCCTCGCTATCTTCCGGTGCCTCGTGGTCCGCGCAGGGATGCTCGCCGTCGTTCTGTTGTGCCTGGCGCCGGGCGTCGCGCGCGCCGGCACGTACGAGGTGTGGACGTGCGCCGGGCCTGGCTGGGAGCCGATCCCGGCTGACGGGTGGACGGCGGAGGGCGGGGCTTCGTTCTCGAACCCGGTCAACGCCTGTGCGTCTGGCGGCGGCCTGTACGCGGGTCTCAACGGCGACCGCGATCACCCCGTGGGGACGTCGCTCTCCTGGCACTTCAAGGCGCCGGCGAACACAAAGATCGCGAGCTATCAGATCTGGCGCACGGCCGACGTGGACACGAATCTGCCGAACGAGACGCCGCTGTACACGATGACCCGCCAGGCGAACGTCTACGACGCGGCCCACGTTGTCGAGCAGTGCCGAGCCGATGAGTGCGGGAGTCTCGGTACCAATGCCGACCGCGCCAACCGGGCGAACCTCGTCGGCGACGCGAACCTCGCCGATGTCCGAGACGTTTGGCTGAACGCGTCCTGTGGCGGCGCCGGCGGCTCCACTTGCCAGGCCGCGGCGGGAAGCGAGCCGGACACGTCGAACTTCCGCATGTACCGCGGTGCGTTCGTCCTCCAGGACGACAGCGATCCGGTGTTCACGTCGCCGCCCGCGGGTTCGCTGACGGCGCCGGGCACGCTGGCGGGAGTCTACGGCGTCTCGTTCTCGGCCACGGACGCCGGCGGCGGGCTCTATGAGGCGGTGATCGAGGTCGACGGCAACGACGAGGCGGCGCAGTCACTGGGTTGCAGCGTGCCGTTCACGGCCACGGTGCCCTGCAAGCTGACGGCCAGCGGCACGGTGTCGCTCGACACGGCGGGGCTGGCGGACGGGCAGCACTCTGTCCGGGTCCTGCTCCGCGACGCCACCCGATCCAACGCGGCTGCATTCGGCCCGTTCACGATCACGACATCGAACGCGCCGACGTCGTGCGCGGCGACCGTCTCGCCGGCGCTGAAGGTCACGACCAAGGGGCGGACGATCGCCAACGGCGCGCGCATGAACGTGCACGGGACCCTCGCCGGAGCCCGCGCCGGCACCCAGGTGTGGGTCCTCAGTCGCGTGGCACGTGCGGGCGCGCCGACGCGCGTCATCCGCACGCCGGTGACCACCGACGCCCGTGGACGCTTTACGTACCGTGTCCCCGCTGGACCGTCGCGCACGCTGCACTTCGGCATCCGCGGCACCGGCGACCCTCAATACCAGTGCTCCGGCGCGCTCGCGATCCGCGTGCGCGCGCGGGCCGTGCTCACGGCGCGGCCGGCCGTCGTCCGTGCCGGCCGCAGCCTGCGCCTCACCGGCCGTCTGCGCGGGGGCTACGTTCCCTCCAGGGGCAAGCTGGTCGAACTGCAGGCGTTCGACGACGGCCGCTGGCGGAGCGTCCGGACCGTTCGCACGAACGCCCGCGGGGCGTTCCGCTACACATACCGCTTCTCGCGCGGGGCCGCTCGCAAGCGTTATCCGTTCCGGGCCGTGGTGCGGGCCGAGTCGGGCTACCCGTTCGCGCTCGGAACGTCGTCACGAGTCAACGTTCGCGTGCGCTGAGCGCGCACCTTGACAAAACTAGCACCGTTAGTTCAGACTTCCCGGATGCCCGCTGATCTCGCGATCGTCGGCGCCCGGATCCGGACGCTCGACCCGGCGCGACCGTTCGCGACCGCGGTCGCGGTGCGGCACGGGACCATCGTCGCGGTCGGCGGCGAGGCCGAGGTGCGGGCGCACTGCGACGCACGCACGGAGGTCCTGCACGCCGGCGGCCAGGCGCTGATCCCCGGGCTGACCGACTCCCACCTGCATCCGTTCTGGGGCGCGGAGCTGGCCCGAGGTGTCGATCTGAGTCACTGCAAGACGTCCGATGAGGTGCTCGCGGCGCTGACCGCCGGCACCGTCCACCGCGGCTGGCTGTTCGCCTGGGGCCTCGATTACGACGCGGCGCCGTCAATCGCCGAGATCACGGACGCGGTCGATGGTGCCGCGGCGTTCGTGCGGCTCTCCGACCTGCACACGGGGCTGGCCACGCCGCGGGCGCTCGAGCTGGCGCTCGTCGACGGCCCGCGCGAGTTCTCCGACCACTCCGAGGTGGTCTGCGACGAGCACGGAACCCCCACTGGCGAGCTGCGCGAGATGAGCGCGCAGGACCTCGTCCTACGCGCGGCGCCGAAGCTCCGCTGGCCGGAGCTGCGCGCCCGCTACGTGGCCGAGCTGCAGCGGCTCAACTCGCTCGGCCTCACCGGCGCGCACGTGATGGACGGCGAGCCGGCCACGTACGACCTGCTGCGCGACCTCGAGGGCACCGACGAGCTGACGATGCGGCTGCGGGTCCCGCTGTGGATGACGCCGGAGACGACCGACGAGGAGATGGAGGCGCAGCTGTCGCTGCGCGACCTTCGCGGGCGGTTGTGGCGCGGGGGCGTGGTGAAGTTCTTCGCGGACGGCGTGATCGACAGCGGCACTGCCTGGCTCGAGGAGCCGGACACGCACGGCGAGGGCCTCAAGCCGTACTGGCCTGAGCCGGAGCGGCTGGCCAAAGCGATCGAACGGTTCGCCCACGCCGGCTTCCAGGTCGCGACGCACACGATCGGCGATGCCGCCGTGCGGTTCGCCCTGAGCGCGTACATCGAGGCCGGCGCGGCGCCCGGGATCCGCCATCGGCTGGAGCACCTCGAGGCGCTCCCCGACGATCTCGTCCAAGCGATACCCGCGGCGGGCGTGGTCGCCTCGATGCAGCCGGTACACCTGGCCGCGGTCAAGCCCGAGGGCAACTGGAGCGAGCGCCTCGGTCCGGAGCGGGCCGCGCGGGCGTTCCGGATGCGCGACCTGATCGACGCCGGCGCGGTGCTGGCGCTCGGCAGCGACTGGCCGGTCGCGGACGCCGATCCGCGGCTCGGGCTCGCCGCCGCGCAGCTGCGGCGCCTGCCGTCACAGGAACACGCCGTGGTCCCGGACCAGGCCCTGACCGCGCACGAGGCGCTGGCGGGCTACACGCTCGCGCCCGCCATCGTGGCGGGCGAGCAAGGCGTGGCCGGGCGCATCCACCCGGGGATGCGCGCCGACCTCACCGGGCTGGCCGTCGATCCGATCGACGCACCCGCCGATGAGCTGCCGGACATCGGCGTCTGGCTGACGGTCGTCGGCGGGCGGGTCGTCTACGGCGACTGCGTCAGCTTGCTTCGAGCTCTTTGAGCCGCGACTCGACGCGGCTGATCAGCTGCGACATGCCGCCCTCCTGCGCCTCGCGCAGGGTCTGCTGGAGCAGGTCGCGAGCGCGGGCGCGATCGCCGCGCGCGATCAGCATCTCGGCGAACTCGCGCCGCATCAGCGCCACCACCGGCCGCAGCCCGCACGCGGCGTTGCGCTCCAGGCCGAGCTCGAAGTGGCGCTCGGCGCTCGCGAGATCCCCCTGCGCCGCGCTCAGCAGCGCGAGGAAGCGGTGCGTGGAGCCGAGGTTCGCGGCCTGCGAGACCTGGACCAGGCGCTCGCGGTGCGGTTCCAGCAGCCGGTACAGCACGGCCGCCTGCTCGCGGTCACCGATCAGCGCGCACGTCTCGCCCAGCAGCGCGATCGCCGTGAACCAGAACATGTCGCGCGGGATCGCCGCGAACTCGTCCCGCGCCAGCTCGCGGAACTGGGCCACGCCGGCCTGCGTGTCGCCGGACATCAGGTGCGCCATCGGCAGCACCGCGCGCCAGGCGAGCAGCCGTGGATGCTGCTCGACAAGACCTTCGATCGTTTTGGCGTAGTCGCCCAGCGCGTCCTCGCGCCGGCGCAGGATCAGATTCTGGGCGGCGAAGATCGTCTCGGCGTCGCGCGACTGCGCCTGGCGACCGAGCGCGAACGCCTCGCGCGCCAGCCGCTCGGCGTCGCCCACGCGGCCCGCCATCTGCGCCCACACCACCTCCCAGCCGACGGCGAAGTGGTTGTAGAGCGGCTGGCGCAGCTCGGTGGCGAGCGTCGCCAGCCGGCGGTGGGCGCGCCGGGCGGCGTCGACCTGCGCTGCTTCGAGCAGGTCGTAGATCCGCCAGTGGTGACCGAGCGCTTCCAGCTCGGACTCGCCGATCCGCGCCGCCAGCCCCAGCAGCTCCTCGCCGAGATTGAGCCGCTCCGCGAGGTGGTCGACGTGCAGCAGCGCGGCGTGCCGGCTCTCCAGCGCGGCCAGGAGCGCGCGCGGGTCACCCAGCCGCTGGGCCATCGCGAGCGCGTCGGCGCTGAGCGCCAGCGTGCGCTCCTCGGCCTGGGCGAAGTGCAGCCGGTCGGCCAGCGCGGTGCGGAGCTGGACGCCGAACGGATGATCCTCGTCGCCGAATCGCGCAAGTGCCTCCTCCAGGAGCGCGATGCTGTCGTGGTCGACGACCCCGGCCTCGGCGTGGCGGCCGGCGATGCCGAGCGCGGCCTCGGCCAGCGCACCGCGCTCGTTGCTCTGGCGCGCCAGCTGCGCGGCGGTGGCGAACGTCTCGCGCGCTGTCGGGTCGCCGGCGCGCAGCTCCGCGGCGCCGAGCGCGAGCAGGATGTCGAGCCGCGGCTCGACCAGGGCACGCCGGTAGTGCTCCGCCGCCTCCTCGTAGGCGAGCGCGTCGGCGGCCTGCTCGGCCGCGGTCAGGCCGTACGCGACCGCCTTCTCGCTCCGCGCCTCCGCGAAGTGGTAGGCGAGCTCCGCCGCGCTCGCGGTGCCCTCCAGTGCCTCGCCGATCCGCCGGTGCAGCCGGAATCCGCCGGCTCGCGCTCTGGCGCTCGTAGATCGTGTCATGGACGAGCGCCTGAGCGAACACGTAGCGGTCTAACTCGTCCGCCTCACGGACTAACCCTGCCGAAAGTGCTTCCTCAACTGCGTCCAGGGCCGTGTCGTCTGTTAATGCCTCGAGCGTCGCCAGATCGAACCGGTGGCCGATCACCGCCGCGACGTTGAGCACCTGGTTCGCCGGTTCGCTCAGCTGCGCCAGGCGGCGCGCGATCATCTCCTTGACGCCCTCGGGAACGGCGATCTGGCTCAGCGCACGCTCCTCGAGCGCGGGCAGGCTGCGCAGCGTCTCCTCGATGAAGAACGGGTTCCCGTCGGTTTCCTCGGTCAGCCGGCGCAGGAAGCCGGACGTCACGTCCTCGCGCGCGACGAGCGCTCGGGTCTCCTCGGCGGTCAGCCCAGAGAGAACGATCTGCTCGAACGTCCGCTGCCGGCGCAGGCGGCTGAGCAGTTCGCCCTCGAACGTCCGCGCGGTGCCGACGACCAACAGCCGCATCGGCGCGCCGTCCTGGAGCAGGTGGCCGAGCAGCAGCAGCGTCGACGCGTCGGCCCAGTGGAGATCGTCGAGCAGCAGCACGACCGAGCGCTCGCGCGCGGCGAACGCGAGCATCCGGTTGACGCCCTCGAACAGCCGGAAACGGCGAGTCTCGGGGTCGTCGCTGAGCGTCTGGCGGAACTCCGGCACGTGGCGGCGCAGTTCCGGGACGAAGCGCGAGAGCTCGGTCAGCTCGCCCGCGATCTCGCGCGGCAGGACCAGCGTCTCGCGGTGGGAGACGAAGTGCGCCAGCGCGGTGATGAACGGCTGGTACGGGAGGAGCGCCTCCGGGTCTGAGCGCCCATAGAGAACCGTTGCGTCGGCACGCCGCGCGAACTCGGCCGCGAGCCGGGTCTTGCCGATGCCGGGATCGCCGGCCAGCAGGACGAACTGGCGCTCCCCGCTGACCGCGATGCTGAAGCGCGCCGCCAGCCGCTCGAGCAGATCCTCGCGGCCCACGAACGGGCCGCGCCCGGTCTCCACACCGAGCGCCGGCGGAAGCGGCAGGGCCGGCGCGATCCGCGGCGACGCGTCACCGACGGCGACGCTGCGCTCGGTCTCGGCGACGGCGATGTGGCCGACGGCCGCCCGCGCCGCGCGGCCGAGGTCGCCCGCCGACGGATAGCGATCGTCGGGGTGCTTGGCCATCGCCCGGCGGACCACTTCGCCGAGCAGGTCCGACGCGTCCGGCAGCACGCTCAGCACCGACGGTGGAGGCGAGTCGAGGTGCGCGAGCATCGTCGCCGCCGCGGTCTCGCGCGGGTAGGGCACCTTGCCGGTGATCGTCTGGTAGAGCACGGCGCCGAGTGCGTAGACGTCGGTCCGGGCGTCCACGGGTGCCTCGCGCAGCTGTTCGGGCGCGGCGTAGTCGAACGTCCCGATCACGCTGCGGACGTCGGTGATCTTCGTGTCCGACCGCAGGTTCTTCATCAGCCCGAAGTCGGTCAGCATCGCGTGCTCGCCCTCCAGCAGGACGTTGGCGGGCTTGACGTCGCGGTGCACGATCCCGGCGCCGTGCGCGGCGTCGAGCGCCTCCGCGACCTGGACGATGATCGACGCCGCCAGGTCCGGCTCGAGCCGTCCGCGGACCTGCAGCAGCCGCGCGAGGTCGGTGCCCTTGACGAATCGCATCGTCACGTAGAGCAGCCCGTCCTCCTCGCCGGCGTGGTAGATCGGCACGACGTTCGGGTGCTGGATCGACGCCGCGGCGCGGAACTCGCGCTCGAAGCGACGGCGGAACTCCTCGTCGGAGGAGAACTCGGGCGCGATCACCTTCAGCGCCACCTCGCGGTCGAGCGGGACGTGGCGCGCGCGATAGACGATCCCCATCCCGCCGCGACCGGCGACGTCCTCGATCACGTGGTCGGCGAACGGCGTCCCGGGCTCGAATTCAGACATTCGCGATCCAGCGCTCGACGTCCGCTGGGCTGCGCAGCCGGGTCACGGGATAGCGCGCCAGCCTCGTGGGCCACGTCCGGCGCCGGCGGACGTGGGAGCGCAGCGCGTAGAAGACCAGCGAGTTGGGTCCGCCGATCGCCGTCCACAGCGTCTCGCGGTTGTCGTTCCAGAGCACCTCGCGCCCCGTGACCCGGCGCGCGGTCCGGCGCGCCAGGCGCGGCAGCCAGACGCGGACCGGCTGGTCGAGCCACACGACGGTGTCGGCGGAGTCGAGCACGAGGCTGCCGAGCTTGCGCGGGTAGGTGCCGTCGATCACCCACCCGTCGGAGCGCACGATCGGCTCGACGATGCGGCGCAGCTCGTCGTCGGGCGTCTCGGTCCAGTTCGAGCCGTGCACGAGCGCGTCGAGCTCGACGAACGGGACGCCGAGCCGGTCGGCCAGCCGGCGGCCGATCGTCGACTTGCCGTTGCCGCTGGCGGAGGCGATGACTGCGACGCGGCGCACGCTGCCGAGCCTAGACTGCGGCGCGATGGGGGTGCTTGCCGTGCTGTTGCTGCTGGTGCTTGCCGCGCCGGCGCAGGCGGCACGGCCGGTCACGATCGGGCCCGGCGACGCTCCCGGCGTCGCCGTCGACGCCGCCGGCACCGCCTATGTCGCGTACAACGGCCCGTACGTCAGTCCCGGTGAGCCGCTGATGTTCTGCGCCTGGCCGCGCGGCGCGCGGTCGTGCACGCCGCGGGTGATCCTGGATGACAACGCGTCGCCGCTGGCGCAACCCGCGCTGGTGGGAGCGGGCGGGGCGGGCGCGGTGTGGATCGTGTCCGCGCGCGGGACGCTCCAGTCGATGATCTCCGGCGACAGCGGCGCGACGTTCGGGGCGCCCGTGTCGCTCGGCGCTGCGCGGTTCTTCGATGGGGCGTTCGGCCCCGATGGGCGGCTGGCGCTGACGATCCGCAACCTCGGCTACATCGACTTCTACGAGCGTTCGCTGAACGGGCCGGTGGACGGGACGGCGCAGATCAATCCCGGCTATGGCGTCGACGCGCAGGTCGCCTACGCTGGCGTGCGGCCGGTCGTCGTGTCGGGCGGGCGGAGCCCGGCGATCGCATCCACGGTGTGGACGGGGGCGGGGTCGGTGCACGATCCGGCGATGTGGACGGCGCCGCGGCGCGTCGGCAAGTCGAACGCGTTCGCGCTCGCCTCCGGCCGCCGCGGGCTGTGGCTCGCGCACGAGGTCTCGGCCGGCTTTCCCGACCGGATGGTCGTGCGCAAGTTCAGCGGCAACCGGTTCGGCCGCGCGCACCGGATCCCGGCAGGCCGCCGCGGGCTGACGCCGATCGCGGGGGCCGCGCTCGCGCAGGACGCCCGCGGCCGGATGATCGCCGTCTGGTACTCGTCGACCGGCGAGCGGCTCGAGTACTCCAAGTCGCGCACCGGCGCCCGCTGGTCGCGGGCGCAGGTGCTGGCGACGGGCGTCGAGACGCCGGCCGACCTTCAGGTCGCCCTCGGCCCGGACGGCCGAGGGCTCGTGGTGTGGGACGAGAACACCGGCCCGAACATCAATGCGGTTCGGGTCAGCGCGCGATGAGCGCCTTCGTGAACGCCCACTTCTCCTGATCGACGCCCGAGCAGTCGGACTGCTTCGTGGTGACCGGCGTGAGGCACTGGGTGTCGCGGCCCATCGACCACACGCCGACCATCCCGACGTCGTGCGCCGCGGCGAACGCGGCGACGTCGCGCGCGTCGTCGACCGTGAAGATCTGGTCGGCGGTGTCGTTGATGCCGAGCATCGGCGTGATGCCGACCTTGCCCCACAGCTGCGCGCTGCTGAGCGCGGGGTAGCGCGCGACGAGTTGGCCGTGCAGGCCGTTCGCGGCCTGGATCGTGAGTGCGCCCATGTCCGGCGCGAACGGCGCGCCGAAGTTCATGGTCATGATGTTCACGGCCGCGACGTCGACGCCCTGGGCGAGCGCGTCATCCAGGATCGCCTCGTCCTTGGGCTCGAGGCCGTAGACCGCGCTCGCCAGCGTGTAGGTCACGACCAGTCCGGGCCGCTCGCGCTGGAGCTTCGCGATCGCCTTGGCGCGGCGGGTGTTGGCGAGCGTGTTGTGGACCGCCGCGCCCTCGATGTCGAAGTCCACGTGGGTGGCGCTGTAGGCGTCGATCACGGACCGGTAGGCGGTGACCAGCTGCTCGTCGTCGCAGACGAGCGCCAGCTCGGTGCCCTCGGCGCCGCCGAACGACAGCACGACGTCGCCGCCGGACTGCTGGAACGCCTTCACGTGGTCGCGCCGGTACGGGGTCGCGCCGGCCGCCGGGTACTCGTCGTAGGCGCCCCACGTCGGGTCGCAGCCACCCTTCTTGTTCTGGACGACGAACGCGAGGCTGATCCGGTCGGCGCCCGTGTCGCGGCGGATCTCGTCGAGCGGCGGCGGGGGCCAGCCGGCCATGTCGGCATACGGCGCGAAGCGAAACGGCTTTGGCGCCGGCGAGGTCGTGCCGCCGGTCGTCGTCGTGGTCGTACCGCCGGGAGCGTTCTCGCCGGCCGGGGATCCGCCGCCGGTCGTCGGACCCGGTGCCGGAGCGCCCGGCGCCTTGACGGCGCAGCTGATCTGCAGCTTCGCGGCCTTGACGCGCTTGACCGTGCACGCACGGCCCGCGACCTTCCACGACTTCGGCGCCTTGCCGCGGGTGACGAGCTTGATCGTCTTGGCCTTGGCGGCGATCGTCAGCGTGAGGCCCCTGCGCTTCGCGGTGCCGCCGCGAACGCTGCTCACGCGTGAGCCGGGCGCGAGCTTGACGTCGAGTCGGGCGCCGGTCGGGAGCGTCACGGCCGAATGGACGGTACGCGGCTTGGCATCAGCGGTGGGAATCACAATCAGCGTCGCCGCGAGGGCGGCGAGCGAGACGAGGAAGATTCGGTTCACGGAGTCGAAGTACTCCGGCCCGCATCGCTATTTCTCACTCCCCGGAGTGATGTGTCTCCACCGAAGTACATCCGCGATGGGGAACCAGCCGCTCGGCCTCCGCACGCAGTGCGCGGTGCGGCACCTTGCCGTCGACGGTGACCTCCAGCCGCTTGCCCTGCTTGCGCGATCGCCACGTCGCCGTCGCCCGGCCGTCCACGAGCACCACGCCGGCGCCGCCGGCCGCCGTCCAGACCTTCTTGCGCATTGCTGGATCGGGCACCACGGTCTCGCGGTCACGGGACAGCAGCAGCGGGTCGCCCGTCGCGAGCAGACGCACGCCTTCGGCGCTCGGCGGGTCGGCGGGTGGCGTCCAGTCGTCCACCCATAGCTCGCGGGCGTGCGCCTTGCCGATCCCCGCCCACTCCGCGAAGTGCGCGGGGCTCGACGGTCCATAGCCGCGCAGGTAGCGCCGGACGAGCTCCGCGCCGGCTCCCGCGGACGGAGGATCCCAGCCGACGAGCTGGTCGGTGCGCCCGAACACCGGCTGGCGCCCGGCACGGCCGGTGATGCACAGCCGGCCGTGCAGGCCCGCCATCACCAGCAGCCCGCGCCGCGCGTGGTGGCTCTGGCATCCCTCGCACCACGGCAGCAACTCCTTCGGGAGCCGCCGGCGGAGTTGCTCGTGCAGGTCGTCGCGGCTGAGCGTGATGCCGTCGAGCGCGTCGGAGATCGCGTCGACGGCGAGCTCGACCGGCTCCGCGAAGCCTTCGTCGCGCTCGGGCACGGCGGTGCCGATCATGGCCTTCAGCCCGGCGTCGTCGGTGGGCAGGAACGCCGTCCCGAACGCGGCGGCCTCGTCCGCGGGCACGATCGCGGTCGCCGTCCGCGCGTTGTACAGCGCGACCGCGGTCCGCCGCTCGTAGAGCGCATCCTCGAGCCAGCCGGCCGGGAGCTCCTCGGTGCGCGCGACGAGCGCCGCGGCGGCCGAACCGGGTGGCGAGTCCTGCACCGCCCAGCTCCTCAACGCGTCGAGCGGGTCGGCCGCGCGAGCGGCCAACCCCTGTCCGGCCAAACGGGCGGCGAGCACGCTTCCAACTTAAAGGGCCAGACCCTTTAGGAACGCGCAGCTAGCCGTAGAACCGCTCAAGCACGGGCGCGAGCGCCTTCGGATCGGCAACGTGACCCTGGCCGGGGATCGTCTCCCGCTCGGCGTTCGGCAGCGCCTGCGCCAGCGCGTCGGCCGCGCCCTCGAAGAACGGGTCGGCGCCGCCTGTGAGCACCAGCACGCGCTGCTCGACGCCCTCGGGTGGCCGGCTGTCGCCGAGGCACGCGGCGTCGTAGGCGAGCGTGTGCGCGAGGCGCAGCAAGCCCGGCCAGTACTCCGATGCTCTCGCTCCCGCGATGCCCTCCTCGGATGATCCTGCGGTGCGCATGAAGTGCTCCAGCGCCTCGTCGCGCCGGTTCTCGGCGAGCAGTGCGGTGATCGTCGCCACGTACTCGTCCCAGCCCGGCACGTAGTAGGGCACCTCGTAGACCGCGAGCCGCTCGATGCTCGCGCCGGCCGCCGCCGCTTCGAGCGCCAGCGCCCCGCCCGTCGATACGCCGAGCACGTGCGCGCGGCCGCCGGCGACGTCGATCAGCGCCTGCAGGTCCTCGATCTCGCGCGCGGCCGCGTACGGCTGCGTGTCGCCGCTCTCGCCCCGCCCGCGGCGTGCGTAGTTGATGACCGTGAAGTGCGCGGCGAGCTCGTGCTGGAGCGGCACGTTCTCGGCGCCGTCGTCGAGCCCGCCACCGACCAGCACCACGGGCGCGCCCTGGCCCTGCGCTTCGTAGGCAATCTGCGTGCCGTCGGCCGACGTGACGCTAGGCATCGCGCAGCCAGTCCATCGCCACCGGGACCGCGTCCAGGATCGAGACGTGCCCGTCGCGCGGGCGCAGCCACAGCTCCGCGTTCGGCAGCCGATCGAGCATGTGATGTGCGTGCGAGAGCGGGATCACGCGATCCTCGCCGCCGTGCGCGAGCAGCACCGGAGCCGCGACGCGCTCCAGCTCGAAGCCCCATGGCGTCGCGAACGCGAGATCGTCGTCGATCGCTCCCTCCGGACCGGCCGCGCCGGCCTTGCCCGCGTCCTCGCCGAGCGCCTTCCAGCGATGCTCGAGCACGGCCCAGTCGCGGGCCGTGAAGCTGTCCTGGTCGAACTCCGGCGGGAGCGCAGTGCGCACCTCCCGTCCTTCGCGGGCGGCCCGCAGCGCCCGTGGCGCGACCATCCCCTCGAACCAGTCGAACTCGTCGGTGTACGGCGCGATTGAAGCGAGCGTCGCGGCCCGACTGACCCGGTCGCCGAGCAATGCCGCGCACGCCAGCGCGTGCGGCCCGCCGCCGGACGCGCCCATCACCGCGAACCGCTCGAGCCCGAACGCATCGGCGACCTGCGCCACATCGCGTGCGGCCGAAGCCACGTCTCGGCCCGGGTTTGGCGTCGAGCCGCCGTAGCTCGGCCGCGCGTACGACACCATCCGGATTCCGCGCTCGGCGGCCGCCTCCAGCAACGGCGCGATCAGCGCGCCGGTCTGCGGCGTCCCGTGATGCCAGACGATCGAGACCCCGTCGCCCCCGCTGTCATACGCCTCCAGCGTCCGCCCGTCATCGAGCACGATCACCCCGGCAACGTTAGGGAATGTGAGTGGAGCGGGTTTAAGGTGCGCCGCCTAGACTGCGACAGATGGGGGCGCAGGGACGCGTAGCGGGGATCATGGTCGTGCTGTTCTTCGCGGGCACGACGGCTCCGGCGCACGCCGCCGGCAGCTACACGCACGTCGTCTGCGCCGACGCGGCGACCGGCAACGGGGTCGACGCGGACGGGCGTCTGCCGTCCGGGATGACGAGCACGTCAGGGCACACCGTCGGCGCGGACGCGCCGACCGCCACGCGTTGCCGCGGGCGCGCGGGCTCCGGCCACGGCGTGCCGGTCCACGTCGGCATCGCCTACTCGGCCAATGACCTCAGCGGCAACGGCACGCTGATCTACCGCCCGGCCCCGAACACGACCATCCGCGCCGCGACGCTCTGGGTGGCCGGGCGCAACGGCCCGCCGGAGAATCACACCTCGATCTCGGTGCACGGCGGCGACCCGCCGCAGTGGGTCTACGGCCCACCGGTCCCGCTCTTCTGCGGCTGGTTCCAGACCCCGTGCGCGGGCTTCGGCGACCTGTCGAATCCGTTCGCGGCCTCCAACCGCCTCGAGTTCGGAAACGTGCCGCCGTCCGGCTTCTATCTGACGCTCGGCTGCGACGCTCCGGACGCGAACTACGGGTGCACGTTCGGCCCGCAGGAGATGCGGCTCTTCGGTGCCCGTGTCGTGCTCGACGACACCTCGAACCCGATCCCGAGCACGGTGTCCGGGTCGCTCACGACCGAGCCGCGGTTCGCGGGTCCGCTCGACATCACGCTCAACGCCAGCGACACCGGCTCCGGTGTCTACCGCGTGCTCCTGCTGGTCGACGATCAGGTCGCCGCGTCGCGCGTGGTCGACGCCAACGGAGGCGCGTGTGCGGACGTCAACCCGTCCAACTCGGATCCGTACGAGTTCGGCTCGCAGACCCCATGCAAGAGTGCGGCGAGCGGCACGTTCACATTCGACCAGTCGGGGCTGCCCGACGGCGCGCACAACCTCAAGGTGCAGATCGAGGACGGCGCCGGCAACGCGGCCACGGTGGTCAACCGCCCGGTCACGATCGTCGCCGGGCGCGGCGGGGTCAACGGCTCCGGCGCGTCCGACAGCGCGCGGCTGACGGTGCGCTGGACGAGGACGCGGCGGGCCACGATGCGGACTGGGAGCCCACGGCGCGCGGTCCTCAGCGGGAGGCTCGTCGACCAGGCCGGGAATCCGATCTCGGGCGCCACGCTCGACGTGCTCACGCGCACGACGGTCCCGAGCTCACGCGAGCGCGCCTCGCTCCGCCGGCCGGTCACCCGCGCGAGCGGCTACTTCACGCTGCGGATGAGCTCGAAGGCGACGTCGCGCGACGTGCGCGTCGTCTACCGCAGCCACGCCAACGACTCCAACCCGGTCGCGCAGAAGATCATGAAGCTGCGCGTGCGCGCCCGCCTGCGCCTCTCGGGCAGCCCGCGGCGGGCCCGGGCGGGGACTCTCGTGCGCTTCAGCGGCCGCCTGCTCAGCCTCCCGATCCCGCGCCGCGGCAAGCAGATCGTCCTGCAGGGCCGCGCGGGCGGCGGCCGCTGGCAGAACTTCGACGTCGTGCGCACCGACAGCCGCGGCCGGTTCCGCGCGCGCTACCGCTTCCGCACCTCGGCAGGCGGGACTTACTCATTCCGCGCCCTCAGCCGCTTCGAAGCCGCGTATCCCTACATCGCGGGCTACAGCCGTTCCCTGCGCGTCGTCAAGCGCTGAGCCGGGGGCTCGCCTACGCAGGCGGTCCGGGAAGGTCGAGCAACTGGATCACCGCGAACACGAGCAATAAGCCTGCCGCGCCGATCAATCCCATGCGCGCCTGCTGAATCCGGAAGTGGCCGCTAATGCCCACCAGGAACAGCACGGTCGCGAGAAACACGGTCGCCCGGATGTACCTATCGGCAGTCTGACCTGCCTCGGATCCCTCGGCGAACGCGATGTCCGCCTTGGCGTCGTGGGCCTTCGCGACCGCGTCCTGGGGAACAACGTATTGCGGCATGTACGCCGGGCCAGGCGGAGCGTCTGGGTTGTGTTCGGGATCCGTCGCGAGCCACGCGTTGAATGCCGGCCGGTACCCGGGACGCATCCGCTTCTCGGCCAACCGCTCGTCGTTGGCGTTTCCGGCCGTGAAGGCAGTGAACCAAGCGTTGAATGAGACGGAGTCCAACGTGCGGGTCACGATCGCCTCGGTGTCGGCACGGTTGGCCTTCGTCCGCTCAGCGGATGCCCTGGCGAGCGTCAGCGAGGATTCTGTACCCCACTTCGCCGCCGCATAGCCGGAGTACGCAGCGAGAACGGCCACGAACGACAACAGCAGGGCCTCGACGATCGACAACCACCGATCGTGCCGCCCGTGCTCCTTGCCGGCGGCGTGGCTGTGCTTCTGGTGCTCGGCGATCTCTTTGCCGACCTCGGCTGGTGACAGACCCTCCGGCACGGCTCATCCGTCCCGGCGCTTGTTGCGGACGCTTGGAAAGCGCTCGGCTTTGCGATGAACCCGCGAACGCATCGTGGCCACGAAGCTAGGGTCCGCCAACCACGCCGCGCATCGCCCGAAACAGATGACGCGGAAGCGGAGCGGCGCAGGAATCGAACCTACCCACCGCCGGGCTACGACGGCTCACCGGGTTTGAAGTCGAAGCCGTGACGCGCTTTGTTCAGATCATCTGTCGTGGTCGTGGTCGTGGTCGTGGTCGTGGTCGTGGTCGTGGCCGCGGGTTTGGGGGAAGAGGTGTTGTTGCCAGCGGGCGACGCGTCTGCCGATCTCCGCACCGTCCTCGTCGGCCTTGCGAAAGTGGATCCCGGACCAGACGCGCGCGTCGACGATCTCATCGACCGCTTGCGAGAAGCTCGTGTAGGTCCGCGTGCCGACGTCGTTCGTGGCGCCGAATGTGACGTCGTCGGCGCCGAAGAACTTCTGCAGTGCCCGCGCGGACGCGCCGGCGAGGGACGACAGTCCGGACGGCTGATCCGGGTACGGCGGCGTGTTGACCAACGGGAGCCAGTCGGGGTCGGCGATGGTCCGTCGGTTGCCGTCACCGGATGCCTCGCGGATCGCGGTGATCGGACGCCAGAAGGAGTACTTCGCCTTGTCGGCCCAGACGGTGATCCCCGTGTCGGCGCCCGCGAAGTAGAGCATCGCGAACAGCCGCGCGTTGTCGGCCAGTGATCCGCGCTGCTGCACGGCGATGTTCCGGTAGAGGCTGGCCCACGTCGCGATCGCGTTCGCCGCGCCCCAGAACCGCGCGGCCGCCGTTTGGTCGGAGAGACGCGTCTTGCTGCCGATCGCTCCGATCGCCTTGACCTCGTCGAACTCCTTCGCGTAGCTGCGGCTGGTGAGCTCATCCGGCCCGGGGCCGCCGAACTGCGACGAGTTCCTGATCAGGAACGGCCTGACGTCCTTGAGCCACGCGCTCGGGTCGTTGACGAAGCTGGGCAGCACCGGCCGCCACTGGCCGGCGAGCATGCCGACGCTGAACCCGGACGCGCCGAAACGGCCGTCGTTGCGCCTGGCATAGATCATCCGCTCGGCGGCCCCGTTGCCCGTCGCGATTCCCCCCTGCTTCGCCGGACCGGGCGGAATGGCGCCCAGCGAGGCGTTGTAATGGCGCCTCATCAACTCCGCGAAGTCCTTTAGAAGTGCGGGCAGAACGACCGGCGGATCACTGTCGACCAGCACGCGGTACGCGGCGGTTGCCGCTGCCGCGTCTTGCGAGTACCAGCGTTTCGCGCGCGGCGCTCCCAGATACGGCTCATAGCGTCCGTCGATCGCGTTGACGGCGTCAAACATGGCGCCGTGAACCATCGCCAGGTGCACGAATGGCGCGCCCTGAGGTTGGACGACCAGGGCGTTCGTCGCGATCTCGTTCCATTGCGTGACCGTGTCGGCGCGCGCGGGCGTCGACACAAGCATCGTGCTCAGCACAGCGACGGCCGCGAGCGTGCCGCGGCGTGCATGGTGTGCGCTCATCTGCTCTCCCCTCGGTTCCCCGTGGGTTGTGATGCGTACGAGCGACGAAAGCCGTCACAGCGCTCAGCAGGGCACCGCGTACAGGCCCGGCGCCGCCGTTCGGCGAGCCGGCTCTGACGCCGCCAGCCCGGGCCGGACTAACCGACTATCTACCTCTCCCTGAACGCTGTCAACCCCTGGATCGGTCGAGGATCCCCGCCATCATCGGCGATGCACACGAAAGCCTTGTCGCGCGAACTGCACCTCTAATTAGTGCCGCTGCTAGTCGACGCCAATGTCAAGCATCAGATGAGACGTCGACGCCAAGGAAGATCCTCACGTCCCGCTTCGATCCAGCGATGAGAGCGCCGGGCTACGACGGCTCACCGGTCAGGTCGCGGCCGGGGGATCACTTGCGATTGGAGGCCGCGACGAAGCGGTCGAGGACCGTGCGCACCGTCGGCAGGAGCACGCTGTGCGGCACGACTCGGCCGCCCACGGCCGCGACCGTCCAGGAGAAACGCGGGATGACCACGCGCTTGCCGGCCAGCATTCCGTCGACGCTGCTTTCGGCCATCTCGGTCGGCGAGGTCCACAAGAAGCGCGGGCCGGCGCCGCGCCAATTCGGCACGCCGGCCGATTCGAAGAATTCGGTCGCGACAGGCCCAGGACACAGCACCGTGCACGACACGCCGCTGCCCGCAAGGTCGGCATGGAGACCCTCGGAGAACGAGTTCACGAACGCCTTCGTGGCGGCGTACGTGACGTTGCCGGGCAGCGGCTGGAAGCCGGCCAGGGAGCCGACGTTGAGGATGGCGCCCGTCCCGCGGGACACCATGGCGGGCAGGAATGCGGTGACGAGGTCGAACGGCGCGTCGACGTTGACCCGGACCTGCTCGCGCTCGCGCTCAGGGTCGAGGCGCTGGAACCGACCGTACGTCCCGAGTCCCGCGGCGTTGCAGAGCCCGACCACGAACCGGCCGTCCGCCTTGATGTCGTTTACCAGTTGGGCCCGCGCCGCGGTGTCCGCGAGGTCGCATGGGTGCACGTCGACCCTGGCGCCGTGCGCGTTGCGGAGTTCGTCCGCCAACGCGTCCAGCAGCTCGCGGCGGCGCGCAACGATGGCCACGGCGTGGCCGCGCGCCGCGAGCCGTCGGGCGAGCTCTGCTCCGGTACCCGACGAGGCCCCTGTCACCAGGCACAGTGAGTCGTCTTTGGGTGGCGGCAGCGGCATTCGGCGACGTCACCCTAGCCGCGCCCTGCCGGCCGCCGCAACTCGTGGGCGCTGCTCCAGGCCGCGCAAGATCAAGGGATACGTGTCACTGTGCGCATTGCGGCCGATGAACACGTCAAGATGGCCGTAGCCGGGGATCATGTGCAGCGAGTGACGGCCGCGGCCGTGGCTCTCCAGAAAATCAAACGCCCGGCGCTGCCCGACGGGAAGAAAGCAGCGGTTGCGCTCACCGGCGAGCAGCACGAACCGAGCGTCGGTTTGTGGCGGCTGGGCGACGAAGTCTTCCGGTAGCTCCGGAAGCCCATCGACCGAAACCAGGTGCCCGGCCTTGATGCAACGAGCGATCTGATCGAAGAACTGGCGAGGCGCCGGACCGAACTGGCCGCTCAGCCAGTCGTGAGTCTCGGCGTTGAGGTTCTCGTGCTGCCAGAGCGTCGGCCGTCCAGACCCGTAGATGAAGCTCGCCATCCGGCATACCTCGTTCTTGCACTCCCGGTGGGTCGCCCGCACGAACAGCGACATGCCCCGCGCCAGCGGCGTCGTGGGATGCTCACCCCAGTTGGGATCCCAATACGGCGCAGCCGGGTTGATGATCGGCCGTAGGTAGAGCGCCTTGCGCCGGGCGGTCGGCGGCACAACCACATGTAGCGACACCGAGTTGGCGACGATCGTCGAAACCTGCGGGACTAGGCCTGCGAGCGCCGACATCATGAAGCTCGTTGACCCGATGCACTGGATGACCGCCTTGATGTCGTCGGCCCCGGTGTCATCGACGATGGCGCGGACGGCAGCGGGATGATCGTGCACTGCCGCCTGGTCCATCGTCCACGGATTGGGCCCCGCGTGGATGCTGCCGCGCCAGTTCTCGAGCCAGACGTCGTAGCCGCCGTCGACCAGGTCGTCGACGAGGGTTCGCTCGATCGGCGCGTCCAGCCACGACTCGCTGTGCATACCGGCGCCATGGACGACGAGGACGGGCGCCCGGGTCGGCTCGTCGGGGCCGCGCACATTGACCAAATGCAACCGCATGCCATCGCCGGCGGTGAACGGCACGAGGCGCTGAGTCAAGGTCCGCCCTCCGCGACGGATCTCGGCTGCGACCGTCTGACCCTCGGGTGCCGCCGACTTCTCGCGATTCATGACATGACCTCGATGGCCGGCGGTGCGGCCTCGGCGCGTGTCGCCCAGTAGGTGTTCGGATCGACCCGGTGGCGCAGCGGCTGCTCCGCGACCGTCAGCGTGTGCATGTAGCGGTACGCGTCATGAGACGCGCACGCCTCGTCGAGGCGCCGGATGAGGGTGCCCTCCACGTCGGAGGTCATCCGGTCCGGCTTGATGCCGACGAAGTACAGGATCTCGACAAAACGATCGTCGTCGGAGTCCTGCGCAAGATAGCCAGACCGAATCGGCCGGATGTCGAGCGAGATGAACGTGAGGTTGCGATGGCGCTCGCGCTCATCGACCAGAACGGCAGTCTGCTGGCGCGCGAGCTCACGCCAGGTCCGTACCGGCGCCCAGGAGATCAACCACCGGGACGCGCCTCCGACACTGAAGTCGATGACCTGGTCGAGCAGGTGCTCCGCGTGGCGGTAAGGGGCGTAGCGCGGCGGGCGGATGCTGCCGGCGATCGCGACCTGGCGGAGGGCGAATTCGACCGGCCGCGGGACCCGGCCGGAGAAGTAGCCGACGCGGTGTAAGAGTCCCCAGCCGAGCGTCGAGCGAAGGCGCCGGGCCCTGTCCGAAGTGACGATCTCGTAGCGGTTGACGGTCCCGCGGCGCAGACGAAGCCCGCCAGGCCGCAGAAAATCCGTCCACAAGCCGCGCAGCATGACGTCGGTGGACTCGTGCATCAGCGGGTCGAGCGCCGCGATCCAGCCCTCGAAGTCACGAAATGACTCCTGGCGCAGCTCGAGCATGGTGGCGTCCTTGTCGATCCGCGCGACACGGAGCGTGAGCTCGGTGATGATCCCGTGCTGGCCCGTGCCGCACAGCAGCCGCTGGAGGACGACCGGTTCCTGGGCGCGGCTGACGAAGTGGACCTCGCCATCCCAGTCAACGAACTCGATGGCCTCGACATTGTCGGCAAAGAGGCCGTGATCGTGACAAGTCATCCCAACCCCGCCTACGGACGCGAAGCCACCCACCGTGATGTGATTGTGCGAACCCATCACCGGCAGGCCAAGGCCGCGGGCTCCGAGGTACTCGTCCAGGTCGGCGGTGATCGTCCCGGCTCGCACGGTCACGACACCAGCGTCCGCGTCGAGATCGACGAGCCCGGTCAGGCGAGTGGTGACAACTACACGCGCATGGTCGCCGGTGGAAAGTCGATTGCTGGAATGCGCGTTGCCGCGCACGATCAACCGGTCCCCAGCGATGCCGGCCTCGCGCACGACGCGGACCACGTCCTCCGTGCTCTCCGGCCAGTACACGACAAACGGCAACTGCGGCTCGGCGTGCGGGTCAGCCACACGACTCCAGTCGTAGCCCAGGCTCGCGATCGAGTCGTGGGAAAACCGGTCGTGGCTATCAATACGCGCCCGCCAGCCATGGGGCCTCGGGAGTTGGAGGACCGACGGCTTCATCGCACGGCCGACCCTACCTGCGTCCGCCACTCTGGACTAGCAGCCAAACGGACGGAGCGGAGCGGCGCAGGAATCGAACCTACCCACCGCCGGGCTACGACGGCTCACCGGTTTTGAAGCTCCCGCAGGCTTCAGCGCGTGGAGCGGGCTTCGCGAGCTGCTCGAGGGCCGACCGGGAATGCCGCGGGGAACGACTCATCCGGCTTGGCCTTCTCGCCGGCCGGGTTCGCTCGAGCGAGGAAGCGCGTCGAGCAGATCGCGCGCGCGCTCCAGCTCGCCCGGGAGCGTGTGCGTGTAGCGCCGCAGCGTGATCGACGCGGCGCCCGGCTGGTACTCGGGCGTCTTGTGGCCCATCAGCGTCGACGCGACCTTCGGCGAGACGCCGGCGTGGTCGAGCCACGTCGCCGCCGTGTGGCGGGACTCGTGCAGCCCGATCGGCTCGAGCCCGAGCTGCGCGCCACTCGCGGTGCACGCGCTCCTGGATGTAGCCGAGCGCGAGCATCCCGGACGGGCTGTACTGCCGCGGCGGGCAGACCTTGCCCTCGTCGGCCGGCCCTGCGCGATCCAGGTCTCGCGCAGCCGCTTGCGCAGCGGCTTGACGAGCGGGACGACGCGCCAGGAGCCGCCCGGCTTGCGCCCTTCCTCGTCGGCCGCCAGCTCGACCGCGCCGAGCTTCAGGTCGATGTGGCGCCAGTCGAGCGACGCGGATCTCCTGCTTGCGCGCCGTGGCGTAGCCGGCCAGCGCCCACGGCAGCGCGTCCTCGGGCTTGAGCGCGGCGAGCAGCTGCGGCGAACTCGGCTGGCGTCGCGACCCGATCGCGCGGCTTGGCATCCATCGCCGGCAGCCGCACGTTCGCCGCCGGGTCGTGGCCGACGAGCTCGCGGTCCTGCGCCCAGCGGTAGAGCGAGCGCAGCGAGTTGACGACGCTCCGGACGCGCGAGCCCGACGCGCCGGCCCGCGTCATGTCGTCGACCAGGCGCTGGACGTCGCCGCGGCGTGACGTCGCCGAGCCGCCGCCGCGCGAGCTCGTCCGGCACGCGCGCGCAGCGACCGACTCCAGGTCCTTCCACGCGCGCCGCCGGTAGCGCCGGCCCCACTTGTTGAGCGCGACGCCCTCGCGCGCCGCGCGCGACGAACTGCGTCGCGCGCGTCGGCGAGCCGCGGCCCGGCGACCGCGAGCGGCCGTGCCGCGGCTGAGCGCGTCCGCGAGGTCCTTGCGGGCGTTGCGCGCCTCGATCACGCCGCGGAACCGGCGCGTCTTCGCGCTGCTTGCGCGCCGCCCGGTCCCACACGACGCCGTAGTAGCTCGGCGTGCAGTTGCACGCACTTCGGCTCGCCGCCGGCGCGTCACGCGACACGCCTCCTGATGGCGCGCGAACACGCCCTGGAAGCGCGTCTTCGTGTCGCGCCCGCGCACGCGGCATCGCCTACGCCGCCCGGCCCTCGACGCAGGCCTCGCCCTCGGCCCACCGCTCCAGGTCCCGCGGCCGGTAGAGCCGCAGCTGCCCGGAGTAGACGCACGGCACGAACGGCTGCACGTGGCGCTGGAAGTGCCGCAGGCTCACACCGAGCGCCGCGGCCGCCTCCTGTCGCGTCAGCAGCATCCGCGGCACCGCCGCCGCCGCGTTGACCCAGTCGACGCTCATCTCGAACCTCCCTGCTTGCCTTCCGCACTGCCGTCGAAGCGCCGATCAGGCGCTCCTCGCGCGCGAGTCGTCGCGCCTCACGCTCCTCAGCGCGCCCCTTCGCCGCTAGCCAGTCCTCGCAGAGCTGTGAAGTGCCCGATGCCGTCGAGCTCGAAGACCCCGCGGCGCCGGTCGGGCGCGGCCGCGGCGATCGCGAGCTGTGACTTGTCGCGCGAGCGGGCGAGCAGCTGCGCGTGCACGAAGGCCTCGCGGTCGGCGCGCAGCTGCTTGAAGGTCGTCGAGTAGCGGCGCGACTTGGTCAGGCAGTGGCCGCGGTAGCCGAGCGCGTGCGCGGTGCGCGCCGAAGCGCCGGTCGGCGAGCTCGGGCTCGGCGTCGAGCTTGAACGCCTGCGCGCAGGTAGGCGCGCACGTGGTCGCTGACGGGCAGCTCGTCGACCTCGTGCTCGCTGACGCGGTGCAGCACGCCGCCGGCCAGCTCGGTGCTCTTGGTCGCGTACTTGGCGAGGTAGCCGGCCAGCTCGCCGCGGACCTGGCCGTCGTCGAGTCGGCGGACGTCGACCTCGCCGCCCCAGCGGACGCGGCCGCGGGCCGAGCTCGTCCGGGCAGCGGCGCGCTGACGACGTCGACGGTCGGCGCACGGCGCGTTCGAGCAGCTCGACGTCGAAGCGCGCGCGGGGGCGGGTGGAGCTCGTCGGCGCGGTAGTCCGGCATCGCCTGGTCGAGCCGGATCAGGACGTGCAGGTGCACGAGGCCGCGGCGCTGGTACTCGGCGACCTTGACGTAGGAGAAGCGCACGAGCTCGCGCGAGCCGCTCCTGCGTGCGATCCCGGTCAGCCACGCCATCGTGCGCGGCAGGTAGATCGTCGTGCGCCGCCACAGCTCGCCGAGCAGGTTGTTCCAGACGATCGCGGCCGCGTGGTCGAAGCACTCGAGGCACAGCGGCTCGCCGAGGCACGGGTCGTCCTCGGCGTGAATCGCGCCGCACGAGAGCGGGTTGCCGTGCGGGCAGACCGGAGCGTCGCGCCGCGGCCGGCAGCGCCGCGGCTGACCGTCCTGGCCGAGCGGCCGCGAGTGCACATGCCCGAAGCTCGGCGCGGTCAGCGTCACGAACACGGCCGGGTGCTCGGCGATCGAGTCCGGGCACGCCCTTGCCGCCGCGCAGCCCGGCGGCGATCAGGTGGTAGGCGTCCTGGCGGTAGCGCTCCGCGCACGCCGGGCAGACGGCCTCGCGGCGGTTGCCGCACGCCTTGCGCAGCACGCCGTCCGGCTCGGTGATCGGTCGACCACACCGAGCGCCAGCGCCCGTCGTCGCCGCAGGTCTCGACGTGCCCTCGCAGGCGGACCGGCCGCGCGCAGTAGCCGGTCGCGCGCAGCTGCGCGCTCCAGCTGCGGGAAGTCCGTTGCGGCTCGCGCGCTCGGCGAGCTCGGCGAGCAGCTCCGGCGTGAGCGGGATCACGCCGGCCTCGTCACGCCGCGTCTCCTCTGCGCGAGTGCCCGCAGCCGCGTGACCTCGGCCTCCAGGTCCTCGACGTGCTCGCGCAAGCCGCGCCGTGGTGCGCGGCTGGCGCGTCGCGCGGCGCATTCGCGCTCATGCGCCGGCGAGCAGAACCGCTGCTCGTCGTACTCCGAGACGAACAGCTCGTGACAGTGGCGGCAGCGACGCAGGCGCCGCGCCTGCTCCTGCTGATGTGCGCGACAGCAGAAGCGCTGCCGTGGCATGACGGGCGCGAACGGCTCGCGGCAGTGGGCGCACTCGCGGATCGCGTAGGTCGCGCGTGTCGCAGCCACGCTTCAACGCGCCAGTCCGGGAGCGCGAGCCGGATCGCGATCGCGTCGGCCGCGAGCCCCTCGCGATCGCGCAGCAGAGCGCTCGCGCGCGCAGGACCGGTCGGCGGTCATGCCGCCACCCGCTCTCGCAGCTCGGCGAGCTCGACCTCGAGCTCGCGGGCCCGCGCACGCGTAGACGCTCGAGCTGCGTGGGCGGTCCGTAGATGCGCCGATGCTTCTCGGCGTGCTGCCGGGGTGCAGAACCGCTGGCGTGCGGTCGGCGTCAGGAACGGCTCGCCGCAGAGCTCGCACTCGCGCCGCAGGCAGCGCTCGCCGACGCCGCGCAGCCAGCTTGCCGACGGTCGGCGCGCGCACGTCGAGCCGCTCGGCGACCTCGGTGATCGACAGGCCTTCGGCGCGCAGCTTGTATGCGTTCGCGTGCGCCCAGGCTCGCTCTCGGTTCTGGTCATGCGGCCCCCAGCCATTCGTCGGCGCGCAGCGCGGCCGCGCGCGCAGCGAGCGCGTCGACGTCGTCGTCGGTCAGGTGGAACCCGCGCAGCCGAACGGGCGTGCCGTCCTCGGCGAGCAGCAGCCCGACGCCGCGTTGCCCGGGCGCGATCGTCGCGGCGGAGTGGCCGAGCGTGGCCCAGCCCTGGCCGAGGATCGTGTCGGAGGCTTGCGGCGTGTTGCAGCGCAGCGCCAGCCGGAACCCGAACAGATCGCGCAGCGCGCTCGGGACGACGTCGGACGCGGGCTTCTGCGTCGCGGCGCACACGATCACGCCGGCCGCGCGGCCGCGGGCGACCAGGTCGCGCAGCAGCTCGGCGAACTCGCGCTGCTTCTTGCGGTCCTCGCTGCCCGAGGTAGAACGCGAGCTCGTCGCAGGCCACCAGGTGCAGCGGCAGCTCGTCCTCGCGCGCGATCTTGCGCTTGCCGCGGGCGAGCAGCTCGCGGTAGCGCGCCTCCATCTCCTCGCGGAGCTCGCGCAGCAGCGCGATCGCCTCGTCGATGTCCGGGCCCGCGAGCCGCTGCGCGCACGGCGCCCACACCGACAGCTCGACGAGCTTGCCGTCGAGCAGCCACAGCCGCGCCGACGGATCGAGCGCCGCGGTCGCGACGAGCACCGAGAGCGCCGCGCTCTTGCCCGCCCCCGGCTCGCCGCCCATCAGCACGTTGCGCTCCGGCAGCGACACGCTGCACCGGTCGCCCGAGCTCGTCGACGCCGACCGGGATCGGCTCCCACAGCGACAGCCGGATCGCATCGCGGTGCGGCCACGGCACCGACACCATGCCCGCGAGCGGATCGCGCCGCACCAGCGTCACCGTCCCGGTCGCCGCGTTGTCCGGGTCGCGCGCGACCCGCACCTCGCGCGCCTGCAGACACACCGCCAGCTCTTCCGCGCGCGCGCTCGACGGCTCCAGCGACGACCCGCGCGACGCCCGCACCCGCACCAGCTCGCCGGCCGGGATCGCCGACACCGCCCGGCCCGCACGCGCGGCAGCTCGCAGTCCGTCCACGCCCGCCACCACGCCCGCCGCACCCGCGCCGCCCGCAGCGCCCGCACGCAGCCACGCCGCGCACCACCGGCACCGCCAGCGCCGCCGCGCGACCAGCGCCAGCGACGACCGCCACGGCCGCGACGATGCCGCCGACCAGGCCGGCGAGCAGCACGCTGCGCGACCACGACGCGCCGCGACGAGCGCCGAGCTCGAGCCGCAGCCGCCAAGCGCGCCGGCCACGCCCACCGATCAGCCGCGATCGCGCTCGCTCCTCGCGCCGCTCGCCGACGCGCGTTCGCGCCGTCACGCTCGCCGGTCATCAGGCCGCCGCCTTCTCCCCGCCGGCGCGCCGAGCTCGCCGAGCGGACCGACGCCGGCCCGGAACGCCATCCCCGAGCGGCCCTCCATCTCCCACGCCTGCGCCGTCAGCCCGTCGACGCGCACCATCTCGCCCTGCTTGACGCCCGGATCACCCGGGAACGACGACGCGCATGATCTCCGCCTCGCCGTCGCCGAGCACGACGAGCTGCACGCGCCACAGCACCTCGCCGTTGGTGTCGACCCGCGGCGCCCACGCCTCGCGCGGCTTGCCCTCCTCGAACTTCTTCAGCGGCTCCGCGCCGGCGACCACCAGGAACTGCAACCGGCTCGTGTCGATCGGCAGACCTCACCCGCGACCACCTCCCGCACTTGTAATTCCAAGTTGGACGCCAAGGTAGGCAACTTGGAATTACAAGTCAACGGTCACGGCGTCCCGACGGTCGCCACCACAACACGCGCTGTTCCGGTGCTACGCGAGCTGCAGCGCGCCGTCGCGCCACTGCAAGAGCACTGTCGCGTGCTTGACCTGCGCGCCCGACGTCCGGATCGATCCCGAACTCGCCGAGCAGCGTCGTCGTCTCCAGCTCGCTCGCCACCGCCCACAGCGCGCCGCGATCGAGGCTTCCGGCGAGCTCAGCGCAATGCGTGGCGATCGCCGCGGCGGCCGCGGCCTGCACGGCCGGATAGTCGGGCTCGCGCGCCGGCGATCTCGCGGTAGGCGCTCACGAACTCGGCGTCCGCCGGCCCGAGCTCGGGTCGCTCGACCGTCGCGCGGGAACCACTGCGCGATCCCGTAGACGCCGTCGACGTCGTCGACTTCCGAGGCGAACTCCTGCACGCCGGCCGCGATCGAGCAGATCGCCCGCGGCGGGTTCGCAGCGGACTGCGCCTCGCCGCACGATCGCGACGTCGTCCTCGAACGTCCCGGCACGAGAACAGGTCCCACGCCGCGGGCGCGTCCTCGAGCGACCAGCCCATCACCGACGCGATGCTCGACCGCCTCCAGGCCGTCACGCTCGCGCCTGCTCAACCGCGCCCGAGCCACTTGTCGCCCGAAGCGACCACGGCCGCGCACCACCCACAGCGGCACGCGCTCGGACTCGCCGCCCGCGACTGGACGAACGGCACCGCGTAGCGACTCGTCGGCGCCAGCACCGACACGATCCGCCCCGGGCACAGCGCCTGCACGTCATCGCCGGAGCCGCCCTGGTTCCACAGCACCGCGTCGATCTCGGCCATCGCCTCGCCGGCCGCGCGCATCAGCTGGGTCGAGTACGGCCCCAGCAGCAGGTCACAGCGCGACGGCGACGCGGCTGAACCGATCCGCGAACTGCTCGGGATCGCTGGCGTCGTCCTCGATCTCGAACTCGACGTCCGCGCCCGTGAGCCGCTGCCACGCCATCAGCCCGTGCGTCGCCTGCCGACCGAACCGCCCGTAGCGACCGGTCAACGACAGGCACGCCCCGACCCGCAGCCGCGTCATCGCATCGCGACCTCGTACCGGAACTGATGCTTGTCCGCCGCCGCGATCGTCTCCTGCACCTCCACCGGCAAGCCGTCCGAGTCGTAGACCGTCCGCAGCACCCGCACGACAGGCACGCCGAGCCCGAGCTGCAGCGCGTCAGCCTCATCCGGCGTCGGCATTCGGCACTCCAGGTCATCAACCGACCGCTGCAACCGGCGCCCAATCGGACCGTCCGGGTCCTCGATCAGCCCGTACACGCCGCCTGCGATGTCGCTCCGGCTCCGCGATCGCGGTGCCGTCCGCAATGTCGCTCGGGTAGTAGCTGTCGCACAGCGCCACCGGCTCGTCGTTCACCACGAACAGCCGCCGGCGCACCACGACCTCCGAGCCCTGATCGACGTCGAGCCGCAGCGCCACGCTCCTCCGGCGCAGGCGTCCGACCGACCTCGAGCAGCCGCTGCTCGGGCACCTGGCCCTGCTCCTCCACCTGCGCGTTGAAGCCCGACAAGCCGCCTCGCCGATGCCGACGAAACGCCGCACCCGACAACAGCAGCCGAACATGAGCTGCCTCGCATGCCTCCATGCATTGCGCAGGGTCCGTGTGACCTCCCGTGCCAGCAACTGTGGCCTCGTACTGCCTCCCAGCTCGGAACGCCAAACACAAACCCTGAAGCTCTCGGGCAAGCTCCCCAAGCTCTGGGCCGTCGTCTACCCAGTCGTTCGACGTGCTCTGTACACGTTCGAGCACCAAACGTACGTGGCTGACAAACGCGCTGGATGGATCTTCACTCGCACGATCCAGCCGACGAAGACCCATGCGCGCCAGCTGTTCGAGACTCTCTCGTGTCCTCCGGGCTCATCTAGACAGCCTCCTTCCGGTCAGGGCTAACCGCTGCTCGCGGCCGCGTTCGTCGCTCGGGCGGTGACTAATCGTCACTGGCACCAACACACTTCGTACTGAGCCCCGTCCGCACGCTCGTAGATCTCGCAGACGTAGTGGCCGTCATTCCAGTCGAGATGGCCGGCAAGACGCTCGGGTTGTGTCGTCGCCGGCGGTTTCGGCGGATCGAATCTCTTGACGCTCAAAAGGAACCGATCCGTGGGAGCCGCGATTCCCGTCTCTTTGAGATAGACAGCGGGCTCGTAATTCACACGTGCGATGGAGCGTTGGACGTCTGGAGCGTCGCCGGCTCCTTCTTCCTCGAGGCGCCCAATCAGCGCTTCGACGGTAACGGACGAAGCGTCGTCGGATGACATGATCGCCTCCTGAGTTGCGTCTACGGCCACCGTAACGGCGGCAGGCGACGAGCGCAATTCACCGGCGCTTCGCCGAAAACTCGTCGAACGCGAGACCCGCTCCGATGGGACCGTACGCGTGCCGCCGGCCAAAGCCCAAGGGGCAGTGCCGGTGGCAACGAACGCCGAGTGACTGTCGAGCGACTGTCGAGTGACTGTCGAGTGACGCTCTGTGAATAGGTTCTTTACGACATCAAGGCGGCGGCTTCGCCGCCGCGGCCGGCTGCGCGCGGCTCGCTAGCGCTCGCCGTGCTCGCCGACCACCAGGGCGAGCGCGAGCTCGGGGACGTCGAGGGCTGCTCGGCGATCAGCTCAGCAGGCGAGACGACGCGGGGCCGCATTGGGTAGCTCCGACGGTCGCCGGCGTCAAGAGGACCGCTGACGCGGCGGCCTGGCGGCCGGTGCTACGGACTCCTTCTTGACCCCGCCGCCCGCCTCCGCTGATGAGCTAGTCAAGCCGGCTGCGCCGGTCCTGTCGAGGCACAGCTCGACCACCCTCTCGGGGGAACGGCGGGGGAACGAACGCTCCTCCACGACGCGCGGATCGGCTGGCTCGCGTTGACCCGCGATCGCGATCGACGAGCGACGCGCGAGACCGTCAAGAACCAGCGAGCGCTAGAGCCAAGGAAGCGACGGAGCGGAGCGGCGCAGGAATCGAACCTACCCACCGCCGGGCTACGACGGCTCACCGGTTTTGAAGACCGGCTGGGGCACCAGCCCCGGGCCGCTCCCAGCCGCGTAAGTACAGCAACCAATAGGCGGGCAGCGCGAGCATGTTGGCCAGCATCAGCACGACCACCCAGACGATGCGTGCCGTTTCGGCCAGCCGTGGGTTGCGGAAGATGTCGACGATGGAGATCGCGAGCAATGCGCCGGCGCGGCATCAGCGCGTCCGGGACGACACCGGCCGCAAGTGGAGCCACCAGTAGCCCGGCATCGCCGTGGCGATGCCGATGACGGCCACGAAGAACAGCAAGTACGCGATCGGGTACAGCGTCGCGACCAGGAGCAGATAGCGGCGCACCTGATTCCTGTACCCCAAGGCGCGCGCAAGGAAGCTCCAAGGGCACTGTGGGACAACCTCCCTCATGCCGCCGATCCTGGACATCGCCGACCTCGCGCAGAGGCGGGAGGCCGCCGAGGCCACCGCCGACGGGAGCGCGCTCTTCTACGCCTTCGGGAACTTCTGCGCGCTGGCGGCAACGCCCGACCTTGCGTCGCTGGAGGCGATGAACGGGCTCAAGGGGCGGCCGAAGCACCAGGTCGGCAGCGTCACGACCACGCCGGAGAAGGCGAGCCGGGTCTTCGACTGGGACGCGGTGCAACTGCCGTGGAGCGCGCTGATCGCGACCATGGCCGACCTGCACGCGCTCGGGCCGATCGGCTTCCGCGGGCCGGCGGCGGCGCACATCCCCGCGCACCTGACCGTCGACGGGACCGTCCAGCTGATCTCACCGGGCGACGCCTGCCCGAGCAACGCGCTGGTCGCCGACGTGCTCGACCTGATCGGCGAGGACATCCTCTACATCACGTCAGCGAACGCGTCAGGCCACACTTCCGCCGCGCACTACGAGATGCGCGAGATCCACAAGGAGTTCGGGCACCGCCCGGACGTGACCCTGATCGGCCACCGCAACGAGCGCGCGGTCCGGCGCCAGTACCCGCATCACGCGCCGTGCTCCACGTCGATCATCGCGTTCCACACCGGCGAGCTCGTGCTCGAGCGGCTCGGCTCGCTCGACGCGGACATGATCGCCAAGGTGGCGGCTCGGCATGGCCTGACGCTCAAGATCGCGACACGGGAGCGCGTCCCGGTGCGGGCCTATCGCCGGCCGCTGACCTCGAGCTCGCGGTTCGCGTCCGACGCAGGCGTGACCGGCTCCGCCCGCTTTGCGCGCCGCCGCGGCCGCTTGACCTTGATCTCCTGGGCCAAGAAGTAGCTCCCGATCACGAAGATTGCCGCCGCGACCTGCGCGCCGATCGTCTCGACCGTCGGGAAGACGCCGAACCACAGACCAGCCCAGTACGGGATCGTGATGTCGAGCGGCGTGATCGGCACCCAGCCCGTGCCCTGCATCGTGCGTACGGTCTGACCGACCATCACGACCAGCACGAACCCGATGAAGACGCCGGTGACGATGAGCATCTTCTTGTAGGGCAGCTTGCGCTGCAAAAAGAACGTGACCGCGGCGACGGCGAGCGTCATCGCCAGCCCCAGCCCCGCGCCTTCGAGCACCGTCGCGGTCCCGGCGCTGAGCTGGAGCGACTGCAGGAACAGCACGGTCTCGAACCCCTCGCGGTAGACCGAGGTCAGCCCGAGCACGAACAGGCCCGCCGCCTGCGCGCTGATGAACCCGCGCTTCTCCAGCTTCTCGTAGCGCTTGCGCTGGCGGTGGAACTTGGCGATCCACTCCGACCAGTACACCTTGTGAAAGAACCAGTTCGTGATCAGCAGCAGCACACCGATCGCTACCAGGCCCACCACCGCCTCGAGCTTCTCCCCGTAGCGATCCAGTGACCGCAGCAGCGTCTGCGCGAGCACCCAGGTGATCACGGAGACGCCGAGGCCGGCCAGCGCGCCGATGAACACCGGCCGCCGCAGGCGCCGCCGCAACCCGACCATCGACGCCGTGATCGCGGCCAGGATCAGCACGCCCTCGAGCCCCTCGCGGAAGACGATGATCGCCGAGTTCGTCACGACCGTCGCCTTGTTGGCGGAGTCGCCCAGCGTCGCCGCGGCGTCGCCGAGCTTCTTGTCGAGCTCCAGCCGCGTCTCGCGGATCTCGCGCCGCGGGGCGCGCTGCGCGATCTGCTTCGCCAGCCCGTCGCGCCCGAGCGCGCCGAACCAGATCAGGCCTTCGATATCCAGCGCCAGGCCCTGGTCGAACGACCGCAGCCGCCGCTCGGGCCCGAACTCGAAGAACGCGTACGCCTCCAGCCGCGCCTGCTCGGCCTGCCGGTACTGCCCGGCGCCGGCCGCGGCCTCCATCCGATCCAGCGTCAGCGCGATCAGGTCGTAGTCGGACTCGTCGGTCTTCTCGGTCCATTTCGGCGGCATCGCGCCGCGCAGGGCGCCATCGGCACGCGCGGTCACGGCCTCGACCCGCTCGTGCGTCGGCACGCCCTCCTTGGTCTTCTGCGCCGCCTCGACCAATCGCCCGAGCTCAGTGATCGCGGCCGCCGCGGCCTCGGTCCGCGCCCGGTCGCGCTTGGCCAGCTGGTCGCGCAGGTCGGCGAACGCCGCGACCGCGCCGGTGCGGAACGCGACTGCCTCTTGGATCTCGAAGTCGCGCGTGACCCGGTCGCCCTTCACACCGCGGCTGTACTCGACCGGGACGAGCGCGAGGAACTGCAGCAGCTGCTGCGCGCGGCGCGCCGCCTCTTCGGGCGTGAACGGCGCCGCCGTAAAGCCCTCGAGCGCTGACGCCGCCTGGTCGATCGACTCCGGCAGGTCGGCGAAGATCGCCGCCGCGCGCTCTTCCGCGGCCGCGCCGCGGTCCTGGGCGTAGCGTGGGGCGAGGATCGCGAAGTAGCCCGCGGCCTGCGCGGCGGCCTCGGCGCGCCGCACCGGCAGGTCCTGCTCGATGCCGCGCCGGATGTCGTCCAACAGCTCGCGCAGTCGCGCCTGGTAGGCGTCGAGCAGGTCCTTGGCCACGGCGGCGCGGGCGGCCTGCGCGGAGAGCTTGCCGCGCCGGAACTGATCGAGCGCGAGCGTCGCGCTCGCGCCCGGGCGCGTGAAGCGTGTCGCCGTCCGGTACTCGCGCAGCAGGAGCCAGCGCTGCGCGGTGGCCGCATCGGACTCGACCGTCACGGCATACGCGCCGCGGAACAGCCCGGCACGGACGGTGCCGCGGGCGGCCGCGAGCGCCACCTGGTCGTCCGCCCGCGCGGCCTTCGAGGCCGCGCGCAGCCCGCTGAGGACGGCGCGATCGGCGGCCGGATCGGCGGCGCGCAGCGTCGCCCGGAAGTCACCCGTGTAGGCCGACCGGGCCCGCGCCGCGTCGTTGGCCGCCTCGGACGGACCGGACAGCACGAGCTCGGTCTGCGCATCGAACAGCCCGTCGGTGATCTTCCCGGCGGTCTGCCACGGAGCGTCGGTGGCCGCGTTCGCCGCCGCCGGCAGAGCCAGCAGCGCCACGAGTGCGGCCACCAATACGCGCATTTAGTCCTCGAGCTGCAGGTTCAGCTTCCCGGCCGCCTGCGAGACCTGACCAGCGACCGCCTCGGCCTTGCGCTGCGCCTCGCTGCCCAGCGTGTCGGCGTCGGAGGCCGTGAACTGCTTGCCGCCCTGCTCCTCGTCATAGAGCCGCGCGGCGAAGTCGTGCAGCTCCTGCAGCTCCGCCTTGGTCTGGCCGGCCTGCGCCGGGTCGACCTTCTCGACCGCGGGCTCGATGTTGTCGTAGATCAGGACGAGCCCGCCGAGGATGTCACGGATGTCCTGGAGCCGGGAGGTGGCGACGAAGCCCTTCTCCTCGGCGTCCTCGCCCGCGATGAAGCGCGAGTTCTTCCAGGCGCCGAAGTACTCCGACATCGTCGGCGTCATCACGACCACGGCCGTGAACGCGTCCTCCAGCGAGGGCTCCCACTTCTTGGCCGACTCGTCGAGCTCCTTCGCGTACTTGGCGAAGTCGCTCGTCGCGGCGAGCAGGAAGTCGGCGTCCGGCAGGGCCTCGGGGAACGTGACCTTGCCGTCACCGTTGAGGTCGGGCTCGACGCCCTTCGCGACGAACTTCGGCTCGGTGCCGAAGGCGGAGGTCTCGACCAGCGCGAAGAAGTTGCCGGGCTGCTCGAACTTGCGCCCGTTCGGCGTCTCGAGCGAGAACGGCACGGCGTTCTCGGGATCGGACTTGTCGGCGCCGGCGTCGATGATCACGTCGTAGTCGGCGAGCTCGGGGACACCCGCGACGACGCCCTCCATCTCCTCGTAGTCCGGATTGGCCTTGATGTGGCCGTCCTGGATCGCCTTCACCGCGTCGGCGACCTCCGGACGGTTGGCCTCCAACATGCTCGCGTAGTCGAAGTCCGACCCCTTGGCGAGGTCGTAGTACTCCTGTGCGTCCTTCTGCAACTGGCCAACCGAGGCGTTCAACCGGCTCGTGTGCTCAAGCAGATAGGCCTTGATGGCGCTGAGGTCGGCCTCGGCGGCCGCCGACGGCGTGGCCTGGGCCGCGGTTTCAGGCTCGTCGTCGCCACCGCAGCCGGCGACGAACGCCAGAGCGAGGCACGCGAAAGCGATGCTGAGTCGGGACATGGCTCCTGTGCGACGTGGCTTAGGTCCGCCTAACGGCCGTTAGGCGGCCCTAATTCCTAGCACAGGAGTCGGATTAGCGCATCCTCCCTCTCATGAGACATCCGCGGCGGGCGGTGCTCGGCGCGCCAGTCGTCCAGCTCGGTCTCGCCGCCGGCTTCGAGCCACGCGCGGACATCGGCGACCGTCTCGGCGATGGGGCGGCAGCGCAGCCCGGCCGCGGCGGCGCGCTTGTTGCTCATCCCGAACGTGCCGGCGTACCGCTCGGGGATCCACAGCGGCAATTCGATCCACGGCTCGACCTCGGCCGCCTCGAGCTGGTCATCTCCAATCCAGCGCAGGTCGGCGTCACCGGCCGCCTCGAGCAGTTCGCGCATCGTCGTCTGGCCGATCGGCCCGGTGCCGTTGAAGGCGCCCGCGACACGCTGTTCGGCGAGGTCGAGCAGGAACGCGGCGAGGTCGCGCGCGTCGATGACCTGCACCGGGCGATCGGGGTTGCCGGGCGCGGGCACGACCCCGCCCTCCATGATCCGCCGCACCCACCACGGCAGCCGGAAGATGTTGTCGTGCGGTCCGACGATCAGGCCCGCGCGCACGACGGCGCCGTCCGGCAGGACGATCCGCTCGGCGGCCGCCTTCTCGGGCCCGTAGCCCTCGCCGTCCTCCCACACGGGCGAGTCCTCGTCGACGGGCTTGTCGGGCCAGTCGCGATACGCGTTGGCACTCGAGACGAACACGTAGTGGCCGACGTCGAGCGCCGCCGACGCCTCGACGTGGCGCGGGTCGAAGCCGGACGTGTCGATCGCGGCGTCCCAGGTCCGCCCGCGCAGCGGTGAGACGTCGGCGCGGTCGCCGCGCACGTGCTCGACACCGTCGGGGACCCGGCCGTGGAGGCCACGGCTGTAGGTCGTCACCTCGTGCCCGCGGGCGAGCGCCGCCTCCGCGACGTGGCGTCCCAGGAAGACCGTGCCGCCAAGGATCAGAATGCGCATAAAGCGCAACCTAGCAGTTGCGCTATGGCAGGCCGTGTTCCAACGCGCCCTTGACCGACGCGTCGAGCGCGTTCAGCCGGAAGAGCGCCAGGGCTTCGGCCGACGCGAACCGCCGTCCCGGCGCGGCCTCCGGGCCGTGATGCGTGAGCACGCAGTGCGCGAGCGCGAGCCGCCGGTCGTCGGCTAGCTCGTAGCGGTCCAGGAGCTGCTGCCCCAGGATCACGTGCCCGAGCAGCCGGCCCTCGTCGGACAGCCCGATCTCGGCGCCGTAGGTGAACTCGCGCGTTTTTCCAACGTCATGAACGAGGGCCGCGGTCAGCAGCAGGTCCGGATTCAGACGGGGATGCAACTGGGCGCATTCGAGCGCCAGCGTGCCGACGGCGACGGTGTGCTCGAGCAGGCCGCCCAGGTAGGCGTGATGGCCGCCGCGCGTGCACGGCGCGCGCCGCCACGCGGCGCGCAGGTCGTCATCGCCCAGCAGCCGCTCGAGCAGCCCTCGGTACGCCGTGTCGTGGACCTCGCGCGCGAGGTGCTCGAGGAAGCCGTCCAGCTCGTCGACGTCGCGGTAGGCGACGGGGAGAAACGCCGCGGGGTCGGCGCCCTCGGCCCGCGCGATCGCCTGCACCTCGATCTGCAACTCGTCGCGGAAGCGCTCGACGCGACCCGCCACACGGACCAGGTCACCACGCTCGAAGCGGCCGGCCAGCACGTCGGCATCCCGGAACGCGCGGCCCGCGATCGCACCGCTGCGGTCGCGCAACTCGAGCGCCAGGTACGGCACGCCGGAGCGCGCCATCAGCCGGTCCTTGCGCGAGCACGCGAACACAGCGTCGACGGCGTCTCCGGCTCGCAGCCCGGCGACGGTGGTCATGCCGCCAATACTGGGGCACCGAGCGGACGCGGTACCGTGGATTCCATGCAGCCGTTGCGCTGGGAGCGTCGTCCGGATGGTCTTCGGGCCCCAGCACTCGTGTGCGCCTTCAAGGGCTGGAACGACGCCGGTGAGTCGGCGACGTCGGCGCTGGCCTTCATCGCGGGCAGCCTGGGCGCCGACCAGTTCGCCACGATCGATCCCGAGGACTTCGTCGACTTCCAGTCCACGCGCCCGATGGTGCGGCTGGTCGACGGCATCACACGCGCGATCGACTGGCCCGAGTTCGAGATCCATGCCGTCCGGATCCCCCGCGCGCCGCGCGATCTCGTACTGCTCTCCGGCCCCGAGCCGGCGATGCGGTGGCGGAGCTTCTCGCGCATCGTCGTGGACCTGGCCGAGGCGCTCGGCATCCAGATGGCGGTCCTGTTGGGCGCGCTGCTGGCCGACGTGCCGCACTCGCGGCCGGTTTCGGTCACCGCGCATGCCTCCGATCCGGGTCTGATCCAGCGGCTGGCGCTCTCGCCGCCGACCTACGAGGGCCCGACCGGGATCGTCGGCGTTCTGCACGCCGCGTTCGCCGACGCCGGCCTCCCGGCCGCGTCGCTGTGGGCGGCGGTCCCGCACTACGTCGCGGTCGCGCCGAACCCGAAGGGCGCGCTGGCGCTGCTGCGGCGGCTGGAATCGCTGGTCGGCGTGACCGTCGATGCCACCGAGTTGGAGGACGCGGCCACCGACTACGAGCGCCAGGTGAGCCGCGCCGTGGAGCTCGATCCGGACGTCCAGGCGTTCGTCGAGCGGCTGGAGCGCGCCGCCGACGAGGACGCGGGCCGGCCCGATCCGGGCTCGCTCCCGTCCGGTGACGTGCTCGCGCGCGAGTTCCAGCGCTTCCTGCGTCAACGCGGCGACGACGAGTAGCCGGAGCGACAAACCGAAAAGCCCACGTTTGGCATCGCCTGAGCGGACCTGGGCAGGATCGCCGCATGTGGTCGCCGAGCCTCCTCGAGCGGGAACCCGCCCGCGCCCGTCGTCAGCCCGAGCCGGTGGTGCCGCCCCGGCATGAGCACCCACTTCTGGCCCTGCAGCGCGCTGCCGGCAATCACGCCGTCTCGATGTTGTTGCGCGAGAACGGCGACAAGAAGGACGGCAAGGGCCCGACGGCGCTGACCGAGGAGGAGAAGAAGGACAAGATCCGCATTCTCACCGACTGGGTGAAGTACACGCCGCCCGAGGAGTTCGTCAACGAGTGGGGCAAGCCCGCGGTGAAGACGAAGGAGGAGTACCTGGCGAAGCTGCTCGAGAAGATCCGCGGCGGCGGCAAGAACATCACGGAGAGCCTGAAGTCTCAGAAGGGCATGAAGCCGGTCGCCGAGGACGACAATTGGGAGGACGGCTCGTACAACGCGGAGACGCTCAAGACCGTCGTCCAATCGACCTGGGGCAAGCCGGTCACGGGCAAGATCGGCAAGGCCTGGGCCCCATTCAACAAGCACGACTGCGTGTTCGCGGCGATCACGCACGTGCTCGGTTTCGGGGACGACAAGAAGAGCGACATCAAGCTCGAGCAGGCGCTGGCCGAGGCGTTGCGGCACCAGGAGGGCGAAGTCGAGGACTCGATCCTCTACCGGATGATGGAGAAGTTCGGTTGGCCGTTCGTCAAGCAGTACGACAAGTGGGCGGACTTCGTGGCCGAGGCGGGCGCCGACACGTTCATCGTCTCCGAGAACAAGGACACCGGCGGTACGTCGGGGCATGTCTTCGTCGCCGAGCCGGGGAAGGCCACGCAGGTCAAGGGCAACGGCACCAAGGTGCAGATCTACGACCGCCAGAGCACGCGCTTCGGCTCGGGCCGCCAGGACCCGAAGTTCGCGGTGTACGCGTGGAAGGTGGACACCAAGACGAAGCTGGCGACTGAAATCGCCAGCAAGCTTGCGGCGGTGAAGTGAGCTAGCGCTCCGCCGCGGGGCAGGCGATCCGGTAGTCGCACATCGAGCAGGCCGCCCACGACGGCGTCGGCTCGAAGCCCTGGCCCTGAATCCCCTCGGCCACGGTCAGCACGGTCTCGGTGATCCAGTCCCGATCCTCTGAGGAGCGCTCGACCGGCACCTTCTCGTCGTCGAGCACGTAGTAGTAGGCCTGCTGAGCTGCATCGAGCTGCCACGACTCGCGCGCGCCGACCGCGTACAGCGAGAGCTGCACATCCTCGCGGAGCTGCGCGGGCGTCTTGGGGCGGCCGGTCTTGTAGTCGATCAGCTCGTAGCCGCCGTCCGGGAGCCGGTCGACGCGGTCGACGCGCCCCCGCAGCAGGTGCGGCCCCATCCGGAACTGGAACGCGCGCTCGAACCACACCGGCTCGCCGTCCTCCTCCTGGAATCGGTCGTGGTAGCGCACGAGCGCCTGCGTCGCCTTGGCCCGGAACTGGCGCTCCTCCTCGGAATCCCCGAAGCCGCCCCGGCGCCACCCCGCCTCCAGCAGGCCGAGCAATCCGGGCAGGCCGGCCTCGCCGGAGCCGCCGTGGTAGCGCTCCAGCACTTGATGGACGAGGATCCCGAACCGCTGGTTCATGGTCGGCTCGCTCGGGATCCGGAAGACGCGCGCGAACTTGTACTTCAGCGGGCACGTCCGGTAGGTCTCGATGTCGGTGGCGGACAGCAGCAGGCCGTCGCCGCGCCGCGGCAGGAACGGCTCCAGCGACGGCTCGTTGCGCTGCGCGACCGCCCGCGCGCGCAGCCGCTCGTCGCGCTCGGCGTCGAGCAGGTACTCGTCGAGTGCCGAGGTCTCGAAGATCTCGCGCTGCTCGCTCGTCGCGGCTTGGAGCAGCCGCACGTTGACCTCCGGCAGCGCCTCGGCCACCGACAACTCGCCCGTGCTCGTGCGCTCCAGCAGCGCTGCGAGCTTGATCAGCTCCAGGTAGCGGACGACCGCGTGCGAGACGTCGAGGTCGGTGTCGAAGCGCAGCTCGCCGAGGCGCCCGCCGACCTCGGCGACGGTGGTCAGCAGCTCGTCGCGCAGCAGCCGGAACGTCGACTGGAGCGTCTCGGCCGGTCCGAACAGCTCCTCCTCGCGCGGCTCCCACTCGCCGCCGACCGCGGCCCGCGCCTCCTCCGCGAACGGCGACGGCTGCTGGGCCGCGCCGCGGTCCGTGCGCTCCGGGTACGCGAGCACGAGCCGCGTCCGCGCGCGCGACATCGCCACGTGCGCCAGCCGCCGCATCTCGGCGGCGTGCGCCGCCCGCGTCAGCCGCGGCACGGCCTCTTTGAGCAGCGCGTCCGGGATCGGCTCGAGGTTCTGGCGCCGCGGGCCCGGCATCCGGGCGCTCATCAGCCCGAGCACGTAGACGTGCTCGAACTCGTGGCCCTTCGCGTCGTGCATCGTCATCACGCGCACGCCGCGCGGGCGCTCGGCGCCGGCCGCCTCTTCTTCTCTTAGACCAGCGTCGGCGACGGCCGCGACCGAGCGCGCGAATTCGCGCGCGGTGGCCTGCGGCGCGCGGCGGGCATAGTCGGTCGCGAGCTCGGCGAAGCGGGCCAGGTTGCGCAGGCGCTCGACGACCTCCGTAGTCGCCGCGAACAGCAGCTGCCGGCGCAGGCCAAGCCGCTCGATCAGCCGATGGACGTACAGGTCGGGCCGGGTCGAGTCGAGCGCGCCCGCGGCCGAGCGATAGAGCTTCAGGAACGTGACGATCCGCTCGCGCGCCTCGGGCGGGATCTGCGGCGACTCGAGCGCGGCCGACAGCGCCGCGACCATGTCGAGCTTTCGCCGGCGGGCGATCTGGGTCACGCGCGCGAGGTCGATCGCACGCAGCTCGACGGGCCCCCGCGCCAACGCCCGGACGACCGCGCCGGCGTCGCCGGGGTCGACGAGCAGCCGCAGCCACGCCAGCAGGTCGCGCACCTCGGCGCGCTGGAAGAACGCCGCGGCGCCGGACAGGTGGTAGGGGACGGCGCGCTCCTCGAACGCGACCGCGACCGCCTGCCCCTCGGCACGTACGGACCGCACGAGCACGCAGACGTTCTCCGGCGCGACGTCGGAACGCGCGACCAGCCGCTCGACGTCGGCCGCCACCGCCTGCGCCTGCGCGCGCTCGGAGGCACAGCGCCAGAACGCGACCTCGCCGCCCTCATCCGCGGCGGTGAGGTCCTTCTCGAGCCGCTCCTCGATCGGCTCCACCACGGCCCGCGCGGCGGCCAGCACGCGCCCCGCACACCGATGCGACCGTTCGAGCCGGAGCACCGTCGCATCCGGCCACTCGGCGCGGAAGTCGCGGACGTTCTTGGTCGCCGCGCCGCGAAAGCGGTGGATCGCCTGGTCGTCGTCGGCGAACGCGGTGATCCCGCCGTGCTCGGCCACCAGCAGCCGCAGCAGCAGGCCCTGCGCGAAGCTCGCGTCCTGGAGCTCGTCGATCAGCACGTGCGCCCATCGCGCCGCCACCCGCGCGCGGACGAGCGGGCGCTCGCGCAGCAACCGGAACGACTGCAGCACGAGGTCCCCGAAGTCGAGCGCGCCGGCGTCCTTGAGCAGCCCGTCATGGGCCGTGAACAATGCGGCGAACTCGCGCTCGCGGGCGCCGGTGGCGTCCTCCGGGAGGCCTGCCGCCCACGCCGCGTAGTCGGCGGCGGAGATCAGCTCGTCTTTGAGCGAGTCGATCCGCCGCACGATCGCCCCGAGCGTCGCGCTCGGATTGCCGCGCAGGTCATGGTGGCGCAGCGGCAGGTCGTCGATGCGCTCGAGCAGCATCGCGAGCCGGTCGGCCGCCGCCACCGGGGTCGTGAATGGGTCGATGCCGGCCTCGAGCGCCTCGTCGCGCAGCAGCCGCGCGCACAGGCCTCCGAATGTCGTCACCGTGAGCTCCTCGTAGGGCACGGTGACGCGGTCCTCGATCCGCTCGCGCAGCGCGTCCGCGCCGCTCTCGCCGTACGTCAGCGCCAGCAGCGACTCCGGCGGATGACGCTCGGCAAGGTGGGCGAAGCGCTCGACCAGCGCCGTGGTCTTCCCGGTGCCCGCGCCGCCGAGTACCAGCAGCGGTCCGCCGCTGTGCTCGATGGCGGAGGTCACCGCCGTAGGATAGGCCCGGCATGGCCACTGACCCCGCCGATCCCGACTGGCTCGGAGTGTGCCGGCGGGCGGCGGCGGCGATCGCGGTGATGCTCGCGGACCGCCCGACGATCGCCGAGCGCGTGAGGGAGACCGGCACCCGCGGCGAGGGTGGCGACAAGACGCTGCTGATCGACGAAGCGGCCGAGGACGTCGTGTTCGCCGAGTTGGAGCTGCTGTACGCGGCGGGCGCGCGGTTCTGCGCGATCAGCGAAGAGCGCGGCGTCGTCGACTTCGGCTCCGATGACCTGAAGGTCGTGATCGACCCGATCGACGGCTCGGTCAACGCGAAGCGCGGGCTCCCGCATCACGCGCTGTCGATCGCGGTCGCCGAGGGGCCGACAATGGCTGACGTCGTCTTCGGCTTCGTGCAGGACTTCGGGCCGAGGGAGGAGTGGGTCGCGCGCCGCGGCGAGGGCGCGACGCTCGACGGCATCCCGCTGGACCCGTCGCTCGGCGAGCGCCGGACGCGCGACGGCAAGCTCGAGGTGCTGGGCGTCGAGTCGGCCGACCCGCGCTGGGTCGTCCAGTCCGCGGACGCGCTGGCCGAGACCGCGCACCGGCTGCGCGCCATCGGCGCGATCGCGGTGTCGCTGTGCCAGGTCGCCGCCGCCCGCTTCGACGCGATGGCGTCGCTCAAGCGCTGCCGCGCGGTCGACGCCGCGGCTGCGCAGCTGATCGTGCGCGAGGCCGGCGGCCAGGTCGCGTTCATCGCCTACGACGACCCGCTGGCGGCGCCGCTGGACCTCGAGCCGCGCTCGCCCGTGATCGCCGCGCGCACGCGCGAGGGCCTCGACGCGGTCCGGCGCGTCCCTGCCTGGCCCTAGCGATCGGCGCTTAGGGTCTGACCCACTCCAGAGGCCCCGAGGGACACGGTGCGGTTAGCCCCGGGTCTGACCCTCTCCGCGCCTGCCATCCTGGGATGTGTGATCGATTGGAAGCTCGCCGGGACCGTGGCTCGCGGTGTCGCCAACATGCAGCCCGCCGGCGACCCGGCTCCGTACGAGCAGCTGGCGGAGCCGGCGGCCGAAGCGGAGCGGCTCGTGTCCGCCTACACGGGGCTCGTCGCCGCCCAGCCCGTGCCCGCGGCCGAGCCCGTCGACCGGTCGGGCTGGATCGACGCCAACCTGAAGTCGCTGTCGACCGTGCTCGAGCCGACCGCTCAGCGGATAGCGGGCAACGCCGGGCCGCTCGGGACGCTGGCTGGCGGCGTGCTGGCGCTCGAGGCCGGCGCGGTATCGGGCTTCCTCGCCGGCCGCGTGCTCGGCCAGTACGAGTTCCCGGTGCTGGAGCCGGACCAGCCGGCCCGGCTGCTGTTCGTGGCGCCCAATCTGGCGCACGCCGCGAACTCGCTCGAGGCGCCTGACGACCAGCTCCTGCGCTGGGTGGCGCTGCACGAGATGACGCACGCGCTGCAGTTCGGCGGCGTGCCCTGGCTGCGCGAGCACCTGGCGACGATGCTGCGCGACCTGCTCGGCGCGCTCGAGCTCGACCCCCGCGGCCTGCTCCGTGTGCCCGATGTCACAGACCTGCGCAAGCTGTTCGATCGCGTGCGCGAGGACGGCCTGGCGATGGTCGTCGTCGGCGCCGGCCGGCGCGAGTCGCTCGATCGGATCCAGGCCTTCATGGCCGTCCTCGAGGGCTACGCCGAGCACGTCATGGACGCGGTCGGGGTCACCGTGCTCGACGATCTGCCCTCGCTGCGCGCGGCATTGCAGCGCCGGCGGCGCGATCGCAGCGGGCTCCTGAAGCTGCTGGAGCGCCTGATCGGGATGGACCTCAAGCTGCGCCAGTACGAGCAGGGCAAGGCGTTCTGCGACGGGGTCGTCGCGCGCGCCGGGATCGAGGGCCTCAACCGTGTCTGGAGCGCGCCTGAGGCCATGCCCACGGTGGCCGAGCTGGACGATCCCGCAGGCTGGCTGCGGCGCACCGAGCCGCGCGAGCTGAAGCGTTCCGCGTAGCGAACGACTGTTCGAATCCGCACAAAGTAGGGCCAGGATTTACGGCGTCTTCACGTACTCCGCGCGGGTACGTGCTACAAAGTTGATCAACCCGATGTAACCCGTCCAGGACTTCGGTTTACGTACATATGTTCGCCAGGAACACTGAGGCGAACAGGTCTTCGAAACGCACCCGATCCTTCAGGACAGGGGGAAAGAGCCAACATGGCCGAGAACACCACCAGCACTACTACTACGACCACCAGCAAGCCGGTCGCGAAGAAGCGCCCGGCGCGTAAGCGCAAGCCGGCCGCTCGCCGCACGACCACGCGCAGCGCGACGGCCACCACGCCGTCGAAGAGCACCGGTCGTCGCGTCCGCACGCAGGCGCGCAACGAGACGCGTGAGGCCGCGCAGGCCAACGCCCGCGCCGCTCGCCTCACCGCCGAGCAGGGCAAGTCGATCGCCGAGCGCGCATCGCTGACCTATGTCGGCGCCACGCTCGCCGCGCGTGACCGCGTGGTCGAGACCGCGACCTCGCTGGCCGACACGTTCGGCTCGCGCAAGGCCGCCGAGCGCGAGCTCAAGAAGCTCCAGTCCCGCTACGAGCGTCGCGGCGTCAAGGCCCGCAACCAGCTCGAGCGCGACGTCAAGAAGGCGCGCACGCGCCTGGAGCGCGTCGTCCGCCGTAACCGCACAGCGGTCGAGCGTGACGCCGCCCGTCGCGACAACGTCGTCACCGACCAGCTCTCGACGGTCTCGAACCGCGTCGAGGAGGCCGTGCAGGTCGGCGTCGCCGCCACGCAGCGTGTCGGCACGATCGCCAAGGACCGCATCGCCGCGCTGGCGTAGCGATCAACTTCCCCCGCGCGCCGCCGGAGAGCGACGTCGCGGGTAGGGCTCGCCGGCCTCATATCTCGCCGGCGGGAGTAGCACCCTCTCCTCCCTCAACCGTCGCCGTTCCCCTCGGGGAGCGGCGTCGGTCTTTAAGCGGGCGCATAGGCGCTTGAGGACTCCCCCCACTCTCATCTACGGGGTTCCCCCGATGGCAGCACCCCGTTCCGGTCGTAATCCTTCGCGGTGCGACATGGACGTAGGGCCCACCGGTACGAGCGGCCGTTTCACTGGCGGCGTGCCCGCGGCCAGACCCCCTCGAGCACGCGTCGGTCGGCGTGCCGGTGGCGCCCGAATCCAGTCAGACTGACCTCCGTGTTCGCTCGCTCTCGCGGCCCCGCCCTCTTCTGGCGCGTGGCCATCGGCAACGCCGCCGTGCTGGCGGCCGCGTGCACGATCACCGCACTCGTGTTCTCGCCGAGCGTCGAGGACGTCGCCGTGGGTGAGCTGGCGATCTTCGCCGGCGGGCTCGTGCTCATGCTCGCGCTCAACTTGCTGCTGTTGCGCCATGCGCTCGCACCCTTGCGCGAGCTGACGGCGTTCGCCCGGCGCATCGACCTGCTGGAGCCGGGCCGGCGGCTGGAGGTCGGCGGCGGCGACTCCGAGGCCGCCGAGCTGAGCGCCGCGTTCAACGAGATGCTCGAGCGTCTGGAGGCGGAGCGGCGCGACAGCGTCGGCCGCGCGCTCGCTGCCCAGGAAGGCGAGCGGCTGCGCGTCGCCCAGGAGCTCCACGACGGCGTCGGCCAGACGCTGACCGGCGTGGTGCTGCAGCTCGGCCGCGTCGCTCGCGACGTGCCCGACGGTGCCCGCGAGGGCGTCCTGGAGGCGCAGGAGACCGCGCGCGGGAGCCTGGAGGAGGTGCGCCGGATCGCGCGCCGGCTGCGGCCGGAGGCGCTCGACGACCTCGGGCTCGCGAGCGCGCTGCTCGTGCTGGGGGAACGCGTCGCCGAGCACTCCGGGCTCGACGTCGACGTCCACGTGCAGTCCGGCCTGCCGGAATTCACCGGCGACGCCGAGCTGGTCCTCTACCGGGTCGCCCAGGAAGCGCTGACCAACGTGGCCCGCCACGCCGACGCCCGCCGGGCCGAGGTGCGGCTGGAGCTGTCCGGCGGCCGGCCGCGGCTGGAGGTCGAGGACGATGGCAAGGGCTTCCCGACCGGCGGCCTCGAGGGCGGCGGCGTGCGCGGCATGCGCGAGCGGGCGGTGCTGATCGGCGGCTCGCTGCGGCTGACCCGCGGCACGAACGGCGGTACGCGCGTCACATTGGAGCTGCCGCCCGCATGAGCCTTCAGACCCGGATCCTGCTCGCCGACGACCACGCCGTGGTCCGCCGCGGCCTGCGGCTGGTGCTCGAGGGCGAGCCGGACCTGCGCGTCGTGGCCGAGGCGGGGGACGGCGCCGAGGCGATCGAGCGCGGGCTGCAGGAGGACGTCGACCTGGCGGTGCTGGACATCTCGATGCCGCGGATGACCGGGCTGCAGGCCGCGCGCGAGCTGACCTCGCGGCGCGCTGACCTGCGCGTGCTGATCCTGTCGATGCACGACAACGAGCAGTACCTGTTCGAGGCGCTGCGCGCCGGCGCGTCCGGCTACGTGCTCAAGAGCGTCGCGGACCGCGACCTGGTCGAGGCCTGCCGGGCGACGATGCGCGGCGAGCCGTTCCTGTACCCGGGTGCGGTACGAGCGCTGATGCGCGACTTCATCGAGCGTGCCCGCCGGGGCGAGACGCCGCCCGACGACCCGCTGACCCCGCGCGAGGTCGAGATCGTGAAGCTGATCGCCGAGGCGCGCACGACCCGCGAGATCGCCGCCGTTCTGGTGCTCAGCGAGAAGACCGTCGAGCGCCACCGCACGAACATCCTGGCCAAGCTCGGCATGCGCGACCGCGTGGAGCTGGTGCGCTACGCGATCCGGCGGGGGTTGGTCGAGCCTTGAGATAAGGGGCGCCCCGGATAGCGGAGCGCGCCCGGCGGCGGGACAGTCTCCAGATGGACCTGGTCATCGTCGACGATCACCCCGCGGTACGCGCCGGACTCCGCGGGCTGTTCGAGAACGAGGACGACTTGCGGGTCGCGGCGACGGCGGCGTCGGCGAGGGAGGGCTTTCAGGCGATCGCCGACGCGCGCCCCGCCGTGGCGCTGATCGACCTGAACCTGCCCGACGACGACGGCCTCTCGCTGTGCCTGCGCACACGCGCGTTGCCGGAGCCGCCGCGCGTGGTGATCTACACGGCGCTCGCCGACGAGCTGCTCGCGGTGCTGGCCGCGATCGCCGGCGCCGACGCGGTCGTGTCGAAGTCGGCACCGCCGTCACTCCTGATCGAGACCCTCCGGGGAGGGCAGCGGGCGCCGCTCGACCCGCGCGCGCTGCGGGCCGTCGGCGCCCGCCTTTCCCCGGACGAGCTGGCGATCTTGGGGATGCTGGCCCACGGCGTGGGCGAGGTGGAGATCGCCGCCACGCTCCGCCTGGAGCCTGAGGCGCTGCTGTCGCGCCGCGCCGCGATGCTGCCGCGGCGCCCCCTTGCGGCCGCGTAGAGGTCAGCTGCGATCATGTGGGCCATGCCCACGAGAGACCAGATCCTCGAGGCGCTGAAGGTCGTCATCGATCCTGAGCTCCACCGATCCATCGTCGATCTCGGGATGGTCCGCGCCATCGAGATCAACGAGCAGGGTGCCGTGAACGTCACGGTCTCGCTGACGACCCCCGGCTGCCCGATCAAAGGCCATTTCCAGTCCGGCGTGACGAAGGCGGTGACCTCCGTCACCGGCGTCACCGGCGTCAACGTTGGCTTCGACGTCCTGAGCGACCAGGAGAAGGCCGGCCTGCAGAAGACGCTCGGCCGCCCGGGCGGTCTGCCCGAGGGCTCGCTCGCGCAGGTCGCGAACGTCCTGTGCATCGGGTCCGGCAAGGGCGGCGTGGGCAAGTCCACGCTCACGGTCAACCTCGCGGCCGCGCTGCAGGCCGAAGGCAAGAGGGTCGGCGTGCTGGACGCGGACGTCTGGGGCTACTCGATCCCGCGCATGCTCGGCCTCGGCGGTCAGCGCCCGAAGGTCTCGGCGGCCAAGAAGATCATCCCGCTCGAGGCGCACGGCCTGAAGGTCATCTCGATCGGCTTCTTCCTCAAGGAGGACGAGGCGGTCGTGTGGCGCGGCCCGATGCTCCACAAGGCGCTAACGCAGTTCCTCGAGGACGTCGACTGGGGCGAGCTCGACTACCTGCTGATCGACCTCCCTCCGGGTACCGGCGACGTCTCGATGACGCTCGCCCAGCTGCTGCCGCAGTCCACGTTCGCGATCGTCACGACGCCGCAGGACGCGGCTCAGAAGGTCGCGCGCCGCGCGGCGCAGATGGCCGACAAGGTCAACCTCGAGATCTCGGCCGTGATCGAGAACATGTCCGGCTTCACGACCCCGGACGGCGAGCGCTACCCGATCTTCGGCGAGGGCGGCGGCCAGCGCCTGGCCGACGAGCTCGACGTGCCGCTGCTCGGCCAGGTGCCGCTGACGATGCCGCTGCGCGCGCACGCGGACGCCGGGATCCCGCTCGTAGCGGTCGATCCCGACGATCCCGCCTCACAGGCGATCCGGCACGCCGCGCGCGGCCTGATCGCGCTCACGCCGGCCCAGCCGATCGCGCTGCCAGTCCTGGACGTGGTCCAGGCCGGTCCGCCGCAACCGGTCGGAATGACGCTGCCAATGGCATAGAAAGCACCACGCGGCGCGAGTGCGAGCCCTCCGGGCGAGCACTCGCCACGACGCGAGCCGCTAGGCGAGTGTCGTCAGCGGCCGGCGTAGTACGCCGCGTTCTTCTCCGCGTAGCTCGACCACTCGTCGGGGAGCTGGTCCTCGGCGAAGCACGCGTCCACGGGGCAGGCCTCGACGCAGGCGTCGCAGTCGATGCACTCGTCGGGATCGATGTAGAGCATCTCGACCTTGTCGTAGTCGGGCTCGTCGGGCGTCGGATGGATGCAGTCGACGGGGCAGACCTCGACGCAGGAGTTGTCCTTGGTTCCGATGCAGGGCTCGGCGATGACGTAGGCCATATTCCGAATGGTGGCATAGCCTGGGGGCGTGCTTCTCCTCACCGGCGCCACCGGACTGCTCGGCCACGCCGTGGTTCGCCGTCTGGTCGCTCGTGGGACGACCGTCCGGTGTCTGGTCCGTGACCCCCGACGGCTCGGCCCGGAACGCGTCCGGGTGCAGCTGGCGATCGGCGATCTGGCCGATCCCGCGAGCTGGCGCAATGCACTGCGCGGCGTCAAGACGGTCGTGCACCTGGCCGGCGGCGCCCGCGACCAGCCGCGCGCGACCGTCGAGGAGCTCAACGGGCTGGCCGCCTGGCGGCTCCTGCGTGCCGCCGAGCGCGTCGGCGCCCAGCATTTCGTGTGGATCGCGCCGCTCGGCGCCACCCCGCACCATCCGATGCGGATGCACCGCGCGAAGGCGCTCGCGGCGGTCGCGGTGGCGGAATCGGAGATCCCGACGACGACGCTCGCCCACTCGCTGATCTACTCGCCCGGCGATCGCCACCTGTTGTGGCTCGAGCGGCTCGGCTACCTGCCCGTCGTGCCGCTGGTGGGGCGCGGGATCGCCCGCACCCAGCCGATCTGGGTCGAGGACGCGGCGGATTGCGTGCTCGCCGCGCTCGACGACCCGCCGAACGGCCACGCTCGCCACGAGCTGGCCGGGCCGGAGACGCTCACCCAGCACGAAGTCGTGCGGCTGGTGCTCGCCGCGGCCGGCCGCCGCCGGCGCGCGCTGCCGCTCCCGCTGACCGGCCTGCGCGCGGCGCTGCGGGCCGAGGAGACGCTCGCCGGCCCGACCGCGCTCGTGACCTGGGACGAGGCGCAGTTGCTCGCCGTCGAGATGCTCAGCGAGACCGGGACGGCGGGCGCGGAGGCGCTCGGCGTCAGCCCGCGGGCGATGTGGGAGGTTCTGGCCGGTGGTGCGCCCAGGGGTGCGCCGTTTCGATCTGGAGCGCCAGCTGGAGCAGCCGGTCCTCGTTGAGCGGCTTGCCGACGAACTGGACGCCGGTCGGTAGTCCGTCCGCGCCGAACCCGACCGGAAGCGACATCGCAGGCTGGCCGGTGATGTTGAACAGCGCGGTGTACGGCGTGAACATGCCCGATCGGGCCAGATCGCGCAGCGGGTGCTCGCCGAGGCCGTTGCATTCGCCGATCCGCAGCGGCCGCTCGGCCAGCGCCGGCGTAACGAGCACGTCGAAGTCGGCGAAGAACGCCACCAGGCCGCGCGCCAGCGCCTGCAGTTGCGCCATCGCGGTCAGGTAGCCGATCGACGGCGTCGCCCGCGCTCGCTCGAACAGCGCCCGTGACAGCGGCTCGATCTCGCCGTCGTCCGGCTCGCGGCCGTTGCGGAGCACGCCGGAGTTGATTCCGAGCGCGATCGCCGGCCCGAACACGCTGATGAAGATCTCCAGGACGGCCGGCGGCGGCCACGCGGGGGCGGCCTCGACCACTTCATGCCCGAGCGCGGCCAGCAGTTCGGCCGCCACCCGCAGCCCTTCGATCGCGTCGGGGTCGACGTCGGCGCCGTACGGGTTCTCGGCCGTCACCGCGATCCGCAGCCGCCCGGGGTCGCGCCGCATCGACGCCGAGTAGGGCTCGATCGGCCGCGGCGCCCAGTTGGCGTCGCCGACTTCGTAGCCGCCGAGCACGTCGAGCGCGTGCGCGGTATCGGCCACCGTGCGCGTGAGGACGCCGTCGCACGCCAGCCACGAGTCGCCGAGGTCCGGCCCGCGGGAGATGCGCCCGCGGCTCGGTTTGAGCCCCACCAGGCCGCAGCAGGCGGCCGGGATCCGGATCGAGCCGCCGCCGTCGTTGCCGTGCGCGAGCGGCAGCATCCCGGATGCGACTGCCGCCGCCGATCCGCCGCTCGATCCGCCCGGCGTGCGCTCGAGATCCCACGGATTGCGGGTCGCTCCGGTGTGGCGCGGCTCGGTGGTCGGCAGGATCCCGAACTCCGGCAGGTTGGTCACGCCGACGATCACGAACCCGGCCTCGCGCAGCCGCCGGACCAGGTAGGCCGAGTGGTCCGGCCGGTGGCCCTCCAGGAACCGCGAGCCGTAGTTGAGTGCCATCCCCTCGACCGGAACGTTGCCCTTGACCGCGATCGGCACGCCGGCGAACGGTGCCGCGTCATTGACCACGACCGCATCGGCGGCGGCCAGCGCGCGGTCGCCGTCGATCTCGATGAAGGCGTTCAGGCTGCCCTCGAGCCTCTCGATCCGGCGCAGCGCGGCCTCGACCACCTCGCGCGGGCTCGCGCCGCCCGAACGCACGAGCGCGGCCGTCTCCTCGGCCGAGGCGAAGGCGAGGTCGTCCACCTCCGGCAACCTACTAGTCTGGCCGCCGCCGATGCGTGCCCTCGTCAAAGCCCGCTCTGAGCCCGGCCTCTGGCTCGAGGACGTTCCGGAGCCCGACGTAGGGATCAACGACGTCCTGATCCGGGTCGACCGGACGGGAATCTGCGGCACCGACCTGCATATCCACGACTGGGACGGCTGGGCGCAGAAGACGATCCCGGTCGGGTTGGTGATCGGCCACGAGTTCGTCGGCGACGTGGTCGCGGTCGGAGACAACGTGACCGGCTTCGCGCCGGGCGACCTGGTCTCCGGCGAGGGTCACCTGGTGTGCGGCCGCTGCCGCAATTGCATGGCCGGGCGGCGCCACCTGTGCGCGCACACCGAGGGGATCGGCGTCAGCCGCACCGGTGCGTTCGCCGAGTTGATCGCGCTGCCGATGACGAACGTCTGGCATCACCATCCCGACATCGATCGCGACGTGGCGTCGATCTTCGATCCGTTCGGCAACGCCACGCACACGGCGCTGGCGTTCCCGGTGCTGGGCGAGGACGTGCTGATCACCGGCGCCGGGCCGATCGGGATCATGGCCGCGGCCGTCGTCCGCCACGCCGGCGCGCGTCACGTGGTGATCACCGACGTGAATGAGCACCGGCTCGAGCTCGCACGCAAGATGGGCGTGACCCGCGCGCTCGACGTGCGGACCGAGACGATCGCCGGCGCGCAGCAGGATCTCGGGATGGACGAGGGCTTCGACATCGGGCTCGAGATGTCGGGAAACGCCTCCGCCCTGCGCGACATGATCGCCAACATGGCCCACGGCGGCCGGATCGCCCTCCTCGGGATCCCGCCCGAGGAATTCGCGATCGACTGGAACCAGGTCGTGTTCAACATGCTCACGATCCGCGGCATCTATGGCCGCGAGATGTACGAGACCTGGTACGCGATGTCGGTCATGATCCAGAGCGGTCTCGACATCTCGCCGGTGATCACGCACCACTTCGGCTACGAGGACTACGACGAGGCCTTCGCCACCGCGGCCGGCGGGAAGGCGGGCAAGGTCATCCTGCACTGGAGGGACTGATGTACTCGGTACGAGACCAGCTCGCCGCCGAACTCGACGAGATCCGCGACGCGGGGCTGTTCAAGGCCGAGCGCGTGATCGGCTCGCCGCAGCAGGCCAACATTCGCGTGGGCGATGGCGAGGTGCTGAACCTCTGCGCGAACAACTACCTCGGGCTGGCCGATCACCCGGCGCTGATCGAGGCGGCGCAGGAAGCCCTGGACCGCTGGGGTTTCGGGATGGCGAGCGTGCGCTTCATCTGCGGCACGCAGGAGATCCACAAGGAGCTCGAGGCGAAGATCTCGTCCTTCCTCGGCACCGAGGACACGATCCTCTACGGCTCCTGTTTCGACGCCAACGGCGGGCTGTTCGAGACGCTGCTCGGCCCCGAGGACGCGGTCATCTCCGATGCGTTGAACCACGCCTCGATCATCGACGGCATCCGGCTGTGCAAGGCCCAGCGCCACCGATACGCGAACAGCGACATGGACGAGCTCGAGTCGCTGCTGAAGGAGACGGCGGGCGCCCGGCGGCGGCTGATCGCCACCGATGGCGTCTTCTCCATGGACGGCTACGTGGCCAAGCTCGACGAGATCTGCGACCTCGCCGAGCGCTACGACGCGATGGTGATGGTCGACGACTCGCACGCGGTCGGGTTCGTCGGCGAGGGCGGCCGCGGGACTCCGGAGCTCAAGGGCGTGATGGACCGCGTGGACATCATCACCGGCACGCTCGGCAAGGCGCTCGGCGGCGCGTCCGGCGGTTACACCACCGGCCGCGCGGAGATCGTCGCGCTGCTGCGCCAGCGCTCGCGCCCGTACCTGTTCTCGAACACGCTGGCGCCGCCGATCGTGGCCGCCTCGCTGAAGGTGCTGGAGATGCTCGAGAGCGGCGGCGAGCTGCGCGCGCGGCTGCGCGAGAACACCGCGAGGTTCCGCTCGCGCATGACCGAGCTCGGCTTCGACGTCCTGCCCGGCGATCATCCGATCGCGCCGATCATGTACGGCGACGCCGTGCTCGCCGGCCAGACGGCGGAGGCGATGCTCGAGCGCGGGATCTACGTGATCGCGTTCTCGTTCCCGGTCGTGCCGAGGGGCCAGGCCAGGATCCGCACGCAGATGTCGGCGGCGCACTCGACCGACGACATCGACCGCGCGATCGCCGCCTTCGAGGACGTCAGAACGGCAGTCCCCGTACCCTGACCGGCCCGTCCGGCCACGTCGCGCCCTCGCGCAGCGGGCGCCACATGACGTGGTCGGTCGTCTCCATCGGGCCGCCCGGTTGATCGACGGTGACGGGTGCGGTGATCTCGATGAACCCGAAGTGGGCGTAGAGCGAGACGTTCCACTCGGCGGTGAACAGCATCGCCGTGTCCGGGCCGAGGGTGGCGGCGCGCTCGAGCGCCGCGTCGAGCACTGGACGCAGGTGCCCCTGGTCGCGGTAGTCGCGGGTCACGATCACACCGCCGACGCCCACCGTCTCGCCGTGATCGGTCTCTACGACCACGAGCCCGGCCGCGGCAATCGGCCGGTCTGCGTCGTAGAGCAGGGTGAAATGCTCCTTCCGCCGCCACTCCGTCCGGTCATCGCCCATGCCGAACGGGTCGTTCTCATCGGCGATGAGCGCGTCCCACAGCTCGCGCGAGAGCATGCCGGTCTGCTCGATCCGGAACATAAAGGGTCTGGCCCTTTAGATTCGCTCGTCGTCGGGCAGCGGGACTTCCTGCGGTGGCGCGCCCGTCTCCTGCTCCCAGGACTCGAACGCCTCGCCGTCGCGGCCGACGTGGTCGCCGGCTCCGCCGAGCGCGAGCAGCAGCAGGTCCTCGCCAGGCTGCCGGTTGACCATCTGGCGCCGGACCTCGGGCGCGACCCGGACGAGCTCGCCCTGGCCGAACTGTCGCGTCTCTCCCTCGATGATCAGCGTGAGCGTGCCCGCCAGCACGACGTAGACCTCCTCCTGGTGTGCGTGGCGGTGGATCCGCCCGCGCTGGCCGGGGCGGAGCAGGATCTGATTGAGGCCGAAGCTCGTCACCCCGAGCTGCCGCCGCAGTGGCACGTACCGCTCGTCGGTGTTCGGGTCGAGTGCGGTGGTGCTGACGCCGGTGTCCATCACACCATCATGCCGATCCAGGTCTCGGACTCCTCAGGCGTCAAGCCGCCGTGGTGGCCCTTGAAGCGGCGCTCGTAGCTCGAGAACGCCTGCAGGCCGACCATGCGGCCGGGCGCCGGCAGGACGCAGACGTCGGCCAGGCGCTCGCGCAGGCGCGGGCCGGCGTCCGGGAACAGCTCGGCGGCGAGGCAGACCCGCGCGCGGTCGCCGAGCCGCGCGGCCAGCGCGGCCACCACGGTCTCCGGGTCGTCGACGTGCAGGAACATGTCGCGCGCCGACCCGGCCGGGTGCTGGCGCAGGTGGTCGAGCAGCGGAGGCCACTCGACGTCGAGCTGGTCGGTCACGTGGACGTCGATCTGGCCGTGGTCGGCGGTGACCAGCAACGGCGTTTCGACTTTGGCGAGCGCGTCGAGCGCGCGCAGGATCTCGGCATCGAACAGCGGGTTGGACGGCCCGTGCCGGTGGCCGATCGCGTCGATCCGGTCCCAGTACAGGCACGTGAGGCCGGGCGCGTCGGCCAGCCGCGCCGCGCCCTCCTCGATGGTCGCGAAGCCGCTCACCTGCGCACCCGCGAGCGCGACCGAGCCGTACTTGCTGTCCGTGATCGCCTCCGGCTGCAGGACCGTCGCGGGCACGCGCTCGAAGAACCGCGCCGGCGGCAGCACGTCAGCCGGGTCGATGGTGAGCGGCGGATCGTCGTCGCTAGCGGGCAGGAACGGCAGCGGCCGGATCACGGCGTCGATCGACGGCTCGTACACGCGCCACTCGTACAGCCCGTGCTCCTCCACGGGCAGCCCCGTGTAGAGCGTGGTCAGATGCGCGGTGGTTGTCGACGGGAACTGCGAAGCCACCTTCTCGATCTCCAGCCGGCGCAGGAACGGATGGTCGGCGTGGCGCTGAACGAACGCCCAGCCGAACGCGTCGAGGAGCACGAACGCGATCCGCTCGTGCTCGCGCGCCATCTTCTCGATCAGACTCGGCAGTTCGGCGAAGCCCTTCACGCAGGCATCACATCACGCGAGCCAGCTCGGTCTCGGTCCCGATCGCCGCGCGCCGGTCCGCGTGCTCGAGATACAGCGTGAGCGTTCGCAGCGCGTGCTCGGGGTCGCCGACGAGTTGCTCCGCGGGCAGGACGATGTCGGCCGGATTGAACGCGCGGTTGATTTGCGACAGCGGCCCGTCGGAGCTGCGCACGATCCGCGCCCGATCGATCGCCGAGATCCCGAGCACGCGCGCCGACGCGTCGCCGAAGAGCCCGACCTCGGCGACGTCCTCCCACGCGAGTTCGGCGCGGCCGGCGAACAGCACCGCGATCCGGGTTGGCGTCAGCAGCAGTCCGCGCCCGCCCTTGACCAGCCGCATGAGCGCGAACGCGCCGAAGCCGCCCATGAAGACCGTGCAGGCGAGTCCGATCACCGGCGAGTCGGAGAGGGTGATGAACACCCCGGCCACGGCGATTCCGGCGCAAGCGAACACGAGCACGATCTGCTTGGTCCGCGCGAGCGGGAACAGGAAGCCCGACTCGAACCCGTCGCGCACGATCCGCACGCGATTGCCGGAGCGGCTGAGCAACGGCGTGCCGAGCACGAGCACGCATCCGCCGAAGAACAGCAAACCCATCCAGCCGATCGCGCGCGACTCCTCATCGAACGCCAGGATCGCCAGCGAGATCGCGACGAACCCGGCTGAGCCGAGCAGAGGCCCCCAGCGGACGTTCAAGGCAGCAATCGGGCTCGCGCGGTTGCGTTGCCTGACCGGGCCGTGATCGTCACGATGCCGTTCTCGCGGGCCAACCGCAGCGGGGGACGGAGCATCACGTCGCGCTTGCCCGCGCGGCGCAACGTGATCGTGCGCGTATATGTGCGACTGCCACGTCGCACCTGCAGGCGCACGCGGCCCTTGCGGGTGGAGCGCACGGTGACGGGAATGCCGGTGACGATGGTTTCCGGGCGGGCGGCCACCTCCAGCGAGAGTGGCGGCCGCGGGCCACGTACCTCGGGGCCCGCGTCCTGATCGCCGTACGCCAGGTCGCGGCCCTCAGCGGACAGCGAGAAGTACGCGTCTCCGAACCCCAGGTCCGGGACGACGAGCCGGACGGTTCGCTGCTCGCCGACGGCCAGCGGCGCGAGCACGCAGTATTGGTCCCGTGCGCTATCGCCCTCGGCGCTCGAGAAGAACCGCCGCTGTTCGGAGACGCACGCCGGGCTCCAATCGCCGAGCCCCGGGCTCGGGAGGAAGTGCGCCTTCACCTGCGGGCGATCGGCGGTGCGCGGCCCGGCGTTCTCGACCGTGACGTCGAACGCGCGCCGATGCCCGCTCAGCCGCTGCGTGGTCGCCGACGCGCGCAGGTTCGTGCGGTCCTCGGTCTCGTCACCGGCCCCGTCGAGATCGATGTCGGGCTCGGTGATCGGCTCGATCGTCAACTCGCGGCCGCGCTGCACCTCGCTCGCGGTCCGGCGGTCGGGGACCGCGCCGCCAAGCGGCGGGCGGTACACATCGACCGACTGCGAGTTGCACACGTCGCTCTCACCGTCCTCGGGCTCGCAGCGGACCTGGGCCGTGATCGCGTGGCCGCCGGTCTCCTGCTCGATCCCGTACGTGACGCTGCGGTAGTCGGCAAAGACGTGTGGAGCGGGAAAGGTGTACGTGCCCGGCTCGGCCGGCAGCGTCACGGGCGCGCCGGCGTGCACGGTCCGCGGGCCCTGCGCGCCGTACGCCGGGCTCTCGTGCACGAGGAACCGGATCGTGCCCGCGCGGCCGCCGGGCTGCACCACCACGCGGAACCCCGTCAGCAACACGGGCTGCTCCCCCTCGTCCGTCACCAGGCCGTGCCAGTCGCGGTAGAGCGTGGCCGGACCCTCCGGCGTCAGCGTCTCCTGGCCCTGCGCGGCAAACGCGAGCAACACGACCGGCGCGATCAGGAAACGCTTCGCCCGCACGGGGCTCGAAATCTATCCCGTGGCGCGGGCGCGCCTCGCCAGTTCCGTGGACTGGCTCAGCCGAGGCGGTCGATGATCTCGTGTGCCGACTTGAGGTCGGAGCCGGTCTCCTCCCGATAGAGCTTGATCGCGGCGACTTTGTTGCCGCCGAGGGCCAACTCGCGCACGCGCGCGCTGACGCTGGCATCCGGCGCGGGCTTCTCGACGCCGAGCGTCGTGTAGAGGTGCTCGACGAGGAGTTCCAGCTGCGTGACGCGCATCGAAAGGTCTTCCATGGCGGGCAAGCCTCTCCGAAACGACGAAGGCCCGGCAAGTGCCGGGCCTTCGAAGAACTCTCAGCGCGTGAGCGCTGTTTACATCATGCCGCCCATGCCGCCCATGTCGGGCATGCCGCCGCCGCCACCGCCGTCCTTGTCCGGGACCTCGGCCACGATGGCCTCGGTGGTGAGGATGTTCTTGGCGATCGAGGCCGCGTTCTGGAGCGCGGAGCGCGTCACCATCGCCGGGTCGATGACGCCGGCCTGAGACCAGGTCGATGTACTCGCCGGTGGCCGCGTTGAGGCCGACGCCGGCCTCGGACTTGCGCACCTCGTTGACCACGACCGAGCCCTCGAAGCCGGCGTTCTCCGCGATCTGGCGGAGCGGCTCCTCGAGCGCGCGCAGGACGATGCGCATGCCGGTCTTCTCGTCGTCGATGCCGGTCGCGTCGAGGTTGATCGCGTCCGTGGCCTCGAGCAGGGCGACGCCGCCGCCCGGGACGATGCCCTCCTCGAGGGCCGCGCGCGTGGCCTGCAGCGCGTCCTCGACGCGGTGCTTCTTCTCCTTCATCTCCGTCTCGGTGGCCGCGCCGACCTTGACGACGGCGACACCGCCGGAGAGCTTGGCGAGGCGCTCCTGCAGCTTCTCGCGATCGAAGTCGGAGTCGGTGTTCTCGATCTCCGTCTTGATCTGGTTGATGCGGCCCTTGATGGCGTCCGCCTCGCCGGCACCGTCGACGATCGTCGTGTTGTCCTTGGCGACGACGACGCGGCGGGCGCGGCCGAGCTGCGAGATCTGCGTGTTCTCGAGCTTGAGGCCCATCTCCTCGGTGATGACCTCGCCGCCGGTGAGGATCGCGATGTCCTCGAGCATGCGCTTGCGGCGGTCGCCGAAGCCCGGGGCCTTCACGGCGACGCCGGTGAAGGTGCCGCGGAGCTTGTTCACGACCAGCGTCGCGAGGGCCTCGCCCTCGACGTCCTCGGCGATGATCAGCAGCGGGCGGCCGGACTGGATGACCTGCTCCAGGACGGGCAGGAGGTCACGGACCGAGCCGATCTTCTGGTTGGCGATCAGGATGTAGGGGTCCTCGAGGACCGCCTCCATGCGCTCCTGGTCGGTGACCATGTAGGGCGAGATGTAGCCCTTGTCGAACTGCATGCCCTCGGTGAACTCGAGGTCCATGCCGAACGTCTGGCCCTCCTCGACGTTCACGACGCCGTCCTTGCCGACCTTCTCGATGGCGTCGGCGATGACGTCGCCGATCTCCTCGTCGCCGGCCGAGATCGTCGCGACGCGAGCGATCTGGTCCTTGCCGGAGATCTCCTTGGACTGGCTGCGGATGTGCTCGACGACCTGCTCGACGGCGATCTCGATGCCGCGCTTGAGGCCGAGCGGGTTCGCGCCCGCGGCGACGTTCTTCAGACCCTGGCGGACGATCGCCTGGGCGAGCACGGTCGCGGTCGTCGTGCCGTCGCCGGCGACGTCGTTGGTCGCCGTGGCGACCTCGCGGACGAGCTGCGCGCCCTGGTTCTGGAAGACGTCCTCGACCTCGATCTCACGAGCGATGGTCACACCGTCGTTGGTGATCGTCGGGGCGCCGAACTTCTTGTCGAGGACGACGTAGCGGCCGCGCGGGCCGAGCGTCACCTTGACGGCGTTGGCGACCGCGTCGACGCCCAGCTCGAGCGCCTTGCGCGCGTCGACGTCGTACTTCAGTTCCTTGTGAGCCATGTGTCTCTAGTTCTCCTTGAGGATTCTCAGCCGGTGACCTTGGCGAGGACGTCGGACTCGCGCAGGACCAGCAGGTCCTCGCCTTCGACCGTGATCTCGGTGCCGCCGTACTTGGAGTACAGGACCTCGTCGCCCTCGGTGACGTCGAGAGGGACGCGCTGGCCGTTGTCGTCGAGCTTGCCGTCGCCGACAGCCAGGACCTTGCCCTTCTGCGGCTTCTCCTTGGCCGTGTCGGGAAGGACGATGCCGGAAGCCGTGGTCGCTTCCTCCTCGACGGCCTTGACGATCAGACGATCGCCGAGAGGCTTGAGCTTCATTGAGTGACCTCCACTCAGATCGGTACCAGCGTAAACTTTTGGCACTCGCATAGCGAGAGTGCCAGCGGCCGATCATGATACGACGAAAGTTCAGGTCGTCAAGGGCAATTTGGCACTCTTTTCACAAGAGTGCCAATGCGCCTCACGAGGCGGACCGCTCGAACACCGCTACGAAGGTCCCGGCGCTCGTCAGCAGCGAGAGCGTCGTGCCCTCGACGCTGTAGGCGGCCGCCTTCGGCAGCGCGGCCAGATACGCCTGCTCCTGCTCCATCACTCCGTCCGGCTCGGAGCAGAACCGCTTGGTCGAGGAGGGCGGGCTGATCGTGAGCCGGCCGCGCTCGGCCGTGTAGTTCGCGCGGTAGGTATTGCAGCCGGCCGAGCCGGTCAACGTGCCGTCGGACGCGAACGTCGCGGCGATGGCGGTTCCGGCGATCAGCGTGGAGACGCCGGTGCCCTGCAAGAACGAGGTCGCGTTCCAGGTCCCGGCCGGGCTGGCGGCCTCAAATCGCAGGAGTTCGCCGCCGCCGTCGTCGAGCAGCGTGAGCACCTCGTCGCGCCGCTGCCAGCGCGCGACCTTCTCGAGCGCGGCCAGGTACGCGCGTTCGACCGAGGTCGCCGGCTCGCCGCACGCCATCATCGTCGCGGCCGGCGGAGCGATCTTCAGCGCATCGCCGTTGACCGTATACGTGGTCGAGAAGCGGTTGCAGCCGCTGGAGCCCGAGACTTGGCCGTCCTCGAAGAGCAAGGTCGGCGCGACGGACTCCCAGCCTGCGACGTCGACGCCCGCGACCAGCCGCCACGGCACGCCGGTGAGGGCGTTCGCGTCCGGTGCCGGGCCGCCGGCCTCGTCATGGCAGCCGGCAAGCGCGATCAGGCCCAGACCGAGCGCGAGGCTAATTCTGCGCGCCGCCGACCCCTCGGAGCCGGTCCTGGAAGTCCGGCGGGTTCTCGACGATCTGCGAGAACCGCACGACCGTCACGGTGTCGTCCAGCCCCACCTCACGGTCGTAGATCTGCTTGATGAAGTGCACGAGCTCCTCGGTGCGCCGGAACTCGGGATTGTCGTGCTCGATGTCGCGCGGCGAGAGGTCCTTGACCCGCTTGACCTCCACGTTGTCGATCACCGCGTGGAACAGCTTCTCGCGCGGCGAGTACTGATAGCCGACCGTCACCAGCACGACCTGGTTCTTGCGGTACTTGTGCCGCTTGTCTCCCAGCCGGATGGTCGCGGTCTTGCGGCCGCGCTTCATCTGGTCGGCGAAGACCGTGGAGTAGAAGTTAAGGACCTGCACGGAGCGGCAGACTAGCGACCGGACGGCGTCTTGGACAGCAGCCGGTCGATCAATGCTCTCTCGCCCGGGTAGCTGAGCTCCTCGCGGGCGCTCGCGAGCGCGATCCAGCGGGCGTCGTCGACCTCGTGATCGTGGTCGGCAGTGGAGCCTCCGACGTACTCGCAGAGGAAGAAGTGGACGGTCTTGCGAACGCGCCGGCCACCGCGCCGGTACGTGTAGCGGACATCGCCGAGGGGGCCGAGCACGTTGGCCACGACGCCCGTCTCCTCGCGCACCTCGCGCGCCGCGACCTCCTCGGGCGTCTCGCCGACCTCCATCCCGCCCTTCGGCAGCCCGGTGACCCGCTTGCCGGCCGGAGTGATCACGAGCAGCTCGTCACCCCGCAGGACCACCCCGCCGTAGGACGTCTCCAGCTCAGTAGACATAGTTGCGCAGCGCGTCGGGGTCATGGACGGTCAATCGCCCACGCCCCTGTGAGATCACCCCTGCCCGCTCGAGCGTCGCCAGGAACCGCGAAGCCGATTCGCGCGACGAGCCGGCGAGCATCGCAAGCTCGGCCTGGGTGGCGGTGATCGGCACGTCGGTCTGCGGGCCGCCTTCGGCGCGGGCCTGATCGACGAGGTTCGCGATCACGCTCGCCACGCGCGACTGGACGGTCTGGAACGACTGGCTGGAAAGCCGCTCGTTGGTCGTCCGCAGGCGGCGCGCGAGCGAGCCGGCGAGCGCGACCGCCAGCGCCGGGCGCTGGAGCATCAGCCGGCGCATGTCCGGCCCGAGGATCGCGAGGGTCTGGAGCGGGTCGGTCGCCTCGACCGTGGCCGAGCGGCGCTCGTCGTCGAACATCGCCAGCTCGCCGAAGATGTCGCCTGGCCCGAACGTGGCGAGCGCGATCTGGCGGCCGTCGCCGTGCTCGCGGACGGCCCGCGCGTGCCCGGAGCGAACGACGTAGCACGTGTTCGACTCGTCGCCCTCGCGGAACACGATCTCCCCGGCGCCGAAGCGCCGGGGCTGGGAGACCTCGGCCACGTACGTGAGGTCATCGGCCGCGAGCGGCGCGAAGACCGGCACCCGGCTGAGGAGCTCGACGATCTCCTGTGTGCTCGACGTCACCCCTGGGGGTCTACCACGATCACGCGATGTCCAGCGCGCGCTCCCGGCGGTGCCGCACCACGATGCGGCCGGCGAGGCCGCCGAGGAGGGCGATCAGGCCGACGGGAATCAGCACGGCGAGCGCGATCACGAGCACGCCGGCGATCACCTCGAGCACGCGCAGCGCGTCCCCGACGGCGTCGCCCGGCGTCCAGCGTCCCTCGGGCGGCGCCGCGGCCCCGCCGCGCCGGTCGCCGTCGACGCCCAGCTCGACGGTCGCGTACGAGACGGCCGCGCCGAGCTCGTTCACGCGGCGCTGACGCTGGGTGACGCGGCGCGACGCGCGATCGAGCTGGGCCCGCAGCCGCGAACGCTCCGCATCGGTCGTGGCCTTGCTCAGGCGAACGCGCAGTCCGGCACGGTCGGCGCGCGCGTCACGCACGGAAGCCTCGAGCGCGTCGCGCTGGTCGGTCACGTCCTGGTCCTGCTGCGAACGGGCCTTGACGTGCGCGAGCTTGGACAACTGGGCGATCCCGGCGTCGAGCTTGTCGGATGGGATCTTCACGGTCAGCGACGCGCTCGCCGAGTTCCCGCTGGAGTTGACCTCCGAGGTCTGGACGTAGCCGCCGAGGCCGTCGACGACACGGATCGCGCGGTCGCTGACGGCGTTCACCTTGTCGGGCGACGTGGAGAGCGTGAGCGTGGCGCTGCTGATCACGGCGCGCCCGTCGCTGCTGAACGTTCGCGACTCGGGGCTCAGGGTCGCCGACGCTTCCGGGGCGCCGGAGCCGCCGCTGCCGGAGTCGGCGGCTGACTTCTCGGCGCCGCCCGACGCCGGGGCGGAGAGCTCGCCGGACAAGTCCTCGCTGCTGTTGCTGGTGTACTGGCCGGCGACGACGACCGCGAGCAGCGCGCAGCCGACCGTGGCGACCGCGCTGAACGCGATGAAGTGCTGGCGGAACGCGATCAGCGGCTTCTTCCAGGCCGGCGTGGGCTTCGGGAAGCGGGCGGCGACACGCGCGTCGAGCTTCGTCGCCCAGGCCGGATCGGGAGCGGGGCGGACGTCGCGGAGGAGCATCTCGAGATCAGGCATCGACGGCCTCCCGGAGCTTGGTCATGGCGCGGTGCAGGAGCGTGCCCGCGTTGGTCGGGCTGACGCCGAGGACGGCGGCGAGCTCGGTGTTGGAGAGCTCGGCGTGGTACTTGAGCGCGATCACTTCGCGGTCGCGCGGGGCCAGGCGCTGAAGCGCGGCGCGGACCGCATCGCGCTCGGCGGCGAGTTCGGCGGCCTCGTCGGGGGCCGGCTCCGGGTTCGGTTCAGGCATCTGCGCGGTCGCCGCGCGCTTGCGCTTGCGCAGCTCGTCGAGCGCCGCGTTGCGGACGATGCCGAACAGCCACGCGCGCGGCGATCCGCGGCGGGCGTCGAAGCGCGAGCGCCGCCGGTATGCGCGCTCGAACGCCTGGGCGGTGATGTCCTCGGCGGCCGCTCGGTCGTGCAGCAACGTCGCGGCGTAGGCGAAGACGTCGTCCCTCGCGTCGCGGTACAGCGCGTCGAAGTCGAGCACGCCCGCCGCGGCGGCGGGGAGGGTCGCGGTGGTGGCCGTCACACCCTTATTACGATCGCCCCTGGGATCCATCACAGATTCGGGCTATTTTCTTCTGTCCGATGCGGATTGCGCTGGTGGTTGCCCTGCTTGCCGTCGCTGTGTTCCCGGCCTCCGCGGCCGCGAAGGAGATTGCGCCGTGGGCGACCGTCAACGTCTGCGACACCGCCAAGCAGCCTGACTCGATCGGCATCCGGGCGTCGATGCCGGGCACGCCGCGCGGCGCCCGGCTCTCGATGCGCTTCCGCGTCCAGTATCGCGACGGCCGCGGTGAGTGGAACGACGTCGAGGATGCGGATTCCGGCTGGCGCCAGCTCGGCGCCGCGAAGGGCGGCCCCGTCGAGTCGGGTTGGAGCTTCACGTTCGCGCGTCCGGCGAAGACCACCATGCTGCGCGGCGTCGTCAAATTCCGCTGGCGGCGGGGGGACGCGCTGCCGCGCACGGCCGAGGTCGCGACGGAGTCCGGCCACCGCTCGAGCGCGGGCGCCGACCCGGCCGGCTACTCAGCCGCGACCTGCGCGCTCGGCAGCTGAGCGAACAGCCGCGGGTCATTCGTGATGACCCCGGTGACGCCGAGCCGCTCGAGCCGGCCGATCCGCGGCGCCTCGTCGACGGTCCACACGTAGAGCTCGCCGCTGGACTCGCGCACGGCGCGGACCAGTCGCGGGGACACCAGCCGCCAATGCGACATCAGCGCGTCGCAGCGACCGGCGGCCATGTGGCCGCGGACCAGCGCCGGCAGCTTTGCTCGCAGGTAGGCCGCGCCCGCGTACGCCGGCAGCTTCGTCAACCACGCGATCGTGGGGTCGTTCTTCAGACGCGGCACCGACCAGCCGAGGCGAAGTTGCGGCTCGATCGCCCGGATCTCGACCAGCGAACGCATCCAGTTCGACGAGACCAGCGAGCGCTCGATCAGGCCGTGCTCGTGCAGCGCGTCCACGACGCGCTGCTCGTAGCCGGGCAGCTTGAGGTCGACGTCAAGCTCGATGCCGTCGAACGCGTTCGAGGCGAGGTGGGCGAGGCCGTCCTCGAGCGTCGGCGCGCCGTCCACATGCCCGTAGTCGTGCGCGAGCAGCAGCCGGCCGTCGTGCGGCAGGACGTCGAACTCGATCATGTCCACGCCGTGCGCCAGCGCCGCGTCGAACGAGGCGGGCGTGTTGCCGGGCACGATCAGATCGGCGCCCTTGTGCCCGATCCGCCTCAGCGCTGGCATCGTGGGCACCAGTATGTCGTCCGGTTGTCGTCGCCCTGCCCGCGCGCCTTGATGTGCGACGCCTCACCGCAGCGCGGGCACGGCGCGCCGGCGATGCCGTAGACGACCTTGAAGCGCTCCTGCATGCCGTCGCGCGCGGACTCCTGCATCCGCGGCCGGGTCGCGCGGACGATCGCGAGCGCCTCTTCGTCGGACACGTCGCCGGTGCGCCGCCATGGATCGATCCGGGCCTCGAAGCAGCCCTCGGCCTTCCACAGGTTGCCGATCCCGGCGATCACCCGCTGGTCGAGCAGCGCGTCGCCGATCGGGCGCGTCGGGTCGTCTTCTCTGAGGCGGCGCAGGAATGCGGCTTCGTTGAGTTCGGGGGCGAGGATGTCCGGGCCGAGTTGCGCCAGTCGCCGATCGAAGCGCGCGCGGGAGGCCGTCATCAACTCGAGCACGGGGCCGTTGATCTGGGCCACGACCTTGTCCTCGCGGCGGATCACCAGCCACGCGTTGCCCGGGATCCGGTAGTCGGCGTCGCGGACGCGCCACTTGCCGGTCATCCGCAGGTGCGAGTGGATGACGAAGCCGCCCTCGAACCGCAGGAACAGGTGCTTGCCGTGCGCGTCGACACCGGTGATCGCCTGGCCGGCCAGCTTTTCCGGCCAGCGGTCGCGGCCGAAACGTGGGTGCGGCGTCTCGAGCGAGTCCGGCACGTGACCGGCCAGCACGGGCCGGATCTTGTTGGCCGCGTGGTGGATAGTGTCGCCTTCGGGCAAGGGCTCCGAGTATGGTGGCGGCGCGACGATGCGTGCCCGAGTCCGCACCAGTGAAGGTGCGTCTCCGGGGGTTCCCCGGGGAGACGTTCATTACCTAGGCAGCGCATCGCGTGCGCCCGGCTGCTGCTCCGCGCAGTGCTGCGCACGCACGACGAGAGAAGTCGGGCAGCGTCGTCGCACGCCTTGATCTCGCTGCGTGAACTCGGACGTGTCCTCGCCGGTGCGTTCCTCGCCGGCGAATGGGAGCCGGACGCGATCGCCTCCCGCGGGCGCAGGGCGATCGGCCGCCGGACGTGGCTGCGCGACGTCGCGCTCGAAGTGATCGCGGCATATCGCGACCCGCCCCGCGACCGCCCGCGCGAGCTCGCCGCCTACATCACGATCGTGCTCGAGGAGCGGCGGCGCCGGCCACGAGTGCCTCGTGTGCTGTACGAGTTCACGTCCCACCCGGAGGTTGTCCGGGCGCCGTGGCCGGTGCCGCGGATCGACACCGTCGGGGAACTGGCGGAGCGCCTCGAGCTCGATCCCGGCCAGCTCGCGTGGCTGGCTGACGTGCGCGGACTGGAGCGGACGGCGTCGGGGAAGCTGCGCAACTACACGTACATGCGTGTGCCGCGGGCGAACGGACGGCCGCGCGTGATCGAGCGCCCGAAGGCGCGGTTGAAGGAGATCCAGCGCTGGATCCTCCATGAGGTTCTGGTCTGGATCCCGGTCCACGATGCCGCGCACGGGTTCGTGCGCGGGCGCTCGGCACGGACGCATGCGAGCGCGCACGTCGGGCGGCGCCTGGTGATGCGCTTCGATCTTGAGGACTTCTTCGCCTCGGTGGCCGCCGCGCGGGTGTACGGGATCTTCCGGACGGCGGGCTATCCGGAAGCCGTCGCGCACGTCCTGACCGGGCTCTGCACGAACGTCGTGCCGATCGACGAGCCGGTGTCAGGCCGGCTCGCCCGCCGCCTGGCCACACCGCATCTGCCGCAGGGCGCGCCGACGTCGCCGGCGCTCGCCAACCTCGCCGCCTATCGGCTGGACTGTCGCCTCGCGGGGTTCGGCCTGACGTACACGCGCTACGCCGACGACCTCGTGTTCTCCACCGATCGCAACCTCCGGCGGCTGCGCGTGGAGCCCATCGCGCGCGACGAGGGCTTCCGCGTCAACGCCGCGAAGACGCGCGTGATGGGGCGCGGTTCGCGCCAGACCGTGACGGGCGTCGTCGTGAACGTGCGACCGAACGTCCCGCGCGCCGAGTACGACCTCCTCAAGGCGATCCTCCACCGCGCCGCCCACGACGGGCCCGGCGACCTCGATCCCGCACACGTCATGGGCCGGATCGCGTGGGTCGAGTCGCTCAACCCGGCGCGCGGCGCGAAGCTGCGGGCGCGGTTCGCCGCGATCAGGTGGTGAGCGTGAGCTTGCGCGGGCCGGCGCGGAAGCCGAGCTCGAGCAACGGCTCCTCGTAGGCCGAGCCGACGACCGGCTCGCCGTCGACGCGCTCGAGCGCGAGCCGCTTGATCCGGCCGCGCTTGACGGCGTCCGCGAGCGCGGCCAGCGACGGCTCGATCCGCGGATCGTCGTGGGCGACGAGCACCTGCAGGCCCTTGCCGCCGCGCTCGACGAACAGCACCGGCTCGGCGCCGGCGAGGACGACGTACGCGCCGGCCTGGCGGGCCGGGCGACGCTGCGCGTCCTGGCCACTTCAGCACGGCGCCGTACGGCTGGGCGGGATCGGTCGCGGCGAGCACGATCGGCGGGGCGGCGTCGTCGTCCTTCTGCGCGCGCAGCCGCTCGACGGCGCCGGGCAGCGCGAACTGGGCGCCGCCGAGGCCTTCGACGAAGTAGCCGCGGCGGGCGATCCCGATCGTCTCCAACGCCGCCAGCGAGTCATAGAGCGATGAGAACCCGCCCGGGATGCCCTCGGCCAGCACCTGCTCGCGGGTGACGATCCCGTAGCGCTCGAGCAGCAACTCGGCCTGGGTGCGGCGGCGCGCGGACCGGATCGTCGTCGCTGCCGAACAGCGCGCCCGTCAGCGACCAGCGGCCCTGGACCGCGGGCTGGGCGCCGCCGCGGCGGCGAGTGCCGAACGTGCGCCGGCGCTCGGCGCGCGCGCGCTGCGACCACGACGGCGTCGCGGTCAGCTTCGGCGAGCGCAGCGGCGCGAACGCGTCGTTGGTCGCCTCGCCGGCCCACACGAGGTCCCAGAGCCGCGTTCTGCAGCTCCTCGGTCGTGAAGCCGGCGACGTCGGTCAGCAGGTCGGTGAAGAAGCACGGGCCGGCCTGCAGCCGCTCGCGCACGGCCTCGTGGACGGGCTCCGCCGGCGGCTCGCCGGCCTTCGGCGGCGGACCGATCAGCGGCGCGTCGTCGCGGAAGTAGAGCGCCACGCGGCCGGAGCGGCGGCCGAGCGCGCCGGCGCCGACCCAGACGATCTCGCCGCTCGCGCACAGCTGGTCCATCCACGCGGGCGAGTAGGCGCCGGTGCGGCGCGGCAGCACGTCGCGCTCCCACACCTCGAGCGGCAGCGGCAAGGCCCTGCAGCGGCACGAGCACCTCGCGCAGCCGGTCGATGCCCGCGCCGCTCGGCGGGTGGCGGTCGACGCCCTGCCAGGACGCCTGGAAGCGGGCGAACGCGCGCTGGTCGGCGGGCTCGATCTCGGCCCGCAGCGCGGCCAGGCGACGCCCGCCGCAGCCGGCGCAGGACCTCGGGGTCGCACCACTCGCGCTGCGGTGCCGCCGGGACGCAGCTCGCCGCGCACGAGATCGCCGGCCTGCTCGAGCCGCTCGAGCACCGGCGTGAGGTCGAGCGCCGTAGCGGTCGCGCAGCGCGCGGGTCTCGAACGGGCCGTGGGTGCGGGCGTAGCGGCGGACGAGCCGCTCCATCGCGTCCGGCACGTCGGCGATGAACGCCTCCGGCAGGCCGGACGGCGGAACCGCGCCCAGCGCGTCGCGGTAGAGCCCGGCGTCCTCGGCCGCGACCCAGCGCTTCTCGCCGCCGACGCGCAGCTCGATCGCGCGCCGCTCGCCGCGCAGCTGCTCGAGCCATGTCGGGCGTGCCGCCGCGCAGCTTCGCCTCGTCGAGCGTCAGGTCGCCGACCGGCGCAGCACGTCGTGCAGCGCGTCGACGCTGTCCGCGCGGGTGCGCTCGGAGAGCCGCTGCAGGTCGGCCTCGACGGTCTCCAGCGCGCCCGGGTCGATCAGCTCGCGCAGCTCCTCCTGGCCGAGCAGCTCGCGCAGCAGCTCGCGGTCCAGCGCCAGCGCGGCGGCGCGCCGCTCGGCGTTGGGCTGGTCGCCCTCGTACATGTACGTCGCGACGTAGTCGAACAGCAGCGAGGACGCGAACGGCGAGGCGGTCTGCGTCTCGACCTCGACCAGCGACAGCTCGCGCCGGTGCAGCTTGGTCAGCAGGTCGTGCAGGCCGGGGAGGTCCAGCACGTCGCGCAGGACCTCGCGGTAGGTCTCGAGCACGATCGGGAACTGCGCGTAGCGGCGCGCGACCTCGAGCAGCGACTGCGACTTCAGCCGCTGCTGCCACAGCGGCGTGCGCCGGCCGGGATAGGCGCGCGGGATCAGCAGCGCGCGGCCGGCGTTCTCGCGGAAGCGGGCGCCGAACAGCGCGCGAGCCGCCCAGCTCGCCGACGACGAGGTCCTCGAGCTCGTCGGGGTCGATCAGCATCAGCTCCTCGCCGGGCGGCTCGTCGGCGTCGGGGAGGTGGACGATGATGCCGTCGTCGGACCAGATCGCGTCCGACTCCAGGCCGTACTCCTCGCGGATGCGGGCTGACAGCGCCAGGCCCCAGGCGGCGTGCACGCGGCCGCCGAACGGGCGACAGCACGCACACGCGCCAGTCGCCGATCTCGTCGCGGAAGCGCTCGATCACGATCGTCCGGTCGCTCGGGACGACCCGCGTGGCCTCCTGCTGCTCGCGCAGGAACTCGACGCAGGTTGGTGGCGGCCTTCGTCGTCGAGGTCGAAGTCGTCGCGCCAGCGTCGCCGGCTCCTGGTCGACGGCCCAGCGCGCGAAGGCGCCGATCGCCTCGCCGAGCTCGCGTCGGCCGGCCGAGCCCGTCGCCCTTCCAGAACGGCACGGCGCCCGGGACGCCCGGCGCGGGCGTGACGATCACGCGGTCGCGCGTGATCTCCTCGATCCGCCACGACGACGCGCCGAGCAGGAACACCTGGCCGGGCCGCGCCTCGTAGACCATCTCCTCGTCGAGCTCGCCGACGCGGCGGCCGTCCGGCAGGTTGACGCTGTACAGGCCGCGGTCGGGGATCGTGCCGGCGTTGGTGATCGCGAGCGCTCGCGAGCCCTTGCGGGCGCGGATCGTGCCGTTCACGCGGTCCCAGACGATCCGCGGCCGCAGCTCGCCGAACTCCTCGCTCGGGTAGCGGCCGTCGAGCATGTCCAGCACGTTCTCGAGCTGCGCGCGCGACAGCTCGGAGTACGTGTACGTGCGCGCCAGCATCGCCGCGAGCTGGTCGACGGCGAGCGGCTCGTCCTCGGTCGGTCGCGGCCATCGCGACGATCTGCTGCGCGAGCACGTCGAGCGGGTTGCGCGGGACGACCGTCGTCTCGATCTTGCCCTCGCGCATGCGCTGGGCGACCACCGCGCACTCGAGCAGGTCGGCGCGGAACTTCGGGAAGATCCGGCCCTTCGACGTGTCGCCGACGTTGTGGCCGGCGCGGCCGATCCGCTGCAGGCCCGCGGTGACCGACTTCGGCGACTCGACCTGCAGCACGAGGTCGATGGCGCCCATGTCGATGCCGAGCTCGAGGCTGCGACGTCGCCACGAGGCACGGCAGCTCGCCGGCCTTCAGCTGCTCCTCGACGACGAGCCGCTCCTCGCGCGCGAGGCTGCCGTGGTGGGCGCGCGCGAGCGGCTCGCCGGCGAGCTCGTTGAGCCGCAGCGCCAGCCGCTCGGCGGCGCGCCGGTTGTTGACGAAGATCAGCGTCGAGCGGTGCTCCTTGACCAGCTTCAGCAGCTCGGGGTACATCGCCGGCCAGATCGACTTGCGCGTCGCCTCCTGGCCCGGCGAACGGGTCCAGCTCGAGGTCCATCTGCTCGGGCTCGACCATCGACTCCACCGGCACGTGGATCTTCAGGTCCAGCGGCTTGCGGACGCCGGTGTCCACGACCGTGGCCTTGCGGCTCGGCCCGACCATGAACCGCCCGACCTCCTCGAGCGGGTTCTGCGTGGCGCTCAGCCCGACCCGCTGGACGTCGCGCCCCGCCTGCTTCGACCAGCCGCTCGAGCGTGATCGCCAGGTGCGCGCCGCGCTTGGTCTGCGCGACCGCGTGGATCTCGTCCAGGATCACGGTCTCCGTGCCCTCGAAGATCGCGCGCGCCTGGCTCGTGAGCATCAGGTACAGCGACTCGGGCGTCGTGATCAGCACGTCCGGCGGGTGCTTGACCATGTCCCGCCGCTCCTTCTGCGGCGTGTCGCCGGTGCGGATCGCGACGTTCAGATCGGCGCCGATGCCGCGCAGCGGCGCGCGCAGGTTCTTCTCGACGTCGTAGCTCAGGGCCTTCAGCGGCGAGACGTAGACGAGCCGCGTCTGCTCGTGGGTCGGCCGCGCGACGAAGCGGTCCAGGCCGTACAGGAACGCGGCCAGCGTCTTGCCGGAGCCGGTCGGCGCGGAGATCAGGACGTGGTCGCCGGTGGCGATCGCCGGCCAGGCCTGTGCCTGCGCCTCGGTGGGGCTCGCGAAGGCGCGGTCGAACCACTCGCGAACCTGGGGGGTGAACTGAGCGAGCGGATCCGTCATGGACCACACGTTACGGTACGACCGCATTGCGGTCAGGTCTGACCTAGACCGGCACGGGGACCACGGTGCGGCGCCGCACCACGGCCAGCACCGCGCCCACCGCGGCGAAGCACGCCGCGACCACGAACGCCGTCCGCCAGCCCGGCCCCTCGACCAGCGCGCCCGCCAAGCGCAGCGCCGACCGCGATCCCGCCCACGAACGCCGTGATCGGCCACGTGTAGGCCTCGGTGCGCATCCCCGGCGGCGCGACGCCGCCGACCAGCTCGTTGCGCGTGGCCAGCAGCGGCGCGATGCAGCAGCCCGCCGGGATCACGAGCAGCGCCATCACCCACACCGACGGCGCGAAGGCCAGCGGGAGCAGCGTCAGCGGCAGCAGCGCGCCGACCAGCAGATGCGTGCGGTACAGCCCCGCGCGGCGCGGCAGCAGTGCCGTACGAGCAGCCCGCCGATCGCCGCTGCCGAACGACCAGATCGCCAGCAGCACGCCCGGCCGCCGCCGCCGCGCCCTCCGCGCGGCTGAACGCCGGGATGCCGACCTCGAGGATCCCGATCCCGACGCCGGTCGGGCAGCGAGTGTAGACCAGCGTCCGCACGCCCGGGCGACGCCAGCGCGCCGAGCAGTCCGTTCGGCTCGCCGCGCTCGGGCTCGACTCGCGGGTCGGCGGCAGCGCGGTGAAGATCGTGGTGCCGGCGACGACCGCGACCGCCGACACGATCAGCGCGCCCGCGGGTGACGCGACGTACGCGATCGCCGCGGTCAGCAGCGGGCCGCTGATGAAGATCACCTCGATCATCGTCGAGTCGAGCGCGTAGGCGGCCTGGTGCAGGCGCGGCTCGAGCAGGTCGGTCCACATGCGAGCGCAGCACCGACGACGTCGGCGGGACGGCGAAGCCCGCGACGAAGCCGCAGACGAGCAGCACGGCGGTCGGCGCGTCGAGCTCGGTGAAGCCCGACGATCGCGCCGAGCGCCGACGGCGTGGACGAGCGCCAGCGGCGGCGAGCACCCGGCGCGCGCCGACGCGGTCGACGAGCCGGCCCTGCGACCGGCGCGCCGATCCCAGACCCGGCGGCGAGCGATGCCCGACACCGCGCCGGCGATCGCGAACGACCCCGTCTGCTCGCGCAGGTAGAGGACGATCGCGAGCGCGTTGATGCCGATCGGCAGCCGCGCCAGCAGCGCCGAGGCGACCAGCGCGCCCACGTAGCGGCGCGCGCAGGATCTCGCCGTAGCGCCTCACGCGCCCAGGCCAGCTCGCGGGCGCGCTCGAACACCGCGTCCATCATCGGCCGGCGTCAGCTTGCCCGTGAACGTGTTCTGCTGGCTCGGGTGAAAGCAGCCGAGCAGCGGCCACGGCTCGCCGTCGGCGACGCACGCCGTGGCCGAACTTCGGCTTCGGCCGCGGCACCGGCGCGCCGCCCAGCGCCGCGCGCAGCCGCAGCGCGCTCTCCCACGCGAAGCCGCCGAGGCACACGACCACGTGGACGTCCGGCAGCAGCGCGACCTCGCGCTCGAGCCAGTCGGCGCAGTTCGCACGCTCCGCCGGCGTCGGCAGGTTCGCGGGCGGCGCGCAGCGCACCGCGGCGACGATGTACGCGCCGTCCAGCCGCAGCCCGTCGTCGCGCGAGACCGACTCGGCCTGGTTGGCCAGCCCGACCCGGTGCAGCGACGCGAACAGGAAGTCGCCCGAGCGGTCGCCGGTGAAGATCCGGCCCGGTCCGGTTGCCGCCGTGCGCGGCCGGCGCGAGCCCGAGGATCAGCACCCGCGCGGCCGGGTCGCCGAACCCCTGCATCGGCCGGCCCCAGTAGTCCCAGTCGCGAAACGCCGCCCGCTTCTCGCGCGCGACCTGCTCGCGCCACTCGACGAGCCGCGGGCAGCGGCGGCAGTCGACGACCGCCTCGTTGAGCGCTTCCAAGGCGGCCATGGACGAATCGATGCTAGCTACGGCTACGCTCTCAATCGTCATGCGCCGCGCCGCACTGATCGCTGCCGCTGCTCGCGCTCGCCCTCACCGGCTGCGGCGGCCGCAGACGTCCAATTCCGCCAACGAGTTCAAGGGCGAGCAGGCCGCGGTCGCGAAGGTCGTCGACCAGCTCGCGGCGGCCGGGAAGCGCCGGCGACGCGGAGAAGATCTGCAGCGAGATCCTCTCCAAGCAGCTCGTCGCCGAGCTCAAGTCCGCCGGCGGTGACTGCGTCACCGAGATGGACCGCGCGATCGACGACGCCAGCGACTTCGACCTCACGGTCCGCAGCGTCAAGGTCAACGGCACGACCGCGACCGCCCAGGTCCGCCAGGGCGAGGCCGGCGACGAACGCCACCTTCACGTTCGTGAAGGAGGGCGGCGGCTGGCGTGCCTCCGCGCTTGGCACCGGCTCGTAATGCGTACGGCCGCCCTGCTGCTGGTGGCCGCGACAGCTCTCATGGCGCCGGCCACCGCGCACGCGGGATGGGACGACGCCCGGGCGACGAGTCATCGCCTCCGGCCGCTCGCGGCGGCCGCGCCCGGCGGCGTGTTCTCGGTGTGGGGCGCCGGCTCGGCGACGCGTCGGCTCACGCTGCCGACGAGCGCGGTCTCGCGGCTGCCCTACCCGTCCGACACCCTCTCGGGTCCGTGGCTCGTGAACCGCCGCGGCGACGTGCTGCTCGTCGACCACGTCGGAAGTGACGGCGCGCTGCTCGTCGAAGCCGGCGGCGCCCAGGTGCGGATGAGCATGGAGATCCCGCGGCGGTTGGGTCGCAGCGTCGCGGCCGCGCTCGGGGAGGACGGCGCCGCCGTGGTCGCATGGATCACCGAGCGACCCGCGGGAACGGTGTGGGTGCGAGTCCGGCCGCCGGGCGGGCAATTCGGCCCTGCGCTGGCGCTGCCCAATGGCGCCCCGGTGATCGAACTCGACGCCGACGTCGCGCCGGACGGTCACGCGGAGCTGGTGTACGCGGTCGGGGATGGAGAGGTCCGGGACGACATCGTCCACACCGTGATCGCAGCCGACGGGACGCTCGGCCCGACGGAGACGGTCGCGACGGTGGACGAACCGCTGTTCGGCGTCGAGGCGGTGGCCGGCCGAGTGATCTATGCCTCCGGCCGGGAGGCGGCCGCGACCGTGCTCACACGCGCGGGCAGTGGATGGCAGCAACAACGGCTTGACGCCGACAGTGCGTTCGGCCTCACCGCGCATCGGCTCGCCGACGGCGGCGTCGTGCTGGCCTACACCCCGGGTCGCGAGGTGCGCGTCCGACGCGCCGCGCCCGGCGGGCCGTTCGGGCCGCCGCAGCGCGTGTCGCGACTCCCGCGCGGCTCCGCGCCGACCGAAGTGCGGGTCGCCAGCTCGCCCACCGGGGCTGTGCTTCTCGCCTGGCGCGAGGTGGTCCTGAAGGACTGCGTGCGCGACTGGTGTTTCGATCGCGTGCTCGCCGCGGCCGCCGATCCCGGCCAGCCACTCGGGCCGGCGCAAGTGGTCTCGCCGCTGGGAACGCGGACGGACGACATCGTTGCGGCGCTGGCCGACGACGGTCGCCGCCTGGTCGCCTGGCTCGCCGCGCCCGCCTCCGAATCGGCACCGGGTGCGCTGTGGACGGCGTCCGGCGACGCCACGCCCGAGGCACCCGTCCGGACCGACCGGACGCCGCCGCGCGTGCGCGTGCTCAGCCAGCGACGCGGCAAGCAGTTGCGGCTGAGGCTGCGGTCCAACGAGCCGGTCGCGGTGCGGGTGTTCGTCGGCGACACGTCGCGCGGCCGGGCCGTCGTCATTCCGGCGAACCGGGCGACGACGGCCGTCTGGTCGCTCAGCCGCTATCAGCGCGCGCAGCGATCCGTCCGGATCGTCGCCGCCGACGCGGCCGGGAACATCACGCGCCTTTGAGCGCCTTCCCGTACTGGCGCTCGTAGTACGCCAGGTACTCGCCGGAGCGGATCGGCTCCCACCACCACGCGTTGTCGCGGTACCAGTTGACCGTCCGCTCGAGGCCCTCGGAGAAGCGCACCTGCGCCTCCCACCCGAGCCCGCGCACCTTCTCCGACGCCAGCGAGTAGCGGCGGTCGTGGCCGGGCCGGTCGGTCACGTATTCGATCAGCGTCTCGTCGCGGCCCGTGTACTCGATGATCTTGTGGACGACGTCCAGATTCGGCGCCTCGTCCGGGCCGCCGACGTTGTAGACCTCGCCCGGCTCGCCGCGCTCCAGCACCGTGCCGATCCCGCGCGCGAAGTCCTCCACGAAGATCCAATTGCGGATCTGCTGGCCGTCGCCATAGACCGGCAGCTTGTCGCCATGCAGCGCGTTCAGCACCATCAGCGGGATCAGCTTCTCCGGGTACTGGTACGGCCCGTAGTTGTTCGAGCCGCGGCAGATCAGCGTCTCGAGCCCGTAGGTGTGGCGGTAGGACGCGACCAGGAGATCGGCGCCGGCCTTCGTCGCGCTGTAGGGCGACGACGGGTTCAGCGGCGATTGCTCCGTGAACGGAGCCCTCCTCGATCGACCCGTACACCTCGTCGGTCGAGACCTGGACGTAGCGCAGCGACCGCTCGCGCGCCGCCTCCAGCAGCACGTACGTGCCCATCCCGTGCGTGTTGATGAACGCCTCGGGCTCGGAGATCGACCGGTCGACATGGGTCTCGGCCGCGAAGTTCACGACCGCGTCCGCGCCCTCGATCGCCTCGGCGACGGATTCCGGGTCCTCGATCCCGCCGACGACCAGCTTCACGTCGGACAGGTCCTGCAGGTTCTCGCGCCGGCCCGCGTAGGTGAGCTTGTCGAGCACGACGACCTCGTCGCCGTGGTCGCGGACGCGGATGCGGACGAAGTTGGAGCCGATGAAGCCGGCGCCGCCGCAGACGAGCAGCTTCACGACGCGAGCACCTCCCGAAGGGTCAGATGGGCGGCGAGTCCGTCCTGCCAGGCCGGCAGTGCCGGGGCGTCGGAGCGGGTGGAGCCGAGGACAGAGTACGGCGGGCGCGGCGCGGGCCGGCCCAGGTCGGCGGACGAGCCGCGGTGCACGTTCACCGACAGGCCGGCGCGCTCGAAGGTCGCGACGGCGAGATCCCACCAGGTGCACTGAGCCGCCGCCGGCGACGTGCAGGACGCCGTGCACGCGCGCGTCGGCGATCGCGATCAGCGCCGGCGGCGAGGTGGCCGGTGTAGGTCGGGCAGCCGAGCTGGTCGTCGACCACGGTGAGCTCGTCGCGCTCGGCGCCGAGCCGCAGCATCGTGTCGACGAAGTTCTTGCCGTGCGGGCCGAACACCCACGCGGTGCGGACGATCGCGTGCGACGACGGAGCGGCCGCGGCGACCGCGAGCTCGCCGGCGAGCTTGGAGCGCCCGTAGGCGCCGATCGGGCCGGTGGGCGCGTCCTCCCGGTACGGGCGACGTCGCGTCGCCCGGCGAAGACGTAGTCGGTCGAGACGTGGACGATGTGCGCGCCGACCTCGGCGGCGGCCGCGGCCAGGTGGCCCGCGCCGTCGCCGTTGATCAGCGTGGCCTGCGCCTCGGCGGCCTCGGCCGCGTCGACGTCGGTCCACGCCGCGCAGTTGATCACCGCGTCGGGCTGGACGTCGCGCACGGCGGCGCGTACGGCGTCGGCGTCGGTGATGTCGAGGTCGGCGCGCGTGAGGGCGACGACGTCATGTCCGGCGGCGGCAGCTGCGACGACATCCGTGCCGAGCATGCCCGCGGCCCCCGTGACGAGAAGGCGCATGGCCGTCAATCAATAGCGCACGCCGTCGGCGGCGCGAAGGGCCAGCGCGAGCTCGAACCGGGCCTCCGGATCCTCCAGCCGCGTCCCGAACAGCTCGCGCAACTGCTTGAGCCGGTAGCGCACGGTCTGCGGGTGGACGTCGAGCGCGGCGGCCACCGCCTGGACCTGCCCGGGCCGGTCCAGCCAGGCGCGCAGCGTGGCCACGAGCCGTTCCCGCGGGCCGTCGGCGAGGCCGTCCAGCGGCGCGAGCCGTGACCGCGCGAGGTCGGCGGCGAGCGCCGGCGCGGCGGCCAGCAGCAGCGCCGGGAGGTGCTCGTCGGCGACGACCAATGTGGAGGCACCAGACTGTCCGGCGGGGGAGGCGCCACCTAGACGTCCTTGCGCCGCGAGCCGGAACGCCGCCTCGGCGCGGCGCAGGCTCGCCGCCGCCTCCGGCCACGCCACCGCCGGGCCGAGCGCCGCGACCTCGCCGCCGAGCGCGGCCTCGAGCGCCTTGCGCCGGCCGGGCCCTTCGGGGTCGGGCATGATCACCACGGCCAGCCCGCCGACCGCCGCGCCGACCGCGCCCGGGGCCGAGCCGCCGCGCAAGCCGCGCGCGATCGCCGTCGACCTCCTCGTCCGGCTCGCCGTGCGCGCGCAGCCCTCGGCTGTCGGCCTCGACGCACGACCGCCGCGAGCATCCGCGGCAGCGCCCAGCCCGCGGCCTGCGCGGCCGTCCGCACGGCCTCCTCGGTCGGCGGCGGCTCCTGCACGAGCAGCCGGAGCAGGTCGCGGCGGCGGCGCTGGCGACTCGCCCGCCGCCTCGGACTGCGCCTCCGCGAAGCCCGCCGCGGACTCGGCCGAGATCTCGTCGATGTAGGCGAAGATCGCCTCGCCGAGGTCGTAGAGCGCGTCCGGCGGGGAAGCCCGCGTGCGTGCCCGCCTCGACGAACCGCCGCCACGCGAGCCGCGCGCCGACGCGGTAGGCGGCGAGCAGCGCGTCCAGCGAGCGGCCGGCGCGGTACTCGCCGGCGCCGAGCCGCAGGTAGGTGTCGCGCGGGCCGGAGTCCTCGCGACGACTCGCCCACCAGCAGGTCGACGAAGCGGCTGCAGCGCGACCTGCACGCCGAAGCGCACGGTCTCGCCGAAGCGGCCCTCCATCGCGCCGCGCGTAGTCCGGGACCTCGGCGGCGATCGCGGCGACGATGTCGTCGGCGAGGTCCGGCAGCGTCGCGCGGAGCGCGTCGGCCGCGCCCGGAGAAAGCGTCGCCATTATCACGAGGCTACAAGAATCGCCTGCCGAAGTGTCGTGCCGAGGCAGGAGTTCGGGACCCCTAACGGGTAGACAATGTCAGTATGTCGCGGGCTCATCAGTTGCTCAACCTGACGGGCGTCATCCTGCCGTTCGTCGGCGTTCTCGTCGCGATCGTGCTGCTGTGGGACGCAGTGGGTCGACTGGACGTCGCTGGCCGTGCATGGCGTGATGTACGTCGTCACCGTCCAGGGCGTGACGCTCGGCTTCCATCGCCTGCTCACCCACCGTTCGTTCCAGACCTACAAACCGGTGCAATACACGCTCGCGATCATCGGCTCGATGGCGGTGCAGGGCCCGGTCATGAACTGGGTCGCCGACCACCGCAAGCACCACGCGCACACCGACCAGGAGGGCGACCCGCACACGCCGCACGGTCACGGCAGCGGCATCAAGGGCGCGGTCACCGGCCTCTGGTACGCGCACATGGGCTGGCTGTTCGAGCGCTCCGGGCACGACCGAGCACCAGCGCTACGCCCGCGACCTCTACGAGGACCGCGGCATGCAGCTTCATCCACAAGACGTTCGGCCTGTGGGTCGCGCTCGGGATCGCGATCCCGGCGGCGCTCGGCCTCGCGCTCACCGGCACGTGGCGCGGCGCCCTCGAGGCGGCGCTGTGGGGCGGCGCGGTGCGGATCTTCCTCGCCCACCACGTGACGTGGTCGATCAACTCCGTCTGCCACTTCTTCGGGACCCGGCGCTTCGCCGTCGAGGACCACTCGACCAACGTCTTCTGGCTCGCCCCGCTCTCGATGGGCGAGTCCTGGCACCACAACCACCACACGTTCCCGCGCAGCGCCTTCCACGGCCTCAAGAGCTGGGAGATCGACCCGACCGGCTGGGTGATCCGCGGCGATGCGGCGCGTGAAGCTGGCCTGGAACGTGGTCGAGATCACGCCCGAGCGTCAGCGCGAGAAACTCGGCTTAGTCCTCCAGCGCTTCGTCGATCAGCTTGCGGATCTCGCCCGCCGCGTCCTGGATGCGGGTGGCGAACTCGCGCCGGTCGGCCTCGGAGATCTGGCGGTCGGCGGCCAGCACCTCGGCGAAGCCGGCGACGATCGTCAGCGGCGTGCGGAGGTCGTGACGCAGCCTCCGACGCGTCTCGGCGTCGAGCACCAGGTCGTCGTCGCTCACGAGTGGCCGGCGGTCGGCGGTGAGATGAAGCCCTCGCGCAGGGCGATCGCGATCGCGTGCACGCGCGTGTTGGCCTCGAGCTTGTTCATCGCGTTGCGGATGTGGGTCTTGATCGTCTCGGGCGAGAGGAAGAGCGCGCTCGGCCACCTGCTCGCCGGTCAGGCCCTGCGCGAGCAGGTCCATGATCTCGCGCTCGCGCTTGGAGAGCGACTTCTGCGTCTGCGTCGCGCTGCGCGAGAGCAGCGCCGGATGCAGGCGCGGGTCGACGTAGGTGCCGCCCTCGGCGACCGTCGTCAGCGCGGTCGTGCAGCTCGCTCTGCGTGCCCTCCTTGAGCGCGTAGCCGCGCGCGCCGGAGTCCAGGCCGCTGATCAGCAGCTCGATCTCGTTCGAGCCCGTGTAGAGCACGATCCGGCGCTCCGGGTCGGCGTCGATCAGCCTGCGCGGTCAGCTCGATGCCCGAGTCCTCGCCGAGCCGGATGTCGATCAGCGCGACGTCGGGATCGAGCTGCTCGACCAGCTCGCGGCCCTCCTGCGCGGTCCCGGCCGTGCCCAGCACCTCGATGCCCTCGCGGCCGAGCAGCAGCTCGAGCCCTTCGCGGAGGGCTTGGTGATCCTCGATCAGCACAAGGCGAAGAGGCATGGTGGTTATGGTGCCGGCCTGACCATGGCCGGTAGGTGCGGAAAATCCTGCCTGCCGCAAAGTACGTACGCGCGCACTCTAAGGTGTCGCGAGGTTTGGCGAAGGACACGGAAAAGCTCATCCGCCAGCTGTCGCTGATCTCCTATCTGATGGCAGAGCGCCGTCCAGTGACGGCCACGGAGATCCGGCGCGACGTCGAGGGCTACTCGGATATGACCGAGGATGCGTTCGCGCGACGTTTCTATGCGGACAGGGCCGAGCTCGACGCGCTCGGGATCCACCTTTCGGTGGACAAGCCCGCCGACGGGTTCTCCGAGCAGGAGAACTACTCGCTCGCGCCCGAGGCGTTCCACCTGCCGCCGATCGCGTTCACCGACTCCGAGCGCGCCGCGTTGCAGACGGCGCTGACGCTGCTCGACGGTGAGTTCGCGTACGCCGAGCCGCTGCGGCTCGCGCTGCAGCAGATCACCTGGGGCCGGCCGTCGCCGCTGGGGTCGGACTCGCGCCAGACGATCGGGCTCGGGATCACGGCGTCGGCCGGCGGCGGCGAGGTGTCGCGCGCGGCTGGCGAAGATCGACACCGCGATCTACCGCCGCAAGCGGATCGAGTTCGAGTACTACACGATGCAGCCCGCGACGAGACCGTCGCTGCGCCACGTCGACCCGTACCACCTGCTGTTCGAGGGCGGGCAGTTCTACCTCGTCGGCTACTCGCACGAGCGCGACGACGTGCGCGTGTTCCGGCTGTCGCGGATCTCGCGGCAAGGTCGCCTACGCGACCAAGGCCGAGCACGACTTCCAGCGCCCCGTGGACTTCGACCCGCGCGGCTACGCGAACCGGATCCCGTGGCAGCTCGGCGACGAGGTGGGCGTCGCCGAGGTCGAGATTCCCGAGGAGCTCTCGTGGTACGTCGAGCGCCAGTTCGGCGCGTACGGCACGCTCGGACGGCAACGTCTTCCGCACCTGGTACGCGCTGCCGCGGCTGCTGATCTCGTGGGCGCTGAGCTTCGGGCTGCGGATCCTCGGGCCGCCTGCGCTGGTCGACGAGGCGCGCCAGCGCGATCGACGACCTGATCGAGGCCCACCGCGGGGAGGCCGCCCGCGGTCGTTCCGAGCGCGCCCGTGCCGGCGCCGGTCGCCGAGTCCAACGGGCGCGGCCGCGGCTCGGAGGCGGCGATCCGGCCCGAGCGCTTCGCGCGGCTGGTGACGCTCGCGACGGTGCTGATCGCCGCCGGCCGCGCCGGGCGAGCGGCTGAAGGTCGCCGAGGTCTGCGACCAGCTCAACATCTCGCCGCAGGAGCTGCGCGAGGACGTCTCGGTGCTCAACGTCGTCAACTTCGGCGGCGGCGCGTACGTGATCTACGCCGAGGTGCTGCCGAACGGGCGAGATCGAGGTCGATCCGGAGCCGTACTCGGACACCTTCGACCGCCCGGCGCGGCTGCTGCCGATCGAGGCCAAGGCGCTGGTGGCGGCGATCGACCTGATCGGGCTCGCGCACGCCGACCTGCGGTCGGCGCGCGAGAAGGTCGTCGACGCGCTCGGGTTCGACCCGCTCGAGGAGGGCCTGCACATCGTCTCTCCCGACGTGGACGACGACATCATGCACACGGTCGAGCTCGCCGTGCACGAGAACGCGAGCTGCTCGAGCTCGAGTACTGGACGCAGTCCGAGGACCGCTACTCCGAGCGCGACGTCGAGCCGTACGCGCTCATCAACAGCAACGAGGGCTGGTACGTCGCCGCGTGGGACCGCGACGTCGGCCAGCTCAGGCACTTCCGTCTGGATCGCATCAAGAACGCGTCGGCGCTCGAATGGAGCGCTTCGAGCCGCGCGAGGGCCTGAACCCGGCCGCCGACATCGGCGGCTGGCCGCGCACCGGGCGGATCGGCGGCTCGCGCGCGGCGCGCGTGCTGATCAAGTCCGACCAGGCGCGCTGGGCGCGCGAGCAGCGGACCGTGCTGGCCGAGCTCGAGACCGGCGACATCGTCGTCGAGATCACGTTCAAGGGCCTCGAGTTCCTCGTCCGCGAGGTCCTGAAGGAGGCGGGCGACGCGGTCGTGCTCGAGCCCGCCGACGCGCGCGAGGCCGTGCTGGCCGCCGCCGAGGGCCTGATCGCCCGCGCCACATGAGCCGCCGCGCCGCGATCGCGATGAGCGACGCGGAGGTGACCGCGTTCCTCGAGGAGGAGCGGGTGGTGACGTGCGCGACGCTCGGCCGCGACGGCTGGCCGCACCTGATGCCGCTCTGGTACGTCGTCCGCGACGGCGAGGTGCTGGGCATGGACGTACGCGAAGTCGCAGAAGGTCCGCAACCTCGAGCGCGACGCGCGCTGCACGCTGCAGGTCGAGGCGGGCGACTCCTACCTCGAGCTGCGCGGCGTGATGCTCAAGTGCGCGTGCGCGATCCATCGCGAGCCCGAGGTCGTGCGCGGCGTGGGCAGCGAGCTCGCTGTGCGCTACGGCGGGCCGGACGCACATGTCGACGCCAGCGCCAGGCGGCGAAGCGGGTCGCGCTGCAGTTCATCGTCAACGATGTCGCGTCGTTCGACCACCGCAAGCTAGGGTGAGCGCGCCATGGACCAGCTCAAGGGCCTGATCCTCTCGGGCGGCAAGGGCACGCGCCTGCGCCCGATCACCTACACGTCGGCGAAGCAGCTCGTACCGGTCGCCAACAAGCCGGTGCTCTTCTACGGCATCGAGGCGATGGCCGCCGCGGGCATCCGCGAGGTCGGGATCATCATCGCGCCCGAGACCGGCGGCGAGATCCGCGAGGCGGCGGGCGACGGCGCGCAGCTTCGGCGTGCAGATCACCTACATCGAGCAGGACGCGCCGCTCGGGCTGGCGCATGCGGTGCTGACCGCGGAGCCGTTCCTGGGCGACGACGCGTTCGTCATGTACCTCGGCGACAACCTGCTCCAGGGCGGGATCGAGGACCTGGTCGCGGCCTTCCGGAGCAACCAGCCGGAGGCGCTGATCCTGCTCACGCCGCGTCCCCGACCCGCAGAACTTCGGCGTCGCCGAGCTCGACGGCAACGGCGGCGTGACGCGGCTGGTCGAGAAGCCGGCCGAGCCCGCGACCGACCTGGCGCTGGTCGGCGTCTACATGTTCACGCCGCGAATCCACGAGGCGGCGCGGTCGATCCAGCCGTCCGGCCGCGGCGAGCTGGAGATCACCGACGCGATCCAGTGGCTGGTCGACGAGCAGGCACCGGTCGAGTCGCACGTCGTGCGCGGCTGGTGGAAGGACACGGGACGCCTGGACGACATGCTCGAGGCCAACCGTCTGATCCTCGAGACGTTCGACCGGCGCGTCGAGGGCGAGCTCGTCGACAGCCAGATCGAAGGGCGCGTCGTCGTCGAGCCGGGCGCCGTGCTCGAGCGCACGACGGTCCGCGGGCCGGCGATCATCGGCGCGGGTGCGCGGCTCGTCGACGCCTACATCGGCCCGTACACGGCGATCGGCCGCCACTGCGTGATCGAGGCCGCGGAGATCGAGCACTCGATCCTGCTCGAAGGCTCCTCGGTGCGAGGGCCTCGACGGGCGGATGGAGTCTTCGCTGCTCGGGCGCGACGTGGTGATCGCCCGCGGCGAGCGCCAGCCGCGCGCCTACCGGTTCATGGTCGGCGACTCGTCCGAGATCGGGATCTTGTACCAGCGAACGCTGACAGCTACGCGGCGCGCGAGGCGAACCACGCCCCGCCGCCGAGCGCGCGATCGCAGCCCGACCACGTCGAGCCGTCCGGCAGCTCCTTCTCGAGCCGGTCGAACGAGCCGAGCCGGCCGCCGAGGTTGTCGATCATGTGCACGAGCGTCGCCTCGCGCGTGCACGGCACGACCGGCGAGCCGTGCTCGAGCTGGCCGTGGTGGCTGAGGATGATGTGCAGCACGGCGACGGCGAGCTCGGCCGGGAAGCCGGGCAGGTCCTCGATCAGCGCGGCGGACGCGGTAGTAGCCGAGCGGGATCTCGCCCTGGAGCTTGCCCGAGGTCGGTCATGTCGATCGCCAGCGGGTCGGCCGTGTAGGCGTCCAGCTTGCCGATGTCGTGCAGCAGCGCGCCGGTCACCGCCACGTCGCGGTCCACGCCGCCGAACGTGGCGCTGATCGCGGACACGCTCTGGGCGACGGTCAGCGAGTGCTCGAGCAGCCCGTGCCGGTAGGCCTGGTGGTAGCGCTTGGCCGCCGGCGCCTCGCGGAACGCGCGCCAGGTCTCCGTCTTCGGCCCGAACACGTGATCCAGCAGCGCGCGCAGGTGGCCGCACTGGACCGTCGCGATCAGCGCGCGCAGGTCCGCCTCCATCCGCTCGACGCGCCATCCGCGGCCCGTCGAGCGAGCTCGTCGAGCGCGTACTCGCCCTCGCTCGCCGGCCGGAGCACGAAGACCTCGAGCCGGCCGCGCGGACTCGACGCGCCCGTCGACCCAGCACGCAGGAGCCCGGTGAGACTTCATGCGGCGCCGCCTCGAGCGTGCCGGTCCGGTCCCCCAGCACGAGCCGCCGTGCGTCGCTCGCGCGCACCATCAGGACCTGGTCGATCTCCTGGCCGGGAGTGAGCTCGCGGACGCGCACGAGCGACGAACCCTAGGTCCCGGGCCGGACGAAATACTCTCCACCCAATGCCCGAACGCACCGTGCTTGTAACCGGCGGCGCCGGTGGTCTCGGCCGCTCCGTCGTCGCACGCGCTCGTCGCCGACGGCTGGCACGTCGTCGTGCCGGTCGAGGCCGAGTCGGATCTCGACGCGACCGACGGCGTCAGCACCGTGGTCGCCGACCTCACCGACCCCGACGACGTCGCGCGCGCCGTGCGCACCGCGACCGGCCTGCAAGCGCGCTCGTGAACCTGGTCGGCGGGTTCGCTGCCGACCAGCCCGTCGAGGACACGCCGATCGCCGAGTTCGAGCGGCTGTTCCGCGCTCAACCTGCGCCCGACCTACCTGGTCACGCAGGCCGCGCTGCCGCACCTCGAGGCGGCGGCGGCTCGATCGTCTGCGTCGGCTCCTCCGCGGCGCTGAACCCGTTCGCGGGCGGCGCCGGCTACGCCGCGTCGAAGGCCGCGGTGATCGCGTTCGCGAAGGCCGTCGCGGAGGAGGGCCGGGCCGACGGCGTGCGCTGCAACGCGATCGTGCCGACCCAGATCGACACGCCGGCCAACCGCGCGGCGATGCCGGAGTCCGAGTGGCACAAGCTCGTCCCGCCGGAGCGGATCGCGACCGTGGTCGCGTTCCTGTGCTCGGACGCCTCGGCCGCCGTCAACGGCGCAGGCGGTCGCGGTCTAACTAGCCGCCGTAGAACTTGATCGCCCGCTTGGCCGAGCGCGTTCGTGTCGCGCCGGTTGGTGACCGAGTTGAACGCGATCGCGAAGCCCGGGATCAGGCGGCCCGCGACCTTCTTGCCCGCGCTCTTGCCACCATCACCATCAGCTTCCTCGCCAGCGCCTCGTCGCGCTGCAGCTTGGACGCCGATGTAGGTCTCGGCCACCGTCGTGCCCGACGCCGTCGAGCGCGGCCCGCGCGCTCGCCGGCGTCCGAGTAGAGGCCGTTGAGGACCAGCAGCTCGGCCGGGCGCATCGGGTCGTGCGGGTCGAATCCGTAGGCGGCGGCGATGAAGAACACCATCCGCGACTGGATCCAGGCCAGGCCCGACGAGGTCCGGGATCAGCGTCACGATCCCGCCGACGCCGGTCGCCGCGCCCTCGACGCTGACGCCAGCGTCACGTGACGCCGGCGCGCCATCTCGCCGAGCGTCGTGCGGGTCGGTCCCGTACACCCGGCGGCGCCGGTCGGCCCAGCGCGCGGCGGCCGGCGCGTGGTGCTCGGAGGCGGCCAGCGCGATGTGCTCCGGCGCGCGCAGCGGGTCGGCGCGCAGTCGCTCCCACAGGTTCGCCGGCGGCTCTTCGGCCGCGCTCGTCGGCCTCGGCGGCCTCGCTCACATCGGTCCAACATAGTTGACGACGTCTGACGGTGTGTCAGGGACCGCCGATGAGGGGGTATGTCCTGGACATGGAGTCCGTCCTCGAGCACCGCGTCCAGATCGCCGGCCACGCGACGCGGGCGCTCGAGGTCGACGGCGACGGCCCCGGCATCGTCCTTCTGCACGGCTGGAGCGACTCGGCCGACACCTGGCGCCCGCTGCTCGCCGAGCTCGGCCGCACGCGGCCGGCGCGCGATCGCCGTCGACCTGCCCGGGCTTCGGCGAGGCGACGCCGCCTGCAGCGCCGGCGCGGTGCTCCCGCAGCTGGACGCGTTCGCCGACGAGCTCGTCGACTGCGTGGGCGGGCACCGAGCCGGTCGTGGTCGCGGGCACGTCGCTCGGCGGCTGCCTCGCGCTGCGGCTGGCCGAGCATCCCGGGCGAGCTGCGGCTCGCGGCGTCGTCCCGGTCGCGCCCGACGGGCTCGAGCTGCCGTCGTGGTTCGACCCGATCGAGGAGGACCCGATCGTCCGCCGGCTGCTCTCGATCCCGGTCCCGGTGCCCGGGCGTGCTCGTGCGCCGCGCCGCAGGCGCGCGCCTACCGCCAGCTCGCGCTTCGAGCCACCCGAGCGAGACGCAGCGGGCCGTCGTCGACGCGTTCAGCCGCGACGGCGAGACGCGCGCGGACGTCGCCGCGCTGCTCGAGTCCGGCCGCGAGCTCGCGCCCGAGCTCTCGACCGCGCCGTTCGACCTGATCGGCATCCGCTGCCCCGTCCTGCTCGTGTGGGGCGCGCACGACCGGATGCTGCCGCACACCGACGCCCGGATGGCGCTCGACTCGCTCCCGACCACGCAGGTCGAGCTGATCGAGGGCGCCGGCCACTCACCCGCAGCTCGAGGCCACCGGCCGGCTGCTCGAGCTGCTGCTGCCGTTCGGCACGTAGCGCGCAAGTTCGGTTGCGCCGCCAGCGCGCCCGGCTAGGCTCTTCGGCCATGCGCCGGACTCTTCTCCTGACGATCGCATTCGTCCTCGCCCTCGTCCCTTCAGCCGGCGCAGCCGAGCCGCGGATCGCCGCCGGCGTCACCGCCGGCGGCATCGATGTCTCGGGCCTCACGCTCGCCGAGGCCGCGGGCGAAGCTCACCGCCGCCCACGCGCCGCTGGTCGGCAGCCGCTCTCGACGCACGTGGCGGGCCGCAAGTTCGTCGTGACGCCGGAGAAGCACCTGGACTTCGTCTTCGACGTCCACAAGTCCGCGCGGCGCGCCTACAACGCCGGCCTGAAGCCGCACACCGACGCCGGTCAACGTCGCCGCTCTACATGACCTACGACGTCGAAGAAGGTCAGCGCGTACGTCGGAGAAGGTCGCGCAGCGCCGTCACGCGCGATCGCCGCGCGACGCGCGCGTGAACATCGGCATCCGGCGGATCGGCAAGGTCGCGTCCCGCGACGGCCGCACGATCGACGCGCAGCCGCGCTGGCGACCGTCGGTCGGCGCCGCGCTGCGGCGACCCGGCGACCGACCGCGATCCTGCGCCCAGAGCTCAAGGTCGTCAAGCCCGAAGATCACGACCGCCGGCCTGGCCAAGGCCTACGGCACGATCATCACGATCGACCGCGCCAACTTCAAGCTGCGCCTGTTCAAGGGCCTGAAGCTCTCGAAGACCTACGGGGTCGCGGTCGGCATGCCCGGCCTACCCGACGCCGACGGGCCGCTTCACGATCTCCAACAAGGCCGTGAACCCGGCCTGGACGGCGCCCAACAGCGCCGTGGGCCGGCGCCTACGCGAACGAGACCGTCGCGGGCGGCTCGCGCCGAGAATCCGCTGAAGGCGCGCTGGATGGGGATCGTCAACGGCGTCGGGCATCCACGGCACCGGCGCGCCGGGCTCGATCGGCTCGCGCGCGTCGCACGGCTGCATCCGGATGACCGTTCCGGACGTCGTCGACCTGTATCCGCGCGTCCCGGTCGGGACGCCCGTGGTGATAGGAAACTGACACCCATCCGGTCTGGCCGGTCCGGATAGGGTCGGCCGACGATGGAGTTGACACAAACGGTCTGGTCGACGGTCTCGGCGTCGGCCGCACGCGAGCACGGACGGCTCGGCCTCGACACGGAGTTCATGCCCGAGGGGCGCTACAAGCCCCTGCTCTGCCTGGTCCAGATCGTGGTCGGCGAGCACGTCGAGGTGCTCGACCCGCTCGTCGACACCTTCGACCCGACGCCGCTCGCCGAGGTGCTCGCGGACCCGGCGATCGAGATCGTGCTGCACGCCGGCCGCCAGGATGTCGCGATCCTGCGCCGCGAGTGGAAGACGACGTTCACGAACGTCTTCGACACGCAGGTCGCGGCGGGCTTCGCCGGCTTCTCGGCCCAGGCCGGCTACAACGGCCTGCTGCACGACGTGCTGCGGATCCGCCTGCCGAAGACCGCGAGCTTCACGCGCTGGGACGCGCGCCCGCTGACCGACGAGCAGGTCACGCTACGCGCGCGGCGACGTCGAGCACCTGCTGCCGCTGGCCGACGACATCCAGCGCCGGCTGATCGACGCGCGACCGGCTCGAGTGGGCGCGCGAGGAGTGCGTCGCGATCGCCGAGGCGACCGACGAGCGCGACCCCGAGGAGGTGTGGCGCCGGCTCCCGCGCGTGAGCGGGCTGGACCCGCGCGAGCGCGCCGTCGCGCAGCGCGCTCACGGCCTGGCGCGAGCGCACCGCGGCGCAGCGAGGACCGGCCGGTCGGCGCGATCCTGCGCGACCCGACCGTGGTCGAGCTGGCCAAGCGCCAGCCAGTCGGCCGCCGCGACCTGGCGCAGATCCGCGGGATCACGCCCGACGTCGTGCGCCGCCGCGGCGACGACGTGATCGCGGCGATCGAGCGCGGCCGCGCGTCCGAGCCGATCCACCTCGAAGAGGGCGACCGCTCGCCGACCGAGGCCGTCGACGGCCCGACGATCGCGCTCGCCGAGTCGCTCGTGCGCATCACGCGCGCAGGAGGCGGGGCTGGCCTACGAGCTGATCGCCGCGCGCGCGGACCTGTCGCCGGTCGTCGTCGCCGCCCGCCGCGGCCAGCCGGAGCCGGACGTGCGCACGCTGCAGGGCTGGCGGCGCGAGCTGGTCGGCGCCGAGCTGCTCGAGCTGCTCGCCGGCAAGCGCACGCTCGGCGTCGGCGACGGCGGGCGCGTTCAGGTCACCGAGGTCTGAGCCCGTCCAGCACGGCGCCCAGCAGCTCGGCCGGGTCGCCGAGCCCGGCCGGGTCGCCGCCGGCGATGATCAGGCGGTAGATGATCGGCCCGACCATCAGGTCGACGGCGAGCTCCGGGTCGACGTCGGCGCGCATCTCGCCGCGCGCCTTCGCACGCTCGACGATCCCGCGCACGACCCGCCGCCGCGGCTCGACCAGGTGCTCGGAGAACAGCGCGTGCATCTCCGGGTTGCCCGCGACCTCGGACAGCAGGCGCGGCATCAGCGTCAGCGCGCCGGTCCGGGCGGCCCCGGCCAGGACCGCCTGCGCGGTGGCGGCGAAGTCGCCCACCATCGAGCCCGTGTCCTCGGGCATCGGGATGTCGCTGTTGAGGTGCACGATCGCCGCCCGCACCAGCTCCTCCTTGGAGCCGTAGCGACGGTAGAGCGTGGCCTTGCCGACGCCCGAGCGCTCGCGCACGCGCTCCATCGTCAGCGCCGCGTAGCCGTTCTCGGCGAGCAGTTCGAGCGCGGCCTGCAGGATGGCCTCGTCGGCCTCGGCCGAGCGGGGCCGCCCAGGTGCCGCGCGGTCTCAGGCAGGCGACGGGCCTCCCGCGCCGGCGCGCGCTCGCCGCTGGGCAGGAAGACCGCCGCGACGACCGCGCCGAGCAGCGCCACGCCGGCCGCGACCAGCGCCGCCGTGTGCATGCCGGACACGAACGCGTCCTGCGCGACACGCGGCGAGCCGGTCGTCGCCGAGCCGCTCGGCGACCGCCATCCCGCCGGCCAGCGAGTCCTGCGCGATCTCGCGCGCAGGCCCGGGCAGGGCGCTGACGGCCGACTCCATGTCTCCACGGTACCCGCTGGCCAGGAGCGATCCGAGCACCGCGACGCCGAGCGCGCCGCCGGCGACCCGCGTGGTGTCGTTGATCGCCGACCCGACGCTCATCTTCGCCTCGGGCAGCGAGCCCATGATCGCGTCGGTGGCCGGCGCCATCGCCGTCGCCATGCCGAAGCCCGAGCGCGGCCAGCGCGCCGGCGATCAGCCCGTAGGCCGACGTCGCGTCGGCGAACGTCAGCAGGTACAGCGCGACCGGCCACGATCGTCAGACCGGCGGGCACGACGACCCGGATCCCGAGCCGCTCGGTGAGCTTCGCCGACAGCGGCCCGCCGAACACGAGCCCGGCCGCGACCGGCATCGTCCGCAGGCCGGCCTCGAGCGCCGAGTAGCCGCGCACCTCCTGCAGGTACTGGGTGAGGAAGAAGATCATCGCCGAACAGGGCGAAGAACGCGAGCGAGATCGCGGCGCTCGAGGCGCTGAAGCGCGGGTTGCGGAACAGCGCGATGTCGAGCATCGGCGACGGCGCGCGGCGCTCCCAGGCCGACGAACGCGACGAGCGTCAGCGCCGCGAAGGCGAAGGCGGCCAGCACGAGCGCGTCGGTCCAGCCGCGCGACGGCGCCTCGATCAGGCCCCAGACGAGCGCGGTCAGCGCGACGAACGAGAGCACGAAACCGCGCCAGGTCCAGTCGCGGCGCCGACTCGTCGCGGCTCTCGGGCACGAGGAAGCGCCCGGCGATCAGCGCGACCACGACGACCGGCAGGTTGACGAGGAAGATCCAGCTCCAGTCGGCGTGCTCGATCAGCCAGCCGCCGGCGACGGGGCCGATCGCGATCCCGAGCCCGGAGACTCCGGCCCAGATCCCGATCGCCTTGCCGCGCTCGTGCGGCGGGGAACGTCGCGGTCAGGATCGACAGCGTCGACGGCATGATGAACGCGCCGCCGATGCCCATCAGCGCCGCGCATGGCGATCAGCAGCTCCGGCGAGCGAGGCCAGCGCCGAGCCGAGCGAGCCGAGCCCGAAGACGACCAGGCCGAACGGTCAGCGCGCGCTTGCGGCCGAAGCGGTCGCCGAGCGAGCCGGCGGTCAGCAGCACGCCGGCGAACAGCGAGCATGTAGACGTCGACGATCCACTGCAGCTGCGAGGAAGAGGCGTCGAGATCGCGCTGCAGCGTGGGCAGCGCGACGTTGAGGATCGTGTTGTCGAGCCCGATCACGAGCAGCGACAGGCACAGGACGGCGAGCGTCCACCAGCGGCGGGGGTCGAGCCGCTTCGCTCGAAACGAGACTGTTCCGTTTCATAACACTGCCGACGGTAGCGCGTGTCGATTCAGAAACGCAAGCGTCTCGTTTCGTAATCCGCTTAATGAGCAGCGTGGGGAAGCGCTTAGCGACATTTGAGGGTCGGCTTAGCGCTGCGCTTGAGGAAGCGGTCCACGATGGTCTTCGTGCTCAACGCCGTGGTCGACACCCTCCCGACCCTCCTGGCCACGGCGGCCGCCGCGCTCTTCGCCATGATGGCGTGGGCCGGTGGCAGTACACACTGATTCGCGGCGACCCTCTCAACTCGCCGCGACCCTCATAGCCGCGGCGCCCGGAACCCTCTCCTCCGGGCGCCGCGGCACCCCTCTTTAAAACGCGGTGTACTCGAGCGCGGCCAGGTCGTCGAGGTTGCTCGACGCGACGCCGAGCCACGACAGCGTGTAGAGGCGGTCGCCGATCACGAACGAGCGCTCGACCGGCGCGTTCGTCGTCGCGCGCTGCGTCTGTGGTGCGACGATCCGCCCGACCTCGGCTGAGCGTGTTCGGCCCGATCCGCACGCCGACCGCGCCGGCGAACGTCCGGGTTGTAGGTCTGCAGCGGCATCACGGCGAGGTTCGCGGGCGCCCAGTACAGGAACGCGTGCGGCTCGGACTCGACCGGCGTCGCGCCGGCGCCGAAGCTCGAGCTGCGCGACCTCGCGCCGGCGCCGCCATGTTCGAGACGTCGAACAGCGACGCCTGGACGTTGGGGCCCTCGCGGCCGACGCCGAGCAGCCGGTCCTCGCCGACCGGGTGCAGGTAGGCGGAGTAGCCGGGGATCTTCAGCTCGCCGACGACCTTCGGCGCCGTGGGGTCGCGTCAGGTCGAGCGTGTACAGCGGATCGACCTGGCGGAACGTGACGACGTAGCCCTGCTCGCCCATGAAGCGCACGGCGTAGATCCGCTCGCCCTCGCCGAGCCCGGTCACCGACGCCGACCTGGACGAGCCGCGCGCCGTCCTGGCTCAGCACGGTGACCGTGCTCTGGCTCTGCGCGCCCGGTGCCGTCCGGGAACCACGGCGGCTCCTCGGTCGAGGCCACGCGCAGGTCGCCGTCGAACTCGGAGAGCGCGTAGTTGTTGAGGATGAAGCCCGGGACCGTGCCGGTCGCGCGGTAGACCGTCTTCGTCGGGTCGGAGATGTCGAAGCGGTGGATCTCGGTCCGCATGCCCTCGGGCACGTCGCTGCCGAGCTCGAGCGCGCGCACGTAGCGGCGGCTGGCGACGTAGAGGCTGCCGGTCGGAGCCGTAGACGACCTGCGCGCCGGCCATCACGCCGTCGCGGTCGAGCGAGTACATGCCTTGGTCGAGGTCGACGGTCAGGATCGCGAGCACGTCGAGGCCCGAGAACTGCGCCGGGTGCGTGACCGCCTTGCACGGCGCGAGGTTGCGCCGGAAGGTCTTGCCCGCTGAGCTTGCTCTTGAGCACGGTCCGGCCGAGGAAGTCGGCCGTACGCGCCTCGCGACCTGCTCGGAGACGGTCTCGCCGGCGGTCGGCGATGATCGGCTCCGGCTCGGAGTCGATCACGAGCCGCGCGGTGGCGCCGTTCTGGCGCGCGTCGACGAAGCGGCCCGGCGACCTCCATCGTGCGCATCACCTTCGGCGCGCCTCGGAGACGTCGATCTCGGTGACGATCGTGGATGCTCGACACCGGCGCGATCGTCGGCGCGACCGGCCGGCTGACGGCGGGAGAGTCGCCGCGTCGCGCCCTTCGAGGCGATCACCAGCACGCGGTCGCCGCGCAGCAGCAGCCGGTGCCCGAACCCGTCGAGCGCGAGCGTCCCGGTCACCTGGCCGGCCGCCGGGTCGACGACCCGCAGCGTGCGGTCGGTGACGGCGAAGATCCGCCGGCCGTCGGTCTTGAGGATGTCCGGCTCGTCGACGTCGAGTCTCCTGCATGTTCGTGCCGGAGAACTCGGGGATCGTGCCGCCCGACCTGTGTACCGCCCGAGACCGGCGCCGACACCGGCGCGGGCACGCTTCCCGCGGTGTCGTTCGACGTCCGCTCTCGCGGCGGCGCGATCTGCGGCGTGACCACCGCGTCGACCATCGGCGGCGCGGCGCGGCCGTCGACGCCGACGCCGCCCTGCGTCCGCAGCGCGCCCGCGCGCGCGTAGTCGACGAGCGATCTTGCAGGCGTCGAATGCCTTCAGGCGCGGCCGCGTCGCCGCATCCGCGGCGTCGGCGACCACGAACAGCAGCAGGGTGAGGACCGACGCGGCGGCAATTCGCATGCTCCCAACGTACTCAGCATGTGCCCTTTTGAGCAAGCCGCGCGCGGTAGGTCCGCATGCTCGCCGCGCGTCCAGTCGCCGTGCGTCTGGTGCTTGAGCCGCTCCACGCGCTCGCGGTGGTACGGCGAGGAGCGGTCTCGCTGTGGCCGATCACGTTGTTGACGCCGATCCCGTAGCGGCAGCGCAGCCAGCGCGTGAGCCGCAGCGACGCCGCCATCTGGCGCGTGTTGCGCAGGATCTCGCCGTCGCTGAAGCCGACGTGCTCGATCCCGATCGCCGTGTAGTTGAGCCCGACCGTGTGCCGGCACATGATCGAGCGCGGGACGAGCTGGTAGATCGTGCCGTCGCGATCGATCACGTAGTGCGCGCACGTGCCGGGCAGCTCGCGCAGCTCCGGATCCGGCCGGTCCGGCGCGAACGTGTTGAAGGTCTGCTGGAAGCGTCGCGGTGACCGTGTAGTGCTCGACGATCACCTTCGGGTCGCGCAGCCGGTAGGAGTCGATGCCGTAGTGGCGGCGCGCGTACGCGGCCATCTCCTGCTTGCGCTTCGCGCCGAACGGGATCGGCTTCTGCACGATCGTTGGCTGCGGAGCGGCGAACGCGAGCACGCTGGCGAAAACGGCAAGCATTCAGTCACACCTTGACACGCAGCACGGCCACCGAGAGTGTTGGCCGGATAGACATGGGCGCTTCGCAGTACGTGGGCATCGCGATCCTGGCGGGCTACTGGGTGGTCCTGATCACCACGCGGTGGATGTTCATCGCGCGCCCGAACCGCCGCTTCACGCTCGCGCGGATCGACGACGCGCAGTACTACCTTCAATCCGGAAGCGAGCCGTCGCTGCTCGACGAGGCGCGCGCCGTCGCCACCGGCACGACCGTGCCCGGCGATCCCGACTGGCTGCGCCACCGGCGCGGCCAGCAGCCGTTCGACAAGAGTGAGAGCCCGGTGCGCTGGATCACGCGCGCGCTCGACCGCCTCTCCGGGCCGCTGATCTGGAACGGCTCGCGCGATCTCGTGGCGTGGAACCTGCTCCACCGCGTCGAGGCGCACGAGGCGGCGAAGCTCACCGGCCCCGACCTTGTTGCGGTGCTGATGAAGGCGCAGAGTCAGCTCGAGGACCTTCCGGAGGCCAAGCGGCTGTACTGGTCGCGCGTGCTCTTCGACCTGCTCCCGTCCGACCGCCGACTGCAGGACGAAGCGACAGCACAGGCGATCCTGCGCAACCTCCTGAATGAGCTCTACAACGCGCGCGACACGAAGTTCACCAACCTCGCGACGCAGCAGAACAAGGTCACGTGGATGGTGTTCGTGGGGCTCGTGATCATGGGCGCGCTGGTCAGCATGGGCTACGAGGTCCTGCTGCTGGCCGGCGCCGTCGGCGGCGTGCTCAGCCGGCTCCAGCGCGAGCTCGTGCGCCGCGACGTCCCCAGCGACTACGGCCTCTCGTGGTCGGTGCTGTTCCTGTCGCCGGTGTCCGGCGCGCTGTCGGCCTGGGCCGGCGTGCTCCTGCTCCAGACGCTCCAGCGGTTCAACGTGATCGACCTCGCGCAGCTGCTGCCCGACAACACCGACCTGACCAACCCGAGCGGCGCGATCCTCGGCGTGGCGATCCTGTTCGGCCTCTCCGAGCGGCTGCTCGACCGGATCGTGCGCCAGGCCGAGGACGAGATCGCGACCAAGCCGGCGGTCGACAAGAAGGTCGAGCCGACCGTCGAGCCGCCGCGCCAGCCTGCGCCGGCCCCGGCACCGGAAGTCGTCGGACCGTAGCGACTTGCGCGCCGGCGCTCCGCGTGCGCATATTCCGGTGCGGTAGCGGAAGTCGGAGAGGGAGGTAGTCCAGTGCGTATCACGCGCTCGGTCGCGGCTGTCGCCGCGGCGGTGATCGGCCTTGCCATCGCGCCTGCGGGGGCGAGCGCGCAGCAACGCTGGGTGGGGTTGGGAGACTCGTTCGCCGCCGGTCCGCTGATCCCCAGCCAGACGCTCAACCCGCTCGGCTGCCTGCGCTCGACGCGCAACTTCGCCCGGCTCGCCGCGGCTTCCACCGGCCGCACGCTGACCGACGTGTCGTGCAGCGGCGCGCGGACGACCCACATGACCGCGTCGCAGAGCACGGACGCCGGCACCAACCCGCCGCAGTTCAACGCGCTCACGCCGACCACGAACGTCGTATCGGTGCAGATCGGCGGCAACGACATCGGCTTCAGCGAGATCCTGCAGAACTGCGCGACGGCCAACCCGTTCGGCAAGCCGTGCCAGAACCGCTACGCGCCCGGCGGGGTCGACCAGTTGCAGGCCCGGATCGAGGCCACGGCGCCAAAGATCGATGACGTGCTGGCGGCGATCAGGCGCAAGTCGCCGAGCGCGCGGATCCTCGTCGTCAACTACGCGGCGATCGTGCCGCACACGGGGACCGGCTGCTGGCCGCAGGTGCCGCTGGCCTGGTCCGACGTGGCGTACGTCGCGGGGAGTTCACGAGTCGCTGAACGCGATGCTCGCGCAGCGCGTGGCCGCCAGGAACGATCCGAACATGCGCATCGTGGACACGTACGGCCCGAGCCGGGGCCGTGACGCCTGCCGCTCGTCGTCGACCCGGTGGGTCGAGCCGCTCGTGCCCGGGAACACGGCGGCGCCGTTCCACCCGAACGCGCGGGGCATGGCGGCGTTCGCGCCGCTGGTCGCCGCCGCCTCGAACTAGAGCTGACGTATCGTGGATCTGTGCCCGAATTTCACAGCGACGCCCTCTCGATCACCACCACCGACATGGCGCCCGGCAGGGGGCCGGCCCTGCACCGCCACCCGTACGAGGAGGTGTTCGTGATCCTCGAGGGCGAGGCGACGTTCACGCTCGGCGACTCTGAGCGCGTCGCCGCGTGCGGGCGACTTCGTCGTCGCGCCGCCGGGGGTCCCGCACGCGTTCAAGAACACCGGGGAGGGTCAGCTGCGCTCGGTCAACATCCACGCCAGCCCGGAGTACGTCACCGAGTGGCTCTGAGCGCGGCGCGGCCGAGCGTCGCCCGCGGACGGATAGCGCTCGTTCGGGTCCTTCGCCATCGCCGTGCAACACCACGTCGTCGAGCGCCTTCGGCGCGTCCGGCGCGGCCTCCGTGACGATCGGCGGCGGCTCGTCCACGTGCGCCAGCATCGTCGCCGCCGACACCGGGCGCGGGAACGGCACCTTGCCGGTCACCGCCTGGTAGAGCATGCAGCCGAGTGCGTAGACGTCGACGCGCGCGTCGATCGTCTCGCCCATCAACTGCTCCGGCGCGGCGTAGTCGCACGTTCCGAGGAAGCTGCCGACGACGGTCAGCGGCGCATTGTTGGCGTTCACGTCCTTCATCAGCCCGAAGTCGGTGAGGATGCACTGCATGTCGTCGCCCGCGCCCTCGATCAGGACATTGGCCGGCTTGACATCGCGGTGCACGATCCCGCGCGCGTGGGCGGCGTCGAGACCGTCGGCGACCTGCGCGATCAGCCGCGCGGCGGTCGCGGGCTCGAGGCGCTTCCCGTTCGACAAGAGCTGCGCCAGGTCGGTGCCGGCGACGTACTGCATCGTCACGTACAGGCGGCCGTCCTTGGCTCCGGCGCCGTAGACGCGGACGACGTTCGGATGGCGGATCGAGACCTCCGCCTCGAACTCGCGCTGGAACCGGATCCGGAACTCGCGGTCTTCGGCCAGCTCGGGCGCGATCACCTTCAGCGCGACCTCGCGCCCGAGCTTCTCGTTGCGCGCGCGGTACACCACCCCCATCGCTCCGCGGCCCGCGACGGCGAGGATCTTGTGCTCGGCGAACGTCGCGCCCAAGGCCAGGTCGGTCATGCGTACGCGTTCGTACCAGTCCGCGCGGATGCGTGCAACGATCCTCCGGAGAGGCATGTTGCTGCTGTTGATGGTCCTTGCGTTGAGCGCCTCCTCCGCCGAGGCGGCGACGCTGTCGTTCGGCTCCGGCGCGTACACCTATACCGGTACGGCCGGCGACGACATGATCACGATCGCGGGCGAGTTCGTGTTCACGGATCCGGCCGGGATCGACGTGCAGGGCGGGGCCGTCTCGCGCTGCACCGCCGACGGGCCTGAGGTCACGTGCTCGTCCGCCGCGACGCTCGCGGCCGACCTCGGCGCGGGCGCCGACCGGCTCACCGTGACCGGCACCGACGCCGCGGTGGAGGCCGACGGCGGGCCGGGCGCCGACACGATCACCGGGTCCGACGGCGAGGACACGTTCATCGGCGCCGAGGGCGCTGACGTGCTGGACGGTGGCGAAGGGCTCGAGGTCATCAGCGCCGGGAGCGGCGACGACACCGTCACCGGCGGCGCCGGGGACGACTTCCTGTTCGGCGACGAGGGCGACGACACGCTGACCGGCGGCGCCGGCGAGGATTCGATCGACGGCGACGAGGACGACGACACCGTGCGCGCCGGCCCGGAGAACGACGACATCCATGGCTGGGGCGGGAACGACACGATCCACTACGACGAGCCGAACCGTGACGCGGGCGTCGTCGTCGACCTCTCCACGGAGGCCGGCACGGACGGCGGCCCAGGGGAGACCGGCGAGGACGCGATTGCGTTCGAGAACGTGATCGGCTCGCGCTTTCCCGACCGGCTCACCGGCAACGGCGAGGTGAACGCGCTCACCGCCGGCGCGGGCGACGACTTGATCGAGTCCGCCGACGGCCTGGCCGAGGACGTCGACTGCGGTGAAGGCTTCGACGTCGCCGATGCCGATCCGATCGACCGGCTCACGGGCTGCGAGCCTGAGGTCGTGCCGACCCCGACTCCCACGCCGACCTCGCAATCGGAGCCGACGCCCGCGCCGCTGCCGGCGCCGCTCGCTCCCGCTCCGGTGACCTCCACGCCGGTCGTCGGCACCTCGATCGCCGTCCGCCGCGGCTGGATCACGCGACTGGCGCTCCGCGACATCCCGGCCGGCGGGCAGGTCAAGATCTTCTGCAAACCGCGCTGCCGAACCGTACGGCGCTCGTATCCCGATGGCCGGTCGCGGGCGGACTTCTCGTTCCGGCTGCCGGTCGGCACGCTACTCACGATCCGCGTCACGCAGCCCGGCGCGATCGGCCGGGCACAGTTCGTGCGGATCCGGCGCACGGGCCTTCGCAGCGCTTCGGTGTGCCTCGCACCCGGCACGACGCGTAGCATCGCGTGCCGATGAATTCTCCCGAGTGGGCGGGTCGTTACTGACATGTTCAAAGACACGAAGGCCTTCAGCGGGTTCGCCGTCGACGACATGGCGAAGGCGCGCGAGTTCTACGAGCAGACGCTCGGCATCCGCGTGACCGACGAGAACGGACTGCTCACGCTGCACCTCGCGGACGGCGACCGGCCGACGCTGCTCTATCCGAAGCCGGACTTCGAGCCGGCGACCTACACGATCCTCAACTTCCCGGTCGCCGACATCGACGAGGCCGTCGACGCGCTGATCGAGCGCGGCGTCGCCTTCGAGATCTACGAGGATTTCGGGCAGGACGAGAAGGGCGTCTCGCGCGACGCCGGCCCGCCGATCGCGTGGTTCCGCGACCCCGCCGGGAACATCCTCTCGGTGCTGCAACTCGACTGAGCGGGGATCGCTCGTACCCCTAGGGTGTCTATCGGCGCGGTGCGGCCGGAGGGAGGCTGGCCGCCATGCACACCCGCCTCCTCTCCGGCGCACTCGCCGCGGCCGCCACCGTGCTGGCGGCCGCTCCCGCCCACGCCGTGCCGCCTGCCAACTCAACCGAGGTGAGGATCGCCGGCTCGGTCCTCTACGTGACGGCGCTCGGGCCGCAGGAGAACAACATCCACATCAACGTCATCAACGACCACTACAACGTGGTCGACCTGGCGGCGCCGACGTTCCCCAACGGCGGCGGCTGCACGGCCATCAGCCCGACCACCGTGGACTGCCCGATGACGGGCGTGACGCGCGCGGTGATCAACACCGACGGGGGCGACGACCACATCTTGGGGGCGCCCCGCACGCGGAACGAGCTGCACGGGGGCGCGGGTGACGACGAGGTCTTCGGCATGGATCAGATCGACACGCTCGACGGCGGGTCGGGCGACGACGTCCTGGGCGGCCTGGGCGGCGTCGACCTCGCCGACTACCGCGGACGGACGAACGGCGTGCTCGTGACGCTCGACGGCATCGACAACGACGGCGAGCCGGGCGAGCACGACGAGATCCGCAACGACGTCGAGGGCGTGATCGGCGGCGACGGCAACGACACGCTCTCAGGCAGCTGGGCCGCCAACCGGCTGCAGGGCGGCCCCGGTGACGACAGCCTGTGGGGCTCGGGCTCGGGCGACGTCCTCACCGGAGGCCCCGGCGTCGACAACCTCAACGGCGGCGACGGGCCGGACACCTTCGAGGCCGACGCAACTGCCGACGGGGCCGACACCTTCAACGGCAACGCCGGCACCGGCGACCTCGTGACCTACGCCCAGCGCGCCGCGAGCGTGCTCGCCGACCTCGATGGCGTTGCGGACGACGGCGCCTGGGGCGAGGGCGACAACATCGCGACCGACGTGGAGAACATCACCGGCTCCAGCAGGGACGACATCCTCGTCGGCGACGGCGATCCCAACCAGATCACGGGCGGCGATGGTGACGACCGCCTCGCCGGCCGCGGCGGCGACGACTACCTGACCGGCGGCATCGGCAACGACACCGCCTGGGGCGACGACGGCGTCGACAACCTCAACGGCGGCCCGGGCAGCGACACGTCGTTCGGTGGCGCCGGCAACGACACGCTGTTCGCGCGCGACTTCGTCGGAGGCAACGACACGCTGTTCGCCGGTGCCGACACCGATACGTGCACCGCGGATGCCGGAGACGCGAAGGCGGAGTGCGAACGCTGAAATCATGTTCCAGGTGACGGAACGCCTGGACGCCACGCAGAAGACGCTGAGCGTGCTCGACGCGCTCGACGCGTCCGCCAGCCGGCTGGCGGACATCGCCGAGCGCGCCGGGCTGCCGAAGTCGACCGTCCACCGGATTCTGCGGCGGCTGGTCGAGTACGGCTACGCGCGCGCCGAGGGCGACGGGCGCTACGTGCTCGGCCCGCGCGTGCTGACCATGGCCGGCGCGGCCCTGCAGCACCTCGACGCGGCCGCGTGGGCGCGGCCGGTGCTGCGCGAGCTGCACAGCGAGGTCGGCCACACCGTGCACTTCGCGATGCTGGCCGACGACGAGGCGGTGTACCTCGAGAAGCTCGTGGACCCGAACTTGGGCTACCAGTTCGCATCGCGAGTCGGCGGGCGGATCCCGCTGCACTGCACGGCGATGGGCAAGGCGCTGCTGGCTGCGATGGACGGAGGGCTCGCGCGCGAGCTGCTCGAGCGCCGCGAGCTGGCGCGGCGGACCGCCAACACGCTCGTGACCGTCAGCGAGATCGAGGCCGAGCTGGATCGGATTCGTGCGCGCGGCTTCTCGATCGACGATGAGGAGAACGAGCGCAACATCCGCTGCGTCGGTGCCGCCGTGCGCGACCACCGCGGGGTGCCGTCGCACGCGATCAGCGTGTCGGCACTGACCGTCGAGGTGTCGGTCGAGGACGCGCTCGCACTCGGGCCGCGGGTCGTCGCCGCGGCGCGCGCGGTCAGCGAAGTGCTCGGCGCGCCACCTGATCGATGAGCTCCGGCTCGCGCCCGGCCGCGCGCAACTCGCGCGCCGCCGGCAGCAGCCGCTGCTCGACCTTGTGTCGGGCGCCGGTGGCGATCTGCTCCAGCCGGTGCTCGATGCGCGGGTTCGCGAACCGCTCGAGCATCGTCTCGGCGTAGTCGGCCGCACCGGGCGCCCGCACGGTTGGGAGCAGTTCCTCCTCGAGCAGCCGGCGGATGAAGTCGAGCAGCTCGGGGTCGGCGATCGCCTCGGCAACCGTCGTGTGGCCCTTCGGGAGGCCGAGCGCGGCGAGCGCGGTATGGCTGCCGTTGAGCAGTCGCAGCTTCATCTCCTCGTAGGGCCGTGTGTCCTCGACGAACTGCGCGTTCCAGTCCGGGCGCGGCCCGTCGAAGTCCTCGATCACCCACCGCGAAAACGGCTCGGCGATCACCGTCAGCGGGTCCTCCGGCTTCGGGACGATCCGGTCCACGACCGTGCACGGGAAGCTGACGCCCGGCGGTGCGCCGAGCAGGTCACGCAGCACCTCCCCGTTGCGCGGCACGTTGTCGCACGAGATCACCGTCAGTGGCGCGGAGCGCTTCGAGATCCCGCGTGCGAGCAACTCGAGCATCCCTCCGCGCTGATAGCCGCCCTCGGTGATCGTGAGCGTCACGATCTCCGCGGCCGCGATCCGCGCGACGACAGCGTCCGGCTCGTCGGCGGCCACGAGCGCCTCGCGGATCACGGTGATCTCGCGCGCGGAGTCGTCCTGGGGTCCTCGCGAGATCACCGTGTATGGACCGCCGACCGCACGGCTCCGGCGCGTGACGCCGCAGATCTCCCAGCCCCCCGCATCCTCGGTGTAGACCGCCTGGTGCGCGCGGTGGAAGGCACCGAGGCCGAGGTGGACGATCACCGCGTGAGCACGGGCTCCGGCGTGCTGACGATCTCCTGCTGCGCCGGGTCATGCTCGCCGATGTCGACGTCCTTGGTCTCACGCGAGAACAGGAACGCGATCAGCGAGATCACCGCCAGGCCGGCGAAGAACGCCGCCACCAGCCACGGCGCGCCGCCGCCCTGGTCCAGCAGCCAGACCGAGATCAGGGGCGAGAAGCCGGCGACGGCTGCGCCCAGCTCGCGCGAGGTGGCAAAGCCCGTGTAGCGCACGCGGGCGCCGAACAGCTCGGCGTAGAACGCGGGCTGCACGGCGATCATCGGCGCCCACCCGACGACCGCGGCGACGATCAGCGCGACCCACACGAGCACCGGCTCGCCGGTCTGCACGAGCGCGAAGAACGGGAACGCCCACAGCCCCGTGAAGATCACGCCGAACAGGTTCAGCGGCCGCCGGCCGATCCGGTCCGACAGCGCGCCGAGCAGCGGCATGGAGATGATCACGAGGATGCCGTAGGTGACCACCGCGCCGAGCACGACGCCCTTGGTCATCCCGAGCTCGTCGACGGCGTAGGCGACGGTGAACGTCGCGAACATGTACGCCGCGGCGGTGTCGCACACGTGCGCGCCGATCCCGACCAGCACGCTGCGCGGGTAGCGCTTGACCGCCTCGACGACCGGCAGCTTGACGACGGTCTGGCGCCGCTGGACCTCCTTGAACACGGGCGATTCCTCGACCCGCAGGCGCACCCACAGCGCGACCGCGATCAGGACGAAGCCGACCAGGAACGGGACGCGCCAGCCCCATGTGTTGAGCTGGTCGTCCGGCAGCAGCGCGACCAGCAGGAAGCTCAACGTGCCGAGGACAAGGCCGATCTGCACGCCGGTCTGGGCGAACGAGCAGAAGAAGCCGCGCCGCTCCTTCGGCGCGTGCTCGGCGAGCAGCGTCGACGCGCCGCCGAACTCGGCGCCGGCGCCGAGGCCCTGGAGCACGCGCAGGGCGACGAGCATGATCGGTGCCCACATGCCGATGCTGGCGTAGGTCGGCAGCAGACCGATCGCGCCGGTCGAGAGACCCATGACCAGCGTCGTGATGATCAGCGTCTCGCGCCGTCCGATCCGGTCGCCGAGGTGGCCGAACAGCGCGCCGCCGAAGGGGCGCGCGACGAAACCGACGCCGAAGGTCGCGAACGCGATCAGCGTGCCCGAGCCCGACGCGGGGTCGAAGAACAGGTCGCCGAACACGAGCGCGGCGGCCGTGCCGTAGATGAAGAAGTCGTACCACTCGAGCGCCGTGCCGACGGTCGCTCCGGCCACCACCCGGCGTAAGCCGGCCGCATCGGTGCGTGTCTCGGGTTGCTGGCCTTCGCGTGTGAATCGGCTCATGCTCGTGCTCCTCCCTTGAGCCCCTGCAGCTCCGACCACGTGTCGGCCGGGAGCGGGATTCCGTCGCGCGTGCGTTGCGCGCGGGTTCGCTGTTCGATCTCTCCGGGGACGAGGACGCCGTCTGACGCCAGTGCCTCGCACAGCGCTTCCGCCTCGTCGGTGAAGTCGTCGGTGAACGCGGTCGGGTCGAGCGCGATCACGACCAGCCCGTTGTCGCCCGCGCCGGCGCCGCCGAAGACGCCCGTGGCGCCGAGCGCACCGCCGGCGATCTGGATCATCACGCTCAGCCCGGAGCCCTTGTGGGCACCGAACGGCAGCAGCGCGCCGCCGTCGTAGAAGGCGTTCGGGTCGGTCGAGGCGTTGCCGTCGGCGTCGACGAGCACGCCCTCGGGCACGGTCTCGCCGCGGGCGCGCGCGACGGCGACCTTGCCCTCGGCCATCGTCGCCGTCGACCAGTCCATCACCAGCGCCGGGTGCGGCGCCCGCCGCGGCGCGCCCCACGCGAGCGGGTTGGTGCCGAGCCGCCGCTCGGACCCGCCGAACGGCGCGACCGTCGGGTCGGCGTTGCAGAACGCGAGCGCGACCAGGCCCTCGTCGGCGAGCGCCTCGACCCATTCGCCCAGCCGGCCGACGTGGTTCGCGTGGCGCACGGCGGCAGACGCGATCCCGAGTGCGCGCGCTCGCGGGACCAACTCCGCGACGGCCGCCCGCGAGGCGACCTGGCCGAACCCGCGCCGGCCGTCGACGAGCACCGCAGCACCGCGGGTCTCGATGACCTCGGGCTCGGCCTCCGGATCGAGCCGCCCTTCGTCGATGAACTGCACGTAGCGCTTGACTCGCAGCACGCCGTGCGAGTCGTGGCCGCGCAGGTTCGCCTCGACCAGCGAGTCGGCGACGATCGCGGCGTTGTTGGGCGAGGTGCCGGCGTGGTCGAGAATGTCCCGGGCCAGCTCCCGCAAGCTGTCGGCGGAGTAGTTGCTTTCCATGTGGCGGAACGTGATTCGCTGAGATGGAAGCCGGGAATATGAATGCCCGTCATGTCCCACTCGAAAACGCCGGACGTCGTGGTGCTCGGCGAGGTGCTCGTCGAGCTGACCGCCCCGGTCCCGCTGCGCGAGGCGGAGACGTTGCGGCTGTCGTGCTCCGGCGACGCGCTCAACGCCGCCGCTGCAGCGGCTGAGGCGGGCGCGTCCGTGGCGCTGCTGACGGCCGTCGGCGACGACGAGTTGGGCGACCGGATCCTGAGCTTCATCGCGGCGCGCGGGATCGACACGACGTGGATCACTCCCCGTCCCGAGCCCAACGGCGTCTACTTCGCGGGTGCCGACGGCGAGTTCGTCTACGTCCGGCGCGGCAGCGCCGCCTCGACGATCGGGCCGCGCGACGTGTCTGAAGCGCCGGTGGCCGAGGCCGGCGCCGTGATCGTCAGCGGGATCACGCAGGCGCTGTCGGACTCCTGCGCGGCGGCCGTCGACGCCGCCGTGGCCGCCGCCGGCGGCCATGTGATCTACGACCCGAACTTCCGCCGCCGGCTCACAAGCGTGGAGGCGGCGCGGGCGGCGTTGGGGCGGGTCGCGCCGCATGCCGCGCTGGTCACGCCGTCGTGCCCGGACGACACCGAGGCGCTGCTCGGCACCACCGATCCGGCGGCGGCGGCGGCCGCGCTGCGCTCGCTCGGCGCCGGTGCGGTCGCCGTCACGACCGGCGCGTCCGGCCTGCATCTCGACGCCGGCGACGGGGTGCGGATGCTGCCGCCCGAGCCGGTCTCGCGCGTGGTCGACACGACCGGCGCGGGCGACGTGCTGGCCGGCACCGCCGCCGCCCGGCTGGCGCTCGGCGACGACCTGCTGGCCGCACTTCAGCGCGGCATGCGCGCCGCGGCCCGATCGCTCGTCGGTCCCGGCGGCACCGGCTGGCTCACGGCACGATGACCAGGTCGAGGCCCTCCGCATCGCCGATCAGGTCGATGGCGACGATCTGGTCGCCCTCCGTCGTGAACCGGTAGACGACCTTCGGCTGCTCGTCGACCAGCCACACCAGCGCGGCGGCGCCGTCGAGCCGCGCGCGGGTGGCGCCGCGGGCGCGGCGCGAGAACGCGCCGACCGCCTCGCGGCCGCGGGTCTCGGCGGGCGCGCCGAGCGCCACGACGGGAGCGTCGGCGCGCAGCACGACGTCCGGGTGCAGGAGCGCGAGCAGCGCCTCGAAGTTCCCGTCGCGAGCGGCGGCCAGGAAGGCGTCGACCAGCGCGGCCTGGCGCAGCCGGTCCGCCGCTCCGGTCGCATCCCGGTGCTGGACGCGCGTGCGGGCACGGCTCGCGAGTTGGCGCGTGGCGGGCGTGCTGCGGTCGACGATCGGGGCGATCTGATCGAACGGCACGGCGAAGATGTCGTGCAGGACGAACGCGACGCGCTCGGCGGGCGTCAGGGCGTCGAGCACGACCTGGAGCGCGAGCCCGACCGAGTCCGCGAGCAGCGCCTCGTATTCGGGGTCGTCGTCGCTCGTCGCGTCGGGCACCTCGGCCACCGGCTGCGGGCGCGTCTTGCGCGCCTGGAGCATGTTCAGGCACACGCGCGAGACCACCGTGCTCAGCCACGCGCCGAGGTTCTCGACGGCGCTGGTGTCCGTCCGGCTGAAGCGCAGCCAGGTCTCCTGGACGGCGTCGTCGGCATCGGCGCGTGAGCCGAGGAGCCGATACGCGATCGCCCACAGCCGGCTCCGGTGGTCCTCGAAAGACATCTCGTCACATTCCTCGTTCGCGGTCGGTCTCACACCCACAAGACCGGCGGCACGCCGCCGGTGTGACCGACCAAGGAGACATCGACATGATCCTCGTCACCGGCGGTACCGGAACCCTCGGCAGCGCGCTCGTCCCGAAGCTCTCAGGCGACGTGCGCGTGCTCAGCCGGAGCACCGGCCCGACCGTCGTCACCGGCGACCTGACGACCGGCGAAGGGATCGACGCCGCCGTCGAGGGCGTCGACGTGATCATCCACCTCGCCGGCGCGAGCAAGGGCGACGAGCGCACCACGGCGACGCTGATCGAGGCCGCCAAGCGAGCCGGCTCGCCGCACATCGTCTACATCTCGGTCGTCGGCGCCGACCGCGTCCCGGTCGTCACCCGCACCGACCGCGCGCTGTTCGGCTACATCGCCTCCAAGCGCGCCGCCGAACAGGTCGTGGCCGAGTCCGGACTGCCGTGGACGACGCTGCGCGCGACCCAGTTCCACGACCTCGCGTTCAAGACGGTCAATGGGATGGCCAAGCTGCCGGTCATCCCGGTGCCGTCCGGCCTTCAGTGGCAGCCGATCGAGACCGGCGAGGTCGCCAACCGGCTCGTCGAGCTCGCGCTCGGCGCTCCGGCCGGCCTCGTCGACGACATCGCGGGGCCGCGCGTGTACGGCATGACCGAGTTCCTGCGCGGCTACCTGAAGGCCACCGGGAAGCACCGCGTGCTGCTACCGATCCGGCTTCCCGGCCGGGCAGCGCGCGCGTTCCGCGAGGGCGCCAACCTGGCGCCGGATCACGCCGTCGGCGTCCGGACCTGGGAGGAATTCCTCGCCGAGCGCACGAGCCCCTCCGGCCGGAGCAGCATCGTCACGACCAGGACCGCGCCGTAGATCCCGGCGCTGTAGTCCGACACGTCGACCACGAAATCGCGCAGCAGGTAGTCGTTGACGATCGAGAGGACGACCGCACCGATCACGACGCCCCAGATCGAGCCGAGACCGCCGAGCACGACCATCGAGAGGATGAAGATCGAGAACGAGAACTCGAACCGGCCGGCGGCGACGACGCTGAGGTAGGACGCGAAGAACGCGCCGGAGATCCCGCCCAGCGCGGCGCCCGTGCCATAGGCCATCAGCTTGGTGCGGGCGATCGGGATCCCGGCGACGGCGGCCGCCTCCTCGTCGTCGCGCATCGCCACCCACGCGCGGCCGATCCGCGAGTCGCGCAGGCGGAAGCTGACGATCAGCGCGAGCGCGATCAGCGCGAGCCCGAACCAGTACCAGGGGCGCAGGTCGAGCGCGCCGAAGCGGCCGATTCCCGGCAGGTCGATCCGGTCGATCGGGCCGATGCCGATCGGACCCGACGTGAGCGTCCCGCCGAACAGCTTGATCCGTTCCCCGTTGACCGCGACCTGCCCGACGATCTCGCCGAACGCGAGCGTGACGATCGCGATGTAGTCACCGCGCAGCCGCAGCGTCGGCACGCCGATCAGCGTCCCGGCCACAGCCGTGGTAACGACCGCCAGTACGAGCACGATCAGGAAGTTGAGGTGGATGTCCCAGTAGCCGGATGCGAAGTACGCCGCCGTATACGCGCCGATCGCGAAGAACGCCACATAGCCGAGGTCGAGCAGCCCGGCGAAGCCCACGATGACGTTCAGCCCGAGCGCCATCACCGCGTAGGCGGTGGCCAGGATCATGTGGTGGAGGACCACGACATCCCCGCCGATGAGCAGCGGCGCGATCGCGGCGAGCGCGAACACGGCCACCGCGCGGATCACGCCGGCGCTCGCCAGCGATCGGCGGCGCGGGTGACCGGGCACAGGCCTTCGTCGTGCCCGCAGATGCGCGCGTTGCACAGCCGGCAGGTCGCCATCGCGGCGCGGACGTTGACGGTCGTCGCATAGAGCAATGCCTCGAGGTGCCGGTCGAGTTCGCCCGGGTCCTCGATCCCGAACACGGCGCGCTCCAGCACCGCTTGGCGTGCCGCGAGCGCGCGCTCGGCCAGTTCGCGTCCGGCCGGCTCGATCCGCACGAGCGCTCTGCGTCCGTCCTGTGGATCGGACTCACGACGTGCCAGGCCGTCCGCCTCGAGCCGGTCGATGACGCGGGACGCGCGCGAGTGCGAGACCCGCATCGCGTACGCGAGCACGTCCACCGACCGGCCGTCGGCCCACTCGTGGAGCGAGACCAGAGCGGCCGGCATGCCGCCGGCGAGCCCGGTCGCCATCTCGGTCGCCTCCCGGATGTCGTCGGCGAGGGTCAGCGCGAGCGCGCCGAGGCGGTTCGCGACCCGCGAGATATATGCCTCAGGCATATATCTACGATAGCGTGGTGTCACAGCCGTCGCTGGCGTCTTGTCTTTTGGGGGTGCAGCTTGAACCCTCGGTCAAGGAGACCGCGATGGGGGTCGGGCGGCGTGGTGCGTCTCGAACGCGCGTCGCTGCGCTTCGTCGAGGTCAACGGCGGCCCCGGTGCGCTCCTCCTCGACGGCGAGCAGCAGCTCATCGGCGTGTGTGCGCTCGAGATCGCCGGCGATCAGATCACCTCGATCAGCGGGATCGTCAACCCCGACAAGCTCAGGCACCTCGGGCCCGTCGGGGACTTCAAGTCGCTCTTGGAGAGTTTGTCCTAGGACAAATGATACGATAGGGGCGTGAGCACCCCCAACGGCATCGGCGGCACGACCGCGTCGGGCATCGCGGCGAGCGTCCGAGATCTCGTCGGCATGGGCCGCGTGCACGGTGGCGACGCGCTGCCGCCGATCCGGTCGTTGGCGCACGAGCTCGGTGTCAATCGCAACACGGTGGCGGCCGCGTACCGCCTGCTGGTGGCGGCCGGCGTGGCAGAAACCCGCGGGCGCGGCGGAACCGTCATCGCGGGCGTGCCGGACGTGGCTCGCGATGGCATGCCGGTGCCGCGCGAGCTGGTGGATCTGGCCGGCGGGAACCCGGACCCGCGGCTGCTGCCGGACGTGGTCGAGTACGTGGACGGATACGTGGCTTCGCTGTACGGCGCGCCCGCGGAGCACGAGCACCTCGTCGCGTGGGCGCGCGAGCACCTGGGACGCGAGTCGGCCGGCGTGACGGTGACGCACGGGGCGGTCGACGCGATCGAGCGGCTGTTGGCGATCCATCTCACCCGCGGTGACGCGGTCGCCGTCGAGGATCCGTGCTTTCTCGCGCACATCAGCACCCTGCGGCTGAACGGCTTCGCCGCCGAGCCGGTGGCCGTGGATCGGGCTGGGATGTCGCCGGACGGGCTCGAGCGGGCGCTCCGAGCCGGGGCGCGCGCCGTGATCTGCACGCCGCGCGCGCAGAACCCCACGGGCGCGAGCCTGACGGGCGAGCGCGCCGCGGCACTGCGCGACGTGCTGGCTCGCCACCCGCAGGTGCTGGTCATCGAGGACGATCACTTCTGGGCGCTCTCCGGGGCCGCCTACCACCGCATCACACCGGCTGAGATGCCGCGCTGGGCGCTCGTGCGGTCGGTCGCCAAGTTCCTCGGGCCCGATCTCCGCCTCGCGTTCGTCGCCGCCGACGAGGACACCACCGACCGGCTGCACGCACGGCTCGGGCCGGCCACGACGTGGGTCAGCCACCTGCTGCAGCACGCGGTCGCCGGCATGCTCGCGGACCCACGGATCGAGCAGCTGCGCCAGACCGCGCGCAGCGCGTACGCCGAGCGCGCCGCACTACTCGTCGACGCGCTGCGCAGTGCGCCTGCGATCACGCCCGACGGGCTGAACGTGTGGATCGAGACGGCGGCCACGGCGGACGCACTCGCGGCCCGTGGGTGGCGCGTGCGGCCTGCCGACGACTTCGCCGTCGGCAGGACGATCGACGCGGTGCGGGTCACCACCTCGACCCTCACCGCCGAGCAGGCCGAGGCCTTCGCAACCGACTTGGAGGACGCAGCATGTTCACGGGCTTGAGCGCGTTTCCGTTGACCCCGCTCGACGAGGCCGGAGCCGTCGACGAGCCGGCGTTCGAGCGCCTGGTGTCACGTCTCGCCGAGGCGGGCGTGGACTCGATTGGAGCGCTGGGCAGCACCGGCAGCTACGCCTATCTCCGCCGCGACGAGCGGGCTCGCGTGGCGCGGCTGGCGGTCGACGCGGCCGCCGGCGTGCCGGTGATGATCGGCATCGGCGCCGTCCGGACCGAACACGTCGTCGCGTACGCGCACGATGCCCAGGCCGCCGGCGCGTCGGCAGTGCTGCTCGCCCCGGTCTCGTATCAGGTGCTCACCGAGGATGAGGTCTACGGGCTGTACGCGGACGTGACCGCCGAGCTCTCGGTGCCGCTGTGCGTGTACGACAACCCGGGCACGACCCACTTCGCGTTCAGCGACGACCTCCACGCGGGCGTGGCGGCGTTCCCCGGCGTACGCGCGATCAAGCTTCCCGGCGAGCACGCGGGGCATCGGATCTCCGCCTTGCGGCCGCGAGTTCGCGCGAGCGTCGCGCTCGGCTTCGCCGGCGACCAGTTCGCCGCCGGCGCGCTGAGTGCCGGCGCGGACGTGTGGTTCAGCGTGCTCGGCGGGCTGTTCCCGGACCTCGCGCTGGCGATCATGCGCGAGGGCGAGGCCGCCGTCGAACGGCTCGAGCCCCTCTGGGCGCTGTTCCGCGGGCACGGGAGCGTGCGCGTGATGGCGACCGCGGCGGCGTTGCTCGGGCTGGCCGGCGAGCGAAACCTCCCGCGTCCGCTCCAGTTGCTCGACGGTGATGCCCGCGCCGAGCTGGAGGCCGCGCTGCGGGCGCTCGAGGTCAGCGGGTGAAAGCGCTCGCCGTGCTCGTCACGGCCCAGGTGCTCAGCGTCGCCAACTCGAACCTGATTGCGGTCGCGCTGCCGCAGCTGAGCAGCGACCTGGGTGTTTCCGGCGTCCAGCGTCAGTGGATCGTCGACGCGTTCGTGCTCGTCTTCGCCGCACTCCTGGTCGCCGGCGGCGTGCTCGCCGACCGCTATGGCCGCCGTCGTGCTCTGGTCGTCGGGCTCGTCGTGTTCGCCGCAGGCTCAGTGGCCTGCGCGCTGGCCTCCAGCCCAGGACTGTTGATCGCGGCGCGCGTGGTGCAGGCGCTCGGCCCCCCGTTGATCCTGCCGGCGTCCCTATCGATCGTGGCGGTGACGTTCGCGGAGCCCGCGGCGCGCGCGCGGGCGATCGGGGTGTGGGGCGCGGCGTCGGGCTTCGGCATCGCCGTCGGTCCTCTGCTCGGCGGCGTGATCGTCAGCGGCCTCGGCTGGCGCTGGGCGTTCGGCTTGAGCGCTGCGGCCGCGATCGCTCTCGCCGCCGCGGCACTGACCCTGATCCCCCGCGATCATGCGCCGGTACCGACGCGCCGGTTCGATCACGTCGGTGCGCTGCTGGTGACCACGGTCCTCGGCTCCCTCGTCTTCGCCCTCATCGAAGGTCCCGCCCGTGGGTGGACGTCGGCTGCGGTCCTGCTCGCGTTCGTCGCCACCGCCGTGTCGGCCGCGGCGTTCATCGGTGCCGAGCGTCGCCACCCCGCCCCGCTCGTCGACCTCGAACTGGTCCGGCGCCCGGTGTTCGCCGCGGCCAACCTCGCGGCCGCGACCCTGATGTTCGTGCTGCTGGCGACGAGCGTGTACCTCTCCGAGTTCCTCCAGACCTTCCGCGACCGCACCCCGCTGGAAGCCGGACTCGCGCTGGTGCCACTCGGCGCCGCCACCGCGATCCTGGCCGCGATCTCGGGCCGGCTCACCGCACGCGTTCCCGCCCGCACGCTGATCGTGGCGGGATTGCTGTGCGCCGCGGCCGGAGCGCTCCTGCTCAGCCGCGCCGGCACCGATGGCTCGGCGAGCCTATGGGTGGCGCTGTTCGCGCTCGGCGCGGGCGCCGGGATCGCCCTGCCCGCTACGACAGCGACCGCGGTCGCCGCGGTGGCGGCCACCCGCACCGGCATGGCGTCCGCCATCCACAACGCCGGGCGACAGGTCGGCGCCACCCTGGGCGTCGCGGTGCTGGGCTCGATCGTGACCGCCCATGCCGCCGCGGGCACGGCCGGCGCCTACGCGGATGGACTGTCGATCGCGCTGCTGGTGGCCACCACGTCGCTCGTCGTCACGGCGGCGATCGCGATCAAGCTCGTGCCCGGCGCCTCCGTCTAAACGGAGGCGTCCGGGCCGAGGCGACGGTCACGCGAGTTCGTACGTCCAGAGCGTCTCGTTGCGCTTCAGGTTGATGCGGCCCTCGTTGTCGCGCGTGAAGCCGCGGAACGCCACCCTGCCCCCTTCGCGGAAGCTGTAGTTGCAGCGCGCCCAGGCGCCTTGCCCGTACGGGTTGCGGCACACACGGTCCCGGCCCTCGACCTCCCCGTAGGCGGACCGGCCGTCGGCCTTCATGTCTCTCACGTAGATCCACTCCCCGTCCTCCTGGAAGCAGACCTTGACGTTGTCGTTCTCAGCGTTGTTGCCGAGACAGGCGGATCCCGGAGAGAAGACCTCCTCGCCGATGACGATCTCGTCGGCTGACGCCGTCGCCGGGGCGACGCCGGTCACCAGGGCGGCGGCGATCAGCGAGAGGAGGACGTGCCGATGCTTGAGTGCTTTGCGCATGCTGATATCTCCCCGATCAGACCGTCGTCGCGTCCCAAGCCGTCCAGTCCCGGTAGTCCCCGAGGGACTTGCAGTCGTGGATGGTCCCGTCGCAGCGGCCGGCGCGGATCTCGATCCGCTTGCCCTCCACCATGTTCTTGTTGCACGCCACGCGCACGCCGACCCAGCCGAACTCGGGGCCCGCCCAGATCGGGCCGTTCAGCGAGATGCACAGGCCGCGCCGGGAGCCGTCGGCAAGGCGCCAGTGAACGGCGACGCGCATGCTGTCGTTCTCCCAGTCGGCGATGTAGAGCACGTCACCGCCGGTGTTGAAGCAGCCCAGCGCGAACGTGTTGCCGGTCTTGGCGTCGCACGTGTAGCCGGTCTGGACCTCCTTGGGAATCCCGAGGTCGATCTCGAGCTCCGCGGCGTGGGCTTTGGGGGCCCCCGCCAGTGCGCAGGCCAAGAGCGCTGCGAAGGCGACCAGGGCCGCCAGGGCGGCCCTGTTGATTGAAGACGTCATGAAGACTCCTCCGTGAGGTTGCTTTGGAAAAACTAGCGCCGCTAGCTAGCGCTGCTAGTTATCTACCACTGCTAGTTTTCCGATTGCAACTTTTGGGAGCGTTTTGGTTCGCGCGCTGACAAGGCAGCGGCGTCAGGCTTCGCGTGCGCTGACCCACGCGATCACGGCCGCGAGCCCGAGCTCGAAGCCGAGATCGTCGATCTCGTCGCCGCTCGTCTCGCGCAGCGCGGCGGCGAGGTTCGGGTACTCCGGCGCGTATTCATCCGGCGCGCGATCGAAACCGGCGCCGAACGTCTCGATGGCCGAGCCCAGAACGAGGAAGTCGATCGCGGCGAGGACCGCTGCGGCTGTCTGCGGGTCCCAGCCCAGGCTCTGGAAGGCGGCGAACGTCTGGTCGTAGCCACGCAGCGAGACGTCCGAGCGCACCGGCCGGCTGGCGATCGTGGCCACGAGCTGCGGGCGAACCGAGAACGCGCGCCGGTAGGAGCGGGCATAGTCGGCGATCCCGACGCGCCAGTCCGGGTGTTCGAGCCCGCTCGCATCGATCTGCTCGTTGATCACGGCGGTCATCTCGTCGAGCAGGTCGTCGCGGTTCGTGACGTGGTTGTAGAGCGACGGCCCCTCGACGCCGAGCCGCTTCGCCAGTCGCCGCGTGGTGAGGGCCTCCATGCCCTCCTCCTCGACGAGGGCGAGCGCCTCCTCGGCGATTCCGCGGCGGCTCAGTAGCGGCTTGCTGGGGCGGGGCACGCCGGGAAACTAGCAGCGGTAATGCTGCGAAAACGCGCGACCATGCCCACGATGACCGCGACCGAGCCGTTCGACGCCGCCTTCAGCTCGCCCGAAGGAAGTGACGCGCAGCGGCTGCACGAGCTCGGCTATGAGCAGGAGCTCAAGCGCGGGATGGGGATCTTCGACTGCGTCGCGATGGGGTTCGCGACGATCTCGCCGGTCGTCGGCCTGTACGCCGTCGTGCTCGTCGGCATGGCGGTTGCCGGCGCCGCGTGGGTCTGGGTGCTCCCCGTCGCACTCGCCGGCCAGTGCCTGCTGATCGCGGTCTACTCGGAGCTGGCGGGCAAGTTCCCGCTCGCGAACGGCGCCTACCAGTGGAGCCGCCGGCTGGTCGGGCCGCGCTACGGCTGGTTCAACGGCTGGGTCGCGCTGTGCGCCTACGCGGTCGCGAACACCACGATCGCCTATGCCGGCGCGTTCTGGGCGCTGGCGTTGCTCGCGATCTCACCGACCCCCACGGCGCTCGTGATCGCGGGTGCCGTGCTGGTCGCGATCTGCTCGCTGGTCAACGCGATCGGCGTCGACGCCCTCAAGACCGCGCTGCGGCTTGGCGTGACGGCGGAGGCGATCGCGTCGGTGGGCATCGGGCTCGCGCTGCTGCTGGTGTTCCGGGAGCAGGACTTCTCGGTGCTCTTCGACACCTTCGGGGCCGAGGCGCTCTCGGGCGGCAGCACGTTCGCCGCATTGCTGGCCGCGCTGGCCGTCGGAGGCTGGGCCTTCATCGGCTTCGATGCCTCGGTCGCCGCGGCCGAGGAGACGCGCGGGGCGGCGCGCCACGTCCCGCGCGCGATCTGGATCGCGCTGCTGAGCGTCGGCGGGCTCGTGATCCTGAACGCGTTCGCGACGACGCTCGCGCATCCCGACCCCACCGCGGTCGCTGCCGGTCAGGACATCGACCCGGTCTCGACCGCGGTCGCGACCGCGTTCGGCGATTGGGCGAGCAAGCCGTTCGCGGCGATCGTGCTGATCGCCTTCCTCGCCTGCGGCATGGCCGCCCAGGGTGCGACCGCGCGCGGCATCTACTCCGTGGCGCGCGACGGCGTGCTCCCCGGCTCGGAGTTGCTGCGCCGCGTCGACCGCCGCCAGGTGCCGATCGGGGGGATCGTTGCCGTCACGGTGATCGCCTGGGCCGGACTGCTGCTCGGGCTTGAAGCGACGGCGATCGGCAGCCTGATCACGTTCGGCACGGCGGCGATCTTCGCTTCCTTCCTGCTCACCGCCAGCGCGGCACTGTACGCGCGCGGGCAGGGCGTTCTCCCGCGCTCGGGCATGTTGGTGAACGTGGTCGCGGTCGCCTGGCTCGCGTTCGAGACCGTCAACATCGCCTGGCCGCGCGCCTCGCTGGCCCCGGCCGGGGCGCCGTGGTATCAGCTGTGGGCGGCACCCATGGTCGTGGCGGCGATCGCCGTCATCGGGATCGCGTATCTCGTGCTGGCACGGCCGACTGTGCGCTGAGCTCGGCGAGCCGGGCCGCGCTCGTGGGGTCCATCGGCAGGAAGGTCTCGATCGCGAGGTTCGCCGCCGTGACGTCGAGCGGCGCTCCGAGCGTGGCGATGACGGTGAACAACTCGACCTCGCCGACGGCGGTCTGCAGCGTGAGCGAGACCACCGGCTGCGTGGCCGATCCGGCCGGCGGCTCGTCAGGGAGGTAGGCATCGACCTCTTCGATGAGCGCGGCGAGGGCGGGATCGGCGTCCTCGCGGCTCCTCCGCTTCAGCCGGTGGATCAGCGGCGCGTTGCACGCCGCGGTCATCGACGAGATCCGTGGCAGGCCGCCCGGGTGAACGCCGAGGCGGAGCAGGTTGATCGGTGGCTCGAGGAGCTCCGGGTCGACCCCGTCCCAGAGCAGCGACGCGGCTCGATTGGACTCGATCAGATTCCACAGCCCGTCGACGATCAACGCCGGGTTCGGCTCGTGCGCCTCGAGCAGCCGCGCGAGCGACTCCCGAAGCGGCTGCATCATCTCCCCGTCGTAGGGCAGTTCCAGATAGGGAGGCGCGAAGCCGCCCGCGAGCACCAGTCGATTGCGCTCGGCGATCGGCAGATCGAGGTGCTGGGCCAGGTGGACGAGGAGCTGGCGGCTCGGGCTTGACCGGCCGGTCTCGACGAAGCTCAGGTGCTTGGTCGAGACGTTCGCGTCCAGGGACAGCTCGAGTTGGCTCAGGCCGCGTCGCATGCGCCAGAAGCGGACCAGCTCGCCGGCGGTCTGGGGCTCCTGCTCGGTCTGGACGGCCACCCGACCAGCATTACACGAGAGGTAATCGACCCGCGGCCCTTCCTCCGGGACCGTGTGACCACATGATCAACGGAGGTAGACCGATGACCCAGACGGCCGAGAACTACGTCACGCTCTGGAACGAGCCCGATGCCAGCCGGAGGCGGCGGATGATCGCCGAGCTGTGGGCGGAGGACGGGAGGCACATCCTTCAGCCGCCGCAGGAGATCCGCGCAGTCGCGGCGCAACCCGGCATCGCCATGACGGCGAGCCTCCAGGCGCAGGGATACGAGGAGATCGAGGCTCGCGCGGCCAGCGTCTACGAACACTGGGTCGGCTCCGAAGGGCTCAGCTTCCGGGGGCGCGACGACGCCGACCGACTCGATGACGTCGTCAAGCTCCACTGGGAGGCGGTCGCCCAGGACGGCGCTGTGGCCGCAGTCGGGCTCAGCTTCCTCGTCCTCGCCGCGGACGGCCGGATCGAGCGCGACTACACGTTCATCGTCGGTTAGGGGGAGCGGACTCATGATCATCGTCGCAGGACACGTCACGGTCGACCCTGAGCAGCGCGAGGCCCACCTCGCCGGCTCCATCAGCATCGTCGAGAAGGCCCGCCAAGCAGATGGGTGCCTCGACTTCGCCATGACGGCCGACCCGCTCGACCCCAGCCGCCTCAACCTGTTCGAGCGCTGGGAGTCGCAGGAGGCCGTGAAGGCTTTCCGCCGTCGGGCCCCCAGAAACAAGCACCGCGCGGCGATGCTTTCGGTGTCCGTAGCCGAGTACGACATCGCCGGAGTGCGGTCCTTGGCACGTTAAATCTCTCGCCCGTGGCTAGCGCTTCCGCGGTCCGGGTCGACATCCTCGGACCGCTGCGGTTGGAGCGCGACGGCGAGCCCGTCGAGCTCAGCGGCGGCCGCCTGCGCGCGCTGCTGACACGGCTGGCGCTGGACGCAGGCCGCCCGGTCACGACGAGCGCGCTCGTCGACGCCGTGTGGGACAACGACCTTCCGTCCGACGAGCAGCATGCGCTGCAGTCGCTCGTGTCGCGGCTGCGGCGCAGCGTCGGCGACGTGCTGGAGGCCACGCCCGGCGGGTACCGGCTCGCGGTCGCGCCGGACGCCGTCGACGCGGATCGCTTCGAGCGGCTGGTCGCCGAAGGTCGCCCGCGCGAGGCGCTGGCGCTGTGGCGCGGCCCGTCGGGCATCGCAGCGCTCGAGGAGGCGCGCCTGCGTGCGCTCCTGGTGCTCGACGACGCCACCCTCCCGGAGCTCGAGGCCGCGGTCGCCGAGCACCCGCTCAACGAGCAGCTCGCCGCCCGCCACATCACCGCGCTCGCCGCCGCCGGCCGCCAGGCCGACGCGCTCTCCGCCTACGAGCGCGTCCGCATCCGCCTCGACGAGGAGCTCGGCGCACTGCCGTCGCCCGAGCTGCCGGCGGCGCACCTTGCCGTGCTCAAGGCGCCCGGTCCGGCGCGTCAGCAACCTGCGCGCGCCGGTGACGAGCTTCGTCGGCCGCGAGCCGGATCTGCAGCGGATCGACGACGCTGCTCGCGACGGCGCGGCTGGTCACGCTCGTCGGCCCGGGCGGCGCCGGCAAGACGCGGCTCGCCGGCGAGGCGCTCGCGCGCTGGGTGGACCGCGTCGACGGCGGCGTGTGGATGGTCGAGCTGGCGCCGGTCACGGCCGAGGTCGAGATCGTGCCCGCCGTGCTCGCCGCGCTCGGCCTGCGCGAGGGCGCGGTGCTCGACCGCCCGGGCGCGACGCTGCGCGACGGGCTGGAGCGGCTGATCGACGCGCTGGTCGACCGCGACACGATCCTCTTGCTGGACAACTGCGAGCACCTGATCGCTGCCGCGGCGGCGGCTGGCCGACACGCTGCTCGCCGCCTGCCCGGGCCTGCGGATCGTCGCCACCAGCCGCGAGCCGCTGGCGATCGCCGGCGAGAACCTCGTCCCGGTCACGCCGCTCGGCCGACGATCCCGCGGTCGAGCTGTTCCTCGACCGCGCCGCGGCCGTCTCGCCCGGGTTCGCGCTCGACGACGCCGGCGGTCGCGGAGATCTGCCGGCGGCTCGACGGCCTGCCGCTGGCGATCGAGCTCGCCGCCGCGCGGCTGCGCACGATGCCCGTCGAGCAGATCGCCGCGCGCCTGGACGACCGCTTCCGGCTGCTCACCGGCGGCAGCCGCGCCGCGCTGCCGCGCCACCGCACGCTGCGCGCGGTGGTCGACTGGAGCTGGGAGCTGCTCGACGAGGACGAGCGCGTGCTCGCGCGCCGGCTCGCCGTGTTCCAGGCGGGCGCCACCGAGGAGTCCGCCGCCGCCGTGTGCGGCGTCGACGACGCGCTCGACGGGCTCGCCGCGCTGGCCGACCGCTCGCTGCTGCAGGTGCGCCGGACGCGCGCTACCGGATGCTCGAGACGATCCGCGAGTACGCGCTCGAGAAGCTCGAGGAGGCGGGCGAGCTGGAGGCGACGCGCACGCGCGCACGCGCGCTGCTTCGCGCGCGCTCGTCGACCGGGCCGAGCCGCAGCTGCGCGGCCCCGAGCAGCGCGACTGGTTCCGCCGCCTGCAGGCCGAGCACGACGACGTGATCGCCGCGCTGCGCTGGCTGGGCGACTCCGGCGACGCCGCGCGCCGCGCTGCACCTCGCGGTCGACCTGCTCTGGTTCTGGGTGCTGTCGGGCTCGCCCGGAGGAGGCGATGGCCTGGATCGCGTTCGCGCTCGCCGTGCCCGGCGAGGCCGACCCGATCGACCGGCTGATCGCCGAGGGCATCACGCAGCTCGCGGCGGTGACGCAGAACCAGGCCGCGGGCGGTGACGCACTCGACGATCTGACGCAGCGCGTGGAGTCGATCGACACGCGCGACTACCCGCTGGTCGCGCTCGCGCGTCCCGTGCTGGCGCTGCTCGGCGAGCGAGCGGCGCTGCGTCGAAGTGCGGCTGGCGGAGACGCTCGAGCATCCGGATCCGTGGGTGCGCGCCGCGGCGACGCTGATGCGCGCCCAGCTCGCCGAGAACCGCGGCGATCAGGCGCACATGCGCGCCGACCTCGAGCGGGCGGCGGACATGTTCCGCGAGCTGGGCGACGACTGGGCGCTCGCCATGACGCTGTCTTCGCTGGCCGGGACGCTGAGCCTGACCGAGCGAGCTCGACGCGCGCCGAGACCGTGCTCGACGAGGCGATGGAGCTGCTGCGACGAGCTCAACGGCTGGACGGGCGCCGGGCTGCTGCGCATGCGGCTGGCGGAGATCCGCGCGCGCCGCGGCGACCTCGCCGGCGCGCGCGAGCGCTGGCCGAGCGAGTCGCTCGAGGACGTCGACCTCGGCGCGCGACGAGGCCGATCTTCGTGCGCGCCATGCTGGCGCGGCTCGCCTGGCTGGCCGGCGATCTCGACGACGCTGCGCGCGCGAGACGGCCGACGCGGTCGCGCGGCTGGAGCGGCGTCGGCCCGCAGCGGCCCCAGCAGGGCCACGCGCAGGCGATGGTCGAGGCGCTGCAGGCGCTCGGTCGCGATGGAGGACGGCGACCTCGAGGCGGCGCGACCGCGTTCGCCGGGCGCGCGATCGCGACCGCGGTCGGCGACGGAGGACATGCCGATCGTCGCGATGGCCGGCGTCGTCGCGGCGACGGTCGCTGCGACCGGGCGGGCGACGTCGAGGCGGCCGCGACGATGCTCGGCGCCGCCGCCGTGCTGCGGGGCGCCGAGGATCTGCGCCAGCCCGGAGGTCGGCGCGGCTGGCGGAGGCGCTTCGTCATCCGCGCCTATGAGCGCGCCCGCGCGCTCTGCGCAGCGACGCCGCGCTCGCGGTCCTGCTCACGCGCGGCGGCTGTAGGCGCGCAGGGCGAGCGGGACGAAGACGGCCAGCAGGCCGGCCATCCAGCCGAGCGTCCACAGCACGTCGGTCGCGGCCGGGCCGCCGAGCATCAGGCCGCGCAGCGCGCCGACCAGGTGGGTGAGCGGGTTGACGTCGGTGAACGTCTGCAGCCAGCCCGGCAGCGTGTCGGCCGGGACGAACGTGATCGAGCCGAACGTGAGCGGGAACAGCGCGAGCATCAGGATGCCCTGCACGGCGCCCGGCGTGCGGGCGATCATGCCGACCCAGACCGAGATCCAGCACAGGCACAGCGCGAAGCCGATCGCCAGCGCGCACGGCGGCGAGCGACCTCGAACGGCGCTCGGTCGTGGCGCGGAAGCCGAGCACGTAGCCGAAGCCGAGCGTGACGACGCAGAGCAGCGCGTAGCGGACGACGTCGGCCATGACCGCGCCGACCAGCGGCGCGGCGCGGGCGATCGGCAGGCTGCGGAAGCGGTCGAAGACGCCCTTCTCGATGTCGGAGTTGAGGTTCACGCCGATCGCGACGCCGCCGAAGGCGATCGTCTGGGCGAGCATGCCGGGGAGCAGGAACTGCAGGTAGTCGTGCTGGGAGCCGTCGGCGATCGCGCCGCCGAAGATGTAGGTGAACAGCAGCGATGAAGATGATCGGCTGCAGCGTGACGTCGAGCAGCGCTTCGGGGTTGCGCGTGACGCCGATCAGGTTGCGCTTGGCGAGCGCGGTGCTGTGGCGGGCGAGGCGGGTCATGCACGAGCGCCTCGCGGTCTCGGGGCTCGTGGCGGTCGGTGAGGCGAAGAAGACCTCGTCGAGGCTGGGCAGGTGCAGCGAGAGCTCGGTGACGCGCGATGCCGGCCTCGGCCAGGCGGTCGACGGCCTCGGCGAGCGCCTCGTCGCCGCGCGACGGGGACGCTGACCGTGCCGCGGGCGGGGAAGTCGGGCAGCGCGGTCGCCGATGCTCGGCGATCGATCGCGGCGGTCTCCTCGAGCGCGCGTCGGGGTCGGCCGGGCGGACGGTCAGCGTCTGGCCGCCGACGATCCGCTTGAGGCCGTCCGGCGTGTCGTGGGCGATCACGCGGCCGTGGTCGATGACGGTGATCTCGTCGGCGAGCGCGTCGGCCTCCTCGAGGTACTGCGTGGTCAGCAGGACGGTCGAGCCGTCGTTGACGAGGTTGCGCACGACGCCCCACATGTCCTCGCGCTTGGACGGGTCCAGGCCGGTCGTCGGCTCGTCGAGGAAGACGACGCTCGGGCGGCCGACGAGGCTGGCGGCGAGGTCGAGCCGGCGGCGCATGCCGCCGGAGTAGGTCTTGGCGGGGCGGTCGGCGGCGTCGGCGAGGTCGAACCACTCGAGCAGCTCGGCTGCGCGCGGCGCTTGCGCGTCGCTTGCGCTTGAGGTCGAGCAGCGCGCCGATCAGCTCGAGGTTCTGGCGGCCGGTGAGCAGCTCGTCGACCGACGCGTACTGGCCGGTGAGGCCGATCTGCTCGCGGACGCGGGCGGGCTCGCGCGGCGACGTCGTGGCCGGCGACGATCGCGGTGCCCGCGTCGGCCTTCAGCAGCGTGGCGAGGATGCGCACCGCGGTGGTCTTGCCGGCGCCGTTGGGGCCGAGCACGCCGAGCACGGTGCCGGGCCGCGCGGCGAGGTCGACGCCGTCGAGCGCCTGGGTGTCGCCGAAGGCCTTGCGCAGGCCGCGGGCTTCGATGGCGTAGTCCATGTCCACAGCATCGGCGGGCGCGCTCGCAGCACGCTCGCACGGCGCTCACACGGCGGGGAGGAGCTGAGAGCGAGACAGCCGCAACTCATCGGCGCGTTGGTTGTTGCATCACGGGTGCGCATCCGCGTGATATCGATCCCGGAGTGACTATGAGAGAGCCCGCAAGCCGAATGTCCCGTACGTGACCCGCCGTCGCATCGGCGCAGCGTCCCTCGTGACGAGCGCGACGGCGTTGGCCGTCTGGATCGTCGCGACGACGCCCGGGAGTGCCGCCATCGAGCACGCCGTCGCCATGGCGGCGGCCCCGTCGAAGGACGGAATCGAGCAGTTCGCCTCGCGGCCGGACCTGAAGCCGACCGCGGTGTCCTTCGGCAAGAGGGATCCGGTGGGAGCGTCGGGGTATGTCTTCACCGCGCCGAAGTCGTCGTCTGGCCAGGCGCTGACTCTGTCCGGCCCGATGATCATCGCGCCGGACGGCCGGCTCGTCTGGTTCAAGTATGTGCGGGGCGGGGCCTACGCCTTCCGCGCGCAGCTGTACGAGGGCAAGCCGGTTCTGACCTGGTGGCAGGGCGACGTGCGGCGGGGGTTCGGGTACGGCGAGGGCGTGATCTACGACCAGAGCTACAACCGGATCGCCACCGTCAAGACCGGCAAGGGGCAGCGGGCGGATCTGCACGAGTTCGTGATCACGCCGCAGAACACGGCCCTGCTGATCGCCTACAAGATCGTTCGCGGGGACCTGAGGCGGGTGAAGAGCGGCAAGAAGAACGATCTGATCATGGACAACGTGGTGCAGGAGGTCGACATCAAGACGGGCAAGGTGCTGCTCGATTGGCACACCAACGGCTCGATCGATCCGAGAGAGTCCTACACCGCGGTGCCCCAGGACCCGGAGTTGCCGTACGACTATGCGCATCTGAACTCCGTCGAGGTCGATACCGACGGCAACCTGCTGGTCTCCGCTCGCGCGACCCACGCCGTCTATCGGATCAACCGCCAGACGGGCAAGCTCATGGACCGGATCGGCGGCAGGAAGAGCTCCTATCGGATGGGGCGCGGTACGCGGACCGCGTGGCAGCACGACGCGCGGCGCATCAACGCAACGCAGATCACCCTCTACGACAACAACGCGGAAGAGCGGATGACGCCGCTCTCCGAGCATCAGACGCGAGGCGTGATCCTGAACCTCGACCACGAGAAGAAGACGGTCACGCTCGCCCGCCAGATCCACCACGAGAACCGGGTGATCCAGGCCGCCAGCCAGGGCAACATGCAGACGCTCCCCAACGGCAACGTGTTCATCGGCTGGGGCGGTAGCGTTCCCTACTTCACGGAGATCGATCCGAAGGGCGAGACCGTGGTCGAAGGCCGCTATCTCGTCAAGGGCATCGACAGCTACCGGGCGTACCGCGCGCCGTGGGTGGGCGTGCCCACCGATAGGCCGGCGGTCGTGGCCAAGCGCTCCGGAGCGGCGGCGACCGTCGTCTCGATGAGCTGGAACGGGGCCACCGAGGTCACGACGTGGCGCATCAAGAGCGGGCCGACCGCCACGAGCACGGTCCCGCTCGCGACGGTGCCGTTGAGCGGCTTCGAGACCACCATGCGCGCGGCCACGACGCAGCCGTTCGTGCAGGTCGAGGCCCTCAACGCCGCCGGCCTCGTCCTCGGCACGTCGGCGGCGGTGAGGGCGAAGTCGTGATCAATGGAGGCTGGGTCGGTAGATGAGCTCTTGGATGTGACCGTCGAGCGTTCGGTGCTCGACCAGCTCTAGGTCGAAGTCGGCCGCGTCCTGGAAGATCGGGTCCTGCCCGGTCTGACCGGTGATGACCGGGAAGAGGGTCACCTGCAGGCGGTCGACGAGGCCGGCCGCCATCAGCGCACGGTTCATCGACAGGCTGCCGTGCGAGCGCAACGGCACCTCGGACTCCTCCTTGAGCCGGGCGACGACGTCGACGGCGTCACCGCTCACGACGGTCGCGTCCGGCCAGTCGAGGGGGCCTTCCAGCGTCGTCGACACCACCGTCGCCGGCATGCGCCACATCCGAGTGACCCACGGGTCACGCACTTCGGACTCCTCGGTGCTGTCGGCCAGCATCCGCGCGAACGCCCGATACGTCTTGGCTCCGAAGACCATCCGTTGCTCCGCGCCGTACAAGGCAAGGCGGTGCTCGAGCAACTCGGGGCCTTGCTTGCCCCAGTAGCCGGTCCAGGGGGCACTCGCGGCGCCGTAGCCGTCGAGGCTGGAAAAGACGTCAAAGGTGTACGTGGTCATATCGTTCTCGACCGGACTACCGCACCGATCTCATCGGTCGCGACACATTTCGTCCGACAAGAGACAGCCGGCGACTAGCTTCATGCGCTGGACGATTGCGGTTCGATTCTGTGGCGGCGGCGCCAGAGGAGGATGCCGAGCCCGATCATCGTCACGATCACGATCAGCGACAGCGGCGAGGATTCCGGGTCGACCCCGATCTGGCCGGACAGGATCACGAAGTCCTGGGAGGAGTGCACGGGCATCGCCAGCCAGAGGGCGCCCGCCCACCGGCGTGTCAGGTAGAGCATGTACCCGGTGAAGGTCACGGCGATGGCCTGGAAGATCGCGCTTGACCCGGTCGCGAGCGCGTTGCTCAGGTGCACGGCGCCAAAGACCACCGAGCTATAGAGAGCCACGCGCGCTTCCGTGAGTCCCATCCGCCGGAACGTGACCAAGCCGACGCCGCGGAACATCAGCTCTTCCGTGGAGCCGCCGATCACCACCACCAGGATCAGCACCAGCACCAAGATCGCGTTCTGGTCGAACAGATTCCCCCAGCTCGTCCCGACCAAGGCCGCCAGAAGCAGCGCGATCGGCACGATCCGTATCCACCGCTGAACCGGAAGCGGCTCGTGGATGATCTGCGGCCACCAGCGCAGCCACGTCGCGAGTCCGATCACGAAGACCGAGGAGAGCGCGATCGGGATCAACGCCGACTCAAGGACGTTGCCGGCCGTCTCCCAACCCTCGTCCGTGCTCACGTCGGCGCCGATGACGCGGCCACCGACCTGGATGATCGCCGCATAGACCACCACCAGCAGCAGGAACTGCCACCAAGTCAGGCTTCGCCTCGCCACGCGTTGCGCCGACTGTAGCTAGGCTCGCGGCGATGAGCCGGAGAGCTCGAGTCCGCGGCTGACGCGATGCCGAACTGCAGCTCGGCCAGATCAACGTGGCGATCAATGCCCTCGAGCAACCCAATCATGCCTCCGGCGCCGCGGAATTCGACGCATCACACGCCACCGCACGAGACGTCCTGCTGATCGCCGTCGCCGGGCCGGCGGCGTCGCTCGTCGGAACCGTACTCACCGCATGGGCTCTGTCAGCCGCCCCAGAGTCCGGCGTATTCCACGACCTGCTCTGGGCCGCAACGCTCGGGGGAGTGTTCGGCGTCCTCAACATCGTGCCGCTGACCCTTCAAGAAAGGCGCGGCGGCCCCTCGTTCCGGACCGACGGCGGTCTGGCACTGGACGCCCTGCGCGTCGCCCGCGCCCTGGCGTAGCGGACGCGCCGCGGGACTACCGGGCGACCGCGCCGCACTCCCACTGCAGCTCTCCGTGCCTGTACATCGCCTGGGCGACGGCCTTGCCGTCCATGTCGTATCGCTCCTCGGTCCTGAGCTCGCTCAAGTCGTGGTTCCAGTACTGCAGGTACCACACAATTGGGCGGTCGGACAGGTTCCGGCGTAGAACGACGATCCAGTCTTCGCCCAGCGCCGCGTACGTCACGACCTCGTCGCCGTACGCCGGGGCCACATACGGTTCGATCGGCCGCTCGTGTTCCGGCAAGCGCAGGAGCGCGGTTAGCGGACGCCAGTGCCGACCGAACCGGTCGACCGTCCGGCCTTCAACGACGAGCGTCGCGGTCACGCGGCGGCGACCGAGAAGGCGGACACGCTCGACCGCGCGGCCGTCCAGGAGCGCGCGCAACTGTCGCGGCGTGGTTTGCGAGTCCCAGCGCCACCTGTAGGGCGTACGGCTCGGGCCGCCGATGTAGTGCACGCTGCCGCAGCTGTCGCCGATGTCGATGTATAGGCCGAGCACGCCGTCCATCTGGATGAAGGCGCGCAGTGCGCCGTCGCCGTCGATCTCCGCGGTCGCCTCGCTGCCGTTGACGATCTCGTCGAGAAAACCGAGCGCGACCTGAACGTCCGGCGCGAGCGGCGTCTCGGGGCTCCAGTCCGCATCAGAACGAGGGATCGGCACGGCGAATGCGAAGCGTACGCTCAAAGGTTCGCGGCCCCGGCGGATGTGCCGCTTCTCGACGCCGGCCGAGCGTGAGCACGTCTTATGAGCTTCGATCTCGACCTGTGGCTGCCCGTCCCTTCGTGGGACGTCGCCGAGCGCCTGGCCGAGGCCACCCGTGGCGCGGGTCTCGTTGCGCTGGTTCCCGGTCGTCGTCGACGATGGTTCCGCGGCTTGGCTCCGTCAGTCCACCTCGACTGGGAGCAGGCCCAGGCGGTGCTCGACGATCAAGCGTCCTGGAGCGAGGACGAGTTTGCCCTGTCGGAGCACCGGTTCGCCCTGGCTGACACGATCTTGCGCGTGGCTCGCGAGCTGCCCAGCGTCGAGTGGACCCTTCGGTGCTGCTGGGGCGGGGACGAGATCCGCGCTGAGTCGCGAGTGGCAGCGACCGAGCTCGCCGAGCTTGTGCGCGCCTCGGCGGTCAACCGCTACGTGCTGTATCGCGTCAGCAGTCGCGAGCTCGCGTAGCGCCGCGGCTGGCAACGAGCGCCCACGTACCAGCGAGGAAACGTCTGTCGAACGGAAAGTGCTGGAAATTGGTCTGATCCACGGTTGGGCAGGCGCCGGCGGTTACCTGCACCTTGCGGTGATTCCGCGTCCGTTTGGGACACGACGGCCGACTCGTGTCCCGCTCCACTCGAACTCGACCGGAACCGCCGTCGCTGAGCGTAGGATCGCTCAGCGGCCCGACGAACCACAATGTAATGGCGACGACCGAGCGCGAGCACACCGAACCGGCCACTCTGGCTCCTGATGATCCCCGCCTGGCGCGGGCGATCTTCACGCTGCGCGAGACGAGCGGCTATCTCGGTGTCCCGAAGTCGACGATCCACGAGTGGGCGCGCCCGGCTGACGGCACGCCGTTGATCTCGGTCTTCCCGCCACACGGACGCGAGGCGACCGTGCCGTTCGTTGGGTTCGCCGAGGCCTACGTGCTTTCGGCCTTCCGACGGGCGGGCGTCCCGCTACAGCGCATTCGCCCCGCGGTCGAAGTGCTCACGCGCGAGATCGGCCTCGCGCACGCGCTCGCGTCCGAACACCTCTACACGGACGGTGCTGAGGTGCTGTTCGACTTCGCTTCCGAGCGGAGCGACGAGGATTTGCTTGAACTTGTCGTCGTTCGCACGGGCCAGAAGCAGTTCTCGGAGCTCGTTCGGGACTACCTGCGGCGAATCACGTACGGCTCTGACGGTTGGGCGTCTCAGGTCCAGCTCCCCATCTACGGCCGCGCGCGCGTGATCGTCGACCCGCACGTCGCGTTCGGGCTGCCGCTCGTCACCGCTGGCGGCGCGCGCGTCGAGGACCTTGTCGACCGCTTCCTCGCCGGCGACGCGATCAAGGACATTGCTGACGATTTCGGTGTCCCGCTCGATCACGTCGAAGACGTGATCCGCGTCGCCACGCGCACGGCCGCGTGATCCTGTCCGACCTCCGCCGGATAGTCCGCGGCGATGGACGCTCCGGAGTTCTTCATCGATCGCAGCCTCGGTCGCCGCATCGTTCCTGAAGCCCTGCTTGCCGCGGGCTTCACCCCGTTCACGCGATGGCGGACGTCTACGGCGAGCGCATCGGACAAGGACTTCGCGACGAGACCTGGCTCCTCGACGTCGGTCAGCGCGGATGGTGCGTGCTGATGAAGGACGACGCGATCCGCCGCCGCCCAGCTGAGCGTGACGCACTCATCGCCGGCGGCGTCCGCGCATTCTGCCTCACGAATGCGCAGCTGCGAGGCGAGGAGCAGGCGCTCCGCTTCGTCAACAACCGCGATGCGATCCTTCGCCAAGCCCTTCAGCCTGGGCCGCACATCTTCGGCGTCTACGAGGGAACGATCCGGCGGCTTTGGCCGCGTTGAGCTCAGCCAACCCGGCTTGGAACCCGGATGCGTCGGGCGTGAGTGGCGAGACCCGGACTCGAACCAATAGCGAGCCTCTGGCGAGCGGTGGTCCCCGGACTTCCACCCTGGCCACCGTTCATGGCGAGACCCGGACTCGAACCGGGGACACCACGATTTCAGGAACGGCGGGGACGGCGTCTGATCGTAGAAGAATCCCTGCAAATCACTAGGACTCTCGCCAAGGCGCCGACGGGCCGAAAGCCCGCAAGTTCCGTCTTTCCCATGGCGATTCGGGCAGCGGACCGGCTTTCACTGCCCGAATCGGGTGCTGGTTCCACCGACTCGTTGGACGGCGGCAGCCGCAACGACGCCGCTCATTAGAAGCAGGAGGGCGCGCGTGCGAGCTGCGCACCGTCCATAGGTAAATGAAAGCCCGTGGCGGGCGTTCTGGGTGGAGGGTGGTCGGGAGCATCGGTGCATTTGCCCACGTTCTGGAAGCGATTTGGAAGCGCCGACCAACTAGAGCGAGCATCGGCGCGACCGAGACCTGCGCCACAGGCACGGGAGAAGGACTGTTACGCGTGCGCGCGATCGCGTCGCAGATCCTCGCCGGCCAGCGCCGCGGCGAGGGGCCAATACCGCCGCGGAGAACGACGCGTCGCAGAGCCACACGGAGCCCACGGCCCATCCGGCCCGCGCCGAAAACGCGGGCGCCGAGACCGAACCAGCCGGCGAGCCCGATGCCACCGACGGCGACCAGCCCGAGCCCGACGCCGCCTGACCCATCTCCTCTGGCGCGGGCCGCGAACGCGGCCCGCGCCAGGGGCCCAACCCCTCGACTTCTCGCGGAGGACCCACGCGATGACTCGTACCGCACACCGCCGGCTGACCGAGGACGAGCGCGCCGCCCGGCGCGTGCAGGACCGCGAACTGAACCAACGCGCGGTCGAGCAGCTGCGCACCAGCACGGGCTGGCAGGCCTGGCTGCGCGTGCGCGCGCACCGGCCTGCGCCGCTACAGCCTCACCAACCAGCTGCTGATCGCCCATCAGAAGCTGGGTTCACACTGCCTCCTCGAGCGGGGTGATTGCTCAGTCAGTCCAGTCAGCGATGTCATATAGCGCTGCGGCGCCGAGTGATGGTCGATACGGTGACCTACATCGTCTGCGCCGGGCTTGGGCTCGCGATCGACGGCGAGAGCGTCTCCTACGTCGCCGGGTGGGGCGAACACGGCGCGCTGGAGGCCGTCAATCAGTTCGCGGCCACGATCGACGACCTCGCGCGTCGGATCGAGACCGCTATCCGAGCGAGCGCCGGAACCCCGGGAGCGACCGATTGACCCGACCGGCCGGGGGCCCTTGCCGCCGCGTCGCGAGTCTTCAAATTCCACAGTATGGGCACTCTGCTCGCCCCTCTCGAGAGTTCGGCCGTCCCACGCCATTGCGCAGTGCCAGTTCGACTACTGCGGTCTCGTTCTCACGCACACGGGCTGATGTCATTAGGGTCTCGGCGTGCACCTGGTGGGTGACCTCACCGGAGCCGGCAGGCCGGCGCGGCGGGCGCGGCTTCTGCGTCATCCGGCGCAGGCGGTCGTCGCCGGGTTTGCCGCCGCGATTGTCGTGGGCACGGCGGTCCTGTTGCTGCCGATCGCTCGTGCGGGCGAGGGCGGCGCGACGCTGATTGAAGCGTTGTTCACGGCGACGAGCGCGGTGTGCGTGACCGGACTGGTCATCGTGGATACCGGCGGCCATTGGTCGGGGTTCGGTGAGGCGGTGATCCTGTGCCTGATCCAGGTCGGCGGGTTCGGGATCATGACGCTGGCGTCGCTGTTGGGGCTGCTCGTGTCGCGGCGGCTCGGTCTGCGGTCGCGACTGACCGCGGCGACGGAGACCAAGAGCCTGGGCATCGGCGACGTGCGCGCGGTCGTACTCGGGGTGGCTCGCGTGAGCCTGCTGTTCGAGGCGGTCACGGCCGTGGTGCTGACCGCGCGGTTCGCGTTCGCGTACGACGAGCCGCTGGGACGCGCCGCGTACCACGGCCTCTTCCACGCGGTCTCGGCGTTCAACAACGCCGGCTTCGGGTTGTATCCGGACAGCCTCGTCCGCTACGTCGACGATCCGTGGGTGTGCCTGCCGATCGCGATCGCGGTGATCGCCGGCGGTCTGGGGTTCCCGGTGCTGTTCGAGTTGCGCCGCCAGTTCCGTCGTCCCTCGCGCTGGAGCCTGCACACGCGGATCACGGTGACGATGACGGGGGTCCTGCTCGTGCTCGGCAGCGTCTTTACGATCGCGAACGAGTGGAGCAACCCCGGGACGCTCGGCGCGCTCGACGCGCCCGGCCGCGTGCTGGCGGGCTTCTTTCACTCGGTGATGACGCGCACGGCGGGTTTCAACAGCGTCGACATCGCCGCGATGGACCAGGCGACGCTGCTCGGCACCGACGTGCTGATGTTCATCGGCGGCGGCTCGGCCGGGACGGCGGGGGGAATCAAGGTGACGACGTTCGCGCTGTTGTTCTTCGTGATCTACGCCGAGGTGCGCGGCGATCCCACCGTCACGATCTTCCACCGGCGGGTTGGCGAACGGGTCCAGCGGCAGGCGCTGACGGTCGCGCTGCTGTCGGTCGCGGCCGTCGTCGGAGCCACGCTCGCGCTGATCGCGCTCTCCGACCACGCGACCGATCGCGTGCTGTTCGAGGTCGTCTCGGCATTTGCGACCGTCGGACTGTCGACTGGGATCACGGCCGACCTGCCACCGGTCGGTCAGCTGTTGCTGGTCGTGCTGATGTTCCTCGGCCGGCTCGGCCCGATCACACTCGTGTCCGCGCTGGCGCTGCGCGAGCGCCCACGGCGCTACCAACCCCCGGAAGAAAGGCCGATCATTGGCTAGACCCACCGAAGGCGTCGTCGTCATCGGTCTCGGGCGCTTCGGCACATCGCTGGCGCTGGAGCTGCTCGCCTCCGACACCGAAGTGCTCGGGATCGACTCACATCACAAGACCGTGCAGGCGCTCGCCGGCACGCTCACGCACGTCGTGGAGGCCGACTCGACCGACGAAGAGGCGCTGCGCCAGCTCTCCGTGCCCGAGTTCGAGCGCGCGGTGATCGCGATCGGCACCAACCTGGAGGCCAGCATCCTCACCGCCTCCCTGGTGCTCGGCTTCGGAATCCCGAACGTGTGGGCGAAGGCGATCAGCCACTCGCACGCCCGGATCCTCGAGCAGCTCGGCGTGCACCACGTCGTGCGGCCCGAGCACGACATGGGCCGGCGCGTCGCGCATCTGGTGCGCGGGCGGATGCTGGACTACATCGAGTTCGAGGACGGGTTCGCGATGGTCCGCACCCGTCCGCCGGACGCGCTGCTCGGCCGGCCGCTGGGCGAGACGCACATCCGGCGCGACCACGGCGTGACCGTCGTCGCGGTGAAACGCTCGGGCGAGGACTTCACGTACGCGACCGCCGAAACGGTCCTCGAGGACGGCGACCAGGTGATCGTGTCCGGCCGCACGCGAAGGGTCGAGCGCTTCAGCGAGCTGACGTGAGGAGCGCAACAGTCGGAGGTCTGCAAGCCACCAGTTGTCGCCGGAGACGGCGCTCTCCGTTCGTCTCAGCCTAAGGTTTGCGGAATGGCAGGAACGATCGCCCGGCTGAGGCGGAAAGTCTTCGAGCGGCACGCCAACCCTTGGAGCGCGTGGAGCCGGTGGGGCACTACGCCGCTGGTAGTGGTTCCGGTGTGGACGCGCAAGTGGACGCATGCGGTGCCAGTGCTGGCTTGGATGATCGCGAATGCCGTCGTCTTTCCCAAGCCGGAACACGAGCGGGCCTGGGCGACCAGGGCGGTGCTGGGCGAGGAGATGTGGATCGTCGAGCCGCCGAGGGACGCCGCGATGGCGGTCAACGCGGGAAGCACCGCTTGCCTGCTGGCCGCGCTGATTGCCGCGCGCAGGCGCGCGCTCGTCCCCGCGGTCGCGGGAACCGCGGGCGCGATGGCGCTGATCATGGTCTACTGGAAACTGATGGCCGACTACTACGACGCCGAACAAGCACCCCGTCGCCAATCGCGGACCGCTGAGCACGGCACGCGCGAAGACGGCGTGTAAGCCGTCCACCGCGTCGGAAGCCACTGAACTCATACTCGCCGAGGCCCACAATCGTGAGCTCAGGGACCGGCTTCGCATTCGCGCGTCGCGGCAGGACCGCCAGAGCGCGAGCTGGGATACCTGCTTCTTGATGGCTGACATCGTCCGCCGTGGACGGTGCTTGCCGTCAACACCGGCACATCAACTCGACGCACGCCAAACCGCGAGACCACTCGGGCCTTCGCGTTGAGGCAACGGATCAGCGATACACCGCCGGCCAAAGTGGTGCTCTTCGACGAATTCGAGACTTCAGGCCTGGGTGTTCGCACCGTCGTGCAGCAGGCCTTGTTCGTGCGGGTGGAGTTGGATTCGGAGGCCGCGGCGTTGGCCTTGGGTGACGTGGATGGCGTCGCGTTGACCGCGGCGGACTTGGTTGAGGATGGTTTGGCGGGCGAGGCCGGTGATGGTGGCGGCGTCGGCGAGGCGGACGTAGCCTGCGGGGACTTCGGGGATGAAGCGGCGGCGGATGTCGTCGGTGAGTTTGATGCGCCAGGGCGCGTGTGGGGCGGTTTGCTCGGCGGGCAGGAGGCCTTCGCGTAGCCAGCGGCGGATCGTCTGGGTGCAGACGCCGAGTTGGCGGGCGGCGTCGTGGATTGAGACGCCGGTGTCGCTATCGGTAGCGTGCCGTGGGCCGGCGGGGATGTGCGCGCGTTCGCGGATGCCGGTCACGCGCGAGGCGGTGAAGGGCAGGTCGGTGGGGGTGCGGCGGCCTTGTTTGGCGAGGATCATCGCGATCTCAGCGTCCGGGCTGTGTTCGGCGAGTCGCCCGATGAGCGTGACGAGTTCTTCGGAGGTGTCGGTGCGTTTTGCCGGGGTGCGGTTGAGCGCGATGTCGAGCTCGGTGTGCGCGCCGCCTTGCCAGAAGAGCTCAAGCCGCGCGCAGTGTTGCTCGCGGTCGACGGTGAGGACGACGTCATCGAGCAGGCAGCGCAGGAGCTGTTTGCGGTGGCGGCCGGTGTGACCGCGGGCAGGCGCAGTAGCCGCCGGCCGCGCTCGGGCATCCACCAGTTCCAGCGGCCGAGCCACGAGACGGTGGCGGGGACGAGCAGCGAGCGCACGATGAGCGCGTCGATGAGGACGCCTGCGGCGAGTCCGGTGGCGAGCACCTGCAGGTCTCTGTCCCCGGCGGTTGCCATCGAGGCGAACGCGAGGAAGACGATCAGCGCCGCGCTGGTCACGAGCCGCCCGGTGCTGGCCATCCCGCGCACGACCGCCTCGTCGGTGGAGCCGGTGCGGTCGTACTCTTCGCGCATCCTGGCGAGGATGAACACCTCATAGTCCATCGAGAGCCCGTAGATGAACGCGAACACGATCACCGGCGCCCACGACTGCACCGCTCCGACGGGGCCGACGCCGAACAGCAGCTCGGTGCCGACCCCGTGCTGCCAGACGAGCGTCATCACGCCCCAGGTCGCAAAGACCGACAGCAGGTTCATCGCGATCGCCTTCGCGGGCAGCACGATGGAGCGGAACGCGCGTGCGAGCAGCACGAACGTGACGATCGAGATCAGCACGAGCATCAGCGGGAAGGAGCCGTAGACGCCGTCGACGAAGTCGATCGTCTGCGCGGTGGCTCCGCCGACCGTCGTCGCGGGCAGCGCGGCGGCGGCGTCGCGCACGGCGCCGATCGCCTCGCGTCCCGCCTGCGAGTTCGTGTCGCTGCGGGTGAGTACCTCGACGACCGCTTGACCGTCGGCTCGCCACGCGCCACCCGGTGCGCTGGCGGCGCGGACGCCGTCTACTGCGGCGAGGCGGGCGGCGGTGTCGGCCGCGCGGGCGGCCGGGGTGAGGACTTCGATGGGCGCGAGCGGCGCGGCGCCGATGCCGGAGCGATCGAGCTGCTCGAGCGCGGCCTTCGGGTCGCCGGTGCCGCCGAGCGACCGTGCTTCAGGGCTGCCGAGCAGCATGCCCTGCGCGACGATGCAGAGCGCGACGAGCAGGGCCGCGCCGCCGAGCGTGGCGGCGACGCGGTTGCGGATGACCAGGCGCGCCCAGGCGGCCCAGTGCCGCTCGGCGCGGTCGGTGCGTCGCAGCCGGCGGGCGTCGGCGACCGGCCCGACCGTCGCGAGCACGACGGGCAGCAGCGTCAGCGCGACGGCGACGGACGCGAGCGGGATGAGCAGGCCGCCGTAGCCCATCGAGCGCAGGAACGGCACCGGCAGCACGAGCGCCGAGAGCAGTCCGATCGCCACGGTGGTGCCGCTGAACAGCACGGCGCGCCCGGCGGTTCCGGCGGCGTGCACGATCGCCTGCTCGTTGCTTCGCCCGCGCTCTCGTTCCTCACGCCAGCGCATGACGATCAGGAGCGCGTAGTCGATCGCGACGCCGAGGCCGATCAGCGAGACGAGGAAGACGACGACCAAGTTGACCTCGGTCAGCGCGGTGAGCCCCCAGACGGCCAGCAGCGTGACCGGGATCGCGACGATCGCCATCAGCAGCGGTACGAGGGCGAGTGCGGACGCGAAGACGAACACCAGCACGATCAGTGCCCCGACGCCGGCGAGGAGCGTCTCGTTCAGGAAGCCGGGACCGCCGCTCTCGCCTGGCGCCTCGCGGGCCAGCAGCGCGGTACCCGTGAGCCGTACCTCGGCGCCGCCCACGCGCGCGCCGGCGGCGGCTTGCTCGGCGCGCGCCAGCGTCGCGTCGCTGATCTCGTTCCCGCTCGGCCCGCTCGTCGTCGACCGCGGTCGACGGCGGATGCACGATCGCGAACGTGGTGCGGCCGTCGTCTGAGACGTAGGCCGGCTCGGATGTGGAGCCGAAGGACGCGATGCGAGCGCCGGGGACGGCGCGCGCGAGGTCCTGCTCGAGTGCCCGCAGGTCGGCGCGGACCGCCGGAGCGCTTGCCGTCGTTCCGGGTGGCAGCGTGACGACGGCGACGAGCGGCGGGGTTGCGCCGCCCGAGTCGAAGCGACTGACGATCCGCTCGTTCGTGACGGTGCTCGCGCTGTCGGGCATCGTGAAGTTCTCGTTGAGCGCGTCAGTGACCTGCGTGGCGCCGTAGAACCCGGCCAAGGTGAGCGCGAGCCAGCCGACCGCGACCAGGCGCTTGTGGGCGAGCACCCAGCGGGTGAGGCTGGCGAGCCAGCGCCCGGTGCGGTCGATCGGCTGGGCGGAGATCGGTGTCGTTCGCATGACCGGCGAAGCTAGGTCGGCCGCGGTCCGCGCGAAACGTCCGCTCGGCGGATCCTCCGTCTCCTCCCGCGGGAGGAGACGCCTCCTGCCGTGGGAGGTGTCCGGGCAGCCGGGCGCGCCACTAGGCTCCGCCTCGTGTCGATGATCAGGTCCGCGCCGAGCTCGCGCCAACTCGCGCTCGACGCTGCGCTCACGGCTGCGGTGCTCGGATTCTCGGTCGTGCAGATGGCCACCCAGGCGTTCGGCGCGAAGGCCGGCGAGGCGCGCGGAGCCGACATGGTCGGCGTGGCCGTCTGCCTGCTCGCCGCGCTCCCGCTGCTGGCGCGTCACCGGGCGCCGCGAGCGGCGCTGGTGGCGGTCCTCGGTGCCACGGTGGCGCTCGTCGCGCTCGACTACGCAGTGCTGACCGCGCCCGCTCCGGCGATCGTCCTCGCCGCGCTCGCCGAGCGCGACCGGAGACAGGACGCCTTCTTGATCCTGATCGTCTGCATCGCCGCCTTCGCGGCGTTCGTCGCCGTGGCCTGGGCTCGCTTCGAACCCGAGCCGGGCGACTACGCGATCACCGCGCTCCTGTGGGCGGGCGGCTGGATCGTCGGCGATCGCCGCCGCCTGGCACGGCAGCGGGCCGCGCAGGAGCGGGAGCGCATCGCGCGCGAGCAGCGCCTCGCGGTCGCCGAGGAGCGAACGCGGATCGCTCGCGAGTTGCACGACTCGGCCGGACACGCGATCAACTCGATCCTCATCCAAGCCGGAGCGGCGCGGCTCGTCCAGGACAGTCAGCCGGAGCGCAGCCGCGAGGCGATCGCGACCATCGAGGCGATCGCGCGCGAGAGCATGCAGGACATCGACGCGATCCTGGGCGGACTGCGCAATGGCGCGCCGGCCGACCTGGAGCCGCTGCCCGGCATCGACCGCATCGCCGCGCTCGTCGAGCGCCACCAGGCCGCCGGCCTGGACTTCTCGCTGCGCGACCGCACGAGCCCTGAGCTGCGACTGCCGCCACCGATCGATCGCGCCGCCTATCGCATCGCACAGGAGGCGATGACCAACGCCGCGCGCCACGGAACCGGCGCCGCCGAACTGACGCTCGAGTGCCGCGACGGCGTGCTGACGCTCACAGTGGCCAACCCCGTCGCCGACGGCGCGACGGCGCGGACCACGGGCGGCCACGGCCTGACCGGGATGCGAGAGCGCGCCGCGCTGCTCGGCGGCACGCTGGACGCCCGCCGCGTCGGTGACCGCTTCGAGGTCCGCGCGACGCTGCCCCAAGGCCCAAGGGCGCCGTGACCGAAGCGAACGGCGCGATCCGCGTGATGCTGGTCGACGACGACGACCTCGTCCGCCGCGGCCTGCGCCTGATCCTCTCCAGCGACCCGACGCTCGACGTCGTCGCCGAGGCCGAGGACGGCGACATCGCGCTGCGCCGCGCGCCACACCACCACCCCGATGTCGTGCTGATGGACGTCCGAATGCCACAGATGGACGGCATCACCGCGACCCGCGAGCTGATCGCACGGGTGCCCGACGCTCGCGTGCTCATCCTCACGACCTTCGACGAGGACGAGTACGTCGTCGGCGCGCTGCGCGCCGGCGCCAGCGGCTTCCTGCTCAAGCGCAGCACCCCCGAGGATCTGCTGCGCGCGATCCATGTCGTCGCCCTCGGCGACGCGCTGCTCTCACCCGCGGTGACACGACGCGTGATCGAGCGGGTGGTCGAGCAGCCGATCCTGAGCTCCTCCCCGGATCCCCGGCTTGCCGACCTCACGCCACGCGAGCTCGAGGTGTTCCTGCTCATCGCCCAAGGGCGCTCCAACCGCGAGATCGCCGCCGCGCTGACCGTCGAGGAGACGACGGTCAAGAGCCACGTCCGCAACGTGCTGACGAAGCTCAGCGCACGCGACCGGATCCACGCCGTGATCCTCGCCTACGAATGCGGCGCGGTCTCCCCCGGCAAGCGGACGGCGCCGTGACCTGACGGGTGCCTCACACCGCGGCGACCATCCATCTCGAAGCACGCGGTCGCCGACAAGACCGCGCCAAGGTCGACCCACTCCCACCGCCCGCCGTCCCAGCGCCGCTGGACCCACCGATCGCGCCGATCACCGCGACACCCTGGGATGGGCGCTACCGGAGCTGGAGGCGTTCGCGCACGGGCTGGGCGTGACCGTGCAGCGCCAGCCGATGCCGGCCGGCTGCGACGGCTTCTCCGACCACCCGCGGCGGCGGATCGCAGTCAACCCCGCAATCGCGGTCAACCAATAAGCCGGCGGCTCACCGAGGCGCGGCGCCCCGGAACACGATGAGCGCTTCCGCGGGGCGGTCCAGCGCAACCAGCGCGTGTGGCTCCCAGGTAGAGAACTCCGCCGTGTCCCCGGCTCGAAGCGTCCGGTCACTCGCGCCGACGAGCAGCCGCGCCACCCCGTCGAGCACGTGCAGCCACTGGTCCCCCTCGTGCTGATGGCGGACGGGCGGCTCGACGGGGAGCACGACCCGGTAGACGCGCGGACCGTCGGGGCGTTCGGGGCCGACCGGCCGCCACGTGCGGCCGTCCTGGGCGGGGACCGGAGGCGGCTGCATGGCGAGCAACGTCTCCAGTGACCGGTCGAGCGCGCTCGCGAGTCGTTCGAGGTGCGCGAGCGTGAGCCGTCGCGCGCCGGTCTCGAGCCGGCTCACGGTCGATGCCGTCATCCCGGCACGGGCGGCCACCTCGGCGACGGTGAGTCCGCGCTCGAAGCGCGCCTGGCGCAGCCGCGTCCGCACGAGGTCCTCCAGTGCCATTCTGGCAACGAGGTTGGCAGACGAGCTGCCCGCGGCCAACCTGGAGCGCATGAGGATCGACGTGGCGGGCGGGCACATCAACGCCGTGGTCGAGGGCACCGGGCCACTCGTGCTGCTCGTCCACGGCTTCCCTGAAGGAGCGTGGGCGTGGCGTCATCAGCTGCCGGCGCTGGCGACCGCCGGGTACCGCGCGGTGGCGATCGACGTCCGCGGGTACGGCGACTCGTTCGTCCCGGACTCGGTCGAGGCGTACCGGATGCTCGCGCACGTCGCCGACAACGTCGCGGTCGTGCGCGCGCTCGGCGCCGACAGCGCGGTCGTCGTCGGTGACGACTGGGGCTCGGCGATCGCCACCGCTTCGGCGCAGGTGCGCCCCGACCTGTTCAGCGGCGTCGCGATGCTCGGCGTTCCCTACATCCCACGCGCTGAGGCTCCGCCGGCGTTCCCGGCCGACTTCTACGTCGGCCACTTCCAGACCCCCGGTGTCGCCGAGGCCGAGATCACGCCCGACGTGGCGGGCTGGCTGCGCCGGTTCTACGCCGCGCTGACCGACGGCACGCCGGGCTGGTTCGGCGTGCCGATGCACCTCCCCAACGCGCCGCTGCCGGCGTGGGTGCCGGACCTCGCCGCGATCGCGGCCGGTTTCGAGCGCAACGGCATCGCCGGACCGCTCAACCGCTACCGCAACTTCACCCGAGACTGGGAAGACCTCGCCGCCTTCGACGACCCGCACCAACCCACCGTCTTCATCACCGGCGAGCGCGACAGCACCCGGCTCTGGCTCGGCGACGCGATCGAACGCCAAGCGCAATGGCTGCCCGCCCACACCGGAACCCACGTCATCCCGGATTGCGGCCACTGGGTCCACCTGGAACGCCCCGACACGGTCAACGCGCTCCTGCTCGACTTCGTCAACGGACTTACGCTGGCGTGAGGCCAAGCCAGCGGCAACGACAGCCCCCGAGTGCGAATCGTGGTGTTTCGAGTTCGAGAACCGTCCGAATCCGGGCTCTAGCGCGCTTCGCGCGTCGCGCGCTGCGCGACGCATTGGGCAGTGGCCCCGCTCACTGCCCATTCGATGCCCAAATCGAGCGGAGAGCCGTATGGTCCAGAAGCAAGAGAAACGCGCTAGGACACCGTTCTCGCAGTGGCGAGACCCGGACTCGAACCGGGGACACCACGATTTTCAGCCAGTCTTGGCTTGCACTCGAACCAACGGAAAATCCCTGCAAAGCGCTGCCGATCATGCGAACGATCCGGGGGCGCGACCTCCGCAAATACCGCTCGTTCCTTGCGAGTTCGGGAGATCGGGAGCGTCTCGTCTCCCAATCGAGCCGGCCCGTGGCCACCGCTCGGCTCGTTCCGGTGTTCGACCGAGGCCGGCAGTTGTGCTCGGACGATGAAAGACGCGCGACGGCGTCGCGTCGGCGGCACACCGGAAGATCCCGACTCGCTGGGCCTCAAAGCAGGAGGCGCGTTCGAGCCGCGCACCGCCCGTTGATTCCTACCGCCATCGTGGTCCTCGCGAGGTCGACGCGTTCCGGCGCGCGCTTACCGGCTACGCCGAGCGACGCGACGCGACCGCCAGCGCCCGACCGCTGTGGCGAGCGTCTCGCTGTCAACTGGACGTCGCGTCTTGCGCTTCGACCGCCCGCGAGCGACTCGAAGTCACTCGCGGCGTGGACCGTGTCCGGCTGAGCAACACGATCGAGCGGGTCAGAGCGCAAGTCTGCCGCTCGCCGCGCCGCCGCCCGGCGCAGATCCTCGCGCTGAGCGCGACCGCCGGCAACCGCCCGGTCACCGGCATGCTCAGCCGCTGGGCCATCGCCGACGAGCGCGATGCCTACGCAGAGAGCGGTACTGGGGGCGGGCGCGCGGCGCTTCTAAGCCTCGTCCGTCGCAGGAGCGCCGGACCCAACCAGCACTGCGCCTGGTCGCTTTGGACAGCGAGAGGGGTGGGTGTCTCGTTGACGATCCGCTTGCGGAACGCGATCGCTCCGGTGGTTGCGGGCGACGCTTGAGACGTGTGCGCTGCCCGTTTACGTTCGGGCCGGCGCTGACGCTCGACGCCGAGGGCGCGCGGGATGCTCGCCGAGCGCTTCGCGGACGTCGACGTCTCCGCGCTGGGACGCGCCGATCACAGCGCTGCTCACGCGCCAGGCCGTCCGTGACGATCTCGTCGGTATGGGCGTCGATGCCGCCCGCGCGCAGGCCGCCGCCGCCGACCGGCGCACCCCGCTGAGGTCACCGCGCGCGGCGCGCTGCTCCTCGCCCGCAAACGTCTGTGATGGGTCTCGAGCATGCGACGTAGTGTTGGTCATGAAGCCGCTCCTCCTCATCCCCATCGTCCCCCTTGCCGCGCTCGCCCTGGCGTCAGTGGACACGCCGGACCGTTGGCAGGAGGAGCCCTGGGTGGCGCTCTCCACGTCCGCGGACGAACGCGTCGTGCACGTCCAAGGGCGCGGCGGCGGCTGCGGCGAGGACCCGCGCGCGACTGTCACCGAGACCGCCACGACGGTCACGATCCGCGTCCAGCAGCGCCTCGCGGGCGACGCGGGCTGTCCGGCCATCGCTCGCATCGACGACCTGCACGTGCGTCTGTCGGCGCCGCTCGACGGCCGCGCCCTGATCGGCCAGACCCTGCGCGACGCCGCGGTCGGGCTCGATGGCCCGCCCGCGGTGCCGCACGTCGTCGGCATGCGCGCCGAGGACGCCCGCTTCGCGCTGCGCGCCCAGGGCTTCCGGGTGCGCGGCGTCCAGGACGGCACCGTGCGCTCCCAGGCGGAGGCGCACGGTACGGTCACGTTGGCCGGCCCGATCCACCCGATACCGCCGCTGGAGCCCGTCCGCTTCCGCACAGTCGCGAAGGGCGGGATCGCCAGCGCGCTCGCCGAGCGCACCGGCCGCGTCATCCGGACCGAGCGGCGCTGGCGCGAGTTCTGGCGCGAGCTGACCGCGGGCGACGAGCCGCGCCGCAAGCTGCCGCGGATCGACTTCGAGCGCGAGATGCTGCTGCTCGTGACGCAGGGACCACGGCCCGCGAACAACGTCGATCGGATCCGGATCGTCGACGTGGGCGACACGGGTCTCACCTTCCAGGTAAGGGTCGAGGAGATCGCGTCCGCAAAGGGTTGCAACGTGTCCGACGTGAACATGAAGCCGTACCATGTGGTCCGCGTCCGGGCCGGCTCGGAGCGCGTGTACTTCTCCCGCGCGCGCGAGGTTCCGCCCTGTGTCCGAGACGACCCTGGGCAGCGCCCGTGAGAGCGCTCCGACATGGGCTCGCGCGCGTCGCGCGTCAGCGCCCGCGGCGCGCTCGGGAGCATGACTCCCACGTTGCCAAACCGTCGGAACCACGCGATTGCGAGCGACGGCGGTCGAGCATCGTCCTGTCGGCACCTCACGCCCGCGAGCGTTGTGCCTATGCACCGCATCCGCTCCGTCGAGCGCGTGGCGCGTCTGCTGCTCGTCCCGAGCGAGCGTCTGAGCAGGCTCGCCGGAGACGACCGCTTCCACGGGGAGCAGCAGCGCGCCGGTTGATCGGCCTATTAGTGCGCACCGCTGAGTTGCATCGAAGGGAGTAGCGAGGCGTGTGCCGGTATCGGTGCGAATCGTCACGTGGAAGCCGTGTCCGCCGGCGGGATCGCGGGCGTTGCTCCCGGCGCGGCCGCGATCGCGCTCGGAGGGCGCGACCGCCGCCGAGCCATCTCTGGGCCTTTTCGCCGTCGCTTAGTGTTCACGACCTTCCTTGAGTCGGCCGTGGCCTGTAGCACCGCGATCGACCTTGCTGTGAACCGCGATCGATTCGGCGCTGGTTCACGGGTTGGCGAAGCGCAGCCCATGTCCTCCAAGAACGAGCGCCGCGGCTCGCCGGGAATGGTCGTGCGCCTCACGGGATCCGGATCGCCTCGCAGTTGGCCCAGAGGTCGAAACGGTCGAAGGAGCAGGTATCGCTGTCGGCCTCGCCATCGAGATCGTCGTTGGCCCCGATCCCGTCGACCGTGTCGAGGATGTCGTTGCCGGCGCCGCCGCGCAGCGTGTCGCTCCCGGGCCCGCCGGCCAGGACGTCGGGCCCGTCGAGACCGGCGAGGTTGTCCTGGCCGTCGCCGCCGAACAGGTGGTTCCGAGACGAGCTTCCGCGCAAGCTGTCCCCTCCACCTCCGCCGGTGACGTCCTCCACGTCGGAGCGGACGTCGTCGCCCTCGCCGGGCTCGCCGTCGTCGGCGAGCGCGCCGATCGTCACGCTGACCGGCGCAGTACGGGACGCGTAGTCGGCGCGGTCGCGGTCGGTGCCACCGCTCAGCCGGTCGGCGCCGGCGCCGCCGTCGAGGACGTCGTCGCCGCCGGCGCCGCCGAGCGCGTCCACCCCATCCTCTCCGGTGAGCGTGTCGTTGCCGCCGGCGCCGTCGAGCACGTCGTCGCCGCCGCCGCCGAGGAGGTGATTGGCGGCGGGGCTGCCAGTCAGCGTGTCGGGCCCGTACCCGCCCTGGACGTCCTCGACGTCGAGGCCGACGTTGTCTCTCTCGCCGGCGGTGCCGTCGTCGGCGACGCCGTTCAGCGACACGGCGATCGGGTCGGAGCGGTAGTACTTGGCCAGGTCGACGCCCGCGCCGCCGCTCATCACGTCGCCGCCGTCGGGAGAGCAGCAGGAGTAAAAGGTGTCGTTGCCGCCACCGCCGTCGAGGTCGTCGGCGTCCGCTCCGCCGGTCAGGAAGTCGTCGTCACCGAGGCCGACGAGCACGTCGTCGCCAGCGCCGGCGCTGAGGTAGTTCGCCGCTGAGCTTCCGGTGAGCGTGTCGTCGCCGGAGCCGGATTCGATCCCCTCCACGTCGGTCCTGACGTTGTCGCCCTCTCCGGCCGCCCCGTCATTGGCCACGCCGTCGATGCTCACGGTGACGCCCGCGGTGCCCGGATAGCGGGCGCGGTCGTACGCGCCGCCGCCGCCGCTGATCACGTCGGGGCCCGGCCCGCCGTCGAGATAGTCGGTTCCCTGGCCACCGGTGAGAACGTCGCTGCCCGCGCCGCCGGAGACCTGATTGGGATAGCCGGAAGGCCCTGGCTCGAGCGTGTCGTTGCCGTCGCCGCCGTCGATGTCGCCCCGGACCGGCGCCGTCTTGACCACCCGGTCGTCGCGGTCGGCGGCGTGGACCTCGATCGACTTGATCGTGCCCGAGCAGGTGACGGTATGGAAGTCGGCGCCCGGGCTGCAGCCGCTCCCGGTGGTGACGATGTCGGCGACATCGGCGATCGTGTAGACGCCACCGGACAGCGAGACGCGGATGTCGTTGGCCACCCCCGGCGCCGCCGAGACGGTCACACGCGTGCTCGCCCGCGAGACGGTGGTCGCCGCCTCAGCGACGGCGCTGGGCACCAGCATCGCGGCGAGAGCGGCGAGGACGAGACGCGCCGCACAAGCGTTGCGACGGCGGCGAAAGATCGGGAAGCGCATGGTTTCTCCTCTGGTCGAGCGCCTACCCACTGTCCGCACGGCGGTCCCCGCCGACAAGCCACCCCAGGGCTACGAGGCGTCCACCTGATTGCCGGCGCCCCCCGCCGGTCTCCCACATCGTGTTCAGCGAAGTGAGGGGGCGGGTGGTGCGGTCGATCGGCTTAGACGTGCATCGTGACTTCTGCGAGGTGGCGATCTGCGAGACCGGCAGGGCGCGGCGCGCCGGGCGGATCGCGTGCGATCCGCAGACGCTTGCGCTGTTTGCCGGCAGCCTGGGCGCGGACGATCAGGTGGCGATGGAGGCGACCAGCAACGCGCTCGCGATCGCGCGGATCCTGGAGGGGCACGTCGCGCGGGTCGTGCTCGCGCATCCGCGCAAGGTGCGCGTGATCGCCGAGGCCAAGGTCAAGACCGATCAGATCGACGCGCGCGTGCTGGCCGAGCTGCTGGCCTGCGACTACCTGCCGGCGATCTGGATCGGCGACGAGCGCTCGCGCGTGCTGCGTCGCCAGGTCTCGCAGCGTCGTTCGTTGGTCAAGCGCCGCACGGCGCTCAAGAACGAGATCAGCGCGGCCTTGATGCGCGCGCTCGCGCCGCGTTCGCCGGCCAGCGACCCGTTCGGAGCCAAGGGCCGCGCCTGGCTGGCCGAACTCGAGCTGCCCGAGGACGAGCGCGAGACCGTCGACGCGTGCCTGCGCCAGCTCGAATTTCTCGCCGGCATGCTCGCGCCGCTGGAGTTCGAGAACGGCACTCTCATGCCTCGCCGACCCAGCCTCGCCGCTTCGCGGCTCGGGGTCTCACAGAATCAGATCATCAACACCTAGAACCCGAAAGCCCAACCCTGTCCGGTGAACCGGGGGAACTCCATGACGTTCACGGGATAAGCGACGCGACGCCGAGCGCGCTCACCGCGCGTCCGATCGCCGCAGCGCTCGGTGTCGTTGTGGCGCTGTCGGCGCTCGCCTTCTGCGTCTTCGCGTGGGTAGCGCTGCACGAATTCGCGTACGCGAGCAGCCACCCGTTCGCGTACGGCCCGGCGAAGGTTATTGCTGTGGCCGCTCTCGCGGGAGCGCTGCTCTCGGCGGCCGTCGCGGCGCTTGGCTGGGCACTGCTGCGGGCAAGTCGATGAGCGAGCACGGAGGGAAATTCTCATGATGGTCCGCCGGATCACTGCTGTTCCGATCCTCGCTGTCGGCGGGATCATCGTCGTCGTCGCGAACCTCGCGGCCGTCGTCGCAGCCCTGTATTACGAGTGGGTCGGAGTCACGATGGTGCTCGACGGAGCCGTCGTTGAGGGCATTCTCGTGATGGGCTTCGTCGCGATGCTGGCCGCTGGGCTGGTGAGCCTGCTCGCACTTCCGGGCGCGGCTCTACTGCGGTTGGGCGAGGCGATCTGGGGCGAAGACGCGGCGAGTTAATGTCGTCGATGACCACAGCTGGACTTGTGGTGCTCGTGATAGGAATCGTGGTCATGGTCCTGGCCGGGCGCGCTACGGCTCAGCAGACTCGTCGGGCTGGCGCGGATCCGGGCCAAGGGCAGTTCGCCTACTCGTGGGAGGGTGGCGTCGCGAAGCGCACATCCGCCGCGATGCTTGTTGCGTGGACGATGGTCATCGCCGGCGGCGCGTTGACCATCATCGGCCTGATCTGACTCAAGTTCGTCCGTGGCGGGTTCGAAATGGGCCGCTGGTCCGTCGCCTCGCGACACGCGGTTGATCCGCCACGGACGTCGAGTCGACGCAGGCGACGACTCGACCCTCCTTCATGACGTCGCGATGAGTGACTTCGAGTTCCGCCACGGACGCCGAGTCGACGCATACAACGACTCGGCCGGACATCGGGCCGCGACGGAACCGAGGTCGAACCCTTCACTTGCGCAATCGCGTGCAGGCAGCTGCGCCGGGCGCCTGCTGGCGCTGCCACGCCGCACGGGCGAGGTGAGCGCTGAGCATCGAAGATAGGGTGCTCGGTGCCAGCGAAAATCGGGTGATCGCCCGATGCCTCCGCGGCGTCACTGCCGTTAGGTTGTGGATGTGGCATGAAGCCGCGAAGGTAGACCAAGAGGGCGCTTACCCCCGCGGCGAAGCGGGGGACCGGGGTTGAATCCAGGCCGCTGCGAGCCGTGGCCGCCCATCCGTCAAGGAGTCAAGAATGACCTCCCACCTCATCCGTGCGGGCCTGCCCGCGCGTGCCATCGCGGCCGCAATCGCGTTCGCGCTGGTGCTCATCCTCGCGACCGCGTCGACCGCGTCGGCCGCCAACAAGCCCCCACGCGCGTTTCAGAACCTCGCGACGGGGCTGATGCTCGACAGCAACCTGGCCGGCAAGGTCTACACGCTGCCGTGGAACAACGGCGCGTTCCAGAAATGGATCGTCACCACCTCGGTGTTCAACCCGCCCGTCCTCCAGAACCTCGCGACGGGCTTTTGCCTCGACAGCAACCTGGCCGGCAAGGTCTACACGCTGCCCTGCAACGGAGGTTCCTTCCAGAAGTGGAGCGTCAAGTCGTCCGCGATCCCCGGGACCGTCACGCTCCGCGACCTCGCGACGGGCTTCTGCCTCGACAGCAACCAACTCGGCATGGTCTACGCGGGGCCGTGCAACGGAGGCGCCTTCCAGACGTGGTGGCTGAAGACCGTCGCGCCCTGACAGCACGAAACTGGGTGGCGGGCGAGCGCAGCCGTCGCGGGGCCGGAACCGGCGCCTGAGCCGGTCCCACGCCCGCCCTCCCGTTCAGGCGATCGATCCTTACGATCGCCTGATCTCGAGCGAATCAGAAATCCACGCGACGACAGGCCCTTCGGCGTCCCCGATCAGAGTTCTGTCGTCCGCGTGCCTTGAGCCGTCCGGGCCCGCCACGGGCGGCCCTTACACCATCCCCATAGCCGAGGTCACGCGCGTGTCTCACGCACGACGCCGAACGCCTCGGCGCGTCGATGGCCGCACGCAGCAGCACCGCTGCAGCGGCAGTGCGGGCCGGCTCGCAGCGGAGAGCAGACGTCCGACCGTCACTGACATGTCCACGACCAACGCACTCGCCTCGAACGCGGCGTCGGACGTCGCCGCTCGCTGTAAAAGGGCATTATCGGAACCCGGTCGGCCCCGAACGACCGACGACGCAGTTCGGCGGCTCCGCGTGGGCGTTTACGGGTCCGACACGATCCGAACGAGGCACGGCCACGGACGCCCTCACCGAGGTCGATCTTTGTTAGCGATGAGCGCGACCTGATCCCGCCGCAACGGATGGCCGCACCAGTGATAGCGGAGGAACCACGAACACCGAGCACACAGATGCACCGTGGTGCCCAACCTCGGAGTCGTGCAGTTGACGTCCCCCGGCACGCCTTCTGGCGCGCGACACTGCGTCTCGACTCGCGCCAGCGGGTAGGCAACGCCTAAGCGCATCCGGCCACCATGAACGCCATTCATCGGCACGCCGCCGTCGTGACCCTCTCCTAATAGGAGATGTAGCGGACGGGCGCTGGAGCGCGGCACCGCCCCGCGGGCTGCCCGCGTCGAACGGTCGCGCGACGACGAACGGCTTCGCTGGGAGCGAGGTCGTCCAGTCCATCAGGGTTGCCATGGAGCCGTTGAGAGCGTTCGCGGCGCGGCGGCTACTTCTGAGTCGTGACCGTGAGGGTCTTGGACGCGGCGGACTGCATGGCGGCCCGGACGTTCACGATCTTGATCTCGTAGCGCGTGTTGCGCTTGAGGCCCTTGATGGTCAGCACCCGGAGCTTGTTGGCCTTGGCACCGACCTTGACGAACGTGCGGCCGGTGGCGCGGACCGACCACTGCAATCAGCACCGACGCTGCTGCGCCGGCTGCCCGCTCGCCGCGTGCTCCGGCCGAGCGACAGCCGTGCCCACCACGCTGCCATCCGCCACGGACACTGAGTCGACGCTGACGATGACTCGACCCTCACCTTGACGGGGTACGTGTCAGGTGCGGGTCGGGGTCCCGCGCCTCCCTCCGCCACGGACGCCGAGTCGACGCTGACGATGACTCGACCCTGACCTTGACGCGGTACGTGTCAGGTGCGGGTCGGGGTCCCGCGCCTCCCTCCGCCACGGACGCCGAGTCGACGCAACCGACGACTCGACCCTCCTTCATCACGTCGCGATGAGTGATGTCGGGTTTCGCCACGGACGTCGAGTCGACGCCCACGACGACTCGACCCTCTCGTCAGTCTCGTTCCGCGGCCGGTGCGTCACGTGCGGGGAGGTCTCACCGAGGGCTCGGTGAGCCGTACACGAGGCGGCAGAACCTTCGCGCACGAGTCACTCGCTGTCGCCTCGGGGCGTGTCAATGTCGCGCAGGAGCTTGAGCGCGGTCGCGTCTCTTTGCCGCTGTAAATTCGCCCGCGGCTCAGGTTCCCGGGGACTCAGTCTAAGCGGCGGTCACCTCCTCGGGGATCGCCTGGTCGGGTTCGTGATATCTGGCGCGGTTGAGTCGTTGGCGGTCGAGCTCGGTGAAGCGGATGCCGTTGGTCTGGTGAGTGATCAGGAGATCCAGGACGGCCCAGACGAGCGTCAGGCAGCTGTCCTCGCCGGGGAAGCGGCCCATCACCTTGGTTCGCCGTTTGACCTCGCCAAGTGACCGCTCGAGCAGGTTCGTTGACCGCCACCGGCGGCGGTGGCGCAGTGGGTAGCGCAGGTGCACGACGAGCGCGTCCAGATCGTCGGCCAGGCACTTCGCCGCGGCGCTGTAGCCGCCCTTGTCGAGCTCGTCGACGAGCGCCTGCAGTCGCTGCTTGGCGTCGCGTTCGCTGATCGCGTCATCGAGCGCTTGCCAGTAGGCGTGCTTGACGCGCTCGCGTTCGCGTTCGGGCAGCTTGGCGTACAGGTTGCGGGCGCGGTGCACGCAGCAGCGTTGGCGATCAGACGCCGGCCAGCAGTGCTCGATCGCCTTGTTGAGACCGGGAGCACCGTCGGCGACGATCAGCATCGGCGCGCCGAGGCCGCGGGCGATCAGGTCGCGCCCGAGCGCCTGCCAGTCCTCGTAGGACTCGCGCATCCCGAGCATCACCTCAAGCAGCACGCGCTCGCCGTCTGCGGTGAAGCCCCAGGCGACCAGCACGCCCTCCTTGGGCCCGCTGGGACGAACCGAGATGAAGGTCGCATCGAGAAACAACGCGACCAGGTGGGTGTCGTAGAGGCTGCGGCGCTTGAACGCCTCAAAGCGCTCCCGGAGCTCCTCGCAGATCCGCGACGCGGTCGACTTCGACAGCTTCCCCAGCCCGGCCTGCTCGCACAGCGACTCGACGTCGCGCATCGAGAGGCCGCGCACGAACGCGCCGATCACCAGCGCCTTCAGCGGCTCGGTCCGCAACAGCTTCGGCGTCCGCGGGAACAGCTTTGACGCGAACGTCTCCGCCGCCTCGCGGACCTGCGGGATCGCGATCGCAAGTTCCCCCTCGGCGGTCTGCACCCGGCGCGGGCGAAACCCGTTGCGCAGCCCCGCGTCGTAGTTGCGCAGCCCGCGCTGAGAATCGGGCCGGCGCTCATACCTCGCCCGGCCCAACCAGGCGTCGAACTCGTCCTCGACCGCCCGCTGGATGATCAATCGGGCGCCGAGCCTGGCGAGCGCTGACAGCGACTCGCGCGGGTTATCGCCCACGCCCACGGCGAGCAACTGGTCGATCTGCGCTTCGATCTCCGCCGACGGCGGTACGGTACGTCTCACGGCGTAGGTCCTCCTTCGATGTCTTGCAGGACTTGAGGGAACCTACGCCGTCGTCTTGACGGCACCCGGGCTATTTACAGCAGTTCTGAGACGCCACCCTTGAGCGCTCCCCGCGGTGTCGCGTTTCGCGCATAGCTGCAGCGTGTTTCGGAGCCGTAGCGCCGCTCCGTCGCGATCCGACGTGAAGGCCGGACGTGGCTGTGTGGCGTGGCGTTGCTGTCGCGCATCGGACGAGAACGCAGATCGGGCGCCCCACCACGCGAAGATCAGGCGATCGCCCGATGTCCCGCCGCGCTGCGGCCAGTTAGCTCGCGGCATGCGCACGAGAACGACTGACGGGCGACGTGGACGCTGCGGCCATCGGGCGTCACGATGCAGCGCGCGCCGAACCCACTGGCGTCTCTGGCGTCGCGGCGACTGCGGGGGGCCACGCTCCGGGCGAGCCATACGCCGTTGAGGAGACGCGGAGGTGGGTGCACGCGATGTCGTGCTTAGCCAAGTGGCGTCACCGCGGTTGAGACAGTGTTGCTCCTCGCGCGTTGCGATACCGATGGTGTTCGAGCTCGGTGTTGTTCGCTACCGACGCCCGCCTGCGTCGTGCCTATGCGTCGCGTTGACCCCGTCGAGTCGCATAGCGCTCTGCTGCTCGTCCGGAGCAAGCACGAAGTCGGGTTGACTTGCGATGCCGCGTGCACGTTGACGGACTTGCGTTCGCGCCAGCTCGGATCGAGTCAGTGGGTTTCACGCTCGTTCATGTTGGTGGGTGAAGCGCGGCCGGCGCCCTGCCGGGAAGCTCCGCGGCGAGCTGGCCGACGGCGGCGAGGATCCTGACGACGGCGGGCCCGCGGGGCTCCGTTCCCCCGCGTCGGTGGCGAGCGATCGTGTGGATGTTGATCACCGCGCGCTCGGGGCAGTCCCACTGACCGAACGGCTGCGCCGTGTACTCCTGTGTGGTCACGACCTCTCGCGCGGCCGCCTTGGGCGTCAGACCGTCTGCCAGCCGGCGCTCGGCGCCGGCCTCCAGGAAGGTCCAGTAGGCGCGTAGCGTCGCGAGTCCTGCCATGTCTGTGACTGGGCCGTGCCCCGGTATCACCACCTCGGGCTCGAGCGCCTCGATCGTGTCGAGCGCGCGCATCCAGCGGTCGAGCGGTCCGACCCACATCACCGGCGTCGACCCGATGAAGGCGACGTCGGCGGCGAACACGGTGCGCGCGTCGGGTACGTGGACGATCAGGTCGCCGTGCGTGTGCGCTGGCCCGACCTCGATGAGTTCGACCCTTCTGCCTCCGACGTCGAGGTCGAGGCGGCCGGAGAACGCGCGCGTGGGCCGGGTGAGCGTTATTGCTCGGTGGTCGTACGGGGCGGCCATGCCCCGAAGGAAGCGGCCGCTCGAGCCGAGCGAGCTGCGCCACGGATACGGGACGGGGCTCCGTCCCGCAAGCGCCAGCGCGGACCCGAGCCATCGAAGCGCCGCCATCGAGCCCGGCGTCACCGCCTTCATCTCGTGCGCGGCTGCCGCCTCGGTAGCGATGATCTCCTGAGCACCGACGAGCTCGTTGCCCCACCAATGATCGCCGTCACCGTGCGTGTTCACCAGCGTGCGGATCGGTGCCTCGTCCGTGAGCGGCTCCATCGCGTCGAGCATCCTGCCGGTGAGCGCCAAGTCCCAGAGCGTGTCGATCAGCAGTGACTCGCCCGCGCCGACGATGAGCCCGGCGTTCGATTCGCCCCATGCGCCGTTGGGCTGCAGCCATGCGTGGATGCCCGGCGCAACCTGCATCAGACCAGCTGCGTAGCGCTCCGGGTCACCGAAAAGCGTCGCCACGAGCGGGACTCTATTCGAGCGAATCCGGACGCAATACCCGAGGCGGCAGCCTTCGGGAGGGCCGCGACGCAGTGCTGAGGGGCGTCATCGCACCTCCTTGCACGGCGAACCGTCGACCGCGTCGTTGCGCCGCTGCGCCGCGGTGGTCGACCGCCGGTGGGGGCGCAGGACGCGCAGCGCGATGGCCGGACGCAGAATTGCTTCAGGGGGGTCGACGAGGCCGGTCACGCGCATGAACGCGCGCGCGAGCGCAGGGTCGTGCGCGGCGGCGGCCGTGAGCCGGGCGACATACGCGCCGGCGATCCGTCGTCTCGGTGTCCGGCGTCCGTCCACCCCGGGCACGGCCAGGTCGGCCCCGATAGCCAGCTCCCACGGCCCGTCGAGCACGCGCGCCAGCGCTTGAAGGACGCGCGGGGAACGTCGGGCGACGCCGGGGGTGAGGTGGTCGCGCAGCGTGAGTGCCTGCAGCGCGGCGACGGTCATGCCCTGTCCGTAGATGGGGTTGAAGCTGCAGCTGGCGTCGCCCATGACCAGGAAGCCCTCAGGGACGTGTCGCATCCGCTCGTAGCGGCGCCGGACGTTCGCCTGGAATCGGTACGCCGCCGGACCGTCGATCGGCTCGGCGGCGCCGACCGCGTCGTGGATGTCGGGGAAGCGCAGCGATCGGGCGAAGGCGTCGAATCCGTCACGGTCCTTCGGGGGGTGATCCCCGAGCAATCCGAACAGGGTGAGTATCCATACATCGCCCTCGAGTCTGGCCAGCGCGCCGCCGCGCAGCCGGTCGGGTGTGGGGCCGTGCAGGCAGGCCAGGTCGCCGGCGAGGCTGTCGGGTGGGAGTCGGTAGCGGCGCGTGACGTAGCCGACGTCGACCCGGATCCGGTCGACCTCGGGTTGGCCGAAGCCGAGCGCCTGCAGCCACGCCGGGGCCCGTGAGCCGCGTCCCGTGGCGTCGACTACCAGGCCGGCGTCGATCACTTCTTCGGCGCTCGCGTCGGCCTGCCGCAACAGCCGGGCTCCGGTGATTCGTCGGCCGTCAGCCGAGCACCGTAGGCCTACGGCATCGCTCGGCGGCGCAAAGCGCACGCCCGGCAGGGCCTGGACCCGCGCCCGAAGCCTGTCCTCGAGCAGCGGTCGACTGACACTCAACAAGACCAGCCCGGCGTCGGTCCGGGCGAGACGGTGTCCGCCGAACAGGAACCGAGCGTCACCCAGAATGTCCCCGGTCGGCGCGCCGTCCGCCTCGAGCTCGGCGGTGAGCCCGGGGAACAGCTGGTCCAGTGCCTGCTGGCCGCGGGCCAGCAGCCCGTGGATGTGCCGGCCTTGCGGCACACCCCGTCGCGGCCTGCTCCCCGGAACGAGCTCGTCACGATCGACCACCGTGACCTGGTCGTAGGCGTCGGCCAGCACACGGGCGGCCAACAACCCGGCGATGCTGCCGCCGAGCACGATGGCGTGATCCTCGCTCCCGTCCTTCATGTTCGCTACCTCCTGTTTCCCGGCAGCGTCGAACGGCGAGGTGCTCGTAATCCAGACCAGATCGTGCTCAGCGCTGCTCAGGTGCGCTGCCGTAGACCTCGTGGTCCCACAGCCAGGCGACGATGCGCCCCACAGCCTGGGAGAGGTGTCGCCGATAGGTGCTGAACGGCAATCCGAGCACCTCGGCGGCGGCCTCTTGGGTCGGCGCAGGGCGCAGGTACGTGCGCTCCACCGCCCGCAGCAGCTTGTCGTCGCGGGGATGCTGGCGCAGCGCGTCCACCGCGGCCGCCAGCAAGCCCTCCAGCGTCTCCGCGTCTGGCCCCTCGGCGCGGGCGTAATCGCGCGCGAGACGCGTGCGGATCAGCGGGTTGCGGGCGAGCAGTTCGGGCCGGTGCAGGTCGCGCAGCGCCTGTCGGACGGCGCCGGTGAAGTCCGCCTGCGACAGCACCAGCACGTCGTCGGGTACCGCCGGCCGCAAGGTGACGTCCTCGGCGAGCGCCCGCTCGGTCCACAACTCCATCAGCGCGTCGACCGGAACCCGGCGGAAGTCGTGGCCGTAGAGCCCGTACCGCCGGCCGCCGACCAGAAAATCGGCGCCCGTCGCCCGCGGCTGGTCGACGAGCGCGAAGTACGCGTCCCATGGCTCCGGTTCGTGGAGCGTGAGAAAGTCCCACGCAAGCCGACCGTTCACCAGATACCGCTGCAGCGTCACCATCGGAAGGGCGTTCAACGTGGACGACGGTCCCTGGTAGACATCACGATCCACCACGAATCGCGTCTGAGTGATCACCTCGCCCGGGCGTGGCGGAGAGCACCGGTGCGCGTAGTCCCATGCCGCCTCGGCCCCAGGGTCAGCGCGGCGGTCCTGCTCGGAGGCGACCGTCAGGTCCAGCAGCGCCACGAAGCCCCGCACGTCGTCGTCCTCGCCGCGGACGACCACGAAGCCCTCCAGATACACGTCAAACCAACGCTCGGCGATGGCCGCGGAAGCCTCGCCCTCCGCGGCCGCCACAAGCTCAAGGATGCTCCCGCCGTCCGCACGGCGAGCCGGTTCGGGATAGTGCAGCCCCCACACGTCCCAGTCGACCGGGGCCAGGGCGCTGCGCAGATAGCGAAACAGGAACTTCAGGTCGAAGACGGAGCGCTGCTGTTCGCGCCCCCGCGACGATTTCAACACGGCGTGGACGTGGCCACAGACCCGGCGGAAGAGGTCCTTGTAGCCATCGGGGTCGCGCCAGCGCAAGTCGGCGTCGAGCACATCCCGAGCCAGGTCGTGGGGCCGCAGGCCATCCGGTCCGGCCTCGACGAAGGACAGCTCGCGAAGCCACGCGAACAACTCCTGGGCATCCTCGAGCGCGATCGCGTCCCGCAGGAGCGCCTCAGTGGTCACCCGGGCCAACGCGCACACCTCCAGGGCGCCGCGCCGTTGGCCGGCAGGGACGACGTCGACGAACCGTCGTATGAGCGTGCCGACGAGATCGGGTGCCGGGTCCAGGGTCGCCTCCCCGCCGCGCCCGACCACGTCGACGAGCAGCGAAAGACCCAGCGGGTGACCATGGGAGACCTCGACGAGGCGGCCGTGCAGCGCCTCATCGACCCCGCACGCTCGTAGATAGCTGCGGCACTCCTCCGGACCGAGGTTACGCAGCGACACGACCCGCAGGAGCTCGCGCCACGCAGCGTCGGCGCGCCATGCCAGGCCCGGCAACTGGCGGCCCGCGACGACTGTGAGCGCGGTTGCGGGCAGACGAGGCAGCAGCCACGTGCGCACCCATTCGTCCAGGCCGCCCGCCTGCTCATAAGCATCGAACAGCAGAACGAGCCGGCCATCCGGTGCGGCGATCGCCTCGTCGCCGTCGGTCGTCCCGAGTGCCTCTCGCACGACCTCTAGCGCCACGCGCGACGACGACGGCAACTCCCGCCCGTCGAGCCGGACAACCTTCCAGCCGCCGGCCGCCTCAGCCAGTTCGGCGATGGCCTCGAGCAGACTGGTCTTGCCGATCCCGCCGGGACCCGAGAACCACAACACCGAAAACAGCGGCTCTCTGGCCTCGAGAGCCGCCCGGACAAGCTCAAGCTCGCCGTCCCGACCCACAAAACACCGACGCCGGCGCGATACCAGGACCTCGCCGAGCGTGCCACCCGGAAGCCGTCTCTCGGCCATGGCGCCCTTCACAATACTCGCGCGAACCCGCGCCTTCCACGCTCCGCCACGCCGGTCTGACCCGTCGAGGGCGAACCGGCGCGGCACCCGCTGACGACGGCACCGGTATCGACCGACTACCACGTGTCGTTGAAAGCGAGCGCCTATAGACGCGGCGCGACGCCTGCTCTGGACGAGATGCGGAAGCGCCGCGCGGTCAGCTGGACGCCGAGCGTTGCATAGGCATGAGGCATTTCGGTCTGGATCGAGAAACGCATGAACCGACTTGCGCTATCGCGTGAGGCTGTCGCGTAAGTCGGGTGTCGTCCGGCGGGTTAAGACGATTCAGTGATGGGCCAGCGCTTTGTCGCGTGTGATCGCGAGCAGTCGTTTTTGATGCCGCCCGATGTCCGCGAGTGGTTGCCGGCGCGGCATCTTGCGTGGTTTGTGATCGACGCCGTCGCGGAGATGGACCTGGACGCGTTCTATGTCGCCTATCGGGTCGATGGACGCAGCCGGCCGCCCTATGACCCGGCGATGATGGTGGCGCTGTTGCTGTACGCGTATGCGCGGGGGATCCGGTCCTCGCGGGTGATCGAGCGTGCCTGCGATGAGGACGTCGCGTTTCGAGTGCTGGCGGCGCTGCAGCGGCCCGATCACGCGACTCTGGCGCGGTTTGTCGAGCGCCATGAGGAGGCGATCGCGGGGCTGTTCGGCGAGGTGCTCACGCTGTGTGCGCGCAGCGGGCTCGCGAAGGTCGGCGTGATCGCGATTGATGGCACGAAGGTGCAGGCCAACGCGTCGCGCAATGAGAACCTCGATTACGAGCAGTTGGCACGCGAGATCGTCGAGGAGGCGAAGGCGGTCGATGCGGCCGAGGACGAGCTCTACGGCGAGGCGCGCGGCGACGAGTTGCCGCCGGAGTTCGCGACCGCGCAGGGCCGTCGCGGGTGGCTGCGCGAAGCCAAGCAGCGCCTTGAAGCCGAGCGGGCGGCGAACCCGCAGCCGGTGCCGCGCAGCCGCCCGAAGCGTCTCAAGGAGGCCAAGCGCCGCCTGGAGGAAGAGCTCTGGAGCGAGGTGCGTGCCAACCAGGCATATGAGGCCTACCGGGCGCGCGGGCGGATGAAGGACGGCCGGCGCTTCGGGCGCCCACCGGATCCCGTACCAGCCGCCGGGCACGCCGGAAGGTCGCATCAACCTCACCGATCCGGACTCACGCGTCGTCAAGGGCCTGCGCGGTTTTCTGCAGGGCTATAACGCGCAGGCGGTCACCAACGAGCACCAGGTCGTGCTGGCCGCCGAGATCGAGACCGTCGGCGCCGACTTCGGGCACCTTGAGCCGATGCTCGATGCCGCGCAACGCGAGCTTGCGGGGGCCGGCATCGACGAGCTGCCGGGGGTGCTGCTGGCCGACGCCGGCTACTGGCACGGCGAGCAGATGCAACGCATCGTCGATCGCGGCATCGAGGTCCTCGTTCCGCCCGACACCAGCCGCCGCAGGACTACACGGCGAAACTGGGACGGCGGCCGTTACGACCAGATGCGTCAAGTGCTGGCCACCGACCGCGGCAGCGAGCTCTACCGCAAGCGCCAACCGATGATCGAGCCCGTGTTCGCGCAGGTGAAGTTCAATCGCGGATTGGACCGCTTCAGACGCCGCGGACGCGGCGCCGTCCGCGCGGAGTGGCGACTGATCACCGCCACCCACAACCTCCTGAAACTGCACCGCCACGCTCTCGCGGCCGCCTGACGGCTGGCGGGCCAGGACTCGCCGCGCGCAGATCGAAATTCTCACCCCGAGCCGGCACGACGCCGAGCGCCGCAGGACTTTCGCGACAGCCAAGCCTGAGCGCCCCCGGCCGCGTCGAAGTCATGCTGCGCCAAGGGCGCCGGACGGTCCGGCGTGCCACGCGCAACGCCGCCGCCGGGCCAGGCACGATCACCCTCGCCGCCCGCGTTGCGGGCGAACGCTCAAGCCCGGACGCTACGTTGTCCGCGTCACCGTCGGCTCCGCGGTCCGCGCCAAAGCTCTCCGCGTCACGCGCTGAACCGTGGATGCGGGCCGGCGAACCCGTCGCGGAGACGACGCTAGCGGCAGCGCGGGCGACGTGCCGTCACGAGCCCGTCGGACAGCACACGACACCGATCATGTCGATGTCGGCCCCGACTACTCACGCCCAGATCGGCGAGCTCTTCCTCCACCACCGCGTCCTGCTCGTCCCCGTCGTCCGCGTCCTCGACGACGGCGAAGTCCAGGGCGCGAACATGCGCCGCGACCGCACCCGCCGCCTCGCCGGATGACCACGGCCGGAGTCGCGATTCTGCCGCTAGGTACCGCGGCTGAGCCGCATCCCTGGTCTTGACGTCCGCGTTTCGCCCACCGTCGTCACTTCTGCGCCGTATCGCGCTAACGTTTGGCGCGTGCTCTAGGAGCGACGGGCGCCCCAGCGTCGGCCCTTCTCCCGCATGGGAATCTGATGGCCGCTGACCTTGAGCTCGCTCTCCCGCCGGACCGGTCCGCCCCCGGTCTGGCTCGCGCCGCAGCTAAGCGGTATCTTCCCGGCAAGGTCAGCCCAGAACGACTGAGCGAGCTCGCCCTGGTGATTTCCGAGCTGGTCAGCAACGCCTCGATTCACGGACGAGGCGAGATCGTGCTTCGGCTTCAACACGACGACGAGACTGTGCGCGGCGAGGTCATCGACCAGGGCGCCGGGTTCGAGCGGGAGGTACGCGCGCGAGGACCTGAGGAAGTCGGCGGCCGCGGCCTGTTCCTGGTCGATGCGCTTAGCACTCGCTGGGGCATCCATGAAGGCACGACCCACGTGTGGTTCGAGATCGAGGCTCGGAGCGACGCATCCGGGCGACCGAACCCGCGGCTCGGTCAAGACGAGCGTCCTGAAGCGCTCGACTGACGCGAGTTCGGCCCGCACCGAAGCCCAGTACCCGACGCGGAGTGGTGGGGTCAGGCGTGCGCCGCGCTGGCGGCCGTGGTCGCGACGGGCGAGGGTGCGTCTTGCGGCCGGCGGACGCCGGGCACGAACATTGCCGCGAGCGTGACCGCGGCTCCAATCATTCCGGCGATCACGAGTGTGTTTCGGGCGCCGATCAGCTCGCTGACCGGTCCGGTGAGCGCGAAGGAGAGCGGCAACAGCCCGATGGAGATCAGCCAATCCAGACTCGACACGCGGCCGAGCATGTGCGAGGGGACGTGCGCTTGCTTCGCCGTCGCCCAGACGATCGTGCCGGCGGTCTCGAGCGAGTTGAAGGCGGCGCTGGCCAGCATCAGGTGCCAGGTCGCAGTCCCGATGCCGTAGCCGGCGACGGCGATCGTCGCGGCGGTCCAGGCCACGTACATGAAGGTGAGGTTGCGGCCGGCGAGTCGGTGGCGTCCGACGATCGCGGCCATCAAGATCGAGGCGAGGCCGCCGGCTCCGAAAATCAGGCCGAGGTCGCTCGCGCTCGCATGCAGATCATGCTTGACGATGTAGGGCACGAGCACTTCGACCGGGCCCATGAATAGGAGGTAGGCGACCGCGGCGCTGGCGAACGTGACCCAGAGCCAGCGGCGTTCGCGGACGAAGCGCCAGCCGTCGCGCAGGTCCGCCAGGACCGATCCACCGGCCTTCTCGGGCGCTCGTGTGGCCGCTGTCCGCATCAACATGAGCGCGATCGCTGACGCGCCGAAGCTGACGGCATCAAGAGCGAAGACGGCGCTCGCCCCCAAGGTCCCCACGAGCACGCCGCCGAGGGCGGGACCGGCCATGCGGAGCGCAATCGGCCTGACGAGCTGGTCCAGCGCGTTGGCTTGGCCCAGTACCTCGCGGGGCACGAGGTCCGGGACGATGGCGTCGAAGGCCGGCGCGAAGAACGCCTGGCCCGCGCCGTAGACGGCGACCAGGACGGCGACGTGCCACACCTCGAGCGTGCCGGTCAACCCGAGGACGGCCATGACCGCCGCGGCCGAGAGCCGCGCGAGATCGGCCGCGATCATCACATGACGCCGATTCCAGCGATCGCTCACGACGCCGCCGACGAGCAGAAACGCGATCGTCGGCACGGTCATCGCGATGCCGACCATGCCCATCGCCGTCGGTCCGTCGCTGAGCTGGTAGACCTGCCACGCGAGCGCGACGATGAAGGCCCCGTCGCCGAGCAACGAGATGCACATGCCACTCCACAGCAGCCGGAAGTCGCGGTTGCGCAGCGGCTGCAGGAGCCCGGCGTGCGTCGTGCCGCCCTCGCGATCGAGACCCTCGTAGCTATGGTGCATACGTCACGGGACCGCGTTGGCCGGAGACGAAGGCCACCGAGGCGTCCGCGTCCATCGGCCGCGCGAACAGGAAGCCCTGCCCGAGATCGCATCCGAGCGCTCGCAAGCGATCCGCCTGCTCGGGAATCTCGATGCCCTCGGCAACCACCTCGAGATCGAGCGTCGCGCCCAGTCCGACAACCGCCGTGGCGAGGCTGCCTGACCCGAGATTCGAGCCCTCCGTGAGGAAGGAACGGTCCATCTTGAGGATGTCGACGGGGAACCGGCTCAGGTAGCTGAGCGAGGAATAGCCCGTGCCGAAGTCGTCGAGCGCCAGCGTCACGCCCAGCGTCTTGAGATCGCGCAGCCGGCTGACCGCGAGCTCGGTGTCGTCCATCAATACGGATTCGGTGATCTCGAGCGTCAAGTACTCCGGTGCGAGGCCGGACTCCTCCAGCGCGTCGCACACGTCAGCGACGATGTCGGAGTGCTGGATCTGCCTGAGCGAGAGGTTCACGCTCATACGCAGCTGTGTGCCGTCGGGGCCGACGAGGCGACGGGCATGACGGCAGCCCTCTCGCAGCACCCACCGTCCAATCGGGATGATCAGGCCGGTCTCCTCGGCGATCGGGATGAAGTCGGCAGGAGAGATGAGTCCCTTCTCGGGGTGGCGCCAGCGCAGCAACGCCTCCACGCCGGACACCGTCCCGTCGGCGAGCCGCATCACCGGCTGGTAGTGCAGTGCGAACTGATCCGTGGCGAGCGCTCGCTGCAGATCGTTGCGCAGCTCGAGCCGAGCCATGACGCCCTCGTGCATCGCCGGCTCGAACAGCCGGTAGCGGTTCTTGCCCTCGCGCTTGGCCGTATACATGGCGGCGTCCGCATCGCGGATGAGTTCGTCGGCGTCGCGCTGATCGTCGGGCCCAAAGATCGAGACGCCGATGCTGCCGCTCAGATTCAACTCGCGATGACGCGCTTGCATCGGTTGCGTGAGCAGGTCGAGGATCCGCTGCGCGAGATCGGCCGCGTCGTCGCTGTTCGCGACATCCTCGAGCAGGACGGCGAATTCGTCGCCCCCGAAGCGTGCGGCGATGTCGGCGCCGCGGACGTTGGCGTCGAGGCGACGTGCGATCTCGACGAGCACATCGTCCCCGGCCGCATGTCCCAGCGAATCGTTGATCGTCTTGAAGTCGTCGAGGTCGAGGAACACGACGGCCGGCGTGCCACCCGTGCGCCGCGCACGGGCCATCGCCTGGCGCACCTGCTCGGCGAACATGGCCCGGTTGGCCAGCCCGGTCACGGGGTCGTGGAACGCTTGGTGCGCAAGTTCCGCCTCGAAGCTCTTGCGTTCGCTGACGTCGCGCGCATTGAGCAGGATCCCGCCGACGTGCTCGTCATCGATGAGGTTGGTGAACAGGATCTCGAACTGGCGTGTCTCTCCGTCCTGGTTAACCAGGCCGCACTCCAACGAGGGGACGCGCTCACCGGCCGCCGCGGAGGCAACGCTCTGCGCGAGACGCTCCCGGTCGCCGACAATCGCAAGGCGGTCGAAGCGCTGCCCGAGAAGATCGTCCGGGACGTAACCAAGGATGCGTTCGATCGACGGGCTCTGATAGGTGACCGTGGTGTCAGTCTGCAACACGGTGATGAGGTCGCTGGCGTGGCGGACGAGCGACGCGAATCGCGCCTCGCCCCGGCGGCGGTGCACCTCCGCGCTGAGCATCTCGCTGTCGAGCGCGAGTGCGATCTGGCTGGCGAGAGCGAGCAGGGCAGCGCGCTCCGCCCTGTTCAACTCGACGTGGCTGGCGACGAGCAGCGTGCTCGGCTCGGCGCGTCGTGACGGGAGGGCGATGGCGAACGCCCGGGTCGTCGCGGCAGGCAGACCCACAGCACGTGCTTCCTCGGCGCTGAGCCGAGCGCTCGCGCCCTCTTCGGCTGCCGCGGCCAGGACGCCCGCGAGGCGTTCTTGTCCCGCACTTGGTGCCGCCCATCCCTCCGAGCTTGCGGCGCTGTGGAGCGAGCCTGCCTCATCGCGACGGTACAGCGCGACCGCAGCGCCGGCGGCGGTGAGTGCGCTCGCGGCTGTCACGGCGACGCGGTCGATCTCCTCGCGGTCTGTGGCGGCGACGAGCTCGGCTCCGGCGCGGCTGAGTAGGCGCTCTCGCTCGAGCGAGCGTTCCTGTTGGCGCACGAGTCCCGCCATCCGCGCGACGACGAGCCCAAAGAGCGTGATCGAGGCGAGACGTATGGCGAGGTAGTCGAGATCGCCGGTGCGGAGATCGTGGATGATCCCGATCAGCGGAGCTAACAGCGACGCGCACGTCAACAGCGCGAGCCGAAGGTGCGTGAGCGCCGCCTCGCGACCTCGCGCCGGCTGGTCGAGGCGCGCCATCGACGGATGCAGACCGGCCGCGCCCCAGAGCAGATAGGAAGCGATCCAGCCGGCGTCGAGCCACAGCTGATGGTGATAGCCGCCGTGAAGCGTCAGGAGTCCGTACGCGAAGTCCGTGGCCAGCAGTGCGACGATGCTCGACGTGAGCAGATGGAATGCCGGCTCGCGGCGACCTGCGTCAAGCGCCAGCCGAATCGCTGCGCCGATCAGGATCACGTCGCCGAGTGGATACGCAACCGACACGAACCGAGCCAGCACCGACAGGTCGTGCTGGTGCAGGTAGGGCGCCATCAGCGCGATCCAGGCCGGCAACGAGAGACCCACCGTGAGGATCAGGCCGTCGATCATGCCGTTGCGATCGCGGCCACCGTTGCGGCGCTGCACGAGCAGCAACAGCCCCGCCATCATCACCGGGTACATCGCAACGTACAACCCGTCGCCCAACGACGGGAACGGGACCTCGGCGCCGAGCAGGTGCGGGTAGCTGTAGGTGTAAAGGTCGCCGAGCCAGAAGAGCGCGGAGCCAAGGGCGAGCAGATGCCACGGCAGCGCTGACCTTGGGCGATGACGGCGGACGCCGACCAGGATCGCGATGACCGGCGACAGGCCGATCAGATTCATGAGCGGCCCGCTGCCCTTCAGCGGCGCGACGCCGACATACAGACCGCAGAGCACAGCGCCCACCACGAGGTAGGCGATCCACGCCGGTGTGCGCCGCACGCGGCCCATCATCCTCATGTCGCCGCCGCACTCCGCTCGGCGGCGGCGCGGGCGCTGCGAAGCTCGCCGCGCTCGACCAGCTCCTCGAGCGCTTCGATGAGACGATCGACCTCGTCGGCCGTGTTGGCAGCCGTCAGCTGGACACGGAAGCCGACCTCGTCCTTCGGAACCAGCGGGTAGGCGGCGAGCGTCACATACACGCCGCGTTCGAAAAGAAAGCGCCCGACATCGCCGATCCGGTCGTAGTGACGGAGCGGTATCTCGATGATCGGCAGGCCGGAGCGGTTGGGCGTTTCGACGTCGAGCCGCTCGAGCGCCGTGAGCAAGCGCGCGGTGAGGCTGTACAGATCGCCCCGCAGCGCGTCTCCGCGGCGCTCGTTGACCTCGAGACCGGCCAGCACCGTCGCGAGCGACGCGACCGGCGACGGCCCCGAGTACAGATACGGAGGCGCCGCCACTTTCAGCAGGTCCTTGACCTCGGTCGGGCAGGCGATGAACGCCAGCAGCGACGAGTACGCCTTTGAGAACCCGCCGACCAACACGAGCCCGTCGTACGTCTCGCCGGCATAGCGCACGATGCTGTTGCCGCGCCGGCCGTACGGCGTCGGATCGTCCGGTGCGCATTCGCCGATGACACCAAAGCCATGCGCGTCGTCGACGTAAAGGAGCGCCCCGTGACGCCGCGCAACGTCAGCGAACGCGCGCAGATCCGGCGGATTGCCGGTCATGCTGTTCACGCCGTCCATGCACACGAGCCGGGTGCGGTCGCTCTCCGCGCGCAACAACTCGTCGAGGTGGTCCGGATCCTCGAAGCGGAAGCGGCGCACCGCGGCGCCACGCGAGCGAGCAACCTGGCAGCCGTCATAGATCGTCTTGTGCGCCCGCGCGTCGAGAAAGATCGTCCCCGAGGCCGCCAACAGCGGGATCACAGACATGTGGATGTGCGTGATCGTCGGCAGCACAAGCGAATCGTCGCTGCCAAGAAGCGCCGTCAGCTGCTCCTCGATCTGCTCATAGAGGACGGGGCTACCGAGCAGCCGCGACCAGCTCGGATGGGTTCCCCACGCCTCGAGATAGCCCGGAACCGCGTCGATGATCTCGCGGTCGAGATCGAAGCCTAGGTAGTTACATGAGGCAAAGTCCGCCAACCACTGATCGCCGATACGGATCATCCGACCGTCGATCTCGTCGATGACCGCGTCCATCATCGGGTGTGTCGCACGCAGGTCCGACAGGTCCTGGCAGGTTTCGAGCCAGTGCTCGAGCCACGGCTTGCGGGACGCGCGGGCGGCAGGGGTTGAGGCGAAGTCGAGGGTTCCGATAGGCGAGGTCACAACAGTGCCATCGGCGGAGTTCGCGCCAGCTTGAATCAACCGCTCATGAACACGGGACGCACACGGCGCGCTGGAGCTGGTGAGCGGTGGGCCGACCACCAGAGCGGCCGTGTCATGTGGCTCGACGAGCCGACTCGCACCGCCGTCCCGGGATGCTCGTCCGGAGTGGTCGTCTCGCGGTGGTCACTCGGACGCTCGCTGGTCGGCCAAGAGCGGACGCGGACGCGGAGCTACGGCACGCCCGAGGTTACGACGTCGCCGGCTTGGTATGCGCTGGCTGGAGGCGTGGCCGCGCGGCGGCGCTGCTGAGCGAGCTTATGCGCGATGTGCCGTGGCTGCTGGAGGGGCGCGTGGGTCACTTCGCGCAGCATTTCGGCGCGCGCGGTCGGGGTCGAGCGAACGGTTCCGGCGCCGCTCGAGGGGGCGGTCAGCGCTGTCCGGGCTCGATGAGTCCGGTCTCGTAGGCGTAGATCACGGCCTGTACGCGGTCGCGCAGGCCGAGCTTGCCGAGCAGGTTCGAGACGTGGGTCTTGACCGTGGTCTCGGACAGGAACAGGGCGGTGGAGATCTCGGCGTTGGTGAGGCCAGCGGCGAGCATCCGCAGCACCTGCTGCTCGCGCTCGGTTAGCTAGGCGATCTCGTCCGGCGTGCGCGAGACGGCCGCGGGCAACCGGCGGCCGACCTGGTCGAGTAGCTGGCGCGTGACCGCGGGCGCGAGGACGGCGTCTCCGGCGGCGACCGCGCGTAGGGCATGCACGACCTCGTCTGTGGGAGCGTCTTTGAGCAGGAAGCCGCTGGAGCCGGCGCGCAGCGCGTCGATGATGTATTCGTCGAGCCCGAACGTGGGTGAGGATCAGGACGCGCTGGCGGGGTAGCCGGCGCGTGGCCTCGATGCCGTCCATCACCGGCATCCGGATGTCCATCAGCACCACGTCCGGCGCGTGTTTGGTCGCGGCCGCAACCGCCTCCTCGCCGTTGCCGGCCTCGGCGACGACCTCGATGTTCCCGGTCGCCTCGAGCACCGCCACCCGCTTATCGCCGGCGCACTCGGAGCTCAGCATCCCCGCACGGGATGCCATACGCCCATTGGCAGAGATCTGGATCCGAGTCTGAGAACCGGATTCAGATCACGATCGAGGCGACCGCTCGAGTCGCATGGGTTCGTGATCACGCCGGTCATTCGTGCGTCTTCTGTCTCGGTAGCGCCATACGCCGTGGCCAGGGACATGGCGAAACGAGACACGGGTCTGCTCGGCCAGATCGAGCAAGAGGCGCTGGACGACACTAAGCCGTTGAGCGGAGCGCTTCGCAAGGTGGTTGCGCTTGGGGGCAGAGCCGGGTCGAGCGAGCTGCGGGATTGGGCAACTAGGGAATTGCGCGGCCGGAGCCTGTCAAGCCGGATGAGACAGCGGGGTCGGGAATTTAGTGGGCGGTCTGCTCGCTGTCGGGCTTGTTGATCCACGCGGCGGTCGGCAGCGCGGGCGGCTTGGGTGGGTGTCGGACGAACCGCTCGGGGGTGGCGGCGTAGGCGGCGTCCAGGACGCGTGCACGATCGGCGTGGACGGCCTGCGCTTGGCCGTGGTGGACGGTCGCGGGGGTCATCAGCCCGATCCCGGCGTGGCGGTGCTGCTGGTTGTACCAGTTGAAAAAGTCGCGGCAGAACGCGCGTGCGTGGTCGATCGAGTCAAAGCGGGCGGGGAACGCGGGCCGGTACTTCAGCGTCTTGAAGTGCGCTTCGGAGTAGGGGTTGTCGGTCGAGGTGTAGGGCCGGTTGTGCGAGCGCACGACGCCGAGGTCTGACAGCAGAAAGGCGACCGGCTTGCTGGTCATCGAGCTGCCGCGGTCGGCGTGCACGGTCAGCCGGTCGCGGCCGATGTGCTGCTGCTCGATCGCCTGGGCGATCAGCGCCTTGGCCAACGCTGCGCTCTCGCGGTGCTGGACGGTCCAGCCGACCGCGTAGCGGCTGAAGACGTCAAGGATCACGTAGAGGTAGAAGTGCGTCCATTTCGCCGGGCCCTTGAGCTTGGATATATCCCAGGACCACACCTCGTTGGGTCGCTCGGCGAGCAGCTCCGGCGCCGCGTAGGGCGGGTGCGACCGCTGCGCTCGACGCTCGCGGACCCCGCCGTGCTCGGCGGCGAGGATCCGGTACATCGTGCGCTCAGACGCCAGGTAGGTGCTCTCGTCCAGCAGCGTCGCCCAGACCTCGGCCGGCGAGGCGTCGACGAACCTGGGGCTGTGCAGCTGCTCAAGCACGGCCGCTCGATCTCGGTGACGGCCGCGTCGATCATGACGACGGCGGCGGCTCGCTGGTCAGCTCGGGCGCGCTCTTGGCCAGCAGTTCTTCCAAGAGCGCGGAGACGTTTCCCTGCACCTCGATCACCCGACGCGCCGTCTGCAGGTCGGCCTGGGAGCGTTCGAGCTGACGACGCAACGCCGCGTTCTCCACGCGCTCCGCGCTCGGCGGCTTCGGGCCACGCTGCCGCGGCTCAAGCGCCCCCAGGGCGCCGCTGTCGCGCGCCCGCCGCCACTCCGTCAACAGCGACGAATACAAGCCCTCGCGGCGCAGCAACGCGCCGACCTCACCGGGCTTGCTGCACGCCTCGGCCGCGACGACGATCCTCAGCTTGTAGGCCGCGGTGAACCGCCGCCGCGACGCCCGCGGCACCAGCTCCGGATCCGGGACCCCCGCCGACCGCGCGGGCCTCCTGCTCCTCCAACTTCCCTGCGGAGAACTGCGACACAACGACACGTCCGTTCTCGCCCTCAGGCTCAGTAAACCAGCGGTACAACCTGTCTCACACGAGCTTGGTAGAGAGGGCTCTGGCCGCCAACACACGAGCCGACTACCTGTGGCGCTTGCGGACGCACCTGCTGCCGTTCTTCGGGCTCAAGCGCTTGGACGAGATCGACGCGGATCTCTGCCAGGCGTTCAAGGCGCATAAGATCCGTGAAGCTGGCGAGTTGCGCGCTGCGATCTCTGCGGGAGCAGAGCTGCGCGACCGGCGGGGCCGGAGAAGCGTGCCGCTCGGTCTGGCATCCATCCGGAAGTTGATCGACACGCTCGCGGCGATACTCGAGGACGCGGTCGAGGATGGGCATATCGACCGCAACCCGGCGCGTGGAAAGCGCATGCGGCTGCGGGTTCCCAAGCCGCAACGCACGTTCCTCGAACTCGACGAGCTCAGTGCGCTGATCGACGAGGCTGGAGCTCAGGACGCGCCCGCAAGGCCCAGGAGGATTGAAGCCGAAGGCGGCGACACCGCCGCGCGCGTAGCGGCGATGCTCTCGCGGGGCATGACGCAGCTGGCGATCGCCGCTGAGCTTGGACGCTCGAAGGCCACGATCAGCTACCACGCGCGCCGGCTCGGCGCGGACTCGACTTTTACCTACATCGGTCGAGCATTCATCGCGAGAGTGCTCGGCTACAGCGGAGTCCGCAACACCGAGCTATGCGACATGCGGCTGCATCACGTCCGGCTCCACGACCCGGCGGGCGCTCGCTTCCACATTCCGGACTCGAAGACCGAGACCGGCATCCGTGTCGTCGAGATGAGCCCCGACCTCGCGGAGGCCTTCGTAACGCACCTCGACCGCATGCGGCGGGCCGGGCGTTCTACGGCTCCCGCGGACTTCGTCGTGCAGAACATTCGTGGCGGCCGCATCAGTCGACAGCGGGTCGCCGAGATCATCCGCGAAGCCGCCGCGGCGGCGAGCGAGCGGCGCGCTGCCGGCGGATTGCCGCCCCTGCCGCCCACGACGCCACACAGCCTGCGGCGCACCTACATCTCGATCGCGCTGCTGGCCAACGGCTTCGACGTCAAGTGGGTCATGAGCCAGGTCGGGCACGCCGATTCGAAGATGACGCTCGACGTCTACGCGCAGCTCGAGCAGCGCGTCAAGCGCGAGCACGGCGTCCGCTTCGACGCTCTCGTCCGCAGCGCCCGCACACAACTCCACGGAGCGGAGATCGACGACGATTGGGAGACGAACGGGAGACGAGGCTCCGATCGGGCGTCAGCGGAAGCGGGAGACGTCGACATCCGGAACGAATAAACGCCCTGATAGCAGGGCGTTTATCGATGGCGAGACCCGGACTCGAACCGGGGACACCACGATTTTCAGTCGTGTGCTCTACCAACTGAGCTATCTCGCCGTGCGCGCCTAGGCTAGCGCGCCGGCGCCGGCCACGCGCGGCGCAAGCGGGGCATCGCGGACGCCATCACGACGCCCAGGCCGATGGCCGCGATGAGGAACGCGGCCTGCACGCCGAGCTGCGCGATCAGGGCACTGGAAGTCAGGAACGAGATCGCGAATGCGAACGAGACGCACGTCTTCTGCAGGCCGAACAGGCGGCCGTGGAGGGAGGCCGGCGTGCAGTGCGAGAGCAGCAGGCGGTCGTGCACCAGCGCGAGCCCGTTGCCGAAGCCGCCCAACGCCAGCGCCGGGACGGCGAGCCAGTACGAATCCAAGACGGCGCAGGCGACCAGCTCGATCGCCAGGCAGCCGACGCCGATCACGTACGCGTACCGCCAGGCCCACGCGCCGGCGGTGGTGAAGCGCGTGCACAGCGAGCCGAGCACCGTGCCCAACCCACCGGCGGCGACCATCGCGGCCAACCCCGAGTCGCCAACATGCAGGACCTCGCGGGCCAGAACCACCTCGCCGACATTCGTGATCCCGATGCAGAACACGACTCCGGCGGAGGAGCCGAGAAGTGTCCGGATCTCCGGCCGCGACGCGAGTTCGCGGACGCCCGTGCGCGCGTCAGCGAGCAGAGACGTGGTCGCGCGCGTGACGAGCGCGCCGCCGCGCACGGCCACGGACCCGATCAGGCAGGCGGAAATGGCGAACGTGATCGCGTTGATGCCCATCAGCGTCTCGGGCGACACGACCGCCAGTCCGAGCGCGGCGAGCGCCGGCCCGGCCGTCAGCCCGACGTCGTCGATCGCGCCGTACAGGCCCATCGCGGCGGCCTTGCCCTCGTCGCCGTCGACCAGGCGGGGAAGCCCGGCGAGCGCCGCAGGAGTGAACAGCGCGGTCCCGATCCCGGCCACGAACGCGCCCACCATCATCGCCGGCAGCGAGTCCGCGCTCATCACGAGCACGAACGCCAGCGCGCGCAGGATGTCGGCCACGACCGCGCACGTCCGCCAGCCGATCCGGTCCACCAAGCGCACCGAGCAACGGACCGAGCACGATCGCCGGCAGCAGATCAGGTAGAAGCACCGCGGCGATCGCCCACGGCGTGTCGAAGCGGTCGTAGGCCAGCAGCGGCAGGGCGACGTAGGCGAGGCCCGTCCCAAGGCAGGACTGGGCGTGCGCGGCGAAGAAGCGCCGCGCCGGCGCTCCGGAGAGCGCCCTCCGGAACATCAGGCCACCGCTGGGCGCGGCGACCAGCGCCGCGGGACGAGCCGTGAGCCGCACGCGACGTGCACGAGCACGATCACGCCGATCAGCAGGACGACGTCGCCGATGCTGAAGACGTTGTGCAGCGGCAGCGACGTCGGAGTGGCGAACACGTCACCGAGGAACTGCAGCTTGGCGTCATCGATCACGCGCGAGTTGATGAACTCGCCCTCGGCCGCGGTGCTCGCGACGGACTCGACCGCGTCCGGGTGGGTCGGCATCACGCCGCCGTTGGCAGCGATCGCGATGAAGTTCAACACGCCGCCCAGCGCGATGATCGGAACACCCACAATCCGGCGGTTCGCGAATGCAAAGGCGCCGAGCAGGAAATAGGAACTCAGATGCAGGGTGGTGTGGATGGTCTGGTTCCCGCCCGGGAGGACGGAGATGACCAGGATCTGGACGGCGATCGCGGCGAGCGCGAGCGCCGGCTTGCGCAGCGGCAGATCAGCCAGCGCACTGATACGCCCGCGTGCGAGCGGGACACTGGCGAGAACGAGCAGGTAGGCGAGTCCAATGATCATCTCGCTCTATTGATCGGCAGGGGCGTCCAGGCCACCACTCCAACAAACGTCGAATTGCTCAACTCGGGTCCAGGCCCTACCGACAACTCAGTCTGGAAAGGCTCTCAAGGGGGGAGCCATGACACGGAGGTCTCAAACCATGATGAAGGCACGTCTCTACCGTCTCGCGCTTGTCGCGGGCGTTGTGGCTGTGTTCCTCGAGGGCCTCGGCGCCGGCGCCAAGTGGGGCTAGGCCCGATGAAGGTCCGTAACGGCCGCAAGTGGTAGTACCGGGGCGTCGCGAATCGGCGCCCCCGGCAACCGCAGCACTCGCACGATGATCGCCCGCGCCATTCGACTCAGCCCACTCGACGCCTACGTCTCCGCCGTTATCGCGGTCGGGACGCTGTGCGCAGTCGGGCTCACGTTGGATGGCGCGGACGATCTTCGTCGCCTCGTCTCTCCGGAGGCGCTGATGTTCTTTGCGTTCGCCTTCGCCGGTGAGTTCGTCCCGCTGAAGGTCTTCACGCGCGGAGCGGAGGGAGAGGTCACGACCTCGACCACGTTCGCGCTCGCGGCGATGCTCGTCGCCGGCCCGCTGGCCGGCCTCGTCGCGCTTGGGGCGGCCAACATCCTGGCCGACACGATCGGTCGCAAGCCGCTCCAGAAGATCGCGTTCAACTTCTTCCAGTACGCGATCACCGTCGGCGCCACCGCGCTCGTGCTCAACTACACGACCGGTCTCCCGCGCGCCGCGGAGCCGCACCTGGCTCCGATCGACCTGCCCGGCGTCCTGCTCGCCGCGGCCACGTTCTTCCTCGTGAACATCGCGCTGGTGTCCACCGTCGTCGCGCTCGCGTCGCGCGCGAAGGTCTTCAGCTACATGGTGCGCGACCTGTTCTTCCAGGCCTCGATCAACGGTCTGATGCTCGGTCTGGCGCCGATCATCGTGCTCGCCGCGGACTTCGCGCTGCCGGCGATCGCGCTCCTGTTCCTGCCGATCTTCGCCGTCCACCGCGGCGGCCGCGAGGCGATCGAGAAGGAACACCAGGCGCTCCATGACGCGCTCACCGGCCTGCCGAACCGCGAGCTGTTCCGCGATCGCATCGATCAGGTCGTGCGCAGAGGCCGCCGAACCGGCGAGCACGCGGTCGTGATGATCATGGATCTCGACCACTTCAAGGAGATCAACGACACGCTCGGCCACCACATGGGCGACCTCCTGCTCGAGGAGGTCGCTCGTCGTTTGAAGCGCGCGCTGCGCGACTCGGACACGGTGGCCCGCCTCGGCGGCGACGAGTTCGGCGTCCTGCTTCCGCGCGTCGACAGCCCCCAGGACGCGTCGAGGGTGGCCCAGAACCTGCTCATGCACCTGCGCGAGCCGTTCGTGCTCGAGGGCATGCGGCTGGAGATCGACGCCTCGGTCGGCCTCGCGCTGCACCCGATGCACGGCGAGGACAACGAGACACTCCAGCAGCGCGCCGACATCGCGATGTACTCGGCCAAGCAGTCCGGCCGCGGCCACGCCATCTTCGAGCCCGAGCTCGACCGCCACTCGCCGCGCCGACTGGCGCTCGCCGGTGGCCTGCGCTCGGCGATCAACGAGGGTCAGATCCAGCTCTACTACCAGCCGAAGGCCGACCTGCGCACGGGCCGGATCATGGGCGCCGAGGCGCTCGCGCGCTGGGATCACCCCGAGTTCGGCATCGTCGGCCCGGCCGAGTTCGTGCCGATCGCCGAGCAGACCGGCCTGATCACGCCGCTGACGTCATTCGTGCTCGACGCCGCCCTGCGCCAGGCCCGCGCCTGGAAGGACGCCGGCCTCGAGCTGTCGGTCGCGGTCAACCTCTCCGCCCGCTCGTTCCTCGATACGCAGCTCGCTGTCGAGATCCCGCGCCTGCTCGCGCGCTGGGGCGTCGAGGCCGAGCTGCTCGAGCTGGAGATCACCGAGAGCATGCTCATGACCGACCCGGCGCGCGCCGAGGCGACGCTGGACCGGCTGAGCCAGATCGGCCTGACACTGTCGGTCGACGACTTCGGCACCGGCTACTCCTCGCTGGCCAACCTCAAGCGCCTGCCGGTCGACGTGATCAAGATCGACAAGTCGTTCGTGATCGAGATGGCCGTCGATGCCTCCGACGCCGCGATCGTGCGCTCCACGATCGAGCTCGCGCACAACCTCGGCCTGAAGGTCGTCGCCGAGGGCGTCGAGTCCGAGGACGCGTGGCGCCAGCTCGAGGCGCTCGGCTGCGACTTCGCCCAGGGCTATTACCTCTCGCGGCCGCTCCCGGCCGAGGCCGCGACGCGGCTGATCCGCGAGCGCGGCACCGGCCGCGACATCGAGGCGCCCCCGGCGCTTCGCGTCGTTCAGGGCCTGGCGCGCTAAACATTCGCGCCGCTCCGTCGGCGTCAATGCACGTTCTCCTGCAACGATGTACATCGGCTGTCCGAGCGCCGACATTGCGGGTGTGATCCTCCCGCTGCTCCTGATTGCCGTGCTCGCTGCCCCTGCCCACGCCTCCGGGAGCGGCGGCGCCATCGCCGGTCCCACGGCCCGATCGTTCTCCGTCAAGCCTGAGGTCGTCGCCCCCGGCGCCAGCGTCACGTTTGCCGTCCGCGCCACGCCTGGCGCGCGGTTGCGCGTCGACCTGCTGGTCCCCGGCCAGGCCGCCGTGCGCACCTCGCTCGGCCGCGTCGGCTCCAGCGGCGCCGTCCGCCGGACCTGGACCGCCGCCGTCCCGCCCGGCAAGTACACCGCGCGCGTGGCGGTCACCGGCGCCGGAGCGACGCGCTATCTGCGCGTGCCGCTGAGCGTCGTCGCGCCCACTCCGCCTCCGCCGCCCGCGCCCGCCACCCTCTCGACCGCGACCTCGGGCCTGTTCCCCGTTCAGGGTCTCTACAGCCTCGGCAACGAGGGCTCGCGCTTCGGCGCCGGCCGCCCCGGCCACTCCCACCAGGGCCAGGACGTCGCGGCCGCCGAGGGGACGCCGGTCGTCACCCCGCGCGGTGGCACCGTGCACTGGATCGCCTACCAACAGATGGGCGCCGGCCACTACGTCGTCATCGCCGGCGACGACGGCCGCCACTACGTCTTCATGCACCTGCAGGCCGGCTCGATCCTCGTGGCCAAGGGCGCGCCGGTCGTCGCGGGCCAGCGGATCGGCTCGGTCGGCAACACGGGCGCGTCCGAAGGCCCGCACCTGCACTTCGAGATCTGGCTCAACGGCTGGTGGGCCACCAAGGCGAGCACCCCGATCGACCCGCTCCCGGACCTGCTCGCCTGGGCATGAGGATCGTCGCGGCGGCCGTAGCCACGCTCCTCCTGTTTCCCGCGTCGGCGCGCGCCGACGCCGTCATCGACGCCGTCAACGGCGAACGCGCCCGCTACGACCTCCCGCCGCTGATCGTCTCTCCCACGCTCGAGCGCACCTCCACGTCGCTCGCGCGGCGGCTGATGCGCGAGCAGCGCTTCGATCACGACCCGGTGCGCCCGCCCGGCTTCGGGGCGTTCGGGGAGGCCCTGCTGCTCGACTACACCCGCCGGGCCGACCCGGCCACGGCGATCGAGGCCTGGATGGAATCGCCGGAGCACCGCGGGGTGCTGCTGACGCGCAGCATGCGCTACGTCGGCGCCGGGGTCACCCGCGGCGACTTCGAGGGCGAGCGGGCGACCCTACGCGTGCTCCAAGTAGGCCGCCCATCAAATCAATCGCGCCGGCCTTCGACAGCGGCTCGTTGAGGTTGCCGCACTTGGGCGACTGCACGCACGACGGGCAGCCCGACTCGCACGGGCACTCGCTCACGAGCCGGTAGGCGTCGCCCACCAGTCGCTCGAACGCCTCGTAGCCGCGGCGCGCGATCCCGATCCCGCCCGGGTGGCCGTCGAAGATGAAGATCGTCGGCCCGCCGATCTGCTCGTGGTAGTTCGTCGAGAGCCCGCCGATGTCCCAGCGGTCGCACATCGCGAGCAGCGGGAGCACGGCGATCTGGCAGTGCTCGGTGGCGTGCAAAGTCCCGAGATCCGGCTCGGACAGCTCGTACCAGAGCGCCTGAGTCGCAAATGACGTCTCCGGCAGCTCCAACGGGATCAGGTCGATCGCCTCATGGTCGGCGACCCGCCGGCGCTGGTAGGCGAGCATCTGCTCGGTGACCACGACGACGCCGAAGCTCAGCTTCACGCCCAGTGCCTCGCGTGTCGCCAGCACCTGCTCGATCTGCGTTTCGGTCGAGCGCTTGGGCTGCGTGTACCAGTCGCCGTCGAACTCGTGCACGAACGCGCGGCCGTCGGCGAGATGGAGCTCGCTCACCTCGAACTGCCGCCCGCCGTGCAGGTACACCGCCCCGGCATGCACGGTCGACGGCGCCCGGCCCATATCCACGTCACCGATCACCTCGCCCGAGCGCGTATCGACAACCGCCACCGCGTCGCGCCCGGCCGACCGCAACGACACCGCCGACGCGGGGAACTCGTCCGCGCGGCGCAGGACGAACGTGCCATCCGGGCGGGCCCGGAGCTGGCCCTCGCCGACCAGTTGCTCGGCGAACTCGCGCCAGCGCGGACCCAGCGTCGCCGCGTCGGCGGCCTCCAGCGGCCCTTCGTGCGCCGCGCACAGCAGGTGCGCGGCGTACAGCTGCTCGTTCTCGTGGTCGAGGATCGCGGCCTCCACCGGCCGCTCCAGGAACTCGTCCGGATGGCGGCAGAAGAACTGATCGAGCGCGTCCTCCCCGGCGATGTAGATCGCCAGCCCGCGTCCGCGCCGTCCCGCCCGGCCCCACATCTGGCGCAGCGAGGCGACCGTCCCGGGGAACGTCACGCAGATCGCCGCATCCAGCGCGCCGATGTCGATCCCGAGCTCCAGCGCGTCCGTCGAGACGACGCCGAGCAGCTCACCGTCGACGAGCCGCCGCTCGATGTCACGCCGCTGCGCCGCCGTGTAGCCCGCCCGGTACGGGGCGATCCTCTCGGCCAAGGACGCGTGCCCGCGGCGCTTCAGCTCCAACGCGGCGAAGTGCGCCATCAGCTCGACCGCCTTGCGCGACTTCATGAACACGATCGTCCGCGCGCCCTCGATCACCAGCTCCGCCAGCAGGTCGGCCGCCTCGGCGAGCGGAGACCGCCGCGTATCCACATCGATGAACGGCGGGTTCCACATCGCGATCGTGCGGTTGTTGCCCGGCGAGCCGTCGCGGTCGATCACCGCGACGTCGTCGAGCCCGGTCAGCCGCGTCGCCAGCTCGCCCGGGTTCGCGATCGTGGCCGAGGCGAGCAGGAACCGCGGCGACGTGCCGTGCACCTCGCAGATCCGCCGCAGCCGCCGCAGCACGTTGGCCACGTGCGAGCCGAACACGCCGCGGTACACGTGCGCCTCGTCGACCACGACGACGGCGAGGTTCGCGAAGAAGTCGCCCCACGCCGTGTGGTTCGGGAGGATCCCGAGGTGCAGCATGTCCGGGTTGGTGAGGATCAGGTTCGCGCGCCGCCGCAGCGCCGAGCGGTGCTCGCGCGGCGTGTCGCCGTCGTAGATCGCCGGTCTCGCCCGCTTGACGGCGAGTGCGTTAAGTGACCGCAGCTGGTCCTGGGCGAGCGCCTTCGCCGGGTACAGGTAGAGCGCACGCGCGCGGGCGTCGCGCGACAGCACGTCCAGCGTCGGGAGCTGGAAGCACAGCGACTTGCCGGACGCCGTGCCGGTGGTGACGATCGTCGTCTGCTCCCAGCCGGAATACAGCGCGTCGTGCTGGTGCGCCCACAGGAAGTCGATCCCGCGGTTGCGCAATGCAGCCCGCACGTCCGGATGCAGGTCCTCGGGCAGCGCCGTCATGTCCGGCTCGCGCGCGTGCTGGGACTCCTGGCGGACGAGCCGCTCGTCGGCGCGGCCGGCGTCGAGCAGCGCGTCCCACGGCTCGATGTCTCGGACTAGGGCCACGCCCCGATGCTAGGTGCTCGCCGCGAGGTCGATGACGGGTGAACCCCCAAGCACCGAAGGAGAATCCTGTGCGCAAGCTCGCCCTGGCGGCCACCACCGCCGTCCTCATCCTCGCGGCCGCGGCCCCCGCCGCGAACGCCACCGACGTCTGCAACGAGGCCGAGAACTCGTGGAAGGGCGACTACGACATGACCGAGACCCCCGACAAGCGGCCGCCCGCGTTCCTGCGCGGTGAGCAGATGGTGCTGGCCAAGAAGGGCCAGGGCAAGGGCCTGGTCCACGCGGCCGAGCGCTCCCCGTCGAAGGAGGTCTGCGGCGGCGACGGCGGCGATGGCGGGGGCGACATCAGCATCGTGTGAGACCATCCCGCCCATGTCCGCGCTTCGGTGCGTCTTCTATGACCCCGAGGCGGTGGACGCAGGCAGCCGGCTGAGCGAGCGCGCCTTCGAGGCGTGCGCGCGCGCCGACGTCGAGGTGTTCGCGCTCGCCGGGGACGAGGCCGAGGTCGAAGTCCACGGTGAGCGCCATGACGTCACCGGCGAAGAAGGCGCGATCGCGTTCGTGATGCGCGCCCTGGCACTCGACCGCGACCAGTGCGTCGGTGTCGGCGCCGCGCTCGCCGACGCGCCTCTCGGCGCCGTCTGGGTGACGCCGCTCGACCTCGACGTCCGCGGCGAGCACGTGCGGGTCGCCGAGGAGGGCGACGAACTGCTCTACGAGGCCGTGATCAGCGAGCTCGCCGCACGCCGGCGAGGCTGAGCGCGAACAGCTCGTCCGGGTCGGTCAGGAACTCCTGGAGTTCCAGCCCGGCGGCGGCGAAGTCAGCCTCGACGCGTGCGCGCGTGAACTTCGCGCTGATCTCCGTCCGCAGCTCCTCGCGGTTGGCGAAGTGCACGGTCAGCCCGAGCTTGCGGACGTGCACGACCTGGGGCGCAGCGCCCGCAGCCGCATCTCGATCCACTCCTGCTCGCGGTCGTAGAACGCGACGTGCTCGAACGCGCCGAGGTCGAAATCGGCGTCCAGCTCGCGGTTGACCACCGCCAGCATGTTGCGGTTGAAGGCCGCCGTGACGCCGGCCGAGTCGTTGTACGCGGCCTCGAGCACGGCCGGATCCTTCACGAGGTCCGTCCCGAGCAGCAGCCGGTCCTGCGGGCGCAAGGCCCGGGCCAGCCCGCGCAGGAACCGCCGCCGCGAGCCGGGCGGGAAGTTCCCGATCGTGCCGCCGAGGAACACGATCACGCGCGGGCCGTCGGCGGGCGGGAGCGCATCCAGGTGGCGCTCGAAGTCGCCCACGACGCCGAACACGCGGATCCCCGGGTAGCGCTCGACGAGCATCTTCGCGCTCTCGGTCAGCACGACTTCGGAGACGTCGAACGGCACGTAGCGGTCGAGCGTCCCGGCGTCGCGCATCGCGTCGAGCAGCAGCAGCGTCTTGGTCGGCACGCCGCTGCCGAGCTCGACCAGCTCCGCCATGCCGGTCGAGTCGACGAGCTGGGGCGCGTTCGCGGTCAGGATCGCCCGCTCGGTGCGGGTCGGGTAGTACTCCGGCAGGTTCGTGATCGCCTCGAACAGGCGCGAGCCCTCGGTGTCGTAGAAGTGCTTGGGCGGGATCTCCTTGAACGGCCGCGTCAGCCCGTCCAGGGCGTCGAACGCCAGCGTCCGCTCGTCCGCACCGAGACAGGAGACGATCTCGGTGATGGAGACCGGGGGGGCTGCCGCCCCCCCGGACCCCCCCGCTGTGGAGGCCGTCTTCATCGCGCGATCCTGACTCCGGCGAAGAGCTGCCGGCGTTCGGGGAGGTCCCAGTTGCGGAACTGCGGGGAGGCGACGCGCGGGTGCGTGGCGCACGAGCCGCCGCGCAGCACCCGGTAGCGGTCGCCGAAGAACACTTCCGAATACTCCCGATACGGGTGCGCGACGAAACCCGGGTAGCCCACGAAGTGGCTCGCGGTCCACTCCCAGACCTCCCCGGTGCCCTCGAGCTGGCCCCAGGTCGCCGCCTTCTCCCACTCGAACTCGGTCGGTAGCCGCGCGTCGTGCGCGCGGGCGAAGGCGGCGGCCTCGAACCAGGAAACGTGGACCACGGGGGCGTCACGATCCCCGGCCTCGGCCGGTGCGTGGTGGGTGATGTCGTACTCCTCCTTCCACGCCCAGCCCTCGTCGGACCACCACTCGCGGCGCTCGTAGCCGCCGCCCTCGGCGAAGCTCAACCAGCTGCCGTTGGTGACCGGCGTGCGGGCGATCGTGAACCGCGCCGTCGACGCCGTATGGCGCGGGCGCTCGTTGTCGTACGCAAAGCCATCCGGGCCGCTGCCGATCTCCACCGGCCCCTCGGCCACCTCGACCATCTCCAAGCCGGTACCGGTCATCGCCCGCGGGCCGGCGAACGACGGCGGTAGTAGCCCCGCCAATGCCATCGCCTGCAGCATCGTCTCGGTGTGCTGGAGCTCGTGCCGGATCACGAGCTCGTGGAGCTCGCTGACCGGCGCCTCCAAAGCGCGCTTACGCACCGCGTCCATGTACTCGCGCAACTCGGCACCGCGCAGGAACTCGAGGTCGCCGCGCACCGCGCGCGGGGTCTCGAACGCGTCGTAGAGCGCGGCCAGATCGTCGCGCAGAAGTGGGCGCCCGGCCGCTCGGTGATTGAGCCACAGGTCCTCGTACGCCGCGACGTGCCCGAGGTCCCATGAGAGCGGGCTCATGATCGGCGAGAGCACGGCGTTGCGCCGCTCCTCGTCGAGATGCTCGACGAGCCGCAGCGTGCGGCCGCGTACCTCCTCCATCACGTCGTGCACTTCTTCCAACATACCGGGCGTTGTCTTACGCACCGGTGAAACGTTACGGTCGGTTGCGGTCCGGTTCTGGCCTAAATCAGCCGGCCGAACCAGCGCAGTGAGAGGCCGCCGGCGGCCGCCAGCAGGAACAACGCGCCGCCCGCGAAGAACGCCGTCACCTCGCGCTTCTCGCTGCGCGACGACAGCCGTGTGCCGAGGTTCGCGTAGATCTCCTTGACCTTGTCGGTCTCGGTGGCGGTGTAGGACTTGCCGCCGGAGATCCGTGCGACCTCCTTGAGCGTCTCGGTGTCCGGCGGCACCTGGACGCGCTGGAGGAAGCCGAACGAGTCGCGCAGCTCGACCTCGCCGGCGGCGGTGCCGAGCGCGATCGTGTAGATCGGGATCCGGGCGCGGCCCGCCTCGCGCGCGACCTGGACCGGATCGCGCGAACCGGACGTGTTCTTGCCGTCCGAGAGCAGCACGATCACCGACGGGAGCCGGCGGACGCCGGTGCCGTTGGCGTTCGGGACCGGCGTGCGGGCGGCGAACAGCCCGCGCTCGAGCCCGTCGCCCATCGCCGTGCCGCCCTCGGCCACGAGCTGGTCGAGGGCACCGCGAATCTGCGGCCGGTCGGTCGTGGGCGCGACGCGCTGCTCGGCGTAGTCCGAAAACGTCACCAGGCCGAGCCGGAACGTCTCCGGGACCTTCTGGGTCAGCGTCTTGGCCGCCTCGACGGCCGCGGTCAGCCGGTCGGGCGAAACGTCGGTCGCGTTCATCGAGCCCGAGATGTCGGTGACCATGATCACGTTGGCCGCGCGCTGTGGTGACGCGACGGTCCGCTGCGGCCGTGCCAGCGCGGCGACGAGGATCGCGAGCGCGAGCAGGAGCAGGAACGGCGGCAGGTGCCGGCGCCAGCCGGGCTTGGCCGTGGTGAGGTTCGGCACCAGCGCCGGGTTGGCCCACGCCGTCGATTCGCGGCGCCGGCGTCGCTGGAGCGAGCTGTAGGCCATCATCGCGAGCGGGATCAGGATGAAGCCGGCGAGCAGAACTGGCTCGGCGAAGCTCATGGGCGACCCGCCTGGATCCGGTTTCGCACCGCCGCGCGGGCCGGCGCGCCGGCGCGCAGCGCGGCCTCGCCTCGGCGCAGGTGGGTGGCGAAGACGCGCAGCCAGTCACCCGCGGTCGAGAGCACGACATGATCGGCCCCGGTGCGACGCAGGGCGGCCCGCACGTCGTCGCGCTCGGCGGCGGCGGCCTCCGCGAACCGGGCGCGGACGCGCCGCTTGCGCGTGTCGACGTGGACCTGGCGGCCCGTCTCCGGGTCGACCAGCCACAGGTCGCCGGCCGGCACCAGCTCCTGCTCGCGCGGGTCGACGATCTCCACCGCCAGCACGCCGTGGCGCGCGCGCAGCTGTTGCAGCGGCGCCTCCCAGTCACGCTCGCCGCGGAAGTCGGACACGATCACGACCAGGCCGCGCTGGCGGCCGACGGCGGCGGCGCCGGCCAGCGCCGCGCCGAGCGACGTCGCGCCGGCGCCCTCGGGCTCGACCTCGCGGCGCAGCTCCGCCAGCAGCGCGAGCAGCCCGAGGCGGCCCTGGCGCGGGCGCATGATGCGCGTTCCGCCGCCGCCGAACGCCATCACGCCGAGCCGGTTGCCGCGCCGGGTGGTGACGTGGCCGACCGCCAGCGCGACGCCTTCGGCGACATCCCACTTGCGCCGGTCGGCGGTGCCGAACGCCATCGACGCGGACGAGTCGAGCACCAGCCAGCTCGTCAGCGCGCGCTCGCCGACGTGCACGCGCACGTACGGCTCCTGCAGCCGCGCGGTCGCGTTCCAGTCGATGTGGCGGACGTCGTCGCCGGGGAAGTACGGCCGGATCATCGCCAGCTCGGTGCCGGAGCCGACCTGCGGCGTGAGGTGCTCGCCCGGCAGCAGGCTCTCGATCCGCTTCATCACCGCGAGATCGAGCGACCGCAGGACCGCGGGCGGGACGGGGCCGGGACCGGGCTTGTCCGGCGTGCGGTCGGGCGTCGGCGGGACCAGCCTCACGGGAGCCTCCCGCCGCGCACCAGTCCGAAGCCGGCGCCGATCAACAGCAGCACCAGCGCGCCGCCGGCGAACGCCGACGTCACCTGCTGCTTCTCCTTGGTCTTGGTCAGCCGCGTCCCGAGGTTCGCGTAGACCGTCTGCAGCCGGCGCGCGTCGGCGGTGGCGAAGAACTGACCGCCGGTGTCGCGCGCGATCTCCTGCAGCGTCAACAGGTCGGGCGGGACGCGCTCAGTGGTGGTCTGGCCGGTGTTCGGGTTGGTGTGGGTGAGCGTGCCGTTCTGCGTGCCGAGCGCGACGGTGTAGACCGGGATCTTGAACTTCTTCGTGTCCTGCACGACGTCGATCGGGTCCGCTCCGCGGGTGCTAGCCCCGTCGCCGAGCAGGACGATCGCGGCCGGCAGCCGGCGCTCACCGCCGAGGCCGTCCGGCACCGGGATGCGTGCCGAATTGATGGCGGCCTTCAGCGCGTCGCCCATCGCGGTCGCGCCCTTGACCTGGAGCGCGCCGATCGTCGTCTTCACGCGCGCGTGGTCGGTCGTCGGCTCGGCCAGCTGCTGCGCGCTCGAGCCGAAGCCGATCACGCCGATCCGGAACGTGTCCGGCACCGCGTCGGCGAACGTCATGCCCGCCAGGCGCGCGGCCTCGAGCCGCGACGGCTGCACGTCCGTGGCCAGCATCGAGCCGGAGGTGTCGAAGACGAGGATCACCGTCGCCTCGCGCCGCTCGGCGGCGACGGTGCGCTGCGGCCGTGCGATCGCGATCAGCAGCGCCGCGAGCGCGAGCAGCGCCAGGATCGCCGGGACGTGGCGGGTGTACGAGCGGCCGGCGACGCCGGCCAGCACGGCGACGTTCGTGTAACGGACCGCGAACTTGCGCGCCCGCCGCTGGGACCAGACGTAGATCCCCGCCGCCAGCGGGACCAGCGCCAGCAGTCCGAGCAGCAGCGGGGCCTGAAACGTCACGTCCCGAACGGTCGTTCCTGTGCCAGCTCGATCCGCGGCATCGGGACGCGCTCGAGGACATCGTCCAGCACCCGATCGGCATCGACGCCCGCGGCCAGCGCTTCGTACGTGAGCACCATCCGGTGGCGCAGCACGTCGCGCGCGAGATCGCGCACGTCGACGGGCAGCATGTAGTCGCGCCCGCGCAACAGCGCCAGTGCGCGGCCGGCGTGGATCAGGTTGATCGAGCCGCGCGGCGAGGCGCCGAACTCGACCCAGTTCTCCTCCATGGGCTCACGCGTCGAGGTGGTCAGCGCCACCGCGTACTCCATCACGCGCCGGTCGACATAGACCGTGCCCGCGGCCTTCTGGTGCTCCGAGAGCTGCTCGGGGCTGAGCACCTCTCGGGCGCGCGTGCCGAGCTCCAGCGAGCGCTCGACGACGGCCACCTCGTCGCGGTGGGTCGGGTAGTCGACGACGAGCTTGAACATGAAGCGGTCGACCTGCGCCTCGGGCAGCGGATACGTGCCCTCGGACTCGATCGGGTTCTGGGTCGCGAGCACCAGGAACGGCGCGGGCACCTGATGGGTGTCGTGACCGATCGTCACCTGACGCTCCTGCATCACCTCGAGCAGCGCACTCTGCACCTTGGCCGGCGCGCGGTTGATCTCGTCCGCGAGCAGGAAGTTGCAGAACACCGGCCCGAGTTCGGTGTCGAAGCCGCCCGTGTCCGGCCGGAAGATCCGCGTGCCGACGAGGTCGGCGGGCACGAGGTCGGGCGTGAACTGCAGGCGCTTGAACGAGCCGCCGAGCACGTCGGCGACGGTCTTGACGGTCAGCGTCTTGGCCAGACCGGGAACGCCCTCGAGCAGCACGTGCCCACCGGCCAGGAGCGCCACGAGCACGCGCTCGAGCATCGCCTCCTGGCCGACGATCACCCGCTTGATCTCGAAGAGGGCCGTCTCCAGCGCATCATGGGCATCGCGTGACGGGTTCGGCTCGATCCGCCGGTCCAGCGCGTGGAGCCGCCGCTCGTCATGGCTCACGTGTTGTCTCCTGGGTTCATGGTGTGTCCGGCCTCGTGCCGAGATCCACAGTCAGGGTACGCCGGTCGCCGCCGCGGATCACTGTCACTTTGGCCTGTTCCCCGGGCTTGCGTGCGTCAACCGCCGCGGACACGTCCTCGGAGGACTGGATGTTGCGCCCGTCGATGTCGACGATCTTGTCGTTCGGCTGCACACCGGCGGTCGCGGCCGGACCGCCGGGGGCGACGCTGTCCACGACGGCGCCGGAGCGATCCTGCGGCGTGCCGTTGCTGATGCCGAGGTAGGCGCGCTCGACCTTGCCGCCGTCCTTGATCTGCGGGACGACGAACTTGACGGTCGCGACCGGGACGGCGAATCCGAGGCCGGTGTTGGTGCCGGTGCTCGAGCGGATCTGCGAGTTGACGCCGATCACGCGGCCGTTGCCGTCCAGCAGCGGGCCGCCCGAATTGCCGGGGTTGATCGCCGCGTCGGTCTGGATCGCGTTGGCGATCGGGAACTTGTTCGGCGCCTCGATCGTGCGGCCGAGCGAGGACACGATCCCGGTCGTGACCGTGCCCTCGAGGCCGAACGGCGAGCCGATCGCGATCGCTTGGTCGCCCGGCTCGAGCGCGTTCGAGTCCCCGAGTTCGAGCGGCTTCAGCCCGCCCTTGACGGCGCCCGGATCGACCTTCAGCACAGCGAGGTCGCTCGACGGGTCCTTGCCCATCAGCTTCGCCGGGATCGGCTTGGTGTCGACGCCGATCCGGACCTGGAACGAGCTGGCGCTCTCGACCACGTGGTCGTTGGTGACGATGTGGCCTTCGTCGTCGTAGATGAACCCGGAGCCCGAGCCGGTCTGGCCGGCCTGCACGAAGACGACGCCGGCGGACACGCGCTTATAGAGCTCAGAGATGTCGGAGGCACGCGAGGAGACCGGGTCGTCCTCGGTCTTCGCGATGGGAGGCGACGGCGGCGGGGCCGTCGACGTGGGGGTGGTAGGCGCTGCGTCGTCGTCGATCACGCCTGCGAGCGCGAGCACGCCGACCACGAGGCCGACCGACAACGCTCCGCCGAAGAAGGTGACGAGTGACCGCATAGCCCGCCCATGAGAGCGCGGGAGTTTGATGAGAGGCTAAAGAAGCCCAGCCTGGTTCTTCTGTGATTCTTACGGAAGGGCGAGCGATCCGCCCCGGTATGCCACGCGCACCGGGTCGCCGTCGGCCGTGTGCCACGCGACCGTCAGCGGCACCTCTTGACCGGGCTTGAGCAGCGCGATCCGGCCCGTCCGCAGCAGCTCGGTGTCCGGCAGTTGCTGCGGCCCGCGCCCGGCAGCCCACAACGACTTGCCGAAGCCCTGGAGGAACACCGGCGTCGAGGCGACCACGCGGCCCCCGCCGTCGAGCAGCCGAACGTCGGCGACGTCGATGCGCAGCGGGCGCAAGCCGCGGTTGTGCAGCGTGGCGGTGAGCACGCGGTCGCCGGGCAGCGTCGGATGCGTGAACACATCGGGCTGGCCCGACCAGTCGAGCGGACCGACGCGATCGCTGCCGCCGAGGCTGAACAGGCCGAGCACGAGCGCCACGCCGACGGCGGCCAGCACGACCGCTGTGACGGCGCGGCGGCGCGGGACCCTCGCTGCCGCGATTGGGGCGGCGACGGTGCTCACCGGGGCTCCTCGGGCCGGGTGAACCAGTCACAGCCCGGCGGGTCGGGGTTCTCGTACGGGTCCCAGGTCGAACAGGTCGCCTGGCTGGCGGTCTTGACCGGAACGCCGGGGCTGAACACGGTCGAGCCCGGGCAGGCGGGCAGGCCGATCAGCACGTTCGAGGACGGCGTCCCGCCCGCCGGCCCGACGTTGCCGCTCCAGCAGTTGCCGCGGCCCTCCTCGTCCCACCAGAAGTCGTTCCCGTTCGGGTCGCGCACCCCGTCAGGCCGCACACCCATCTTGTTGTCGGCGAACGTGTTGTCGAACGAGGTGTCGATGCCCTTGTCGGGCTCGCCGCGGAAGGCGGCGGGGACGAACAGCAGCTTCACGCCGTCGCGCCAGTTGTCGTAGATGAAGTTGTCGCGGAGGATGTCGCCGTTGCCACCGAAGATGCCGATGCCGGTGCCGACCGGAACCTGGAACGTCGGGCAGACGACCGTCGGGTCACGCCGCTCGGGCGGCGTGTTCTTGCAGTACGCGTCGCGCTCGGCGTTGAAGTAGTCCTCGTTGTTGGAGTAGATGAGGTTGCGCTCCCACTTGGCGCAGTCCTGCGGCATGCCGGGATGGCCGGACGCGAACGAGTCGGTCGTCATGCCGGTCGAGTTGTGGTGGAAGCGGTTGTCGTGCGCCCACACGCCGTTCCCGGCCGTGCCGGAGTAGCCGATCGTGTTGTGGTGCGAGTCCGAGTTGCGGATCTCGATCCCGTAGCGCTCGCAGTGGCCCTCGGGGCCCGAGCCGGGGTAGATGCCGGAATCGCCGGCGCCGAACGCCTCGAGCCGGTTGTAGAGGCCGTGGTCGGAGGTGAAGGAGAGGAAGCCGTACTCGCGCGAGTAGCGCGACTGGATGTCCTCCATCCGGAAGCCGTTTGTCTCGAGGATGTAGACGTTGTTGAAGTCCGAGAACTCGACGGTGAAGTTCTTCAGGTAGATGCCGTCGGCGCGGTCGGCGCGGATGACATTGAGCTTCGTGCGCTGGCCGGAGATAACGACATCACTGCGCGTGCGTCCCATGCCCTGGATCTGGAGGTTGCACCTGGTGTCGCAGACGCGGTCTTCGTCGGGGCCGTCGCCGACGATCGCGATCAGGTTCTGGGCGTTCGGGCACTTGCGCTGGTACTCGTAGTTCGCGACCTTGGCGCCGCCGCCCTGGCCGGCCACTCCGGAGGCGAGCAACGAGCTGCCGATCTCCTCGTAGTCGTTCGCGCAGCGCGGGTCGGGCTCGGGATTGCGCCGGCTCGGCTCCTCCCGGTAGATCCCCGGCATGATGCGGATGATTGCCCCGTTGCGAGCGGCGTTCACGGCCGCCTGGATGTGGTTGAAGCCGCAGCGCCTCAGCTCCCGCAGGCGGCGCCGCTCGAGCGCCCCGGCGAAGGCGCGCCGGATGCGCTTGGCCGAGTCGCGCTTGCAGACGGTCAGGATCTGGTCCGCGCTCTTGCGGTACTTCGGGACGGCGCCGACGCTGCCGTCGGGAAAGTGGGCTTGGCGCTCTGGGTGGGCGAGCGCGGCCGGGGCAACCAGGGCGAGCATCAGAACGGCGAGCAGCGTCGATCTCATGCGACCTGCAACGCTCGCGCGATGGGAAACTTACGGGGATGACCCGCGTGCTTATCGTCGACGACGAACCCGCGGTGCGGGCGGCACTGGACCGCGCGCTGCGCCTGGACGGCTACGAGATCGAGCTCGCCGCCGACGGGCGCGAGGCGCTCGACCGGTTGGCCGACTCCCACCATGACGCGATCGTCCTCGACGTCTCGATGCCTGTTCTGGACGGCCTGGAGGTGTGCCGGCGCCTGCGCGACGCCGGCGACCGCACGCCGGTGCTGATGCTGACCGCGCGCGACGCGATCGACGACCGCGTCGCCGGGCTCGACGCCGGCGCCGACGACTATCTCGTCAAGCCGTTCGCGCTCAAGGAATTGAAGGCGCGGCTGCGCGCGCTGCTGCGGCGCGTCGAGCCGCCCGAAACCCCATCCGACGTCCTGCGTTTCGGAGACCTGACGCTCGACCGCGACGCCTGGGAGGCCTACCGGGGCGAGCGCAAGATGGAGCTCTCCCGGACCGAGTTCCAGCTGCTGGCGATGTTCCTCGAGCACCCGCGCCAGGTCCTCACGCGCTCGCAGATCTTCGAGCGCGTGTGGGGCTACGACTTCGGGTCGAGCTCGAATTCGCTCGGCGTCTACATGGGCTACCTGCGTCGCAAGACCGAGGAGGGCGGCGAGCCGCGAATGCTGCACACGGTCCGCGGCGTCGGCTACGTACTGCGGGACTGATGCCGCTCCGTCGCCGCATGACGGTCGCCGTGGCTCTCGCGGTCGCCGTCGCGGTCGTGCTGGCCGCTGTCGCCTCATATGTGGCGGTGCGCCAAGAGCTGCTCGCCAACGTGGATCGCGCGCTCGAGGAGCAGCCGCTCGACCTGCGCCGCCGCGGGCCCGGCCGTTTCGGCCCGCTCCCGGCCCGGCGCGGCGGCCCGACGCCGTTCATCCAGGTGATCGACGCCGGCGACGGCGTCGAGGTGTTCGGCAGCGAGGAGGTGACGCTCCCGATCCAGGACCGGGCGCGCGAGGTCGCGGCCGGCGTCGCGCCGCGCTACTTCACCGACGCCGAGGTGGCCGGTACGCACGTGCGGGTCTTGACGGTGCCGCTCGGCCGCGGGCTGGCGGCGCAGCTCGGCCGCTCGCTCGAGCCCGCCGACACCGTGCTCGCGCGGCTGCGGCTCGTGCTGGCGCTCGTCTGCCTCGGCGGCGTCGGGTTGGCTGTCGTGCTGGGGCGAATCGCCTCGCGCAACGTCGTCGCGCCGATCGTGCACGTCACCGAGGCGGCGCGGCACATCGCCGCCACCGAGGATCTGGGGCGGCGGATCGAGGTCGAGACCCAGGACGAGGTCGGCGAGTTGGCGGCGCACTTCAACGCGATGCTGGAGACGCTCGAGCGCTCGGTCGCGGCGCAGCGGCAGTTGGTGGCCGACGCCTCGCACGAGCTGCGCACGCCGATCACGTCGCTGCGCACGAACATCGAGGTGCTGGCCGAGCCCGCGGGGTTGTCGGCGGAGGAGCGCGCGCGGCTGCTGGCCGACGTCGAGGAGCAGACGCGCGAGCTCGGGATGCTGGTCGCCGACCTGATCGAGCTCGCGCGCGGCGACGAGCCGCGCCAGGAGCGCGAGGACGTGCGGCTCGACGAACTCGTGAGTGAGGCGGTCGCGCGCGCCCAGCGGCATGCGCCCGACGTCCGGTTCGAATCCACCCTGGAGCCGGCGGTGGTCGACGGGACGCGCGAGCGGCTCGCGCGCGCGGTCAACAACCTGCTCGACAACGCCGCTCGCCATTCGCCGCCGGGCGGTGTCGTGGAGGTGGTCACGGACGCGCGCGGCGTGCGGGTGCGCGATCACGGGTCGGGGATTGCGCCCGAGGATCTCCCGCACCTGTTCGACCGCTTCTACCGCGGCGCGTCCGCGCGCGGACGGCCGGGGTCCGGGCTCGGGCTGGCGATCGTGCGCCAGGTGGCCGAGCAGCACGGTGGTTCGGTGCGGGCCGAGAACGCCCCAGGTGGCGGCGCCGAGTTCGAGCTCAGTCTGGCCGCTTCAGCGATTCCGTCACCTGGTGACGGCGGACCCGGGCAACGGCTCTTTTGAGCACGCTGTCGCGCGGCGTTACCGGGCGCGTAGGCTGCTCGTCATGTCGCATGCTTCCACCGCGGGCATCGAAGTTCAGGGTCTAGTCCGCGAATTCAAGAACGGCCCACGGGCCGTCGACGGGATCGAGCTGGAGGTCGCGCCCGGCGAGATCTACGGCTTCCTGGGGCCGAACGGCGCCGGGAAGTCGACCACCGTGTTGATGCTCACCACGCTGCTGCCGCCCACCGCGGGCACGGCGCGCGTGGCAGGCCACGACATCATCCGCGAGGGCGCCGCCGTGCGGGCGTCGATCGGCGCCGCGCTGCAGGAGGCGGCGCTCGACCCGCTGCTCACCGGCCGCGATCACATGCGGCTGCAGACGACGCTGCAGGGCGTGCCGAAGGCGAAGCGGCGGGCTCGGGGCGACGAGCTGATCGAGCGGGTCGGTCTGACCGATGCGGCGGACCGCAAGGTCGGCGGCTACTCGGGAGGCATGAAGCGCCGGCTCGACCTGGCCTTGGCGTTGGTGCATTCGCCGCGCGTGCTGTTCCTCGACGAGCCGACCACGGGCCTCGATCCCTCCAGCCGCGCCGACCTGTGGGCCGAGGTCGCCCGGCTGGCGCGCGATGACGGCGTCACCGTCTTCCTCACCACGCAGTACCTCGAGGAGGCGGACGTGCTGGCGGACCGGGTCGGGATCATCGACCGCGGCAAGATCGTCGCCGAGGGGACGCCGGAGTCCTTGAAGGCGGAGATCGGGCGGCCGTCGGTCGAGGCCGTGCCCTCCAATCGCGAGGACCGCGACGCGGTCGCCGAGGTGCTCAGCCGGTTCGGCGGCGTGGTGCCTTCGCCGCCCGGGCACGCCGCCGTGCGGCTGGACAGCGGCGAGGATCTCGTGGCGGTGGTGCGCGCGCTCGACGCGGCCGACGTGCAGGTCGCCGACCTGCAGTTGCACCAGCCGTCGCTCGACGATGTGTTCCTGGCCAAGACCGGCCGCAAGCTCGAGGCCGAGGAGACGCCGGAGGAGGTCGCGGCGTGAGCCTGTGGTCGCAGACCTACGAGATGGCGCGCCGCTCGGTGCTGCAGACGCTCCGCCAGCCGGCGATGGTCATCCCGCCGGTGCTCTTCCCGCTGATCCTGATGGGGATCAACGTCTCGGGGCTCGACGCCGCAACCAACATCCCGGGCTTCCCGACCGACAGCTACCTCGACTTCGCGATCGCGTTCCCGTTCATCCAAGGCTCGCTGTTCGCGTCGATCAATGCCGGCACGGCGATCGCCCGCGACGTCGAGACCGGATTCTTGAACCGGCTCGCGCTGACGCCGATGCGGCGCTCCGCGATGCTGCTCGGGCAACTCACCGGCGTGCTCGTCGTCTCGCTGATCGCCGGCGTGATCTACCTCGCGGTCGGTTTCGCCGCCGGCCTGCACTTCGAGTCGGGCTTCTGGGGCGTGATCGTCCTGATGGTGCTCGCGATGCTGATCGCGCTCGCCTTCGCCTCGCTGGGGGCGTTCATCGGGCTGAGAACCGGGTCCGGTGAGGCGGTCCAGGGAGTGTTCCCGCTGTTCTTCGTGTTCCTGTTCCTGTCGTCGAGCTCGCTTCCGCGCGACCTGATCGAGCACGAGTGGTTCCGGACGATCGCGACCTACAACCCGGTCTCGTACCTCTTCGAGGGCCTGCGCTCGCTGATCATCTTCGGCTGGCAGGGGGAGGCGCTCGGGCTCGGGTTCCTGTTCGCGGGCTCGATCGCGCTGATCGGGGTGGCGGGCTCGTCGAACTCCCTGCGCAATCGGCTGGCGCGGACATGAGGCGCTTCTGGGACGTGGTCGCGGGCGTCGGGTGGCGCTCGATCAAGAAGGTCGCGACCAATCCGCAGCTGTTGCTGCCGTCGCTGATCTTCCCGCTGTTCTTCTTCGTGGCGTTCGCGGGCGGCCTGTCGAGCGTCGGCGACGTGCCGGGGTTCGACTTCCCGTCGGGCTACACGGCGTTCCAGTTCGTGTTCGTCCTGCTGCAGGCGTCGGCGTTCGGCGGCGTGTTCACCGGGTTCGGGATCGCCTCGGACTTCGAGAACGGCTTTTCGCGCCGGCTGATGCTTGCGTCGCCGAACCGGATCGGCATCCTGTTCGGCTACGCGCTCTCGGCGATGGTCCGGGCCGTGGTCGTCGGCATCCTGTTGTTCATCGTCGCGCTCGCGACCGGGATGCAGGTCCACGGCGGCGGCGTCGACCTGTTCGGGCTGGTCGTGCTGGCGTTGATCGTCAACTTCACGGCGGCGATGTGGGCCGCGGGCGTCGCGATGCGGCTGCGCACGATCCAGGCCGGGCCGGCGATGCAGATGCCGGTGTTCATCATCCTGTTCCTGGCGCCGGTCTACGTGCCGCTGAACCTGCTGGCCGGCTGGGTCGAGGCGGTCGCGCACGTCAACCCGTTCACGGCGTTCGTCGAGGGCGGTCGCGACTTCATCTCCGGTCAGGACTTCGACGTCTGGCTGATGTTCGGGCTCGCGATCGGGCTCGGCGCCGTGTTCCTGGCCTGGGCGGTGCGCGGCGTTCACCGCGCGGAGATGGCCGGCGGCTAGGCCTGTCCGCTGGCGAGCGCCTCGCCGAGGCGCTCGCCCGCCGCTTCCATCTCGGCGATGTTCGTGGCCTCCTGGACCATCTGGAGGTCGATGATCCGCTTCGCGAACCCGTCCATCGCGTCGGTGCCGACGATCGCGTGCAGGGGCACGCCCGCCTGTCTGGTTCGCGTGCCGATCTCGCCTACGAGCTTGCCCTGCAGCGTCTGGTCGTCGAGCTTGCCCTCGCCGGTCACCACGGCCCTCGAAGCCTTCATCCGCTCGTCGAAGTCGAGCGCGTCGAGCACGAACGGGGCCCCCGGCTCGAGCGCCGCGCCGTGAGCGGCCCACAGGCCGCCGGACAGGCCGCCGGCCGCGCCGGTCATCGGGACGCCGCGCGGGTCCTTCGGGAGTTGTTGCGCGAACTCGTCCAGGCGCTCCTCGAGTCGCCGGATCATCTGCTCGTCCGCACCCTTCTGCGGGCCGAAGACCTTCGGGGCGTCCTCGAACGTGGTGCGGACGTCGGTCAGCACAACGATCTTGGCCTTGCCGATGCCACCCGCGGCCTCGATCGCTTGCAACGCTCCCGCGCCGCCATCGCTCGTCGCCGACCCGCCCACGGCGACCAGGATCACCTGCGCGCCGGCTTGCGCGGCGGCGGCGATCAGCTCGCCCGTCCCATACGTGGTCGCCGCCCACGCGTCGCGCTCATCTTCCGCGACCAGTCCGAGGCCGGACGCCATCGCCATCTCGACGATCGCGGTCCCGCCGTCCTCCACCAGGCCGAAGCCGGTCCTCACGGGGTCACCAAGCGGGCCCTTCACCGTGACCGCGATCAGCTCCCCGCCGAGCTGCGGCAACAGCGCATCCAGCGTGCCTTCACCCCCGTCGGCGACGGGACACAGATCGGGCGGCATCAATCCGGCCCTCTCCAACCCCCGCCCGATCGCGCCCGCGACGTGGGCGGCGTTGAACGTGCCTTTGAACGAGTCGGGGGCAACGAGCACGGGACGCTCAGCGACTGGCATCCGCGCATCGTGTCAAACCTAAAGGGGCCTGGCCCCTTTAACTAGCTCCGCATACCGACGCCGCGGGTCGCCGCAGTCCGCGCCCACGTACGCAAACAGGCGCGATTCATCGAGCCACGGCGCGGCCGTCCCGGCGACGATCGCCGCGTGCGCACTCCAGGGCCAGTCCTCGGGCGAGGCGCACAACCCCGCCGCGACGGGGTTTTCTGCGATGTAGCGGATGACCGCCCAGAGCTGCGCGTCGTCGTCGACGGGCACTGCCTCGAAGCGACCCTGGAACAGGTGGCCCGATTGCTTGTGTCGCCGGTTGAATCCCTGCGCGTACTGGCCTTGGATCCGCTGCATGCCGGCGCTTAGGTCGATCGTCGGCGTCTCGACGAGCATGTGGAAATGGTTGCTCATGAGGCAGTAGGTAAGGCAGCTCCAGGACATGCGCGTCGAGAAGCGCGAGAGGAGCGCCAGGTACCTCCGACGATCGAGATCGTCGACGAAAATCGCCTGACGCGTGGCGCCGCGGGCGAATACGTGATGGATGCCGTCGGGGTGCAGCGAGCGTGGAACACGGGTCATGCGGCTCATAGGCCGTGGACGCCGCAGTTCGCCCCCAACCTAAAGGGGCCAGGCCCCTTTAGGTTCAGTTGGGACGTGGACTCCGGGTGCGTCAGTCGCGAGGCGGAGTTAGGACACCCTGATCGAGAGCTAGCCGCACTGCAAAGGGGGCAATTGCGGGCCACGGGACACGGGCGAGCACGGTGGGGCGGCCGCGGTGGCGCTGGGACGCTGAGAGACATGAACCGGCCCTTCCTGCTCGCCCTCGCCGTCCTGGCCGTCCACGTGATCGGCGACAGCTTCGTCGCCCCGCGAAGCGGCACGACGGCCGCCGACCATCTCGTCAGCGGGCTGGTGCCGCTCGCCGCGCTCGCGCTCGCCGCTTGGGCGTTCTCGCGCCTGCGGCCGGGCGCGCGGAGCGTGCTCGCTCTCGCGCTCGGCGTGCTCGCGTTCGCCGCGAGCGGCGAGGCGGTGCACTACGGCCAGGGCATCACGGGCTTCGCGGCGATCCCGGCCGGGCTGGTGCTGATCGGGATCGGCGTGGTGACGCTCTGGCGCTCGCGCCGCAGGAACGCCTGGCGATATCCCCGCCGGGTCGCGCTCGGCGTCGCCGGGCTGCTGGGCTGCTTGTTCGTCGTGGTCCCGGCCGGCGTGTCGTACGTCAGCGTCCACGTCGCCCGCGATGCGGTGCCGGCGCCGCACCTCGGCGCGGCGCACGAGAACGTGACGCTCGAGACGAGCGACGGCCTGACGCTGAAGGGCTGGTACGTCCCGTCGCGCAACGGCGCCGCCGTGATCGCCTTCCCCGGCCGCAAAGGCCCGCAACCGCATGCGCGGATGCTGATCCGTCACGGCTACGGCGTGTTGCTGCTCGACCGGCGCGGCGAGGGCGAGAGCGAGGGCGACCCGAATCCCCGCGGCTGGGGCGGTACGCGCGACCTGAAGGCCGCCGTCGACTATCTACAGCGCCGCCCCGACGTCCGCGAAGGACGCATCGGCGGGCTCGGGTTGTCCGTCGGCGGTGAGCTGATGATCGAAGCCGCCGCTTCGACGCCCGGACTGAAGGCGGTGGCGTCGGAGGGTGCCGGCATCCGCTCGGTGTCCGAGATGCTCGACCTGCCGAGGGTGGAGAAGTGGCTGGTCGTGCCGTACATGGCGGTCCACACGGCGGCGATGGCGGTGTTCTACAACGAGGCGCCGCCGGCGAACCTCACCGGTCTGGTGGAGAAGGTCGCGCCGCGGCCGCTGCTGCTCATGTACTCCGGCCACGGCCAGGGCGGCGAGATCGAGCTCAACCCGGTCTTTCACCGCCGCGCGGGCGCGAGCTCGACGCTGTGGGAGATCCCGGGCGCCGGCCACGTCGGTGGCATCCGCGCCCAGCCCGCCGAGTACCAGCGGCGCGTCGTCGGCTTCTTCGACTCCGCGCTGCGCTAACTAAGAGGCGAGCTGGTCCATCTTGCAGTCGGCCGGCGCCTTGTCGTCGCGCCAGCGCTTCAAGGTCGTGCCGTGGCGGATGCGGTCGTTGCTCGTGTGGTCGAACGTGACCTCCACGACGAGCTCCGGCCGCAGCGCGACCCACTCGAGATCGCGGGCGTTGTTCCATCGGCTCGGGTCGCCCATCCCGCGCTCGCCGGTCTCGTACGGAGCCAGCGTCTGCACCAGCTCGCGCTTCTGCTTGGCCGAGATCCCGGAGGTGTGGCCAACCGTCCGGAGCTGTCCCGCATCGTCGTAGAGCCCGAGGATCAACGACCCGACCGTGCCCTCCTCCTTGCCCGGCCGCCAGCCCATCACGACCGCGTCGATCGTGCGGACGCGCTTGATCTTGCTCATCCCGACGCGCTCGCCGGGGCAGTAGCGCGCGTCCTGGCGCTTGGCGATCACGCCCTCGGCACCGTGCAGCCAGGGCTCCGCCTCGGCGGGGTCCTCGGTCGCCGGCGTCAGATCGACCGGGGCGGCGATCATCGCCTCCAGACGATCACGACGCTCGGCCTGCGGGAGCTCGAGCAGCGATTCGTCGTCGAACGCGAGCAGGTCGAACGCGACGAACCGCGTCGGGGTCTGCTCGGCGAGCATGTTGATCCGCGACTCGGCGGGATGGATCCGCTGGCCGAGCGCGTCGAAGTCCTGGCGGCCGTGCTCGTCGAAGAGCACGATCTCGCCGTCCAACACGTACCGGCCGTCCGGAAAGGACAGCTCGGGGAAGTAGCGGCGCAACGGTTTCCCGCTGCGCGACTGCAGATAGACGTCCGCGCCGTCGACGAAGGCGATGGCGCGGAATCCGTCCCATTTGGGCTCATACGCCCAGCCGTCGCCCGTCGGAAGCTTTTTGGCCGGACGGGCGAGCTGGGGGAGCAGCGGTGGCTTGAGGGGCAGCGCCATTGGCGCCGCCCACATTAGTGGCCTTAGGAGAGCGGAGTGCGCTCGTCGAAGCCGTGGCGGTCCTCGGCGGCGAAGAGCACACCCACGCCGAAGGCGGCGATGAGAGCGAGAGCGATCATGCTCTTACTATCGGCGCTCGTGCCACATTGTTTCATACTTGATTGACTGTGGGATCGATAGGAAAAGCCTATGACTCTGCAACAGCTCACGTATTTCCTCGCCGCGGTCACCCACAAGTCGTTCTCGGCCGCTGCCGACAGCCTGCTGCTCTCGCAGCCGAGCCTGTCCGAGCAGATCCGCCGGCTCGAGGCGGAGTTGGGTGTGGCGCTGTTCACACGCGCGGGCCGCGGGGTCGAGCTGACCGAGGCCGGCCGGCTGTTCCAGCCGCACGCCGAACGCACACTGGCCGAGGCCGAGGCGGCCGCCGGCTCCGTCCGCCAGATCCGTACCCTCACCGGCGGGACGGTGGCGTTCGGCTTCTTCGGTGGCGCCCATCACACGTTGTTGAGCCCGCTGGTGGAGGACTTCCGCAAGCGCCACCCCGACGTGCACGTGCGCGCCGTCGGCCAGAACTCGGCCGAGGTGGCCGACGCCGTCCGCGACGGCAGCCTCGAGGGCGGCCTCGTGATCCTGCCCGTCGACGACACCGGCCTCGAGGTCCGCGGGGCGCGCACCGAGGAACTCCTGTACGTCTCCGCCGACCCGGAGCGCCTCCAGCACCCAATCACGATCGAGCGCCTGGCCGAGGCGCCGCTGATCCTCTACGACGCACGATGGGCGGCACAGGACCCGACCCGACGTGTGCTGCGCGAGCGCGCGCAGCGAGCCGGCGTCCGGCTGGAGCCGCTGATCGAGGTCGAGTACATGACCGCGGCGCTCGATCTCGCCGCGCGCGGGCTCGGCGACACCGTCAGCCTCGCGTCGCTGTTGACCGCACGCGGGTACACGCGCCGGCTCGGAACCGTCGGCTTCGACCCGCCGATCGACGAGAGCTTCGCGTTCATCACCCGCCGTGGCGCCAACCTCACCCCGGCCGCGCGCGCGTTCATGGCGCTTGCCGAGCGGCGGGTGCAGGCTCTGGCGTAGAGTCAGAGGAATGGCGGACGCGACTGTTGCCGAAGAGGAGTACCTGCAGACGATCTTCTGGCTGCAGGAGGCGGGCCTACCGATGACCGGGGCCAACGTGGCCCGGGCGATGCAGCTCTCGGCCCCGACGGTGCACGAGATGGTGGGCCGCCTCGAGCGCGACGGCTACATCACCCGCGCCGCCGACAAGTCGATCTCGTTCACGTCCGAGGGAAGCGAGCACGCCGTGGCGATCGTCCGTCGCCACCGCCTGATCGAGCGCTTCCTGACCGACGTGCTGAAGATCCCGTGGGACGACGTGCACGAGGAGGCCGAGCGGCTCGAGCACGCGATGTCGCCGGTGTTGGAGGCGCGCATGCTGGCCGCGATCGGTGAGGCCAAGACGTGCCCGCACGGGCACCCGATTCCCGGCCACGCCGACACCCGGATCGAGGGCGTCCCGCTCGGCGACACCGAGATCGGGGCGAAGGTAAAGATCCTGCGCTTCGAGAACGAGGCCGAGGATCTGTTGCACCTGTTCAAGCGCGAGGGTCTCGAGCCGGGCCGCGAAGGCACGGTTTCGGTGGTTGACGACGAGCACATCACCGTGGATTTCAACGGCCAGACCGGGACGTTGACGCGTTCGGTGGCCGAGACCGTGTCCGTGATCGCCGATCCCTCGCCGCCGCCGCGGATCGCGCTGCCCGAGCAGCTCGTGATCGGCACCGAACGCTACGGGCGGTAATCGCGGCGATAACGAATCCGTCTTGGGACCGGCGCCGAGGAGCGCCACTCTCAATCGGATGCACGTCACCGATCAGAACTTCACCGCCGAGGTCCTCGAGTCCGACACGCCGGTCCTCGTCGACTTCACCGCCGCCTGGTGTCCGCCCTGCCGCGTCATGGGCCCGATCCTCGATGAGATCGCGGCCGACCGCGAAGACCTGAAGATCGTCAAGCTCGACGTCGACGACAACCAGGAGTCGGCAGTCCGCTACGGCGTCCTCTCGATGCCGACTTTCATGCTCTTCCGCGACGGCGCGCCGATCCAGACGCTCGTCGGGGCGCGCCCGCGCAAGCGGCTCGAGCTAGAGCTCGAGCAGGCGCTCGTGGAGCAGCCGGCCGGCCGGTGAGGCGCCCGCCGACGGCATGAGCAGCGAGAGCCGGTGGCGCGGCGGGTCGACGAGATCCGCCGCGCCGACGACCGGCCCTGGCCGCTCGAGCCAGGACGCGGGAACGAGCGCGATCCCGAGCCCCGCTCGCGCGAGGAAGCGCACGGTCAGCGGATCGCCGACCTCGAACAGCGGCAGCGGGCTGAACCCGGCCGCCTGAGTGGCGGCGAGCACCGCCGCGCGCAGCGCCGTCCCCGCCTCGGCGAGGATGAACGCGCGGCCCCGCAACCGCTCGAGCTCGATCACCGCGCCGGCGAGTTCGTCGTCATGCGCAACCGCGACGCGCAGCGGCTCGTCCGCGAGCGGCGTCGCGACCACGCCGGCCGGTTCGTCGGTCAAGGCGAGAACCCCCACGTCGACCGCTCCACGTTGGACGAGCGCGACCACTTCGGCCGCCGAGCCCTGGCGCAGTGCGATCTGCACGCCCGGGTGGTCGGCGTGGAAGTCCGCGAGCGCCTCCGGCAGCCGCGCCGCATCGGCCGCGGTGGCCGCGACCCGCGCGACGCCGCGGGAGGCCCCGGTGTGGCGGTCCATGACCGCCCGCGCCGCCGCCACTTCGGCCAGCACCTTCTCGGCGTGCACGAGCAGGTCGGCGCCCGCCGCGGTCAGCTCGACGCCGCGCGAGGTCCGCCGCAGCAGCGCGAGTCCGAGCTCCGCCTCCAGCCGCCGGACCTGCTGCGACAGCGCCGGCTGCGTGATGTAGAGCGCTTCGGCCGCCCGCGTGAAGTGGCCGTGGCGCGCGACCGCCGCGAAATACTCGAGCTGCCTCAGCTCCACGACGAGGTCAGTCGCAGGTCGGCGACGCTCCGGCCCGCCTCGAGCACGAACTCGCCCGGCTCGGTCTGCCAGCCGCCGTCCCAGTGCTGGAACGCGCGCGGCGAGAGCGGGACGTCGACGATCGCCTCTTCGCCGGCATCGGCCTCGACCACGGCGAAGCCCGCGAGCCAGCGCGGGGGCCGCTCGATCGCGCTGTCCGGACGCGACGCGTAGACCTGCACGACCTCCCGCCCGCGCCGCGTGCCGGTGTTGGCCAGCCGCACGCGGGCGCCGTCCATCGCCAGGTACTCCCACGTCGTGTAGCCGAGCCCGTGCCCGAACGGGAGCAGCGGTTCGACCGGCCCGCGGTACCCGATCGCCAGGCCCTCGTCATAGGTCAGGACGCCGTCGACGGGCGTCACCGACGGGTGTCCCTCCTCAGAGCGCGGCCACGTCGTCGGGAGCCGGCCGCCCGGTTCGGCGTGACCGAGAAGCACGTCAGCGATCGCGTTCCCCGCCTCCTGACCTCCGAACCAGGCGAGCAGTACCGCCGGCACCTCCTCCAGCCACGGCATCAGCACGGGCGCGCCCGCGTTGACCACCACGACTGTGCGCGGGTTCGCGATCGCGACGCGGCGGACCAGCTCGTCCTGGAGCCCGGGCAGCGCGAGCGTCGATCGGTCGAAGCCCTCGCTCTCCACCTCCGGCGTCGTGCCCACCACGACGATCGCCGCGTCGGCCTCGCGCGCCAGCGCGACCGCCCGATCCATCTCGTCCTCGCCGAACGGCGGGTCGACGTTGAGCTGCAGCGTGACCAGGTCGAAGCCGCGCTCGGCGATCTCCCGGCGCAGCTCGACCGCCACCTCCTGGCCGGCGGCGAGCGTCACCGGCACGCCGTGCTGCGGCGGCGCGAACAGGGCCTCGCCGAGATCGGCGTCCGGACCCAACTCGAGCTCCACGTCGAACGCCGGCTCCCCGTCGAGCGTGAGCTGATGACGGCCGACGCCGGAACAGCCGATCACGTACTCGCCGGCCTGCTCGGCGCGGACGGTCGCGGTCAGCTCGAGCGCCGCGACGCCCTCGAGCGTTCCCATCCACGCGAACTCGCCGATCTCGCGCCGCTCGCGCGACAGCTCGGTCCCGTCCGCCGCGAGGTACCGCAACTCGGCTACCACGTCGGCCACCGGCAGCCGCGTGTAGGCGCGCACGCCGGGCGCGTAGGTGACCTCGGCATCGAGCGCCCGGCGCAGCCCATCCAGCGGCGACACCGTGTACGGCGGGAACACCGTCGCGCTGCCGCCGCCGAGCGTCCTCGCCACGGCGGCATTCGGGCCCAGCACCGCCACCTTGCGCAGCGGCCCCAAAGGCAGCAGCGTGCCGTGGTTGCGGGCGAGCACGATGCCCGCCGCCGCTGTCGCCCGCAACTCGGCGGCGATCTCCTCGTCGCTCCACGGCGAAGCGTCGCGTGCCCCGACCCGCTCGGCCAGCCGCAACAGCCGCCGCACCTTCTCGTCCACCTCGGCTTCGCTCACGCGCCCGTCCCGCACGGCCTCGACCAGGGCCTCGCCCCACGGCCCGTCGGGTCCCGGCATGATCAGGTCCAGCGCCGCGTTGCCCGCCCGCTCGGTGTGCCGGCCCGCGCCCCAATCGGTCATCACGAGCCCGTCCCAGGAGTCCCGCAGCCAGCCCAGCAGCGGCGACTCGGTCATGGTGCGCCCGTTGACCGCGTTGTACGCGGCCATCACGGCCCACGGCCCTTCCTCCAGGATCAGCTCGAACGGCAGCATGTAGAGCTCGCGCAGCGTCCGCTCGTCGATCCGCGCGTCCAGCGTGAACCGCTCCGTCTCTGAGTCGTTGGCGACGAAGTGCTTGACCGTCGCCGCCACGCCTTCGGACTGCAGCCCGCGCACGTAGGCGGCGCCGATCCGCGCCGTCAACAGCGGGTCCTCGCTGAAGCACTCGAAGTGGCGGCCGCCGAACGGGGACCGATGGAGGTTGACGGTCGGCGCCAGCAGGATGTCCACGCCCTTGCGGCGGCACTCGAACGCGAGCAGCCGCCCGAGCCGCTCGATCCGGGCCTCGTCCCACGTCGCGGCCAGGGCCGTCGGGGACGGGACGTTGGCCGATGGTTCGCGCTCGTCCCAGCGCTCCCCGCGGACGCCCGCGGGCCCGTCCGACATCACGATCCGCCGCAATCCCACGGCCGGCTCGGGATGCAGCGACCAGAAGTCGGCGCCGGTGAGCAGACGGACCTTCTGCTCCAGGCTGAGTTCCTCCATGACGCGTCAGTATGCGGATGCGATGCGCGCGCTGATCTTCGACGTCTTCGGCACCTGCGTGGACTGGCGGACGAGCATCGGCGAGGAGGCCGAGCGCTACGACCTGCCCGAAACGTTCGCGGACGCCTGGCGCGACCAGTACCAGCCGCAGCTGGAGACGGTCCGCGACGGCTCGCGGCCGTGGGTGAACCTCGACGTACTGCACCGGATCGGGCTCGACATCGTGCTCCGTGACCTCGGCATCGATCTGCCCGCGAGCGACCGCGCCGAGCTGACGACGGCGTGGCATCGCCTCCGGCCGTGGCCCGACGTGGTCGGCGGCCTCACCGATCTCAAAGCGGGCCACATCATCGCCCCCTGCTCGAACGGCCACATCGCGCAGTCCGTCAATCTCGCGAAATACGCGGGACTGCCGTGGGACGCGATCCTGGGCGCCGAGATCGCCCGCGCGTACAAGCCGGACCCGAAGGTGTACCTCGCGAGCGTCCACGCGCTCGGCCTCGAACCGCACGATGTCTGCATGGTCGCCGCACACAACGGAGACCTCCTCGCCGCCCGGGCGGTCGGGCTCCGCACGGCGTTCGTCCCCCGGCCGGCCGAGCACGGTCCGGCCCAGACGACCGACCTCTCGCCCGAGGGCGACTACGACGTCGTGGCCGCCGATTTCTGGCAGCTCGCGGACCGGTTCTAGGTCCTATCATCGCCCCCCGTGGATCGCGCGTGGACGCCGGACACGCTCCGGGCGCTGCAACGCGTCACGGACGTCGCTCTTGCGCACCTCTCGCTCGACGACCTCCTGACGGAGCTGCTCGAGCGCATGACCGACATCCTGGGCACCGACACGGCCGCGTTCCTGCTCATGGACGAAGGTGCCGACGAGCTGGTGGCGCGGGCGGCGAAGGGGATCGAGGAGGAGGTCTCCCAAGGCGTGCGGATCCCGGTCGGGCGCGGCTTCGCGGGCCGGATCGCGGCTGACCGGCGGGCGGTGGTGATCGAGGACGTCGACCACGCCGACATCCTCAATCCGATCCTGCGCGAGCGCGGGATCCGGTCGCTGCTGGGCGTGCCGCTGCTCGTGGAGAGCGAAGTCCTCGGCGTGCTGCACGTCGGCACGCTGACGCCGCGGAAGTTCACCTCCGAGGACGCGGAGCTGCTCCAGCTCGCCGCCGACCGTGCGGCGATGGCGATCTCCCACGCCCACCTGTTCGAGCGCGAGCGCACGGCGCTGCGGACGCTGCAGGCGCTCCAGCGGGTCACGGAAGTGGGCCTGTCCTACCTCCCGCTCGATCAGCTGTTGAAGGAGCTGCTGGAGCGGATGACCGAGATCCTGAGCGCGGACACCGCGGCGTTCCTGTTGCTCGACGAGGACGGCGACGAGCTGGTGGCGACGGCAGCGAAGGGGATCGAGGAGGAGGTCGCCCAAGGCGTCCGGATCCCGGTCGGGCGCGGGTTCGCGGGCCGGATCGCGGCGCAACGTCAGGCGGTGCGGGTCGACGACGTCGACCACGCTGACATCCTCAATCCGATCCTGCGCGAGCGCGGGATCCGGTCGCTGCTGGGCGTCCCCCTGCTGGTCGAGGATGAGGTGATCGGCGTGCTGCACGTCGGCACGCTCACACCGCGCCGGTTCACCGATGAGGACGCGGAGCTGCTCCAGCTCGCCGCCGATCGCGCCGCCACCTCGATCGAGCGCGCGCGGACATTCCATCAGCGCGGCGTCGTCGAGGCGCTCCAGGAGAGCCTCGTCCCGGAGCGACTCCCGATCGTGCCTGGGCTCTCGATGGAAGCGCGCTACCGCCCGGCAGTGCGGCGCGGCGGCATCGGCGGTGACTGGTACGACGTGTTCGTCCTTCCGCGCGGCGGCGTGGCCCTCGTCGCGGGCGACGTGATGGGCCACGGGATCGGCGCGGCGGCGATGATGGCGCAGGTGCGCACGGGCCTGCGCGCGTATGCGCTCGACGGCGATTCGCCGGCCGGAGTCGTCGAGCGGCTCAACCGGCTCGCGCTCACGCTCGCGTCGCATCAGATGACGACGCTGATCCTCGCCGTGCTCGACCTGGAGGGCGAACGGATGACGATCGTCAGCGCGGGTCACCTCCCGCCGGTGTTTCGCCGGAGCGACGGCGTGACGACCGTGCTCGACGTCGACAGCGACGTACCACTCGGAGTCTCGTCGCTGAGCAAGTACCGCGAGCACGAGTTCGACCTGCCCGCCGGCGCCACGGTCGTGCTAGTCACCGACGGCGCCGTCGAGGTCCGCGGCGAGAGCCTGGAACTCGGCCTCGAGCGTCTCTGCGCCATCGTCTCGGGCGAGTCCGAGCTCGCCGTCCTGTGCGAAGCGGTCGCCCGCGGGGACGCCCGCGGCCGCCCGGCTGACGATGACGTGGCCGTGCTGGCCGCGTGCGTGGAGCCGCTGTCGGACTCGCTTCGCACCCGGTGGCCGGCGAACGCGGAGACGCTGGCGGCGATGCGACCGTTGCTGCGCCGGTGGCTCTCGCGCTGGGGCGCCGAGCCGGATGAGATCTACGACATCACGGTCGCCGTGCAGGAAGCGTCAGCGAACGCCGTCGAGCATGCGTACGCTCCCGGGACTGCCGTGTTTGAGGTCGAGGCCGAACATGCCGACGGCGTGATCACGTTCGTCATCCGCGATCGCGGGAACTGGCGCGCGCCGCGCGGGACGCATCGTGGGCGTGGACTGGCGATGATGCGGGCGCTGATGGAGGATGTCGACGTGACACACGACGACCGCGGCACCGTCGTCGTGCTGCGGCGGACGCTGGGGCGGCGCGCGGCATGAACCCGCTCGCGCGCGTCGACGTGGAGTGGCACGGCGAGACGCCGGTCGCCGCGATCGACGGCGAGATTGACGCGTCGAACATCGCCGACGTGGCCGCGGCGCTGCGCGAACTGGTCACGAACCGGTCGGCCGAGCTGGTCGTCGACCTGTCGCCGACGGACTATCTGGACAGCGCCGGCATCAACCTGATGTTCGCGCTCGGCGACGAGCTGCGCTCCCGCCAGCTCACGCTGCGGCTCGTGATCGCGCCGAAGTCCCCGATCGAGCGGATGCTGAGGATCACCGGCCTCGACCAGGTGCACCCGAGCTACCCGACGGTCGCGGACGCCCTCAGCGCGTAGTCGGCGGGCGAGCGGCCGACCACGGCCTTGAACGCCTTGATGAAGTGCGCCTGGTCGAAGTAGCCGAGGTCGAGCGCCAGGCTCGCCCAGTCGCCTTCGCCGCCCGCCATCCGCTCGGCGGCCTCGTGCAGGCGGATCCGCTGCAAGACCCACTTGGGGGTCACGCCGACGTACTCGCGGAACAGCCGCTGGAGCGTCCGCTTGGAGCAGCCGGCGAGCGCGCACAGGTCCTCCACGCGGGTGATCGCGGGATCGGTGAGCATCGCCGTGTGCAGCGCGACGATCTCCTCCACGCGCGGGTCGTCTTGCCAGCCGTGCGCCCGGAGCCCATCTTCGATCTCGCCGGTGTCGGTCGGCGCGAACGCGCCGAACACGTCGGCGACTCCGATCGCGCCGTTCGTGAGCGTGTGCGCGGGCACCGGATGGAACGGGTGGAATCCGCCGGGGCGGAACTTCGTCGCGATCACATGGCCGGAGCCCGTGAGCTCACGACGGAAGCGGCCGGTGAAGACGCCGTGGATCATCGCCGGCGCCTCGAACACCATGTTCACGCTCGGGTGCGTGACGATCTCCTGCGTGAACGGCTCGTCGAGGTCCCACTCGACGATCCAGTGGCGTTCGACGAGGTGCGCGAGGTCCTCGGACGGCGCGATGCGCTCCAGGTGGAAGTGCCGCCGCGCCGCTTCCGGGTTCAGGATTCCGCGCCGGCTCGTGCTCTCCACGCGTGCTTACGTTACGCCGTTCATCCGCCTCCGCCCAGCGGGCGACGTGAGCGAGCACGCGCTCGTGGGTGGAGCCGATGATCTCGTCGGACCAGAGCCGCCAGTAGCCGGCGGGCCACATGCGGTTCTCGTACCACGTCGTGCCGCGCAGCAGGGTCCGGCCGCCGGGGAGCGGGATGAGCCGGAACTCGCCCCGGTGTGACCGCAGGAAGCCGTCGAGGTGCGGTGGGTGCACGTCTCCCCAGAACGACAGCTCGCGCATCGGGGCCGGCTGATCGGTCACCGAGAACGCCAGCCGGCGCGGCTCGTCCCACACCGTGATCGGCTCGACGAAATCGCCGGTGGAGAAGCGGCACCGCCGCACGGCGCCCACGCCCCGGCCCGAGATGGTCGCCGAGCGCGGGTAGGCGATCCCGGCCCGGAAGTGCATCGACCGCGGCTCAGGCAGCGGCGGGAACGCGACGACGCGGCGCCAGACCGCCTCGGGCGGCGCGTCTACGACCACTGAGGTCGTGACCGCGTGCAGTTCCGGCGGGCGGTCGACCTTCGCCTCGGCGCCCATCGCCAGCGGCAGCGCAACGAGCGCGAGCGCGAACGTGCGCGGCGGCCGCGAGGCGCGGGCGAGCCAGCCCACCCACGCACCGGCCAATGCCAGCGGCACAGCGAGCGGAAGCGCCATGACCACGCAGATCCCACCGTCGAGCGCGATGCCGAAGATCAGGACGCCGACCAATACCGTCGCGGCGGTCGCGGTGCCGAGCGTCTGCGACAGCGAGCCGGGATCGCGCAGCAACGCCACGACCAGTCCGAGGAAGAACGGCAGGCCCACGAACAGCGCCCAGCCGTAGGAACCGAGCACGGTGATCGACAGCGCGGCGAGCGCCACGCCCAGCGCCGCCGTGATGACCACGGCGCCGACGGTGCTTCTGATGAACGACGAAGTTTTGATCAGTCGATTAATAGCGCGATTTGACCAGTCGTTCAAGATGTGATCGTGAAGAAGGGCGAGGAGACGCGCGGGCGCATCGTGCAGGCGGCACTTGAAGCGCTGCGGACGAAGGGATTTGCCGGGGCGAGCACGCGGGCCATCGCGGAGATCGGCGGACACAACCCGGCGCTGACCTTCTACTACTTCGGCTCGCTGCACGAGCTGCTGCTGAGCGCGCTCGAGGAGGCGAGCCGCGGGCGGCTCGAGCGCTACGCGCCCGAGGCCCGCGCGGCCCGCAACGCCACCGAGCTGCTCACGCTCATGCGGCGGATCTACCGCGAGGACTCGGAGAGCGGCTTCATCCGCGTCGCCTCCGAGATGGTGGCCGGCGCAGTCGCGCATCCCGAGCTCGGCCCGCGCGTGATCGAGCTCATGCAGCCCTGGATCGACCTCGCCGAGGAATCCTTCGCGCGCGTGCTCGAGGGCACGCCGTTCGCCGGGCTCGCCGATCCTGCCGAACTGGCCTCGGCGGCGATCATGTTCTACCTCGGCGCGAACCTCTACACGCAGCTCGTGCCCGAGCGTGAGGCCGTGGAGCCGCTGCTGCGGGCGGCCGAGCGCGCCGCGGCGTTCGCGGACCTGCTTGCCGGGCGCTGAGGCTGTCGCGTTCTTACAATACGGCCGCCCCGGGCCCGCCTAGCGTGGCCGGTATGACTGTCAAGCCGATTCCCGAGGGGTTCCACACCGTCACGCCCGTGCTCGCCGTCGACGGCGGCGTCGAGGCGTTGGAGTTCTACGAGCGGGCGTTCGGCGCGGAGGTGCTTCGGCGCCTGGTGCTGGGCTCCAAGCTCATGCACTCCGAGTTGCGCGTCGGCGACTCGATCGTCTGCGTGTCCGACTCGTTTCCCGAGTACGGCTCGGTCGGCCCGAAGGCGGACCAGCCGGTGCCGGTGGCGCTGATGATCTACACCGAGGACGTCGACGCTCTGTTTGCGCGCGCCGTCGAGGCGGGCGCGACCGCCGTCAACGAGCCCAACGACACGTTCCACGGCGACCGCGCCGGCTCGCTGCGCGACCCGTACGGCCACCGCTGGATGCTCTGCACGCACACCGAGGACATGAGCGAAGCCGAGATGCAGCGGCGGACCGAAGAAGCGATGGCCTAGGTGACGACGGAACGCGTCTGGTCGACCTCGCGCTGGACGCCCCGCGCCACCAGGTCGCGGAGCCGGTCGATCGCGTCATAGACGTCGACGAAGCGCGTGTACAGCGGCGCGATCCCGAGCCGGACGCTGTCCGGACCGCGGTAGTCGGGGACGACGTCGGCGTGCTCGATCAGCGCGCGGCAGATCGGCCACGCCTCGGCGTGGCGCAGGCTCACGTGCGACCCGCGTTTGTGCGGGTCGCGCGGCGAGCCGAGCTCGAAGCCGAGCGGCGCCAGCCACTGGTCGTGGAGCGCGATCAGCAGCTCGGTCTGGGCGATCGATTTTTCCCTCAGTGCCTCGATCCCGGCCTCGGCCGTGATCCGGACGCCCTCCTCGACGGCGGCCAGGACGAGGATCGGCGGCGTCCCGGCCATGAACCGAGTGATCCCGGGCGCCGGCTCGTACGGGCGGTCCATGAAGAACTGGTCGTTCTGGCCGAACCAGCCCTGGATCGGCGTGCGCAGCGACTCCGGCTCGGACACGTATAGGTACCCGACCGCGCCGGGCCCGGCGTTGAGGTACTTGTAGGTGCAGCCGACCGCGTAGCGGATGCCTTTCGCGTTCAGATCGACCGGCACCGCACCCGCCGAGTGGCTGAGGTCCCAGATCACCGTGTGGCGCTTGTCGATCGCCTCCATGTCGGCCAGCTCACCCGAGCGGTAGTTGACGTGCGAGAGCACGACCAGACCGTCAGGGATCTCGTCGCCCTCGAAGATGTTGAGCTTCAGGCCGCGGGCGCGCGCGATCCCTTCGAGCACGTAGCGGTCGGTGGGGAAGTTGTCCTGGTCGGTGACGAGGGTGTCGAGCGACGGGTCGGCGTCGAGCAGCGCGTTGACGAGCTTGTAGAGGTTGACCGTGGTGGAGTCCGTGACGAGCACCTGGCCGGGCCCGGCGCCGATCACCTCGGCCAGCGCGTCGCCGGTCCGTCGCGGCGCTTCGATCCAGTCGTGCCAGCCGCCGACCAGCTCGGTCCCCCACTGGTCGATGACGCGCTGCAGCCGCTCGCGCGTGCCTTTGGGCAGCCGGCCGAGCGAGTTGCCGTCGAGGTAGATCCGGTGCTCGTCGGAGATCACGAACCGGTCGCGGAACGGCGCGAGGTGGTCGTTGGCGTCCAGCCGTTGCGCGTCTTCGCGGGTCACAGCCACTTGACCACCGCCTGCCAGAGCGGGTTGTCCGGATCGAGGTGCCCGAAGTGGCCCTCGTCGGGCTCGACGATCAGCGTCGCGCCCGAGGCGCGAGCGAACGTCTCGGAGATCTCGACCGGCACGGTGTCATCGAGGCCGCCGTGGGTGAGCAGCGCGGGAACCCCGAGCGGCAGGCGCTCGATCGGCGAGGCGACACTCGTGGACTGTCCGCCGAGGAAGCGGTTGACGACCCCGTTGGAAAGGTTCAGCTCGGCGGCGCGCGCGAGGTCGAGCACGCCCGCTTGGGAGACGACGCCGGTGACGGCCACGCGGGGATTGTCGCGGGTCGCCGCCCACGCCGCGAGATGGCCGCCCGCGGAGTGGCCGATCGTCACGACCCGTGAGCGGTCGACGTCCAGCTCGGCCAGGAAGTCGATCGCCGCGGACACGTCCTCGAGCGTCGCCGGCACGCCGCCGCCGTTGCCCAGTCGCCGGTACTCGACGTTCCACGCCGCCCACCCGCGCTGTGCGAGGTCCTCGCACAGCGCGTCCATCAGCGTCAGGTCGTACTCGGCCTTCCAGAAGCCGCCGTGGAGCACCACCGCGACCGGCCCCTCGCCGTACAGCACGCCGTACTGCGAGGGGTCGTCGCCGTAGCTATGCCGCGACACCGAGCGACCGAAGCGCGTCGGCGAGCCGCGTGATGCCCTCGTCGATCTGCTCCGGGGTCACGCCCGAGTACGCCAACCGCAGGGTGTTCTCGCCGCCCTCGAGCAGGAAGTCCGTGCCCTTCACGAACAGCACCTCGCGCGCGGCCGCCGCCTTCTCCAGCTCGGCCACGTCGACGCCCTCGGGCAGCTCGACCCACATGAAGTAGCCGCCCTGCGGACGCGCGTACGTCGCCTCCGGGATCTCCCGCTCCAGTGCCGTGATCACGGCGTCGCGGCGGGCCTTCAGCGCCGTCTTGACGGTGTCGATCGCGCCGTCCATCCGCCCGGTCCGGGCGAACTGGTTGACGATCGACTGCGAGACCATGCTCGGCGAGATGTAGGTGTTCGTCGCGATCGTCTGGATCTGCTTGATGATCGCCTGCGGCCCGACCAGGTAGCCGACCCGGATACCCGGGCAGACGGTCTTCGAGAACGAGCTCGCGTACACCACGCGGCCCGCGTCGTCATTCGAGAACATCGACGGGATCGATTCGCCCTCGAACCGGATCGCCACGTACGGGTCGTCCTCGAAGATCGTGAAGTCGTGCTCGACGGCCAGCTCCAGCAGCCGCGATCGCTTCTCCGCGGAGAGCGTGTAGCCGGCCGGGTTCTGGAAGTTGGGGATGATGTGGGCGAGCTTCGGGTGCACGGCCGCGGCCAGCACGTTCTCCAGCCCCTCGATGCTGATCCCGTCGGGCTCCAGGTCGACCATCCGCACGTCGGCCCCGCGGTTGCGGAGGTTCAGCAGCGTGCGGTCGTAGGTCGGGGACTCGACGATCACGGCGTCGCCGGGCTGCACCATCAGCTCGAACAGGAACGCGTCGGCCTGCATCGAGCCGTTGGTGACCAGCACCTGCTCGACCTCCACGCCGTGCTGTTCCGCGATCCACTCGCGCAGGGGCACGTATCCCACCGACGTGCCGTACGCGGTCGTCCCGGCGGGGTCGTTCTCGAACGCGAGCTGCGAGGCCTCGCGCAGCCCGTCGACGTCGACGATGTCGAGCGAAGGCGCCCCGCGGGCGAAGGAGATCGTGGCCATGATCGGCAGACTAGCGGCCATGGACTTCATCTCCCGCGCCGTCGAAGCGGTCGCCGCCTGGCGTGAGCCGGCGCCCGATCACCCCGCTCTAGCGCCGGATCCGGCGCGCTTCGATGCCGCGTGGGCGGAGTTCACCGAGCGGATGCAGGGCAACCACCCGTTTCACCATCCGCGCTACGCGGGCCAGATGCTCAAGCCGCCGCATCCGGTCGCGATCGCCGCCTACCTGACGGCGATGCACGTCAACCCGAACAACCACGCGCTCGACGCCTCGCCGGTCACGAGCCCGATGGAACTCGAGGTGATGGCATGGCTGACGGAGATGTTCGGGTTCCCGTCCGAGTCGCTCGGCCATCTCACGTCATCAGGGACGATCGCGAACGTCGAGGCGCTGTGGATAGCGCGCGAGCTGCATCCCGGCAAGGCCGTCGTCTACGGGGCCAACGCCCACTACACGCACGAGCGCATGTGCGCCGTGCTCGGGATCGAGTCGTTCGCGGTGCCGTCCGACGCGGACGGCCGGATGGATATGGACGTCGTCGAGAAGCTGTGCGCGACCGGCGACATCGGGCTGGTCGTCGTCACCGCGGGCACGACCGGCGCGGGCACCGTCGACGACATCGCGCGCGCGGTCGCGCTGCGCGAGCGCTTCGGAGTGCGGGTCCATGTCGACGCCGCCTACGGCGGGTTCTTCACACTGCTGGCGCGCGAGGGGCTCGTCTCGGACTCGTTCCTCGCCATCGCCGGCGCCGACAGCGTCGTCGTCGATCCGCACAAGCACGGGCTCCAGCCCTACGGGTGCGGCGCGGTGCTGTTCCGCGACCCCGGCGTCGGCCGGCTGTACAAGCACGACTCGCCGTACACGTACTTCGTCTCCAGCGACCTGCACCTGGGCGAGATCAGCCTCGAGTGCTCACGCGCCGGCGCCGCGGCGGCGGCCCTGTGGCTGACCCTGCGCGCGCTCGACCTGCCGCCGATCCTCGCCGCCGGCGTGCGCGCGGCACGCGCCTGGGCAGATCTGATCCGATCGTCCGACACGCTGACCCTGTTCCGCGAGCCGGAGCTCGACATCGTGACGTTCTTCCCCACGCGCGCTCGCGCGTCCGAGATCGACGCGGCGAGCGGACACGTGCTCGACGCGGGAATGAACGATGCCGACCCGGTCTACCTGAGCACGCTCCGGATCGACGCGCCCGCGTTCGCCGCGCTGCACCCCGGCGTCGAGATGGACGCCGAGGGCGTGCGCGTGCTGCGCAGCGTGCTGATGAAGCCCGAGCACGAACCGCACGTGCCCTGGCTGCACGAGCGTGTTACTGCAATTTCGCGACGGTGAGCGCGAAGCGGCCGGTGTAGATGGTGCTGGAACCACTGCGGAGCAGCCGGCCCGGGCCGGCCGACGAGCCGACCAGGACCGCGCGCGGGCCGGCGGCGTCGATTGCCTCGAACGTCGTGTAGATCGGGTCGCCGCCCGGTGGACGGCCGAGCCGGCGATACGTCAGGCCGCCGTTGCCGAAGCTGCGGTCACGCGCGCCGCTCGAGCGCAGGCGCACGATGAATGAGTCCGGAGCGCGGCCTGTCCCCGCGAGCAGGATCCGCCCAAGGCTGTCGCGGACCATCGAGGTGATTCGGATGTCGCGGCCCGAGCGGGCCAGGTGGACGATCCCGCGGCTGCCGAACCGGGGGTCGAGCGTGCCGTCGGCGCGCAGCCGGATGACGCTGCCGCGCGGCGTGCCGCTGGCGTTCATGTCGGTGCCGGCGACGAGCGTCGTCGTCCCCGGGCCGCGGCGCACGGCCGCGGCGCCGATCCCGGCGCCGGCGCCGGGACCGAGCGGGACCTGGACGATGCCGGTGCCGCCGAACGTCGGGTCGGGCGCGCCCGTGGGCAGCAGCCGGACCGTCGTGAACGTGGCCGGGCCGCTGCGAGCGGGGCCGGGGCCGACAGTGAACGTCACCGTGCCTTCCGAGCGGGCGAGCAGGCTCGTCACGCGTCCGCCGAGACCGAGGGCGCTGCCGTCCACCACGTTGCCGCCGGCGAAGCCCGGGTCCGGGGTGCCGTCGGGCAAGAGCCGGATCACGACCGGCACCTGGCCGCCGCCGGGCACGAAGGTCCCGCCGCCCAGGATCACGTTGCCCGTGCTGTCCATCACCATCGCCCCGAGCTCCGTGTTATCCGGGCCCGCGATGACGAATCCGAGCCCGCCCCCGAAGCTCGGGTCGATCTCGCCGCTCGGCAGCAATCGGATCGCCACCATGCGCGCCTCGCCGTTGGCCTCGAGGAGCGTCCCGGCGGCGACGATCCGGCCGTCGCGGAACGTCGCGATCGCGCGCACGCCGTCCAGCGACGAGCCCGGCAGGATGGGGACGACCTGCCCGCTCGTGCCGAAGCTGCTGTCGAGCGAGCCGGTCGGGCGCAGCTTGACGACGACGAACTGACCTCCGGCCGCGCCGCCGGCGAGCACCCGATTGCCCGGGAGCACCTTGACCGCGCCGCCGACCGCGTCGGCAGCGACGGCCTTGAGCGTGATGGTGCCGCGGTTGCCGAAGCGATTGTCGGGGTCGCCCGGGCGCGCCTGAGCGGCAGCCGGGACGAGCGCCAGCGCGACCAGCGCGGCGAACAGGATCCTGGACATGGTGCCGCTCCAACCCGCGGCACCGGCTTTCGTTTCGCTGTTTACGACGTCCGCTCCAGCGAACCGGCGATCTCGGCCGCGATCTCCGCGACCTCCGTCGGGGTGCGGCCGACGCGGACGCCCTTGGCCTCGAGCGCCTCCTGCTTGGCGATCGCGGTGCCGGCGGTGCCGGACACGATCGCGCCCGCGTGGCCCATCGTCTTGCCCGGCGGCGCCGTGAACCCGGCGATGTAGGCGACGACCGGCTTGGAGACGTTCTCGGCGATGAACTCCGCTGCCTCCTCCTCGGCCGAGCCGCCGATCTCGCCCGCCATCACGATCAGCTCCGTCTCGGGATCGGCCTCGAACTCGGCGATGATGTCGATGAACGAGCTGCCCGGCACCGGGTCGCCGCCGATGCCGACGATGCTGCTGTTGCCAAAGCCGCGCTGCGCCAGCTCGTTGCCGATCTGGTAGGTCAGCGTGCCGGAGCGCGACACGACGCCGACGTTGCCCTCGCTGAAGAACGCCGCGGGGATGATGCCGACGTTGGCCTTGCCGGGGCTGAGGATGCCGGGGCAGTTCGGGCCGACCATCCGCACGTTCGGATTGCGCGCGAGATGGTTGTAGACCCGCAGCTCGTCGTGGGCCGGGATGCCCTCGGTGATGCAGATGACGAGGCTGATCCTCGCGTCCTCGGCCTCGAGGATGCTGTCCGCCGCGAACCGTGGCGGAACGAAGATCATCGCCGTGTTGGCCTGGGTCTCCGCGACCGCGTCATGGAACGTGTTGAACACCGGGATGCCCTCGACGTCCTGGCCGCCCTTGCCGGGCGTGACTCCGGAGACGACGTTGGTCCCGTAGTTGCGGTTGTTCAGCGTGTGGAACGTGCCCTCGCGCCCGGTGATGCCGGACACGCACAGGCGCGTGTCGTTGGTGACCAGGATCGCCATCAGCCGGCCAGCTCCACGACCTTCTTGGCGGCTCCGAGCATCGTCGCCTCCGTGTGCACATTGGGGAGGTTCGCCTCGGCGAGCAGCGCCCGCCCCTCCTTGTCATTGGTGCCGTCGAGCCGGACCACGAACGGCACGGTCGGCTTGATCTGGTCAAACGCCTCGATCAGGCCCTTCGCCACCTCGTCGCAGCGCGTGATCCCGCCGAAGATGTTGAACAGCACGGCGGTGACGTTCTCGTTGGAGAGGATGACCTCGACCGCCTGCGTGATCGCCTCCGCGCGGCTGCCGCCGCCGGCGTCGAGGAAGTTTGCGGGGCGCCCGCCGGCCTGGGCGACCACGTCAAGCGTGGACATCACCAGGCCCGCCCCATTGCCGAGTATGCCGACATTTCCGTCGAGCTTCACGAATGTCAGGCCGCGCTCGCGCGCCATCCGCTCCTGCTCGTCCTCGGCGGCGACGTTGCGCATGGCCGCGTTGTCGGGGTGGCGGAAGAGGCTGTTGTCGTCCAGCGTGACCTTCGCGTCGAGCGCGGCGACCTGGCGGTCGGAGGTCACGATCAGCGGATTGACCTCGACGAGCATCGCCTCCTCGGCGACGAACGCGTCATAGAGCTTGTTCAGCAGCGCGCCGATCGGACGCACGACGTCGGCGTCAACGCCGGCCTCGAACGCGAGTCGTCGCGCGTGGAAGTCCTGGAAGCCGAGCAGCGGGTCGACGTGCAGGCGGGCGATCGCGGTGGGGTCCTTGTCGGCCACCTCCTCGATGTCCATGCCGCCCTGGGTCGACAGCATGACCAGCGGGCGCTTGGCTGAGCGGTCGAACACGATGCTCGCGTAGTACTCGGCCGCGATGTCGGACGCGGCCTCGATCCACACCTCGTGCACGATGTGGCCGCGGATATCCATCCCGAGGATGTTCTTGGCGTGCTCCTCGGCCTCTTGCCGGTTCTGCGCAACCTTGATCCCACCGGCCTTCCCGCGGCCGCCGATCTGCACCTGCGCCTTGACGACACAGGGATAACCGATCTCGTCAGCCGCCGCGACGGCCTCCTCGACGGTGGTGGCGGGAGCGCCACTGGGGACTGGCACCCCGTGGCGGGCGAACAGCTGCTTGCCCTGATATTCGAGTAGATCCATTGCGAGGCGGCCGAGCTTATCGCTGCGGCTCGCCCCGCGATTCCTCTCGCGTGCTCACGAGCGGGGTCGTCCCGTTGCCGCGCGGCAACTCGGCCGGAGCCGGGGACTCCGACGATGACGACTTCGCCTCGAGTAGCGGCTTGATCATGTCGAACGGCAGCGGGAAGACCACCGTCGAGTTCTGGTTGACCCCGATCTCGCTCAGTGTCTGCAGGTAGCGCAACTGGATCGTCGTCGGGTTCTTCGAGATCACGTCCGCGGCCTCGCTCAGCCGCGCGGCGGCCTGGAACTCGCCCTCGGCATTGATCACCTTCGCGCGCCGCTCACGCTCGGCCTGCGCCTGGCGCGCCATCGCGTGCTGCATCGCCTGCGGGATGCCGACGTCCTTGATCTCGACGGTCGTGACCTTCACGCCCCACGGCTCGGTCTGCTCGTCGATGATCTTCTGGAGCTCCTCGTTGAGCTCCTCGCGCTCGGACAGCAGCGTGTCCAGGTCGGCCTTGCCCAAGACGCTCCGCAGCGTCGTCTGCGCGATCTGGGACGTGGCCTTCAAGAAGCTCTCGACCTGCACCACGGCGCAGTTCGGATCCACGACCCGGAAGTAGACGACGGCGTCCACCCGGGCTGTGACGTTGTCGCGCGTGATGACGTCCTGCGGCGGCACGTTGAGGGTGACCGTGCGCAGCGAGACACGCACCATCCGATCGATCGCCGGGACCAGCAGGACCAAGCCCGGGCCCTTCGTGTTGATCATCCGGCCGAGCCGGAACACCACCGCGCGCTCGTATTCGCGCAGCACGCGGACCGACGCCGCGGCCAGCGCGACGCCGATGGCCAGAATCGCGATCACGGCGACGAGCACGGCTTCGATCACGTCACACCACCTCCCATTCCTCGGCCGGGCGGACAGTCAGTGTCAGCCCGTTGACGTGCTCGACCACGACGGGGAGTCCGCGCGCCAGTGGCGGCTCGCCTTCGAGCTCCCACATCCGCGCGCGCCAGAGCCCGCCGTCGACGAACACGCAGTCCTTGTCGCGCGCGACGCCGACGCGGCCGACCAGGGTGTTGCTCGCCCGGATCCGGCGCGTGGCGAGCGCCTTGCGCACCAGCACCCACATGAACGCGCCGCCCGCGAGCGCGACGCCGAGGGCGGCGAAGATCGCCACGAGCGCGGTGCTTCCGGCAGCCGAGAGCAGCAGCGCGACTCCTGTCGCGAGCGCCACGATGGCGCCGCCGCCGAGCACTCCGTGGCTCGGCACGTGCGCCTCCGCCGCCACCAACGCGGCGCCGACGAGCACGAGCAGAAGGCCGAGTGCGAACACGCTTTTTCTCCTGCATTGAGTCTACCCGCGGTCTGCGCACTCCGGGATGTCATCATGCACGGCCGCAATGGCGCTCCCTAAAGACGTCACCTTCGTCACCTTCGACGTGTACGGCACCCTGATCGACTGGGAAACAGGGGTCTACGACGCCTTCTCCAAAGAGGCCGAGAAGGATGGCTACACCCTGTCCAAGGAGGAGCTCGTCCCGCTCTTCCTGGAGACCCAGCAAGAGATCAAGGGTGGTTCCTATGAGCTCTACGCCGAGGTCCTGCGACGCACGGCCGTGCAGATCTCGCGCCAGCTCGGCTGGCCGCTCGAGCCGTCGCGCTCGGGCTTCCTCCCGAACTCCGTGAGCCGCTGGCCGCCGTTCAAGGAGACCCAGACGCAGCTCGACCGCTTCGCCAAGAAGTTCGAGCTCGGTCTGATCTCCAACATCGACGACAAGCTGCTCGGCGAGACCCGCCGCTTCTTCAAGAACGACTTCGATCTCGTCGTCACGGCGCAGCAGGTCCGCTCCTACAAGCCGGACCCGGCCCACTTCAAGGAGGCCGAGCGTCGCGTCGGCACCAAGAAGGGCTGGGTCCACGTGGCCTCGAGCTACTACTACGACGTTGAGCCGTGCCTCAAGGCCAAGATCCCCGTGATCTGGGTCAACCGGCACAAGGAGACGCTCGACGCCTCGCAGAAGAAGCCGACGGCCGAGGTGAAGACGCTGCTGGAAGCGGCGAAGCTGCTCGGCGTCGCCTAGTGGCCCCGTCCGCGGGCCCACGCACCGCCAGACGACCGCCGATCACCGCCTGGCGGCGTCCTCGCCGGGGGCAAGGGCTCCGCCATTGCACCCCGGCTGCGTCCTTGCCAGTCGGCGCCGGCGGCCGCCTGACGGCACGCGGGCCCACGGACGGAACCACTGTGTGCGTGCCGTAGGGCTTCACGAAGACGTCATCGCCGTCACCTCGCGCGCGTATGCGACCGGGTGCGTGCTGGTCCGGTCCGGGAGCGAGGCGTTCTGCGTCGACTCGCCGATCTTTCCCGACGAGCTGGAGATCCTGCCGGCGATCGCGGATCAGGCCGGGTTTGCGGTGGTCGGCTGTCTCGTCACGCATGCGGACTGGGATCACCTGCTGAGTCCGTATTCCTTCCCAGAGGCGCCGCTGGGCGCGGGCGAGACGACCGCGGCGCGGCTGATCAACGAGCCGGGCGACGCGCAGCGGCGGATGCGCGCCTTCGACGACGAGTTCTACGTGTCGCGGCCGAGGCCGTTGTCGTTGTCGGGCTCGCAGCAGCTGCCGCTGCCGGGGCATGTGGAAATCGGCGAGCGGTCGCTGGAGCTGCAGCCGGCCGACGGGCACACCCCCGACGGGATGGCGATCTGGGTGTCGTGGGCGCGGGTGCTGATCGCCGGTGATTACCTGTCACCGGTCGAGATCCCGATGATCAGCCGGGGCGGGTCGGTCGCGGCGTACATGGCGACACTGCGGCGGCTGGAGCCGCTGGTCGAGCAGGCCGAGCACGTCGTGCCGGGGCACGGCGGGCCGATCGACGGCGTCCGGGCGGCGGCGATCCTGCGCGAGGACCTGGCCTACCTGGAGGCGCTCGCTTCGGATGGTGCCGACGCGCCGCTGCCGCTGGCACGGCGCACGGCCGCGCAGCGCTCGATCCACGAGACGAACGTCACCCGGCGATGACGTAGCGCAGCCGCGCGGTCCCGAGCTCGATCGTGTCGCCGTCGTGGAGCACGGCGCGGTCGACGCGGATGCCGTTGTGCCACGTGCCGTTGCGCCCGCCGTCGTCGAGCAGGACCGTCTCGCCCTGCTCCTGGACGAGCAGCGCGTGGCGGCGTGACACCGTTGCGTCGTCGAGTTCCACGTCGGCGGACAGGCTGCGGCCCAGTCGCGTCACGGGGTGGTTGATCGGGATGAGCGTGGGGCCCGCGGCGAGGTAGCGCCCGGCGGCGGGCGCGCCGACGATCGCGTGGCGGGCGGTCTTCGGGGTGAGGGGCATGGTCTAACCGTTGCGCTGGCGGCTGAGCCGCGGCTTCGAGGAACCTGTGAAGTTCCTGAGGCTCAGACGCTGATCAGCGGGATGCCGGCGAGTGCGAGCACGACGCCGATTCGCTGGTGCCGCTGCAGGCGCTCGTGGAGCAGGAGGTACGCGAGCGCGACGGTGACGACCGGGAAGAGCCCGCCGAGGACCGCGACGAGGCTCAGCAGTCCGCTGGTGGTGGCGATCGCAAAGGCGGTGTTGGCGCCGGTGTCGAGGAGGCCGATCGCCGCCATCCCGGGCAGCGATCGTGCCGGCCCTCTGGCGCGGGCGCCCAGCACGAGCGCGCCGAGGATCGGGACGGCGACGACACGGGCGCTGAGCACGCCGGTGAGCGCGTCGTGGTCGGCGGCGGCGCCGAGGAACACGAGCGCGAAGCCGATCCCGAGCGCGGCCACCACCGCGAGCTGCAGCGCCTTGCGGGCGTCCTTGGCGGCGCCGCCGGGCTCGCGGCTGGCCAGCGCGACACCGGCCAGCGCGGCGATCACGCCGATCCACTGCAGCGTGCCGGGGCGCTCGCCGTCGACGACGCCGGCGATCACCGGGACGATCGCGCTGGTGGCGACGATCGGCGCGACGACGCTCATCGTCCCGAGCGCGAGCGCGCGGTAGAAGGCGAGGATCGCGACGGCGCCGAACAGGCCGGAGAGCGCGCCGGGCAGGTACGCGTCCGCGTCGGCGCCGCGGACGGCGACGATCGCGCCCAGCGCGACGAGCCCGGCGGCCTGCCCGACGAACGCCACCAGCACCGCCGGGTGCGCGCGGCTCGCACGGCCGGCGAGGAAATCCGCCGTACCCCAGAGCAGCGAGGCGAGCAGCGCGAGCGGCGCGCCGCTCACGTGGCCGCGGCGTCCGCGGCGGCTTTGTACGCCGCCTCTTCGCGGCGGATCAGGTCGGGGTTCGTGCCGGCCAGGAGCACCAGCTCGAGCGTGACCAGCTGCAGCGCGATCGCGCCGGCCAGCAGCGGGTGGCCCTCGGGCAGGTCGTCGATCAGGATCGCGGGCATCGCGAGCTCGGCGGCCGCGGCGAGCACGTCGCCGGCGCGCTTGTCGCGCTGTTCGGCCGCGGTCGGGTCCAGACGGAAGAGGATCAACCCGGTGTCGTCGTCGGCCGCGGGCAGGTGGCCGTGCAGCACCTTCTCGATGCCGAGCGGCGTGACGGGGACGTGCACGCCTTCCTCGATCTTGAGCGAGATCTCGCGCGCGGTGACCTCGTCGATGCCGCTGCCGGAGGCGATCAGGCGGTCGGACTCGACAAGGATGCGGGCCGCCTCGGCGAAGCGGTCACGCTGCGCGAGCGTGCCGTCGATGACGCGTGCGCATGTGTCGGCATCGATCTTCCCCGCGATCGCCGTCAGTGCGAGCAGCGGGGACATGTAGCCGACCGTGTGGCACCACGAGGTGTCGACCAGCGGTGTCCCGACGACGATGTCGGCGTCCGCGTTCTCGGGCTTTGCCGTCACGAGGATCGTGCGCGCGCCGTTCGCCGCCGCGGCGCGCATGGCGGCGAGCGTCGCGGCGGTTCCTCCCTCGTGCGAGATCGCGATCAGGACCCCGCCGTGCTGGGGGTCCAGCGAGGCCTCGAACGCGTCGCGGGCGCGCGCGCCGTCGATCAGGTGGGCGCCCGCCAGCGCGGCGTGCTCGCTGGTGCCGCAGCCGACGGTCGTGATCGGCCCGCCCTCGCGGATCGACTCGGCGGCCTCGAGCGCCGCGGACGAGTTCAGGATCGGCTCGACCAGCCGGGGCTGGGAGTAGATCATCTCCTCCATGGCCCACGGCGGGCCGTCGCGCAGCTCGGGCATGTCGCTCATGGCCGGGCACGGTACCGTGCGGGTGGTCCTTCCGACAGGGCCACTCCGACGCCGATGAACCGAGCCACTTTGGAGCTCTTCGCCCCGCTTGACCGCGCGGCGCCGACCGCGCTGCGAGCGCAGCTGGAGGACGCGATCTGCGCCGCGATCACGGGCGGGGGCGCACCCGCCGGGACGCGACTGCCGGCCTCGCGCGTATTGGCCGAGGCGCTCGGGGTGTCGCGCGGTGTCGTCAGCGAGGCGTACGCGCAGATCGCCGCGGAGGGCTGGATCGAAGTCCGCCACGGCGCCGCGCCGGTCGTGCTCGCGTCGGCGCCGCCCGCGCCGGTTGCGTCGTCGCTCGCGCCGGTCGCGGCGCCCCCACGGCTCGATCTCACCGCGACCGCGCCGGACCTCTCGGCGTTCCCGCGCCGCGCGTGGTCGGCTGCGCTGCGGCACGTGCTCGCCACGATGCCCGACGCGGCGCTCGACTACGGCGAGCCGCACGGCGACGCCGAGTTGCGCGAGGAGCTGGCGGCGTATCTCGTGCGCGTGCGCGGCGTCGCCCCCGCCGCGCTCGTCGTCACCGGCGGCTACACCCAGGGGCTGTGGCTGACCTGCCGGGCGCTGGCGGCCCGCGGCGCGACGCGGGTCGCGGTCGAGGACCCGTCGCTCGACGACTCGTGGGCGACGATCCGCTCGGCCGGGCTGGAGGTGGTCGGCATGCCGGTCGACGAGCACGGCATCGTGCCGGACGACCTCGATGCCGATGCCGTGCTCGTCACGCCCGCGCACCAGTTCCCGACCGGCGCGGTGCTCGCCCCCGAGCGGCGGCGGGCGCTGCTCGCCTGGGGCGGGATCGTGATCGAGGACGACTACGACTCCGAGTACCGCTACGACCGGGCGCCGATCGGGACGCTGCAGCGGCTCGCGCCCGATCGCGTCGTCTACCTCGGCACCGCCTCGAAGACGCTCGCGCCGGCACTGCGGCTCGGGTGGCTGCTGGCCCCGCCCGCGCTCGCCGATGCGATCGCGCAGGAACGCTGGGCCGTCGACTCCGGTGGTGCCGCAATCGCCGCGCGCGCGTACGCGCGTCTGCTGGCGACGGGCGAGGTCGACCGCCACCTGCGCCGGACGCGGCGCGAGTATCGCGAGCGCCGCGATCGGCTCGTGGCAGCGCTCACTCAGCGACTCCCGACCTGCCATGTCGACGGCGTCGCCGCCGGCCTGCACCTGCTGCTGCGGCTCCCGGCCGGCACCGACGAGCGTGCGGTCGTGGCCGCGCTCGCCGCACGGCGAATCCGCATCCGCGGGCTCGCGAGCTACCGCCTGACCCCTCGCCCCGACACGCCGGCACTCGTGATCGGCTACGGCCGGATTCCGCTGGCAGCGATCGACACCGCCGTCACGGCGCTGTGCGAGGTGCTGTGATGGCCCGGATCACGCTGGCCACGGTCGCGGAGGCGCTCGGCGTGTCCACCATGACGGTCTCGAACGCGTACAACCGGCCGGAGAAGCTGTCCGCCGAATTGCGCGAGCGGGTGCTGGCGAAGGCGGCGGAGCTCGGCTACGCGGGCCCGGACGCGGTCGCACGCTCGCTGCGGCGGGGGAAGACCGGCGTGCTCGGCGTCGTGCTCGGTGAGGCGCTCGTGTACGCGTTCGAGGATCCGGCGACGGTGGAGTTCTTCCGCGGGCTGGCCGGCGCCGGGATCCCACTCCATCTCGTCCCCGCGACGGGTGGCGCGGGCGACACCGCGCTCGTGTTCGACGCCGCCGTCGACGCCTTCATCCTCTACGCCCTCCCCGACGGGCATCCGCTCGTCGATGCGGTTGCACGGCGTGGGCTGCCCATCGTCGTGCAGAGCGGGCCGGAGGTCGAGGGGCATCCGTTCGTGGCGATCGACGAACGCGCGGCGGGCGCGGCGGCCGCCGATCACCTGCGCGCGCTCGGGCACCAGCGGCTCGCCGTGCTCAGCCTGCCGTGGGAGATCGCCGACCGCGCCGATCGTCCGCTGCGCACGGGCGAGCCGAAGCACCGCGTCACGCGCGGGCGGCTGGCCGGATACGGCGTGACGGTCGGCCGCGAGGTGGCGTCCAACGACCGCGCGCACGGCGAGACCGCCGCGGGCGCGCTGCTCGACGGTCCTGACCCGCCCACCGGCCTGCTGTGCATGAGCGACGAGCTCGCGGTCGGCGCGCTGCGCGCCGCCGCCGTCCGCGGCATCCCCGTCCCGGACCGGCTCTCGATTGTCGGTTTCGACGACACGCCGGAGGCCACCCGCGCCGATCCGCCGCTGACGACGATCCGCCAGTCGCTGCGCGACCAGGGCCGCCTGTGCGCGCGGCTGGCCGGCTCCGGAGCCCCGCCCGCGACCGTCGAGTCGCAGCCGTGGGAGCTGATCGTGCGCGGATCCACAGGTCCGTCGCCTGAATGACCGCAGGCTTCGTGCCTCGCGCGCGTTTACGTGTGGCATGGGACCTTCGGCATCCGCCGACATCGAGCTCGGAGCGCGCGTCGTCACCACGCAGCCGCTGCCGGAAGGGATCCCAAGGGGCGCGACCGGCATGGTGATCGGCGAGGCCGGCTGGATCCAGCGCCGCTGGCGCGTCCGCTTCGACGACGGCACAGAGCTCAACGTGCCCGAATACGCGCTCGACGCCCGCCCGCCGCAGGGCCGCTTCACGCGCGAAACCTAAGGGGGGTCAGACCCCTTCACGCGACAATTGTCGCGCAAAGGGGTCAGACCCCTCCGTGCGACAGGTGTCGCGGTTTATCGTTATACTCGCGTGATGCAGTTCCGGCGCGACCGGGTGACGTGGATGGCGTACGCGATGCTCGCGTGGTTCGCGTACCTGCAGGCGGCGCCGGGGCTCGTGGTGCCGCACCTGCGGGATGAGCTGGACATCGGGTACGGCATCGGCGGGCTGCACGTGGCCGCGTTCGCGACCGGCAGCCTCGTGGCGGTCCTGTCCGCGGGCGCGCTGGAGCGGGCGTATGGGCGGCGGGCGTTGCTGTGGGGCTCGGCCGCGATGCTCGCGCTCGGCACCCTTGGGCTGACGCTGGGGCACGTGCCGGCGGCGACGGTCGGTGCGCTGCTCGTGGCCGGCTGGGGCGGCGCGGGGGTGCTGATCACCGTGCAGGCGCTGCTGGCCGACCACCACGGCGAGCGGCGCGCGATCGCGCTGACGGAGGCCAACGTGGCCGCGGCTGTCGCGTATGTCGTGCTCGTCGGCGGGCTGTCGCTGGCTGCGGCGGCCGGGCTCGGATGGCGCGTGGCGCTGCTGGCGTCCTTCGCGCTGCCGCTCGCGCTGTGGTGGCGGAACCGGGCCACGGCGATCGAAGCTCCGCCGCCCGTCGCGGAGGTCGAAAGCGGGCGCCTGCCGACGGCGTTCCGGGTCGCCGTGGCGATGCTGTTCTGCACGGTCGCCGCGGAGTGGTGCATCACCGCGTGGGGTGCGAGCTTCGCCGAGGATGCCGCGAACGCGTCCGCCGATACGGCTGTTGCGCTCATGTTCGGCTACTTCGGCGGGGTGGTGGCCGGGCGCGCGGTCGGCAGCCGACTGGCACGCCGCATCGACGAGCGGCGGCTGCTCGCGGGCGCGCTGGCGGTGAGCGTGGCCGGCTTCGCGCTGTTGTGGCCCGCGGGAAGCGCCGTGACGGTGTTCGCCGGGCTGGCCGTGATCGGGCTCGGGCTCGGCAACCTGTTCCCGCTCGGGCTGGCCGTGTGCGTCGGGCTCGCGCCGGAGCGCGCCCAGCTCGCGAGCGGCCGCGCCGTGATGGCGGGCTCGCTCGCCGTGCTGCTCGCGCCGCTGACGATCGGCGCGCTCGCGGACGCGACGTCGCTGACCGCCGCGATGGGCGTCGTACCGGTGATGCTCGCGCTCGCTGCCGCCGGGTTGACGATCGTGGCGCGGTCCACGCCGGCGCGTAGTGCGGCGCCGGCTGGAGCGGCGCGCTAGGCGGGCCCGGCGCCGCGGGGCGGCGGGGCGGCGCGCGGGCGGCGCGGGGCGGCGCGGAGGCGCACGGGCGGCGCGCGGCTCACTCCACCACGTCGAACCCGCCCGCGAGCACGGTGTCGAGCTTGCCGGTGCGCCAGCCGCGGACGGCGTCGCGGACGAGTGGCGTCGGTCGCTCGCGGTAGCGGCGGACGATCGCGGCGCGGCCGGCCGGGGCCGGGTCGGCGTCGAGCGGCGAGACGGTCACGCGCACGCGGCGGCGGTCGTAGCCGCCGCGGCCGTCCGGGATCTCCAGCACGTGGAAGCCGGCCTCGGGGACGAGCGTGCGCAGCGCGGCGAAGCCGGTCACCGATGCGCTCCACCGGAACCGCCGCCCGGCGCGCTCCTCCGCGACCTCGAGGCGCATGCCGCGCTCGTGCGCCCACGCCCGGTACATGGCGGCGACCCGCGGACCGAACTCCGGATCGCCCTCGACGCCCAGGCGGGCGTCGGCGGGCTCGCCGGCGGCGAGCGCTTCCAGGGCCGCGTCGAGCAGGATCAGCCGCTGGGCCGCGCGCCGGACCAGCGCCGCCGGTTGGCGGCGCGCGTTCCGCAGCCGCCGCATCAGCGACCCAGCGCTCCGCAGGCCGGCCTCGATCCGGTCGCGCAGTTCGACGCCGCCGAGCACGGCGAACCGGCTCTCGTCGTCCCAGAACCCAGGCTCGCCGAGCCGTGCGAGCAGCGCCGCCTTCTCCGCCTGCCAGTCCGGAGCCTCCACGCGCTCGGACACCGAGGCGAACGCCGCCTCGAGCAGCTCCAGCCCCGCGCCGCCTTCGCGGGCCAGGGTGCGGAGCGTCGCGCCGGATGGCGCCGGGGGGACCGCGACCTCCGGCGCGTCCGGGTCCTCGAACGTGACCGTCAGGCCGTCCCCGCCGGCACGCACGAACAGGAACTGGTCGCCGCCCGGAGTCTCGTGGCCGGCGATCGCGAGCGCCAGCGGCGTCAGGAAGTGCCGCTCGACCGCGCGCTTCAACGGCCGCGCCCCGAGGTCCGGCGTGAACCCCTGCGACAGCAGGAACTCGAGCGCCGAGTCGTCGAACTCGACCGCCCACTGGCGTGACCGCAGCCCGCGCCGGGCCAGGACGGCCTCGAGTTCTCCGCCCAGGATCTCGCGCATCACCGGTCGCGACAGCGGCCGGAAGACGACGACGCGATCGATCCGGTTCAGGAACTCGCGCCGGAACGCCTTCGTGACGGCCTTCTCGACAGCGCCGGACGCGAAGCCGGTCGCGGGCGAGAACCCGATCCCGCTGCCTGTCGGGATCTTCGCGCCCAGGTTCGAGGTCATGATGATCACGGCGTGGCGGAAGTCCGCGGCCGCGCCGCGCGGATCGCTCAGCCGCCCGTCGTCGAACACCTGCAGGAACAGGTCCCACACGCCCGGGTCGGCCTTCTCGAACTCGTCGAGCAGCACGACCGAGAACGGCTCGCGCCGGATCCGGCTCACCAGCGACGCATCGCCGCCGAAGTCGTCGTCGTCGCCCAGCATCCGGCGTGCGCTGCCGGGGTTCTGGTACTCCGACAGGTCGATCCGGATCATCCGGTCGCCGGAGCCGAACAGGTATTCGGCCAAGCTCTTGGCGATCTCGGTCTTGCCCGTGCCGGTCGGGCCGACGAACAGCAGCACCGCCTGCGGGCGCGTCGGGTCCGCCAGCCCGGCCTTCAGCAGCGCGATCCGCTCGACGACGCACTCGATCGCCTCGGGTTGCCCGATCACGCGCCGGGAGAAGAACGAGCGCAGCGCATCGACGTCGAGCCGTTCGCGGTCGTCGAGCAACGACAGCGGCAGCCCGGAGCGCTCGGAGATCGTGGCCAGCACGTCGGCGAGCTCCAGCGGGCCGTCGTCCCCGCGGCGCCGGCGCATCGTCGCCAGCAGCGAGAGCAGCGCGCCGGGCAGCGCGTCGTCGCCGAGGAAGTGACGGCCGAGCGTCAGGGCCTCGCGCAGCACGACGCGCTCCGTCCCCGGCGCCGCCCGCTCGGCGAGCGCCAGCGTCCGCGGCTCGTCCATCGGCTGCACGCGCACGACGTCGAATGCGTCGCGCAGCGCCGGCCGCGCCCGGACGAGCCGCTCGTACGCGGCCGGGTCGATGACGCCGGCGATATGCAGGCGCCGGCCGGCCATCCCCGCCAGCAGCAGGTCGAGGAGACCGCGCGGGTTGCCGCGATAGACGCCCGCGCCGAGCAGCGTCTCGAATTCCGGCATGATCCACAGGACCGGCTTGTCGTCGAGCGCGCCCACGAGATAGCGCACGCGGCCGTCGAGCTCGCCGACATACGACATCCCGGCGTTGACCTCGGCGGCGCCCGCCTCGAACGTCATCCAGCCCTCGCGCGCGAGCCGCGCGCCCGCGGCGCGCAGCCGGCTGATGCGCCCGCTCCCGCGCTTGCCGACGACCAGCACCGGCTTGTCCGAGGCGATGGCGCGGGCCAGCGCCTCGACCTCGCGCTCGAGCGGCTCGTCGAGACGGAGCGCGTCGGCCTGCTCGGCCGCGTCGGGGCCGCGGCGGACACGCCCGATCGGGCTCAGGCCGCCCTCGATCTCGCGCAGGGCGGATCGCTTCTCGAGCGACTCGGCGACCGAGCTCGGCAGCGCGTCGCCGAGCTGCTCGACCAGCTCGGTGACGGTGTCGAGCCGCTCGTCGGGCACGTTGCCGAGCCAGATCACCTCGCCGCGGCGCCGGACCAGCGCCCGCAGATCCTCCAGCGGCGCCTTCAGCCACGCCGGGCCGGCGGCGGCCAGCAACCGCTCGACCAGCCCGTCGCGGACGCGCCGGTCGAGCGCGCGCAGGAGGAACACGGCGTTGGCGGGCGACACCGTGGGGGCGAGCAGCAACAGCGGGCCCTCGTCGCCGTCGCGCGAGGCGAGCGCCTCGAGCGCGACCTTGCCCAGCAGGTCGCCGCGGCGGGCGAGCACGAACAACTCCTCGTCGTCCCTCCCGGAGAGGAGCGAGACCGCGTGCTGGAACGTCGGGTTGACGAGCAGCGCCGCGGGTCGCCGCTCGGCCTTCGGCAGCGCCCGCAGCGTGGCGAGCGCGTGCTCGAGGTCGCTGCTCACGCCAGCCCGGCCAGCTCCTCGTACAACGCCCGCGCGGCGGCCGCGCCCTGCTCCAGCGCCACCAGCCGGTACGACTCGTTGGGCGCGTGCAGCCCGTCTTCCGGCAGCGAGAAGCCGGACACGATCGCGGGAATTCCCCGCTCGGAGAACGCGGCCAGGACCGGCAGCGTGCCGCCGGTGCGGACCAGTGCCGGCTCGCGACCGAAGGACCGCGCGATCGCCCGCCGCGCCGCCTGCAGGGCCGGCGACTCCGGATCGAACGCCGACGGCTCCGCGCGCTCGGACGAGATCGTCAGCTCCGCGCCGTCGGGCAGCGCATCGCGCAGGAGCGCCTCGAGGTTGCGGGCGATCTCGTCGGAGCGCTGGCCGCCCACGATCCGGACGGACAGATCGGCCGACGCGACCGGGACGACGATCGTGCGTGCCTGCCCGCCTTCCATCTGGTGGATGTCGAGCGACGGCTCGGCCGTCGTGCGTACATAGAACTCGGTCTCGGCCGCCGGATCGGCCGGCCGCGCGCCGGCGCCGGCCAGCTCGTCGGCGCCCGTCGGCAGCTCTGCCCAGCTCGCGATCTCCGCCGGTGATGGCGGCTGCACACCCGCCCGCAGCGGCTCCGGCAGCCGCCCGTCCGGCCCGGCCAGCACGGCGCCGAGCGCGCGGTTGAGCGCGTGGAACGCGTTCAGCGCAGCGCCGCCGTACATGCCCGAGTGCGCGGTCTGCGTGCCAGTCCGGACCTCGACGTGCGCGAACACCATCCCGCGCGTCGCGAGCGTCAGCGCCGGGGTATCGGCGTCGACCATGCCGCTGTCGAAGACGATCACGGCGTCGGCGCCGCGGGCGTCCTGGCGCACCCACTCGCCGACGTCGTCGGAACCGCTCTCCTCGGCACCCTCGATCAGCACGCGCACGTTGACGGGCAGATCGCCGGCCGCGGCGAGCGCGCACGCGACGTGCAGGAGCGGGAAGAAGTTGCCCTTGTCGTCGGTCGCGCCGCGGGCGTAGATGCGGCCGTCGCGGATCGTCGGCTCGAACGGCGGCGAGTCCCACAGTTCGAGATCGCCCGGGTCCTGCACGTCGTAGTGCCCGTAGATCATCACGGTCTTCGCGTTCTTGCGGGCGGAGCGCATGTCGCCGACCACGAGTGGCGCGCCGCCGGGGGTCGGCACGAGATCGGCGGTGCCGCCGGCGCGCCGCACGCGCTGCACGGCCCAGGCGGCGGCGTGCTGGAGTGCTTCGTCGTCGCGCGCGCCGGCCGAGATCGACGGGATCCGCAGCCAGTCGAGCGCTTCGTCGAGCAGGCTCACTTGATCACCGCCAGCGTGTCGCCGGCTGTGACCGACGCGCCCTCGGAGATCGGCAGCTCCGCGATCTTGCCCGCCTTGTGAGCGGTGATCTCGTTCTCCATCTTCATTGCCTCGATGATGCACACGAGCGCGCCCTCCTCGACCTCGGCGCCCTCCTCGACGAGCACCTTGAAGATGTTGCCCTGCATCGGCGAGGAGAGCGTGTCTCCGCCGCCGCCTCCACCACCGCCGCCGGAGCGACGCTCGCGGCGCGGTGTGGCCTTCGGTGTCACGGCTCCGTTGGGCGGCTCGCCGTGCACCGTCACCTCGAACCGCTTGCCGGCGACCTCGACAACGTAGTCGCGCGCGACGATCTCGGACTCCTCGCCGGGCTCCGGGGCGTTCGAAGCCAGCCCCTTCAGCCACTCCTTGTCCTCGATCAGGTCGCGGCAGGTCTCGGCCTTCGCCCACTGCTCGGAGGCCATGATCGCCTTGTGGAACGGGATCAGGGTCGTCACGCCCTCGATCTCGAACTCACGCAGCGCCCGCGCCATCCGCCGCGTCGCCCGCTCGCGGTCGGCGTCCCACACGATCAGCTTCGCGACCATCGGGTCGTACAGCGGCGTGATCTCCGAACCGCTCAGCACGCCGGAGTCGACGCGGACGCCGGGACCGGACGGCTCGCGGTAGTGCGCGACCGTCCCCGGGGCGGGAGCGAAGTTCTTCGCGGCGTCCTCGGCATTGATCCGGCACTCGATCGCATGCCCGTGCCAGCGGATGTCGTCCTGGGCGAAGGACAGCTCCTCGCCGGCCGCGATCAGGATCTGCTCGCGCACGATGTCGACGCCGGTGACCGCCTCGGTCACGCAGTGCTCGACCTGCACGCGCGTGTTCATCTCCAGGAAGAAGTACTCGCCGCCCTCGCTCAGAAGGCCCTCGATCGTGCCCGCGCCGCGGTAGTCGACGGCCCGCGCCGCCTCGACCGCGATCTTGCCGATCCGCTCGCGCAGCTCGGCGTCGACCAGCGGTGCCGGCGACTCCTCGATCAGCTTCTGGTGGCGGCGCTGGATCGAGCAGTCGCGCTCGCCGAGGTGGACGACGTTACCGTGGCCGTCGGCCAGGACCTGGACCTCGACGTGGCGCGGGTCGGGCAGGTAGCGCTCGAGATAGACCGTCGCGTCGGAGAAGAACTTCTCGCCCTCGCGCGCCGCGCCCTCGAACGCATCCTTGAGCTTGTCCGGCTCCAGCGCGACCCGGAAGCCCTTTCCGCCGCCGCCGCCCGCGGCCTTGACCGCGATCGGGTAGCCGATGTCCTCGGCGATCTTGGAGGCCTCGTCGAGCGACTCCACGGCCTCGGTCGTGCCGGGCACGATCGGCACCCCGGCTTCCTTCATCAGCTCGCGGGCGCGGGTCTTGGAGCCCATCGCCTCGATCGCCGACGCCGGCGGCCCGATGAACGTGACCCCGGCCTCCTCCAGGCGCTTGGCGAACGCCGCGTTCTCGGCCAGGAAGCCGTAGCCGGGATGGACGGCCTCGGCGCCGGAGCGCTCGATCACCTCGAGCAGCTTGTCGACGTTCAGGTAGGACTCCGAGGCAGGGCCGGGGCCGAGCAGATAGGCGTCGGTCGCCCGCTTGACGTGCTGCGCCTCGCGATCGGCCTCCGAGTAGACGGCCACCGACTCGATGCCCAGCTCGTCGAGCGCGCGGATGACACGGACGGCGATCTCGCCACGGTTGGCGACCAGGACCCTTGCGAACATGCGGGCGCGCCATGCTATCCGCCCACCTGCACCTCGTACGCCACGGACAGTCGGCCTACAACGCCGACGGCCTGCTCCAGGGCCAGGCCGACCCGCCGCTGTCGGAGGCCGGGCGGGACGAGGCGCGGGCGCTGGCCGCCGTGCTGCCGCGGTTCGAGAACGTGCTCACGAGCGACCTGCGGCGCGCGACCGAGACCGCGGCGCTGCTCGGCTATCCCGATGCGCGCCCCGACCCGCGCTGGCGCGAGATCGACGTCGCCGACTGGGCCGGCCGCCCGCTGACCGAGTTCCCGTCCGGCACGGAGCCGGCGTGGCGCGGTGGCCCGCTGGCCGCGCCGGGAGGCGAAACCTGGGACGACCTGGTGGCGCGCGTCGGCGCCGCCGTCGACGAACTCGACGGCACGTGGCTGATCGTCTGCCACGGCGGCGTCATCCGGGCCGCGCTGTCGCACGTCACCGGCGCCGACCCAAGACGGGTTGCGGGCCCCGCAAACGCCAGCGTGACGGTGATTTCAGGCGGTTCCCTGGCGGTCTACGGCTGGACCGTCGGGTCAGTGTCCTGACCTTGCGCCAAGTCAGCGCAAGTTCGGCTCAGGGACCGCGTTGGAGCCCATACGCCGCCCTCATCCTGGGGCCTTTGCAGGGCGGCTCAAATGGGAACCGGCCGGCCGGCACAATGGGGCCGCCGCGTCGGCCGGTTACCCCCAAGCTTCGCGTGCGGGGTCTCGCTCAACCCCTTCCAGCCGCGCGGTTCTCACCCACGGGCTGATCGTCGTCTCCGCCGGCGGCGGCGCGGTGTCGCGCAGGAACTGCTCGATCGCGGCGATCACGGCCGCCGCCTCCTCGGGCGACGCGGTGCTCCCGTGCAGCTCGAGCCGGGGGCGGCGATTCACGGCGCCGAGTCTGTCACGATCGCCGCATGTCCGCCCGCTCCGCCGTCCACGGGGCCTTGGCCCTCGTCTTCCTGCTCAGCGCGCCGGTCGCGTTCGCCGACCCGGCCGGAAAGTCCACGACCGAGGAGACGATCCGCCCCGCGGCCGGGAGCGGCTTCGTGCAGCTCCAGCGCGGCGCCGGCGAGGATCACCGCCTTCGCCGGCATCCGTCCGCGCGCCCGTCGAGCGGCCGCGACAGCGACCGCCGCTCGGTCGCATTCTTCGCGCAGCTGACCGATCCCCAGATCGCCGACGAGATGTCGCCGGCGCGGGTCGACTTCCTGGATGCCGCCGGCAACGAGGTCAGCTCCTCGTGGCGGCCGATGGAGGCGATCGGGCTGCAGATCTTCGACCAGATCGTCCGCAACGTGAACGCGAACCGGCGCAGCGAGATCCGTGGCCGCGGCGGGCGCGCGCAACTCGGCTTCGCGGTCACCACCGGCGATCTCGCCGACAACCAGCAGCTCAACGAGACGCGCTGGTTCAAGGGCGTGCTCGACGGCGGGCGGGTCGACCCGTTCTCCGGCCAGCCGATCAGCGCCACGAATCAGTGCAACACCGACCAGGCGACGATCGATCGACTGAACGCCGACGTCGCCGCGCGGCGCTACACCGGCGTGGCCGACTACGACGACTACCCCGGCGTTCCCGTCGATCGCTACAACGGCTTCTGGGATCCGGACGTGGCGCCGCCGGGCGGCGGCCCGTACGCGGCCTTCCCGCGCTACCCCGGCTTCCTCGAGCGCGCACAGGCGCCGTTCGCCGCTGAAGGGCTGAAGGTGCCGTGGTACATCTCGCGCGGCAACCATGACGGGTTGATCCAGGGCAACGCGCCCGCCAGCACCGACCTGTTCCGCGCGATCGCCGTCGGCTGCCTGAAGGTGTTCCCGTCCTCCGCCGTCGACCCGGCGCGGTTCGCCAACGCCAGCGAGAGCGAGGTCTTCGCGCAGATCGCCAATCCGGCCTTCGTTCAGACGCTGCTGGCCGGCGCGCGCATGGTCCCGCCGGATCCGGACCGCAAGATCATCAGCACCGTCGAGTACAAGCGCGAGATCGGCAGCTCGCACGGCTACGGCCGGGTCGCGGCCGCCGAGCGCCGCGCCTCCGACGGTGTCGCCGCCTACTTCTCGTTCCGGCCGCGGGCCGGGATCGAGATGGTGTCGCTCGACACGGTCGCCGAGGGCGGCGGCCAGAGCGGCAACCTCGACGACTCGCAGTACAAGTGGCTGGAGCGCACGCTGCGCAACGCCCAACGGGCGCGCCGGCTGGTGATCGTCTACGGCCACCACACGCTCGGCACGATGAGCAACACCCGCACCGACGAGCAGGCCGGGACGTGCAGCCCGCCGAAGACGGGCTGCGATGCCGATCCGCGCCGCTCGACGCCGTTGCACCGCGGGCTGGCCGGCGCGAAGAACGTGCGCGACCTGTTCCTGAAGTACCCGAGCGTGATCGCCTACGTCGCCGGCCACACGCACGCGAATCGCGTCGACCTGTTCCGCAAAGGCCGGAGCGGGTTCTGGCAGATCAACACCGCGTCACACATCGACTGGCCGCAGCAGAGCCGGCTGGTCGAGGTGATGGACAACCGCGACGGCACGCTGTCGCTGTTCGCGACGATCCTCGACCACGCGGCCCCGATCACGCCGCCCGCCGCGGGAACGAACGCCGGCGGGTTCCGCCACGAGGAGCTGACGAGCATCGGCCGGGTCCTGGCTTGGAACGATCCGCAGCGCCAGGCCGACCCGTCCGGGTCCGACCAGCGCCGCGGCCGCCGCGAGGACCGCAACGTCGAGCTGGTGCTCAACGACCCGCGGGTGGTGCGCAGCCCCTAGCTGGGCCAGGGAACCGCACGGCTCTTAAAGCCGCCCTTCTCTGGCAGCTCGTCCTCGTAGTCGCACGCCGCGACCGCGGGGACGCCGCGTTCCCAGAGCAGCGGCAGGAGCCGCTCGACGACGTCCCTGGAATCGATCTCGATCCGGTAGCGAAACCGCAGGAAGCCGCTGGGGAACTCGCGTGCGGCCGCCTCGTCGTAGTCATCGTTGCGCTCGGCGTCGAGTCGCTCCCCAATCTCCTGCTCGAGCCAGTCCTCGAGCTCGGTTCGATTGCGAGCCGAGTGATTGGCGTAGACGACGCAGTCGATCATGGGATCGGAATGTACGGGCCCTGATCGTAGGCACTGCCGCGCCGGATGATCGAGACGTGGACGTCCTTGCCGAGCCGGCGCTGAAGCTCCTTGCGCAGTGCCCGCAGCCCTGCCTCGCCGCTTGGGATCTTCCCGTGCTCGAGCGCGTAGTTGAGTGAGTCCTCCTTGGCCGACCCGGGATTGGGTCGGCCCCAGGCCTTCCTCGCCAGCTCGTCGAACTGGGCGTCGTCGACGAGGATGGCGACGTCGAGGTCGGAGTCCGGGCGCGCCGTCCCCCTGGCGCGGCTGCCGTGAATCCGGATGTCATCGCTGATCGAGCCCGCCTTCTCGCGGATCAGCCGCGCGGCGTCGTCGAACTCCGCCTTGGCGATGCCCTGCGGCACCCTGCCGAGCGAGTTCCCCGGCGTGTAGCGGCCCAGCTTGTCCCGAATCACCGCGATGATCTGGCGCCGGATCCGGGCCGCCTCCTGCACCGACTTCGCGCCGCGCAGCGCCTTGTGGAGCGCGCGGACGCGCCCGGCCAGCACCTTCGCCGCGCCGCTCGCGAGCTTGCCCGCGCCGAGCGTGACGAGCGCGCCGATCGGGTCGTCGAGCACGAACGTCTCGAAGCCCTTCGTGATCAGGTTGCGCTCGTCCTCGGTCGGGTCGTCGCCGCGCTCGACCTCGTAGCCATCCGGGTTGCCGTCGCCGTCCGTGTCGTAGGCGTTCGGATCCGTGCCGAGCTCGATCTCCCTGGCGTCGCTCAGCCCGTCACGCGCGGCGCCGTACTCGCCGTCCCCGTCCGCGTTGGACGGGTCGGTCCCAATCGCGACTTCCTCGGCATCGCTCAGCCCGTCACCGTCGGTGTCGCCCTTGGTGGGGTCGAGCTTGCCGCCGGAGCCGGCTTCGCGGCGATCGTCGATTCCGTCTCCGTCGCTGTCGGCGGCGAGCGGATCGGTGCCGAGCCGCCGCTCCTCGCCGTCGGAGATCCCGTCCCGGTCGGAGTCCGCCGATCGCGGGTCGGTGCCCGCCCGGCGTTCGTCGCGATCGGAGACGCCGTCGCCGTCGCGATCCCCCGGCCGGCCCGCCGACGCCTTCGGCGGCTTGCAGCCCTCGCCGTCGAAGACCTCGCACACCATGCGATCGAGGTGTCGCCCGATCGACGTGCCGACGGTGGTGTTCGAGACCGCGGCGATGATCACCGAGACGATGAGCAGCACGCCGACGTACTCCGCGGCCGTCTGTCCGCGCTGGCACCTCATCGCAGACCGAGCCCGTCGATCAGCCACCGGCCCTGAAACCGCACGACCCGTGTGTGCGTGACCCGCGGGCCCACGCCGAACGCCGCATCGGCCGTGTCGCCGCGCACGGTGACCCGCACGCGCCGAGGGTCGCTCGCCAGTTGCGCGAAGCCGGCGGGCATCGTCTCGGCGACCGCCGCGCCGTAGAGCGACGTCGCCTCCGCGCAGGAGATGACGCCCCCGAGCTGTGCCCGCTCGTCGGATTCGCGCCGATACCGCGGCGTCAACTGCGCGCAGGCCAGCGCGCCCTCGCCGGCCAGCAGGTGCTGCACGTAGGCGGTGACGCGCTCTTGAATCAGGAGCCGGTCCGGCTTGGGGGCCGCCGCGCGCTCACCGCAGCCGCCGATGGCGGTTGCGGCCAGGAACACGAGGAGCGCGCGGCGGGCCACAGGCCGACGCTACGGGTGCGTGGCGATCGCTCCCAGAGTCCCGAGACCCATCTTGAGCCTGGGACCAGTCCTAGGGTTCGTTGAAGAATGGTCGGTGCGCCTGATGTGGTGCAGCCGTGGTTCCTCGCGCCGCGCGCGATAGCGATGCGTGCCTTTGGCACGTGAGCATCGTGGGTGGCGCGAGGGGCCGCGGATGTGCCGCAGCAGGGGTATCGGAATTCTTCAGCGGGCCCCGTTACAGAGGGATGTTGCCGTGCTTGCGGCGTGGGCCGGGCTCGCGCTTGGTCAGCAGCGCCTCGAGCGCCGCGATCACCTTCGGGCGCGTCTCGTGCGGGATGATCACGTCGTCGACATAGCCGCGCTCGGCCGCCGTGTACGGGTTCGCGAACCGCGCCTTGTAGTCGTCGATCAGCTTCTCGCGCCGCTCGTCCGGCGTCGGTGAGTTCGAGATGTCGCGGCGGTGGATGATGTTGACCGCGCCCTCCGGCCCCATCACCGCGATCTCGGCGGTCGGCCACGCGAAGTTGAAGTCCGCGGCGAGGTGCTTGGACGACATGACGTCGTAGGCACCGCCGTACGCCTTGCGCGTGATCACGGTGATCTTCGGGACCGTCGCCTCGGCGTAGGCGTACAGCAGCTTCGCGCCGTGGCGGATGATCCCGCCCCATTCCTGCGAGGTACCTGGGAGGAAGCCCGGGACGTCCACGAACGTCAGCAGCGGGATGTTGAACGCGTCGCAGAAGCGCACGAACCGCGCGGCCTTCGCCGACGCATCGATGTCCAGCACGCCGGCCATCGCCTTCGGCTGGTTGCCGACGACGCCGATCGCGTAGCCGTTCAGGCGCGAAAACCCGACGACGATGTTCTGCGCGTAGTGCTCGTGGACCTCGAGGAACTCGCCGTCGTCCACGACGTAGCGCATCGCGTCGCGGATGTCGTACGGCTTGTTCGGGCTGTCGGGGATGATCGAGTCGAGCTCTTTGTCCATCCGCGCCGGGTCGTCGGACGGCGCTACGCGGGGCGCCGTCTCCAGGTTGTTCTGCGGCAGGAACGACAGCAGATAGCGCGCGTCATCCAGGCACGCATCCTCGTCCTCGGACGCGAAGTGCGCGACGCCGGACTTCGTCGAGTGGCTCATCGCCCCGCCGAGGTCCTCGAAGCCGACCTCCTCGCCCGTGACCGTCTTGATCACGTCGGGGCCGGTGATGAACATGTGCGAGGTCTCCTTGACCATGAACACGAAGTCCGTGATCGCGGGCGAGTAGACGGCGCCGCCCGCGCAGGGGCCCATGATCAGCGAGATCTGCGGGATCACGCCGGAGGAGCGGACGTTGCGCAGGAACACGTCGCCGTAGGCGCCGAGCGAGACCACCCCCTCCTGGATCCGCGCGCCCCCGGAGTCGTTGATGCCGATCACGGGGCAGCCGATCTTGGCCGCGAGATCCATGATCTTGCACATCTTCTCGGCCATCACCTCGCCGAGCGAGCCGCCGAAGACCGTGAAGTCCTGGCTGAACACGGCCACGCGGCGGCCGTCGATCGTGCCGTGACCGGTGACCACCGCGTCGCCCCACGGCCGGTTCTTCTGCATGTCGAACTCGTCCGTGCGGTGGCGCACGTACGTGTCCAGCTCCTGGAAGGAGCCGGGGTCGAGCAGCTTCTCGATCCGCTCGCGGGCCGTGTACTTGCCCTTCTCGTGCTGCTTGGAGACCGCCTTCTCTGAGGCGTGGTCCACCACTGCCTTGCGCAGGTCCTGCAATTGCGCAAGCCGCTCGTCGAACGTCTCCGGCGCCTTCCGTCGCATCGCTCCGGACTGTATCGGCGCGGACAATCTCCCGACGAATGGACGAATGTCCGTCCACCATTCAGAGCACACAGGCGTACTCTCCGGCGCCGGATGGGCAGGGAATGGAGGGATGCCAGGGATCGGCGGCCGCACGTGGCGGTGCTCGCGGTACTGCTCGGCCTGCTGACCGCGCTCGCCGGTTTCGCGCCGGTCGCGATCGGCGGCTACGCGGTGATCTCCGGCGGCGTACCTCCGGAGCCCATCCTCGAGCCGCACGTCGCGGGCGACCTGCGCATCGGCGGCACGATCACGTGCGCGCCGGGCACCTGGAACGACGGGCCGCGCGAGCCCTACGAGATCGAGATCATCTGGACGCGGGTCAAGCCCTTCGAGCGCGAGACGATCGAGGGCGCGAAGTCGCGGACGTACACGGTGACCCCGGCCGATGCCGGCTGGTCGCTGCGGTGCGAGGAGAGGGCGACTTCCTGGAAGGCCTGGAGCTACAACTGGTCGTGGGAGCTGCCGGTCCGGTCGCCGGTCGTGCGCAGCGCGCCGGCGCTCGCGGGTGACGATCGCCTCGGCGGCGAGCTGACCTGCTCGCGCGGCACGTGGGACGACCGCGGGTTGCCGGCGCCGTACGCCGTCACCTACGCCTGGAAGCGCGATGGCGAGCCGATCGAGCGCGCCGACTCCGCGAAGCACACCGTCGTCCGCAACGACGTCGGCCATGCCCTCACGTGCGCCGTGACCGCCGAGGGCGCGACCGAGGCCGTGACCGGCGCGGCGTACCCGGCCGGCCCGCGCGATGGCACCCCGCCGCAGATCGGCGGTGACCTGCGCGTCGGCGGTCTCGCGACGTGCTCCAACGGCACCTGGGACGGGAACTACGCGCTCGCGGTCGAGTGGCTGCGCAACGGCGATCCGGTCGCGACCGGCGCCACGTATCGCATCGACATGCTCGACGTCGGCTCCGAATTGCGCTGCCGCGTCACTGCCGAGGAGATGGCGACCGCCGAGAGCCCGCCGGTCTTCCCGGCCGCGCCCCGCAGCCGCACCGCGCCGCACATCTCCGGCGACCTGCGGGTCGGCGGCACGCTGACGTGTGGGACCGGCTCCTGGGACGGCGACTATCCGCTGGCGATCCAGTGGCTGCGCGACGGCGCGCCGGCCGAAACCGCCGCGCAGCGGGTGAATTCCGGCACGGACGTCGGCGTCCCGTTCTCCTGCACCGTCACCGCTCACGGCGTCACCGCCCACAGCCAGATCGTGGCTCCGACCGCCCCCGCGGTGCGGACCGGCCCCGCGATCGACGGCGACGCTCGGCTCGGCCGCACGGTCACGTGCGACACCGGTACCTGGGACGGCAACTACGCGCTGACGGTCGCGTGGCTGCGCGACGGCGAGCCCGCCGGCACCGGCGCGCAGCGGACCATCGGCACCGCGGACGTCGGCCACGCCCTGCGCTGCCGCGTCACTGCCGCCGGCCTCACGACGGTGGAGTCGCGCACGGCGTTCCTCCCCGCGCCGCGTTCGCTGGTCGCGCCCGCGATCTCCGGCGACCCCGTCCCCGGCGGGACGCTTACGTGCGGCGCCGGCGTCTGGGACGGCGACTACGCGCTGACCTACCGCTGGCTTCGCGACGGCGCGCCCGCCGGCACCGGGCCGACGCTCACGATCGACGCGCCCGCGAACACGACCTACAGCTGCGTCGTCACCGCCGCCGGGCTGACGTCGGCCGACTCGCAGCTCGTCACGGTGGCGCCGCCCGCGGCCGGCAACCGCAGCAAGCCGTACATCACCGGCGCCCCGCAGCTCGGCGCCACGCTCACCTGCAACCCGGGCACGTGGTCCGGCGCCAGCGAGTTCACGTACGCGTGGACGCGCGGCGGCACCGGCCCGACCCGCGTCGTCGGCGCCGCCGATCTCGGCCAGACGCTCGCGTGCGAAGTGAGCGCGGGCGGGGCGCCGGTGGCCAGCGCTCCCGTCCAGGTGACGGCGCCGGTGGCGATCACGGCGCCCGAGATCAAGGGCTCACCGCGGCTCGGACGCACGCTGACCTGCGCGCCCGGCGCCTGGGACGGGGACTACACACTCACGATCGAGTGGCTGCGCGACGGCGTCAAGGTGGCCGACGGCGCGACCTACGTAGTCGCCGGCGTCGAGCCGCTGATCTGCCGCGTGCGCGCCGGGAGCAGCGAGGCGAACTCGCCGGCGGTCACTCCCGTCGCGCCGGTCAACCTCGTCGCCCCCGCGGTCACCGGCGATCCACGCATCAAGGGCACGCTGACCTGCGGCTCCGGTGGGTGGGACGACTCCTACGCAATCACGCACCGGTGGCTGCGCGACGGCGCGCCGGTGGCGAATGTCGCAACGTTCACGCCCGCCGCCGCGGACGTCGGCGCGACGCTGCGCTGTGAGGCGATCGCGGGCGGCGTCGCTGCCGCGTCGCGTGAGCTGACCGTGACCGAGCCCGTGCTCCGCGCGGCGCCCACGATCAACGGCGATCTGCATGTCAACGGCCAGCTGACGTGCGGCCGCGGCGAGTGGGACGGCGACTACGCGCTGACGTATCGCTGGCTGAGCAACGACGAAGAGATCGCGACCGGCGCCACCTACACGGCCGTCATGGTCGACGCCGGTCGTCCGCTGCAGTGCGAGGCCCTCGCCGAGGGCCTGGTCGGAGCCGTCTCCGTGCCGGTCGAGGTGCGCTCCCCGCGCAACATCACCGCGCCCGCGATCACGGGCGAGGCCCGGATCGGCGCAGCGTTGACATGCACGCCGGGTAGCTGGGACGCGACGTACGCCTACGCCTTCCGCTGGCTGCGCGACGACGCGCCGATCGGCACCGGCGCCACCTACACGGTCACGGTGGCCGACGTCGGCAAGAAACTCGGATGCGAGGTCACCGCCGAAGACCTCACCACCAAGGCCGCGGTGCCGGTGACGGCCCGCGGCCCGCACTCGCTCGGGACGCCCGTGATCACCGGCGACCCGATCCTGCGCGGCAAGCTGACCTGCTCAACGGGGACCTGGGACGGCGACTACGCGCTCACCTACCGCTGGTACCGGTGGGGCTACAACCAGCCGCTCGAGGGCCGTACCGGGCCGACGATCGAGGTCACCAAGGACGATCTCGACACGCTGCTGCAGTGCGCGGTCACCGCCGAGGGACTCACCGAGGCGCGCTCGGAGTACCTCGTGGCCAATCGCCCGCGCGGCTTCCAGTCGATCTCGGGCCTTCCGTGGGTCGGAGAGACCCTCGTCTGCGAACCCGGCGCGTGGAACGACCGCGAGTGGGGGCGCTACCAGTTCACCTACCAGTGGTTCGTGGACGACGTCCGCAGCGACAACGCGATCCCGGGTGCCGACCAGCCGACGTACACGATCCGGCCGGCCGACGCGGGGCACGAGGTCTATTGCATGGTCTACGGCGACGGCTACCCGTCGCCCCACCACGCCAACGTCCCCGTCACCTGGGAGCCGGTGACGATGCGCCTGGTGCCCGACGATGAGGACGTCGCAGCCGGCACGCCGAACGCGTACACGCTGACGGTCGCCAACCCGAACCCGGTGCCGCACGTCTTCGACCTGCTGACGGTGGACCTGCCCACGGCGTTCACCTACGTACCGGGCTCGACGACGGGGCTGACGACCGCGGACCCGCAGACCGGCGTCGACCCGGACACCGAACCGGACCCGGAGACCGACGGCGTCCTCCGGCAGTACTGGCAGGGCGAGTTCACGATCCCGGCCCGCGGCGAGGTCACGCTGCGATTCAGGGTCACGGGCACGAACGAGCTCGGGCACTACTTCGCGAACGCAGGCGGTGGGTCCTATCAGGACGCGGCGATCGCGGTCCGGGAGTCCTCCGGAGCGCTGATCGCGGTCGAGTCGCCCGTCCAGTGCACGATCATGGGCACGCCGGGCGACGACGTGCTGACGGGCACGTCCGGCGACGACGTGATCTGCGGCCTCGGCGGGAACGACCGGCTGTTCGGCGCCGCCGGCAGCGACACGCTGCTCGGCGGCGACGGCGCCGACGTGCTCGACGGCGGCGCGGGCGCCGACGACATGCGCGGCGGCGGCGGCCTGCGCGACACCGTGACCTACGCGGACCGGACCGAACGCATCGTGGCGGGGAAGTGGCCGGATGGCCGCGACGGGGTTCCCGGAACGGACGAGGACGAGGACGGCGAGGAGGAGATCCCGGGCGAGGGGGACAACGTGCACCCCGACGTCGAGATCGTGCGCGGCGGGCGCGGCAACGACGAGATCTACGGCACGCCGGCCGACAACGAGCTCTACGGCGGCGCCGGCGACGACCGTCTCCGCGGCGGCGCCGGCGACGACCTGCTCGACGGTGGGACCGGCGCGGACTGGCTCGATGCCTCGAGCCTCTACTACCAAGATTTCGACCACGTGTTCTGCGGCCCGGGCTCGGATACGTGGGAGGGCGGGGGCTTCCACGTGGTCACGGGCTGCGAGGCCCACTACGTCAACGGCGGATGAAGCGGCTCGTCCTGACAGCGGCGCTCGCCGCCATCGCGCTGCCCGCGACGGCTGACGCGGCGTCCCGCGCGGACCTCACGGTCGGCTCGGTGAAGCTGACCGGCGCCCAGGTGCAGGGCAAGGTCCGCAACGGCGGCCGCGCGACCGCGAAGAAGACCACCGTCGAGCTCGTGGTCTCGTCCGACGCTCGGCGCGATGCGCGCGACACGCGCCTGGCCACCGTCAGCATCAAGGCGCTCAAGGCGCGCAAGACGGGCTCGTTCCGCGCCACGGTGAAGACGCCGGCGACGCTCGCCGCGGGCCGCTACACGGTGCTCGCCTGCGCCGATCCGGCGAAGAAGGTTCGCGAGAGCAAGGAGACCAACAACTGCCGCGCGGCCTCGGCCAAGCTCACCGTCACCGCGCCCGCCCCGGCGCTGCCGGTGAGCCCCGCGCCGTTCCCGCAGCCGGTCGTGGCTCCGCCCGCGCCGACGCCGACCGCCACGCCGACGCCGACGCCGACGCCGGCGACCGGCGCGCCGGCGATCACCTCAGGCCCGTCCGGCACGGTCGACTCCGACTCGGCGACGTTCACCTTCACCGGCGCCGACCCGTTCGAGTGCCGCCTCGACGACGGCGCCTGGGCCACGTGCACGTCGCCGAAGACCTACGCGAACCTGCCCGGCGGCGACCACTCGTTCGAGGTCCGCTCCGCGCTCGGCAGCGCCCGCCGCGACTGGACGGCCGCGTTCGAGGCGCCCGCGCCCGGCCCCACCGACCCGCCCGCCACCGACCCGGCTCCCTCCGCACCGGCGCCCGTGGTCGGCGAGGCGGCGCTGATGGGCGACTCGACGGAGTTCCTCTACACGGGAGCGAACGCGATCCAGACCGGCGTCGCTCCGAACACGATCAAAGACCAGCGCGCCGCGGTCATCCGCGGCCGCGTCGTTAACCGCATGGGCACCGGGATCGGCGGCGTGCGCGTGACGGTGCTCGACCACCCCGAGTACGGGCGCACCGCGACCCGCGACGACGGCCACTTCGACCTCGCGGTCAATGGCGGCGCGCCGCTCACGCTCTCGTTCGCCCGCGCCGGCTACGTCGGATCCCAGCGCACCGTCGACGCCGGCGCGCAGGACTTCGAGGGCCTCCAGGACGTCACGCTGATCCCGTACTCGGACACGGTGACCGGCGTCGATCTCGACTCCGCGAGCCAGCCCGAGGTCGTCCGCGGCGCCGCGGTCACCGACGACGCCGGCACGCGCCGCCCGACGCTGCTGTTCGACCCCGGCACCGAGGCCACCGCCAAGCTCGCCGATGGCACCACGGTCGACCTGCCCTCCGAGCTCAACGTCCGCGCGACCGAGTTCACCGTGGGTGAGACCGGGCCGAGCGCGATGCCCGGCGAGCTGCCGCCGACGTCCGCCTATACCTATGCGGTCGAGTACAGCGTCGACGAGGCCGACGAGCTCGGCGCCGTCGACGTGCGCTTCGACAAGCCCGTCGCCACCTACACCGACAACTTCCTCGAGTTCCCGGCCGGGACCGCCGTTCCGACCGGCTACTACGACCGTGCTCAGGGGCGCTGGATCCCGTCGCGGGACGGGCGCGTCGTGGAGATCGTCGGCGAGACGGGCGGCCTCGCGGACGTCGACCTGGACGGCGACGGCGACGCCGATCCCGGCATCGACGACGCCGAGCGGCGCCGGCTCGCGCAGATCTACGACACGGGCAAGAGCCTGTGGCGCGTCGAGATCACCCACTTCACGCCGTGGGACCACAACTGGCCCTACGGTCCCGAGGACGGCGCCGAGGGGCCCGACATGGCCGGTCCCGGTGACGGCGACGGCGACGGCGGCTGCGACTCGGGCGGCTCGATCATCGGCTGCGAGCGCCAGACGCTCGGCGAGGAGGCCGGAATCGCGGGCACGCCGTACAGGCTCCGCTACGCATCCGACCGCGTCCCGGGCCGTCGCGCCGAGATGACGCTCGACATCCCGCTGACGGACGACACGCCGCCCGGGCCGCTGCGCCGCATCGAAGTGGTGATCGAGATCGCGGGGCAGACGATCCAGAAGAGCTTTGCTCCCGGCCGCAACCTCAACTACGTCTTCACGTGGGATGGCAAGGACGCCTACGGGCGCACCGTGATGGGGCGCCGGACGGCGCACGTCCATCTGGGCTACACGTACCGGCTCGTCTACCGGGAGCCGGCCGACATGGATGCCTCGTTCGCCGCGTTCGGTGCGACGCCGATCACCGCCACGAGCCGCGCGGCTCGCGAGTTCACGGCCTGGCAGGACTGGAAGCGGATGGTCGGCGGCCTGCCGGCGCCGCCGAGCGCGATCGGCGGCTGGAACCTCGACGTCCACCAGACGTACGACCCGGTCGGGCGCACGCTGTACGGCGGCGACGGCACGAAGCGCAGCGCCGAGGGGCAGAACTTCGACTCGATCCGAAGCGAGATCGGCCCGCCGCGCTCCGGCGCGCGCCGGATCATGGAGCTCGACGGCCCGGAGAGCGCCGTGCGCACGCCGGACGGGACGCTGCTGATCGCCGACACCGGCGCGAACGTGATCCGCAAGGTCGATCCCGCCGGTGCGGTCAGCGTTCTCGCCGCGGGGCAACTCAACGATCCCTCCGACCTCGCGCTAGGCCCCGACGGCTCGATCTACGTCGCCGAGCGCGGGAACAGCCGCGTGCGGCGGATCGCGCCGGGCGGCCAGATCACGACCGTGGCCGGCACCGGGGAGGTCGGCTACAGCGGCGACGGCGGACCCGCGACGCAGGCGCGCTTCAGCGAGCCGTCCGACGTCGCGGTGAGCCCCGACGGCACGCTGTGGGTGCTCGACGGCGCCGAGCACGTGCTGCGGCGGATCGGCACCGACGGCGTGGTGTCGACCGCGCTCGGAGACGGCACGCCGACCGAGCTGAACGCCCCGCGCGACGTCGCGCTGCGCGAGGACGGCTCGGTCCTGATCGCCGACACCGGCAACCACCGCGTCCTTCAGCTCGATTCCGACGGCTCCGTGCGCACCGTCGCCGGCACCGGCGACGCCGGGTTCTCCGGGGATGGCGGTCCGGCGACGGAGGCGCGTCTGAATCGCCCGTCTGCGGTCGTCGAGCGCGAGGACGGCAGCATCCTGATCGCCGACGCGAGCAACTTCGTCGTCCGCTCGGTTTCGTCCAGCGGCGTGATCGTGCCCGCCGCCGGCATCGCCCGCAACCCCGGCGAGAGCGGCGACAACGGTCCGGCGCTGCGCGCGCGGCTCGCCTTCCCGCAGGCGCTGCTGCCCGGGTCCGGGAGCGAGTTCGAGGTGCTGGACACCGGCAGCGGGCGCCTGCGCGCCGTCGAGCTGCCGATGCCGGTGCTGGGGATCGGCGAGTCCGTCATCCCGTCCGCCGACGCGGCGCAGCTGTTCGTGTTCAACCGCAACGGCCGCCACGTGCGCACGCTCGACGCGATGACCGGGGCGACGCTGCTGACGTTCGGCTATGACGGCGCCGGCCGGCTGACGTCGGTCACCGACGACAAGAACCACCGGACGACGATCGAGCGCGACGCCGCGGGCGCGCCGGCCGCGATCGTGGCGCCGTTCGGGCAGCGCACCGACCTGGACACCGACGCGAACGGCTACCTGTCGAAGATCGAGGACCCGACCGGCTCGCGGATCCGGATGACCTACGACGGCGACGGCCTGATGACCGGCCTGACGGACCCGCGCGACGGCTCGCACACGTACACCTACGACTCCGGCGGCCGCCTCGAGACCGACCGCAACGGCGAGGGCGCGCTGCAGCGGCTCACGCGCACGGTGGCGGGTGACGTGAGCACGGTCACGCTGCGCACGGCCGAGGGCCGCGAGACGCGCTACCGCAACGAGACGCTCTCTAGCGGCGAGCACAAGCGCACGATCACCGACCCGTCCGGGGCCCAGACTGTCGTCCTCGTCAGCACCGACGGCGTCACGACCATCGACCGGCCGACCGGCGAGCGCGAGACGTTCACCACCGGCCCGGACCCGCGGTTCGGGATGACGGCGCCGCTGATCACCACGCGCAGCATCCGGCTCCCGAGCGGCAAGACCCGCATCGAGACCGCCTCGCGCACGGTCGACCTCGCCGACGAGGGCGACCCGCTGTCGGTGACCCGCCTGGTCGAGCACTCGAACATCGACGGCCGCGCGTCGAGCGTGACCTACGAAGCAGCGACGAAGCGCCTGATCGCGCGTTCGCCGAGCGGCGCCGAGAGCGTGACGACGATCGACGGAGCGCGCCGGCCGCTCCAGTTCTCCACGCCCGGGATCACGCCGGTCTCCTACGTCTACGACGTCCACGGCCGGATCGAGCGGCGCGAGCAGGGTCCGCGCGTGTGGCGCTACACGTACGACGCGCAGGGCCTCAATGCGACGGTCACGGACCCGATCGGGCGCGTGACGAGCTACGGCTACGACGCGGCCGGCCATCTCGTGTCGCGCACGCTGCCCGGTGGTCGCACGATCGCGATGACGCTCGACGCCGGCGGCCTCGTGTCGTCGCTGACCCCGCCGGGAAAGGCCGCGCACGGCCTGACGTACACGAAGCAGGGTCAGCTCGCGAGCTACACCGCCCCGGGCGCGGCGGCGATGACGCTGACCTATGACGACGACGACACCCCGACGGCGATCGACCGGCCCGGCGCGGCCGACGTCGCGATGGCCTACGACGCCGGCGGACGGCTCCAGACGCTGACCGAGGCCGGGCGCTCGGACACGGTGACCTACGACTACCAGGGCGTGACGAGCCGCATCAAGCGCGTCACGGCGCCCGACCAGTCCGTCGAGAAGACCTACGACGGCGCGCTGCCGCTCGTCGACACGTACGACGGGGTCACCACGGGCGCGCTCACGCGGACCTACGACGACTCGTTCCGGATCGCCTCCACGCGGGTCGGGACCTCGACCGTCGAGCGCCTCTATGACGCCGACGGGCTGCCGGAGTCGATCGGCGAGCTCCAGATCAGCCGCGGCACGGGCGGGCTCCCGACCGGGACGCAGCTGCGAGGGATCAGCACCACCCAGGTCAATGACGCGTTCGGCGCCCCGGAGTCGATCACCTACGCCGGCCCGTCCGGCTTCGGCTGGGTCGAGAGCGCGGTGCGCAACGACGGCGGCGCGATCACGTCCGAGACCTCCGGCGCGTACACGACCACGTACGGGCGCGACGAGATCGGCCGGATCACGAGCGCGACCCGCGGCGGCGCCGAGGTCACCTACACCTACGACGACAACGGCAACCGGCTCACGCGCGCCGCGGGCGCGGCGACGACCTCAGGCGTCTACGACGAGCAGGACCGGCTGCGCGCCTGGGGCACGACGACGTTCGAGTACCAGGCCTCCGGCGAGCTGGCGCGCAAGGTCGCCGCGAACGGGACGACGGCCTACGACTACGACGCGCGCGGCAACCTGCGCAAGGCCGTGCTTCCCGGCGGCACCGAGCTGACGTACACGGTCGACGGGTTCAACCGGCGCACAGCCGTCCGCAAGGGAACGAGCGTGACCGCGCGCTACGTCTACGGCGAGGCGACCGGCCCGTCGGCCGAGGTGTCGCCGACCGGCACGGTCGTGACGCGCTTCGTCTACGGCGCGCGCCCGAACGTGCCGGAGTACATGGTGCGCGCGAACACCGTCTACCGCTTCGTGCTCGACTCGCGCGGCAGCGTCCGCGCCGTCGTCAACACCCAGACCGGCGCGGTGGCGCAGCGGATCGACTACGACGAGTTCGGCCGCGTGCTCGACGACACGAATCCCGGCTTCCAGCCGTTCGGGTTCGCCGGCGGGCTGTATGACCGCGACACCGGGCTCGTCCACTTCGACGCCCGCGACTATGACCCCGAGGTCGGCCGCTTCACGGCCAAGGACCCGATCGGGTTCGACGGCGGCGACACGAACCTGTACGCCTACGCCTTCAACGACCCGGTCTCCTTCGTCGACCCGTCGGGCAACTTCATCCCGATCGCGATCGCGGCGGCCGTCGTCGGCGGCGGGCTTATCAACGGCGCGATCCAGGCCGCGGGCGCGGCCGCGTCCGGCTGCGCGACGACCGGCGACCTCCTCAGCGCGTTCGGCCAGGGCTTCGTGTCGGGCTCACTGGGGACGCTGGCCGGCATCGCGGTGACGACCGGCACCGGCAACCCGATCGCCGGCGGCATCGCCGCCGGGCTCGTCACCGAGACGATCAGTCAGGGCTTCGCCGGCGAGGCCGACCCCGTCGGGCTGATCGTGGCCGGCGCTACCGGCCCGATTGGCGTCGGCGGGAGGGTCCTGCCGATCCACGGTCCCACGCCCAACGTCTGGAGCCCGCGCGGCCCGGGCAGGCATGCCCGCTGGCGCCAGGAGTCGTTCCAGATCGTCGGCCAGCACGCGATCGACACCGCCGCCGGGGCCGGCATGGAGTGGTTCTGGAACGAAGCGATCAACGGCTACATGAACGGCTAGCGCCGCGCGCGCACCGTCAGCTTCCAGGTCTGCTTCGCGCGGTCGGTGACCGTGACGCGGTAGCGCTTGCCGGGGCGCACGCTGACGCGCTGCTTGACCCGCTTACTGCCGAGCTTGACGGTGCGGATCGCGGCGCCGTCGCGGCCCGGCTTGACCTTGATCGAACGGCGCTTGAGGGTGACGACCGGCGGGCAGCCGGCGACCTTCAGCGGCGCACGCAGGTTCGCGACCTTGCCGTTGTGGCCGGTGAGCTTGCCGGTGACGGTCTGGCGCTTGCCGTGACACACGTCGCGCTTGAGCTTCAGCGGTGAGGCGGTCGTGAAGCTCAGCTCGAAGCGCTCGAGCGGGACGTCGGGGATCCCCGCGAACGCGTTGTGGATCAGCCCGTCGCCTCGGAACACGTCGACCTTGCCGAACAGCGGGAGCGAGACGGGCCCGGTGAGCTGGAGCGCGAGGCCGGGCAGATCGCCGGGCGCCGGGACGGCGAGCGTCACCGGGCTCTTCAGCGGCGCGTCGAGCAGCGGCGTGGTGGCGACCGCGGAGCCGATCCGGGCGCTCGCCGGGCAGGTCGCGGCGCCCGGCGGGCAGGCTTTCGCGAGCCGCGCCAGGTCGGCGCCGATCGCCGACGGCAGAGCGACGTCGGCGACGGCCGTCGACGCCTGGCCGGCCGGGACCGTGATCACGGCACGCAGCGGCGGGTGCACGCCGTTGCGGGTCTTGCCGCGGGCGCCGATCGTGGCCTCCAGGCGCGGCGCGAACGGGAGACCGGCGCAGTCCGTGGCCTGATACGGGGCGGTCACGGTCGCGGTGCCGCCGTCGGCTCCCTCGAGCACCGCGGCGAGCGTCTGCGGCGCGCAGCTCGAGGAGTTGAGGATGAAGCCCGGCCGATCGAACGTGAACGCCAACTGGCGGATCGACACGGGGACGCCGCCGACCAGCGCCGGCATCGGCGTCGTGCGCACGGACAGGCCGCCGTCGGGGCGCAGCGCGATGCTCGCGCGCACGATCACCGTGCCGAGATCGACCGGGCCGACGCGGCCCGGGATCGCGATCGCCAAGCCGGCGAGGCCGCCGTCGACCGGCCCGGTGAGCGACACCGTGCCGGCCAGCGCGACCGGTGCGGCGCCGGCGCCGGCCATCGCGCTGACCCGGCCGACCCGGGTGGCCACCGGGCACGTGCCGGCGTCGGCCTGCGCCTCGGCGCAGACCGGCACGCCCTTCAGGCTGCCGGCCAGGCCGGGCGGTAGCGCCGTGGTGACGCGCGAGATGTCGGGCGCGCCGTCGGGCCGTGTGATCTCCATCGTCACCGCACCGGCCGGGCGCCCGGCGGCGGTCGAGTCGGCCGCGATCCGCAGCGCGGGAGCGAACGCGGCCACCGTGCAGCCCTGGTCGATCCTGAACGTTGCGGGGGCGGTCTTCGGTGCGGTCCCGCTCCAGGGGGTAAGCACCGCGGTCAGCGCCTTCTCGCCGCACGTCGTCGGGTTCGACAGGACCGCTCGCGGGCCACCCTGGAAGCTGAACGCGAACGTCGTGAACGGGACCTGCGGGAGGTTGTCGAAGACAGTCGTGATCTGGCCCGTGGCCGGGTCCAGGCGCACGTCACCGGTGAGCTTGACCAGCACGCCGCTGCCGTCGACCACGATGTAGAGCCGGAAGTTCTCGCCGAAGAAGACCTTGCCGGCGAGCGTGGGGAGCAGCGCCGTGGCGAAGCTGACGGTGCCGACCTGCGACGCCGCCGGGCAGCTGGTGGCGTCGAACTGCGCCTGCGTGCAGGCCTCGAGCCCGTTCGCGACACCCGGCGAGAGCGTCGTGCCGACGGGCAGCACGATGTCGGTGCGGCGCACGTGCGAGTCGCCCTCGGGGAGCTTGAGCGTGATCGTGGCGCCGCTGGGCACGGCGCGCTGGGTGGTTTCGAGCGCGGCCTCGACCGTCGGGTTGAACGGCACCTGGTCGCAGCCGGTCGGCGTGAAGCTCGCGCTCTCGCCGTTGAGCGTGACTGTGGCCGGCGCGCACGACGTCGGCAGCGTCATGAAGTCGCTGTCGAGCGTCAGCGCCATCGAGCTCACCTGCAGGCCGCCCGTCTGCAGCTGCGCGATCGTCGAGTCCAGTCCGCCGTCGGGGCGCAGGCTGACCGACGCCTCGTTCTTGACCAGCGCGATGAAGGTGATCCCGAGCCGCGCGGGCTCGCCCGGCTCCGGCTCGAGGTTGAAGATCTGGCCCAGCGGCAGCCCGTTCACGCTGCTGGTGCCGACCTGGGACGCGAGCGGGCAGCCGAGCCCGCGGAACGCGGCTAGCGAGCACTTCGGCGCGGCGTTCGGGTTGCCGACCAAGCCGGGCGGCAGGCTCAGCTTCACGCTGCTCGGCGACGAGGCGAACGTCGCGTTGATGGTCACGTCGGCCGGCGCGCCGGCTTGCGTGGTCGAGGTCGAGACCGTGACGTCGGCCTGGGCGGGCGAGGCGATCAGGAAGAAGGCGAGTGCGACAAGAAGGCGTTTCACGGCGGGCAACCCTGCCAGAGGGATGCGCGCCCGCGCGCCGGTTAGATGTCCGGTTGGTATTCCCCGAACACGTCGCGGAGTGCGCCGCACACCTCGCCGACCGAGGCCTTGTCCTTGAGCGCCTGGCGGATCGGCGGGAGCAGGTTGTCGCTGCCCTCGGCCGCCGTTCGCAGCTCTCCGAGCCGCTTGTCGGTCAGCTCCTGGTCGCGCTCGGCCTTGAACGCCTTCAGCCGCTCGAGTTGTGCCCGCTCGGACTCGGGATCGACGGACAGGATCTCCTCGACCTCGGCGGAGTCCTCGACGAGCTCGTTCACGCCGACGACGATGTCCTGCTTGAGCCGGTAGCGCTCGTGGTAGCCGAAGGCGGATTCCTCGATCTCGTTCTTGATGAACGCGATCGCCTCGACCGAGCCGCCCTGCTCGTCGATCTTGTCGATCACGGCCCAGGCCCGCTTCTCGATCTCGGCCGTCAGCGACTCGACGTAGTAGGAGCCGGCGAACGGGTCGACGGTGTCGGTCGCGCCGGACTCGTACGCGATCACCTGCTGGGTGCGCAGCGCGAGCTTCGCCGCCCGCTCGGACGGCAGCGCGAGCGCCTCGTCAAAGCCGTTGGTGTGGAGGCTCTGGGTGCCGCCGCAGACGGCGGCGAACCCCTGCAGCGCGACCCGGACGACGTTGTTGAGCGGCTGCTGGGCGGTCAGCGTGACGCCGCCGGTCTGGGTGTGGAAGCGCAGCATCAGGCTGCGCGGGTCCTGCGCGCCGAACCGCTCCTTCATCGCGTGCGCCCACATGTTCCGGGCGGCGCGGAACTTCGCGACCTCCTGGAAAACGTTGTTGTGGCCGTTGAAGAAGAACGCCAGGCGGGGCGCGAAGTCGTCGACCTTCAGGCCGGCGTCGAGCGCGGCCTGGACGTAGGCCATCCCGCAGGCCAGCGTGAACGCGACCTCCTGGACCGCGGACGCGCCCTTCTCCCGGTAGTGGTAGCCGGAGATCGAGCACGTGTTCCACTTCGGGATGTTCTCCTTGCAGTAGGCGAACAGGTCCGTGGTCAGCCGCATGCTCGGCTCGGGCGGGAAGATGAAGTTCCCGCGCGCGATGTACTCCTTGAGGATGTCGTTCTGGACGGTGCCGCGGAGCTCTTTGCTTTCGACGCCCTGCTCCTCAGCGACCAGTTCGTAGAGCAGCAGCAGGACGGCGGCGGGCGCGTTGATGGTCATCGAGGTGGAGACCTCGTCGAGCGGGATTCCGTCGAACGCGGTCCGCATGTCGTCGATCGTGTCGATCGCGACGCCGGTGCGGCCGACCTCGCCGAGGCTGCGCGGGTCGTCGGAATCCAGACCGAGCTGGGTCGGCAGGTCGAAGGCCATGGATAGGCCGGTAGAGCCGTGCTCGAGCAGGTACTTGTAGCGCTCGTTGGACTCCTTCGCCGACGCGTAGCCCGCGTACTGGCGCATCGTCCAGCGGCGCTTGCGATACATCTCGGCATGGACGCCGCGCGTGTACGGAAACTCCCCCGGCTGCCCCAGGTCCAGCTCCGGGGGCAGATCCTCGCTCGTATACAGCGTCTTGACCTCGATGCCCGAATCCGTGAAGCGGCGCGGATCATCGGGCCCGACGACCGGCGCCACGGACAGATCCGTCGCCGTGTCCTTGTCCTCGATGGCCATGGCGTTCAGGGTACGCCGCTAGCCTTCCGCCCGATGCGCCGACTTCTGTTGTGCGTCGCGGCGGGTGCGACGCTCGGCTTCGCCTCTCCGGCGAGCGCCCAGGACTTCTACACCGTCGACTCCTGCGCGACCGCCACTGGAGCCGCCGCCAGCGCCGACGGGTGGTCGTTCAACCGCGCCGGGACCCAGTCGCGGACGTGTCCGCGGCCCGGGATCGTGGCGAGCGAACCGTCGTCGGCGAGCACGGCGCTGCAGGGCTTCAACACCACCTTCAGCGCGCCGGCGGGGGCTCGGATCATCGGCTACCGGCTGTGGCGCAGCGTGTCGCTACGGCCGAATTGGAACTACACGCTCTACCGGGGCGCGGCCTCGGGACGCGAGGAGGACATCGTCGAACGCTGTTGGACCCTCGGCGGCGGCTGCACCACTCTCGGCGACGCGCGGAACACCGGGGCGCCACACGTCTCGCAAGCGAGGATCGACACCCCCGCGCTCGTCTTCCACGTCGACTGCAACCCGGGCGACTGTCCAGGCGGCGGCCCGGCCAACGTCACCGTCAACCGCCTGCAGGTCGATCTGACCGACTCCATCGACCCGACCCTGACCGGAACACCGTCGGGCGACCTGGTGGACACGACGCAGCCGCTCAGCGGCGTGCGCACCGTGTCCTTCTCGGCGTCCGACCAGGGCGGCGGCGTGTACTTCGCCCGGATCGAGGTGGATGGGAGCACGAAGGCCGCGTCGTTCGTGGACAGCAACGGCGGACGGTGCGTCAAGCCGTTCCGGTACCTGGTGCCGTGCCGCACGACGGCGTCCGGCACCGTGTCGTTCGACACTGCGACGCTGCCTGACGGGCAGCACACGATCCGTCTCCTGGTGTACGACGCGACCGAGTCGAACTCGGTGTCGTACGGCCCGGTGCAGGTGACGACGGCGAACCAGTCGATCGCGTGCGCGCCGGGTCCGGCCACAGAGCTGGTGACGCGGTTCGCGAGCACGCGCAGGACCACGCTGACGCGCCGCGGAGGCCGCGCGTCGCGCTTGACCGGAACGCTGACGGGCGCGGCGCCCGGGACGCCGGTGGTGTTGCTGAGCCGGGAGGTGCGCAACGGCGCGCCGCGGATCGCGACCCAGAACGCGGTCACCGGCGAGGGCGGCGCGTTCCAGATCGGGGTTCCGGCGGGGCGCTCGCGGACGCTCCAGGTCGGATACCGGCCGACGCCGACCGACCCATTGCTTCGGTGCTCGAGGTCGCTGCGCGTGCGCGTGCCGGCGCGGGTCTCGTTCAGCGCGCGGCGGTCCGGTACCCGCCGGTTCCGGATGTCGGGACGGCTCGTCGGTGGAGCGGTCCCGGCGCGCGGGAAGGTCGTCGAACTGCAGGGCTACGAGGGCGGCCGCTGGCGCGAGTTCCGGACGATCCGCAGCCGTGCCGACGGCCGGTTCGCTGCCACCTATCGGTTCAGGGCCGCGTCCTCCGGCCGCCGCTTCCGCGTGCGGGTGCGGGTCCGGACCGATCCGAGCTATCCGTTCGCCACCGGCTACTCGCGGGCGGTCAGTCTCCGCGTGCGATGAGTGCCCGCGACCTGCCGCCGGTGGACGCGCTGGCCGCGCAGGTCCCGGCGGCGCGCGCGGTGGCCGTCGCCGCGGCGCGGGCGGTGCTGGCCGAGCGGCGCTCCGAGTTGCTCGCGGGCGCTGTGGATGACGTCGATCTCGGTGCTCGCGCCCGGGCGTGGGCCGAGGAGGCCGAGCGCCCCTCGCTGCGCCGGGTGCTGAACGCGACCGGCGTGATCGTGCACACGAACCTCGGGCGGGCGCCGCTGGCGGAGGCGGCGCGCGAGGCGGTCGCGGCGGCCGCGGTCGGCTACTCGAACCTCGAGCTGGATCTGTCGACGGGCGCGCGCGGGTCGCGGCACGCGCACGTCGAGGCGCTGCTGTGTGAGCTGACCGGGGCGGAGGCGGCGTTCGCGGTCAACAACGGCGCGGGCGCGGCGTTGCTGGCGGCTGCCGCGCTGGCGGGCGTCGGACGTGAGATCGTCGTCTCGCGCGGGCAACTGGTCGAGATCGGCGGCGGCTTCCGAGTGCCCGACGTGATCGCCCAGGCGGGCGCGCGGCTGGTCGAGATGGGGACGACGAACCGCACCCGGCTCGCCGACTACCAGGGCGCGCTGGGGCCGGACACGGGCGCCGTGCTGCGCGTGCACCAGTCGAACTTCCGCCAACTCGGGTTCGTCGAGGACGTGCCGATCGAGGCGTTGTGCGAACTCGGCGTCCCGGTGATCGACGACGTCGGTTCGGGCGCGCTCGGTTCCGTGTTCGACGAGCCCGACGTGCGCCGCTCGGTCGCGGCCGGCGCCGCGCTCGTGTGCTTCTCGGGCGACAAGCTCCTCGGCGGGCCGCAAGCCGGGCTGCTCGTCGGGCGCCCTGGCGCGGTCGAAGCCGCCCGCACGCATCCGCTGGCCCGCGCGCTTCGGATCGACAAGCTCTCCCTCGCCGCTCTGGAGGCGACGCTGCGCCTGCACCGGGACGCGCCCGAGCAGATCCCGGTGCTGGCCATGCTCCGGATCGCGCCCGAGACGCTCGCCCGCCGCGCGAACGCGCTCGCGGCGCTGATCCCGGACGCCGAGGTGATCGAAGCCACCGCCCGCGTCGGCGGCGGAGCACTGCCGCTGCTCGAACTCCCGGGCCCGGTCGTCGCCCTCCCCGACGCATCACTGTTCTCCGCGCTGCATCGCGGCGACCCACCGCTGCTCGGCCGCGTCGAGCGTGGCCGCCTCCTGCTCGACCCCCGCACCCTCAGCGACGAAGAGCTGGCGCCGGCGGCAGAGGCGGTGCGGCGAGCGCGCGGCGGATGATCTTGCCCGACGGCGTGCGGGGGATCGCGTCGACGATGTGGACGGCCGCGAGGCGCTTGTGGGGCGCGACGCGCTCCGCGGCCCAGGCGATCAGCGCGTCTGGATCGGCGGTGCCGACGACGAACGCCACGGGGACTTCGCCCGTGCGCGGGTCGGGGCGGCCGGTGACGGCGGCGTCGGCGACCAGCGGATGGGTGAGCAGGAGCGCTTCGAGTTCGGCCGGTGCGACCTGGAGCGCGTTGACCTTGATCAGGTCCTTGATGCGGTCGACGATGAACAGGTTGCCGTCGGCGTCGAGCCGGGCGAGGTCGCCGGTCTGGAGCCAGCCGTCGTGGGGTTGCGAATTGAGGTAGCCGGCCATCACCTGCGGCCCGCGGACCCACAGCTCTCCGTCGACGAGCTTGATCTCGGTGCCCGCCATCGGCTTGCCGACCGAGCCGGGCGGGGTGGCGCGGCGGCGGTCGGGGCCGCTAATCGCGACCGCGGTCTCGGTCATGCCGTAGCCCTGGGCCACCACGGCGTGAGGGAACCGCGCGGCTACCGCCTCCTGCAGCGGTGCGCCCAGCGGCGCCCCGCCGGAGACGATCAGCTCCAGTGATGGCAGTTCGAGCTCGGTGCGGGCGAGCGCGGCCATCAGCGGCGGCGGAACGGCGAGCACCGTGACGCCGTAGCGATCGATGTCGGCGAGATCGAAGCGGGTCGCGGTGACGACCGTGGCCCCGGCGGCGAGCGGCGCCGCGAGCGTGACGACGAAGCCCATCACGTGGCAGAACGGCGGCAATGCAAGGACGACGTCGCGCTCGGTCAGGCCGAGCGCAAGCTGGATCTGCTCGATCGCCGCGTTGAGGTTGCGGTGCGTGAGCATCACGCCTTTGGGCAGGCCGGCCGTGCCGCTCGAGAACGGCAGCAGCGCGAGCGTGTCGGGGTCGGGCGGCGGGGGAACGGCACTCGTCGGCAGCGCGAGCAGGTCCGGGCCGATGATGAGCGCGCCTGGCGCCCGCTCGGCGAGTTCGGGGACCGTGACGAGCACGCTGGCTCCGGAGGCCTCCATGTGCGCGGCGACCTCTCGGTCCGTCGCCGCCGGGTGGATGCCGGTGACGGCGCCGCCGGCGGCCATCGCGCCGAACGCCACGCCGGCCCACGGTGGGATGTTCGGCGCCCAGATCGCCAGCACGTCGCCCGGCCCGAAGCCACGGGCCGCGAGCGCGCCGGCCACATGCGTCACGCGGGCTTCGAAAGGGACGGCGTAGCCGGTGGGTCCGTCGATGAGCTTTGACACGTGTCAAAGACTACACTTCGACTTTGACACGTGTCAAGTACCGAGCTCTCAGCCGAGACCCGAGCGCGCGTCCTTGAGGCGGCGTGGCAGCGCGTGCTCGAGCAGGGCCCGAAGGGCGCCTCGGTGAAGGACATCGCCGCCGCCGCGGGGGTGTCGCGCCAGCTCGTCTACTTCCATTACGGCAACCGTGCCGGCCTGCTGACCGCGATGGCGCGCCATCGCGACGAAGCGAGCGGCTTCGCGCAGGCGGTCGCCGACGGCGCGCCGCTCGAAGACCTCCTACGCGCCTGGTGCGACTACCTCCCGGACATGCTTCCGGTCGCCCGCGCGCTGGAGGCCGCGCTGATCACCGGCGACGAGGGCGGCAGCGCGTGGCGCGACCGGATGGGCGAGCTGCGGGCGATCTTCGTGCACGCGCTGCGGGGTCAGGACCTCGCGCCCGGCTGGACGGCCGACACGGCCGCGGACTGGGTGTGGGCGCGCGTCCAGCCGTCGACGTACGCCCACCTGGTCGGCGAGCGGGGCTGGACGCACGCGCAGTACACCGAACGGACCGTCGGCTCGGTGCTGCGCGAGCTGCGGGGGTGAGCCCGCCGCGGCGGTGGTCTCCTCGCCGCGACGGGCTCGGGCTGCTCAGCCGATCATCTCCCGTGCCGCCCCGCCCGGGCGGAACATCGGCAGGCAGTTCGCATCAGAAGCGATACGCACATGGAGCAGGGCCGGACCACTCTCGGCGAGCGTCTCCGCCAGCGCGTCCTGCACGTCGTCGCCTTCCTCGATCGAGCGCACGGCCCAGCCGAACGCGCGGGCCAGCAACTCCCAGTCCGGACTCGTGCCGAGCTCGACCGCGGTCCGGCGGCCGTTCCAGAACAGATCCTGCTGCTGGCGGACCATGCCGAGTGACGCGTTGTCGAGCAGCAGGACCTTGACCGGCAGCGCCTCCTCGACCGCGGTGGCGAGCTCCTGCACGTTCATCAGGAACGAGCCTTCGCCGGAGACGCAGACGACGGTCGCGTCCGGCGCGGCGGCCTGGGCGCCGAGCGCGGCCGGCAGGCCGAAGCCCATCGTCCCCAGCCCGCCGCTCGTGATCCAGCGCCGCGGCGTCTCGAAGCGCAGCCGCCCCGCCGCCCACATCTGGTGCTGGCCGACGTCGGTCGTGACGATCGCGTCGCCGAGCACGGCGTCCAGCGCGTCGAGTGCGGCTTCCGCGTCACACGGTTCCCGCGGCTCGCCCTGCCAGCCGCGGATCCGCGCCCACCACTCGTCGAGCACCGGCCGCTCGAGCTTGGCGAACTCGCGGCACAGGGCCGCCAGGGCGAGCTTCGCATCGCCGACGATCGGCACGTGCGCCGGGACGTTCTTGCCGATCTCGGTCGCGTCGATGTCGATGTGCACGACCTTCGCGTGCGGCGCGAACTCGTCGAGCGCGCCGGTCACGCGGTCGTCGAAGCGCGCGCCGATGGCGACGATCAGGTCGGCCTCGTCCATCGCCCAGTTCGCGACCCGGGTGCCGTGCATGCCGAGCATCCCGAGCCACGCCGGATCGGACGCCGGGAACGTGCCGAGCGCCATCAGCGTCGTGGTCACCGGGGCGCCGGTCAAAGCGGCCAGCTCACGGAGTTCAGGCGCCGCGTCGGACTGCGTGACCCCGCCGCCCGCGTACAGCACGGGCCGCCGCGCGGCCGCCAGCGCCTCGGCCGCCCAGCGCACCTGGCGGCCGTTCGGACGGTGTCGCGGCCGGTAACCCGGCAGGTACGTGTCACGAACGGCGTCGCGAGCAGGCGCCAGGGCGATATCCGCCGGCAGGTCGATCAGCACCGGTCCCGGACGTCCGGACGTCGCGATGTGTAGGGCGTCGACGACCGCCTGGGCGATGTCGTCGGCGCGCTCGATCGCGAACGAGTGCTTGACCAGCGGCGCCGTGATGCCGATCACGTCCGCCTCCTGGAAGGCGTTCGTGCCGCGCAGTGTCGTCTTGACCTGCCCGGTGATGAACAGCGTCGGCGTCGAGTCCATCTGGGCGTCGGCGATCGCGGTCACGAGGTTCGTCGCCCCGGGGCCGCTCGTCGCGATCGCGACGCCGGGGCGGCCGGTGGCGCGGGCGTAGCCCTCGGCGGCATGGCCGGCGGCGGCCTCGTGGCGCATCAGCACGTGGCGGATCGGGCTGTCGTGAAGGGCGTCGTAGATCGCCAGGCACGCCCCGCCGGGGATGCCGAAGATCGTGTCGACGCCGGCGCGCTCGAGCGCGCCGATCAGGGCGTCGGCGCCGCGCATGGGTGCGGTGGATGAAGGGTGGACAGGGCGACGGTGAGTACGCGAAGGCGAAGCATGTGGAACTCCTTTGACGAGGTGGCGCGAGGGCGCCGGGTCAGCGGACGGCGAGGTGCACGCAGCGGGATACTCGTAAGGCGTGCAGGCCGGTCACACCTCTGATGATGCCAGATGCCGCTGACTCTGGGAACCGCGGGCCACATCGATCACGGCAAGACCGCGCTCGTGCACGCGCTGACCGGGGTGGATACCGATCGGCTGCCGGAGGAGAAGGCGCGCGGGATCTCGATCGCGCTCGGCTACGCGCCGCTGATGCTGGCCACCCGCACGCTCAGCGTCGTGGACGTGCCCGGGCACGAGCGGTTCGTGCGCACGATGGTGGCGGGCGCGACCGGGATCGACCTGTATCTGATGGCAGTCGCCGCCGACGACGGCGTGATGCCACAGACGCGCGAGCACGCGGCGGTGCTGCACGCTCTCGGCGTCGCGACTGGCGTGGTCGCGGTCACGAAGAGCGACCTCGCGGACCCGGAGCGGGCGACCCTGGAGGCGGCGGAGTTGCTGCCGGGAGCCGAGATCGTCGCCGTGTCCTCCCGTACCGGTGAGGGGCTCGACGCGCTGCGCGCGGCGCTGGACAGCGTGCGCGTAACCAGCCGGGCCGCAGACGGCCCGCTGCGCCTGCACATCGACCGCGTGTTCACCATCCGCGGCGCCGGGACCGTGGTCACGGGAACGCTGTGGTCGGGCACGGCAGTCAGGGGCGCGAACGTGACGGTGCTGCCCGGTGACGTGCGAGCACGGATCCGCGCCGTCGAGGTGCACGACACGCCGGTCGAGCGCGCGGAGGCGGGCCAGCGGGTTGCGCTCAACCTCGTCGTGCGGGGCGAGATCTCGCGCGGGGACGTCATCACCGACGGCCCGCTCGCCGCCACGTACCGGATCGACGCGGAACTGCACTGGGTCGAGCGGCCGAAGAGCGGCGCGCGGATCGCCGTGCACCACGGGACCCGCGAATCGGCGGCGCGTGTCGTCGAGCGCGACGGCGGGATGTTCCAGCTCCGGCTGGAGAAGCCGCTGATGCCGATGGCCGGCGATCGGCTCGTGATCCGGTCACTTGCGCCTCCGAGCACGCTCGGAGGCGGCGTCGTCATCGACCCTGCGCCACGCCGGCAGCGACTCAAGCCCGAACCGGAGCCCGCGCCGCCGAAGGCCGCGCGGGCGGCGCTGAGCGAGGCCGCGCTCGCGCTCGAGACACAGCTGCGGGACGCCGGGCACGAGCCGCCGCTCGACGAGGACCGTGAACTGCTCACCGAGTTGCGCGAGCACGGCCGCGCGGTCCGGCTCGGCCCGACCATGCACATCCATCCCGACGCGCTCGACGAGGTGCGCGACCGCGTCATCGCCGCGATCGAGCGCGACGGTCAGATCACGCTCGCGGGGCTCCGCGACGAGCTGCAGACCTCGCGCAAGTACGCGCAGGCACTGCTCGAGCACTTCGACGGCGAGCGGCTGACGCTGCGCCGCGGCGACGCGCGCGTGCTCAGGCGCCGGCGGGCTTCGGCGCCGTAGGGTCGGAGCCCTCGCCGCCGGGCTGCTCGCGCGCCATGTAGTTCTCGACCTCCATCACGTCGTCGCGGGAGCGCTCGACGACCCGCAGGAGGTCCGACATCGTCGCGACCTCCTCGACCTGCTCCTTGATGAACCACTGCATGAACTGCTCGCTCGTGTAGTCGCCCTCGTTGCGGGCGGTCGCGGCGAGCGCGTTGATCTGCTCGGTCACGCGCCGCTCCTGCTGGAGCGCGAGCGAGACCGGCTCCACGATGTCCTTGAAGTCCCCCTGAGGCGCGGCGACGCCGGGGACGACGACCTTCTCGTCGGCGTCGATCAGGTACTGGACCATCATCATCGCGTGGTCGCGCTCCTCGAGCGCCTGCGCGTAGAAGAAGCGGGCAAGCTGGGGCAGCGTCTCGGAGTCGTAAAAGACGGCGCACGCGACGTACTGCTGGTGCGCGGCGTACTCGTGGGCGATCTGCTCGTTCAGTTTCGCTACGAAGGCATCGGCGGCCATGTCGCCGGATGCTATACCGCGTCGTCCGTGGCAAAACGCGTCGTGAAGCCGAAGAAGCGCTGCTGCAAGAGCCGGCCGCGATGCAAGAAGTGCCCCGTCGTCTGTAAGCGCCTGGCCAATGAAGGACTTGCCGACAAGCTCCCGAACGGCACGTACGTGCTCAACGTGCACCTCACCAAGAAGGCGCTCAAGGTCGCCCGCAAAACGGCGTCCCGCTAACCTGCGTGACCCATGGCCACCTGCCTAGTCACCGGTGGCAGCGGCTTTCTGGGCTCGCATCTGTGCGATGCGCTCTTGGCACGCGGGCAACGCGTGATCTGCGTCGACAACTTCGACACGGGGTCGCTGGCCAACATCCATCACCTTCGCGGTGACGAATTCGTGTTCATGCACAAGGACGTCACGCAGCCGTTCTTCGTCGAGGAGGCGGTCGATTTCGTCTACCACTTCGCGTCGCCGGCATCCCCGATCGACTACCTCCGCCTGCCGCTGCACACGCTCAAGGTCGGCTCGTACGGCACGCATCACGCGCTGGGCCTGGCGAAGCTGCACCGCGCGCGGTTCCTGACCGCGTCGACGAGCGAGGTCTACGGCGACCCGCAGGTCCATCCGCAGCCGGAGTCATATTGGGGCCACGTGAACCCGATCGGGCCACGCGGCGTCTATGACGAGGCCAAGCGCTACGCCGAGGCGCTGACGATGGCCTATCACCGCCAGCAGGGCGTGGACACGGCGATCGTGCGGATCTTCAACACGTACGGTCCGCGGATGCGTCCGCACGACGGGCGCGCGATCCCGACGTTCCTGCGCCAGGCACTTCAGGACCGCCCGATCACGGTCTTCGGCGACGGGTCGCAGACGCGCTCGTTCTGTTACGTCAGCGATCTGATCGAGGGCATCATCCGGCTCGCCGAGTCGGGCGTGCACCAGCCGGTGAACATCGGCAATCCGAACGAGTTCACGCTGCTCGAGCTGGCCAAGGCCGTCGTCGACGTGACCGGCTCGCGTTCGGAGATCGTGTTCGAGGCGCTGCCCACCGACGATCCGCAGGTCCGCCAGCCAGACATTACGCTCGCCCGCGAGTTGCTCGGCTGGGAGCCGAACGTCGAACTGCGCGACGGCCTCCGGCGCACGCTTGACGCCGCCGGTGTCGCCGCGCTCACGGGAACGTGAGCGAGAAACCGCGCGACAACCCCCGAAGCCGCGCGTTGACGCACTAAAGCCAGTGGCAGACGCCCCCACCCGAACCCCCGAACGGCCCCCGACGCGCTCGCACGCCCCTGCGCGCGAGACGATCGTGCTGCCGCCCGTGGACGTTCGCCGCAAGCGTCCGCCGGCCCTCTCGTTCCTGCTCAGGATGGAGACGCTGCGCCGCGCATCGCGCGTCATCTCGCTGCTGGCGCTGGACTTCGCCGGGCTGCTGTCGGCGCTGATCGTCGCGCTGATGGTCAAGGCCGTGCTGCGCGACGGCCAGTGGGCGTGGGACGCCTCACTGCACGAGGCGCGCGAGACGATCGCGTTCGTGTATCTGGTCACGGTGCTGCTGTTCGCTCGGTCCGGCCTGTACGCCGAGCGCGCGCAGCGCCCCGGGCTGGCGCGGATCGTGTCGTCGCTCTTCCAGGTCGCCGTCGTCTCGCTGATCTTCGCGCTGGTCAACGGCACGCACGACTACACGAGCTACTACATCTTCTACGGGTCGCTGTTCTTCGCGGTGATCATCCTGGGATCGGCGCGGTGGGGCTACGAGATGCTCACCGGCGCGATCCTGCGCGCCGCGGGCTACCGCCGGCGGGCTGTGCTGGTCGGCACCGGGCACCACATCGAGGAGGTCGCGCACGCGCTCACCGACGAGGTGCACGCCCCGGTCGAGATGGTCGGCTTCATCTCGCTGACGCCGCGGCCGGACAACGGCCTGCGCTCCCTGGGCCGGATCGAGGATGTCGCCGAGATCCTCGACGTCTACCGCGTCCAGGAAGTGATCATCGCCGACCCGGACTTCCCGCAGGAGCGCGCCGTCGACCTGGTGGACACGTGCCATCAGCGCGGCGTGACCGTCCGGATCGCGCCGTCGACGATGGAGATCCTCGTCCAGCGCGGCGAGTTCGTCCCGGGCGCGTCGGTGCCGCTGTTCGAGCTGCGCCCGCCGGTGTTCGACGGCGTCGACTACTTCGTCAAGCGGACGTTCGACCTCGTCGTCTCGGCGCTGCTGCTGATCGTGCTCGCGCCGTTCCTGGCCGCGATCGCCGCGATCGTGCGCTTCACGTCGCGCGGGCCGATCATCTACCGCTCCTATCGGCCGGGGATCGGCGGCGAGACGTTCGCCTGCTTCAAGTTCCGCACGATGCACACGGACGCCGACCAGCGCCAGGCCGACCTGGAGTCGTTGAACGAGGCCTCGGGGCCGTTGTTCAAGATCCGCCGCGATCCGCGGCTCACACCCGTCGGCCGGTTCCTGCGCCGCTACTCGATCGACGAGCTGCCGCAGCTCGTGAATGTGATCCGGGGCCAGATGTCGCTGGTCGGCCCGCGGCCGCTGCCGCAGCGCGACTTCGACCAGCTCGACGACTGGCACAAGAAGCGCTATCTCGTGCTGCCGGGGATCACCGGCCTGTGGCAGATCTCGGGCCGCTCGGAGCTGGACTTCGACGATCTCGTGCGGCTCGACTTCCTCTATCTCGAGCGGTGGTCGGTCGGGCTCGACCTGGCGATCATGCTCAAGACGATCCCGGCCGTGTTCACGCGCCGGGGCGCCTTCTAGAACGGCACTTCGGCCCCGTTCTCGGGGACGCTCACGCGGTCCGTGAGCCCTTCTTGGCGCAGGCGCTCTCTGAGGTCGGCGCGGGTCTCGGTGCTGTGCGAGACGGTCTCGAAGTGGACGGCGACGATGTGGGCGTCGGTCTCGCCGGCGAGCGCGACGACGTCGTCGTTGTCCATCACGATCGGGTCGCCGGTGTTGAAGCGCGCGGCGCCGGCGTTGACGACGATCGCGGCCGGGTGGTGCTCGGCGATCGCGGCGCGGACCTCGTCGCACAGGATCGTGTCGCCGGCGATGTAGAGGCTGGGCTCGCCGGGCGCGTGCAGGACGAAGCCGGACACCGGCGCCAGCGCTTCGGCGAGGTCACCGGTGCCGTGCCGGCCCTCGGTGCGAACGATCAGCACGTCGCCGAGCGTCGCGTCGCCGTGCACGGGCCGGGCGTCGATGAAGCCGTCGGCGTGCAGGCGCTCCGTGTCCTGCGGCTGGCAGAAGATCGGGAGGTCCTTCGGGATCAGTTCGCGCGCCGTGGCGTCGAAGTGATCCTGGTGGAGGTGGGTGAGGAGCACGGCGTCGATGCCGGCGACGGCGGCCTGGGGCGGCTCGGGCAGGTCCACGAGCGGGTTGGGCCGCGGGTTCGGGGTGTCGGGCACGGCTGGGCGAGCACCGGCCGGATCGAGTTGCGGATCGACCAGCAGCGTGTGACCCGCGGTCGTGATGCGCAGGGTCGCGGAGCGGATCAGGGTCAGGTGCATTGCGCAGGCGCTGCTTGAATCATTGTCCGTGAGCCTTCGCGAGTTCTACGCGCCGCACTACACAGTGACGGATCCGGCCGAGGGCGAGCGGCTGGGGCGCTGGCGCGCGCTCGGTGCGGCGAACAAGGCGGCGCACGTGGCGGCGCTCTACCCGTCGGCGGGGGCGGTGGTGGAGATCGGCTGCGGGGACGGGGCGTTGCTGGCGGCCTTGTCGGCGCGCGGGATCGGCTCGCAGCTGGACGGTTTTGAGATCTCGCCCGAGGCGGCGGCCCTGGCCCGGCTGAAGGACATCCCCCGGGTGGGGCGGATCGAGGCCTATGACGGGGAGCGGATTCCCGCGGAGGACGACGCGTACGACCTGGCGGTGCTGTCGCACGTCGTCGAGCACATCCCCGAGCCCCTGCCCGTGCTGCGCGAGGCGGCGCGGCTGGCGCCGCGGGTGATCGTCGAGGTGCCGCTGGAAGCGAACCGCTCGGCGCGGCGGCCGTCGGTGCGCGCCGAGGCGGCGCGGATCGGTCACGTGCATGCGTTCGATCGGGCTGCCGTGCGCGATCTGTGCTCGCAAGTGGGTTTGAAGGTCGTCTCGGAGCTCACCGACCCGCTGTCGCTCGCGCACCACTCGTTCTTCGCCGCGGACGCCGCCGCGCGCGGGAAGGCGGCGCTCAAGACGTTCGTGCGGCGGACGGCGTTCCGTGCCTCGCCGGAGCGCGCCGAGCGCCTGTTCACCGTGCACTACGCGTGCCTTGCCGCCCGCGGTTGACGTCGCGCTGCTGTCGGCTTCGCCGACGCTCGGCTGGCGGATGGCCGACGATGCGTTCGCCGCGTTGGTCCGGGACGCCGGCGCGTCCTGCACGGTCGTGCGCGTGTCGGTAGGGCGGACGGCGTTCTTCAAGCGCCATCCCGCGCTGACGGACCTGGTCGAGTCTCTGGCGTCGCGGCACAGCGCTGGGCGGCTGCCGCCGGCGCGGGCGGTCGTCGTGTCGACCGTCACCGCTTCGTTCTTTCAGCGGCTCTCCGTGCCGTACGCGGTGCGGTTCGACGCGCCCGCCGCGCTCAACCGGCCGGGCTGGCCGGGGGCATGGCAGCGATGGATCGAGCCGCGCGCGCTGGCGCGGGCGTCGGTACTGCTGCCGTGGAGCGAGGAGGCGGCCGTTCCGGGCCGGCGGGTGATCCCCTTGGGCGTGCCGATCGAGCGCGTACCGGGAGCGGCGGTGCGCGATGTGGCGGCGCTGGCCTACGCGGGGAACCCGCACAAGCGCGGGCTTGAGGTACTCGCTGCGGCGTGGGCTGGGGCGGGTGTCGAGGGCCGGCTCGTCGTCGGCGGGATCCCGGCCGACGCAGGCCGCGCGTGGCTGGCGCGGCACGGTGTGCCCGACCCGGGCATCGAGTGGGTGGGCGTGATCCCGCGACCCGAATGGCTGGCGCTGCTGGGGCGCGCGCGTCTCTACGTGAACGCGTCGCGGTTCGAGGACCACGGGATCGCGCCGCTCGAGGCGCTGTCCGCGGGAGCGGCGCTCGTCTCGCTGCCAACGCCGGGGCCGTACCCGGCACTGCGGATGGCCCGGTCGCTCGAGCCGTCGCTCGTCTCGCCCGACTTGGCGGCCGCGCTCCGCGCCGGCACGGGCGTGGACCTGGCGGATTACGCGCGGCGGGCGGACGTCTTGCTCGCTCCGCACCGTGTCTCGGAGCTTCGGCGCACGGTTGCCGAGGAGGTACTCCCGGCGCTCGGGATTAGCCAGCCGCGCTAACTGCGGGCATCGAGTGAGGGTGGGTCGATCGTGATCGCTCGCCTGTGGGCGGGTTTCGCGCGCAAACGATCACGACCGCGCTCCGCACAGGGGGCGCTGAGTGCCTGGCAGGCAGCTCGTACCCCCTCACGGCGCCTCGCGAATCGATCACGCGATCCGCACCCGACCCCCTTATTGGGCTGTTCACAGCGCGGCATAAATCGAGTCCCACGTCCGCGCGATCGCCTCCATCCCGTACCGCTCGCGCGCCCGTGCCGCCAGCGCGTTCCGATCGAACGTGCGAGCAGCCACGTCCGAGATCGCCTGAAGCAGCGCGGGAACGTCGCCCGGCGGCACCAAAGCCCCCACCGACTCGTCGACGATCTCCGGCACGCCGCCGACCGCGGTGGCAACCACCGGCAGCCCGGACGCGAGCGCCTCCAACAACACCACGGGCAGGTTCTCGAACTCGCTCGAGAGCACGAACACGTCCGCAGCGCGCATCCGCTCCGCGACCGCCTCGGGCGGCAGCGCGCCCAGGAACCGCACGTTCTCGCCGGCCCGGGCCTCCAACTCGCCGCGCAGTTCGCCGTCGCCGACGATCTCCAAGTCGGCGTCCAGTCCCGCGACGGCGTCGATCAAGTCTGAATGGCGTTTCTTCTCGGCCAGCGCGGCCACGTTCAAGAGTCGCAATCGACCCGAAGGTCGCGGCCCGGGGTGGAAGATCGCCGTGTCGACCACGTTCGGCACCACCCGATAGCGGCCGCGCGGCTCGACGGCCTCCAGTTGGGCGCGCAGGTCCTCGCTGACCGGGCACACCAGGTCCGCGTGGCGGAACGTGAACCGCGCGAGCCGCAGGTCCACCCCCTGCACGAGCCCGCGCTGGAACGCCGTGAAGTGCTCGCTGACCACGACACGAGCACCGAACCGCCGCGCCAACAGCACCGCCGGGAAGCCGGCCTCGAACACGTGCGCGTGGATGATCTCCGGCCGCCAGCCCATCCCCCGGATCGCGCGCTCCATCCCGATCAGCTGGGTCGCCATCGCGGCGGCACGCACACGCGGACGGCGGTAGATCAGACGCGTGACGCCCTCGTCGTTCCAGGCACGCGAGATCGCGAGCCCGGACATCGGCTCGGGCCGGAACGCGAGCACGCGCACATCGTTGTGCAGCGCCGCCGCGCGCGCCTGCTCGCGGGTGAACAGCCCGAACACCGGCCGGTCCGGCCACGGGTACCACTTGGGCAGGATCAGGACACGCTTCATCGCATCAATGCGACAACGGGCGCCGGGGCTTCGAGCTGCGTATAGCCGGCGCTCTGAAGGCACGTCGCGTACGCGGGGTACGTGCCGGCCGGCAGCACGAGGAAGCGCGGCGGCTGCGCGCAGAGGTCGGGCGTCAACTCCGGGCGGAACTCCAGGATCGAGTCGTACAGCAAGCGCGAAGCGGGCGTCACGCGCGCCTGCCAATAGAAGCCGGCTTCGCTGCCCGCGACGAACATCGTGTCGCCCGGGCGCGCGCGCTCGCGGATCGCCGCCCCGACCGGTTCGCTCGCTTCCCACACCGCGACGTTCCCGCCGTACGTGCGCGACGCCAGCGAACGGTTGGTCACCAGCAACGCGAGCACGCCGAGCGCGGCGACCGCGATCGGCACGGCGGGCCGGTCTGGCAGCGCCAGAGCGATCAGCGCCGCCGCGGGCACGATGATCGGCACGAAGTAGTGCGCGTACGCGTAGCCGCCGGCGAGCGCGCCGAGCACGGCGCCCGCGAGCCAGACGGTCAGCGTCAGCGCGAGAGGGTCACGCCGGCGCAGGCAGACCACCGCGGCCACGGCCGCGACCGCGATCAGCAGCAGCGAAGCGCCCTGCCCGCGCAACCGCTCGAGCCGGTCGCCGAGGCTGAGCGACGACGCGTAGTCGGCGTTGTAGGCGACGTTCCACTCCCACAGGTCATCCAGGTGCCCGATGTAGAGCAGCGCGACAACCAGCAGCGGGACGGCGACACCGCCCGCGAATCGCGGCCAGTTTGAACGCGCGAGCGGGATGAGCGCCGCGGGCAGGAGCAGGATCGCGACCGCCTTGGCGAGGATCGCAAGCCCGCACAGCATGCCGATGACGAAGGCCGCGCGGGGCATTTTCACGGCGAGGATGATCGGCAGCGTTCCCGTGAGCAGCAGCAGATGCTCCGTGTTGAGATCGAAGCCCTGCACGTAGCGCGACGCGCCAACGACGACCACGAGCGCGGCGGCGGTCGCGCCCCGTGCGCCCTCGCGCAGCAGCCAGAACACGAGCACTGCGGCAACCGCACTGAGCAACGCCGACACGACGCGCGGCGCGGCGGCGCTCCCCGGCGCCACGAGATCGATCAGCGAGTAGACCGGATAGACGAGCGGCTGCTTGTGGTCGATCAGGTCGACATAGGGCATCTCGCCGCCGCGCAGTGCGCGTCCGATCACCTGGTAGACCGCGGCGTCGCGGTCCAGAGGAAGCCCGTAGGCGGGTACGCGCAGCGCCAGGGCGCCGGAGAGGCAGAGCGCGAACGCGACGACCCGGCGCACGGCGGGCAGCCTAGCCAAAGGCCTGCACAGAACCTGCACGGGACCCGACCCTCGCTCGCACACGCCCGTGACACACTCGGCCGAGTGAGAGGGTCAGTGATCTGCGTCATCGAGGACGAAGAGGTCATCGCCGACTCGGTCGCGAAGCGCCTGCGGGCCGAGGGCTTCACGGTCGAGGTCGCCGAGGACGGACCGAGCGGGGTGGCGCTGTGCGAGCGCGTCCGGCCCGATCTCGTCGTGCTCGATCTGATGCTCCCGGGCCTTGATGGCCTCGAGGTGTGCCGCCGCGTCCAGCGCGACCGGCAGGTACCGGTGCTGATGCTGACGGCGCGCGCCGAGGAGTCCGACCTGCTGGTCGGGCTCGCGGTCGGCGCCGACGACTACATGACCAAGCCGTTCTCGCCGCGTGAGCTGGTCGCCCGGATCCGGGCTCTGCTGCGGCGCGTGGAGCGGCGGCCGGCGCCACCCGGCGACGCCGTCCGGCTGGGCACGCTGGAGATCGACCCCGCCGCGCGGCGCGTGAAGCTCTCCGGTGAGACGGTGCATCTCACGCCGACGGAATTCGACCTGCTCGCGCTGCTCGCCGTCCGGCCCGGCACGGTCTTCTCGCGCGAGCAGTTACTGGCCGAGGTCTGGGGCTGGCGCGACGGCTCCGGCCAGCGCACGGTCGACTCCCACGTGCGCGGGCTGCGGCGCAAGCTCGGCGCCGACCTGGTGCGCACCGTCCACGGCGTCGGGTACGCGCTCCAGGAGCCCGCATGAGACCGCTCGACCGCCGAAACCTAAAGGGGCCTGGCCCCTTTAGGTTCGCGCCGCGGCCGCTCGACCGCCTCCGCAGCATCAAGGTCAAGCTCGGCGTGGTGATCGTCGCCACGGTCGCGGGCACGGTCCTGGTGCTGATCGCCGGGTTGAAACTGGGCCTCTCGCTCGAGCTTCGGACGATCGCCGCCGCAGTGATCGCGCTCGCGCTCGTGCAGTTCCTGGCCCGCGGGATGACGTCGCCGCTGCGCGAGATGCGCGACGCCGCCCAGGCGATGGCCCGCGGCGACTACGGGCGCCGCGTGCGGGCGACGTCGCGGGACGAAGTCGGCGACCTGGCCCGCGCATTCAATGCGATGGCCGCCGAGCTGGCCGACGTGGACCGGATGCGGCGCGACCTGGTGGCGAACGTCTCGCACGAGCTGCGGACGCCGATCGGGGCGCTGCAGGCGCTGCTGGAGAACCTCGTCGACGGCGTCGAACCGCCCGACGAGGCCACGCTGCGGACCGCGCTGGTCCAGACCGAGCGGCTCGGGCGGCTGGTCGGCCAGTTGCTCGATCTGTCGCGGCTGGAGAGCGGCGCACTGGCGCTGCGCCCGGCGCCGTTCCCGGTCCGGCCGTTCCTCGAGCAGGCGACCCGCGAGTGCGAGCTCGGCGAGACCTTCACGTCGCGTCCCGTGTGGCTGCGCGTGTCCGTCCAGCCCGGCGACCTGCGCGCGACCGGCGACTCCGAGCGCCTGCACCAGGTGATCTCGAACCTGCTCGAGAACGCGGTTCGCCACTCGCCGACCGACGGGCGCGTGTGGCTGAGCGCGCACCAGGCCAAGGAGGGCGTCACGACGATCGAGGTCGCCGACGAGGGCCCCGGCATCCCCGAGGCCGACGTCGAGCGGGTCTTCGAGCGCTTCCACCGCGTCGACGCTGCCCGCGCCGCGCGCGACGGCGGCACCGGCCTCGGGCTCGCGATCGCTCGCTGGATCGTGGACGCCCACGGCGGGACGATCGCCGTCCGCCCCCGTGACCCGCAGGGCTGCCGCGTCGTCGTGGAGTTGCCGCGATGAGTGCCGCCATGACGCCGCTCGGAACCGCTCAGGCGCTCCCGACGCGATTCCAGTGGACCTCGGGCCGCGTTCCCACGTGGGCCGGCCGCGCGGTGTTCGGCATCGCGATCTTCGCTGCCGCGGCCGTCGTGGGCACGGGTATGGGGCTCGCGCTCAGCGCCGTCCTGCTGGCGCTCGGCGCGATCGCATACCGCGTCCAGCCGCCCGCGCTGATCCCGATCATCGACCTGCGCGTGGCGCAGGCGCCGCCGGCGCGCGACCCGTGGCTGCGCGTGTGGTGGGCGCTCGCCGCCGGACTGGCGCTGGTCCCGCTCGTGCGCGACGCGGTATGGGTCGTGATCCCGTCGATCCTCGTCGCGGCCGCGCTCGCCTCGCTCGCCGCCACCGGCGGGCGCCACTGGCGCGCACTCGGCGCCGGGCTGGGCGTGATGTGGTCGCGGCTGCCGCAGGGGCTCGCGCTCACCGCGCAGGCGGCCGCGCGCGACATCCGATGGACCGGAGCCGGACCGGCCGCCCGCGGCGCTGTGATCGCCGCTGTGCTGCTCGCGATCTTCGTGCCGCTCCTCGCCAGCGCCGACGCGGCCTTCACGCAGTTTCTCGACGATCTGACGCCGGACACGTGGGCGATCGATCTGCCGGTCGCGCGTGCGCTCGTACTCGCCGTGTTCACCGCGGTCGGCGGGGCGCTCCTGTATGCCCGCCTGGCCCCACCGCGACCGCTCGCGCGCCCCGCCGCCCTCGCGCTCGGCCGGCTCGAGTGGGCGCTCCCGCTGGGCGCGCTCGTCGCGCTCTTCGGCGCGTTCGTCGCGATCCAGTTCACGATCCTCTTCGGCGGTGATCGTCACGTGGTCAACACGGCCGGGCTGACCTACGCCGAATACGCGCGGTCCGGGTTCGCGCAGCTGCTCGTGGTCGCCGCGCTCACGCTCGCCGTGATCGCGGCGGCGCGGCGCTGGGCCGGCGATGGCGGCCGGCTCCTGAACGTGCTGACGGCGGCGCTGTGCCTGCTTACGCTCGTCGTCCTCATCTCGGCGCTCAAGCGCCTGGCGCTGTACGAGGACATGTTCGGCTACACGCGGCTGCGGCTGGCCGCGCACGCGGCGATCCTCTACCTCGGCGCGCTGTTCGTGCTCGTGTTCGTCACCCGCGGCCGCGCGAGTTGGCTGCCGCGCGCCGCGGTCGCCACCACCGGGGCGGCCGTGCTGCTATTCGCGCTCGCCGATCCCGAGCGGCGGATCGCCGCGCACAACGTCGAGCGCTTCGACCGCACCGGAAAGATCGATCCCGACTACCTCGCATCGCTGGGCGCCGACGCCGCCCCCGCGCTGAAGCGCTTCCCGTGCCTGGTGGCCGAAGTCGAGCCGTCCGGGCTCGCCGGGTTCAACTTCGCGCGCGAGGCCGCGCGACGAACACGTACTGACCGCAATACAGCAGCTTCAGCGCGTTGCGATCTTCTGGATCCCAGTTGAGGAACCGCGCGGCGCCGTCGATCAGCGCGTTGAACGGCGAGCGGCGCGCCCAATAGCGATCGAAGAACTGCGGGCCGCGCAGCATCCGCCGCGCGATCAGGGTCGGACCGTCGATGCCCGGCATGATCGCCTCGAGGTCGAACCCGGCGTGGTCGAGCAGACGGCCCATGCCGTAGGGCGTGACGTTCATGGTCGAGCGGCCGTGGTAGGGCTCCAGATGCGAGGTCGAGCCCGCGAACACGCCGTCCGGGCGCAGCACCCGGGCCACGTCGGTCACGAGATCGTGCGGGCGCTCCACGTGCTCCAGCACCTGTTTGCAGAACACGATGTCGACGCTCGCGTCGTCGAACGGCAGCCGGACGCCGTCGAACAGGCGCAGCTCGACGTCCGGCCGCGTCTCGTACTCGGAGTCGCCGACCTCGACGCCGATCCAGCGCACGGTGGCGTCGGCGGCGCGGAAGAGGTCGACCGAGTCACCGCGGCCGCAGCCCAGGTCCACCACCGTCGCGCCCGGGCGGCCGGCGAGCAGGCCGGGCACGAGCTGATCCGCGAGCACCTGCGCAGACGACGTCGTCGGGATCGCCGGTCGCAGCACCGCCCGGAGATCCGCCCCCGGTGCTCGACGGTCCGACATCGGGCGGGAAGCTACTAGGGTCGACGGGTGCGGTCGTTCTACGAGGCATTCTGGGCCGACGCGCCACAGGATCCTGAGCCGTACGCGTTCGAGCGCCGGCGCGCGCTGCTGCTGGCCGAGGTCAAGCCGGGCGACCGCGTGCTGGACTTCGGGTGTGGCGCCGGTCGCTTCCTGCGCGAACTGGGCGAGCACGCGATCGGCGTCGAGATCGCCGAGGAGGCGGCGCGCCGGGCGCGTGAGAACACGGGCGCTGACGTGAGGCTGCTGGAGCCGGACGGCTCGATCCCGCTCGGCCACGGTGAAGTCGACCTGGTGTGGTGCAGCGAGACGCTCGAGCACATCCCCGACGTCGCGCACGCGCTGCTCGAGGTCCGCCGCGTGCTCAAGCCCGGCGGCCGGCTGCTGGCGACGGTCCCGTACCACCCGCCGATCGCGCTCGTCCGCTTCGACCGCGAGTTCGACCCGCTCGGACAGCACGTCAGGTTCTTCACGCGCCGCTCGCTGGCGCGGACCCTCGACGCGGCCGGCTTCGCACCGATCGACGTCACGTCGAAACGGCCGCTGCTCGTCGCCCGCGCCGGGCGGCCCTAACCGCCCGCGCCGACCGTGCGCGCCGCGACGACGACGTCGTTGATCGTCCGCAGCGAGTACGGATCGAGGTAGTAGGCGACCTGGAACGCGCGCAGCGCGCCCTTGGGATCGCCGAGCTGCTGGAGCTTCAGCCGGCCCAGGCGCGTCCACGGCTCCGGGTTCGCGGGCTCCAGCTTGGTCGCCTGCTCGAGCGCCGCCCGGGCGCGCTCGGGCCGCCCGGCCGCGATCTCGATCGAGGCCAGCGTGAACAGCGGGTCGACCGCCAGCGGATTGCGATCGTGCGCGATCTGAGCGATCGAGGCGGCGGCCTCCAGCTGCCCGCCCTCCACGCGGTCCAGCGCCGCCGCCTGCGCGTTCTCGGCGCGCACCGGCTGCAGGGCGCTCCAGGCCGCCGCGAACGCGGTCACGAGCACGAGCGCGGCGATCGCGAGCGTCGGCCGGGAGACGCGGTACGGCCGCTCGGCGAACCCGGCGAGGCGTTCGCGCAGCGGGCCGCGCGACGCGACCCAGCCCGCGCAGATCAACGCCGGGATCGCGTTGCCGGGCACGAACCACGTCCAATCGATCGCCGAGTGCACGCCGAACACGATCACGACGCTCGCGAGCGCGACCAGCCCGACCCGCTCGGCGTCCCACGGCAACCCGCGCGATTTCCACCAGACGCCGACGCTGCGCGCCGCGGCCACCAGCCACGTCAGCGCCACGAGCGCCGACAGCCCGACCCCGAGCCAGCCGAGGTCGGACAGCGTCTGCACGCCGTAGCCGTGCGCGTGGCGGACCTGCGTGCGATCGGCGCGGTAGCGCAGCCGGATCGTGCCGTAGGAGCCGGCGCCGGTGCCGCGCAGCGGCGAGGTCTCGTGGATCCGGCCCGCTTCACGCCAGTACCGCGTCCGGACCGAGGACGTCGCGGTCAGCCGCCCCGGCGAGTTGTCCGGCGCCGAGATCGTCGGGTCGGTCGCCTGCTTCCACGCCTTCGAGAGCTGTCCGTCGATCCCACCCGGAGCGTTCGCGAGCATCAGGATCGCGACCGCGGGGACAGCGGCCAGGGCGGCCACCAGCGCGCGGCTCGCGCGTCGGCGGGTGCGCTCGCCGGGCGGCTTGTATGCCGACAGGAAGCCGACCGCCAGCCCCGCCGCGGACAGCGCGACGACGAGCAGCAACAACAGCGCGCCGAGCCCCTGCCCGGCGTCGACGCGGACGGCCATCGCCACTCGGTCGACGGTCAGCCCCGGTTGCGCGAAGGCCCATGCGACGACCGGGATCGTCGCCGACAGCACGCCGGCCAGCGCGACGATCGTCCGCAGCCGCAGCGGGACGAGGATGAGCCAGACGGCGAGGCCGATTCCGGCCGCCAGCAGAGCGCCGCGCGAGTAGGAGAGCAGCAGGCAGACGATCAGCAGCCCGAGCGCCGGCCACGCGATCGCGTTCAGCGCCGCATGGCCCGAACGGCGCGCCGCGAGCCAGATCAGCGGCGGAATCCCGATCGCGGCCGCCAGGCCGACGCTGTTCCAGTAGTCGAACGGCGGTCGCAGGCGCGCGAACGGCTCGTTCGGTGCCAGCGCGCTCGGGAAGACCTTGGTCAGCACCGCCCAGCCGCAGATCAGGACCGCCGACAGCGCGATGGCGTAGATCAGCCACGCCCAGCGCCCTGGCGCCAGCCGGCCGAGCGCGAGTCCGCCGGCCAGGGCGGCCAGATAGGCGAGCGCCCGGGTGGTCTCCAGCCACGACTCCGCGGGCGCGAGCGACCACGTGATCGAGAACGCGGTGAACGCCGTCAGCAGCGCGAAAGCGAACACGACCCAGGCGCCGCGCAGGCGCTCCGGGGTGCGCGGGCCGGCCGGGACGACGATCGCGGCGGCGCACAGTGTGGCGCCGGCGAGGATGATCGCGACCTCGGTCCAGGTCGTGGGCTCGAGCTGCGTGCCGCCGCGGGCCACGAACGCCGTCAGCGCGACCGTCAGCGTGACGCCGCCGAAGATCAGCGGCCCGGCCGGAAGCCGGAACAGCCAGGAGTGCGCGACGAACCGCTCGAGCCGCCGCCGCGGCGAAACGTAGCTTCTACGGCTGCCGGCGAGCGAGGCCACGGCGGACGAGGGGCGGCGCGCCGGCCGCGAACGCCGCGGCGGCGAGCAGCGCCAGCACGGCGATCATGGAGGTTGGCATGCCGTTGCGACCGACGTCGGCGGCCAAGCGCGCCTTGCCGGGCGAGACCGCGCGGGGTCCCGCGCCGGTGTCGACGTAGGACGCCGACTCCGACAGCGCCTTCAACTCCTGCGGGTTGGCCGGCGTCTCGCGGCCGCTGTCGGCGCCGACGACCGGACTCGAGCCGCCGCCGGTATCACCGCCGGAGGTGTCGCCGCCGGTCGACGTCCCGCCGCCGGTGGTGCCGCCACCGGTCTGGCCGCCGCCGTTGTTGTCGGGGCGCGACTTCGCCGTCTTCGCCTCGATGGCGCGCGCGAGCACGTCGCGGCAGGGGGAGTACTCGTCGATATCGGTCGGGAGCTCCCGCTGCGCCTCGCGCAGCTCGGTGAGCGTGTAGTTGCCCTGGAGCACGTCGTCGTCCGCGCAGTCGCGCAGGATGTCGAGCGGGTCCGCTGCGTGCGCCGCCGCGGGGACGAGGAGCAGTGCCGCGAGCAGGGCCAAGAAGATGGTCCGTCGCATCGGCGAATTCACGCTAGCAGCCTCGTGCCGCGGCGATCGCACGCGACATTGCGTCCGCCCAGGCCTCGTGCGTGTACGCCGCGACCGCGTCGCGGGCGTTCGCTCCGAGGCGCGCCCGCAGCTCCGGATCGTCACGCAGGCGGCGGATCGCGGCGCCGAGCGCGTCCGCGTCGCCCGCGGGCACGACCAGGCCTGTGCGCTCGTGTTGGACGAGCCCACCTGCGGCGGCTCCGACTGCATCGGTGGCGATCACGGGGACTCCCTGGTGGAAGGCTTCGTTGACGACGAGCCCCCACGGCTCGAGGAAGTCTCGCGTGGGGACTGACGGTACGACCACAACGTCGCTGCCCGCGTAGGTGTTGCGCAGTTCTTCCGGCGACTGGCGCCCGGCCACCACGAGCGTGCCGTCCCACGCCTGCTTGAGCACGTCGAGGCCCTTCTCGGGCGACGACCGGCCGGCGAACAGGACTTGAAAGTCCGCGTGGCGGTCTGGAACGCCCGGTTGCGACCAGAATGTGGCGTCGACGGCCTGCGGGGCCTCGAACACCGGCCCGCGCGCGCCCTTGGAGCGGACGTAGGCGCTGACGTGCGGCCCGTAGGTGGCGATCGCGTCGGCGTGGCGGTAGATGTGGCGCAGCGGGAGATAGGAGAGCGCGTGCGCGGGCGTCCGCGGATGGCTCCAGATCGTCGCCCACAGCACGAACCGGCGAGCCCCCGCGTAGGCGGCGGGAAGCGCGACGCGGCCGCTCAGGCCGGCCACGACGACGTCATAGCGGCGGGCGAGCCGCGCCACGGCGCGCTGGGGCGGGAAGATCGCGTTGAACGGGAGTTCGGCGGCGGTGCCTCCTCCGCCATGGCGGACGTCGCCGCCGATCAGCGCGAACACGACGTCCTCGCGCTCGTGGAGCGCCTTGAAGGCGCCGATCCGGAACGGCGGCGCGTGGTTGGTGACGAACAGGACGCGGGTCACAGCGACCGGTGCTCGGCGAGCACCTCGGCCGCCTCGGAGCGCGTCACGTACGCGCGGCCGTCGAGGAACGCCTCCGCCTCGGCGACGGCCGTGTCGCGCGGGTAGGACGTCAGCCACGGGCCGCAGGTGGCGGATCGGCGTGGCGTCGATCACCCCGATCGGCCAGCCGTGCTCGGCGGCGATCGCGCTCCAGCGGGCGTCGAGCCCCCAGCCCATCTGCAGGTCCGGGAACGGCAGGAGTTCGCTGCGCCGCCCGTGCGCTGAGCGCTGTCACCGGCCCGATCTCGACGAACCGCGTCCGGCGGGCGAGCAGGCCCGGGCGGCGGCGGGTGACGTCCCAGGCGGCGTGCGAGGCGAACGCGTGCGCGGGCTGCGCGATCTCCAGTCCGAACGCCTCGGCGAGCGCGATCGAACCGGTCGAGGAAGCCACTTGGCAGCACGACGTCGTCGTCGATCAGCACGAGCCAGTCGGCGTCCCGCATCGGAGCGCGCTCCAGCGCCGCGTTCACGTTGGCCCACTTGCCGGCGCCGGGGGCCGGGGGGACGAGATGGAGCGCGAGCTCGTGGCGGGTCCGCGTCAGCTCGCGCCGGATCCGGGCGACCTCGCGCAGCTGCTCGGGCCGCGCGACGCCGACGACGTGAATCCGCCGCCGCGGGCCGGCCTGGGCGGCGCGCCGAAGCGTGCGGCGGCCGCGCAGCGCGGTGAATCCGGCCCGCAGGTCGCGCAACGTGCCGATCAGCGCCGTGCGCTTGCCGAGCGTGCCGGAGCGGCCGGAGAGGAAGTCGGGGTCCGCCGCGCTCGGCGGCAGTGGGCGCGGATCGAACGTCTCGGCGACCCGCCCGGCGCTCAGCGCGGTCAGCACGATCCCGACCCCGCACCGGCGGCGCCCGATGTGCCAGACGCAGCCGGCGAGCGTGCGCAGCTCGGCGGCGGGGCTGGGCGCGCTCTGCTTGCGGACGTCGTTCAGGCGCGAGTTGCGCCCGCGGAAGTACGCGGAGCGCGAGAGCGAGGAGACCTTCGCGTCCTTGCCGGTGCGGCGGTGGTCGACGCCCGCCTTGGCGACGTAGCGGATCCGCCCGCCCGCGGCCTTGAGGCGGATCTGGAACTCCTCCTCGTCGCCGTAGAGCTGCAGCGACTCGTCGAAGCGCCCGACGCGCTCGATCGCCGCCCGCCGGATCGTGAGGTTCGCGCCCCACACGAACGCGGCGTCGATGTCTGCTTCGCCGAGGTCCAGGGTGGTCACGGGGAGCGGCTCGCGACCGCAGGCGCGCAGGTGCGAGCCCTCGAGCCGGGCGCGGATCGGGCCGCCGAGCACCTCGTGGTCCGGGTACGCGGCGGCGCCGGCCAGCATCGCGTCGAGCCAGCCCGGCCACACCTCGACGTCGTCGTCGAGGAAGCAGAAGAGGTCCGAGCTCGCCGCATCGATCGCGGTATTGCGGGCGGCGTTGAGCCCGCGCGGCTCGCCGTGGGCGATGTAGCGCGCGCCGTGGCGCTCGGCCAGCGCCGCCATCTGCGGGTCGTGCGGGTCGTCCTCGACGATGATCATCTCGGCGCCGCGCGCCGCCGCCTGGGGCGCGACCGACGCGAGCGCGACGGCGAGATAGTCCCGCCGCTGCCGCGTGGGAAAGAGGATGCTGGCCATAGGGCCGTGAAAGGGTAGGCGCATGATTCTGCTGCTCCACCACCGCTACCGCCATGCGGGCGGCGAGGAGCGGGCGGTGGAGGACCTCGAGTGGCTGATCCGGGAGCACCTGGGCGAGGACGTCGAGGTGCTGGAGCGCGACTCGGCCGCCGTCGGCCGGCGTACGGCGGCGCTTGGGCTGGTGGCCGGCGGCCTGCGGCCGGGGCAGGTGGCGGACGCGGTCCGCCGCACCGGCGCGCGGGTCGTGCACGCGCACAACACGGCGCCGACGTTCGGCTGGCGCGCGCTCGCCGCGGCGCGCGAGGCCGGCGCCCGGGTCGTGCTGCACCTGCACAACTACCGGCTCGTCTGCGCCGTCGGGACGTGCTTCACGCGCGGCGAGGACTGCACGCGCTGCCACGGCCGCAACACGCTTCCGGGCGTGCGGCTGAACTGCCGCGGCGGCTCGCGCGCGGAGTCGGCGGCCTACGCGGCCGGGCTCGCGCTGTGGCAGCGGCGGCTCGCGGGCGTCGCGGACGAGGTCGTGGTGCCGAGCGCGTTCGCGCTCAGCCGCCTCCGCGAGCTGGGCGCGCCGCTCGGCGACAACGCGCGTGTGCTCGGGTCGGTCCAGCGCGAATTCGCCGAGCGGTCGGGCGCGGGGAGCGGTGAGTTCGTACTCGCCGCAGGACGCCTCACGCCCGAGAAGGGCTTCGCGGACGTCGTCGAGGCCTGCAGGCGAGCCGACCTTCCGTTGGTGATCGCTGGAGACGGGCCGGAACGCGCCGACCTCGAGCGGCGTGGGCACGCAACGTTCGTGGGCCGCATCCCGCCTGCGGAACTCGCGGCGCTGCGCGCCCGGGCGGCCGTGGCGGTCGTGCCTTCGCGGTACGCCGAGATCCTCCCGCTGGCGGCGCTCGAAGCGATGGCGGCCGGCCTCCCGACCGTGGCGGCCGCGTCGGGCGGGCTGACAGAGGCGGTACCGGAGGAGGGCCTGTACCCGCCGGGCGACGTCGACGCGCTGGCCGCGCGGCTGACCGCGCTGTGGCGCGACGAAGCCGCCGGAAACCGGGCGATCGAGGTCGCGAACGCGCGAAGTGCGCCTAGGGTTATCGCCAGTCAGCTGACCGCCGTCTACGGCGTCGCAACTTCGAACCCCAACCGGTGATGGAACTTTCATGATCCGCCGCGCACTTACGCTTGCCCTGCTTGGAGTCCTGATCCCCGCCACCGCGGACGCCGCGGTCACGTCCAAGAAGGCGATCTGGGGCCCAACCGAGTTCGAGGCGGAGTCGATGTTCCCGACCTACAAGTCGCTCGGGGCCGGGATCTACGAGATCAAGCTCGAGTGGGACAAGGTCGCGGTGCTCGAGCCGCTGGAGGCCAAGGACCCGCTCGACGCGAGCTACGAGTGGCCCGACCAGATCGACACGGCGATCTCCGAGGCACGTGCGAACGGCATCCAGGTCGGCCTGACCGTGACCGGCACGCCTGACTGGGCGAAGCGCGACGATCCCGCGGCGTACGCCGCCTTCGTCACCGCCGCCGCCCGTCGCTACGCGGCGGTGCACCTGTGGACGATCGAACCCGCGAAGTCGGTCAGCGGCCGCGCCCACGCCCGCCAGCTGGACGCCGCCTACGCCGCGCTGAAGGGGCGCAGCTCGCGCAACCGCGTCGTCGGCGGCAACTCGACCGGCAACGGCGCGGCGCGCTGGATCCGCTCGCTGAAGCTGGCCAACGGCAAGGCTCCGCGGATGGACTTCTACGGCCACTCGACGACGCGGGCGCTGACCGCCGACGACGTCGAGGAGCTGGCCGACGCGGCCGGCAAGCGCCTGTTCCTGACGCTGTCGCTGACCGCCGGCGCGACCCAGTCGTCGCGGCTGCGCTCCGCGCTGCGCGTCGCCCGCCGCTCCTCTGACGTCTACTCGCTCGCCTACCGCGCGCTGTACGACGAGGAGACGACCCGCACCGGGCTGATCGACAGCACGAACAACACCAAGCGCGCCGCGTACAACGCGTTCAAGAGCGGTTAGAGCTGCAGTACGCGGGCGTCGAGCCCGCGCGTGACGCCGCGCAGGTCGAGCGTGAGCTGCGCGCTCTCGGCGATCGCGCGGTGGTCGACGGTCGGGTGGGCGGTGACGATGATCGCCAGGTCCACGCCGTCGGCGCCCGCCGGGAGCTCCGCGCTGCGCAGCCCGAGGTCGACCAGTTCCGGCACGTGCGGGTCGTGGTAGGCGACATCGGCCCCGCGCCCGCGCAGCAGCTTGAGGATCTTCAGCGCCGGCGATTCGCGCATGTCGCCCACGCCCGCCTTGTAGGAGACGCCGACGATCAGGATCCGCGCGCCCTTGACCGATTTTCCGACGTCGTTCAGCGCCCGCTCGGCCTTCTCGAGGCAGAAGTACGGCATCTGCTGGTTGACCTTGCCCGCGAGCTCGATGAACTCGGTCGAGAGGTCGTACTCGCGCGCCTTCCAGGTCAGATAGAACGGATCGACGGGCAGGCAGTGGCCGCCCATGCCGGGGCCGGGCTCGAAGCGCATGAAGCCGTACGGCTTGGTGGCGGCGGCGTCGACGACCTCCCAGATGTCGATCCCCATGCGGTCGGCGAGCATCGCCATCTCGTTCACCAGCGCGATGTTGACCGAGCGGAAGATGTTCTCGAGCAACTTCGAGAGCTCGGCGACCTCGGGCGTCGAGACTCGCACGATCTCGTCGCAGACGTGGGCGTAGACCGCGACGGCGGCCTCCGGGCACGCCGGCGTGTAGCCGCCGACGACCTTCGGCGTGTTGCGCAGCGTGTAGTCGGTGCGGCCGGGATCGACGCGCTCGGGCGAGAACGCGAGCGCGAAGTCCTCGCCGGCGCGCAGCCCGGACTCCTCGAGCAGCGGCACCATGTGCTGGCGCGTCGTGCCCGGGAACGTCGTCGACTCGAGGATGACGGTCTGGCCGCGGCGGATCACGCCCGCGAGCGCCTGCGCGGCGCCGAGCAGCGGCCCGAGGTCGGGCTCGCGGTTGCGAGTCAGCGGCGTCGGGACGCAGACGAGGATCGCGTCGGTCTCGTGCAGCTCGACGAAGCGGGTCGTGAACATGCAGCGCTCCAGCGCTCCGGCCAGCCGCTCGTCGGGGATGTCCTCGACGTGCGAGCGACCGTCGCGCAGCGACGTGACCCTGGCCTGGTCGACGTCGACGCCGACGACATCGCAGCCCGCCTCGGCGAACGTGACCGCCAGCGGCAGGCCGACGTACCCGAGCCCGACGATCCCGATCTTCATCTCAACCAGCCTACTTCGACAGCAATTCGAGGTCGGCGCGCATCATCAGGCGGATCAGCTCCTCGAAGCTGGTCTTCGGCTCCCAGCCGAGCTCACGCTTGGCCTTGCTCGCGTCGCCGACCAGCAGGTCGACCTCGGCGGGCCGCTTGAGCGCGTCGTCGATCTCGACGTGCGACTCCCACTCGATCCCGGCCTCGTCGAACGCGATCTCGACGCAGCGCCGCACGGTGTTGGTCTCGCCCGTGGCGATCACGAAGTCGTCCGGCCGGTCGTGCTGGAGCATCAGCCACATCGCCTCGACGTAGTCCTTGGCGTAGCCCCAGTCGCGCCGCGCGTCGAGGTTGCCGAGCGTCGAGCTTGTCGCGCTGCCCGTGCTTGATCGCGGCCGCGTGCCACGTGATCTTGCGCGTGACGAACTCGAGCCCGCGGCGCTCGCTCTCGTGGTTGAAGAGGATCCCGGACGTGGCGAAGAGGTCGTAGGACTCGCGGTAGTTGACCGTGATGTGGTGGCCGTAGACCTTCGCCACGCCGTACGGCGAGCGCGGGTAGAACGGCGTCGACTCGGTCTGCGGCGTCTCGCGCACCTTGCCGAACATCTCGCTCGACGAGGCCTGGTAGAAGCGCGCCTCCGGCGCACGTCTCGCGCACCGCCTCGAGCATTCGCGTGACGCCGACGCCGGTGAACTCCGCCGTCAGCGTCGGCTGGATCCAGGACAGCGCGACGAACGACATCGCGGCGAGGTTGTAGACCTCGTCCGGGTTCGCGGCGCGCAGCGCGTCGACGAGCGAGCGCTGGTCGAGCAGGTCGGCCTGGTGGAGCGTGATGCGGTCGCGCAGGTGCTCGATGCGGTCGAACTTCTCGGTCGAGGCGCGGCGCACCATCCCGTGCACCTCGTAGCCCTTCTCGAGCAGCAGGTCGGCGAGGTAGGAGCCGTCCTGGCCCGTGATGCCGGTGATCAACGCGCTCGGCATCAGGTCACGACTCCCTCTCGGTCGCGCAGCCACGCCACCGTGGCCGCGATGCCCTCCTCGACGCCGATCTGCGCCTTCCAGCCGAGCATCCGCTCGGCCTTCTCCACCGACGGCCAGCGGCGCACGACGTCGACCTCGAAGCTCGGCAGGTGCTCGAACTCCAGCTCGTCCGGGTCGTTGCCGCTCAGCCGCCAGCAGATCCGCGCGATCTCGGCCACGGTCAGCTCGTCGCGAAGCCGAGATGTTGAAGTCCTCGTTCAGGCCCGCCTCGGACGCCGGTGGCGACGACGATCCCGTCGGCGATGTCGTCGACGTGCGTCAGCGTCCGCGTGTGCTCGCCGGTGCCGAAGATCGGCAGCGGCTTCAGGCGCTGCAGCGACTTGCGGATCAGGTCCGGGACGGCGTGCGCGATCCCCGGCTCGTTCTCGGGCATCTCGCCCGGCCCGTAGGCGTTGAACGGGCGGCAGATCGTGTACGGCAGCCCGTGCTCGTCGTGCGCGGCGCGGCAGTAGACCTCGCCGGTGAGCTTGCGAGAACCCGTAGGCCGAGGTCGGCACCGGGCAGTCCGGCAGGTAGTCCTCGCGCGTCGGGTACTGGTCGGCGCTTCTCGAACACCATCGAGGAGCTCACGTACGTGAAGCGCTCGACGTCCTCGTCCAGCGCGGCCCGGAAGACCGCGTTGTAGAGCGCGTTGTTGACCTCGGTGAGCGTGTGCGGGAGCTTGTGGAAGTTCGCGATCCCGCCGACGATCGCGGCCAGGTGGATGACGTGCGTGCAGCCGCGCATCGCCTTGCGCGCCTCGTCGAGCACGCGCAGGTCGCCGCGATGGACCTCGCAGCCCTCGCGCATCCACATCGGCGCCTCGCGCTGGTCGGACACGCGGACCTCGAAGTCGGGGTCGCGCAGCAGGCGCCGGACGACCGCGGCGCCGATCGTGCCGGCGCCGCCGGTGACGAGAACTCTGGTCACGGCGTCGCCACCACCGGCCTTCGGAGCCCCGGGGGCAGCCGCCCGTCGGTCGACAGCCACGAGCCGGCCAGGATCAGCAGCAGGCCCGCGATCGCGCCCGGGCCGAGGCTCTCGTCGAGGATCGACGACGCCGAGCGCGACCGCGACGACCGGGTTGATGTACGTGATGACCAGCGCGCGGCCGGGGCCGACTTCGACGATCAGGAAGCTGAAGACGACCAGCGCGAGCGCCGTGCAGACGACGCCGAGCACCACGAGCGAGACCAGCGCCTCGTCGGTCGGCATCTCGCTCGGCGCCGTGAACGCCGCCGGGATCGCCAGCAGCGCCGTCGCCAGCAGCAGCGAGGCGCCCATCGAGGCGCGCGCGTCGACGTCCGGGAACTTGCGCTTGAGGATCATCGGCGCGACCGCGTAGCCACACGACGCCAGCAGGATCAGGCCGGCGCCGAGCAGCTCGTCGGCGTTGCCCGCGACATCGATGCCGACGAGCACGACCACGCCGGCGAACCCGATCAGCAGCCCGAGCAGGCGGATGCCCGTCGCTCGCTCCGCGGCGTCGAAGCGGATCGCGAGCAGGGCCACGATCAGCGGCACGGAGGCGATCAGGATCGCCGTCAGCGACGACGACACGTACTGCTCGCCGGCCGCGATCAGCGGGAACGGCAGCGTGATCTCGATCACCGCGTACGCCGCGATCCAGCGCCAGCGGCCGCGCAACTGGCGCAGCACGCCCGCCCGCCAGGCCAGCGCGAGCAGCAGCACGGCGCCCAGCGCGACGCGCACGAACGAAAGGAACACGGGCGAGACGCCGTCGTCGACCGCGACCTTGATGAACAGGTACGGCACGCCCCAGATCAGCGACATGGCGGCGAACGCGGCCCAGCCCCTGGCACTCATGCCCGCAGCGCCGCCACCTCGGCGACGTAGGCGAACACCTGCGCGGTGCCGAGCGCGTTCCACGGGTCGACGAGCAGGCAGTCCGCGCCCGCCAGCTCGGCGATCGAGCGCAGCGCCGCGGGCGACGAGTACGCGCTGTGGTTGGTCGCCACGATCACGACCTCGGCGCCGGAGACGGCGTCCTCGAAGCTCGCGGTCGGGGTGCTCACGATCGGGTCGTGCACCGAGACGTCGGCCAGCTCGCGCTCGAGCAGCCGGATCAGCTTGTGCGACAGCGAGTCGCGCTCGTCGTCGGTGTCGGCCTTGAAGGCGAGCCCGAGCACGGCCACGCGGCGCTCGCGCAGCGAGCCGCCGAGCCGGCGCTTGACGCCGTCGACCAGGAACAGCGGCACGGTCTCGTGCACGCGCGAGACCGCCAGCAGCATCCCCGGCGCGCTCGAGCGCTCCTCGGAGAACGTGAAGTCCTTGCGCAGGCACGTGCCCGCGGTCATGCCGGGCGCCTTCATCCCGCCGCGCGGGTAGTCGCGGTTGATCAGCTCGATCACGTCGAAGACGTTCGCCCCGTAGCGCTCGCAGTCCATCATCAGCAGGTTCGGGAGCGCGAACGTCGCGTAGCGCAGGATGTTGGTCCAGATCTTCGCCAGCTCGGCCTGCACCGGCGTCGTCTGCACGATCGGGGCGCCGAGCGGCTCGAACAGTCGGGCGGCGCGCTCCGCCGAGTTCTCGCTCGATGCCGCCGACGATGCACGGCAGCGTGCCGATCTCCTCCATGAAGCGGTCGGCGGCGATCCGCTCCGGCACGTGGGCGACGAACAGGTCCTCGCCGACCCGGAAGCCGCGCTGCTTCTCGAGGTAGCCGGCGACGAACTCGGTCGTCCCGGGCGCGACGGTGGAGCGCAGCACGAGCAGGTGGTCGCGCCGCAGCAGCGGCAGCAGGTCGTCGAGCACGGCGCGGATCGCCGCCCATGTCGATCTCGACGTGGGGCAGCGCGGGCGTGCCGAGCGTCAGCACGATCGCGTCGGCCTTCGCGGCGTCGGCGGCGTGTGACGACAGGTCGAGCGACGACGCGCGCGATCAGCTCGTCGGTGCCCGGCTCCTTGAACGGCATCCGGCGCTCGCGCAGCGAGGCCAGGCGCTCGGCGTCGTTGTCGACGCCGAGCACGCAGAGGCCCGCGTCAGCGAAGCTCAGCGCCAGGGGCAGGCCGATCCGGCCGAGGCCGATGACACAGACGTCGTAGGGCATGCGCGGCCAGTGAGGCTAGCGGCACACCACGTAGCGTCTGGAGATCGTCTTGCGATGCAGCTTGCCCTTCGCCGACCGGCGGTAGTAGATGCGGGCATAGACGCGGCCCGTCTGGCCCGCCGCGCGGTTGATCCGGATCCGCACCGCGAACGGCGACTTGCGGTCCACGCGGACCGCGCGGTTCTTGCCCTTGGTGAAGAACACGATCCTCGACACTCGCGCCTTGTTGCCGCTCTTCGGCTTGCGGATCGCGACGTTGACGCGCAGCCGCCCGCCCGGCGGTGTGCAGCGCAGCCCGGCCACCAACTCCAGCTCGGCAGCGGTCGGCGTGGGCGTCGGCGCGGCGGGTGTCGAAGCCACCCTGGGCGTCCCGAGCGAGTTCCAGCTCGTCCACCCGGAGGCCGCCTTCCATTCCTTGAACAGGATGTTCTCGCCGGCGCGGGCGACCAGCCACTCGTGCGTCGCCGAGTCGCCCCCCGCCACGGGGGTGGAGCCCAGCGGCGTGTCGTCGAGCATGAACCACCCGCCCCACCCGCCGGTCGCCGTCCAGCCGCGCTGGAAGCTGGCGTTGCCGGCCCCGCGGCCATACACGTTGACGACGTTCTCGGCCCGCGAGACGGCGGTCGGCGCGCCGATGATCCCGCCGCCGATGCTTCCCCATTCGCTCCAGGCGGCGCCGTTCCAGGCCTTCTGTTGCACTGTTCCGTCTGCGCCTCGCGCCCACACGTTCAGCACGCCGTCGGACTGGGAGTTGAGTGCGGGTGCCGATGTGAGATTGCCGCCGAGCGACGCCCACGGCGACCAGCCGGTCCGAGGGACGTACGTACGGAGGTAGATCGCGTTGTCGCCACCGCGGGAGACGAGATCGACGTAGCCGAGCGGCCCGCGGCGCACCGTCACGGCCGGCGCCGACGTCGTGTAGCCGTCGAGCGACGCCCAGCCGCCCCAGCGACCGTCCGCGTAGGTGTTCTGCCACACGGCGCCGTCTGCGCCCCGGATGAATACGAGCACCCCCGAGCCGTAGCCGACGGCGGCGGGCCCCGAGGCCGCGTTCCCGCCGATCGAGGACCAGTCGCTCCACTCCGACCCGGTCCAGTGGCGCTCCTGGATCGAGCCTCCGGCGTCGCGGGCGAAGACCCACAGGTCGCCGCCGCCGCGCGACGCGGTCGCCGGGTTGTCGTCGAAGACGTCCGCTTGCGCCGGGCCGGCGAACACGAGTGCCGCCATCACCGCCAACATCAACGCGCTGGTCCTTCTCACTGGTCCTCCCGTTCGCCGTCGGCTCAGCGTAGTCGCGCGGACCGCCGACGCGCCGCATATTGGCGTGTGAACTCCCACAGGAACCGGGGGTTGTACCGCGCGTAGCGTCGCCACAGGCGGCGCGGCTCCTGGCACAACCGATACAGCCATTCCAGGCCGAGGCGCTGCATCGCCGACGGCGCCTGCGGCACCAGGCCGGCGTGGAAGTCGAACGCCGCGCCGACGCCGACCAGCACGGGCGCGTCGAGCCGCTCGCGCATCCGCGCCATCCACTTCTCCTGCTTGGGCACCCCGATGCCGACCCACACGACGTCGGCGCCCGAGGCGTTGATCTCGGCCACCACCGCGGCGTCTTCCTCGGCGGTCAGCTCGCGGAACGGCGGTGAGTAGCCACCCACGATCGACAGGCCCGGGTAGCTCGCGCGCAGGTTGCCGGCCAGCTGCTCCAGCGCCTCCGGGCTGCGCCCGCCGTAGAGGAAGAACCGCGAGCCGGTCCGGGTCGCGCGCTCACAGGCGCGTTGCATCAACTCAGGGCCGTACACGCGGTCGTCGAGCCGGTGGCCGAGCATCCGCAGCGCCCACACGAGCGGCTGTCCGTCCGGCACCGTGAGATCCGACGCCAGCACCGCGGCGCGCAGCTCCTCGTCCTCGCGGGTCGCCATCACCGTGTGCACGGCGGCGACGCAGATGTAGCCGCGGCCGCCGGTGGTGATCGCGTCGTCGATCCAGTCCAGCGTGCGGTCGTAGTCGACCAGCGCCAGCGGGACGTCGAGCAGCGAGACGCGCCGTACGGGCACGGAAAGCAGCTCAGGTGTGAGGGCAGGAGGAGCCGGGGGCATTGCGCTCGGCTGGTTCAACGGGCCAAGGAGGACGGAGTTGCGGTTCGCCGCGCAGCATGGTGCCACACGCGGCGGTCAGCGATGGCGCCCGATCGCGGTCTCGATCAGCTCTGCGACGGCCTCGGCGGGACCCGGATAGCGAAAGCGCTCGAGGCCGCGCGGGGCGTAGGCGCGCTCCAGCGAGCCGTCGGCGAGCGCTGCGAGCGCCGTCCGCAGGCCGGCCGGGTCACCGCCGCCCACGGCGACGCCGGTGCCGGTCTCGCGCACGATCCGCGCCGCTTCGTTGCCCTCGGCCAGCGCGAGGATCGGGCGCCCTGAGGCGAGGTACTCGAACAGCTTGCCGGTCGCCTCGGAGCGGTTGTGGCCGGTCACGAGCAGCAGCGCGTCGGCGCCGCGCTGGATGCTCAGCGATTCGTCGCGGGTCACCAGCCCGCGGTGCTCGACGGCGTCGCCGAGGCCGGCCTCGGCGATCAGTCGCTGGTCGTCGACACTCGGGCGGCCGGCCAGCAGCAGCTTCACGCGCGGCTCGCCGGGAGCGCGGGCGGCATTGAAATCGTGCAGGGCGGCCAGCATCGGGCGCGGGTCGCGGCCCCAGGTGAAGCCGCTCAGCGTCCCGGTGTGGGCGAGCGTCCGCCAGCCGTCGTCGGCGAGCGGCGCCCGGCGGTCGCTCTCCAGTTCCGGCTCGAAGCCGTTCGTGACCCAGTGCGCGTCCGCGCCCAGCCGGGTCGCCAGATCCTCGGCGATCGGGAGCGTGGCGCCGAACGCGAGGTCGGCGCGCTGCGCCACGCGGCGCTCGAGCCACGCCTCGATCCGGTCCTGCGCGCGGGTGGGCCACTCCGGACGCATCGGCTCGAAGCGCCAGCCGTCGCGGAAGTCGGCGATCCAGGCGGGCCGCTTGCGACCGAGCGCGAGGCCGATCAGGTGCGTCGAGTCCGGCGGCCCGGACGTGATCACGCAGTCGACGTCGAGCCGTCGCACGGCCGCCAGCGCGGTCGGGATCCAGCTCACGACGTACGAGTCGGGCACGAAGACCTTCGTCAGCAGCGCGGGCGGCGGCGTGTGCGCCGCGACCACCCCCGGCGTCGGCATCGCCGGGCGCCGGAGGAGCTTGCGCAGCGCGTCCGCGCTGGTCAGGTCGCCCGTGCGGATCACGCGGTCGCCGTCGTCGGGCAGCGTGCCGTGGGCGCGGCTGGTGACGATCCGGACGTCGTGCTCCTGCGCGCCCAGGTGCTTGGACATCGACACCCACCGCTGCGCCCCGATCGACGGCAGCGGTGGCCAGTAGTAGGAGACGACGGCGACGCGCGTCACGCGGCGGCCGGGACGGCCGCGGACGTTCGCAGCCACAGCTCGAGGTTGAGCGCGTGCCACAGCGCGGTCGGATCCCGCCACCGGCCGGCGCGCACGTCAGCCTCGATCGCCGCCGTGTCGTAGAGCCCGCGCGACCGCGCGCCGCCGTCCAGCAGGACCTCGGCCGCGCGGTCGCGCAGCGAGGCGAGCCAGCGCGCCTGCGGCGGCTCGAAGCCGATCTTGTCCCGGCGCGCGAGCACCGCGTCCGGCACGACGTCGCGCACGGCGTCGCGCAGGATCCGCTTGCGCGTGCCGCCCCCGACCAGGAACTCCGGCGGCGCCGAGAGCGCGAACTCGGCGATCCGGCGGTCCAGCAGCGGCAGTCGGACCTCGCGGCTGTGCGCCATCGAGTCGCGGTCGGCGTAGCGCAGGAGCTGCGGCAGGCTGGTGTGGAACGACTGGCGCAGCAGCTCGCGGCGCAGCGGCGAGCGGTCGTCGATCCGGGGCGCGGGAAGACGCACGGCGGCCTCGACGACGTGGCGCGCCGCGTACGGCGACGCCATCCCGCGCCGGTGCCGGTGCGCCACGGCCGCCGGCAGCCGCTCCGCGCCAAACGCCGTCAGCACGTGGATGCGCTCCGGGCCGAACAGGCCGCGGCCGGTGGCGCGCACGCCGCGAGCCCGCAGCGCCCAGCCCTCGATGCCGTCGTAGCCACCGAACAGCTCGTCGCCGCCCTGGCCGTCGAGCAGCACGGTCACGCCCGCCTCGCGCGCCGCCCGGTTCACGCGCCACTGGGCGTAGATGCTGAGGCTGCCGAACGGCTCCTCCTGGTCGCGCACCAGCGTGTCGAGGTCGTCGGCCAGCTCGTCGGCGTCGGGGGTCACGCGGTGGTGTTCGAGCACGCCCGCGGAGCGCGCGACCTGCGCGGCGAACTCCCACTCGTCGCGCTCGTAGCCGGGGAACGACGCGGTGAACGCGTGCCGCTTGGCATCCTCGGCGAGCGAGCCCGCGAGTGCGACCACCGACGACGAGTCGACGCCGCCCGACAGTGAGGTCCCCACCGGCACGTCGGAGCGCAGCCGCAGCCGGATCGAGTCCACGAGCAGCTCGCGCAGCGCCGCGACCGCGTCGCCGTAGACGTTCGGGACGTCGACCTCGCGCGGCGTCCAGTAGCGGCGGATGTCGACGCGGCCGTCCTTGAAGCGCAGCCGGTGCGCGCCCGGGAGCCGGTGCACGCCGGCGAAGAACGACTCGTCGATCGGCGGCATCAGGCCGCGGGCCAGGAACGGACCGAGCGCCGACGCGCGCGGCTGCCGCGGCCCGGGCAGGGCGCGGATGTCGGATGCGAACGCGAGTCGCTCGCCGTCCTGGCACCAGTAGACGGGCTTTTCGCCGAACGGGTCCGAGCACAGGAACAGCTCGCGCCGCTCGTCCTGCCAGATCGCGAACGCGAACATCCCGTTGACCCGGTCCAGGGCCGCTTCGCCCCACTCGGCCCACGCGTGCAGCAGGACCTCGCCGTCCCCCTCGGTCACGAACTCGTGGCCGAGCTGTGCGAGTTCGGCGCGGCGCTCCTTGTAGTCGTAGATCTCGCCGTTGAACACCAGGTGCCACGGGCCGAGATGCAGCGGCTGATTGGAGCGCTCGTCGAGGTCGATGATCGCCAGCCGCCGGAACGCGAGCCCCGCCACGTCGTCGTGCCAGACGCCCTCGCCGTCCGGACCGCGGTGCGCCATCACGCCGGCCATCCGCGCCAGGGCATCCCGATCGGGGCGCGGGCCGCCGACGGTTCCGCCGATGCCGCACACCGCGCGCAGGATAGCCTCAGGGTCGTGACCTGGACCACGCACGGGACCGGCCGCTTCGCGCCCTCCGAGCTTGGTGCGTTGGGCGAGCGCTGCGTGCTCGAAGAGGGCGTGCTGGCCTTCAACCCGGCGCACATCTTCATCGGCGACGACGTCTACGTCGGCCACCGCGCGATGCTCAAGGGCGACACCCGCGGTGAGCTGCGGATCGAGTCAGGCGCGTGGATCGGGCAGGACTGTTACATCCACAGCGCCGGCGGCGTGCGGATCGGCGCGCGGGCCGGGATCGGCCCGCGGGTGATGATGCTCACGTCGACCCACGCCGAGAGCGCGCCGCCCGTCGCCGTGATCGACGCGCCGGTCGAGTTCGGGCCGGTCGAGGTCGGCGCCGGGGCCGACGTCGGGATCGGCGCGATCCTGCTGCCCGGCGCGCGCGTCGGCGACGGCGCGCAGATCGGCGCCGGCTCGGTGGTGACGGGCGAGATCCCGGCGGGCGCCGTTGCCGCGGGCATCCCGGCGCGGGTGCTGCGCCGGCGCGGTGAACGCGCGTGAGTGCCCCGCGTCTGCGGCTCGCCGAGCCGCGCTTCGGGCCTGAGGCGCTGGAGGCGATCGGCCGCGTGCTGGCCACCGGCAACCTCACGCAGGGGCCGGTGGTGGCCGAGTTCGAGGCGGCGATCGCGGAGCTGTGCGGCGTGCGCGCCGGCGTCGCCACGACGTCGGCCACGACCGCGCTCGAGCTCGCCCTGGCCGCGCTCGACATCGGGCCCGGCGACGAGGTCGCGGCCGCCGACTTCACGTATCCGGCCACCGGCAACGCGGTGCTGCGGCGCGGCGCGACGCTGCGGCTCGTCGATGCCGATCCGGACACCTACTGCATCAACCCGGCGGCGCTCGAGGCGGCGCTGACGCCGCGGACCCGCGCCGTGCTGACTGTCGACGTCTTCGGCCTGCCCGCCGACTACCTCGCGATCGAGCCGCTGCTGGCCGCGCGCGGGGTCGCGCTGATCTGCGACGCCGCGTGCTCGCTCGGCGGCGCGATCGGGACCCGCCAGACGGGCGCGTTCGGCGTCATGTCGTGCTTCTCGTTCCATCCGCGCAAGTCGCTGACCACCGGCGAGGGCGGGATGGTGGTGACCGACGACGCGGCGCTGGCCGACCGTCTGCGGCGGCTGCGCAACCACGGCACCGAGCGCGGCGGCTGGCGGGCCACGTTCGTCGAGCCGGGGTACAACTTCCGGCTGTCGGACGTCAACGCCGCGCTCGGCCTGGTTCAGGTGCCCGGCTTCGCGGCGGCGGTCGCTCGCCGGCGTGAGTTGGCGGCGGCGCTGACCGAGCAGTTGGAGGGCGTCGACGGCATCACGCCGCAGCGAGCGCCCGAGGGGTTCACGCACCCCTACCAGGCGTACGTCGTGACGTGCGCCGAGGATCTCGACCGCGACGCACTGATCTTCGCGCTGCGCGAGCGCGGCGTGGAGTCCACACTCGGCACCTACGCGATGCACGCCGAGCCGAGCTTCCAGCGCGCGTGCGGCACGCGGCCGGGCGATCTACCGGTCTCGCAGGCGCTGGCCGACCGCACGCTGGCACTGCCGCTCCATCAGGGCATGGCCGACGAGGACGTCGAGACGGTCGCTGAGGCGCTGAGATACCAGCGCACCGTGCGGGCGAACCCGTCGGCGACCGACACGGTCGGCTCGTAGCCGACCGCCTCGCGCGCGGCGCCGATGTCGGCCAGCAGGCGGCGGACGTCGCCCGGGCGCTCCGGGCCGTGCACGACCGGGTGATCGGGGCGCTCGAGCGCGGCCAGCAGCGCCGCCACCATCTCGATCACGCTCGCCTCGGTGCCGTGGCCGAGGTTGTACGTGCCGCCGGTCAGCTCGCGCGCGGCGGCCAGCGCCAGCGTTCCGCGAACCGTGTCCGACACGTGGGTCATATCGCGCGTCTGGTGGCCGTCGCCGTTGATCACGACCGGCTCGCCGGCCAGCACGTTGCGGATCACGACCGGGATCAGGCCCGCGTAGGCGGTCGCGTTCTGGCGTTCGCCGTAGGCGTTGAACGGCCGCACGACGATCGTGTCGAGCCCGAACGTGTGCAGGTAGGAGAGCGCGACCAGGTCGGTGGCGGCCTTGGCCGCGGCGTAGGGCGTGTGCGCGCCGAGCGGATGGTCCTCGCCCATCGGCGCGGTCCGCGCGGTGCCGTAGACCTCCGACGAGGAGAACTGGACCAGCCGCGCGAAGCCGCCGTCGCGGCCGACCTCGCACGCGGCGGTGGTCATCGCGATGTTGCGATCGACGTTCTCGCGCGGATGCTCGAGTGAATGCGGCAGCGGGATCACCGCGAGGTTGAAGCAGTAGTCGTACGGGCCGTCCTGCTCGACGAGGGCCCGCAGCGGCGCCTCGTCGCAGGCGTCGGCCACCTCGAGCGTCACGGCGGGATGCTCGGCCAGGTTCTCGCGCTTGCCGAGACTGAGGTCGTCGACGACGGCCACGCGCTCGGCGCCGGCCGCCACCAGCCCGTCGACCAGATGGCTGCCGATGAAGCCCGCGCCGCCGAGCACGAGCGCGCGGGCGCCGGTCAGGTCAACCGACGGCATGCGGCACCTCACGGTAGGCCGGCACGACGGTCTCGTGGCGCTCGGCGGCGAGGCTGATCGCGTGCGCCGTGGACAGCGCGGCCAGCCCGTCGTGGCCGGAGATCGGCGCCGGCTCGCCGGCGCGCAGCGCGGCCAGGAACTGCTCCCACTGCACGCGCAACGGCTCGCGCCGGTCGAGCGCGAACCGGATCATGTTCCCCTCGCCGCCGCCGCGGATACCCGCCAGCTGGTCCCACTCGGTCGCCCGGGTCGGGTGCTCGTAGAGCATCAGGTCCTGGGTCAGGTAGTCGACGACGAGCATCCCCTGCTCGCCCAGCACGGAGATCTGGCGCACCTTGGCCGGGGTCATCCAGTTCGCCTCCAGCAGCGCCATCGACTCGTCGTCGAGCCGCAGCGTGGCGCACAGGATGTCCTCGCGGCTGCCGCTCAGCGGCGCGGCCGTCTCGGCGAACACGCGCGCGACCTCCTGGCCGGTGACGTAGCGCAGGACGTCGATGTCGTGGGTCGCGAGGTCGAGCGCGACACCCTGCGCGCCCTGGCGGTTCGGGAACGGGCTGAGCCGGCGCGCGTGGACGTGCAGCACGCGCCCGATCGCGCCGTCGTCGATCTTCTGCTTGAGCGCCCGCACGGCGGGGTTGAAGCGCTCGATGTGGCCGACGCCGAGCGTCACCCCGCGGGCCTCCGCCTCGGCGATCAGCGCGCGCGCCTGCGCCTCGGTCGGCGCCGTCGGCTTCTCCACGAGCACGTGCAGGCCGGCGGCGATCGCCTCCCCGGCGACGACCGGCAGCTGCTCGACGGGCACCGCCACGCAGACGAAGTCGAGCGGCTCGGCGGCGAGCGCCTCGGCCAGCGAAGCGTGCGTCGGGCGGCGGGCGGGATCCGGGTCGATCAGCGCGCGCAGCTCGACGTCCTCGAGGGAGCCGAGGACGCGGGCGTGATGCGAGCCCATCACGCCGAGCCCGACAACCGCGCCGCGCAGGATCATGGCCGCGAGGGTAGCGGCCGGATCCCCGCCGCCGTGGCCTCGAACAGACCCACGGGCCGCGCACGGGCGTGGGCGTAGACCGCCTCCAGGCGCTCGGCCACGACGGTCGCGTCGTGGGTCCGTTCGACGAACGCGCGGCCCTGCGCGCCGAGCGCGGCGCGCCGCTCGGGATCTCCGGCCAGCGCGGTCAGCCCGGCCTCCAGCGACTCGGCCGTGACGGGCACGAGCGGCGTGTCGCGGGCGAACGGGGCGAGCAGCTCGCGGTCGAACTCGGTCAGGACCGGCTTGCTCAGCGCCATCGCCTCGAGCGCGAACACGCCCGAGGTGACCGCGTTGAGCTGGTCGACCACGATGTCGGCGCGCGCCACCTCGCCGAGCACGACGTCGCGCGGGACGCCGCTGACCGTGCGCGGGCGCACCGGGGCGCGCTCCATCGCCGCCGTGATCGCCGCTGTCCCCTTGATCAGCTGGTCTGACGGCGCGTGGAACGCGATCGGCGGATCCCCTGGAGGCGCCCGACCGGGAGCGACCGGCAGCACGATCGGCGTGGGGACGAGGTAGACGGTGCGAAAGAACGGCCGCACATAGCCCGCGAGCTCGAGGTCGGAGACCAGCGCGGCGTGGCAGAGCCGGCTCGCGAGCTTCAGGCGGCGGCGCAGCAGCCGCTCGTAGGCGCGCTGGCGCGCGTCCCAGTCCGGCGGCGCGTCCGGCGGCCGCAAGCCGCCGGTGCGAATCCGGCAGTCGTCGCCCCAGTAGTGCATGAGGATGAGCCGGCGCGCGGCCCGGGCCATCGCCGCGTCGGCGAACTCGAGCAGGGTGGTGCCGAACTGATAGTGCAGGACGTCGTGGCGCGGCGCGGACAGCGCGGCGGTGGCGCGCGCCCAGTAGCCGCGCAGCAGCCGGTCCTGGGTGCGCACGAACGGGTGCTCGGCGATCGTCCACAGCTCGGCGTCATGGCCGCGCGCACGCAGGCCGTGCCGCAGCGCGTCGGCCACGCCGGCGACCTCGAGCGGGGCGAGCAGCACTCTCACCGGCGCAGGCCCGTCGCCCAGGCGCGGATCTTCGGGAGCAGCGTCCGGTAGTCCTCGAGCTCCGAGCGCGTCGGCCACATCAGGCCGAGCGCGCCATGGCCCGTCGCGCGCCGGTAGAAGAACAGCGCGAGCAGGAAGCTGAGGCCGAACGACAGGCACGATGCCAGCGCCGCGCCGGTCGCGTCGTAGGCGGGGATCAGCAGCGCATACAGCGCCAGCGTGACCGGCGTGACGATCAGGGCGGAGTACAGCGAGTACTGCGGGAACCCGCGCCCGACGACGCTTGCCGACAGCGTGCCGGCGATCCCGATCAGCGCCACGCCCGGCAGCCGGATCAGCCCGAGCTCGACCGACTCCTGGAACTCCGGCCCATAGATCGGGACCACGAGCAGCACCAGTGCGGCGGCGATCGCCACCGCCGACACCAGCACGATCAGCGTCGTGTGGCGCAGGCTCTTGGCTTCGACGAACGCCCGGTGGCCCTCCTCGCCCGACGCGCTCAGGCTCGCCACGCGCGGAAACAGCACGTCGCCGAGCGCCTGCGGCAGCAGCCACAGCACCGTCGTCACGGCGACCGCCACGGAGTACTGCCCGAGCGCGACCGCGCCCGCCACCGCGCTCAGCACGAAGAAGTCGACGCGGTAGTTGAGTACCTGCAGCGCGTTCGCGCCGTAGCCCTTGATGCCGAAGGTCAGCGCGCGTCGGAACTGGCCGGGTTCGGTCCGTCCGCCGCCGCTCAGCCGCCGCCGGCCCCAGACGTGGGTGACCGCCGCCGCCAGCACCTGCGAGACGAGCACGGCGACGACCGCACCGGTCAGCCCGACCGTGAGCGCCAGCACCAGCCCGAGCACGAGCAGCGCCGAGGACTGCAGTGCCGGCGGCAGCACGTACCCCTCGTAGTGGTCGTCGGCGAGCGCCACGAACGAGCCGTAGAACCAGCTCAGCGCGAACGGCAGTGAGAACGCCGCCAGCGCGCACTCGCCCACGGAGAGCCCGCCGAACGCCGACGGGAACGCCAGCCGCGCGAGCACGCCCGCGGCCGCTCCGATCAGTCCGACGCCGACGGCGACGAGCTGCGAGGTCCGAAACGCCGCCGCGGGCGACCAGCTCCCACTGCTGACGTAGTACGCGATCCCGTGCTCGACGCCGAGCGTGGTCAGGACCAGCAGCACGTAGACGATCGTCAACGCGATCGCGAACGCGCCCGCCCCGTCGGCTCCGAGCACGCGCGCGATCGCGATCGTGGTCAGGGCGCCGGTGACCGCGACGATTCCGCGGCTCGCCGCGCCCATCACCGCGCCGCCCGTCAGCGGGCGCGGGGCGGCGGACATGCTCAGCCCGCGCGGGCCACGCCCGCGCGCCGCGACGCGTCGAGCTCCTGCTGCAGGCGCTCCAGGACGCGCACCACCCGCAGGCCGCTCTCGCCGCCGGACAGCGGCTCGCGGCCCTCGATCACGGCCTCGAGGAAGTGCCGGCACTCGACTCGCAGCGGCTCCGTGGCGGGCACCTGCGGCGACCAGATGTCGCCTGACCGGGTGATGTACTCGCCGTAGGAGTCGGCCTTCGGGTCAAAGCCCTTGTCGTAGACCTTGACCTTGCCTTCCAGCGCCATGTCGTCGAACGTGGCCATCCGGTGCGCGCCGACGACCGTGAAGCGCCGCTCCTTGTGCGGGTCCAGCCACGACAGATGCAGGTGCGCGGACAGGCCGGACGGGAAGCGCATGAACGCGAACACGACGTCCTCGACGCCCTCGCGCATGTAGGACTCGCCGCGGGCCGACACCTCGAACGGCTCCTCGTCGGCCAGGTGCAGGACGACCGACACGTCGTGCGCGCCGAGGCTCCACAGGGCGTTCTCGTCCGCCCGCAGCTGCCCGAGATTGAGCCGGTTGCCGTAGATGTAGTGGACGTCGCCGAGCTGGCCCTCGTCGACGAGCTCCTTGAGCTTGCCGACGCCGGGGTGGTACTGGAGCAGGTGCCCGACCATCAGGATCCGGCCGGCCTTCTTGGCCGCCGCCACCGCGTCCTCGGCGTCGGCCACCGACTGCGCGAGCGGCTTCTCGACGAAGCAATGCTTGCCCGCCTCCAGCACGCGCACGGCGAGCGCCGCGTGCGTCGGCACCGGCGTCGCCAGCACCACCGCGTCCAGCGAGTCGTCGGCGAGCAGCGTGTCCAGGTCGCGCGCCAGCCGCGCCTGCGGGTAGGCAGCCGAATAGCGCTCCAGCAGCTCGGGCCGCCCATCGCACAGCCAGGTGAGCCGGGCGCCGGGCAGCGCGGCGAAGTTGCGCGCCAGGTTCGGTCCCCAATAGCCGAGCCCGACGACGCCGATCGACACGTCACTCATCGCGGGCCGAGTCTAGAACGGGGTGCGGCGCGCAAGCAGGTGCAGCTGATCGCCGTCACCGCGGTCGAGCAGTCGCGCGAGCGGCAGCGTGAGCACGCACAAGCCGGCGGTGACTCGGAGCTTCAGGCCGCCCGGGAACAGGCAGCGGCCGGCGAGGCGGTACTGGATCGTCGCGGGGAGACCGACGGTGCTGGTCGACGTGCCGATCTGGAGCACCTCCAGGCCCGCGTGGGTGGCGACCCGGCGAAGCCCGTCACGCGTGAAGTGCGTGCGGTGGCGCGGCAGGTCGAGGTGGAACCAGCGGTCGCGGAAGCGACGCGCCTGCCAGTTCCCGAAGTTCGGGACGGTGACCGCGAGCAGCCCGCCGGGCGCGAGCGCGGCGTGCACCTTCTCGAGGTCGCCCGCCGGGTCGAGCGTGTGCTCGAGCGAGTGCTGGAAGACGATCATGTCGTACGCGCCCGGCTCGAGTTCGACGGTGGCGAGCGTGCCGACGCGAGCGTCGACGCCGCGGGCGCGGGCCGCGTCGCACGCGTTCGGTGACGGCTCGACGCCGACCATCGTCCAGCCGCGGTCGACGAACTCGGCGGCGAGGTCACCGCGGCCGCACCCGACGTCGAGACCGCGCCCGGGCGGCCGGGCGGCGATCGCGCCGAGCGGGAAGCGGCTCAGCGCGAGCCGCCCCTGACGTGCGCGGATCGCCTTCGAGATGGTCTGGACGAGCCCGCCGTCGGTCTCCGCGTAGGGCCCGTAGGCGTCCGGGTAGAGCGCGGCGAGCTGATCCGGCTCGAGGATCGGAAACGTCGTGCCGCTCGCGCACTCCCGGCAGATCGCGACATCGAACTCGCCCGGTGTCGCGAGCATCCGGTCGACGCCGGTGAACGCCGCGGCGACCTCGCCGCCGCAGGCCAGACAGGCGCCGAAGTTAAAGGGGCCTGGCCCCTTTAGGTTGGCCCGGAGCGGCACGGCTTCGCCGGCCCCACGCGGCGCGCGCCCTCGGAATCTAAAGGGGCCTGGCCCCTTTAGGTTGCGGCGGAGCACGAGCGAGTCGAGCACGGTGAGCGACGTGTCGACGGCCTGTGCGGGAACCGCGCGGGGCGGGCCGCCTCCCGCGCGCCAGCCTGCGACGCGCCCGCGCAGCGCGGCGAAGTCGCGCGCCGTCGCGGTGTCGCCGGTCACCGCGATCGCCTCGGTCAGCGCCGCGCGGGGCGTCAGTGCGCGGTAGCGGCGCAGGACGTAGCCGCGGCCGAAGCCGCCGTTGAAGCGGCTGCGGGCGCTGCGCGCGACATAGCTCGCGGAGCCCAGGTGGGTGCACCGGGCGGCGGGTGCCGCGGCCGTCTCCCAGCCGGCGGCGCGCAGCCGCAGCGCCAGCTCGAAGTCTTCCTGGTAGGCGGGGAACGCCTCGTCGAGGCCGCCGACCTGCTCCCACGCCGTGCGGCGGTAGGCCCCTGCGGTGCCGGCCGCGCCGGCCAGGACGGGCGTCGGCGAGGCGGCCTCCTCGACCGGGCGCCCGGCCAGCCGCGCGAACGCGCTCAGCGTTGCGTCGCACGTGATGCCCACCGAGTCGATCGCACCGTCTGGCCGCAGGCACAGTGCGGCGACGTCGCCGACGCGCGGGTCTGCGAGCGGCGCCACGAGCTGCTCGAGGAAGTCCGGCTCGCAGTCGACGTCGTTGTTGAGCAGCACGATCACGTCGCCGTCCCCCGCCGCGGCGCCCGCGTTGCACACGACCGCGAACGGCTGCGGTGCCTCGGTCCGCAGCACGTGGACGTCCGGCCAGTCGCGCGCCAGATGCTCCGGCGTGCCGTCCGTCGAGCCGTTGTCGCCGACGATCACCCGGTGCGCCAACGTCTGCGCCGACAGGTGGCGCAGGCAGCTCTGGGTGAGCTCCCAGTGGTTGGACACCGGGATCACGACATCGACCGTCAGGGCCATGGCGCGGCGATGGTAGAGCCCGCTACGGTGCTCGCCCGTGATCGAGCCCTCGGCGTTGACACTCGCGCGTTACAGCGTGGCGCTCGGTGTTCGCGGCCTTCGGCGCGGCCCGCTGCGCGCGGCGCTGTGGCGGATCTGGATGCCGCTCGACGTCGATCGCGTGCGTGAGCTGCCCTGGGTCGCGTCGCGGATTCTGCGCGCCCGATCCCAGCGCGTGCTCGACATCGCCAGCCCGAAGCTGCTCGCGTGCTGGCTGGCCGACCGTGGCGTCGAGGTCGTCGCCACCGACGTATGGGCCCAGGAGGTCGAGGACTGGCGGCGGCTGACGGGCGACGCGCTGCGGTTCGAGACCGCGGACGCGACGCGGCTCCGGTACGAGGACGCGAGCTTCGACGCCGCGTACAGCGCGTCGGTGATCGAGCACATCCCGGGCGACGGCGACACGGCGGCGATGGCCGAGCTGGCGCGGGTGCTCAAACCGGGCGGGCTGCTGGCGCTGACGTTCCCGTTCGCCCGCGAGCACTCCGACGAGCACGTCGAGCACGATCTCTACGGCGAGCGCTACACGGGCACGCCGATCTTCTTCCAGCGCCACTACTCGGCGGCGAGCGTGCAGCAGCGCCTGCTCGCCAACGGCGCGTTCACGGTCGTCGAGCAGGGGATCTGGCGCAAGGCCGCCGTCCAGGAGGCGCAAGGGCGGTTGCGGAAGATCGTCCCGGCGCGGTTTGAGATCGGCCGCTTCCTCGGCCCGCTGCTGATGGTCCTCGGCGCGCGGGCGCTGACTGACGGCCGCGTCGAGGACCCAGGCCCCGACAACGTCATGCGCCTGTTGCTGCGGCGCACCTGATGCGGGTCGCGCTCAACCTCGTCTTCCTCGTCCCCGGCGAGACCGGCGGCATGGAGGTCTACGCCCGCGAACTGATCCCGCGGCTGGCCGAGCGTGTGGAGCTGGTCGCGCTCGTGAACCGCGAGGCGGCCGGACCGAGCCATGGGACGACGTGGAGAAGCGCGTCGTGCCGGTCCACGCGCGCAACCGCCTGCAATGGGTGCGCGGCGAGCAGGTCCACGTGCCGCGGATGACGCGCAGATTGCGACCTCATCCACAGCCTGGCCTCGACGTCGCCGCTGGTGAGCCGGGTGCGCGCGGATCACGACGATCCACGACCTCAACTACAAGCTCGTGCCGGAGGCGCACTTCGGGCTGCGCGCGCTCGGGATGCGCGCGCTGGTCCCGGCGGCGGCGCGGCGCTCGCAGCGGATCCTCGTCGACGCCGAGTCGACCAAGCGCGATCTGGCCGAGCATCTCGGGACGCCGGCGACGAAGGTCGACGTGGCGCCGCTGGGCGTCACGCTCTCGCCGCCGGTCGCTCCGGCGCGCCGACGTGCGCGAGCGGCTCGGGCTGGGTGACGGGCCGGTGCTGCTTGAGCGTGTCGGCCAAGCGCCCGCACAAGAACCTGATGCGGCTGCTCGAGGCGGTCGCGCTGCTCGAGACCAAGCCCATGCTCGTCCTGCCCGGCTATCCGACGCCGCACGAGGCCGAGTTGAAAGCGCGCGCGGCGTATCTCGGCGTGCGGGCGGTGTTCCCCGCGTGGGTGTCGGCCGAGGATCTGGAGGGCCTGTACGCCGAGGCAGACGCGTTCGTGTTCCCGTCTCTGGCCGAGGGCTTCGGCCTCCCGGTGCTGGAGGCGATGGCGCGCGGGGTGCCGGTGGCGTGCAGCGACGCCTCGTCGCTGCCGGAGGTCGCGGGCGACGCCGCGCTGCTGTTCGATCCGCTCGATTCGCGCGCGATCGCGGACGCGATCTCACAGTTGCTCGATCCCGCGGTGGCCGAGCGCCTGCGGGCCGCCGGACGGGCGCGCGTGCCGCAGTTCACCTGGGAGCGCTGCGCGGATCTGACCGTCGCGGCCTACGAGCGGGCGCTGTAGCTCGCCGCGACCGCGTCGAGCGAGCCGTCGAGCGACAGCGCGGCGGCGTTGCGGGCGAACCAGTCGGCGGTCGAGGCGCGCAGCGCCGCTCCCTCGTCCCGGACGCGTTCGATCGCCGCCGCCAGCGCCTCGGGCTCCGCGCTGTCGGCGACGAACCCGTTCACGCCCTCCTCGATCAGCTCCGTGGCCGCGTTGTCGGGGTCGCGCACCAGCACCGACGGCGTGCCCATCGAGGCGGCCTCGACGACCACCAGGCCGTAGCCCTCGCGTCGCGACGGCAGCACGAGACAGAGCGCGCGCGCCAGGTCGCGTTCGACCTGCTCGGTCTCGACGAAGCCCGGCGCCTCGACCCGGTCGGCGACGCCCAGTCGGGCGATTTCCGCCTTGACCGCCTCGTAGTCCGGGCCGTCGCCGAGGATCCGGGCCCGCAGGTCGGTGCGCGCCACCGCAGCGACCACAGCCGGCGCGCGCTTCTCCGGGATGTGCCGGCCCGCGAACACCACGAGCGGCTCGGCCGGCACCGGCGCCGGCGGGCTCACCGGGCCGGTGTACAGCCCACGCAGCACCTGCGCCTCGCCGCGCAGCCCGGCGGCGCGCAGCCGCCCGGCGGTCAGCTCGGCGAACACGAACGCGTGCTGGCGCACGCGCAGGCACAGCGATTGCACGAACGACCCGACGCGTCCGGCGGCGCCGAGATACTCGCGCCAGTACTCGTCGCTCCACAGCTCGAACCAGTCGACCACCACGCGGTAGCGCCCGAGCGGCCGCACCAGCGCCGCGGCCAGCAGCGAGAAGTACGGGAACGAGCACGTGTGGACGACGTCGTAGGAGCGGCCGTGGCGCAGCAGATGCCACAGCACGCCCGCGCCGAACACCAGCGGCGGCAGGATCCGGCGCTGGCCCGCGCCGCCGTACAGCGCCAGCCGCGGCCCGGCGGCGACGACGCGCACGCCCGGCACCTCGGCGGCCGAGCCGCGCGGCCACTGGCGCAGCGTCAGGTAGGTCACGTCATGCCCGTCGGCCGCGAGCCGCTGCGCGAGGTTGCGATACCAGCGCTCGGCGCCCCCGACCGTGTACGGGAACAGGCAGTCGTAGACGACGCAGATCCTCACGCCGGAGCGTCCGCGACCAGCTCCACGTTGGTCGCGAGGCGCCGCAGCCCGGGCACGCGCGTGAGCGCCCGGTTGAGCCACCAGATCGCCGGCGTCGCCCGCCGGGCCAGCGCGCCCGGCAGCGTCAACGGCAGCATGTTGGCCAGACCGAGCTCGCGCACGCGGTAGCCGTGGCGCTCGAGCAACGCGCGCGCCCCGCGCTCGTCGTAGATGCGGTCGAACTCCGCCTTGCCGTGGAAGTACAGCGGGGCGCCGAGCCGGTTCGCGACGCGGGCGATCGCTTCCAGATACGAGCTGCGGTTCGGCAGCTTGTAGACGTAGAACGTCCCGCCCGGCGCGAGCACGCGCTTGAGCTCCTCCAGGCTGCCGTCGGGGTCGTGCACGTGCTCGAGCACGCCACACGACAGGACGGCGTCGAAGCTGCGGTCGTCGAACGGCAGCTTCACCGGCTCGGATGAGATGTGTGCGCGCACCTCGGGGTAGTGCTCCAGCGGCCGGACGATCGGTTCGGGAACGCCGGGGCGCCAGTCGTAGGCGGTCACGTCGAGGCCGCGGGCGCGCAGCAGTGACGTCACCTGGCCGGCACCGCAGCCCCAGTCGAGAAGCCGCCCCGGTTGGTCGGCGGCGAGCCGGTCGGCGATCTGCTCGTACTCGAGCATCTGCGGCGCCGAGCGGAGATTGATGTCCGATGCCGAACGAGACGTGAGCAGGGGCATGCGCGGGCTGAGGGTATCGGCCGTGTCAGGCCCATCTACTACCCTGTCGGCCGCATTCGGCGCGACTTCAACGGCAGCGTCGCGTTGTCCCACTGGCGGATGTCCACCACACAGCCCCGCATCAGCCGCTTCGAGCGTTCGGAAGGTCCCGACGACGGGCTTGTCGTCTCGGTCGTGATCCCCTGCCTCAATGAGGAGGAGAACATCGAGAAGTGCGTGCGGCTCTCGCTCGCGGTGCTCGAGGAAGCGGGGCTGCGCGGCGAGGTGATCGTCGCCGACAACGCGTCGGAGGACCGCAGCGCAGAGCTGGCCACGGCGGCCGGCGCACGCGTGATCTACGAGCCGCGGCGCGGCTACGGAAGCGCGTATCTGGCCGGTTTCGCGGCTGCGCGCGGACGTTACATCGTGATGGCGGACGCCGACCTGACGTACGACTTCCGCGAGATCCCGCGCTTCGTCGAGCACCTCGACCAGGGGGCGGAGCTCGTGATGGGCGACCGGATGGACCGGATCCAGCCGGGCGCGATGCCGTGGCTGCACCGCTACGTCGGCAACCCGGTGCTGACCGGCATCCTCAACATCTTCTTCCGCACCGGCGTGAGCGACGCGCACTGCGGCATGCGGGCCGTCCGCCGCGACGTCCTCCCGCGGCTGGACCTGCGCACGACCGGCATGGAGTTCGCGTCCGAGATGGTCATCCGGGCCGCCAAGGAAGACCTGGACATCCGCGAGTTCCCGATCGAGTACCACCCACGCGGCGGCGAGAGCAAGCTGTCGAGCTTCCGCGACGGCTGGCGCCACCTGCGGTTCCTGCTCGTCCACAGCCCGACGTATCTGTTCGTGATCCCCGGCCTCGGGATGACGTTGCTGGGCGTGCTGGCGACGGTGGTGTCCCTGCTGAACCTCGAGATCTTCGGCCGTCAGTGGGAGCTGCACTCGCTGATCGGCGGCGCGCTGCTGACGATCGTCGGCACACAGGTGCTGGCGCTCGGCCTGTGCGCGCACGCCTACGGCTCGTACTTCATGGGTGAACGCGATCCCTGGTTCGATCGCATGCGCGCCCGCTTCCGGCTCGAACACGGGCTCGCGCTCGGCGGGTCGATCGCGTTCGCCGGGCTGGTGGTCGGCGCCGTGATCGTCATCAAGTGGATCGACCGTGGGTTCGGGGAGCTGTCCGAGCAGAAGCTGGCGATCCTCGCCTCGACGCTGCTGATCGCGGGATTGCAGGTCTTCTTCACGTCGTTCCTGCTCAGCATCCTCGGCCTTCGCCGCCGCGGCGGCTGAGGTCGCCGGCGGCGTGGCGTCCCCCTGGGCGCAGCTCGAGGCCTGGCTGCTCTTCCCATTCGTGCTGCTGGTGACAGCGGCCGGCGCGGGGCTCCTCGCCGAGCGCGTGTGCCGGGTGCGGCTGCCCGGGCCGCTGGTGGTGCCGCTCGGCCTGTGCGTCTCGATCGTCGTCCTGATGCCGATCTACAAGGTCGGCTTCACGGCGCCGGTCGGGATCGCGGCGCTGCTCGTCGTGTCGGTCCTCGGCCTCCTGGCGCACCGGCGCTCCTGGCGCGCTGAGGCACGGCGCGTGGCCGGTGGCTGGACCGGCGCGGTCGGATTGGCCGTGTTCGGGCTGTACATGGCCCCCGCCGCCCTGACCGGCAACTGGACGTGGGCGGGCTACAACTTCGTCAACGACACCGCGTTCCAGTTCATCCTCACCGACTGGATCGCGAACCACGGGATCCCGTACGTCGAGCAGCCGCGAACGACCACCTCGGAGGTCGTTCGCGTGTATCTCCTGACCGCGTATCCGGTCGGGTCGCACGCCCACTTCGGGACGCTGGCGGGCCTCGTGCGGGCGCCGATCGAGGTCGTCTACCAGTCCTATCTGGGCGGTCTCGTGGCGATCGCTTCGATGGCGCTGTTCTCGCTCGCGCGGCGCGCCGGGCTGCCGGATCGCCGCGCGGCCGTCGCCGCGGTCGTGGCCGCCGCGGCGTCACTCACGTTCGCCTTCGCGCTCCAGGGCAACATCAAGGAGATCGCGATGCTGGCCACGCTCGTGACCGGCGTGGCGATCGGTGTCGAGGCGATCCGGGCCGAGCGACCGCTGGGGATCGCCATCTGCGTCTCGCTGGCGTTCGGTGCGCAGCTCTCGGTGTACTACGCGGCTGCGGTGCCGTATGTCGGCGTCGTGGCCGTCCTGCTGGCGATCGCGACGCTGCTCGCCGCGCCTTCGCGGGCTGCGCGCGTGCGCGTCGTCGTGGCGCTGGCCGCGGCGGCGGTCGTGTTCGGCGTCGCCGCGCTTCCGGCCGTGACCAGCGTCCGCACGTCCCAGCAGGTGCTCACCGGCGTGTTCGCGTCGGGCAAGCCACAGGGCGAGGACCTCGCCCAGCTCGTCCGCCCGCTCCCGCTGATCCAGGGCGCCGGCGTCTGGCTGGCCGGCGACTACCGCCAGCCGGTCGCGCCGCGCTGGCGCGCCGCGATCAACCTGGCCGGAATCCTGCTCGTGCTCGGGTTGGGCGCGTGGGCGGCGGTCACCCTGATCCGGCGGCGCGAACCGTGGCCGCTGATCCTGCCGGTCGCCGGCGTGGTCGTCTACCTGGTGCTCGCGCCGCGTACGGCTCCCTACGCCGACGCGAAGATGCTTGCGCTGCTCTCGCCCGGCGTGCTCCTGTTCGGGATGCTTGGGGCCTTGAAGCTGCCCCGCCGGCTCGCGGTCGCGGCGGCCGCGGTGATCGCCGCTCTCGTGTTCGGATCCGCGGCGGTGGCCTATCACGACGTCCGGCTCGCGCCCCCGGACCGGATGGAGGATCTCGCCGACATCAACGACCGCTACGCCGGCTCGACGGACCTGATGCTGTTCAACGAGTTCGAGGAATTCGCCAAGTACTTCCTGCGCGATGCGCGGATCAACAACCCGACCGAGGCGATCACCGAGGCGCACATCGAATTGCGCGACCGCACCGACTTCGGCGGGCGCACCTTCGATGTCGACCTCATCCAGCTCGCGTTCGTCGAGCGCTACCCGCTGATCGTCACCCGGCGCAAGCCGACGGAGAGCCGGCCGCCGGCCGACTACCGGCTCGACTATCGGAACGCCAGCTACGAGGTCTGGCGGCGCGTCCGCGGGCCGCGGGCGACGGACGCGTGGCCCTTGTGGGACGACAAGGACGCCGACAACGAACCGGAGTGCGGGCGGATGCTGGAGTGGGTGGCCACGCTCGACCCCTCGCGGACGCTGGTCGCCGCGCGCCGCCCCGAGACGGCGACGTTCGACTTCGCCGCCGCCACCGACCGGCCCTCCGGGTGGCGGCCGGACCGCGAGCGCCCGGGCCTGATGCTGCTCGACAGCGCGGGCTCGGCGAGCGGGGAGGTCACGGTGAAGGGCGGCCGCTATCGCGTATGGCTCGAGGGAAGCTTCGGCCGGCCCGTCGAACTGCGCGTCGACGGGCGCCCGATCGGAGACGCGCAGGCGATGAACACCCCTGGCGGATGGCTGCCGGTCGGAACCGAGCTCACGCTGACGCCCGGCCGTCATCGCGTCGAGGTGCGGCGCGGTTCGGCCGGCCCGGCGCCGGGCGACGGAGCGCGCAGCTCCTTGGGCGGGGTGGCGTTCGTCGCTCCTGGCGAGCCGGAACTGATCCCGTTCAAGATCGCCGATGCCGGGCAACTGTGCGGGCGTCAGTGGGACTGGGTCCAGGCCGTCGCGCCCGAGGGCTCGTGAGCGCGACTGTCGCGCTCCCGGTCCGCAACGGCGGCGCGCTTCTGGCCGAGGTGCTGAGCGCGGTCCGCCGGCAGACGGTCGAAGCCGAGCTGCTGGTGGTCGATTCGGGCTCGACGGACGGCTCGATCGCGGTCGCGCAGGCGCACGGCGCTCGGGTCGTCGAGATCCCGCCGGCGGCGTTCTCGCACGGCGGCACCCGCAACCGGCTGATGGAGCTCGCCGGCGGCGAGCACGTCGCGTTCCTCACGCAGGATGCGGTGCCCGCGTCGCCTGATTGGCTCGCGCGACTGCTGGGCGGGTTCGGGCTCGGCGATGACGTGGCGCTCGTGTGCGGGCCATACCTGCCGCGCGAGGATGCGAGCCCGATGGTGCGGCGGGAGCTGCGCGAGTGGTTCGCCTCAATGCCGGCCGGCGTCCAGCGCGGCGTCGTTGCGCTCGGACCGGCGTCGTACTTCTCGTCGGCGAACGGGGCGGTGCTGCGGTCGGCCTGGGCGCGGGTGCCGTTCCGGCCCGTGCCGTACGCCGAGGACCAGCGGCTGGCGCTGGACATGCTCGCGGCCGGCTACGCGAAGGCGTTCGTGCCGGACGCGGCAGTCATCCACTCCCACGACTATGCCCCGCTCGATCTGTTCCGGCGGTTCTTCGACGAGTTCCGGGCGCTGCGCGAGGTCTACGGGCACCGCGAGCCGGTGGCGCCGCGGCCGGTGGCGGGCCGGATCCGCCGCTCCGTGGCCGCCGACCGCGCCGTCGGGGCGCCGGCCTGGGACTCCGTCCGCTACCACTCCCTGCGCGCGCTCGGCGCGGCGCTCGGCACGCGCGCGGATCGCCTCCCGGCCGCCGTTCGCCGCGCGTGCTCGCTCGAGCGCCGGGGCACCTTCGAACCCACCGCCTGATGGATCGCCTCCTCCGCCATCGCCTGTTCCGTGACCTGCGGCGCCTGTTCGGCGGCCTTCCGCGCCGGCTGGCACTCACGTGGCGCTACCACGGCCCGCTCGAGGTCGCCCGGCGCGCGCTCACGTTTCCGCTGCGGCTGACGCCGCTCGGGCGCCGGCTCGGGCTCGCCCCGCGGATGTCGGACGAGGGCGCCGGGGCGGGCCGGTGGTACCGCCGCTACGGCAAGCCGGTGGCGATCGTGATCCCGACCTACGGCGATCCGGCGCTCACGATCGCGACCGTCCGCAGCATCCGCGCGACGATCCGAAGACGTCCGGCGCGGATCATCGTCGCCGACGACGGCAGCGCGCCCGAGCACCAGGCGGCGCTGCGGCAGCTCACGGGTGTCGAGCTGATCCTCGGCGACGAGCAGCGCGGGTTCGCGGCCAACGTCAACCGCGGGCTGGCCGCGCTGCGCCCGCGCGAGGACGCCGTCCTGCTCAACTCGGACATCGTCGCCCATCACGGGTGGCTGGAGCGGCTGCAGTACGGCGCGTACCTCGAGGAGGAGACCGGGATCGCGGGCCCGAAGCTGCTCTATCCCGACGGGACGATCCAGTCCGGCGGATCGCTGCGCAACGTCACGGCGCCCGAGTGGTTCGACCACGCGTATCGCTTCAAGCCGGCCGATCATCCGCCGGCGGGCGTCTCGCGGAACACGCTGGCGATGACGGGGGCGGCGCTGTACATCAAGCGCGATCTCCTGGAGCGGATCGGGCCGCTCGACGAGGGCTACGCGATGGCGTTCGAGGACGTCGACTACTGCCTGCGCGCCTGGGACGCCGGTTACCGGGTCCTCTACTTCCCGGCCGCGAGCCTCACGCACCTGGAATCCAAGACGCGCGGGATGTCGCAGGGCACGCGCGAGCTCGAGTCCCAGGTGCGGTTCTGGGGGCGCTGGGGGTCGTGGTTCGACGAGCGGCCGGTGCGAACCGCGGACGGGCGGCTGCGGATCGTCTACGTCACCGAGGACACCGGCATCGGCGGCGGTCACCGGGTCGTCTTCCAGCATCTCGAAGGGCTGGCGGCGCGCGGGCACGATGTCGAGCTGTGGACGCTCGGCGGCGAGCCGGACTGGTTTGAGCTGACCGTGCCGGTGCGGTCGTTCGCGTCGTTCAACGAGCTGGCCTCGGTGCTGGCGCCGGTGGACGCGATCAAGGTCGCCACGTGGTGGCGGACGGCGCCGGCGGTGTGGCGCGCGGCGGTCCGGCGCGGCATCCCGGTCTACTTCGTTCAGGACATCGAGACGTCGTACTACCCGCCGGGGCACACGTGGGCGCCGCGAGTGCTCGCCACCTACCAGCCGGAGTTCCGCTATCTGACGACCTCGGGCTGGAACGCGGGCGAGCTGGAGGCGATGGGGTTGTCGCCGAGCATCGTCTCGCCCGGCCTCGATCTCGATCGCTTCCATCCGCTCGGGCGGGAGCGCCACGAGCGCGCGCTGCTGGCGCTGGGGCGCGCGAACCCGCTGAAGAACCTGCCGCTCACGCTCGACGCCTACGGTGAGATGGCCGAGCCGCGCCCGGAGCTGTGGCTGTTCGGCGTCGAGCCCGAGCTGGGCGCTGAGGTCGGCGCACGCTACTTCGACGGCCCGAGCGACGGCGAGGTCAACGAGCTGCTCAACACGGCCACCGTGTTCGTCCAGACCTCGCGCCACGAAGGGTTCTGCCTGCCCGTGCTGGAGGCGATGGCGACGGGCGTGCCGGTCGTCTGCACGGACGCCGACGGCAACCGCGACTTCTGCCGTGACGGCGAGAACTGCCTGATGCCCGATGCGCGCCCGCGGGCCGTCCGCGACGCGCTGGAGCGCGTGTTCTCCGACGCGGAGCTGCGCGCGCGGCTGTCGGCGGCGGGGCTGGAGACGGCACGGCGCAACGACTGGGCCCGGCGGCTGGACGAGCTCGAGCGCTTCTATGAGTCCGTCGCCCGCTGAGCCGCTGCGGATCGCGTTCCTGGTCGAGTCGCTCGGCCGCTCCGGTGGCATGGCCGTGATCCGCTCGTACGCACGGTCACTGGGCGCGACGTTGGTGGTCTGCGGCCCGCGGCCGGGCGCGTTGCCGGCGAGCGATTCCGGCGTGCCGGTGGTGTCGCTCGCGGACGCCGGCGACGTTGACGTGGCGATCGCGACGTGGTGGACGACGGCGGAGGCACTGTTCTCGATCGCGGCACGCCGGCGCGTGGTGTTCCTGCAGAACCTCGAGTACCGCTTCTACGGCGACGCGCAGCCGGAGCAGCTGGGCGCGTTCGGCGTGCTCGATCTGCCCGTCGACTACGTGGTGATCGCGTCGCACATGCGTGACCTGCTGGCGCGGCTGCGGCCCGACGCGCGGGTGCGGCTGGTGCCGAACGGGATCGACAAGCGCGTGTTCGTGCCCGCCGCGACGGACGCTTCCGGGCCGCTCCGGGTGCTCGTCGAGGGCCAGCCGACACTGTGGTTCAAGGGCGTCCGCGAGTCCGTCGCCGCCGTCCGGCGGATGCAGGAGCCGGCCACGGTGACGGTCGCCGTCCACGATCCGTCGGAGGTGGGCGAGCTGGGCGCCGACCGCGTCGTCGGCGCGCTCGGCCCGGCGGAGATGGCCGCGCTGTACGCCGAGCACGACGTGCTGCTCAAACTGCCGCGCTTCGAGGGGCTGGGGCTGCCGCCGCTGGAGGCCTTCCACGTCGGCGTCCCGTGCGTGGTCACGCCGTTCACGGGCAGCGAGGACTACGTCGAACACGGTGTCAACGCGCTCGTCGTCGGGTTCGACGACGAGCCGGGCACGGCCGCGGCGCTCGATCGCCTGGCGCGCGATCCGGCGCTGCGGGCGCGGCTGCGCGAAGGGGCGCTCGCCACCGCGGCGCGCTGGCCGGACCGCGAGACGGCGTCGGCGGCGTTCGCGACGGCGCTGCAGGAGCTCGCCGGCGAGCCGCCGCCCCCGGCGGACGCGGCCCTGCGGCGGATGGCGCATTCGCGCCGGATGGCGATCGAGCTCGCCCGCGTGCGGCTCGGCACCGAAGCGCCCGGGCCCGGCGAGTCCTGGCGCGACGCGGCCGCGCGCACGCAGCGGGCAGCCGACGAGCGCCTGGCGCTGCTGCACGACCTCACGTCGCGCCCGAGCTACCGCGCGGCCCGGCTCGTCCGGCGGTTGACGCGGCGGGAGGGGCCATGACGCGCCTCGCGATCGTCGCCGACACGGAACGTGCCGCACTCCACGGGCTCGACGGGTCGTTCGCCTGGGGCGAGGCGCGCTCGCTGGCCCCGGGAGACGAGCTGACGGGCTTTGACGTGGTGGTCGCGCTCGACGACTGGCGCCGCGGGCCGCTGCCGACGCGCGACACGGTGTTCGCACTGTCGCCGGGCGCGGGGATATTGGTCGTCGGCGACGGCGACGGAATCGTCAAGGATCTGCGCGAGCGCGGTGCGCCGGTGCGCGGCGCGGCGCGGCTCACCGTGGCGGAGCTGCAGCGCGCCGCGGTCGTCGTGCTCGCGAGCCCGCTCGCCGCCGGAGCCTTCGCCGTCCTCGCCACGGGGCGGCTCCTGGTCGCCCCCCGCGCCACGCCGGCGTTCGGCCTGCTCGCCGGCATCGACCACCTGGCCTACGACAGCGAGCGCGAGGCCGCCGCGTACGCCGATGCCGCCGCGACGTTCCCCGACGCGTTCGAGCCGGTGGCCGCGATGGCAGCGCTCGCGGCCGAGACGCAGCGCGCTTCGGCGGTCTACGGGCGGCTCGCGACCGAGCGATAGAGCTCGACGTGGCGGTCCGCCACCGCTGGCCACGTGAGCTCCGCGGCCCGCCGCCGGCCGGCCGCTTGCAGACCCGCGTCCTCGACCGCGCGCTCGGTCGCAGCCGCGATCGCGTCGACGTCCTCGGGGTCGAACAGGACCGCGGCGCCCGCACACAGCTCGGGGAGCGAGGCGCGCTCGGCGGCGGCGACGGGCACGCCGCACGCCATCGCCTCGAGCACGGGGAAGCCGAAGCCCTCGAACAGGCTCGGGAACACGACGGCGCGGGCGCCGCGGTAGAGCGCCGGCAGGGCGCCGGCGTCGACGTGGCCCAGGTGCCGGACCCGGTCGCCCACGCCCAGGCGGCGCGCCTCGGCCAGCAGCGGATCGAGCCGCTGGTCGACGCGCCCGGTGAGGACCAGGGCGAGCTCACGATCCGCCAGCCGTGCCCATGCCTGGATCAGCCGCTGGTGGTTCTTGTGCGGCCACAGGTTCGCCGGATACAGCGCGTAGCGCGCCGGCAGGTCGAACGGCGCGCGGCGCCGGTCGTCGTCGCCGGGGTCATCGGGGCCGAACTCGTCCGGCTCGACGCCGTACGGGATGACCGCGACGCGCTCCGGTGCGACGCCCAGCTGCGCGACGATCGTGTCGCGCGAGTGCGTGCTCGGCGTGACCACCGCCGCCGCCCGCCGCGCGGCGGCGTCGTAGGCGATGCGTCGGAACGCCCGCTCCGCCGCTCCGAACAGCTGCGGGACCTCGTGGTGCGCGACGTCGTGGAGCGTGATCACGGCGGGCGCCGCCGGCCGCAGGAGCGGCACGGTGAGCGGATGGTGGATGACGTCCGCGGGGCCCACCGCGCGCGCGAGCGGCCGGCTGAGCGCGAGCCCGGCACACAGCCCGAGCGCGCGCGGGAGGCCGTCGGCGGCGACGCCGTAGCGCAGTCCGCGCACGCGCAGCGCGCCATCGCCGATCCGGCCGTACGCGGCGCGCGCGGCGGGCGGCACGAGCACGGTGACGCGTGCAGCCTCCGGGTGCGCGGCGAGCGCTTGCAGGAGCTGGCGCGCGTAGCGTTCCGAGCCGCCGATCGTCCCCGGGACCAGCGACGCGAGCGAGATCGCGACGCGCGGTGACGCGCCCGTGGGAGTGCGGTCTCGCACGGCGGCTAGGGTAACCGCGTGCTTCCGACGGTCACCGTCATCACGCCGGTCTTCAACGCGGCCGGCACGATCCGGCAGACGCTCGCCAGTGTCCGCGAGCAGGACTATCCCGGGCTCGAGCACGTCGTCGTCGACGGCGGGTCGACGGACGGCACCGTGGACATCCTGCGCGAGACCGAGGGCCTGCGCTGGATCTCCGAGCCCGACCGCGGTCTCGCCCACGCGCTCAACAAGGGCATCGCGCTCGCGACCGGCGACGTGATCGGCGAGCTCAATGCCGATGATGTCTACGAGCCCGGCGCGCTGCGCGCCGTGGGGGCGGCTTTCGCGGCCCGTCCGGACGCGATGTGGCTGACCGGCTACTGCCGCATCATCGACGGCGACGGGCGCGAGATCCGGCACGCGGTGACCCGCTACAAGAACGCGCTGCTGCGGCGCTACTCGCTGGGCCTCTACCTGACCCACAACTTCGTCTCCGCGCCGGCGACGTTCTTCCGGCGTGCCACGCTCGAAGAGGCCGGCGGGTTCGACGAGCGCTACCGCATCTCCGTCGACTACGACCTGCAGCTGCGGATCGCCCGCCGCCACGATCCGATCGTCCTGCGGCGCGTGCTGGCCAGCTTCCGCATGGTCGAGGGCACGCTCTCGATGTCCGGCTTCCGGACCCAGTTCCGCGAGCACGCGGAGCAGGCGCGCCGGCACGGGCGCGGGCACCGCGTCGCGGTCGCGACGAACCAGTTCACCAGCCTGGGGATCGTCGCCACCTACGAGGCGATGCGGCTGCTGCGGCGGTGACGTCGCGCCCGGACATCGCCCGGCTCGCGGCGACGCTCGACGAGCCGCTGGTGCTCGTCGATGTCGGGGTGCGGTGGGGCTTCGAGCCACGCTGGGAAGCGCTCGCCGGCGCAGCGCGGCTGATCGGCTTCGATGCCGACGAGGACGAATGCGACGTCCTCCGCGGCCGCCACCCCGGCGGAACCTTCGTGGCCGCGGCGCTGAGTGACACCACGGGTACGGCGACGCTGCACGTCGCCGAGGAGCCGGCCTCCTCCTCGCTGCTCGAACCGGATGCCGAGCTGATCGCCCGGCGGCGCGGCATGGAGACGATGCGCGAGGCCCGGCGGACCGCAATCGCGACGACGACGCTCGAGGCGTGGGCCGGCCCTGCCGGCGTCACGCGCGTCGACGGCCTAAAGCTGGACGTCCAGGGCGCCGAGCTCGCCGTCCTGCGCGGCGCGGGCGCGCTGCTCGACACCGTCCGCGTACTGGACCTCGAGGTCGAGTTCAACCCGATCTATCGCGGCCAACCGCTGTTCGCGGACATCGACGCCTTTCTGCGCGAGCGCAGCTTCTCGCTGTGGCGGCTCGGCGAGCTGACGCATTACGGACTGCGGGGCGCCGGCAACGCGGGCACGGCCACCGAGCGACAGACGTTCGCCGACGGCGTGCTGCGCCACCGTGTCGGCGGCGGCCAGCTCGTGTGGGGCCGGGCCCGGTACGCGCGCGTCGCGGATCGCGCGCCGACCGATCCCTGGCCGGAGCACGTGCGGGACGGATGCGCCGCCTGGGCGTTCCAGCTCGACGACATCGCCGTCGCGGCACTGCGGCGGGCCGCCCCCGCGCACCCGCCCACGCAGGCGGCGCTGGAGCAGCTGGAGCGCACGGCCGAGCGGAGCTCACGCTGGCGGGCCAACGTGCAGCGCGACTGGGCCGGCGCCTCGGTCCGTCTCGCCCGGGTCGCGCTGCTGAGCGCGCGCGGCCACGACGAGGAGCAGATCGCCCGCGAGCTGCGGCTGACCGTGGCCAACGTGCGGCAGTTGCGGCGCGCGCTGCCGTGGACGCGGAGTTAGCGCAGGCGCCCGGGCCCGAAGCGGCGCAGGAGCTGGACGTTGCGGGTCGTGAGCCCGGCCTCGCGCGCGATCCGCTCGTCGTCCCAGCCGCGCACCGCCAGGGAGTGGACGCGCGCCCAGCGCCGCGCCGCGCCGCGCAGGTCGCGACGCGGCAGCCCCCGCGGGGCGGGCGAGTCCGCCAGCTCGGCGAGCGCGGCGGCGGCCGCCGGGCGGAGCTTTGCCGCGCGTGCGAGCGCGGCTTGGGCCACGTCGTCCAGCTCCAGTGACCACGCCGCGCACGCGTCACGCACGTCGTCGGCATAGGTCGGCGGCGTGGCCGGATCGACGACGTCGGCATGGACGTACCGGGCACGCCCCCACGTGAGCTGTCCGCCCCCGGAGCGATAGCGAACCAGACCGTCGGCGAACCGGATCGCATCGACGCTCCCGCCGCCGCCGGACGCCTCCGGAAGCGCGCAGTGGGTCAGCTCGCCGAGCCGCCACAGCACGAAACCGCGCTCGCGCAGGAACGCGTCGACGTCCGCGAACAGCGGCTGGGCGCGGTAGATCGGGTTGAACTCGACCTCGAGGTCGAGCGCGCGCACCGCGTCGAGGAGTGCCCCCGCACCGCGCAGGACGGCAAGTTCGGCGCCCTGGACGTCAAGCTTGAGCACGTCGATCCGGTCGACCCCCGACCGTCGCGCCCACGCGTCGAGGGTCTCCGTCTCGACCTCGACGGTCCCGGCCGGCCGCATCGCCCGCATGCCGCGGCGCCGCCGCAGGACGTCGGGGTCGGGCTCGAGCAGCGACGACGCGGCCGGCTCGCGCGTCACGTGCAGCGTCTGCGTGCCGGCCCGGTCGCTGAGGGCGACGGGCGCGAACTCGACGCGCGGCAGGCCCGCGTGACGGCGGCGCAGCGCCGCGCACTCGTCGGCGTCGGCGTCGAAGCCGATCAGCCGGGCCGCCGGCGCGAGCGCCGTCCAGCGCGGCTCGAATCCCCAGCGGACGCCGACATCGGCGAGCACGAGCGGCTGCCCCAGGCTGCCGGCGAGCTCGACCAGACGCGGGCGGCGGGCCATCACCGGAGTCTACGTCTGGGCGGCCAGCGCAGCCGCCACCGTTGCGGCCACGTGGCGGCCCACGGCCTCGGGGCCGACACGGTGCTCCCACCACCGCAGCGTCTGCCGCTGGCGCTCGGCGAGCGCCTGCGGGTCGCGGAGCAGCGCCTGAAGGCAGGCGCCGAGTCCGTGCCAGCCGGTCCGGTCGATCACGGGCGCGTCGTCGTGGAACCAGTTCGGCGGCAGGCGCTCGGCGACGATCACGCAGCCCGCGCGCGCCGCCTCGAACAGGCGGTAGGTCTCGAGCGTGTCCCCGCGCGGCACCACACAGATCCTCGCGCGCGCGAGGCGCGCCCAGTACGCCTCCGGCCCCGCGTGCTTGGAGGCCGCGAACGAGTCGGTCAACCCGATGTCGATCGTCAGGTCCGGTGCCTCGGCCTGCAAGCGCCGCAGGGCCGCGACCATCGCCTGGCGCGAGTGGCTTTTCGGCGTGCCGACGCGCGCACGCAGCCCGTCGCGGTCGGCGGTCGCGACGCTGCCGTTGAACAGCACGTCCACCGGCCGCTGTGCGCTCGGCGGGAACGGCAGGTCGGGACTCCACATGACCCCGAGGGGAATCGGCTCGACGACCGCGGCGCGCCGCCGGATCCGGCTCGGGGCCCCGGAAGCCAGCACCTGGCCATAGCTCAACAGCGCGGTCGCGGTCAGCGCGAGCGGCTCGCGGCCTGGGCGGGCGGCGAGCACCGGGCGGGCGCTGTGGGTCTTGAACACCGCGAGCACACGATCCGCGTAGTCCGGCGGACGTCCGTCCGGACCGGCGCGCTGGATGACCACGACGTCGCGCCCGTACGCCGGGAGCGTCCGGTGGTCGGTGGTGACGATCAGCGTCAGCGGTGCGTCCGGCAGCGCCGCCTCGGCGGCCGCGGCGAGCGCGCCGAGGTACGCGAAGTCGGCCTGCGGCGGCGGATCGCGCGGGTCCCACTCCCGGGCCGGCTTGCCGCGATTGGCGATCACATGCGTCCAGGCCATCACTCGCTCGCGGCGGCGTACGCCGTGACGGTGAGCTCCGCGCACCGCGACCAGGTGAACTGCGCGGCCCGCGTCAGGCCGCGCTCGCGCCACGGTTGCGGGTCGGCGAGCACGTCGGCGATGCTCGCGGCCAGGCTCGCGGGATCGTCGGTGTCGACCAGCGGTGCCGCGTCGCCGAGCACCTCCGGGAGACTGCCGGCGGCCGCGGCGACCACCGGCGTACCGCACGCCATCGCCTCCAGCGGCGGAAAGCCGAAGCCTTCGCCGCGCGAGGGGAAGATCAGGCAGCTCGCGTCGCGATAGAGCGCGACGAGCTCGGCGTCGCTCACCTGGCCGAGCACGTCGATCCGATCCTTCGCCGGCGACTCGGCGAGGCGCGCCTGCAGCGCGTCGGTGCGCCAGCCGCGCGCGCCGACCACGACGAGGCGCTGCGTTCCCTCGAGGCGCTCGAACGCGCCGAGCGCGGCTTCCAGGTTCTTGCGCGGCTGCAGGGTTCCGACCGTGAGCAGGAAGGGATCACGCGTGGCAGGCTCCCGGCGAGAAGCGCTCGTCGATGCCCCACGGCGTGACGCGGATTCGCTCGCCGTCGAGCCCGCGCACGGAGGCCAGCAGACGCTCGCGCGTGTGCGCTGACGGCACGAGGATCACGGCGGCCCGGCGGAGCGCCGGTGCGAGGACGAATCGAGCGTGCGTCACGAGCGCGCGCCCGAACCACTCGGGGCGCTCGAAAGGCAACGCGTCACCGACGGCGATCAGCGTGGGTGTCGAGTGCGGCAGTGCCGGTGCGAGCGGCATCGGGCAGTGCAGGACGTCGACGCCCAGCCGGCGCACGCGCCGCGGCAGCTGCACCGGGAACCACGCCAGCTCGCGGTAGAGCCCGCGAACGATCCGGCCGCCGCCGCCCGCGGGCTGCGCCACCGGCACCAGCTCGACGTCGCCGCGCGCTTCGAGCGCGGACCGCAGCCCGCGGGCCGCGCGCGCCGACCCTGCCGCGTCGAGCTCGAGGCCGGTCTCCTCCTACGCGACGCGCACGGCGGCTTCAGCCGAGCGCGACCGGTTGCCGCGCGCGCTCACCGATCGCGGCATCGATCGTCTCCGCGAGCGCGCCGCACGTTGGCCTCCGAGAGATCCGGCGCATCGACGAGCATCGGCTTGCCCGGCCGGCAGCTGCGCATGGCGGCGTGCAGGAACTGCTGGATGCGCTCCGGGTCCGGCTGGAACGCGCAGCACGGCCGGGACGGCCTCGCGGATCTCGCGGAACGAGTCGACGTCGAGCGTCACGCCGTAGCCGGAGTAGTACGGCTGGCCGAGCGTCAGCACCGGCCGGCCGTAGAACAGCGCCTCCAGCCCGACCGTCGACGAGATCACGACGATCGCGGCGGCGCGCTGGATCAGCTCGTGCGAGCTCTCATGCGGGGAGACGATGCGGACGTTCTCCACCCGTGCCAGCCGCCGCAGCAGCGAGAGCCGGTTGCGGCCGATCGACATCGGGTGCTCCTTGAGCACGAGGTCGTGGCCGTGCGGCAGGGCCTCGGCGACGCGCTCGATCAGCGACGCCTGGTCATAGCAGTGCGGGATCACGCGCTTGACCTTGTAGTCGTCGACCACGTGCAGCGGGAAGTAGACGAACGGGCGGCCGGGCTCGAGCTCGCGATAGAGCGGGCGGGCCGCGACGGCGCGGGCGCGCTCGCGGAGCAGGTTCGTCACGAAGCGCCCGGGGCGCAGGTACTCGTTGTCGCGATCCTGCGTCGCCCGCACCGCCATGTGGCGCGAGAAGTCGCGCAGCGTGGCCGCCGTCACGCGCGCCTTCCGGTGGCGGCGGATCGGCTTGCGCTCGGCCGTGAAGCGCTCCACGAATGTGTCGACCTCGGCGCGCTCGGCGCCCTGGAGCGGACGCACCTCCTCCGCAGGCACGATCGGCGCGTGCAGCGAGTCCCAGTACAGACGCACCGGGTCCGGGAAGGGCGTAAGGAAGAGATACAGCGTGCCGATCCCGCGGTCCTTCGCGATCAGGTGCGCGGCGGTGCGCATCGTCTCGCTCCCGAGCTCGGGGATCAGCACGTCCGGCTGCCACTCGTCGAATACGCGCTCGAGCGCCAGGAAGTGGCGCACGGTCCGCTCGACGGACTGCGCCTCGCTCATCCCGTCGCACGGCCAGTCGGTGCGGTAGATGTCGCGCAGCGTCGGCGTGTCGTAGCGGTCGACGATGCGGTCGGCCTCGTGCTCGATCTCCGCCGGGCTCAGCTTCGGCAGCTCCGCGATCGCGTCGGCCAGGCACCACGCGCGAAAGCCCTGACGGCGCAATCCGCTCGCGGCACGGCGCGAGAACGCGACGTGCGCGGCGTCATGCCCGCGCGAGCGCAACTCGGCCGCGACGCGCCCGTAGAACTCGCTTTCCTTGAACTGCAGCGTGGTGAACAGGATGCGCACGCGCGATCAGGCTAGCTGGGACGCGGCGGCTAGTATGGCGCGGCATGTCGAGCACCGACAAAATCAAACCGGTCGTCGCTGGTGTCCGGGACGCGATCGCGGAGGCCGCCGGATCGGTGTCTCGCTACCAGCACCTCAAGGACGAGAACAAGCGGCTCCGCAAGCAGCTCCGCAGGCTCGGCGCGCCGGCTCCGGCGCCCAGCACCCACAAGCCGGTCCCGACCGGAATGCCGAAGACGCCGCGGCGGCTCGCGAAGCCGCTGGAGGGCGACGAGGCCGCGATCGTGGACACGTTCCACGTCCTCTACAAGGACATCCACAAGATCGAGAAGGCGACGTACTGGTTCGGCACTCGGGCGTACAAGCTGCCGTCGGACCTGTGGATCTACCAGGAGCTCCTGCATGAGCTGAAGCCCGATCTCGTGATCGAGACCGGCACGCTGCACGGCGGCAGCGCGCTGTTCCTCGCGCACATGATGGACCTGATCGGCAACGGCGAGATCGTGACGATCGACGTCTCCGCGGGCGTCCACCCACGGCCCCAGCATCCGCGCATCACCTACATCCAGGGCTCGTCGAGCGCCCCGGAGATCGTCGCGGGCGTCGCCGAGCGCGCCGCTTCCGCGGAGACCGTGATGGCGCTCCTGGACTCCGACCACAGCAAGACCCACGTGCTGGACGAGATGCGCGCCTACGGCCCGCTGATCACCCGCGGGAGCTACATGGTGGTCGAGGACACGAACATCAACGGCCATCCGACGCAGCCCACCTTCGGTCCGGGCCCGTTCGAGGCGGTCGAGGAGTATCTCGAGGAGACCTCCGACTTCGAGATCGACCGGGCGCGCGAGAAGTTCCTCGTGACGTTCAACCCGTCCGGCTACCTGCGTCGCAAGTAGCCCCGGAAACGCAGAGCCGCTCGCTGCGGCTGCTGTGGGTCATGCGCAGCCCCGTCTTCGTGCGCAACCACATGGCTGTGCTGACCGAACTGGCGGCCCGCGGGCACGCCGTGGACGTCGCGTTCGAGGGGCTCAAAGAGGGCGCGGGGACCGAGCAGACGGCGCCGATCGAGCGCCTCGCCGCGGGTGAGGGCCGGATCGGCGTCGGAGCGGCGCCGGTGCCGCACGGGCCGCGCGCGCTGATCCGCCGCCGCGCCCGGTCCGGCATCGACTACCTGCGCTATCTCGGTCCGGCCTATCGCGACGCCGACGCGCTGCGCGACCGCGCGGCGGGGTACGCGCCGCCCGGTCTCGCGCGCCTGGCCGGCCCGCTGCGCCGGCGCCCGGTCGCGCGCGAGCGCCTGGCCGGCGTGCTCCGCCGCGTCGTGGCCGCGTGCGGCGAGCCGGCCGAGATCGCCGGCGAACTGCGCCGGCGCCGGCCGGACGCGCTGATCGTCACGCCGCTGATGCACTTCGGGTCGCCGCAGCCGGACTATGTCCGCGTGGCGCGGCGGCTAGGCGTACCGTCGGCGCTGGTGACGTTCTCGTGGGACAACTTCACGAACAAGACCCTGATGCACGAGATCCCGGACCTGGTGACGGTCTGGAACGAGATCCAGGCCGGCGAGGCCGCCGCGCACCACGGCGTGCCGCGCGAACGCCTCGCGGTCACCGGCGCTCCCGCCTACGACCACTGGTTCGCCTGGGCGGGCCCGTCGGACCGCGCCGCGTTCCTGGCGCGCGCCGGCCTGGCGGCCGATCGCCCGTATCTGCTGTACGTGTGCTCGTCGAACTTCATCGCGCCCGACGAGCCCGTATGGGTCGCGGAGTGGCTGCGCCGCGTGCGCGCGGCGGCCGCGCCGGTCGGCGATGTCGGTGTGCTCGTCCGGCCGCATCCGCTCAACGCGGCGGCCTGGCGTGACGTCTCGCTCGACGGCGCCGTGCTGTTTCCCCGCCACGGTGCCGATCCGGCCGACGGCGCCGCACGCGCCGAGTACTACGACTCGATCCACCACGCGGCCGGCGTCGTCGGCCTGAACACGTCGGCGCTGGTCGAGAGCGCGATCCTCGGCCGCGCTTCGTACACCGTCCTCGCCGACCGCTACGCGCGGACGCAGTCGGGGACGCTGCACTTCCACCACCTGCGCAGCGAACGCGGCGGGCCGCTCCACGTGGCGGCCACGTTCGACGAGCACATCGCGCACCTGGAGCAGGCGCTCGCGCGCACGGCGCCGGACCCAGCGCTCGAGCGGTTCGTGCGGGCGTTCGTGCGCCCGCACGGGCTGGATCAGCCCGCGGCGCCGCTGGTCGTCGACGCGCTCGAGCGGATGGCGGCGTGAGGTACTCGGGCCGCGGCTTCCCCGGGCCGTTCCGGCGCGTCGTCGACGGCGTCTGGCTGCGGCTGCTGACCCGCGGAGCGCGCGAGCTGCGCATCGAGCGCTCCGGCGAGCCCGACCTGCGGCTGCGCTGCGCGACGATCGCGGCGTACAACCGCGCCATGACCGTCCACGTCAACGAGCCGGGCACGATCGCCTGGCTGCGGTCCACCCTCGGCCCGGGTGACGTGTTGTATGACGTCGGCGCCAACATCGGCGTGTTCACGCTGCTCGGTGCGTCGGCCGTGGGGCCCCAAGGCCACGTCTACGCGTTCGAGCCGCACGTCGGCACCGTGCTCGACCTGCTCCACAACGTCGCCGCGAACGGCGTCACGGATCGCGTCTCGGTGCTCTCGTACGCGCTCCACGAGCATTCGGGCACGCTGCCGTTCGCCTATCACTCGCTGGATCCGGCCAGCAGCCTGAGCGAGCTCGACGCGACCGCCGGCTCCACCGAGTTGAAGGCGGCGGCCAGCGTGGACGACCTGCTCGCCGCGGGCACGCTGCGCCCGCCCGCCGCGGTCAAGCTGGACGTCGACGGCGGCGAAGTGCGCGTCCTGCGTGGCATGGCCGGGTTGCTGGCCGGCCCGGACGCGCCGCGCAGCCTGCAGGTCGAGATCAACCCGGGTCCCGGCGACGCCGTCGCGCCACTGCTCGAAGGACACGGCTACCGGATCATCGAGCGCCATCGCTCGGTCGGCTCGGAGGCCCGGATCGCCGCCGGCGAGGCGCCGGCGGACGTGCCGTTCAACGCGATCTTCCAGAAGAGTTAGAGCTTGCAGACGAGGACGTCCATGGCCTTCGCCTCGGCGTCCTGGAGCAGCTGGCCGATCATCTCGACCGGCTGGAACGACTCGCGATCCACGTGCTTGTTCAGCAGGCCCATGTTGATGCAGTGCGTGTAGTTCCCGGCCAGCGTCGGCAGCAGCTGGTCGGCGCGGCCCGCCGCGTGCAGCACGGGCGGGTTGAGCTCCATCACGACCGGGACGCTGCGCTCGATCAGCGTGCGCGCGCCCATCAGCGCGTGTACCTCGTAGCCCTCGATGTCCATCCACAGCAGCGACGCCGCGTCAGGGTCGAGCTCGCCGCGTGATGCCATGCCGTCGAAGCTCACGGTCGGGACGGTCACCGAGCCGATCGCGCGCACTTCACCGCCGGAGAGGCTGTGCGCGCCGGAGTTCTTTGAGCTGACGGCCAGGACGGCCGTGCCCTCGACATCGGAGATCGCCGCCTGCAGCATCTGGATCTGGTCCTCGGCGCCGTTGAGGATCGCGTTCATCTGCAGCAGCTTGTAGTTCTCCGGATGCGGCTCGAACGCGATCACGTGCTCGAACCCGTGGGTCCGGATCGCCTCCACGGCCCCGGTGCCGACATTCGCGCCCACCTCGAGCAGCGTGTTCCGGCCGCGGTCGGCGCCCAGTTGCTCGAGCACCTGCTGGACCCGCGTGAGCATCCGGATCTCGCGCCGCTGCTGCTTGGTGAACAGCTGCGCCGAGAACTTGTCGCCGGTCGGCACGACGTAGCGCGAATCGCCCGTCTGAGCGACGACGAAGGGCGTGAACGCGTGCGCGGTCCGGAAGAACTCGCCCCGTGCGCCGGCCTGGTCGCGGGCGGTCTGGTTGAGCGCCTCCCGAAGGCGTTCGAGCTCCGCCCGCGACTCGGTCAGGCGCTGCTGCGCCTGGTCGACGCGGCGGCGCTGGCGCTCGAGCCGGCCAGCCGTGGGCATCGAGTCCGCGACCCGGTGGGCGGTAGGACTCAGCGCCCGGCGCAGCCGCTCCTGAAGGCGCCGGCCTGCCTGCGTGCGGCGGGGATCGGCATTCTGCAAATTCACGGCGGCGAGTCTAGCGGCGGTCCAGGGGCCCCCCGCTACCCTTGCACGCCGTGATTCCGCGAATCCTGCACCAGATCTGGGTTGGCGGCGAGCCGTTCCCGGACGACTTCGCGAGCTACCAGCGCAGCTGGCAGAAGCATCATCCCGACTGGGAGCTGCGCTTCTGGACCGAGGACAATCTCCCCGAGAAGGTCACCCGGCCGGAGGTGCTGGAGCGGCTGCGCACGCCTGCGGAGCGCGCGGACATCCTGCGCCTCGATGTGCTCCACCAGTTCGGCGGCGTGTACATGGATACGGACTTCGAATGCTGCCGGCCGATCGACGATCTGATCGTCGACGCCGACTTCTTCGTCGCCGACCTTAAGCCCGGTCGCCCCAACAACGCGCTGATCGGCTCGGTGCCCGGGCACGAAATCCTCGAGCGTGGGATGCGCGAGGCGACGTTCCGCGAGTACCCGGGCTACGACAAGAACGGCACCGGCCCGCTGTTTCTGAACACGATCCTCAAGGACTACCCCGACATCCTGGTCTTCCCGCCGCCGCTGTTCTACCCGGCGACGCCCGCGGAGCGCGACGAGGCGGTGGCGATCCATCACGTCGCGCGGTCGTGGTACGACGCGAAGGGCTTCCAGCAGGCCGCGCTACGCGCCGAGCAGCGGCTCTCCGACACGCAGCGCGAGCTCGACAAGGCCCAGCGTCGCATCCGGTCCCTGGAAGCGCGGTTGGGGGGCAGGCCGTCTCTGATCACGCGGCTACGCGAGAGCGTGGGCAGGCGCCGTCCCTAGCACCTCGTCGAGGGCGACGTAGCGCGCCCCGGCGTCGTAGATGACGCTGTCGCGTGTCGTCGCGATCGGTTCCACCCCGTAGCGGTCGAGCTCGTCGAAGTACATGCGCCAAACCGAGGCGGGCGATCCGTTCCAATACGGCTCGGGGAAGGCCTGGGATGGCGCCTCGGGCCAATACGTCTCGCTGTGGAGCTGCTGAGGCGGTCTTCTCAAGGGCGCCACGGCGCGCTCGTAGCTCACCCGAAGACCGTCCATATCGCACATGCCCCTCGCATTGATGTACGCGAGGTCCGCCAGGATGCGCTCGCGCACGGCGGGATCCTCGTCATAGAAGTGCGCGTTTCGGTACTGCTCGAGGCCGATGAAGACGATCCGCCGGGCACCCATGATCACCGCGAGGTGGGTTCCCATGAACGCGCTGTTGTGGCTCGTATAGAGCGTCGGCCGCATCGCGTCGAACCGGCGCGGAAGGCCGCGATCATGCTCGTACTGGCGCTTGAACGTCGCGATCGTGCCTCCCAGGATGGGCGCCGGCGCGCCGCACGCATGGATCACGGCGCGCGCCTTCCCGGCACGCAATGCAAGAGCGGATTCCTGCGCGTAGAGCGACAGGAGGTACATGGCGTCGACCCGGTACTGCGTGCGATTGAGCCCGATCGAGGGCTCGCGCGCGAGCACTCGAAGATGCTCCGGGGATAGCTCGTTGAGCTGCGGGCTGGCACCGAGCACGTAGACGGTCGAGCCGTGGTGGCGGTCGTTGAGCGCGAGCACCCGGCGGCGGTTGCGGGCCACCGCCGCGCGCTTGAGCCATGGGTCGAGCGTCTGCGCCGCGGCCGTCACGCCCGCCTCCCGAACCGGCCGCGGGCGCGGCGCAGGGCCCGCTCGAGTGGGGCGAACGCGGCCGCCGCGCGCTGGGCTCGCGGCGAGGGCCGGAACCCTTTGACCCTGACCCTCGGCATCAGCGGCGAGTAGGACAGCAGCCACAGCAACGGCCGGACGGCGCGCTCGCCGGCGCGTGGGGGCGCGGGCGCGGGCCACGGCTGCTCCAGCAGCGTCTCGACGGCATCGGCGAGATCCGGATCCGCGACGGCGACGACCGTCACGGCGCTCGCGCTCAGACCATGGCGCGCGACGACCGCGCGCCGTTGCGCTTCGTCGAGCACGAACGCGCGGTCGATCGGCGTCAGCGCCGGGTCGGTGGCCTCGACACCGTCGGCGTCCACGGCCAGCAGCGCCGTGCGGATCCCCACGCGGCGGGCGCTTCGCAGCCACTCGAACGGCAGCGGCGGCGCCGCGGCCGCGATGACCACGTCCGGAAAGCGGAGCGTGAGTTGCTGGTCGATCAGCCAGCTCGTCGGGATCGCCTGTGCGGCCCAGCCGGCGCCGCGGGCGCGGCGCAGGGGACCGCGCAGCGCCGCCGACAGCGGCGTCCAATCGTCGCGCCGCTCCCGGACGGGCGCGGCGCGCACGCCGGTCAGTTCGGCGGCCAGGCGCAGGCCCGCGTCGGGTGCCGACTTGGCCGGGCCGGCGGCGGCGAAGGCCAGATCCACGCGGTGACCGCGATCCACGAGGGCGCGCACGGCCGCCTCGAGACCCGGTGCGGCGGCGTGACGGGGCACGACGAGCATGATCCGGCGCGGCCGCAGGCGGGGCTTGTTCGCGACTACCGGGTCGGGTTTGCGTTGTTGCGCAGTGATGGTTGTGCCCTCATCGAGCATCGACTCCGACACCGTAGCGGCTGTCCAGGAGCGCTCATCGGGCCTCGTACCATCATCCGAGACGATGGCCGACGCCGAGCAGCTCATCCCCCGTGTGATCCACCGCATCTGGCTGGGGCCCGAGCCCGTTCCGGAGCTCTTCGAGGGGTACGCCGAGAGCTGGCGGCGCCATCACCCGGACTGGGAGATGAAGCTCTGGCGCGACGAGAATCTGCCACCGCTCTCGTGTCAGGCGGAGTTCGAGCGAGCCAACAACTTCAAGTCGCGCTACGACATCACCCGGCTCGAGGTGTTGCGCCGGTTCGGCGGTGTGGTGATCGACCTCGACGTCGAGGCCCTGCGCCCGATCGACCCACTGCTCGGCGGGATCGAGGCGTTCGTGGGGCGCGCGACGATGGGCCGCCGGATGGGCAACCAGGTGCTCGGCGCGACCCCCAATCACCCGCTGTGGGAGCACGCGGTCAAGTCCCTCAAGGACACGGCGGGTAAGGCGTCGTCCGCGAGCCAGGAAGCCGGGCCCGCGTTCGTCTCGCGGATGGTCGAGGAGCGCCCGGAGGGCGTGACGATCTTTCCCCGCGACTACTTCTACTCGCCCCTGACGCTGGAGCCGCCGCAGCGACCGGACGACTTCCCCGACATCTACTGCGTGCATCACTCGACTGAGAGCTACCGCGAAGGCCCGGAGGGCGAGGTCGTGCGGTTGACCCGCCGCCTGCGCGACTCCCAGCGCGAGATCCTGCGCTTGCAGACCGCGATGGGCGAGGGCCCGAGCGTCCCGGCCCCGACCCGCGACGCACAGCGCAAGCTCGCGCTGGTGACCGGCAGCCGCTGGTGGCGGCTCGGGAGGCGGCTTGGCATCGTCAAGGTCGACGGCTGAGATGGCGGGGACGGGCACCATCCCAGATGCGGAGCGCGCACCCGGAGGCGAGCTGCCGGCCGGTCGCGACGAGGCGGTCGTGCGCGAGTACCGCCCGAACATGCGCAACATGGTGGCCGACACCTGGCACCAGCGCCGCCTGATCCTGCGGCTCGGCATCCGCCACATCGTCAAGGGCTTCTCGGGCACGCGCATCGGTGCCCCATGGCTCGTGCTCCGCCCGCTGATGAGCATCTTCGGCATGGCCCTGATCTTCGGCTCGGTGCTACGCGTGCCCACGAACGGCATTCCCTATCTGCTCTTCCTGCTCGTCGGCATGACCGGGTGGCTCGTGATCGAGCGCATGGTGTTCTGGTCCACGCGCTCGTTCGATAGCTATCGCAAGGTCGCGGGTCGGCTGGAGATTCCGGCGCTCCTCGTGCCGCTCGCGGGGACGGCGTCGATGCTGGTCGAGTTCACGATCATGTCCGCGATAGCCACGGGCGTCGTCATCTACTACACGATCACCGAAGGCGCGTTGGCCATCAACACCGGCCCGGAGCTCGTGCTGGCCCCCGTCGGCTACGCGCTGGGATATCTGCTGGCGGTCGGCATCGGGCTGTGGCTGGCGACGCTCAACGCGCTGGCGCGCGACGTTCGCATCGTCCTGCGCTACTTCCTGCAGATCTGGCTGTTCGTCACGCCGGTCATCTACACCGTCGACTCGCTGCCGGAGCGCTGGCGCTTCATCGCGACGATCAATCCGGCGGCCGCTCCCGTCGAGCTGGTCAAGAGCGGCCTGCTCGACGTCGGTGGCGCGACCTCAGCGCAGCTCGCCGTGACGTTCGCGGCGATCCTTCTGTTCCTCCCGACCGGACTGTGGTTCCTGACGCGACTCTCGCCCATTCTGTTCCGCATCCCGACCTACTACGACGAGGAGGAGGAGGAGTGAGCGAGTCAGCGCTGCTCGGCGGGCTCACGTGGGACGCGCTGGTCGCCGAGAAGCGCCCGCAGCGGCTCAAACGCGGCAAGCACTTCCAGGGCGACGTGCGCATGTTCCAGCACCAGGCCGCGGTCGCCGCGCGCGATCGGGGCTATGCGGTCCGGGTCGTGCGCGACGACTTCATCAAGCGCGCGTACATCTGGATCCAGTTCGTCGACCAAGAGCTTCCGCTCGGCGACCCGTGCGGCGACTGCGGCTCGCTCGAGATCGTGCGCACGCACGAGCACTTCGGCCGCTGCCCGCGGTGCGATGCTCGCCTGGCGCTCCTGCCGCGCATGCCGACCGTCGGCGACGCCCCCTCGCCGCTGTCGTCACGCCTCGAGGCCAAGGTGGAACGCAAGCAGAGGCGGTGGCGCCAGCGCAGGCTCTCGTCGTTCTCGAACGTGCATCTCGTCCTGGATCCGGACCAGACCAACGACGAGCAGGAGGTCTTTCTCGGTCGCGGCGACTACGAGGGTGAGCCGCTGCTGCTCCAGGTCGTCTACCCACTGAAAGACGGCGCTCGCCAGCCCCATCCCGACGCCCCCGACGACGAACTGCACTACGTCGGCTGGTGGCAGCTCGCGCCGTTCATGCGCGCGCAGGAACTCGGCATCGACGACAACTACTAGGCTGTCGGTCAATGGAGGGTCTTGACTCGGCGCCGGCCATCAAGCCGCGCTCAGGTGACAATGACTACCGGGCCTACATCGGCGGTCCGGGCCGCTACGACGTGCTGGCCGCGGCGAATTTCATGGTCCTCGCCCAGGCGGGCCTGCGCGAGAAGCATCGGGTGCTCGATGTCGGGTGCGGATCGCTGCGGCTCGGGCGGTTGCTGATTCCGTATCTGTTGCCCGGCGGCTACTTCGGCGTCGAGCCGAACCAGTGGCTGGTCGACGAAGGCTTCGACCGCGAGCTGGGCCGCGACATCATCGAGCTCAAACAGCCGCGCTTCCTGTACGTGGACGACTTCTCGGTCGGCGCGTTCGAGACGACCTTCGACTACGCGATCGCCTACAGCGTCTTCTCGCACGCCTATCCGGACCTCGCCGGGCTCGGCCTGCGCCGGGTCGGCGAGACACTGGCTGACGATGGAGTGCTCCTGGGCACGTACTTCGAGGGCGAACCCGATGGCCACCTGCTGAAGCCCGACAACCCGCTGATGGCGCGCAACGGAAGCGGCTGGTTGTACCCGAAGTGCGTCCGCTACTCCTGGGAGGAGTTCGAGGCGCTGCTGCACGAGAGCGGACTGGTCGGCTACCGCTTCACGCGTCCGGACCGGGGCAAGCAGACCTGGTTCGCCGCGTGTCGCCCCGGGGCCGAGCGCTTCGCCCTGCGGGCCTCACGGCTCGCGGCGGACCCGCCCTGGGTGGAGCCGACGCCCACTCGTTCGGAGCGCCTGAAGGCCCAGCTGTCCCCGAGCGCCTTGAAGAGCGCGGCTCGGCGCCGCCTCAAGCGCTAGAGCCGAGTGCGCTCGGGCTCCTGAGCCGGCGGTGACGATGTCCACTCCGGCCCCTTGGCGGCGGGCGGCTCCGCCGGGCCGCGACCCAGCAGCGCGCCGACCGTGATGCGCGTGCGGCGATAGAGCTGCCGTACGCGCCGCTGCAGCAGCCGTGACCGGCGGCGGGCGACGCGTCCCTTGAGCATCGCCGCGACCCGCCTGCGCCACACGATCGCCGGCGTCAGCGCGGCGAGCAGTTGCGGTAGCAGGCCGGTCTGCGCGAGCGCGGGCCGCCCGGCGGCCGCGGCCCGCTCGATCGCGGCGGCGGCGCGCGGCGCGGACGCCACGTCGAGCCCCTGCGGGCGGATGAACGTGCGCACGAACCCCGTCAGACGCGCCTCGGTCGCGCTCTGATCGCGGACGCCGGCGGCGATCTGCTCGAAGTGCTCGTCCCAGCTGCGCGCGGTGGTCACGACCCCGGCCTCCGCGGTGCCGGTGAGGTGCGAGAAGTGCAGCGTGCCGTCCTGCGTGTGCTGGAAGCGCTCATGCAGCAGCGTGTAGACCGGGCGGCGGAGGATCGCGGCCTCCACCTGGGCGCTGGTGTTGATCCCGATGACGGCGCGGCAGTGGTGCAGCGTGTCGTAGTAGTCGGCCTTCGCCTGGTCGCTGATCGGAGCGACCCCGCCGCGCGGCCACAGGACCGCGGCGTCGTCGTCGAGGTCGCCGTCCTGCTCCCACTGCGGCGCGTGCTGCGGGTGCGGACGCACGATCACGCCGGCTGAAGCGATCTCGGGATGCCCGCTGGCCCGCAGGCGCTGCAGCCATTCGCGCACGAACTCGACCTCGCGCGGTGCAATGAAGCGCGACGAGCAGACGTAGAGCAGCAGCGGCCGCCCGGTGGGCAGGCCGACCTTGCGCGCGAACTCGTCGGCGTCCGTGCTGGCCTGCCACGAGAACCAGTGGTCGAACGCGTGCGCGCCGACCGCCGTGACGCGCTCGCGCGGCAGGTCGTGCAGCGCGACCGCCTCTTCGACCTGCGCGAGGTTCCACACCACGGTGAGATCGGGGACCACGCGCAGGCGCCCCTTGTTCGTGAGGTTGTCCCAGCTCGCCACCGCGAGCACGACCGGCACCCCGAGGCTCTGCGCCGCCCGCACCTGGTCGCCCTGGGCCGAACCGAGGGCCACGAGCGGGGCGACGATGACGACGTCCGGCGACTGCTCGCGGACGAGCTGTTGGAGGTCGGGGTCGATCGGCACGGCGGCTTCCAGCGCCTGCAGCGACCGCGCCGTCAGCCCGCCCAGCGGCGTGCGCTCGGCCAGGAAGCGGACCGCCACCGGGGCGCGCCCGCGGGCGCGCTCGCGCAGGGCGACGGCGTTCGCGAACTCGGGCTCGGAGTAGCGCAGATAGTCGAGCGCGAGGCGCCAGCGCGTCGAGATCTTCAGCCACGGATCGGCACGCGGAGGATTGACGCCGAAGCTGAACGCGGGGTAGCGCGCGGCGATCTGGTCGACTGCGATTCCAGCGCCCATGTGCGCGTGGCGCTTATCGAGGTTGACGCGGAGGTCAAGCGTATGACCGGCCTCCAGAAGCGCGGTCATGAAGTTCTCGAAAATGCGGTCCTGGTTCGTCGCATTGAGGAGAAACAGGATGCGCAGACCGCGCCCGGATCGTTCGGCCATCGCGGCACGAGGATAGAACGGACGACCTGCTACTACTTGCGCCCATGCCGGACGTGGATCTCGGACGATTCCTCGCGCCTGCGCGCAAGCGGTGGCGGCGGCTGCAGAAGGTCGCGCGCAAGCGCGCGCAGCGGCGCTGGCGCTGGATCCGCAAGCACGCCCGCAAGCGCGCCTACCGCTTCGTCTATCGGCAGTGGAACAAGCGCTACCGCCAGACGTACGCCAAGCGGCTGGACCGCGTGCCGGCGCGCGACGAGTTGCCGACGCTGCTCAACCGCCGCGGCCTGCTGGGGCCCGGCGCCGAGATCGGCGTCAAAGCCGGGCGGTTCTCGGAATACCTGCTCAAGCGGTGGAAGGGCACCCGGCTGATCTCGATCGACCCCTGGCTGGAGGACGAGCCGGACGCCTACGTGGACTCCGCGAACGTCGTGCAGTCCCGCCACGAGGAGTTCTACGCCGAGACGCAGGCGCGGCTGCAGCCGTTCGGCGCGCGCAGCGAGATCTGGCGGCTGACATCGCTCGAGGCCGCCGAGCGCGTCGCCGACGGCAGCCTCGACTTCGCCTACATCGACGCGCGCCACGACTATGAGTCGGTCCTCGAGGACCTGCACGCGTGGTTCCCCAAGGTCCGCCCCGGCGGGCTGCTGACGGGCCACGACTACGCGACGGGCACGTTCAAGCAGGGCGAGTTCGGCGTCAAGCGCGCCGTCGACGAGTTCTTCGCCGAGCGTGGGATCCCGGTGTTCGCGACCGAGGGCCGGCGGCCGGCGGAGCTGTTCGCCACCTGGCTCGTCGAGATCCCCGCCACCCGGGACGGCCGGGAGCGCGTGTCGCAGCAGGTGGCCTCCTAAAAGCCGTGGGTGTCGTGAACGATCGGCGCCCGGTCGCGGTGTTCGGGTGCCCGCTCTACAACCACGCCGAGCACGTGGAGAGCGCGATCGGCTCGCTGCTGAGCCAGACCCGCCGCGACTTCGTGGTCCTGCTGCTCGACGACGGCTCCGACGACGCGACGGCCGAGCTCGCGGCCCGGATCGCCGAACGCGACGAGCGCGTGCACTTCTCCGCCAACCCCGAGCGGCTCGGGTTGGCGCGCTCGTGGCACGCGGTGTTCGAGTGGGCCCGGCGCGACTGGCCCGACGCGCGCTACTTCGCCTGGGGCAGCGATCACGATCTCTGGGAGCCCGCCTGGCTCGACGAGTTGGTCGCCGCGCTCGAACGCCATCCCGATGCCGTCCTCGCCTATCCGATCACGGAGCGGATGGAGGCCGACGGGACGCCGCACAAGCTCACCGGGGAGTTCGACACGCGGGAGCTGACCGAGCGCGGCGCGCGCGTGCTCGCGGTCCAGCGCCGCGCGCCGGCCGGCTCGCTGGTCTACGGCCTGGCCGTGGCCGAGGCGCTCGAGCGCGCCGGCGGCTTCCGGCGCGTCCCGGAGCCGGACCGGATGGTGCTGATGGAGCTCGCGCTCCAGGGACCGTTCGTGCAGGTCCCGGAGGTGTTGTGGCACCGCCGCTACGTGAAGGTGGCGACGCGCGCACGCCAGAACGCCGCGATCTTCCTCGACAGTCGCGCGCCCGCCCGCTACGCGCCGGCGTGGATGGTGCACGCGCTCGTGTTCGCGCGCGCGTACGGGCTGCGCGGCCTGTGGCTCGCCGCGCGCGTCGGCTTCGGCGGCGCGGCCCGGCAGCTGGAGAGCCGGCGCCGCGGGGCGCGGCTCCCGCGCAAGCGGCTCGAGCGGCGCGCGCAGCGCTCGTGGCGCGCGACCAAGCGCCGCTCCCGCCACTACTTTCGCAAGTACAAGAAGCGCGTCCGCCTCAAGGTCTACACATTCGGCGGTCGCGTCCTGCGGCGTTTCGGGCTGCTCCGGGACCGGCAGGACGTCGGCTAGGAAGCCGCCGTGACGGCACGTGCGGTGACCGGCGCCGTCGGCGTGCTGCTGCTGGCGACGCTGTGGCTTACGTGGGGGTATGACCGCGCGGTGGCGCCGGCCGCGCTGCTGACGGCCTGGGAGGCCATGCCGTACGCGGCGGCGCTGGTGGCCGGCCTGGCCGGGCTCGTGCTGGTCAGCGCCGCGGTGACCGACGCCCGTCGCGGCGCGCTGCTGGCCGCGGCGGCCGGACTGGCGGCCGTGATCATCGTCGTCGCCGCGCTCGTCCTGGCGACGCCCGCGGCGGGGGCGCGCGTGACGCTGCTCGTCGCGCTGGCGGTGGTCGGTGTCGCCGGCTGGCGCGCCGTCGCCGCGCTGCCCGGTACGCCCGCCGAGCGCTGGCGGGCCGTCCCGCGCGCGGCGCTCGCGCGGATCGCGCTCGGTGGAGCCGGGCTGCTCATGGTGGCGGCGCTGTGGGCCCCGTGGGGGCCGGTCGACGCCTGGGAACGCTTCAGTCGCACCGACGTGCTCCAGTGTCTGCTCGGCGTCGTCATGCTCGCCGCGGCGGTCGCCGGCCGCCGCTCGGGAGCGATCGTCGCGGCCGGAGTGAGCCTGCTCGTCGGGGCCGGCGCCGCGCGCCAGTTGGGCGCCGCCGAGGTGCCGGCGGGCGTGCAGTTGACGCTGCTCGGGGCCGCGATCGGCGTTGTCGCGGCGGGCGTGCTGGTCGTCGAGACGCTCGACGGCGATCCCGTGGAGCGCTGGCGGCGGCTCGGGCCCGACCCGCTCCTGCGGGTGGTCACCGCGCTCGGCGCGTTCGCGTTGCTGCTGCCGCTGACGATCTGGAGGGCGTCGTCCCCGCTGGCGGTGATCCTCGCCGTGCTCGCGGTGGCCGGGCTGGTGAGCGCGGCGCTGCGGTCACCCCGCCCCGCGGCGGCGGTCGGCGGGGCGGCAGGCGGCGCGGCGCTGGCGGCGCTCGTCATCGCCCACTACGACACGGGCTTCGGCCCGGCGGTGCTCTTCGGCCTTCTCGCCGCCGTGGCGATCGCCGTCGGTGCGCTCGCCCGGCTCGCCGAGGGCTGGTACGGCCTCGGCCGCGGCGCGCTTGCCGTTGGGCGCTCGTCCGCGCTGTGGGCCGCGCTGGTCACGCTCAGCGTCTATCCGCTGTCCGCGTCTGTGGAGCCGGGCGCGAAGCTCGACGAGTCGTGGATCGCGGCGCTGTACCTGGCCGCCGGGCGGCGGCTCGACTACGGCACGGAGGTCGTGTTCACCTACGGGCCGCTGGGCTACCTGACGGTGCCGCGGATCATCTCGCCCGGCATGTTCGCGGCGGCGATCGCCTACGTGATCGCGGCGTACGCGGCGGCGGCGTACGCGATCGTCGCCACCGCGCGGCGCACGCTCGGGCTGGTGGTGGCCGTGCTGCTCGCGGTGTTCACGCTCAGCGGCTTCCGGATCGTCGCCACGGAGGACACCGTCCAGGTGGCCACGGCGAGCGCCGCGCTGCTCGCGGTCGCCGCGCTGCTGCAAGCCGACTCGCTGCGGCGCTCACGCTGGTGGTGGTGGATCGTCGCGGCGGCTGGGGTGCTGGCCGCCTTCCACGCGCTGATCCGCCTGAACGTCGGTCTGCTGGTCGTGCTGCTGGCCGCGCTGGCGATCATCGCCGGCGCGGAGCCCGGACGCCGGCTGCGGAGCGCCGGGCTGCTGGGCGCGACGTTCGGCGCGGCGCTGGTCGTGCTGTGGACGGCGCTCGGGCAGGATCTCGGCACGCTCGCGGCCTACGTCCTGCGCTCCTACGAGGTGGTCAAGGGCTACTCGGACGCGATGGGCTACGAGGATGCGCGCAGCTCGGACTATGTGGTGGCCGCGCTCGTGGCGGTGGCGCTCCTCGGTGTCGCCGTCTGGTCCGCCCGCGCGCTCGGGGTGTGGCGCGGCGCCGCGCTGGTCGCCGCGATCGCGCTGTTCGAGTACAGCTGGTTCAAGCAGGGGTTCGTGCGCCACGAGCCCGCCCATCACGTGCTGATGTTCTTCGGTGTCGCGGTGCCGGCGGCGCTCGCCGCCGCGCGGCCGCCGGCGCGCTGGCCGGTGATCGCCACGGTGCTGATCGCCGCCGGCGCCTGGGCGTTCGTCGCCCGGTCCGGGCTGGACGGGTTCACCGGCGCAGGCACGTCCTGGGCCTCGTATCGAGAGCTCGCGGCGGTGCTGCGCTCCGCCGAGGCGCGGCTGCCGGCGCTGCGGCAGGACGTGCGTAACCACGAGGGCCTCGACGCCGAGACGCTGCGGCTGCTGCAGGGGCACACGGTGCACATCGCGCCCTCGGAGACGGTCGTCGCGTGGGCGTATCCGGAGCTGCGCTGGCACCCGCTGCCGACGCTTCAGCACTATCTCGGCTACACGCCGGCGCTCGACCGCTTCAACGTCGAGGCGCTCGCCGATTCGCGGCGCGCGCCTGAGCGGATCCTGCGCTCGGTGCCGGAGCTGCGGGTGTCCGAGAGCCCGGCCGCGACGCTCGCGCTGCTGTGCCGCTACCGCGAGCAGCATGCGACCGAGCGCTGGCAGGTGCTCGTGCGCGTCCCGAACCGCTGCGGCCCGCTGAGGGCGGCCGGGAGCGTGCGCGCCGCGCCGGGCGCCCGGGTCCCCGTGCCGGCTGTCGCGCCGAACGAGGCGCTCCTGTTCTCGGTCGACGGGCTCCAGGTCGGCCCGCTCGAGCGGATCCGCTCGCTGCTGTGGAAGTCGCGGCCGCGCTATCTGATCATCGAGGGCAGCGCCTCGCAGATCGGCGCCGCGATGGCGACGACGCCCACCCTCGTGCGTGTCGGCGAGGCGGCCGACTACGCCGGCGCGCCGCTGGACACCGGCGCCGTTCAGGTCGGCGGGTCGATCACCACGGACGGCGTCACCGGCCCGGCCAAGGGCCTCGCGGTGCCGACCACCGTGCGCTTTTACCGGGTCCGCGTCGACTAGCGGCGCCCGACGACCAGGAACTGCTTGCCGAGCAGCTTCCACGCCGCCGGCGTGCGCAGGTAGCGGCGCGTGAGGTCGCGCCGCGGCGGCAGCTTGCCGCGGAACGAGAACGGCAGGAAGCGCGGTTCGATCCGCTCCGGCTCGTACCCGGCCGCGTACAGGTGCTCGGCGATCGCGGTGTGCGTGAACACCAGCGTGTGGTCGGCGCAGTCGAAGTACTCGCGCCGGGTGAACCGGAAGTTCGGGCCCATCACGACGATCCGCCCGCCGGGCTCGGTCACCTCATGCATGCGCTCCAGGAAGTCGGCGCAGGCGTCCTGGGTCGGGAGGTGCTCGAGGAAATTGGAGACGAAGATCCCGCCGAAGTGCGCCTGCGGCAGGTCGGCCTCGAAGATGTCGGCGTTGATGAAGGTGGTTCCCTCGCGGAACGTGCCTTCCTCGTAGGCCACCAGGTCGACCGCCCAGCGCTCGGGCGCGGGCACGGCGTTGATGAACTCGCCGCGGCCCGCGGCGGGGTCGAGCACGCGGTCGGCGCGGCCCATCGCCTGGCTCCAGATCCAGGGCGCGATCTCCTGCCAGACGGCCGCGCGCGCATCCTGGTCGATGCCGCGGAACCGGTACTCGTACAGGCGCTGATGGTTCATCGCTTCACGATCTGTCGCGGTTCCTCGTACAGGCGCGCTGCCGGCCGCCCGGCCCGCCACCGCGAGCCGCGCGCGGGCGCGTCCGGCCGGCGGTAATCGCCGCGGCTCAGGTGGTGCTCGAGGAACGCCAGCAGGACGATGAACAGATAGCGGCTGCCCATCTCCTGGAGCTTGAGTTTCGAGGTGCCCGCCGTGCGGTTGTGCCAGTGGACCGGGACGATCGCGTACGAGTGCCCGCGGATCACGGCCTTGAGCGGGATCTCGACCGTGAGGTTGAAGTGGTGCGACAGCAGCGGCTGGACGCTGTCGATCACCTCGCGCCGGTAGGCCTTGAAGGCGTTCGTGGTGTCGTCGTAGCCGTGCCCGAACAGCGCCCGGATGCCGAGGTTGACGACCCGGTTGATGATCAGCTTCGGCAGCGGGTAGCCGTGCGTCGTGCCGCCGGTATGAACCGCGAGCCGAACGCGCAGTCGTAGCCGGCCTCGAGGACCCGGTAGTAGCCGATCAGGTCGCGCGGGTCATCGGACGCGTCGCCCATCACGATCGCGACCGCGTCGCCGGTGTAGGCGTCCAGGCCGGCCCGGACCGCGAAGCCGAAGCCGTTGCGGTACGGCGAGCGCAGGTAGCGGATCCGCGCGTCGGCCTCGGCCAGGCGCGCGACCGCCGCCGCCGTGCTGTCGGTGGAGGCGTCGTCGACGATCACGATCTCGTGGTCGATCCGCTCGCCGTCCAGCGTGCTCGTGAGCGCGGTCACGGTGGTGGCGATCGAGCCCTCTTCGTTGAACGCCGGGATCACGATCGACAGCTTCACGCGCGCGCGCCCCAGGTCTCGATGTTGGCGTCGTGGATCTCGGTGAGGATCTGCTCGATCCCGATCGTCAGGCGCCAGTCGGGATAGTCGGCCTTGAACGCCGCGAGGTCGGAGATGTACCAGCGGTGGTCGCCGATGCGGGCGGTGTCGGTCAGCGTGTAGTCGAGCCGGCGGCCGCTGATCTGCTCGCAGGCCTCGATCGCCTCCAGCATCGAGATGTTCGACTCGCGCCCGCCGCCGAGGTTGTAGACGGCGGCCTGGCGCGGGGCGCGCTGGAAGGCCTCGAACGCCGCCACGACGTCCGCGGCGTGGATGTTGTCGCGCACCTGCTTGCCGCCGTAGCCGAAGATCGTGTACGGCTTGCCGGAGACGGTGCACTTCATCAGGTAGGCCAGGAAGCCGTGCAGTTCGGCGCCGGCGTGCTGCGGGCCCGTCAGGCAGCCGCCGCGAAAGCACACGGTCGGCATCCCGAAGTAGCGCCCGTACTCCTGCACGAGCAGGTCGGCGGCCACCTTGGAGACACCGAACAGCGAGTGCGTGCAGGTGTCGATCGACATGTCGGTGCCGATGCCGCCGTACCAGTGGTGGTCCTGCGGGAGTTCGAGCCGGGTCTCGGTCTCGAGCAGCGGCAGGAAGTTCGGCCGGTCGCCATAGACCTTGTTGGTCGAGGTGAACAGGAACGGGGCGTCCGGGCAATGGTTGCGGGTGGCCTCGAGCAGGTTGAGCGTGCCGTTCGCGTTGACCGTGAAGTCGGTCTGCGGGTCCGACGCGGCCCAGTCGTGCGACGGCTGCGCGGCGGTGTGCACGATCAACTCGATCCGGCGGCCGTGCTCGGCGAACACCCGCTCCACGCCGTCGGTGTCGCGGATGTCGATCGGCAGCGAGCGGAAGCCGTCGACCTCGCTGGAGAGCTGCTCGGTGACGTGGCTGGTGGAGGACTCAGGGCCGAAGAACCGGGCCCGCATGTCGTTCTCCAGGCCGATCACGTCGAAGCCGAGGCCGGCGAAGTGGCGGACGCTCTCGGAGCCGATCAGCCCGCCGGAGCCGGTGACGACGGCGATGGGGCTCATAGCGTTCGGGCGAGCATGTCGGCGTTGTCGTCGATCCAGGCGAAGATGTCGGCGAGGACGGCGCGCGGCTCTCGGCGGGGCCGCCAGTCCGTCCGCGCGAACAGCGCCGAGCAGTCGGACACGTAGTACGGAACGTCGCCAGGGCGCGTTTCTACCGCGGATCCCACCTCGATCTCGGTGCCGGAGAGCTCCCGGCACAGCGCGGTGGTCTCCAGCAGCGAGAGACTGCCCGTCCGTCCTCCGCCGACATTGTACGTGGCCGCCTTCCAGGCCTCGGGAGCCAGCAGTTGCTCCTCGATCAGGTCGGTCAGGTCGTCGACGTGGAGCAGATCCCGGACCTGCTTGCCGGTGCCGCCGAACCCGATGTACGAGAGCGGGCGCCCGAAGCGGTGCGAGAGCGCCCAGTGCGTGAACACGCCCTGGTCGACCTTCCCCATCTGCCACGGCCCGGCGATCACGCCGCAGCGGTTCACCACCCACGGCGTGTCGTACTCGGCGAGCAGGTGCTCGGCGGCGAGCTTGGTGGCGCCGTAGAGCGTCCGCTTGCCGGTCAGCGGGAAGTCCTCGGCGATGCCCTCGCCGTCGAGCTCGAAGCGGGTCGCGTTCTCGTGCAGCGCCAGCGCGCTCAGCGCGGCGATCGGGTAGACGCGGCTGGTCGAGAGGAAGATCACCTGCGCCCGCCCTCGCGCGGCGGCCTCGAAGCAGTGGTAGGCGCCGAGCAGGTTCGTGTGAACCACGAAGTCGCGCCCGCCGTCGAGCCCGGCCAGCACCGACGGCTCGGCCGAGCACTCCAGCAGCGCGTCGAAATCCCCCAGCTCCTCGAGGTCGCCGGGCTGGCGCACGTCGCCGTGTACGAACGCCACGCCGGCGTCGCGCAACCGCGCCAGCGTCAGCTCGGAGCCGCGCCGTTTGAGTGAATCGAGCGCTGTCACCTGCCAGTCGGGGTGGCGGAGAGCGAGGGCGCACGCGACGTTGGAGCCCACGAACCCTGCTCCGCCGGTGACGGTGAGGCGCATGAGCGTCGATAGGTTAGATGCCCGCGATGTCGCAGCCTGCGAGCAGGGAGCCCGATCTCGTTGCGCGTCCGCCCTCGCGGTTGCGCACGGTCATCGGCCTCGTCATCTCGGTCGCTGCGCTCGCCGGCTGCATCTACTGGGCGCTCCAGCAGGACGAGCCGCCGCAGTTCCCGCACGGCGCTGACAGTTGGGCGCTGCTGGTGGTCGCGGCGATGCTGACGTTCGGGACCGCGGCGGCCCGCGGCTTCCGGTGGGACTCGATCCTGCGCTTCAGCGCGATTGGCCACAAGCGGTCGGACGCCTACGGGCTGACGGCGGTCGGCTACATGGCCAACAACGTGCTGCCCGCGCGCGGCGGCGAACTGATGCGGATCTTCATGCTCGCCGATCGCTGCGGCGCCCGCCGGCGCACGATCCTCGGCACCGTGCTGACCGAGCGCACGCTCGACGCCGGCACGCTGATCCTGCTGTTCGCGCTGTTGACCGCGCTCGACGTCGCGGACTCGCCCGCCGGCCGCACGCCCGCCTACATCGCGACCGGCCTGGTCGTGGTCGCGCTCGCGGCGATGGGCGTCTACCTGCGGCTGCGGATCGCCGGGCGCTTCGAGAGCTTCGCCGACCGGATGCGGATCTTCCTGCGCCCGTTCCGGCTGCTGCTGAGCCTCCACGGCGTCTATCTGGCGCTGCTGACGGGTGCGATCTGGGTCCTGGAAGCCGCGATCTTCTGGCTCGTCGCCCAGTCGCTGGATCTCGACGTGTCGCTGCTCGGCGCGTCGCTGGTCGTCGTGCTCGCCTCGTTCTTCGCGCTGATCCCGGCCGCGCCTGGCTACGTCGGCACGTTCGACGCCGCTGTCTTGTTCGCGCTCCACGCCCTCGACGTGCCATCGGACGCCGCGCTGGGCGCCGCGATCACGTACCGGTTCGTCGTCTTCGTGCCGATCACGGTCGTCGGCCTGATCCTCCTGATCACCCGCTACGGCGGCCTGCGCGAGGCGCTACGGCGCCAGAAGCTCGAGTAGCTCGGCCGGCGGCGGCAGCTCGGGCAGTGCCAGCCACGGGTCGCAGGCCTTGAGCTCGTCGAGGTCGTAGCCGGGTCCGGTCGCGACCGCGAGCGTGCGCGCGCCGATCGTCTTGCCGCACGAGATGTCGTGCGGCGTGTCGCCGATCACGACCATCCGCTCGCCCGGCGGCCAGGCGCCGTTGCCGCCGTGCGCCGCGGCCAGTTCGCGCGCCTGGCGGGCGATCGACGGCCGGTCGGAGCCCTCGACGCTGAACGCGCCGCCGGCGCCGAAGAACTCCCACAGCCCGTAGTGGCGCAGCTTGGCCTCGGCGCCGCCGGCGACGTTGCCGGTCAGCAGCATGTTGACCACGTCGTCGCGGTCGGACAGCGCCTCGAGGTTCTCGCGCACGTTCGGCAGCACGCGGCCCTGGCGGCGCGGCAGCGCGGTCGGGGAGCGAGCGCTCGTAGCGGCGCAGCAGGTGGCTCGCCGTCTTGCGGGTCACCGTCGCCGTACTTGTCGACGATCGCGACCGCGATCTCGGCATCGGTCAGCCCGGCGGTCTTCATCGTCGAGAGGTCGACCGGCGCGCCGATCGCCTCCTCGGCCGCCTCCTCGAGCGCGAAGACGCCGGCGCGCGCCGTCAGTCAGCAGCGTGCCGTCGATGTCCCAGAACAGGTAGACGCATCAGCAGGCGCGCTCCGCGCAGGCGAGGCCGCGTCGAGCCCGTGCGCGCGCAGGACCTCGTCGTTGGTGCCGCACTCGGGCACGCGGTCGACGCCGATGATCTCGACGGGCGCGTCCGGCAGCGCCGCGCGCACCGCGTCGCCCTGGCCGCCGCGGATCCAGTGGTTGTCGAGCACGACGATCCGGCGCGCCGCCGGCGACGCCCGCCAGCCAGTCGCCGTCGACGTCGCGCAGCCAGGGCAGCAGCGACGCAGCGCCGCGCGACTCCGACCGGCCATGGGCCTGGCGAGGCGAGCACCGGGCCGGTGCAGACGAGCACGACGTCGCCGTCGGCGCGCACGACGGTGCCCGCGCCCGGGCTGCAGCGGCGGCGTCGTCCGGCGGCTCGAAGCCGAGCTCCCACGGCACCGAGACGAGCCGCAGGTAGACGGGGCCGTGCGCGTCGCTCGACCGCCCACTCGACGCAGCGGCGCGCCTCGGCCTCGGTGGCGGGCTCCAGGCAGGCCATGCCGGGCACGCTGCCCATCAGCGCGATGTCGCGGACCGACTGGTGCGAGTGGCCCGGGCCGCCGGGGACGATCCCGGCGAGGAAGCCGCCGTAGATGACCTTCGTGCCCTCGGTGGCGTTGTTGTAGATCTGCTCGTTGGCGCGCGGCGTGAGGAAGCACGCGAACGAGTGCACGGCGGGCAGCATGCCCGCCCAGCGCCAGCGCGCCGGCCTGCGAGACCATGTCCTGCTCGGCGATCCCGCACTCGACGAAGCGCTCCGGGAAGCGCTCGCGGAACGGGATCAGGCCCGCAGTCGAGGTACAGGTCGGCGTCGAGCGCCACGAGCCGCGGCTCGCGCTCGGCGGCGGCCGCGAGCGCCTCGCCGTAGGCGGCGACGAGCTTCTGCGGCGTCGGCGGGCGCGACGCCGGCGCGGCGCCTGCGCCGCTCGAGCTCACGGGATCGTCGGCCGAGCCGGCCGGCGAGCTCGGCCAGCTCGCCGATCGCGCGCCGTACAGCTCCTCGGCGCGGGCGCGCCGGAGTGGAAGCGCGTAGAGCGCGGTGCCTGAGCGCTCGAGGTCGTGCGGCTCGAAGACGGCGACGCCGCGCGCCCTTGACCGTGTCGGCGATCAGCAGCTTCGGGCGGTCGGTCGTCGCTCGAGCAGCCCGCCCAGCGTCTCGCGAGACGGCGCGGCAGGTCGTTGCCGTCGCAGCGCGCGACGGCCCAGCCGAACGCGCGCACCTTCGCCTCGAGGTCGCCGAGGTCGGACACCTCGGTCACCCAGGTGTCGGACTGGATCTTGTTGTGGTCGACGATCGCGGTGATCTCGCCGAAGCCCTCGTTGGCGGCCTGGCCGCAGCGACTCCCAGAACTGGCCCTCCTGCAGCTCGCCGTCGCCGGTGATCACGAACACGCGGCGTGCGCGTGCCGTGCAGGCGCGCGGCGCGGGCGAAGCCCTTGGCCTTGGAGATGCCCATGCCGAGCGAGCCGGTGTTGGTCGGCACCTCGGGCACGGCGTGCGACGTCCGGGTGGCCCGGGCAGGCCGTCGAGCCGGCGCAGCCGGTGGAGCAGCTCGAAGTCGAGCTTGCCGACGCGCGGCCAGCACGGCGTACACGGCGGGCGCGTCGTGGCCCTTGGAGGAGAAGCAGACGTCGTCGCCCTCGAGCACCTCCAGGTGCAGCCAGGCGAGGATGTCCATGACGCTGAAGCGACGTGCCGATGTGGCCCGAGCCGGCCTCCATGATCGACGACAGCGCGTTGATCCGGCAGGCGTCGGCGAACGCCGGCGGCGCGCGTCGACGGGGTCGCTCGATCGCGCGGATGCGCTCGAGCTCGGTCGGGGCGACGTAGCGCAGCTCGATCGGCGCGTTGGCGGCGAACGTGGCGGCTTCCATCAGACCTCCGGCAGCGCTCGCGGTTCGCGCGCGGCGATCTCGCTCGGCGCGCTCGAAGTCGTCGGGGTAGTCGATCGAGAAGCCCTCGTGGCCCTCGGTGAAGAACGGGACGACGCGCTGCGCCGGCGATCTCGCCGTCGGCCACGATCCGCGTCCAGGCGATCTCGAGCGAGGAGTCCTGCACGTAGACGTCCGGCAGCGACGCGGTCTGGCGCGAGTGCGTCGGCACCTCGCCCGGGGCTGCTCCAGCAGCGGGCGCATGAGGTCGCCGTCGAGCAGCCACATCTTCCCCGGGTGCTCGCGGACCTTGCGGACGGCGCGGATCGAGTCGGCGCCGTGCTCGCCGAGCAGCGCTCGAAGGCGCGATCGGATCGTCGCCGCCGCTGCGGAACGGGCTACGTCGGGCGCAGGATCGAGAAGAGCGTCGTACGTCGGCGGCCGTCGAGCGCGTGGCGGACCCACTCGATGTCGGGCGAGGTCGAGCCGGCGATCTCCGGCGGGCGCAGGACCGGGACCTCGGCGCCGTAGCGGCTCGCCACCTCGGCGATCTCGCCGCGAGTCGGTCGAGACGACGATCGCGGCGAACCGCCCGCTCTCGCGGCGCGCCGGCGATCGAGTAGGCGAGCAGCGGGTGCCCGGCCAGCGGCCGGACGTTCTTGCCCGGGACGCGCTCGAGCCGGCGCGGGCCGGGATCAGCGCGACCGCTGATGGCTCACACCCGGCCGGGGTCGTGGTTGACGTAGACGGTCTTGAGGTCCGAGTAGACGTCGATGCGCCTCGGTGCCGGCCTCGCGCCAGCCGGTGCCGGAGTCGCCCAGGCCGCCGAACGGCATGTGCGGCTCGGAGCCGTAGGTCGGCCCGTTGACCGACGCGACGCCGGTGCGGATGCGCGCGATGAACTCCTGCCCGCGGTGCACGCTCGCGGTCCAGATCGCGGCCGTCAGGCCGTAGGGCGTCGCGTTGGCGAGCTCGAGCGCCTCCTCGAAGCCGCTCGACGCGGTGCAGCGTCGTGATCGGGCCGAACAGCTCGCTGCGCGTCGAGCTCGCGTCGGAGCTCTCGATCAGCGTCGGCGCCATGAAGAAGCCGGCGCCGGTCCGACGCCGGTGGCCGCCGGCCAGCACGGTGGCGCCCTTCGCCTTGCGCGCTCGCGGACGTGGCGCGAGCATGTTCTCGAGCTGGCGCTCGTTGATCACCGGGCCGAGGTCGTCGCTCGTCGCCGGGCCCGACGCGCTGGGCGTTCGTGCGCTCCAGCAGCAGCGCCTTGAACTCGTCGTAGACGGCGTCGAAGACGATGATCCGGCTGCCCGCCGCGCAGCGCTGGCCGGCGTTCGAGTACGCGCGACAGCGCGGCGGCGTCGCGGCGCGCTCTCGAGGTCGGCGTCGTCGCAGACCACCAGCGGGTTCTTGCCGCCGAGCTCGAGGCAGACCTTGGCCAGCCGCTCGCCGGCCACGCGGGCGATCATGCGCCCGACGGCGGTCGAGCCGGTGAACGAGACGATCGCGACGCCGCGGGTCCTCGACCAGCGGCTGCCCGGCCTCCGGCGCCGAGGCCGTGGACGACGTTGAGCACGCCCGCGCGGCAGCCCGGCCTCGGCGGCCAGGCGCGCGAACGCGAGCGCGGTCTCCGGCGTGTCCTCGGACGCCTTCAGCACGGCCGCGTTGCCGCACATCAGCGCCGGGAAGACCTTCCACGCGACGTTCGCGATCGGCGTGTTGGCGGCGATGATCAGGCCCGGCGACGCCGAGCGGCTGGCGCATGGATCATCGCCTGGCGGTTCGGGCACCGCCGCTGGTCGTCGTCCTTGCCGTAGAGGCGGCGGCCCTCGCCGGCCACGAAGTAGCCCATCTCGATCGCGCCGCCGATCTCGCCGAGCGCGTCCTTGGGCGACTTGCCGGTCTCGGCCGCGACGATCGCCGCGACCTCGTCGGCGTCGCGCTCGAGCAGCTGGGCGATCCTGCGCAGGAGCGCGCCGCGCGCCGACCGGCGTCTCGCGCGCCCAGGCCGGCTGGGCGGCCTGCGCGGCCGCGATCGCGGCGTCGACGTCGCGGCGCGTCCGAGCGCGGCGACGAGCGACAGCAGCTCGCCGGTGGCGGGCGCGAGCTTCTCCAGCGTCTCGCCCGACGCCGCGGCGCGCTCCTCGCCGGCGATGACGTTGTGGATCGTCCGAGTGGTCGGCCGGGGCCGTCATGCCGTGAATCCTCCGTCGACGCGCAGTTCGTGCCCGGTGACGTAGCGCGAGGCGTCCGAGGCGAGGAAGAGCAGCGGCGCCGCCGAGGTCGCCGGGCTCGGCCATCCGCCCAAGCGGCACGCGGGCGCAGTACTTGCTCAGGAACTCCGGGTCCTGGCCGCCGCGGACGCCGCCGGGCGAGAGCGCGTTCACCCGCACGCCGTGCGGGCCCCAGCAGCCGCGCGAAGTAGCGCGTGAGGCTGACCACGCCGGCCTTCGAGGCGCCGTAGGCGGCGGGCTTGAGGAACGGCGGGTCGCGGCATGTGGTCGTAGAAGCGCGGGCTCGGGCGCGATCGACGCGTACAGCGAGCCGATGTTGACGATCGAGCCGCGGCCCGCGGCGACCATCGCGGCGCCGAAGACCTGGTCGTGGCGTTGAACGTCCCGGCGAGGTTGACGTCGAGCGTGCGCGAGAACGCCTCGAACGGTACTCCTCGATCGCGGCGTGCCGCCGCGTCCGGCGGCTGGTCGATCCCGGCGTTGTTGACGAGCACCGCCGGCACGCCGTGCGCGGCGGTGATCCGTTCGCAGCGCCGCGCGCAGCGCGTCGCGGATCGGTGACGTCGGCCGCCTCGACGCCGTCCGCCGCCTGCAGATCGATCCCGACGACCGTCGCGCCCGCCGCGGCAAGCGCGGCGCTCCACACCGGGCCGAGGTTGCCCGAGGCGCCGGTGACGACGGCGACGCGGCCGTCGAGAGTCACCCATGCGAGACGGTTTGCCGCCTGGGCCTCGGGCAGCAGCTCCTCGAGCAGCTCGAACGTCAGCGTGGAGTCCTCGCGCACCGGATGGCGGAGCGTGCGGCCGAGCAGGCGGTCGAGCTCGTACGGCGGCAGGCCGTCGCCGGGCGACTTCATCGCGATGTCGTCCTCGCGTCAGCGACGTGGCCGGCCGGCAGGTCGCGCGCCGCGACGAGCTTCTTGGCCATCTTGTGATCGGCTCGGTCTCGCTCGGATACATCGTCTTCGTGCCGTCGCCGAGCGCGACGCGCGTGCGCGTGCAGGTCGCGCACCATCTTGCGCAGGCCCTGCGGCTCGAGCGAGAAGCGGTGGTCGGTGCCCTTCATCGCGCGGTTGAGCGTGAAGTGCTTCTCGACGATGCGCGCGCCGAGCACGTAGGCGGCGACCGCCATCGCGATGCCGTTGTCGTGGCTGGAGAGGCCGACGACCGACTTCGGGAACAGGTCGCGGTAGGTCGCGATCACGCGCAGGTCGAGCTCCTCCCACTCGGCCGGATAGCCGGCCGTGCACTGCAGCAGCGCGACCTGCGGGTTGATCTCGGCGACCGTCTCGTAGCCGCGCCGCACGTCGTCGAGCGTCGCGCCGCCGGTGGAGAGGATCATCGGCTTGCCGATCTCCGCCACGTGGCGCAGCAGCGGCGTGTTGATCAGGTCGCGCCGAGGCGATCTTGTAGGCCGGCATGTCGAGCTCGGCGAGGAAGTCGGCGCTCGGGATGTCGAACGCGGTGGAGAAGAACGTCGATGCCGAGCTCGGCCGCGTAGGCCTGCAGCTCCTGGTACTCGGCCTTGCCGAACTCGAGCGCCTCGCGGTGCTCGCCGTAGGTGGCGCCGTAGCGAGTTCTCGTTCTCGTACGGGCTGCTGGAACAGCTCGCGCGTGTACAGCGAGCGGTTGTCGCGCTTCTGCAGCTTCACCGCGTGCGCGCCGCAGGCCTTGGCCTCGTCGAAGAGCTCGCGTGCCTGTCTCGACCGACCCCTGGTGGTTGTGGCCGATCTCGGCGATCACGTAGCAGTCGCCGGAATCGTTGATCTCGAAGTCGTCGATGCGCAAAGTGCGCGCAGACTGGTCGTGCCGTGCCAAGAGGTTCGGTCCCTTCCCGTTCGCGGATCGCGACAGCAATGACGCGCGAGCCATGAGAAAGATGCGCGTGTTGCCGCCAGCAGTGTAGAAAAGGGGGTGGTCGCTATCGTGGCGCCGATGCCCGCGGAGCTGCGCTGGCTCCTGACCGCGGTCGCGTTGGCCGGTGCGGCATGGGCGCTGATCGTGCCGGCCTTCCAGGTGCCGGACGAGGATGCGCACTTCGCCTACGCGCAGACGCTGGCCGAGTTGCACCGGCGCCCGTTCGACGACGGCCGGCCGGCCGCGCAGGCCGAAAAGTCGGCCGAGCAGGACCTCGCCGAGCAGGAGAGCGGCTTCCTCTCCTCCTACCAGCGGGTGGAGATGGATCCGTCGTGGAGCGAGGCGGCGCAGGCCCGCTGGCTGGCGGCGCACGCGTCCCGGCGCGACGGCGGCGGCGCGAACCCCGCGCGGGCGAATCAGCCGGGCTACTACCTGTACGTGCTGCCGGCGTACTGGGCGGCGTCAGGCGGGACCGTGCTCGACCGGCTGTTCCTGATGCGGCTGTGGTCGGTGACGCTCGCGCTCGTGCTGACGGCCGGGGCGTGGCTGCTCGCGGGCGAGCTGTTCGGCCGTGACCGGCCGAAGCAATTGGTGGCCGCGGCGGTCACGGGTCTGTGGCCGATGGCGAGCTTCCTCACGGCCGCCGTCACGCCCGACGCGGCGATTCTGGCGCTCACCGCGTTGTGGCTGTGGCTCGCGGCACGCACGCTGCGCTGCCCCCGTTCGGTGATCGGGTTGGTGGTCGTGACCGTCGCCGCGCTCGCCGTCAAGCCGGCCGCGGCCGCGCTGGTGCCGGGCGTGCTCTGGGTCGTCGGAGTGCTGCTGTGGGGTGGCCGGCCCGCCCCGCGGCCGCGCACCGTCGCGCTCGGCTTCGCGGGCCTCGCCGCGGCCGCGCTCGCCGTCGTGCTCGCGATCGCCCCCGGCCCGCCGCGCCAGGCCCTCTCCTACCTGTGGCAGTTCTATCTCCCGGAGCTGCCGGGGATGCAGCACATCGCCCAGCTGCCCGCGTGGCCCGCGTGGGACCGCTGGGTCGAGGGGACGCTGGGCGCGTTCGGCTGGCTCGAGGTGCGCTTCCCGTTGTGGGTCTACATCGCGCTCGCGGCGCTCGCGGTCGTGATCCTGGTCGCCGCGGCGCCCGCGCTGCGGCGGGTGCCGGGCGCCGTGGCGGTGGCACTCGTGCTGCCCGCGGTTGCCCTGCTGGCCGGCCTGCACCTGACCGAGCACTGGTTCCTCGTCAACGACGGCAAGGCGTTCACGCAGGGCCGATACCTGCTGCCGATGCTGCCGCTCGCGGGCGTGGCGGTCGCCGCCGCGGCCCGGGGGCGCGCGGCCGGCGTCGTGCTCGGCCTGATGTGCACGTGGCAACTCGCGTCGCTCGCGATCGTGATCGGCCGGTTCTATGCGTAGAGCGCTGTTGGTGACTGCCGCCCTCGGCGTCGCCGTCGTGCTGTTCGCGGCGCTGCTGCACCGCTCCGAGCCCAGCGTCAGCGCCGGGCTGCCCCCGGTGCGCGCCGCGGCGCAGCTCGAGCCCGGCGCGAGCGTGTGCCGTGACGACGTCGAAGCCCCGCTCGCGTTCGCCGATGCGCGCGTGTACCCCGCCGACAAGGCGTCGTTGACCGTCACGCGCGAGAGCGCCCGCCGCGTGTGCGTCCGCAACGACGGGACCACGCGCGTGACGCTCCTCGGTGCCCCGCCCGACACGCCGCCCGACCTGCTCGGGGAGGGACAGGCGCAGTTCGCCGTCACGTTGGACGTCCGGCGAGCGGCGCAGCGCGCTCGCCCAGCTGCCGGACATGCTCCAGCGCGCCTCGCTCTTCAAGGCCGGCTGGGTGTCGACGCCGCTCCTGTGGGTGCTGCTCGCCGCGGTCGCCCTCGGGCTCCCGGCGCTGCTGGCGAAGGCCGCCTACAGCTCCGAGCGCTCGAGCTCGCGCTCGACGTCCTCCGCCTCCGAGCGCGCCTCCTGACGGCGCATCCGCTCCTCGAGCAGCGAGAGCTGCTGGGCGAGCACGCGCGTCTGGTCGCTGAGCTTCGACACGGCGACGGAGAAGTGCAGCAGCAGGAAGATCACGAACCCGAACGCGATCACGAACAGCGCCGTGGGCGGGTACGCGATCCCGATCAGGCTGGAGATGCCGTCGAGCACCTGGCCCCACACCGAGAGCACGATCAGCGCGACCGTCACGGCCAACCAGACGAGCGCGTAGCGTTCCAGCAGCCGGCGGCGGCGGACGAGGTCGAGCACGATCAGCAGCAGGCTGGCCGCCCCGAACACCGCGACGAGCCGGAGGTGGAGATCCATCAGATCCCGGCCCCCGCTGCGGTCACCGCGGCAGGCTCGCCCGGGACGATCACGGGACGCCGGCGCACGAGGCCGACGCCGATGGCCAGCAGCACCTTGACCATGTAATAGACCGACTTGCCCGAGCCGATCGAGGACTGACCGCCGCCGCGCGCGTACATCCGCACCGGCACCTCGCGCATCACCAGACGATGGTGATGGAGCATCAGCACCGCCTCGACCTCGGGGTAGTCGTGCGGGTAGTCGCGCGCGAACAGCTCGATCGCGCGGCTGTTGTAGAGCCTAAAGCCCGACGTCGGGTCGCTGATCCGCTGGCCGACGATCCGCGACAGCAGGAACGCGAACAGGTGGATGCCGGTGCGGCGGCTGATCGGCGCCGGGTAGCGGTAGTCCTCGGACAGGAACCGCGAGCCGCACACCATGTCCAGGTCCGGCTCGGCCTGATGGGCCGCGAGCAGCCGGCGGATCTCGCGCGGATCGTGCTGGCCGTCGGCGTCGACCTGGACCATCAGGTCATAGCCGCCTTCGCGGGCGTACTGGAAGCCCGACTGGACGGCGCCGCCGATGCCGAGGTTGAAGGGGTGATGGATCACGCTCGCGCCGGCCTCTTCCGCGAGGGCGGCGGTCTCGTCGGTCGAGCCGTCATCGATCACCAGCACGTCCCAGCCGGGCGCATCGCGATGCACGGCGCGAACCACGTTCGCGATCGTCGCCACCTCGTTGTAGGCGGGGACGACCACGAGGCCCCGCTGCATCTGCGCCTGCATCGGCATGGAGATTAGAACGGCCTCCGGACCGTGACGTTGCGCCAAACCTACAGCTGCTCGGCGATGTGGGGGGCCTCGCGGTCGAACACCCGGAATCCGAGCGCGAAGATCCCGAGCAGCAGGCCGATCGGGATCAGCAGCCGCCACTCGCCTCCCGCGGCCTCCGCCGCGCTCGGCGCGCCGGGGTCGATCACCGCGTAGCGGAACTGCTCGATGATCGCCGCCAGCGGGTTCAGCATCAGAAACTCCTTAACGCGCTGGGACACGTCGATCGTCTCGATCGCGTAGATGATCGGGGTCGCGTAGAAGGTCAGCTGGAGCATGACCTCCCAGATCGGCTTGACGTCCCGGAAACGGACGTACAGGGCCGAGAGCAGCATCGCCAGGCCGGTCACGAGCAGGGTCAGCGCCGCGAGCAGAAACGGGATCTCAAGCCACGTCCAGCGCGGCCGCACGCCCGCCGCCAGCGCGAAGACCAGCACCACGAGCAGGTTCAGCGTCAGGTTGAAGGCGGCGGTCAGCACGACCGAGACCGGGATCGCCATTCGCGGGAACTGGATCTTGCGCACCAGGTTCTCGCGCTGGACGACCGAGTTGACGGCGCTCGTGCCCTCCGAGAAGAACGTGTAGAGCACGATGTTGGCCAGCAGGACGACGGGATAGAAGGCGACCGGCCCGCCGATCTTCACGAACTGCGTGAAGACGATGTAGAGCACGCCGAACAGCAGCAGCGGGCGCACCAGCTGCCACAGATAGCCGAGCACCGAGCCGAAGAAGCGCAGCTTGAACTCGGTCGCCGCCAGCGTGATCGTCAGGTACGCGAACCGGCGCAGGCTGCCACCGAGCGCGCTCGGGCCGGAGATCGGGGGGCCGAGCTCGGCGCTCATGCCGACGCCCGGACGCCGCGTTCGTAGCGCATCTCGTGCGGCAGGTCGACGGCGCCGCCGGAGCGGTGCACGGCGGTGACCACGGCCGACAACAGGCGCGGGCGGCGGTCGATGATCGGTGCGCCGCCGTCGTGCAGCATCCACGGCGTCACCGAGATCCGCCCGGGCGCGAACACGTTCGTGAACGTGACCGAGAACGTCGCCTCCTCGCCCGCCTCGTGCGCGCCGATGACCGTGTTGCCGTCCTCGTTGGACAGCGCCCACAACGGGTCGTGGCGCTCGTTCTCGATCAGGAAGGCGATGATCGGGTCGCGCAGCGGGGCGTTGAAGCGGGTGCGCAGGTGCAGCGTGCACGGCTGGCCCTGCGGCAGCACGTCGGTGCGCGCGCCGCCGTGCTCGAACCACGCCTCGACGATCTCCGCGCTGCGGTCGCCCGTGCGCTCCTCGCCGCCGGTGACCAGCGCCGGCGCCGCGATCTCACGGCCGAAGTTGCGCTCCAGATAGCGCGTGCCGACCACGTCCGGCGCGCCGATCAGCTCCACGCGCCCGCGGTCGAGCAGCATCGCGCGGTCGCAGAACCGCGACACCGCGCCCATGTCGTGGGTGACGAACAGGATCGTCTTGCCCGCGTCCTTCATCTGCCGGAACGCGTCGAAGCACTTCTGCTGGAACGCCGCGTCGCCGACCGCGAGCACCTCGTCGATCAGCAGGATGTCGGCGTCGACCTGAATCATCACGCTGAACGCGAGCCGGACCTGCATGCCCGACGAGTAGTTCTTGAGCTTGAGGTCGACGAAGTCCTCGAGCTCGGCGAACTCGACGATGCTGTCGAAGCGGCGCAGCGCCTCCTTCGGCGTGAGCCCGAGCATGATCCCGTTGATCAGGACGTTGTCGCGTGCCGCCAGGTCCGGGTTGAAGCCGACGCCGAGCTCGATGAACGTCGACAGCCGGCCCTTCATGTGAATCTGGCCGGCGTCGACGCGGTAGATCCCGGCCAGGCACTTCAGCAGCGTGCTCTTGCCGGAGCCGTTGCGGCCGACGATCCCGAAGAACTCGCCCTTCGGGACCGTGAACGAGACGTCGTCGAGGGCATGCAGCCGATCCGCGCCGACGCGCCGGAACGGGTGCAGCGCGCGCTCCTTGAGCGTGTGGACGCGCTCGTGCGGCAGCACGAACTCCTTCGACACGCCCTCGACGGCCACGGCGAGCACCGGCTGAGCGTAGCGTCCCCCCAGTGCCACAATGACGGCCTCGATGCGTGTCTCACCCGCCCGCTATCGCCAGGTTGCGTACGCCGCGCTGGGCGTCTGCACGCTGATCGTCCTGACGGGTGCCGGCGTCCGCCTGACGGGCTCCGGGCTCGGCTGTCCCGACTGGCCGCGCTGCGACGGTTCGCGGCTCACGCCCGAGCTGCACATCCACGGGCTGATCGAGTTCGGCAACCGCGTGATGACGAGCATCGTCGCGATCCCGTGCCTGGCCGCCGCGGTCCTCGCGTTCTTTCGCACGCCGTTCCGGCGCGACATCGCGCTGCTCGCGCTGCTGCTCCCGCTCGGGGTCGCCGCCCAGGCGGTGTGGGGCGGCTTCACCGTGATCTACGACCTCGCCCCGGTGTGGGTGATCATGCACTTCCTGCTCTCGATGCTGCTGCTGATCGCGTGCGTTGCGCTCGTCTGGCGGGCGACGTACGAGCCGGACGACCCGCCGCGCAACACCGACCGCGTGAGCACCTGGTCCGTGCGCGCGCTGCTGCTCCCGGGCGCGGCGACGCTCGCCGGCGGCACGATCGCCACCGCGGCCGGACCGCACGCGGGTGGCGAGGGCACCGGCGACATCATCGATCGGATCACCTGGCACGGCGCGGAGACGATGGAGTGGGCGATCCAGCGCCATGGCAGCACGGCCGCGTTCTTCGGGCTGGCCGCGGTCGGGGTGTGGTTCCTGCTGCGGGCGCGCCGGGCCAACCCGCAGGCGCAGACGGCGATGACCGCGGTGTGCGTGCTGATGGCGTGCCAGGGATTCGTCGGGATCTCCCAGTACGCGCTGGAGCTCCCCGCCGAGCTCGTCTGGCTGCATGTCGGACTCGCGACGTTCACGTGGCTCGCGCTGCTGTGGGCGGTCGCCGCCGCCGGCCGCGACGCGCCGGCCCCGTCGCAGCCCTCCGCGCCCGTTCCGGAGCGCGAGCTGGCGCGCAGCCGGTGAGGGCGCTCGTCACCGGCGGCGCCGGGTTCATCGGCTCGCACCTGGTGCGGGCGCTGCTGGCCGCCGGTGACGACGTCACGGTCCTCGACCATCTGCACCACGACCCGCCGGCGCGCGCCGCGACCGTGGTGCGCGGCGAGGTGACCGACGTCGCGGCGACCACCGAGACCTTCCGGGCGGCGCGACCCGAGGTCGTCTACCACCTCGCGGCCCAGATCGACGTCCGGCGCTCGGTCGCCGACCCCTCGACCGACGCGCACATCAACGTCGGCGGCACAGCGGCGGTGCTCGAAGCGTCGCGGCACGCGGGCGTGCGGCGCGTGGTGCTGGCCTCGACCGCCGGCGTCTACGGCGATCCGGAAGTGCTTCCGACGCCGGAGTCCAGCCCGGTCGCCCCGCTGTCGCCGTACGCGGCGAGCAAGGCGGCGGCCGAGACCTACATGGCCCTGTTCGCCCGCCTGTACGGGCTCGCGACGCTGTCACTGCGGATGGCGAACGTCTACGGGCCCGGACAGGACCCGCACGGCGAGGCGGGCGTGGTGGCGATCTTCTGCTCGGCCGCGGGTGAGCGCCGGCCGGTGACGATCTTCGGCGACGGCCACCAGACCCGCGACTTCGTCTATGTCACGGACGTGGTGGACGCGTTCGTCGCCGCCGGCCGCTCCGGCGAGCAGGGCACGCTCAACATCTCCACCGGCTCGGAGATCAGCATCGCCGCGCTCGCCGCGGAACTCGGTCTCGACGTCCGATCGGCGCCCGGGCGGCTCGGCGAGATCAGTCGCTCCAGCCTCGATCCGTCAGCGGCCGAGCGCGCGCTCGGCTGGCGCGCGCGCACCGCGTTGGGCGACGGGCTGGAGCGGACCCTCGCCGCTACGCGCTGACCTCGCGGAGCTTCCCGGTGTGGACGTCGTAGACGAAGCCGCGCACCGAGTCCTTGTTGGGGATGAACGGACTCGCCTTGATGCGGCCGATCGAGCTGCGGACGTCGTCGTCGAGGTCCGTGAAGGACTCCGGCGACCACGTCGGCTTGATCCCGGTCTCCTTCTGGAGGTCGCCGCGGAACCCGTCGTCGGTGAACGTGAGCATCCCGCAGTCGGTGTGGTGGACGAGGATGATCTCCTCGGTCGCCAGCAGCCGCTGGGAGATCGCCAGCGACCGGATCTCGTCCTCGGTCACGACGCCGCCCGCGTTGCGGATCACGTGCGCGTCCCCGATGCCGAGGCCGAGGATCGCGTGGACGTCGAGGCGGGCGTCCATGCAGGCCACCACCGCGACCTTCCTCGCCGGCGGGAGGGGAAGGTCGCCCTTGTCGAACGACTCGGCGTACGTCTCGTTGTTGCGCAGCAGCTCGTCGGTCACGCTCATGCCGCGCAAAATATCCAAAACTTGGTCGGAAAACAGGCCGGAGATCCGCGAAGCGATCTCCAAGCCGAATTGCGAAGCTGACAGCACGCGCCGGCGAAGCCGGCCGCGCGCATAGAGCGCCGTAGACTCCGCGGATCATGCCCGAGCTGATCGAGTCGCCGTCCCGCGTCGAGGCGGCAGGCACCAAGCCGAAGCTGATCGACGAGTACGCCGGCCGCGTCAACAACGGCGAGGAGCGCGTCAGCCTGGCGCATATGCGCTCGCCGGCCGGCTGGGTCGAGCCCGGCCAGCGCCCTGACTTCGACGAGTACACGCTGGTCCTCAACGGCGTCGTGCACGTCGAGCATGAGGGCGGCGAGCTCGAGGTCCGTCCCGGCCAGGCCGTCCTGACCCGCGCCGGCGAATGGGTCCGGTATTCGACCCCCGACGGCGCCGAATACGTCGCCGTCTGCCTGCCCGCCTTCTCTCCGGACACCGTCCACCGCGACTCGTGAAAGGCGACGCCATCGGCGTCGTGGTCCACCCGCGGCGCGACAGCCACGACCACATCGAGTGCGTCGTGCGTTGGGCCCAGGGCCATGGGAAGGTCGTGCGCGGCCTGGAGGAGGCGCGCGAATTGATGCCGTCGGCGGTGGAGACCGTCAGCGAGGCGGCGCTGGCGCCGGGGGCTGCACTCGTGATCGGCCTCGGCGGCGACGGCACGATCCTGCGCGCCTTGAAGCTTGCGACCGAGCACGAGGTCCCGGTGCTCGGTGTCAACCTCGGCCGGCTCGCGTTCCTGGCCGAGGTCAACCTCGACGACCTACCGGCCGCGCTGGACCAGATCGATCGCGGCGACTTCCGGATGGAGGAGCGGGCGACGATGCGGGTATCGGGCTCGATCGACGGGCTGCCGCTGACCGCGTTCAACGACGCCGCGCTGACGCGGGTGCCCGGCCACGGGCCGGCCGCGCTCGCCGTCGAGGTCGAGGGCGACGTGTTCGCGCGCTACACCGCCGACGCGCTGGTGATCGCGACGCCGACCGGATCGACGGCGTACTCGTTCGCAGCCGGCGGGCCGATCGTCTCGCCCCGTCACCGCGGCCTGCTGGTCACACCTGTGGCGCCTCACGCGGCGTTCGACCGCCCCGTGTTCCTGCATCCCGACGAGCGCCTGCGGGTGCACGTGCTCGACCGCTCGGCGCCGCTGCTGCTGGAGGCCGACGGCCAGCGCGTGGCCGAGGCGAAGCCGGGCGACTGCGTCGAGTTCGCGGTCGCCGACCGCCCGGCGCAGGTACTACGGATGCAGTCGCACGGGTTCTATGAGAAGACCCGCCGCAAGCTCCAGCTGACCGACTCCTCGGAGCTCGCCCCGCCGTGAACAAGCGTGGGCGCGAGCGGCGCGGACGCCCTGCTCCATCGCCCGTCGAGCAGCGCACCACCTTCGCGCTCGCCGAGGTGGTCGCCGACCCGCGGCGCCCGTCCGCCCGCACGCTGCTGCTCGACGGCCGCGAGGCGGGCCACGTCGATCTCGCCGATCCGCGCCGGCTGACGTTCGCCTACATGCGCCGGATCGCCGACCTGATCGACGCGTTCCGGCCGCCGGGCACGGCGCTCGACGCGCTCCACGTCGGCGGCGGCGCATGTGCGCTGGCCCGCTACGTCGAAGTCACCCGGCCGCGCTCGCGCCAGCTCGTGTGGGAGATCGACGCCGGTGTCGTCGCGCTCGCGCGGGCACATCTGGGCCTGCGCGCGTCGCCGCGGCTGCGGGTGAAGGTCGGCGACGCGGCGGAGCTGATCCGCTCGCGCCCGGAGCGCTCGGCCGACCTCGTGATCGGTGACGCGTTCGACGGACCGGACGTGCCGGCGGCACTTTCGACGGCCGAGTTCGTCGATCAGGTCCGGCGCGTCCTGCGGCCGGCCGGCGTGTACGCACTCAACGTCATCGACCTGCCGCCGCTGGACGCGGTGCGCGCGCACGACGCGCTGCTGCGGGCTACCTTCCCGCACGTCGCCTGGATCGCGCCGCCTGGTGTATTGCGCGGGCGCGCACCCGGCAACGTCGTGCTGCTCGCGAGCGCCGTCACACTGCCGGTCGCCGCGCTGCGGCGGACCGCGACCGCGGCGGTGCCGCGCGAGCAGGTCCTCGACCGCGGCTTCTAGACTCGCGCCGGCCATGGATCTCACCGGCAAGACACTGCTGATCACCGGCGGGACGGGCTCGTTCGGCACCGCCTTCATCCGGACCGTGCTCGCCCGGTACGACGTCGCCTCGATCCGTGTCTTCAGCCGCGACGAGCTCAAGCAGTCCGAGCTCGAGCAAAAGCTCTCCGACCGGCGGCTGCGGCTCCTGCTGGGTGACGTGCGCGATCGCGACCGTCTGCGGGTCGCGACCCGCGGGGTCGACGTGATCGTGCACGCAGCCGCGCTCAAGCAGGTCCCCGCGTGCGAGTACAACCCGTTCGAGGCGGTACAGACGAACATCATCGGAGCCGAGAATGTGATCTCGGCGGCGATCGACAACAACGTCCCGCTCACCATGGCGCTCAGCACCGACAAGGCGGTCAACCCGACGAACCTCTACGGCGCGACCAAGCTGTGCGCCGAGAAGATCATCGCGCAGGCCGACGTGTACGCACCGGGCGGGCCCGCCCGGTTCGCGTCGGTCCGCTACGGCAATGTCGTCGGCAGTCGCGGCAGCGTGATCCCGCTGTTCAAGGAGCAGGCGCTGACCGGCGTGCTCACGATCACGGACGAGCGCATGACACGGTTCTGGATCACGCTCGAGCAGGCCGTCGACTTCGTGCTCAGCTCGATGGCGCTCGTCCAGGGCAGCGAGACGTTCGTGCCCAAGATCCCGAGTATGCGCGTCGTCGATCTCGCGGCCACGCTGGCGCCCGACGCGGAGCGGCGGATCACCGGTATCCGACCCGGAGAGAAGCTGCACGAGGTGTTGCTGACCGCGGATGAGGCGCGCCAGTCGTTCGACCTCGGCGACCGCTACGTGATCATGCCGTCGCGGTCCACCTGGGAGGTCGAGCGCCCCGAGCCCGGCGACCGGCTGCCGGACGGCTTCCGCTACGCGTCGGAAACGAACGAGCGCTGGCTGACCCCCGACGAGTTGGTCGACATGGCGGGCGGCGTGCCGGCTGCCGCCTAGCGCCGCGCGAAGACCCAGTACGTCAGGTCGTCCCACGTTCCTTCGTCACGGGGGAGGAAGCCCTCCTCGACCAGCCGTAGCTCCGGGAACCGCTCTTGGTAGAGCCGGCCGTAGTCGTTGCGGAACAGCGCCGCCTCCTGCCCGTGATACGGCACCTCCTCGAGCGAATCGGCCCGGTACTCGCCGCACAGCACGAAGCGTTGCGCGCAGCGCACGATCTCGTCCATCACCGGACCGAGCGCGTCGGGCGGCTGGTGGATCAGCACGCCGGTGGTGAAGACGAGGTCGAACGACTGGTCGGCGAATGGCAGGCTGCGGGCCGCGGCCCGGCGCGCGTCGACGCCGGGGAGCGCCTCGCGCAGCGTCACCAGCGCCGTTTCGTTCACGTCGACACCCGCGACGTGCTCCGGGCCGAGCAGCTCCGCGAGCCAGCGCAGGTTGCCGCCGACGTTGCAGCCGACCTCCAGTGCGGAGGCGAATCCGAGCGCCGCCAGACGCGCTTCCCAGAATGGTCGGCGATCCTCGTCAGCGGCGTTGCGCGCCGTGTATGCGTCGCCGAATTCTCCCGCCCACAGGGCCTCCAGCCGGCCCGCGTTGCCGTCACCTCGCACGGAAACGACGCTACCACGGCGGCCGCTACGGTAATGCCCCATGAACGACGCGGACCATTTCGAGGTCTTCGGGGCCGCCGCGGCGCTGAAGGATCCGACCGTGAGCGCCGGGCGTCATAGCTTCCAGCGCGAAGCCGAGCGCCAGATCGCGGGCGACGTGGCCGTCAAGCTCGGACTCGGGCCGTCGGACCGGCTGCTCGAGGTCGGCTGCGGAACCGGCAACGTCCTGCAGCCGCTCGCACCGCGTGTGGGCGCGGCGGTCGGCGTCGATCACGACGCCGTGCTGGAGGCGTTCCAGCCGGTCCCGGAGAACGTCGAGCTGGTTGCCGGCCGCTGGCCCGACGTGACGCTCGAGGGCGACTTCAGCAAGGTGCTCGTCTACTCCGTCCTGCAGTGCCTCGGCAGCGCCGAGGACGCGTTCGAGTTCATCGATCGTTGCCTGGCGGTCGTCCGCCCGGGCGGCCGGCTGATGCTCGGGGACGTCTCCAACGGGGACGCCGCCGCGCGCTTCGCCGCGACGGAGTTCGGGCAGCGCTTCCTCGCGGATTGGGCGGACCGCGTTGCCGCCTCCAAGTCCGAGGAGGACCTGGCCCGCGACCGGATCTTCGCCGACGCTCCCAAACTCGACCGGTACATCAACGACCGCTTTCTGATGGACGTCTTCGCCCGCTATCGCGGGCTCGGGCACGAGGTCTACGTCCTGCCGCAGCCTTCGGAGCTGCCGTTCTCGTACACCCGCGAGGACGTGATGATCTTCGTGCGGCCATGAGCGCGCACTCGCCGCCGCCCGTCGAAGGCGCGGCGGCGGTCGACCCCGCGCGGCTCGAGCGGGTGTTGAGCGACTGGTTCGGACGGCATGTCGTGCTGCTGGCCTCGGGCCGCACCGGCTTGCAGCTGCTGCTGGCGGCCAAGGGCCTGAGCCGGTACCGCGACGAGGTGCTCGTCCCCGCCTATCTGTCGCGCTGTGTCATCAACGCGGTCACGCACAACGCCATGCCGGTGCTGGCGGGCGAGGCGAGCGCGACGCTGCTGTACCACCAGTACGGCTTCGAGCAGCGAGGCGTCCCGCGCTCCGGAGTGGTGATCGAGGACATCGCGCACGCATTCTTCGCCCGGCCCGACTCGGGCGAACGACGCTGGAGCAGCGACGCGGCGATCTTCAGCCTGCCGAAGTTCTTCGGAACGGCCGGGCTGGGCGGCGGGGTGGTCGTCGAGCATGCCGAACTCGCCGCCGAGATCCGCGAGCGAGCCGCCACCGCGACCCGTCCGCCGGACGACGTGCGGGCCTGGATGCGCTCCGTGGTGGCCGGGGTGCGCGATTGCCCTCCCGGCGCCGCGTGTCCCGAAGCCGACTGGCTCGACGCCGCCTACGAGCTGCTGTTCAGCTTTCCGGCCGTCGATGCCGCCGATCTCGCCGGGATGCCGGACACGGTGCCGGGGATCGCCGCCGTCGGGGCCGCGCGCGACGAGCGCGTCGCCGCGCTGCGCTCAGCGCTGCCGCGAGCGGGCTGGGAGCGGCTGGGCGACGATGCGCGCGTCCCGTACGCGCTGCCGTACTTCGCGGACCGTGCCGCGCTCGAGCGGATCGACGCCGCGCTGGCCGGGGACGGGATCCGCGCCGGCGTCTACCACCTCGACGTGCGGCGCGACATGAGCGACCCTGACTTCCGGCCTTGCGTACTGCTGCCGTGCCATCAGGGGCTGAGCTCGGACGATGTCTCGCGCATCGTCTCGAGCGTGGCGGCGTAGGCGTCCACGCGCGCCGTGAGGGCGGTACGGAACGCCTCCGCGGAGTACCACCTCTCCCACGCGGGCGCGAGCCGCAGGACGCCGCCGAAGCCGCGCTTGAAGCGGCTGATGCTGCGCTCCTTCTCGGTTGGCACGTCGTGCAGCGCCGGGCCAAACTGCTGCAGCCCCAGCTCGTAGCTCTCGACGCCGTGCGCGATCAGCCACTCGATCGCCGCCCACTGCAGCGCGTGGCCGACGGGCTGGTCGGAGAGCGAGCGGTCCATCGCGGCCGACATGTAGTAGGCGCGCCCGCTGAAGACGCTCACGTAGGACCCTCCGATGTAGGTGTCGCCGTCGCCGACCAGCGCGAGCAGCGCTTCGCCGCGCTGGGCCCACTCCGCCATCTGGTCGTACGTCTCCGGCGGGCGGGTCTGGCGGCCGGCGGCGGCCTCGTGCAGCGCGCGGAACTCGTGCAGGGCGGCGTTGCTCGCGGCGGCGCCGGAGAGCAGCTCGACGTTGAACATCTCCGCGCCGCGCTTGACCGCGGCGCGGTGTCCCTTCGTCATCCCGCGCCGCAGCGTCTCCGCGCCGGCGCCGAGCTCGAGCACCTGGCTCGTCCGTCCGATCTCGAGGTACCCGGCGCGCAACATCGCGGCGGCGACGGGTTGCGACCCGGCGAGCGGTGACAGCTGGAACGCCGCCCGCACGGCGCCATGCTCGGCCGCGAGCGCGTCGACATGCTCGAAGATGGTGCGCAACACGCGCTCGGCGCGAGCCTCGTTCAGCTCGGCGCTGATGGCGGGCGCCCAGCACGGCGCGCCGCCCAGCACCAGCTCGTCGCCCTCGACCGCGAGTGGCACGACCGCGACAAGCTCCTTGCCGTCGCGGACCGTGAATGCGAGCGATCGTCCCTCGCGCTCGGGCCTGGCCGCGAGCATGTAGCGCGTCCAGTCCGTCGTGTGCCAGAACCACGCGCTGCCCTGGGCGCGGCAGAACGCGTCCCACTCCGCTTCCGCGCCGGGCTCGAGCGCTTCGATCCGCAGATCCATCGGGCGCGGCGAGTCTATTGTTCGACGATCAGTGCGCACGGTCTGCACAATCGAGGCGCGGATGACGTCGACGCGGCTGCCGGGCAAGGTGCTGCTCGAAGCCGCCGGCAGGCCCCTGCTCGAGCACATGGTCGAGCGCCTGCGTCGCGCCCGTTCGCTCGACGAGATCGTCGTCGCGACCACCGCGGAGCCATCATCTGACCCGATCGCCGCGCTGGCGGACCGGCTCGGCATCGGCTGCTTTCGCGGCAGTGAGGACGACGTGCTGGGGCGCGTTCTGGGCGCCGCGCAGGCGTACGACGCCGAGCTGATCGTCGAGACCACCGGTGATTGCCCGCTGGTCGACCCGGACGTGCTCGACCTCGTGGTCGAGCGCTTCCGCGACGGCGGCGTCGACTACTGCTCCAACACGCTCGAGCGCACCTACCCGCGCGGGATGGACGTGGAGGTGTTCCCGACCGCGGTGCTCGAGCAGGTCGCGGCGCTCACCGACGACCCCGCCGACCGCGAGCACGTCTCGATCTACATCTATGAGCATCCCGAGCGCTACCGCCTGCGCAGCGTGGTATCCGAGCGGCCGGAGGCCACCGAGCTGCGGCTGACGGTCGACACGCCGGACGATTACGCGCTGATCCGGGCGATCTTCGAGACGCTGTACCCGGACGACCCCGCCTTCGGGCTCGATGCGATCGTCGCACTGCTCGCGGAGCGCCCCGACCTCGCGGCGCTCAACCGCCACGTGGAGCAGAAGCCCGCGCGGTGAGGGCCGCGGTGCTCGGCTGCGGGATGATCGGCGCCGGCGGCGCGCCGGCGCATCCCGACGTGGGCGTGATGACCCATGCGGGCGCCTACAACGCGTGCGAGGACACGGAGCTGGTCGCGGCGTGCGACACCGATCCGGCCCGCGCGGCGGCGCTCGGAGTGCGCGCCTACAACGATCCGGCGGCGCTGCTGGCCGAGGCCGCGCCAGAGTTGGTCAGCGTCGCCACGCCGGACGACACGCACGGCGGGCTGATCGACCTGTGCCTGCGCGCCGACGGCGTGCGCGGCGTGCTCGCCGAGAAGCCGCTCGCACTCGACGTCGGCGAGGCTCGCGCGCTGGTGGCGCTGGCGCGCGAGCGCGGCATCGTGCTCGCCGTCAACTACACGCGCCGCTTCGCGCCGGCCCTCCGCTCACTCGACATCGCCGCGCTCGGCGAGCTCCAGCACGTGTCCGGCAGCTACGTGAAGGGCCTCGCCCACAACGGGACCCACTGGCTCGATCTGCTCAGGATGCTGGCCGGCGATCCCGTCGCGGTGCGCGGCTGGGACCGGCTCGGCGAGGGCGGCCCGGATCCGACCCTCGACGCCGAGCTCACGCTGCCCGGTGGCGCCGGAGCGCGCCTGGCCGGCCTCGACACGTCCCGGTTCACCGTCTTCGAGATGGAGCTGACCGGCACGCTCGGGCGCTTACGCATCGCCGAGGCCGGACATGTCATCGATCGTCTGAGCGTCGGCGACGATCCCCGCCACCCCGGCTACCGCGTGCTGCGCGAGCGCGAGCGCGTCACCGGCGCGCTGCGCGACGGCACGCTGCACGCCGTGCGCGACCTCGTGCGCTGCGTTCGCGACGGCGCCGAGCCGGCCTGCAGCGGCGCGGACGGGGTCGCTGCGCTCGAGCTCGCCGCGGCGATCCGCGCTTCCGCGGCGCGCGGCGGGGAAGCACTACCCTGCGGGCCATGACGGCTGCGGCGACCAGTGCGCTCGCGATCCACGGCGGGCTGCCCGTCCGCGCGACACCGTTCCCGCCGGCCCCGCGCGTCGGCGCGGCGGAGACCCGCGCGGTCGGTGACGTGATGGCCTCGGGGGTGCTCTCGCAGTTCCTCGGCGCGTGGCATGAGGACTTCGCCGGTGGGCCGCGCGTGCGCTCGCTCGAGCGGGCCTGGGCCGAGCGCTTCGGCGTTCGCCACGCCGTCTCGATGAACTCTGCCACCTCGGCGCTCAACGCCGCCACCGCGGCGGCCGGTGTCGGCCCGGGAGACGAGGTGATCGTCTCGCCCTACACGATGAGCGCGTCGGCGGTCTGTGCGCTCGTCCACGGCGCGATCCCCGTGTTCGCGGACATCGAGCCCGACACGTTCTGCCTCGACCCGGCATCCGTCCGCGCGTGCATCACGCCGCGCTCCAAGGCGATCGTGGCCGTCGACCTGTTCGGCTGCCCGGCGGACTTCGACGCGCTGATGGCGATCGCGCGCGAGCACGGCCTCGTGGTCATCGAGGACGCGGCGCAAGCGCCCGGCGCGGCACGCGGCGGGCGCCCGGCAGGCACGCTGGGCCACATCGGCGTCTTCAGCCTCAACTACCACAAGACGATCCAATGCGGCGAGGGCGGCGTGGCCGTCACGGACGACGATCGCCTCGCCGAGCGGCTCGCGCTCGCGCGCAACCACGGCGAGGCGGTCGTCGCCGACATGGGTTCAGAAGCCGTCGACGTGCTCGGCTTCAACTATCGGATGGGCGAGCTCGAGGCCGCGATCGCCGAAGTCCAGCTGTCGCGTTTGGACGAGCTCACGGAGCCGCGGATCGCTCACGCCGACCGGCTCACGGAGGCGCTGGCGGGGCTCGAAGGCGTGACGCCCCCGCACGTCCCGGCGGACGCCCGCCACGTCTACTACCTGCATGTGATCCGACTCGACGAGCGCGAGCTCGGCGTTCCGCGCGCGGCGTTCGCGGCCGCGCTGGCCGCCGAGGGCGTGCCGGTGACCGAGGGCTACGTGGCGCCGTTGTACCGTCAGCCGCTGTATCGGCAACGCGCGGCTGGGGCGTTCGGCGATCCGCGCAACGCCGGTCTGGGCAGCTACGAGGACGGCCTGTGCCCGACCTGCGAGCGCATGCACGAGCACGAGGTGCTCTATCACTCGTACATCCACGCGAACATGTGCGCCGGCGACATCGACGACGTCGTGGCAGCGTTCCGCAAGGTGCACTCTCGCCGCGCTGAGCTGCTCCGCTGAGGACGCTCGTCGCAGCCCACGACGCCGGCGGGGCCGAGATCCTCGCCGCCTGGCTCCGTCGCGGGCGCACGGCGGAGCTGTGGCTCGACGGGCCGGCGGTTACGGTCTTCGCGCGCCGCGTCCCGGAGATCGGCCCGCTCGCCGAGCTCGGGGACGTCGGGCGCTTCGACTTCGTCCTGTGCGGCTCGAGCGGCGCCGCCGACCACGAGCGGCGCGTCGTGCGCGCGGCGCGCGCGGCCGGCGTGCGCTGCGCCGTCTGGCTCGATCACTGGGTCAACTACGCCGTCCGCTTCGACGCACTGCCGGACGAGATCTGGGTGTGCGACGAGCACGCGGCGCGGATCGCGCGCGCGACCGTGCCGGGGCCGTCCGTGAAGCTCCAGGGCAACCCGTACCTCGAGGACTTCGCTGCCGAGGTCCGCATGCTCGAGTGCCCGCGCGGGCCGGGCGAACGGGTGCTGTACGTCACCGAGCCGACGTCGCAGCTCGCCGCGCTCGTGACCGGTGATCCGCTCGGGTGGGGTTACGAGGAGCGGGCGGCGCTGCGCGGCTATCTCGAGCTGCGACCGCCCGGATCGGTGCGTGTGCGCCCGCATCCGTCAGAGGGTGCCGACAAGTACGCCGACCTGGTCGCCGAGTTCGGCGCGCAACTCAGCTCCGGCGCCACGCTCGCTGAGGACATCGCGTGGGCCGACACGGTCGTCGGCTGCGACACGATGGCGATGGTCGTCGCGCTGGCCGCCGGCCGGCGTGTGATCTCGGTCATCCCGCCGGGCGGGAAGCCGCTCTCGCTGCCGTTCGGCGAGATCGAGCGGCTATAGGGCCGCGATCCGGAACGCGATGCGCAACGCGCCGTAGCCATCCACGGCTGCCTGCCCGGCGCGCGCCAGCGCGAGGCGGCGGTCGTGGTCGGCGGCCAGTTCCGCGGCGAGTGCCGGCACCGCGTCGGGCACGGCAATCACCGCCGCGCCCGCCGCGGCCAGCGCGTCCGCGTTGCGGCGCTGGTTTTCGACCAGCGGCAACGCGATCGTCGGCGCGCCGGTGGCGACCGCCTCCAGCGCCGTCTGGCCGGCGGCGCTGACGACCAGATCGGCGCCCAGCAGCGCGTCGAGCAGCGAGGGCGGGGCGTCGACGATCGTGATGCCGGGCGGCGGCTCGAGCCGCGTGTAGGGCCCGCGGACCAGCGCGACGTCGGCCTCCGGCAACCGCGCCTTCACCGCGGCGGCCAGGCCCGCCGCGACGGGCGCCAGCGATCCGCCGCCCGTGGTCACGAGCACGCGCTCGACGCGCCGGCTCGGGCGGCGCTCGGGCAGCCCCCAAAACGGCGCGCGCAACGGCGCGTGGCGCAGGTCCCCCGACGCGAGCACCAGTGCCGCTCCGGGCGGGACGGCACCGATGTCGTGCACGACCGCGAGCGGCGCCCGGGCGGCGAGCGCGGCCTGCTCGGGCGGCGGCATCGTGTACGTGTCGAGCAGGATCGCGCGCGCCTCGGAGAATCCGCCGTACGGCTCCCAGGCGATCCCGTCCACGACCCGCGGCGCGGTGGCGCCATACGCGAAGGCCGCGACGGCCACGCCGCGGGTGCGCAGGGCGACGCCGATCGCCGAGCAGCGCGCGAGATGACCGAGCCCGTCCTCGGGCGCTCCGTCGGCAATCAGCACGATGGTCACCGCGGGATCGTAGGATGCGCGGCGATGCCGGGGCCGATCGTCTTCCTCGGGCGCGAGGACTCTCCGGTACTGGCGCACCTGCGCGACGTCGAGGATGACGTGCTGGCGCTCGGGCCTTCAGAGCCGTTCGACCCGGCCGCCACGCGGGCGTGGTTCGCGGTCAGCCACGGCTACCGGCTGATCCTGCGACCGCCCGTGATCGAGCAGCTGCCGGAGCGGCTCGTCAACCTGCACATCGCGCTGCTGCCCTACAACCGCGGCGCCGACCCGACGCTGTGGAGCGTGCTCGAGTCCACGCCCGCGGGGGTCACGATCCACCACATCGACGCCGGCGTCGACACCGGCGACATCATCGCCCAGCGCGAGGTCGCGCTCGCCGACGACGACACGCTCGCGACCGCGTACGCGAAGCTCCAGGCCGCGATGGTGGAGCTGTTCCGCGAGCAGTGGCCGGCGATCCGCGCGGGCGCCGGCGCACGGCGGCCGCAGCCGCCCGGCGGGAGCGTGCACCGCGTCGCCGACCGCGCCGCGGTTGAACACCTGCTGACCGATGGCTGGGACACACCGATCGGGCCGTTGAGGGGCCGGTGCGCCGGGTCGTCGTAGTCCAGGCGCGGATGACGTCGACGCGGCTCCCGGGCAAGGTCCTGATGGACCTGGCCGGCCGGCCGCTGCTCGAGCGCGAACTGGAGCGCGTGCGCGCGTGCCGGCGGGTCGAGGAGATCGTGCTCGCCACCACCACCAACGCCGACGACGACCCGGTGGTCGCGCTGGCCGACCGGCTCGGCGTCCGCTGGCACCGCGGCAGCGAACACGATGTGCTGAGCCGGTACGCCGGCGCGGCGCGCGAGGCGGCCGCCGACGTCGTCGTACGCGTGACCGCGGACTGCCCGTTGATCGATCCGGCCGAGGTCGACGAGGTGATCGCGGCGCTGACCCCGGACTGCGACTACGCGGCCAACATCCTCGAGCGCTCGCTTCCGCGCGGGCTGGACACCGAGGCGCTGTGGCGCGACACGCTGGAGCGCATGGACCGACTGGGAACGTCCGCCGCCGCCCGCGAGCACGTGACCTGGTTCTGCCGCTCCGAGCGTCCCGAGCTGTTCGTGCTGCGCTCGGTCCGGCGGCCGTTCGACGCCGCCGACCTGCGCTGGACGGTCGACACCGAGGACGACCTCGCGCTCGTGCGGCGGCTCTACGCCGAGCTGGGCCTGGCCGAGCGCCCGCTCGCATTCCCGGCGATCCTCGCCCACGTGCGCGCCCATCCGGAGCTGACGGCGATCAACGCGCACGTCGAGCAGCAGCGGATCTAAGGTCTTAGACGTGCAACTGCCGCAGGAGTTCTCGATCGGCGCCCGGATGGTGGGACCCGGCCACCCGACCTACGTGATCGCCGAGGCCGGCGCCAACCACAACCGCGATTGGGACACGGCGCGGCGGCTGGTCGACGTCGCCGCGGAGGCGGGCGCCGACGCCATCAAGTTCCAGACCTACAGCGGCGCCACGATCTACTCGTCTAAGACGCCGCCCTTCAAGTACCTGGAGAAGCTCACCGACCAGTCGCCGTCCGAGCTGCTCGAAGACATCTCGCTGCCGCGCGAATGGCAGGCCGAACTCGACGCCTACGCCCGCGAGCGCGGGCTGCACTTCTTCTCGACGCCGTTCGACGCGGCGGCCGTCGGCGAGCTCGACGCGCTCGACGTGCCCGTGCTGAAGATCGCGTCGTTCGAGATCGTCGACGTGGAGCTGATCCGGCTCGCGGCCGAGACCGGCCGGCCGCTGATCATCTCGACCGGGATGGCGGTGCTCGGCGAGATCGAGGACGCGATCGCCGCCGCCGTGGACGGCGGCGCCCCGGCGGTCGGGCTGATGCAGTGCACGTCCGTCTATCCGGCGCCTGCCGAGCGCATCAACCTGCGCGCGATGGGCACGCTGGAGCAGGCCTTCCGGGTGCCGGTCGGCCTCTCCGACCACTCGCTCGGGATCGCGGTGCCGATCGCCGCCGCGGCGCTCGGGGCGGCGTTCGTGGAGAAGCACTTCACGCTCGACCGGACCATGAGCGGGCCGGACCATCCGTTCGCCGTCGAGCCGCACGAGCTCCGCGCCATGGTCGCCGGGATCCGGGACGCCCAGGCGGCCCTCGGGGACGGCCGCAAGGACGGCCCGTCGCCGGAGGAGCGCGAGGAGATGTTCCGGCTCGGGCGGCGGAGCCTGATCGCGGCGCGCGACCTGCCGGCCGGGACGCTGCTCGAACGCGACATGATCACCACCAAGCGCCCCGGGTTCGGGATCGCGCCCAAGCACCTCGAGCTCGTGCTCGGCCGGACGCTGAAGGTGGACGTCGAGTACGACGACATCCTGCTCTGGGAAATGCTTTAGGCCAACTCGCGCACGGCCGCGATCACCGTGTCCTGCTCGGCCTCGGTCAGGCTCGGGAAGCACGGCAGCGACAAGCAGCCCGCGTAGTACGCCTCGGCCTCGGGGCACAGGCCAGCCGCGTAGCCGTACGTCTCGCGGTAGTACGGGTGAAGATAGACCGGCAGGTAGTGGACCTGCGCGAGGATGCCGCGCTCGCGCAGCGCGTCGTAGAGCGCGCGGCGGTCGCGGACCCAGACCACGAACAGGTGGTAGGCGTGACGCCCGCCCGGCGGCGCGGCGGGCGGGAGCCGGAGGCCGTCGACGTCGCGCAGGGCCTCGCGGTAGCGCTCGGCGACCGCGTTGCGGGCCTCGATGAACCGCTCGAGCTTGCCGAGCTGCGAGGTCCCCAGCGCGCACTGGAGGTCGGTGATCCTGTAGTTGAACCCGAGCTCGTGCTGCTCCATGTACCAGCCGCCCTCGGTGGGCCGCTCGAGCCGCTCCGGGTCCTTGGTCATGCCATGGCTGCGGAACGAGAGCAGGCGATCGCGCAGGCCCGGGTCGCGGACCGTCACCGCGCCGCCCTCGCCGGTCGTGACCGCTTTCACGGGGTGAAACGAGAACACGGACATGTCGGCGTGGGCCGCATCGCCCACCGGTCCGCCGGCGGCGCGCGCGCCGAGCGCGTGGGCGGCGTCCTCGATGATCACGGTCTCGGGTCCGACCGCCTCGCGGATCTCGGCCAAGGGCGCTGCGAGCCCCGCGAAGCTGACCGGGATCACCGCGCGGGTGCGCTCGGTCAGCGCCGCGCGCACGGTCTCGGCGCTCACGTTCCACGTCGCCGGGTCGATGTCGGCGAAGGTCGGCGTGGCGCCGACGTAGGCGGCGCAGTTGGCGCTCGCCGCGAACGTCAGCGCGCTCGTCATCGACTCGTCGCCCGGCCCGAGCCCGGCCGCGTGGCACGCGGCGTGCAGCGCGGCGGTGCCGGATGAGAATGCGACCGCGTACGGCGCGCCGCAGGCGGCCGCCAGCGCGGCCTCGAACTCCGCGACGTGCGGGCCCTGCGTCAGCCAGTCGCCGCGCAGCGTCGCGACCACCGCCGCGATGTCATCGTCCTCGATCAGTTGCCGGCCGTAGGGGATCACGGCGCCCGTTCTAGCGGACTGACCTCTGTAGCGTCACGTGGTGGTGACCAGCCGTAAGCGACTTGCGCTGGCCGCGGCGATCATGGGCTCGTTCGTCGCCGGCCTCGACTCGACGGTGGTCAACGTGGCACTGCCGGCGATCCGCGAGGACCTCGGCGGCGGCCTCGCCGGCCAGCAATGGGTGTCGAACGCCTACCTCCTGACGCTCGGCTCGCTGATCCTCGTCGCCGGCTCGCTGGGCGACCTCTACGGCGAGCGGCGCGTGTTCTCGATCGGCGTCGGCGGCTTCGGCGTCGTCTCGGTGCTGTGCGCGGTGGCGCCCACGATCGAGGTGCTGATCGCCGGCCGCGCGCTGCAGGGCGTGTTCGGGGCGCTGCTGACGCCGAGCGCGCTGGCCGTGATCGTCGCCACCTTCCCGCCGGACGAGCGCGGCGCGGCGATCGGCTCGTGGACGGCGTGGTCGGGCATCTCGTTCGTGGTCGGGCCGCTGGTCGGCGGCTGGCTGGTCGATGTCGCCTCGTGGCGGTGGATCTTCGCCATCAACGTCCCGTTCGTGCTGATCACGCTGGCGCTGGTCGCGATCGCCGTCCCGCGCACGGACCGGCGCCGGGACGTGCGGCTCGACTGGCTCGGCGCGCTGCTGACGGTGTTCGGGCTCGCCGGGCCGGTGCTGGCGTTGATCCGCCAGCCGGTCGCCGGCTGGGGCAGCATGGAGGTGTGGCTGCCCGGTCTCGGCGGGTTCGCGCTGCTGGCGCTGTTCATCTGGCACGAGAGGCGCACGCCCGCGCCGATGCTGCCGCTGGAGTTGTTCAAGCGCCGCAACTTCGCGGTCGGCAACCTGCAGACGTTCGCGATGTACGGCGGGCTCGGCGCCCTGTTCTTCTTCCTCACGCTCTTCCTGCAGCAGGTCGCGGGCTATGACGCGCTCGAGGCCGGCGTGGCCACGGTCCCGACGACGATCGTGATGTTCCTGCTGGCGAAGCGGGCGGGTCGGATGGCCGACCGGTACGGGCCGCGGCTGTTCATGGGCTGCGGGCCGCTGGTCGGCGCGGTCGGCGTCGCACTGATGCTGCGTGTCGACGAGAACGTCGACTACTGGACCGACCTGTTCCCGGCGCTGCTGATCTTCTCGCTGGGGCTGACGGCGACGGTCGCCCCATTGACCGCGACCGTGCTCGCCGACGCCGACGAGCACAACGCCGGGATCGCGTCCGGCGTCAACAACGCGATCGCGCGGATCGCGAACCTGATGTGCGTCGCCGGCCTCGGCGCGCTGGTGGCGGCCGTCTACGCGAACGAGCTCGGTCCGCGGGCGACCGGCGAAGCGGCGCTGACCGTGATCCCCGGCGTGCCGGAGACGATCGAGGCCTCGGTCCAGGCCTTCCACGTCGGCGTCGGCGTGTGCGCCGCGCTGATCGCGCTCGGCGGCGTCCTCGGCCTGGTCGGAATCCGCAACCCGCGCCGCGAGGTCCGCTGCGAGGACTGTGCCGAGGAGGCGCTGCACTGGCCGATCGGGCAGTTGCGCAGCGAGCCCTGATCGAGCAGAGTGCCCGGCTCGATGGGTCGGAGGGTCCGCTTCGTGCTGGGCGCGATCGCGGCGACGCTTGTCGCCGCGCCGCCGGCGCACGCCGCGACGGCGTTCGTCGACGGCCGCGTGCTGCGGTTCCAGGCCGCGCCGGGGGAGAGCAACCAGATCACCCTCAACACCGTCACCGGGACCGGGGCGCTGACCATCAGCGGCGCCGGCATCACGCCCGGTGCCGGGTGCGTGGCGGCGAACGGCGGCGTCGACTGCGCGCTGACGGGCTTCGACTCGATCGCCGTCGACCTCGGCGACGAGGCCGACCGGCTCTCCACGCTCGTCGACGAACCGATCGCGACGAGCATCAGCGGCGGCCCCGGGAACGACGAGCTGTTTGAGGGCGGGGGCGCGGACCGGCTCGACGGCGGGCCCGGTGATGACACCCTGCACGCGTGGACCGGCAGCGGAGCCGACGAGTACGTCGGTGGCGCCGGGACCGACCTGGTCTTCTTCTCGTCGCGCTCCGCGCCGCAGTCGATCAGCCTCGACGGCGTCGCCAACGACGGCTTCGCGAACGAGCACGACAACGTCGGCGCCGACATCGAGGCCGTGCACGGCGGCGACGGGAACGACACGCTCACCGGCTCGGCCGGCAACGACGGTCTGTACGGCGGTCCAGGCTCAGACGTCGTGGACGGCGCCGGCGGCGACGACGTGCTCGACGGCGGCTTCAGCTGCATGAACCACGATCTCCTGCTCGGCGGCGCGGGCGACGACACGCTGCACTTCGGGAAGGGAGCCACCGTGGACGGTGGCGCCGATGACGACCGGTTGCGGCCGGAGTCGGTCAACTGCCCGCCGCTGGCCAGCACGGTCCGCGGTGGAACCGGCGTCGACACGGCCGACCTGCGCGACCTCTACCAGGTCACGGTCAGCCTCGACGACGTCGCCAATGACGCCGACGACGACGTCGACAACTACCGCTCCGACATCGAGAACCTGACCGCGGGCGGCAGCGACATGACGCTGATCGGGAGCGCCGGACCGAACGTACTGACCGGCGGCGAAGGCGACGATCTCCTCGACGGCCGCGGCGGCGCGGACATGATCGTCGGCGGGGACGGATACGACCTCGCCGATTACTCCGCCCGCACCGCGCCCGTCAGCCTGACGCTCGACGGCGTGGCCAACGACGGCGAAGCGGGCGAACAGGACTCGCTCGACGTCGAGGATCTCCGCGGCGGCGCGGGCGCCGACACGCTGATCGGCGACGACGAGGAGAACTATCTCGACGGCGGCCGCGGCGCCGACGTGATGCGCGGCGGCGCCGGTTTCGACTTCGTCGACTACTTCGACCGCACGTCCGCGGTGATCGTCGATCTCGACGGTGAGCAGCCCGACGACGGCGAGGCGAACGAGCGCGACACCGTCGGTCCCGATGTCGAGGGCGTCATCGGCGGGTCCGGCGACGACGTCATCACCGGCAGCGCCGGCGACCACAGCCTGTACGGCGGCGATGGTGACGACCGGATCGTCGACACCGGCGGTGAGGACCTCCTCGACGGCGGCGACGGCGACGATGTGCTGCTCGCCGCCGACGGCGCGGCCGACTCCGTCGAATGCGGGCTCGGCGAGGACGAGGTCGAGTTCGACGAGATCGACGCGCTGAGCGACGAGTGCGAGCTGCCATCTGACACGGAGCCGACACCGACGGCGACGCCGACGCCCACACCGCCGATGACGCTTGAGATCGGGCCGCTGGCTCCCACACGGCCGCCGGCCCGCGTCGACCAGGTGGCCCCGACCGCGACAGTCCGCGTCGCCTCCCGCGTCCGCGCCCGCACGATGCGCGCCCGCGGCGTGACGGTCACGCTCACGTGCAACGAGCTCTGCCGCGCGTCCTTCGAGCTGAAGGCGGTCGCGGCCACCGCCCGCACGCTGGAGCGCCGCCGTGTCCCTGGCGCGCGCGGCGTGATGGCGCGCGGCGCGCTGCGCCTCGGCGGCCCGCCGACCCGGCGCTTGACCCTGAAGCTCACGGCGGACGGCCGGCGGGCGCTCAGCCGCGTTCCCGCCGGCCGGTACGTGCTCACCGTGAAGGTCAGCGACTTCGCCGGCAACGTGAGCACGATCACGCGCACGCTGCGCTTCACGCGCTGAGCTTGGCGGTTAGCCGCCACCGCGAGGGCGGCTGGCCGCATTTCCCGCGGCTACGCCCGGGCGAGAAGCTGGCGGCATGGACCTTGACGCTCTCGAGACGAGCTTTGACGTCGTCGCCCCCCGCGGCGACGAGTTGATGGAGATCTTCTACACGCGCCTGTTCGAGACCGCCCCGGCGGTCAAGCCGCTGTTCGCGGGCAGCGACATGCAGCGCCAGCGCGCGATGCTGCTCGCCGCGCTCGTGCTGCTGCGCAACTCGCTGCGCGACCTTGACTCCGTCGTGCCCGCCCTGCGCAAGCTCGGGGCGCGCCACGTCGCCTACGGCGCCCAGCCGGCGCACTATCCCGTCGTCGGCACCGTCCTGATCGGCGCGATGGCCGAGGTCGCGGGCGACGTGTGGGAGCAGCGCTACGCGGACGCCTGGGGCGAGGCCTTCGGCGTCGTCGCGTCGGTGATGATCGAGGGCGCCGCCGAAGTGGAGCTCTCCGCCGCCGCCTGAACATAAAGGGGCCTGGCCCCTTTAGGCTCGCGCGATGATCGCGTCGCCGCTGAGCGCGTCGCGCCTGCTCCGCGTCGAGCACGCGGTGGCCGAGGCGCTGCTCGCGGCGCCCAGCGCCCAGGACGCGTTCCCCAGCCTGCTCGCCGCCGTCGGCGACGGGCTGGGGTGGCAGTACGGCGGCGTGTGGTTGCCGGTCGGCGGCGGTGTACTGCACTGCGTCGCTACCTGGACCTCGGCCGGAGCGACGCTGGAGCGCTTCGCGATGACCTCGCGCACGCTCGTGCTCGCGCCCGGCGAGGGACTGCCCGGCCGCGTGCAGGCGACCGGGGAGCCGGCGTGGATCCCCGACGTGGCCGCGGACTCCAACTTCCCGCGCCGCAAAGATGCCGCCGCGGCCGGCCTGCACGCCGGCTTCGCGATCCCGCTGGCGGGCGGCGGCGCGATGGAGTTCCTCGCGACCGCCGTCCACGAGCCCGACCAGGAGCTGATGGCGACGCTCGCCAGCCTCGGCCGGCTCGCCGGCCAGTTCGTCGAGCACCGCCGTGCGGAGGCCGCGGTCGGCGAGAGCGAAGCGCGCAAGCGCGCGATGCTCGACGCGGCGCTCGACGCCGTGATCACGATCGACGGCGCAGGGCGGATCGTCGAGGTCAACGCGGCGGTCGAGGCGATCTTCGGCCACCCGCCCGAGACCCTGATCGGACGCGAACTGGGCGCCGCGCTCGTCCCGCCCTCGCTGCGCGAGCGCCACCGCGCCGGGCTCGCGCGCGGCACCGGGAACCTGCTCGGCAAGCGCGTCGAGATCACGGCGCTGCACGCCGACGGGCGCGAGTTCCCGGTCGAGCTGACGATCACCCGCATCGACGTCCCCGGTCCACCGATGTACACGGGCTACGTGCGCGACATCACCGATCGCGTCGAGCGCGAGCGCGAGCTGCGCGCGTCGCGGGCGCGGATCGTCGCCGCCGCCGACGAGGCGCGCCGGCGGCTGGAACGTGACCTTCACGACGGCGCCCAGAGCCGGCTGCTGGCGCTCGGGCTGGAGCTGAAGGTGCTGGACGACGGGCGGCTGGCGAGCGTGCGCGAGGAGCTGCGGCGGGCGACCGACGAGCTGCGCGAGCTCGCGCGCGGGATCCACCCCGCCGTCCTGACGGAGCTCGGCCTGATCCCGGCGCTGCGCACGCTGACGCGGCGGGCGCCGCTGCCGGTCGCGCTCTCCTACGACAGTGAGCAGCGCTTCCCGGCCGCGGTCGAGGCCGCGGCGTATTTCCTCGTCGCCGAGGCGCTGACCAATGTCGCCCGCTACGCGAACGCGACGCGCGCGGAGGTGCGCGTCGAAGGCGCGCTGGCGATCGAGATCGCCGACGATGGTGCGGGCGGCGCCGACCCGGCCGCCGGCACCGGGCTGCGCGGGATGGCCGACCGGCTGGCCGCGCTCGACGGCACGATCGTCGTCGACAGCCCGGCCGGCGGCGGCACGCGCGTGCGAGGGGTGATCCCGTGCGGGTCGTGATCGGCGAGGACGCGCTGCTGCTGCGCGAGGGGATCGCGCGCGTGCTGGAGGCAGCCGGCGTCGAGGTGGCGGCGCTGGCCGGGGACTTCGACTCGCTGCTCGCCGCCGTCGACGCGCACGCCCCGGATCTCGCGATCGTCGACATCCGGATGCCTCCCACGCACACCGACGAGGGCCTGCGGGCGGCGCACCGGATCCGCGCCGAACACCCGCGCACCGGGGTCCTCGTGCTGTCGCAGTACCTCGACGAGGACTACGTCTTCCAGTTGCTCGGCGACGGCGCCCAGGGTCTCGGCTACCTGCTCAAGGACCGGATCACGGACGGCGACGCGTTCGTCGACGCCGTCCGCCGCGTCGCGTCCGGCGACGCCGCGCTCGATCCCGAGGTCGTCGCCCACCTGCTCGGCAGCCGGGCGGCGGGCGGGCCGCTGGACGAGCTCAACGACCGCGAGCGGACCGTGCTCGGCGAGATGGCCGAGGGCCGCTCCAACCAAGCAATCGCGCAGCGGCTGTTCCTGTCCGATCGCGCGGTCGAGCGCCACGTGACCGCGATCTTCTCCAAGCTCCGGCTGGTCGCGGCGCCCGACTCGCACCGCCGCGTGCTCGCGGTGGTCACGTACCTCCGCGCCTAGCTACACATCACGAAGCGGCGCGACACCGTCTTGCGGCTCAGCTTCTGGGTCCCTGCGCGGCGGTAGTAGACGCGCGCATAGACGCGGCCGCGCTGGCCCGCCGGCCGGTTCATCCGCAGCCGGACGACGTACGGGCGGCGGCGATCGGTGCGACGCGGGCCGTTGCGGACGAAGAACACGACGCGCTGGACCCGCGGTGCGGGCCGGTCGGCGCGGCGGCGGACGCTGAGCGAGACCCGCAGGCGGCCGCCCGGCGGGGTGCAGCGCAGGCCCGCGGTCAGCGACACGTTGCCGTCCGGCAGCGGGGCGGCCGGTGCGGGAGCGGGCGCCGGCGCCGCTGGTGGCGGGGCGGGTGCAGGCGTGGCCGGGACGAGCGTGATGTGACTCAGCCCGTTCCAGCCGACACCGATGGGCTCGCCATGGCTGGTCAGGAAGCCGCTCGCCCCCGTGCCCCGGTACTGCAGCAGTTCGCCACCGCTGGTGCGAGCGAGGATGTCGGGCTTGCCGTCGCCGCTGAAGTCGCCGCCCGACGCGAGCGCCGTGAAGCCGGCCCAGCCCACGCCGACCGGTTCCCCGCGGCCGGTCACCCACCCGCCGCGGCCGTCGCCGCGGTAGAGCAGCAACCGCCCGTCGCTCGCCACCGCGAGCACGTCTGCGAACCCGTCGCCGCTGAAGTCGCCGCCCGCGATCACGGCCGGGAACGGTCCCCAGCCCACGCCGACCGGCTCGCCCGAGCTGTTCAACCACCCGCCGTCGCCGTCGCCGCGGTACAGCAACAACCTGCCGTCCGACGCGCGGCCCAGCACGTCCGGCTTGCCGTCGCCGGAGAAGTCTCCTGGCGCGATCAGCGCGGTGAAGCCACCCCAGCCCGCGCCGACCTGCTGCCCGAGACCGGTCGCCCACCCGCCGGCGCCGTTGCCGCGATACATCAGCAGCCGCCCATCGGCGTCGCGGACGAGCAGGTCCGGCTTGCCGTCGCCGCTGAAGTCACCCGGCGCGAGCAGCGCCGTGAAGCCGCCCCAGCTGGAGCCGATCGTCTCGGCCTGGGCGGTGATCCAGCCGGACTGGCCGTTGCCGCGGTACATCACGAGGCGGCCATCGGGATGGATGGCGAGTACGTCGGCAGGCCCGTCCCCGCTCCAGTCGGCACGCGCCGCCGGCGTGCAGAGCACCAGCCCGGCCAGCAGTGCCGCCGCCACGAAAATCACCCCTGCGCGCACGTCGCGTCAAGGGTACTGGCCGTTAACGCACCGGGGGCCGGCACAGCGGCCGGCCCCCACATGCTCCTCCCACGGCGGCGGGCTACCAGCCGCCGCCGAAGCCCGGAATCTCCTGCTGCGGAGCCTGCTGCTGTTGCTGCTGCGCGGTCTGGGTCGACGCGGGCCGGTCGCCGAGCTTGACCGTGAGCGTCTTGTCGCTGCCGTCGCGCTTGATCTTGACCTCGACCGAGTCGCCGGGCTTGTGCTCGTCGACGAGCGAGGTGAGCGTGCTGGCGTCCTCGACCGGCTTCCCGCCCAGCGAGGTGACGACGTCGCCCGCCTGCAGGCCGGCGTCGGCGGCCGGGCCGTCGCTCGTCAGCTGCGCGATCTGCGCGCCGGTGCCGTCCTTGGCGGCCTGCGCCTGGACGCCGAGGTAGGCGTGGCTGACCTTGCCGGTGTCACGCAGCTGCCCGATCACGTTCTTGACCGTGTCGGCCGGGATCGCGAAGCCGATGCCGACGTTGCCGGCCTGGCCGCTCGAGTTGGCGTTCGGCGACTCGATCTGCGAGTTGACGCCGATCACCTGGCCGGCGGCGTTGAACAGCGGGCCGCCCGAGTTGCCGGGGTTGATCGCGGCGTCGGTCTGGATCACGTCGTCGATCGAGAAGCCGTTGGGCGAGTCGATCTCGCGCTGGAGCGCGCTGACGACGCCGACCGTGAGCGTGCGATCGAGGCCGAACGGGTTGCCGATCGCGTACGCCGGATCGCCGACCTCGACGGTGCTCGAATCGGCCAGCGTGAGCGGTTTGAGGTTGCTGGTCGACACCTTCAGCAGCGCCAGGTCGGTCGAGGCGTCCTCGCCGACGAGCTTGGCGTCGAGCGCGTCGCCGTCGCCGATCTTGGCCTTGATGTTGCCGTTGGCGCCGTCGACGACATGCGCGTTGGTGACGATGTAGCCGTCGGCGGACACGACGAAGCCCGAGCCCGTGCCGGACCCGGTGGTGATGTAGGCGACCGAGTCCTTCGCGGCGCCGTAGACGTCGTGCGGGCTCATGAGGCCGTCACTGCCCGTGGCGGCGACGGTGCGCGTGTTCGTGATCGTGCGGACGGAGGGGGAGTCGTCGTGAAGCGCGGTGGTAGCGACGGCACCCGCCCCGCCGCCGATCGCCGCGGCGGCGGCGAGGGGGAGGAGCGGCTTGAGGAGTTTCATGCCGACAGCTTCGGACCGCTCGCTGAGCGCTCCCTACGCGGCCGCTAAGCGACTCATGGAGCCTGTGTAAGAACCTCATATACCGCGTGAGGCGTAGGCTCGGGGAACGATGCCGATTCGCATCGCCGTCGACAGGGACTACGGGGTCCCACTGCGAGACGGCTACGACTACATCACCGACCCTGAGCGGTGGCCTGAGTACTGGCCGGACCTGATCCGCGTCGCGCCGGGAGCGCGCTGGTCGGCTCCCGGTGACGTGGCGCGGCTCACCATGAAGCTGCTCGGGCGGGCGACGGAGCTCGAGATGACGCTCGCGCGGATCGAGCCGTACCGGCTGGTCGAGTACACGAGCCGTCAGCGGGGCCTGCCCGAGGCGAGGCACGAGCGGCACTTCGTCGAGTCCGGCGCCGGCTTCAGCTATCGAATCGTCATCGAGCTCGAGCCTCGCGGTGGCCCGCGCGGACTGCTCGATCGTCTCGTCGTCGCCCGTGCCGTCGAGCGCACCGCGACGAAGACGCTGGACAACCTCGAGCGGCAGTTCAGCGCGCGCTGAGCGTCCCTTCCAGGTGCGAGTGGACGGCGAAGCGGTCCTCCGCTTCGCCGAACGTCACCTTCGAGGGCAGCAGGATCGGCTTCTTGAAGCGGACGTCGACCGTGAACGCGTCCGGCAGCCGCAGCGCGGCCAGGCAGCGGGCCTTCGTCCACATGCCGTGCGCGATCGCGCGCGGGAAGCCGAAGGCCTTCGCCGTGAGCCCGTGCAGGTGGATCGGGTTGTGGTCGCCGGAGACGGCGGCGTAGCGGCGGCCGAGGTCGTCTCCCAGGCGCCACTGCGCGGTGACCGGCGGGTCCTCGAAGGACCAGTCGTCGCGGACGGACTCGTCGCCGCCGCCGCGCTTGAGGTTCGTGGAGACGTCCTCCCACACGAGCTCGTCGCCCACTCGCGCTTCGGAGACGAAGTCGAACTGGCGCCCGCGGCGATGCGGGCGCAGCTCGGAGACGCGCGCGGTGATCGTCAGCTCCTCGCCGAGGAGCAGCGGGCGGTGCTGGACGATCCGGTTGGCGATGTGGACGACGCCGACGGCGCTGAACGGCGCCTTGCCCAGCAGCTCCATGTGCAGTCCGAACGCGAGCACGTGCGGGTAGGTCGGCGGCAGCTCGTCGCGCAGCGTGAACCCGCACACGTGCGCGTACTTGGCCAGAGCGACGGGATCGACGCGGACCGTCCGCGAGAGCTCGTCGTCGGGCATCGTGTCGCCGCGCCCCGGAAGGGCGGCTCTGAGCGTGCTCAACATCACGCCCCCAGCAGGCTCTGCCCGCAGACCCGGATGACGTTGCGATCGACGCCGGAGCCGGCCAGCCACGCGACGGTCTCGGCCACGTCGACCGGCAGCCCGCCCTGGCGCAGCGAGTTCATCCGCCGCCCCGCCTCGCGCACGCCGAGCGGCATCGCCGCCGTCATCTGCGTCTCGATGAAGCCGGGCGCGACCGCGTTGATCGTGATCCCGCGGTCGAGCTCCAAATCGGTCACCAAGTCGATCAGCCCCGCCTTGGATGTCGCGTAGTTGGTCTGTCCGGCGTTGCCGGCGATCGCGCTCAGCGACGACACGCAGACGATTCGCCCGTCGTCGCGCAGCAGCGGCCGCAGCCCCTCGGTGATCCGCTCGGGCGCCAGCAGGTTCACCTCCATCAGCGACTGCCAGCGGTCCTCGGGCATCTTCGCCAGCGTCCGGTCCTTCGTCACGCCCGCGTTGTGGACGAGGATGTCGAGCCCGTCCTCGAAGTGCCCGGCGATCCGGGCGGGCGCGTCCTCATCGGTGATGTCGAGCTCGAGCTCGGCGTCCTTGAGATCCAGCCGGACCACGGTCGCGCCCTCGCGCTCGAGCACGTCGGCGATCGACGCGCCGATCCCGCGCGACGCGCCCGTCACAAGCGCCGTGCGCCCGGCGAGCGGCACCTCGCGACCGGCTCCGACGTGCACCACCTGCCCCGACACGTACGCCGAGCGCGGAGAGAGCAGGAAGCGCAACGTCGCGTCGATGTCCGCGTCGTCGGAGACCTGCATCAGGTTGACGGTCGCGCCGCGCCCGATCTCCTTGGCCAGCGAACGCGTGAAGCCTTCCAGCGCGCGCCGCCCGTCTCCGATCACGACCACGCGCCCGGACGGCAGCACACGGCGCACGGTCGGATGGAAGAAGCGGTGCAGCTCGACCAGCTCCGCGCCGGTGGCGTCGAACACGAGCGCCTTGAAGCGCTGGTCGGCCGGCGCCTCGGGGTTGAACACGGCAGCGTCGAGACCGGCATTGGCGGCGTGCTCGCGCACGGGATCGTCGAGCGCCGTCGCGGCGTCGACGTCAAGCCCGGCCAGCACGCGCGCCGCGGCCTCGGCCATCCGGCCCGCGCCCCCGAGCAGCACGCGGCCGCTCAGCTCGCCCGGCCCGCGTTCGAGCGCGACCGGCTGCGGCAGCCCGATCCGCTTCGCCACGCCGCCCGCGACGGGCAGGTTCACCAACTGCGAGTACCGGTCGCTCATGACTTCTCCAGGATCGCGACGACGCCCTGGCCGCCGGCCGCACAGATCGAGATCACACCGCGCCCGCTGCCGCGCTCGTCGAGCGCCTTCGCGAGCGAGGCCACGATCCGCCCACCGGTGGCCGCGAACGGATGCCCGGCGGCCAGCGAGCCCCCGTTGACATTGAGCTTGGACCGGTCGATCTCGCCCAGCGGCTCCTCGCGCTCGAGCCGCTCGCGGGTGAACACGGGGTCGCGCCAGGCCGCCAGCGTCGCCAACACCTGCGACGCGAACGCCTCGTGGATCTCGAACAGGTCGAAGTCCGCGAACCCCAGCCCGTTGCGGTCCAGCAGCCGCGGCATCGCGTACGCCGGCGCCATCAGTAGCCCCTCGCCCTTGTGGACGTGGTCGACGGCGGCGGTCTGCGCGTCGACGAAGTACGCCAGCACGGGCAGGCCGCGCTCGGCCGCCCACTCCTCGCTCGCGAGCAGGACCGTTGATGCGCCGTCGCTCAGCGGCGTCGAGTTGCCTGCGGTCATCGTCTCGCCGAACACCGGCTTCAGCTTCGCCAGCTCGTCCGTCGAGGAGTCAGGGCGAAGATTCTGGTCGCGCTCCAGCCCCAGGTACGGCGTCACCAGGTCGCCGTAGAAGCCGCGCTCGTAGGCGGCGGCCATGCTCTGGTGCGAGGCCACGGTGAGCTCGTCCTGCGCTTCGCGCGTGACGCCCCAGTCGCGCGCCATCAGCGCCGCGTGCTCGCCCATCGAGAGACCCGTGCGCGGCTCCGCGTTGCGGGGCAGCTCCGGCACCACCTGGCCCGGCCGCAGCCGGGTGAGGTTCCGCGCCCGCGACGGCAGCGACTTCGCGCGGTTGATGTCGAGCAGAATCTGGCGCAGGTCCTCGTTGACCGCGATCGGCGCGTCGGACGCCGTATCGACGCCGCCCGCGATCCCCACGTCGATCTGCCCGAGCGCGATCTTGTTGGCGACCGCGATCGTCGTCTCCAGCCCGGTGCCGCACGCCTGCTGGACGTCGTAGGCCGGCGTCTCCGGCGCGAGCTTGGAGCCGAGCACGGACTCGCGCGTGAGGTCGCGGTCGCGCGCGTGCTTGAGCACGGCGCCGGCGACGACCTCGCCGAGCCGTTCGCCCTCCAGCGCGAAGCGCTCGACGAGCCCATCGAGCGTCGCGGTGAGCATGTCCTGGTCGGACGCGTGCGCGTAGGCCCCGTTGGACCGCGCGAACGGGATCCGGTTGCCGCCGACGATGGCGACGCGTCGTGTGTTCATCTCGTCCTCAGTCCGGGTTCGATGGTGCGGATCAAGAGTTCGGCGGTGCGATCGGCGGGCATCGCGCCGGTGCGCAGCCACCAGCGGCCTAGCGCCTCGGCGGCGCCGAAGATGGCGACCGAGAGCGGCTCGACGGCGCGGCTCTCGGTGCGCTCCTGCAGGGCAGCCGTCACGAGCGCCTCCATCCGCGCGCGGTACTCGCCGATCCGCTGCGCGATCTCGCCGCCGCTGGGCAGGGAGTCGTCGTGCAGCACGCGCCACGCCTCGCCGTCGGAGTCCAGGAACGCGAAGAACGCGTGGATGCCGGCCCGCAGCGCCTCGGGCGCGTCCTGCGCCGACTGCACGGCGCTGACGACGGCGGTCACGAGCGCATCCGCGGCCGGTTTCATGCAGGCCAGGAACAGCTGCTCCTTGTTGCCGTAGTAGTTGTAGAGCAGCGGTTTCGTGACGCCGACGGCGGCCGCGACCTCGTCCATCGTCACGGCCGCGTAGCCGCGCGCGGCGAACAGCTCGCGCGCGCTGTCGAGCATCTGCTGCTCGCGCTCGGCACGCGGCAGGCGCGTCCTCATGCGGGGACCGATTCCGCCACGACCTTCGCGTCTCCGAGCACGCTCTCAGGGACGCCGAACGCGTCGACCAGCGCCCGCGCGTCCGGCCGCAGCTCCGCGCACAGCTCGTTGACGGCCTTGATCACCGCCTTGGAGCGGCCGGCCGAGATCCGTCCGTGCTCGAGGTAGTAGCCGCGGTGGGTCTCGATCGTGTGCAGCGCGAACAGGCTGCGGAGCTTGTCGACGGCCGGATCCTCGGGGAACGACTCGAGCACGACGAGGTCGACCCACGCACGCGCGGTCTCGACGACGTGGTCCTGGCTGTCGATCAGCACCGAGAACGGGTCGCGCCCGTCGTCGATGCCGCGCTTGAGCCGCCGCGCGGCGCCGCCGAGCAGGTGCTCGTAGCGCCAGCGGAACAGGTCGAGCTGGGTGTCGCGGTCGCGCAGGTCGCCGCCGTCGACGAGCTTGCGCAGCGATGTCTTCTCGGCGATCAGGCCGAGCGCCTGACCGGCCACGAACCGCGCCATGCCGAGCGGGTCGAGCTCGCCGAACTCGTCCTTGTAGTCGGTCAGCAGGTTCTTGGCCGCGAGTTGGAGCAGGATCGTGTTGTCGCCCTCGAAGGTCGTGAACACGTCGGTGTCGGCCTTCAGCGCCGCGAACCGGTTCGCGCGCAGGTAGCCGGCGCCGCCGCACGCCTCGCGGCAGCTCTGGATCGTCTCCGTCGCGTGCCAGGTGGCGATCGACTTCACGCCGGCGGCGAGCGTCTCGAGCTCGCGTCGGTCGCGATCGTCGGCCTCGCCCGTGAACACCTCGTGCAGCTGGTCGATCAGCCGCAACTGCGCGAACGACAGCGCGTACGTCTTCGCCAGCGCCGGGAGCAGCCGCCGCTGATGCGTCCGGTAGTCCATCAGCAGGGCTTCCTCGTCGCCGCCTGGCGGCCCGAACTGGCGCCGCTCGAGCGCGCGCCGGATCGCGATCGTGAGCGCCACCTTGGTCGCGCTGATCGACGCGCCGGAGACGCTGATCCGCCCCTGGATCAGCGTGCCGATCATGGTGAAGAAGCGCTTGGTCGGGTTCTCGATCGCGCTGTAGTACGTGCCGTCCTCGTGCACCTGCGCGTACTTGTCGAGCAGGTTCTCGCGTGCGACGCGCACGTGGTCGAACCAGATCCGCCCGTTGTCGACGCCGTTCAACCCCAGCTTGGCGCCGCAATCCTCGAGCCGGACGCCGGGACACGGGTCGCCGTGGTCGTCGCGGATCGGCACCAGCAGCGCGTGCACTCCGCGCTCCTCACCGCCCGCGATCAGCTGCGCGAACACGACCGCCATCCGCCCGTCACGTGCGGCGTTGCCGATGTAGTCCTTGCGCGCGTCGTCGTCGGGCGTGTGGACGACGAACTCGTGCGTCTCGGGGTCGTAGGTGGCCGTGGTCTCGAGCGCCTGCACATTCGACCCGTGGCCGGTCTCGGTCATCGCGAAGCAGCCCGGCAGGTCCATCGCGGCCACGTCACGCAGGTAACGCTCGTGGTGGCGCTCGGTGCCGAGATGGAGGATCGCGCCGCCGAAGAGGCCGAACTGGACGCCGCACTTGACCAGCAGCGACAGATCCCCCATCGCCAGCGTCTCGAACGAGGTCACGCTGCGCCCGGGCGAGCCCTTCCCGCCGTACTCGACGGGGTAGCCCATTGCAGTGTCGCCCTCTGACGAGAGCTCGCGCACCCACGCCAGGACGCGCTCGCGGTGCTCCTCCGTCGGCAGGTCGTCGGCCGGCTCGTTGCCCGGCTGCGACAGCCACCAGCGCACTCGCTCACGGGTATCGGGATACGGGCCGTCGAGCAGGGCCCGCAGCGTCTCGGTCGTGCTCATACTGCGACGTTACCCAGCTATAAATTTCTATACCGGTAACTGTGATCTGTCGCACGGTTTAAGGAATTCTCCGTTGCTGCCGATACGCGTTAACGGATGCGCCGTTCCCTCCTCGTCGTCACTGCCGCTGCGTTTTTCGTCGTCCCGACGACCGCGCAGGCCGCCGACGGCGACATCATCGTCCAGCGCCAGCCCGGCCTGGACCGCAAGGAGCGGCGCGAACTGCGTGCCGACGCCGGCGTGAAGTTGGTCTCCGAGCTCGGCGTCGAGCGGACCGAGCTCGTCGAGCCCAAGGACGGCGACGTCGCCGAGGCCGTTGCTGAGCTGCGGGCCGACGACGACGTCGTCTATGCGGCGCCGGACCGCCGCATGCACGCGACGAGCGCGCCCATCGCGTTCACCTGGCCGACCCTCTGGGGCCTCGAGGATCCTTTCGACGACACGGACATCGACGCGTTCGCCGCCTGGCAGCGCAGCGTCGGCACGGGCGTGACCGTGGCCGTCGTCGACACCGGCATCAAGGCCGATCACCCGGAACTCGCGAGCCAGATCGCCGTCAACGCCGGCGAGGAGCCCGGGAACGGCATCGACGACGATGGCGACGGCTACATCGACGACGTGGCCGGCTGGGACTTCACCGGCACTGAGGACAATGACCCGCAGGACGGCAACGGTCACGGGACGCACGTCGCCGGCACGATCGCCGCGGCCAACACGGGCGCGCCGGTGATCGGCGTGGCGCCGGAGGCGAAGATCCTGCCGCTGCGCGCCCTCGACGACTCGGGCGATGGCTGGTCGAGCGACATCGCCGACGCGTTCGATTACGCGGGCGACCTCGGAGTCAAGATCGTCAACGCCTCGCTTGGCGGCGACGTGGACGACCCCTACTTGAACAGTGTCATCGCCGACCACCCCGACACGCTGTACGTCGTCGCGGCGGGCAACGCCGGCAAAGACGACGACATCCCGTCCGAGGCGTCGTACCCGTGTGCGAGCCCGGAAGACAACCTCCTGTGCGTCGGCGCATCCGACACCCACGACAAGCGCGCGTTCTTCGACCCGCTCCCCCGTTCGACCAGTCGAACTCGTCGAACTTCGGAGCGACGACCGTCGATCTGTTCGCGCCGGGACGGTCGATCCGCTCGACCTCGATCGGCCGCTCACCCCTCTTCCTCCCGTACGAGTACATGAGCGGCACTTCGATGGCGACACCGCACGCAGCCGGTGCGGCCGCGCTCGCTCTGGCGGCCAACCCCGCCGCCGCGACGTGGGAGCTCAAGCAGGCGCTGATGACGACGGTCGATGCAGAACGCTGCCCTCGTCGGGCTGGCGGTCACCGGCGGGCGCCTGAACGCCGACTCCGCCGTAGCTGCCATCAACGGGCCGCTGCCGACCCCGACCCCGATCCCTACACCCGCCGTCGTTCCCGCGCCGACTCCGACCGCGACCGCCACGCCGAGTCTGCCGGTCCCGACGGCGACGCCGGTGGCCACAGAGACCCCGGAGACGCCGACCACGGTCACGCCGACCCCCGTCGCGCCGGTCGTCACGCCCGCGCCGACCGTCACGCAGCCGATCTATCTCTTCGACGTCTCCGTCGGCGGCTCGCTGCGCACCAAGCGCAGCAAGCTGAAAGTGCGTTTCTCGCTCACCAAGGCCGCCACCATCCGCTTCAGCATCACCCGCAGCGGCTCCAAGAAGGCGCTCTCGAGCTGGACGAAGAAGGGCCACTCCGGCGCCAACAGCGTCACGATCATGCGCCGCCTGCCGACTGGGCGGACGCTCAAGCCGGGGTCCTACAAGCTCAGCGTGGGCCTCAGCGCGACCGCGACCAGCTCGCGGTCGATCCGAGTCCGATAGCGCGCCGCAGCGTCTTCGGCAGCGGCACCGGCGAGAGGTGATTTGCCGCCGCGCCGGCGAAGGCTCCTGGCTCGAGCTTGAGTGCCAGCTCTCGCAGCTCGCGGCGCTCGTCGGCGTTGAGGCGGTGGGCACGCCGGGCCAGCTCCGCCATCCGCTGCCGCTCGAACAGCGACAGCGCCTTGAGGTGCCGGCGCACGAGCAGCGCCACCTGGACGACGGCCACGACCTTGAAGAACGGGATCCGGCTGATCATGTCTCTCAAGCTACCCAGACCGCGGCCGATCAATAGGACGCGTCATGCCCGCATCCCTTGCCCTGCTCCCTGAGGCGGCCGTCAAGCTCGACATGAGCGGTGTGATCCTCGCGGCGAGCCCGCCGACGGCGAAGATGTTCCAGCGCGATCCCGTGGGATCGGCGATCGGGGATCTCGTCGCCTGCGCCGCGCGGCTGTGGGCGGCGCTCGAGGGCGTCGACCCGGGCACGCTCGTCCCGCTGGTGCCGCTCGAGGGCCGGCGCGCCGACGGTGTGCCGTTCGCGCTCGACGTCAGCGTCCGGGTGCTCGACGACGGATTTCTCTGCCTGCTGCGCGAGGTCGACCGCCAGCAGCCGGGAACGCTGGACGAGGCGTTCGACCACATGCCGCTCGGGATGGCGCTGTTCAACACCGATGGCCAGTACGTGCGCGTGAACGCCGCCCTGTGCGTGCTGCTCGGGCGCACCGCCGACGAGCTGATCGGCATGCGCGACCAGGAGCTCACGCATCCCGACGACCGTCAGAGCGACCTCGACGCCGCCTGGCGCATCCTGCAGGGCGAGCTGAGCACCTGGCAGTGCGAGAAGCGGTTCGTGAAGCCGGACGGCGAGGTCGTGTGGACGCTCGCCAACCTGACCTTCCTGCGCGACGAGTTCGGTCGCCCGCTGTGCTGGGTCGGCCAGTTCCAGGACATCACCGAGCTGCGCCGGATGGCATCGCGCGATCCGCTCACGGACGCGCTCAACCGGCGGGCGTTCGACATCGAACTCGAGCGCTGCGCGGGCTCCGGGCGCGCGGGTGCGCTGCTCGTGCTCGACCTCGACGGCTTCAAGGAGATCAACGACGCGCACGGCCATCACGCCGGCGACGAGCTGCTGCGCACGACCGCCGAGGCGATCTCCCGCCGCCTGCGGCGCGGCGACGTGCTGGCGCGGCTCGGCGGCGACGAGTTCGCCGTCCTGCTGGGAGGCTGCGAGATGGACCACGCCGCGCGCGTGGCCGTCGACATCGCCGACCTGGTCGCCGCGCAGCGGTTCGAGTTCGACGGCGTCGAGCGCGCCGTCACCACCAGCGTCGGGCTGGCCCGCGTCGACGCGATCGACACGCCCGCCGCAGATCCTCTCGGCCGCCGACCGCGCGATGTACGCGGCGAAGGCGGTCGGTGGCGGCCGCGTCCGCGGTCACAACGCGTTGTAGGACTCCTCCTCCGCCCAGCCGCCCGCCGTCCGGGCGATCACGGCGCAGCCGATCCGGCCGGAGTTCACGGTGCGCGTCCGGCTCGTGCCCGAGATCAGCTTGCGCTGGAGTCCGACACGCCGGAACCAGCGGACCTCGAAGCGCGGCGTGCCGGGATGCCACGCGCCGATCACGCAGCGGCGGACCTTGCCGGAGCGGCGGACGCGGACGCGCCGCTCGGCGTACGGCGCCAGCCTGCGCGGCGGCGCGCCGGTCACCAGCGCGAGGTGTGCGAGGACGCGCTCGGAGGCGTCGGCCGGTCCCTCGCCGCACTCACGGCCCAGCGTCTCGCCGCCCCAGGTGACGACGCCGGCGACCTGCAGGACGCCGTCGCGCCGCACCATCACCGGGCTCCCGCTGTCGCCGGCGCAGGCCTGGGTGCCGTTCGAGCGTCGGGTCCTCCGTGCACAGGTGCAGCGCCGGGTCGTGCAGTTCGGGGCCGTACGTGGCCTGGCACGCCGCCGACGGGACGACCTGCTGGGTCGCGCCGAGCAGCACGCTCGACGCGCCCCGCTGGGGGCCGGTGGCGCCGCGGCCGACGGTGAGCGTGGTCTCGCCGTCGGCGGGCGGCGTGGCCGCGATCGGCAGCGGCGTAACGCCGGTGACGGGCCGGCGCAGGACGATCACCGCGAGGTCGTTGGCGGTCCCGGAGGCGCTCGGATTCAGCGGCTCGACCGCCGAGGGGATCTCGCGGTAGTCCGTCGGGAAGTACGCGCCGCGAAATTCACGGTGCCGCCCGCCGACCCGCACGTGGAAGTCGTCCGGGCCGGCGCCCTGGACGCAGTGCGCCGCCGTCAGGACCCGGTCGGGCGCGATCAGCGCGCCGCCGCAGAACGGGCCGCGGGTGGTCAGCGAGACGAACCACGGCGCTTCGGCGGGAGGGACCGGCGCGCCATGGAACACGGCCGCCACGGCGAGCGTCGTCGCGAGCATTCCGGCAGATGCTGCCACACATCAGAGTTAGATATGCCACAATTCCTTCCGTGAGATCGCTAACTCGACGTGGACTGATCGCCGGAGGGCTGCCGCTGCTGGGAGCGGGCGGTGCGCTGTTGCACGCGTCGGGAGCGCGCGGGCACAACGGGCAGATGACTCCGCGCCAACGGGCACGACCATGGCGGGCACGCGAACTTCCGCGGCAACGTCGCCGTCGACCACGCCCGCAACGGCTTCGATCCGCACGAGCTCGTGCGCGACTTCGACTGGGGCACCACGACCCGCACGGCCAGCGGGCGCGTCGTACGCGAGTGGGAGCTGCACGCGGTCGACAAGGAGATCGAGGTCATGCCGGGCGTGTCGTTCGCCGCCTGGACCTACAACGGGCGGATCCCCGGCCCGACACTGCGCGCCCGCGAAGGCGAGCTGCTGCGGATCAAGTTCGCCAACGGCTCGGCGCACTCGCACACGATCCACTTCCACGGCATCCACCCGTCGTCGATGGACGGCGTGCCGGGGATCGGCGCCGGCGAGATCAAGCCGGGCAGGCAGCACCGTGTACGAGTTCGAGGCGCTGCCCGCCGGGCTGCACCTCTACCACTGCCACGTCCGGCCGCTGGCCGAGCACATCGCCAAGGGCCTCTACGGCGCGTTCATCATCGACCCCGCCGACGGGCGCGAGGACGCGGACGAGATGGTGATGGTGATGAACGGGTTCGACACGAACTTCGACCGCGCCAACGAGGTCTACGCCGCGAACACGATCGGCTTCGCGTACATGGACCGGCCGCTGGAGACCAAGGTCAACGAGCTCGTTCGGATCTACTTGGTCAACGTGCTCGAGTACGACCTGATCAACTCGTTCCACCTGCACGGGAACCTGTTCGACTACTACCCGACCGGCACCGGCAAGACCCCGTCGGAGCTGACCGACACCGTGATGCTGTGCCAGGGCCAGCGCGGAATTCTCGAGTGGCGGTTCCCGTATCCCGGCCAGTACATGTTCCACGCGCACCAGTCCGAGTTCACCGAGCTCGGCTGGCAGGGGATCTTCGAGGTCGTGTGATGGGCGTCGCGACCAAGGGCGTGCGGGTGCCGGCCTGGGTGCTCGGGCTCGTCCCGCTGCTGCTGGTGATCGGCGGCGTCGCACTGTTCTTCGTCTTCGACGGGCCGGGCCTGGGCGACCGGCGCGGGCCGCCGGCAGAGGAATTGGCGGTCGAGCGCACGGTCCTGACGCCGGGCGAGATCGCGGTGACGGTTCGCAACGACGGCCCGGATGCGGTGTCGGTCGCGCAGGTACAGGTCAACGACGCGTTCGTGCAGTTCACCGGCGCCGACGATCCGATCGGCCGACTCGAGACCGCCACCGTGCATGTGCAGCAGCAGTGGGTCGAGGGCGAGGCCTACGAGGTCGCGCTCGTCACGTCCTCGGGCGGGACGATCGCGCACGAGATCCCGGTCGCTGTCGAGACGCCGAACGCCGATGCGGGCTTCTTCGGCCTGATGGCGCTGCTCGGCATCTACGTCGGCGTGATCCCGATCGCGCTCGGCATGCTGTGGCTGCCGTGGCTGCGGAGCGTGCCGCCGTCGTGGCTGCGCGGGTTGATGGCGCTGACCGTCGGCCTGCTCGCGTTCCTGGCCGTCGACGCCACGCTCGAGGGCTTCGAGCTGGCCGGCGAGGGCTCGCAGGCGTTCGGCGGCGCGGCGCTCGTGATCGTCGGCGGGATGGTCGCCTACCTGCTGCTGAGCGGCATCTCGAGCTGGCTGCGCGGGCGCGCGAGCGGCGCATCCGCGCTCCTGATCGCGATCGGCATCGGCCTGCACAACCTCGGCGAGGGCGTCGCGATCGGCGCCGCGTACGCGGTCGGCTCGCTGGCGCTGGGCGCGTTCCTGGTCGTCGGCTTCGCGCTCCACAACACCACCGAGGGGCTCGCGATCGTCGCTCCGCTCGCGCGCGAGCGCGTGTCGTGGCGGCGGCTCGCGCTGCTCGGGCTGATCGCGGGCGCGCCGGCCGTCCTGGGCGCGTGGATCGGCGCCGCCGCGTTCAACGCGTCCGCCGCCGCGTTCCTGTTCGGCTTCGGCGCGGGCGCGATCGTTCAGGTGATCGTCACGCTCGTACCGTCGTTGCGCGATGACGACGGCCGCGTGCTGCATCCGGGCGCGGTGACGGGCATCCTGGCCGGGATGGCGCTGATGTTCGCGACCGGGCTGCTGGTGGCCGCCTGATGGCCGCCGCCGACCGCACGCGCCCCTCGGAGGCGATCGAGGACTACGCGAAGGCGATCTACTCGCTGTCACACCAGGGCGACGGCAGCGCGACCACGAACGCGCTGGCCGAGCGGCTGGGCGTGACGCCCGCCTCCGTCTCGGCGATGGTCAAGAAGCTCGACGAGCGCGGCCTGGTGCGCCACGTCCGCTACAAGGGCGTGGCCCTGACGCCCGCCGGCGAGCGGGTGGCGCTCGAGGTGATGCGCCATCACCGCCTGCTGGAGACGTACCTGGCCGAGCATCTGGGCGTGCCGTGGGATCGCGTCCACGAGGAGGCCGAAGCGCTCGAGCACGTGCTCTCGGAGTACCTCGAGGGGCGGATCGCGGCGAAGCTCGGCCATCCGACGCACGACCCGCACGGCGATCCGATCCCGAGCGCGTCGCTTGAGCTGCCGATCGAGGAAACGTCGCGGCTGTCGGATCTCGAGCCTGGTGACGCCGGCAAGTTCGTGCGGGTCTCCGACTCCGATCCCGCGATGCTCCGGTATCTCGACGAGCGCGGCGTGTCGCTGGGTGACGAGCTCGAGGTGCTCGAGCGCCAGCCGTTCGACGGGCCGCTGACCGTCCGCTTCGGCGATCAGCTGCATGTCCTGGGCGGGACACTGGCGCGCGCGATGCGCGTCGAACGCGCTTAGGAAATACCCCTAGGTGGTATGGTCAGAGGCAGGATGGCTCTGACCTACCGCGTTGACGCGATGAGTTGCGAGCACTGCCGCACGGCGGTGTCCGGGGAGGTGGGCCGCGTCGCCGGGGTGCGCGCGGTCGACGTCGACCTGGACACCAAGCTCGTGCGCGTCGAGGGCACGGACGTCGACGCCGCGGCCGTGGTGGCCGCGATCGACGAAGCCGGCTACGACGCCGAGCCGGCGTGAAGCTGGCCGGATTTTTCGCGCTGCTCGCCCTGATCTTCTGGGGCGCGACCGCGGTCGGCGGCGCAATCGGGCCCGACCGCGAGGTCGCTGAGCGCGAGGCGCCCGCCCACGCGCCCGAAACCGACCATGTGATCGAGGGCCACAACCCGGACACGGCCCACACCGATCCGGACGCTGGCCAGGCGGCCGACCCGGTGCGCGGGCTTGCCGTCAGCGACGGCGGCTTGACCCTCGACCTCGTGCGCGACGAGCTGTCCCGAGGTGACGCGACCATGTTGCGCTTCACCGTCCGCGACGAGGCCGGCGACGCCGTGCGCGACTTCGACGTCGCTCACGCGCGGCGCATGCACCTGATCGTCGTGCGCCGCGACGGCCGCGGCTTCCAGCACCTGCACCCGCGGCTAGTCGACGGCGAGTGGCGCGTCCGGATGACGATCCCTCAGGCCGGCGCCTACCGCGCGTTCGCGGACTTCGAGCGTGCCGGGCAGGCGTACACGCTCGCGGCCGATGTGAGCGTCGACGGCGCGGCGAACTATCAAGCGCTCCCGGAGCGCTCGCGGGTCGCCCGCGTCGACGGCTACCGCGTCGAGCGCGCCCCGAACGAGCTTCGCTTCACCATCACGCGCGGCGGCCGCGAGATCACGCCGCAGCCCTACCTCGGGGCCCGCGGCCACCTGGTCGCGCTGCGCGAAGGCGACCTCGCGTTCGTCCACGTGCATCCGACCGGAGACGTCTACGAGGCCGAGCTGGAGCGCGGGACTCGCTACCGCCTGTACCTGCAGTTCCGGCATGGCGGCGAGGTCCACACGGCGGAGTTCACGCGGTGAGCACGATCGAGCTCCCGATCACGGGGATGACGTGCGCGTCGTGCGCGAGCCGGATCGAGCGGCGGCTGAACAAGCTCGAGAGCGTCAGCGCGAGCGTCAACTACGCGACCGAGAAGGCGACCGTCGACTACGACCCAGGCGCGGTCGAGCCCGAGCAGCTGCTGGGCGCGGTCGAGGCCGCCGGCTATCACGCCGCGCTGCCGGCGGAGGCACCGGAGGTCGACGATCTCGCCCCGCTGCGGACGCGGCTGATCGTCTCCGCGCTGCTGTCGCTGCCGGTGCTGCTGGTCTCGATGATCCCGTCGCTGCAGTTCGACAACTGGCAGTGGCTCGCGCTCAACCTGGCGACGCCGGTCGTCCTGTGGGGCGGCTGGCCGTTCCACCGGGCGGCGTGGGCGAACCTCCGGCACGGCAGCGCGACGATGGACACGCTGATCAGCCTCGGCACGCTCGCCGCATGGCTGTGGTCGCTGTACGCGCTCGTGTTCGGCGACGCAGGGATGCCGGACATGCGGATGGCGTTCGACGTGATTCCGGAGCAGGGAGAGGGCGCGAACCACATCTACCTGGAGACCGCCGCGGTCGTGACGACGTTCATGCTCGCCGGCCGCTACTTCGAGGCCAGCGCGAAGCGCCGCGCCGGCGCCGCGCTCACGTCGCTGCTCGAGCTCGGCGCGAAGGACGTCGCCGTGCTCGACGAGCGCGGCGAGCACCGTGTGCCGATCGAGCGGCTGCAGGCCGGCGACCGGTTCGTCGTCCGGCCGGGCGAGAAGGTCGCGACCGACGGGATCGTCGTCGAGGGTCGCTCGGCCGTCGACCTGAGCCTTCTCACGGGCGAGTCCGTGCCGGTCGAGGTCGGGCCCGGCACCGAGGTCGCGGGCGCGACGGTCAACGCCGGCGGTCGGCTCGTGATCCAGGCGACCAAGGTCGGCGCCGACACGGCGCTCGCGCAGATCGCCAAGCTCGTCACTGTCGCCCAGTCGGGCAAGGCGCCCGTCCAGCGGCTCGCCGACCGCGTCGCGAGCATCTTCGTCCCGGCCGTGATCGCACTCGCCGTCGCGACCCTGGGCTTCTGGCTCGGCACGGGCGAGAGCGCGACGTTTGCTTTCACCGCCGCGGTCTCGGTGCTGATCATCGCCTGCCCGTGCGCGCTCGGGCTGGCGACGCCGGTCGCGCTGATGGTCGGGACCGGCCGCGGCGCCCAGCTCGGGCTGCTGATCAAGGGCCCGGAGGTGCTGGAGTCGACCCGGCGCGTCGACACGGTCGTGCTGGACAAGACCGGCACGGTCACGAGCGGGCGGATGACGCTCGTCGACGTGGTCACCGACGGCTTCGACCGGCGCGAGGCGCTCGAGCTGGTGGGCGCGCTCGAGGGTGCGTCCGAGCATCCGATCGGCCGCGCGATCGCGTCCGCGGCGGCGTCGGACCTCACGGTCGACGGGTTCACGAACCGCGAGGGTCTCGGCGTCGAGGGCGTCGTCGACGGGCAGGCGGTGGTCGCGGGCCGCCCGGCGCTGCTCGCCGAGTGGTCGATCCGGATCCCGGACAAGCTGCAGGATGCGCTCGACGGCCGGACGGCGGTCGTCGCCGCGATCGACGGTCGCGCCGTGGCCGTGTTCGTGATCGCCGACGCGGTCAAGCCGACGTCCGCCGACGCGGTCGCGCGGCTGCGCGGGCTCGGCCTGCGGCCGGTGCTGCTGACCGGCGACAACGAGGCGACGGCACGTGCGGTCGCGGCCGAGGTCGGGATCGACGAGGTGATCGCCGAGGTGCTCCCGGCGGAGAAGGCCGCCGTGATCGCGCGGCTCCAGGCCGAAGGCCGCGTCGTGGCGATGGTCGGCGACGGCGTCAACGACGCGCCGGCGCTCGCCCAGGCCGACCTGGGGCTGGCGATCGGCACCGGCACCGACGTCGCGATCGAGGCGTCCGACCTGACGCTGGTCTCGGGCGACCTGCGCGCGGCGGCGGACGCGATCCGGCTCTCGCGGGCGACGCTGCGCACGATCAAGCAGAACCTGGCGTGGGCGTTCGGCTACAACGTCGCCGCGCTCCCGCTGGCCGCCGCCGGCCTGCTCAACCCCGTCATCGCCGGCGCGGCGATGGCGTTCTCGAGCGTCAGCGTGATCGCCAACGCGCTGCGGCTACGCCGGTTCCATGCGTAGCCGCCGATGAGTTTCTGAACCGGGCGGCGTCTATGGGGGCATGAACGCCCTGACCTCGACCCCCGGCGCCGCGCGGCTGTTCGCCGTGTCCCTCGTCGCCCGGCTGCCGATCGCGATGCTCGGCATCGGCCTGCTGGTCCACACCGAGCTGGCCACCGGCTCGTATGCCGCCGCCGGGCTCGTCTCCGGGGCGTTCGCGCTGGCGCAGGGCGCCGGCGGCCCGGCGCTCGGCCGGCTCGTCGACCGCCGCGGGCAGACGCTCGTGCTGTCGCTGTCGGCGATCGTCGCCGCGGTCGCGCTGGCGGCCACGTCAGCGCTCCCGGAGGGCGTGCCGCTGGCGGCCCGGGTCGGGCTGGCGCTGATCGCCGGCGCCGCGATGCCACCCGTCGGCGCGTGCCTGCGGACGCTGTTCGCGACGATCGTGCCGGACAAGAAGGCGATGCGCAGCGCCTTCGCCACCGACGCCGCCGCCGTCGAGCTCACCTGGGTGTTCGGGCCGCCGCTGGTGCTGTGGCTGGGCACGCTGGTCTCGACCGGCGCGGCGCTCGCCACCGCCGGCGCGGTGCTGGCAGTCGCGACGCTCACGTTCGCGAGCACCGGCGTCTCGCGCCGCTGGCGGCCGGAGCCGCATGACGAGGCCCACGGCGCGATGCGCTCGCCGGGCATGCGCACCCTGACCGGCGTGCTGCTGGCCGTCGGGCTCGTGTTCGGAGCGGTCGAGGTGTCGGTGGCCGCGTCCGCCGACCACTTCGGCGTCGTGGGCGCGGCCGGGCCGCTGCTCGGCCTGTGGGGCATCGGCTCGCTGATTGGCGGGCTGATCGCGGCCAAGCTCGGCGGCGGTGCGCGCACCGGCACCGGGCTCGTGTTCATCCTCGTCGCACTGGCCGTGGGCCACCTGGCGCTGGCGCTGGCCGGCAGCCCGCTGGCGCTCGGCGCGCTGCTCGTGCTGGCCGGCGCGACGATCGCGCCGACCTTCGCGACGGTGTACGCGATGGTCGACGGCGTCGCGCCGCGCGGCACCGCTACCGAGGCGTTCGCGTGGCTCGCCACCGCGGCTGCCGTCGGCACGTCGGCCGGTGCGGCCGTCGCCGGCGCTGTCGTGGACGCCGCCGGCCCGTCGTCAGCGTTCGCGTTCGGCGGCGCGGCCGCCGTCGTCGCGGCCGTCACCGCGGCGGGTCGCACGCGTACGCTCCCGCATGCCGAGCCCGCGCTCGCCACTACCTGAGGAGATTTCCATGTCATTCGTCACCGGCGTCGATTTCGTCGCCATCCAGGTGCAGGACCACGACCGCGCCGCGAAGTTCTACGGCGAGACGCTCGGGCTTCCCTTCGTCAAGCGGTGGGGGAATATGCCGGCCTCCGAGTTCCAGGCCGGCAACCTCACGCTCGCGGTCATGCAGTCGGACGCGTTCGGGCTCGAGTTCCGGACCGGGAGCACGCTCGTCGCGCTCCAGGTGGACGACGTCGCCGCGACCCGAGCGCGCCTCGAAGCCGAGGGCATCTCGTTCCGCGGCGACGTCATGGACTCAGGCGTCTGCCACCAGGCGTTCTTCGCGGACCCGGACGGAAATCCGCTCGGCCTGCACCACCGCTACGCGCCCAAGGACTGAGCGAAGAAGCCGGTCACGCGCTGCTCGTACTCGGCCGGGTACTCGCGCAGGCCGCGGGTGTGGTGGCCGTTGGGCATGTTCCAGTGCTGCGTCGTCGGCTGCGCGCTCTTCATGTAGAGGGCGTTGAAGTCGTACTCGGCGAGGCGGCCGGAGGAGATCAGCAGCAGCGGCGAGGTGATCCGCGAGATGCGGTCCTCGAGCGCCACCGGCGGTGCCTGCCCGCCGATCACCTCGATCGCCTTGAACATCGACCACGCTGCGGCGCCGTCGACGACCGTGCCCCCGCCGAGTCGCTTCGCGTCCTCGAACGTGCGCAGCGCGGTGCCGTCGCCGATCGTCGCGCGGAGGTCCGGGTTCGTCGCTGCGACGTCGACCAGCGCGTCGGCGCCGCTGGAAAGCCCCAGTCCGCCGATCCGGCCGTCGCGCACGTCGGTCTGCCGCTTCAGGAACGCGACGGCGCCGTTGGCGTCCTTCTCCCAGCCCCAGGCGTAGGAGTTCGGGTCGCCCTCGCTCTCGCCGCGCCCGCGGGCGTCATACAGCAGGACGCCGTAGCCGTGACGGGCGAGCATCGAGGCGTGCGCCACCGCGCCGCGGCGGTCGCTACCGCCGCCGTGGGCGACGATGATCGACGCGCCGTTGGTCGACGGCCGGTACCAGCCGGCGAGCTTCAGGCCGTCGGTGGAGCGGAACGCGACGTCCTGGTAGGCCGCGCTGGGCGCCGCGCCCACGGCCTCGCGCCACTTGTGGACCTCGACGATCGCCATCCCGGTCGGGACCAGCACGAACGCCAGGGCGACGAGCGTCGCCGGCACGGCGACGGTACGCGCGCGCCAGTTGGAGGCACCGCGGTTGCGCCACGGGATGAAAGCGGCGAGCCCGACGAGCACCAGTCCTGCTGCGGCGGCGAGGACGCCGGTGACGTCGCTGCCCGCTGTGTCGTGATTGACGACGTGGATGACATGCAGCGCGCCGTTGGTGGCGGCGAGGCCGCCGAACGCGAAGGCGACCCCGGCCCGCAGGCCGGCCCGCATGCGCCCGAAGAGCATGATCGCGGCGATGCCGAGGTTCAGCGCGAGGCCGATGGCGATCGCATGACGATCGACGGGGACGCCAGGCTGGCGGTGCACGATCGCGTCGTCGAGGGCGTGGACGAGGGCGATCATCGTTGCGGCCGCGAAGACGAGCGTCTCGCCGGGCACGCGCTTCAGCGTGCCCGCGAGGCTCGGGCGCGAGCGTCGGTGTGTGGCGGTTGCGGTCATACCACCACGGTCCCAGCGGGGCGACGCTGGTTCGCTACGGCCCGCTGGGGTCTGCCGCGCGGATCCTCTTAGCCTGTCGGTACGGCTGGCCCTCGAATCACGATCCAGAACAGCACCGCCTCCGCCTGACCGAGGTTGCGCCAGCCGTCGATCTGCTCGCTGTCGGCGACGAGGATCTCGCCGTGCCGGAGCGCCGGCGTCTGGCCGTCGATCTTGACCTGGACGAGGCCGGAGGCGACGGCGACGACGGCCGTGCCCGGCGGTCTGGCCTCAGGCTCGGCGGACTCGCGCGCGTCGAGGTGCACGAGATCGATGTGCGGATCCGCTCTCGTCGAGCAGTGTGAGCGTGTGATCGAGTCCGCGCTGCGGGTCGTCGATGCGGCGGCCGATCCGGTAGCTGCCGTGCTCCTCGCCGCGGACCAGATCGTCGATCGTCACTCCGAGCGCCCCGCTCAGCCGCACCAGCGTGGCCAATGAGAGCCCGCGCTCGGCGCGTTCGACCTGCGAGATCGCGCTCGCGGTCACGCCCGCGAGGTCGCCGAGGTCGTGCTGGCTGAGCTCGCGCGCGCGCCGCACCGCGCGCAGCGACGCGGCCACGCGGGCGACGATCTCGGGCGGGGAGAGCACGGGGTGGCCGCCCTCGTCGTGCCAGTGCAACACCGAGCCGCGAACGCTGTCGTCGCGGCCCTCGGCCTTGAGCACGTGCACGTTGCGCTCGTCGACGCGGAGCACGCACTGCGTGACCGCGTTGACCGTGTTCTGCAACGACGCCGGCGTGTCGCGCGCGCTCATCGACCAGTAGGCGATCGCGCCGAGCTCGAGCAGCATCGGGCAGCAGCGTGCGAAGAACTCGCGCGTCGCCGTCAGGCCCCAGGAGCGCACCATGCTGTTGAGCGATTCGAACAGCACGAGCCGGTGCCCGCGGGGATGGCACAGCCGGTGGATCTCGCGCAACAGGTCGCCGGGCGAGGACTGTGCCGCGTCGACGATCGTGACGCCCGGGATGCCATACGTGTTGACGGCGCTGCCGAGCGAGACGACGGCCTTCGTCTCGAACACGGTGCTCTGGCTCGCGATCGCGCTGTAGAACGGCTCGACAGGCGTCCCGTCGAACTGCCAGACGACGTTGTCGCCCCAATACAGCCCGCCGAGCACGTCGTCAAGCGCATCCAGTCCCGGTACTGACAGTGAGCGCCCCTGAAAGCATTGCTGTCGACGGCAGCATGTCATCTCAAGAACTTCACGGCTCGCCGCATCGACGGCGCGGAAACACTCGCCGCAGTAGGCAAGAAAGGCCGCTTTCCGGATTCTCAGCATCCTGGAATCCGTTGTCGACAGCCCTGCTGTCCCCGCCTTGACCGCCCCTCGGCGCGGCCATTGAATGGCGGCGCCGACGGCGCGCGACAAGAGGAGGGCACACCGATGAGCACCCCCGGCCTGTCTGTCAACGGGACGATGCCGGCGTGGGCTGAACGCGCGCACGCGAACCCGCTGCTCGACTTCGTCGACTCCTGCCTGCGGGGTATCGGGCAGGTCTGCTTCATGAACAACCCGGTGACCGGGCTGGCGATCCTGGTGGCGATGTTCATCGGGGAGGCGTGGCTCGGCTTCGCCGGCGCGCTCGGTCTGGCCGTGTCGACGGCGACGGCGCTGTTCCTCGGCATGGACCGCGGCGCGATCCGAGCGGGCCTGTTCGGCTTCAACGGCGTCCTGGTCGGCGCCGGCCTGTCGCTGTTCCTGCAGCCCGACTGGGACGTGCTCGTGATGGTCTGGATCGCGCTGGGCGCGTTCTTCTCCACGGTCCTGCATGCCGCGCTGGCCAACGTGTTCATCGGCGCCTGGAAGGTGCCGCCGTTCACGCTCGCGTTCAACTTCATGACGCTGCTGTTCCTGATCGGCGCGCTGAACTTCGCCAACGGCCGCGCCGGCGGGCTGATCGCGCCGGCCGACGCGCAGGTCACCGCCGGGTCGGTCAGCAACACGCTGCGTTCCGCGGCCGAGGCCGGGGCGGCGAACAACATCGAAGGGATCTTCAACGCGATCTTCCGCGGCATCAGCCAGCTGTTCTTCGCGAACAGCATCTGGGCCGGGATCCTGATCGTCGTCGGGATCGCGGTGTGCTCGCGGATCGCGGCGGTGTTCGCGCTCGTCGGGTCGACCGTCGGCATGCTCACCGGGCTCGCCGTCGGCGCCAACGGCGTCGCGATCTACAACGGCCTGTGGGGCTTCAACTCGTTCGACGCCGCGCTCGCTATCGGCGGCGTCTTCTTCGTGCTCTCGTGGAGGACCGGCGTGCTCGCCGTGATGTGCGGCGTGCTCGCGGCGCTGCTGTTCGGAGCGATCGCCTCGCTCTTCATCCCCTGGGGCCTCCCCGCCCTGACACTGCCCTTCGTCTTCGCGACGCTCGCGTTCGTGCTGCTGAAGGGGGCCTCGTCGGTAATCGAGCCGGTCGCCATCGAGGACATCACCACGCCCGAGGAGCACCTCGACCGCTCACGCACCGCGCGTGCCGGCGAGGTCGGGCGCGTGTCCGTGCCGGCCTAGAACGATCGAGTGGAGGAGCTGGCCTATGCCGAAGAATCTGTTCCCGCTGGACAACACGAAGAAGTTCACCGATCAGAAGCACGTCGGCCACAACCGCTGGCACCCGGACATCCCGCCGAACGTGACGGTCCGGCCGGGCGACGTGTTCCGGGCCGACTGCCGTGAGTGGTTCGACGGCGCGATCAAGAACGACGACTCGGCGGACGACGTCCGCTATGCCCCGCTCCCCGGCGTGCACGTCCTCACCGGGCCGTTCCGCGTCGAGGGCGCACAGCCCGGCGACCTGCTGGTGGTCGACATCCTCGAGATCGACGCCTGCGACCAGGAGGACGAAGGTCCGCTCTCCGGCCAGGGCTGGGGCTACACCGGCGTGTTCGCCAAGACCAACGGCGGCGGCTTCCTCACCGAGCGCTTCCCGGACGCCTACAAGGTGATCTGGGACTTCACGGGCGACGTCGCCACCTCGCGCCACATCCCGGAGTGCTCGTACGTCGGCATCCACCATCCGGGCCTGATGGGCACGGCGCCGTCGCACGAGTTGCTCGCGAAGTGGACCAAGCGCGAGACCGACCTGATCGCGACCGACCCCGACCGCGTACCGCCGCTCGCGCTGCCGCCGCTGCCGGACTCGGCGATCCTCGGCACGCTCGAGGGCGACGACTTCAACCGCGTCGCCGGCGAGGCCGCCCGCACCGCTCCGCCGCGTGAGAACGGCGGCAACCAGGACATCAAGAACTTCACCGCCGGGACGCGGGTGTTCTACCCGGTCTTCGTCGATGGGGCGAACCTGTCCTTCGGCGACCTGCACTTCTCGCAGGGCGACGGTGAGATCACGTTCTGCGGCGCGATCGAGATGGGCGGGTTCATGGACCTGCACGTCGACGTGATCAAGGGCGGCATGGAGAAGTACAACGTCTACGAGAACGCGATCTTCATGCCGGGCCTGCGCGACCCGCAGTACTCGGAATGGATCGCCTTCTCCGGCGTCTCCGTCGACCTCTCGGGCAAGCAGCACTACCTGAACTCACAGCTGTCCTACGAGCGGGCGTGCCACCACGCGATCGACTACCTCATGCAGTTCGGCTACTCCGACATCCAGGCCTACATGATCCTGGGCTCGGCGCCGATCGAAGGGCGGTTCTCGGGTGTCGTGGACATCCCGAACTCGTGCGCCACGGTCTACATCCCGCGGCGGATCTTCGACTTCGACGTCGCCCCGGGGGCCGGCCCGGTCCACCAGGTCAAGCAGGGCGTGACCGTCCCGAGGACTGCGAACTAGGAGCCGCGACATGGCGATCTACGAGTACCGGTGCGACGTTGACGGTCCGTTCGACGTGACCTTGCCGATCGGAACGGCTCCCTCGTCGATCGCCTGCCCGGCGTGCGCGGGCGAGGCCGGACGGGTGTACACCAACCCCATGGTCTCGTTCGCGCCGCGGCCGCTGGTCGCGGCGCTCGAGCACGAGGAGAAGACGCGCTATCAGCCGGACATCGTCACCACGTTGCCATCGACCGGGCACAAGAAGCGGCAGCCGATGGCGCCGCTGACACCACAGCTGATGAAGCTGCCTAGACCGTAGGGGGAATCCAGCCGTGCGGCCGCTTGCCGGTGCTGACGTACCGGTACGCCTGGATGTGGTCGAACTCGGCGCTGTCGGGCGGGTAGGCCATCATCGCCTCGTCGATCCCGCCATGCTTGGCGACCAGTTCGGCGCCGGTCTTCGCGTTCGGGCACTCCAAGCGCGGCGCGTCGTGGATCGGCCGCGGCGGCGCCGCCGCGGGGTCGGCGGCGACGACCAGGCGTTCGTCGGGGAACGGCATCCGGCCGGTGCGCATCTCCTCGAAGTGCCCGAGCCGGGTGTGCTCGTCAAAACGCTCGGACGCGGCTGTCCGGAGCCGGCCCAGTCGCGGGCCGATGTCGGAGGCGATGTCGTTCAGCAGCTCGGTCGCATCGATCCAGTCATCACCAGTCATCCGGTCGAGCGCCGACTGGAGGCTGAGGATCGTCTCGGACAGGTGATCACGCGCCCTGCCGAGGTTCCTGAAGTGATGTTCCTGGAAATTCATGCTGTTCGCGGTATACCCGGGATCGGTATCGGCTGGAAACCGTCGATGGTTTAGAGCGCTTGATCGATCGGTAAATACGTGGACGCCTCGATCGGGCGCCGCATTCCAGGTGCGATCAGAGGGATCCGCTGTCCGGTCGACTCGGTCGAGTACCCGCCGAGCGCCTCGACCTGACGACGGAAGTCGGGGTCCTCCATCAGCGTGAGCAGGGGAGCCACCGCGGGTTCGTCGGGGAGCATCACGAGGTCGAACGGCTCGCGGGCGACTCCGACGAAGCCGAGTCCGAACGCGCGCGCCGCGGACAGCACGCCGAGGCCGGCATCCACCCGGCCCGCGGCGACGGCGGCCGCGACGGCGAGATGCGTCGGCTCCTCCCGGTCGTACCCGGCGATCGTGGACGGGTCCATCCCGGCGCGCGCAAGCTCGTGGTCGAGCAGCACGCGCGTGCCCGCCCCACGCTGGCGGTTGACGTAGCGCACCCGTGGCAGGTCGCCGAGGCCGGTGATGCCGAGCGGATTGCCGGGGGCGACGATCAGGCCCTGCTCGCGATCGACGAGCCGCACGACCTCGACCGTGCGGCCGGGCAGGACGCGCGCGATCCAGGGCAGCGTGTACTCGCCCGACTCCGGATCGAGGAGATGGCATCCGCTCACGTGACAGAGCCCGTCGCGCAGCGCGACGAGGCCACCGAGTGAACCGACCGGGCCGCTGACCAGCGTCTGCGCCGGGTCGCGCGCGCGCAGCAGCGACGCGGCGAGGTCGAGCACGGGATCGTGCGACCCGATCGCGACGATCGTGCGCTCGACGGCGTCGAGGTCGCGCAGCAGCCGAACCTCAACTTCAGCGCCGGCGTCGTGACCCTCGAGCGCGGCGGGTACCACGAGCAGCCCGTCGGCTCTGACCAGCGACGTGAGCACGCCGGCGCCGCGCGGGAGGGGAGCGGCGACGAGGCCGCCGCCGACGCGGCCAAGCCGCACGCGGATCCAGTCGTCGACGCCCAGCGAGGACGCCACGCGGCGTGCGAGCCGGGCCGGAGCGCGCGGGCGGTCGACCGGCGCGGCGCCCTCGAGCGCGGCCAGCAATGGGCGCGCGAAGATGTCAAACGTCAGCGCCGCGGAGACCGGGTAACCGGGCGCGCCGAGCACGGCCGTTCCGTCCACGGCGCCCAGCACGACGGGGTGGCCGGGCTTGACCGCGACGCCGTGCACGAGCAGCGTGCCGGCCTCGGCGACGACCGCCGCCGTGTAGTCGTCACGGCCCGCGCTGGAGCCGGCGATCAGGATCACGAGGTCGGCCCCTTCCACCGCGCCGCGCAGCGCGGCGCCGATCAGGCCCGGGTCGTCCGGAACGATCGCGAGCGACTCGGCCGTGCAGCCCGCCTCGCGCGCCTGCCCGACGAGCATCAGCGAGTTCGTGTCGAGCAACTCCCCGGGCGCCGGATCGGAGCCGAGCGGGCGCAGTTCGTCGCCGGTCGGGATGACGACGACGTGCGGAGCCCGCCGGACAGACAGCCTCGTGTGTCCCGCAGCGGCGGCCGCGGCCAGGTCGACGGCGCGCAGCCGGTGACCCTCGGGCAGCAGCAACTCGGTCGCGCTGACGTCCTCGCCGATCGTCCGCACGTGCTGCCACGGTGCCGCGGCGGCGCGGACCTCGGGCACGCCGTCCTCCCAGTGCAGCTGCTCGCGCATGACGACCGCGTCGCACTCCTCGGGCAGCGCATCGCCGGTGTCCACGAGCACGAACCGATCGATCCTCCGCGGTGCCGTCTCGGTGGCGCCGAACGTGTCTGCCGCGCGCAGCGCGATGCCGTCCATCGCCGCCGCGTCGAAGGCGGGCGACGAGCGCAGCGCCCACACGGGCGCGGCCGTCACGCGGCCGAGCGCCTGCTCCAGTTCCAGATCGACGGCCTCGACACGTCCGGGCACGGCGGACAGCCAGCTCGCCAGCGCCTCGGCGGCCGGGATGTCGGAGAGGAACAGCGCCTCAGGCATACAGCTCGACCACGACCTCGGCGCCGGCGCCGAGCCCCGTCGCCGCTTCGGGCACCTGGAAGCAGCCGTCGGCGCGGACCATCGGGCCCAGCAGCGCCGACGAACCGAACAGCGGCGTCGCGACGCCATCGCGTACCGACACCTGCACGACATCGAGCCGTCCCGCCGCGCTCGGCACGTCGCGCGCCAGCCTCGCGGATACGCTCGCGACCGCGGGTGGCGCCGTCACTCCCGCGACGGTGCGCACGAGCGGCATCCCGACGAGGCGGAACACGACGAGCGCCGAGCGCGGGTTGCCCGGGAGCCCGATCAGCGGCACGCCACCGCAGTCCGCCAGGAGTGTCGGCTTGCCCGGCTTGATCGCCAGGCCGTGGCAGACGACGTCCCCGAGCCGCGCCACGACCGTCGCAGTGAGGTCGCGCGCGCCGACCGAGGACCCGGCGGAGACCACGACGACGTCGTCGCTCGCCACCGCCTCGGCGAGCACGCGCTCGAGCTCGGCCGGTGCATCCGGGACGATGCCGCGCAGCACCGGCTCGCCACCGGCTTCGCGCACGAGCCCGGCCAGTGCGGGCGCGCACGCGTCGCGGACCTGGCCCGGGGCGAGTGCGGCCGTGCCCGGCGGGACGATCTCGTCGCCGGTGGAGACGATCCCGACGCGCGGTCGATCGTGCGCGGCGATCTCGGTCACGCCCGCTGCGGCCAGCAGGCCCAGCTCGGCCGCGCGCAGCGGCCGCCCGGCCGCCACGAGCACGTCGCCGGGCATGGCCTCCTCGCCGGGCTGAAGCACACCGTCGCCGGGCGCGACGCCGCGCATCAGCTCGACATGGCCGGGCATCGGCTCGCTCGTGTACTCGACCATGACGACGGCATCGGCACCGGGCGGCAGCAGGCCGCCGGTGGGGATCGCCATGACGGCGCCCGCGCCGACCTCGCCGTCGGGAGCCCGGCCCATCGCGACCTCGCCGCTCAGTTCCAGCAGGACCGGCAGCGTCTCGGCCGCCGCGTACGTGTCCGCCGCGCGGACGGCGTAGCCGTCGACGGTCGCGCGCGCCCACGCGGGCAGCGGCTCGGACGCGATCACGTCCTGCGACGGCACCAGCCCCAGCGCCGGCGGCATCACGGAAACCGGTGCGCGCCGCGCCGGGGCCAACGCGGTCAGCCCCTCGGCCACCGTCATCACGGTCAGGAACATCGCTCAGACCACTTAGGCGCGCGCGCCCTGCATCCGCAGGACGGACATCACGGGGCTGAGCGCGACCTGTCCGAGCCCGCAGATCGACGTCAAGCGCATGGCCTCCTCCAGCTCGTCGATGCGCTCGTCGACGTCGGACGCGTCGCCGCCGCGCTCGAGCAGCTCGAGCAGGATCTTGTGCGCCTTCTGTGAGCCGACGCGGCACGGCACGCACTTGCCGCACGACTCGACGCGGAAGAAGTTGAGAACGTTGGTGGCGGCCGCGAGCAGGTCGGTGCCCTCCGCGAGCACGACCATCGCGCCGGTGCCGAGCGCCGATCCGGCCTCGGCGATGGCGTCAAAGGTCAGCGGCAGATCGAGGCATTCGGGCCCGAGGAAGTTGGTCGACGCGCCGCCGGGCTGCACGGCCGCCACCGCCGCTCCGTCGCGAACGCCCCCGGCGAGATCGATCACTTCCGACACCTGCGTGCCGGCGGGCACGCAGAACACCCCGGGCGCCTCGACATGGCCGGAGACGGAGAAGAACTTCAGTCCTTCCCCGCCGTTGACGCCCTGGGCCTTCCACCAGCCGGCGCCGCGCTCGAGGATGATCGGGATCGCGGCCAGCGTCTCGACGTTGTTCATCAGCGTCGGGTGGCCGTGCAGGCCGTAGCCGCCGGGGAACGGCGGCTTGTTGCGCGGCTCGCCGCGATGCCCTTCCATGCACTCCAGCAGCGCCGTCTCCTCGCCGAGGATGTATCCGCCCGGAGAGGTGAAGACGTCGATCGAGACGTCGTCGAGCAGGCCAGCCGCCCGCGCGCGATCGAGCTCCTCGCGCAGCACGTGCTCCTCGGGCTCGTACTCGTGGCGGACGAACACCCAGCCCTGTTGCGCGCCGACCGCGCGCATCGCGATCAGCATTCCCTCGACGACCAGATGCGGCTGCTCCGCGAGGATCTGGCGGTCCTTGAACGTGCCCGGCTCCGCCTCGTCGGCGTTGCACACGACGTACTTGATCGGGTCGTCCTGCGAGCGAACCATCGCCCACTTCTTCCCGGTCGGGAACCCGGCGCCGCCCATCCCCTTCAGGCCCGAGTCGTCGAGCACGCCGACCGGGTCGCCGGTCACGGTGCGAAATACGCGGTAGTGCTCGTCCGCGCTCGTGTAGGGGTCGTTCGGCCGCCGTCCCTCGCCGGGCCGCACGTCGGGGTAGCGCTCCTCGACTATCGCCACCGGCGCCTGGTCGCAGCGGCCCACGCACGACACCTCGTGAACCGTCGCGCCCTCCGGGACTTCGGCGCGGTCGCGTGCGAGCCAGCACGAGAGGTCGCGGCAGACGGCGACCTCCAGCGATTCGGGCGGACCGGTGCGGAAGTGCGGATAGAACGAGACGAGGCCCTCGATCTCGTACAGCGGCCGGCGCCAGTCGCGCGAGAGCTTGACCAGCTCCTCGCGTGGCAGCCAGCCGTGCTCGCGCTGGATCGCGGTCAGCGGGGGGATCAGCGACGGGCCGGGGAACTTGCCCGCGCGCGCCTCGACGCCGGGGACGCGGCCGTTGTTCACACCCGCTCCACCCGGACGGCGCAGAACTTGAACTCGGGGATCTTCCCGACCGGGTCGATCTCGTCGATCGTCAGCAGGTTCGCCGCCGCCTCGCGGAAGTGGAACGGGATGAAGCACGAGCCGGGCGTCTCGCGGTGAGAGACCGTCGCCGCCAGCTCGATCGAGCCGCGTCGCGACGTGACGCGCACGAAGTCCCCGTCGGCGATGCCCATGCGCTTGGCGTCGGCCTCGGAGATGAACACCCTCGCGGCGGGCTGAATCGCGTCGAGCGCGAACGAGCGGCGCGTCATCGATCCCGTATGCCAGTGCTCGAGCAGCCGGCCCGTGTTGAGCACGAACGGATACTCCTCGTCGGGCAGCTCCCGCGCGGGCATCCACTCGGCCGGCACGAGATGGGCCTTGCCGTCGTCGGTGGAGAACGACTCGTCGAACAGCACGACGGTCCCGTCGGAGTGCTCCGGATCGGGGTTGGGGTACAGCTTGCCGGCCGGCTGGAGGTTCCCGTACTTCAGCCCTTTGTACGCGGGCGAGAGCGCGACCATCTCGTCGAATACGTCGCTCACGGACTCGTACTCCATCGGCAGCCCGATCCGGTTGGAGATCTCGCAGATGATCTTCCAGTCCAGTCGCGCCTGGCCCGGCGGGTCGAGCACCTTGCGCCCGACCTGGACGCGCCGGTCGGTGTTCGTGTACGTCCCGTCCTTCTCCAGCGCGGACGTGGCGGGCAGCACCACGTCGGCGAACTCGGCCGTCTCAGTGAGGAAGATGTCCTGCACGACGAGGAATTCGAGCGCCGCGAGCGCCTTGCGGACCTTGTTGATGTTCGGGTCCGACAGGAACGGGTTCTCGCCCATCATGTACATCCCGCGGACACCGCCCTTGAGCGCCGAGCCGACGATCTCGGTCACCGTCAGGCCGGGGTTCGGCGTCGAGCTCGCGGCCCCACGCGGCCTCGAACTTCTCGTGCGCGGCCGCGTTGTCGACGCGCTGGTAGTCGGGGAACATCATCGGGATCAGGCCCGCGTCGGAGGCGCCCTGCACGTTGTTCTGGCCGCGTAGCGGATGGAGGCCGGTGCCGGGCCTGCCGACGTGGCCGGTGATCGCGCACATCGCGATCAGGCAGCGCGAGTTGTCGGTGCCCGTCGTGTGCTGGGAGATCCCCATGCCCCAGAAGATGACGCCCGCTCCGGCCTCGCCCCACAGTCGCGCGACTTCGCGGATCGTCGTCGGCGTCGATGCCGCAGATCTGCGCCGCGCGCTCCGGCGGGTAGTCCTTGACGAGCTTGGCGAGCTCGCCGTAGTTGGTCACCCGGTCGCGGATGAACTCGCGGTCGACGAGGCCGAGCCGGATGACCTCGTGCATCACGCCGTTGTAGAACGCGACGTCGGTGCCCGGCTTGAGCTGGCAGAAGATGTCGGCGTGCTCGGCGACGCGCTCGCGACGCGGGTCGACGACGATCAGCTTCGTGCCGCGCCGGCGCGCCTGCTTGAAGAACGACGACGCGACCGGGTGGTTGGCCGTCGTGTTCGTGCCCGCGAGGATCGCGACGTCGGCGTTGATGATGTCGCCGTAGGTCGTTGAGACCGCGCCGGACCCGACGCCCTCCAGCAGCGCGGCGACGCTCGAGGCGTGGCACAGGCGCGTGCAGTGGTCGACGTTGTTCGTGCCGAAGCCCGCGCGGATCAGCTTCTGGAAGAGGTAGGCCTCCTCGTTGGAGCACTTGGCCGAGCCGAAGCCGGCGATCGCGCCCGAGCCGTCGCGGTCGTGGATCTCCTTGAGCCGGGACGCCGCGAGGTCGAGCGCCTCCTCCCAGGTGGCCTCGCGGAAGTGCGGCAGCACCTCGTCGTAGTCGACGAGCCCGCCTGGCCGCTTGCGCGCCGCGCCCCTCGCCCTTGACGTCGCCCGAGAGCGGGCCCTTCGGGTAGGTGACGCGGATCAGCGGCGTCGTCAGGCGCTGGCTGGACGCGGCGTAGTCCCAGCCGTAGCGGCCTTTGACGCACAGGCGGCGCTGGTTGCCGGGCTGCTCGCGCCCGTCGGCGAAGGAGATCGCGCCGCGCTCGTCGTCGACGTGGTACGTCAGCGCGCAGCCGACGCCGCAGTACGGGCAGACGCGTGTCGACCGACTTGAGCTCGGCGCGCGGGCGGATCGGGACGCCGTGGATCGGCTTGTTGACGAGCGCGCCGGTCGGGCAGGCGGCGACGCACTCGCCGCACGAGACGCAGGTCGACTCGCCCATCGGGTCGTCGAGGTCGAACGCGATCCGCGTCGCGTAGCCCTTGCCGGTGCGGCCGATGACGTCGTTGCCCTGGATGTCGTCGCACGCGCGGACGCAGCGGTCGCAGAGGATGCAGGCGTCGTGGTTGACGCTGATGACCGGGTTGGAGTCGTCCTGCCCGGCCGCGCGCCTGCGGCAGCCGCTCGGCGTGGCCGGTCTCGTAGCGCCGCGCGAGCGTCGAGCAGCAGGTTGTCGCCGGTGGTCGTCTCCTTCGGGTCCTCGTCCGGCTGGTCGGCCATCAGCAGCTCGGTCGAGCACCGCCCGTTGCTTTTCGACCTTCGCGCTCGGCGGTGGTCGACCTCCATGCCGTCCTCGCACGGGCGCACGCACGCGGCCGCGAGCACGCGCCCGCCGACATCGACGACGCACATGCGGCAGACGCCGACGGGTCGTAGCGCTCGTCGTGGCAGAGGACGGGGATCTCGATCCCCGCCTGCTGGGCCGCCGTGTAGATCGTCGTGCCGCTAGGGACGGTGACCTCGACGCCGTCGATCGTGCAGGTGACGGTCGGTGTGTCGGTCTTGGGCGGGACGCTCAGGGCCATAGCTGCACCTTACGCCGGTGCGGGCGCGTGTTCATCGCGCGCCTCGTGGTAGGCGTCGACCATTGTTGCGAGCCGCTCGCGGCTCAGGACCGCTTCCCGCCCCGACCGAAGCGTCAGCGGGACGTCGAGCAGTCGCTCCGGCAGCGTGTCCTCGGCGCGTGTCCAGCCCTCGCGGCGGTTGAACGCGTGCTTGGCGGCGACGATGCCACGCGCGGTGTCGTGCAGCTCGTCGCCGTCGATGTCCCATCCGGTCACCGGCGCCAGCAGCGCGGCCCATTCGTCCCACGGCTGCTCGAACACCCCGCGCAGGAACTTGCAGAGGATCAGCGAGTCCATGGCGGCCGCGCGGTCCTCGGTCTCGATCGCGGCGACAACATGCGCGATGCCGCCGTCGAGCCGGTCGAGATCGCCCGAGAGGTCGGCCTCGTAGGCCCCGGAG
>CAVYHO010000003.1:0-924312 GCA_963768375.1 uncultured Solirubrobacteraceae bacterium
ACGGCCCCGGCCAGTTCCTGAGCCCCATGACCTACAACATGCAAGAAGGGGCCCTGGATGTCTGGTCGAACGACATCAGCCAGATCGCGATCAAGGAACGGGAAAGGCAAGATCTGGAGTGGCTGGCGGGCTACAGGCAGCAGGGCATTGCCTACGCTGGTGAATTCAGCCCCAACGTGCTGAAGCCGGACGGCACGCTTGACGAACACGCCTTCATGCTCCAGGGCATTTTGGCTGATCCTCACATCCAAGCTCTTACCGACGGTCGTCCCGAGTGGTACGACAAGATCCCCTATCAGGACGCCATCAAGTGGCGCAAGGAATGGATGGATGCGCGCGCGGCCGACATTCAGCACAAGATCGACAACAACCTCTACACGGCCTCTCTGACCAAGCAAGGCCCCGGGACGCTGATCCTGACGGGCGACAACACCTATGAGGGCGACACGACGGTTGAAGGCGGCAAGCTTTCGATCACCGGCTCGCAGGCAGGCTCGATCGATGTCAAGGGCGGCACGCTCGGCGGCACCGGATCCGTGGCAGGCAGCATCGACGTCGACAGCGGAGTGCTGCAGCCCGGTCTCACGCCGGAGGAAGCCGCGGCGCTCTTCACCGACGACCCCGGCAATGTCCTGCACGCTGGCGGGGACTTGCGGCTCGGCGGAGCGAGCCGCCTCGTCGTGGCCGTGCGGAGCGCCAACGACTACGGGAAGCTCCGGGCCGACGGGAACCTAGTGCTCGGCGGCGAGCTGGTCCTGGACCTGCAGGAGGACCTGACCCCCGGCGCCGCGCTGACGATCGCGACGGGCCGATCGCTCACCGGCACGTTCGCCGGGCTGCCCGAAGGCAGCTTCCTGCGGTTGGACGATCACCTGTTCCAGGTCTCCTACCTCAACAACAGGGTCACGCTCACGCTCTTGGCGGAGCTGACGGTCGGCGGCACGGTGCCGGCGGTGCTGTCGCTCACGCTCGGTGCGCCGGCGTCGTTCGGGGCGTTCACGCCCGGCGTGGCCCGGGAGTACGCGGCCTCGACCACGGCCAACGTCGTCTCGACCGCGGGCAACGCGATGCTGTCCGTCGCGGACCCGCGCGAGACGGAGACCGGCAGGCTCGTCAACGGCGCGTTCTCGCTGCCGCAGGCGCTGCTGGCCAGCGCCGGCGGCGCGTTCCAGCCCGTCGGCGGCGTGGCGGCCCCGATCACGTTGAGGACCTGGTCGGGGCCGGTCTCCAACGACGCGCTGACGATCGCGTTCCGGCAGGCGATCGGCGCCGGCGACGCGCTGCGCACGGGCACCTACTCGAAGACGCTGACCTTCACGCTCTCGACGACGGAGCCGTGATGGCTCGGACTCCGTAGTCCAACCACCGCTCTGCGGACTGCACGGATGCGCCGGCCACGCGGCCGGCGCATCCGCGTGCGGAGGGGAGGTGTACGAAATGTCGGCTGTTGCACCGGAAGCTCAGTTGGCGCCCTGCGAGCGCGTGCGGCGGTACTCGCGGGTGCTGGTCCGCGAGATGTGGATGGCACCGACGTGCTCGAACACCGGACTTCGGAATTGGGTTTGAGACTGCCGCCTTGGACGAGTTAGAGCGGCGCGGTCATCTCGGCAGCGTGACTGCTTCTTTGCGCGACATCGAGCAGCGCGTAGATGCCGAGCGAGATCGCCGGCGCGAGGCCACGATACGCGTCGTCACGGAACTCTCGAGTTCGTCGACACGCGACACAATCGGGCCCGTGCGATGGTGGTTGCTATCCCGGAAGCGGGCGCGGGCGATCGCGCGCCAGCACGTCGAAAATCAAGGGCTGCCCTGGACGGAACCGGTCGCCGTTTCGCGACGCCTGCTCGGCGGCTGGAACGTCGTCACCCACAGCGACTATCGCGGCGGCAACATCTTCCTGCGCACCACGCGTCGCGCAAGGGCGGACCGGAGTGACTCCGCGCTAGGCCAAACGCCCGACACGCCGCCGCGCGATCGCGCCGATCCAGGTGTTCCGTCAACGTGCCCGTTCGTCGGCTGAGCGTCCGGCCATCGATGCGCGTCGGGTCGACGGTTTACGCGTCCGCGTGTGCGGGCACTTCGGGAGCCGTGGGTCGCTTTGCTGTGCTCGCGATCGCGCTGGCGTTGGTCGGTCCGGCCGCCGCGTCCGCTCATCCGCCGCGGCTGCCGAAGTGGAAGCCGGTGCCGACCGGCTCCGACCAGCAATACCGCGGGCTCGATGCCGTCAGCGCGCGGGTCGCGTGGGTGGGTGGGAGCGCGGGTGAGGTGCGGCGTACGCTTGACGGCGGGCGCTCGTGGCAGGTCGTCTCGCCACCCGGCAGCGACGGCCTGCTGTTCCGCGACGTGGAGGCCACGGGCGTCTTCAAGGCCAGCGTGCTCTCGATCGGCGAAGGCGCGGCATCGCGGATCTACACGACCTTCGACGGCGGCCGCCACTGGGCGACTGCGTTCGTCAACGACGATCCGCGCGCGTTCTACGACTGCATGGACTTCTACGCGGGCGCTAAGCGCGGGCTTGCGTTGAGCGATCCCGTCGATGGCAAGTTCCGGATCGCCGCGACCGACGACTGGGGCCGCAGCTGGCGCGTGCTGCCGAACGCCGGGATGCCGCCAGCCGTGGCCGGCGAGTTCGCGTTCGCGGCCAGCGGGACGTGCCTGGTGACGAGGGGCCGCGACGCCTGGTTCGCCACCGGAGGCGGCGCCTCGCGCGTGTTCCACTCCCGCGACGGCGGGCTCACCTGGACCGCCGCCGCGGCGCCGATCCCCGCGGCCGAGGCCGGCGGAGTGTTCTCACTCGCGTTCCGCGACTCGCGCGAGGGTGTGATGGTCGGCGGCGACTTCACGGCACCCACCAACGGCGTGCGCGCGTCCGGCTTCAGTCACGACGGCGGCGCCACCTGGACCCAGGGCGGCGACCTCACCGGCTATCGCTCCGGCGTCGACTGGGTCACGTTCGCGCCGTCGACCCTGATCGCCGTCGGCCCGACCGGGTCAGACATCACGTTCAACGGCGGCCGGTCATGGCTACCGTTCGACACGGCCGCCTACGACGCGGTCGACTGCGTGCCGCTGACGTGCTGGGCCAGTGGCCCGGCCGGGGCGGTCGCCATCCTCACCCGCTGACCTCGGCCAGCCCGCCGAGCCCGCGTCAATCGGGAGATCCAGGAACCACAACGCCGTCGACGACGTCGCGCTGGCCGCGCTCCAGTGGGCGACCGACCACGTCAGCCGCTCGGACCAACGCGATCCACGATGACCGAGAATCCTCTCCCTCAGAGCAGTCGTTTCATCGTGGTCTCGAATCGCGGGACTTCGCCGCGCTGCTGCTTTGCGCGAGCAGCGTGGTCGCCGGCGTCCGGGCCCGGGCCGGACGAGCGCCTCGGATGGAAAGCACGAGCGACTCTCTCGACGGCCGTTGTGCCGCTACGTGCGTTCCCATTCAGAAGATTGTCCGACTCTGCGGTTTCCCAGGTGAAGGAGTCCGGCCCGCCCTCTGACGCGCTCGCGGTTATCCACCGACAGGAGTCCAACGCCCTGGAGATCCTTGCTCGGCGTTACTCGGACTCGGCGGGGCCCGCTCCGTCTGTGGTGCCACCGGTCTCGACCGCGTCACCCTCGATCACGTCAGCGTCCAGCGTCGCCGCGAACACGGCGTTCAGCTCGAGCTCGTCGTCAAAATCGCCGTTCAGGTTCGCGACCAGCGCATCAGCCAAGCGGTGCCCCATGGGGCGGAATGTCACGTACGTCAGGCCACCGGAGACGACGCCGCCGACGACGGGAACAGCCTTGGTGATGGTCTTCTCGACGGTCTTCTTGGTGATCTTTTGCCCGACCAGTGCCCCGACCTTCTTGACCAGCGGGTACCAAGCCGTCTTGGTCAGCGCCTGGCCCGCGACCTTCTTGCCGAGGTTCGCGCCCGCGAGCTTGGAAGTCTGCGACACCAGCGCTGCCGCACCGGCCGCGCCGAACATAGCTCCGAGATACGCGATGACGCGGATCTGCGCGGCCTCGGACAGCTGCCCACCGCCCTCGAACAGGTCGTCCTCGCCGAACAGGTAGGCGATCTGCTGCGCGAGGTTGATCGCGAAGCCGAAGTACTGCGCGACGTCCGCGCCTCCGCGGCAATCATGACCACCGGGTTGCCGGGAAGCCCGGTCGCAAACGAGGCCACCGAGGACTTGGCGGCGCTGTTCTTGACGATTGAGCTGGCCTTCCTCCGCAGAGACTCGGCCGAGTAAACGGCCTGCGGCCCGCTGTCGCGGATCACGTTGAGGTGCGGCGAATCTGCAAAGTGCTTCCGGAGGAATGCCTCCCGATCGACGCGGACAACCGGAAGCTTCGCGACAGCGCCGATCGTCTGCAGCGTGGTCGCAAAGAACTTGTCCTGCGGCGGCGACGCCTGGGGCGTCTCGTACCCAGGCGGGGGGATTAACACTTGCAACGGAGCTCCTGAGGTTTCGACCGCGCCTAGGCACGCGGGCTGCAAAATTCCTGCCAATCGAAGACGTCGGCCACACCGCAAGCACCTTGAGCAAGGGAACCCCAAAAACGGGTGGGGTAAGGTGCCGCCGCTGCTCCCTTCGCTTGGCACCTCCAGCGCGGGCGCGAGTCGGGTGGCTGTCCTTTTGGACGAGTTGGAGCGGTCCGGTCGTGCCGGCAGTGTCACGCTCCTTCGCGCGAATAGCGCGAGTCACGGATCCGCGGACTGCCTTAGACGAGCCAGCCCTGGCCTGACTCGTCGAACATCGCTTCAGGCGCGCGACAGCCTCCCGAGGGAGACATTGCGAACGCCTCGCCGACGATGGCCGCGTCCTGAGGGCGGTGGGGCGTAGTGGAGGTATTGCATCGTCGTCTGGACGTTCGCGTGGCCCATCCACTCCTGGACCCGGCGGATGTCCACGACGCCGATGACTCGGGTACCGAAGGTGTGGCGAAGGTCGTGGAAGCGGAGCGGGCGCAGGGCGGCTCGCTGAAGCGCGGCGCGGTAACGCTTGGAGAGTGCGGAGCCGTCGAGGTAGCCGCCGGTGATGCCGGCGAAGACGACATCGTCTTCGTCGGTGAAGAACTCGCGCTGGCTGAGCCGCGCGAGAGCTTCGGCGACTCGCGGCGCCATCGGCACCGAGCGGACCTTGCCGGACTTCGCTGAGGTCAAGTGGCCGTTCGTGTAGCTGGCGCGGACTCGGATCGCTGAGCCGGGGAAGTCGACGTCTCGCCAGCGAAGCGCGACGAGTTCGCCCTGGCGGAGGCCGGTGAAGGCCGCGGTGAGGTAGATCGCGGCGTCTTGCTCGGAGTCCGCGGCTCGGACGAGGGCCATGATCTCCTCGGGGGAGAAGACGTTGATGTTCGTCCGGGACGCCGTGCGTGGCTTCTCGACGTCGGCGACCGGGTTGGCTGAGAGCCGGTAGAGCTTGCGCGCTCGCTCCATGACACCGTGGAACACGGTGATGCTCTTCTCGCGCGTCCGGTTCGCGAGCTGCCGGCGCGGGTCGATGTCGTGGCCGCCCACCGCTCGACTCGCTCCAGGGTCAGCTCTTCGAGCCGGATCGCGCCGAGGTGTGGAATGACATGGTTGCGGAAGATCGAGTCGTAGTCGCGGAGCGTCGATGGCTTTCGCTGTCGGTCCTGCTCGATGTAGCGGAGACACTCAGCGCAGGCGTCGGCGACGGTCGCGCCGGTCCGGACCATTCCGGGCAACGTGCCCGCCGCGGCCTCGGCGAGCGTTCGGCGCAGCCAGGCCTCGGCGGTGCGGTTGGTGAAGTAGCCGGCCGGTGGGCGGCCGCGGTAGGTCAGGCGGGGCCGAGAGTCTTCTTGACCTGGCGGCCGTCTGGGAGGCGGTACTTCGCACGCCAAACCGGGCGGCGCTTGCCTTCGACGCGCGTGACGTGCCCGGAGACCGGAAAGCTCATCACCGACCCTTAGGGACGAGCGGCCGGAACTCGGCCACACTCGGGAGCACGACCTTCGCGACCTTTTCGGGACTCCTTCGGTCGCGGTCGAACAACTGACGAGCACCGAACTGCCCGATTTGCAGGGCAAAAGTGAGCGCCCCCGGCAGGATTCGAACCTGCGACCTGCGGACAGTCAAGTCCCGGGACGTGGGTAACACGTCAGCGAGTTGATCGTCGGTGGGGATTCGGCGCTCACGCCGCTTGGAGCTGGGCATCTCCTCCTTTTCTCGTCATGATGACTTCTCCGGGTCTGCTAGGCAGAGAGAGATCGACTCGGCTGAGAGATAGCCGCGGTCGACCAACCATTCATCGTTTTGCTCGATGCAGAGCATCCCGGCGAGCCGGATCAAGGAGCGGTCGTCGGGGAAGATGCCGACGACGTCGGTGCGCCGGCCGACTCGTTATTGAAGCGCTCGAGGGGATTGGTGGAGCGCAGCTTGCGCCAATGCGATATCGGGAACGCGTAGAACGCGAGGATGTCGGCTTCGGCGTCCTCGAGCATCGTGGCGATCTTCCGAAGCGCCCGTCGAGATGGGCGACAGCTTCGGAGAGCCGGTCGCGCGCCTGGGCGAGCTTCTCGTCGGCGAAGATCGGCCGGATCAGCGCGCCGAGCAGGCCGTGCTGGTCCTTGCGGGCATGCCCGAAGCAGTCGCGCAGGAAATGGACGGTGCAGCGCTGCCAGGCACAGCCGAGGACCTTCGCGATCGCCGCCTTCAGACCGGCGTGCGCGTCGCTGACGGCGAGCTGGACGCCGACGAGGCCGCGCTTGACCAAGCCGCGCAGGAACGCGGTCCAGAACGCTTCGGTCTCGGCCTCGCCGACATCGATCGAGAGGATCTCGCGGCGGCCGGTCTCGTGCACGCCGTGGGCGATCACGAGCGCCTTGTTCACGACGCGGCCGCCGTCGCGGACTTCTCCATCTTCGCGTCCAAGAAGAGGTAGGGTAGCGGCCCTCGAGCGGCCGCGTGCGGAACGCGTCGACGTGCTCATCGAGCGCCTGGCAGACGCGGCTGACCTCGGACTTGGAGATCCGCAACCCGAGGCTCTCGACCAGCTGGTTGACGCGACGCGTCGAGACGCCGCAGACGTAGGCCTGCTGGACGACGGCCAGCAACGCCTGCTCGGAGCGCCGCCGCGGCTCGAAGAAGCTCGGGAAGTAGCTGCCGTGACGGATCTTGGGGATCGCAGCTCGATCTCGCCCGCGCGCGTGTCCCACGCCGCGGGCGATACCCGTTGCGCTGCGTCGCCCGATCCTCGGGCCGACGCTACCGAGCTCAGCGCCGATCAACTCGGAGACCTCGAGCTCCATCATCTCCGCCGCGACGGCCTTGACCGCCTCGCGAATCACGTCAGCGTGCTCGTCGAGCAGCACCCTCTTGACGACCTCCTCGATCGTCATCCTGTCGGCACCGGCCATCGCTGGCGCCTCCTTTCGAAAGTCGAACCTTGAGAAGTCCGACGATCATGGACGCCGCGGTGGCCGGAACCGTCTAAGCGGTTCCGTCCGACCGCTCTTACACATTAGAAGCGCACTCCTCGTCTTCGCGCGAGTGACCCGTCGTCGACTTTTGCCCTGCTAATAGGACGTGTTTGGCTCGACGAGTTCGGCGGGCTTCGGTGGCGTTAGGCAGGCGGAACACGACCCCCGTCCGACCCCGCGACAACTTTCAGGCGCCGTTCGGATTTCGGTGCGGGCGGCACGGGATCGGTGGATGTCGGCGAGATCGCCGAAACTGGGCTCACCGTCCCGGCCGTCTGCTGCTCCCATTCGTTCAGCGCGCGGCTCGTGCACACTGACGATGTCGACGTTGCCTCAAGCGGCACTGTAGCGCTGCGACCGGTCGTGTAGGCGCCGGCGTTACGCTGCGCCCATGCGTGAACCGGCCGGCATGACGCGCGAGGCACGCGTGGTACTTCAGGCATCAACGGCGTTCTCGTCTGTTGCCGAGGCCGGCGGCGCAGCCGTCCTGCGAGTGCCCGAGGCGCCGGAATCGCCGATGGTCAACCGCGTCGTCGGCCTCGGAGTCGAGTCCCCAGCGACGGAGGCCGATGTAGACGAGGCGCTCGCGGCGATGGGCGTGGGCGTCACGTTCTACGTGGCGGTCGCGCCAGGCGCTCAACCAGCCGAACTGCCGGAGTGGCTGCGTGCGCGTGGCCTTCAGCCGGGCTGGGGCTGGATGAGCTTCCATCGCGACGTCAGGCCGCAGGCGTCGGCGGCGACGACCCTGCGGGTGGTCGAGGTCCGCACGGACGCTGATGCGAAGGCATTCGCCCGCATCGTGCGCGTCAGCTACGACCTTCCCGAGGTGATCGAGCCGCGGCTCGCCCGGATCCGTGACGCCGGCTGGCGATGCTGGGCCGCGTTCGACGGCGACGAGCCGGCGGGTGCGGCGGCTCTGTTCGCGGCCCAGGGAGTGGCGTATCTCGGTTTCGCCGCAACGCTTGCCGTACACCGCGGCAAGGGAGCGCAGAGCGCGTTACTCGCGGCTCGAATTCGTCAAGCCGCTGAGCTCGGGTGCGACCTGGTGATCACCGAGACCGGCGAGCGCACCGGAGATCGACCGAGCAACTCGTACCGCAACATCCTGCGAGCCGGCTTCCGCGAGGAGGCTGTGACCGCGAACTGGCTCGGACGATCCTGAGACGCGTGGTGCTGCTGGGCCTCGGCGACTCGACGCCCGGGGCCCGTCGGTTCGGTCGGCAAACTCGTCAGGCTTGGTTTCGGCTGAAGCGTGCGAGCCAGGCGGCGATCGCTGGTCTCCATACGGCGCCCGCGCCGATCCCGTCGAAGATGTCCAATCGTCGAAGAAGCACACTTTGGCGACTGGCTTGCAGCGTGCCGATCACGCCCACGGGTCGACTGGGCAGCCTGGCCTTGGGGACGTGGCGACGGAGCATCACTGGCCCACACCAAGGGCCGTCGCGCCCCGGTGCTCGTTCCACGGCCTGCCGGTTCGGTCGGTGCCGCACGGCGGATTGACGGCGGCGCGGCACCGCACCGGATCAGTTACTTGCAGGCGTCGCCGAACTGGAGGTTGCCGATCACATCCCAGCCGCTGCTGAAGACGTCCTCCTTGACGCCGGCCGCGGCCTGCTGTGTGTATGACTGCACGATCGTGCCGTAGCTCAGCGAGATGCTCTCGACGGGGAGATCTCCGCTGGTGGACAGGCTGAACGACGTGACCTGCACGTTGGTGAAGCAGTAGCGCACGACCGCCGACTCCCCCGTTGCGGACGACCTGGTCACACGCACGCGTGCGAACGGGAAGGCCGTCATGTCGGCCGTACGGAGCATGAGCGTGGGCGAGGACTTGTCGAGCCTCTTGGTCACGACGATCTCCGAGAACGAAGCCTTGCCCTTGACTTTCTCGGTTCCCATCTGGACCGGGTTACTCAGTCCGAGTTGGAACGAGTTGAGCTCGATGTGTTTCTCAAAGCCGGGCACCGTCGACTCGCCCGGCGCGCCCGGGAGCTCGAGAAAGACCTTGGCCGACGCGCCGGCCGGCGCGACCAGCAGGAGCGCGCACGCGAACACGAGCGCGGCACAGCGGTTCCGGCCCACGTGGGTGGCGGCGAGAGCGGTTAGGCGAGTGGTCATGGTTGGCGTTGTCTCGTCGTTCGCTCAGGCGTTACAGATTGGCTTCCAACTCGTGCGCGCCCGGCGCGCCATCGCTTGACTCATACGCAGCAATCCCGACGAGATCATCGAAATACCCACGGCCGTCGATCGCCGGATTCGTCAGCATGCGCTGTCTCGCTCGACCGATGGGGCGCTGACGGCTCCCCGAGCGCGCGCGGCACTACGGCGAGATGCGGCTCGCTGCCCCTTCCGCCGAAACTGGGCACATCGCGACGGCCGGCGCGCTGCTCTTAATCTTCCCACGCAGGGGTCTCAGAGTTCGCGCGGACACGCTTGCTCTGTGTTGGCCAACGGAAGCGCGGCGGGTGCATGTGAGAATCGCTCGCGTGGCCAAGGAGTCCAACGAGCCCTCTCGTACCCGGCTCGACAGCGGCTGGCGCGAGCTGCAGGACGGACGCTGGGTGGAGGCGCGGGCGCGGTTCGAGCAGGCGGCGGGCGCCGAGGAGACGCCCGAGGCTTTCGAGGGGCTGAGCTGGGCCGCGTGGTGGCTCGACGACGCCGAGGCGGTGTTCGCCGCCCGCGAGCGTGCGTACCACCTCTACAAGGAGGCGGGAGACGTCGCGGGCGCCGCACGGATGGCCACCTGGCTGGCCTGCGATCAACTCGACTTCCACGGAGCGTTCGCGGTCGCGGGCGGCTGGCTCGGTCGAGCCCATCGCTTGCTCGATCCGCTCGAGCCTGGGCCCGAGCACGGTTGGCTTGCCTTCTTCGAGGGCTTCATGGCGCACGCTGGTGGCGAGACCGCGAAGGCTGCGGAGCTTGGGCGCCGCTCGGCCGCGTTCGGGAGGCGGTTCGACGTGCCCGACCTGGAGATGCTCGGTCTCGCGCTCGAGGGCGCGACGCTGGTGGCGTGCGCGCAGGTGAAGGCGGGCATGCGCTGCCTCGACGAGGCAACCGTGACCGCTCTGCAGGGCGAGGCAACGGTCCCGATCTCGGGTGCCTGGGCATGCTGTTTTCTGGTCACAGCGTGCACCGCCGTGCGCGACTACGAGCGGGCGTTCGAGTGGTGCGACAGGATCGCCGAGTTCGCCGAGCGCTACGGGAGCCGCTACATGCTCGCCTTTTGCCGCGCGGAGTACGGCGCGGTGCACCTGTGGCGGGGCCGGTGGAAGCAGGCGGAAGCGATGCTTGAGGCCTCGATCGACGACTTTGCTCGATCGCGCCCAGCGATGGTGGGGGGGCCGCTGGCGGGGCTGGCGGAGCTGAGGCGTCGGCAGGGGCGGTGGGACGAGGCCGCTCAGCTGCTCGGCCGCGCCGGTCCGTCCTCGACGGCGCAGCTTTGCCGCGCTCGGTTAGCACTCGACCGCGGGGACGCCGCCCGAGCGGCCGAGCTTGCCGAGCGCTGCCTGCGCCAGGTGCCCGCGGACCGCGAGCTCGACCGCGCCGCGGGGCTCGAGCTGTTCGCTCGAGCGCTCACGGCACGCGGCGAATTGGAGGAGGCCCGCGAGGCGCTGGAGGCCCTGCGGGAGATTGAACGCGCCGTCGGCACCCCGGCTCTCCGGGCCTCCGTCGACTTCCTCGAGGGGCTGGTGGCGGCGGCGGGCGGCGACCACGATCGCGCGCGGTCCCTGTTCGAGGACGCGACCGATCGCTTCGAGCGGAGCGGCGGGCTCTTCGAGGCAGCGCAAGTGCGGATCGAGCTCGCCACCACCCTCGTCGCCCTCGGTCGCACCGATGTCGCCGAGCAGGAGGTGGCAAGCTCCCTCGAGCAATTCCTCGAGCTCGGCGCCGAGGTCGAGGCGGAGCGCGCGCGACGGCTGCATATGGGAGCTGTCGGCCGCGACGAAGCCGGTGCTCAGCTTGGGGAACTGACGCCACGTGAGCGGCAGGTGCTGCGCCTGATCACCGAGGGCCTCACGAACCGACAGATCGCCGAACGGCTGGTGGTGAGCGAGCACACCGTCCACCGCCACGTCACGAACATGCTCCGCAAGCTCGACCTGCCCTCACGGACCGCCGCGGCGGCTCTGGCCGCTCGTCTTGGCCTGCTCGACGAGCCCCGCGCATAGCCAGATCTGGCCATGCGCACGAGCGGCCAAGGATGCTCGCTTCTGGCGAAGCCGGGGCTCGCCGCACGGACTACGGTGGCAGGCCATGAAGCGACCGAGCTCATCGGCTCGATTGATGGCAGAGGCAGCAGCGCTCGCCAGGATCGAGGAGATGGCGAAGCACGGGAGGATGAGCATGGCTGGCGATCGGGGGACAAAGACAGCTGGGGACGCGGACACGCAGATCAGGGCCGCGGCGCGGGCCGCCTGGGCCCTCGGGGACTACCACCGGTTCGCGAAAGCGACGGTCTGGCAGGTCGGGCCGGTGCTGGTCGAGGCGTGCGGAATATCGCCGGGTCAGCGCGTGCTCGATGTCGCCGCTGGCACAGGGAACACGGCTATCCGGGCCGCCCTAGCCGGGGCCGAAGTTGTGGCTTCCGATTTCGCGCCTGAGAACTTCGAAGCCGGCCGCCGCGAGGCGAAGGCGCAAGGCGTCGAGCTGGAGTGGCTCGAAGCCGACGCCGAGGCTCTCCCCTTTGGCGCCGGCGAGTTCGACGTTGTCACGTCGTCGTTCGGGGCGATCTTCGCCCCTCACCATCAAGCGGTCGCCGACGAGATGGTGCGCGTGTGCCGGCCTGGGGGCACGGTTGGAATGCTCAACTTCACCCCCGAGGGCCTGATCTCCGACTTCCTCGGCGCGCTCGCGCCCTACATGCCCCCACCGCCACCGGGAGCGGAGCCGCCGCCGCTGTGGGGCAGCGAGGAACATGTGCGGGAGCTGTTCGGCGACCGACTCGGCTCACTGGAGATGACCCGCAGCGAATATGTCGAGCGGGCCGAGAGCCCGCGCGATTACCGTGAGCTCTTCAAGCAGACGTTCGGGCCGGTCGTCGCGACCTACGCCAGCCTCGCCGACGATCCCGACCGCGCGGCAGCGCTCGACCGCGACTTCCTGGACTTCGCGACGCGCTCCAACCGGGGCGCGTCCGGGGGTCCGGCGGAGTACCCGTACGAGTACCTGCTCGTGCTCGCACGGAAGGGCGACGGATAGGTTCGGCCGCCGACTGGGGCTTCGCCTCTCGCATCGATGCGGGCGTGTTCCCGGTCAGTCGCGCACGCTCCCTGTGGACGAATCTCGAGCGTCCGCCGGCGCGCAATCGTAGCTGCTCCCGCTACCGCATTCGTCACGGGGCAGCAGCGGCGAGCTGACTGTCGGTTTCCACGCAATGGAGCGGTCCGCCCCGACGCGCGTGATCGACGTCCCCATGTCGTCGAGAAGGATCACTTTCGTCGAAAGGAGCACAATCGCCAGACGCGATCGCAGCTAGGTTCTATGGGATGGCGGCCTGGGGACCTGAGATTCCGTGGCACGAACGGGACGTCGTCGTACCTGGCTTCTGTCGGTGGCTTGAGGCCCAGGGGTGGACGACGGAGACCGAGAAGGGGCTACATCGACGTAGTAGCTCATCGAGGTGACGAGACGATCTATGCCGAGGTCAAAGGCCGGACGAAGGGTCGCCCAGGTGCGGAGCTGGACTCGCTATACGGCCAACTGTTGAGGCGAATGCCTGCCGAGGAGATCGGCAAGTCAAAGACAAGGTTCGCAGTCGTCGTCCCGACCGGCGCGGAAGCGGCCGCGCTTCGAGTCCCCAGCCGAGTCCGAGACCTGTTCCGCATCGACGTCTACGTGGTGAGCGACGACGGCGACGTCCAGCGGCTGGCTGACTGATCCCGGTCATGGCTCCTCCGTCGCGGTGCAATCGACGCGGGGGACAGACCGCCGTCCGCCTGCAACGTGGTCAAGTGTCGAAAAGCGCGACTTCTGCTTCTCGTCGTCCGCTGCGACAGCGAACGCGGGGCGGGCAAGGACGTGGTCTGGCTCTCGCGTTCACGCGCGAAAGGAACAGCCCTCAGTGGTCGTCGGACTTGACGCGGCGCCGCGGCTGCCAGGCCGGGCGCTCGTCGAAGTCGGCGTCGTTGGTGACGTTGCGCGGGCGGCTGCCATCTGCGTTCATGACCCAGATGTCGTCGGTTCCCCCGCTGTCACTCGCGTAGGCGAGCCTGTGGCCGGTCGGCGACCATTCGGGCTGACGGTCGGTGCCTTGGTTGTGCGTGAGCTGACGCACGTGCCGGCCGTCGGTGTCCATGACGTAGAGCTCGTGGTCGCCGTCGCGGTTGCTGTTGAATGCGATCCGGCGGCCGTCCGGGGACCAGTCGGCCTCGGCGTCGACGGCGGGGTCCGTGGTCAGGCGCCTGAGTCCGGTCCCGTCGCGGTTGATGACGTAGACGTCCACGTTCGCCCCGGGCGCCGCGAAGTCGCTCGTGAACACGAGGCGCCGGCCGTCCGGCGAGAATGAGGGCGGGGCATAGATGTAGAACGGGTCGTCGCAGGCGCAGTCGTTGGCGAACGGGCTGCGCGTGATGTTAAACAGCAGCCACGGGCGATCGGGACGCACGAGGTAGAGCTCGTGGTTGCCGTCGTCGCGATTGGTGTGGAAGGCGAGCGCCTCGCCGCCGGGCGCCCACTCGGGGCCGCCGTCGCCGAAGCCGGTGATCACCCGCCGGGCCCGCGTTCCGTCGCCGCGGGCGACGAAGATGTCGGCGAGCGTCGAGCTCACGACCTCGATGAACGCGAGCTGGCGCCCGTCCCGGGACCAGGCGGCGTCGAAGCTGTTCGCGAAGCCGGGCAGCAGCGACCGCACATCGGATTCCGTCCGGCTCGATGGTGTAGATCTGCGTGAAGGGCGCCGTCGTGGGCCCGCGGTCGGTCTGGAAGCCGATGCGCCCGTCGTCTCGGTCGTGCGCGACGGCGGGCGTCGCGAGCGCGAGGAAAACGATCAGCGCTGCGCTCGGCAGGAAGCTCGCGAGCAGCCGAACGGCCGGTGGCGTCGGCAGGGCGAACGCGTTGGACGACATGAGGAACACCTCCATCGGTCGGGTGGCGTGGCGAGGCCATGGGCCGTCCTTCGTTGCGCGCTTCGGCGTCGACGTAGGGGGCGACGGGACGCTGGCGACCGGGGCTGGCGGTCACCGTGGCGGGCGCAGTCATTGGCGTTCGTCACTCCTGCGAACGGGCGTATGCTCGTCCGACACGAGCCGCGTTCGCAATGGGCAACCCCCCCGGGAATACCCCCAGCCTTTTGGGCTCCTACGGCTCGGCATCCCTCCTTGAGCGTGAGGCCGAGCTGCAACTCGTGGAGCGGTTGCTCGCGGGTGTCCGTGAGCAACGCGGAGCGCTCGTGCTGTTCGAGGGGCCGGCCGGGATCGGCAAGACGCGGCTGCTTGGAGCGGCGCGGGAGCTGGCCGGGGCACAGGGGTTTCAGGTGCTGCGCGCGCGGGGGGGCGAGCTTGAGCGTGAATTCCCCTATGGCGTGGTGCGCCAGCTGTTTGAGTCGCCGGTAACGGATGCCGGCAAGCACGAGCGCGCCGAGCTGCTGGCGGGCGCGGCCGATCTCGCGGCGCCGCTGTTCGCGCCGACCGCGCTGCGCGAGGCGGTGGTGGCCGACGCGAATGGCTCGTTTGCCCTGCTCCACGGGCTGTTCTGGCTTACCGTCAACGTTGCCGATCGCGGACCGTTGATGCTGGTGCTCGATGACCTGCATTGGTGTGATTCGCCGTCGTTGCGCTTCCTCGCTTATCTGGTTCATCGGATCGAGGGACTGTGTGTGCTGGTCGCGGGCTCCATCCGCGCCGGGGAACCTGGCGCCGATGCGGCGGTTCTGGCGGATGTCGCGTCCGACCCGGTCGCCACGGTGGTTCGACCGGCTCCGCTCAGCTATGCCGCTGTCGCGCAGCTGCTCCAAGGCGCCCTTGGAGCAGCCCCTGAGCCGGCGTTCGTTGGCGCCGTCCATGTCGCCAGCGCCGGAAATCCCCTGATGCTGTCGGAGTTGGTGCGCGCGATTGTCTCCGGCCGGATCGAGCCGGACACGCGCGGGGCCGCGCGCGTGCACGAACTTGCTCCCGAGGTGCTGTCGGGGCTCGTGTTGCGGCGGGTCCGCCGGTTGGGACCGGGGGCGGAGGCGCTGGCGGGCGCGGTTGCGGTCTTGGGCGAGGATTGCGATCTGGCGCTGGCCGCGGCGCTGGCGGGGATTGACGTCGAGCAGGCGGCCGCGGCGGCGGCCGCACTCGGGCGGGCCGAGATCCTGCTGGGGCGCGGACCGTTGAGGTTCGCCCACCCGGTGCTGCGGACGGCCGCCTACGCGGGGCTGGTCGATGGCGAGCAGGGGCTAGCGCACGAACGGGCGGCGCACCTGCTCGCGGCTCGCCGCGCGCCCCCGGAGCGGCTCGCGCTCCACCTGTTGCACGTCCCCCCGCGGGGCCGCGGCTCGGTCGTCGCAACGCTGCGGGAGGCGGCACGCCGTGCCGCGGCCGAGGGCGCAGCGGAGATCGCGCGCGGCTATCTCCAGCGGGCACTCGCCGAACCGCCCGCGCCGACGCAACGGCCTGAGCTACTGCTCGAACTTGGTCAGGCCGAGGTCGGCTCGGGCGCACCCGGGGCGCTGGAGCATCTGCGCGAGGCGTATGACGCGCTGGAGCGCGGGCCGCGGTGGGTTCAGGCGGCACGCGCGCTGGCGAGCGCCGTCCACGCGCAGGGCTACTCGCGCGAGGCCGTTGACGTGCTGCAGCGCACGATCGAGCGCCTGGAACCCGATGACGCGCGGCTGATCCAGCGGCTCGAGGCCGAGCTGATCTTCTTCGCGCGCTTCGACGGCGAGCTGTACCCGATGGCGCGTGAGCGGCTCGCCCGGATCGCTGCCAGCGCGAGCGACGACAACTTCGGTGGCCGCTTCCTGCTCGCGCTGCAGTCCTCTGACTTGGCGCGCGCCGGCGAGTCACCCGGGCACGCGCGGGCGCTCGCCGAGCGCGCGCTCGCCGGCGGTCTGCCGCGCGCCGATGAGCCCTGGCAGGCCTACATGGTCGCGGCCAACACGCTCCTGAGCCTCGACGAGCTTGACGTGGCCGAGCGCCTCTTCACCGACGCGGTCGACGACGCCCGCCGCCGCGGCTCGGCCTTCGCGTTTTCGCACGCGTCCTCGTTTCGGGCCCAGGTGCGGCTGTTGCGAGGCCAGCTTGTCGAGGCCGAGGCCGACGCCCGGATGGCGCTCGATGCCGTCCTCCCGCTTGCTCGCGAAGGCGGCTACAACTTCACGTACGGGTACCTCGCCTGGACGCTGGCCGAGCGCGGCGACGTCGCGGAAGCGAAGCGCATGATCGACTTCGCGGGTAGGGCACAGCCGACGGCCTACCAGGCCGGAGGCTGGCTCGAAGATCGTGCGCGCGTTCGGATGGCCGCCGGCGACGCGGCGGGCGCACTGGCCGACAGTCTCGCCGTCCGTGAGCACTATTTGTCACTCGGGGTTCGTAACCCCAGCTACGCGCCCTGGCGCTCGCGGGCCGCACTGGTCCTGCTCGGGCGGGGCGAGCGTGAACGGGCCCGCCAGCTCGTCGACGAGGAGCTCGAGCTGGCCCGCCGATGGACAGCGCCGCGCCCGCTCGGAATCGCGCTCCGCGCCACCGGACTGCTCGAGGGCGGCGACCCTGGCCTCGAGCTCCTGCGTGAATCAGTCCAGGTGCTTGCGCCCTCGCTGGCCCGGCTCGAGTACGCTCGCTCGCTGACCGAGTACGGCGCCGCCCTTCGCCGCGCCAACCACCGCCGCGACGCCCGCGCCCTGCTGGCAGAGGCGCTCGAGGTCGCCCACCGCTGCGCCGCCCGCCCCCTCGCCGAGCGCGCCCACACGGAGCTGCTCGCCACCGGCGCCCGACCCCGACGCCTGGTGCGCACCGGCCTTGACGCGCTCACCGCCAGCGAACGCCGCGTCGCCCAACTGGTCGCCGCCGGTCACACCAACCGCGAGGCGGCTCAAGCCCTATTCGTCACCCCAAAAACCATCGAAATGCACCTATCGAATATCTACCGAAAACTCGACGTACAACACCGCTCACAACTCGGCGGCCGCCTGACGGCCACCTGAACGTATGCCCTGATGCTGGGAAGACCAGGACCTCGCCGCGCCAGGCACCCAGCGCTGACCGCACCCACCGTGTCGGCGGATGGTCGGGGCCGCGGCGGCAACGCGCCTGAGTGTCTACCCGCCGATCCCCGCGCAAAGGAGACAGCACGATGCCGACACTCAAGCTGGTGACCGTCAACGGCGACCCTGCCGAACTCTTGACCATCTACGATCGGCAACAGCCATTCATTCAGGAGCAGTTCCCGCAGGGGCCTCCCGGCTGGATTTCACACGTCTGCGCAGTCGCGCCCGAAGGGCTCCTTCACGTCAACGTGTGGGAGTCGCTTGACCTCTCCGACGCAATTGCGCCCGCAATGGAACGGATCCACGAACGATCGGGCATGCCTCCGATCTCCAAGGTTACCGTTTACCCAATTCACAACCTCGTCTTGCCCACGTCGCATAGCCCGGCATGAGCACGATCCGCCGGACGACATGAGATCCGTCGCCGGGTTGCGATAGGCGTCGCTGGCGGCGCCCGAAACACCAGGTGGTGGGCAAACCCGTACCAGCAAAAGTCGCCTGTGTTCGCGAGCAGATTGGTGTGACTCCGGGCCTGCGCTCACACCGCGGGTCGGTAGCGTCGCCCTCACCGCCGGGACTCACCCGACCGGACACGGCCGTTGCATGAGATCGGTCGGCCGCTGGCCCGGGCTCGGCGAGGGCCTCAGCGCGGCTGCTGCGCGGGCGCCGCTGAGCGTTTCCGGAGGCGACGCGCGCCGCTCGGCGAGTTGGGCGCCCCACGACTGCGTCGCGCTGGCAGCGATCGCTTCCGCGAGCGTCAAATCAACACTCGCTCCGGACACACAGCAGAACCGCCCTTCGCCTCGATCGAGTGAACGCAGTGCAGAGGCATCACGTCGGCGCGCGTGACGTCGAGACAGGACGCAGCGCGAGCGCCGTCGCTTGCGCTTTGCGCGCCACGCAGAACTGACCCGAGGCGAAACGCATCGTGCACCTGTGCACGCGCCGCGTCTGCCCGGCGGTGGTAGCAGCGACGCGACGGCACTAGTTCAGAAGTGCGCGAAGCGCGGCGAGTTCGGCGTCGAGGCGGGCCTGCTCGCTGGCGTCGGCGGGAATCGCGAGTCGCAGTTCGGCGGCGCGCAGAGCGCCGGTGAGATCGCCGCGACGCCGGAACGCGGGCACGAGGTTGTTGAGCATCCGCATCGCTGTTTCATGCGGTGTCCACGGCCGAATGAGTGCGGACGGGACGTCGGGCGCAATGGGCGTGCCGCCGCCGAACGGGTCGAGCAGCAGCGGCTCAGCCGCACCGAAGTGCGCGACGACGTAGTGGCCTGGCAGCCCGACACCGGCCAAGGCCACGTCCGCCCGGCGGGCTGCCTCGATGTAGACGGTCGACAGCAGGATCGGGAGGCCGCGCCGGCGCTCGAGCACCCGGTCGAGCATCGAGTTCTCGGGCCGGTCGTACTGCTCGGTGTCCCCAGCGAAGCCTCGCAGCGTGCCCAAGACGTGCGAGACGGCGAGCGCCTCGGCCTGTGGCGTGCGCGCGGAGTCCTGCAGTGCGCCGGCGACCTCTTCGCCCAGCTCGTCGAGCGTGGCGAGCGCTCGTGCCGCGTCGACTGGACGGAACGCGGCCGCCAGCGCGAGCGCCAGCAGGTCCAGCGTCGCGTCCGCGGACAGGGCCAGGTCCTCGAAACGGGGCAGCTCCATAGGCTCCAGTCTTCCCACATGACTGCCCTAGCCCTGGTTGGTCTGGGCGCGATAGGTTGCGCGGAACATCGGAATGGGGGGGTCGCGAATGCCGCCGAGCAGCGTGCACTTCAACGGGTCAGTCAACCTGCCGGACGCCGAAACGGTGATGCGCGAGATCAGCGCGCGGATTCCCGACGGGGTGCGCCGCATGACCGACGGGGAGACCGGTGAGCGCAACTACTGGATCCACTTCCAGATCCGCAAGTTCCGGCAGATGCCGGAGTTCGAAGAGGTCAGCGGCGGTCCAGCGATCCCGGTGCCCGAGGGCGCTCCGCCGGTCGTTCAGCTGCGGCTCGCCGATGGCTCTTCGGCCGACACGATCGACTGGCCCGACCTCGGCTACGCCGAGGAGTACGGCAAGTCGTTCGAGACTTTCGATCGCCTCCAGCAGGACGGCACGATCCCGGCCGATGTGCGGTTTCAGCTGCAGTATCCGACGCCCCTGGCCTCCGTGGGCGTGACGATCATCCCCGAACACCTCCCGGACGTGGCGGCCGCCTACGAGGGTGCGCTGTTCGCCGACCTCGGCAAGGTCCTGGCGGCCCTGCCGCACGATCGCATCGCGATCCAGTGGGACGTTGCCGTCGAGTTCAGCCTCCTGGAGGGGGCGTACGGCCCCGCGCTCCCGCTCGCGGCGATCGCGCCGGCGCTCGTGCGCTGCATCGAGCAGGTACCGGCCGACGTCCCGGTCGGGCTGCATCTCTGCTACGGCGACTACGGCCACGAGCACTTCAAGCAGCCCGAGTCGCTGCGGATGCAGGTCGACCTCGTCAACTCCCTCAAGGCCGCGGCCGCGCGGCCGTTCGACTTTGTGTCGTTCACGGTCCCGCAGGCCCGCGACGACGCGGAGTACTTCGCCCCGCTGAACGACCTGCAGGCCGGCCCGGAGACCGAGCTCTATTTCGCCCTCGTCCCATACCACCCTGGAGACCAGCCGGAGGGCACGACCGCGGCGCAGAAGGAGAACATCGATGCCGCCCTGGGCAGCCAAGATTGGGGCATCTGCACCGAGTGCGGGATGGGCCGGGTCGCGGCCGATGACGTCCCGGGGCTGCTCGATCTGCACCGCGAGATCCTCACCACGTGAGGTTCAGCCATCGGCTCACCCAGTACAAGCGCTTAGGACGAGGAGGTCGCCGCATCGGTCCTGAGGTCGTGCTCCCTCGCGCGAAGCCCGACAGCGCTCGCGCCAAGCGGCTCGCACTCGCCTTGCACGGAAGCAAGAGCGCGCGCCGAAGTCTCGAGATGGAGATCTCGATCGAGCTGGCCACCGAGCTCGGGCTGCTCGACGGTGACATCGAGCAGATCGTTGATTCGACGCTGATGCTCGGCGCCGCCGCGATCCAGGACACCGTGCACCTGGTCCGGGCCGCTGTCCGCAAGCTGCTGGATGCGGTCAAGGCCGCCAACGCCAGCGCGGCTCGGCAACTGACCGCGAGCCTGAAGTTCGACTACGCGCGCCCGCGGGAGAAGCCGGCCGGTGACTGGCACGACAAGCCGACCCGCGAGACGTTGTTGGTTGATGTCGCCACCGACGCGCAGCGCGCCCTGCGCGCGGTCGAGGACGATCCGCACCTCGTGGCTGACGAGACGGTCGGCGAGGCCACTCGGTTGTTGGCAGAGATCGTCGGCCAGGAGTTCGACACCACCGACGACGAGGACGTTCCGCGGCCGCGGCACGGCCGCCAGACGCGGCAGATCATCTCCGCGCACGATCCCGAGATGCGCCATGGCCGCAAGACCAACGCGCGCCGCTTCACCGGCTACAAGTTGCACGCCGCGACGGCGACCAAGACGCCGCTGTTGACCGCGATCGCGATCTCCCCGGGCAACGAACACGACGGCCATCACGCCGCGGCACTCGTCGAACAACAACCCGCCAGGCGCCGGCCGACTCGCGTGATCGGTGACACCGCCACGGCAACGTCGAAGTCCGCGAACAGCTCGAGCAACGCGCGATCGGAGTGCTCGCGCCACTGCATCTCACCGGCGCCAACAACGAGAGCACCGTCCACAAGGACCGCTTCGCGATCGACCTCCAGACGGAGACCGTTACCTGCCCAAGGGCAAGACGGCACCGATCTACAAGCCCCGTCCCAGCGGGCCGCTGCCGACGGAACCCGCGTCGCGCGCTTTACCCCGAACGATTGCGAGCCTTGCCCGCTCCGAGAACGCTGCGCTCCCAACGGCCGGCGCCAGGTCCGGGTTCACCGCCGCGAGGACCTCCGCCAGCCGCGTTACGAGAACTCGCCGATCCCGTCCAGCTCGGTCACCTCAAACGCGTCCGACCACGCATCGAGCGGCTCCTCGGTCTCATCGTCCACCGCTACCACGGCCGCAAGAGTCGATATTGCGGAGCCCGAAAAGCGACGCTGCAGGCCGTCTGGACCGCCGTCCTGGTCAACCTGCACCCGATCGGAACTGCCCTACGAGGGCAGACCGCCTGAAGCCGCCGAGACAACCGACCCAAACCAACCCCGGCGACCCGCCCGACCACCGAGGACGCCGCACTCAACACCGACTTTTCAGCGTCTCGTCGAGAAGCGCTCTTTTGCGATGGGGGCTCAGGCACCCGCGACGGTCGGTGCGAGTCGGGGGGGCAGCGGTCACCAGGTGGTCACCATCAGCCAGATGACCAGCGCGCTTGCCGCGACGGCGGCGAGGACGTAGAGCCCGACCACGATCGCTCGCCACGGTTGACGCTCCGGTGCCCAGCCGATTAGGAGCTCGGCAAGGAAGCTGAACGCGTCGGCGATCACGTCTCCAGTCTTCCCGAGTGAGGCGCATTTGCGACCTGATGGAGCCGCTTCGCGACGCCAGCACGGCTCCCTGCCGTTGCGCGGAAGTGAACCAAACGTGCGAGTTCGTATGGCGGTTCGCGGCGCTTGACGGCAAGCGGCTCGTTCCAGGACGAACACGTTGTCGCCCTCAGCGACACGTTCGTCGGTGAGGACCAGCAGGGGCGGGACCTTGCGCCAGTATTGGCCTTGACGAACATTTCACGAGTCGGTTAAGTGAATGGCGTGACCGCCACCGACCAGCTCAGCCTCGTGTTCGCGGCGCTGGCCGACCCCGCCCGGCGAGCGATCCTCGCCGAGCTCACCGTCGGCGACGCCACCGTGACGCAGCTCACGGCGCCGCTGCCGATCTCGATGCCGGCGGTGTCGCGGCACCTGAGGGTGCTTGAGGGCGCCGGCCTGATCTCCCGCTCGCGCGAGGGGAAGTGGCAGCCGAGCCACCTGGAGGCGGTGCCGCTCCGGGAGGCGGCCGTCTGGATCGAGCGCTTCCGGGGGTTCTGGGACTCGTCCCTCGACCGACTCGACGCCCACCTCGCCACGCTGCAACAGGAGCACGAGAGCCGATGACCACCGAAACACCCGACCTCTTCATCGCGCGCGTGTTCGACGCGCCCCGTGCCCTCGTCTACCGGGCCTTCACCGACCCGGAGCAGCTGGCGGCCTGGTGGGGGCCGACCGGCAGCGTGCGGCCGCTCGACGAGATGGAGTTCGACGTCCGACCCGGCGGCTACCAGCGGTTCGTGGAGGTGTTCCCCGACGACCCTTCCATCCGGGCGGAGGTGCACATCGACCTCGCCGATGTCGCCGAGGGCAGGGTGCTCGACGGCGTGATGCGCGTGCGTGGCCGCGTTCCGGGTGGCTTCGAGACGTTCGAGACACGGTTCCGATTCGAGTTCCACGACGAACCCGACGGGCGCACCCGCCTCGAGGTGCGCCAGTGGCTGCCGGCGCACGTCATCGGAGCAACAGAGGAGGGCTGGCGCCAGAGCTTCGCCGAACTCGACGCCCACCTGGCGAGGACGGCGGTGTCGTGAGCATGGGCAAGCTCGTCTACCTCACCAACGTCTCCCTCGACCTCTTGATCGAGGACGAGCACGGCAGCCTCGACTGGAGGGCGCCGTCCGACGAGCTGTTCGTGCACCCCACGAACCGCATCCGCCCGCTCGGGACCCACCTCTACGGCGGCGACTCAACGAGACCACGTCCCTGTGGGAGACGTCGCCGACAGTCGCCCGAGCTGGCCGCCCAGTCCCACCTCACCGCCGAGTTCGCCGGCATCTGGGCAGCCGCAACCAGGGAGACATCTCGATGAGACCACTTCGATACTCGATCAACGTCACGCTCGACGGGTGCTGCCATCACGAGGCAGGGCTCCCCCCGGACGAGCAGTCGATGCGCTACTGGACCGCTGAGATGGAACGAGCCGATGCCCTGCTATTCGGCCGGGTGACCTACGAGATGATGGAGTCGCCGTGGCGGCAACCGGCGACGGGAACGTGGCCTGACTGGATGGATGAGTGGCAGATCCCGTTCGCCGAGACCATCGACCGGGCGAAGAAGTACGTCGTGTCGAGCACGCTGAGCAAGGTCGATTGGAATGCCGAGCTGGTGCGGGGCGACTTGGGGCAAGCGGTTCAGCGGCTCAAGCAGGAGCCGGGTGTGGGCCTGTGGGTGGGTGGCGTGACGCTTCCCCTGGCGTTGGCGGATCTCGGACTGATCGACGAATACGAGTTCCTTGTGCAGCCGATCCTTGCCGGACATGGGCCTTCGTTGCTCGCCGGTCTGCGTGAGAGCATCCAGCTCGAGCTCATGGATCGCCAAGAGTTCCGGTCGGGGGCGGTCGCCCTGCGATTCCGACCCACGCGAGGTACGGCTTGACGTGAGTGTCGCCACTTGCAGTGGCCCCACCGTCACGCTTGAAGTGGCCCCACCTCGCGTCGGTTGTTGTTGGTTGTTGATCACGCCTGAAGTGCTCGGGTTGCGCGCGGGCTGCCGTCGCGGAGCCGTAGGGCGTTGGCCGAGGGCGTAGCGGTGGTAGCCCGCACCGCGCATCACGTGGGGGGCCCGATCTCTTCTGGAGCCCGTGGCGGAAGCGCCAGGACTCGGTGCCGGTGTCGATGATGCGCGCGCGGTGAGTCAGCCGATCGACGACCGCTTTCGCGAGGCGCGGGTCGGGGAACACCTTCGTCCACTCGCCGAACGGCAGGTTCATGGTGACGATCAGCGAGCCGCTCTCGTGGCGTTCGGAGAGCACTTGGAAGACGAGCTCGGCGGCGCCGTCAGGCAACGCCAAGTAGCCGAGTTCGTCGGACGACGAGCTCGGTGCGGGCGGGACCCTTCGGATATCGAGCACGGTGGCGTTGGTGTTGTTCACGAGAGCGAATGGTGCGTCGCGGTGTACTCCGGCTGGACGGTCACGTTCGAGAACGTCGAGGAAAGAAACGGCGCAGCGCGCCACGTCGACGCCGGCACTGATCGCGGATATGTGCTGCGCTTGATGCGGGCGACAGCCGAAGGCGACCTCGACCTGCTGGAACGCCCACCATGGCAGCCCGGATACGGGTCAAGCGACGAGTAGCACTAGCGCCTCACGCGACCAGGAACGTGCTCCGTCGGAAGCGCCCGTTCGTCGATTAGCGCACCTTCGCCCGGCCACGCGCCGGCGCTGCTCCGTTCGCGTTCGCGAAGCACGACGACGTCCGAGCCGTGGCCGTCTCGCGCTCATGCCTGCCAAAGCGGCGCATATGCATCTGTGGCCACTCTGTCGATCGCGTGGTGCTTCTGCTGCTCGTCCAGACCAGGCGCGCGACGGGTAGCGAGCCAGGCGCTCGCTTTGTGTATCTGAGCGGAAGCACGGCCGTCCCGTCAGGGGATCCTTCTACTGCGCGATTAGGCCCTGCTCGCCGGCCGCCGCCACCTGACCGAGCTCGCTGCAGTCCCGCGGCAGCTGCGGCTAGCCTTCGACGAGCAGCCGGCCGGGCGGACCCTCGCCTAGTGTCCCGATCGCGTAATCGTCCCCACTTCTGATCACGGAAATTCCCCACCTCGATAGGGCTAACAGCGGCTGCTCGTGGAGCGAAGGCCCGTAGGGGCGAGCGGAGCGAGTAGCCGCGGGCGCGGTCTGTCGGGGCCCTCCCGGAGTCGCGGGTGCTCGAAGCCTGCGATCTGGATGGAGGCCCCTGGGGGATGCTCACACAGGAGGACGATGTGGAGATCCACGCGCTGGCTGCGGCGGGGCTGGTCGGTGTCGGCGATCGCCGTCACACCGGCCGGGACCGCAAGACGGTCCGCAAGTACCTGGGCGCGGCGCCGCGGCGGAGCGCGAGCCGGCGCCGAGTTGCCTGGAGCCGTTTCGCGACTACATGGACGCGCGGTTGGACCGATGACGCGCACATGGACGCGACGGTGCTTGCACCGCGAGCTCGTCGAGCGCGGGTTCGATCGGTCCTATCCGACGTTTGGGCGGCGAGCTGCGGCGGCTGGAGCTTGCGGCCGGTCTGCTTGGTCGTGCCAGCACCGGCGGGCACGGCGGTGACGGTCGAGATCGAGCACCCGAGCCGGGCGAGGAGATCCAGTGGGACTGGCTCGAGCTGCCCGAGACGCCCTGGGGCGAGCCGGCGTTCGTGCTGGTCGGCGCGCTGTCGCACTCGGGCCGTTGTCCGCGGCGTGTTCTGCGAGCAGATGACCTTCGGCGCATCTCGCCGAGGCGATGCACCGGGTGCTGCGCCGGCTGGGCGGCACGCCGCGAGTCTGGCGGACCGATCGGATGGCCACGATCGTGATCCCGGGCACCGACCGGTTGACCGTCGGCGTCCGCGCAGGCGGCCAAGCACTACGGCGTCGAGATCGACGGTCTGCCCGCCGCGGCGCGCGCAGCGCAAGGGCGTCGTCGAGAACGCGATCAAGTACGTGACCCGATCGTGGTGGCGACCGCGCCCGGTCGCGAGCGATGGGCCGAGGCGCAGGCTCGATCTGGACCGGTGGAGCGCTCGACGGTCGCCGACCGCGCGCGAGCGCCACGGCAGCACGGTCGGCGCAGCTCGGCCGCCCAGGAGCCGTTGCGGGCGTTGCCGGCGGCGGCCTACCCCGCGCTGATCGCGGTCGAGCGCAAGGTCGCGTCGCTCGGCGCTGGTCGCGTTCGAGGGCAACCACTACAGCGTCGCGCCCGGCCACGCCGGCAGCACGGTGACCGTCACGGCCCGCGTCGGCGAGCTGCATCTGCGGATCCTCTCGGCCGCGGGGCGGAGCCTGGTCGCGACGCACCGCCGCGCCCCGGCGGGCGCCGGGCAGCCGATCCGCAGCCCCGAGCACGCCGCAGCGCTCGAGCAGGCCGTCCTGGCCGCGTTCACGACCGACCGGCCTGCCCGCGCAAGGCCAACCGGCCGCCCGGCCAGACGCCGCCCAAGCGGCGGCTCGCGCGGCTGAGCGGCCACGCGGGCGGCGCCCGGTCGTCATCGACCTCGAGCGGCTACGCCGCCTTCGCGAGCGTCGCGCCTGATGACCGAGCACGCCATCTACCAGCAGCTGCGAGCCACGTCGACGACCTGAGGCTGCCGCCGTCGCCGAGCAGCTCGCCCGCCGCGCTCGAGCAGGCCGAGCGCGACAAGCCCTCCTACACGCAGTTCCTGCACGACCTGCTCGCCCACGAAGTCACCGCCGTCGAGCAACGCCGCCTGCCAGGCCGGCTGCGCTTCGCCAAGCTCCCCGCCCGCCGACGCTCGATCAGTTCGACTTCACCGCCCAACCCTCGCTGGACCGCCGCCTCGTCGAAGACCTCGCGACGCTGCGCTTCATCGAAGAGAAAGCCAACGTGCTTGCTGATCGGCCCGCCGGGCGTCGGCAAGACGATGCTCGCGATCGCGCTCGGCCACAGCGCCGTCGAGGCCGGCTACCGCGTCTACTACACCACCGCCGCCGACCTCGTCGCCCGCACCGCCAAGGCCGCGATCGAGGGCCGCTGGGCAACCACCATGCGCTTCTGGAACGGCCCGCAGCTGCTGATCGTCGACGAGCTCGGCTACCTGCCGCTGCCCGACGAAGCCGCCTCCCATCTCTTCCAAGTCATCAGCCGCCGCTACGAACACGGCTCGATCGTCCTGACCACCAACCGCGGCATCGCCGACTGGGGCCACATCTTCGACGACACCACCGTCGCCGCCGCCATCCTCGACCGCCTCCTGCACCACGCCACCGTCCTCTCGATCAACGGCGACAGCTACCGCATGCGCGCCCACCGAGCCGCCATCGACGACCCTCCGCCCCGGCCTCAACCACCCCTCAGAGGGTGGGGAATTCTCGTGATCACACCTGAGGAATTCCCGTGATCCTTGAACTGGCGCGGCCTATGATGCGGGCGATTCACGAGCGAGTTGAAGGAGAATCGCCCATGCGCCGTATCCGCACATTGCTGGCCGCTGTCGCTTCGCTCGGGGCGCTGAGTCTGCTCGCTGCCGCGGCGCCCGCACAGGCCGGATGGCAGCAACTCGGCTGCGCGCCAACAGATGTGGCGCACGCGCATATCTGTTTCGACCGGTCGACGAACGACTCGAGCCGGGCGCGAGGCCGCTACGTCAACAACTCGGCATATGACCTGGAGAACTCGGGCTTCTTCTACAAGCAGACCACGAGCCAGACCATCGGCTGCGCCTCGACCGTCACTAGGGCCGGGACCATGTCCACATGCACGCGAACCCTTCCGAAGGGTCGCTGGCAGCTGGGCGCCTACACCTTCTACGGCGGCCAGTTCTTTGGCACCGCTCTCACGGACCAGTTCAACTTCGGCTTCTAGGTGATCCTTGGCGGCGCCGATCGGTGACCCCACCTGGCAGGGGCACGCTGCTCGAGCTTCCCGCTAACGCAGTCCGCGGTGTTCGCTCGATTGAACTGACGAGGACCACGGACCCGGAGAGGGTCGTGCGCGGAGACTTCCTTCGCCTCGGAGCGGGCGACGGCAACCGCATCGCCGCGAAACAGGAGCGAAATCGTCGGCATCGACGTCGGCATTGCGTGCTCCCGAGTTTCGTCCGGAGCGAGCACAAAGCGCGCGTCGGCCCGCGCGACTGCTGTTGCCGCCAAGCAGCACTTCCTACGGCTGATCGAGCGCGCGCGCTTCGGCGGCGAGGCGGTCCACACCGCCCGCGTCGAGCGTGATGACGCCGGACACGCCACCTACTCGCGGACACATGGTGCTGGTGCAGCATCGCGTCGAGCGTCACCTGGCCCAGGCCATCGTGTTGTGCTCCAGGCCCGAGACCACCAGCCTCCCACTCGACGTCGCTGTTCCAGCCGAACCCGTGTAACCAGTTCCCCAAAATCGGCGTCAAGCCGAAGCGCGTCGCCGCTGATCGCTCGTAGCGCTTGGTTTCGGCCCTCATGTCCGCGTACTCGATCCGCGCGCGCCACTCGTTCCGTGTCGGACGCGCGACCGTCGGCGACCTCGTTTAGCTACACGGCGTTCGGGGTGACATCAGCTCGGCACCCGCGCCACAAGCGAAAAGTCATCAACGCTTCCCATCACACCGGGAAGTGGTTGCTGGGAGCCCAAGGAGATATTTACGGCTGCGATGTTGTTGCTCATTCTCTTTGTGAAGGGAACTCTGCCGATGGATCGTCCGTTAATGAATCCGCGGGCCGTCCTTGCTTTGAAGTCGAAGTCCACTCGCGCGCGAATCCAGCTACCGAGCCGGTACGTCGGACCGTTTACGAACACGTCGTTGGCGTTCGAGAGGTACGAGACGAACCGTCCGCCTCGTTCTCGTACGCCGATCAAGATGTTCGGGAAGAAGTTTCCACTGAACGGGCCGCTCAACACAACGCCCGTCATACCGATGTTCATTCCGCACGTTGGTCCCGCTCGACCCGCCAACCTGATACTCGCGGACAAGCGAACTATCGGCGTACGACGTGCAACCGGTTCGTAGACGATTCCTCGCTGATAGGTGCCAAAGAACAAGCCGGGGGATCCCTCGAGCTTCGTGCCGTCGATGCTCACGCCGCCTCTCCCCACCCTCCGCGATTCGGATGACACTGTCGCGGCACTCTCGTTCGTGAAGGCACTTCCGATCGTGAAGGCGAACCAACCCTGTTCGACGAGGAGTCCTGCGGTTCTGAAGGCTGGAGCTTCGAAGCCAGTTCGATATAGAACTCGCTGTTCGGCTGCGGCTGTCGTAGGAACTAGCGCCAAGAGCATCGCGACGGCGGCTAGCGCGATGGAATGACTTCGCATGAGGCGCCCCTTTCGACGTCTGTCGCAGCGACCCGCGCGCCGCGGCATCCGCGAGGTGTCAACGCCGGCCCCTCGCTCTCGCGCGAGAACGGATGCCGCTTCCGCGAAACGCATACTCTCTACCGCCTCAAGGCGATTGTCAAGCGTCCGCGCACCGCACACGCGCGGGCCCGCGATGGCGGTGGAACCGTTGGCATCACACGCGGCGGCTGCACGCCCAAGGTGACTGAGCATGGGTCGAGGACAGGTTTCAGATCGCCGGATCGCCGCGGTCGGGCACCTCGGGCTGTCGAGGAGCCCGAAGCCGCTCGCTAGAGGGATTGCTCAGCGTACTCTGCGCGATGAGGCTCCTTCATCGATGAGGCTTGACTACGGTCGCCACAGAGGGGAGGATCTCTCAACGCCCCGTCGTCGCGGTGCCCGCGCCTTTGGATGCGCAGGCAAGGGCGCTCCCGCACCAAACCAGGCGTCCCATCGGAGACGCCGTTCACGCCCGCTCAGGACGACCCGCCGCGGTACAACGCTGGCCGCGCGATGGAACGCCGCTCCCGCTATGCGCGACGAGCAGGCGCCTTCGCGAGCGCCGGGCCCACGCTCGCTCCGGACGAGCAGCAGGAGCGCCCGCCGACTTGACGACTCGGTGCGCGGCATAGGCACGACGCCGACATCGTGAGGTCCAACAGCAGGGATCGAACGCCGTCGCCCCCCGATCGCGTCGGAGCGAGACGGCAACAGCTGGCCGGCCAGAGTGCCCCTATTGTGGAGAAACACACCTTTCGGCCACGATCGAACTTTCTGCCACGCGGCCCGGAGGGGCCAACCGAGCCGACCGCGCGGGAGGCGACGGGCATGACCAATCCGGTCTAGTGTCGCGAGTCGTAAGTTCGGGCGCAGATAGCGGGATGCATCGTCGTGGCTGGCGTTCGCCGGCGACCTGGCTCGTACCGGGCGTACTTGCGAGGTCGCCGGCGGGCGCCAGGCGCGGCGAGGCGCCCGGTAGCTGCCCGCGAACTTCCGACTCGGGACACTAGTTGCGTTTCTCGAGCTTGCCGCTCGGCCTGAGCCGGCGCTGAATCAAACCGCGCGGGCGCTGGGCAAGTTGGTCCATCTCGTCCTCGGCAAGGAGGATGGCCCGAAGCAGCCGATGCGGGTCAGCAGCTCGAAGTTCGTCGTGAACGAAGATGGCGTGTACGTGATGCGTCGCAAGGTGATCGAAGATGGTCTTGTCCTTCTTGCCGCGATCGTTCGTTACGAGCACGGCGCCGCGAGTGGCGCACCAAGCGATATTGACCTCGTCGGTGCTGTCTTCGCTCGGCACGTCGCCCTCACCCGCTACCGCGTTCGCGACGAGGTCCACCGCGCGTAGCGCTGCTGCCACTTGCCACGGCAGCCCCTGATCGAAGAGCAAGGCTTGCAAAGCGGTCGCCTGGAAGCGCGGCGCGCGGCGTTAGTTCCGAGCGGCGGCGAGGCGTCGCTCAAACGCGAGTGCGCCTTCCGCCCGCTCCGCCGACAGGCGGAACCGTCTTGCTGCCGTCGCGAGGTCATGCGCACGGGCCACGTCGGCGACGACAACAGTCGGCACACGCGTCCCCTCGACGACCGGCTCGCCGAACTGGACACGCGGATCCACCACGACGTGCTCGCCGGGCGTCCAGAGTTGCGCCGTCCCGTCGGTGTATCGAACGTCGCGCAGGAACTCCCTGACAACGTCGAGCATGACCTGCTGCCCTCCGCCCGAGGTGGCACGCTCGATCTGGCCTGTGATCTGTTCGTCGTCGGCGAAGATGTCGCGACCGTCCGTTTGGATGAGGTCGCTGACGAATGGCCTGTCGGTCTGCCAGAGGTTGCGGAGGTACGTCTCGCCTTCACGGATCTTGGCGGACGTGACGCCGTGGCGTCGGAGCTCGCGGACCACGAAGAGGCTGATCAGGTCGCTGAAGCTGTGATCCGGCTGCCGGGACCGGCGGTTCACAGGGTTGAGTACGTTCGCCAGCCAATACCCGGCTTTGTCCGGGCCGACGTCCTTGGTCTCGTCCTCGGGTTTGCCGGTCAGCGTCAGGTACGCACGGAGATCGGAGAGGCTGTACAGCCCTTGTCCGACCTCGCCGCGAATCGACTCCGTAATGTTGGTGGCGGTATCCACAGTGGTTAGCTCTTACGGTCGCGGCGGGTGAGAGGTTCGTCGTGTTGCCGCTGCATCCTTCTCAATCGTACGCGCCGGATCGGCGAACACATGTTCGCTTCCGATCGGCAGTTCAAGTGGATCGCCGAGCTCGTCGTCGAGTAGGTGGACGTACGTCGCGAGCGTGTACGCCGGCGAGTGGTGGCCGAGCCAGCGCTGGACCTGCTTGGCGTTGCGGCCGCGGTCGAACAGCATCGACGCGCACGTGTGGCGGAACGTGTGGAAGCCGATCCATGAGACGCCCGCCTCCTGGGCTGCGGGTACCAGCGCCCGGCGTCGCAGGTTCGACTGATCCACGACGCCGCCGCCGATCGCCGTGAACACAAGATCGGTTGCGCCTGGCCACTCGCTCGCTGTGCGGTGCGCGCGGAGCGCGGTGACGAGATCGGCGCTCAACGGGACCTCCCGGCGGCCGTGCTTGCTCTTTGGCGGTCCCATCACGCCCTTGACGATCGCGCGGCGCACCTTCAGATGCGGGCGGTCGCCGTCCAGCTGCAGGTGCCGCCACTGGAGCGCGAGCGCCTCGCTGATCCGCAATCCGGTCGACGCGAGTAGCCGGAACAGCAGCCGGTGGCGCGCGTCGACAATCGCGAGGAACGTCGCGAGCTGCTCGCTCGTGAGCGCTCGGATCTCGTCGCCATCGTCGGCCTCATAGTCGGTCGTTCGAGCCGGGAGTGCTGCGCCCGCACACGGGTTCGAGCGGATCAAGCCCTCGTGCACGGCCGTGGCGAGACAGGCCCGCAGCGGACAGAGGATGCGTCGTACGGATGCGTCCGCGAGTGGTAGGGCTGGCGCGCGGAGCGCCGGCAGTCCCGCGGCCTTCCTGCTGGCCGCCTCGGCGGCGTGGCGCTTCGCCTGGGCGTCGTCGTCGCACAGCCACGCGATGAACTTCGCGACGTGCCGCGGAGTGATCTCGGCGACGCGGACGCGCTCGCCGAAGTAGGCGACCACGTAACGATCGAGGTCGCGGCGATACTCGCCGCGGGTGTTCTCGCGGAAGCCTCGGCGTCCCCGGCCGTGGTAGCGCTCGACCCATTCGCGGGCGTACTCGGCGAGCGTCTGCCGGCCATCGTCGGGTCCCTCCCCATGGCGGGCCTCGAGCTCGCGATCGGACTTCGCGACGCGGGCCTCCTCGATGGTGCGAGCGCTCCCGCGCCGGCGGTTGCCCTGCGCGTCGGTCCATTCGTATGCGTAGCGCTCGCCGCGGCGATAGATGCCGGGCCAGCGGGTCTTCTGCAGCTTCGCGCCAGCCATCGTCAGGGGCTCACGTCTGCCTGGCGTCCTTCGAGGTAGTCGTCCAGCCAGGATCGGCGGAACAAGAGCCGTGAGCCGTCCTTCGCGAAGCGCAGACGGCGCTGCGATACGAGGTCGTAGATCCGCTGCCGGCCGCGACGACCCTTCGTCGCATAGCCGAGGTGCTGCGCTGCGGCCGCGACGTCGAGCCACGCTGCGGCCGCGTCCGTGGCGCGCACCTCGTCGGCGAGCAGCTCGGCGACGCGCGCGGCGATGTACTCCACGATCTCGACCGGCACGACGACCGGCAAACGCAACGCGTCGTCACTTCCGTTCGCCATCGACTCTGCGCTCACATCCCGCTGTCGACACAGCCACACCAGCGACCCGCCCTCTTGGCACTCCGCCGCTCTTCCACTCCCAGCTGTCCCGCCACCGGTGTTGCCGTTCGCCGTTTACCGCGCCTGCGCCCCGCCCCAACTCCCGATCCGCATTTCCAGCCGCCGCCCGCCGCCACGTCCTCCAACTCCATCCCTTGGACCGAGCAGCCAGACCACTGGCACCCTCCCATGCCCTTTGTCCCTTCTTACGGTGGGTGCCTGTGGTCTGGCTGCTCGGTCCCCACGCCAACCCATACCCAGAGCCGAGCGGCGGGCGGCGGCCGGAACCTCCGTCGAACGGGTTGACGAACGGGTCGGCCGAACCGTTCGACCGACCGAGCGCCGGCCGCCGTCGGAGAACACGTTTCACGACGCCGGGGAGCGTAACACGACCCCAACCCGACCCCGCCACCTCGACCGATCGGCTCAGGCTGGCCCGAAAGCGGCGATTTACAGGGAATACATCGAGCGCCCCCGGCAGGATTCGAACCTGCGACCTGCGGATTAGAAGTCCGCTGCTCTATCCAGCTGAGCTACAGGGGCTCGGCGGCGCAGCTTAGATGCTGCGCCGCCGTTGTCCCTGGAGGACGGCCTAACAGGCGGCCGGCTTCGCAGCGCCCACGGGCTGGCACTGCGACGTGAGCTGGGGCGACTTGCGGGAGCGGATCTTGAGGATCTTCACCGCGGAGCCGGAGCCGGGCTTCGAGACGACGACGGTGATCACCGTCTTCACCTTCAGCGGCTTCTTGATCAGCGCGGCCAGGGAGACCTGACCGGAGGCGCCCTTCTTCTCGAAGGACTTCTTGGCGCAGCCCTTCGGGCACTTCGCGGTCACCGTCGAGCCGGCCGGGACGTTCTTGACGACGAGGCTGGTGACCTTGGTCTGCTTCTTGGTCGAGTTGCTGAAGGCGAACGCGAGGGAGACGACGATCTGCGGAGCGACCGTGGTCGTGGTGGTCGTGGTGGTCGTGACGGTGGTGAGTCCCGCCCCGGAGGTCGTCGTCTCGCCGCCGCCCGAGCCGCCCGACCGCCGGTATCGCTGCCACCGCCGCCGGTCGGCGGCGGAGGCGGAGCCTGCTCGACCGTGAAGGTGCGCTTCACCGAGGTCGACTCGACGTTGCCGACGGCGTCGGTCGCGCGGGTCTCGAACGTGTAGACGCCGGGCGCGAAGCCGCTTGCGGTGTGGGTCGCGCCCGCCGAGCACGGGGCGAAGGCGCCGGGCGTCAAGGCGGCCGGGAAGACGCGGCACTCGAACGTCGCGCCGGACTCGGACGCGGACATCGCCCACGTCAAGGACGTCGCGGTCGTCGTGGCGCCGTCGTCGACGCCGGAGTCGATCGTTGTTTCGGGGGCGATCGCGTCGATCGAGAACGTCCGGACGACGTCAGTCACGTTGCCCGCGTTGTCGGTCGCGCGGACGGTGCAGGACGTAGGAACCGTGGGGCTTCCCCGTCGCCGAGTGCGCGGTGTTGCCGCCCGAGCACGGCGCCACATTCGCGGGCGAGCCGGCCGTAACGAGGCTGCAGCGGACCTGGAACAGTCCGGAGGCCGGGTCGGTGGCCGCGATCGTCCAGTTCTGAGTCGTGCCGGGACCGAAGGTCGCCCCGTTCGGGCCGCCGACGGTGAGCCCCGGCTTGGTGTTGTCGATCGTGACGTTCACGGCCGTCGTCGAAGCGGAGAGCCCGGAGGTGTCGACGGCGGTGGCGACCACGGGCGCGGCGCCGTCGGCGACGGTCTTGGTGTCGAAGTTCGCGCTGAACGGCGCGGAGGTGTCGGTCGCGACGACCACGCCGCGGACCTTGAACTCGACGCGATCGACCCCGACGTTGTCGGACGCGGTGGCGCCGAGGCTCATCGTGCCGGCGATCGGGCCGGCGCCGGGCGAGCCGAGCGCGACCGAGGGATTCGCGGCGTCGCGGAAGACGGCGGTCGTCGATTGGCTGCGCGGCATGGCGACGCCGCAGAACGCGGGCTCACCCGCGCACGCCCCGGTCCAGTGGTCGAAGGCGAAGCCGGGCGCCGCATCGGCGTTCACGGATGCGAAGGCCGGGATGTTGATGCAGGGTGGCTTGCGATCCGGGTCGCAGTCCTGCTCGTCGCTATACGCCTGCGAGCAGTCGCCGGTCGTGCTGCCGCCGACGGCCCGGCTGCACTTAATGCCGTCGCCCTCGACCGCGCCCGCGCCGGTGATCGACACCGTGAGCGTCCCGGACGCCTGTGCGACGGAAGCGGGAACAGCGAACGCGGCGACGACCAGTACGACCGCTAGACCCAACTGCTTGCTGAATGCACCCACCGGGGACTCCTCGTGGTCAACAGAAATGGCTCGGAGTCCGCAGGGAACCGGACGTGCCTTGGCACGCCCTTGTCAAATTCTTGGTGCGTTCAAGCGCGGCGGTACAGGCGGCCCGGCCGGCCGGGACCTTCGGAGCGCTGCGAACCGGTGTCCTCGAGCAGCCCAGTGGCGCGAACATCGCGCCGGAAATTGGCGGCGTCGACCACCTCGCCGCGCAGCGCCTCGTACAGCAATTGCGCCTGCCGCAAGGTGAACGGCTCGGTCAGCAGCGCCAACGCCTTGCGCACGAACCAGACCTTGTCGGCCACGCGCGCGTGCAGCCGCCACAGCCCGTCCTCGACGATCGTCGCGTGATCGAGAGCGAGGTCGGGCAACCGGTCGACCGCGTGCCAGGAGGCGTCGCGCTCGGCCGGACCCTCCTCCGGGAGCGTCTCGGGCCGGACCAGCGCCATGTACGCGATCGACGGGAGCCAGCCGCGCGGATCGCGCGACGGATCGGCGTAGGTGCGCAGCTGCTCCAGGTGCGCGGAGCCGACTCCGGTCTTCTCGCGCAGCTTGCGTTCGGCGGTCTGCGACGGGGACTCGGAAGCGCCGACGAACCCGCCGGGGAGCGCGAACATCCCCCGCTGGGGCTCCTCCAGACGCCTCGCCAGCAGGACGCACAGGCGCCCGTCCAGCAGCGTGAACACCACGGGATCGGCCGTCAGGCCGATCGGGGCGTCATAGCCCGCGGTGTTTTCCGCCCGCAACCGCGCCCTCCGCAACCACGTCGAGGATCGCCGCCACGAACGCGTCGACGTCCTCCTCGGTGGTGTCCCAGGAGCACATCCAGCGCACCTCGCCGGTGTGCTCGTTCCAGACGTAGAACTTGAACTGCCGCTGCAACTCGACCGTGGCTTCGGCCGGCAGGATCGCGAACACCGCGTTGGCCTCGACCGGCTGGGTGATCTCGACCGCGCCCTCCACCCCGCGCGCCAGCCGGAGCGCCATCGCGTTCGCATGGCCGGCCGCGCGCCGCCACACGTCGCCGTCCAACAGCGCCTCCAGCTGCGCCGAGACGTAGCGCATCTTCGACGCCAGCTGCATCGACTGCTTGCGCAGGTACGGCAGCGCGTCGACCAGCGACGGCTTCAGCACGACCACCGCCTCGCCGGCCAGCAGCCCGATCTTCGTGCCGCCGAACGAGACGACGTCGGCGCCGATCTCGGACGTGATGGCAGCCAGCGAGACGTCCAGCGACGCCGCCGCGTTGGCCAGCCGCGACCCGTCGATGTGGAACAGCATCCCGTGCTCGTGCGCGAACGAGGCCAGCACCGTGAGCTCCGCCAGCGTGTACAGCGTCCCGAGCTCCGTCGACTGCGTTACCGAGAGGACACCGGGCTGCACGACGTGCTCGTCCCCGATCCGGACCAGTCGCGTCGACGCCAGTTCGGGCGTCAGCTTGCCGTCCGGCGATGGGACGGTCAGCAGCTTGATCCCGCCCATGACTTCTGGCGCGCCGCACTCGTCGACGTTCAGATGCGCGCTGTCGGCGCAGATGACGCCCTGCCAGGGCCTGAGCATCGCGCGCAGGCCGACCACGTTCGCGCCCGTGCCGTTGAACACGGGAAAGCCGACGGCGTCCGCGTGGAAATGCGACTGGACGGCGGTCTGGAGGCGCGCGGTCCACTCGTCGGCGCCGTAGGACACGGCATGGCCGTGGTTGGCGGCGGCGATCGCCTCCAGGGCCTCAGGCAGTATTGGGGCGTAGTTGTCGCTGGCGAAGGCACGCACGGCGCACGACGATAGCCATGGATCCCTTCCGCTTGTACATCGTGGTCCGCCGCGGCGCGTTCGACTCGATCGACGAGGGCGGCCGGCTGGCCGGAATCGCGGCCGTCAGCGTGCTCCACGAGTTCCCGCCACCGGAGGAGTGGCGGCAGCGCCCGGGCAAGGTCGTGCTGCGCGCCCGCAGCCCCAGCCAGTGGGACCGTGTCCTGGAACTCCCGCACGCAGCGGCGAGCGACGGGGTCGTCGCGCTTCCGCCCCGCCGGCGCTCCGAGCGCGGCGACGTGCTGACCAAGCTCCAGGCGATGTCGACCGAGCTCCTGGAAGCCCCCGACACGGCAGACGCGGACGTCGTCTATGCCCTCAACCCCGACATCACGATGAGCTCCGGCAAGACGCTGGCCCAGATCGCGCACGCGGCCGTGATGGCGGACGACCTCGGCCTCGACATCACACGCGCGCGCGTGGCGCGCGCGGGACAAGGACAGTGCGTGGCCGAGGTCCGCGACGCCGGTCTGACGGAGGTCCCGCCCGGAACGATCACGGTCCGGGTCCTAGTGCGCCAAAGCTAGGCCCAGCCAGACGATCGCCAGCGACACCAAGAAGATCGCGCCCTGGAGCCAGTGCGCAGCCCCCGCGCGCAGGTGCCAGAGGATCAGGACGCCGGCCAGCACAACGAGCGCGAGCTTGACGCGCAGCGTGCGGTCGTCCCAAAGCGAGTACTCGCTCGCCATCCACGCGCCGGTCGCGACCAGCACGACGAACGCGCCCAGCGACGCCCATCCGAACCGCCGCGCGACCGCCCGCAGCCCCTCGCGGTCGCGGCCCCGCAGCCCCGGAACGACGGCGATCGCCAGCACGAGCTGTCCGCCGACGAACAGCGCCATCGCCAACAGGTGCAGATAACGCACCGCCAAGCGCCGCAGCCTAGCCTTGTCGCGCGATGGAGCCCGACGTCGGCCGACTGCTCTCCGAACAAGCCGCCCTGCGCCGCGTCGCAACGATGGTGGCGCGTGGCACGGATCGTCTGGGCGTGATCAGGGCCGTCGCGGAGGAGGTAGGGCGGCTGCTCGACGCTGACGTGACCAACCTGGTCCGCTACGAGGGCGAGTACGGGACGATCGTCGGCGGCTGGAGCGACGGATTGATGGCGCAGGCGCCGATCGACTTTCGCGTTTCGATGGACCGCGACTCGACCGCCGCCCGCGTCCGCGACGCAGGGCGCGCAACGCGGGTCGACCTCGACAACGAGTCCGGCGAGGTCTTCACGTCGCTGCGCGAGATGGGCGTGCGGACGTCGGTGGGAGCGCCGATCGTGGTCGACGGTGAGATCTGGGGAGCCGTGATCGCCGGCTCCACGAGGCAGGTGTCGTTCGCACCCGACGCCGAGCAACGTCTGACCGAGTTCGCCGAGCTCGTTGCGCAGGCGCTGGCGAACGCCGAGGCCCGTGAGGAGCTCGCCGCCTCGCGGAAGCGGCTCGTCGAGGCGGCCCAGCTCGAACGGCGCCGGCTGGAGCGCAACCTCCACGACGGCGCCCAGCAGCGTCTGGTCGGACTCGCGCTGACCCTGCGGCTCGTCGAGCGCCAAGTCGACGGGACCGCGCGGGACATGCTGGCCCGCGCGAGCGCCGAGCTCGCCGAGGCACTGCAGGAGCTGCGGGAGCTCGCCCGCGGCCTCCATCCCGCCGTGCTCACCGACCACGGGCTCGAGGCGGCGCTCGGCTCACTTGCGGACCGCGCACCGCTGCCCGTCGAAGTGAGCGTCGACCTCGACGCGCGGCCGGCCGAGCCGCTGGAGGCGGCCGCCTATTTCGTCGTCGCGGAGGCGCTGACGAATGTCGCCCGCTACGCGTCCGCCCGCGGCGCCGCGGTGAGCGTGCGGCGTGAGGCGGACGCCGTCCTCGTCGAGGTGACCGACGACGGAGCCGGCGGCGCCGACCCGAACGCGGGCACCGGGTTGCGCGGCCTCACCGACCGCGTCGAGGCCCTCGGCGGGCGGCTCGACGTCGAGAGCCCCCGCGGCGCCGGGACGACGGTCCGCGCCCGCTTCCCCGAGGGACGTGTGTGACCGCTCAGCCGAACGCCCGCTCAGCGGATCGGCCACGGATCTGTATCAGCGCGGCCGGGAGCCGGCTTTACCCGTAAACGTCGATCGGGGCGGCCGGATTCGAACCGGCGACCTCGTGCTCCCAAAGCACGCGCGCTAACCAGGCTGCGCCACGCCCCGTTGGAGGGCAGTATCGCAGCGGCTCTCGGACATACGGCCAACCGAAGGTGAAGGTTGCACCGCGCCTGCCGATGAAAGGGGCACAAGGTTCTTGCTTCCCGAAAGGGCAAACCGTCCGCGAGGGCGGGGCGCAAAGCCACGGGGCTCTCAGAGCTAGCCGGGCTACCGAAGGATTCGTGCTGTCACGGCACGTCGGGTCGACCAGAACCGCCAACCGACCCGACACCCGCGATCCATGGAGGTCGCAACCGTGCCCGCCAAGACCCTCTTCACTCGAATTCTGCCCGTCGCCGCCGTCACCGTCGGCATGCTGATCGCCGCTCCGGTCGCCGACGCCGGCAAGAAGAAGAACAAGGTCGTCAAGGCGACGATCGCGCTCGGCGACAAGCGCCAGTCGGTCAAGACCCGCGTGTCCGCGGCCAAGAAGACCAAGGCCAAGGCCGCCGCGATCACGTGCCAGAACACGACGCTGCTGCCGGCGGCGGACAACCTCGAACTGATCAACGACGCGATCGTCTGCCTGCACAACCAGATCCGCGCGGAGAAGGGCCTGCCGACGCTGCGTGAGAACGCGAAGCTGCGCAAGGCCGCCCTCGGGCACTCCAACACGATGGTCAACGAGGGCTACTTCGACCACACCAGCCCGAGCGGCAGCACGTTCGTGGATCGCGTCCTGAGCGCCGGCTATGCCAAGCGCAACGACGCCTGGTCGCTGGGCGAGAACCTCGCCTGGGGCACCGGCGACCTCAGCACCCCGGCCGGGATCATGCAGTCCTGGATGAACTCGACGGGCCACAAGGCCAACATCCTCAAGAAGGCCTACCGCGAGGTCGGCATCGGGATTCGCCTCGGCGTTCCGAGCGACAACGGCGTCGGCGCCACCATCACGGTCGAGTTCGGCGCCAAGCTCTAGGTAAGTCCTAGACTCGGCTGCGATGGCCGACGTCGAACCGCTTCACGCACTTCACTACGACCTCTCCCGGGTCGGCGGGCTGCAGCCGGTTGCGGCGCCGCCCTATGACGTGATCGACGCGGCGCAGCGAGCTGAGCTCGTGGGTCGCTCGCCGTACAACGTCGTCGAGGTCGATCTGCCGCAGAACGGCGGCGCCGACATCTACGAGCACGCGGCCAAGGTGCTCGCCCGCTGGCACAGCGAGGGCATCATCACCCGCGACGAGAAGCCCGCGCTGTGGGCGCTCGCGCAGCAGTACACCGGGCCGGACGGCGAGACGCGCACCCGCCACGGCGTCTTCGCGCGCGTGCGTGTAGAGGACTACGGCCCGGGCCGGATCCGCCCGCACGAGCGCACGCACCCCGGCCCGAAGGAGGACCGGCTGCGGCTCACGCGCGCCACGCGCGCGAACCTCTCCCCCATCTTCAGCCTGTTCGACGACCCGGACAACGCGGCGTGGGGCGCGCTGGCGCCGCACCTGAACGGCGAGCCCTGGGGCGAGGTCACCGACGAGGACGGCACCGTTCACCGCCTGTGGCGGATCGCCGACGCCGACGCGATCGAGACCTACCGCGACGTGCTGCGCGGCACCGAGTTGCTGATCGCCGACGGCCATCACCGCTACGAGACCGCGCGCGTCTACCAGCAGGAGGAGCCGAGCGCCGACCACGTGCTGATGTGCCTGGTCGCGCTGCAGGACTCCGGCCTCACCGTGTTCCCAACGCACCGGCTCGCCACGAACGTCGACGCCGACAAGCGCAACGCCCTCACGGACGAACTCGAGCGCGACTGGACCGAGGATCCGCGCGAGACGCTCAGCATCGGCGTCTACCAGGACGGCGCGCGCCGGACGCTCTACCTCAAGGACCTCGCGATCGCGGACGGGGCGATGGAGGGCAAGCCCGAGCCCTATCGCCGGCTCGACACCGCCGTGCTCGAAGCGCTGATCCTCACCGGCCCCCTCGGGCTCACCGAGGACGACATCTCCCACCTGCACGGCCTCGACTACGCCCGCACCGAGGAGGAGGCGATCGCGAAGGTCGACTCCGGCGAGGCCGATGTGGCCTTCCTCATGGCTGCGACGCCCGTCGAGCGCGTCCGCGACGTGGCCGCCGCGGGCGAGAACATGCCCCCGAAGTCGACGTACTTCTATCCGAAGGTGCTGACGGGCATGGTGTTCAACCCTCTGGAGGACCGATGGCCCTGATCAACCGCTCAGCCAACGCCGTATCCGGCGCCCTGCGCGCCGTCGCGCGCAAGCGTGAGCGCTACACGCACGACGTCAAGATCGGGCGCCACACGATCACGGCCGACGAGCCCGAGAACCAGGGCGGGCAGGACATGGGCCCGAGCCCGCAGGCGCTGCTGGCCGCTTCGCTCGCTTCGTGCACGGCGGTGACGATGGAGATGTACGCCGAGCGCAAGGGCTGGAACGTCGACGGCCTCGAGGTCGACGTCCGCTATTCGCCGGCCGAGCGCGGCTGCCCGACCCGGTTCGAGCTGATCATGCGGATGCCCGCCCACCTGAGCGAGGAGCAGGTGGAGCGGCTTCAGGTGATCGCCGCCAAGTGCCCGGTGCACCGCACCCTCGAGGGCGAGGTCGCGTTCGAAGAGCGGGTCGAGCTCACCTGAGCATCCGGGCGGATCTCGAAGCCGCCCTCCTCACCGCCGAGGAGGCGCAGGCGATGGACGTCCATGGCGGGCGCACGGACTCCGCGGTGCTGGTGCCGCTCTTCTGGGACGACGGCCTGCACGCCGTGTTCACCAAGCGCCGCGACGACCTGCGCCGGCACGCGGGTGAGATCTCGTTCCCCGGCGGCCGCCGCGACCCCGGCGAGACCCTGCGCCAGACCGCCCTGCGAGAGGCCTGGGAGGAGGTCGGGCTGCCCGAGGAGCACGTCGATGTTCTGGGCGCGCTCGCGCCGGTCGGGACGTTCGTCACCAACTACGCGATCTATCCGTTCGTGGGCCTGATCGAGCCCGGCTTCGAGTGGGTCATCCACGAGCGCGAGGTGGCCGAGGTGCTCGAGTTCAAGCTCGACGATCTGGTCGCCGGCCACTCCATGAAGCGGCTCGTGCGGCGCGGAATGGCGTTCAGGACCGACGTCTACGAGGTCGGGCCGCACATGGTGTGGGGCGCGACGGCGCGGATCCTCGCCGACCTGCTCAGCCGAGCAGGCGTTTGACCGCCTCGAGCGGATCGCCGGTCTCGAGCGGTATCTGCCACCGCTCCGAGGATTCCCGCGCGATCGCCTCCCCGCCGCCCTCGTGCACGACGCCGCGCACGCCGGTGTCCACGATCTTCTCCCAGAACATCCGCACACGTCCCTCTGGAATGTCCAGGCCGCCGGCGAGCCAGACCACGATCGTGACCCCGTGCAGCGCATCCATCAGCGTCGCGATCCGGTCCGGGTCGCCGACGTAGGGTTCAGCGACCTCGGCAATCTCCGCCACGTGCGCCCCGCGGGTCGTGCCCCGGACCGCATGACCTTCTGAGCGCAGCTCGCGGGCCAGCGCGCGGCCCCGGCAGCCGCACGGGACGATCAGGACCCGCGCCACTCGGACTGGATCTCGTCGAGCGTGCGCTCGGGCTTGCCCAGGCGGCGGCGGATGTCGTTCTGCGCCGCGATCATCTGCTCGACGTCGTCGATCTCGTTCTCCGCCTCGACCTCGGGCGAGCGCGTCGGCTTCCAGTCCAGGATGTCGAGCGCCGAGCGCTTCGAGAAGACCCCCAGCAGGAGCGAGCCGAGCACGAAGAAAGCGACCAGGCCGCCGGTCACGACGGTGAAGACGTCCATTACGGTGAGTCTACGGCCGCTCCGTTCGGCAGTCTTACGTGTTGCCTCCCCGATGACCCGCGTCGTTCTCGCCTGCCTCGCCCTGCTGATCGCCGCTCCCGCCGCGGAAGCGAGCGAGTTGCCGATGCAGCTGCCCGGCGACGCGACCGCCTCGGTGGTGCGTGCGGATCCTGACACTTGGATCGTCGGGGCCGTGCCCGGCCGGCGCTCGGCGGACGTCGCCCGCCGGTTCGGGGCGAAGCACTTCGGGCTCGACGGGACCGGCGGCTACGAGGTCGCGCGCTCGCGCGCGCGGGCCTTCGCCAAGGCCCTGGGCCGCCGGCTCGTCTACGCGGAGCCGAACTCGATCCGCTCCACGACCGCGATGCCGACCGATCCGCTGTCGGCGCAGGGCGACTGGCGCTCGAAGGTCGCCGGACCCGACCTGGTGCCGCCGCCCGTGGTGCCGGAGAGCCCGCTGATCGCGCTCGTCGACGCCGCCGCTGACCTCACCCACGACGAATTCCGCGGCGACCCGAACATCAGCGTGCTCGGGAACACGCCGGTCACGAGCCCGCACGGCACGGCGACGGCGGCGGTGGCCGCGGCGCCGCAGAACGGCATCGGGATCGTCGGCGTGTGGCCGGGTGCACGTGTGCTCAACGTCCCGATGCCGATCAAGGACGGAACCGCGACCTGCAAGGCCTCGGGCGACGCGATCGCGAAGGCCGTGCAGAGCGGCGCCGCGGTGATCAACATGAGCTACGGCGCCGTGTCCCGGTGCGCCTCCGAGTGGGTCCAGATCTACTTCGCGGTGGCCAAGGGGATCATCCCCGTCGCCGCCGCCGGGAACGAGTTCGCCGATGGCAATCCGCTCGAGTTCCCGGCCTCGCTGCCGCACGTGGTAACCGTCGCGGCCACCACGCCCGACGACTCCAGCGCGTGGTTCTCAAACGTCAACGACGCGATCGACATCAGCGCGCCCGGCGTCGGGATCCTCACCGCGGTGCCGAAGACCCTCGACAGCACGGGCCAGGACGGCTACGAGGCGCTCGACGGGACGAGCTTCGCCGCGCCGATGGTCTCCGCCGCGATGGCCTGGGTCCGCGCCGCGCGCCCGGAGCTCAAGCCCGACCAGGTCGTCCAGGCCGTGCGGCTGACGGCGCGCGACGTGCTGCGGCCCGGCTGGGACCCGCTGACCGGGTTCGGCGTGCTCAACATCGGTGCCGCGCTGGCCGTCGACGCCAAGCGCCTCCCACCGGCGGACCCGGCCGAGCCCAACGACAACCTGGCGTGGGTGAACGGGCGCTTGCTGCCGCGGCCGGCGGCGGTGTGGTCGGGCACGGGCGTCAAGCGCGTGAACGCGACGCTCGACAAGCAGGAGGACAAGATCGACGTCTACCGGGTCGTGATCCCGGGCGGCCGCTCGGCCCGGATCTCGGTGATCCCGCGGTTCGGCGACCCGGCGCTGGACGTGTTCTCCGCCAGCGCGTTCTCGGTCAACGACTTCGACGGCCGCGTCGGGCGCTCGCGCCGGTCGGGCAGCAAGCGGACCGAGAAGGTAACGATCGTCAACCCCGGCAGCGAGGCGCGCTCGTACTACGTGTCGGTCACGCCGCAGGGCTCGTCGCGCTACCAAGAGCGCGAGTACACGCTGCGCGTCAGCTAGCCCGCTCGTACGTGCCGGTGAAGCGGCCGTGGGCGAGCGCGCCCTCGACGGCTTTGTTGACCGCGTCCGGGTCCGCGCCGGCCTGGAGCCCGCTGGCGTCGCCCAGCGCGTACATCGTAAAGACGTACCGATGCTCGCCCTCGGGCGGACAGGGCGGCGTCCAGCCGTCCTTGCCGGCGGAGTTCTTGCCGTTCAGCGCCCCGGCCGGGAACTTGCCCTCCGGTGCGAGGCCGCTCCCGGTCGCGCCGGTCAGGCCGTAGACCGTCCAGTGCGTGAACGTGCCGTCCGGCGCGTCGGGGTCGTCGACGACCATCACGAGCTCGATCGTCTCCGGCGGGATCGCGCGCCAGACGATCGTCGGCTCGCGGCCGGCGCCGTCGCAGGTCAGCTCGGCCGGGATCGCCGCCCCGTCCTTGAAGTCCGGGGTGGAGAAACTGATCGTGTCGGGACTGCTCGGCTGTGGGATCGCCTCGCGCTCGTCGCCGCCACCGCAGCCGGCGATCGCGAGCGCCGCGACTACGAGCGCGCGGCGGGCGCCCACTGCTCTTCGGCGAGGTTGCCGGTGCCTTCGAGCGCCTTGGGAGTCGGCACGCTTGGGTTGTCGCGCAGATACCACTCGGCGTCCAGCGCGGCCTGACAGCCGGAGCCGGCTGCGGTCACGGCCTGGCGGTACGTGTGGTCGACGAGGTCGCCCGCGGCGAAGACGCCCGCGATGTTCGTGCGCGTGGACTTGCCCTCGGTCGCGACGTAGCCCTCGGCGTCGGTGTCGATGATGCCGTCGACGATCTCGGACTGCGGTTCGTGGCCGATCGCGATGAACGCGCCCGACATCGGCAGCTCGTGCGTCTCGCCGGTCTCGACGTTGCGCAGCCGCGCGCGGTCCAGCGGGCCGGCCTCGCCGGCGAGGAACTCCTCGACCACGTACGGGGTCAGAAACTCGATGTTCTCGGTCGCGCGGGCGCGCTCGAGCATGATCTTGGAGGCGCGGAACTCGTCGCGGCGGTTCACGATCGTGACCTTGCTGGAGAACTTGGCGAGGAAGATCGCCTCCTCCATCGCGGAGTCGCCGCCGCCGACGATGATCGTCGTGCGGTCCTTGTAGAAGGCGGCGTCACAGGTCGCGCAGTACGACACACCGCGGCCGCCGAGCTCCTCCTCGCCGGGCACGCCGAGCTTCTTGTGCTCGGCGCCCATCGCGAGGATCACGCTGCGCGCCTCGTAGAGGTCGTCCTCGATCCAGACCTTGTGCGGCTCGCCGTCGGCGCCGGGCTCGAACTTCGTCGCGTTGTCGGTGATGAACCGCGTGCCGAAGCGCTCCGCCTGGTCGCGGAACTGCTGCATCATCTCCGGCCCCATGATCCCCTCGGGGTAGCCGGGGTAGTTCTCGACGTCGGTGGTCTGCTGGAGCAGCCCGCCCCACAGGAAACCCTCGATCACGAGCGGGTTCAGATTCGCCCGTGCCGTGTACAGCGCCGCCGTGTATCCAGCAGGTCCACTGCCGATGATGATCACGTTCTCGACGTCTGCCATGGGTCCCTTTCCGCTTACGCTTTACTTTGTATAGTAGCGCCGCGTTCCCGACGCCACTCCTCCACTCTTGCCCGGAGACGGAAGAACGCGATCACGCCGGGCAACAGCGGCAGCCAGAACGTGAAGGCGCGGAACACCAGCACGGCGACCACGGCGAGCCCGGCGTCGACGCCGAAGGCGGCGAACGCCCCGATCATGCCACCTTCGACGCCGCCCACGCCGCCGGGGATCGGGAGCAGGTTGCCGAGCATGCCGACGAAGAAGGCCTGGATCAGCACGGCGATCGGCGGCGCCTGGCCGAACGCGCGGAACGCGGCCCACAGGACGGCGATCTGGAACGCCCAGTAGAGGATCGCGCCGAGCAGCCCGGGGTCTCTTGAGCGGAGGTGCGCGATCGCGTCGCGCAGGCCGGCCGAGCTCGCCGCCGGGATGCTGGCCAGCTTCTGCGCGATCCGCCCGAGCATGCCGGTCCGCTGGGCGAAGCCGTCGAGCCGGCGCTGGAGGTCGGTCGGCACGAGCAGGATCAGGCTCGCGATCCCCATCAGGATGACCGCGATGACGGCCGGGACCACGGTCATCGTGAACGGCGCCTCGCCGGGGAACAGGCCGGTCCGCAGACCCAGGCCGCAGATGATCACCGCGGCCGCGTAGGGAAAGTAGGTGAGGACGAGGAACGAGATCGTCTTGTCGGCGACGACGCGCTTCGCGAGGCCCGCCTGCCTGAGCGCCCACGCCTGGAGCACCAGTCCGCCGGCACCGCCGGCGGCGAAGATCCGGGACGCGGCGAGCCCCGCCATCGTGATCAGGTAGCTCTCATTCCAGTCGATCCGGTCGCCCGCCTCGCGGCCGAACACGCCCCGGAACATCGCCACGTAGCCGCCGAACATGCCGAACGTGAGCACGAACGCGAGCCCGATCCACGCCGGCGAACCGTCCTCGATCCGGCTCCACGTTTCCTCCAGGCCGGCCAGCTGCGGCAGCAGCAGGTAGAGGCCGAGGATCATCGCGGCGAGGAAGCCGCACAGGGTCAGGACGCTGCGGCGGCTGAACTCGAGACCGCGTTCCTCTTCCTCGTGCGCGTCGCCGGGGCGCGGCTCTTCGACCGTCTGCTCCGGCGCGTGGGTCATGCCAGCGCCTTGTGCTCGAGGTCCTGCAGGGTCTTCGAGAGCGACTTGGCGAATGGCGTTGCTATCGGCGTGGCCGCGCGGATGCTCTCGGCCAGGGCGAGCCCGACGGCCAGATCGACGACGTAGTGCTCGCCGAGGTAGACGAGCGCGAGGCCCAACGTGGCGGCGTAGGTCCAGCCGAGCACTCCCGCGAGGCGCCCCGTCCCCGCGAGGACGTGCGCGGCGGTCACGGAGGTGGCGAAGTGCAGCGAGGGCATTGCGGCCAGGGGATTGCCTCCGAGGACACCGTACAAAGGCGCCCATCCGGACTTCCAGAACTGCTCGCCGTACTCGACCATCATCCGTCTGAGTTCGGGCGTCCGGCCGTCTTCGAGCAGACCGTGACGGGCGGCGTACCAGGGCGGAGCGGTGGGGATCGCCCAGTAGCCGATCACGCCGACGTCGAACGTGGCGTAAATCTGAGCGGCGGCCTTCGGGAACTGGTCGCGGTGACGGGTGAGGACGTAGGCGACGGTCCCGTGCGGGAATGCGAACCAGATCCAGTGCGACCACACGAGCAGCTTCTCCCAGCGGGCGAAGTTGCCGGGCGTCCCGAAGGCGCGTTGGAGTCTCAGCGTCGGCGTCGTACCGCCGCCGACGAACCGGTCGGCCTTGACGGGGTAGGCGATCCTGACGCGCTTCTCGAGCTTGTCGGGGTCGTCGTTCGGCATCTTGTACGTCGCGACGTAGGCGTACATCTGCAAGGCGCACTGAGCCACGTCGCGCGTGCGCGAGCGCGGGATGATCACCGTGAGCGCGAGGGGAGCGGATGCGGCGGCGGCGATCACGAGAGGCGGCTTGAGGCGCAGCCGGCGGCGGAGCAGCGGCGCCGCGAGGCCGGCGGCGAGCACCGTGCAGGCGGCCGCACGGATGGCGGTCGGGCGGGGCACGGGAGCGGCCCACGATAACGAGCGGTGCGGACGGGCTTGGTACGGCCAACCGCCCTGTGTGCCTCGGGCGTGCCCGCTGAGCGAGCGAACTGCGGCAGATGAGGGAGGTGGGGAGGCCCACGGCGGCGGTCGGCCCTCGTCGGTGGCGCGTGCCGCTCGCGGTTCACGCGAGAGTCGAGTTACTGGTCCCACAGACGTAAAAGTCGACTCTCGCGGACGCCGGTGGCGCGTTGCCGCTCGCCGACAACGCGAGCGTGCACTTACTCCCGCTCAGGCCCAACAAGTGCACGGTCGCGGAGCAACGCGGCTCCGCCCCCGCCGCGGCGCGAGTCCAACCACCTCCCTCATCTGCCGCAGTTCAAACGCGCTACGCGGCGGCCGCGGGGACCAAAGCCGTGTCAGCCACGAACGACCGCACGACCCGCGACCGCGGATCCACCTCCGGATGCCACTGCACGCCCAGCGCCCACCGAGCCTCCGGAACCTCGATGGCTTCGATCAGGTCGTCCAAGACGCTCCACCCCGAAGCGACCACACCCGATCCCAACGCGTCCACCGCCTGGTGGTGATGCGACTTGGTCGCATGCCGCGTCTCGCCGCACGCCCGCGCCGCCAGCGACCCCGGCGCCAACCGCACGTCGTGGTCGGCGTTGTCGAACGAGCCCAGAGCCCGCCGGTGATCCGTGTGCCCCACGTCGTCCGGCAGATGCTGGATCAACGTCCCGCCCAAAGTCACATTCAGCAACTGCATGCCGCGGCAGATCCCCAGGACAGGGATGTCGCGCTCCAGCGCCCGCAGCGTCAAAGCGATCTCCGCGCCGATCGCGATCCGGCCGCGTGTTCACCGTCTTCGGGTGCCGCGACGAGCCGTACGAGCCCGGATCGATGTCGGCACCGCCGGCCAGCATCAGCCCGTCGAGCCCGTCCAGCACGTCGTCGGGATGGGCAGCGACCCACGCGTCGGGCGGCAGCATCAGCGCGATCGCGCCCGCGCCCTGCAGCGCGTCGACGTACGCGCGCGACAACAGAAACGCCTCGCGATCCCAGACCGTCCAGCGCGCCCGCTCGAGCGCGGTGCAGAGCCCGATTCGTGGTCGGCGGCCGTTAGCCATCGACCTTGCCTTACCCGGCTTCACAAGTGGAACACACGTAGGATCGCCCCGATGACCGTCCAAGTGCAGCGACGCGGCTCGGTGACCACCATCGTCCTCGACCGGCCGGACGCGATGAACGCCGTCAACGCCGAACTCGCCGCCGAGCTCCTGAACGCGGTCGAGCAGACGGCAGCCGACGACTCGCGCGCCGTCGTCCTGACCGGCGCCGGCCGCGCGTTCTGCTCCGGCGCCGACCTCAAAGGCGGCGGGATCACGCTCGGCGAGGACGGGATGCCGGACCTCGGCAAGGGGCTGCGCGAGGGCATCCACCCGGTGATCGAAGGACTCCGGACCATGCCGAAGCCGGTGATCGCGGCGGTCAACGGCCCCGCGGTGGGCGTCGGATTGAGCTTCGCGCTCGCGTGCGACCTCACCCTTGCGGCCGAGTCCGCCTACTTCCTGCTCGCGTTCGTGAACATCGGTCTCGCGCCTGACGGCGGCTCGAGCTTCCTGCTCCCGGAGCGGATCGGGTTCACGCGCGCGGCCGAGATGGCGCTACTCGGCGAGCGCGTACCCGCCAAACAGGCGCTGGACTGGGGCCTGATCAACCGCGTCGTCGGAGACAGCGATCTGACGGCGGAGACCGAGGCGCTGGCCGACCGGCTCGCCGCCGGACCCACGCGTTCCTACGCCGCCAGCAAGCGCCAGCTCAATGCCTGGCAGTTCGCGCGGCTGGCCGATCAGCTGGAGTTGGAGGCGTCACTGCAGGGCGAGCTCGGCCGCTCGCCGGACTTCTTCGAGGGCGTCACGGCGTTCGCGGAGAAGCGCCCGGCGAGATTTTCGGGATCCTGACCCCACGGCGCGAACGGTCGGCATCCGTCCATATACTGCCGGGCCTCGTGCCCGAAGGACGTACTCGCCTGCTGCTCGCGGCCACCCTGGCGTTCGCGATCACCCTGCTTGCCGCCCCCGCCGCGCACGCGGGTCTGCTGTTCCCGGAGGCCGGCGGCTCACCGAACGCGGACAGCATCAAGACGCTCTACATCATGGTCTTCGTGCTCGCGCTGTTCATCTTCGCGGGCGTCGAGGGCACCCTGCTGTGGTCGCTGTGGCGCTACCGCGCCCGCAAGGGCCGGACCGCGGCCCAGATCCACGGCAACACAAAGCTCGAGGTCGGCTGGACGGTCGGCGCCGCCGTGATCCTCATCTTCATCACGGCGTTCACGTTCATCAAGCTGCCGGCGATCAAGAACCCGAAGCAGTCGGTGGATGAGAACGGCCGGCCGCTGGCGCTCATCGACGGCACGCAACTGGCGGCGACCGACATGCCGACACCCAAGGGCGAGTCGATGAAGATCGTCGTCAACGGCCAGCAGTACGTGTGGCGCTACAGCTACCCGGGTCGGGACCGGCTGCTCACCTACACCGACATGGTGGTGCCGGTCGGGATGACGGTCCTGCTCGACATCACCGCCGACGACGTCATCCACTCATGGTGGATTCCTAAGCTCGGCGGCAAGATGGACGCCGTCCCCGGCTACGTCAACAAGACGTGGTTCCAGATCCCCCCGGACGCTATCCCGGAGGGCCAGAACCAGGTGGTCTTCTCGGGCCAGTGCGCCGAGCTGTGCGGCCGTAACCACGCCAACATGTACGGCCGCGTGATCGGCATGCGGAAGGCGGACTACGACCGCTGGTACGCCGACAAGGTCAAGCAGGTAGCGGATTCCAGAAAGGGCGCCCAGGAGCAGCAGGACGCGCTCGAGCAGCAGCAGGAGTCGACGCCGGCGAGCGAGGAGCAGGGATGAGCGCGTTCCCGCGCCCGCAGATCACTGCCTCGACCGTGGACCGTGAAGCGCGCGGCTGGACGTCATGGGTCACGACCACCGATCACAAGAAGATCGGGATCATGTACCTCGTCACCGTCCTCGTGTTCTTCGTGCTGGGCGGTGTCGAGGCGCTGCTGATCCGCACGCAGCTGGCGATTCCGGACAACACGCTGCTCACGCCGGAGCGCTACAACCAGATCCTCACCATGCACGGCACGACGATGATCTTCCTGGTCATCGTCCCGGTGTGGGCGGGCTTTGCGAATTACCTGCTCCCGCTGATGATCGGGGCCCGCGACGTCGCCTTCCCGCGCCTGAACGCATGGTCGTACTGGATGTACCTGTTCGGGGGCATCGCGCTGTACGCGTCGATGTTCTGGTCGCCGCCCGAGGCCGGCTGGTTCTCCTACGTCCCGCTCAGCCTCAAGCAGTACTCGGCGACCAACGGCCAGGAGGCGTGGATCTACATGGTCCACCTCACCGGCCTGAGCTCGATCATCGGCGCGATCAACTTCATCGCCACGATCCACAACATGCGCGCGCCCGGCATGGGCTGGGGCCGCATGCCGCTGTTCGTCTGGACGATCCTGATCTACGCCTACCTGATCATCCTCGCGCTGACGAGCCTCGCCGCGACGGTGACGATGCTGCTGCTGGACCGCAACTTCGGCACCGCGTTCTTCAACCCGACCGAGGGCGGCTCGGCGATGTTGTGGCAGCACCTCTTCTGGTTCTTCGGGCACCCAGAGGTCTACATCCTTGTGCTGCCCGCATTCGGGGTGTTCTCCGAGATCCTGCCGGTGTTCGCGCGCAAGCCGATCTTCGGCTACAAGGCGATCGCCGCCGCCACGGCCGGCATCGCCTTCCTCGGCATGCTCGTGTGGGCGCACCACATGTTCGCGACGCCGATGTCGACCGTGGTGCTCGCGTTCTTCATGCTCTCGAGCTTCATCATCGCCGTGCCCACGGGCGTGAAGATCTTCAACTGGATCGCGACGCTGTGGCGCGGAACGGTCGAGTGGACGACGCCGCTGCTCTACTGCGTCGGCGGCATCTTCACGTTCACGATGGGCGGGATCACCGGCATCTTCCTGGCCGTCTTCCCGATCGACTGGCAGCTGACCGACACGTACTTCGTCGTCGCGCACTTCCACTACACGGCGTTCGGCGCGTCGGCGTTCGCGATGCTCGGGGCGCTCTACTTCTGGTTCCCGAAGATCACCGGCCGGATGCTGAGCGAGAGCCTCGGCAAGCTCGGCTTCGCGCTGATGTTCATCGGCTTCCACCTGACGTTCCTGATCCAGCATTCGGCCGGCCTGTCCGGCATGCCGCGGCGCATCTACGAGTACTCCGACAGCAGCTGGACGGCCTACAACTTCATCTCCACCGTCGGCTCGTACATGATCGCGCTGAGCGTCGTGGTGACCGTGGTCGGGGTCCTGTACGCGCTCCGCAAGGGCGCGGTCGCCGGGCCCGACCCGTGGAAGGCGAACACGCTCGAGTGGTTCACGCCGTCGCCGCCGCCGGAGAACAACTTCGACACGATCCCGCGCGTGCGCTCCGTTGAACCCATGAAGGACATCCGGCGCGAGATCGAGCAGCGGACGAAGGAAGAACAGCGCTACCGCTCCGGCCAACCTTTGGTGCGTTGATGGAAGCGTCTCGCGTCGCACTCCCGGTCCCCGGCGTCAAGCAGGTCGTCGCCGACTACGTCACGCTGACCAAGCCGCGCGTGCAGCTCCTGCTGCTGCTGACGACGATCACGACGATGTACGTCGCCGGCGATCCGTCGCTGGCGCTGGTCGCGATCACCGTCCTCGGCGGCTTCCTGAGCGCCGGCGGCGCGGCCGCGTTCAACCACTACTACGACCGCGACATCGACGCCGCGATGGGCCGCACCAGCACGCGGCCGGTGCCGGCCGGGCGGATCTCGCCGCGCGCCGCGCTGCTGTACGCGTTCGCGCTGCAGACCGCCTCGTTCGCGCTGCTGGCCAGCGTCGTGAACCTGCCGAGCGCGTTCCTCGCCCTCGCCGGGTTCGTCTGGTACACGCTCGTCTACACGGTCTGGCTCAAGCGCCGCTCGCCGCAGAACATCGTGATCGGCGGCGCCGCCGGCGCGATCCCGCCGCTGGTGGGCTGGGCGGCGGTGACGGGCAGTGTCGCCCCCGCCGCGCTGTACCTGTTCGCGATCATCTTCTATTGGACCCCGCCCCACTTCTGGGCGCTCAGCCTGCTCATGAAGGACGAGTACGCGCGCGTGGGCGTCCCGATGATGCCGGTCGTGCACGGCGAGGCGGAGACCCGGCGCCAGATCGTTCTCTACACGTTCCTGTTGACGTTCCTGACGCTGCTGCCGTTCGTCTTCGGCTTCTTCGGCGTGATCTACGCCGTGTTCGCCGCCGGCCTCGGCGGCGCGTTCATCACGCTCGCGCTGCGCCTCCAGCGCCGCGCCGACCGCAAGAGCGCCCTGCGCGCGTACCTGTTCTCCCTCGCCTATCTCGCGGTGCTGTTCATCGCGATGGTTCTGGACGCCCAGATTTAAGGCGATGCAGCCCCTCCACCCCACCCCGATCATCCGGCCTTAAATGGATCGCAAACTCGCCCGCCGCAACCTCCGGACCGCCTTCTTCGCCAGCATCATCGGCGTCCTGATGTTCGCGCTCACCTTCGTCGCGGCCCTCTTCTACATCTCATGAGCGACCTCGAGACCACCAACGGAAATCCGCCCACCGGCGAAGAGATCCACATGCCGGCCCCGAGCATCCTGCCGCTCATCAATGCGGCCGGGCTCGCGCTGGCGATCATCTCGATCACGCTCTCGTGGTACATCGTCGCTTTCGGTCTGATCGTGTTCCTCTGGACCACGATCCGGTGGGTCGCGGACGTCCGGCGAGACATCGCCGACCTCCCACTGGACCACAGTCACCACTAGTGCCATAGGCTTCCCCCTCGACGTGGGGACCAAGGACGGCACCAACGGCGGACCAGCCCTGGCTGCGCGCTACTCCGCGGCGTTCGAGGCATACCTCAACGACCGCGGCGAGCAGGCGCTCGGTGCGGCGTACGACCTTGGCCGCGAGGCGGTGACGGCGAAGCTCAGCGTGCTCGACCTCGCGGACGCCCACCACTCAGCGCTGCAGACCGCGCTCACGGGTCAGGACGCGACGCTCGGCGCGGCGGCCGCCTTCCTGCGCGAGAGCCTGTCCACCTTCGAGACCGTGCACCGCGGCTACCTCGAGGTCCAGGAGGTGGCGCGGCTCGAGCACGAGTACGTCGAGCAGCTCGGCGCGCTGGCCGATGCGAGCGTCGCGATCAATTCCAGCCTCACCGTCGAGGCGATCCTTCAGCTGACCGCGGACACGGCGCGCACGATCATCCGTGCCGCCCGCGCGACGGTCGCGATCCTCGCCCCGGATCCGCGGCTGCGGCCGCTGACGGCTACCTCTCCGCCGCGGCTCGGCGGCGGCGAGCCGCAGCCCGCCCGGCTGCAGGCGCAGCTGACCGGGCGCGGCAAGGAGCTCGGGGTGCTCGAGGTGATCGACGCCTCCTCGCGTGAGTTCACGGCGCGCGACGAGGCGATCCTGACCCAGCTCGCGCAGCTCTCCTCGGTCGCGATCTCCAACGCCCAGCTGTACGAGCGCGAACGGACGATCGCGCGCACCCTGCAGCGCTCGCTGCGGCCCGGCGGCCTGCCGCCCGTCAAGGGCCTCAGCGCCGCCGTTCGCTTCCGGCCGGCCGGCGAGGGGATCGAGCTCGGCGGCGACTTCTATGACCTGTTCGAGGCCGGCGACGGCGCGTGGACGGCGCTGATCGGCGACGTCCAGGGCAAGGGTCCCGATGCCGCCGCGGTGACCGCTCTGGCCCGCCACACGATGCGCGCGGCCGCGGCCTACGAATCTCGCCCGTCGGGCGTCCTCACGCTGCTGCACAAGGCCCTGCGCGACCAGACCGGCGACGAGGGCCGCTTCTGCACCGTCTGCTACGCGCACATGCGGGTCGGGCGTAACCGGATCGGGCTCGAGTTGGCGTGCGGCGGCCATCCGCTGCCGCTGGTCGCACACGCCGACGGCCGCGTGACCCCGGTCGGGCGCCTCGGCACGCTGCTCGGCTCGGACATCGAGCCGCTGCTGACCGACGTCGCGGTCACGCTCGAACGCGGCGACGTGCTGGTCCTCTACACCGACGGCGTCACCGAGGTCCGGCGCCGGCGCCAAGAGGTCTTCGGCCACCGCGAGCTCGTGGCCCTGCTGGAAACCTGCGCTGGGCTGCCGCCGGACGCGGTGGCCGATCGCGTCGAGTCGGCCGTGATGGCCGCCTCTGAAGGCCGGTTGCGCGACGACATGGCGATCCTGGCCTTCGGCCCCACCCCCCAACCCAAGGAGACCGATGGCTGACCCGGCGGACCCCACCGTCACAAACGGCCACCAAGATGCTCGCGACGACCTGCTGCGTGAGCTCGTTGCCCACCTCCGCAACAACCGCACCGACCTGCGTCAGGAGTGGGCCCGCCGCATCGGCGAGGCACGGCTGCTGACCGCGCTGACCGAGGAGGAGATCTTCTCCGAGGCGACGTCGGTGTACGACAACTACGTCGAGGTGCTCGAGACGGGATCCGTCGAGGCCCTTCAGGACTACGCCCGCAACCTGTCCGAGCGCATCATTCCGCGCGGTGTCGAGACTGACGAGGTGCTCGGCATCGTGCTGCTGCTGCGCGACGTGCTGGCCCGCTCGCTGTTCGAGAAATACCAGGCCGACTTCCAGGTCCTCAACGAGGTCCTGGATGCCTACGAGCCGGCCGCGAACCGGATCGCGAACACGGTGGGCGTGAACTTCGTGCAGGAGCGCGAGCGCATCATCCGCCAGCAGCAGGAGGCGATCCGCGAGCTCTCCACGCCGGTGCTCCAGGTCCGCGAGCGGTTGCTGATCCTCCCGATCATCGGCGTGCTGGACGGCCAGCGCGCGCGCCAGCTCACCGAGCAGCTCCTGCGCGGCATCCGCACCAACCGCGCGCGCGTGGTCGTGATCGACATCACCGGCGTGCCGGCGATCGACTCGACGGTGGCCAACCACCTGGTCCAGACCGTCGACGCCTCGCGGCTGATGGGCGCTTCCGTGATCATCACGGGACTGAGCTCTGAGATCGCGCAAACGCTCGTGACACTGGGCGTGGACCTGTCGAAGGTCAATGCGGTCGGCGACCTCCAGGGCGGCATCGAGGAGGCGGAGCGCCTGCTGGGCTACACGGTCATCTCCGGAGCTGTCGACAAGGCCGACGATCGCGTCTAGATGGCGGTCCCGATCCTGAAACAGGGGCCGTTCCTGATCGCCTCGATCCAGTCCGCGCTGACCGACACCGACGTCCTGCAACTGCGCGATGACGTGATGTCGCAGGTCACGCGGCATCGCTCGCGCGGGATCATCGTCGACGTCACGTCGCTGGACGTCATGGACTCGTTCGTCTCGCGCTCGCTGCGCGGGATCGCGATGATGACCCGGCTGCGAGGGGCGGAGACGGTGATCGTCGGGATCCAGCCCGAGGTGGCGTTCGCGATGGTCCAGCTCGGGATGAGCTTCGAGGACGTGCAGACCGCGCTCGACCTCGAGGAGGGGCTCGCGCTCCTGCAGGCGGGGGACCTTGGCACCTGACGCGGCCGAACGGATCGCGATCGAGTCCGACGCGGACGTCGTGACCGCGCGCCAGCGCGCGCGGCAGCTCGCCGTCGGCCTCGAGATGCCGAGCACCGACCAGACGCTGCTCGCCACCGCGATCTCGGAGATCGCCCGCAACATCACCACCTACGCGGAGCGCGGCGAGGTCCTGATCGACCTCGTGCGCGACGCCAACGGCCGCCGCGGCGTGCGCGTGATCGCCCGTGACGACGGGCCCGGGATCGAGGACCTCGAGCGCGCGCTGACCGACGGCTACACGACCGGCGGCGGGCTCGGCCTCGGCCTTCCGGGCGCGCGCCGCCTGGTGGACGAGTTCGATATCAAGACCGCGCCCGGCGAGGGCACCACGGTGACGCTGATCAAGTGGAACCGCAGTGCATGACGAGTGGCCTCAAGCGCTTGACCGCGGCTGCGCCGGCGCACCTTACGAGGGCGAGTCGCGCTCGGGCGACGTCGCCGTCTTCGCCCCGACCCGGTCCGGCGCGCTCGCCTGCCTGATCGACGGGCTCGGCCACGGACCTGACGCCGCGGACGCCGCCGAGGCGTGCGGCGAGATCGTCCGTACGCACGCCGACTGGGACGCCCAGGAACTGCTCGAGGCGTGCCACGAGGCGCTGATCGACACGCGCGGGGTCGTGATGACGGTCGCCTGGTTCGACCTCGAACGCGAGACGCTGTCCTGGGCCGGCGTCGGGAACGTCGATGCGCGGCTCGTCCGCTCCGGGCCGGAGCTGCGCGAGGAGGTCGCGCTGGTGTTCGGCGGCGTGCTCGGCTACCGGATGCCGCGGGTGCGGCCGGCGACGATGCCGCTGGAGCGCGGCGACCTGCTGGTGATGATCACGGACGGGATCGACGCGGCGATCTCACCAGGCCTGGCGGGCGGCGGCGCGGCGCAGACGATGGCCGACCGGATCTTCGAAATGCACGCCAAGGGCGGCGATGACGCGCTGGTGGTCGTCGTCAGATACCGTTGACGGACGAGCGGCAACGCGCCACTTCTGGCACATTCGCGGTCCATCTTCATCCACTGGCGGGTTTACTGCGTACCTAAGTACGTGCCCACGCAACGAGCCTCAACCATCCGCCTGCGCACCTCGCTGTTCCAGGAGGCCGCCGAGATCGTCGATCGGGAGTTCGCCTCCGACCTCTCGCTGGACGACATCGCGCGCCGTGTCGCCTCCTCGCGGCGCCAGCTGCAGCGTGCCTACGCCGAGGTCGGCGAGACGACGTTCCGCGACCATCTGACGCGCGTGCGGATGCAGAAGGCGGCCGAGATGCTGGCCACGCGGGCCCTGACCGTGCGCGAGGTCGCGCACCGGGTCGGCTACCGCCAGCCGGCGCAGTTCGCCAAGGCCTTCCGGCGCTACCAGGGCGTCGCGCCGTCGGACTTCCGCGCCGGCGGCCGTCCCGGTCGCCCCGGGCAGTTCCCGCCGCGCCCGGCGTACCGCGCCGCCTAGGGGCCTGCTGAACAATTCCGATACGCCTCCCGCGGCACAGCCGTGGATGCACCACGTCAGGCGCACCGACCATTGTTCAACAGACCCCTAGCGTCGCTTGGCGGCGGCGCTCGCCGCCTTCCCTGCGAGCCGGCCGAGCCGGCGCGCTTCCTCACGCGTGAGCTTGGTGGGCCGGCCGCGCGACTTCGTCACGAGGCGGCGAACCTCCGTGCGTTCGGCGTCCGAGAGCGCGGTCCACCCGGCCTGGAGCCACAGGAAGACGACCGTCGCGCGGCGACGGAACTCGCGCCATTCGGGGTCACGGACCTGCGGGAGCCGGCGCGGCTTCACAACGGAATCCACGCCGTGACGCGGGTGCCCTCGCCAGCCGGGCTCACCACGTCGAGGCGGCCGTCCAGGATCTGCATCCGGTCCGCGAGGCCGCGCAGGCCCGTGCCGGCGGCCGGATCGGCACCCCCCGCGCCGTCGTCGGACACCTCGATCCGCAGCCCGTCACTCGCCGTCACGCGCACGCGCGCGCTGCCGGCGTGCGCGTATCGGACGACGTTGGTCAGCGCCTCGCAGACCACGAAGTAGGCCGCGAGCGCCACCGGCTCGGGCAGCTCCAGCTCCGGCGCGTCGAGCTCGACCGGTACGGCGCAGCCTGCGGTCAGCGACTCCAGCGCGCCGCGCAGGCCGCGCTCGGCCAGCGCCACCGGGTACAGACCACGGGCGAGTTCGCGCAGTTCCGCGTTCGCGGCCGACAACTCTTGGGCCGCGAGGTCGAGCGCCTCCGAGCCCGCCTGCTTGCGCGCGACGGTGAGGAAGTTCGCGACCGCCATCAGCCGCTGCTGGGCCCCGTCGTGCAGGTCGCGCCCGATCCGCCGCCGCTCGGCGTCCGCGGCGTGGATCGCGCGCATGCGCGACGCCTCGAGATCGGCGGCCTGGCGGCGCCGCTCGAGCTCCGCCGCCGCGCGGGCGGCGAAGATGCGCAGCGCGGCCACGTCCTCGTCGCCGGCCTCCATCGGCCGGGCATCGAGGACGGCCAGGTGTCCGAGGCGCGTGTCATCCGCGCCGCGCAGGCAGACCGCCAGATAGCTCTCCAAGCCCATCTCGATCGCCGCCCGGTCCTCGGGAAAGTGCTTCGTCAGCGCGTCCGGGAACGCGACGATCGCGTGCTCCACCGCGAGCGCGCACGGCTGGCCCTCGGTGTCGTACTCGAGCGGCTCCTCGATGAAGCCGCCGTCGTACCAGGCCGCGACGATGCGGATATGGGTGCCGCCGGGCCCGGTCGGCTCGCCCACGAACACCAGCTTCGCGCCGAACGCCTCGGCCACCGTGCGCACAAGGCCGCGCAGGAACTCCTCGCCGACCGTGCCCGCGGTCCCTTCGGCGATCGCGCGCAACAGCTCGCGGCCGCGGAGGCGTGAGGCGCGATCCTGAGCGGCGACGGACATCGGCACCACCGATGGTATTGGCCCGCGATTGTCGGGAGACCGACGTAGCGGTTCCGCGTTCGTCGCCGCGCTCAAATAGGATGCCGCCCTCAATGGGGCTTGAGGAGAGGACTGCGCACGCGGGGCCGCGGCCTGACCGGCCACAAGCGCACGCCGACTGGCGCCAGATGGTCGGCATCGGCGTGATCGCATCGATCCTCGGCATCGCCGCCGGCCTGCTGATCGACTGGTTCCCGGTCGCCGCGTCCGGTCAGGCCAAGCCGATCGACACGCTGTGGGACGTCCTGCTGATCGCGTCCATCCCGGTGTTCGTGATGGTGATGGTGGTCGTGCTGTTCAGCGTCTGGAAGTTCCGGATGCGACCGGGCGAGGAGCTGCTCGACGGTCCTCCGATCCACGGCAACACGCGGCTCGAGGTGATCTGGACGGCGATCCCGGCGATCCTGCTGGTCGGCCTGTGCACCTACGCGTTCATCGTCCTCGAGGACGTCGAGAAGGCGGAGGCGAACACCGTCGACGTCCGCGTCGTCGGCGAGCAGTTCGCGTGGACCTTCTACTACGAGAAGGACGGCAAGGAGGTCGCTTCGAACCAGCTGCACCTCCAGGTCGACGTGCCGGTCAAGTTCACGCTCCAGGCCAAGGACGTGCTGCACGACTTCTGGGTCCCCGCGTTCCGGATGAAGAAGGACGCGGTTCCGGGGCTGGATGTGACCTATCGCGTGACCCCCAACCGCGAGGGTCAGTATCCGATCGTGTGCGCCGAGCTGTGCGGGCTCGGGCACTCGGTGATGCGCTCGAGCGTGGTCGTGCAGAACGAGCAGGCCTACAACGAGTGGTTCGACCGGCTCGGCGCGCCGGCGGCGACCCCCGAGGGTGGCGGCGGCGAGGCCGACGGCAAGGCGATCTTCACCTCCGCGCAGGGCAACTGCTTCTCCTGCCACACGTTGGCCGACGCCAAAACCAACGGCACGATCGGCCCGGACCTCAACAAGGTGCTCGCCGACAAGGACGAGGCCTTCATCCGCGAGTCGATCACCGATCCGAACAAGGAGATCGCCGACGGCTATCAGGCCGATGTCATGCCGCCGAACTATGGTGAGACCTTGCCGCCGGATCAGATCGATGCGCTCACGACGTACCTTTCGGAAGTGACCAAGGGGGGCTGATGACGGCTCGACTGCGTGCACCAGGGCTCTCGCGGGCGTTCCTCTTCCTCGCCATCGGAACGGTCTTCTGCGCGGCGATCATCGTCGTCTTCCGCGAGTGGTACGACCTCCAGCTCTGGACGCAGGACGCGAGCCCGTGGATCCCGATCGCCGCGGGCGTCATCACGCTCCTGATCGTCATCGGGCTGATCGCGAATCGCGCGTTCGTCGTCACGCTGAGCATGCTCGGGCTCGTCGCCTGGGCCGTGGCCGTGGCGATCTGGGGGATCGACATCGAGGTCAAGGCCCAGAACGCGATCCTGCTGCTGTCGATGCTGATCGCCCCGCTGTGGTTCCTGATCGGTCTCGGGGCGTTCGACTACTGGTTCTACTGGGCGGCCGGCAAGCCGACCGTGCCCGAGGACCACTCCGGCCACGGCGCCTACTCGTGGAAGGACTACTTCCGGATCAACACCGATCACAAGGTGATCGGGATCCAGTACGTCGTCACATCGTTCTTCTTCATGCTCGTCGGCGGCCTGCTGGCGATGCTGGTGCGCGCCGAACTGGCCACGCCCGGGCGCCAGTTCGTGGACGCGAACGCGTTCAACGGGCTCTTCAGCGTCCACGCGTCGCTGATGATCTTCCTGTTCATCATCCCGGTGTTCGCCGGGCTGGCGAACTACGTCCTGCCGCTGATGATCGGCGCGCCGGACATGGCGTTCCCGCGCCTGAACGCCTTGTCGTTCTGGATGCTCCCGATCGCCGGCATCATGATGACGGCGTCGTTCTTCGCGCCCGGTGGCTCGTTCTCGACCGGCTGGACGGCCTACGCCCCGCTCTCGACATCGGCGCCGATAGGCCAGATGTTCTTCACCATAGGCGTGCAGTTCGCGGGCGCGTCATCGATCGCGACCGCGCTGAACTTCCTCGTGACGATCATCACGATGCGCGCGCCCGGCATGTCGTTCTGGCGCATGCCGCTGCTGGTGTGGGCGAACTTCTCGACCTCGCTGCTGGTCGTCATCGCCACGCCGTTCATCGCCGCGTCGCAGTTCTTCGTGCTCTTCGACTACGCGCTGGGCTTCAACTTCTTCAACCCGAACGCCGGCGGTGACGTGCTGATGTACCAGCACGTCTTCTGGTTCTACTCGCACCCGGCGGTCTACATCATGATGCTGCCGGGCTTCGGGATCGTCTCCGAAGTGCTGAGCGTCAAGTCGCGAAAGCCGATCTTCGGCTACCGCATGATGGCCTTCTCGCTGCTGGCGATCGTGCTGCTGGGGTTCACCGTGTGGGCGCACCACATGTTCGTGTCCGGCATGCAGGACTGGATCCGCGTCCCGATGATGGTCACGACCGCGATCATCGCGGTGCCGACCGGGATCAAGATCTTCTCCTGGCTGGCCACGATGTGGAAGGGCGTGCTGCACCTGGACACGCCGATGCTGTTCGTGCTCGGCTTCCTGACGATGTTCACGCTCGGCGGCATCTCCGGCGTGGTGCTGGCGATGGTGCCGATGGACATCTACGTCTCGGACACCTACTTCATCGTCGCCCACATCCACTACGTGCTCTACGGCGGCTCGCTGTTCACGATCTACGCCGGCGTCTACTACTGGTTCCCGAAGATGACGGGGCGGATGTTCGACGAGCGCCTCGGCCGGCTGCACTTCTGGCTGACGTTCGTCGCGTTCAACACCACGTTCGGCCCGATGCACCTGATCGGCGTCCAGGGCATGCCGCGGCGCGTGGCCGACTACGCCGAGGAGTTCGCGGCCTGGAACCTGTTCATCTCGATGAGCTCGTTCGTGCTCGGGCTCTCGACGCTGGTGTTCGTCTACAACATGGTCGCCTCATGGCGCGGCGGCCCGCGCGCGTCGGCGAACCCTTGGCGGGCGCTCACGCTGGAGTGGCAGGTGTCCTCGCCGCCGCCGATCTTCAATTTCGACCGCATTCCGACCGTCGTCGGCGGCCCGTACGAGTACGGCGTGCCGGATGCGGTGCACGGGATCTTCAAGCCCGCCGAGGAGGCGCGGCCGAAACAACCGGCGGGCGCGACCGAGGGTTCCTCCGAGGAAAGGGCTGAGTAATGCCGACCGTGCTCATCCTCGCCAACGAGACGATCGCCGGTAAGGCGCTGCTCGACCGGATCCGGGATCACGCGGAGCAGGGGTCACGGTTCTTCGTGGTCGTGCCGCAGTCGCGGCCGCGTCACGGCAACGTGATCTACGACGAGGTCGTGCGCGATTCGGCGCAGGTCCGGGTGGACCTGGCGGTGGAGTTCATCCGCGACCTCGGCGCCGCGGGCGACGGCGAGGTCGGCGACCAGGACCCGTTCAACGCCGCGATGGACGCCGTTCGTCACCAGCCGATCGACGAGATCATCGTCTCGACCCTGCCGTCGACGTCGTCCGGCTGGTTGCGGCGCGACCTGATCGAGCGACTCGAGGAGGAGACGAGCCTGCCGGTCGAGCACGTGGTCGTCGACCTGTCCGGCGAGGGCCTGCCGTTCGACGTGACGCTGGTGGTCGCGAACCTCACGGTGGCGGCGCCCGAACTCGTGGAGCGCCTCAAGGCGCTGGCCGACGAAGGGCCGCGGCGGTTCATCGCGGTCGTCCCGCAGAGCGGCGTCCAGGGCCACCGGGTGCGCGAGGCGCGCCAGCGGCTCAAGCGGCTGCTCGCGTCGCTGGATGACGCCGGGATCGTCGCCGCGGGGATGATCGGCGACCCCGATCCGTACACCGCGGTGATGAACGCGGTGCAGTACTTCCACATCTCCGAGATCGTGATCTCGACGCTGCCCGAGGGCTCGTCGCAGTGGATGGCGGACAAGCTCGTCGATCGCGTGCGAGACGCCACCAACGTCGCCGTCGAGCACATCGAGTCGCACGCGAAGGCGGAGGCGTAGGGTGGCCGCCGCAGCCGCGCACGTCGACGATCACCACCACGGCCCGCCCGAGGCCAACCGCTCTTCGCGGGTCGAGCCCGCGTTCCTCGGGATGCTGCTTTTCATCATCTCCGAGGTGATGATCTTCGGCGCGTTCTTCACGGCCTACTTCTTCGTGCGGGTCGTGGGCGGCGCCGAGTGGCCGGCCGAGGGCGACCACCTGCCGAAGCTGATCGCGGGCTTCAACACCGCGATCCTGGTGTCGTCCTCGTTCACGATCCACTACGCGCAGGAGTCGATCCGCAAGGACAACCACCTCGGCCTGCAGCTCGGCATGGTGGCGACGTTCCTGCTCGGCGCGACGTTCCTGTTCGTCCAGGTCAACGAGTACGTCCACGTCGGCTTCTCGCCGCAGGACAGCGCGCAGGGCTCGATCTTCTACGGCCTCACCGGCCTGCACGGCGCGCACGTGACGATCGGCCTGATGCTGCTCGCGTTCGTGACGATCCGGGCATTCCGCGGGCACTACTCGTCGACGGCCTACCGCGGTATGGAAGTGCCCGGGATCTACTGGCACTTCGTCGACGTGATGTGGATCGTCGTCTACTTCACGGTCTACATCATCTGATGAACAACCCGCTGCGCACCGAGCGGGAGGCGTTTCGCTTCCTGCTCTACGTGCTGGCCGTGTTCGCGGTCGCGATGGTTGTCGCGCTCGTGATCCAAGCGCTCTAACTACTCGACGACCAGCGGACCCTTCATGCCGGCGTCGGCGTGCCCCTGCACCGAGCAGTAGAACTCGTACTCGCCGGGCTGCAGGTCCACGGTGACCTCGGACACGCCGGTGTTGACCACGGGGCCCTTCTCGTCGATGCCGTTGCCGCGGACCGCGATGTTGTGGGCGACACCCTGCGGGTTCTCGGACGTGACCTGCACCTGGCCGGCCTCGGCCTTGGCGTCGGCGAACTGGAACGCGGTGCCGGCCCGCGCCATCGGGATGTCCAGCACGCCGTTCTCGGCCTCCGCGGTGCCTTCGGCCTTCTTGGCGCCGACGGCGGCCAGGCGACCCGTGTCCTCCCCCGGCTCCGCGGCGGCCTGGGCCACGTAGGCGGCGACATCGCGGGCGTCGTCGCCCTTCACGATGCCGGCCGGCATGCTGGTCTTCGCGCCAGTCTTAGGGTCAACTTGAACGTTAATGTTGGGGTGCAGGATCTGCTGGTGGACGACGCCGGCGATCGTGCTCTCCCCCAGGCCGTCGCGCTTGGACTGGGCGAACGCGGCGTCCAGGTTCGGACCGGTCGTGCCGTTCACGCCGGCGCGCTGGAGCGTGTGGCAGGACCCGCACTTCTGGGCGAACAGCTCCTTGCCTTTGACCGTGTCCGTGCCGCTGTCCTTCAGCGAGCAGCCGCCGAACGCCAGCGCGACGACGGCGCCGCCGGTGACCACCCGTCCGAAGCCCCTCCTGCTCATCGGCCGCATCCTAACCGGCGGCGATGACAAGCGAGCCGCCGCCTACGCTGCATCGATGCGGACGCCCTTCCTGCTGGTCGGCGCGGCGTGGTTCGTGATGATGGCCGGCTCCAACCTGGCGACGCCGCTGTACGCCGTCTACGAGCGCGAGTTCGGGTTCTCGAGCGCGGTCCTCACGGTCGTGTTCGCAACCTACGCGCTGGTGCTGGCGCCGTCGCTGCTGGTGTTCGGTCAGCTGTCCGACCGGATCGGACGGCGGCGGGTGATGGCGGCCGGGTTCCTGACCGCGACCCTCGGGCTGGTCGTGTTCGCCGTCGCGTCCGCACTCGGCTGGCTGTTCGCGGCCCGCGCGATCCAGGGGCTGGCCGTCGGGATGATCAGCGGCGCCGCCGCGGCCGCGCTCGTCGAGCTCGACCCCGTTCCGGCGGAGGACCGAGCGGCGCTGGTGGCCTCGCTCGCGCAGGCCGGCGGCAGCGCCTCCGGACCGGTGGTGGCCGGGATGCTGGCCGAGTGGGCGCCCGCACGCCTCGTGCTGCCGTTCGCGCTGTTCGCGGTCCTGGGCGTCGGCGCGATCGCGGTCGCGCTCGCGATCCCGGAGCCGAGCGAACGGCCCGGCGGCGCCCGCGCCGGCTCGCCCGCTCCCCGCGCGCTCATCGTGCGACCCAGCGTCCCGCCGGAGATCCGCGTGCTGTTCGCGCGCGTGAGCGTCACCGGCGCCGTGGTGTGGGCGACCGCCGCGCTCTTCCTCTCGGTCGTGCCCTCCTACGCCGCGGACCTGCTCGACACCTCCGACCTCGCGCTCCTCGGCGCGATCAGCGCGACGCTCCTCACCGCGTCGTGCGCGGCCCAGATCGCGGCCCGCCGCTGGGGCGCCCACTCCCGCATGCAGGCCGTCGGGCTGCTGCTGCTCGCGGCGGGCCTGCTCGCGCTCGTGCTCGCCTTCCCGGCCCGTTCGCTGGCGCTCCTGCTCATCGCCGGCCTGCTCACCGGCGCCGGCCACGGCATCGCGTTCCTCGGCGCGCAGGCCCAGCTCAACCTGGCGGCACCGCACGACCGCCGCGGCGAGGTCAACGCCGCCTTCTACACGCTGATCTACCTCGGCGTCGCGACGACGGTGATCTCCACCGGCCTCGTGACCCTCGTCGCCCCACTGTCGACGGCGATCACATCGTTCGCGGCGGTCACCGGCGCGATCGCACTCGCCACCGCCGCCTGGCACCTCAAACCTAAAGGGGCCAGGCCCCTTTAGGTTTGGATCTCCATGTGCGCGACCCGGTCGTCGCGAAGCCGGTACACGTGGTGGACCGTCGAGTCGCTGATCAGTGCCCCGTCGAGGTCCTTGACGACCTGGTGGACGGTCACCTCGATCCGCCCGTCGGGCGTCGTGGCGAACGCTTGCGGCACGACGGTCCCGTTGATCTCGTCCCACTGCCGCGTCCAGTAGGCGCGGACCTCTTCGCGACCGCTTAGATACCCGCCCTCCCAGCCGTTGGGCCAGTCGACGTCGGGCGTGAGCATCTCCAGCACGCCGTCGATGTCGCGCGCGTTGAAGCGCTCGTAGAGTCGTTCGAACATTCCTGTAGTGAGCATTACATGAAATGCTATCGCCAATGGGACGCCCTGTCGATACCGAGCGCCGGACGGCGCTGTTGGAGGCCGCCGCCACTCATCTCGTCGAGCACGGCGTCGCGAAGGTCTCGCTCGAGGGCATCGCCACGACGGCCGGCACGAGCGCGCGGATGCTGGTGCACCACTTCGGTACGCGAGACGCGCTGATCGCGGGCGCGCTCCAGATCGCCCGTCGACGCCAACTGGCGCACGCGCAGGGCCATTTCGCACCCGGGCCGGACGCGGCCGTCGTCCTGGCGGCGGCGTGGCCGTGGCTCGTCGACCCCGAGACCCGCAAGTACTTCCGGCTGTTCCAGCAGGTCGCCGCCCTCGAAACGCTCGAGGAGCGAGAGGCGCCGAGCGAGCTCCGCACGCGCCTCGCCACGGACTGGAAGCCGATGCTCCGCGCACTATTCGCCGCCGACCCGCGGCACCGCGAAGACGCGGACGCGCTCGCGGAGCTCCTGCTCGCCGTCTACCGCGGGCTGGCGATCGAGCTCGTCATCGGCACCGACGAGGCGGACCTCCGGCGCGCCTATAAACACTTCATAAAGGGTCTGACCCTTTAAGTAGGTTCGGGGAGGTCGGTGAGCTCGCCCTGGGCGGCGGCGATGACCGTGTTCGCCACGCCTTCCCACGAGTAGCGGGCGCGGGTGATCTCGACCATCGCCTCGCGGGTGGCCGCGCGGAGGTCGTCGGGTGCGGAGAGCCAGCCGGAGAGCGCGTCGGCGAGCTGGGGGACGGCGTCCGGGCCGACCTCGAACGAGAGCCACGGCCGCGCCTGCGCCGGGACGGCCGAGGACAGCGTCCGGGCGACCTCGCCGAGCCCGGAGTGGTTGGCGACGACCGGCAGTGCGCCGCAGGCGGCGGCCTCGGCGGCAACCATCCCGAACGCTTCCGGGAACGTGCTCGTGACCGCCATCGCCTCGGCCGCGGGAAGCAGGTCCGCGAGCTCCTCGTGGTCGAGCCGGCCGGCGAAGGCGACGCGATCGAGCGGTGCCGGATAGTCGGCGTGCTGGAGGAAGGCGGTGAGCTGCGGGAGTTCGCGCCCGTCCTCCCCACGCGTCTGGAGCGCTGCCGCCACGTCGCCCTGCGCGAGTTGCTCAGCGAAGCGCTCCAGCCCCGGCCGGAATGCCCCGAACCCGACCACGATCAGTCGCGCGCGCGGCTCGCGCGCGAGGACGAGCGGCCAGGCGGCCAGCAACAACTCGACGCCCTTGGACGCGATCAGCTTGCCGACGAAGACGACCAGCCGATCGCCTTCCTCGATCGTGTCCAGCGCCGTCACCGCCTCGCGAACGTCGCGATCGAACGACGAGCCGGTGGCGGCGACGGGCGCCGCCGCGGCGAGCCGCGAGCGCAGAGCGGCGACCCCGGCCCGGGCGGCCTCGCGCGAGCGCGGCGCGAACCGCGCGACGTCGACGCCCGGCGGCCCGAGCCGGGTGCGGCCCGGCAGGGACGGATCGTCCATCTCCGTCCACAGCGATTCGGCGGTATGGCGCGAGCCGACCAGCACGCCGCGGGCGCGCTCCAGCCCCTCGACGGCGTACGGCCGGAATCGCGGATGCGGCTTGACGACGTACTCCAGCGCGCTGCCGTGGACTTTCACCGCGTACGGCACGTCGCCGAGCGCCCGGGCCAAGATCGCCGGGCCCATCACGAGGTGGTTCGCGAGCGCCACATCCGGGCGAGCGCGCGACACCACCTCACGTACGGCAGCGACGTTGGCGTCCAGGTAGGCAGAGAGCTCATCGTCGGTGAGCTCCGGGAACGGGCGCGCATCGGTGCCCTGGTAGCGATCGGCGACATACAACGGCAGCAGTCCGCCGATGTCGGGGCGGTAGACGGTCGCGCGCGCGGGTGAGCGGCGCTCCTCGACCACCAGTTCCCCCGACTCCCACGAGCCCGCCGCGTCCACCCAGTCGAGATCGAACGGGTCGCGGTCCTGACAGAGCAGGTGCAGCTCGTGCCCCGCGCGCACGAGCGCAGCGCCGAGTTCCGCGTTGTAGACGTTCGAGCCGGTGCCCTGGAGCAGGTAGCCGTGGAAGACGAGGACGCGCATCGCGGCGAAGTAAAGCGGCCGGGGCCGCTGCTAGGGTTCCGGCGCATGTCCGAGCGCCAGCTCTACCGCCTGCGCGCCCCGTCGTCCGGCCGCGAGCTCTTGGTCAATGCCGAGCCCGGCCGGGTCTATACGGACCATGACACGGGGGAGCCGCTCGACGTGGTCGGGAAGGTGCTGCCCCTGCACCCGTCGAAGTCAAGGCTGCCATGGGCCGTCGAGACTCTCCGCTTTTGCAATTGGTGCGATCAACCCGCTCAGAAAGACCTGAACGACTGCCCCACGTGTGGCCGCCGGATGGCCGCGCTGCCCCGCTGAGAGGAGGTCGCATGCGACTCGCCGTTGGAGTCATCATGCTCGTCCTCGTAGCCGGCTGCGGCAGCTCCCCCGTCGCCTATGAGGAGGCCCCGGGTGACCCGGTCGAGCTGACCGTGCCCGGCGATGCGTCCGCGCTCGCGCCGGCCTCCGCGACCGCCACCCCGACGTCCACGCCCGACGAGGACGAGGCGAATGAGTCGTCGGCCGAGACGCAAGCGCCCGAGACGCAGGCTCCGGAGACCCAGCAGGAGACGACGCCCGAGGGCACTGAGGGCGGCGGCACCGAGGCCCCGGCCGGCGAGGGTGAAGGCGACGGGACGCCGCCGGACTCCGAGGCCAGCGAGGCGTTCTGCAGCGAGAATCCCGGCGCCTGCTGACGCGCGCTCAAGTTTCCGCACGATCTGCCGATTCACCGGTCCACTCCCGTACCGGGTAAGGCAAGACCTCTGCGAACTGCATCGGACACCAGGGCTGACGAAAGCCGCCCGCTGAGCCGCCTGGCTCACGAAGCCGCGACCGCGGCTTCCGCCGACGGCATCCATGCCGCGCTCGAGGTCGCCTTCCGCGCGCTGCTCGCCGCCGACCAGGTCCGCATGCTGCACGTCACACAGGACCGCTCCGGTGCCGCCGAGGCGCTGCTCGCGGACGAGGACGAGCGCAGCGACGGTTACCTGCGCTTCGGCGAGGGCCCGTCCGGGACCGCCAGCGTGATCGCCAGCGGCCGCCCGCTGGCCGTACCGGACGCGCGCAACAGCACCGCGATCGTCCCTGGCCGCGCCGAGCACCACGGCATCTCCTCTTCCCTGTTCGTCCCCGTTGCCTGGGCCGGCGAGGTGCGTGACGTCGTGATCGCGAGCTGGACTGAACGGCGCGACATCTCGGCCGAGGACATCGAGACCGCACAACTGATCGCCGACCAGGCTGCCGCCGGCTTCGCCCGCCTCGAAGCCGACGAACGGCGCGCCGCCGGCTCGGTCCAGGATCGCGCCGTCGTCCGCGCCGCCGCCGCGCTCAACGCCTCGCTCGATCTCCAGGAAGTCCTGCTCACACTGGTCCACGAGGCGGCGCTCGCGCTCGACGCCGACATGAGCGGCGTGTACCTGGGCGACGGCGAGACCGGCGCCGTGGCGACCGCCGGCTACAGCGTCCCCGAGGGCTGGCACGGCCTGCACGTCGCGCCGGGCAAAGGCGCCGCGGGCCAGGCGCTGATCACGGGCGAGCCGTTCGTCAGCTCCGACTACCAGAACGATGTCGACGCGCCGGTGATGGCGAACTGCAGGACCGCGGTCGCGGTCCCGATGGCGTGGGACGACCAGATGCGCGGCGCGCTGTCGGTCGGCTGGACCATCCGCCGCCGCGTCCACGACGAGGATCTGCGCACGCTGGAGGCGATCGCCGGCCTGGCCACCGTCGCCTGCCACAACGCCGAGGCCTACGAGCACGTCCAGCACGTCGCCCGCACCGACGCGCTGACCGGCGTCCTCAACCACGGTGCGATGCAGCTGCGGATCCGCGAGGAGATCGCGCGCGCCCGCCGCGACAAGGCGCCGCTCGGCGCCGTCATCCTCGACCTCGACGACTTCAAGCGCGTGAACGACACGCGCGGCCACGCGGCCGGCGACGAGCTGCTGCGCCGTGTCGCCAAGCTCCTGCAGGCCGAGCTGCGCCCGTACGACCAGGTCGCGCGCTACGGCGGCGACGAGTTCGTGCTCCTGCTCCCCGGCTCCGACGAGGCCACCACCGCCGCGGTCGCCGAGCGCTGCCGCGACGCGATCGGCGGCCAGTGCTCGATCGGCGTCGCCGCGTGGCACGACGGCCTCGACGCCGACGCGCTGCTCGAGCAGGCCGACCGCGCGCTGATGCTGGCCAAGCGCACCGGCAAGGGCCGCGTCGCCGTCGCCAACCCCGAGGTCGAGCGCGAGCTCGCGCTGCTGCAGTCGCGCTCCGGCTCACCGGCCGCCGTGCAGGCGCTCGCGGCCGCGATCGAGGAGCGCGACAACTACACGCACGAGCACTCCGAGCAGGTCGTCCACCTGGCCCGCGGCGTCGCGATGATGCTGGGCCTTCCGGCCGACGACGTCGAGCGGATCGCGCACGCCGCGCTGCTGCACGACGTCGGCAAGCTCGCGATGCCCGCCGAGATCCTCGGTAAGGAAGGCCCCCTCTCAGACGACGAGTGGGAGGTCATGTCCGAGCACCCGATCGTCGGCGAGCGGATCCTGGCCCGCACCAAGGACCTGGCCGCGATCGCCCCGATCGTGCGCCACGAGCACGAGTACTGGGACGGCTCCGGCTACCCGGACGGGCTCAAGCGCGAGCGGATCCCGGTCGGCTCGCGGGTGATCCTGGCCTGCGACGCATATGTCGCGATGACGACCGCGCGCCCGTACCGCAAGGCGATCCCGGTCGACGACGCCGTCGCCGAGCTGCGCGCCCGGGCCGGCACGAAGTTCGACCCCGAAGTCATCGACGCCCTGCTCGACCTGCTCGGCCACAAGCAGCCGCAGGTCCCCGACCGTTCGGCGGGCGTGAAGCTCGCCGTCCAGCCCCCGCGCGAACCTACCGGCCGGCGTTCTCGGCCGGGGTGGGCGCCGGGCGCGTGATCAGCGTCGCCGAGTAGATCAGCCGTGCCTTGTACAGGCAGCGGTACTGCGCGACGTCCCTAAGGCCGACCTGCGCGGTCTGCGTGCTCGTGTCGTTGCACTTGCCCTCAGCCCGCGACGCCCGCCACGCGCTCTTGTCCGTGAGCAGCGGCGTGAGCGCGGGCGCCCACGTCGGGACTGTCAGGGCGATGACATATCCCTTCTTGACGTTGAGCGTGCGGCCCAGCGGGAACTGCACCGTCTGGCCGAAGTAGGGCGCCAATTGGAGGACCGGGCTCTGCGTCACGACGCGCGAGTAGAGCTTCGTGCCGGCCCGCAGCACCGTCAGGCGTGCGGAGGCCGGGCCGCCCAGGTTGCGGTTGAAGAACGCGATCTGCTCGGCCGTCGGCTTCCCGAGCGTGATCGACCAGGCCACGATCTTGCCGTCCTCGGGCACGGTGAACGACCCGCGCTGTTCGGCCAGCTTGATCTGGTAACCGGTCGTGCGGGAGACCGCCAGGCACGGAGACGTCGGGCACGCGGGCGCGGCGTCCGTGCTCCCGAGCTCGACGACCTTGGCCGACGCGGGAGCGGCGCCGGCCAACGCGCCGGCGAGCGCCACGACTATGAGCGTGCGATGGGGCATCGCTCGCATTGAACACGACGGTGCCCCGGGGGATGCGGTTCCCCCCGGTCCCGCATGTGTTCTTGCTTAGAGCTTCTGGACGTTGATCGCCTTCGGGCCCTTGTCGCCGTTCTCCTCTTCGAAGGTGACCTTCGCACCCTCGCTCAGCGACCGGTAGCCGTCGCCGGTGATGCCAGAAAAGTGGACGAAGAGATCACGTCCACCCCCGTCGGGCGTGATGAAGCCGAAGCCCTTCTCGTCCGAGAACCACTTGACCGTGCCGGTGCCCACAGATGACCCCACTTCGCCTACTCGGCGTTCTTCACACGCCGCACTCATTTCGACCGGCCGGTGCGTCCGGTCCCAACGAGGGAGACGCTATACATGGATATGGCGCGGGCGCAACCGGTGAGGCGCCGTGCTGCGTGGAGATGTCTACGCGGTCAGGCGCTCCGCGGTGGCCGCGATCTCGTCGCGATCGCCGGGCGCAGGGTGCCAGGGCAGCCGCAGCGGATCGCCGCTGTAGCGCGGGATCACGTGCATGTGGAAGTGGAAGACGGTCTGCCACGCCTGCGAACCGCACGAATTGATCAGGTTCACGCCGTCTGCCTCGAGCCGTTCCTTGACCCGCTCGGCCATGATCTTGGCCGCCTTGGCGACCGCCGCCAGGTCCTCGGGATCGATCTCGATCAGGTCCTTCGAATGCTCGCGCGGGATCACGAGCAGGTGGCCGCGGGTGCCCGGGTTGATGTCCATGAACGCGATCGTGCGCTCGTCCTCATAGACGCGCGTGGCGGGGATCTCACCCGCCACGATCTTGCAGAACAGACAGTCGGGTTCAGACATCGGCCTCGACGAGGCGGCGGATCGCGTCCAGCGTTCCCATCACTTCGGGGTCGGGCGCGTCGCCGTGGACGGTCGCGACGTACAGCGTGAGCCGCGAGCCATCCTCGTCGGGATCGACCTGCAGCCAGCCGTGGTAGGCGCTGCCCTCTGAGCCCCACTCGATCCGGCGCTTTTCGTCGTCGGTCTTGAACCAGCCCTCGCCCGTCTGGGTATGGCCGGCGTAGCGCGCCTCGACCGTGACCTTGTCACCGTCGTGCGGCTCCGCCTTCGTCATCTGGGGCACGTAGTGCGGGAGGTTGCGGACGTCGGCGAGCGCGGCGTACACCTTGTCGGCATCCGCGGCGACGTGATGGGTGTGCTCGTGCTTCACGCGCGGGAGGCTACTCCGGCGAGTCCCGCCCGCGCTGCGAACCCGTCGAAGAGCGTCTCGGCGGCGGCCTCGACGCCCGGGGGCGCGACAAGATCCTCGCGCCGCGTGCCTGCGCGCTCGAGATCGCCGTGGTCGTCCACGGCCCAGTCGGCGACGATCGCGGGCGTCACTTCGGGATGGAATTGGATGGCGAGATGGCGGCAGTGGCAGAACGACTGCACGCCGAAGGCGTTGCTCGCCAGCTCGTAGGCGAGCGGAGGGAGCGTGAAGCCGTCCTCGTGCCACGCCAGCCACGGTCCGGCCGGCAACCGGTCCGGATCGCGCGTCTCGACCGTCACCCACCCGATCTCGGGCTTCGGCAGCCGGTGGACGGAGCCGCCGAGCGCGGAGGCCAGCGCCTGCGCGCCGAAGCAGATGCCGAGGATCGGCAGTCCGGCCGCGTCCGCCGCGCGCAGCCACTCGATCTCTTCGGCCACCCACGACGGGCCGTCGCCGCGCGCGGTCGCGCCCGAGCCGAGCGCGACGGCGAACGCGTAGTCGCGCGGCTCGGGCAGGGCCTGCCCATCGGTCCGCACGACCTGCAGTTCCAGTCCGCGGCGCTCCGCCCACGTCCCGAGCAGCCCGGCGGGCGCGTCGGCCTGGGTCTGGAGCACGAGGCCTCGGGTCACGCCTGCCAGGATGCCACGTCATGGAGCACCGGCAACTCGGCGACTCGGGGATCGACGTCTCGACGGTCGCCCTCGGGTCGTGGCTGACGTACGGCGGCGGCGTGTCACAGGAGCAGACGGAGGCGTGCACGAAGGCGGCGATCGACGCCGGAATCACGCTGTTCGATACCGCGAACGTGTACGGGCAGGGCGAGGCCGAGCGCGTCTGGGGCGAGATCCTCGGCGCTTATCCACGCGATTCGTACGTGCTCGCGACCAAGGTGTTCTTCCCGATGGGGCCGCGCGACCGGGGCCTCTCGCGCGCGCAGATCCTCAAGCAGATCGACGCGTCACTGGAGCGGCTGAACGTCGACTACGTCGACCTCTATCAGTGCCACCGCTACGACGACACGGTCCCGCTCGAGGAGACGATGGCGGCGCTGACCGAGGTGGTGGAGGCCGGCAAGGCGCGGTTCATCGGGTTCAGCGAGTGGCCGGCGGAGAAGATCGAGGCGGCGCTGAAGCTGCCCGGCGTGGCGAAGTTCGTCTCCTCGACACCGCAGTACTCGGCGCTGTGGCGCAAGCCCGAGGCCGAGGTGATCCCGGTGTGCGAAGCGAACGGCATCACGCAGATCGTGTGGTCGCCGCTGGCCCAGGGCGTCCTCACCGGCAAGTACCGGCCGGGCGAGAAGGCGCCGGAGGACTCACGCGCCACGAACCGGAAGATGAACCGGTTCATCAAGCAGTGGCTCGACGACGACACGCTCGAGGCGGTGGCCAGGCTGAAGCCGATCGCCGACGAGGCGGGGATCACGATGACCCAACTCGCGCTGGCCTGGGTGCTGCACCGTCCGAACGTGTCCGCGGTGATCGTCGGCGCCACGCGTCCCGAGCAGGTGCGCGAGAACGTGGCCGCGGCCGACGTGAAGCTGGGCGAGGACACGATCGCCGCGATCGACGACGCGCTCAGAACAGCGGCGGTGTTGTAAGCAGCGGCTCGATCCGCCAGCCGTCGATACCGGCGGTGGCGTGCCAGAGCTCGTCGATGCCCTCCTCCGGCGCGGGCCGGACGAGCCGCCGCGCAACGTCGCGCAGGCCCGAGGCGGGCACGACCCGTGCGCGGGCCGCGTTCTGCGCCGCTGCGACCACGTGGTCGACCTCGACGAGATACGCCACGACCTTGAAGCCCGCCTCGCGAGCGGGCGCGACGTAGCGCGCGCGGTCGGCGACCGTCGGGTTCGTGTTGTCGACGACGAATGGCATCTTCGTCTCGAGGCACACCTTCAGGAACGCCGCCTCCCGAGCGCGCGTGCGCAACAGGTCCATCGAGACCCGGACGTGGGTCTCGATGAACCGGTCGCGGTACAGGGTCGTCTTCCCCGACCCCTGCAATCCGCAGAGGATCACGGCCTCCATGGGGCGGCTTATACACCCCGGTGTCGCAGGAATAAACGGAGCGCGTCGGCGTCGTGCGCAGCGAGAGCATCAATTCAAGGAGGACCACCCGATGACCATTCGCCGCTTCACGATCGCCGCCGTCGCCGCGGTGGCCGTCGCGCTGGTCGCCGCCGGCACGGCCGCCGCCTTCAGCAGCAGCGAGCACGCGTCCGACGGCAACCGCGGCCGGTATCAGATTAAGCTGGACGAGGCGCGCGGCCTGCTCGGCTAACGGGTCGGCGCCGTCATCATCCGGCGCCCCGCTCGATCGGGACGTCGACGAGGTTGCCCCACTCCGTCCACGAGCCGTCGTAGTTCTTGACGTCGTCCTTGCCGAGCAGCTCGTGCAGGACGAACCACGTGTGCGCCGAGCGCTCGCCGATCCGGCAGTAGGCGATGATCGGGTCGCTGTTGAGCACGCCGCGGCTCGTGTACAGCTCGCGCAGGTCCTCGGCGGACTTGAACGTGCCGTCCTTGCGCACCGCCAGCGCCCACGGCACCGACCGCGCGCCGGGGATGTGGCCGGCCCGCTGCGCACCCTCGTGCTCGTAGCCTTCCATTGCGACCACCTCGCCGGTGAACTCCTGCGGCGAGCGGACGTCGACCAGCCGGGTCGGCCCGCCGAGCGCAGCGATCACCTCGTGTCGGTGGGCGCGGATCGATTCGTCCGGATGGTCGGCGCTGAACACGCGCGGCGCGTGCCGCGGCACGTCCTTCGTGGTCGAGCGGCCCTCGGCGATCCACTTCTCGCGCGGACCGTTGAGGAGCTTCACCGCGTTGTGCCCGTAGTACTTCAGGTACCAGTACGTGTACGCCGCGAACCAGTTGTTGCGGTCGCCGTACAGCACGACCAGGTGCGCGTTCGAGATCCCGCGCGAGCCGAGCAGCGCGCCGAACGCCTCCGGCCCGAGGAAGTCGCGCCGGACCGGGTCCTGCAGGTCGGTCTTCCAGTCGAAGCCGATCGCGCCCGGGATGTGCGCCTCGGCGTAGAGCGCCGGGTTCTCGTCCACCTCGACGACACGCACGACCGGGTTGTCCAGATGCTCTTCGAGCCAGCTCGTCTCCACGAGCACGTCCCTGACGTACGACACGTTGCACCTCCGGGTCGGGTTGACCGCAGCCTCCGCCGGCACCCCTGGAGAAACCCTGCGAAAACCCTGCGGTGGGCGTTAGGGTCGGCGCATGACCCGGATCCGGCTGTGCGGCCCGCTCGCCGTCGAGCTGGAGGGGCGGAAGGTGCTTCCGCCCGGCCGTCAGGGTCGCCTGCTGCTCGCATACCTGATCGTCAACCGTGGACGTGCATGCAGCCGCGACGAGCTGATTGACCTGCTGTGGCCCGATTCGCCGCCGGCCGACCCGGGCGAGGCACTCAGCGCACTCCTCTCGCGGCTGCGGCGGGCGCTCGGCGACGACGTCCTCCAAGGCCGCCGCGAGTTGCAGCTCGTGCTCGAAGACGACGCGTGGGTGGACTTCGAGGCGGCCTCCCGGCTGGAACCGTCGACACTCGAGATCACGAGCGGCGGGTTCATGGTCGGCGACGAGGCGCCGTGGATCGAGGAGCGCAGGCGCGATGTGGCGGAGCTGCGGCTGCGTGCGCTGGAAGCGATCGCGGCCTCCGCGGAGCCGGCCGCGGCCGAGCGTGCGGCACGCGAGCTCGTCGCGGCGGCGCCGTTCCGCGAGTCGGGCCACCAGCTGTTGATGCGCGCTCTGGCGGACGGCGGGAACGTCGCCGAGGCGCTGCGCGCCTACGAGGATCTGCGCGTGCGGTTGCGCGAGGAGCTGGGCGCGATGCCGGGGCCGGAGATCCAAGCGCTCCACGCCGAGCTGCTCACCGCCCGGCCGCGTCCGAAGCGTCCGGACGAGCGCAAGCCCGTCACCGTCGTCTGCGCCGAGCCGGCGGGCACGTTCGCGGACCCGGAGGACCTGCGCGCGGGGCATGCCCGGCTGCAAGAGGTATTCGAGCGGTTCGGCGCCGTCCACGATCCGCCGCTGGCCGTATTCGGCATTCCCGCCACGCGCGAGGACGACCCCGAGCGCGCCGTGCGCGCGGCGCTGCAGGCCTGCGAGCTCGGCCTGGCGGCGCGGGCCGGTGTCGCCACCGGCGAGGCAATCGTCTCCGGCGGCGCCGCCACCGGCGCGGTCACGACCGCCGCCGAGCGATTGCAGCGGGCGGCCGCGCGCGGGGTGACGCTGGCCGACGAGGCCACCGTCCACGCCACCCGCGGCGCGGTCGACTTCGCGGCCTCGGACGCCGGCTGGTCGGCCCGGGCGACGCCGCCGCGACCGCCGGCACCCCAGCCGCTGGTCGGGCGCGGGTATGAGCTGGCGGCGCTCGAGTCCCTCTACACGCGGGTCGTGGCCGAGCGCCGGCCACATCTCGTGACGGTCGTGGGCCACGCCGGGATCGGCAAGAGCCGGCTGGTGGACGAGTTCGGCGCCGACCATCGTGGCCGCTGCCTGCCCTACGGCGAGGGGATCACGTACTGGGCGCTGCGGGAGATCCTCACGAGCGCCGCCGGGATCGTGCTCGGCGACAGCGCGGCCGACGCGGCGGCCAAGTTGCGGGCGCTGGTCGAGACGCTGGTGGGCGACGAGGTCGAGCGGGTGACGGCGGCCCTGGGGGCCAGCGCCGGCATCGTCCTCCCCGGCCCGGAGAGCGAGGAGCCGTCACCGGAGTCGGTCGCGGAGGAGATCGCCCTCGCGTGGCCGCGGCTCCTGAGCGCGCTGGCGCCCGCCGTCGTCGTGATCGAGGACCTGCACTGGGCCGAGCCGCCGCTGCTCGACCTCGTCGAGGCGATCGTCGGCCGCTGCGAGGGCCCGCTGCTGCTGGTCGCCACGGCTCGCCCGGAGCTGGCCGAAGCGCGGCCCGGCTGGGGCTACCGGCCGGGAATGTCACAGGTCGTGCTTCCACCTTTGAGTGACACGGACACGCAGCAGCTCGTGGACGGGCTCCTCCCGGAGCGCGACCCGGCGCTGCGGGAGCAAGTCGCGCGCAAGGCGGAGGGCAACCCGTTCTTCGCCGAGGAGCTCGCGCGGCACGTCGAGTCCGATGTCCCGGGCGAGATCCCCGCGACCGTGCGCGCATCGCTCGCCGCCCGCATCGACGCGCTGCCGGCGATCGAACGGCGCGTTCTGAGGCACGCCGCAGTCGTGGGCCGCACGTTCTGGCCGCCCGCGTTGGATACCGAGCTCGAGCTCGGCCCGCCGCTGCGGGCGCTCGAAGCCCGCGGGTTCGTGGTCCCACGCCCGACCAGCGCGCTGCCCGGCCACACCGAGCTCGCGTTCGTGCACGGGCTCACGCGCGAGGTCGCCTACCACTCGATCCCGCGCGCCGACCGCTGCCGCACGCACGCGGCCGTCGCCCGCTGGATCGAGGGGCGCGTCGGCGATCGGCGCGAGGAGTTCGTCGAGCTGCTCGCCTACCACTACGAGGCTGCGCTCGCCTGGCCGGACGACCTGGACGAGCGCGAGGCGGTGCACGCCGCCGCTCTGCGCGCGCTCGTCGACGCCGGCGACGCCGCCCGCCGGCGGATGGCGATCGACCAGGCCGTCCGCTTCGCCGATCGCGCGCTGGCGCTCGACCCCGATCGGCTTGCCGCCGTCGAGCTCAAGGCGCGCAGCTTCCACGCCGCGATGCGCGGCGACGACGCGCTCGCCGCGTACGGGGACGGGATCGAGCTCGCCAAGCGCCTCGGTGACACGGCGGCCGCGACCCGCATGCGCAGCCTCGCGATCCTGCTCTGCACGCGTTACGCGGGCGCGCTCAAGCAGCCGGGCTGGGGTGACGTTGCGACGGTGCTCATGCAGGAAGGACTCGAGGTCGACGGAGTCGAGCCGCCGAGCTTCGCCGCCGGCGCGCTGCTCCTGGGCCGCTGCTGGGGCGTCCGGCGCTGGAGCACGCCGCGGCTGTCGCGGTCGGGCGACATCGCGGACGCCCGTCGCGCGGTGGAGATCGCCGAGGAGATCGGGTCGTCGTTCCTGCTCGCGATGGCGCTCGAGGGCCTGACCTGGCTGTCGTTCGACGAGGGTCACTGCGGCGCTGCGGCGCTCGGAGAGCGCCATCTCCAGGCCGCGTCGCAGCTCAGCGACCGCATCGAGGCGCATGAGAGCGTGACCGTCGCCGTCATGTGCTTCGCGCGCGCCGGCGACTTCGCCCGCGCGAAGGCGGCCGCGACCGAGGCATCACACCAGGCGCTCCGGCTCGGCCCGCACCGGCGCCTGCACTCGGCGGCCGCCGAGGCGCTCGCTCGCGTGCCGCCCGGCGCATTCGACGAGCTGGCCGCGGCCACGGCGGGGATGACCGAACTGGTCGCCGCCGAGGGCCGCAACGTGTGTGCCACCGGGACCGTCGGGCTCGCCGGCCACGTGCTGGCGCTGTTCCTGGCACGCGATCCGGCCGCACCCGCGGCGATCGCGCTGTTCGAGGAGATCGCGCCGCCGGAGCGCCCGCTCGGCGGCTGGGGCCCCACCGTCGCGGAGATCCTGCGGCCCGTGATCGGCGCCGAGGCGACGTGCGCGCGGCTCGACGCGATCGGCCCGGTGACCGGCGACGTGATCCGGTTGCGCGCGGAGATCCCGGCTCGGGCGCTGACCGGCGATCCGCAGCTACGTGCTCTGCTTGACGAAGCGCACGCGCTGGCCGGCCCGGCGTGCGCGCCCGACCTGGCCGCGATCGCCGAGTGGGGCGAAGCCGCCGTTTCCGGCGACAGTGAGCGAGCGCAGCGCGCCGCTGCCGCGCTCGAAGAGTGCGGCGAGCACTACACGGCGGCGCGGCTGCTGTCCGACTTCGACCGCCTCTGATGGACCTTGGCGTGCATCTCCCACTGACGAACCCGCAGCCGCGGCTGCGGGCGGTCGTCGAGACGGCGCGGGACTGCGGGTTCGCGGCCGTGTCCGCGAACGACCACCTGGAATTCCGGGGGCCGTGGCTGGACGGCCCGACCGCGCTGGCCAGCGTGATCGACGCCTCCGAGGGCATGACGCTGGCGATGACCGCAGCGCTTCCGGTCGTGCGCGGGCCGGTCGCGCTCGCGAAGGCGCTGGCGGCGATCGACCTGCTGTCGGGCGGCCGCCTGATCGCCGCGCTCGCCCCCGGCTCGTCGCGGCGCGACTACGAGCTGGCCGGTATCCCCTTCGAGGAGCGCTGGACCCGGTTCGACGACGCGCTGGCCGTGATGCGGACCGAGCTCACGATCCCCCTGTGGGTCGCGAGCTGGGGCTCGCCCGCCGGGCTCCGTCGCGTGGCGAAGTACGGCGACGGCTGGCTCGCGTCGGCGTACAACACGACGCCGGAGCGCTTCGCGGCCGCGCGCGAGCAGCTGCCCGACGGGTTCCCGAACGCGCTCGCGACGATGTGGACGTACGTCTGCGATGACCCCGACCGCGTGCTCCGCGACGTCCTCGGCCCGCTGGTCGGGCGGGACCCGGAGGAGTTGCGCGACCGCGTGTGCATCGGGCCGCCCGAGCACTGCGCGGATCTGCTGTCGCGCTACGCGGCGGCCGGCTGCCAGCGCGTCTACCTCTGGCCGCTGGGCGACGAGCAGCGTCAGCTCGAGCGCATCAGCGCCGCCGCCGCCTGACGCAGGCTCTCGACCATCGCAGTGACGGCCGGGCCGTGGTACGCATCGCGCGGACGCGCGGCGCAGATCCGCCGCACCGGCGCGCCCGAGGCGAGCGCGCGCACCTCGAGGCCGGGCAGCGGATGCGCGGCGGCGAGCCCCGGGACGACCGAGACGCCGAGCCCGGCGGCCACGAGCGCCTGCACGGCGGTGTAGTCGTCGGACGCGAACGAGACCTCCGGCGTGAACCCGGCTCGCCGGCAGGCATCGCCGGTGATGCGGAACCACGCGCTGTTGGGGGCGCCGCCGATCCAGGGTTCCTCCGCGAGATCGGTCAGCTCGAGCGGACGCCGGCGACGGCTGAGGCGATGGCGCGCCGGCAGGATCACCCGGAACTCGTCCTCGAGCAGCACCGTGCGCTGCAGGTCGACTTCGGGCAGGACCGCGTGCTCGTAGATCAGTGCGAGATCGAGCTCGCCGCCCGCGAGCCGCGGCAGCAGCCGCTGCAGGTGGTCGTCGACCACGTGCAGCGTCACGTTCGGATGGCGCCGCCGGAACCGCGCGAACGCGGGCGGGACGAGCGTGGCGAGCGCGGTCGGGAAGCTGCCGAACCGCAGCCGCCCGTGCCGGCGGCCGGCGATCTCCCCCAACTCCTGCTCGGCGCCGTCCAGCCGCGCCAGGATGCCGACGGCGTGCCGGGTCAGCGCGTGCCCGGCCTCGGTCAGCTCGACCGGGCGCATGCCGCGTTCGACGAGCGTCATCCCGACCTCGCGCTCGAGCGCGGCCACGTGCTGGCTGACCGCCGACTGGGTCAGCGACAGCGCGTCCGCCGCGGCCGAGAACGAGCCGCGGTTCGCGACTTCGGCCAGAACACGCAGGCGGCGGACGTCCAACATCAGTGCGACTTATAGACCTGTGCGACTTGCAATGGCAAGTTATGGGACGCGCGACGAAGCTCGCGCCATGGATGCATCGAAGCTCGAACAATTCGTCTTCCGCGCCGTCGACGAGGTCGGCGCGACGCTGAACGCCGCGCTGGTCGTGATGGGCGACCGGCTCGGCCTCTACCGCGCGCTCGCCGACGGCGGCGCGCAGACGCCGGCGGAACTCGCGGAGGCGACCGGCACCCACGAGCGCTACGTGCGCGAGTGGCTGAGCGCTCAGGCCGCCGGCGGCTACGTCGACTACGAGGACGGCCGGTTCAGCCTCCCGCCCGAGCACGCCGTCGCGCTCACCGACTCGGACAGCCCGGCCTACCTGCCGGGCTTCTTCGAGATCGCGCTCGGCTCGGTGCTCGACTCGCCGCAGATCACGGAGGCCGCCCGCCGCGGCTTCGGCGTCGGCTGGCACGAGCACAACCACCACGTCCACGAGGGCTGCGAGCGGTTCTTCCGGCCCGGTTACAACGCGAACCTCGTCGGCTCGTGGCTGCCGGCGCTCGACGGCGTCGTCGACCGGCTGACCGAAGGCGCCCGGGTCGCCGACGTCGGCTGCGGCCACGGCGCCTCGACGATCCTGATGGCCGAGGCGTTCCCACGCTCGGAGTTCATGGGCAGCGACTACCACAAGGAGTCGGTCGAGGCCGCCCGCCGGCGCGCCCGCGAGGCCGGCGTCGCCGCGCAGTTCGAGGTCGCGCCCGCCGCCGGCTACAGCGGCGGCGGCTACGCCCTGGTCACCATGTTCGACTGCCTGCACGACATGGGCGACCCGATCGGCGCGGCGCGCCACGTGCGCTCCACGCTGGCGCCGGATGGCGTGTGGATGATCGTCGAGCCGGCGGCCGGCAACCGTCTCGAGGACAACCTGAACCCGGTCGGACGCGCCTACTACGGCTTCTCCACGCTGCTGTGCACGCCCGCGTCGCTCTCGCAGGAGGTCGGCCTGGCCCTCGGCGCGCAGGCGGGGCCCGCGAAGATCGAGTCGGTCGTGAGCGAGGGCGGCTTCACCCGGTTCCGCCAGGTCGCCGAGACGCCGTTCAACCTCGTGTTCGAGGCGCGCCCCTAGGCGGCTTCGTCGAGCGCGTCGAGCAGCCGCGGCTCGAGGTCGTCGAGCGCGCTCCGGATCGCACCGATCAGCGGGCCGCGTTCCGCGAGCGGCGACGCCTCGAGCCGCGGCGACATCCGCACCATCGCCTCCAGACGCGCGCGCAGCGGCGCCAGCAGCACCTCGCCGGCGCGCGCGACGCCGCCGCTGATCACGACCACCTCGGGGTTGACGATCTGGGCCGCCATCACGATCCCGCTGCCCGCCCAGCGCTCGACGCGGGCGACGATCGCCTGCGCGTTCTCGTCCCCGGCGCCCGCCGCGGCGAACACCGCCTCGGGCGCGTCGCCGGACAGCTCGCGCACGAACTGCGCGATCCCGAACGCACCGTCTTCGGGCTCGATCGCGCCGAGGTAGGCGAGCTCGCCGGCGGCGCCGCTGTGGCCGCGCAGGATCTGCCCGCCGACCATGATCCCGGCGCCGATCCGTTCGCCGGCCAGGACGGCGACGATGTCGTCGAGCCCGGTGCGCCAGTGCTCGGCGATCACCGCGAGGTTGCAATCGTTCTCGACCACCGGCCGGCGCCCGAACGTGCCCGCCAGCGCGCCCGCGAGGTCGTAGTCGTCCTCGAAGATGCTGCTGAAGAGCACGTGCCCGGTGCGCGGGTCCATCGGGCCGGTGCAGCCGGCGCACGCGGCCAGCAGCTGCTCGCGCGCGACCCCGGCGTCTGTCAGCGTCGTGCGCATGGTGCGGCGGATCACGGCGAGCCGGTCGGCGCCGGCGAACTCGCGCACGCGCTCGGCCACGATCTCGCCCCGTAGGTCCGCCACCGCGGTGCGAACCTTGACCTCACCGATGTCCAGCCCGGCGACGTAGCCCGCGTCGGCGCGGAACGCGAGGCTGCGGGCGGGACGGCCGCGCCGCGCCTCCGCCGCGACCTCCTCGAGCCAGCCGAGCCGGACCAGGTCGTCGGCCACGGCGTCGACGGTCGGCCGGGAGAGTTCGGTGGAGGCGACCAACTCGGTGACGCGCAACGGGCCGGTGTCGCGCACGGCGTCGAGGACGCGCTCGGCGTTCAGGCGACGAAGGAGACGCGAAGTCGCAGGCACAGGCGCAAGCTTATTTCATAAAGAGGTCTGTGAAAAGCCTTGACATCCGACCAGGTGCGCGCAACCATATTCGCAAGGTCATTTCGTAAATGGCTCAGAGAATGTCCTCAGGAGAGAGAGGTACATGTGGCTAGCGTGACGTTCGACAGCGTCTCGAAGGTCTACGACAACGGCTTCAAGGCCGTTGACAACCTGGATCTGCAGATCAGGGACGGGGAGTTCATGGTTCTCGTCGGTCCTTCGGGCTGCGGCAAGACGACGGCCCTGCGAATGCTCGCGGGGCTGGAGGACATCAGCGACGGCGAGCTGGTGATCGACGACACGGTGGTCAACGACGTCGCTCCGCAGAAGCGCGACATCGCCATGGTGTTCCAGAACTACGCGCTGTACCCGCACCTGAGCGTGTACGACAACATGGCCTACGCGCTCAAGATCCAGAAGCTGAGCAAGTCCGAGATCAAGCAGCGCGTCGGTGAGATCGCGAAAGTGATCGGGCTCGAGGACCTGCTCGAACGCAAGCCGAAGGCGCTCTCCGGCGGACAGCGCCAGCGCGTGGCGATGGGCCGCGCGATCGTGCGCCGCCCGAAGGTGTTCCTGATGGACGAGCCTTTGAGCAATCTCGACGCGAAGCTGCGCGTCCAGATGCGCTCCGAGGTCGCGCGCATCCAGCACGAGCTGAAGGCGACGACCGTCTACGTCACCCACGACCAGGTCGAGGCGATGACGATGGGCGACCGTGTGGCGTTGATGCGCCGCGGCGTCCTGCAGCAGGTCGACACCCCGATGAAGCTGTACAACGAGCCGGCCAACCTGTTCGTGGCGAGCTTCATCGGCAGCCCCGCGATGAACCTCTTCGAGGCCCAACTGGAGCGCCGCAATGGCAACCTGGTGGCCCAGGTCGGCGACCAGTTCCTGCGGCTCGACGACCGCGCGGAGCTCGAGCGCTACATCGGTCGCAAGGTCGCGGTCGGCATCCGTCCCGAACATCTCGAGGACGCGACGGTGGCCGCTGACGCGCCGAGCGAGCGCCGCCTGCACGCGAACGTCACGACCGTCGAGGCGCTGGGCAATGAGATCATCGCCCACCTCGAGGTCGCGGGCCGGCCCGTCATGACCGACGAGGTCAAGGAGATCGCGGCCGACCTCGACGACTCGATGCTCGCCGAGCTCGAGTCCGAAGCGAGCCACGACACGCTCCCCTTGGTCGGCCGCTTCGATGTCGCGTCGCGCGCCCGCACGGGCGACCGCATCGAGGTGGTCGTGGACACGAGCCACGTCCACTACTTCGACCTCGACACCGGGCTCGCGGTCTGATGGCGATCGCGGTCGACCGCCCTGCGCGGGCGCGCACGAAAACCAAGCGGCGCAAGGTCCGCTTCAACTCCGAGACACGGGCGGCGATGCTGTTCCTGGCGCCCGCCTTCCTCGGCTTCGTCGTCTTCTACGCCTATCCCGCTCTGCGCGGGTTCTACCTGAGCTTCACGAACTTCGACCTGCTGCGCAACGACGGCGACTGGGTCGGCATCGACAACTACAAGACGCTGCTCCAAGACACGCTGTTTTGGAATGCGCTGTGGATCACGTTCAAGTACGTGATCATCAACATCGGCATCCAGACGGTGCTCGCACTCGCCATCGCGGTGCTGATGCACCGGCTCACGCAGTCGACGATCGTGCGCGGGATCATCTTGATTCCGTGGCTGATCCCGAACGCGGTGCTCGCGCTGCTGTGGATGTGGATGCTCGATCCGAACCTCGGCATCGTCAACCACTGGCTCGACGCGATCGGGATTGGCAGCCAGGGCTTCCTCGGCTCCGAGAGCCAGGTGATCCCGACGATCGCCGGCATGAACATCTGGAAGAACATGGGGTACACCGCGCTGCTGCTGTTCGGCGGCCTGGTGATGATCCCGAAGAACTTCTATGAGGCCGCTTCGCTCGACGGCGCGGGCGAGTGGCGGATGTTCCGCACGATCACGCTGCCGCTGCTGCGGCCCGTGCTCGCGCTCGTGCTCGTGGTCACCGTGATCGGGTCCTTCCAGGTTTTCGACACGATCCAGATCGCGACCGCCGGCATCGGCGGCGGGAATCCCGGTGGGCCGGGCAACTCCAGCCGCGTCCTCTACATGTACATCTTCCAGCAGGCGTTCGAGTTCAACGCCCTCGGCTACGCGTCCGCGCTGGCCGTCGCGCTGATCATGCTGCTGGTCATCGTCGCCGCCATCCAGATGCGCATGCTGCGCGCGGGGGAGTCGGATCTCGCATGAGCGCCACCGCTGAACACGCCGGCACCGACCGGCAGAAGCGCGTCCGCGTCAAGAAGGGCGTCAACTGGGGCCGCATCGCAGCCTGGTGCGCGATGGGATTGCTGATGTTCGTCAGCCTGTTCCCGATCTTCTGGATGCTCCGGACCGCGCTGTCGACCAACGCGGACCTGGTCACCGGATCGCAGTCGCTGGTGCCCGACAACCCGACGCTGCTGAACATGCGCCAGGCGCTCGGGCTCGCGTCGACCGAGGAGCTGACCAAAGCCGGCACGCTGACGTCGGCCGACGTGAACTTCTTCACCGCCCTGCGCAACTCGGTGATCGTCTGCACGCTGATCACCGTCGGCCAGGTGGCGTTCTGCTCGATGGCGGCCTACGCCTTCGCGCGGCTGCGCTTCCCGGGCCGCGACAAGCTGTTCTTCATCTTCCTGACGGCGATGATGATCCCGCCGATCTTCACGCTGATCCCGAACTTCGTACTGATCAAGAACCTCGGCTGGCTGAACACGTTCCCGGGGATCGTGGCGCCGTTCTTCCTGATGACCCCGTTCGCGGTCTTCTTCCTGCGTCAGTTCTTCCTGGGCATCAGCAAGGAGGTGGAGGAGGCGGCGCTGCTCGACGGCGCCGGCCGCTGGAAGATCTTCCGCCAGCTGATCCTGCCCATGGCCGCCGCGCCGATCGCGACTCTGGCGGTGCTCACCTACATCGCGGCCTGGCACGAGTACATGTGGCCGCTGGTCACCGGCGACTCCGAGAACGTGCGCGTGCTCACGGTCGCGCTGAACGCGTTCAAGTCGTCGACGCCGACCTTGGCGCCGCCGTGGGCGCCGCTGATGGCGGCGACGTTCCTTGCCTCGCTGCCACTGATCGTCCTCTTCCTCGCGATGGCCAAGAAGATGGTCGACGCGATCGGCTTCTCGGGGATCAAGTGATGAAGCGACTCCTGACCCTCATCCCGCTCGCCCTCGCGGTCGCCGCGTGCGGCGGCAGCGACACCGGCGCGATGACGCCCGACGGCAAGGTCCTGCTGCGCTACCAGCTGTGGGACCAGAACCAGAAGCCCGTCTACCAGAAGTGCGCTGACGCCTTCCAGAAGGCGAACCCGAACATCCAGGTCCAGATCGAGAACAAGAACTGGGGCGACTACTGGAGCGGCCTCGCGCGCGGCTTCATCGCCGACACCGCGCCCGACGTGTTCACCGACCACCTCGGCAAGTACCCGCAGTTCGCCACCAGCGAGGTGATCGAGCCGGTCAGCACGCGCGGGATCGACATGAACCAGTACCTGCCGGGGCTGGCCGAGCTGTGGAAGTCGCCCGAAGGCAAGCAGTACGGCCTCCCCAAGGACTGGGACACCGTGGCGCTGATCGTCAACGAGGACATGCTGGCCGACGCCGGCCTCACCAAGCAGCAACTCGACTCGGCGACTTGGAATCCGACCGACGGCGGCAGCTTCGAGCAGATGGTCGCCAAGCTCACGGTCGACAAGAACGGCAAGCGCGGCGACGAGCCGGGCTTTGATCCGAACAACGTCGAGGTGTACGGACTCGGCTTCGACCCCAACGGCCTCACCTACGGGCAGACGACGTGGGCCGGCTTCGCCGCCAGCCTCGGCTTCAAGCTGCTCGACAAGAACCCGTGGGGCACGAAGTACAACTACGACGACCCGCGCTTCGCCCAGACCTTCACCTGGTGGCGGAACATGATCCGCAAGGGCTACATGCCGCCGTTGCAGCAGGCCCGCACGCTCGGCCAGACCGCGGCGTTCCAGAGCGGGAAGGCCGCGTTGGGGATCGACGGCGACTGGATGGTCGGGACCTACTCCAACACCGAGGGCATGAAGGTCGGCTACTCGCCGCAGCCCGCCGGTCCGGAGGGCAGCTGGAGCATGTACAACGGGCTCGCGGACGCGATCTGGGTCGGCACCAAGCACAAGGCGGAGGCGGCCAAGTGGGTCAACTTCCTCGCCTCCCAGGACTGCCAGAGCATCGTCGGCTCCGAGGCCGTCGTGTTCCCGGCGATCAAGTCCGAGGTCCCCAAGGCCGTCGCCAAGCACAAGGCCGAGGGACGCGACGTGAGCGCCTTCACGTCCTACATCGACTCCGGCAACACGGTGCTCTACCCGATCACCGACAAGGCCCCGCAGATCAACCTGATCGTGCAGCCGACGCTGGAGCAGTTCCTCAACGGCGACGAGGACGCCGCGAAGGTGTTCAAGAAGATGAACGAGCAGGTCAACAACCAGCTGCAGTTCTCGGGGACCGAGTGATGGCGGTCCTGGCCCACCTCACGCCGCTCACCGCGCTGCTGGCCGTGCTGCGGGGCGACGAGTTCGCCCGCGCGCACGGCCGGGCCGCGCTGCGGTTCCACCTCTCGCTGGCCCTCTACTTCGCCGCGATCATCGGCGTCCTGGAGCTCATCAGGGGTACCTCGATCGCGGTCCAGTTCCTGCCGTTCCTGCTGTTCCTGAACCTGATGCTGGTGCTCAACTGGTTCCTGTTCACGGTGGTCGCCGTGCATCGCGCGGCGACCGGGCAGGCGTTCACGTACCCCATGACCATCGGACGGAACTGATGCCGAAGATCGCCTTCGTCGGAGCCGGCTCGGCCGTCTTCACGCGCAACCTCGTGGGCGACATCCTCTCGCTGCCGGAGCTGCGCGACGACGCGACGTTCGCGCTGATGGACATCGACGCCTCCCGGCTCGAGACGGCCGAGGGGGTCACGCGCCGGCTGATCGACGCGCACGGCGCGGGTGCCCGGATCGAGGCCACGACCGATCGGCGCGCGGCGCTGGACGGCGCGGACTACGTCGTCACGTCGTTCCAGGTCGGCGGCTACAAGCCGTCGACCGTGGTCGACTTCGAGGTCCCCAAGCGCTACGGGCTGCGCCAGACGATCGCCGACACGCTCGGGATCGGCGGGATCATGCGCGGCCTGCGCACGATCCCGGTCCTGCTCGACGTGTGCCGCGACCTCGAGGAGGTCAGCCCGGACGCGCTGCTGCTCAACTACGTCAACCCGATGGCGATGCTGTGCTGGGCGGTCGCCGAGGCGTCGCCGATCAAGACGGTCGGGCTCTGCCACTCGGTCCAGCACACCGCGGGCGAGCTGGCCGCCGACCTGGGCGTGCGGGATCTGGACTACCACGTGGCGGGCATCAACCATGTGGCGTTCTTCCTGCGCCTGGAGCACGAGGGCGTCGACATGTACCCGGCGCTGCGGCAGGTCACGCCGCCGGAGTCCAATCGGGTCCGCTACAAGGTGCTCGAGCACTTCGGCTCCTTCGTGACCGAGTCCTCGGAGCACTTCGCCGAGTACGTGCCGTGGTTCATCAAGGACGGCCGCGAGGACCTGATCGAGGCGTTCAACGTGCCGTTGGACGAGTACCCGCGGCGGTGCGAGCGCCAGATCGGCGAGTGGAGCACGCTGCTCGAGGGCGAGCTGAGCACCGAGCAGTCGCACGAGTACGGCGCGCACATCATCCGCGCCTGCGAGGGCGGCGATCCGTTCACGTTCAACGGCAACGTGCCCAACCGCGGCCTGATCGACAACCTGCCGACGGACTGCTGCGTCGAGGTGCCCTGCGTGGCGTCGGCCGACGGCATCGAGCCCCAGCCGGTGGGCGCGCTGCCGCGCCAACTGGCAGCGCTGATGCAGACGCAGATCAACGTGCAGGGCCTGACGGTCGAGGCCGCGCTGACGGGCCGCCGCGAAGCGGTGTACCAGGCGGCGATGCTCGACCCCCACACGGGGGCCGAGTTGTCGATGGACGAGATCGCGGGGCTCGTGGACGATCTGCTGGAGGCCCACGGCGAGTGGATTCCGCCGCTGCGGGTGTACCGTCAGGAGGCGGAGACCAGCCACCGGTGAGCACGGGACTAGCCTCGAGAAGACGCGAAGATCGCCTTCGACCGCGAGCGGCGGCGGCGCGTCCTGTCGCGCCTGGCGTCGCGGATGCGGTTCGAGCCCGACGACGTCTCGCACATGCTGCCGTTCGACGAGGTGGTGGCGGCGCTGGGCGCCACGAGCCGCGTCGACATCGGCGAGCAGGTGATCGCCGCTGGACTCGATCGTCGGGACCGTGGACCGCCGGCGCGGCGAGTTCGACCGCGACTTCCGGCCCTCGCCGAGCACCCGCGGGCGCTGGGAGCGGATCGCCGAGGCGCGCAAGCGCGGCGAGGCGATGCCGCCGATCGACGTCTTCCGAGTCGGCGACCTGCACTTCGTGCAGCGACGGCCACCACCGCGTGTCGGTCGCGCGCGCGCTGCGCGAGAAGGACATCAACGCCGCGTGACCGAGGTGCGGACCAAGCTCGGCGCCGACTCGCGAGCTGCAAGATGCAGCGACCTGCCGCTGAAGGCGCACGAGCGCGTGTTCCACGAGCGCGTCCCGCTGCCGCGCGAGCAGGCGCGAGCGGATCCAGCTCTCCGACGAGTGGCGCTACGCGCAGCTGGCCACGCTGGTCGAGTCCTGGGGCTACCGCGCGTCGCTGGTGCGCGAGCGCGTGCTCGCCGCGGCGCGAGCTGGCGCTCGCTGTGGTTCGACGAGGAGTACGAGCCGATCGTCGACGTGCTGCGCGAGGCCGGCCTCGGCGGCGGCGGGACCGAGACCGAGCGCTACCTGCGGATCGCGATGCTGCGCTTCCTGCTGCTGCAGACGCACGACTGGTCGGACGAGATCGCCGAGCGACTGGCGGGCGAGGTCAAGTCTCCGAGCCCGCCTCGGAGAAGGACACGATGACCCACCAGATCATCAAGGAGCTGCGCGACTAGCCAGGAGTGCGCGGAGGCGGTCGAGCAGCGCCGCCTCGGTGAACGGCTTGTCGATGATCTGCCGGCCATCGGCGAGATCGCCGCCCATCGGGCCGATCACGGTCTGGGCGTAGCCGGACATGAACAGCACGCGGATGTCGGGCCGCAGCGCGCGCACGCGCTCGGCGACCTCCTTGCCCAGCATCTCCGGCATCACCACGTCGGTCAGCAGCAGGTCGATCGGGCCGTCGTGTGCTCGGACGAGCTTGATCGCCTCGGCCCCGCGCCGCGCGGTCAGGACCGCGTAGCCGTTGGCGTCGAGGATCCGGCGCGTGACCTCGAGCATCGCCGGCTCGTCCTCGACGACGAGGATCGTCTCGCCGCCGCCGGGCGTGCGGTCGTGGTCCTCGGCGCAGCGGCTCCGGAACGGCGCGCGTCGGTCGCGGGCAGCAGGACCGTGAACGTGGTGCCCAGCCCGGGCTCGGAGTAGATCTGCACGTGGCCGCCGGCCTGGGTGACGATGCCGTGGATCGTCGCCAGGCCGAGGCCCGGTGCCCTGGCCCTTGGGCTTGGTGGTGAAGAACGGCTCGAACGCCCGCGCGGCGACGTCGGGCGTCATCCCGACGCCGGTGTCGCTGACCCGCAGCCGGACGTAGCGGCCGGGTTCGAGGCCGGGACGCGTGCTGCGCGTAGGCGGCGTCGACCTCGATGTTCTCGGTGTCGAGCGTGAGCGTGCCGCCGTCGGGCATCGCGTCGCGGGCGTTGACGGCGAGGTTGACCAGCACCTGCTCGAGCTGGCCGTCGTCGGCCATGATCGGCCACAGGTCCGGCGCCAGCGACGTGCTCCAGCACGACGTGCTCGCCGAGCGTCCGGCGCAGCAGCTGCTCCATCTCGAGCACGACGCCGGTGAGGTCGAGCACGCGTCGGCCGGACGACCTCGCGGCGCGCGAACGACAGCAGCTGGCGCGTGAGGCGGGTCGCGCGCTCGCCGGCCTCTGCGGATCGCGGTGACGTCGCGCTCGTCGGCGCTGCCCGGCTCGGCTCGGCGCTCGATGAACGACGCGTAGCCGAGGATCACCGCGAGCAGGTTGTTGAAGTCGTGCGCGACGCCGCCGGCGAGCTGGCCGAGGCTCTCGAGCCGCTGCGACTGCTGGAGCTGGTGACGCGCAGCCGCTCCTTCTCGGTGACGTCCTCGGCGATCACGACGCACGCCTCGTGGCCGCGGAAGTCGATCGCGTGCGAGGCGACGCTGACCTCCATCGTCGAGCCGTCCTTGCGGGCGTGGACGGCTCGGCTCGCGCTCGAGGTCGTCGACGGTGGTGCTCAGGAGCTCCTCGTGGGTGTAGCCGTAGGCCGCGACGGCGGCCTCGTTGGCCTCGAGGATGCGGCGCGATGTCGGTGTCGTGCACCCACATCGGCAGCGGGCTGCCCTCGAACAGGACGCGGTAGGCCGCCTGCTCGCGGACCAAGGACGCACCGAGCAGGTTCATGTGGCCGGCGAGGCGAGCGCGACCTCGTGCGGACCGCCGACCGTGACGGGCCGGGGCGCGCCGGATGCGGTGGCGCGCCGGACTTCGGCGTCGAGCTGCGCGAGCGGCCGGGCGACGCGCCGATGCACGACCGCGGCGGCGAGCAGGAACAGCGCCAGACCGGCGAGGATGATCGTCAGCTCGCGTTGGTTGAGGCGCTCGCTCGCGGCGAGCGCCTCGCTACGGTCGGCGCCGGCCGTCGACCCGCCAGCCGTAGCCGGGCACGGTTGCGGCCGCCGTGATCGCATCCTCGGGCAGCGAGGCGCCGAGCGCGCCGAGCGTGGTCGCCCCCGTCGGCGAGCACGAATTCCAGACCGCGCGGGCCGCCGTAGTTGCGGCCCAGACTCTGGCCGACACCATCCAAGTTGAACATCGCGACGACCACTCCGAGCTTGGGCACCGGGGCGGCCGCGAGCACGACCTGCTTGCCGGTCCGCGGATCGGTCTCGGGAGCGCTGAGGAGCGGTTCCTTCTGGGCACGGGCGAGCCACGCGGCGCCCTCGTAGCCTCGTTTCGGTTCCTTCAGCGACGAGCAGGCAAGCGAGCCGTCTGACCGGACGAGGTCGATGTGGCCGGTCGAGTAGGCGTCGGTGCCGCCGAAGCTCAGCCCGCAGTCCTCGGGGCTTTCGAACGCCTTCGCGATGCCCGGGTTCGCCGCGGCCCCGGCCACCGTCTGCTGCAGGACCTTGAGCCCGCCGCCGATCTCCTCGCGCCGCCAGCCGCGCTGCAAAGCGGGCGTCGGCCTCGGCCGCGGTGCGCGCGTCGTCGCCGGCCTGGATGCGCCCATAGACCACGGCGGCGCCCGCGGCGATCACGAAGAGCGCCACGAGCCCCGCCAGGTAAGCGCGCAAGGGCACCTGGGATGTTCGTAGTATCAACCGGTCTGTCAAACCGCAATACGTGGCGGTTCGTGCGCGGACTTCAATAGGGTCCGCGGCCGTGCAGAACGTCCACGCGATGCGGGCAGAGGTGCGCGCGGACTACGAGGCGGCGCTGGGGGTCGTGTCGGGCGACGACGCGTTCGCCGTGCGCTTCGAGCGGTTCTTCACCGAGCTGCGTGATCCGCTGTTCGCGGTGTACGGGGCGGACCCGCGGTTCGCGGCCGCGTGGCGGCGGCTGCTGGCGGCGATCGCGAGCACGGCGGCGGGCCGGTCGCGCGAGCTGCGGATGCTCGACCACGAGCGCGAGGTGACGCCGGACTGGCTCCAGCGCGAGCAGGCGGTCGGCTACGTGACCTACGTCGACCGCTTCGCCGGGACGCTGGCCGGCGTGCGGTCGCGCTTGCCGTACCTGCGCGAGCTGGGCGTGACGTACCTGCACCTGATGCCGCTGCTGCGCGGCCCGGCCCGGCGCCCAACGACGGCGGCTACGCGGTCGTCGACTACGGCGCCGTCGAGCCGGCGCTCGGGACGCATGGACGACCTGCGCCGCGCTGGCCTCCGACCTGCGCGCGGCCGGGATGGCGCTGTGCATCGACGTCGTGCTTGAACCACGTCGCGGCCGAGCATCCGTGGGCGCGGCGACAAGGACTTCCTGATCACGTTCGACGATCGGTCGGAACCCGACGCGTACGAGCGCACGCTGCCCGAGGTGTTCCCGGACATCGCGCCCGGGCTCGTTCTCGTGGTCGGACGAGCACGAGTGCTGGCTCTGGACGACGTTCAACACGCTACCAGTGGGACCTCGACTACACGAACCCCGACGTGTTCGTGGCGATGGCGTCGGCGATGCTCGACCTCGCCGCGGTCGGGGTCGACGTCCTGCGGCTGGACGCCGCGCCGTTCCTGTGGAAGCGGTTGGGGACGAACTGCCAGAACCAGCCCGAGGTCCACGAGCTGCTGGGCGCCTTCCGGGCGGCGCTGCGGATCGCGGCGCCGGCCGTGGCTTTGAAGGCCGAGGCGATCGTCGTCGCCGCGCGAGCTGGTCCCGTACCTGGGACGGCGCACGAGGCAAGAGTGCGACCTCGCCTACCACAACGTGCTCGATGGTCCTGCTGTGGAGCGCGCTTGGCTTCCGGCCGCGTGGCGCTCATGACCGCGACGCTGAAGGCGATGCCGCCCGGTGCCGCAGGGCGCGGGCTGGCTGACCTACGTGCGCTGCCACGACGACATCGGCTGGTCGATCACGCCCGAGGACGCGGCGCGGGTCGGCGAGGACGATCACCTGCACCGGCGCTTCCTGGCCGACTTCTACGCCGGCGAGTTCCCGGGCACGTTCGCGCCGCGGCGCCCGCTTCCAGCCCGACCCGCGCACCGGCGAGGCGCGCACCTCGGGATCTTGCGCCTCGCTTGGCCGGTCTGGAGTCAGCGCGGTGACGATCCGGTCGCGGTCGACCTGGCGGTGCGACGCGTGCTGTTGCTGTACGCGGTCGCCTTCGCCCACGGCGGGCTGCCGCTGATCTACATGGGCGACGAGCTCGGGCTGCTGAACGACGCGTCGTATCTCGACGATCCCTCACCGGCGCGACGACAACCGCTGGATGCACCGGCCGCCGATGGACTGGGAGGCGGCTGCGCGGCGCGACGACCCGGAAACGGTCGAAGGCCGGCTGTGGGCGGGCCTGCGGCGGCTGATCGCGGCCCGCCGCGCGACTCGCGCGATCCACGTCCAGGGCGTGAGCGAGCCGATCTGGACCGGCAACGAGCACGTCTTCGGCCTCTGCCGCGAGCAGACCGGCGAGCGGCTGCTCGTCCTCGCGAACTTCACCGCGACCCCGCAGCCGGTCGGCCTCGGCGTGGCCCGCGACCGCGGGTTCCGGCTGACCGAGGCTGCCGGCGACGTCGACGGCCGCCCGATCGAGGGCTACCGCGACTTCATCGTGCTGGCGCCCTACCAGCACCTGTGGCTCCCAGGCGTTTCCCAGGATTCCGCGGCACTCTGAGTCGCGATGAACCGACGACATCAACCGCCGCCAGGCGCTGGCCGGCTTCGGCACCGTCAGCCTCGGCGCCGTCATCGCCGCGTGTGGCGGCGGCTCGTCTGAGCCGGAACCGCCGCGCGCTGACAGCTCCGAGTTCGACGAGGGCGCGACCTGCGCCCAGACCGCCGAGCTGACCGAGGGGCCGTACTACTTCGACGCCGACGCGATCCGCTCCGACATCCGCGAGGACCGACCGGGTGTCGCGCTGCGACTCGGAGTCCGCGTCCGCGCGGCCGAGTCGTGCGAGCCGATCAAGGACGCCGTCGTCGACCTCTGGCACTGCGACGCGGGCGGCGTCTACTCCGGGTTCGAGGCCGGCGAGGGCGAGCGCTTCCTCCGCGGCACGCAGGTCACGAACGCCGACGGCGTGGCGGAGTTCACGACGATCTACCCCGGCTGGTACCAGGGTCGCACGGTCCACATCCACGCCAAGGTCCACCTCGACCGCCAGACCGTCCTGACCACGCAACTCTTCTTCGACGACGCGGTCAGCGCCAAGGTCTACGAGCGCGAGCCGTACTCGACCCACGGCGATCGCGACATGCTCAACGACACCGACGGGATCTTCGAGGAGTCGCTGGTGATGACCGTCAAGCCCGACGGCGACGGCTACCGCGGCGTGATGACGTTCGACGTCAGCGCTTGACGATGATCTTGCGCGTGACCGTCTGCGCGCCCGGCGCGGACACGGTCACGGTGAGCGCCACGCTGCGGGCCTTCGCGAGCCGCTTGCGCGTCGCCGCCGATAGCTTCACCCGCACGGCCTTGGCCGCGCCCGCGGTGGCAGTCCGGCGCGCCGCGACGCTCCGCCCCTGCGCCAGCACGAGTGTCGTGCGGCACGCCGGCGAGCACCCGAGCCGGATCGAGAGGCCGCTCCGCAGCACGGTCGCCAGCCGCTGCCGCGAGACGGCCATCGTGATGACCGGCGGCGGATGGAAGGTCGGCGGGGTCACGATCGGCTGGAACGCCGGCGGCGTGACCGGCTCGGCGACCGTCCAGTCGTAACGCGCGACGGACCCGACGTTGCCGGCGGCGTCCACTGCACGCGCCTCGAAGACGTGCGGGCCGAGAGCGAAACCGGAGTACGTGGATGCGCACGCTGCCCAGGCACCCGAGTCCACGCGGCACTGCAGCGTCGCGCCGACTTCGGCGTCGATGTGGAACGACGCGTCGGCGCCTGCGGGCGTCGCGGTGATCACCGGCGCGGCCGGCGCGGTGGTGTCGATCTCCACGATCCGCTCGGCCGACGCGGCAGACACGTTGCCGGCGAGGTCGGTGGCGGTCGCCCGGTAGGGGTGGCGCCCGTCGGGGACGACATCGAGCCGTAGCGACCAGCGACCGTCACCGCCGGCGATGACCGCGCCGCGCGGCGCTCCGGCGTCCGTGATCGCGACGGTTGCGCCCGCCTCCGCCGTCCCGGCCAGGTCGACGGTGCTGCTGGCACGGGGAGAGCTCAGAGCGTCGATCGACGGCGCTCCCGGCGCGGTCGCGTCGACCGTGAACTCGGCGCTCTGCGCGGGCGCGCCGACGTTCCCGGCGACGTCGATCGCGCGCACCGAGAACCGATACGTGCCGTCAGCGAGCGTCGCCGCCTGATGCGGCGACGTGCACGCGGCGTAGGCGCCGTCGATCCGGCACTCGAACCGCGCGCCGATGTCCGACGTGGAGAACTCGAACGTCGGCCGCGGGTTCTTCGTGAGGCCGCTCGGCGCCACGCTCAGGGTCGTCTGCGGCGCGCCGGTGTCGACGACCACCGTGAGCGTCGCCGGCGAGGACGCGTTTCCGGCGGCGTCCGTCGCGGTGACCGAATAGGTGTGCGACCCGTCCACGACGTGCTGGACCGCGTGCGCCCAGCCGCCGCCGCTCTCGGCCGTCACGTCGGCGACGTGGTCTGGTCCCTCAGCGATGGACAGCTTGGAGCCCGGCTCAGCCGTCCCGGACAGGCTCACCGTGCGGCTGCTCTGCGGTGAGCTCAGCGGGGTGATCACGGGCGATCCCGGCGCCGTCGCGTCGACGGTGAAGTCGGCGCTCGCCGCGCTGCTGTCGAGGTTCCCGGCGGCATCGGTCGCGCGCACCAGGAACCGATACGCACCGTCGGCGAGCGGACCGAGCTTGACCGGGGAGCTGCAAGCAGCGTAGGTCCCCGTCGCGGCGCCCGGCCCGTCGAGCCGGCACTCGAACGTCGACGTCTCGTCGGCGGAGAAGCTCACGGAGGGCTCGCGCTTCGACGTCAGGCTAGGCGGGGGCGCTTGGAGCGACGTCTGCGGTGCCGTCGCGTCCACGCGCACGGTCATCGAGGCCGGCGGCGAGACGTTGCCGGCGAGGTCGGTGGCCGTGGCCGTATACGTGTGAGTACCGTCGATGACCTGCTGGAGCACGTGCGCCCAGGAACCATCGCCTGCCGCCGCCACCGTTGCGAGCTCGCCGGACCCCTCGGAAAGCGTCACCTTCGCGCCGGCCTCGGCCGTGCCGGACAGGCCCACGGTCCGGCTGTTCTGCGGTGAGGCGAGCGGCGCGATCGCCGGCGCGCCCGGCGCGGCGGTGTCGATCGTGAACTCGGCGCTCTGAGCCGCCACGCCCACGTTCCCGGCAGCGTCGATCGCGCGCACGGAGAACCGGTAGGTGCCGTCGGCCAGCGTCGCCGAAACGAACGGCGACGCGCAGTCGGCGTACGCACCCTCGATCCGGCACTCGAACCGCGCGGCCTCGGACGCCGAGAACTCGAACGTCGGCCGCGGGTTGCGCGTGGCGCCGCTCGGCGCCACGCTGAGCGTGGTCTGCGGCGCGGCCGTGTCGACGCGCACGGTCAGCGACGCCGGCACCGACGCATTCCCGGCGGCATCGGTCGCGACGACGGCGTACGTGTGTGTGCCATCGGCAACGTCCTGGAGGGCGTGGGCCCAGGCGCCGCCGGCACCAGCCGTCACGTCGGCGAGGTGGCTGGAGCCCTCCGCGATCGTGAGCTTGGCGTTCGCCTCGGCGGTGCCCGCGAGCGCCACGGTGCGGCTGCTCTGCGGCGACGTCACCGGGTTGATCACCGGCGCGGCCGGCGCCGCTGTGTCCACGCCGAACGCCGCGGAGCGGCGTGTGACGTTGCCGGCGCTGTCGCCCTGCTCGATGTCCACCGTGTAGTCGCCCGGAGCGAGCGCGGGCGTGACGTCGATCGACCACTGGCCGAGCAGCGGCGTGGCGGCGAGCCGCCGCACGACCTGCCCGTCGCGCAGCACGCGGGCGACGACCGCGGGGAAATCGCCGAGTCCGGTGCCGGCAGTGCCCCGTAGCGAGGGCGTGTCATCGTTCGTGGCGGCGGGGAGGCTCACGAGCGTTAGGCCGGGCGCTGCAGCATCCGCCGGAGCGAGCGCCGCCGAGACGTCGACAACGAAGTCACCGGCGCCGGAACGCGCCTCGACGCGCACGGTGTAGTGGCCCGGTGCGGGTGCGTTGAGCGCGATGTCCTCCTGCCGTGACGGACCAAACTGGGTCGTCATCGTTCCGACGTTCGCGCCGCCGGCGTCGCGCAGCGAGAGGTCGAAGCCACTGCCCGGCCCGAGCATCGTCACCGCCAGCGGGAAACGGGGGTCGGCGATGTCGATGTCGCTCGTGGCGACCTGACCCTCGGAAAGCGTGCCGCTCCACGTGCGGTGGTCGGGCGTCGCCGGGGGCACCGCAAGCGTCGCGCCGACGGCGCGAAGCGCCGCGTAGACGTCGAGGCGTCCGGCGCCGTAGTCGTTGTCCTTGCCCGGCCGGCCCCAGTCGACCGCGGTGTTCATGATCGTTTGCTTGATCTGGGCCGGCGTGAGCGTGGGATTCGCTTGCAACATCAGCAGCGCGGTCCCCGTCGTGAACGGGGCCGCGACGCTGGTGCCGCTGTTCGCGACATAGCCCCCGCCGGGCATGGCCATCGGGACGTTCACGCCTGCGGCGGAGACGTCGGGCTTGATCCGGCCGTCGGCGGTCGGGCCCCGACTCGAGAAGAAGCCTTGCGAGAACCCGCCGGCGCCCGTGTCGGCCATCGCGCCGACCGTCAGCGCCGACTCCACCGCGCCGGGAGACTTCACGGTGCAGTTCGCTGGGCCGGCGTTGCCCGCGGCGGCCACCACGACGATTCCGGCGGCGACCGCCGCGTCAACGGCCTGCGACGCGACATCGGTGCCACTGCCGCAGCCAACGGGGTCGCCGATCGAGAGGTTCATCGCGTCGATCCCGTAGGTGGCGCGGTTCTCGACCACCCACTGGATGCCTTGGGCGATCAGGCTGAGGCTGCTCTGCCCGACCTGGTCGATGACCTTGACGCCGACGAGCTTGGCCGCCGGCGCAACGCCGCGCCCCTCGGCGCCGCCGGCGCCACTCCCGGCCAGCACGCTCGACACCAGCGTGCCGTGCACCGTGTCGTCGTACGGCGTCTCGCGCCCGAGGACCAGGTCCTTCCAGCCGATCACCTTCGACGGCGGGAGGTCGGGAATCGTGGTGTCGATCCCGGAGTCGACCACCGCCGCGACGAGACCCTCGCCGTCCAGGCCGGGGATGTCCTCGCGTGCGCGCGTGACGCCGAACGCATTCTGCGCGCTGACGCCGAACTCGACGACCTTGGAATCCTCCTCGACGTGAGCCACGTCGGATCGGCGGGCGAGCGCGCGGATCTGCGCCGGTGTGGCCTTTGCGGCGAAGGCGTCGACCACCCGCAGACGGGTGACGTTGCCGAGATCGCCGACCGCTTCGGTGATCCGGTCCAGGCGAGCGGCGCTCGCCTTATCGTTCAGCGAGACCAGGATCGGCAACCGCTCGGACCCCGTCATCTGCGGTTCCAGGTCGTCGAACAGCTTGTCGCGATCGCGGTCCGCATGAACGTCGGCCTGCGCCGTCGCCGGTGCGAGCGCGCCGAGTAATGCGAGAACCAAACAGACACCCATGCGGCGCACAGGGCCAGAGTCGCACCGATCGGGTGCGACGCCACCCCTACTACCTGTACCTTCGTAGGGCGTCGGCGACCAGATACCGCTCGATCATGCGTGGCATGACGCAAGAGGGCGCCCCGGCCATCGAGGTGTGTGGGCTTAAGCGCCAGTTCGGGAAGCGCGACGCGTTGCGGGGCGTTGATCTGTCAGTGCACGCCGGCCAGATCCACGCTCTCCTCGGCCCCAACGGGGCGGGCAAGACCACGCTCCTGCGCACCCTCGCGGGGCTGACCGAGCCCACCGCGGGCACGGTGCGGGTCGCCGGAATCGACGCGTCGAAAGGCACGCGCGGGCTGCGCGGGATCGTCGGCTTGGTCCCGTCGAGCGACCGATCCGCCTACCAGCGCATCTCGGGTGTCGAGAACCTCGCGTTCTACGCGCGGCTGCACGGGATGCGCAAGCGCGCCGCCTTCGCCCGAGCGCGTGAGGTCCTGGCCGCCGTCGGTCTCGCAGACCGTGCGGACGACCCCGTGAACACGTGGTCGCACGGGATGCAGCAGCGCCTGTCCGTCGCACGCGCGCTTCTGACCGAGCCCCCGGTACTGCTCGTTGACGAGGCCACCCACGACCTCGATCCGGCCGCGGCGGCCACCGTCCGCGAACTGATCGCCGGCTGCGCCGAACGTGGCACGGCCGTGCTGTGGGCGACCCAGCGGCTCGACGAGCTGCGCGGGTTCGCCGGGCGCGTCACGCTGATGGCCGACGGCCTCGCCGCGTTCGAAGGCACCGTCGAGGCGCTCGCGTCCCGCGCAGTGCCCGAGGCGGCCCGCCGTCACGCGTCCGAGCTCGAGCAGGGCTATCTCGCCGTCATCCAGGGAGCCGCATGAGCGCCGCCCACCTGGTCGCCGAGGCAGCGAAGCTCCCGGCGTTCGTCCGTCGCGATTGGAAGATCGCGCTCTCCTACCGCGCGGTGTTCGTCGGCGAGGCCATGAGCCTCGCGATGCAGATCGTGGTGTTCTTCTTCATCGCGAAGCTGGTCGACCCGGGCAAGCTCCCGCAGTACGGCGGGACCGTGCCGACGTATCTCGCGTTCGTCGTCGTCGGCCTGGTGGTCAACCTGACCGCCGGCGCGCTGCTGCACACCGTCTCGGCTGCGCTCCGGCAGGAGCAGATGACCGGCACGTTCGAGACCCTGCTCGCGACGCCGACAAGCGCGGCGACACTCCAGCTCGGGTCGGTCTCCTACACGCTGCTGATGGTCCCGGTCCGCGCCGCCATCCTGCTCGGCGCGATCGCGATCGGCTTCGGTTTGGACTTCCAGGCCAGCGGTGTCGGGCCCGCGCTGCTGCTGCTGACGGCGTTCCTGCCGTTCACGTGGGGGCTCGGGCTCGTCAGCGCGGCCGTGGTGGTCACATTCCGCCGCGGCACCAGCGCGACGATGATGGTCGTGACCATGCTCGGCCTGCTGTCGGGGGCCGTGTTCCCGATTGCGCTGCTGCCCGGCTTCCTGCAGACGATCGCGGAGTGGAACCCGTTCGCGATCGCGATCGACGGCGTCCGCGACGCCCTGATCGGAGGGACTGGCTGGGGAGAAGCCGTCGGAGACCTGCCGAAGCTGGTCCCATTGGCGCTGTTCGGCCTGGTACTCGGCGCGCTCTGCTTCCGCGCCGCGGTCGCGCGGGAGCGCCGCCGCGGCACGCTGGGGCACTACTGATGGAATCGACGCTCTGGGAGCGCGTCGGCGAGCTCGCCGATCAGGCACCACAGATCTCTGATCTGCGTCACCACAAGCTCCACCTGCTGGCCGCCGCCCGCTTGCGGCAACGCGGCGACGACATACCAGCGGAGCTCCGGGACGCTGAGCGCCACCAGGCCGCAATCTCGCTCGGCGGTCCGCCGATGCTCCGCCGCATCCGGGAAGCGACCGACGAGCCGATCATCCTGATGAAGGGCCTTGCGGCCGCAGAACGCTGGCCCGGCACTCGGCTCCGCCCGTGGACTGACATGGACCTGTTCGTGAGGGACGGGGAGGCAGTTCAAGCGGCTCTCCTCCGAACTGGCTTCGTGGAGGTCGGCGAGCCGGAGGATTACGACGACAGCCACCACCTTCGACCGGTGGCGTATCCAGGCTTCCCGTTCGCCGTTGAAATTCACCGGCGGCCGAAGTGGCCTAACGACCGGCCACCGAGCTTCGACGAGGTTCTCGAGGCCGCCGCCCCCGCCACTGTTTCGGTGCCGGATGTGTTCGAGCCATCGCCGGCTCACCACGCGGTGCTCCTCGCCGGTCACGCGTGGGCGCATGACCCGCTGGGTTCGATCGGCCCTTTGGCCGACGTCGCCGCGATGATCCTCGCCGCCGGCGATGAAACGGTCGCATCGGTCTCGCGCGCCTGGGGGGTCTCTCGCGTCTGGTCCGCGACGGCATCGGTCGTTGACCGGCTCCTGCTGTCACCTCAGTCGCCAACCTCGCGCCCACCCATTTGGCATCGCCACCTGTACGAGGCACGAGAGCGGACCGTGTTCGAGGGGCACGTCGAGCGACTGGCCGGCCCAAAGGCCGCCTCGACGCCCGCGGCGGCGCCCCTCGCGGTTGCGCGGGCTGTGTCCGAGATTCTTCGGCCCTGGCCCGGCGAGCGCTGGGGTTCAAAACTGGTCCGTTCTCGCGCGTCCCTGCGTCATGCGTCGATTCGCGAGTCGGAGCACAACGAGGCGCTGTTCGGGCCGCGGCGCGGGTGACCGGACACGTTCAAAGCTGGACCTTTGCGCAGTGGTCGCGCCCCGATCCGAAGCGTAAAGTTGGTGCCCATGAGTCGGAGAGAAGGGATGTAGTTGTGTTTGACGAGACTTCCAACGCCGGGACCTATGAGGCGCCGCGCATGACCGTGCTCGGCACGGTGCATGGGCTCACGCAGGACACGCCCAAGGTTTATGGCCCGAGCGACGGCTTCACGTTCAACAACAACACGATCTCGAACGCCTCGCCGTAGGCGCTTCGTAGTTCGGTTGGACCGGGCGTGCGCTACGCCCGGAGCTTGAACGCGGTGTTCGCGATGGCTTCGACGCGCGACCAGTCCTTTGACGCGGTCGCGTCGTTCGGAAGCATCCACGAGCCGCCGACGCAGACCACGTTCGGCTGCGCCAGGTAATCGCGCGCGTTGGCGGCGTTGATGCCGCCGGTGGGGCAGAACCGCATCTGCGGGAACGGGCCCGCGAACGCCTTCAGCGCCTTGACGCCGCCGACGACCTCGGCCGGGAACAGCTTCGCGTGGGTGATGTCGCGCTCGAGCAGCGCGACGATGTCCGACGCCGTCGCCGTCCCGGGCAGGAACGGCACGCCGCTGGCCTGCAGCGCGTCGAGCAGCGTCGGCGTCGCGCCCGGCGAGACGAGGAACCGCGCGCCGGCGCCCAGCGCCTCGGCGACCTGACGCGCCGTCGTGACCGTGCCCGGCGCCGACGACCGCGCCCGGGACCTCGGCCGCGATCCGCTCGATCGCCGCCAGCGGCGGCCGGCGTCCGCAGCGTCACCTCGATCGCCGGCAGGCCGCCGCGCACGAGCGCGTCGGCCAGCGGGACGGCGTCCTCGACGTCGTCGATCACGACGACCGGGATCACCGGCGCCAGCGAGACCAGGTCCTCGACGTGTCATGCGTACACAGTGTCGCGGGCCGCGGCGCGAACACCGACGCGCCCTCGTCCGGCCGGCCGACGCGCTCGCGGAACGCGGCGAACAGCTCGCGCCCGGTGCCCGTCGCCGGTCGAGCGCCGGGAGATGCGGGCTCGCGCTCGCCGAGGTCGACGTCGACCTCCAGCCGGCCGGTCTCGGCGTCCAGCGCGCACGACGTCGCCGTCGCGCACGCGCGACAGCGGACCGCCCGCCGCCGCCTCGGGCGTGCAGTGGATCGCCGCCGGGACCTTGCCCGACGCGCCGGACATGCGGCCGTCGGTGACCAGCGCGACGCGGTGGCCGCGATCCTGCAGCACGCCGAGCGCGGGCGTGAGCTTGTGCAGCTCCGGCATGCCGTTCGCGCGCGGGCCCTGGTGGCGCACCACCGCGACGTGGTCGTGGTCGAGATCGCCGCGCTCGAACGCCTCGAGGAAGTGCAGCCTGGTCGTCGAACACGCGCGCCGGGGCGGTGACCACGCGGTGCTCGGGCGCGACCGCCGAGACCTTCATGACGGCGCGGCCGAGCGCGCCGTCGAGCACGCGGATGCCGCCGTCGGGCGCGAACGCGGCGCGGGCCGGCCGCAGGACGCCGCCGTCGCGCGTCTCGCGCTCGGCCGGCCGCCAGCGCAGCTCGCCCGTCGTCGTCGAGGTACGGCTCGTCGCGGTAGCGGCCGAGGCCGTGGCCGGCGACCGTGTCGACGTCCGGGTGCATGCAGGCCGGCGTCGAGCAGCTCGCCGATCAGGAACGGCATGCCGCCGGCGGCGTGGAAGTGGTTGATGTCGGCGGCGCCGTTGGGATAGACGCGGGCCAGCAGCGGCACGACCGCGGAGAGGTCGGCGAAGTCGTCCCAGGTCAGCGCCAGGCCCGCGGCCGCGGCGACCGCGACCAGGTGCATCGTGTGGTTGGTCGAGCCGCCGGTGGCCAGCAGCGCGACGACGCCGTTGACCAGCGCGCGCTCGTCGACGATCTCGCCGATCGGCGCGCAGCCGTGCGTCGCGCGCGCGGGCGGCCTCCTCGGTCAGCGCGCGCCGCAGCGGCGTGCCCGGGTTGACGAAGCTCGCGCCCGGCAGGTGCAGGCCCATCGCCTCGACCACGAGCTGGTTGGAGTTCGCGGTGCCGTAGAAGGTGCAGGTGCCGGGCGAGTGGTAGGACTGCGACTCGGCCTCGAGCAGCTCCTCGCGGCCGACCTCGCCCTCCGCGTGCAGCTGGCGGATGCGGCTCTTCTCGCGCGTTCGGGCAGCCCGGACGGCATCGGCCCGGCGGGCACGAAGACCGTCGGCAGGTGGCCGAACGACAGCGCGCCGATCAGCAGGCCCGGGCACGATCTTGTCGCACACGCCGAGCATCAGCGCGCCGTCGAACATGTCGTGCGAGAGCGCGACCGCGGTCGCCATCGCGACCACGTCGCGGCTGAACAGCGACAGCTCCATGCCCGCGCGGCCCTGCGTGATGCCGTCGCACATCGCCGGCACGCCGCCCGCGAACTGGGCGACGCCGCCGGCCTGCAGCACGGCCTTCTTGAGGATCGCGGGGTAGCGCTCGAGCGGCTGGTGGGCCGAGAGCATGTCGTTGTAGGCCGAGACGATCGCGACGTTGCGGCGCTCGTCGGCCCGCAGGTGCAGCTTCTCGTCCGGCCCGCAGGCGGCAAAGCCGTGGGCGAGGTTCGCGCAGCCGAGCGCGCCGCGGGCCGGTCCTTCGGCCGCGGCGGCGCGGATGCGCTCGAGGTAGGCCGAGCGGGTGTCGGCGCTGCGCGCGGCGATGCGCGCGGTGACTTCCGTGACGACTGGATGCACGGTCACGCACGCTACGGCGCGCAAGCGCTTGCGCGCAAGCGCTTGCGAAGTCCAGTTCACACCGCCTTAACAAGCTTGGCACCGTCCGTGGTGACCATGGCGGATGTCGCGCGGCTGGCGGGCGTCTCGGTGACGACCGTTTCGCACGTCATCAACGGCACGCGGCCCGCGAGCGAGCGCGACGCGCGAGCGCGTGCATGCGGCGATCGAGCGCACCGGCTACCGCCCGAACACGATCGCCCGGGCGCTGGCCCGCGGCGGCACGCAGTCGCTGGGGCTGGCGATCAGCGGGCTCTCGAACCCGTACTTCACCGACGTCGTGGCCGCGATCGAGGCCGCGGCCGGGCGCGCCGGGCCACACGCTGCTGCTCGGCGACACGCGCGAGGACCCCGAGCACGAGCTGCGGATCGTCCGCGCGCTGGCCGAGCGCCAGGTCGACGGGATGCTGCTCGCGCCGACGGTCGGCGCGCTCGAGCACGCGCTCCCCTACCTCGAGCCCAGCAGGGCATGCCGGTCGTGCTGCTCGACCGCTTCGTCGACGCTCCGCTCGACCAGGTCGGCTGCGACAACGAGCAGCCGACGGCGCGGCTCGTCGAGCACCTGATCGGCATCGGGCACCGGCGGATCGCGATGGCGATCGGCATCCCGGGGCTGAGCACGACCGACGAGCGCGTGCGCGGCTACCGGATGGCGCTCGAGCAGGGCGGGCTCGACGTTCGACCCGGCGCTGCGTGGCCGAGGGCGGCTCGCAGCGCGACCGCGCGCACGACGGCGATGCTCGCGCTGCTCGACCTGCCGGACCCGCCGACCGCCGTCGTCAGCGGCAACAACTTCATGACCATCGGGCTGCTGCGGGCGATCGCCGAGCGCGGGCTGACGCGTCCCGGACGACATCGCGCTGGTCGCGTTCGACGACTTCGAGTGGGCCGACCTGTTCGCGCCGCGGCTGACCGTCATCCGCCAGCCGACGACCGAGCTCGGCGTCGCGCGCGGTCGAGCTGCTGCTCTCGCGCCTGGAAGACCCCGACCGGCCGCCGCGCACGGAGCGGCTCGAGGCGATGTTCGTGCACCGCGATTCGTGCGGCTGCACTCACCGCAAGGTCTTGCGATAGCCGACCAGGTCGGCCGGCGCGGCGAGCAGCTCGCCCTGCTCGGGGTCCACGACAGTGAAATCCCGTCGGCCCCACTGGCGGTACCCGAGCCGGCAGTACCACTCGTGCAGCCGCTGCTTGTTCGCGTGCGGGGCGCTTCGGGACGAGCAGCTCCAGCTCCATCCAGTCGACGTCGTGGACGCGCTCGGCGAAGTCGACCAGCGCGCGGCCGACGCCATGGCCGCTGTGCTCGGGATCGACCGCGAGCAGCCCGAACTCGGCGGTGTCGTCGCGCAGCCGGACGATCCGGATCGAGCCCACCATGCGACCGTCCTCGCGCGCGACGTACGATCTCTCCGGCGGCGACGTCGCGCCCCGTCCGTTCCGCGTCCGTCCGCTGCCAGCCGGGAAGCCAGATCCCGGCCTCGCCGCGGTCGTAGGCGGCGTTGATGATCCGCACGACCTCGGCGACGTCGTCGGCGGTGGCGGACTCGATCATCCGGTCAGTTCGCGGGCGCGCGCGAGCGCTTCCTCGCGCGTGTTGATGACACGCCGGCGTAGCGGTCCTCCTCGAGCTGGGCGAGGATCGCGCCCAGCCGCGGGCCGGCGGGCACGCCGGCGTCGATCAGCTCGTCGCCGCGCACCAGCGGCCGCGGCGGCCCCGCGGCATCCTCCTCGCGCGCCGCGGCCAGCAGCTCACGCGCGACGTCGAGATGAGTTGGCGATCGCCGCCTCGGCGTTGCGGCCGCGCGTGGCCAGCCGGTCGGCGACGGTGAAGATCGTGATGTCGGCGCTGAAGGGCTGCGTCGCGCGCAGGTAGCGCCAGATCGTGCGCCGGTCGAGCGGGCGCCGGTGGACGAGGAAGCCGGCGTCGAGGTGGTGGGCCGTGATCGCGGCGACGTAGTCGCGCAGCCGTGTCGAGGCGCGCAGACGGCCGAGCACGTCGCGGGCCAGCCTGGCGCCCTCGACGTCGTGGCCGATGAACGTCACCCGGCCGCCGGGGAGCACGCCGCGGGTCTGCGGCTTGGCGGCGTCGTGCAGGAGCGCGGCCAAGCGCATCGCCTGGCCGCGCGTGAGCTCGTCCGAGAGCGGCTCGGCCAGCAGCTCGGCGACCTCCGCGTCGAGGCCCGCCGCCACCGGATCGCACTGGAGCAGGGCCACGGCGTCGAGCACCTCGAGCGTGTGGTCGTAGACGTCGAGGTGGTGGAAGTGGCTCTGCTCGATGCCCGCGCAGCGCGCTCAGCTCGGGCAGCACGACGGCGGTCAGCCCGTAGCGCGTCCATCAGCGTCAGCCCGCGCCGGACCGCGTCGGCGGAGACGACGCGCTTGAGCTCGCCGAACACGCGCTCGGCCGCCACCCGCTCGATCGCCGCGCGCGTTGGCGGCAGCGGCGGCGCCCGTCGCGGGATCGATCTCGAGGTCGAGCTCGACCGCGATCCGGACCGCGCGCAGGCTGCGCAGCGGGTCCTCCTCGAGCGAGCGCTGCGCGACACCATCCGCACCAGCCGCCGCTCGAGGTCCTCCCGGCCGCCGTGCGGATCGAGCAGCTCGCCGCCGCCGAGCGGCTCGGCCATCGCGTTGATCGTGAAGTCGCGGTGCGCGAGGTCGGCGTGGATGTCGTCGTCGCGCAGCGTCACGAGGTCGACGTGCCAGGCGTGGTGCGGCCCGACGACCCGCCACGCGCCGAACGCGCCGCTGAGCTCGGAACGCCGCACCGCCGGACGCGCGCGCGATCCGCTGCGCGATGCCGCTTCGGGTCGCCAGGGATCGCGAGGTCGACGTCGTCGGTGTCGCGGCCGAGCAGCTGGTCGCGCACGGCGCCGCCGACCAGCCACGCCTCGCTCGCCGGCCAGGACCTCCCGCGCGATCCGAAGCGCTTCGCTCACGGGCGGTAGCTTGGCAACCTGGACCTTCGGCGGGTGTCGCCCCGGACTTCCCGACGCATCATCGTGGGGCACATGGCGGATGTCAGGAGCGCGGGGATGAACGAGTTGAAGCTGCGCACGCAGGGCGTCGCATGGACCGATGTCGATGGCGAGGTGGTTGCGCTCGACGAGGACGCCGCGGTGTACCTGGCCGCGAACTCGGCCGGCGGCCTGCTCTGGCGGGCGCTCGTGGACGGCGCGACCCGTGAGTCTCTGGCAGAGGAACTCGTCCGCGAGTACGGGATCCCACTCGAACTCGCCGTGGCGGACACCGACGCCTTCCTCGCCACCCTCAAGGATCACGCACTGCTCGAGGGCTGATGCGCCGCCCGCCCGGCATCGAAGACGCGCGGGCCGGCTTGTGGGCGTGGCGAGCGCTCCGCTCCGCCCGGGCGCAATTGCGCGCCGGCGCAGTCCGGGACGTTCGCATCCTCGAGGCGCCGCAGGTGCCGTCCAGGGCCGGCCGAGCGGTACGGCTGGTGCTGTCTCGTGAGGAGCCGTCATGCCTGGAGCGCGCGCTCGTGCTGCAGCGCTGGTTCTCCGCTCAAGGCATCCCGCGCGACGTGGTCGTGGGGACCAGCGGAACCATTTCGACCGAATTCAAGGCGCACGCCTGGCTCGACGGCGAGCCGGCGCCCGACGAAACGCGCTACGTCGAGATGATCCGCCTCGCGCCGTGACGCTGCTCGAACCGATCGAAATCGCCACCGGCATCGTGTTCGGCGGCGCCCCGAGACCGCTGCCCCGCGATGGCGTCATGTCACCCGCCGAAGCGCTCGAGGCCGCCGTGCGGCCGGCCGTGCACGGCGGGCGGTGCTTCGTGTCCTTCTCCGGTGGTCGCGACTCGTCAGCGGTTCTGGCCGCCGCCACGGCCGTAGCGCGCCGCGAGGACATGCCGCTGCCAGTCCCCGTGACGATCCGGGCGCCCGACGTCGCGACGTCAAACGAGTCGGACTGGCAGGAGTCCGTGGTCCGCCACCTCGGACTGCCCGACTGGATCCGTCTGGAGATCACCGATGAGCTCGACGCCGTCGGCCCGCTCGCGCAGCGCGCACTCGCGCGCCACGGACTCCTCTGGCCGTTCAACGCCCACTTTCACGCGCCGATGCTCGACGAGGCAGCGGGCGGCGTGCTGCTCACCGGTGTCGGCGGCGATGAACTGTGGAGCTCCGCGTCCGCCGACACGGTCAGGCTGCGCCGCCGGCTCCTTCACCTGGCACCCCCACCGATCCGCCGCGCGATCCTGGCCCGGCGGATCCCGATCGCGTATCCGTGGCTGCTCCCTCGGGGCAGGCGCGCCGCCCAGTCCGCCGCGGCCGGCGATGAGCTGGTCGTGTCACGGACCACGCGCCGGCGCATGGCCCGCTCGCTCGGGATGCGCTACAGCGCCGTCGGAACGTCGGCCCTCGACCTGCTCGCGGCCGACGCCGGCGCCGAGATCGCGCACCCGCTGCTCGACGTCCGCCTCTGGTCGGCGGTTGCCGCATCCGCGCCGCGCGCCGGCTTCGTCCACCGGGACACCGCGCTGTCCACGGTCGCCGGCCACCTGCTGCCTGCCGAGCTCGTGTCGCGGCGCACCAAGGCCAGCTTCGACGGTTTGTTCTTCAACACCCACGCTCGAGCGCTCGCGGAGGAGTGGAGCGGAGGCGGCGTGCCGCCGGACCTCGTCGATGCGGCCGCGCTGCGCGAGCATTGGCTTTCAGACGCGCCGGATGCCCACTCGCTGACCCTTCTCCAGGCCGCCTGGTTGGCGTCAGGTCGTGATCGCGTCGACCAGCCGGGCTGTCGCGTCGGCCAGTGATTCCCACTGCCGAGGGCGAGTCAGACGGATGTGCGGGAGCTTGCTGAGCTCCAGCAGCGTCTCGGGCACCGTCGGGGAGAGCCGCACGCCGCGATGCGGCAGCAGGGCCGCCAGGCGCTCCGCGCCGCGGAGCTGATCGACCGCGATCACGTCGCCCCAGGCGAGCGTGATCCAGCCTTTGAGTGGCAGCTCCGGCGCGACCGGGGCAAGCGGCAATCGCCAGCGCTCGCGCGCACCGACGCGACCCATCGGCTCGCCCACGCCGAATTGGCGTGCCGCTTCCGCGCGGAGATCGATCGACCTCGGACCCGCGAGCACCGTGTCCACGTCGATCACCAACACGTCATCACTCACGACGCCGACCCCGGAAAGCGCCATCGAGGCGAGCGTCGTGCTCTTACCTGCCGTCTTGTGGCCGAGGACGCCCCATACGCCTCCGTTGGCGACGACCCCGCCCCCATGCATTCCCTCGCGCCCGAGCCACCGCCCCATGACGAGCGCCACCGGGGCGAGGTACGGATGGACGATGGCGCCATCGGACGTGCCCTCGGGCAGCCGTAGGCGCGCGCATGCGGAACTCCGGTCGAGCTCGGCCGAAGCGCCGCTGGCGAGCCAGAGTCGCGCCGTGTCGGCCGTGACCTCCTCCGCCGCCGGCCGCTCGCCGCCGGCCTCGCGGATGATCGTGAGCCGCGGCCACCCGTCGGGAGCGTCGTTGAGCAGCGCCGCGGCGTCCGGCAGGCCCTCCAACTGAAACCCGTAGGCGCCGCTGCTCACTTGTGGTGCCTCGGCACGCGCGAGCTGAGGCCGCACGTGATCTCGTAGTTGATCGTGCCGAGGGCACGCGCCCAGTCCTCGGCCAGGATGCGCTCGCTTGCCGCGGCTGCCGAGCAGGACGGCCTCGGTGCCGCGCTCGACCGGCTCGTCGCCGAGGTCGACGGTGATGTTGTCCATCGAGACCGTCCCGGCCAGCGGGACGCGCCGCCCGCCGACCAGCACGTCGGCCGGTCCGTGAGCCCGCGGCGCACGCCGTCGCCGTAGCCGATCGGGATCGTGGCGATCCACGTGTCGCGCTCGGCGATGAAGCGCCGCCCGTAGCCCACGCTCTCCCCCGCCCGCGCGCGCTTGACCTCGGCGACGTAGCTGACCAGCTCCAGCGCCGGCTCGAGGCCGTGCTCGGCGGGGTCGCGGTGGAACGGGTCCATGCCGTAGATCGCGATCCCGCAGCGGATCATGTCCAGCCGCGCGGCCGGGCTCGCGCAGCGCTCGCGGCGGAGTTGGCGGCGTGGCGCATCACGCCCAGGCTGTCGGCCCAGGGGAGGAACCGCTGCGAGTTGCTTGCGCCATGAACTCGGGATCGTCGTCGGCGGTGGCGAAGTGGGTCATCGCGCCCGCGAGCCGCAGTCGCCGGCGCGGCGGCACGCCACGCGCGTGGCCTCGGCCGGATCGCGCGTGCCGAGCCGGCCCATCCCCGTGTCGAGCTTGACGTGGATCCGTGCATCGTGAGGCAGCGCGGCGACGAACTCCTCGCGCCAGGCGACGACGTCGGCGTCGGCGTCGAGCGCGATCCGCAGCTCGTCGGGCGAGAGCGCGCCCATCACGAGCAGCGGTCCCTCCGACGCCGGCGGCTCGTAGCTCCGCCGCCTCGTCCGCGGTCGCCACTGCCAGCCAGGACGCGCCGCCGCGCTGTGCCGCCCGCGCGGCCTCGACCGCGCCGTGCCCGTAGCCGTCGGCCTTGACCACCGCGCACAGCGGCGCGAGCGCCGCCAACCGAGCGCAGTTGCGCTCGATCGCGCCCGTGTCGACCCGTGCCTCGGCCCGGCGCACTATCCCGCAGTGAGCGCGTCGAGCACGTCGATCCGCGTGACCACGCCAATCAGGCGGCCGTGCTCGACTACCGGTAGGCGGTTGTGCTTGTGCCGCGCGATGATCTGCGCGCGGCCTCGGCGACCGTCGCGTCGGGGGAGATCGTGAGCGGGTCCTCGGTCATCACGTCGCTGGCTTTCGCGGCCGAGCGCCTTGCGCAGCCGCTCCTCGTACTTCTTCGTCGACTCGAGGAACACGATGCCCCCGAAGAGCTCGATGTAGTGCGGCAGATGGAGGTCCTCGGTCTCCCCGGCCATGATCAGGTCGGCCTCGGTGATGATCCCGACGCAGCGGCCGCCCTCGTTGATCACCGGGATCCCGGGCAGCTCGTGGTCGCGCAGCGTGCCCACGACCGACTCGATCGGGTCCTCCGGATAGACCGCGGGCACGTCGATCTCCATGATGTCGCGCACCGTCAGCGGCATGGCGGAGGTTATGCGCTCAACGCCGCGGGCAGCGCGGAGATCACGTCGGAGGCGATCACGCCGTCGGGCCCGTGCGGCGCGGCGGCGATCTGGCCCGCCCGCACATGCGCGTAGACGCCCGCGCAGGCGCCCTGGGCCACCGGCATCCCCTTGGCCAGCATCGCGCCGATCACGCCGGCCAGCACGTCGCCGGTTCCGGCGGTGGCCAGACCGGGCGCGGCGCCGCGCGAGATCGCGACGCGCCCGGACGGCGCGGCGACGAGCGTGTCGTCGCCCTTGAGCACGACGAACGCCTTCGATCGCGCCGCGGCCTCGCGCGCGTACGCGCAGCCGCGAGCGCTCGACCTCTTCGGACGTCGAGCCCGAGCAGCCGCCCGAGCTCGCCCGCGTGCGGCGTCAGGACCGTCGGCCAGCGGCGCTGGGCGATCACGTCCTCGAGGTGCCCGGCGAGCGCGTTCAGCCCGTCGGCGTCGATCACCAGCGGCACGTCGATCCGCGGCACCACGCTGCGCGCCAGCGCCTGCGCGTCCGGGTCCTTCGACAGGCCCGGGACCCAGCACGACCGCGTCGGCGCGGCCGACCGCCTTCAAGCACCGCTCCTCGCCCGATCGCGTCGAGGTGGCCATCGCCGTCCTCGGGCAGCCCGACCATCATCGCCTCCAGAAGCCTCACCGTGAAGCTCAGCTCGAGACTCGCGGGCGCGCCGACCGTCACATAGCCCGCCCCGGCGCGCATCGCGGCCAGCGCGGCCATGCACGGCGCGCCCGTCAAGCCCGCGCGAGCCGCCGATGATGAAGACGTTGCCGGAGGAGAACTTCGTCGATGCGCCGAGCGTCCGGCGCGGCACGTCGCGCAGGACGCCCGCGCCGATCAGCCCGGCGTCGGGGCGCGCCGGGCCGCCGCGCGGGATGCCGATGTCGATCGATCTCGACCTCGCCCGCGTACTCCTTGCCGGGCCGAACCCACAGCCCGACCTTGGGCCGGTGGAACGCCGCGGTCGCGACGCAGTGCACCGCCGGCCCGGCGACCTCGCCCGTCGTGGCATCGACGCCGGACGGGAACGTCGGCGGCGACCACCGGCGCCTTCGCGGCCTCCATCTCCTCGATCACCTCGTCCGCGGGCTCGCGCGGCGAGCCCGAGCTGCCGGTGCCGAGCAGCGCGTCGACGATCACGTGCGCCTTGTTCAGCCGCCCGGCCTCGAACGGGATCGGCTTCGGCCCCCGGCAGCTGCTTGAGCTGCGCCTGCGCGTCCTCGCCGATCCACTCCGCCGGCCACACGAGCGTGGACCTCGACGTCGCGGCCGGCGCCTGCGCAGCAGCCGCGCGGCGACGATCCCGTCACCGCCGTTGTTGCCCTTGCCGCAGACGATCGCGATCCGGCCGGCGGGCGCCCGCCGCGCGACCACGCCGGCGAGACCCTCGCCGGCGCGCTCCATCAGCTCGTCGACCGCGATCTTCTTCTCGGTGATCGCCCAGCGATCGAGCTCACGCATCTCCCCCGCCTCGAGCAGGGGCTCCATCCAGCGGGGAAGGCTCATCGCGGCGGAACGGTACCCGCCGCGACCGAAACTACGCCGGGAGCCCGCTCAGACTGCGGAGCCGGGAGGCCGCGCGCACGGCTTCCTCGCGCGAGTTGACCTCGAGCTTCTGGTAGAGGTTCTTGAGGTGCGACCGCACCGTCTCCGATGAGAGCACCAGGTTCTTCGCGATCTGGTCGGTCGTCGCGCCCGTGGAGAGCAGGTCAAGGACCTCCCACTCGCGGTCGGTGAGCCGCGAGCGGACCGGCCGCAGGCCGGCACCGCCGCTCGGCGCGGCGCGATAGCGCTCGATCAGCTTCATCGCCAGCTGGCGCGAGATCGCGGCCTCGCCCTCGAGCGCCCCGCGCAACGCGCGCGGGAGCGCCTCGAGCTCGACTTCCTTGGAGAGATAGCCCGAGGCGCCGGCCCGCAGGCCACGCAGCCCCAGCTCCTCATCACCCGCGCCCGTCAGAAGGACGACGCGGATCGAAGGATCGTGCTCGTAGATCCGGCGCGTGGCCTCGATCCCGTCCATCTCCGGCATCATGTAATCCATCACCACGACGTCCGGGCGATAGAAGAGCGCGAGCTCGACGGCCTCGCGGCCGGTCGACGCCTCGGCGATCACGGTCACGTCGGCGCGCTGCAGGGTGTCACGGATGAGGCGGCGCACGAGCGGATCGTCATCAGCGACGATCGTCCGCAGCACTGTCTCCTCGTTATTGTCGTCCTTGTCAATCACGTATCGGATCCTCCGGGTCCGGTCCTGCCCGGTGCAATGGTACGTAGGTCATCGGCAGGCGTGGGGGAATTTTCTGCCCGTGGGGCATCGGATATCCGTTTAGTGGGGTATTGATTCCCCCACGCAGCGGCACGAACCCGCCCTGCCGGCCAGTGCCAAGACCACCTTCCGAATGCCGCGGCGGGCGTAGTCTGGTCACGCTGGACAGGTGCTGGCTAGGCGGCAGGACGACGTGAGCGAATCTCGTGGTGGGATGACGGCGAACCTTCGGGCGCTTCGCGATGAGCAGGGGATCGATCAGACCCTGCAGAACCTGCTGCGCGCGCTGACGCTCAATCTCGAGCTCCGCGCGCGCTATCGCGTGTTCGAGTTCGAGGCCGCCCAGGACGGTCATCCGGAGACCGCGAAGTTGTTCCGCGAGCTGCGTGACCACGAGTCCGAGCAGATCACCGCGCTCATGTCCGGGCTCCGGGACCGTCTCGGCGACCTGGATCTCGGCGCGGCATCGGCGCCCTGAGCCAAATTTCGTAGCGGACCGATCGGTCCATACCGGAATTTCGCAAATCCAATTCCTGCGCCGGTCCGGATTTAGACCGCAAGATGGCGCGCTGGTTCTCCGCTTGACGGTGCCTTAGCCCGCGGGTTTGGCCTGCGTTCAGCGCGGGAACAGAGCCTCCGCGCCGGATTCGAATCGCCGCCTCTGGAAGGGGATGTGGCGAGCAGGGGAACCCGAAGCCGGCGACAGACGGGAACAGATGAGCCGGACCCAGCCGCCATCGGCAGGGATCGGTGTGTCTGGGCTGAGAGCGGGACGCCCTCGGCTCCGGATGCTGGCTCGGTCGCGCGACGAAGGATCGTTCGCGCCCCGAATGACGTGGCAGGCGTTAGGTACAAAGGGAGATTCTCGATGGAGACGCGAGTTCTCCGCCTCGTTCTTACGACGGCGGCGGTTGTGCTGATGGCAGGGCCAGGGACGGCGCAGGCGGTCGATCGAACCGCTACGCCGTCGACGTTCTCGAGCGTGTGGAGTGCCGCGCAGGGCGGCGACCGCATCTTGCTGGCGTCGGGCAACTACGGATCGTTCAACGGGAGCCCGTCGAAGGCCTCGACGGTGACGATCCTGCCGCAATCGGGGGCATCGGCGTCGATGTCGCTGTCGTTCAACGGCGCATCGAACGTCCGCGTCGAAGGCTTGACGGTCACGAGTCTCTCGATCCAGGGAGCCACGCGCAACATCACGGTGGCCAACTCGCTGTTCACCGGCCAGGCCGTAATCCGTTCCGGCGGGGCCGCGAACGCGAACATCGTGTTGGACGGCAACCGCCACCCGAACATCAACGTCGGCGGCTGCACCACCTGCTACGAGGGTCGCATCCAGGTCCTCAGCAACGCCGGCTCGAACCCGTCCGGCGTCACGATCAAGAACTCGGTCCTCGGACCCGGCGGCGACGCCGACGGAATCCAGAACGGCGCCGACGGCGTCCAGATCCTCAACAACGAGTTCGTCGGCATCCACCAGATCAGCGCCGTGCATTCGGACTCGCTGCAGCTGTATGGGTCGCGCAACACAGTGATCCGCGGGAACTACTTCCGCGACTTCGACGTCGCGATCATGGCCCCGGACGGCGGCAGCAACGAGCAGATCATCCACAACGCATTCATCAGTTCCGGCGGGTACCGGCCGGCGGTCCAGCTCGGCGGTCACCGCAACTCGCTGTTCGCGCACAACGTGTCGAAGAACATCGACATCTTTGTGGACGCGAAGTCGGGCGAACCTTCGGGCCAGAACAACATCGCGCGTGACAACGTCCTCGTCAGCGGCGCCATGAACGTGCCTGCCTCGAAGTGCACCAACTGCACCAACACCCACAACCTGTTCACGAGCAGCGGCCAGGCGAGTGGTAGCAACAGCATCGTCGGCACCCCCACGTTCGTGGGCGGCGCCAACCCGACGGCCTACGCCGGCTGGGAGTTGGCCAACGGCTCCGTCGGGACGGGCACCGCAAGCGACGGCACCAACCGCGGCATCGACGCAGACGGCTCCGCCAACCCGACGCCGACTCCGACGCCGACTCCGACGGCCACGCCGACGGCGACCCCGACGGCGACCCCGACGGCGACCCCGACAGCCACCCCGACAGCCACCCCGACGGCGACTCCCACTTCGACACCCGCCCCGGATAACCCCGCGGTCGCGACGTGGACCGCACCGACCGGCGCCACGGTGGGCACGCCCGTCACCCTCGACGGCACCCGCTCGACCGGGGACGGCACCCTCACCTGCACCTGGAGCTTCGAAGATCAGAGCGGCGGCACGGTCTGGGAGACCGTCAACGGCTGCCGGATCACGAAGGCGTTCCAGAACGCAGATACCAAGTACGTGAAGCTGACGGTCCGCGACGCCGACGGCGACACGAACAGCAACCGTCAGTCGTTCGCGGTCGCGGCCACGCCGCCTCCGGACCGGCCCGCTGATGCGATCTGGACCGCGCCCACCGGCGCAACCACCGGCTCGCCCATCACCCTCGACGGCACCGCCTCGACCGGTGATGGGACTCTCACCTGCACCTGGAGCTTCGAGAACCAGGATGGCTCGATCGTCTGGGAGACCGTCAACGGCTGCCGCATCACCAAGACGTTCATGAACGCTGACACCAAGTACGTCGAGCTCACGGTCACGGACGCCGACGGCGATACCGACAGCAACCGCCAGTCGTTCACCGTCACGCGGCCGGCGGCCTCGCAACTGCTTCCGCTGCCCAGCCTCGGCAGCATGCGGGAGCAACGCGCGATCTTGGCGGCGCAGCGTCGCTCTCCCCAGTGACCTGATCGCAGTTTCGCCGAGGCCGGCTGGGGGCGGCCGGCCTCGGCGTCTGCGGTCGCGAGAGCGCGCACGGCCTACCCTCTCGCGCATGCCCGACGCGCCCAGCAATGACGCTCCCCACCGCCTGATCCGCGACGTCGAGTTCGGCGAAGGAGCCGTCGTTTACTCGTTCGTCAACCTGTACGGCTGCTCGATCGGGCCCGACACGCGCGTCGGCACCTTCGTGGAGATCCAGCGCGGCGCCACGATCGGCGCCTCCTGCAAGATCCAGAGCCACACGTTCATCTGCGATGGCGTCTCGATCGGCGACCGCGTGTTCGTCGGCCACGGCGTCATGTTCATCAACGACAAGGTCCCGCGCGCGGCGACCGACGGCGGTGACCTGCAGACCGAGGACGACTGGACGATGCTCCGGACCCGGATCGAGGACGGCGCCAGCCTCGGCTCCGGATCCGTGATCCTCGGCGGCGTGACGATCGGCGCCGGTGCCGTCGTCGGCGCCGGCGCAGTCGTGACCAAGGACGTCCCGCCCGGCGCCACGGTGTTGGGCGTGCCCGCGCGCCTCACGGCGCGTTCAGCACATCAACAATGAGGTAGTGAACTCCCCCTCGACAGGGTGAGGCGCATCCCACGCAGGGGGCGTTTGACCCCGTCGTCCACGCGTCCTCTCCCCCGCTGCTGGGCGAAGAAGTGCCGTAGCTGAGCGGCGAGGTTCACCTTCCTTAGAGGTCCCCCGAAAACCAGACTCTGAGCGAGCCTGATGGATAGCGCTCGCTCACAAGGACGTAGCTGCCGACGCTCCCCGGTCGGTACTGCAACCGACGGCCGGCGGAGGCCTCAACTCGCGGGGCCAGGTCATGGACGGGCAAGGCAGGAGGACACGATGTCAGCAGCGCACGCATATCTCACGCACAGAGCAAGTGATCAGTCGGGCGTGCTCACGGGCCGCTTTCGGCGCGCGAGCCGCCTCGTGGACGATGAAGCTTCAAATCGCGCGGTGAATCAGGCGGTCGTCCGCGCGAAGCAGGGTGATCGCGAAGCGCTCCGCTTCCTCTACGTGCGCTACGCGGATCACGTGTACGGCTACGTGTCGAGCATCGTGCGCGACGACTTCGAGGCCGAAGACGTCACGCAGCACGTGTTCGCGAAGCTGATGACGAAGCTCGCCGAAGTACGAGCCGCGCGAGGTGCCGTTCTCGGCGTGGATCATCCGCGTGGCCCGCAACGTGGCCGTCGACCACATCCGCCAGCGGCGCGCGATCCCCTGCGAGGAGGTGCGCGAGCTGCAGGGCCACGGCGGCGACGACGACTCGGCGCGCGACCGCGCGCTGGACCTGCGCGACGCGCTCGCGACGCTGCCCGAGGAGCAGCGCCAGGTGGTCGTCATGCGTCACCTCGTCGGGCCTGACCCCGGGCGAGATCGCCAGCCGGCTCGGCCGCACCGAGCCCTCGATCCACGGCCTGCACCATCGCGGCCGCGGCGCGTTGCGCTCCGCCTCGCCGAATGGACTGCGCCCCCGCGATCAACAAGGCGGCGGCGTGACATCGAATGAGCACGACGACTGACGACGATCCCGGTTACACGGCTGGACCAGGCCGATCCGGAGCTGCTCGAGGAGCTGCTCGAGGTCGTCGAGCGTGTGGCGCGCCAGGGCGCGTTCACGATGGGCGCCGAGCTCGAGGCCTTCGAGCACGAGTTCGCGGCGTACTGCGAGACGAGCCACTCGGTCGGCGTCTCCTCCGGTACCGAGGCGATCTCGCTCGCGCTGCGGGCGCTCGAGATCGGCCCGGGCGACGAGGTCATCGTCCCCACCAATTCGTTCATCGCGACGGCCGAGGCCGTGAGCTGGGTCGGCGCGACGCCGAAGTTCGTCGACGTCGACCCGTCGACGCACCTGCGTCACCGCCGAGCACGTCGCCGCCGCGATCGGCCCGCGCACGCGCGCCGTGATCCCGGTCCACCTGATGGGCTGCGACGGTCGACCTCGACCCGATCATCGCCCTCGCCCGCGAGCACGACCTGCGCGTGATCGAGGACACGGCCCAGGCCCACGGCGCCGACTCACCGCGGCCGCCGCGTCGGCTCGCATCGGCGACATCGGCTGCTTCTCGTTCTACCCGACCAAGAACCTCGGCGGCTGGGGCGACGGCGGCGCGATCACGACCAACGACGCAGCAGCTCGCCGAGCGCGATCCGGCTGCTGCGCTCGCACGGCGAGCAGCCCGCGCTACCACCACCGGATCGTCGGCACGACCGCGCGCCTGGACGCCCTCCAGGCCGCGCTGCTGCGCGTGAAGCTGCGCCGCCTCGACGACAGCAACGACGACCGCCGCCGGCTCGGCGCCGCGCTGCGCGAGGGCCTGGCGGGCACGAGCGTCGAGCTGCCCGACGCCCGCCTTCGCCGGCGCCGACCACGTGTACCACCTGTTCATCGTGCGCGCGGCGCAGCGCGACGCGCTGCGCGCTCACCTCGAGACGCACGGCGTCTCGACGCGCGGTGCACTACCCGTTCCCGATCCACCGCACGGAGGCCTACGGGCCCGCTCGCCGAGGGCAGCCTGCCCGTGGCCGAGCAGCTGGCGCGGGAGATCTGCACGCTGCCGCTGTTCCCGACGATGTCCGACGAGGACGTCGCCCGCGTCGATCGCGGCAGTCGCGTCCTTCGAGTCCGAGGAGTAGCCAGGATGGCCCGCAGGTTCGTGTCGAGTCCACGCTCCGCTTCGGACCGCCGTCGTCGGCTACGGCTACTGGGGCCCCAACCTGGTCCGCAACGTGATGGAGCGGCCCGAGCTCGAGTTCGCCGGTCTGTGCGAGCGCGATCCAGAGCGCGGCGCGGCGTTCCTGCCGCGCTACGTCGGCGCAGCCGGTCTCCCGGAGCCTCGACGAGATCCTCGCCGACGACACGATCGACGCGGTCGTCGTCGCGACGCCGCCGCGGACCCACCACGCGATCGTGCGGGCCGCGCTCGAGGCCGGCAAGCACGTGCTGGTCGAGAAGCCGCTGGCGACGACGTCCGCGGACGCGATCGACCTGATCGAGATCGCCGCGCGCACCGGCCGCACGCTGATGCCGGGCCACACGTTCGTGTACAGCCCGCCGGTGAACAAGGTCAAGGAACTGATCGACGCCGACGTGCTCGGCGAGGTGTACTTCGTCACCTCCTCGCGCATGAACCTCGGCAAGTACCAGGCCGACGGCGTCATCTGCGACCTCGCGCCGCACGACCTCTCGATCCTGCTCTACTGGCTCGAGCAGCCCGTGGTCGAGGTCGCCGCGACCGGCCGCAGCGTGTTCCAGGACGGCGTCCCCGAGACGGCGTTCATCACGCTCACGTTCGCCGAGCGGCACGAGCGCGAACATCCAGGTGTCGTGGCTGGCCCCGCGCAAGGTGCGCGAGATGATGGTCGTCGGCAGCCACCGCATGGTGCAGTACGACGACACCGCCACCGACGAGGCGGTGCGCGTGTTCGACCGCGGGATGGAGTTCTCGCCGCCGAAGACCTTCGGCGAGTACCAGCTCACCTACCGCAGCGGCGACATGATCGTGCCGCGACTGGAACCGGCCGAGCCGCTCAGCCTCGAGCTCGCGGACTTCGCGCAGCGCGATCCGCACCGGCACCGAGCCGCGCTCGAACTCCCAGCTCGGGCTCGAGATCGTGCTCGCGATGGAGGCCGCCGAGGAGTCGCTGCGCCGCAACGGCCAGCCGATCGCGGTCACCAGCTCTCCGGCCCGCATCGCCGCTTAACGCGTAGAGGCCCCGAGCCTTCGCTCGGGGCCTCCAAACTCGCTCAGCGCTTCGCGCGGCGCTTGCTCTTGATCTTCGCCTTGCTGAGCTTCGCCTTGCTCAGCGTCGAGGCGCCGGGTTGAGCATCGGATGACATCTCAGTCGCGATCTGCGCGGCCGTAAGGGCTTTGTTCCAGACGCGCACGTCGTCGAGGTCGCCCTTGAACCACTCTCGCCATCCTGTCGAGCCGCCGATGCGAAGCGTGCCGGTTCCGATCGCCAGTGAGCCGGTGACGGACTTCGAGCTCTTCTGCACCCCGTTGACGAAGAAACGCAGGGTCGACCCGTCGAACGCGACCGCGATATGCGACCACGCGTTGGTCGGCAGTGCCGCGCTGCCGCGGGCAGCGTGATCCGCCGCGGTCCGGCCCCAGCCGGCCGGACGCCCGGTCTCGTCGTGGGCGTACAGCATGTACGAGAACTCGCCGGGGCCACGCTCCTTGATCATCACCGGGCGCCACGTCGAGAGCGCCGTCGGGCGGACCCAAGCCTCGAGCGTCATCCCCTTCGTGAGGTCCAACGACGCCGAATCGGCGACCGTGACGATGTCATTCTGGCCGTCGAACCGCAGCGCCTTGCCGTGCTTGCCGCTCGACACGCGGGTCGCACCTGAGATCGAGCCATGGTTCGCGAAGCCCGAGCTGTCGGCCGCAGTCGAGCCTGAGGCCTCGTCGAAGCCAAGGGAAGCCACGAGACCGCTCGTCGGGGCCGGGGACGGGGTAGGCGCCGGGGCGACGGGGGTCGGCGGGGGCGGGACTGGCGTCGGAGTGGGGGTAGGCGCCGGCGGGACCGGAGTCGGCACCGGCGGGACCGGAGTCGGTGTCGCGGTCGGCGTGGGAGCGGGAGCCGGGGCGCCGACCGCGAAGCTCTTCAACGACGCGTTGGTGTCGCCATCCGCGTCCGTGACCGTGAGGCGCACGTACTTGGTGTCGGCGATCTGGAACGTCTTGGTGATCTTGCAGCCGGAAACCGTCTCCCAGACCGTGTCGCCGGTCGCGTTCTCGAAGCTCCAGGTGCACGTGAGCGTTGCGTCACCCGTGGACGCCGTGCCGTCGAGCGTGACCGGCGTGCCTGTCGTTGCGTTCGAGGGGACGGCCCAGATCGCGTGGGCCGGCGCGTCCGGCCCGGGCGCGGGCGTAGCCGTCGGGCTCGGCGTGGCCGTGGGGCTGGGGGTCGGCGTCGGATCGGGCAGCGGAGTGCTCCCGTCGGTGCGAATGCCGCGGTCGAGGCCGTCGCTGGCCGTGCTCTTGCCGGGCGAGCCGGCCGCAAGCGGATAGCCCGTCCACGCCGTCGGCGCGCTACCGCCGACGAACACCGGGGTGCCGACTGAGCTGTTCGTACCGCTCGCCTGCCCACTGCTCGTGAACAGGTTGTGCGTGTTGGTGCAGTTCGTGCACTTCGAGGCCGGCACGTTCATCGCGCCGCTGACCAGCACGTTGTCACGCGCGATGTTGTTCTGGCCCGCCGGCTCGCCCGACTTCGCGTCCACGAACACGTCGATGTTCTTGGTCACGTTGTGCGCGAAGACCGAGTTGCTATGGCCACCGAGCTGGACCGCCGGCCGGTACCCGCCCGAACTGATCATCACGTTGTCCGTGATCTGCTCATTGCTGCCGCCGTCCGGCGCCATGATCGCGACGTCGAAGTCGTGGAAGTAGTTGCCGCGGATCACCGTGTTGCGCGACCCATACAGCTGCAGCGAATCCGAGTGGACCGCGCTGATCTGACGGATGCCGGTGAACTCGTTGTCGAGGATCTGGACGCCATCGGCGCCGTTCTGGATCCCGTCCGCGTCGCCGCCCGGACCGAGAACCGAGTTCTTGATCGTGACCCCGGACGGGTTCGAGCCGGCGTTGCTGAGGACCTGGATCCGGCCCTCGTAACAGGTGCCGCAGCCGCCGACGAAGATGTTGGGATGCCGGTTACCGTCGAGCACGATGTTGGCGTTCGACGCGCCGCCGGAGCGGATCACGGCCTGGCCGGTGAACAGCGAGTTCGCGACCGTCACGTTGCGGGTCGCGCCTTGGATCGACAGACCGGTGACCGTCAGGCCTTCGACGCGGACGTTCGAAGCACCGTTGTAAGACAGCGACATCGACGCCGACGCGCCGGGCTGCGGCGCGATCGTGACCATCGAGGCCTTGGCCCCAGTACCGCTGAAGGAGCCGTAACTCCCGGAGGCCAGCAGAATCCGATCGCCGCCCTGAGCGGACGACCACACGCTCGAGAACGTCGCCGGGGTGGCCGCCAGATCGGCGGCATGGGCGCTCGCCGGGGTGGCGAGAAGTCCGACGGCAATGGCGGCACAAGCTATGGAACGGCGTAGACCAGCGACCTGCACGGAGCGCGCGTGAACGCGCGACCCGGCAGGCAAGGACGTCGCTTGCATCAGGGGCTCCTTGACCGATGGGGCTCAGTCGCGGCGTTCAAGGGGGGAACGTCAGCGCCGTGACCTCTCACTCCCTGTATCGGTCCTCGCTCGGACCGGCTGATAGGGCCGAGACCCCATGCCCCTGGCGAAGAGGCGCGCCTGCCGGCCGACCCGCCGCTAGATCGGGCTTCTCATGTCGGCGCGCAGCGCCGCGCCGGCCAGCGCCCGGCGATAGATCCGGACATCGTCGATCTGGCCTTTAAACCCGCGACCGCCGAGCGAGATCATGCCGAGCCGCGACCGCGCGCGCCGCGAGCTCACCAGCTTGCCGTTCACATAGACCCGTACGCGCGAGTCGGTGTAGGTGACTGCGAGATGTGACCACCGGCGGGACCGGAGCTTGGGCGCAACCTGCCCCGGGGCATTGAGCACTCGATGCCGCCTGGCCGTAGTCGGCCGCGTCCACGCCTCGAGCGTGAACGACCGCAGCCGGCGGGTGGCGGAACGCGGGATCGTCAATGAGGCGCGGCCGTTGAAGGCGAGTGCCATGCCGGCTCGCGCGGTTCTCGTGTGCCGCGCGCCACGCAGGCGGGCATGGTGGCCGCCGCCCGACGAGTCGGCAGCGCGGGTTCCGGCCGTCTCATTGAAGCCGTATGCCGCGACGAGGCCTTCGACCGCGCGAGCCGGGGAAGGCGAGTCAGCCGGTGCGGGAGGCGCCGGCGGCGTCGGCGGAACGGGTGCCGGCGGCCCACCGAGGGCGTCGAGGCGGATGCCGCGGTCGCCGCCGTCGCTGGCCGAGCCCTTGCCGAGGGAACCGGTCGCGAGCGCGTAACCCGCCCAGACGGTCGGGCTGGTCCCGCCGGCGAACAGCGGAGTGCCGACGACGGCGTTCGCGCCCCTCGACGACGACCCGGATGTGAAGAGGTTGTGCGTGACCGTGCACGGGTTGCACTTCGAGGTCGGCGACTCGACCGTGCCGGCGATGGCGACGTTATCGCGCACGACGTTGTTCTGGCCGGAGGGTTCTCCCGTCTTCGCGTCCATGTAGACGTCGATGTTCTTGGTCACGTTGTGCGCGAACACCGACCCGCGATGACCGCCCATCTGCACCGCCGGCCGATACCCACCCGCGGAGATGATCACGTTGTCGGTGACCTGCTCGTTCTGGCCACCATCCGGTGCCATCAGCGCGACATCGAAATCGTGGAAGTAATTCCCCCGGATCACGGTGTTCTTCGCACCGTAGAGCTGGATCGAGTCCGTGTGCACCTGGCTGACCTGACGGATGCCGACGAACTCGTTGCCGATGACCTGCAGGCCGTCGGCGTTGCTCTGGATCCCGTCGGCGTCGCCACCCGGGCCGATCACCGAGTTCTTCACGACCACGCCGGACGGGCCGGGACCCGACCCCGCGACCTGGATCCGGCCCTCGTAACACGTGCCACAGCCGCCGACGTTGATGTTCGCGTGGCGGTTGCCGTCGAGCACGACGTTCGCGTTGACCATCTGGTCGGTCCGGATCACGGCCTGGCCGGTGAAGATCGAGTTCGCGACGGTGACGTTGCGCGTCGTTCCCCTGGAACTCCAGGTCCGTGATCGTCAGCCCGTCGACCCGGACGTTCGACGCGCCGCTGAACTGGAGCGAGATCGAGGCCGTCGCGCCCGTTTGGGGCAGGATCGTCACCGGGGCGGACTTCGCGCCGCTCGCGGTGAACTCGCCGTAGCTTCCGGACGCCAGCAGGATCCGGTCGCCGCCCTGTGCGGAGTTCCACGCGCTGGCGAACGTCGCCGGCGTCGCAGCGAGGTCAGCGGCGGAGGCGGATGACGGGGCGATGAGCGCCAAGACGGCCGCGGCACAGGGGACAAGCGTGCGTGCGACTGCTCCTGCCATCCGAATGCGCTCCTTCCGCCACCGAGGGTTCAAGCGAGGGTTTGTACCCCATCGCCTGGATAACTATCGGCCCGAAATCAGGAGCGGTTGAGCGGTTTGTCGTCAGTATGTAATGACGAGCTCGCGCGGCGGTGCCGGCGTTCCGGCCTCCGGGACGGCCTCGTGGGTCTCGGCGCGAGGGATCGGCTCGTCGTCGCGGCTGATCACGACCGCGAGCAGGCCGGCGAGCGCGAGCAGGATGTACGGGACGTGCGGGAACGACGACACGTCGAACAGGAACGTCAGCACCAGGAAGGCGACCGCCGAGGCCCCGACCATCAGCGCGATAGGGGACCACGTCGGGTGCCGGTCGTTGATGATCGGCCGAGCGGCGAACAGGATCGCCAACAGCATGAAGAACAGCGCCGCGGTGCCGACGATGCCCGTATCCACGATCCGGCTCAGGAACTCGGAGTCCAGCACGCGGTAGCTGTGATGGTCGTAGCTTCCGTATCCGCGGCCAAAGGCCAGGTGCGACCACAGATCAGGCCGGACCGCGTCGTAGTCGGCGGCGCGGTCGCTCACGGTCGCGACGCCGAGGCGACTCGGCTTGAGCTGGAACACGACCGACCCGAGCGCGCCGGGCGACAGGAAGTGGATCGCGATCAGCGACATGAACCCGAGGGGCGCGAGCTTCATTAGATCGCGCCGGCGGAAGACGGCGATCGTGAGGATCACAGCGACCGGGCCGAGCAGCGCGGTCTTGCGGTACGTCGAGATCGCCGCCGCCAACAGGACGCAGGCAGCGAGCCCGTACAGGATCCGTCCGCGCCGGTCGGAGCTCTGAAGCAGCAGGACGAGCGCGATCGGGAGGGCCATCGTGATCATCCCGGTCGACCTCGAGCGGGTGCCCGGCAGGGCCGCTCGTCATCACGCGGCCGATGTCGTCGATTCCGCCCAGCCCCGACTTGCTGACGACGAAGAGCCCGGGCAGGATCTTGTCGGCCAACTCGTAGAAGACGTTGTAGTGGAACCGGTACTCCCAGATCGTGCCGAGCGCGCACACGACCGCGAGGATCAGGTTGTACTTCATGAACGCCGGGACTTCGCTGCGCCGCAGGCTGCTGGCGACGATCACGAACAGCATCACGTACGAGCACAACAGCGTGATCTTCTTGAAAGCGAGATCGAACTCGAGCGTCTGATTGAGATCGTGGGCGTTCATGACCACCGACAGGCTGGCGGCCGCCACGAACCCGGCGATGCCGACATGGATCAGCGTCATCCGCAGGCGAGGTGAGCCCGGCCCGCCGCCCGCCAGCGAGAACAGCCAGACGAGGAACAGCAACGGCAGCACCAGGCGATCGAACTTCATGTCGATCGGCATCGAGACCGCGAGCTGGATCGCGTCGAACGGCACGAGCCAGAGGACGAACAGGAACACGGCGAAGAGCCACGGCTGCACCCGCACGGTGCGCGGCCAGTCGCCGCCGACCTCGCGCGCCCGCCTCGCGATGCGCGCCACGCGCGGCTCCCCGTCCAGGTCGTCGTGCTCGCGTCGGCGGGCGGAGGCCCAGCCGCGGGCGACCGCGCCGATCCCGAACAGCAACCCGACGGCGACGCCGAACGCCACGATGAACGTCAGCGCGATCATCTCCATCTTGATCGTGCCGTTGACTGCCTGGCCGCGAGCGCGGCCGAGCTGCTCGATCACGACCGCGTTCGACACGCCGTCCTTCGTCGCGCGCGCGGCGAGGGACTCGCGCAGCGCGACGACCGCAGCGTCCGCCAGGCGTTCGGCCTCAGGGGCGGAGGGGGCCTGCGCATAGACGTTCAGGAGCGGATTGGTGCGGTCGGCCTGAAACTCGAGCTTGTAGGGCCGCGCCGCCACGGCGAGCTGGTTCGCCCGCTGCTCGGCGTCGCCGTCGCGCATCGCCCACTGGACCGCGAGCGTGAGGCGCGAACGGGTCGTGAGCTGATCGGCCGGAACCTTCGCGATCTGCGCGATCCGCTCGCGAACCGGCGGCGTGTCGAGCAGGGTGCCGAACAGCGCTGCGCGCTTCGAGTACGCGTCGAATTCGTAGGAGCTGACCTCCGGCCGGCTGATCAGCGAACGCGGCGCGTCCAGCATCACGTGCGTGGCGGCGATCGCGACAGTCACCGAGCGCGGCTGCACCTTCGGCGGCAGGAGGCTCAGCGAGTACACGCTGTTGAACGCGAAGAACAGCCCGATGCCCGCGCTGACCACGAGCACGGCGAATACGCGCAAGCGGCGCGACTTCAGAGAGGGAAAGCGCATGGCCGGCCGCACGCCCCGAATCAGGCGGCCTGACTCCAACCGGACGCGCCGAACTCCGCCACGACCTCCTCGTACGCGGCGCGCAGGCGCTCGCCGGCCCGCGTCCACGTGAGGTTTGGCGCGTTCTCCAGACCTGTGGCACGCAGTCGCGCCAGCAGCTCACGGTCGGTGTCCAGCGCCGTGAGGTGCGCGGCCAGCGCATCGACGTCGCCGACGCGGTGGACGAGGCCGTCGACCCCGTGCTGGCACTGCGCGCCCGACGCGTCGGAGACGACCGGGACGCAACCGCTCGCGAGCGCCTCGCTCGTGACGAGCGCGGAGCCTTCCTCGATGCTCGGCAGTACCAGCGCGTCGCTGTTGCGCATCAGCTCGGGGACGTCGGTCCGATGGCCCAGCGCCTCGACGCTCGGGTGCGCGAGCAGCGGCGCCAGGCGTGCCTCGTACTCCGGGAGGAACTCGCCGGCGATCAGCAGCTTGCCGCGCTCGCTGGCGGACGACTTCAGCCACGCTTCGAGCGCGAAGTGGACGCCCTTGCGCACGGCGGCCACGCCGACGAACAGCACGGTGAGGCCTTCGCCTTCCGGACGCGGCGCGGGGTGGAAGCGGGTGTGATCGAACCCGTACTGGTGGCGCACCAGCCGATCGGCGGCGAATCCCTGGCCGATGAACGTCCGGGCCACGAAGTCCGACGGGCACAGGAGGCGGTCCGCGAGCGCGAACTCCTCCTCCTCGCGCGCGAGGATGTCGGCGTTGTACGCGTGCTCGTGGTCGGAGGGCAAGGGCACTCCGATCCGCTCGCACTCCGCGCGCACGACCTCGTACGCGTATCGGGTGTGCGCGTTCGGCCGCTCGAGCACCGTCGGGATGCCGAGGCGACGTGCGGCGCGCAGCGTCTCGCGCGCGCCCTGCGGCCAGGCGTGGACGATGTCGATCCGGTCGGCCATCCGCGGCAGCGCCGCGGCGACGATCCGGTCGTGCAGGTGCAGCGCGCGCTCACGGCCGATCGTCTTGTACGGGATTCGGACCTTGCCGAGGGCGAGCGTGGTGCGGACGCGCACGTTCTCCGGCAACGGCCGGTGCACCGCACCCGGCATCACCAGCACGTCGGCGCCTGCCTCGGCGGCACCCGCGGCCTGATGCCAGGCCGTGGTGCAGATCCGCGCCGCCCCGATCTTGTGCGGGAAGCTCTGCAGCACGCGGATGGGTCGTTGTGATGTCGAGTTCATCGCCTTGCCCCTCAGCCGCTGGCCCAGTTGCGCTTCGGTTCGGCCTCGCTCGGCGGCGTGGGAACCCGCGGAGCGAGCTTGGCCGGCACCGCGGGCGTCTGTACGACCGCCGGCTGCGGTGGACGTGACGGCCGTTCCCGTTGCCGTTGCCGTTGATGTAGCCGTCGACGGCGACCGGCTGCGGCGGGTTGCGCTCCAGTTCGCTGGCAGCGCGCCAACCGCCGAGCGAGCGCGACGAACAGGAGGATCGTGGCGCAGCCGACCCCGAACAGGACGATCGCGGCGATGATCGCCATCGAACTTCGCCGGGGCCGCGCGTCTCGACCTCGGCGTGGGCCGGGCCGAGCGGGCGGACGGTGATCCGCCGCGAGTTGGGCACGTTGTCCGTCGCTCGCCGCGGAATCGAGGTTCTTGGACAGCACCTTGAACGCCGCGTCGGCGAGGCGCGGTGGCCTGTCTCGGGCTCCGGGGCCTGCGTCGAGACGGAGATGATCGGCACCTGGCCCGACTCGAGAGTCGGGATCGTCGCCTTCAGGACGTAGATGTCGCGGCCGCTGGGTCCGGCACCGGCGACGGCGGTACCCGGGACCGGGTTGGCCGACGGCGGGCGAGATGGCGATCAGCCGTTGCGGCGGGATGCCCGCGCGCTGCGGCGATCTCCTCCTTCATCGGCGAGCTCGTCATCAGGCTCGCGAGCAGCGTGGCGCGCGCCGACGAGCGCACCGATGTCGACGCCGACGTCCTCTTCGCCGCCGAGGTCGACGACCTGCGAGCTCGGGCTGTCGACCAGCGCGGTCGCCGTGCCCGCGGCCGACGTGGTACTGACGGCTCGTGAGCGAGGTCGGCGGGCTGTAGCTGTACGTCGACGAAGATGCCCATCGCGATCGCGAACACCCCGATCGACGCCACGGCGATCGCGAAACCGCCAGAGCGTGCGGAGCGGCTCCTACGAGCCCCATTTCACGCTCCGATCGCTAACGATGTCAGGACCCATGTGCCTCAAGAACGCGCGGTGCGAGGCGCGTCCTTCCATGGCTGGCGCAGTTGCCTCGCACTCAGATGTACGTGACTTCGACGCCGTCGCCGACGGTCATCCGCATCCCGGCGGGCGGCTCGAACGCACGAACGATGCGCGCACCGCGGCCGATGATGCTCGACTCCAGTCGCGTGCCGATGAACCGGATCTCGGCGCCGGCGAGCACGATCGAGTACTCGATCTCGGCCGCCTCGACCGCCACGCGCGGGCCGATCGACGTATAGGGACCGATGTAGGCGTCGGAGATGTTCGCGTTCGCGCCGATGATCACGGGGCCGCGCAAGCAGGCTCCGCCGCACGCGCGCGGTCGGGTGCACGATCACCGGGCCCTGGACCCGCGTGTCCTCGATCGAATGCGGCTCGTACTGCGGCTCGATGCGCTCGAGCAGCTGGCGGTTCGTCTCGAGCAGCGCCTGCTGGTCGCCGTGGCACGGCAGGCTGCCGGTGACGCGCTGCACGCGCACGCGCCCGCCGTGGTCGCGGACTCCGGCGACCGGGTTCGTCCACTCCGAGGCGTTGGCCAGCAGGACCGAGATCGCCCACGGGCTCAGTACGTAGCCCGGGCCCGAGCGGCCGCGGGACGCGCGCGCGGCACGTTGTCGCCGTCGAGGCGGAACGCCAGCGTGTCCAGTCGCTCGCGCGCGAAGGCGTCGATGTGCTGGTGCAGGTCGCCGCGCAGCAGCGCGTCGCCCTGCTGGACGACGACCGGGCCGTCGTCGACGAACTCGAAGCCGGTGACGAGCGCGCCGCCGAGCGTGCGGTTCGTCCCCCACTCCAGGTGAGCGACGTCGAGCCCGAGCTCGCTTCCGTCCCCCACGGCCTGCTCGATCGCGCCGGCGAAGCACGGCTCGGCCAGGATCGCGGCCTTGCGGATGCCCGCGGCACGCAGAGACTCGAGGTTGTGAAACAGGATCGGGCGGTTCGCGACCGGGAACAGGTGCTTGGGATCCACGGGCGCGGTCGGCCAGGGGCGATCATCCTGTCCGCCACCTACGAGAACGAGCGCCTTTGCGATCTCCATATGCAAGCAACGGGTCGAAAGGCCCGCAGCTACTGCGACTCGAAGAATCATTGATGAAAAATGTGACCACGCTCATCGCCGCGCGAGAAATCTGGTCCTCCGAACGTTTCTCGTCTGAATGTGCGGAATCGTCGGACAGGTTCGCCCTCGGGGCGAGGCGGTTGATCCTGAGCTCCTCGGGCGCATGTGCGCCGCCCTGGAGCACCGCGGCCCCGACTCGCGCGGGCTGCACCATCGCGGGCGCGCGGGTATCGGCATCCAGCGCCTGCGCGTCATCGATCTGAGCACCGGCGACCAGCCGATCTTCAACGAGGATCGCTCCGTGGTCGTCGTGATGAACGGCGAGATCTACAACTACCGCGAGCTGCGCGCCGACCTGCGTGGCCCGCGGCCACACGTTCGCCACCCAGGGCGACACCGAGGTGATCGTCCACCTCTACGAGGAGTACGGCGCCGACTGCGTGCGCCACCTGCACGGCATGTTCGCCTTCTCGCTGTGGGACGAGCGCCGCCAGCAGCTCCTGCTCGCGCGTGACCGGGTCGGCAAGAAGCCGCTTCTGTACCACCTGCGCGACGGCGTCCTGTCGTGGGCGTCGGAGATGGGCGCGCTGCTCCAGGACACGAGCATCCCGCGCGAGGTCGACCATGTCGCGCTCGACCGCTACCTGGCCTACGGCTACGTCCCCGCGCCGCGCTCGGCGCTGCGAGGCATCGCGCAAGCTGCCGCCGGCGCACACGCTGCTGTTCCGCGACGGCGAGATCACGCTGGAGCGCTACTGGCAGCTCGACTACTCGCAGAAGCTGGACGCCTCCGGTCGAGGAGCTCGGCGAGCGGATCCGCGCCGCGCTGCTGGAAGCGACCCGCAAGCGGCTGATCGCCGACGTCCCGCTCGGCGCGTTCCTCTCGGGCGGAATCGACTCGTCCGCGGTCGTGGCGGCGATGGCGCAGCTCTCGCCGGAGCCCGTGCGGACGTTCTCGATCGGGTTCGATCATTCGCAGTTCGACGAGCTGCCGCACGCGCGAGCGATCGCCAAGCAGTTCGGCACGATCCACGAGGAGTTCGAGGTCCGCGCCGACGCGGTCGAGATCGTGCCCCGGATCGTCCGGCACTACGGCGAGCCGTTCGCGGACTCGTCGGCGATCCCCAGCTTCTACCTGTCGGAGATGACGCGCCGGCACGTGACGGTCGCGCTCAACGGCGACGGCGGTGACGAGTCGTTCGCCGGCTATCAGCGCTATGTCGCGAACGCCGTGGCCGCGCGCCTGGACCGGATCCCCGCGCCGCTGCGCCACACGGTCGCCGCGCTCGGCGCCCGGCTGGAGGATCGCGGCAACGTCTCCAGCGTCACCAACCGGTTCCGCCGGCTCGCCGGCACGCTGGCGCTGGACCCGGCGGCGCGCTACGAGCAGTACGTCTCCTGGTTCGACGGCGCGCAGCGCAGCGAGCTCTACACGCCCGAGTTCGCGGCCGAACTGGGCGGCAGCGACGCGAGCGCGGAGTTCGCCGCCCGCTGGGCGGCGACGTCCGGGGCGTCCACGGTCGACCGGATGCTCGAGGTCGACGCCACGACCTACCTCGTCGACGATCTGATCGCGAAGGTCGACATCGCGACGATGGCGCACGCGCTCGAGGCCCGCTCGCCGCTGCTCGACCACGAGCTGATGCAGCTCGCCGCGTCGATTCCCGCCGACCTGAAGGTCCGCGGGCGCGAGAAGAAGTGGATCTTCCGCGAGGCCCTGCGCCCGTGGCTGCCGTCGTCGATCCTCGACCGCCCGAAGCAGGGCTTCTCGGTGCCGCTCTCGAGCTGGCTGCGCGACGACCTGCAGGGCTGGGCCCGCGAGGTGCTGCTCGACCCGAGCACGCTCGAGCGTGGCTACTTCAAGCCCGAAGCGGTCCGCGGGCTGCTGGATCGCCACGCCGCTGGCGCCGACGGCGACGCCAAGCGGATCTACTCGTTGCTGATGTTGGAGTTGTGGCAGCGCGAATTCGTCAACACCCCGGCACTGGCACTGGCCGCATGATCGATCGAAAACTCGCAGGGGCTCCGACCGTTGATCGGGGCGTGAACCTCACTCGCGGCGTCGAGCCCCGGATCCTCGTGATCTCGCCCGTGCGCAACGAAGCAGCGCACATCGAGCTCGTCGTGCGCTGCGTCGCCGCCCAGGAGCTCCCTCCGGAGCGGTGGATCGTCGTCGACGACAACTCCGACGACGGCACGCTGGAGATCCTGCGCCGGCTCGAGGACGAGGTCCCGTTCCTGGAGGTCTACGAGTCCGGGGCGCTGCACGAGGACGTGGCCGACCGGCTGGCGAAGCGCCGCCGCGCCGCGGACGTTCAACAAGGGCCTGAAGGCCGCGGGCGACTGGCGCGAGTACACGCACGTCATGAAGCTCGACGGCGACATCGAGCTGCGCCCGGACTACTTCAAGGAGCTGATGGCGCGCTTCGACGCCGATCCGGATCTCGGGCTCGCCTGCGGCGTGCTCGACGAGCCGGTCGAGGGCGGCGGGTATCGCCACATCCAGATCCCGCGCGTGCACGTGCACGGCGCGCTGAAGCTGTACACGCGCGAGTGCTTCGAGGCGATCGGCGGCGTCCAGAACCGGCTCGGCTGGGACACGATCGACGAGACGTACGCGCGCATGCGCGGCTTCAAGGCCTGGAGCTTCCCGGAGCTGGTCTCGATCCATCACCGCCCGCTCGGCAGCGCCGATGGCACGGTGCGGGGCCACGCCCGCCACGGCGAGTGTGCGTACATCGCGCACTTCACGCCGACCTGGGTGCGCGCTGCGCTCGATCAAGGTCGCGCGCCGGCGCCCGTTCGGGCTCTCGGGCCTCGCCTTCTTCTACGGCTACGTCCGCGCGGCCTTCCGCCGCGTCGAACGCGTCGCCGACCCTGAGTACCGCCGTTTCACCCATGGAGAGCTGCGCCGGCGCTTGATCGCCATGGTGCTGCCGCGACAGTCTGGAGCAAGATGAGCATCGGGATCGTTGGCCTCGGATACGTGGGCCTGCCGCTGGCGATGGAGTTCGCCGAGGCGGGCATCGACGTGATCGGCATCGATGTCGACACGCAGAAGGTCGCGCAGCTGCGCCGCGGTCACTCGCACATCGAGGACGTGGCGGACAGCCGTCTGCAGGCCGCGCTCTCGCGCTGCAGCTTCAGCACGCGCTATGTGGACCTGCACGACGCCGAGGCGGTGCTGATCTGCGTCCCGACGCCGCTGACCGCGAACCGCGAGCCGGAGCTCGGCCCGCTGCTCAGCGCCTCGCGGGCGCTCGGCGGCGTGATCCGGCGCGGCCAGACGATCATCCTCGAGTCGACGACGTTCCCGGGCACCACGCGCGATTACCTCGTGCCGCTGCTCGAGGAGTCCGGCCTGCGCGCCGGCGAGGACTTCGCGCTCGCGTTCTCGCCCGAGCGCGTCGATCCGGGCCGCACCGACTACACGATCCGCACCACCCCGAAGGTCGTCGGCGGCCTCACCGAGCGCTGCACCGAGCTCGCCGTCGCGATCTACAGCCGCGTCTGCGAGCAGGTCGTGCCCGTCGGCTCGCCCGAGGCGGCCGAGCTGACCAAGCTGCTCGAGAACATCTTCCGCTCGGTCAACATCGCGCTCGTGAACGAGATGTCGATGCTCGCCGACCGGATGGGGATCGACATCTGGGAGGTCGTCGACGCCGCGTCGACGAAGCCCTACGGGTTCATGCGCTTCGAGCCGGGCCCGGGCATGGGCGGCCACTGCCTGCCGGTCGACCCGTTCTATCTGACCTGGAAGGCGCGCGAGTACGACATGGCCACCGAGTTCATCGAGCTCGCCGGCAAGGTCAACGCGCAGATGCCCTACTTCTGCGTCGAGAAGGTCGAGCAGGCGCTCAACGACGCCGAGCGTTCGGTGCGAGGGTCGAAGGTGCTGGTGCTCGGCGCCTCGTACAAGCCGGGCGTCGGTGACATCCGCGAATCGCCCGCGCTGAAGATCATGGAGCTGCTCCAGACGCGTGGCGCCGACGTCCGCTATCACGATCCCTACGTGCCGGAGCTCCCGACGCTCGGGCTGGTGAACTCCGACCTCGAGTCCGGCCTCGACGGCGCCGACCTGGCCGTGATCGTCACCGCGCATCCGAACGTCGATCACTCGGCCGTGGCCAGCCGCGCACCGCGCACGGTCGACTTCCGCGGCATCGTGCGCAAGCTGCAGGGCGCGCCCGTCGCCGGCTAGCCCGCCATGGACGCCCGCGTCGACGTCATCGTCGTCAGCTACAACAGCGCTGACACCCTCCGCGCCTGCGTGGAGCCGCTGGTCGGCGTCCCCGGCGTGTCGGTGATCGTCGTCGACAACGACTCGCCGGAGGACTCGCTCGGCGTCATCGGGGACCTTCCGCTGACGGCGATCGAGTCCGGCCGCAACGGCGGCTTCGGGTTCGGCTGCAACGTCGGCGCCGCCGCCGGTGACGCGCCGTACGTGCTGTTCCTCAACCCGGACGCGCGGCTGTCGCCGGCGGACCTGGGGCGACTCGTGGCCGTGCTCGACGCCGAGCGCGACGTGGCGCTGGTCGGGCCGCGGCTGTTCGAAGAGGACGGCTCGCTGATGCCGAGCCAGCGACGCTTCCAGACCGCGCGCTCGACGTGGGCGCAGGCCCTGTTCCTGCACCGGGTCGTGCGGCGCGCGCCCTGGGCGAACGAGATCGTCACCGAGCCGGAGGCGTACGCGCAGCCGGCCTACCCCGATTGGGTCTCAGGCGCTTGCATGCTCGTGCGGCGGGAGGCGTTCGACGCGATCGACGGGTTCGACGAGGGCTTCTTCCTCTACGGCGAGGACATGGACCTGGGCGCGCGGCTGCGCGCGGCCGGTGGCCTGGTGCGCTACGAACCGGGCGCGACCGCGCATCACGAGGGCGGGCGCTCGGCGCCGCGCACCAGCCTCTTCGCTGTTCTCGCCCGCAGCCGGATGCGGTTCGCGCGCAAGCACTACGGCCGCATGAGCGCGTGGCTCCAATGGCTCGGACTCGCCGCCGGTGCGGCGACCCACGTGATCGCCGCGCTTCCGCGCCCAGCCCACCGGCGAGGCCACGCCGCCGCGTTGCGCGCGACGCTCTCGCTCTGAGCGCCGGAAGTTCTCGGCGCCTGGGCGCGTTGGATAAGTAATGCAACTCGGCAGGCACTTGCGAGAGCTCTGGGGGCACCGCATCGGGCTCATCGCGAGCCTCATCCTCGCCCTCTGCGCGGCGCTCTGGAGCGTCGGCAAGGTCAGCCTCTTCCCCCCGAGCATCAAGCCGCGCGTCCTTTCGATCTCCGCGGCGAACACGCGAGCGATGGTCGACGCACCGAGCTCCGCCGTGCTCGATCTCAAGGTTTCCACGCAGAACCTGGAGGCCATGACCAACCGCGGCGTCCTGGTCGGCAATGTGATGGCGAGTGAGCCGGTGCGCGAGTACATCGGCCGGCGCGCGAAGGATCAGGCCGGAGCTTGCTCCAGGTGGCGAGCCCGGTCACGCCGGACTTCCCGCGGCCGTTGGCGACCTCGGGCAAGAAGTCCCCGCGCGACATCCTCAAGTCGCCGAACGAGTACCGGCTCAGCATCCAGGCCAACCCGACGGTGCCGATCGTCGACATCTACGCGGAGGCCCCGACGCCGGAGATCGCGGCGGCATTCGCCAACGGCGCGGTCGACGGCATGCAGGACTACCTCAAGGACCTCGCCGCCGCGCAGCACGTGCCGGCCGACCGCCGCGTGCGCCTCGAGCAGTTCGGGCGCGCGAAGGGCGTAGAGATCAATCCAGGCGTCCGGCTCAAGCTCGGCATGCTCTCGTTCCTGATCGTGTTCGCCGCCGCGAGCGTGACAGTCCTCGCAGTCGACCGCGTGCGGCAGGGCTGGAAGCTCGAGTCGGTCGCGCGGCGTGACGCGGCCAACCCGCGGCCTGATGGAGATCGTCAGCGTCCTCTCGCTGCTGCGCCGGTACTGGCTGCTCGTCGTGCCGGGGATCTTCCTCGCGATGCTCGCAGGAACGGCGACCCTGTATCAGGTGTCACTCAGCCCGCCCGGACTTGCGAGCCGGGTGGCAACCGGAGGCGTCGCGGTCGGGCGAGAGCATGTTGACGACGACGTGCCGCTCCCGCCTTCCAGACTCTCGAGCAAGAGTCGCCTCGCCGACAACCTTCCGCAGCCGAGCGGTCATGCTCGCGAACTCATGTCCGCCGACGAGATCCGCGACGAGATCGCGCGGCGCTCAGGGATCGACGCCGAAGGAGCTCGTCGTCTTCGGGCCGGCAGCAGGCCTCCCCCGTATCGAGGTGCCGATCGCCGACAGAAGCAACCGCCGCGGCCTTGACGCCGCACGGAGCAGTACCGCGTGTCCGTCGAGTACTCAGGTCTCGCCGCCGATCATCACGGTCCGCGCGACCGCGCCTCGTGCCGCCGAGGCGGCCAAGCTCGTCGAGGCCGTGCGGCAGCACGATGGACGTGGTGCTCGGACGCAGCAGGGCGGCGAGGAGAGGATCGGCACCACCTCGCTCGGCCCGGTCGCGGTCGACGCAGGTCGTCGAGCGAGCCGGCCGAAGCCGCGCGCCCTCATCGTCGACGGTGGTGGTGTTCGTGATGCTGGTGCTCCGGCGTCATCGTCGTCGTGGGCGCGCTTCCGCGCTTGCTGCGCGGGCGCCTAACCGTCGCGACGTGAACCCGGCAGCGCCGCGATGCGCTGCCGGGCTACGACCGTCATACGCCGACGACACCGTCCGGCGTACTCGGACTGGGCCGAGACGTTGCCGGCCAGATCCGTCGCGCGCGCGGTGTAGCTCCGCGAGCCGCTCGGCGCGTTGTAGATGTCGCGTGACCAGTTGCCGTCGGACCCGGCGACCGTGCCTCGCGACGCGCCGTTCTCGAACACCTCGACCGTCGTGCCGCCCTCGACGGTGCCGCTGAGGGTGAACGAGCTCGGCACCGAGGCACCGGATGCCGGCGACGTGATCACGGGCGCTGCCGGCGCGACCGTGTCGACCTGGATCACGCGGACCGGCGACGCGGATGAGGTGCCGCTGGGGTTGCTCGCGCGCGCCGAGACCAGGTGCGCCCCGTCGGCGAGGTCCACCGTGCGCGTCCAGGAGCCGCCGGCGGTCGTGACGGTGGTGCCGAGCGACGTCGAGCCGTCGAACAGCTCGACGGTCGAAGCCGCCTGAGCGGTACCGGTGAACGTGACCGCGCGGGTCTTGCTCCAGCTGTAGCTCTGGGGCGAGCTGATCGCGGGAGTCGGCGGCGGGAAGCCCGGCGCTGGGGTCGGACGGCGGGACGATCGTGAACGACCGCGTCGCCGGCGACGCATCGACGTTGCTGGCCGTGTCGATCGCCCGCACGCTGAACGTGTACGAGCCGTCGGCGAGGCTGTTGTAGGTCGCCGGCGACGTGCACGACTGGAACGTCCCCACAGTCGCGCCTGGTCCGCTCATGCGGCACTCGAAGCGCGAGCCGCTCTCGGTCGCGACGAACGTGAACGACACGGGGCCGCGCGGGAACGTTGCCCGACGGGCCGCTCTGCAGCACCGTGTCGGGCGGCGTCGCGTCCGGCGTCGGCGTCGGAGTCGGCGTCGGGCTCGGCGTCGGCGACGGAGTCGGGCGTCGGCGTCGGGCTCGGCGTCGGCGTCGGAGTCGGCGTCGGCGTCGGCGTCGGAGTCGGCGTCGGAGTCGGCGTCGGCGTCGGCGTCGGAGTCGGCGTCGGCGTCGGCGTCGGCGTCGGCGTCGGCGTCGGCGTCGGAGTCGGCGTCGGCGTCGGCGTCGGAGTCGGCGTCGGCGTCGGCGTCGGAGTCGGAGTCGGAGTCGGCGTCGGAGTCGGCGTCGGAGTCGGAGTCGGCGTCGGCGTCGGCGTCGGGCTCGGCGTCGGGCTCGGCGTTGCAGTCGGCGTGGGGCTCGGAGTCGGTGTCGGAGTCGGCGTAGGGCTCGGCGTCGCAGTCGGCGTGGGGCTCGGCGTCGCAGTCGGCGTCGGGCTCGGCGTCGCAGTCGGAGTCGGAGTCGGCGACGGAGTTGCCGTCGGCGTCGGCGTCGGCGCCGTCACCGGGAACGACTTCCGGTTCGTGTCCGTGACGCCGTTGCCGGCCGTCACCCTCAGTGCGACGTACTTCGTGTCAGCGTTCTGGAACGTCTTGGTGATCCGGCATCCGCTGACGGTCTCCCACACGATCGAGCCCGTGTCGTTCTCGAAGCTCCACACGCAGCTGAGCGGTGCGACGCCGGTCGAGCTGGTGCCGTCAAGCACCGCAGGCTGACCCGTGACCACACCGGTTGGGGCGGTCCAATTCGCCTTGGCCGGCATCGGCGTCGGCGTCGCGGTGGCCGTCGCAGTCGGGGTAGCCGTTGCCGTCGCGGTTGGGGTAGCCGTCACCGTCGGCGTCGGCGCGGCTGTCGCGGTGGGGGTCGGGGTCGCGGTCGCCGTGGCGGTCGGCGTCGGCGTGACCTCCGGCGACGGCGGGTTGTCGTCGGCGCGAATGCCCCGATCCGCGCCATCGCTCGCCGTGTTGTCGCCCGGCGAGCCGGCCACAAGTGCGTACCCGTCCCACGTGGTGGGATTCGAGCCGCCGGCGAAGACCGGCGTGCCGACGATCGAGTTGGTGCCCTTCGCGCTCGAAGCGGTCGTGAACAGGTTGTGCGTGACGGTGCACGGGTTGCACTTCGAGGTCGGCGATTCCACCGTGCCCGACATCACGATGTTGTCGCGCACGACGTTGTTGGTACCGGCCGGGTTGCCGGTCTTGGCGTCCATGTAGACGTCGATGTTCCTGGTCACGTTGTGGGCGAACACCGAGTTGCGGTGACCGCCGAGCTGGATCGCCGGGCGATACCCGGCCGACGAGATGATCACGTTGTCGGTGATCTGCTCGTTGCTCCCGCCGTCCGGGGCCATGATCGCGACGTCGAAGTCGCGGAAGTAGTTCCCGCGGATCACCGTGTTGCGCGACCCATACAGCTGCAGCGAATCCGAATGCACGGCGCTGACCTGACGGATGCCGGTGAACTCGTTGTCGAGGATCTGGACGCCGTCGGCGCCGTTCTGGATTCCGTCGGCGTCGCCGCCGGGGCCGAGGACCGAGTTCTTGATCGTGACGCCGGACGGGTTCGAGCCGCCCGTGCTCAACACCTGGATCCGGCCCTCGTAACAGGTGCCGCAGCCGCCGACGTTGATGTTCGGGTGGCGGTTGCCGTCCAACACGATGTTCGCGTTCGCGGCCCCGCCGGAACGGAGTACGGCCTGGCCGGTGAACAGCGAGTTCGCCACCGTGACGTTGCGCGTGGCTCCCTGGATCGAGAGGCTCGTCACCGTTAGGCCATCGACGCGGATGTTCGACGCGCCGTTGAACGACAGCCCCATCGTCACCGAGGCGCCGGGTTGCGGGAGGATCGTCACCGTCGAGGACTTCGACCCGGAGCCGGTGAACGACCCGTAGCTGCCGGACGCCAACAGGATCCGGTCGCCGCCCTGCGCCGAGGCCCATACGCTCGCGAACGTCGAGGGCGTCGCGTTCAGATCAGAAGCGGTCGCCGCGCGCGGAACCGTCGCCGCCGCGAGGACACTCACGACGAGGAGCAGCCATGTGCGCACGCGCAATGAGCGCACGCGGGCACGACCACACCAAAGCGGCGAACGACCGAGCATCGACGACTCCCTTGTTAGGCGGACCCTGACCTGTCCGCACAGGTACTGCTGGGGCTTGGGCGACCATCCCTATACCCAGATAAGCAGACGATCCAATCCCATGACCGTGGGACCCGGACCGGCGCGGCGATACTACAGGTGTTGTCTGAAGAACAACAGTTTCCGACCGCGCGCGACGGAAGAATGGCGCTCCAGAGCGCGTTTCTTGGCTATGAACTCCCGTCATCTGGCCAGGCTGCGCGCCTGGAGCGCAGAGCTAGGCGCGTATTGGCGCGAGAGCGTCGGGCCTGGTGATTTCGCGCGCCTGATGCGCGTCCGGCTGAGCCAGAGCAAGGTCGGCCGGTGGGTCACCCCGAAGCCGATCAAGGTCACGGTCGACCTGAAGACGCTCGGCCCGGCCGTGACGCTGCGCAGCCATACGACCGACATCTCGGTCATCAACGAGCTGCTGCTCGGCGGCAGCTATGAGCCGCTTCCCGCCGACCGCGCGGTGCAGACCGTGATCGATCTCGGCGCCAACATCGGCCTCAGCCACCGCTGGCTGCGGCACCGCTACCCCGAGGCGCGGTTCGTGCTCGTCGAGCCCGACCCGGGCAACCTCGAGGTCCTGCGCGCGAATGTCCGCGCCGTGGACCCGAGTGCGATCATCCACGAGGCCTGCATCGGCGCGCGGGCGCGCCGGGTCGAGATGGTCACGACGAGCGGCGAGTGGGGCTTCCGCATGTCCGACGTCGACGATGGCGACATCAGCGTCATGACGATGGAGGACCTGCTCGCGGACGCCGAGTTCGACCGCGTCGGCATCCTCAAGTGCGACATCGAGGGCGCCGAGGCCGAGGTCTTCGCGGACTGCTCATCCTGGATCTCGCGCGTCGACGCCATGTCGGTCGAGTGCCACAACGACATGATGCGCTCGGATCAGCTCCTCGACGCACTGTCCGAGAACGGCGCCGCGTTCGGCGTCACGGACCTCGAGTCGAACCCGCACCTCGGGTTCGACATCATCACGCTCGTCCGGTCGACCTGAGCTGACCGCCCCTCGCTGAGCGGGCGGCATCAGCCGCCCGTTTTCGCAGGTCCGCGCGGCTACGCCGAGCGACGGATCGGTGCGAGCCGATCGCGTGACTCGGTGGCGAGGCGGCGCAGATGGGGCCACACGCTCCGGCGCGGCGACGGCACGCCGGCCGGATCGACCTCGTCCTGCGCGGACAGTCGGATCTCGTACGGGCCCTCGCCCACTGGGACGGGAACGTCGAACGCGTGGATCGCGGCCGACGGGCCGAGGCTCCACCCCGCGAGGTTCGGGCCTGGCGCCTTGACGGTGATCGTCGAGGCCGGCTCCGCGACGCGGACGCGGTGCGCGTACGGGTGCACGGACAGCGCGTCGCCGTCGCGGTGCAGCGCCACGTTGCCGAGCGCGATGTCCTGCGGCGAGACCCATTCCACCGGTCCGAGCCGGTTGACGCGCGCGGCAGCGGCCGCCAGCACTTCGAGGCCCTCCGCCACATCGTCGTGGTGCCCATAGAGGACGATCGGGTGATCGATGTACGCGCGCAGCGCGATCGTCGTCTCGGAGCTTCCGAACTCCACCCGCGGGATGACGGAGCATCCCTCGGGGAAGGTCGCCGGCCCCCAGCCCGCGAGCAACTCGTGCTCGGGCGGGTCGCCGGTCCACGGGAACGGGTGGATCGAGCAGAGCGCATCGAACGGCAGCCGGCCGAGCGCCCGCGCCATCGTCTGCGAGCACATCCCGTGAGGCGGAACCATCACGCGGCCGACGCGCAGCCCCGACGTCGCCTCGAAGCGCGCGACGCGGCGCAGGGCCTGAGCCCCGAGCGCCAGCGCGGCGACCGGATCGTGCTGGTCGAACAACTCGCGCTTGCGGTGGTCGTTGCCGTGCATCACGAGCGACACCCGATCCGAGCGGTCGCGGAAGAGTCTGACCGCCGAGCGGCGCTGACCCCACGCATCGAGCGGGATCATCGCCATCGCGGCGTGGTAGCCGTGTTCGTCGGCGTGGCGAACGAGGTCGGGGTAGCGGATGTGCCCGTAGCTGAGCCAGCGCAGATTCGGATCGTCGAAGAGCATCGTCGCTCGCAGCGGCGGTGCAGCATGGGCATCGTCCGCGGTCAGCGCTCGCAGAAACTCGACAATCGCGATCAGGCTGAGGGCCCGGTCGTCCGTGATCGCCTGCCGCAGCACCTCGCCTGCGGCGAGCGACGGGAGGGGGCTCCGGACGCGGTCGGTCGCGCCCGAGCGCGTCCACGCGGCGCCGACGCGACTGCTCGCCAGAACCGCCTCGCCCTCCGACGGCAGGGGATCACCGGCGAGCGTGGCCGAGAGCTCGAGCGCGTGCAGCCGACGGTCGACCGCGTTCGAGGCGTCGATGCGGACGGCGTCCGCCGCGCCACCGTCAGCCTCAGCGGCCAGGATCAGGACACGAGCTTCGTCGTGCGCAGGCGCCGCGCCGGAGCCCGCGATCAGCAGCGCGTCGCATCGCCCGTCCTCACGCCACGGCTCGAATCGGACTGGAAAGGCCAGCTCGAGAGCGTCGAAGAGCCGGCGCGAGCTGGTCAGCGCGGCGTCCGGACGCACGAAAACGACCCTCATGGGGACGTTCGCACGGGATCCGGACGCCTGTCGCACGTGTTCATGATGGCGAATCGGGGGCCGCGGGCGGTGACTACGGGAGCCGGGCCATGTCGTCGCGCAACTCCGCGGACGTGAGCGCCTGGTCATAGATCGCCACGTCGTCGATCTGGCCGGCGAAGTAGCGTCCAGGATCCCCGCCGCCGATCGTCACGCGCCCTGAGCCCGAAGGCGTGGGGGCGGGCTTCTCGGCGACGACAGTTCCGTCCACCACGAGCCGTGCCGTCCTGCCGTCGTACGTCATCGCCACGTGCGTCCAGCGGCGTGCGGCGAGCTTCGGCCCCGTCAGCATGATTCGCCCGATCGTCGCGGCCGCGCGGCCGCGGGGGTCCGAGGCGTACAGTCGATACGACGCGGCCGCTCCACCGCCCGACTGGACGATCGTCCGCCAGGTCCGACCGCGGGCACTGGGACGGACCCAGGCCTCGAATGTCACCGAACCGCGCAGGCTGACCGGCGGCACGGCGACGTACGCACGACGTCCGTCGAGCGTGAGGGCCGATCCGCTGCGGGCGGTCCGCGTGCGCCGCGCCCGCACGATCCTTGCGTCGCGCCCTAGGCCCGAACCGTCGGCGGCGCGGCTGCCGCTCGCTTCGTCGAATCGGTAGGCCGCGACCGGGCGCGGGCGCAGCGAGATCGCCGGGCTCTCGAACGCGCTGAACACCGCCGGCACAGGCGCGTCGACGAGCGGCGCCGCCGACTCTTCTGACGGAGGAGGAGTTGCCGTGGCCGTGGGCGTGGGGGTGGCAGTCACCGTCGGAGTGGGAGTCGGCGTGGCCGTCACGTCTGGCGTCGGCGTCGCCGTGGGCGTCGGCTCCGGCGTGGGCTCCGGGTGCGGGCCAGGGCCGACGGGAGCCCGGATGCCGCGATCGCCGCCGTCGCTCGCCGCGCCGGTCCCGGGCGAGCCGGCCGCGAGCAGCCAGCCGGCCCCGTTCTGCGGCTCGTTACCACCCACGAACCGCGGCGTCGCCACGATGGCTTCCGCGCCGGCCGTCGGCTCGGTGCTGAACAGGTTGTGCGTGATGACGCACTCCAAGCACTCCTCTGGCGGGGCCTCGAGCGCGCCGCTCACCAGCACGTTGTCGCGAATGTCGTTCTTGGAGCCGGGAGGCAGTCCGTCCTTGTGGTCCACGAACACGTCGATGTTCGTGATGACGTTGTGCGCGAAGAGCGTGCCGGTGTGGCCACCGAGCTGGATCGCCGGGCGATAGCCGCCGTCGCCGGCGAACACGTTGTCGGTGATCTGCTCGTTCGTCCCGCCGTCCGGGGCGATCAGGGCGGTGCCGAAGTCGTGGAAGTAGTTGCCCTTCACGATGGTGTTCGACTGCCCGTACAGCTGGAGCGGGTCGGTGTGCGGAGCGCCGGTCTGGTGGATGCCGACGAACTCGTTGTTCAGCACCTGCACGCCGTTGGCGCCGATCTGGATCCCGTCGGCGTTGCCCCCCGGGCCGAAAACGGAGTTCTGGACGATGATCCCGGACGGCTCCGGGTTGCGGCCCGAGATGTGCAGCCGGCCCTCGTAGCAATCCACGCAGACATCGATGTCCGGATGCCGGTTGCCGTCGAGCACGATGTTCGAACGCACCAGTTCCTCGGAGCGGATGACCGCCTGGCCGGTGAACGTCGACTTCGCGATCGTGATGTTGCTCGTCTCGCCGCGTATCAGCAAGCCTTTGATGGTCAGGCCCTCGAGCGTGAGGTTGGACGCCGGATTGAAGTCGAGCCGCATCGTCGCGGTAATGCCTTCGGGCGCATAGATCGTCACGGGCGACGACTTGCTGGCGCCCGCGAAGACGCCGTAGTCGCCATCGCCCAGCACGATCCGCTGGCCCCCTTCGGCCTCCCCGATCACGTCTCGGAACGTCTCAGGTGTCGCCGGGATGTCCTGCGCTTGGGCGCAGGCCGGCAACAGCATCGAAAGCACCACGACGACGATCGCCGTGCCGGCCGGCCGGAGCCCAGCCAGCATTGCTACAGCGTTCCGCTTGGAAGACCCGACCAGGTGAGCGGGGTGTTCATGTCCGTCTGCAGCTCCGTCGCGCTGAGCGGCCGGTTGTAGACCCGCGCGTCGTCGATGAGTCCGTTGAAGAACTCACCGTACAGCTGATTGCCGCCGATCCACAAGGGGTTGTTGCTGGTCTCGATCGGACCGTCCGCCGCAGCCGTCGACGCCTGCACGCCGTTGACGAAGAGCCGGAGGATTGTTCCGTCGTAGGTCATCGCCACATGCGTCCACGCGCCCACGGGGCTCGGGGTGTCCCCGCTCAGCCAGATCGTGTACGGGCCGAACATGCCGCCGCCCGAGGGCAGCAGATCGCCGTTGCCGTTGCTGGCGTTCAGGAAGTACGCCTCGGCCTCGCTCTGCATGATCGTCCGCCAGCTTCCCTGCGCGACGGTCGGCTGGATCCAGGCCGACAGCGTCAACCCGGTCGTCACGTTCAGCGACGTCGAGCCCGGGACCCGTACCATCGCGCCGATGCCGTTGAACGCTGACGGCGTTGCCGTAGCGGCCCTGCGTGGACCATGTCGCGCCCTGGAGCGTGCCGACGTTGCCGTTCCCGGACGAGTCGGACGCGCTCGCGCCCGAGCCCTCGTCGAATGACCACGCGCCGACCAGCCCGGGCGGGGTCAACGGCGGCGCCGGCGTGGTGACGTCCGCCACCGCCGAGTAGGGGCCGAGGTTCCCGGCGGCGTCCGTCGCGCGGACCCGGTAGCGGTACGGCGTGGAGCCGGTCAGGCCGGCGTCGGTGAGCGACGTGCCGGTGGGCGAGCCAACCTGCGCGAAGTCCGTGCAGCCCGTGCCCTGGCAGCGCTCGACCCGGTAGCCCGTCACGCCGACGTTGTCGGTGGCGGCGGTCCAGGCCAGGTCGGCCTGCGCGCTCGCGCGCTCGTTGCCGTCAGCCCGGTCGGGGCCGACGGCGCCGTCGTGTCGGGCGGGGCGGGCGTGGTCGCGGTGACGATGCTCGAGTACGCGCCGAGGTTCCCCGCCGCGTCGACGGCCCGCACGCGGTATCGGTAGGCGGTCGACGCGGTCCGGCCAGTGTCGTCGTAGCTGGTCGCCGCCGGCGCGGCGATCTCGGCGAAATTGGTGCACGCCGCGCCCGAGCAGCGCTCGACCCGATAGCCCGTCACGCCGACGTTGTCGGTCGCGGCCGTCCAGTCGACATCGACCTGCGTCGTGCTCGACGGGACGGCCGTCACCCCGGTCGGAGCGGACGGCGCCGTGGTGTCGATGCCTGGCGTCGCCCCGGTCGCGATCCCGGAGTAGCCGCTCAGGTTCCCGGCGGCGTCGGCCGCGCGGACGCGGTACCGGTACGTCGTCCCTGAGGCGAGGCTGGGATTGCTGAACGCCGTCGTGGTGCTCGTCCCGATCTGCGCGAAGTTCGTGCAGCCCGAGCCCTGCAGCGCTCGACCCGGTATTCGGTCACGCCGAGATTGTCGGTCGATCCGGTCCAGCTGAGGTCGAGCTGGGTGTTGCCGACCAGGGTCGTCGACAGCCCGCTCGGCGTCGACGGCGCGGTGCGTATCCGGCGGTTCCGGCGTCGTCGCCGACGCGATCGTCGAGTAGTCGCTCAGGTTGCCGGCGAGGTCCGCCGAGCGGACGCGGTAGCGGTACGTGCTCGACGCCACCAGGCCGGTGTCGTTGAGCGACGAGCCGGTCGGGGTGGCCACCTCGACGAAGTTGGTGCAGCCGGCGCCAAGGCAGCGCTCCACGCGGTAGCCGGAGACGCCGACGTTGTCGGTCGCCTCGCTCCACGTGACGTTGACCTGCGTGCTCGACGCGGCGGTCGCGGAGACCGTCGTCGGCGCCGCGGGCGGGATGGTGTCCGGCACCGTCGGCGCGACGGCGTGTTCATGTCCGCGGTGATCGCGGATGGCGACAGCGCGCGGTCATACACCCGGACCTCGTCGATCAGCCCGATGAAGTACTGGCCGTACGGGCTATTGCCACCGATCCACAACGGATTGCCGTTGGTTTCGATCGGCCCAAACGCCGCCGCTGTCGCCGCCTGCGTCCCATTCACGAAGATCCGGATCATCGACCCGTCGTAGGTCATCGCCACATGCGTCCACGCGCCCACCGGGTTCGGGGTCGATCCGCTCGTCCAGATGTTGTACGGGCCGAACACACCGCCGCCCGACGGCAGCAGGTCACCGTTGCCGTTGCTGGCGTTCAGGAAGTAGGAGTGCGACTCGCGCTGCATGATCGTCCGCCAGCCACCCTGCGCGGCCGTCGGGCGAATCCACGCCGACAACGTCATCCCCGTGGTGACGTTCAGGGAGGCCGATCCCGGCACGCGAACCGTGCTGCTGCCGTTGAACTGCAACGCGCTGCCGTAGCGACCCTGCGTCGTCCAGGTCGCGCCGTTGAGCGCGCCGTTGTTGCCGTTGCCGGACGCGTCGGCGGTCGTAAAGCCGAAGCCCTCGCCGAAGCCCCACGCTCCGACCAGCCCGGTCGGCACCACGCGGTGCCGCCGGCGTCGTCACGTCGAGCACATTCGAGTAGCCGCTGAAGTTGCCGGCGCCGTCGAGCGCGCGGACGCGGTAGCGATAGCTCGCCGAAGGAGAGACGGTCGAGTCGTTGTAGGACGTGCCGCCCGGGGCGGCGATCTCGGCGAAGCCGGTGCAGCCCGCGCCGAGGCAGCGCTCGAGGCGGTACTCGGCCACGCCGACGTTGTCGGCCGACGCGCCCCAGCTCAGGCCCACGCCGTTGAACGCGACCGACGTGGAGTTCAGGCCGGTCGGCGTCGACGGCGCGGTCGTGTCCGGCACGCCCTGCGTCGTGGCCGCCGCGATGCTCGAGTACGCGCCGAGGTTGCCGGCGGCGTCGACCGCGCGGACGCGGAACCGGTACGGGGTGCTCTCGGGCAGCTCCGTGTTGCTGAACGCGAGCGCGCGTTGTCGTCGTCCCGACCTGCGTGAAGCCCGTGCAGGTCGTGCCCTGGCACCGCTCGATGCGGTAGCCGGTGACGCCGACGTTGTCGCTCGCCGCGTTCCACGACAGGTCGATCTGGCTCGTGCTAACGGTCGTCGCCGTCAGCCCGCTCGGCGCCGCGGGCGGCGTCGTGTCCGGCGCCGCGGGTGTCGTCGCCGTCGCGATGTTCGAGTAGTCGCTGAGGTTGCCGGACAGGTCGGTGGCGCGGACGCGGTAGCGATACGTCGCTCGACGCCGCCAGGCCGGTGTTGTTGAACGGCGTGCCGGTCGGGGTCGCGACCTCGACGAAGTTGGTGCAGCCGGCGTTCAGGCAGCGCTCGACGCGGTAGCCCGAGACGCCGACGTTGTCCGTGGACGGCGCTCCAGGTGACGTCGATCTGGTTGCTGGAGGCCGCCGAGGCGGTCACCGTCGCGGGCGCCGCGGGCGGCACCGTGTCCGGAACCGTCGGCGCGACCGCCGTGTTCATGTCCGCCGTGACCGCGGACGACGAGATCGCGCGGTCATACACGCGGACCTCGTCGATCAGGCCCGTGAAGTACTCGCCGTACGGGCTGTTGCCACCGATCCACAACGGGTTGTTATTGGTCTCGATCGTCCCGAACGCCGCCGCCGTCGCAGCCTGCACACCGTTGACGTAGAGCCGGATCATCGACCCGTCGTAGGTCATCGCCACGTGCGTCCACGCGTTCACCGGGCTCGGCGTCGTCCCGCTCGTCCAGATCACGTACGGACCGAAGACGCCGCCACCCGACGGCAGCAACGGGCCGTTGCCGTTGCTCGCATTGATGAAGTACGCGTGCGGCTCGCGCTGGATGATCGTCCGCCAGCCACCCTGAGCGGCCGTCGGGCGGATCCACGCCGACAGCGTCATCCCGGTCGTCACGTTCAAGGACGCCGAACCCGGCACCCGCACGGTGCTGTTGCCGTTGAACTGCAACGCGTTGCCGAACCGGCCCTGCGTCGTCCACGACGCGCCGTTGAGCGCGCCGTTGTTGCCCTTGCCGGACGCGTCGACGGTCGCGAAGCCCGACGCCCTCGTTGAATCCCCAGGCGCCGACCAGGCCAGTCGGGGCCGGAGGCGTGGACGGCGTGGTGACCTCGATGATATTCGAGTAGCCGCTTAGGTTGGCCGAAGCGTCGGCGGCGCGCACGCGATAGCGGTACGTCGTCGCGGTCGTCACGCCGGTGTCACTGACCGTTGTCGCCGTCGGCGCGGCGATCTCGGCGAAACCGGTGCAGCCCGTGCCGATGCAGCGCTCAACGCGATACGCGGCGACGCCGACGTTGTCGGTCGAACCCGTCCAGCCGAGGTCGACACGGTCGAACGCGACGGTCGTCGCGTTCAGGCCGGTCGGGGCCGACGGCGGCGTCGTGTCCGGCGCGCCGGGCGTCGTGGCCGTGACGATGTTCGAGTACGGGCCGAGGTTGCCCGCGGCGTCGACCGCCCGCACGCGGAACCGGTAGGCCGTACTCGCGGTCAGGCCGGGGTTGCTGAATGTCGTGGAGCCGCTCGTCCCAACCTGGGCGAAGCTCGTGCACCCGGCGTTCTGGCAGCGTTCAACGCGGTACTCGGTCACGCCCACGTTGTCCGTCGCCGCGGTCCAGTTGAGGTCGACCTGGGTCGTGCCCACCAGCGTCGCCGACAATCCGGTGGGGGCCGAGGGCGCTGTGGTGTCCGGCGCCGCCGGCGTCGTCGCCGAGACGATCGCCGAGTAGGCGCCGAGGTTGCCAGACAGGTCGACAGCGCGCACGCGGTAGCGATAGGTGCTCGAGCCGGCGAGGCCGGTGTTGTTGAAGGTGGTCCCGCTCGGCGTCCCCACCTCGGCAAAGTTCGCGCAGGCGGCGCCCAGGCAGCGCTCGACGCTGTAGCCGGCAACGCCCTGGTTGTCGGTCGCGGGGCTCCAACTCAGGTTCACCTGGCTGCTCGAAGCGGGCGTGGCGGTCACGCCCGACGGCGGCGTCGGCGGCATCGAGTCCGGCGAGGTCGGCACGATCGAGGTGTTCATGTCGGTCGTGAGTCTCGGTCGCCGTCAGCGCCCGGTTGTAGACGCGGACCTCGTCGATGACGCCCTCGAAGTACTCGCCGTACGGGTTGTTGCCGCCGATCCACAACGGGTTGCTGTTGGTCTGGATCGCACCGCGTCGTGGCGCGCGAGGCGACCTGGGCGCCGTTGACGAAGATCCGCATGTTCGACGCCGTCGTACGTCATCGCGACGTGCGTCCACGCGGCGACCGGGCTCGGCGTCGGTCCACTCAGCCACTGGGTCGCGCCACCGATCACGCCACCGCCCGAGGGGCGCAGCGCGCCCTCGCTGTTGCTGGCGTTGAGGAAGTACGTCTCGGTCTCGCGCTGCATGATCGTCCGCCACCCACCCTGCGCGGCGGTCGGCCGGATCCACGCGGACAGGGTCATCGCGCTCGGCAGGTTGAGCGAGGCCGAGCCGGGCACGCGGACGAGGGCGCTGGTGCCGTTGAACTGCAGTGCGTTGCCGTAGCGGCCCTGGTTGGTCCAGGTCGCGTTCTCGATCGAACCGGTGTTCCCGTTGCCGGTCGCGTCGGCGGTCGTCGTGCCGAACCCCTCGCCGAACGCCCACGCGCCCACGAGGCCGGCCGGCGTCGGCGGAGCGTCGGCGGTCGTCGCCTCCGCGATGTTGGAGGGGGCGCCGAGGTTCAGTGACGGGTCGGCGGCACGCACGCGATAGCGGTACGTCGTCGAGCCGGCCACCGCGGTGTCGGCGTAGTCGGAGTCCGTCGGCGACCCCACCTCGGCGAAGTTGGTGCAACCGGCGCCCGCGCAGCGCTCGACGCGGTAGCCGGTGATCCCGATGTCATCGGTCGCGGGGGACCAATCCAGCGTGACGCGGCCGCTGCCCGCGGCGGTCGCCGTCAAGCCGGTGGGGGCCGTCGGCGGCGAGTCGTCGCTGATCACGGGGACGTGCACGCTCGTGCTGCCCTGCAGCCCGCTGCTGTCGGTCGCGGTCAGGATGATCTCGTACGAGAAGCTGCCGATCGAGCCGTGGTTCTCGGCCACGAAGCTGCCGCTTGCGCCGGTGCCGCCCACGAACGTGTGGACGTGGGTGTTGTGGTGCAGGAGCACCTTCCACTCCAGCGATGACGGGGGAACCGTGCCGTCCTCGTGATCGGTGGCCGTGCCGCTGTAGGCCATCGTCTGGCCCGGCTTGATCGGCGTTCCCTCCGCCGGGAGGTTGATCGTCGGCTCCGGCAAGTCGCTGCCGACGGTGACCGGGACCGTCGACGTCGACGAGCCGCCGTTGGAGTTGCTGACCGTGAGCCGGGCGGTGAACGTCTCGACGCCCGAGCTCGTGTAGGTGTGGCTCGGGTTGGCCGCCGTCGAGGTCGTTCCGTCGCCGAAGTCCCACGCGTACGAGAGCGTCCCGCCGCCGTAGTTCGTGGTTCCGGCACTCGAGAACTGCACCGTCAGCGGCGAGTGGCCGTGACGGGGGGTCGCCGATGCCTCCGCGCTCACGCCGTTGAAGCGAATCCGGCGGAGCTCGCCCATCGTGAACGACAGGTAGTAGAGCATCCCGTCGGGGCCCTGGGCGATCGACACGGCCGACTCGATGTCGTCCGCGAACAGCTCCTCGCGGATGGGCCGGTGCTGGTCGTCGAGCACGAGCCGGCGGATGAAGCCGCCGGAATAGTCGCTGAAGTAGAAGCTGTCGCGGTACTCCGGCGGATACACCGTGCCCGTGTAGATCGGGCCGCCGATCGCCGCCGATCCTTGCGTGTGATCGTAGGTGTAGAACGGGAAGGTGACCGAGTTGCTGCTCAAGTTCGCGCACGTCGTGAACTGGGCGCGGTACTGCGGCTGCGGGAGGTTGCCCTCGAAGCAGGGCCAGCCGAAGTTCGTGCCCGCGAAGCCGTGGTTGACCTCCTCCCAGGTGTTCCATCCGACCTCGCCGAAGAAGAGCTCCTGGGTGGCGGGATGCAGCGTGAATCCGAACGGGTTGCGCACGCCGTAGATCCATATCCGAGAACGCCACGAGTTCGGGTTCCCGTCATAGAACGGGTTGTCCGCCAGGCCCTGGCCGTCGGTCCGGATCCGGAGGATCTTGCCCTCCGGGCGATCCAGGTCCTGGGCGCGCATCGAGAGCGGATCGACGAACGCCGCGTCGGCGCCGTCTCCGACGCCCACGAACAGCGTGCCGTCGTTGGCGAAGTGCAGCCCACCGATGGTGTGCGAGCCACTGTCGCTCGCGATGCAGTCCGCGCTGGCCGGCAGGCCCGTGCACGGTGGAGTGCCGACGCTGCCCAGGATCACCGTTTCGCTGCCCGGGATCGAGACGTTCGGGTTGGCGCCGCTCGCCTGCACACGGGTCAGCCGCGAGGTCTTCGATCCCGCCGAGTTGGGATTGCCCGTGTTCTCGTAGGTGTAGCTGAGGTAGATGTAGCCGTTGGTCTCGAAGTTCGGGTCGAACGCGAAGCCCCAGAACCCGCGGTCGTCCAGCGTGTTCACGCGCGCGCTGAGGTCGATGAACGGCGTCGGCAGCAGGTCGCCGTCCGGTTCCATGATCCGGATGACGCCGTTCTTCTGCCAGATGAACAGCCGCCCGTCAGGCGCGAACTGCATGCCGACGAGCGTGTGTGACGGGAAGTTGAGAACCCGCTCGGTCGAGAAGCCCGGGGCGACATACGTGTCCGCCCTGGCGGTCTCCTGGAACGAGAGGACGCTCGCGAGCACTACGCCCACGGTGGCCATCACGTATCTGGCAAAGTTCGGACAACGCATCCTTGGTGTCTCCTCGCGGCGCGCAATCCGTCTGAGCCGCCACGGCCGGGTTCGTGAGAGTTTGGTTAGAAGGGTGGAAGCGACTCTCTCCGGAGCGGTCCCGCGGTGTCAAGCACCGTGGCCAGCTTGGCGTGCTTGGCTCTACTGAGCAGCGACAAACTGTTCGCCGGAGACGTCATCGTTGAGATAACGGCTGACCACCCCCGAGATTCGCGCGACAGACGAGAAAAAGTTGTGACCGGCGCGTGCGCGTTGGTCGGTCGCTCCGGAAGTTTGGCTCCGGGCCCTCCGTTCTTTGGATCGTGAGCACCGTGTCTGAAACTGCGTCTGAAACCCCCCTGGCCCCCCAGCCGATCCTTGATCTCGAGCCCGGCGAGCTCGTGCGGGTCCGCAGCGCGTCGGAGATCTTCGCGATGCTGGATGAGCGCGGCCGCTACGACGGGCTGCCGTTCATGCCCGAAATGCTCAAGTACTGCGGGCTGACGCTGCCGGTCACGGCGCGCGCCGACACCACGTGCGCGGGGACCGGCGCCGTGCGCCGGATGGAGAATGCCGTCCACCTGCAGAAGATCCGCTGCGACGGCTCGTTCCATGACGGCTGCCAGGCCGCCTGCCTGACGTTCTGGAAGGAAGCGTGGCTCGAGCGCGTCGAGAAGGGCGCGCCGTCGCAGGCCCGGCCGCTGAACGAGACCGAGGACGCCTACGTCGCCGAGACCCTGATCCCGGCCACCAAGGACGACCCGTCCGACGACGGCGTCGAGCGCTATCGCTGCCAGGCCACGGACGTCCCGAAGGCGACGGTGGAGCTGCGCTTCCGCGAGCTCGACCAGTACAAGCGCGACCTGCGCAACTGGAAGCTGCCGAAGATCGTCCGCGGCGTCGCGATCGAGGTCTTCAACCTCTACCAGATGTGGTCGAAGCGCCACGTGCCGAAGTGGATGCGGATCCAGCGAGGCGCCGCGTATCCGTTCGTGGTCGGCAAGCTCGAGAAGGGCAAGACGCCGCCGAGCGCCAAGCTCGACCTGCAGCCCGGCGATCTCGTCCGGATCAAGCCGAAGGCGGAGATCGTGGCGACGCTCGACACGACCAACCACAACCGTGGCCTGAGCTTTGACGGCGAGATGGCGAACTACTGCGGGCGGACCGCGCGCGTGCGTACGCGGGTGAGCAAGATCATCGAGGAACGCAACGGCGAGATGATCACCATCAAGTCGGACTGCATCATCCTCGACGGGGTCGTCTGCACCGCCGACTACCACCGCTTCTGCACGCGGGCGATCTTCCCCTATTGGCGGGAGATCTGGCTCGAGAAGATCGAATCGCCGGGCGACATGAAGCCGGACGCCCCGTGCGTGGACCGCTGGAGCAAGGCATGACCACCATGGGTCCCGCCGTCGACATCGGCATGCCGGCCTACAAGCGGCCGCAGTTCGTCGCCACGGCGATCGAGTCCGTCCTCGCCCAGACGCACACCAACTGGCGCCTGACCGTGTCCGAGAACGGGCCGGGCGGCGGCGAGGTGGAGGCCGCGGTGCGGCCGTTCCTGGGCGACCCGCGGATCCGCTACGTCGCGACCGGCGAGAACCTCGGCGCAACGGCGAACTGGACGCGGCTGCTGCAGACCGGCGACGCGCCGTATTTCACGCTGATCCAGGACGACGACAAGTGGGATCCGGACTTCCTCGCGCACCGCGTGGAGTTCCTGGAGGCCAATCCGTCGGCCGGGTTCGTGTTCTCCGGCGAGCGCAAGATGGACCAGGAGGGGCGCGAGATCAACGTCGAGCGCGTTCCGTCGCTGCCGGTCAAGGACGTCGCTGACGTGCTCCCGCAGGGAGTCTATGAGCCGCGCGATTTCGTCACGACGATGTATCGCAACAAGCTTGGTGGGATCCACACGCCGGCGATCTGCAGCCTCGGCGTGATGTCACGTCGCACCGCCCTGCAGGCGATCGGCAACGCGTTCGACCCGGAGTACCCGTTCCTGTTCTGGGACGTCCAGCTCTACATGCGGATGGCACTGCGCTTCCCGACCGGCTTCCTGGCCCTGCGGGACGGAACCCAGCGGCTGCATCATCCGAGCCTGACGAGCGAGGCCCGCTTCGACGGCGAGCACTGGATCTTCTACCACCAGTTCCACGGTGAATGGTTCCGCCGCGCGCTGCCGGGTCTGAAGCTGCCGCGCGAGTACCACCAGATCTTCGCCGAGGCGTACATCATGGCCGCGCTCGACGCGCTGGAGCGGGGCGACCGGCGCAAGGTCGCGAAGTACGTTCGCGGTGCGCTCCGGCAGGACCCGGCGGCGATCGTGAACCCGCGGATCGCCGCCGCCACGGTCGGCATGCTCCTCGGCCGCCGCGGTGGCGAAGCGCTGTCGCGCGTGCGGGCCGCCCGGCGCCGTCGCAGCGAGCAGCTCGCCTACGAGGCCGACGGCCAGACGGCCTGACGCGCCACCATGGGTACGCGAGTCGAGACGGGCGCCGAGACCACCGGCGAGGAGCTGATGGAGTCCGCCGAGGTCTCGCGCGGCGAGCTCAAGGAGGCCACGTTCAAGAGCCTCCGCTGGGCGACCGTTGCGCGCGTCTCCGCCGAGGTGACCGCGGTCGGCTCCGCCGTGGTGCTCGCGCATCTCGTGCCGCCGGCCGCGTTCGGCATGGTCGCGATCGCGATGATCACCAGTGAGCTGGCGCTCGCGCTGGCCAACGAGGGCGTCGGCGCCGCGCTCGTCCGGCGCCGCGAGCTCGAGCGCGCGCACGTGGAGAGCGCCGCGCTGCTCTCGCTGATCATCGGCACGGTGCTCACGCTCACGTTCCTGTTCGTCGTCCCGCTGATCACGACGCCGCTGTTCGGCGGCGACGTGACCTCACTGTTCCGGCTCTTCGCGCCGACGTTCATGATCGCCGCGATCGGCATCGTGCCGCTGGCGATGCTCGAGCGCCAACTCGACTTCCGCAAGATCAGCATCATCGAGATCGTCACCGTCATCGCGGGCGCGGCGTTCTCGATCGGTTTCGCCGTCGCCGGGCTGGACGCCGAGGCGTACGTGCTCGGAAGCATGTGCGGCATGGTCATCTGGGCGGTGCTGCTCGCCACGTTCGGCCCCAGCGCGTTCCCGCGCTGGCGGCCGCGCCAGCTGCGCGAGATCGCCGGATTCGGGTTGCCGGCCGGCCTGGCCGGCACGACCGCGGTGGGCTACGGGAACGTCGACTTCGCCGTCCTCGGCGCCACGCTCAGCAATGCCCAGGTCGGCTTCTATTACCGCGCCTACGCGCTCGGCGTGCAGTACCAGAACAAGATCAGCTCGATCATCAACCGGCTGGTCTACCCCGTCTACTCGCGGACGGAGGACATGGGGCACATGCGTGAGCTGCGCTCGCGCGTGATGCGGATCAACGCTGTCGTGATCTTCCCGTTGCTGGCGATCTTCATCGCCGTGGCACCGCTGGCGGTGCCGTGGCTGTTCGGCGAGCAGTGGGAGCCGGCGGTGCTGCCGGCCCAGATCCTCACGATCGCCGGCATGGCGCGGATGATCAACAACGGCACCCCTCCGCTCGTGCTGGCCGCCGGGCGGCCGCGCGCGCTGCTGCTGTTCAACCTGTACCGGGTCAGCGCGCTGGGCGTGATGGTGTATCTCGCGTCCAGCCACGGGCTGGTCGCGGTCTGCTGGGCCGTCACGGCGTTCCAGGTGATCACGCTGTTCGGCTCGTACGGCCTGATGCTCCGCCGGCTGGTGGGCGTGAGCCTGCGCCAGCTCATGTTCGACGTCACCCCGGCCCTCGTCTCGAGCGCCGCCATTCTTGTAATCGCGTTCCCGCTGACCGAGGTGCTGTCGTCGACCGGCCTCGCACGGCCGGTGATCTGCGTGCTCGTCGGCGTCATCTGCTGTCCCTTCTACCTTGCCGTGCTGCGTCTGGTCGGGCGCGGCGCCTGGGACGATCTGATCCTGCTGGCGAATCGGGTCCTGATCCCGCGCCGATGGAGCAAGACGACCCCGCCCGCCTCGGCACCGGCGAGCAGCTAGCGATGTTCAAACTTGCGCTGATTTCGGATTAGGAGGATCCCTTGCGCGTACTGGTAACCGGCCATCATGGCTACATCGGCACCGTCCTGGTCCCGCTCGCCCAGCGGGCGGGCCACGACGTGGTCGGGCTCGACTCGGACCTCTTCGCCCCGTGCGTCTTCGGCACGGCGCCGGCCGAGATCGAGTCGCTGCGCAAGGACGTTCGCGACGTCGAGGTCGTCCGACCTCGAGGGCTTCGACGCCGTCCTGCACCTCGCCGCCGTCTGCAACGACCCCGTCGGGGACCTCAACCCGCAGACGACGTACGACATCAACCAGATCGCGTCGGCGCAGCTCGCCGCCAAGGCCAAGCAGGCCGGCGTCTCGCGCTTCGTGTTCTTCTCGTCGTGCAGCCTGTACGGCAAGGCGCCGGGCGCCGACGCGCTCGACGAGACCGCCGGCTTCGCGCCTCAGACCGCCTACGGCGAGTCCAAGGTGCTCGCCGAGCAGGACATCTCGCCGCTGGCCGACGACGACATTCTCGCCCGACCTACCTGCGCAACGCGACCGCCTACGGCGTCTCGCCGCGGCTGCGCCTCGACGTCGTCGTCAACAACCTCGTCGGCTGGGCGCACACGACCGGTGAGATCGTGCTCCAGAGCGACGGCACGCCGTGGCGCCCGCTGGTCCACATCGAGGACATCTCGCGCGCCGCGCTGGCCGTGCTCGAGGCGCCGCGCGAGCTGATCCACGACCAGGCGTTCAACGTCGGCTCGACCGAGGAGAACTACACGATCCGCGAGGTCGCCGAGATCGTGGCCGAGGTCACGGGCGCGAGCGCGACGTTCGCCCCCGGCGGCGGCGAGCCCGACACCCGCTCCTACCGCGTCGACTGCTCGAAGCTCGCCCGCGTCCTGCCGGCCGCCGCGCCGCAATGGACAGTCAAGCGCGGCGCCGAGGAGCTCGCGCGCGCCTACGCTGAGTGGGGCATGACGTTCGAGGACTTCACCGGCCCGCTCGGCCTGCGCATCAAGCGCGTCCGCGAACTCCAGGACGCCGGCCGTCTCGACGGCGAGCTGCGCTGGACGTCCGTCGCCGTCAGCTGATGATCTTCACGCGCACGAAGCTGCAGGGACGCGACGATCATCGACGTCGAGCCCCGCGGCGACGAGCGCGGGTTCCTGGCGCGCGTGTTCTGCGAGCGCGAGTTCGCAGAACACGGTCTGCCGACGCGGTTCGTGCAGGGCAGCACGATCCACAGTCCACAACGCGACACGCTCCGGGGCCTCCACTTCCAGGAGGCCCCGCACGCGGAGAACAAGCTCGTGCGCTGCACCCGCGGCGCGGTGTGGGTCGTGATGGTCGACCTGCGTCCCGGACTCGCCGAGCTACCTCGACTGGCAGGGCGTCGAGCTGACGACCGACAACCGGCGGTCGCTGCTCGTCCCGGAAGGCTTCGCTCAGGGCTACCAGACGCTCGTCGACGACTGCGAGGTCACGTACCAGATGACCCATGAGTACGTCCCCGAGGTCCGCGAGCGGCGTGCGCTGGGACGACCCGGCGTTCGGCATCGAGTGGCCGGCCGCCTCCGGCGAGCGCACTATCTCCGAGCGCGACCTGGCCTGGCCGGACTACGTGCCTGAGCACGACCGCAGCTAGAACGACCATTGCCCTAGACCTCGGGCGCAGACACCTCCGGGAACACGGTCGCGAGGCGAGTCAGGGCGTGTTCAACGTTCGCTACGTGCGGAGCAGGGCCGGACAGGACGCGCTCGCAGTTGGCCGCCACGGTGTCCTCGGTGTCCGCGTACGCGGTGTCGTAGCCGCCGCCGCAGTCGATCGAGTCGACGCCGCCGAAGTCGGCGAAATCGCCCGAAGCGTCGATCACGTCGTTGCCGCCGGCGCCCCGGATGGTGTCGTTGCCCACGCTACCGAGAACCGTGTCGTTCCCGGTCCCGGCGTCGATGGTGTACGCACCGAAGAAGCCGTCCCCGCGCATCACGATCGCGTCGTCGCCGTCCCCGCCCTTGACCGAACCGTCGCCGGCCATGACGAAGATGTCGTCGTTGGCGCCCCCGCCGGTGACGGTGTTGACGAACGGACGCGTGGCGACGAGCAGGTCGCTCCCGCCGTTTCCGTCGAGCTGGGAACTCGCGCCCACGGACGTGCGGATCGCGTCGTCGCCGTCACCGCCGGCGGCGACCGCCAAGCCATTGCTCCCGACCACCACTTTGTCATCGCCCAGACCTGCCGCGACGTCCGTCGCGTTCCCGTTCGCCTCGATGTCGTCGTCGCCCCCGGACGCGGTCACGGACAGCCTGGAGAAGCTGAACGCCCGCACGCGGTCGTCTCCCCCGCCGAGCCGGATCAGCTGCGGCGCCAGATCAGGATTGGCGCACAGCACCGGCGCTCCCGGCGTGCAACCGGCGCCCGCGTGCAGCGTCTGGCGCGCGTCCGTGAAGGCCAGCGTGATCAAGTCCGGCTGGCTCAGGGTCACGTCGCTCGCCCGGGAGCCCGAGCGAAAGACGACCGTCCCGTCGTCGAAGCCGACCGTGGAAGCGACGGCGGAAGCGGGAAGCGCAAACGTGGCGGTGATGGTTGCGGCCATGGCGAAGGAGCGCATGCGGCGACGCTATGGACGCGCGATCGAACCGGTACTCGACCATCGAGTAGTCGCGCTGATCGCGGCGTCAGCTGCGTGCGACGGTGCTCTGCGCAGGGGCGAGGAGATCGGCCTGCTCGAGCCGCTCCGCCGCGCGCCGGATGACCGCGATATGCGATGCCGGAACGATCGGCGATGTCGAGGATGCTCGCGCTGCCGTCGCTCTGGTTGAGGACCCACAGCAGCGCGCGCTCGTCGTCCGGTGAGGAGACGGCGCCGCCGGCCGACGCGGTAGAGCCCGCGCTTGCCGAGCTGCGGCTCGCCGTACGGGCTGAGGTTGATCATCGTGCGGTTGGTCTCGAGCACGTCGATGACGTCGAGGCAGGTCTGGACCGACTCCTCCAGGGAATCGGGCGAGATGCGGTCCAGGTTGTCGGCTGACGTGTGGTAGCCGTCGAAGCCGCCGTGCGGCGTGCGCATCAGCGTCCCGACCGGCAGGTTGAAGCCAGGCGAGTTGAACTGGCGCTCGTCACCGCCCCACGGCTCCCAGTCCTCCAACGTGAACGGCTTGCCCGAGTCGCGAAGCACGGTCTCGACGGCGCGGTTGATCGCCGCGCCGTGATCCTTGCTGCGCTTGTACGTGTGGTCGCCGGCGTCCCCGATGCACGAGACCGAGAGCCCGTGGACGACACGGTCGAGCCGGTCGCGGTTGCAGTGCAGCCAGGACAGCGGGCCGATCGTTCCGGGGGCGAACACGAAGCGGTAGGTGTGCCGCAACTCGCGCTGCGCGAGCTCCTTGGCCACCATCGTCAGGACCGCGATCCCCGACAGGTTGTCGTTCGCGAGCGACGGATGGCAGCAGTACGTGGAGAGGAGCACCTCGTCGGCCGTCGACCCCTCGAGCGTCAGATCGGCGAACGTCAGGTGACCGGGCCCGAGCGTCGAGTCGATCGCACCTCGTAGTCACCGGGCTCGAGCGCGAGCAGCTCGTTGTGCGGGAGGCAGAAGCCCCACGTACGCGAGTAGTACGACGTGCGGTACGGGATCAGGTCGGGCTGATCCGGGAGCGTGAACAGCCGCTCGCGGAGCTCGTCCAGAGGCAGCGTCGCGCGCACCGGCTCGCTGTAGTTGACGACGTGCAGCGACGAGTCGGCGAAGTCGACCACGCGCCGGCCGTCAGGCGCCGTGACGTGCGCCGCGTGGATGTTCCACTCGTCCGGGATCGCCCAGTCGAACACCTGCGTGCCGCTGGCCAGCTCGGTGCGAGTGATCGGGATGTGCTCGGAGAGGATGTCGAACGTTCCACGGACGCCGTTGCCGGTGAGGCTGCGGCAGAGCGGGAACAGTCGCTCCATGAGCTCGAAGGCCTCGCGGCCCCGGCTCAAGCGAGCACCGCCTTGCGGCAGTAGAACGCCTCGGCGTGCGACGTCGGCGACTGGCACTCCATCCCGCGCAGGCGCATCATGCCGGAGAACAGATCCTCGGTGAACCAGCGCCGCGACGTCTGGGTCGCGAAGTGCGTCATCAGATGCTCGATCTTGCGCCCGACGACCCCACTCTCGAGCGGCACGAACACGTTCGGCGCGCCCATGTCGCCGTCGTACTTGGGGACCTCGTACTCGAGGATGAAGTGGTTGCGGAACGTGTTCCAGGTCAGCTCGCACGTGATGCGGTGGTCCTGGTGCAGGTCGTGCCGCTGGTGCGTGAAGATCACGTCCGGCTGGAAGTCGCGCTTGAGCTCCTCGAAGAACGCCTTGATGCCGGCGCCGTCGTACGGGAAGAAGCCGTCGCGAAAGCCGGGCTGGATGATCTGCGCATCGGGCACGCCCTCGAGCATCGCCTCGGCGCTCACGCGCGCCTCCTCGATCCGCTCCTCGGTGCCGCTGAGCACGACCCACCGCAGGCTCTCGATCGCGCCGTCGGAGATCAGCTTGAGGATCGTCCCGCCGCAGCCGATCTCGGCGTCGTCGGAGTGGGCCCCGAGGACGAGCACCTTGAGCGGTGCCGCGCCCTCGCGGGCCAACATCATCGACAGCATCAGGCAGAGGCTAGCCGAGCATGCCCGGCGTCGACCCCGTGCGGGGTCGTCCACAGCTCCCAAGGCGCCTGCCCACTCTCGTGGAGGCTCTCGAGCCACTGCTTTTCCTTCAGCGTGTCCATCGGAGCCCAGAAGCCGTCGTGGCGATGGGCGAGCAGCTTGTTGGCCGCGATCAGCCGCTGGAAGGGCTCCTCCACGAGCTCCTCGCCGGGCTGCAGGTCGTCGAGCACCTCGGAGCGCATCACGAAGTAGCCGCCGTTGATGTACAGGTCGGACTTCGTGACGTCGTTGATCTCGCGCACCCGGCCGTCGTCGTTGACCGACACGACGTGGAAGCTGTAGTTCGGCTTGACGGCCACGAAGCTGCCCATGGCGTCCGAGTTCTTGACCGAGTCGACCATCGCGTGCAGGTTCACGTCGGTGACCGTGTCGCCGTAGTTGGCGAGGAACATCTCGTCGTCGCGCAGCAGGTGGCGCACCGCGCGCAGCCGCTCGCCGATCGACGAATGCAGGCCGGTGTCCACGAACGTGATGTTCCAGTTGTGGATGTCGGTCTTGAGCAGGTGGACCTTCGCCCCGCCCTCGCTGAGCACGAAGTCGTTGGCCAGCGCCTCGTTGTAGGTGAGGAAGAAGTGCTTGATGACCTCGGCCTTGTAGCCCAGGCACAGCACGAAGTCGTTGAACCCGTGGTGCGCGTAGTACTTCATGACGTGCCACAGGATCGGCCGGTTGCCGACCGGGATCATCGGCTTGGGAACGAGCTCGGATGCCTCGCGCATCCGCATGCCCTGCCCGCCGCAGAAGAGGACGACCTTCACAGCACTTCCACCTGCGGAATCGGGACGATGAACTGCGCGCCCCACTCGCGGGCGTACTCCAGCTGCGCCACGATCTCCTCCTTGAGGTTCCACGGCAGGATCAGGATGTAGTCGGGCCGATCCTCGGCGAGCTTCTCGGGCGCGTGGATCGGGATGTGCGTCCCGGGCAGGAAGCGCCCGTGCTTGTACGGATTGCGGTCGACCGTGTAGTCGAGCAGGTCGGTCCGGATGCCGCAGTAGTTGAGCAGCGTGTTGCCCTTGCCCGGCGCGCCGTAGCCGGCGATCCGCTTGCCCTCGCGGCGCTTGGCGATCAGGAACTCGAGCAGGCTCCACTTGGTCTCCTCGACCTTCGCGGTGAAGCCGAGGTGGCCCTCGAGCGTGTCGAAGCCGAGCGCGCGCTCGCGGTCGGTGAGCTCCCGCACGCGCGTGGCTCATCGGCCAGGTGCCGGTCGACGCGCGCTGCGCGAAGTACCGCAGCGAGCCGCCGTGCGACTTGAGCTCCTCCACGTCGAAGAGCTCGAGCCCGTGGGCGGCGAACACCTTCTGCGCGGTCAGGCAGGAGAAGTACTGGAAGTGCTCGTGGTAGATCGTGTCGAACTGGTTGTCCTCGACGAGCCGCAGCAGGTGCGGGACCTCGACGGTCAGCACGCCGTTGTCCGCGAGCACGATCTCGAAGCCGGCGACGAAATCGTTGAGGTCCGGCACGTGCGCCATCACGTTGTTGGCGGCGATCAGGTCGGCGCGCTTGCCCTCGGCGACCAGGTCGGAGGCGCACTCGCGGCCGAAGAAGCGGACCAGCGTCGGGATGCCCTGCTCCTGCGCGACCGCCGCGCAGTTCCCCGCGGGCTCGATGCCGAGCGCCGGGATGCCGCGCTCGACGACGTGGCGCAGCAGGTAGCCGTCGTTGGAGGCGACCTCCATGACGAGGCTGTCCTCGGTCAGGCCGAAGCGCTCGATCGCCATCTCGACGTACCTGCGGGCGTGCTGCACCCACGAGTCCGAGTACGAGGAGAAGTAGGCGTACTCGCCGCCGAAGATGTCCTCGCCGGAGGCGAACTCCTCGAGCTGGACGAGCAGGCAGCTCTCGCACACCTTCGCGTGCAGCGGATAGAACGCCTCCATGGCGTTGGCGTCCTCGGCCGCGACGAAGCTCTCGCAGAGGGGCGACATGCCAAGGTCCACGAACGTGTGACGCAGCGGCGCGGCGCAGAAGCGGCAGGAAGCGAGCTTCGAGTCTGCGCTCGGAGTCGCGGTCAATGTTTCGATCTCAGACATCGGCACGTCTCACTAACGGTCCGAAGCCCCCACTTTTCGCGCCGCTATATTCGCCCGGTGCTCTCGGGATCGCGTGTCCTCGTCACGGGCGCGTCCGGTCTGATCGGCAGCCACCTCCTGCAGGCGCTCGGCGACGACACCGAGACCGTCGCCGTCAGCCGCTCGGAACGTCCCGACACGGACGGCGTCCGCTGGGTCCGGAGCGACCTCGAGCAGCCGGGAGCGACCGCGCAGCTTGTCGAGTCGGTCGAGCCCGAGGTGATCATCCACCTCGCCGGCGCCGTCCGCGGCGACCGGACGCTCGAGGCCGTCGGCCCGACGCTGCGCGCGAACCTCATCTCCACCGTGGAGCTGTTGGAGGCGGCCACGAACGTCGGCTGTCGCCGGGTCGTGCTCAGCGGCTCGCTGATGGAGGAACCCACGGGCGGTGCCCAGGCGGTGCCACCGTCGCCCTACGGCGCGTCGCGCTGGGCGGCCAGCGCATACGGGCGCATGTTCCACGCGCTCTTCGACACGCCCGCGGTGATCCTCCGGCCCTCGTACGCCTACGGGCCGGGCCAGGAGTCGACGAAGCTGATCCCGTACGTGATCATGTCGCTGCTCGACGGCCAGAGCCCGAACCTCAGCAGCGGCACGCGCCTGATCGACTGGGTCTACGCGGACGACGTCGCGCGCGCGTATATGGCTGCGGCCATCGCGCCCGGCGTCGAAGGACTGACGCTGGACATCGGGAGCGGGATCGTCGCGACCGTCGGCGACGTGGTCGAGGCGATCGTGGCCGCGATCGGGCCGACTGCCGGCGCGCCGCAGATGGGCTCGGTGCCAGTGCGGCCGCTCGAGCAGGACGTGCCTCCGGACATCGAGACCGCCGCGCAAGCGCTCGGCTGGCGCGCGACCACGGGCCTGGAAGAGGGCCTTCGCCAGACCGTTGCCTGGCACCGCGAGTTAGGGCGCCCTAAAAACTAGAACCCTCGTGGAAGGGCGCGGCCGGTCGGTCCGTTGGTGGGTCATGCCGACGATCTATCTGGACGCGGCGTTCTCTGACGAGGAGCGCCGTCATCGACTTTATGCGGGCGACCTGTTCGCCTTCTCGCCTGGGAACAGCGCGACCAAGCTCGCCGAGCTGGCGCAGGAGCTGAGCGAGGCGGCGTTCGCCCCGCATGACCCAGAGGTCGCGCAGGACAACATGCGGCCTGAGAGCTACGCGGAGATCCTCGCTGAGCTCAAGCCCAAGTTCATCCACCACCCGCGCGCGAAGGAGCTGATCGCGGGGATGCTCACGGAGGTCGGCGCCGACATCGAGCGCACGTACTTCGACGTCCCCCGCCTTCGCACAATGGCGCACAGCCAGTACATGAACGCCGGCCTCGCACTCCAGTTCCACTCGCATCGCGACACGTGGTTCTCGGCGCCGCAGCAGCAGCTCAACTGGTGGCTGCCGGTGTACGCGATCGAGTCCGAGAACTCGATGGCGTTCCACCCGCAGTACTTCGACCGCGCGATCAAGAACACGTCGTCCGGCTACGACTACGGCGAGTGGAACCGCACCGGGCGCCAGCAGGCGGCCAAGCTGGTCAAGAAGGACACCCGCGTCCAGCCGCAGGCCGACGAGGAACTCGAGCTCTCGCCCGACGTCCGCATCGTCTGCCCGCCCGGCGGCCCGATCGTGTTCTCCGCCGCGCAGTTGCACACGACCGTGCCGAACACCACCGCGCGCACGCGCTTCAGCATCGACTTCCGCACGGTCAACCTCGACGACCTGATCGAGGGCGTCGGCGCCGCGAACGTCGACTCGGCGTGCACGGGCACGACCCTGCGTGACTTCGTGCGCGCGAGCGACCTCGCTCCGCTGCCCGAGGACCTCATCGAGGCGTACGACCGCAAGGCCGCCTCGGTCACCTCCTAATCGCTCTGTCTCTGCCGGCGAGCCGAACGGCTCGCCGGCAGGTTCGATGCGCTCTTCCCGTGTCTGGATCGTCATCCTCCTGCTGCTCGCGACGGCGGCCGGCATCGTCGTGGCCGAGATCCGGCCCGACCCGACCGTCCTCGCGCTCTCGGCGGCGCACGGGGTGGACGCCGGCGATCTCCTCGCCGTTCCGTTCATCCTGCTCGCGCTCGCTGCGATCCGTCGGCTTTCGCCGCCGACGGTAGCCCAGCGCTGGACGCTGCCCGCTTCGGTGGGCGCGCTCGGCGTCCTGCTCGTGCTCGCGGGCGTGCTCGCGCACGACGGCGGCGCCTTGGTGCCGGCCGGCGGCGGGACGCTGGACGGCACGATCGCGCAGACGTTCGCCGGCGACCCCGTGCGCGTCGAGCAGTGGTCGAACGTCGCGCTCACGTACGACGGCTCAACCGAGCGGCTGTACGTCAACGGGAACCTGGTCTCGAGCCACGCCGCGCACGGACGGATCCAGACGCCGGAGAACCCGCTGTGGATCGGAGGGAACCGCCCGTACGGCGAGCACTTCGACGGGCGGATCGACGAGTTACGCGTGTACGCGCGTGCCCTCACCACCGGCGAGCTCCGCGCCGACATGGCCGCGCCGGTCGCGCCGGCGCGTGACCTCGTAGCCGCGTACGCGTTCGACTCGGCCGCGACCGACGCGTCCGGCAATCGGAACACCGGCCAGGTCCACGGCGGCGCGACCTGGGCCCCCGGCCGCTTCGGCGAGGCGCTGAGCCTCGACGGCGTGGCGACGGTCGTGCGGGTGCCTCCGTCGCCGTCGCTGGGCCTGACCACGGCCATGACTCTGTCGGCCTGGATCCGGCCGAACCGGCGCCAGGAGGGCTGGCGAACGATCGTGCAGCGCCAGACCGACGCCTACTTCCTGACAGCGAGCAGCGGACAGATCGCGACCACCGGCGTCGGCGATGCGCTGCGGATCGCCCTCGTGATGGGCGCCGCGGGATGGTTTGCCTTCCTAGTCGCCACCCGGCGCGCCCCGGTGCTCGACGCTCGCCGGCGGTCCTGGTGGGTGCCGATCGTGCTGTTCGGGCTCGGCTCGCTCGCCGACATCGTGTTCGCCCCCTCCGGCACACTGGTCGGGCCGCTGCTGGTCGCGCTGTGGCTCGCCGCGACCGCACGCGCCAACGCGGAGCGCGCGACCACGCTGCTGGTGGCGGCGGCCTGCGCGGTGCTGACCGTCGCATCGCTCACTGACGTCGCCGGGATCGGGGACGCGCTGTATCCGAACGACGGTGGCACGGCGCGGACAACCGCCCTCGGCAGCTTGTTGATCATCGGCGCGCTCGCCGCGCGGAAGTTGCCCGCCTCCGCATCCGTTCGTCATTCGATGACCAGGAAACGCGTCTGAGCAAGGGCGACAAGCATGGAAGCCGGAGTCGTTACTGCAACCCCTGAGATCCCCGCTGTCGCCGCGGTCGAGTCACGCGCGTCGGCGATCGCCTGCCGGCTGTTGGACGTCGGCATCGCCGCGCTGCTGATCGTGCTGCTGGCGCCGCTGTTCGCGCTGCTGGCCATCGCGATCAGGATCGACTCACCCGGGAAGGTGATCTTCCGCCAGCGCCGCGTCGGCCGTGGCGGGAATCCGTTCGTCGTCAACAAGTTCCGCACGATGCAGGCCGAGGCGAGCTCGCAGACGCACCGCGACTACGTGCTGCAGCTGATCGAGGGCGACGAGGACAACGGCGACGATGAGCTGTTCAAGCTCTCGGCCGACAGCCGCGTCACCCGCGTCGGACGCCTGCTGCGGAAGTCCAGCCTGGACGAGCTGCCGCAGCTCTGGAACGTGCTGCGCGGCGAGATGTCGCTCGTCGGGCCCCGCCCGACGATCGAGTACGAGGTCGAGAAGTACCCGCCGTCGTGGTTCGCGCGCTTCGCCGTGCGGCCCGGGATGACCGGCCTGTGGCAGGTGAGCGGGCGCTCGAAGCTGACCTACGAGCAGATGATCCAGCTCGACATCGAGTACGCCCGTAGCCGCTCGCTGTGGCTGAACATCAAGATCCTCGCCCTCACGATCCCGACGGTCCTCTTCGCGAAGGACGCGGCGTGATCCGCCCGGTGGAGGATCCGCTCGGCGTCGTCGTCGTCGGCTACGGCTACTGGGGCCCGAACATCGTCCGCAACGTGCTCGAGCGGCCCGAGCTGGAGATGCTCGCGCTGTGCGAGCTCGACGCCGAGAAGGCCGCGAAGTTCACCGCGCGCTACGGCACGATGATCCCGACGGTCACGGACTTCGACCTCGTTCTCGCCGACCCGCGCGTGGACGCGGTGTGCGTCGCGACGCCGCCGCGCACGCATTACGCGCTGGCCCGCCGCGCACTGCTGGCCGGCAAGCACGTGCTGGTCGAGAAGCCGCTGGCGACCAACGCCAAGGACGCCGAGGAGCTGGTGCTGCTGGCCGAGGAGCGCGGGCTGACGCTGATGCCCGGCCACACCTTCCTCTACAGCCCGCCGGTCAACAAGATCCAGCGGCTGATCGAGGCCGGGGATCTCGGCGACATCTACTTCGTCACCTCGTCGCGGATGAACCTCGGGATCTACCAGCCCGACGGTGTCGTCTGCGACCTCGCGCCGCACGATCTGTCGATCCTGCTGCACTGGCTGGACCGCCGTGTGGTCAGCGTGACCGCGACGGGCCGGATCGATCTTCCAGTCTGAGGTGTCCCGAGACCGCGTTCCTGTCGCTCACCTTCGAGGGCGGCGCGACGGCCAACATCCAGGTGTCCTGGCTGGCGCCGCGCAAGGTGCGCCAGATGGTGATCGTCGGGTCCAAGCGAATGGTCCAGTACGACGACGCCGCGTCCGACGCCTCGGTGCGGATCTATGACCGCGGGCTGGACATGGCGCTGCCGGCGCCCGCGAACTTCGGCGAGCACCAGCTGACCTACCGCTCGGGCGACATGGTGGCCCCGCGGATCGACGCCGCCGAGCCGCTCAGCCTCGAGCTCGAGGACTTCGCGCGCGCGATCAACACCGGCGCCCGGCCGCGCTCGCACGCGCACCTCGGGCTCGAGATCGTGCGTGTTCTGGACGCGGCGAAGCTGTCGCTCGAGAACCGCGGCCGGCCGGTCGCGATCGAGGGCAACGAGCTCGTCGACTCGCGACGCTTCCCGCGGCCGCGGCGCGTCGAGGCCGTCTGATGCGCGTCCTGTTCATCTCCGAGAACGCGCCGGTTCCGGCCGACCGCCGCGTGTGGAACGAGGCCCGTAGCCTGACTGCCGCGGGCTGGCAGGTCACGATCGTCTGCGCCCAGGGCGTCGACCGCGACTCCACACCGCACGAGGTGCTCGAGGGCATCGAGATCCACCGCTTCCCGCTGGCGCCCGCGTCCGGCGGCCCGGTCGGCTATCTGCGTGAGTACGCCCAGGCGATGTGGCGGATCCGCAAGCTCGTCCGCAAGCTCGCGCGCACCCAGCACTTCGACGTCGTGCACGCCTGCAACCCGCCGGACTTCCTGCTGCTCGCGGCGCGCAGCCTGCGCCGCCGCGGCACGAAGTTCGTGTTCGACCACCACGACCTCGTGCCGGAGCTCTACCGCTCGCGCTTCGGCGGCGGCACCGGCCCGCTCTACCGCGTCGCACTGGCGCTGGAGCAGGTCGCGTTCCGGCTCGCCGACGTCACCATCGCCACCAACGAGTCGTATCGGCGCGTCGCGATCGAGCGCGGGAAGATGGCACCGGAGGACGTGTTCATCGTCCGCAACGGGCCGAACCTCGCCCGCTTCCGCCCGGTCGACCCCGATCCGGCGCTCAAGCGCGGCCGTGAGCACCTGATCGTGTACCTCGGGATCATGGGGCCGCAGGACGGGATCGACCACGCCATCCGCGCGCTCGGCCACATCGGCGGTCGCGACGACTGGCACGCGATCTTCATCGGCGAGGGCGACGTACTCGAGGACATGCGCGCGCTCGCCGCCGAGCTCGGCATCGGTGACCGCGTCGAGTTCGCCGGCTGGCGCTACGACGACGACATCCGGTCGATCCTCTCGTCCGCCGACGTCTGCCTCGCGCCGGACCCGCCGAGCCCGCTCAACGACATGTCGACGATGATCAAGATCCCCGAGTACATGGCGATGGGCAAGCCCGTCGTCTCGTACGGGCTCGCGGAGTCGCGTGTGTCGGCCGGCGAGGCCGCCGCGTACGCCGACGGCGACGCGCCGGAGGCCCTGGGCCGCTGCGTGGACGAACTGCTCGACGATCCCGAGCGCCGCGCGCGCATGGGCGCGTACGGGCGCGAGCGGGTCGTGAGCGCGCTCGGCTGGGAGCACTCGGAGGCGGCGCTGATCGCGGCCTACGAGCGCGCACTCGAGGGCGCCGCGACCGCGCCGGCTCGGAAGGCGGGCCCGCGCCACGCCGTTGATTCCGTGACATGAACGAGCGCATGCGAACTCTGGTGGTCGTCAACGGGGGCATCGGCGCCCGCGTCACCGGCCCCGAAATCCGCGGCTGGGCGATGGCCCGCGCGCTGGCCGAGCGCCACGACGTGACGGTTGCGATCCACAACCCGCCGGCCGAGATGCACGAGGGCCTGCGCCTCGTCCCGTCGACGCGCGGCAGCCTGATCCGGGAGGCGCGCCGGCACGACGCCGTGGTGGCGCCCGTGATCCCGCCGTACCTGTTCGCTGCGCTGCGTGGCAGCCGCACGATCACGGTCTCCGACCAGTACGACCCGATCTGGCTCGAGCTCTCGATCTTCACCGAGCAGCCGGGCATCAGCCGCGTGATCCGTGCGCAGAAGATGATCCGCGACGCGCAGCTGCGCTTCTCCGACATCGTGGCGTGCGCCGGCGACAAGCAGCTCGAGTTGCTGCAGTCGGATCTGGCGGCGCTCGAGCAGCGACGTCGACCGATCGCGGTCAACGTGCCGTTCGGCCTCAGTGATCCCCCCGCGGACTCCGACGCGCACCCACTGCGCGCGGCGTTCCCGCAGATCGGCGCGAACGATCCAGTCGTGCTGTGGTGGGGCAAGGTCTGGAAGTGGTTCGACGCGTCGACCGCCCTGCGCGCGTTCGCGCTCGTGGTTGACAAGCGTCCCGACGCGCGCCTCGTGATCAGCGCCGGCAAGGCGCCGAAGGCGAAGTTCGACCGGTCCGAGCGCACCGAGCAGGCGCGGGAGCTGGCCGAGGAGCTTGGGCTGCTGGACCGCAACGTCTTCTTCCTCGACGAGTGGACACCGTACGAGCGCCGCCACGAGTACCTGCTGGACGCCGACCTGGGCCTGACGCTGCACGCGGACACGCCGGAGGCCCCGTTCGCGGCTCGCGCGCGGTACATGGACTACCTATGGACCGCGCTGCCGTGCGTGCTCGCCCACGGTGACGAGATGGCCGAGCGCTTCGGGGCGGCGGGCTTCGCGAGCGTGGTCGCGCCGTTTGACCCGGAGGCGGCCGCCGCCGCGGTCCTGCGCCTGATCGAGCAACCGAACGAGCGCGAAGCGGCCCGCGCCGCCGGCCGCAAGCTGGCCGACGCTCACCGCTGGAGCGCGCTGGTGGCGCCGCTGGCGGAACAGATTGAGGCGGCCGCCGCCGCGCGCCAGGGGCCCTCTGGAGACCGGCTGGTCCGGACCGTCAGCAAGTACTACGTGCGCCGCACGTTCGACCACGCGTCGGGACTCGCTCGCCTCGGTGGCCGCGGGTGAGTTTTCTCCCCAAGCGGGGGAAGCCATCCGTCCATATCACCCCCGAGATGGGCATGAACTCCCCGATCGGCCAGTCGAAGATCACCTTCCTGCTCGATGGTCCAGGCGACAACCTGGACAACATGAAGCGAAGCCCACGGAGGAGGCTGCTGTGAAGCGTCTGATGATCGTTGCGGACAATTCGTTCGCGGCGCAAAGTGTCCGCCTGGCCCTGCGACAGACCGCCGGGTTCCAGGTGATCGGGTTCGTCGACGGATCCGTCCCGATCAGCGCGAAGGCCGTTGAGCTCGCGCCGGAAATCATCGTTGTCGACGACACGCAGGAGCCGGAGCACGCGATCGCGCGCCTCGAGGAGCTCGCCTCCTACCTGCCGAATTCAAAGCGCGTGTTCCTCACGCTGCGGATGGACAGCGACTCGCTTGGCCAGGCGTTCGACGCCGGCGCCGAAGCCGTGATCTCGAAGGCCGTTCACCCGGTGAGCCTGGCCACCCTGCTGCGTGAGATCTCCCGCGACACCATCGTCCACATGCCACGCCGCAGCGCCGCCAAGGCGACTCGCGACGACTGCCCGCTGACGGACCGCGAGCTCGAGATTCTGCGGCTGGTGGCCCAGGGCTACACGAACGGCCGCATCGCACGTGAGCTGTGGGTGACCGAGCAGACGGTCAAGTTCCACCTCTCGAATACGTATCGCAAGCTGGGCGTCGCGAACCGGACCGAGGCGAGCCGGTACGCCCATCTCAACGACCTGATGGTGGCGGCGGCGTAAGCCGCGCTCAGCCACTGAGCCGAACGCGCGCGAAGTTCGCGACGAACGCGTCGGCGGCACGAACCCCGGCCGGCCCGTCCCAGGACGGGGCCGCCGCCGGGAGCTCCGGTCCGCTCTGGAGGTTGAGTGACATGGGACTCCGAGCACGGTCGCCTCTTCGGCCACGCGCTCGGAGTCGGTGAAGATCGCCTTCGCCGCGCGCTCGAGCGAGAGACGCTCGAGGAACGAGGGGCCGGAGACGGTCACCGCCGCCGGCGACGTCGCACCCGCTCGGCGCCTCGAGGATGAGCCTCGATCGCGCAGCCAGATCGTTCAGGCGCGGCGCGATCTCGGCGAACGACGCCTTCCCGGTGAGCACCGCGAAGTTGTACGCCCCGGGCAAGATGTCGTAGCGGCGCCAAGCGGCGGCCGCCAGCGCACCTCGCGCGTGGCGCTGGACCATGTCGACCAGCGGGTTCCCGATCACGAATGCGCGATCGGGAGCGACCGTCGCGGGCCGCGTCACCTCGTCGAGCGGGGAGCGCGTGAGCAACACGTCGGCCAGGCGGGCGATCACACGCCCGGACCCTGAGCGCGGGATGCCGCCGACCCGCACGATGGCAATCCCGAGCCGCGCCGCGGCGAGAGCGCAGCAGAGGCCGGCGTGGTCGTCGACATGGAGCACCACGGCCGCGCACCGGTTGACCTCGAGCGCATCCTGGACGGCACTCGGGCACCTCCGGGACGCCAAGCCGGGTGATGGGCACGAACGCGCCCAGCTCCTCGAGCCTGCCTGCGGTCCCCGGGCCGGCGCCCACGTCGAGTACCACCTGGTCGAAGGCCGCCCGATCGCCGATCGCCTCGATCACGCTCGCAAGCCGCGGAAGGTCCTCCGCGCAGCTCGCCACGTGCGCGATGACGTCGCCGTCGTGCTGCGGGACCGCGGTCCGCAGCCAATCGCTCGAGGGGCTCGACAGCGGTGAAGCGACGAGAGACATGTGCGCGCGTGTCATGCGGACCTCCACGGTGCATCCAGCAGATCTGCGGCGACCCGCCCACCGACGTCGCCGTCCCACATCGGGATCGGCTCCTCGGTCTCGCCGGAGCGGGAAACGGTGACCTCGGCGATCGCGGCGGGATCGTCGCCGAGCAGTGAGTTCGTCCCGTGCGTGAGCGTGAGGGTGCGCTCGCTCGAGCCGGCGAGGGTGAAGCAGGCGACGCCGAGAACGGTGGTCTCCTCCTGTACGCCGGACGAGTCCGTGACCACGGCGCCCGCGCCCGCCTGGAGCGACAAGAAGTGGGGGTAGTCGGCCGTCGGCTCCAGCATCGTCGATGTCGGCGAGGCTGTGCGGCAGACGTTCATCGCCGCAGACCACGACGGAATGCCGCTTTGCGAGCGCGGTCAGCGCGGCCACCACGCGCTCGGGCTGGGCGAAGCTCTCTGGCCGGTGGAGGGCGACGAGGATGTACTGGCCTCGCCGCAGCTCGAGCCGATCCCACGCCGCGCGCTCCAGCGCGAGACCACGCCAACGCGCCACGCTCGCCGCCAACGGGCTGCCCACTCGGCGGATGGTCTCGTCGTCGAAGCCCTCCGCGCGTAGCCGCTCGTCCGCTGCTTCGCCGTCCGTATACAGACGCGTGGCGAGCTCGTCGATCGCGATCCGGTTGATCTCGCGCTTCAGGCCCCGATCCCCACAACGGAGCCCGGCACCGATGCGCGCGATCGGCACGCCGGCGCGTGTCGCCGCCAGCGCGCACACCATCGCCGCGTCGTCGTCGCCGGCGAGCACGACGGCGTCGGGCCGAAGCTCGTGTAACGCGTCCGTCACCGCGCGCGAGAGCTCGGCCGCCGAGCGCGACGGCACCGGAACTACCGGCGTCGTCAGCGACCACGGCGTCACGAGACCGGCGGCGTCGACGCGTGCCTGCGGCGCTGGCAGGGCTCCGGCGATCGGCGCCAGGCGGACGGTTGCCGAGCGCGTCGGAGCGAGATGGAGGATCGTAGGCGCCGCGCCGGCGTGGTCGCGACGCGCGGAACGAGCGGAGGAATTGACCACGGCACCGAGCATCAGTGGGGACCCTACGTCCGCGCGCCCGCTGCTGTGGCGGCGTTCTCCCCATCCGGGTAGGGTCAGACCAACCGCATGCCCAGCCCGCGCGTCAATCGCCTATCCGTCCGCTTGAGGCGGTCGACGGCCGACGAGCCGCGCGGCGCACGTTAGATTCGTTCTCCAGGATGAGCTCGCCCGAACGCTCGGATCATTGGCGCACCTCGCTGGACCTCGTGGAAGCGCTCCGGGCCCGCGTTGCGGAAGTCGCGGACCCCAACGAGGACGGACTCGCTCGCCAGCTCATGGCGCAGGTCGCCCACGCCAAGTCGTCGAGCTTCATGGCGCTGCTCGACGGCGCCGGCCACGTGATCGACGTCAACCCCGCCGCGTTGATCGCGGGCGGCGTCGATCGCTCCGAGGTCGCCGGGCTGCCGCTGTGGATGACGCCCTGGTGGTCGGCGGCGGAGCCGAAGGACGTGCGCTCAGTGAGCGCCGCGATCTCGGCCGCGGCCGAGGGTCGGTTCGCCCGCTTCGACGTCGGGGTTCGCGTCTCCGGTCGCGAGCCCGGCACGCTGGACCTCATGATCCGGCCGCTGCGCGGCCGCGATGGGCGTGTCGCGTTCATCGTCGCGGAAGGCCGCACGATCACGGACCGCAAGCGGGTGGAGGAGCGGCTCGGGCGCCAGAACGCGGAGCTGTCGGCGCTCACGGAGCGCCTTGCCCGCGTCCACGACTATCGCGAACGGCTTCTCGGCGAGCTCTCTCACGATCTGCGCGCTCCGCTGCACGTCGTCGTGACCCGCGCCGAGCAGCTCCTGCGCTCTGATCCCGCCCCAGACGTGCGCTCGCAGGTCGTCAACATCCGGATTGCCGCGCTCGGCGCGCTCGAACAGGTCAACGACATGCTCGAACAGGTCAAGGCCGACCACGGGGAGACGCAGCTCGCGCTCGTGGACGCCGATCTCGCGCGCGCCGTGCGTACGGTCGCGGAGTCGTTCGAGCCGCTGGCGGCCGACCGCGGGGTCGACCTGTCCGTGGAGACGCCGGACGCGCTCGCCGGCCGCTTCGACGTCGAGCGCCTGAGCCGGATCGTCTCGAACCTCCTCGCCAACGCGATCCGCCACGCGCCGCCTTCGGGGAGCGTCCGCTGCGAGCTGCTGGCGGGCGCGGGTCATGCCGTGCTGCAGGTGGCGGACTCCGGTCCGGGCGTGCCGCCTGAACACCGGGACCGCGTGTTCGGCCGGTTCCGCTCGGGCCTCGACGGTGACGGTCGCTCCAGCGGCGCCGGAGCCGGCCTCGGTCTCGCCATCGTGCGCGAGTTCGTAGAACTGCACGGCGGCGAGATCTCGCTCGGCAGACGCGCCGCAGGGTGGGGCGCTGTTCACCGTGTCGCTGCCGCTCCGGCCCGCCGAAGGTCCGCGGGTCACCGCCACGCTCGCGCAGCAGGCGGCCGCGGCCCAGCGGACGGAGTACGTGCGTTCGCACTTGGAGGCAGAGCTGATCGAGGAGCTGACCGAGCCGCAGGTGGCAACGATCGTGATCGTGGAGCAGGTACCGGGCCGTGCCGACGCGATTCTGCAGGCGATCGGCGACGCGGCCGTCACGTGCGTCGCCAGCGACGCGGTCGAGGCGCTACGACTCGCGCGCGACCTGCGTCCGAACGCGATCGTGGTCGGCACGGCGACCGGGGACATGCCTCCGACCTCGCTGCTGCGCCGGCTGGCAGCCGACGAGCGGCTCACCGAGACGCGTCGCCTCGCGCTTGCGGGCGAGCGCGAGGACGACTCGCCGCCCGAAGCGCTCGTGACCGCTGGCGCTCAGCTGGTGCTGCCGGCCGGTGACGCAGACGAGCTCGGCCGCCGCCTGTGGGCGGCGACGACCGCGCTCACGCGTGATTGATCACTCTACGGTGACGGTCTTGGCCAGGTTGCGTGGCTGGTCGACGTTGAGACCGCGTAGGCGCGCGATCCGGTAGGCGAGGAGCTGGAGCGGGATCACCGCCAGCAGCGGCTGCAGCATCCAGTCCGTCTGCGGAACGGGCAGCACCTCGTCCGCGTGCTCGCCGAGGTCCGACGCCCTCGGTGGCGACCGCGATCACGTGCGCGCCGCGGACGCGCACCTCCTGCATGTTCGAAATGACCTTGTCGAGCACGGGCGAGTCGGTCGCGACGACCACGACGGGCGTGTCGTCTGGTCGAGCAGCGCGATCGGACCGTGCTTCATCTCGCCGGCCGCGTAGGCGTCGGTCGCGATGTAGGAGATCTCCTTGAGCTTGAGCGCGCCCTCGAGGCCGACGGGCAGCCCGACGTGGCGGCCCAGGTAGAGGAAGAAGTCCTTCTCGAAGTGGCGCTCGGCAACGCGATCGATCGTCTCGCTGCCTCGATCGAGCATCGCGCCGATGTCGTGCGGGATCCGCTTCAGACGCCGGTACGATTTCGCGCCGGCGTTCCTCGGACAGCGTTCCGCGCAGCTCAGCCAGCCGCAGCGCGAACAGGTACATGACCGCCACCTGGGCGACGAACGTCTTCGTCGCGGCGACGCCGATCTCCAGACCCGCGCGGGTGTAAAGAACGCCGTCCGCATCGCGCGTCGCCTGCGAGCCCATGATGTTCGTGACGGCCAGGACGCTGGCGCCCCGCTCGCGCGCGAGCCGCATCGCGGCCAGCGTGTCGAGCGTCTCGCCGGACTGAGTGATGCCGATCACGAGGTCGCCGGGCCCGACCACCGGGTTGCGGTAGCGGTACTCCGAGGCGATGTCCATCTCGACGGAGACCCGAGCCCATTCCTCGATCGCGTACCGGCCGATCAGCCCCGCGTGGTACGAGGTGCCGCAGGCGACGATGATGATCCGGTTGGTGCGCTGAAGCAGGTCGTCATCGAGCTCGGGGAGGTCGACGCCGTCCGGACGGACGGTGCGGTCGGCGATCGTCTCGGCCACGGCGTCAGCCTGCTCGTGGATCTCCTTGAGCATGAACGTCTCGTAGCCGCCCTTCTCGGCGGCGTCGGCGTCCCAGTCGATCTCGTGCGTCTCGCGTTCGAACGTGTCGCCCGCCGCGGTCAGGAACTCGGCTCCGTCGGCGGTCAGGACGACCAGCTCGTCGTCCTCCAGCGCCTGGGCGGTCCGGGTGTGCGCGAGGAACGCCGGGATTCCGGAGGCCAGGAACTGCTCGCCGTCACCACGGCCGACAATCAGCGGGCACTCTTTGCGGGCACCGACGAGCGTGCCGGGCTCGTCCGCCGCCATCGCCACGAACGAGTAGTGGCCGCGCAGGCGGTTGTAGGTGCGCCGGGTCGCCTCCACGAGCCCGTGCTCGTCGAGGTCGGTCGGCGATCAGGTGCGCGATGACCTCGACATCGGTCTCAGAGCTGAAGTGCGCGCCGGACGCCTGAAGCTCCTGCTTGAGCTCCATGTAGTTCTCGACGATCCCGTTGACCACGACGTGAACGCGGTTCTCAGGGTCGTAGTGCGGGTGCGCGTTCTCCTCCGTGACGCGACCGTGCGTCGCCCACCGGGTGTGGCCGATCCCCGTCGTGGCCGGCGGAGCCATCACCGCGACGCCGCCGGTCGACTCGCCGGCGGTCTCGACCGCCTCCTTCAGCGCGGACAGGTTGCCGACCGCGCGGACGCTCTCGAGCGTCCCATCGGCCTGGAGCGAGATCCCGGCGGAGTCATAACCGCGGTATTCGAGCTTTTCGAGGCCGGCGAGGAGGATGTCCTGCACCGACCGCTGTCCGACGTAGCCGACGATGCCGCACATGGTCGGCCTCCTTCCGGTTGCACTAAGAGGGGCGCCGCTGACGCGGCACGTGAGGCTCAGATTCTAGGCGGCCTGCTCTGGCCCTTCGCTGATCGTCAGTCCAGGGTTGGCGTTAACAACAACGACCTCCCGGCGGGCGCCGGGAGGTCGTGCCCAACAACGGTGTGTCGCCGAGTGCCTAGCGGCTCGAGAAGAGCGACTTCAGGAACCGCCAGATGGTGTCGACGGGCAGCGGCGTGGACCAGATCTGCACGCCGTCGATGTCGCCCTGCATGGCGATCTGCTCATCGCATTCGCCCGCGAAGTCGCCGATCGCACCGGACTGGGTCGCGAATGAGTAGTCGATCTTGGTGCCGGCGGGCACCGCGGTCCCGCTGCCCTGCTGGTTGCCGTCGACGTAGAAGCGGACCTTGGTGCCGTCGAACGTGCCGGCGACGTGGTGCCACTTGCCATCCCAGATCGCCTTCGTCGAGGCCGGGGAGGCAACGTAGCCGTTGGCCGTGCCGATGAAGAACAGCAGGCCCTCGCTCGCGTCGGTGCCCATGCCGTACGAGCTAATCCGGCAGCCGTCGCCGCCCATCGTGAGCGGGTACTTGTGGATGCCGGGGGTCTCGCCGCCAAGGCCACCCTCCGGCTTCCAACGGACCCACGCGGACACGGTCAGCTTCTGGGCCTGGAGATTCGAATTGGCCGGGATCGTCACGCGATCGTCGCTGATGAAGCGCAGGGCCGAGCCCCAGATTCCGTCGTCGACCCAGGTGGGATCGGCCGCGTCGACCGCAGGCGTCAGGCCGAGGTAGCCGTGATTGTTGTTCCCGGACCAGTCGCGCACGGTCTGGCCGGAGCCCTCGTTCAGGGACCACCAGCCCTCGAGGGGAAATGAGAATGAAGCGGCGTTGGCTGCTGTGGGGATCGCCAGCGAGATGGCAGCGACCACGAGCGCCGCACGAAGAGTACGTAGGACCATGCGACGAGCATCGTGCAAAGCGTGGACAACGTGCACTGGTCGTACGGTCAGAGTTCACTCAGATTCAACGAACGTTCATTTAGGCCTCATCCGAGAGCGTCGCGAACGAGCAACGCGAGTCGATCGCAGACGCTGTCCGTTTCCTGCCTGCTCGGCGCCTCGACCATCACTCGAACCAGCGGCTCGGTGCCGCTCGGGCGCAGCAGGACCCGGCCGCGACCCTCGAGAGCGAGCGATTCGCGCTCGACAGCGGCGTGCACCTCGGCGGCGTGCTCGAGCGCGCCGCGGTCGCGCACGCGCACGTTCACGAGCTTTTGCGGCAGCTTTTCCATCGCGTGGCGTTCGGCGAGATCGGTTGTGCCGAGCGCCTCCAGGGTGAGCAGTGCGGCCGCGATGCCGTCGCCCGAAGGGACGAAGTTGCGGTCGATGATGTGGCCGGACTGCTCGCCGCCCAGCGCCCAATTGCGCTCGCGCAGTGCCTCGAGGACGTAGCGATCGCCGACCGGTGTGGTCGCGACCTCGACCCCATGCTCGGCCATCGCGGTGTGAAAGCCGTAGTTCGTCATCACGGTGACCGCCACGCCATCGCCGGGCAGTCGACCAGCGTTCCGCAGGTGCAATGCGGCGAGGGCGATCAGCTCGTCACCGTCGACGACGGCGCCGTTGCGATCCACGGCAAGCATCCGGTCGCCGTCGCCATCGAATGCGAACGCCGCTTCGTCGTCACCGGCCTGCATCGCGGCCTGCAGGCGGCCCATGTGCGTCGAACCGCAGTTCTCGTTGATGTTGCGACCGTCCGGCTCGTGGGCCAGGATGCCGACGTCGGCGCCGAGCCGCCGGAAGATCTCCGGCGCGGCACGGAACGTCGCGCCGTTGGCGCAGTCGAGCAGGATCCGGCGGCCGCTCAGATCGAGGTCGCCGAAGCGCTCCTGGAGCGCGCGCAGGTAGTCCTCGAGCGCGCCGTGGAACGTGCGCACGCGCCCCGGGTGCTCCGGGACCGGATGCGGCTGCTCCAGGGCGGCCTCGATCTCGGCCTCGGTGGTGTCGGACAGCTTGTAGCCGTCGCCGCCGAAGAACTTGATCCCGTTGTCGCGGTACGGGTTGTGCGAGGCCGACAGCACCACGCCGAGGTCGAACCCGTGGCGCGCGATCAGCAGCGGCGCCCCCGGCGTCGGCAGGATGCCGCCAAGGAGCGCCTCGCCTCCGGCCGCGGCCACACCGGCGGCAACGGCGGCCTCGAGCATCTCACCCGACTCGCGCGTGTCACGGATGATCAGGACGCGCGCCGGCCGATCCTCGCGTTGGATACGGCTGGTCGCGGCGCGCGCCAGCGCCAGGGCGAGCTCGGCCGTCAGGAACTCGCCCGCGACGCCGCGGACACCGTCGGTGCCAAACAGCCTGCGAGCAGCGGCGGTGGACGCCGCGCCCACTAGCGCTTGGAGAACTGCGGCCGCTTACGGGCCTTCTTGAGACCGGCCTTCTTGCGTTCCTTCACGCGCGCGTCGCGCGTGAGGAAGCCGCGCCGCTTGAGCTCGGACCGCAGGTTCGGGTCCGCCTCCAGCAGGGCCTTGGAGACGCCGTGTCGCAGGGCGCCGGCCTGGGCCGAGACGCCGCCGCCGTGCATCGCCGCCACCACGTCCATGCGGGTCTCGTAGCCGACGGTCTCCAGGGGCTGGCGGATCGTGCGCTGCAGCGTCGCGCGCGGGAAGAAGGCGTCCAGCGGCTTGCCGTTGATGACGTACTCGCCGGTGCCGGGTTTGAGCGTGACGCGCGCGACGGCGGTCTTGCGCTTGCCGGTGGCGCGATAGCGCGCGCCTGCGGCGAGATCGATCGACGCGTCGGCGATCGTCGCCGGAAGCTCCTCCTCGCCCTCGGCGACTGGCTCCTCGTCGACGTCGTAGTCGTCGTCCTCGCTGTAGCGCGGACGGCCGCCGGTGAGATCGTCGCCCTCGCGGACGATGTCGACCTCGAGGTCCATGCCCGGGATCGCCGGCTTCTCGCGCGGCGTCTCCTCGATGTACTCGAGATCCTCCTCGTCACCGCTGCCGGTGATCGAGGTCTCCTCGGCCGCGCGCTGCTCGGACTCCGCGACGGGCTCATCGACGATCGCCTGCTCGCGATCGAGCGCGTCGGCGCTCGGCGCCTCCTGCCCGCCGACGACGTCTTCCGAGGCGATCTCTTCAGGCTGCTCGGGCGGCTGCTCGTTGACGTTCTCGTCGTTGCTCTCGGCCATCGGTCTCCTACTTCGTCTCGATCAGCGCCATCGGCTGCGGCTGCTGCGCAGCGTGCGGATGGTCAGGGCCCGCGTAGACCTTGAGCTTCGTCAGCTGCTTGCGGCCGAGGCGGTTGCGGGGCATCATCCCCTTCACCGCGAGCCGGATGACCTCTTCCGGCCGGCGCTCGAGCATGTCGTTGAGCGTGCGGGACTTCAGTCCGCCCGGGTAGCCCGAGTGGCGGTAGTACATCTTCTCGGCCCGCTTCTGCCCCGTCACCGAGATCTTCTCGGCATTGACCACGACGACGAAGTCGCCGGTGTCGATGTGCGGCGTGTAGGTGGCCTTGCGCTTGCCGCGCAGGGCGTCCGCGATCTGGGTCGCGAGCCGGCCGAGGGTCTGGCCCTCCGCGTCGACGAGCAACCAGTTGCGCTCGCGATCCGTGGGTTTGGCGACGTAGGTCTTCACGTTCAGTCTCTGGCCGAGGGCGTAAACAAGCCACGCGGGGGCCGCGCGGCGGTCGAAACTATAGCGACGGCTACGCGGCGGCCGCCGCGCCCGCCGGGACCTGCGCGAGCGCGCGCGGTACGAACGAGCTCAGCCAGACCTCGAGTATGAGAATGGCGAGCAGCAGGTTCGGGCTCCCCTTCCCCTGGTTGTGCGCGGAGACGAGGTCGTCGACCGTGGATCGATCGAGCATCTCGGCGAACCGGGCATCACCCCTCAGGAGGTAGTCCGGCGCGGCGGAGCTCATCTGCGCGCCGAGCCACCCGTGCGCCGAGCCGCGGAAGAAGCCGACCTTGCGCTTGTGGATGACGCTGTCGGGCAGCAGGCCTCGGGCGGCCCGCTTGAGCAGGTATTTCGACGTGAGCCCGCGGACCTTCAGGCCGGCCGGGACTCGGGCGCAGTACTCGACCACGTGGTGGTCGAGGAACGGCACACGCACCTCGAGCGAGTGCGCCATCGAAGTCCGGTCGAAGTAGTGGAGCATGTTGTCCACGAGCGCGAGCTGCGCGTCGAGGTACAGCGTCGTCGGCAGCGGGTCGTCGCCGAGCCCGCCGAGGACGGTGCTCACGGCCTCACGCGCGGGATCGCCAGTGATCGCGGCCAGGGGACCGCGCAACAGGCGGTGGCGGAGTCCGTCACCGAGCAGGCCGCTCATGGCGAGCTGGCGTTCCACCGGGTCCCGTGCGCGAAGCGTCCGGAGCGCACGCGAGGACTCCAGTGGGGTACACGAGGCCAGCGTCTCCCCGAGCCACTGCGCGGGTCTGGGAAGCTGCTTCCAGGCTGCGGTGAGCGATGCGGCACGGTGCTTGCGGTAACCACCGAGCAACTCGTCGGCGCCCTGGCCGGACAGCGCGACGGTCACGCGCTGTGCTGCGAGCTCGGAGAGCGCCAGGAAGCCCAGCGAAGACAGCTCGGCCACGGGCTCGTCCAGGCTCCAGATCAGATCCTCCAGCGCGACGCTCTGATCCGCCATCGAGAGTTCGATCTCGTGGTGGTCGGTGCCGAACAAGCGGGCGACGCGGCGCGCGTCGGCGAGCTCGTTGCGCTCGCCGTCCTCCACGAATCCGATCGAGAACGTCCGCACCGGGTCGCCGCCCGCGCGAGCCATGAGCGCGACGATCAGGCTGGAATCGAGCCCGCCGCTGAGCATCGCGCCGATCGGGACGTCGCCCATCAGGCGGAGACGGACGGCGCGGTCGAGTTGCTCGAGCAAGCCTTCGCCGTACTCGTCCACCGAGAGGCGCGATCCATTCACATCAGGCTGCGGTGCCGGATATGCCCAGTAGCGCTCGAGGCGGAGATCGCCCCGCTCAACCACGAGTCGATGGCCCGGCGGGAGTTTGCTGACGCCCGCGAGCGGCGTGAGCGGCGCTGGGAAGTAGCCAAGGGTGAGATACGCCGAGATCGCCGCGTAGTCCAGCGCTCCGTCGACGAGGCCGCTGGCCAGCAGGCTTTTCAGCTCCGAGGCGAACACCAATCGGCCGCCGCGGCGCGCGTAATACAACGGCTTGACGCCGAGCCGGTCGCGTGCGAGCACGGCGCGGCGGCGGCGGGTGTCGACAACGGCGATCGAGAACTTCCCGTGCACGTGCTCCGGAAACGCGTCGCCGTACTGCTCGTACAGGTGCGGGATGATCTCGGTGTCGCAGCGGCTCCGGAAGCTATGCCCCTGTGCGACGAGTTGCGCGCGGGTCTCGTCGTGGTTGTAGAGCTCGCCGTTCTGAGCGGCGATGACCGTGCCGTCCTCGTTCGTGAACGGCTGGTGCCCGTTGTGGATGTCGACGATGCTGAGCCGGCGCACGCCAAGCGCGAACCCCGGCGCCATCTCCAGGCCACGGTCGTTCGGGCCGCGGTGGACCATGGCGTCGGTCATCGCCTCGAGGACCTCAGGCGGTGCGACTTCCCGCGGCGCCCCTTCGTCGATCTGGATCACGCCGCAGATTCCGCACACATCGGTTCAACGGATCGGACATGAGAGAACTCTCATCTCTGTCTCGAAAAAGAGACAAGATGGGTGGCTCCCCGCATATTGTGGTGGGGGAGCTGCGTAGGCGCTTGCGGTCTTCTCCCCCTCTCGCTGACCGAGGGGCGCGGTGACTGTAGGACGGCTCCGCGCAGGGACCATTGACCGATCGTCTAGTCCGTCGGGCGTCCTACGCTCTCGCGGTGCGCGTACTGACTGTCGTGGGCAATCGGCCGCAGTTTGTCAAGGCCGCAGCCGTGTCCTCGCGGCTGCGCGCGGTCGCCGAGGAGGTGCTGGTCCATACCGGCCAGCACTACGACGACGAGCTCTCACGGGTGTTCTTCGACGAGCTCGAGCTCCCGCGACCCGAGCATCACCTCGAGCTCGGCGGCGGCACAAACACCGCCCAGACCGCACGGATGCTCCAGGCGCTGGCGCCCCTGCTGGCTTCGGAAGCACCTGATGTCGTGCTCGTCTACGGAGACACGAACTCGACGCTCGCGGGCGCGCTGGCCGCGGCGCAGGCCCGGATCCCGGTCGCCCACGTCGAGGCCGGGATGCGCTCGTACGACCGCTCGATGCCCGAGGAGCTCAACCGGGTGCTGACCGACCACGCCGCCTCGCTGTTGTTGTGCTCGTCGCCGGCGGCGGCGGACACGCTGCGCGGTGAGAAGGTCCTCGGCGAGGTCGTGATGGTGGGTGACGTGATGGTCGACGTCTTCCAGTTGCTCGCTCCCCGCGCGGACGCAGGCGTGCTGGATCGGCTCGGCGTCGAGCGCGGCGGCTATCTGCTCGCCACCGCGCACCGGGCCGGGAACGTCGACGATCCCGCTCGGCTGCGTTCGCTGGTCGAGGTGCTCACGGGCGTGCCGGGCCCGGTCGTGTTGCCGCTTCACCCGCGGACCCGGGCGCGGCTGGAGGAAGCGGGGTTGCTGAGCTCGCTCGACGGCGTCGTGCAGGCGCCGCCACTGGGTTATCTCGAGTTCACCGCCCTGCTGGTGGCGGCGCGAGCGGTGCTGACCGACTCGGGCGGCGTGCAGAAGGAGGCGTATCTGGCCGGCGTGCCGTGCGTGACGTTGCGCGCCACCACCGAATGGCGCGAGACGGTCGACGCCGGCTGGAATGTCCTCGTCGACCTCGATGCCGACGCGGCCCGGGCCGCGCTGGAGCGTCCGGCGCCCACTGAGCGGCCGCCGCTCTACGGAGACGGCCGGGCCGGCGAGCGAGTCGTCGAGGCGCTCGTCAGGATGGCGGCATGAACCTGATGCACGAGACGGCGGAGATCGCGGAGGACGTCGACCTCGGGCCGTTCGCGGTCGTCGGGGCAGGCGTGGTGATCGGTGCGGGCACGCGGATCGGCGCGCACGTGGTGATCCACGACGGCACGGTCCTGGGCGCAGGGTGCGAAGTCCAGGACGGTGCGGTGCTCGGGAAGTCGCCGAAGCTGGCGCGCTCGTCGTCGGCGTCCACGACGCCGCTCGCGCCGCTGGAGATCGCCGACCGCGCCGTGGTGTGCTGCGGCGCGATCGTGTTCGCGGGCGCGAAGCTCGGCGAGGACGTCATCGTCGGCGATCAGGCCTATGTCCGTGAGCGCGCGGAGATCGGCGCGGGCGCACTGATCGGGCGCGGAAGCACCGTGGACAACGATGTCCGGATCGGCGCGGGCGCGAAGATTCAGACCGACGTGTACGTGACCGCGTACTCGGTCGTCGAGGACGACGTGTTCGTCGGGCCGGGCGTGTGCATGACCAACGATTCGACGATGAGCCGCCACGACCAGTCTTACGCCCTGCGCGGGCCGGTGCTGCGGCGGGCCTGCCGCGTCGGCGGGGGAGTCGTCCTGACACCGGGAGTGGAGGTCGGCGAGGAGGCGTTCGTCGCCGCCGGAGCGGTCGTCACGAAGGACGTGCCGGCCCGCGCCGTCGTGATGGGGGTTCCGGCGCGGGTGGTGCGCGAGGTCGGCGACGAGGATCTACTGGAGCGCTGGCGCTAGCGCGCCCACGGCGGCGACGACCTGCTCGGCGTCGGCCCGCGTCAGCACCGGGCTGATGGGCACGGCGAGGTTCGTGCGGGCCGCTTCCTCGGTTCCCGGCAGGTCCAGCCCGGTTCCCCACTCGCGCATCGCCGGCTGCAGGTGGGCCGGGACGCGGTAGTACGAGCGTGAGCCGATCCCCGCGTCCTTCAACACCGCGAGCAGGTCGTCGGCGCGCTCGCTGCGAACCACGTACAGGTGCCAGGCCGGCTCGGTGCCGGGGGCCGGGACGGGCAGCGAGACGAACTGGCCGAGGCCCGCTTCGGCGTAGGCCTGCGCAGCGGCGCGGCGGCCGTCCGACCAGCGGTCGAGATGCGGGAGCTGGACGCGCAGGATGCCCGCCTGCAGCTCGTCGAGGCGCGAGTTGTACCCGACCAACTCGAAGTGCTGCTTGTCGCGCGAGCCGTGGAAGCGCAGCGTGCGGACGGTCTCGGCCAGGGCGGGATCGTTGGTCGTGATCGCGCCGCCGTCGCCGAACGCACCGAGGTTCTTGGAGGGATAGAACGAGAACGTGGAGATCGTGCCGAGGGCTCCCGGGCGGCGACCGTCGGTGAGCCTGGTGCCGGCGGCCTGGGCCGCGTCTTCGATGACGGGCACGCCGAGCGCCTCGATCTCCGCGACCGGCGCGACGTTGCCGAACAGGTGGACGGCGATCACGGCCTTGGTGCGCGGCGTCATCACCGCGCGCACCGTCTCGGGCGTGAGCAGCATCGTCTCGGGATCGATGTCGCAGAAGACCGGGCGTGCGCCGACGTGCGGGATCGCCTCGGCCGAGGCGTAGAACGTGAACGAGGGGACGATCACCTCGTCGCCCGGCCCGACGCCGAGCGTGCGCAGCGCCAGCACCAGCGCGTCGGTTCCGTTGGCCACCCCGATCGCCTCACGCGCGCCGACGTAGGCCGCGAACTCCGCCTCGAACGCCTTCACCTCGGGGCCCAGCACATAGACGCCGGCGTCGAGGATCGCGGCGACCTTGGCGCGGATCTCGTCGTTGATGGCGGCCAGCGGGGCGGACGTGTTGAAGAGCGGGAGGGCCATCGTTCTCACCCTAGCGAGGCGCTTCCGCGTCGTCCGGGCCGTATATGCTGCGCCGCTACTCGCGCGCTTTGGTCGGCGCGCAGAACTTCATGGGACGCGGTCCGCGGACATATTTGGTCGCGGCGTGCCTGGCGTTGATCGCGCCTGCCGCCGCTCACGCGCAGAGCGTCGCGCCGGAGGCCGGCGCGCCGGCTCCGTCGAGCTCGGCCAGCGTCGCGCGGCTGGACTGCGCGGGACGGTGCGGCGCGGCGGGCGCGGTGCGGCCCGGCTCGCTGCTCCGCGTTCGCGGGCGCGACATGAGCCGCGCCGACGAGGTCGTCTTCCTCGGCGCGCAGGGCATGGAGGACGACGTCACGGCCGCGACGATCGTGCGGCGGCGCACCTCGGTCGACGTACGCGTCCCGCTCGGCGTCGCCGCCGGTCCGGTCGCGGTCGTGGATCGTGACCGCGCGCTGTCCGGTCCTTCGCCGGCGGTCCTCGCGATCGAGCCGGCGCCGCCCGTGGCCGCGCCCTCGGTCGAGGCCGCTGTCAACGCGCCGCGCGCGTACGTCGACGCGGCTCAGCCGGCGGTGCTCACCTACGTCGTGCACGGGCCGGGGCCGGCACAGGTCACGATCGAACTCGTGCGCGAGCTGGACGGCGTTGTCCTGCTCAACTGGAACGCGCCGCAGGTGGCGCCGGAAGCGATCCAGCGGCTCACGTGGGATGGGCGCGTCGAGGGCCGCGTGCAACTGGATGGGCGCTACGCGTTCCGCGTCACGGGCGCCGGGCTCGTCGCCGCGGTCGCGAGCTTCGAACTCGCCCGCGAGCGCTTCCCGATCCTCGGCAAGTTCTCGTTCGGCAGCGGCTCCGCGTCGTTCGGCGGCGGCCGCGGCCATCAGGGCCAGGACACCTTTGCTCGTTGCGGGACGCCGCTGGTTGCGGCCCGTGGCGGCACGGTCAAGTTCTCCGGCTATCACGGCCGGGCGGGCAACTATCTCGTGATCGCCGGTGAGGACGGTGCGCCCGACCACGTCTACATGCACATGCGCGACGAACCGCTCGCGAAGAAGGGCGACCACGTCCAGACCGGGCAGCCGATCGGGTACGTGGGCCAGACCGGTGCCGCGAGCGCGTGCCACCTCCACTTCGAGCTCTGGTCCGCGCCGGGCTGGTATTCCGGCGGCCGGCCGACCGACCCGCTGCCCACGCTTCGCGCGTGGGCGAAGGGCTAGCGGCGCCGGCGGCGCTTGCGGCGCTCGTCGACCTCTTTGAGCAGGAGGTAGACGACCGCTCCACCGAGCAGACCGCTGAGGACCCCCGGAACCCAGCCGGTCCGCGGGCCGAAGGTGGCGATGTAGAACGCCGCGAAGACGGCGCCCATGATCAGCCGCCCCGGGACGCCCAGGAGGTCATCGCCGGGCTGTTTATTTTCGTCGTCTACTCCCACTCGATGGTGCCCGGCGGCTTGCTCGTGATGTCGAGCACGACGCGGTTGACCTCGCGGATCTCGTTGATCATCCGTGACGCGATCTGCTCCAGCAGGTCGTACGGCAGCCGCGCCCAGTCGGCGGTCATCGCGTCGTCGGACGTGACGGCGCGGATCGCGACCACGTAGCCGTAGGTGCGCTCGTCGCCCTGGACGCCGACGGTGCGGATGTCCGGCAGCACGCAGAACGACTGCCACAGCTCGCGGTACAGGCCGGCCTTGCGGATCTCGTCCTGAAGGATCGCGTCGGCGCCGCGCAGCGTGTCCAGGCGCTCCTTGGTCGCCTCGCCGCCGACGACGCGGATCGCCAGGCCGGGGCCCGGGAACGGCTGGCGCCAGACGAACTTCTCCGGCAGACCGAGCTCGGCGCCGACGGCGCGGACCTCGTCCTTGAACAGCGCCCGCAGCGGCTCGACGAGCGAAAACTGGAGATCCTCGGGCAGGCCGCCGACGTTGTGGTGGGACTTGATCGTCGCCGCGCCGGTGCCGCCGCCGGACTCGATCACATCGCTGTAGAGCGTCCCCTGCACGAGATAGTGGGCGTCGCCGATCTTGGCGGCCTCCTCCTCGAAGACGCGGATGAACTCTGCACCGATCGCCTTGCGCTTGGCCTCGGGCTCGCTCAGCCCCTTCAAACGCGCGAGGAACCGCTCCTCGCCGTCGACGGCCACCAAGGGCACGCGGAACTGATCGCGGAACGCGGCAATCACCTGCTCGCCCTCGTTCTTGCGCATCATCCCGTGGTCCACGAACACGCACGTCAGCTGGTCGCCGACAGCGCGGTGGACGAGCAGCGCGGCGACGCTCGAATCCACGCCTCCGGACAGCGCGCAGATCACCTTGCCGCCGCCGACCTGGGCGCGGATCGCCGCGACCTGCTCCTCGATGATGTTCTCCGGGCTCCAGGTGCGCGCGCAGCCGCAGATGTCCTCGAGGAACGTCGTCAGCACCTGCTGGCCGTACGGCGTGTGGACGACCTCGGGGTGGAACTGGATGCCGTACAGACCGCGGCTGACGTCCTCGACGGCGGCGACGGGGGACTCCGTGGAGCTGGCCAGCGCGGTGAAGCCCTCAGGGGCCTCGTAAACCGTGTCACGGTGGCTCATCCAGCAGGCCTGGCTGTCGGGTGTGCCCGCGAGGAGGCGCCCGGGGTAGGCCACCGTCAGCTGCGAGCGGCCGAACTCCCCCACCTCGGCGCCCTCGACGCGACCGCCGAGCGTGAGGACCAGCGCCTGCATGCCGTAGCAGATGCCGAGCACCGGGATCCCGAGCTCGAGCAGCTCCGGGTCCAGCCGCGGGGCACCGGGCGCGTACACCGATGCCGGGCCGCCGCTGAGGATCAGGCCCTTCGGCGCGCGCCGGCGGACCTCGTCGACGCCGACGTGGTGCGGCAGCAGTTCGGAGAACACGCCGAGCTCGCGGACACGGCGCGCGATCAGCTGCGAGTACTGGCCGCCGTAGTCGAGGACGACGACCTCGTCGGTTGCGACTTCGCGTTCGAGCGCGAGCTCCTCGACCGGCTGCTCAGCCGGCAGCGAAGAGCCATGTCCTAGTGAAACGTCCATTTAAGGTCGGATGATCGGGGTGGGGCGGAGGGGCTGCCGCCTTCAATTTCAATCTGCGACAAGCGCTACTTCCCCGCCGCGAGCGCCCATGCCGATCGCCTGGTCGCGCTGGAGGTGCTTGCCCTCGGTCTGCAGCGCCGGCGCCACCATCAGCTCCGCGCGGTTGAACTCCGCGATGTCCTGATAGCCGCACGTGGCCATCGAGGTGCGCAGGCCGCCCATGATGTTGAACGTGCCGTCGTTCTCGCGCGCGGGGCCCGAGACGATCTCCTGGAGCGTCCCGTTCTGGTTCGTCCTGACGCGCGCGCCGCGCGGCAGCGTGGGATGGAACGTGGCCATCCCCCAGTGGAACCCGTGCCCCGGCGCCTCGTAGGCGCGGGCGAGCGGGGAGCCGATCATCACCGCGTCCGCGCCGCACGCGATCGCCTTCGCGACGTCGCCGCCGGTGCGCATCCCGCCGTCCGCGATCACGCGGACGTACTCGCCGGTCTCCAGCATGTGCTGGGAGCGGGCGGCCGCCACGTCGGCGATCGCCGTCGCCTGCGGAACGCCGATGCCGAGCACGCCGCGGGTCGTGCAGGCCGCGCCCGGGCCGACGCCCACGAGCACGCCCGCCGCGCCGGTGCGCATCAGATGCAGGCCCGTCGAGTAGGAAGCGCAGCCGCCGAGCACGACCGGGACCGGCACCTCGCGCACGAACTCCTTCAGGTTGAGCACGTGGCCCTGGGAGGAGACGTGCTCGGCGCTGATGACCGTGCCCTGAATCACCAGGATGTCCAGACCGGCGTCCAGACACAGCTCGTGGTAGCGCTCGACGCGCTGAGGAGTGAGCGAAGCGGCGGCGACGACGCCGTGCGACTTGATCTCCTCGATCCGCTGCGTGATCAGCTCTTCCTTGATCGGCTCGAGGTAGATCTCCTGCATCTCGCGCGTGGCCTCGTCCTTCGGCAGGGAGGCGATCCGCTCCAGGATGTCGTCGGCGTCCTCGTACCGCGTCCAGATGCCCTCGAGGTTGAGCACCGCGAGGCCGCCGAGCTTGCCGATGATCCCGGCGGTCTCGGGCGAGACCACGCCGTCCATCGCCGAGGCGAGCAGCGGGAGCTCGAACCGGTACGGCCCGAGCGTCCACGTTATGTCGACATCGTCGGGGTCCCGCGTCCGGCGCGAGGGGACGATCGCGACGTCGTCGAATCCATACGCGCGGCGCGCCTTCTTGCCGCGGCCGATTTCAATCTCCATGAAGGAATCCTAGGGTGTGTGGCGGACGGGGCTACACACGTTATGACCCCCCGGCCGGAGTTACCGAAGGACGGTCGACGACGACCTCCCCGAGCAGCCGGTCGACGCGCTCGGGGTCGATCAGGCCGGCACCCAGATGCTGTGTCGACTCGGCGCCGCAGGCGACGCCGTAGGCGAGACACTCCTCGACCGGGCGGCGCTGGTAGCGGGCGGAGACGAAGCCGGCCAGGAACGCGTCGCCGGAGCCGACCGTGGCGCGCGGCTCGATCGCCCCGCCGCGGATGTGCACGCGGTAGAGCGCCGGCTCCGTCGCGTCCTTGTGCGGGAGCATGCGCGCGAACACGCCGTCGGGCATCGTCATGATCGCCTCGCGGGCGCCCAGCTCGCACATCTCGCGGACGGCGTAGGTGCGGTCCTCGTCGTCGTTGAACTCGTGGCCGACGAGCTCCTCGGCCTCGAGCACGTTCGGCGAGATCACGTCCGGCTCGGCGCGGACGGCGCGCCGGAGTGGGTCGCCGTCGGTGTCGATCACCGTCGTCACGCCGAGTTTGCGCAGCTCGCGGATCAGTTGCGCGTAGATGTCGGTGTCGACCTCGCGCGGGAGCGAACCGGCGAACACGCACAGCGTGGCGCCCTTGGCCAGGTAGAGCAGTTTGTCCACGAACAGCTCGATCTCGCGCGGAGTGACCTTCGGGCCGCGCTCATTGATCTCGGTCTGCTCGCCGGTCGTGGGGTCGATCACGGCGGTGTTCGTGCGCGACTCCTCGCCGATCCGGACGAAGTCGCTCAACACCGAGAGTTGTGTGAGCTGGTCGACGATCCTGGTGCCGGTGGCGCCGCCCGCAAGCCCGGTCGCGATCACGGGAGCGCCGAGTGTCTTGAGCACGCGCGCGACGTTGACGCCCTTGCCGCCCGGCATCGTCGTCTGCTCGACGGTCCGGTGGCGGCGGCCGAGCCGGAAGTTCGGTACCGACAATGTCTTGTCGATGGCTGTGTTGAGCGTGACGGTGACGATCATGCGACGCGCGGATCTCCGGCCCGCCCACCCCGCCGCGCGGTGGAGGAGCGGCGGCGTGCGAGCAGGACCGTAGCGCCCAGGGCGGCAATCGCGCCGAGCAACAGGACCCACGGGCGCCCGGCTGCCGACTTCGTCTTCTGTGCGAGATCCGCCGCGGGCACCGAGCTGCCGGCGACCAGCGGCACGGTGGCGACGACCTTGCCGCCCTGCTTGACCTCGACGCGCCCGAGCTGCTGGCCGCGCGCGATCGGCCCCTCGACGACCTCCGGTGCGTGGACGGCGGTCGTGATCGCGTCGCGGTGCCCGCGCAGGACGATCCGGCGCACGGTGCGGGCCGGGACGAGCGTCAGTTCGGCGCCGGCGCGGAAGCGGATCTGCGCCCTCGCCATCGGCCGGCCCTGAACGACGGCACGGACCCGCTGGAAGCGGGGGAAGGCCCACGAGAACAGGTTCATCGTGTCGTTGTCGCGGGCCGCCTCGCTGGGGGTACCGAGCACCGCGCTGACGAGTTGGACCCCGTTCCGGCGCGCTGAGCCGACGAGCACGTAGCCCGCGCCGCGGGTGTGGCCGGTCTTGACGCCGTTGACCCAGTCGTAGCGGATCACGAGCCGGTTGCGGTTGCGGAACGTGCGCGGCCGGACGCCGGTCTTGAGCGTCCCTGACGGGGAGTCAACGACCTTGCTGAAGAACCGGTTCTTGCGCAGCAGGATCGCCAGCGTCACGAGGTCGCGAGCGGACGAGTAGTTGCCCTCCTGGTCGAGCCCGATCGGGTTCGCGTAGTGCGTGTTCTCGAGCTTGAGCTCGCGCGCGCGCCGGTTCATCTGGCGCACGAACGCCTTGCGCGAGCCGGAGACGCCCTCGGCCAGTGTGACCGCGGCGTCGTTGCCGGATTCCAGCAGCAAGCCTCGCATCAGGTCCGACACGCGCATCCGCTCGCCCGCCTGCAGCCCGATCTTGGACTCGACCGGCAGCGCGTTGTAGTTGGCGGCCGTGAAAGTGTCGCCGAGCTCCGCCTCCTCGAGCGTGAGAAGCGCGGTCATCAGCTTCGTGGTGGAGCCGACCGAGAGGCGCTTGTCGGCCGCTCGGGCGCAGGCGACGACGCCGGTCGCGACCTCGACGACGATCGCGCTCTGGGCGCCGACCGACGACGGACACGCGGGCGCGCGCGCCGCCGAGGCGGGCGCGGCGAAGCCGAGGATGAGCGCCGTCCCCAGGACGGCGGCGCCGATGCGCCTCACTCGGTCAGCCGGATCCGCTGACCCGGTGACAGGGTCTGCGGGTCGAGATCGGGATTGAGCTCGTACAGCGTTTCGAGCGAGATGCCGGCGTTGTCCGCGATCCCCGATGGCGTGTCGCCGGCCTTGACCGTGTACGACTTGCGCTTCTTGCTCTTGGACTTGCTCGCTTCCTTGGTCGCCGCGGGCGTCGCGGTCGTCCGCGCGGGCGACCCGGAGTCCCCGGCGGACGGGTCGCGCCCATCCTGCGCGATCGAATAGAGCGCGAAGGCAACCGCAACCAATGCGATGGGCGCCAGAAAGCGCGCGGGGCTGCGACCGGCCATCGCGCTCAAGTTTAGTGCCAGGGGCCGTCAGCTCAGCGCCCATGCCTGCTCGCGCAGCCGTTCGGCCTCGACGCGGGCGGCCTCGGGCGGCGGCTGGGTTGCGGACTCGTGGGCGTTGGCGATCGAGCGCGAGGCCGTGACGAGCCCGCCGGCGCGGCCCGGCGCGAAGGCGGGAGCCAGCGCGGCGACGTCGCCGCCCTGGGCGCCGATGCCCGGGAGCAGGAAGGGCGTGTTCGGCATCAGCTCGCGCAGGCGGGCGAGGTGCTGGGGCTCGGTCGCGCCGGTGACGGCGCCGACGTCGGCGAGACCCTCACGGCCGGTGCGGCCGAGGTCGGCGACGAGACTCGCGATGCGCTCCCACAGCCGCTCGCCGGTGTCGAGCTTCAGGTCCAGCAGGTCGGCCGCCCCCGGGTTGGACGTGCGCACGAGCACGAACGCGCCGGCCCCGTGAGCGCGCGCGGTCTCGATCAGCGGCTCGAGCGCGTCGCGGCCGAGCAGCGGGTTGGCGGTGAAGGCGTCGGCGCGCAGGCCGTCGACGGAGCCGAACGGCGACGGCGTGCTCGACACCAGCGCCTGCGCGTAGGCCTTCGCGGTGACGGGGACGTCGCCGCGCTTGCCGTCGGCGAGCACGAGCAGGCCGCGCTCGCGCGCGTGCGTGCACACGTGCTCCAGCGCCAGCCAGCCGGGCGCGCCGAGCCGCTCGAAGCAAGCCAGCTGGGGCTTGACGGCGACGCAGGCCGGCGCCGCGGCGTCGATCAGCGCCAGGCAGTGGGCGAGCACCGCCGCGGCGGTCTCGAGCCGTGCGACGACGCCCGCGGAACTCTGTGCGCTCGTTGACTCGCGGACGCCGCCGGCGGCGAGCTCGACCTCCGACAGCGTGGTCGCGAGCCGTGCCCGCGCCTCGCTCGTGCCCTCGACCGCGGCGGGCCACAGCCGCGCCGGATCGGGGTCGATGCCCAGAACGATCTGGGACTCCCGCAGCGCGACCGCCTGAGCGAGGCGGTCGCCGAACGTCAGGCTGGCGCTCGCGTTGCCGTTACCGGTGTGGGCGGTCATCGTGACGCCCAGCCGGGCGCCGGCACCACGAAGCGCCGGCGCCCTCCTCGTCGCGTTACTTGACGGCCTTCTTGAGGCCCGAGCCGGCCGTAAAGCGCGGCACCCGGCTGGCGGCGATCGTCATCGTCGCGCCCGTGCGCGGGTTGCGGCCCTCACGCGCGCCACGCTCGGCGACGTGGAACTTGCCGAAACCGGTGAAGTTGACGTCCTCGCCGGAGCCGAGCGCGCCTTCGATGTTGCGCAGCACGGCATCGACCGCTGCTCCAGCATCCTTCTTGCTCAGTCCGCTGTCGGCAGCAACCTTGTCGACGAATTCGTTCTTCGTCATGCGTCCTCCTGTGATCCCTCGGGGATTGGTGGAGGCTCGAAGCTAACAGCGGGTCCGGACGGGGTTGGCTCTCCTACGGGAAAAAGCCCGCAATTTGCGGAGATTCGGGGGGCAGAAACTGACCTTCAAACGGCTCTGGGACGCCGAAAAGGCTCGTGAGCGGCGCTCAGGAGGGCGCGTGTGACGGCCTCCGAAAGGGTCGCTTCGGCCTCGTTCGGTCGCGTTTGGCCGCCCAGCGCCAAGAGCGCCGTGAGGAGGTCGTGACGGGTCACGCGCGCGAGCGCGAAGGGGCCGGTGACGACGACGATCGAGTGGGTGTCGTCGCGGGCGGCGAAGACCTGCCCGTACTCGGTCTCGCCGTGGATGCGCGCCGCGCCGGGGAGCGCGCGCGAGGCCTCCGCGAGGCGCTCGTCGCCCGCGAGGCGCTCGCCGCTCGCGTCGAGCACGACGCCCGCCACGATGTCAGCCGACAGCTCGCGCACGTAATCGAGCGCGAGCGCTGGAGTGAGCGCTGTCGTCATCGGCGTGCGCGACAATAGCCCGCGTGCCGTCAGGGAATCCCTCAAATCGAGTTGCGCGCCGGGCCGCATGACCCAACTGAACCGCATCGCCTGGCTCGTGACCGTCGGCCTGTGCCTGATCACAGCGCTGATTCTGCTGCTGTCGGGCTACGACGGCTATGCAGGCGTGACGCTCGGCGTCGCGATCGCGGCGGCGATCAACTTGTTCTGAGGATCTCGCCGGGGCGGACGCGGTCCTCGGGCTCGAGGTGGATCAGCACGTCGGCGCCTCCGAGCACGCCCGTGATCGCGTCCTGCAGTTCGTGCGCCGTGTGGTGCGCCTCCTCGAGCGTCGTGCCGCTGGCGAACTGCACGTGCAGGTCGACGTAGCGGCGCGCGCCGGCGCGCCGGGTCCGGAGCTGGTGATAGCCGACGACGCCGCGGCCCGCGAACGACTCGATCTGGGCCCTGATCGCGTTCAGTTCGTCCTCGGGGAGCGCTTCGTCGACGAGCACGCGCAGGGAACCCATCGTGATCCTGAAGCCGGTGACGACGATCGCCGCGGCGATGATCAGCGCGACCACTGGGTCCAGCCACTCGGCGCCGGTAACGCTCACCAACGCGAGGCCGACGAGCACGCCGATCGAGGTGTAGGCGTCGGTCCGCAGATGGGCGGCGTCGCCCTCGAGCGCCACGGAGCTGGTCTCGCGGGCGCGGCGGAACAGCCAGCTGCTGACCGCCAGGTTGGTGACGCTCGCGAAGCCGATCACGACGATGCCGACGCCGAGGTGCTCGAGCTCGGGGCCGGTGACGAGCGCGCGGATCGCGGCGAACACGATCACGGCCGAGCCGACGAGGATCAGCATCCCCTCCGCAGCCGCGGCGGCGTTCTCGAACTTCTCGTGGCCGTAGCGGTGGCCGGCGTCGGCGGGCTCCTCGGCGCGGCGGACGCTGAAGAAGGCGATCAGGCTCGCCAGCAGGTCGATGCCGGAGTGCAGTGCCTCGGTGAGGATCGCGACGCTGCCGGTGAGAACGCCGGCCACGATCTTCAACACGATCATCAGCGTGTTGGAGATGATCGAGACCGCGGCCGCGCGGCTGCGGGCACGGGCGTGGTGATGCGGCCGGCCGCGGGTCAGCGCTTCAGCCATGCCAGCAGCTCCCGGGCGGCGTGGCCGCGGTGCGAGATCGCGTCCTTGGAGTCGTCGTCGAGGTCGGCCATCGTGCGCCCGGGCGTCGCGTCGGCGATGAAGATCGGGTCGTAGCCGAAGCCCTTGGTGCCGCTGGGGTCTTCGGCCAACGTGCCTTCCACGCGGCCTTCGAAGAGGTGCTCCTCGCCCCCCGGAGTGGCGTACGCGATCACGCACACGTAGCGCGCGCGGCTGCCGACGGGGGCTTCGTTGTGGAGCTTGTCGAGGTTCTCCTGGTCGGTGGCGTCCGGTCCCGCGAAGCGGGCCGTGCGGACGCCGGGGCGCCATTGCAGTGCCTCTGCCTCGATGCCCGAGTCGTCGGCGAACGCGGGCTGCTGTGTGGCCTGTGCCGCGCTGCGCGCCTTGATCAGCGCGTTCTCCGCGTACGTGTCGCCGGTCTCCGCGGGGGTGGGGGCCTCGTCGGGAAGGATGTCAATCTGGATGCCCGGCAGCAGGCGCTCGAACTCGCGCACCTTGTGCGCATTGCGGGTCGCGAGCAGGAGCCGCACAGGGCTCAGCGCAACACCGCGTCTTGCGCCGCGCGCAGGCCTTCGATGCCGGTCTGCGCGAGCGCGAGCAACTCGTCGAGGTGGGTGCGCGACAGCGGCGTGCGCTCCGCGGTCGCCTGCACCTCCACCAGACCGCCTTCGCCGGTCATGACGACGTTCGCGTCGACCTCCGCGCTCGAGTCCTCGGGGTAGTCGAGGTCGAGCAGCGGCGTGCCGTCGACGATGCCGCAGCTGACGGCCGCGATGCTGCCGGTCAGCGGGCTCTGGGTCAGCAGGCCTTCGGCTTGGAGGCGCTGGCACGCGAGGGCGAGCGCGACGTAGCCGCCCGTGATCGAGGCGCACCGGGTCCCGCCGTCGGCCTCGAGCACGTCACAGTCGACGTAGATCGTGCGCTCGCCGAGAGCGTTGAGGTCGGCGATGCCGCGGAGGCTGCGACCGATCAGGCGCTGGATCTCGACCGTGCGGCCGTCCGGCCGGCCCTTCGAGACGTCCCGTTGCTTGCGCTCGCCAGTCGAGGCGGGCAGCATCCCGTACTCGGCGGTCATCCAGCCCCGGCCCTGGCCCGCGAGCCAGCGCGGGACGGACTCCTGCACGGACGCCGTGCAGATCACGCGGGTGCCGCCACAGCTGATCAGCGCTGAGCCGGTGGCGGTGCGGACGAAGCCGGGTTCGATCGTGACGGGGCGGAGCTCGTCGGGGGCGCGGCCGCCTGCTCTTTCGATGCTCAACGTGGGCCTCCTGCGCCGTGCCGAGGCCGACCAACGGCGGGCATCGAGGGGGTGGGTTCGAATCGCTCGGCGAAACGAACATCGGCCGCTGGGGGGTGGGGAACGAAAGTTGTCCTTTGCGCCCCTTTCGTTCCCCACCCCCCTCGCGGCACGAGCGATCGGGCCCTCATCGCGGCACCTCGGCGAACTCCTCGGCGAGCGTCACGTGCTCAACGTCCCCGATCGGCAACTGAAGGAAGCGAGTGCCTGACACACGCAGCGACTCCGGGTCGCCCGAGGTCAGGAAGCGGTACTCGCCCTCCTCGGTGCCCGGATTGCCGAGCCCGCGGCTGCCCAGCACGTGCTCGACCTGGCGCGCGACCGGCTCGCCCGAGCTGACGATCGTGACATTGCGGCCGAGCATCCGCTGGAGCAGCGGGCGGATCAGCGGATAGTGCGTGCAGCCGAGGATCACCGTGTCCACCTCCGCGTCGCGCAGCGGGCGCGTGTAGTGGCGCACCGCGTCGACGATCTCGGCGTCGAACGGCGAGCCGCGCTCGATCAGGGGCACCAGCGCCGGGCAGGCGACGCCCACGACGGTCACGAACGGGTCGGCCGCGGCGATCGCTCGCTCGTACGCGCCGCTCGTGACGGTGGCATCGGTCGCCATGTAGCCGACGCGGCCGTTGCGCGTGGCGGCGACGGCCATGACGGCCCCGGGCTGGACGACGCCGAGGACGTCGACTCCCAGCGTCGTTTGCATCAGGCGATCGCGCAGCGCGGGGAGCGCCGCCGACGATGCGCTGTTGCACGCCACGACGAGCAGCTTGATCCGCCTCGTGAGCAGCTCCTCGGCGACCTCAAGCGAGAACGCCTCGATCTCCTCGCGGGGCCGCGGGCCATACGGCACGCGCGCCGAGTCCGCGAAGTACACGAAGTCCTCGTGCGGCAGCTGCACGAGCAGCTCGTGCAGCACCGTGAGGCCACCGACGCCGGAGTCGAATACGCCGACCGGGCGGCGGCGCAACGCGTCGGGTGCGGACGGGGCGACCACGCGGCCAGTCTGGCATGGCGCCCCGAGCGAAGCGTCCGTCGGTTCCCGGCACCGCCGCTACTTGCTGACCTTGTCGATCGCCTGAGTGAGCTCGTTCACCACGGTCTTGGGGATCGAGTCGCCCTCGTCGAACGTGCCCGCGGCCGTGACGACGCCGGCGAGGATCACGCCCAGCAGGAGGATCAGGCCCACGTACTCGACGGTCCCCTGCCCGCGCTCCTGCACGATCCATGCGTGCGCCCGGCCCATCCATTCGTACATCGCGCTCTCCTTGAGGCTCTTCGCCCCGCACCATGCGGGGCGTCTTCGAGTCTCGGGGTGGGCCCAGCAACGGATCTACGCGCGTTTGCAACGAATCTGTGCCGATTTCGCACCAACTCTGTGATGGCGCCTGGCACCGGCGCCTCGCGCGGGTAGCGTGCGCCCCGTGGATGTGCTCGTGGTCACGAACATGTATCCGACGGCGGAGCGGCCGGCGCTCGGCCCGTTCGTGCGTGACCAGGTCGAGGCGCTGCGGCGCCGCGGCGATCTCGACGTCGAACTGTTCGCGTTCGGCCGCGGGCCGCGGGCGCTCGCGGGCGCGGCCCGCGCGCTGCGATCGAGGTATCGAGGGCGGCGGTTCGACATCGTCCACGCGCACTTCGGGCTGACGGCCTGGCCTGCGGTTCTCGCACGGCTCGGGCCGGTCGTGGTGACGCTGCACGGGAACGACCTGCTCGTGCGCCGTTCGTACCTCGCGACCCGGGCGGCGTTGCCGTTCACGGCCCTGGCGGCCGCGGTGTCGCGGGAGTTCAGCGCGAATCTGCCCGGCGCCGGGACGAAGCGCCGCGTCGCCGTGTTGCCGGTGGGCATCGACGTGCATCGCTTCCGGCCAATCCCGCGCGCCGAGGCACGCGCGCGGCTGGGGCTCGATCCGGCCGGCCCGTACCTGCTGTTCCCGCACCACCCGTCACGGCCGCTCAAGCGCTACGACCGCGCGGTCGAGGCGGCGGGGGACGTGCCCCTACTAACGCTGGGCGGCGTCGCGCCCGAGGAGGTGCCCTATTGGATCAATGCCGCGAATGCGGTGCTGGTGCCGTCGGCTGAGGAAGGCTTCGGGCTGTCCGTGATCGAGGCGCTCGCGTGCGGCGTCCCGGCGTTCGGCACGCCGGTCGGGATCCACCCGGTTGCCCTGCACGGGATCGAAGGCGCGTACTGCGCGCCCTGGGATCGAGAGGCGTGGCGGACCGCGCTCCGGCCGCATCTGGAAGCGGAGGACCCCCGCGTCGATGGCCGCGCTCGCGCGGAACTGTTCTCGGCCGACGCAATGGCGGCCCGCGTCGTCGAGGCCTGGCGCGATCTACTCGCCGAACGAGCCGGGTGACTCGACGCCGTGGACCGAACCTCTTGGCGCGTCGATCCGTTGAACGGGTCATAGCCGCAGAGAGCGACCCTATACTCGACCGCTCGGGGCACCGAGCCCATGAGGAGCCCCGAACGCGACCATGAGCGGCCTGTTCCGACGCTTGTCCAGCCGGCGCTCCGCAGGTCCCGACGGTGACGAGCCGCAGACGGCGGCGCAGCCCGGAACCTCGGACGCGCCCGCCACCACCCCCGCTGAGCCGGAGGGCCATCGGTCCCTGCTCTCCGATCCTGCGGCGGAGACGCGCGTCCAGCCCGCCAGCGGCCAGGAGCCGGCACCGGAGGAGCGGCCGACGGAGCACCTCCCGGGCGCCGGCGACGAAGTCGCCCGCGCCGCCGAGGCGACGCCCGCCGTGGATCCGACTCCCGCCCCGCATGTCGCCGAGCCGACGCCGGCCGTGGGCGCGGCTCCGCTCGGGCCCTCGCCGTATGTACCTGCAGGCGAGCCCGGGCCGATGCCGGTCGCCGACCTCCCGGCGGGCCTCGACCCCGACGAGCTCAACGCCGTGCCGGGCACGAGCGCGCGCCGCGGCAAGCTCCGGCGCCGGATCGCGTTCTTGCGCGCGGCCCGCGAGGTGCTGCTGCGTGACCTCGGCGGTTTTGTCTACGAACTTCATCGCACCGCGGGCGACATTGAGCACGAGGCGCATCGTCGCCTGCGCGAGACCAAGTTGACGCGGCTCTCGCGCGTGGACGCTGAGTTGCATGAGCTCGAGTACCGGCTCGACGACGTGCGCCGCCAGGTGATCGTCCGCGAGCCCGGCGTCGGCGGCGAGTGCCCGCACTGCGGCGAGCTGTTCGGCAGCGCCGCGCACTACTGCTCGCAGTGCGGCCTGCCGCTCACCGAGTCGGCCCGTCGCGAGCAGGCGCGCGCCCGGGAGCCCGAGCCGCTTCCGGACCCGGTGGTCGCACCGGCGCCCGAAGCCGCCGCCCTCACCGACCAGCCGACGCAGGAGATCCCGCCGCTCGACCCGGACCACCCTGGCGCCGGCTCCGAGTTTGAGTGGCCGCGTCGCGAGGGCGCGTCGTGGACGGCCGAGCCGTCGGGGCTCGATACCCCGCCGTCCGATGACGTCACGGGCGAGCCGGCCGACACCACCGCATCGGAGCCCGATCCGAACGAGAGCGACACGACGCCGAGCGCCGAGACGGCGCAGCCGGCCGGCGACGAGACGCCCAGCGGCGAAGCCGTGCCGCCCGCAGACGCGCCCGCCGCCGACGACGACACCTTGGCACCGGCGAGCGACGAGCCCGCGCCGCCAAGTGACGCGACCGCCGGCGACGACGACGCGACGCCCAGTGACGCCGTCGCGCCACCGAGTGATGCGACCAGCGGGGACGCCGCCACCGACGACGCCGCACCGCCCAGCGACGAGACGGCCGCCCAGGACGCGTCCGCCGGCGGTGACGCGCAGCCGACAGACGAGCCGCAGCAGAACGGTTCGGTGTTGAGTCCCGTGGAGCGGCGTCCGTGAGCACGATGGAGACCCCGCCGCCAGACGAGACCGTCCCCGCCGGGCCGCCCGAGCGGCGCTGCCCCCGCTGCGGGAGCGTCCTGGCGCCGGATCAGGAGTGGTGCCTCGCGTGCGGCGCGGCGGCCGACACGGAAGTCGTCGAAGCGCGCGGTTGGCGCGTGCCGCTGTATCTCGGCGGTGGCCTCGCCGCGCTGGCGGTGATCGGCGTGGTCCTCGCGATCCTCGCGCTCGCGAACCAGAAGGAGGAGCAGCCCGGCCAGGGGGCGAACCCGTCGCCCTCGGCGGTCGCTCCGCTGCCGACGTCGGCAGCGCCGACCGCGACCACGCCGCTGGAAACGATCACGCCGGTGCCGTCTGAGACCGCCACGCCGACCGAGACCGTGACGCCCGATCCGTCGCCCACGGTGGAGGGCGGAAGCACGACGTTCCCCGGCTGGACCGGCCAGGACGGCGACTACACGGTGATCCTGAAGTCGAGCTCGTCGCAGTCCAGCGCGGAGAGCTTCGCCCAGGAGGCGCAGGACGCCGGCCAGACCGTCGGCATCCTCAACTCCGACGACTACTCGTCGCTCAACAGCGGCTACTGGGTCGTCTTCTCGGGCAACTACGCGACCGAGGACGAGGCCGAGAGTGCGCTCGACGGCCTGAAGTCGGACTACTCCGACGCGTACATTCGGCAGATCAGCACGTAAGGCCCGGCCACCACGGCTGGAGGCGGTCCAGCGCGGCGCGCGCCAGCGGATGGACGTCCACAGCGACCGCCTCCGACGACGGCGTGGAGTCGTCGACCAGCACCGGCATCACCGCCGCCATCGAGCCGGCCAGCGCGCCGAGGTCGTAGCCGCCCTCCAGCACCACACCCAGCGGCGCGCCGACGCCGTCCGCCGCCCGGCGCAGCGACGCCGCCATGCCCGCGAAGCCGGCCTCGCTCACGCGGCAGGTCGCCAACGGGTCGTCGCGGTGCGCGTCGAAGCCGGCCGAGACCAGCACCAGCTCCGGCTCCCACTCGCGGATCAGCGCCGCGCCGACGTGCTCGACGAGCGAGCAGTAAGCGGCATCCCCACTGCCGCCCGGGACAGGCAGGTTCACCGTGAACCCTTCGCCCGCGCCCGAACCGGCGTCCGACGCCGGCCCCGTGCCCGGATACAGCGGATACTCGTGCAGGGAGACGAACAGCACGTCGGCGTCCGCGTGGAAGATGTCGTTCGTTCCGTTGCCGTGGTGGACGTCCCAGTCCAGAATCAACACGCGCGAAAGCCCGTGCGCGGACGTCGCGCGCCGCGCCGCCACGGCGATGTTGCCGAAGAAGCAGAACCCCATGGCCCTCGCGGTCTCGGCGTGGTGCCCGGGCGGTCGCACGGCGCTTACGCCCACCGCGGCCTCGCCCCCGAGCAGCGCGTCGACCAGCGACACCGCACCGCCACACGACCGCAGCGCCGCCCCATACGTGCCGGGCACCGCGTACGTGTCGGCGTCGATCGCGCCGCCGCCCGACTCGCACAGCTCCTCGATGAACGCCACGTAGGGCGCCGGGTGCACCAACTCCAGTACCGAGCGCTCAACCGACGGTGCCTGCGACCGCAGCGCTCCGAACCAGCCGTGCGCGCTCATCTCCGCCTCGAGCGCGCGAATCCGCGCCGGCCGCTCCGGATGGCCCGGCACGTCGTGGGCCATCACGTCCTCGTCGCGCAACCAGAGCACGCGTCGTGAGCTCTCCTCCATCGCGCACAAAGTAATCCACCGGAGGGCTGCCGCCCCCCGGACCCCCTGCTCTAGGGTGTCCCCGCGTGCGATCCGACCTCGTCGTGGTGGGCGCCGGCGCGGCCGGGCTGTTCGCCGCCCTCACGGCCGCCAGGCAGGGTGCCAAAGTGACACTCGTGTCGGCGCGGCCGCTCGCCGAGACGGCCTCCTACTGGGCGCAGGGCGGCGCCGCCGCGGCGCTCGCGCTCGACGACTCGCCGCAACTCCACCTCGAAGACACACTGATCGCCGGGCGCGGCCTGACGCGCAAAGCCGCCGCCGAGGTGCTGGCGAACGAGTCGGCGGCCCGGGTCCGAGAGCTGCAGCAGCTCGGCGTCCAGTTCGACGCCGACCGCCGCGGCGACCTTGCGCTCGGGCTCGAGGGCGGCCACAGCCGCCGCCGGATCATCCACGCCGGCGGAAGTGCGACGGGACGGCGGATCCTGCGTGCGCTCTCCGCCACGGCCGTCGAGAACGCCAACATCGAGGTTCTCGAAGGCCACCGCGCGGCCGGCGTCCTGACCGGCGGTGGCGTCGTGACCACCGACGGCCAGCAGCTCGAAGCGCGCGCCACGATCCTGGCCACCGGCGGCGCAGCCGCGCTCTGGGCTCGGACCACCAACCCGCCGGGATCGTTCGGCTCCGGCCTCCTGCTCGCCCGCGCCGCCGGCGCCCAGCTCGCTGACCTCGAGTTCACCCAGTTCCACCCCACCGCGGTCGTCGGCGTCACAGGCCGCGAGGGATTCCTCATCTCGGAGGCCGTCCGCGGCGAGGGCGCCACGCTCCACGACGCGAACGGCGAGCGCTTCGTCGACGAGCTCGCCCCCCGCGACCACGTCGCGCGCGCCATCTTCAACCTCCCCGGCCACGCCGCGGAGCTCGACATGACGATGGTCGATCCGGGCCGCTTTCCGAACATCGTCCGGCGCCCTTCGCGAGGCCGGCCTCGACCCGATGACCCAGCGCGTCCCCGTGGCCCCCGCGGCGCACTACGTGATGGGCGGGATCGTCACGGACCTCGACGGGCGCACGAGCGTCGAGCGCCTGTACGCCGTCGGCGAGTGCGCCTGCACGGGGCTCCACGGAGCCAACCGGCTGGCCTCGAACTCGCTCAGCGAGTGCTTCGTGTTCGGTCGCCGCGCCGCGCTCGCCGGCCTCGAGGACCCGGAGCCCACGACCGGGGACACGATCGACGCGGCGATCGAGCCGCCGACGCCCGAGACCCGCGCTGCCGTCTGGCGCCTGGCCGGCCTGGAGCGCGACGCGCCGCGGCTCGGAGAGCTCCACAACGACGCGCATCCGCTCGCGCGGCTCGTCGCCGCCTCCGCGCTCGCCCGCGAAGAGACCCGCGGCGCCCACGGCCGCGCCGAGTTCCGGAGACCTCGATCCCAAGCTGGACCAGTGCCACACGCTTCTCGACCCCGACACCGAGACCCCGCGCTTCGAGGCATGGACGGACTGCTGATCGACTGGGGCGGCGTCCTGACGACGAGCATGATGAGCTCGTTCGACGCCTTCAGCGCCCGCGAGGGCCTCGGCGAGCACGCGGTCAGACGCGCCTTCCGTGATCAGCCCGATGCCCGCCAGGCGCTGTTCGACCTCGAAAGCGGCGCCATCCCGCTTGGAGAGTTCGAGCGCCGGCTGGCCGCGGCACTCAACGTCGACGCGGACAACCTCGCCAAGCGCCTCACCGCCGAGGTGCAAGCCGACGAGGCGATGCTCGCCGCCGTCGCCCGCTACCACGATGCCGGCATCCGCACCGCGCTCGTGTCGAACTCCTGGGCGCGCGCCGATTACGTCCGCCTGGACGCGTTCGACGTCGTCGTGCTCTCCCAGGAGCTCGGGATCCGCAAGCCCGACGAGCGGATCTACACGATCGCGCTGGAGCGGCTCGGACTCCCCGCGGAGCGCTGCGTCTTCGTCGATGACCTGGGTGGAAACCTCAAGCCCGCCAAAGCACTCGGGATGACGACGATTCGGCATGAGAGCGCGGAAAACACCGTCCCCGAACTCGATCGGCTGCTGCTCTCGAAGTCCTTCTTAACGCGAAGTCAACAAAGAGGACGTTTCGAGTTTGCACTGGTGCGGCAAATCTCTGGCACCGGGCCACGGAGGGGACCGCCGCCGGAGAGGGCAGTCCCGGGGAGACATCGATGTACCACTTCAGTCGTTCCATTTATCGCGAACTTGCACCGGACATCATTGAGGATCGTCCGGAGCACGACGGGACTACGAACCACGAGCGGGTGCTGCGTTCGTGTGAGCACTGCGTAGAGCGTCTGGCCACCGACTGGCACTACTTCGCCAAGCCGACCAAGACGCTCTTCAACGACATCCGGATCTACTTCCCGATGTCGGCGCAGCTGCGCGTCTACAAGACCGTCGATCGCTACATGTGCTTCGCGCGCGAATACTTCGCCGCGAACCCGGTCGCCGAGCGGCTCGAATGCCGCGCGACCACCCGCAGGGGGACGCCGTGCCAGCGAACACCGCTGCCGCACAACGGCTATTGCCCCTCGCATCAGCATCTCGCCGAGACCGAGGAACTCGTCGAACTCGCCGCCTGAGCTAGCGTCCACGCCCGATGCTCTTGGGCGTGGACGTGGGCGGGACCTTCACGGACGCGGTGCTGGCCGTCGGCGGCCGCCTGCGTCACGGCGAAGGCGCCGACCACTCCTGAGGACCAGTCCGAAGGCGTGCTGAACGCCGTCACGGCGGTGCTCGAGCGCGCCTCCGCCGACGCAAAGGACGTCGAGGAGTTCGCCCACGGCACCACAGCGGCCACGAACGCGCTGCTCGAGGGCGAGGGCGCGAAGACGGTCTTCGTGGCCACGGAGGGGTTCGAGGACATCGTCGAGCTCGCCCGCCAGGCCCGCGCCGACCTCTACCGGCTGTGCAAGGCGCGGCCGGCCCCGCTCGTCCCGCCGGAGCGCCGGGTCGGGGCGAAGGAGCGGATGACGCCGGACGGCCCGGACACCGAGCTCGACGTCGACGCCGCGGTCGACGCGATCATGGCGCTCGAGCCGGAATCGGTCGCGGTCTGCCTGTTGCACGCCTACCGCCATCCCGAGCACGAGCAGGCGCTGGGAGAGGCGCTGGCCGAGCACGACGTGCACGTCAGTCTCAGCCACCAGGTCGTCGGCACGTTCCGCGAGTACGAGCGCGCGGCGACGACCGAGCTCGACGCCGCGCTCTCCCCCCTGCTCGCCGCGTACCTGCGCAACCTCACCGACCGCGCGCAGGACGCCGGGCTGCCGGAGCCGGCGGTAATGCAGTCCAGCGGCGGGCTGGCCTCACTCGAGCAGGCCGCCGACCACGCCGCGCTGACCGTGCTCTCCGGCCCGGCCGGCGGCGCCGCCGGCGCGGCCTGGGCCGCCCATGCGGCGGGCGAGCCGGACACCCTGTGCTTCGACATGGGCGGCACGAGCTGCGACGTCTGCGTCGTGCTCGACGGCGAGGTCCGCGAGGCGTCGGGTCGCGAGGTCGGCGGCCGCCCCGTCGCGCTGCCGATGCTCGACATCCACACCGTCGGCGCCGGCGGCGGCTCGATCGCCTGGCGCGACGCGGGCGGCGCGCTCCGGGTCGGTCCGCGCAGCGCCGGCGCGCGTCCGGGCCCGGCGGCGTACGGTCACGGCGGCGAGGAGCCGACCGTCACCGACGCGAACCTGCTGCTGGGCCTGCTCGGCGGGATCGCGGGCGGGATCGAACTCGATCGCGAGGCGGCGGAGACGGCCGTGTCGGACCTCGGCGACGCGCTCGGCCTCGACCAACGCGAGACCGCCGAGGGGATCATCCGCGTCGCCAACGCCGAGATGGTCCGGGCGCTGCGCGTGATGACCGTCGAGCGCGGCGTCGACCCCCGCAACCTCGCCCTGATGGCGTTCGGCGGCGCCGGCGGCCTGCACGCGGCCGCGATCGCCGAGGAGCTGGGGATCACGAAGATCCTCTGCCCGCGGGCCTCGGGCGTGCTGGCCGCGCTGGGTCTGGTGGTGTCCGAGCGCCGCCGCGACGCGCAACGCAGCGTGCTGCTGAAGGCCGCGGACCTGAAGGACGAGCCCGACGAGCTGGCGAAGCGCGCCCGCGAGGAGCTGGGCGATCCCGAAGCTGACGTGAAGCTCGTCGCCGAGCTGCGCTACCGCGGGCAGGCGTTCGAGCTGTCGGTGCCGCTCAGCGACCATCTGGAGGAGGATTTCCACAAGGCCCACGAGGAGGCGTACGGCTACCGTGACCCTGAGGCTGAGGTTGAGCTTGTGACGCTTCGCGCCACCGCGACCACACCCGGCCCGGAGATCGACCCCAAGGCCGTGGGCGAGGCCGCCGAGGGCGCCGAGCGAAGCCGCAGAGACACCATCTACGGCGACACCGAGATCATCACCGGCGAGCCGGAGCCGGGCGAGACGAATCGAAGGGCCCGCCGTCGTCGAGCTGCGCGAGGCCACGCTCGCCGTGCCGCCCGGATGGTCCGGCGAGGTGCTGGAGTCGGGCACGATCCGGATCGAGAAGCAGTGAGCCTCGACCCGGTCACCCTGCGCGTCGCGTCCGGCGCACTGCGAGCCGCCTGCGAGGAGATGGGCGCGGTGCTGATCCGGGCCAGCCATTCGGCGAACATCAAGGAGCGCCGGGACGCGTCCTGCGCGCTGTTCAGCCCCGAAGGCGATCTGGTGATGCAGGCCGAGCACATCCCGGTCCACCTCGGGGCGATGCCGGCCGCCGTCGCCGCGGTCCTGGACTGCGACCACGAGCCTGACGTCAGCTGGGTCCTCAACGACCCCTACTCGGGCGGCACCCACCTGCCCGACATCACCGTCGATCACGCCCGCGTTCGCCGGCGACGAGCTGATCGGGTTCGCCGCCAATCGCGCCCACCACGCCGACGTCGGCGGCCCGACGCCGGGCAGCATGCCCGCCGACTCCAAGACGCTCTCCGACGAGGGCGTGGTGATCGAGCCGCAGAAGCTCGACGAGGACGCGATCGAGCGGCTCGCGGACCAGATGCGCCAGCCCGCGCAGCGCCGCGCCGACCTGCGCGCCCAGCTGGCCGCGAACCGGACCGGCGTGAACCGCCTGAAGGAGCTGCACGATCGGATGCCGCTCAAGGAGGCGATGGAGGCCACGATCGACTACGCCGAGCGCCGGACGCGGGCCGCGATCGAGGACCTCGACGACGGCACACGCGAGGCGAAGGACGTGCTCGAGGCCACCGACGGCGACCTGACGCTGTGTCTGACGGCCACCATCGAGGGCGACGAGCTGCACCTCGACTTCACCGGCACCGCCGACCAGCACGACGGCAACCTCAACTGCCCGCTGGCGGTCACCGTCAGCGCCTGCTGGTTCGCCGTCCGCGTGCTCACCGACCCGGACATCCCGCCGAGCAGCGGCGCGATGCGGCCCGTGACGATCACCGCGCCCGAGGGCTGCCTGCTGAACGCGAAGCCGCCCGCTGCGGTCGTCGCGGGCAACGTCGAGACGTCGTCGCGGGTCGCCGACCTCGTCCTGGCCGCGTTCGGGCGCGCGCTCGGCCAGGGCACGATGAACAACCTCACGCTCGGCAACGACGACTTCACCTACTACGAGACGCTGGGCGGCGGCCAGGGCGCGTGCGAGGACGCCGACGGCCCGAGCGGCGTCCACGTCGCGATGTCGAACACGCTCAACACACCGGTCGAGGCGCTCGAGCTGGAGTTCCCGCTGCGGGTCACGACGTACGCGATCCGGCGCGGGTCCGGCGGCGACGGCGAGCATCGCGGCGGCGACGGCGTGATCCGCGAGGTGGAGGCGCTGGCGGAGATGGACTACTCGCTGCTGACGGAGCGCCGCCGCAACGCCCCACCCGGCGCCGAGGGTGGGAAGCCGGGCGAACCGGGCAGGAACCTGCTCGATGGCGATGAGCTCCCGCCGAAGGCGCGCGGGACGCTCGCCAAGGGCCAGCGACTACGCATCGAGACACCGGGAGGCGGCGGATATGGCTGAAAAGGTCGGATGGATCGGGCTCGGGATCATGGGCTCGCTGCAGGCGATGAACCTCGCCCAGGCGGGCTACGAGCTGACCGTGTTCAATCGCACACGCGAGAAGGCGGACGAGTGGGCCGCTGAGCACGGAGGGACCGTCGTGGACTCGCCGCGCGAGGTCGCCGAGAACTCCGACGTCGTGATCACGATGGTCGTCGACGGCCCGCAGGTCGAGGCGATGATCGGCGATGCACTGCCCGGCGCCCGCGAGAACACGCTGTTCGTCGACATGTCGACGATCGCGCCGGCCACGGCGCGCGAACTCGCCGAGCGCGTGCGGGGCGAGGGCCACGCGTTCGTCGACGCTCCCGTGACCGGCTCCTCGCCGAAGGCCAAGACCGGCACGCTGACGATCATGTGCGGCGGCGAGGACGCGGACATCGAACGCGCGCGGCCGCTGTTCGAGGTGATGGGCGAGAAGATCGTCGTCTGCGGCGAGGCCGGACAGGGCCAGGCGGTCAAGGTGATCTCGCAGGCGATCACCGCGGTGAACTGCGCGACCTTGGCGCAGGGGCTGGTGCTCGCACGACAGGCGGGCGTGGACGTCGACGCGCTGCTGAAGACGATGGACGGCGGGTCGTCGGACTCCACCATGCGCGCTTTGAAGGGCAAGCCGATGCTCGACCACGACTTCACGCCGCTGTTCAAGCTCGCACACATGCTCAAGGACGTGCAGCTGTGTCTGGCCGAGGCCCGCACAGCCGGGGGATCGTTTCCTTTCGCGGGCCTGGCCGCCGAGCTCTACGGAGCGGGCATGGGGCGCGACCTCGGCGAGCAGGACTTCGCTGCCGTCCTGGAGGTCGTTGAGGGCCTGGCGGGTGCCCGTTTGTAGGAGCTGGCGCGTTCGCGCTCATGCCGGAAAAACGTTCGCTGTCGTGAAAACCCCTCAATTTGCAGCGAAGTTTTGAGAATTCGCGAGCTTGTGCATAGTATGTGACGCCTTGGCCAGGGGTTTCCCGGCTGGACTGCCGGGCAGGGTCGTGGCGCAGGTCCTCTGTGCGGGAATCCGCAGGTCTTTTCAACCCTCCTTTCACCCATCTTTATGCCGATCGCTTTCAAGGAATGGGCCGTTACCGTGCGCGCCCTCGCCGAAGGTGAGCAGCTGCTCACCCTCCGCAAGGGCGGCATCCGCGAGCCGAGCAAGCACTTCGCTCTCGAGCACGAGCGGTTCTTCCTGTATCCGACGTTCGACCACCAGCGCAACGACCTGGTGCGGGAGTCCCATCAGCCCGAGATGCGCCGTGCGCTTGAAGAAGGCGTCTGGCCGGACGGTGAGCCGCCCGCTCGCGCGCTCACGATGGATGGCGGGATTCCGCAGCCCGACCGCGTGCGCATCCGCGCCTGGGCCGAGGTGGCCGGCGCCTGGACGATCACCGACCGGCGGGCGTTGGACGCGCTGACGCCGTTCCACGTGTGGACGACCGACTACGCCGAGAAACGCCTGTCCTGGAAGCGCCGGCACCCACTGCACGTGGTGCTCCTGCGCACGTACCGGATTCCACGCCCCGTGACGGTCCGCGTCCGTGAGGACTACAGCGGCTGCCGCTCGTGGCTGGAGATCACCCGCGATCTGCCGTTCGAGGGCACGCCGGTGCTCTCGGACGAGGAGTTCGAGCGGGCCTCCGAGGAGATCGCGGCGATCGCCGCGTCCAACGGCATCCCGGCCTACGCCTAGTCAGATAAACGACGCCGCCGCGCCCATCGTCAGAGCGGGCGCACGGCGTGGCGGTCGAGCCGGATTCCGGCTCGGTGCAAAGGCCACGCCGCCATTGACTCGCGAGGTCGCACAGGACTAGCGTCGGCAACGGTCCCCCTGCGACTTAGTAGTCGGGCCTTCCGAACAAACCGGGAGGAGGCAGCATGCTCTCACGTCCACGGATGTTCGCGATCGCGCTTGGCGTGGTGGCGGGCTCGCTTGGGGGCGTGAGCCCCGCGAGCGCTTCGGGTGCCGTCGTGCGCCCAGGGGAGTCGATCCAGCGAGCGATTGACCGCGCGCGGCCAGGCGAGACAGTCACCGTCGCGTCTGGCGAGTTCTATGAGAACGTCACGATCACGAAGAATGGGATCACCCTGAGCGGCGCCGGTGCCGGACCGCACGGGACGGTGCTGGAGCCGGCGTACAAGCCCACCGCGAGCGCCTGCACGCCCGGGGCGTATCCGAAGGTGAACGGGGTCTGCGTCTCCGGGGCGAGCAGCGTGACGGTCAAGGATCTGGCCGTGGAAGGCTTCCCGGGCACCGGGATCTTCGCCAACGACGTCCGGGACTACACGGTCGCGCGGGTGCGCGCCACCCACAACGCGGGCTATGGGATCGCCGGGTTCGGAATGGCCGGCGTCCGTTATCTCGACAGCGTCGCGACCGAGAACGGCGCGCCTGGCATCTATGTCGGCGACTCGCCCGAGGCACAGGCGATCGTGAAGGGCAACACCGCGATCAAGAACGGAGTCGGCGGCGAGGGCTTCGGATTCCTGATCCGGGACTCGAGCCACGGGCGCGTGATCGGCAACCACGCGTCGGGCAACTGCGTCGGATTCTTCTTCCTCGACCACATGTTCAACCCGGACGAACCGCTCAGTGATTGGACCGCCGAACGCAACACCGCGACGGCCAATAACGGCGCCTGCGCGGCCATCCCCGGAGCGTTCCCGGCGTTCTCGGGCATCGGGATTCTGCTTGGCGGGACGCACGCGGTCACGGTGAGCGGGAACGTCGTCCTCAGCAACCGACCGACCAACGGCTCGGGTTACGCGGGTGGCATCGTCCTCGTCACCACCGACGTCCTGCCGTTCGACGCAACGGACCCCAGTGACAACGTCGTGTCGCACAACATCGTCTTCCTCAACCGGCCCGGCGACATCGTGTGGGACGGGACGGGCACGGGCAACCGGTTCCAACACAATCTCTGCGGGGCGTGCTTCCGCTGACGCCGGATTGACGTCTCGATTTCCGGGGTAACGGCGTGGGCGGTGATTCGCCGGGCCGTCCTCTGCGCCGTCGCGCTGCTCGCGCTGAGCACTCCCGCGTCCGCCCAGATCCCGGAGCTGCCGATCCCGACGCCGACGCTCCCCGAGATCCCGACCGTGGTCACCGGCCCCGCGCCCGAGGCCTACCAGGTCAACGACGGGCTGGGCTTCCGCAGCATCCTCCCGTCGGGCACGCGCGGCCGGTACAACGCGGTCGAGCTCGCCGCCCACCTGGCCACCGGCGCCACGGTCCCGCACTGCTGCGACCAGCTGCCGATGTACTCCGACCTCGTCTACGCAACGCCGGGCCTGAAGACCGGGGACATCCCCAAGTACTTCAAGGACGGCTCGTTCGGCGTGCCCGCCGACCAGGCCGAGCGGACCTACGCACCCCGCGCCGACGTGACCGTGGTGCGCGACAAGGCGTTCGGCGTTCCGCACGTCTACGGCAAGACGCGCTCCGGGGCGATGTTCGGGCTTGGATACGTCGGCGCCGAGGACCGGCTGTTCTTCATGGACGTCCTGCGCCACGCCGGCCGGGCCGAGCTGTCGAGCTTCGCCGGCGGATCGAACGCGGCGATGGATGCCGACACGTGGGCGGTCGCGCCCTACACCGAAGCCGACCTCGAAAAGCAGGTCGCCGACCTGCCGAAGTACCTCGGCCCGCAGGGTGACCAGATCGTCCGCGACACCGAGAACTACCTGGCCGGCGTGAACCAGTACATCCTCGAAGCCAAGCTCGATCCGACCAAGCTGCCCGGCGAGTACGCCGCGATCGGGCGCGTGCCGGAACCGTTCAAGCCCGCCGACATCATCGCCACCGCCTCGCTCGTGGGCGGGATCTTCGGCAAGGGCGGCGGCAAGGAGCTGGAGTTCTCGCAGCTCGCGGACGCGCTCGAGGCGCGCCTCGGGTCCAAGCGCGGGGCAGCCGCGTTCAAGGACTTCCGCGCCGCCGAGGACGCCGAGGCGCCGGTGACGGTGCTCAAGCAGCGCTTCCCGTACCAGACGCCCGGCACGAAAGGCGTCGCGCGGCCGGACCCCGGCACCCTGAAGCTCACGCAACCGGCCACCACCGGCGGCTTCTTTCCGGGCCTCCCGACCCGCGCGTCGAACGCGCTGCTCGTCGCGGGGAGCGAATCGCAGAGCGGCCACCCGCTGTTCGTCGCCGGCCCGCAGGTCTCCTACTTCAACCCGCAGATCCTGATGGAGCAGGACGTGCACGCACCGGCGTCCGCGGACGGCCCGGGGATCGACGCCCAGGGCGCGGCGTTCGTCGGGATCAACCTGTACGTGCAGCTCGGCCGCGGGCGCGACTACGCCTGGAGCGCGACCTCCGCCGGCCAGGACATCATCGACACGTTCGCGCTCGAGCTGTGCGACGCGACGCACTACCGCTTCCGCGGCCGCTGCGAGCCCATCGAGACCCTGGCGAAGACCAACCGCTGGACGCCGAACCTCGGCGACCAGACGCCGCCCGGATCGCAGACACTCAAGGCCGAACGGACCAAGCTCGGGATCGTCGCCGGCCGCGGCGAGGTGCGCGGCAAGCCGGTGATCTTCACGAAGCTGCGCAGCACCTACTTCCACGAGGTCGACAGCGCCGCCGGGTTCATGGACTTCAACACGCCCGAGGTGGTGCGCGACGCGGCGACCTTCCAGCGCGCGGCGCACAAGATCGGCTACACGTTCAATTGGTTCTACGCCGACGCCGAGCACATCGCGTACTTCAACTCGGGCAGCAACCCAGTCCGCGCCGCCAACGTCAACCACGACTTCCCAGTGGCCGCGAAGTACGAGTGGCGCGGCTGGAACCCGGACACGTGGCAGGCGCGCTTCACCGGCTTCGACGCACACCCGCAGGCCGTCGACCAGCCCTACCTCGTCAACTGGAACAACAAGCAGGCGAAGGCCTACCGATCCTCCGACGACAACGCCTACAGCTCCACGTATCGCTCGGTGCTGCTCGAGGACCGTGTCAAGCGCGGGATCGCCGGCGACAAGAAGATGACGCTGCCGCAGCTCATCGACGCGATGGAGGTGGCCGGGACCGGCGACCTGCGCGCGTGGGTCGACCTGCCGCTGGCGCTGAAGGTGATCGGCAAGCCGAGCGACCCGGCGCTGCGCGACGCGGTCGCCAAGCTGCGCGCCTGGCGCCGCGACGGCGGCCAGCGGCGCGACCGCGATCGCAATGGCGTCTACGAGCACTCGGACGCGATCCGGATCATGGACGCGTGGTGGCCGCGGTGGCTCGAGGCGCAGTTCAAGCCCGCGCTGGGACCGAAAGCGTTCGAGACGCTCACCAAGACGGTCGCGATCGACAATCCCCCGAACAGCCACCAAGGGTCCTCGTACCAGGGGTCCTTCTACGGCTATGTCAGCAAGGACCTGCGCACCGTGCTCGGCGAGCGCGTGCGCGGGAAGTACTCGCGCGTGTACTGCGGATCGCTGAAACGCTGCCGCGCGGCGCTGCGCCGGTCGCTGGCAGCTGCGATGAAGGTTCCGGCCAGCGAGGTGTACAGCGGCGACCCGCTGTGCCAGGACGGCGACCAGTGGTGCTACGACGCCGTCCAGCAGCGGCCGATCGGCGGCGCGAAGCAGCCGTTGATCCACTGGATCAACCGGCCGACCTACCAGCAGGCCAACGAGATCCAGAAGCGCCTGCCACGCTGAGACGCGTGGCCTGGGTCGACACCGCCTCCGATACGTTCATCGCGCGCCACGACGAGCGCGACGCCGAGGACGTCGAGCGCGTGCTCGCGCAGCTCGAATTCGCCCGGACGCGGCTCGAGGAGCGCTTCGACACCCGGCCCGGCGAGCTGGAGATCGTCCTGCACTCCTCCCCCGCCCAGCTCGACGCCGCCCAGCCGTGGGTGCCGCTCGCGCGCCGGTTGACGGCACCCGCGGCGCGCCGCTACGTCGTCGGCTGGGCCGGGACGCGCGAACTGCACATGCTCGCGCCGCGGGTGCTCGCGCACCGGGCGTCGAACGTCGAGGGCTCGCTGGAGATGCTGATGCTGTCGCCGTCGGCGCTGCTTGCCCGTCGCTACGTCGCGGCGGGCCATCCTCCGCTGCCACCGCCGATGTCTCCCGGGCGGCTGGCGCGCTGGTCGCGGTGGGCGTGGCTGGTCGAGGGCGCCGCGCAGTGGCTCTCGGGCCAGACCCGACACGTGCGACCGGCCGTCACGCGCCGCCTCAGAGAAGGTCGAGCGCCGTCCTTTCCGCCCTCCCGCGCCGACGCGCTATTGCTGGGCGGCTCGATCTACGACCTGCTGGCGCGCGAGCAGGGCGACAAGGCCTGCGTCACACTCGCTCGCGGCCCTCACCCGGACGGGCCGGTCAGAGCGCTGGAGATCGCCTTCCCCCGCTCGATCCGGCATACCGAGAGCGCCTGGCGCTCACATCTGGGCCGGCTCGCCGCGGACTAATCAAAGAACGGGACGACGATCCCGGCCGCGAACATCGCGAGCGCGAGCACCGCGAGCGTGACGGCCAGCGCCCGGATCCACGGCGCGTGCGGCTCGGGTGGGATCCGGCGCGGGCCGCGCGGGTCGCCGAGCATCTCCCGGGCCGCCTCCTCGCCCGAGGAGGGCACGAGGATGTCGCGCGGTCCACTGGCCAGGAAGTCCGGCACGTCGAATCCGCCGGAGCGGCGCGCCAGCGACGGGATGCCCTCCTCGAGCAGCAGGCCCTGGATCATCTCGGCCTCGGCCTGGTTGCGGGCGGCGGCGACCCGCACCAGCGGGCCCTCGGCGTATCCGGGGCGGATCTTGCGTGCCTTCACGGCGAGGTCGGACTTCGACGGGCCTTTGAAACCGGGACCGTGGACCAGCGGCAGTCCGCACGTAGTGCAGAAGCGCTCGTGGTCCTCATGTGGCGCGTCGCACACCGGGCACACGAGCGACGCGGTCATTCCGTCACCCTCAGCTCGACCTGCTCGACCTGAGTGCCCACGATCGACCACAGCCGCAGGTCCGGCTCAGTGCCCTTGACGCCGACGATCAGGTACAGCGTGCCCGGGAACGCGGGCGCGTCGGAGTCCCCGAGCCGGGCGAGGTTGATGTCGGTCTCCGACGGCACCGGATCCGAGCGCGTGTGCGAGTGGTAGATCGCGCCGAGGTCGAGCCCGGCCTCCTCGATCGCCTCCTGGAGCCGGTACTGCTCCATCGGATCCATCACGTAGCGCAGCGCGCTGTTCGCCGCGTTGCGGGCACGGTGGACCGCCACGGCCTCACCGTCACGCGACGCGATCAGCCCGACGCACTCTTTCGGCGCCTCGGCGCGCGCGTGCTCGACGATGTCGTCGAGGAGCTGTCGGGAGATGCGCAGGGCTATCGGTTGGCGCGCCGGAGCGGCGGCGAAACGTCGACGTCGTCATCGTCGTCGTTGCCGGCGCCGCCGATGGACTCCTTGAACTCGCGGATGCCGCGACCCAGAGAGCGACCGACCTCGGGCAGCTTCTTGGGGCCGATCACGATCAGCGCGATCGCGAGGACGATCATCACTTCGGCGAATCCGATGTTGCCTGCGAACGGCATCGCCTCTTAGGTTACCTCGCGCAGGATGAACAGATGCTGTGCGTGTGAGCCAAGAATGGTCGCGGCCGTCATCGCGATGTTCTCGTCCACGAACGAGGGCAGCGCGGAGGAGTAGATCTCGACCAGGTCCTCCTCGAGCGCGATCGCCGCCGCGAGCACGTCGGCGCGCTCCGGACCCGCCTCGGCCAGCTTCTGGGAAGCGAAGTCGAGGTCGGCCGGCTCCTCCGGCGCGGGCGGTGTATTCAGGCCCACCGCGGCCAGCTGGGTCGCGATGGCGCGAGCGTGATCCTCCTCGTGGGAGCGCACGACGGCCAGGACCGGATCGGCGTACAGCACGCGGTCGTACGCGAGCTCCGCCCCGCGCTCGCGCCGCCACAGGCCGAGCAGGAGCGTGCCCTCGTCGGTGTCGGCGCGCGCGAGCGACGGCCGCAGGACCGCCGTGGCCAGCGCGGCTCCACCGAGCTTGAGTGCCGTCCGCCGGTTCACGGCGTCCCCGGGAACGGTGTCAGCTCGCGCGTCGGCATCAGCGCCGACTCGTCCGCGGCGGCGCTCGCGACCACTTTCGCGAACAGTTCGCGGTACTTCTCATCCACGAGCAGCCCGACGGCCTGGACGTGCGCGGCCAGCGCCGCGCGCACCGCCGACAACGGGTCCTTGCCCTCCGGTGCCGCCTCCGCCACGGTCTTCCAGTCGCCGCCGACATCTTCGTAAGCAGCCGCGATCTGGAGTACCCTCGCGTCCGAGCTGTCGCGCAGCTTCGGCGTCTCGTTCAGCGACTGCGCTGCCGTCACCGCGACCCGCAGTTGCTCCTCGAGCACGTCCTTGGGCACGATCTCGGGCTCATCGGGTGGGCCGCAGCCGACGAGCAGCAGTGCACCGGCGCCCAACAGGGCGCGACGACTCACCACCAGACGGTCGTGTCCAGGTTCTCGAGCTCTTCGACGGGCTTCGTGTACAGCCCCGAGGATAGGTACTTCCAGCCGTCGTCGCAGACGATGAAGACGACGTTGCCCTCGTCCAACTCGCCGCGCGATCCGGACCGCGATCGACGCGATCGCACCGGTCGAGACGCCGGCGAAGATGCCCTCCTCGTCGAGCAGCTTCTTCGTCCACACCACCGCGTCGTGGTTGGTGACAAAGATCTTCCGGTCCAGCAGCGAGAGATCGATGATCGGAGGGATGAAGCCGTCATCCAGCGACCGCAGCCCCTGCACCGGCTCGCCCTGCATCGGCTCGGCGGCGACGATCTTCACCGCGTCCCCGAGCTCCTCGCGCAACCGCCGGCCGACGCCCATCAGCGTCCCGCCCGTGCCGAGACCGGCGACGAACGCGGCGACCTCGTCGAGCTCCTCGAGGATCTCCGGCGCCGTCCCGTGGTAGTGAGCACCGGGGTTGGCGGCGTTGCCGTACTGGTACGGCATGTAGTACGACGAGTCCTCGGACGCCATCTTCAGCGCCAGCTCGACCGCGCCGTTGGAGCCCAGGTTGCCCGGCGAATAGACGATCTCGGCGCCGTACATCTGCAGGAGCTGGGTGCGCTCGGGCGTCACGTTGTCCGGCATGACGACCTTCAGCTTGTAGCCCTTGTACGAGCAGATCATCGCCAGCGAGATGCCGGTGTTGCCCGAGGTCGGCTCCAGGATCGTCTGGCCCGGGCGGATCGCGCCCTTCTCCTCCGCGTCCTCGATCAGCGCGCGAGCGACGCGGTCCTTCACCGACCCGGTCGGGTTGTGCGACTCGAGCTTGGCCCACAGCCGGACGCCGGGCTTCGGCGACAGGCGCTTGAGCTTCGACGAGCGGCGTGTTGCCGATCGCCTGGATGATGTCGCCGTAGCGGCCCCCGCAGGGACGGTTCCGCAGTTCCTGGGCCATAGCTTTCCGAAGTGTAGTGACTTATGACTGACCCGTTGATCGCCCTCCGCACGTCCCTCGCCGAGCAACTCGCGGCGCTCCGCGAGGTGCCCATCGATGAGCTCCCGCCGGCGCTCCTGGACATCAGCGTGCGACGTGTCGGAGCGGCCTATTACGTCTGTCCTTCCAGCTGGGAGCAGCTCCGTCACGAGGAGGGCGGAGCCGGCCGTCCGGTCCCGTACTGGGCGCGCCCGTGGCCGTCCGGAGTCGGACTCGCCGGAGCGCTGCACGACGATCCACCGGCGTCGGGAACGCGAGTGCTGGAGCTGGGCTGCGGGCTGGCGCTGCCGAGCGTCGTCGCCGCGCGCGCGGGCGCACGCGTCCTCGCGACCGACGGCGCCACCGACGCGGTCGCGTTCGCGGCGCACGTGCTGGCGCTCAACGAGGTCGACGGCGAGGTGGCGCACGTCGACTGGTCAACCCACGGTGACGCGCTGATCGCGCGCGGACCGTTCGACCTCGTCCTGGCCGCTGACGTGCTCTACACGAAGGCCAACGTGGACGCGGCGCTTGAGCTGTTCCCGCGCTTGGTCGCGCCCGGCGGCGAGCTGCGGATCGCGGACCCGAACCGCGCCGGCGCGCGGCGATTCTTCGCCGAGTTCGAGGTCTCCACCGTGCCCGGCGCGGAGGTCTCGCTCCACACCCTCCGGTTTGGGGCGAGGGCGGCTGGGCATACATAGAAGTGGCGGGGGCCTACGGCGCGACAGCGTCGCTTTCCAGTGATTCCTTGATCAGGGCCGCCCGCCTGTTTATCGCGTGCGCGCCTTGGGCTACAGACCTCGGCGGTCACGCCGGGTGCGCCGCCTCGCGGTGCTGTTCGGCGTGGCCGCGTTCCTCACCGTCCTTGTCGGCCGGCTGATTCCGGCCGTCGCCGGGACCGCCGATCCGCGCTGGCCGGACGGCGTCGTGAACGTCTACGCACCCGAGGGCGGGATGCGCGACACGATGCTCGTCGCTGCCGAGCGCTGGTCGAGCTCGGGCGCGCAGGTGGCGATCCGGGTCGTGGTGAACAAGGACGCTGCCGACGTGGTCGTGCGCGAGAACGACCGGCGGCTGCTGGAACTGTGCGGGCGCGACTGCCTCGGCTACACGACGTCGATCGGGCGCCCAGCCGACGGGGATAGCGAGATCCTGCTGCGCTCGAACCTCACGGGCGACCCGCGGCCGCTGTCCGTGTGGGTCGCCGCGCACGAGCTCGGGCACGTGCTGGGCCTGCACCACCGCAGCGGTCACAACTGCTCGGTGATGTCGCCGCGCGCGTTCGACACCGACTGCTCGCCGTCGCTCGCCGCCAGCCGACCCAACGAGGAGGAGCTGGCCTGCGTGCCCGCGCCCACCGACGTCGATGTCGCCGCCGGGCTCTACGGCGGCGCCGCAATGACGAGGGACCCCCGCTGCCACTAAGTTCCCGGGCGTGATCGCCTCACGCCTGAGCGGCTTCGGAACGACGATCTTCACCGAGATGTCGGCGCTCGCCGAGCGCACCGGCGCCATCAACCTCGGCCAGGGTTTCCCGGACGAGGACGGGCCGGCCGAGGTGCTCGAGGCGGCGCAGGCGGCGATCCGCGACGGACGCAACCAGTACGCGCCGCTTCCGGGCGTCCCCGCGCTGCGCGCCGCGATCGCCGAGCACCAGCAGCGCTTCTACGGGATCGAGGTCGACCCCGCGAGCGAGGTGCAGGTCACGATGGGCGCCACCGAAGCGATCACCGCCGCCGTGCTCGGCCTGTGCGAGCCCGGCGACGAGGTGATCGCGTTCGATCCCACCTACGACTCCTACGCGGCGGCCGCGACGATGACCGGCGCGCGGCTCGTGCCGGTGCCGCTGTACCCGCCGGAGTGGACGTTCGACGCCGCCGAGCTCGCCGCCGCGGTCACCGCGCGCACGCGCGTGATCCTCGTCAACACGCCGCACAACCCGACCGGCCGCGTGTTCTCGAAAGCCGAGCTCGAGCAGATCGCGGGCGTCGTCCGCGAGCACGACCTGATCGCGATCACCGACGAGGTCTACGAGCACCTCGTGTTCGACGGGCTCGAGCACGTGCCGCTGGCCACGCTCGACGGCATGGCGGAGCGCACGCTCACCATCTCCTCGCTCGGCAAGACGTTCAGCGTCACGGGCTGGAAGGTCGGCTGGGCGTGCGGTCCCGCGCCGCTCGTGGCCGGTGTGCGCGCGGCCAAGCAGTTCCTGACGTTCGCCGGCGCGACGCCGTTCCAGCACGCGGGCGCCGCGGCGCTGCGGCTCGGCGACGGCTGGTACGCCGCGTTCGCGGAAGACCTCCAGGCCAAGCGCGATCACATCTGCGCCGGGCTGGCCGGGGCGGGCTTCAAGGTCGCGCCGTGCCAGGGCACCTACTTCGTCAACGCCGACGTCGGGACGGACGCGGCCGAGTTCTCGCGCGAGCTGCCGCACCGGGCCGGCGTCGTCGCGATCCCGACCTCCGTGTTCAGCACCGACCCGGAGCGGCTGAAGCCCTACCTGCGGTTCGCGTTCTGCAAGCGGCTCGGCGTCATCGACGAGGCGGCGCGCCGGCTAACCGCTTCAACGCCCACCGTGTGAGCTCGAGGATCCGCTCGACCTCGACGCCCTGAAGCGTCAGCCGGGCGGCCTCGTCGGCGTAGGCCGAGAGCATGTGGGCCGACAGCTCGGGGTCCGGCATCGAGCCGGCGGGCAGCGCCTGCGCCAGCCGCGCCACGACCGCCGCGCGACCGGCCGCGATCCGCTCGTGAAGCAGCCGCGGCGCGCCCTCGTGCGGCATCAGCACGAGCCGCCACGTGTCCGGATCGTTCCGCACGGCCTCCAGATAGGCGGTGAGCGCGCCGAGCAAGTCATCAAAGTTCTCGGGAAGCTGCTGCAGCGCGCGCAGCGATTCGCGGTCGACGAGCGCCTCCAACACGCCACGCAGATCCTCGAAGTGGCCGTACACGATCGGCCGCGTGATCCCGGCGCGCCGGGCGACGGCCTCGATCGAGACCGCGTGGAAGCCGTCCTCCACGACGATCGCCTTGGTCGCGTCCAGCAGCTGCTCGCGCCGCTGTTCCCCGGTCATTCGTGTGGCCATGCTCACATCTAAGTTACATGTTCGTAGCTTACGGTTACGTAACCAGTCATGGACGTCTCCATCGCCATCGTCGGCAGCGGCTTCTCCGGGCTCGGGCTGGCGGTCCGCCTGCGCGAGCAGGGGATCGACGACTACGTGGTGCTCGAACGCGGCGCCGGCGTCGGGGGGACGTGGCACTTCAACACGTATCCCGGCTGCACCTGCGACGTGCCGTCGCACCTGTACTCGTTCTCCTTTGCGCCGAACCCGGACTGGACCCGCACCTACTCGCGCCAGCCCGAGATCCGCGCCTACCTCGAGCGCGTGGCCGAGGACTTCGGCGTGATGCCGAAGGTCCAGCTCAACACCGAGGTCCGCGGCGCCGACTGGGACGAGGCCGCGCAGCGCTGGCGGATCGAGACCAGCCAGGGCGAGGTGACGGCGAAGGTGCTCGTCTCCGGCACCGGTCCGCTGGTTGAGCCGAAGATCCCCGAGTTCCCCGGCCTGGAGCGCTTCCAGGGCCCGGTCTTCCACTCCGCGCGCTGGGACCACGACGCCGATCTGAAAGGCCAGCGCGTGGCCAGCGTCGGCACCGGCGCGTCGGCGATCCAGTACGTCCCGGCGATCGCGCCCGACGTCGAGCAGCTCTACGTCATCCAGCGCACGCCGCCGTGGGTGATGCCCCACAGCGCCCGCCCGGTCACGACCGTCGAGCGCCGGCTGTTCCGCGCCGTGCCCGCGCTGCAGCGGCTCGTGCGCGGGGGCATCTATGCCGTCCGTGAGCTCATGGTGCTCGGCTTCGTCAAGCAGCCGAAGGGCATGAAGCTGCTGGAGAAGGTCGGGCGCAAGCACCTGGAGCGCTCCTTGGACGACCCGGCGCTGATCGAGAAGGCGACCCCCCACTACGCCGCAGGCTGCAAGCGGCTGCTGCCGTCCAACGACTGGTATCCGGCGCTCGCGCGCGAGAACGTGGAACTGCTCACCGACGGCGTCGAGGAGGTCCGCGAGCGCTCGGTCGTGCTCGCAGGCGGGCGCGAGCTCGAGGTCGACGCGCTGGTGTTCGGCACCGGCTTCCACGTCGTCGACATGCCGGTCGGGCGGATGGTCCGCGGCCGCGACGGCCGCTGCTTGGCCGACCACTGGGACGGCAGCCCGCGCGCACATCTTGGAAGCACCGTCCCCGGCTTCCCGAACTTCTTCATCCTGCTCGGCCCGAACACGGGCCTCGGGCACAGCTCGATGGTCTACATGATCGAGTCCCAGATCGCCTACGTGATGGACGCGCTGCGCGAGATGAACGAGCGCGGGGCGGCGGTCGTCGAGGTCAAGCCCGAGGTGGAGGAGCGCTTCCACGCGGAGGTCCAGCGGCGCATGCAGGGCACGGTCTGGAATACCGGCTGCACGAGCTGGTACCAGGACGCCAAGGGCAACAACCCGACGCTGTGGCCGGACTGGACGTGGCGCTTCCGGCAGCGGACGTCCCGCTTCAATCCGAACGAGTACGTGCTCGCATGACCCGGGTGATCATCACCGGCGCCGCCGGCGGGATCGGCAGCGCGGCGGTCGAGATGCTGCGCCGGCAAGGCGCGCAGGTCGTCGGCCTCGACGTGCGCGGCAGCGACATCGACTGCGACGTGCGCGACCAGGCGAGCGTGGACCGCGCGGTGACGGAGGCGCTCGAGCGTCTTGGCGGCCTCGACGTCCTGATCAACAACGCGGGGCTCGGCACGCCGCAGAGCGCGAGCGTGGCGCCCGACGACGACGCGCTCGAGGTCCTCGACGTCAACCTCGTCGGCCCGTGGCGCGTGACCGCCGCGGCACTGCCGGCCCTACGCGCTTCGCGCGGGCGCGTGGTCAACGTCGCCTCCGGGCTCGCGCACATGACCGTCCCGTTCGCCACCGCCTACACGCTGTCCAAGCGCGGCATCGTCGCCTACTCCGACGTCCTGCGGCTCGAGGAGGGCGACCGGATCACCGTCACCACCGTCTATCCCGGCTACATCCGCACGAGGATCCACGAACGCTCGAGCGCGGCCGGCGTGCCACTCGAGGGCGCGGTGCCCGTCGAGCGCGTCGAGGACGCGGCCCGCACGCTCGTTCGCGCCGCGCTCGGCAAACCCGCGCGCGACCTCGCGACGACGCGCCAGGGCACGCTGAGCTACGCGCTGCTGCGGCTCGCACCCCGGCGAGTGATCGACGCGTTCACGCGCGCCCAGATGCGCCGCTTGGCGCGGCGCGGCCACTTCGAGGAGACCGGGCTCGCCGGCGAGTACGCGGCGCGCTTGCGCGGCTGAGACGTTCCCGCGAGGATCGTCCCCGTGACGCTCCTGGAGCGCGCGGCACAGCTGGAACTGCTCGAGGCCCGCCACGACGCCGCGCAAGAACACAGCCGCGGCCGGTTCGTCCTCGTCGCGGGCGAGGCGGGGATCGGCAAGACCGCGCTCGTCCGCACATTCTGCGAGGGCCGTCCGCGGGTCCTGTGGGGCGCCTGCGACGCGCTGTACACACCGCGCCCGCTCGGCCCAGCTGGTGGACATCGCAGAGGAGGCGGGCGGCGAGCTCGCGGCGCTGGTGGCCGAGGGCGCGACGCCGGGCACACTGGCCACCGCGCTCGCGGCCGAGCTCAGACGACCCGCGATCGTCGTGCTCGAGGACCTGCACTGGGCCGACGAAGCGACGCTCGACGTCGTCCGGCTGCTGGCGCGCCGGATCGAGTCGTTGCCGGCGCTCGTGATCGCCACCTACCGTGACGACGAACTCGACCGAGCCCACCCGCTGCGCATGGTGCTGGGCGCGCTGCCGAGCCGGATCGCCGACCGCGTCGCGCCGCCGCCGCTGTCGCCCGAAGCGGTGGCGGAACTGGCCCCAGAGATCGACCACGCCGAGCTGCACCGCCGCACCGGCGGCAACGCCTTCTTCGTCACCGAGGCGCTGGCGGCCGGCGGCACCGACCTCCCGGCGACCGTCCGCGACGCCGTCCTCGCCCGCGGCGCCCGGCTGGACGCCGCGGGGCGGGCGCTGCTCGACGCGGTGGCGATCGTGCCGCAGCGGACCGAGCTGTGGCTGCTCGAAGCGCTGACGGAACCCGATGCGCTGGACGCGTGCCTGGCCTCCGGGATGCTGCGCGCCGACCGCGACGCGATCGCGTTCCGCCACGAGATCGCGCGCGTGGCCGTCGAGGAGGCGCTCTCGCCGCTCGAACGCCAGCGGCTCCATCGCCGCGCGCTGGCCGCCCTGGCCGCCGCGGCGAATCCCGACCTGGCCCGGCTCGCCCACCACGCGGAGGCGGCCGGCGACGTCGAGGCGGTCCTTCGCTACGCCCCGGCCGCCGGCGAGCGCGCGGCGCAGCTCGGCTCGCACCGCGAAGCCGCGGCGCAGTTCGCCCGCGCGCTGCGCTACGACCAGCGCGCCGACCTGCTCGAGCGGCTCTCGTACGAGTGCTATCTGACCGACCGGATCGAGGACGCCATCGACGCCCGCCGGGCGGCGCTCGCACTCCACCACGACCCCCTGCGCCAGGGCGACGCGCACCGCTGGCTCTCCCGCCTCGCCTGGTTCAGCGGCGACAACGCGACCGCCGAGCGCGAGGCATGGCTGGCGGTCGATCTGCTGGAGCCGCTCGGTCCCGGCCCCGAGCTGGCGATGGCCTACAGCAACCTGGCCCAGTTGCGGATGCTGGCGTACGACGAGCCAGGGGCGACCGAGTGGGGCGAGCGAGCGATCGAACTCGCCGAGCGGCTCGGCGACACCGCGATCCTGGCCCACGCGCTCAATAACGTCGGCACCGCGCGACTGCTCGGAAGCAAGGCAGACGGCCGCTCACTGCTGCTGCAGAGCCTCGAGCTGGCGCTCGACGCGGGCTTCGAGGAACACGTCGCGCGCGCGTACACGAACCTCGGGTCCGGTCTGCTCGACGTCCGTGACCTGGCGTCGGCCGAGCGCTACCTCGATGCCGGAATCGAGTACTGCGCGGAGCGCGATCTCGATTCGTGGCTGCTGTACATGAGCGGCTACCGCGCGCGGCTGTCACTCGAGCGGGGCGACTGGGACGCCGCCGCGGACACCGCCATGGAGGTACTCGCCCACCCCGGCGCCGCCGTGCCAACGCGGATCACGCCGCTGGTTGTGATCGGCCGCCTGCGTGCGCGCCGTGGCGACCCGGCGCCGTTCGAGCCGCTCGACGAGGCGCTCGCGCTCGCCGGCGGCACGGGCGAGGCGCAGCGCATCGCTCCCGTGGCGGCGGCGCGCGCCGAGGCGCACTGGCTCGCGGGCACGAATGACCCGATCGACGCCGAAACCGCAGCCGCGGCGGCGCTCGCCGAGGGCGACCCGTGGCTCGCGGGTGAGCTGTACACGTGGCGCCGGCGCGCGGGGCTCACCGACGACGTCGCGCCCGAGCGGGTCGCGGAGCCGTACCGGCTGCACGGCGCCGCCGCCGCGGCCGCGTGGACGACGATCGGCTGCGTCTACGAGGCGGCGCTGGCACTCGCGGAGGCCGAGTCCGAGGCCGACCAGCGCCGCGGCCTCGACGCGCTCCAGGCGCTCGGCGCCCGCCCCGCCGCCGCACGCGTGGCGCGGGCGCTGCGCGAGGGCGGCGCACGCGACGTGCGGCGCGGCCCGCGCACGACGACCCGGGCCAATCCCGCCGGACTCACCACGCGCGAGGTCGAGGTGCTCGCGCTCGTGGCCGAGGGTCTACGCAACGCGGAGATCGCCGGCCGCCTGTTCTTGACCGAGAAGACCGTCGCCCATCACGTCTCGGCCGTCCTGCGCAAGCTCGACGTGAGCTCGCGCGCGCAGGCCGGTCTCGAGGCGGCCCGGCTCGGGATCGTGCGGCGCTAGAGCGTCACGGGCCGGCCCTCGTCAGCGGCCCGGTAGAGCGCCTCGATCGCGCGTGCCTGGCTCACCGCGTCGGCTCGCCCGAGCCGGGGCGGTGGGCCGCCCTCGACGGCGCGTCCGAACTCCTCCAACTGGCGCGCGTAGGGGTCGACGGTCTCGGGCTCGACCCGCTCGCCGTTGACCAGGATCAGCGCCGACTCGGGCGTCTGCCACGGCGACGGCACCTCGATCGTTCCCTCGCTGGCGACGACCTCGATGAAGTTGCGCCGGTGCACGTCCATGCCGCAGTCGAAGCTGCCGAGCACGTCGCCCGGGAACCGCAGGACGCCGGCGAAGCGCCCGTCCACTCCACCGCCGCGGATCACCTGCTCGCCGTACACGCGCTCGGGCTCGGCACCGCAGATCAGCCGCAGCGCGCTCACGCAGTAACAGCCGACGTCCATGAGGGCCCCGCCCTCGAGCTCGCCCTGCCAGCGGACGTTCTCCGAGACCGGCAGGTTGAATCCGAACGCCGCGCGCACGTACCGCAACTCGCCAATCGTCTGCACCTGGCGGACGAGTTCCTCGGTCTGCACGTGGAAGCGCCACATGAACGCCTCCATCAGCACGCGCTCGGCGCGCTCCGCGGCGTCGAACGCGCGCTCGACCTGTGCCGGATCGCGCGCCATCGGCTTCTCGCACAGCACGTGCTTGCCGGCCTCGAGCGCGCGGATCGACCACTCCACGTGCATCGAGTTCGGGAGCGGGATGTAGACCGCGTCGACGTCGGCATCGGCCAGCAGGTCCTCGTAGGACCCGTGGGCGCGCGCGATCTGACGCTCGGCCGCGTAGGCCTGGGCTCGCGAGAGGTCTCGCGAGCCCACCGCCACGATCTCGGCATTCTCGGCGAGGCGCGCGCCTTCGAGGAGTCGGTCCGCGATGCGCGCGGTCGAGAGGATGCCCCAGCGGATCATCTGCCGGTTGCGGCCGCCCTCCTGCGGGAGATGGCGTCGACGCTCGCGGCCAGCAGTAGAACCAGGCCGTTGATGATGAACTGCGTGCCCGACTTCTGCGTGACCAGCGGCAGGCCGTTGGCGATGATCGCGATCACCAGACCGCCGGTCACCGCGTCGTAGATCTTGCCGCGGCCGCCGAACAGCGACGTACCGCCGATCACCGCCGCGCCGACCGCATACAGCAGCGTCTGCGCGCCGCCGGTGGTCGGGCTGACGGAGTTGTCGCGGCTGGCGATCAGGATGCCCGCCACGACCGCCAGCGTGGAACACAGGATGAAGCAGACGGTCTTGATGTTCGCGACCCCGATACCGGCGCGCCGGGCCGCCTCGGCGTTCCCGCCGACGGCGTACACGTGGCGGCCGAACCCGGTCCGCGTCAACAAGAACGACAGCCCGACCACGAGCACCACCACCAATGGCACCACCCACGGCACGCCCTGGATCGTGATCGGCGCGTTCGGACGCTGGCGCTCCTGATTGAGCAGGTAGGTGAACACCAGCACGACGAGCGCGAGGCCGACCACCTTGATCGCCCACACCGACATCGCCGGCGTCTGCAGCCCGGCCTTGCGCCGTTTCTGGATCCCGTAGAACGTCCCTGCCGCGAACCCGCCGATAATCACCAACGCGAGCAGCCAGCCGAGCACGACCGGCATGTTCTTGTTCATGATCGTGAGGATCGCGTCGTTGCGGATCGGGATCGTCCCGCCCACGCCGATGATCAGCAGCATCGCGCCCTGCAGGCCCAGGAAGTAGGCCAGCGACACCACGAAGCTGGGGATGCCCAGCCGCGCGACCAGCAGCGCGATCGTGAAGCCGATCGCGACACCGGTCGCCAGCGCGGCGAGCACCGACAAGGGCCACGCCCAGCCGTGCTCGGTCAGCGTCACGCCCAGGATCGCCGCGCCGGTGCCGGCCGTGAAGCCTGCCGACAGGTCGATCTCGCCCAGCAACAGGACGAACACCAGCCCCATCGCCAGCACCATGATCGCCGCGCCCTGGTTGATCAGGTTCGCGAAGTTCTGCTCGGTCAGGAACGTGTCCGGCTCCATCAGGCCGAACACGATCACGAGCACCACGACGCCCAGGATCGCCGGCAAGGCGCCCAGATCGCCGCCCTTGATGCGCTCCCAGTACGCGCCCGCGGCCTCGCCGATCCCGCCCTGACCGGGCGTCGTCTCCAGATCGAACTGCGAGACGGGAGGAGTCTCGGTGGCGCTCATGCGACGCCCGCCTCCGCCGCGACCTGCGGCTGGAGCCCGAGGTCACCCGAACGGCCGGCGGTGATCAATTCGACCACCTGGCCGTGATTGACCTCCTTGGACCGGACCTGCGCCGCCATCTGCCCGAGATACAGGCAGGCGATGCTGTCCGCCACCTGGAACACATCGTTCATGTTGTGCGTGATGAGTACCACGCCGAGCCCGTTCTCGGCCAACCGGCGAACGAGGTTCAGGACCTGCTCGGTCTGCGCCACGCCGAGGGCCGCGGTCGGCTCGTCGAGGATCACGAGCTTGGAGTTCCAGAGCACCGCGCGCGCGATCGCCACCGTCTGACGCTGACCGCCGGACAGGCTCGAGACGTTCTGGCGCAGCGAGCGCAGCGTCCGGACGCTCAACGACTTCAGCGTCGTCCCCGCGCGCTTCTCCATCTCCGTCTCGTCCAGCGTCAGGCCCGACTTCACCTCACGACCGAGGAACATGTTGTGGACAACGTCGAGGTTGTCGCACAGCGCGAGGTCCTGGTAGACGATCTCGATCCCTAGGGCGTTCGCGTCCTTCGGCCCGTGGATCGTCACGGGCTGGCCCTCGAAGACCATGTCGCCGTGATCGAACGGGTGGATGCCGGCGACGCACTTGATCAACGTGCTCTTACCGGCACCGTTGTCGCCGACCAACGCGGTCACCTCTCCGGCACGAACATCAAGGTCCACGTCCCGGAGGACGTGGACCGCGCCGAAGCTCTTATTGATGCCGCGCAGGGACAGCAGCGGATCGCGCTGCTGTCCCTCGACGGACTTGGTCATGTCAGCTGACGCCGTTCTCTTCGCAGGCCTTCTGCAGAGCGGACGTCGAGCACACGGCCTCGGCGGTCGTGTGGCCGTCGGCGATCACGTCCTTGACGTTCTCCGGGAAGATCGCTTGGGGCTCCAGCAGCACCGCCTTGACGTCCTCGCCGGTCTCGGTGTCCTTCACAGTCCCCGTCGCCAGCTTGTCGGCCCCGGCGGTATCGCCCTTGGCCATCGCGATCGCCAGCGCGGAAGCCGCGTCGGCCTCCTTCTTGATCGCCTTGTAGACGGTCATGCACTGCGACCCCGTCAGCACGCGCTGCAGACCCTCGTCGGTCGCGTCCTGGCCGGTGGTCGGGATGTCGTCGGTCGCGCCCTCGCGGCCCAGCACCGACGCCACTGCGCCGCCCAGACCGTCGTTGGCCGCCGCCACGCCGACGAAGTCGCCGTTGGCCTTGGTGAACATCTGCTCGAAGATCGTGGCGGCCTTCGTGTTGTCCCAGTCGGGTACCGCCTGATCCTCGGTCACCGTGTAGCCGGCGCCCTCGATCGCCTTCTGATAGCCCTCCTTGAACAGTGTCGCGTTGTTGTCCGTCGGCGACCCGTTCAGCAGCGCCACGTTGCCCGAGGTCTTGCCGTCGTCCTGCATGCACTTCACGAGTCCGTCGCCGATCGCGGTGCCGACCGCGACGTTGTCGAACGAGACGTAGTAGTCCGCGCCGCCGCCCAGCGTCAGCCGGTCATAGTCGATCACCGGCACGCCCTGCTGCTTGGCCTTCGCGATCACGGCCGCAGCCGACGGGCTATCAAGATTCACGATCAACAGCACGTTCGCGCCGCCGTTGAGCATCTGATCGGCGAGCGTCGAGAACTTCGCCTTGTCTCCCTGCGCGTTCTGAATGTCCGACTCCACGCCCGCGGCGTCGAACGCCTCCTTGAGCAGCGGCCGGTCGTTGTTCTCCCAGCGCTTCGACGACGCCGTGTCGGGCAGGATCACGCCGACCTTGGCCTTCGTCTCCTCCTGGGCGCCAGAGCCCTGGCTCGACCCGCCAGACGGCTCGTCGTCGTCGCCGCATGCGACGACCGAGAACGACAAGGCCGCGGCGACGGCGCATGCCACGAGGGCACGATGCTTCATGTTCTCCCCTTCCTCCGATTGACCTGGCAGATGGCGACTATCTGCGAATTCGAAGTATTCCTAGCCGAATAGGCGGGTGTCAAGACGTGGTGACCGCGGCGCCGCGCCCTAACACCAGCGCAACAGCACCTAACACTTCCGCGCGCTCGCCGAGCGCACCTTGGACCACGTCGACGTCGTCGGCGGCGGAGCGGATCGCGCCGCGCCGGAGCGAGTCCCGGATCGGGCCCAGCAGCAACTCGCCGGCGGTCCCGAGATCGCCGCCGACGACGACCCGATGCGGGTTGAAGAGGTTGCAGAGCGTGGCCACCGCGGTGCCGATCGCGGCGCCCGCGTCGGCGATCGCGCGCTGGCAGCCGGCGTCGCCGCGCAGCGCGTAGGCGACGGCCTCCAGCAGCGTCAGGTCGTCGCTGTGCACGTCGCGCAGCGAGCCGAGCACGGCCGGCGCGCCGGCCAGCGTCTCCAGGCAGCCGCGGTTGCCGCAGCGGCAGATCGGACCGCCGGGGTCGATCACGGTGTGGCCGATCTCGCCCGCCGTCCCGCCGGCGCCGACGTAGGGCTGCCCGGCGACGATGAACCCGGCGCCGATGCCGGTCGCCGCCTTCACGTAGGCCATGTGATCGGCGCCGCGCCCGGCGCCCCACATCCACTCACCGAGCGCGCCGAGGTTGGCGTCGTTCTCGACCTCGACCGCGTGCCCGAGCGCGGCGCTGACGGCATCGGACGCTCGGATCCCGACCCAGCCGGGCAGGATCGTCGAGTTCCCCAGCTCGCCCGACGGGCGGTGTACCGGGCCCGGCAGGCCCATGCCGACACCGACGAGCTCCTCGCTCCGGACGCCGGCCTCGTCGAGCGCGTCCTCGAACATCCGGCGCGCCAGGCGGATCGCTTCGGTCGCGGGCAGGTCGGCGTCCAGCGTGCGATGCCGCTCGGCCAGCAGCTGGTGAGAGAGATCGGAGATCGCCATCCGGAGATGGCGCTTACCGAAGTCGATCCCCGCGACCACACCCGCCTTGCGGTGCAGCGAGATCAGGACCGGCGGACGCCCGACCGGGGCGCGCTCCGACGGGTGGACGGGCTCCGCGGGTTCGACGACGAGGCCGGCGGCCTGGAGGTCGCTCACGACCGCGGACACCGTGGAGGGCGCCAGGGCGGCACGGCGCGCGAGATCGGCGCGCGAGACGGCACCGGCCTCGGCCAGAACCCCGACGACGCGCGTTCGTGCGTCGCGGCGTGACGTCCGCTCCATGGCCGCGGAACGCTACACGCGAAATTATCGGAATGCCAAGGGTTTGATTCTTCGGTGTTGCCGTTAAGCGTCCGAACCGGCCCCACGACGGATTCTGGCGGGCCCCGCCCGCCGCTGCCGGGACCCGGCAGGCGCACACGTACTACCAGTATGCGAACGCCTGCCGGACACCGGCAGCGACGACCGTGGATCTGGCCAGCGATCCGCCGTGGTGCCGCCTCGGACGCTAACCCGCCAAGGCGAGTCGCGTCGGCAGTGCGCGGTCGGCTTCGGAGACCACCAGCGCGAGTGCGCCAAGCACCTGGGCGCGCTCCCCGAGGACCCCCGCGACGAGCTCCGCTGCGCGGCTGGTCTCCGGCAGCGCAGCACGCGCGACCGACTCGCGCATGCCGTCGAGCAGCAGGTCGCCGGCCGCGGCAAGGTCGCCGCCGACGATCAGCATCTCGGGATTGAGCACGTTGAGCAGGGTGGCGACGACCTGGCCGAGCGCGCGGCCGGCCTCGGTGATCGCCTTCTGACATGCGGCGTCGCCGGTGCGCGCGGCCTCGAGCATCGCGGCGACCGTGAAGTCATCGCCATGGGTCGGGCGCAGGCAGTCCACGAGCGCGCTGGTGGCGACGATCGTCTCCAGGCAGCCGCGGTTGCCGCAGCGGCAGACGATCCCGTCCGGGTCCACGAGCACGTGCCCGATCTCGCCGGCCAGCCCGGAGGTGCCCCGGTACAGGCGGCCGTTGAGGATCAGCCCGGCGCCGATCCCGGAGGAGACCTTCAGGTAGATCAGGTCACCGGCGTCGCGGCCGGCGCCGAACGCGGCCTCGGCCAGCGCGCCGAGGTTGGCGTCGTTGTCGACCATCACCGGGATGTCGAGCCGGCGCCGGAGCTCCGCGGCGGCGGTCATCCCGATCCAGCCGGGCAGGATCGCCGACGAGCCGACGGTGCCGTCGCCTTGGTCGATGGGGCCGGGGAGGCCCATGCCGGCGCCGATCACGGTGTCGCGGGCCACGCCCGCGTCGGCCAGCGTCTCGACCACGAGTTCGGCCGCCATCTCGAGCCCTTCCTGGGCGTCGTGATCGGTGTCCAGCGCACGCGTGCGCTCGGCCAGGATGGTGCTGGCCAGGTCCGAGACCGCGACCCGCACATGGCTGTGGCCGAAGTCGACGCCGACGGCCGCGCCGGCGCTCGCGTCGAAGGAGAGCAGGATCGGCGGGCGGCCACCCTGCGCCCCGTGCGCGGAGCCGGGCTCCGGCCGCTCGATCACGAGCCCGTCGGCCTGCAGGTCCGCGACCAGGCTGGAGACGGTGGACCGGCTGAGACCGGTGCGGCGCGCGATTTCGGCGCGCGAGATCTGCCCCTCCTCGCGCAACGCGCGGATCACGCGCAGGCGATTGAGGCGGCGGAGCGATTCGAGTGACCCGGTGCGACCTGGAGGCATGAAATCGGTTACATCAGACCGGACGGCGGCCGGTTCGTCAACCCTTCGAACGAACCGACCCCCCGTTCAGGTGCTACGGGCGTGGGTAGGCGTCCGCCGGCACGACGAACGTGTTCGCCACCTTGTCGTGCCAGGTCTGCTTCTCCGAATCCCACAGCATCCAGAACCAGCCGAGGTACAGCGGGATCGAGCCGATCCACATCATCAGCGCCCGGAGGAACGCGCGGCCGTAGCCGATCGGGCCACCCGTGGCGGTGTCCACGACGCGGATATTGAGCGCCATCATGCCGACGGTCTGCCCGCGCCCGTTGCCGACCAGGACCACCCAGTACGCGATGGCCCCGAGCCCCCCGATCAGGTACAGGATCGTGCTGATGTAGTACAGGGCCACCACCACGACGCCGATGAGGATGGCGTCGATCAGGTAGGCGGCGAGGCGCTGGCCGAAGTTCGCGCGCGGACCGCTCGGGCCGCCGGGCGGTGGCCCGGGTGGGGCCTGCGGGGCGGATTCGTACGACTGGGACATCTTGCTGTGCCCTCCTTTTAGTCGGACTGCCTTCTAGGGTTCGCGCTAGCCATGCATCCTCCCCCTCGCCTTCGCCGCCGCGAGGTGTTCGAGGAAGGTCTCGTCGGTCAGGCCGGGACGCACGCCGGCCACCATCGGGCGCAGGCGGCCCGCCAGTTGCGCGGCGAGCGCGGCGCGCGCGCCCGGGTCGAGTTGGCCGCGCCGCTCCAGGAAGGCGCGGACGGCGGTCGACTCGTTGTCGCCGATCGCCGTGACGTCCCAGCTCGCGTAGCGCTCGGGCGGGATCGGCGGCGGCCGGGGGATGAACTGCGGTCGTGGCGCCTTCATCTCGCGGACCACGAGGGTGCCGGCGGCAAGATCGCCGAGGCGTTGGTTGTCGCGGGTCGAAAGCGCGGTGATGATCGCGGGCACGTAGAACGTGGGGAGCCCTTCGATCAGCCGCATCAGGTTGCGGATCAGGCTCGCCCGCAGTCCGACCGGGGCGCCCCCGTCCATCACGACGCGCAGCCCGGCGGCGCGCTTGCCGACTGTCCTCCCGCCGCCGGCGACCTCGAACAGGACGTGGTAGCCGATGTAGAACACCAGCAGCAGCGAGGCGGCGACGATCGCCGCGATGGCGTTGGCCACGACGGCGGCGGCCAGGAGCAGGATGAACGCGACGCCGAATCCGATCAGCAGATCGAGCATCAGCGCCATGAACCGCGTGGCAATGCCCGCGAGCGGAAGCGCCAGCTGAACGCCTTCCGGCGTGGCGATCGTCCGTCGATCCTCATACTCCATGGCGCGTGAAGCCCGATCCTTTCCTTGATCTCCCGCGTAATCATGCCTGGCGCGACGGCGTTCTGCCGAGGTCCGGAGATTCCTGGTGAGCGCGCAGCAGTTTGAAGCCGAGCGCGCGCCGGCTTGGGGTGAGCTCGACGCGATGCTGCGCGTGGCGAAGGACCGGCCGGAACGGCTCGGGGCGGGCGGCGTCCGGCGGCTCGGGGAGCTGTATCGGGCTGCCTCCGCGGACCTCGCGTTCGTGCGCCGGCGCTATCCGGGCGACCCGCTGATCGGACGCTTGGAGCCCTTGGTGTTGCAGGGCCGCGCAACCGTGTATGCGCGCGCCGGCCGACGGGCGTCGGTCTGGAGCTTCCTGTCGCGCGGCTACTGGCGGCGACTGGCCGAGCGTCCGGCGCTGCTCTTCTCCGCGTGGGCGCTACTGCTCGTTCCGGCGCTGCTCGGCGCCGTCTGGGGGCTGGTCGACGCCCCGGCTGCCGCCGGTCTGATCCCGGCCGAGTTCCAGTCCGCCGCCGACCCGCCCGTGGAGGGCCGGGACTTCGACACCGAGACGGCGTCGGCGTTCTCGTTCCAGGTGATGTTCAACAACATCCAGGTGACTCTGCTGGCGTTCGTGGGCGGGATCACGTTCGGGGCGCTGACGGTCTGGGCGCTGTGCTTCAACGGGCTGATTCTGGGCGTGATCGCGGGCCTGGCGATCGGTGCCGGCAACGGGATCGCATTCCTGCGGCTGATCTCCTCGCACGGGCCGCTGGAGATCTCGTGCATCGTGTGTGGTGGTGTGGCGGGGCTGCGGGTCGGCTGGGCGCTGATCCGGCCGGGTGTGGTCCGGCGCGGGACGGCCCTGCGGCGCGAGGCGCGTCCGGCGGTCGAGATCGCGGTCGGCACCGCGCCGTGGCTCGTGCTGTGCGGGTTCCTGGAGGGCTTCGCCACCGGGCCGGACTTGCCCGTCGCGTTCCAGGCGGCGTTGGGGTTCTTCCTGTTCGTCGTGTTCTGGGGGCTCGTCGTCTGGCGCGGGCGGCTGAGCTACAGCACGGCCCGGGCCTTGGCGCGCAAGTAGGCGGCGACGAGCGTCGCGGCGAGCCGGTCCGGCGGCGCCTCGAGCACGCGAGCGCCCGCGGCCCTCACCAGCGCCGCGGCGCGAGCGCGGGCGTTGAGGACGTCACCGGCGATCGTGGCGCGGGCGGCGCTCAGGGCGTCGCGCTCACCGGCGGCGACCAGAGCCTCGAGCGCGGGGTCCGACGGGCTGCCGACCATCACCGCGTGGCGGCGGGTCAACACCGGGACCGCGCGCACGAGCGAGCGCGCCGCGGCCTCCTCGAGCAGGTCGCACAGGACGACGACGAGCGCGCGTTTCGAACCTTCGGCGCGCCTGAACGCGAGCTCGTAGTCGCTGTCTCTGGGTCGCGGTTCGAGGTCGAACAGGGCACGGACGACGTCGCTGCCGCCCTGGCGCCGCGGCGGCAGCGCCCTGCGGACCTCGTCGTCGAACGCGATCGCGCCGGTGCGGTCGCCGAGCTCGTCGGCGACGAACGCGAGCGCGGCGGCGGCGTCGAGTTCGGCGTCGAGGATCGTCATGTGCTGATCGCCGATCGGCGCGGAAGACAGGCGACCGGCGTCGACCAGGAGGAGCAGGTCGCGATCCTGCTCGAGCCGGTACTGGTTGCTCATCGGCCGCCCGAGCCGAGCCGTCGCGCGCCAGTTGACCTGCCGGATGTCGTCGTCGGGCTCGTAGTCGCGGATCAGCTCGAACTCGGTGCCGAGGCCGAGCGGACCGCGGGCGGTGGCGCCCTGGTCCCGGAAGCGACCGCGGGCGACGGCGAGCGCGAGCCGGCGCGCCGTTCTGAGGTCCGGAAAGACTCGGACCTCGGCCTGCTCGCCGGCGCTGTGATCCCAGCGGGCAAGTTTCAGCGGGCCGGTGGCGCGGGTGGTGACCGCGGGGATGACGTGGCGGCCGCGCTTGGTCGCGGTGAGTGTGGAGCTGAGTTGCTCGTTTGCCTCACGCGGCTCGAGGTTCAGGCTCGCGGGCGCAGATTGCCGGATCCGTACGGCGCCGCCGGCGGGGGCGGGGGCTTTGATGTTGAGGGTGGACGGCACGCCGCGGCTCAGGACCTCGGGGAGCTCGCGGCGGACGTTGGGCTTTCGTCTGGCGGCGCGGGCGTCCACGATCGTGACGACCGTGAGCGCCGTGGCGAGCAGGGCGACGAGGCCGATCGGGAGGAGCAGGGCGCTGAGCGAGATCGCTGCGAGTGCCAGGACCGCTCGGGGGGCCGGGGTCATGGGAGCGCCCGTTCTGCGGAGCGGTTACGGCGGCAGATGAGGGAGGTAGAGGGACCCGCGCTGCGGTGATTCGCAAGGCGCTCGGTGGGGGTGGGGCACCAGAGCTGCCCGTGAGGCAGCTGTAGTGCCTCACCCCCCCGCGGCCGCGTGGCAATGCGCCACGAAACCGGCCCGCGGGCGCCGGCCCGCGCCGCGCGGCCAACCTCACCGCCTCCCTCATCTGCCGCCGTTCGCCGGCCCCGGCACGGCGCCGCAACGATCATCGCGGCACCGGCACATCCTCGAGCGCGGTCCGGATCGCCCCCGCGGGCGTCGCGCGCTCCAGTTCGGCCTCGGGCGTCAGCACCAGCCGGTGCCGCAACACGGGAGCGGCCATCCGCGCGACATCGTCCGGCGTCACGTACGACCGTCCCGCCAGCCGCGCGGCGGCCTTTGCCGCGCCCAGCAGATGCACCGCCGCGCGCGGGCTGGCACCCAAAGTCACGGACGGCAGCTCGCGGGTGCGCCGGACCACGGCGACGACGTAGCTGACGACCTCGTCGCGGACCTCGGTGGCGTCGACCTCGTCGCGCGCCGCGCGCAGATCCTCGGCGCTCACCACCGCCTGGACGTCGTTGAGCCCCACGGGCGCCAGCCCTCGGCGCGCCATCCGCAGCATCGCGCGTTCCTCCTCGGCCTCCGGGTAGCCGATCGCGACGTGAACGAGGAAGCGATCGCGCTGGGCCTCGGGGAGCGGGTAGGTGCCTTCGTACTCGACCGGGTTCTGCGTCGCCAAGACCAGGAACGGATCGGGGAGCGGGTGCGGTTCGCCGTCGACCGTGACCTGCCCCTCCTGCATCGCCTCGAGCAGCGCGGCCTGGGTCTTGGGCGGTGTCCGGTTGATCTCGTCCGCCAAGACGACGCCCGCGAACACGGGCCCGGGCCGGAAGACCAGCTCACCGGCGCGCAGCGCCATCGTCCCGGTGACGTCCGACGGGAGCATGTCGGGCGTGAACTGCAGCCGCCGGAACTCGAGCGCGAGTGCCCGCGCCGTCGCGCTGGCCAGCAGCGTCTTGGCCACCCCGGGGACGCCCTCCAGCAGCACGTGACCGCCGAGCGCCAGCGCGGCCAGCATGTCCTCCAGCGCCTCGTCGTGGCCGACGACGACCTTGCGTACCTCGCCCGCGACGCGGGCGTGCAACTCCTTCACGGGCGATCCTCCCTGTCCGGTTTGGTGCGCACGAGCGCGGATGCAAGCGCGTCGACGTACTCGACCCGCGGCGGCGGCAGCGATTCATCGACATCCTCGATCGGCCCGAAGCGGCGACCGGCCGCCCACAGCGCCACCAGCGTGGTCAGCGCCAGCCCCAGCAGCACCCACTTCACGTTCGTCGGGAGCCCGCCGAGCCCGCGCGAGGTGCCGTAGCCGTGGACGGTCTCAAGAAACGCGACGGGCTTACGCGGGCCGCCGATCAGGTTGAGCCCGAACATCGCGTTGTCGGCCTGGTCGAGCGCACGATTGTGCAGCGGTGACGAGTCGGCGAGCAGGGCCACGCTGCCTTCCCCCGACCGCGCCGTGACGACCAGCGGCGCGTCCGCCGGCCCGATCACCGGAAGCGTGTTCCCGAGCTCGTGCCACGCGCCGAACTCGTAGGCGCGCACCTCCTCGATGTCGGACGTCTCGATCACGGGGAGCAGCGGCTCCCGTTCGGTCTCGCCGTCGGGCTCCCACCGCGGCACGTGGGCGATCACCTCGTCGAGCCAGCCGGAGTCGCCCGCGCCGCCCGCGACCAGCCGCCCGCCGGAGCGCACCCAGTCGCCGATCGCCTTCGCCTCGTCGGGCTCCATCACGTCCGGGTCGAGCACGATCAGCGTCGCGTCGGTCGGGGGCGCGGCGTCGGTCACCGACGTCCGCAGCCGCCGGACCGGATGGCCGGCCCGCTGGAGCACCGACGCGTACGCCGCGAGCCCCTGCGGGGACGTCGCGTACGACGACGAGCGCGGACCCTCGGGCGCCGGCGAGACTCGCTCGAGCACCTCGAGCAGCACGACGAACGCCGCGAGCGCCGCGATCACGATCAGGCCGATCCGCACGCGGGAGCTCATCGCTTCACGACCTCTCGCCAGCGTGAACGCGCCTCCTCGACGTCCGCATCCTCGGCGGCGCGGCCGCCGTAGACGACATCATCGAACGTCAAGGCCAGCGCGTCGAAGTCCTGCGAGCGCAGCTTCCGGCTCACCTCTCGGGTGGAGATCGACGGGCGATAGACGATCGCGCCATGGGCGTCGAGGCGCAGGAGCCCGGCGCGGAATCGCAGGCGCAGGGCCTTCTCGAACTCACCGGCCGCCTCGGCCTCCGCGGCGAGCCGCTCGAGCGTGCGCGGGTCATCGCGCGGGGCCTCGGCGGCTTGCGCCGCCTCAGAGGTGTCGATGCGCCGCGTCAGCGTCCGCCGTCCGAGCACCCACGCGAGGACGCCGATGATCGCGGCCAGCGCGAGCCACGTCACCCCCGGCGGCCCGGGGATCAGGTCGTCGAGCCAGTCGAAGGACGGCAGGAGATCGGCGACCCACTCGAAGAAGCCCTTCAGCGGCCGCGGCGAGTCGGTCTGGAAGCGATCCTCGGCGAGCACGTCGCGGGCTTCCGCGCGCGGGTTGACAGCGAGCGGCTCGGACCCCTCCGGCACCGACGCCTCGAGGTTGCGCAGGCGTACCTCGAGGTCATCGCCGCGCGCGCCGCGCAAGGCGCCGCGGACGTCCACCGACTGGCCGTCGACGACGTCCACGCGCCGCAGCTCGGCGAGCGCTGCCCGGTCGTCGACGGCCTCGCCGGCGAGGGTCCGAAACTCGTCCGCCGCGACTTCGGTCGCCTGCGCGATGCCCGGACGGGCCGCCGCAACCGCGAGGACGAGCGCGACGCCCGCGACGCGGGCGAGGTTCACAGCCCTCCGGGCCCGCGCGGCTCCTCGCGCGGAGGCCACTCGGACGGCGGGTCGCGCTCGTCGTCGTCGCGCGGCGGCGGCGGCTCGTCGGGCGGAAGCGGCTCGGTCGGCGGGGGCGCATCGCCCGACGGCGGGCCCGTCGGCGGCGCCCACCGGCCCGGCGGGACCCCGCCCGGCGATGGCGTCATCCACGGCGATTCGCCCGCAGGCCGATCGTCGCGCGGTGGCGCCTGCGGGCCGGTCCAGCCGGTCGACGAGGACCATTGCTGCTGCGGCGGCGGTTGCCAGCCCGGCGGAGGCGGCTGCCAGCCGGGCGGCGGCGGCCAATACGGGGCGGCGGCCATCTGCTCGGGCGTGTACTGCGGCGCCGCAGCGACGTACGGTGCCGCGACGGCCTGGCTCGGATCGGGCTCGACGCCGAGCGTCTCCGCCATCAGCTGGAGGTCGAAGCCCTCCTTGCGCACGCGCTGATCGAAGTACAGGATCGTCACGACCGCGGTCAGGTACGGATACGTGATCGCGTTGCCAATCGTCAGCCCCACGCCCTGCGCGAGCCCGTTGGCGAGCACGCTCTCGGGCGCGACGAGCTGCGCGATCAGCGACAGGATGACCTGGGCGATCCCGCCGAGGATCGTCACCAGCAGCCAGCCGACGAGCAGGAGCCCGAGCGTCGCCCACCAGCGCTGCTGCGTGAGCCCGTACGAGCGGCCGAGCGCCTTGAACGGCCCCACCCTCTCGAACAGCAACGCCGGGATCGACAGCGACCAGGCGACGCCGAGCCAGATCAGCGGGATTCCGCACGGGATCCACGCGACGAGCGCGAACAGGAACCAGATCACCGACAGCGCGAAGACCTGCGGCGAGCGGCGCAACCCGTAGCGCAGCGACTCGCCGACGGTCGGCTTCTTGCCCAGCCACGCATCGCTGACCGCCTTGAAGCACGTTCCGTAACTCACGACAAGTGCGATCGCCCCGATCAGGAACGTGATCCCGTAGCCGATGAACTCGGCCGCCTCGGGCAGCTCGCCGGGTTCCGTCGTCGTCTCCGGGATCAGCTCGAGCTGCTCGGGGTCGATCGACGCGATCGCGACCACGTAGAGCAACGCGAGCGGCGCCATCAGGACGATCGTGCACCCGATCAGGGTCTTCCAATTGCGCAGCACGACTTTGATCCCCGCGTCGAGGATCTCGCCGATGCTCAGCGGCCGCAGCGAAGGCGCGGGCGTAGCCACGGCCGCGAAGGTATCGAGGAAGGCGGCTTTATGCGCCGCCGCCGGCCATCGCCGGCAGGATCACGAGCGTGTCGGACTCGCCGACCGACGTGTCCAGGCCATCCAGCACCCGTACGTCCTCGTCGTTCAAATAGACGTTCACGTAGCGGTTGAGCTGCCCGTCCGCGCCGAAGAGCTGGGACTGCGTCGCGGGGTGCTGCTCGGCGAGCGCGCGCAGGACTGCGCCGACGTCAGAGCCGCCCGCCTGCACCTCCTTCTCGCCGCCGACCGAGGGCCGGAGCACCGGGGGGATCTTGATCTTGGCCATTGGCGGCACCCTAACCCGCGGCGGCGCAGAACGCCTCGTAATCGGGGAACACGCCCATCTCGGAGTCCGTGATCTCGGAGGGATCGATCGAGCAGATCGGGCACTCGGGATCGCGCCGGACCTTCAGCTCGGTGAACGTCGCGCCGAGCGCTTCGTAGAGCAGCAGGCGCCCGATCAGCGGCTCGCCCGAGCCCGTGACCAGCTTCACGACCTCGGTCGCCTGCAGCAGGCCCATCGTCCCCGGCAGCACGCCGAGCACGCCGTTGGCCCCGCAGGACGGCGCCAGCTCGGCCGGCGGCGGCACGGGATACAGGCATCGGTAGCACGGCCCGTCATGCGGGGCGAACACGGACAGCTGGCCGTCGAAGCCCAGAATCGAGGCGCTCACCACCGGAATGCCGAGGCGCACGGTGGCGTCGTTGAGCAGGTAGCGCGTCGGGAAGTTGTCGACGCCGTCGACGATCACGTCGTAGCCGTCGATGATCTCCATGATGTTGGAGGCGTCGAGCCGCGTCTTGTACTTGACGACGTTCACGTCCGGGTTGATGCCGTTGATGGCGATCTCCGCGGAGTCCACCTTCGGCGTGCCGATCCGGTCCGTGGTGTGGATGACCTGGCGCTGCAGGTTCGAGAGATCCACGTCGTCGTCGTCCACGACGCCGAGCGTGCCCACGCCCGCGGCCGCGAGATAAAGCGCGGTCGGCGAGCCGAGCCCGCCGGCGCCCAGGAGCAGCACCTTGGCGTTGAGCAGCTTCGTCTGCCCCTCGAGCCCGATCTCCGGCACGAGCAGATGGCGCGAGTAGCGCTCGCGCTGCTCCTTGCTCAAGGACACCGGCACCTCGACGTCGTAGCCGCGGTCCTTCCACAGCGTGATGCCGCCGTTCATCGACGCGACGTTCTCGTAGCCGAGCAGCTCCTGCAGGGTGTTCGCGGCCAACGCCGACCGCTGCCCCGAGGCGCAGTAGATGATCACGCGCTGCGAGCGGTCGTTACCGACGATCCCCTCCACGCGCGACTCGAGATACCCGCGCGGGACGTGCTTGGCGCCGGGGATGTGGCCGGCGTCCCACTCGTCGCTCTCGCGCACGTCGAGGAGCACGGCGCCGTTCCGGTTCTTGACGTCGGAGGGGTCGACCTCCTCGATCTGGCTGCGGATCTTGCGGATGACCTCCGCACCGGACGGGCTCATGCGATCAGGTGTCCTTCCAAGCAAAGCGGATCAGGATTCAATACTTCCCAAAGAATAGCGCCCACCGGGACATGGGGTGAGCACCGGGGTCAAACAGATGTCCATATCTGCCGATGACTGCCCTAACGATGCGCAACCGCTCGCTTCTGTCCCAGGTTCTGGCCGTCAACACGGTCCTCGTCACGGTGACGGCGTTCGTCGCCGCGATGCTCGCCCCCGACCAGGCGGCCGGCCTCGCATCGCTGCAGCGGGACCTGCTGATCGGCGTCGCCGTGGTCACCGCCGTGCTCGTCAACACACTGCTGCTGCGCCACCGCCTCAAGCCGCTCGAGCGCCTCGTCGAGACGATGGAGCGCATCGACCTGATGACGCCGGGCCAGCGCGCCGCCGCCAACCCGAACGCCACGCGCGACATCGAGCGTCTCACCGCCGCCTTCAACCGGATGCTCGCCCGCGTCGAAGAGGAGCGCCTCGAGGGCGGCCGCGCCGTCATCCGCGCCCAGGAGGAGGAGCGCGCCCGGATCGCGCAGGACCTCCACGACGAGGTCAACCAGGCGCTGACCGCCATCCTGCTCCGCCTCCAGGCCGCCGCGCTCGACGTCCCGCCCGGGCTGCGCTCCGAGCTCAAGGAGATCCAGACCCTCGCCACGCAGGCGATGGAGGAGCTGCTGACGCTCGCCCGCACGCTGCGCCCGACCGCGCTCGACGACCACGGCCTCGTGCCGGCGCTCGCGAGCCAGGTGTCGAACTTCGGCGAGCGGACCGGCATCAAGTCCACCTTTCACCGCCACGGCGACACCCCGGAGCTCTCCGACGAGGAGCAGCTCGTGCTCTACCGCGTCGCACAGGAGAGCCTCTCCAACGTCGTCCAGCACTCCGGTGCGAGCGCCGTGCGCGTCGAACTGTCCTCCGTCGGCCGGACCGTCCTACGCGTCCGCGACGACGGCTGCGGCTTCAAGCCCAGCGGCCGCAACGGCCGCCTCGGAGTCTCCGGCATGCGCGAGCGCGCATTGCTCGTGGGAGGCCGCCTGAACGTCTTCTCCGCACCCGGCGAGGGCACCACTATCGAACTGACAATGGGAGCGTCATGAGGATCCTGATCGCCGATGACCACGGGATCGTCCGTGGCGGCATGAAACTGTTGATCGAGCGCCAGCCCGACATGGAGGTCGTCGCGGAGGCCGCCGACGGCGTCGAGGCCTTCGAGCAGGCGCTGGCGACCAAGCCGGACCTGTGCGTGATGGACGTCTCCATGCCGCGCATGACCGGCCTGCAGGCCGCCCGCCAGATCCGCGCCCACCTCCCGGAGACGCAGGTGCTCGCGCTGTCGATGCACGACGACGAGCGCTACGTGTTCGACGCGCTGAAGGCCGGCGCTTCGGGCTACGTGCTTAAGCGCGAGGTCGACCAGGCGCTGCTGAACGCGATCCGCGCGGTCAGCCGCGGCGACGCCTTCCTGACCAACGCCGTCGAGCGCACGATCGTCCGCGAATGGATGAGCGACTCCTCGAGCGGCCCGGAGGAGCCCCTGTCGCCCCGCGAGCAGGAGGTCCTGAAGCTGATCGCCGAGGCGTACACCAACAAGCAGATCGCCGAGACGCTGCACCTGGCCGAGAAGACCGTCGAGTCGCACCGGGCCAACCTGCTGCGCAAGCTCGGCATGCGCGACCGCGTGGAGCTCGTCCGCTACGCGATTCGGCGCGGTCTCACAGAAGCCTAAGTAACGTCCGCGCCGTGAGGCGCGGAGCCGTCGTCCTGGGCGCGATCGGCGTCGTCTTCGGCGACATCGGCACCAGCCCGCTCTACACGCTCCGAACCGTCTTTGCGCCCGAGCACGGCCTCGAGCCCGGGCGCACCCAGGTCTACGGCGTCGTTTCGCTCGTCTTCTGGGCGATCACGCTGATCGTCTCGGTCAAGTACGTGACGTTCATCATGCGCGCCGACAACGACGGCGAGGGCGGGATCATGGCCCTGATCGCGCTGATCCAGCGGGCGAACCTGCGCAGCCGCGGCGCGCGGATCGCGCTCGTCGGGCTCGGCGTGTTCGGCGCCTCGTTGTTCTACGGCGACGGCATGATCACGCCCGCGATCAGCGTGCTGTCGGCGATCGAAGGCCTCGAGGTGGTCTCGCCGGACCTGGAGGGCGTCGTCGTCCCGCTCACGATCGCGGTCCTCACGGCGCTGTTCTTCGTGCAGCGATTCGGCACAAGCCAGGTCGGCCACTTCTTCGGTCCGATCATGTGCGTGTGGTTCGCCGTGCTGGCGATCTCCGGGCTCGCCCGGCTGCTCGAGCACCCCTCGATCCTCGGCGCGCTGTCACCCCACTACGGCGCACAGTTCCTGTTCGAGCACGGCCACGAGGCGTTCGTGGCGCTCGGCGGCGTCGTGCTGGCGGTCACCGGCGCCGAGGCGCTGTACGCCGACATGGGCCACTTCGGCGCCGGTGCGATCCGGCGCGGGTGGTTCGCGCTCGTCTTCCCCGCGCTGATCCTCAACTACCTCGGTCAGGGCGCGCTGATCATGGAGGACCCGGCGACGACCGCGAGCCCGTTCTTCCTGCTGTTCCCGCACTGGGCCCGGATCCCGATGGTGATCTTGTCGACGGTCGCGGCGATCATCGCGTCCCAGGCCGTGATCAGCGGGGCGTTCTCGATCACGCGCCAGGCGATCCGGCTCGGGTTCCTGCCGCGCCTGGTGGTCAAGCACACGTCGCGCCACGCCGGTCAGGTCTACGTGCCGGCCGCGAACTGGATCATCTTCGCCGCGGTCGTCGCGCTCGTGCTCGGCTTCGGCTCGTCCGAGCGGCTGGCGAGCGCCTACGGCATCGCGGTCACCGGGACGCTCGCGATCGACACGCTGCTCTTCTTCTTTGTCGTCCACGCGCTGTGGCACCGGCCCTTGTGGATCACCATCACCGGGGCGGTCGGGTTCCTGATCGTCGACCTGACGTTCTTCGCCGCCAACCTGACCAAGATCCAGCACGGCGGCTGGTTCCCGCTCGCGATCGCGCTGTGCGTGTTCAGCATCCTCACCACCTGGCAGCGCGGGCGCGAGATCGTGACCCGCCGCCGGATCGAGGAGGAGGGCCCGCTGCGCGAGTTCGTCGACGAGGTGCGCGAGCACCGCGCGCGTCCCGGGCACCGCCGTGTTCCTGAACGCGAACCCGGAGACGACGCCGCTGGCGCTGCGCGCCAACGTCGAGCACAACCGCGTGCTGCACGAGTGCGTGCTGATCGTCTCGCTGACGACCGAGCGGGTCCCGTACGTCCCGGAGCATGAGCGCCTGAGCATCGACGACCTCGGCTACCGCGACGACGGCATCACGCACATCACGGGCCGCTTCGGCTTCCAGGACCCACTGGACGTGCCGAAGCTGATGCGCCAGGCCGCACAGCAGGGTCTCGAGGGCGACCCGCAGCTCGAGAACCCGTCGTACTTCGTCTCGCGGATCCAGATCGTCCCGACCGACCGGCCCGGGATGGCGATGTGGCGCAAGCGGCTGTTCCTGGCCATCTCGCGCAACGCGGCCAACCCGGTCGAGGTCTTCCACCTGCCCGATGACCGCACCGTGGTGATGGGTTCCCACATCGAGCTCTAGATTGCGTCTGTGCTCGCGACCCGGGTCCGTTACGTCCTCATCGCGCTGACGCTCTGCGCCATCGCTGCGGTGGCCGGGGTGCTGCTCGCCGAGCGGCAGCTCGACGACGACGGGATGGAGCTGACCGACGGTTGGGCCGGCGCACTGCGACCGCAGGGTCAGCGGGTGCCCGAGTTCAGCCTCAAAGACCAGGACGGGAACATGGTCACGAGTGCGTCGCTGCAAGGCGAGCCCGTCGTCTACGCGTTCGTGTACTCGACCTGCCGCGACACGTGCCCGGCGCAGGTGCAGACGATCCGCGGTGCGCTCGACGAGTTCGGCTCCGACGTGCGCGTGATCGGCATCTCGGTCGATCCGGCCAACGACACGCCCGCGCGGGCGAAGGCGTTCCTGCTCAAGCAGAGCATGACCGGACGGATGGACTTCCTGATGGGCAGCCGGGAGCAGCTCGCGCCCGTCTGGAAGGGCTTCGCGATCCAGCCGCAGCAGGCCAACCTCGAGCACTCGGCGCACACGGTGCTGGCCGACCCACGCGGCTTCCAGCGCGTCGGCTTCCCGTTCGACTTCCTCACCACCGAGCGCCTCGCGCACGACCTCGCCCGTCTGTGAGCGGACATTTCGAAGCGCTGTCGTTCGACGGCGACTGGCGCCCGTATCAGCGCGCGGCGCTGGCCGCGTTCGAGAAGGACCGCCAGCACGGCCGCAAGCGCACGCACATCGTCGCGCCGCCCGGCTCGGGCAAGACGCTGCTGGGTGTCGAGCTGATCCGGCGCGTCGGCAGGCGCGCGCTCGTGCTCGCGCCGAACCAGGGCATCCAGCAGCAGTGGCCGCGCGCGGTCGCGCACTTCACGCGCACGCCCGCCGACGTGGCCGGCGCCGACCCGCTCAAGCCGATCGCCTGCCTGAGCTACCAGGCGCTGTGCCAGCTCGAGGATCCGGAGATCGTGCTCGGGCGGCTGGCGCAGTCGCGCTGGGCCGACGAGCGCGCGGCCGCCACCGGCATGACCCGCGAGGAGGTCGAGCGCGAGGGCGAGGCGTTCGAGGGCGCCGCCGCCGAGCGCCGGGCGCGTGAGCTGTCGAAGATCAGCGCGGCGCTCAAGCGCGAGGTCGCGCGCGGCGAGCACGCCGGCGTCGAGCTGCGCGACCTGCTGTCCGAGACGGCGCGCCAGCGCGTGCAGACGCTGGCCAAGCTCGGCGTCGGTGTCGTGCTGCTCGACGAGTGCCACCACCTCGCGTCGCTGTGGGGCTACGTCGTCCGCGCCGTGCTCGGCGAACTGCCCGAGGGCGTGCACGTGATCGGGCTGACCGCGACGCCGCCGGTCAGCCTCCCGGTCGCCGAGGCCGAGCTCTACGACGCGCTGCTGGGACCGGTCGACTTCACCGTCCCGACGCCGGCGGTGGTCCGCGACGGCCACCTCGCGCCCTACCAGGAGCTGGCCTGGCTGACCGAGCCGCTGAGCGGCGAGCGCGACTGGCTGGCCGAGCACGACACGCGCTTTCGCGAACTGATCACGGCGCTGCACGACTCCGACTTCCCGGAGTGGGTGCTCTCGCGGATGCGCGATCGCCGCCGGTCGGCCGACGACGACGCCGAGCTGTCGTGGGCGGAGTTCCAGAAGCGCAGCCCGAAGCTGGCCCGCGCCGGCATCCGCTTCCTGATCTCGGGCGGCCTCCAGCCGCCGACGGGCGCCCCGCGCGGCGAGGCGTACCGGCAGCCGCCGGACCTCGAGGACTGGCTCGTGCTGCTCGAGGACTACGCGCTGCGCTGCCTGGCGCCCCAGGGCTCACGCGAGGCATCGGCGCGCTACGACGCGATCGCGTCCGCGCTGCGCGAGCTCGGTTTCCAGCTCACGCGCCAGGGCGTCCGCCGCGGCACGTCCGAGGTCGACCGGCTGCTGACCGGCTCGCAGGCCAAGTCGCTCGGGCTGGTCGAGGTGCTTTCGGCGGAGTTTGATGCCCGTGGCGACGCGCTCCGCGGCCTCGTGCTGTGCGACGCCGAGCTCGCGGCCCAGCGTCCCGACGACGCGCTCACCGGCGTGCTGGACCCGGCCGCCGGCACCGCCCGCCACGTGCTGCTGGCGATCGCCGCCGACGACCGCACCGCACACATGCGCCCGCTGCTCGTCTCCGGCCGCGGCCTGCGCTGTGCTCCGCAGGACGCCCAGGTGCTGCTGGACGCCCTGGTCGCCGCCGCCGAGGAGCGGTTCACGCTGCCCGAGTGGGAGGGCGACCCGGACGGTCTGCTGATCTCGCTGCGCTCCTCCGGCGCCGAGTGGATGCCGCGGGCCTGGGTCGAGCTCGCCACCAAGCTGCTGAGCGAGGGGACGACGCGCGTGCTGGTCGGGACCCGCGCGCTGCTCGGTGAGGGCTGGAACTGCCCGCCGTTGAACGTGCTGGTCGACATGACCGTCGCCACCACCGGCGTGTCCGTCCAGCAGATGCGCGGCCGCTCGCTGCGGCTCGACCCCGCCGATCCGGAGAAGGTCGCCTCCAACTGGGATGTCGTGTGCGTCGCGCCGGACCTGACCCGCGGCAGCGCCGACTACGAGCGCTTCGTGCGCAAGCACCTGCACCTGTTCGCGCCCGCCGAGGACGGCGAGGTCGAGGCCGGCCCGTCGCACGTGCACCCGGAGCTCGGCCCGTTCGCGCCGCCACCGATCGATCGCTTCCACGCCCTCAACACGGAGCTGGTGGCGCGCGCGACCGACCGCACCGCCGCCCGCGACCGCTGGCAGATCGGCACGCCGTACCGCGGCGTCGAGCTGCCCACCCTGCTGGTGCGTCAACGGACGGTGGAACAATCCGGAACAACGAAGTTCCCACCCACCCAGTCCCCGTTTCACGGGCCGAAGAGCCTCTCGCAGCGCGTGCCGGTCGCCAGCGGTGTGGGCGGTGCGGTCGCGTTCGGCGCGCTCGGCGTCGCCACGGGGGCGACCGCGCTGCTCGGCGGGCTCCTGCTCGTCCCGGCTGGGCTCGCGTGGGCCGCGGTCCGCCTGCGCGAGGCGAAGAAGCGGATGCCGCTCGTGCTGCCGCTCGATGCCGCCGCGCGCGCCGTCGCCGACGCCTACCGCTCGCTCGGCGAGATGTCCGACGAGGCCGCCGCTTCGCTGCGGATCGAGCCACGCGCGTCGGGCTACCTGCGCTGCGAGCTGAGCGCGGCGTCGCCGGATGAGGGCAGGCGGTTCGCGGCCGCGCTGGACGAGCTGGTCAGCATCTCCGACGCGCCGCGCTACCTCGTCTCGCGCCCGCTGGCCGACCCGCGGCGCGGCGCGATCGGACTGCTCGGGCGCGTACTGACGCGGCGAGCGCCGTTCGACGAGCGGATGCACCCGGTGCCTGAGGACCTCGCGCGCCGCAAGGAGCGCGCCGAGGCGTTCGCGCGAGCGTGGCGCCGCCACGTCGGCCCCGGCCGGCTCGTGTTCACCCAGCGCAGCGAGGAAGGCCGCGAACTGCGTGCCGAGGCCGCGTCCTCAGACGGCGGCTACGAGACGATGGTCCGCGACGTCTGGGTCTGAGCCAGCGCGTCCTGAGCCGCGTCCTCGCGGTCCTGGGCGGCGCGATAGGCGGTGTACGAGACGGGCCCGGGCGCGGTGCGCCACTTCCACATCGCCGTCGCGGCCTCCTCGGCGGCGTCGCGCCACGCCTCCAGCACCGGGCTCCAGGTCGGGTCCCGGCGAAGGATGATCTCGAGCGTGTCGGGCACGTCGTCGAGGAGGGATCTGAGGTCGGCGTGGCTCATCGCGCGGGATGGGGATTCCCGTTCGGAGGTTGATGACACCTGAACTACGCACGAGTCGCGCGCGCGGTTGCCATTCGGACCCGCTTTAGCGGTTCAGGCGAAGCTGAGATCGTTTGCAGTCGAGGAAGCCAGGTCGGCCTCGGCTGCGTCGGCGCGATCCTCGGCGGCCCGATAGACCGCGTACGCGTCGAGCCCGGGCGCTTCGCACCAGGCGTCGTAGGCGAGATTCGCCTCGGCGCGCGCGGCGCTCCACAGCACGAACACTTCCTCCAACCGACCGGGCATCGCACGGGCGAACTTCCCACTCGGCGCGAACCTCAAACGTCGGGTTTTCGATCTCCGCTGTGGCGGTCCTTGAACTTGGCCCAGGCGAGCGCGCCGACCAGCGCGACGACCGGCGCGAGGTAGAGCAGCTGCCCGATCCAGTGGCCCGCGTGCGCGACCGTCATGTGTTCAGCGCCGCCGACAACAGCCACAGGCCGAGCAGGGTGAACGAGAGCATCAGGATCAGCATGACAATCTGCGAGCGGGTCGCGGCGCGGGCGGAGCCGTAGACCTCGAGCGCGCGATCGTGCGCGAGCACCAGGCCGGCGATGTGGCCGACGACGAGCGCCGTGATCTGGATGTACCAGATGCCGGTGGCGGAGACGATCCCGTAGTCGATCCCGGCCGCCGCGCCGCCGAACAGGTCCGAGCCCTTGCCGAGCGGGTCGTTGGCCAGCGGCCACAGGTTCTGGCCGTTGTAGGCCAGCAGCGAGAAGTAGTGGGCGACCATGTAGCCGGCGGAGATCGGGATCAGCGTGTGTGCGAACGCGCGGGCCAGGGCGCGCCGGTCGGGGACCGAGGGCGGGATCGGCATGCCGAAGAGACCGAGCGTCCAGATCGCGCCGACGACCGCGATGGCCGCCACCAGGCCGACCAGGAACCCCAGCTCGAGCGACGTGCCGAGCGAGAACCCGAGCGAGCCGAACGCGCTCTGCAGTTCCTGCACGATGTCGTTGAACAGCGGGCCCTCCTTGGCGCCGTCGAACGCGGTCGACCCGACCGAGATCACGAGCAGCACCCCGGTGCCGGCGATCGGATCGATCCGCGGCGCTCCCGTCCCGGGAACCCGCAGCTCGATCCGGCCGTCCTCGCCGCGCCCGAGCGGCGCGAGCGAGCCGATCAGCCCGAACAGGACGCCGAACGCGTCGGCGTTGCGCACCCAGGGCTCGACGCCGTAGAGGCTCATCCCCACGAGCATCACCACGAAGTAGACGAGCATGAGGAGAGCGAGCGGCCCCGGCTGCGTGGCGTCAGCCCAGCACAGCTCACAGATCGCGAAGCAGAAGAGGCCGATCGCGGCCGGGAACCGGCCCAGCCGCTCCGGGTACTCGAGCGGCTCCGGCAACTCGTTCGAGATCCGAGCGGCGACCCAGCCCGTCGCCCGGCCGAGCGCCCGCCACGGGTTGAAGAGACCGAACACGTTGCCGAACAGCAGCGACAGGAACGGGATGCCGATCCAGAAGCCGACGTACACGGCGGTCGGCGCCAGGTTCTGACTCTGCGCGTCGGTGCCGGCGATCCCGGCGTAGACGACAACGAAGAAGACGAAGACGCCGATCGCGCCGCAGACGATCTCGAGCGCGCGCGGGAGCCGGAACAGCGCGCGCCGCGGCAGGCCCGCGAGCTTCGGCCGCGTCCAGCCGAGCGCGAGCGCCACGAACGACAGCGCGAGCACGAGCGCCGCGGCGACCGCGACCCAGCCTTCCGGGATCGGCAGATCGGCGCGCCCGACGATCCCGTGGGCGAAGACGAACACGGCCGCCGAGTCTAGAAACGAAAACGGCCCCGCTGACGCGGGGCCGTTCGAAGGTTCAGATGCCCGTGGGGCTTAGGAGCACTTGGCCTCGGCCGTGTCCGACGCCGAGTTGGCCGCCGGCGGGTTCGGGTTACCGACGAAGTCGACCTTGACGCCGACCTTGTGCTTCTTCGACTTGCAGCCGGTCGAGGAGATCAGGGCCTTGGAGCCCTTCTTCTTCGACAGCGTGGTGCTCAGGTCGAGCAGCGCCGAGTAGGTGTTCGGGGCCGGCATCTGCAGGAACTTCGGGATCTCGATCGTCATCTTGCTGCCCTTGATCTTCCCGTGCAGGACGGCGTCGGCGATGTTCGAGTCGAGGACGAACAGGATCTCCTTGTTGCCGACGATCGGCGTCACCTTGAACTCGAGCTCGGCGCGGTTCGGGGCGAACGGGTTGACCAGCGCGTGCGCCGCGCCGGTACCGGCGACCGACGACTTGCAGGTGTCGATGTCCGCGAGCAGTTCGTCATCGCTGGCCTTGCAAGCGGTCAAGTCCGCTCGTGCTCATCTTCAGCGTGCTCGGGAACGTGACCGTGATCTTGCTGGCGGTCGCCTTGCTCTCCTCGCTGTTCTTGACGACGAGCTTGAACTTCTCGGACTTCGGCTTGGACTTCGTACCAGCCTTCGAGGGCGAGACGGTGGCGGTCGCGTCGAGGACCGGGGCCGGGTTCTGGGCCATGGCGACACTCGTGACACCGAGGCTGAGCGCCGCGACACCGGCGACGAGGAAGGACTTGCGCAAGGAGAGACTCCTCCGGGGAATTTGGTTCTGGACTGGGGGCGCGGGCAGAACGCACCGCGCCGCGGACTACTAACAACACGTCAAGATGCCAAAAGGTTTCGCTGCTAGCGTCGCGCGCCGAATGCGTGCCGGCGGCCCCAGCATCTCCGCTCCGCCGTTTCCGCGCAACCTGCCCTGGCTCAACGTGGCCACATTACGTATGGACCAGCAGCGCGGCCGGGCCGTGCTGATCGAGTTCTGGGATTTCTGCCGCGTGAACTCGCTGCGCACGCTTCCGTACCTCAAGGCCTGGCACGAGCGCTACGCAGACGCCGGATTACGGATCATCGGCGTGCACACCGGCGGGTTCGCGCCCGCACGCATCGACGAGAACGTGCGCCGCGCGGTCGAGCGCCTCGAGATCCCGTGGCCGGTCGCGATCGACACGGACCTCGAGGTGTGGAACATCTACGGCAACCAGGGCTGGCCGGCCCGGTACCTGTGGGACCCGGAGCTGACGCTGTACTCGATGCACTACGGCGAGGGCGCCTACGCGGAGACCGAGCGCGAGATCCAGGCGCTGCTCGACGTCGAGCGCGAGCCGCTCGCGCCGGTGCGCCCCGAGGACGCGCCGGACGCGCTGATCGCGGCCCAGACCGAGGACGTCGTCGGTCCGTACTCGGGGCCGTACGAGGCGGGCGCCGTGTGGGCGGTCGTCGAGGGCGAAGGCACCGTGCGGGTCAACGGCCGCGAGCTCGCGGTGCGCGAGCCCGGCTGCATCCCGCTCGTCGATCACGCCCGCCACACGGCGGCCACGCTCGAGTTGCACCCGGGCCCCGGGGTGGTCGTGCACGCCACGTGCTTCACACCTGGTCTGGCGTAAGCAGGCGCACGAGTTCCGGCGGGCCGTCGTCGTCGACGATCACGGCGGTGCCCGGGAAGTACGGCGACTCGATCGGGTTCGGCGTCAGGAAGTGCGGCTGGTAGGTCCACGACCCGGTGTTGATGATGCGCGCGCCGTTCGCCGCCGTCCACTCGGTGAGGTCGTCGGTGGGCCAGGGGCCGGAGCGGTGCGAGTGGCCCACGATCACGTGCGAGGCGTGAATCGCGAGCCGCTCGATCATCGCGCGGAACCCGGTCAGGTAGCCGCGGCGCAACGCGGCCGGCGACAGGCTCGACTGCAGCGGCCCGAAGCCGGTGAGGTTGAGCGCGGCGACCGCGGCGCGATAGCCGACCTGGATCGGGAGCGCGCGGAGGGAGCGCTGCGTCAGCGCCGTGTACGAGCGTGAGGAGGCGCCGCCGCCCTTGCTCACGATCGTGTGGTCGGCGCGCTGGGTGAGCGCGTGCAGCCACGCGTACAGCGGCGACAGGACCGCCTCGTAGTCGTCCGGGGTGACGCCGTCCTGCGGGAGGTGGGCGACGAAGCGCGCCATCGTGCCGGCGGCGAGCCGCTCGAACGTCGGCACCGTGGCGTGCACGTCCGCGTAGTGGCCGTGGATCGCGTAGACGTCGTCACGCAGCCAGATGCCCGGGTAGGCGAACTGCAGCGGCGCCAGGTCGGCGAGCCGCCGCGCCAGCGGCCCGGCGTCGGCAGCGTCGAAGCGCTGCTCGAGCCCGAGGAAGCCGGCCGGCTCGCTCTGGAGGCGAGCGTCGATCCAGCCCGCGGCCAGCCCATGGTCGTGGTTGCCGGAGAGCACGACCACTTCCTTGCCGGAGCGCCCGATCGCCTCGAAGAACGGCGCCGCGATCTGCACCGCGTCGCGATGCGGGGCTTCGCGTAGCTCGAGCCCGTCGCCGAGGATCACGAGCCGGTCGACGCCGTCCAGCGCCTCGAGCAGCGGTGCGCGAACGTCCTCGCGCCGCAACAGGTCGTTGGCCTCGGTCTTGCCGAGATGGAGATCGGAGACGACGAGCGTCCTCAAAGCCCGTCTAGTCTGGCGGGCCGATGCTCGACGGGATCCTGGTCGCCGACTTCTCGCGCGTGCTCGCGGGCCCGCTGGCCGCGATGCTGCTGGGCGATCTCGGCGCCGACGTGATCAAGGTCGAGCGGCCCGACGGCGGCGACGACACGCGCGCCTGGGGCCCGCCGTGGCGCGACGACGTCAGCACGTACTACCTCGCCCTGAACCGCAACAAGCGCTCGATCGCGCTCGACCTCAAGGACTCCGATGATCTGACGCTCGCGCGGACGCTGGCCGAGCGCGCGGACGTGATGATCGAGTCCTTCCGCCCCGGTCTGATGGAGACGTTCGGCCTCGACGGCGAGACGCTGCGCGAGACGAACCCGGGGCTCGTCACCTGTTCGGTGACCGCGTTCGGCAGTTCTGAGGCGGCGGCAGGCTTGCCGGGCTACGACTTCCTGCTGCAGGCGATGGGCGGCCTCATGTCGGTCACCGGTGAGCCGGACGGACGGCCGCTGAAGGCCGGCACCGCGGTCGTCGACCTCGTTTGCGGACTCCTGGCCGCAAACGGCATCCAGGCCGCACTCGTCGAGCGCGCACGCACCGGCCGCGGCCGCCACGTCGAGGTCTCGTTGATGGACTCCGCGATCACGTGCCTGCTCAATCAGGGCACGGCGTGGGTCGCGGCGGGCGTGAACGGCAAGCGCCGCGGCAATCGCCACCCGAGCATCGTCCCCTACGAGACCTACGAGACGGCCGACAAGCAGATCGCGATCGCGACCGGCAACGAGCGCATCTTCGTACGGCTGTGCGAGGCACTCGGGCTGCCAGAGGTGCCGCAAGACGAGCGCTTCGCGAGCAACGGGGCGCGGGTCGCGCACGCCGACGAACTCGCCGCCGCCTTCGAGCAGGTTCTGCATACGGAACCCGCCGCGCACTGGCTGGCCGTGCTGCGCGAGGCGAAGGTCCCGGCCGGCCCGATCAACCAGGTCGACGAGGCATTCGCGCTCGCCGAGGAGCTCGGCATGGAGCCCATCGAGGAGGTCGACGGGCTCCCACTGATCCGGCCGCCGCTGCGCGTCGACGGCGAGCGTCCGCCGATCCGCCGGCCGCCGCCGGGCCTTGACGAGCACGGCGGCGACCTGCGGACCTGGCTGACGAGTTAGTGGTGGTGGTGACCCCAGCTGTAGTCGCGGCCGTCGAGGTCGAGCCGCATCAGCGGCGGGTCGTGGTCGCTGAGCTGCTCGGTGTCGAACTCCGAGTTCACGTGCACGGCGTCGAAGCTGCGGACGGACGTCAGCAGGCTCGGCGTCACGACCATGTGGTCCAGGACCTGCCCGTTGCCCTGGAAGACGTAGCTGTAGCGCTCGTCCACCGGCTTGAAGTGCCACAGGTCGACCAGCTCGAGGCCGCGCCGGTCGGCGCCTGACTCGAGCACGCGGACGGTGTCGGAGAAGTCGAAGTCGTTGAGATCTCCGAGCACCACCACGCGGACGCCGCGCTCGGCGTCCTGCAGCCGCTCGACCCAGGCGTTGACGACGCCGGCCTGACCACCGACCGGATCGTCGACACCGCCGCGGCGTTGGATCTCGCTCGGGCGGTACGGCTCCTGGAATCGACCGAACAGCGCTGCGTCACCGCCCTTGGACGCGAAGTGGTTCGCGACCACGAACAGCTTCTTGCCGCGGTATCGGAACTCACCCGCGAGCGGCTTGCGGCTGGAGTTCCAGACCGTGTTCGTCGGGTCGATCCGACCCGGGCTGAACGTCAGCTGCGCGCCGGACTGCGCCGGATCGTCCTCGGTCGCGGTCGTGGCCGTGCCGCCCGCGCGATCGACGAACTGCACCTTGGCCGGGTTGAACAGGAACCCGACGCGGATGTTGGCGTTCGGCGCGCCGCCATCCGAGTTGTGGACCGGGTCGATCTGGCGGAACTGGTAGCTCGGCCCGCCCTCTGCCCGGATCGCCGTCACGAGCGCCTCGAACGTCGGCGCCCCGGCCGGGCCGTGCGGACCCTCGCCGTCGAAGTCCTGCATCTCGTTCAGCGCGACGATGTCCGGCGCGCGCAGGTTCTCGATGATCTGGCGCGCGATCGCCGGCATGCGCTCGGCGTCGTTGACCGGGTCGAGGTTCTCGACGTTGTAGGACGCGATCGACAGGTCGTCCTTGTCGGCCCGCTTGGCCGTCTCGGGCGTCAGCTTGCCGCGCGTGATCGGCGGGACTTCGCGCACCAGGAACTTGAAGTTGCCGAACGCGTAGTCGACGACGGCGGTCAGCGGCTTGTCGTAGCGGTCGCCGACCTGCGCCTCCGGGAGCTCGCCGACGTCGTTGTCGCGCGCCACCGGGTCGTTGAGGATGATCCGCTCCGGGTTGAAGTCGCCCTTGCGGTAGTCCTGCGGCGGCCAGCGGTCATACCCGCGGGCGATGATCACGCCGCGGTCCGAGAGCGGGCCCGCGTCCTTGCCGCCGTCGGCGAGCACGGCCAGCTCGGAGTTCTCGTTCGCCGCCCCGGCGCTGAAGACGTTCGTCGGTTCGACCACGACGGCCTTGTTGATCTGCGTGAGCATGCCCTCGAGCGACTCGTAGAAATCGATCCCGTCCTCCCACGGGTCGAAGGTCGGGTCCTGGTGGGCGGTGTCGCCGGGGGCGCTCGACTTGGACTCGACGTCGCCGGTGATCAGCGGCGGGTCGTCGCGCTCCGGGTCCGGCGTGTCGTCGTCGATCACCGTGTCGGGGATCTCGCGGCCGCCGCGGCCGACGATCGTCGGCTTGATCGTGCCGGTGCCGGCCGCGGTCACCGTCGCGCGGTCGATCTCGGTCAGCGTGAGGTTGGGGTAGGAGGACGAGCCGAAGTTGCCGGCCGGGAAGTCGGGTGCCGTGCAGGTCGGCGTGCAGCCCTGGCGGAACTCGGTGACGCGCCCGGAGACCCTGACCGCGGCGCCGACCACGGCCGCGGCCGGGACCGGGCTGCCGGTGAACACGAAGATCCCCTCGGAGGTCCGGGTGTCCCGGTCGGGCTGCGGGTCCTGGACGTAGAAGCCGTTGAAGCGCGTCGCGGTGACCACGCCCGGGACGCCGGCGACGATCGAGTTGCGGTACGGCGAGAGGTGCTGCCGGCCCTGGATGTCGTGAATCCGCAGGCCCTCGACGCCGGAGGTGGTGAAGCTGGCGCTGAAGTCGGTGCCCGTGTCCGGCGGGTCGGCGGTGTCAGTGTCGGCGTAGAGGTCGCCCTCGACGCGAATCGTGCAGCTCGCGCCGACCGGCAGCGTCGCCTGCGGGTCGAGGACGGAGACGGTGTCGCTCTCCCGCGTGACGGTGAGCGCGACCGCGCTTGCGCCGCACGTGAGCGAGAACGCCGAGTCCAAAGCCGTCACGGGCTCTGAGAACGTGATCCGGATGTTCGTGTTGCGATCGACGTTGTTGGCGAAGTTGGCCGGGTCGGAGCTGGTCACCGTCGGCGCCGGATCGGCCGGGCCGCCCGCCCCCGCGAAGTTCTGCGGCTCACCCGGCTTCGGCACGCTGGAAGTCGGCCTCGTTGAGGTTCGAGTCTTTGACGCCTCCGATCCGCTCGTAGGCATTGTCGACGGACGTGTTCGGGGTCGTCAGCCCTGCGCCCTCGCGGCAAGGACTGGTCGGCGACCCGACACCGTCGATGACCGTCGTGCCGTTGACGATCCGCATGCCTGACATGTTGCTCGCAGCGAAGTCGTAAAGCCGGTGCCGTAGGTCGCATCGGGCGCGACGACGCCCGAGTAGCCGTTGGTCCCGTCGTTGGCGAACAGGAACGCCTGGCCGACCGCGAGCGTCGTGTTCGCGGGCACTGCCACGCGCAGGCTCGCGTTGCCGGAGGCAGAGGCGCAGCCCTCCAGCGTCCAGCCCGAGATGCCGACCGGCGCGGCGGAGCGTGTTTCGGAACTCCACGAACTCGTCGTTTCCTCCGCTCGGTCCGTTCGTGCGGAACTCGGAGATGACGACCTGGGCAGAGGCCGGGTCCGGCCGCCCACAGCGCTGCGGCGGCGGCGATGACCACGATTCCGGGGATTCGGCGCATGCGCCGACCCTATAGCCGTTCAGTACCTCACCGGTTGAACATGCGTCACCAACTCGGCGCCCAGCCACGCATGGACCAGGATCGACGGCGGCTCGGCGCGAGGACCATGTCGTCGCCATCGAAGTCGAGCGCGGCCTGGATGTTCGTTGACGCACACGTGACGACCGCGCAGCCGCCGAGCACCGCGGTCGCGGCGCGATGGACATGCCCGGCGACGACCCGCTTGACCTGCGGCGAGCGCTCGAGCAGGTGCCGAGCGCCGCGCTCTCGGCGGCGGGCAGGCCGATCTCGTCGAGCCACGGCAATCCGATCGCGACGCGGCGGGTGGTGCATCGCGATCACGGTCGGCACGTCCGGCACGAGCTGCGCGGCGACCCACTCGACGTCGAGCGCGCCGTCGTCGCGGCCCGGCTGCGACGTGTCGCAGACCACGATCCGGAGTCCGCCCGCGTCCGCCGTGTATTGCAGCGGGGCGCCGAGCAGGTCGTGGTTGCCGGCGAGCTTGAGCACCGGCATCGGCAGCGGGGCGAGCAGCTCGTCCGCCCGCGCGTGCTCGGCCGGGATCGCCGGAGTTCGCGATGTCGCCGGTCGACGAGCACGGCGAGCCGGAGCGGGGCGAAGGCGAGGACACGCGCGACCGCGGCGGCCAGCGCGGGCTGCGACACATCGTCGTCGAGGCGGAGGTGCGGGTCGCTGATCTGGGCGATGAGTTGGGGCGCGGGCATGCGAGGTACCGGAAACCGTAGGTGGAAGGTGGGCGAACCCTAGGGCTGGACGCATGCTGCCGCCAACGTCGGCGGAACGAACCGGTGCGAGCCTGGACACACAATGATTTCGACTACCCAGAACCCCTCCCCCGGCCGCCTCGGCGCGATCATCACCGGCGGTGCGATCGCCTCCATCGCCACCCTCGTCCTGGCCGGCGGCGCCGGCGCCCACTGGCTCGAGGACCGCAAGGACGCCGACGGCTACTACACGACCAGCGCGGAGCGCTTCTCGACCAACACGTACGCGCTCGCGACCGAGAACCTCGACATCGAGATGGGATGCCCGGCTCGACGACCGACTACGGCAAGCTTCGCGTGAAGGTCCGCGCGGACGAGGCGAAGCCGGTGTTCGTGGGCATCGCCCGCACGAGCGACGTCGACACCTACCTCGACCGCTCGGCGCACGCCACGCTGACCGACTTCGACGTCGACCCGTTCGTGGCCGACTACCGCACCACCGGCGGGCTGACGGCCCCGGCCGCGCCGGGCACGCAGTCGATCTGGGCCTCCAAGGCCGCCGGCACCGGCACTCAGACGCTGACGTGGAACGCCGAGGACGGCGACTGGTCGGTCGTGGTGATGAACGCCGACGGCTCGGCCGGCGTGGACACCGAACATCAGCGTCGGCGCCGAGGTGCCGATCGTCGGCGACATCGCCACCGCCCTCACGATCGGCGGCATCTCCGGGATCGGGATCGGCGTGGCGCTGATCGCCGGCGGCCTGATTAGGCCTCGGCGGCGGCCGTCATTGCCTGCCGGATCTGCTTCGGCAGCATGAACCTGACGTCCTCGCGCAGGACCTCGAACTCCGCGATGTCCGTGGTGCCGCGCGCGCGGAAGTAGTCCACGCAGTCCCTCGACCAGCTCCTCGGGCGCGCTCGCGCCCGAGGAGATGCCCACGACACGGGCGCCCTCGAGCCATTCCTCGCGCACCTGGTCGGCACCGTCGATCAGGTGCGCTCGGCGCCGTGATCGCGCGCCACGTCGACCAGCCGGTTCGAGTTGGAGGAGTTCGTCGAGCCGATCACGAGCACGAGGTCGCAGTGCGCGGCCATCTGCTTGACCGCGGCCTGGCGGTTCGTGGTCGCGTAACAGATGTCGTCGGTGCGCGGCCCGGTGATGTGCGGGAAGCGCTCGCGCAGCCGGGCGATGATCGTGCGCGTCTCGTCGACCGACAACGTGGTCTGCGAGATGTAGGCGAGCTTGCGCTCGTCCTCGACCTCGAGCGTGTCGACGTCGGCCTCGGTCTCGCACCAGCACGATGTGGTCGGGCGCCTCGCCCATCGTGCCCTCGACCTCCTCGTGGCCCGCGTGGCCGATGAGGACGATCGTGTAGCCCTCGGAGGCGAACTTCAGCGCCTCGCGGTGGACCTTGGTGACCAGCGGGCAGGTGGCGTCGATGGTCCGCAGCTGCGGCGCTCGGCGTCGGCGTGGACGGCCGGCGAGACGCCATGGGCGGAGAAGACCGTGATCGCGCCCTCGGGGATCGAGTCGTCGAGCTCGTCGACGAAGATCGCGCCGCGCTCGCGCAGCGTCTCGACCACGTGCTTGTTGTGGACGATCTCCTTGCGCACGTAGACCGGCGCGCCGTGCAGCTCGAGCGCGCGCTCGACGGTCTGGACCGCGCGGTCGACGCCCGCGCAGTAGCCGCGCGGCGCGGCGAGCAGAAGCTTCTCCGGGGCCGTCATGCTCTTCCAGTCTAGGAGACTGCACGCCATGCTCGAACGCGTCACGCGCCACGCCGAGGCCTATCTCGCCTCGCTGCCCGAGCGCCCGGTCGGCGTGCCGGTGGACCCGACGTCGCTGCGCGCGGCGCTCGCGATGCGAGCTGACCGACGACGGCGTCGCCGCCCGAGCGGGTGATCGACGAGCTCGTGGCCGGCGTCGATCCCGGGCCTCGTCGCGAGCGCCGGCCCGCGCTACTTCGGCTTCGTCACCGGCGGCGCGCTGCCCGCCGCGCTGGCCGCGGACTGGCTCGCCGCGGCCTGGGACCAGAACGCGTTCTGCTACGTCTCCTCGCCCGCCGCCGCGGTGGTCGAGGAGGTCGTCGCAGGGCTGGCTGCTGGACGTGCTCGGCCTGCCGCGACGCGCGAGCGTCGGGTTCGTCACCGGCGCCCAGATGGCGAACGCGACCTGCCTCGCGGCCGCCCGCAACGCGGTGCTCGAGCGCGCCGGCTGGGACGTGGAGCGCGACGGGCTGATCGGCGCGCCGCCGATCACGGTCGTCGCCGGCGCGGAGGCGCACGCGACGATCTTCACGCGCGCTGCGGCTGATCGGGCTCGGCGCGGGCGCCGCGCGCCTCGTCGCCGTCGACGACCAGGGCGCGCATCGACCCGGCGAGCTCCCGCAGCTCGACGGTCCCGCGATCGTCTGCGCGCAGGCCGGCAACGTCAACTCCGGCGCGTTCGACCCGCTCGAGCCGATCGCCGACGCCTGCGCGCGCGCCGGCGCCTGGCTGCACGTCGACGGCGCGTTCGGGCTGTGGGCGGCCGCGAGCCCGCGCGCCGGCACCTCGTCGCGGGCGTCGAGCGCGCCGACTCGTGGGCCACCGACGCCCACAAGTGGCTCAACGTCCCCTACGACAGCGGCCTCGCGATCGTCGCCGACCGCGCCGCCCACCGCGCGCGCGATGGGCCTCGCCGCCGCCTACCTGGTCGACGTCCGAGCACCGCGAGAACTACGACTACACGCCCGAGGCCTCGCGCCGCGCGCGCGGCTTCGCGATCTACGCCGCGCTGCGCTCGCTCGGCCGCAGCGGCCTCGCGCGACCTCGTCGACCGCTGCTGCGACCACGCCGCGCGCTTCGCCGAGCTGCTCGCGCGACGGCGGCGCCGAGATCCTCAACGACGTCGTGCTCAACCAGGTGCTGGTGCGCCTGCGAGCCCGACGGCGATCGCCGCGCGTCCAGGCCGACGGCACCTGCTGGGCCGGCGGCACCGTCTGGCGCGGCCGCCCGGCGATGCGCATCTCGGTCTCCGGCTGGGCGACGACGACCGACGACGTCGAGCGCTCGGCGCAGCGCGATCCTCAGCTGCCTCCGTGACGTTGAGCGCGACCTCGATGTTGCCGCGGGTGGCGTTCGAGTACGGGCAGCGCTCGTGCGCCTTGGCGACCAGCGCCTCGGCCTCCTCCTGCGCCGAGCCGGGCACGCTGACCTCGAGCCGTGACCGCGAGGCCGAAGCGGCCCTGGCCGAGCGCGCCGATGTCCACCTGGGCGGTCACCGCCGCGCCGTCGACGACGCTCTCGTCGCCGTCGCGGCGCGCGGAGCTGCGCATCGCGTTGGCGAAGCACGCGGCGTAGCCGGGCGCGAACAGCTGCTCGGGGTTGGTGCCCTGGCGCCGCCGTCGCCGCCCATCGCGACCGGGCAGCGACATCTGCAGGTCGAGCTTCCCGTCGTCGGTCCGCGAGCGGCCGCTGCGGCCCGCGTCGGTGGCGGTCGCGACCGCCGTGTAAAGCGTCTTCACCGGTCCATCGTAAGGAACTCGAACACGGTCTCCCCGCTCATGTCCAGCGACCGCTTGGAGACCGCGCTCATGTCATCGCACGTCTGGTGCCAGCAGTGGAAGTCGAAGTCGATCAGGTCGATCGACGGGATCGCCGCGCCGACGAACGGCGTGTGGTCGTCCTGGACGGTGCCCTGCGTCGCGTCCGGGAACGCCGCGCTCGCGCCGACGTGCATGGCGGCCGCGCGCAGGTCGGCCCACATCTCCTCGTCCGAGGACTCCTCGCGCGGGATCGCGAGGTCCTTGTCGGCGATGAAGTCCATCAGCACGACCTCGCGCAGCTTCGTGGCGTGCTTGCGCGCGTACGGCTTCGAGCCGCGCAGGCCGGTGCCGTAGAAGTCGTTGTCGTCCGTTGCCTCCTCGCCGTCGAAGGCGATGAAGCGGATCGGCGGCGCGTTCTTCGGGCCGCTTGGCGCGTCTGCAGGCCGCGCGCCAGCTCGAGCAGCGCCGCGGTGCCGCCGGCGCCGTCGTTGGCGCCCACGAAGCCGTGGATGTCCTTGGTGTCGTAGTGGGCGGCGAGCAGGATCGCCTTGCCCTTGCCGGGGATCTCGCCGACGACGTTGCGCAGGCCGCCGGGCACGGTTCTCGTAGCGCCCGCGCGGCAGCCGCGCCTTGATGTAGGCCGCGAGCTTGCGCGACTCGCGGCGAGCCCGCCGGGCGCGGGCCGAGCTTGACCTGGTACTCGAGCATCCTCCACGCGCGGTCCTCGTCGAAGCGGTCGACCTTGGCCGCGGCCGCCGCCGTCGTCGCTTCGGGAGCGGCGGGCTCGGCGGGCGCGGGATCGGACCGCCCCCGCAGGCGGCGAGTGCGAGCGCGCACAGCGCGGCAGCGATCATCGCCCTAGTCGTTGGAGGTCACCGCCTCGAGCAGGTCCGCGAAGCGCTCGCGCGCGGCGGCGCGGCGGGTCGGGACGTGCTCGGACGGCACGCCGTCGCGGCGCTTCGTAGCCGCGCAGCACGCGCCGCGCGACGGACTGGCGGTGGACCTCGTCGGCTCCGTCGTAGAGGCGGGCGGCGCGCGCGAAGCGGTACATGGCCTCCAAGGGTAGGTCCGTCGAGTACCCAAGCGCCCCATGGATCTGCAACGCGCGGTCGACGACGTCGTACAGCACGTTCGCGCCGTAGAACTTGATCAGCGAGATCTCGGTGCGGGCCGCCGACGCGCCCTCGTTGTCCATCTTCCACGCCGCGTGCAGCGTCATCAGCCGCGCCGCGCTCATCTCCGCCAGCGAGTCCGCGATCCAGTTCTGGATCGTCTGCTTCTCGGCCAGCACCGAGCCGAACGCGTACCGCGTGACGGCGCGCTCGCACAGCATGTCGTAGGCGCGCCGGGAAACGCCGAGCCAGCGCATGCAGTGGTGGATGCGGCCCGGGCCGAGCCGGTGCTGGGCGATCAGGAAGCCCTCGCCCTCGCCGCCGAGCAGCGCGTCGGCGGGCACCCGCACGTCTTCGTAGAAGATCTCGGCGTGGCCGCCGTAGCGGCCGAAGTGCTCGGCCGGGTGCTCCATCGTCGGGATGTCGCGGACGATGTTCACGCCCGGCGTGTCGGCCGGCACGATCAGCATCGAGGCGCGCTGGTGCGGCCGCGCGTCCGGGTCGGTGACCGCCATCACGATCAGGAAGTCGGCGACGCTGCCGTTGGTCGAGAACCACTTGTGGCCGTTGATCACCCACTCGTCGCCGTCGCGCACGGCCGTCGTCTCCAGCAGCGTGGGATCGGAGCCCGCCGGTGTCGGGCTCGGTCATCGAGAACGCGCTGCGCAGGTCGCCGGCCAGCAGCGGGTGCAGGTAGCGCTCCTTCTGGTCGGGCGTGCCGGCCAGCGCGAGGATCTCCGAGTTGCCGCGAGTCCGGCGCGGCGTTGCCGAACACGGCGGGCGCGAACGGCGACGAGCCGAGGATCTCGTGCATGAGGCCGAGCTTGACCTGGCCGAAGCCCTGCCCACCGAGATCCGGCGGCAGGTGCGCGGCCCACAGGCCGCGCTCCTTCACCTGCTCCTGCAGCGGCGCGATCGCGCGCCGGAACCCCTCCTCGCCGAGCTCGTCGAAGACGGTCTCGATCGGCCAGACCTCCTCGCGCACGAAGGCGCGCATCCAGTCCAGCTGCTTCTCGAACTCAGGTTCGGTGGAGAAGTCCCATGCCATGTCTCGATCATCGCACGGCGCGTTCGATCACCCACAGCACCAAGCCGAAGCGGGTTCGGCATGAGCGGCCATGGGGTCCACGCCCTACCCGCACCCGCGAGGTGTCAAGCCAAGCCGGAAACTGGCCGAAAGAACACCTGTGACCTCTCGTGCGCTCGCCCTTCTCGCGTCGTTCGCCAGCCCGGTGTTCGGGGTCGCTGCCGTCGTCGGCTGGCTGTACGACCTGTGGCCCGCGAACACGGTGACGTTCGCGATCGCCGCCGTCACCGTGATCGGCGGCCCGCTGTTCGGAATCCTGCACGTCGCGACCGCCTCCGAGGACATCGAGGAGCCGGTCACCGAGCCGCGGTTCGTCGCCCGCACGGCGGCCCCGCAGCCGGTCTTCCTCACCCCGCAGGCCGCCCGCGCCAAGGCGTTCCACAACTGGCGTGACAGCGTGCATCCGGCGATCGAGCGCCGCGAACGCGAGCGCCGCGCCTCGCAGTGGATCAAGCACTGACCACTATGTAGGGGTGCTTCTCGCCGCCGCGTGTGTCGGTGTCGTGGCCGGCGCCATGCTGCAGGCCGCGACGGGATTCGGCTTCTCGCTCGTTGCCGCGCCGCTGCTGTTCGCGGCGATCGGGCCCGAGCCGGCGGTGGTGCTGTTGATGGCGCTGGGGCTCGAGGTGAACGTGATGACGCTCGCGACCGAGCGGCGACGGCCGCGACCGTTGTGGCGCGACGCGACGTCAATGCTCGTGTGGGCGGCGCCGGGAGCACTAGCGGGGGTCTGGGTGCTGCGGTCGCTGCCGGCGGCGGCGCTGCAGGTGGCCGTCACGTTGGGCGTCCTCGGCACGCTCGCCGCGCGGCGGGTCCGCACGGCGCACGTTCCGGCGTGGCTCGCGGGCCTCGCGGCGGGGGCGTTGAGCACGTCGACCTCAACGAATGGCCCACCGATGCTCCTGCATCTGCTCGGCCGCGGGGCGACCCCCGAGCAGGTCCGCGACACGCTCACCGTGTGCTTCCTCGGGCTCGCCCCGATCGGTGCCGCGGCGCTATTTCTGACCGGTGATGTGGAGCTGCCCGACGGGACCCTGGTGGCGGCCCTGATCCCCGCCGTGTTCGCCGCGCACCTGATCGGGCGACGTGGCTTCCGGTGGCTCGCGGCGAGCGAGCGATACGAGCCGGTGCTGACCTCCGTGCTGATCGCCGCGGTCGTGGTCGGGCTAATCGGCGCCCTCGCTTGACCCGTTAGGCTTGCGCCAGATGGCCCAGGCGCACGGAGATCGGCTCTCAGCGGTCGACGCCTCGTTCCTGGCGCAGGAGCGGGCGAACAGCCACATGCACGTCGGCGCGGTCCTCATTTTCGAGGGCCCCGCGCCGGCGTACGACGACTTCCTCAACCACACGCGGTCGCGGCTGCATCTGGTACCCCGTTACCGGCACAAGCTCGCGTTCCCGCCGGTCGAGACGGGCCGTCCGATCTGGATCGACGACCCGAGCTTCAACCTCTCCTATCACGTGCGCCACACGGCGCTGCCCGCGCCCGGCTCCGACGAGCAGTTGCGCGCGCTCGCCGCGCGGATCCACTCGCAGCGGCTGGATCGCGCGAAGCCGCTGTGGGAGACGTGGCTCGTGCAGGGACTGGACGGCGGGCGGTTCGCGCTGATCTCGAAGTCCCATCACGCGTTGGTGGACGGCATCGCGGGCGTCGACCTGATGACGGTGCTGTTCGATGCCACGCCGATCCCGCAGCAGGCCCCGCACGAGGGCGAGCCGTGGCGGGCGGCGCCCGAGCCGAGCGCGCTGCAGCTCGCCGCACGCGGGATCAAGGGCCTCGCGCGGCTGCCGTTCGAGCTGGCCGGCGGCGCGCTGACGGCCGCGACCCACCCCGCCTCGTCCCTCGACCAGCTCAAAGAGGGCCTGGAGGGAATCGGCGAGGTCGCGTGGGCCGCGCTCAACCCGGCACCGTCGACGCCCCTGAACGTTCCGATCGGGCCGCACCGGCGGCTGTCGTTCGTCCGCAACGACCTCGCCGACTTCAAGACCGTCAAGCACGCGCTCGGCGGGACGGTCAACGACGTTGTGCTGACCGTCGTCGCCGGCGGCCTGCGGCGCTGGCTGCGCGCGCGCGGCGTACGGACCGAGGGACTCGAGCTGCGCGCGCTGGTGCCGGTGTCGGTCCGGGGCAATGACCAGCACGGCGACCTCGGCAACCGGATCGTGGTCATGCGCGGGCCGCTGCCGGTCTACGTCGAGGACCCGGTCGCGCGGCTGCGGGTCGTGCGCCACGCGATGGACGGCCTGAAGGACTCCAAGCAGGCGGTCGGCGCCGAGGTCATCACCGGCTTGGAGTCGTTCGCGCCGCCGACGATCCTGGCCCAGGCCTCGCGCCTGCAGTTCTCGACGCGGCTGTTCAACCTGCTCGTGACGAACGTCCCGGGCCCGCAGTTCCCGCTGTACGTGCTCGGCCGCGAGCTCCAGGACCTGTTCCCGGTCGCGTTCCTGCCCGAGAACCAGGCGCTCGCGGTCGCGGTCATGTCCTACAACGGCCGGATGGACTTCGGCCTGCTCGGGGACTACGACGCGATCCCCGACATGGAGGAACTCGGCGACGCGCTGCGCGAGTCGCTCGCCGAGCTCGTCGAGGCGGCGGGCGGCGACAAGCCACGCCGCCGCCGTCGCCGGACCGTTTCAGCCGTCTAGATCCGGGCGCGCTTGATCGACGTCCGGTAGGCGAACGACTCGCCGTCGTCCGGGTCGTTCCACAGCGTCACCGTGCCGCGGTAGCGGAACGGCTTCTTACGCCACGCGACCCGGCAGCGGATCTTCGTGGTGCTCAGCCGGTGGCAGGCGCGCGTGAGGGTCGAGCGCGCGAACCGGCTGCCGTAGCGGTCGCGGAGCGCGTCGGGGACGAGCGAGCGGCCCTCGGCGATGGTGATCGGGCGGACGGGGTTGTCGTCCGGGGTGGTGCCCGTCGGGGTCGGCGTGGGAGTCGGCGTCGGCGCGGTGGCCGGGGCCGGATAGACGTACTCGGCGAGCAGGTAGATCTCGCCGGAATGTCTGGCGTACAGGCAGATCTTCGTCGGGGTGTATGCAGGCGTGAACGTGTCGGTGCCGCTCTGGGTGCCGGACTCGTCCTTGAAGTCGCCGACGTACGTCAGCGTGTTGTCGTCCTCGCGGCAGGCTTGCGCGGCGGGAACCTCGTTCGCGTACGGGAACCACCCGCAGTAGCCGTCGTCGCAGACATCGAACGTCGACGTGTACGTCGCGGTCACCGTCCCGCCGCTCCCGGTCGGCCGCACGTCCGCGATCGATCCGCTCGGCGCCGCGACAGCGACACTGGGCAGCACCGCGAGCACGACCGCGGCCATCAGCACACTCACCACACGCGACACGAAGGTCCCCTCCCTGGCACAGTCTTTGCGCAGGGATGCCTACAGATCGCGGGCGCTGCGCGCAACTGGAACGTACGCGCAATATGTGCCGGTGCGGATCGTCCGGTCGAGATGCTCGCCGAGCCCGGGATGGTGCTCACCAACCCGGACTATCGCCTGGCGGACCGCGCGGGTCACGCTGACTCGAGCCCGCTCGGAGGTCGACGCGGCCCGTCGGTCGCGGCCATGGAGGCCAACCGCACGCGAGAGCTCTCGAACGAGGAAGTCGCGTTCGGCGTCTGCCTGCATCTCTCGCACGGTGTCCTCGAGAGCGCGCGCCTGCTCGATGTCGTCCTCGATCTCGGCGAGGCGCCGGCGGTAGGCGTCTTTGGCTCGTGCGTCGAGCATCTCGCCGGCGTCGCCGGTGCCTGTGCGCGGCACGCCGGGGCCAGGGTCTCTCTCGGCCGCGACGAGGTCGAGCACGTGGAACTCGCGGCCGGGGTCGGCGAGCAACCGCGCGAGGTAGCGGATGCCCTTGAGATCTCGCACTTGGACGGTGCGGCCTTCGAAGCTCACCGACCAGTAGTCGCCCTCCCGGCGAAACACGTCGAGGTCGGTGAGTCGCGCGACCGACACCGCGTCGGCTTCGATCTGGTCGAGAACCGCGCGGGCCGCTTCGAACTCGAACGCGGCGCGCCGCTCGTTGCCGCTCGCGCGCAGGGCGTCGGCGAAACCGGCCCGCGCCAGTGCCGCCTCGTATGGCGCCCCGATCTCGCTCCACAGCCGCGCGGCTTCGGCGCAGAACCGCTCTGCGTCCGCCGGAACGCCCTCTGCGAGTCGCACCCTTCCGTGAGCATGGGTTGCGCCGGCGACCAGCGCCCTGCTCTCGAACCGAGCGGCCACGCGAGTCAACTCGTCGGCGGCCGAGCGCGCTCGAGCGATGTCGCCGGCCGCGATCTCGATCTCGACCTGCGCCTCGAGCAGTGGCGCGCGCTGCAGATCGGTGTCCGGCGGCCGCTCCTTGAAGGGAACCCGCGTCGGATGCTCGAGCGCGTCTCGGATCGACGCGGCCGCGGTGGCCGCGTCCCCTTGGGCGAGCCGCACGAGTGCGAGACCGGGCTGCGGATCCCAGCCGGCGCGATGAGCGGCCAGAAGGGCTTCCTCGGCACCTTGGATGTCTCCCCTGCGGAGCCGGATCCGCCCGAGCTCGCTCAACGGCCATCCCATCTCGCGGCGTAGATACGGGCGCAGCTCCTCGCACGCGGCGAGCGCCTCTGTCTCTGCCGCGCCGCACGACCCGCGCAGCCTGAGGATCTCCGCGCGGTGCACGCGGCAGCGCCCGTGAAGGCTCCCGATCGCATTCGTCCTGCACCACCGCTCCATCGCCTCGGTCCATTCCTCGGCCGCGTCGTACTGCGCGAGTCCCTGCAGGGCGCAAACGAGCTCGCAGTAGACGACCCCGGTCGAGAGCGGGTCGAGATCCCCGGAGACCGTCGCCACCCCAACCTCGTCGAGCAGCGCGAGGCCCTGTTCGACATCACCGTCGAGGATCAGCAGCCGCGCATCTGCCACTCGACCGAGGGCGCACGCCGCCGGGTCAACCCTCGAACCCAGCTCGATGGCCCGCCGCGCCCACGGTCGGGCGCCGGGCAGGTCGCCGGTCAGCATGCGCTCATACGTCCGAACCGCCGCAAGCCAAGCGCTCGCCGGAGTCTCGGGCTGACCGTCCAGGAGCCGCTCGGCTCGTGCCAGCCAGCCCCGCACCGGCGCCATCAGCGCGGTATCGAAGAGCAAGTGCATCGCCACGCGAACTGCCGCACCTGCCGCCGCGTCCTTGTCGCCGGCCTCCACGCACAACGCGTACACGCGCTCCCAGGCTTCGATGGTGACGTCGAGATGCCCCGCCGCGTAGGCGACCTCGCCAAGGACCCCTAGATCGGCGGGGCCCGCGAGGCCGTCCGCGTCCGCCTCCATGAAGAGCTCGAACGACGTATCCCAATCTCCTCGCGATGCCGCATCACGTGCCCGCTGGACGCGGTCGTGACCGCTGGAGTTACAGCCGTAACGGTCTTGCTCACGCATATGGGTTGCGGACCACAACACCCCGCACCAAGGAGAGGACCCATGCAGAGCGTAAACGTCAACGGCATCGACCTGGAATACGAGGTGACCGGAGCGGGCGAACCGGTGCTGCTCATCAGCCCCGTCCTGGCCGACGGCTTCCTTCCGCTGCTCGCAGAACCGGCGCTCGCCGACCGCTACCAGCTCATCCGCTACCACAAGCGCGGCTGGGTCGGAAGCACCCGCACCCCGCCGCCGGTGGGCATCGGCGACCACGCCGACGACGCCGCGGCACTGCTCGATCACCTCGGTGTGCCGCGCGCTCACATCGCCGGCCACTCCAGCGGCGCGGCGGTCGCCGTGCAACTGGCACTCGACCATCCCGAGCACGTGAACACGCTCGTGCTGCTGGAGCTGTCGCTGCTCTCCGTGCCCAGCGGCGAGGCCTTCTTCACGCAGGCCGGACCCGCGTTCGAGGCGTACGCAAGCGGCGACCACGCCACCGCGGTAGCGATCTTCATGAGCGTCGTGAGCGGCCTCGAGTGGACGAGATGTCGGGCCCTGCTCGAGAAGAGCGCTCCGGGCGCGGTAGCGCAGGCGATTGCGGACGCCGACACGTTCTTCGGCATCGAGCTGCCCTCGCTGGCTGACTGGACGTTCGGCGCCGAGCAGGCGGCCGCCATCCACCAGCCCGTCCTGTCCGTCCTCGGCAGCGAGACGCAACCCCTGTGGGTCGAGGTCGCCGAATTCCTCCGCTCAGCGCTGCCACAGGTCGACGAGTGCACGATCGATGGCGTGGGTCACCTGCTGCACGTCCAGCGTCCCGAGCCCGTGGCGCGGGGAATCGCGGAATTTCTCGGCCAGCACCCCATCGGCGGCGACGGACCCGAAGCGCTCGCGCCTCTCAGCACCACACGCAGCGGCGCCTGACGCGCGCGAGAATGCGGCTGGCCCCACAGTCGATCCCGTAAGCCCCGGGGTGCGTTGCCTTGACGCTTGCGCGAGTCGGCGTATCGCCGCTCCGAGGCCGGGAACTATTGGCCGCAGGGCCAGTCACCAACAGGCTACTCCTCAGCGTCCCCCGGTTCTAGGTTTCTCGTCGCCCGAGTGCCTGACGCCACGAGCGCCATGCCGTTTCGAAGCGGTCGTGAAGGTCGTCCACGTGTGCGGGTGCCAGCGGTGGTCGCGCGTCGCCGACGACGGGCTCGACATCGGCGAGCACGCGTTGGGTGAGCTCTCGCAGACACCTGATCGCCTCGAACGTGGCCGCGGCCTGAGCAACCGCGCGAGCGTCGACTCCGGGCGGCGCCAACCGAGCGACAACCCGCGGCTCGGGGACCGCCCGCTCGAGCCCTTCGCGCACGAGATCTGGCTCCCAGCCGGTCAACTCGACCAACCGCTCGAACGAAACACCGGCCTCGGCCGCGCGCCTGAGCGCGAACGAGACCAGGTGAACCGCGCGGCCGACGACCTTGATCGCCACGCTCTGGCCGGCCTCTGGGCGGCCCAGCTCCTGCATCGAAGCGACCGCTTCGCGGTGCCGCTCGGCCGCGGCCGCGAGCTGGCGTTCGGCCTCAACGCGGGAAGCCTCAGAGGACGCTGCGGTCACGGGTTCCATGTCACGAGCGCTCGGCGTCGATGCGGCGCTGACGCTCGGCGTCATGGCGCGCGATCGTCTCGCGAATCTGCTCCGAGATCCGTGCGGAGCGATCCGGCGGCGTCCTCCGTTCCGGACCATGTCGTCCCCGCAACAACCGCAGGCCGATCAACTCTGACAATTCAGCGACCGCCTCCAGCTGGTCGCCGCAACCCGGGCAGAGATCGTCGGCGTGATCGTCTGTCGGCCCGTCACGCCAGATGCGCGATCTACACCGCATGCATTTGAAATGGGCCATCAGGGACAGCTCAACGGAGGTCGAACTCGCGACTCCGGCTGGACGGTCCAACGGCGGCTACGGTCGGGCGCAAAGCGTCCTGCTTTCTTGGCCCCTCAAGCTGCACAGCGCGCAAAGGAAGAGGGAAACAGTGCCCGAGCGCTGCACTCGAGGATAGACCCCCGCGCAGTCCGCCTTGCCCTGGCTCAGTAGCCGAGCGCGAACTTCGCGTCCTCGGACATCTTGTCCGGGGTCCACGGCGGCGAGAAGACCATGTTCGGGATGACCTCATCCACGCCTGGGAGCTCGCCGACGAACTCCTGCATCTGCTCGGAGACCTGCGGGCCGATCGGGCACGCGGGGGTGGTCAGCGTGAACGTGATGTTCACGGTCGCGCCGTCGATCTCGACGCCGTAGACGAGCCCGAGCTCGACGAAGTCGAGCCCCAGCTCGGGGTCGATCACGTTGGAAAGCGCCTCGAGGACGTCGTCTTGGTCGATCATCACGAATGAGTGTAGGCAACTCAGCGCTTGTGACCCTGTACTCACCGCGCGGTTCGTTGTACGGTCCCCGCATCGTCTCATTCGACGCCCAGCTTGCGATCCTCCGGATTGAGGGGGATGAGGACCGCACCACGAGCGGCCGCCGTCGGCGCCCGTTCTCCGCGGCGTTGACCGCGACGCGTGACGTGATCGTGGATCTGTCCGGGCTGACGTTCGCCGATCCGTCGCTGATGATCGACCTGGCGTGCCTCGCGCAGCGCCTGCGCGCGCGCGGCGTGACGTTGTGGCTCGCGCACCCGCAGCCGAACATCCGCACGCTGATCGAGACCGTCGGCCTGCACCGGCTCCCCGCCGTGCGAATCGACGGCGCGAGCCCCGTTACGGCGTAGTTACGTCGCTGTCGTAACGTTCAGGAGCGCGATGCGGCTCCTCCTCGTAGTCCTCTTCATCATCATCCCGATCGCCGAGCTGGCGCTCCTGATTCAGGTCGGTCAGCTGATCGGCGTCTGGTGGACGATCCTGCTGCTGATCGCCGACGCGATCCTCGGGTCGTGGCTGCTGCGCGCGCAAGGCCGAGCCGCGTGGCGGCGCTTCAACGAGGCGCTGGGCGGCGGCAAGCTCCCGCACCGCGAGGTCGTCGACGGCGTGCTGATCATCTTCGGCGGCGCGCTGCTGCTCACGCCCGGCTTCATCACCGACATCTTCGGCCTGCTGTTCCTGATCCCGCCGACACGTGCGGTGATGCGCCGGCTGCTCGTCCGCCGCGGCATGCTCAAGCTGGTCGGATCGATGCCCGGAACGGCGAGTCCACCGAACGGGCGCCCGCACGACATCGAGGGCTCCGCCGTGGACATCGACCCCCCGCCGCGGTGAGCGCCGCCGAGCTCGAGGCCCCGCGGGCGCTGCGCAAGCCCGGGGACACCGATGCGGTGACGTTCTCGTGGGCCGATGCCTCCGCCGGGCTGTACGGACTGGCGCGGGTGGCGAGCGGCGCCGGGCCGGACGGCGCGGCATCCGCGAGCGCGCTTGCGGTCGCGCTCGCCGGGCGCGACACCTTGGGCGCGATCGCCGAGGCCGGCGCCGAGCCGCCGGCCGAGCTGACGGCGGTGACCGAGGAGCCGCTGGAGCGCTGGGTGGTGCGGGGCTCCGGCGAACTGAGCTTCGAACTGACCTTCGAGGCGCTGACGCCGCCGGCCGAGTACGGCGGCCGTCAGGCGCTCGTGAAGGCGGGCGGGATGGAGGGGTACGAGCAGTTCTGCCGCGTGCGGGGAAAGATTGGCGACCGCCCGGTCCGCGGGCTGGGCCAGCGCGGCCACTCGTGGGGTAACCCGGACTGGGACAAGATCGCGCTCACGCGCACGATCGGGGCGTGGTTCGACGACGCCACCGGCATCGCGCTCGCCACCGTCCGCCCGGCCAAGGCCGACCACCACGCCGACGAGGCGCACTGGGGCGCGGCGCTCGACCCCGAGCGCACCCGCACGGTCGACGAGGTCCGGCTCTCGACCACCACCGACGAGGCCGGCCGCCACATCCGAGCCGGGATCGAGCTGTGGATCGCCTCCGACGACGAGTACCCCTACCGCGGCACCGGCGAGGTGCTGTCGGGCTCGACGCTCGAGCTCGGCGCGCTGCGGCTCGACGTCGCATTCTTCGGATGGCATATCGAGGGTCGCACCGGGATCGGCCGCTACGACATCCTCCGGCGCGCGTGATCAAGGCGGTCATCAGCGACTTCGGCGGCGTGGTGACGCTGCCGCTCAACGAGGCGTTCGCGCGCGCCCACGAGGAGATCAACATCCCGCTCGGCGCACTGCGCAAGGCGATGGAGATCAACGCGGCCCGCTACGGCGAGCCGACGCTGTTCAAGCTCGAGCGCGGTCAGATGACCGAGGCCGAGTTCATCAGCGGCTTGGAGGTCACGCTGTCCGAGGTGCTGGAGCGGCCGATCGTCCTCGACGGCTACGGCCAGCGGCTGATGGGCGAGCTGAGGCCCAACGAGCCGCTCCTCGCCTACTACCGCGCGCTGCGCGTCGAGCGAGGAATCCGGCTCGCGATCCTGACCAACAACGTACGCGAGTGGCACGACGCGTGGCGCACGCGGCTCAAGATCGACGAGCTGTTCGAGCTCGTGGTCGACTCCGCGTTCGAGGGCTGCCGCAAGCCGGAGCCGGAGATCTACGCGCTCACACTCGAGCGCCTCGGCCTGCCCGCCGAGGCGTGCGCGTTCGTGGATGACGTCGAGGTCAACGTCACGGCCGCCAATGACGCGGGCATGCACGGCATCCACTTCCGCGACACCGACGAAGTGATCGCGGAACTCGAGAAGCTAGTTGTCTGAGCCCAGCCGGTCCCAGACGTAGAGCTCCAGGCACTCGGCCAGCAGCTCTGTCGCGCGCTCGCGCGACAACCACGGCAGCACGCTCTCCAGCGCCTGCTCCTCGGCGACGCCGGCCGCGAACGCGTCCTCGCCGCGCAGCCCCGCGGCGATCTTCAGTGCCTCGCGGCGGTTGTCCCCCAGCGACTTGAACGCGCCGACCAGGAATTCCTTGTTCGCCAGCGGCGTCCCGACCTCCATCGACGCATGCCAGGCCGCGAGCATCGACAGGTCGTGCTCGTCCAGATCCGCGACCGCCTTCGCGTAGTGCGAGGCGAGTTCGTTGTCCGGAATCTCGTCCACCCAGGCGCGCACCAGCTCGCCGAGGAGCTGCCGGCGCGCCTCGCGGCCCACCGATTCCGCGATCACACGGATGGCGTCCTGCGGGTCAATGAAGCACAGTGGCATGGCGATGCGCACGGTACGGGGTGCGTCGGACGGCACAATGGGGCAGTGGCCGGCCGATATGAGTCGTGGTTTCTGAGCGCCCGCGACGCGGAACCGGGCCACCCACCGCGCGCGATCTGGATCCGCCACACACGCCATCGAGCGGTGAATGCGGAGACTGGGAGCGCCGCTCTGTGGTGCACGGTGTTCGACCCCGCCGGGGGCGCGCCCGCGGCGGTCAAGGAGTCGGTCGCGGAGTTTCCGGCCAACGCCGGTGCCGGCCAGGACGGCTTTCGCGGCGGGGCGCGAGCGCGCGGGCGGATGGCCGAATGGGACCTGACGCTGAGCGGCGGCGGCGCGCCGCTCAAGCACCTGCGCCCCGGCGCGCTCTACCGGCTGCCGCTGCCCAAGACCAAGCTCGAGGCGCCGATCCCTGACGGGATCGCGAGCGGGCGCGTGGTGCTCGACGCCGCGCTCGTGGACGTCGTCGGCTGGCGCGCGACGGTCGGGCACAACTGGGGCTACGAGCACGCCGAGCGCTGGGTGTGGCTGCACGCCGCCGGGTTCGCGGACGAGCCCGAGGCGTGGCTCGAGCTGGCGATCGCCCGCGTGCGGATCGGCGGCGCGCTGACGCCGTGGATCGCCAACGGTGCCGTGTCGGTCGGCGGCCGGCGCTTCCGGCTCGGCGGGCTCGGTCACATCCCGGGCGTGCGCGTGGTGGCGGCGCCCGGGCGCCTGGAGGCGGTCGTGCCCGGCGCACGGGCCGAGATCCGGGTCGCCGTCCATGCCGATCTCGACCAGACCGTCGGCTTCAAGTACGCCGGCGTCGGCACCGATCCCGTCAACGGCGAGCGCGAGGTGCTGCACGCCGGGCTGGCCGAGGTACACCTCGGCGTCCGCCGCCCCGGCCGCGGGTCGGCGGAGCTGGCCACGGCGGCGGGCGGCGCGTACGAACTCGGCGGTCGCGACTTCACGCACCGCGTCCCGCTCCAGCCCTACCCCGACCCGTGATCAGCGCTTGATCGCGAGCGACCGCGACCGCTGGACGGCCGCCGTCCGGGGGTAGGCTGCGCTGACCCGGAGCGTGGCGCGGAACGCGCGCCGGCGCACCTTCGAGCTCAACTTGAGCGTGAGTGTCGTCGTGCCGCGCTTCAAACTGCGGGTCAAGGTGCCGGCGGTCCGCGAGCGGCCGAGCCCGAGCCGCTTGGCGACGGCCGCCGAGACGACGAGCTTCGCAGTGACCCGGCAGTCCGCCGCGCAGGTGACCTTGAAGCGCACGGACCGCCTGCCGGAGCTGGGCAGCGAGAACGTCGGACGCGCGAGCGGCTGGACGGCCGGAGGCGCGGGTGTCGCCGGAATCTCGACCGGCGGCGCAGGCGGGTCGGGTGTCGGTGCCGGCGGTGCAGCGGTCGGGCGGCCGTAGACCGCGAACTCGGTCATGTCGCGGAACGCGCCGCCGAAGTTGCTCACGCAGGCTCACCCGGACGAAGCGCACGCCCTCGGCGCCGGCGGTGGGAGCGAACTCGTTCATCCGGTGGCGCGCCGAGGTCGACAGCGTGGCGGTCAGGGCCGGGGTCCACGGACCGCCCGCCGAGCTCGTCGACGTCTCGACGAGGAAGTTCTTGGTCGCGGCGCTGGAGGCGCTGCCGCACGCCTCGGTCGGATCGATCGCGAACCGGTCGACGTCCACCGCCCGCGGCAGCGTGATCACCAACACGCCGGCGTCAGTCGCGCGGGTCGACCAGCCGGTCGTGGCGCGTTGGTCGACCGCGGCCTCCGGCCCGCAGCCAAGTGCGCCGAACGGCGAGTCACCGAGCACCGACGACCCTCCGGTGAGCGACGCCCAGTTGCGCCACAGCGACACGTCTCGCGCGGCGGTCGCATTCGCAGCCACGGTCACCGGCGCGATCTGGCGGTCGTAGCCCGGGGCGCGGAACAGGACGCTCGGGTAGGAGCGCGCCGGCACGTTCGCGATCTCGTACGCGCCGTCCGCGCCCGCCGCTCCGACGAGAGCATCCGGCCCGGCGTCGAGCCCGCCGATCGCCGCCCGCGCGCCCGCGACGGGCTCACCGGTGTGCGCGTCGGTCACTCTGCCCGCGATCCGGCCGCGCGGGCCGCCGGCCGGAGGCATCGACATGTCTTCGATCGGCGTGACGTCGTCGGAGTCGTCGGTGGTCGCGAAGAACCCCATGCCGCGGCGCGCGAAGGCGGTCCAGATCTGCGTCCGCAGGGCGCCGCCCGCGGCCGCGTCGGCCAGCAGGATCGCGTTGCGCATGTCCAGGAAGGAAGGCTCCGGCGGCGACAGGCGCATCCCCTGCGTGAACAGCCGGCGCGCATTCGCCGGGCCGATCGCGCTCCGCAGATCCCACAGCGTCTGCGCCCAGATCTCGCCGTCGCCGTGGACCTCGGGCTCGCCGTAGACCTTGCCGAAGTCGCCGTAGGTGAAGCCGCCGGGACCGACGACGTTCTCGCAGCCGGCGACGGTCGAGGTGCTGACGGGGCAGTCGAGCGCCTGGCGGCGGATCGAGTGCGGCACGAGGTCGACGTAGTCGCCCATGTCGATCTCGCCCGCTGCTGCCGAGTCCAGGCTCGGGAACTGGCCGACGATGAAGTCCTTCGCGTACCAGTCGCCCCAGCCCTCGCCCATCGCGCCCGCCTGGGCGGAGTTGACCGCGCCCATGCCGGAGGCGTCGGTGATGAGCCGGTTCGACAGCCCGTGCGTGTACTCGTGGTAGACGATCGACGCGTCGTCACCGCCGTTGACCGCGCGGAACGTGCTCGGCCGGAACAGATACATCTGCATCACCGGCGAACCGCCGTCGGGCGGGGTCATCATGTTCGCGTTGTTGAGATGCCGCGAGTTCGGGCCGGTCGTTACGCCGTCGTGGGTCTGGAGGATCAGCCGGTCGGAGCCCTCGAACGCGCCGTCGGTGAAGCCGATCGGCGCGGCCCGCAGGTGGTCGTGGAAGCGGTTCGCGAGGTAGAACGCCTGCACGCCGTTCTGGCGCCGGTTCGTCGTCCACGTCGTGCCGCTCGCGCTCCATGAGCAGACGCGCGCCGCGTCGCAGCTCGAGTGCGCGAACGGCGTCAGCGTGAAGTCGAACTCGCCGGCGTCGCTCGTGATCTCCTCGCCGGAGTCGATCCCGCCGTTGTCGTTGAGGTCCGAGAACGCGCGCACGTTCGGGCCGCTGAGGTTCGCGGTCGAGGTCAGATAGCCGAGCGCGGTCAGGTTCTTCGGCGCCGCGGACCCGCCGAGCGAGGCGCCGGGATAGCGCTCCCACACGAGCGCGTCGCCGGCCGCCGACTTGACGAGGTTGTGCTTGCGCACCACGCGGCCGGTCTCGGCGTCGACGAACGCGTCGTAGACGGCGTCGGTCGCGGCGGTGTAGGTGACGCGCCACGCCAGCCGGTCGCCATAGAGGACCGGCTCGGCGTCGTTGCCGGCCAGCGCGAGCGAGCGGTCGCCGCCGACGGCGTCCTGCACCGCATTGACTGCCTCGCCGGCGGAGACGCGCGGACTGGTGTCGGGAGCGAGGCCCGACGCGGGCGAGCCGAGCACGTTGACGACACGCCCGTCGGCGGTGAGGTTCACGCGCAGCTCGCGATCCACCGCCGCGATCCCGTCGACCGCCTGGCGCCAGCGCACTTCGGTGACGCCGCCGGCGCTCGTCGTCTCCGGCGGCTGCAACGTGCCGAGGTCGGCTTCGGTCAGTCCGAGCGCGGGAAGGTTCGCCCGCACGTAGCGCAGCGCGATGTCCGCGGGCGCGCCCGACGCGGGCGCGCTCAGCGTCCCGTCGAGGCGGGCCAGCACGCGCGGCGTGCCGGTCTCGGCGTCGATGTCGACGACCGCCTGCGGCCCGAGTCGCCGCTCGAGCGCCCGCTGGTCCGCGTCTGCATGCGCGCTCGCCGGCAATGCAAGCGCCGCGAGCACCGTCCCGACCAGCAGCCTCACCGTTTGATGGTCACCTTGCGGCGCGACTCGACACCACCGGCCTTGGCGGTAAGCGTCGCCTTGAACGACTTCAGCCGCGACTTCGTGAGCCGCTGCTTGGCCTTGCTGGTGAGCGAGACCGTGATCGACGTCGAGGACCCGGCGGCGAGCGTCCGCCGCACCGTTCCGATCGTCCGCGAGCCGCGCAGGCCGAGCTTCTTCGCGGTCGCCGCGTCCACCGTCAGTTTCGCGTCCAGCGTGCACCGTGCCGGGCAGGTCACGCGGAGCTTCGCGACGCGCTTCCCGGACGCGTCGAGCCGCAGCGTCGCCTTTGGCGTCGGCGTGACGGTCGGGACCGGCGTGGGTACCGTCGTCGGCTGAGGCGAGGCGGTCTCCACCGGAGTCGGCGTGGACGTGGGCGTCACGGCGGGCGTGACGGTCTCCGTCACGTCGCCGGCCGCGGTCGTGTAGACCGCGAATTCACTCAGGTCGCGGAACCCACCGCCGAAGTTGCTCGTCAGCACGACACGGACGCGCTTGGCGGTCACCGGCGGGGCGGTGAACTCGGCGGTCTCGTGCGTGTCGTTGAAATCGAGTGTCGCGCTCCCAAGCGTCGTGAAGCCGCCACCGTCGGTCGGCGAAGTCTGGATCGTGAGGGTGCGCGTCGCGGAGTCATCGGAGGAACCGCACGCGGCGGTGTTGTCGATGCCGAACCGCGTCACCGTCACCGCCACCGGCAGGGTGATGGTCATCGTCGGCGTCCCGGCGTTGTCGTTCGACCACCCGGTCCCGGGGCTCTGATCGATCGCGGCGTTGACCCCGCACCCAAACGACGCGTACGGCTGGTCGCCGGTCGCCCGCCCGCCGCCAGCGAACGAGGCCCAGTTGCGCCGCAGTTGCGCGACGAGCGTGGTGAACCCACCGTCGGGCACGGTGATCGGGCGGGCCAGCGTGTCGTAGCCCGGGGCCTTGAATACGAACGTCGGGTAGCTGCGGGCCGGCACGTTGGCGATGCTGAAGTTACCGCCCCCGTCGGGCGTCGCGGCCAGCGCTTCGGGGCCGTTCTCGAGGCCGCCGATCCCCGCCGTCGAGCCCGCGATGACCGCACCGGTGGCGACGTCCGTCAGCCGGCCGTCGATCCGCCCGCGCGGCCCGCCCGCGGGCGGCAGCGAGAAATCCTCGCGCGGGCTGGCGTCGGTGCTGCTGATCGTCGAGGCGAAGTAGCCCATGCCGCGAGCGGCGAAGACGGCCCAGATCTGGTTGCGCCGGCCCGTCCCCAGCAGGACGTCGGCCTGCAAGATCGCGTTGCGCATGTCCAGGAAGCTGGGCTCGTCCGGCGACTGGCGCATGCCCTCGGTGATCAGCGCCCGCGCGTCGGTCGAGCCGATCGCACGCCGCAGGTCCCACAGCGTCTGGGCCCAGATCTCGCCGTCGCCGTGCACCTCGGGAACGCCGTTGACCTTCCCGTAGTCGCCGTACGTGAAGCCGCCCGAGCCGGCGCCGCCGGCGGGAGGGCACACGCCGGACGAGGCGCCGACCGTGCAGTCGAGCGCCTGGTTGCGGATCAGGTGGGCCACGCGATCGGTGTAGGCGCCCATGTCGACGTCGACCGCCGCGGGGGCGTCGACCGCGAAGCCGGCACCGACGAGGAAGTCCATCGCGTACCAGTCGCTCCAGCCCTCGCCCATCGCGCCCGACTGCGGCGCGTTCAGGGCGCCGAAGCCGCCCGCGTCGATCACGAGGCGGTTCGAGAGACCATGCGTGTACTCGTGGTACAGGATCGCGGCGTCGTCTCCGGAGTTGACGTCGCGGAACCCAGTGTCGCCGCCTGTCGAACGGCCCCAGAGGTACATCTGCATCACCGGCGGCGTGCCCTCGGGCAGCGTCAGCATGTTCGCGTTGTTGCGGTGGTCGTTGTCAGGCCCGGTCCCTGCGCCGTCGTCGGCGTGCAGGTGGACCCGGTCGGCCCCGGAGAACCCCGTGAAGTTGATCGGATCGGCGGCCAGGTGGGCCCGGAAGCGGTTCGCGAGGTAGAAGGCCTGGACGCCGTTCTGGTTGCGGTTCGGCTGCCAGCTGTTCGCGACCGCGGAGTCCCACGAGCACTGGAACGCGGCGGAGCATCCGGTTCCGGTCGTCCGGGCGGTGAACGCGAAGGAGAACGAGCCGCCGCTGCGATTGATCTCCTCGCCCGCGTCGACGGCGACATTCGGGTTGTCGTTGTCGTCATTGAGGTCCGACCAGGCGCGGACGAACGGACCGGACAGCACGTTCGCCCCGGTGGGCAGGTATCCGAGAGTCTCGAGGTCGACCGGTTGCTGCGTCCCGCCCAACGGGGCACCGGGATATCGCTGCCATACGCTTGCAGGCGCGTCTGACTTGACCATGTTGTGCGCCTGCAGCACACGCCCGGTCCTGGCGTCGACGAACGCGTCGTAGACCTTGGTCGACGACGCGTAGTAGAGGACGCGCCAGGCCAGCCCGCCCTTGAAGAGCGTCAATTGCGCCTCGCTGCCGTCCGCGTACTCGGTCGCACGGGTCGCGCCCGCCGGGCCGGTGTCGCGCGGCAGCGCGCGGTAGACGCCGACGTCCTCCTGCACGGCGCGGACGGCCTCGCCCGGCGTCAGCGACGGGGTGGTGCCGGGATCGAGGTCGGACGCCGGCGAGCCGAGCACGTTCAGGACGCGTCCGTCGTCGGTCACATTCACCCGCAGTTCGCTGTCCGCGGCGGGGATGCCGTCCACGGCCTGGCGCCAGCGCACTTCGGTCACGCCGTCGCGGGCCGAGGTCTCGGCGGGCTCGAGGGTCGCGAGGTCCGCTTCGGTCAGACCGAGAACGTCCAAGTTCCGGCGGACGTAGCTCAGCGCCACGTCCTCGGGCGCCCCGGACGTGGCGCCGGTGAGCGTCCCGTCGAGCCGTGCGAGCACCCGCGGGGTGCCCGTCGCCGCGTCCACGTCCACCACGGCCTGCGGTCCCAGGCGCCGTTCCAGTGCCCGTTGCGCGGCGTTCGGCTGCGCAACGGCCTCCGTGACCGGCAACGCGAGAGACGCGAGAGCGAACGTAACGAGCAGCCGGTGGATGAGCCGAATCTAGCCGCTGTTGAACGTGCCGTCACCCGACATCCGGCCAGATGACGCGCTTCTGCCAGGATGCCGCCGCATGGACCCCGAGCAGGCAGAGGTCAAGGCGGCGGGCGGCGTGGTCCGCCGCGACGACGGCACGATCGCGATCGTGCACCGCCCGCGCTATGACGACTGGTCGCTCCCGAAGGGCAAGCTCGACCCGGGCGAGACGTGGGAGGAGTGCGCGCTGCGAGAGGTCTGGGAAGAGACCGGGCTGCGCTGCGAACTCGGTCCGGAGCTCTCGCCCACGTTCTACAGCGACCGCAAGGGGCGGGCGAAGGCCGTGCGCTACTGGCTGATGGAGCCGGTCGGCGGCGAGGAGTTCGAGCCCGGCGACGAGACCGACGAGTTGCGCTGGGTCGCTCCCTCCGACGCCGCCGACCTCCTCAGCTATTCCCACGACGCCGAACTCGCGAGGACCCTGCTGTGAACCGCGACCGCTTCTCCGGCCTCCGGGACGGCTGGGCGCGGCTCGACGGCGCCGCCGGCAGCCAGGTCGTCGACGGCGTGATCGAGGCGATGGCCGACTGGATGCGGTCGGGCAGCATGGCCAACCACGGTGGCGCCTTCAAACACGCCCACGAGACCGACGAGCTGGTCCACAGCACGCGCGCGGCGTGCGCGACGCTGCTCGGCGGCGAGCCGAACGGGATCTTCTTCGGGCCGAGCTTCACGGCGACGACGATGCGGTTCGCGGCGACGGTGGCGCGCGAGCTGGCGCCGGGCGACGAGATCATCTGCTCGCGGCTCGATCACGACTCCAACGTGCGCCCGTGGGTGATCGCCGCCGAGCGCGCCGGCGTGACCGTGCGCTTCGCCGAGCCCGAGGCGGACACGCTCGAGCTGCCGTCCAGCGCCGTCGAGGCCGTCCTGTCCGACCGCACGCGCTGGGTCGCCGTGACCGCGGCCTCCAACGCCGTCGGCACGGTGCCGGACCTCGAGGGGATCGTCGCCGCCGCCCATGGCGTGGACGCGCGCGTGTACCTCGACGCCGTCCACGCCACTCCGCACCGCCGCTACGACCTCGCGACGCTCGGCGCCGACGTGATCGCTTGCTCGGCCTACAAGTGGTTCGGGCCGCACATCAGCGTCCTCTGCGCGAACCCCGAGATCCTCGAGGCGTACCGCCCGGACAAGCTCAACCCGTCGCCGGAGGAGGCGCCGGACCGGTGGGAGCTCGGCACGCTGGCGTTCGAGGGCCTGGCCGGCGTCCGCGCCGCGGCCGAGTACATGCTCGAGCTCGACTTCGACGCCGTCCGCGCCCACGAGGAGTCGTTGCTGCACACCGCGCTCGAGGGCCTCGGCGCGATGGATCACGTCACGCTATATGGCGCGGCATCCGACCGCGCGCCGACGCTGATGTTCAACGTCGCCGGCCTCTCCGCGCGCGACGTGGCGACCGCCCTGGCCGACCAGCAGATCGCGGTCTGGGACGGTAACTACTACGCCTGGGAGCTCGAGCAGGTCCTCGGTCTCGCCCCTCACGGCGCGGTCCGCGCCGGCTTCCTGCACTACAACGACGCCTCCGACACCGAGCGCCTTCTGGCGGCTATCGAAAGCTTGCGCTGACGATCCGGTCCCAGGCGCGGTCCGGGAGGACGCGGCGGAGGCCCATGAAGATGCGCGCCGAGGCCGTGACGGGCACGCGGGTCGGCGCACGGCGCTTCGACAGCGCCTTCTCGATCGCGACCGCGACGGAATCGGCATCTCCGCCGAAGCGCGAGAGCGGGCCCTCGTAGACCTCCCGCGTCGAGCGCGCCACCGCCTCGTTGAATTCCGCGTACGGACCGCCGTCGCCCACGCTGGACGCCGCGGTCGACCCGAACTCGGTCCGGATCAGCCCCGGCTCGACGCAGATGACGTCGATGCCGAACCTCCCGACCTCCATCCGCAGCGCGTCGCTCAACGCCTCGACCGCGTACTTGGTCGCGTGGTACGCGCCGCCGCCGGGGAACGTCAGGCGGCCGCCCATCGAGCTCACGTTGACGATCGTCCCTGCGCCCGCCGCGCGCATCCCCGGCAGCACGAGCTGGCACATCCGCAGCAGCCCGAACACGTTCGTCTCGAACTGACGCCGGACGGACTCCATCGGCAATGTCTCCAACGCCCCCGACTGCGAGTAGCCGGCGTTGTTGATGAGCACGCCGACCCCGCCCTCGACGGCGTCGACCGCCGCCTGCATCGACGCCTCGTCGGTGACGTCGAGCGCCAGCGTCCGGCAGCCCGCCGCTTCGAGCTCCGACAAGGTCTCAGGACGGCGCGCGGTGGCGTACACGGTCCGCCCGCCGGCCGCCAGCCGCGCCGCCGTGGCGCGGCCGATTCCCGTGGAACAGCCGGTGATCAGGACGGAGGCCATGACCGGAGCGTAATCAAGCGCTACCTTTTCTGGTTGTGCACCTTCGGCTGCCGCTCGCCGCATCGGTTGTGACGCTTGCCCTGGCCGGCTCGACGCCGGCGCTGACGAGCGCGACCGTGCCTCCGCGCAACTGCGGCCCGCTCACGGTGGCCAACCGCCACTACGTCATCAAGGCCGACCAGCTCCGGTGCAACACCGCGAAGACCAGCGCCAAGAACTACCTGGTCTCGCACCGCAAGCCGAAGGGCTTCAGCTGCCGGGACTTCAAGGGCTCGAAGATGACGTTCCGGTGCAGCAAGGGCATCCAGGTCTTCTTCGCGATCCGCCGCTGAGGCCGGCGCGTTGAAAGGGCTGCTGGCCCACGGGCTCGTCCAGCGGGCGAACCTCCCGATTCCCGAGTGGCTGTTCTTCTGGGCCGCCGCCGTGGTGCTCGTCGTCTCGTTCGTCGCGCTCGCGCTGGCGTGGCCGACACCGCAGCTCGAGCAGGACCGCTGGCGACCGCTGCCCGGTGGCCGCGCACTGGGATCGCGCGCGGTCGAGGTCGTGCTCGGCGCGGTCGGCTTCCTCCTGCTGCTCGTGACGATCGTGGCCGGCTACATCGGGCCGGAGGACGCGCTGTCGAACTTCACGCCGGTCTTCGTCCTGATCATCTTCTGGGTCGGGATGGTGTTCGCCAGCGCGCTGTTCGGCGACATCTTCCACGCGCTGAACCCGTGGCGGGCCGCGGCACGGGCGCGTCCGCCTGCGCGGGCGACGCCCGTACCCGGAGAAGCTCGGCCGGTGGCCGGCGGCCGTCGGCCTGTTCATCTTCACCTGGATCGAGCTCGCCTCCGGGTGGGGCGAGGAGCCCGCCCGGCTCGCGACCGCGACGGTCATCTACAGCGTCCTCACCTGGATCGGGATGGCGCTCTATGGCGTCGAGGAGTGGATCCGCCGCGGCGAGGCCTTCTCGGTCTACTACAACCTCTTTTCGCGCATGGCGATCTTCGAGAAGCGCGGGCGCGTGGTCGGCGTGCGCCCGCCGCTCGGCGGGCTCCCGTCGCTCGATCGCCCGCCCGGAACCGTCGCCGTGGTCGTGGTGATGATCGGCACCGTGACGTTCGACGGGCTGAGCCAGGGCGCGATCTGGAGCGACATCTCCACCAGCCTGTTCGACACCTTCGGCTCGATCCTGCCCAACACGATCGGCCTTCTCCTGGGGGTCGGGCTCGTCGCCGGCTTCTACCTGCTCGGGATGGCCGGCGCGACGACCGTCGGGGGCGGCTTCGACATCCGTACGCTGGCCCGCGCGTTCGTGCACTCGCTGGTCCCGATCGCCCTCGTCTACGTCGCCGCCCACTACCTCACGTTCCTGCTCTTCGAGGGCCAGGCGATCCGCTACACGGCCTCGGACCCGTTCGGACAGGGCTGGGATCTGTTCGGCTGGGCGGACGCCGGGATCAACTACGGCCTGATGTCGCAGGAGACGGCTTGGTACTTCCAGGTCGGGCTGGTGGTCGCCGGTCACGTCGCGGCGCTCGCGCTGGCCCACGACCGGGCGCTGGCGCTCTACCGTCAGCCCCGGATGGCGGTGCTTTCCCAGATCTGGATGTTGGCAATCATGCTCGGCTTCACCATGCTGGCGCTGTGGCTGCTCAAGCAGGCCGGCTCCTTGTGATCCGGCGCGCGAGTTTGATCGCCCTCGTCTTCGCGGCGGGTTGCGGCGGCGGCGGCGAGGACACACCGCCGGCCGCGCCCGCGACGGCGCCCTCGCCGCGGCTGGTCGACTTCTCCAAGAAGCCGCCGTTCGTCAACACGCTCGACATCGACCCCGTGACCGGCGACTTCCTGCTCACCACCAACAAGGGCTTCTGGCGGATCGCCAAAGACGGCGGCAAGGTCACCCAGATCAAGGGCACGATCACGGCCGAAGGCAAGACCGACAGCGTCGGCACGTTCCTGGAGATCCGCGGCGCCGGCCCGAACGAGTTGCTGGGCAGCGGCCATCCCGACACGCTCGGCAAGCTCCCCAACTTCCTCGGGCTGATCCGCTCGACCGACGGCGGCAAGACCTGGAGCGCGGTCGCGCGCCTCGCCGACGCCGACCTCCACAAGATCGTCCTGCGCCACAACCGCCTGTACGCGTTCGACGCCGTCCTGTCGGCGATGCTGACCTCGAGCGACGGCGGCAAGACGTTCACCGAGGAGTTCACGCCGCGCGGGCTGATGATCGACTTCGAGGTCGACCCGGCGAACCCGGAGCGGATCGTCGCGTCGACCGACACCGAGTTGTTCCGGACCGACGACGGCGGGAAGTCATGGCGGCCGCTGACCCGGGCGGACGGCATCCGGCTCGCGTGGCCGGATCCGGAGTCGCTCTACCGCGCCGACAAGGACGGCACGATCCGGGTCTCGGGCAACGGCGGCACCGCCTGGCGGGAAGTCGGGCACGTGGCCGGCGAGCCGTACGAGCTGCGCGCCACCGGTCCGAAGGCGCTGTTTCTCGTGTTAAGCGATGGATCGATCCTCGAGACGACAGACGGAGGCGCCACGTGGCGCGATCGCTTCCGGCCCTGATCGGAGCCGCGGGCGTGGCTGCGCTGTGCCCGGCCGTCGCCCACGCGCACTCGCTCGTGCGCACCGGCGGCAACGAGATCGCGTACCTGTCCTCCGACGCCGTGTCGCTGAACACCCTGGTGGTCAAGCGCTCTGGCGCGAACGTCGACTTCCGGGACCCGACCGTCGACGGCGGGCTCGACGTGGGTCCCTGCGCCCCGGGGGACATCACGGACGACGCGAACTCGTGGGTGATCCAGGCGCTGTGCCCGGCGGCGGGCGCCAACCGGCTGCGGATCGACCTCGGCGACCGTGAGGACTCCGCCGTCATCCAGCTCGACCTTCCGGTCACGCTGCTGGGCGGCACCGGCGCGGACAAGCTGACCACCGCCGGCGGCGCCGACGCGGTCGCCGGCGACGACGGCGACGACGTGCTCGATGCCGGCGCCGGCAACGACCAGATCAACGCCGGCGACGGCGACGACGACGTCACCGGCAGCGCGGGCAACGACATCGTGGAGGCAGGTCTCGGCGTCGACGCGGTCTCCGGCGGTGAGGGCAACGACGACCTGCGCGTGCGCGACGGGATCGCCGACACCGTCAGGTGCGGCGCCGGCGAGGACAAGGTGGACGCGGACACGCTCGACGACGTCGCGCTCGACTGCGAGAACGTGTCCCGCCTGCCGACGCCGGTGCCGGAGGGCGGCGGCACCACCGGGCGCGACCGCGTCGCGCCGAAGGTCCGCGTCGGCGGCGCGACCGTCCAGCGCGCCCGCAGCGGCCGCTTCACCCTGGTCGCGACCTCGAGCGAGCGTGGCACGATCTCGGCCTCGGGCTTCATCGACATCGCCGGCCTCTCGCTGCCGCTGAGCGCGGACCGCAAGACCGTCGGGGTCGGCGGCGGCGGCGTGGAGTTGACCGTGAAGCTGAGCGCCCGCGCGCGCCGCGAGGCGACGCGGGCGTGGCGGCGCGGACGGCGCGTGCGGGCGCGAATGGGGGTCGTCGGGATCGATCGCGCGGGCAACTCCGCGCGCGTCCAGGCGCCCGCGATCCGGCTACTTCGCTAGCCGGACGGTCTTGCGCACGACGGTGACGTTGCCGGCCGCGTCGGCAACGTTGAGGACCAGCGTCGCGCGCACCGCCGACGCGCGGAACAGCCGCTGGAGCGCGGTGCGGGTGAAATCGAAGAACACGTAGGTGCCGCCCGCGCCCTCGAGCGCGGCGTCGCCCTTGGCGATCTCGGCCTTGACCTTGAGCTTGCGAGCCATCGACCTGGTGAGAGTGACCCTCGCGCTGACCGAGCACGCCTCCGAGCACCTCACGCTCGCGGGCATGCCACCGTGCGCATCGCGGGCGCGCTGCACGCTCGGCAGCCTGAGCGTCACGCGCACCTTTGTGTGGTCTGAGGCGGCGGTGGGGGGCGGCGGCGGCGCGGCGACGAACGCCGGCCCGGTGTACGTGTCGCTGTCGCAGGCGTCGCCCAATTGGTCGCCGTCGGCGTTGGCCTGGTCCTTGTTGAACAGGAGCGGGCAATTGTCGGCGCGGTCGAGCGCGCCGTCGTTGTCGTCGTCGGCGTCGCAGATGTCGCCCGCGGCGTCGCGGTCGTTGTTCTCCTGCGCCGGGTTGGGGAGACGCCAGCAGTTGTCCTCGGCGTCGATCTTGCCGTCGCCGTCGCTGTCTTTGAAGCAGGCGTCCCCGTATGCCGTCCCGTTCGTGTTCTCCTGCCCGGGGTTCTTGATCGTGCGGCAGTTGTCCTGGATGTCCGGCACGCCGTCACTGTCGTCGTCGTCCTGGCAGGCGTCGCCGCGACCGTCGTCGTCGCTATCGACCTGGTCCGGGTTCGCGACGCCGTAGCAGTTGTCGATGCTGTCGGTGACGCAGTCGTCGTCGAGATCGTTCGGTGTCGGGTCCAGGACCTCGTTCGAGGTCCGGCACATCGAGCCGGAGGCGTCGTGCGCCTGCGCGGGAGCGGGTCCTATGAGCGCAACCGCAAGGCACGCGAGGAGAACGGCGAAGCGCGCCATCGTGCGCACCATGGTAGGCGAGCCGGCGGGCGGGGGAACCCCCCCGCCCGACCGGTTCGCGATCACCTCATCGGAACGTCAGTGAGACGTTCCGGGTCGTGACGTTGCCGGCGGCGTCCGTGATCCGGAACGACAGCCGGGCCGGGACGCGCTTCTCGCTGCGCAGCCGCTTGCGGAGCGAGCTCGAGACCCGCAGCGTGATCGTGCGGGTCTGGTTGGCGGCGACGTTCGAGAGCGTCGTCCGCGCCAGTCGCTGCAGGCTCCCCCGCTTGCCACTGGAGCGGGTCAGGCGACCCTGGAGCGTCACCTGCACGCGCGACGCCTCGTTGAGCCGCAGCCGCACCTTCAGCGTGCCCGCGCGCAGCTTGCGCAGGCTCCGATTCGCCTGCGGGAGTGACACGATCTGCGGCTTGGTCACGTCCTTCGCGGGCACGGCCGCCGGCGCCGCCGGCGCCGCCGGCGCCGGCGCCGCCGGCTGCGGCTTCGGCGGCAGGACCACGGCGCCGGGGCCGGTGTACTCGAAGATGTAGAGCCCGAAGTCGCGATCCGACGCCGCGATCAGCCTGCGCGGCTGCTGCTCGTCGGTCGTGAACTGCTCCACGCCCCAGAAGTTGCTGCCGTGGTCCTCGGTGTAGCGGCCGACCTCCTGGATCCCGTTGTCGCCGTAGCTCACGACTCGCAGGCCGCCGGCGTAGTACGCGGAGTACGCGAGGTTCGTGTTCGGATCGGTCGCCCACTCGTGGATCGAGAGGTCGCCGTAGTCGAGCGCGAAGTCCTCGTCGATGGTCTCGGGAATCGCGTAGCCATTGCCGACCTCGGCCAGCCGCCCGGAGCCGGTGCGGAACAGATGCGCGTAGCCCCAGCCGTGGAAGATCGCGTCCATGCTCAGATCGAGACCCGGGCGGCCGGCGGCGCCGGGGGCCGGTGAGGGCGTCGTCGCCCCGCCCGGCGTGCAGGTGTAGGTGGCCGGGTCGTACGCGTCGATCAGGCGCATGCCGACCTGACGCGGCACGAACACCGACACAGCGTCGCCCGTGTAGCCGGAGAACAGCATGCCGAGCAAGGCCTCGCAGCCGTTGTTGGTCGAGTTGCTGTTGAACACCACGACGCGGTCGTAGCCCTTGGCGTCCGCGTTCTCGACCTTGACCTGGAAGCCGCACGTCCCGCGCTCGATCACGGCGATCTTCGGCGGGTTCGTGTTGGCCGGGATGGTGGCCGGGTCGCAGCCGTCGCCGACGAACAGCGTCGGGCCGATGAACTCGGCGGTCGCCGAGAAGACCGGGCCCTCGGTCGGGTTGGCCCAGCCGAAGCCCCCGAACTCCTTCGGGCCGCCGGGATCGATCGCGGTGTCTGCGCGGTACGGGCCGAGCACCTCGTCGGCGGCCAGGATGAACCGGTTGTCGAACGAGAACTCGGCCTGATGCGCGTTGCCGACGGCGGGCGTCATCCCGGTCAGTGGGTCGGTGTTCTTGAACGTCGAGTCGCCGATGTACTGGGGCGCCGCCGGGTCATCGACGTCCAACAGCACGTAGCCGCCGTCCCAGTAGGACGCCAGCATGGTCTGCGTGCCGTCGATCTCCTTCACGACCATGTCGTGGAGGTTGGTGTCGAGCGGGTTCCCGGTGTTCGGGTCCCGAACATTCTGGAAGGTCTCCTCGCCGGGCTCGAACAGGTCGAACTCGTCGTCGAGGTCGAATTCGGCGACGGCCTTGGGCGCGGTCGGGTCGGTGATGTCGAAGATGTCGACGTCGGTGCGCGTGACCTCGATGTTGTCGACGCCGACCAGATACACCTTGCCGTCATCGACCCACATGAACACCGAGTGGTATTCGTGCGCGAGATCCTCGTCGGCGCCTGGGGAGGCCTGATCGCAGCAGACCAGGTCGCCAAAGTCGCTCGAGTAGTCGCCGGCGGCGCGCACGAGCGGCTGCGGGTTGGCCGGGTTGCTGACGTCCCACAGGTCGAAGCCGCCGCCCTCGGCCGGCTCCGGGGTCGGAGTCGAAACGCACGTCTCATTGTTGACGGCGAGCACGTCACGTCCGTCCGGGAACGTGATCGCGTGTGCGCCTTCGCCGTGGTAGTTCTTGTCCAGCGCCTTGTTGAAGGTCAGCTGCCGCGGCGCCTCAGGGTTGGAGATGTCGACCGTCCAGAAGCCGCCGCGGAAGCAGCGGTTCGCGGTGAAGTCGAACGGCAGACTCCACGACATCACGTAGGCCGTCTTCTTGTGGACGGCGACGTCAGCGACCTGTCCGGGCGCGACGATCCCGAATTCGTCGGTGCTCAGCGGCAGCCGCGAGATCCGGCGGACGTTCGCGGCGTCCGCGGGAATCGCCAGCGCGGCTTTCGTTCCACGCAGCCAGGCGGCGCCCGACTGCGCCTGTACCCCGGTATCCGAGATCGCGGGCAACGCGCCGACCTTGCCTGCCGTCGGGTTTATCGGCGGCGCCGCCGAAGCCCCAGCGGACGCGCCCAGCACGACAACAGCGGCGAGAACCGGCGCCGCTTTCAGCAACCTACGAGACACCCTCCACCTCCACGTGAAGCCCCTCTCGGCATTCATGCCGAGCTCATGCGAAAGCTACAACACATGGGAGGAGGTTTGGTGCAATTCACACAAGCGGCCGACCGGCGGGCGGGATGACCCCGCCCGCCGGCCCAGTCGCTAGCGGAACGTCAGTGAGACGGTGCGGGTGGTGACGTTCCCGGCGGCGTCCCGGATCGAGAACGACAGCCGCGCCGGCAGCCGCTTCTCACGCCGCAGCTTCTTGCGCGTCGCGCTCGACAGCTTCAGCGTCACAGTCCGCGTGGTATTGGCACCGAAGTTCGCCACCGTGGTGCGGGCCAGCCGCGAGAGGCTGCCGCGCTTACCGTTGGAGCGCGTCAGCCGGCCCTGGAGCGTGACTTGTACGCGCGAGGCTTCGTCGAGCCGCAGCCGGATCGCGAGCTTGCCGGCGCGGAGCTTCTTGAGGCTCTTGTTCGCCGACGAGAGCGACACGATCCGTGGCTTCGTCGCGTCCTTCGGCGCGGCCGGCGTCACCGGCGCCTGAAGCGGCGGATTCTGAGGCGGCGACTGCTTGGGCGGTAGCACCGGAGCGTCCGGTCCCGTGTACCGGAAGATGTACAGCCCGAAGTCGCGATCCGACGCCGCGATCAGCCTGCGCGGCTGCTGCTCGTCGGTCGTGAATTGCTCCACGCCCCAGAAGTTGTTGCCGCCGTCATCGACGAAGTGGCCGGTCTCCTCGATGCCGCTGTCGCCGAAGCGCACGACCCGCAGACCGGCGCCGTAGTAGGACGAGTACGCGATGTTGGCGTTCGGGTCGGTCGCCCACTCGTGGATCGACAGGTCGCCGAAGCCGGTCGCGAAGTCCTCGTCGAGCGCCTCGTCGACCGCGTACGCGTCGACCTCGGTCAGCTTGCCGGAGCCGGTGCGGTACAGGTGCGCGTAGCCCCAGCCGTCAAACAGGGCGCGCAGCGTGACCCGCTTGCCGTTCATCGGCGCAGGCGGGGCCGGCGTCGTGTTCGCGTTGTTGCCTTCGGTGCACTTGTACGTCTGCGGGTTGTACGCCCCGAGCAGGCGCATGCCGATCGTCCGCGGGATGAACAGCATCATCGTGTTGCCGGTGTAGCCCTGGAGTGGGATCACGCCCAGCCACTCGCAGCCCTGGCCCGCGGTGTTGTCGTTGAAAAACAGCAGCGTGCGATAGCCGCGGGCTTCCGCCGACTGCACCATCGTCCGGAACGAGCACGCGCCGCCGCGCTCGATCAGTGCGACCTTCGTCGGATCACCGCCCACGTTGTCCGGGTAGTTGGCCGGCGCGCAGCCCTTGCCGGCGAACACGGTCTGCCCGTCAAGCACGGTGTCGGCCGTGAACGGCGGGCCAGCGTCGGCGGGGCCGAAGCTCTCGAACGCGAAGTCGTCGGGCCCGCCCGGGTCGACGCGGCCGAGCGCGCGATGGGTGTTGAAGTCCTCGTCGGCGCCAAGGATGAACCGGTTGTCGTACGAGAACTCCGCCTGGTGGGCGTTCCCCGTCGACTTCTGCAGGCCGGTCAGCGGATCGGTGGCCTTGAACGTCGTATCGCCGATGTACTGCGCGTTCGCGGGATCGCTGACGTCGAGCATCACGTAGCCGCCGTCCCAGTAGGACGCCAGCATCGTCGGGACGCCGTTGATGTCCTTGACGACCATGTCGTGCAGGAGCGTGTTCAGGTAGTTGCCGTCGACATCGCGGTCGTTGTCGAGCACCTCCTCGCCCTGCTCGAACAGACCGAACTCCTGGTCCAGGTCGTACTCGGCGACCGCCTTGGGCGCCGACGGATCCGTGATGTCGAAGATGTCGAGGTCGGTACGCGTCTGCTCGTCGTTGTCCACGCCGACGAGGTAGACCTTGGCGCCGGCGCGCCACATCCACACCGAGTGGTACTCATGGCTGATCGGTTCGTTGGCCCCCGGCGCGGTGCGGGTGCAGCAGACCAGCGTGCCGAGCACGTCGGAGTAATCGCCGGCGGCCTGCACGAGCGCGACGGGATCACTCGGGTCCGAAACGTCGTAGAGGTCGAACCCGCCGCCGCGCTGCGGCGTCGTGGCGGAGCAGGTCTCGTTGTTGACGGCGAGGATGTCACGGCCGTCGGGGAACGTGATCACGTGCGCGCCCTCGCCGTGGTAGTTGCGGTCCAGCGCCCTGATGAAGTTCAGCTGGACGGGCGCGGCGGGGTTGGAGATGTCGACGCTCCAGAAGCCGCCGCGGCGGCACCGCGTGCCCTCCAACGGCGTGGCCCACGACATCACGTATGCCGTCGTCTCGTGAACGACGACGTCGGCCACCTGCTCCGGCGCCACCGAACCGAACTCGTTCTCCAACGGGAGCTTGGAAATGAGCTCGACGTTGCGAGCGTCCGCGGGCAGGCTGAACGCCCCGTTGCGCTGGCCCATCGTGGCCTTCGCGCCGCGCAGCCAGGCCGCGCCGTCGCGGGCCGCGGGCGCCGAACTCGACGCGGTACCGCCCACCATGGCGTTCTCGGCCGCCGGGCCGACGAGATGCGCCGACGCTCCGATCGGCGCGGCCAGCCCTCCTACGACAGCGGCCACCGCCGCAGCCCTCCACACCCTACGAGTCAAGCCCCTCCACCTCCGTTGCGAACTACTGAGCACGGCCTGCCCCAAGGCCGCGGCCAAAGGTACCGCAGATGAACGCGCCGTTGGGTTAGGTTTCGCTGGCCACCTGTGGCGGGTCCGCGCCCAGATCGGGCGACCCGAACCGCTCGGACGCGCCCGCCGACTCCTCGTCGCGCGGGTCGCGCGGCGGCAGCTGGCGCAGGTAGCGGTCGGCCACCCGGGCGGCCTGGCGGCCCTCGTTGATCGCCCACACGATCAGCGACTGGCCGCGGCGCGCGTCACCGGCGGCGAACACGCCCTCGGCGCACGTCGCGTACGCGCCCGCCTTCGCGTTGCCGCGCTCGTCGCGCTCGACGCCGAGCGCCTCCAGCAGCTCCTGCTCGGGGGACAGAAAGCCCATCGCGAGCAGGACAAGTTCGACCGGGTGCGTCTCCTCCGTGCCCGCGATCGCGTCGAACGGCGGCTGGCCGGAGTTCTGGACCCAGTGCACCTGCTCGACGCGGCCGTTGCCGGTCAGCTGGGTGGTGGAGATCGCGAAATCGCGGTCGCCGCCCTCCTTGAGCGCGTAGGAGGTGCGCAGCTTCACGGGCCAGCGCGGCCACGGCGTGAGGTCGTCCGGACGCTTCTCGGGCGGCTCGCCGAGCAGCTCGATCTGGGTCACCGACGCCGCGCCCTCGCGGTGCGCGTGGCCGACGCAGTCGGCGCCGGTGTCGCCGCCGCCGACCACCAGGACGTGCTTGCCGGCGGCCGTGATCGGGTTCTCCGGGGTGTTGCCGTCAAGACACCGCGCGCGGTCGTACAGGTACTCCATCGCGTAGTGGACGCCGTCGAGCTCGCGGCCGGGGACCGGGAGATCGCGCGGGACGCGCGAGCCGGTGGCGATCACCACGGCGTCGTGCGGCGGCGCGCAGCTCGGCCGCGTCGACGTCGGCGCCGACGTCCACGCCGTAGCGGAACTCCACGCCCTCGGCGATCAGCTGCTCGAGCCGCCGCTCGATCGCCCACTTCTCGATCTTGAAGTGCGGGACGCCGAAGCGGACCAGGCCGCCGCCGGCCTCGTCGCGCTCGTAGACAGTGACCGCGTGGCCGGCGCGGCGCAGCTGCTGCGCGGCCGCGAGCCCGGCCGGGCCGGCGCCGATCACGGCCACGGTGCGGCCGGTCTCGACCTTCGGCGGCTGCGGCACGATCCAGCCCTCGTCCCACGCGCGATTGACGATCGAGACCTCGATCTGCTTGATCGTGACCGCGTCGCCCTCGCGGATCTCCAGCACGCAGGCCGCCTCGCACGGCGCGGGGCAGAGCTTGCCGGTGAACTCGGGGAAGTTGTTGGTCGCGTGCAGCTGGACGATCGCCTCGCGCCAGCGGTCGCGGTAGACGAGGTCGTTCCAGTCCGGGATCAGGTTGCCCAGCGGGCAGCCGTTGTGGCAGAACGGCACGCCGCACTCCATGCAGCGCGCGCCCTGCTCGCGCAGGCCGTCGACGGGGAGCGTGTGGACGAACTCCTTGAAGTCCTCCGTGCGCTTGGCCGGGTCGCGCTCGGGCTGCTCGACCCGCGCGATCTCGAGGAAGGCGCCGATCTTGCCCATCAGAAGCGACTCCGTGGTCGACGAAGCCCTCGCCGCCGGTCGACTCCACGGCCTCGTGCTCGGCCTCGGCCATCTCGAGCAGCGCGCGCTTGTAGTCGTGCGGCATGACCTTCACGAACTGCGGCAGGTACTCGGCCCAGTTGGCGAGGATCCGCTCGGCGACCGGCGAGCCGGTGCGCTCGGCGTGCTCCTCGATCAGGCCGTGCAGCTCGATCGCGTCGGACTCCTCGATCGGGTCGAACCCGACCAGGCCCATGTTGCAGCGCTCGTCGAACGTGCCGTCCTCGTCGAGCACGTAGGCGACGCCGCCGCTCATGCCGGCGGCGAAGTTGCGCCCGGTGCGGCCGAGGACGACGGCGCGGCCGCCGGTCATGTACTCGCAGCCGTGGTCGCCGACGCCCTCGACGACGGCGGAGGCCCCGCTGTTGCGGACCGCGAAGCGCTCGCCCGCGAGGCCGCGGAAGAACGCGCGGCCGGACGTCGCGCCGTAGAGCACGGTGTTGCCGATGAGGACGTTCTCCTCGGCCTTGAACGTCGCGTCCTCGGGCGGGCGGACGGTCAGCACGCCGCCGGAGAGGCCCTTGCCGGTGTAGTCGTTGGCGTCGCCGAACAGGGTCAGCTCGACGCCGGGCGCCAGCCACGCGCCGAACGACTGCCCGGCCGCAGCCGCGCAGCGTGAAGCGGATCGTCCGCGGCGGCAGGCCGGCGGCGCCGTGGACCTTCGTGACCGCGCTCGAGAGCAGGCCGCCGACGGTCCGGTTGACGTTGCGCACGTCGAACTCGCCGGTGACCGGCATCCGGTGGTCGATCGCGTCGCGCGCGGCCTCGATCAGCGTCCAGTCGAGCGCGGCCGGGCAGCGGCGAGTCCTGCGGGCGCAGGCGCCGGCGCGGCGCGTCGTCGGCCACCGGCGGCGCGGCCAGCACGTGCGTCAGGTCGACGCCGCGGCGCCTTCCAGTGCTCGATCGCCGCGTCGGCCTCGAGCAGGTCGACGCGGCCGACCAGATCCTCGTAGCGGCGGATGCCGAGCCGGCGCATGATCTGCCGCGCCTCCTCGGCCACGAAGAAGAAGAAGTTGACGACGTGCTCGGGCGTGCCCTGGAAGCGCTTGCGCAGCTCCGGGTCCTGCGTCGCGATGCCGACCGGGCACGTGTTCAGGTGGCAGGCGCGCATCATGATGCAGCCCGTCGCGATCAGCGGCGCGGTGGAGAAGCCGCACTCGTCGGCGCCGAGCAGCGCCGCGATCACGACGTCGCGGCCGGTCTTGAGCTGGCCGTCGGTCTGGACCCAGATGCGCGAGCGCAGGTCGTTGAGCACCAGCGTCTGCTGCGTCTCGGCGAGGCCGATCTCCCACGGGATGCCGGCCGCCTGGATGCTGCGATCAGCGGCGACGCGCCGGTGCCGCCGTCGTGGCCGGAGATCAGCACGTGGTCGGCGTTCGCCTTCGCCACGCCGGCCGCGACCGTGCCGACGCCGACCTCGCTCACCAGCTTCACCGAGATGCGCGCGGCCGGGTTGGCGCAGCGCAGGTCGTAGATCAGCTGCTTGAGGTCCTCGATCGAGTAGATGTCGTGGTGCGGCGGCGGCGAGATCAGGCCCACGCCCGGGGTCGTGAAGCGGATCGAGCCGATGTAGCGGTCCACCTTGTGGCCCGGCAGCTGGCCGCCCTCGCCGGGCTTGGCGCCCTGGGCCATCTTGATCTGCAGCTCGTCGGCGTTGACGAGGTAGTTGATGTTCACGCCGAAGCGGCCGGAGGCCACCTGCTTGATCGCCGAGCGGCGCAGGTCGCCGTTCGGGTCGGGCGTGTAGCGGACGGGGTCCTCCCCGCCCTCGCCGGTGTTCGACTTGCCGCCGATCCGGTTCATCGCGATCGCGAGCGTCTCGTGCGCCTCGCGGCGACAGCGAGCCGAGCGACATCGCGCCGGTGACGAAGCGCTTGACGATCTCGCTCGCCGGCTCGACGTCGTCGATCGGCCAGCCACTCGTCCTCGGGCAGCTCGCGGAACTTCAGCAGGCCGCGCAGCGTCGCGCGGCGCGCCGCGTCCTCGTTGATGAGCTTCGAGTACTCGTCGTAGGTCGGCTGGCCGCCGTGGCGGACGGCGTGCTGGAGCAGCGCGATCGTCTCCGGGTTCCACATGTGGTGCTCGCCGTCGCGGCGCCACGCGTAGACGCCGCCGACCGGCAGCAGGTCGTCGGTCGCGAGGCTGAAGCCGCGGGCGTGGCGCTCGAGCGTCTCGATCGCCAGGACGTCCATCGTCGATGCCGCCGATCCGCGACGCGGTGCCCGGTGAAGTGGCGGTCGACAGCTCCGGCGCGAGGCCGACGGCCTCGAAGATCTGCGCGCCGTTGTAGGACTGGATCGTCGAGATGCCCATCTTGGAGATCGTCTTGAGCAGGCCCTTGGCGATGCCCTTGACGACGTTCCACTGGGCGGTCTCGAAGTCGTCGACGCCGTGGACGCGGCCCTCGGCGACGAGCGCCTCGAGCGACTCGAACATCAGGTACGGGTTGATCGCGCTGGCGCCGTAGCCGATCAGCGTCGCGAAGTGGTGGACCTCGCGCGGCTCGCCGGACTCGAGCACGAGCCCGGTCTGCAGGCGCGTGCCCTCGCGCACGAGGTGGTGGTGGACGCCGGCGACCGCGAGCAGCGCCGGGATCGCGGCCCGCTCCGGGCTGACCGCCCGGTCGCGAAAGGATCAGGATGTTGGTGCCGTCGAGCGAGCGCGTCGTCGGCCTCGGCGCAGACGCGGTCGAGCGCCGTCGACCATCCCGTCGGGGCCCTCGGCGACCGGCCACGTGATGTCGACCGTGTGGGCCTTGAAGACCGAGCTGTCGACGTGGCGCAGCTGCTGGCCAGCTCGCGGTCGAACAGGATCGGCGTCTGCATCGCGAGCTGGTGCGCGTGCGTCGGCGTCTCGTCGAGCAGGTTGGCCTCGGAGCCGACGCCGGTGCCGTGGCTCATCACGATCGACTCGCGGATCGGGTCGATCGGCGGGTTCGTGACCTGCGCGAAGAGCTGCTTGAAGTAGTTGAACAGCGGCGGCTGGCGGTCGGACAGCACCGCGAGCGCGGCGTCGTTGCCCATCGAGCCGATCGGCTCCTCGGCCTTGGCCGCGGTCGGCGCGAGCAGCACCCGCAGGTCCTCCTGCGTGAAGCCGAACGCGCGCTGGCGCTCGTGCAGCGGCTGCTCGGGCTTCGGCAGCTCCGGGGCCGGCGGGCAGGTCGGCGAGGTGCACGATGCCCTGCTCGAACCACTCGCCGTACGGCTGGCTGCCCGCGACCTCGCGCTTGACCTCGGCGTCGTCGACGATCACGCCGCGCTCGAGGTCGACGAGGAAGAGCTTGCCGGGCTGCAGGCGGCCCTTGCGCTTGACCTGGTCGGCCGGCACGTCCATCACGCCGGTCTCGGAGCCGAGCACGACCCAGCCGTCCTTGGTCTCCAGCCAGCGGCCGGGGCGCAGGCCGTTGCGGTCCAGCGTCGCGCCGATCACGCGGCCGTCGGTGAACGCGACCGCAGCGGGGCCGTCCCACGGCTCCATCAGGCAGGAGTGGAAGGCGTAGAAGCCCTTCAGGTCCTCGGGCAGGTCGTCCCGGTCCTGGTAGGCCTCCGGGATCATCATCATCACCGCGTGCGGGAGGCTGCGGCCGGCCAGCACGAGCAGCTCGAGCACGTTGTCGAAGGTCGCGGAGTCGCTGCCGCCGGGGCGGACGACCGGGAGCACCTTGTGGAGGTCGTCGCCGAACAGCTCGGACGCGAGCTGGGACTCGCGCGCGCGCATCCAGTTGATGTTCCCGCGCAGCGTGTTGATCTCGCCGTTGTGGGCGATCATCCGGTACGGGTGCGCGAGCTCCCAGCTCGGGAACGTGTTCGTGGAGAAGCGCGAGTGGACGAGCGCCAGCGCCGACTTCGTCCGCGGGTCCTGCAGGTCGGGGTAGTAGCCCAGCAGCTGCGGGCTGGTGAGCATGCCCTTGTAGACGATCGTGCGGCTGCGAGAAGCTCGGGATCACGAGCTCCGGGCCGGCGGCGATCTCGGCCACGCGGCGGATCACGTACAGCTTGCGCTCGAACGCGTCCTGGTCTAGCGCCAGCTCGTCGGACGCGGCCACGACGAGCTGCTTGACGTACGGCGCGTAGAGGTTGGCCGTGATGCCGACGTAGTCCTTGTCGACCGGCACGTCGCGCCAGGCGACGACGCGCTGGCCCTCGTCGCGTGACGGTGGTCTCGAGCAGCTGCTCGAGCTCCTCGCGGCGTTCCTGCTCGCGCGGGAGGAAGCAGACGCAGACGCCGTAGGCGCCCGGCGGCGGGAGCTCTGCGTCGATGACGCCGCGCATGAACTCGTCGGGCAGCTGGAGCAGGATTCCGGCGCCGTCGCCCGTGTTCGGATCGGCGCCCGCGGCGCCGCGGTGCTCGAGGTTCTCCAGCGCGACGATCGCGCGCTCGACGGTCTCGTGCGTGGGCACCGCATCGAGCTTCGCGACCATGGCGACACCGCAGGCGTCGTGCTCGTAGGTCGGGTCGTAGAGGCCGATCCGGCCGCGTGGACGTTCAGGCATGGGCGGGCGACGGGTGGGGGGACGCGGAACCCCATCCGAGGGCTCGGAAGGGAACGACAAAGTAGCAGCGGGCCTCCCGGGAACCCAGTCCCCGGGGCGCGGTGCGTTGCGTGTTACGCAGCGTTCAGCGCACTTGTGCGCCGTTCGTGCGCAACGATTATTGCGTCGCGAGCATCGCTCCGTCGCGCGCCTCGTCGTACAGGGCGGCGACATCGCGCGCGAGCGCGGGCCAGGCGTAGCGGTCGGCGACGTCGGCGGCCGCGTTCGCGCCGCGGCGGCGGCGCTCGTCCGGGCGGTTGACGGCCTCGACGAGCGCGTTGGCCAGCCCGAGGAGGTCGTCGGGCTCGACCAGCCAGCCCGTCTCGCCGTGGCTCGACGATGTCGGCCGGCCCGTGGGCGTCGACGGCGATCGCGGGCAGGCCGCAGGCCATCCCCTCCACGAGCACCTGGCCGAACTGCTCGCGCACGGACGGCAGGACGATCACGTCGGTCGCGGCGAGGATGTCCGGCAGCTCGTGGTGCTCGTGCCAGCCGGCGAGGTAGACGTCCTGGGCGCCGACGCGGCGGATCGCCTGGAGCGGGTGCTCGCCCTCCCACTCGCCGGGGAAGCCGCCGACGAGCACCAGCGGCGCCGCGATTGTTGAAGCCCGGCCGGGCGCGCTCGTAGGCCTCGATCAGCAGCGGGATCCGCTTGACCTCGGTGTAGCGGCCGACGTAGAGCAGGACGGGCGTCTCTCCGGTGCCGTCCCAGAACGACTCGTCGATGTCGTCGGCGGAGTAGCGAACGGAGCCCGGCTCGCCGCCGGGCGCCCAGCCGCGCGGTTCCTCGACGAGCATCCGCTGCCACAGCGCGCGGTGCTCGATGTGGCGCGGGGTGAAGTTGTCGGGATCGAAGCCGTTGGGGATCAGCACGCAGCGCTCGGGCTCGATCGGCAGCAGCCGCTCGGCGCGCTCGACCTGGGTCTCGGACAGCACGATGATGCGCTCGCAGCGGGCCGCCCAGCTCGCGCATCCGCTCGGCCCAGGCCGGGCCGTACGGCCAGCGGTTCGGGTCGCGCTCGATCGCCTCGAGCATCAGCAGCTCGGTGCCGTGCAGGTGGCCGACGATCGGTACCTGCGGCGCGACGCGCGCGGCCGCCTCATAGATCGGCGTCAGGTGGTGAAGGTGCAGGACGTCCGCATTGGCGGCGTCGACGGACTGCAGCGCGCGCGCCCAGGCCGCGACCTGATGCTCGGCGTCCTCGTCGTCGAGGCGGGCGAAGATCCGATCCGGGGCGGCCGGCCGGTCCTCGTAGGACGGGTGCATCGGCGGGTGCGCCGCCATCGGGTCCGGCGCGGACAGCGCCCGCGTCATGTCGACCGGCCGGACGTCGAGGCCCTTGTAGAACGTGCTCGCGTCGCCCGGATGGCCGGGCATCGTCACGCTGCCGCTCAGGACCGTGACGTCCCATCCCGTCCGGGGCAGGGTCGTCGCGAGGTTGCGCGCAACGTGCGCGGAACCGCCGCGCGGATAGAAGAGCAGGCCCATGACGACCCGCGGCGCTTGTGAACGAGGGTTTGCCAGGCCGTGAACATACCCGGTCGCGGTCGCTCATCATTCATGCCGTGGGTCACCAACACGACCACGGTCACTCGCACGCACCGGCGGACGCCTCGGAGGGGCGGCTGAAGGTCGCCCTGGCCCTGCTCGTGGGGCTGATGGTGGTCGAGGTGGTGTTCGGGATCATCGCCAGTTCGCTGGCGCTGCTCTCGGACGCCGCGCACATGCTCACGGATGCGGGCGCGCTGTTGCTGGCGCTGGTGGCGATCCGTCTGGCGCGGCGGCCGGCGCGGGGCGCGATGACCTACGGGCTGGGGCGCAGCGAGATTCTCTCGGCGCAGTTCAACGGCGCGACGCTGCTGATCCTCGGGCTGCTGATCGTCTACGAGGGCGTGCGGCGGCTGATCGATCCGCCCGCGGTCGAGGGCGGGATCGTGCTGGTGGTCGCGCTGGTCGGGGTCGTGGTCAACGTGGTGGCGGTCGTCGTCCTGCACGGCGCCAATCGCCGCTCGTTGAACGTGGAGGGCGCGTTCCAGCACGTGCTCACCGACCTGGTGGCGTTCATCGCGACGGCGGTGGCCGGATTCGTGATCCTGGTCGACGGGGTTCGACCGGGCGGACGGGATCGCTTCGCTGTTCGTCGCGGCCGTGATGCTGCGGGCCGCGTGGTACCTGTTGCGCGACTCGGGCCGGATCTTCCTCGAGGCGGCGCCGCGGGGCATCGACGTGGCCGAGGTGGGGTCGGCGATGGTCGGCGTGGCCGGCGTGAGCGAGGTCCACGACCTGCACGTCTGGGAGGTCACGTCGGGGTTCCCGGCGCTCTCGGCGCACGTGTTGGTAGGTGCTTCCGACGACTGCCACCGCGCGCGATTGCAACTCGAAGAAGTGCTGCACGAGCGGTTCGAGATCGATCACACGACCCTGCAGGTCGACCACGAGGGTGGGGACCTGCTGAGCATCGAGGTGCGCTCTCCGTAATCCGGGGTACTGACGCGGCCATGCGCCCCATCGTCCTGGCTGTTGCGGTTCTCGCCCTGTTCGTCTCGCCCGCCGCGGCGCAGACCACCGACACGACGCCGCTCGTCTCCGCCGACGGCATCGGTGTCGCCACGTTGACGCCCGACATCGCCGACTTCTCGGTGACGGTCTCGCGGCTGGCTCCGACCTCCGCCCGCGCCCGCACGGCGACGAACCGCCGGATCGCTTCCGTGTTGCGCGTCGCTCGGGCACGCGGGGTGGCGGATGCCGACATCGCCACGCGCGGGTTGTCGGTCTCGCGCGAGCGCGTGACCCGGCGGGGGCGGTTAGTGCGGGTGCGGTACCGCGCGGAGCAGACGCTGGTGATCCGCGCGCGCAACGTCGCGACTTTGGCCGCGCTGCTCGACGCGATCGCCGAAGCCGGCGCGGACCGCTTGGGCGACCCGGACTTCGGGTTCGCCGACCCGTCTGCCGGGCGCCTGCTCGCCACCCGCGCCGCGCTGACCGACGCCCGCAAGCGCGCCGACGACGCCGCGGCGACGCAGGGGCTGCGGATCACGGGCGTGCGGTCGGTGACGCTCGCGCCTCAGACGTTGGCGGACTTCGGCGGCGAAGACGACTCGGCCTCAGGCACCAGCGGCGGTCTCGAGCGCGCGGCCTCCACGCCGACCCAGATCTCGCCGGGGCTGCAGCAGTTCACGGAGCGGGTTCGGGTGGTGTACACCGCCGCGGCGCTGTAGCGCCGGCGAACGGCGGCCGGTGAGGGCGGTGGCGGCACCCGCGCCGCGGCGCGGGCCAGCGGCGGCGCGGCGCAGCGTCGCGAGCGTGCACTTATTCCCGCTCAGGTCCAACGAGTGCACGCTCGTGCGCCGCGCGAGCGGCAACGCGCCACGGAATCACGCGAAGGTCGAGTTAGTCACGATTTTCGTGACAAAGTCGACTCTCGCGCGCATGCCGAGCGGCAACGCGCCACGCCGCCTCGCGCAGCGCCGAGCGGCCCCGTCCTCCTCGCCCCCGTTAATGCTGCCGTTTCAGCGCGGCAGGAACACCAGAGCCGTCGAAACCGGCCGCCCGCCAACCTCGGGCGTCGCCCAGTCCCCACGGGGCCGGTTCCGCAACCGGCCACCAGACACCAGCGACGTCGACCCACCGCCGTCCAGATTCAGAGCCGTCGAGCACCCCAGCGCCGCCATCAACGCGGCCAGCTCTTCCAACGTCAAACCCGCGTCGTGGCGCGACCGCCCGTCGCACGCGACCGCGTACACCCGCCCCGGCGCAAGACCCAGAGCCGCTCGCGGATAGCGCCCGTCGGTGATGTCGGAATCGAACTGCGCCTGCCCGGCACTGAAGCCCTCGCGGTCCTCCTCGCGGCGGAACACCGGAGCGCCTCCGCGCACGAGCAACGGGCCGGCCTGCAGCAAATCGCCGCGCGGCTCCAAAGGAAGCTCGTCGCGACCCGCGATACGAGTGACGCCGCCCTGGACGTGCACGCACGCGCGCACGGACGACCACGGCGCGTCGAAAGGCACATAACGGCGGACGACTCCGCGGGTGCGGATCTCGCCGAGCGGCGTGCCGTCGGGTCGGACGAAGAAGCCGCCGACGAGCGCCTCGTCATAGCCGCGGGCGGCGCACCAGGGCTCCAGCCGCGCGGTGCCGCGCAGCACCGCCACGCGGACCTCGGTGCGGGCGGTGTCGTAGGCGGCGACATGGATCGTGGTCTTCGAGCCGTCGAGCAGCTCCAGGCGCGCCCGCCGGGCGCGACCGGCGCGGGGAGCCCGAAGTGCCTCTGCGGTGGCGAACGCCATGTCAGCAGGATCGTCCGGCAACGGGCGGATGTTGTGAATAGCCCGTTGGCATAGGTTGATTCGACACGAAGACGGTCAGACCTCGCGGAACTCGACATCGCCTCGCGCTCCCGAGACCGACCACTCGCCGCGGGTCCAGCGGATCACCGTCCCGTCGGCGAGCCGCGCGACGGCGCGCCCGCACGGCGGCCGGCCCCACAGCGTCGCCTCCAGCGGACGCACCAACTCAGGGGTGTCGCCCAACCCGCGCGCGACGTGTGACGCGGGATAGGTGACGATCAACGCCCCGCGCCGGACCCAGACCGGAATGCGCGACAACGGCGCTTCAACGACGACCGCGCCCCGCGCCGGCTCCTCACTCCACACGTCGATCCAGTCGCCGGCCGGCAGCGTGAGCGACCGCTCGCGCGCGCCGGCCTCCAGAACGGGTGCGACGAACAAAGACGGTCCGTAGCCGTAGGCGTCGGCCAGCGTCCAGTCTCCGCCCGCCAGCGCGCCTGGGCGCACGATCGGCAAGCCGCACCGGGACGCGGTCAAGGCCGCCGCGCGCACGTACGGGACGAGCCGCTCGTGCAGCAGCACGCACGCCCGGTACACATCCAAAGTCTCCTCGTCGTAGGTCCACGGCTCCTGCTCGAAGCGCCCGTGCGCATGCATTAGCGGCGTAAAGCAGCCGAACTGGACCCAGCGCAGCAGCAACTCCTTCGGGCACCGCGACACGAGCCGCTCGCCCAGATAGCCGCCGATGTCGTGCGACCAGTTCGAGATGCCGGAGGCCGCGGCGGTGAGCGTCGCCGCGACCAGCGTCCGCAGCGACCAGAAGTCCGAGGGCTGATCGCCGCCCCAGGTCACGCCGACCGCCTGTTGCCCCGTCCAGCCCGGCCGGCCGAACAACACGCCCGATCCCGGGTGCACCTCGTCCAGCGCACGCTGCATGGAGCGCCGGTACAGCAGCCCGTGCCCCCAGGCGGCGTCAGCGCCCGTCCGCCCGTCGGCGAACCGCACGTCATCTGGCAGATACCAACCCTCGCCGTCATCGGCCTTGATCCCCTCGACACCCATCGACAGGAGCCGCTTGGCCTGCGCGCGCCACCACTCCTCGGCGACGGACGACGTGAAGTCGACGGGCGAGCCGGTCCCCATCCACCAGCGCGCGACGAACGGCTCGCCATCCGCGTCGCGCACGAACATCGACGGCTCGTAGTTCGGCGCCGGCGCGGCGTGCAACCGGACGGACTCGTCATCGAGCGGGTACTGGCCATCGCGCGATTCGAGGTTCACCCACGGCGCCACCCACACGACGGTCCGCACGCCGTCCGCGCGCAGCCGCGACACGTACCCCGCCGCGTCCGGGAACTGGTGCGGGTTGAACTCCCACGTGTTGTATTGGGTCGCCCAGGGCGAATCGAGCACGATCGCGTCCAGCGGCAGATCGTGCTCGCGGAAGCCGGCCCAGTCCGCCTCGGCATCGCGCTGGTGGGGATAGACGTCGCGGCTCTTCCAGAAGCCGTAGCCCCATTCCGGCAGGACCGCCGGGAACCCGGTCAACCGCAGGAATGCGCGCAGTCGCGCGAACGGCGTCGCGTGCGTGAACAGGTGCACGCGCAGGGGCCCCCGCACGGACAGCACGGCCTCCGACGACCCGAGCTCGAACCGCACTCCGAGCCCTTCGGTCTCGAGCCACGCCGCCCAGGAAGAGCCCAACAGCCACGGAACCGGCGCGTAGTCCCCCTGCGGGATGCCGCCGATCTCGAGCATGTCCGGCGGGCAGTCCGGCCCCGTGTATGCGCGGTCGGCGCCGAGCTGCAGCGAACGACCGGCCTGGTCGACCGCCAGTCCGTGCCGAGCCCCCAGCCCCGTGTAGTGCGGTGAAGCGGGGAGCACGAGCCCGGCCCGGAAGGTGTCGTGCTCGACCGAGACCACCGTGTGCCACGGCGACACGTGCTCGACCTTTGTCGATGCCCGCCCGGGCTCGGCAAGCGACAGCGTCTCCGAGGCCACGACCCCCTCGGTGAGCTGGATGAACTGATCGTCGGCGAAGCCGTCCCACAGGCGCACGTCGAAGTCCACGGGCACCCAGCTTCAACACGAAACGGCGCGCGCCCCCACCGCTTCACAGAACGGTCACAGCGTGGTCCCCGCTTGGTCACAAAAGCCCTGCATTCCCGCGCGATTCTCTAGAGACATGAAGACCAGCCGTGCGGACCTGCACTGCCACTCGACGGCGTCGCAGGTGTCCAAGCTCGGGGTCCAGACAGCGCTGGGACTGCCTGAGTGCGCCACGCCGCCCGAAGAGGTCTACGCCCTGGCCAAGCGCCGCGGCATGGACTTCGTGACGATCACCGATCACGACACGATCGCCGGGGTGCTGGAGATCGCGGACCGTCCCGACGTGTTCGTGAGCGAGGAGCTGACCGTGGGCTTCCGCGGCGAGCCGCAGGCCGTCCACGTGCTCTGTTACGGGATCACGCCGGACGACCACGACTGGCTGCAGGCACACGCGGGCAACGTCGAGGTCGTCGCGGAGTACCTGCACGAGAACGAGATCACGTGCGCGCTGGCGCATCCGTTCTACGCCGTCGAGGCGCCGCTCACGCCGCGCCACCGGCGCCGGCTGGCACAGCTGTTCGGGATCTGGGAGGTCCGCAACGGCTCGCGGGCGCGTGAGCTCAACCACCCCGCCGCGATCTACGTCGAGACGCACGGCGGGATCGGTGTCGGCGGCAGCGACGATCACGCCGGCGTCGACATCGGCCGCACCTGGTCGGAGACGCCTGAAGCCGAGACACCGGGCCAGTTTCTCGCCAGCATCCGCGCCGGCCTGGTCAGCGCGCACGGCGAGCAGGGCTCCGCCGCGAAGTGGGCGCACGCCGCGATGGCGCTCGCGATCCGCGCGCTCGGCCGCGGCGAGCGCACCGACGCACCGGACCCGGCAGCGGTCCTGCGGATGGTCGAGCGCGTGATGACGGAGGGCGACGCCCGCAGCGGCTCCATCGTGCCGTCAGGGAATCCCGGAGAGGGCCGGAGGGCCCGGCGCCGATGCGACCTAGGTCCCGAGGACGCACAAGCCCTGCTGCGCGCGTGGCTGGATGCGGTTGACCTCCGCATGAGCGAGCGCGACCTGCTCGCCCTCCTCCAATCCGACGGCTTCTCCCACGCCGGACTCGAGCGCCGCGCCCGCCGCGTCCACGAGCGCCGGCTGCAAACGGCGGTCGAGCGCGCCATCCAGGACCCATCCCAGTTCGCCGCCGCGGCGCAGGACATCTTCACGGCCTGCTTCGCCGCGATCCCCTACGCCCCGGCCGCCGCCTTCCTCGGCCGCGAGAAGGGCAAGCTGGCGACCCGCGACCACGAGCCGATCCGGGTCGCGCTGGTCGCCGACGGCATCGGCGGCATGCACGGCGTCACGCATACGATCGACGAGATCCGCGAGCGCGGCGTGCCCGGCTTCGAGGTCGAGGTGATCGGCACCGACCCGCACGTCGACCGGCGACTGAGCGCGGTCGCCGAGGTCGAGATCCCGTACTACGCCGGCCTGAAGGTCGGCGTCCCCAGCCTCCCCGCGACCGTCGACGCACTCGCCGAGGGCCGCTACGACCTGCTCCACGTCTGCGCCCCGGGACCGGCGGGCGTGGCCGCGGCGATGATCGGCCGCGTGATGGGCCTGCCGCTCGCGGGCTCCTACCACACCGAGCTCGCCGCGTACGCGGCGATGCGCTCGGGCAACGCCGGCCTGGCGACGACCGTCGACATGGTCCTCGGCGCCTTCTACGGCAGCTGCGACGTCGTGCTGTCGCCCTCGGCGGCCTCCGACGCGCGGCTCACCTCGCTCGGGATCGAGCAGGTCTCGCGGTGGGACCGCGGTGTGGACACCGACCGCTTCTCGCACAAGCTGCGCACGCGTGCGCCGGACGGCCGCGTGCGCGTCCTCTACGCCGGACGGCTCACGCGTGAGAAGGGCGCCGACCTGCTGGCGGACGCATTCCTCGCCGCCCGCGCCCGCGACCCCCGGCTCGAGCTGTACCTGGCCGGCGGCGGACCGGAGGAGGACGCCCTGCGCGCGCGGCTCGGCGGGGCCGCCCGGTTTCTCGGCTGGCTCGAAGGCGAGGATCTGGCGCGCGCATACGCTGACGCCGACCTCTTCCTCTTCTGCTCGCAGACGGACACCTTCGGCCAGGTCGTCCTCGAGGCGCAGGCCTCCGGGCTCCCGGTCGTCGCGGTGGCCGCGGGCGGCCCGACGGAGCTGATCGCCTCCGGCCGCACGGGCGTCCTGTGCCCGCCGCGGGCGAGCGCGATCGCCGACGCCGTCGCCGGTCTCGCCGCTTCGCCCGCGGCCCGCGCGCGGCTCGCCCGCGGCGGGGCAGCCGCTGCCCGCGAGCGCCGCTGGGAATCGTCGCTGGCCGCGCTCGGCGCCGGCTGGCAGCGAGCGATCGCCGCCCACTCCACCTCGGCGGGCGCCCGCGCGGCATGAGCCTCGCGCTCGCCGGCCCGCGCCCGCTGCGAGTCGTCGACGTCGCGCTGTTCTACGGCGAGCGCTCGGGCGGGATCCGCACGTATCTCGACGCGAAGGTCGCGTACGCGCGCAGCACGGCGGCGTTCGAGCACCACCTGATCGTCCCCGGGCGGCAACGGCGCGTCGGCGGCGCGGTCCACGAACTTCCTTCCGTGCGCGTCGGCACCGCGAACGGCTACCGCTGGCCGCTCGGCACCCGCCCGCTGGCCGACCTGGTGCGCGACCTGCGGCCGGACGTGTTGCTGCTCCACGATCCGTTCTGGGCGCCGCGGGCCGCGGCGCGGGCAGCCGGATCGCCAGTCGTGCTCGTCCACCACGGCTCGCTCGACCTCGACGCCGCGGCACTCCCCGGGCCGCCGCGCCTGTACCGAGCGCCGCTCGGTGCCTGGCTGCGGCGCGCCTACGCGCGCGCCGACGCGGTCATGGCCGCGTGCGACCCGTGCTCGGACACCGGCCGGCCGGCGACGCTGCCGCTGCGCTTCGGGCTCGATCCGGCGTTCTATCCGGAGGGCGACGAGCCGCGCGCCGATCACGTCCTCTACGTCGGCCGGCTGAGCCGCGAGAAGGGCGTGTTCGCGCTGCTCGAGGCCGCCGCGCGGTCGGCCGAGCCGTGGCCGCTGTGGCTGATGGGCGCCGGCAACGCCGCGCGCATGGTGGCCGCGCGCGTGCAGCGGCTCGGCCTCGAGGCGCGCGTCCGGATGCTGGGGCATGAGCACGACCGCGAGGCCCTGGCGAGCGCCTACCGGTCCGCACGCTGCGTAGTGATGCCCGGCGAGCTCGAGACCTTTGGGCTCGTCGCCTACGAGGCCGCCGCGAGCGGCGCCGCCGTCGTCGCGTGCGAGACCGCGCCGTCCGCTCACGCGCTCGGCCCGCTCGTCCACACGTTCGCGCCCGGCGACCCCGCGGACCTGCTGGCCGCGATCGAGCGCGCCCGGGCCTCCGAACCGGACCGGCTCGCGGCCGCGCGGTTCGCCGCCGCGCACCGGTGGGAGCGCGCGTTCGCCGCCGAGCTGGCCGACCTCGAGGCGCTGGCCGGCCGATGACCGCAACGCAGGAAGTCGTCGCCGCCCCCAAGCCCCGTACTCGCGGAGCGCTCGCGGTCACGCTCCATGACGTGCAGCCGTCGACGTTCGCGCGGTGCGAGGAGATCCGCGACTGGCTCTACGACCGCGGCGTCGACCGCGTGACGTTGCTCGTCATCCCCGCGCCCCGGCTGCACCCGTTTCCGGCGCGCATGCCCGAGCTCGCCTACTGGCTGCTCGACCGACGCGACGCCGGCGACGCGATCGCGCAGCATGGCCTGCAGCACGCTCGGACGCGCCCGCAGAGCGTGATGCGGCGCTGGCAGGGTGCCGACGCGGTCGAGTTCCCGGGCCTCGACGAGCATTCGACCGCGGCCGGCGTCGAGGCCGGGCGGCGCATCCTCACCGCCGCCGGCGTGCCGCCGCGCGGCTTCGTCGCGCCCGGCTTCGCCTACACCGCCGCGCTGCGCGCCCACCTCACCGCGCACTTCGACTGGTGGGCGACGCTGTTCGCCGTCCACGGGCGCGCGCGCTCGCACGCGCCGGCGCTGTGCCTGGGGACGTCCACGGCGCTCAAACGGGCCACGTCGCCCGCGGTCGTCCGCGCCGGCGCGGCCGCCGCCGGCGACCTGCTCCGACTCGAGCTCCATCCGGCCGACTTCGACCACCCGCGCCACCTGCTCGCGCTCGAGCACGTGCTGCGGCGGGCCCAAGGCCGTGCCGCGATCACCTACGACGACCTCGGCTGAACAGGTCCTGCGCGCCAACTGGCGCGAGGGCATCCGCCGCGACGGCACGCCGTTCGCGTTCACGTGCCCGTCGCCGCGCCGCTACAAGCACCAGTGGTACTGGGACTCGTGCTTTCACGCGATCGCCTGGTCGCACATCGATCGCGCCCGCGCCCGGGAGGAGCTGCGGACACTGCTGCGCGCGGGGCGCGCCGACGGATTCGTCCCGCACACCGCGTTCTGGCAGGCCTCGCCCCGCTGGCGCCGGGCGCCGTTCTACGCCACCGCCGGCTACTACGGCGACCGCGTGACGCAGTCGATCCAGACACCGCTGCTGGCCGTGGCATGGGAGCACGTGGGCGACGCACCCCTTGCCGCTCTGGCCGCGCACGCGCGCTGGCTGATCCGCGAGCGCGACCCGGACAACGACGGGCTGATCACGATCCTGCTGCCCGACGAGTCCGGGCTCGACGACTCGCCCAAGTACGACCCCGTGTTCGGGCGGCTCGCGCACTGGCGCCCCGGTTACGCACGCCTGGTCCAGCGCTGCCGACGCGCCCGCTGGGACGCGCGAACGCTCACGACCGCGACCGACGAGCACGTCGAGGACGTGCTCGTCAACGTCGCCCACGCGCTCTCGCTGCGCGCGGTGTACCGCATGACCGGCGACCGCGAGTGGGCCGCGCACGCCGAGCGCACCGAGACCGCGCTGCTCGAGAAGTGCTGGGACGAACGCCGCGGGCTGTTCTTCGATCTCGCGGGCCGCGACGAGCGCCGGGTCGAGATCTCGACCTGGTCGTCGCTCGCGCCGCTCGCGCTCGGCGACGCGATCCCGCGCGAGATCCGCGAACGGCTCGCCGACGAGCACCTGCTGCATCCGCGCCGCTACGCCGCGCGGTTCGGCGTCCCCTCGGTCTCGATGGAGGAGCCGTCGTTCCGGCCGGGGTTCAACGCCTACCGCACGTGGCGCGGCGCGGCGTGGACCAACACCGCCTGGCTGCTGACCGGCGGCCTGCGGATGCTCGGGGCCGACAGCGAGGCCGATGCGATCGCTCGCGCCGCCACCGCCGCGATCGAGCGCAGCGGCTTTCGCGAGTACTACCACCCGCGCACCGGCACCGGTCACGGCGAGCACCGGTTCGGCTGGTCGACGCTCGTTCTCGACCTCCCGGCCGGGTTTTCCCCGCCGCCCGCGGGGGTAGCGCACACGGCGTGAAACTGCTCGTCGTCACCCCCGAACCGATCGACGCCGGCTTCCTGCGCGAGACCCTCGGCGACGAGGTCCGCGGCGCCGAGGTGCTCGTCGTCTCGCCCGCCACGAACCAGTCCAAGGTCGCGTTCTGGGTCTCCGATTCCGATGACGCGATCGCCGAGGCCGAGACCGCCAAGGAGGACTCGGTGGAGCGACTCGAGGAGGAAGGCATCGACGCGGCGGGCCAGGTGGGAGAATCCGAGCCGGCGCAAGCGATCGACGATGCGCTGGCCACGTTCGATGCCGACCGCATCGTGATCTTCTCCCACCCCGAGGGCGACCGCGACTACCGCGAGGACGAAGCGCTTGCCGCCGGCGAAAAGCGCTGGAACGTCCCCGTCACCCACGCCCTGATCTCGCGCTGATCCGCGCGTATCGCCGCACGGGCGCCGATCCTCCGTTCGGCGATCCGCGGCCCGCGCACGGCATCGGCCTGGAGGGCTACTACTGGCGCTTCGCGGGCGACGGCTGGAGCGTGATCGCGATCGCGGGCGTGTGCCGCGACTGGGCGATGGTCACGCTGGCGTCGGGAGACGACGTCTGGACGGAGGTCGTCGAGGCCCGAGCGGATCCGGCCCGGTTCGGCGTGATCGCCGGCCCGTTGCGCGCCGACGCGGAGTCGCTGCAGGTGGACCTCGGGCCCGGTCTGTCCGTGCGCCTGACGGATCGCCGCGAGTGGCCGCGCCGCGCGTTCGGCCCGCTCGGTCCGGCGCAGATGGTCCCCTGGCTCGGCCAGTACTGGGCGCCGTGGCTGCTGGGCGCGCGCGTGCAGGGCTACTTCGGCGGCCGCGACCTGGCCGGCGCGACCGCGTACGCGGAGAAGAACTGGGGCGCCGCGTTCGCCGACCACTGGTGGTGGGGGCAGGCGGCGTTCGGCGAGGACGCCGGCGTAGCGTTCGCCGGGGGCCGCGTGCACGGGGTGGCGCCGACGGCGATCGCGGTGTGGACGCGGCGCGAGCTGATGACCCTCGCACCTCCGCTGGCGCGCACGCTCACCCGCGCCGGCGGTGGCGAGTGGCACGTCAGGGCGCGATCACCGCGCTGGCGGGTGGAGTTGAGCGGCGAGGCGCGCGACCCGCTCCTGCTGCCGGTCCCGATCCCGGGCGAGCGGCGGCTCGAGATTCGCTCGCGCCACCACCTGCTTGGCCGCGCGGAGCTGCGCGTGTGGCGCGGCCGGCGTGTCTGGTTCGAGGGGGACTCGCAAGCGGCCCTGGAGGACGGCGCTACCCCGCGTGGTTCATGACCAGCAGCGCGATGTCGTCGTCGCCGCCGTCGACCCGCCCGAGCACGCGCAGGACGTGCGCGCAGACGGCGTCCGGTGGGAGCCGCACGTCGATCAGCGCCCGCCGCAGCTTCTCGAGCCCGTCATCGATGTCGCGCCCGCGCTCCTCGATCAGCCCGTCGGTGTAGAAGACGAGGGTCGCGCCGGGCGGGATCTCGACTGTGTGGCGCGCGTACTCCGCCACGCCGGCGCCGAGCGGCGGCCCCGGACCAGCCTCGACGAGCGCGGGCGGGGCGTCGAGCGGCGCGATCAGCGGCGGCAGATGCCCGGCGAGTGAGAACGTCAGCAGCCGCCGCTCCGGGTCGTAGACCGCGGCCAGCACGGTCGCCATCGGCAGGTCGAGCAACGCCGTCGCGCGTACGCTCAGGTGCGAGAGCACGCGATCCGGCGGGTCGCCGTCATACGCGTAGGCGGCCAGCACCGCGCGCAGCTGCCCCATGCGCGCAGCGGCCTGGGGGCCATGGCCCATCACGTCGCCGATCACAAGCAACAGGCGGCCGTCCTCGAGCGGGTGCGCGATGTAGAAGTCGCCGCCGACGTCGCGCCCGCCGGCACCCGGGAGGTAGCGGGCGGCGAGCTCGATGCCGGCCGGCCGCGGAAGCTCGCTCGGGAGCAGCGAGCGCTGGAGCGTCAGCGCCAGCCGCCGCTCCACGTCGTAGATCGTCGCGTTGTCCAGCGCGACGGCGGCGCGCGCCGCGAGCTCGATCAGCACGCTGCGATCGTGCTCGGCCGGCGACCGGCTCGAGCACGACCAGCGCGCGAGGCAGCGGGCGAGCGGGCTCGCCGATCTCGCGTCCGCGTGACCGATCAGCGGCAGTGTCAGTCGACGGCTGGCCGTCATCGTCGGTGCCCGCCGTGTGGACGATCCGGTCGCCCAGCGCGATCGCGACGCCTTCGCCGAAGCCGTTGAGCACGACGTCGGCCAGGATGGCGAGCAGCTCGTCGACCTCGAGCGTCCCCGCCAAGCGAGCGCCGGCGGCCGCGAGGATCTGCAGCCGCCCGGTCGCCGCCTCACGCTCGTGCTCGGCCCGGACCTGATCGGTGATGTCGTGGAAGTAGACGCTGACGCCGTCCTGGCTCGGGGTCGCGCGAACGTCGAACCACAGTTCCAGCGGCGCGTAGAACTGCTGAAAGCTCACCGGCCGGCCGGTGTCGAGCGCCTGCTCGAGCTCCGGGTGCACCTCCCGCAGGCGACGGCCGACCAGCTCGTCGCGGCGACGGCCGAAGATCCGCTCGGCGGCGGCGTTGACGTAGGTGAACAGCCAATCGCGGTCGAGCGTGATGAACGCCGTGCTCATCGTCTCCAGCACGCGCCCGAGGTGCTCGGCGGCGCTGTGCACGTCGGTCGTGTCGTAGGCGGCGCCGAGCATCCGGACGGGGCGTCCCTCGGGATCGCACAGCACGCGGCCGCGCGCGGCGACCCAGCGCACGGTGCCGTCGGGATGCACGACGCGGTAATCGGCCTCGTAGTCGCCGCAGTGCTTCACGGCGCGCGCGATCGCGGCCTCCACACGGGACCGGTCGTCGGGATGCAGGCGAACGCTGAACGAGTCGATGTGCTCGGCGAACGTCTCCCGCGTGTAGCCGAACAGCTCCATCAGCCGGTCGTCCCAATACAGCGCGTTCGTGACCAGGTCCCAGTCGAAGCTGCCGATCTCAGCCGCCGCGAAGCCGAGGTCGAGCCGGACCGTGCTGGTCTCGAGCTCCGCCGCGAGGGCGCCGCGCTCGAGTTCGACGGCCACCGTGCCGGCGAGCTCGCGCAGCACGTCGACGTCGTGCTCGCTCCACGCGAACGGCCCATCGTCGTAGACGCACAGCACGCCGACCAGCGCGCCGGCCGCCTCGATCGGGACACCGAGGAACGCGGGTTCCGCGATCACGAGCGGCTCGCCGGCCGCCAGCGTGCGCTCGACGAGCGCGTCGGCGCGGCGCCGGAGCAGCGGCGTCACCGTGATCAGCTCGTCGGTGCGGATCGCGATCTGCGCGTGCGCGGCACCGAGCAGCCGTGCGCTCAGCGCGGCGAGCCGGTCGAGCGCCTCGCCCGGCGCTTCGGCCAGCAGGCGGCGAGCCGCCTCGATCCTGCGCGGGTCATCCAGACCGGTACGCACGCCATCGGCCATCCCGAGCGTTCAGTGTATTTCGGCGCGGCGCGCGGCAAGCGCCAGCGGTTCCGCACCGACGAGCCGCTCGAACGGCCCGACGACGGTCCAGATCGCCTTCAGCCGCAGCCGCGCGGTCGTGTCGACGGGTTGGACCCGCGCCTCCGAACAGACCTCGGCTCCATCGCCCGAGGCCCGGACCCAGTGGTGGAACGCGACCCGCACCGTCCCGGGCTCGTCCCAGGCCGCGAACGCCGCTGGCCCTTCGAGCTCCGGGTAGTCACGGGCGAGCGTCCAGATCCGGCCCACAAGGCCGCTCACGAGCCCGTGTTCGGACTCGTCGAGCACTGTGAAGGGGTACTCGCGGAAGAGCTGATCGTAGGTCTGCGACGGTTCCACACCGGGGATGCGCCAACCTACGAGCCGCCCCAGCCGGCGCGTGTCGGCCAGCCGGATGCCTGTCGCCGCCTTCCACAGGGCGTCCGGGCCCGCGTTCGCGGAGCGGCGGTGGCGGGTGCGCACGGTCGCATCGGGAAGCCAGTCGTCCAGCACCCTCGTATGGTGCCCTGCCAGTGCGGCTGATCCAGCACAAGCGCGAGGCGTACTGGTTCTACCGGTTCCTCTCGCTCGGGTACGACCGGTGGGTCAACCCGCTGTTCTGGACGTCCGCGATGCGCGGCGCGGCGCTGGATGAGGCGCGGTTGGAGCCGGGCGTGAAAGTGCTCGACGCCGGCGCCGGCACCGGGTTCACCACCGAGGGAATCGTGGCGCGCGTGAATGCGGCCGACGTGACGATGCTCGACCAGAGCCCGCACCAACTCGCCCGCAGCCGGTCCAAGCCGGCGCTGGCTTCGTGTGCGCGGGTGCTGGGTGACGCGGAGGCGCTGCCGTTCGGCGACGACACGTTCGATCGCTACGTCTCGGCCGGCTCGATCGAGTACTGGCCCGACCCGCAGCGCGGGATCGCGGAGGCGTATCGCGTGACCCGCGCGGGCGGCACGGCGCTGGTGATCGGCCCGGTGCGCCCGGCGAACCGGATCGCGCGCGCGCTGGCCGAGGCGTGGATGCTGTTCCCGCCCGTCGAGGACTACCTCGCCTGGATGGAGACGGCGGGCTTCGAGGACGTGCGCGTGCGCGAGCTGGCGCCGGACTGGTATCGCGACCAGCGCGTCCCGTACGCACTCGCGGTCAGCGGTTCCAAGCGCGTGGCGGGCCCGTCGCCGGCGCGCCTCCCGGTCGCGGAGGAGCCATCGACAGGACCGTTGCGGTTCGCGGTGCGGTTCGTGCTCGGTTCGGCGGCGGGCGCCGCGTTCGTGCCGATCGGCGCCGCGCTGGCGCTCCGCGCGCGGTGGGAACGGGCGCGAGCCGCATGACGCGTGAGGCCGGAGCCGCGGCGGCGAGCCGCGAGGCCGGCGCGCCGCTCCGCGGCGCCACCGGCGCGCCGGCGCGCGGCGCCACGCGCCGCGCGGCTTGGGCGCTCGGCGTCCTGTGGCGGTTCTCGCGCCCGCACACGATCATCGGCACCACGCTCTCGATCGTCGGCCTGTACGCGATCGCCGTCGCCGAGACCTCCGCCCCGCCCGCGTACGACCTGGTCTTCACCCTGATCGCCGGCCTCACGGTCAACATCGCGATCGTCGGCGTCAACCAGATCACCGACGTCGGTATCGACCGGGTCAACAAACCCTGGCTGCCGATCGCGGCCGGCGACCTTTCGGAAGGCGGTGCGCGCGTGATCGTCGCCGCGTGCACGGCGATCCCGCTCGCGCTGGCGCTCACCCAGGGCGCCGAGGAGACCGTCGCGGTCGCCGCCGGACTGGCGGTCGGCGCGCTCTACTCGCTCCCGCCGGCGCGGCTCAAGCGCTTCCCCATCGCGGCGTCGCTGTGCATCACCGGCGTCCGCAGCGTGGTCGTCAACCTCGGCGTCTACTGGCACTTCGCGGGCGACATCGCGCCGCCGGTGTGGGCGCTGTGCCTGTTCGTACTCCCGTTCTCGTTCGCGATCGCCGTCCTCAAGGACGTGCCCGACATCGAGGGCGACCGGCGCTTCAGCATCCGCACGTTCACGGTCCGTCTCGGACCCGAAAAGGTGTTCCGCGTCGGCCTTGCCGCGCTGGCGCTCGCCTACGGCGGGATGATCGTGCTCGGCCCGTTGTTCCTCGACGTCAACACGGTCGTTTGGGTCGCCGGGCACGTCGGCGCGGCGGCCCTTCTGGCGTACTGGGCGAGGAGCGCGAATCCCCGCAATCGTGTGCAGTTCACGCGGTTCTACATGCGGGTCTGGGCGCTGTTTTTCCTGGAGTACGTGCTGGTCCCGATCGCCTGTCTCGTTTAGGACGTCCGGGCCAGTACGACCGGTGACAGTTGGCCCAAGAGGCGTGGACAAGCCTCCACATGCCCGGTAGGTTTGTCGGCAATGTCGATTGCTTCTGGGGCGGACACGCAACCGCGCTCGGGTCGAACCCCCCTGACCCAAAACCAGCGCTTCGCCCGGACTCAAGAGCCGAACACCATCACCGCCTCCCAAGCGCGCGCCGCACGCCGGCGGGAGGCGAGGCGTGACGAGCAAGCCGTAGCCGCCTGGCTGCGCGAGATCGCCACGCGTCCTCGTTGATCGCGGGGCGCCGCCCGCGCTTGCGGCGTCCTCGCTTCACCATTCGTTAGCCCGAGGGTCCCCTCGGGGAGTGTCACTCTGTAAGGACGACTCCCCTTGAAAGGACCCCCATGACCCCTCTCCAGCAGCTCGCCGAGCGCGGGCAAAGCGTCTGGATCGACTATCTCTCACGCAAGTTCGTGAAAGAGGGTGATCTCCGGGGTCTGGTCCAGGACGGCATCGTCGGTGTGACGTCCAACCCGACGATCTTCCAGGGCGCGATCGCCGAAGGCGACGCATACGACGACCAGATCCGTGAGCTGAGCAGCGAGCTCGACGATCCCAAGGAGATCTTCTGGCAGCTCGCCAAGGACGACATCCGGGACGCCTGCGACATCCTGCGCTCCGTCTACGACGACGGCGAGGGCAAGGACGGCTGGGTCTCGCTCGAGGTCGACCCGAACCTGGCGCACGACACCGAGGCCACCAAGTCCGAGGCCGTCCGGCTGCACGGGCTCGTCGACCGGCCCAACCTGTTCATCAAGATCCCGGCGACGCTCGAGGGCCTGCAAGCGATCGAGGACACGATCGCGAACGGGATCCCGGTCAACGTCACGTTGATCTTCTCTCTCGAGCGCCACCGCAAGGTCGCCGAGGCGTACGTACGCGGCGTCGAGCGGCTCGTCAAGAGCGGCGGCGACCCGCGCAAGGTCGCGTCCGTCGCGTCGTTCTTCGTCTCGCGCGTGGACACCGAGGCCGACCGGCGCCTCGACGAGATTGGCGGTCACGACGAGCTCAAGGGCAAGCTCGCGATCGCCAACGCGAAGCTCGCCTACGAGACCTACCGCGAGGTGTTCATGACGCCGGAGTGGGAGGCGCTGGAGGCCAAGGGCGCGACCAAGCAGCGCTGCCTGTGGGCGTCGACGTCGACCAAGAACAAGGAGTACAAGGACACGGTCTACGTCGAGGAGCTCGTCGGCCCGGACACCGTCAACACGATGCCGCGCGAGCTCGTCGAGGCGGTCGCGGACCACGGCGAGATCCGCGGCGACACGCTGCTCGAGAACCCCGAGGAGGCGAGCCGGATCCTCGATGCCTTCGAGGCGGCCGGCGTCTCGTACGACGAAGTGGTGCAGACGCTGGAGCGCGAGGGCGTCGAGAAGTTCGCCAAGTCGTTCGAGGACCTGATCGAAGGGCTCGAGTCGAAGCTGAAGCTGGTGACGGCGTGACCGATCGGCGCGAACTCGGCCAGCAGCTCCGCGTCGACTCCGTCCGCACCTCGGCTGCCGCCGGCTCCGGCCATCCCACCTCGTCGATGTCCGCCGCCGACCTGATGGCGGTGCTGATCGACGGACACCTGAAGCTCGATTACGCGAACCCGGACAACCCGGCCAACGACCACCTGATCTTCTCCAAGGGCCACGCGTCGCCGCTGTACTACGCGGTGCTGAAGGCGGTCGGCGCGATCGACGACGAGGAGCTGCTGACGTTCCGCAAGCTCCACTCGCGGCTCGAGGGCCATCCGACGCCGCGGATCCCGCCCACCGATGTGGCGACCGGCTCGCTCGGCCAGGGCCTGCCGATCGGCGTCGGCGTCGCGATGGCCGGCAAGTCGCTCGACAAGCTGCCGTATCGCGTGTGGGTGCTGTGCGGTGACTCGGAGATGGCCGAGGGCTCGATGTGGGAGGCGTTCCAGCACGCCGGCTGGGAGGGCCTCGACAACCTGACCGCGATCATCGACGTCAACCGGCTCGGGCAGACCCGCGAGACGATGCTTGGCTGGGACGTCAACGGCTACGTGCGGCGGATCGAGGCGTTCGGCTGGAAGGCGATCGCGGTCGACGGCCACGACGTGGACGAGATCGAGGCCGCCTACGCCGAGGCCGAGAACACGACGGGCCGGCCGACGGCGATCGTCGCGCGCACCAAGAAGGGCAAGGGCGTCAAGGCGGTCGAGGATCAGCCGGGCAAGCACGGCAAGCCCTTGGATGAGCCCGAGGAGGCGATCAAGGAGCTCGGCGGCGAGCGCAAGCTCACGGTCTCGGTGGCCAAGCCGGAGGCCGGGAAGCCGTTCCGGTTCGCGACTTCGGGCGGCGAGCTCCCGTCGTGGGAGCTCGGCGAGGAGGTCGCGACGCGCAAGGCGTACGGCGAGTCGATCACGGCGCTGGCGAACATCCGCGGCGACGTCGTGGCGCTCGACGGCGAGGTCTCGAACTCGACGCACTCCGAGGACTTCCGCGAGGCGCACCCGGATCGCTACTTCGAGATGTTCATCGCCGAGCAGCAGCTCGTGGCGGCCGCGATCGGGATGCAGGTCCGCGGGTGGACGCCGTTCGTGTCGACGTTCGCGGCGTTCCTGTCGCGCGCGTACGACTTCGTCCGGATGGCGGCGATCTCGCGCGCGAAGCTCGCGTTGAGCGGCTCGCACGCGGGCGTCTCGATCGGCGAGGACGGCCCGTCGCAGATGGCGCTCGAGGACATCGCGTCGATCCGCGCCATTCACGGCTCGACCGTCCTGCACCCGAGCGACGCCAACCAGACCGCGAAGCTGGTCGCGGCGGTGGCCGACCGGGACGGGATCTCGTTCATCCGCACGCTGCGCGGCAAGACGCCCGTGCGCACGCCCGCCGCCGAGGACGTCCGGATCGGCGGCTCGCGAATCGCCCACGAGGGCGACGACGTCGCGATCATCGCCTGCGGGATCACGCTCGACGAGGCGGTCAAGGCCGCCGAACGGCTCGCCGAGGAGGGCGTGCACGCGCGCGTGCTCGACGCCTACTCGATCAAGCCGATCGACGGCGAGGCCGTCCGCGCCGCCGCGCGCGAGTGCGGGGCGATCGTCACGGTCGAGGACCACTGGCCCGAGGGCGGCCTCGGCGACGCCGTGCTCGAGGCGCTGGCCGAGGGCGACGACCACGCGCACGTGGTCAAGCTCGCGGTCCGCGAGATGCCGACCTCCGGCACGCCGGAGGAGCTCCTGCACGCGGCGAAGATCGACGCCGACGCGATCGCCGACGCCGCCCAGAAGCTAGTCGCGGCTCCGGCGTAGCCACATCGTCCAGTTGGGCTCCCAGGTCTTCCCGCCGTCGAACGAGAAGGCCTGGTCCCAGCGGGCGCTGTCGCCGGTCATCTCCGTCCAGTCGAAGCGCATCCGGAGCGGAACGCCGTCGAGCACGTCATCGGCCTCGAACCGCCCGCGGCCGCCTTCGAAACGGCCTTCGACGGGAGGATCGAGCCGGCCCGGACGCGCGGTGGATGACCACCAGATGCGCCACACGTCACGCTCGGGGTCGTAGAGGCGCAGCGAGAAGCCCTCGTAGCCGGGAGCGTGGAAGTGGTCCACGTTGCCGAGGCCGCCGAGCATCGCCTCCGCCTCGGAGATCGCGTCGAACTCCTCCCAGCGGTCGCCGACCAGCCGGCGGTTGCGCACCTCCCAGCGGCCGGGCAGGAAGTCGAAGTCGGTGGCGCCCATCAGACGGCCACGGGATCGAGCGCGCGGTCGAGGTAGCCGTCGACGTCGTCGCCGATCAGGACGTCCTCGAGCCAGGCGCGGCGCTCGAAGTCGATCACCTCGAGCTCCCACACGCAGGCCATGCCGGTGTCCGTCAGCGGGCGGAGGTCGTCCGGGCGCAGCCCGGCATACGCACGCCGGTGGACCTCGTTCTCCTCGGCCCACCAGTAGACGAGCGCCATCGCCGCCGCCTTGCCCTGGTGGGCGATCGTGAACCCGGGGACTCCGGGCTCGGCGAGTGCGCGCGTCGCTTCGATCAGCGACGTGTCCGGGTTGCCGATCGCATAGCGCTTCGTCGGTCCCTCGCGGCCGAGGAACGTGATCTGCCGGGGTTCGTGAGCCATGGCTGGACCGTATCGCTTAAACAGGGCAGAATCTGTCCTCTGATGACGAAGGCCGAGCGCGTGCTGGCGCTGCTGGAGGCATTGCAGGACCGGGCATTCGCGACCGGGCCGGAGCTCGCCGAGCGGCTCGGCGTCGACGTCCGGACGCTGCGCCGCGACGTCGCCTCGCTGCGCGCGCTCGGGATCCCGGTCGAGGGCGAGCGCGGCCGCGGCGGTTCATATCGCCTCCGGCCCGGCTACCGCGTCCCGCCGCTGATGTTCACGGCCGGCGAGGCGGCGGTCGTCGCACTCGGGCTGATGGCCGCGCGGCGGCTCGGGCTGGAAACCGATGGCGCCCTGGCGAAAGTGCGGCGCGCGCTGCCGGACCGGGTCCGGCTGCCGGTCGAGTCGCTCGAGCACACGCTCGGGTTCACTGGCTCCGTCGAGGCCGCGCCGCCGGACGGCGAGACGCTGCTCGCGCTCGCCGACGCTTCACGCCGCGGCCGGCGTGTGAGCGCGCGCTACACGGACTCGCACGGTGACATCACGGCGCGCGAGCTCAGCCCGTACGGCGTCGTCGCGCACTCGGGACGCTGGTACGTGCCTGCGTACGACCACGCGCGCGCGGAGATGCGCACGCTGCGCGCCGATCGCGTGTCGTCGGTACGCGTGGGCGGGCGCGGCGAGCCGGTCGATCCCGAGTTCGACGCCGTCGCGTTCGTGAGCCGCATGCTCGCTCGGGTGCCGTGGACGCACGAGGTCGAGGTCGTGCTGCACACGGATCTGGAGAGTGCCGCGCGGCGCTTCCCACCGACGCTCGCGGAGCTCGCTCCGCATGACGATGGCGTGTTGCTCCGGCTCCGCGCGGAGTCGCTCGACTGGGCGGCGGGCTTGTTGGCTGGTGCCGGGTGTTCGTTTTCGGTGCTGCGGCCGGACTCGTTGCGCGCTCACCTCGCCACGCTGGCATCCCGACTGACCGCCGCGTGAGACCTGCGAACTGCGGCAGATAAGGGAGTGGGTTCAGCCCGCGTGGTGGGGCTCGGTCGATCCCTTCCCCTTAACGGCGCAGTTCGCCGGCCCCGGCACCACGTGACTCAGTCGGGCTCGGCCGAGTCGGCCATCTCGTCAGCCGGCGCCTCTTCCATCGCGTGCACCGTGCAAAGGAAAGGCCCGCCGGCCTCGCGACCGCCCTCAATCTCCTGGGTCGTCAGCTCCGCGCCGCAGACGGCGCACGTTCGGGCGATGGTGTCGTCGAGGGTGCGCTCTTCGAGGTCCATGCTGGGACGGTAGCGCGAAGCGCGAGCGCTATCAGCCCCGCCGCGGCACCGGTGACAGCCATGAGCGTGTACGCCAACGTGAAGTCGGGCGCGACCGCGATCAGGATGGAGATCCCGAGCACGGCGCCGAGCTGGCGGAAGCACGCAGAGATCGCCGATCCCGTCGCGAACCGGGCCGGCGGAAGCTCGGCCACGGCCGCCGAGCTGAACCCCGCGAACGAGAGGCCGACGCCGGCCCCGGTCAGCAATGTGGCCGGCAGGAACTCGGTCAGGTACGCCGGCGAGGTGCCCAGCCCGGTCGCGAACAGGACACACCCGAGCGCAAACAGCAACCCGCCCGGCACGGCCGCGGCGCGCGACCCGACCCGATCGATCATCCGCCCCGCAAGCGCGCTCGAGAGCGCCGCCATCAGCGGCCCCGGCGTCACCGCGAACCCGGCCTCCAACGTCGAGTAGCCCCACACCGACGTCAGGAACAGGATGTTGGCCAGCAACACGGCGTAGAAGCCCAGGGCGAAAACGAACACGCCGACGCACGCCACCGCGAACGAACGCACGCGGAACAGCGAGAGATCGAGGACCGGGTGCGCGACCACCCGCGAGCGCCACACGAACGCGACCAGAGCCGCAAGGCCGCCGGCGAGCGACAGCAGCACCGACGCGCTCCCCCAGCCCCAGTCCGGCGCCTCGACGATCGCCAGCGACACCAAGCCGACGCCGCCGGCCAGCAGCGCGATCCCGACCGCGTCCGGCACGGCGCCGCGCTCCGGGTCGCGGGTCTCGCGCAGCAGGCGCCGCGCCGGCACCCAGGCGATCCCGCCGAGAAGCAGATTCACGAAGAACACCAGGCGCCAGTCGCCCCACTCGATCAGCAGCCCGCCCAACGACGGCCCGGTCGCCGCGGCCACGCCGCCGACGGCGCCCCACAGCGCCGTCGCGGTCGCCCGCCGCTCGATCGGGAACTCCGGCAGCAGCAGGCCTAAAGACGTCGGCACGAGCAGCGCGGCGCCGACCGCCTGCAGCACGCGCGCCGCGACCAGCACCTCGACGGACGGTGCCAGCCCGCACAGCGCCGACGCGGCCATGAACACGCCGAGCCCCCAGAAGAACACCCGCCGCCGTCCCAGCAGATCCGCGAGCCGCCCGGCCGGCACCAGCAGCGCGGCAAAGACGATGTTGTAGGCGTTCAGCACCCACGAGAGCCCGGCCAGCGACACGTCCGGGAACGCACCCCGGATCGACGGAAACGCGACATTGACGATCGTCACGTCCAGGAAGGCCATGAACACGGCCACGCCAGTGACGAGCAGGACCTTCCAGCGACGATCGAGTTGCGTCATGAAACCCACCCTACACGACCGCGTTGCATGACGCTACGCTCTACCTCGTGCTCGGTCGCACCTACGACGATCAGAACTGCTCGATCGCGCGCGCCCTGGAGCTCGTCGGGGAGCGCTGGACGATGCTCGTCCTCCGCGAGGCCTTCACCGGCCGCCGCCGCTTCGACGAGATGGCCGAGGACCTCGGCATCGCCCGCAATGTCCTCACCGCCCGCCTCGGACACCTCGTCGACGAGGGCGTGCTGGCCAAGGTCCGCTACCAGGAGCGCCCCGAGCGCTTCGAGTACCGCCTGACCGAAAAGGGCCTTGACCTGTGGCCGATCCTGATCTCGTTGCTGCAGTTCGGCGATCGTCACTACGCGCCGGCCGGCCCGCCGGTCGTCCTGACGCACAAGGACTGCGGCGGAGCGGTCGACGAGCACCGAGTCTGTGAGCAGTGCGGCGCCCGGATGAATGCGCGGACGGTCCGCGCGACACCCGGGCCCGGCGCGCTAGCGTCGGTGGCGTGACCGCGCTCGAGTGCCACGAGATCCAGCTCCACGGGCACTCGGTCACCTATCGGACGGCGGGCACCGGCCCCGTCCTTCTGCTGCTGCACGGGATCGCGAATTCGTCGGAAACGTGGGAGCCGGTCGCGGACGCGCTGGCCGAGCATTTCACGCTTCTCGCGCCCGACCTGCTCGGGCACGGGGAGTCGGCCACGCCGCGCGGTGACTACTCACTCGGCGCGCACGCGAGCGGCGTCCGCGACCTGCTGACGGCCCTCGGCCACGATCACGTCACCGTCGTCGGCCACTCGCTCGGCGGCGGCATCGCGATGCAGTTCGCGTACCAGTTCCCCGAGCGCTGCGAGCGGCTCGTGCTCGTCTCGAGCGGCGGTCTCGGGAAGGAGGTCCACCTCCTCCTGCGCGCTGCCGCGCTGCCGGGCGCCGACTGGGTACTCCCGGTCCTCACCTCATCCAGCGTCCAGGGCATCGGGCGCGGCGTGGCCAAGGCACTGCGGCTCGGGCGCGTCGCGCCGGACGGCGACCTCGCCGTGCTCGCGCGCGGCTTCGCGTCGCTGAACAGCAAGGGCTCGCGGGAGGCGTTCCTGCACACCGTGCGTTCCGTGATCGATCCCTCCGGCCAGCGCGTGAGCGCCCGCGACCGCCTCCACCTCGCCGCGGTCCTGCCGACGCTGATCGTGTGGGGCGAGCGCGACTCGATCATTCCCGCATCCCACGGCCGGGAGGCGCACGAAGCGATGCCCACGAGTCGGTTCGAGGTGTTCGAGGGCGCCGGACACATGCCCCACCACGACGATCCGGAGCGCTTCGCCGACGTCCTCGCGGACTTCTGCACGAAGACCGAACCGGCCCGGCTGACGACCGACCACTGGCGCCCGCTGCTCTAGCGGGGCAGATCCTGCTTGAGCGTCTGGACCGGCGCGAACAGATCTCCGAGCGAGGCCACCCGCTCCAGCACTTGATCGGACGTGAACGACAGCGGCTCGTCCGCGTCGGCGAGGTCCGAGACCTCGTCCCAGGACAGCGGCGTCGACACCGTCGGCCGCTCCAACGCGCGCAGCGAGTAGGCGTTGACCGTCGTCTTATGGCGGTCGTTCTGGCTCCAGTCCACGAACACCTTGCCGGTGCGCTTGGCCTTGCTCATGTCCGAGACGACGCGCTTCGGATCGCGGCGCTCGAGCAACTGCGCCAGCCCGCGCGAGAACTCACGCGTGTCGGCGTAGGTGATCCCCGGCGTGTTGAGTGGCAAATAGACCTGCATCCCCTTCGACCCCGACGTCTTCGGGCACGCCTCCAGCCCGAGATGGTCGAAGGCCAGCTTGAGCTCCAGCGCGACCTGCGCGCACTCGACGTTCGTCGCCGGCGGACCCGGGTCGAGGTCGAAGGCGATCATCGTCGGCTGATCCATCTCCGGCGCCCGCGCCATCGGCGTGTGCAGCTCCAGGTCGGCCAGGTTCGCCAGCCACACCACGGTCGGCAGGTCCTCGCACAGGCAGAAGTCGATGTCGCCCTCGTTACGGCCCGACCAGACCGAGGCCGTGCGGACCCACGAAGGACGATGCCCCGGGCAGCGCTTCTCGTAGAAGAACTTGCCCTCGACGCCGTTCGGATAGCGCTTGAGCGTCAGCGGCCGGGCGTGCAGGTGCGGCAGCAGTACCGCCGCGATCCGCGTGTAGTAGTCGATCACGTGGCCCTTCGTGAACCCGGCACGCGGGTACATCAGCTTGTCGAGGTTCGACAGCGAGACCGTCGTGTCTCCGACGTTGACCTCAACGCGCTTGGCGGGCGGCACTGTGTGACCGTAGCGGCGTTCAGCCGCTGAACAGCCGCTCGTACTCCTCCCGCACCACCTGGTAGCAACTGCAACTCGCCCGCTCCAGCCCGGCGCGGTCGCGCACGGTGAGCGATTCGCCGTCGTACGCGATCACGCCGGCGCCGGTCAACGCGTCCGTCGCCACGTCGACCGCGCCGTGGTCCTCGGCCAGCATCTGCGCTAGGAACTCACGCCGGAGCGAGAACCGGTCTCCTTCGACGCGATCGTGGGTCTGGAGCAGCCACCGGCTCGCCCGCTGCTCGACCGAGTGCACGCGGTTGCAGGCCGCGCCGCGGGCGACCTGGGTCATGAGGGCCATCGAGTAGCGCTGCAGTGCGGCGCGCAGACCGGGCGCGGCGTTGACCACGTCGAGGAACTCGGCCGCGTCCATGCGCAGCGCCTCGCCCTCGACCTGCGAGAACGCCACGTGGGCCCCGGTCAGTGTCGCCTGCAGGAAGACCGGAAGACCGACAAAGCCCTCAGCCCCAACCGTGGCGATCTCGACCGGCGGGCCATCCGTGGACTCCACGACGAGCGAGAAGACGCCGGACAGCGGGAAGACGACCGATTCGATCCGTTCGCCCTGGCGGTAGACGCTCTCGCGCACCTGGTGCCGGAACGGCTCGAGCCGCTGCTCGATCGCGCTCCGCTGGTCGGCGGGCACAGCCATCAGGATCCGGTTGCCCACTGGCGGCCCGATACCCGCGCGGGCGGCCGCCTCGCAGGCCCCGTCAGAGGCCGGACGGTGACGCGGCCCACGAGCCGCGACGGACGTCGAATAGATCCGCCGCACCCGGGACCGTGACGAGCGCGACGAGCGCGTCCCCGATGCGCGCCGGGTCGAGCACGAGGTCGACGCAACCGGTGGCCAGCGCGTTCCACGGCATCGACCGCTGTTCGGCGGTCTCCGGGTCCTGGACGATCACTCGCCCGCCGGCCGCCTTGATCGCCTGGACGCCGCGCGTCCCGTCCGAGAGGCGGCCGGTCAGGACCACCGCGAGCGCGCGGGCGCCGTACACCCCAGCGGCGGAAGTGAACAGCTCGTCGGCCTGCTCGTTTGCCGGGTTGACGGCCCCGACCGTCAGCCGGCGCTCATCGGACACGCCGAGATGCGCCCCGGCCGGCGCGACCGTCAGGGTGCGCGGGGCGAGTTCGCTCCCGTCGACGCCGCCCCGCACCTCCAGCGCGGACCAGCGCGACAGCAGGTCGACGACGGCGGTGCCGGCGTCGGGCGCCCGGTGCTGGGCGTAGACGACGGGCACGGGGAAGTCGGCGGGAAGCACCTCCACAATCGACCGGCAGGCGCGCAAACCGCCCTGGGACGCCGCCATCACCACGACGTCGAAACCCATAGTCGTCAGGCTACCCGCAGCGTGCAATTTCGGACCGCCGCGGCAGGGCGCTTTTAGGGGGGCGTAGATTGGAGTGCGTGGAAGCCGAGCCGATTCCCGCGCTCGAGTCGCTGCCCGCACGTGTCATCGGCATCGCCGCTTCGGCCGGTGGTCTCGAGCCGCTGCGGCGGCTCGTCGCGGACCTGCCCGCGGATCTCGACGCGGCGGTCTGCGTGGTCCTCCATCTCCCGCCGACCGGCCGAAGCCTGCTGGCCCCGATCCTCGGCCGTCACAGCGCGCTGACGACCGTCGTGGCCGAACACGGCATGCGCCTGCGCCCCGGCACGATCTATGTCGCGCCCGCCGACCAGCACCTGTTGGTGCGCGCGGACGCCGTCGAACTGAGCCACGGCCCGACCGAGAACGGGGTCCGACCCGCCGCCGATCCCATGTTCCGCTCGCTCGCACGCGCCTGGGGTTCGCGTGCGGTCGCCGTCGTGCTCTCAGGGGCGCTCGACGATGGCGCGGCCGGGGCGGCTGCGGTGGCCGAGGCCGGCGGCAATGTGATCGTGCAGGAACCGAGCGAGGCGCTCGTCGCCGGTATGCCGTCGAGCACCCTCGCGGTCACGACACCGGACGCCGTGGTGTCGATCGCCCACATGGCCGACGCCCTCGTGCGCCTGCCCGCCGGCCCCGTGTCCAGTTTCACGTGCCCGCAGTGCAGGGGTTCCCTGTGGGAGGTTCGCGAGGACGAGACGATCCGCTACCACTGCCCGGTGGGTCACGCCTATTCCGAGGAAGCGATGGTCGAGGCGCAGGGCCACGCCGTCACGGGCGCGCTGTGGGCGACCGTCGAGATCCTCGAGCAGCGTGGCGAAGGGCTGAGGCGGATCGCCCTCCGGATGGAACGCGGTCAGCACTTCCAAGACAGTGCCCGCCTCGCCGATGACCGTGCCGCCGTGATCCGGCGCGTCCTGAGCGGGGCCACCGGATGAGCGACGCCGACGATGCCGCCTTCGAAGCGCTGCTGGAGTTCCTCAAGGGCACTCGCGGCGTCGATTTCACGGGCTACAAGCGGCCGAGCCTGCAGCGCCGCTTCCGGCGCCGGATGGACGACGTCGGCTGCGCGTCCTTCGGCGACTATCTCGACTACCTCCAGGTCACGCCGACCGAGTACCAGCAGCTCTTCGAGACGTTGCTGATCAACGTCACCGAGTTCTTCCGCGACGGGCCGGCCTGGGATCACCTACGCGACGAGGTGCTCCCGGCGGTGCTGGCGGCCAAGCCCGCGGGCGAGCCGGTGCGCGTCTGGAGCGCCGGCTGCGCGACCGGCCAGGAGACCTACACGTGCGCGATGCTGCTGGCCGAGCTGCTCGGCGTCGACGCGTATCGCGAGCGGGTCAAGATCTACGGCACCGACATCGACGAGGACGCACTGACCTACGCGCGCCTGGCGGTCTACAACGCCAAGGAGATCGAGTCGGTGCCGCCCAACTTGCGCGAGCGCTACTTCGAGGGCTCAGATCATCGGCAGTCGTTCCGCACCGACCTGCGCCGGACCGTGATCTTCGGCCGCAACAACCTCGTCCAAGACGCCCCGATCTCGCGCCTGGACCTGCTGGTGTGCCGCAACACGCTGATGTACTTCAACGCGGACACGCAGTCGCGCATCCTGCGGCACTTCCACTTCGCGCTGATCGACTCGGGCGCGATGATGCTCGGCAAGTCCGAGATGATGATCACGCACCGCGAGCTGTTCGCGCCCGCGGAGCTCAAGCACCGGATCTTCGTCAAGCAGTCGAGAACGTCGATCGCCTCCCGGGCGAGCAGCTTCGACGCTGGTGAAGCCGGACGGCGGCCCAATGGCGACGACGAGCGGACGGCGCGTGACGCCGCGCTCGAGCTGGGAGCCCACGCCCACGCGATCGTCTCGCGCAGCGGCCGGCTGATGTTCGCCAACCTGCCGGCGCGCGCGCTGTTCAGGATCTCACGCGAAGATCTCGGCCGCCCGCTGGGCGAGCTGCCGCTGGCCGAGGACCCGGTCGCGTTGCTGACGCCGGTCGAGCAGGCGCTGCGCGAGCGCCGCCGCGTCTCCGTGGGCGAGGTGACCTTCTCGCCGGACCGTGGCGACGCGCGCCGGCTCGAGGTCAGCGTCACGCCGCTGCTCTCGACCGACAACGTCGCGATCGCGGCCAGCGTCGTCTTCGAGGACGTCACGCGTTACGCAGCGCTCCAGACCGAGCTCGAGGGCAATCGGCGCGACCTCGAGCTCGCCTATGAGGAGCTGCAGTCGACGATCGACGAGCTCGAGACGACCAACGAAGAGCTGCAGTCCGCGAATGAGGAGCTGCAGACGACCAACGAGGAGCTCCAGTCGACCAACGAGGAGCTCGAGACCATGAACGAGGAACTCCAGTCGACCAACGAGGAGCTCGAGACGCTCAACGACGAGTTGCGCGAGCGCTCCGGCGAGCTCAATCAGGTCAACGACTTCCTGGAGGCGATCCTGACGTCGCTGAGCCTCGGCGTCGCCGTGCTCGACGCCCAGCAGCGCGTGCAGGTGTGGAACCACCGCGCCGAGGACCTGTGGGGGATGCGATTTGACGAGGCGGTCGACAACCATTTCCTCAGCCTCGACATCGGCCTGCCATCCGAGCAGCTGGCGCCCGCGCTGCGCGCGGTCCTCAGTGGAAGCAGTGAGCGCGAGACGCGCGAGCTCAACGCGGTCAACCGGCGCGGACGCACGATCGTGTGCGCGGCGACGGTGCTCCCGCTGCTCAGTCCAGTGCCGGGCGATGGCCACAGCCTGCGCGGCGCGATCGTGATGATGGAGGATCGCCCGCGCGACGGCGACGGGCCCGAGTAACTCGATGTCGCCGGACCGCGACCATGAGGAGACGGCCCGGCTCGCCAGGGAGCGCGCGGAGGGGGCGCGAGACCGCGCTCGCAGTGCCGCCCGGCGTGCCGCGAAGGCGGCCCGCGAAGCGCAAGAGGCCGAGGCCGAGAGCTCGCGGCGCCTGCACGAGCGTGAGGCGGAGACGCACAAGGCGGCGGAAGCCACGCATCAGCGTGCCGCCGGCTTCCACGAGGAACACGCCGAGCACGAGCACGAGCAGGCCCTGCGCGACGCCGCGCGTGAGGCTTAGGCGCCTTGGCGGCGCCGCGCCGCGTCGCGCAGGCGCTGGACGTGCGCGCTCCGGAGCGCCCGCAACTCGACCGTCCGGTCACGCAGCGAGGCGGTTTCGGCCTGTAGGACCTCGAACTCGCGCCGGTGCTGCTCGGCGGCGGCGCGCGCCGCTTCGAGCGACGCCTGCATCGACTGGAACCGACCGCCGGGCTCCGGCGGCGGCGCGCTCGTCTCGAGCGGCGCTTCATCCGTCACGGGCATCAGCCGCCGGCGTTGGCGGACCAGTTCGGCCGCCGCGTCGGCCGGAGCGGAGACGGGCTCGCCAGTCAGAAGCCATGTGCCGTCGTCGCGCCGCACCAGCTGGCCCTCGCGCGCCAACTCGCCGAGCGCGGTCGAGACCGTCGGCCGGCGCGCGCCGACGAGCTCGCCGATCAGCCGATGTGAGAGCGCCAGCGGCACGGCGATGCCGTCGCGAGATACCCGGCCCCAGCGCTCGGCCAGGTGCCAGAACAGGGCGAGCAGCCGGCGGTCGACCCGATTGAGTTGCGAGATCGCCTGCGTGATCGTGAGTCGCTGCGCGCGTTCTGACAGCCGGTCGACGATGACGGCGTGGATCTCCGGGTAGCGCGAGAGCGCGGCGGCTGTGCGGCGGTCGATCAGGCCGAGGCGGATCGGCGATAGGGCGTTCCAGCGGACCCCCACCGCCAACAGCTGCGGCGGCCCCTCGATGTGCCAGGGCCGGAGGATGTCCCCGGGCCCCAGCAGCTCGGTGCTGACCGTGTCGCCGAGCACGACCTCACGCGCGAGGACGCCCTCCGCGATCAGCAGCCCGAGGTGCGCCGGATCGGCATCGGCCAAGCGCCCGCCGTCCCACTCTCCGACTGCGAACGTCGTGATCCGCACACGAAGCTCGCGTTCGGCCGCCGCGCGGCGATCCGCCGTCAGGAGCTGCCCGAGGTCGGGATCGAGCTCAAGCAGGCTGCGGCCCGCGACCCGAGGCTGTGTTGAACCCGGCGAGGCCATCCACCGCCATGCTAAAGCGCCGTCTCGCAGTCGTGGCGATGACCGCCCTCGCGTAGCCGGCGCGGAGACGGCTAATTTCGCCCCATGACGGATCCGCCGGCCGTGCGCGAAGCGGCTGCGTCGCTCTTGGACGTCGATCCTGCGCTGCCGCGCGTGATCGGCTGGCGCGCGGCGACCGAGCTGGGCCAGGAGCCGATCCTGCCCGTGCTCTCGGTGCCGAGCGGTCCGTGGCTCCCGCCCGACCGCGACGCGCTCGGTGATGCGACGTTGGCCCTCGTCGTGCTCGACGGGCTGCTGGTGGCGGACACGGCGCCCGATCGCGTCCTCGGCCCGGGCGACGTCGTCTTTCCATGGGATTCCGCGGTCCGGTGGACAGCCTGCACGCCGTTGCGCCTCGCGGTGCTGGGAACGCGGTTCAGCGTCGCCCTTGCCGCCTGGCCCGCCGCCGCCGCACGGCTGCTCGCTCGCGCGTCGGCGGGCTCGGCTCCCGCGGCGCAGGGGGCAGCCGCGGAACGGGTGCTCGCGCTGCTCTGGCGGATCGCCGCTCGATGGGGAACCACGCACGGCGATGCCGTCGCGCTGCCGCGGGCACTTGACGTCCGCGCCGTATCGGCGCTGCTCACGCTGTCCGAGGCCGACGTGACGCTGGCGATGAGCGAGGCCACGTCAGACGGCACGCTCGAGCGGCGCGACGGCCCGGGGTGGCTCCTGCGCGCGGGTGAGACGACGCACGTGACGTCAGGGCACTCGCGTGAGCGCCGCGACCAGCTGCGCGCGCGCGGCGCCGAGCAACTCGCGCTCGCGCGCGCCATCGGCACCGAACACGACGCGATGATTCTGCAACTCCGGGTCACCCAGCACGGCTCAACCCGCGCCGGCGGCGGCGCAGCTGGAATAGACCGGCAAGACCTGATGGAGGCCTGAGAGCTCGATCGCGCGCCACACCGGCCCGGCCGGGCAGATGATCCTGAAGCGGTAATGGCCATCGTTGGCGGCGCGATGGCTGCTGACGAGCGCGGTCAGCCCGGTCGAGTCCATGAAGTCGACCTCGCTGAGATCGAGCCAGAACTCGCCACCGTCGCCCAACGCCGTTTCCAGTGCGAGGCTCAGGCCGCTGACCGAGGCCATGTCGATCTCGCCGCGCGCCGAGAGGACGAGCATGTCGCCCCGCCGCTCACGCTGGATCTGGAACTGGGTCTGCTGCACCTACGCTCAAGACTCCAGTAGGCGGCGGCACCGCCGGCCATCTACCCGTCAGCGCGCTGACGACGAGCACGGCCCGAGCGCGCCTTGGGTAGCGTCCCCACCGGAGTCCGCTGTTGCCTGAGCTCTTTCCACCCAAGCCCTTCCGCTGCGACCTCGAGGACGCCGGCGGCGGTATCGCTCGCATCCGGCCGGCCGGCGAGCTCGACATGGCGACCGTCGATCAGTTCGAAGAGTGCTTGCGCGAGGCGCAAGGTGCGGGCTTCCGCCGCATCGTCGCCGATCTGCGCGAGCTCGAGTTCATGGACTCGACCGGCCTCACCCTCCTCACGCGCTGGACGCTCGGCGCGCAGCGCGACGGCTACGAGTTCGCCGTCGTACCCGGAGCCGAGCAGATCCAGAGACTGTTCGAGCTGACTGGGTTGAGCGCGCATTTCACGTTCGAAGATGGATAGGACGCGGGCGTCCTGGAGCGCCGTGTCTGCATTAAGACGAGTTCGCGCCTTCCACGCCTGAGAATCCCCGCGGTGGGGGTACGGCACTTTTCAGATGGCACAGACTGTTTCGGCCGAGCGGCCTCGCTCCGCTCCGGCCACTTCGATCGATCGCGCCCGGAGGCAGCGTGAAGATCAGCGGCTCATGCGCCTCGTCCAAGGCGGCGACGAGCGCGCTCGCGAAGCGCTGATCGAGCGCTACATGCCGCTCGCGCGCTCGCTTGCGCTGCGCTACCGGCGCGCCAGCGAGCCGCTCGACGATCTGATCCAGGTGGCGTCCGTCGGCCTCGTAAAGGCCGTCGACCGCTGGGACCCCGAGCGCGGGCTCGCGTTCTCGTCCTACGCCGTACCGACGATCCTCGGCGAGCTGCGGCGCTACTTCCGCGATTCCACGTGGGACGTGCGCCCGGCGCGCGATCTGCAGGAGCTCTGCCTGGCGCTCGAGGAGGCGCGCGAGAAGCTGTGGGGCGAGCTCGGCCGCCAGCCGACCGTCGCCGACCTCGCCGGGCGCCTGGAGCGCAGCGAGGAGGACATCGTCGAGGCGCTGCAAGCGACAGAGGGTCGTTCCGTGCGCTCGCTGGACGCCCCAGTGCACGACGAGGAGAACGACTCGGCGTCGGCGGGCGACCTGATCGGCACCGACGACAACGAGTTCGACCGCGTCGAGGCCGGCGTGACGTTGGAGCGTTTGACCGGAATCCTCGACGAGCGCGCGCGAGAGATCCTGCGCCTGCGCTTCCAGGAGGACCTGCTGCAGTCCGAGATCGCCGACGTCGTCGGCTGCTCGCAGATGCACGTGTCGCGGATCATCCGCTCCTCGCTGGAGAAGCTCTACGCCTACGGGTCCGGAATGAAGGTGGACGCGTGAGCACCGTGCTCGAGGTCCCGCAACCGCAGGAGCCGGCGACGCCCGCCGTCCCGGCCGAGCCGGTCACCCCGGCTGTCCCCGAGGAGCCGACGATCCCGGCCGATCCCACGCCGGACCGCGAAGCGCCGACCGGCCCGGACGACCCGACGCCGCCGCAGCCCGACGGACCCGAAGTCCCGCCGCCGGCGGAGCACTAAGCCGCACTGATATATCAGGGGACAGTCCCCTGATATATCAATTACGCGGCGACCTGCTCTAGCCGCGGCGAGTCCTCGCGCTCGTTGAGCAGGTCGAGCACCGCGAGCTCGATCTTGCGGTGGTGAGTCGGCAGCTCGCCGGGCATCGCAGCCTCCTCGATCACGCTCGGGTCGAGCACCAGACCGCCTTGGAACGCGTCGAAGATCCGCGGGTCGATATACGACGCGCGGCACACCGCGGGCGTGTTGCCCAGGTAGTGCGCCGTCTCCTTGATCGCCCTGGTGATCGCCCGTTTGCGCGAGGTCGGCGATCCGTGCGCGGGTCCTGAGACCGACAGCGCCACGGCGGCGATCACGGTCGCGTTCCAGGTCCGGAAGTCCTTGGCCGAGAACCGCTCGCCGACGATCGACTTCAGGTAGGCGTTGATGTCGTCCGAGCGCAGGTCGCGCCACGTGCGCCCGGCCTTGTAGGCCAGCAGCTCCGGCCCTCCGCCGCGCCGGCGCTTGAGCGAGCAGACGATGTCCTTCGCCAGCGGGTCGACGACGGCCTGGACGCGCTGCTTGCCGCTCTTGGCCGGGAAGTCGAAGACCATCGTCCCGTCTTCGGTGACGGCCACGTGGTCCTTGAGCATCGTCGCGAGCCCGAACGACTCGCTGTACTCCTCGGTGCCGATCCGGAAGAAGCCGCGGTCGAGCAACCGTACGGCGCAGGCCAGCACGCGCTCGCGGCTGAGCTCCTCCGAAGCGGCGAGGTCCTGCTCGACGCGTTCGCGCAAGCGCGGTAGAGCGCGCGCGAACCGCGTCATGTCCTCGAACTTCTCCGCGTCGCGCCGTTGGCGCCATGCGTCGTGGTAGCGGTACTGCTTTCGGCCCGCGTCATCGATTCCGGTGGCCTGCAGGTGCCCGTTGGGATACGGGCAGATCCACACGTCCTTCCACGCGGGCGGGATGCCGAGCTCGCGGATCCGTTCGAGCACCTCGCTCTCGTCGACGCGCTCGCCCTCGTTGTCGTAGTAGGCGAAACCGCGCCCAGCCTTGCGGCGGGTGATCCCGGGTCCTGAACAATCCGCGCGACGAAGCCTCGCCATTCCGTCAGCGTCCCCATCCCGCAGTCCGTTTAGGCTTGCGCCGGATGTCCAGGTGCGAATTCGAGACAGTCGTCCGGGGGCCGTTCGCGTACGTGGCGCTCCGAGGCGAGTTCGACATGCTGGCGTGCGGCGTCCTCGAGCCCGAGCTCGAGCGGGTCGCCGACCTGCCGGACGTCGACGTGGTGACCGTGGACCTGCGCGGGCTCGAGTTCCTCGACTCGCACGGCCTTCGCGCGCTCCTGATCGCGCGTGACCGGCTCGAGGAGTTCGACCGCCGGCTGGTGCTCGTGCGCGGCTCGAACGAGGTCCAGCGCGTGTTCGAGATCACGCGCATGACCGACCACCTCGAATTTGTAGACGCGCCCTAGGTCTTCGCCTTCTCGCGCTCTTTCGCGCCGCTCTTGCGCTTCGGCTTCTCGTCGGAGCTCACGGCCGCGAGGCTCGCCTCGAGCGCCGCCATCAGGTCCGGCACCTTGGCCGGCGCGGGCGCCTCGGGTGCGATGGCGATCTCCTCGCCGGCCGCCTTCGCCTCGATCAGCTCGAGCACCTTCTCGCGGTAGGAGTCCTTGTAGCGCCCGGGCTCGAAGTCCGTCGCCAGCGACTCGATCAGCTGCTGGGCCATCTTGATCTCACGGTCGGAGACCTGGAGCTCCTCGGCCTCGGGCAGCCCGTCGAGGTCCTCCTTGGGCACGACCTCGTCGGCGAAGATCATCGTCTCCATCATCAGCACGCGGCCCTCGTGATCGGGCCGGATCGCCACCAGCTGCTCCTTGGAACGCAGCACAACGCGCGCGATCGCCACCCGGCCGGACTCGCGCATGGCGCTCAGCAGCAGCCCATAGGCCTTCGCCGCGCCCTTGTCCGGCACCAGGTAATACGGGTGGTCGTAGTAGACCGGGTCGATCTCGGCGAGGTCGACGAAGTCCTCGATGTCGATCGTCCGCGACTTCTCGGGATCGAGCGACTCGAGCTCGTCCGGGTTGATGACCACGTACCGGTCCTTGGTCAGCTCGTAGCCCTTGACCAGGTTCTCGTACGGGACTTCCTCGCCCGTCGTCGCATCCACCCGCTTCTGCTGGATCCGGCTCCCGGTCTCGCCGTTGAGCTGATGGAACCGCACCGTCTTCTTCGAGACTGCGGAGTAGAGCTTGATCGGGACGTTGACGAGCCCGAAGGAGATCGCTCCGCTCCACATTGATCGCGCCATGCACTTCATTCTGACGTGCGCGCAGGACGGCCGCCGCAGAATCGCTTGCGTGCGCGGGGAATAGACGGTTAGGCTCGCACGTCGATGAGAAACATGAAGAAGCCGATCATCATCACGGTGGCCGCCCTCGCGCTCGCCTTTGCCGGGTGCGCCAGCTCCGAGGACGAGTCCTTCAAGCAAGACTTCAACGCCGCTCAGGAGCCGCTCAACAAGCTCCTGACCGACAGTGCCGGTGCCTCCGATCCGGCTTCCATGGGCAAGATCGCGGACGGGCTCGACGACACCGCCAAGAAGATGGCGGCGCTCGACGCCCCCGACGACGCCAAGGACGAGCTCGACACCTTCGTCAAGGAGGTCAACGCCAGCGCGGACACCATGCGCGACGCGCAGAAGGCGATGGAGGACCAGGATCTCCAGAAGATGACGACGATCCTCACCGAACTGCAGAAGCACATGACCGCGGTCGGCGAGGCCCAGCAGAAGCTGGCCACGGTCGTCAACGGTTAGATCACTCGTCTGGGGCGACGACGTCGAGCGGGTCGATGTCGTCGCGCAGCCCCTTGTAGACCGGGTGGCGCAGCGTCTGCGCCTGCGTCATGTCGCTGTACTCGACGCTGGCGACGAGCTTGGGCTCCACGAACCGCGTCAGCTTCGGTGGCTGCGTGCCGGTGAACGGGGTGTCGTCGCGGGTGAGCGGTTCGAGCGTCGACTGCACGCGCTTGAGCTCGGACTCGCTGAAGCCCGAGCCGGCGCGGCCCGCGTAGCGCAGCTCGCCGTCCTTGAAGAACCCGACCACGAGCGCGCCGAGGCGACCCGTGCGCCGAACCCTCGCCGGGCAGCCAGCCGCCGACCACGACGTCCGCGGTGCGCTTGTTCTTGACCTTCACCCAGCCCTGGGAGCGGCGCCCCGGGACGTACTGGCAGTCGAGCCGCTTGGCCACGATCCCCTCGAGCCCCTGCGCCCGCGAGGCGGCCAGCATCGCCTCGCCGTCGCCGACGTGGTGGGCCGGGGCCTGCCACGTCGGGCCGGAGAGGCCGAGCTCGGCCAGCTTCGCGCGGCGCGCCTCGTAGGTCTCCCCCATCAGCGAGTGGCCGTCCAGCCACAGCAGGTCGAAGATCATGTAGACGACCGGCTCGGACACGCGACAGCCGGCGGACCTGGCCCTCGGAGGTCAGGTGCATCCGCCGCTGCAGGCGCTGGAAGCTCGGGCCGCCCGTCCTCGAGCGCCACGACCTCGCCGTCGAGCACCGCCTCGTGCGTGCCCAGCGCGCGCCCGAGTTCGCGCAGCTCCGGGTAGCGCGGCGTGATGTTGTTGCCGTTGCGGCTCATCAGCCGCAGCCGGCCGCCGTCGGCATAGCCGATCGCGCGCACGCCGTCCCACTTGATCTCGAAGGCCCAGTTGGCGTCGTCGCGGGGCAGCGGGCCGAGCCGCGCGAGCATCGGCTCGATCTTCTCCGGCATCGGCTCCCGGTCCGGATCCTCCGGCGGATCCATCCGGTGGATCATCCAGTTCTTGTCGCCGGTCTTGAACAGCACGTACTTGCCGCGCACGCGCTCGCCGTGGAAGGTGACCATCACCTCCTTGTCGCGCCACTTGTGCAGCTCGAACGTGCCGCGGTCGAAGATCCGCATCGTCCCGGCGCCGTAGTTGCCGGCCGGGATCTCGCCGTGGAAGTCGAGGTACTCGAGCGGGTGGTCCTCGGTGCGAACCGCGAGGTTGTTGCGCTTCGGGTCGGCCGGGATCCCCTTCGGGATCGCCCACGACGCGAGCGTTCCCTCGTGCTCGAGGCGCAGGTCCCAGTGCATCGCGCGCGCCGAATGCTCCTGCACGACGAACCTGCTGCCCGGCTTCCGGTGCGTCGGCGATCACCGGCGGGTTCAGGGGTGTCCTCGAAGTCGCGTTTGGCCCGGTATGCGTCGAGGCCGTCGGCCATCCGATTACCATATACCCGGTGAGTGACGTTAGAAGCGATCGCAAGGTGGGTATCGTGCACGGCCGTATGGACGCCAACCCCATCGTGCTCGACGAGACCGCCGGCGACGTCGTCGTCGTGGTCGTCGAGGGCGAGCACGACATCTACACCGCGCCGACCCTGCGCGAGCGGCTCGAGGAGGCGCTCGGTCGCGGCGGCGGCATCGTCGTCGACCTGACGGCCGCCACGTTCGTGGACTCGTCGGTTCTGGGCGCGCTGCTCGACGCGCGCCGCCGGGCGATCGAGGCCGGCCAGGGCTACGTGGTCTGCGTCGGCGACAGCGTCGAGCCGGGAGTCCAGCGCATCCTCGACATCACCGGACTCGTGCCCGTCCTGCCGGTGCTCCAGGGCCGCGACGAGGCGATCGCAGCCGCCCGCTCCACCAACGGCGCGAGCGAATGACCGGCCCGGCGCCGGAGGTCCTGCTGACCATGCCGGCCCGTCCGGAGGGCGTCGGCGTCGTGCGCCAGGCGCTGGCCGGGATGGCCGACGCGCTGGACTTCGATCCAACCGTGCTGGCCGACATGAAGATGGCAGTCACCGAGGCGTGCACGAACGTCGTCGTGCACGCCTACGACGAGGACGCCGGCATGCTCGAGGTCGAGATGCTCGCCGACGAGGCCGGCCTGACGATCGTCGTCCGCGACCACGGCGCCGGCATCCAGCCGCGCCCGGCCCGCTCGGAGCCGCCCGCGCTCGGCCTCGGCCTGCCGCTGATCGCCGCGCTGTCGGACGCGTTCGAGCTCAAGGGCTGGGCCGGCCAGGGCACCGAGGTGCGCATGACCTTCGCCTACGCGCGCGCCGGCGATCCCGCGCAGTCGAACCCGGTCACCGGGAACGTCGGCGCCGACGGCCGCTGGGACCCGGACGCCGACCGTAGGCGGCACCCTCCCCCACCCGGCTCGACCCTGCGCGCGCTAGGCCGCCTGGCGCAGCGCGGCGAGTTCGCGCATCCGGCCCAGGCGCCCGAGCGCCTTGGACTCGATCTGGCGCACGCGCTCGGGCGTGATCCCGAGCTGGCGGCCGATCTCGCGCAGCGGCGTCGGCTCGCCGCCGTCGATCCCGTAGCGCAGCGCGACGACCGTGCGCTCGCGGTCGGGCAACTCCAGCAGCGCCCGCTTGAGCGTCTCCTCGCGCAGCGACACGTGCACGACGTCCTCGGGCGCCGGCCCCTCGGACGGCAGCAGGTCGCCGAACGCGGCGTCCTCGCCCTCGCCCAGCGGGCGGTCCAGCGACGTCACCGTGCGGGCGGCGTCGCGCAGCGCGAGTAGGTCCTCGACGCGAGATCTCGGCCTCGCGCGGCGATCTCCTCGTCGTTCGGCGCGCGATCGAGCTTGATCGCCAGCGCGTTCTCCGCGCGCGCGACCTTGCGCTGCGTGCGGACGAGGTTGATCGGCAGCTTGATCGTGCGCGCCTTGGCGTCCATCCCGCGCTCGACGGCCTGGCGGATCCACCACGTCGCGTAGGTCGAGAACCGGTAGCCGCGGCGCCAGTCGAACTTCTCGACCGCGCGGATCAGCCCGAGGATGCCCTCCTGGATCAGGTCCAGCAGGGTCAGCTCGGAGCCCTGGTACTTCTTCGCGATCGAGACGACGAGCCGCAGGTTGGCGTTGATCATCCGGTCCTTGGCGCCGAGGTCGCCGCGCTCGATGCGCTTGGCGAGGTCGATCTCCTCGGACGGCGTCAGCAGCCGGTGGCGGCCGATCTCGTTCAGGAAGAGCTGCAGCGTGTCGGTGGTGACCGTCGCGAAGTGGGCGTCGTCGATCGGCGCCTCAGGCGCGTCCGCGCGCGTGCAGTCGTCGCGCAGCTCGATGTGGCGGGCGTGCAGCTGCTCGTAGAGGGCGGCGAGATCCTCGTCCTCGAGCTCCAGGGCCTGAACCAGCTCGTCGACCTCCTTCAGGTCGACGCAGCCGCGTTCCTCGCCCTCGATCGATGAGGGCCGCGAAGGGCCCTGTGTACGCGTCACGCTCCTGTGCCATGGCTGCCTTTCTGACTCACCGCTCAAGGCCTCGAATAAACCAGCCAGAAAATGGAGTGTCTGCTTCTGGTGAATCTGGCGCATTGGCCACGTCTGGAAATCCGACCGACGCCGGGTAGCCCAAGGTCGTGAGAGGAGCCGCAATCCCCTATGTCCCGGACGCCATGACATGGTCCGCCTGCTGGACGTGGACCCCGACCTCGGGGCTGCTGCTCAACGATTCCAGGCGCGAGCAAGCAGAGCGCGAACTCGTCGTACGCACCCACCGCCTGCCCGTAGGCCCGTGGGACGTGTCCCGGCTCGCCGGTGCCACCGCCGACCACGTCGGCCTGCTGATCATTGACGGAATCCTCTCACGTGAGCTCGTCGTGGCGGACCACGTGAGCGCGGAGCTGCTCGGCCCGGGCGATCTGGTGCGCCCCTGGCAGCCCGCCAGCCGCACCGGGCTGCTGCCCGTCGACGCCGTCTGGACGGTCCTGTCGCCGCTGACCGTCGCCGTGCTGGATCGCCGCTTCGCGGCCGAGATGACGCCGGTACCCGGAGATCACCGCGTCGCTGTTCGACCGCCTCAGCGAGCGCTCGCTGCGGCTCGCGACGACCCAGGCGATCTCGCAGCTCACGCGCGTGGATCGCCGCCTGAAGGCGCTGTTCTGGCATCTCGCCGAGCGCTGGGGCCGCGTGTCCGGCGACGGCGTGATCGTGCCGCTGGCGCTCACCCACCGCATCCTCGGCCAACTCGTCGGCGCGCGCCGGCCGACGGTCTCGACCGCGCTCTCGCGAGCTCGCCGAGCGCGAGGAGCTGACCCGCCGCCCCGACGGCTCGTGGCTGCTGCGCGGCGATCCGCCGGACGCCGAGTCGCTGGCCCGCAAGCCGCGGCCGGCCGGACAACGCCGCGGGCGCGCGCGGGCAGGATCTGATGCGCCCGGCGCGGCGCTTCGAGCGCGAACGCGGCCGGCGACCGAGGTCGTGACCGCGATCGACCGCCTGCGCGAGGCGCTCGAGCCCGGCCAGCTGCGCGAGCTGCTGGACCGGCGCCGACGAACGCGGCCGAAGGCCCCGACGCCGCATAACTGCTTCGACGGCTCGGGTAGATCGACCGGCATGGCCACAGACACGAAACAGCTCGCAGGGCATCCTCTCTGACGACGAGACCGAGGCGCGCGAAGAGATCATCGAGATGCTCACCAAGGCGTACTGGATGGAGCTCGAGACGGTCATCAACTACGTCGCGAACTCCGTCAACCCAGACGGCGTGCGCGCGCAGGAGATCATCGAGTCGCTCCAGCGAGGACATCCAGGAGGAGCTCGGCCACGCGCAGCAGTTCGCGAACCGCATCAAGGAGCTCTACGGCGTCGTCCCAGCTCGGTCGACTTCACGCCGGAGCAGACGTACCTGGCACCGCCCGAGCACCAGACCGACATCGTGCACGTCATCAAGGGCGTGATCGAGGCCGAGACCGGCGCGATCGAGCACTACAACCGATCATCGAGTCACCGAGGCGGTCGACCCGGTGACGAACGACATGGTGATCGCGATCCTGCGCGACGAGGAGGGCCACCGGCGGCTGTTCGAGGGCTTCCTGCGCGAATACGAGGCCGAAGGCCTCGCCTGAGCCATGGCTGAAGCGTAGGCTCCGCTAACCGGTGGGAGTTCGGAGCCTGCCCTCACGGCCGCCGTCGGGGGCGGCCTCGTAGACGTCGAGCCGATCCTCGACGTCCTGCCCGTGCCGCTGATCCTGGTCGAGCCGGGCCGGCGCGGATGCTGTACGCGAACGCCGCCGCGCACCGGATGGCGGGCGGTGCGCTGACGCTCGGCGTCGCGGCCGAGGAGTACTCGCGCGCATACCGGCTCTTCGACGCCACGGGGCGGCCCCTCGACGACCGACGAGATGCCCGCCGTGCGGGCCGCCCGCGGCGAGACGCTCGAGCCACGTCCAGGTGGACTGGGAGACGGCCGCGGGCATGCGCACCGTCGTCGTCTCCGGGACGACGATCACGCTGGCCGGCGGACGCCAGATCGCCGTCGTGACGTTCGAGGACGTGACCGAGCTGGAATCCGCGCGGCGGCGCGCGAGCCTGCTGGCCGACGAATTGCGCGTGATGCTCGACGGCGTCGCCGACGCGATCACGGTCCAGTCGCCGGATTTCCGCTGATCTACGCCAACGCGGCGGCGTCGGCGCTGTACGGGATTCCCCACGGCCGCGACGCTCGACGACTTCAGTGCCGACGAGTTCGTGCAGGCGGTTCGAGCTGCTGCGATGAGACGGGTCGCGCCACTCGAGCTGACGCGCTTCCCGGGGCGGCTCGCACTCGCCGGCCTCGAGCCCGAGCCGGTGACGTTGCGCGCTCGCGACCGCGTCACCGGCCAGGTGCGCTGGGCGCGGATCAAGTCGACTGCGGTCCGCGATCCGGACGGCGGCGTGCGGCTCGCGATCAACCTGATCGAGGACATCACCGAGCTCAAGCGCTCGGAGGAGGCGCAGCGGTTCCTCGCCGAGGCATCGCGGCGGCTGGCCGGCATCGCTTGATTACGAGCGGACGGTCGAGTCGGTCGCGGAGCTGGCGGTCCCGGCGATCGCCGACGACTGCTCGCTCGTGTTCGCCGACCGCGACTTCGAGCCTCCGCCGGACGCGCTCGCCGTGATGCGGATCGGGCCAAGCGCAGCTCGAGCCACACCGGATGATCGTGCCGATGACGGCCGCGGGGCGGGTGATCGGAACGATCACGCTGTCGGCGTTCGAGCGCGTCTACGACCACGCCGACGTGCTGGTGGCCGAGGACTTCGGCCTGCGCGCGGGGGCCGCGGTCGAGAACGCGCGGCTCTATCGGGCGGCGTCCGAGATCGCTGCGGCCCTGCAGACCTCGCTGCTGCCGCCGCACCTGCCGGAGATCCCGGGCGCGTTGCTGGCCGCGGCATATCACCCGGCGCGCGCAGGGGCTCGAGGTCGGCGGCGACTTCTACGACGTGTTCTCGACCGCCGAGGGGCAGTGGTACCTCGTGATCGGCGACGTGTGCGGCAAGGGCGCGGAGGCGGCGGCGGTCACCGCGCTGGCGCGCTACACGCTGCGCACGGCGGCGGCACGGCGGCGCTCGCCGGCGTCGATCCTGCGCTGGGTCGGTGAGGCGATGCTCCACCAGGATGCGGCGGGCGGCCGGTTCTGCACGATCGCCTGCGCGCACGTGGACCTCGCGCGATCGCCGGCGCGGGTCACGGTCGTCGTGCGGCGGGCATCCGCTGCCGGTCGTGCGCCGGGGTCGGGTGTGGTCGAGATGCTCGGCGCGCCCGGGACGCTGCTCGGGCTCGCGCCCGATCCGGAGCTGCAGGAGCGCACCACCGAGCTGCATCCCGGCGACGCGCTGGTGCTCTACACGGACGGGCTGACCGAGGCGCGCGCGCCGTCCGGGATGTGGGGCGAGGCGGAACTGCGGGCCGCGGTTCGCGCGGCGCCGATGAACGGTCCGGCGGGGCTGGTCGAGAGCCTCGTCGCGAGCGCGCTGGGCGGGCGCTCCGCACCGCGCGACGACCTCGCCGTGCTCGCGCTCAAGCTGACCTGACGCGCCGTCCGTCAGCTATCCGGCGGACTTCGGGTCGCCCGTCGCCTTGCCATCGTCATTGTCAGATTTTCTGTCTGAGTCGCCATCCCGGCGCTGCGGGCCTTCGCCGGGCGTATCATCGACTTCGGGCGGCTGCTCCTCCGGATATCCGATATCCGACTCAGTGGTCTCCATGAGTCCCTCCTACCCCTGATCGGGGATGTCGCAAGCAGGCTGCGGCGCGTAGGGTCCGAACCAGCCCCCGAAGGGGCACTCGCATGCAGTTCAGCTTCCAGTTCCCACCCGCCGAGGACGCGCCGGCCCAAGCCCGGGCGGCGCTCGAGGTCTTCGATCAGATCCTCACGTCCAGAGGTGCTGGAGGATCTCCAGCTCGTCGTCTCCGAACTGGTCACCAACAGCGTCAAGTTCGGGCCCAAGCGCGCGATCACGCTGGCGTTGACGATCGGCGCGAACGGCGTCGTCAAGGGCGAGGTGATCGACCAGGGCGACGGCGAGCAGGCGAAGGTCGAGATGACGGTCGAACCGACACTCGACGGCGGCTGGGGCCTGCATCTCGTCGACCAGGTCGCGGTGGCCTGGGGCGTCCACGAAGGCTCGACCCACGTGTGGTTCGAGATCGGCCCCAAGCGCCGCAAACGAACCCGCCGAACCTAAAGGGGACAGTCCCCTTTAGGTCGGCTATAGGCGAGCGTCAGGTCTTGCGCTCGAGGTCGGCGACTTCCTCGGCCTTGCGGTCGGCCTTCTCCTGGGCGTTGGACAGCTCGTCCTTCGCCTCGCCCTTGCGCTCTTCCTGGCGGCCTTCGCTGCGCAGGCTGGCGTCGTCGGCGAGGTCTCCCGCCGCCTTCTTGATCCGTCCGGTGACTTTGTCGGTGAGGCTCATGTCCCAGGCGCTACCCAAGACCGGCCGACCTCACCCCGAGTGCTCGGCGACGGTCCGCAATCTTTCCAGCGCGCGCCGGATCAGGCGTGAGACGTGCATCTGGGAGACGCCGACCCGCTCGGCGATCTCCGCCTGGGTCATGTCTTCGACGAACCGCAGATGCAGCACGATGCGGTCGCGCGCCGGCAGCGCCTGCAGCGTCGGAGCGATCGTCGCGCCGTACTCGACCAGCTCGAAGCGGTCGTCCTCGACGCCGATCGACTCGGCGTAGGTCTCGCCGTCGCCCTCGTCACCGAAGCGGTAGGACTCCAACGACACGGCGTCGTATGCGGACGCCGCCTCCATCGCCTCCAGCACCTGCTCCGTCGTCAGGGTCAGCGCCTCGCCGACCTCGGCCGCGGACGGCGAGCGTCCGAGCTTGCGCGACAGGTCCTTCATCGCGTTGTCGACCTGCATCACGCGCTCCTGCATCCCGCGCGGGACGTGGACCGCCCAGCCGTTGTCGCGGAAGTAGCGCTTGAGCTCGCCGAGCATCGTCGGCACCGCGTAGGAGGAGAACGCCGTCTCGCGTGCCGGATCGAACCGGTCGATCGCCTTGATCAGCCCGAGCGTCGCGACCTGCACGAGGTCGTCGAGCGGCTCGTCGGAGCGCCGATAGCGCCGCGCCATCCGTCGCGCCAGTGGCAGCAGGCGCTGCACCAGCTGCTCCCGCGCCGCCTGATCCCCGTGGCGGTGGTAGCGGATGAGCAGACGCCGATCCTCTTCCGACCGGCTCGGACCGTCCTCGGGCTGCCCCGCAGGGACGGAGGTCATCGCGACAGGCTTCTCCTCTCGTGCCGGCACGCGTCCACTTGGCGTCCCGGGGGCGCGACCGGCGAGGTAGCTTCGAGAGTATCCATAGCAGCGTCCGTGGTCGTTGGAGCCGGACGCCTCCCAAGTGCCGGCCTCGAGATGGGCGAGTAACCGCCTAGCGCTGACGTTCAAACCCGCAGGATCGTGTCCGTCCAGTCCTTTTCGCAGATCCTCGACCGATGTCGAACACCTTCGAAGCGCCTGCTTGCGAGGAGCTCTGTCTCGCTGAAGCCGCCGGTGAGCACGCCGATCGAGCGCACCTTCGCGGCCTTCGCCGCCAGGCAGTCCCACGTCGAGTCGCCGATCATGACGGCGTCCTTGGGCTTCGCGTCCGCCTTCTCGAGCGCCGCGAGCGACAAGGTCCGGCGCCGGCTTGGTCGTCTCGACGTCGCCGGAGTCGGTCCAGCGCGTCGACCAGCGCACGGGCATCGAGCAGCGTCAGGTAGTGCTCGAGCTCCTCGGGCTTGGCGGAGGAGGCCAGCACGACGATGTGTCCCGCGGCCTTGAGGTCCTCGATCAGCGCGCGCGCGCCCGCGAGCGGCTCGACCTCGCCGATCAGCTGCGTGTAGAGGACCTTCTCGGCCGCGCGCACATCATCGCCGCTGCTCGCGGTCGAACCCTTCGCCGGCGAGGGCGGCGACCAGCTGGTCGCCGCCCATCCCGATGTGCCGGTGGATGCGCCACAGCGGCACGACGAAGCCGTACGCGCGGAACGCGCGGTACCAGGCGATCGCGTGGTGGTAGTTGGTGTCCACCAGCGTGCCGTCGATGTCCAGGATCGCTGTGGCCACGGAGTTATGCGCTCGCGCGCCTGCGCGGCGTGCTTGCCCTCGGCGAACTCCTCGACGATCTTCGCGCAGAACGCCGGCAGATCGTCGGGGTTGCGCGAGCTCGTGAGGCCCTCGTCGACGTGGACCTCCTCGTCGACCCAGGTCGCGCCCGCGTTCTCGAGGTCGGTCTTCAGCGACGGCCAGGACGTCAGCGTGCGCCCGCGCACGACGTCGGCCTCGACCAGCGTCCACGGGCCGTGGCAGATCACGCCGACCGGCTTGGCCTGCTCGAAGAAGGCGCGCACGAAGCCGACGGCGTCGTCGTCCATGCGCAGGAAGTCGGGGTTCGCGACGCCGCCCGGCAGCACGAGCCCGTCATAGTCGGACGCATCGGCCTCGGACACGGTCTTGTCGACCTTGAACGTGTCGGCCTTGTCGAGGTGGTTGAAGGCCTGGACCTCGCCGTCGTCGATCGAGATCAGCTCCGGCGTCCCGCCGGCCTGCTCGACCGCCTTCCACGGCTCGGTCAGCTCGACCTGCTCGACGCCTTCTTGGCGGCGAGGAACGCGATCTTCTTGCCTTGAAGTTCAGTAGCCATGACGGTCGGCTCTACCCACGGCCCGGTGTCGTTTCACGGCCTCGCACCGTGGGTAGCGCCCGTGTATGGGCTATGTCATCGCAGCACTGCTGGTCCTGCTGATCGTCGGCGGCTTGGTCGCTCTTCCTGGTCACGAACGCGACCAAGAAGAGCAACGTCTCCGACGCCGGGGACCCGGGCGCTGACCAGAACTCGATGAGCATCGTCGGCTCCGACGATCGGACCCCAGCGGGCGACACCAGTCAGCACGCCGCCGTCGCGCGAGGGCGGAGGCGCCCGCCGACGATCAGACTCACCGGAGGTCGCGCGACCCGTGGTGGGCGGCGAAGCCGAGGGCGAACGGTCCGCAAGCTGACATTTTGGACGCTTTGAGCGCAGATTGAGTTGCGCGTTGGTTTGGAGCGCATTCGGGATGGGGATACACGGGATGTCGCGTCGAACGGATGCCCTCCACTCTCCGGCTGGCGCGCCACAACCCTCCTCCTCAGTGAACGGGGCGCCCATGACCAGGCGCCCCGTTTGCGTTAAGGGCGCGCGTGGTAGGCGCATCTCGTCATGACTTTGCGCGCCACGCCTGACCCGCGACCGCCCGGACCCGGCCCGGATCCAATGCCGCCGACGCCGACGCCGGATCCGATGCCGCTCCCGCCGGACCCCAATCCGCGCCCGATTTAGTTTGGACCCCGTCGACCGCACGCCGACCGAGCCCTCGGACTACGCGGCGCTCTCGGCCATCTACGGCGCACTGCTCGCCGGCACCGCCGTCAGCGCACGCGGCCGCCAGCCGATCCCGACCGCCGAGCTGCCGGCGCTGGCCGCCGCGAGCTTCGCGCTCTCCAAGCTCGTCGTGCACGAGAAGGTCGAGAGCTGGATGCGACGCCCGTTCGTCGACGAGACCCGGCGGCGGCCGAAGGGCCGCCGGCTGCGCTACGCGATCGGCGAGCTGCTGACGTGCACGCGCTGCACCGGCGCCTGGAGCGCGCTCGGGCTCGTCGCGCTGCGAATCCACTCACCCGCGGCCGGGCGCACGGTCTCGACGGTGCTCGCCGCTTCCGCCGGCAACGACATGCTGCAAGCCGGCTTTCAGTGGCTGTGCGCACACGCGACCACCGAGCAGAAGGTCGCCTCCGACCCGGCGATCGTGCGCGGCGTGCGCGATGCCGCTTGATCGCTGCGTCCGCGAGATCGACATGTCATGCTTCGGACGGCAAGATTCCCGCCCCTGCCACGGTTAGGCCGCACGACCGCGAGGGGTACCAGAACGCGTGACATTCAATGGGTAGCATACGCACAACTCCGCTCCGTCCCGATGATGGAGCAGGCAACCGAGACTGACGTGAAGCTGACACTTCCGGCCCGCCCGGAGAACGTGTCCGTGATCCGTCACGTCCTGGGTGCCTTCGCCGAGGCTCTGCGGCTGCCCGATGACCTCGTCGAGGACCTCCGGCTGGCGGTCACCGAGGCGTGCACCAACGTCGTGCGTCACGCGTATCCGCCCGATCGTCCCGGCCCGGTGGAGATCTCCATCCGGCCGATGGATGAGCACGTGAGCGTCGTCGTGGCCGACCATGGCCGCGGGATCGGCACCAGCTCGGACACGACCGGCCCAGGCCTTGGCCTGCCGCTGATCGCCGCGATCGCCGACGAGGTCGAGCTCCAGCCCGTCCCGGGCGGTGGCAGCCGAGTGGCGATGACGTTCGCCCGGCACCGCCCTGGGGACGCCGCGTGACGTCGCGGCCGGTGGGCGTGGACGCGCCGACGACCGTCTCGATCGCCGCCGGACCGCTTGTCGGCCCGATCCTCCGCCGGGTCGTGGGCATGCTCGCCGCCCGCGCCGATCTGCCGCTCGACCGCCTGGACGACGCGGTCCTGGTCGCCGACCTGATCGCCGCCCGCGCGCCCGCGCACGTGTTGCACGGGACCGTCGACGTGGCCTTCGAGCCCGGCCCCCGCACGCTCTCGCTGCGTGTCGGTCCGCTGCGCCCCGGTGGCGGCGACGCGCTCGTCATCGACGCCGCCGTTCCGGGCGTCGGCAACGTGATCGAGCAACTCGCGGACGAGCTCCGCGTCGCGCCCGAGGGCGAGCGGGAGTTCCTGCACGTCCGCTTGGAGTACGCGGGCTCCGCGAACTAGAGGGTCTGGCGGGATTGAGAATCGGCCGCGGCGGGGTACACCCGCCTGCGATGGCCATAGCTTTTGGAATCGAAGACCGGACGATCGACGACGGCACCCATGTCGTCGCGGTCACCGGCGAGATCGACCTGTTCACCGCGCCCGAGTTCAAGCAGCGCGTGTCAGCGCCGATCGACGCCGGCGCCACACACGTGATCGTGGATCTGACCGAGACCACGTTCATCGATTCGTCCTCGCTCGGCGTGCTGATCGGCGCCCACCGGCGGCTGCTGCGCCTGCAGGGGCGGCTCGTCGTGGTGTGCAACAACGACGCGATCGTCAAGACCTTCCGGATCACCGGGCTCGACGGCGTCTTCACGATCGTCGGAACCCTCGACGAGGCGCTCAACGGAGACGCGGTCGGCGCGTAGGCACACCTCCCCTCGGGTAGCCGTTGAAGTGACGGCAACCCAAAGGGGCGAACTCCATGAGAACCGTGTTCTCGTTCGCGCTCGGAGCGGCCGCGGGGGCCGCTGCAGCGCACTTCCTCGATCCCGACAGCGGCCGCAAGCGGCGCAACCATGCCCGCGCGCAGGCTTCAACGAAGGCGTCGACGGCCGCCTCCGCGGTGTCGACCCAGGCCCATCATGCGGCCGGCACGATGAAGGGCGTCGCCCACGCGGTGACCCCGCATCGCCACGAGGAGATGGACGACATGACGCTCGCGGACCGCGTCCGCAGCGAGATCTTCCGCGATCACGACGCGCCGAAGGGCAGCGTCTCCGTGGACGTCCAGGCCGGCGTCGCCTACCTGCGCGGCGAGGTCGCCGATCAGGCCTGGATCGAGCGGCTCGGCTCCGACGCGCGCAAGGTCCAGGGCATCACCGGCGTCAAGAACCTGCTGCACGCGCCCGGCACGCCGACGCCGGCGGCCGAGCCGCGGTTCCTCGCCTCCGAGCACTACCGGTCGTAGTCCAGGGAGCCCGCGTTGGTGGTGGCGCGCTAGAGCGCGCCGCCACCGGCCGGGTCGAAGAGCTTGATCTGGCGGGTGTCGAGCGACAGCTCGATCTCCGCTCCGGGCTCCGCTTTGCTGGTCGCGTCCAGCCGCGCGACGACCGTCGTCCCGGCGCCCGGAACCTCCTCCAGACCCGCGTCCGCCGCCAGCTCGTCGAGCTGCTCTGAGTGGACCTCGCCGGCGTTCGCGTCGAAGTACGCGTACAGCTCCGAGCCCATCGACTCGACGACGTCCGGCTTGGCCTTGAAGCGCAGGCCGCTGCCGTCGATCGCGGCGTCCTCGAAGTACTCGGGGCGGATGCCGGCGACCACCTCGCGCTTGTCGGTCGTGGTGCCCGGCGGGATCGGCGCGTCGCCGAACGGCAGCTTGAGCTTGCCGTCCTCCAGCCGCGCGGGCAGGAAGTTCATCGCCGGCGAGCCGATGAACCCGGCCACGAACAGGTTCGCGGGCTCGTTGTAGAGCGTCTTGGGCGCTTCGACCTGCTGGATCACGCCGGCGCGCATCACCGCCACGCGGTCGCCGAGGGTCATCGCCTCGGTCTGATCGTGGGTGACGTAGAGCATCGTGGTTCCGAGCTGGTTCTGGATCCGCGCCACCTGCGTGCGCATCTGGACGCGCAGCTTGGCGTCGAGATTGGAGAGCGGCTCGTCCATCAGGAACGCCTTCGGGTCGCGGACGATCGCGCGCCCCATCGCGACCCGCTGGCGCTGGCCGCCGGACAGCTTCGCGGGCTTGCGGTCGAGATGGTCCTGGAGCTCGAGGATCTCGGCGGCGCGCTTGACCTTCTCGTCGATCTCCGCCTTCGAGACCTTCGAGAGCTTGAGCGCGAAGCCCATGTTGTCGCGCACCGTCATGTGCGGGTACAGCGCGTAGTTCTGGAACACCATCGCGATGTCGCGATCGCGCGGCGCGAGGTCGTTCACGCGCCGGCCGCCGATGATCAGCTCACCGTCGGTGATCTCCTCCAGCCCTGCGACCATCCGCAGCGCCGTCGACTTCCCGCACCCGGACGGACCGACCAGGATCATGAACTCGCCGTCGGCGATGTCCAGGCTCATCTCCTTGACGGCCTCGAACCCGTCGGGATAGCGCTTGGAGACGTTGTTGAAAGTGATCTCGGCCATCAGTCGCGAGCGCCGGGGTGGCCGTCTCCCGGCCACGGCGCCAGGACGAGCAGGATCCGCGAGTCGGTCGCGGCGCGGACGGTGTGGCGCTCCTGCGGATCGAACACGGCCGCGAAGCCGGCGCCGCCGCTGCGGCCCTCGAGTTCGACCTCGCCGTCGATCACGACGACGTACGCGCGCTCGTGGACCTGGTGCTCCTGCATCTGCTCCCCGGCCGGGAGGTTGATCAGGATCGACCGTGCCTCGCCGCGCGCGGAGTGCAGGATCCTCGGCTGATGCGGCGCGACGTCGAGCGCCCGCAGGTCCCAGTGCTCCATCGGCGGAGCCTATACCCCGTATCCGCTAATCGGCTGCCACTTCGCGCAGGTGTGTGATGGCCTGGCGGATGATGCGTGAGACGTGCATCTGCGACACGCCGATGCGGTCGCCGATCTCGGCCTGCGTGAGGTCTTCCTCGAACCGCAGCCGGAGCACTTCGCGCTCGCGGTCGTCGAGTACGCGCATCAGGCGCTGGACCGTGGCGGCATCCTCCGCGACGCCGAAGGCCGGATCCTCGACGCCGTAGGTGACCCCGGCCGCGTCCCCCTCGTCATCGTCGTCGCGTGGACGATCGAGCGAGACCGCGCGGTACGCGCCGGCCGCCTCGCGCGCTTCGAGCAACTGCTCGAGCGTCACGCCGGCGCGCTGGGCGATCTCCGCCGGGGTCGCGGCACGGCCGAGTTCCCGCGTCAGCTCCTCGCTCAGGGGCTCGAGCTTGACCGCGAGCTCCTGCAGGTCGCGCGGCACGCGCACCGACCAGCCCTTGTCGCGGAAGTGGCGCTTGAGCTCGCCGAGGATCGTCGGGACGGCGAAACTGGAGAAGGCCGTCTCACGGCTCGGGTCGAAGCGGTCGATCGACTTCAGCAGCCCGAGCGACGCGACCTGGATCAGGTCGTCGAGCGGTTCGCCGCCGCGCTGATAGCGGCGGGCGAGCTGGCGCGCGAGCGGCAGGAAGCGCTGGACGAGCTGTTCGCGGGCGGCGGCGTCACCGCGGTGCGCGCGTTCCAGCAGGACGCGATCGGCGCGCGTTCGCGCCGCCCGGCTCTCCGGGTCCTCAGGATATGCTCGCGGCGCGCGTGCGCCGGCGGTCTGTTCTTCGAGATGCTCCACGGCGCCAGTCAACGGAGTTGTGCGCCGAGTGGCTGGGGCGCTCGAGTCCGTCCGGCGGGGGGCTTGGCCGGAGCGCGGAGAGTGTAGAAGAGGGTTGGCACGATGACTAGTGACATATCGACTACGAGTGAGACGAACCTTCGGATCCTTCTCGCGAATGAGCGCAAAGAGGATCTCCGTGCGCTGGGCGATGTCCTCGACGCACTCGGCCACGAGGTGACGCCGTTCGCGGTCTCCGTCGCGGAGGCGGCGGAACTGATCGCGCGCGAGGATCCCGACGTGGCGTTCGTGGTGCTCGACGGAGACGACGAGCACGGACTGGCGCTGATCTCCGAGACGGTGGAGTTCGCGAGCGGTCCGGTGCTGGTGTCCGTGCGCGAGGCCGAGAGCCCGCGCACGATCGCCCGCGCCGCGGACATGGGGATCGCCGGGTACGTCGACTCGTGGGAGCCGGAGGACGTCCAGGGCGCGATCGATGTCGCGGTGCGGCGCCATCGCGAGGAACAGCGCCTGCACGAGAAGGTCGCGCAGCTCGAGTCGGCGCTCGACCGGCGCGCGCTGATCGAGCGCGCGAAGGGCATCGTGATGGAGCGCCACGGGCTCGATGAACGGCAGGCGTTCGAGATGCTGCGCGACCACGCGCGCTCCAGCCGCAGGACCGTGCTGGACATCGCCCAGGCCGTGTTGGACGGCCACGCGTTGCTTCCCAAGCGGTAGGGGTTCCTAGGTCAGCAGTTCGACAATCTCGTCAACGAGCGCTGACGATCCCGCGACGTGCCAGCGGGTGCCCTTGTGGACGATGCGGGCTTCGCCTCCGGCCTCGGTGACGAGCAGCGCGCCGGGCAGCCAGTCCCACGGATCGGTCTCCGGTTGGACCCAGGCGTCGAGGCGGCCGGCGGCGATCCAGGCCAGCTCGAGCGAGCCGGGGCCCGCGTGGCGGAGCAGGCCGGCGGCGTCCAGCAGCGCGTGCGCGCTCTCGCGGACGCCGAGCGCGACGAGCCGGTCCTGTCGGAAGAAGGCGGCGACGTGCGCGTCTTCGAGCGCTCGCGTTGCGCGCAGCTGGATCGGCTCGCCGTTGAGCGTCGCCCCCGCGCCGCGGGCGGCGGCGTAGCGGTCGCCCAGCGGATCGCACACCGCGGCGGCAAGCGGGCCGTGCTCGTCCTCCAGCGCGACGGCGCTGCACCAACCGCCAGCATGGTCACTGGCGAAGGCGACGGTGCCGTCGATGCCGTCGATCAGCCAGCGGCGGTTGCTGGTTCCCGCACGATCGGCGCCCTCTTCGCCGAGGATCGCGTCGTTCGGACAGCGGGTGCGAATGACCTCGACCGCCGCCGCTTCCGCGGCCGCATCTGCGTCCGTGACGAGGTCGGCGCTGACGCCCTTCGCGCGTGCTTTCAGCGGCGCGTGGCGGGCCGTCTGCGCCGCCTCTACGGCGGCCCGGACGGCGTTAAGCGCGGTTGACATGTCGTTTGAAGGCGATTTCAAGCTGGGAAGTATGGATGTACCGTCAACTTCTGGAAGGGGCTGGAAATGATTGGGATTTTGATTGCTGTTCTTCTTGCCGCGCTCGTCTACGCGCTGTGCGTAGCGCTCGGCCTCCCGGCGATCGTCGCCATCATCGCCGCGATCCTTGTGCTGCTCGCCGGGATTCCCACCGGCGGCTACGGCATCGGCGGCCGCTGGGGCGGAAGGCGGGGAGTCTGACGCCAGGGTCCGGCAACGGGGCGGCCGTCACGGACGGCCGCCAGACCGGACCGACAATCGAGTTCGGTGACTTCAAGCGCGCGCTCGGCCGGTTCCGCAAGGACCAGATCACCGACAACGCCGCCTCGCTCACCTACTACTCGCTGCTCTCGCTGTTCCCGGCGTTGCTGTTCGGTGCGGCCCTGCTGGGCGTCTTCGGGCAGCAGGCGCTGATCAACGACGCCGCCCAATACCTGCGTGACGCGGGCGCGCCGTCGGACACCGTCGACGCCGTGACGAAGGCGCTGGAATCGGCCCAGGCGCAACGCGGCACGGCGATCGTGGCGCTGATCATCGGTCTCGCGACCGCTCTCAACGGCGCCTCCGGCGCGTTCGGCGCCGCCGGCCGGGCGCTGAACAAGATCTTCCGGGTCGAGGAGGGCCGTGGGTTCGTCAAGCACAAGGCGTTCGACCTGATGTGGACGCTGATCGTGATGGCGCTGGCGCTGATCACGTTCGTGCTGATCTTCCTCGGCGGCGGGCTCGCCACCGACGTGTTCGGCAAGATCGGGCTCGGCGAGACGGCGGCGATGGTGTGGAAGATCGCGCGCTGGCCGGCCGCGCTGGCGGTCGCGATGACGCTGTACGCGATCGTCTACTACGCGTCCCCGAACGTCGAGGTCCGTCACTTCCGGTGGATCACGCCGGGCGCCATCGTCGGCGTCCTACTGTGGATTCTGGCGTCGGGGCTGTTCTTCCTCTACGTCTCGAACTTCTCGTCCTACTCGGCCACGTACGGCGCGTTCGCGGGTGCCGTGATCCTGCTCGTCTGGCTGTGGGTCACGAACCTGGCGCTGCTGTTCGGCGCCGAGCTCAATGCGGTGGTGGACCTGCGGCGGGCGAAGTACCTACCGGAGAGCTACGACGGGCCGGTCCTCCCGGCCAAGGAGCCGGCGGAGGCCTAAGGGTTCTCGACTGCGGGTGGCTGCAGAGCTTCTCGCGTCCGGGGCAGTCGCCGCACAGTTCGCGGTGCGGCGTGTCGGTGACCGGATAGTCGTGCTCGATGATGCCGCGGGCGAGCGCCGTGAGCTGGTGCGCAAGGTCGGGCGCGTCGGTCGCGCGGTAGATGGTGGTGACGGGTTCGTCGGGCTGCTCGAGCAGGCAGTAGGCGACCTCGACGGTCTCGGCGCCCGCGCGGAGCGCGGCGAGCGCGTAGACCAGCCGCTGCGTCTCGTAGGCGCGGGCGATGTACTCGGCGGGCGTGGCGTCCTCGGGCAGACGGTCGGTCTTGTAGTCGACGACGAGCCAGGTGCCGTCGTGCTCCTGGGCGATGACGTCGACGAAGCCGCGGACGAGCGGGCCGGAGCCGTCGGGCTCGAGCGCGAACGCGAAGGCGGCCTCGCGGGTGACCTTGCGCGCGGTGTCGATGCGGGCTTTGAGGGGGGACGCCTCGAACGCCCCGATCAGGCGGCGGATGTCCTCGATCTCCTCGTCGGTCAGCTCGAGGTCGTCGGGCAACTCGAGCCGGTCGTGTTCGAGCGCGGCATGCACGATCGACCCGCGCGTGCGGGCGTCGATGCCGGTGACCTCCTCGCCCTCGGGGAGCGGCGGCGGCGCGACGTCTCGGAGGCCGAGCACGCGCTGGAGGTAGAAGCGGTAGCCACATTTGCCGTACGCGGAGAGCTGCGAGTAGGACAGCCGCGTCGGCGCGGGCCGGGCGCGGATCGGCTGCGGCGGGACGAACGCCGGCGTCGCGGGCAGTGCGGTGGTCGCGGCCGCGCGGGCGCGGGGACGTGAGCGCAGCGCCTCCTCGGGCAGCGTCTCCGGCGTGTTGATCGTGATCGCGACGCGTGCGAGGCGCCCGTCCCAGCTGCGCTCCAGCTCACCGGGCGCGGGCGCTTCGCCGGCGACCGCGCGGGCGATCCAGTCGATCGGCGGGCCGCCGGGGCGGGGCGCGGGCCACTTCGCCGTGTCGGTGCCGCCGGAGAGAATCAGCAGCTCGCGGGCGCGGGTCATGGCGACGTAGAACAGCCGCCGCTCCTCTTCGGCGTCGGCCTCGATCTCGATCGCCGCCAGGCGCTCCCACGCGGTGGTGGGGACCGTGTCGCCGCCGCCCAGCGGGGCCAGACGCAGGCCGGCGTTGCGGGCGGCGTCGACGAGCAGCGGCGAGCGGCGTGCGCCGGACTGGCGGCCGAGGTCGGCGACGCAGACGACCGGGAACTCGAGCCCTTTGGCGCGGTGGATCGTCATCAGCCGGACGGCGTCCAGACCTTCGGACTCGAGCGCGGCCTCCCCCTCGCGTGCCTCGGCGAGATCGCGGGCGGCGGCATCGGCCAGGAAGCCGCGCAGGTCGCGGCCTTCGGCCCGCTCGTACTCGCCGGCCAGGCGCATCAGCTTGCGCAGGTTCGCGAGCCGGCGGTCGCCGCCGGGCCGGGCCAGGATCGCGAGGTCGTAGCGCGTGACGACGATCGCGCGCTCGAGCAGGACCTCGAGCGGGGCGCGCTCGGCGCGGTTGCGCTCGGAGGCCAGCAGGTTCGCGATCGGCGTGCCGGTCTCCTGGAGCGCGGCCCACAGGCTGCCTCGGGCCCGCCCGGCTTCGGTGAGCGTGACGAGTTCGTCGGTGCGCGCGCCGTGGAACGGGCTCGACAGGACCGTGAGCAGCGCCTCCTCGTCATGCGGGTTGGCGAGCACGCGCAGCCACGCGAGGCCGTCGCGGACCTGCTCCTGCGACCAGTAGCCGCGGCCGCCGACGACGTAGGTCGGCAGGCCCTGCTCCTCGAGCGCCTCCTCGAGCAGCCGCAGCGAGGCGGTGGCGCGGACGAGCACGACGATGTCCCCGGCACGGCGGCCGGCGTCGACCTCGTGGCGCAGGCGATGCGCGATCAGGCGCGCCTCGGCACGGCGCCACGGCTGGTCGCCGCCGCCGGCCAGGCCGACCCGGTCGTCCCAGTCGTGGTTGTCGGTGATCAACAACTCGACCGGCGGCGAGCCGGTGGGCGGGTCGAGCGCGAACAGCCGCAGCGCCCCGCTGTCGTCGGCCGGCGGTTCGAGCCGACCGGCGCGCAACGGCGAGAAGCGCTCCCCGAACTCCGGCGCGAAGGCCGCGTTGATGACGTCGAGCAGCTCCTCACGGGAACGGAAGTTGGTGGTGAGGGTGCGGACGGCGTCCAGTGCCTGCGCGCGGCCGCGGAAGATCGTCACGTCCGCGTGGCGGAAGCGGTAGATCGACTGGAACTCATCGCCGACCGCGAACAGGTTGTCGCGCTCGAGCGCCTCGAGGATGTCGAGCTGGACCCGGTTCGTGTCCTGGAACTCGTCGATCATGATCAGCGCGAACCGCTCCGCCCATCGTTGGCGCGTGGGTTCGTCCCCGAGCAGGTGCTTGGCGCGCAGCTCGAGGTCGTCGAAGTCGACCGCGGCGCGCTCGCGCTTGGCGCGGGTGAACTCGTCGCCGTAGCGCGCGAGCAGGGCGTCGATGAGCGCCAGGGCCGTGCTCGCGTGGTAGTCCGCGCACGAGGCGCGGTACGCGAGCCACGCGCTGCGGTAGGCCTCGCAGACGTCAGTGGTGAGCGCGCGGGCGCCGCCCTTGAGCTCGGCGGGTGCCAACTCGCCCGGCCAGGGCACGCCCTCCCACAGGCCACACGCGTCCAGCGCGGAGCGCCCCGCCGCCACGCGCATGCCGTCGCCGGCGGTGGCGAGCTCACGCGCGGCCGCGTCCCGTGCGACCGCGAGCGCTTCGGCGTCGGGCGCCGGCGGCGTGCGCGGGATCACGAGCCGGGGTTGCTCGTGACCGCGGGCGCGCAGCGTCGAATACCCGGTCTGGACGAGCTCGCGGAGCGCGGCGCCGTATGAGGCGGCGAGGTCGATCGCGGCCGCACCCTCGGCGCGCGCCCAGGCCTCGAGTGCGCGCTCGTAGGACGCGTTCGCGAGCCGTTCGGCGGCGCTCTCCTCGAGCACCTCGAAGCGCGGGTCCAGACCGGCGGCCAGTGGCTGCGAGCGCAGCAGCCGCGCGCAGAAGCCGTGGATCGTGCCGATCCAGGCGCCGTCGACGGCCCGCGCGTGCTCGTGCTCGCCGAGTTCGGTCAGGCGCCGCCGCAGCCGCTCCGCGAGCTCGCCCGCCGCCTTCTCCGTGAAGGTCAGGGCGAGGATCGCGCCGACCGGAACGTCGTCCTCGCGTACGGCGGCGGCGATCCGCTCGACCATCACCGCGGTCTTGCCCGAGCCGGCGTTGGCGGCGAGCAGCGACGAGCCACTCCGGGCGGCGATCGCGGCGCGCTGCTCGGCGGTGAACCTCATGAGCGGCAGATCCCCGGGTGGGCGCAGCCGCCGTTGTACGCGCATCGGTCCGGGCAGGGGCGGATGCGGCCGGCGCGCAGGTCCGCGGCGGCTTGGGCGGCGACCGCGCGGGACGCCTCCAGCGTGGCGTCCAGGGCTGTGTCGTCGACCACGTCGCCGTTGACGTAGCGGCCCGGGATGTCGTCGCGCACGACCCCTCGCGGCCGCTGGTCGGCGCTGCCGATCGGTTGGTAGAGCGCGCCGGCGATGTCGAGACCGAACTGTTCACGCACGGCGAGCGCATACAAAGCGGCCTGGATCCGGCCGTCCTCGGCCCACTTCGCGCCCGGGTAGACGGTCTTGCCCTTGTAGTCGCGGACGATCGCCCGCGTGCCGTCGACGTCGATCCGATCGACCCGCCCGCTGACCGCGACGCCATCGATCATCAGCGCGTCGAAGCTCCATTCGAGCTCGGCCGGCTCGTAGCCCGCGCCAGTCGTCGCCTCGTGACGGATGTAGCGCTCGAGGTCCACCTCCAGCGCGCGGGCGGCGGCCTTGCCGTGGGTCGTGCGCGAGGCGGCCTGGAGCTCGCCGATCGCCACCCGCAGCTCGGCCACGGCGGCCTCCAACGTCTCGGGCGCCAACCGCGCGGAGCCCGTGCGCTGCTTGAGCCCGCGCAACGTGCGCTCGAGCACGGCATGGCCGAGCGAGCCGCGCCGCATCGGCTCGGGGTCCGGGTCGACCGGGCCCGGGCGCAGGACGTGCTCGATCAGCCATTTGACCGGGCAGCCGGCGAACGTCTCCAGCCCGCGGGCGGACTCGCGATCGCGCTGCGCCAGCGTCGCCAGGACGACGGGGTCGTGCGGGGCGTCGAGCGGCGCGGGCGCCGGGCGCTCCTCGGCTGCCGCCTGGGAGCGCCGCAGCTCGTGCGGCGTCGGCGCCTCGGCCGGCGGCCAGGTGATCTCGGCCAGCAGCCGGCGGCCGCGGCCCTCCCACAGCTCGTCCGTGAAGAGCGCCCGCATGTCGTCCAGGAACGGCGACGGCTGCTGCGGCCCGCCCTCCTCGTCGGAGCTGCGGAACGAGAGGAACAGCACCTCCTCGGGGCGCGACACGCACGCGTAGAACAGGCTGCGCTCGCGCGGCAGCGTGTCCTCGTGCCGGGGCAGCGCGAGCCCGGACGCCTTGGCCAGCTCCGCTCGGGCGCCGTCGTCCAGGAAGGGCTCCGGGACGGGGCGCTGCGGCAGCTCGCCCTCCTGGAGGCCGCACACGAAGACGGCCCGGAACCGGCGCGCGCGGATCGCCAGCGGGTCGGCGAGCAGGACACCGTCGCCGCCGGCATCGCCGTCGCGGACCTCGACCGCGGCGAGCGCCTCGAGCAGCTCCTGCGGATCGCCGGCGAGCGCGGGGTCGGCAGCCGCGAGCTTGGTCAGCTCACTCACGGCCCTGCGGAGCTCGCGGGCGGCGCGCGCGGCGGCCTCGTCGTCCGGGCTCAGCACGTCGGCGCGGCGCGTGTGCGGCGCGGTCCAGATCGTCTCGGCCTCCGTCAGCAGAGCGTTCAGGAACGGTTCCGCCGCATCCGTCGGCAGCTCGTCGAGCTCGGTCAGTTCGCGCCCGCCGAGCTTCGCCCAATGCCACCGCGCGTCGCGCGCGGTACGCGCCTCGTGGCGGCGGACCTGGACCTCGAGCCGGTCGGCCAGCTCCGTGGTGGCCGAGGCGGGGGTGAGCTTTCCGGGCGTGCGCAGCCACGTGACGACGTCCATCGCCGTGCCGCCGAGCGCGGCGCGGGCGAACGCGAGCACACCCGTGCCGAGCCGCGTCTGCGCGAACGGGGTGCGCCGCTCGCGGGCGACCGGGATGCCGTAGCCCTCGAACACCTGCGCAAACAGGTCTGCGCCCGAGCGGACGAGCACCGCGATGTCGTCGCTCGCCATCCCGTCACGCAGCAGCTCGAGCACCTCGGCGCCCACGAGCTCGGCCTCGGCGCGCTCGCCGCCGGCCTCAAGCAGCCGGACGGCGCCGTTGGGCGACACGCGCACCGGAGCGGGCTCGAACAGCTCGCGCTCGAGGTGATGGAGCGCGCCCGCCGTCTTCGGCGCGTAGTGCTCCGAGCGCGGTTCGAGCGCGACGTGCTCGCGCGCGAGCGGCTTCAACGTCTCGAAGGTCGCGGCGGTGCCGGCCAGCGCGGCGCGGCCCGGCTCGTACGTGAGCGCGACTGTGACGTCGGTGTCCGTGTGGCGGGTGAGCGTCTCGACCAGGTCGAGTTGGGTCGGCAGCAGGTCGTCGAACCCGTACAGGAACAGCGGACGGCCGTCCCACGCGTCTCGCGCGGCGTTCAGCGCGAGGTGCGTGAGGCCGTCGGTGTCGACGGTCTCGAGCGCCTCGAGCCGGCGGTGATAGGCGGAGTAGAGCTTCGCGAGCTCGGGGGCGTGCGCCGGTGGGTCGGACCACGCACGAATGGCGGCACCGAAGCGGCCGGGTGAGGCGAGCGAGCGCTGGAGCTCGGCGAACAGCTCGCCGAGCGCGAGCGGGAACCCCGGCCCGGCGGACGACGCCTTGAGCGCGTGGAGCTCGACGTCCTTGATCGCGGCCCGGATCACCCGCTCACGCGCGAGCCGGCCGAGCGGGCGCGTGCGGATCTTCGCGGCGCGCGCGATCTCCCGCATCAGCCATGGGAACGTCGTCACGTCGGCGCCGAACACGATCCCGGCCCCGGCGAGCTCGCGCGAGTAGTGCGTCGCGTCGGCGGCGGTCGGCACGACGAGCACCGGGTCGCGCGGCAGCGCGGCGCGGAGCCGCTCGAGGACGGCGCCCGCCTTGGCCGCGTTGGCCGGACCGGTGATCAGCGTCAGGGGCATCGGGACCCCATAGGGTCGCGCGCGGACCGGCTGGAATGACAGCGAGCGGACCAGCGGCGCGGCCGGCTACCCCACGAAATGCGGGATGAAACGAACTCTGGACGAATGTACGGCAGCGGTCGACGTTAAGAGTTGCGACCCTGCCTCTTCCCAGACCCGTCCTTGAGGCCCCCGATCCTGTCCCGGAGGCAGTGATGCCGACCCTGCACCTCCCAGCCGCACATACCGACACGGATGTCGCCCTTGCCACGGAGGTGGCGCACGTGGTCGGGAGTCACGAGCTGTTTGTCACGTGGACGCACGGCGAGGGCCCCGGCCTGCCGCCCGAGGTCGAGGCGGTCATGGACGAGGAGCTCCAGCCCGGCACGCTGACGCCGTTCGGCGAGGTCGTCGTCGCGATGGTGCAGGGGCTCTCGGCGCTGTGGAACGCGATCGTCCGCCCGCCGAGCGTGCGGCCGGAACTGCCGGCGCCGCCCGACCGGCGCAGCCCCCGGCCGGCGGCCGAAGAGCCTCACGCCTAGCGGCTAGGCCGCTTCGGACGCCGTCGTCTCTGCGGCGGCGGCTTCGGTGGGCTCTTCGCCCTCGGGCGGCTTGGCGCCCTCGCGCGCCCACGGCTCGTCGAACTCGACCCGCCACTTGCCGTCCTCGGACTGCATCAGCGCCAGGCGGGCGCGGAAGGAGCGGCCGGAGCGGCCCTTGAAGCCGGTGACCGCCTTCTCGGTGCGACCCTTCGAGATCAGTTCGCGGGCCACCGCCGGCGGCAGGGTCTTGCCGGCCTTGCTCTTCCAGATCACGAATCCGCAGCCGGGGTCCTCGCGCGACCAGCAGGAGAAGCCCTTGCGGTTCTCGACGATGTCGTTGCCGCAGACCGGGCACGGGCCGAGGTTGGCGCGGGGGATCCGCACCTCCTTGAGCTTCTCGTCGAGCTCGTGGACCGTCGCGCCGGCGAACTGCGCGATGTCGGCCATGAACTTCGAGCGCTCCTCGGCGCCGTCCTCGATCTTGGCCAGCCGGTGCTCCCAGTCGCCGGTCAGCGAGGGGGAGGTCAACGCGTGCTCGCCCAGCAGGCGCACGACGCCCAGCCCCTTCTCGGTGCAGACCAGCGAGCGCCCGTCGCGCTCGACGTAGCCGACGTCGATCACCCGCTCGATGATCGCCGCGCGCGTCGCCGGCGTGCCGATGCCGGAATCCTTCATCGCCTCACGCAGCTCGTCGTCGTCGACCAGACGTCCCGCGGTCTCCATCGCCGCCAACAAGGACGCATCCGAGTACCGCCGCGGCGGCTGCGTCACCTTCTCCTCACTGCCCACTTCGAGCACCGAGACGGCCTCACCCTGCGAGAGCTTCGGCAGCGCCTGATTCGCGCCCTCGTCCTCGTCAGAGCCGGAGCCTTCCTCGATCTCCCCGTAGACGCCGCGCCAACCGGCCTCGAGCAGGACCCGGCCGCGGGTCCGGAAGATGTACTCCAGCACCGTCGTCTCGAGCCGCGTGTTCTCGAACACCGCGTCCGGATGGAAGACGGCGAGGAACCGCCGGACGACCATGTCGTAGACCCGCCGGTCGTCGTCGGAGAGCTTGTCGATCCGCTGGTTGGAGTTCGTCGGGATGATCGCGTGGTGGTCGGTGACCTTTGCGTCGTTGACCACGCGCCCCAGCGGCAGCACGTCCAGCCCCGTCACGTACCGAGCGGCCGCCGCGTACTCGCGGTGCACGCCCACCAAAGCGGCGATCGGCTTGATCTCGCCGATCATGTCCGAGGGCAGGAAGCGCGAGCTCGTGCGCGGATACGTGAGTAGCTTGTGCTCCTCATACAGCCGCTGCGCCGCTGACAAGGTCCTCCGCGCCGAGAACCCGAACCGCGTGTTGGCCTCGCGCTGCAACGACGTCAGGTCGTACAGCAGCGGCGCCTTCTCGCTGCGCTTGGTCTTCTCGAGCTTGGTGATCTCTCCGCGCCCGTCGCGGACCGCGTCGACGATCGCCGTGGCCTCCCCGGCGGTCTTCAACCGCGGCTGCGACCCAGCGTGGTAGCGGCCTGTGTACCGCCGCTCGTCGTCCGGAGCGAAGACCGCGTCGACGAGCCAGTACGGCTCCGGAACGAACGCCCGGATCTCCTCCTCGCGACGCGCGATGATCGCCAGCGTCGGCGTCTGCACGCGCCCCAAGGACACGGCGCCGTCGAACGAGGAACGCAGCCGGATCGTCGCCGCCCGGGTCGCGTTCATGCCGACGATCCAGTCCGCCTCCGAGCGCGACCGCGCCGCCTGCTCGAGGAGCTGGAACTCCGACGCCGGCTTCAACGAGCCGAACGCGGACTTGATCGCAGCCGACGTCATGGACGACAGCCACAGACGCTGGACCGGCTTCTTGGCGCCCGCCTTCTCGAAGGTCCAGGCGAAGATCAGCTCGCCCTCGCGCCCGGCGTCGCACGCGTTCACGACCTCGGAGACGTCGTCGCGCTTGAGCATCCGCGTGATCACGGTCATCTGCTTGCGCGAGCGCTCGTCGCGGACGACGAGCTTGAAGCGGTCCGGCACGATCGGCAGGTCCGCCATCCGCCACTTCTTGTACTTGGCGTCGTACTCGTCGGGCTCGGCGAGCTGGACCAGGTGCCCGACCGCCCACGTGACGACGTGCGATTCGGACTCGAGGTAGCCCTCGTGCTTTTGGAACGCGCCCGGGAGCGCCTGCGTCAGGTCACGCCCGACGGACGGCTTCTCAGCGATGACGAGGGTCTTGCCCATTGGGGGCGGCAGCGTAGCGCTCCCAGCGAGTTCGACCGGACCGCGAAGCGTCCGTCGAACTCGACAGGGTAATCGCCCCCTGGGCGATTACCCCGTGCATGGACCGGTGGACACCCCGTTACTTCCGGCGGCTCGCTCCAAGGCAGAGCGCACGATCGAGTTCGGAACGCCAAAGCCCCCGCGGGGGCCCGAGGTCGTCGCGGCGAACACCGTCGTGACCACAAGGCCGTCGGCGTCCACCATCGGCCCGCCGGAGTTGCCGGAGCGCACGGCGCCGCGCAGGGACGTGATCGACCGCCGCACCGGCCCCTGGCCGTAGGCGTCCTGCGTGATCACTTCACGGGTCTGCCCCACGCGCCCCGCGCGGATGTCATAGGGCCCGTTGCCCGGGAAGCCGAGGATCGCCGCCGACGTGCCCGACTTCGGGTTCTCGGCCAGCGTCAGAGCGGGCGCGTTCAACCCCTCCACCCGCAACACGGCGAGGTCGTTGCGCGGGTCGAACGACACCACCACGGCCTCCATCCCCGGCTCGCGTCCGCGCAGCAGCACGTCCGTCTCCTTCTGGCCCGCGACCACGTGCGCGTTCGTGACCACCAACCCCTCGCCGGCGACCCAGCCCGAGCCCTCGACGCCCAGCCCGCACGCGTTCCCAAGGATCTTCACGACGCTCTCGGCGGCCGCCCGCACACCGTCGGCACGAGCGATCGACGCGGTCGGCGCCGGCACGTTCGCCTCCGGGCCGTCGATCCGCGGGAACGGATCGAGCCGGGCCAGCGCCTCGATCAACCCGCTCGACGGCGGCAGCCACGTATTGAGCTGTCGCAGGATGGTGGATCGCTGGACCTCGCGCCGCGCCTCGCCTCCGTTGGCGAGCGCCAGGGCGCCCAGCACCCACGTGATCCCCAAACCGACACACGCCGTTAACACCGCCCCCGCCATGCCGTCCAGCGCTGTGGCCGTGGGCGATCGCACCCGCCCGCGCAATCGCGCCCCGATGCCTTCGAGGCCGATCGCGAACACCATTCCGGCGATCAGCGCGCCCACCAGCCCGAACGCCGGCGACCAGGGCGAGCGCCGGCCCTCGTCGAGCAGCAGCGGCCCGACCCGCGTCCCCACATAGGCGCCGATAGCGAACCCGACCAGCGCCAGCGCGCCCGCCACGAATCCCTGCGCCCAGCCGAACAGGCCGAGCAGCACCACGACGCCCACGATCAGCCAGTCGATGCCGGTCACGCCATCCGAGCGTACCGCTGAGCCCGTACTCTGACCGTTGTTGAGCACGACGAAGGACCGGCCAGGGCGCAGGCGGCGCGGGATTCCAAATCCTCGGCGCTTCGCCCCGCTGGCCGCGACCGCGGTGGTCGCCCTGATCGCCGGAACCGTCCTCGGGGCGCGTCATGTGCCGCCCGAGCACCGCACTATCGAGGCCTTCACGAAGGCCTGGGAGCGCGGCGATCACGCCGCCATGTACGCCCTGCTCTCGGACGCGGCGCGCCAGCGCACGTCCCTGGCGCGGCTGCAGCGCACCTACCGGCAGGCGGCCGAGACGATCACGCTCGAGTCCCTCAAGGCCGGGCGTGTCAACGAAGGCGACACCGTCGCGGTCTCATTCGATACCCGCATCTTCGGCCCGCTCAAAGGTAGCCTGACGTTCCCCACCGGGGAGCGCAAGGACGCCGATCCGGGCATCGACTGGCGCGCCGAGCTCGTCTATCCGGGCCTGCGCCGCGGCGACAAGCTCCGCCGTGAGACCACGATGCCGGAGCGCGCCACGATCCAGGCTCGCGACGGCACGCCGATCGCCAAGGGGCCCGAGCGCACGTCGGATCTGGGCCCGATCGCTTCCGAGATCGCCGGCAACATCGGGCCCGCGCCCCCTGAGCTGGCGGCGCAGCTCGAAGCCCGCGGCGTTCCGACGGGCGCGGCGGTCGGGCTGACCGGCCTCGAGCGCGAGTTCGACGACCGCCTTCGCGGCACTCCCGGCGGGACGCTCTTCGCCGGCGACCGCGCGCTCGCCACCGTCCCGCCCAAGCGCGGCCGCTCGGTCCGGACCACGATCGATCCCAAGATCCAGCGCGCCGCGGTCGAGGCGCTCGCCGGCCGCTACGGCGGCATCGCGGTCGTGCGCCCGAGCAACGGCGAGGTGCTGGCGCTCGCGGGGATCGCCCAGTCGGCGCCGCAGCCGCCCGGCAGCACATTCAAGATCGTGACCCTGGCCGGCGTGCTCGAGGCCAAGGTGGCCAAGCGGAGCGACACGTACCCGGTCCAGACCGGCGCGACGATCGAGGGCGTCGAGATCCAGAACGCGAACGGCGAGTCGTGCGGCGGCTCGCTGCGCACCAGCTTCGCCCACTCCTGCAATTCGGTCTTCGCCCCGCTGGGCGCGGAGCTCGGCGCCGAAAAGCTCGTCAGGATCGCCGAGAAGTTCGGCTTCAACGAGGACCCGGCGCTGGCCGGCGCGGCCCGCTCGACGATCCCCGCCGCGGCCGAGATCGGCGACGATCTCGCGGTCGGCTCGAGCGCGATCGGCCAGGGCAAGGTCCTGACCACGCCGCTGCAGCTCGCGCTGGTCGCGGCGACGATCGGCGCCGACGGCATGCGCCCGCACCCCACGCTGCTCAAGGGCGCCGACCCGCGGCGCGTCCGCGCGACCCCGAAGTCGGTCGCGCGCACGATCAAGAGCTACATGCGCACGGTCGTGACCGACGGCACCGGCGGCGCGGCCGCCGTTCCGGGCGTCAAGGTCGCGGGCAAGACCGGCACCGCGGAGCTGCGCACGACCGTGCGCGAGGAGCCGCCGCCCGAGGTCACCGACCCGGAGCAGCCACCACCGCCGGAGAACGACCCGAGCGACACCGACGCCTGGTTCGCGGCGTTCGCCCCGCTCGGCGAACCGAAGATCGCGGTCGCGGTGCTGCTCGTCGGCCAGGGCGCGGGCGGCGACACCGCCGCGCCTGCCGCGGGCCAGGTCCTGCGGGCCGCGCTTTAGAGGTCCAAGTCGATCTCGGCCGTCTCGAAGCCGGCCTGCTCGATCTCGAGCTTCAGCGGGCGGTTCTGCAGCGAGTCGGTGGGCAGCCTGAAGAGGATCAGCGAGCCCTGGATCGGCCCGCTGGCGGCGGCCGAGTCCGGAGTCGGCTTCACCTCGTCGGGGCCAAGCGGAAACGCGCGGTAGGCGAACACGTTCGTATCCGCCAGCGGAATCGGGCGGAACTCGTTCTCCTCGGTGTCCACGACCACGAACTCTTCGGCGGGCATCAACGTCTCGTCCGAGTAGTTCTTGACCCGCATCCACACCCCGAACCACGTCTCGTCGCCCGGGAGCTGCGGGCTCGTGCCGGCCGGCAGGCCCATCAGGTACTCGCGGTCCTCGACGTCCCCCGGGTTCAGGTAGCGCGAGATCTGGACCTGATAGACGAGGTTGCCGACGTCGACGTAGATGCCCTCGGTCTCGGCCTCGTGGATGGTGTCCTCGATGCCGCAGCCGGCAAAGGCGGTGGTGAGGAGGGCGATCAGGACGAGACGGCGCATCCGACGGCGGAGATTACAGGCCACCCACGGTGACTCGCGCCCCGCGATCGTGGTTCTCCTCGAGGATCGACTGCATGCGCTGCAGCGCCTTGCGCAGGTTGCGCTTCATCCACCCGCGGCGGCGGGTCACGGCCTCCAACAACTTGTCGGTGGGCAGCGCGGGCTCGGACTCCGTCGTCACCTCGACGCGAGTCCCGTTTCCGCTCGGCTCCAGCGTCCACGTCGTCCACGTCTTGTTGCGGTTGAACTTCCCGCCGCGGCCCGCGGCGACGATCTTGTACGGCGCCTGGACGTCGACGAACGTCATATCGCCCCACGAGAAGCGATCGAGCGGCGCATCGAGCTTGAAGCGCGCGCCGGCGCCCCTGCCGTACGACTCGACGCGTGTGAGCCGCATCTCCTTCATGTAGTGATCGGAGAACTCCGAGTGGTTGGCGATATCCGCGAGATACTCGAAGACCTCCTCGCGAGGCCGGCCGATCACGACGTGCGCGGTGACGGGGTCCATCGGCCCCGGAGAATAGAGCTAGGCGGCGACGCGGCGCTTCACCGTGTGGTCGCGCTCCGCGGAGTGCACGACCTCGACCCGTCCCGGCGCCTCGCGCCGCAGCGGCCGGCACAGCTCACACACGATCCGCTCGCCGTACAGGAAGACCGTCTCGCCCACGAGCGGGGTCCGGTGGCAGTGCTCGCAGCCGCGCCTTCCGACGGCCAGCGCGCGCATGCTGGCGCGGACGAACGACAGCTCGGGCGGGCCGAAGACCTTGAGAACGGGCATACACCGCGATTCGGCATGTCGTCAGCCCGACCTTCCGGTGCAAGACAACTTCCAAATTGGGGTCGCGGCCCTAGCCTCCGAGCCCTATCCTGTGCAGCCGGAGGGGTCGGTCGGACCCAGGGAGGAAGCTGTCTCAGATGGACCCACGATTCGACAACGACGCCCAGACCACCGGAACGCTTCCGGGCATCGGCGCGGGCGCGATGAGCCTCGGTGGTACGTCCAGGCCCGAGCCGCCCGCTTGGCTCGAGGAGACGCGTGCCGGCCTCGGTGGGCCGGGCCGCTATCTCGCGTTCGAGCAGGACGGCAAGGTGCTCGTCGTCCCGGTCAGCCGTGAGTGGACCCGGATCGGGCGCTCGCTGGCCGCGGACATCCGCTTCGATGACGCCACGGTGTCCCGCCGTCATGCGCTGATCGCCAGCGAGGCGGGCGGCGTACGCGTGCTCGACGACCGCTCCCTGAACGGGATACAGGTCAACGGGCGGCGTGTCGAGTGGAGTCCGCTGAGCGACGGCGACGAGGTCGTGATCGGGCGTCACGCCATGTACTTCATGGACACCGTGTCGGCCCCCACCCCTGCCGGTTCGGCCGTACTGAGCGAGTAGCCGCGCTCGATATCGTGGCGGCCCAATGGCCGACACGATCGCGGTCCTGTCGCTGAAGGGCGGCACGGGCAAGACCACGACCGTCCGCACCCTGGCCGACGTGCTCCGGCTCGTCGGTCTGGACGTGCTGACCATCGATCTCGACCCGCAGGGCAACCTGTCGGACTACTTCGACGTGCCTCCGGACGCCGCGCCGACGATCGCCGACGTGCTGTCCGGAGACGTCAAGGTGAAGGCGGCCGCCCACGACGGGATCGTCCCGGCAACGCCGATCCTGGCCGAGGTGGAGCGCGCGCTGAGCGGGAAGATGGGGCGCGAGCTGGTGCTCAAGAAGGCGCTCAAGGACGCCCGCAAGCAGCACGACGTGATCCTGATCGACTGCCCGCCGGCGCTCGGTCTGCTGACCGTCAACGGGCTGGTCGCCGCCGACTGGGCGCTGATCTCCTCCGAGGCGCAGTATTTCGCGCTCCAGGGCGTCAACGGTGCGCTCGAGGTGATCGAGCAGGCGCGCGAGTACTACAACCCGGACCTCGAGTTCCTCGGCGTGCTGATGAACATCGCCGACATGCGGACGACGCACTCGCGTGACAGTTATTCACAACTGCGGGAGGCGTTCGGTGAGAAGGTGTTCGACACCGTGATCCGCGCCTCGATCGCCTACGCCGAATCCGCCGAGAAGGCGCTCTCGATCCTCGACTACCGCCCGGACCTCGGCGCCGACTACCTCGCGCTCGCCGACGAGGTCCTCATTCGCATCGGCCGCGAAGACGCACGTGGCGCATTGGCGCCAATGCTGACGGCACTACACTGAGCGCCCGGCATGGGGATTCGCGTCTTCCATTGCGACGACTCGGAGGCGTTCACTCGCCTCGTGGCGTTCTGGCTGTCCGAGCACGACGACATCGACCATGTCGGCGCCGCTCACACGGCCGAAACGGCGCTCGCGGCGCTCCCGGAGGTCAACGCCGACGTGGTCCTGCTGGACACGCTCGGCCGCCCCGGCGATGACACGCTGCTGCTGGCGGTCCGCGAAGCTGCGCCGACCGCGCGCGTGATCGTCTATTCCGGCTATGTCCGCCTGATGCAGGAGGGCGCGCTCGGCCACGAGGCCGACGCGTACCTCGAGAAGGGCGACGAGGATGGCCCGCTGATCGAGGCCATCCGCGCGGTCGTCGCTCAGCACAGCTAGCGCTACGCTGACAACCGGCCCCACCGATGTTCCGCCACGAAGCACTGCTGTACCGCGGCTCCGACGGCTTTCTCGCCGGTGCGCTGCCTTACATCCGCGCCGGACTCGCAGCGGACGAGGCGATCCTCGTGGCGGTCGACGCGGGCAAGATCCGCTCCCTGCGCGGCGCGCTCGGCACCGATGCGGACCGCGTGCAGTTCGCTGACATGGCGGTCGTCGGCCACAACCCGGCGCGGCTGATCCCGGCGTGGCGAGAGTTCGCGGACGCGAATCCCGGCCCGGTCCGAGGCGTCGGCGAGCCGATCTGGCCCGGCCGCAACGAGACCGAGCTGGTCGAATGTCAGCTCCACGAGGCGCTGCTCAACATGGCCTTCGCGGATCGGTCCGACTTCCGGCTGCTGTGCCCGTACGACACCGACTCGCTCAACGGGAGCGTGATCCACGAGGCGTGCTGCAGCCACCCGCACGTCGATGGCGAACCGAGCCACGCGTTCCGCGACGCCGCGCGGCTGCTGGCGCCGTTCGACTCACCGCTGCCGCCGCCGCCCGCGACCGCGCGGACCCTCGGCTTCGAGCTCGACACGCTCGTCGAGGTGCGGCGCCTGGTCGAGCACTGCGCGCGCCGCGCCGGCCTGGCGGTAGACCGTGAGCACGACCTCGTGCTGGCGGTCGGCGAGCTGGCCGCGAACAGCATCCGGCACGGCGGCGGGCGCGGGATCCTGCGCGTCTGGCGCACGGACGACGCGCTCATCTGCGAGGTCCGCGACCGCGGCCGGATCGCCGACCCGCTCGTGGGCCGGGTCAAGCCCGAGATCGATCAGCTCGACGGCCGCGGGCTGTGGATGGCCAACGCGGTCTGCGACCTGATCCAGATCCGCGCCGGCGCGGTCCGCGCCTACATGACGCTCTGAACCTCGGCGCCGACCGGCGTGAACGGCACGCGCATGACCTCGGCCCAGCCCTCGGTTTCGGTCGCCAGCCGCGCCGCGACCGCGCCTGAGCTCTCGAAGTCGCACCAGACCAGCACCGTCGGGCCGGCGCCGGAGATCGTGGCGCCGAGCGCGCCGAGGTCGCGCGCGGTCTGCACGAGTTCCCACGACCGCGGGTAGAGGTGCGCGCGACGCGGCTGGTGGAGGCGGTCGGCGAGACCGCGGCTCACGAGCGAGAGATCGCCGCGGGCGAGGCCGAGGACGAGCAGCGAGGCGTGGCCGATGTTGTAGACGGCGTCCTGGACCGGAATTCGCGAGGGCAGCGCCTCGCGCGCCTTGGCCGTGCGGACGGCCTGGCTAGGAACGACGAGCAGGCACTCGAGGCCGTCCGGGGGCTCGAAGCGCTCGACGTGCGCGTCCGCGCACAGCACGAAGCCGCCGAGCAGCGCCGCGGCGACGTTGTCCGGATGACCCTCGAGGCGGATCGCCTCGGCCAGCACGTCGGCGCCGAGCTCGAAGATCGAGTCCGCGGCGACCAGACCGGCGACGAACGCCGCCGCGCTCGTCCCCATGCCGCCGGACAGCGGGATGTCGGAGCGGATCGTGAACTCGAAGTCGTCGACCGGCGCCAGCGCGGCGAACCCACGCACGCACAGGTTGCGGCGGTCGCGGGCGATCCGCAGGTTCGTGTGAACGCCGAACCGGCCGGTCTCCACGACGTCGACCTCCATGTGGAGGTCGAGCGCGGCGCCCATCACGTCGAACCCCGGCCCGAGGTTGGCCGAGGACGCAGGAACGCGTACGGTCCGGCGCCGCCTCAACTCGCGGACCGCCTTCGGCGTCCCGCGAGCTCGGGCCGCGTGAGCGCTGACGCGCTCACTGCTACTCCAGCACGGCGCGCTCGACCGCCGCGATGTCCGGCTCGCACGGCACGACCGCGCCGGCCTGCGACAGCGCCGTCTGCGGGTCCTTCAGGCCGTGGCCGGTGAGGACGCAGACGACGCGCTCGGCGCCGTCGACGCCGTGGGTGAGCAGCCCCGCCACGGACGCGGCCGACGCGGGCTCGCAGAACACGCCCTCGTTCGCGGCCAGGAACCGGTAGGCGTCGAGGATCTGCTCGTCGGACACCGCCGCCACCCGCCCGCGTGAGCTCGTGAAGGCCTCCATCGCCTCCTCCCAGCGAGCCGGGTTGCCGATCCGGATCGCGCTCGCCACCGTCTCGGGCTGGGCCACAGGCGCGCCGTGCACGAGCGGCGCCGCGCCCTCGGCCTGGAAGCCGAACAGCCGCGGCGACGCGTCCATCTCGCGAAACCCCTTCCAGTACGCGGTGACGTTGCCGGCGTTGCCGACCGGGATGCACAGGGCGTCGAGCTCGCCGAGCACCTCCAGCACCTCGAAGGCCGCGGTCTTCTGGCCCTCGAGCCGGTACGGGTTGACGCTGTTCACCAACGCGATCGGGTGGCGCTGGGTGAGCTCGCGGACGAGCTTGAGCGCCTCGTCGAAGTTGCCGCGCAGCGCGATCACGCGCGCGCCGTGCATCAGCGCCTGTGCGAGCTTGCCGGTGGCGATCTTGCCCTCGGGCACGATCACGGCGCCGCGCAGGCCGCCGCGCGCCGCGTACGCCGCGAGGCTGGCGGCGGTGTTGCCGGTGGAGGCGCAGATCACGGCCTCGGCGCCCTGGCGGACGGCATCGGACACCGCGCACGTCATCCCGCGGTCCTTGAACGAGCCGGTCGGGTTCGCGCCCTCGAACTTCAGCCACACCTCGACGCCGGCGCGCTCGCTGACCCGCTCGGCGAGCACGAGTGGCGTCGAGCCCTCCTCGAGCGAGACGACGGGATCGTCGGGGCCGAACGGCAGCCGGTCGAGGTAGCGGGTGATCAGTCCCATGCGTGGTTCCGGCCGGTCGCCCGGCCGATCTCCTGGTGGATGCACCGTCGTCTCTGGCAAGGACGCAGGAAGGGTGCCAGGGCGGAGCCCTTGCCCCTTCCGAGGACGCAGCCAGAGGCGGCGGGGCGCCGCCAGGGGCCGGTCGGGTGGCCGGTCGGGACCACTTACTCGAACTCCTCGTCGATGACGCGGATCGCGCGTGGCTCGGAGCGCATGAACGTCATCTGCGAGATCAGCCGCACGGCCGCGTAGAAGCGCGACTCGAGCAGTGGGTGCAGGACCATGATCAGCCGCGCCTGGTCGCCGAGGCCCTTCTGCAGCACGGACTTGATCGACGCCCCCTGCATCCCGAGCACCTCGGCCACCTGGGCCAGCACGCCGGGGCGGTCGTCGACCTCCATCGCCAGGTAGAACGCCGAGCGGACGTCCTGCACGATCGGCAGCGCCGCGCTCGTCTCCGGCGTGCAGGCGGGCGGGATCATCGCGCTGATGACATCGCCAAGCACCGCGCTCGCGGTCTGCGGCCCGCCCGCGCCGGGGCCGCTCAACGTGACTTCGGTGATCGCCTCCGACTCGACGGTGACGGCGTTGAATGAGCCGTTGACGGACGCCAGCGGGTGGCCCGGATTGAGGAACGCGGGATGCACGCGCACGGAGATCCCGCCGTCGACGCGCTCGGCCGTGCCGATCAGCTTCAGCCCGAGCCCGAGGTCGCGGGCGTACGCGACGTCCTCGGCCGTGATCTCCTCGATCCCCTCGTAGACCACCTGGTCGAGGTGGACCGGCGTGGAGAACGCCAGCCGGGCGAGGATCGCCATCTTCGCGGCGGCGTCGCGGCCGGTGACGTCGTCGGTCGGATCGGCCTCTGCGTAGCCGAGCTCTTGGGCACGGCCCAGGGCGGACTCGTAGGAGAGCCCGCCGCGCGACATCTCGGTGAGGATGAAGTTCGTCGTGCCGTTGACGATCCCGTGGATCCGCTCCACGTGGGCCGCGGCAAGCGACTCCTGCAGCACGCGGATGACCGGCACGACGCCCGCCACGGCACCCTCGAAGCGCAGTTGCACGCCGTGCTCGCGGGCGCAGTCCCACAGCTCCTCGCCGTGCGAGGCCAGCAGCATCTTGTTGGCCGAGACGACGTGCTTGCCGGCGCGCATCGCCCGCAGGACGTAGTCGCGCGCGGGCTCGAGGCCGCCGATCAGCTCAACGATGAGATCGGAGCTGTTCAGCAGCTCTTCGAAATCTCCGCGCGAGCGGGTCAGGACGCCGCTGATCTCGGGCTGGAAGCCGGTGATGTGCGAGATGTCCTCCGCACGCTCGGTGAGCAGGATCTCGAACGCGGCGCCAACCGTCCCGTGGCCCAGGAGCCCGACCCTATACGTCTCTGGCATGCAGGTCCTCGTAGGTCTCGCGGCGCACGACGAGCCGTGCGGTGCCGCCTGAGCAGAAGATCACCGGCGGCCGCGGGACGCCGTTGTAGTTGTTGGCCATCGCGTAGACGTACGCGCCGGTCACCGGCATCGCCAGGATCTCGCCGACGCGCGGCTCGGCCAGCGTCGTCTCGCGGATCAGGACGTCGCCGGACTCGCAGTGCTTGCCGACCACCGTGCACGGCGTGCCGGCCGCGCCCACCCGATCCACCAGATCGGTCTCGTAGGGCGCGTCGTAGAGCATCGGGCGCAGGTTGTCGGACATGCCGCCGTCGACGCCGACGAACCGCACCGCACCGTCCGGCAGGTCGACGTCCTTGACCGACTCGATCGTGTAGAGCGTGACGCCGGCGGTGGCGACCAGGGCGCGGCCGGGCTCGATCGAGAGCTCCTTGCCCGGGCCGAGCACCGCGTCGGCGGTGGCGATCATCGTGCTCACGTACTCGGCAACGGTCGGCGGCCGCCGATCTGGCGTGTACGCGACGGCGAGCCCGCCGCCGAGGTCGTACGCGCCGAAGTCGCCGAGGGTCGCGATCGCCTCGACCGCGAGCCGCCACGGCGCGAGGTCGAAGAGCTGCGAGCCGATGTGGATGTGGAGGCCGCGCAGGTCGGCCCAGGAGGCGTCGCGCAGCCGCTCGATCGCCCGCGGCGCATCGGACAGCGAGAAGCCGAACTTCGAGCCCGCGTGGCCGGTCAGGATCGCGGCATGCGTGTCGGCCACGACGCCCGGCGTCACCCGGATCATCACCTCCACCGGGGCGGCGATCTGATCCAGCTTGTCGATCTCGTCGAAGTTGTCGACGACGATCCGCGCGCCCGCCTTGGCCGCCGCACGCAGCTCGTGCGCGGACTTCGCATTGCCGTGCAGGATGATCCGGCGGCCGTTGAAGCCGGCCCTGAGCGCGAGCGCGAGCTCACCGCCGGACGCCACGTCGACCGCCAGGCCCTCCTCCTCGAACACGCGCAAGACCGCGGTGCAGGGGAACGCTTTGGAAGCGAACACGACCTCCCCGTCCCCCATCGCTGCCCGGAACTCCCGCGCGCGCGCACTGAGGTCGTCCTCGGCAACGGCATACAGCGGCGTGCCGAACTCGCGCGCCAGTTCGCGCGCGTCGCAACCGCCGATGTGCAGGCGGCCGTCCTCGACCGACGACGCCTCGGGGTACAGGTGACTGGCCGTGGCGGGCACGGCCCGAGAGGTTAGGCGGCGCGGGTCGCGGGCGCTGCGACGGGCCGCCGCACCACCAGCCAGATCGTGCCCGCGGCCATCATCGCCAGCGACACCCACTGCGGCTGGGTCAGCCCCAGCGCCACCGCGTCGTTGCGGCGGATGAACTCGATCAGGAACCGCTCCAGCCCCGCGCCGATCAGGTAGATCGCGGTCAGCGTCCCCGCCTGCCACCGGTCGCGCCAGCGCCACAGCAGCAACGCGAACCCACCCATGATCAGCGTCTCGTAGATCGGCGTCGGGTGAACCGGCGTGTCGATCGGGACCGTCCCGTTGGGATATGCCATCGCCCACGGCCCGTCCCAGTCGGACCCGTAGTCGCCGTCGCCGGCCAGCTGACAGCCGATCCGCCCGATCGCGTAGGCGGCGGCCAGCGACGGGACGACGGCGTCCGTCAACTGGAGGTCGAGCTCCCCGCGGTAGCGGGTCCACGCGATCACGGCCAGCGCGCCGCCCAGCAGCCCCCCGTAGAACGTCAGGCCCGTTCCGCTGAACAGCGGGCCGCCGTTCTCGGCGATGAACCAGAGCTTCGCGCCGAGCAGACCGCCGATCAGCGCCGCGAACACCATCTCGTACGCGAGGTCCACGTTGCGACCGAGCTCGCCGAAGCGCTTCGCGACCATCCATCCGGCTACGAGGAAGGCAGCACCGAGCGCCAGACCGAAGGTCTGGATCGTCAGGCCAAAAATATGAATTTCTGGCTGCAACTCAGAGGTAGTTCATCGGGTTGACCACCGCGCCGTTGATCCGGGTCTCGAAGTGGAGGTGATCCCCGAAGCAACGGCCGGTGCATCCAACGTAGCCGATGACCTGACCTTGGGACACGGCAGCTCCCAGTGACGTGCCGAACCGCGACTGGTGCGCGTAGCACGTCGACAGCGCGCCGCCGTGCTGGACGCACGTGAAGTTCCCGTAGCCGCCGGAGACGGCGGCCGACTGCATCAGGACGACCTTGCCCGCGCCGGCGGCGCGGATCGGCGTGCCGGCCGGGACGCCGATGTCGATGCCCGGGTGGCAGGACTCCCACGACCGCGATTCGCAGAAGGGCGATGTGATCGGCCCGTTGACCGGCCAGATGAGCCCGCCGGAGCCGGGCTTGATCGGTCCCGCCGACGCGGGTCCCGAGAAACCGGCCAGCCGGGCCTGGACCTTGGCCTGCGCCTCGCGCAGCTCCTCGACCTCGTCCTGGAGCTCGTGGCGCCGGTCGCGCGAGCTTCGCACCAGCGCGACCTTGGTCGCCCGCGCGTTGACGATCCGGTCGCGGCGGTCGACGACGCCCGTGCGGACGGCGGACACCTCGTCGCGCTGGGACTCGATCTGTGCCGCCACCCGCTTCTCGCGCTTCTCCAGCCGGTCCAGGCGCGCCTCGGTCGCGGTCGCGTCCGCCTTGGCCGCGGATACGACGCCCATGATCCGCGCGTCCTGCTTGGAGACCCTGCTCATGAACTCGGTGCGGCTGACCAGGTCGGCGAAGCCGTCGGACTCGAGCACGACGGTGACCACATCAGGCGGATCGGCCTTGTACAGGTAGACGAGCCGCTCCGCGAGCGCCCGGCGGACCACGATCAGCCGCGCCCGCAGACGCGTGAGCCGGGCGCGCTCCTGGCGCAGCCGCCGCTGGACCGCCGCCAGCTCGTCCCGCTTGGCGTCGAGGCTCGTCTGCAGCTTCTGCTGGCGCGCGGTGAGACGCGAGATATCCGACTGCAACGTGTTGATCCGGCGCGTCTGGCTCGAGATGTCGCTGGTCAGCACCCGCTCGTGCGACTTGTGGCCGCCGATCAGCGAGTTGTTGCGGTCGATCTTCTTCTGCAGTGAGCCAGGCGACTGCGCGGTCGATCCCACCGGCAGCAGCGACCAGAGCAGGAAAGGTGCCGCCGCGACCACGGCGAGCAGGAACAGACGCACTCGCATGCGGCGGGGCATGCTAGGCGCTCAACTTCAAGACAAATGCAGGGTTTCCTTCATGATGCAGGACTTTCTCATCTGGCTAAATGTTGCTAAGGGGGGTCCCGGGCCTGCCAGACTCTTTCATGAGATGCCTAGACCCACCTCATTCGGCAAGGACACCGGCCTTCAGGTCCGGATGGCCTTCACCATGTTCCTGCTCGGTGCCGTGTACGTCGTGCTCGCGGTCGTGCTGTTCGCCTTCCTGGACAGCGCATGGCTGATGATCGTGATCGTCGGCGGGCTCGCGGCGCTGAACCTGTTCGCGTCGGACAAGCTCGCGCTGGCCGCGATGGGTGGCCGGGTCGTGTCGCCGCAGGAGGCACCGCAGCTGCACGCGATGATTGAGCGCCTGTGCGTGCAGGCCGATCTGCCGAAGCCGAAGGTGGCCGTCGCCAACACGGCGATGCCGAACGCGTTCGCGCTCGGCCGCTCGCCGAAGAACGCGACCGTCTGCGCCACCACGGGCATCATGGAGCTGCTCTCACCCGCCGAGCTCGAAGGCGTGATGGCGCATGAGCTCACCCACGTCGCCAACCGCGACGTGATGATCATGACGTTCGCGGCGTTCTTCGCCACGATCGCGGCCTACATCGTGCAGTTCGGCTTCTTCTTCGGCGGCTCGTCGTCGGACGACGACGACGGCCCGGGCTTCATCGTGCTGTTCCTGGTCTCGATAGCCGTCTACGTGGTCTCGTTCGTCCTCATGCAGGCGCTCTCGCGCTACCGCGAGTTCGCCGCCGACCGTGGCGCGGCGCTGATCACGGGCCGGCCGAGCGCGCTTGCCAGCGCGCTGTACAAGATCTCGAGCGGCATGCAGCGGATCCCGCAGAAGGACCTGCGCGCGGCCGGTGAGCTGAACGCGTTCTTCATCTTCCCGGCGGGCGCCGGCAAGGGCATCAAGAGCCTGTTCGCGACGCACCCGCCGATGGAGAAGCGGATCGCCGCGCTGCAGCGCCTGGAGGCGCAGCTGCAAGGCCAGCCGGTCTAAGCTCCCGCACGTGGGCTTCCTGGACATCCTGAGAGGCAAGCGCGAACTCAAGCAGCCGGCGGCCGACCGGCTGTTCGCGATGTCGACGGCGTACGTCAAGCTCGACATGGAGCTCGAGATGCGTACCAACGGCAAGGCCGCGATCGTGTTCCAGCCGCTCGCGACCGCCGACTTCGAGGGCATCGTCAAGGACATGGAGGAGGTCGTGAAGGGCACCGGCGAGGAGACCGGCACGACCGTCTCCTCGACCGACGACGAGTTCGGCTACCGCTGGATGATCCTGTCCGACCCCGACATGGAGGACCTCGTCGTCGGGGTCAATGCCGTCTCGACGGCGATCCAGGCGGGCGGCTACGGCGACCGCGTGCTGTGCGCCGTGTTCGCGTTGCGCGACCAGCGCGACAAGCGGATCTACTGGATCTACAACTACAAGCGCGGGGCCTTCTACCCGTTCGTGCCCGCGGGCGGAGCGCAGCAGCGCGACAACGAGCGCGAGCTGCGGCTGAAGGCCCAGATCGGCGCCGACCTGCCGGTCGAGCCCGAGCTCGAGCGCTGGTTCCCCCTCTGGGGCATCCCGATCTAACAGCGGTAGGTCTTCGACGCCGTGCCCTGCGCGGTCGTCAGCTGGAGCTTGAAGCTGCCCGAGCACTTGCCGGTGAACGGCTTCACCATCCCCGCCGTCGCACGCTCGGCGCCGGAGTAGACCTCGAAACCGGGAGCCTTCACGCCAAGCTGGCCGATCTCGAGCGTGATCTTCGTGCGCCAGGCGCCCTTCGCCGGCTCGATCCAACCCTTGCCGAAGCCGACCAGATCGTCGCCGCTGCGACCGCGCACCCACAGGCGCTGCTTCGCGCCCTGCTTGGGGCCGGCGAAGGCGAAGTAGGCCGTGATGTCGCCCCCGAGGCGACCGGCGACGATCTTCGCGCAGCGCTTGTAAGTGTCCAGCGTGAGCGTGCGCGCGAACGCCTCGCTGCAGGGCTTCGCGGGGGCGCCACTGACCGTGACGCTCTTCGGCAGCCAGATCGTCAGCCGCCGCGGCGTCATGAGCGACCCTGACGGTGCGCCGCCGAACGAGCCGGTGAGCATCAGCGCGCCGCCGCTCTTGCGCAGCGTCCCGCCGTTCGCGGTGACCGACGTCGCGGTCGGCAGCGCGGCCGGCTCGCTCGACGGAGGCGGCGGCGGCGTGAAGCAGCCGTCGATCAGACCTGAGACGGCGGGGCAGGGGTCCGTCGTATCCCCGAATCCGTCGCCGTCCGAGTCGGTGTCGGGACAGCCGTTGACGGTGCCCCACACATACGGGCACTGATCCGACGCGTCGAGGAAGCCGTCGCCGTCGGCGTCCTGCGGCGGGGTCGGCAGGGTGGTCGGTGGCAGCGTCTGCCCGGCGGCGGGCGCCGCGAGCACAAATGTGGCGACGAGCGCGAGCAGCGAGATCCGCATCATGGAGCCGGAGTGTCGGGCCGCCCGCAGCCGGACACGACCGTCCATTTGTCCAGATGTCAGCGAATCGCCGCGATCACGAGCCGCGTGTCGAGTGTGAGCGGGTCACCCTCGAAGGTCCCGTAGGCCTTCGCCTCGCTGAACCCGGCGCGCTCGACCATCGCCAGCAGCTCGGTCGCGGTGTAGACGCGCACCGAGAACGTGCGCGACTCGCGCTGGCCCGCACCGTCGATCAGCGTCTGCGTCGTCTGCGCCACGCCGGAGGCCGGATCGAACGTGCTCTGCTCCAGCAGCAGCCGCCCCTCGCCCATCAGCCGCCAGTGGCGATCCGACACCATCTTGACGAGCCGGTCGCGGTGCATCATCTCGATCACAAGCCGGCCGCCCGCGCGCAGGACGCGGCGGATCGACGCCAGCGCCCGCGTGTCCTCCTCGTCGCCCAGGTAGCCGAGCGACGTGTACAGGTTCAGAGCGGCGTCGAAGCTGGAGTCCTTGAACGGCAGCTCGCGATAGTCGGCGTTGACGAACTTCGGCCAGCGCTCGCCGCCAGCGCGCCGGCGTGCCTCGTCGAGCAGGACCGTCGAGCGGTCGACGCCGGTGACGCGGTAGCCCGCGCGCGCGAGCGGGATCGCGTGGCGGCCGAACCCGCACGGCGCGTCGAGCAGCTCACCACCGTCCGGGCAGCCGGCCAGCCGGGCGGCGGCGAGCGCCTGCTCCCCGGCCTCGGCGTCGCGCTCGGAGTCCGCATACGCGCGCAGGTAGAAGTCGCTGAAGAACGCGTCCCAGGTCTCGGGCGTGCTGATCGGCACGCCGGCGAGTCTAGGAGGAGTAGGTGATCTCGATGTCGCCCGAGCCGGTGTCGGCGCGCAGCAGACGGCGCGAGGCGGGATCGGGCACGAGGTCGTTGTCGTCAGTGCCCGAACCGGCGTCGACATCGACGTTGTACGTCTCGGGGCCGCGCGGGACGGCGATCCGGACGTCGCCCGAGCCGGTGTCGGCCTCGGCGGTGTCGGGTGGGCTCGCGAAGTGGAGGTCGACATCGCCGGACCCCGTGTGCGCGCGCACGGTCGCCGACCGCAGGGTGCTGCCCTCGACGTCGCCGGACGCGCTGTCGAGGTTCAGCCGACCGCTGAGATTGTGCGCGAACACGTCGCCGGAGGCGGTGTGCAGCGTGACGTTGCCGTCCAGGTCGCCGGCCGAGAGGTCGCCCGAGGAGGTCTCGACGCTCACGGCGGTGCCGCGCGGCACGCGCACGACCAGCGTCGCCTCACAGTGCCCGAAGCTGACCTCGTCGCAGCCGCCTCTGACGTTGACGTCGCTGCCCAGAGCCTCGACGTCGAGCTGCGGCGTGTGCAGCGAGCCGCGCGTACGGCTGTCGATCTCGATGTTGCTGCCCCGTGCCGGCATCAGCATGACGTCGCCGCCGCCCGCGTGGATCTGCAGCTCGTCGACCGGGCCGGGGATCGTGCGGTGCGCCTTCTGCTCCACCACACCCGTCGTCCAGCCCGCCACCTGCACCGCCGAGCAGGAGACGAAGATCACGGAGAGCAGGCCGCCGGCGAGCAGCGCGATGATCCGATCCGCCCGGCGAGTCACTTGTGCTCGCCCCCGTACTCGAGGTAACGCAGGACGGCCAGCACGCGGCGGTGCGCCTGATCGGCGGGCGGCAGGCCAAGCTTGATGAAGATGTTCGTCACGTGCTTCTCCACGGCGCCCTCGGTCACGACCAGGTGGCCGGCGATCGAGCCGTTCGTGCGCCCCTCGGCCATCAGCTCCAGCACCTCGCGCTCGCGGGGCGAGAGCGGGTCCAGCGGGTCCTTGCGGCCGCTGCGGACCAGTAACTGGGTGACGACCTCCGGATCGAGCGCGGCCCCGCCGGCGGCGACGCGCTTGAGCGCCTCCAGGAAGTCGCCCACGTCGGCCACGCGGTCCTTGAGCAGGTAGCCGATGCCGCGGCTGTCGCCCGCGATCAGGTCGACCGCATAGCGCTCCTCGACGTACTGGGAGAGCATCAGCAGCGACACGTCCGGCCACTGCTTGCGGATCACCAGCGCGGCCTTGACGCCCTCGTCGCTGAACGTCGGCGGCATCCGCACGTCGACGACGCACACGTCCGGCTGGAGACGCTCGACGGCGCGCAGCAGATCCTCGCCGTTGTCGACGGCGTCGACGACCTCGAAGCCGCCTTCCGTGAGGAGCCGCGAGAGGCCCTCGCGCAGTAGCACGGCGTCCTCGGCGATCACGGCTCGCATGGCAGCTCCACTCGCAGGGTCGTCCCGTGGCCGGGCGGGCTGGCCAGGGTCAGGTCGCCGTCGACGGCGCGGACGCGGTCGCGCAGGCCGGCCAGGCCCCTGCCGGCCGGGTCGGCGCCGCCGCGGCCGTTGTCAAGGATCTCGACGACCAGCCGGTCGCCCTGGAACTCGGCGGTCAGCCACGCGCGCGTCGCTTCGGCGTGCTTGGCCACGTTGGTCAGCGCCTCGGCGACGACGAAGTACGCGATCGCCTCGATGCCCGGGCCGGCGCGGCGCGGCAGGTCGACGTCGACGGCCACCGGCACCGGGCAGCGCGCGGCCAAAGCGGACACCGCGGCGTCCAGCCCGAGGTCGGTGAGCACCGCCGGATGGATGCCGCGCGCGAGGTTGCGCAACTCGATCAGGGCTTCCTTCGCCTCGCCGTGCGCCTCGTCGACCAGCCGGCGGGTGTGGTTCGGGTCCTCAGCGACCTTCGCGCGCCCGAGCGTCATCGCCAGCGAGACGAGCCGCTGCTGCGCGCCGTCGTGAAGGTCGCGCTCGATCCGGCGACGCTCGGCGTCCGCCGCGGCGACCATTCCGGCGCGGGTCTCCTCGAGCGTGCCGACCCGCGCGGTGAGCCGTTCGCGCTCGCCCGCCTCGAGCAGCAGCCGCGCCATCGCGACCTGCACCGCGGCGACGCCCCGGGCCAGCCACGGCGCTGCGTACAGCGCGGCGGCGCCGCCGGCGACATGCAGCGCCGACGAGTAGCCATAGCCGACGTCGAAGCCGAACAGGTCGCCCTCGCCGGGCGTTGCCCAACCCCACAGCGGGAAGGTCAAGAACGAAAGCGCGACGCCCCAGCCCGTGAACACGAGGAAGCCGCCGACCCAGCCGACAAACGGCAGTGCGACGACGCCGTAAATCAGCTCCAGCCACGCGCCGCGGGAGCTCATCCACTTCAGCGCGCGCCGCGGCACCGAGCCGTCAGGGGGGAGCGAACGGCTGGGGAAGTCGATGCCGAGCAGCGCGCCAACCCGCCGCCGCTCGAAGCGAGCGAGGACATGGGTGGCCGCGAACACGAAGGCGAGCAACGGAGCGCCGACGAGCGCGAACAGGAGCAGAGCCGTGCCCGCGAGCAGCGTGGGGACGAGGACGATCGCGGCCACCGTGCCGATCGCGGCGCTCAGCGCCACGTAGGTCGTCGCATCGATGGTACGGCGCACGTCCATGCAGTCAGGAACGGTACGTCGGAGGCGGGGTGGCGACCAGACCTGCCACCCCGCTTCTTTCGCCTCTGGGTAACCCCCGGCGCGAGGGTGCCACCCGCGCCGAGGGATTCCCTGACGGATGCTCAGTCGGGAATCAGGCCGTCGCCGGTGAACTGCTCGCCGGCCTCGGCGAACGTCGTGTCCGGCGGCGGGAGGATCACGTCGGACTCCTCGAGCAGGTCGTCGGCGACCGGCGTGCCGTCGCTGCGTACCAGGTCGATCATCGACGCGAAGATCTCCTGCCAGCGCTGCTCGTCCCCGGCCTCGACGGCCTCAACGGCCTCGTTGTCGAGGTCGTTGAGCTTGTCGGCGTCCTCGTCGGGAAGCTCGTACTGCCGGTCAGTGGCGATCCGGACGATCACGCCGGCTTCTCCTGCGTCGGCGCGGTGTCGCCCGACTCAAGCGCCTGCTGCTCCGGAGCGCCCTGACCGAGCTCGGCCCTGAGCCGCGCGATGTCGTCGTCCACGGCCGAGGCCGAGGACAGCTCATGGAGCTGGCGGTCGATGTCGTCCTGCCCCGCGGTGAGCGAGAGCTGGTCGTCGAACGCGCCGGAGGCCTCGAGCTCGTCCATCGCGTTCGCGCGGGCCCGCATGTTCTCGGTCTTGTCGACCGCCCGCTGCATCGCCATGCCGACGTCGGCCATCTCCTCGCCCACGCCGGACGCGGCCTCGGAGATCTTCACGGAGGCCTCGGCGGCGGAGTACTGCGCCTTGATGACCTCCTTCTTGGTGCGGAACTGGTCGATCTTCGCCCGCAGCTTCTGCTCCTTGTCGACGAGCGACTGCTGCTGGGCCTCGAGCTCCTGGACCTGGCCGTCGAGCGACTGCAGTTCGGTCTGGGCGAACTGCTTGCGCTCGAGCGCAACGCGCGCGAGGTCCTCGCGATTCTGGGCGAGCGCCTGCCGCGCCTGCGTGTCCAGCTTGACGACCTGCTGCTCAAGCTTCTGCTGCTGGAGCTGGAGGCGCTTCTTGGACGTGACGACGTCGGCGATGCCCTTCTTGACGTTCTGGAGCAGCTCCATCTGCTTCTGGTAGCTGTACTCCAGGGTCTCGCCCGGATCCTCGGCCTTATCGAGCATCCGGTTGATCTTGGCCTTGATTACAGTGGAGAACCGCCCGGACATCCCGGCCACGGCACCTCCCTTCCATATGGTCGAACCTGTGTCAGTTCGACCAAGCGTACCTAGCGGGCTTAGAAACCGACGGGATGACGGCGCTTGTACCCGCGGGCGGAGCGCTCCGTCGGGCGCCAGCGCGGACCGCGCTCGTTGGCCTTCTTGAACGTCCGGAGCTTCGTCGAACGAGCGGCGGCGGCGCTGGTGTCAAGCCGCAGACCGGCGATCACGGCGTAGGCGTGCCCCGGGTTCGTGTAGACGGTGATCCACTGGCCCTTGCCGGCGGCGCCCCACTTCATGAAGCTCGACGAATCGAGCGGCGACTCGAGCAGGCCGGCGCCGTTGAGCGCGTAGGAGACGGTGCCCGAGCAGTCGTAGCCCCTGTCCTCGAACTTCCGGTGGCCGCCGCCGTAGATGTACGGCTTGTCCTGGATCAGGTTCGCGGCCCAGATCGCCTGCTGGACCTGAGGCGGCGCGTCGGCCGGAGCGGCCGCGCTGCCGTCGGGCATCAGCTGGGCGACGCTGCCCGGCACCACGAGGTTCGCGGGCGGGGGCGGCGGGGGCGGCGGCTCCTGGAAGGCAGCGCCGCCGGACGCGTCGGGAGCCACTTCCTGCGCCACGGCAGTGGCGGGAAGAACCAACGTCAAAGATGTGCAGAACGCAAGGGCGTATGCCCGCAGGGAGAACAAGCCGTATTCCTCTTTCGTCGGCCTGCGGGGTTAGCTGACGGGCTGACGCTGAAAGAGCCTGCGTCTCACGCAACCATGCGCGACTCGCCCCAACTGCTTGGGTCCCCCGTCCCCCGGCGACCAACCGGGAGTTCGGCGTAGCGCGACAACTTATAGGAAGTCGCGGTCAAATGTCCAATACAACGGCCCACATGGGGGGTGGGCCGCTTCCCTAAACCATCGGCGGTCGTTATAGCGGCTTTAGAGTTCTGGCGCGTCGGCGCTCTTGGCTCCACCGCCACTACCCTGGCTGGACGTGCGGGCATTCTGCTTGGTGGCGTCCATTGCGCTCTTGATCGCCGGGTGTGGCGGCGGAGGTGACGGTGACCCGACGCCGCCGTCCACGCCGCCGGTGAGCGGCCAGACCGGCGACGAGGTCCCGGCGGGCGGCCCGCCGCTCGGATTCCCGGTCTTCGCGACCAAGAACACGACCCGGATCGCGGGCGGTGACGCGATCGCCGACGCGGCCGCGATCGCGCTTGCGACCTATCCGGCGCGCACGCCCGAGTCGCGTCCGCAGGCGGTCGTCCTGGCCGAGGTGCGGGACTGGAAGACCGGGCTCGCCGCCTCGGTGCTCGCCAGCCGCCCGATCCGCGCGCCGATCCTGTTCGCCGACGGCGACACGATCCCGGACGCGACGCGCGCCGCGCTCGACGCGCTCCAGCCGACCGGCTCCAAGGAGGCCGGCGGGGCGCAGGTCATCCGGGTAGGGACCAAGGCGCCGCTCGAGGGCTACAAGACCACCGACGTGACGGCCGCCAACGCGAACGCGCTCGCCGCCGCCGTCGACCGGCTGCAGACCGCCGCCGCCGGACAGGCCGCGGGCGTGGTGCTGGTGGCCTCTTCGGACCGTCCGGAGTACGCGATGCCCGCGGCCGGCTGGGCGGCGAAGTCCGGTCAGCCGCTGTTGTGGGTCAACGCGGGCGGCGTGCCGCCGGAGACCGAGGCCGCGATCAAGACCCACAAGCAGGCCAAGATCTACGTCCTCGGGCCGGCCGAGGCGGTCCCGGACACCGTCCTCGACGCGCTCGAGAAACTCGGCACCGTCAAGCGCATCGCGGGCGCCGACCCCGTCGCCAACGCGATCGCGTTCGCGCGCTTCCGCGACGGCGACTTCGGCTGGTACGTCGTCGACCCCGGCCACGGGCTCGTGTTCGCGTCCACGCGCCGCCCGCAGGACGCGGCCGCCGCCGCGCCGCTGTCGGCGCACGGCACCTACGGCCCGCTGCTCCTGCTGACCGACGCCGGCGTCCTGCCCGCGCCGCTGCAGGACTACCTGCTCGACATCCAGCCCGGATACGACCCCGACCCGGTGCGCGGCGTATACAACCACGGCTGGATCGTGGGCGACGAGAGCGCGATCGCCGCCGCCGTCCAGGCGCGCATAGATACGCTCTTGGAGATCCAGCCCGTCGACACCGGAGCCGAGTGAGTCCATGGCCGAAGCCGAGCAGCCCGAACGTGGTGACCGCGAGGTCACGGTCGACGACATCCGGCAGATCTCGGCGTCCGCGACGCCGCACTTCGCGCTTCAGATCCGCAACCGGATCCAGAAGCTGATCCGGGGACTGGGCGCCGACGACCCCGTCCGCCTCTACGCCCTGCAGGAGATCGCGCGGCTCGAGTCGCTCGGCTTCACCGGCGAGGTCCGCGGCACGCCCGAGCAGGACGGCATGCGCTCGCTGCCGAGCGTCAGCGAGCACGAGCAGCCCCGCCGCATCGCTTGAACGAGCTACTGGTCCTCGCTCTGCGCGCGAGCTCCGGCCGCCACGCCGACGCCGCGCGCGAGGTGCTGCTCACGATGATCCTGCTGCAGCTGCTCGCCGGGGCCGCGCACGAGGGCCCGCCCCACGCTTCGCAGCGCCCGCCACGGCGGGGCCCGACGCCGCGCTCGCACCGCGCGCGCCACGCGACGGTCACGGGCCGCCGGGCGCGCGGGTAGCTTCCCACGAGTGGAAGGCATCCCCGGCTCGCTCCTGACTGGCCCGTATCCGGTCGGCCAGTACGCGGCCGCGCTGCGCGACCGGCTGCGCGGCTTCACCCGCGTCCAGGTATTCGGCGAGGTGTTCGGGTTCAAGGCCGGGCGGGCGAAGGTGTGGTTCGAGCTGCGCGACGCCGGCGGGGCGCTGCCGTGCTCGATGTGGCGCGAGGACTTCGACAAGCTGCGGCTGGACCCGCTCGCCGACGGTGCGCAGGTCGTTGTCGCCGGCGGCTGCGACTACTACCCCGGCTCGCGCACCGCCTCGCCGTCGTTCTCGTTCGCGGTCACGCGGCTGCGCGTCGCCGGCGAGGGCGACCTGCTGGCTCAGCTCGAGCAGCTCCGGCGGCGGCTGGACGCCGAGGGCCTCTTCGCACCGCAGAAGGCACTGCCGCGCCCGCGGCTGCCGCGCTGCATCGGCGTTGTGACCGGCGAGTCCGGCAAGGCTCGCGACGACGTGCTGGCCGGCCTGCGCCGGCGCGGCTGGGCAGGCCGGATCGTGTGGGCGTTCGCGCCGGTCCAGGACCGGCACGCGGCGCCGGCGGTACGCCGCGCGCTGCAGGACCTGGCCGCGTGCCCGGAGGTCGAGGTGATCGTCGTCGCGCGCGGCGGCGGGTCGCTGGCCGACCTGTTCGCGTTCTGCGACGAGACACTGTGCCGGACGGTCGCGCTGTTGCGCGTGCCGGTGATCTCCTCGGTCGGCCACCACACGGACCGCACGCTGCTCGACGACGTCGCGGCGGTGGCGTGCTCGACGCCGACGCACGCCGCCGAGACCGCGGTGCCGGTCGACTGCGCGCAGGAGCGCACCGCGCTCGCGGGCACCGCGCTGCGGCTGCACCGCCACGGCCGGCGTGCGGTACTGGAGCGCGCCCGCACGCTCGCCCGCCTGTCACGCGCGCCCGGGCACCACGTCGCCCGCCAACGGACCCGCCTCCACCAGTTGCTGCGCGAGCTGCGGGCGACGTCGCGCCGCGCCGTCGCGGGCGGAGAGCGCGAGACACGCGCCCGCGCCACGACGCTCGAGCGCAAGCGTGCGGCGGCCGCCACGCGGCTGAACGCCGCGCCCACCCGGACCCACGCGGCGGCGCTCGTACGCGCCGCGGCGCTCGACGCGCGCCGCCGCGACCTCGCGCGACTCACTGCCACGCTCGCCGCTCACGACCCGCAGCGCACGCTCGAGCGTGGCTACGCGCTGGTCGAGGACCCGGCCGGAGAGCCGGTGACGAGTGCGGCGGCCGCGCGTGAGCTCCCGGCGCTCACGATCCGGTTCCGGGACGGGAGGATCAGGCGGTGACGATGTCGCGCGGCGACATGTCGACCGTCAACTCCTCGACGCCGCCGGAGCCCATCACACGGACGGTCGGGCAGTCGGGTGAGACGGGGTCGACGGAGGCGACGACGGCGGTGCGGCCGTCCGGCAGCAGGATCTCGTGGCCGACCGGGTACGGCATGACAACGGCGCGGAAGTTGCGGACGACGTTCGGGCAGAACTGGCCGCCGGAGCCGTTGCGAATCACGGCGACCCCGACGTGCGGAGGCGCGGCGGGCTTGTAGACGCGCTCGGACGTGACCGCGTCGTACACGTCGGCGACGGCCGCGATGCGCGGGAACTCCTGGATGTTCGTGCCGTCGAGGGCGGCGGGGTAGCCCGATCCGTCGATCCGTTCGTGGTGGTCGCGGACGACCGAGACCGCGAGCGGCGAGAGGTCGGAGGAGCGCAGGAGCTCAGCCCCCGCGAGCGGATGGGTCTTCATGACGTCCATCTCGCCGTCGCTCAGCCGGCCGGGCTTGTTGAGGATCTCCGGCGGGACCGCGAGCTTGCCGACGTCGTGCACCAGCAGGCCGAGCCCGAGCTTGCGCATCCGGTCCTCGAGCCGGTCGAAGCGCCGGCGGCCCCGGTAGTCGACCCAGCCGTCGGTGGTCCAGGTGCGGCGGGCGACGAGCAGGCCGAGCACGGTGACCTGGATGCTGTGGCGGTGCGTGTAGTCGTCGAAGGACGACAGGTCATCGAGCGCGAGCGCGGCGTCGGGGCAGTCGAGCAGGTCGTTGACCATCGCGCTCGCGACGTCAGCGAGCGAGTCGACGACCGCGGCGGGCATCCCGGAGCCGCTGCGCAGCGCGCCGCCGGCGGCCGAGATCGCGTCGCCGGTCGCGCGGTGCACCTTCGCGCGGGTCTCGGGCGTGAGCGGCTCGACGACGTCGATCGACTCCCCAAGCTCGTCCTCGATCCACACCGAGCCGACGCCGGCCTTCGGCAGCAGCGTCGCGTAACGCGCGGACAGCTTCACGCCCGCGCGCAGCAGCGGGGCGGTCCCGGGGGGACCGTTCACGACATCGCGCGCCAGTTCGACGCCATCGCGGATCTTGCGTGAGGGGATCAGCCGCACACCCCCGTCATCGGCCGGATGTTGACGACGCTTTATCCGTCCGAGACCGGAGTCACAGTTGGTTGACGGTGGAGGACACGCTCACCTACGAAGCCGCGTCCGCGCGGTTGGAAGCGATCATCGCCCGCCTGGATTCCGGTGAGTCCGGGCTGCGCGAGACGCTCGACCTGTGCCGCGAGGGCCGCAAGCTGGTCGAGTTCTGCGCCGCCGAGCTCGAGGCCGTCGGGCAGGGGCTCGAAGAGCTCCGCCTCGACGAGCTCGTCGCGCGGCTCGAAGCCGCCTAAATCTTCACCACGGTTCGGCCCTGGAGCTCGCCCTTCAGGATCGCGTCAAGCGTCGAGTCGAGCTCGTCGAGCGAGATCTCGTTCGCGTCGTCGAGATGTTGCGGCCTGAGGTCGTCGGCGAGCCGTCGCCACGTCTCACGGCGCACCTCGATCGGCGTCTGCACCGAGTCGATCCCGAGCAGCGAGACACCGCGCAGGATGAACGGGAGCACGGTCGCGGGGAGCTTCACGCCACCGGTATTGCCGCACGCCGCCACCGCCGCGCCGTAACGCAGCGTGCGGAGCACGCCGCCCAGCACGTCGCCGCCGACACAGTCGACCGCGCCCGCCCAGCGGGTCTTCCCGAGCGGGCGGTCGGGATCGCCGATCGCGTCCTCGCGCGAGATCACTTCGGCCGCGCCGAGGGACTTCAAGAACTCCGGATCCTTCGCCGACGAGGCGACGACCTCATAGCCGCGGGCGGCGAGGATGTCGACGGCGGTCGAGCCGACGCCGCCACTGGCCCCGGTCACCAGCACCGGCCCGGCGTCCGCGGTCAGCCCGGCTTCCTCCAGCGCGATGACGCTCAACGCAGCCGTGTAGCCGGCGGTGCCGATCGCCATCGCCTGGCGCTCGGTCAGGCCGTCCGGGAGCGGGACGATCCAGTCATTCGGGACCCGCGCGCACTCGGCGTAGCCGCCGTGATGCGCGACGCCGAGGTCGTAGCCGTGCGCGAGCTTGCCGTCACCGGCCAGATCGATCCCGGGGATCAGCGGCGAGAGTCGCGCCACCTGGCCTTTCTTGCCACTCGCCGCCAGCGCGTCTTTGTAATTGACGCTGGAGTATTCGACCCGGATGAGGGTGTCCCCCTCACCGAGGTCGCTCTCGTCGAAGTCGCGCACCTCGCGCGCGACCCCGTCGTCGTTCTGCTCAGCTACGAACGCCCGCATGGGCGCGCAGCTTAGCCCTGGGTGCCGCCGCCCCCGCCCTCGTCGGCCCCGACGAGTCCGGATCTGACCGCGAGCAGCGCCACCTCGGCGCGGCGCTCCGGCCGCGGCATGTCCTCGAGCCCGAACAGCCGCGCGAGCAGGTCCAGTTCCTGGGTGACGACGTCGACGTCGATCCTCGTCGCGTCGGCGACCTCGAGGTCACTCGACGGGTTGAAGCCGTCACCGTCGGCGAACAGCGGCTTGCACAGCGCGCGCAGGATCCGCTGCTGCTGCTCGGAGAAGCGCGGCGTCGCGCTGAGCTCGCCCTGCACCATCGTCGGCCCGGGCCCGTTCACGCCGGGCTGGTGGAAGCCCATGATCGTGCGGCCGATCTTGACCAGGTCGCCGTCAGACAGCCGGCGGCGCCCGGCGAGCCGAAGCCCGTTGACCCACGTGCCGTTCTGGGACCAGCCGTCGTCGCAGATCGTCCACTCGCCGCCGCGGTAGGAGAGCTCGGCGTGCAGACGCGACGCCTCCGGGTCCCACGGCAGCGAGATGTCCGCCTCGAAGCGGCGGCCGACGGTGATCGAGTCGCCTGGCTCCTCCAGGCCGAAGATGCGCTGACGGCCGTCACCGTCGCGGAACATCAAAAACGGCGAGCCGCGGTCGAGCGCGGCTTGGCGCTCCTCCAGTTCCTCGGGTGTCTGACTGCCCAGCGTCATCGGTGATTCCATGGCTGATCTGACCCTACGCCGCGCGACCGCGCAGGGCAAGTGCAGGGGTTTAGACGCGCTGAATCAACGTCCCAGTGCCGAGTCCGCCGCCGCAGCACATTGTCACCAGGCCGACCTCTTTGTCCGCTCGCTCCAGTTCGTGGAGCAGCGTCGTCATCAGCCGCGCGCCGGTCGAGCCGAGCGGATGCCCGAGTGCCATCGCGCCGCCGTTGACGTTCACGCGGTCCATGTCCGGCTTGTGCTCGCGCGCCCAGGCCAGCACGACCGGCGCGAACGCCTCGTTGACCTCGAACAGGTCGATGTCGTCGATCGACAGCCCGTTGCGCTCGAGGATCTGCTGCGTGGCCGGGATCGGGCCGGTGAGCATCATCACGGGGTCGACGCCGACCGTCGTCTGGTCGACGATCTTCGCCCGCGGCGTCAGCCCCAGCTCGGAGGCCTTCTCCGCCGTCATCAGCAGCACGGCAGCCGCGCCATCGGAGACCTGCGACGAGTTGCCGGCGGTGACGCGCCCGTCCTCCTTGAACGCGGGCTTGAGACCGGCGAGCGCCTCGAGCGACGTGTCCGGGCGGATCCCCTGGTCGGAGACAAACGTGTCGCCGTTGACCGCGAACGGGACGATCTCGCGCTCGAAGCGGCCCTCCTCGGTCGCGCGCGCCGCGAGCTGGTGCGAGCGCAGCGCGAGCTCGTCGAGCTCGCGGCGGGGCAGCTCCCACTTGTCGGCGATCATCTCGGCCGAGAGGCCCTGCGGGACCAGCGCATAGCGCTCCATCAGCTCGGGCGGGAACGCGGAGCCGACGTCGTCGGTCCACTTCCAGCCGACGCCGAGCGGGATGTGGCCCATGTGCTCGACGCCGCCGCCGATCGCGACGTCGTGCACGCCGGCCGCGATCAGCGCAGCGGCGAAGTTGATCGCCTGCTGCGCCGAGCCGCACTGGCGGTCGACCGTCGTCGCCGGCGTCTCCATCGGGAGGCCGGCCTGCAGCCACGCGTTGCGCGTCACGTTGAGCGACTGCTCGCCGAACTGCTGCACGCAGCCGCCGACCACGTCCTCGACCGCCGACGGCTCGATCCCGGCGCGCTCGATCACCTCGATGAACACCTTCCCGAGCAACTCGTTCGGGTGCGTGTCCTTGTAGTAGCCCTTCTCCGGATGCCCGCGGCCCACCGGCGTACGGACGGCTTCGACGATCACGACTTCGCGGCCAGACTGCGGCATGTGGCTCCTCCGGGTGGTCTACCCCTTAGTCTACGTCGTTGACTGGCCAGTCAATCAATAGGAGGCAGTCCGAGTGTCGGAGCGTCTGGCAATAGCGGGATCCGGGGCCATTGCATGCGGCTTGGCGGCCGTCGCCGCCACGCAGGGCCACGTAACCGTATTGGCGCGCTCCGAGGGTTCCTGCGACAAGGCGCAGGCGAAGGTCCACTCGATCTGCGAGCGGCTCGGCGCCTCCGTCAACGGCAACGTGCACATCAGCCGCGATCCGGCCGTGCTGGCCGACGCGACGTTCGTCGTCGAGGCGATCGTCGAGGACCCGCAGGCCAAGGCGGAGTTCTGGGGCAAGCTGAACGGCTACGTGGACCCGGACGCGATCCTGGCCACCACGACGTCTTCACTCCCGGTGAGCGAGCTCGCGACCGCCTCCGGGCACCCGGAGCGCTTCGTCGGGCTGCACGTGTTCAACCCGGTGCCGAAGATGGACCTGATCGAGCTCGCGTTCCCGCCCGAGGCGACGCCGGCGACGCGCGAGCGCGCACGGGCGCTGTGCACCACCTTGGGCAAGACTGCGGTCGAGGTCCCGGACACGCCCGGGTTCGTCGTCAACCGCCTGCTGTTCCCGTACCTGTTCGACGCCGTGCGGCTGATGGAACGAACGGGGCTGGACGCCGAGGCAATCGACACGTGCATGTGTCTCGGCGCCGGCCACCCGATGGGCCCGCTGGCCCTGCTCGATCTCGTCGGCCTCGACGTCAGCGCCGCGATCGGGCGCACGATCGGCGTCGAAGTGCCTGCACGCGTGGAGGAATTGATCGCCGCGGGCGCCCTCGGACGCAAGACCGGGCGCGGCTTCCACACGTATTGATTTACATCGAGGGAATGTTTAGCTAGGATTGAGAACGCGTTGGGAGCATTCGTTTCGCGACGATCTTCTCATCGCACCCCTCCTCCAGAACCACTTCGCGCCTGCCTCGCTCCCCTGAGGTGGGCGCAAGTGTTTAATGGGGCTCTCATCCGGCGCACACGTCATCCCACCAAGCGCGCCGGCGAAGAGCCCGCGAGGCGCGAGCCCACCGCGGAGCACCGCATCCTGGCGCTGCAACGATCGGCGGGCAACGCCGCGGTGAGCCGGATGCTGAGCCGCGCGCCGCTGGCCCCGCACGACCTCTCGGGCTTCACGCCGGACGAGCAGCGCTGGATCGACGAGGTCTGGGCGCTCGAGGAGATCCAGCTGATGTTCGGCGCCAACCCGAGCCTGCCGCAGGTCATTCTCGAACGCCTCGCCATGATCAGCGGCCGCGATCCGGAAGGACAGACGGACGACGGTGAGTTCGTGCTGATGGGCGACGCCGCGTACTCCACGCAGCGCGACTGGAATCCCGAGGGGTCTGGCGAAGTCGAGTTCAAGAGCACGCTGATCCACGAACTGTTCCACGTGCTCGTGTCCGAGAACTGGGGCGAGGGTGCGCAACCGGGCATCGAGCCGCCGGCAAAGCTCGTCGCATGGCTGATCTGGCCTGAGCGGAGCAACCTCCACCTGCCGCCGTATGCGTTCGGCTGGTTCCCCCATCCGCGGAGCCCCGCCGTGTGTCACTTCCAGTGGGACAGTTTCGGCCTGCTCTCCGAGTTCTCGCTCAACGAGAACGATCCGATGCACCCGATGCTCGAGGACAAGGAAAGCTGGGAGCGGAGCCCCGACGACCGAGACCCGGAGGAGGACATGGCGACGAGCCTCGGCATGTACCTGACCAGCCAGGCGGGTCGTGACCACCTCAAGGACAACTACCCGCTACGCCACTGGCTGCTCGAGGACTACTTCCAGACCGTGAGGGTCCAGGCGGAGCAGGCCGCCGGCGTTCCGTCCCGTTAAACACGTCGCGCCCGGACTCGCTCCCCTGAGCCGGGCGCTTCGTGCTTACTCGGTCGATCCTCCCCAGGATCTCCCTCTCTCTCCTCCTCAACCGCCGGAGCGGCAAGTTGGCTGGCGGGAAGGTAGCGCGTAAAGCGCCAATGTGCAATTCGTCACGCAGTTTCGCTTTAGGACTGGCCGTTCGTATCGGAGCGCGGAACGTGCCGCTCGCGGATCCGAACCGCCTCGATCCGGTTCTCGCGAACGGACTCCACGCGGATCGAATAGCCGTTGTGCGTGACGGTGTCGCCGCGCTTCGGGAGCCGCCCCAACTCGCCGAACACGAAGCCGCCGACCGAGTTGTAGGCGTCGGAGTCGACCGGCAGCTCCAGCCCGTAATCGATCAGGTCGGTGATCGCCACGTGCCCACGCACGAACCAGTCGCCGTTGGCCAGGCGCCTGACCTCGCCGCCCTGCGGGTCGGTCTCGTCGTCGATCTCGCCGACGACCTCCTCGATGATGTCCTCGACGGTGACGATGCCCGCCGTGCGGCCGTACTCGTCGATCACGACCGCGAGCGAGGAACGCTGGCGCTGCAGGTCGGCCAGCAGGTCGTCGAGCGGCTTGGTCTCCGGGACGATCGGGACCTCGCGCACGAGCGCCTCGATCGACGCGTTCGGCCCGTCGGCCAGCAGCAGCTGCGCGAGCTGGTTGGAGTGGACGATGCCCTTGACGCGGTCGCGGTTCTCGTCCTCGGTGACCACGAGCCGCGTGTGCCCGGACGACACGCAGCGGCGCAGCGCGGTCTCGACGTCCTCGGAGGTATCGATCGTGATGACGGCCGGCGCCGGTGTCATCACCTGGCGCGCCTGCTGCTCGTGCAGGTGGAAGACGCCGGTCAGCATCCCGGCCTCGTTCGGGTCCAGCTTGCCGCCGGTCAGCGACTCCTGGATCAGCACCCGCAGCTCCTCCGGCGTCTCCCCGTCGTTGAGCTGGCCCGAGGTCCGGACGCCGAGCACGCGCAGGATCCCGTTCGACGCGGCGTTCAGCAGGGAGATGAACGGGTGGAAGATCCGGGTGAAGAGCAACAGCGGGCGCGCGCACCAGCGGGCGACGACCTCCGCCTTCTGGATCGCGTAGATCTTCGGGACCTGCTCGCCGAACGTGATGTGCAGCGACGTCGTGATCAGGTACGCGAGCGTGATCGAGATCGTCGTCGAGATCCAGTGCGGCACCTCCTCGCCGAACAGGTCCTCGAGCAGCGAGCCGATCGCCGGCTCGCCGAGGAAGCCGAGGCCCAGCGAGGTGAGCGTGATGCCGACCTGCGCCGCCGAGAGGTAGCGCGAGAGGTCGTCCATCATCGACACCGCGGTCGCGGCGCCGCGCTTGCCCGCGGTCGCGTCCGTCTGCAGGTGCGCCTTGCGGGAACGGACCAGCGCGAACTCGGCGGCCACGAAGAACGCGTTGAGAAGGATCAGGACCACGACCGCCAACAGCAATAGGGCGATCATCGGTCCCTCCTACTTCGGGAGGGTTCGTCGTCGTTCATCAAGGCGACAAGGCGAATGGTAGCCGGTGGCTACCCGGCACTGAGGCCGTCGATGCGCTGCGCCATCGCGTGGTCGTTGTCCGTCAGCTTGCCCTCGGAGTGCGTCGTGAACGTCAGACGCACCTTGTTCCAATCGTGGACGAGGATGTCCGGATGGTGGTTGACCTCCTCGGCGGCATCGGCCACGCGGTTCACGAACGCCATCGCGGCCAGGAAGTCCTTGAACTCGTAGTCGCGGACCAGCGTCTCGTCTTCCTGCCGCCATACTGAGTCAGAGCCCATGCGCATCGTCTCCCTCGTGCCATCCGCGACCGAGACCCTCTTCGCCCTGGGTGTGGGTTCCGAGGTGGCCGCCGTGACGCATGAGTGCGACTACCCGGCGGACGCGCTGAATCTACCCAAGGTCACCCGTGACGTGATCGGCCCCGGCCTCGCGCCCGACGAGATCGACCGCGCGGTGCGCGAGCTGACCGAGCAGGGCCGGTCGATCTACGAGCTCGACGAGCTGGGCCTGCGCCGCCTCCAGCCCGATCTGATCGTCACCCAAGCGCTGTGCAGCGTGTGCGCGGTCTCGGTTGACGACGTGCGCGCGATCGCCGAGCGGATGGACCCGGTGCCGAAGATCGTCTCGCTCGACCCGCACACGATCGGCGAGGTGCTCGGCGACGTCCGTACGCTGGCCCAGGCCACCGACCGCAAGGACGCGGGCGTCGATCTCGTGCAGGCCGCCGCGGCGCGGATCGACCGGGTCCGGCTGGCCACGCGCGACGCGCCGCGCAAGCGGGTCGCGATGCTCGAGTGGCTGGACCCGATCTTCGTCGGCGGCCACTGGGTGCCGCAGCTGATCGGCTACGCCGGCGGCGAGGACATGCTCGGCCTGTCCGGCGAGCCGTCCGAGCAGCGCTCCTGGGAGGAGGTCGCGGCCGCCAAGCCGGAGGTCGTGATCGTCGCGCCGTGCGGCTATGACGTCGAGCGCGGCTACCAGGAGGCGCTCGCATACGGCGACGAACTCGCCGCACTCGGCGCCGAGAAGATCGCGATCGCCGACGCCGCCGCGTGGTTCTCGCGGCCCGGCCCGCGCCTGATCGAGGGGCTCGAGTGGCTCGGCCACATGCTCCACCCCGACCGGGTGCCGGAGCCGCCCGGCGGCGTGCGCACCCTCTAGGACACCGCGAAAATTGAGCCCGCCACGACGGCGGCGCCCATCACCACGCACGCGACGACCGCCGGCATCTCCCCGCGCCGGCGCTTGGCCAGTTCCTCGACCACGAACGTGGCCACGAAGCCGCCGATCAATCCACCGACGTGGCCGCCGAGCGAGATACCGTTGTTCGAGAACAGGATCGTGATCGCCAGGTTGAGCGCGAGGATCGGGACCAGGCCGGACTGCATCAGGTCGATCTGGCGGTTGCGGGCCATCACGATCGCGCCGCCCAACAAGCCGTAGACGGCGCCGGACGCGCCCAGCGTCGGGACGTCCGGATCCAGGATCAGCACGCCGAGCGAGCCGGCGAGCAGCGACACGAAGTAGATGCCGAGGTAGCGAAAGTGCCCAAGCGCGGGCTCCATCATCCGCCCGAGCCAGAACAGCGCCAGCATGTTCATGCCGATGTGCCAGAACTCGAGGTGCAGGAAGCCGCTGCTGATCAGGCGCCAGTACTCGTCGACGGCGATGGCGGGGCCGAAGAGCACGAGGTCGTTCGCCGTCGCACCGCTCGAGTACCGGATGCCCATGAAGATCGCCACATTGATCGCGATCAGCACGTAGGTCGCGATCGGTTCGACGTGCATCGAGCGCAGCGTGTGCACCGGCGTCCGCTGCCTCGAGCAGTCCGGGCAGCGCATGCCGACCGGCGTCGCCGTCATGCAGTCTGGGCAGATCGGATTGCCGCAGTTCGAGCAGGAGACGCCGGTCTCGCGGCCGGGGTGGCGATAGCAGGTGGCCATTTCTGGCCGAACCTAGCAGCGGTACATCAAAGGTTCCTTTGGTAGACGGCGAACGCGTGCGTCGCGAACCACGCGGACAGCACGACGAGCGCCGCGAGCGCCCCCATGCGCAGCGGGTCCGGATCGCGCGCGGAGACCGCCGCCCAGTCCACCGGGTTGACGTTCGCGACGTTCTGGATCCACCCGGGCGCGAGGCTGAGTTGCATCAGCGCGCCGGACAGGAACGTCAGTGGGAGCAGGAGCAGGCTGACGGCGCCGATCAGCGTCTCGCGCTGGCCGGTGAGCACGCCGAGGCCGTTCGACAGCGACGCGAACGCCGCGGCCAGCATCGCCGCGACTCCGATCAGCGCGAGCGGATTGTCGATGTGCGCGCCGAGGAGCAACGCGAGGCCGATGATCAGCAACGTCTGGATCACGACCGACAGGACGCACTGGGCGACGCTGCCGAGGTTGAGCGCGCCGCGCCACGCCGGCGTGACGAGCATCCGGTCCATCACGCCGCGGTTCATGTCCTCGATGAAGCCCATGCCGGTCCAGCCGGCGGATGACACCGCAAGCATCACGACGACGCCGGGCGTCAGGTAGTCGAGGTAGGAGCCGCCGCCGAAGCCGGGGATCTGCGTGACGGCCTTGAACAGCGCGCCGAACAGCAGCAGCCAGATCAGCGGCTGCACGATCGTGATGACCACGAACGCGGGCTGGCGGAGCAGCGCGCGAAAATAGCGGAGCGAGACCTGGTAGGTCTGTCGGATCGCGAGATTCATGCGGCGTAGGCCCTTCCTGCGTGCCGGAGGTAGACGTCATCCAATGACGGCCGCGCCAGCGTCACCGACGCCGCGCGCACGCCGTTCGCTTCGAGCGCGGCGAGCACAGCCGGGATCGCCGCCGCGCCGTTGGCGGCGCGGGCGTGCAGCGTCCTGCCCTCGAGCAGCACCTCGCTCAGCCCGAGCCGCTCGAGCGCCGTCGCGGCCGCGCCGTCGGGCTCTGTCAGCTCGACCTGGACCGTGTCGCCCTGCAGTTCGGCCTTCAGCTCGTCGGGCGTGCCGCGGGCCACGATCCGCCCGCGGTCGACGATCGCGAGTTGCGAGGCGAGCCGGTCGGCCTCCTCGAGGTAGTGCGTGGTGAGCAGGATCGTCATCCGCTCCTCGCGCGCGAGCCGCTCGATCTCCGTCCACAGTTCCGCGCGCGCCTCGGGATCCAACCCGGTCGTCGGCTCGTCGAGGAACAGCACCTGCGGGCGGTGGATCAGCCCGAGCGCGACATCGAGCCGGCGCTCCATCCCGCCGGAGTAGGTCTTGACCTGGCGGTCGGCGGCGTCGGCGAGCCCGAAGCGCTCGAGCATCTCGCCGGCCCGGGCCTTCACGTCGGAGATCCCGTACAGCTCGCCCTGGAGCACGAGGTTCTCGCGTCCGGTGGCCTCGGAGTCTGAGCCGTGCTTCTGGCCCACGACGCCGATCGCGCGGCGCACGGCCACCGGCTGGGTCAGGACGTCATGCCCCGCGACCCGGGCGGTCCCGGAATCCGGGCGCGAGAGCGTCGTGAGGATCCGCACCGTGGTGGACTTTCCGGCCCCGTTGGGGCCCAGCAGGCCGCACACCGTGCCGGCCTCGACGTGGAGGTCGACCCCGTCCAGGGCCTGCACCTCTCCGTAGCGCTTGACGAGGCCGTCCGCCTCGATCGCCTTCTCGAACACTGTTTGAGTCATCTCGAACAGTGTTCTACTCCAGTACACTGTTCGTGTCAAATGGCCGCGGCTCCGGATCCCCCGTGGTGGCGCAAGCGCGCCGAACCGTCGCGTGAGCGCCAGCCGCTCACCCGCGACGCGATCGTCGACGCGGCGCTCGTCGTGCTCGAGCGCGAGGGGATGGATGGCCTGAGCATGCGCAAGCTGGCCCAGGAGCTGGGCGCCGGCGCCGCGTCGCTCTACTGGCACGTGGGCGACAAGGAGGAGCTGCTGAGCCTGCTGCTGGACCGGATCGTGGGCGAGTCGAAGATCCCCGACCCGGACCCCGAGCACTGGCAGGACCAGGTGCGGGAGATGGCGCGCGCGGCCCGCCAGCAATTCAAGTCACGCCGCGATGCCGCGAGGCTCTCGATGGGCCGGATCCCGACCGGCCCGAACTCGTTGCCGGTGATGGAGCGCAACCTCGCCGTGATGGCCGCCGCGGCGCTCCCGCCGCAGATCATCGCGTACGCCGCCGATCTGTTCGCGCTCTACGTCGGCGCCTTCGCCTACGAAGAGAGCCTGGGAAGCACGGACCCGGCGCAGTTCGCCGAGTACCTGCGCTCGCTGCCGCCGGAGGACTTCCCGGTGATCACCGGCCTCGCCGACGACCTCACCGCGGGCGGCGCCGACGAGCGCTTCGAGTTCGGCGTCGAGGTGCTGATCGCCGGGCTGGAGGTGCTAGGTCAGCGTCGCCGTGAGCAGGACGGGTGAGGTCGGCTCCATCACGTCCGGCGACTCTTCGGTGTTGACCACCACGGCCTCGGCGTCGTCGAGACCGGTCACCGAGGCGGTCGCGGAGCCGTCGCCGCGCGGCTTGAACAACGCCGACGTCGGCTTGGGCTTGCCGTCCGGGCCGACGAGCCAGACCATGTAGACCTGACCTTCCGGCGGCGCCGGGAGGCCGTTGGCGACCAGCACCGCCTTGTCGCCGTCGATCTCCAGCTCCGCCGACGTCTGCGCCAGCGACGGGTCTGCGTCGAACTGGACCGTACGCCCGCCGCCGACCAGCGCCGCGCCGGCGCCCAGGCCCAGCAGCAGCGTCACGCAGGCCAGCGCGACGGCGCCGATCGGCCACGAGAAGCGCCAGCGGCGTTTGGGCTTCGGTTCGCGGCGCGGCTCGCTCGCCGACGCGAGCAGCGCGGCCTCGCGCTCGACTTCGGCCATGATCCGCGCCTTCAGCGCGGGCGGCGGCTTCATCGGCGGGGCCGACATCGGCAGCGCCTGGACTGCCACGCTCAACTCGTCGACCTCGGCCTGACAGGCCGCACACGTCGCGAGGTGCGCAATGAAGGCAGCGCGCTCGTCGTCCGGCAGTGCGCCGAGCACAAAGGCACCGGCCGTCTCCTCGAAGCGATCGTGGTCGCTCATGTCCCCACCGCCCCATGCGCGAGCGTCTCGCGCATCTTCTTCAGACCCAGCCGCATCCGGCCCTTCACGGTTCCCACCGGCGACTCCAGCATCTCGGCGATCTCCACGTGCGTGAACCCGCCGAAGTACGCCAGCTCGATCACCTTGAGCTGGTCGGGCGGGAGCACTTCCATCGCGTTGCGCACGATCGCCGCTTCGTCGCGGCGGGCGACGTCTTCCTCGACGCGCTCGGGCGACTCGAGCCGCTCGGCGGCGGTCTCGTCATCCGAACGCCGCTTGGAGTGCACGGACGCGCGCCGCAGCGCGTCGATCGCGCGGTGATGCACGATGCCAAGAATCCATGTCCGCACCGAACCGCGGGCGCGGTCGTAGTGCGCGCCCGAGCGCCACAGGTTGAGGAACGCCTCCTGCGTGACGTCCTCGGCGACGGACCGCGTGCCGACCATCCGGTAGGCGAGCGAGTACGCGGCGCCCGAGTGGCGCTCATAGATCGCCTCGAACGCCCTCGCCTCCCCCCGGGCCATCAGGGGGATCAGCTCCTCGTCGGCGAGTGCGCGCACGTCCATTACCTCCTACGTTCGCGCCAGCCGCCCGCTTGGATCAGTGTCCTCGCGACAATTCGCCGAAAACTTTGCGCGCCTCGCGCATCGCCCGGCCCGCCAGGTCTCGCTTGCCGCGGGCTTGGGCGCGTTTGCGATGCGTGCGCAGCACCACGAGCCCGACCGCGGCGCCCGAGCCGACGACCACCGCGGCGGCCGGGCGCAACGCGGCGCGCGGCCAGTTGCGCGGGTCCTTGATCGCCTCCAGCTCCCACGCCTCGAGCTCCTCGGCGGCAAGCTCGACCAACGAGTCGAGCGTCTCCTCCAGCCGTTGCTGGAGGTGCACCGGCGGCTCGATCGGCGCCAGCGCGGCGCGCAGTCTCGCTTCGATGTCCTCGAACGGTGCGCTCACGGCTTCACTCTGGTCCGGCTCCGTTGGCATCGGCCTGCACGATGTCCTCCAACTGACGAATCGCGCGGTGCAGCAGCACCTTTGTCGCCCCATCTGTGCGGTCGAGCGCGCGTGCGATCTCGCGATTGTCCATGCCGAGCGCGAAGCGCATGATCAGGGCCTCCCGGCGGTCGTCCGGCAGCTGCTGGACTCCCCGCAGGATTCGGGCCAGGTCGTCGCGGTCCTGCACCAGGCCCTCGGTCGTGTGCGGCGTGCTGATCGCCCCGGCGTCGTCGATGTTGGTCTGCGGCCTTCGCGATCGGTCGCGGTAGTAGTTCGCCGCCAGGTTGTGCGCGATCCGGATCAGCCACGGCCGGAGCGGACGGCCCTGGGACTCCTTCTGGGCGCGCGCGAAGTGTCGATAGGCCTGCAGGAACGTCTGCTCGGTCAGGTCCTCGGCGTCGTGATGGTTTCCCACCCGGTAGTACGAGTACGAGTAGACGTCCTTGAGGTGCGTTTTGTAGAGCTCGGAGAAGTCGGCGTCGAGCTTGGCCTTGTCCGGGGGTGGCGCCTCCATGCAGCATGGGACACTACGCCGCGCGAGCCTTCTCGGTCTTGCGTGCCGGCTTCGGCGCGGTCCGAGCGCGGGCGTGCAGGTGCGAATGGTTCATAGGTTGGTGACTCCTCCTCGCCGACTCCGTACACCGTGGCGCGTGGGGGCGTTACAGTCGATCGATGGCCGTCGACCGCACCCGCACTCTCCGAGGCGCCCTCGCCGGCGCCGTCGCCGCGGCCGTCTGGGCCGCGCAGCAGCCACTTGACCAGCGCGTGTTCGGCGTGGAATACGACGACGTCGAGCTGCTCGGGCGGTTCGTGACCGACGGGCCGGCGGCGTATCCGATCGGGCTCGCGCTGCACGTCGCGAACGGCGCCGCGTTCGGTGCGGTGTACGCGAACGCGGCCCGCGGGCTCCCGATCCCGGCCGTGCTGCGCGGGCCGCTGGCAGGCATCGCGGAGCACCTCGCGACGTGGCCCGGCACCGCCGCGCTGTCGCGCGTGCATCCGGCCGCTGGTGAGATGCCGCAGCTGTGGGGCTCGTCGCGGGCGTTCGCGCAGGCGACCTGGCGCCACGTGCTGTTCGGGACGGTGCTGGGCGAGCTCGAGCGGCGACTGAACCCGCCCGACTCCGAGCCGCGCCCGATCGATCCCGCCGCGGCCGCGTCCAACGGCCACGGGTCGGCCGAGCACCTGGTGTCGATCAACTGAGCCGCGCGTTCGTCACGGGCGCGTCGGGCTTCGCCGGCCGCCACCTCGTCGCCGCCTGCGAGGCCGAGGGCGACGTCGTGGTAGGAACGCCGCCCTCCGCCCGCGCGGATCTCCGCGACCCGGCCGTGGTCCGCTCGCTCGTCGCCGCCGCCCGGCCCGACGTCGTCTACCACCTCGCGGCGCGCGCCCACGTCGGCCAGTCGTGGGATGACCCGCTCGGCACGTTCTCCGACAACGTCGCGATGACCGCGAACGTGCTCGAGGCGGTCCGCCACGAGGCGCCGGACGCCGTCGTCGTGGCCGTCGGCTCCAGCGAGGAGTACGGCCCGCCGCAGTCCGTTCCAACCGTCGAGGACGACCCGCTGCGCCCGCAGAACCCTTACGCGGTCTCCAAGGCCTCGTCCGGGCTGGTAGCGCGCTTCTACGCCGACGCCTACGGGCTGCGCGTGGTCTACCCCCGCGCGTACAACCACTCCGGCCCGGGCCAGGAGCCGATCTACGCGATCGCGTCGTTCGCCCGCCAGCTCGCGGAAGGCCTCGCGGGCGGTGACGACCCCGTGCGGATCGTCTCCGGCAGCCCGGACACCCGCCGCGACTACACCGACGTCCGCGACATCGTCCGCGCCTACCGCCTCCTGGCGGCCCGCGGCGAGCCGGGCACGTTCAACGTCAGCTCCGGCGTCTCCCGCTCGGCCCGCGAGCTGATCGCCGCGCTCGGCGAGGTCGCCGGCGTCGCCATCGACCACCAGGTCGACCCGGCCCGCGTCCGCACCAACGAGGTCCCCGAGGTCCGCGGCTCGTCCGCCCGCCTCACCGCGGCCACCGGCTGGACACCGCAGATCCCACTCACCCAGACGCTCACCGACACGCTGGCGTATTGGCTTAACCCTAGATAAAGGGTCTGACCCTTTATGAAAGGCGGTCGAGGGCTGCGGCGAACTGCTGGGCGAGGACGCGGGCGCGGTCGACCTCGCGGGCCGTGAAGGCCTGGGCGCGGACGCGGTAGACCTCCATGACCGCGAGCTCGCGGCCCCCGAAGACGACCGGCACGATCACGACGGTGCCGAAGCCGAGCACAGCCAGCTCGGCGAGCTCGGACTCGTCGCCGGCCTCGTCGCCCGCGACGACCTGGCCCGGGACGCGGTGGTCGAGTACGTAGCGGGTGGCCGGGAAGTCGGCCAGCGCCCAGCGGGCGCCGACGTCGTTCGTGCTGTTGTCAGAGAGCAGGACGAGCTCGTCCGAATCGCGGTCGACGCGCATCAGCGAGACGTCGTCGGCCCCGAGCAGCTCGGCCGCGCGGACGTGCGCGGCGCGCAGGTCGGAGACGTTCGTCGCCGAGGCGAGGTCGTCGGAGAGCTGGGCGAGGCCGCTCGCGAACGCGCCGGCGCCGGCGCGCGGGGCGGTCGCGACGCGCAGGCCGCCCTGAATCGCGGCCTCGCCGGCGCGGGTCGCGTCGGGTGCCGGAGACGGCCAGGGGGGACCGGGGCGCGCGAGCCCGTAGCCCTGCGCGTAAGTGACGTCGAGCGAGACGAGCGTGCGCAGGTCCTCGAGGTCCTCGACACCCTCGGCGCAGATCGCCGCGCCGGTGCTCGACGCGAACCCGATCAGCGCCTCGAGCAGCGCCTGGCGCGAGGGGTCGGCGTGCGCGCCGTGGACCAGCGCGCGGTCGAGCTTGAGCACGTCGGGCGCGATCCGGATGATCTGCTGCAGCCCGGCGTAGCCGGCGCCCGCGTCGTCCAGCGCCACTCGCGCGCCGCGCGCTCGCAGCGCCGTCAGTTCCTCCTCCAGCGAGCCTTCGGCCCCGAACACCTCGTGCTCGGTGAGCTCGATCACGACGCCCGTGAGATCGGCCGGCAGCGCGGCACGCACCGGCGCGGACAGCAGCGCCCGGGGCGAGATGTTCAGCGCCAGGAAGGTTCCCTCGGGGCGGCCCCCGACGGCCAACGCGGCGCGCAGCGCCAGCGCCTCGAGCTCCTCGCCCAGCCCGACCCGGTGGGCCTGCGCGAACCACTCGTCAGGCCCGCGACGCGGCTCGCGCTCGAACCGCGCAAGCGCCTCGAAGCCGCCGGCACGGCCCGTGGCCAGCTCGACCACCGGCTGGAAGACGATCGAGATCGCCCCGACGCCCTCCTCCAGCAGCGCCGCGACCTCGTTGCGCTGCTCGGCCTCCGGCCGGACGGCGCCGCGCACGTAGCGCACGGTCTTCCCGCGGCCGGTGCGCTTCGCCCAGTACAGCGCGGCGTCGGCGTTCTCGAGCAGCACCGCGGCGTCGACGCCGTCGGTCGGGGCGGCGGCCACGCCCGCGGACGCGGCCAGAGGACGGCCGCGCACGGTCAGCTCGGCCAGGGCGGCACGAGCGCGCTCGGCACAGTCCTCGGCGGCATGGACGTCGGCACCTGGCAGGATCAGCACGAACTCCTCGCCACCGAGGCGACCGACCGTGTCGCCGCCCCGCACCACCGAGCGCAGCCGCTCGGCGGTCGCGGCCAGCACGCGGTCGCCCTCGGCGTGGCCGTGGGCGTCGTTGATGACCTTGAAGTGATCGAGATCCAGCAGGACCACGGCGACCGGATCCCCGTCGGCCAGCGCCTCGCGCAGCCGCTCGTGGCAGGCGCGATGGTTGAGCAGCCCGGTCAGCCCGTCGCGCCGGACCTGCTCGCGCAGCGTGTGGCGCTGGCGGGCGGAGTCGTACGCGAGCGCGGCCATCGTCGCGAACCGCTCGATGAGCTCGACCTCCTCGTCGGAGAAGCCCACGTCCTCGCCGTTGCGGTAGACGTTCAGCGCACCGAGCACCCGCTCGGGCGTGAGCAGCGGCACGCACACGAACGCCTCCGGCTCGTCGAGCGTGCCAGAGACGATGTTCGACAGCGGCTCGGAGCAGACGTTCGGCACGTTGCGGGTGCTCCGGTTGGCGACCACCCAACCGGTTACGCCGGTCCCGAGCGGGATCGGGTTGGCGAGCACCTCGTCGACCCAGTCGCCGACGGCGAACACGGGGCGCAGGACCGCGGCCGGCTCGTCGATCTCGTAGACCGTCAGATCGTCGAAGTGCAGGAGCGCATGAAGGTGATGGGCGATCCGCCCGAGCGTCCCCTCGAGCGAGTCGGCGGCGAGAATCCCCGCGGCAGCATCGACCAGCGCTTCAAGCGCAGATCCACGCGCCACATCCGGGCCCACCTGAACAGTCACACCCAGTAAGTCGGTCAGAAGCGCGCCAGCTTGATGCCTACACTTGCGCGAATCCCGCCGGAGTAGCTCAGCTGGCCAGAGCAACCGCCTTGTAAGCGGTAGGTCGTCGGTTCGAATCCGTCCTCCGGCTTGGCCCCTCTTACCGTTAGATGGTGGCTATAGGGTAAGATATGGCCGATGCACGCTGCCTCGGCGCATACACGCGCGGCCGCGATGGACGCGATCCCGGCACCGGCGCTGGTGCTGCTCGGGATCGTCAGCGTTCAGCTTGGCTCGGCGGTGGCCAAGCAGCTGTTCGACGAAGTGGGCAGCTTCGGGACGGTCGCGATGCGGCTGTTTTTCGCGGCGACGGTACTGATGCTGGTGTGGCGGCCGTCGCTGCGCATGAGTCGCCGCACGTGGACGGTAGTCCTCAGCTACGGCGTGATTCTCGGCTCGATGAACCTGTGCTTCTACTTCTCGCTGGCCCGGCTCCCGCTGGGGATCGCGGCCACCGTCGCGTTCCTCGGGCCGCTGGCGGTGGCCCTCGGCGGGTCGAGGCGATGGCTGGACGGGTTCTGGGCCGTACTCGCGGCAGCCGGCGTGGTCCTGCTGATGGAGGGAGGCGGCGACCTCAACGCTGTCGGTCTCCTGTTCGCCCTCGCCGCCGGGATGTTCTGGGGTGTGTACATCCTGGTCGGCGCGGCGCTGGGCCGCGACACCACGGAAGGCAACGGTCTGGCTCTGGGAATGGTCGTCGCGGCACTCGTCGCTGTGCCATTCGGCGTGGCTGACAGCGGAACGGCGCTGCTGCAGCCGTGGGTCCTGGCTGCGGGGCTCGGCGTGGCATTGCTGTCGTCGGTGATCCCGTACACGCTGGATCTGGAAGCACTACGCAAGATCCCACCGCGCGTGTTCGGCATCCTGATGAGCCTCGAACCCGCGGTCGCGGCCCTGATCGGCCTCGTCGTGCTCCAGGAGTTGCTGCACTGGTCGCAGTGGCTCGCGGTCCTGTGCGTGGTGGCCGCATCGGCGGGCGCCACACGCGGGGCTCACCCCTAGCCGGCCCGCCGCGCCGCCCGCCTCCGAGCCCGGTCGCCGCGCGGGCCCGCCATCCGCACCAGCAACTCGGCGGTCGTGACCTCCTCGGCGCCGAGCACGACAGCACGCGCCCGGATCCATGGCGGCAGGTCGTAGTGGTCGCCCTGGAACCGGCTGCGCGGGATCCCGAGTGCAGCCGCGAAGGCGTGCAGCTCCTCGAACTCTCCGTCCACGGCCATGTGGCACCAGTCGCTCACGGCGAGCTTCACGTGCGGATAGTGGTGGATGGGATCGACGATGACGGGCATGGGACCGGGGACTCATCTTTACCCGTGGGTCTTGAACGCGCGTCGCGATCGGGCACGATTCCGGCCTCAGGAACTCCCCAGGAGGCAAGGATGAAGTCCCTCAAGTTGGTCCTCGCGCTCAGCGTGATGGCGCTCGGCGCGCCCGCGAGCGCTCAAGCCGCAGTCAGTGGCACCGTCACCGGCGACGACAGTAACCCGGTCGCGCTGACCGCCGGCGCGCCGGTGTCGCTGCGCAACATGGATGTGACGGCCACCTCGCACGTCGACGCCACGGACGCGCCCGGGTGGAAGGCCGTGGCGCTCGATCCCACCGGAACGCCCGCCGAGACCGGCACCTCGTTCTGCTGGGACACGCGCTTCACCACCGACGACCGTCACCTCGTGACCTATCGCGGCAACGGCGTGTACACGCTGCAGATCAGCCTCTTCCGCGACCGCGACTGCAAGACCCCCTACAGCACGATCAAGCTGCAGTGGACGGTCGGCGCGTCTGTCGCGGTCGGGGCGCCGGCGGGCCCGCTCACCACGCGCCAGGCCGGCTCGTTCAACACGATCACGCAGCAACTCGACTTCACCCCCAACCCGGGTGCGGTCACGTACGAGATCAAGTTCGCCAAGGGCGGCGTCGTGCAGGCCGACGGCAGCCTCTCGTCGCCCGCGCTCAAGGACGGCTTCTTCAACCGTGCCACCGGCAAGGTCGAGATCATCGGAGCCAGCGAGCCCGGCGACTACGTCGTCGTGGCGCGGGGGCGGTCCGGCGACTACTACACGGCGTGGAGTCCGCCGATCACGATGAAGCTGATGGCGCCGTTCGACTTCTCCACCCGGACGTTCCCCGATCAGCGCGGCCCGCGCTACTCGATCCGCGCCACGCTGCGCGAGGCGAGCGCCGCCGGCTCGCGCGTGACGGTCGCCGTCGCCAAGGGCAAGAAGGGCAAGCGCTTCAAGACGCTCGGCAAGGCGAAGGTGTCCAGCAAGGGCGTCTTCAAGCTCAACTTCACGATCCGCAAGCGCGGCAACTACCGGCTCCGCTACTCGTTCCGGGGCAACGCGACGGTCGCCCGCGGCACGATCTACGAGGTCGTCACGATTCGCCGCGTGCTCGGCTGAGGGCGATCCGGGTATAAAGCTCACTCGATGAGCCGCCGCGTCGCCATCGTCGAGGACCACGGCGCGCTGCGCATCTTCCTCCGCGACACCCTGACCAAGCTCGGATGGGACGTCACGGGTGTCGCGGGGACGGCCGAGACCGGTCACGACCTTGTGCTGAAGACCCGCCCGGACATCGCCATCGTGGATCTGCACCTGGCCTCGGAGGGCGGCGGTGACGCGTTGATTCGCCGCCTCGCCGAGTCCGAGTCGCACGCCAAGCTCGTTGTCTTCACCGCCACCACCGACCCGACCGAGCTGCGCGGCGTCCTGAAGGCGGGCGCCGACGGGATCGTGCTCAAGGAGGGCGGCCTGCCGGAGCTGATCGACGGGCTCGAGGCCGTCGCCCGCGGCGAGCGCTACCTGAGTCCGTCTCTAGGCTGACGTCGAGTCTTCTGGCGTCGCGCTCGGCCCCGCCTTCGGCGTCGGGGTCGGCGTGGCGAGTTCGGAGTCGGCACGGACCCAGCTCGTGATGTGGCCGCGGTAGATCCGGAACGCGACGGCGGCGAGATTGCCGGTGCCGGTGCCGCACTCGCCGGCACCCGGCCGCTCGGTGAGCCGGAAGATCCCAACCACGAACGTCGGCTCGGCGCTGCGGCGCAGCTTCACCAGCTTCGCCCCGCACGGCAGGTCGCGGTTGAAGGCCTGCACGTCCGACGCGGTCGCCAAGAACGCGGGATCAGGATTGACGGCCAGCGCGGGCACGCTGAAGTAGCGCGACGCGGCCGCGACGTTCCCCCGGCGCAGGGCATCCGACCATCCGCGGACGATCCGCCGTTCGGCGCGCGTGACGCCGGCGGGCTTCGGTGTGGGTTCCGGCGTCGCCGTGGCGCGCGGGGTGGCGGTCGCCTCCGGCGTCGGCGTCAGCGGCGCCCCGGTCTCGGCGCCGGGGGTGCGCAGGTCGAACCGGTCGGGCTCCGCCGACTCGCCGCAGGCGGCGAGCACGAGCCCCAGCAGCGGCAGCACCCAACGCACTCTCATGGACCAAGCATTCCACTTCGGCCCGGCGTTCGAACGCTACGAACGGGGGAGTGGGCGCCCCAACGCCAGCGGCGGGATCGAGCGGCCGACGAGCCCCGTCACCGCGATCAGCGTCAGGACGTACGGCAGCGCCTGGAACAGCACCGCGCCGGACGGCGAGAAGACCGGCAGCCGCGTCGCCAGCGCGCTGCCGAAGCCGAACAGCAAGGTGGCGGCGAGCGCGCCGCCCGGGCGCCAGCGGCCGAAGATCAGCGCCGCCAGCGCGATGAACCCGCGGCCGGCGGTCATGTTCTGCGAGAAGGAGTGGACGAAGCCGATCGACAGGAACGCGCCACCGAGCGCCGCCAGCGCGCCCGAGGTCATCACGGCGTAGTAGCGCGTGCGCACGACCGACAGGCCGGCCGTCTCGGCCGCGCGCGGGTTCTCGCCCGAAGAGCGCAGCCGGAGCCCGGTCGGCGTCCGGAACACGACGATCCACGTCACCAGCACCATCGCCAGTGCCAGCCACACGAGCAGGTTCAGCTGCCCGAACACGTCGCCGATCAGCGGGATCCACTCGATCGGCAGGTGTACGTCCGGGACGGCCGGCAGGTCGTCGGGCGTGCCGAGATCGCCGTAGATCTCGACGTACATGTAGCCGGTGATGCCGACCGCGAGCAGGTTGAGCGCGGTGCCGGACACGATCTGATCGGCGCGGAACGTGACCGCGAACAGCGCGTGCAACGCGCCGAAGATGGCGCCCGAGGCGACGGCGAACACGAGCCCCAGGAACCACGAGCCGGTGATGTCGGCCCCCCAGGCGCCGAAGAACGCGCCCATCAACATCATGCCCTCGAGCGCGATGTTGATGACGCCCGAGCGCTCGGAGTACAGCCCGCCGAGCGCGCCGAACGCGAGCGGGGTCGCGTAGCGCAGCGTCGCCGCCAGCAGCGCGCCCCAGACGACGACCCGCTCGAGGTTCGTCACGCCGGACGCGGTCGCCGCGTAGCCGCCCGCCATCCCCAGGCACCCCGCGAGGATCGCGCCCCAGCCGATCCGGCGCTCGCCTCTGCCGACGGCGTACGCGCCCAGCGCGATCGCAGCCAGCGAGACCACCACGACCACCGCGAACGAGCGGACGAGGAGCGGCGGCACAGCGATGAAGAACGCCAGGAAGCCGAGCGCGACGCCGGCCCAACCGATCCGCTTCGCGCTCATGCCGCCACCGCCACTTTCCGGCGCCGTCGGAGCCGCATCAGGTACACGACGAGCACGTCGGTGGAGACCAGCAGCACGACGAGCCCCTGGATCATCAGCGTGAGGTTCGACGCCAGCGCGGGCTCGAACACCGTCGGGTCGAGGTAGCGCGTAGACGTCCCCGTATTCAGCGCGCCGAACAACAACGCCGCGAACAGCGTCCCGATCGCCGTGTTGCGCCCGAGCAGCGCGACCGCGATCCCGGTGAAGCCGAGCGTGCTGAGCTGGACGTCGTTGGTGGCGATCCGGAACTGCCAGCCGAGCACGTCGAGCGTGCCCGCGAGCCCGGCGAACGCCCCGCAGACCGCCATCACGATGATGTAGTTGCGGCCCACCGAGATCCCCGACGCCTCGGCCGCGTCGGGGTTGAAGCCGACCGCCCGCACTTCGTAGCCGAGCGTCGTGCGGTTGAGCAGCACCCAGAACACGAGCAGCGCGGCGAGCGCGATGAAGATCCCGACGTGCATGCCCTGCAGCAACGGATTGCCCCAGAACACATGCAGCTTCGCGCCCTCGACGATGTCGTTGGAGACCGGAACGTCGACCTGCGCCGGGTTGTCGTTCTGGAGCGGGCTGCCGATGTTGAAGATCCAGACGCCGATCCAGACCGCGATCCAGTTGAGCATGATCGTCGAGATCACCTCGTTGGTGCCCGCGAAAGCCTTCAGCGCTCCCGCGATCGCACCCCACAACGCGCCGCCGAAGAGCCCGCCCAGGATCGCCAGCACGATGTGCAGGAACCCCGGCATGCCCTCGAACGACGAGCCGATCCAGACGGCGAAGATCGAGCCGATGATCAGCTGGCCCTGACCACCGATGTTGAACAGGCCGCAGCGGAAGGCGAACGCGACCGCGAGGCCGGTGAGGATCAACGGCGTCGTCTGGATCAACGTCTGCTGGAGGTTGATCGCCGCGATCTCGCGCTCCTCCGAACTCGTCCACGGGAACAGCCAGTTGAGCCCGGTGCCGTTGAAGATCGCCTTGTAGGTGGCGATCGGGTCGTGGCCCGTGATCAGCACGACGAGTCCGGCGGCCAAGAAGGCGATGAAGACCGTGATCAGCGGCGTGATGACGCCGCCGCCGCGTAGGTAGGTCGACAGCCGCGTCGCGACAGTGACGTTCGGCGGGAGTTCTTCGGGGTCGTCGCTCACGCCGCGCCCCGCCCGCCGCCGGTCATGTACACGCCGAAGTCCTCCTCGGAGGACTCGGGCGGCAGCTCGGTCACGATCTCGCCTTCGTAGATCACGAGCACGCGATCGCTCAGGGACCGGACCTCCTCGAGCTCCAGCGACACCAGGAGCACGGCGCGGCCGGCGTCACGCTCCTCGACGAGCCGCCGGTGGACGAACTCGATCGCGCCGACATCGAGCCCCCGGGTCGGCTGCGCGGCGATGATCACGCGCGGATCGGCGTTCAGCTCGCGCGCGATCACGACCTTCTGCTGGTTGCCACCGGACAGCGAGCCCGCACGCGTCGCCGGGTCGCCGCCGCGCACGTCGAACTCCTTCAGCAACTTCCGCGCCCGCGCGATCATCTTCTTCGGCGACAGAAAGCCGGCCTTCGAGAGCAGCGGGGTCTTGTAGTCGCGCAGCGCCAGGTTCTCCGCGAGGTTGAACTCCAGCACGAGCCCGCGCCGGTGGCGGTCCTCGGCGATATGGCTGACACCCGCGTTGAGCGTGTCCCGCGGACCGGCGTGCGTGACGTCGCGGCCGGCGACTGTCACCGACCCGCTGTCGGGCTTGCGCAGTCCCATGATCGTCTCGATCAGTTCGCTCTGACCGTTCTCGTCGATGCCTGCGAGCCCGACGATCTCCCCCGCGCGCACCTGCAACGACAGGTCGCGGACCGCGGGCAGGCCACGGTCGTCGTGCGCCGAGAGGCCCTTGAGCTCAAGGAGCGGCTCGCCCGCCTTGTGGTCGGCCTTCTCCACCCGCAGCAGCACGTCACGGCCGACCATCAGGCGCGCCAGCGAGCGCTCGGTGGCGCCTTCGGCCGGCACCGTGTCGATCTTCTCGCCGCGCCGCAGGACCGTCACGCGATCGGCGATGTCCAGCACCTCGTTGAGCTTGTGCGAGATGAAGACGATCGACGTGCCCTCCGCGGTCAGCGTCCGCAGGACGACGAACAGGTCCTGCGCCTCCTGCGGCGTCAGCACCGCCGTCGGCTCATCGAGCACGAGCACCTTCGCGCCGCGGAACAGCGCGCGCAGGATCTCGACCCGCTGCTGCGCGCCGACGCCCAGGTCCTCGACGCGCGCGTCGGGATCGACCGCGAGGCCGAACCGTTGCGACAGCTCTCGCACGCTCGCCGCGGCCCGCTTGTAGTCGAGCAGCGGGCCGCTGCGCGGCTCGGCGCCGAGCACCAGGTTCTCGGCGACGGTCATCACCGGCACGAGCATGAAGTGCTGGTGGACCATGCCGATGCCAAGCCCGATGGCCCGCCGCGGGGAGTCGATCGAAACCGGCTCCCCGTTCAGCAGGATCTGTCCCTCGTCGGGCTGGTGGAGCCCGTAGAGGACGTTCATCAGGGTCGACTTGCCCGCGCCGTTCTCCCCGAGCAGCGCGTGGATCTCGCCACGGCGCAGCTCGAAGTCCACCGAGCGGTTCGCGACCAGGGTCCCGAACCGCTTGGTGATCTGACGGAGCTCGAGCGCGGGCGCTTCGCTCACTTCACTTTGTCTGGGATGTCGGCGAGCTCGCCGGAGGCGATCTTGTCCTGGACTTCCTTGACCTGGTCGGCGTACTTCGCGCCCTCCGTGTTCGTCTCGCCAATACCGACGGCGCCGGACTTGACGTCGAACACGGTGTTGCCGCCCTTGAACGTCTTGTCCGAGACGCTCTGGATCGAGGTGAAGACCGCGACGTCGACCTTCTTGAGCGCCGAGGTCATGATGTGGTCACCCAGGTAGGCCTGGTCGGCATCGACGCCAATGCCCTGCATGCCCTTCTCCTTCGCGGCGTCGAGCGCGCCGAGCCCGCAGCCGCCGGCGACCTGGAAGATGACCTTCGCGCCCTCGGCGATCTGGTTGAGCGCCAGCTCCTTGCACGGGGCCGGGTCGTCGAACTTCTGCGAGTAGCCGTTGGCCACCTCGGCGTCCGGGTTGGCCGCCTTGACGCCCGCCTGGTAACCGGCGATGTAGTGGTCCACCGGCGGGATCTTCAGGCCACCGACGGAGCCAGCGGTGCCGCCGCCGTTGTCCTTGAGGTAGAGCCCGGCCATGTAGCCGACGAGGTAGCCGGCCTCCTGCTCCTTGAACAACAGGCCCATGACGTTGGTGGGCTTGGACTTGAGCGTCGTCGTGTCGACGTCGATGATCGCGAAGTTCGTGTCCGGGAACTGCGCCGCGACGGTGTTCATCGCGTCGGCCATCAGGAAGCCGTTGCCGATCACGAGGTCGAACTTCTGCTGCGCCAGCGTCGACAGGTTCGGGACGTAGTCCGAGTTGGCCTTGGAGATCAGCACGCGACCCTCGACGCCGAGCTCGGACTTCGCGCGCTCGAGCCCTTCGTTGGCGAGCTGGTTGAACGAGCGGTCGTTGAGGCCGCCGACGTCGGTGACCAAGCCCACCTTGAGCTTCGGGGCGGCAGGCGTGCTCTCGGACGTCTGGCCGCCGGTGCTGTTAGGGGACTCCTCGTCGTCACCGCACGCGGCTACGAACAGGCAGGACGCCACAAAAAGCAATAGGGCGAGTAAGTGAAGAGGTCGGCGCACCGCCGCAACTCCTTTATCCGTAGGACGCGACCGGGCGCGAGCCTATTCGCTGCGCCGGTCGCTGGAAGTAGTAATTCGATTGAGCAGGGCGGCCTTGGCCGCATCGTCCGCGAAGGACCCTTGGACAGCCGTCCGCGTGATCGTCCTCAACTCACCCTCCTCGAAGCCGAAGCGCTCGTGCGCGACGGCATACTCGCCGCCGATGCTACATCCGAAGTACGGAGGATCATCTGAACCCAACGTGAGCTTCACACCGGCTTCGTACAGCGTGCGCAGCGGATGCTCCTCATAACTGGCGAACACGCCGGTCGCGACGTTCGACGTCGGGCACACTTCGAGCACGATCTCGCGCGCCGCGATCTCCTCCACCAGCGCCGGATCCTCGATCGCGCGAACGCCGTGTGAGATCCGGCTGACCGGCAGGTCGAGCGCGGCCCGGACCGACTCCGCGCCGTCGTGCTCGCCGGCGTGCACCGTGCAGCCGAGGCCGGACGCGGCGGCGATCGCGTACGCCTCGGCGAACAGCGCGGCCGGATAGCCGGCCTCGTCGCCGGCGAGGTTGAAGCCGACCACGTACGGGTGCCGGCCGGAGGCGTGGCGGCGCGCGATGTCGATCGCGGCCTCGACGCCGAAGTTGCGGATCGCCGCGATCAGGATCCGGGCTTCGATGTCGCCGTCGCGGCGCGCGTCGTCGATCCCGGCCGCGATCCCTTCGTAGTGCTCGGCGTCGGTCAACCCGACCGACCGGGCATGGTCCGGCGAGGCGATCACCTCGACGTAGATCGCGCCCTCGCGGGCGCAGGACATCAGGTACTCGTACGTGATGTCTCGGTAGTCCTGCTGCGTGCGGATCACGCTCGCCGCCAGGTCGTACGTCCGCAGGAAGTCGAGGAAGTCGACCCAGCGGAACTTCTCGGGCGTCTCGAAGACCCCCTCGGGGACCTTCAGCCCGTTGCGGTCGGCAAGCTTCTGGATCAGCGCGGGCGGGACCGTGCCCTCGAGGTGGACGTGCAGTTCCGCGAGCGGGACGCTCATACGCGCCCGAGCAGGACGGGCCGCTCGGGCGGCTGCTCCGGTCCGACGCGGACGGCGGCGAGGAGCGCTCGTGCGGCCTCGTCCGCGCTCGAGTCGCCCCGCGCGTGGACGATCGCGAGCGGTGTGTCCGGTCCGACCTGGGCCCCGATCGGGGCGACGTCGGAGAGCCCGACGCCGTAGTCGATTTGGTCGTCCTCGCGCCGGCGGTTGCCGCCGAGGCCCGTGACGACGAGGCCGACGGCGCGCGCGTCGACGCTCTGGATGTAGCCCGGCCGCTCGGGCGCCACCGGACGCCTGACCGAGGCGGTCGGCAGCTCCGGGTTCTCCACGAAGTCGCTCGGACCACCGAGCGCCGCGACCATCGCGCCAAACCGCTCCGCGGCGCTGCCGTCGTCGAGCACGCTCTGCACCATCTGTCGCGCGCCCTCGTCGTCCGGCGCCACCTTCGCCTGCACGAGCACCGCGGCGGCCAGCGCGACCGTCACCTCGTGCAGTCGCGGCTCCCGCCGCGCGCCCGTCAAATAGTCGACCGACTCGCGCACCTCAAGCGCGTTCCCGGCCGTCGTCCCGAGGACCTCGTCCATGTCGGTGATCAGCGCCACGGTGTCCTGCCCGGCGCCGGTCGCGACCTCCACCAGCGCGCGCGCCAGCGCCTCGGCGTCCTCGCGGGCGGCCATGAACGCGCCCGAGCCGGTCTTGACGTCCAGCACGAGCGCGTCGAGCCCCTCGGCGAGCTTCTTGGAAAGGATGCTGGCCACGATCAGCGGGATCGACTCGACCGTGCCAGTGGCGTCGCGGACCGCGTACAGGCGCCGGTCGGCGGGCGCGAGGTCGGCGGTCTGGCCGACGATCGCGCAGCCCGTATCGCGCACCACACGCTTGATCACCTCGGTCGCGGGCACCGACTGATAGCCCGGAATGCTGTCGAGCTTGTCGAGCGTGCCCCCGGTGTGCCCGAGGCCGCGACCGGAGATCATCGGCACCGCCGCGCCGCAGGCGGCGAGCACCGGCGCCAGCATCAGCGACACCTTGTCGCCGACGCCGCCGGTCGAGTGCTTGTCGACCACGGGCCGGTCGAGATCCCAGTCGAGCACGGTGCCCGAGTCGCGCATGGCGCTGGTCAGCGCCACGCGCTCGTCGGCTTCCAGCCCGCGCAGGAAGAACGCCATCGCGAGCGCGCCGACCTGCGCGTCGGAGAGCCCGCCGTCGGTGATTCCGCCGACCAGGAAGTTGATCTCCTCGGCGCTCAGCGTCGCGCCATCGCGCTTGCGGCGGATGACCTCAGGAGCGAGCATGGTCCCCCGCGAATCGCTGGACGAGGCGGATCAGGTCACGGGCCGCGACCTCGGCGTTGCGCAACGTCTGCTCGTGCGATAGCTCTTCGCCGCCCATTCCCTCGGCGAGGTTCGTGATCGCCGACACCGCGGCGACCCGCAGGCCGGCATGACGGGCCAGGATCACCTCGGGAACCGTAGACATCCCGACCGCGTCCGCGCCGAGCGTGCGAAACGCGCGGATCTCGGCCGGCGTCTCGAAGGTCGGTCCGGCGGTGGCCAGGTAGACGCCCTCGGCGAGCTCGATCCCGAGCGTGTTGGCGGCGGCCCGCAGCTCCGCTCGCAACTCCGGGTCGTACGCGTCGCGCAGGCTCGGGAAGCGCGGACCGATCTCATCGTCGTTGGGGCCGGTGAGCGGGTTGACGCCGAGCAGATTGATGTGATCGGAGATCGCCATCAGCTTGCCCGGACCGAGATGAGCGTTCAGCGAGCCGGCCGCGTTGGTGACCAGGAGCGCCTCGGCGCCGAGTTGCTTGAGCGTGCGGATCGGGACCCGCATCCCGGTCGCGTCGCCGGTCTCGTAGACGTGCTTGCGGCCCTGGAAGACCGCGACCGGCAGCCCGCCCAGGTCGCCGAAGGAGAGCGTCCCGCCGTGGCCGGCCACGCTCGGCCGCGGGAAGCCCTCGAGCTCCGTGTACGGGATCGCGGTGGCGTTGGTGAGCGCGTCGGCGATCCCACCGAGGCCGGACCCGAGCACGATGCCCAGGCGCGGGGCGTAGCCGCTGAGATCGGTCACTCGGGCAGGAACTCCGGGCCGAAGGAGCGCGGGAGCAGCTTCTCGAGCGTCGACGTCAGCTTCTGGCCGGCGCCGCCGACCATGTGGATCTCGGCGCCCGGGACGATGAACTCGCGCAACCGCTGGCGGCAGCCGCCGCACGGCACGCAGGGCGCGTCGCCGTCGGAGATCACCGCGACTTCGGTGATGTGCCGGCGCCCGGACGCGACCATCGCCCCGATCGCCGACGCCTCCGCGCACTGCCCCTGCGGATACGCCGCGTTCTCGACGTTCGCGCCGACGTGGATCGAGCCGTCCTCGGCGCGCAGCGCGGCGCCGACGCGGAACTTGCTGTACGGCGCGTAGGCGCGCTCCATCACGGCGCGGGCCGCGTCGACCAGCGCGCTGGACCCGACGACCTGGTCCGAGTACGAGTTGCGCAGGACCCGCTCGGGCGCGATCTCCAGCGCCTCCGTCAGCCGCGTCACCCGGTCGAGCTCGTCGGCCAGATCCGAGTCCTGCGTGGCCACGCCCTCGAGCTCGACGAAGTTGCCCAGCCCCTTCACGCGGTCGAGATGGATGCGGACGCTCTGCCACAGCAGCAGGTGTCGCTCCTTCTCGACGACCGCGAGCGTTCCCAGGCTGGCTTCGAGCGCGTCGCAGAGCTTGCGCGGATCCTCGATCGGGACCAGCCGGTAGCTGCTGACCCGCGCCTCGTCGGCGTCGACGCGGTCGTACTGGACCAACGTGGCGCCCCCGGGCTCTTCCTCGCGCAGCTTCAGCCGGCCGCGACCGACCCGGAAGTACGTGTCCCGCTGGCGCAGCACGCCACGGTCGCGGGCCCCGAGACCGAGCACGACCGCTAGCGAGCGCTCAGGGTCCGGGTCGGAGGCCTTGAGCTCGATGTTGCGGCGCGGCGCAGCCATCTGAGTGACGACCCTAGTACACGCGGCCCGGCACAGCACGCTTTCCGGCGGGCCCCGCCCGCCGTATCTGCCTCGCTTCGCTCGTCACCGGCTTCGCCTCGCGGTCTGCGGCCGCCGCACACGTACCACCAGTATGCGAGCGGCGGCCGCAGTAGGGCAGCGACGACCGGTGCATTCGCCGGGCGAAGCGCGCTGCGCCGGACCGCGCGCACCTGTACGTTCCGCGCCATGGAGGGAGTCACGGTCGTCGACCACGTGCTGCTCCGGCGGCTGCTGTCGATCCTGCGCGACGAGCGCACGTCACATCGCGTGTTCCGCGAGACGATGACGGACGCCGCACTGATCCTGGGCTATGAGGCGATGCGCGGGCTGCGCGGCACCGAGATCGAGCTGCAGACGCCGCTCGAGAGCACGGCCGGCGTGAAGCTGGCCGACGAGGTGTTCGTGGTCGCGATCCTGCGCGCCGGGCTCGGCCTCGTCGACGGATTCCTGCGGTTGGTGCCCGAAGCGCGCGTCGGCCACCTCGGCATGTATCGCGACGAGGAGGCCCTGCGACCTGTCGGGTACTACGAGAACATCCCGTCCGGCGTGGAGGATGCCGTGGTGTTCGTGGTCGACCCGATGCTGGCCACCGGCGGTTCTGGCACGCAGGCGGTCGCGCGACTCAAGCGGGCCGGCGCGCGCCGGCTGCACTTCGTCTGTCTGGTCGCGGCGCCGGAGGGCGTCCAGGCCCTGCGGACCGCCCATCCGGACGTGGCGATCACGACCGCCACGATCGACCGGGAACTGGACGAAAACGGCTACATCAGGCCTGGCCTCGGGGACGCCGGCGACCGCATCTTCGGCACCGACCGGTAGGCCGGTCACCACGCGCACCAGCCGGTTTGTCTGTCCCGGACAAACCGGTATGGTTCCGCGCCGGCCCCCCGAACCCGGAGGACTGCTCCATGGCCTATATGCAGTGCCCTGAGTGCAAGCTGACGGTGCCGGCCACGGCGACCTATTTGCGCGGCGATCAGTGCCCGCGCTGCCTGACCACGATGGAACCGCGCGATCGCTTCCGCGCCGCGGTTCCGACCATGTCCGCGCCGGAACGCCCGGCGCCCCCCACGCCCGTGCCGCCGGGCTAAGTCGTCGCCCCGGCGTGCGGAGGCACTACCCTTCCACGCCGCTATGCGCCGATATCGCTTTCTGATCCTGCCCCTGCTGCTCGTCGTGTTCGCGTTCGCCGCGTGCGGCGGAGAGGACGACCGCTCCGGAGAGTCCGGTGCCGCGCCCTCCGAGGAGGCGACCGAGGCGCCACCCGAGGCCGCCACCGAAGCGCCCACCGAGGCGGCCGCGCCGACCGAGGGCAAGACGGGCGTGAAGGTCACCGGCAAGGCGGGCGAGAAGCCGACGATCGAGGTCCCGAAGGGCGCCGAGCCGCCGTCGGAGCTCACGATCGAGGACCTCGAGGAGGGCGACGGCGCGGAGGCGAAGGCCGGCACCACGATCAGCGTCGACTACATCGGCACGCTGTTCAAGGACGGCACGATGTTCGACAACTCATACGACCGTGGCGAGCCGATCTCGTTCCCGCTCGGCGCCGGACAGGTGATCCCGGGCTGGGACCAGGGCTTCGAGGGCATGAAGGTCGGCGGCCGGCGCGTGCTCGTGATCCCGTCCGACCTCGCATACGGTCCGACCGGTCAGGGGCCGATCGGCCCGGACGAGGCGCTGGTCTTCGTGGTCGAGCTGAAGGACGTCAACTCGCCGTAGGGGCAGCGTCCTCGCCGGTGGCGAGGACCGCACCGAGCAGCGTGCCGAGCACCAGGCCGTGGATCGTCTCGCGGTCCAGGTCGCGGTGCTCGATCCAGTCCAGGCACGCGCCGTCCATGAACCCGAGCCAGCCGCGCACCGCCGTACGCAGCAGCGGTGAGGCGGGCTTGTCCCCGCGCAGGCCGTCGACGATCCTGGCGGCGGTCTCGCTGCGCACGCGGTCCAGCACCGCGCGCACCTCGGGGACCCCGGAGGAGCGGATCATCTTGTCGAAGCTGCTCGCGTTCTCGTCGACCCAGCGCAGGTAGGCGTCGAGCGATCCCGAGAGCTGCTCGAACGGCGGCAGTTCCGGATCCGGCTGGGTGCGCTCGGCGAGCTCGGCCGCCTTCTCCTCCAGGGTCGCGAGGAAGTACGCCTCCTTGGACGGGAAGTAGTGGTAGAGCAGCGCCTTCGAGATCCCGGCCTCGCGGGCGATCTTCGCCATCGACAGTTGGTCGTAGGCGTGTTTCGTGAACAGCTCCGCGCCCAGCACCAGCAGCCGCCGACGGCGCTCGTCGACGTCGAGCCGCGTGTATGCCGGTCCGCCCATGTGCCGGACGTACCTTACCTGACCGTCGGTCGATAACTGTGTAACCGCTCGCGCGGTCCGTTGTACATGCGTCTATCGACCGATGGTCAACAAGGAGAGAGTCGATGGTTGAGGACCGCATTGCCGCACTGGAGTCGCGCGCTGCCACGCTCGAACGCCGCGTGCGCCAACTCGAGGGCACGGACGCCCCGGTGTCGGTCGCCCCGCCGCCGCCACCGCTGCGGCCGCCGACGCCGATGCCGCCGCTGGACCCCCGTCCCGGGATCACCCCGCCGCACGCGCGGACGTACCGGGTCGCGCCGCAGCGGCCCGAGCGCGACATCGAGGACTACCTGGGCGGCAATGTCCTCGCGTGGCTCGGCGGCTTCGCCGTGCTCGCCGGACTCGCGTTCCTGCTCACGATGGCGATCTCGCGCGGCTGGCTCGGCGAAGGGGCGCGCACGCTGCTGGCCGGCGGCCTCTCGCTCGCGCTGCTCGCCGCCGGCGTGTGGCTGCGCGAGCACCGCGACCGGACGGAGGCCGCGGTGGTCGCGGCCGCGGTCGGACTCGCGGGGCTGTTCGGCACGCTCGTCGTCGCCGGCCCGGTCTACGAACTGATCCCACGACCGCTCGCACTGTTCGGCGCGTTCGCGGCCGGCGCGGTGGGCGTCACGCTGGCGATCCGCTGGCGGGCCCAGGTGTACGGCTGGCTCGGCCTGCTCGGCGCGCTGACGGCGCCGGTCGCGCTCGCCGCACTCGACAGCGGCGGGATCGTGTTCCTGGCGGTCGCGTTCGCGGCCACGATCGCCGTGCTCGTCTGGCAGCGCTGGACCGCGATCGCGGTGACCGCGTTCACGGTCACGACGCTGCAGTGGCTCGGGTGGCTGCTGTTCGAGATGCCGAGCGACGGCGCGACGATCGTCACGCTGGCCGGCTTCGGCGCCCTCAGTGCCGCGCTCGCGCTCGGCTTCGAGATCAACCGGCGCGGGCTGCACCGGGCCGCGATCGGGCCGCGCGCCCGCGTGCGGCCGCATCCGTTCGCGATCGTGCTCGTGATCAGCGCGGCGCTGCTCGCCGCCACCGGCTGGCTGCTGCTCGACGGCGAGCCGTGGCTTGTCGCGCTCGCCGCCGCCCACATCGCGGCCGGCATCGCGGCGTCGCACGTGCGCCGCATTTCGCGCGAGGTCTCGGTCGGCGTCCTGGCCATCGGCGTCGTGCTCGCCGATCTCGCGTTCGCCTCGATGGCGACGGGGCTGCCGCTCGTGGTCGGCTGGGCGCTGTCTGCGCTCCCGTTCGCCGCGCTGCTCGGCGCCCGCACCGGCGGGTCGAGCCGCATCTTCGATCGCATCCTCGGCCGGCCCGAGGACGAGAGCGCGGAGCGCGTCGACCGCGTCCTCGCGATGGCGGGTCTGCTCGGGCAGATGACGCTGGCCGCCGGCCAGACGCTGATCTTCGATGCCCGCCCGGAGGCGCTGGCGGGCCCGGCCGCGCCCACGTCCGCACTGCTGGCCGCGGCCGCCTTCGCCGTCGTCGCCTGGGCCAGCGCCAGGCTCGTCCGGCACCCGTGGCGGACCGGCCTCGACGCCGTCGCGCTGGCCGCGGTCGCCCACCTCACCGGGCTCGCTCTCGAGGGCGCGGCGCTGACCGCGATGTTCGCCGCCCAGGCGCTCGCGCTGGGTGAGCTCGCTCGCCGGCGCCAGGACCGCTATGCCGCGTGGGCCGCGGTGGCGTTCGCCGGGATCGGCCTCGTCCACGCCATCGGCACCCTGGCGGCGCCGGAAGCGCTGTTCTATGGCCTGGACGCACCGTTGGCGGCGGCCGCGGCGCTCGGCGCCTCGGCGATCGCCCTGGCGCTCGTGGCGCGCGCGCCGCTCGGCATCCCGGAGGCGCCGCGGGTCCTGGGCATGGCCGCCGCGCTGACCGCGCTCTATCTGGGCAGCGTCGAGGTCGTGACGCTGGGTGGACCGGAGACCACCGGGCAGACGCTGCTGAGCGTGCTGTGGGCGGTCACGGCCGTGGCGGCGCTGATCCGCGGCCTGCTCGTCGACGACCGGCCACTGCGGCGCGCCGCACTGGTGCTGATCGCGGTCACGGCGACGAAGGTGTTCCTGTACGACCTGTCCGCGCTCGACTCGATGTACCGGGTCGGCTCGCTGATCGGTTTCGGGATCCTGCTGCTGTTCGGCGCGTTCGCATACCAGCGCGTCCGGCCGGTGGCCTGACGCGCCTACAGTTGGCGTGTTGACCGAACCCCGTCATCCGACCTCTGACGACGAGGAGCTGCTCGAGGCCGAGACGGTCTCGATCCTCTCCGAGTACACGGACGCGCAGCGCCTGCTGCGCGTCCAGGACGAGCTGCGGGCGGGGTTCCGCCAGCTGTCGCACATCGGCAAGGCGGTCTCGATCTTCGGGTCGGCCCGGACGCCGCCCGGCCACCCGCGCTACGAGGCCGCCCGGGAACTCGCCCGGCGGCTGGGCGAGCAGGGCTACGCGATCATCACCGGCGGCGGCCCCGGGATCATGGAGGCCGCCAACCGAGGCGCGCGCGACGCGGGCGCGATCTCGGTCGGTCTCGGGATCGAGCTCCCGCACGAGCAGTCGCTGAACCCGTACGTCGACATCGGCATCAACTTCCACTACTTCTTCACGCGGAAGGTGATGTTCGTCCGCTACGCGAGCGGGTTCGTCGTCTTCCCCGGTGGGTTCGGGACGCTCGACGAGGCGTTCGAGGCGGCGACGCTGCGCCAGACGGAGAAGATCCGCTACTTCCCGATCGTCCTGTTCGACGATGCGTACTGGCGCGGGCTGATCGACTGGCTGTGCGACACGGTGCAGGGCGACGGAAACATCTCGTCCGACGACGTGAACGCGCTGCTCGTCACGGACAATTTCGACGACGTCGTCGGCGCGCTCGACGCGGTCGAGCACCGGCGCCCGCGCCGCACTCCCAGAGCCGCCTGAAATAGGGCGCTCACCTCCGGTCGGATCGGGCGTTCGCCCGATGTGCGACTGCGGCTTGCCACCTAGCGTCGCTGGCAGGTCAAGCCGTCCCCAAGGAGGCCCGCAATGACTCGGTTCCGCCCGACGTATTCGAGCGTCACCGCGACGCTCGCCCTGTTCGTCGCCCTCAGCGGCGGCGCATACGCCGCCACCGCCTTGCCGGCCAACAGCGTCGGTCCGAGGCAGATCAAGAAGAACGCGGTCGAGCGCTCGGACATCAAGAACAACGCGGTCAACGGCGCGAAGATGCTCGACAACGCGGTGACCGGCGACGACGTCCGGGAGTCGACGCTCGAGAAGGTTCCGGAGGCGACGGCGGCCGACCACGCGACCTCCAGCGCCGCGCTCGACAAGGTCGTCTACCGTGCGGCGGCGGCGACGGCGCCCGCCCGTGGCGGCAACAGCGCGACCGCGGGATGCGACCCGGGGATGCACGTGATCGGCGGCGGGGTCAAGGTCGACGATCCCATCAACGGGAACATCGTCGACGGGTATCCCGACGCGGGCAACACGGCGTGGACCGGGCGCGCCTATGCCGGAGACGTGCCCGTGAGCTTCACCGTCTTCGCGATCTGCACGACCGCGGCCGCGATCGGCTAGGCCGCGGGGACCCAGTCCCCGTCGCGGCGGCCGAGGACCACGCGGTGGCGCTCGCCGCCGGCGCTGACGTCGAACACCGCCTGGTCCTCGTCGGTGCCGGGCCTGTCGATCACCTCGACCAGCGTCATCTCGTCCGGCTCGGAGCCGAGCGTCTCAGCGCAGATGCGGCGTGCGGATGCCTCGAGGTGCTCGCGGTCCCAACCGCGGTCGCTGGCGGCCGCCGCGGCGAGGTCGCGGTCGACGTGCGCGAGCGCACGGTCGAACGCGGGCCGGCTCTTCTCGAGTTGTCGATTGCGGGCGATCACGCCGCCGACGGCGAGGATCACCAGGACGACGATGACGATGATCAACCAGGTGGGCATGAGCGCAGTATGAGAGAAGTGGCTAAAGCGGAACCGCGCGCGACGCGAGATGCGCGCCGACCTTGCGCTTGACCCGCTGCAGAGCATTGTCCACCGTCTTGCAATCGCAGCCGAGCCGCTCGCCGATCGCCGTGTAGGAGTAGCCGTCCAGGTAGAGCGACAGGACGCGCGATTCCAGCTCGGAGAGCACCGTCGACAGGCAGGCAACGAGCGAGCGCAGCTCCTCGGAGGAGATGACCTGGTTGACCGGGTCGTGGACCGTCGAGCCCGGGAGCATCTCGTCCAGGCTCGGCTCGTTGTCGGAAGCGCCGGCCGGGGTCGCGCTGAAGGAGACGTAGCCGTTCAGCGGCGTGTGCTTGTTGCGCGTCGCGGTCTTGACCGCGGTGATGATCTGGCGCGTGATGCACAGTTCCGCGAAGTTGCGGAACGACGACTCGCGGTCGGGCCGGAAATCGCGGATCGCCTTGTAGAGACCGACCAGGCCCTCCTGGACGAGATCCTCGCCGTCACCGCCGACGAGGAAGTACGAGGACGCCTTCAGGCGGACGAACGACGCATAACGACGGACGAGCCGGTCATAGGCGTCGGCGCTGCCCTGTTTCGCTAGGGCGAGGAGGTAGCCGTCATCAAGCTGAACCTGAGCTTGAGACTTGGTCGGTGACAGTCTGGCCACGAGCGTACGTACCTTTCCAGGCCATTTGCAGGCCTGAATCGCTTGTGGCGCACACCTCCCGCGGCGCCAGGATTTGACCGAGAGCTACGGGCCATCGCTAACCCTTAAGCTCACGTTGATATTGCGAAGAGTGGCACGCTTATGTCGAGGCGTCAAGCCGCTGCTGCAACATCTCGTACAGCAGCACCGCTGCGGTAGTGCTGACGTTGAGCGATTCGATGCGGCCGCGTTGCGGCAGCGAGACCAGGTCGTCGCACATCGACGCGACCCGCGGGCGCAGCCCTTTCCCCTCCGCTCCGAGGACCGCGACGACCCCGCCGGTGTAGTCCGGCTGGTCGTAGCGGGTGCGCGCGCCGGCCGCCGCGCCGTAGACCCAGCAGCCGGCCTCCTTGGCCTCGGCGAGGAAGTCCGCGAGGTTGCGCACCCGCGCGATCGCCACGTGCTCGACGGCGCCCGCGGACGCCTTGCAGACGGCGGGCGTGACCTCGGCCGAGCGACGCTCGGGGATGATCACCCCGGTCGCGCCCGCGACCTCCGCCGTGCGCGCGATCGCGCCGAGGTTCTGCGGGTCGGTGACTTCGTCGAGCGCGACGAGCAGCGGATTGTCGGTCGCCAGCAGGGCGGCGGCGTCGGCGTACGGATAGGGGTCGACGAGCGCGGCGACGCCCTGGTGCGCGTCCGAGCCCACTCGCTCCTCGATCTCCTCGGCGCTGACGATCGACACCCTGCCCGGCCAGTCTTCGGCCTCGGTGGCCCAGATGCGATGGACCTTTCGCTTGCCCCGGAGCGCCTCGCGGACCGGGTTGCGGCCGTAGATGACCATGCGGCGCGGGCCTTCGTCACGTGGAGGGGCGCCCGCCGGAGCGGCGCCGCCGCTCGTGTCGTCCGCGAACGCGGGCCCGCGACCGCGCGGTGACGGGGCGCGAGCGCCACGACCGGAGCCGCCGCTCGGCGGGCCGCCGCGGCCGGGAGCGCCACTCGGCGCGCCGCCACCGCGCGATCCGCCGCCCGGCGCGCCGCCGCCGCCAGCGCCTCGGCCGGGGCCGCCGCTCGGCGCTCCGCCGCCGCGCTTCTTGCCACCGTCACGCGGCTTCGGCGGCGGCCCGCCGCGGCCGGGACCTCCACCGGGCCGGCCGGCGGACTGGCGGCCGGGGCCGCGCGAGCCGCCGCGCTTGCTCATGACGCCGGCACCAGCTCGGGCCCGTCCGACCCGTCGCGGACCTCCCAGCCCAGCGCGTGCAGCTCGTCGCGCAGCCGGTCGGCCTCGGCCCAGTCCTTGTCGCGGCGAGCCTGGTCGCGCAGCGCGGCCAACTCCACGGCCTCCTCCGGCGGACCTTCCTCGGCGGCCAACAGGCCGACGAGCCCGAGGACGTCGAGCATCTCGCGCAGGTGCTCGTCGCCCACCGGCTCCTCCGAGCGGTTGGCCTCGCGGATCCACCCGTACAGCGACGCCAGCGCCTCGGCCGTGTTGAAGTCGTTGCGCAGCGCGGCGAAGAACGCTTCCCGGTGCGGCGCCAGCGTGTCTGGCGACGGCCCGGACACCAGCCGCCGCCCCGCGTCGCGGATCCGCTCCGCCGATCGCTTCGCGTCCTCCAGCCGCTCGTCGGAGAACGCCAGCGGCTGCCGGTAGTGGCCGGAGCTCAGGAACAGCACGAGCACGTCGCCGCCGACGTCGTCGAGCACGTCGCCGAGCCCGCGGATGTTCCCGACCGACTTCGCCATCTTCTCGGAGCCCAGTTCGAGCATCCCGTTGTGCATCCACAGCTTCGCCAGCGGCTTCCCGCGCGCGGCCAGCGTCTGCGCCGCCTCGTTCTCGTGGTGCGGGAACACGAGGTCGATGCCGCCGCCGTGGATGTCGAACTCGACGCCGAGCAGCGCCTCGGCCATTGCCGAGCACTCGATGTGCCAGCCCGGCCGGCCGGCGCCCCACGGCGAGTCCCATGAGGTGTCCTCGCCCTCCTTGGTCGCCTTCCAGAGCGCGAAATCGAGCGGATCCTCCTTCAGATCCGCACCCTCGACGCCCTCGCCCTGGTCCATCTGGTCGAGGTCGCGTCGCGACAGTTCCCCGTAGGACTCGAGTCCCCGCACGCGGAAGTACACGTCGCCGGAGGCCGCATACGCCGAGCCGCCGTCGAACAACCGCTGGATCAGCTCGATGATTTGGCCCACGTACTCGGACGCGTACGGCTCGGCGTCCGGCCGGCCCAGCCCGAGCCGGTCCGTGTCGGCGATGTAATGGCGGGCCATCTCGCCCGCCAGCTCCTCCGAGGACCGGCCGGCGGCCCGCGCCGCGTCGTAGATCTTGTCGTTGATGTCGGTGACGTTGCCGACCAGCACGACGCCGTAGCCCTCGTGCTCGAGGAACCGCTTGAGCTGCGAGAAGACCACGAACGGCCGCGCGTTGCCGACGTGCACGCGCGCGTAGACGGTCGGTCCGCAGGCGTAGATCCCCACCCGCGACGGGTCGCGCGGCTCGAACGGCTGCAAGGTGCGGGTTCGGGTGTCGTAGAGCGTGACGTCAGGCACAGGAGCGGAGCGTACCCACCGCGCTCATGGGTAGGTTTGCCCGCGATGTCCGACCTTTCGGCCCGCGTCGCGGAGGCGTTCCGCTCGCTCCCGACGCGCTACCTCGGCGCGGAGCCCGGCTTCGACGCCACGTACCACATCCGCCTCGGCGACATCGGCCGGTGCTGGGAGGTCCGATGTACGGCGATCGGCGCACGGGTGCGGGCCGGCGCGACCCGCCGCACGCCGGATGTCGTGATCGGAACCGACGCCGAGACGTGGCTCCAGCTGCGCGAGGGCGAGCTGTCCGGCGTCGAGGCGTTCCAGCAGCGCCGCCTGTACGCGCGCGGCGACCTCGACCTCGCGGTCGGCTTCGAAGGCCTGTTCCGGCTCCCCAGCGGCCGCCCGCCACTGCTGCGGATCCACCAGGTGCCGGTCGGCAAGCTGCGGATCTCGACGCTGACGATGGGCTCCGGGCCGGACATGCTGCTCCTGCACGGCCTCGGCGCCACCAAGTCGAGCTTCTTCGACACCGCCGCCGCGCTCAGCCGCCGCTACACCGTCCACGCGCTCGACCTGCCCGGCTTCGGCGGCTCGTCGAAGCCCTCGACCGCCCCGTACGGCGCCCCCTACGCCGCCCGCGCCGTGATCGGGACGATGGACGCGCTCAACATCGAGCGGGCCCACATCGTCGGCAACTCGATGGGCGGCCGGGTCGCGATCGAGGTCGGCCTCGAGCGCCCGGACCGGGTCAGCGCGCTGGCGCTGCTGAGCCCCGCGATCGCGTTCATGCGCCGCGACTGGCACTGGCTCGTCCGCTTCACCCGCCCCGAGCTCGGGATGCTGCCGCACTCGTTCGGCCGCGACCGGATCGAGCGGACGTTCTGGGCGATGTTCGCCGACCGCGACCTGGTCGACCCGAGCGTCGCCGACATCGGCGTCGACGAGTTCGAGCGCATCTACCGATCCCCGGGAGCGCGGCTCGCGTTCCTCTCGAGCGCGCGGTCGATCTACCTCGAATCGCCCGCCAAGTTCTATCCCCGCCTGGCGACGCTCGAGCCGCCGGCGCTGTTCGTGTGGGGCTCGCACGACCGGCTGATCCCGGAACGCTTCCGGCCGCACGTCGAGCGATGGCTGCCGAGCGCCGAGCACTTCGTGCTCGAGGGCTGCGGACACGTGCCCCAGATCGAGCGCCCAGAGCGCACGAACGGCCTGCTGGAGCGGTTCTTCGCGCGCGTCGACCCGCTCGGCGGAACACGCCTGCAAGCGGCGTAACCTGGGTACGTCGTCACAACGATGACCGCAACGGCGACCCGCAACGGCCATGGGAATCCCGAAACCGCGCGCGCGGCGCTGCGCGGCGGTCCTACGGGCCTGCTCCGCAAGCTGGTCGGCCGGCGGGTCCCCGCTGCCGATCTCGACGAGCGCGACCCCGACTACATCCGCGAGACGCTCCCGCGCCTGTGGCTGCTCTCCAGCCTCTACTTCCGCGGTGAGGTGCGCGGCCTCGGAAACATCCCCGAGGACGGCCCGGTGCTGCTCGTCGGCAACCACTCGGGCGGCAACCTGACCCCGGACACGCACGTCTTCACGCTCGCGTTCAGCACGTACTTCGGGGTCGAGCGCGCGTTCCACCAACTCGCCCACAACCTCGTCCTGTCCATGCCAGGCTTGTCGTTCCTGCGCAAGTACGGGACCGTCGCGGCCTCGCAGGAGAACGCCCGCCGCGCACTGGAGTCCGGCGCCGCCGTGCTCGTCTACCCCGGCGGCGACTACGAGGTCCACCGGCCGTCGTGGGAGCGTCACCGCGTCGACTTCGGCGGCCGCAAGGGCTTCATCCGGCTGGCGGTCGAGCAGGACGTGCCGATCGTGCCGGTGGTCGCCGTCGGCGGGCAGGAGACGGCGCTGTTCCTCAGCCGCGGCGAGCACCTCGCGCGCGCCTTCGGGCTCGACCAGATCTTCCGGCTCAAGGTCCTGCCGCTCTCGCTCGCGCTGCCGTGGGGACTGAACGTCGGCGACATGCTCGGCCATATCCCGCTCCCGGCCAAGATCACGGTCGAGGCGCTGCCGCCGATCCACCTGCGCGAGGAATTCGGGCCCAAGCCTGACGTCGACGAGGTCTACGACCACATCGTGCGGCTGATGCAGGAGACGCTCGAGGCGCTGGCCGCCGAGCGGCGGTTCCCGGTGATCGGATGAGGATCGCCGAGCACGCCGACGTCCAAGCGCCACCGTCGCTCGTCTGGGCGCAGGTCTCCGATCCGTCGCGGGTGCTCGACTTCTTCGCCGGCGTGACGCGCTGGGAGTGCGTCGGCGGCCCGCGGACCGGGCTCGGCGCGCGCTACCGGATGCTGATGCGGGTCGGGTCGGCCGAGGTCGGTGGGCTGATCGAGACGGTGGAATTCCGGCCTGAGCGGGATCTGGCCTGGACTTCCGTGACCGGCGTGGACCAGCACGGGCGCTGGCGGCTGCGCGAGGGCCGGAACTGCACGCGGGTCGAGCTGCGCCTGCAGTTCGGGGTGGCCGGCGGCGGGATCTGGTCGTGGCTGGCCGAGCAGCTCGCCGGCCCGATCGTGCGGGGGAACGTCAAGCGGACGCTCGCGGAGCTCAAGCGGGCGGTCGAGCACGAACAGGTGCGGGCCGAGGCGGCCCGCAGGAGGGCGGCACGGACATGAGGAAGCTGCTGGTGGTTGCGGTTGGCGCCGCTTTGCTGGCGCCGGCTCCGGCGGAGGCCAAGCTCCCGCCGACGCGCGACATCCTCACCGTCGGCAACAACTGGGACGGCACCGCCGACCTCGTCGATCCGCGCCGCTTCAAGGTGCTCAAGCGGCTGAACATCGTCCCCGACAAGGACCAGCGGATGGCCGAGATCCAGGCCGACCCGGTCCGGTTCGGCTACTTCCTGGGCATCCGCCAGCTGGTCGGCGAGGGCCACGACCAGTTCGTCGACGACGCGTTCACGTCGCTCGACGGCCGCTTCCTCTACGTGTCGCGGCCGTCGTTCGCCGACGTGGTCTCGATCCGCCTGAAGACCGGCGCGATCGTGTGGCGGACGCCGGTCGAGGGCCAGCGCGCCGACCACATGGCGATCTCGCCGGACGGGCAGCGGCTGCTCGTCTCGGCCTCCACGGCGCGCAAGGTGCACGCGCTCGACACCCGCACGGGCCAGATCGTCGGCAGCTTCGAGTCCGGCGATCAGCCGCACGAGAACAACTACTCCGAGGACGGCACGAAGGTCTTCCATGCCAGCATCGGCACCGTCTTCACGCCCACCGACGACCCGCTGCTGGACGCCACCAAGGGCGACCGGTGGTTCGAGATCGTCGACGCCAACACGCTGCAGGTGCTGCGGCGGCTCGACATGGGCAAGAAGCTGGCCGAGGCCGGCTATCCGGGCATGAGCTCCGCCGTGCGGCCGATGAGCGTCGCGCCCGGGGAGCGGTTCGTGTACTTCCAGGTCTCGTTCTTCCACGGCTTCGTCGAGTACGACCTGGTCGAGGACCGCGTGACCCGGCTCGCGCACCTGCCGAAGCGCACGACGGCGACGCGCGAGCAGTACGTGCTCGACTCGGCCCACCACGGGCTGACGATGAATCCGAGCGGCGGGCGGCTGTGCGCCGCGGGCACGATGGACGACTACGCCGCGATCGTGTCGCGCAAGTCGTTCGCGTACCAGCTCGTCGACGTCGGCCCGAAGCCGTACTGGTCGACCAACAGCGGCGACGGCAAGTACTGCTTCGTCTCGGTGTCCGGCGCGGACGCCGTCTCGGTGATCTCCTACCGGACGATGAAGGAGGTCGCGCGGGTGGCCGTCGGCGACCATCCGCAGCGGATGCGGATGGGGACGATCCGCCGGTCCTACCTGCGCTGAACGCGGACCGCGGCCGAGGTCGCGGAGTCGGTGCGGCAGGCGATCCGGTGGCCCGCGTCGGCGCGGCGCAGCTTGTACGTGCGCTTGGTCGCGCCCTTGATCGCCTTGCCGTCACGCAGCCAGCGGACCGGCTCCTCGCTGACGCAGGTGAGGGTGTGGCCGGCCTTGGCGCGCCCGGTGAGCTGTACGCCCATCACCGCGCCGTAATCGACCTTGAGCTCGAACGTGTCCGTGGTGTCGGCGTCGTTGCCGTAGCGGCTGGCGAACGCGATCTTCGAGGCGCGGCCGGGGCGCAGGCCGAGCGCCTCGACCGTCGTCTCGAAGACGATCAGGTGCTCGCCCTCCCGGCGCCCACGGGCGTTGAAGGTACGGTCATCGACCGTCACGGAGAGCGAGTCCCCGTCGAGCAGCCGGTTCCCGTCCAGCGCGAACGTGATCGACACCACGCAGTCCGCGTCGACGTCAACCCACACGATGCCCAGGTCGGGGGCGTTGCCGCTGTCGCCGACGGGGTCCCGGAACGTGCGCTCCTGCTCCACCGCACGCGTGCAGTCGGCCGCGTTCGCGGCGGCCGGCAGCAACAGCACCAGCGCGATCGTAAGAAGGATGACCCTCATGCGGTGGCCACGGTAGGGTCGCCGGATCTGCTGGCCCTGGACCTTCGGCTAGCGCCTAATCAGACGTTCGATAGCCGATTCCCTCTCGCGCGTCGTCCCAGCGCCAGGGCGTCTCCGGCGTGACGTGGACGCCGCCGATCCAGCGCTCCGTCACGAAGTGCTGCTCGCCGGCGAGGACTGCTTCGCCGCGGTCGTTGAGGCGCAGGATGCCGCCGTCATCGTCGAGCAGCGGTGCGAGGCGTTCGAGCGTGGCGAACGCGAACGTGTCGCCCATGAACGGGCGCGCCTCCTTGCGCCAGGCGCGCCCGAACACCTCGTACTTGGTGCCGGGGGTGCTCGCCAGCAGGCGCCGCTCGGAGAGCGAGAGCCCGTCGCGGCGCCACGGGTACTCCTGCGCGAGGCGGTGGAACGCCTCGCCCATGAAGCGCAGCTCGGGCGTGCTGCCGACCCCGAGCAGGCCGTGCGGCTCCGGCGCGGTGAGTGCGTCCCACGCGCGCACGGCGAGCGCTATCGAGTCGGCAGTCAGCTCGACCTCGGGTAGCTCTCGCAGCTGCTCCGGGGCGAGCTCGCCGAGCCCGCCGAAGTGCGGGATCCCGACGTGCTCGCCGACCTGGCGCAGGCGGATGCGGGCCGGCTTGCTCCGCAGCCGCCACAGGATCTCGACGATCTGGAGCTGGTCGTAGAGATCGGCCTCGAACCACAGGACGTAGTCGCCCTCGTGCTCGTCCAGGCGCCGGTCGCGCCGCTCGAACTCCGCCTCGTCGACGCCGAGGAACTCGGCGCGACGGGCGCGGCCGTCCTTGACCACCGGGCCCTCGTGCAGCGCGTCACGCCACGGCAGCGCGTCGAGCCCGAGCTTCTCGACCGTGCTGTCGCCGTTGGTCACGTGCAGGGTGGTCTCGCGCGGCAGGAGCTGCGCACGGGCTGCCGCGTACGACTCGCCCGTGCGGGCCATCCGCTCGCGCACGCGGCGCTTGAAGTCGGCGTTCCTGGTCATCGTCGTCCTCCACGCGGTCGCCCCACTGCCTCGCCCTGCGGGCTCGTCACCGCTCCGCTCGGCTCCCCAGCGGCCGGCTTCATCCCGCCACCGGAATGCCCTCGTCGGCAGCCCAGGCGCTCACGTTGCGACCCTCGAGCGCGGCGGCCAGCATCTCCGGGAACTGGTCCGGCGTGCAGGCGAAGACCGGCGCACCGAGCGCGGCGAGCGCGGCCGCGTGATTGTGGTCGTACGACGGCGCGCCGTCGTCGGAGAGCGCGAGCAGGACGATCAGACGGACGCCGGAGCGGATCAGGGACGCGGCTCGTCGCAGCATCGACTCCGGGTCGCCGCCCTCGTACAGGTCGGTCATGAGCACGAGCACGGTCTTCGACGGGCTGCCGACGAGCGTCTGGCAGTAGCCGAGGGCCTGGTCGATGTCGGTGCCGCCGCCGAGCTGGATGCCGAACAGGACCTCGACCGGATCGCTCAGTTCCTCCGTGAGGTCGACGATCGAGGTATCGAAGGCGATCACCCTCGTCTGCAGGGTCGGGATCGACGCGAGGCTGGCGGCGAGTACGCCGGCGTGAACGACCGAGGTGCCCATGCTCCCGCTCTGATCGAGCGCGAGGATCAGCTCGGCCGCCAGCGAGCGCTGCTTGCGCGCATGGCCGACGAGCCGCTCCGGGATCACCGTCCGGTGTTCCGGCTGGTAGTGGCGGAGGTTGGCCCGGATCGTGCGGTCCCAGTCGATCTCGGCCGGCTTCGGCCGCGAGGTGCGCGCGCTGCGGTCGAGCGCGCCGCGAGCGGCGCTGCGCGTGCGGTCGGCCAGCCTTCTCTCGATGTCCTCGACGACCTGCTTGACGAGCCGGCGCGCGACGAGCCGGCTGCCCTCGGGCAGCGCGTCGCGGAGGCTCATCAGCGTCGCCGCCAGGTGCACGTCGGGCGTGACCGAATCGAGCACCTCGGGCTCGAGCAGCAGCCGGTGCAGCCCGAGCCGGTCGATCGCGTCCTGCTGAACGACCCGCACGACGCCGGCGGGAAAGTTCGCCCGCAACTCCCCGAGCCACCGCGCGACCGTCGGCGCCGACGCACCCAGCCCACCGCGCTTCTCGCCGTACACGGCCTCCAGCGCCCCGTCGATCCCCCGGTCCTCACGCCCGAGCTGCACGTCCGTCCCGTCGGCCTCATCCCCGCCGAGCACCAACCGCCACCGCCGCAACCGGTCCTCGCTCAACCTAAACCCCACCTAAACCGGGACTGTCCCGCTTTACGTTTCATGGGCGGCCCCGAGCAGCCTCGCGACGGTCTCCAGCGCGGGTCTCGCGCGCTCTGCATCGATCGTCGTTTCGTAAAGGGGGACAGTCCCGGTTAAGGTTCTCTTTAGGCGTTCGCCGAGGCGGCGGCGTTCGCCGGCCGGGAGGACGGAGAACGCTCGGCGCAGGAGTGGGAGGACGTTCGTGAAGGCGTCCGGGGCGACCGACGCGATCCAGTCGTCGAGGATTGCGAGCAGGTCGGAGTCGTGGACGAGCACGAGCCCGGACGTGCCGATGAAGCCCTCGATCCAGGATGCGCCGCGTTCGGGTGCCTCGCCTGGCGAGAGCGCGCGGGACATCGCGGCGGCCGGGTCGGTCTCGCCCGCGTCGTAGAGCAGACGCGTGGCGCGGCCGGCGAGGATGCCGGGGAGCCGGTCGCCGGTCGAGACGCGGTGCAGCGCCTCGCGGAACGCGCGGGTCAGCGGCTCGTCCTGAAGCAGCGCGAGCGCGCTCGTGACGCCGTCGACGAGGGTGGCCAGCTTCGCGCCCGTCTCCTCGTCGGCGCCGACGCCCGCGCCCGGAAGCCCGACCGCGCTGCGCAGCACGATCCCGCGCAGGACGCCGGCGACGGCGGTCGTGTCGCTGCCGCGGACGTCGCCGTAGCGCAGGATCCCGGCCAGCGGCGGGACGGCGCCCATCAGGTCGGCGGTGTCGCGGTCGAGCGCGGCCTGGTCGGACAACGCTTGCAGCACGTCGTCGAGCGCCTCCGGCAGATCGGCGAGCAGGACCGCGTCGGTGAGCGCCGCGAGCGCGGCGATGCTCTCCTGCCGGGCAGCTTCCGCGCGCGCCTTCGCCGCGGCCGCCGCCTCGACCGTCGTCCCCCAGCGGCTCGCGTGGATCAGGTCGAGCGCGAGCGACGGCTGCCACTCGAGCCGGAACGCCTCCTTGAACGTGCCCAGCGCGCCGCTCACGTACGCGGGGGTGCCCCACGGCACCTCGAGCAGGTTGAGCCGGTGCAGGAGCCGGCTGCGCTCGCGGTCGTTCGGGCGGCGCAAATCCAGAGTGAGCTCCTTGACGCTCGCCTCCGGCTTCAGCCGCAGCCGCCGCTGCAGCCGCGCGACGTCCTGCTGGAGCGGCACCATCGGCGTCTCGGGCGGGACTTCACCGAGCCGCGTGCCGACCACCAGCTCGCGCCGGACGAGCGCGAGCGGCACGTCGGAGCCGAAACACAGCACCGCGCGGGTCGCGTCGAGCAGCTCGTCGAGGCCGGCCAGCGGCCGCTCGCGGACGCCGGCCAGCGCGCCCGCCAGCCGCGTCGCGTCGACGACCTGCGCGGCGGACGCGTCCAGCCCTTCGGAGCGCAGCAGCCGCGCGGCCCGAGCGAGCCAGCGCGCGACGGGCTGATCCGCGGACGTCGAAGAGCTGGTCGTACCAGGCCGGCGAGTCGACGCCGGCGCCGTAGCCGCTGTCGCGCGCGAGCAGGCCGTAGGTCCACGGCACCCACGTGGCCGCCACCTTGACCTTCGGGAGGCCGCGAAGCGTGCGCTGGTCGGGAGCCGCGGGTCCGAGCTCGGCGATCGCGGGCGCGTGCCACGCGCCGCAGACCACCGCGATGTTCTCGGCACCCGCCTTTGCCTCGGCGCGGATCGACTGGCGCATGTACGCCTCGCGGCGCTCCTCGCCGTCGTCGTGCTCCGGGAACGCCTCGCGCAGCGCCGCCATCGCCTCGGTGACCGCCTCGAAGGCGCCCTCCGGCCGCGACTCCACGACATCCTCCCACCAGCGCTCGGGATCGCCGTGGCCGGCGACCTCCGCCAACGCCGCGAGCGGGTCGGCGCGCAGCCCGCGGCGCGGCTCGTCGTCGCGCGTGGCCATCTTGTTCGCCGCCGGCAGGTCCATGAACCGCACCGGCACGTCGTGCTCCTGCGCGAATCGGATCGCCCGCCACTCGGGGGAGAACCGCGCGAACGGATAGAACGCGGCCCGCGCCGGCTCGTCGGGAACATACGTGAGCAGCGCCACCGGCGGCTCGGCCCGAAGCCGCAAGCGGCAGCAGCGCGTCGCACTCCGGCGGGCCCTCGATCAGGACGGCGTCCGGCTGCAGTTCGTCGAGCGCGCGTTCGACGCTCCGGGCCGATCCGGGTCCGTGGTGGCGGATCCCGAAGACCGTGTGAGTCACAGTTCTCGCGGCAGGCCCGGTACAACGCGCCCCAGCCGTCGCGCTCGCGCACGACCGCCTCGAGGTACTCCTGCCACACGACACGGTCCTGGACCGGGTCCTGCACGACCGCGCCGGTCAGCCCGCCCGCGACGTCCTCGGGCGACAGCTTGCCGTCGCCGAAGTGGGTGGCGAGCGCGAGCCCGTTGGTGACGACGCTGATCGCCTCGGCCGTGGACAACGTCCCGGTCGGCGTCTTGAGCTTGGTCCGACCGTCCTCGGTGACCCCCGAGCGCAGCTCGCGGAAGATCGTCACCACGCGCCGGATCTCCTCGAGCGCGCTGCTCGCAGGCGGCAGCTCAAGCGCGCCGCCGATCGCGTCGAGCCGCAGCTTGACGATCTCGACCTCCTCGTCGGCCGAGTCGGGCAGCGGGAGCACGACGGTGTTGAAGCGCCGCCGCATCGCGCTCGAGAGCTCGTTGATGCCGCGGTCGCGGTCGTTGGCGGTCGCGATCACGTTGAAACCCTGGACCGCCTGGACCTCGTCGTCGAGCTCCGGGATCGGCAGCGACTTCTCGGACAGGATCGTGATCAGCGCGTCCTGGACGTCGGACGGGATCCGGGTCAGCTCCTCGATGCGGGCGAGCCGACCCGACTCCATCGCCCGGAACACCGGGCCGGGGACGAGCGCGTCTCGCGACGGTCCTTCGGCGAGCAGCCGCGCGTAGTTCCAGCCGTAGCGCAGCGCCTCCTCCGGCGTGCCCGCGGTGCCCTGCACGATCAGCGTGCTGTCGCCGCTGATGGCCGCCGCCAGATGCTCCGACAGCCACGTCTTGGCGGTCCCGGGCACGCCGAGCAACAGCAGCGCGCGGTCGGTGGCGAGCGTGGCCACGGCGAGCTCGACGAGCCGTCGGCGGCCGACGTACTTCGGCGTGATCTGCTCGCCGTCACCGAGCACGTACGTCACCACCGCCCACGGCGAGAGGCGCCAATGGGGCGGCTTCGGCCGGTCGTCGATGCGCTCCAAGGCCTGCAACTCGTCGGCGTAGAGCTGCTCGGCGTGGGGCCGGAGGAGTGGCGTCTCGGCGGTCACGACAGCTCCCGCAGCATGGCAGCCCGGATGGCGAGCACGTCGCAGAGCTCGTTCACGTCGCGCCGGCCGAGGTCCCGCAGCGGTTCGGCCTCGGGCGCGATCGCCGGATCGAGGTGGTAGGCGGCGACGCGGACGCTCGGATGCGTGCCCGGGATGGCCTCGAGCACCTTGCGTGACAACTCCGGTCCCCACGACCAGGGCAGACGGAGCGCAGCCGCGAACGGGTCCGCGGCCGCAGCCGCGTGCGCCTCGGCTTCGGCGCGCGGGAGTACCGCCAGCAGCTCGTCGTCGACCCGCCACAGCGCGCGGGCCCAGTCGACGTTGTGCTGGCGTCTCGCGGCCTCCGCCCAGCCTGCGTGGACGGCAGGCGCGAGGTTGTCGCCCACCGGCAGCGCCACCCAATCGAGCGGCCAGGTGTCGAGCGGCGTCGCCGCGAGCAGCGCCTCGAGGCGCTCCGAGCGCCGGCCCTTGCCGATCCCGTCTCGCAGTGACGCCGCATCCGGCGGTCCGGGCAGTGTGACGACGACCGTGCCGCCCTCGACGACGAGCAGCGGCTTCGTGCGCTCCGCCATCCGCGCGGCGAGCCGCGAGCGCGGGAGCGCGGCCAGCTGCGCCACGGCCGCATCGCGAACCGCGGCGCGCGAGTCGTCGAGCGCCGCCTCCAGGAACGGCTCGTCAGCGTCGGACAGGCCGATTGCGAGCGTGTCGATGAACGCTGCGCGGTCCTCCCAGGTCTCCTCGGCGAACGTGCTCGCCAGCAGCTCGCGGGCCGCGGTCGGATCGGTGCGACGCAGCCGTTCGAGCAATGCCCGCCGCTCGTGGCGGCCGCCGCTCGTCCACACGGCGCCCACGTCGTCGGCGGCGCCGCGCACGAACGCCCACCGAGGCTCGCGCTCGGCCAGCCACAGCCCGAGCGGCCCGGCCAGCGCACCGACGAGCCCGTGATGCTGGGGCGACGCATGATCGAGCAGGTCGGGCAGGAGCTCCGGCGGCGGTCGCACGCCCCGCGCCGCCGCGAGCTCGAGCCATTGCGTGACGAGGAGGCGCTCCTCGTCTTCGAGCAGGGCCCGCAGCCGTGCGCCAGCGGCCAGGGAGCACATCGGGCGCGGGTCGTCGCCGGCGGGCGTGACCGTCACCGGCTCCCCCACACGCGCGCCCGCTCGCCGCGCAACGGTCCAGGCGGCGGCCGACGCGAGCAGCCGGTCCTCGGGACCTCGCGTCGCGAGCGCCTCGTCGAGGGCCTCCGGGGCACCGGGCGGCGCCGCCGCGACCACGGGCCGGCGGTCGGTGCCGATCAGCGCGGACGCGACCAGGTCCTCCCAGCTCACAGCGGCACCGTCCGACTGCCATCGGCGGCCGCGAGCGGCGTCAACACGATCGCCGTTCCATACCCCGAAGACCGAGACAGGGCGCCCGCCCGAGAGCGCGAGCAGCCGCCAGCTGTGCCCCGCGCATCGGCAGCGAGCCATCACGAGCCGAGAGAGTCCAGGTGTCGCTGTCGGGCACCGCTGCGGCGAGCGCGACCGGCCACTCGTCGAGCCACGGGTTGTCGGCGAGCGCCGCGGCGGTGCTCGCGAGCGCGGCCTGAGCGCCGCCGGTGCCGAACGCGCCCGGCGCATCGTCGAGGCCGCTGGTCTCGCCGGCGACGAGCGCGCGCAGCGGCGTGGCGCCGGGGTAGAAGGCCAGCTCGGCGTCGACCGCCGAGCCCGCCGGGGGCCGCGGCGCGAGCGGTGCGCCCGGCGGGGCGAAGTCGAGCAGCAGCGCCGCGCGCTCCGAATGCTGGCCCCACAGCCACGTGCGCGCCACCCGCAGGCGCTCCTGCTCGAGGACCACGCGGGCCAGCACCGTCCAGCGGTCGCGTAGGGGCGGGCCCGCCAACACGTCCTCGCGCGAGACGTTCCAGCCGAGCAGCGTGCGCACGTCGTCGCGCAGCGGTCCGTCGGCGCGCCCGTGCGCCTCGCAGAGCAGGTGCAGCAGCCCCATGCCGGACAGCAGCCGCTCCGGCCACCCATCGGGGCGACCGGCCGCGACGCTGCCGAGCGACCGCAGCCTGGAGGCCGCGCCGGGTGCCTGGGCGTCGACCATCCGCGCCGCGAACGCGTCCCACTCCTCCCACGTCCGCAGCCGGCCGGCGCCGAGTCCACCGCGGATCGCGTCGCGCAGCCACCGCTGCAGGTCCTCCACCCCCGCGGCGACGCGCTCCTCGCGCTCGGCGGCGCGGCGCGCCGCCGCCTCGGGATCGCGCGGCGGCTCACCGGGCGCTCGAGTCGGCGCCGGTTCCTTCCGCTCTTGGACCCACTCCGGCCGCTCGCCTTCACGCACGTCGCCGCCGGCGGCCAGCAAGAGCAGCGCCAGCGCGTGCTTGCAGGGGACCTTCCGGCTCGGGCACGAGCAGGTGTACGCGGGGCCGGTGGTGTCGACCTGGACCTGGTACGGCGTCTTGCCGCTGCCCTGGCACCGTCCCCAGACGGCGCGCTCGTCGCGCCCGGTCTCCGACCACGGCGCAGGACGCGCGAGCTTGCGCGCGGCCGTGAGCGATGCCAGGTCCGGCGCGAGCGTCTCTACGGTTGCGATGGTCCACATGGCGCGAGCGTCGCGACGGCGAGCGCGGCGACGCCCTCCTCGCGGCCGACGAAGCCCATCCCCTCGCCGGTCGTCGCCTTCACGTGCACGGGCGCGCCGACGGCCTCGCTGAGCGACGCCATGATGGCCTCGCGGTGGGGCGCGATCTTCGGCCGCTCGAGCATCACCGTCGCGTCGACGAACTCGACCCGCCAGCCCTCGGCCCCCACACGGGCGACCGCCTCGCGCAGGAGCGCCAGCGAGTCCGCGCCTTTGAACGCCGGGTCGGTGTCCGGGAAGTGCTGGCCGATGTCGCCCATCCCCGCCGCGCCCAGCACCGCGTCGGTGACCGCGTGCGCGAGCACGTCGGCATCCGACCAGCCCGCGAGGCCGCGGTCGTGCGGGATCTCGACCCCGCCCAGGATCAACGGCCGCCCCTCGGCGAAGCGGTGGGTGTCGATTCCGAGCCCGAACCTCACCCCAGCGGCTCCATCCGGCGCGGCGCGCCGGTCGAACACGGCGATCTCCTTGACACCGCAGTCGGTCAGCAGCTCGACCGCGGTCTCGTAGCCGTACGCCAGATGCTCGGTGCGATGGGCATCGGACGACAGCGCGATCGGCACGCCCGCGTCGACCGCCATCTCGATCATCGCTCGTGCGGGGTAGATCTCGCCGACCGGCTTGCGCAGCCCGGCGGTCGAGACCTCCATCGCCACGCCCGCGTCGAGCATCGCCTCGATCGCCGGCTCGTAGTAGAAGCGCGGATCGCGCGACGGCCCGGGTCGCGCCGACCCCCAGATCTTGACCAGGTCCGGGTGGGCGATGATGTCGTACATCCCGGTCAGCGCCGAGCGCGCGAGCGCCTCGAAGTACGCCTTCCAGATGCGCTCGGGCGTGGTCTCGTGGCGCCACACGTCGGTCGCGTCGTCGTTGTCGACGGCGTAGTTGCCGAGGAAGTGCACCGAGCCGATCACGTAGTCCCACTCGTGCGCGTCGAGCAGGTTCGCCATCCGATCCTCGCGGCCGGCGATGTAGTCGGCCTCGATGCCGAGCCGCAGGTCCGTCTCCTCGCGCACGAATGACACGTAGGCGTCGAGGTCGTCGACGGCGTTCTCGCGCCAGAACGGGTGCTGCCACACGCCGAGTGCCGCGCTGAAGCGGTGGATGTGCTCGGCGACGCCCAGCTCCTTCACCCCGCGTTCGGCCGCGGTCTCCCGGTAGCGCTCGGCGTTGGCGGCGGTGAAGTACAGCTCCGCGGCCGTGCCCGGGTCGTCCGGGCGCAGGTGGACGTGGTAGTCGGTCAGCATCGTTCGCGCAGGATCATGTCGGCCACGCGCAGGTCGTGCGCGGTCGTGACCTTGAAGTTCGCGGGCGAGGACTCCACCACGCGCACGCTGCCGCCGGCGCGCTCGACCAGCCAGGCGTCATCGGTGGCGCGGGCCAGGATCGCCTCATCCACCCCCAGCGCGGTCTCGAGCGCCGCGCGCCGGAACGCCTGCGGCGTCTGCACCGCCCACAGCCGCGAGCGGTCGAGCGTCGCGGTGACGACGCCGTCAACGGCCTCCTTGACCGTGTCGGTCATCGGCGCCGCCGCGATCGCGCAATCGGCGTCCGCCAGCGCGTCCAGCACGCGGCGGAACAGCTCGGCCTCGACCAGCGGGCGCGCCGCGTCGTGGACCACGATCGCATCCGCGCCTGCGGCGCTGAGCGCGGCGCGGACCGACTCCGAGCGCGTCGCGCCGCCGCGCACGCCGATGCAGCCCGGGGGCGCCGAGGCGCCCTCGGGCAAAGCGACGACGATCTGATCGATCCCGGCCGCGCGCAGCGCGGCCAGCGACCACTCGATCATCGGGCGTCCGGCGAGCTCGACGAACGCCTTCGGACGATCCGCGCCAAGCCGCGAGCCGGAGCCCGCGGCCACCAAGAGCGCGGTTGGAGTGCTGCTAGTCAGTCGTCGCCGCGGCGAGCTCGGAGCGCGACAGGATGTCGTCGAGGTAGGCCTCGGCCTCGTCCTCGGTCTTCTCCAGCGCGTACATCATCTCCGAGGCCAGGATCTTCTTGGCCCGCGTGTACATCTGCTTCTCGCCGGTCGAGAGGCCCTTGTCCTGCTCGCGCACGGCGAGATTACGGACGACCTCGGCGAGCTCATAGATGTCGCCGGTCTTGATCTTGTCCCGGTTGTGCTTGAAGCGCCGGTTCCAGTTCTTCGGCATCTCGGAGACGTCGGCAGCCAGCACCGCCAGCACCTTCTTGACCGTCTCCTCGTCGATCACGCGCCGCAGGCCGGCCTTGCCGGCGTTCTGGCACGGGACCATGACCGTCATGTCGTTATGAAGGATCTTGATCGTGAGGTACTCGCGTACCTCGCCGAGGATGTTCTTCTCTTCCTTCTTGATGACGCAGCCGGCCCCGTGATGGGGGTAGACGACGTTGTCACCGATCTCGAAATCGATGTTGACGATTTCGCGTTCGATCTCGAGATCTTCGATCTCCAGGGCTGTATCAGGAATCGTGTCCTCCTTCGTCATGGTCCGGCTGCCGGACCGTCCTGCTGGTTCACGTTTGCAAGTAGCGGTCCACGAGGTTGATCTCCTGCAGACGCCGAAGGCCCTCGCGGATGTCCTTCGCACGGATTTCGCCGACTCCCTCCACCGACTCCAGCTCGGGGTCGGTTGCGGCGAGGATCTCGTCCAGCCCGCGGAACTCGCGAACGATGTTCTGCACCACCAGCTTCGGGAGCCGGGGGATGCGGCCAAGAATGCGATAGCCGCGGGGCGAGACGGGATAGTCCAACGTATTGACCTTGCGGTCGTAGCCGAGCAGCTCGGCGAGGCGACCGAAGTCGAGCAAGTCTTGGTGTGGCAGGCGGGAGATGCCGTCGAGCGACATCGCGAACGCGTCGTCGATCGGATCCGCGATGTAGTCGTGCAGCAGCGCGGCCTTATCGCCGGCGACGCCGACCATCGTCTCCTCGAGCTGCATCTCGATCAGCCGGCCCTCGGTGCCGAGCTCGACGATGTAGCGCTCGATCTCGACCGCCATCCGGGTCACGAGTTCGGCCCGCTGCAGGACCGTCAGCACGTCGTGGAGCGTGACGCCGCCCTCGAACTCGAGCGCGGTCAGTCGCGTGGAGACCTGGTCCAGACGGGAGCGGTACTTGTCCAGCGTGGCCAGGGCCTGGTTGGCCTTGGCGAGGACCGCGGGGATCTCCTCGAGGATGTACTTCGCGCCGTCCACGTACAGCGAGACGACGTCGCGCCGCTGCGAGATGGCGATGACCGTCGCGTCGGTCTGCTTGGAGATGCGCTCGGCGGTGCGATGGCGGGTGCCGGTCTCCGACGTGAGAATCGTCGGGTCGGGCATCAGTTGCACGTTGCACCACGCGATCTTGGTCGCGTTGGCGTTGAGCGCGATCGCCCCGTCCATCTTCGCGAGCTGATAGACGAGCGCGGGGGTGTAGTCGATATCCAGGCGGATACCGCCAGAGAACAGGAACGCCAGCTCGTCGGGATCGCCGATGACGATCAGACCGCCGGTGCGGGCGTGGACGATGTTGTCGATCCCCTCACGAACCGCCGTGCCGGGGGCGACCATCTCCAACGCTTTGACCAACCGGGGCTCCTGCCGCGCTTCGAGCTCATTGAGCTCTTCCCCTGATCGCGGCTGCATCACATAGAGATTCTAGCAGTTGCTTAAGCGCTATTTAGCCCCATTTTCCCCAGCAATAGAGCCAAAAACGCGGCTTGACGAAACGCTCTCAGGCTGCTACGCGCGAAGGCGGTGCATTGAGTGCGGTGCGCACCGCGGCGCGCAACGTGGGCGTCTCCGCACCCGGACCGACGACGGGAGAGAGCCCGAACTTCGCCGCTTCCGCGAGCCGCCGGTCGGCATGGCCGACGGACCGCAGCTCGCCGGTCAGCCCGACCTCACCGAAGCAGGCCAGCGGCGTCCGGTCGCCCATCGTCACGCCCTTCACGGCGCTCGCCACGGCCAGCGCCACGGCCAGGTCGGCGCCCGGCTCGTCGACCCGGACGCCGCCGGCGACGTTCACGAAGACATCGGCGGATCCCGCACCGATTCCCGCGTGCCGGCCCAGGACGGCGAGCACCAGCGCGAGCCGGTTGCGGTCGATCCCGTTGCAGACGCGCCGTGGCGGGACCAGCTCACTCGGCGACACGAGCGCCTGGACCTCGACCAGCAGCGGCCGCGAGCCCTCCATCGCCGCAAGAACAACACTCCCGGGCGCGCGCGTGGCCTCGCCGACGAAGCGCGCGGACGCATCCGCCACCTCGACCAGGCCGCCTGACCGCATCTCGAACACGCCGACGTCATTCGTCGAGCCGAACCGGTTCTTCAGGGCGCGCAGCGTGCGGTACGTCCGCTCGCGCTCGCCCTCGAACTGCAGCACGCAGTCGACCAGGTGCTCGAGCACGCGCGGGCCGGCCAGCGCGCCCTCCTTGGTGACGTGGCCGACGAGCAGCACCGCGATGTTGTTGGCCTTGGCGAGCCGCGTGATCCGGTCCGCGACCTCGCGCACCTGCCCGACGCTGCCGGCCGCGCCGGTCAGGTCCTGTGCGTGCAGCGTCTGGACACTGTCGATCACACACACCTCGGGCCGTTCGGCCTCAAGCGTGGCGAGCACCGTGTCCAGGTCCGTCTCGGCCAGGACGGGCACCTGGAGCGCCGCGCCGGGCAGGCGCTCGGCGCGCAGCCGGATCTGCGCGGCGGACTCCTCGCCGGAGACGTAGAGCGTGCGCCGGCCGGCGCCCTCGAGGTTCCCGAGCGCCATCGATGTCAGCGTCGACTTGCCGATGCCCGGCGACCCGCCGATCAGCACGAGCGAGCCCGGCACCAGCCCGCCGCCGAGGATCCGGTCCAGCTCGCCGATCCCGGTGTGCAGCCGCGCGTAGCTCGGCGCCTGCACGTCGGCCAGCCGCAGCGGCTTGCCGGCGCTGCGCCTCGGCGCGGCGGCCGTTTTCCCGCGCGTCTCCTCCGCGAGCGTGTTCCACTCCCCACAGCCGGGGCACTGCCCCATCCACCGCGGCGCCTCGGCGCCGCAGGCAGAGCAGACGAACACGGTGGTGGCCCGGGGCATGCAAAGACCCTAGGAGCGGGCCCGGACGGGTTCGCCCCCTAGGCCTCGGCGGGCGTCGGGACGAGCCGGCGGGCGCGTTCGGCGAGCACGACCATCCCGAGCGCGTCGGCGACGATGATCGCGTCCGCAAGCATCTCCGTCGCCCGCTCGACGTCGCCGGGGCCGCGGCGCGTCAGCAGCATCTCCGCGTAGGCCACCTGCGTGCGCGCGTGCCACGGGCGGGCGCCCATATCGACGTGCATCCGTTGCGCCTCCTCGAAGTGGCGCTCGGCGAGCGCGTGCTCGCCGCGCGCGGCGGCGAGGATCCCGAGGAGGCGCGACGCGGAGCCGTTGCAGGTCGCGTTGCGGCCGACGACGACGTTGCGGCCGGAGTACGGCTCGAGCAGCGCGTACAGCTCGTCGGCGTGGACAGGATCGGCCAGAGCGCCGCACACCTCGGCCATCAGCGTGATCGCGATCAGCCAGTTGGCGTCGCGGGGGAACGCCGCGAAGCCGCCCTCGGCGACCTTCTCGAACTCCGCCCGCGCCTCGTCCGGCCGGCCGAGCTCGACGAGCAGGAGGGCGAGCGCCGCGCGCCACGCCGGGATCGCCGGGTAGAGCTCGATGAACCCGCGCACCGCACCCTCGACCTCGGCCAGCCGGCCCTGCTCGCGGCGGATGTTGAACATCGCCTGCGCGTAGTAGTGGAGCGCGTTCTCGGCCTGCCCGCGCTGGCCGATCGCGAGCGTCTCCTGGGTCAGCCGCTCGGCCTCGTCGAAGTTCCCGTCCAGCTGCGCCCGCGCCGCGCGGAACAGCGACGTCCACCACAGCCAGATCGGCCGGTGCAGGGCCTCGGCGAGCTTGGACGCCGCCGCGATCTGGATGTCGACGCCCTGGATGTCGCCGAGCTCCATCAGGTCGATGATCGTCCAGCCGGCGCCCTGCAGCTCGAGCTCGGGATCGCCGGTCTCCGCCGCCACGCGCCGCAGCTCCGCCGCCACCTCGAGCCGCTCCTCGACGTTCTCCGGCAGCCACAGCGCGTAGTGGCGCGCGTCGAGGCAGATCGCGAGCGTGCGCGGGTCGCCGATCCGCGACGCGACCTGCATCGCCTCCTCCGACAGCGACAGCCGCAGCTCGGGCTCGCCCGCGTAGTAGAGCTCGAGCGACATCCGCGCGAGCAGCCGCGCGCGCAGCGGCGAGTCCTCTTCCGGGAGCGCCTCCAAGGCCTCTTCGAGCAACGACACGCGCCCCGCGTCCGAGCGGCTCAACGCCGACCACGGCCCGGCGACGCCGAGCGCGCCACGAGACAGCAGGACCGGGTCCCCGAGCTGGCGGGCCGTGCGGATCGCCGACTGGAACGTCTCGCGCGCGTCCTCCTCGAGCCCGGCACGGTCCTCGGAGGCGCCGAGCGCGAGCAGCAGCTCGGCGCGCACGTGGTCGTCGACCGCGCCGGCCAGCTCGCGCGCCCGCAGCGCGGCCCGGTAGTGCATGGCGGCCTCCTCCCAGGCCAGCATGCGATCGGCACGGCGGGCGGCAGCGAGCGCGAAGTCGATCGCCCGGTCCGGCCGCTCGACCGGCGCCGCCTGCGCGAAGTGATGGGCCAGCATCGCCAGATGCGGGTCCAGGTCGCCGCCGCGCAGGCGCACCAGCACCTCGCCGACGCGGCCGTGCAGCCGTGCGCGCCGCAGCTGCGAGATCGAGTCGTACAAGGTCGCGCGGACCAAAGCGTGCGTGAAGCCGTAGCGGCCGACGTGGCCGACCTCGCGCAGGACGCGCGCCTCCACGCCCTCCTCCAACGCCTCCACCAACTCGTCGCCGGACTGGGAGACGACGGCCTGCAGGATGTCGTAGTCGAACTCGCGCCCGATCACGGACGCGACCAGCAGGACGGCTCGGGTCGGCTCGGTCAGGCGGCGCAGCCGCCGGGCCGTCACCTCGCGCACGCCGTCGGGCACGCCGGCCTCCTCCAGCGTCACCTCCTCGGAGAGCGCGCCGGACGTGTCGCGGATGTGGCGGACGACCTCTTCGATGAAGAACGGGTTGCCCTCGGTCTCGCCGGCCAGCGCGTGCACGAACGACTCCGAGGCGGGGGCCGAGGCGAGCTCGGCCACGAGCTCGCCGACCTCGCTCTCGGCCAGCCCGCTCAGCTCGAGCCGGCGCAGCGTGCCCTCGCGCCGGAGGTCGCCGATCAGCTCGTGCAGCGGATGGCGATCGGAGATCTCGCTCTCGCGGTACGTGCCGAGGAACAGCGTGCGGCGCGGCGCCGGCGCCCGCACCAAATGACGAAGGAGCTGCAGCGTCGGGCGGTCGGCCCACTGGAGGTCGTCGAACACGAGCACGACCGGGCGCTCGGAGCCGATCTCGCCCAGCAGCGCGCCGACGGCGTCGAAGAACCGGAAGCGCTGGGCGTCCGCCTCCGGCCCGCTCAAAGCGCCCGTCCCTTGATGATCGGCCGGAGGCGGGCCGAACTCGGGCAGCAGGATCGCCAGTTCGGCGGCGCGCGGGCCGAGCCGGTCGCGCAGCGAGTCCAGCGGCGCGCCCGCCGACCAGCCACGCAGCATCTCCACCACCGGCTGGTACGGGGTCAGCGTCTCCTCGTCGAAGCGGCCGTACAGCACGACAGCACCGTCGTCATGGGCGTGCGACGCGACTTCGGCTGCGCTGCGGGTCTTACCGATCCCGGCGTCGCCGGCGAGCAGGACGAGCGCGCGCTGGCCGTCGGCCGCCTCGCGCCAGCAGCGCTCCAGGTAGGCCATTTCGACCCCGCGGCCGACCAGCGCGTGCCGGTCGACGGCGGAGGCGAGCGGCGGCGGCCACGAGGACGGCTCCCAGTGGCCCGGGCTGACCGCGGCGACCGACGCGGTGCTGACGCGATGCGCAGGCGGCGGCTCGCCGCGCAGGACGCGCTCGAACACCGCCATCGCCGCCGGGCCAGGCGTCGTGCCCAGCTCCTCGCGCAGCAGCGAACGGAGCTCCTCGAAGGCCCGCAGCGCCTCCGCGGGATTCCCGGCCGCCTCGTGGACCTCCATCAGCAGCCGGTGCGCCGACTCGCGGAACGGCGCCGCGGCGATCGCGGACCGCGCCGCCTGCTCGGCCGCCCCCAACTCGCGCCCACCCTGACGGAGTCCCGCCTCCGTGAGCGTCTCCAGTGCGCGCAGCCGGATCGTCTCCAGCTCGCGCCGCTGCTCGGCGGCCCAGCCGCCCTCGGCGTCGGGCAGGAACGTCTGCAGGTCGGTGGCGAGCGCGTCGCGAGCCTTCTGGGCGGCGGCGGCGTGGTCGCCGGTCTCCATCGCCGCCTCGGATTCGAGGATCGCGGCCGCTGAGGCCTCGATGTCGACCCGGACGGGCCCGTCGAGGTTCAGGCGCAACTCGCCACGGCCGGTGAGGACGCCGTCGCCGAGCGCGCGCCGCAGTTTGGAAAGGAGCGCACTCAGCGCACTGTCGGCCGCGGCGGGCGGGCCCTCCGGCCACAGCACGTCGATGAGCTCGTCGCGCGGGCACCCGCGGGTACGGTTGAGCACGAGGTAGGCGAACAGCAGACGGCCCTGCCGCCCCGGCAGCCCGGAGTCCAGCCGTTGCCCGTTCGCATCGACCAGAACGGGGCCGCACAACCGGATGTCCCAGCCATCGCCCACCTTGCCGCCCGGACGCTATCGCCTCGCCAAGGTTTCTCCAAGGTTTCGGCAACCGGCGAAGCGCATCATGCTCCCAGCGGCGCACGGAACGGACCCCTCCGACAGCCGCAAGACGACACGGACGTCGATCTCACATAGCGGAGAGCCGACAATGGCTCGGCGGCTCTCCCGTCATGCACAAAAGGAATCGTTTGACCCGCGATTCCCTCCTCCAAGGCGACCCGGAAACCCTCCTCCGGACGCCGCGAGGCGGACGCCGACTGACCCCCGGCCTACCGCTTCTCTCCCACTTGAGAGGCCCGCCCCCTGGCGGGCCTCTCAGGCGTTAAGGACCGAACCTTCCGCTTGAGCTGCGGGTTTCGGGGAATGCGGGGATTTGCGTCAACCGATATTCCTCATCAAGGGGGCACACATGAAGATCTCGCGGCCGTCGCCGTCCATGGTGGTCGCCGGCATCGCGCTGTTCGTGTCGCTGGGCGGCACGTCCATGGCAGCGGTGAACTACGCCTCGCGGGCAGGGTCCGTGGACGGCAAGAGCGCGGTGTACAGCGGGTCGTCACTCTCATCGGCGGCGGGCAAGCTCGTCGCCACGAACCGGTCGGGCACCGACAAGGGCCGCCTGCCGAGCAAGTTCGTCGCCGACGTGCCGAAGACGAGCACGTTCGGCGCCGCGTTCCAGGTCAATGACAACGCGCCCGGCGCGCCCCAGGCGTTGGCGAGCATCAGCGCGTTCGGGAGCCTGACCGCGACGTGCAACGACCAGGCCGCGGGGGCCGGCGTCGAGGACCCGACCTCGCTGATCGCGTTCAACAACGCGTCCGGCACGTTCGTGAACTCGGCCCGCCGCGTCGGCAACGGCGACGGCAATGTCTCCGTGTCGCCGACCGGGACCGCCTCTCCGGTGACGATCGCCGGGTCGAACACGTTCTACTTCCACCTCGAGCGGGGCGGGCAGAACGTGTTCATCCACGGCACCGTGCGCCAGGACGGCCGCGGCGGCCCCGCGGCGAGCTGCCTCGTCTACGGCGTCGTCGAGCACATCCTCCCGTAGATCACTGCACCGGCACCGGCCTCACCGAGGCCGGTGCCGGTCGAAGCTGATCACCTGCTGGATACCGCTCGGGCGGTTCGTGTAGCGGATCGTGGTCGGCAGCAGCCCGGGCCGGAAGACGATCCGCTCCTTCGTCGCGTCGGCGCGCATCGTGTCCGGATCGCCGGGCACCGCTTCCAACGCCGCCCAGATGGCACGAGCGCACGTCGCACGGTTGCCGTTGCCGCAGTAGCGCCGGTTGAACGGTGCCTTGAAGCGCTCCCCGGTGAGCCGCCGCAGGTCCTTGTCCAGGTACCAGAAGCCGGCGTCGGTCATGCCGCTGCGCGGACCGGGATCGGTGCCCTGGATGTCGTCGAGCCCGGGCAGGTTCGGCATCACCGCGTTGTACAGGCGCGGGTAGAACGCGTCCCAGATCGCCGGCCCCGGCCCGGCGTCCATCACGCCGTCGAGGTCGCGGTCCAGCCGGCTCGAGCCCGCTGCGCGCCACTCGGCGAGCAGGTTCAGCATCCGGGCCGCCCGCGGGCTCGGCGCGGGAGCGGCGCGCAGCACTGACTGCAGCACCGGCGTCAGCGCGCGGCTGCTCAGGTCCTGGGTCGCGGCCGCGTTCATCGCGCCCGTGACCGTCGCGAGGTCGTGCTTGTCGCGCTTGGCCAGGTTCTCCAGCAGCAGCCGCACGCGGTGGGTGGAGCCGTACTCCCAGTTGTCGTCGGCCGCGCCCCAGCCCGGCGCCGGGCGGTTGTTCCAGTTCACCAGCATCCCGCTGGGCGGGTTCTTCTGGTACGGGCGCTTGGACGGCGCGAGAATCCCGCGCCACTCGTACTGACCGGTGCCCTTGGTCGGGAGTCGCGGGTCGACGCGCGGGTGGCGGACCGGCAGCTGACCGGCTGAGTACATGGCGATGTCGCGGTCGTCGGCGTAGGCGATGTTGAACGTGAACGGCGACGTCGCCATCGCCTCCCGGAATGTCTCGGCCGAGCGGACGGTGCCGACCGTCAGTTCCCGGAACGACAGCTGCCACAGGATGTCGCGACCGTAGCTCGCGCGCTGGCGCGACAGCGCGACCGTGCGTCCGTTGACCTTCGCGTAGCCGGTCACCGGCCCGTGCACCGTCGTGCGGAACACCACGCGCCCCGAACCGGCGATCCGCCCAGCGTCCACACGGCCCATCGTCCGGCAGCGGCCCTTGTAGAGGTACTTCGTCCGCGAGCCGCCGCACAGCGTCTCGACGAACGTGTCGATCAGGTCCGAGCCGGCCGACGTGAGGCTCCACGCGTAGTCCTGCCCGCGGCCGATCAGGACATTGCCGGCGAAGCCCGGCGCCGTCGCGCCGCGCGCCTGCACGCCGGGGTAGCTGACGTCGACCTCCATCGTCAGGCCGGGGTACGTGTAGCCGATCTGCGGGCCGGCGACGAACAGCGGATGCCCGGTCGCAGAGCGGTTCGCCCCGACCATCAGGAAGTTGCTTGCCCAGCGTCGCGCGGCGAGCGCCAGGCCGCGCGGACCGGTCGGTTTGAAGGACCCCTTGTCGAGCACGGCATTGCCCGCGCCCGGACCGTTCGCTCGCCCGTAGCGGAACGTGCGGCTGATCGTCGTCGGCGAGTCGGGGTCGTCGAACTCCGACAGGTCGTCGAAGATGTTCTGGCCGCGCGTGCGCCCGAACCGGTCGCGCAGCCGGTCAAAGAACTCCGAGCGGCGTGCCTCGTCGCCGCCGCCCTGACCGAAGATCTGGCCGATGATCGCGTTCGACGCGTACACGTCGACGCGGGTCCACGGCCGGTCACCGCCCAGCTTCGCGTTGACACCCTGGAGGTAGACGTCGATGTCGTGGCGCACGGCCCGCCCCGCGGCGCCCGCCGAGCGCAGAGCGGCGTCGCCCTGGCGCTGGATGATCCGGTCCACCTCGCGAGTCGGCGTGTATTGCTTGAGGTTGATCACGAGCCCGAACGCGTCGATGTTCGGCGCGTCGATCGCCGCCAGCCGCGCCGCATCGCGCGCCTGCGCGAGCAGCAGCCCGCGATCCTCGGCCAGGATCCAGCCCATCGCCCACGTCACGTCGTCGCGCGTCTGCCCCGTGATGTGCGGGACGTTGAAGCGGTCGCGCACGATCGTCACGCCCGGTCGCGGGACCGGCTCGACGGCCCCAGGCCCGTCCTCGCCGAGACCGAAGTTCGCGGACTTGAACTTGGTCTGCAGGTCGGCGGCCGTGACCTGGTCGAACAGCGGCGTGAGCGAGTCGTACATCAGCGCCTGGGCGTCGGCACCGGGCGGTGGCGGCACGGCGCCGTACTGGCCGGACGGGATGATGTTGCGCGCCGTGGCGGCGTAGTCGTCGGCCGCGGCCGGAGCCGCGCTCAGAACGAACGCCGCCGCGGCGAGCGCGGCGATCCTGGACATGGCCGGGCAAACTACCGTCGCGAGATGCTCGCCACGCTGGTTGCCACAGCGACGCTCGCGATCACGCCCAACGTCGAGGCGGCGCGCGAATACGCCGCCGAGCGCCCGGGAACCGTTGCCTTCGCGGTGCGCACCGAGGCTGACTTCTGGGGTGTGCGCGAAAACCGCGTCTTCCCCTCCGCCTCGGTGCTGAAGGCGATGCTGCTCGTGGCCTATGCGCAGGACGCCCGCGACCGGCCGCTGCGCCGGGACGAGCGCGCACTGCTGGCCCCGATGGTGCGGCGGTCGGACAACGCGGCCGCGTCGGCCATCTTCATCCGGCTCGGCACCAAGCGCCTGGAGCGCCTCGCCCGTGACGCCGGCATGACGCGCTTTGAGGCGGCGTCGCCGATCTGGGGCAACTCGCGGATCACGGCGCGAGATCAGACCCGCTTCTTCCTGCACATCGACACGCTCCTGCCCCCCAGGCATCGCGCCTACGGTCTGCGGTTGCTGCGGCAGATCGTGCCCAGTCAACGCTGGGGGATCGGACGCCTTGATCTGCCCGACTGGCGCGTCTACTTCAAGGGCGGCTGGGGCGCCGGCACCGGCGCGGTCGACCACCAGGTCGCGCTGTTGCGGCGGGGCGACGAACGGATCGCGATCGCCGTCCTCACCGCGAGCAACGGCTCGCACGCCGCGGGCAAGCAGACGCTCGAGGGCGTATGCCGCCGCCTGCTGGAGGGGCTGGAGTAGACCAACCCAGGGGTCGCTAGGCGCGGTGGAGCGTTGCCGGAAGCATCCCGTGCATGTTCACTCACATGCACCGCCCGAAGACACTTGGCCGGCTGACCTACGCGTCCGCCGTCGCCGGCGCGCTCGCCCTCGCGATCGGTGGAAGCACGGCGCTCGGCGCCGGCGATCCCGCCAAGCTGAAGGGCCCGACGGCCACCGCGTCCGCAATGAGCAAGAGGCAGATCCAGCGGATGATCGCGTCCTATGTCCGCAATCACCCGGGCCCGCGGGGCCCGCAGGGGCTGCGCGGCCCGGCCGGACCGGCGGGGGCGGATGGCGCCGCCGGCGCGAACGGCACGAACGGCGCCGGCGCCGGTGTCGCTGGGGTGAGCAAGCTGTACTTCAAGACGAACTTCGGCAGCGGCGTCAAGCAGCTCTACTCCGGCCACGGCCTGTCGCTCGAGGCGAACTGCGTCTCGTCGACGGCGTCCACGCTGAACCTGCGATTCAACGGCGCCGGCAGCTCGTACCACCTGTTCGAGGTGGACGCCAACTCCACCGTCCTGCGCGCCGCCAACGTCAACACGGCCAACAACGGCACCGTGAACCTCGCGGCCGCCGGCACGTTCCCGCTGTCCGGGAAGATCGAGTGGGCCGGCAACGACGGCGTCCCGCTGACCATCAACTACATGATCATGTTCAACGCGCCGGGCGGCGAGTGCCTGTTCACCGGCAGTGTCGTCTAGGAGGGACGCTCCAGCAGCTGCACGATCTCGCGGTAGCCGCGCTCGCGCGCATGCTCGAGCGCGGTTACGCCCTCGCGGTCGGCGATCGAGGTGTCGGCGCCGGCCGCGACGAGCATCCGCACGATCTCGGTGTGGGCCTCGCCGCCGTCGCCGAGGATGACCGCCTCGAGCAGCGCGGTCCAGCCGAGGTTGTTGACGTGATTGACGTCGATCTCGGTCTCCAGCAGCGCTCGCACCAGGTCCACGTGGCCGCGGTCTGAGGCCGGGATGATCGCGATGCCGCCATAGCGGTTCGTCGCGCCGAGGGTCGGGTCGGCGCGCAGGACCTCACGGAGCATCGCGACGCTGCCGGTCTCACCTGTGACGAGCAGCGGGTTGTTGCGGTCGGAGTCCTGCAGGTCGACGTCGGCGCCCGCGTCGATGAGCACGCGCGCGATGTCGACGTGGTCGCCGAGAGCGGCCGCCGTCACCGCCGTCCGCCCTCGAGCATCGCGCTCGTTCACGTCCGCCCCGTCGTTCAGGAGGCGTTGCACCGCGCCGAGATCGCCGCGTTCCGTGGCATCGACCAACCCGGTGGGCGTAGAACCGCACGCCATGAAAATGAGGAGGGCGCCCAAGGGCGCCCTCCTGAGTCTCAGCTTTCGTCCGCCGGTGGCACCGGCGGGGTGTCGAGAGCGCCCGTGTCGTCGACCGCCTCGGGCTCCTCGTCGCCCTCCTTGCGGCCGCCGACGCCGACCGGGGCCGGCTTCGGGTCGGGCTTGACGATCGAGAGCTTGATCTCTTCCTCGGAGCCCTCCGGGGCCGGCTCGACCATCACGGTCGCGCCCGGCACCAGCTCGCTCCGCAGCACGAAGTCGGCCAGCGGGTCCTCGATGTAGCGCTGGATCGCCCGGCGCAGCGGGCGGGCGCCCATCGCCGGGTCCCAGCCCTTGTCGACGAGGAAGTCCTCGGCCGATTCGGTCAGCTCCAGCTGCAGATCGCGCTCGGCCAGCGACGTCCGAATGCGGCGCAGCAGGAGTTCGACGATCGTCTTGATCTCGTCCTTGGTGAGCTTGTGGAAGACGATCACGTCGTCGATGCGGTTGAGGAACTCAGGCCGGAAGACCTTCTTGAGCTCGCCCATGATCCGGCCCTTCATGTCGTCGTACGAGATCCCTGTCTCGTCGTCCGACACGGCAAAGCCGAGCGGCGTGTTCCGCGAGATCTCCGACGCCCCGATGTTCGAGGTCATGATCACGATCGCGTGCCGGAAGTCCACCGTGCGGCCCTGCGAGTCGGTCAGGCGACCGTCCTCCAGGATCTGCAGGAGGATGTTGAAGACGTCCGGGTGGGCCTTCTCGATCTCGTCCAGCAGCAGGACGCTGTACGGCTTGCGCCGCACCGCCTCCGTGAGCTGGCCGCCCTCGTCGTAGCCGACGTAGCCGGGAGGCGAGCCGACGAGCCGGGACACGGCGTGCTTCTCCATGTACTCCGACATGTCGATCCGCACCATGGCCTCCTCGTCACCGAAGAGGAACTCGGCGAGCGTCCGCGCCAGCTCGGTCTTACCCACGCCCGACGGGCCCAGGAAGATGAACGAGCCGGTCGGCCGCTTCGGGTCCTTCAGACCCGCACGGGAGCGACGGATGGCCTTGGCCACGACCTCGATCGCCTGGTGCTGACCGATGACGCGCTTGTGGAGCTCGTCCTCCATCCGCATCAGCTTCTGGGTCTCGGCCTCGGTGAGCTTGAAGACCGGGATGCCGGTCCACATCGAGACGATGTCGGCGATCTCTTCCTCGCCGATCGACGGACGTTCTCCGCCTTCGCCCGACTCCCAGGCATCCTCGAGGTCGCGCTTCTTGTTCGTGAGCTGGCGCTCGCGATCGCGAAGGTGCGCGGCCTTCTCGAACTCCTGGTTCTCGATCGCGGCTTCCTTGTCGCGCCGCGTCGTCTCGATCTCGTCCTCGAGCTCCCGGTACACGGGCGGGGACGACATCGACTTGATGCGCATGCGCGAGGCGGCCTCGTCGATCAGGTCGATCGCCTTGTCCGGCAGGAACCGGTCGGAGATGTAGCGGTCGGCCAGCTCCGCCGCGGCCTCGAGGGCCTCGTCGGTGATGTTGACCTTGTGGTGGGCCTCGTAGCGGTCGCGCAGGCCCTTGAGGATCTGCACGCACTCCTCGAGCGACGGCTGGTCGACCGTGATCTTCTGGAAGCGGCGCTCCAGGGCCGAGTCCCGCTCGAGGTACTTGCGGTACTCGTCCAGGGTCGTCGCGCCGACGGTCTGCAGCTCGCCACGGGCGAGGGCCGGCTTGAGGATGGAGGCGGCGTCGATCGCGCCCTCCGCGGCACCCGCGCCGACGAGGTTGTGGAGCTCGTCGATGAACAGGATGATGTCGCCGCGCTGGGTGATCTCTTTCATCACCTTCTTCAGGCGCTCCTCGAACTCGCCGCGGTACTTCGAGCCCGCGACCAGCGCCGCCAGGTCGAGCGTGTAGATCTGCTTGTTCTTCAGCAGTTCCGGAACGTCGCCATTGGTGATGCGCTGGGCCAGACCCTCGACCACGGCGGTCTTGCCGACGCCGGGCTCACCGACCAACACGGGGTTGTTCTTTGTGCGCCGCGAGAGGATCTGCATGATCCGCTCGATCTCGGTCTCACGGCCGACGACGGGGTCCAGCTTGCCGTCAGCGGCCAGCTTGGTGAGGTTGCGCCCGAACTGGTCGAGCAGCTTGGACGACTTCTTCTCGCCTGTCCCAGCCGCTCCGCCGGGGGCCGCCTGGCCCTGGGCGCCGCCCTGGCGCTGCCGGCCACCAGGGCCGGAGAGCATGCGGATGACCTCGTTGCGGATCTTCTCGGAGTCGGCGTCGAAGTCGAGCAGGATGCGTGCGGCGACGCCCTCGTTCTCGCGGACGAGGCCGAGCAGGATGTGCTCGGTGCCGATGTAGTTGTGACCCAGTGACAGCGCCTCGCGCAGCGCCAGTTCCAGCACCTTCTTCGCACGCGGCGTGAAGGGGATCTGGCCTGACGTCACTTCCTCGCCCGAACCGACGATGCGGACAACCTGGGCGCGGACGCGCTCCACGGTGATGTCCAGGGACTCGAGGACTCGCGCGGCAAGTCCCTCCTCCTCGCGGAGGAGGCCGAGGAGGATGTGCTCGGTCCCGATGTAGTTGTGCTTGAGCGTCCGCGCCTCTTCCTGGGCGAGGACGACCACCTGACGTGCTCGCTCTGTGAATCGCTCGAACATGGGGTTGGGGAGCTTCCTTCCTACTAGTGCTCGCCTAGCGCTCGGTCGTTCTGGTGGTCCTAGGTTGGGTCGGGAGGGCAGTGACGGATGAGCCGAGAGACGAAAATACCCCGGCCCTCATCCACGTATTCGACACGGAAGCCGATTCGGATGACAGCTCGGGGCACGTCTTTGGCCATATCTCAGTTTACCAACGGAGCGCTACCCACTCCGGGGTCCTGCGTTACGCCTTCAACGCGGGGAACAAAACCACTTCCCGGATCGTTCGCATGCCGGTCAACAGCATGACCAGACGGTCGATCCCGATGCCGATGCCGCCGGTCGGCGGCATCCCGTGCTCGAGCGCGTAGATGTAGTCGGAATCGAACGGCGGGGCGTTCTCGTCGCCGGCCGCGGCGTGGCGGACCTGCTCCTCGAAACGGGCCTTCTGGTCGTCCGGATCGTTGAGCTCGGAGAAGGCGTTGGCGAACTCCATTCCGTCCGCGAACGCCTCAAACCGCTCGACCAGGTCGGGGTTCTCGCGATGACGCTTGGCGAACGGAGAGAGCTCGACGGGATAGTCGTGCAGCATCGTCGGCTCGACAGGGTCGGCTCGACGTGCTTGGAGACCAGGTGGTCGACGAGCGCGGCCCAGTTGGGCTCCTCGGGCACCGGAAGGTCCTTGTCGCGCATCGCGGCCTTCAGGTCCTCGAGATCGCGGTGGGCCAGGACGTCGATCCCGGTCCGGGTCTGGATCGAGCCGACCAGCGTCTCGCGCTTCCAGGATTGCGCGAACTTCTCTGAGCCGACGGCCTCGGCGACGCTGCGGACGAGCCGCTCGGCACGCTCGGCCACGACCTCCCAATCCGCGTACGCCTCGTACCACTCGAGCATCGTGAACTCGGGGTTGTGCTTCGGCGACAGGCCCTCGTTGCGGAAGTCCTTGCCGATCTCGTAGACGCGCTCGAGCCCGCCGACGATCAGCCGCTTCAGGTACAGCTCGGTCGCGACCCGCAGGTACATCGTGCGGTCGAGCGCGTTGAAGTGGGTCACGAACGGCCGCGCCAGCGCGCCGCCGTAGATCGGCTGCAGCACCGGCGTCTCGACCTCGATGAAGCCCTCGTCGTCGAGGAAGCGGCGGATCGCGGTGACGACCTTCGCGCGTGTGATGAATACGGCGCGGGTCTCCTCGTTGGACATCAGGTCGAGCTCACGGTGACGCAGTCGCGTCTCGGTGTCGGTCAGGCCATGGTGCTTCTCGGGCGGCGGGCGCAGCGACTTGGCCAGCAGCTCCCACGCTCCGATCGCGACCGAAAGCTCCCCGCGACGGGTCTTGAAGATCGTGCCGTCGGCGCCGATCAGGTCGCCGAGGTCGGCCGCGAGCAGCCGCTCGAAGACCTCGTCGCCGAGCACGTCGCGGCGCGCCTGGAGCTGGATCCGGCCGGAGCGGTCGTCGAGGTCCAGGAACGCCATCTTGCCCTGGCCCCGGCGCGCGTGCAGCCGGCCGGCGACGCGCACGCGGACGTCGGTCTCCTCGCCGGGTTCGAGTCCCTCGTGGGGACGCCTTGGCGTCGGCGATCGGCGTGACGTCCGGATACGCGTGCGGGAACGGGTCGATGCCCGCCTCCCGCAGTGCTTCGAGCTTGCGGCGGCGGACGGCGAGGAGCAGGTCTGCCGCCTCGCTCGCTCATGCCACTTCGATCTTGGTGACCTTGAGCTCGCGCTGCTTGCCGTTGGGCAGGTGCACGGTCACCTCGTCGCCCTTCTTGCGGCCGACGAGCGCCTTGCCGACCGGCGACTCGTTCGAGAGCCGGTTGGCCGACGGGTCGGCCTCGGTCGAGCCGACGATCGTGTAGGAGAGCTTCTTGCCCTTCTCGTCGGTCACGTGGACCTGGGAGCCGACGCGCACGACGTCGGCCGACAGTTCCTTCGCGTCGATCACCGACGCCGAGCGAAGCTTGTCCTCGAGCGTCGCGATCCGAGCCTCGAGCATCGCCTGCTCGTTCTTGGCGTCGTCGTACTCGGAGTTCTCCGAGATGTCGCCGAATTCGCGCGCTTCCTTGATGCGCTCCGCGACCTCGCGGCGCTTGGTTGTCGAGAGGTACTCGATCTCCTGCTTGAGCTTCTCGAGACCCTCGGGGGTGAGGATGACGTCCTTCTGCATGCTGCGTCAGTCCTTCTGCGGGGCTGAAGATGGAAACGGCCCGCTCGTCAGGCGGACCGGTGGGCTACGCCTGGAGAGGCGCAGAGGGCGCGCAGGATAGCAACAGAACCGCGCGCTGTTCATCCAATGTCTCCGCCCGCTGAAGTGCGTCCTGAACCGCCTTGGGAGCGCCGATCCGCTCGACGTACCACGGGTGGAACTTGCGCAGGTACCGGGCGGCCCGGATCGGCCCGAGGTGTTCCTCGGCGCGATCGATCACCCATTGCCACTCGGTGAGGATCTCCTCGGGGCTCGGCTCCTCGTCGCGCTCGCCGAGCACCTCGCTGAACAGCCACGGATTTCCGAGTGCGCCACGCGCCAACATGACCGCCGCGCAGCCGGTGTGCTCGAACACCCACCGGATGTGCTCGGCGCCGGCCATCCCGCCGGAGACGATCACGGGCACGTCGAGCGCCTGGACGAGTTCGGCCGCGAGGTCGTAGTCGGGCGTGCCCTTGTGGCGGACGGCCGCGCTGCGCGGATGGAACGTGATGCCGGCGACGCCGGCGTCGTTCCACCAGCCTGCGCGCCACCTCGAGGCCCTCGACGCCGCCGGGCTTCTGCCCGGCGCGCAGCTTCACGGTCACCGGGAGGCCGGAGCCCTCTCGGGCGGCGATGGCGACCTTCACCGCCGTGTCCGGGTCCTTGATCAGCGCCGCGCCGGCCCCGGTCTTCGTGACCTTCGGGACGGGACAGCCCATGTTGAGGTCGAGGATGTCGGCGCCGGCGGCTGCCACCTGCGCAGCCGCGCTGCGCATGATGTCGGGGTCCTGCCCGAACAGCTGGATCGCCACGGGGCCCTCATCGGGGTGGACCACGAGCAGCTCGTCGAGCGTCTTGCGGTTGCCGTAGTGGATGGCGAAGCTCGAGATCATCTCGGAGACCGCGAGGCCGGCGCCGTAGCGCTTGGCCTGCAGGCGCACGAACCAGTTGCCGATGCCGGCCAGGGGGGCGAGCATCACGCGGTTGGGGATCGTGATGCCGCCGAGTTCCCAGGGGTCGTGGAGCGAGCGCATGCGCGCCTCTCAGGGTAGTTGCGCGACCCAGTCGGCCAAGCGCTCGTGCCCCTCGCGCCGAGCGGCCTGCGCCGGCGTCAGCCCGTCCCACCCCACCCACGACGGATCGGCGCCCCGCGCCAACAGCTCCTCCGCGGACCCCCGCTGGCCGCCATGGCAAGCCGCCCACAGCGCATGCGTGACGTCGCCCTCGGCCGTCAACGGCAGACCCAACGCGGCAGCGGCGAGCAGCGTCGGCCGCGCGCCACGCGAAACGAGGCGCCGCGCCGCGGCCCACTGCCCGAACGCCCACGCGTCGTCCAGCGCCGTCCCGCCGCCGATCACGCCGCCACGCGCCTCGATGTCGGCGCCCAGATCGAGCAGGAGGTCGATCGCCTCGACGTCGTCGGAACTCGCAGCCCAGTGCAGCGGCGTCTCGGTGTGCGGCCCGTTCTCGAAGCGTGCATTCACGTCGGCGCCCGCCTCGACCAGCGCTCCGATGAGCTCGAGCCGGTTCGGCCGCCCGCCCGGCCAGTCGAGCACCATGTGCAGCAGCGTGCGGCAGCCGTCCGGGCGCGCGCGAGCCAACGAGGGATCGTCGGCTAGCGCCGCGCGGAGCCGGTCCGGGTCGTCTAGGACTGGTTGCGCTCCCATATCAACCGAAGCCCGGTGAGCGTGAGCAGGTCGTCGGCCTCGTCGATCGTCCGGCAGTGCGGCACGACCGCCCCCGCCAGCCCGCCCGTGGCCAAAGTCCGGAACTCCCCGAGCTCTTCGTGGAGCCGCCCGATGATGCCGTCGACCATTCCGGCGAACCCGTACAGGACACCGGCCCGGATCGCATCCACGGTCGACTTGCCGATCAGCGCCCGCGGCGGGGACAGATCGATCGTCGGCAACGCGGCGGCGCGGGCGGACAACGCCTCCAAGGAGATCTCGACGCCCGGGAAGATCACGCCGCCGAGGTACTCACCCTCCGCGCTCACGACGTCGTGCGTCACCGCGGTCCCGAAGTCCACGATCACGCACGCGCCGCCCGCGCGCTCGTAGCCGGCGACGGCGTTCACGAGGCGGTCCGGCCCGATCTCGCGCGGGTTGTCGTAGCGGATCGCCATGCCGGTCTTCAGTCCCGGGCCCACCAGGAGCATCTCGTGGTCGAGGTAGCGCTGGGCCATCGACACCCACTCCGGCCGCAGCGAAGGCACCGTGGCGGACACGATCGACGCGTCGATGTCCGTGAACGTGACCCCGCGCAGCGCGAGCAGCGAACGCAGCGCCGCCCCCAACTCATCGGCGGTCGATTCGCGGACGGTCGCGAACCGCCAGTGCTCGACGAGCTCGCCGTCGTGGTAGGTGCCGATATGGGTCTGCGTATTCCCGACGTCCACCACCAGCAACATCTACGGACCCACTTCCAAGGGCGGCCCGGCCCGGCGAACCTCCTGGCCCGAGATCAGCTCGAGCGCGTCGGCCGCGCGCCCCCGCCCCGGCACCTCGAGCTCCGGCGCGAGTTCGAGCAGCGGCACGAGCACGAACCGCCGTGTCGTGACTTCGCGGTGCGGGAGCGTCAGCCGCTCGGACGAATAGGTCTCCTCGCCGAGCAGCAGCACGTCGACGTCGATCGCCCGCGGCCCGTCCTTCACGTAGCCGTCCTCGCCGGCCTGCGTGCGCCCGAAGGCGCGCTCGACGGCCTTGCACGCATCGAGCAGCGGCTCCGGCCGCAGCGCCGTCTCGATCCGCAGGCACGCGTTGTAGAACGGCCGCTGATCCAACACGTCGCCGACCGGCTCGGTCTCGTACACCGACGAGGAGACCAACACGACCACGTCGTGCGCCCACAGGGACTCGACCGTCGCCTGCAGGTGGACGCGCCGATCGCCGACATTGGAGCCCAGCCCGAGGTAGCCGATCTCACGCACGCTCGGGGAACCAGTCGATCTCGAGCATCGCCATCACGTTGAGCATCATCCCGGTGGCGAAGAACTCCCACGTGGCGTCGATCTCGACCCCGGCCAGTTCGGCCGCCGTCCGCACCAGCTCGAGGTACCCCTCGCGCACATAGACGCGGATCTCCGGCTCGCTGACCGCGTACGCCTGCATCTGGAACAGCAGCGCGTGCCGATTCGGAAGCAGCCGCTCCGAATAGGCGTGACCCATCGCGTGCAGACGATCCTCGTCGCCGGCGTCGGCCGCCGCCTGGCGGAAGACGGCGATCACCTGCGCGAAGCACGTATCCACACAGGCCAGGAACAGCTCGCGCTTGGTCCGGAACAGCCGGAACAGATACGGCTGGGAGATCTCGGCCTCGCGCGCGATCGCCTCGGTGGACGTGCCCTTGTACCCACCCTCGGCGAAGTGGCGGAACGCGATCTCGATGATCTCTTCGCGACGCTGCTCGGCGGATTTACGGGCCATACGCGCAGATGTTAGTGAGTACTAACGTTCTTCGCGCCAGACTTCGACCGAGACCTCTTCGACCGGCAGCGGAATCGGCGGCTCGGGCTTGGTGGCCTTGACGGTCACGCTCTCGGCGCCGAACTGCGAGGCGAGGCGGTCGGCGATCACCGCGCACAGGCGCTCGAGGGTGCGGTACGACTGCGCCTGGGCGATCAGCGCGATCACCTGGCAGACCTCGCCGTAGTCGATCGTGTCCTCGACGCGGTCGGTGATCAGCGCGTCGGGCTCGCCCGCGTCGAAGCGGACGTCGATCAGCAGCCGCTGCCCGATCTTGCGCTCCTCGGCGGTGACCCCGTGGTGCGTGTAGAGCGACAGCCCGACGATCTCGACGGTGACCCCGACTTCGAGGCCCTCCTCGTCGTCATCGTCGTCTAGGTCGTCGTCCTCGTACTCCTCGGGCTCGTCGGCCATCGCGCGAAGGTAGCAGCCGCCACCTTGAGCGCGTCCGCCACCGCCGCGACGTCGTGGACGCGGAACACCTGCGCCCCACGTTCGAGCGCGATCACGCATGTCGCCACGGTTCCGTGCACGCGCCCGCTCACGTCGCGCCCCGTCAACTTGCCGATGAACGACTTGCGCGAGGTGCCGATCACGAGCGGCCGGCCGAGATCGGTCAGCTCCTCCAGCCGCGCCAGCAACTCCAGGTTGTGCTCCAACGTCTTGCCGAACCCGATCCCGGGGTCGAGCTGGATCCGCTCCTCGGCGATGCCGGCGGCGACGGCGAAGCGCATCCGCTCCTCGAGGAACGCCTTGACGTCTGAGACGACGTCGTCGTAGCGCGGGTCGACCTGCATCGTCCGCGGCTCGCCGAGCATGTGCATCAGGCAGCAGTCGACGCCGCGGTCGGCGACGAACGCCGCCATGTCGGGGTCGTTGCGAAACGCGCTGACGTCGTTGACGTAAGTGGCGCCGGCGCGGACCGCGGCCTCGGCGACTGCGAGCTTCATCGTGTCGATCGAGACCCGCGTCACATCCGCGAGCCCCTCGACGACCGGGATCACCCGCCGCAACTCCTCCTCGACCGGCACCGGGTCCGCGCCCGGGCGGGTCGACTCGCCGCCGATGTCGATGATCGCGGCGCCCTCGGCGACCAGCCGACGGCCGTGCTCGATCGCCTGGGCGGCGTCGTCGAACTGCCCGCCGTCCGAGAAGGAGTCGGGCGTGACGTTGACCACGCCCATGACCTCGAATCTCACCCCTTAACGCTACCCGGCCGCCCCGAGGGAGGAGGTCTCGGGGCGGCCGGAGGGGGTTTCAGAGGGCTACCAGGCGGAGGAGGAGACGCCGGCAGCGGGGAGAGAGGAGGGAAGCTCCCGGACGATGGGGACCGCGTAGGTGTGGGGAGTCAGGGTGCGGTCGGGTCGGGGAGCGGTGAGGGTCATGGGGAGAGAGAGGGAGTCGGGGTACCGCTTGATACGTAATGTCCCATCTGGCGCCGGGTGGCGTGAGGGAGTTGCCTGGTGTCTCTAAGTGCGGAAGACCGCACCTGTTGGATCACCAGAAGCGACGATCTCGCGCACGACCGGGACCGAGAAGGCGCGGTGGGCGGCGGTACGGGCGGGGCGCGCGGCGAGGACGGTCATGGCTCAGCGGCCCTTGCGGACGCGGTTGGCCTGGGTGGTAGTGGCGACGTGGATCTGATGGAGACCGGTGTTGAACATGGACGCAGCCTTCCACCGTGGCCACGCTCGTCCGAGGGGGCAGCCTGGCGTCTGGTAGTGCGGAGTGCCACTTTCGGGGTACGGGAAGCCACACCCCGGGGCGTGGTGGACAGCGCGATGCCGAGCAGGATCACGCTCCCGCCCGCGAGCTGGAGCGGCCCGAACGGATCGCCGAACGCGAGCGCACCGGCGGCGGTGCCGACCAGCGGCTCGAGGTTCAGGAACGCCCCCGCGAGTTCGGGCGCGACCCGCGACTGCCCATAGGCGAACAACGCGAACGGCAGCAGCGTGCCCCCGATCGCCAGTGCGGCCAGGGCGATCACCGGCGCGGCCGAGGCCGGCGCCGGCGGCATGCCCTCCAGCGCCGCGTTCGGCACGGCGGCAAGCGCGCCCGCGACCATCTGCACGGCGGTCACCGCGATCGGATCGCGGCCGCGCAGCAGCGACGGCTGGATGACCACGAACGTCGCCGACAGCGCGACCGACACCAGCACCAGCGCGTCGCCGCCGAGCGAGGCGCCGCCTCCGCCACCGCCGGCCACGATCCCCACGCCCGCGAGTGCGAGCGCGAACCCGAGCCAGGCGATCGGACCGGTCGAACTGCGTCCGGTGACGGCCGCGATCAGCGCGACGAGCGCCGGCACGGCGCCGACGATCAGCGCCGCATGGCTGACGCTGGTGCTCTCGATGCCCGCGTTCTGCAGCACGATCACGAGGCCGTAGCCGATCGCCCCCGCGAACAGGATCCGCGGGGTGATCGCGGCCCGCAGGTGCCGCCGCGCGACGAACGCGAGCAGCGGCGCGGCGAGCGCGAAGCGCACCACGGTCAGCCAGCCGCCCGGCAGCCAGTCCAGCACGAGCTTGGACAGCGGAACGGTGAGCCCCCACAGGAGGCCGGCGGTGACGAGCGCGACGAGCGCGGTATGACGGCGGAGGATCGACATGACACATCGATTGTCGGCGTCATTCGAATGAAACTTTTGCAGATTCCTCAGTTGGGGCTCTAGACGAAATATTCTTTGGCGCTATGGCCATCCAACTTGACGAAATCGACGTCCGACTGCTCAAGGAGCTGGAGACCGACGCCGATCGCCCCAACGTGGAGCTGGCCCGGATCGTCGGGCTCTCGCCTGCGGCGACGCTCAACCGCGTCCGGCGGCTGAAGGAGTCGGGCGTGATCCGGCGGATCAGCGCGCGGCTGGACTCCGCCACCGCCGGCTTCTCACTGCAGGTCTACCTGCTGGTCACGCTCGCACAGCACGACGAACGCGCCGAGCAGCGCTTCAACGCCGAGGTCGCCGCGAACGACAACATCATCTCCGCCGACACGGTCGCCGGCGAGACCGACGCGATCCTGATGATCGTCGCCCGCGACGTCGCCGAGTTGCACGTCGTGCTCTCGCGGCTCTCCACCCGTGGAGGCGCTCAGCGCCTGATCACGCTGTTGCGGCTGGCCGAGCTCAAGCCGTCCTCGCCGCTGCCGCTGCGCGCGACATCCGTCCAATCGCGGCGCGCGGCCTAAACGCGGGCGCGGAGAGGACCGATCCCACGAGCATGGAGATCCAAGCCAACGCCGCGATGATGATCCAGGCGAACAGCCTTGAGGCGATCCGGACGACCCTGTCCGCCGCCCAGGCCGCCCCTGCCACGCAGGAGGCCCAGGCCGCCGTCATCCTCGAGCTCTCGACGGCCGCCCAGCGGCTGCTGTCGCACTAGCGCTAGCCACACCCCTCGCAGGGTGCATTCCGCCCGCCAAGACGCGGGCTCGCACCCTCATGTATCAGCCGACCCGGTGCGAGTCTCTACCGCATCATGTCGGCCATTGAACTCCGCACTCAACTCCTAGAACTGCACGCCGAACGCGCCCTCGCCGAGGAGACCGGCGTCGCCGGGATCGCGTCCTACATGGACGACCTCCAGCGCGACATCGATCGCTCCGAGGCCGCCTACGTCGGCGCGGCCGTGACCGAGATCGCCACGTTCCGGGCGCAGCTGCACGGCCCGAACTTCGGCTAGCGCGTCTAGGCGAGATCGGGCTTCTCGGGCAACTCAAGCCCGCGAAGCTCAGCGGCGCCGCCGGCGAGGCCCGGACGCGGAATCCCGCGCTTGGCCTGCTCGCGATCGCGCGTGACGGCGCCGGGCAACTCGGGACGCTCGCCCTGGGGAAGCTCGGCTTCCGGGGCGGCGGGCCAAATTTCCGTCTCGGTCTTGCCCTCGAGCAGGGCCACGAACTCCTCGGCCTCGATCGTCTCGCGCTTGAGCAGCAGCTCCGAGATCGACTCGAGCTTCTCGCGATGCTCGGACAGGATGTCCTTGGCCACCTGGTGCGCCGACTCCACGATCCGGCGGATCTCGTCGTCGATCTCGCGCGCGATCTCGTCGCTGTAGTCCGGCTCGGAGCTGAACTCGCGGCCGAGGAACGGCTGGCCGTGATCGTGGCCGAACACGCGCGGGCCGAGCTTCTCGCTCATGCCGAAGCGCATGACCATCTGCTTGGCCGTGGCCGTGACCTTCTCGATGTCGTTCGACGCGCCGGTCGTGATCTCGTGGAAGACGATCTCCTCCGCGGCGCGGCCGCCGAGCGTCATCGCCATCGTGTCCAGCAGCTCCGCGCGCGTGGTGAGGAACTTGTCCTCGGTCGGCAGCGAGATCGTGTAGCCGAGTGCCTGGCCACGGCTGATGATCGAGATCTTGTGGACCGGGTCGGAGTGCTCGAGGTAGTGGCCGACGATCGCGTGGCCCATCTCGTGGTAGGCCGTGACCAGCCGCTCCTTCTCGCCCATGACCCGGGTCTTCTTCTCCGGGCCGGCGACCACGCGCATGATGCCCTCTTCGAGCTCGGTCTGCGTGATCTCCTTCTTGCCCGTGCGAGCGGCGAGCAGCGCCGCCTCGTTGACGAGGTTGGAGAGGTCGGCGCCGGTGAATCCGGGGGTCTGGCCGGCCAGCGTGTCGACGTCGATGCCCTTGGCCAGCGGCTTGCCGCGGGTGTGGACCTCGAGGATCTTCGCGCGGCCCTTGCGGTCCGGCCGGTCGACGGTGATCTGACGGTCGAAGCGGCCCGGGCGCAGCAGCGCGGGGTCAAGGATGTCGGGCCGGTTGGTGGCCGCGATCATGATGATGTTGTCCTTGGCCTCGAAGCCGTCCATCTCGACGAGCAGCTGATTGAGCGTCTGCTCGCGCTCGTCGTGACCGCCGCCTAAACCGGCGCCGCGGTGGCGACCCACCGCGTCGATCTCGTCCATGAAGATGATGCAGGGCGAGTTCTGCTTGGCCTGCTCGAACAGGTCGCGCACACGGGACGCGCCGACGCCGACGAACATCTCGACGAAGTCCGAGCCCGAGATGGAGAAGAACGGGACGCCGGCCTCACCCGCGACGGCGCGGGCCAGCAGCGTCTTGCCGGTGCCAGGCGGGCCGTAGAGCAGCACGCCCTTCGGGATCCGGGCGCCGAGCGCCTGGAACTTCTTCGGGTTCTCGAGGAACTCCTTGATCTCGTGCAACTCCTCGACGGCCTCGTCCACGCCCGCCACGTCGCGGAACGTGATCTTCGGCGAGTCCACGCTCATGCGCTTGGCGCGCGACTTGCCGAACGACATGACCTTCGAGCCGCCGCCCTGGACCTGGTTCATCAAGAAGATCCAGAACCCGATGAAGATCAGGATCGGGAAGACGTACGTGAGCAGGCTCAGGATCACGCTCGAGCGCGCGGGTTTGACGTCCCAGCCGTTGAGCTTGCCGTCCGCCTCGGCCTTCTGCAGGCGCTGTTGCAGCATCGCGGCCGAGTCGCCCTGGACCCAGCCGACCGTGTACCGCTTCTTGTCGGTGCCCTTGAGCGTGACCTCGGCCGAGTTGTCCTTCGTGCGCAGGACAACGTTGTCGATCTGACCGTTGTCGATCTGCTTGAGGAACTGGCTGAACGTCGTCTTCGGCGCCTCGTTGCCGCTCTGGATCAGCTTGGAGGCAAAGAAGGCCAGCACGATCACAATCAGGATCGGGAAGGCGGCGCTTTTGAAGAAACGGCTCATGAGCCGGCGCGCATCCAAAGCGCGGAAGTGATACGGCGAGACAAGATGGTCAAGGCTACCAGGGGGATCGCAGGGCCCAAGCGGGTTTGAAGCAGTGTGGTGCGCGTTTCTTTCGGCTCATTAACGAACGAGCGGGCCGAAAGGATCAGAAACGGTCTGGACGCGACCGCCGCGATGCGTCGGCCGTCCAGGTCAGCGCGGCGACAGACCCCTCAGTCGTCGGTGAGGACGAGCGCGGCGACATACGGAAGGTTCCGATAGCGCTCGGCATAGTCGAGACCGTACCCGATGGCGAACTTGTCGGGGATCTCAAAACCGGTATATCGGACAGGCAGGTCCACGGTCCTTCGGCTGGGCTTCGTCAGCAGCGCGCACACCTCGAGCGTCGCCGGCTTGCGGGCCTGGAGCGTCCGCAGCAGGTACTGGAGCGTCAGGCCGGAGTCGACGATGTCCTCGACGATCAGGACGTTGCGGCCCTCGAGCGGCTGCTCGAGGTCCTTGAGGATCCGCACCACGCCGGAGGACTCCGTCGACGAGCCGTAGGACGCGACGGCCATGAAGTCGACCTCGCAGCCGACGTCGAGGTGGCGCATCAGGTCGGCCAGGAACAGAAAGGCGCCCTTGAGGACGCCGATCAGCAGCAGGTCCTGGCCCTGGTAGTCGCGGGCGATGTCCTCCGCCATCGCCCGGATGCGGTGCTGGAGGTCGTCCGCCTGGACGAGGATCTCGCCGATCTCTTCGCTCATGGGCGCCGCCAGTCTAAGCGGACTCGCTGGCCGGACTCGTCCGTGGCGCTGAAGCGCTCGCCGGTGGCCACGCCCGGGATCCACGCGATCTCGCCGTCGGAGACCACCACAGGCAGTGCGTGACGGCGCGCGCGCGGGACCTTGCGGTCGGTGAACAGGTCCTGGAGGGACTTGGTGCCGCCCAGGCCGGCGGGCCGCATCCGGTCGCCCGGTCGCCACGCGCGCACTTCCAAGGTCGGCGCAAGGCCGGTCAGGCTTCCCTCGCCCACCTCGCACGTGACGATGCCCTCGCCGAAGCGGGTCTCGCCGGGCACCGAGAGCGTTGCCGGCGCCGGCGATTCGACAGCGGACGGTTGCGCGATCGAGACCCGCCCGTACTCCGACGTCGCGCGCAGGCCGCCCGGGAGGTCGAGCGAGGCCGTCCCGCCCTTGCGCGCCAGCGCGAGGATCGCGTCGGCGTGGGCGCCGATCGGCACGTCGCCGGCCATCCGCTGCAGCACGAGCCGCGCAAGCGCCGGCGGGAGCGTCGTCAGGTCGGCGTCCACCGCCGCGTCGACGGCGAGGTCGAGCACGTCGGCCTCATCTCGCAACTGCGCGAGCGTCCGCGCCACGTTCGCTTCGGCGGCGGGATGCAGGTCCAGGATTTCGCGGATGCGCCCGCGCGCGGACGACGCGTTCGTGGCGTCCTCGCGCCAGGTCAGCCCGCGCTCTGAGCAGTACGCCGCGGTCTCCGCACGCGTGAACCCGAGCAGCGGGCGGATCACCCGGCCGGACCGCGCGGGCATCCCGAGCAGCGCGCGGCGGCCCGGCGAGGCCAGGAGCCGGTAGAGGACGGTCTCGGCCTGGTCGGTGGCCGTGTGGCCGACGGCGATCAGGCCCTCGAGCCTGTGCGCCTCGGCGTACCGGACGTCCCGCGCCCACGCCTGGACGTTGCCGCGCGGCGACCCGGCGCGGTGCACGCGCAGCGGCACGCCGAGCCGCTCGCACATGTCCGCGCAGTGAGCCTCGTCGGCGTCCGCATCCGGTCGCAGACCGTAGTTGACGTGCAGCGCAGTTACCGGTCCGGCGCGCTGCTGAACGAGATCGAGCAGGCACGTCGAGTCGCGGCCGCCGGAGAAGAGCACCACGACCGGGCCTTCGAGAAGCTCGATCACGCGCGCCTCGCCAGGAACAACTCGGTCGTGACGTCGAAGCCCTTCAGCTTCACCTCGCCGATCGCCTGGAAGGACAGGTGGCGCCCCGCCGCTTCCCTGACCTCGGGCGTGACCAGGACCTCGCCGCCGGTCGCCCGCGCGCCGACCCGCGCGGCCAGGTTCACCGCGCGCCCGTAGTAGTCCCCGTCGCGGTACAGGACGCTGCCCGCGTGGATGCCGATCCGCGGCAGCGGCCGCTCGGTCGCGAGCGCCTGAAAGCCGACCGCCCAGTCCACCAGCGCCGACGTGTCGGTCCCGACGACCATTACCTCGTCGCCGATCGTCTTGATCACGCGCGCGTCGTCGGGCAGCGTCTCGGTCACCTGCTCGACGAACCGCTCGACGACCTCCAGCGCCTCCTGCTCGCCGACCTCCTCGGTCAGCCGCGTGTAGCCGGCCAGATCGGCGAACGCGATCGCCACCCGCACACGCCCGAGCTCCACGTCGTCGGCGACCAGCTCGAGATGGCCGACCGCGTCCATCTCCAGGAAGTGCTGCAGCCAGCGCTGATGGACGGCGTCCATGATCGGCCCGCTCAACGGCAGCAGCTCCGACGCGAGGTCGGAGAGCTCCTCGGCGATCTCGAGCACGGGCGCGCCGTCGCGGATCATCGGCTCGTGGACGTAGAGGTGGAACAGCTTCACCTCGGCGTCGGCGATGTGGGCCAGCGCCTGCCCGTACACGCGCACGAGCTGGAGGAACGCCACGAGCGGCAGCCCGGCATCGAGCACGGCGCCGAGCGACCGCAGGAGCTCGAGGTCGTCCTCGTTCAGATGCGCCAGTGACTCCGCCGGAAACCCGGCCGCGGCCCAGATCCGGCGGATCAGCTCCGGCTCGAGCCCAGTCTGTGCGGCGGCGTCGGCGAGGTCGTGCTCGGACTCCTCGTCGCCGGGGAACAGGTCTTCGAGATAGCCGTAGGCCAGCCGTCCCTGTTTCGCCGCGCGGCGCACGTGCTCGAGGTCGTGGCCGCGCGCCCGCATCCGGGCGACGATCCGGGCCTGCGCGAGCGCGGCCGGAGTCCATTCGCCGTCGCGTAACGGGACGATGCCCTCCGCGACCCAGCGGCGCAGCGTGGAGGGCGAGACGGAGAGCGCGCGGGCGACGTCGGTGAGCGTCGGCTCGGCGGCGGCCATGGCGGGCAGACGTTAGACGGAAACGGCGGGACCGGAGCCCCGCCGTTCTTGCGGGCAATGCGGCCCGCTGCCTTGACCGGCGGCGTTCGTCGTGGGCGAAGCCTGACCCGGCCTATCGGTGCTGCAAGGTTTAGCGCGCCGACGGCTGGGTGTCAAACCAGCAGGTGGTCCTTCTCGCGCTGGAGGTAGTCGCGGTACTGCTTGTAGATCGGCTTGGTGATCGGGATCAGCGCCAGCGCCGCCTTCAGGTCGCCCCCGGTCTTGATCCGCCGGCGGGCGACCGCCATCGGCACGTTCTCCTTGCCCTGGAAGTAGCGGTTGGCGACCTCGGACGACATCGTCATCTGGACCGTCGAGTCCCAATCGACGTCGTCCGACCACTCCCAGTGGAGGTTGCCCTCCTCGCCGTCACGCGCAGCGCGGATGTTCACGACGAGATCGAAGTCGCTGAACTCGAAGCGCTGCGGCGTGTCGGCATCGCGCAGTTTGGGCCCCATATCGGAGTCGGCGTCCATCATCGAGAACACCTGGTCGATGCACTCGCGTAACTCCTTCGCCGACTCGAACGAGGCGGCCACGATCAGGAGTTCCCGGTCGCGGCGGCCGGCTTCGAAGCGGGCGGGGACGCAGCGGGCGGGGACGCAGCGGGCTTGGCCGCGGCGGCGGGCTTGGCCGCGGCGGCGGGCTTGGCCGCGGCGGCGGGCTTGGCCGCGGCGGCGGGCTTGGTCGCGGCGGCGGGCTTCTTGACCGCGGCGGGCTTCTTGGCCGCGGCGGACCGCTTGGCGGCTGGCTTCTTCGTGGCGGCCCGCTTGCGCGCGGTGGCCGGACGCTTGGCCGCTGTGCGCTTCGCCGCAGTGCGCTTCGCCGCGGTGCGCTTCGCCGCGGGCTTCTTGGCGGCAGCACGGCGCTTCGCGGCCGGCTTGCGCTTCGCCGTGCTCGCACGCTTGGCCGCGGGCTTCTTCGCCGCCGTCGTGGTCGTGCCGGAAGTCGACGCGGCCGGCTTGGGCGTCGCCTTCGGCCGCACCTCCAGGCTGCGGACCCGCGCCGCCAGCGCCTCGACCTCGGTCCGCAACTTCTTCACCTCGTCGAGGACACGCATGTCCTCGAGCGTGGTGCGGACCCGGCCGGCGGCGGCCGCGATCTCGTCGACGATTTCGCGCGTGCGCTCACGCGTGGATTGCGCACCTTCGGCGGACGCGGAGAGCGTCCTCTCGACGGCGGCACGCACGGCGGCGACAGCATCGACGTCGCCGGCCTTGTTGCCCTTCTTCTTTTTGTCCTTCTTCGCCATGGCGCGGGAACTCTACGCCTTCTTCTTGGCCGCACGCTTGCGCGCCGGCTTGGACGGTGCCGCGTCGACCGCCAGCCGCTCCTGCTCGCGCGGGACGGGAGCCGGACGCGCGTCGAGCGTCTCGTTGACCAGCTTGGTCAGCTGGCCCTCGACGGCCGCCAGGCGATCGGCGAGCGCGGGATCGCTGCCGCGGGCGGCGTCCTGCAACTTCTCGCTCAGGCGGTCGACGCCGTCCTGGAGCCGGTCGAGCGCCTCCTCGATCCCCTCCAGCCGCGTGCCGACCGTGCGCAGCCGGCGCGTCAGCCGATCGATGTCGGCGGCCGACGGCAGGTTGAGCGCGCCCATCGCCGCCTCCTGCGCATGGACCGCCTTCTCGCGCGCGGAGAACGCTCGCGTGATCGCGCTGTTGATCAGCTGGTTCTCCAGAAGGTCGGAAGCAAGCTTGCCGAGCGCCTCCTCACCCTGGCGCGACAACCGATCGCGCAGGCCCTCGTCGTCAGTCATCGAGCAACTCCTTATCGAACCTGAATGTGCCGGACGGTACCGTAGGCAACGAGGAGTCACCTGCCTTTACCTCGATCAGAGGTTGAGGCTACGCCAAAGTTCAGTCAACTGAGGCGTATCAGCGAAAGAATCGTCACGATTCTCCGTCTTACGTTGCAGTCGCCTACGCTTTTCGAGGGCTGAGGCCCCCGCCGGTTCATGACGTCCCGACACCCGATCGCCGTCGCACTTGTCGCCACCGCGTTTTACGCGGGCGTCTTCGTGACGGCCGCGCACGCCGAGATGCACTACGTGCGGGTCACGTTGGTGACGGGCCAGCAGCTGACGATCACGGTCGACGTCCCGACCGGCACACCGGTCGAGCAGCTCCAGATCCCGGGGCTGCCCGCGCCGATCGCCTCGATCGTCGACCTCGGCTCGGTCGAGAGCACGCCCGCTCCGACCGCGACCCAGGCGCCGGTCGTCACCGTCGAGCCGACTCCGACCGAGTCCCCGAGCGCGATCTCGACTCCTGGGAGCGGCAGCACGGGCACCGGTAAGACGCGCAAGAAGACCGAGAAGACCAGAACCGGTACGCAAGAGACGGTAGAGAAGGAGGCCAACAAGGTCTCCGGCGGCGTCAACACCGAGTCGCTCACCGGCAAGGTCCCGAAACCGGCGCCGACTGCGGTGCCGGACGACGAGGTCAACCCGCCCGCGCCCAACGACCCGTCACTCTCGCTCGCCGAGCCCGGAGCGGCGAGGATCGGCGTGCCGAACTTCTTCATCGACAAGTTCCGGATCCCGCCGTTCCTGCTGCCGATCTATCAGGCCGCCGGGACGCAATACGGGGTCCGCTGGGAGCTTTTGGCCGCGATCAACGAGATCGAGACCGACTACGGGCGCAACCTGAACGTGTCCTCGGCCGGCGCCCAGGGCTGGATGCAGTTCATGCCTGCCTCGTGGGAGGCGTACGGCGTGGACGGCAACCAGGACGGGCTGATGGACCCGTACAACCCCGTCGACGCCATCTTCGCCGCCGCCCGTTACCTGAAGGCGGCCGGCGCCGACAAGGACATCCGCGCCGCGGTCTTCGCCTACAACCACGCCGACTGGTACGTGGACTCGGTGCTCTTGCGCGCCCAGGTCATCGGCGGCCTGCCCTCGAACCTGGTCGGCTCGCTCACCGGGTTGACAGAGGGTCGGTTCCCTGTCGCCGCCAAGGCCACCTACGCCGACGAGGTCTCCGCCAAGAGCCTCCGGGCCAAGCGCCGCGGCAACCCTGCAGTTTCGGTCGAGGGTTCTGGGAACCGCCGCGGCCTGTCGCTCTACGCCGACGCCGGCTCGCCGGTCGTCGCGGTGAGCGACTCGAAGGTCGTCAAGATCGGCGTCTCCGAGCGCCTCGGCCGGTTCGTCCAGGTCCAGGACGCGTACGGCAACACGTACACCTACGGCCGCCTGGCCAAGATCTCGACGCTCTACGCCGCGCCGAAGCCGCAGAAGGTGGACCCGGCCGAGGTCCGCCGCCAGCTCGCGCTGCCCGAGCAGGACGCGGCGCCGACCGCCCCGGCGTCGGATACCGAGCGCCCGGCCTCGAAGGCGCCGCGCAAGGAGCTCGCCGACAAGGCGATCAAGGAGTCCGAGCCGGTCACGCCCGCACCGGCCGGCGCGGAGGAGCCTGTAGCCAAGGTGCGCCTGTTCGCGCACCCGACGCGCGCCAACTCGTCGGTCGCCGGCGGCGCCCAGCAGGAGTTTCTGCGCACCGGCCGGATCGACGGCGCGCTGACGCCGGCCCGCGCGCTCGGCATCGCGCGCGACCAGATCGTGATCAAGCGCGTGAAGGTCGGCGCCCAGGTCCCGGCCGGCACGGTGCTGGGCCGGATCGGCAAGGCGTCGTCGACCAAGCATCCGCACATGCGGTTCGAGATCCGCCCGGCCGGCCGCGGCGCGCCGCGGATCGATCCGAAGCCGATCCTCGACGGCTGGAAGCTGCTCGAGTCGACGGCGATCTACCGCGCGCGCGGCAAGAACCCGTTCACGGGGCCGGACGCCGCGACGCCGACGATCGGCCAGATCCTGCTGATGAGCAAGGAGACGCTGGTCGCGCGCGTGCTCAACGACCCGCGCGTGACGATCTACGACTGCGGCCGCCAGGACATCCAGGCCGGCGCGATCGACCGCCGCGTGCTCGCGACGCTCGAGTTCCTCGTCGCCTCCGGGTTCAACCCGACGGTCACCTCTTTGAATTGCGGCCATTCGTTCCTGACCGCGTCGGGCAACGTCTCAGAGCACAGCTCCGGCAGTGCGGTCGACATCGCGGCGATCAACGGGATGCCGATCCAGGGCAACCAGGGCAAGGGCTCGATCACCGAGCTCGTGGTCCAGCGCCTGCTCACGCTCCAGGGCACGATGAAGCCGCACCAGATCATCTCCCTGATGAAGTTCGAAGGGTCGGACAACACGTTCTCGATGGCCGACCATGCGGACCACATCCATGTCGGCTTCCAGCCCGAGTACGACGTCAACTCGGCGCTCGCCAAGCAGCTCAACGCGGTGCTCTCGCCGGGCCAGTGGAACCGCCTGATCGAGCGCATCAGCGAGATCGAGAACCCGACCGTCCGGCGCGCGCCGTCCGACGCCGCGCTGAAGGTCAAGACAACGCGCAAGGACGACTAGCGCGTTCCGCTTCGTGCAGTGGGAGTTCCCCGGGCGGCTCGGACCGTCGCCGGGTCGCTACGTCGTACGCCGGTTCGCGGGCGACGACGTCCGCGAGGTGATCGTCATCGGCGAGGGCGTCGTGCCGCGGCGGCTGGCGAGGCGCGAGCAGCCGGGGACGGTCCCCGTGACGCGGGTGACACTGATCGACGCCGAGGCGGTCGAGGACGAAGTCGCGGCGGCGTGGCTGCGCGGCGCCGAGCCAGGTGACGTGAGGACGCTGGCGTGGCTGCTGTCCGCCTACCGCGTGGCCGCCGCCGACCCGTTCGCGGCCGACGCCGATCCCACCCGCGCGGTGGCGCTGCGCGTCGGCTACGGGACTGGCGCCGAGGTGGCCGAGGGCCGCTGGACGGCGGTGCGTGAGCTGCCGGTGCCGGAGCGGCCGGAGCCGCGCAAGCGCTCCAAGCACCGGCCCGCCGACCGGCTCGCGGCGTTGCTGGCCGGCCGCGACGCCGTGTTGGCGTGCGAGGAACTGACACTGCGCGCGCGTGCCGACCTCGATCTCGGGCGTTCCCGCGAGGCGGCGCTGCAGCTCGAAGCGGCTTTGGGAGCCGCGATCGCGGAGCTGGCCGGGTGGGTGGAGCATGGCGACCTCGAGGCCCGGCTCGGTGAACTGCGCGGCTACGGCGAGTCTGTGGCCGCAGCGGCTTTGGCCGCGCGCGAGGGGCGGTTGGAGCCGGTCCACGTCGAGTCGGTGTCCGTCGCGTTGGCGCGTTTGGAAGCCGCGTTGCGGGCTCGCGCGCTCTATGCGGCGGAATCCCTGTAGCGAGCGAACTGCGCCAGTGAGGGAGGTGGAGTGACCCGCGCCCGCCGCGAGTAGCGCCAACGTGCCACCCACCGCCTCGCGCAGCGCCACGCCGCCCCGCAGCCTCACGCCCCCTTTAATGCCGCAGTTCACGACACGGGCGGCAATGCGGCGACGACGGCGCTGAGCTCCTCCTCAACATCGCCCGAAAGCTTCACGACCGCCTCGGAGTCATACGGAGTCGGGCCCATGGTGACCAGGGCCAATCGACCACCCGCATCCAACGTGTCCGCCGGCAACTGCGCCACCGGCCACACCTCCAATGACGAGCCGATCGCGAGCATCAGCCCCGCCGACGAAGCCAAGGACGAAGCACGAGCCATCGCCTCCTCCGGAAGGAACTCGCCGAAGAGCACCACGTCCGGCTTCAGCGGTTGCCCGCAGTCGCAACGCGGGAGCTCGCCGCGCTGCCGCGTCTCGGCCAGCGAAAACGACGCGCCACACGACAAGCACGAGGCGGTCCGAATCGACCCGTGCACCTCGATCGGATCCACGGTTCCCGCCGCCGCGTGCAGCCCGTCGATGTTTTGCGTGATCACCCCAGACAGCAGCCCACGCCGCTCCAGCTCGACCAACGCGAAGTGGGCCCCGTTCGGCTGCTTGCCGTCCAGCAGAGCGAACCGCTGCCCGTAGAAGGACCAGAACCGCGCCGGATCGCGCCGCCACACGGAGATGTGCGCGACCTCCATCGGATCGACGTTCTCCCAGATCCCCTTGCCGGGCGTGCGGAAGTCGGGGATGCCGGACGGCACCGAGATCCCCGCGCCCGTCAATGCCACCACCGGCCCGGACGAGACGATCAGCTCGGCCAGCCGCTCCGCGCTCACCGGCCCTTGAACTCCGGCTTTCGCTTCTCGATGAACGCGCCGATCCCCTCGCGCGCGTCCTCGGAGGAGAACGCCTGCAGGAACCCGTCGCGCTCGGCGGCCAGGCCCTCGTCGAGGTCGGCGCCGTGCGACACGCGCTTGATCTGCTCGATCGCCACCGGCGCCTGGCCGGCTGCCTTGCGGGCCCAGGCCAGCGCCGTGTCGAACAGCTCGTGGTCGGCGACCACGCGGTTCGCGAGCCCGTGCTGGAACGCGTCCTCGGCCGAGATCGGGTCGCCGATCGTGTTCATCTCGAGCGCCTTCGCGGGTCCGACCAGCCGCGGCAGCCGCTGCGTGCCGCCGAAGCCCGGGATGATCCCGAGGTTGATCTCCGGCTGGCCGAACGACGCCGACGTGCCGGCGATCCGGACGTCGCACGCCATCGCGATCTCGCACCCGCCGCCCAGCGCCATGCCGTTGACGGCGGCGATCGTGACGATCGGCGAGCTCTCCCACGCCCGGCTCAGCCCGTGGATGTGCTCCAGATGCCGGCGCCCTGAGTCGACGTCCCACGTCGTGAACGCCTTGATGTCGGCGCCGGCGCAGAACAGCGCCGGGCTCGGCGACGCCAGGACCATCGCCCGCACGCCGCGCTCGACGACGTCCTTCCAGGCCCGATCGAGGCCTTCGATCACAGCCGGCCCGAGCGAGTTCGCGGGCGGGTTGTCGAGCCAGACCACCGCCGTCTCCCCGCGCATGTCGAGCTTGACCGGCGCCGTCTCGTAGCCGGACTCGACCTGCGGATACGGGTAGAAGCCCTGCCCGGATTTCGCGCCGAGCCGGCCCTGGGCGACGAGCCGGCGCAGGATCACCGGCGGCTCGAAGTGCTCGCCCCACTGGTCCTCGGCGGCCTCCAGCGCGGCCAGCACCTCGTCGAGCCCGCGCAGGTCGGCACGGATGAACGGCCCCGGGACCATGCCCGCGCCCATCATCAGCCCGAGGTCGATGTCGCGAACGCCCGCCACCCCTTCTTCCAGCACCAGGCACGCTTCGACGAACGCCTTCAGCTGGAAGCGCTCGTCAACCGTGCTCATAGAAGCCCTTCCCGCTCTTGGCCCCGAGGTGGCCCTCCGCCACGAGCTTCTCCATGGCCTCGTGCACGTAGAAGCGGTCGCCGTACGCATCGACGAGGTCCTGCGCGACCTTCACGGTGGTGTCCAGCCCGGACATGTCAGCGACCCGGAACGGCCCCATCGGCATCTGCGCCCGCTCGCGGATCAGCTCGTCCAGTTCCTCGATCGAAGCGCCGCTCTCGTCCTGGTAGCGCCACACCTCGGACGCCGTCGACAGCAGGATCCGGTTGACGACGAACCCGGGGCATTCGGCGCAGCGGACCGGCGTCTTGCGCAGCGCGAGGGCGAAGTTCGCCGCGGCCTGGGCCGTCTCCGGCGACGTGTCGTCGCCCTCGATCACCTCGATCAGCCGCATCCGCGACGCCGGCCAGAAGAAGTGGAAGCCGACGACCTGATCCGGGCGCAGCGTGATCTCGCCGATCTCGGTGATCGACAACCCTGAGGTGTTGGACGCCAGGATCGCGTGGCCGGGCGTGCAGGCGTCCAGATCCGCGAACACCTCGTGCTTGATCTCCATCTTCTCCGGCACGGCCTCGATCGCGAAGTCGACGTTGCCGAAGCCGTCATAGGACGTCGTGCCGGTGATGTTCCCCAGCACGCGTTCGACCTGAGCGGACGCAGCCTCGGACGAGAGCTTGCCCTTCTCGACGAGCTTGGCCGCCGACTTCTCGGTCACCTCGCGGGCCTTCGCCAGCCCCGCGTCCACGAAGTCCTGGTCTACGTCCTTGAGCAGGACGGGGATGTCGGCGGACGCGATCACCTGGGCGATCTCGCCGCCCATCACTCCGGCGCCGACGACCGCCGCGTTGAACACGAACATGGCGCGTGACCCTAGCGATCCGCCGCGAGCTCGTAGGAGAACCGCTGGAGCGTTCTCCGGAGCGATTCGCCGAGCTTGCGCCGCAGCCACCATTCACGCGCCGGCGGAAGCCGCTGCTTCGTCGATGCGTCGAGCTCGAGCGTGATCCGGGTCGCCGACGCGTCACCCTCGAATCGCACGCGCTGCTGGCCCGCGATCCGCTCATCCTCGATGAAGACGGTGTGGCTGCGCCCCGCCCGGTGATCGATGACCCGCTCGGCGACGATCCCGTCGCGCGCCTGGCGGAGCCGGCGCGCACCCTCGAGCGGCCACTCTCCCTCGAACTTGACGAGATGGCCGTAGCCGTCGATCCACGACGCCCAGCGCGACCGGTCGTGCCAGAGCTGCTCGGCCTCGACCGGCGCGCCGGGCACCACGATGCTCGCGACGAGCGTTCTCATGGCGCAAATGTACGTTTCCGAGCCATGTGCTTCCCCTTCGACGCGATCGTGCCCGACCTCCCGCCCGGCTTCCGCGTGATCGCCGGAGGAGCCGCCGGCGAGCCGCTGACGCTCACCTCCGCCGACGGCACCCAGTTCTCGGCCTACCTCGCCCGCGCCGAAGGCTCGACGGGCGTGGTCGTCCTCCCCGACGTCCGCGGTCTGTTCCGCTTCTACGAGCAGCTCGCCGAGCGCTTCGCGGCGGCCGGATACCCGGCGATCGCGATCGACTACTTCGGCCGCACCGCGGGCCTCGGCCCGCGCGACGAGGACTTCGAGTTCCGGCCCCACGTCACCCAGACGCGCCCGGAGAGCGTCGCCCAGGACGTCGCCGCCGCGATCGCCGCACTCGATGCCGAGCGCGTGATCACTGTCGGCTTCTGCTTCGGCGGCGCGCAGTCGTTCATGCAGGCCGCCGGGGGCCACGACCGGCTCGCGGGCGTCGTCGGCTTCTACGGCTCACTCAAGCGCGAGGGCCAGCGCTGGGCGCTCGACCGCGCGCCCGAGGCGAAGGTCCCCGTGCTCGGCCTGTTCGCCGGCGACGACCAGTCCATCACCGCCGATCAGGTCGCCGCGTTCGACGCGGCGCTCGACGTCGAGCACGAGATCGTCACCTACGAAGGCGCCCCGCACTCGTTCTTCGACCGTCGCCAAGAGCAGTACCAGAGCGAATCCCAGGACGCATGGGAGCGCATCCTGGGATTCATATCTAAGCTTCAGGTGGAGAGTTATGGATGATGACCGGCTGACCGTGGTTGGGCGTGCGATCGGCGAGATCGCGCCCGACCGCATCGAGTGGACCCTGATCGTGCGCGAGACCGACGCAGACCCGCGCGCCGCGTTCGCGCGCTGCTCGCAGCGGCTCGGCGGGCTGGCCTCCGCGCTCGGGATGGCCGACGTCACGACCGGCGCGGTTGCGGTCGCGGCGGAGTACGAGCGCGACCGCGAGGGCCGGCGGCCGACGGGCCGGCACACGGCGTATGCCGCTGTGACCGCCGCGGCGCCGCTTGCGCTCGGCGGTGACGTCGCGGCGGCGGCGATGGACGGAGGCGCCGACGAACTGCGCGGCCCGTACGTCCGGCTCCCGGACCCAGCCGAGACGATCGATTCGCTGCTCGCCGACGCCGTAAACGCCGCACGCCGGCGCGCCTAGCGCATGGCAGCGGCGGCAGGCCGCAAGCTCGGCCGCGTCATGACGGTGCGCGACAGCCGGGTCGACGAGGACTACGAGTTCGGCGACTTCGAATCGCGAGCCGTGAGACGGCAATCAGGAGGCGACGACGACGGCACCGCGTACGCGGCGCCGCCGGTGATCCCGCGACCGCATCAGATCTCGGTCGCGGTGGTCGTCAGCTTCGAGCTGACGGACTAGACCGCGGTCGGTTCTTCGATCCGGCGCGGCAGCAGCGTCTCACGCGCGATCACGAGCCGCTGGATCTGCGACGTGCCCTCGTAGAGCTGCATGATCTTCGCGTCACGCATCAGCTTCTCGACCGGGTAGTCCTTGATGAACCCGTACCCGCCGTAGACCTGCACGGCGTCGGTCGTGACCTCCATCGCCGAGTCGGCCGCGAAGCGCTTGGCGTGCGAGGACTCGAGCGTGTTGCGCTTGCCCTGGTCGAGCAGCACCGCCGAGTGCCAGGCGGCCAGGCGCGACAGGTGGACCTTCGTCGCCATGTCGGCGATCAGGAACTGGATCGCCTGGTGCATCGCGATCGGCACGCCGAACTGCACGCGCTCCTTGGAGTACGCGGTCGCGAACTCGAACGCCGCGCGCGCGATGCCGGTCGCCATCGCCGCCACGCCGGGGCGCGTGCGGTCGAGGGTCATCATCGCGATCTTGAAGCCCTTGTCCTCCTCGCCGATCAGGTGGTCGAGCGGGATCTCGGTGTCGTTGAAGGTGATGGTCGCGGTGTTGGAGGCCCGCTGGCCCATCTTGTCTTCCTTCTTGTCCACCGTGACCGTGTCGTCCTTGGGCACGATGAAGCAGGAGATCCCGCGGTGGCCCTTCTCCTTGTCGGTCTTGGCGTAGACCGTGAAGTAGGACGCGTAGCCGCCGTTGGTGATGAAGCACTTCGAGCCGTTGATCACCCACTTGTCGCCCTTGCGCACGGCAGTCGTGCGCATGCCGGAGACGTCGGAGCCGGCGTCCGGCTCGGTCAGGCAAAAGGACGCGAACAGCGGCGCCTCGGTGAGCATGCCGAGGTAGCGCTGCTTGAGCTCCTCGGAGCCGGCGAGCGCGAGCGGCGCGGTCGCGAGCCCGTTGGCGCCGATCGACGTGCCGATGCCTGAGCACCCCCAGCACAGCTCCTCCTCGATCAGTGCACCCTCGAGGTAGCTGACGCCCGGCCCGCCGTACGCCTCCGGGATGTGGGCGTTCATCAGCCCGAGCTCCCAGGACTTCTCCAGGATCGCCTGCGGCCAGGTGCCGTCCTTGTCGAATTCCCAGGCGACCGGCCGAATCTCCTTCTCGGCGAAGTCATGGGCCATCTCTCGGAGGGCGATCTGTTCGTCGGTCAGCGTGAAATCGACCATCAAAACTCCTTGCCGGCTTCCAGATTGACTGGTCAGTCAATCGACAGGTACAGGGTACCCGCTCAAGCTGAGAACGGCACAATGGACGTACGTGCAGGATGCATTGCCGATCGTCGTCGTAGCCGTGGTGATCGTCGCCGGGTTCGTGGCGATCGCGACGCTGGTGCTGAGCCGGGGCAGCTACGACCACATCGGCCGCAGCGACATGACCTTCGACCGCGACGTGGCGGCCGATCCGTTCCGCGACGAGGAGATCCGTCAGCTGCTGGAGGCGACCAACGCGCGCCGTGCCGCCCACGGCCGCCCGCCGCTCGATCTGACGTCGCTCAACGGGCCGCCGGACGACGAGCTGCGAGCCGAGATCCGGGCCTTCGTGGAGTCCCGCAACGCACGCCGGATCGCCCGCGGGCAGCCGCCGCTGGACGTGGAAAGCGAGGTCGAACGGCGGCTTTCCGGTCAGGACGGGTAGCCTCCCGCCCATGCCTGCCCTGCGCCGTTTCGACGTCGACGAGCTCCTCACCCGTCCGGGCACGTACTTCCACCCCGAGACCGAGATCGTCCTGGTCGTAGATGACTCCGCCCACGTCGACCTCGAGCTGATCGAGGAAGAGGACGAAGGTGCGGAGTGGATCCTGCTCGGAGACGACCCGGCGGTCGACGAGCACAAGCGCGACGAGCTGGTCGAGGCCTTCGAGACGCGCCGCGCACGTTCGTCCGCGCGCGAGGATCCGGACGAGGACGAGGAAGACGAAGAGGACGAGCTCGAGCCCGACCCGGACCAGGACGACTTCTAGACGAAGTAGAAGACGACGCCCAGCGTCGCGTAGACCGCGAGCAGCTGCACGCCCTCGAACCACGTCGACTCGCCGTCCTGTGACACGTGCGCGGCGATGATCACCGCCAGCAGCGTCGCGCCGATCTCCAGCCCGCTGAACTCCAGCGCCAGCGGGAACGGGCCCATCACGAAGCTGATCAGCACGAGCACCGGCATCACGAACAGCGCGATCTGGGCGCTGGAGCCGATCGCGATCGCGATCGCGATGTCCATCTTGTCGCGGGCCGCGAAGTACACCGCCACCCAGTGCTCGGCGGCGTTGCCGACGATCGCGACGATGATCAGCGAGACGAAGAACGGCGACAGCCCGATGCCTTCGGAGGCCTCCTCGATCGAGCCGACCAGGATCTCCGACATAACGCCGACGGCGATCCCCGCGCCGGCCAGCACCAGGACGCTGCGCTTGATGCTCCACGCGTCCTCCGGCGTCTCGTCCTCGCTGTCGGGGTTGAACACGTCCTGGTGCGTCCGCAGCGAGAACCACAACCCGGCGAAGTACGAGAGCAGCAGCACGATCGCGACCGCGAACGACATGTGCTCGATGTCGGACGCGAAGTTCGTCGCCTCGTCCTCGAGCTGCGGCAACTCGCCGCCGTGGGCCAGCAGGAACATCGCCGGCAGCAGCAGCGCGACCGTGGCCAGGAGCAGCATCGTGGCCTGGGCGCTGGCCGCCTCGGCGACGAACTTCTGCCGTTCCCGCCCCCAGCCGCCGATCAGCATCGCGGCGCCCATCACCAGCAGCAGGTTGCCCAGGATCGAGCCGATGATCGATGCCTTGACGACCTCCTGCAGCCCCGCTTGGAGCGCGAACAGGGCGATGATCAGCTCCGGCGCGTTGCCGAACGTCACGTTCAGCAGGCCGCCGATCCCGGGTCCGGCGCGGTGCGCCAGCTCCTCGGTCGCGCGGCCCATCAGCGCCGCCGTCGGCACGACGCCGAGCGCCGCGGCGAAGAAGATCAGGATCGGGTCCGCGTGGGCCAGATCCAGGACCACCGCAATGACGATGAACGGGACCAGCAGATACGGCCATCCGGACCCGCTGAACAGGAACCGCCGCAGGTTGAAAGGCTCGGACGCCGCAGTCACCGCTGCGGCAGCTTAGCCCGGATCCCCCGATTCTCGCGGCGCCCCGCCGCCGTGGACAGCGCTCCTCGCCGACGGTGCATCCACGATCGATCGGCGGATACGGGCTTACGGGAACTCAGCGGCGCTTCATGAGCTCGCTGAAGGGGCGAGCGTCCTTCGGTGCCTCGATGTCCTGATCCTCATCCACGCGCGTGAGCGTGAGGTCGACGCGCACGTCCGGGCCGGTCACGACGAGCCGCCGCAGGATGCGATCGGTGACGCCGGTGAACACGGTCACGTTGAGCGAGCCGATCGCCTTCGAGGCCTGGAGGCGCTCGTCCGGCGACAGCCCGTCGCCGAGCTGGAACGACTTGAACTGCGTGAGCAGCCGCTCGACGTCGGCCAGCACCTGCTTGTCGTTGGCCGCGCCGGAGATCTTCACCGTCTCCTCGCCGCCCACGTCCGCCACGCCTTCGTTGCGCGGGTTGGCCAGCCAGAGCGAGACGTCGGGCGCGAGCGCCTGGCGCTGGTTCGCCTCTTCGAAGCCGGCCTCGATCTGGCCCGTGAGCAGGCCCGGCACCTTGTACGAGGTGCCATCGAGCGTGACGTAGCCCTGCTCGCCGGTCCAGACCGCGCTCGCGGTCTCGGACCGGTGCTTCGCCGTCAGGCTGAACTTCGGCAGCCGGCCTTCCTCCTCGACGAGGAACGCGCCCGTGACGTGAGCGCTGTCGCGCCCTTCGACCCGGAGATCGACGGTCGCCGAGCGCATCTGGCGCGTGGCGTCGGCGGTCTCGGCCAGCACCGCGCGGGCGTCGCTCTGCGCGCCCGCCCGCTCGTAGTCGGCACCGCAACCCGCAGCGAGCAGACCGGTTAAGGCCACGATGGGAACAAGCTTGCGGAGCATCGGCGTAGCCGAGCGTAGCATCGGATGATGCGCTTCAGACGTACCTTTGGTTGGGCCTTTGTGGCCATTCTGTGCAGCCTCTTTGCGGCCAACGCAGCCTATGCCGCGAAGAAGCCGACGGTCGCCGGAGAGCTCAAACGGCTGGCCGCCGAAGGGACGATCGCGCCCGAGGTCGCGGCGGCGCACCGCGCCACCTACGACGACGCGCGCGCGAAGGTGAAGCGCTACACAGGGGCCCGCAAGGTCCAGCTCGGCGGGGTCGTCTCCGACCTCGAGGACATGGCCGCGCGCGACCAGTTGGAGCCGTCGCGCCTCCCCGCGCTGTTCCTGACGTTGCAGCGCAACATCGAATGGTGGGGCTCGCAGCGGCTGCTGGGCGCCGGCGAGCGGGTCGGCTTCGCCGGCTCCGAGCTGGTCTACCAGTTCTATCCCGGCCACGGGATCCAGATCCAGTGGCTCGGAACCTTCGGCAAGCTCAACGGCCTCTGGCAGGGCGGCCGGCGCTACGACGCGCGTGCCTCGGCGCTGCTCGACGAGGTGATCGGCCTCGGCACCGAGCGCGCCGGGGGCCTCGCGTGGGAGTACCTGTTCCCGTTCGACGGCCAGGCGCCGCCGTGGGTCAGCTCGCTCGCCCAGGGCACCGGCCTGCAGGCGATGGCGCGCTCGTCGACACGGCTGAACCGCCAGGCCGAAATCTTCCCGGTCGCGCAGCGCGGCCTCGGAATCTTCCAGACCTCGCCGCCGGCCGGCGTGCGGATCCAAGCCGGCAACGGCGCGCACTACCTCCAGTACTCGGGGTTGCCGCGGCTGAAGGTGCTCAACGGCTTCATCCAGTCGCTCGTCGGCCTGTACGACTTCGCCGCGCTGACCGGCGATCCGACCGCGCTGTCGCTGTTCGAATCCGGCGACCTCGCGGGACGCAAGGAGGTCCCGACGTTCGACACCGGCGCCTGGTCGCTGTACTCGCGCGGCTCGATCACGCGCGAGTCCGACCTCGGCTATCACAAGCTGCTGCGCGACTTCCTCGTCCAGCTCTGCAAGCGCACGGCGGCGGTTGAGTACTGCGGCGCGGAGCAGCACTTCACGGCCTACCTGACGATGCCGCCGGTCGTGCAGGTGCTGCCCCGCACGCTGCGCCCGAACCGGTCCGGGAACCTGCGCTTCAAGCTGTCGAAGATCGCGCGAGTGTCGCTGCGCGTCACGCGCGGGAGCACGACCGTGGCGATCATCAACCCGGGCGTGCTCGGCCGCGGCACGAAGTCGCTCGCCTGGACGGCGCCGAAGCGCTCCGGCGACTACGCGCTCACGGTGACCGCGACGGACCTGGCCGGAAACGCCGCCAGCGGGGCCGGTGAGTTGAGGATCCAGAAGCGCCCGTAGACTCGGAGGGGTGCCTCCGAGGACCATCCTCTATACCGGCAAGGGCGGCGTCGGCAAGACGTCCGTCGCCGCCGCCACGGCCCGCCGCTGCGCGGCGGCCGGCGCGCGCACGCTTGTGATCTCCACCGATCCGGCCCATTCGCTGGCGGATGTGCTGCAGGCCGAGGTCGGCGGAGAGCCGACGAAGGTCGCCCAGCGCCTGTTCGCCCAGCAGGTCCAGGCCCAGGACGAGCTCGAGCACCACTGGAGCGCGGTCTCGGAATGGCTCGGCTCGCTGCTGATGGAGCGCGGCGTGGACCGGATCGCGGCCGAGGAGCTGACGGTCCCGCCGGGCGGCGACGAGCTGTTCTCGCTGCTGGTCCTGAAAAGCCACGCCGAGTCCGAGGACTGGGACGTGATCGTGGTCGACTGCGCGCCGACCGGCGAGACGCTGCGACTGCTCTCGTTCCCGGACGCGGCGCGCTGGTGGCTGGACAAGGTGCTCGGCCGCGAGCAGTCGATGCTGTCGGCGGCGCGCCCGCTCGCGCGGATGTTCCTCGACGTCCAGCTGCCCGGACGAGAAGGTCGTGGCCGAGGTCCAGCGGCTGGTGGGCAACCTGGTGGCGATGCACGAGCTGCTGCGCGACGCTTCGCGGGTATCGATGCGGCTGGTGATGACGCCGGACCGGATGGTCGTCGCCGAGGCGATGCGGACGTTCACCTACCTGAACCTGTACGGCTACCTGACCGATGCCGTCGTCGCGAACCGCGTGTTCCCGGACGAGCTGGCCGAGGGCTACTTCGGCGCCTGGCACGCCGTCCAGCAGGAGCAGCTCGAGCTCATCGGCACCGCGTTCGCGCCGGTCCCGGTGCTGCGCGCGCCGTACTTCGACGCCGAGGTGATCGGTGATGAGCGCCTCGACGAGCTCGCCCAGGCGCTGTTCGCGTCGCACGACGCCGCCGCCGTGCTCCACGACCGGCTCGCGCAGGAGCTGCGGGTGAACAACGGCCGTGCCGAGCTCCGGCTGGACCTGCCGTTCGCCTCCAAGGGCGACGTGAAGCTCAAGAAGATCGGGCTCGAGCTGGTCGTGCGCGTCGACGGCCACAAGCGCACGATCGTCCTGCCCGGCGCGATGGCCGGCTACAAGCCGACGTCGGCGACGCTCGAAGACGGGGCGCTGACCGTGGGGTTCGAGCATGCCTGAGCCTGATCGCGAGGCCTTCGAGGCCGCCGAGCGGCTCGTCCGCGAGGCGCACGCGAAGGCCGAGGAGGCGGCCCGCGCCGCCGCGCAGGGCGTGCCGGAGAACGGCTGGAGCAGCAGCGAGCGCCCGGCGAGCGGCTTCCCGGATCTCACCGCGCTGCTCGCGCTCGTGGACGCGGCGCGTGGCGCGCTCCCGCCGGAGCTCGCGCGCCAGCTCGCCGACGCGCTGCGCGATCTGCTGGTGGCGCTCCGCGCCGTGCTGGACTACTCGATCGAACGGCTCGAGCGCCCGCCGCGCTCCGAGCCCGAGGTGGAGGACATCCCGATCCGATGAGCCCGCGCGAGGACCGATTCCGCGTGCCGAAGGAGCTGCAGCTGGCGGCGCTGGCGGCCGCGGCGCTCGCCCTCTCGCTGTTCCTGCCCTGGTACCAGAAGACGCTTGTGGTGAGCGGCGATCTGGCGCAGGGAAACGTCAATGCGCTCGGGGCGTTCACGTTCGTCGAGGCCGCGATCCTGCTCGACTGCGTCGCGGTCGGCTTCCTGGTGTGGATGCGCTCGCGCCGGAAGGGGTTCCACCTGCCCGGTGGAGACGGTGGGGCGATCATGATCGCCGGCGGGTGGGCGATCCTGCTGATCCTCTATCGGGCACTCGACCAGCCCGACGACATGGGTATCCAGTGGGGCATGTTCGTCGCGTTCGCCGCCGCCGGCGCGCTGGTCGCCGCGGGGCTGCGCCTGCGGGCGACGCACGCCCCGGAGCCCCCGAACCCGGCGGCGGAGGACGTTGACTGGGTCGCGCCGCCGCCGCGCGAGCGCGAGCGCACGCCGGATCGCCGCCCGCGTGACGCGACCGCAGTGACCGAGCTGCTGCGCGACCGGCCCGCGTGGGAGGGCGAGGTCCCCGATCCCTCGCGCGCGGAGACCACGAAGCTGCCGGACCCGTCGGAGGCGCCGACACAGCGCCAGCGCCGGCCGGACGAGGAGAACACGCAGCGTCTGTGGGAAGACGACGCGACTTAACCCCTTCAGCCCGCTGCCGAATACAGCGGGTGATGAACGTAACCGCTTCCCTGTACCAGATCGACGACCGCGGCCTCGAGCTGCGCCGCTCGTACATGCGCGTGACCCGCGCCGAGCTCGACCTGCTGGCCGGGATGCGCGCCTGGGCCGACCGCAATGCCGACACGATCGGCCAGTCTCTCGCCGAGCACACCTTCTCCTCCGGCGCTTCCGGCTCGTTCCTGCGCTCCTACGCGGACAGCAAGGGAGTGCGCTTCGAGGACCTCAAGCGCGGCTGGGGCGGCGCGCACGCGGCGCATCTGAAGGCGATCTTCGGTGAGGCGGCCAAGCCGAACGGCTTCGGCGTCTCCTACTTCGAGGGCCTGCTGGGCGTCGGCGTCCTGCACAGCAAGATCAACCTGCCGCTGAAGTGGTTCCTGGGCACGTATCCCGTGCTGCTCGACATCGTCCACGACGCCCTGCGCGCCGACGTGCCGGAGCCGGCGCGGGTGGCCAAGCGCTCGTGGAAGGGAAGCGCCGAGACGGCCGACGTCGAGGTGCTGCACGCCGCCGAGCGCGCGCTGTCGCGGATCTTCAACTACGACTCGCAGGCGATCGTCGAGGCGTTCTATTTCGACACGTTCGCGTCGATCGGCGGCGATCTGCGCTCGATCGGCGAGGCCGGCCCGGGCCGTGACCTCTCCGACCTGCTGGGCGCCGTCCGCGGCAAGCTCCAGGGCACGCTGCAGACCTTCGGGGAGTCGACCGGCGAGTTCCAGGACATGTGCGCGACGATGCAGGTCCGGCTAGGCGAGACCGGCCAGGCGATCTCCGAGCTCGCCGCGAGCGCCGCTCGGGTCGCCGACGGCGCCGCCCGTCAGGCCGACGTCGCGGTTCAGAGCCGCACCGCGGTCGAGCAGGCCACGAGCGCCGCGGGCGGAGCGACCGAGCTCAGCCGCACCGGCATCGAGGCCGCGCTGGGCGCCACCGCCGCGCTGAACGAGGCGCGCGCGCAGATCGAGGACGCCGCCGGAGCGATCACGGCGCTGGCGAGCCGCTCCGAGGAGGTCGGCGGGATCGTCGAGGCGATCCAGGACATCGCTCGCCAGACGAACCTGCTGGCGCTGAACGCCGCGATCGAGGCCGCCCGCGCCGGCGAGCGCGGCAGGGGCTTCGCCGTCGTCGCCGACGAAGTGCGCCAGCTGGCCGAGCGCGCCGCCCAGTCGGCCGCCGACGCCGGCGAGCTGATCGCCGGCATCCAGGGCGAGACCGACGCTGCCGTGGAACTCGTCCGCGAGGCCGCTTCGCGGACCACCGCCGGCACCGAGGCCTCCGACCGCGCCCGGACCTCGCTCGAGGAGATCGACGGCGCCGTCGGCCGGATCACGGTCGAGCTCGATGGCATGGGACGGCTCACGAACGACATCGCGTCCTTCGCCGAGGAGACCGCCGCGTCGGCCGAGCAGATGTCGGCCACGACGCAGCAGACGAACGCCTCCACGCAGGAGGTCGTCGCGTCGGTCGAAATGCTCTCCTCACACTCCGAGCGGCTCTCCGAGCTCACTTCGACGCTCGCGAAGTAGCCGCAACTTCAGGACCAGTGCGTCCGTTTCAACGGGCGTGCTGGCCTTCCTCATCGCCCTGCTCCTCGCCGCTCCCGCCCAGGCCGCGCCGCCGTGGTCTGAGCCGGTGAACGCGTCGACGGACCCGTTCGCGGTCCGGTACGTGCCGCCACAGCTCTCCGGGGGCGTCTCACGTCCTGCCCTCTACGGCGCGACCCGCGCGGTGGTGACTGTTCTGGACGGCACGCGCCTGTCGGTCGCGTTCGGCCGCACCGACGGCACGTTCGGCGCACCGCAGCGGATCGCGACCCGAACCGGGATCGGCAGCGTCCAGCTCGCGGCCAACGCGAACGGCGACATCGCGGTCGCTTGGTTCGAGGACCGCGGCGTCTACAACGACCGCGTCTACATCGCGTTCCGGCCGGCCGGCAAGCCGTTCACGCCGCCGATCCTGCAGGCCACTGATCGCATCCGGTCGGTCTCGATCGCCGTCTCCCCGACCGGCGGCCTGCTACTCGCCTACGACGCGCGCGGCGTGGTCAAGACCCGTTACAAGCGGGCGGGCGCGCCGCTCTTCGGCCGCGTCCAGGCACTCGAGTCCGAGCCGACACTCCACGCGCGGCTGCGCACGGCGATGACGGCGAACGGCCGCGCGTACGTCGCCTGGGCCGCCGACGGCTTCTACCAGGCCGCCGTGCGCACGGTGGGCTCCGGGCGCTTCCGTCCCGCCCAGCTGCTCGAGCAGGGCGCGCCCACCGGCGGCCTTGACCTCGTCATCGACGACACGAACCGCGCCACGGTCGCCTGGGGCGCGACCACCGTGCGCGCCGCGGTCACCGACGCCACCGCGACGTTCGGTGCAGCGCAGGAGATCGCGCCCGGCGCCGAGGGCGCACTGGCGAGCACGCCCGACGGCCGCCGCCTGGTCGCGTGGACGAGCGGCGGCGCGTTGCTGGCAGCGCTCGCGCCCGCGTCCGGCCCGTTCGGCGCGCCCGAGACGGTCACTGCCGCCGCAGACGCACCGTTCGCCGCATTCGACGCCACCGGGAACCGCTGGTGGCTCGTCTGGAACAACCAGGCGGCAAGCCAACGGCCCGCCGCCTAAGGGGGGTCAGACCCCAAGACGCGACATCTGTCGCGCAAACGGGTCAGACCCCTACACGCGACAATTGTCGCGCGAAGGGGTCTGACCCCCCTTAATTACGCGGCGAGGGCGACCGCGGGGCGGACCTCGCCGGCCAGCTCGGCGAGGATGCCGCCGAGCGCCAGCGAGAGGTCATCGTCGACGAGCGAGCCGTCGGGCGTGAACGCCTCGTCAGCCATCGCCACCGGCAGCTCGCGGTCGATCACGCGGGCGCCGATCGCGGACAGGACCTTGCGCGCCTCGGCCTGCGCCCAGACCGCGCCGAACAGGCCGGTGGACGCGCCGACGACGGCGGTCGGCTTGTTGCGCAGCGGGCTGTCGGCCAGCGGGCGCGACATCCAGTCCAGCGCGTTCTTGAGCTGGCCCGGGAGCGAGTGGTTGTACTCCGGCGTGGCCACCAGCACGGCGTCCGCCTCGGCGATCGCGTCGTGCAGCGCGCGGACCGCGAGCGGGCGGTCGTGCTCGTCGTCCTCGTCGTAGGGCGGGATCGCCTTCAACAGATCGAACTCGACGAGTTCGCACTGGGGCGGCAGCAGGTCCGCGGCCGCCCGCAGGAGCATGGAGTTGTGTGAGCCGGCGCGCAGGCTGCCGGACAGGCCGAGGACCTTCACCGCTTACGCCTTCGCCAGCTCGAGCGAGACCTGCAGCTTGACCTCGTTGGCGAGCGCGAAGCCGCCCTTGGGCAGCGGCGCGTTCCAGGTCAGGCCGTACTCGGTGCGGTCCACGATCGCCTCGAGCTCGAGGCCGACCTTCTCGACGTCGCCGAACGTGACGGCCGGCTCGGTCAGCGTGCCGCGGGCCTCGATCGGGCGCGTGTGGCCCTTGATGGTCAGCTCGCCGTCGACGATCAGCTCGCCGTTCTCGGCGCGGACCAGCGTTGAGGAGAAGGTCACGTACGGGTGGCGCTCGGTGTCGAAGAAGTCGGGCGCCTTCAGATGGGTGGCGAGGTTCTCGTCCTTGACGACGATCGAGTCGCCGGCCACGCGGCCCTCGAGACGGAGCGTGCCGTCGGCATTGGCGGTCAGGGTCGCGTCGAAGTCCTCGAAGCGGCCGCGGAAGGTCGAGACGACCATGTGCTTGACGGCGAAGCCGACAGTCGAGTGGACCGGGTCGACGGTCCAGGCGGTATCGGTCGGAACGGGGATGGCGATGGCGGTCATTTGTGTCCTCTTGGCTCGTATCCGGACCGCGGTCCGGTTGATGTCGGAGACTGTAGCACGTAAACGGACCGTGGTCCAGTTATACTTGTCGGCATCTCCCTCCAACTCCCCCAGTTCAACGCCGAGCCGCCCGAGCGCGCCGACGCCGCGCGCAATCGGAAACTCGTGCTCGACGCGGCCGCGCGGCTGTTCGAGCGCGACGGCCCGTCGTGCGTGACGATGGAGGCGGTCGCCGCCGAGGCGGGCGTCGGCAAGGGCACGGTCTTCCGCCGCTTCGGCGATCGCGCGAGCCTGGCGCGAGCGATCATCGGCGACCACGAGTCGGGGCTCCAGGAAGGAATGATCCGCGGTCCGGCGCCGCTCGGCCCCGGCGCGCCTGCGCACGAGCGCCTGAACGCGTTCGGCGCCGCGTACCTGAGCTTCCTCGATCGCCACGTCGAATTGCTGCTCGAAGCCGAGGGGACGACCGTGACCTGGCTGGCGAGCAGCGTCTATGCGATGTACCGGACGCACCTGGCGCTGCTGCTGCGCGAGGCTGGCTGCGGGGAGAGTGCGGACTACCTCGCCGACGTGCTGATGGCCCCGCTGGCGGCGCCGGTGTTCAAGTACCACCGCCAGGTCCGGGGCCTCGGGCTGGCTGAGGCCATCGAGGAGTACGCGGGCCTCGTCGCGAGGCTCCTAGACTCCTCGCGATGAGCACCGTCGTCCCTGGCTCCGTCGACGAGGTCGCCGGCGGCCTGCGGGCCGCGGGCTATCTCCCGGGCGAGTCCACCGCGCTGGTCTCGTACCTCGCCACGCGGCTTGGCAAGCCCGTGCTCGTCGAGGGCCCGGCCGGCGTCGGCAAGACCGAGCTGGCCAAGAAGCTGGCCGAATACCTGGGCCGCGCGCTCGTGCGGCTGCAGTGCTACGAGGGCCTCGACGAGGCCAAGGCGATGTACGAGTGGAACTACCGCAAGCAGCTGCTGCGGATCCAGACCGAGGCCGACGGCACCGGTTGGGAGGACGTCCAGGACGACATCTTCGGCGAGGAGTTCCTGCTGTCGCGGCCGCTGCTGCAGGCGATCGCGTCGCCCGAGCCGGTCGTGCTGCTGGTCGACGAGATCGACAAGACCGACCAGGAGTTCGAGGCGATGCTGCTCGAGCTGCTGAGCGACTTCCAGATCTCGATCCCGGAGCTGGGCCGGATCGAGGCCCGCACGCACCCGGTCGTGCTGCTCACGTCCAACAACTCGCGCGAGCTCACGGAGGCGCTCAAGCGCCGCTGCCTGTACCTGTGGCTGGACTACCCGACCGCCGAGCGCGAGCTCGAGATCGTGCGGCTGCACGCGCCGGAGCTGCCGGAGACGGTCGCGCGGCGGCTCGTCGAGGTCGTCGGCATGGTGCGCGAGCTCGACCTGAAGAAGCCGCCGTCGATCGCGGAGTCGATCGACTGGGCGCGGGCGCTGCTGTTGCTCGGCGCGCAGGACATCGACCAGCAGACGTTCCGCGACACGATGTCGATCATCGTCAAGCACCGCACGGACCTCGACACGGTCGCCGAACGCGTGGGCGTGCGGCTTGCCGCTTGACGAGCACCTGATCGGGTTCGCCGACGCGCTGCGCGCCGAGGGCGTGGCGCTCGGGACGTCGGAGCTCAATGATGCGTTCGCCGCGCTCGGCGAGGTCGAGTGGACCCGGCCCGGCCCGTTCCGGGAGGCGCTCGCGGCCACGCTGGCCAAGTCGCCCGACGACCGGCGCGTCTTCGACCTCGTCTTCGATCGCTACTTCTTCCGCGCCGCCGAGGGCGCCGCGCTCGAGGCCGGCGTGCGCGAGGGCGGCGATGCCGCGGAGGACGGCATCACCGGCGGCGACCGGATCGACTTCGACGCGCTGCGAGAGCAGATCCTGGAGGCGATCCGCAACGGCGACGAGGCGGCCCTGCGCGACCTCGCGCGGCTCGCGATTGCCGCGTTCGGCCGCCGCGGCGAGGGCTCCGGCGTGCTCGGGGTCGACGTCCAGCGGATCCGGCGGGCGCTGGGGTTGAAGTCCGAGCCCGGTGGCCTGGTCAAGGGCGAAGGGGCGCCGCAGGAGCTCCCGCTGACGCGCGATCAGATCCGCCGCTTCGAGGCGCATCTGCGGCGCGAGCTCGAGCGCGCGCAGATCGAGCGCACGCAGGCGCTCCCGCCGTCGCGGCCGCTGAACGAGCTCGACCGCGCGCTGCCGTCCGGGCCGGCGCAGGACCTGGCCGCCGTCCACCGCGTCGTGATGCAGCTCAAGCGCCGGCTCGCCACCCAGGGCCACCAGGCGCGCGGGCGCAAGCGTCATGCCCACGTCGACGTCCGGCGCACGATGCGGGCCTCGCTGGAGACCGGCGGCGTCCCCGTGGTCCTGAAGTACCGGCCGAGACGGCCGCGCCGGCCCGAGCTCTACGTGCTCTGCGACGTGAGCACGAGCGTCACCAGCGCATCGGTCTTCTTCCTCTCAGTGCTGCACGCGCTGCACGACAGCTTCCGCCGGATGCGGTCGTTCGTGTTCGTCGAGCGGATCTCGGAGGTCACCGATGTGTTCACCGCCGAGCGCAGCTTCAAGGCCGTCTCCGACGCGATCTCCAAGGACGCCGGCGTGGCCGACGTCTCCGGCTACACCGACTACGGCCGCGTGTGGCGCGAGTTCCTGCAGATGGTCGAGGACGACCTGCACCCGCGCGCGACCGTGATCGTGCTCGGCGATGCCCGCACCAACGGCCGCGACCCGCGCGCCGACGTCTTCGCACGCGTCGCCGAGCGCGCCGGCCGCACGTTCTGGCTCAACCCCGAGCCGCGCCTGTATTGGAACTACGGCGACTCGGTGATCGCCGCCTACGAGCAGTTCTGCGAGGCCTACGAGTGTTGGACGACGCGCCAGCTCGAGGACTTCGTGAAGGCCCTCACGCGGCCGGGCTACCACTAAAGCGCCGCGAGGGTAACGCCGCGGCCGCCAGCGGCGCGAGGCCGCTCGGCACGAGCAGGAGTCCGCCGAAGAAGAAGGACCACACGCCGACGTCGGTGTAGCCAGGCGACGAGCAGGAGGTTCAGAGCGAGCGCCAGTCCGGCCAGCACCACGTTGCGCGGCGTGATCGCGGGCCAGGCCATGGGTGCCTTGTACCCTCTCTCGCCGTCAGCACGGCGGGTGTGAGGAAGCCGGTGAAACCCCGGCACGGTCGCGCCACTGTGAGAGTCAGAGACTCGGCCTGCCGTGGCCACCTTTTCGTCCCGGGACGCGCAATCCCGCCGGAGGTCCACATGCTTCGTCGCAGTCTCCCAATCGCCGCGCTCGCCACCTTGGCGATCGCCGCCCCGGCCCAGGGCGACACGCTCAGCTACGTGCGCGGGGCGCAGAACTCCGACGGCGGCTTCGGGATGACGCAGTCCGGCGGTTCCTCGCAGCTCGCGACGGGGTGGGCGCTGCTCGGGCTCAACGCCGCCGGCCAGCGGCCCGGCCCCGCGGCGCTCACCTACATCCGCCGCGGCCTGCCGTCGCTGCGCGAGATCGGCGACATCGAGCGGACCGCGCTGATCGTCCGCGCCGCCGGCCAGAACCCGCGCCGCTTCGGCGGGCGCAACCTGATCGCCGACATCATGCGCCACCGCGACCGTGACGGCTCCTTCGACGGCTACGTCAGCTACACGTCGTTTGCGATCTTCGCCCTGCGCCGGTCCGGCGTGAGCCGCAATTCGGGCACGATCCGCAGCGCCGCGCGGTGGCTCGAGCGCCACCAGAACTCAGACGGCGGCTTCAACGTCGGGGGTCGTGGCGCGAGCGGGATCGACGACACCGGCTACGCCGCTCAAGCATTGGCGGCCGCGGGCCGGCGCGGCTCGGCGCTGCGGCGCGCCGGGTCCTTTCTGGCCCGCGCGCAGGCCTCGAACGGCGGCTTCCCGCTCAGCCGCGGCGGCGCCCCCAACGCGCAGTCCACGGCCTACGCCGTCCAGGGCCTCGTGGCGGCCGGCGGCCACGAGGCGACGGCCCGCCGCGGCCAGGCGTACCTGCGCTCGCTGACCGAGCCGAACGGGCTCGTCCGCTACTCACGCACCAGCCGGCAGACGCCGGTGTGGGTCAGTGCTCAGGCGCTGCTGGCGCTGCACCGTCGGACCTTCTAGCCCGATAGGCGTGCACGGGTGACGAGAAGCCCTTGAGCTTCTTGCGGCCCGCGTCGGAGAACTCGAAGCCGTTCGCGACCGCGTCGCGGACCTCGGCGGAGACCAGCACGGTCGAGGGCCGCGCGCGGGTCGTGAGGCGGCTCGCGAGGTTGACCGGCGTGCCGAACCAGTCGCCCCACCGGTGTACCGCCTGGCCGCAGGCGACGCCCGCGCGCAGCGGCGGGTAGCGCTCGTCCTCGGCCGCGCGCTCGACCAGCCGCAGCGTCGTCTCCAGCATCGGCTCGGGCTCGGTTGAGACGAGCATCACCGCGTCGCCGATCAGCTTCACGAGTTTCACCGGCGGCTCGCAGATCTCGTTCGCGAGCCGCGACAGCCGGCCGGCGACGCTGCCGAGCTCTTCGACCGGCACGCTCTCACCGAGCTCGGTGAACCCGACCAGGTCGGCGAACGCGACCACGGCCTCCTGCGTGTCGTCGAGCTTGCCCGAGCGACGCTGCTCCTGCGTGAGCGCGTCGCTGCGCAAGACCTGCTGGAGATGGAGCGCGAACACGTGCTCGAGCCATGGGCCGGCGAGGGGCATCAGCTGCTCGGCGACGGCGCGGTAGCGGTGCGCGAGCTCGTACTCGTCCAGGCCGGGCTCGATGAACGTGCGCGCGACCAGCGCCCGCGTCGACTCGGCGTAGCGCGCCATCCCCTGCCCGAGCACGCGCGCGACCTCGAGCGCGTCCTCGTCGTCGAAGCCGGCCGCGCGATGGGCGCTGCCGAGCTGCGCCGCCTCCAGGTCCTTCTCGCCGTACACGCGCTCGTCGTCGCCCGGGACCGGCAGGCCGAGCGCGCGCCGGCTGGCGGCGAGGAAGGCGGGCTCGACTCCGGCCTGCTCCGCGATATCGCGCGCCGTGTAGCGCGCCTCGGAGCTGAGCGCGCGGGTGACCGGGGCCAGCACCAGCTTGTCCTCGGCCACGACGCGGCGCAGTTCCTCGACGTCCATGCCCTGCTCGTGCAGCTCGTCGAGCAGGCGGCGGCGCGCGGCGCGTGCGCGGTCGTCCTCGAGGCCTTCGCAGAGTCCTTCGGCGTCCCAGTCCATTTGCGCCGGAAACTACCGGGCTACACTGCGATGGCGAACTCTCGGCAGCTACCCAGGCGCGACGCGCGCCAACTTGCTCGCGCGGTCGGAAACGGCCGCAGCGTCGGCCAGGCGTTGCGTCATCTCGACGCCCATGGTTCAGAGCCCGACTCGGTCGTGCTCGCGGAGGCGCTCGCCCGCTTCCTGGTGGCCCGCTGCGAGTCCCATCACGCCGGCTGGCGCGTCGTGCGCCAGGTGGTCGTCGACTCGGCGGCCGACGCGCCGTGGGAGAAGTGCGCGCGGCGTGCCGTCCCGCTCGTCGCGGCGGACCTGCTGAGCCTCTCGGCCGCTGAAGGCCGAACGCCGCTGCACCGCGCTCAGCACGTCGCTGCCCGCCGCCGGGCGGAGCAGATCGCCGGTCACGTCGACCACGCGGTGCTCCTCACCGATCTCGGCCTGGAGCCCGAGCCGGTGAGCGATGAACGCTGGCAGGCAGCGCTGTCGACCGCGGTCGGCGCGCGCTCGCGCGAGCAGGTCTCGCGTGCGGTCGCGCAGTCTCTGCGCGACTGAAGCGCCGTAGTCAGGCAGCCGACTAATACATACGTCGGTTTTTCGGTTCGACGCTTTGGCAGCCGCGTTCCTCGGCCTACCTTCGAGGCAAGTCGTATTTGCTGAGGAGGAATGAAGTGAATAAGAAGATCACACCCGGGGTTGCCCTCGGGGGAATCGCTGTCGTCCTGGCCATGAGCGGCAGCGCCGTCGCCGGCTCGCTCATCACGTCCGCCCAGATCAAGGACGGGACGATCCAGAGCAAGGACATCAAGAAGAACTCGATCACCCTCAATCGTCTCTCCCCGGGCGCCCAGGCCACGATCAAGCGCGCCGGCACGCCGGGCGCCGCAGGCGCGACGGGTGCCACGGGCGCCACCGGCGCGGCTGGCGCGACCGGCGCTCAGGGCCCGGCCGGCCCGTCCGTGCAGGGCTCGCCCGGCCCGGTCATGTCGTCCGGCAACTGGGGCCTCGTGAACCGCAACACCGAGGGCTCGCCGAACGCTGACCTGCGCTCCGGCCCACTGACCCCGCCGGTCGGCACGGGCGCGCTGAACCTGACCGTCAAGGACGGGACCGAGAAGATCGCGTTCGGCAACGAGCTCGACTTCCAGGGCGATCTGGTGGAGGACCTTGAGGAGGTCGGCTTCCGCGTCCTGACGACGGGCGAGAACCGCGCCAAGGGCAACGGCAACCTGCCCGGCATCACGTTCGAGATCGATCCGAACCGGGCCGCCAGCACCTCGAACTACTCGTCGCTGGTGTTCCTGCCCGCCGACGCGCCCGCCAACCAGTGGAGCGGGTACATCGACGCCACCACGACCGGCAAGTGGGGCCTGACCGGGGGCGCGTTCGATGCCAACACGTGCTCGCTCAGCCTCAGCAATGGCTGCAGCTTCGACCAGGTGATGGCCGTGCTCAACGACGGCGGCGAGGCCGCCACGATCCTGACCGTCGCCGTCGCCAAGGGCAAGGACAACTCCTGGCAGGGCGCCGTCGACGGCCTGCGCATCAATGACACGGTCTTCGACTTCGAGGAGACCGGCGTCTTCGAGCGCGCCGCGGAGTAACCGATCACCCCGCCCGGATCACCGCCCTGCTCTCGATCTTGCGGAGCAGGTGGTGGTCCGGCGTGACCGTGTAGCGGGCCCACACCGTCAGGTCGTACGCCGGCCCGCGGCGCGGGTGGCCAAGCTGGCGCGACCGCAGCCAGAACACGTTCGGATCGAACGGATCGGCCAGCGTCGCCTCGTTCGTATTGGCCAGGTCGGGGTACGCGCGGCTCATCGTCTTCGCCACCGACAGGTACCGCCGCTTGCCATGGCGGCGGCCCTGCGCGTCGACGAGCTCGAAGTCGTCGGCGAGCAGCGCCTCGAAACCGCTCCAGTCATCCGTCTCGCCCGTCCGCTGAAGGCGATCGAGCAGATCCGACTCGGCCGGTTCGGCGCCCGGCGGAGGCGAGAACGACGGGTCGACGAGCGGCCGGATTCGTTTATCGAGCACGCTCGGCAGCCGGTACATGACGTACAGGCGCGGCGCGGCGAGGATCGCGGCGATCAGCGCCGCGATCAGCAGCCAGCCGGCATCGCCGAGCGGCGCGGCGAGGTATCCCACGATCGCGCCGAGCAGCACGCACACCGCGATCCAGGCGATGAAGCGGACCATGTGGCCGCAAGATACGCTGTGGGTGCACTTGAAATCAGGGGGGCTGGGAGGAACGCCCGGCTGAGATAGCGCCCCGCACCGGCGCTGACCCTTCGAACCTGGACGGGGTAATGCCCGCGGAGGGAGCGGATGCGGACTGAGGTCGAGGCTCCTGTGACGGGGCCTCCTCACGTGGGAGACGGCGTCGCCGTCGCCGGCGTACGGAAGACGTACGGCGCCGTGGTCGCGCTGGACGGCGTGGACCTGCGCGTGCGGGCCGGCGAGGTCGTTGCGGTCGTCGGGCCGAGCGGGTGCGGGAAGTCGACGCTGCTGGAGCTCGTGTGCGGGCTGGAGACTCCGGACGCCGGGACGGTGGACGCGCCCCCGGCCGCGCTGATGCCGCAGCGCGACGCGCTGCTGCCGTGGCTGAGCGCGCTCGACAACGCGGCGCTCGCCCGGCGCGTCGCGGGCGAGTCACGGGCGGCGGCCCGGGCGGCGGCGCACGCGCACTTCGCCGCGTTCGGGCTCGAAGGATTCGAGCGTACGCGCCCGGCGGCGCTCTCGGGCGGGATGCGCCAGCGGGTCGCCTTCCTGCGCACGTTGCTGGCCGGGCGGCCGCTGCTCTGCCTCGACGAGCCGTTCGCCTCGCTCGACGCGCTCACCCGCGCGCAGGCGCAAACGTGGCTGGGTGAGGCGCTCGAGCGCGAGCCCCGCACCGTGCTGCTGGTGACGCACGACGTCGAGGAGGCGGTGCTGCTCGCCGACCGCATCGTGCTCCTGTCGCCGCGCCCCGGCCGCGTCGTGGCCGAGCTGAGCATCGCGTTGCCGCGGCCGCGCTCGCGCACGGACCTCGCGGTGGTGGAGCTGCGCGAGCGGGCGCTCGCCGTGCTGGGGGTGACCGAATGATCGCCCCGGCGGTGGTGCTGCTTGCGCTCGTAGTCGGCTGGGAACTCGTCGTGCGCCTCGGTGGCGTCGATCCGCTCCTGCTCCCCGCGCCCACCCACGTCGCGGAGTCGCTGTGGGAGGACCGCGGAATACTCGCGCCGGACCTGCTCGTCACGGGCTGGGAGGCGCTCGCGGGGCTCGCCGCAGCGATCGTCGGAGGCGCCGCGATCGCGGTCGCGATGCACCTCTCGCCGCCCGTCGACCGCACGCTGCGGCCGCTCGTGGTCGGCTCGCAGGCGGTCCCGATCCCCGTCGTCGCACCGCTGATCGTGTTCGCGCTCGGCTTCGGCTTCGCGCCCAAGATCCTGATCGTGGCGCTGATCTGCTTCTTCCCGGTCGTCATCAACGTCGCCGACGGGCTGCGCGAGAGCGATCCCGACGCGCGCAAGCTGCTGCGCTCGCTCGACGCGGGTCGCTGGCAGCGGCTGCGATTCCTGGACGCGCCGTCGGCGCTGCCGGCGAGCTTCACCGGCATGCGGGTCGCGGCGAGCGTCGCGGTGATCGGCGCCGTGTTCGCGGAGTGGGCGGGCTCGGAGTCCGGGCTCGGCCACCTCGTGATCACCGCCAACGGCCAGCTCGCGACGGCGCGCGCGTTCGCCGCGACGGTGCTGCTGATCGCGATGGCGATCGCGCTCTACGCCACGTTCAACGCGCTCGAGCGGCGGTTCGTCTCGTGGGCGCCGAGGGCGAGCGCATGAGGAGGCTCGCGATCCTCGCGGCGTTCGTCGCCCTCGTCGGCTGCGGTGAGAAGGCCGAGCCGACCGGCACCGGCTCGGCCCGCCAAGAGCCGTTCACGGTGATGCTCGACTACTTCCCGAACGCCGACCACGCCGGGATGTACGCGGCCCAGGCGGCCGGTCTGTACGAGAAGGCCGGGCTCGACGTCAAGCTGCAGCCGCCACCGGACCCGTCCGCGCCGCTGAAGCTGCTCGCGGCCGGCCGCGCCGACGTCGCGATCTCCTACGAGCCCGAGCTGCTGCTGGCGCGCGACAACGGCGCCGAGAACATCGTCGCGGTCGGCGCGCTGGTCCAGACGCCGCTGACGGCGCTGATCTCGCTGCCCAAGGCCGGGATCGGCGCGCCCGGCGACCTCGCCGGCAAGCGCGTCGGCACGGCCGGCATCCCGTACCAGAGCGCGTACCTGCAGTCGATCCTGGCCGCCAACGGCGTCGAGCCGACGTCCGTAAAGGAGACCAACGTCGGCTTCAACCTCACGCCCGCGATGATCTCCGGCCGCGTCGACGCGACGCTCGGCTCGTTCTGGAACTACGAGGGCGTCGACCTCCAGCGCCGCAACCGCAAGCCGGTGATCCTGCGGATGGAGAAGCTCGGCGTGCCGACGTACAACGAGCTGATCTTCGTCGCGCGGCGCGAGGCGCTCGACGCCGCCGGCGCGTCGCGTCTAAGACGCTTCCTGTCCGCGACGGCGGCCGGCCACCGGCTCCTGCGCCAGGACCCCTCAGCCGGCGTCGACGCGCTTCTAGAGGCCGACGACGGGCTCGACCGGGGCCTTCAGGAGGCAGTGGTCGAGGCCACCCTGCCGGTGTTCTTCCCGACCGACGAGGAGAAGCCGTGGGGCTGGCAGGAGCCGGTCGACTGGGCGAACTACGAGCGCTGGATGCGCGACAACGGGCTGCTCAAGCGACCACCTTCGGAGGCGCCGCCGCTGACCAACGAGTTCCTACCCGGAGAGGGCTTAGGTGCGTCTTCTCGCGGCTGACGATCAGGTACTGGGCGGCTAGCCCGGCCCACGGCGCATAGCGCTCGAAGAACCCGCGCACCTCGGCCTCGTCGGCGATCGCGCGCGGGTTGCCCGTCGTCAGCCGGCCGACCATCTTCAGGTAGCCGAGATCGCCGGCCGGGACCACGTCGAGCCGCCCGAGCCCGTGCAGCGCGAGCATCTCGACCGTCCACGTGCCGATCTCCGGGATCGCGAGCAGGCGCCGGAAGTCGCCGTCGAACCTCACGCGGCCGGCCGCCACTTCGCACGCGGCGCGGCGCATCGCCACCGCGCGCTTGGCCGCCAGTCCGCAGGCCTCGAGCTCGGCCGGCGAACGCGCCGCGATGGTGGCCGCCGACGGCGAGTCGCGCAGCCCGGCGACCCGCGGCCCGAACCGGTAGATCAGCTGCTTCTGGATCTCGGTCGCCCGCTCGAGCGTGATCAGCTGCTCCGTGATCGCCCACGCGAGCGTCTCCCACGGATCCGGGTTGCGGCGCACCCGCAGCCACGGCCGCATCCGCACCGCGCGGCCGATCAGCGGGTCGTCGCGAAAACGCGCATGGAAGTCGGTCAGGTCGTCGTCGATCCCGACCGCGAATCGCATCCGGGCGATCCCGGCGCGTGCCGCCGCCTCGGAGTTCGCGCGGGCGGCGAAGACCGGGCCGGACATCGCGACCGCGACCGGCTCACCATCGACGTGCAGCAGCCGTTTGAGGCCGTTGCCGTGCCGCCGCGTCAAGCCGTCGAGCGAGCCGGGACCGAGCCGGAACGGAGCCCAGCGCGGCTTCACAACCTCACGGACGAGTGTGTTCAATCGCGGCGCAGCAGGTGGATGTCGACCAGGAACGAGTTCGACGAGACGATCTCGCCGAGCGGGCCGTTCTTCTTGCGCTTCTTCAGCGCCCGCTTGGTCCGGCGGCGGGAGACGACCGCGACCGTCGCGGCGCCGGCGACGAAGCCGGTCGCGGCCAGGGCCGCGGCCTGGACGGCGGGGACGGACACGGGCACCCGCTCTTCGAGCACGCCCGGTTCGTCGGCGATGACGGGCAGGCCGTCGACGATCTCGCCGTCCGTGATTTCCTCTTCACCCACGAAACAGAGAGGCTACCGCCCGCGACGGACGTGCATGGTGCCGAACACGCGATCCCAGTAGGGCGCGCTGATCCCGAAGCCGCGCTCGTCATCCTGGAAGTGGTGGCGCATGTGCAGCTCCCGCAGCCACTTTCCGGGCCGCGTCCGCGGCGAGTGGTGGTGCAGGTGGTAGTGGATCATGTCGTAAGCGAGATAACCGGCCAGGAAGCCGGCGCCGAACGCGAACGCGCGGTCCGCGCCGAGCACGAACCAGAACAGCGCGTAGAAGATCAGCGCCAGCGGCACCGAGGCGGCGGGCGGCATCACGAGCCGCAGCGGGTCGTTCGGGTGGTCGTGGTGGACGCCGTGGATCATCCAGTGCAGCCGAGCGCCGATCCCGTGGTCGGGCTCGAAGTGGAAGATCACGCGGTGGATCCAGTACTCGGCCAGCGTCCAGAACGCGTAGCCGCCGACGGCCAGCCCGAGCGCCGCCAGCCAGCCGACGCGGCCGACCCCGGTCGCGAACAGCAGCACGATCGCCGGCAGGAAGATCACGACCGGGACCAGGTGATGGACGCGCGTGAAGCGGTCCAGCAGCCCCGACTTGAACATCGGCGGGGACGCCTTCAGGAACTCGCTTCGGTCCATGCTTAAACCCTACAGAACGCGCTCGTAGACCCGAAAACGCCGCACGATCCGGCCGCCCATCGCCTCCATGGCGCGGTTCATGTTGCGGTTGGTCTCGAGGATCCAGCCCATCTCACCCCATTTCTGGCGGACCCGCGTGGCGGTGTCGAAGTGCTCGACGTAGAGCGCCGCGGCGACCCCCGTGTGCTGGTACTCCGGCTTGACGCCGAGGAAGCCGACCCGGACGCGGTCGATCGTCTTTGACCGGCGCAGGTAGTGCCACCACCCGAGCGGCAGCAGCCGCCCGTTCATCTTCTTGAGCACCTGGTTGACGTCCGGCGCCGTGATCGCGACCGCCGCCGTGTCGCCGTCGGCGGTCTCGGCCACCATGTACCAGTTGCGATCGAACGCGAGTTGCATCTCCTGGGCGTAGAAGTCGAGGTCCTTCTTGGAGTAGGGCACGAAGCCCCAGTTGTCGCTCCAGGCCGAGTTGTAGACCTCGGCGAAGCGGTCCAGGTCGCGCCGCAGCGAGCGCCGGGTCATCTTGCCGGATCCGGATGCCGTGACGCGGCTCGACATCGGCCGCGAGCTTGAACACGATCGGCAGGATCTTCGAGCGGTCGGCGATCTCGAGCTCGTACATGAACAGGTCGACCGCCTTCGCGAGCCCGGCTTCCTCGCAGCGCTCCCGGTAGTACGGCGGGTGCCAGGGCTGGCGGATGAACGGCTCGCGCTCGTAGCCGTCGATCAGCACGCCACAGTCGTCGTTGATCGAGAAGTCCATCGGCCCGTACATGCGATCGCGGTCGTGGGCGCGCAGCCAGCCGGCGGCCGCGTCGAGCAATGCCGGCAGCACGTCGGGCGCGTCCTCGAACTCGAGGAAGCCGAACGCGCCGCGCCGATCCGCGTAGTGCTCGTCGTACTGCGCGCTGATCCGGCCCACGACCCGACCGTCGCGCCAGGCCAGGAACAGCTGCGCGTCGCCGTGCGTGAAGAACGCGTTCTGGCTGCGCATCAGGAACAACCGGCGCTCCAGACGCAGCGGAGGGACCCAGACCCCGGAGCTAGAGTGAAGTTTGAACGGAAGCTCGACGAACTCCCGCCGGTCCCGCCGTGACGAGACGGGACGGACGACCACGCTCACGGAGACGGACCCTACATGCCGACTGCCATCGACGTCTTCGCCAAGGTCCGAGGGCACGAGCGCTCAGAGCAACTGCGCGCGGCACGTGAAGCGGACCTCTTGCCGTACTTCCGGCGCCTCGAGGGCCCGGCCGGCCCGGTGGTCGAGATGGAGGGCGCCGAGCGGATCATGCTCGGCTCCAACAACTACCTCGGGCTCACCGCCGATCCCCGCGTCCAGGCCGCCGCGCGCGAGGCCCTGGACCGCTACGGGACCGGCCTGACCGGCTCACGGCTGCTCAACGGCACGCTCGACCTCCATCTGGAGCTCGAGGCCGAGCTGGCGGAGTGGATGGGCACGGAGGAGGCGATCGTGTTCACGACCGGCCACCAGGCCAACGTGGGCACGCTCGGGACGCTGCTGGCGCCCGGCGACACGGTGATCGCCGACTCCGCCGACCACGCCTCGATCCTCGACGGCTGCCTGCTCTCACGCGCCAAGCTGCGGCCGTTCCGCCACAACCGGCTCGACAAGCTGGAGAAGATGCTCGACCGGGCGGCAGCCGACGGTGGCGGCGTCTTGGTGGTCGTCGACGGCGTGTTCAGCATGGAGGGCGACCTCGCGCCGCTGCCGCGGATCGTCGAGCTGTGCCGGGCGTACGGCGCGCGGCTGATGGTCGACGAGGCGCACGCGGCCGGCGTCCTCGGCGCGCGCGGCGCGGGCGCCTCGGAGCTGTTCGGCGTCGAGGCCGACGTCGACCTGCGGATGGGCACGTTCAGCAAGTCGCTCGCCTCCTGCGGCGGCTTCATCGCCGGATCGCACGAGGTGATCGACTTCCTGCGGATCTCCTCGCGGGCGTTCCTGTTCACCGCCAGCGGCGTTCCGGCCGCCGTCGGCGCCGCGCTCGCCGCGCTGCGGATCATCCGCTCGTCGGAGGGCCCGGAGCTGCTGGCGCGCGTGCTCGACAACGCCCGCTACCTGCACGAGGGGCTGCACGCGCTCGGCTTCCGGGTCGTGGAGCCCGATCCCGTGGTCACGCCGATCGTGCCAGTGGTGGTCGGCGACGACTGGAAGGCCGTCCTGCTGTGGCGCGCGCTCTACGACGCCGGCGTGTACGTCAACGTGGCGATACACCCGGCCGTTCCGCCTGACGGAGCGCTGCTTCGGACCAGCGTGATGGCGACCCACGACCGGGCCGTCCTGGACCGCGCGCTGACGGCGTTCGGAAATGTCAAGCAGAACTTCGAGCGCGAGCACGGACCGTTGCCGGAACCTCGCGCATAGCACATTCACCGGATGGCAACGCCTCATACAAATCTCGTGCTCTTTGCGAACCCTCACGCAGGTTGAGCGTTGCTTCATCGGGCGATCGGGGACTAGCCTGCTGCCTCGGTTGAGCGAGGTACGCAGAGGCCCCGGGAGAGGACGACCGGGACCTCGATGGACCGGAGAGAACGTGGCTGGATTCAACGACCCGCTGTCGGGTGGGTCGGGGCCCGGGTCCCTGCGCGCGCGCAACTGAGGAACAGCACATAAACGACGTACCCACCGAGAGAGGGTGGGGAAGCATCGGGGAGGTTCGATGGGAACAACTGCGACGGCCCCTGCGCCGCAGCATATGCGGGCGCTCGCGCAGGCCAACCGCGTGCGGCTCGCGCGCGCCGAACTCAAGCGCCAGGTGGCGGAGGGCGAGGCGACCGTGGCCGAGATCGTGCTCGCCCGCCCTTGGGAGGCGGAGAGCATGGCGATCGCGGACCTGCTCGTGAGCCAGCACCGCTGGGGGCGCGAGCGCTGTCGCCGGTTCCTCTCGTCGATCCGGATGTCTGAAACGAAGACGATCGGATCGATGACCGAGCGTCAGCGCAATGAACTCGCGCTGAAGCTCAACGGGGAGCCGGACCCAGGCCACGCGCTCGTGGCGTGAGCTGACGGCGCCGGCGAGTCGTACCGCTACGCGGACGGCTCGCCGGCGCCGAAGCCGGGCCCGCGGGTAGCGATCTCGACGACGTGGCCGTCCGGGTCGCGCAGGTAGATCGAATGGAACGCGCCGCGGTTGAGCACCTCGGTACAGTCGACGCCGCGCTCGCGCAGGTAGTCGCGCCACGCCTCCTGCTCGTCGGCGGTGTCGACGCGCAGCGCGAAATGGTGCGTGGAACCGATCCCGACCACGCCCTCCGGCATGGCGCCGTACTCCATGAAGCTCAGGTAGGTGCCGTCGCCGCCGTCGAACCACACGTGGCGGGCGTCCGGATCGTCGTCGGACGGCGCGTCGTGCACGATCGGCAGCCCGAGCGTGTCGCGATAGAACGCGATCGTGTGCTCCAGGTCACTGCAGATCGCGGTGACATGGTGCAACCCGCGCAGCCGCATGCGCTTCTCATCCGCCACGCGGCGGAAGGATAGGGCCCCGGCGAAACCGGGGCCCTGGTCCGTCAGTGATCGCGGCCGCGGTCGTCCGAGACCTGGCCCCGGATCTCGCCGCCGCCCTGCGCCGTCGAGTGGACGTTCGCGTACGCCACTCCGGCGCGCAGCGCCCGGACCAGCTCGGCGAGCTCGCCCGGCGCGATGCCCTGAGTGGCGGGACCCGTCACGTTCGCCGCCTTCCACGTGCCCGTGAGCGTCACGCGCCCACCGGACACCGGCTGCGGGCACACCGGCGTGCCGGCCGGAGCGTTGGTGATCGGCGGGTTGTTGGCGCAGAACCACACGGAGATACCACCGTTGGCGGTCATCTGGCCAAGGTGCACATGCGCCTGCGTCACCTCGCCGTTGAACGTGCCGCCATAGGTCAGCGTGTAGTCGATCTGCGACCCGTCACGACTGATGTTCGCCTTGAACGAGCCAACCGCGCCGGTGGAGACCGCGGGCACCTCCTCATAGCCGTGGAGGAACGCCTCCAGGCGATTGCTGCGGTCGTGTGCGATCGCGGCCGTTCCGACGCCGGCGGCTCCCAGGACCGCGACGCCCACGGCCAACTTCAACCGGAACCTCACGAACTACCTCCTCTCCTAGACGGAGGGTGCTACGCAGGTGCGCGGTCGCGGGTTCGGTTCCACACGCGCCGCAACGCGCTGAAGGCCAGACCGAAGACCAGCAGTAACACCGGCGGGACGAGGAACGCCGGCGCGCCGGCGACGATCATCACGACCGTCGCCGTGACCGCGGGGAACGCGGCGAGGACGAGCGCGTGCGAGCGATAGCCGGCGAAGTGCTCGCGAAGCGAGGTGTCGAGCCCGCCGAGCGCGCCCAGCGTGAGCCCGAGGGCGATCAGGACCCGCCCGTATGTCGCGTCGCGCGTGAACACGCCGACGATCAGGCAGACGATCCCGATGAACACCGCGAGCTCGACGAGCGGGAACGGGTGCCACGGCGCCTTCGGGCGCGCGTCGATCCGCTCGGCGAGGCTGGGCTTCGGGGCGCGCGGCGGGACTGCCGGAGCGGTCGTCTTCGGGCGCCGGCGGCGCTTGCTCTTGTGCGGCGTCACGGACAGCCGGAGGACACCGTGACCCGCCACCAGCCGGTGAGCAGGCCGACGGGACCCAGCCGCGGGCGGACCGCGTACACCGTGCAGCCGGGCACGCCGAGCTCCTCGTTGGAGACCTCAGCGCCCTTGTAGGCCGCCGGGTCGGCGTACATGGCCTCGAGCCGGCCGCGCGCGGCCGCCTGGGCGGTCCGCTGGCGCGCGACGCGCGCGCGCACGTCGCTGACCGCGGCGGCGAGCGTGTCGCGGGTCTGCTCGAGCTGGGCCAGGTTGAGCAGGCGCGGGCCGCCGTGCGCGATCCGCCGCTCGGACACGATCCGCGGGTAGGTCGCGGCCAGCGTGTCGGCGAGTTCGCGCTCCAGCCGGGCGATCTGCCCGCGCAGGTCGCGGCGGGCGGCGGCCTCGGTCAACTGCGGCGCGACGGTCAGCACGATTTCGAGCGTACTCCACGGACCTGGGAGGTCAAGCTTTATCCTCGACAGGAGTGCCGCGCAACGACCCCACGGACACCGGCGGGCTCTTCATCGGGCGCCGCCCGGGAACGGGGCCGGTGCACTATCGCGGGGCGCCGGAGCGTGGCGGCTCAGGGCGCCGCAGGGCCGACGGCGCGCTCGCGGCGATCGTCCTCGTGGTCGAGACGCTGCTGTGCCTGTCGGTCTGGGGCCCGCAACCGCTCGCGTGGTTGTGGGTCGGCTCGCAGGCCGACTACGCGACCGGCTCGCACTTCCTCGGCATCGTGGTGGCGTTCGCCGGCATCCTGGCGTCGCTATTCGTGACGCTCGCGCTGTGCTCGCGGCTGGACCGGCTGTGGCGGGTGCTGCGGCGCGCGGCCGGCCACGAGCAGCGCGACGGCGTCCTGCCGCGGATCTTCGGCGCGACCGCGGTGATCGCGCTCGTGCTGTTCGCCGTCTGGTTCCTGGTGCTCGAAGGTCCGGCGCCGTCGCTCGCGCCGCGCTGATGCGGCGGTTCCTGAGCTACTACCGCCAGTTCGAAGAGCTCTCCCCGGATGAGGTCTCGCGCGAGCTGCGCGAACGCCGTGATGAGGAGCGCCGGCGCCATCCCACCCAGCAGCCGCCGCTCGACCTGTCCGGGGCCGCGTGGCATCAGCCGCCGCACCCGGAGGTCGTCAACGCCGCGACGTTCGCGCTGCGGCGGGCGGTCAACGAGTACCCGGACGCCGGCCCGCTGCAAGCCGCGATCGCGGCGTCGCACGACATCGACCCGGCGCGCGTGGTGGTCGGCCACGGCGCGGGAGAGCTGCTGCGCGCGGCGTTGCACGCGCTCGCCGAGGACGAGGTCGCCGTCGCCTGGCCCGGTTGGGGCCCGCTGCCGGGGCTCGTCAGCGAAGCGGGCGCGACGCCCGTGCCGGTGGCGCTCGAGGAACTCGACGGGCGCCGGACGACGGTCCTGGCGCGCCCCGCGGACCCGACCGGGATCGTCGTGCCGCACGCCGACCTGGCCGGGCTGGCCGGCGAGCACTGGCTGATCCTCGACGAGGCGCTGGCGGGCTTCCTGCCCGACGGCGAGGACGCGCTCGTCGAGCACCCGCGCGTGCTGCACGTGCGGTCGTTCTCCAAGGCCCACGCGATGGCCGGGTTCCGGATCGGCTACGCGGTGCTGCCGGCGGGCGTCGAGCTGCCGCTGGCGCCCGTCCTCGGCGTCAGCGCGCCCGCGCAGGCCGGTGCCCTGTGGGCGGTCGAGCACGGCGCCGAGAGCGCCCGGCGCCGCCGCGCGCAGGCCGCCACCGAGCGCTCGAGGCTGGAGGCGGCGCTGGCCGACACGCCGTTCCACCCCTCCCCCGGCCACGGTCCGTACGTGTGGCTGGCCGCGCCCAGCGGCCCGGAGCTCGCCGAGGCGCTCGCCGCCCGGCGCATCTACGTCGCCCCCGGCAACGCGTGGGGCGACGAGCACCACGTTCGCGTCACGCTGCGCGACGCGGCGGCGACCGGCCGCCTCGTCGCGGCGCTAACCAGCCTCGACGATGTCCCAGGCGACTAGCAGCGCCTCCTCGACCGCGATCGACGGCACGCCCGGCGCGGCGATCGCGTAGAGCACGAGCCGGCGCGTCTCCGTGCTCACCGCCGGAGGCGGCTCGAACAGTCGTGCCACACCCGCGACGACGATCCGCCGGCCCTCCTGCGCCAGCCGCAGCTTCTCGTCGAGCCGGTCCGCGTCGACCGCCCATACGCCGACCTCCGTATCGAGCGTCGCGACCGTGAGCGCGTCGGGCAGCAACCCTCGCGAGCGGTAGGCCCCGTGTTTGAGCCGCTCCAGCATCAGCGCCTCGACCGGAATCCGCTCCTCGTCCGGGTCGAGGCCGATGTGCCGGAACAGCGCGCGATAGGCGTGCGGGATCGTCCGGCTGCGCAGCGCGATGGCGGTCGCGCCGCGATGCCGATCCGACAGGCCGCGCAACCGCTCCCGCAGCGCCGGCGGCGAGCGTCGCAGGACGTTGCTCTCCACGCCGAACTCGCACCAGAGCAGCCCCAGCCCCGGCAGCTCGGACGCGATCGCCGCCTCGACGTCACCGGGGTGGATCGGCGGCTCAGCCAAGGCGCCGCACCCACGCCTCGACGTCCGTCTCGCTCGCCGGGCCGACGGTCGAGCCGACGACGCGGCCGCCGGGGCCGACATACGTGATCGTCGGGCATATGACGACCGCGTACTCGTTGGCCACCGCGCCGTCGTGGTCGTAGCCCACCGGCAGGTTGGCACCCAGCGAGCGCGCCCCGGCGGCGTCGGAGCGGACCGCGACGATCCGGAACTTGACGTCGGAGTGGCGGGCGGCGACGCGCTCGAGCACTCCGATCTGGTCCACGCAGCGCTCGACTGGCTCGAACACGAACGCGAGCACGAATGGGCCGCCTTCGGCCAGTTCGCACGTGTTGAGCACCTCGGGGCCGCGGACCGCGCAGGCCGGCCGCGCGCCCGCCGGCCCCTGCTCCGGCTCGGTCGCCACGTTGGCGTCGCAGCGGCCGCGGCAGGAGGACGTCGAGAGCGGCATCGCGACCGGCGGCAGCGTGTCGCCCTCCTGCAGCCCGCGCGACCCCTTGGACTCGGTGACGATCGCGTTGAACGTGACCCACGTGAGCAGCGCGCCCACGAAGACGGCGATCAGCAGACCGGGGCGCTTCAAGCCGCGACGGCGCGGCGGCGCCGGCGCCGGGTCGGGACGCGGCGCTCGGCGAGCGTGAGCACGGCCGGCAGGACGGCGAGCACGCCCAGCAGTGAGACCGTCAGGTCGATCACGGTGACGAGGCCGAAGTCGCGCAGCATCGCGATGTCGGACGCGATCAGCACCGCGAAGCCGGCGATCGCCGTGACGCCGGAGGCGAGCACCGCGGCGCCGGTCGAACCGTAAGTGCGCGCGAGCGCCTCCCCCGTCTGGAATCCGGCCGCCCGCTCCTCACGGAAGCGCGCCGACAGCAGGACCGAGAACTCGGTCGAGATCGCGATCACCAGCGCACTCAGCGCCGCCGACATCGGGTTCAGCGGCACGCCCACGATCCACAGCACGAGCGCCGACCAGCCCGTGGCCAGCGCGATCGGCACCAGCGGCACCCACGCGCGCGTCCACGACCGGTAGACGGCGAACAGCGCCAGCGCCACCGCCAGCAGCCCGGCCAGCGCCGTCAACGCACGCCGGAGCGGATCGCTCATCGCGTGGTTGGCGTCCGCGGCCAGGACCGGCAGCCCGGCGACGGTGGCCCGCACGCCGTCCGGCGGGCGCAGCCGCGCGCGCATGTCCTCGATCACCTCGCGCTGGCCCTCGAGCGACTGCAGCCGCAGCCCGAAGGCCAGCACCGCGGTCTTGCGGTCCGGTGTGATCGCGGCCTGGGAGAAGTACGAAGGCACGGCGTCCAGCAGCGCCCGCACCTGCTCACGCGTGGCCGACAGCTCCGGCGTCCGGAACAGATTGGGCAGCGACAGCGCCGGGCACAGCGCGGCCTTCCCGCACCCCTCGTCCGCCGAGTATCCGTGGCGCGTGAGCAACTCGTCCTGGTAGTCGCGCATCCAGCCGATCACCGTCGGATCGGTCAGGTCGTCGCCCTCGACCACGACGTCGACCTCGCCGACCACGCCGGTCTCCTTCTGCAGCGCGTCGACGTCTCGGACCGCGGCGAGCGACTGCGGCACGAGCCGCTCGAGTTCGGAGACGACGCTGATCCGGCTGTCCAGGGCCCAGCCGCAGACCGCGAGGGCGAGCGCCACGGTCAGGACCCGACCGGGATGGCGGACCGCCAGCGCGAGCGTGCCCCGCCCCACCCGCCGCACCGGCGCCAGCGCGCGCGAGCCGCCGCGGCGCGCGCCGTCGACCAACTCGCCGGCGCCGCGCAGCGAGCGCGCCAGCGCACCCTCGGCCGTCCGTCGCCGCGCCGCCAGCGTCAGCACCGCGGTGCCGGCCGTGAGGGCCAGGATCAGCGCCACGGCCACGCCCGCCACCAGCAGCGCACCGAACCCGCGCACCATCGGGACCGGCGAGAGCAGCAGGATCAGGAAGCCGACAGCGGTGGCGAGCGCCGCGGTCGCAATCGCCGGCACGGCGCGGACGCCGCCCGCCTGGTACTGGATCGCGTAGTCGACGGCGAGGCCGAGCAGCACCGGCAGCACCGCGATCGACGCCATCGTCAGCGGCAGCCCCAGCGCCGACAGACCTCCGAACACGATCGCGACCGCCCCGAGTGCGATCGCGAGCGGCAGCAGCCGGAGCCGGGCGCGGAACAACAGCGCCAGCACCAAGGCCATCACGGCGACGGCGACGAGCAACAGCCGCAGCGTCGAGCCGGCCAGCTCATCGGTGAGATCGCCGGCCAGCACCGGCACGCCGGTGACGGCGTAGGTCCCGCCGCCCTCGAGCTGCCACTCCGGCATCCGCACCGCCTCGCGCACGAGCGCGACCGCGTCCGCCCGCTCCGCGTCGCTCAGCCCCGCCTTCAGCCGCACCGAGACGAGCGCCGAGTCCGGCGACGGGAACAGGTAGGCGAAGCGCGCCTTGGGCTGGCGCGCCCCGCGCGCCGGGTCGAAGACGAGCTGATAGACGAAGTCCGGGTCGTTGAGCTTCGGCGCGCCGGTCAGATTCAGCCCGTATTTGGCGTTCAGCGTCAGCAGTTCGCGCGCGAACTGCGCGAACACGAGCTTCTCCGCCTCGCGGCCGAGCCGGCGCGCCTCCGCCGCCGAACGGCCCTGCGCGCGCGCCAGCCGCCGCGCGGCCCGGTTCGCCCGTTCGGCCTGCGCCGCCCGCGCCCGGGTCTGCGCCTGGAGCTGCGCGGTCAGCTCCGTCACCGACGAGTTGATGAACGTGCCCGGCCCGTAGACGACCCGCGCCGGCTTCGTGGCCGCCAGCCGGCCACACGGCCCCGCCGCGCCGCCCGGCGGCGTCGCGCCCTTGGGGACATTGCCCGACAGGCACCCCTCGAGGCCCAGCAGCCGGTTCAGGTCCGAGGTCAGGACCAGCCGCGGCAGGTCGCCGCGCACGAGCACGTAGACGGCGTCGTCGCCGAACCGCTCGTGGGCGACCGTCGTCGCGCGCCCGGAGTCGCTGCCGGAGCCCACCAGCGTGCCGGTCGCCGCGCTCGGCGACAGGCGCAGCGCCAGCACGGTGCCCACCGCCACCAGCAGCACCGCGACTAGCAGCACCCGGACGGGGTGTCTCGCGGCTACAGCCACCATGCGAATGAGGCTAGTTGTTGCCGCGGGCGTTGACGTGCGGGTACTGCGTCCGCTCGCCGCCGAACTCGAACGGGCCCTGCTTGCGGCACGGCGGCGCCGCCACGCCCGCGCCCGACGTGCCGCCGAACGCGAACTGCTGGATCTGCTGCAGCAGCTGGTCCGGGATCAGCGCCTGAGCCTGCTCGGGCGTGAGCGGGACCTGCGGGATCGGCGGGAGCGTGACCGGCGGGATCGGCAGGCCGGGCACGATCGTCGGCACCGCGGTCGGGACCACCGTGGGAACGACGCTCGGGATCGGCAACGGCACGTTCGTGACCGTCGGAATCAGGTTCTCGGGGTTGCACTGGCGGTCCTCGTACACCGGCAGCCCCCGCGTCAGCTCGTCGAAGCTGCCCGGCAGCCGGTACGGGTTCGGCCGGTTGGACGCCAGGCGCTTTGGATAGACGGCCAGGTTCTCGGGGTTGAACGGGTTCGTGGTGCGCAGGTAATGCAAGGGCGAGCCCGGATCCTTGGCCTGGGTGGCCGACGCCGTGTTGGCGAAGAACGTCGTCAGCTCGCGCTTGTGGAGCGAGATGAAGTCGATCGCCGGGGTCACCTGAGCGGTCGCCGGATCGAGCTGGGCGAGCAGCGGCCGCAGGTCGACGAGCGTCTGCTCGGCGGCCGGGAACCCCTTCACGGACGCGTCGATCAGCGGCTGCAGCTGTTCGAGCAGGTTCTGCAGATCCGGCGCGATGTCCTCGAGATCCTCGAGCGTCGGCGACAGCTCGCGCGCGGCCGGGCGCAGCTGCGTGATCAGCGGGTCGGTTTCGTTCGCGAACTCGGTCAGCCGCTCGAACGTGATCCGCGACTCGCGCTCGAACGTCGGCAGCGCCCGGAATGCCGCCTTCAGCTCCTCGTCGCGCTCGGCGGTGGTGGTGAACACGGTGTTCGTGTTCTCGATCAGCGAGCGCAGCTGGCCGTCGCGCTCGGTCAGCGCCTCGAACACGATCCCCGTGTTGGAGACGAGCTGGGTGACGGCCTCTTCCTGGCGGTTGAGGATGTCGACGATCGTCGCCGTGTCCTCGGCGAACGGGCCGAGGTTGCCGAGCGCGTCGTTGAGGTCGCGGCCGCGGCCGGTGATCGCCTGCGCCTGGGTCTGCATCCAGTCCTGGAACGCGGCGCGCGTCTTGGGGTCGAACGACGCAAGGATCTCGTCCAGCTCGACGGTGTCCGAGACCTGGGTTGAAGGCAGCTCGCCGCCCTCGGCGATCGGCTCCGCGTTCGGGTCGCCCGGCGTCAGCTCGACGTAGGTCTCGCCCAGCAGCGTCTTCTGGCGCAGGATCGCCTTCGCGTTCGACGGCAGCGGCGCATAGCGCGACTGGAGCTGGATAACCACGACAGCGCGGCCGGTCTGCTTGTCGGGCGTGATCGTCTTGACCTTGCCGACCGGCACGCCGGAGATCCGCACGTCGGCTTCGAGCGCGAGCTGGCCGGCCTCGGCGAACGACGTCTGGAAGCGGTAGCCCTTCGGCTTCAGCGGCACCGGGCCGCCGAACGCCAGCCACAGGAACAGCAGCAGCCCGAAGCACGACAGCGCGAACAGCACCATCGCGGCGATCTTCCCGAAGCTCGGAGCGTCCTTGACCATTTATCCGCCGCCGCCCGGAGCCTGAGTCGAAGTGGGGCAGATCGTCTCCTGCGTCGGCGCGTTGAGCAGCGCGACGAGCGTGCCGAGCTGCGGGTTCGCGCTCGCGACCGCGTCCAGCAGCTGGGCCGTGGAACAGGAGAGGACGATCAGGCCGCGCCGGATCGGGCCGTGCGCGTCCTGGGTGGAGAAGATCGCGTTGCCGGCGTGGTTGACCCACGATTGCCAGAAGAGGAAGCCCTCCTCCTTGTCGCCGGGCGGGTTGTAGGCGGCGGTGTTGAGCAGCCGGTTGACGACGCTGAACGAGCGCGTGAGGTCGGGCGTCACCGCCGCCAGGTCGCGCATCGCCGGGCGCAGCTCCTGGACGGTCGGCAGCGAGGCGCGCGTGAACGGCCGCAGCTCGTCCTCGATGATCGGCGTCGTCTCGCGCAGGAACGGCCGCGTCTGACGCAGCGCCGGGGCCAGCGCGCGCGCCGCCGGCCGCAGATCCTCGAGCGTCGGCCCGAGCACCTGCGCCATCGTGTCGACCTTGCCGAGCGTCTCCTGGGTCGTGTTGAGCGTCCCGGGCAGCCGCTGCAGCGTGCCGCGCAGCGCCGCGTCCTGCTCGGCCAGCGTCTCGAACACGGCGTTGGAGTTCTGCACGAAGTTCGCCAGCTGGGTGTCGCGCTGGCCGAGCTCGTCGGTCAGCAGCGAGAAGTTGTGCACCACGCGCGCGAGGTTGCGGCGCCGCTCGGCCAGCCCCTCGTTGATCTGGCGCGCGTACAGCGCGGTCGGCTCGATCCGCCGGATCGCCTGCGCCAGCTCCTGGCCCTTGCGCTCGGAGCCGAGGCCCTCGGCGCCGTCGTTGAGGAGCAGCAGCAGGTAGTCGCGGGTGTCGACGTCCAGCGCGGCGAGGATCTCGTCGAGGTTGACGTCGGGCAGCGTCTGGGAGATCGGGATCACGCCCCCCTCCTCGAGCTGTCCGGCGTCCTCGGTGCCCGGGGTCAGCTCGGCCACCATGTCCTTCAGGCCTGACTTCGGGCGCAGCAGGACCGACGCGTTCTTGTAGATCCGGTCGTACTTGGGCTGGATCCGCATCCCGATGATCGCCTTGCCGTCGCGCAGCTGCACCGAGGCGATCTCGCCCACCTGCACGCCGGCGATGTTCACCGTCTGGCCCTGGCCCGGCGTGACCGCCTGCGCGGTCGACATCTCGGCCTCGATCTCGAAGAACTCCTTGCCCACGACCGGCACCCACGCGGGCAGCGCGAGCCGCTGCTTGCCGAGGATCACGGTCGACACCGCGGCGGCCACGATCAACAGGCCGAGGATCGCCAGGAAGTCGGGCAGGTGCTTGCGGATCGCCGTCTTCACTTCGGCTTCTCCGCCAGCGAGCGGCGCTTGGCGCCGAACGGGTTGAGCTTGCGGCGCACGGCCTCGAGCTCGGTCTGCTTGCGCAGCTTGTCGCGCTCGGACGTGCCCTGCTTGCCGGCCAGCGCCGTGGCACCGGGCGCGGACTTCGCGGCCGCCGGCCCGTTGACGTCCGGCAGCTTCTGCTGGTAGCAGGGCTCGTTCGGCTTGTACGGCGGCCGCTTGCCCGGATACGCGGGCCGGTTGCCGAGCGGGACGCCGATGTTGTTGCCGAACAACCCGCCGGGGTTGGTGGCCGACGGGCCGAGCGACACCGACTGCGTGCCGCCGCCGGTCTGGAAGCGCACGTACATGCCGTTGCCGTCGGTGTTCTGGCCCTCGCCGGCGATGCCCGCGAGCGCGTAGAAGAACTCCTTGTAGTTCTCGGAGCCGGTCGTGAACTCGTCCTGGATCACGAGGTCGCCGGCGGGCAGGACGACGTCACGCACGCACTTGGCCGCGAGGTCGGTCTGCGGCAGCAGCTCGGACGCGCGGTCGATCAGCCGCGCCAGGTCGGCGGTCGCGGGCGAGAGCTCCTCGGCCAGCCCGCCCAGCTCGTCCTCGCCCACCAGCGCGCGGGTCTGCTCGATCCACGGGAACGCCGCCTCGATCGTGGCCGGCGTCTCGCGCACACCGGGCCGGATCTCGGTCGCGAACGCGCGCGTGGACGGGAACGCCGCGTTGAGCGAGTCGAACGCGGCGTTGGCGTTGCGCAGCGTCGGCGCCAGCTCGCGGATCGACGCGCGCAGGTTCGTGGACTCCGAGGCGAACGCGGCCGTCGTCAGGTTGAGGTTCGTGATCAGGTCCTGGAGCTGGTTCTCGTAGCGGCTCAGCTCCTCAGCGGTGCTGGCGGTGCCGCGGATCAGGCGCGCCACGTCGCGTCCCGGCTCGGTGCCCAGCAGCGCTTCGAAGACGATCGCGCTCGAGCGCTCGGCGTCCGGGATGTCGTCGTACGCGTCGTTGAAGGACTCGGCGGCGCTCTGCCCCTTGGCCAGCTCGTGGTTGTCGCGGTCCTGGGCCGGTGTCGGCTTGGAGTTCAGCGCGGTCGAGACGCCGTCCAGCAGCGCCGTCAGGTCCTCGCGCGAGTCGCTCTGCAGCGACGTCAGGACCTGGTCGAGCTGGACCGGCGTCGCCGTCTGGGTGATCTTGATCGTCTCGCCGGAGTCCAGCACGCGCCCATCTGGCGTGCCCGGCTTGAGGTCGACGAAGAAGTTGCCCTCGAGGAAGATGCGCGGACGGATCTTGGCCGTGGCGTCCTCGTGGATCGGGAGCCCGGCGTCGTTGATCTCCATCACCAGCAGCGCGGAGTTGGTGCCCTCGACCGGCTCGACCGACTTGACCTTGCCGACCTCGACGCCGGCGATCCGGACCGGCGAGTTGGGCCGGATCGAGTTCGCCGACTCGAACTGCGCCTTGAGCATGTAGCCCTGCGTGAACGGGATGTCCTTCGTGAAGCCGAAGAACAGGATCAGGGCGCAGACGATGCCGGCCATCACGCCGATGAACGCGTTCGAGCGCTTCGGTTCGCGGCGGCGCGAGCGGGCCATCAGTCGTCGCCCTCCGCGTGACCTTCGGTGCGCGCCTGCTGCGTGCCGGGCACGTTCGACGTCACGGTGCGGCCGCGCAGGTACGGCTCGTTGCCGGCCTCGCACTCACGCGGCTGGCCCGGCGCCGCCGTGTTCGGGTACGGGTTGATGTGGAGGTGGTTGTCGGCCGTCGGCCCGTTGGCGGGTCCGGACGACGGGCCGCCCTCGTTGTTCGGGCCCTGCGGCGTCGTGACGATGATGAATCGCTGCCAGGTGCCGTTGCGGTCGCCCTCGCTGAGCAGCGAGGAGATGTTCCGGAACCACAGCGTCACGTAATTGCAGACGGTCTGGGTCGGCGCCAGGTAGTCGAGCGTCGGGGCGAGCGATTCGACGAGCTCGTTCGTGGATTGGATGCCGCGCGGCACCAGCGGGTCGTTGACGAACGTCTGCAGCTCTTCGAGCAGCGACTCGAGCCGGCGGTTGAGCGGCGGCGTCTTGGGCAGCACGCGGATGCCGGTCGCCAGCGCGTCCGAGAGCACGGGCGCCGCCGTGCGCAGCGCGCGCACGCCCGGCCGCAGCTCGCGCATCAGGCCCTCGGTGTTGGCCAGGAACGGCCGCTGCTGCGGGAAGTTCTCGATCCCGGCGTCGAGCGCCGGCTTGCCCTCGGTGATCGACTCCTGGATCTCCGGCCGGACCTCGCGCAGCGCCGCCATCGTCGTGTCGATGCCGCGGAACATCGACGCCTGCTCCTCGGCCGCCGGCGCGACGATCTCGGCCGCGTCGCCCAGCTCGACCACGAGCCGCTCGAGGCCGGTCTCGGGCGAGGAGAGGTTGCGCATCACGGGCTGGATGTCGCGCAGGAGCGGGCGGAACGAGCCGATCGCGGTGTTGATCGACTCGCCGCGGCCCGCCAGCGCGGTCCCGAAGCCCTCGAGGTTGGCCTGCGAGGCCGCGCGCGTCTGCTCGTCGAACATGTTCAGGAACTCGTCGAGCTCGACCGGCGTCTCCGCCTGGGCGAGCGCGATCGTGTCGCCGTCCTGGAAGCCCTCGCTCGACTTGCCGCGGGTGATCTCGATGTACTTGAGGCCGAGCGCTGACCGCGGCCGGACCATCAGCGTCGAGTCCTGCGGCAGCGGGCCGGCGTCCTTGTCGAGCGTCAGGGTGACCACCGCGATCACGCTGCCGTCGTCCTGCGTCTTCGGCTTGATCTCGGTGACCGCGCCGACGCGCGAGCCGCCGATCTTGACGTCGTTGCCGACAACGAGCTGGGCGGCGCTGGGCAGCTCCGCATCGACCTGGTAGGTCGGCACGAACGGCAGGCCCTTGTTCGCGTTGTAGGACAGGAACACGGCGACCAGCACGACCAGCACGGTCGCGGCGCCGATCAGGACCGGGTTGCCGGCGATGCCCGAGCCGCGGGACCTCATCCGTCACCTCCGAAGAGGTAGTCGAGCAACGCGCCGGACGGGTCAGGGGTCGGCGTCGGGGTGGGGATCGCCTCGGGCGTGCTCGCCACCGGCGGCGTCGTCGCCGCCGGGGCGGCCGGAGCGGCGACCTGCGGTGCCGCGGGCGCGGCCGGGGCGGCCGCCGCGGGCGGCGTCGGTGTCGGCGTCGCGCCACGCCGGGCCGGGTTGCGGCGCTTGGACTTCTTCGACTTCTTCTTGTCGCCCGCGCGGCCCTTCTTGTTCTTGATCTCCTCGACCTGCTGGCCGAGTGCGCGCGCCAGCGCGATCGCCGTGGCCTTGAGCACCGGGTCTTCGCCGATCGAGTCGACTGCGCTCTTGTTCGCCTTCAGCGACGACGTCGAGCCGCTGGCCTGCGGGAAATTCGAGGAGCAGCCCGCGACCGGCTCGATCGCGTACGTCGCGCACTGGTTGACCATCAGCCCGGCGCGGAGATAGTGGCCGACGGAGTCGAACCCGTTGACGGCGGCCACTTGGTAGAAGATGTAGTCCATCAGGCGCTCGATGCCTTGCGTATCGCGGAAGGACTCGAGCACCTCGCGCAGGTCCACCCCGACCGGCCGGACGTTGTTCGCCAGCGTGCGCAGATCGCGGATCACGGGCCGCGCGTCCTCCATCACCGGCGTGCCGACCTTCGCCGCCTCGCCGAGCGAGTCCACGGCCGGGATCGCGGCCTGGGCGAACGGGCCCTGACGCTCGACGAGGTCGTTAATGGCCTCGGCGTTGGCGCCGAGGTCGCGCAGCAGCGGCGTCGTCTCGTCGGCCAGCGAGCCTAGGCGGACCATCGTCGGCTCGAGTTCGTCGAGGAACTCCGGCAGCGTCTGGATGTCGGCCGCCAGGTCCCCGCGCCGCTCCGCCGTGGCCTGGGCGACATCGCTGGAGTTGCGGACCGCGCCGGCCACGCGCTCCCGATCGCGCGCGAGCGGCGCCAGCACGGTGTCGGAGTTGACCGCGAGCTGCTCGAGGACGGTGTTCTGGTTGGCCAGGATCTCGAGCACCTTGTCGGTCTCGCGCAGCGCCGGATTCGCGCGCCTGATCACCTCGTTGAGGTCGCGGCCGCGCCCGGCCACGGCGGTGCCGAACTCATTGAGGATCAGCGACAGCCGCTCGCGCTCGGGCGCGCGCATCGTGTTGCCGATCAGGTCGATGTCCACCGTCTGCGACGTGTTCTCGACCGGCAGCAGGTACTCGCCCTCGCCCGGGCCTTCCTCGATCACGTCGAGCTCCGGCGGCGGCTCGGAGTTGGCCGAGCGGACCTGGGTCGGCTTGCACTCGACGAAGCGCTCGCCGATCAGGTTCTGCGGGCGCACGATGCAGCTCGCGTCGCGCCGGAAGTCCTGGTAGCCGGGCTCGGTGATCTCGAGCACGATCACGGCCTTGAAGTCGTCGGTGACGTCGAGCGCCTCGACCTTGCCGACCTTGACGCCCGCGATCTTCACGTCCTCGCCGGGGATCACGAACCCGGCGTTGTCGAAGATCGCGCGAACGCGGTAGGTGTCCTCGTCCTGGTCACTCAGGAACAAGATCGCTCCGGCCGCGGCGACGACGAGGATCACAGCGGCGATGCCGAGAGCGACCCTCACGGGCCCGCCACCACCTGAGTCGGATCGCAGTCCAGGTTGCCGCCCGAGTCCCTGAACGGCGCCGACCCGTCCACCGCCGGCTGGCTGGCGGCGCCCGGGCAGCGCTTGAGGATGCCGGTCTGGAGGCCGTCGAGGCGCTGCGCGACCGGCAGCGGCACGAGCTGCGGCGGCCCGACCGGCGTGTCGTCGAACTGGAACGCGTTGAAGATCGGCTGGATCCGCGCGTAGTGGCCGTTGGCGTCGTAGTTGGCCGAGCCCGCGCCGAAGTCACGGAACCAGCCGACCAGCTCGGGGATGTACGGGCGCAGGAACTCGAGCACCGGCTGACCCTTCTGAAGCGCTCCGGTGCCGCTCTTGAACGACGGGCTGGCGACGCGCTGGAAGCCGGGCAGCTTGCGGGTCGCCTCGACCAGGTCGTTGTCCGTGCCGGGGCGGCGGACGAGCGTGCTCAGGTCGGCGATCGTCGGCTTGGCGTCGCGGACCAGCGGGCGCAACTCGCGCAGGAACGGCGCCAGGTCCTTCGTGGCCGGCTTGGACTCCTCCACCAGCGGGTCGAGGTCGTCGAGCGTCGCCCTCAGGTTCACGAACGTGGAGTTGCCGCGCCGCAGCGTGGTCGGCAGCAGCGCCAGCGCCTCGCTGAGCGCTCGGTTCTCGGCCGCGATCGCACCGGTCGTGGCGTTGGCGTTGCCGACCAGGTCGGCGAGGTCGTCGCGGCGCTCGGCGATCGCGGTCACCGTCTGCGACGAGTTCACGATGAACTCGGTCAGCGCCGCCTCGTCCTCGGTGGTCTCGTTCACCAGCCGCCGGGAGCTCGAGAGCAGCGGGTTGAAGTACTTGGCCGACGCGTTCGCCTTGTCGCCCTTGCCCTCGAACTGCGTCTTGAAGCCCTCGATCACGCCCTGCAGGTCCTTGCGGGCGTCCGGGTCGAGCGTGTTGAAGAGCTGATCGAGGTCGACCGCGGTCGTCGTCGAGGCGGTGTCCAGCCGTGCGTTGTCGCCCAGCGTCTTGCTCGCGTCCGGCCCGGGCGTGAGCGCCACGTAGCGGTTCGCGATGCCCGACAGCGACGTCATCCGGATGATCGCCTGCGTGCCCTCGCGCAGCGGCGCGTAGGGCTCCTCGACCGAGACCCCGATCGCCGCCTGATTGTTGGCGGTCAGCTCGATGCTGGTGACCGTGCCGACGGCGCGGCCGCCGATCTGCACGTTGTCGCCCTTCACGAGCTGGCCGGCGTTCTCGAACACCAGCGTGTACTCGTGGCCGCCCCCGCGCAACAGCAGCAGGTAGATCGCCAACGCCGCGACCAGCGCGACGCCGAGGAGAACCAGGGAGCGGGCGAGCGTCAAACCGTCACTCCATGCCCAGGGGCCCCTGCGATGCCCCGGACAGGAACTGGCGGACGAACTGGTTGTCGGAGTTGAACAGCTCCTCGGCCGGGCCGGACTCGACGATCCGGCCCTTCCACAGCACCGCGATGTACTCAGCGACGCGCTTGGCGGACATGATGTCGTGCGTGATCACGACGTAGGCGCCGCCGTTCTCCTCGTGGATCTCCTGGATCAGCTCGCACAGCAGCGCGGTGCGGACCGGGTCAAGGCCGGAGTCGGGCTCGTCGAAGAGCACGATGTCGGGGTCGAGCACCAGCGCGCGGGCGAACCCGGCGCGCTTGCGCATGCCGCCGGAGAGCTCGTTCGGCATCTTGTCCGACGAGCCTTCCAGGCCGACCTCGCGCAAGCGCCGGTTGACGATCTCGCCGATCTCTTCCTCGCCCTTGTCCGTGTGCTGGCGCAGCGGGAAGGCGACGTTGTCCCACAGGTTCATCGAGCCGAACAGCGCGCCGTCCTGGAACAGCACGCCGAACTTCTTGCGCATCTCGAACAGCTCGTCGTCGGCCATGCCGGGGACCGACTCGCCGTGCACCAGGACGTCGCCCTCGTCGGGGTACAGCAGCCCGACCATGTGCTTGATGCAGACCGACTTTCCGGTGCCGGACGGGCCGAGGATCATCGAGATCTGATCCTCGGGGATGCCCATGTTCAGCCCGCGCAGGATCTTGTTGCGGCCGAACGCCTTGTGCACCTCGACGAACTCGACGGCATCCTCCTTGCCCGACGGGCGCTTCCTGCCGGTGTGCCACTGGTACTCGTCGTCGTGCTGTCCGTCTTGCTTTGTCGTCTCGTCGCTCATCTCATCCTCCGATGGGCGCCCGTGGGTTCGCGCCCCAGAAGACCTGGGTGCCGAGCATGCCGATCAGGTGGACCAGCACGATGTTGAGGACCATCGACTTCGCGGTGGCCGTGCCGACGCCGACCGGGCCGCCGCTCGCCGTGTAGCCGTAGTAACAGCCGACGAGGACGATGACGGTCGCCATCACCATCGCCTTTATGAGGCTGAATAAGAGATCCGGTGGGTTCTGGAACATCCAGAAGATCAGCGAGTAGCCGCCGCTGGAGACCTCGCCGATCTGTTCCACTACCGCCAAGTAGGAGGCGAGGAAGCCGGCGCCGATCCCGGCCAGGTAGACGAACGGGAGCACGAGCCAGGCGGCCAGCAGCCGGGTCGCGCACAAGAACGTGATGCTGCTGATGCCCATGACCTCGAGCGCGTCGATCTCGTCGGAGATCCGCATCGATCCGAGTTCGGCAACGATCCCGGTGCCGACCTTGGCGGCCATCATGTAGCCGAACGCGTACGGGATCAGCTCGCGCAGGTCGCACCAGGCGGCGAACACGCCGGCGTAGGCCGGCGCGCCGGTGGCGCGATTGAAGTAGGCGGCCTCGATGCCGCACTGGAGGCCGATGATGAACGTCAGTCCCCAGATCACGAGCGTGCTGGACAGGATCAGCACCCCGGCCTGGCGCAGCGCCTCGCCGAAGTAGCGGAAGACCTTCGCCCCGAGGACCTCTCCCATCACCCGCCCGCTGAAGCGGACGATGTCGCCGAACGTCGCGAACCAGTCGCGCGGGATATCGAACCAGCCCGTCACTTGATGTTGAGGATGTCGGGGTGGGTGGCCAGCAGCGTCTGCGTGAACACGTAGTTGAACGCGAACACGCCGAGCGTGGAGATCACGACCGCCTGGTTGACGGCGCGGCCGACGCCGGCGGCGCCGCCGGACGCGGTCATGCCCTTGTAACAGCAGACGACCGCGATGATCGCGCCGAACAGCGTGCACTTCAGGACGCTGCCCCAGAGGTCCGGGATGCTCGCGTTGGTCAGCAGGTTGGCGAAGAACGGGCCGGTCGGCTGCTGGTTGACGCCGTTGGCGACGAGGCCGCCGAAGATGCCGAACAGGACCGCGAAGACGTCGAACATGCCGGTGACCAGCATCAGGGCCAGAAACCGCGGCACGACGAGGTTCTTCACCGGGTCGACGCCGAGCACCTGCAGCGCGTCGAGCTCCTCGCGGATCTTGCGCGCGCCGAGGTCGGCGGTGATCGCGGTCCCGGCGACGCCGGCGAGCACGATCGCGGTCACGAACGGCGCGAACTCGCGGATGCTGGCCAGGACGAAGAAGCCGCCGAGGCGGTCGTTGGCGCCGAACAGGGTGAGGAAGTTGGAGGCCTGTAGACCCGGCGCCGCGTAGCCGAACGCGATCGTCGAGATCATCAGCGGGAACCAGCAGAGCCGCAGCGCGAACAGGAACTGCTGGACGAACTCGCCGCCGTACGGGTAGGGGGGCCTGACGGCAGAGACAATCGTCTTGCCGGTCAAGATCATCATGTCCCCGACTTCCTCCAACAGACCTTTTGCTGGCAGGAAGACGCGATCGGCGGCGCTGCGAACCAAGACTCTCCTCGTCCGGAAGGCGCAGAGGTTATGCCACGCGCCTGTACCGTCACAAACGGGAACCGTCGCCGTTACTTGCGCACACGAGCGAGCAGAACGACGTCGACGCGCTGCCCGCGCTCCAGGTTTCGGGCGACCATCACGCCCTCCTCATGAAATCCGAGTGACGTGGCGAGCGCCCGGGCGGCGGCGTTGTCGACCGTGGTGCTGATCTCGATCCGGTCCAGATCGAGCGCCTCGAAGGCCCAATCGACGAGCAGCGACACGGCGACGCGACCGACGCCGCGGCCGCGCGCCTGGGGGATCAGCCAGTAGCCGACCTCGGCGCGTTTGTGGCGCCACGCCACGGTGTGGAGCATCACCTGGCCGAGGAACGGCTTGCGCGTGGGGTCGCTGACGGCGAGGCCGAGGAACTCGCCGCGCGCCCGCAGGCCGGGCTGGCGGGCGATGAACCGGCGGACGCTGTTCTCGGTCGGGTCCTCCTCGGCGCCGATCCAGACGCCGAGTTGCCGGTCCTCGCGGAACGCGGCCGCGAACGGCCCGGCGTCACGTGCGCGCAGGCGTCGCAGCGCGACGCCGTCGCGCTCGAGGCCTTCAGGGACCGGGAGGTTCGGCACTGCCGCGCGAGCCTAACTCGCGGTGGTACGTTCGCGGCTCGATGCGACGCGTGGTGATCCTTGCTGCTCTGCTTGCCGTGGGCTGCGGAGGCGGCGAACAGCAGGGCGCGAACGAGCCCGAGGGCGAGTTCAAGGTCGAGGTCGTTTCGGCCTCGCTCCCGCGGCTGCAGCACATCGGTGAGAACGTCGAGTTGAAGGTGCGCGTCCGCAACGCCGACGACGAGACGCTGCGCAACGTGGCGGTGACCGTCCAGACGCAGCCCGAAGGGCGTAACGCTCCGGCGGCGTTCGGCCAGAGCGACGTGCTGGCCGGTCAGGCCGACTCGACACGTCCGATCTGGGTCCTCGGCGAGGGGCCGGCGGGCGGCGACACGGCGTACGTGAACACGTGGCTGGCCGGGACGCTTCGGGCCGGCGAGGAGCGCGAGCTGACGTGGAGCCTCGTGCCGTCGAGGGCCGGCTCGTTTGTGCTCGACTACCGCGTTGCGCCGGGCCTCACGGGAAAGGCCCGCGCCGCCCGCGGTAAGACGCAGCGGCACGTTGCGCGTGCGGATCTCGGACGAGCCCGCGCCCGCGCGCGTGAACGACGACGGCGAAGTGGTCCGGGCCGAGCCCGGCGCCGGTTAGATCGGGGTGACGTTGACGGCCTTGGGGCCCTTCGGCCCGGCCTCGGACTCGTAGCTCACGCGCGCGCCCTCGGCGAGCGTGCGGAACCCGTCGGTGTTGATTCCGCTGTGGTGCACGAAGAGATCGGCACCCTGTTCGTCGGGCGTGATGAACCCGAAGCCCTTATCGTCGTTGAACCACTTCACGGTGCCGGTCGCCATGGCGCGGGAACGTACCAGTTTTCAACGCGTTTGAACGCGCTCGCAACTAACGAGGCGGTCGGAGCGGTCCGCAACGACGGTATCCCGCCCCGTTCCGCAGCGGATCACATCCCGCGCGCGGTCGCGCGCGCGGATCGTGTCGTTGCCCGGTCCGGCGTTCACCGTGTCGCGCCCCGAACCCGGGTCGATCCGGTCGCGCCCGCCGCCGGACTCGATCTGATCGTCGCCCGATCCCCCCTCGATCTGGTCGTGGCCCGTCTCGGTCGCGATCAGGTCGGCGCCGGGTCCGGCGTCGATCCGGTCCGAGCCCGGCCCGGTCGCGATCCAGTCGTCGCCGTCGCCGCCGCGGATGGCGTCGATCCCGGTCCCGCCGTCGATCTCGTCGTCCCCGTCGCCGCCGTGCACCTCGTCGTTCCCGGAGTCGGCGGACAGCGAGTCGGTCTCGGCGCCGCCATCGAGGAAATCGTTGCCGCGCCCGGCGAGCAGGACGTCGCCGCCGTCGCCGCCGCGCAGGACGTCACTGTCGCCGGAGCGATCGTCGTCGTCGGTGCAGTTCTCCGGGCGCATCGCGTGCGGCGCACAGGTCCCGTCCCCCTGGATGCGGTCGTTGCCGGGGCCGCCGTCGATCCGGTCCTTGCCGCCGAGGCCGAAGATGACGTCGTCGCCGCCCTTGGCGAGGACTTGGTCCGCGGTCGCCGTGCCGACGAGGAAGTCGGTCAGGTCCGTGCCCTCGATCGTGGGCGCGGCCAGAGCAAGCGCGGCTGCCGCGGCCGCGATCCATCCGTGCATCATTGGTGCAACCCAGGATGGCGGGTGTTCGATGCGGCGTGCCTGGTCAGACGAACTGCGCCCAACCTAAAGGGGCCAGGCCCCTTTAGGTTCAGCGTCGACGCTAGCGGTGCAGCCGCGGCGCGATGATCCGGTACGCCTTCAGGCCCAGCCCCAGCCGCTCGCGGTCCTCGGACAGCAACGGGTCGAGCCCGGTCAGCTCCTTCACGCGCTCCAAGCGATAGGCGACCGTGTGCCGGTGCGCGTAGATCGCCGAGGCGGTCGCGTTCATGTTGCAGTTGCGCTCCAGGTAGGCCGAAAGCGTGCCCACCAGATCCGTCGAGTACTGCGCGTCGTACGCCACCAGCGGCGCGACCGTGTCCTCGTAGAACGAGCGCACCTCTTCGGGGTGCGAGGCCAGCACGCGGAACAGGAGCCGGTAGGTGCCCGTGCCGATGTCCTCGTCGATCGGCACATCCGAGCGCCGCAGGACATCCAAAACCAGCTCGGCCTCCTGGATCGCGCGGCCGATGTCGGCGACGTCGCCGTAGAACGACGACACGCCCACCGTCCCGTGGCGCTGCAGGCGCGCCGCCAGCCGGCGCGCCGCGGCCAGGGTCGCGGCGGCGTCGGCGCCCGGCAGCAGCGCGTACACGCGCCCCGAGCCGCCGCCTCCGTCCATGTGCTGGGCCAGCGCGCCCGGGTGCTCGCCGGCGATCGTCGCCACGACGTGCCGCGGTCGATCCGAAGACAGCTCGGCGCACAACGCGACGGCGCCGCGCGAGAGGTCGCAGCCCAAGCGCGCCGCGCGGCGCAGGACGTCGTCGGGATCGAGGTCGTCGCGCCCCGCAGCTCCTCCAGGAACGAGCCGCGCAGGTTCTGCTCGACCTCCAGCCGGGCCTCCTCGACCGCGACCTCGGTGAGGCACGCGACCGCGGCCACGTGCAGGAATTCGAGCGCCTCCGGCGGCGGGTCCTCGGAGTCCAACAGCAGCACCGCGCCGAGTTGTTCGTCGCCAGACGCGATCGGGACTTCGGCGACCACGCCCGGCGGCACGGCAACGGCTCGCGACCGCGCCCGTTCGCCGACGTAGCGGCGCAGCCCCGACAGGTCTGCCACCGGCCCCGAGGCCGCAGCCGCGCCGAGGCGCGGGACGACGATCGCCACGACCCCGCCGGTCTCGCCGGCGGCGAGCGTGGCCACGCCCTCCAGTCCATCGCCGCCGAGCACCGCGTCCACCATTCGCAGATGTACGGCGCGCAGCCGTTCCATCACTGTGGCCCCCTGGGGCTGCGCGTTCAAGTCCGCCTCCTTCGCAGGTGGGGCGGCTCCGGAGAGCCGCCCCGCGACCCCGACATCAACCTGTCGCCTGTGCGGCGACCCCGGGATGGGCCTGCAGGGTTTCCTCGCCGGACTCGCCGGTGCGGATCCGGTAGGCCTCCTCGACGGGCAGGATGAACACCTTGCCGTCGCCGATCGAGCCGGTGCGGGCGTGCCTCAGGATGGCCTCGACCACCGTCTGCACGTCCCCGCTCGCCACGACGCACTCGAGCTTGACCTTCGGCCGCAGCCAGTTGGTCAGCTCGGCGCCGCGGTAGCGCTCCGTGATCCCCTTCTGGCGCCCGGAGCCCTTGACCTCCGAGATCGTCAGCGAGGGGAATCCGAGCTCCAGGAGCTCCATCCGAATCGGCTCGAACGCCTCGTGCCGGATGTACGCCTCGATCTTCTTCATGCCGGGACCTCCCGAGTTGAGGGCGCCGGGGTCCGTCCGGGCATGACCGGCGTGGCGGCCGGCGCATACCCGACCAGCTCCGGAGCCGGGATGAACTGCTCCGGATACCCGTACATGCCGTGCTCGGAAATGTCCAGTCCGGCGTCCTCTTCCTCGGCCGTGACACGCAGGCCGTAGGTCTTCTTGATCGCCCAGAAAGTGATGAACGAGAACGCGAACACGAACGCGAACGCGGACACGACGCCGAGCGCCTGCGCGAACAGCTGGTCGAACGAGCCGCTGTAGACCAGGCCGGGGTCGCCGACGGCGTTCTTCTCGACCAGCCGCGGCGCGGCGAACAGACCGCACGCGAGCGTGCCCCACACGCCGGCCAGGCCGTGTGCGGAGAGCGCGCCGACCGGGTCGTCGATCTTCTTGTCGATCGCCAGGACGCCCAGCACGACGATCACGCCGGCGACGGCGCCGATGATCGGGGCGGCCCACATCTCGACGTAGCCGGACGGGGCCGTGATCGCGACCAGGCCGGCGATCGCGCCGTTGCCGGCCATGCCGATGTCGACGTTCTTGGTCTTGATGTACATCGTGCCGACGGCGAACAGCACGCCCGCGGCGGCGGCGAGGTTCGTGACCACCGCGATCTCCGGGAAGCGCCCGTCGAGCGCGTTCAGGCCCGAGCCCGGGTTGAACCCGAACCAGCCGAGCCACAGGATCAGGATGCCGAGGCCGAACAGCGGCATGTTGTGGCCGGGGATCGCCCGCGGCTTCTTGTCGGCGCCGTACTTCCCGCGACGCGGGCCGAGCAGCAGCAACACGGCGAGCGCGCCGGTGGCACCGATCAGGTGGACCACCGTCGAGCCGGCGAAGTCCTGCATGCCGAACTGGGTGGCAAGCCAGCCGCCGCCGAAGATCCAGTGTGCACCGATCGGATAGATCAGCGCCGAGAAGACGATCGCGTAGATGATGTAGACGCCGAACTTGACGCGCTCGAGCGTGGTGCCCCAGACGATCGCCAGCGACACGGCGCAGAACACGAACTGGAAGAACCACAGCGTCTCGAGGGTCACCGTGCCCTCGGCGACGTTCACGAGCGGATAATTGGCGCTCGCATCGGGTCCGGCCAGGAAGAAGCCGCTGGTGCCGATGAACCCATTGCCTTCACCGAACGCGAAGGCGAAACCGACGGCGTAGAACACCAGCGCCGCGATCGAGAAGTTGACCAGGATCTTCGCGATCACCGTGCCCGCGTTCTTGCCGCGCGAGAAGCCGATCTCCAGGAAGGCGAAGCCCGCCTGCATGAACATCACGAGGATGCCGGCGATCAGCACCCAGACGGAGTTGAGACCGACCTCGAGCGGCAGCTTGCCGGCGTTGGCCAGGTCCAGGGTCTTGCCGTCCGCGAGCGCAGCCGCGGGTACAGCCAATGTGGTGAGCAACCCGGCCCCCACACCGGTCACCCAACGGGTCGTACGCATCGATCCTCCTCTGTCAAACAGCATCGCGACAGAGCATCGGGCGAGGACCTTCCGCCTTCATTGTCCCCGTGTCGAAGATTCCCCTGCCCGACTTCTCCCGTCGGTCGAGGACGTCTATACGACCTGTCCGACGACGACTGCGACGTCGTCGCGCAGTTCCCCCCCGGCCGTCTCAATCGCGCGCGCGAGGCAGCGCTCGGCGGTCTCCGCGGCGGTCCGCGCGCGCGACGCCTCGAGCAGTTCGGCGACGTCGGCGGTGGTCAGCGTGTGCTTCGGCGCGCCCGCCTCCGTGAGCCCGTCGGTGTAGAGCAGAAGCGACGTCGCCGGGGTCGAGATCGGCGTTGGCGTCGTTGACCTCCGGATCGTCGACGACGCCGATCAGCGTGCCCGAGCAGTCGAGCGGCTTGATCGCCCCCGCGCGGTCCAGCAGGACGGGGGCGGGGTGGCCGCCGCAGGCCAGCGCGAGCTCGAAGCCGCCCCCGGGGCGAGCCTCGACGCGGGCGAAGATCGCGGTCAGGAACTCACCCGGGCGCGTCTCGGCCAGCACGGCGCGGTTGAGCGCGCGCAGCACGGCGCCCGGCGGATGACCTTCGTGCGCGGCGGCCCGCATCGTGTGACGGGCCAGTGCGGTCAGGGCCGCGGCGTCGACGCCCTTGCCGCACACGTCGCCGATCGCCAGTCCCCAGCGGCCGTCCGAGAGCGCGAACGCGTCGTAGAAGTCGCCGCCGACGTCGAGCCCGGGCGTCCCGCCGTGCAGCCGCGCGGCCAGGTCGAGCCCCGGGATGACCGGCAGCGCCCGCGGCAGCAGTGACGCCTGGAGCGTGTGCGCGACGGCGTGCTCGCGCTCGTAGAGCTGCGCGCGCGCCACCGCCACCGCGCTCTGCGTCGCGAGCGCCTCGAGCAGGTCGCGCTCGCCGGCGTCGAAGGCCAGCGCCTGGGAGAACGACAGGGCCAGCGCCCCGAGCGGGCGCCCGGAGACGATCAGCGGAAGCGCCGCGAACGCGTGCGAGCCCTCCGCGGCCGGCCACCGCCGTCCGGACTCGTCGCGGGCGTAGATCGCATGCCCGACGCGGATGCATTCGGCGACCGGCACCGGCGCCTGCAACGACAGCGCGGACCACGAGGCGCGGGTTTCGAGCGGCAGGCCGCGCTCCTCGGCAAGGATCAGCGATCCACTGTCGATCAGCAGCAGCGTTGCGCTCGTGGTCTCCAGCGCGCGCCCGGCCTCGATCACGGTCGCGCGTGCCGCGTCGGCGACGTTGACTGCCGCCGCGAGCGACGCGGTGGCCGCCTGGAGGCGCTCGCGCGCCGCCTCCGCACGCTGGCGATCGGTGACGTCGATGACCGCCGCGCCGACGGCCAGGAAGTCGTCGCCGCCGTCACGGACCGGGAAATAGCTGGCCAGGTAGGTGCGCCCGTCGAGCGCGATCTCGCGGTCGAGCACCGGCTCGCCGGAGCGCAGCACCTCCCGCAGCGCCCCGCGGACTTCGTCGTAGGGCACTTCCTGCCCGAGGTGTTCGGCGGCGGGCCGCCCGTTCATCTGCGCGAGCGCCTCGTTCACGCGCAGGTACCGCAGATCGCGGTCGACGAACGCCAGGCCGAGCGGCGCCTCGCGGAACACGGCGTCGAGCTCGGCCAGGTGGCGGTCGCCGAGCGTCCGGAGCTCCTCCTCGGCCGCGGCCAGGCTGACCGCGGTGGCGTTGAACGCATGCGCCAGCTCCGCCATCTCGGGCGGGCCGGACTCGGGAAGCCGTGCGCCGTAGCGGCGCGCGCCGAGATCGCGCGCGAACCGCTGCAGCCGCCCGACCGGCACGACGATCGCCCGCACGGCCGCCCACGAGAGCAAGGCGATCAGCCCCAGCAGCACGGCCAGACCGACCGCGGCGGTGGCGATCGAGCGGTTGCGCAGCCGCAAGCTCTCGGCGCGGCGCTCGGCCTGCTCGGTGCGCTCGGCGCGCTCGATCTCGTCCAGCACGCCGAGAGCGGCGTCAAATCGCTGCGCCTCCAGTTCGGTGCCCAGACGTGCGATCCGTGCGCGTTGCTCGCGGTCGTTGGGGATCGCGGCCAGCCGATCCAGAGCGCCGGGCAGCTCCGGGCGCGCCCGCTCGAGCACAAGCCGCTGCAGGCGTGCGGCGGCGTTCAGCGCATCCGTGGTGTCCCGCGCCACGATCGCCACCCGGCGCTGGTCGAGCAGCGCGTTGAGCATCACGCCGAACGTAAGGATCGAGACGATCGCCAGCGCGCCGGCGGCGACCAGGACGCGCATCCGGAGACCCCAGGGTCGGCGCACGCGGGCACTCTACGGTTCACAGGAGGCGAACGCGGCCCGCGCGACTTTGGACACGTGGACAAAGTGGCGCGCGCGACTCGTGCCTACGCTAGGGCCGCTGTCTCTGATCCTGAGGAGGATTCTGTCCGCATGCCGACCCGAACCCGCACGCCCAATGTCGCCGCGGCTCAGTGGAGCCCGAACGGCGGCGCCCTTGGCCAGGCGGACCTGACCCAGCCCAACGCCAATCTCTATGGCGACAGCGTCTTCTCCGTCGCGGTTCAGCGCCAGCGGCTGCCCAAGGGTGTATTCCGGCAGCTCGAGGCGACGGTCGCGAAGGGCGATCCGCTCGCGCCGGAGCTCGCCGACGCCGTCGCCTCGGCGATGCGCGAGTGGGCGATGGAGCGCGGCGCGACCCACTACACGCACTGGTTCCAGCCGCTCACCGGCTCCACGGCCGAGAAGCACGACTCGTTCTACGCGCCCACGGGCGACGGCAACGCGATCGCCGAGTTCTCCGGCAAGGAGCTGATCCAGGGCGAGCCGGACGCGTCGTCGTTCCCGACCGGCGGCATCCGCGCGACGTTCGAGGCCCGCGGCTACACCGCGTGGGATCCGTCGTCGCCCGCGTTCCTCCTCGAGAACCCGAACGGCGCGCTGCTCTGCATCCCGACCGCGTTCACGTCGTGGACCGGCGAGGCGCTCGACCAGAAGATCCCGCTGCTGCGCTCGATGGACGCGCTGTCGCGCTCGGCCGTGCGCGCGCTGTCGCTGCTCGGCGACACCACCGCGTCCCACGTGTTCACGACGGTCGGCCCCGAGCAGGAGTACTTCCTGATCGACGAGCAGTACTACTTCGAGCGCCCGGACCTGGTCACCACCGGCCGCACGCTGTTCGGCGCCAAGCCGCCGAAGGGCCACGAGCTCGACGACCACTACTTCGGGTCGATCCCCGAGCGCGTGCTCGCGTGCATGCTCGAGACCGAGCAGGAGCTGGCCAAGCTCGGCGTGCCGATCAAGACCCGCCACAACGAGGTCGCCCCGGCGCAGTACGAGGTCGCGCCGATCTTCGAGAACTCGAACGTCGGCTCCGACCACCAGCAGCTGACGATGCAGATCATGCAGAACGTCGCCCGCCGCTACGGGCTCGTCTGCCTGATGCACGAGAAGCCGTTCGCGGGCGTCAACGGCTCGGGCAAGCACAACAACTGGTCGATGGGCACCGACACGGGCATGAACCTGCTCGAGCCGGGCGACACGCCGCACGAGAACCTGCTGTTCCTGTTCTTCTGTGCCGCCGTGATCCAGGCCGTCAACAAGTATCAGGAGCTGCTGCGCGCCTCAGTCGCCAACGCCGGCCAGGACCACCGCCTCGGCGCCAACGAGGCGCCGCCGGCGATCATCTCGGTCTTCCTCGGCGCCGAGCTGGAGAAGATCTTCACGGCGATCGAGACCGGATCGGGCGACGCGGCGACGCCGCAGGCCTTCCTGGAGATGGGCGCGTCAGTGCTGCCGCGGCTGCCGCTGCACGGCGGCGACCGCAACCGCACGTCGCCGTTCGCGTTCACCGGGAACAAGTTCGAGTTCCGCGCGCTCGGCTCGTCGATGTCGCTGGCGATGCCGAACACCGTGCTCAACACGATCGTCGCCGAGGCGATCGACGAGCTGTCCGACAAGCTCGACGCGGCGACCTCGGACGGCGCGTCGGTCGAGGAGGGCGTGCTCGCCGTCGTCAAGGTCGCCTGGACCGAGAACAACCGGATCGTGTTCTCGGGCGACAACTACTCCGACGAGTGGCACGCCGAGGCCGAGCAGCGCGGGCTGGCGAACCTCAAGCAGAGCCCCGAGGCGTTCCCGTGGCTGATCGACCCGGCCACCGTCGACGTCTTCGGCCGCTACGAGGTGCTCTCCGAGCGCGAGCTGCACTCGCGCTACGAGGTCGCCGTCGAGCAGTACGTCACCACGATCAACATCGAGGGCGAGACGGCGGCGTCGATCGCGCGCACGATGCTCCTGCCGGCCGCGATCCGCTGGCTCGGCACGCTCAAGGAGGTCGGGATCGCGAAGCTGGTCGAGGAGTCGGCCGGGCTCGTGGACGAGTTCGTCGAGCGGATCTTCGAGCTGGAGGTCGCGAACCGCGACCACCCGGAGGAGGGCGACATCCTCGACGAGGCGAAGTACGTCCAGTCGACGGTGATCCCCGCCATGGCCGCCGCGCGCGAGGTCGCCGACAAGCTCGAGCGGATCGTGCCGGACGACCTCTGGCCGCTGCCGAAGTACAGCGAGATCCTCTTCATCAAGTAGGGCGCCCAGGGGCCCCGATCAGTTCGGGGCCCCCAATGGCGCGTCCGCGTCAGCGGCCGGTGATCGCGCCCGCGTCGCGGCGCAGCGCGGCCCAGCGCAGCATCTCGAGCCGATCGCTGTCGGAGGCCGCCTTGCGGTCGTTCATCGCTTCGGAGGCGCGCTCGCGCTTGGCCGGACCCGTCACCGGGTCGAGCTGACGCACCGGCACGGCCTGGACGCCCACGCGGGCCGCGGCGGCCATGTCGCGCAGGGTGACGGCGGTCAGCTGGGTCGGCTGCGGCGCGAAGCGCGGGTTGCCGGCCGGTCCCTGCAGGTCGAAGCTCATCATCGGTCGCATCGACCTAAGCGCGCGAGGCAATGAGCCCGCGCCCGCACAGCTGGACGATCGGGCTAGGCGCTGTCGAAGACGCCGCAGACGCGGTCGAAGCGACCGGCGCGCAGGTCGGCGGGCGAGATGAACAGCTGCAGACGCCCCGCATCGGCGACGCTGAAGCCACGGTCGTCATCCGGTCCGATCGTCAGCAGGTGGCGCCACGTGAGCGTCGACCGCTCGGCGCGCTCGTAGCAGTCATTGCCGCCATTTGGGGACGAGCCGTAGCCGAGCAGCCGATGCTCCAGGTTCGGCCGGCCTTGAAGGCCGTAGCGGAACTCGAACCACGCTTCCCAGGAGGGCGGCGTGATGTCCTGCAGTGGCGGCATCAGGTGGTCGACGTCAAGGCCCGTGCCCGGCACATCCGGGCGCTGCCTGAACCGCACAGCGGCGGGCTTGAGCGCCATCACGCCGCGGGGCGCCCGCGTTCGCCGCAGGCGCTCGCCCTGGCGCGCGTGGATCACGGTCGAGCAGTCGCCGGCCCAGAGGCCGTAGTCGGTCTCGCCGGGCTCGAACTCGACGTGGGTGAAGAACAGCAGCACGCCGCCGTGCCGGCGCAGCTCGCTCGCCCCGGGCGGGAGATCGCTCACGCGAATCTGAGCCAGGAAGCTCTGCGGGCGCCCGTGGCAACGCGGCCAGCGCGTACCGTCCGCGAGGTCGGGATCGCCGCCGATCCGCGACGTGCCAACCCCGCGCGGGCGCCCGCGCGGGTTGAGCACCATCGTCGGGCGCGCGGCTTTCGCGATCCGATCCGCGAGCTCGCCGTAGCCCGAAAGCGTCGCCGCTCGGCGCACGTCGGTGGGGAGCGGCGTCGGCGTCGGCGTGATCGCGACTCCGACGAAGCGCGGCGCAGCGGTTTCCGGAGGTGCCGCCAGCACGACGGCCGCGATCAGGAACAGCACGAGCACTCGGGAAGTATCACGCGGTGATCGCGGCGGCGAAGCTGGCGATTCGTCCAGAATGGGGCCCGGTGAGCGCACGGCGGGTCGTCGACCGGGTCCTGCTCGCGCTCTGGCGCGCGTGCGTCGAGTTCGTCGACGATCGCGGGCATCGCGACGCGGCGCAGATCGCGTTCTTCGCCGTCCTGTCGTTCGTGCCGCTGGCGATGCTGCTGGTGGGCGGCTTCGGGCTGTTCTTCGAGGACGCGGAGATCCGCGGCCGCGTCGTCGAGGCGGTGTTCGAGAACGTGCCGCTGTCACAGGAGGCGGACCGCGCGCGGCTGGAGCGGACGGTCGGCGACGCGCTCGACAACACGGGCCAGCTTGGGCCGATCGCCGTGCTCCTGCTGATCGCCGCCGCGAGCGGCGTGATGGGCGCGCTCCGGCACGCGATCAACCAGGCGTGGGACGTCGAGAAGCGACCGCCGCTGTTGCGGCGCAAGGCTCTCGACGTCGCGCTCGTGCTCGGCGCGGCGCTGGTGCTCGTGTTCTCGCTCTCCAACAGCGGCATCCGGCGCGCCGCCGAGGAGCTCGGCGACGCCGGCTGGGCGCTCGATCTGATCGGCGACCTGCTGCCGTTCCTGTTCACGACCGCGGTCGTGCTGTTCCTCTACCGCATCCTCCCGCACCCGCGCCCCCGCACGCGCGACATCTGGCCCGGTGCGGTCGTCGCCGCGCTCCTGATCAGCCTCGTCCGTGGCGCGCTCGAGCTGTACTTCGAGCATCTCGCCGACTTCGGCGCCCTGTACGGCTCGCTGGGCGCGCTGATGGCGTTGCTGATCTTCGTCTACGCGGTGTCGCTCGTACTCGTGTTCGGCGCCGAGTACGCGTCCGAGTGGTCGCGGCTGCCCGACGACGATGACGACGTCCGGCGGGTGTTGAGAGATCTCCACTCAAGTCTTCGGCGCCGACTCCGATGAAAGGACTGGGCCTGCTCGCGCTCCTTCTCCGACAAACCCCCCTCTGTCAGTGGACGAGGTCATGTCGTGGGCGGGCCCAACTCCCCTCATAACCCCGGTGTCCGGCCCCTCTATGGGGCCGGACGCTGTTAAACCCTGTGCCCATGGAGCCACGACGCGTGCTGGTGACGGGAGCTCGGGGTCGGATCGGGAGCGTGCTGCGCCCCGCGCTGCGCGGCGAGTTCGAGGAGCTGCGCCTGAGCGATTTGGAGCCGCCGGATGACGTGCAGGGATCGGAGACCGTCGCGGTCGCGGACCTGACCGACCTCGCGGCCGTCGAACGCGCGGTGGCCGGCGTCGACGCCGTCGTCCACCTCGGCGCCGTCCCGGACGAGGCGCCGTTCGAGGAGATCGCAGGCCCGAACCTGCACGGCGCCTACCACGTCTTCGAGGCGTGCCGCCGGCACGGCGTCACACGGGTCGTCTACGCGAGCTCGAACCACGCCACCGGCATGTATCCCGTCGGCGAGCCGCTCGACATGACGTACCCGCCGCGCCCCGACGGGCTCTACGGCGCGTCGAAGGTGTTCGGCGAGGCGCTCGGCCGGATGTACTGCGATCGCTTCGGGCTGTCGGTCGTGTGCCTCCGGATCGGCTCGTTCCAGCCGCGCCCGCGCGAGCGGCGCGAGCTGTCCACGTGGCTCAGCCACGCCGACGCCGTCCGGCTCGTGCGCGCGGCGCTGACCGCGGACGTGGACTTCGCGATCGTCTACGGCGGCTCGGCCAACACGCGCCGCTGGTGGCCGCCCGACACCACTATCGGGTTCGTCCCGCAGGACGACGCCGAGGTCTACGCCGACGCCCTGGACGGCGAGGACTACGCCGTCCAGGGCGGGCCGAACTCAGCGCCGGATCACGGCGGCTGGGCCTTCTAGTGGTGGTCGCGGTCGCCCGCGTCGTCGAACCAGCTGACGACGCGGCGCCAGGCCTCCTCGGCCGCCGCCGGGTTGAAGCGCGCGCCGGTGTCGTTGAAGAACGCGTGGCCGACGAGGTACGTCGGCGGAGTGGTCGGAGGCTGCGCCTGCTCGGCGAACGTGAGCAGCTCGTAGTCGAGCCGCGCCGCGTCGAGCGCCGCCCGGGCCGCCGCCCGCGTCGCGTTCACGCGGTCGTCGTTGCCGGCGTAGACGCCGAGCACGTTCGCCTTGTTGCCCTTCAGGCTGGCGCCCGTCGGGAAGGGGCCGTAGAACGGCGCGGCGGCGGACAGCCGCGGCTCGCGCGCCGCCAGCAGGTTCCACACCATCCCGCCGCCGAAGCAGAAGCCCGTCGCGCCAAGCGGCGACCGGCGCCCGACGCGCCTGCCGAGCTCGGTCACCGCGAACTTCATGTCGTCGACGAAGCGCGTCGCCTGCTTCGGGTCTCCCGATATTGCCGAGAGCGCCGCGGCGACGGCGGCCTCGTCCGGGAACGACCCGGTCCCGCCTTCCTCGGACAGCAGGTCGAGCGCCAGCGCCGACCAGCCGCTCGCCGCCCAGCGGCGCGCGACGTGGGTGATGTGCGCCGTCAGCCCGCGGTTCTCGTGGATCACGAGCACGCCGCCGCGCGGCTTGGTCGCCGGCGCCCAGGACGCCAGCAGCTTCCCGCGCTTGCCCGCGAACTCGATCGCCTCCGCCGGGGGCGGGGCCCAGGTCGTCTCCTTGCCGTCGTTGCCGTGGTGATGGCCGCCACCCTTGCCGGTGGCCCGCGCGTGTGCCTCGGCCGCGATCATCGACGATGCCGCGGCCGTGCTCAGGCCGAGCAGGCCGAGCCGGCGCATCGCCTCCCGTCGAGTGATGATGCCGTCGACATGGTCCTCGGCCACCTCTTCAGCGAGGTACCGCTCCAGCTCCGTCATCGCGCCCTCCCCTGGGACGTTGACTCGTCGCGCCCAGATTGCCAGATGAGAGCCCCAGGAGAACGAAACCGGGCGCAATGGCGCGCCGGGTCCGCGTGCGGACCTGAGCCAAAGCACAGAGTTCCGTGATCGGCGAGGATGACCTCGTAGCTTTGAGCCCGATGAGCCCCAGATCACTGGCCGTGCTGTGCGGCGCCGTCGGCGCGCTGCTGTTCGCCGCCCCGGCCGCGCAGGCGGCGTGCACCGGTTCGACACCGTCGAACACGTCCGTCACCGACCCCGCGAACGACGTGGAGGGGGTCGGGCCCGACCTGACCACGCTGACGCTGTCGCTCGACGCGACGTGCACATTCGCCTTCAACCCGGGGCTCTCGGGGCTGACGCTCGAGGACTGGGTGTTCACCTACGTTGACCGTGACGGCAACCCGGCCACCGGCGACCCCGAACTGTTCGGCACCGATCTGATCACGCTCACCCTCTCCGACGGGCGCGAGACGGCGACCGTGTTGGGCTGGTGGGACGGGAGCGACTACGTGCTCGACGAGTCGAACATCATCGAGACCGCGCCGGCTCCCGGCGGCTTCAGCGTGCCGGTCGACCGGCTCGGGATCCCGCCGGGAACGACGCCGGCGTTCCGCGTCGCCACGGTCAGGCTCGGCGAGACCGACTTCGGCATCGACGTCGCGCCCGATTCCGGCGCCCCGATCACGCTGCCGGTCAACTACGACGGGACGCCGATCATCCCGTCCTTCCCGGCTCCCTCGCCGCAGCCGAATCCGGAGACGCCGTCACCGAATCCGCAGCTTCCGATCGTGCCGCCGGCGTCTCTCGGCCCGGGCTGCACGGTGCCGAAGGTCAACGGCCGCTCCCTCACGGTCGCCAAGCGCCGACTCTCCGCCAGCGGGTGCTCGCGCGCGACCACCGTGACTCGGCGCTACTCGGCCACGGTGCGCAAGGGCCGCGTGATCGGCACCACGCCGGGGACCGGCGTGCGCACCACCAAGAAGGTCAAGCTGATCGTGTCCAAGGGCAAGCGCCCCAAGCGCGCGAAGGCGGCGACCGTCCAGCGCGATCTCATCACCCAGGCTCGCGCGATCCTGCGCTAGCCCGCCAACGCTCCAGCATCGCTGGCATCTCGGCCTGCAGGAATTCGAAGAACGCGACCGAGTTCTCCAGTCGCCGACCGGCGGGCGAGCCGGCGCCCAGCGCGTCGACGCCCTCGTTGAGCGCGCGCTCCCATCGCGTCAACAGCTGCTCGCGCCGGAGGATCGCCTCGTACCAGAGGTCGTCCTGGATCACGTAGCGGTCGCGCCGTGAGCCGGGCTCGCGCTCGCGACCGACCAGGCTCACCTGTTCCAGGTAGCGCACGGCGCCGGAGACGGCGGCGGCGCTGATCTGCAGTCGCTCCGCGAGCTCGGCCGCCGTCAGCCGCCCGTCGTCGGTGCTGATCAGCGCCGCGAACACGCGCGCGGGCATGCGCGGGACGCCGCCCTCGACGAGGACGGACGCGAAGCGCTCGACGAACCGCGACACGGACTCCGGGTCCCTGGTCACTCGACGGACTTTACTTGATTCAGAACTTTCATGAATTCGTGTACGATTATTCCATGGTGACCCCCGCGATCGAGATCTCCGGCCTCGTCAAGACCTTCGGCCCGACCCGGGCGCTGGAAGGGCTCGAACTCTCGGTGGCCGAAGGCGAGGTGCACGGCTTCCTGGGCCCCAACGGCGCGGGCAAGTCGACCACGATCCGGGTGCTGCTCGGGTTGCTCCGCGCCGACGCTGGCTCGGCCCGGCTGCTCGGCGGCGACCCGTGGCGCGACGCGACCGAACTCCACCGCCGGCTCGCTTACGTGCCCGGCGACGTCACGCTGTGGCCGAACCTGTCCGGCGGCGAGACGATCGACCTGCTCGGGCGGCTGCGCGGCGGCCTCGACGAGCAGCGCCGGGCCGAACTGCTGGAGCGCTTCGAGCTCGACCCGACGAAGAAGGGGCGTGCGTACTCGAAGGGCAATCGCCAGAAGGTCGCGCTCGTCGCGGCGCTGGCGTCCGACGCCGAGCTGCTGATCCTCGACGAGCCGACCTCGGGCCTGGACCCGCTGATGGAGGAGGTGTTCCGCGCGTGCGTCGCGGACGAGCGCGAGCGCGGGCGCACGGTGCTGCTCTCCAGCCACATCCTGTCCGAGGTCGAGGCGCTGTGCGACCGGGTGACGATCATCCGCTCCGGCCGGACGGTGGAGACCGGCTCGCTGGACGAGATGCGGCACCTGACGCGAATCACGATCGACGCCGACACCGCGGACGGCGAGCACGTCCATGAGCAGGTGGAGCCGGGCGAGCTGCAGGCGGTGCTCGAGCGGCTCGTGCACGCGGGGGTTACGCGGCTCGAGAGCCGGCCGCCGACGCTCGAGGAACTCTTCCTACGGCACTACGAGAAGGTATGAGCGGTCTGCGGACACTCGTGGGGCTGGCGCTCCGGCGCGACCGGGTGATGATCCCGGCCTGGGTGCTGGGGCTGGGCGCCGCGGTCGCCGTGACCGCGTCCTCCTACGTCGAGCTCTACTCCGATGCGGCGTCCCGCCGCGACGTGGTGGCGACGCTCGGCAGCACGCCGGCCACGCTCGCGCTCTACGGCCGGATCTACGACGACACGGTCGGCGCGCTCGTCGCGTGGCGGCTGGGCGGGATCGCGCTCGCGCTGGCGGGGTTGATGAGCATCCTCGTCGTCGTCCGTCACACGCGCGCGGACGAGGAGACGGGGCGGGCCGAGCTGGTCGGGGCGGGCGTCGTCGGCCGCCACGCGCCGCTCGCGGCGGCGCTCGTCGTGGCGGCGTTCGCCGACCTCGCGCTGGGCGTGATCGTCGTGCTCGGCGTGATCGCCACCGGCCTCGGGTTCACGGGCGCGCTCGCGCTCGGGCTCACGTTCGCGCTGGTCGGCTTCGCGTTCGCCGCCGTCGCCGCCGTCGCGGCCCAGCTCTCCGAGTCCGCGCGAGCGGCGAACGGGATCGCAGTCGCCGTCCTCGGCGGCGCGTTCCTGGCTCGCGCGGTCGGCGATGCCGGCCCGCACTGGCTGTCGTGGCTGTCGCCGCTCGGCTGGGGCCAGCAGGTCCGCGCGTTCGCCGTCGAGCGGTGGTGGGTGCTGCTGCTGCTTGGTGCGTTCGCGGCGCTGCTCGTCGCCGCTGCCGTGCGGCTCGCCGCGGCACGCGACCTCGGCGCCGGCATCCTCCCACCGCGGCCCGGGCCGGCGCGCGGGTCGCTGGCTTCGCCGCTGGCGCTCGCGTGGCGCCTGCAGCGCGGCGCGCTGGCCGGCTGGGCGGCCGGGTTCCTGATCCTCGGCGCGGCGTTCGGCAGCATCGCGCAGGACATCGCCGACGTGATCGGCGACAGCCCGGACGTGATCGACGCCGTGCGCCGCCTCGGCGGCGGCCAGGACCTCGTCGACGCCTACCTGGCCTCGACGCTGCAGATCCTCGCGCTGATCGCGGCCGGGTACTCGATCCAGGCGACGTTGCGGCTGCGCGGCGAGGAGACAAGCGGCCGCGCCGAGCCGCTGCTCGCGACGCCGGTGTCGAGGGTCCGCTGGGCGCTCGGTCACGCGTTCGTCGCGCTCGCCGGCACCGCGGCGATCGTCGCCATCGCGGGCCTGGCGGCCGGCGTCGGTCACGCGCTCCAGACGGGCGACGCCGGCGAACTTCCGCGCGTCCTCGGCGCGGCCCTCGCACAGGTCCCGGCCGCGTGGGTGCTGGCCGGCCTCGCGCTCGCGACTGTTCGGCCTCGCGCCGCGCGCAGCCGCCGGCGTGGCGTGGGCCGCGCTCGCCGCCTGCCTGGCACTCGCCGAGCTCGGCCCGGTGCTCGAGCTCTCGCAGTCGATCGTCGACCTCTCGCCGTTCGCCCAGAGTCCGCGCCTCCCGGGCGGAGCCCTCAACGCCGCCCCGCTCTGGCTGGCTGCCCTCGCGGCCGCGCTCGCCGCCGCCGGCCTGGCCGGCCTCCGCCGCCGAGACGTGACCTAAGGGGGGGTCAGACCCCTTTGCGCGACAATTGTCGCGTGGAGGGGTCTGACCCCTTTGCGCGACAGATGTCGCGTGTTGGGGTCTGACCCCACTTAGGTCCAAACCTTGCCAAGGTTGTGTCAAGGTTGCGCTACGCTGTCGCAACCATGCGCGATTTCCTTGCGGCCACGCGTGACCGGGTCGTCGTCTTCGACGGCGGCATGGGCGCCACGCTCGAGCAGTTCGACCTGTCGCTCGAGCGCGACTACCAGCTTCCCGGGCGCTGCCACGAGGCGCTCGTGCTCAACCGCCCCGACGTCATTCAGGGCGTCCACGAGTCGATGGTCGAGGCCGGCGCGGAGGTCGTGGAGACCGACACGTTCCAGGCCTCGCGGCTGAAGCTCGACGAGTGGGGCCTGGCCGAGCACACGCTCGAGATCAACCGGCGGGCGGCGGAGATCGCGCGCAAGGCCGTCGGCGAGGACCGCTTCGTGGCCGGCTCGATCGGCCCGACCGGCTTCCTGCCCGCGTCCGAGGACCCGAGCCTCGGCCAGATCCGCTTCCGCGAGCTCGTCGAGGTTTTCGCCGAGCAGTCGAAGGGTCTGCTCGAGGGCGGCGTCGACCTGCTGATCGTCGAGACCGCGCAGGACATCCTCGAGGTCAAGGCCGCGATCTTCGGCATGCGCGAGGCGTTCAAGACCACGGGCCGCAGCGTGCCGATCCAGGCCAGCGTGTCGCTGCTGCCCAACGGCGGCAAGATGCTCCTCGGCACCGACATCAGCGCCGCGCTGGCGACGCTCGAGGCGCTCAAGGTCGACGTGATCGGCCTCAATTGCTCGACCGGTCCCGAGGACATGCGCGACGCGATCCGCTTCCTCGGCGAGTACTCGCCGCTGCCCGTCCACTGCATCCCGAACGCCGGCATCCCGCACCAGGGCCCCGACGGCGAGACCATCTTCCCGGAGCAGCCTGAGCCGCTCGCGGAGGCGCTCGGCGACTTCGTCGAGCGCTACGGCGTCGGCATCGTCGGTGGCTGCTGCGGCACCACGCCGGACCACATCCGGGCGATCAAAGAGCGCTGCGCGTCGCACCCGATCAGCCCGCGCCCCAACCCGCGCCCGCCGCACGTGTCGAGCATGATCGCCGCCGCGCCGCTCGTGCAGGAGCCGGCCCCGACGATCGTCGGCGAGCGCGTGAACTCGCAGGGCTCGCGCAAGGCCAAGGAGCTGCTGCTGGCCGATGACTACGACGGCCTGCTGCAGGTCGCCGAGGACCAGGTCGAAGGCGGCGCGCACGTGCTCGACCTGTGCGTCGCGCTGACCGAGCGCCAAGACGAGGACGAGCAGATGCGGCTCGTGGCCAAGAAGGTCTCGCTCACGCAGCCCGCGCCGATCCAGGTCGACTCGACCGAGCCCGAGGTGATCGAGACCGCGCTGGACCAGATCCCGGGCCGCGCGATCGTCAACTCGGTCAACCTCGAGGCCGGCGAGGACAAGCTCAACCGCGTCGTCCCGATCGCGATGGCGCACGGCGCCGCGCTGATCGCGCTGACGATCGACGAGGTCGGCATGGCCAAGACGCGCGAGCGCAAGCTCGAGGTCGCCAAGCGGATCACGGACCTCGTGTGCGACCAGCACGGCATGGACCCCGAGCTGCTGATCTTCGACGCGCTCACGTTCACGCTCACGACCGGCGACGAGGAGTGGAAGCCGTCGGCGGTCGAGACGATCGAGGGCATCCGGCTGATCAAGCAGGAGCTTCCGGGCGTGAAGACGTCGCTCGGTGTCTCCAACGTCTCCTTCGGCATCGGCCTGCAAGCCCGCGTCCGTCCTGAACTCCGTCTTCCTCCATCACTGCGTGGAGGCCGGGTTGGACCTCGCGATGGTCAACCCGAACCACATCACGCCCTACGGTGAGATCCCGGAGGCCGAGCGTGCGCTCGCCGACGACCTCGTCTTCAACCGCCGCGACGACGCGCTCGAAATCTTCATCCAGCACTTCGAGGCCAAGGGCCCCGAGGCCGAGGCCGAGGCGGCCGACCCGACCGCGGGGATGGAGCCCGAGGAGGCGCTGCACTGGCACATCCTGCGGCGCAAGCGCGACGGCGTGGAGGACCAGATCGATGCCTCCGTGGAGAAGATCGGCGCCGTCCCGACGCTCAACGACGTGCTGCTGCCGGCCATGAAGGAAGTCGGGGACAAGTTCGGTGCCGGCGAGCTGATCCTGCCGTTCGTGCTCCAGAGCGCCGAGGTCATGAAGCGCGCCGTCGCCCAGCTCGAGAAGTACCTCGAAAAGCTCGAGGGCTACACGAAGGGCACCGTCGTGCTCGCGACCGTGTTCGGCGACGTGCACGACATCGGCAAGTCGCTGGTCAACACGATCCTGACCAACAACGGCTACACCGTCGTCGACCTCGGCAAGCAGGTGCCGATCCAGACCATCCTGGACGCCGCCAAGGAGCATAAGGCGACCGCCATCGGGCTCTCCGCCCTGCTCGTCTCGACCTCCAAGCAGATGCCGCTCGCCGTCCAGGAGCTGCACCAGCAGGGCCTCGACTACCCGGTGCTGCTCGGCGGCGCCGCGATCAACCGCAAGTTCGCGCTGCGCGCGCTGTATCCAGGCGGCAAGGAGTCAGACGACGCAGTACGACCCTGGCGTCTTCTACTGCAAGGACGCGTTCGAGGGCCTGGCCGTGATGGACCGGCTGATCGAGTCCGACCGCCGCGTCGAGCTCGTCGACGAGGTCCGCGAGGCCGCCAAGCGCCTGCGCGAGGTCGGCGAGGAGGAAGAGGTCCTCGACACGACCGACGACTCCGTGCGCCGCCCCGTCCGCACCGACGTCGAGGTCCCCGAGCCGCCGTTCTGGGGCGTGCGCGAGATCGAGGTCGATCGCGAGGAGCTCTACACGCCACCTCGACACCCACGTGCTGTTCAAGCTCCATTGGGGCGGCAAGGGCGTCAAGGGCGAGGAGTGGAAGCGGCTGCTCGAGGACGACTTCCGGCCGCGGCTGGAGCGCATGTGGGCCGAGGCCGACTACCTCCATCCTCGCGCGCTGCTCGGCTACTTCCCGTGCTACTCCGAGGGCAACGACATCGTCGTGCTCGACCCGGAGGATCGCGAGACCGTGATCGAGCGCTTCACGTGCCCGCGTCAGCCCAAGGGCGACCGCCTGTGTCTGGCCGACTTCTTCCGCCCGAAAATCGAAGGATCCCACCCACCCCAACTTGATGTCGTCGCGCTGCAGACCGTCACCGTCGGCTCCGAGGTGACCGAGCTGATGGCGCGCCTCGAAGAAGAGGGCGAGTTCGCCGAGCAGCTGTTCGTGCACGGCCTCGGCGTGCAGACCGCCGAGGGCATGGCCGAGTGGCTGCACTGGCGCGTCCGCAACGACCTCGGGATCGACGTCCGCCAGGGCCGCCGCTACTCGTGGGGTTACCCCGCAGTGCCCGACCAGTCCGAGCACCTGAAGGTCGAGAAGCTGCTGGATCTGCAGCAGATCGGGATGGAGATCTCGGACGGCTACGCCCCGATCCCGGAGCAGTCGACGCTCGCGCTCGTCTGCCATCACTACCAGGCCGGGTACTACGGGATGCGCAATGGCCGCCTCCTGCCCGACGGTTCGCCCGACGACGTCATCCGCGGCACCGCCCGCGACCCCTCGACGTTCGCGGACGCCGAAGCGCTCGCTGGCTAGCGTCACCGCATGAAGGCGCTGGCGATCGACGGCGGCGGCATCCGCGGGCTCATCCCAGCCCTCGTGCTGGCCGAGATCGAACGCCGTACCGGCCGCGGCATGGCGAGCATGGTCGACCTGATCGCGGGCACGTCGACGGGCGGGATCATCGCCTGCGGGCTCGCCAAGCCGGAGCCGATGTCCGCCGAGGAGATCGCGGCGATCTACGAGATCGACGGCCCGAAGATCTTCGATCGCTCGGCGCTGAAGGTCATCACGTCGGCGAACGGCTACCTGGACGAGCGCTACGAGTCCGACGGGCTCGTGGAGTCACTGCGCCGTCACCTCGGCGACGCACGGCTGACCGACGCCACCACGCCGATCCTGCTCACCGCCTATGACCTCGAGGCGCGCCAGGCGGTGCTCCTGCGCTCGGATGACATCAGCATGGTCGACGCCGCGCACGCCACCTCGGCGGCGCCGACCTACTTCGAGCCGGTACGGATCGGGAACCGCACGCTGATCGACGGCGGCGTGTTCGCGATCAACCCCGCCGTGTTCGCGTACATCGAAAGCGATACTCCAGAGCTTCTGCTCTCGCTCGGCACGGGTTCGCACACGCGCCGGCTGCCCTACGAGGAGGTCAAGGACTGGGGCCGGCTGGAGTGGGCCGAGCCGATCATCGACGTCGTCTTCGACGGCTCCGCGGACGCCGTCGACACGCAACTCCAGGCGCTCGCCGGTGACCGGTACGTACGGCTGCAGACCCGTCTGAACGAGGCCAGCGACGACCTCGACGACGCGAGCGAGGCCAACTTCGCTGCGCTGCGACGTGAAGCCGAGCAGCTGATCGCCGCGCGCGACGACGACATCGACCGCGTCTGCGCCCTGCTGGCGGGTTAGGCCTCGGCTTCGGCGGTCTTCGCCGGAGCCGACAGCGAAACGGGGGTGCTGTGGAGCGCGCGCAGGCGCACCTCGCGCCAGGACAGGCCCTCCTTGACCAGCGCCGGCCCGCCCATGATCACCGCGGTCGCGATCTCGACCGCCTGCAGGATGATCCCGTAGCCCAGCGCCTGGGCCGGCGGAACGCCGTAGGCGCCGACCAGCACCGCCATGCACGCGGCCTGGAAGACGCCGAGGTTCGACGGCGTGACCGGCAGCACGGCGGTGACGTTGACCGCGAACAGGATCGCCGCCGCCGCGCCGAGATCGGCCTTGTTCTCGAGCCCGAGCGCGACGAGCAGGATGTAGCAGGAGAGCCACTGCAGCGCCCAGGCGGAGAGCTGCATCGTGATCGCCACGGTGCCCTCGCGCGGACGCGCGAACACGGTCAGGCCGGAGCGCAGCCGGGCGGCGGCCTCGCGCCCCTGGCTCAGCCAGCGCGAGCGCGTCGGCTTGCCGGAACGGATCAGCGCCGGCGCTATCAGGACGACGCAGAGCAGGCCGATCGGCGCCAGGCCGTACCAGAGGAGCGCCTTCTGCTTACCGGCGAACAGCCCGATCGTGATGAACATCACGGCGCCGAGGATCATCAGCGCGAACACGTTGATCAGCGTCTGCGACACGATCGTGCCGAGCACCGCCGGCAATCGGTCGCGCGCGCGGCCGAGCCGGCGCGCGACCACGAGCGCGCGCGACGGCTCGCCGAGCCGCGCCGGCAGCGTCGCCGACATCAGGACGCCGATCGTCGTGCCCTGGACGGCATCCACGATGCGCGGATTGGCCTCGGGCAGCGCGGCCTTGAGGATCGCGTGCCACGAGACCGCGCGCAGGAGCATCGAGGCGCACATCAGCGCGAGCCCGAGCAGCACCCACGGCGGGCTCGAACGCACCAGCGCGTCCCCGACCCGTGACAGTCCGATGTGCTGGAGGGCGAGCGCGGAGGCGACGACCGCCACGATGCCGGCGGCGCCCACGAGCCCACGGCGGATCAGCCTCCCGTGGCCGCGTGCGCTCGGTTCCAGCGACGGGAGCCGCCGCGCGGTCACGCGCGCCAGCCCGTCCGCCGGCAGCACGCCGATCTTCACCGCGGCGCGCCGTGCCGTGGTCGCGGGCTCCGGGACCGCGAGCGCGTCCTCGTACGCGCCGACGACCTGCTCGGCCACTCGCGGCCAGGCGTAGCGCTCCGCGCTGGCCGCGGCGCCGACCGCCAGCCGCTCCACGCGGGCCGGATCGAGCGCGAGGTCGCGCAGCGTCTCGGCCAGCGCGGTGGGATCGCCGCGCGGCACCAGCACGCCGTCGACGCCCGACGCCACCACGCCGCGATAGCCGGCGATATCCGACGCCACGACCGGCGTCCCGGCGGCGAACGCCTCGGTCAGGACCATCCCGAACGACTCTCCGCCCAGCGACGGCGCACACAGCACATCGGCGTCGCGCAGCGCGGCCTCGCGCGCATCGTCGTCGACCCGGCCGAGTGCGCGGACACCGTCGGCCTCGACCAGCAGCGGCGCGAGTTCGTCGGCGGTCACTCCGATCACCGTCAGCTCGGCGGGGATCTGGCCGCGCAGCGCCTCGAACGCGCGCAGCAGCACCGGCAGGCCCTTGCGCTCGACGGATTGGCCGACGAACGCGATCCGCAGCGGCGCCCCGGGCGCACGCACGCGCGGAGCGGGCACGCCCCCGTCCGGGAGCACGACGCCGTTCGGGATCACGCGGTAGTGCCCGCCGTAGAAGCGCTTCCCCGTCCAGGCGGCGGCCTCCGACACGGCGATTCGCACGTGGATGTGGTTGAGCTTGCGCCGGGCGCCGCAGATCTTCGCGATCGTCTGCGACGGAACGTTCTCCGAGTAGCAGTGGAACGTGCCGATGATTGGCGCGTTGGCGCTCGTCAAGGCGTCCCAGCCGACCACCGGCGTGACCGGTTCGTGGATGTGGACGACGTCGAACGCCCCGGCTTTCAAGGCCCGGCGCAGCCGCAGAGCGGCCTCCGGGTGCCCGGCCAGGTTCGACACCGCGCCGTTGGACGGGAACCCGAACGTCCCGCCCAGCGGCACCAGCCACTCCGGCACATCGCGCTCCTGAGGGCGCGCGCCGCGGTGCAGCAAAGCCGTGCGGCGATCGTCGGCGTCGAACGGCGCCAAGACAGTGACGTCGTGTCCGGCCCGGTCCAGCTCCGCCCTGAGCGCCTCGATGTGGCGGGTGACCCCACCGGGATATGTCCACGAGTACGGGGAAACCAACGCGACCCGCATAGGCGCGATCCTATGAGGCCTGGGGGACGACAGGGGTACGGCTAACCGCTCTTCACCTATGCTGGACGCCCCCGATATGCCTGAGCGCCACTTCGTCAAGTACACGTTCCTCAAGGTCGATCCGGCCTGGAGGCGCCTGGATTCCGACGAGCGGGCCGCTCACAAGCGCGAGGTGATCGCGGCCTGCGAGGACTACGCCGCCGAGCGCCTATTGCGGGCGTTCTCCCTGGTCGGTACGCGAGGTGACGCCGATCTCCTGCTGTTGACGCAGGCGACGAACCTGGAGCGGATCCACGAGTTCCACGTCGTGCTGGCCCAGAGCGGGCTGATGGGCTGGTGCGAGACGCCCTATTCGTTCCTGGCCATGACCAAGCCGTCCGAGTACTCCGACGAGTCGCGGCTCGAGGTCCGGCCCGCGCACGCCAAGTACCTGTTCGTCTATCCGTTCGTAAAGACCCGCGAGTGGTACGGGATCGACCCGAAGGAACGCTGGCGGATCATGCAGGAGCACATCCGCGTGGGCCGCGAGTACCCGAGCATCGACCTCAACACGAGCTACTCGTTCGGCCTCGACGACCAGGAGTTCGTGGTGGCCTTCGAGGGCGACGAGCCGGCCGTGTTCCTCGACCTCGTCCAGCGCCTGCGCACGACCGAGGCGTCGGCCTACACGAAGCGCGACACGCCCACCTTCACGTGTGTGGCGATGTCCGTCGAGCGCGCGCTGAACGCGCTCGACGGCGCTGCGGTCCGCGTCGAGGCCTAGTAACTCGAGACGTGTTCGCCGGCCGGCTCGCGCTCGAAGCGCGGCTTGCGCTCGTCCTCGTCCTCCCCGCGCATCGCGGCCTCGACCTCGGCGTCGACCTGCGACGGGTTGCGCAGGACTTCCTGGAAGTGCTCCTTGTCGAGCTCGTTCTGCCAGTTCGCGATGAACATCGTCCCCACCGAATTGCCGATCGCGTTCGTCAGCGCGCGGCCCTCGGACATGATCCGGTCGATGCCGACCACGAGCGCGATGCCGACGGCGATCGACTCGGCCGTGAAGAACGTGCCGCCGAACGCCTGCAGCGACGCGGTCAGCGTGACCAGGCCGGCGCCGGTGATGCCCGCGGCGCCCTTCGAGGTCAGGATCATCAGGCCCGCCATCGCGATCTGCTCGCCGATCGCCATGTCCTGGCCGGTGGCCTGGACGATGAACAGCGCGCCGAGCGTGAGGTAGATGCAGGTGCCGTCGAGGTTGAAGGAGTAGCCGGTCGGGATCACCATGCCGACGACCTGCTTGGACGCGCCCGCCGCCTGCAGCTTGGCCAGCAGGCGCGGCAGCACGGTCTCCGACGACGAAGTGCCGACGATGATCAGCAGCTCATCGCGGATCAGCCGGATCATGCGGAAGATCGAGAAGCCCGCGGCGCGCGCGACGGCGCCGAGCACCACGATCACGAAGAACGCGCACGTGCCCCAGAACACGACCATCAGCTGGGCGAGGTTCGACAACGAGTCGGCGCCGAACACGGAGATCGTGTAGGCCATGCCGCCGAAGGCGCCGATCGGGGCGACCCACATGATCAGCCGGATCACGCCGAAGATCACCTTGGACGCGACCTCGAACGTGTTGATGACCGGCTTGCGGTAGCGGTCGGCGAGCATCGAAGTCGCCGCCGCGACCAGGATCGCCAGCACCAGGATCTGGAGGATCTTGTTGTCCACGAACGGCTGCAGGAAGCTCGTCGGCAGCACGTCATTGGTGATGAAGCCGACGATCCCGGACTCGGTGCCGCCGGCCTCCGAGATCGACTCCTTGGCGCTCTCGCGGGCGGATTCGCTGGGATCGGCGTTGAAGCCCGAGCCCGGCGCGAAGACGTTGGCCGCGATCAGCCCGAGCGCGAGCGCGATCACGGTCATCGAGAAGAAGTACGCCAGCGACCGCAGCGCGAGCCCGCCGGCGCGCGCGAGGTTGCCGAGCGATGCGATGCCGATCACGACCGTGACGAAGATCACCGGGCCGGTGACGGTCTTGATCAGCTGGATGAACGCTTCCGCCAGCCATTTCGTCTTCTCCGCCGTACCTGGGGCGACGATCCCGACGACGATGCCCAGGCCGATCGCGATGATGACCCAGAACCACAGCTGCTTATAGAGGCCTCTCTCCTTCATGGCCATCTTGGTACCCGCTCACTGAACTTTCAGCGCGTACCGGTCGATGCCATGGGGGATGAACCCAGTTATGACTTCCACACCCGCCGAGCGCTACCGGCTGGTCACTCGCTCGGATTTCGACGGGCTCGTGTGCGCGGCGCTGCTCAAGCACCTTGGCATGCTCGACGACATCCTGTTCGTCCACCCCAAGGACGTGCAGGACGGCAAGGTCGAGATGGGCCCCAACGACGTCACCACCAACCTGCCCTACAACCCGGACGTGGCGATCTCCTTCGATCACCATCACTCGGAGACGATCCGCGTCGGCGAGCCCAAGCCCAATCACGTGATCGTGCCCGGCGCGGAGTCCGCCGCCCGCGTGGTCTACGAGTACTACGGCGGCGCCGAGACGTTCCCCGGCATCGAGGAACTGATGGACGCCGTGGACAAGGGCGACGCCGCCCAGTTCAGCCTCGACGAGATCCTCAAGCCGACCGGCTGGGTCCTGCTCAACTTCCTGATGGATCCGCGCACCGGCCTCGGCCGTTTCCGCGACTTCCGGATCTCGAACTACCAGCTGATGATGCAGCTGATCGACGTGTGCACCGCGATGTCGATCGAGGAGATCCTCGAGACGCCGGACGTCAAGGAGCGCGTCGAGCTGTATTTCGACCACGCCGCGGCCGCCGAGGAGCAGATCCGCCGCTGCGCGACCGTGCGCGGGAACCTGGTGGTGCTCGACCTCCGCGAGGAGGAGGTCATCCACCCCACGAACCGCTTCACGCTGTACGCGCTGTTCTCGCAGTGCAACATCTCGATCCACGTGCTGTGGGGCCTGCGCCAGCAGAACACGGTGTTCGCGACCGGCAAGTCGATCCTCGACCGGAGGTCGAAGACGAACGTCGGCGAACTGATGCTGTCCTACGGCGGCGGCGGCCACGAGGCGGCCGGCACGTGCCAGGTTGAGAACGAGGACGCGCCGCGGGTCCTGAACGAGCTGATCGAGACGATCAACGCCGACGGTTAGCGGAGGCGAGCCTCTTCCAGGTCGAGATCGCGCTCGATCAGCCGCTGCACGTCCTGTGAGACCTTGCCGTCGTTGCGCAGGGTCAGGATCGCGGCGCGTTCGGCCTGGATGAGGTCGCGGCGGACGTCGCCATAGCGCAGCCGCTGCTCCTGGAGGACATCCGGTGCCTTCTCGCCGGCAAGGATGGCCATGCACTGCCGGAAGCGGGCCTGGTACAGGTCGCGCAGCCGGCGCAGCGCCTCTTCGGAAATCCGCTTGTCCTCCTCGAGCTCGTCGAGCCGATCGAGCGCCGTCTGCGCCGCCTCCAGGCGGGCGATCGCCTCCTCCGGGCTCCACTCGCGATCGTTGGGCAGTTTCAGCGTCTTGATCAGCGCCGGGAGCGTCAGGCCCTGGCCGACGAGCGTCACCAGGATCACGACGAACGTGAGGAAGATCACCTCGGAGCGGCCGGGGATGTCGGTGGCGATCGAGAGCGCCGCGGCGAGTGAGATCGCGCCGCGCATCCCGCACCAGCCGACGACCAGCCGTTCGCGGCGGCTGAGGCCGGGAGCGAGCGGGAGCGCCGCGAACACGACTCGAACCGCGATCACCAACGCCGCCAGCGCCACGCCGATCGCGGCCAGGCGGCCCACTTCGCCCTCGCCCACCTGATCGACGACCGACTCGAGCTGCAGGCCGAGCAGCACGAACAGCAGCGCCTCCAGGCCGAAGACGAGGATCTTCCAGAACGCGCTCGCGGTCAGCCGTGTATCGGCGTCGAAGTACTCGGACTGGTGCCAGCCGCTGTAGAGCCCGCAGACGGCGGCGGCGAGGATGCCGGAGGCGTGCACCTCCTCGGCCGCGATGAAGCTCGCGTAGGCCGCCAGCACCGTGATCAGGACGGACACCGTCACATCCGGCAGGCGCCGGATCGCGCGCAGGATGACCCATCCGACGGCGATCCCGATGACGGCACCGCCGGCCGCAGCCAGCACGAACTCGCCGAACGCACCGGCCCACGAGAACCCTTCGACCCCGGCCGCCGCCACCGCGACCCGGAACGCGGTGAGGCCCGTCGCGTCGTTGATCAGCGACTCGCCCTGGACCAGCAGCCGGACGCGGTCGGGAACGCGGACGGAGGCGAACGTCGCGACGGCGGCGACGGCGTCGGTCGGCGCCACGACAGCGCCGAGCATGAACGCGGCGGGCCACGACAGGCCGTCGACGAGCGCGTGCGCGGCGACCGCGACGGCCGCCAGCGTCACGAACACCAGGGCGAGCGCGAGCGCCCCGAGCGCCCGGCTCTCGGCCCGCAGCTCGCGTGGCGACGAGTACCAGCCGGCCGAGAGCAGCAGCGGCGGGATGAAGACGAGCAGCACGATGTCGCCCTCGATGTCGACGTCCGGCATCCCGGGAACGAACGCGAGCGCCAGACCGCCCAGCACGAGCGCGATCGGGTAGGGCACGCGCAGCCGATCGGCCGCCCGCACGAGCAGCACGGCGGCGAACAGCAGCGCGAAGATGAGCTCGAGGTCATCCACGGGCGCGTGAGTCTAGGATCGGCGCCCTTGCTCGATGCCGCAGACCACGTCTCCGGGCCCGCCGACGCGCCGTACGAGCTGCTGATGTACGGCGATTTCCAGTGTCCGTACTGCACGGCCGCGCAGTCGATCCTGCGGCGCGTGCGCGACCGGCTCGGAGGCCGGTTGCGGTTCGCGTTCCGCCACTTTCCGCTGAGCGAGATCCATCCGGACGCGTGGCGCGCCGCCGAGGCGGCCGAGGCCGCGGGCGCGCAGGGCTCGTTCTGGGAGATGCACGACGCGCTGTACGCGAACGGCGGGCGCTTCGGTGAGTCCGACCTGGCGGCGCTGGCGGACCGGATCGGGCTCGACGTGGAGCGCTTCCGCGCCGAGCTGGCGGCGGGTGCGTACACCGATCGCGTGCAGCGTGACCTCGACGCGGGCCACGCCGCCGGCGTGGCCGGCACGCCCGCATTCTTCGTCAACGGGCGGCTTCACAACGAGAGCTTCGACGCCCGTTCCCTGGTCGAGGCACTCACGTCAGATTCGCCAGACGGCGACTAACCTAGCTTCGCGTTATGCCCCGCGTGTTTGCGTTAATTGCCGCTGCCCTCGCGCTGTTCGTCGCCGCCTGCGGCGGCTCGGACAACGATGCGCCGGAGAACCCGGTCGGCAACGTCCCGAGTGAGAACGGCATCCGCGAGTCCGTGCAGAACGCCGCCGAGCCCGTTGCCACGGACTTTCCCGCGAGCGACGGCAAGACGCTGCAGCAGCTCGCCGACACGATGGCCGCCGGCCCGCAGTTGGCGTTGGCCAGCTCGGTGTTCACTTCGCCCGGCGACAACCGGATGGCGTTCGGGATGATCAACCAGGACGGCACGCCGGTGTACGGACCGACCGCGGTGTATGTGGCGCCGACGCCCGGCGATCCGGCCGAGGGTCCATTCCTCGCGCCCGCCGACGTGCTGCTCACCGAGCCGCGCTACCGCTCCAAGCAGGCGGCCACGACCCAGGACCCGTTCGTCGCCGTCTACGCCGGAGACGTGCAGTTCCCCAAGCGCGGCGAGTACTCGGTGCTGGCCGCGACCAAGAAGTCCGATGGCGCGCTCACCGGTGCGACCGGCAACGTCACGGTGTCGAGCCAGGATGCCAGCCCGGTTCCGGCCGTCGGCGAGAAGGCGCCGGTCGTGCACACTGACACCCTGGAGACGGTCAAGGGCGACGTCTCGATGCTCGACACGCGCGAACCGCCGAGCGACATGCACGACGTCGACTTCGCCGATGTCGTCGGCAAGGAGCCGGTCGCGCTGCTGTTCGCGACGCCGCAGCTGTGCGCGTCGCGCGTGTGCGGCCCGGTGGCGGACATCGCGCTCCAGATGAAGTCGAAGTACGGCGACCGGATGAAGTTCATCCACCAAGAGGTGTGGGTCGACAACGACACCACGAAGGGCCTGCGCGAGCCGCTCAAGCAGTTCAACCTGCCGACGGAGCCGTGGCTGTTCGTGGTCGACCGGACCGGCAAGATCACCGCGCGGCTCGAGGGTTCGATCGGCGTCGCGCAGTTCGAGGAAGCCGTCAAGTCCGGGCTGTGAGGCGCGCGCTCGCGGTTCTCGCGGCGGCGCTGGCCGCCGGTGCGCTGGTGCCGGCCGTGGCGTCCGCTCATGGCCTCGTCCAGCGCCAGCAACTCCCGATCCCGCAGTGGCTGTTCGCGTGGGCCGCCGCCGCGGTGCTCGTCATCTCGTTCTTCGCGCTCGCGCTCCTATGGCAGAAGCCGAAGCTCGAGGACGACTGGTGGCGGCCGCTGCCCGGCGGGCGGGTGCTCGCGAGCGGGGCCGTCCAGGTGCTGTGCGGGGTCGTGGGCGTCGGGCTGCTCGTGGTGACGATCGTGGCCGGCTACGTGGCGCCCGGAGCAGCGCTCGAGCAATGGGCATCGACCTTCCTGCTGAACACCGTCTGGGTCGGGCTGGTGTTCGCATCGATCCTGTTCGGCGACATCTACCGCGCGTTCAGTCCGTTCCGGGCGATCGGGCGGCTGCTGCCGTCGCTGAACCGGCCGTACCCCGAACGGTTCGGGCGCTGGCCGGCGGCGGTGCTCCTGCTCGTGTTCACGTGGGTCGAACTCGTCTCGCGCTGGGGCGAGAACAACCCGCCGATGCTCGTGACGGCGGCGCTCGGCTACACGATCCTGACGCTGGCCGCGCAGTACGTGTGGGGCGTCGAGACGTGGACCCGCAAGGGCGAGGCCTTCGCCGTCTACTTCAACCTGTTCTCCCGCCTTTCGATCTTCGAGACCCGTGACGGCGTGGTCGGCCTGCGGCGGCCGCTGGGCGGGCTGCCGCGGCTTGATCCGGTGCCGGGAACGGTGGCGTTCGTGACCGTGATGATCGGCACCGTCACGTTCGACGGCCTCAGCCAGGGGCCGCTGTGGAAGGACGTCTCCGCGGACGTCGTCGACGCGCTGGACGGCATCGGCATCGGCGCGATCACGGCGACGAAGATCGCGGCGACGTTCGGCCTGCTGATCGGCGTGGGACTGGTGGCCGGCTTCTACCGGCTCGGGATCGAGGGCGCGCGCTCGGTCGGCGGCGGTCTTTCCTTCCAGAAGCTTGAGTACGGGTTCATCCACTCGCTGGTCCCGATCGCCGCCGTCTACGTGGCCGCCCACTACCTCACGTTCCTCGTCTTCGAGGGCCAGGCCATCACCTACCTCGCGTCCGATCCCTTCGGGCAGAACTGGAACCTGTTCGGCACCGTGGACAACGGGATCAACTACAACGTCTTCCCGCAGGAGAACGCGTGGTACGTGCAGGTCGCCGTGGTCGTGGTCGGCCACGTCGCGGCGCTCACGCTGGCCCACGACCGCGCGCTCGTGCTCTATCGCGACACGCGTCTCGCGGTGCGCTCGCAGTACTGGATGCTGGGCGTGATGGTCGGCTTCACATCGCTCGCGCTCTGGCTCCTGGCCCAAGCTGGCACCTAAACCCCACCTAAAGCGGGACTGTCCCGCTTTAGGTCGGGGACGGGTCCGATCACGCAGCTACGCGCCGTTTCAGCGTGGCGTCGCGTTAAACCGGGACAGTCCCGGTTAAGGTTCTCTTTAGCAAGTTGGGGCCGGCGGTGGGGCGGCCGGCTGGCGGGCTCCGCCCCAGGCGGTCCACTCGGCGAGCGCCGGGTGGGTGGACGTCAGGTCGCTGGTGACGAGGCCGGTCGGGAAGCGGTCGTCCTCGCGCACCGTGTACTGGAACGCGACGGTCACGCGCGGGTCCTGCCACCACTGGACGAGCCGGTCGTGGAGCGCGCGGCAGCCCGCCACCGGGTCGGGGATCGCGTCGGCGGCGGAGAGATCGCGCGGGGCGGAGCCGACGCCGGTCTCCGTGATCCACAGCGTGTGCGGCTGCGGGCAGCCATGCGCGGCCAGCGCGGCGGCGGTGGCCTCGACCGGGTCGTCGCCGCCGACGTAGGCGTGCTGCGTCCAGACCGGCGACGCGCAGACCAGGTCGGACGGCAGCCCGGCGATGAACTCCGGGACGCTGGTCACAAGCCGCGTCGGCTTCAGCAGCCCGGCGGTCTCGCCGAGCAGGAGCTGCTGCTCGCCCGGGGCCTCGTCCAGGGCCTGGGTCATCGTGCGGGCGAGCTCGGTGTAGACGGCGGGCGCGGCGCTCGCGGTCGCGAGATCGCAGACGCCGCGCTGCGGGCTGATGAACCCAGGATGGTTGGGCTCGTTCCACGGACTCCAGAAGCGCAACGTCGCGCCCTCCTCCTCGGCCGCCGCGAGCACGTCCGCGATCAGCTGCCGGTAGGCGGGCAGCGCGTCGACGCGCGGCGGGCGGGCGCGCGCCGGCGTCCCCGGGCGCTCGCAGCCCCCGGCGCCGCCGGCCGCCCACTCCGGCGTCCAGGCGATGACGACAAGCGCCTGCCAGCCGCCCTCGCGCTGGCGCGAGGCGAGCGCCCGCAACTGCGCGCGAACGCCGGACCACTCCAGGCACGGCTTGACGTCCCGGCTGCAGCCGGTCTGCGGCACTTCGAGATCGGCCGGCTCCCCGGCCGAGGGCTGGATCGCCGACCAGTCGATCACCAGCCGGAAGTAGCCGGGCCGGATCGCGCCCAGCGCGTCGCGGACACCGGCCCACGGCGCCGGCAACTCGCGCGCGGCGGGGCTGGCGACGAGGTTCGGATTGAACTCGGTGACGCCGACGGCCAGGCCGGGACCGGCGATCGGCAGGTCGGGCACCGGCGTGGCGCCGGGATCGGCCGACGGGGTCGCCGCGGGAGTGGGCGGTGGCGGCGCCGCGACCTCGCGCCCACGCGCGGCGAACGCCACCGCGATCACGACGAACGGCAGCAGCAGGAAGGAGGCAGCGGCAAGCAGGGACGGACGCATCCGTCCCGTCGAGGCTACGAGGGGGTGTACGGGGGCGCGACGCCCCAGCCCCAACGTGGCACCGGCGCGTGCTCGACCGCCTCGGCGCCCGGCTGCGAGTTCTGGACCGCCAGCCGCGTCCCCCACTCCGCGTAGCCCATGATCGCGGCGCGGAACTCCGGGTCGTCCGGCAGCCCGGCGTCATCGGCGGCACGGCTCAGCAGCGTGACGAATCGCAGCCGCAGCTCCGGCGTGATCCCGAGGCCGCGGTGCATCGCCAGCATGTGCTCGTAGCCGCCGTGCGACGTCGTGTACTCGTCCGGCCCACCCATCACCTCGCACCACCACGCCGTGACGTGGCGCCGGTGCGCCTCGCTGACCCGGCCGCCGAACAGCGCCGCCAGATCGGGCTCCCGCTCGACGAGGTCGTAGAAGACGTTCAGCCAGCGTTCGAACGCCTCGCGGCCGCCGCCCCACTCGTAGATCGTGGGCGTCATCGACGAGGACGCTAGTAGATCGAGCGTCCCGCCCCCGGACGGGCGTTCTCGGGGTACGTGACGAAGTCGTCGACGAAGCCGGGCACGGCGCGGATGCGGTCGAGCCACACGCTCACCGCCGGATAGTCGCTCAGCGCCACCCCGGCGTCGCCCGCGACGCTGACGTACGGGAACAGGCCGAGATCGGCGATCGTCACGCGCTCGCCGACGACCCAGGAGCGGCCGGCGAGGTGCGCGTCGAGGACCTCCAGCGCGCCGCGTCCGGTGGCGAGCCGGGACTCGATCCCGGCGGCGGGCCGTCCGGTGAGCAGCCGGAAGCGCGGATTCCCCAGCCCGCCCATCACGCGCTCCTGCTCGAACGACAGCCACTGCGCGACCTGCGCGCGGCCCAGAGCGATCGTCGGGCAGGAACGGCGTCCCCTCCGCGAGGTAGGCAGAGGATCGCCGACGACTGCGCGATCCGCTCACCGGAATCGAGCTCGAGCACCGGCGTCTCGCGGAGCGGGATTGATCTCGGAGTACGCGTCGGTGAGCGTGTCGCCGGCGAAGATGTCGATCGCGACCCGCTCGTACGGGCGGCCGAGCAGGCCGAGCAGCAGGCGGACCTTGAAGCAGTTTCCGGAGGCGGCGTAGTCGTACAGGCGCATGCGCGCTGCAACGCGCGCGGGCCGGCAATCGTGAGCTACGAGCAGGCGTTGCCGGGCGGCGGATCGGTCGGCTGCCGCCCCCCGGCCCACGCGATCCATTCGCCGAGCGCCGGGAAGTCGCCGCTCAGGTCGGTCTTGACCAAGCCCCGTCGGGAACAGGTCGTCCTCTCGGAACGTGTACTGGAACGCCACGGACACGCGCGGGTCCCGGTACCACTTGCGCAGCCGCTGGTGCAGGCGCCCGCACGCGCGCACCTGTGACGCCCGCGATGTCCGCCGCTCCTCGCCGCTGCGCGGCGCGCCGACACCGGTCTCGGTGATCCAGATCTTCGGGCTCTTGCAGCCCTTGCGCGCCAGCGCGCGCTCGAGGTCGTCGACCGGGTCGCGGCCGCCGACGTAGCCGTGCTGCGTCCAGATCGCCGAGCCGCAGGCCATGTCCGCCGGGATGTCGGCGACGAATTCAGAGACCGAGGTCGTCATCGGCCGGCTCCGGTCGAGGCCGGCCAGTTCGCCCAGTACGAGCTGCTGGTCGCCCGGCGCCGCGTCGAGCCCGGCCTTCAGCGCACGCGCCATCTCGACGTACGGCCCGACCGCGGCCGAGGGCGCGTCACGATCGCATTCCATCCGCTGCGGCGAGATGAAGTACGGGTGGTTGGGCTCGTTCCACGGGCTCCAGTACTTGAGCTCCGCGCCCTGCTCGCGCGCCTCGGCGAGCACGCGCTCGACGAACCGCGTGTAGGTCGCCATGTCGCGCGCCGGGCGCGAGCGCGGCGTCGTGTTGTCTCGCTCGCAACCACCGGCGGGCCGTGCGGCCCATTCCGGCGTGCCGCTCATCACGGCGAGCGTCTCCCAGCCGCCCTCGCGTTGGCGAGCGGCCAACGCCTTGAGCTGGTCACGCAGGCCGCCGTAGGCGGCACACGGCTGCTTGTCGCGCAGGCAGCCGCCGTTGAAGCCGTCGAACACCGGCTTGCCGTCCTCCGGCTCCAGTGACGGCCAGTCCAGCACGAGCCGGTAGTACGCGGGCTTGAGCTTCGCCAGCTCGTCACGCCAACGCGCGAACTCGCCCGGAACCTCGCGTGCGCCTGCGGGCCAGATGAAGTTCGGGTTCTGCTCGGTCAGCCCTACGGCGAGGTCGCCGGCCGACGCTTGCTGGGAGTCCGTCTGCGCGGTCGGGGTCGGCGTCGCAGCAGGGGCGGCCGGGGACGCCGTCGGCGCCGCCGGGGGAGGCGCTGCGGCCTCACGTTCGTCGCCGCCGTCGCACGGACCGCAGCCGGCGAGCAACGCACAGACGCCGACGGCGCCCAGCAGGCGCCGCCCGCCCAGGGGCATGATTAGACGGCGGAGACCTCTTCCTCCTCCGCCACGCGGAAGGAGGAGCCGCAGCCGCAGGCCGCGATCACGTTCGGGTTGTCGACCTTGAAGCCGGCGCCCTGCATCGACTCGACGTAGTCGACGACCGCGCCGCGCACGTACGGCAGGCTCGGCCCGTCGACGAGGATCCGCAGACCGTGGTCCTCGAACACCGTGTCGCCGTCACGCTGGCTGTCGAACGCGAGCGCGTACTGGAAGCCCGAGCACCCGCCGCCGCGGACGCCCACACGGAGGCCGGACGTCTGAACGTCAGCGCTCTGGGACGCGAGAAACTCTTGGACCTTCTCGGCGCCCTTTTCGGTGAAGATGATCACGTGTCGTACTCCCGTGGTGGTCTCCCAGCCAATACTTCCCGAAGTGTAGCGACCGCTACCCTCTGTGCCAGATGCCCTCGACGGACGATCTAAAGCTGCGCATCGAGGCCGCGATCCCCGGTGCCGAGGCGGACGTGACCGACCTCACCGGCACCGGTGATCACTTCCGGGCCACGGTCGTCGCGCCGGAGTTCGCCGGCATGAGCCGCATCGAGCAGCACCGTCGTGTCTACGCGGTGTTCGGGACCGATATCGGCGGCCCCATCCACGCCCTGTCCCTCGTCACGAAGGCGGAATCGTGAGCAATCCAATTCGCGAAGAGATCCAGAAGGCCATCTCCGAGCACGACGTCATCCTGTTTATGAAGGGCGTCCCCGAGCGCCCGATGTGCGGCTTCAGCGCCCGCACGGTGGCCGCGCTGGACTCGCTGGGCGCCTCCTACGCGGCGGTCGACATCCTGCCCGACCCGCGGATCCGCCAGGAGCTGTCGGCGATCTCGAACTGGCCGACGATCCCGCAGCTGTTCGTGAACGGCGACCTCGTGGGCGGCTGCGACATCATCACCGAGATGTACGAGACCGGCGAACTGGCCGAGACGCTCGGGGTTCAGCCCCCGGCCGACGCACCGGAGGAGGCGCCGGTCGCGACCGAGCCGGGCGCCCCGCCACTCCAGATCCGCAACGACCTCGCTTCTTAGCGCCGCCCTCGCCGCGGGCCTCATCGCCCCCGGCGGGATTGTCGAGGCCCGCGAATACGCGGCGACGCGCACCGGCGTCGTCGCGTTCGCCGTCGTGGCCGCCGACGGGCGGGTCCACGGTCACAACGCCGACGTGCAGTTCCGCTCGGCGAGCATGACCAAGGCGATGCTGATGGTCGCCGTGCTGCGCGGCGCCGCCTCGCGCCCGCTCACCGGCCGTGAGAAACGGTGGCTCGGACCGATGATCACCGAGTCCGACAACGACGCCGGGCGCAAGATCTACAGGCGGGTCGGGGACCTCGGCCTGAGTGCGGTCGCTCGCGCGGGGCGGATGCACCACTTCCTGCCCGTCGGAGCGCTGTTCGAGGCGCGCATCACCGCTGCCGACCAGGCGCGGCTCTTCCTGCGGATCGACCGCCTCGTCCCCGCCCGCCACCGCGAATACGCGCGGACGCTGCTGGGCGGCATCATCGGCCCCCAGCGCTGGGGCATCGCGCCGGTCGCAAGTCGTCGCGGGTTCGCCGCCTTCTTCAAGGCGGGCTGGCGCAAGAGCCTGGTCCACCAGGCGGCGTTACTCGAGCGTGGCGGCCGCCGGATCGCGCTCGCGGTCCTCACGAGCGGTGAACCGACCGTTGCGTACGGGAAGGTCACCCTCGCCGGAGTCGCCGCGCGCGTTCTTGATCAGGAACGCGACCGCGACGACGGCGACGCTCACCAGTCCGAGGAGCAACTGTGAGCGGACGTCGTCCACGAACGCCATCGACGCGATCACGACGCTGATCGCCACGATCGCGAACCACGTCAGGTACGGGTACAGCCACATTCGCACCTGCAGCCGCTCCGGATCGTCGCGCTCCAGTTGCCGTCGCATGACGAGCTGCGAGACGCAGATCAGCAGGTAGACGAACAGCGCCACCGCGCCGGACGAGTTGAGCAGGAACAGGAACACCGTGTCGGGCGAGATGACGTTCGCGATCACCGACAGGAAGCCGATCGACGAGGCGATCAGGATCGCCCGCGCCGGAACGCCGCGGCCGTTGAGTCGCACCATCCACTGCGGCGCGTCGCCGCGCCGCGCGAGCGCGAAGTTCATCCGCGAGGCGACGTAGAGCCCGGAGTTCAGGCACGACAGCACCGCGGTCAGCACGATCACGTTCATCACCTGCGCCGCGGCCGGGATCCCGATCTCGTCCAGCGTGGCCGTGAACGGGGACTTGCCGAGCTCGGTCGAGTCCCACGGCAGGATGGCGACGATCAGGAACACCGACAGCACGTAGAAGACGAGCACGCGGCTGATCACGGAGTTCGTCGCCTTGCGCACGGACTCGCCGGGCTCCTCGGACTCCGCCGCCGCGATCGTCGCGATCTCGGCGCCGACGAAGGCGAAGATCACGATCACGATGCCGGCCAGGATCGCCACGCCGCCCTTGGGCGTGAAGCCGCCGTTGGCGGTCAGCTGGTCGACCCCGCCGCCGGTGATCACGTAGCCCGCGGCGATCACGATGAACGCGACGATCGCCGCCACCTTGATCGACGCGAACCAGAACTCGAATTCGCCGAAGGAGCGCACGGAGACGAGGTTCGTGCCCGTCAGCAGGAGCATCAGGACGAGGCTGGAGGCCCAGATCGGCACGCCGGGCAGCCACTCCTGGATGATCGCCGCGCCCGCCGCCGCCTCGACCGCGAGCACGATCACCCAGAAGTACCAGTACAGCCAGCCGACGGCGAACCGCGCCCAGTCGCCGAGCGCGATCCCGGCGTAGTCGGCGAACGAGCCGGTGCTCGGATGCGCGACCGCCATCTCGCCCAGCATCCGCATCACGAGGATCACGAGTGCGCCTGCGGCAAGATAGGAGAGCACCGCGGCCGGCCCGGTCTGGTTGATCACGGCACCTGAGCCGACGAACAATCCCGCGCCGATCACGCCGCCGAGCGAGATCATCGTCACGTGGCGGCGCTTGAGGCCGCTTTGGAGTCCACCCCTGTCCTCGACCATGCCACCGGCTTACCCGCGCATCGCCGTCATCCACCATCTGGCCCAGCCGTTCCTCGGTCATGCAGCCGACCCGCTCGGCCCTGTCGAGGAGCACTTCGGGACGCTCCCGGACCTCGACGTGGACGGGATCGTCAGCCTCGGCGGCGAGCAGGCGGCGTGGGATCCGGGGCTCGAGGAGGAAGCGGAGCTGCTGCGCGAGGCGGTCGCGCGCGAGATCCCGGTGCTTGGTGTCTGCCTCGGTGCCCAGTTGCTCTCGCGCGCGCACGGAGGGGAGAACCTGCGGCTGCCGCGACGCCTGGTGACATGGGCACCGATCACGGTCCTCGACGCCGACGACCCGGTGCTGGGCGCGATCCCGCCCGGCGCGCACGCGCTGCACTGGAACGAGGACGGCTTCGAGCCGCCGCCGGGCGCCGTCGAGGTCCTGCAACGGCCACGAGGCGGCCGCGCGGAGGGCTTCCGCATCGGCCGCCTCGCCTGGGGCGTCCAGTTCCATCCGGAGGTCGACGACACCGCGCTCGACGGCTGGTACGCCAACTGGGGCGACGTCCTGGCCCCCGCCGGTGTGGCCGAGGCGGACATCCGCGCCGCGGATGCCCGCCATCTCCCCGATCAGGCCGCGCTCTCCACCGCGATCTTCGGCGCCTTCGCCCGCTTGGTGCGGACCCGGCCGGCCGGACGCTCCGCCCACGCCTGATCGCTCATCCGGGCGACCTTCACGCCGATCGAGCCGAACAGGACGAGGATGATCGTCGCCCCGGCGACGGCCGGGATCAGGCCGGTGCCGGAGACGAACGGCAGCAGCCAGGCGACAGCGATGGCAAACGGCGCCCAGCGCTGCGTGACGCCCGCTCGCGAGGCGGCGACCATCAGGATGATCAGGCCGAAGAACATCGGCGCGATCGCGGACAGGCCCATGACGGCGGCGGCCCAGCTGTCCTGGGTGGCGTCGGAGATCGCGACGGACTGCGCGCGCGGAAGCGCCTCGGCCAGCGCGAGGTCGTAGAAGTCGGTCACGAGCAGGCCGGGCAGCGTGGCCAGGCCGAGCACGGCCAGCAGGCCGCCGATGTGCGCGAGCTTCGGTGAAGCGCGGCGGGCCAGGTGCATGATCCCGAGCGCGGCCGGGAGCAGCAGCAGGTAGCCGAAGTGCAGCAGCGTGGCGGCGACCTCGGCCTGGCCCGGATGGGCGGCGAGCGCGTCGTGGTAGGAGGCGGTCGTGGCCTCGTCCTCCCACGGCGTGGCGATCATGCCCGCGAGCACGACCAGCGGGCCGACAATGAGGGCGAAGGCGGCAATGATTCGAGAGAAGCGGCGGGGGTCGGTGAGCATGCGAGGCAAGCTACGGGCGGATTCGTCACCCGTCGTCGCCCGCCCCGGCGATTCGCGATCCCCCGCGCGGCGGACGCTCAGGTCATCCGGGAGGCGGACGAAGGCGGGCCGCGCGTCCGGCTACGTTGACGTCGTGCGACTCAGCCGCGCCCAGCTCATCGACATCGCGATCGCGCTCCCGATCGCGCTGCTCGGCGTGCTCGAGGCGCTCTCGCGCGACAACACGGGCCGCTGGCTGACGGCCGCGCTGGTCAACGGTGCCGCCGTCGCACTGCGGCGCCGCTACCCGCTCCCCGCGCTGGCCGCGGTCGTTATCGCGCAGGCGCTCGCGCACGATCAGACTTACGACACCGACCCGCTCTCGCCGTTCCTGGCCGAGCTGATCCTGCTCTTCACCGTCGCCTACGAGTTGCGGTTCCGCCCCGCGCTGGCCGGCCTCGGCATCGGGCTCGCCTACGTCGCGATCGACTTCGCGTCCGGCCGGATCGAGCGGATCACCCAGGCCGGCGCCCAGATCGGTTTCTACCTCGTCGCGTGGGGCGCCGGCCGGGTCGTCCACGGCCACGAGACGCGCGCGGTGGTCGCCGAGGAAGAGGCGCGCACGGCGGTCGCGGACGAGCGCGCACGGATCGCGCGCGAGCTGCACGACGCGGTCGCGCACAGCGTCTCGGTGATGGTGCTGCAAGCGGGCGCGGTGCGGCGCGTGCTGGGCAAGAACCCCGACCGCGACCGCGAGGTGCTCGCGGGCATCGAGGAGACCGGGCGCCAAGCCGTGATGGAGCTGCACCGGATGCTCGGGATCCTGCGCAAACGCGACGAAGGCGCCGAGCTCGCTCCGCAGCCGTCGCTGCGCCGGGTCGACGAGCTGGTCACCCACGTGCGCGAGGCCGGCCTCGATGCGTCACTGACGGTCGAGGGCAAGCCCGCCGACCTGCCGCAGGGGCTCGACATGTCCGCGTACCGGATCGTCCAGGAGGCGCTGACCAACGCGATGCGCTACGCGCCCGGGTCAACGGTCGCCGTGACGGTCGCCTACGGCCGCGAGCTGCGGCTCGAGGTGCGCGACGACGGCGCGCGGACGCTTAACGGCCACGCCACGCCCGGCTCCGGCCACGGGATCGTCGGCATGCGCGAACGCGCGGCGCTGTTCGGCGGCGAGCTCGAGGCCGGGCCGGGGGGTCGCGGCTTCGCCGTCCGTGCGAGGCTGCCGCTATGAGGGTCGTCGTCGCCGACGACCAGGCGCTGGTGCGCGCCGGGCTGAAGATGGTGCTCGAGGCCGAGGACGACATCGAGGTCGTCGGCGAGGCCGCCGACGGCGAGGAGGTGCTCGAGGTCACGCGCCGCACGCAGCCCGACGTCGTGCTGATGGACATCCGGATGCCAGTGCTCGACGGGCTCGAGGCGTCGCGGCGGCTGCTGGCCCGCGATGACCCGCCGAAGGTGCTCGTGCTCACCACGTTCGACGAGGAGGAGTACCTGTACGAGGCGCTGCGCGCGGGCACCAGCGGCTTTCTCCTGAAGGTCTCCCCGCCCGAGCAGCTGATCGGCGCCGTCCGCACCGTCGCCGCCGGCAACGCGCTGATCGACCCGGTCGTGACGCGCCGCGTGATCGAGGCCTTCGGGCGCCGCGGCACGACGCGACCGAAGCCGCGTGAGCTCGAAGAGCTCACCGCGCGCGAGGTCGAAGTGCTGACGCTGCTGGCCCGCGGCCTCTCGAACCAGGAGATCGCGGCCGAGCTGATCGTCGGCGACGCCACGGTCAAGACCCACGTCGCGCGCGTGCTGATGAAACTTGGCTTGCGGGATCGCGTCCAGGCCGTGGTCTTCGCGTACGAACATGGCATCGTGGAGCCCGGTGCCAACTCCTGACGCAGTCGCCTACGTCCGTTCCGCGCTTCCGCCGCCGCCCGCTCGCGTCCTCGAGGTCGGCGCCGGCGACGGCGAGCTGGCCGGCGTGCTGACCGCCGCCGGCTACGACGTCACGGCGATCGACCCCGCGGGCGAGCCACCGGTGCTGCCGGTCGCGCTCGAGGATCTCGACGCGCCGCCACGCTCGTTCGACGCCGCGGTGGCGATGGTCTCGCTGCACCACGTGATGCCGCTCGAGAGTTCGCTGCGGCGGCTGTCGGAGGTGCTGCGCCACGGCGCCCGGCTCGTCGTCGACGAGTTCGCGGTCGAGCACCTGGACGAGCGCGCCGCGGCCTGGTGGCTCACGCACGCCGGCGTGGACAAGGATCCCGGCGACCACGTGGCGCACATGCGCGAGCACCTGCACTCGCTCGCGTACATCCGCGAGCAGCTCGCGCCGTGGTTCGACGTGGCCGAGCCGATCCCGTGCGCCTACCTGTATCGCTGGAAGGTCGACCCGGCGCTACGCGCCGAGGAGGAGGTCGGGATCGCGGCCGGCGCGCTTCCGGCGACCGGCTGGCGGTTCATCGCGACCCGTCGTTAGCGTTTCGCCAGGCGGCGGGCGCCCTCGCCCGCGGGCGTGTAGGAGAGCGAGTAGTGCTCGTAGGTCGCGGCCTCGTCGTCGAGCGTCAGTTCCGTGTCAGTGTCGAAGCTCGGCGCCTTCTTGAACACCGCCTTGCGACGGTCGACCCGCACGAAGTCGCGTCCGACCGACGCGCGCTCCAGCGGCACGAGCGTGATGCTCTTGGAGACCAGGCCGGTCTTGACCGCGACGAACGCCGGCTCGTCGGTCTCGCCGTCGTAGTAGACCTCTTCGAGCTTGCCGAGCTTCTCGCCGTTCGGGTCGACGACGTCCTGCCCGCGCCACTCGCCGATGTTCTCGACTCCGATCACCATGCGAGTCGGCTTACCCTAAAGGTCCCTTCGTCGGAACGCCCATAGCGCCGCTGCGCCGATCGCCGCCACGTAGGCGACGGTGAAGGGGAGGAGCAACGGGCCGAAGCTCGTCGCGCCGCCGAACGGACCGAGGTTGATCGCGAACCGGGTGAAGCCGACGGTGTCGGCTGTGATCGAGCTGAGGGCCGACTGATACAGGGCCTCGAACGGCAGCACCCAGGATGCGGCCCGGCTGACGTTCTCGAGCGTCTCGGAGTTCAGCGCCTCGGGTTCGGCGATCTGCCCGAGCAGGCCCGCGACCAGCCCCGCGCCGAACAGCATGAACACCGCGATCCCGTTCGCCGTGCTCGACAGCACCACCGACCCGCCGAGCGCGATCGCCGCGATCACCGCCACGCCGGCGCCGAGTTCGAGCGCCGGCACGAGCAGCTGGTCCGGCCACCAATCGATGAACGCATGGGTGATCACCACCGACGCCAGGAAGACGACGATCACGTACGCGGCGCACACCGCGGCGGCGGCGACGTAGCGCCCGAGCAGGAACGTGCCGCGCGTCAGCGGCCGCACGATCAGCGGCTGCAGCAGGCCGCGCTCGGCGTCGCCGCGGACCGCGCCGAGGGTCAGGAAGACGGCGAGGATCGCGCCCAGGAAGAGGATCGCGAACATCGACAGCCCGAGCAGGGTCGCGCCCGCGACGACGTCGCCCTCGACGCCGTCCACGCCCCCGATCTCGTCGATCTCCTGCGAGATCTGCCAGACGCCGAGCGCGTAGAGCGCGAGGAACGCCACGGTCAGCAGCGCCACGACGATGAACACCCGCTTGCGCAGCGACTCGCGCAGCGCGAAGCCGGCGATGATCCACACCCCGCTCATCGCCCGCCCACCACCTCGAGGTAGGTGTCCTCCAAAGACGAGCGGATGACGCGGATCTCGTATATGTCCTCGCCGGACTCGACCAGCTCGCGCACGATCCGCGGGATGTCCTCGCGCGTGGCCTGCGCGAAATGGCGCACGCCACGCCCGGTCTGGACGTCGACGCCGCCCGCCTGCGACAGCTCCGCGGGCGTGCCGGCCGCCACCACCTCGCCGCGCGCGATCATCACCACCCGGTCGCACACCAGCTCGACCTCGGACAGCAGGTGCGAGTTCAGCAGCACCGAGACGCCGCGCCCACGCAGCGTCTCGAGCAGCTCGCGCACCGTCCGCCGCCCGGCCGGGTCGAGCGCGCTCGTGGGCTCGTCGAGCAGCAGCAGCCGCGGGTCGCCGATCATCGCCTGCGCGATGCCCAGCCGCTGCTGCATGCCCTTCGACATCGCACCCACCCGCCGCGTCGCCACCTCGCCCAGGCCGACGAGCTGCAGCAGCTCGGAGCGCTCGGCGAGCCCGCCGTGCGAGCCAGCGAGCTTCTGGTGCAGGACCAGCACCTCGTCCGCGCTCAGCCAGTCGGGGAACCGGAACAGTTCGGCGAGGTATCCGAGCGCCCCGCTGAGTTGGACCGTCCCGCTGGTCGGCCGGACCAGGTCGCAGGCGATCTTCACGAGCGTCGACTTGCCGGCGCCGTTCGGGCCCAACAGCCCGACCAGCTCACCTTCGCCGACCGTCAGATCGACGCCTTTGAGCGCCTCGTTGGCTCCATACCGCTTTCGAAGTTCACGAACAGTGAGGGCGTCAGGCACGCCCCTAACCTAAAGGGCCAGACCCTTTAAGTTTGTGGAGTCTTCGTGCAAGGAAGTCGCGCTCGACATCGCTGTCGGTGAGTTCGAGCGCGGCGCGGTACGCCGCGGCGGCCTCGTCGGCGCGCTCGAGCCGGCGCAGAAGGTCCGCTCGCGCCGCGTGCCACAGGTAGTAGCCGCCGAGGTCGAGATCGTCCATCAGTGCCAGCCCGGCCTCGGGCCCGTCACGCTCGGCGACGGCGACGGCGCGGTTGAGCGCGACGATCGGCGTCGGAGAGACCGCGATCAGCTGGTCGTAAAGCCAGACGATCCGCGTCCAGTCCGAGCCGCGCGAGTGCTCGGCCGCGATCGAGGCCTGGATCAGGTACTTGCTGAGCCGCCCGAGCCGCCACGCCCGCGCGACGAGCGCCTCGCCCTGCGCGATCGAATCGGCGTCCCACAGCGAGCGGTCCTGGTCGGCCAGCAACACGAGTCGACCATCGGCGTCCACGCGCGCGGCCCGGCGCGAGTCGTGCAGCAACATCAGCGCCAGCAGCCCGAGCGCCTCGCTCTCGTCGGGCATCAGCGCGACGAGCAGACGGCCGAGCCGGGTCGCCTCCGCGCACAGCGCCGAGCGCACCGGCGGCCCGTAGCCGGCGTTGAAGATCAGGTAGACGGTGGCCAGGACGCTGTCGAGCCGCGCCGGGAGGTCGGCGTCGCGCGGCACCTCGTAGCGGATGCCGGCCGCCGCGATCTTCTGCTTCGCGCGCACGATCCGCTGCGCCATCGCCGGCTCGGACACCAGGAACGCGCGCGCCACCTCGGCGGTGGTCAGACCGCCGAGCGCCCGCAGCGTGAGGCCGACGCGCGCCTCCGCGGCGAGCGCCGGGTGGCACGTGGTGAAGATCAGCCGCAACCGCTCGTCGGGGATCGGGCTCACCAGCCGCGTCTCCTCATCGTCGCCGCCCAGGGCCCGCAGTTCGGCCTCGAGCGCCCCGCGCCGGCCGGCCCACCGGCGCTCGCTCCGGATCCGGTCGATCGCCCGGTTGCGCGCCGCGGTGACGATCCACGCCGCCGGGTTGTCGGGGATGCCGCGCTCGGGCCACCGCTCGAGCGCCACCAGGAACGCGTCCTGCACCGCCTCCTCGGCGCGGTCGAGGTCGCCGAGGATGCGGGCGAGCACGGCGACCGCCTGTCCCGACTCACGCCGGAACAGGCGGTCGACGAGGACGTTCTCGGTCAGGACGTGGCGGCCTCGTGCTGCAGCGGAGCCGACATCGCCTCGTAGTCGATCACCGGGCGAACCTCGATCGAACCGAAGGCGGCGCCAGGGATCCGTGCGGCCCAGCTCAGCGCCTCGTCGAGGTCCTTGCACTCGAGCGAGTAGAAACCGCCGAGCTGCTCCTTCGTCTCCGCGAACGGGCCATCGGTGAGCAGGCGCTCGCCGTCGCGCACGCGCACCGTCGTGGCCGTCGCGGTGGGCTGCAAGCCGTCGCCGACGCCGTGGAACACCCCCGCCTCGGTGGCGGCCTGCCCGAACTCGGTGTACGCCTGCATCACCGCCGCCCCGTCCTCCGGGGTCGCGTCCGCCATCTGGGACTCGTCGGTGTAGATCAGCGCGATGAACTTCATGGAAGCCCTCCTCTTGAGGTCGGTTGCGACCATACGACGTCCGGAGGTTCCGCGCTCGACATTCCTGGCGCGCTAACGCTCACCGCCGCATCGCCCAGGGGGCGATGCTCCGGCGAGTTCGTCCAGCGGCCCCACAGGACGGCACGCCTCGCGAACTCGCGGCCGAGTCACTAGTGTGCGGCCCTCGATGTCCGGGGTCGCGGTGGTCACCGATACCACGCAGTATCTGCCGCGCGAGGTGATCGAGCGGCACGGCATCCATCTCGTGTCGCTGTATGTCAACTGGGACGGGCGCACGGATCGCGAGTCGGATCTCGCCGACTACGACGCGTACTACGACTTCCTGCGTTCCGGGGGCGAGCTGCCGAGCACGTCACAGCCGTCGGTCGGGGACTTCCTCGCCGTCTACGAGCCGCTCGTCGAGCGCGGTGACGCGATCCTCTCGATCCACCTATCGGGCGGGATCTCCGGGACGGTGGGCGCGGCCGAGCAGGCCAAGCAGGTTCTCGTCGAGCGCGGGATGGCGCCCGAGAACATGGTCGTGATCGACTCCCTGACCGGCTGCGCCGGGCATGGCTTCATGGCCGTCGCCGCGGCCAACGCGCTCGAGCGCGGCGAGGACCTCGCGGGAGCCGTCGCGGCGGCCGGGGCGATGCGCGAGAACGTCAAGATCATCGTCATGGTCGACACGCTGGAGTACCTCCGGCGCGGCGGGCGGATCGGGGCGGCGCGGGCGTGGATCGGCGCGACGCTGAAGGTCAAGCCGATCCTCACGATCGAGGGCGAGATGCAGCCCGTCGAGCGCGTTCGGACCGCGGGCCGCGCCTTCGAGCGGCTGGTCGCCCATCTCCAGCAGCGGCACGAGAACGGCTGCGACGGGTTCGCGATCCAGCACGTCCAGGCCCGCGCCGAAGCCGAGCGCCTCGCCGAGAAGGGTCGCGAGATCTACGGCCGCGACCCCGTGCTGATCTCAGAGATCGGCCCGGTGATCGGCACCCACACCGGTCCGGGGATCCTCGGCGTCACGGGCCTCAAGACGGAGTTGCTGGGGCCCTTCTGAAGGATTCCGCGGCGGCGGCTGGAACCCACCCGCGGTGGGCATCCCGCTCGATCCACGCCCGAACCGCGGCGAACCGCCGGTCATCCAGGTCATCCCGTCCTACTCGCCGCGGATCATCGTCCGCACGCTGTTCATCGCGGTCCTGTTCGCGATCGCGCTGTACCTGATCTACCTGCTGCGCAAGCCGATCGGCTGGGTGCTGAGCGCGGCGTTCCTGGCCGTCGCACTGTCGGGCCCGGTCAACCTGCTCAACGACCACATGCGCCGCGGGTTCGCGATCTCGATCGTGTACCTGTGCCTGCTGCTGATCCCGATCGGAATCGGCGCCGTGATCGTGCCTCCCCTTGTGGAGCAGGGCAACAACCTGATCCAGGACCTCCCCTCGTACGCGCAGGACGCGCAGGACTTCGCGAACAAGAACTCGACGCTGCGGGGGCTCGAGGAGGACTACAACATCACCGAGAAGCTGCAGTCGGAGGCGGAGAAGCTGCCCGGACGGATCGGCGATGCGGCCAACGTGCTCGGCAACATCGGACTCGGCGTCATCAACTCGCTGTTCGCGCTGTTCACGATCCTCGTGCTCGCCGCGTTCCTGCTCGGCAGCGGCCGCGGCTGGATCAACCGTATCCTCGAGCTACGCCCCGCGGGCCAGGCGGCACGGATCCGGGTCGCGCTCGACCACATGAGCAAGGCCGTCGGAGCGTACGTCGGGGGCGTGCTGGCCCAGGCCACACTGGCGGCGGTCCTCGCCTACATCCTGCTGACGATCCTGGGCGTCCCGTTCGCCGCCGCGCTCGCGATCGTGATCTTCTTCGCCGACCTGGTGCCGCTGGTCGGCGCGACCATCGGCGCGCTGATCGTCGGCCTCGTCACGCTGTTCACCGACTTCCCGACGGCGACGATCATCTGGGCGATCTACTCGATCGTCTACCAGCAACTGGAGAACACGCTGATCCAGCCGCAGATCCAGAAGCGCGCGGTCAACGTGCACCCGTTCATCGTGCTCGTGTCGGTGCTGTTCGGCGCCACCCTGCTCGGCGTGATCGGCGCGCTGGTCGCGATCCCGGTCGCGGCGTCCGTGCAGATCGCGATCCGCGAGTGGTGGTCATTCCGCCATGACCAGACGCTGCAGGACATCGTCGAGCCAGCGGGCCCGAAGGACCCGCCGCCGCCGATCGAGCCCGCTCCCGCCTAGCCGTTAAGGTCGGATGATCGGGGTGGGGCGGAGGGGCTGCACGCCTTAGTAGTAGCGGGAGCGGCGGCGGCCCGTGAGCAAGCCGGTGAACGCCGCGATGCCTCCGCCGACGACGAATCCGGCCACCGCCGCGCCGATGATCACCTCGCGCTTGTGCGTGCGCAGGTGCCCGCGCCAGTCTGTGGCCTTCGTGATCTCGCCACGGAGCTTCTCGACGGAGACGCCGAGCTCGGCGCGGTTGGCCTCGATCGAGCGCCGGATCTCCTCCGGCGAGCGTTGCGCGCTCATCGCGCCTCGACCTTCGAGGGACCCGCTGGCTCGACGCCGCTGCCCGGCGTGGCCGGATGCGGCGCGGTGATGGTCGCCTTGATCAGCTGGGCCTCCTCAATCGCCATCTGCGGGGTCGGCGGCGTGCCCTTCTTGAAGAAACGCGCGGCCAGGAACCCGGCGAGCCCGCCGAGCACGAACAGGACGCCGGCGACTATCAGGTAGCCGAGCCACCAGGTGTCGCCCAGCAGTTCCGCGATCAGCAGCGCCAGGAAGTGCAGGAAGTAGATGAGGCCGGCGACGATGAAGATGCCGGCGGCGGCGCCCACGGCCGCGCCCTTCACCAGCCCGGAGACCTTCTCGGTCATCTCGGCCTTGGCCAGCGCGATCTCCTCGCGCACGAGCAGCGACGCCTTCTCGCTGACCTCCTGGATCGCCTGACCCAGCTCCGATGTCTGATGATCCGTCATGGGTTAGTCGAAGATCCTCTTGAGGACGCGAGCGAGCACGAAGGCACCGGCGAACGCGATCCCCGCGACGACCTCCGGACGGTCCAGCGGGCCGGCGTCGGCGGCCGCGGTTTCCGGCGCACGGTACGACGCCGCGGATGCGGCGACTGCAGGATCGGTCTCAGAGCCGAGCCCGGGCGAGGTCACGTGGGCGCCGGACAACTCGGGCGCCTTGCGCGTCGTGGCACTGTCCTGCTCGAGCTTGGCCGCGGCAGCGGCCTGCTCGCGTGCACGCGTGGCCTCAGCCTCGGCCTGCTCGGCGCGCTCCTTGGCCTTGCGCTCCTTGCGCGAGATCTTCTCTTCCTGCTTCTCAGCGTCGACGACGTGGTCGTGGGCCTTGGCCGTGTCCTCCTCGGCGCGCCGGGCGTCGGTCTCGGCGAGCTCGGCCCGCAGCTCCGCGCCACGCGCTTCCGCGGCCGTGCGCTCGGCCTGCGCGTGGGCCTCACGCGCCCCGGCAACGGACTCGGCCTCGGCCGCCGTCGAGCCGGCCAGGTCCTCGTCCGGCGGCGAGTCCCACTCCTGGGTGCGCTGAGGGTCGTCGTCTTTCACTCGGGCGGATCTTCCCCAAACATGCGGCGGAATATCACCGCGGCGATGCGCGTGGTCACGATCGAGGCCAGGGCACCGGTGCCGGCCAGCAGGCCGGACCAGGCCAGGCGCTTGACAAGGTCATTGTCCATGGCGCGGCAGTCTACGGGCCCTACGCCGCGAGGCCGCCGCAGATCGTCTGGACGACGTGGGCCTTCGCCAGCTCGTACTCCTCTTCGCCCTCGGCGAGCAGCCCGAAGATCCATCCGGTGAGCACCTGCTCGATCGCGCCGTAGAACGCCATCACCGCGAATTCGGCCGGGATCTCGGCCCGGAACTCCCCCGTCCGCTGCGCCTTCTCGACGACGCCGCGGATCAGCGCGTAGGCCTCGCCGATCTTGCCGATGTGTACGGCGCCGAACGAGTTCGCGGCGCGCGTGACCTCGACGATGATCACCTTCATGAGGTCGGGATCGTGACGGTAGGACTCGATGATGAAGCCAGCGATGTGACCGAGCTTCTGGTCGGCCGGGATGTCCTGCGCGTCCGTCTCCCGGATCGCGTCGAGCAGGATGTCCCAGCGCTCGAGGAACAGCGTGTCGAGCACCTGGTCCTTGGACTTGAAGTAGTGGTACACGAGTCCGTACGCGACGCCGGCCTCGTCCGCGATGTCCGACACGCGGCACGTATGGAATCCCTCGCGCGCGAACACGCGCACGGCGGCGTCGAGGATCACGCGCCGCTTGTCGACGGCCGTTTGTCGCGCGGCCACTACGCGTGTACCTCGGCGGGCCAGCGGTACGCCTCGGGACGCCGGTTGGCCAGCGAGGGCAGCGTGCGGCGGATCTCCGCCTGGCGCTCCAGGTCGAGCTCGGCGCCGACGAACGTCTCGCTGTCCGGCGCCGTCGCGAGCACGACACCCCAGGGGTCGACGATCATCGAGCGCCCGCCGGAGCGGATGCCCGGCGCGTGCTCGCCGATCTGGTTCGCGGCGACCACGAACGCCTGGCCCTCGATCGCGCGGGCGCGCAGCAGGATCTCCCAGTGGTCGCGCGTGGTGGCGAACGTGAACGCGGCCGGCACCGCGACGATCTCGGCGCCCTTGACGGCGAGGATCCGGTAGAGCTCGGGGAAGCGGACGTCGTAACAGATCGTAAGGCCGAGGCCGACCCCGTTCGCCGTCTCCGACAGCACGATCTCGTCGCCCGGCGCCTCGTGCTCGGACTCCTTGTAGACGCGCCCACCGACCTCGACGTCGAACATGTGGATCTTGCGGTAGCTGGCGCGCAGCTCACCGTCCGGGCCGACGTGGATCGACGTGTTGCGCCCGCGCTCGTCGCCTTCGATCCGTTCGCTGAACGAGCCGGCCACGAGATCGATGCCCAGCTCACGCGCCGTCGCTTGCGCCCACTGCAGGATCGGGCCTTCGAACGGCTCGGCGCCGGCGATCGTCTGCTCCGGCGTGCCGAGCACCGGCCACTTCTCCGGCAGCACGATCAGCTCGGCGCCCGCGGAAGCAGCGGCACGCGTCAGCCGGTCGGCGGCTTCAAGATTGCGATCCCGGTCAGGGGTCGACTGCAACTGGACGGCGGCGGCACGCACAAGGCTCTCCTTCCCGACGGACTGACCCGTCAGTCAACCGAGCATATCGTTCTGCCCAATGGCACTTCGAAAGTCATGGCGATGGGTGGGCGCGTTCGGCCCGGACGGGATGCTCTGCATCGGCCACGCGCGCGTCGGCGTGCTGCGCCGATCGTGGTGGGCAGTGTGGGACGGCGAACGGCTGCACGAGGGCACACGCGACCGGTTCGACCTGACGCTCGAGCGGGGTACGCCGATCGAGGTGACGACGGGACCGGCGTGGACGCGCAAGACGCCGCTGCGGGTGACCGGCACCGTGTTGGGCCGCGAGATCGACCTGCCCGGCCTGCTCGACGAGTCGGCCGGCCGGCATGCACGGAGGACATCGTGGATGTGGTCGGCGGGAGCGGGCATCGCGGAGTCCGGCGCGCAGGTCGTCTGGAACCTCGTCGACGGCCTGCACGACGGTTCGCCCTCGGAGCGCACCGTGTGGGTCGACGGCGTGCCGCACGAAGTGGACCACCAGCCGTTCGACGGCCTGAACGGCGTCGGCGACCTGCGCTTCACGGCGCAGGCAATCCGTGTCGCGCACGAGAACTACGTGCTGCTCAAGTCCGACTACGAGCAACCGTTCGGCACGTTCACGGGCTCGCTGCCGGTGGCCGGCGCGCTCCGTAGCGCCTGGGGTGTGATGGAGCGCCACGACGCGCTGTGGTGATCATCGCCGCCATCGCGCTCGTGGCGACGCTGGCGGCGGCGATCGATCGGCGCGCGCCCGAGGCGCTCGTCGCGCTCGCCGGAGCGGGCGTGTTGCTCGCACTCGGTCTGCTCACGCCCGACGACGCGGCCGACGAGGCCGCCGCGCTCGCGCCGACGCTCGTGTGCTGGCCGCGCTGCTCGTCCTCGGCGACGGATGCGAGCGGGCCGGCGTGTTCGACGCGCTCGCCACGCGGATGGCGACCGGCGCCCGCGGATCCGGTTCGCGGATGCTCGCGCTCGTGTTCGCGGCGGCGGTCGCCGTGACCGCGGTGCTCGGCCTCGACGCGACGGTCGTGCTGCTCACGCCCGCGGCGTTCGCCGCCGCCGCCAAGGCGCGCGTGCCCGGGCGTCCGCACGTGTACGCGTGCACGCACCTGGCGAACTCGGCCTCACTGCTGTTGCCGATCTCGAACCTCACCAACCTGCTCGCGTTTCGCGCGACGGACCTGTCGTTCGCTGGATTCGCGGCACGCATGGCGGGCCCATGCGCGGTGGCGATCGCGATCGAGTGGGTCGTGCTGCGGCGGGCGTTCGCGTCCGCGCTCGAGGCAGGCGGCCGGACGCCGTCGGGGCCGCCCCCGCCGCTCCCGCGCGCGCCGCTCGCGGTGGTCGCGTTCACGCTCGCCGGCTTCGTCGTCGCGGGTCCGCTCGGGCTCGACGCGGCCTGGCCGGCCGCGGCGGGCGCGCTGGCGATGCTCGCGCTCACGCGGTCGTCGTGGCGCGCGGTCGACCTGCCCCTGCTGGCCTTCGTGCTCGGGCTCGGACTGATCGTGCGTGCGCTCGCCGAGTCGGGGCTCGGCGACGTCGTCGACGACATCCTGCCCGCGGGTGCCGGCCTGCTCGCCCTGATGGGCGCCGCATTCGTGGCCGCGCTGCTCGCCAACCTGCTCAACAACCTCCCCGCGCTGCTGTTGCTGCTGCCTGCCGCGACCGCCGCCGGCCCTGAGACCGTGCTGGCGGTACTGATCGGCGTCAACGTCGGCCCGAACCTCAGCTACACCGGCTCGCTCGCGACGCTGCTGTGGCGGCGGGTGCTGCGCGAACGCGACGCGGAACCGAGCCACCGCGAGTTCCACGTGCTCGGGGCGGTCAGCGTGCCGCCGATCCTGATCGGCGCTACCGTCGCGCTGTGGCTCGTGACGTGAAGGTGCTCGCTTGGATCACGGAGGGCGGGTGGGAGGCATGCGTCGACGCGGCTGCCGCGCTCGACGCGACCGAGGTGACGCTGCTGCACGTGACCAGCGTCGACCTGCCCGGGCCGCGCGGACGCCGACACGAAGCGGTCATGGAGCGGATGAACGCGCTCGCCGGCGAGGCAGCCCACGCGCTGCTCGAGGACGCCCAGGACGCCTTGGCCGCCCCGCCCAGCGCGTCGTCGCGGACGGCGAACCGGAGAGCGTGGTCTATGCCGCCGCGGCCGAATCCGACGTGCTCGTCGTCGCACGTGACGGACGTCACGTTGGTCCGCACTCGATCGGGCATAGTCAACGGTGGGTGATCGACCACGCCCCGTGCACGGTGGTGCTGGCCTGGCCCGTGGGCGCGCCCGACGACGACGGCCACCGGCCCCCCCCAAACCGAAACCCAAGCCCAAGCCGAAACCGCACCCATGACGCTCCCGCCCGGCCCACGTGGTCCGCTCGCCCTCAACGCGGCGGGGTGGATCCTGCGGCCCGGGCCGTACTCGCGAAAGCTGCGGCAGCGCTACGGCGACACGTTCTCGCTGAACGTCGAACGGCACGCGCCGTGGGTCGTGATCTCGCACCCCGATGACGTGAAGACCGTCTTCACCGGCGACCCGAACGTGCTCCACGCGGGCGAGGGCAATCAGATCCTGCGGCCGCTGCTCGGCGCGCGCTCGGTGCTGCTGCTCGACGGTCCCGAGCACATGGCCGAGCGCAAGGCGCTGCTGCCGCCGTTCCACGGCGAGCGGATGCAGGCCTACGGCGAGTTGATCCGCGACATCGCCGAGGCCGAGGTCGCGACGTGGCCGGCGAATCAGCCGATCGCGACGCGTCCGCGGATGCAGGCGCTGACGCTCGAGATCATCATGCGCGCGGTCTTCGGCACGCGCGACGAGCGGCTGCGATCACTGCTCGCGCAGCTCCTGGACTGGATGGGCGACCCGTGGCGGCTGATGCTCGTCGTGCTCGCCGGCGAACGGATGATCTCCAACCCCGTCAGGCGCATGCGCTCGCCGGTCGACGCGCTGCTCAACGAGGAGATCGCGCGCCGCCGCACCGTGGCGGACCTGCACGAGCGCGAGGACATCCTGTCGATGCTGCTCAGCACCACCGACATGGACGACCGGACGCTGCGCCACGAGCTGCTCACGCTGCTCGTCGCGGGCCACGAGACGACGGCGACCGCGCTGAGCTGGGCGCTCGAGCGGCTCGCGCATCACCCGGAGGCGTGGGAGCGCCTTGGAGAGGACGAGTACCTGGACGCGGTGTGCAAGGAGACGCTGCGGCTGCGGCCGGTCGTGCCCGCGGTCCTGCGGATGCTCAAAGCGCCGTTCGAGGTCGGCGGCTACACACTCCCCGCGGGCGTCGCGATCCAGCCGAACATCCTGCTGATGCACACGCGCGAGGACGTCTATCCGGACCCGTTCGCGTTCCAACCCGAGCGGTTCCTGGAGAAGCCGGCCGGGACCTACACGTGGATCCCGTTCGGCGGCGGCGTGCGCCGCTGCCTCGGCGCGAGCTTCGCGCTGTACGAGATGAAGGCGGTGCTGCGCGCGGTGGCGGCGAGCATCGAGCGCCTCGAGCCGGCCGACAAGACCGAGAAGCCGCAGCGGCGCGGCGTCACGCTCGTGCCGGCAGGCGAGGGCAGGATCATCGCGGCGCGACGAGCAGCGCCTGCGCCCCGCGCGCAACCGGTCCCGACCGGTCGCTGATCACCGACGACGCGAGCCCGGCATCGCCGATCCGCGTCTCGGCGTCCAGGTACACCCACTCGCCGACCGGTTCGCGCACGAAATGCACGGTCAGCTCGGTGTTGATGAAGAGGTACTTGCTCCAGTCGAGCACGTTCGAAGCCCCGTTGCCGGAGTCCGCGACGACCATCACGCGCTGGCGCGGCGAGGGCGCCTCGCCCTCGACCAGCGGAATCCGCATCCGGGTCCAGACCGCCGCCGGCCCGCGCTCCATCCACCCGCCGCGAGCCCACCGCCACTCGACCGCATGCGCGTAGCCGAACGTCTCGCCGAGCGTCGGCGGAGGCGCTTCATCGGCGTCGGGAATCGCGACCGGTTCCGGCCCCTCGTCGGTGTCGACCGGGGAGCGCAGGACCCGCCACGCGCGGGCGCGCAGCACGGCCCGGCCGTCGGCCCGCACCTCGCCGGCCAGCAACTCGACCGAGCGACCCGGCCGCTCGACCGCCGTCTCGACCTCCATCTCGCCGATCGGCACCGCGCCAAGGATCTCGACCGTGATCCGCGCCAACGCCATCTCGTCGCGCGGCTCGGTCCGCTCCAGCGCTCCGAGCAGCAGCGCCGACGGCGGCCCGGCGTGCTGGTGGCGCGCGTCCCACGGCCCGCTCGTGCGCTCCGTCGCGCGGTAGCGGCCGTCCCCGAGGCCAATGAAGAAGGCGTCGCTCACAAGCCCAGCATCTCGCGCGCCTCGTCGATGGTCGCGAGCCGCCGCCCCGCATCCGTCGCCATTCGCGCCGCACGCGCCACCAGGTCGCCATTCGAGCGCGCCATCTCGCCGTCCGGCAGATAGAAGTTGTCCTCGAGCCCGACTCGGACGTTGCCGCCCAGCGACAGCGCCGCGGCCAGCAGCCCCCACTGCGCGCGCGAGATCCCGATCACGCCCCACTGGTGCGGGACGTCCGGAACCTGCTCGGCCATGTGCGCGACGTTGCGCGCCGTCGGCCGGATCCCGCCGGTCACGCCCATCACGAACGAAACCTGGAGCGGCGGTTTCAAGACGCCCATGTCGAGCAGCGGATCGAGCGAGGCCACATGGCCGGAGTCGAAGCACTCGTGCTCGGGCCGGATCCCGCACTCGACCATCGCCTCGAGCAGCGCACCGATGGTGTCGAACGAGTTCTCGAACACCGCCTTGAAGACGAACTCGCGCCGGCGCGACGAGTACTTCGCGTAGTTCATCGAGCCCATGTTCAGCGCCCCGATGTCCGGGCGCAGCTCACGCAGGTACGCGATCCGCTTCTCCACCGGCACCCCGATCGTGCCCGTCGAGTAGTTGATGATCAGCGCGTCGCCGACCTCGCCCCGGATCGCCTCCGTGATCGCCCGGAAGTCCTCGATCTCGTGCGACGGGCGACCGTCCGGCGTGCGCGCATGCAGATGCGCCATCACGCCGCCCTCGTCGACGACCCGCCGCGCCTCGGCCGCGTACTCGGCGGGCGTGTACGGGATCGCCGGGCACTGCTCGCGCGAGGCGAGCGCGCCCGACATGGCGCAGGTGAGGATGACGGGATCGCTCAGGGCGGCGACGCTACCGAAGAGAGCCGTTGCGCGCGCTCTTATCCGCGTACATCCGACGGTCCGCGTGGGCCAGCACGGAGGTGACGTCGTGGGCGTCCTCGGGAAAGGAGGCGACGCCGATCGCCCCGCGCAACTCCACCGGCGTCCCGTCGACGGCGAACGGCTCGGCGAGCGCGTCTCGAATGCGGTCGACGGTCTGGCGCACCGCGCCTGAGAACCCGCCGACGTCGGTCAGCACGACCACGAACTCGTCGCCGCCGAAGCGTGCCACGAGGTCGCGCTCGCGCACACACCCGCGCAGCCGCTGCGCGACCTCGATCAGCGCCACGTCACCGGCCGCGTGACCGTGGGTGTCGTTGATCGCCTTGAAGCCGTCGAGGTCGAGCATGATCACCCCGACCGAGCGCGAGCGCGTCCGGGCCCGCCCCAGCGCCGCCCCGAGCGTGCGCTCGAGCGCACGCCGGTTCGCGAGCCCGGTCAATGCGTCGGTGTCGGCCTCATGGCGCGTGCGCCGGTCCTTCTCGACTCGGACGGTCACGTTCTCGCAGGTGGCCACCGCGCCATAGATCTCGCCGTCGTCATCGGTGAGCGGGTTGGCGTGCATCTCGACCCACAGGAGCGAGCCGTCGCCACGTACGAGCCGTACGAGATCGCCGGTCACCTCCTCACCTCGCAGTGCGCGGATCAGCGCCAGCTGCTGATCGGCGACCAGCTGCCCGCGGGAGTCCAGCACGTCGACGGGGAGCCCGCTCAACAGCCGGCCCGAAAGCTCGCGGGCGGGCAGGCCGAACAGCTCCGCGGCCGCCTCGTTGGCGAGCACGACACGCTCGCTCCGGTCGATCACGATCACGCCCTCCTGCAACTCGGCGACGATCGCGCGGTTCAGCTGCTCGGAGCGCTTGTGCTCGGTGACGTCCCAGTAGGCCGCGACGGCCTGACGACCACCCAACGGCGTCGCCTGCGCGTGCCACCACGTGTCGCCGACGTGCAGCTCGTATGCCTGCGGCTCACCGGACAGGCAGGCGGCGAGCACCTTTTCATTCCAGGGGACGTCGTAGTCCGGGAACACGTCGGGCAGCCTCTGGCCGACCCGCGCCGCCAGATCGAAGCCCGATTGCCGCCCCGCCTCCGCGTTCGCGTAACACAGCGTGAGCGAGCGAACGTGAGCGCCGGCCGCCTCCCAGATCTGGAGACCGACGGGCACCAAGTCCAGCACATGTCGTTCGGCGGCGTCCATAGACACGACGACAACGCGCGGCGCCCGTCTTGACCACGCGTTGAACCCCCCTTACCCGCTTAAACCGGAATCACACCATGCCTTTTCCAGGGACGCTCTACTTTCTTGCCTTCTGCTACCTGCAGCGCCCTGATGATCGTCGGCCGCGTCTCGCGGGGATCGATCACATCGTCGATCATTCCATTTCCGGCCGCGACGTACACATCAATCAACCCGCGGTAGGCATCGATCAGCTCCGCCTTCTTCGCCGCCGGGTCCTCCGCCTCGAGCACCTGCTTGCGGAACACGATCTCGACCGCCCCCTCGGCGCCCATCACCGAGATCTCCGCACTCGGCCACGCCACGATCAGATCAGGCTCGTACGCGCGGCCGTTCATCACGTAGTAGCCGGCGCCATACGCCTTGCGCAGCACGACGGTGACCTTGGGCACGGTCGCCGCCGCCACCGCGTGCAGCATCTTCGCGCCGTGGCGGATGATCCCGGCCTGCTCGACCTTGGTGCCGACCATGAACCCCGGCACATCGACGAGGAACACGAGCGGGATCCCGAACGCGTCGCACAGCGTCACGAACCGGGCCGCCTTGTCGGCCGAGTCGTTGTCGAGGATGCCGCCCAGATGGCGCGGCTGCGACGCGACGATCCCGACCGGCCGCCCGCCCATCCGGGCCAGGCACGTGATGATCGTGCGCGCCCACTTCGGCTTGAGATCGAGCCACTCCCCATCGTCGACGATCAGCCGGATCACGTCGTACATGTCGTACGGCTTGCGGTTGGACTCCGGCAGGACGTCCAGGAGCGCGTCCTCGCGGCGGTCCACCGGGTCGGTCACCGGCCGCACCGGCGGCGGCGCTTCGCAGTGCGACGGGAAGAACGACAGGTACTGCTTGATGCGAGCGATGCACTCCTCGTCGTCGGCGACCTCGAGGTCGCCGACGCCGGACTTGCGGCAGTGCACGCGCGCGCCGCCAAGCTCCTCCTGCGTGACGTCCTCGCCGATCGCCGCGCGCACCAGGTGCGGGCCGGCGAGCGCCATCGAACCCTGCCCGGACACCATCGGGACGAAGTCGGCGAGGCCTGGGATGTACGCCGTGCCGGCCGCGCACGGGCCCATCAGCGCCGCCACCTGCGGGACGACGCCGCTCATCACGACCTCCTCCCGGAACAGGAAGCCGGTGCCCGCGAACAGCGAGCCGACCGCCTCCTGGATCCGCGCGCCCGCGCTGTCGAGCAGCCAGATGATCGGGATCCGCTTGGTCAGCGCCAGCTCGCGCACGCGGGCGACCTTGATCTCGCCGGTCATGCCCATCGAGCCGGCCATGACCGTGAAGTCGTAGGCGGCGACGGCCACCCAGCGACCGTCGACCATTCCGTAGCCGGTGATCACGCCGTCGGCGGGCGCCTCGCGCCCGTCCATCGCGCGCTGAGAGTGATGCGGGCGAGCCTGGATGCCCAGCTCGGTGAACGTCCCATCGTCGATCAGCAGCGCGATCCGCTCTCGCGCGGTGAGCTTGCCGGCTGCGTGCTGGCGGGCGACCTTTTCCGGGCCTCCGCCTTCTCGTGCCCGTGCCCGCCGCTCCTCGAGGTCAAGCGCCAGTGGTCGCAACATGCCCGTAGCCTGCCAGCCGCTCGTCGGCGAGGCGTAGGACAGCCGCGATGCTCTTCGCTTCGCGGGGGATCTCGACGGTGACCGCGCGGCAGCCGATCGCGTGGTCGGCGGCGGTCAGCGCCTCACAGGCGGCCACGACGGCCTCCTTGGCATCGGACATCAACAGCGCGCACAGCTGGACGCCGCCGAGCCGGTACACGTGCGCAAGGCCGACGGTCGCGACCTCCAGGCGATTCGCCAGGCTGGCCAGCAGTTCGTCGCCGGCGATGTGGCCGTGGGCGTCGTTGAAGCCGCGCATCCCGTGCAGGTCGAGGAGCGCGAACGTCGCCGGGCGGCCCTCCTGCAGCAGCTGGCCGAGGTCCTCGAGCAGCGCGCGCCGGTTGCGCAGCCGCGTCAGCGTGTCGTGCGTGGCGGCGAAGTGCAGCTCGGCGGCCGCGGAAGCGACGGCGCGGTTCGCTTGGCGCAGTTCGATCTCGGCCATCGCGGCGCCGGCCAGATCCTCCATCACGCCGTGGTCGCGCCCGGTCCATTGGCGCGGCTCGTGGTCGATCGCGCACAGGGCGCCGAGCCGGGTGCCGTCCTTCGTGGTCAGCGGCATCCCGAGATAGGCGACGATGCCGAAGTCCTCGATCGCCGGGTTCTCGCGGACGCGCGGATGCAGGCGCGCGTCGACGACCTCGAGCGGCGCCCCGGAGTCCACGACATGGCGGCAGAACGAGTGCGACAGCGGCGTCTCGCGCGTGTCGCCGACGCCGACCGAGCTCTTGAACACCTGGCGGTCGTCGGTGACGAGCGTGAACAGCGCGACGGGGACGTGCAGGACCTCGGCCACGAGCCGCGTGACGCGGTCGAACGCCGCCTCGGGCGCGTCGTCCATCAGCCCGCTCTCGGCGAGCGCGGCCAGCCGCCGCGGATCCCCGACGCCGTCGGTCAAAGCAGCTCCCGGACCAGCGACGCCATGTCTTCCACGCTGCCGCCCTCGAACGCGGTGACCTCGACGCCCACGACGTTTTCGAGCGACGCCAATACGTCGCGCAGCTCGTCCAGCTCCAGCCCGCCGGGCACGGCGAACTGGGCCGGCATGATCGACGGGTCGAGCACGTCGAGGTCCAGGTGGACGTAGAACGGGCCGGAGCGATCGTCGCCGAGCGGCTGCGGCGCCCACTCACCCGGGTCCAGGTCGCGGATCCCGACGCCGTACACGCGCTCCGGCGCCAGCGCGGGAGCGAACCCCGAGTCCCACAAGCCGACGGACGCGCCCAGGCACATCCCGCCCAGGAAGCCGCTCGGCGTCGTCTCGGGCGTGTTGGAGTCCCCGTGCGCGTCGAACCACACGACCCGCACGTCGGGGACGTGCTTGACCACCGCGGAGAACGTCGAGAGGCAGATCGAGCAGTCGGAGGACGTGAGCACCGGGAAGCGGCCTTCGCCGAGCGCCTCGTCGACGATCTCGCCGGCGCGCTCGATGCAGGCCTTCGAATCGCGCAAATCCGCGTCCCAGTTCGCGATCCGGTGCTCCGGCGTCCCGATCACGCGAGCGTCCGGGTCGAGCGCGAGCGCGAGCGCCTCGGCGCCTTCCGACGCGCCGGGGGTGCGGTCCGACGTCCGGCAGCGCAGTGCGGTGACGCTCACCGTCCGGTCCATACGGGCTCCCGCTTCTCGAAGAACGCCTTCACGCCCTCCTGGATGTCCTCAGTCGAGAACGCGAGCGTCAGCTGCGCGTGCAGGTACTCGAGCGCGTCGGCGAACCCCATGTCCTGCTGGCGGTACATCGCGTCCTTGCCCATCCGCATCAGCAGCGGCGTCTTGGCCGCCAGCCGGCCGGCCCAGTCGGCCACCGCCGCGTCGAACTCGGCGTCGGGGACGACCTTGTTGATCAGCCCGATCCGCTCCGCCTCGGCCGCGGAGATCTGCTCGCCCAGCAGCAGCAGCTCGTTCGTCTTCTTGCGGCCGATGTTGCGGTAGATCAGCGCCATGATCATGAACGGGAACACGCCAACGTTGATCTCGGGTGTGCCGAAGCGCGCGCTCTCCTTGGCGATGATCAGGTCGCACGCCAGCGCGACGCCGAGCGCGCCGGCCAGTACGTGACCGTTGGCCGCGCACAGCGTCGGCTTGCCGAGCGCGCCGATCTCCTGAAACAGCCGGACGAAGCGCTCGCTGCCGAAATGCTTGTGCACGAGCGGCTCCTGTGCCGCGAACGCGCCGAGGTCGCCGCCGGCCGAAAAGACCTTCTCGTGCGTGGAGGTCAGCACCACGCAGCGCACGGCGTCGTCGTCGCGGGCGGCGGCGAACGCGGCGAGCAGATCGTCGAGCAGCGCATCCGACAGCGCGTTGCGCGCCTCGGGGCGGTCGAGCGCGATCGTCGCGACCCCGTTCTCGGCTGCGTCGTAGCGAACTGTCTCGTAGGGCATCCGTGCTGAGCCTAACCGCAGACTGCGTGTGCTCGGGCGATCTGCCGATTACGCGGAAGAGATGAGAACCGTGGCGACGACCCTTGCCGTTCTGGCACTGTTCGTGATCGCGCCTGCTGCCGCGCATGCGCAGGCGGCGGCGACGGTCGATGCCGCCTACGCCGCGCAGGCCAATGCGCACCCTGGTCTCGTCACCCGCGTCGATTACGGAGAGTCACGAGGCGGACGCGACCTCGTCGCCTATCGGGTCGGCAACAGCGGTCCCGCCGTCCTCTACGCCGCGGCGCAGAACGGCGATCACACGCTCGCCGTCGGCGTCCAGCAGCGCCTGTTCGACGACGTGGTCGCCAACCCTGTCGCCGGCGTCCAGATGTGGTTCGTGCCGATCGTCGATCCCGACGGCTACGACGGCCCGCCGTCCGGCGTCGCGTTCGACCGCAACTGGCCCGATCACTGGGGCTTCGACAACGAGGGCTCCAGCACCGCCAATCGCGGCCCGCACGCCGCGTCCGAGCCGGAGGTCGCCGCGCTCGGCGACCTGCTCGCCGACGTGCGCCCGACGCGCCTGCTCGATTGGCAGGAGGGCGAAGAGGGCCGGATCCTCTACCCCGAGAGCTGGCAGGTGCAGACGCCGGCGACCGACGCGCCCGCGTTCGAGGCGCTGGCCGGCCGCGACGACGCCCACTCCGCGATCCTCGGCTACTCGCCCGGCCCCGCCGGCGAGCTGGCCACCGCCAACGGCACGCTGATCGACACCGCGTATCGCAAGTACGGCACGCTGGCCGTCGCCGTCCACATCCCCGACAACGGCGTCGAGCTCGCGGAGTACCTCAAGACGCGCGACTTCGCGCTCGACCTGGCGACCGACGAAGACGGGCCGGACTTCGTGCCGCACGAGTTCACAATTTCCTACGGCCAGCCGCAGACGGTCGAGGTCAACGCGCGCCGGGCGCTCGGCGCCGTCAGCGTGCACTGGCGCGTCGCCGGAGGCCCGGAGCAGTCCGAGCCGGCGGGCGAGTACAAGGGCGGGGAGCGCTACGGCGCTCCCGGCGCGGTCTACCACCGCCTGCGCGGCCAGGTCACCGGCTTCCGCGCGGGCGACAGCGTCCAGGTGTGGTTCGAGGGCGGCGGCGAGAGCTCGGCCCCGTTCACGTTCACCGCCGCCGTCACCGCCCCGAAGGACGTGCTCGTGTTGGCCGCCGAGGACTACTCCGGCACGCATCCCGGTCCGGTCCACGCCGGCCCCGAGTACCTCAGCGTCTACACCGATGCGCTGCAGTCACTCGGCGTGTCCTACGACGTCTACGACATCGACGCGCGTGGCCGCACCGCGCCCGATCCGCTCGGCGTCCTGTCGCACTACGACGCGGTCGTCTGGTACACGGGCGACGACGTCTACGTCCGCGAGCCCGGTCAGCCCGCCAATACGGGCACGAGCCGCGTGTTCGGCGAGAGCATCCTCGGCGCGCGCGACTACCTCAACGACGGCGGCAAGCTGCTCGTCAGCGGCCAGCAGGCGCTCCTCGGCGCGTGGGCGCAGCTCGTGTTCGACCCGTTCAGCGACGGGGACTGCGGCGGCAACAACCTGGTCGACATGACGAACGATCGCTGCGTTCCCGCGTCCGACGACTTCATGCAGTACTGGCTCGGCGCCACGATGAGCGGCATCGGGTCGTCCGCGGAACCGATGCGCGCCGGCGCAACGGCGTTCTCGCTCGACGGCCAGTCGGCCGCGCAGCGCTTCCTCTCCACCTCAGCGGTGCTCCCGCAGTTCGCCTCCGAGCGCTTCGCCGGCTACGACCGGCCGGCCGCCTTCGGCGCGCACTCGGGAACGCACTTCGCGTTTGCCGCCTCGGCCTTCGACCGCGAGACCGACCAGCGCCTGACGCGCACGATCGACCTGACGGGCGCGACAACCGCCGCGCTGCGCCTCGCGGTGTCCTACGACACCGAGGAGTTCTGCGACTTCGTGTCCGTAAAGGTGCGCGAGCACGGCACGGTCGGCTGGACCGAGCTGCACCCGGCCGACGGCGATTCGCAGGGCTACGAGGAGTGGGACGTCGACCTGACGCCCTGGGCGGGCATGCACGTCGACGTCGCGATCGCCTACGTACAGGACCCGGGCTGGGGCGGCGTCGGCGTTGCCGTCGATGACGTGCGGGTCGTCCAGGACGGCACCGTCGTGGACACCGAAGACTTCGAGAACGGACTCGGCGATTGGCACGCTGACGGTTTCGCGCTGCATGGCACAGGCGTCGCCGAGGGCCTCGGCATCGCGACGAGCCGTTCGATCCTGTGGGGCTTCGGCCTCGAGAACGTCGTCGGCGCCGATGCGCGCAAGCGCCTGCTCGGCGACGCGCTCGAGCGGCTGCTGCCCGCCGAGGAGGAGCCTCCGACCGAGGAGCCGCCTCCGACTCCGCCGCCCGTCCCGCCGACGCCTCCGGTCGCACCGCAGCCGCCCAAGGTCTCGCCGCCGGAGCTGGTCATCGGCACTTCGATCAAGGTCGATTCCCGGGGGCGCGCGAAGATCAAGGTGCGCTGCGCCGCGGCGTGCTCCGGCGTCGTGAAGCTCACCCGCGGCAAGCGCTCCTTCGCCCGCGCGACGTACAAGCGCTCGGGCACGGTCACGCTGAAGCTGTCCAAGGCCGGCCGGCGCGCCACCGTGCTGCGGCTGCGGCTCTACCGCGGCAGCGGGCGCGGAGCACGGCTGATCGATACCTCCACGGTCAGGCTGCGGAGGGCGTAGGGTCCGGCCTATGGCCGCGACCGACGTTCTCAAGCCCGACCACGCCGCGCCGCGGCGCCACTTCATCTTCACCGAGGAACACGAGGCGCTGCGCGAATCGATCCACGCCTTCGTCGTGCGCGAGCTCGCGCCGCACGCGGAGGAGTGGGAGGAGACGACGTTCCCCGACTGGGTGTTTCACCGGATGGGCGAGCTCGGCTTCCTGGGGCTGTCGATGCCGGAGGCCTACGGCGGGCAGGGCGGCGACTACTTCTGCAACCTGGTGCTGGCCGAGGAGCTGTCGTTCGCCGGCTCGGGCGGGATGGCGATGGGCCTCGCCGTCCACACCGACATGGCGACGCCGCCGATCCTGCAGTTCGGCACCGAGGAGCAGAAGCAGCGCTACCTCGTGCCGGCGATCAAGGGCGAGAAGATCTCCTGCCTGGGGATCACCGAGCCGGACGCGGGCAGCGACGTCTCGGGCATCCGCACGCGGGCGGTCCGCGACGGCGACGAGTGGGTGATCAACGGCGCCAAGACGTACATCACCAACGGGCACCGGGCCGACTTCATCGTGCTCGTGACCAAGACCGACCCGGACGCCGGCTACGACGGGTTCACGCTGTTCATCGTCGACATGGACCTGCCGGGCGTGATCCGCGAGAAGAAGCTCGAGAAGCTCGGCATGCACGCGTCCGACACGGCGCTGCTCGCGTTCGACGACGTGCGCGTGCCCGCGGATGCCGTCCTGGGCCAGATCGGCAAGGGCTTCTACCACATCATGTGGGAGCTCCAGGGCGAGCGGCTGATCGGCGCCGCGGGCTGTGTCGCGGGCGCGCAGCGGGCCTTCGACCGCACGCTGGCGTACGCGCTGGAGCGCAAGGCGTTCGGGCGCGAGATCGGCCACTTCCAGGTCATCCGCCACAAGTTCGCGGCGATGGCGACCAAGATCGAGGCGTGCCGGCAGCTCGTCTACGCGACCGCCTGGCGGTTCGCGAACGGCGAGTACCCGGTCCGCGAGATCTCGATGGCGAAGCTGCACGCGTCGCAGATGTGCTGCGAGGTCGCCGACGAGTGCCTGCAGATCCATGGCGGCGCCGGCTACATGCGCGAGTACAAGATCGAGCGGGCCTGGCGCGACCTGCGCCTGAACCGGATCGGCGCGGGCACCGACGAGATCATGCTCGACGTCATCGGACGGTCGTACGGCTTGTAGCCTCCTCCCGCTATGGGAGTACTCGACGACAAGGTGGCGATCGTGACCGGGTCGGCGCGCGGCATCGGCCGCGCGACGGCGGAGTTGCTGAGCGAGCACGGCGCCAAGGTGGTTATCAACGACCTCGACACGGACCTGGCCGAGCAGGCGGCGTCCGAGATCGCGGGTGAGACGGCGGTCTACGGCGGCGATCTGACGGCGGAGGGCGCGCCGGACGCGCTGGTGCAGACGGCGATCGACGCCTGGGGCAAGATCGACATCATCGTCAACAACGCCGGCTACACGATCGACGCGCCGGTCCACAAGATGTCCGACGACATGTACCAGCGGATGCTCGACATCCACACGATCGTGCCGTTCCGCGTCGTCCGCGCCGCCGCTCCGCACCTGCGCGAGCCGGCCAAGGTCGAGCGCGAGGAGGGTCGTGAGGTCTTCCGCAAGATCGTCAACGTGTCCTCGATCTCGGGCACGATGGGCAACGCCGGCCAGGCCAACTACTCGTCCGGCAAGGCGGCGGTGGTCGGCTTGACGAAGACGCTGGCCAAGGAGTGGGGCCAGTTCAAGATCAACGTCAATGCGGTCGCGTTCGGCTGGATCGAGACGCGGCTGACGGCGGCGAAGGACGCCGAGAACACGATGGAGATCGGCGGCCAGACGGTGCAGCTCGGGATCCCGGAGCAGATGCGCTCGATGGCGGGGATGTTCATCCCGCTCGGGCGGCCCGGGACACCCGAGGAAGCGGCCGGCGGGGTGTTCTTTCTCTGCTCGCCGTGGTCGAACTTCGTCCATGGCCAGGTGCTGAACATCACCGGCGGCCAGTTCACGGGGATGACGACATGAAGCTGGTCAAACCCTCAGAGCTCGAGCGCGACGTCCCGCGCGGCGTGGTCGGCGGCGCCGAGATCTCCCAGGCGACCACGGGTGCCCACAACATCTACATGGGGATCTTCCGCGTGCCGGCCGGCGCCCGCGGGCGCCCGCACTACCACGACAACTGCGAGAGCGCGCTCTACATGCTGTCGGGCGCGATCGAGATCCGCTGGGGCGACCAGCTCCAGGACTCGCTGACGGTCGAGGCCGGGGACATGCTCTACGTGCCGCCGCGCGAGACGCACACGGTCCAGAACGTTTCCGACACCGACCCGGCCGAGTACATCGTCGCGCGCGACTCGCCGACCGAAGACTCCGTCGAGGTGCCGTGGGCCGATCAGAGGTGAGTCACCACTAACTTGGCGCGTCGGCGTTCTTGACGAATCATGGAAGTGAGTCTTCACTTACTTCCATGAGAAGCCAACGCGCACTGAGCCCGCTTTGGACCTTCGCGATCGTCTCCATCGCGCTGTTCATGGTGGTGCTGGACAACCTGGTAGTCACCACCGCCCTGCCTTCCATCCGCACCGACCTCGGCGGCGGCCTGTCGGCGCTGGAGTGGACCGTCAACGCCTACACGCTGACGTTCGCCGTGCTGCTGCTGACCGGGGCCGCGCTCGGGGACCGCTTCGGCCGCCGGCGCATGTTCGTGATCGGGATCGGCATCTTCACCGTCGCTTCAGCGCTCGCCGCGCTGGCGCCGACCACCGGCGCGCTGATCGCCGCCCGCGCGCTCCAGGGCGCCGGCGCCGCGATCGTCACTCCGCTCACGCTGACGCTGCTCTCAACGGCGTTTCCCGCCGAGAAGCGCGGGCTGGCGATCGGCGCCTGGTCGGGCATCTCCGGCCTCGGCGTCGCGCTCGGTCCGGTGATCGGCGGCGCCGTCGTCGCCGGGATCTCGTGGCACTGGATCTTCTGGCTCAACGTGCCCGTCGGGCTCGTGCTGGCGCCGCTCGCGTACCGCCGCCTGGCCGAGTCGTACGGTCCGGCCGGAAAGCTCGATCTCCCCGGGCTCGCGCTCGGCGGTCTCGGCCTGCTCGGGGTCGTCTACGGCATCGTTCGCGGCGCCGAGCTGGGCTGGACGTCCGGCACCGTGCTCGGCTCGCTGATCGGCGGCGCCGTGTTCCTGGCCGGCTTCGTCGCCTGGGAGCTGCGCGCCCCGGCCCCGATGCTGCCGATGCGGTTCTTCCGCTCGCGTGCCTTCGCCGCCTCCAACGGTGTCTCGTTCGCGATGTACTTCGGCGTGTTCGGCTCGATCTTCCTGCTGGCCCAGTTCTTCCAGGTCACGCAGGGCCTCTCCCCGCTCGAGGCCGGGCTGCGAACGCTGCCGTGGACGGCGATGCCGATGTTCGTCGCGCCGATCGCGGGCCTGCTCTCCGACCGGATCGGCTCGCGGCCGCTGATGGCCACCGGCCTGGCGCTGCAGGCGATCGCGATCGGCTGGCTGGCCGCGCGTCTCGACGCCGACCGTGCCCTACTCCGAGCTCGTGATCCCGTTCATCCTCGCCGGCACCGGCATGGCGCTCGTCTTCGCGCCGACGGCCAACGCCGTGCTGAACGCCGTGCGCCCGGAAGAAGCCGGCCAGGCGTCGGGCGCGACGAATGCGATCCGCGAGGTCGGCGGCACGCTCGGCGTCGCCGTGCTGGCCTCCGTCTTCGCCGCCAACGGCTCCTACGTGACCCCGCAGGCGTTCACCGACGGCATGACGAGCGCCGCGTGGGTCGGTGCCGCCGTGCTCGCCGCGGGCGCGCTGGTCGCGCTGCTCGTCCCGGGCAAGCAGCGCGAGCCGGTTCAGCTCGGCGAGCCCGCCCTGGCCGCCTCGTAGAGCGCCTTCACCTCCGTGAAGATGGCGTCGGCCGTGGCCTGTTCCTGGTCACGCGTCGGCGCCTCTACGCGTTCGAAGGCGAACGGCTCGCCGTAGTGCACGGCCACCTTCGGGAACTGCAGCCGCTTCCAGTTGCGGACGTGCGAGGAGCCGACGATCGCCACCGGGACGACCGGCGCCCCGCTCAGCAACGCGAGCCGGCCGATCCCGCGCCGCGGCTTCTTCGACAGCTCGGCGGTCCGCGAGCGGCCGCCCTCCGCGTACATCGCCATCGTGTCGCCGCGGTCGAGCAACGCGACGGCGGTGGTGAACGCCTCCTCGTCGGCGAATCCGCGCCGCACGGGGAAGACGCCGCCGTGCGTGTAGACGAACTGCAGCGGCGGCTTGAACAGCTGCGACTTGGCCATGAAGTGGACCTTGCGCCGGAGCGCGACGCCGAGGAAGAAGTGGTCCAGGAACGAGAAGTGATTGGGCGCCAGGATCACGGCCCCGACGGCCGGCACCCGCTCTGGATGATGGCCGCGGACCCGGAAGAAGATCCACGCCATCAGGGTCATCAGGATCCGGACGATCTCGTACATGAAGTCCGGCTCGTGCGTCCGCGTGCGCTCGTGGAAGCGGTCGAAGTGCTCCTTCGGCCGCGGGTCCTTGTAGACCGATTCCTTGAGCTCGACGAGCTCGCGGCTGGCTCATGGCGCAGAGCGCTGAGTAGCCGGTCGCGGCGGGTGGGTCGTCCAGGAATCCCACCCGCCGCTTCCTTCGCCGGTTCGCCGCTCGCCGCGGGAGGAGAGGTCGCGACGGACGACGACTGTCATGGTGCCGATCAGACGACCCTCTCCCTATCGACGCCGTGTCCGTAATTGGTCGACCGGCTGTCGATATCGTGCGGAACGTGGCAGGCTCGATCTCCGTCGACACACCTGCCGAGGGCGTTGCGCGGGTCACGATCGACAACGCGGCCAAGCGCAACGCGCTCGACCCGCCGATCCTCGAAGGCCTGGCCTCGACCCTGCCGAAACTCGACGCCCGCTGCCTCATCGTCACCGGCGCCGGGACCGTCTTCTCGGCCGGGTACGACATCGGTGATCTGAGCGCCGAGCGCCTGGCCGAGGAGGCGGCGGAGTTGCTCACGCATCCGTTCGAGGCGGCGCTGGCGGCCATGGACGCCGTCGAGGTGCCGATCGTGGCCGCGATGGGCGGGCACGCGTTCGGCGGCGGGCTGGAGCTCGCGCTCGCCTGCGACCTGCGCGTATGTGCGGCGGGCGCGAAACTGGGGATGCCACCGGGCCGGCTCGGGGTCGTCTACTCGCACACCGGGCTGCGGCGATTCGTCGACGCGATCGGCGCCGCCCGCACCCGCGAGCTGTTCCTGACCGCGCGCCCGATCACGGCGGACACGGCGCTGGCCTGGGGCCTCGTGAACGAGGTCGTCGACGACGTCGCCGAGCGCGCTGTCGCGCTGGCCGCCGAGATCGCGTCGCTCGCGCCGCTGTCGGTGCGGGGCAACAAGCGTGTGCTGCGCGCGCTCGATCCGCCGCTCGACGACGCGCTCGTCGCCGAGCTGCACGCGCTGCGCGACGCCGCGTTCCGCTCGGACGACTTCGCCGAGGGAGTGCGCGCCTTCACCGAGAAGCGCGAACCGCGCTGGCAGGGGCATTAAGCCGTCCGGGGCGGGCCGTACCGTCCGAGCAACGCCACTCGGACAAGGATCGTGATGCTGGATCTCGAGGACCGCCTGGACGAGCTCAACCAGCTCGGACTGCACCAGCGCATGCGGATGGTCTCCGGACCGCAGGGGCCGCGGGTGGTGCTCGAGGGACAGCCGGTCCTGCTGCTGTGCTCCGGCAACGCGCTGGGGCTCGCCGACCACCCGCGCGTGCGCCAGGCGGCCGCCGACGCGGCGATGCGCTGGGGCGTCGGGGCGGGCGCGGCGCGTGTGTCCTGCGGGACGATGACGCTCCACCGGCGGCTCGAGGAGCGGCTCGCGACGTTCACCGGGCGCCGCGCGGCGCTGCTGTTCGGCTCCGGCGCGATGGCCAACCTGGGCGTGATCCCGGCGCTGGCCCGGCGCGGCGAAGTCGTCCTGCACGACGAGCTCAGCCATAGCTCGATCGTCGACGGCTGCCGGTTGTCCGGCGCCGACGTCGTCGCCTATCGCCATGCCGACGCTGAGCACCTGGCGTGGGCGCTGCGTCAGTGCGACGGCCGGGCGACGCTGATCGCGACCGACGGCATGTTCGGGATGGACGGCGACGTCGCACCGCTGGCCGACATCGCCGCGCTCGCTCGCCGCTACGACGCGCGCGTGCTGGTCGACGAGGCGCACGCGCTCGGCGCGCTCGGCCCGGGCGGCCGCGGCGCCGTCGCCGAGGCCGAAGTCGAGGACGAGATCCATGTCATCACCGGCACGCTGGGCAAGGCGCTCGGCTCCTACGGCGGGTTCGTCGCCTGTGATCACGTGACCGCGCGCTTCCTCGTCCACAGCGCCCGCACGCTGCTGCACTCGACCGCGCTGCCGCCGGTCGCGGCCGCCGCCGCGATGGCCGCGCTGGACCTGCTGGAGTCCGAGCCGCGCCGGGTCGAGAAGCTGCGGGCCAATGCCGAGACGCTGCGCGACGGCCTCGCGCGTGAGGGCTTCGAGGTCTCCGGCGCGGCTGCGCACGTCGTTCCGCTCGTGGTCGGGGACGCTGAGCTCGCCTGCCGGATGGTCGACCACGCGCTCGAGCAGGGCGTGTTCGCCGAGGCCGTCCGCCCGCCGGCCGTGCCGGAGGGCACCGCCCGCGTGCGGCTGTCGGTGATGGCCTCCCACACCCGGCCCGAGCTGCGCCAGGCCGCGACCGCGCTGGCGCGCGCCGCGATCCGCTCCGGCTTCCGCCCCGGCGCCGGCCTGCCCGTCGCCGCGGCCCAGGGGCTGCTCCGCGCGGCATGAAGCTCTTCCCCATGCTGTCGTGCGCCGACCTGGAGCGGTCGCTGGGGCTCTACCGCGACCTGCTCGGCGGCGTCGAGAGCTACCGCTTCCCGCCCGAGGGCGAGCCGGGCTACATCGCGCTCGACATCGGCGACGGGCACATCGGTCTCGGCTCGATGGCGGGCCCGCCGATCCACGGCCGGCCGCAACGGCCCGCGACCGGGCACCGGATCGAGCTGTGCGTGTACGTCGGCGACGTCGACGCGACCTACACCGAGGCCGGTCAGCGCGGGTTCGAGCAGGTGGTCGAGCCGGCCGACATGCCGTGGGGCGAGCGCGTCGCCTGGATCGCCGATCCGGACGGCAACCTGCTGATGCTGGCCCGCGAGTAGAGGTCCGGTCGCAACATTTCGGCCCGCGGGCCAAATTGAAATCGTGCGGGGCGGCGTTCAATGGCCTCATGGTCGAGTTGCACGTGCTGCCGGACGCCGCCACCGGAGGCTGGACGCTCAACGGAAGCTGGTTCCCCACCCTCACCGAGGCCGAGCAGGCAGCCCGGCGTGTCGAGGACGCGCGGATCTTCCTGCACGACCGCTACCACCGCGTCCGCGCGCTCGTTCAGCGGTAGCGCAGCGCGGCCTCTACGACCAAGGACGCGTTGTCCGGCGCGCGCCGACCGTCGGGGAGCGTGAGCACGTCCTCGAGGCCGATCCGGATCTCGCGCCCGCGCGGCACCGCGGCATCGAGCACCGCCCAGGTCGCCGGTCCGACGCCGTGATGCAGGCGCGGCGTCGGGATCGCGGCGGCGTCCAGCGCCGCGTCGATCTCCGCCGCGAGTTGCACCGCCTCGTCGGGGTTCTCGGTCCGCGGCTCGACGAGGATGCGGTGCACGGGCGGGTGATGGCGCGTGCCTCGCGACCCTCGGCCCCACATCGCGACGAGTCCGCTCTCCGCGAGCGCCTGGGCCTCCTGGACGGTCCAGATTCCCGCCTCGATCCCGATGCCGCGCTCGGTCAGCAGATCCGCCAGCTCGCGACTGCCCTCCTCGGAGAAGTTCAGCGAGACGAGGTCGGGCCGCTCGGTCCATCCCGCGATCGCGGCGGCGCGGGCGTCGACGTCACCGCCCGTGATCCACAGACCGGTCGTGAGCGAGATCTGGACGCGCAGTGGCCGCAACGCGCGCACGACGGCGGCGGTGGCGGCCGGATCGAGCGTCTCGTGGCCGTCCGCGTCGCGCGGGTGGGCGTGGATCGAGACGGCGCCGGCGCTCATACAGGCCCGCGCGTCCGCGGCCAGCTCCTCCGGCGTGAGCGGGACGCCGGCCTCGCGGTCGCCGTTCAGGCAGGCCTGGAGGTCCATGCCACCGGGGCGGACACCGCGGCCAGCAACGCCGCGCAGATCAGGAACGTCCAGCGTGTGCCGACCAGCGGGATCAGCGCGAGCGCGGCGACGAAGTTGCCGACCAGCCCGCCGGCGGTGGACAGCGCGTACAGCCGCCCGGTCGCGTCGCCCGCGACGGCGACGGATCGGACGCTGAGCCGGATCGCCCACGGCGACAGCGCACCGAGCACGAGCACCGGCGGTCCGACCAGCACCAGCAGCGCGAGCAGCGAGCCGGACAGCTCGTCGAGCGAGTCCTCGGTCACGTCCAGCAACGGGATCGCGACCAGCGGGATCAGCGCCACGAGCGCTGCACCGAGCAGCGCCGCGCGCGCCATCCCCGGCTTGTGCGGGTGCCGGTCGGCGAGCCGGCCGCCGACCCAGTAGCCGCCGGCCAGCGCGACCAGCACGATCGCGATCGTGTTCGCCCACACGACCGTCGAGGCCCCGAACGCGGGCGCGACCAGCCGCGCCGCCGCGATCTCGGCGCCCAGCGTCGAGATCCCGGCCACGAAGATCACCAGTTCGACGAAGCCCCAGCGCGTCTTGGTCATCCGGCCGCGTACTCCACGATCGAGCCGTCGATCAGCCACTCGACGGGGGCTTTGTCGTCGGTGAACACCGTCCCGCCCTCGAGCGCCGGAGCGAGCCGCCCCGCGCTCTCGAGCGCCAGCGACTGCAGCTCTTGCGGCATCGGCGCTTCGCGCAGCGCGTCCGCGGTCAGCGGCGCGTCGGACGCGATCACGAGCGAGTTGAGCCGCTGGATCGGCTCGCGGGCGACGTGCGCGAACGCGTCACCCATGGTGGCGCTCAGAGCCTGCTCGAGCGCCTGCGATTCCTCGGGGTGGCCGATGTTGATGATCACCGAGCCGCCGGGCCTGAGCTTCTCGCGCGCGAGCGCGAAGAACTCGCGGGTGGTCAGGTAGAACGGGATGTACGGCTGGCGGTAGGCGTCGACGAAGATCGAGTCGTAGCGCTCCTCGGTCTGGCGCAGGAACGGCCGGGCGTCCTGCGCGATCTCGCGCAGCTGCGGCCGCGCTTCGAGGCCGAAGTAGCGACGCCCGATGGCGAACAGCTCGGGGTCGATGTCGACCGCGTCGATGCGCGTGTCCGGGAAGTATTTCGCGTATGCCCGCGGCACCGTCCCGCCTGCCGTGCCGAGCACTGCGATCCGCTCCGGTCGCTTCCCGGTCGCGAACGGCAGCACCAGGAAGCCGTCCCAGTAGCCGCCGGTCAGCACCGTGCCCGGTCGCCACAGCGAGTGGATCGCCTGGCCCTCGTTGAGCTCGAGCCGGCGCGTGCCGTCCGGCCGTTGCACCACCCGGGCGTACTGGTACGGCGTCTCCGTCTCGAAGAGGACGCGCCCTTCGTCCGCCGGCTTCGTCGTCCCCGGCGGGAGGAACAGCGCCGCGACGAGCGCGACCGGGACGATCAGCGCGCGGGCACCGAGGCCGAGCGCGGCCACCAGCGCGGGCACGGTGGCGAGCACGATGAACGTGCGCTGGGTGCCGATCGCCTCGATCGACCACAGCGCGACGAAGAACACGCCAACGAGCGAGCCGATCGTCGAGATCGCGTACAGCCGCCCGGCGACCGTCCCGGCCTCCTCGACCGTCGCCAGCCGCAACCGCGTCGCCCACGGCGAGACCGCGCCGAGCAGCAGCAGCGGCGTCGCCACCAGCACGAGGGTCCCGAACAGCGACGCGGTGAACGCGCCGGCCGAGAGTTCGTCGAACGCGCGCACGCTCAGCGACAGGAACGGATGCGCGATGAACGGCACCACCGCGAGCAGCGCGCTCCCGACCAGCACGAGCAGGCGCAGCGAGCGGCCGTGCGGGCGCCGGTCGGCGAGCATCCCGCCCAGCTTGTAGCCGGCCGACAGCGCCAGCAGCACGACCGCGATCGTGTTGGCCCAGATGATCGTCGAGGAGCCGAAGAACGGCGCCATCAGCCGGGCCGCGGCGATCTCCGCCCCCAGCGTGCTCATGCCGACCGCGAAGACCAGCGCCTCCAGCGGCAGCCGCAATCCTCGCGCCGGTCGCGACCTCAGCGCCGTCACATAGGTGAGGCTAGCCTTCGAAGGGTTCGAAATCGGCCTTGCGTGCCCCGCAGACGGGGCAATACCAATCTTCGGGGATGTCTTCGAAGGCGGTGCCGGGCTCGATCCCGCCGTCCGGATCGCCTTCTTCAGGGTCGTAGATGAAGCCGCAGGACTCGCAGATCCATTGCCGGGCCGTGTCGGTCGCCATGCGCGCGCATATTAGGCTGACCTGATGGCGCACGGTCCCGAGCCCGGAACGATCCTCAACGAGAGCGGGGTCCCCACCGTCCCGCGGCAGGCGGCGACGGTGATCGTCCTGCGCGGCGGTAGCGAGCGACTCGAGGTGCTGCTCGTGCAGCGCACCCCGAAGGCCAGGTTCATGGGCGGCGCCTGGGTGTTCCCCGGCGGGGCGGTCGACGCTCACGAGGGCGAGGGCGATGCCGCCCACCGCGCGGCTGCGATCCGCGAGGTCTCCGAAGAGACCGGCATCACGCTGCCCGACCCGGCGGCGCTGGTGCCGTTCGCACGCTGGATCACGCCGCCCGAGGTGTCGATCCGCTTCGACACCTACTTCTTCCTCGCCGTCGCGCCCGAGGGCGCCGAGGCGGTCGTCGACGGGTCCGAGATCGTCGACGCGCGCTGGTTCGAGCCGGCGCGCGCGCTCGAGGGTTCCGAGGCGGGCGAGATCCTGATGGTCTTCCCGACGATCAAGAACCTCGAGCGGGTCGCCGAGTTCGACACCGCCGACGCGCTGCTCGAGTGGGCGTCCAAGCACGAGGTCAAGCCCGTCGAGCCGCGGGTCGAGGGTCAGGGCGAGGCCGCCCGGATCGTCATCGATGACTGACCGGTTGACGGTCGCGGTCACCGGCCCGACGGGCGAGATCGGCCGCGCGTTCCTGCGCGCGCTCGATCCGCACGCCCGCGTGATCGGGATGGCACGGCGGCCGTTCGATCCGTCCTCGCTCGGGCTCGAGAACACCGAGTACCGCCAGGGCGACGTGCTCGACCGCGACGCGGTCGCCGCGCTGGCCGAGGAGGCCGACGTGCTCGTCCACCTCGCGTTCATCATCATGGGCGGCCGCGACGAGACGCGCGAGGTGAATCTGACGGGCTCGCGCAACGTGTTCGCCGCCGCACGGAAGGTGAAGCGGCTCGTCTACACGTCGTCGGTCGCCGCCTACGGCTTCCACGGCGACAACCCGCAACCGCTGACCGAGGACGTGCCGCCGCGGGGCAGCGAGGCGTTCTACTACTCGGCCCAGAAGGCCGAGCTCGAGTCGGTTCTCGAGGAAGAGATCGAGGGCGCCGGCGTGGAGCCCTACGTGTTCCGGCCGTGCATCGTGGCCGGACCGGACGCGCCGGCGCTGCTCAACCAGCTCCCGCAGAAGAAGTTCCCCGGGCCGGATCTCCCGCTCCTGCCCGACCCGGGCGTGAGGTTCCAGCTCGTGCACCATGACGACGTCGCGACCGCACTCGTCGCGGCGACGCTCGGGCAGGGCCCGCCCGGCATCTACAACCTGGCCGGGGATGGCACGATCACGCTCGGCGATCTGGCGCGTGCGCTCGGGTGGTTCTCCGTGCCCGTGCCGCACATCGCGGTGCGCGTCGCGTCGCTGAGCGCCCGGCTCCCGCTGGTGCCGTCGCAGGCGGAGTGGCTGGTCGCAGGCCGCGTGCCGGTGGTGATGGACACATCGCGTGCCCGGAGCGAGCTCGGCTGGCAGCCGCGCTACAGCACTCGCGAGACGCTTGAAGAACTAGTCGCGGCGTAGCTCGCAGAGCGAGACCAGATTGCGCACGCCGTTGTAGATGCCGATTGCGGCGAGCGCGACGGCGGCGATCACGACTATCACGGTGATGTCCGCCGCGATCCCCCCGCCGAGCATGCCGGCGGCGAAGACGGTGAGACTGATTGGTATCACTGCAAGAAGGGTTTTACCCGAGTACGTCGAGCGCTGCACCGATTACCGACTCCGCGTCCACCTGGTGGTGCTCGTAGAGCTCGGCGATATCGCCCGCCTGACCGAAGCGCTGGACGCCCAGACAAGAGACACCATCCCCACCCACCCCACCGAGAAAGGCCAGCGTATGGGGGTGTCCATCGACGAGCGTGACGATCGGGACGCCCTTGCGAAACAGCCGCTCGAGCGTCCGTGGGTCGCCGTCGCCGAGCCCGGCGCGGGCCTGAAACGATCGGAACAGCAGGTCGGCGCTGGTCACGCAAACGACCTCGGTCGCTACGCCCGCCTCGTTCTCCAAAGCCACGGCAGCGGCCATCGCCTCGGGTACGAGCGCGCCCATCACCGCGATCACGACCTGCGGCGCATCGTGCGGCTTGAGCTTGTAACCGCCGGCGATCGCGTCCTCGCGCGTGCCGGTGTGAAGCGACTGGTCGATCGGCCGCGTCGAGAGCCGGAAGTAGGCGGAGGTCCCGTCCGGCTTGCCGAGCCTCGACAGCGCGTGCAGGAAACACCACTCGAAGTCCTGTCCGAACGCCGGCTCGTAGGCGATGCAGCCGGGCTGCTCGATCCCGATGCTCGGCGTGATTACCGACTGGTGCGCTCCGCCCTCGGGTCCGAGGGTCACGCCGCTCGGCGTGCCGACCAGGATCGACTGACCGCCGGCGTAGATGCCGAACGACCACGGCTCCAGCGCACGCGCGACGAACGGGTCGTAGATCGTCCCGACCGGCAGCAGCGGCTGGCCGTCGCGCGACCACGTGGCGCCCAGCTCGCCGAGCAGCCCGACGAGGTTCGTCTCCGCGATCCCGAGCTCGATGTGGCGGCCGTGGTCGTGCTCGCGCCAGCGCACGAGCGTGTCGGTGTCGTCGGCGAACCAGTCGATCCGGTCGCCGATGCTCCAGATGCCCGCCTTGTTGATCCAGCCGCCGAGGTTGGTGCTCGTGCCCACGTCCGGGCTCACCGTCACGACCCGCTCCGCGACATCGGGAGCCTCGCGCGTGAGGTCGACGAAGAAGCGGCCGAACGCCTGCTGGGTCGACGCCGTGCCGGTGTGCTTGCGGCCGACCGATTCCGGCACTCTCGGGGCCGGGACCGCCCTCGTCGAGCCGCGGCGGAGACGCCGCCCGGTGGCGGCACACAGCTCGGCCTCGGGCGACCCCGGTGCGAAGGAGGCCCAGGGATCGTCAGGGTCGGCATCGAGTTTTGCCGCGAGCTCGCGGTACTGGTCGTGGTTGAGCAGCGCCGAGTGATTTGCCGGGTGGCCCTCGGTCGGGAGTGTCCAGCCTTTGATCGTGTAGGCGAAGACGACGGACGGCCGGTCGCGGATCTCGTCGGCCTGGCGGTAGCCGTCGATCAGGCTCGCCAGGTCGTGGCCGCCGAGGTCGCGGAACGTGGCCAGCAGGTCGGCGTCGTCGAGGTCGTCGACGTCGACCTCGATCCGCTCGCGCAGTTCGCGCGCGTCCGCGCGGAGCAGCCGCTGGTACTCCTCGTTCGGCATCGCGTCGATCCGGGCGCGCAGCGCCGGGCGGGCCTGCAGCCGCGGCCCGTACTTGACCATCACGGTGTGCCAGCCGGCCGCCTCGAACATCGCCGCGAGCCGGCCGGCCGCGATGTCCGGGACAACGCGGTCGAGCGACTGCCGGTTGAGGTCGACGACCCACATCACCTCGCCGAGGCGCGCGACCATCGGGTCCGCGATCGCCTCCCAGCAGGCGCCCTCGTCGAGCTCGGCGTCGCCGATCAGCGCGATCTGGCGGCCGCCGCGGGGGACGTCGAAGTGACCGGCGACGTAGCGGTGGGCGAGCGCGCCCCAGATCGGCGCGGTCGCCCCGAGACCCACGCTCCCGGTGGAGTAGTCCACGGGGTCGGGGTCCTTGGTCCGGCTCGGGTAGGACTGCAGGCCGCCGTAGGAGCGCAACGTGGTCAGGTAGGAGCGATCGAGCCGGCCGAGCAGGTGGTTGACCGCGTGCAGGACCGGGCTCGCGTGCGGCTTGACGCTGACCCGATCCGGCGCCTCGAGCGTCGCGAACCACAGCGCGGTCATCAGGCTCACCATGCTGGCGCTGGAGGCCTGGTGCCCGCCGACCTTCACGCCCGAGCGGTTCGGCCGCACGCGGTTGGCGTGGTGGACGATGCTCGTCGCCAGCCACAGCACGCGGCGCTGGACGCGGTCCAGCGTCTGTAGGTCGATCTCGGTCGCGAGCGCCACCTCGCGAGAGGTTATTCCGCGAACGTGTAGTGAATGCGCTGGAAGCCCGCGCGGAGCTCCTCGGCCTCGCGCTTGACGTTGCGACCGTCGATCAGCACGGCCGCGAACAGGTCCGCGATCGCCTCCATCTCCTGCGGGCCCATGCCTAGCCGCGTCACCTCGGTCGTGCCGATGCGCAGTCCGCTCGGACGGTCCCAGTCCGTCGGCTGGTCGTCCGGCAGCAGGTTCTTGTTGGTGATGATGTTCGACTCCGCCAGCCGGTGCGCGACCTCGAGCCCGCCGCCGAAGGAGCGGACGTCCGCGATCACCTGGTGCGTGGTCGTGTAGCCCTTGTGCGCGCCGAGGACCGGGATGCCGCGCGTGTCGAGCGCGCGCGCCAGCGCCTGCGCGTTGGCGACGACCGCCGCCATGTATTCGCGGCCGAACGCCAGCAGCTCGGCGGTGGCCGCGGCCAGCGCCGCGACGCGGTTGACCTGGTGGGTCGCGGCCAGCGCCGGGAAGACGGCATCGAGCAGCGGCTTCGTGAGCTCCGGGTCGTTCCAGGCCATCACGCCCGACTGCGGGCCGGAGAACGTCTTGCCGGCGCTGCCGGTGAGGACATCCGCGCCCTCGGCGAGCGGGTCCTGGAACTGGCCGCCGGCGATCAGCCCGAGCTGATGGGCGCCGTCGAAGAACACGCGGCCGCCCCACTCGCGAGCGATGTCGGAGATCTCCGTGACCGGCAGTGGGAACAGCGTCATGCTCGCGCCGAGCGCGACGAGCTTCGGGCGGGCCTCGCGAGCGGCGACCGCGAACGCGGGAAGGTCCACTTCGAGCTCGCGCGGGTCGAACGGCACGTCGACGATGTTCAGCCCGCGGATGCCGGCCGGGCCGTCGTAGCGGTTGGAGCTGTGCCCGCCGACCGGCTGCGGGATCGTCATCACCGTGTCGCCGGGCTCGGTCAGCGCGGCGTAGACGGCCATGTTGCCGATCATGCTCGCGACCAGCCGGTGCTCGGCGTAGTTGCTCTTGAACAGCCGCTTGAGCAGCTCGACGCACAGCGCCTCGATCTCGTCGATGTGGCGCGTGCCGGCGAACCAGCGGTTGACCGGGCCGATGTGGCCCTCGGCGGCGCGCTGGCCGACCTCGGCGGACAGCAGCTTGCGGACGGTCGGGCTGACCAGCGCCTCGGGTGCGAGCAGGTTGATGCACTCGCGGCCGCGCCAGTTCTCGTTGCGCTCGACGGCCGCGAGCACCTCGCGCTGCATCGCCTCGGGGTCGGCGGCGGCGTCGAGCAACGCGCGCGCGGCGGCGAGCGTCTCGGCGTCGTGAATCTCGGGCGGGGCGATGGCGGTCACTCGAAGCTCCGGTCGATCAGGGCGCCGAGCGAGAGCCAGTTCTGCTTGACCAGCTCGGCGGTCGTTTGCACGTCGTTCGCGGCCGCGGTATCGATGATCGCGGCGTGTTGCTTGACCGAGCCGCGGCCCGCCAGCGAACCGAACCGCAGCCGCTCCAGCCGGCGTACGCGCGGCATGACACGGTCCAGCACGCGCGGGATCTCCGCGTTGGCCGAAGTGGTCACGAAGACGTTGTGGAAGGCGTCGTCGGCGGCGATCGCCTCGTCCACGTCGCCGGCGCGAAGCGCCTCGGCGAAGCGTTCGTTCTCGCGGCGCATCAAGTCGACCAGCAATGGCGAGAGCGGCGCGAGCTGAGCGGCAAGCGCGTGCATCGCCGCGACGACCGGGAACGCGTCGCGTGCGGCCCGCCGATCCAGCGCGGTGACGCGCGTGTAGCTCTGCGGCGCCGTCTCCACGAGCCCGTCGGCCTCGAGCCGAGTCAGCGCCTCGCGCACCGGCGTTCGGCTCAGCCCGAGCTGCTGGGACAGGTCCTGGTCGCGGATCTGCTGGCCCGGAGGGAGCGTGCCGTCGACGATCGCGTCGCGGATCGCGACATACGCGCGATCCCGAAGAAGCTCGCGCCGGTACGTCGGGTACCCCTCGAACGCCATTGAAATATTAGTATACCACGGGACTGTCCCCTGATATTTCAGTTCGCGTAGGGTTCGTCGCGATGCGTGGGGTCGACATGCACGTCCATCTGCCGACCGGGGACTGGGTGTGCGGGTGCGTCGGGCACTACGCGGATTCGATCGAGCGGTACTTCGGGAAGCGGCCGGAGACGACCTCGATCGAGGACTTCATCGCGCTGTACGAGCGGCTGGATCTCTACGGCGTGCTGCTCGGGTGGGACGCGCAGGGGAAGACGCTCGAGAACGCCGAGATTGCCGCGATCTGCGAGCGGAGCGGGGGGCGGTTCGTCGGGTTCGGGTCGGTCGATCCGAATCGCGAGGACGCGCTGGAGCGGCTCGCGCGGTTCCCGGAACTGGGGCTGAAGGGCCTGAAGCTGCACCCCACGCTGCAGGAGTTCGATCCCGGCGACGACCGGTTCCTGCCGTTCTTTGACGCGGCCGCGGAGCTCGGGCTGATCCTGCTCACGCACGCCGGGACGAGCGGGCTCGGCGCCGGTGAGCCCGGCGGGCAGGGGCTGCGGATCGACCTCGCGCGGCCGATCCTGCTCGACCGGATCGCCGCGCGGCATCCGCACATGCGGATCGTGCTCGCGCACGTCGGCTGGCCGTGGCACCTCGAGGCCGTCGCGATGGCGTTGCACAAGTCCAACGTCTATCTCGACATCAGCGGCTGGAAGTACCGCTACCTGCCCGAGGAGGTCCGCCGCGAGATCCCGCGCCGCCTGCGCGGGCAGTTCTGCTTCGGGACCGACTACCCGATGTTCGACCCGGAGGCCTGCTTGTCCGAGCTCGACCGGCTCGAGCTGCCGCCGGACGTCGCGAACGCGGTCCTCAAGGACAACGCGGCCGCTCTGCTCGGCCTGTAGCCGAGCACCGCGAGCCCGAGCGCGGCCGCGATCACCGGTCCGATCCCCGCGATGAACACAGCGGGCTGCGCGCCGAGCGCGCCGACGAGCAGGCCACCCATGGCGAGTGCGCCCAGCTCGGCCGTGTTGCGCGCGGCGTTGTAGGCGGCGAACGCGCGCCCGTGGGCCTCGGCCGGCACGCGCTGCTGGATCAGCGTGCGCAGCAGCACGTTCTTGACGCCGTGGCCGATCCCGCCGACGACGTTCCACGCGAGCACGAACGTGAACACCGCCCACAGCGCCGCGGTCGCGACGCCCGCGCCCTGGACCGCGAGCGCGATCAGCGCGGCGACCGCGAGCGGCGCTTTGATCCGGGAGGCGATCCCGACGGCGCCGAGCACCATCCCCGCCATCCAGCCCGCGAACACGAGCGCGTACCCGGCCTCGCCGGCGCCGACCACGTCACGGACGTAGAACACCTCGGCCGTCATCACCCCGGAGATGAGCAGCAGCGCGCCGACCGCCGCGGTGAGTGAGACGCGCAGCACCGGGTCGGCGGCGAGCAGCCGCAGACCGCCGCCCGCGTCCGCGCGCGCCGCCACGCGGCGAGGGCGGTCCGGCGCACGTGCAGCAACGACGCCGCCAGCGCGACGACCGCGAAGCTGGCGGCGTTCGCGGCCAGCCCGAGATCGGTACCCCCGGCCGCGGTGAGCACCCCGGCGAGCAGCGGACCGACGGTGAAGCCGGCGTAGCGCGCGGTCTCGATCCGGCCGTTGGCTCGTGCCAACGCGTGGGCCGGGACGGCGGCGGGCACCAGCGCTGCCTCGGCCGGACCGGCGACGGCGGCGCCAGACGCCAGCAGCGCCGTCAGCGCGAGGATCGACACCAAGCTGTCGGCGAAGACGAGCCCGGTTGCGACCGCGGCCTGCGCGAGCGAGACGAGCAGCAGGAGCCGGCGGGTCTCGACGCGATCGACGAGCCGGCCCGCGAGTGGCGCCAGCAGGACGATCGGAACCATCAACGCGCCGAACTGCGCCGCGACCGCGAAGCCCGAGCCCGTGAGGTCGTGCACGCGCAGCGCGAGGACGACGACGAGCAGCATGTCGCCCGTCGCGGAGAGCGCGGTCGCGGCGGCGAGCAGTCGCAGGTCGCGGGGCATCCCCCGACCAGACGTGCCAACACCCCGCCGTATTCCGAACCGACTGATATATCACGGGACTGTCCCCTGATATATCAGTTGACGCGGGCGCCGCGGAGCGCCGGGAGCACCTCGGAGCCGTAGACCTCGATCGCGCGCAGCGGGTCGACGCCCGAGTTGTTCTGGAGCACGATCACGGTCGCGCCGAGCTCCTCGAGTTCACGGATCCGCGAGACGTGCTCTTCGGGGTCCGAGCTCGCGATCACGTTGCCCGCGAACTCCTCGTCGGACATCTCCTGCTCGCCGTGCTCGTACATCTCGCGCGGCCGGTGCCAGTCGTCGGTGTAGTGGTCCGGCGGCTGCGCACCCTTCCACTTGCGCACGGACTCGAACGCCGCCTCGTCGTCGGGCGCCCACGAGAACAGCGCTTGGAAGACGATCTCGCCCTCGCCGCCGGCCTCGCGCCACGCGTCGATCACTTCCGGCGTCGACTCGGGATCGGGCAGCGTCCACAACCCGTCGCCCCACTGGCCGGCCACGGACGCCGCCTTCGGCCCGAACGCGGAGACCCAGATCGGCGGCCGCCGGTCGGCGAGTGTGTGCAGCTTCGTGTCCTGGCAGCGGTAGAAGCGCCCGTCCTCGGTGATCGTCTCGCCCTTCCACAAGCGGTCGATGATCGAGAGCGCCTCGTCCATCCGCGCGATCTGGTCGTCGACCGACGGCCAGTCGTCGCCGACCGGCACCTCGTTCAAGGCCTCGCCCGACCCGATGCCGAGAAACGGCCGGCCGGGGAAGAGACGCTCGAGCGTCATCCACGCCTGCGCGATCAGCGCCGGGTGATAGCGGGCGCCGGTCGACGTCACGCCGGTGCCGATCGGCACCACGTCCGTCGCCTGGCCGCACGCGCCCAGCCACGGCCAGGTGTGGCCGGACTGCCCGTTCTCCCACCACGGCTGTAAATGGTCGGAGGAGGAGATGCCGTCGAAGCCCGCCTTCTCGGCGGCGACGGCCTGGCGCAGGAGCACCTCCGGCGGGAACTCTTCCTGCGAGATGCCGATGAAGTAGCGGGTCATAAACCTGGGGCTACCCAGGTCAGCGATTCCAAGAAGGCGACCTGGCGTTCCGGACCAGCACCGTCGGCGCGCCACCGTCCCACGGCACCGTCACGACGTCGTGTCGATCCGTGGGATCGAGCCCGCCGGTCTGCATCAGCACGGTCGAGCCGTCGCGGCTGAGGCCGGACGGCACGAGGTCGTCGCCCGCGAACTTCCGGATCCCGCCCTCCGCGACATCGAACGCGTACGGGTCGTAGCGCGACTGCCCGGTGACCGCGGCGAGCATCCGCACGCCGTCCGCGTCGAGCGCGATCGGCACCAGCCCGTACGTGATGTCGTCGATCGGCACCGAGTCGGTCGTCGTGAGCTGTTGCTCGCGGCTGCCGTCGTGCGGAAGCTCCCAGATGTCGTAGGCGGGAAGCACGAGCTCACCGCGCGCCGTCTGCTTGTTGAACGTGATCCCGCGCGCCGTCCACAGCGGGTTGCGCGAGCGGCGGTCGCGCGTGAGCCGGGTCGACGCCGTCCCTCCGATCGCGCGCGAGTAAAGGTCGGTCGGATCGTCGTACTCGGCGCCCCGGGCGGCGCGCGCCCAGACCACCGAGCGGGAATCGGGCGAGAACGAGAAACCGCGGGTCCCGCCGACGATCGCGGACGTGCGCCGGCGCGCGATCTCATAGAGCGCCAGGCGGTCGCGCAGCGCGACGCCGACGTGCTTCGAGTCCGGCGTGAAGTGGATCTCGCGAACCTCGGTCGAGCGGGCGACGCGCCGTGAGGCGCCGCCCGTCGCCCGCGCCAAACGCATCTCGACGATCGACGTTCGCGGCCGCAGGTAGGCGACCCAGCGCCCGTCCGGTGAGACCGTCGGCGCGATCCCGGTGGCGACCCGGCGCGGCTGCGTGCCGTCGTCGCGCGCGACGTAGATCGCGTCGTCGCCGCGCACGTAGGTGAGGCGTGCCTCCGCCGGGGCTGAAATCAGGAGCGCCAGTGGTAGCGTCACGCGCAGTAGACCGAGGAGGGCGTTCATGGCAGCTACGGAGACTGGCACGTTCAACAACTTCATCGACGGCGAGTCGGCGACGCCCGCCGAAGGCCGCACGATGGACGTCGTCAATCCGGCGACGGGCGAGGTGATGGCGCAGGCGCCGGACTCGACCACCGAGGACGTCGAGCGCGCGGTCAAGGCCGCCCGCGGCGCGTTCGACGGCTGGTCGAACACGACGCCCGGCGAGCGCTCGCTGGCGCTCCTCAAGCTCGCCGACGCGCTCGAGGAGCATGGCGACGAGATCGCCGAGCTCGAGGCCCGCAACGCGGGCAAGCCGCTGCAGGCGGTCAAGGACGACGAGATCGGCGCGATGGTCGACAACCTGCGCTTCTTCGCCGGCGCCGCGCGCAACATGGAGGGCAAGGCGGCGGGCGAGTACCTCGAGGGCTACACCTCATGGGTCCGGCGCGAGGCGGTCGGCGTCATCGGCCAGATCGCGCCGTGGAACTACCCGCTGATGATGGCGATCTGGAAGATCGGCCCGGCGCTCGCGGCCGGCAACACGATCGTCCTCAAGCCCGCGCCGACGACGCCGCTGACGACGCTGCGGCTCGGCGAGATCGCGTCCGAGTTCCTCCCCAAGGGCGTGCTGAACGTCGTCTCCGGCGGCAACGAGACCGGCCAGGCGATCGTCACCCATCCCGAGGTCGACATGGTCTCGCTGACCGGCTCGGTCGAGACCGGCAAGTGGATCGCGCGCGCCGCGGCGGACAGCCTCAAGCGCGTTCACCTGGAACTCGGCGGCAAGGCTCCGGTCGTGGTCTTCGACGACGCCGACATGGAGGCCGTGGCCGAGACCGTCGCCGGGACCGGCTGGTACAACGCCGGCCAGGACTGCACGGCCGCGACCCGCGTGCTCGCCGGCTCGAAGGTCTACGACAACGTGCTCCAGGGACTCGCCGATCAGGCCAAGGAGTACAAGACCGGCGACACGATGGACCCCGACACGAACCTCGGCCCGCTGAACTCCGCCCGCCAGCGTTCGAACGTCGAGGGCTTCCTCGAGCGCAAGCCCGACCACGCCGAGATCGTCACCGGCGGCAAGGAGCCCGACCTGCCGGGCTTCTTCCTCGAGCCGACCGTCGTCGGCGGCCTGCGCCAGGACGACGAGATGATCCAGCGCGAGATCTTCGGCCCGGTGATCACGGTCCAGCCGTTCACCGACGAGGAGGAGGCGATCAAGTGGGCCAACGGCACGCCGTACGGCCTCGCCTCATCCGTCTGGACGCGTGACATCGGCCGCGCGCTGCGGGTCAGCAAGGCCCTGCGCTTCGGCTGCGTCTGGATCAACGACCACATCCCGCTGGCGTCCGAGATGCCGCACGGCGGCTTCAAGCAGTCCGGCTACGGCAAGGACCTGTCCGCGTACTCGCTCGAGGACTACACGGTCGTCAAGCACGTGATGGCGAACATCAGCTAGTCGTCGTCGACACGCCGCCGCGCGCGCTTCGTATCGCCGCGGCGGCGCTTGTCATCCAGCCGACGTCGCTTGCTGGACAGCCGTCGGGCGCGTCTTGGTCCGCGGCCGCGGCACGTGCAGCGCCGCCGCCAGTCGGTGCGCCAGCCGTTCCAGCGCGAGGTCGCGGTTGCGCGCCTGCGAGCGCGCGTCCTGCGCCACCGCGGTCACGCGCGGCCCGAGCTTCGAGCAGATCCGCTCCTTCTGCGCCTCGCTCAACGCAGTCGACGCACGCACGTCGAAGGACGCCTCGATCCGGGAGGCCGTGACGTTCGCGTGCTGACCACCGGGACCGGACGACCGCGAGGCCCGTATCTCGATTTCGGACAAGGGCACGGAAAGTCCGTCACGAATGCGTAGGGAATCGGTCACAGGGGGAGGAAGCTTCACACCTATAGAGCGGAACTTCCCAGACCGCGTACAGTTACAGTCGCCGGGACCGTCTAGGAGCCCGTTTATGGAAGCCTCAGCGATCCACGCACCCGCAGCAGTCAGCCGGTTCCCTCTGGGAGGTCCGCTGCTGCGCCTGCGCTCGGACGAGCAGCTGCTGGCGCAGTTCCGCTCCGGCAACGACGAGGCGTTCCGCGTCCTGCACGACCGCTACCGCCAGCGGCTGTTCGCGTACGTGCGCCAGATGCTGTCCGCGGGCTCGCGCCAGGACGCCGAGGACGTGCTGCAGGACGTGTTCGTCCGCGCCTACGGCTCGCTGCGCAACGACAACCGCGACATGAACGTGCGCGCCTGGCTGTACCGCGTCGCGCACAACCGCTGCATCGACCACCTGCGCCGCCCGGTTCCGCCCCCGGCCGAGATCTTCGAGGTGTCGCGCAAGCCGCTCCACGACCCGGTCGAGGAGGCCCAGCGCCGCGACGACCTGCGCCGGCTCGTGCTCGACGTCGTCCAATCTGCCCGAGCAGCAGCGCTCAGCGCTGCTGATGCGCGAGATCGACGGGATGACGTACGCCGACCTCGCCGTCGCGCTCGACGTCACGGTCCCCGCCGTCAAGTCGCTGCTCGTCCGCGCCCGGATCGGGCTGGTGGAGGCCGCCGAGGCCCGCGACGCCGACTGCGGCGAGATCCGCGCCGACCTGATGCGCTCCTACGACAAGGGCGTGAAGGCATCCGGCCGCGCGCGCAAGCACATGCGCTCCTGCGACGGCTGCCGCGAGTACCGCGTCGCGCTGCGCGGCGTGCGGCGCTCGTTCGCGGCCCTCGCACCGGTCGGTCTCGGCCCGATCGCGCTGGTGGCCAAGCTGATCGGCGTCGGCGGCTCGGCCGGTGGCGCAGCTGCATCCAGCGCGGCCGCCGGCGGCGGTACTGCCGCGGTGGCGACCGGCGGCGCGGCGGCCGCGACCGCCTGCAAGGTGGCCGCCGTCGTCTGCACGGCCGCGATCGCGACCGGCGGTGCCGTCGAGGTCAACCACCAGATCCGTCATCACGCTCCCGCCACGCCCGCGACGGCCAAGGCCAAGGAGCGCACGGTCACGCACGCCGTCCAGGCGCCGGTCGTGGTCGAGCCGCGCGGACGCCCGCAGACTCAGACCCCCGCACCCGCGAAGGTCGCCTCCGCGCCGGTGAAGCACAAGTCGTCGTCGGCGAAGGCCAAGCGCGATTCCGCGAAGAAGGCCGCGCCGGCCGCGCTCGCCGTCACCGAGGCTCCGCCCACGCTCGAGGACGTTGTGCCCGCCGCCGCCGACCCGCAGCTCGAGACCGGCGGCGCTCGGGCACCCGACGTCGCGCGTGCCGACTCCCGACGTGACGGTCGTGCCCGAGGCCGCGACGCCGAGCACCGATGCCGCCCCGGCGGAGCCGGAGACCGTTCCGGCGACCGACTCGCCGCCCGCCGGCGATGACGGCGGCACCGCCGCGCCGAGCTCCGACAGCCCGCCGCCCGCCGGCTGATCGCTACTCTCGCGGCCATCGAATACCTGGAGCCCCTCGCCCACGAGACGCTGCTCGTCCGCCGCGGGCGCCGCTCAGGCCTGTTCACGATGGTCGCCGTGCACTCGACGGCGCGCGGCCCGGGCCTCGGCGGGTGCCGGATGTGGACCTACGACGATTCGCGCTCCGCGGTCCGCGACGTGCTGCGGCTGTCGCGGGCGATGACGTTCAAGGCGGCCGTCGCGGGCCTTCCGCTCGGCGGTGGCAAGGGCGTGATCATGCTGCGGCCGGACGAGGCCGTGCTCACGCCGGAGCGCCGGCAGGCGGTGCTCGAGGACTTCGGTGAGACCGTCGATGCGCTCGGCGGCTCCTACCTGACCGCCGAGGATGTCGGCACCTCCGAGCGCGACATGGAGGTGATCGCGGCGCCGCACGAAGCACGTGACCGGCCTCGCGACCGGCTCCGGCGACCCCAGCCCGTGGACGGCACTGGGCTGCGAGGTCGCATTGCGGGTGACGTGCGAGCGCGCGTTCGGCACCGACGACCTGAGCGACCGCAGCGTCGCGGTGATCGGGCTCGGCAGCGTCGGCGGCCGGCTGGCCGAGATGCTGGCCGAGGGCGGCGCGCGGCTCGTCGTCGCCGACGTCGACCAGTCCAAGCGCGAGCTGGCGGACCGCCTGAGCGCCGAGTGGACCGACCCGCTGTCGGCCATGACCGCCGAGGTCGACGTGGTCGCGCCGTGCGCGCTGGGCGGCGTGCTCAATGACGAGACCGTGCCCGCGCTGCGCTGCCGCGCGATCGCCGGCGCCGCCAACAACCAGCTCGCCGATGACGCCCACGATGCCGAGTTGGCCTCGCGCGGAATCCTGTGGGCGCCCGACTTCGTCTGCAACGCCGGCGGGATCATCAACATCTGCGTCGAGCTCGAGCCCGAGGGCTACGCGCCCGAGCGTGCCGACGCCCGCGTGCGCGCCGTGGGCGACACGCTGCGCCAGATCTTCGACACCGCCGCCCAGAGCCGGACGACGCCGCTGCAGGCGGCCTACGAGATCGGGCGCGAGCGGCTAGACGTCGCGGCCGTCTGAGCGCAGTTTCTCCATGTGCGCCCGGAGCGTGATCGCGGCGAACTGACGGACGTTCGCGGGCGCGTCGTCCCAGGCGGCGTCGAGCAGCCCGTCCTCGTCGGTGATGCCCGCGTCGAGCGCGGCGAGCAGCTTGCGCTCGCGCTCGGCCCGGTGGGCGAGGTAGGAGTCGAGCTTCGCCGCGGGGTCGGTCACTTCGTCGCCGTGGCCGGGGCAGATCCGCTCCAGGTCCATGGCTCGCAACCGACGCAGCCCGTCCAGGTACTCGCTCAGGCGGCCGCTGACGAACACGCTGCCCTCGCCGAGCACGACGTCGCCGGTGAACGCGGCGCGGTCGGCGACGAACACCAGGTGGTCGTCGGCATGACCGGGGACGTGGAGCACCGTGAACGGACCGAACGTGTCGCCCACCGCTCCGTAGCGGCCCACGGGCACGTCGCCGATCCGCGCGAGCAGCGGCTCGACAGCCTCCGAGTGGTCGCTGTGCGAGTGGGTGAGCGCGATGCCGCCCGTGCCGCCGCGAGACGCGACCTCATCCGCGACGGCCTGGAGATGCGACTCGATCGCGGGGCCTGGATCGACAACCCAGGCTGGATCGCGGCCGACGACCCAGGTGTTCGTCCCCGAGAGCGTCAGCGGCCCCGGGTTCGGCGCGCGGATGAGCGTGATCAACGCTGGACCAGCCGGTAGACCGGACCGCCGAGCGACGTGACGTAGACGCGGCCCTGCGCGTCCTCGCCGAACGAGGACAGCTGTTCCACCTCGAGCTTGCGGTCCTGCTTGCTGCGGGCGCGTCCCGTCGAGAGCACCGCCGTCTGGAGCACGCCGCGGCAGAGGTCGCCGTAGACGTAGCGACCGCGCCAGGCGGACAGGCTCGGATCGCGGATCACGACCCCGCCGGTGATCGAGCAGTTGCCGTCGGCGTGGCTCTCGGTGATCACCGGCATCACCGCGCCGGGCGCGCGCTCGCCGGACGTGTAGCGATCACGGCCCTCGAACACGCGCCAGCCGAAGTTCGCGCCCCGGCCCTTGCCGCGGCGGACGAAGTTGACCTCCTCGGTCGCGTTCTGGCCGACGTCGGCGATCGTCAGGTCGCCCGTCTCGCGGTCGAACGAGAACCGCCACGGGTTGCGCAGCCCGTAGCTGTAGATCTCCGGCCGGGCGCCCGAACGGCCGACGAACGGGTTGCTGCGCGGCACGGAGTACGGCCGCGAGCCGGAGCGGCGCGGATCGATCCGCAGGATCTTGCCCAGCAGCGTGTTGAGCGCCTGACCGTGGCCGATCCGGCCGTGCTCGTCGCCGCCTCCGCCGCCGTCGCCCGAGCCGACGTAGAGCAGCTTGTCGGGCCCGAACAGCGCCAGGCCGCCGTTGTGGTTGGGCTCGAAGTCCGGGAGCCGGAGCACCTCGCGGGCGGAGTTCGGATCGGCCTCGTCGTCGCTGCGGCGCTTGTACTCGACGATCCGCGCGTCCCCGTCAGGGTCGGTGTAGTAGACGTAGAACAGGCCCGACTGCGCGTAGTCGGGAGCGAACGCCAGCGACAGCAGGCCGCGCTCGCCGCCCGAGCTGATGATGTCGCTGACGTCAAGGAACGGCTTATCGACCTTCTGGCCGCCTTTCACGATCCGGACCGTCCCGCCCTGCTCGACGACGAACACGCGCGAGCGGTCGCCGGGCGGCGCGGTCACGTACAGCGGAGCCTCGAAGGAGCCGACCTGCTGCAGGCGGACGGTGGCGGCGGTGGAGGCGTTCTCCTCCCCCTGTGGCTCGGGCGTCGCCGCGGCGCCGTTGCCGCCGCCACCGCAGCCGATGGCGACCACCGCGGCCGCCGCGATCGCGAGCCGCTTTCTCACCGCTCGAGCAGCGGCCGGAGGCTCTCGACCATGCCCTGGAGAAAGCGGACGTCGCTCTCCCCCAGGTCGGGCCGCGCCTCGTAGGCGAGGCAGCACAGCACGTAGGCGCGTGCGTCCGGCGTCTGGAACGGCACGCCGATGTAGGCCCGGATGTCGCCGTCGCGCACGGCCGGGAGGTCGCGTACCGCGGGGTGCGCCGTGGCGTCGTGCACCACCGCGCCGATGCGGCCGTCCAGCAGCCGCTCGCAGATCGTGTCCCGCAGCGGCGCGACGACACCCTCGTAGCCGCCCACGGCCCAGCGGACGTGCTCCTTGCCGCCGCGGATCTCCGACAGCAGCGCGGCGTCGGCGTTCAGCTCACGGCGCGCCATGGCGAGCTTCGTCCGGACCTCCGGGTCCGGGCTCGGGCGCGGCCCGACCGGCGGCCCGGAACGGCGCAGCGACGTACCGCACGCCGGGCAGGTCCCCTCGCTCACGCAGTAGGTCGGCAGTCCGCAGCTCGAGCACGTCAGGTAGGGCATCCGGCGGGAACGAGTCTAGGGGTCACACCCCCGTATACGACCCGGACGGCGTCAGCGTTCCACGAGCTTCGCGAAGAGATGGTCGAGTTCGGCCGCGGGGTCAGCGGTCAGACCGGTGTGGACGGGGCCGGGCTGCACGATCGTGCTCGCGGGCGCGACCAGCCAGTGGAAGCGCTCCGACGCCGGCAGCGCGGCGATCGGCCCGCCGGTCGCGTCCCCGGCCGCGATCAGCTCCATCACCCGGAGCTGCTCGCGCACGGCGGCGGGGTCGCAGTTGGGCGAGAGCGCGCCGAGCAGCGCGTCGTCGAGCTGCGTGCGGGCGCCGAGGAAGCGCAGCGGGCGGCAGAAGAGGACGACGCCGGCGTTGACCGCTTTCGCCGCGCTCGACGCGCGGGACGATCTGCAGCGCTGCGTACTGGAACGGGCTACGCGCGGGCACGCTCGGCCTCCTCGGCCCAGGTTCGCGGCGCCTCGAGCCGGCGGGTCAGGAACTCGCCATAGACGTCGCCGTCGGCCCAGTCGGCCGGGACGAGCTTTGCGACGGCGGCGTCGGCGCGGGACGCCAGGCGCTCATCGGCGGCGGCGATCGAGCCGGCCTCCGGCAGCAGGACGTGGTCGCGGATCGCCGGGAACCCGTTGCGGGCGCGGGCGAGCGGGTCCGCGCCGTGGAATGCGTACAGGGCGGCGCCGTGGTCGATCAGGAACAGGTTGCCGTGCCAGCGCAGCAGGTTCGGGTTGCGCGGGGTGCGGTCGACGTTCGTGATCAGCGCGTCGAGCCACACGACGTCGGCGGCGAGGTCCGCGTCCGGCGGCTGCGTCGGCGCGTACGGCAGCGAGCCGGGCAGGAAGTCCACGCCGAGGTTGATGCCCGCGCTGGCCGCGATCAGGTCCTGGATCTCGGGGTCGGGCTCGGCGGCGCCGAGCGCGGGATCGAGCTCGATCAGCACCAGCTCCGGAACCGGCAGGCCGAGGCCGCGCGCCAGTTCCCCGCCCACGATCTCGGCCGCTAGCGCCTTCGGGCCCTGGCCGGCGCCGCGGAACTTGAGCACGTACAGGCCGTCGTCGTCGGCCTCGACGATGCCCGGCAGCGAGCCGCCCTCGCGCAGCGGGGTCACGTAGCGCGTGGCGGTCACCGTGCGCAGCACGGCTGGCATGATGGCCGACCGATGACGCCGCCGGTGCTGTGGACCCCGCCCGACTCGCTCCTGCAACGCTCGTCGCTCGGCGCCTACCGGCGCGAGCGCGGCTTCGACACCTACGACGAGCTGTGGCGCTGGTCGGTGAGCGAGCTCGACGGGTTCTGGGGCTCGATCTGGGACCGGTTCGGCGTCGGCGAGCGCGGGAGACACGGTGCTGGCATCGAAGGAGATGCCGGGCGCGCAGTGGTTCCCGGGGACGCTCGTCAACTACGCCGAGCATGCGTTCCGGGGCAAGGACGACTCGGCGGTGGCGATCGTCGCCGGCGGCGAGGACCGCGAGGACGCGGAGTGGACCTGGGGGGATCTGCGGGCGTCGACGCGAAGGATCGCGGCCGGGCTGCGCGCGCTGGGCGTCGAGCGCGGCGACCGCGTCGTCGCCTACATGCCGAACATCCCCGAGACGGCGGCGGCGTTCCTGGCCTGTGCTTCGCTCGGCGCCGTCTGGTCGTCCTGCTCGCCGGACTTCGGCGCCCGCAGCGTGATCGACCGCTTCGCGCAGATCGAGCCGAAGGTGCTGCTCGCGATCCGCCGATACCGCTACAACGGCCGCGAGTTCGACCGTACGGAGGCGCTCGACGCGATCGTCGACGCGATGCCGGGGCTGCAGCACACCGCGATCCTCGGCGAGGACAGCTGGGCCGGGCTGACCGCGCGCGACGAGCAGTTCGTGTTCGACCGCGTGCCGTTCGACCACCCGCTGTGGGTGCTCTACTCGTCCGGCACCACCGGGCTGCCGAAGGCGATCGTCCAGGGCCAGGGCGGGATCCTGCTCGAGCACCTCAAGATGCTGCACCTGCACGTCGACGCGCAGGCCGGCGACCGGCTGTTCTGGTTCACCACGACCGGCTGGATGATGTGGAACTTCATCGTCTCCGGGCTGCTGACCGACGCGACGGTGCTCTTGTACGACGGCTCGCCCGGATACCCGGACATGGGCGCGCTGTGGGACTTCGCGGCGCGCACGGGCATGACCACGTTCGGCACGTCGGCGAGCTACATCGGCGCATGCATGAAGGCGGGCGTCGAGCCCGGCGACGGCCGCGACCTGAGCGCGCTGCGCGCGGTCGGCTCGACCGGCTCGCCGCTGTCGCCCGAGGGGTTCCGGTGGGTCTACGACCACGTCGGGTCCGACACCTGGCTGTTCTCGACATCGGGCGGAACCGACCTGTGCACGGCGTTCGTCGGCGGCGTGCCGGAGCTGCCGGTCTACGAGGGCGAGTTGCAGGCGCCGGCGCTGGGCGCCGCGATCGAGTCGTGGGACCCCGACGGGCGCGCACTGGTGGGCGACGTCGGCGAACTCGTGATCACGAAGCCGATGCCGTCGATGCCGCTGTACTTCTGGGGCGACGAGGACGGCTCGCGCTACCGCGAGGCGTACTTCGACATGTACCCGGGCATCTGGCGCCACGGCGACTGGATCGAGATCACCGAGCGCGGAACGGCGATCATCACCGGCCGCTCGGACGCGACGATCAACCGCGGCGGCATCCGGATGGGCACGGCCGAGATCTACCGCGCGGTGCTGGCCGTCGACGCGATCACGGACGCGCTGGTCGTCGACGTGCCGGTCGAGGGCGAGGATGCGTGGATGCCGCTGTTCGTGGTGCTGCGGGACGGCGCGTCCGTGGATGACGACGTGGTGGCCGAGATCCGCAAGCGCGTGCGAGAGGACTGCTCGCCCCGGCACGTCCCGAGCGAGATCGTCCAGGTGACCGAGGTCCCACGGACGTTGTCGGGCAAGGTGCTCGAGCTGCCGGTCAAGCGGATCCTGATGGGGACGCCGATCGAGAAGGCCGCGGCACGCGACTCGCTGGCCAACCCGGAGGCGCTGGACGCGTTCGTCGAACTGGCCCGCGCTCGAGGTTAAGGGTCGGTTCGGGGGGTAGCCCCCTACCGCTCGCGCGCGCGAGTCGGCAATGTCGCGCTGTGACGACCGCTTCTTCGCTTCGCCCTACGACCCGCTTCAGCTCCTCCGACACCTCCCGCGGCGATGGCCGCGTGCTCGGCCTCACCCGCGCCGGCGTGTGGGTGCTGTTCGTCCTCGCCGCCGCCAACGGCCTCTTCCTCTACCTCGCCCCCGGGCTCGCCGACACCGACTACGCGTGGTCGATCAAGCCCGCGGTGAACGCGTCCTTCATCGGCGCGGGCTTCCTCGCCGGCACCCTCGCCACCGGGCTGGCGCTGCGGGCCACGCGCTGGCGCTCCTTCTCTTTGTTGCCCCCCGCGCTTTGGGTGCTGGCCACGACGCTGCTGGCGGCGACGATCATCCACGAGGACCGGTTCAAGTGGGACTACGCGCCGACGTGGGTGTGGACGTTCGTGTACGGGTTCGTGCCTTTGGCGATCCCGGTGCTGATGCTGAGGCAGCGCCGCGTCTCTGAGCCTCTGCCGCCGGCCGATCCGCGGTTGCGGCTGCTGCGCGTGCTGTCAGGCGTGTTCGGCGTGGCGCTGCTGGTGGGCGCCGTTGCGCTCTACGTGGCGCCGGTGGATGTCGGCGAGGAGTGGGTGTGGGCGGTCACGCCGCTGCTCGGGCGCGCCGTCGCCGCCTGGTACGCGCTGTTCGGGACGATGCTCTTGACCTTTGCGGTCGGGCTGCGGAGGCCGTTCGAGGGGCTGATCGGCTACGCGACGCTCGCATGCTGGTGCGTGCTGTTGCTGGCGCTGGCACTGGTGCATTCCGGCGACGTGAGCGGCGAGGGCTGGTGGGTGGCGCTGATGGTCGCGCTGCTTGCGCTCGCTGTGTACGGGCTCCGTGTGGGGTGGCCGGAGCGCAAGTCGCTCTAACGGCAGCAATGAGGGAGGCGAGGTTGGCCTCGCCTCCGCGCGCCGGGACGCGGGCGAGTTGTTCTGGTACCGGAAAACGACACCAGGACAACTCGGGCGCCTCGCGAGCCGCCACAACAAGCCGACCCACCCCCTCGATGCCCGCCGTTAACGCGGCCGGCGCTACGAGCCGTTGGCGGCCCGCCGCGCGCGGGACCGCTCCAAAGCCGCGACGGCCTGCTCACGCGTGATCGGCTCGCGGAACGCCGGCATCGCCAGCTCCGCCGAGCGCACGACGGCCGAGCGCTCACGTATCCCCTTCAAGGATCCGTTGGGCTGGCGGCGGAAGATGCGCGGGAGGTTCATGGCTCCTTGGTGGCCGCCGGTGCGTGGGCGGCCTCACTCGTCAGGATACCCGCCGCGAGCACCGCCACAACGGCGCCGGCGCCCCATACGAGGTTCAGAGCGCCGCTCGTGGCCCGGAAGGCGAGGACCGCGCCGGCGACCACCGCAGCGATCGTCGCCGCCGCCAGGCAGAGCCGGTAGGGCGCGAGCACGAGCCGGACCAGCGGGTGCTCGCCGCTGCGCAACACCAACGCGGAGAACACCGCCGTCGAGGACAGCAGCACCGCGATCGCCGGGCCTCCCGACGCCGCCAAAGCGCTCAGGTCGGCCAGAAACAAGGGCAACGATAACTCGAGCGCGATCACCCACGCGACGAGCGCCGCGGGTACCAGGAAGCGCCCGCGCTCCAGCCCGTAGTGGACGCTCACGCCCGGCTCCATCCGCACGCCGGGTTCGGCCGAAAACCGCACCGCCGGGCGATCCGCGTCCCGCGGGCCGACCGCCAGCACGGCACCCGTGCGGTCGTCCACCAGCAGCGTCGTCCGCGCGCGCATCTCGTCCGGCACGGCGATCTCGACGTGGTAGCTGGCCGCCTCCGTGCACCCGGGCGCGTCGTAGAAATGCGCCTCCTCGTCCGGCCGCGCGAGCGGCTCGTCATACGCGAACTTGATCACGCGCCGCCGCTCCACATCGGTCAGCACGACGCACAAGAGGAAACCGTGCGTGAGCTGCTCGGCGAGCGCGGCGAACCCGGGCGCGCGGTCCTCGATCGCGGCGATCTCCTCACCAACCGCGTCCGCATCCTCCGGGCCGGCCGCGAGCACACGCTCGATCAGGTCCCCCACATCGAGCTCGGGATCGTCGAGGTCGACCACGAGGTAGAGCAGCTCGCGGGCGATCTGCTGCGCCTCGTCGGAGCGCAGCAGGGGCAGGCTGTTGTCGTCCTCCCCGCGCAGGTCGAAATGCACAAGCTGGCGCTTGGCCAGCAGCGCGAGCGGCACGACGAACTCGCCGTCGGACAACCGCACATCGTCGCGGTGCTCCGCCGGCACCGTGAAGTCCACCGACACCGCTCTGCGCACCTGCTCGTGCGAGAGCACCGTGATCGTCTCGACGCGCCGGTGCCGCCATGCCGCCTGGCGCGTCAGCAGCGCCGCGAAACCGACCGCGATCTCACCCGCCCGCTCCTCGAGGACCTCACCGGGCCAGGGCTTCACGCAGCGCCTCCGGCTCGTGGCCGCCCTCCCAGAGCTCGCCCTCGATGAAGATCGCCGGCGTCGCCTTCACGCCCGAGTTGACGGCGCTGCGCACGTCGTCGAGCACCCGCTCGGCATGGCGGCCCTCCAGCATGTCCTCCATCAGCGTCGACACCTCCAGCCCGATTTCCCCCGCATAGTTCAAGAGGTCGGGGACGGACAGCGCATCCTGACGCGCGAGCAGGACGTGGTGGTACGCCCAGAACGCATCCTGCGCGGCGGCGCCCTCGGCGGCCAGCGCGGCGCCGTTCGCGTTCGGGTGGAGCTCGCCGATCGGCAGGTGGCGCCAGGCGTACGTGACGCCGTCGAGCGTCGAGATCGCCCGGTGCGCAGCGGCTGACGACGGATCTTCGTAGTCGCCGAACAGCACGACTACGGGACCCGACTCGCCGAGTACATGGTCGTGGCCGCGGACGAACGGAGGGGTCAACGCCATGACGGGAGGTAACCGTACCCGGCGGCGTGCCAGCCGTATGGTTCGGGTCTCTGGAGCGGGTTAGCATCGCCGGGCTTCCATGGCCGCCACCGCCGCCGAAATCCCCCGCGAGGTTGACCTCCTGAGCCGCCTCGCCGCCGGGACCGCGGGGGTCGTCGGCGCCGCGTTCGTGCGCCGCCTCGTCGCCGAGCTGGCCGGCGCGCTGGACTGCGAGGTCGCGTTCGTCGCCGAGCTGAACGATCACCGCCCGGGCTGGGCGCGGACCGTCGCCAGCGCCGGGATGCTGCGCGAGGGCACGGAGTTCGAGCTCGCCGGCACCCCATGCGAGCACGCGTACGAGCACGAGCTGCTGCTCGTCCGCCGCGGCGCCCGCCTGCGCTACCCGGAGGACAGCTTCCTGCGCGAGCACCAGCTCGACGGCTATCTGGCGATCGCGCTGCGCGCCGCCGACGGCCGCGCGATCGGCCACATGGGCGTGATCAGCTCGCGCACGCTGGACCCGACCCCGACCGAACTGCAGGCGCTGCGGGTGTTCGGCGCCCGCGCCGCCGCCGAGCTCGAGCGCCGCCGCCACGAGCGCGCGCTGAAGGCCCGCGCCGACGAGGTCGCCGCCTCGCGCGCCCGCGCCGTCCAGGCCGCCGACGACGAGCGCCGCCGGATCGGCCGCGACCTGCACGATGGCGCGCAGCAGCGGCTCGTCGTGCTCGGGCAGGCGCTGGAGCTCGCGCTCCGGGATTTCGAAACTGACCCGTTGAAGGCCCAAGAGCGCCTGGCCGCCGCTCGCGAACAGGCCGCCGTCGCCAGCCGCGAGCTGCGCGAACTTGCGCGCGGCCTGCATCCCGTCGGGCTCGAGCGCGGCCTGCGAGGCGCGCTCGCCGCGCTGGCTGCGCAATCGCCGCTCGCGCTCAGGATCGACTCGCTGCCGGACCGTCGGCTCACCTCGGTGGTCGAGGCGACAGTGTGGTTCCTGGTCTCCGAGGCGCTCTCAAACGCGCTCAAGCACGCCGCCGCGACCGAGCTGCGCGTCTCCGCCACCCAGCACGGGCGCACACTCGTCGCCGAGGTCGCCGACAACGGCGCCGGCGGCGCGTGCACCTCCCGCGGCACCGGGCTGCAGGGTCTCGCGGCGCGCGTCGAGTCGCTCGGCGGCCGGCTCGCCGTCGAGAGCCCGCCCGGCGCCGGGACCACGCTCACCGCGACGATCCCGCTCGCTCCCTGGCGGACCAGCGCCGAGCCCTACCTCGAGTTCGGCCACGACGGCGACGGTGGACGCGGGCTGCGCAAGATCGAGGAGCTGCTGGCCGGCACGCGCACCACCGGGGTCTCGCTCCAGCGCGAGTGGGACCTGGAGGGCGGCGCGCCGCGGATCGGCCAGCGCCTGCCCGTCTACGACCACACCGGCCGTCGCCACGGCTACGTCGAGATCTATGGGGTAGCGGTCCAGCCGTTCGGCGCGATCGACCCGCGCACGGTCGACCCCGAGCCCGGCGAGACCGACTGGCACAAGTCGCGCGCCCAGGCCTATGAGGAGTGCCGCGACGAGATCGCGGCGCTGCTCGGCGAGCCCGACTGGCGCCTGACCGAGACGGAGCCGATGGTGATCCTCACCTACCGCTCGGTCGCGGCCGCGGAGATCAGCGGCGCGATCCGATAGGGAATCTGGCGCGTCATCGAGATCGAACTCGTCGAGCGCTGGACCGCGCCGGTATGCAGCATCTCGTTGATCACCTCCTGTAGGTGACCGTTGTCGCGCGCGACGACCCGGCAGAGCAGATCGCGGTCGCCGGTCACGCCGTGCGCCTCGAGCACCTCCGGCACCTTCATCAGCCCGGCGACGGCCTCCTCGAGCCGCCCCTGGACGATCTCCAGCGACACGAACGCCAGCACCGGGTAGCCCATCCGGGCCGGCTCGACATCCGGCCCGAAGCCGGTGATCACGCCGCGCGCCGCGAGCTTGTCCATCCGCGCCTGCACCGTCCCGCGCGCGACGCCGAGCCGGCGCGCGATCTCGACCACCCCGATCCGCGGGTTCTCGCGCAGCACGAGCAGCAGCCGGCCGTCCAATTGGTCGATTTCGTCGGCCATGGCCGTATCATCGCGGCTGAAGGAGAGATGAGCAGCGTCTACCGCAACATCCTCGTGGCGGTCGATGGTTCGCCGGACGCAGACGCGGCGCTCGCGCACGCGGGCGCGCTGGCGAGCGATCAACACGCGCGGCTCACACTGCTGACCGCGATTCCGCCGCTGCCCGCGACCGCGCTGCTGGCCTCGGGCGCCGCCCCGCCGCGCAGCGAGGTCGTACGGCACTACTCGGACTTGCTGCGGCGCGCCGCCGAGACGCTGCCGGAGAACATCAGCGTCACGACCGTGCTCGTGGAGGGCCCGGCGTCGCGAGTGCTGGTCGAGCGGGCGCGTTCGGGAGAGTTCGACCTGATCGTCATGGGCTCTCACGGGCACGGCCGCGTGCACAGCGCGCTACTGGGGTGCGTCTCGCAGAAGGTCTTGCACGCGAGTCCGATCCCCGTGCTGCTGACCAGAGCACCGCGCGAGGAGACGGCGCCGGCCCCGGCGCCGGCCTCGATGGAAAGTTCACTTGACATCCGCCCGATGACAAGCTAACTTTACATCGTCCTCCCCAGACAACACCCGAGGTGGTGTACATGCGTCTCCTTCTCGCCCTGGTGCTCACCATGGGCTGCCTGGCCGCGCCCGCCGCGGCCCGCGACAACCCGGCGCGCGACCTCACGCGCGCCGGCATCCCCGGCGCCGTCGTGCTCACGTCCGATGGCGTCCATGCCGCCGGCAACGTCCGGACCACCGACCGGTTCAGGGTCGGCAGCGTCACGAAGACCTTCGTGTCCGCGGTCGTGCTGCAACTCGCGGCCGAGCGCCGGCTCTCGCTCGACGAGCCCGTCGCCGAGGCCGGCGGCATCCCGCTGCGGCGGCTGCTCAATCACACGAGCGGGATCTACAACCACTCCGAGGATCCGCGGACGTTCGAAGACGGGCTCCTGAAGCGCTGGCAGCCGCAGGAGCTGGTGGCGATCTCACGCGAGCACCCGCCGTACTTCGCGCCCGGCGCCGGGTATCACTACTCGAACACGAACTACGTGATCCTCGGCCTGGTGGTCGAGCGCGTGACCGGCCACTCGCTGGAGCGCGAGCTCGAGCGCCGCGTGCTGCGCGGCCTGCGCGACACGGCCTACGAGGAGGGGCCGCGCGTGCGCCGGCTCGCTCCCGGCCCGCGCCAGAACACAAGCTGGGCCGGCGCGTCCGGCGCGCTGGTCTCCACCGCACGCGATCTCGACCGGTTCTACCGCGCGCTGCTGCGGAGCCCACTGGCCGCCACCATGCAGACGCTCGATCCTGTCGCCGGCCCGTACGGCCTCGGCCTGTTCAAAGTGCAGGCGAGCTGCGGGTGGTTCTGGGGCCACAATGGCGAGGTGCCGGGCTACCTCGCCCATGCGTACACAGACGGCAAGCGCTCCGCGGTGGTACTCGTCACCGGCGGCGAGCGCACCGAGCGCCAGGACGCCGCGATCAACCGCGCGCTCGACCGGGCCCTGTGCTCGTGAAGAACTCGGTGCGAGACCTGCGCACGGCGAGAAAGCTGTCCCAGCAGCAGCTCGCCGAGGCGATGCAGGTCTCGCGCCAGACCATCAATTCGATCGAAAAGGAGCGCTACACGCCGTCGCTGCCACTGGCGATCGCGCTCGCGCGTTATTTCGAAATGACCGTGGAAGAGGTGTTCGATGCAGACTCGTGACTTCACACGCAGCCGCTGGTGGATGCCGGCGTTCTGCCTATTTCTCGGCGCCGTGATGTTCGTCGCGTTCGCGATCGGCGACAACGTCGGCCAGGGCGCCGTCTCGTTCGGGATCATGGCCGCGCTCGGTGCGGTGTTCGCGTTCGGGCGCCGCAGCGAGACGCTGCAGGGCATCGGCGGCCCCGGCCGCGACGAGCGGTGGGCGATGATCGACCTGCGCGCGACCGCGATCGCCGGCGCGATCACGATCCTGTTCGTGCTCGGCGCGTGGCTCTATCAGGTCGCCCGTGGCGAGGACGGGAGCGCGTACGCGCTGATCGGCTTCGTCGCCGGTCTGTCCTATGTGGTGGCTGTCGCGGTCTTGCGGTGGCGGTCGTGAGCGGCTCAGCAGGCGGCACGCGCGCGGACAAGGCCGCGCGGCGGAGGCGCGGCCGCGACGGCGCGGGCGACGGTCGGGCACGGCGGCGTCGGGCCGCAGCGACCCGCCAGCAGCCGGGCGACGGCGCGGCGCACCCGAACCGGCTGCCCGGCGACCTGGAGCCGGAGGCGGTTCGCGAGCGGGCCCCGGCACGCATTGAGCTTGGCGCGCACGATCACCCGGTAGATCAGCGTCTGCCCGGGGCGCAGCGCCGCGATCCGTCGGCAGCGCTCCCCGGTCCGTTCGAGTTTGCGCGACACGATCAGGCAGGCGGTGAGCCGACGGGCGGTGCGGTTCCCCCGATTGATCACCTCGACTATGAGGTCGATCTTCTGCCCCGGGGTCAGCGTCGGGTCCGTGGGCCGGACATCCGGGATCACGTCCGGTGCGGGCGGGTCGAGATTGTCGATCGTGACGGTCTCGTTGTCGACGGTGACCGACAGCTCGGTCGGCCGTGCGGCCGCGGTGAACGCGCTCGTGCCCGTGAGCTGCGCGGCTGACAGGGACGCCGTCGGCGGGGAGAACGAGCCCGCGGGGTCAGAGCCGAACGCCGCCTGCGCGGTGTCGAAGAACGGGCCGTCGGCCAGGTCCGCGCTGTTGCTCAGGTTCGACAGGCGCGCGAGCAGGGTGGCGCCGGCTCCGGCGTCGATCTCCGCGGGGTCCGGGGTCAGCGACAGGGTCAGCCACGGGATGACACGGGGGGTTGAGCCGCCGTCGGCGGCGGTGACGGTGTCGCAGCCGCCCGAGCCAGGGCCGTCGTTGCATCCCCACCAGTTGTCGCGCGCGTCAACGACGGCATCAACGTCCTGGTTGCGCAGGCCGCCTTTGGCACTGTCGACGATCCGGTTGCGCTCGATCGTGACGTCCCCCCGGGCGCCGTTGGCCGAGATGCGGATGCCGAACCCGGCGTTGGCGTTGTCTGCGCTGCCGCGGGTGCCCGTGATCGTGTTCTGGCGGATCGTCACGTCGCCGTTCTCGCTGTCGGTCGGCACGATTCGCTGCAGGGCGATTCCGACGGTGCCCTTGTCGACGATCCGATTGCGTTCCACGCGGACGTCGTCGTTGCCGCCGCCGTACAGGGCGATCGCGCCGCTGCTTCCGCCTTGCATGAGGTTGTCGGTGACGGCGAGCCCGTTGACGCCACGGAAGACCACGCCCTGCCCGTCGTCGAACGACGCATTGTCGGTGTAGGTGAGGTTCGCGTTGGGGCCGGTGGTGACGACGCCGGAGGTCAGGTTCTCGCGGAACTCGTTGCCGGAGATCGCGAGATTCTGGGCCCGGTCGGTGTAGAAGCCGTCGCCGCGGAGGGCGGCGGTGGGCGCGCCGGCCTTGTTGTTGAGGAACAGGTTGTCGGCGATCCGACTCGCCGTCCCGAAGGTCTGGGAGAACACCCCCCAGACGTTGCCGGTGAAGACGTTGTTGACGATCCGATAGCCGCCGATCGGAGCGCCCGTGCTGGCCTGGTTGTAGGTCCGCAGGCCGCCGCCGCCAAGGTTGGCCGCGAACGTGAACCCGTCAACGACGACGCCTTCGGCCCGGACGGTGAGCAGCGCACTCAACGCCGACGTCGGGCTGCCGACGCGGGTGAGCACGGTCTCGGGGTCGTCTACGACCGCGTCTGTGGGGTTGCGGTTGGCGCCGGGATCGCCCGCTTGGGCGCCGCGGTAGGTGAGCGTCTTGGTGAAGACGGTGGCGGCGGTGATGTTGAACATGCCGGGGCCGAACTGCACGGTGTCGCCGTTCGCGGCGTTCGCGACCGCCCGGTCGATCGTGGCGCAGGGTGTCACGGGCGCGCCGCAGGTGCTGCTGTCCGTGCCTCCGACGGTGACGTTGACCGTCTTCTGCGCGTACGCGGCGGGGGTGGCGAACGCGAGCGACAGCGCGGCGAGAATGAACGCGGACGCGGCGACGGGTCGCGCAATGTTCAACATGCGAACACCTCGCGGGACGCTACCCCTCCGCACGGAGACACGCAATCACGAGTCCCTTATCAACGCTGGCGAGGGTGAGTTATCGGGCGCCCGGATTTGAACCGGGTCAACGCGATGAGGCGTGTGCGTTTTCCCTGCTATTCGCGGGTTTCGTCTTGGCTCAGTTCGCCTTAGATTCGCTCAAATTGCTACCACGATTGCTACCACGATCGAACGCGGCCGCGATCATCTCGGCCTCGCGGGCGCTCGGCGCGTAGTCGGCGTAGATCTGCGTGGTGGCGAGGTCGCGGTGCCCCATCCACTCCTGCAGGGTGCGCATGGGGACGCCCGCGGCGGCCATGCGAGTCCCGAAGGTGTGGCGGAGGTCGTGGAATCGATGCGTGTGGTCGAGCTTCGCGGCCTTCAGCGCGGCGCGCATGCGGCGCGTGACGTTCGCCTTCGGCAGCGGCCCGCCGGTGGTGGGGTGGGCGAACACGAGGTCGCCGTCGCCCTGGTGCGCACACTGCTGGTAGAGGCGGTCGAGTTCGCCGGCGAGCTCGTCGGCCATCGGGACGCTGCGCGTCGAGCGCTTCGACTTCGGCGTGCCGAACTGCCCGCGGACGTAGTTCTGGCGCACGCGGATCCGGCCGGCGGCCCAGTCGACGTCCTTCCAGCGCAGTGAATCGCCCCGGGTTTTCTGGAGGCCTGATCGCTTGAGAGGATGGGCGAGATGGCAAGACATGGGCGGTATCCGGCGGAGGTCCGGGAGCGCGCGGTGCGGATGGTGTTCGAGCATCAGCGCGAGTACGAGTCGCAGTGGGCGGCGATCGTCTCGATCTCCGGCAAGTTGGGGATGACGAGCGAGACGCTGCGCAAGTGGGTCCGTCAGGCGGAGATCGACGGCGGCGCGCGGCCTGGGGTGAGCTCGGCCGAGGCCGAGCGGATGAAGGCGCTCGAGCGTGAGGTCAAGGAGCTGCGGCGGGCGAACGAGATCCTCAAGGCGGCGTCGGTTTTCTTCGCGCGGGAGCTCGACCCGCAACCGCCGAGGCGATGAGCGCGTTCATCGACGAGCACCGGGGCGTGTTCGGGGTCGAGCCGATCTGCGAGGCGTTGCAGATCGCCCCGTCGACGTATTACGCCGTCTGCGAACGCCGTCGCCGACCGGCGGCGCGGACGCTGCGCGACCGTGAGCTCTTGGGCGAGATCCGGCGCGTCTATGACGCTTCGGGCGGCCTGTACGGGGCGCGCAAGGTGTGGTGGCAGCTGCAGGCCGAGGGCGTGCCGCGCGGCGCGCTGCACGGTCGAGCGCCTCATGCGCCAGGCCGGCCTGGCGGGCGTGGTCCGCGGCAAGCGCGCGCCGCACCACGATCGCCGACGAACGCGCCGACCGCCCGCTGGACCTGGTCGACCGCGACTTCACCGCGACCGCCCCGAACCGCCTTTGGGTCGCGGATTTCACGTATGTGGCGACGTGGTCGGGCGTGGTCTATGTCGCGTTTGTCATCGACGCGTACACGCCGCCGGATCGTCGGCTGGAAGGCCGACACCAACATGCGCACCGGTCTGGTGCTGGACACGCTGGAGATGGCGCTCTGGAGCCGCGATCGGGCCGGGCTGCCGGTCGCGGCCGGGCTCATACATCATCACGACGCCGGCAGTCAGTACACGATCCTTTGCCTTCACCCAGCGTCTGATCGACGCCGGCGTAGACGCGTCGGTCGGATCCGTCGGCGACGCCTACGACAACGCACTCGCCGAGTCGACGATCGGCCTCTACAAGGCCGAGAAGATCCGCCGCGAAGGGCCGTGGAAGACGCTCTCAGACGTCGAGCTGGCGACGCTGGAATGGGTCGACTGGTTCAACACCACGCCGGCTGCATTCTGCCTGCGGCAGACTCTCGCCAGCGCAGTACGAGCACAGGTATATAGAAACTCTTCAGACTCAATAACAACAGCCTCCAACGAAGCCGGGGCAGTTCATGCCGCGGCGAAGGAGGACGTCGAAGGCCGTTAGTGTCGTGCTCTGCCACCTGGACTTGCCCTGGCTCCCGGCGGGCTCGAGTAGCGTGTCGGCCCGCGCCGCCCGGCCGGGTGCCGTGCGCGACCGGATGCAGACGTACGTCCCGTACATCCGCGACGCCGGCGCCGCGCACATCGTCTCGATGCTCTCGCCGCACGGCGGCGAGCACCACCAGGTGCTCGACTCCTACGAGGGCGCCGCCGCCTCGGACTCCACCGTCGCCACGCAACTCGGGCCGATCACCGGCGAGATCGCCCAGCACAAGGATCACGCCCGCTACGCGGGAACGACGGCGAAGCTGCGCGTAGCGGCCAGCGTGTTCGGCGCGGCCTGAGCGCGAGTCGTACGCGGGCGCCGCAGCGCTGCTCCTGGTGCCTCAAGCCGCACCGGGCGGCGGTCAGTGCGACTCCCGGCGGCTCGGTGCGTGATGGGTGGCGGCACCAGGTCGTCGGGGTCATCCACGAGGACGAGCACGTCCTCGACCCCGGTCCGCTCCAGCACCCGCTGGATCGCGGCCGTGCCACGCACCACAGCGAGGTTGTGGTGGTTGCTGCGGGCGAACTCATTCTGCCTGATCAGCTCCGCCAACCCGAGCACGTCCATGAAGGTCAGGCCGCGCAGATCCAGCACGACATGACGCAGGCCATCGGCCTGTGGTTCCAGGCCGTCAAGCACCTCTCGACCTTTGACACCGTGAGCAAGTCGAGCTCGCCGTGAAGCGCGACCAAGGCGGTGCGACGGTTCCTGCGAGTTTCGACGGCCAGCTGCTCTGCGGCGAGCTGTTCTGCGACGGATCTTGCGGGCTGTTCTGAGGACACGAGGCCCCCTCTCTAGGCCCCTGCGGGGGCAGGAGGAGCGAGGAACCCGTGGCGTGCCCCAGTCTCGCAGACGGCGACCACACTGCAAGAACGTGGGCGCCGCGGGGAGCCGACGTGCCACTGCATTCGCCTCGAACTGACCGTCAGCGGCGGCTCAGCGCACCCAGCATGCGCGTCGCGGGCCGGGGATTGCACGATTGGCCGTTGAGCGATCCCACGCGTATCCTGGCGCGATGCCCAGCAGGATCAGCGCCGTGGTCGACCGGCGACTGCAAGATGCGGTTGTGGCCTGGACTCGCCGTCAATGGCCGGCATTGCGGCTGGTCCCCCGTCGCTGGCTCCGGCCGGTCGTCGCGCCGACGGTATTGCGACTGCGACGCTCGCTCGCGCGCGCCGCTCTCACCGCAGCGCTACCGGCCGGCATCCTCCTCGCGCTGCTGATCTGAGACAACCCCGCTCGGCGCGATCGGTTCCGACGGCGCACACACGTCGCGGGTCGGTCGCCTCCTCCAATCGGCCAGATCGGCGTGTCGTGCCCGGTCGCTCTCCTCACCACCCGAGCGGCCCGCGTGCACGGGCCGCTCGGGTTGGTTTGGGGGAGGAGAGCCGTCGCGGCGAGCCATCACGAGCCCGCCGCGACGAGTCGGCTACGGGGCCGTAGTCGACAGGGTGAACGTCAGCGTCTTGGCGTAGTCGCCCCGACGCAGGTTGTCCGTTTCGGCGATCGACTGCTTGAAGTCGATCGTGGCGGTGGCCTTCCCGACCGGCGCGTTCCAGTTCAGGAGCGGCGTCGGTCCGGCAGTGCCGCCGATCGGTGCGAACGCGCCGCCGCCGGCCTTCGCCTGCAGGGCCTGCGGCATCACGTGCTCACCGTTGACGAGCTTGCCCGTGTTCGTCGCGCTCGGGTCGTGGACGGTGAGCGCGGCGTTGCCCGCACTCGAGGTCACCGTGGCCGTGGTCGAGGCCAGGTAGTCCCTGGTCACGCCCGGCATGAAGGCGCCGAACGATGCCGGCGCTCCCAGGGTGACTGAGAGGACTCCGGGCACCGTGCCGCGCACCTCGCTGTCTTCCTGATCGCCCCCGCCGCCGGCGGGCTGGATCGTGAACGACACGCTCCCGACGCTGCCGACGTTGCCGGCCTTGTCGGTCGCGCGGTGCTCGAGCGTGTGCGGCCCGGTGGCCGAGATCGTCACCGGCGTCGAGTACGTCGTCCAGGCACCGCCGTCGAGCCGGTACTCGAGCTTGTCGAGGCCCGAGCCGCCGTCGTTGTCGGCGCCCGTCAGCGTGACCGTGACCGGCCCGGTCGAGGCGCCGCCGGGCGGGTCGAGCGTCGCCGCCGACGTCGGCGCGGTCGTGTCCGGCACGCCCGCGGTGACGCGGAAGTAGTCGAACACCGCGTCCTCGCGCGTGGTCACCGTCGCGTTGCTGTCGTTGGCGTAGAGCCCGATCTTCGGGTTCGCGCCCACACCGGCCAGCGGCGCCGGCTCGCCGAACAGCGTCCAGCCCGGGTCACCGTCGAAGCGGTAGTAGGCCCGCAGGGTCGTCCCGTCGGAGACGACTCGCAGGTCGACCGTCGTCGGCCGCGTCGCGATGTTGACCGTGCCGTCGAAGCCGGCGGCGGTGTTGTTGGTCTCGCGCAGGAACTCGAGCGCCCGGTTGCCCGAGAAGACCATGTTGGCCTTGACGTAGTTCGCGTCGTCCCCGTACACGAGCAGACCGGCCTGCTCGTAGTTCTCGTTCGGGTTGAACGTGAGCCGCGTCTCCATCGTGAACGGGCCGGACGGTGCCTTCTGCAGCAGGATGTTCGGGTTGTTGTTCGGCGCCGCGTTGCCGAAGAAGTCGCCGTGCGCCGCGGGCAGCGTCAGCTTCCCGCCGCCCACGGTGTACCCGCCCGGCTCGTGGCGGACGATGTCCGTCCACCGGCACAGGCTCAGCACGTCGCCCTCGAAGTCGTCCGTCGGGCTCTGCGGCGTGATGAGCTTGAAGTAGTCGACCTTGAACTCACGGTTGGTCGTGCTGGCCGACGTGGCGTAGACGCCGATCTTCGGAGCGGTAAGGCTCGTCAGGTTCGTCGTGGCGCCGTAGTTCGTCCAGGTCTGACCGTCGGCCGAGTACGCCGGCTGGATCGTGTTCCCGTCGGACTGCAGGCGCAGGTACCACGTGCTCGGGAACGCCGCCGGCAGCACGCCGGTCGCCGCGCCGAGGCCGGTCGGCGTGTTGTTGAGCTCCTTGAAGGCCTCGAACCGGCGCCCGCCGCTCCAGACCATGCCGGCCTTGATGAAGTTCGCGTCGTCGGAGTAGACCATCAGGCCCGCGTTGTTGTAGTTGGTCGTCGGATCCCAGTTGGCGCGGATGATCGCCGTCCAGGGTCCGGAGGTCGGCAGCGGCTGGTGCACGATGTTGCGCAGCCCGGTGCCGCCGCCGTGGATGTCGAAGTTCTGCGACGTGATGTTCAGGCTGCCGCCGCCCACGTTCATGAACGCCGGGTCCTCGCGCACCACGGTCCACGTGTCGCGGTTCAGCGACGAGCCGCTGAACTCGTCGTCGCCCGGGCACGTGGCCAGCGCGACGGTGGCCTCGATCCGGATCGTGGCCTCCTGGTGCCGGCCGCCGGGGTCGGTCGCCGTCAGCTTCGCGGTGTAGTTGCCGACCGCGGTGTAGACGTGGGTCGCGTCCTTGGTGGTCGCGTCCGTCGTGCCGTTGGAGTCGAAGTCCCACGCGTAGGTGAGATTCGCGCCCTCGGGATCGAGCACGTTGCCGGTGAAGTTCACCCGCAGCGGCGCCACCCCGCTGGTCACGTCCGCCGGACACGGACACCTCAGGTGCCGCGTTGGACGCGACGCCCTTGCCCGAGAACGTCAGCTGGTCGATGTCGAACAGGCGCGCTCGTCGGACCGCCGTTGCGGGCCGCCGCGACGACGTAGAGACGGTGGTTGCCCGTGTCGGGCGCGGTGAGCGTCGCGGAGGCCGTCGCGTAGACCGACGTGCCGCCGCTCGCGGTCAGGTCCGCCGTCCCGACCAGCGGGCCGGTCGGGGAGTCCAGGCGGAACTCCGCCAGGCCGCCGGCGCCGGTGGACGCGTAGCGCACCGTCACCTTGGTGATGCCCTTCAGCGAGAACGGCTCGAAGTAGAACGAGTCGCCCGGGTCGAGGCCGCTGACGCGCCGGCCGCCCTCGGCCGACGTGTTGTCGACCGCCGTCGCCCCGCTCTGGCCGGCGAAGTGCTCGGCCTGGATCTCCTTCGGGTTGAGCTTGCGCGTCGCGAAGCCCTCGAGCGGCTGGGACCCGGTCGCGCCGTTGTCGGTGTAGCTCGCGGTCAGCACGAGCGCGATGTTCGCGCTCTTCTCGTGCCCGGATTCCTGCTCGACCGAGATCGTGCCCTCGCAGCCCTGGCGGTTGACGCCGGGGTGCACGTGGGCGTTGCCGCCCTCGTCGTGGAAGATGCCCGGGGACACGACGACCTTGTTGCAGTCGATCGTGCCGTCCTCGGGATCGGTGACGGTGACCTTGTAGGCGATCTCGTCGCCCCAGCCGTAGACGCCGCCCTGCGGGATGTCGAGCGTGACGGTCGGCCGCGTGTTGCCGACCGTGATCGACGACCGACGACGTGCCGGCCTTGCCGGAGCGTGTCGGTGACGGTCAGCTGGACGGTGTAGTTGCCGGCCGCCGTGAAGGTGTGCTGCGGGTTGGCGGCGGTCGACTTCGGCGTGCCGTCGCCGAAGTCCCACTCGTAGGTCAGCGCGTCGCCGTCCGGGTCCTCGGAGCCCGCGCTCGAGAACGCGACCGTCAGCGGCGTGCCGCCGGAGTCCTTGTCCGCGCTGGCCTTGGCGACCGGCGTCCGCGAGCCCTTGACGTAGTCGATCCGGTAGAGGCCGGAGTCGGGGTTGATGCCCGAGCCGGCGTAGTTGAAGTCGCGGCCCCATTCGAGCACGTAGAGCGTGCCGTCCGGGCCCATCTCGATGTCCTGCGGGTGCCGGAACTCCGTGTTGGGCAGGAAGCGGCGGACCTCCGCGGGCTTGCCCTCGGCGTTCAGCGTGAGCGTCGCGATCCAGTCACGCGACCAGTCGGCGAAGAAGACCTTGTCGTCGTAGTAGGCCGGCAGCTTCGTGTCCGACTGCACGCCGGGGTTGAAGTGGTAGATCGGACCGGCGATCGCGGTCCGCCCGCTGCCGGTCGGGATCGCGCGTCGGCCCCGTGGCCCACGGGAAGCCCGGCCGGGTACGGCGCGTACGGCCACCACAGCAGCGCGCCGGTCGTCGCCGGCGTCTTGGCCAGGCCGGTGTTGTAGTTGGAGGTGTTGTTCGGGCCGCCGGCGCAGTCGAACGTCTCGCCCGCCGGGCCGCTGGGGAACGTCCAGTCGCGGTAGGCCTTGTTGTCGGCGATGCAGTACGGCCAGCCCATGTTGCCCGCCTGGCGGATCTGGTTGAGCTCGTCGTAGCCGCGCGGGCCGCGGTTGGCGTTCTCGTTGCTCGCGTCAGGGCCGACCTCGCCGTTGTAGACCCAGCCCGTCTCCTGGTCGACCTGGATCCGGAACGGGTTGCGATGGCCCATCGTGTAGATCTCGGGCTTGGTCTTCGCCGGGTCGGAATCGAACGGCGGGAAGAGGTTGCCGGGCGGGATCGCTGTACGTGCCGTCGGCCTCCGGCTTGATCCGCAGGATCTTGCCGCGCAGGTCGTTCGTGTTGCCGGACGTGCGGCGCGCGTCGTACGCGCGGTCGGCGTCCGGGATTGTCGCCCGGGTTGTTGCGCAGCACGTCGTCGTCGATCGGGTTGAAGCCCTGCGACTGCGAGTGCTCGGTGTCGTCGCCGGTGGAGATGTACAGCAGGCCGCCGGGGCCGAAGGTCATCGAGCCGGCCGAGTGGCAGCAGACGATCCGCTGGTGCGGGATCCGCAGCAGGATCTTCTCGGAGGCCATGTCGATGTTGCCGTCCGCGCCGACCGTGAAGCGCGAGACGTGCTGCTCCTCGGGCGACGGGGCGCTGTAGAAGAGGTACAGCCACTTGTTGGTGGCGAAGTTCGGGTCCAGCGCGATGCCGAGCAGGCCGTTCTCGTTGCCGCGGTGCACCGGGATCGTGCCGACGGTCCGGACGGCGCGCGTCGTCGCGTTGTAGTACTTGACCTTGCCGGCGAGCTCGACGAAGTAGACGTTGCCGCCCGGCGCGATGGCGATCTCCATCGGGTTCTCGGTGTTGTCGTCGAGCGTGACCTTGTCGAAGGAGGCGTCGGTCGGGATGCCGTCGCGCGGCGCGCCGCAGTCGACCGGCTCGCAAGCCCGGCCGCCCACTCGATCGCGCCCTGGATGTGCTGGCGGTACAGCGGCTCCGACCAGGCGGATGCCGTTGTGACCGAGCGCCGTGTAGAACGTGCGGCCGCGGTCGTAGTTCGAGCACCAGGCGATCGGGTGGTCGTCGGCCTCCGGGGTGCCGTCCTCCTCCTCGTAGGTGTTCTCGTCGAGCTTGGCGAGCGACGTGGACGTTCTGCGGCTCGGCGGTGAAGTTGTACCACTCGTCGGTGCGCACCCAGTCGGCGGGAATTCCCTGCATGGCGGGGTGATTCGGTGTCGACGTTCTTGACCGTCGCCTGCTGGAACTGGAGCGCGCCGCTCGGGTGGTTGGCGAACAGCGAGCCGCCGCGCAGGTCGGTCATCCAGTCCCAGTTGCGGTCGGCGTTGGCCGCCGCGTGGATGCCGACGAGGCCCTTGCCGCGCTGCAGCCAGCGCTCGAACGCCGTGCGCTGGGCGGCGTTGAGGATGCCCTCCCCGTCGGGGTGCAGCATCACGACGACCTCGTAGGGACGCAGGGTCGCGTCCGTGAACTGCGTCGCGTCCTCGGTCAGCCGTCACTGAGAAGTTCTGGGCCGCGCCCATCGCCGGCGATCGCGGCCTTGCCGGCGTCGATCGCGTCGGTGTGGCGGAAGCCGGTCGTGCGCGAGAACACCAGCACGTCGAAGCGCGGGTCCTGCCGCAGCTCGTCGGCGGTCACGAGCCGCTGCACGCCCTTGGCGGCCGGCAGGCCGACGCCGGGCAGGCCGCCGCCGTCATGCGCCCGTGCGGGGGTCGCGGCGAGGGCCGTCGACACGACGGCCATGATCAGCCCACTCCACCTCAGTCTGCGATTCATCTCTTCTCCTCTCCCTCTTCTCGCTCAGCGAACGCCGAGCAGGACCTCGGTCAGCAGCTGGTCCAGCCGCTCGTTGAAATAGCCGCGCTCCGCCAGCCGGTCGAGTTCGTCCGCCTCGGCCTTGAGCTGCTCGGGTGTGTCCGTCGCCTGCACGCTCGGGCGCGCGAGCTCAGGCGCGGATGCCGCCTCGAGCGCCTCCTGGACCTCGGGCAGGCTGTCGAAGTACCGCGCCCGCTCGGCGAGCGCGAGGTACGTCCGCATGCAGCCCGCGGCGAAGTCCCAGACGCCCGTCGGGACTCTCGTTGCGGTAGGCGTGCGCGTCGAACGCGCGCGGCCCGGCGTACCCGGCGGCTTCCAGCGCGCGCACGAGCAGGAATGTCTCCTTGAGATCCTCCGCACCGAAGCGGAAGTCCTGGTCGTAGCGGCCGATCCGCTGCGCGTTGAGGTCGATGTGGAACAACTTGCCGGCCCACAGCGCCTGACCGACGGCATGGTGGAACGACAGGCCCGCCATCGTCTCGTGCGCGACTTCGGGGTTGACGCCGACGAGCTCGGGCCGCTCGAGCGTGGTGATGAAGTGCAGGGCGTGCCCGACGGTCGGCAGGAAGATGTCCCCGCGCGGCTCGTTGGGCTTGGGCTCGATCGCGAAGCGCAGCCCGTAGCCCTGGCTCTCGGAGTACTCGACGAGGACGTTGATCGCCTCGCGGTAGCGCTCGAGCGCGTCCTGCGGGCGCTTAGCGACGCCGGCCTCGGTGCCTTCGCGGCCGCCCCAGCAGACGTAGACCTCGGCGCCGAGCTCGGCGCCGAGATCGATCGAGCGCAACGCCTTGCCGAGCGCCGCGCGGCGCACGCCGCGGTCGTTGGAGGTGAAGGCGCCGTCCTTGAAGGCGGGGTGGCCGAAGAGGTTCGTCGTCGCCATCCCGACGCCGAGCCCGTTGGCGCCCAGCGCGGCCTTGAAGCGGCTGACGATGGAGTCGCGCTCGGTCGGCGGGCGTGCCCCAGGGGACGAGGTCGTCGTCGTGCAGGCTGATCCCCCACGCCCCGAGCTCGGCCAGGCGGCCGACGCTGTCGACGGGGTCGAGCGCCGCTCGCGTCGGGCCCGCCGAACGGGTCGCGTCCAGGGTTGCCGACGGTCCAGAGCCCGAACGTGAACCGGTGCTCCGGGCGCGGCTCCAGGGCCGCGTCGCGGGTGGTTTCCACCATCAACGACATCCGCTTCTCCTCGTTGGTGTCATGCGGCGTCCGCCAGCGGCTCGACGCCGAGGAAGCGCTTCTGTTGCTCGGGGTCGGCGAGCAGCTGCGCCGAGGTCGTCTCGGTCGCGATCGAGCCCGAGACCATCACGACCACCCGGTCGGCGAGCGTGGTCGCCACGCCGAGGTTCTGCTCGACCACGAGCAGCCCCATGCCGGCCGCGGCGAGATCCTTGATCGTCTCGATCAGGGTCTCCACCACCGTCGGCGCGAGGCCCTCGGACGGCTCGTCCATGACGAGCAGCTTCGGGTTGGTCAGCAGCGCGCGACCGATCGAGAGCATCTCCTGCTCGCCGCCCGAGAGCGAGGTGCCCGAGACGTGCTTGCGCTCGGCCAGGCGCGGGAAGAGCTCGTAGACGCGCTTGGGCGTCCACGCCGCCTTCGACGGCGCGCCCACGATCTGCAGGTGCTCGTCGACGGTCAGCGACTGGAACAGCCGCCGGCCCTGGGGCACGTAGCCGACGCCGGCCTTCGCGATCCTGTGCGGCGGCTTGCCCTGGATCTCCTCGCCGGCGAGCCGGACCGAGCCGGACGAGCGGCCGGTGACGCCGAGCAGGCCGGTGAGCGCCTTGCAGAGCGTCGTCTTGCCCATGCCGTTGCGGCCGATCAGCGCGACCGGCTCGGCGCCCATCTGCAGCGAGACGCCCTGGAGCACGTGCGCGGTGCCGTAGTAGGCGTCGAGGTTCTCGACCACCAGCAGCGGCTCACTCATGCGCGATCAGCCCCGATCCGAGGTAGAGGTCGTGGACGGTCTGGTTGGCGCGGATCTGCTCCGGCGTGCCCTCGACGATCACGCGCCCGTCATGCATCATCGTCACCCACTGGGCGACGCGCAGGGCGACGTCCATGTCGTGCTCGATCAGGATCAGCGTGATCGAGGCGTCGAGTCCGATCAGCATCTCGGTGAGCTTCACGCGCTCGGCGCGCGAGAGCCCCGCGGCGGGCTCGTCGAGCATCAGCAGCTTCGGCTCGGCGACCAGCGCCATGCCCACCTCGAGCTGGCGCTGCTCGCCGTGCGAGAGGTCCATGACCAGGTCGTCCATGCGCTCGGTCGAGCCCGACCTGGGCGCCCATCGCCCGCGCTTTCTCGCGCAGGCGGCGTCCTTGCGCGGAGGGCACGATCCGCAGGTGGCCGGCGCGCGACGCCGAGCGCGGCCAGGTACAGGTTGTCTTCGACGGAGAGCCCGGCGAACAGCCGCGACGTCTGAAACGTCCGCGAGAGCCCCATGCGGGCGCGCTTGCGGGCGGGCAGAAGCGTCACGTCGTGCCCGAACAGCTCGACGCGGCCGCTGCTCGGGCGGAAACTCCCCGGAGATCAGGTTGAACACCGTCGTCTTGCCGGCCCCGTTGGGCCCGAGCACGGCCCGGCGCTCGCCGGGCCGCACCTCGAGGTCCACGCCGCGGACGGCGTGGACGCCGCCGAAGCGGCGGTCGATCCCGCGCAGGCGCAGGATCGAGTCCGCGCGCTCCGGTGCTGTCGCTGGCAGCGGCCATCGCGCTACTTCGCGAAGCTCACGTCTTCGGACTTGCCGACCCACGGCGGCGCCTCGCCGGCCTCGCACTCCGGGTTCTCCCGGTCGGGCGCCGGCGTGTCCTTGGAGAAGAAGCCGTTGAAGGTCTGGTCGACCTCGGGCACGCGCGCGAACGTCTGCGACGTCCGGCACGCCGTCGCCCGTCGTGTCGTCGACGATCTTCTTCAGGAACACGTTCGAGATCGCCTGGCGGTTGGCGTCGAGCTTGACGTCGCCCCACGGGGCCTCGTCGCCGCTGACAGCGTCGTCTTCGCCAGCGCGGCCTGCAGCTTGCTCTGGTCGGCGACGTCGCCGCCGACCTCGTCGAGCGCCTTGATCAGCGCCGTCATCGCCGGTGTAGTAGCCGTAGGTGAAGACCGACGGCCCGGCGCCGGCGATCTCGTCGCCGTAGGCGTCCTTGAGGCCCTGGATGTAGGTCGCGACCTCGGGCGCGTCGGAGTCCGCCGCGGTCATCGCCGCGGTGACACCGCCGACCAGCGACTTGCCGACCTCCTTGAGCACGAGCGGGTCGTCCCAGAAGACGTTGCCCAGCATGCGCTCGGTGTCGACGCGGCCGCGCTGCTCCTCGTACTGCTTGATGAACGAGATCAGGCCCGAGCCGCCGATGCCGACGTAGAGCCCGTCGACGTCCTTCGGGATCTGGGAGATGTAGGACGAGTAGTCCTCCTCGCCCAGCGGCGCCCACACGCGCTTGGGGATCTGCCCGCCGACCGCGCAGAACTCGGCCACGAAGCCCGCCAGCGACGTGTACGGGAACGAGTAGTCGTCGCCGATGATCGCCGCGTTCTTCCAGCCCAGCTCGTTGTAGGCGTAGTCGCCGAGGCCGGCCGACCACTGCGCGCCGTCCGGGTGGAAGCGGAAGAAGTTCGGCGCCTGGACCTTCAGCGTCGAGTCCTGCGCGCCGGCGATGCCGTTGACGAACGTCTTGTCCGGGTGCTCCTTGGCGTAGTTGGCGACCGCGATGCCCTCGTCGCCGGAGAGCGGGCCGATCATGATGTCGGCGTCCTCCTGCTCCATCATGCGGCGCGTCTCTTCGATCGCCTTGTCGGCCGTGTCGTCCGCGCAGCCGTAGCTGACGATCTCCACGTCCTTGCCGGCGATCTTGGCGCCGGTCACGCCGTCGGTCGGCTTGTCGCCGGCGGGCTTGGCGCCCGCGTGCTTGATCAGCGCGAGGTTCGCGCCCGAGGCGGTCGGCTCGAAGAACGAGCCGAACGCGCCCTCGCAGTCCGACAGGAATCCGATCTTGATCGTCCCGCCGTCCGCGGCCTGCTGGTTGTTGCCGCCGCTGGCGCTGTCGGAATCGCCTTCGTCGTCGCTGCCGCAGCCGGCGACCGCGAAGGCCGCCAGGGCAGCGACCATCGCGACGTGTTTACGTCGAAGCACTTCCTCTCCCCTTCTGGTGAGCTAGTCGATCGTGCGAGCCGCCGGCGTGGGCGCCGGCACAGGTCCTGCGCTCCCGTTTCGACGGGGCCTTCGGAGTTTCGCCGCGGCGCGCTCCCAGATGCCGATGATGCCGCCGGGCGACGCCAGGACGATGACCAGGAACAACACGCCGATCAGCGTGTTGAACCGTGCGGGGCCGAGGACGTTGCCGACCTCGGGCACCCATTCGACGTGAGTAGTTGTCGATCAGCGCGTAGGTGAGCGCGCCGATCCAGGCTCCTTCGAGCCGGTAGAGACCGCCGATCACGGCGACGATCAGCACGTCGATCGTCTGCGCGAGGTTGATCGACCCCGGCGTGATGCGGCCGTTGTAGAAGACGGACAGCACGCCCGCGATACCGGCGACGAAGGCCGCGATGCCGAACGCCACCGTCCGGTGCAGCGTCACGTCGAACCCGAGCGCGCGCATGCGCGCCGGCTCGTCGCGCACGCCCTGCAGGCCCAGGCCGAAGGCGGTGCGCGAGAGCGCGCCGAGCCACAGGAAGACCAGGACCGCGACCACGAGCGTGACGAGGTAGCGCGGCAGCGGATCGCTCCTCCGGGCTGCCGACGATGCCCGGAAGGTCGACGCTGTTGACTCCGCCGAAGCCCGAGAGCCCCGTGACCTGCGAGAAGAAGTAGAAGACGAGCACGCTGAAGGCGAGCGTGATCATCAGGAAGTAGATCCCCTCGCTGCGCGCCGCGATCCAGCCGAAGCCGAGCCCCACGACCGTCGCGATGATCAGCGCGGCCACGAGCGCGACGTACGGGTTCCATGCCGCCGCCGCGCCGCCGTCGGCGAGCACGAGGTTGGCGTAGGCCATGCCCGCGACGCCGTAGATGCCGACCTGCGCCGAGCGAGACCATCCCGCCGTAGGCGGCGAGGAAGATCAGGCTCGCCGCCGCGATCCCGAGCCACAGCGCCTTCGTGAGGATCACGTTCAGGAAGAAGTCCGAGACGAACAGCGGCGCGATCACGGCCAGGGCCACGACGACCGCGAGCACCGGCCACGCGATCCGCTTGGTGTTGACGGTCGGGGTTCATGCCGGCCTCCCGAACAGCCCGAGCGGCCGCACCGCCAGCACGCCGACGAGCAGCGCGAACGTGACGATGATCGAGTAGTTCGTCAGGTCGGTGCCGCCGAAGACCAGGTACACGTCGGCGTAGGCGTCGACGAGCCCCAGCGCCAGCGCGCCAATCGCCGCGCCGCCCAGCGAGCCCATTCCGCCGATGATCACGACGATCAGCGAGTTCAGCAGGAACGCCGTGTCCTGCCCCGGCGCGAGCGAGATCATCGTCCCGCCCAGCACGCCGCCGATGCCGGCCAGCGTGGCGCCGAGGAAGAACGCGCCGATGAAGATCAGGTTCACGTTGATCCCCAGTGCGGCGACCATGTCGCGGTCGTCGACGCCCGCGCGCACGATCTTGCCGAAGCGCGTGCGCTTGATGATCAGGTACAGGCCAAGCGCGATCAGCAGCGCCGCGCCGAGAACGATCACTCCCCGGAAGAAGCCGAACCGCACCTCGCCGGGCAGCATGACGCTGGTCGGCCACGGCGGAGGGCGTCGCGATGTCCTTGGAGATGCCACCGAATGCGGCCAGCATCTGGTCGGCGATGATCACGCTCAGCGCGATCGTGATCAGCGCTTGGCGCAGGTCCTGGCCCTGGTTCCAGCGCAGGAAGATCTGCTGCAGCGCGACGCCGAGCAGGCCGATCAGCAGCGTGGCCACGATCAGCGGCACGATCCAGGCCAGCAGGCCGTACTCGGTGTCCGACGCGCCGCTCAGCGACAGGCCGAGGCCGCTGTCGTCCTCGAAGAACCGGCTCTGAACCTCGAGCGCGATGTAGCCGCCGAGCAGGTACAGCGACCCGTGGGCCATGTTGACCACCCGCATCAGGCCGAAGATCAGCGTGAAGCCGCTCGCCACCACGAAGTACAGCGCCGCGAGCGTGAGCCCGTTGAGTGTGACGGTGGTGAACTGCCGCAGGTCCCCGGCCGCCTCGACGGCGAGGAACCCCGCGACCACGAGCGCCAGCGCGACTAGGGCGACTTTCTTCGGCGGCCAGGTGGGGGCGTCGACAGGCACGTCTTCTAGGAGACGACGGTCTCGGGTCGCAGGGTGAACTCGGGCAGGCGCACGAGCTCGCCGCCCTTGAGCGCGGACTCGTGCGCGCACAGGCCGACGCAGGTCCAGTTCGCCGAGCGGCGGGCGTTCGGGAACGGCGCTCGCTCCTCGACCAGGGCGCTCACGAACTCGTGCACCAGGTGCGGGTGCGAGCCGCCGTGGCCGGCGCCCTGCGTGAAGCTGAGGTGCGTCTCCTCGTCGTCGTAGACGCCCTTGGTCGTGAAGCGCTGGATCGGCTCGGGCAGCCGCTGCGCGAAGTCGGGCACCTCGATCTTCGCGGGGATCTCGGGCTCCGGGCGCTTGGCCGTGTGCAGCACGTGCTGCTCGCCCTCGATCAGCGTCCATTCGAACGCCTGCTTGGAGCCGTAGACGTCGATGCTCTCGCGGTACTGGCGGGCGACGTCGAACAGGCTGCGGTAGATGCGCGCGCGTGAGGTCGGAGTCCTGGAACTTGACGTGCGCGGTCTCGACCGCGAACGGCGAGCCGTAGTGCGCGATCAGCTCCTCGCGGATCGTGCCCGAGCCGAAGCAGGACACGACCTCGGCGGTCGCGTCGGTGAGCGCGAGCATCGGGCCGACGCAGTGCGTCGCGTACCACATCGGCGGCAGGCCGGGCCAGTAGTCGGGCCAGCCGTCCATGTCCTGCATGTGGCTGGCCTGCAGGAACTGCAGCTTGCCCAGCTCGCCCGTGTCGTAGAGCTCCTTGATGTACAGGTACTCGCGGGCGTAGACGACCGTCTCCATCATCATGTACTTCAGGCCGGTCCGCTCGACGGCTTCGACGATCCGCCGGCAGTCCTCGATGCTCGTCGCCATCGGCACCGTGCACGCGACGTGCTTGCCGGCCTCCAGCGCCTCGAGGGTCATCCACGCGTGGTCGGGGATCGGCGAGTTGATGTGGACCGCGTCGATGTCGGGGTCCTTGAGCAGCTCGCGGTAGTCCGTGTAGCGCTTCTCGACGCCGAACTGATCGCCGACCTCGTCCAGGCCGGCGCGGTCGCGGCGGCAGATCGCGGCCAGCTCGGCCTGCGGATGCCGCTGGTAGATCGGGATGAACTCGGCGCCGAAGCCGAGTCCGATCATCGCCACTCGAAGCATTCGTTCTCTCCTCTGGGTTCAGACGACGGCGGCCGCGGTCAGCGACTCGCGCAGGAAGCGGGCGCCGTCGCGCGCGAGCTCGTCCGGTCGGCGCATCGAGCGGGCGCCACAGGCTCACGGCTTTCGCGATCTCCCGGAGCTCGGGCGTGAAGGACTCGATCACCAGCGGGCCCGCGAAGTCGATGTCCGCGAGCGCCTCGAAGACCTCGCTCCACGGCACGTGCCCGGTGCCCGGGGTGCCGCGGTCGTTCTCGCACGTATGAACCTGGAGCAGCCGGTCGCCGACGAGCCGGATGGCGTCGCCGAGCGACTTCTCGTCGATGTTCATGTGGAACGTGTCGAGCAGCACGCCGACGTTGTCGGCGCCGACGCATGCCGATGAGCTCGAGCACCTGCTCGGCCGTATTGACGAGGTCGGTCTCGAAGCGGTTCAGCGGCTCGACCGCGAGGCGCACGCCGCGCTCGCCCGCGTAGCCGGCGACGGAGCTTGAGGCTCTCGACGGCGAGCGCGCGCTGCTGCTCGCGCTCGGCCGGCTCGAGCATCCGCGTCTTGCCGACGGCGGAGTACATCGGCCCGACGACGTGCGGCGCGCCGATCGCGGCGGCGAGATCGACGCATTGCTTGACGTAGTCGATGCCGACCTGGCGGGTCCCGGCATCCTCGTGGGAGAGATCGCGATCGGGCCCGAAGGCGCCGCACACCGTGAACCCGACGCCGGCCGCCTGGCCGGCGTCGCGGACGAGGTCGCCGGTGATCAGCGACGGATCCTCGACTGCGATCTCGAGCACGTCGAAGCCCAACTGCTGCGCTCGGGCGACCAACCCGAGCTCCGCATCGCTGAAGGGCGACGTCCAGATCCACGTCGATGCCCCGACTCGATTCATCTCTTCTCCTCCGATTCCCAGCTACTGAATCGGAGACCTTACACGGATTAACGTCCAACGCGCAACTCTTTTTGACGATTGTCGAGATAATTCGATGAAGTTGGAACGTCGACCGATGGATTTGGGCCGCGCGGAATCGCCACGACCACGCCGCGGTTGGTTGCGCTAAGCCGCGGTCGACTCGGTGACGAGCGCGTCGACCGCTTCGGGGTTGAGCGTGTGCTCGATCACCGTCAGCGCCGCGCCTCGCAGCCCCGCGTCGTCGCCGTAGGGCGACCGGGCGAGTGAGACCGCGCGCGCCGACGCGGGCAGCGCGGTCTTGTAGATCGCCTCGTGCATGCCGACCAGGAACTGATCGCCGGCGTCGACCAGGTAGCCCCAGACGGCGATCACGTCCGGGTTGAGCAGGTTGATCGCTCCCGCCATCACGTCGCCGATCTGCCGGCCCGCGGCGCGAACCGCCTGGACGGCCTCGAGCACGCCCTGGTTCGCAAGCTCGGACACCTCACGGGCGCTGTGAATGTCGAACCCGTGCTCGTGCAGCTGGGCGGCCAGCGCGCCGCCGCTGGCGATCGTGTTCAGGCAGCCGCGGCTCCCGCAATTGCACGGCTCGTCGTGGCCGTGCACCTTCGTGTGCCCGATCTCGCCGAGGAACCCGGTCGCGCCACGGACCACCTGCCCGTCGATGATCAGACCGCACGCGATGACCGTGCCGACCTTCAAGCAGAGGAATACGCGGGCGTCCGGCCATGACGTCCGGTGCTCGCCGAGGGCGAGGAAGTTGACATCGCGATCGACGAACACCGGGCGCTCGAAGCGAGCCTGCAGACGGTCGACGAGCGGGAACGCGCGCCACGACGCGCGCCGTGCCGGCGATCTCCAGGTCGCCGGGCAGGCCGATGCCGAGGCCATAGATGCGGCGCTGATCGGCACCGACCTCCTCCAGGCCGGCGGCGAAGTGCTCCTCGAGCAGCACGAGCAGCCCCTCGGGGCCTTCGCCGACGTCGAGGTCGACCTTCCGGTACCAGAGCACGTCGGCGGCCAGGTTCGTGACCGCCATCAGCACGCCGCTCATGCCGACCTGCGCGGCGAGCGTCACGCCGGCGGACTCGTTGAATGCCAGCCGGCTGGCCGGGCGGCCGCGCGCCCCGCTGGTCTCGCCGACGCTGACGATCAGGCCATGCTGCAGCAGGACTTCGAGGCGCTCGGTCACCGTCGAACGGGCGACCCCCATCGTCGCCGCGAGGTCCGCCGTCGTCGCGGCCGCGCCCCTGCGCAGCAGGTCCAGCACCTCCCCCGTGCGTGCGAGCCGCGGGGCTGACGGCGCGACCGGCTTGCTCTGAGAGGCCATGCAACAACTATACGTCGACGAGGGATGCTTGTGGCGGCCAGTTGACATCCGACCTTGCCGAAGTTACGTTGCTCATCGACGAAATTCGAGGGAGGTCGCGGATGCAGTACACCAGGCAGCACGTCATCAGCGCGCTGCGGGATCAGATCGAGCGCAATCTGGCGATCGTGTGCGCGGGTGCGGGGACCGGAATCTCGGCGAAGTTCATCGAGCGCGGCGGCGCCGACCTGATCATCGTCTACAACTCGGGCCGCTTCCGGATGGCGGGCCACAGCTCGATGTGCGGTCTGCTGGCGCTCGGCGACGCGAATGCGATCGTCATGGAGATGGGTGAGCGCGAGATTCTCCCAGTTGCGCAGCGCACACCGGTGATCGCCGGCGTCAACGGCACCGACCCGACTCGCGTGATGCGCCGCTTCCTCGGCGACGTCGCCGACGCCGGGTTCTCGGGCGTGAACAACTTCCCGACCGTCGGCTTGTTCGACGGCCGCATCCGCAAGGAGCTCGAGGCCTCCGATCTCGGGTTCTCACGCGAGGTCGACATGATCGCCACCGCGCGCGAGCTCGATCTGTTCACGATCGTCTACGCGTTCACGCCGCAGGAGGCTGCGGCGATGGCGGCGGCGGGCGCCGACGCGGTCGTCGCGCACATGGGCCTGACCGTCGGCGGGAGCACGGGCATGAGCACCGACGGCGCGCTGACACTCGATGCCGCCTGCGAGCAGGTCCAGGCGATCGGAGCCGCCGCACTCGCCGAGCATCCCGAGGTGATCGTGCTCTGTCATGGCGGGCCGATCGCCACGCCCGAGGACGCGGGCTACGTCATGAGCCGATCCAACGCGGTCGGGTTCGTCGGCGCCTCCAGCATGGAGCGGCTGCCCGTCGAGCAGGCGGTCTCCTCGACGACGGAGCACTTCAAGGCGATTCCGATCGGGTTGTGATTTCGTGGTCTGACGATGTCGATCGCCCTCATCGCCGCGCTCGACACGAAGGCCGCCGACGCCGCGTTCCTGGCGGCGCGTCTGCGCTCACACGGACACGAGGTCACGATCGTCGACATCGGGGTGCTCGGCGATCCTGGGATCGAACCTGACATCACGCGCGAACGCGTCGCAGCCGCCGGAGGCTGCCCGCACGAGGACCTCGTCGATCGCCGCGACCGGTCCGCCGCCGTAGCCGTGATGACGGCCGGCGCGACCCGCGTGCTCGCCGATCTGCATGGCCAGGGACAGCTCACCGGCGCACTCGCGATCGGCGGCGGTGCCGGGACGACGATCGGCGCGACGGCGCTGCGCGCTCTGCCGCTCGGCCTGCCCAAGGTCGTCCTCTCGACCGTCGCCGCCGCCGAGACCGGCCGCTTCGTTTCAACCAGCGACATCGTCATGTTCCCGTCGATCGTCGACATCGCCGGCATCAACCGCATCAGCGCCATCACCTATGCGCGCGCGGCCGACGCCCTCGCCGGCATGGTCGACGGCGCGGCGGCCGACCCCGCGGCACGGCGCTCCACGGCGCCGGTCGTGGCGGCCACGATGTTCGGCGTCACCACGCCGTGCGTCCAGCGCGCGAAGCAGCAGCTCGAAGCGGCCGGTTGCGAGGTCCTGATCTTCCACGCCACCGGCACCGGCGGCCGCATGATGGAGCGCCTCGTCGCCAACGGGGTCGTCGACGCCGTCCTGGACGTGACCACAACCGAGTGGGCCGACGAGATCCTCGGCGGCATCCTCGCGGCTGGGCCGCACCGGCTCGAGGCGGCGGCGTCCGCCGGTGTGCCGCAGGTGGTGTCGCTCGGCGCGACCGACATGGCCAACTTCGGCCCGCCCGACTCTGTGCCGGAGCGGTTCCGGAATCGCCTGCTGTTCGCCCACACCGCGGCGAGCACGCTGATGCGTGTGACGACCGAGGAAGCCGCCGTGATCGGCGCGGCCATCGGTCGCAAGCTCCGCGCCGCGAAAGGCCCGGCGAGCGTGCTCGTCCCTCGGCGCGGCGTCTCCGCGCTCGACGTGACCGGCGGCCCGTTCGACGATCCCCGCCTCGCGCGGCCCCTCAGCGAGGCGCTCCACGCCGAGATCGCGGGCACGGACGTCTGCTTCGAGGAGCACGACCTCCATATCAACGACGCCGCGTTCGCCGATCTGCTCGCCGCACGCGTGCTCGCCGAGCTCGCATCGCGGGTTGGAGCGCCGGCCGACCCGGGCCGGCGCTCCAGCCGCGGGGCTACGGGGTCGTTGTCGTGAGCGAGAAGACGAGCGTCTTCCCGTAGTCGCCGGCCCGCAGCGAGTCGGTTGCGGCGATCGGCTGCTTGACGTCGATCGTCACCGGTTGCAGGCCCACGGGCGTCGCGAACTGGGCCAGGTGCAGCGGCGCTCCGGAGGAGTTCAGCGCTGCGAACGGCCCGCTGCCGGCGCGGAGCTGCACTGGCTGCGTGAGCGCCCAGGGGCCGTTGACGAGCCTGCCCGTGGCGTTCGCGCTCGGATCGTGCACGGAGAGCGCCGCAGCGGCTGCGGAGGACGTGACGGTCCCGGCGAGCGATGCCGTGTAGTCGCGATCGACACCTGGCATGAACGCCCCGAGGTCGGCAGACGCTCCGAGGCTCAGCCCGAGCACGCCGGGGACGTGGCCGCTGACCGTAGCCGGCACCTCGGTCGTGGACCCGCCTTGGACCGTGACCGCCAGCGTGCGCGTCGCCGACGCGCCGTCGGGATCGATCACCCGAACCGCCGGCGAGTACACGCCCGCCGTGTCGTAGGTACGGCTGGCGGTCCGGCCGCTGGTCTCGAACGTCGCGTCGCCGTCGAGGTCCCAGGCGTAGGTCAGCGCGTCGCCGTCGGGGTCCGTCGCCGTGGCGGCGAACGAAACGGCGAGCGGCGCGGCTCCCGATGCGGGCGTCGCCCTCGCGGTCTCGATCACCGGCGCCGCGTTTCCGCCCTGATCGAGCTTCCTGAGCCGGACGTTGCGGAAGAACACGTCGTCACCGACGCCGTGGTTCTGGATGCCGATGAATCCTGGGACGGTCATCCGGCTCGGGTCCGTGTTGGTGAAGTCGTTGATCTTGACGCCGTTGAGGAACACCTGGATTCGCTGCCCCTCGACGATGATCTCGTACGCGTTCCACTGCCCGGGCGGGTTGAGGGCCGCGTCGCGGGCGGCGGCATCCGGCGCGCTGAAGTTGTAGATCGCGCCGGTCGTGGAGTCCGCGTCGTCCGTGGCGTCGATCTGGACCTCGTGGCCGCGCGTGAACGCGACGTTCCAGTCGTTGCCGGGATCCGGGAACCCGACGAAGATTCCGGAGTTGTCGTCGCCGGGCATCTTCCAGTCCAGCTTCAGGCTGTATTTGTCGAAGCGCTCCCCCGGCCACCACAGCATGCCGATGTCGCCGACGGTCTTGAGCGAGCAGTCAGGCTGGCGCGCGAACGAGCCCCCGCTCGCGTGGCGCCACCCCGTGAGGCTGTCGAGCGTGCCGTCGTACAGGCTCGAGTAGCCGGCACCCGGGGCCTGCGGCGAGCAGATGTCGCGGTCGGTACCGACCTTGAGCAGGTCGACGTTGACCCAGCCGTCATCGCCCGTGTCGTAGCGGATCGTGATCGTGTTGCTTCCGGCGTTGAGGTTGAGCTCGCGGGTCGCGAAGGCCCATGTCTTCCAGTCCGTCGTGCTGGGCAGCGACAGTGGGTCGACTTCGGTGCCGTTCACGATCAGCGAGACAATCTTGGTCTTGACGCTCGGGTTCGGGCCGTTGGCATAGCGCACGTGCACCGGCTGCGGCCCGGCCTGCGCCGCGTTCACCGTGAAGGTGACCCCTGAGCCGACCGTTGACATGTTGGCCACGAAGCCGGAGCCGGAGTACTTGCTGTGGTCGGAGGCGATCGAAGCACCCCCGAGGATCGTCGCCTCCTCGGCCTCGTAGTAGCCCTGATCGGCGGGCGACTGATAGCCCGGGACCGCATTCGCGGTGTACCAGACCTCGGTGCTCCAGAGCTGCTCGCCGTCGGCCGCGCTGAACGGCCGCGGCGAGCGGATGTGCACGACGCGGCCGGGCTTGACGCCGGCCACGGTGAGGCTGACCGTCTTGCCGTCCGCGCTGACTGTCGCGCCGTCGACGCCCAGGCCCTCCTGGTCGAGCTTCGGACCGCCGTACGCGGCGGTCGGGTTGTAGCGCCACTGCTGCACCTGGTACTTCGCGGCGAGGTTCGTACGGGTCTGCTCCGACAGCGGCTTCGTGTATGTCAGCTTGAAGCCGGTCTCGGTGATCTCGGTCTTGAGGATGTCCATCGTGACGGTGTCGTTGGCGCGCAGCTTCTGCAGCCCGTAGCGCAGCTTGCCCGGCTGGTTCCAGTTGCCGTCGTAGCCGATGCCGCCGAGGTAGAGGTCGCCGTCGGGGCCGAGCGCGACCTCGTTGGTGCCCGCCTCGAGGCCCTGGGTCATCCGGTACAGGGCGCCCTGCAGCTTGCCGTCGACCTGCTCCAGGAAGACGCGCTGGACGCCGCCGTACGTGACGTCGCCGATGGCCAGCTGCCCGGCGAAGAGGCCTTCCTCCATGACCACCGGCGTGGACGGGGAATTGGAGATCTCACCGTGCGGCATCCACACGACGGGGGGCGTGACCGGCTGGTTGTCGAAGCGCCCGTTGACCATCGCTCCGGTGACTGGATCGGCCCACGTGGTCGGCGTGTTGTAGAACCCGCCCTCCTCGATCTGCACGAGCTTGCTGGTCGGAACCCAGCCGCCCTGGTTGTCGGTCACGAGCAGCTTCCCGTTCGGACCCCAGTTGATGCCGTTCGGCGTGCGCAGCCCGCCGGCGATGTACTGCACCGCGCCGGTGTCCTTATTGACCTTGGCGATCGTCCCGCGCTCTGCCGACGGCTGGGGCACGAGCGTAATCCCGGCCCGGTCGAGCGCCGAAGCGAGCGCGACGTAGAAGTACCCGTCGCGGTAGGGCAGGCCGAACGCGAACTCGTGGAAGGTGTTCGCATAGGGCCATGTCGTCAGCCGGTCGCGGCCCTCGAAGAACCCGTCGCCGTTGGCGTCGACGAGCTTGTCGAGGCCGGTCTTGCTCGAGACGTACGTCGCGCCGTCGACGACTGCGACGCCCTGCGGCTCGGCGAGGCCGCTCGCGATCTCGGTATAGGTGACGTTCGCCGGGCTCGCATCGCCCTGCAGATTCGTGACCTTGTAGAGCTTGCCGTTGGACGAGGTCTGCGCGGCGCCCCACGTCAGCACGGCAGCGCTGCCGTCGGGATACCACGCGATGCCCGAGACATCGGGCCGGAACGCGTCAGGGCGCAGGTTGGTGAGGCTGAAGCTGGGGTGCACGCCGGTCAGCGGCGACCCGTCGCCCGGCAGGTCGGCCGCGCTCTGGCATTCCTTGACGCCCGGCGAGACGACGCGGGCTCCGCCGCCCTCGACCGAGAGCACGGAGGTCGGGACGGTCTCGAACGTGGTCTGGCCGGGGCGCTTCCACTGCAGCTGCAGCCGCTGCGGGCCGCCGACTTGGAAGTAGCGGATCTCCAGCGCGTGCGAGCCGGCGGCCAGCGTGACGTCGCCGTCCTTCGAGGTCGCGCCGTGCACGCCGTCGTGGTCGATGATCTCGTTGCCGTCAATGAACAGCTTTGACCCGTCGTCGCTGGTCAGCCGGAAGGTGTAGGCACCCGCCGCGGCGATGTCGAGGTCGGCGACGACCTGCGCCAGGAAGTTAGTCGAATAGTTCTCCCAGTCGACGGTCGTCGTGAAGTCGATGATCGGCCGCAGCACGTCGATGTTCGGGGTCTGGCCCGGCTTGAGGTCGCACAGCTCCTCGAGCGCGCGGTCGATGTCGAAGAGGCGAAGCGTGACGCCGTCCTCGGTGATCGTCGTGGCCGGCGAGACGATGATGTGGTCGATGTTGATCGGCCCGTTGTTCTCAGGGCCGGTGTGGAAGTCGAGCTCGTTGAGCCCGGCGCTGAGCGGCACGAGCACCGTCACGGTCGACCAGGTCGCCCAGCTTGACGTCGGCGGGAACAGAATCGGGATGTGCGAAGTGCCGTTGACGGTGAGCGTGAACCGGCGGCTCGCGACTCCGTTTCCGGCGTTCGCGTTCGCGTAGCGGACCGTGATCCGGTGCGATTTGGCCTCAGTCGCGTTGACGGTCAGCTTGACGCCGGCGGCGCCGAACAGCTGATCGACGAAGCCCGTCCCCGTGTAGCCGGCATGCTCATCCTCGGTACCCGCGCCGTCGTGCAGGGTCCCGGTTTCCGCCTCACACACCACGTTGAGCGTGCACGTCGCCGCGGACTGCGCCGCCGCAGAGCTCGCGAACACCGCGAGCGCGACCGCCGCCACGGCGACGACCTTGGACGCGAACCACATGTGCCTCTCCTCTCGTTGCGATGCAGTCGGCCCGCGGCCACGCCGCATCTGCTCGCTCGGCGCCCAGCGTAATCCTCGCGACACGCGACACGATTATGTGGATCACCGTCACAAAAGAAGCGACAAGCGTGGCTACCAGCGGTGAATAGTTCTATCACCATACTAATCGCGCCGCAAGTCGATTGCGATAAACGCCGTGGTCGGCTCCTGCCGACGAAACCTGCCGTCGGCCGGTGCAAGCCGACCCCGGGAGGATGTTCGCCTTGGGACCATTGGTGCGGCGCAAGGACGAACGAGCACGGACCGACGTCGCCCGTCTGGCTACGTGCTGTCCGTGAGAAGAGCCCGTCATCGAAGGAGTCCAACGCAACGCGCGCGGTGCTCGCGCCGATCGACGGATGAGTGAGCTCTCCTGGAGCGCTCACGGTGGTCTTAGGCCGTGCGCTGAAGCTGCGGATCGTCATATGCAGGCCACCCGATCCCCGAAGGAGGGGCGATGAGGTTCAGCAAGACGACTCCTGCGGTGCGCGCGAAGGCCGCGGCCGACTCCAACTCCAACAGCGGCCGTCGCCGCCGCCGGCGTCGCCGGCGTCGCAACGACCCGGCGCGGTAAGTCGTTGTGGTTGCGGGACTCGGCGCCGGCGTTCCACAGCTCGCCGTTGCGCACGCGGCGGATCAGCGTGTCGGACACGCGCAGCTCGCGCGCGAGCGACAGCGCCGAGCGATCCGAGGCGCCGATCATCGCCACCTTCTCCCAGGTGAGGCCGGGGGTGCTCAGCCTCGATCAGGTCCGCGGCCTTCAGGAGCGCGGCCAGCTGCTCGATCTCGAGGGACGAGCGGTTCGGGCGCTCTGCCTTCGGCGCCGCCGACTTGAGGTCGGGCACCTCGTTGTCAGCTCTCCGCGCTTGCGTGCGTCGCGAAGCACGCGCTCGGCCGTGTGCAATGCCTTGCGGATCGAGGAGTTCGACACGCTCCGGCGCCGCGCCTCGTAGCGCACCCCGTCCTTCGTGGGGACGGTCCGCATCAGCGAGGTCCGCGTTCGCGTGCGGCCGCTCTGCGTCCGCGTGACGTGGAGACCGCCCGTGCAGAGACAGGGTAGGCGTCGGCGGGAAGCGCCTCACGCCGCGCGACGTCAGCCCGACCGTCGCTTCGCAACTCGGGGCGCCCTAAGCGGCGGAGCGGTTCCGATCTCGTTCTCCGGTACGACCGCACAAATCGTCGCAACGCCAGGGCCTGGCCGGCCGCGCTCGCTTGCGCCCACTCGAAATTGCTACCAAATTGCTACCTCGACGCGGCGCCGAAACGGCGAAACCCGCGCCACGGCGCGGGTTCCACGTCATCGGGGCGCCCGGATTTGAACCGGGGACCTCGCCGACCCGAACGGCGCGCGCTACCAGGCTGCGCCACGCCCCGAAGGCGCAGAGTCTAGCCGCCGGAGCCGGTGATGCCGTCGAGGCCGTCCGTGACCGTACTTGTGGTCTGGTTCAAACCCTCGACGGTGGCGCCCACGACGTCGTCGACGGTGTCGGTTGCGCCGTCGACCGCGTCGCCCACGGGGCCGGTGCCCTGGGTCGCGCCGTCGACGGTCCCGGTCACGCCCTGAACCGTGCCGTTGACGGCGTTGCCGGTCTGCTGCACGGCGCCATTGACGGCGTCGCCCGTCTGCTTGACGGCGTCCTGGGTGCCCTTGACCGGATCGCGCGTGTTGCCGGCCGGCGTGTTCACCGACGGCACCTTGCCGCCCGGCTTCGTGGCCTTGGCCAGATCCGGCGTCGTGCTGTTGCTCTGGGTGGCGGCCGGCTGCGCCGATCCGCCGCCGGCCGACGTGGCCCGGTCGGCGGCGGACGGCGAGTTGGTGCCGTTCCCCCGGCGAGAGTCGCTATCGCGGCGCTTGGCGCCGCCGGAACCCCCGCGGCGGTCGTCCGTTCCCGCGGCCGAGGAGGTGGCGGTGGAGTCGCCCGCCAGCGCAGGCGCTTGCGCGGGGTTGACCGAGCCCGTGCGAGCCTTCTCCGACTGCGGTTGTGTGCGTACCGCGGCCGGCTTCTCCGGCGGCTTCGCCACCTGTTGCACCCCGACACCGGCGCCCACGCCCGCGACCAACAGGGCGGCTCCGGCGGCGGCCTTCCCCCAACCGCTTGCGAGCTGGTCGGAGAACATCGGCAGATGCGCGGCGAACGAGGCGCTGCGACCGCCTGAGGGCGGAGGCGACGCTTCGGCGCCGCGCCGGAAGCGTTCGAAGATCGGGAACGGCAGGAACCCGGCGACGCGCGCGGCGATCCGCTCGCGCACGGGCGGGCGCGTGAACAGCCCGCGGTCCAGTCCGGCGGCCAGCGCCTCGCGCCGGCAGGTCTGGCAGTGCGAGAGATGGCGGGCGAGGCGGCGCGTGTCGCGCGCGCCGAGGCGGCTGTCGGCCGCGGTCATGATGATCGCCTGGATCCCCAGGCAGCGCGCGCCGGAGACGATGTCGTCGAACTCCTCCGTCAATCGCCGGCGGGCGCGAAACAGCGTCGACTCGACGGCCGGCCGGCTCATCCCCATCCGGCGCCCGATCTCCGCGTAGGACAGGCCTTCGAGCTCACGCAGGACGAGGATCTCGTGGTGCGTCTCGGACAGCCCGCCGAACGCGCCGCACAGGCTGTCGAGGTCCTGCTTGGCCGCAACCGCGGCGTCCGGCGACAGGCTCGAGCTGACCAGGCGCGAGTGGTCGGCGGGCGCGAGGCCCTCGTCCGCGTCGTAGGAGACCTCCTCGGCGCGCTTGGAGCGGCGGAACGCGTCGATGCAGCTGTTCTTGGCGATCTGGTACAGCCACGGCTTGAACGCCAGCGGCTGCTCGGTCTCGCGCATCCGGCGCAGCGCCGAGACGAAGACCTCCTGCGTCACATCCTCCGTACGCCCGTGGTCTTTGACCATCCCGAGCACGTAGGCGTGAATCCGCCGGTGGTAGCGCTGGTAGAGGAGTTCGAAGGCGCGATCGTCGCCCCGGCGGACGCGCGCGACCAGGTTCTGGTCGCTGTCGACCGGAGTGCCGACGCCATCGTGTTCCGGTGCCATGACGGCACCGCTCGTTCCCCTACCCACCTCGGAGGCCCCTCCCTGCAGGATTCATCTGGTGTCTCTCAATTCGCGCCACCCGACCCCCTGAATCAGGTGCGCGAGACAATGTAGTTGCAGATCGCCCAAACTGTCCGACCTCAAACCCGTGGCGCAGATATCAGACATCCTGGCGGCGCTCGACGATGTGCTGTCACCCGGCGAATTCGACGACCTGGGGCCAAATGGCCTGCAGGTACCAGGTGCTGCGGACGTCACTCGCGTTGTCACGGGGGTGTCAGCGCGGCGTGAACTGAGCGAGCGCGCGGTCGAATTGGGCGCCGAGCTGGTGCTCGTCCACCACGGGCTGTTCTGGAACTTCCACCCGACGGGGCTGACGCCGCTGCTCGCCGAACGCCTGCGGCCGCTGTTCAAGCACGACATCAATCTGGCCGCCTACCACCTACCGCTCGACGCCCACCCCGAGCTCGGCAACAACGCGATCCTCGCGCGCGAGCTCGGGTGTACGGACCGGCAGCCGTTCGGGCGTTACAAGGGCACGTTCATCGGGTGTCGTGGCACGTTGCCCGGGATCAGCCCGGATGACCTGCGCGCGCGTGTGCGCGCGGCGACCGGGCGCGAGCCGCTGCTGCTCGGCTCCGGGCCGGAGCGGATCGACTCGATCGGCATCGTGTCCGGCTCCGCCGCCGACACCCTCCACGAGGCCGCCGCGGCCGGGCTGGACGCGTTCCTGACGGGTGAGCCGCGCGAGCACATCACGGCCGACGCGGCGGAACTGGGCGTCTGGTTCGTGGCCGCCGGCCACTACGCGACCGAGACATTTGGCGTGCGCGCGCTCGGCGATCTGCTCGCCGAGCGGTTCGGGATCGAGCACACGTTCGTCGAGCTCGAAAACCCGGTCTAGCCGATTGTTTAGCTGATATTGAGCCAGTTGACGTTGTGGACATCCGGTGAAGGCGCTACCGTGGCCTCCCACGTGGCAAACCTCACCAGGAGGACTCGTACTGATGGCAATCCATCTCACGCCCACGGAGCTCGCTCGCGAAGCCGGAATGGAACGGCGCGAGGTCATCGAGAAGTGCATGGAGCTGGGCGTGCCGATCTTCCAGGGTCGCATCGACAAGACGCTGTTCTTGGCCAACGTCGAGGAGCAACGCTCCGTAGCGGCGGCATGATCTGCGGCGCATAGCGCGCCGCCGTAGGTAGGCTCCTCCCCGAGTAGTCCCGGAGGAGGAGCTGAGCAATGCAGGAGACGACTGCCGGGTCGACCCATGGTGGTACCGGGTCGGCCACGATCGCGGACATCGTGGGCCTGGCCGCCGAACGCTATGGCGAGCAGCCGGCGGCCCGGTTCAAGCGTGATGGCGAATGGAGAGAGCTCTCGTATCGAGAGCTGGCCGAAACGGTCTCCGAGATCGCGCGCGGGCTGATCGACCTCGGTCTCGAGGCCGGCGATCGGGTCGCGCTGCTGTGTACGACCCGGCTCGAGTGGTCGCTGGCCGACTTCGCGATCACCTCCGCGGGCGCCGTCGTGGTGCCGATCTACCCCACCAACTCGCCCGACGAGTGCGCGTGGGTGGCCGGCAACTCCGAGTCCCGCTTCATCGTCTGCGAGGACGCGACGCAGGTGGCGAAGATCGTCGCCGTCCGCGACCAGCTGCCGAAGCTCGAGGCGATCGTCTCGATTGATCCCTGCGACGACGCGATGCCGGTCTCGGAGCTGCGCGAGCGCGGCCGTTCCCGTGACGCCGCCGAGGTCGCCGCGCGCGTGGCGGGCGTCAAGCCCGAGGACCCGTACACAATCATCTACACGTCCGGGACCACCGGGCCGCCGAAGGGCTGCGTCCTGTCGCAGGACAACTACCGCCAGGTGACCCGCATGTGCGAGGAGATCGGCGTCATCGAGGCGGGAGAGGACGTCTACCTCTTCCTCCCGCTGGCGCACTCCTATGCGCTGCTGATCCAGCTGCTGGCGGTGGACCTGGGCGCGCCGCTGATCTACTGGAGCGGCGACCCGAACCAGATCGTCGGAGACCTGATGGCGACCAAGCCGGTCTATCTGCCGTCGGTGCCGCGGATCTTCGAGAAGATCTACACGCTGGTCACGTCCAACAACGACCCGGAGAAGATCGCGGGCGCGACACAGCTGGGCCTGAAGGTGCGGCGTATGGTCGAAGCCGGTCAGGAGGTCCCGGCCGAGCTGCAGGCGATGTTCGACAAGGCCGACGCCGAGCTGTTCGTGAACGTGCGGGGGATCTTCGGCGGACGGTTGAAGCAGGCCACGTCAGGGGCGGCGCCGATCGCCAAGGAGATCCTCGAGTTCTTCTACGCGTGCGGCGCGCCCGTGCTCGAGGGCTACGGGATGACGGAGACGTCGACGGTCACAACCACCTCGACGGTCGCGGACCATCGCCTCGGGACCGTCGGGCGCCCACTCCCTGGCTCCGAGGTCCGGATCGCCGACGACGGCGAGGTGCTCGTCCGCGGCCCGCACATCTTCCAGGGCTACTACGGAGCCGGCGACACGACGTCGTTCGGCGGGATCGAGGACGGCTGGCTGCACACCGGCGACCTCGGCTCGATCGACGAGGACGGCTACCTCTCGATCACCGGCCGCAAGAAGGACATCATGATCACGGCCGGCGGCAAGAACCTGACGCCGGCGAACCTCGAGAACGACCTCAAGCGCTCGCGCTGGATCTCGCAGGCGGTCATGCACGCCGACCGCCGCCCGTTCCCGGTCGCCTTGATCACGCTCGACCCCGAGGAGATCGTCCATTTCGCGCGCGAGCACGACCTGCCGGAGGACGTGGCGTCGCTCGCACGCGACCCGCAGGTCGTGGAGCTGATCCAGGGCGAACTGGACCGCGTGAACTCCAATTACGCGCGGGTCGAGCAGATCAAGCGGTTCTTCCTCCTCGACCACGACCTCTCGCAGGAGACCGGCGAGCTGACCCCGACCCTGAAGGTCAAGCGCAACGTCGTCAACGAGAAGTACGCGTCGGAGTTCGACGCGCTCTACGCGTCCGACTGACGCAGGAGCGCGCCGGTGGTCTGCTCGAGAATGCGCCGCCAGGCGCGGGTCTTCTCGCGCTCGGCGGAGAAGTGGCGGACGACCTTGCGCACGCGCGTGGCCGAGATCTCGATCCCGTGCCGGCGGCAGACGTCGCGGATCTCGTTGTAGTCCTTCGCGAGCTTCAGGGTCACCGACTCGAAGCCGTGCCGGGCGACGTCGACGCGGGAGGCGAAGTTCAGGATGTTGGTCTGGAACATCAACTCGTCGTCCGGGTCGGGCTCGACGAGCACGATGTCCACGCCCGGATAGCGCTCCTTCCAGTGGCTCGCCATCTCGTGCAGCCGCTGGTAGGCGAGGAGCTTGAACGTCTGATAGCCGATCTTGGGGAAGCCCATGTCGGAGACGCGACGAGCGCGGGTGCCGAACAGGGTGGGGATCGTCTTCGAGAAGTCGTTGACGTACGGCACCAGAGGATTGACCACGATGATGAACTTCGCGCCGGCCTCGACGGCGATATCCAGGTTCGTGGTGGAGACGATCCCGCCGTCGACCAGTTCGCGGTCGCGGACGCGGTACGGCGCGTAGATCATCGGCAGCGCCGTCGAGGCGCGGACGGCGGCGGAGATCGGGATGTCGTCCCAGCCTTCGGCACCGAGCACGATCCGTTCGCAGGTGTCGAGGTCGGTGGCGGCGAGGTAGAGCTCGCGCTCGAGCAGCCGGAAGTCGTCGGTGCGGCCGTCGGCGGACAGCGCCTTGCGCAGGTACTCCTCGACGCCCTCGCCGGTGTAGATCCCGGACGGCAGCGCATCACCGAGTGCGAGAACCAAGTCGACCGCTGAAAGCGCCCCGAGGCTGCCCGCCACGGTGCGGGCGACCCCGAGCACGTGCATCGGCAGCTTCAGCGCCTTCCACGCGAACTCGCCCTTGTTGAAGCGCAGGAGCATCTCCCGCTGCAGCGGCGGCAGCGAGTGCGGGACCTGGTCGTTGACCGTCCGCATCATCTGCTCGGGGGTGACGCCGTTGGCCACGAGCGCCGCGATCAGCGAGCCGGCGCTGGTGCCGACGTAAATGTCGAACTGGTTGACCGAGCGGTTCGAGGAGAGCAGATCGAGCGCCCGCAGCGCGCCGATCTGGTACACGCCGCCGGTGAAGCCGCCCCCGCCCAGCACGAGAGCGGTCCGGGAGGAGCGCCGCCGCCGCCGCGCCGGCGCATTCATCTCGACGACTTTGCCCACGGAGGATCAGTCTAAAGAGCCGCGACTTCCATCCCGCCGCCGGGTTTCGTAGCCTCGAACGCCGCATGGCTCGTCTGCTCGCTCTCGCCGCCCTGCTCATCCTTCTGCTCCCCACCGGGGCGCAGGCGGCCGATCTTGCCGCTACGCAGCGGGTTCTGGCCCGCGAGATGGCGCGCTCGGGCGCCTATTCCGGCGCCTACGTCGTGGACGTCAGGACCGGCCAGGCGCTGTACTCCTATCGCGCCGACATCGGGCGCGCGCCGGCGTCGGTCGAAAAGCTCTACACCAGCGCCACCGCGCTGCTCAAGTACGGCGCCGAAGGCCGCCTGACCACGAGCGTTCTGGCCACGACGCTGCCTGACGAGACGGGAACGATCGCCGGTGACGTCGTGCTGCGCGGCGGCGGCGACCCGACGTTCAACACCACGGCCGCCAAGGCCTTGGCCACAAAGCTCGTAGAGGCCGGTTTGACCCGGATCGAGGGGCAGGTGATCGGCGACGAGTCCGAGTTCGACGCCTTCCGCGGACCACTGAGCTCCCGGACCGAATATTGGGTCGGCCCGCTCAGCGCGCTGTCGTTCAACCACGGGCGCACGGGCAAGCGGCGCCCGTACTTCCAGGCCAGCCCGGCCCGGTTCGCGGCGCAGGCCTTCGAGAAGGAGCTCAAGCGCCAGGGCGTGCGGATCACGGAGAAGGCCCGCGCGGGGACGACACCCGAAGGCATGACGCCGTACTCGGAGTGGACCTCGCCGACGATCGCGTCGATCGTGCGCTCGATGAACCAGCCGTCGGACAACTACATCGCAGAGATGCTGATGAAGGGGCTCGGCTCCCAGTTCGGCACGGTGGGCTCGACCGCCGCCGGCGGGCTCGTGATGCGCGAGACGATTGGGCGCTTCGGCATCGCGCCCACGATCGTCGACGGCTCGGGCCTTTCGCGCTCCAACCGCACCACCCCGCGCGAGGTCGTGCGGCTGCTGACCGGCATGGATGGCACGGAGGCCGCGGTCGCATTCGACCAGTCGCTCGCGGTCGTGGGCCGCAATGGGACGCTGAACAAGCGGATGCGCGGCACCTCCGCGCAGGACCGCTGCCGGGCCAAGACCGGCACGCTGAGCAATGTCAGCGCGCTGGCCGGCTTCTGCGACACGACCGGCGGCGAGCGGATCGCGTTCGCGTTCATCATGAACGGCGTCTGGCCCGCCTCGGCCCGCGCGCGCCAGGACCGGATGACGGTCGCGCTGGCCCGCTACGACGCATAAATCCGAAAACCGGGTACCAGCCGGGAGCCATGCGCTCCCTTTCCTTCGCCATTGCCCTCCTCCTGATCGCCCCCGCCGCCTCGCACGCCCGCGACGCGACCATCACCTCGTTCGACGGCACGCAGATCGTGCTCTCGTTCCATCCGTCGCCGAACGGCGGCAAAGCGCCGACGATCCTCGAGGGTCACGGTTGGGGCGGCTCGCGCCAGACCGACCCGAACGCCGCCAGCGACGAGACGACCGGCAACGTCGGCGTCGGCCCGCTGCGCAAGGCGGGCTTCAACGTCCTCACCTGGGACGCGCGCGGGTTCGGGAACTCCGGGGGCACCGTCACCGTCGACGCGCCGGACAAGGAGGCGCGTGACGTGATGGCGCTGATCGACTGGCTCGCGAAGCAGCCGGAGGCGCAGCTCGACGCGGCCGGCGACCCGCGCGTGGGCATGACCGGCGTCTCCTACGCGGGCGGCATCGAGCTCACGACCGCGGCGCAGGACAAGCGCATCGACGCGATCGCCCCGATCATCGCCTGGCACTCGCTGCAGACCTCGCTGTACAAGGAGGAGACGGTCAAGGGCGGCTGGGCGACCGCGCTGTTCGGCGCCGGCGTGGCCGGCTCCAAGGGCCGCCTGGACCCGCACGTCACGTCCGCGTTCGGCTCCGGCGCCACGACCGGCAAGCTGAGCGAGGAGGACCGCGCGTGGTTCATCAGCCGCGGCCCCGGCGACCTCGTCAAGCAGATCACGGTCCCGACGTTCGTCGTCGAGGGGACAGCGGACACGCTGTTCACGCTCGACGAGGCGATGACGAACTACGAGATCCTCAAGGGCAACGGCGTCCCGGCCAAGATGATGTGGTTCTGCGGAGGCCACGGGGTCTGCCTCACCGGAGCCGGCCAGCCCGGTCACATCGAGGCCGCGGTGGTCGCCTGGCTGAAGCGTTACGTGGCCCAGGACGCGAACGTCGACACCGGCCCGCGCTTCGAGTGGCTGGCCGACGACGCCCAGTGGCGTTCGGCGCCCGACTACCCGGTCACGAACGGCGCCCCGGTCACCGCCACCGGCGCCGGGACGCTGGTCCTCAACCCCGCCGACACCGCCTCCGGCACGATCGCCACCGCCGGCCGTGCCGTCAACGCGGTCAACGTGCCCGTCCAGGCGCCGGCCGCCCAGATCCTCGGCGAGCCGCAGCTCGAGTTGACCTACAGCGGAACCGGCGCCGGGACACACGTCTTCGCCCAGATCGTCGACGAGGCCCGCGGCGTCGTGGTCGGCAACCAGGCGACGCCGATTCCGGTGACGCTCGACGGCCAGCCCCACTCGATCACGCGGCCGCTGGAGGCGATCGCGGCCTCGGCTCCCGCCGGCGCGCGCTACACGCTGCAGATCATCGGCGGCACCCAGCTCTACGGCCCGGTGCGGGGAGCGGCCGCGATCACGTTCAGCGCGATCAAGCTCGCGCTGCCGACGGCGGCGCCCGCGGCGGTCAGCGGCGGCGCCGGAATCCTCTCGCCGACACGCCAGTGCACCTCCCGCCGTCGCTTCACGATCCGCGTCCGCGGCTCGCACACGCGTGTGACGGTCGCCGGCAAGCGCGTCCGCGTGCGCAAGGGCCGCGCGGTGATCGACCTGCGCGGGATGCCGAAGCGCACGGTGAAGGTCAAGGTCGTCGCCAAACGCAAGGGCAAGACCGTGCGCGAGACGCGCGTCTACCACACCTGCACGGCCCGGAAACGCTAGTCGCGTTCGGCGTACCGCTTGCGAGCGCGCTCGATCGATTCGAGCGCCTCCTCGCGCGAGTACCACCCGTCGACCTTGACGACCTTCCATTCGGGCGTCTTGTAGATCGAGAAGAAGTGCGAGATCTCGTCGCGGAGCGCCATCGGGAGGTCGTCGAGATGCTCGATGTGGCTCCAGTTCGGGTCCGTGTGCGGGACGCAGAGGATCTTGTTGTCCTCCGCGCGCTCGTCGCGCATCCGGAACAGCGCGACCGGCTTGACCTCGATCAGGCACCCCGGGAACGTCGGCTCGCTCACCACGATCATGGCATCGAGCGGGTCGCCGTCGGCGGCGAGCGTCTCGCGAAAGAAGCCGTAGTCGGTCGGGTAGCCGAGCGAGGAGAACAGCAGCCGGTCGAGCTTGATCGCCCCCAGCTCCTCGTCCCACTCGTACTTGTTGGACGAGCCCTTGGGGATCTCGACGACGGCGACCAGCGAGTCGGGCACGGGCGCCAATCTACCCGTCGAGCAGCGCCAGCAGACCCGTCTCGTCGAGCACCGTCACGCCGAGCCGCTCGGCCTTCTCGAGCTTGGACCCGGGCGAGGCGCCGGCGACGACGTAGTCGGTCTTCTTCGAGACGCTCGACGTGACGCGCCCGCCCGCGGCCAGGATCCGCTCCTGCGCCTCCTCGCGAGTGAGGTCGGGCAGCGTCCCGGTGAGCACGAACGTCTTGTCGGCCAGCGGGCCTTCGCCGGGCGGCGGACCCTCGGCCTCGAAACGGAGGAACGACCGCAGCTCGTCGATCAGCGGGCGCACCTCGCGCAGCTGGTCGTGGATGAGCTGCGCCACGATCGGGCCGATCCCGGGCGTCTCGGCGATCTGCTCCGGAGTGGCCTCGAGCAGCGCGTCGACGGTGCGAAACCGCGTCGCGAGGCTACGGCCCGTGACGTAGCCGACCCCTTCGATCCCGATCGCGAACAGCACGATCCCGAACGGCCGCTCGCGGGACGCTTCGATCGACGCCAGCAGGCGTTCGACGCTCACCGGGCCATACCCGTCGAGCTCGAGCAATCGGTCGGGCTGCAACCGATAGAAGTCGGCGGCGGTCCGCACCAGGCCGAGCCGCTGGAACGACGCCACCTGCTTCTCGCCGAGCCCGTCGATGTCCATCACGTGCGCGAACGTGGTCAGCAGCTGCCAGCGGCGCTCCGGGCAGTCCCGGTTCGGGCAGCGCGTGAAGACGCCGGTCTTGACCGTCGGGGTGTCGCAGAACGGGCAGCGTTCGGGCGGCCGCGGCGGCGGCTCGCGGTCCGCTCGCTCGGCGGCATGCGGGGCTGGTGAGATCACCTGCGGGATCACGTCTCCGGCGCGCAGGACGATCACGTCGTCGCCGGGCCGGACGTCCTTGCGCGCCAGGTCCTCCTCGTTGTGCAGCGTCGCCGCCTTCACGGTGACGCCACCGACGTGCACCGGCTCGAGCGCCGCGAACGGGTGCAGATCGCCGAACTTGCCCACGTTCCAGTTGATCGCGTTCAAGCGCGTGACCGCCGTCGTGGGCGGGAATTTCCAGGCGATCGCCCACCGCGGGTCGCGCCCGACCACGCCCAGCCGCCGCTGCAGCTCGAAATCGTCGACCTTCACCACGACGCCGTCGATCTCGAAGTCGAGCGCTCCGCGGCGCTCCTGCCAGTGCAGGCACTGCGCGACGACCTCGTCCTCCGTGGCCAGCTTCTTGACGTCGCCGTTGACGCGGAAGCCGTGGTCGCGCAGCCACGCCAGCGCCTCCCAGTGCGAATGCAGCTCGAGGTCGCTGACCCCGACCCCGTAGCACCACATCGACAACGGGCGCTCTGCGGCCAGGGCGGGGTCGAGCTGCCGGATCGTCCCGGCGGCGCTGTTGCGCGGGTTCATGAACGTGGACAGGCCCTGCGATGCGCGCCGCTCGTTCAAGGCGGCGAAGTCGGGCAGCGACATGTACACCTCACCGCGAACTTCCACGCGGCCGGCATACGCGATCCGAAGCGGGATCGACGGGATCGTCCGGAGGTTGTGCGTGACGTCCTCGCCGACCTCGCCGTTGCCGCGCGTGGCGCCCCGGACCAGCACGCCTTCCTCATAGACCAGCGAGATCGCCAGGCCGTCGATCTTCGGCTCGGCGACGAACTCGAACGCCGGATCCGCGATCCCCTCACGCGCCAGGTGGTTGCGCATCCGGTCCACCCACGCGCGCAGCTCCGCCTCGGACCGCGCGTTGGCGAGCGACAGCATCGGCTGTAGGTGCGTCACCTTGTCGAGCTTGGACACCGGCTCGCCCCCGACTCGTTGGGTCGGCGAGTCGGGCGTCACCAGCTCCGGGTGCTCGCGCTCGATCGCGCGCAGCTCGTCCAGCAGCGCGTCGTACGCGTCGTCGCCGATCTCAGGGTCGTCGAGGACGTAGTAGCGGTGCCCGTGGTAGACGAGCTGCTCGCGCAATTCCGCCGCCCGCTGCTCGGGCTTCACGTCTTGCCTAATAGCTTTGCCAGGTCGTACTCCCGCAGGCCCTCCATGCCGTGCTCGGCCGTCAGGTCGAAGTGCAGCGGGGTGACCGCGATCCGGCCGGCCGCGACCGCCGACAGGTCGGTTCCGGGCTCGTCGTCGTGCGTCGGCGTGTCGCCGTAGACCCGGTAGAGCTTGCGTCCGGTGTCCTCCTCGATCAGGTCGAGCCGGTCCTCGTAGATCCGCTTGCCCAGCCGGGCGACCTCGACGCCGTGGACGTCGCCGGCGGGCACGTTGACGTTCAGCAGCGTGCCGGAGGGCAGCGGAACGTCGTCGAGGCGGTCCACGACCTGCGCCGTGAACGCGGCCGCGCGCTCGAAGTCGAAGGTATGGCCGAGCCGGAAGTCGGTCTCGCGCCGGACCGACTGCTGCGACACCGCGATGCCCGGGATGCCGAGCACGACACCCTCCAGTGCAGCCGCGACCGTGCCGGAGTAGGTGATGTCGTCGCCCAGGTTCGCGCCGTGGTTGATGCCGGAGACAATCAGATCGGGCTCGAAGTCGTCGACCAGCCCGAGCGACGCCAGCCGCACGCAGTCGACCGGCGTACCGTCGCACGCGTAGCCGACCGTGCCGTCGTCGAACGGCACCTCGGTCACCCACAGCGGCCGCCGGAACGTGATCGATCGCGCCGTCGCCGACTGGTTGGCGTCGGGCGCAATGACCGCGAGCTGGATGTCGTCGAGCGCGACCAACGCCCGCCGGAGGGTCTGCAACCCCTCCGCGTCGATCCCGTCGTCGTTGGTCAGCAGAACGCGCAGCACGGCCACGACTCTACTCACGGTCAGGTGCCGCGCTCGCCATCGGACCTATGGTGCCTTCGATGGCGGGGAAACCAGTGTGCGGCGTGCTCCTTGTGCTGGGGACCATCGCACTCGTGGCGGGCGGCCTCGCGCTCTACGCGCAGCGCGCCGTGCTGGACCGGCAGGCGTTCGCCGACCGTGCGACCGCTGCCCTGGAGCAGGACGAGGTCCGCGACGAGGTCGCCGAGCGGCTGGCCAGGCGTGAGATCGAGGCCGTGCCCGCCTTGGCGCCCCGCCTCCCGGTCCTCGAGGCCGCGATCGACGACGTGATCGGCGACTACCGCTTCGCAGCCGTCTGGCACGCGGGCGCCGAAGCGATGCACCGCGGCTTGTTCGACGGCGCCGACGTGCAGTTCTCGTTACCCGGCGCGGGCACCGAGCTGCGGGCCGCCGTCGCTGCGCGCTCTGAGAACGCGGGCGAGCTGCTGCCGCCCGGTGACCCGGAGCTGATGCGGCTCGGCGGCGGAGCGCTCGAGGACGGGCTCGTCCGAGCCGCGCCGTGGGCGCCGCGACTCGCCTCCTGGGCTCCGGGCGCGCTCCTCGTCGCCGCGGTGCTGCTGATCGCGGCGGCGTTCCGCGCCCCGACCCGCCGGCGCGGCGCACGGCGCGTGGCGCTCGGGCTCGCGCTGGCAGGCGGCGCGATCGTGGCCGCGACCACGATCGCTCGCGCGATCGTGCTCTCCACGTTCGACACGAGCCACGGCGACGCCGTGGTCGGCACGATCTGGGATTCCTACCTCGGCGAGCTTCGGCTCTGGGGCCTCGTCGCCGGCGCCGTCGGCCTGATCGCCGCGGCCATCTTCGAGCCGGGGGCGCGCGGCGCGTGGCGCCGCGTTCTGAGCTCCTCCGAGCAGCTCCTCGGTGCGGCTGGCGCGCGCCGGCGGCGCTCGCGGTGCTGGCCGCCCTGCTGGTCTGGTTGCCCGAGGTTCCGCTCGACCTCGCGCTGGTTTCGGCCGCCGGCGTTCTGGTTTTCACGGCTGTCGCCGAGGTCGTCCGAATCTCGTCCGCTCGGTAATCGTTGCGGGGTTCGCCCCGCCTGCCGATTAACGGTCCCATGGAGTCCAGCCGCCGACCGATCGGCATCGCCGTGCCCGACGAGCGCCCGCTCGCCGGCCGGATCGTAGGCTGGATGTTCGTCGTCGGCGCGATCGTCACGACTCTCCTGCCGCTGCTCCCGGGCGCGCATGGCGAAGTCATCACGCCGACATTGCCGATCGGCGTCGGCGCGTTCGTATGGGGCGTCGTGGCCCTGCGACGCGTGAACTGGGTGGACGCGCCGGGCTGGCTCATCCACGTCTCGGTCTTCGGCGGCGCGCTGGCCGCCGCCGTGGCCACCCACGACACCGGTGGCGCCGGTTCGCCCGCGCGCTTCCTGCTGATGCTCGTGCTCGTCTTCGCCGCCTACTTCTTCCCCGCTCGCGAGGCGTGGCCGTATCTCGGCATCGTGCTCTTGCTGCGCGGCGCTGCCGTTCGCGTATGACCGCGAGGCGCTCGAGTTCGGCCTGCTCGGCGAGCTGCTGATCGTCGCGCCCTGCTACTGGCTGCTGGCCTTCCTGCTGATCACCGGCAAGCGCGGGATGATCACGCTGCGCTCGCGCGCCGACACGCTTGCGCGCCAGGACCCGCTGACCGGGCTCGCGAACCGCCGCGCGCTGCTGGAGGCGATGCACGGCCTCAGCGGCCGCATCGGGCTGCTGATGCTCGACGTCGACGACTTCAAGGCGACCAACACGCGCTTCGGGCATCCGGGCGGCGACCGCGCGCTGGTGATCGGTCGCCGACTGCCTGCGCCGCACGTGCCGCGCCGGCGATCTGCCTGCGCGACTCGGCGGCGACGAGTTCGCGATCCTGGTCCGCGGCGTCGATTCGGAGGGGATGGCGAAGCTGGCCGATCGCGTGCTGCACGAGGTCCGCGACAGCGGCACGGTGCGCGTCAGCGCCGGCTGGGTCGTCAGCACCCACGGCACCGATCAGCTGCTGATCGAGGCCGATCAGGCGCTCGCCGCCGCCAAGCGCAGCGGCAAGGACCGCGCGCTCGCCTACGCGTAGCGGACCGCGGCCAGATACAGCCCGTGCGGCGGGCGCGGTGTTGCCCGGCGGTCGAGCGGGGCGCGCCTTCGAGCAGCGTGGCGAAGTCGTCGCGCCGGCCGCCTGGGCGACCTCGAGCATCGTGCCCGACGAGCACGCGGTTCATGTTGCGCATGAACGAGTCGGCCTCGATGTGGAACTCGAGGATGTCGCCGTTGCGCACCCATTCGGCGCGGTGCACGTGCGCGCGTAAAGCGCGAGTGGTAGGTCTCGGTGGGCGTGAAGGCCGTGAAGTCGTGCGTGCCGACGAGGGCCCGCGCGCAGGCGCGGAGCCCGTCCTCGTCCACGTTGTGCGGCCACCACAGCGCCCGGCCGCGCTCGAACGGAGACGGCTGGCGACGGGCCAGGACGCGATAGATGTAGCGTGCGGCTCTTGGCGTCACGGCGGGCGGAGAAGCCCTCCGGGACCTCCTCGGCCGTCACGACCGCGATCTCGTGCGGGAGGACGGCGTTGACGCTCCGGAGGCGGGGCAGCGGCCCGGGATAGGAGATGACCTGGCCGAGCGCATGCACGCCGCGGTCGGTCCTGCCCGGCGACGGCGAGGTCGACCGGCTGGCGCAGCACGGTCTCCAGCGCCTTAACGACTTCGGCGGCCACGGTCCGCTGGCCGGGCTGTTCTGCCCAGCCCGCGAACGGGCCGCCGTCGTACTGAAGGGTGAGCTTCGCGCTCAGACCAATTCGAGATAGACCATTTCCGTCGCGTCCGACGAGCGCGGGCCGAGCTTCAGGATCCGCGTGTAGCCGCCGGGGCGCTCCGTGTAGCGCGGAGCGATCTCCTCGAACAGCTTGTAGATCACGCCCTTGTCCGGGTGCTGGAGGATCGAGATCGCCTGCCGGCGCGCGTGCAGGTCACCCTTGCGCGCCAGCGTGATCAGCTTCTCGATCTCCGGCTTGACCGCCTTGGCCTTGGCCTCGGTCGTCTTGATCCGCTCGTGGTCGATGACCTCGATGCAGAGGTTCGCGAGCAGCGCCTTGCGGTGCGCGCTGTCGCGGCTGAGCTTGTGGCGGGTCTTCTGATGGCGCATCAGTCGGTTCGCAGCGTAAGCCCTCGCTGCGAGAGGGTCTCGATGACCTCGTCGATCGACTTCTTACCGAAGTTCGGGATCGCGGCGAGCTCTCCCTCGGACTTCGACACCAGGTCGCCGACCGTCTGGATGCCCGCGCGCTTGAGGCAGTTGTAGCTGCGGACGCCGAGCTCGAGCTCCTCGATGAGGATGTCGTCCATCGGTCCGCCGCCGCGCTGGCCGCCGGCCTGAAGGGCGTGCGCGCCGCCGCCGGCGCCGTTGTCGAGCTGGAGGCCCGGGGGCTGGCGGAGGTCCTCGATGCGGTCCTCGTCGGTGAAGATCGAGAGGCTCGAGATGAGGATCTCGGCCGCCTCGCGCAGCGCCGCCTGCGGGTCGATCGAGCCGTCGGTCTCGATGTCCAGCGTCAGCTTGTCGAAGTCCGTGCGCTGGCCGACGCGGGCCTGCTCGACGGAGTACGCGACGCGGCGGACCGGGCTGAAGATCGAGTCGATCGGGATCACGCCGATCGGCTGGTCCGGCGACTTGTTCTCCTCGGCCGGGCGGTAGCCGCGGCCGCGGCCGATCGTCAGGTACAGCTCGAGCTTGGTCTTCTTGTCGAGCGTCGCGATGTGCGCGTCCGGATTGAGGATCTCGACACCGCTGGGCAGGTCGATGTCGTTCGCGCGGATCTCGCCGGGACCGGTCACGACCAGCGGGGCCTCCACCTCGGTCGCGTCCGAGTGCATCCGGCACACGATCCCCTTGAGGTTGAGGACGATGTCCGTGACGTCCTCCGTGACGCCCTTGATGGTCGAGAACTCGTGGGCGACCCCTTCGATCCGGACAGAGGTCACCGCAGCGCCCGCGAGGCTGGCGAGCAGCACGCGGCGCAGCGAGTTCCCGAATGTGTAGCCGAAGCCGCGATCGAGCGGCTCAACCACGAACTGCCCGCGGTTATCTTCAACCGATTCGGACGTGATCCGGGGGATCTGGAAGTCGAGCATCAGGGTCCTAACGTCGTTCTCGTGTGGGGAGGCAAGCCCTGGCGGCACCGGCTGCGCCGCCAAGGGGGTGGGGAGGGCGATGGCTACTTCGAGTAGAGCTCCACGATGAGCTGCTCCTGCACCGGCGCGGCGATCTCCGCGCGCTCGGGCCGGCGCAGCACCTTCGCGGTGAGCTGGTCGTGGTCGGCCTGCAGCCAGGCAGGCACCTGCGCCACCAGCTCGGTGGCGTCACGGATCACGGTCTCGGCGTCAGAGCCGGGCTTGAACGTGATCACGTCGTTCTCGCGAACCTGATAACTCGGAATGTCAACGCGGCGGCCGTTGATGGCCCAGTGACCGTGGCGGATCAACTGGCGGGCCTGGCGACGGGACGCGGCGAAGCCGAGGCGCACGAGCACGTTGTCGAAGCGGCACTCGAGCATCCGCAGCAGGTTCTCGCCGGTGATGCCGGGCTGGCGCGACGCCTTGGCGTAATACGTGCGGAACTGCTTCTCGAGCACGCCGTAGTAGCGGCGGGCCTTCTGCTTCTCGCGCAGCTGCACGCGGTACTCGGACTGCTTCTGGCGCCCACGGCCGTGGTCGCCAGGCGGGTACGAGCGACGCTCGACGCCGCACTTGTCGGTGAGGCAGCGCTCGCCCTTGAGGAACAGCTTCTGGCCCTCGCGGCGGCACTGCTTGCACTGGGGAGATGTATCGCGTGCCATTTAGACCCTGCGCCGCTTGCGGGGGCGGCAACCGTTGTGTGCTTGCGGAGTGACGTCCTTGACGCCGGTGACCTCGAGGCCGGCGGCCTGCAGACTGCGGATCGCGGTCTCGCGCCCGGAGCCGGGGCCCTTCACGAAGACCTCGACCTTCTGCATGCCCTGCTCGATGCCCTTGCGCGCCGCCGCGTCGGCGGTGACCTGGGCGGCGAACGGCGTCGACTTGCGCGAGCCCTTGAAACCGGCGCCGCCGGCGGACTCCCACGCGATCACGTTGCCTTCACGATCCGTCAGGGCGACGATCGTGTTGTTGAACGAAGTCTTGATGTGCGCCTGGCCGATCGGGATGTTCTTCTTGACCTTGCGGCGGCCGCGCTGTGGTCTACGGGGAGCCGGCATTACTTCTTGCCCGCCTTCTTCTTGCCCGCGACCTGCATGCGCTTCGGACCCTTACGGGTGCGCGCGTTGGTCTTGGTGTTCTGGCCGCGGACCGGGAGGCCGCGGCGGTGGCGGATACCGCGGTAGCACCCGATCTCCATCAGCCGCTTGATGTTCTGACTGCGCTCGCGCCGGAGATCGCCCTCGACCACAAGGTCGCGGTCGATCGCGTCGCGAAGCTTCGAGACCTCGTCGTCGGTGAGGTCGCGGACCTTGCGGTCCGGCTCGATGCCCAGCTGCGCGAGAATCACGTTGGAGGTCGGCCGGCCGATCCCGTAGATGTACGTGAGGCCGATCTCGACGCGCTTGTTGAGCGGGATGTTGATCCCTGCGATACGAGCCATGACCGCCTTACCCCTGCCGCTGCTTGTGCCGGGGGTTCTGGCAGATCACGAGCACCCGACCGTGACGGCGGATGATCTTGCACTTTTCACACATCGGCTTGACCGACGGTCGTACCTTCATGATCCCTTTCGGCTGATGATCCAGACGGGGTGGCTCTGGCGACCGGGCCGGCCGCCGCTACCATGCCCCCGGAGCGGTCACACGCAGAAGCCTCCCGGCTCCGAGCGCGACAGAGCAGGATAGCAAAGGAACCGGAACCTCCGGTCCATGTGCTAAAGGCCTGCAAGCGGGGAAAATCCGCACTCCTTGATCCTTGCCGCGACAGCCGCCGCGCTCTCCGCGTTCGCTCCCGTCGTCATCCACGATAGCGACGAGCGGTTCCCGGTCTCGGCCGTCGACGGGGCGCCGGCGGTCTACGGCCGCGCGGTCCCGGCGCGCGCGGGCGGCACCTGGCTCCAGTACTGGCTGTACTACCGGTATCAGGACCAGGACCGCGGGATCGTGCGGACGGGTCGCCACGAGGGCGACTGGGAGCTCGTGCAGTACCGGGTCGTCTCGGATCGGCTGGCCGAAGCGGTCTACGCGCAGCACAGCGGGGCCGAGCGGTGTGAAGCGGGCGCGGTCTCGCGGCGCGATGGCCGCCCGGTCGTGTACGCCGCCCAAACGACGAGGCCGACGGGCGCGGCCGGGCAGTAGCTCCTCGCCTCGTCGACATCAGCGCCCGCTCTCCGGCGTGGATGACCGATCCGGACCCGTGGGGAGGGTCGAAGGCGCGCTGGTGGGTCCCGCCGGAGCAGGAGTCGCCGCGCGGTCCCGCGTTCCAGCCCGATCGCTGGAACCCGGAGACCTTCGCGGCCGGCGCACGGGACTGCCAGGCCGGCTGCGACGACGTCGGCGAATGCGACGCGCCCGAGAAGGCGCTGACGGTGCTGCCGCTGGTGGCGCTGCTGGTGCTGGTCGGCTACCGGATCCGGACCCGCGCCCGGCTCGAGTAGCCGAGGTAGTACGGGTACGAGTCGTCGCGCCGCACGCGCGCGCGGAAGCTCAGCGTCCGCCCGCGGGTGGCGTTCGTGAACCGGTAGGCCGCCGAGTAGCGCGCGTTCCGGCGCGCCCGGACGGTCTCGAACGTGCGCCACTTGCCGCCGTCGAACGCCTGCAGGTCGAGCACCTTGCCCGACCGCGGGATCGGCCCCGCTCTCAGGCGCCCGGAGAACCGGATCCGCCCGTTCGGCCCGACGCTCCGCGGCCGGATCGACAGCGTCACGCCGGCGCGCACGTGCATCGACACGATGTCAGTCGCGGACGGCGCAGCGAGCTGGCGGCGCGCCCGGTACTCGAACCGGATCGCCCGCGCGGCGCCGCGCCCCGGGAGAAGCGTGAAGCGGCCATCGGCGCCGGTCGTGACCTCGCCCCGCGACACGTACCCCGTGCCGATCCGGAGCTGCCGGTCGAGCACCTGGATCACCGCTCCCGCGATCGGCGCGCCGTTGGCATCGGTCACGCGCCCGTTCACGCGCGCACGCCTTCCGAACCCGACCGTCGCCCGGCTCCGCCGGTTGGTGAACGTCGCCGTCAACCGCGCCGCCGCACTGGCGTTGGAACCGTTCAGCGGGCCGCCGACCTGAACCGTGAACGGCGCGCTCTCGCCGACATTGCCGCCCGCGTCCGTGACTCGGACCTGCAGCGTCCGAGCGCCTGGTTGGATCGAGTTGGCGTTGACGGTCAGGCCGGTGGCGTTCGGGCACGGCTTCGCGAACGAGTAGTCGCAGTCGATCGGGTTGCCTCCGATCACCCCCTGCGCGGAGCCCGGCGTCACGTCGACTAGGTCCGCCCGCCGGATCCCCGAGTTGTCGGAGGCGTCGAACGTCACCGGCTCGTCGCCACCGACCACCCCGCCCGCGTTGAGCCCGGACGGAAACACGCGGTCCACCTTCGGCGGAGTCGGGTCATTGACGGTCACGGTCGCGCCGAACACCGCCGCGAAGATCGAACCGACAGCCCCAGTGCCGTTGGTCATCAGTGCGCACGGCTGCGTATGGCAGCCGACGGTGAAGCGCAGGAACGTCGCGTCGCCGCGATAGCCCGCGGCCTCCGAGTAGGAGTTCAACGTCGCCGTCCCGCCGCTGACGTTGTACGAGGCGCCGCCGCCGTGCCAGGCACCGTGCGAGCCGAGACGATTGGTCACGGCCGGGTCGTACGTCCCGCCGCCTTCGAGCTCGAGCCCGCCGAGCTGGACGAGCGTGTAGAGCGGCTGGCTGCCCGCGGGCGCACCGTCCATCGGGTTGAACTGGAAGAGCTGCCGTTGCCAGCGGAAGTTCGCGATCGTCGCCCCGGGCGGCGCCGAGAACGTCATGGTCGCCACCCGGCCGGCAGCGTACGTCTTGTTCGCGCCGCTCACGATCGACATCTCGGGACGAGCATCCGACGCTGAACAGCTCGCCCGATCGAAGTCGCTGCCCGGCACGGAGATCGACCACGAATTGTTCGTGAACTTGCCGGCCGCGGTTGAGCATGCGTGCACGTCATACGTCCCGGCGCTCGCCGCTGTCGCGTTCACGAGCCACCCCACCAGCAGCGCCATCCCCACGGCGCCGACACGTCGATCCATGACCGGCCCTCCCATCACACGCTTCCCGTCAGCCGCCCATGATGCCACGCCGTGACCGGCGCTGGCCCCGCTCAGGCCGCGGCGGAGTGCGCTTCGGGGTGGTGCCAGGGCGTGAGGATGCGCGGCCCGGCGGAGGTGATCGCGATCGTGAACTCGAAGTGGGCGGCGAGAGAGCCGTCCTGGGAGTAGATCGCCCAGCCGTCGTCGCCCATGCGCACCATGTGGCGGCCGGCGTTGACCATCGGCTCGACGGCGAGGACCATGCCCTCCTCCAACGCGACGCCCTTGCCGGCGGGCCCGTAGTTCGGGACCTGCGGCTCCTCGTGCATGTCGCGGCCGATGCCGTGGCCCACGAGCGACTTGACGATCGACATGCCGGCCGCCTCGACGTGCTTCTGCACCGCGTGGGAGACGTCGCCCAGCCGGTTGCCGACGCGGCACTGCTCGACGGCGGCGTACAGGGCGCCCTCGGTCACGTCCAAGAGCTTCAGCGCGACCGGCGAGACATCGCCGACCGGGAAGGTGCGGGCGGCGTCGGCCACCCAGCCGTCCTTTACGACCCCGATGTCGACCGAGAGGATGTCGCCGCGGCTCAGCTTGAAGCGGCCCGGGATGCCGTGGACGACCATGTCGTTCGGCGACGAGCAGATCGAGCCGGGGAAGCCCTTGTAGCCCTTGAACGCAGGCGTCGCGCCCTGGCTCCGGATGAACTTCTCCGCCGCGGCGTCCAGGTCGCCGGTCGTCACACCCGGGCGGATCTTCCCGGCCAGGAGATCCATGGTCTTGACCAGGATCTCCCCCGCGGCCGCCATCTGGTCGATCTCGGCCGGGGACTTCTTGATGATCACAGCCGTTCCTCGAGCCGCAAGGTGGCGAGCGTCGCACGGATGTGGTCGTGGACCTCGGTCTTGTCGCGGGTGCCGTCGAAGCGCCTCAGCAGGCCGCGCTCGTCGTAGTAGTCCTTCAGCGGCTCGGTCATCTTGTGGTACGTCGCCAGCCGCTTCTTGACCGTGTCGGGCTCGTCGTCCTTGCGCCGGAACAGCGGCTTGCCGTCCTGATCGCACACGTTCTCGTGCTTGGGCGGGTCGAACTCGACGTGGTAGAGGTGCCCGTTGGAGCACTGCCGGCGCCCTGACAGCCGATGCAGCACCACCTCGTCGGACGCGTCGATCGAGAGCGCCGCGGTCAGGCGCCGCCCGAGCTTCTCGAGCTCCTCTCCCAGAGCGTCGGCCTGGCCGACAGTGCGCGGGAAGCCGTCGAGCAAGAAGCCGTCGTCGCCCTCCTCCTCGACCTTGTCGAGGATCATTGCGATCACGAGCTCGTCGGGCACGAGGTCGCCGTTGTCCATGTACTCCTTGGCCTTGCGCCCGAGCTCGGTCTCGTTCTCCTTGTGCTCGCGCAGGAGGTCACCGGTCCCGATATAGGGCAGCGCGAAGTCGTCGCGCAGGCGCGCGGCCTGGGTGCCCTTACCGGCCCCCGGGGGACCCAGGAGGATCAAATTCAGCTCGCTGGACACTACTTCAGGAAGCCTTCGTAATTGCGCATCATCAGCTGCGCCTCGAGCTGTTTCATGGTGTCCAGCGCGACGCCGACGACGATCAGCAGCGAGGTGCCGCCGAAGTAGAAGCTCTGCGGCGCCCCCGTCGAGGCGATGATGATGGTCGGGAGCGCGGCCACGGCGGCCAGGTACAAGGCTCCCGGGAAGGTCAATCGGGCCAGGATGCGATCCAGGAACTCAGCCGTCGGCCGACCTGGCCTCACCCCTGGGATGAACCCGCCGTACTTCTTCAGGTTGTCCGCCTGGTCGACCGGGTTGAACGTGACCGCGGTGTAGAAGTACGTGAACAGGATGATCATCAGCGTCTCGCCCAGGACGTAGGCCCAGCCGCCTGGGTTGAAGAACGTCGCGAGCCCCTCCAAGCCCGGCACGAGCTGGCCAATCGTGGGCGGGAACGCCATCAGCGACGCGGCGAAGATGACCGGGATCACGCCCGCCATGTTCACGCGCAGCGGCAGGTACGTCTGGCCGCCCGAGCTCATCCGGCGCCCGATCACGCGCTTGGCGTACTGGATCGGGATCCGGCGCTGGCCCTCCTGGATGAACACGACCGCGGCGACGACGCCGATGGCCAGGAACGGCATGATGATCTTGAAGACCGGGTCCGGATTCGTCCACCACTGCGACACGCCACCCGGCAACGACGCCACGATCGACGCGAAGATCATCAGCGAGATGCCGTTGCCGATGCCGCGCTGCGTGATCAGCTCGCCCATCCACATGACGATCACCGAGCCGGCCGTCAGGCACAGCACGACCATGATCACCGTGCCGGCATTGAAGCTCTCGAACACCGGGGTCCCCGCGGCGCCCTGCGAGCGGAACAGGAACGTGTAGCCGACCGCCTGGGCGGCGGCGAGGCCGACCGTCAGATAACGCGTGTACTGCGTGATCCGCTGCTGCCCGACCTCGCCCTCTTTCTGGAGCTTCTCCAGAGCGGGCGAGACGACCACCAAGAGCTGCAGGATGATCGACGCCGTGATGTACGGCATGATCCCGAGCGCGAACAGCGCGATCCGCGACAACCCGCCACCCGTGAAGGTGTTGAGCAGGTTGAGGATCCCGGGATCGGAGTAGTTGTTCTGGATCTGCTCGACGGCATCGACGTCCACCCCCGGTACGGGGATGAACGAGCCGAGCCGATAGAGCGCCAGGATCGCCGCTGTGAACAGCAGCTTCTTGCGGATCTCCGCGACGCGGAACGCCTGCAGAATCGTGGAGATCACTGAGGGCTACTCCTCGACGACGCAGGTGCCGCCGGCACCCTCGATGGCCGTACGGGCGGAAGCGGAGAACTTGTGCGCGTGCACGGTGAACTTCTTGGTCAGCTCGCCGCGGCCGAGGATCTTGACCGGAATGTCGCGCTTCTTGGCCAGGCCAGAGGAACGCAGCGTCGTCCAGCTCGATCGCAGCGCCGTCGTCGAAGCGGGTCTCGAGATCGTCCAGGTTCACGTGCTGCGTGTGCGTCCGGAACGGCTCGAACGGCATCGACATCTTCTTGTTCGGGCCGCGCAGCTTGCGCATCCGCATGTGGAGCGGGTTCTGGCCGCCCTCGAAGCGAGAGCGCTGCTTGGCGCCGGCGCGCGAGTTGTAGCCCTTGTGGCCGCGCCCGGACGTCTTGCCATGACCGGAGCCGTGGCCGCGCCCGACGCGCTTGCGGTCCTTCTTGGAGCCGGGAGCCGGCTTCAGCGAATGGAGCCCGACGGCCTCGGCCGCCAGCTCCTCGTTGACCGCGTCCTGCTCGCTCACGACTTCTCCTCGACTTCGACCAGATGGCGGACCGCGTGGACCATGCCGCGCAACGGCTCGGAGTCCGGCCGCTCGACCGTCTTGCCGATCCCGCGCAGAGCCAAGCGAGCGCAGCGTGTCGCGCTGGCGGCCGTTGGTGCCGTTCGCGGACTTGACCTGGGTGATGACCAGCGTGCTCACGCGGTCGTCTCCTCGGTCTCTTCGGCAGCCTCCTCGGCCGGCGTGTCGCCGTTCTCAACCACGATCGGCGGCTTCCCGCCCAGCCCGAGCACCTTGTCCACCGACAGGCCGCGCAGCGCCGCAATCTCTTCGGGCTTGCGCAGGTCCTGCAGGCCGGCGATCGTCGCCTTGACCAGGTTGATCGGGTTCTGGGAGCCGAGCGACTTCGAGAGGATGTCGTGGATCCCGGCGAGCTCGAGCACCGCGCGCACGCCGCCGCCGGCGATCACGCCGGTACCGGGCGAGGCGGGCTTGAGGAAGACGCGGCCGGAGCCGAAGATCCCCGTCGTCTGATGGGTGATCGTCGAGCCGTGGCGCGGCACGCGGAACAGGTTCTTCTTCGCGCGCTCGACGCCCTTCTGGATCGCCAGCGGGACCTCGTTGGCCTTGCCGTAGCCGACGCCGACCACGCCGTTCTCGTCGCCGACGACGACCAGCGCGGTGAACGAGAACCGCCGGCCGCCCTTGACGACCTTGGCGACGCGGTTGATCTCGACGACGCGTTCCTGGAGGTCGAAGCCGGAGGCTGAGATGGATCGATCGGGGGCTGCCATGGAGTCCTTGAGGTTAGAAGCTCAGGCCGCCCTCGCGGGCGCCCTCGGCCAGGGCCTTCACGCGGCCGTGATACTGGTAGCCGCCGCGGTCGAACACGGCGGTGTCGATGCCGGCGGCCTTCGCGCGCGAGGCCAGCAGCTTGCCGGCCGCGTTGGCCTGCTCCATCGGCTTGAGCGAGCGCAGGTCGGCCTCGGTCCACTGGACCGACGCGATCGTGCGGCCGGCGTCGTCATCGATGAGCTGGGCGAAGATGCCGCGGTTGGAGCGGAACACGGAGATCGCGAGGCCGCTCGGCGGAGCCGTGCACCTTCGCGCGGACGCGGCGGCGGCGGCGCAGGCGCCGCGCGGGAGGAGTGAGAACGGTCATGCGCGCTTACCGACCTTCCGGGCGACGTACTCGCCCTGATAGCGGATGCCCTTGCCCTTGTACGGCTCCGGCGGGCGCTGCTTGCGAATGATCGCGGCGATCTCGCCGACCATCTGCTTGGAGTTGCCCTTGACGATCACGCGCGTCGGAACCGGCACCTCGAACTCGATGCCCTCCGGCGCCTTGATCGGCACGGGGTGCGAGTAGCCCAGCGCCAGCTCGAGATCGCGGCCCTTGAGCTGCGCGCGATAGCCGACGCCCTGGATCTCCAGCGTCTTGGTGAAGCCGGTGGTGACGCCCTCGACCATGTTCGCGACCAGCGAGCGCGTCAGCCCGTGCAGGGCGCGGTGCTCGGCGCGGTCGGTCGGGCGCTTGACCAGCAGCTGTCCATCCTCCTGGACGACCTCGATCGAGCGGTTCTTGCGCTCCTCGAGGTTGCCCCGCGGGCCGTACACGCGCACGACCTCAGCCTCGACGGTGACGGTGACGGTCGAGGGGACGTGGATGGGCTTCTTTACCGATACGGGACATTGCTGGCTACCAGACCTCGGCCACGACCTCGCCGCCGACGCCCGCCGCGCGGGCCTCGTGGCCGGTCATGACGCCGTGCGAGGTGGACAGGATGGTCGTGCCCATGCCGCCCAGGACCTTCGGGATGTGCTTGGAATCCACGTAGCGCCGCTGGCCGGGACGGGACACCCGGCGCAGGCCGGAGATCACCGAAGTCCGGTTCTCAGTGTACTTGAGCTTCACGAGGATCTTGTCGGCCGCGCTGCCGGGCACGCCGGGGGCCTCGTCGAAGCCCTCGATGTAGCCCTGCTCCGTGAGGATCCGCGCCATCTCGCGCTTGAGCCCGCTCGAGGGGATCTCGACCGTCTCGTGGGCGGCCATGATCCCGTTGCGGATCCGCGTCAGGAAGTCGGCGATCGGGTCGGTCATCGACATGGCGACTACCAGCTCGACTTCGTCATGCCGGGGATGAAGCCGTTGTGCGCGAGCTCGCGCAGGCACAGGCGGCAGAGCCCGAACTTGCGGTACACGGCGCGCGGGCGCCCGCAGCGGCGACAACGCGAATGCGCGCGCGTCTTGTACTTGGGCGTGCGCTGGGAGGCGACGATCTTGGATGTCTTAGCCATTCGAGAAGTTCTCTCTTGTCTATGCGGCGACCGGTTCGCCGGGCGTGAGGCTCTCGTACTCCTTCGGGCGCCCGTCACGCGCGAAAGGCATGCCCAGCGCGTCGAGCAGCGCGAACGCCTCGATGTCGGTCGGCGCGGTCGTGGTGATCGCGACGTCGAGGCCACGGACCTGGTCGACCGCGTCGTAGTCGATCTCGGGGAAGATCACCTGCTCGCGGATCGCCCATGCTGTAGTTGCCGCGGCCGTCGAAGGAGCTTCGGGTTCAGGCCGCGGAAGTCGCGCAGGCGCGGGATCGCGACGGAGGTCAGGCGGTCGATGAACTCGTACGCGCGCACGTCGCGCAGCGTGACGGTCAGGCCGACGGGCATGCCCTCGCGCAGCTTGAACGCCGCGACGGACTTGCGGGCGCGGCGGATGTTCGGCTTCTGGCCGGCGATGTCGGCGAGCTGCTGCTGCGCGGCCTCGAGCATCTTCGAGTCCTGCTTGGCCTCGCCGACGCCCATGTTGAGCGTCACCTTGACCAGCTTCGGCGCCTGCATCGGCGTCGAGTAGCCGAACTTGCTCACCAGCGCGGCGCGGATCTCGTCGTTGTAGCGGTCCTTGAGACGTGCCATCAGTCGAGCTCCGTTCCGGAGCGACGGGTCACGCGCACGCGCTGGCCCTGCTCGTTGGTGGTCACGCCCACGCGCGTCGGCTTGTGGTCCTTCGGGTCCACGATCGCCACGTTGGAGATGTGGATCGGGCCCTCCTTCTCGATCACCCCGACCTGCAGGTTGGGGCGGCCGGGCACGGGACGCTGGTGGCGCTTGACCATGTTCAGGCCCTCGACGTAGACCCGCTGCCTGGCCGGCTCCACGCGGAGGACCTTGCCGGTCTTGCCCTTGTCCTTGCCCGAGATGACGATCACGTTGTCGTCGTGACGGATCTTGCGCCATGTCTAGAGCACCTCCGGGGCGAGCGAGACGATCTTCATGAACCCGCCGTCGCGCAGCTCGCGCGCCACCGGGCCGAAGATGCGCGTGCCGCGCGGGTTGTTCTGGGCGTCGATGATCACCGCGGCGTTCTCGTCGAAGGCGATGTAGGTGCCGTCGTCGCGCCCGAACTCCTTCTTCGTGCGCACGACGACCGCCTTGACGACGTCGCCCTTCTTGACCGTCCCGTTCGGGTTGGCCTGCTTGACCGTGGCCACGATGATGTCCCCCACGCCCGCGTAGCGGCGGCGCGAGCCGCCCATGACGCGGATCGTGAGGATCTCGCGCGCGCCGGTGTTGTCGGCCACGCGCAGCCGGGTCTCGTTCTGGATCATCGGGCACGCTCCAGCACTTCGAGCAGGCGCCAGCGCTTGGTGCGCGACATCGGCCGGCACTCCTGGACGCGCACCGTGTCGCCCGCGTGGGCGTCGTTGCGCTCGTCGTGGACGTGCAGCGTGATCGAGCTGCGGAGGATCTTGTGGTAGCGCCTGTGGCGGCGCGCGATGTCCACGCGCACGACGATCGTCTTCTCCGCCTTGTCGGAGACGACGACGCCCTGGCGCACCTTCGGCTTGCCGGGACCGTGCTCGGGCGCGTGCTGCTCCTCCGACCACGGGCTGCGGCGCGCGCCGCTCGGCGCGCTTGACCTTCTGCTTGGCGCGGTAGGCACGGCGCTGGCGTCGCGTTGCGCTCGCGGTGCGCGGCGCGCTCGGCGAGCCGCTCCTCGAGCGTGCGCGGACCGCCGGCCGGCTTGCCTTCGCGGCGCGCTTGGCGGCGTTGCGCTCCTTGCGGGTCTCGCGTGGCGGTGGTCGTCTCCTCGGAGGCGCGCCCTCTTCGGCGGTCGCCTCCGTGGAGCTTCGACCTCCTCCACGTTGGTCTCAGGTGTCTCTTCGGATTCAGCCATCGTTCTTCTCGGTCGGGTCGACGCCGCGCTGGCGCGCGACGGTGAGGGCACGGGCGAGATCGCGCTTGGCGGTGCGCATGCCGGCCGTGTTCTCCAGCTCGCCGGTGGCGTGCTGGAGACGCAGGCCGAACAGCTCGCGCCGCTGCGTCGCGATGTGGTCGCGCAGCCCCTTGTCGTTGAGGTCGCGCAGCTCGGTGGACTTCATCACTGACCGTCCTCGCGCAGCACGAACTTCGTCTTCACGGGCAGCTTGTGACCGGCCAGGCGCATGGCCTCGCGAGCGAGCGGCTCCGGCACGCCGGAGAGCTCGAACATCACGCGACCCGGCTTGACGACGGCGACCCAGCCCTCCGGGTTGCCCTTGCCGGAGCCCATGCGGGTCTCGGCCGGCTTCTTGGTGAAGGCCTTGTCCGGGAAGACGTTGATCCACACCTTGCCGCCACGCTTGATCTTGCGGGTCATCGCGATACGAGCGGCCTCGATCTGGCGGTTGGTGAGCCAACCGGCCTCGAGGGCCTTCAGGCCGTAATCGCCGAAGGCGACCGTCTGCTGGCCCCGCGAGAGGCCATGCCGGCGCCCGCGATGCACCTTGCGGAACTTGACGCGCTTAGGAGAAAGCATTAGCGGCTGATCCCTCCGCTGAGGTCGGGACGTCCGCCGCCGCGGCCGCCACCGCCGCCGCCGCCGCGACCGCCGCCGCCTCCGCCGCCACGGCCACCGCCGCCGCCGCCGAAGCCGCCGCCGCCGCCACGGCCGCCGCCGCCGCCGCCACCGCCGCCACGGCCACCGCCGCCGCCGCCGAAGCCGCCGCCACCGCCGCCACGGCCACCCGGACCGCCGCCACGGCCGCCCGACCGCCGCCGCCGCCGCCCTGGCCGCCGCGCCCACGGCCCCGCCGCCGCGACCGTCGCCGCGCCCGCGGCCGTCACGGCCGCGACCGCCACGGCGATCGTCGTCGCCCTGCTGCGGGCCACCGGCCGGCTCGTCGAGCGAGGTGAGGTCCTGACCGGCGTAGCCGGCGGGCATGATCTCGCCCTTGTTGATCCAGCACTTGACGCCGATGCGGCCGAACGTCGTGCGGGCCTCGTAGAAGCCGTAGTCGATGTCGGCGCGCAGCGTGTGCAGCGGGACGCGGCCGTCGGAGTAGGACTCCGAGCGGGCCATCTCGGCGCCGCCCAGGCGGCCGCCGACCTGGATCTTGCAGCCCTTGGCGCCCGAGCGCATGGCGCTCGTGAGCGCGCGCTTCATCGCGCGCCGGAAGGCGACGCGATTCTGCAGCTGCTCGGCGATCGACTGCGCGACGAGCTTCGCGTCGAGCTCGGGGCGCTTGATCTCGAGGATGTTGACCTTGATGGCCTTGCCGGTCATCCGGTGCAGGTCGCGCCGCAGCGCGTCCACCTCGGAGCCCGACTTGCCGATCACGATGCCCGGGCGGGCCGTGTGGATGTTGACCTCCACCTCGGCCGCGTCCTTGCGGATCGTGATGTCTGAGAGGCCTGCGTGCGCGAGCTTGTTCGTGATGTGATCACGAATCCGGACGTCCTCGATCAGGAAGTCCGAGAAGTTGCGCTCAGAGAACCAGTTCGACTTCCAATCGTGGATGTAGCCCACGCGCATCGCCTCGGGATGAACCTTCTGACCCATGCGGGTTAGAGACTCCTTCGGGGTGAGCGTGATGGACAGGTGCGAGGTGCGCTTGCGGATCCGCGTGGCGCGGCCCATGGCGCGAGGCCGGTAGCGCTTGAGCGTCGGCCCCTCGTCGGCGTGGACGTTGAAGATGCGGAGCTCCTCGCCGACCAGTTCGTGGTTGTGCTCGGCGTTGGCGACCGCCGACTCGAGCAGCTTGCTCCAGGCCTTCGCGGCGTCGCGGGTCGTGAACGCGAGGATCGCGCGCGCCTCGACGACGTCCTTGCCGCGGATGTGGTCGCAGACGAGCCGCGCCTTGCGGGCGGACGTGCGCACGTACTTGGCCTGGGCGGAGACCTTCAGCCCGACCGGGACTCCTGCGGCCCTTGGGCTCGGCTCCTCCTTGGCCTTCTCGTCGCCGCGGCGGGCGCGGACGCGGCTGCGCGGACTTCTTGGCCTCCTCGGCGGCCTCCTCGGCCTGGTCGGCGGCCTGCTCGGCCTCGCGGGCCTTGCGCGACTTCTCGCGCTTGGGCTTCTTGGCGGCGGCCTTCGGCGGCCTCCTCGGCCTTCTCGGCGAGCCTCCTCGGCCTCCGCGGCAGCAGCCTCGGCGGCTCGGTGCCGGCCTCCTCGGCGGCCTCGGCGGCCTCCTCGGCAGCGGCAGCCGCGCGCGCGGCCTCGGCGTCGGCGCGCTCCTGCTGGTCCTCGGTCTCGGCCGGGTCGACCTCAGTCTCGGCGCTCGGCGCTCCTCGGTCGGAGTCCGCCAGCACGTCGGCCGCCGTCTTGTCGACGCCGGTCTCCTCGGCCGCAGTACCTTCAGCCTGCGGCTCGCCGCCCTCGGACGCCTCGGGCTCGGGCTGACGGGAGTCTCCTCGACGTTGGCCTTCGCCGCCGCGGCGTCCTCGGCCGAGTGTCCCCGGCCTTGCCCTTCTGCGGATCCTGTGGCGTGTCGGGGCTCATCGCACCTTGCCCTTGGAGTCATGGCCGCGGTAGGTGCGCGTCGGCGCGAACTCGCCGAGCTTGTGCCCCACCATCGACTCCGAGACGAACACGGGGACGTGCTTGCGGCCGTCGTGGACGGCGATCGTGTGCCCGACGATCTCCGGGAAGATCGTCGACGCGCGCGACCACGTGCGGATCATCTGGCGCTGAGTTCGCGTCGTTCATGGCCTCGATGCGCGACAAGAGACGATCCTCGACCCACGGCCCCTTCTTTGAGGAACGGCTCATCAGCGGCCACCCTTCTTGCCACGGCGACGGCCGCGGACGATGTAACGGTCGGACTGCTTGCCCTTCTTGCGGGTGCGGTAGCCGATCGTCGGCACACCCCAGGGCGTCTGCGGATGGTTGCCCAGCGAGCCGCCGCCCTCGCCACCGCCGTGCGGATGGTCGACGGGGTTCATGGCCTTGCCGCGCGTCTGCGGGCGCACGCCGAGGTGGCGCTTGCGGCCGGCCTTGCCGATCGTGACGTTCTGGTGGTCGGAGTTGCCGACCACGCCGACGGTCGCGCGGCAGGCGGAGCGCACCTGGCGCATCTCGCCCGAGGGCAGGCGCAGGGTCGCGTAGTCGCCCTCCTTGGCCATCAGCTGCACGCCGGTGCCGGCGGAGCGGGCGAGCTGCGCGCCGCGCCCCGGCTGGAGCTCGACGTTGTGGACCAGGGTGCCGACCGGCATCGAGGCCAGCGGCATCGCGTTGCCGACCTGCGATGTCGGCGCCCGGCGCCCGAGATCACGGTCATGCCGACCCGCAGGCGGTTCGGGGCGATGATGTAGGCCTTCGTGCCGTCGACGTAGTGCAGCAGCGCGATGTACGCCGAGCGGTTCGGGTCGTACTCGATCGCGGCGACCTTGGCGGGCACGCCGTCCTTGGTGCGCTTGAAGTCGATCTTGCGGTAGAGGCGCTTGGCGCCGCCGCCGCGATGGCGCGCCGTCTTGCGGCCGAGCGCGTTGCGCCCGCCGGACTTCTTGAGACCCTCGACGAGGGTCTTCTCCGGCTCGGTCTTCGTGATCTCCGCGAAGTCCGGGAACGTGATGAACCGGCGACCGGCGAGAGGTGGGCTTGGGCTTGCGAATCGGCATGGCTTAGAGGTCGGCCTCGAGGCCCTGGAAGATCGGGATGGTCTCGCCGGGACGCACCTGCACCACGGCCTTCTTCCAGGCCCGGGTGCGGCCGGCGGTGACGCCGCGGCGCTTGGGCTTGGAGGGGACCTTGGAGGTGCGGACCTCGACGACGTGCACGTCGAACAGCGCCTCGACGGCCTGCTTGATCTGCGTCTTGTGCGCCTTGTCGTGCACGCGGAACGTGTACTTGTCGGCGGTCGCCAGCACGTAGGTCTTCTCGGAGACGACCGGGCGGATGATCACCTGGCTGTGGTCCATCAGGCCTTCGCCTCCTTGCGCGCGCGCGCGGTCAGGTTGTCGAGCGCGCGCCTGCGAGAGCACGAGCGTCGCGGCGCGGACGAGGTCGGCCACGCCGACGTCGTCGACGTGCAGGACGATGCACGCGCGAGAGGTTGCGGAAGGACTTGGCCGCGGTCAGCTCGTCGTCGGCCAGCGCGACCAGCACGGAGCCGCCGCGATGGGAGTCGAGCAGCTCGGCGGCCTTCGCGGTGCTCGGCGCGTCGAACGCCGCAGCGTCGACCACGTGGATCGTGCCGCGCTCGGCGTGCACCGACAGCGCGCAGCGCAGCGCGGCGCGGCGCGCCTTGCGGTTGACCTTGAGGACGTAGTGGCGCGGGCTCGGGCCGAAGACGGTGCCGCCGCCCGTCCAGATCGGCGAGCGCGACGGTGCCGGCGCGGGCGCGGCCGGTGCCCTTCTGGCGCCACGGCTTCGCGCCGCCGCCGCGAGACCATGCCGCGGGTCTTGGTCGAGTGCGTGCCCTGGCGGCGCGCGGCCAGCTCGGCCACGACGACCTCGTGCACGAGCGGGCCGTTGAACGGCTGCTCGAAGACGTCGGCGTCCAGGTCGACGGCGGTGCCGCCGCCCAGAGCGGGAGCCTTAGCCATCGGTGCGCACCTCCACGGTGTCGCCCTTGGAGCCGGGCACCGAGCCGCGGACCATCATCAGGTTGCGGTCGGGCATCAGCTCGACGATCGTCAGGCCCTTCTGCGTCACGCGCTTGCCGCCCATGCGGCCGGGGCCGCGGATGCCCTTGAACACGCGCGACGGCGTGGCCGAGGCGCCGATCGAACCCGGCGCGCGCTTGTTGTGCGAGCCGTGCGACTTCGGGCCGGAGGCGTAGTTGTGGCGCTTGATCGTGCCCTGGAAGCCCTTGCCCTTGCCGACGCCGGCGACCTTGACGATCTGGCCGACCTCGAAGGCCTCGACGGTCACCGTGTCGCCGACGACGAGCTCGCCGGCCTCGTCGCGGAACTCCACGAGCGTGCGCACGGGCGGCGCGTCGACCTTCTTGAGGTGGCCGAGCAGCGGCTTGTTGAGCGCTTTCTCGCTGGCACCGCGCCGAACCCGAGCTGCACAGCTTCATAGCCGTCGACGTCGTAGGTGCGGATCGCGGTCACCGGGCAGGGCCCGGCCTCGAGCACGGTCACGCGCTCGACACGGCCGTCGTCGAGGAACCGCTGGGTCATGCCGAGCTTCTTGGCGAGGATGGCGGGCATCAGTTGAAGGCGAGTCGGATCTCGATGTCCACGCCGGCGGGCAGATGGTCGAGCCGCTGGAGCGAGTCGACGGTCTTGGGCGTGGGCTGATGGATGTCGATCAGGCGCTTGTGCGTCCGGATCTCGAAGTGCTCCTGGGAGTCCTTGTCCTTGAAGGGGGACTTCACCACGGCGTACACGTTCTTCTCGGTCGGCAGAGGCACCGGGCCAGAGACGGTGGCGCCGGTCCGCGTCGCGGTCTCGACGATCTCCTTGGCCGCGGTCTCGATGGCCGACGAGTCGTACGCCTTGAGACGGATGCGGATCTTGTTTTGGGCTATGGCCACGTTCTGTCCGGTACTTGGAGTGAAATTCTAGGCTGGCTGTTTGCGCGCAATGAGGGCGGCCCCCGGGCTCCGGGGCCCGCCCTCTAATAGGTCGTATCTGTCGACTTCAGGGTCGCGGCGGGCTCCTCGTGCCCGCCGCGACTGGAACTACTGACTTACTGCTTGATCTCCGTGACGACGCCGGAGCCGACGGTGCGGCCACCCTCACGGATGGCGAAGCGCAGGCCGGCGTCCATGGCGATCGGCTGGATCAGCTCGACCTCCATCTGGATGTTGTCGCCCGGCATGACCATCTCCGTGCCCTCGGGCAGGTTGGCGACGCCGGTCACATCCGTCGTGCGGAAGTAGAACTGCGGCCGGTACCCGTTGAAGAACGGAGTGTGGCGGCCGCCCTCTTCCTTCTTGAGGACGTACACCTCGGCCATGAACTTGGTGTGCGGGGTGATCGAGTTCGGCTTGCAGAGAACCTGCCCGCGCTCGATCTCCTCGCGCTTGATGCCGCGCAGGAGGCAGCCGACGTTATCGCCGGCGCGACCCTCGTCGAGGATCTTGCGGAACATCTCGACGCCGGTGACGACGGTCGAGCCGACTTCCGTGTGGATGCCCACGATCTGCACCGTGTCGCCCGTGTTGACGATGCCCTGCTCGATGCGGCCCGTGGCCACCGTGCCGCGACCCGTGATCGAGAAGACGTCCTCGACCGGCATCAGGAACGGCTTGTCCAGCGTCGCGCTCGGGCTCCGGGATGTAGGTGTCGAGCTGCTCGGCGAGGTCGAGGATCTTGTCGACGTACTCCTCCTCGCCCTCGAGCGCCTTCAGCGCCGAGCCGATGACGAACGGAACGTCGTCGCCCGGGAAGTCGTACTCGTTGAGCAGGTCGCGCACCTCGACCTCGACGAGCTCGAGCAGCTCCTCGTCGTCGACCATGTCGGCCTTGTTGAGGAACACGACGATGTACGGCACGCCCACCTGACGGGCGAGCAGGATGTGCTCGCGCGTCTGCGGCATCGGGCCGTCCGCCGCCGAGACCACGAGGATCGCGCCGTCCATCTGGGCGGCGCCCGTGATCATGTTCTTCACGTAGTCGGCGTGACCCGGGCAGTCGACGTGGGCGTAGTGACGGTTCTCCGTCTCGTACTCGACGTGCGAGGTCGCGATCGTGATGCCGCGCGCCTTCTCCTCAGGAGCGTTGTCGATCTCGTCGAAGGATCGGGCCTGCCCGCCGTACTTCTCGGACAGCACCTTCGTGATGGCCGCGGTCAGGGTCGTCTTGCCATGGTCGATGTGACCGATGGTGCCGACATTGACGTGCGGCTTGTCCCGCGTGAACTTCTCCTTCGCCACTTTCTATTCGCTCCTATCTAGAAAACCCGTTCTGAGGCGAACCCGTCCAGACTACCGCGTCTACGCGGGGACAGGCTCTCCGGTGCGACCCTCGACCACCTTCTCGGCGATGTTGGGCGGCACCTCCTCGTACTTGTCGAACTGCATCGTGTAGGTCGCCCGGCCCTGGGACATCGACCGCACGTCGGTCGCGTAGCCGAACATCTCGCTCAGCGGGACGTGCGCCGTCACCACCTGGGCGTTGCCGCGCGGCTCCATGCCGTGCACTCGGCCGCGGCGGCGGTTGAGGTCGCCGATGACGTCGCCCATGTACTCCTCGGGCGTGACGACCTCGACCGCGAAGATCGGCTCCAGCAGGACCGGCTTGGCCCGCCTGGCCGCCTCCTTGAACGCCAGCGAGCCGGCGATCTTGAACGCGATCTCCGAAGAGTCCGTGTCGTGGAACTTGCCGTCCACGAGCGTGACCCGCACGTCGACCATCGGGTAGCCGGCGCGGACGCCGTTGGCCAGCGACTCTTCGACGCCCTTCTCGATCGCCGGGATGAACTCGGTCGGGATCGAGCCGCCCTTGATCTTGTTGACGAAGTCGAAGCCCTCGCCGGGCGCCGGCTCGATGTTGATGTAGACGATGCCGTACTGGCCCGAGCCGCCGGTCTGGCGCACGTGGCGGCCTTCGACCTTCTCGGCGGTGCCGCGCACGGTCTCGCGGTAGGAGACCTGCGGGCGGCCGACGTTGGCGTCGACCTTGTACTCGCGCATCATGCGGTCGACCAGCACCTCGAGGTGCAGCTCGCCCATGCCCGAGATCTCGGTCTGGCCGCTCTCCTCGTTGGTGCGGACCTGGAACGTCGGGTCCTCCTCGGCCAGGCGGCCGAGGGCGACCGACATCTTCTCCTGGTCGGACTTCGTCTTCGGCTCGATGGCCACCGAGATCACCGGGTCGTCGAACGTGATCGCCTCGAGCTTGATCGGCTTGTCGGGCGCCGCCAGCGTGTCGCCGGTGACGACCTGCTTGATGCCGACCGCCGCGGCGATGTCGCCCGCAGAAGACCTCGGTGACGTCCTCGCGCTCGTTGGCGTGCATCATCAGGATGCGCCCGATGCGCTCGGTACGACCGCTCGACACGTTGAGCACGCGCGAGCCGGCCTCGAGCTTGCCCGAGTAGACGCGGAAATAGGTGAGCTTGCCGACGTAGGGGTCGGCCATGATCTTGAACGCCAGCGCGCTGAACGGCTCGGAGTCGTCGGCCTTGCGGACGACCTCACGGTCCTCGCCGCCCTTGACCGGCTCGAGGCCCACCATCGGCGGGACGTCGAGCGGGGAAGGCAGGTACGCGATGACGGCGTCCAGCAGCGGCTGCACGCCCTTGTTCTTGAACGAGGAGCCGCACAGGACCGGCGTGATCTGGCTGGAGAGCGTCGCCTTGCGGATGGCCTCGACCAGCCGCGGCGCCGGGATCTCCTGCTCCTCGAGGATCATCTCGACGAGCTCGTCGTCGTAGTGCGAGACCTCTTCGAGCAGGTGCTCGCGGGCCATCTGCGCGTCGTCGAGCCAGCTCGCCCGGGATGTCCTCGATGCGAGACGTCCTTGCCGAGCTCGTCGTTGTAGACGATCGCCTTCATGTCGACCAGGTCGATGATGCCCTTGAACTCGCACTCGGCCCCGATCGGCAGCTGGATCGGCACCGGATGCGCGCCGAGGCGGTCGATCATCGTCTGGACGCCGCGCTCGAAATCCGCGCCGATGCGGTCCATCTTGTTGATGTACGCGATCCGCGGGACGGAGTACTTGTCGGCCTGGCGCCAGACGGTCTCGGACTGCGGCTCTACACCAGCGACGGAGTCGAACAGCGCGACTGCACCATCGAGCACGCGCAGCGAGCGCTCGACCTCGACCGTGAAGTCCACGTGGCCGGGCGTGTCGATGATGTTGATGCGGTGATCAGCCCACTCGCAGGTGGTCGCGGCCGACGTGATCGTGATGCCGCGCTCCTGCTCCTGCTCCATCCAGTCCATGGTCGCGGCGCCCTCGTGCACCTCGCCCATCTTGTGGGACTTGCCGGTGTAGTAGAGGATGCGCTCGGTCGTCGTCGTCTTGCCCGCATCGATGTGGGCCATGATCCCGATGTTTCGGGTCTTTTCGAGCGTGAACTTGCGCGGCATGGAGGTATCTCTTCTCTGTCTGCGGTCTTCCTGCGTAGGGTGCCCCGACAGCGGGCAAAGAAACGGGCCCTTTCGGGCCCGTGTCGTTCACATGCTGCGAGGCCCTGTCGCAAGGTGGGCTATGTCTCGCGTGACTCCATGTGAAGGACCAGGGTGGACATTTCGCGTGACACCACGCCACGCGACGGCCGTCGAATATAGCAGGGGGCCGGGGTTCGGTGAGCAATGGTCGGTGCGCCTGACGTGGTGCAGCCGTGGTTCCTCGGGCCGCACGCGAGAGCGATGCGTGCCTCTGGCACGTGAGCATCGTGGGTGGCGCGAGGGGCCGCGGATGTGCCGCGGGAGGCGTATCGGTATTGCTCACCGGACCCCTAGGATTCGGCGCCGATGCAACTCAATTGCGACATGGGCGAGGCCTTCGGGATCTACAGCTTCGGCGCGGACGAGGCGCTGATGGAGCATGTTGGCCTTGCGAACGTCGCCTGTGGCTTCCACGGCGGCGACCCGGTGGTGCTGCAAGAGACCGTGCGGCTGGCGAAGCAGCACGGCGTGCGTGTCGGTGCGCATCCCTCCTATCCGGACCGTGAAGGGTTCGGGCGGCGGGCGATCGAGATGGGGCGCGAGGAGCTCGCCGCGTGCCTGATCTACCAGATCGGGGCGCTTCGGGGATTCTTGGATGCCGAGGGGATGGAGCTGTCGCACGTGAAGCCGCACGGGGCGTTGTACGGGCGCGCGGCGCGGGATCGCTCGGTGGCCGACGCGGTGGCGGATGCGGCGTCGGTGTTCGGCGTCCCGATGTTCGGGATGGCGGGCACCTTGCACGAAGAGGTCTACACGTCGCGCGGGCTCGAGTTCATGGCCGAGTACTACGCCGACCTGGACTACGACGACGACGGCGGGCTGATCATCACGCGCAAGCACGTGGCGTACGACCCCGCGGTCGCTGCCGAGCGTGTCGCGCGGGTGATGCGCGAGGGGGTCGCGGTATCGGCGAACGGGCGTGAGATCCCGATGCGGGCGGACACGGTCTGCGTGCACTCGGACACCCCGAACGCCGCGGAACTGGCAGCGGCGGTGAGGGAGGTGCTCGATGGCGCGGCATGAGGTGGTCACACCGGTCCCCGGGACGTTCTACCGGCGGCCGGACCCCGACAGCGATCCGTTCTTCTCGGACGGCGATTCGGTGTCGGCCGGCGACGTGATCGGACTGGTCGAGATCATGAAGAACTTCCAGGACGTCGAGGCGGAGGTCGACGGGACGCTGGTGGAGTTCCTCGTGGAGAACGAGGACGCGGTGCAGGCCGGGCAGGCCGTCGCGGTCATCGAGTCCGAGTGAAGGTCCTGGTCGCGAACCGCGGCGAGATCGCGGTTCGGGTCATCCGGGCGTGCCGGGACGTTGGGTTCGAGTCCGTCGCGGTCTACACGGACGCGGATGCGGGCGCGCCGCACGTGCGGCTGGCCGACGATGCGGTCGCGCTCGGCGCCCCTCGCGCGTACTTGGACCCGGCCGCCATCGTGGCGGCCGCGGACGGGTGCGACGCGGTGCATCCGGGCTACGGGTTCCTGGCCGAGAACGCCGCGTTCGCGCGCGCGGTCGAGGAGGCGGGGCTGACGTTCGTCGGGCCGAAGCCGGAGCACATCGAGCTGATGGGCGACAAGGCGGCGGCGCGCAAGGCGGCGGCGGATGCGGGCGTGCCGGTCGTGCCGGGGTCCGAGGGCGCCGTCTCCGACGTGGAGGCCGCGGTGGCGGCCGCCGAGCAGTACCCGGTCGCGGTCAAGGCCGCGGCGGGTGGTGGCGGCCGCGGGATCCGGATCGCCGCCGACGAGGCGGAGCTGCGCAAGGCGTTCGACGCCGCCGCGCGCGAGGCGCAGGGCGCGTTCGGCGATCCGCGGCTCTACGTCGAGCGGTTCGTCGAGCGAGCGCGGCACATCGAGGTGCAGGTGTTCGGCGACGTCGCGCTCGGCGAGCGCGAGTGCTCGCTCCAGCGGCGGCGCCAGAAAGTGGTCGAGGAGGCGCCGGCGCCGACCTACGACGCGTCCGATCTGTGCGCGGCCGCGGCATCTTTGGCGGGGTCGATCGGCTACCGGGGCGCGGGGACGCTCGAGTTCCTGGTCGACGACGAGACCGGCGAGCACTTCTTCATCGAGATGAACACGCGAATCCAGGTCGAGCATCCCGTCACCGAGTTGGTGACCGGCGTCGACCTGGTCGCGGCGCAGTTGACCGGCGAGCTGCCGGCGTTCGAGACGCGCGGCTGCGCACTGGAGCTGCGGTTGAACGCCGAGGACCCGGACAACAAGTTCATGCCGTCGCCCGGGAAGGTGCCGTCCGTCGTGTGGCCGTCTGGTCCGTGGGTGCGGGTCGACACGTGGCTCGAGCCCGGCGTCGAGGTCCCGCCGTTCTACGACTCGCTGCTCGGCAAGCTGATCGTCTGGGGACCGGACCGTCCGACGTGTCTCGCGCGGGCGCGGCGAGCGCTGCGGGAGTTCTCGATCGACGGGATCAAGACGACGGCGCCGATGCTCGCTCGATTGCTGGACGAGGAGTGGTTCATCCGGGGCGAGTTCCATACGACGACCTTGGAGGAGTGGCTGGCATGAGTCGCTACAGCTGGGGCGCTGACGAGCACCTGTTCGTCGAGCTCGCCGAGGAGATGAGCCTGCAAGCGAACTTCCGGGCGATGGCGATCGCGACCAAGGTGCGCTCCGACCGGCCCGACGGGCTGCTCGACATCTGCCCCGCGAACGCGTCCTACCAGGTGCGCTTCGACCCGGACGTGCTCGCTCCCGCGGACCTGGAGTCGCTGCTGCGCGGGATCGACGAGGAGGTCGGCGACGCGCACGCGTTCTGAGCTCGACACGCGGATCGTCGAGGTGCCCGTGCTGTACGACGACCCGTGGACGAACGAGACCCTGATGAAGTTCCGCGACCGGCACCAGGAGCCGGATTCGACCGACCTCGAGTACGCGGCCAAGATCAACGACTTCTCGTCGAAGGACGAGTTCATCGAGGCGCACGCGGGCGCGCCGTGGTTCGCCTCGATGGTCGGGTTCGTCGCCGGGCTGCCGTTCCTCTACCAGATGGTCCCGCGCGACCGGCAGCTCGAGGTGCCGAAGTACGTGCGGCCGCGGACGGATACGCCCGCGCTGACGATCGGACACGGCGGCTGCTTCGGGTGCATCTACTCCGTGCGCGGGGCCGGCGGCTACCAGATGTTCGGGATCACGCCCGTGCCGATCTACGACCCGAGCGCCGGCGACGTGTTCTTCAAGGCCGGCGACATCGTGAAGTTCACTCCGATCTCGCGCGAGCGCTACGACGAGCTCCGCGAGGAGCCGGGCGAGCTGCGCTCGGAGCCGGTGACGTTCTCGCTGGCGGAGTTCGAGCCCGACCCGGACGCCTACAACGCCCGGCTGCTGGAGGTGCTCGGATGATCTCCGTGGTGAAGCCCGGACTGTCGACGACCGTCCAGGACACCGGCCGCGAGGGCTACTACAACGTCGGCATCCCGCCGTCGGGCGCCTTGGACGGCTTCTCGCTGATCGCCGCGAACCTGCTCGTCGGCAACGACGCGGGTGCCGCCGGGCTGGAATGCGCCTATCTGGGTCCGGAGCTCGAGTTCTCCGAGGACGCCGTCGTCGCGGTCGCGGGCGCGGAGATGACGCCCCGGGTGGACGGCTCCGAGCAGCCGCTGTGGGAGGCGTTCTCCGTTGGCGCCGGGTCCACGTTGTCGTTCGCGCACCTGCGCGGCGGCGCCCGCGCGTATGTGGCGGTGGCGGGCGGGATCGACGTGCCCGAGTTGCTCGGCTCGCGCTCGACGTACGTGCTTGGCGGGCTCGGCGGCTTCGAGGGCCGCCCGTTGGCCGCCGGCGACTCGCTCCCGGTCGGCTCCGCCGGCCGCGCTGCTTCGGGCTCGGTGCCCGACGAGCTGCGCCCCACGTTCGGCACCGAGCTCGAGATCCGCGTCGTCATGGGCCTCTACGACCACCTGCTGACCGGCGACGGGCGCCGCACGTTCGAGGAGACCGTGTGGACGCTCACACCGACCGCCGATCGCGTCGGCTTCCGCTACAAGGGATCCAAGCTCGACCTGCTCGAGCGCGAGCAGCCGTTCGGCGCCGGCAGCGACCCGTCGAACATCGTCGACGCGCCGTACCCGATCGGCTCGATCCAGATCCCGGGCGGCATCGAGCCGATCATCCTGCACCGCGACGCGGTCTCCGGCGGCGGCTACGCGATGATCGCCACGGTCATCTCGGCCGACATGGACGCCGTCGCTCAATCCGCGCCGGGAGCGAAGACGCGGTTCGTGCCCGTCGACCTCGAGGCCGCCCTGTCCGCCCGCGCCGAGCGCAACCGCCGCCTCGAGAAGCTCCGGGAGGCACTGTCCTGAGGGCGCGGCTCGCGCTCGCCGCGGTGCTCCTCGCGCTCGCTCCGGCACCTGCCGCCGCGCAACTCCGCGCGCTCGCTCGCGAGGGCGCCGGGCCGGTCCTGGCCGGCGACCGCGTCGTGTGGGGCGCGGGCGACGACGTGCTGCGGGTCGTCTCCGCTCCGGTCGCCGGCGGCGACGTCGTGCCGCTCGGCGAGGCGCCGGCGGGCTCCGAGCTCGCCGCCGCCGTCAACGGCGTCGCCGCGCTGGACCCGAGCGGGCGGCTGTTCGCGGCGAGCCCGGCCGGGCCGTTTCGCCCCTTCGGCGGCCGAGCGATCGGTGAGCCGCCGATCGATTCGTGGATTCCGGCGCTGCAGGTGACGTCCGCGGGCGTGGTCACGCTCGAGGACGGCGCGGTCATGCTGCGCGGGCCGGACGGCCGGGTCCGCGAGGTAGCGGTGCCGCCCGGCGCCGATCCCACCCGCGTGGCCACGTCCGGCGATCTCGCGGTCGCCCCGACGCCCGAGGGGGCGCTGACGGTCTTCGACGTCCGCACCGACATCGAACGCGCCCAGATCTCGCTCGGCCGGTTCGACCCGAACACGATCACCGGGCTGGCCGTCTCGCCTGAAGGCGAGGTCGCCGCGACCGTCCCGGTCGGCGACGGCGACGACGTACTGCTGTGGGCCCCCGCCGGAGCGACACGGGTCCGCGAACTCACGCGCGGCCACGAGTACTCGCGTGTGGCCGTCGCGGGCGGACGCGTCGCGTTCGTCGCCGCCGACGGCCTGCGCGAAGGCGTCCGCGCGTTCGTGATCGACCCGCGCTCGCGCCGGATCGTGTTCCGCGGCCCGCCGGCGTTCGACGTCTCGTCCCTGAGCTTCGACGGTCGCAACCTCGCGTTCGCGCTCCCGGGCTGCCTCGTCGCCGGGCCGGCCGTCTCGCGCCGCACGATCCCACCCGGCCCGTGCTCGCGCACCGATCTCGCCGTCGACAGCGCAGAACTCCGCGCGGGCTCCGTGCGGGTCCGCGTCGCGTGCATCAACGCTCCCGCAAGCCGCTGCCGCGTCGCCGCGCGCGTGACGACCCGGTCCGGCCGCGCCGCCGGCCGGCTCGACACCCGGGTCCGGGTGGGAAGCGCGCGCGTGCTCTCGATCCGCCTCAATCAGAACGCCGGAAACGCCCGCCTGCAGGTCACGGTGCGAGCGGTGGAAACCTAAAGGGGCCAGGCCCCTTTAGGTTGAGCGCGCGGCCGTCGGGGCGGCGTTGGACCCAGCCGCGCTCGAGCATCGAGGTCAACAGCGCGGCGCCGAGGGCGCCGGCGACGTGCGGGCGGCGCTCGGTCCAGTCGGTGCAGGCGCGCACGAGCGGGCGGCGGCCGGTGAGTGCGGCGACGTCGATGCCGAACGCGTCGCGGTAGTAGCTCGCCGCGTTTTCGGGCACGGTGAACTGGTCGGTGAGCGCACCGCGGGCGAGCAGGTCGTCGGCGAGCGCGACGCCGGCGCGGCCCGCGAGGTGGTCGTAGCACGAGCGCGCCTCGCGCAGGGCGGCGCGGCCGTTGACCTCGCCCAAGCCGATCGGGCTCGGGTCGTCGCCGGCCAGGCGCCGGAGCGCCTCGAGTGCCTCGGCGACGTGCGGCCCGGCGAGTTGGGCCTCGCGGCGGCGACCGGCGGCGGTGATCGTCACGAGCCCCGCCGACTCGAGGCGCGCGAGATGACCGCTGACTGTCGACGGGGCGACGCCGACGCGGACCGCGAGCGCGCCGGCCGGCAGCGGCGGCCCGGCGAGGAGCTCCTCGAGCATGCGTGCGCGGGTGCGGTCGGCGATCGCGGCGGCGACATCGGCGAGGGCGCTCATGCGAGCCAGCCTACGCGCGCGACGTTTCGGCGGACGCCGAAACGTCGCGCGCGTAGCGTTCAGCCGATGCTCGACTACCCGGTTCCGCCACCAGGCCCGCCCGGCCCGTTCGGCACGATGGCGTGGCTGCGCGCCACGGTGTCCCGGTTCGCCGAGGGCGAGACGCACGCCCGCCGCCGCGCGCTGGTCGAGGCACGCCTGGCCGCGCTCGACCCCGCCGAACTGCGCGCCGCCGCCGCCACGCACGAGGGTGTCCCGCGAGCGTACGTGCCGGTGGCGGTGCTGGCCGCAGCGACCGGCGTCGACGGCGAGGTCGTGGATGACGTGCGGACGGTCGCCGCGGCGTACCAGCCGGGGACGGACGCGCCCGGCGCCGACGAAGCACTCCGGCGGTTGCTCGAGCGGCTGCCGGCCGGAGACGAAGAGGCGGTCGCACAGCACGTCGCGCTGCTGGTGCAGGCTTGCGAGGCGACGGCGGCGTTGATCCGCGGCGATGATCCGCCGGTGCCCTCGACGAAGCGGCTCGATCCGGACGGGAACGTGATCGTCGTCGACCTCGCGGGGCGGCCGTTCGGCGAGGGGCGGCGGGCCTGCCCCGCGCGCGAGCACGCGCTGGCACTGGCGGAGGGAGTCAACGATGTTCGCTGATCTGCACACCCCCGGCGACCCGCTGCTCCTTCCGAACGCCTGGGATCACGCGTCTGGAGCGGCGCTGGCGGCGGCGGGGTTCAAGGCGATTGGGACGACGAGCCTCGGCGTCGCCGCCGCGATCGGAGTCGCGGACGGGGCCAGCGAGACCAAGCAGGCGACGCTCGACCTCGCCGCGAGCCTCGTTCACCTGCCGGTCCCGATCAGCATCGATGCCGAGCACGGCTTCTCCGAGGACCCGCTCGAAGTGGCGGACTACGCACAACGGCTGGAGGCGCTCGGCGTCGCCGGCATCAACCTCGAGGATCGCCACCAAGACCCGAAGCATCACGCCGACGTGATCGCCGCCGTCAAACACGGGACGAGCCTGTTCGTGAACGCCCGCACCGACACCTACTGGCTCGGCGACGGAACAGGAACCGAAGAGCGATGCCGGCTCTACATCGACGCCGGCGCCGACGGGATCTTCGTCCCCGGAGCGCGCGACGACCTCGAGGCGTTGGCCAACCTGGGCGTTCCCCTCAATGTGCTGTTCCTGCCCGGCATGACGGTCGAGCGCCTCGCAAGCCAAGGCGTCGCGCGGATCAGCACCGGCTCAGCGCTGTATCGCAGAGCGATCGGCGCCGCCGTCGAAGCGGCGACAGCGATCCGGGCCGGCGAGCAACCGCCACCCGCGCCGAGCTATGAAGAGGTGGACGCCTACCAGCGGTAGTGCGCGAAGGCCTTGTTGGCCTGCGCCATGCGGAAGATGTCGTCCTTGCGCTTGTACGCGCCGCCCTGCTGGGACTGCGAGTCCAGCAGTTCGTTGGCGAGGCGCTGCGCCATCGACTTCTCGCGGCGGTTGCGCGCGAATTCGACCAACCAGCGCACGGCCAGCGTGCGGGCCCGCGGCGCGGGCACCTCGACCGGCACCTGGTAGGTGGCGCCGCCGACACGACGGGACCGGACCTCCAAAGCAGGCGTCAGCGACTTGATCGAGATCTCGAGCGCCTCCACCGGGTCCTTGCCCGTGCGCTCCGAAAGGATCGCCAGCGCGTCATAGACGATGCGCTCGGCGGTCGACTTCTTGCCGTCCAGCATCACCTTGTTGATGACCTGCTGGACGAGCTTGGAGCGGTGGACGGGGTCCGGATCGATGGTCCGGCGACCGGCAGCGGCGCGACGCGGCATTACTTGGCTTTCACTCCGTACTGGGAACGGGCCTTCTTGCGGTCCGAGACGCCGGCGGCGTCGAGCGTGCCGCGGACGACCTTGTAGCGCACGCCCGGAAGGTCCTTGACGCGGCCGCCACGCACGAGCACGACCGAGTGCTCCTGCAGGTTGTGGCCCTCGCCGGGGATGTAGACCGTGACTTCCATCTGGTTCGTCAGGCGCACACGAGCGACCTTGCGCAGAGCCGAGTTCGGCTTCTTGGGCGTGGTCGTGTAAACGCGCGTGCAGACCCCGCGACGCTGCGGCGCAGCCACCTTCTTCTTGCGGCCCTTGCCGGACTTCAAGCCAGGGGTGGCGAGCTTCTTCGTCTTCGGGTTGCGGCCCTTGCGGACCAACTGGGACGTCGTTGGCATACGGCGCGGGATGGTAGCAGCGGCGGACTAAACCGCTAAGACGGCTTTCGCGGCGTTGTGGCCCGGAATCCCGCTCACGCCGCCGCCGCGACGCGCGCCGGCGCCGCAGATCCACACGTTCGCCCACCGCGTCTCGACGCCCCACTTGCCCACCTCGGACTCGTCCTCGGCGAACGGCCACATCAGGTCGCGGTGGAAGATGTTGCCGCCGGGCAGGCCCAGCTCGGCCTCGAGCTCGACCGGCGTGCGCGCCTCCAGGCACGGCTCGCCCGACGGCGTCAGATACAGGCAGTCCTCGATCGGCTCGGCGAGCACGCTGTTCAGCGACCGCAGCGTCGCCGCGATCGCCTCCGCCTTCGCCTCCTGCGGGTTGCCGTGGAACAGCCGCGCCGGCATGTGCAGCCCGAAACAGGTCAGCGTCTGCGCCCCTGCCTCGCGCAGCTCCGCCCCAAGGATCGTGGGATCGGTGAGCGAGTGGCAGTAGATCTCGCACGGCGCGAGCTGCGGCACGCGCCCGCCGTGTGCCTGGGCGTAGGCGAGCGCGAGCTGAGTCGCCGACTCGTTCACGTGGAACGTGCCCGCGAATGCCTCGTGCGGGTCGAGCGATTCGTCGCGCAGCCGCGGCAGACGCGACAGCAGCATGTTGAGCTTGAGTTGGGCGCCCTCGGGCGCCGGATCGTCCGGCGGCGGCTCGCCGAGCAACCGCGCGAGCACGGCCGGTGCGCAGTTGGCGAGTACGTGCCGCGCCGCCACGGCGCCGCCCTCGTAGTGCACCTCGGCGCCGACGCCGTCCGTCTCGATCCCGGTCACCTCGACCCCGAGTCGGACCTCCGCGCCCGCCGCCCACGCGATCGCCGCCAGCCCTTCGGTCACCGCACCCATGCCGCCGACCGGCACGTCCCAGTCGCCCGTGCCGTTGCCGATCACGTGGTAGAGGAAGCAGCGGTTCTGGCGCAGCGACTCGTCGTCGAGCCCCGCGAACGTGCCGATCAGCGCGTCGGTCGCGATGATCCCGCGCTCGAGGTCGTCCTCGAAGTGGCGCGCCAGCGTCTCCCCCAGCGGCCGCTCGACGAGCGCCTCCCAGGCCGCGTCGTCGCCGACCCGAGCCCGCAGTTCCGCGCGCGAGACGAGCGGCTCCGTCAGCGACGGGAACATGGCCTGGGCCACACGCCCGGTCATCTCCTGGAACGACCGCCAGTTCGGGTTCGGGGGCGAGCCGACGCGGACCAGCAGCCCGCTGCCGTCCGGCCGCGGCGAATAGGACGAGACCGAACGCCGGCGCATCTCGACGGGCAGCCCGAGCTCTTCGCGCAGCGCGCGCGGCATCAACGAGACCAGGTACGAGTAGCGCGAGAGCTTCGCGTCGACGCCCGGCCACGGGCGCTCGGAGACCGCCGCGCCGCCGACGTGGTCTTGCCGCTCCAGCACCAGCACGTTCGTTCCCGCGCGCGCGAGGTACGCGGCGGCCACGAGCCCGTTGTGACCCGCGCCGATGATTACGGCGTCATACAACTAGGCTGCGGCGCCCGCCAACGCGTCGAACAGCTCCGAGAACGGCTGATCCGTCGCCTCGGCCACCGGCTGGTAGGTGACCTTGCCGTCGACCACGTTGACGCCCTTGGCCAGCCCCGGATTCTCCTTGGCGGCCTGCGCGATGCCCCTGTCCGCGACGTGCACGATGTAGGGCATCGTCGCGTTCGTCAGCGCCCGCGTGGACGTGACCGGCACCGCGCCCGGCATGTTCGCCACGCAGTAGTGCAGGACGCCGTCGACCTCGTACGTCGGATCGCTGTGGGTCGTGGCCCGGGACGTCTCGAAGCAGCCGCCCTGATCGATCGACACGTCGACCAGCACCGCCTGGCGCTTCATCAGCGCCAGCTGATCGCGCCGGATCACGTACGGCGCCTTCGCCCCGTGGACGAGCACGGCCCCGATCACGAGATCGACCTCCGGCAGGCGCTGCTCGATGTCGAGCGTCGACGCGTAGCACGTGTCCGCGCGCCCGTTGAACGCGATGTCGAGCTCGCGCAGGCGGTCGATGTTGCGGTCGTAGACGTAGACCGTCGCTTCCATCCCCAGCGCGATGAACGCGGCGTTCATGCCGACCACGCCGCCGCCGATGATCATCACCTTGGCCGCCGCGACGCCGGGCACGCCGCCGAGCAGGATCCCGCGCCCGCCGAGCGGCTTCTCGAGCATGAACGCGCCCGCCTGGGTCGCGATCTTGCCCGCCACCTCGCTCATCGGGGCCAGCAGAGGCAGCCGGCCGCGCGAGTCCTCGACGGTCTCGTAGGCGACGCAGGTCGCGCCCGACTCGACCAGCCCGCGCGTCAGGTCCGGGTCCGGCGCCAGGTGCAGGTACGTGAACAGCGTGTGGCGCGCCTCGAGCAGCGCGACCTCGGGCGCTTGGGGCTCCTTGACCTTGACGATCATGTCGGACTCGCCGAATACGGCGGCCGCATCGGGCAGGATCTTCGCGCCCTGGGAGACGTACTCCGCGTCGGCGATCGCCGAGCCCTCGCCGGCGCCGGCCTGGACCACGATCTCGTGCCCGTGCTCGACCAGCTCGCGCACGCCCGCCGGTGTGAGCGCGACGCGGTACTCGTCCGTCTTGATCTCGGTCGGAACGCCGACTCTCATGTCGTCCTTTCGGTCTGGACCAGCTCGCGTCCTCGCAGGGCGAGCCAGAAGTCGATCCGATCGCGGGCACTGTCGAGCGATCGCCCTGTGAGCTCCTCGACGCGCCGGATCCGATAACGCAGCGTATGACGGTGGCAGAACAGCGCCTTCGCTGCGCGCTCCCACTGGCCGTTGCACTCGATGAAGGCCTCGAGCGAGCGCATCAGCTCGCCGCCGTACGCGCCCTCGGAATCCTCGATCGGCGCCAGGATCGAGTCGCAGAACAACCGCAGCGCGTCGTCGTCCTGGAGCGAGAGCAGCAGCTGGAACGAGCCCAGGTCGCGATAGGTGGCGAGCGCCGTACGCGAGTCGCCGTTGCCGTTGACGGCCAGCGCCCGTGCCTCCAGCGCGCAGCGCGCCTCGTGGAAGCCGCGCCGCAAATCGCCAGGTGCGACGGTCCGGCCTGCCCCCGCGGGGAGCGACTGACCGGCTTCACGCTCAACCCGCGCGTGCAGCCGCGCGGCCAGCGCGAACAGCTCGTCGTCGTCGGCCGCCGGCAGTAGCGCGCACAAGAACCGGCCCGAGGCGGCGACCAGACCACCGGCGGTCTCCTCGCGCACGCTCCGGGCGAGCGACTCCTCGGCCGCCGCCCGCGCCCCGCGCGGCGGATCCAGAACCAACGCGCCGGCGCGGTCGCGCAGCCCGAAGGGCTCCAGCCGCCGGGCCAGTTCGGCCCCGCTCAGGTCGCCCGCGACAAGCGCCGTCAGCACGTCGCCGGCCAGCCGCCGCTCGGTGTCGTCGACCACGCGCCGGCGCAGCAGCTCGAGCGCCACGATCGTCACGGCCTGGTGCAGCGTGAGCCGGTCGAGCTCGGTCAGCGGCCCCGCGTCCTTGGCCGCGATCAACCACGCCTCGGGCAGCGGACCGTCGCCGCGACCCGAGCTCGGTCCCCGCGCCACCGGCAGCGCCAACGCGCCGGTCGGGAAGCCGTCAGCGCCGGGGACGTACCCACGGCGGCCGCCGGCGCGCGTGCGCTCGCGCAGCTCAGCGCCGAGCGCGGACATCGTCGCGGCCGACAGGCTCGCGCGGCGCGCCAGCAACTCCCCGCGCGCGTCGAAGATCAGCGCCGGGCCGCCGATCATCGTCGCCAGGCCGCTGGCGACGCCCTCCAGGCCGCGCTCGGAGAGCACGATCCGCTCCAGCCGCTCGTGCGCGGCGAGCGCGCGCCGCAGGACGGCGTACTGCTCGTTGACGAGCTGCGAGAACGCCTTCTCGGTGATCGCGATGAACGGCAGCTCGTACGGGACCTCGAACAGCGGGAAGCCGAGCTCGCCCGCGGCCTCGCGCAACGGGTCCGGGACGTGGTCGTACGAGAGCCCGGCACCGAACCCGAGCCCGGCTAACCCGTGGTCGGCCAGCCGCGCCACGTACGCGCGCTGCTGCGCGTCGTCGCCGAGCTGGAGTCCGGTCGTCAGCAGCAGCTCGCCGCCCGACAGCCAGGGGGTCGGGTCGTCGAGCTCGGAGATGTGGACCCAGCGCACCGCGCGGTCGAGCCCGGCTTCGCCGGCGACCACCGTGACGTCGAGCTCGCGCAGCAGTTCCCGCAGCGAAAGCATTCGCTGCGAGCGTATCGCCGCGCGGCGCTACGCGTGAGCGTTGGCGGCCGCGGCCTCGAGGCGCGGCGGCGTGACGAGCGCGGCGGCGACGACGAGGATGAAGGCGAAGATCTGGACGCTGATGCCGACGGCGTCCGTGGGCATCGGGTCGCCGAAGACAATGATGCCGCCGAGGATGCAGGAGACGTTCGCGGCGGTGGAGGTGGCGGCGATGACCGGAACGGCCTCGCCCTCCTGCATGCCGCGGGCGGAGGCGTAGAACGCGATGCACGAGGCCATCAGCGTCACCGCGAGCCAGGGCGAGCCGAGGACGCCGCCGAGGCCATCAGCGCCGGTCAGCGCCTTGATCGCGATGTCCGAGACGCCGAACAGGACGCCGGCCGCGGCGCCGAGCATGATCCCGTGGTGGTGATCGGGCATCCCGAGGTGCTTGCCGCCGATCAGGACGGCGCCGATCGCGAGCATCGCGCCCTCGAAGGCGATCATGCCGACGAGCGAGTAGGCCGAGTGCGCGCCGTGCGTCGCCGGGAGCGTGATGACGAGCAGCAGCAGGCCCAGCGCGGTCATCGCGACGCCGATCCACTGCCGGAAGCCGACCTTGAAGCCGAAGATCCGCTCGGCCATGACCGCGAGGATCACGACACCGGTGGACAGCACGGCCTGGACGACGGAGAGCGGGGCGAACGCGAGCGCGGCGACGTGGAACATCCACGCGACCGCGGCGATGCCCATGCCGATCGCGAACCACTTGCACGAGTACAGCTGCACGGCCGTCCGGAACGGGTGCCGGATGTTCACGGTCGGGGCGTCGTTGGCGCCCTTGTGCTTATAGAGAAAGCCCAGCTGCGTGGCGACCGCGCAGGTCAGCGCGAGCATGATGCCCAGATTCAGCGACACGTGTCCTCGTACGTCGATTCGTTGAAGATTCCTCGCCCGCCGTGTCCGGAAGGAAACGGCCTCCCCGGCGAGTCTTCCTCTACATCGGTTCCCGATCCGCAGCCCTTGAGCGCGGATCGCGCCAGACTAACGGTCGTTATGAAGGTTCCCTCAAGAACCCGTGCCAAACTCCCCCATATGGTGGGACGTCCAATCCTGAGCCTGACGCTCGCGGCGGCGCTCGTCGCAGGTTGCGGCGGCTCGGCCGCCGAGGCGAAGCTCAAGGCCAACGTGAAGTACGGAAAGGGCGGCGGGTTCGCCGGCGTCAGCCAGCAGCTGACGGTCCGGCCCGACGGGACCGGCGTGGCCGCCAGCCACGAACAGCGGCGCAACTTCAAGGTCTCGGCGGCGACCCGGAGGGCGATCGAGCGGGCGGTCCGCACGGCGGACCTCGCCCACACGAAGAACCCGCGCAAGCGCGGTGAGGGCGCGGACGGGTTCGGCTACAGCGTCTCCTACGGCCCGCATCGCGTGACCTGGAGCGACTTCACGGCCGATCCACCGGAGCGGGTCGAGAGCCTGTACTCGCTGCTCGACGAGCTCTACGAGCGATACGCCCCCTCCTCCTGATCGACGTCGACGGGGTCCTGTCGCTCTACGGCACCGGTGACGTGCCGACGCTGGTCGACGGCATCCCGCACACGCTCTCGACCCGCGCCGCCGCGGTCCTCAACGAGCTCGCGCCCGACTTCGAGTGCGTCTGGTGCACCGGGTGGGAGGACCGCGCGGACACGCACCTCCCGGCGTTGCTCGGCGTGCCGCGCGGCTGGCCGCACATCACGTTTCCAGAGACGGCGTCACCGCACTGGAAGCTGGCCGGGATCGACGCGTTCGCCGGGCGCGACCGGCCGCTGGCCTGGATCGACGACCAGCACGACCACGCCTGCAGAGAATGGGCCGCGGCACGCCGCGGCCCCACCCTCCTCGTAACCACTGTGCCGAACGTGGGCCTCGCCCCGGAGCACGTCGCCGTGCTCCGGGGCTGGGCTTACGCGCTGCCTACGGCTGAGTCGTAGAGAGCGTGAACGTCAGCGTCTTGCTGTAATTGCCGGTGCGCAGGGCCTCCGTCCGACCGATGGTCTGACGGAAGTTCAGCGTCACGGCGTCGTTGCTCGTCGGACCCGCGTACGACAGGATCGACGTCGGGTTCGCCGAGCCACCGACCGGCGCGAACGCGCTGCCCGTGCCGGCCGCGCTGGTCGCCGCCGCGTTGAGCGGCTGGGCCAGCGTGAACGTGCCGTTCATGAGCTTGCCGGTGTTCACCGAGCTCGGGTCGGAGACGGACAGCGTGGCGTTACCGGCCGTCGAGATGACGTTCGCCGTGGTGCTCGCGTTGTACGTCTGATCGACGCCAGGCGTGAACGGCGGGAACGCCGCCGCCGAACCGAGCGAGAGGGCGAGCGTCGCGGGCACGGTGCCGCCCGGCGTGCCGGGCTCATCGTCCGCCGCCACCAGGAGCCGCTGCGTCTTGACCGCCTCCACGTTGCCCTTCATGTCGACCGACGACCACTTGACGGTGTAGGCGCCCGGCGTCGACAGCGTCACGACCTCACCGGGCCGGCGCGGACCCTGGCCGTTGTAGCACCGCGTCGAGCCGCCGACAGGCAGGTTGTCGCAGCCCTCGACGCCCTCGGTCGCGCGGTTGTCCGTGATCACGGTCGGCGCCGTGCCGTCCGTCGTGTAGAAGATGACCGACGGCTCGTTGACCCAATTGAACTTGAAGTTGATCGGGTCACCGCTGGTCTGCGCGGCGGAGTAGTCGATCGTCGTCGACGGCGGCGTGACGTCGTTGTGGTACTCCAGCGCGCCCTGGATCTCGCCGAAGTTGCCCTCGGCGAACTCCATCGTGGAGTCGTGGCCCTCGTTGACCATCAACGGGTTGGCCACCGGGGGGTTACCCATCGTGCAGCCGCTGCCCTGACCGCCCTGCGTCCCGGGGCCGGCGAAGCACGGCTGGAAGCCGACATTCGTGCGCGTGATCACGCCCGTCGTCGGATTGACGGTCATCCGCTGCGCCCCGGCCTCGAACGAGTACGCGACGATGCCGCGCCGGTACCAATTCTCGTCAGCGGAGTTGCCCGCCGCCGAGTAGAGCACGTCCGCGATCGGGCCCACGCGCTGCGGCAGGATCACAGTGTTCCGCGAGGACTTGATGTGCGACAGGATCGTGTCCGCGACATCGAAGAAGTACCGCTCGATGCCGATGTTCGGCGCCGGCAGCGTGACGCGGCCCTGCGAGACGTACGCGCCCGGCGCCCACATGAAGTAGCCGCCGTGCGTGTGGATGTTGTTCGCGAACTTGATGCCCTTGAACGTGTCGCCGATCCAGTGCTCGTTCTTGATCTCGGCTTCGGTGGCCTCGAGCCCCACGGGCGTGAACGTCTCGCCGGTGCAGCTCGTGTCCGCGCCGCTGAAACCGTCGAACTGCGTGCCGATCGTGTTGTTGCGGTTGAGGTCGACGCCCCAGGCCGAGCGGTTGCCGATGCCGCCGCCCGTCGAGGTGATCGGGCACCAGTTGTTCATGTTCTTGCGCTGCGCGCTGTTCTCGTGCATCGAGTTGTGCGCGCCGTCCGGGTTGACGACAGGGAGGATGAACACGTTGAGCTTGTCGACGTATTCCTTCGTCGTCGGGTCGGTCGCGTAGTTGCGCACGAGCCGCTCCGCGGTCTCGAGGCACGTGATACCCGTCACCCACTCGCGGGCGTGCTGCTGGCAGTAGAGGAACACGCCGACCGCGTTGTTGCTCCGATCCTTGCCGATCCGGTACACCTTCTGGTCAAAGGGGCCCTTCTTGACGTGCCGCGCATCGGTCCGGACGAGGGTCCGGGCGACAGGGGGAGTCGCATCGGGGAGCCCGAAGTTACCGGCCCAGTACACCGTGCCGCCGCGCAGGCCGTCTCCCAGCCGCACCTTCGTGCTCGTGAACGACGGCCCGTTCGTCGTGCCGGTCACGACCTGGTACGTCCTGGACGGCGTCGCCGGGACGATCCCCGCGCCCGCGTTGTTCGCATACGTGAACGCCGAGACGAGCGCGCTCGCGGCCGGATCGGCGTTGATCGCCGCGACGACCTGCGCCGCCGTGCTCGTCGGTGCGCCGGCCTCGTTGGTGGCCAGGCTGACGACGATGTCCTTGACGGGGGCCGCGATCTCGCTGATGCCGTCGCTGGCATCGGCGTCGTTGGGGTCGTAGTCGCGCCACGTGCCGTCGGTCACCGTGACCGTCAGCGGCGAGTTCGGCGCCGGCACGGTTGCCGTACTGGGGTTCCTGAACTCGGCGGTGATGTCGTTGCCGCCGAGATGGCCCATGGCCTTCGAGAACAGCTGCACCGCGAACGGCGCATTGGTCCCGTTCGGGTTGCTGGTGGGAGTCGTGGTGCCGGCCATGACGGCCATGCCCTGACGCTGGTAGCCCGTGGTCTTGTTCGGGAGCGGGATGGCCTCGATCAGGTCCGGGAACTGCGCCGTGAGCGCGTCCATCCGGCCATAGACCTCGGTCGGGTCCATGTACTTCGTGATGAAGTCCTTCTGGAAGTTCGCGACCCGCGGCGGCATACCCTCGCCGGCCCACTCCGTCACGGCGCTCGTGTCCTCGCCGGTCTGGACGACCGGCGTGGCGGTGGTGTTCGAGACCACGCGCACCGCCATCTCGGCCGCGGTCAGGTTCGCGTCGGCACCCATGAGCGGCCGCAGGATGCGGTGGTACAGGTACTGACCGGCGTCGGTGATCTTGCTGCCGTTCGCCGGGTCGTTGGTGACGTCGGGACCGGAGGTCGTGTTGCTCATCGTGATCCCGGGCCGGAACACGCCGTCGCCACCGGAGTACGACAGCGTCATCGCCCTCGGGCTGCTGTTGTTGGTGTGGGCCTTGTTGTGGGCCTCGACGTACAGGAAGCGCCCGGCGTAGTTCGTGAACGTGTAGGCGCGCATGATCACGACCTCGCCCGGCACCGTCACGATCTGCTTGCCGCCGCGCACGCCGCTCTTCGGGATGCCGGCCTGCGCGAGCTGCTTCCCGAGCGCCTCACGCTCGGTCGTCGCCGCGATCTCGGCCTTCCGGGCCAGCCACGTAGTGTTGTCCGCGACCGTCTCGCCGATCTTGTACCCGTCGGCGCGAAGCTTGGCCTCCTGGGCGTCGTCCATGTAGACCGCCGCCTCGTACTTCTCGCCGACGTAGCCGACGTCATAGCCCTGCTTCTCCAGCTGCTCGATCATGAACGGCGAGTGCTCCACCATGATCAGCCGTTGACCTTCGTCCGACAGCGCCGCAGGGGCGGCGATGCCCAGCACTATCGCTGCGCCTAGCAGCGATACCAACCCTCTCCCGACCATGGGAAGCCCTCCGTTCAGATGACCCTAGTTCTGTCACCCGGGTGACAGACCCTTCCGGTTGGGCTATCTGAACAGAAATGGGCCCTCCGCGCCGGATCCGGGCCGTGGAAGTGTCTCCACGGCCCGGATCGAAGCGAAGTTGCCTACGGCTGAGTCGTAGACAGCGTGAACGTCAGCGTCTTGCTGTAGGCGCCCGTGCGGAGCGCCTCAGTGCGACCGATGGTCTGACGGAAGTTCACCGTGACCTGGTCGTTGCTGGTCGGGCCTGCGTAGGTCAGGACCGACGTCGGGTTGGACGAGCCACCCACCGGCGCGAACGCCGCTCCGGTGCCGTTCGCGCTCGTCGCCGAGACGTTGAGCGGCTGGGCGAGCGTGAACGTGCCATTGACGAGCTTGCCCGTGTTGGTCGAGCTCGGGTCGGCGACCGACAGGACGCCGTTGCCGGCCGACGAGATCACGCTGGCCGTCGTCGACGCGTTGTACGTCTGATCGACGCCCGGCGTGAACGGCGGGAACGCCGCGGCGGTGCCGAGCGACAGCGACAGCGTCGGCGGGACGCTGCCGCCCACCGTGCCGTCCGCGTCGTCGGCGGCGACCAGGAGGCGCTGCGTCTTGACCGCCGACTGGTTGCCCTTGATGTCCGTCGCGAACCACTTGACGGTGTAGGCGCCAGGCGCGGACAGCGTCAGCACCTCGCCGATGCTCCGCGCGCGCTGGTTGTTGTACGTCGGCGACGCGAGCGTCGGCGTCGTGCCGTCGGTCGTGTAGCGGATCACCGCCGCTTCGTCGTCCCAGTTGAAGCGGAAGTTGATCGGCTCGCCGCTCGTCTGCGCGGCCGAGTACTCGATCGAGGTCGACGGCGCTGTCGTGTCCTTCGCGTAGTCGTACGCGGACTCGACCATGCCGAAGTTGCCGGCGGCGAACTCCATGGCCTGCTCGCGACCCTCGTTGAGCAGGGCCGAGCGCGCATCCGGCGGGTTCTGGCACGTCTGGGCATTGCTGTTGGCGCTACCGCCGGTGCCGACGCCCGCGAAGCACGGCTGGAAGCCGGTCTCGATCTGCTGCGTCTGGCCCGCCGCGTTGATGACGAAGCGGTTGGCGCCCGTCTCGAACGAGTAGGCGATGATGCCCCGGCGGTAGTACTGCTCGTCGGCCGAGTTGCCGGCCGCCGAATACAGCACGTCGGCGATCGGGCCCGTGCGCTCCGGCAGGATCACCGTGCCGCGGTGCTCCTTGATCCGGGCCAGCACCTTCTCGCCGGCGTCGAAGAAGTACTTCTCGATGCCGATGTTCGGCGCCGGGGCGGTGACGCGCCCGTTACCGATGTACGAGCCCGGCGCCCACATGAAGTAGCCGCCGTAGGAGTGCACGTTGTTCGCGAACTTGATGTTCGGGAACGTCTCGGCGACCCACTGCTCGTTCCTGATCTCGGGCTCGGAGGCCTCCTCGGGTCCGGAGTACACCTCGCTGGTGCAGCTCGTCGACGCCCCGAAGTAGCCGTCGAAGAGCGTGTACTGCGTGTTGTTGCGGTTGAGGTCGACGCCCCAGGCGTTGCGGGCGGCCGGGTCGGAATTACCCGTGACCGGGCACCGGTTGGTCATGTTCTTGCGCTGCGAGTTGAAGTCGTATGAGGAGTAGTGGCTACCGTCGGGATTGACGCTCGCCAGGATGAACACCTCGACGTTGTCGAGCAACTCCTTTACATGCGGATCGAGCGCGTAGTTCCGCACGAGCTGGTTCGCGGACTCCATGCAGCTCAGCGGCGTCGTCCACTCGCGGGCGTGCTGCTGGCAGTACAGGAAGACAGCGGGCTTCGAGCCGTCACGGACGGCGCCGATGCGGTACACCCGCTGCTGGAACGGACCGCGCTGCACGTGCCCCGGAGCGTTGAGGAAGTCGTCCAGATTGACCTTGGCGCGGGCCGGCGCGACAGCGCCCCCGAGGTTGCCGCGGAACGTCGTGGCGGACACGAGAGCCGCCGCTTCCGGCTTGGCGTTGATCGCGGCCACGACCTGCGCCGCCGTGCTCGTGAGCGCGCCCGTGTCGCTGGTCGCCAGGTTGACGGCGATGTCCTTGCCGGTCACGTCGACGCTCAGCGGCGAGTTGGCGACGCCCGGGTTCTTGAACTCGGCGGTGATCTCGTCGCCGCCGAGGTGCCCCCACTCCTTGGACGTGAGCACGACCGCCGAGTACTGCACCTCCTGGAGCGTGAACGTGAAGTCACCAAGGTCGCCCTGGAAGCCCGAGATCTCGTAGGTGTAGGTGCCGCTCGTCGGCAGCACCTGGTTCACCGTCTCCGGGCTCGTCCCCGTGTCGATCGACTGCAGGACGGTGCCGGCGGGGTCCTTGATCGCCAGGATGAAGTCGGTAGAGCCGCCCGGGATGCCGTTCACGATCGCGCGGATGCTCTGCCCCGCGACACCGGTGAACGGGATCGAGGCGACCGGCTGCGCGGCCGTGATCTCGCCCGTAGTGTTAATCAGCAGGGGGCCGAGGATGGCGGCCGGCGTCGAGCCGATGCCGGTCGTCCCGTTCATGGTCGCTTGCGACTTGCGCTGGTACCCGTTCGTCAGGTTCGGCAGGTTGACCGGGGTGACGAGGTTCTGGTACTCGGCGGCCAGCGCGTCCAGGTTCGCCCGGACCTCGGTCGGGTCCATGTAGCGGCTGAAAAAGCCCTTCTGGAAGTTCGCGACGTGCGGCGGTAGCCCACCGCCGACCCACTCGGTGACCTTGTAGGTATCGGTAGACGTCGTCGCGCCGCCGGTCGCGACGGCGGCAACGCGAACCGTCATCTGGTCGGCCGGGATGCTGGCGGCGGCGTCCGTGAGGCGGATCAGCTGCCGGTGGTACATGTAGACGTCAGGGGTCGGGTCCGTGTCCCGGAAGACGCCCATGTTGGTGGCGGCGCCGAAGACGCCGTCAGCGCCCGCGAACGAGAGCGCGAGCGTCCGGCCGGTGCCGTTGCCCGTCCCGGTCTGGATGACGCCCTTGTTGTGCGCCTCGACGTAAAGGAACGTGCCGGCGTAGTTCGTGAACCTGTTCGCGCGCTGGATGACGGTCTCGCCCGGCACCGGAACGACCGCCTTGCCCTCGAGCTTGACGCCGCTGGTCCGGCCGCTCCTGGCGATGTCACGCGCCAGGCTCTCGGCGGCGCGGGCCTCGTCGCGCTCGGCGGCGGCGCCGGCGCGGGTCGAGGCGTCCTCGACGGTGCGCCCGATCGTGTAGCCCTTCTCACGCAGCGCCGTGCGCTCGGCGGCCGTGGTGTCGATGTTGAGCGAGATCGAGCCGTCGTCCTCGACGTGCTTGTACTCGACCACGTCATAGCTGTTGAGCAGCCTGTCGACGTCGGCCTGGTTCGGGACTGTGACGCGAACCAGCGCGGTGTCGCTGCCGGGCAGGCTGTCGTCAGCGAACGCTGCGCCAGCCCCTCCCAACAGCAGCGCCGACGCTGCGACGATCGTTACCGACCGTTTTCCGAGCATGTAAAACCCCTCCGTTTGTGGCAACTGCAACCGTCCTCGTGACGGCAATGGTCGTATCTGACCAGATTGCGGGCCGTGTGAGGACTAGTCAGACGTGGAGGTCGCTCCACGCTCAGAGGTCGTGCTGGCGGACGATTCCGTTGACCAGCGCCGTTGCCGCGAGCCGGGCGCGCTTCTGATTCTGGGGCAGCGCGTCGAGCCCGAAGCGCTCGAAGACGATCCGCAAGTGGGCCTTCACCGCATCGACGCTGAGATGGACCTCGGCCGCGATCTCGCGGTTCGTGGCCGGGGTCGCGTACGCCGAGTCCTTCAGCGGCCGGCAGAGCGCGATCAGGATCTTGCGCTGGGCCTCGGTCAGCGGCGGAGCCGCGCCGCCCAGCGCGATCGCCGCCGTCGAGTCCGCCGCGTCCGCGGGCGCGCGGAACGTGACCGGCGTGTCGCCGAACACGAGCCGGTCGCCGTCGCGCAGGCGCCGGCGACCGCGGACGCGCTCGCCGTTCACGAACGTGCCGTTGCGCGAGAGGCCGTCGTCGACGACGGTCCAGTCCGGGCCGACCGGCTCAAGCTGGGCGTGCAGGCGGGAGACCTCGCTGTCCCACGTCAGGGCGACGTCGCGTTCCGGCCGCCGCCCGACGGTTATGGGGGCGGTCAGGGGCACGATCGACTGTGCCCCCTCGCCGTCGCGGTAGAGGAGGAACGGCTCGCCCCGCCGTTCGGCGTCGAGGCGAGCCTTGACCTCCCCGGGACTGCTCACGGACTGGTCGTCGACAGCGTGAACGTCAGCGTCTTGCTGTAGGCGCCCGTCCTCAGCGCTTCCAGCCGGCCGATCCGTTGCTGGAAGCCGAGCGTCACCGCGTTCGCGCTCGTCGGGCCTGTGTATGTCAGCAGCGCCGTCGGGCTCGCCGAGCCGCCGACCGGCGCGTACGCGCCGGTGTTCGCCCTCGCCTCGACCGCGTTCGCGAGCGAGAACGTGCCGTTCACGAGCCGGCCGGTCGCGGTCGGGCTCGGGTCGGCCACCGACAGCAGCGCATCGCCCGCGGTGCTCGTCACGTTCGCCGTCGTCGACGCCGTGTAGGTCTGGTCGACGCCGGGCACGAACGGCGCGAACGTCGCCGGGAGGCCGAGCGTCAGGCTCAGCGTCGCGGGCACCGTCCCGCTCACCGGGAGCTCGGGCCCGATCAGGAACCGCTGCGTCTGGACCGGGGAGACGTTGCCCTTGATGTCGACCGCGATCCACTTGACGTCGTGGATGCCGAGCCGGTCCAGGCTCAGCACCTGGCCGGGCCGCCGCGGACCCTGGTTCTCGTACGTGGGCGACGCCAGCGTCGGCGTCGATCCGTCGGTCGTGTAGTGGATCACGGCGGCCTCGCCCGGCCAGGTGAACCGGAAGTTGATCGGCGGGGCGGTCGCCCGCGTCACGCCGTCGGAGTCGAGGTTGACCACCGGCGGGGTGGCGTCGCGTGAGTACGCGAGGGCGCTCTCGAGCAGGCCGAAGTTGCCGTCGGTGAACTCGAACGCCTCATGCCGGCCCTCGGTGTCGAACGGCGGCCGGAAGCCCTCGAAACCGCCGCCGGCGACGTCGGTGCGCGTCACCTCACCGGTCTGCTGGTTGACGGCGAAGATCCGCGAGCCCGCCTCGAACGAGTAGGAGATGATCCCCTTGCGGTAGTACTGGTCGTCAGCCGAGTTGCCGGCCGCCGAGTACAGGACGTCCGCGATCGGGCCCGTGCGCTCGGGCTCGATGATCGTGTTGCGGTGCTCCTTGATCCGGGCCAGGATTGTGTCCGCGACGTCGAAGAAGTACCGCTCGATGCCGATGTTCGGGGCCGGCAGCGTCACACGACCCTGCGCGATGTACGCGCCCGGCGCCCACATGAAGTAGCCGCCGTAGGTGTGGATGTTGATCGCGAACTTGATGTTCGCGAACGTGTCCACGACCCACTGCTCGTTCTTGATCTCGGCCTCCGACGCCTCGAACGGACCGGAGTACACGTCGCTCGTGCACTGGTTGTACGTCGCCGGATTCCCCGGCGTGATGTTGGTCGCGCCCGCGTAGCCGTCGAAGAACGAGCCAACGGTGTTGTTGCGGTTGAGGTCGACGCCGATGAAGTCACGCGCCAACGGGTCCTGGAACGTGTCCGGCAGGCAGTGGTTGACCAGGTTGCGGCGCTGGTTGTTGTTGTCGTAGAGCGAGTAGTGGCTGCCGTCGGGGTTGACCGACGGGACGATGAAGACGTCGAGGTTGTCCAGCAGCTCCTTGGTCTGCGGGTCGATCGCGTAGTTGCGCAGGAGCCGCTCGGCGGTCTCCAGGCACGTGATTGGCGTCACCCACTCGCGCGCGTGCTGCTGGCAGTAGATGAAGACGCCGACCTTGGAGCCGTTGCGCTGGGCGCCGAGTCGCAGCATCTTCACCTGGAACGGCGCGCGCTGGACGTGCGCGGGCGCGTTCAGCCAGTCCGAGAGCCGCGAGCGCGGCGTCGCCTGGGCGATGCCCGTGCCGGCGACCGCGAAGCCGCGGTAGCGATTCGCCTTGAGCACGGCGGCGGCGGCCGGATGCGCGTTGATCGCGTTCACGACCTGCGCGGCCGTGCTGGCCAGCGCGCCGTTGGCGTCGGTGGCCAGGTCGACGACGAGCTCGTTGCCCGTCAGGTTGACGGCCAGCGGCGAATTGGCGACGCCCGGGTTGCGGAAGGTCGCGAACACGTCATTGCCGCCTTCGTGCCCGTAGGCCAGCGACTCGACGACCACGGCCTGCTGCGCCGCGGCGGCGCTGAAGTTGCCGATCTGGCCGGCGTACGGCCCGCCCAGATTGACGCCCATCACCGTCGTCGCCTTGCGGCGGTAGCCGTTGGTCAGGTTCGGGAGGTTGACGATCTCGGACAGGTTCGAGAACTCGCCCGCCAGCGAGACGAACCGGTCGGTGATCTCGGTCGGGTCCATGTAGCGCGTGAAGAAACCGCGCAGGTAGCCGTCGGCGTGCGGCGGGCGCGTCGTGCCGACCCACTCGGACACGGCGGCCTCGTCGACGCCGCCGGCGCTCGAGGCCACGCGCACCCGCTTGGGCTCGACGGTCGTTACGCGCACCAGGTGGCGGTGGAACATGTAGACGTTGTTGTTGGCGATGCCGGTCTGCGTGTCGCGGTTGATCGGCATGTTCGACGCGGCGCCGAACACGCCGTCGGCGCCGGCGAAGCTGAGCGCCATCGTCGGGCTGCCCTCAACGTTGTTGGGCGTCACCGGGGTCGCGGCCTTCGTGTGCGCCTCTACGTACAGGAAGCGGCCCGCGTAGTTCGTGAACGTGTACGCGCGCATGATCGTGACCTCGCCGGGAAGCGGGATCGCGTTCTTGGCGCCCTTCTCGGCCGCCGCGCTGCCCTTCTGGGCCAGTTCACGCGCGCGCGCCTCGCGCGCGAGGGCCGCGTCGCGCTCGGCCACCCGCCGGTCGGTCGAGCTCTGCGTCTCGAGGGTCTTGACGAAGCGCACGCCGCGGGCCCGCAGCACCGCGCGCTCGGCGTCGTTGACCAGCACGTCGGTGGAGATCGAGCCGTCGCCGTTGCGCTGCACGGCCTCGACGAAGTCGTAGTCGGCGTACAGCTCGTCGTAGAGGTGGCTGGGGAGCTTCACCTCCACCAGGGCTTTGCCCGGATCGAGCGTGATGTCGCGGTGCGGCTCGTCCGCGGCCGCCGGAGCGGCAACGAGCAGTGCGATTGCGACGGCCAGCTTCCCCCTCATGGGAACCTCCTGATAGGGCCCTTGCGAGCCCTATCAGAACAGGTTCCCTGAGTTCCGTCTAGGGGCTAGCTAGCTGCGGTCGTCTTCGTCGAGCGCGCCGATGTCGTCGAACGAGCCGCCCGCCGGGCCGAAGCCGGCGTTGATCTCGTCCAGCTCGGACGTGTCGAACGCCGGGCCGAAGCCCTGCAGGCCCTCGCCGTCGTCGAGCCCGAGCTCGGCGGCGAGGTCGTCGCCCTCGAGCAGGCCGACGTCGTCGATGCCGCGGGGAAGCGGCTCCGACGGCTCGATCTCGATCGAGCGGTAGCGCTTGAGCCCGGTGGCGGCCGGGATCAGCTTGCCGATGATCACGTTCTCCTTCAGGCCCGCGAGGCGGTCGATCTTGCCCTCGAGCGCCGCGTCGGTGAGGACCTTCGTCGTCTCCTGGAAGGAGGCCGCCGAGAGGAAGGAGTCCGTGGCCAGCGAGGCCTTGGTGATGCCGAGGATGATCTCCGCGTGCATCGCCGGCTCGCCGCCCGCGGCCTGCACCTTCTCGTTGATCCGCCGGAACTCGTGGCGGTCGACGAACTGGCCCGGCAGCAGGTCCGTGTCGCCCTTCTGCTCGACGCGGACCTTCTTGAGCATCTGGCGCACGATCAGCTCGATGTGCTTGTCGTGGATGTCCACGCCCTGCGACTTGTAGACCTCCTGCACCTCCTTGACGAGGTACACCTCGGTCGCCGTGCGGCCGCGCAGGTCGAGCAGCTCGTGCGGGTACAGCGAGCCCTCGTTGAGCTGCTTGCCGGCCTCGATGACCTCGCCCTCGGCGACGTGCAGACGCGTGCGGCGGGGGAACGGGTACCGGTGCTCCTCGCCGGCCTCGTCGGTGACGACGATCGTGCGGGCCTTGTCGGTGTCCTCGACGGAGACCACGCCGCTGACCTCGGCGATCTTCGCCAGGCCCTTCGGCTTGCGGGCCTCGAAGAGCTCCACGACACGCGGGAGGCCGTGCGTGATGTCCGCGCCGGCGACGCCGCCGGTGTGGAACGTCCGCATGGTCAGCTGCGTGCCCGGCTCGCCGATCGACTGGGCGGCGACGATGCCGACCGCGTCGCCGATCATCGCCGTCTTGCCGGTCGCCAGCGCGCGGCCGTAGCACTTCTGGCACACGCCGACGGTCGCCTCGCACTTGAGCACGGAGCGGACCGACAGCTTCTCGGGCGCGTTGCCGTTCGCCGAGCCGACCAGGCTGGCGAGCGCCTCGCGGCCGATCTCCTCGCCCTTGCCGACGACGACCGTCTTGCCGACCTTGACGTCGGCGGCCGCCACGCGGCCGACGAGCATCTCCTTGGGCTCGCCGTCGAGCTTGCACAGCGGCATCTCGAGGTACTCCTCGGTGCCGCAGTCCTCGATCCGGATGATCACGTCCTGCGCGACGTCCACCAGACGGCGGGTCAGGTAGCCCGAGTCCGCCGTACGGAGCGCCGTGTCCGCGAGGCCCTTGCGGGCGCCGTGGGTGGACGTGAAGTACTCGATCACGTCGAGGCCTTCCATGAAGTTCGCCTTCACGGGCCGCTCGATGATCTCGCCCTTCGGGTTGGCCATCAGGCCGCGCATGCCCGCCAGCTGGCGGATCTGCTTGAAGGAGCCACGGGCGCCGGAGCTGGCCATCATGTAGATGGAGTTCAGCTGGTCGGTCTTCTCGATGTTCGCGATCATCGCGTCGGCGACCTCTTCGGTCGCGGCGTTCCACTGATCGGTGACCGCCAGGTGGCGCTCCTCCTGCGTGATCAGGCCGTCCTCGTACTGCTCCTGCAGGTTGTGGACGCGCTCCTCGTACTTGGCGAGGATCTTCTCCTTGGTCGGCGGCACGACCACGTCGTTCTTGGAGATCGTGATGCCGGCCTGGGTCGCGAAGCGGAAGCCGAGGTCCTTGAACGCGTCGAGGACCTGCGAGATCGCGCTGGCGCCGAACGTCTGGACCAGCTGGTCGACGAACTGCGTCGTGTCGCGCTTGCGCAGGGACTTGTTGATGAACTGGTACTGGGAGCGGTCGAACTCCTCGCCCATCGTCTCCTCGAGCGCGCGCTCGATCTTGTCGTTGAAGATGATGCGCCCGACCGTGGTGGCGACGTGGCCGCCGTCGACCCACTCGGCGCGGTAGTGCGCCGGGTCGTGCAGGCCGACGATCTTGTGCTCGTAGGCCAGCTCGGCCTCCTGAGCGGAGCGGAACACGTGCACCTTCGGCTCGTACGTCGCCGGGTCGATCGCGTTCAGCTCCTCCTCCTCGAGCCCGTACGTGAGGTAGTACGTGCCGAGGATCATGTCCTGCGTCGGCGTGGCCAGCGGGGCGCCATGGGCCGGCGACAGGATGTTGTTGGAGCTGAGCATCAGCACGCGCGCCTCGGCCTGGGCCTCGGCGGACAGCGGCAGGTGGACCGCCATCTGGTCGCCGTCGAAGTCGGCGTTGAACGCGTGGCAGACGAGCGGGTGGACCTGGATCGCCTTGCCCTCGACCAGCACCGGCTCGAACGCCTGGATGCCCAGGCGGTGGAGCGTCGGCGCGCGGTTGAGCAGCACCGGGTGCTCGTGGATGACCTCCTCGAGCACGTCCCAGACCTCCGGGATCATCGAGTCGACCATCTTCTTGGCCGCCTTGATGTTCTGGACGGCCTTGCGCTCGACGAGCCGGGCCATGATGAACGGCTTGAACAGCTCGAGCGCCATCAGCTTCGGCAGGCCGCACTGGTGCAGGCGCAGCGACGGGCCGGCCACGATGACCGAGCGGCCCGAGTAGTCGACGCGCTTGCCGAGCAGGTTCTGGCGGAAGCGGCCCTGCTTGCCCTTGAGCATGTCGCTCAGAGGACTTCAGGGCACGGTTGCCCGGGCCCGTGACGGGCCGGCCGCGGCGGCCGTTGTCGAACAGCGCGTCGACGGCCTCCTGCAGCATCCGCTTCTCGTTGTTGACGATGATCTCCGGCGCGCCGAGGTCCAGGAGCCGCTTCAGGCGGTTGTTCCGGTTGATGACGCGGCGGTAGAGGTCGTTGAGGTCGGAGGTCGCGAAGCGGCCGCCGTCGAGCTGGACCATCGGGCGCAACTCCGGCGGGATCACCGGGACGGCCTCGAGGATCATCATCTCCGGCTTGTTGCCGGAGTGCAGGAAGGCCGAGACGACCTTCAGGCGCTTGACCGCGCGCTGCTGCTTCTGGCCCTTGGCCGTGCGCACCTGGTCCTCGAGCTCCTCGCGCTCGGCGTCCAGGTCGACCTGCTCGAGCAGGTCGCGGACCGCCTCGGCGCCCATGCCGCCGCGGAAGTACTCGCCCCAGCCGTAGGGAGAGCCGAAGCGCTCCTTGAGCTCACGGAACAGCGTCTCGTCGTTGACGACCTGCTTCGGGCGTCATGTCCTGGAAGAGCTCCCAGACCTGACGCAGACGCTCCATCGCGTCCTCGATGTAGGCCTCGGTGTCCGAGCGGTCGGCCTCCAGGGCCTTGCGCATGTCCTTGATGTGCTTGGCGCGCTCGTCGTCCTCGAGCTTGGACACGGTGAGGTCGAGGTGCTCGGACCACAGGTGGTCCTCGTCGGAGAAGTTCGCCTGGGAGCCCGTGCGCAGGTACTCCTCGCGGCGCTCGAGCGACTCGTCGATCTCCTGCAGGCGCAGGTTCTTCTCGGCCGCGTACTCGTCGAGCGACTCGTTGACCTTGCCGGCCAGCTCCTCGAGGTCCGCCGCGCGGGCGTCCTCGTCGACCCACGTGACCATCGAGGCCGCGAAGTACAGGACCTTCTCGAGCTCCTTGGGAGCCATGTCGAGCAGGTAGCCGATCCGGCTCGGGACGCCCTTGAAGAACCAGATGTGGCTCACGGGGGCGGCCAGGTCGATGTGGCCCATGCGCTCACGGCGGACCTTGGAGCGCGTGACCTCCACGCCGCAGCGCTCGCAGACGATGCCCTTGTAGCGGACGCGCTTGTACTTGCCGCAGTAGCACTCCCAGTCCTTGGTCGGACCGAAGATGCGCTCGCAGAACAGGCCGTCCTTCTCGGGCTTCAGCGTGCGGTAGTTGATCGTCTCCGGCTTCGTGACCTCGCCTGAGCTCCAGGAACGGATCTGCTTCGAGGAGGCGAGACCGATCTCAATTGCGTCGAAATTATTGATGTCAATCATGTGTGCTTACTCAGTCTCCTCAGCGGCGGTGGCTTCCACGCCGGCCTCGATGTAGCCGGCGTCGGTGGCCTCGTCGTCGTCGGTCTGGCCCTCTTCGCCCTCTTTGATCTCAAGGTCTTCGCTCTCGTCCGCGGCCTGGCCGTCGGTCGCGCGCACGCCACTCAGGTCGATGCCGAGCTCTTCGGCGGCGCGCAGCAGGTCGTCGTCCTCGTCGCCCATCTCGGCGCGCGCGCCGTCGTCGGAGACGACGTTGACGTCCAGCGCGAGCGACTGCATCTCCTTCAGCAGCACCTTGAAGGACTCCGGGATCGACGGCTCGGCGATGTTCTCGCCCTTGACGATCGCCTCGTAGGCCTTCACCCGCCCGACCGTGTCATCGGACTTGATCGTCAGCATCTCCTGCAGCGTGTACGCGGCGCCGTAGGCCTCCAGCGCCCACACCTCCATCTCACCGAAGCGCTGCCCGCCGAACTGCGCCTTGCCACCCAGCGGCTGCTGGGTCACCAGCGAGTAGGGGCCCGTGCTCCGGGCGTGGATCTTGTCGTCCACGAGATGGAGCAGCTTCAGGATGTACATGTAGCCGACGGTGACGCGCTTCTCGAACGGCTCGCCGGTGCGGCCGTTGTAGAGCTGGAGCTTGCCCGACGCTCGCTCGCCCGCGCGGGCCTTCTCGTCGATCTCCATCTTGATCGCGCCGGTGTGCTCGCGCTGCCACTGCAGCAGCGCGTGGTCGACGTCCTTGACGGTGGCGCCGTCGAACACCGGGGTGGCGACGTAGACGCGGCCGTTGTCCTCGTCCTTGGCGCGCTTGAACGCCTCGGTGCCGTCGTCGTACCAGCCCTCGGCCGCCGCCCACCCGAGGTGGGTCTCAAGGATCTGGCCGATGTTCATCCGGCTCGGCACGCCCAGCGGGTTCAGGATCACGTCGACCGGCGTGCCGTCCTCGCGGAACGGCATGTCCTCCTCGGGCACGATCTTGGAGATCACGCCCTTGTTGCCATGGCGGCCGGCCAGCTTGTCGCCCTCGGCGATCTTGCGCTTCTTGGCCACGAACACCCGGACCAGGTCGTTCACGCCCGGCGACAGGTCATCGCCCGCCGCACGCGAGAACGTCTTGACGTCGATCACGACGCCACCCTCACCGTGCGGCACCTTCAGGCTCGTGTCGCGGACCTCGCGCGCCTTCTCCTTGAAGATCGCGCGGATCAGCTTCTCCTCGGCCGTCAGCTCGGTCTCGCCCTTCGGCGTCACCTTGCCCACCAGCAGATCGCCCGACGCCACCTCGGCGCCGATCCGCACGATCCCGCGGTCGTCGAGGTTGCGCAGCGACTCCTCCGAGCGATTCGGAATGTCGCGCGTGATCTCCTCGTCACCGAGCTTGGTCGTGCGCGCGTCGACCTCGTACTCCTCGATATGGATCGAGGTCAGCTCATCGTCCTTGACCAGGCGATTCGAGAGGATGATCGCGTCCTCGAAGTTGTAGCCCTCCCAGGACATGAACGCGACCATCAGGTTCTTGCCCAGCGCCATCTCGCCCTTGTCGGACGAGCTGCCGTCGGCGAGCAACTGGCCTTCCTTGATGGCCTGACCGGCCTTCACGAACGGCTTCTGGTGGATCAGCGTGCCCTGGTTGGAGCGCATGTACTTCTGCAGGTCGTACTCGTCGCGCCCGCCCTCGTCGGTGTTGACGACGATCCGCGTGGCGTCGACGAAGTCGACCGTGCCGTCGCTGCGCGCCAGCAACACGTCGCCCGTGTCCAGCGCCGCGCGGCGCTCCATGCCCGTGCCGATCAACGGCGCATCGGTCTTGAGCAGCGGCACCGCCTGGCGCTGCATGTTCGAGCCCATCAACGCTCGGTTCGCGTCGTCGTGCTCGAGGAACGGGATCATCGCCGTGGCCACGGACCAGATCTGCTCGGGCGAGACGTCGACGAGGTCGACGTCCTCCGGGCTGACGTAGACGTACTGACCCGCGAGCGTGCGGCACAGGATCGACTCGTTGGAGAACTTGCCGTTGGAGTCCAGCGGCTCGTTGGCCTGGGCGATCAGGCGCTCCTGCTCCTCGGTCGCGTCGAGGTGGAGGATCTCCTCGGTCGGCTTGCCGCCCGAGACGACCCGGTACGGCGTCGTGACGAAGCCGTGCTCGGACACCTGGGCGTAGGAGCTCAGGCGAGCCCATCAGGCCGATGTTCGGGCCCTCCGGGGTCTCGATCGGGCACATCCGGCCGTAATGGGTCGGGTGGACGTCGCGGACCTCGATCGGCGCGCGCTCGCGCGTGAGGCCGCCGGCGCCGAGGGCAGAGAGCCGCCGGCGATGGGTCAGGCCACTCAGGGAGTTGGTCTGGTCCATGAACTGGCTCAGCTGGGAGGAGCCGAAGAACTCCTTCAGCGCGGCGACGACCGGGCGGATGTTGATGATCGTCTGCGGCGTGATCGTGTCCGCATCCTCGGTTGTGAGGCGCTCGCGGACGACGCGCTCCATCCGGTACAGACCGATCCGGAACGCCTCCTGGATCAGCTCACCGACCGTCCTCAGACGGCGGTTGCCGAAGTGCTCGTACTCGTCCAGGTGCTCCTCGACGGCCTCGCGCGGGCGCGACATGGCCTCGGCGGCGTAGTCCTTGAGGTCCTCGTCGAGCTCCTCGGAGATACCGAGGATGTTCGGCAGACGGACGAGCTCGCGGACCAGCGCGAGGATGTCGTCGTGCGTGAGCGTCCGGACGTCGAGGTCGATGTCCAGGCCGAGACGGCTGTTGAGCTTGTAGCGGCCGACGCGCGTGAGGTCGTAGCGCTTGGGATCGAAGAACAGCTGGTTCAGCAGCGCGCGAGCGTTGTCCACCGACGGCGGCTCGCCCGGACGCTGCTTCTTGAACAGCTCGATCAGCGCGCCCTCCTCCGAGCGCGTGACCTCCGTGTCGGCGTCGACCGTGTTGCGGATGTAGAGGCTGTCGTCGAAGAGCTTCAGGATCTCTTCGTCGGACGAGTAGCCCATCGCGCGCAGGAGCACCGTGACCGGCAGCTTGCGCTTGCGATCGATCCGGACGTAGACCCGGCCCTTCTTGTCGATCTCCAGCTCCAGCCACGAACCGCGGGCCGGCATCAGATTCGCGACGAAGACCTGCTTCTCCGGATCCTTGGGCTCCATCAGGTAGGCGCCCGGGGAGCGCACCAGCTGCGTCACCACCACGCGCTCGGTGCCGTTGATGATGAACGTGCCGCGCTCGGTCATCCACGGGAAATCGCCCATGAACACCGACTGCTCGCGGATCTCGCCCGTCTCGCGATTGATGAAGCCGACCGTCACCGTCAGCGGCCGCGCGTACGTGAGGTCCTTCTCACGACACTCATCCAGGCTGGCCACCGGATTGTCGAACGTGAACTCCCCGAACTGCACGGCCAGGTTGCCGGTGTAGTCCTCGATCGGCGAGATGTCGTCGATCGTCTCGCGCAACCCGCCCCCCTCAGGATCGACAAGCCAGGCAAAGGACTTCTTCTGGATGTCGATCAGGTTCGGGACATCGATCGACTTGTCGAGACGCGCGAAAGTACGGCGCGTGCGGGGAGCATCAACAGCAGCCAAGACGGCGACTCCTCAGGGAGTTCGAGGGCGACAGGGGAGGTGCGCAGGACGTGCCGAGGGCATACAGGCGCGACCAGCCAAGATAGCACAGGGGGATGCGGACCCCCTGGCGAGGGGCGCTCGGCGCTCACGGACCCCGCCCGGCCCGGCTCCCGTATGTGGCGGGAAGGGCACTGTGGACGGCTACGACTATCGGCCGAGTGGCACCAGGATAGCGGGAAAGTCAACAGGGCCTTAAGCAAACCGGGGCCTGTCACGCGGTGACAGGCCCCGGGTGATGCGGGTGTGCTGCTGCTTAGCGGAGCGTGCGGCCGACGCGCACCGCGAGGCCGGCCTGGTCGCGCGAGAGCACGATGACCTTGACCGACGGGGTCTTGCGCATCATGGCGGTGCGCTTGCTCGCGAAGCGGACCTGAAGCCGGACTTCCTCGCCCGCGGACATGTCGTACATCTTCCGGACGAGCACGCCGCGGTCATTGGTCAGCGAGACGTTGCCGCTGCAGACGCCCGCGCGCGCCGGGCAGCGCAGGCGCAGCGTGGCGAGGCCCGTGCTCCGGTTCAGCCGCGCCCCCTGGATGTTGACGCGAGCCGGCTTGGCGCTCCGAGCCGCGGCGCCGGGCTTGCCGGCCGGCCCCTGAGCCCCGGTCGCACCCGGCTGGCCCGGGCTGGCTTGGACCGTCTGGCCGGGGCTCCCGGCGGGTCCGGTGGGCCCCTCGGGACCGACGGGACCGATGGCGCCGCCCAGGCCGCCATAGCTGCGCAGGCTCACGTCGTCGATCAGGAATCCCTTGTTCAGGTTCGCCGGCCGCGCGGTCGAGCTGACGCGCAGGAGCAGCTGGTCGATGACCGGAACCACGTTGCCGGCCGCGGCCTGCTCGGTGGAGTTGCGGTAGTAGTTCTCCCACGACTTGCCGGTGACCTTGAGCTGGCCGTCGACGTAGACCTTGACGACGTCGTTGTCAGCGCCTGCGACGAAGTCCATCGAGATCCGCACGGTGTGCGGAACCGTTCGATCGAGCCCCTGCGCGATCTCGACGTCGTAGAAGTTGTTGTCGGTCCGGACCTCGTTGAAGTCGACCGCGAGTCCGGCCGACGTGTCGCGCAGACGCACGAAGCTCATGCGACCGCCGTTACCCGAGTCGGGGCTGACGGTGACCGCGAGGCCGGGCTGTTCCGCGGCCGGGTCAGCCGACATGAACTGGAAGCTCGTGTCGAAGTGGGACTGACGCTCGCCGCCGGCCTGCCCGCCGTTGGCCGACGTCGCCTCGCCGGCGCCGTCGACGAGCGGAGCCGAGAACGTCTGATCCCCGAACGAGCCACTCGTCGTCGCGTTGGAGATGCGGAGGCTCTGCTGGCCAAAGACGGCCGCGGTCGACCCTGAGTTCGCGACGATGGCGGCGTCGAAGCCGCCCGTCTTCATCCACCCGCCCTGGTCGTTGACGTTGCCCGGAGCGAACGACGGCCGCTCGAAGAGCGTCCCGTCCGTTTCCGCCCCTGCGACCGCCGGCAGGGTGAGCATCGAAAGCGCAGCGATAGCCGCACCAGTCGTCCAGTGACTGCGTGACATTGAATCCTTTCGGTCCTGCGAGCCCCTGCTCGCCGGGGTGTGGTGTCCTCGGCCGCTTCCTTGAGCTTCTGCCTGCGACCTGGACGACTGTCACGGTAGGGGCGGGCTTGGACGCTCCGAATCGGCTAAGTGTCCAGAAACACTGGCCGGTGGTTTAGTCCTGAGCGGTCACGCGATCCAAGCGCTCCAGATTCCGGTTACCACTTCCGGGGGATGGTGCGGTGCGGCTGGGTCCCCTAGCCTTTCGATAGTCCGAACACCCCACACCCCCGAGCCTCACCCGGGCAGCGGCCCGTCACCGCCGCCCGGCCTGTCCCCCCGCCGGCGCATTCCGGCCCCGTCACACGCTCGCGGGACCCCTTCCTGGAGGGAATGAAAAAGGGCGGCCCTCAGGGCCGCCCTTTTTCGTGCGTCGGCGCTCGTTGCTACTTGATCTCGACGGAGCCGCCGGCTTCCTCGAGGTCGGCCTTGAGCTTCTCGGCCTCGTCCTTGTCGACGCCCTCCTTGACGGGCTTGGGGGCCTCGTCGACAAGCGCCTTGGCCTCCTTGAGGCCGAGGCCGGTGGCCGCGCGGACGACCTTGATGACCTGGATCTTCTTGTCGCCCGGGCCGGTCAAGATGACATCGAACGCCGTCTGCTCCTCCTCGGCCTCGGCCGCGTCGCCGCCGCCGCCGGCGGAGGCGACGGGTGCCGCGGACATCGCGGCCGCGGAGACCCCGAATGCCTCCTCGAGCGCCTTGATGCGCTCGGAGAGTTCGAGGACGGAGATCGACTTGAGCTCGTCGATCCAGTCCTGGGTGCTGGTGGCCATGTTCTAGTCCTCCGTGGTTTCGGTCTCAGTGGGGGTGGGTTCCTCGGCGACGGGCTCGGCCGCGGCCTCGGGTTCCGGTTCCGGTTCCGGTTCCGGTTCGGCCGGGGCGGCGGCGGCGGGCGCGTTGCCGCCGATCAGGCCCTGGTCGGCGATCTGCTGCAGCTGGCGCGCGAACCCGGCGATCACGTTGTTGAGCGCCGTCACCAGGCCGCTGAGCGGCGAGGCGACCATCCCGACGAGGCGCGCCTCGAGCACCTCGCGGCTCGGGAGCTGGGCGATCGCGTCGACGTCGGCCGGCGACAGCGGCGCGCCGTTCATCCAGCCGCCCTTGAACTCCAGCAGCGTGTTCTGGGTGCCGCGGCGGAAGTCGCGCAGTGCCTTGGCGGCCGCGGCGGCATCGCCGCGCACGAACGTCATCGCCGTCGGGCCCTGGAGCAGCTCCTTCAGGCCCTCCGCGCCGGCCTGGTCGGCGGCGCGCTCGGACAGCGTGTTCTTGACGACCCGGAACGTGGCGTCAGCGTTGCGCAGCGTGGTGCGCAACGCGGCGGCCTGCGGCACGGAGATGCCGCGATAGTCGACCGCGAAGACGGCCTCGGAGTCGCGTATCTGCCCGGCCACCTCCTCGATGACCGCAGCTTTCTGGTCTCGGTTCAAACGACTCTCCTATCCCGGTCTTATGGTTGCCGGAGTCTTGGGAGAGGCTGTGATGAAAAGTTTCGCCTGCCAGGCGATTCCGACGCTTCGCGGTCGGACTCGCCTTCGGCGACGTTACCCCGCCACAGCCTCCGTATCCAGAAGGTCCTTGGTGCGCGACGGATCGACCTTGATGCCGGGGCCCATGGTCGACGCGAGCGTGATGGTGCGGATGTACTTGCCCTTGGCCGCGGACGGCTTCGCGCGGATGAGCTCCTCGAGCACGGCCTGGTAGTTGGCCAACAGGTGCTCGTCCGGGAACGACGTCTTGCCGACGGTCATGTGGACGATCGCGGTGCGGTCGGTGCGGTACTCGACCTTGCCCGCCTTGGACTCCTCGACGGCCTTCGCAACGTCCATCGTGACCGTGCCGACCTTCGGGTTCGGCATCTTGCCCTGCGGGCCGAGGATCCGGCCGAGGCGGCCGACGATCGGCATCATGTCGGGCGTCGCGATCGCGACGTCGAAGTCGGTGAAGCCCTCTTGGACGCGCGTCGCCAGGTCCTCGGCACCGACGATGTCAGCGCCGGCCTCTTCGGCCTCGCGCGCCTTGTCGCCCTTGGCGAACACGGCGATCGTGACGTCCTTGCCGAGCCCGTGCGGCAGCGCGATCGTGCCGCGCAGCTGCTCGTCCGCGTGGCGGACGTTCAGGCCGGTCCGGAAGTGGACCTCGACGGACTCGTCGAACTTCGCCCGCTTCGTTTCCTTCATCAGCCGGACGGCCTCGTGCGGCGTGTACTCGCGCGTGCGGTCGACCTTGGCCTTGGACTCGACATAGGTCTTGCCGTGCTTTGCCATTACGCGACGACCTCCACGCCCATTGAGCGGGCCGTGCCCGCGATGATCTTCGCCGCCTGATCGACGTCGTGCGCGTTCAGGTCGGCGAGCTTCTTCTCGGCGATCGCCCGCACCTGCTCGTTGGTGATCGTGCCGACCTTGGTCCGGTTCGGCTCACCGGAGCCCTTGTCGATGCCGATCGCCTGGCGGATCAGCACCGCCGCCGGTGGCGTCTTCGTGATGAACGTGAACGAGCGATCCTCGTAGACCGTGATGACGACGGGGATCGTGACCCCCATGTCATTGGAGGTCTGGGCGTTGAACGCCTTCACGAACTCCATGATGTTGATGCCGTGCTGGCCCAGCGCGGGGCCGACCGGCGGCGCCGGAGACGCCTGGCCGCCCGGGGCCTGCAGCTTGATTGTCGTAAGGACTTTCTTGGCCATAGTTAGATCTTCTTCACCTGGTCGTACCCAACCTCGACGGGAGTCTCCCGGCCGAAGATGGATACCAGGACCTTGAGCTTGGACGCGTCTTCGTTGATCTCGGAGATCTCGCCGGAGAAGTCCGACAGCGGGCCGGAGATGACCTTGACGGATTCGCCGATCGAGAACTGGGCCCTGCTCGGGACCTTCTGCGCGACCTCGCGGTGCAGCAGGCGGTCGACCTCGGCCTGGGTCAGCGGGATCGGCTCGTTGGAGGCGCCGACGAAGCCGGTCACTCCCGGCGTGCCCTTGACGACCTGCCAGGAGTCCTCGTTGAGGTCCATGTTCACCAGCACGTAGCCGGGCATGGTCCGCTTCTCGACCGAGATCTTCTGGTTGTCCTTCATCTCCTGAACCGTCTCCGTGGGGACGACGACCTGACGCACGGCGCGCGTCTGGTTCAGGGAGGACACCCGATGCTCAAGGTTCTGCTTGACCTTGTTCTCGTGCCCGGAATAGGTGTTGATCACGTACCAGCGAAACATTTACAAGATGGCCTGAATGATGGGGTTCCAAATCGCGTCGAGTAGTCCGAGGTAGGCGCCCGCGACGATCACGAATCCGAGCGTCACGGCCGTGCCCTGGCCGACCTGCTTGCGGTCCGGCCACTGGACCCGGCGCAGCTCCTGATAGGAGGCGCGCAGGAAGTCCGCGGCACGGGCGAAGATGTTCTTCTTGCCGTGGGCCGGGGCGTGGTGCTCCTGCTCACGGGCGGGGCGCTGCCGCGAAGTCTTACGGACGGGGCCTCCGGCCTCGGCGAGGTGGGCCTCCGTCACGTCGGGCATCGCCTGCCCGAGCGGGTCGGCCGGCTCAGTGTCTCCGGAGTCGCGCTCGTAGTCGTCGTCGCGAACGCGATCGTCTTCGAGTTCCTCGTCGTCGAAGACGACCTCGTCCTCGAGGTCGTCGTCATCGCGGCTTGGACGATCGGTGGCCATCGAAGTGCCTCTAGCGCGTCTCGCGATGCCCCGTGTGACGACGGCACCACTTGCAGTACTTGCGCAGCGAGATGCGATCCGGGTTGTTGCGCTTGGACTTCTTCGTCTGGTAGTTCCGGCGCTTGCAGTCCTCGCAGGCGAGGGTCACAGCGATCCGGACGTCTCCGCGGGCCATGGAAGGCGTGCTCCGAGAGTCGTGGGTCTTTAGTGCGCCGGGTCAAAGGAAAACCCCGCACCGGCGCGAGGTCGGCAAGGAAGGATAGCGCTTAGCCTGCTGCTCCCGAGTAGCGGTCGGCAACGATCTTCGGGCGCTCGACCGGGGCTCCTGCTTCGGCGGACCACGCGAGCCTCACCAACTGCGCGTGAGACCAGGCCAAAGGCGTCGCGGAGAACGTGCCCTCCCCCATCGGGAAGCCCGACTTGCCGGTCGGCGCGCGGCCGTCCCAGACCTGCTCCGGCAGCATTCCGCCGCCGTTGCCGGCGGCCGCCATCGCCGCCAGGTGCGCCGCCGCCGAACGGCCCGCGAGCAGCTCGTACTCGCCGCGCTCGCCGGCGAGGATCGGCCATGCCCGACCGAGCGTCGTGCGCGTGTCCTCGCCGAACAGCCGCCAGGACTTGCCGTCCCGGCGCTCCCCGTAGCCGTCGAAGCTGAACCGGTGCCAGAACGCGCCCGCCTTCAGCCGCTGGTCGACGACCTGCAGCGTGTTCAGGATCGCGGGGTCGTCGAAGCGCTTGACGCCCAGCCGGACCAGCTCGAGGAAGCTGACGTCGACGACCCGGCGCTGGTCGAGCTTCGACGGCCCGGAGTCGCCGATGCTGTAGGTCGTGCCGCGGTTGGGCTTGCGGTCCTTCGTGAGGCGCAGGTAATACGGCTTGGGCGCGTACGGGCCGTTCGACGTCGCCGTCCAGCGCTCGACGGTGCGCGCCCACGAGTCGGCCGTGCGCTCGTAGCGCGCCGCGCGCGCGGCCGACCCGTTCTTGCGCGCGATGTCCGCCGCGCAGATCAGCCCCGCGATCTGGGCCGCGATCGTGCCCGGCGAGTAGCCCTCCTGGTTCTCCCAGCGCTCCTGCTCGCTGACCGGGCCCTTGTCCACGATCAGTTCAGCGGCGCGCCGGACGTGGCCCCAGTCGGACCGGCTCGTGCGGCCGAGCTGCCAGGCGAGCACGATCGGCAACCCGACCTGGTCCATCTGCAGCCCCGTCCACTTCGGCCGCCCGTCGACCTGGGTGTTCTGCGGGAACGAGCCGTCCTTGAGCTGCTGCTTGTCGAACAGGAAGTCGAGCGCGCGATTGGCGGCCGCCGTGTCGCCCGCCGCGTGGAGCGCGGTCGCGACCTGGTAGAGGTCGCGCGGCCAGACCAGGTGGTACGGGCCCGAGCGCGGGTTGTCCTCGTCGATCCGGAGCTCGCCCCAGCCCCAGGGCATCGACGGCGAGGCGACGAACGCGCCGCGGTTCTCCTTGTCCTCGTGCGCCTTGAGTACGAACAGCGACGTGTCGTAGGCGGCGGCGACCGGCACCGCCGCGGCCGGGATCGGCAGCAGCGACGCGCGGTAGTCGGTCCAGCCCTTGGCGTAGGCGGCGCTGATCGCGTCGAAGCCGCGGACCAGCGACGCCTGCGCGGTCTCGAGCGCCGTCGTCGCGCGCGGCGCGAAGCCGAGCGCCACGGTCATGTCGCGCCGCTCGCCGCGGCCGGTCAGCCGCGTGTGCGCCTGCTGGACGACGTTGCCGGGCCGGAGGGCGTCGTACGTGTGCTCGAGCAGGTGGTCGTCATGGCCCTTGTAGCCCGAGCTCGTACGGGTCAGCGACGGCCGCGCGACGAGCGCGCTCGCGACCTTGCGGTCGTGCGCCAGCAGTGCGTTCCCGCGGGTCCAACCGACGTCGTCGGAGCCGTCGTTGTAGAGCTGCGGGTCGTACGCGATCTCGAGATCGTGGTCTTTCCCGTCCAAGGACTCGAATCGGGCCCGGATCAGCACCGTGGCCCGCTCTGGATCGGTGACGTAGGTGCGGACCAGCCGCCACTTCGACGTGCTCGACGTCTGCGTGTACACGAGCGACTGATGCGTGACCGTGCCGGTCGTCACCCGGCGGCCGTCGACCATGAATTCGAGCGAGCGCGCCGACGGGTGCGAGAGGTCCGGATAGTGGACCTCGGTCATGTCGGCGTTGCGGAGCGTGAACCACACCCGGCTGGCGCGCGTGGTGGAGGTTCCGAACCCCTGTTTGTCCGCGCTCGTCCAGGCCGCCTTGTCGCCCGGCGCCCCGGGGGCGCGCTCGCGCGCGTGCGCGCTCGCGGGAGCGAGAAGCGCCAAGGCGACGACCAGCGCCCAGAGCATGCGCCGCAGAGTACCCGCGTAGGGTGCAACGCATGTCGCCACCCGACTGGCCCGGTGTCGAGCACCGCTACCACGAGCTCTCCACGGGCGTGCGCGCGCACGTCGCCCACGCCGGGCCGCAGGACGCTCCGCCGCTGCTCGCGCTGCACGGCTTTCCGCAGCACTGGTACGAGTGGCGCCGGGTGATCGACGCGCTGGCCGGCGAGTTCCGCGTGCTGGCGATGGACACGCGCGGGCTCGGCTGGTCGAGCCCCGCCCCCGACGGCGACTACCGCAAGGCGCGGATCGCCGAGGACGCGGTCGCGCTGCTCGACGACCTCGGGGTCGAGCGCGCGGTGCTGCTCGGCCACGACTGGGGAGCCTGGGCCGGCTTCCTTGCCGCGGTCACCGCTCCCGGGCGCTGGATCGGCTACGTCGCGACCGGCGTCCCGCACCCGTGGCAGCCGCCGCGCGCCATCGCGCGGACCGCGCCGCGCATCCTCTACCAGCCGGTGATCGGGGCGCCCTTCGTGGGTCCGCGACTGATCCCGCGGCTCGTCCCCAAGTTCCTGCGCGTCGGCTGGGGCGACCGCGCGACCTATGACGAGGCCGCCGAGGAGGTCTACACCGCGTCCTACCGCGAGCCGGCTCGCGCCGAGGCCGGCAGCCGCTACTACCGCCACTTCGTGGCGCACGAGGTCCTGCGCGGTCCGCGCGGCCGCCTGACCGTCCCGACGAAGCTGCTCTACGGCACCCGCGAGCCGCTCGGCCGCGCCGGCGTCGAGGGCTTCGAGCGCTACGGCGAAGTGGAGTTGCTGGACGGCTGCGGCCACTTCGTACCCGAGGAGCGCCCGGAGGAAGTCGCCGCGGCCGTGCGATCTATAGCCTCGCCGTGATGGTCGTCAAGATCAACGCGATCGAGGTCGCCGAGGGCCGCGGGCCGGAGCTCGAGGAGCGGTTCGCCAAGCGTGCCGGCGAGGTCGAGGGCATGCCCGGCTTCCTCGGCTACGAACTTCTCCGCCCGGCCAAGGGCGAGAGCCGCTACTTCGTCTACACGCGCTGGGAGACCGAGGAGCATTTCCGCGCCTGGGTCGACAGCCCGGCGTTCACCCGCGGACACGCCCAAGCGGCGAAGGACAGCCGCGGCACCGTCGCCCACGGCGCCGCGCTGATGGAGTTCGAGGTCGTGCAGAAGGTCGAGCCGGTCTAAAGCCGATCGCGGCGCTCTTGTTCACGCTCGCGGTCGCGCTCGCTCTGGATCGAGAGCCGGATCAGCACATTCGCCAGCGCAACCAGGCCGGCCACGCCGATCAGCACGATTCCCGCGCCGAGCGGCGCGTCCCCGCCGATGATGACCAGGATCACGCCGGCGACGAGGATTGCCGCCGGCAGCCCGATCCTCAGCCACACCATCAGGCGATTATGCGCTCCCCGGCGATGTCGCCCGTCGCCGTGAAGACGGCGTTGCCGGCCGTGTCGCGGATCGTGGACTCGAAGCGCCCGCTGAAGCGGTTGCCGCCGCGCTCGAGCCGGACGTTGAGCCGCACGTTGTCGGTCCCGACCGGCGCGCCCGCCGACGGCGGCGCCTGCTGGAGCAGGAAGCGGAAGAACGCCGTGTAGCCGTTGCGCGTGCTCTTCCAGGCACCGTGACCGGAGGTTTCGAGCAGCGGCCCGAACGGCGTGGCGGGGAGATAGAGCCGGTGCGCGTCGGTGACGATCCCGTCGCGGTGGAAGCTGATCAGCTCCTCGAAGCTGCCGAGGGCGGGATCGTCGGCGGTGACGCGCCCGTACCAGGAGCCGACGATGCCGTCGTCGTCGCGGTCGTGGGCGAGCGCCGGTGACGTCGCCGCCAGCGCGGCGGCCCCGGCCACGCCTCCCGCGAGCAGTCCCTTGCGCGTCAACTCGGACATCACGGCCTCCGTTCCCTGGATCGACGGCGCGAGCCTACCTGAGCACGGCGGCGAGCTCGTCACGTCGATCCGAGGGCGTGACGTCGGTGAACGTCACCGCTTCGTAACCGAACATGAGTCGCAAGCCATAGGGCTCGACGAGCTCGAGTTGCCGGATCTCGGCGCGCGGGGCCTCCCAGGCCCGGTGGGAGCGCACGCCGACGTCGAGCAGCAGCAGGCGCCGGTCGGTGACCACGAGCAGGCCCGTGAACTCCGCCGTCGCGACCGCGAGGCGCTCGACCCGCTCGTCGGGAGCGAGCCGGTCGCGAAGGCCGTCGATCGTCGCCTCGTAGCCGAACGCGAGCCGCGACCCGAGCTTGATCCGCGCCAGCTCGCGGATCTCCTCGGTCGTCACCTCGCCGGGTCCGCGCGCCGCCTCCAGCAGCGCGACGTACTCGTCGTGCGGCCCGATGAAGCGCAGCTCGACGCGCTCAGCCCCGAAGTCGAGGTCGACGCTCAGCGTGCCGCCCGAGCGCATCGACACCAGCTCGTCCCAGCGCCAGGACTCGTCGCGGCGGCGCCCGAACACGCGCGGTCGCCGAGACAGATACAGGCCGCTGTCGGTCGCGGCGGCGATCCAGCCCTTCCAGTCCCGGACGGCGTAGACCACGGCCGCCAGCGACTCGCCGGCGGTCGCCGCTCCAAGCGCGTCGAGCTCCCGCCTCGACATCAGGGCGTAGAACCCGAGCCGCGCCCGCAGCTCCTCGCGCCGCGTCACGCCGTCGTGCTGGCGGCCGCGTGAGCCTCCTCGCGCGTCAGCGGGCCCTTGCCCCAGCGCGTCGTCTGGGCGTACTCGATCAACCGCGGGAAGTAGTCGGTCAGGTGCGGGCAGCGGATCCCCGCCGCGCCGAGCACCGACCGCGCGTGCGAGTCGTCAAAGACCATGTCCATGTCGAAATACGGGAAGTACACGGCGGCCTGATCGTCGGCGTGCGCGGAGCCCGTGCCGGTCGAGCCGGGTGCGACCACCGGCGGGCGTTCGCGGCCGAACGCGGCCGCGGTCATCCCGACCAGTTCGTCGACCGTGCAGGCGTCGTCGCCCGACGTGAGGTTGAACACGCCCGTCTCGGCCGTCTCCTCCAGCAGGAACACGAGCGCGTCGGCGATGTAGTCCACCGGGACCACGTCGACCTTCGCCTCCGGCCGCGCCGGCACCTTCTCGAACAGCCCGCGCGAGAACGCGCGGATCGGCCAGTAGAGGACGTTGAACGCGGGCGTCCAGCCGGACATCGCCTCGCCCATGACGATCGACGGGCGCGCGATCACCGGGTTGAGGTCGGTCGCTTCGTTGACGACGTGCTCGGCCTCCCACTTGGTCTGCTCATACGTGTTGCGGAAGCCCTGGCCCTCGTCGAGCTGGTCCTCGCGGAAGAACCCCTTGCTGATGCCCGCCACATACGCGGTCGAGACGTGGATGAACCGCTCGGCCTTGGCCTCGCGGGCGAACGCGACGATCTCGCGCGTGCCCTCGACGTTGATCTGGCGCGCCTCGTCGAGCGGGAGGTCGAACGAGATCGAGGCCGCGCAGTGCATGACCGCGCCGACCTCCTCCGCCGCGGCCGCACGCTCGGCGGCGTCCATCCCGAGCCCCGGCGACGTCACGTCGCCGGCGATCGCCCGGGCGCGGCCGGCGTACGGGGACGGATCGCGCCACAGCTTGGCCATGACGCCCTCGAGCCGCTCCTGAGCGGCGGCGGAGTCGCTCGCGCGCACGAGCGCGACGACTTCGCGATCGCCCTTCTCGAGCAGCCGCGCCAGGACCTCCATGCCGAGGAAGCCCGTGGCGCCCGTCAGGAAGACGGGCGGCTTCACGCTTCGACCTCTTCGGCCACCGGCGCGAGCGCGGTGCCCATCGCGTGGAAGCCGCCGTCGACGTGGATGATCTCGGCCGTGATCGCGCGCGCGGCGTCGCTGAGCAGGAAGTTGATCGTCGACGCGACCGGCGCCGGGTCCTCGACGTCCCAGCCGAGCGGCGCCTGGCGCTGCCACGCGTCGGCGAGGTCGCCGAAGCCGGGGATGCCGCGTGCGGCAAGCGTGCCGAGCGGACCCGCGGACACCAGGTTCACGCGCACGCCGCGCGGACCGAGGTCACGCGCCAGGTAGCGCGAGGTGGCCTCCAGCGCCGCCTTCGCGACGCCCATCCAGTCGTAGACCGGCCAGGCGACGGTGGCGTCGAAGTCGAGCCCGACGATCGACGCGCCCTCCTCGGGGAACAGGTCGGAGAGGCCGACGGCGAGCGCCTTCAGCGAGTACGCCGACGTCTGGAACGCGGTGATCGCGCTCTCCGCCGGCGTGTTGAGGAAGTTGCCGCCGAGCGCGTCGCCGGGAGCGAACGCGATCGCGTGCAGGATGCCGTCGACACGGCCCCAGCGCTCACGCAGGTCGTCGGCGACGGCCTCGATGTCCTCGGGTTTGTTGACGTCGAGCTCGAGGACGTCGGGCGCGGGATCAAGCTTGGCCGCCGAGCGGTCGGTCATCCGCTTGGCGCGGCCGAAGCCGGTCAGCACGATCTCCGCGCCGGCCTCCTGGGCCTGCTTGGCGACCTCATACGCGATCGACTCGCGGTTGATGACGCCGGTGATCAGAAGCTTCTTGTCTTGCAGGTTCATGGTCCTCCCCGTAGCTAAAGGGGCCAGGCCCCTTTAGGTTTTCGCCTCACACCTTGTGCCGGGGTGAAACGAGGACCTAAAGGGGCCTGGCCCCGGGCTCATGCGGCTTCCAGCGCCAGGACGACGTTGTGGCCGCCGAACCCGAACGCGTTGGAGATCGCGAGCGGCGCGCGGTCGCCGATGTCCAGCGGCTGGGCCTCGTTCGGCACGTAGTTGAGGTCCATGCCTTCCTCCTGCTCGGCGTAATTGAGCGTCGGAGGGGCCATCCGGTCGCGCAGCGCGAGGATCGTCGCCACCGCCTCGACGGCGCCCGCCGCACCGAGCAGATGCCCGATCGCGGACTTCGTGGACGAGACCTTCACGTTCGCGGCGTGGTCGCCCAGCGCCGCCTTGATGGCGCGCGTCTCCGCGCGGTCGTTGAGCGGCGTGGAGGTGCCGTGCGCGTTGACGTACACGACGTCCTCCGGGGTGCGTACCGGCGTCCTCGAGCGCGCGCAGGATCGCCTTCGTCGCGCCGGCGCCGTTCTTCTCGGGCGCCGTCATGTGGTTGGCGTCCGACGTCGCGCCGAAGCCGCGCACGTAGCCGAGGATCTTCGCCCCGCGCTCGCGCGCCTTCTCCTCGTCCTCGAGCACGATCACCGCGGCGCCCTCGCCCATGACGAAGCCGTCGCGGCGCGCGTCGAACGGGCGCGAGATGCCGGTGTCCGAGAGCGCGTCGAGCGCCGCGAACGCGGCCCACGACAGCGGGGTCAGCGCGGCCTCGGAGCCGCCGGTCACGACCGCGTCGGCGTCGCCGGCCTGGATCAGGCGGGCGGAGATGCCGATCGCGTGCGCGCCGGCCGAGCAGGCCGACACCGTGCCGAACGAGTTGCCGTGCAGGCCGTAGCGCAGCGACAGCGTGCCGGACGCGGCGTTGCTCATCATCAGCGGCACGGACAGCGGCGGGACCTTCTTCGGCCCCGACTCGATGAGCAGCTCCTTGCCGCGCTCGAGCGTCCCGATGCCGCCGATGCCGGTGCCGATCACGCAGCCGATCCGGTCGGAGTCGTACGGCTTCTCGCCGTTCGTCTCCCAGCCGGCCTCGCCCAGCGCCTCATCGCCCGCGACGATCGCGAACTGCGAGAAGCGGTCGGCGCGGCGGGCCTCCTTGATCGAGAGGTGGTCGGTGGGATCGAACTCCGACGCGGCGCCCTTGCCGTCCTCGATCCCGCTCTGGCCCGCGAGCCAGCGCTCATAAAGGGTGCGGGCGCCGATGCCGAGAGGCGAGACGGCACCCATCCCCGTGATGACGACGCTACGGCTCATGAACCCCGCTGCACGACCAGGTCGATGGCGTCACCGACGGTCTTGATCTTGCCGACGTCGTCGCCCTTGAGGGCCACGCCGTACTCGTCCTCGATGATCTGCGAGAGCTCAGCGAGGTCGAGCGAGTCGACGTCGAGATCCTCGAACGTCGCGTCGCGGGTGATCTGGGACTCGTCGACGCCGAACTGGGGCAGCGCCTCATAGACGGTCTTCTGGACAGCTTCTTCGGTGATGGCTGCAGCCATGGTGGTGTTCTCCTTGGGTTGAAGCGTTAGGCGGACATGCCGCCGTCGACGTACAAAGTCGTGCCGGTCACATACCCGGCGTCGTCGGAGGCGAGGAACCGCACGGCGGCGGCGACCTCCTCCGGGGTGCCCTGACGGCGGGCCGGGATCGCCTTGACGATCTCGTCCGTGGCCAGTTCGGCCGTCATGTCGGTGGCGATGAAGCCCGGGGCGACCGCGTTCACGGTCACTCCGCGCCGCGCGACCTCCGCGGCGATGGTCTTGGTCATGCCGATCAGGCCGGCCTTGGCCGCGGCGTAGTTCGACTGCCCGGCGTTGGCCCGCGGGCCGACGACCGAGGCGATGTTCACGACCCGTCCGTAGCGCGCCTTGATCATCGGTCGCAGCGAATCGCGCGTGAGCCGGAACGCCGGTGACAGGTTCGTCCCGATCACCACGTCCCAGTCCTCGTCGGTGAGCTGGAGGACGATGTTGTCGCGCGCCACGCCGGCATTGTTCACCAGCGCGAGCACGGGCCCGCCGAGCTCCTCCTCGACCTGCTTGAGCAGCGCTTTGCCGTCGCCGTTGGTGACGTCGGCGTGGATCGCCTTGGCCGTGCCGCCGGCGTCCTCGATCGCCTTCACGGTGTCGTTGGCGCCCTGCTCGTCGGAGCGGTAGTTGACCGCGACGGCCCAGCCGTCGGCGGCGAGCGCCTTCGCGATCGCGGCGCCGATGCCCTTCGACGCGCCGGTGACCAGCGCGACGGCGTTGTCTGGACGCTCACTCATGAACCGGTCCACTCCATCACGCCGGCGCCCCACGTGAAGCCCGCGCCGATCGCGGCGACGAGCACCTTGTGCCCGGGGCGCAGCCGCCCGTCTTCACGGCTCAGGCGAGAGCGTGAGCGGGATCGACGCGGCGGACGTGTTCGCGATCTGCGCGAGGTAGTCGGCGACCTTCGACGAGTCGAGCTCGAGCCGCTCGCCGACCGCCTTGATGATCCGCGAGTTGGCCTGGTGGTAGACGAACAGGTCGATGTCGTCGAGCTCGAGCCCGGCGGCGGCGATCGCGAAGATCGTCGACTCCGACAGGTTCTTGACCGCGATCCGGAACGTCGAGATGCCGTCCATGCGGATGTACGGGTCCTCCGGCGTGGCGACGATCGTGTCCCCGAGGCCGCCGTCGGCGGTCAGGTCGATCGGGCCGATGCCGGCCTCGGAATCCGACGGGCCGAGCACGACCGCGCCGGCGCCGTCGCCGAACAGCATCCCGGTCTTCTTGTCGTTGAAGTCCGTGATCCGGGTCAGCTTCTCGGCGCCGATCAGGAGGATCCGCTCGGCGCGGCCGACCTCGATCATCCCGGCGGCCAGCTGGAGCCCGGCGAGGAAGCCGGTGCAGGCGGCGCCGACATCGAACGCGCCGGCGCCCTCGGCGCCGATCGCGTGCGCGACGCGCGGCGCGGTGTTGGGCGTGATCTCGTCGGCGCTCATCGTCGCGACGATCACGTAGTCGAGATCGGCGGCCTGGGTGCCGGCGTCCTGGAGCGCGCGGCGGGCGGCGAACACGGCCATGTCGGTCGTGCCCTCGTTGGCCGCGGCGCGGCGGCGGGAGTGGATCCCGGTCCGCTTGACGATCCAGTGGTCGTCGACGCCGATCCGGCTCTCGAACTCGCTGTTCGGGACGATCTCGGACGGCAGGTAGTGGCCGAGGCCCTTGATCGTGGCGGTACGCGGCGGTGCCGGACGGCGACCGTTGCGCGCCGCCTCGCGGGCGATCTCGTGAAGCTCCGGGGGGAGCGCGGCGCTAGGCATGGACAAGTCCTTCTGCGGGGGTCTCGAACGGCACGCCCTTGAGGATCCGCTTCCCCATCCGGGCGAGCACCTTGCCGGGACCGACCTCCACGAAGGAGGGCGCTCCGGCTTCGTGCATGGCGATGACGGTCTCGCGCCAGCGCACGGGGGAGATCAGGGCGTTGGCGAGCTCTTCGCGCACGTCGGTGAACGGCGCGGCGCTCGCGCAGGAGTAGACGGTGAAGCTCTCCTCGCCGATCTCGACGTCGTTCAGCGCGGCGCGGAACGGCGCGACGGAGGGCTCCATCAGCGGCGAATGGAACGCGCCGGCGACGTCGAGCCGGATCACGCGGGTGCCGCGGTCGGAGGCGATCTGCTCGGTCGTGTCGAGCGCGTCGACATCGCCGGAGAGGACGACCTGGCCGGGGGCGTTGTCGTTGGCGACGGTGACGCCGCCTTCAGCGGCGATCTCGCGCGCGTCCTCCAGCGATGCGCCGACGAGCGCGAGCATCGAGCCGTTGCGGGCCTCGCCCATCAGGCGGCCGCGCAGGACGACGAGCTCGAGCGCGTCGTCGCGCTTGAGCACGCCGGCGGCGGTCAGCGCGGCCAGCTCGCCGAGCGAGTGGCCCGCGCCGGCGCTCGGGTGCAGGTCGAGTGCGTCCCAGCCGACGACGGACGCGCAGAAGATGGCGGGTTGTGCGAAGCGGGTGTTCTCCTCCACGCGGGCGAAGGGATCCTCGCCGACGAGCTCAGTGACCTTCTCGAGCAGCTCGGGGGCGCGCTGGGCGACCAGATCGCGCATCTCAGGGGTGTGGCTCCCCTGCCCAGGGAAGAGCGCCGCGGGTTGCGTTGCGTTGCTCACATCTGCACCATCACTCACGGTCGTTCGCGGTCACACCCTCCTTTCGGCGCTACCCCCTCGATGGGGGGTGGACACCCCCTTAGGAGATGAGGCCCAGACGCTGGGCTTTTTGAACCGCTTCCGCGCGATTGCGCACCTTGAGCTTGCGGTAGAGGGAGGAGGTGTGCTCCTTGACCGTATGGGGGCTGAGATACAGCGCGCCGGCGATCTCGCGGTTGGTCGCACCCGACGCGATCGCCTCGAGCACCTCTCGTTCCCGCTCGGAGAGCGGCGGGCCTGCAGGCGCCTCGTGCGGCTTGAACACGGTCATGCCGAGCCCGACCATCCGGACCGCACCGGCGATGTCGGCCGCCGGCCAGTCCTTGGAGATGAAGCCGGACGCGCCCGCGGCCTTGGCGGCATTGGGGCTGATGCGGCCGGCGCCGGAGATCAGCAGCACGTTCACGCGCGGGTTCTGGGCCAGCAACTGGGCGCAGATCTCGGCGCCCGACTCCTGGCCCACGAACAGGTCCACGAGCGCGACGTGCGGGTCGTAACGGCGGGCAAGCGCGAGCGCCTCCTGATTGTTGCGGGCTGAGAGGCAGCGCTCCACCCACGGCTGCTCGCCGAGCATCAGCCGCAGGCCCCAGTGCACGACCTCGTGGTCGTCGACGACCAGCACGCGCAGCTTGCGGTCGCTGGAGCCCGGAGGCGATCCGGGACGGGTTGAGGTCAGGTCCGGTCAAGCGGCACCGCCAGCCGCACGCGCCAGGAGCCCGGCTCGCGCTCCCCGAATTCCACGATCCCGCCCAGTTGCAGCGCCTCCAGGGCCGCCAGCTTGAGCCCCATGCCGCTCTGGCGGGGCTTTCCGCGCACGCCGTCGTTGATGACGTCGAGCACCAGCGTGTCGCCGTCCTTGACCTCGAGGCAGACCTCGACCTGCGTCGGGCCGGCGTGCTTGTGCGCGTTGCGGACGGCCTCGGCGAGCACGGACTGGGCCAGCGGCTCGACCTCGACCGGGATCTCGACGTCCTCCGAGCCGGGCCGCAGCGTTCAGGTGCAGGTCCGGATGCTCCTTGCGCAGCCGTTCGACCTCGTCGAGCAGCGTCGTGTCGGTTTCCGGCGACTGGCGCGCGAGCGGGCGCTGCAGCGCCCTTCTGAGGTCGAACAGCGCCGCCTGCAGCTCGGCCGCGATCCGCTGGCGGGCGGCGGGGCTCAGCTCAACCTGGCTGGAGAACACGAGCTGGATCCCGAACAGGCGCTGGATGACGGACTCGTGCACCTCGCGGGCCAGGTCCATCCGCTCCTGCAACTGGCGGGCCTGGGCCTGCTTGTTGGTGGCCAGCCGGGCGAACGCCGCCAGCGCGGCGGTCTTGCCCAGCGTCCAGAGCAGGTAGCGCTCGGAGTCGCGCAGCGGCGGCCGGTCGGGGCCGCGGTCGGACAGGATCACGCCGAGCCAGCGGTCGGCGGCCGCCATCGGCGTGCACACGAGCGTCGACTCGCGGATCAGGTCGCGGAACTGCGCCGGCACGCCCTCGGCCATCGCGCTCGAGATCTCGATCACGCGGTCCTCGACCAACGACTCGCGCGCCACCGGCACCGTCTCGACCGTCACCGGGACGTCAGCGAACACCTCGAGCGGGATCCCGTACGCACCCGCGGCGCTGACCCTGCGGCGCGCGCCGTCGTAGCGGAAGATCACGGCGCGGTCCATGTCGGCGAGCCGGCAGGTGGCCTCGCACAGGCGGCTGTAGAACGACTCGCTGGAGGGGTCGGACTCGACGCGCGAGAGGAGTTCGACGAACGTCTCCAGTGCATCGATCCGGACCGTGGGCTCCTCCGGGACCGTATGGCTCTCCACGTCGGGAACGCTACCCGTCCAGGATGCGACCCACCCCGGCGAGATCAAACACGCGGCGGACCGGGGGCGACGGGCGCTGCACGGAGAACGACCAACCGTTCTGCTGGGCCTGCTTGTAGGCGTCCATCAGCGTCGTCAGACCCGGTCGAGTCCATGAAGGTCACCTCGGCCAGGTCGAGCGTCACCGCGTGACGGTGGTGGCGCAACCGGACGAGCAGGTCGACGAGCTCGGGCGCGGTGGCGATGTCGAGCTCGCCGTGGATCACGAGCGTCCGGTCTCCGCGCAGGTCGGAGACCTCCGTGATCTTCCAGCGCGTAGGACCGTTCGTGCTCGTGTTCGAGACGCTACCGGACCGGTGCGTCAATGGCGCCGCAAGACGAACCAGACGGTCGTGCCGGCGTCGGTCTCGACGCCCCAGCGGTCGGCGAGCCGGCCGACGAGGTAGAGGCCGAACCCGCCCGGCTCTTCGAGCGCACCGATCCGCGGCGTCGGCGTGAAGCCGTCGCCGTGGTCGGAGACCTCGACGCGGACCTCGGAGTTCCAGGTCGCGTGCAGCTCCACCGGCTCGGAGCCGTCGCCGTGGCGGACCGCGTTCGTGACGACCTCGGAGACGAGCAGCTTGAGGCGCTCGACCTCGTTGGCGCCGAATTCCGGAGCGATCGCGGCGCACACCCGTGCCCGGGCCTCGGCGACCGACCCGGCCTCGGACGGAAGGGTCAGATCGAGCGTGTGCGCGTCCATCTATTCAATTGCGTGCCCGTCCGTCGACCGCCGGAAACCGAGCGGGTCCCCGTTGTTACGTGGGGTCAGGTTGGGAGGGGCCAGGTGTGGACCGGCTCGTTCGAGTGCATGTGCTCGCGGTAGCGGACCGTCATCTCACGCAGCGCGTCCTGGCGGTCGAGGCGGTCGTAGAGGCGATGGAAGGCGGCGGCCTGCCACGAGGCGCCGTTGACCTGGTCCACGCAGCGGCGCTCGATGATCTCCATCAGGCGGTCGGCGTCGCCGGAGTCGACCTCCCAGCGGGACAGGCCCTCGCGCGCCATCGGGAGCAGCCGGCGCAGCACGAGCTCCGCCGCCGGCGCCTCGCCGACGCCCGGCCAGTAGACGCGGGCGTCGATCCCGTCCCGCGCGCCCGCGTAGAAGTTGTCGCAGGCGGCCGAGAACGACATCTGCGTCCAGACCGGCCGGTCGTCGTCGACCAGCACCCGCACGAGCCCGTAGTAGAAGGCCGCGTTGGCGAGCGTGTCGACGATCGTCGGCCCGGCGGGCAGCACGCGGTTCTCCACGCGCAGATGCGGGCGCCCGCGGGCGATGTCGTAGATCGGGCGGTTCCAGCGGTAGATCGTCCCGTTGTGCAGCCGCAGCTCCTGCAGCCGCGGGAGCGCCGCCGCTCTCCAGCACCGCCGTCGGATCCTCGTCCTCGACGACCGGCAGCAGCGCCGGGAAGTACCGGACGTTCTCCTCGAAGAGGTCGAAGATCGACGTGATCCAACGCTCGCCGAACCACACGCGCGGGCGCACGCCTTGGGCCTTGAGCTCCTCCGGCCGCGTGTCGGTCGTCTGCTCGAACAGCGCGATCCGTGTCTCCCGCCACAGCTCGCGGCCGAAGAAGAACGGCGAGTTCGCCCCGATCGCCATCTGGATCCCGGCGATCGCCTGCGCCGCGTTCCAGTGCGCGCCAAATAACGCCGGATCGACGAGTTGGTGCAGCTGCACGCTCGTGCACGCGGCCTCGGGCGCGATCGTGTCGGCCAGGATCGCCAAGCGCTCGACGCCGGAGATGTTGATCGAGAGGTCCTCCCCGCGAGCGGCGAAGATCTGCTCGTTGAGCAGCTTGTAGCGCGGGTTCGCGGACAGCGCCTCGCCGTTTAGGAGCGCCTCGGTGAGCGTCGGGAGGATCCCGATGATCATCATGTGCGCGTGGGCCTGCTGCGCCTGCTCCTCGGCGTGATTGAGGTCGCGCCGGACGGTCTCCTCGGTCTCGCTGAACACCGCGCCTTCGAGCTTGCGCGGCGGGATGTTGATCTCGACGTTGAACTGCGCCAGCTCGGTCTGGAAGTCGTCGTCGGAGATCAGCTCCAGCACGTGCTGGTTCGCGAGTGCCGGGTCGCCGGTCTCCTCGGTCAGGTTGAGCTCGATCTCGAGCCCGATCGACCGCCGGTCGGGGTCGAACCGCGACTCCGCGAGCATGCGCGCGAACACGTCAAGGCACAGCTTGACCTTGTCCCGATATCGCTGACGGTCCTCGCGGGTGAACGTGGTTAGCGCGACTTCATCGCCCATGGGGCGTCCTCCTGCCGGTGCAGTCTGTCAGGAACCGTGATATCCCGGATGGCATGTCCCCAACCGGCCACGACCTCGCACTGCGGCGCAGGATCTTCGAGTCGTTCGCCGAGACCGGCGCGCCGGGCGAGCACGGGGACGTCACCGCGCTGGCCGAACAGCACATCGTGGTGCTGGACGACGACGGCCGGATCCTGATGGCGCATCCGTTCGCGGCGCACACGACCGGCGCCCGGGTCCGCAGCGACGGCCGCGAGTGGTGGGGCAACTGCGCGTGGGACGCGTTCGGGATCGTCGCCGCGCTCGATCTCGACCGGGCCACCGTCACCGCCCAGGGCATCACGCTCGAGGTCAACGGCGACGAGATTCAAGGGGACGCCGTCTTCGGAGTGCTCGTCCCCGCCGCCCACTGGTGGGACGACATCGGCCACACCTGAGCGACGATGCGGCTCCTCCGGTCGGAGGAGGACGTCAGCTCCGGTGAGACGGTCGACCTCGCGACGCTGATGCGACTCGCCCGCCGCTGGTACGGCGACCGCCTCGACCCCGACTGGCGGCCGCGGACCCGCGACGAGTCGCAGGCGATCCTCGACGACGTCGGCCTGACGGGATCGTTCTGGCAGCTAGTCGATGACGAGCCCGACGACGACGCGTGAGACACGCCCGCCGGAGATCTGGAAGTCCGTGATCCGCTGCCCGGGCTCGCCTGAGCCCGTGTGGCACGTCCGGAACGTGCCGAACGTCTCACACGTGACACCGGGGACGTTGGCCTTCACCGCGGCCTCGCTGGAGCCCACGCCGACGCCGCGCGAAGTCCGATCCCCGCGCCCGGTGAGCGTCACCGACGTCACCTGCGTGCGGCCCTGGAACATCACCCGGATGCCGCCCGCGAACGTGTAGCGGACCCACGGCCCGAACTCGTTCGTGCCGGTCGCGGTATTCGACGGCGTGCCCAGCGCCGCCCGCACTTCGGCCCGCGAATTCCCGATCCGCGCGCCCGCGATCCCCCGGTTGATCTGGATCAGCGCGTCAGCCGTTCCGGCCGGGATGAGAACCGCGGCGGCGAGGATGCATCCAAAAGACGTGAAGCGGCGCATAGGGCTGGCAGCGAGCGTACCGATCGAGGAGGATGCGACCAGATGCCCATGCCCGGCGATGTGATCGAGGTGCCCGACCTCAATGTGCGGTTCGAGGCCCTAGCGACCGCGGAGTCGACCGGCGGCGAGTATGCGGAGTACGAAGTGTCCGGCCGCCCGCGCGGCCTCATCACGCTCCTGCACGTCCACGAGGGCGTGACCGAGCGCCACGAGGTGCTCGAAGGGGTTCTGAACGTCAAGGTGAACGGCAAGGTCCACGCGCTGCATCCCGGTGACAGCATCGACATCCCGCCCGGCGCGCCGCACTTCCAGCGCTCCGGCGGCGACGGCATCGGCCGTGTCCGGGTCCGCCACACGCCCGCCGGCCAGATCGACCAGTTCGTCGAGCGCCTCGGGCAGATGAAGTACCGGCTCGGGTTGCCCCGCCCACTCGACGGGGCTCGGTTCATCGACGAACTCGGCCCGTCCGGCCACGCGGCGCGTCCCAGCTTGAAGACCCAGCAGCGGCTGGCGCGCGGACTGCTCAAGCTCACGAACCGCGAGTACGAGTTCGTCGACGAGTGGCACGTCGACGCGCCGCCCGAGGCGGTCTTCGACGTGCTCGCCGACGGGAGCACGTACCCGCAGTGGTGGAGGCCGGTCTACATCAGCACCGAGGCCGACGACGGCCCGCCCGAGCTCGGCAAGGTCGTCAAGCACCACTTCAAGGGCCGCCTGCCGTACACCCTGCGCGTGACGACGACCACCGTGGGGCTCGAGCGGCCGCACCGGATCGAGGTCGAGACCGACGGCGATCTGCGCGGCACCGGCATCTGGACGCTCACCCGGAGCGAAAGCGGCGGCACCCACGTGTGCTTCGACTGGCGCGTGCACGCCGACCGCAAGCTGCTCCGCTTGCTCACCCCGCTCCTGCGCCCCGCGCTGCGCTGGAACCACAAATGGGCGATTGCCCGCGCGATGGACGGGCTAGAACCGTTCGCCCAGAAACAGAAGGTGGCCGTCTGAGCGCGACGACCGCGCCGATCAGCGGACCCCCTCGGCGCTGAGCCGGATCACGTCGGCCGCATTCTCTTCGGTCACGAACTGGGGCCCGGTCGGGATCAGCTCGCCGCGGCCCGGGAAGACCTGGTAGCGCGCCCGCTCGGCGAGCAGCATCACGGGCAGGAAGCCCTGCAGATACGGCTGCTGGTCGACGGCGAACAGCATGTCGCCGTCGCGGACCGCGGTCAGCACCTCGGGCGAGAGGTCGAACGTCGCGAGCTTGACGCGGGACTCGAGGCCGCTCGCGCGCACGGCGTCGAGTGCGGGCTTGGCGCCCCCGGGGCCGAGCGTGAGGATGCCGTCGACCGGGCCGTCCATGACCGCGGTCGCCATCTCCGTCTGCGCCCGCGCCGGGTCCTGGAGCGGAATCGGAAGCTGGCGCGACCGGCCGCCGAAGCGCCGCAGCCCGGCGGCGAACCCGCGGCAGCGCTCGTCGAGCCCGCTGTTGCCCGACTCCTGGTTCACACACAGCGCCCGCCGCACGCCCGCGCGGCCCATCCGCACGCCGCTGTCGACGCCCGCCTTGAACTCCGGCTGGCCGATGTGCGCGAGCACCCCGAGCGACTTGAACTTGTCGCTGCCGGAGTTGATCGTCACGACCGGGATCCCGGCCTCGACCGCGCGGCGGATCGTCGGCGCCAGCGCGTCGAAGTCCGGCAGCGAGACGACCATCCCGTCCGGCTTGTCGACGATCGCCTCCTCGATGTAGCGGCGCATCCGCTCGATCGAGAAGCGGTCCGGCGCGCGGTAGGACACCGCGGTCCCGCTCTGGCGCTGGGCGTCCCCGAGGCCGCGCTTGACGATCGTCCAGAACGGATCCGAGGCCTGCCCATGCGTGATGAAGACGATTCGCGCGTTCGGGATCCGGACGCCGCGCGCCTGCTGGTTGGGCGCGTCGCGGGTGTCGGTCGCCGCCTCGCCGCTGACGAACACGTCGGGCTCGCGGACCTCCGTCACCTTGCCGCAGCCCGCGAACACGAGCAGCGCGACGAGCAGTGCGAGCCGCTTCACGACGCGACCTCGAGCGAGATCGGGATGTGCGCCTCCAGGCGCGTCCCCTTGCCGGGTGGGCTGGTGACCGCGAGCCGTCCGTCGAGCACGGCCAGCCGGTCGATCAGCCCGCGCAGCCCGGTTCCGCCCTCGACTTTCGCACCGCCGACGCCGTCATCGGCCACCACGACCTCGACCTCGTCCCCGACACGGGAGACCCGCACCGAGACCTGGCGCGTGCCGGAATAGCGGATGACGTTCGTCAGCCCCTCGGCGACGACGAAATACGCGGCCGCCTCGACCGGCGCCGGCAGCCGCTCGCCGAGGTCGACGACGGCGTCGACCTCGAGCGGGGCACGCGCGACGAGCGCCTCGACCGCGGCACCGACGCCGCGCTCGGACAGGAACGCGGGATGGATCCCACGCGCGAACTCGCGCAGCTCCGCGAGCGCCACCGCGAGCTTGTCGCCGATCTCGTCGACCGTGCTGGAGAGCCTGCTGTCGCCGAGCCGCGCCTTCAGCATCCGCAGGTCGAGCGCGAGCGAGACGAGCTGCTGCTGAGCGCCGTCGTGGAGGTCGCGCTCGATCCGCCGGCGCGCGTCGTCGGCCGCCTCGACGATCCGCAGCCGGGACACCCGCAGCTCCTCCACCCGCGCGCGCAGCTCGGCCTTCAGCCGCTCGTTGTCGATCGCGAGCGCGGCGGCGGAGGCGGCGGCGCTGACCAGTTCCGGCGACGCGTCGAGCTCGGCGTCGTGGACGATCGCCGCCACCCGCACGCCGTCGTGCTCGACCGCCGTCCACGCGCGGCCGGAGCCCGGATCGGGCAGATCGACCTTGCGCCCGGCCTCGTCGACGAAGATCTCCCGCTCCGGCAGCCAGTACGCGATGTTCAGCGAGCGGTCGCCGAGCCGCTCGGCCAGCAGCTCGCGCACCGGGCCGCCCTCGGCCTCGCGCGGTCGCAACATCGCGCGGGCGAGCGCGCGTGACGCCATGCCGATGGCCTCCAGCGCCGCGATCGAGACGACCGTGGCCGGAAGCGCCAGCAGGCACAGCGCGATCCCAACCGTCGGGCCGAGCGACCACGGGCCGACGAGCCGGCCGTCGTCGCCGGTGAGGCCGGTGACCCCGAGCGCCGCGAGCGCGACCGTGAGCACGACGGGCGCCGCGGCCAGGGCCAGCGCGAGCAGCGAGAGCGGCAGCTTCCCGAGCAGCATCGCGAGCACGCGCCACAGCGCGCGATTGCGGAACAGCTCGCCGAGACGGCTGCCCGGGGCCGGAGGCGAGACCGGCGGCAGGTGCGTCTCGAGCAGGCGGTTGGCCTGGCGCCGCTCGCCCTCCGCCAGCCGCCAGGCGAGCCGAGCCGTGCCGGCCAGCAGCGGCAGGCCGATCCACAGCGGCGTGAGCAGGACGCCGAGCACCAGGCCGCCGCCGACCACGAGCAGGTACGTCAATCCCTGCCCCAGCCCGACGATCAGATACAGCAGCGCCCGCCGGGCCGCGCGCAGGTGCGGGGAGACGTCGAGCGCCGCGGTCACGACGCCGCCGCCACAATCACGTCGCCGGTCGTGCTCAGCGCCTGGATCTGGAACGGGGCGTCCTGGACCGGAGTGACGCCGCGGATGCGGGTCGACCCCGAGTCGCTCTGGGCGTCGATCTGGTAGCGCCCCGGCGGCACCACCGCGCGCACGTCGCCGCTGCGCGAGCGCAGCTCGAGCCGGTCGGCCGAGCATTCGGCGCCCGCCGTCACGTCGCCGGACCCCGAGCTCGCGCGCAGCGAGAAGCCGCAGAACGCCGTCGCGGAGATCGCGCCCGATCCGGTGCTCACCTGGACCGTTGCGCGCACGCCCGAGAGCCGCACCGAGCCGCTCGAGGACTCGATCTCGATCGGGACGTTGTCGGGAACGGTCAGCCGGTAGACCGTGCGGCAGTCACCGAGCACCTGATCCGGGCAGCGCGAGACGATGCTGAAGCGACCGCCGTCCTTGGTGCGGCGCTCCACCGACGGCTCGCCGAACGCGAAGCGGTCGACCCGCCGCACCTCGACCGCGGAGGCGCCGCCGTCGATCTCCACGTCCGCGTCGCCGAGGTCGAGCCGGATGCCAGCCAGGTCGCCCAGCACGCGGTAGCTCGTGGTGCGCGTCTCGCGCGACGCCAGCCACGCGATCGTGAGCGCCGCGGCGACGGCGACCAGCAGCAGGACGCAGGTCGCGACCAGAAACCACCATGCCCCGGAGGGCGAGTGCGAAGGGCGCTGCTCGGGCGGTGCCACGGCCGGCGCATCTTCCGTGATGCTCACGGCGTGAGCGTAGTGGCGAGGGGGGTGCGGCTGGCCACACCATCGCTGACATGTTTGCCGTATCCATGACTCACCCTGCGGGTGAAACGATGCTGTCGTTCCCTAAAGGATCTGACCGGGCCCAAGGAAGGGCCACTTCTCTCCTCGCTCCGGCCCCAGGGCGCCCTTTCTCCCCCCCGACGTTCGCCGGCCGGCAAGCACTTGGGGCCGTCGCGCCTGACCAGCGCGGCGGCCCGTTTCATTTAACGGCGCTGATCGAGAACACCGCCCCCTGCGGGTCGGCGATCACGAGGCTCCGGAGGCCGAACGCATCGACGGGCGGTCCGAGGACCGAGCCGCCTAGGCTTGTGGCGCGCTCGCCCGTCTCGTCGGCGTCGCGGACGCGCAGGTTGACGTTCCAATGCGGCGGCACGCCCTCAGCCGTAGGCGCGATCAGCGCGACGGTGTCGGTCGGGAGCGGCTGGTTGCGCTCGCCGGTGTAGGCCGGCAGCCGGGCCGCTGAGACGCCCGGGACGACCGCCTCGATCTCCCAGCCGAACAGCGCGCCGTAGAACTCGGCCGCGCCGTCGGGATCGGGTGTGTGCAGCGAGCTCATGGTCCACGTGCCCGGTTCGTTGACCAGTTGCGCACCCTTGCGCTCCCCGGCTTCCCAGACGCAGAACGGCACGCCGGAGGGGTCAGCGAGGACCGCGAACCGGCCGGCGGGCAGCGCTTCGAGCGTGCCGATCAGCACGGCTCCGCCGGAGTCGATCGCGCGCTGCGCGGTGTCGTCGGCGTTCTCGACGCGGATGTAGGTGATCCACGCCGGTATGCCTCCGGCGGGGAGCATGTCGATGCCGGCGACGTCGCGCCCGCGCACTTGCGCCACGCTGCCGTCCGCACCGAACTCCCACCCGAGCAGGGCCTTGTAGAAGTTGCGCGCGGCATCGGGGTCCGGCTGGAGGGTCTGGACCCAACACGGCACACCAGATGGGTATTCCGATCGTTCGCTCATGTCCTTATGAGATCGCAAGGTTGTCGCAAGCTGCCCCCAAGGTTCCGTTGCGAGGCTGTGCGCAGTTCCTCCGCTCCGGCCCCGGGAAAGTCCCTCTCTCTCCGACACCTGCTGGCCGTTCGAGCTTCAGGGCCGCCGCGTCTGACCAGCGCGGCGGCCCACCCTCCTCCTCCGGTAGGGCTTCCCCCACGCGCACAAGCAAGGTGGCCCCAAGGTGATCCCAACGCGGTCGCGGGACGATACGTCTCACAATGACCCCGCTCGTCCAGTACATCGACTGCAGCCTCCCGGAAGACATGACGCTGGCTGAGTACCGCCGCCAGCGCACGGGCCGCCGCCCGCGCCGCTTCTTCCGGTAGCGAATAGGCTCGCTCGTCATGAGCGAGCCGACGAAGTTCGTCCTCGGCGAGGACGCCATTCCAACGCACTGGGTCAACCTGCTCCCCGACCTTCCGGGGGATCCGCTCCCGCCGCTGAACCCGGGCACCGGGCAGCCCGCGGGCCCCGAGGACCTGACGCCGATCTTCCCGATGGCGCTGATCCTGCAGGAGGTCTCGGGCGAGCCGCAGATCGCGATCCCGGACCCAGTGCGTGACGCCTACGCGCTGTGGCGCCCAACCCCGCTGTACCGCGCGCGCCGCTTCGAGCAGGAACTCGGGACGCCGGCGAAGATCTTCTACAAGTACGAGGGCGTCTCGCCGGCCGGCTCGCACAAGCCGAACACGGCAGTCCCGCAGGCGTACGAGAACGCGCAGGCCGGGATCGAGAAGCTCTCGACCGAGACCGGCGCCGGCCAGTGGGGCTCTTCGCTGGCGTTCGCGTGCGCGCTGTTCGGGCTCGAGTGCGAGGTGTTCATGGTCGGCTCGAGCTACGACCAGAAGCCGTACCGGCGCTCGATGATGCAGACGTGGGGCGCGACCGTGCACCGCTCCCCGTCGGACCTCACGCAGTCCGGCAAGTCGCAGGCCGCCCATACGACCGGCTCACTCGGGATCGCGATCTCCGAGGCCGTCGAGGTCGCGGGTCAGGACCCGGATTGCAACTACTCACTCGGCTCGGTGCTCAACCACGTGCTGCTGCACCAGACCGTGATCGGGCAGGAGGCGATCGCGCAGCTGGAGATGGCGCAGGCGTTCCCGGACGTGATCGTCGGCTGCGTCGGCGGCGGCTCGAACTTCGCCGGGCTGACGTTCCCGTTCATGCGCGGAACGCTCCGCGGCGAGAACCGGATCCGCTACGTCGCGGCCGAGCCCGCGGCGTGCCCGACGCTCACACGCGGGATCTACTCGTACGACTTCGGCGACACCGCCGGCCTGACGCCGTTGATGCCGATGTACACGCTCGGCCACGACTTCGTCCCGCCCCCGGTGCACGCCGGCGGCCTGCGCTACCACGGCGACGCGCCGATGCTGTGCGGGCTGGTGAAGGCGGGCGCGGTTGAGGCGCGCGCGTACAAGCAGAACGAGACGTTCGAGGCCGCGGTCCGGTTCGCCCGCTGCGAGGGGATCATCCCGGCGCCCGAGCCCGCGCACGCGATCCGGGCGGTGATCGAGGAGGCCGAGGCGGCCAAGCAGGCCGGCGAGGAGCGCACCATCCTGTTCGGCCTTTGCGGCCACGGCAACTTCGACCTCGCGGCCTACGACGCGTTCCTGGCCGGCGACCTCGAGGACCCGGAGTTCAACGAGGACGACATGCGCGCCGCCCTGGAGAAGATCCCGGCGAACGTGCCTTCGATCGCTTAGACGAGCGCGGCGAGGCGCCGCTCGGCGCGTCCACCCATGTGGCGCGCCAGCGGCAGGCCGTGCGGGCCGGCCGGGCCCATCAGCGAGAAGCGGGCGGTGATCCGCGTGCCCGGACCGCGGCTGCAGACCTCGAGCCGGTCGGCGAGGTCGCCCATCAGCGGGAGGCCGAGGCCGACGCCGGGGCTGTCGACGCGTGGACGCATGCCGAGGCCGTCATCGTCCACGGCGACCTGTACGCCGTAGTCGTCCAAGCTGGCCGACACGTGGACGCGGCCGGGAACGTTCCGGTCGCGGTACGCGTGCAGCACAGCATTGGTAACGGCTTCCGACACGACCACCCCGACGGCGTCCCGGTCGACGGCGACCCCCCGCAACGCGCTCAGCACGGCACGCCGTGCACGCGACACGCTCAGGGGCTCCGCAGGCAGGTCCACGTCGAGCAGGGTGGCCTCCACGACACTGCTCATGCCTCAGGTATGCCCCGTGTCGGGGCGTTTACACCCGATCTCGGGTCATGCATCGAACCGCGCGCCGAGCCGGTCCAGAAAGAGCGCCTGAGCAGGGTTGATTCGCGCTCGCGCGGCCTCGAGCGAGAACCACTCCGCGCGATCGACCTCGGGAAATTCCTGCATCTGTCCGGAACGGGGCGGCCACTGCATCGTGAATGTGTTCGAACGGACCGTCGCGGGGTCGAGATCGCCCTCGAGCGCCCACGCGGCGACGACCTTGCCCGCCTTCTGGCGCACTTCGCCCAACTCGGCCAGCTCGCCAGGCGTCGGCGCGCTGCCGGTCTCCTCCTCGAATTCGCGCAGCGCGCACGCAAGCGCCTCCTCGGCGTGGTCGTGCTCGCCCTTGGGGATCGACCACGCTCCGAGGTCCTTCCGGGCCCAGAACGGCCCGCCCGGATGCACCAGCAGGACCTCGAGCCCCTCGTCGGAGTGCCGGTAGAGCAGGATCCCCGCGCTGCGCTTCGCCCCCATCGGCTCGTATGGTGACGGGCGATGGGTCTGCAGGAGGAGCTGATCGCCGCACTCGACGCGCAGCGGGTCGTCACCGGCGCCGACGAGCTGCGCCGGCACGGCACCGACGAAGGCTGGCACGCCGCGGCGGCGCCTGACGTCGTCGTCTACCCGCGCGACACCGAGGAGGCGGCCGCGGTCGTCCGGATCTGCCGCGACCACGAGACGCCGATCGTCCCGTTCGGCGCCGGGACGTCGCTCGAGGGCCACGTGGCGGCGGTCGAGGGCGGCGTCTGCGTCGACACCACGCAGATGGACAAGATCCTGCGACTGTCGGTCGAGGACATGGACGTCACGGTTCAGGCCGGCGTGACGCGCCGAGCGCTCGACGCCAAGCTGCGCCCCGAGGGCGTGTTCTTCTCCGTCGATCCTGGCGCCGACGCCACGCTCGGCGGGATGGCCGCGACCGGAGCGTCCGGGACCACCAGCGTCCGCTACGGGACGATGCGCGAGAACGTCCTCAGCCTCACCGTCGTCACGGCCGAGGGCGAGGTTGTGCGGACACGCTCGCGGGCGCGCAAGTCCTCCGCCGGCTATGACCTGACGCGGCTGTTCGTCGGCTCGGAGGGCACGCTCGGGCTGATCACCGAGATCACGCTGCGCGTGCAGCCGACGCCGGAGTCGATGACCGCCGCCGCGTGCGCGTTCGAGACGCTCGAGGGCGCCGTGAACTGCGTGATCGAGGTGCTCGCCAACGCGATCCCGGTCGCCCGCATCGAACTGCTCGACGACGTCCAGATCGACGCCGTCAACCGGCACTTCGGGATGCAATTGACCGTCGGCCCCACGCTGCTGCTCGAGTTCCACGGCACGCCCGAGGACACGGCGGCGCAGGCGAAGGCGGTCGGTGAGATCGCCGCGACGCATGGCGGCCGCGGCTTCGACTGGGCCGCCGACGAGAGCGAGCGGCGCAGGCTCTGGCACGCCCGCCACGGCGCCTACGAGGCGTGTCGCGCACTGCGGCCGGGCGCACGCGGCTTTACGACTGACGCCTGCGTCCCGATCTCGCGCCTGGCCGAGTGCATCGCGCAGACCAAGGCCGATCTGGACGAGTCAGGACTGCTGGCCCCGATCGTCGGCCACGTCGGCGACGGCAACTTCCACCTTGCGATCCTCGTCGACCCCGACGATCCGGACGAGCTTGCGCGCGCCAAGGCGCTCAACGACCGGCTCGTCCGCCGCGCGATCGCGATGGACGGCACCTGCACCGGCGAACACGGCGTCGGATATGGGAAATCGGCGTTCCTGGAGCTCGAGCACGGACCCGGCGGTGTGGCCCTGATGAGAGCCGTCAAGTCCGCTTTGGATCCAACGAATCTCTTTAATCCGGGCAAGGTGGCGCAGGGCGCGCGAGCGGAGTGATACAAATCGGTCTCCGGTTCTGACCGACTAGAGGAGAGCCATCGTGTGCCTGGCCATTCCTGGCCAGATCGTCGAGATCATCGACGAGCCCAACACGCTCGCCAAAGTCGACGTAGCCGGAGTGCGGCGCACGGTGAACATCGGGTTGTTCGACGACATCGGGCCCGGTGACTGGGTGCTGATCCACGTCGGATTCGCCATCTCGGTGATCGACGAGGAGGAGGCGCGCGCCACCCGGGAGCTGCTCGAGGCGATGGGCGCCGAGTACGAGCAGGAGCTGCACGAGCTCTCGGAGAGCGTGATCGAGTGAACTGCGGCTCCGAGCACTGCATCACCTGCGGCGACGACGGCACGCCGATGCGGGTGGTGCGGGTTCGGGACGACCTGGCGCTGTGTGAGGATCCCGACGGCGCGCGTCACACCGTCGAGCTTGCCCTCGTCGACGCAGGCCCAGGCGATGACGTACTGGTCCACGCCGGCGTCGCGCTGGTGACGCTGTGAAGTTCGTCGACGAGTTCCGCGACGCCGAGCTCGGCCGGGTCGTGGCGGGCGAGATCCTGAGCGCGGTCGAGCCCGGCCGCCACTACAAGGTCATGGAGGTGTGCGGCGGCCACACCCACTCGATCTACAAGTACGGCGTCGATGACCTGCTGCCGGCGAACGTCGAGCTCGTCCACGGCCCGGGGTGCCCGGTGTGCGTGATCCCGATGGGCCGCGTCGACGACGGGATCTCCCTAGCTATGAAGCCCGGTGTGGTCTTCACCTGCTTCGGCGACATGATGCGGGTGCCCGGGTCGCGCGGGACGCTGCTGGAGGCGAAGGCGGCCGGCGCCGACGTGCGGATGGTCTACTCGCCGCTCGACGCGCTGCGGATCGCGCGCTCGAATCCGGATCGCGAGGTGATCTTCTTCGCGATCGGCTTCGAGACCACCGCGCCGTCCACGGCGCTGACTTTGAAACGCGCGAAGGCCGAGGGGATCCGAAACTTCAGCTGCATGTGCAGCCACGTCACGATCGTGCCGCCGCTGCGCGCGCTGCTGGATTCGCCCGACCTGCGGCTCGACGGCTTCATCGGGCCGGGCCACGTCAGCACGGTGGTCGGTGCGCGGCCGTTCGAGTTCATCCCGGCGACCTACGGCAAGCCGGTCGTGATCGCCGGCTTCGAGCCGCTCGACATCCTGCAGGCGATCGAGATGATCCTCGTGCAGCTGCGCGAGGGCCGCTGCGAGGTCGAGAACCAGTACAAGCGCGTCGTCCCCTATGACGGCAACCAGCGGGCGCTCGAGGTGATGGCCGAGGTGTTCGCGCTGCGGCCGCACTTCGAGTGGCGCGGGCTCGGCTTCATCTCGCATTCCGGCCTGCGTCTGACCGACGCCTACGCCGACTACGACGCCGAGCTGCGCTTCACGGTGCCCGGCATCCGCGTCGCGGACCCGAAGGCCTGCCAGTGCGGCGAGGTGCTCAAGGGCGTGATCAAGCCGTGGGAGTGCAAGGTGTTCGGCACCGCGTGCACGCCGGAGCGGCCGATCGGGACGTGCATGGTGTCGAGCGAAGGCGCCTGCGCCGCCTATTACAACTTCGGGAGGTTTGCTCGCGAACGGGAGGTTGTGTGACCACCCGGGAAGCGCGTGTCCTCGAGATCATCGAGACGGCGCGGTCCAAGCGCGCGAAGTTCCGCGATGAGCGGATCACGATGGCCCACGGGGCGGGCGGCAAGGCCACCTCGAAGCTCGTCGAAGGGCTGCTGCAACCGGCGTTCGGCATGGATCTGGGCGACGCCGCGCTGGTCGGCGACGTCGCGATCACGACCGACGCATTCGTAGTCAAGCCGCTGCGCTTCCCGGGCGGCTCGATCGGCGAGCTCGCCGTCAACGGCACCGTCAACGACCTCGCGATGGCCGGCGCGCGACCGGAGGCGCTCACGCTCAGCCTGATCCTCGAAGAGGGGTTGGAGAGCGACGTGCTGCGGGCCGAGGTCGACGCGATCGCGCGAGCGGCGGAGGCGGCCGGCGTGCAAATCGTCGGCGGCGACACGAAGGTGGTCGAGCGCGGCCACGCCGATGGCATCTACATCACCACCACCGGTCTTGGACGGGTCGACCCACGCGCCGCGTTCGAGACGCCGCGGCCCGGCGACCGAATCCTGCTCTCCGGGCCGATTGCGGCCCACGGGACGGCGATCATGCTCGCGCGCGGCGAGTTCGAACTCGAAGCCGACATCGTCTCCGACACGCGGTCGCTGTGGCCCGAGGTCGACGCCATGCTCGGGCCGGGCGTCCGGACGCTGCGCGACGCCACGCGCGGCGGCGTCGCCTCCGTCCTGAACGAGCTCGCGCGCGCCGCCGGCGTGGCGATGCTGATCCAGGAGAAGGCGGTGCCGGTCGCGCCCGCGGTCGCCGGCGCGTGCGAGCTGCTCGGGATCGACCCGATGCACGTCGCCAACGAGGGCGTGTTCGTCGCGATCGTCGCGCCCGACACGGTTCCCCCGGGCTTCGCCGACATCGGCGAGGTCAAGACCCAGCCGCCCGGGATGGTGCTGGTCGAGACGAGCTTCGGCGGCAAGCGGGTGATGGACGAACTGGTCGGCGACCCGCTGCCGAGGATCTGCTGATGCATGAATTGTCGATCGCCGACGCCATCGTGCGCATCGCCTGCGCGCACAGCGGTGGACGGCGGATCGAGACGGTCGAAGTCAAGGTCGGGCACCTGCGCCAGGTCGTGCCCGACGCGCTCGCGTTCGCGTTCACCCTCGTCGCGGAGGGGACCGATGCGGAGGGCGCGCAGTTGCAGATGGAAGAGATCCCGGCCGCCGGCATCTGCCGCGCGTGCGGGTTCGAGAGCGAATGGTCCGGCTTCCCGCTGGCGTGCGCCGCGTGCGGAGGCCTGGATGTCGAACTGGTCCGCGGCGAAGAACTGCTCGTGGACGCACTGACGATGGAAGGAGTGCCCAGTGGCCGGAGTTGAGGAGGTCGACATCCTCTGGATCTCGGAGGGGATGAGCTGCGATGGGGACTCCGTTTCGATCACGGCGGCCGGGCAGCCGAGCATCGAGGACGTGCTGCTGGGCGCGATCCCGGGGCTGCCGAAGGTCAACCTCCACAACAAGGTCCTGAGCCCCACGCTCGGCGGCGAGGAGTTCCTGACGCCGTTCCGGGCCGCGGCGCGCGGCGAGGCCGCGCTCCCGTTCGTGCTCGTGATCGAGGGCTCGATCCCGAACGAGAACATCAATGGCGACGGCTATTGGACGTCGTTCGGCAACGACGAGGCGACCGGCGAGCCGCTGACCCTCAACTGGTGGATCGACCAGCTTGCGCCGAAGGCGTGGGGCGTGGTCGCCATCGGCACCTGCGCGACCTACGGCGGCATCCACGCGATGGCCGGCAACCCGACCGGCTGCATGGGGCTCGCCGACTACCTGGGCAAGGACTTCCGCAGCGCCGGCGGCCTGCCGATCGTCAACGTCCCCGGCTGCCCGGTCCAGCCCGAGAACTTCATGGAGACGCTCGTCTGGCTGCTCTACCAGGCGGCGGGGCTGGCGCCAACGATCCCGCTCGACAACGAGTTGCGTCCCACCTGGATCTTCGGCAAGACCGTCCACGAGGGCTGCGACCGCGCCGGCTACTACGAGCAGGGCGACTTCGCGCACGACTACAACTCGCCCAAGTGCCTCGTGAAGGTGGGCTGCTGGGGGCCGGTGGTCAACTGCAATGTCCCCAAGCGCGGCTGGATGAACGGGCTCGGCGGCTGCCCGAACGTCGGCGGCATCTGCATCGGCTGCACGATGCCGGGCTTCCCCGACAAGTTCATGCCGTTCATGGACGCGCCTCCCGGCGGCGGCGTCTCTTCGAACCTCCTGCAGATGTACGGCCCGCTCGTCCGGCGGCTGCGCGGGATCACGAACCGGACGGTCAACAAGGAGCCGAAGTGGCGGCACAACCAGCCTGAGCTGACCACCGGCTACGACCCGCGCTGGGGGAACTGAACATGGCCACCCGAGAGAAGGTCACGCCTGAGGCCGGCCGCGTCGTCGACATGTCGTGGGACCCGATCACGCGCATCGTCGGCAACCTCGGCATCTACACGAAGATCGACTTCGACAACCGCGAGGTCGTCAGCTGCAAGGCGACGTCGTCGCTGTTCCGCGGCTACAGCGTGTTCATGAAGGGCAAGGACCCGCGCGACGCGCACTTCATCACGAGCCGCATCTGCGGCATCTGCGGCGACAACCACGCGGTCTGCTCCTGCTATGCGCAGCAGATGGCGTACGGCGTCAAGCCACCGCCGCTGGCCGAGTGGATCGTCAACCTCGGCGAGGCGGCCGAATACATCTTCGACCACATCATCTTCCAGGACAACCTGGTGTTCGTGGACTTCTGCGAGCAGATGGTGCGCGCCACGAACCCGAGCGTGATGGACAAGGCGGAGAACACGGCCGCCCCGGGCGTCGACACGCACGGCTACAAGACGATCGCCGACATCATGCGCTCGTACAACCCGTTCACCGGTGAGACGTACCGCGAGGCGCTCCACATGAGCCGGATCGGGCGGGAGATGATCTGCCTGATGGAGGGGCGCCACGTGCACCCGTCCACGATCTATCCGGGCGGAGTCGGGACCGTCGCGACGCCGACGCTGCTGACCGACTACCTGAGCCGGCTGCTGCGCTGCCTGGACTTCATCAAGAAGGCCGTCGCGATGAACGACGACGTCTTCGACTTCTTCTACCAGGCGCTACCGGGCTACGAGGAGGTCGGCCGGCGGCGGATTCTGCTCGGCTGCTGGGGCGCGTTCAACAACCCCGATCACGTCGACTACAGCTACAAGAACATGGACGACTGGGGCAACGAGATGTTCGTCACCCCGGGCGTGGTGGTCGACGGCGAGTTGGTCACCACCAACCTCGTCGACATCAACCTCGGCATCCGGATCCTGCTCGGCTCGTCCTACTACCAGGACTGGACCGAGGAGGAGATGTTCGTCCCGAAGGACCCGCTCGGCAACCCGGTGGACCGGCGCCACCCGTGGAACCAGACCACGATCCCGAAGCCGCAGAAGCGCGACCTCGACGGCGGCAATTACTCGTGGGTGATGAGCCCGCGGTGGTTCGACAAGCGCACCGGCGACAACCTCGCGCTGGACACCGGCGGCGGCGCGCTCGCGCGGCTGTGGGCGACGGCGCTGGCCGACAAGGTTCACACGCCGTACGTGAACGCGACCGGCAGCAGCGTGACGATGACGCTGCCCAAGACGCCGGACACGCCCGAGGTCAACCTCGAGTGGAAGATCCCGCAGTGGTCGAACGCGATCGAGCGCGACCGGGCGCGGATCTACTTCGTCGCCTACGCGGCGGGGATGGCGCTGCACTTCCTCGACAAGGCCTTCGAGGAGGTCCGCGCGGGCCGGACGAAGACGTTCGAGAACTTCGACGTCCCCGACGACGCGATCGGCTGCGGCTTCCACGAAGCGGTCCGCGGCGTGCTCTCGCATCACATGGTCATCCGCGACGGCAAGATCGCCAACTACCACCCGTATCCGCCGACGCCGTGGAACGGCTCGCCGACCGACTCGTTCGGCACGCCCGGCCCGTACGAGGACGCGGTGATGGGCCAGCCGATCTTCGAGGAGAACGACCAGGACAGCTTCCGCGGGATCGACATCATGCGTGCGGTCCGGTCGTTCGACCCGTGCCTGCCGTGCGGCGTGCACATGTACCTCGGCAACGGCAAGACGATCAAGCAGGTGCACTCGCCGATGTTCGGGGAGCACGGATGATCGAACGCGTAGAGGCATTGCTCGACGAGGTCGAGTCGTTCCCGCCCGCGGAACGCGAGACCACGACGGAGCTCGTCCAGGCCCTCCTCGACATGTACGGGGAGGGCCTGACACGGATCGTCGCGGCGGGCGCGATCCCGGTCGAGGACGACCTCGTCGCGCACCTGCTGCTGCTCCACGGGCTGCACCCGGTGCCGATCGAGCGACGCGTGCTGGGCGCGCTCGACGAGGTGCGCCCGTATCTGGTCGCGCACGGCGGCGGCGTCGAGCTGCTCGGGGTGCACGACGGCGTCGTGCACCTGCAGCTCGAGGGCGCGTGCAACGGCTGCCCGTCCTCGGCGCTGACTTTGAAGAGCGCCGTGGAGGAGGCGATCATGCGCGCGGCTCCGGACGTGGAGCGGATCGAGGCCGACGGCACGGAGGTCATCAACCCCGGTCTGCTGCAGATCGAGATCGCATGTCCGGTTCCGCAAGCGGGCTGATGCGGCTGGCCCAGCGCTCGACGGTCGAGCGCGAGGCGGCCCTCGAGCACTGCGAGCTGTGCGGCGCGCCGATCCCGGCTGAGCACCGACACGTGCTGGAGCTGGGAACGCGGGACGTGAAGTGCGCGTGCCGGCCGTGCTCGCTGCTGTTCGACCGCACCGAGAAGCTGAAGCTGATCCCGACCGACGTCTACGCGGTCGGCGACGTCGAACTCGACTGGGAGTCGCTGCGGCTTCCCGTCGACATCGCGTTCTTCTTCCGCACCGGCGGCGAGCTGAAGGCGTACTACCCGTCGCCGATGGGGCCGACGGAGTCGCTGCTGACGGTCGACGTGCCGGTGGATCTGGAGGACGACGTCGAGGCGCTGCTCGTCAACCGCGTGCGCGGCGCGCGGCGCCAGTGGATCGTGCCGATCGACGTCTGTTACGCGCTCGTCGGGCTGATCCGCACGCAGTGGCGCGGGTTCACGGGTGGCGCCGAGGTGTGGCGCGAGCTGGACAAGTTCTTCGACGGGCTCGACCGGCGCAGCCGGAAAGGGAGATGAGAATGGCCAAGCAGAAGGACGCGACCCACGTGAAGGGGATCAAGTCCGGCAACGCGACCGGCAACTACGAGCGCAACTCCGGGCACAAGCCCGACGGCACCTCGACCCAGGAGCGCTCGACCGGCGTCAACGCCGCCGACCGCGAGCCGATCGACCCCAGCATGCCGAACCTGTCGCCTGCGTGATCGAGCTGGACTTCGCCGTCGAGGACGCGACCCGTGTCGAGCACGCGGCGGTGCCGACGCTGCGCTTCGCGCTGCGCGTCTCGTCGCCGTCGCCCGTGCGGTCGGTGCTGCTCGACGTGCAGGTCCAGATCGCCGCGCGCCGGCGCGGCTATGACACCTCCGCGCACGACCGGCTGTTCGAGCTGTTCGGGCCGGTCGCGGATTGGGGCACGTCGCTGCGGACGCTGCTGTGGACGCGCACGACGCTCGTCGTCCCGGCGTTCACGGACACGACCGTCGTGAACCTCGACCTGCCGTGCAGCTACGACCTCGAGGTCGCCGCGTCGCGCTACCTCGATGCGCTCTCCGACGGCGAGGTGCCGCTCGAGTTCCTGTTCAGCGGCAGCGTCTTCTACATGGACGGCGACGCGCTGCAGACCACGCGGCTGCCGTGGAACAGCGAGGCCGAATACCGGCTGCCGGTGCGGGTGTGGAAGGAGACGATGGAGCGCTACTTCCGCGGCACGGCCTGGGTGCGGCTCTCCAAGGAGAGCTTCGACCGGCTGTCCGCGTACAAGTCGCGCAACGCGCTCGCGACGTGGGACGACGCGCTCGAGAGGCTCGGGTTGTGAGCGACCTGCGCACGCTCGCCGACGCCGTGATGTACGAGGGCTACATGCTGTGGCCGTACCGGCCGACGGCGTTGAAAAACCAGCGCCGGTGGACGTTCGGCAGTGTCTTTCCACTCGCCTGGACGGCGCAGCACCCGGACGACGCCAACGTGATGCGCACGCAGGTGCTGCTGGAGAGCGATCCCCACGACGTCGAGGTCACGGTCCGCTTCCTGCAGGAAGGTGTCGAGCGCGCCGTCGGTCCGGGGCCGTTCGCCTTCGAGCCGCTCGCCGGCCTCGTCGACGTCGAGGTCGAGGGCCCGCGGCTGACGGTGACGATCCGCAACACGACGCCGTGGACCGGCGGCGATCGCGAGGAGGCGTTGCGGCACGCGCTGTGCTCGACGCACACGCTGCTCGTCGGTGGTCGATTCGTGTCGGCGACGGAGGCCGACGGCTGCGAGAACGTCGGCACCTGGCCGGTGCTGGTCGGTGACGACTCGATGCTCTCGGCGCCGATCATCCTCGAAGACCATCCGCGGATCGCGCCGGAGTCGCCGGGCGACCTGTTCGACGGCGGCGAGATCGACGGACTGCTGGCGCTGAACATCATGGCGCTGACGGACGCCGAGAAGGCGGAGATGCGCGCCGACCCGCGCACCCGCGAGATCCTGGAACGGACCGAGTCCCTGACCGAGGAGCAGCTGTGGACGCTGTCGGGCTACCGGTTGGAACGCGGGTGAAGCTCCGCCCGCGCGCGGGCGGCGACGTCTTCGATCTCGCGCTCGCGGGCAAGACCGCGGTGGTCGACGTCGTCGAGCGCGACATGGAGGGTCGCGTCCACGTCGGCGTGCTGGTCGACGATGACCCGGGTCGCGACCTCGGCGAGCGCGGGCACCGGTTCTTCTTCTCGCCGGAAGAGGTCGAGCCGCTGCGCGTGTTGGTGGCCGGGATCGGCAACATCTTCCTCGGTGATGACGGCTTCGGCGTCGAGTTGGCCAAGCGCGTCAGCTACGAGGGTGTCGACGTGGTCGACTTCGGTATCCGTGGCATGGACCTCGCCTACGCGCTCGCCGACTACGACGTCGCGATCTTCCTCGACGCGACCCCGCGGGGGGAGGCGCCCGGGACGCTGTACGTGATCAAGCCCGACCTCGACGAGTTGCCGCTCGACGTCGATGCGCACGCGATGACGCCGGTGAAGGTGCTCGCGCTGGCGAAGACGCTGGGCGGGCCGCTGCCGCGGACGCTGGTGCTCGGCTGCGAGCCGGCCGCGGCCGAGGAATTCACCGGCCTCAGCGCGGCCGTCGAGGCGGCGCTGCCCGAGGCCGCGCGACTGCTCGAATCCCTGTTGGACGACGGAAAGGAGACGACATGAGGAACGCGATCATCATCGTCGGGGGCGTGATCGCTGCGCTCGGCGCGTTTGCGGCAATGGGCCCGGAGATCCGCCGCTATCTCAAGCTGCGGTCGATGTAGATGCACCGCGTCAGGGTCCGGGTCGTCGAGGACGCGCTCGACGCCAACAACACGATCGCGCAGGCGAATCGCGACGACTTCGACCGCGCCGGGGTGACGGTGGCGAACCTGATGGGCGCGCCCGGGGCCGGGAAGACGGCGCTGCTCGAGCGTGTGCTGGGCGACCTCGGCGGCGTCCGCGCGGGCGTGCTGGAAGGCGACGTCCAGGGCTCGTTGGATGCCGACCGGCTGGCGTCGCTGCACGTGCCCGTGACGCAGCTGCAGACGAGCCAGGGGTTCGGCGGCGAGTGCCATCTGGACGCGAACATGGTGCGCTCGGCGCTGCCGTCGATTCCGTTGGATGAGATCGACCTGCTCGTGATCGAGAACGTCGGCAACCTCGTGTGTCCGGCCGAGTTCCGGGTCGGTGAGGACGCGCGCGTGATGGTCGCGTCGGTCACTGAGGGCGAGGACAAGCCGCTCAAGTACCCGTTGATGTTCCGCGCCTGCGAACTCGTGATCCTGAACAAGGTGGACCTGCTGCCGCACGTGGACTTCGACGTCTCGAAGTGGTCGCAGCGGCTCGAGACCGTCCATCCGGGCGTCTCGTGGATGGGCGTCAGCGCGCGCACGGGCGAGGGCGTGGACGCGTTCCGCGACTGGCTCGCCGCGCTGCCGGAACGCCGCATGGTGGAGGCGTGACGCAGGAGCGAACGCGCGCGAACCGCGAGTTCTTCACCGCCGAATCGGCTCGGTTGGCGGCGGTGTGCGACGAGATGGCGCAGCGGTTCCTGCGCGGCGGGCGGCTGCTCGCGGCGGGGGACGAGTCCGACGCGCGTCACGTCGCGGTGGAGTTCGTCCATCCGGTGATCGTCGGCAAGCGGGCGCTGCCCGCGCTGGCGCTCCCGCGCGATGTGCTCACGCTGGAGGCCGAGGGCGACGACATCGTGATGCTCTTCGAGGACGGCCGCGTGATCGTCTGCGACGAGACGTTCGCGCCGCCGACGTCCGATCCGTTCGTCGCCCAGGAGCTGATCGAGACGCTCTACCACGTGCTCTGGGAGCTCGTGCACGTGTTCCTCGATCACCGTGGGACGTCGGATGTCGGCGCCGGTGCCGCGGGGTTCCTCTACCCGTTCCTCGAGGCCGGGACGTCCGACCTCGACCCTGTCCGCGAAGACGTGCGGCGCTCGATCGAGGCGAAGGCCGAAGAGATCGGCGCGCTGCGCGAGCAGACGCTGGCCGAGAACGACCTCGGCGCGATCGCCGCGAACCTAAAGGGGCCTGGCCCCTTTAGGTTGCTCGCGCTCGGAAACGGGGGAAGCGCGACCGACGCGATGGACGTCGTCGCCGACCTGCGGGCGCGCGGGCGGCGCGCTCTCGATTTGACCGACGACCCCGCGGTGCTGACCGCGATCGCCAACGACATCGGCGTGGAGGCAATCTTCTCGCGCCAGGTGATCGCGCACGGGCGGCCGGGCGATGTGCTGCTGACGCTGTCGACCTCGGGCTCGTCGGCGAACGTCATCGCGGCGCTCGCCGAGGCCCGCCGGCGCGAGCTCGTGACGATCGCGATGGTCGGCTACGACGGCGGGCGGATCGCGTCCGAATCGTTGGCGGACCACGTCGTCATCGTGCGCTCGGAGCACATCCCGCGGATCCAGGAGGCGCAGGCGAGCGCGTACCACACGCTGGTGGAGCTGCTTTGAGAGTTCGCGCACGGGTCACCGGCGTGGTGCAGGGCGTGGGCTTCCGGCCGTATCGTGCACGGGCTCGCGACCGAGCTCGGGCTGTCGGGGTTCGTGCTCAACGATGCATCGGGCGTCGTCGTCGAGGTCGAGGGCGCCTCGGTCGAGCGCTTCCTGACGCGGCTCCGGGACGAGGCGCCCCCGCTGGCGTCGATCGAGGCGCTGACGTACGAGCCGGTGCCGGAGTGCGGCGAACCGGGGTTCGCGATCCGGGAGAGCCTGGGCGGCCGGCCCGACGCCGCGATCGCGCCGGACACGGCGACGTGCGACGCGTGCTTGGCCGAGCTGTTCGACCCGGCCGACCGCCGCTATCGCTACCCGTTCATCAACTGCACCAACTGCGGCCCGCGGTTCACGATCGTCACCGGCGTCCCGTACGACCGGCCGAACACGACGATGGCCGGCTTCGTCATGTGCGCCGCCTGCCAGGCCGAGTACGACGACCCGTCCGACCGCCGCTTCCACGCCCAGCCGAACGCCTGCCCGGAGTGCGGGCCGCGCGTGACGCCGGACATCGATGTGGCCGCGGACGCGCTGCTCGGCGGCGCCATCCTCGCGGTCAAGGGCGATCGGCGGCTACCACCTCGCGTGCCGCGCCGACGACGAGGCGGTCGTCGCACGGCTGCGCGCGCGCAAGCACCGCGAGGACCGCCCGTTCGCGCTCATGGTCGTCCGACCGCGATGCCGTCGAGCTGCCGACCGACTCACTCGCGCTCGCCGGCCGATCGTGCTCGTGCCGCGTCGGGACGGCGGTCGCGCCGTCGGTCGCGCCGCGCTCGCGCGAGCTCGGCGTGATGCTCCCCTACTCGCCGCTGCACCACCTGCTGCTCGCCGACGTCGGCGTGCCACTCGTGATGACGAGCGGCAACGTCTCCGACGAGCCGATCGCGTACGAGGACGACGACGCGCTCGAGCGGCTCGCGGACATCGCCGACGTGTTCCTGCTGCACGACCGGCCGATCCACACGCGCACCGACGACTCGGTCGTGCGCGGCGGGCGGATCTGCGCCGCTCGCGCGGCTACGTGCCGGCGACGCTGCCGGTGGCCGACGCGCCGCCGCTGCTCGCGTGCGGCGCCGAGCTCAAGAACACGTTCACGCTCGCCCGCGACGGGCGCGCGTGGGTCGGCCACCACATCGGCGACCTGCGCAACTACGAGACGCTGCGCTCCTTCACCGACGGCGATCGCGCACTTCCAGCGGCTGTTCGCGGTCGCGCCGGAGCTCGTCGCCCACGACCTGCACCCGGAGTACCTGTCGACGAAGTACGCGCTCGACCTCGACCTGCCTGCCGTCGGCGTCCAGCACCACCACGCCCACCTCGCCGCGTGCCTGGCCGAGCACGGCGTGCCGGCCGGCTGCCGGCGCGATCTACGACGGCACCGGCTACGGCCCCGACGGCACCGTCTGGGGCGGCGAGATCCTGCGCGGCGACCTGCACGGCTTCGAACGGCTCGGCGCACCTGTGGCCGGTCCGGATGCCGGGCGGCGAGGCGGCGATCCGCGAGCCCTGGCGGATGGCCTGCGCATGGCTGGTCGCGGCCGGCCTCGACGTGCCGCCGGAGTGGGAGCAGGTCGCGCAACTCGCCCGCACCGGGCTTCGCCTCGCCGGTGACGACGAGCATGGGCCGCCTGTTCGACGCGGTCGCCGCGCTGTGCGGCGTCCGCCAGACCGTCACGTACGAGGGCCAGGCGGCCGTCGAGCTCGAGGCCGCCGCCGACCGCCACGAGCGCGCCGCGCTATCCGATGGCGCCGCGCTCGACGCACGCGCGACGATCGCCGCGGTCGGTGCGGGACGTGACGCGGGCGTCGACGCCTCGCTCGTCTCCGCGCGCTTCCACAACGCCGTCGCCAACGCGACCGCCGAGGCGCTGCGCGACGAGCCGATCGTCGTACTCTCCGGCGGCGTGTTCCAGAACGCCCTCCTGCTCGAGCGGACCCGCGAGCGCCTCCCCCGCGCGCTCGTCCCCGCGAGCTGCCGGTCAACGACGGCGGGATCTCCTACGGCCAGGCCGCGATCGCGGCGGCGCGCGCATGAATCCCGACGAGTACCACCTCGACTCGCCGGTCGTCCGCCAGTTCATCGCGCGCGTGCGGGCGCTGATCGGCAACGCCGCCTCGCCCGAGGAGGCGTGCGAGGCGATCAGGCCGCCGTTCGCGGCGCTGCTCGCCGACCCCGAGTGGCTGCCGCACAAATACCGCGAGGGCGATCCCGAGAGCGGGATGGGCGGTGGCATCGGTCAGTGGCTGCTCTACCGCGCCGGCGACCGCTCGCTCAGCCTCTTCGCGCTCGTCGTCCCGCCGGGTTCCGAGACGCCGGTGCACGACCACCTCGCCTGGGGTCTCGTCGGCCTCTATGACGGCACGCAGGACGAGGACATCTTCACCACCGAGTTGGAGCTCAAGGAGAGCCGCCCGCTGCAACCGGGCGACTTCTACGCGCTGTTGCCGCCCCGCGACGACATCCACCGCGTGCGCACGACGAGTGAGAACACGTCGGTCTCGATCCACCTGCTGACCAACGACACCGGCTGCGTCTGGCGCCACGCCTACGACCCGGATTCCAAGACGGCGACGCCGTTTCGCTCCGGCTACGTCAACGTGGACTGCGAGGAGTGACGAGCCCGGACTCGTAGGCGGTGATGACGGCCTGCGTGCGGTCGCGCAGGCCGAGCTTGAACAGCACGCGGCTGACATGGGTCTTGACCGTCTCGTCGCTCACCACCAGCCGGCGCCGCGATCTCCGCGTTCGACAGGCCCTCGGCGATCAGCCGCAGCACCTCGGTCTCGCGCGGCGTCAGCTCGCGCAGTGCCACTGGTCGCGGCCGGGGCCGCTGGCGGGCGAACTCGCCGATCAGCCGGCGCGTGACGCGACGGCGCGAGCAGCGCCTCGCCGGCCGCGATCACGCGCACCGCGTCGAACAGTCGCTCGGCCGGGACGTCCTTCAAGAGGAACCCGCTGGCGCCCGCGATCAGCGCGTCGTAGACGTACTCGTCGAGGTCGAACGTCGTGAGCACGAGCACCTTCGTGGGCCGTCGCAGCCGCCGCGTCGCCTCGATCCCGTCCATCACCGGCATCCGGACGTCCATCAGCACGACGTCGGGCTGGTGCGCGCGCACACGGCCACCGCCTCGGCGCCGTCGGCTGCGGTGGCCACCACCGTCGATGTCCGGCTGGGTGTTCAGCAGCGCCGCCGAACCCGTCGCGGACGATCTGTTGATCGTCGACGACGACGACGCGGATCACAGCGGGAGCCTCGCCTCGACGAGGAACCCACCGCCGTCGCCGGGCCCGACCGTCAGCTTGCCCGCCGACCGTCGCGACCCGCTCGTGCATGCCGATCAGGCCGAGGCCGGTGCCCTCACCGGAGGGGCCGGGACCGTCGTCACGTACGCGCAGTCGGAGCGCGTCGGCGTCGTAGTGCAGCTCGATCTCGACCGCCGCGCCCGGCGCGTGCCGCCGAGCGTTGGTCAGCGCCTCCTGCACGAGCCGGTATGCGGTCAGCTCGACGCCGGGCGCAAGCGGCGCAACCGACCCCTCGAGCACGAGCCGCACCGGCGTCCCGGCGGCGCGCGCGGCCTCGAGCAGGTCGCCGAGCCCGTCGAGCCCGGGCTGCGGCTCGCGCTCGCCGGCCCTCGGTGCGCAGCACGCCGAGCACCCGCCGCATCTCGGTCATCGCGTCGCGCGCGGTCTCGCCGATCGCCTCCAGCTGCTCGGCGCCCTCCGGCGGCATCCCCGGCGTGGTCAGCCGCGCCGTGTCGGCCTGGATCGCGATCGTGGAGACGTGGTGGGCGACCACGTCGTGCAGCTCGCGCGCGATCCGCGCCCGCTCCTCCAGCACCGCCTGATCGGCCTGCACCGCGCTCGACCTCGCCGCGCAGCCGGCGCGAGTTGCCGACGCCGAGCGCGCCGATCCCGACCGCGAGCAGCAGGACGGTCGACAGCGCGGGACTGCCGTCGCCGAGCGTCAGCAGCACCAGCACCGCGCCGAGCGCGACCGCCACCCGGCCGCGGTAGCGCTCGGCGACCAGGTACAGAATCCAGGCCTGGCCGACGATCGCCGGCGACGGTCAGCGGCGTCGAGTCGTCGCCGGCGATCAGCGAACACCGTGGCGACACGATGACGGTCGTCGCCGCCAGCTTCAGGTGGCGTGCGGCGCAAGATCAGCGGCGAGCGTCGCCAGCAGCGCGAGCAGCGATCGTCGTCGCGCGGTCGCCGCCGTCGCGCGTGTACAGCGCAGGCCTCGACGCAGCGCGACCAGCGCCGAGGGCGAGCCCGAGCACAGCGGCCAGTCGCGGCACGTGTCGTGAGCGGCCGCACGCGCCGATTGTGCGCCGCGCGCTCGCGCGGCTGCGCGTCCCTCGCACGGGGGATGTCGCAAGACCGCTCTCGGGCGCGACGACAGGCGCGCCGGCGCCGCGCATACCTTCGCCGCCATGATCGAAGTGGAGGCGATGACCAAGCGCTACGGGGAGACGGTCGCCGTCGACGGGCTGTCGTTCACCGTCGAGCCGGGCCGCGTGACCGGGTTCGTCGGGCCCAACGGCGCCGGCAAGTCGACGACGATGCGGCTGATCCTCGGGCTCGACGCGCCCGACGCGGGCCGCGCGCTGGTCGGCGGCAAGCCCGTACGCGACGCTCGCGCACCCGCTGCGCGAGGTCGGCGCGCTGCTCGACGCCGGCGACGTCCACCGCGGCCTGCGCGCCCGCGACCACCTGCTCTGGCTGGCGCGCAGCAACGGGCTGCCGGACTCGCGCGTGCCGACGAGGTGCTCGAGCCTCGTCGGGCTCGCGAGCGTCGCGCGCCGGCGCGTCGGCGGCTTCTCGCTCGGCATGCGCCAGCGGCTCGGCATCGCGGCCGCGCTGCTCGGCGACCCGCCGCTGCTGCTGTTCGACGAGCCGGTCAACGGGCTCGACCCGGAGGGCATCCGCTGGATCCGCGGCTTCCTGCGCGCGCTCGCCGCCGAGGGCCGCACGGTGCTCGTCTCCAGCCACCTGATGAGCGAGCTCGAGGACACCGCCGACCACCTGATCGTGATCGGGCGCGGGCGGCTGATCGCCGACACGCCGATGCGCGAGCTGCTGGCTCGCGCGGGCGGCGACCGCGTCACGGTCCGCGCGCCGCAGCCGGCGCAGCTGATGACCGCTGCTGGCCAACGCGGGCGCGACGGTCAGCTCCAACGGCGACGACGCTGACCGTCGCCGGCCTGCCGGTCGAGCGGATCGCCGACGTCGCCGCCGATCACGGGCTGCGGCTGCATGAGCTCTCGCCCCATCGCACATCGCTCGAGGACGTCTTCATGTCCATCACCAACGACGCGGTCGACTTCCGATGAGCCGAGCGCTGCGTTCGGAGTGGACCAAGCTGACCGCGCTGCGCGGCACCTGGTGGTCGCTGCTCGCGACGCTGGTCCTCACCATGCTGCTGACGCTGCTCATCACCAGCGGTGTCCAGTACCTCCGGCTGCCCGGACGGGGGCTGCGACGACGACCTGCTCGAGCTGAGCCTCGGCGGCGTCTACTTCGGGCAGATGGCGGTGGCGGCGTTCGGCGTGCTGGCGATCAGCCCGCGAGTTCACGTCGCGGGATGATCCGCACGACGTTCGCGGCCACGCCGCGGCGGCACATCGTGCTGGCCGGCCAAGGCCGCGATCGTCGGCGGGCTGGTGCTCGCCGTCGGGCTCGTCGCCTGTGCGCTCGCGTACGTCGCCGGGATCTCGCTGCTGCGGCAGCAACGGCTACACGGCGGCCAACGGCTATGCCGGCGTCCCGGCGCAGCACCGTGTTGCGCGGCGTCGCCGGCACCGCCGTCTACTACGCCGCGCTGGCGCTGTTCAGCCTCGGCGTCGGCGCGATCCTGCGCCACACGGCGGCCGCGATCTCGACCGTGCTCGCGCTGCTGTGGGTCCCGCTGATCGTGGTCTCGATGGTGCCGATGGACATCGGCCTGAAGATCGCGCGGCTTCTGCCCGATGTTCGCCGGGCTCGCGATCCAGCGCACGGTCGAGCGCGCCGACAACGTCCCGATCGCGCCCGGGCGCGGGTCTCGCGCTGTTCTGCGCCTACGCGGCGGCGGCGCTCGGCGTCGGGGTCTGGCTCGTCGGGCGCCGGGACGCGTGACCTAGGACCACCGGCCGATGGGTCTTCGGCGGCCCGCCGCGTAACGTGTTGGGCGGCAATGGCCGCCGCCGACAGCACCGCCTTCCGCGCGCTCTCCGACGTCGTGCTCGCGCTCGCGTCCGAGCACGAGGTCGAGCCCGTGCTGCAGCGGCTCGTGCACTCCGCGCGCGAGCTCGCCGGCGCGCGCTACGCGGCGCTCGGCATCCCGGACGGCGAGGGCGCGTTCGCGAGCTTCATCACGTCCGGGATGAGCGACGAGCTGATCGAGTCGATGGGTCCGCTCCCGCGCACGCACGGGATGCTCGGCGCGATGCTGGATTCGCCCGAGCCGCACCGGACCGACGACATCCGCCGCCATCCGCGCTTTCGCGGCTGGTGGCCGCGCGCGCACCCGCCGATGCGCTCGTTCCTCGGCGTGCCGATCGTCGCCCGCGGCGAGGTGATCGGCGCGCTGTACCTGACCGAGAAGGAGGGCGAGCTCGATGTTCTCGGACGCCGACCAGCGGCTGATCGGCTGCTCGCCGCGCACGCCGCGATCGCGATCGAGAACGCGCGGCTGCACGAGCGCAGCGCGCGAGCTGAGCATCATCGAGGAGCGCAACCGGCTCGCGCGCGAGCTGCACGACTCGGTCACGCAGCGGCTGTTCGGGGTCGCGCTGGCGGCCGAGTCGGCGTCGACGCTGCTCGAGCGCGACCGCGCCGGCGCCGCGGCGGAGCTGCGGCGGGTCTCCGAGCTCGCGCGCGGCGCGATGGAGGAGCTGCGCGCGGTCGTGTTCGAGCTGCGGCCGGGATCGCTGGAGGCCGAGGGACTCGCGACCGTCCTGCGCAAGCACATCGAGGTGCTGCGACGGGTGTCGGGCCAGACGATCGATCTGCGCGTGCGCGACGTCCCGCGCCTGCGCCGCCGGATCGGCGGCGCAGGTGCTGCGGATCGCGCAGGAGGCGCTCGGCAACGCGCTCCGCCACGCCGCCGCGGAGCACATCTGCGTCAAGCTCGAGAACGGCGGCGAGCGGCTCGTGCTGAGCGTGTCCGACGACGGCTGCGGCTTCGATCCGAAGGGCCCCGAAGTGCGCGGCCAGCGGCTCGGGCTGACGTCGATGCAGGAACGCGCGACCGAGCTCGGCGGGACTTTGAGCGTCGACTCGAAGCTCGGTTCCGGGACCACGGTGCGCCTGGAGGTACCAGCATGATCCGCGTCCTGCTCGCCGACGACCACGCGGTCGTGCGCCAGGGTCTGCGCACGTTCCTCGACCTCCAGGACGACATCGAGGTCGTGGCCGAGGCCGGCGACGGCGAAGCCGCTGTCGACGCTGCCGCCCGCACCGACCCGGACGTGATCCTGCTCGACCTGGTGATGCCGAAGCTCGACGGCGTCGGCGCGCTCAAGCGGATGGGCGACACCCGGGCGCGCGTGATCGTGCTCACCAGCTTCGGCGACGACGACAAGCTGTTCGCCGCCCTGCGCGCGGGCGCCGCCGGCTACCTGCTCAAGGACGTCGAGCCGGCCGAGCTGGTCCGCGCGATCCGCTCCGCCCACGACGGCACCGCGCCGCTCTCGCCCGCGATCGCGACCCGGATCGTCGAGGAGATCGCCCAGGGCGGCGGCGCGCCGGCGCAGGTCGACGACCTCACGCCGCGCGAGCGTGACGTGCTCGTCCTGATCGCCCGCGGCCGCTCCAACAAGGTGATCGCGCTCGAGCTCGGCGTGGCCGAGAAGACGGTCAAGACCCACGTCTCGCACATCCTCGGCAAGCTCGACCTGACCGACCGCACACAGGCCGCCCTTTACGCCGTACGCCACGGCCTCGTTTAGGGGGGTCAGACCCCTTTACGCGACAATTGTCGCGCGAAGGGGTCTGACCCCCCTTAGGTTCGGTCCTAGGGCCAATTGCCGATGGTGGACGGGCGGGGGCGGGCGTAGCTTCGAGGCCATGCCCACCGCCATCGTCACCGGCGCCTCCCGCGGCCTCGGACTCGCCCTCGCCCGCGCCCTCGACGAGCGAGGGTGGCGGCTCGTGATCGACGCTCGCGAGCCCGGCCCGCTGCACGCCGCCGCCGCGGACCTGCGCGAACGCGATCGCGATCTCAGGGCGACGTCGCCGACGCCGCGCATCGCGAGGCGCTGGTCGCCACCGCGGGCGAGGTCGACCTGCTCGTCAACAACGCCTCGATCCTCGGCCCGAGCCCGCAACCGGCGCTCACCGACTACCCGCTGGACGTGCTCGAGCACGTCTACCGGGTCAACGTCGTCGCGCCGCTCGCGCTGATCCAGCTGGCGCGACCGCGCAGGGTCCTCAACCTCTCCTCCGACGCCGCCGTCGAGCCGTACGAGGGCTGGGGCGGCTACGGCTCCAGCAAGGCCGCGCTCGACCACATCAGCGCGATCCTCGCCGTCGAGCACCACGACCTCCGCGTCTATGCCGTCGACCCCGGCGACATGAACACGCGCCTGCACCAAGAGGCGTTCCCGGGCGAGGACATCTCCGATCGCCCGCCGCCGGAGGACAGCGTCCCCGGGCTCCTTCGGCTGATCGAGGGGGACCTCCCGAGCGGCCGCTACCAGGCCCGTGCGCTGACCGGAGCGCCGGCGTGACCGCGCTGCAGGCGACCACCCCGGAGCGCGCCCGCGACGAGGTGCGGCTGATGGTCGCCCAGGGCGAGCGGCTCATCCACACCGATTTCCTCGACCTCCCCAACCACCTGCGCGCGGGCGACCTGCTGATCGTCAACGCGTCGGCGACGATCCCGGCGGCGTTGCCCGCGCGCCGGTCCGACGGCAGCGCCGTCGACCTGCACCTCTCCACGCCCGACCCGACCCACGCCGACCGCTGGGTCGTCGAACTGCGCCGCGACGGCCGCCGCGCGCGTGGCCGCGCCGAAGTGCTCCAGCTCCCCGGCACCGCGACCGCCACGCTCCTCGCTCCCTACCTGTCGCCGGGCCGCCTGTGGGTGGCTCGGCTCCACCTCCCCGCCCCGCTCCACGAGTACCTGCACGCCCACGGCGCCCCGATCACCTACGCACACGACCTCCAGATGCGGCCGCTCGAGGACTACCAGACGATCTTCGCCACCGAGCCCGGCAGCGCCGAGATGCCGAGCGCCGGCCGCCCGTTCACCAAGCGCGCGATGCTGGGCCTGCGCGAGCACGGGATCCGCGTCCAGCGGATCACGCTCCACACCGGCGTCAGCTCGCAGGAGCGCGGCGAGCGGCCCTACCCGGAGCGCTACCGCGTACCGGAGCACACGGCCCGCCGCATCAACGCCACGCGCGCCGCCGGCGGACGGATCATCGCCGTAGGGACGACCGTCGTGCGCGCGCTCGAGACCGTCGCCGCGCCCGGACGGGAGCCTCCATGCCGACGATGGCTGGACGAGCCTCGTCGTGACGCCGGAGCGAGGCGTGCGCGCCGTCGACGGCCTGCTGACGGGCTGGCACGAGCCCGACGCGAGCCACCTGCTGATGCTCGAGGCGATCGCCGGCAAACCGCTGCTCGAGCGCTCCTACGCCGCCGCGCTGGCCCGCTCGGCTACCGCTGGCACGAGTTCGGCGATCTGCACCTGATAATGCGCTGAAACGCTCAAGATCCGCTGCCTGCGGGCGATTGCAGCGGGTACCGTGCGCCGCCGCCCATCCATCCCCACACTGGCCGTCTGGCTGGGCGTCACCGTCGTCGTCGTGATGAGCCTCGGGCTGTTGCGCGAGCTCGCCCGCGTCACCAACCAGTCGGCGGCGGCCGCGACCAGCGGGCGCGTCAGTGAAGCATTCCGCCAGGCGCACGACGCGCACAACGAGCAGGAGGTCGCATTCAACGCGTTCGCCCTGCGCGATCACGCCGAGGCCTCGCAGCGTCTGCGCCGGGCGCTCGACCGCGTAGCGACGCTCGAGCCCAAGCAGCGGCCCGCGATCATCGAACTACTCGACGAGCACAAGGCGTACCTGCGGACGGCGTGGAGCGTCCTCGCCGAGGCGGGCGACGACATCGGCGAAGCCCGCGAGCAGGCCGAGGCGCTGGAGGAGCGGATCGCGGCGCAGACCGACGTCGCCTCCGAGCGCGCGCTCGAGCTCACCGTGAGCGCGAACACGACCCAGCGCCGGATCGCCCGCGGCGGCATCGGCACCATCACGATCACGATCCTCGTCTTCGGCTCGCTCGCGATCATGCTGCGCCGCGATCGTCGCCGGCTCGACACCGTTCGCACGGAAGAGTTGGAGCGGCTGGCCGAGATGGCGAGCTCCGATCCGCTCACCGGCCTGCGCAACCACCGCACCTTCCAAGAGGACCTCGGCCGCGAGCTGCAGCGCGTGTCGCGCACCGGCGTGCCGCTGGCGCTCGTGCTGGTCGACCTCGACGATCTCAAGACCGTCAACGACACGCTCGGCCACCAGGCCGGCGACGAGCGCATCCGCGCCCTGGCCGACACGCTGCGCGCCACCATCCGCGGCACCGACTTCGCCTACCGGATCGGCGGCGACGAGTTCGCCGTCATCCTGCCCGACTCGCGCGCCTGGGGCGCGCTCGAGCTCGCCCAGCGCCTGCGCAACGCGCTGCCCGGGTTCACGGCCACGGCCGGGATCGCCGAGGCCGAGACGCTGCGCAGCCGCGACGACCTGTTCCGCGAGGCCGACATGGCGCTGCTCGGCGCCAAGCGCCTGCACCAGCACGCCGCGATCTACACGACCGAGATGGACCCGGAGGCCGGCGCCCCGGCCGACGACAAGCACCACACCCGCACGCTGGCCAGCGCGCTCGCCCGCGCCGTCGACGCCAAGGACTCCTACACCCGCAGCCACTGCCAGACGGTGTCGCAGCTGTGCGCGGTGATCGCCGCCGAGCTCGGCTTCGAGGGCGACCGGCTGGCGCGCATGCGGCTCGCCGGCCTGCTTCACGACGTGGGCAAGATCGGCGTCCCGGACGCGATCCTCAACAAGCCGGCCAAGCTCACCGACGACGAGTACGCCGTCATGCAGGCGCACTCGGTGCTCGGCTACGAGATCGTCGAGGCCGCCGGGCTGCCCGAGGAGGCGCGCTGGGTCCGCCACCACCACGAGCGGGTCGACGGCCGCGGCTACCCGGACCTGCTCGCGGGCGACGAGATCCCGCTCGAGTCGCGGATCATCCTCGTCGCCGACTCCTTCGAGGCGATGACGTCCGACCGCCCCTACCGCAAGGCCCCCGGCCGGGAGTTCGCGGTCGCGGAGCTTCAGCGCGGCGCCGGCAGCCAGTTCGACGGCGATGTCGTCGAGGCCCTCTGCCGCGTGCTGAAGCGCAGCGGCGAGCGCGAGTTGCTCCCGAACTAGACTGCCCGCAATGCGGGGCCTCGAGGAGCGGCTTCGTCTCGCACTCGAGGGGACCGAAACCGGCTTCTGGGAATGGGACGTCGCGAGCGACCACATCGAGTGGTCAGACAACATGGGCCCGCTCTACGGACTCCCGCGCGGCACACAGCCCGCGGGCGTCAACGACTTCCTCGAGCGGATCGTCCATCCCGATGACCGCGTGGCGCTGAGCCGCCTGATCGAGGAGGCGGTCCGCGACGGCACCGCCTACGAGTTCGACCTGCGGGTCGCGTTGCCCGACCGCGGCGAGCGCTGGTTGCACACACGCGCGCGCGCCGTCCGCGGTCCGGACGGGCAGACCGAGCGGATCACCGGGCTGCTCAGTGACGTCACCGAGCGCCGCCGGCGCGAGGAGGCACACGCGTTCCTGGACGCCGCGAGCCAGGTGCTGGCCGCGGCGATGGATCCGATCCACACGCTCCAGGAGGTCGCACAGCTCGCCGTCCCGCGGCTGGCCGACTGGTGCGCGGTACAGCTCGCGACCGGCGAGCAGCCCGCCGTGGCGCACGTGGACCCCGAGAAGGTCCGCTGGGCGCGCGAGCTCCAGGAGCGCTACCCGCCGGATCCGGACGCCCCAACCGGAGCGCCGAACGTGATCCGCACCGGCCGCCCGGAGCTGTACCCGATCATCGACGCGACGCTGATGGAGGCCGCGGCGCTGGACGACGAGCAACGCCGGCTCGTCCGCGAACTCCAGATGAACTCGGCGATGGTGGTCCCGCTGGTCGCTCGCGACCGCACGCTCGGCGCGATGACGTTCGTGTGGGCCGAGTCCGGGCGCCAGTACACGACGCGCGAGCTCGAGCTGGCGCTGGAGCTCGGCCGCCGCGCCGGCCTCGCGCTCGACCACGCGCGGTTGTTCGCCCGCGACCACGCCGCCGCCGAAACGCTCCAGCGCGCGCTGCTCCCGGCGGCGCTCCCCGATCTGCCCGGGTTCGAGCTCGTCGTGCGCTACGTGCCGAGCGACGCGCGCGACCACGCCGGCGGCGACTGGTACGACGCCTTCCGGCTGCCTGACGGGCGCGTCGGGATCGTGATCGGCGACGTGGGCGGGCGAGGGATGGAAGCGGCCGCGACGATGGGCCAGATTCGCAACTCGTTGCGCGCGTACGCCCTCAAGGGGGCCGGACCCGCCGAGGTGATCGACGACCTGTACCGGCTCGTCGAGGCGTCCGCCGGCGCCATCGCGTTCGCGACCGTCGTCTACGTCGCGCTCGACGAACGCACCGGCGCGTGCGAGCTGGCCAGCGCGGGCCACCTGCCGCCGCTGCGTCGTCGGAGCCGCCGGAGGCGCGCACTTCGTCGAGACGCCGCGGTGCCCGCCGCTCGGGTTCAGCGGCGCCGATTCCTGCACGGTCGGACGCTTCGACCTCGCGCCCGGCGAGACGCTGTGGCTCTACACGGACGGCCTCGTCGAGTCGCGCCGGCGGCCGATCGACGTCGGCCTGGCCGCGCTCGCGGACGCCGCCGGCAGCGCCGAAGGCGACCTCGAGGAGATCGCCGACCACCTGCTGGCGGCGCTGCCCGGCTCGCGCGACGACGACATCGCGCTGCTCGCGCTACGCCGCGTCGGCTAGGTGCGCCAGCGCGTCGCGCAGGATGCGCGAGACGTGCATCTGCGAGACGCCGACGCGCTCCGCGATCTCGCGCTGGACGAGATCCTCCACGAAGCGCAGCCGCAGCACCTCGCGCTCACGCTCGGTCAGCTCACCCGCGAGCTGCTCGAGCCACAGCGCGTCCTCGACGCGGTCCAGGCCCGCGTCGTCACGCCCGAGCTGGTCGGCGAGCCCACCACCCTCGTCGCGCGTCACCGGCGCGTCGAGGCTGGCGAGGCGCGACGCGTTCTCGGCTAGCCGCGCCTCGGTCACCTCCTCGTCGCTCATCCGGCAGTGCGAGCCGACCTCGCGGACGCTGGGGTAGCGACCGAGATCCTGGCGCAGCGCCTCGGTCGCCTTCTCGACACGCGCGACCGACTCCTGCACGCTGCGCGACACGTGGATCGTCCACGTGCGGTCGCGGAAGTGGCGCTTGAGCTCGCCGAGGATGGTCGGGACGGCATAGGACGTGAAGGCGATCCCACGGGCGGGATCGAAGCGATCGACCGCTTTGACCAGGCCCAGGTTGGCGACCTGGCAGAGGTCCTCGAGCGGCTCGCGCGCGTGGCGGTACTGCGCCGCAAGCGAGCGGGCGAGCGGCATGTGCAACTCGATCAGGCGCTCGCGGGCATGTGGATCACCGGCCCGGGCGCGATCCCACAGCTCCCCCTGGTGAAGCGGCATCGCGTTCGCGACCCTACGCGGCCGATCGGACCTCCCGCCCGCGCGCGGTCAGACGTCCGACGGTGAGGTTCACGCCGCGTGACCGGGGTCGATCCTCTTGGCGCGGTGGAAGGTGAACTCGTCCTGTCCCCCCGATCCGGCTTCGACCGGCTCCAGCAGATACGCGTCGTGGTCGCCGGCGTCGAAGCGCTCGAGCACACGGCCGGCGAACCAGTTCTGACAGCGGTCGAGGATCGGGACGCCGTGGACGTCGCGCCACGCGGTGCGCTCGAACTTGTCCACCTCGTCGCCGGTCTCGCCGCCGAACAACTCGGCCAGGTCCGCGGCGTCGGCGGGGACGGCGTGCACGCCCAGTAGCTGCGCGTCACCGCCGTCGCGGAACGTGCGGTTCTTGTGCGAGAGGCAGACGATGAAGCGCGACGGGTCGATGCTCGCCTGGGTCGTGAACCCGACCAGGCAGCCCAGCGGCTCGCCGTCGCCCGCACGCGAGGTGACGATGAACATCGGGTACTCGAGATCGCCGACGAGGCGCTCGAAGTCGTTCATGCGCGTCAGTAGTACACGGTGCGGGTGACGTGCGGCCGGCCAGCGCATTCGCGGCCGCGATTCCAGAGCCAGTTGTCGAGCGTCGCGGCCGGCACGCCCGCGCGCCGCGCGATCGTCTCGCACGCGTGCACGGCGCACGCGCGCACCTCACGCTCGTGCTCACCGCCGGCCGGCAGCTCGGTCCCGGTGTCGATGAGCGCGGCCAGCTCGTCGTCGTAGTGCAGGACGCCCTCGAGCCGGAGGACGTGCGGGACGAGGTTGTCGGCGAAGATCGTCAGCCGGTCGATGTCGGGATACGCGACGACGCCGGCCAGATGGAGGTCGTGGGCCGTGATCTGCGCGCGCTTGTAGAAGCCGGTGTCGGCGAAGAACGGCATTGCGGTCAGGCGCTCCGCCAGTGTCTCGGCGCGGTCGCCGAGCTCGACCGGCAGGAATGCGCCGAGGTGGTTGAGCGCGTCGGCGTAGAGCCGGGTCAGGCGATGTGCCGGGTCGAGTCCGAGCGTGGCGCCGACGGCGCGGGCGTCGAGGGCGCGCAGCTGCGCCTCGGTCCATGGGCCCTCGGCACGGGCGTGGGCGGTGAGCCGCTCGGTCAGCGCGTCGGTCGTGGTGCCCAGCTCGTCGAACCAGCCCGAGCCGAAGTTGATCGCGTCGAGGATCAGGACGTAGCGCGTGACGTCCGCCGACGCGCCCTCGAGGAAGTGCAGCTGCTCGTCGAGCCCGGCGATGCCGCCGAGCTCGATCTCGGCGCCGGGGTCGATTCGCACGTGCCGCGCGGTCGCGGCGACGGCGGCGCAGTGGCGGCGGACCTCATCCGTGAGCACGCCGGGACAGGCTACGGTCATGGGCCGGATGAGACGCCTGGTCGTCCTGCTCGCCGTGCTCGCCGCCGGGTGCGGCAACGACATCGCCGACGGCCCGTCGCCGGCGCCAGAGCCGGCCACCGTCGCGCTCGATTTCACCCCCAACGCGGTCCATGCGCCGCTGTACATGGCGCACGGACTCGCGATCCGCGCACCCGGCTCCGGGCCGGACTCGCTCAAGCTCGTGGCGAGCGGGAAAGTCGACGTCGGGGTGCTCGACATCCACGACCTCGCGATCGCGCGCGAGGCCGGCACTGACGTGGTGGCGGTCGGCGCGCTCGTCGGCAAGCCGCTCGCGGCGCTGATCACACAGCCCGATGTGCGCCGGCCGCGCGAGCTCGAAGGCCGCACCGTCGGCGTCTCCGGCCTACCGTCGGACCCGGCGTTCGTGCGCGCGATCGTCGAGCACGACGGCGGCGACTTCGACTCGATCCGGCAGGTCACGATCGGCTTCAACGCGGTCAGCCGACTGCTCACGAAGCGCGTCGATGGCGTGCCGGCGTTCTGGAACGCCGAGGGCGTCGCGGTCAAACAGCGCGGCCTCGACGTGAAGGAGTTCCGCGTCGAGGACTACGGTGCGCCGCCCTATCCCGAGGTGGTCCTGATCACGTCAGGGGCAAGGCTTCGTGAGCGGCCCGGGGACGTCGAACGCGCGGTCTTCAAGATCGCCGACGGCGTGGCTGACGCCCGCGCGGATCCCGACGAGGCGGTGCGCCGGATCGCCAAGGCGGCAGGGACCACGGACCACGCGCTCGTGCGCGCGCAGCTCGATGCGGTCCTGCCGCTCTTCGTCGACGGCCTCGCGCTCGACCGCGACGTGCTCGAGCAGTGGGCGGACTTCGACGTGGAGATCGGGCTCGTGAAGGAGCGGCCTGACGTGGACCAGGCGTTCGAATTCGATATGGCTCCTTAAAGCGGGGCGCCCGGACCGCTGTCACCGTCCGGGCTGCCTCCGATCTTTTTCGGTGGCCTCAGGGGCCGCCGGGCTTCAGAGCCGAGTTAGGCGAGTGTCTCACCCGCCGCCGGAAAATATGTCCCTAGAGGGTCCGGCGGATCAACCATGTATGCCGTTGAGCATTGCGTACATCCGGCTCTCACGCAACCGCAACTGTCAGAGCTCGGTCCGCAGCGGCAGCACGGCGCGCACCACGGTCCCGGCGCCCGGCGGGGAGTCGAGCGCGAGCCGCCCGCCGAGCGCCTCGACGCGATCGGCGAGCCCGCGCAGCCCCGTCCCGTCGCCCTTGCGCGGGTCGGCGCCGCCACGGCCGTCGTCGGCGATCTCCACGCGCAGCTCGCCGTTGTCGGCGTGCATGCGCACCCGCAGCTCACTCGCGTCGGCGTGCTTGACGGCGTTCGCCAGGCTCTCGGCGACGACGAAGTACACGGCCGCCTCGAGCGGCTCCGCGAGTCGCTGCTCGGGCACCCCGTCGACGGACACCGGCAGCGGCGCCCGCGCCGCGAGCGTCTCGAGCGCAGGCGCGAGGCCGCGATCGACGAGCACCGCCGGGTGCAGCCCGCGCGCCAGCTCGCGGAGCTCGGCCAGCGCATGGTTGAGCTCTTCGGCGGCCCCCCGCAGCTGTGTCGTCTCCGGCTCGCCAAGGCGCTTCTCGAGCACTCGCAGCTGAACGGCGAGCGCGACCAGCCGCTGCTGCGCACCGTCGTGCAGATTGCGCTCGAGGCGGCGGCGTTCGGTCACGCCGGCCTCCAGGATCCGGATCCGCGACGCGGTCAGCTCGGCACGCGCCTGGGCGCTCTCCAGCGCGAGCGCGACGAGCTCGGCGAACCCGGCCAACCGGTGTTCGGCGTCCACGCCCAGCGATGCCGCGGATGCCACCAGCAGCAGACCCCAGGTCCCACCCCCGGCAACGATCGGCGCCGCCACCGCCGCGCGGTAGCCGCGCTCGCGCATTAGCTCGGCGGCGTGCCCGCGCACGTCGGTGTAGTCCTCGATCCGAGCCGGCGCGCCGGTGCGGGCGACGATTGCCGTCAACCCCTCGCTGCCCGCCAACGGCACGCCAGTGCCGATCTCAAATCCGCCGAGGTCGTCGTCCGCCCACCGCCCGACGGTGACCGCGTTGCCCTCCTCGTAGCGGATGGTGGCCGCCGAGCGCGCGTTCAGCAGCCGCCCCGCCTCCTCGGCCACGGCCGTGAACACCGCCTCCGGTTCGGGGCTCTCGGCGACGAGCGTCGCGACCCGTCGCAGTGCCGACTGCTCGGCGGCGAGCACGGCCAGCGCCTCGTGCGCGCCCGCATCGAGCACGATGCCGATCAGCTCCTCGTCGAGCCGGAAGAGCGTTCCGGAGACCGGCATACGGCCGCGGCCGCCGAGCCGCACCCGGCGCGGCGCGCCGGTGCCGGAGAGCAGCTCGCGCACGGCTTCGGCCAGCGTCTCCTCCTCGAGCGGCCGCCCGCCCTGCACGCCGGTCACGGTCGTGAACGCAGTGTTGGCGTAGACCGTGCGCAGCGTCGCGTCGAAGCACGCGATCGCCGATGGCGTCGCATCCAGCAGGCCCCGCAGTGCCGCGGACGTCAACATCTGCCCTCAGACGCTACCCGGGAGCGGATCGTGTGCCCCCGACTCCGATCCGGGGGCACACGCCGGTGATCAGCGTCTCCGGAGCAGTACACAGGGTCAATCCGGACAGCTGTACCTCGGACTAGAGATCGACGACCCGGAGGTTCGGAACGCGCTCTTGCAAAGCGTCGGTGACGACGCGGCGATGACAACCAGCGGGGTCGGCCTCGAGGCACAGAAGCGCCGTGGGCGGGCCATGCTCGAGCTCCGCCGCCAGGCCGTCGAGCGCATCCGGCGCGGTCGCCTCGACGTGCGTGCGGTAGGCGGCGGCCGCCTCGGCGATCTGTCCCTTGTGGAACAGGTGACGCAGGTCGGCCGGCGTCCCGAGCGCGCGCCGGTGCTCGTACGCAATGCCGTGCTCGCCGAGCAGCTCCGACAGCCGCGTCTTCGACATCCCCGGACGCCGCGACTGGGGCCGGAAGCGGACGTCGATCACGCGCTCGACGCGCGCCTCGCGCAGCTCGTTGAGGAGTTCCGACGGCAGCAGCCGCTCGTAGCCGATCGTCCACACGGTGGGCACAGGAACTGAGCGTACCCGGGGCTTTACTGAGGCTTTGCCGCCGCTCCCGATTCTTACCGCCGTGAAGCCGATGATCGAGTTGTGGCGGTGCGAACCCGGATCGCGGGCGTTCTTCGGAGCGCTGGCGCAAGGCGCGCTGGCCACCGGCGCCGCGTACGTCGGCGTGATGCTCGTCGCCTACGAGCGCTTCGGCTCGGCCTGGGCGGCGACGCTGATCCTGCTCGCGGAGTTCCTGCCCGGGATGTTCGCCGGACCGCTCATCGGTGCCTGGCTGGACCGGCAGGACCGGCTGCGGTGCGTGATCGCCGCCGACATCGTACGCGCCGCCTCGCTGGTGGCGATGATCGTGCTGCCGGGCGCGCCTGCGCTGTTCGTGCTGGCGCTCGTGACGGGGATCGCGACCACGGTGTTCCGCCCGGCCGCATTCGCGCTGCTGCCCTCGGTCGTGCACGCCGATCGCCGGATGGCCGCCACCGCGACGTGGGGTGCGGTGCACGACGCCGGCATGATGATCGGCCCGGCCCTGGCCGCGGGTGCACTGGTCCTCGGCGGCGCGTCGGCGCTGCTCGGCGCGACCGCCGCGCTGTTCGCGGGCTCGGCGCTGCTGTTCGCCCGCGTGAAGCTCGCGAGCGCTCCGGAGCGCGACGAGAACGTCGACGCCTCGCTCGTCGACGGCACCCGCGAGGGTCTGCGCTTCGTGAGCCGTGACCGCACCCTGCGCGTGCTCGTCGCCGGCACCGGCGTGATCGTGCTGGCGGCGGGCATGATGAACGTCGCCGAGGTCCTGCTGGCCCAGCGCGACCTCAACGTCGGCGGCACGGGCTTCGCGCTCATGGTCGCCGTGTTCGGCATCGGCGCCACGCTCGGCTCGGTGGCGTCCGCCGGCAGCGAGACGCTCACGCGACTCAAGCTCGGCTACGTCGGCGGCCTCGTCCTGGTCGGGGCCGGCCTGCTCGGCTCCGCGGTCGCTCCTTCACTCGCGTGGGCGCTCGCTTCGTTCCTCCTCACCGGCTTCGGCAGCGCGTACTCGATGACCCACGACCGCGGGCTTCTCCAGCACCTGGTCCCGGGCCAGATGCTGTCGCGCACGCACGCGTTGACGGGCACGATCGAAGCGTGGGGCTTCGCCGGCGCGGCGCTGCTCGGCGGCACGCTCGCGACCCTGCTCGGCCCCCGCGGCGTCTTCGCCGCCTCCGGTATCGCGCTCCTGCTCGTCGCCGCCGTCGCCGGCCGCGCGCTGCTGCGCCCCGCGCCTAGCCGCCTTCGGCGGTGGCGCGCGACCACAGCTCCTTATTGACCTTCTTGGACCCCTGGTAGTCGGCCAGCGCCTGGGCCGAGTCGACGTCGCCGAGCGTCGGATGCCAGGGGATCAGCGGTTCTGCCAGCGCGACCCCGAAGCGCTTGGCCAGCACCGACCCGAGCGCCTTGACCTTCATCGTCCCGAAGCCCGGCAGCGCGGCGATGTTCGCGCGCAGCTCGTCGCTGGTCTTCGCATCCGTCCACACGCGCGCGGCGTCGCCGTCGTAACGCTCGACGAGATGCACCGCGAGCGCGTGCACCTGCTTGGCCATCATCGCCGGGAAGCGGTGGATCGCCGGGATCTGGCGGAAGATCGGCTCGAGGTCGGCGGCCGCGACCGCGGCCGGTTCGAGGCTCCCGAGCCGCTCGCGCAACACGTACGGACCCATGAACGCCTTCGGCACCGGGACGCGCTGGTCGAGCGCGAACCCGATCAGGAGCGCGAACGGGTCCTGCGCGATCAGCCGGTCGGCCTCCTCGTTGCCGGTGAAGTGCAGGCGGTCGGTCATGGCGCGAGCTCCGGGGGCGGCACCTTGGGGCCGTCGGGATACATGAAGGCCAGCGTTTCCTCGGACATCTCGAGCGTGTTGGCCGGCTCGGCCGGGGCGCCAACGACGTACCACAGCGCGTCGGCGTCGGTGTCGTTGAAGATCTGGCGCACCTCCGCGGGCTCGACCAGCACTGCGGAGAGCCGCGGGAGGGAGAGTGAATCGGTGCCGATCCGCATCCGGCCCTCGCCCTCGAGCACGAGGTAGAGCTCGTGTGTTCCGTAGTGGCGATGCCGGGTCGAGAACTCGCCCGGCCGCAGCCGCCACAGCCGCGCGCCGAGCGTCTGGGCCCCGAGTTGCTTGGCGATGTCGGTGTTGAGCGTCTTGAGCATGTTCGACGGGCGCCAGAACGCCTCGCCGGCGGGCAGGACGGAGTAGCTCATCGCACCCGCAGCTTCGCAGGCTCGTACCCGGTCGCGGTCGCCGTCGCGGTGCCCTTGCGCAGCGGCAGCGTCACGCGGCCCTTCGAGTCCGTGCGACCGGAGCGGCCGGCCTTCACGCGCGCGCCGCGCACGGGATCGCCGGCGTCGGTGACCGTGAACGTGACCCGGCCGCTCGACTTGCGCGCCTTCAGCGTCAGCCCAGGCCGAATGCGCGCGTGGTACGTCGCGCCGCCGGACTCGTTGCCGGTGCCGAACAGGGCGAGGATGTCCAGCGCGGCGTCGGTCGCGGACGCGTCGACGGAGTAGGTCGAGTGCGCACCCCGGACCGCGCCTGCGTCGACCGGCGCGCCGAACTCGGTCGCCTCCGGGTTCGAGCGGACGGCCAGCACGTGCGTGTCGCCGAACGTGCCGTCGCTCCAGACGGCCCAGATCCGGCCCTTGGAATCGGCGGCGAGCGCCGTCTGGGAGTTCGCCGGGGTACGGTCCAGGAGCGTCGCGCTCGAGGCCCCGACGCGCCAGACGCGAACCTGGTTCGACGACGGGTAGCCGACCGCGTAGGCGACGTAGAAGCCGCCGTTCTTCGCCCGCGCGACGATCGGCGTCCTCGACACCGTGCCGCCACCGATCATCACCGAGCTGCCCGGCATCTTCATCACCGCGCCGGAGGGCGTGCCGTCGGCGTTCACGCCCTGGGCCAGGACGCCGCGATTCGCCTCGGCGCTGGAGAACCACGCCATCATCGCGCGACCGCCGGCGTCGGACGCGAGCCCGGGGTAGTTGCCGTAGTTGCCGATCGCGGCCATGAAATTCGTGTTCGGGGTCGCCGGATCGAGACCCGAGTGCACCCAGGTGCCGAGCGTCCCGGCAAACGCCTGCAGCGTCGTGCCGTTGGGCAGCGTCGTCGCGCTCGCGTCGCTGCCGTAGGCCTGGGCCCCGCCCGGGACGACCGAGCCCGGCGTAAGCTGCCAACTGGCGCCCTCGTCGGTCGAGAGCGCCGAGTTGAGTTCCCGGTTGGGGTCGCTGCTGTCGATCGAGCGGATCGCGCCCCAGAAGGCTCGGATGCCGCCGGGGACCGCGGTCAGGGCTGCGTCCATGTGGCCGGTCCAGCCGGACTGGATCGGTGACGTGGCGCCGATCCGGCCGTCACGGCTGATCGCGGTGTGGGAGAGATCGGGGCCCTTGTGCCACGCGACATGGAGCACGCCGTCGCTGGTCCGCGTCAGCCCGACCTGGTCGATGCTCGCCCCGCCCGCAGCGGTCACCTGCTTCCAGGTTGCGGCCTGCGCGGCGGGAGCGGCGGCCAGCGTCAGTGCGGCCGCGATGAAAAGCGTCTTCACGTGTTGAGACTAACCGCCTCGCCCCAGGCTCGTTCGAGGGCCTGGAGCAGCGCCTCGGGCGGCTGCGCGCCGGAGACGCCGTAGCGCCGGTCGAGCACGAAGAACGGCACGCCCTGGATCCCGAGCCGGGTCGCCAGCTGCTCGTCCTCGCGCACGTCCTCGGAGAAGCGGCCCAGCTCGAGCGCGTCGCGCGCTTCGCTTTCGTCCACGCCGAGCTCGGCGACCAGGCGGACCAGCGTCTCGCGGTCGGAGATCGCCTCGCCCTCGGTGAAGTACGCGCGCATCAGCCGCTCCTGCGCGGCGGCCTGATGGCCATAGGTGGCGGCCAGGTGGATCATGCGGTGGGCGTCGAACGTGTTGCCGCCCGCGGCGATCTCGAAGTGGTACTCGAGGCCCTCGGCCGCCGCGCGGTCGGTCATCTCGGTGTGGAGCGTCGCCGCGCGCTCGAGGCTCATCCCGTACTTGGCGGCCAGCCGCTCGGTGGCGGTGCCCTCGGCGGTGGCCGGCGCCTCCGGGTCGAGCTCGAAGCTGCGCCACATCACCGTGACCTCGTCGCGGTGCTCGAACGCCTCCATCGCGGCCTCGAAGCGCCGCTTTCCGATGTAGCACCAGGGGCAGACGATGTCAGACCAGATTTCCACCGTAAGGGGCATGTAAGGCAGAGTAGGACGTGGATGCACGACACTCGTAGGTCGTGGTGCTGCTCATCCTGTTCGCGTTCGTCGCCGGTGCCGGAACGGCGCTCAGCCCGTGCGTGCTGCCGGTGCTGCCCGCGCTGTTGAGCGCGGGTGCCACGGGCGGCCGGCGGCGCCCGCTCGGGATCGTGCTCGGGCTGACGGTCACGTTCACGGTCACGATCGTCGGGCTCGCGACCGTGGTCGACGGCGTCGGCCTCGGGGAGTCGCTCGTGCGCGACCTGGCGATCGTGGCGCTCGCGGGGTTCGGGCTCGCGGTGGCGATCCCGCGGCTTCAGGCGCCGCTCTACCGGTTGGCGCAGTTTGGCCCGCGCGGGTACGGGCACGGGTTCTGGTCGGGGCTGGGCGTCGGCGCGGCGCTCGGATTCCTCTACGCGCCGTGCGCGGGACCGGTGCTCGCCGCGGTCGTCGCCGTCAGCGCCGCCTCCGGCCGCACCGTCGCCGTGGGGTTGGCCTACGCGCTGGGCTCCGCGGCGGTGTTGTTCGCCCTGGCGCTGTTCGGTCGCCGCGTGACGCGGCGGGTGCGCGGGCCGGCGCTGAGCCGCGCGCTCGGCGCCGTGATGGTGCTGACCGCGGTGGCGATGGCGTTCCAGCTCGACATCCGCTTCCAGACCGCGATCGCCGACGAGCTGCCGGCGGCGGTGGTCAATCCCACTCGCTCGCTGGAGACCTCGGACGCGGTGGACGAGCGGCTTGCGACGCTGCGCCCGCCGTCGCGGTTCTCGCAGGCGGCGCGGGTGACGCTCGAGGACTTCGGCCCGGCTCCCGAGTTCGCCGGCAACGACCGCTGGTTCAACAGCGAGCCGCTGACGATCGCGGGGCTGCGCGGACGTGTGGTCCTGATCGACTTCTGGACCTATACCTGCATCAACTGCATTCGCACACTGCCGCACCTGGTCGCGTGGGACCGCGCGTACCGCGACGCCGGGCTGACGATCGTCGGCGTCCACTCGCCCGAGTTCACGTTCGAGCGCAAGGCGGCCAACGTCGAGCGCGCGATCCGTCAGAACGGCATCCGCTACCCGGTCGCGCAGGACAACAAGATGGCGACCTGGAACGCGTGGAGCAACCAGTACTGGCCGGCGAAGTACCTGATCGACGCGCGCGGGAACGTCCGCTACGCGCACTTCGGCGAGGGTGACTACGAGGAGACGGAGGCCGCGATCCGGGCGCTGCTGCGCGAGCCCGGCGCGATGGCGGGACCGGCGCGTTCGTTTGAGGTGGCTGAGCAGCGCACACCCGAGACCTACCTTGGCTCGGCGCGGGCGGAGCGCTTCCTGCCCGGCCGGATCGTGTCCGGCCGCGCGACCTACACGCCCTACGACGGCCAGCTGCCGGCCGACCACTTCACGTTCGGCGGCAATTGGACGATCGACGACGAGTCCGCCACCGCGGGCGCGGGCGCGTTCCTGCGCGGCGCCGTTCAGGGCCGGGACGTCTACCTCGTGCTGTCCGGACCGGGCACGGTGAAGGTGACGGTCGACGGTCGCCTCGAGAAGACGGTGAAGGTCACCACGCAGAACATCTACACGCTGCTTTCGCGGCCGAAGCCCGGGCTGCACGACATCAACCTCCACTTCTCCCCCGGGGTCTCCGGCTACGCGTTCACGTTCGGCTGATCCTTTCGGATCAGTCCGGGGGTGCAGATGGGCCGTGCGGCCGACGCGGTCGGGCGGCTCCGCGGCGAGCATCCTGCCCATGACATCGCTCGCCATCGAGACCCACGGCCTCGGCAAGCGCTTCGGCGCGCGCACCGCCCTGGAGTCGATCGACCTGGAGGTGCCGCGCGGCAGCGCATTCGGCTTCCTCGGACGGAACGGCGCCGGCAAGACGACGCTCGTGCGGCTGCTGCTGGGCCTCGCGAAGCCGACGTCGGGGAGCATGCGGCTGCTCGGCTATGACCTGCCCGGTGATCGGGCCAAGGCGTTGGCGCGAGTCGGCGCGATCGTCGAAGAGCCGCGCTTTCATCCCCACCTGACCGGGCGCGAGAACCTGCACGTCCACGCCGCCGCGCGAGATCGCTCCGCGCACGCTCGCGTGGCCGGCGCGCTGGAGCGCGTCGGGCTGGCCCCGCGCGCGGACGATCCGGTCAAGGGCTACTCCCTCGGCATGCGCCAGCGGCTCGGGATCGCGCGCTGCCTGCTGTGTGACCCGGAGCTGCTGATCCTCGACGAGCCGGTCAACGGGCTCGACCCGGCCGGCATCCTCGAGTTCCGCAACCTCGTCCGCTCGCTGGTGGCAGAGGGCCGCACGGTGCTGCTGTCGTCGCACCTGCTCGACGAGGTCGAGAAGACCTGCGACTTCGCCGCGATCGTCGACAACGGCCGCGTGATGGCGCAGGGCACGATCGAGGAGCTCACCTCGATGAGCGACGAGCGCACGATCGACATCGTCGCCGCACCGACCGTGAAGGCCGCGGGCGTGCTGGCCGGCGTGCCCGCGATCGCGAGCGCGATCGAGCACGACGGCGGAATTCGAGCCACGCTCGCCCCCGGAGCCCCGCGCGACGCCGACGTCGTCACCACACTGCTGCGGCGCCTGCTCGCCGAGGGCATCGCGATCGAGCGTGTGACCCCGGTGACGCGCTCGCTGGAGGACCAGTTCCTGTCCATGACGACCCGTCTGGAGAACGCCTGATGCTCCGCCTGATCAACGCCGACCTGCTGAAGCTGCGGCGTCGTCGCGGCATGGTGGCGACCGTCGCCGCGATCGTGTTCGGCGCCGTCGCCATCTACTACGGCGTGGGCGTGATCGTCGACGCCGACGACGCCGGCAACTTCGACAGCGCGATCGGCGTGCTCGCGCTGCTCTCCGCGGTCGCCGGGGCGGTCATCGGCGCCACCGCCGGCGGCGCCGACATCGAGTCCGGCGTGTTCCGCGACCTCGTCGCGACCGGGCGCTCGCGCACCGCGCTGTTCTTCTCGCGCGTGCCCGCCGCGTGGGTGCTGGTGCTGGGCATGCTCGCAATCGCGATCGCGGCCTCCGCCGGACTCTCCGCGGTCATCGCCGACGCCCCGTCCGCGGGCGACATCGCCCGCGGCGCCGCGACCGTGCTGGTCTCCGGCGCCCTCACCGCCGCGGTCTGCGTCGGGCTCGCCGCCCTGACCGGCCGCTCCGGACCCGTCATGGGCCTGGCGCTGGCGTTCCAGCTCGGCGTCGCGCCGCTGGTCGCCCAGCTCGAGGTGCTCGGCGACGCCCGCCTCGCGATCCCGGCCGTCGCGATCTCCCGCTTCGACGGCGCCGAAGGCCTGATCGCGTCCCTACCGCTGCTCGGCGCGATCGGCATCGTGCTGGCCTGGGCCGCCGCCGGTCTCGGCGCCGGCCTCTGGCGGACCCGCACCCAGGAAATCTAAACCCCACCTAAACCGGGACTGTCCCCATTTAGGTTTCCACTGATGCACGGGCAAGCGATTCGATAAATGGGGACAGTCCCGCTTAAGGTTCGCTTTATGCGTCGGTACGCGATCCCGATCCTGCTGGTGGTGCTGGCGGTTGGGATCGCGCTGCCGGTCTCCACGCCGTACGTGTTCGTCGCGTTGGTGCCGGTCTACTGGCTCGCGATCGACCGTGGGCTGTGGTGGGCGGTCGGCGCGTCGGTCGTGACCGTTGCGGCGGAGCTCGTCGACATGGAGCACTGGCTCGAACCGGTGTCGACCGCGGTGTTTTGCGGCGGGACCATCGCGGTAGCGCGGTTCAACGTGCTGCGGCGCGGGGCGGCCGCGCGCGAGCGGGAGCTGCTCGCCGAGGCGGCGGCGACCGAGGAGCGGCTGCGGATCGCGCGCGAACTGCATGACGCGGTCGGGCACGACGTGTCGCTGATGGTCGTGCAGGCCGAGGCGCTCGGGGCGGTCACCGGCGATGAGCGGGCGGACGCGATCGCCGCGCTCGGGCGGCGGACGATGGGCGAATTGCACCGCACGCTGCACGTGCTGCGCGAGGACGCGGCGACAGCGCCGCAGCCGGGCCTGGAATCGCTCGACGGTGTGCTCGAGGGCGCGCGCCGGGCGGGCGTGCCGATCACGCTCACGGTCGAGGGAGCGCCGCGCGCGTTGCCGCCGGCGCTCGACGCGAGCGCGTACCGGATCGTGCAGGAGGCGGTGACGAACGTGATCCGCCACGCCGGCGGGGCCGCCGCCGCGGTGACGGTCCATTACGGCGAGCGGTCGCTGGAGCTGACGGTCACCGACGAGGGCGTCCTCGCGAGGACGAACGGCAACGGCCACGGGCTGATCGGCATGCGCGAGCGCGTATCCGCGTTCGGTGGCACGCTCGCCGCCGGTCCCCGTCCCGGCCGCGGCTTCGAGGTTCGGGCGGAGATTCCGTACCCGTGATCCGCGTCCTGATCGCCGACGACCAGCCGTTGATGCGGACGGGCTTCAAGACCGTGCTCGAGGCGACCGGGATGGTCGAGGTGGTCGCCGAGGCATCAGACGGCGAGGAGGCGATCCGTGAGGCCGAGCGCCACCGGCCGGACGTGATCCTGATGGACATCCGGATGCCGGGCACGGACGGGATCGAGGCGACGCGGCGGCTGCCGCGTCACCGCGTGCTCGTGCTCACGACGTTCGGGCTCGACGAGTACATCGTCGAGGCGCTGCGCGCCGGCGCGTCCGGCTTCCTGACCAAGGACGTGCCGCGCCAGGAGCTGGTGGCCGCGGTCAAAGCGGTCGCGAACGGCGACGCGGTGCTCTCCCCCCAGGTCACGCGCCAACTGCTCGACCGCGTCGCGCACAAGCTCCCGCCGGCGACGCCGGTCACGAACGATGCGAACCTCACCGAACGCGAGAGCGAAGTGCTGCAACTGATCGCCGGCGGGCTGTCGAACGCGGAGATCGCTGCCGCGCTCGTCGTCGCCGAGCCGACCGCGAAGCGCCACGTCTCCAACCTGCTCGGCAAGCTCGGCCTGCGCGACCGCGTCCAAGCCGTGATCTACGCGTACGAGAACGGGCTGATCGAGCGCCGGGACTAGACGCGCCCCGGCGCTCGCAGCCAACTACGGCGCCGTCGTGCTCAGCGTGAACGTGAGCGCCTTGGTGTAGGCGCCCGTCCGCAGCGGCTCGGTCGCGCCGATCGCCTGCCTGAACGTGATCGTCACGGGGTCGTTGGAGACAGGCCCGGAGTACGTCTTCACGACGCCCAGCCCCTGCAACGGCTGCGCGAGCGAGTACGTCCCGTTCACCAGCCGGCCCGGAGCGTTGCTGCTCGGGTCGGCCACGGTCAGCGCGCCGTCGCCCGCGGACGAGATCACGTTCGCGGTCATCGTCGCCGTGTAGGTGTTCGCCACGCCCGGGATGAACGGCTGGAACATCGCCGCCGGGCCGAGCGTCAGCGACAGCGTCGCCGGCACGGTGCCGCCGACGTCGCCGGCGACCGGCGTCTCCGTCGGGCCGAACGCCGTCGCGCTCTGCAGGTCGCCCGGATGGCAGTGGTGCGGTGAGAAGAACGTGCTCCCCGCGACGCAGCGGAACATGCTCGGGTTCGTGAAGCTCGGCGCGAGCCGCACGTTCGTCGCCTGCTCGTACGCGTAGCCGGCGGCGAGGAGCGCGGCATCGCTCCCGCCCTTGCCGACGAACGTGACGCCGATCGGGTTGCGACCCGCGCCGCCCGTTCCGAAGCCGGCCGGGACGGTCAGGACCGGATAGCCGGCGCGGTCGGCGATCCCGATCAGCGCGTGGCCGCTCGGGACCATGATCACGTCGGTGTCGACCAGCAGGGCGTCGATCAGGGCCGCGTTCGACGCCTTGCCGGCGGCGAGGTCGGCGTCGAACGCCGACAGGTCGGGGCCCACCGCGGACACGAGCTCGCGCTGCTGGTACTTGAGCCCTTCGACCGGCTTCGCGGTGTTGTAGTTGACGATCCCCTGCAGCGAGCCGGCACCGCCGGACACGCCGCCGAGGTACGCGTTCACATCACGCTCGAACGACCGCACGACGATGCTCGGCGGGTTCGGCGCCGGCGTGCCGAGCGTCTTGGTCGTCGTCGTCGCGCCGAGCCCCGTCACCGCCGTGACCGCGGCCGGATACGGCGCCGTGGTCGAGCTGATCACGGCCACCCGCTTGCCGCTGAGTGCCGTCGCGGAGAGCGGGACACTTGACCCGGAAAGCGCCGCATACGCGCTCGCGGCGTCGGTGACCGTGCGCGCGATCGGGCCTGGCGAGTCCTGCGAGCGAGCGATACCGAGCACGCCCTCGCGGTTCACCGAACCCACCGTCGGCTTGAAGCCGACGACACCGGCGACGCCGGCCGGCGCGATCAGCTGCGCGGTGTCCGTCGACGTCTCCAGGCCGACCGTGAGCGCGGCCAGGCCGGCCGCGGTCGCGGCCGCGGAGCCGGCGCTCGAGCCCGCGACGGTCTTGTCCGTATCGGACGGCAGCAGCACCTGGCCGCCGAGCGACGAGTAGCCCTCCGGCATGTTGGAGTCGAACAGGCCGCCGAGCTCGGTGACGTTCGTCTTGCCGAGCACGATCGCGCCCGCCGCGCGGAGCTTCGCGACCAGCGCGGCGTCCCCGCGCGGCATCGACTTCTGGAGCGCGATCGAGCCCGCGGTGGTCGGCAGGCCCTGCACGTCGATCGTGTCGTCGATCAGCACCGGGAGGCCGTGCAGCGGGCCGCGCGGGCCGCTGCTCGCCCGCTCGCGGTCGAGCGTCTTCGCCTCCTCGATCGCGTCGAGGTTCAGCGACCGCACGGCCTGGAGCGCCGGGCCCTCGGCGTTGGTCAGCGCGATCCGTGTCAGGTAGGCCTTCGTCAACGTCTCGGAGCTGAGCGTGCCCGCGGTGAGCCGGTCCTGGAGCGACTTGGCCGACTCCGTCTCGAGCGAGAACGGCAGCGTGACCGGCGCGCCCACGAGCTTCATCGTCGACGCGTAGTCCGGATTGCAGGAGCCGCGCTCCGCATAGGGCGGCGACGGCACGGTGCGAGCGCAGCGATACATGCTCGGGTTGACCTGGCTGGCGGGCTTGCGCAGCTTCGTCCCCTGCTCGATCACGTACGCGACGCCGATCAGGTCGCGCTCCTTGTACGCGTTGGCGTGGATCGAGACGTTCAGCGTCCGCCGCTGCGTGTCGTTGTAGCCCATCGGGATCGTCAGCTGCGGATAGCCGGCACGCGCCCCGTTGGAAACGCTCCCGAGGATCGCGATGAAGTCGTCGCTCGGATCGGCCGTGTCGTTGGCCATCATCCGGTCGATCCCCTGATGGCTGAGGATCTTGCCCTGCAGCAGGTTGGCGCGGTAGGTGACCGACGCCGCCGAGTCCGGGCTGATGTCGATCGCCAGCGAGCCCGCGTGGGTGCCGTTGCCGAACTTCAGCGCCTCGTGCTCGTTGGCCTGGTTGTCGGCGACCTCTTCGGCCAGCGAGTTGATCGGCGCGTCCGGACCCAGGTGGCGGTAGTAGGCGTCGATGTCGCGGTGCGCCTCCCAGTTGAGGACGCCACCGGGGACGCCGGGCGGGCTGATGTTCGGCCGCTCGACCATGATCGCCCCGCCGGCGACGAGCGCGTCATACGCGAGCTTGAGCGGCGAGCCCTCGGTGAGCGTGCCGTTGTAGCCGATCCGCTTGCCGCGCACGAAGTTCAGATCGAGCGCCGACATGTAGTTCGGCAGCGTCTGCGGGACCGTCGGAATGATGTCGGTGTCGGTGATGCCCGGCCCCCAGATACCGCGGTAGTAGTCCGCGTTGTGGGCGTCGTAGCCGGCGATCGACTGCAGCGTCATCGCCGCGTTGGCGACCGTGCGGTCCATCGGGCCGGCCGTGTCCTGCGAGGCCGAGATCGGCGCGATGCCGTAGCCGGGCACCAACCCCACCGTGGGCCGCAGACCGACCAGGCCATTGGCCTGCGACGGGCTGATGATCGAGCCCGACGTCTCGGTGCCGACGATCAGCATCGAGAGCGCGGCGGCGCTGGCCGAGCCCGAGCCCGACGAGGATCCGCTCGGGTTCTGGTCGGCGTCGATCCCGTTCAGGACCTGGCCGGTGAGGTTGCTGAACCCTGACGGCTGGTTGCCGAAGAAGTTCGCGTACTCCGACAGGCCGAGCTTGCCGAGGATCACGACGCCGCTCTCGCGCAGCTTCTTCGCCACCCCGGAGTCGATCGCCGGGAAGGAGTTGCGCAGCGAGAAGTTGCCCGCCGACGTGTACATGCCCTTGACGTCGATCAGGTCCTTGAGCAGGACCGGCAGGCCGTGCGCCGGCCCGCGCACGTGACCGTCGCGGCGTTCCTTGTCCAGCAGAGCGGCGTCTTTCAAAGCCTCCGCGTTGAGCTGCGTGACCGCGTTCAGGCCCGGCCCGCGTTTGTTCAAAGCCGCGATCCGCGCGATGTACGCGCGCGTCAGCTCGACCGATGTCAGCTGGCCCTCGTCCATCAGTTTGACCGCGGTCGGACCGTCGAGCGTCTCGAGATCGAGCTCGGCCGCGGATGCCGGCGAAGCGCAGAAGAGCGCGCAGACCAGCGCGCCCGCCGCAAGTGCGAGTTTCAAGGTTCCCTCCGTTCGAATGACCCGCGGCGACGCTATCCGGGGCGACCCACCCGATTCATTGGACCGCCGGTCGAATCCCACCTCGACCGCGCGTAGTATCGGCGGCGTGGAACTGCTCCAGCGCGCCTACGAGGCGTTCAACGCGCGCGACATCGAGGCCGCGCTGGCGCTGATGCACGAGGACGTCGACTGGCCGAACGGGATGGAGGGCGGCCGGGTGAGCGGCCGCGACGCGGTGCGTTCGTATTGGAGGCGGCAGTTCACGCTGATCGACTCGCACGTCGAGCCGATGGGCTTCACGGAGGCCGATGATGGCCGCGTCGCGGTCGAGGTGCACCAGACGGTCCGCGACCCGCACGGCGTCGTCCTGTCCGAGGGGCGCGTGACCCACGTCTACACGCTCCGCGACGACCTCGTGGTGCGGATGGACATCGTCAGTCGGACTTGAGGTGGCGCGCCAGGAACTCCGCCTGGCGCGACACCACGCGCTCGAACCACTCGCCGGTGTAGAAGTCGAAATGGCCGATCGGGTAGCGGGCGAGCTCGCCCTGCGGTGCGTCGTCCGCGACCTTCTCGGTCGCCTTCGTCGACACCAGCGCGTCCTTCTCGGCCATGCAGATGAGCAGCGGGCAGACGATCTTCGCGGCGTGGCGGCCGGGCCGGTAAAGCGGCATCCGCAGGCCGATCCGGGGCGCGACCGCGTTCACCCACATGGAGTCCGGCGGCGTGATCGACTCGAAGCCCGGCACCGTGTCCGGTGAGCTCATGACCGCGAGCTCGCCCGGATACCCGGCGGCCTTGATCAGCATCGGCGTCCGGCCGGCGAGCGCACGGGCTTGATCCTGCAGCGCCGCGCGGCTGAGCTTGGCCATCGTCAGCTTCTGCGTCATCAGGGCGGCCAGCAGCCCGTCGGTCATCGGGCACTGCGCGACGACGGCGGCGATGCCGTCCTCCTTCGCGGCCAGCTCGAGCACGTGGCCGCCCGCGAACGAGGACCCGAACAGCCCGACGCGCTTGAACTCACGCGCGTATCCGATCGCGGTGCGCCAGTCGTCGAGCTGGGCGCCGATGTCGGCGACCTGGCGCGGCTCGCCACCCGACGCACCGAACCCGCGATAGTCGAACAGCAGCACGGCCAGCCCGGCGGCGGCGAAGCGTTCGGCGTACGCCGGCAGACGCATGTCGCGCACGGCCGAGAGCCCGTGCGCCATCACGACACAGGCCTCCGCACCTTCCGGCCGGTAGAGCCAGGCGGAGATCTCGCCCGGCAGCGTCACGTCTTGGCGGTTCAGAACGGCATCCATTCGGCTGGGATCACGGCCTTGAAGCGGCCCGGGTACTCGGGCACCAGCGCGCGAGCGAAGCGGCCCGCGGGACGCGCGTCGATGTGCTCACGCAGCTGGTCGAAGCACAACATCAGCCTTACCGATGGAGCGACCTGGAAATCCACGACATTCGGGTGTTCGCCACCGATCACGCCTTCCTCGAGCAGCGCGTCGACGCGATCGAGCTGTCCGGGCAGCGCTTCCAGCGACGCCCTGCCGGTCTCATCCGGGCGCCGCATCTGGAACGCGGTGACCGGCTGGACCACCGGCATCGCACGGATGAGCATGCCGCGCATCGGAATCGGCGAGCCGGCGACGAAGCTGGGCGTCGCGTCCTTGTCCTTGCCGATGGCCCAGCGCGCGAGTTGGCGGACGGTGTCCTGGAGCACCGAGTCGGCCCACGCCTCGTCGCCCTCGCTGGCCGGGAACATCGGCGGGTCGGGCTTGAGCGCCTCGAGCGCGCGGGCGATCTTCATCGTGCCCGAGATCCGGTGGCCGTCGAGCGTCATGACCGGCACGGTCGTGCCGCGATAGCGCATCAGCGGCAGGATCACGCGGTGGGTGATGTTCGGCAGGTCCATCCGCGAGTACTCGATGCCTTTGTGGCGCAGCATCAGCTCGGCGCTGACGCAGGGATGCGAGCCGACCGTGCCGACGAGCTTGGCGCGCATCAGTCGACCAGCGCCTGGTACACGAGCTGACGCAATTGCGGGCGCAGCGCGTACGTGCTGGACGGCAGCAGCTGCGTGAAGAACAGCGCCGTGATGCGCTCGGCGCGGTCGACCCAGAACGTCGTGCTGGCCGCGCCGCCCCACGCGATCTCACCGGGTGAGGCGGCGATCTTGGCCGCGACCGGATCCTCGACCACCGAGAACCCGAGGCCGAAGCCGTGGCCCGCGAACGCGGTCTCGGCGAACGCAGCGACCGGCCGCGCGAAGGCCTCGAGCTCGGCACCGCCCGGGAGGTGGTTGCGGGCCATGAGCCGGAGCGTACGCGTACCCAGCAACGGACGGCCGTCCGCCAGCAGCATGTTCGTGAAGCGGTGGTAGTCGGCGGCGGACGAGACCAGCCCGCCGCCGCCGGACAGGAAGTCCGGCCGGCGACCGCCCATCGCGTCGTCACGGATCAGGCCGGGCGTGTAGAGCGCGGCCAGCCTCGCTCGGTCCGCCGCGCCGAAGCCCGTATCGGTCATGCCCAGCGGACCGAGGATCCGCTCCGCGAAGAACGCGTCGAGCGTCTGCCCCGAGATCACCTCGATCACGCGGCCGAGCACGTCCGTTGCGACCGAGTAGTTCCACTCACTCCCGGGCTCGGAGATCAACGGCAGCGCCGCCCACGCCTCGCAGCACGCGGCCAGATCCATGCCGGGCGGCGCACTCCACTCGAACCCGTTCGCGCGGTACATCGCGTCGACCGGGTGGCCGTAGTGGAAGCCGTAGGTCAGGCCCGCCGTATGCGTGAGCAGGTGCCACATGCGGATCGGCTCGGTCGCGGGAACGGTGACGGGCTTGACGTGGGTACCGCCGCGCCACACGCGCATATCGGCAAAGCTCGGCAGGAACCGCGCGACCGGGTCCTTGAGCTCGAACGCGCCCTCCTCCCACAGCAGCATCGCGGCGACCGACGTGATCGGCTTGGTCATCGAGTAGATCCGCCACAGCGTGTCGGGCTCGACCGGCAGGCCGGCCTCGACGTCGCGCAGCCCGTATCGCGCCACGTGTACGACCTCGCCGTCGCGCGCGACCACGGCCAGGAAGCCCGGCAGCTTGCCGTCGTCGACATAGCGCTGGAAGTGGCGGTCGATCCGCGCCAATCGCTGCGCGTCGAACCCCGCCTCCGCCGGATCCCGCTCGACGTTCATGGCGCGAGATCATGGCTGACGCGCCGCGCGAGCAGCGCCAGCAGCGCGAACAGGACGAGTGCCAGCGCGGCGGCGGTCGCGATGTAGAGCGGCCACCGACCCATGTAGTCGAGCAGCGAGGCCTGCGCCGGCTTGGCGCGCAGGTACATGTAGTTGCCGCCGGTGATCACGTTCGCCGTCCCGGCGACCGCGGCCATCAGCAGCGTGGCGATGAACGCGCGCTGGACCGCTCCCGGCCGCAGCCCGATCCGGTGGCCGAACACGAGCAGGCACGCCGCCACGACCGCGCCGCAGTGGGTGACGAAGTAGGTGAAGTAGAAGACGCTCGGGAACGTCTGGTTGAGGTCGGGCGTGAGCACGGCCTGCAGCGACGCCGTCAGCGCCCAGAAGTAGAGGATCTCCACCAGCAGCGGCTTGCGCGTCCAGAGCGCGATCGGCGTGAACATCGCGACCACGTCGGACAGGTGCAGCGGGAGGTTGAAGCCCCAATCCCAGGTGCCGTCGAGCGCGTTGGCGCCGTACTCGACGACGAACGCGCCGCCGATCGCCACCGCGAGCACTCGCGTGGGCAGCAGGCGCGGCGTCGTGATGGCGACCGCGATCGCGATCGCCATCAGGGCGAGGACGACGATGTGCTCAGTCGAGAATTGATCCAAGCTTTCACCAACCCGGCTCTGGTCCAATGCCGCGACCCGAAACTGGAGACCGTGGATGCGCGCATTGTTGATCGCCCTCTTTGCCCTTGTGGCAGTTCCATCCGCTGCGCAGGCGCAGGTGCAGGTGCAGATCGACCCGGGCATCGTGCGCCAGATCCAGCGCGTCCCGACGGCGCCGCCGTCGGTGGTCGCGCTCGGGGACTCCGCGATCTCGGGTGAGGCGGGCCGCTGGGCCGGCAACACGAACCAGGCGTCGTCGAAGACGGACGCGCTCGGCTCGACCGCCTACAACGACATCCCCGGCGCCGAGTCGACGCCCGGGTGCCATCGCTCGAAGTCGGCCGAGGTGCACATCGGCGACGGCGTGAAGAGCGCCAACATCTCCTGCTCCGGCGCGCGCACGTACTCGCGTATGAGCGACGGCAAGTTCAAGCCGGGCATCGACTTCTACAACGTGTCTGGCCGCAAGGGCCAGGCGCTCCAGCTCAAGGAGTACGCCGACGCCAACAACGTGAAGGCCGTCGTGGTCCTGATCGGGGCCAACGACTACGGGTTCGCGGACATCCTCGAGACCTGCGTCGTGAACTGGCTGACGTCGCCGTCGTGGTGGAAGAACTACTGCCAGGACGACGCGAGCATGGTCCAGATGTTCTCGGCGTCGAACATCAACAAGATCACCGACGACGTCAGGGACGCATTCCTGAACGTCAAGTCGGCGATGACGCAGGCCGGCTATAGCGACTCCGACTACGAGATCCTGGCCCAGACCTACTCGGCCCCGCTCCCGTTGTCGGGCGGCTTCCGCTACCCCGAGACCGGCTTCACGCGCCAGACGATCGGCGGCTGCGGCACGTGGAACAGCGACGCCAATTGGGCGCGCAACACGGTCGTGAACACGCTCAACAACACGATCAAGAACGCCGTCGCCGGGATGGCGAACGTCAAGGTGCTGGAAATGGTCGGCGCGCTGTACGGCCGCCGTCTGTGCGAGGAGACCGTCGGCCTGCTCGAGGAGAAGGGCGTCTCGACCTGGCAGAGCGCGGGCGCCGTCGACAAGACCGAGTGGGTGCACCAGATCCGCACGCTCACGACGATCTTCCCGCCGTACCAGTTGCAGGAGGACGGGCACCCGAACTACTGGGGCCAGCTCGCGCTGCGCAACTGCTTCCGGCAGGCCTACAACGCGGGCAGCGTCCAGGGCGGCTCCTGCGCGCGCGGCACCGGGCTCAACAGCAAGGGCGAGCCCAACATGAGCCTGAACAACTAGAGCTCCAGCGGCGGCCCCGCCTCGGTGGCCGCCGCGCCCCTCGGGCTGAACGCGAACGCCCGCACGATCCCGGCCTGCTGCTCCTGCACCTTGTACGGCGCGCACACGTAGAACGCGCCGCGCAGGGGCAGCCGGCCGAGCCCGATCGCCTGCTCGGTCCACGTCATGCCGTGCTTGAGCCCGGCGACGTGCCCCGCCTGCGGGTCCTCGGCGGCACCGAAGCTCGGCGCGTCGGTCGCGACGTGCGCGACGCCGCGGTTCCAAAGCACCTCGATCGCGTCCGGCGCCAGCACGACCCAGGCCGGCTCGGACTTGTCGATCAGCGGCTTCCAGAGCATCCGGTCCTTGAACCGGTTGCCGTCCGGGAACCGCCGGTAGTAGCGGTCGGTGTAGCCGGAGAACAGGACGGGCACCTCGCCGCGCCCGATCCGCCCGAAGCGAGCCTCCCAGCGCTCGATCCACGCTGGTGTGATCTGCGCACTGCGGCCCTTCGCGGTGTTGGCGGCGAGCAGGGCGCGCGCGTCGAGCACGACGACCGGACCCATCAGCGACGTGAGCGGATACTCGTCGCCGGTCCGGCGGCCGATCGCGCGCCCCGGTGAGCCGGGGATGCCAGAGCCGGGCGGCGGGATGAAGTGCGGCGGGAAGTCGATCTGGGTGCCGGTGTGCTCGGTGATCTCGTACGCGTTGACGGCGGCGATGCCCGGCTTGACGCCGCCGCTGGGTCCGTTGGGCCCACGCCGGCGCCGGAACCACGTGAGCGGATTGACCTTGAACTGCGGCTGGTCCGGGAACGCGACCGGGTACTCCTCGCCGGTCGTCACCGACAGGTCGATCACGTCCCACGCGCCGCCGGCGAGCGCGCCGCCGATCACGGACGCCGGCGTCGCCGCGGTCTGCGCCTCGGCCGGGCGGCCGCGGAACGCCAGTCCCGCTCCGCCGAGCACGCCGGCCGCGAGTGCCGATCGTCGAGTCATAGTGCGCATGGACCTGCCTCCCCCGGGTCGTGGACAAAGCGATCCCTACCCCTCGCGGCGTAGGCTCCACGCATGGGACGCCGGATCGTCGCTCTCTGTGTGGGGCTGGTCGCGCTCGGTGCTGCGCCGGCGCACGCGCAGGACCTACGCCGCTGTGGTGGCGCGATGTGCGGCTCGATCGAGCGGCCACTGAACCCCGCGGAGCCGAACGGGCGGAAGATCGACATCGCGTTCCGCTACTACCGGGCACGCGACGAAACCGATCCTCCGATCGTCGCCGTCGAGGGCGGGCCGGGCTACCCGTCGACCGGGACGCGCATCGAGTACCTCTCGATCTTCGGGCCGCTATTGAAGACCCGCTCGCTCCTGCTCGTGGACAACCGCGGGACCGGCGGTTCGGCGCTGATCGACTGCCCGAGCGTCCAGTCGTTCGCGGGGCGCACCTCCGGCAGCTCGTTCGCGAGCCGCGCGGGGCGGTGCGCGACCGAGATCGAGCAGCAGCACGGCGCTGGCACGTCCAGCCTGTTCGCCACCAAGTACGCGGTCGACGACCTCGCCGCGGTGCTCCGTTCACTGGAGATCGAGGAGTTCGACCTCTACGGCGACTCCTACGGCACCTTCTTCGTCCAGGACTTCATCGCCCGCCGCCCGGACGGCCTGCGCTCGGTGATCCTCGACTCCGCCTATCCGCGGCGCGACCTCGACCCTTGGTACGTGTCGTCAGGTGCCGCTGTGCGTGCCGCGCTGGAGACGGTCTCACCCGGCTCGGTCGCGCGGCTGGGCCAACTGCTCACGCAGCTGCGCGACGAGACGATCCGCGGCAGCACGCGCGACGCCGACAGCAGCGCGCTGCAGGTCCGGGTCACGCCACGCACGCTCGTCGACCTGGTCCAGGACTCGGCCTCGGACCCGGTGATCCTGCGCGAGCTCGACGCCTCGATCCGGGCCGCGCTGGCCGGGGACAATGTGCCGTTGCTGCGGCTCGCCGGCCAGGCGAACTCGTGGAGCCACACGCCGGGCGAGGCCGAGGCCTTCTCGCGCGGTGCGTACCTGGCAGTGGCGTGTCTCGACTACCCGCAGCTGTTCGACCTCGATGCGTCGCCCGAAGAGCGCCGCGCCCAGCTGACGGCGCAGGTGGCGCCGAACGCGTTCGCGCCGTTCACCGCCGCCGAATGGGTGAGCGTCAGCGGCTTCACGCAGCCCTATGACGTGTGCCTCGACTGGCCGGAGCCCGTGCGCCGGCCGGCCCGGGTGCCTGACGCGAAGGTCGACGTCCCGATCCTGATCATCGGCGGCGACCTCGACTCGCTGACGCCGCTTGCCGACGCGCCGCTGTTCGGCCCGCGACTCGGCGACAACGTCCGGATCGTCAACGTCAAGAACACGATCCATGTCACGTCCCAGGGCCTGGATTACCTCGGCGCGGGGGCGCGCTGCGTGCGCACGATCATCCGCGCGTTCGTGCGTGCGCCGGAGGCGGCTCCGAATACATCCTGTATCGACGCGGTGCCGCCGCTGCACCGGCCGCACGGCTACCCGGCGACGCTGGCCGATGTCCCGCCGGCGCTGCACGTCTCCGGGCCGGATCCCGGCGAGGACGCGCGGCGCGCCGCCACGGTCGCCGCCGAGGCGTTCGCGGACGCCGTGATCCGGCGCCACTACTCGGGCGGGGCGCGCGGCCCGGGGCTGCGCGGCGGCCGCTTCACCGTCAGCGGTGAGCGCTTCACGCTCTCCGGCGTGCGGTTCGTCTCCGACGCGACCGTCTCCGGCTCGGGCACGTATCGCGCGTCGACCGGCGCCGTCGACGCGACGCTCACGGTCGGCGACGTGAGCGTGCGCGTGCGGTGGACGCAGGCGACCCCGCTCGCGACGGCGACGATCGGCGCCAGCGTGCTGGCGCTGGGCGCGCCGTGATGGACACGTTCCACGCGATCGTCTCCCGCCGCGAGGTGCGCGACTACGACGGCCGCCCGCTGGCCGACGATGCGGTCCGGCGGATCTTGGAGGCCGGCCGGCTGGCCGGCAGCTCACGCAACCGCCAACAACGGCGCTTCGTGGTGCTGTCGGACCACGAGGCGGTCGCCGCCGCCGTCTTCAACCCGGACAACGTGCGCGGCGCGGCCCTGGTGGTGGCGATCGTCGTCTCGGGCAAGGGTCCGCTCGCCTCTGGATGCCGGCCGGGCCGCGCAGAACATGCTGCTCGCGGCGCACAACGAGGGGATTGGCTCGTGCCCGAACGGGATCTCCGACACCGACGCGATGGCGGCGGTCGTCGGCGTCGAGGAGGGCGAACAGGTCGCGACCGTGCTCTCGTTCGGGTATCCCGCACGGCCCCGCGACCCGGAGCGGCGCACGCCGGACGAGTGGATCGCGCGCGCGGACCGCAAGCCGTTCGACGAGGTGGTTTCAGAGCGCTAACGGGATCAGCTTCGCGACGTGGCCGGCGGCGGCCTCGGGGATGGCGGCGAAGCTGATCAGCAGCGTCGAGCGGTCGCCGCCGTGGCGGGCGGCCGCGTCGAGCACGAGTCCACGCTCGCGGCAGGCCGCGACAACGTTCTCGGCGTCGGCGCCGGGGATGTGGACGGCGATGTGCAGGCCGGCGGAGGCGCCGGTCACGGTGGCGTCGCCGAGCGCCGCGATCAGCGCGTCGCGGCGGCGCCGGTAGACACGGGCGCTGCGCCGCAGGTGGCGGTCGTAGGCGCCGCGCGAGATGAAGTCGGCGAGCGCGATCTGCTCGAGCGCAGGGAGGCCATGGTCGAGTCCCTCGCGGGCGATCAGCAGCCGCTCGCGCCAGGCTTCGGGCGCGATCAGCCAGCCGAGCCGCAGCGCGGGCGCGAGCGTCTTGGAGACCGAGCCGACGTGGACCACGAGGTCCGGGCGCAGGCCCTGGAGCGCGCCGACGGGCGCGCGGTCGTAGCGGTACTCGGCGTCGTAGTCGTCCTCGACGATGATCGCGCCGCTCCCCTCGGCCCACTGCAGCAGCGCCGCGCGGCGCGGCGGGCTGAGCACGACGCCGGTCGGGAACTGGTGCGCGGGCGTGACGAGGACGGCGCGCGCATCGGCGGGGAGCGCGTCGACGACGATGCCCTCGTCGTCGACCGGCACCGGCACCGGCTCGAGCCCGCGCCGCGCGAGCAGGTCGCGGATCTCCGCGTGCCCGGGGTCCTCGACGGCGATCCGCCCGCCGCCCAGCGCGTCCGCGATCGTGATGAAGGCCTGTGCGGCGCCCGCGCACATGATCACGTCGGCGGCGGTGGCGAGCGTGCCGCGGACGCGGCCGCGGTAGGCGACGAGCACCTCGCGCAGGTGCTGCGAGCCGGCCACCGGCGGGTAGTCGAGATCGGCGTCGCTCGGCGCCTCGGACCGCGGCGCTCAGCGAGCGCAGCCAGTCCACGCGCGGGAAGCTGCGCGAAGTCCGGCCGGCCGGGGCGCAGGTCGTAGCGCACCGCGACCGGTTCGACCGCCGTTTCCGGCGCCGCCGCGGCCGCCCGCGGCGCCGCGGCAACGCGCGGCCCCGAGCGCGGCGCGACCACGAGCCAGCCCTCGGCCGCGAGCTGCCCGTAGGCGTCGCTGACCACCCCGCGCGACACATCGAGGTCGGCCGCGAGCACGCGCGAGGACGGCAGCCGCTCGCCGGCCGCGAGCCGGCCGTCGCGGATCGCCGCCCGCAGCTGGTCCTCGACCTGTCGCTGCAGGGGACCCGAGCCACGGGCGACCGTGACGAGCAGCTCCGCCGATCTGGCCTGGTTTGCAGTCACCGATCTGGACCTTACACCCAGGCCAGAACTCGACATACCTTCGGGACATGGCCACGTTGGAGATCGCCGCACCGGCGCCGGCCCGAGAGCTCGGCGGGTGGGCGCGCGGCACGACCGCGACGGTCGTCGTCGGCGCGTCATTCCCGATCAGCGCGGCGCTCGTCGCGTACCCGTACGCGACCGGCCAGCTGATCCGCTACGCGGGCGGCGCGCTGATCCTCACGGCGCTGCTGAAGGGCCGGCTCGGCCGCCCGACCGCCCGCGAGCTCGGAATGCTCGCGCTCGTCGCCGCCGTCGGCATGGTCGGCTTCAACCTCGCCCTGCTCGGCGCCGTCGAGCAGATCGGCGCCACCAACACCGGCGTAATCGTCGGCGCCAGCCCCGTCTTCCTCGCGCTCGCGGCGGCCGCGCGCAGCCGCCACCTGCTCGGCTGCGCCGCGCTCGTCGTCGCCGGCGCGGCGATCGTCAACGGCGTCGACCCGCGCCTGACCGCGATCGGCCTCGCGCTGGCCGTCGCCGCGCTGGCCGCCGAGGTCGGCTTCACGCTGCTCGCCGCGCCGCTGCTCCCGCGGCTCGGCCCGATGCGGGTGGCGGTCTGGGCGTCGTGGCTGGCCGTGATCGAGCTCGCGCTGCTCACCCGCCACGTCCCGATGCCGACGGCGGGCGAGTTCGGCGCGATCGCCTATCTCGCGATCATCACCACGGCGCTCGCGTTCGTGATGTGGTTCGGCGCCGTCCAGCGCCTCGGCGCCGACCGCGCCGGGCTGCTCGTGGGCCTGATGCCCGTCGCCGCCGTGGCGGTCGACGCGGCCCTTAACGGCAACGCGCCGTCCACCGCGGATCTCGCGGGGACGGCGCTCGTTGCCGTAGGTGTCGCGCTTGGCGCTAGGCCGCGTCAGGCAGCGGCTCGTGCCTGAACTCCGGCAGCCAGTGGAGCTTCTTCGGCAGGTACCAGTTCCACTTGCCGAGCAGCTTCATCGTCGCCGGCAGCAGCACCGCCCGCACGATCGTCGCGTCCAGCAGGATCGCGACCGCGAGGCCGACGCCCATCTGCTTGAAGTCGATGAAGCTCAGCGTCGCAAAGATCGAGAACACGGCGACCATCACGATCGCAGCGCTCGTCACGGTGGAGGCCGTGGCCTTGATCCCGTGCGTGACGGCGTCGTCGGTCGACATGCCGCGGTCGTACGCCTCCTTGACCCGGCTGAGGATGAACACGTGGTAATCCATCGACAGCCCGAACAGGATCACGAACAGGAAGATCGGCAGCCACGCGGTCACGCCGCCGTTGGACTCGAAGCCGAGCAAGCCCTCGAGATGGCCGTCCTGGAAGACCCAGGTCAGCACGCCGTACGCCGCGGCGACGGACAGCAGGTTCAGCACGATCGCCTTGATCGGGATCACGATCGAGCGGAACGTGACCAGCAGCAGCAGGAACGCGAGCACCAGGACGAACCCGACCACCAGTGGCGCACGGCCCTTGAGGAAGTCGACGTAGTCTTTGGTCTCGGCGGTCATGCCCATCACGTGCGCCGACTTGACGCCGTCCGCGCGACCGACGGTCTGTGCCACCAGTGACTGCCGCAGATCGGCGAGCGCGATGTTCGAGACGTCGTCGGTGCCGCTGCCCTTGATCGGGATCGCGATCTGGGCCACCTGCTTGTCCTGGGACACCGTCACGTCGACCGGTCCGTTGAAGCGGCCGGTGGCGACGGCCTTCGTCTCCAGGTCCTTGACCGCCGCCGCGATCTCGGGCGTGGTGACGTCCTTGCCGGCGATCGTCACGACGGCCGGGATCTGACCGCCGGGGAACGCGTCGTCGATCCGGTCGTACACCTGCATCACCTCGAGATCGCGAGGCAGGTCGTCGGTGCCGGAGAGCACCGCGCGCATCCCGAGCGCCGGGGACGCGAGCGCCAGCAGGACCGCCGTTGCGGCGATCACCGAGACGACCGGGCGCCGGAGCACGAGGTCGAGGATCGCGTTCCACATCCGGCTCTCGCCGCCCTTGCGACGACCGAGGAAGGGGATGCGCCCCTTCTCGACCTTGTCGCCGAGCACGGACAGGATCGCCGGGACGACCGTCACCGAGCCGATCATGGCCACGAGCACGACCGTGATCGCGCCCACGCCGAGCGCGGTGAACGTCATGTCGCCGGCCAGGAACATGCCCGCCATCGCGACCATGACGGTCACGCCCGAGATCAAGATGGCCCGGCCTGACGTGGCCGCCGCGATGTGGATCGCGTCGCGATGGTTACGGCCCGCCGCGCGTTCCTCGCGTTCTCGCCGCAAGTAGAACAACGTGTAGTCGACGCCGACCGCGAGGCCGACGAGCAGGATGATCGAGGCCGTGTTCTCGCCCAGCGGGACGATCAGGGACGGGATCGCCACCAACCCGATCGCGGCCATCACCGCGGTCAGGCCGAGCAGCAGCGGCACGCCGGCGGCGACGATCGCGCCGAACGCGAGGAGGAGGATCAGCAGCGTGATCGGGAGCGAGAGGAATTCGGCCTTCTTGAAGTCGTCCTCGAACGCCTTCGAGAGCGCCTTGTTCGCGCTCGCCGAGCCGAACTCGCCGACGTACACGCCCTGATTGGACGCCGCGACGCGATCGGTGGCGGCGAGGATCGGCCCGACGGCCTCCTCGGCGGCGGTCTCGTCGCCGCGCAGCTTGAAGTTCACGAGCACCGAGCGGCCGTCCTTGGAGACCTGGCTCTCGTTGCCCTTGGCGTACGGCGACTCGATGTCGTAGGCGGCCTTGGAGGTCGAGATCGCGGCGATCGTGTCGTCGACCGCGGCGCGCACCGAGGCGTCTTGAGCGCTGGCGCCCTTGGGCGCCTGGAGGATCACGCTCTCGACGTTCTGCGTCGGGTTGTGCGCGTCGACCAGCTCGTGCGCCTTGCCCGAGTCGCCGACGTAGGTCACGTCATCGGCGGGCTCGCGCACGCCGACGGCCGAGCCGACGACCAACGAGATGATCACGAACGCAAGCCAGCCGAAGATCGCCTTCTTGCGGTGCTGCGCGCTCCAGCGGCCCATACGGGCAGCAAAGTTGTCTTGCACTGTGGGTAGCTCCTGGGGAGGAAGAAAGCTGGGGGCGAAGTGTGGGCGCAAATGCGCCCTCGGTCGCTGGGGCTTGCACGCGTGTGGGGGTGCCGGGCACCCCCGGTGCCGGTACGGATAACCGCCGTTGTAAGAACCCACAACGGCGTGCTGAGAACGTTGTCAGCCGTCCCGATGTATCTCCGCCGACACCACGGCACTCTTGTGTCAGGGCAATGGAGGAGAGACTTTGAACGTCGGTATCGGGCTTGCGCTCTTGTGCGCGGCCATCACGCAACTCGGGTTCCTGTGCAAGCACCGCGGGGCCTCGCTGGCTCCGCGCGTCGAGTTGCGCGCGCCGCTGAAGAGCGTTCGCGGCCTGTTCCGCTCACGCTGGTTCGTCCTCGGCATGGCGATCGCCGCCGGCGCCTGGGTCCTGCACGTCGCGGCGCTCGCCCTCGCGCCGCTGTCGCTCGTCCAGGTCGCGCTCTCGACCGGCGTCGTGATGCTCGCGGTGCTCGGCGAGCGGCTGTTCGGCTGCCAGGTCGGCTCGCGCCAGTGGGTCGGCGTGATCATGACCGCGACCGGCTTGGCGCTGCTCGTCCTCACGCTGCCGCACACCGCCGATCACTCCTCGTTCGCGATGCCCGCGCTGATGGCGTTCCTCGTCGGGATGCTGGCCGTCGGCGTACTGCTGATCGCCGCGCCCCGGCTCGGCACGCCCGCCCACCATCACGGCGCGATCCTCGGCGCCGCCGCGGGCACGCTGTTCGGCGTCTCCGACGTCGCGCTGAAGGCGCTGACCACGATCGACGGCCCGCTCGCGCTCGTGACCTCTCCGTGGGTGCCGGTCGCCGTGCTCGCGTCCGCGCTCGCCTTCTTCGCCTCCGCTCGCGGCTTCCAGGAGGGCGAGGCCGTGCCCGTCATCGCCTGCACCTCGACCGCGGCCAACATCACGGTCATCACCGGCGGGATCCTCGTGTTCGGCGACGCACTCGCCGGCGGCGTCCTGCTCGCCGTCCAGATCGTCGCGTTCGCGCTCGTCGCCGTCGCCGCGCTGGTCACGCCCACGGGTCACGGCAAGCCGCTGACCGCGTGATATATCAGGGGACTGTCCCCTGATATATCAGTCGCAGGGCTACGTTGAGCGGCCTGCGCCGCGTCCTCGCCGTCCTCGCCCTTCTCGCTTCCGCCGCGCCCGCGCAGGCCGCGCCGCGCCCGCTCGCGTACTCACAGTTTGGCGTTGGTTCCTCCGCGCTCGCCGGCGACGTCGCGATCTTCACGCGCGGCTCCGGCGTCTACACCGTCCCGGCGGCGGGCGGGGCGCCACGCCGAGTCCTCTCGTTTCCGGACGAGGCCGCGCTGCCGGCACTCGCCGCGTCGCCGGCACGCGCCGCGATCGCCGTCATCGACGACGACCGGAGCCAGGTCTTCTCAGGCCCGCCCACGGGCCCATGGACCGCGGTCGGTGCTCCCGCGCGCACGTTCGCGCTGCAGGTCGATGACGACCGGCTGTTCACGTTCACGTTCGGGACCACGATCGACACGTCGTCGGTGACCGTGCGCGACCCCGACCCGCACACCGTACCCGTCCCGACGGGCCGCGATGCGGTCGGCGCCGTCTTCGCCGGAGATCTCGTGGCCTACGCGACGGACGACCGATTCGTCGTGCGCGACTGGCGCACCGGGGCGCAGCGGACTGCCGCCGAGCTGCCCGACTTCGCGGCGTCGATCGACCTCCGCGAAGACGGCCATGCGCTCGTCGCGACAGACGATGGCGAGCTTTTCGACGTCCCCGCCGGAGGCATCCCCCGCCGGATCGCGCGCGCAGCCGGCAAGCCGCGCTTCGCCGGCGAGCACATCGTCTTCGTCCGCGGCCCGAGGCCAAGCGGCGTCGGCGCCCTGCGTGTCATCGATCCGAGCGGCCGCGTGCGCGCGTTTGGCGTCCCCACCACGCGACTCGGCGACTTCACCACCGACGGCACGCGCGTGCTGTGGGAAGCCAACGGCTGCCTGCTCATCGCGCCGGTGACCGATCGGATCGCCCGCGCGCCCGACCCGGGTCCGTGCCCGCGCGCCGAGCTCACGCGGGTCGACGGCCCGAATCCGAGTCTGAGCCGCACCGTTCCAGTGACGCTGCGCTGCGTGGCTGCGCCGCGCAACTGCCGCGGAACGTTCCGGCTCAGGGCTGAGGGCGCGGCGCTCAATCCACCGCGGCGATTCTCGATTCCCGCGGGACGCGCGCGCCGGTTCACGGTCAAGCTCAGCGGGCACGGATACCGCGGACTGAGCCAGCTTGTGGCGCGTGACGACGGGGCACTCGTGAGGATCGAGGCGCGGATTAACGGCCACCGCGTCCGCCCCACCGGCCCCGACATCCTGGTCGAGCCCGGCTAGAGTCGCGGCATGGCCGCCGCCGGCGTCGTCGGGAGCCTCGTCGCCCAGATCGAGGACGAGCTCGACGCCGTGGTCGCCGCGATCGGCAACCGCATCCGCGAGGAGATCCCGGACTTCCAGCGGCTGCCGGTCGCGACGCTCGCCACGGCCGTGCGTGGCAACGTCTCGCGCGCGCTCGCCGCGCTCCGGGAACTCCGCGACCCGACCCCCGACGAGCTCGAGCGCGCGGCCGCGATCGGCCGCGAACGAGCCGAGCAGGGCCTGACCGTCGACGCCGTCCTGCACGCCTACCGGATCTCGATCACCGCGGTGTGGTCGCGGTTCGGCGAACTGGCGCGGGAGCAGGGCGCCGACGTCGCCACCGTGCTCGCGTTCAGCGAGACGCTGTGGCGGTGGGCCGACGCGGTGATGGACGTCGTCGCTGCCGCGCACCGAGAGGTCGAGCTCGAGCACGCGCGCGAGGAGCAGCAGCGCCGCGACGCGTTCGTGTTCGCCCTGCTCACCGGAACGCTCGACCCGGACGAGCTGCGGCGCGAGAGCGCCACCTTCGGGCTCGACCCCGAGCGCGAGTACGTGCCGTTCCGCGCTCGCGGCGCGAGCCATCGCGCCGCGCTCGCGCTGGGCACGATGTTCATCGCGCTCGACCACGACGTCGCCGGGATCGCGCCAAGAGTCCCGGTCGCGCCGCCGGGCGTCACGGTCGGATACGCGGCAGCGGTCCGGCTCGACGCGCTGCCCGCCGGGTTCGCGAACGCCAGCCGCGCGCTGCAGACCGCGCTGGCGTTCGGCGAGCAGGGCGCGTTCTCGCTCGCCGATCTGTCGATCCGCCCCGCGATCCTCGCCGACGAGGCGCTCGGCGACGCGTTCGCAGAACGACATCTTGCGCCGCTCGCCGGGCTCGGGATGGAGCTGGAGGAGACGCTTCGGACATACCTCGCCGGGGGGATGCGGATCGAGGAGACCGCGCGCGCCCTGCACGTGCACGCAAACACGCTGCGACACCGTTTGAAGCGATTCGAAGAGGCGACGGGGACGAGCCTGCGCGACCCGCGCGCCGTCGTCGAGCTGTGGTGGGCGCTCGAACGCCGCCGCCTGCGCTGACCGCGTTCTAGAGCACAATGCAGGCAGATGTCGACGCGATCGACAGTGTTGATCGTCGGCGAGGCCGTGCTGCTGGGAGTGGTGGCGGTGGTGGCGGTGCTCACCTCCTCGGCCGACGACTGGCGCCCGCCCGGTCTCGTCCTGATCCTGCTCGCCCTCGCGCTGGTGACCGACCGGTTCGCGGTCAGTCACCACGGGCAGCGGATCTCCGGCTCGTTCCTGGCGCTCGTGCTGGCCATGGCACTGCTCGGCCCGGCGCCGGCGGCCGCGATCGGCGTCGCCGCCGTGCTCGTCGATCATCTGCGCGCGCGCAACCCACTGCCGCGTCTGATCACGAACCTGGCGACGTTCGCGACGTTTCCGTTCGTCGGCGGCCTGCTCTTCGAGTGGGGCGAGCCCCACGTCGATCCCGAGGGCGCCGGCTTCGTGCTGCTCGTGCTCGCGGTCTTTCTGGTGACGAACCTCCTGAACTTCCTGATGATCGCCGGCGACCACAGCTTCCACGAGCGCGTGCCGCTGTCAGACGACTTCAAGGCGATCTTCGTGCCCGTGCTGCCGTCGGAGATCATCAGCGCGCTGTTGTGCGCGCTGGTCGCGGCGATCTACGTGCGCACCGGCGTCGCCGCGATGGCGCTGATGGTGCTGGTGCTGCTCGGCTTCCAGTACCTGCTGCGCGAACTGCTGCTCTCGCGCGAGCGCTCGGAGCGCCTGGCCTCCCTGCAACTCGGCGTGCTGGCCTCGATGATCGAGACGCTCGCCCTGCGCGACCGGATGACCGCGCGCCACTCGGCGGCGGTCGCCCGGTACTCGCGGGCGATGGCGCGGGAGTTGGGTTGGTCGAGCGAGGAGGAGGAACTCGTCCATACAGCGGGGCTGCTGCACGACATCGGCAAGTTCGCGTTCCCCGACTCGATTCTGCTTGCCGACGCGCGGCTGACGGACGAGCAGTGGGAGCAGGTGAAACGCCATCCCGAGGACGGCGCCGGGATCGTGCGCCGGATCGACGGCTATGGGCCCGTGGCCGAGGTCGTGCTCGCCCATCACGAGCGCTGGGACGGCACCGGCTACCCGCGCGGCCTGGCCGGCGCGGCGATCCCGAAGCCGGCGCGGCTGATCGCCGTAGCGGACACCTACGACGTGATCACCGCGCGCGACTCCTACCGCAAGCCGGTGCCGCCCGAAGAGGCGATCGCGGAGTTGCGGAGGGTCGCCGGCCGCCAGCTCGACCCCGAGGTCGTGGACGTTTTCGTGAAGCTGCTGACGGCCGGCGACCTGTCCTTCCGCCACGGCGATGATGCAGATTTCGAGGCGGAATTGGGCTTCCACCATCGCGTACGCGCGCACGCCCAGCCCCTCCCCCGAACGGGGTAATCGCGTCCAGTGCCCTTCAGCGGTCGCCGGAGGTGACCGATGAAGGGTTCACAAGCGGAGTTGGTCACCGCGAAATACCTGGAAATAGCGCACTTTTGAGCGCTGCCACACCTACCTGATCAAGGAGAGATCATCATGGGCTTCAAGTACTAGTGCTGTAACCGGCTGTCCGCACGGTTTAGCGGAACAAGCCGTCCACGTAGTCCGCGCCAATGCCCACGGCCTCGTAGTGGGCCCGGGCAAGTTCGATGTAGTCGAATACGTCGAAGTGCCCCTCCGGCTCGCCGTTCTCGTCGAGCCAGATCAATGGCCCGGTGACGTTGAAGTGCACCTTCATCGGGTCCGGGTGCTCGTGCGCGACCAGCGTGTGTGCCTCGCCGGGCGCCTCATAGACGAAGTCGCCGGCGGTCGCGACCCAGTCGTGCTCCAGGTAGCCCCACTTCCCGGAGATCGTGTACGCGAAGACCTGCTGCGGGTGGTAGTGCCGGTTCACCAGCCCCGGGCCCTTCGCGTAGAGGATGTCGCACCAGCGGTTTTGCGTCGGCGAGATCCACAGCGGGCGTGAGCTGACGGTGTCGGTGAACGGCACGTAGAAGCGCTCGTCCTCGGTGGGCGCGTCGGACACGTAGACCTCGGGCCGCGCGTCGGCCTTGAACACGTTCGTGATCGGCTTCAGGTCGCGCCAGAATTCGGTGGCCATGTCGGCTTCCTCTCGGATTGCAGTTCCAGTGGAGTGTGCCCGTCGCCGGCGTGACAAGCTCACGCGATGCCATCGCAACTCATTGGGATCAACCACGTGGCGCTCGAGGTCGACAGCATCGACCAGGCGCTGGAGTTCTACGGCCGGTTCTTCGAGCTGCACCTCCGCGGCGTCGTGCCGGGGATGGCCTTCATCGACATGGGTGACCAGTTCATGGCGTTGTCCGAGGGCCGTGAGCAGGGACCCGACCATGGTCGCCACTTCGGGCTCGTGGTCGATGACAAAGAGGGTGTACGCGCGGCCCTGGAGGAGGCCGGGATCGACGTAACCGCACCCCCGCGGCTCGACTTCCACGATCCGTGGGGCAACCGGGTGGAGATCGTCGACTACCGCGACATCCAGTTCACCAAGGCCCCGGCGGTCCTCGGCGGGATGGGTCTCGACGGCCTCGAGAAACGGCCCGCTGCGCTCGAACAGCTGCGCGACAAGGGCTTGTTGGGGATGTAACCGGTTGCAGACCCCATTGCCACGGCCTCGCTCTGGTGCTTAGGCTTGGCATGACGGGCATGGATGCACCACAAAACGAACCCAGCGATCTCGAAGCGCTGCTGCTTTCGCCTGTCGGCGTAGACGCTGGGGACTTGCAGCGCATTCAGGAGCGACTGCGAAAGCGCGAGGCCGCGCTGCGCGCCGTCCTGGAGGGTCTGCCGGACGCAACAGTGGCCGCGGGCCACGACGGCCGGATCGTCTTCGCGAACGCGCTCGCCGAGAGCTTGTTCGGATACGAACATGACGAGCTGATCGGGGAGCCCGTCCAGATCCTGTGGCCGGAGCGCGTCCGCGACCGCTACACGCGCAACATGGAGCTCTACTTCGCGACCGAGCATCCGCTGCGATTCACGATTCGCGCCGACGGCCTGCGCCGCGACGGCTCGGAGTTCGTCGGCGAGATGAGCTGGGGGATCGTCGAGACCGAGGCGGGGCCGTTGCTGCTCGCGATCGGGCGCGACATGACCGCGCACCGTGAGGCGATGGCGCGCCTGAAGCGCCAATCGCGCCAGGTCGCGGCCGTGGCGGCCCTGGGCGAGCGCGCGCTGTCGGGCGCCGACGTGTGCGACCTGGCCGGCGAGGCGGTCGAGCGGATGCGCGAGACGCTGCCGCTCCAGCATGTGGTCGTGACCCAGGACAACGTGCGCCTGGCCGGGTGGGGCGAGCACGCCGAGGGCGCGCTGCGGTTCGAGATCCGTACCGGCGAGGACGTGTTCGGCGACATCTGCGTGGTCGTCGACGGCGACCTCGGCGAGGACGAGGAGAACTTCCTGCGCGGCGTCGCGAACGTGCTCGCGACCGCGATGGGCCGGCTGCGGGGCGAGGAGCGGATGCGCCATGACGCGCTCCACGATCCGCTGACCGGACTGGCCAACCGCGCGCTGTGCCGCGAGCGCCTGATCCACGCGCTGGCCCGCGCCGGCCGCGACGAGGGCGTCGCGTGCGTGCTGTTCATCGACCTCGACGACTTCAAGGCCGTCAACGACCTCTACGGCCACGCCGCGGGCGACGCGCTGCTGATCGCGCTGGCGCGGCGGCTGGTCGCGACCGTGCGGCCGGCCGACACGGTCGCGCGGTTGGGCGGCGACGAGTTCGTCGTGGTCTGCGAGGACATCGACGAGGGCACGGCGATCGCGCTCGGCGGCCGCCTCACCGAGGCGATCCACGAGCCGCTCGACGTCGACGGAATTGAGCATCGGCTCTCGGCCAGCATCGGAATCGCGCTCGGCGCGGCCGGCCGGCGCGATCCGGACCAGCTGCTCAACGACGCCGACGCCGCGGCGTACCGGGCAAAGGCCGAGGGCCGCGGCCGAGTCGAGGTGTTCGACCGGCGGCTGCGCCGGCACGCGCGCGAGCGGCTCCGGACGGCGGCGGCGTTGGAGCGCGCCCTCTCGTTGGGCCAGCTGCGATTGGCGTTCCAGCCGATCGTGTCGCTGAGCGACGGCGCGGTGGTGGCCCACGAGGCGCTGCTGCGCTGGGACAGCCCGGGCGGCGTGATGTCGGCGCCGGCCGACTTCATCCCGGTCGCGGAGGAGTCGGCGCTGATCGTCGAGATCGGTGCCTGGACGCTGATGCAGGCCTGCCACGAGAGCGCCGCCGCCTACGGCCATGGCGAGGACGGTCCGGCGATCGCCGTCAACCTGTCCGGCCGCCAGCTCGCACAACCCGATCTTCCGGCGCTGGTCGCGGACTGCCTCGCATCGAGCGGGCTGCCCGGCACCCGGCTGCGGCTGGAACTCAAGGAGAGCGTGCTGCAAGGGGCGCCGAAGGTCGCGCGGCGCAATCTGGCCGAGCTGCGCGAGCTCGGCGTCGGGCTGGCGCTGGACGACTTCGGCACCGGCTACTCGTCGTTGCGCGACCTGCGGGTGCAGGCGGTCAAGATCGACCGCTCGTTCGTCGGCGCGCTCGGGCGCAGCGACGAGGACACCGCGATCGTCTCGGCGATCATCTCGCTCGCACGCGCGCTCGGGATCGACGCGATCGCCGAGGGCGTCGAGGACGAGTCCCAGGCCGCGCTGCTGCGCGAGCTCGGCTGCCCGCTGGCGCAGGGGTATCTGTTCGGCGCGCCCGGCCCGCGGATAGTCTCCGATCCGTGACCAAGTTCGAAGAGCTCGACGCGCTGTCCTCCCGAGAGCTGCACGACCGCGCCGTCAAGCGCGCGGAGCGCCACCTGGACGTCAAGTTCTTCTGGCGCCTGATGTCGGAGTCACCCGCGGCCGAGGTCGCCGACGGCGACACCGAGCAGGGCGTCGAGGAGGTCCAGCACTGGAGCCGCCAGGTACTGGACGTCCTCCGCCACGACGACGAGGCGCTCGACGCGCGCCGTCCGATCTACCTCGATTACCTGCTCCGACATTCGGAATAGCGCGGATCCGGACGTCCGGGGGGTTGCGGTCCAGGTCTCGTTGACGGAGGCGAGCGGACGCCGCGACATTGCGCGCCGTGGAGTTCGAACTCACGCGCGAGATCTCCGACACCGCGCTGGCGCATCGGTTCGAGGGTGAGCCGATGGTGCAGAGCTTTCGGGTCGGCAAGTCGGGACGCGTCTGGATCACGACCGCCGAGGCGCTGACCGTGCCGGGCTTCGGCCGGCCCTGGGTGGCCGCGCAGTTGACGTCGTTACGTGCCGAGCTGGGAGCGCGCGCCTTCAACCGCGCGCTGCGCGACGGAGTGCGGCTGTACGCCGCCGCCCCGGCGCTTCCGCTCGCGGCCTGACTAGGATCGCCGGCCGGATGGATCCGGTCCTGCGCACGCTGCTGCTGGAACGCCTGGGCGCCAGTGACCTGGACGCCGAGTCGCGGCGCGTGATCGAGCTGGCCGTGGACACCGGTGCCGAGAGCGCGGGGTCGGCGCCGCCCGTGTGGTTGCGCTCGGTCACCGTCGAGGGGTTCCGGGGGATCGGGCCGGCGGCGCGGCTCGAGCTCGAGCCTCAGCCGGGGCTGACGGTCGTGGTCGGCCGCAACGGCAGCGGCAAGTCGTCGTTCGCCGAGGGCTTGGAGCTGCTGATGACCGGCGCGCTGAAGCGCTGGGAGAAGCGCCCGAAGGCGTGGACCGAGACGTGGCAGTGCCTGCATCACACGGACCGGACCCGGCTGTCGGCGGAGCTCGTGCTGGAAGGGTCGAGCGAGTCCGTCGCGCTGTCGCAGGAATGGCCGCACGGCGCCGGGTACGGAGACTCGAGCGGCCGCGCCGCGCCGGCCGCTGTGCTCGCCTCGCACGGGTGGGACCGGGACTTGCCGTCGTTTCGCCCGTTCCTCTCCTACGCCGAGCTGGCCACGATGTTCGACACGCTGTCGTCGCTCTACGACGCGCTCGCGCCGGTGCTCGGGCTGGCCGACGTGGACGAGCTCGCGAAGCGGCTCGGCGAGGCGCGGCTGGCTTATGACAACCAGCGCAAGGCGGTCGCCGCGCAGAAGGAGACGCTGATCGCGCGGCTCGATCCCGAGGACGAACGCGCGGCACTGGTGGCCGGCGTGCTCGGCGCGCGGCGGCCCGACCTCGACGCGCTGGCCGAGTTGCTGCGCGACGCGCCGGAGTACGGCGCGGAGGTGGCGCAGCTGCGGCGGCTGGCCGGGCTCGCCGTGCCGGCGGACGACGAGATCGCGGCGGCGTTCGAGGCGGTGCGGGTGGCGGAGCGCGCGCACGCCGACGCCGCGGGGACGGACGCCAAGCGCGCGACCGACGTCGCCTCGCTGCTGCGCCGCGCGCTCGCGGTCCGCGACGGCGAGGACTGCCCGGTGTGCGGCACGCCCGGCGTGCTCGACGACGCGTGGGCGACGCACGCCGCGGAGCACGCCGCCGCGCTGGAGCAGCACGCCGCCGCGCTGACCGCCGCGGAGCGCGAGCTCGGTCTGGCGCGCCGCCGCGTCGAGGGGCTGCTCGACGCGACAGCACGCGCGGCGCCCGCCGCCGCCCGCGGCGCCGGTCTCGCCGTGCCGGACGAGGCGTCCGTCTGCGAGGCGCCGCCCGCGGTCCTCGCCGACCTCCCCGCGGCACTTGACTCCCCAGAGGCGGTGCTGGCCGCGGCGGCGCAGCTCCGGGCGCTCTCGGACCTCGCGGGCGCCGCGCTCTCGCGCCGCGGCTCCGCATGGCGCGAGCTGGCGGGCCAGGTGGGCGCGTGGCTCGACGACGCGCGCGAGGCCGAGCAGCGCGCGGGGACGCTGAAGGCGCTCAAGGAGGCCGAGAAGTGGGTCAAGGGCGCGGCCGAGGACCTGCGCGCGGAGCGTTTCGCGCCGATCTCCGAGCGCGCGATCGCCAACTGGCGCGAGCTGCGCCAGGGCTCGAGCGTGGACCTGCACGAGATCACGCTCAAGAAGGTCGGCCGCGGCGGCCGGGCCGACTTCGACGTCCGTGCCGACGGCGACGCGGCGAACGCGCTCGGCGTGATGTCCCAAGGCGAGCTGCTCGCGCTGTCGGTCAGCGTCTTCCTCCCGCGGGCGGCGCTCGACGAGTCGCCGTTCCGGTTCGCCGTGATCGACGATCCGGTGCAGGCGATGGACCCGGCGAAGGTCGACGGCCTCGCGCGCGTCCTGCACCGCGCCGCCCGCACGCGCCAGATCGTCGTCTTCACGCACGACGACCGGCTGCCGGAGGCGATCCGCCGCCTGCGGCTGGAGGCGACGATGCTGCACGTGGACCGGCGCGCGGGCTCGTCCGTGGACGTGCGGGTCTCGCGCAGCCCGATCCTGCGCTACCTCGACGATGCGCGCGGCTATGCGAAGCCCGGCCGCGTCCCGCCCGCCGTTCAGGCGCGCGTCGTACCCGGGTTCTGCCGCAACGCCGTCGAAGCGGCGGCGGCGAACATCGTCCGCCGCCGGGCGGTCGAGACCGGCGGCTCGCTGGAGGAGGCCGACGAGCAGTTGATCGAGGCGCGAACGCTGCGCGAGACGCTCGCGCTGGCACTGTTCGGCGACGCCGGCCGCCAGAGCGACGTCGGGCCCGAGGTCCGCAAGCGCTACGGGCCCACCGCCGCGAGCCTCGTCACCGAGCTCAACCGCGGCGCGCACGGCGATCTTGACGCGGCGACGCTCAAGCACCTGCCGGACAGCACGCGCGACTTCATCCGCGAGTTGATGAAGTCGTGAGCCTCACCGTCGTCGCCGTGCTCGACGAGGCCGAGCGCCACCTGGACGAGTTCGACCCCGAGACCTCCGGCGCCTGGCCGCACGCGGCGGCGGCGCTGATCCGCCAGTCGCTGGAGTCCACGCTGGACTTCTTCTGGGGCCGCAAGCAGCCCGAGATGGTCGAGGTCAGCGCGCGCGACCGCTGGGTGTGCCTACCGTTCTTCCTGGGCGATCGCCCCGAGGGCCGAGCCGCCTACTTCGCCTGGAGTGCGCTGTCGGAGGCGTGCCATCACCGCCGCTATGACGTCGGGCTCACGCAGGATGAGTTGCGCGAGCACCTGGGCACTGCGCGGGCGTTCGTGGCGACGGTAGCCTCCCGCTGATGGCGGACCCGATCGCGCTCGTACTGGCCGGGGGCGGCGCACGGGGCGCCTACGAGATCGGGGCGCTGTCCGTGATCCTGCCGGCGCTGCCGGTGGCCGAGCGCCCGAATCTGATCCTCGGCACCAGCGTGGGCGCGCTCAACGGCGCCTATCTCGCGGCGACGCTGCCGGACGGCGTCGAGGCCGCGCTCGAGGACGGACGGGCGATCTGGGAGGACATCCGCTTCAACGACGTGCTCGCGACACCGTCCCTGCGCGACCTCGAGCGGCTCGTGCGCGGCGCCCTGAACTTCACCGGCCTGCTGTCGACCCACGTTCCGGCGCTGCTCGACGCGTCGCCCGTGCAGGCGACGCTGGAGCGGGTGATCCCGTTCGGGCGGATCGAGACACACGTCGAGTCGGGCGCGCTGCTCGCCGCCGCGGTCGTGGCCACGTCGGCGCTGACCGGACGCAGCGTCGTCTTCCACCACGGCGGGACGCCGGACGAGGTGCGCGACGACAAACGCGCGATCGACTACGTGGCGACGCCGCTGCGCGAGCCGCACGTGCGCGCCTCGGCGGCGATCCCGGCCATCTTCCCGGCCGTCGAGCTCGACGGTGGTCCGGCGCCCGGCTGGTACTTCGACGGCGGCGCACGCCTGAACGCGCCGATCAAACCGGCGCTCTCGCTCGGCGCGACGCGGGTGATCGTGATCGGGCTGAACTCGGTCGCGCCCGGTGGCGACCAGATCGCGGGGCCGGTACGGCCGGACCTGTTCGCGGGCGCGTCGCAGGTCATCGACGCGCTGCTGGCCGATCCGCTGGTCGAGGACGTCCAGACGCTGGTGACGATCAACTCGCTGATCGAGGACCCGCCGCGCGAAGGCCACCGGCAGATCCCGTACATCTTCGTCGCGCCGCCGAAGCGCGACACGATCGGCGAGATCGCCCGCGACGTCTTCCGCCGCCACTATCGCGGCCTCTTACACGCGCACCGCTCGCCCCAGCTCGCATTCCTCGGCCGCCTGTTCGACGCGAGCTCCGACGCGATCCACGGCGAGCTCCTGAGCTATCTCTTCTTCGCACCCGAGTTCGCCCACGCGCTGATGGCGCGCGGCCGCGCCGACGCCGAGGCCTGGCTCGACGAGCCGCACGACGACGGGCTATGGGACACGGGTCCGCTCGGCCGGCACCGCTGAGCCACGGCGCGTGAGCGCCAGTGCGGCCAGCAGCACGATGAACGGATCGATCGCGGTCCGGTAGCGCGGTGTCTCCACCACCAGGAAGACGACGCCCAGGTACATGAGCAGCGGCACCGCCCAGAACCACAGCGGTGCCGCTCGCGCTCTCTGCGTGAACGCTCCGATCACCGCCAGCACGGCGAAGATCCAAAAGCAGACCACGCCGGTGATCGCGGCCGTCCGCCCGGCGCTGATCGTTGACGCGGTGTGGATCGACCAGTCCATCCCGCCCAGGTCGAGCATCCGCCGCGAAGTCCAGAACGCGACCTTTCCTACGTACGCAGGGTGCGCTTTGATGAACTCCAGCGACGCCTCCCGCAGCTCGTTCTCCAGCACTGCCTCGTTCGTCGTCTTGACGCGGCTGAAGATCGGCTTGTAGTCGTCGACGCGCTTGAGCGACCGCCACGACGCCGGGTTCGCCTTGTCCTCCCGCGCGTTGCTGTTGTACGTGCCGGCCAGCGCCGACCCGAGCTGCGTCGAGACCGGCACGAAATGGTCGAGGACGATCGCGTTGCGGATCGTCCACGGGATGACGGTCAGCGCGGCCGCGACAACAAGCACGACGGCCGGCTTCGGCCCGCGCCAGACCGCGATCGCCACCGGCAACAGCAGGATGATCGCGTTCGCGCGGCCGAGGATCGCCAGCCCCATCAGCACGCCCGCGAGCAGCGCCCAGCGCTTCAGCGCGGCGGCGATCGAGCCCAGCATGCAGAGGACGAACAGCGGCTCGGACATCACCGACTGCCCGACCAGGATCAGCGGCACGTAGACCGCGCCGAGCGCCATCGCCACGAGCGACTCCCGCCGGCCCCAGAGCTGGAACGCGAGCAGCCGATCAGCGCCACGATCCCGGTGCCGACGAACGCGTTCGCGATCCGCGCGGCGAACGATGTCCTGGCCGGTGAACACGTAGACCCCGGCCAGGAAGACCGGGTACAGCGGCGGGCGGAACGCGGTCGGGCGGCCGTAGGACAGCGCGAACCCGTCACCGGCCGCGATCGACGCCGCGTGGTTGTCGTAGTCGAGCGCGTCGTGGACGAGCTGGTAGTCCGGCGTGGCCAGCACCCAGGCCACGCGGATCGCCAGCGCGGCGACGAGGATCCCGACCGCTAGTCGCGCGAAGTTTCGATCCATGCGGCGGGCTTGCGCAGCAGCGCCCAGCGTCGATCGAGCCGGTAGCGCGCCAGCACGAACAGCGTCTTGAACGCGTACCGCAGGCTCGTCACGAAGTCCACCGAGGACGCCTCACGGAAGTACCGGGTCGGGATCGCGATCTCCTGCACGCGGGCGCCGCGCGCCAGCATCTGGGCGAAGATCTCCTGGTCGAACACGAAGTCGTCGGAGTTGCGCAGGAACGGGATCGAGCGCAGGAAGTCGGCCGAGAACGCGCGGTAGCCGGTGTGGTACTCGGAGAAGCGCACGCCGAACGCGCGGTTCTCGATCCCGGTCAGCAGCCGGTTGCCGAGCCACTTCCAGCGCGGCATCCCGCCCGCGATCGCGCGGTCGTCGAGCAGCCGCGAGCCGATCACGATGTCGGCCTCGCCCGCCAGGATCGGGGCCGCCATGTCCGCCACCAGCCCGGGGTCGTACTGGTTGTCGGCGTGGACCATCACGATCACCTTCGCGCCGTCGCGCAGTGCGCGCACGTAGCCGGTCTTCTGCGAGGCGCCGTAGCCGCGGTTGGCGGGGTGCGTGAGGACGTCGAGCCCGTAGCGCAGCGCGACCGTGCTCGTCTCGTCCCCGGATGCGTCGTCGATCAGCAGCGCCCGGTCGGCGGCCTCGACCGGCATCTCCGCAACCACGTCGGGGATCGTGCGAGTGGCGCGGTACGCGGGCAGCACGACGTGCACGAAGCGGCCGTTGCCGTTGTTGCTGAGCAGCGGTTCGACGGGGTTCTGGACCGGCGTGCGGTGGGCCAGGATCACGCGCTCGTCGCCGAGTGAGAGGCTCAAGGTCTTGTCCGGCATCCGTTCCGCGACCGCGTTCAGCGGGCCACTCAACGGCCCGATCCGCTCCGCGAGCCCGCCGACCCAGCGGCGCGCCGCGAACGTCCGCACGAACGACACGTCGGCGGAGATCACGAGGCCCCGCGCGGAGATCAACTCGCGCAGCGTCTTGCGCGGAATCAGCACCGTGTGGCCAGGCAGATATCCCCACCAGCGCGCGCCGGCCGCGCGCGCCGTGACCGAGGACGGATCGGGCGTGACGATGCAGACGACGCCGCCGGGCCGCAGCAGCCGCGCGCAGGCGTCGATCGCGGCGACCGGATCGTCCAGGTGCTCGAGCACGTCGGCGAGCACGATCGCGTCGAACTCCCCCGGCGCGTCGCCGTTGCGGCCCTCGTTGAACGACTCCAGCGGCAACTCCCGGACGTCGAGCTTCAGCGTGTCGCGGGCGTATCGAGCGGCCTCACGCGAGAGTTCGAGCCCGAGCGTCTCGTACCCGCGCGTGCGCGCCTCGTCGAGCAGCAGGCCATGGCCGCAGCCGACATCGAGCAGCCGGCCGGCCGGCACGTACGCGGCGATCAGGTCGAGCAGCCGGTTCGCGGTCGCGCGGCGGCCGGTCTCCTCCTCCAGATACGCGTCGTCGCGCATGTCGCGGTAGAGGTCGTGCAGCGGCTCGCCCGAGGGGAGCACGGGCTGCTGGACCGTGCCGCACTCGCGGCAGGCGAGCAGGTCGCCGTGGCCGCCGACGGCGTGCGCGGACGGCGACAGGGCAGCGGACGTCACCGCGGCGCCGTTGCCGCGTATCCGCAGGTCAAGCTCTCCCGAGCAGATCCGGCACTCCGCCATGCGGCGGGGCACGCTAGCAATCGAACGCACGTGGGCGGTGGGGTACCCACGGGCGCGCGGCTTCTATCTGAGCCGCGAGCGAGAGCAGCGTGGCCTCGGCGCGGTGCGCGCCGACGAGCTGGACGGCCAGCGGCAGCCCGTGCTTCGAGAACCCCGCGGGGACCGACGCGGCCGGCTGCCCGGTCGAGTTGAACAGCACGCCGAACGGGACCCAGCCGCTCTGCCACTGCCACGTGGCGAAGGCGCCGCGGCCCTCCATCACTTGGGCCGGTGGCGCCGGCCGGGCCATCATCGGCATCAACAGCACGTCGAAGTCGTCCCACAGCCGGCCGACGCGGGCGGCAATGCCCTTCTCGGCCTCGAGCAGTTTCTCGACGCGCGCGTCGTTGACCAGCGCGCCGGGGCGGCTCATCGCGCGCGTGCGGCGCTCGAGCCGCTGCGGGCGCTCGACCTCGAGCACAAGATCGCGGATCGCGCGCAGCATCAGCGCGACGAGGACCGGCATGTCGCGCGGGCGCAGACCCACTTCGCGCTCGATCACGGTGTGGCCGAGGTCGCGCAGGAGCGCCGCCGTGTCGCGCAGCGCCGTGCGCGTGTCGTCGTCGAGCTTGCCGGTGGTGAGCGGCGGGAACGCCTCGGAGTAGGCGATCCTCAGCGGCCGCGGCGCCTCGCGGCCGATGTCAGGCGCCAGCACGTCGTACATCAGCGCGGCGTCCTCGACCGAACGGGTGAGGCCACCGAAGCAGATCCAGTGGTTGTCGCCGTAGTGCGGCGCACGCGGCACCCGGCCGATCTGCGGCTTGAGCCCGAACAGGCCGCAACAGGCGGCCGGAATCCGGATCGAGCCCGCCCCGTCGGCCGCCACCGCGGCCGGCACGATGCCCGCCGCCACGGCGGCCGCCGAGCCACCGCTGGAGCCACCGGGGGTGCGGTCGGTGTCCCACGGGTTGCGGGTCACGCCCCACGTGATCGACTCGGTGAAGGGCCACAGCCCGAGCTCCGGCATCGTCGTCTTGCCGACTACGATCGCGCCCGCGTCCCGCAGTCGCGCCACGACGTCCGAGTCCTGCGCGGCACGCTCGGTGAACGCCCCGGTGCCGCGGCTCGTGATCTCGCCCGCGATGTCCATCTCGTCCTTGACCGCGATCGGCACGCCGGATAGCGGCCCGGGGCGTGGGTTCTCGGCCTCTTTGAGCGCCTGCTCGGCGTACACCGCGCCGAACGCGTTCAGCTCGGGCTGGAACCGTTCGATCCGTTGCAGCGAGAGCTCGACGAGCTCGCGCGAGCTGACCTCGCGGTCGCGGACGAGCTGAGCCTGCCGGACGAGGCCGGCGAACGCGAGATCGGCGGCCACGTCAGTTGAGCGCGTCCCGCGCGCGGCCAAGATCGTCGGTCGCGATCGCGAGGTTTCCGCCGCCTACCGTGTACGCGAGATCGACATTCACGCCGGCTTCGGAGAGCGCAACCATCACGTCGACCAGCCCGCCGAGGCGATGATCGGTCTCCACGACGAGCATCTCGCGGATGTCGGCGACGCCGATCCCCTCGCGTGCCAGTGCCTGCTTGGCGGCCGCTACGTGGTCGTCGTCGACGAGCGCGTGGACGAAGCCGCGGCCGTCGCCCGTGAAGGCGGCGAGGCCGCGCAGATGCACTCCCGCCGCGCCCGCCACCTCGCCCAACCGCGCGAGCTCACCCGGCTGATCCCGCATGACAACCGTGAGGTCGGTCGGCATCGCCGACGCATCATGTCACGGGATCAGAAGATGCGGTCGAAACGGCGCGCGAAGAGGGCCGTGGGGAGCGATCCGCGGCCGAGCCCGGTAGGGCCGCCGTAGGAGTGCTCGATGTCGAACTCGACCGATGTCCACCCCTGATTGCGGACACGGACGACGACGTCCCGCGGCGGGCTGCCGGGCGCTACCGGGTAGCGCCCGGTCCAGACGGTGCCGTCGGGGACGTGCATGGCGCTTACGCGGCCTCGGCGAGCTGGCGCCGCTCGCGTGCGGCGGTGCGGAACGCGGCGTAGGCGAACGGATGGTGGAACACGTCCAGTGCACGCTCGTTCGGGCCGACCTCGACCTCGAAGCCCTCGCCCGTCTTGGCGTCGTGGAGCGCCACCGTGACGCGGTCGGTCGCCGAGTCCCAGAGGAGGCGGATGTCGAGGCCGTCGTTGCGACGGTGGGCGAGTTCGCGGGTGGTGGTGATCGAGGTGAGGGTCATGGCCGGAGTCCTGAGGGGAGGGGGCGACTGACGTGAATAGTCCCCGGAGACGGTTTCTCGCCCCAGGGGGCCTACTCGTGTCGACGCCGGAGTAATCCCACCTATTCCGATGCGGCCAGCCGTACCGAAGAGGTACGCGGATAACCTCCCTCGCCGTGTCCTCCTTCCGCGATCTGGGCTTCGCGCGCGTCGACACGGACCGTGAGGCGCGCCAGGGCGCGCCCGAGGGGATCGTGGCCGAAGGCAAGACGCCGGACGAGATCGCGGCGATCGCGGCGGCCCTGCTGGAGGCCGGCGCGGGCAGCGTGATGGTGACCCGCGCCGACGAGGACGCCCGTTCCGCGCTGCTCTCGGTCGCCCCGGATGCGGAGATCGACGAGCGCGCGCGTCTGGCTTGGGTGGCGCGGTCGGTGCCCGAGGTGAAAGGCCTCGTCACGATCGTGTCCGGGGGAACGTCGGACGGCCCGGTCGTGCGCGAGGCGCAGGTGCGCGCGGAGCTGCTCGGCACCGAGGTGGTCGTGCATCGTGACGCCGGCGTCGCCGGCATCCACCGGCTCGAGCCGGCGCTGCCCGACCTGGAACGCGCGGACTGCGTGGTCGTGGTCGCGGGCTGGGACGCGGCGCTGTGCTCGGTCGTCGGCGGGCTGGTGGGGGCGCCCGTGATCGGCGTGCCGACCAGCACCGGCTACGGCGTGGCGTTCGGCGGCGTCACCGCGCTGCACGCGATGCTCACCTCGTGCGCGGCGGGCGTCGCCGTGGTGAACATCGACGACGGATTCGGGGCGGGCACGATCGCGGCCAGGATCGCGCGGCGATGAGGACGCTGTACATCGACTGCATCGGCGGCGTCGCGGGCGACATGCTGCTCGGCGCGCTGCTCGACGCCGGCGCTCAGGTGGAGCTGCCGATCGACGGCATCACGCTGGAGGTCTCGCGCGCCGAGCGGCACGGCATCACGGCGGCGACGGTGACCGTGCGAGGTCCGGCTTCGCCGCCGCATCGCGACTGGGCGTCGATCCGGGCCGAGATCGACGCGCTCGGGCTGCCCGAGCGGGCGCGGGAACGGGCTCAGGAGACGTTCCGGCGGCTTGCGCACGCCGAGGCAAAGATCCACGGCGTCGAGCCCGAGACCGTGCACTTCCACGAGGTCGGCGCGATCGATGCCGTCGGCGAGGTGGTCGGCGTCGCGCTCGCGCTCGAATCGCTCGCCATCGACCGCGTGGTCTGCTCGCCGCTGCCGATGGGACGCGGCTTCGTAGACGCGGCTCACGGTCGCCTCCCGCTCCCGGCGCCCGCGACCGTGGAGCTCCTGCGCGGCGCGCCCGTGCACGGCGTCGAGCTCGGGCTGGAGCTCGTCACCCCGACCGGCGCGGCGCTGGTCGCGGCGCTCGCCGACGCGTTCGGTCCGCTTCCCCGGATGACGCTTCAGGGCGCCGGCTACGGCGCCGGGACGCGCGACCTCGACGCGATCCCGAACGTCGTCCGCGTGATCGTCGGCACCGACGCGACAACCGGCACCGTCGCGCTGATCGAGGCCAACCTCGACGACCTGCTCCCCGAGCTGGCCCCGGACGCTGCCGCCGCCTGCTTCGAGGCCGGCGCGCTCGACGTCTGGACCGCCCCGGTGCAGATGAAGCGCGGCCGCCCCGGGTTCGTCATGTCCGCGCTCGCCCGCCCCGACGCCGAGCGCGCCGTCGCCGAGGCGATGCTGCGCGAGACCAGCACGCTCGGCGTCCGGATCGCGCACCTCGACCGGATCGAGCTGGAGCGCTCAAGCCGCACCGTCGAGGTCGCCGGTGAGCCGGTGCGCGTGAAGGTCGGCCGGCTCGATGGCCGCGTCGTCAACCTCGCGCCCGAGCACGCCGACTGCGAGCGCGCTGCCCGCATCACAGGCACTCCTGTCAAAACCGTCTGGGCCCAGGCCCTTGCCGCTGCCCACGGAACCTAAAGGGGCCAGGCCCCTTTATGTTGTCGTCGCGTTCTCCGGGGGCGTCGACTCGAGCGTCGTGGCCGCGCTGGCGCACCGCGCGCTCGGCGACCGCGCGCTGGCCGTCACCGCGGTGTCGCCCTCGGTCGCCGCGGGCGAGCTCGACGGCGCGCGGCGCGTCGCCGCCTACATCGGCATCGCGCACGAGGTCATCACGACCAACGAGATGGCGCGCGACGGCTATCGCGCCAACGGCCGCGACCGCTGCTACTTCTGCAAGAGCGAGCTCTACGACGTGATCCAGGCGCGGTACCCGGGCGTGACCGTCCTCTCTGGGGCGAACGCCGACGACGCGGGCGACTGGCGGCCGGGGCTGAAAGCCGCCGCCGAGCACGGCGTCGTGCACCCGCTGCACGATGTCACGAAGGCGCAGGTGCGCGGGCTCGCCCGCGAGCTGGGACTCCCGAGCGCGGAGAAGCCGGCGACGCCCTGCCTCGCGTCGCGGATCCCGTACGGCACTGCGGTCGACCCCGAGACGCTGAGCCGGATCGACCGCGCCGAGCGCAACGTGCGCGCGCTCGGCTTCCCCGTCCTGCGGGTTCGCCACCACGGGATCATGGGGCGGCTCGAGGTCGCCGAAGCCGACTTGTCACGGGCGCTGGCCAGCGAGGAACTCGTTACCGACGCGATCAAGAAGGCCGGCTACGAGCACGCGGTGATCGACCGCGAGCCGTTCCGCTCCGGCCGGCTCAACGTGGAGCCAGCGCGTCCTGCAGCATCGCGGTGAGCGCGCGCCCGAAGCGCGCCCGCGCCGCGGGCGCCAGCGGATCCTCGCCCATCAGCCGCACGCGGAACCCCGCGTCCGAGAAGTACGTCATCACCGCTCCGTAGACGATCTGCATCAGCTCGCTCGGGTCGTGCTCGCGCAGCCGCCCGGCCGCGATCTCGCGCTCCAGGAACCGCACCGCGCGATCGACGAACGGCCGCATGTGCTCGGCGATCGCGGTCTCCAGGCGGCCGCCGCCCTCGATGGCCTCGCGCCGCCAGATCACGACGAAGTCGTGGTGCGTGGCGAAGAACTCCAGCCCCGCGTCGACCAGCGCCGCGACGCGTTCGAACCCCCCGGGCGCGGCCGACACGGCGAGGCTCGTCATATCGGCCCAGTCGTGCATCGCGTCCTCAATCACGGCCGCGTACAGCAGCTCCTTGGACTTGAAGTGGTAGAGCAGCGTCGGATGCGTCAGCCCCGCGCGCTCGGCGATGTCCTGCAGCCGCGCGGAGTACCCGTGCAGCGCGAACTCGCCGCGCGCCGCCTCCAGAATCCGGGCCTGTGAGGGCATCTACTGACACGTTAGTAGAGAACGGTGGTACGGTGCCGATCTCTGTCCGACGGACCGGTAACCGTGCTGGAACGACTCGCCGGCAAGGCGCTGCTGCTGACCGGTGCCACGGGGTTCGTCGGCAAGGCGCTGCTGGCCCAGGTCGTCCGCGAGCTGCCGGACACCAGCGTCACCGTGCTGCTGCGCGGCGACGCCGAGCAGCGGCTACGCGACCAGGTGCTGACGAGCGCACCGTTCGAGGGTCTCGACGGCAGCGGTGTCAAGGCGGTCAGCGGCGATCTCGGCGACGACGGGCTCGCCGGTGTCGGCGACATCGACGTCGTCATCCACTGCGCGGCATCGGTCTCGTTCGAGCAGGCGCTCGACGAGGCGCTCGAGCTCAACGGCAAGGGCCCCAAGCGGCTGCTGGACGCGCTCCGCGCGGCCGGCAGCGACCCGTACTTCGTCCACGTCAGCACCGCGTACGCCGCGGGCCAACGGACGGGCCTGGTGCTCGAGCGGGCTTCGGGAACGGCACCGAGCGAGCCGTGGCTCGATCTCGACGCCGAACTCGACGCGGCGCGCGCCTGGCGGCGCGACATCGAGGCCGAGTCGCGCCTGCCGCTCCACCAGCACCGCTTCGTCAAGGAGGCCGAGCGCGCGGTCGGCCCCGCCGGCGGCCCGGCCACCGGTGTGCGGGCCGAGCAGCTCCGATACGAGTGGGTCGGCGAGCAGCTCACCGAGCGCGGCCGCGAGCGGGCGCGCGCGCTGGGCTGGTCGGACACCTACACGCTCTCGAAGGCGATCGGCGAGCGCACGCTGATGGCCGCGAATCCGCGTCAGCTCACGATCGTCCGCCCGGCGATCATCGAGTCCGCGCTGACGACGCCCTACCCCGGCTGGATGGAGTCGCTGAAGGTCGCCGACCCGATCCTGCTCGGCTACGGCGCCGGCCTCATCCCCGGACGCTTCGCCGCCAACCAGTCGATCCGGATGGATCTGATCCCCGTCGACTTCGTCGCGAACGCCTGCATCACGGCCGCCGCGAACCCGCCCGAGGACGGGACGATCCGCACGATGAACGTGTCAACGGGCATGCGGAACCCGTTCACGATCCACGACATGGCCGTGATCACCACCCGGTACTTCCGGGAGCGGCCGCTGCCGGACGAGGACGGGCTGCCGGTCGCGGTGCCGGAGTGGCGCCTGTCGTCGCGCGCCGAGGTCATCACCGCCCTCGACCGCGCCGCCAGGGTGCTCGAGAAAGGCCGCAACGTCGTCGACCGCTTCCCGATCCCGCGCAGCGACAAGGTCGAGCTGCGCCTGCACAAGGACCAACGCAAGGTCGACCGGCTGCGGCGCCTGAACGAGATCTACTGGCCGTACGGCGCACTCGACTGCGTGTTCGACGATCGCAACACGCGCGAGTTGGTGGATGGGCTGCACCCCGACGACCGCGAGCGTTTCAGCTTCGACGTCGACGAGATCGACTGGGACCACTACCTCGGCGAGGTCCACCTGCCGGCGCTGCGCGCGATCGCCGTCCCGCCTGCAGCCGGGCCGAAGAAGACGCGCTCGCCCGGTCGCAAGCCCGCGCCGGAAGGCCCGCCCGGCCTGGCGATCTTCGACGTCGAGGGCGTCGTTCTCGACTCGTCCGTCGCGCACTTCTACGCCTGGCTGCGCACGCGCGACATGCCCGAGCTGGACAAGCTCGTGTGGACCGCCGGCGTGGCGACCAAGGTGCCCGGCTGGATCATGGAGGACCGGCGCTCGCGCACCGCGTTCAACCGCAACTTCTATCGCCTCTACAAGGACCTGCCGGCGCGCGAGCTCCGCCGCCAGGCGCGCGAGGCGCTGCCGGACTTCATCCAGCCCCGAATCCAGAACGAGGCGATCCGCCGGATCCGCCAGCACAAGCGCCGCGGCGACAAGGTGATCCTGATCACCGGCGCGCTCGACTTCCTCGTCGAGTCGCTGCAGCATCTCGGCGACGAGCTGATCGCCGCGAGGCTCGTGGAGCGCACCGGCCGCTTCACGGGCGAGCTGGCCGAGCCGCCGCTGACCGCCGACGGGCGCGCCAGCCTCGCCGCCCGCCTGGCCGCCGATCACAACGTCGACCTCGCCGACTGCCACGCCTACGGCGACAGCCTGGCCGACATGCCGCTGCTCGAGCTCGTCGGCCACCCGCACGCGATCAACCCGGACTTCCGGCTCAGTCGCGAGGCCCGGAGACGGCGCTGGCCGATCGAGACTTGGACGACGGAGCGCGCCGCGGTATGAAGGCGCTGACCTACACGCCGACGATCGCCAAGTACGTGGCGACCCGCGCCGGCGTGCCGGGAGCGGGGGCGCTCGCCTTGGAGGAGGTCCGCCCGCCGCGCGCGCCCGGGCCGGACTGGGTCCACGTGCAGCCGCGACTGACCGGGATCTGCGGCTCCGATCTGGCGCTGATCAGCGGCAAGGCGTCGCTGCACCTGGCGACGCTGACGAGCACGCCGTTCATCCCCGGGCACGAGATCGTCGGCACCCTCAGAGGCGGCGAGCGCGTCGTCGTGCAGCCCGCGCTCGGGTGCGAGGTGCGGGGGATCGCGCCGCTCTGCCCCGAGTGCGCGAAGGGCCTGCCCGCGCTGTGCCGCAACGTGACCGACGGTGACATCTCGTCCGGTCTGCAGACGGGGTTCTGCCGCGACAGCGGGGGCGGCTGGAGCGAGGTCCTGGTCGCGCACCGTTCGCAGCTGCATGCGGTTCCCGACGACCTCGCCGACGAGGATGCGGTGCTGGTCGAGCCGCTCGCGTGCGCGATCCACGCCGCACGGATCGCCGACGTCCAGCCGGGCGAGAACGTCGCGATCATCGGCGCGGGGACGATCGGGCTGCTGACGCTGGCGGCGGTGAGAGAGAGCGCGCCGTCCGCGACGCTGATCTGCGTCGCCAAGCACGCGGGCCAGCAGACCGCCGCGCGCCGGTTCGGCGCCGACGACGTGTTCGGCTCCGACCGCCTCTATGTCGAGGGCGCGCGGATCACGAATTCACGCAGGTTGGTCGGCCATGGCAACCGCGAGATGTTGCTTGGAGGCTTCGACCGTGTACTTGACTGCGTGGGCTCCGGCACGAGCATCGAGCAGGCGATCACGATCACGCGTCCGCGCGGCCGGGTAGTGCTGGTCGGGATGCCGGGCGAGCTGAAGGCCGACCTCGCCGCTGCGTGGCTGAGAGAACTCGAACTGCGCGGCGCGTACGGCTACGAGCACGACTTCCCGGCCGCGATCGAGTTCGCGCGGGAGCTCAAGCCCGGCCGCCTGATCGACCGCGGCTGGCCGCTGCGCGCGTTCAAGAAGGCGCTCGATACCGCTCCGAAAGCGTCCCGGGCCGGCCGCGTCAAGACCGTCTTTGAGGTCGCCGCGTGAGCATCGCGCCGACCCGGATGATCGAGCGCACCAAGCGCCGCCAGCCTGCCGCGGAACGCGAAGCGTGCGTCGTCGAGGTCCACGAGAACTCGCCGCCGACGCTGTTCCATTCCGGCGAGTCGTTCCGGCTCGAGCGGCTGCCGGTCGGCTCGCGGATCGTCTATCCGCCGCCGCCGCTGAAGGGTCTGATCGACGTCGACGCCGCGATCTCCGCCGCGCTCGACTCGCCGCTCGGGATGGACCCGCTCGACTCGTTGCTGCGAGCCGGCATGAAGCTGACGATCGCCTTCGACGACATCAGCCTGCCGCTGCCGCCGATGAAGACCCCGGACATCCGCGGCCGCGTGATCGAGCACGTGCTCGAGCGCGCGTACCGGGCCGGCGTCGACGACATCCACCTGATCGCCGCGCTGGCCCTGCACCGCCGGATGACGCCGGCCGAGCTCAAGCGCGCGGTCGGTGCTCGGATCTTCGACGAGTTCTACCCCGACCGGCTCTACAACCACGACGCCGAGGACGAGGCAGCGATCGTCAGCCTCGGCAAGACCCGCCACGACGAGCCCGTCGAGCTCTCCAAGCGTGCCGCCGAGTCCGACCTGCTCGTGTACGTGAACATCAATCTCGTCACGATGGACGGCGGCCACAAGTCGGTCGCGATCGGCCTCAGCAACTACCGGTCGCTGCGGGCCCACCACACCGTCCACGCGCTGCAGCACTCTCGCTCCTTCATGGACCCGAGCAAGTCCGAGCTGCATCGCTCGGCTTCCCGTCAGGGCGAGATCGTCGAGGCCGCCGTCCCGATCTTCCACATCGAGACAACCCTCAACAACGACATGTACGACGGGCCGCTCGCGTTCCTCGCCAAGCCCGAGGCGCGCTGGACGCCGCGCGAGCAGACCACGTTCGCGGCGCTCAAGCGCACGACCGACCGGATGAATCCGAAGCTGCGCCGGGCCGCGTTCCACAAGTCGACAGCGCCCTACGCCGTGACCGGCGTGACCGCCGGTGCCGTCTCGCCGGTCCACGAGGTCACGCTCGAGCACTGCGCGGCCCAGCAGGCGGTCGGCGTCCGCGGCCAGGCCGATGTGGTGACCGCAGGCCTCCCCTACGTCGGCCCGTACAACGTCAACTCGATCCTCAACCCGATCCTCGTCATGTGCATGGGGCTCGGGTACTTCTTCAACCTCTACCAGGGCGTCCCGCTCGTGCGCGAGGGCGGCGTGATGATCTTCACGCACCCGGTCAACCGCGAGTTCCACCCGGTCCACCATCCCTCGTACGTCGACTTCTACGAGGAGGTGCTGAGCGAGACGACCGACCCGGTCGAGATCGAGCAGCGCTTCGAGCGGAGCTACGCCGAGGACGAGTGGTACCGGCACCTGTACCGGACGAGCTACGCCTACCACGGTGTGCACCCGTTCTACATGTGGTACTGGGGCGCGCACGCGCTCCAGCACCTGGGCGACGTGATCTTCGTCGGCGGCGATCCGCAGGCCTGCCGGCGGCTCGGCTTCCGCCGCGCGGACACGATGCGCGATGCGCTGGAGATGGCCGAGCAGGTCGTCGGGCGCGACCCGTCGCTGACCCACTTCCACTGCCCACCGCTGTTCTACGCGCAGGTTGACGCGTGAGGTTCGCGCGCGGCGGCCGCGCGCTGGAAAAGCTCGCCGGCCCGAACGTCACGAAGCGGGCACCGACCGCGAAGCGCTGGCGCACGGTCGCGGCCGGGAAGGACCCGTGGGCCGACCGCACGGCCGAGGACGAGCCGTGGCTGCGTGGACGGCGGCCGACGATCGCGCGTGAAGTGGCCCAGCAGGCGCTGCTGTTCCCGGCCACGCGCGCGTTCGCCCAGCCGACCGTGATCGGCGCCGAGGACCTGATCCACGCGCCGCAGCCGGCGATCCTCGCGCCCAACCACGAGAGCGACATCGACACGCCGCTCGTGCTCGCCTCGCTCCCGTACGCATGGCGTACGCGGACCGTGGTCGGCGCCGCTTCCGACCGCTGGTACCGCAAGCGCACGTACGCGATCGCCGCTGGGTTCTGGATCAACACGTTCCCGTTCGACCGCGGCGGCGGCCAGCGGCGGGGCCTGGCCGCGGCGGCTGCGCACCTGCGCGAGGGCCGCAACGTCTTGCTGTTCCCCCAGGGGACCCGCGGCGCCGGGCCGGAGGGCTACCGCGCCGGCGTCGCCGAGCTCGCGTTCACGGCCGGCGCGCCGATCATCCCGGTCCACATCGAGGGCACCGCGCTGGTGATGCCCAAGGGCCGCGGGCTCAGCCGCCGCCACAAGACCACGGTCACGTTCGCGCGCCCGCTACACCCGCGGCCCGGCGAGACGCCCGAGCAGCTCACCGAGCGCCTGCGCACCGCCATCGAGCACTAGCTCCTCACTCGCCAGATCGCGCAGACCTCTTCTGCCCTCGACCCTGTCGCCCGGATCGTGCCGACGATCCGGTCGTTGTCGTTGGTCCAGATCAGCACCGTGCGCCTGCCTTCGCGCCCGAACCAGATCCGGCCCTCCGGCCGAGTGCCGCGGGCCCACCGCCCGATAGAGCACTCCGTCCCGCGGATCGGCGTCGTGGCGCCGCGCACCCGGTTGAAGTGCTCGAGCATGTCCTCGTGCGTCGCGAACTGCAGCCATCCGCCTTCGGCGCCCGCGTCGCAGTCGCAGGAGACGGCGGCGGTCGCCGGGGCCGGGACCTTGCCCGCTGCTTCGTAGAGGCGCGCGCGGTCCTGCGTCGCGTCGCGCAGGAGCGTGAGCAGCTCGACGCTGGCCGGTGACACGCTGGGCGCCGCCGTCGCCGTCGGCACCGGCGTCTTGACCGCGACCGGCCGGGGCTCCGGTTCGCCACCGCACCCGACCACGGCGACGAGGACGAGAGCGAGCCGACGCATGTGTCCCAGGTACCCTCTCGGCCATGATCGAGCGCGCCCCCTTCGGCGCGACGGGACACGAGTCCAGCCGCGTGATCTTCGGTGCCGCGGCGCTGGCCCAGGCGTCCAAGGAGGACGCGGACCGCACGCTCGAGCTGCTGCTCGAGCACGGCATCAACCACATCGACGTCGCCGCCGCCTACGGCGACGCGGAGCTGCGGGTCGCCCCGTGGCTGACCGAGCACAAGTTCTTCCTCGCGACCAAGACGGGCAAGCGCTCGTACGCGGAGGCCAAGGAGGAGATCCACCGGTCGCTGGAGCGGCTCGGCGTCGACCACGTCGACTCGATCCAGCTCCACAACCTCGTCGACGTGATCGAGTGGGACATCGCTTTGAGCGGCGGCGGCGCGCTGGAGGCGGCGATCGAGGCCCGCAGCGAAGGTCTGGTCGCGTTCATCGGCGTCACCGGCCACGGGCTGTCCGTGCCGAAGATGCACTCGCGCAGCCTCGCGCGATTCGATTTCGACTCCGTGCTGGCCCCGTACAACTACGTGCAGATGAAGGACTCGCGCTACGCGGAGACCTTTGACGAGCTGGCGCGCACGTGCGCCGAGCGCGACGTGGCGCTGCAGACGATCAAGAGCCTCGCGCGGGCGCCGTGGGAGGGCCGCGAGCACACCGCGGCGACGTGGTACGAGCCGCTCACCGAGCAGCGTGAGATCGACCTCGCCGTCCATTGGGTGCTCGGCAACCCGCAGGCGTTCCTGCTCACCACGGGTGACGTCGAGATCCTTCCGCGGCTGCTCGACGCCGCCGAGCGCTACGAGACGCGGCCGGACGACGAGGAGATGCGCGCGCTGGAGCTGGCGCCTCTGTTCACGTAGTCGCCGCGCGTTCGCGCATCCACCCAGACAGTGCGGTGGCCGTCATCGGCCGGCCGAGGAAGAACCCCTGCGCCTCGTCGCAATTCAGCCCGGCGAGCGTGTCCCACGCCTCGACCGTCTCGACGCCCTCGGCGACCACCAGCATCCCGAGCCGCCGGCCGAGGTCGACGGTGGTGTGCACGATCGCGGCGTCGCGCGCGTCGTCGGAGAGCCGCATGACGAACGATCGGTCGATCTTGATCTCGTCGACGCCGAGCTGCCTGAGGTGCCCGAGCGAGACGTGGCCCGCGCCGAAGTCGTCGAGCGCGGTGGCAACGCCGATCGCGCGCAGGCCGGCCAGCACCTCGAGCGTCCGGTCGGGGTCGGCCATCACGACGTCCTCTGAAACCTCCAGTCGCAGACAGGACGGCGGGAAGCGGCGCTTCTCGAGCAATCGCGCGACGTCGGACGGCAATCCGAGGTCGAGCAGGTCGGCGGGACCGAGGTTGACCGCCACGCTCAGATCGAACCCGTCGCGGCGGCGTTCGCCGATCTCGTCCAGCGCGCGATCGAGCACGAACGCGGTCAGCGCGCGGCCGAGGCCGCTGTGATCGGCCAGCGGCAGGAAGTCGGTCGGCATCAGCAGCCCGCGGCGCGGGTGCGCCCAGCGCACGAGCGCCTCGACGCCGCGCACCGTCCCGGTCGCGATCTCCGCCTTCGGCTGGTAGTGGAGGATCAGCTGGTCGTCGGCGAGCCCGTCGCGCAGCTCGCCGAGCAGCTCGAGCCGGCGCCGGCTGTGGTGGTCGCGCTCGGGCAGGTAGACCTCGTGGCCGGTGCGCGTGCGCTTGGCCTCGTACATCGCGACGTCGGCGCGCTGGAGCAGGCCGAGCGCGTCACGCGCGTGCTCGGGGAACAGCGCGATGCCGATGCTGGCGTCGATGTGCACGCGGATCCCACCGACGGCGAATGTCTGCTCGAGCGCCGCCCGCAGCCGCAGGCCGGCGGCGCTGGCGGAGGCCTCGTCGCCAGGAGCGAGGACCACGGCGAACTCGTCGCCGCCGAGCCGCGCGAGCGTGTCGCCCGGCCGCAGCGCCTCCTGTAGCCGCGGGCCGATCTGGCGCAGGACCTGATCGCCGGCGTGGTGACCGAGCGTGTCGTTGAGTTCCTTGAAGCCGTCGAGGTCGATCAGCAGCAGAGCGACCTCGTGATCGGTATCGGAGATGGCGTCGCCGAGCCGGGCCAGCAGGTGTCGGCGGTTGCCGAGCCCGGTCAGGTCGTCGGTGACGGCCTGGCGCCCGCTCACCTTCAGGCGGTCGACGATGGTGATCCCCGCGCGCGCCATCCCGACGAGGACCGTGACCGTGGCGAGCGTCGCCGCGACCGGCGGCAGGCTCACGAACTGGCCGACGACGAGCAGCGTGAGCGCGGTCGTCATGTACGCCAGGATCGCGATCAGCACGACCGGGTTGAACTCCCGATCCGGCGCGGGATCCGGTTCGGCCAGCCAGGCGGCTGCGCCGAACAGCGCCGCGGCCAGGGCGGGCACCTCGCCGAGCGCGATCAAGCCGATCAGCGCGCACACGAGCGCGCCGCTCACCCGCCACCGGGCGGCCCCGAGCACCGCGGCCACGCCCGCCGCCGACAGCGCGGCGGACGCCTCCGCGCCCGTCGTCACGGCGAGTGCACCGACCGCGGACGCGCCCATGAGGAAGTCCAGCCACGAGAGTCGCGACGGCCGGCCGAGCCGGCCGACCACCATCGCCAGCCCGCCGGCGCTTCCGATCCCGCAGGCGACGATCTGCAGCCAGCCCGGAGCGCCGAACGCGTCCGCCGCCGCGACGGCCAGGGCGGCCGCCAGCAGCAGCGCGGCGACCTGGCGGCCCCGGAGGAAAGCGGCCCCGGCACAAGCGAGGCTGCCGCAGAGGAGCACCGCACCGACCGCCTCGTCCACCATCTCGCAGGGATCCAAGCAGTCCCGGGACCCAACAGGCAACGGACTGGTTTCAAGCCGGACGCAGCGTCTCGAACAGTTCGGTGAACCACGATCGGGTTCGTACGAGACCGTGGAGAGGCATACTGTCCGGTGTGGGAGCTCCGAGTGAGCGGCGGCGAAGTTGGCGCACCGAGGTCGAGGTCGTCTGCCACCTCTCGCGCAAGACCGGCAAGGTGATCGAGGCCAAGACGCTCGACCTCGGCCCGGGCGGCATGCGGATTCACACGAATCGCCCGCTCGCGCCGGACGAACTGGTCGACTTCGAGCTGCCCGAGCACGCGCGGATCAACGGCCGCGCGCGCGTCCTGCGCGAGCAGGGGTACCGGATCTATGCGGTGCGCTTCGAGAAGCTCGGCGACGAGGCGCGCGCGGAGATCGCGCTCCTGGCCGGTGCGGCTACTCCTCCCGCTCCAGCACGATGACCGGGATCTCGCGCTCGGTCTTGCGCTGGTAGGAGTCGTAGGCCGGCCACTCGGACGTCATCGTCTTCCACATGTCGGGCTTCTCGTCCGGCGTGGCGTCGCGGGCGTGCGCCTTGAAGCGGTCGCCCTTGACCTGCACCTCGACCTCGGGATCGGCCTTGAGGTTCACGTACCACGCAGGCGGCGCGTCGGCGCCGCCCTTGGAGGCGACGATCAGCAGGTCGTCGCCGGAGCGGCCGTAGATCAGCGGCAGCTCGCGCGGTTCGCCGGACTTCCGCCCCGTCGTGGTCAGCAGCAGCGTCTGCGTGCCCTGCCAGTCATGACCGACCTCGCCGTCGGTCTCCTTGTAGCGCCTGGTGTGTTCCTTTCCGAACAGCATGTCTCCCGTTCTACCCGGTTGGGCAGTCGAGGAGCATGAGCGAGAAGATCGTCCAGTACCTCAACGAGGCGCATGCGACTGAAATGAGCCTCGTCCGCGTCCTGCAGTCGCAGATCGCGATGACACCGCGCGGCACCTACCGCAGCGCGCTCGAGAAACACCTCGAGGAGACCCGCGGCCACGCCGACCGGGTGCAGACGCGCCTCGGCGAGTTCGGCCAGGGCCTGAAGCCGATCACGACCGCCGGCGTCGGGCTCGTCGAGTCGCTCTTCGGCCAGCTGCTCGCCCTGTCGAAGACGCCGATCGACATCATCCGCGGGACGGGCGGTGAGGAGAAGGTATTGAAGAACGCGAAGGACACGTGCGCGACCGAGGCGCTCGAGATCGCCACGTACATCGCGATCGAGGAGCTCGCCAAGCGCACCGGTGACGACACCACGGCCAAGCTCGCGCGCGAGATCCGCGCCGACGAGGAGCGGATGCTGGCGAAGGTCCAGAGCGAGCTCCCGAAGCTCGTCGAGGCCGTCGTGCGCGCCGAGCTGCAGGGCGACCCGCAGTACGACATCTCAAAGACCGGCGCCGCCGAGACGGTCAAGAAGACAACCCGCAAGGCGGCCAAGAAGGCCGGCGTCAAGGAGCCGTGGCAGGGCTACGACAAGGCGACCGTCGAGGACATCCGTAAGCGGCTCCAGAGCAGCAACGGCGACACGGCCAAGACGGTCCGCCGCTACGAGCGTGCCCACAAGGACCGCAAGACCGTGATCGAGGCCACCGACCGAACTTAAAGGGGCCTGGCCCCTTTAGGTTGTCCGCAGCGCCTCGAGCAGGTCGACGAGCTCGTGCGGGCGGCTGAGCGCGACGCAGTGGCCTCCGTCGAGCTCGTCCGGCTCGATGCCGAGCCGGTCGCGGACGACCTCGCGCTGCCACGCCGCCGGGAAGAACCGGTCGTCGCGCGCGAGGACGAACCGCGTCGGCACGTCGGGCCAGCGGTCGAGCGGCCACGGCTCGGTCATCGGGGTCGCGGCTTGCGGCCCGGCGTGGGCCGCCGACGCGGCGACGACGTCGGCGGGCACGTCGTGCAGGAACATCTCGACCGGGTCGAAGTCCGGGCCGATCTGCACCGGGTGCCCCGTCGCGGTCCACCAATCGCGCTCGCCGGGCCGCGGCACCATCCCGTTGACGAGCACGATCAGCGCGACCGGCCGCCGGGCGGCGACCAGTGGCGCGACGAACCCGCCCAGCGACTGCCCGACGACCACGACGTTCTCGCGGTCGCCGATCGCGTCCACGACGACGTCGGTGTACTCGCGTAGCCCGGCCGACTCGTCTGCGACCGGCAGGTTCATTGCGATGACGTCATGGCCGAGCGCCGACAGCAGCGGCGCGACGCGGTGCCAGTACCAGGCATCGCTGCCGGCACCGTGAATGAGCGCGTACGTAACGGTCTCCATGTCCGTTCTGACGACGCCGGGCCCACAAATTCATCGCTCAGTGGATCCTCAACTCGGCCAGGAGCAGGCCACCTCCGTAGGTGCGCACGGTGAGGTACGAGAACGACCGCCCGTCGGACAGCTTCCCGTGCGCGACCGCGCTGAAGTGGTACGCCGGCGCCCGATCGGGGTTGTCCGTGAGCAGCAGTTCCTCGTAGAAGCGGGCGCTGCCGCGAAGCGGCTTCAGCGCCGCGAGCTCGGCCAGGGTGATGACGTCGTCAGCCGTGGCGGCTTTGAACGCACGGGTACGCACGAACCAGATCGGGACCGCGCCCTGACCGGAGAGCCGGGACAGGTCCGGCGCGGGGTCGATCCCGGGGCCGTTGTCGAAGACCGCGTATCCGTCCATCGTCATCGGGCCGCACCCGAACACGCGCGGCGGATCGAAGAACGTCTCCAGGTTGAAGCCGGGCGGGATGCATCCCGGTGGGCGGTAGAAAATCGCCGCTGTCCACGTGTCGCCCACGATGTCGCGGACGTAGAACGGCACCTGCACATGATCGACCCGGACCTGCGCATGGGCGACCGAACCGAGCGACAACCACAACGCAAGGCAGGCCAGCGCCGAGCCCAGAAGTGTTCGTCTCCGCATAGGGAATCCTCCTTCGATGAGCGTGCCAGAGACACCGACGACCGTACGGACGAACACGCGAGCGCACATCGATGGAAACCCTGAAACCGGCGCGATACCAGGGTTAACCCTAGGGCCAGTCATGCTCGCCGCGGGAGGATGAGCGTGTGCTGAGCCGCGTGCTTGTCGTCGATGACCATCCCGGTTTTCGGCGCTTCGCGCGCAGCCGCGAGCTGCGCGCGCTCGCGGAGGTGCTCGGATGAGTCGGCAAGCCTCGTTGCGGTGGTGGTGGGTCGGGCTGACGGTCGCGGTGGCAACGATCGCCGGCCTGTGGATCGGCGAATACACGATCGACCTGCCGCGCGTGTCGAGTACCCGGTCGCTGGTGATCGGGACGATCATCCCGGTGTCGTGGATGGTCGCCGGGCTGGTCGCGTGGCGTATCCGTCCCGACGCCAAGACCGGCGCCCTGATCGTCCTGATCGGCTGCCTGTATCCGTGGAATCCGCTGAGCTACCTGGCCGGTTCGCTCGGTCAATGGCTGTTCCTGATGTTCGGCACGGTCCTCACGGTGCTCCTGCTGCACCTGGTGCTCACCTTTCCGAACAATCCGCTCAGCCCCGCGGCGCGAGTGGCCATGGGGTTCGCGTGGGCGGGCCTGCTGTTCCAGGCCACCTCGACCGGGGTGAAGCCGCGCTCGGAGCGCTGCCCGGTCTGTCCGCCGAACCCGCTCCCCACCGCCGACCATCCGCAGCTCAGCGACACGCTGTGGGAGATCGGTTCGCCGCTGTCACTGGTCGCGTTCCTCATGACCGCGGTCCTGTTGGTGCTGCGCTGGCGCGGCGCCAGCGCGGCGCTGCGACGCGTGATGGCGCCGATGCTGTGGGGCGCGTTCCTGGTCGCGCTCGCGGACGCCTACATGGTGATCATCGGCCGGGCGGCGGACGGGCGGCCGGGAACCGTGTGGTCGTACGCGTTCGGGCTGTTCCCGGTCCTGCTGCTCGTCGGCATGCTGCGCACCCGGCGGCACCGGTCGGTGGTCGCCGACCTCGTCGTCGAACTCGACGCGACACCCGATCCGCGCGCGCTGCGCGGTCTGCTCGCGCACACCCTCGGCGATCCATCCCTGCAACTCGTCTACTGGCTCCCCGACCGCGACGGCTACGTCGACGAGGACGGATCACCCGTCGAGCTGCCCGATCGCGAGCAGCACCGCGTGTCCGTGCTGCGGCACGCCGGAGAGCCGCTGGCCGCTCTGATCTACGACCCGGCGCTGCGCGAGGACCCGCGGCTGCTCGAGGCCGTCTCCGCCGCGGCCCGGCTCGCGCTCGAGAACTCACGGCTCGAGGCGGATCTGCGCGCCCGCCTGCACGACGTCCGCGAGTCGCGCGCGCGGCTGGTGAGCGCGACCGACGCCGAACGACGCCGGATCGAGCGCAACCTCCACGACGGCGCCCAGCAGACGCTGCTCGGGCTGCGCCTCGCGGTCCGGCTGGCCCGCGCGCAACAGGGGAGCGATCCGGAGACGCTCGACACGCTGCTGGGTGAAATCGACGACGAGCTCCAGAGCGCGGTCGAGGAGCTGCGGACGCTCGCGCGCGGGGTGCACCCCGCGGTTCTCAGTGACGAGGGCCTCGAACCCGCGCTGGCCGCCCTCGCCCGCCGCGCCATGATTCCCACGCGGATCGCGTGCGCGTGCCCGAACCGGCTACCGGCGCCGATCGAGACCGCCGCGTACTACGTCGCCTCCGAGGCGCTCGCCAACGTGCTCAAGCACGCGAACGCCACCCGCGCCGACATCGACGTCTCACTTTCCGACGGCCACGCCGTGATCGAGGTCACCGACGACGGCCGCGGCGGTGCCGACCCGGACGGCAGCGGCCTGCGCGGCCTCCGCGACCGCGTCGAAGCGGTCGACGGCATGCTGACGATCGTCAGTCCGGAGGGTGCCGGAACGTCCATACGAGCGGAGCTGCCGTGCGTGTGAACTAGGCGGGGGTTCGCAACTGGATCAGGTTGCGCACCTCGCGCAGCGCGACCGGCAGCGTCGTCAGGTCGAACGCGCCGCCCGCGCGGATCTCGCCGAGGATCTCCTGCGCGCGTTCGACCGCCGCCCGGTTGGACTCCAGCCACGCGTCGAGCGACTCGTATCGCAGCACGTCGGCGGTGAGCTCCGCATGCAGGCTGAACAGGTCGTCACGCAACGCGGCGCGCGCCATCGCGGCCCAGCGCGTGTCGCGCGCGAGCAGCGCGATCCGGTCGCGCAGCCAGTGCAGGTGCAGCTGGCCGCCGAGCAGGAAGTGCAGCCGCGCGACCTCCTCGAGGTCGCGCTCGGTCGCGCTCGCGACCTCGACGATGTCGAGTGCCGAGAACAGCGCGCCCTGCGCCGCGACTCGCCCGGCCAGGTCCTCCGGCACGCCGTGCTCGGTGAGCTTCGACACTCGCTCGCGCCAGGACTCGCGCTCGGATTCGACCAGCACGTCCGGCAACAGGTCGCCGACCACCCGCGCGCCGTCGGCATAGCGCTCGACCTCGGCCGCGATGTCCAGCGGCCGCGGCCGCGCGCGCAGCACCCAGCGCGCCGACCGCTCGACCATCCGGCGCGACGCGAGCAGCATCTCGTACTGGACGTTGGCGCCGACCTGGCCGTCGAGCGCCTCGATGTCGTTCCACAGCGCGCGGACGCGGAACACGTCGCGGGCGACGATCGAGGCCCGCGCGATGTCCGCCGGCGCCGCGCCGGTGTCCTCACCGAGCCGGAACACGAACGTCGTCCCCGCGCGGTCCACGAGGTCGTTGGTCACGCGCGTGGCGACGATCTCGCGCCGCAGCCGGTGCGCGCGCCATCTCGTCGCCGAAGCGCTCCGGCAGCGGCGACGGGAAGTAGCGCTCGAGCTCGGCGCCGAGCGCCGGGTCCTCGGGCAGGTCGGACTCGAGCAGCGCCGCGTACAGCGTGATCTTCGAGTAGGCCAGGATCACCGCCAGCTCCGGCTGCGTGAGGCCCTGGTTCGCCGTCCGCCGATCGGCGACGGTGTCGTTGTCGGGCAGCGCCTCGAGCGCCCGGTCGAGCCGCCCGGCGGACTCCAGCTCGCGCATGAACCGGTCGTGCACGTCGAGCATCGCCGGCGCCTGCGCGCGCGCCAGCGACAGCGCCTGCGTCTGCGTGTAGTTGCCGCGCAGCACGCGCGCGGCGACCGCGTCGGTCATCTCCGCCAGCAGCGCGTTGCGCTGCTTGGACGGTCATGTCGCCGTCGGTCGACGACCGAGTCCAGCAGGACCTTGATGTTGACCTCGTGGTCGGAGCAGTCGACGCCGCCGGAGTTGTCGATCGCGTCGGTGTTGATCCGCCCGCCGGCGAGCGCGTACTCGACGCGCCCGCGCTGCGTGAAGCCGAGGTTGCCGCCCTCGCCGACGACCTTCGCGCGCAGGTCGCGCGCCGTTGACGCGCACCGCGTCGTTGGCCTTGTCGCCGACGTCGGCGTGGGTCTCGGGCGACGCCTTCACGTACGTGCCGATGCCGCCGTTCCACAGCAGGTCGACCGGCGCCCGCAGGATCGCCTGGATCAGCTCGCTCGGGGTCAGCCGCTCGGCGTCGACATCCAAGCGCCTCGCGGACCTGTTCGGACAGCTCGATCGACTTCGCCGTGCGCGGGTAGATCGCCGCCGCCCTCGGAGATCAGCTCGCGCGAGTAGTCGTCCCAGGAGGAGCGCGGCAGATCGAACAGCCGCGCGCCGCTCGGCGCACGGAGGACTCCGCGTCCGGGTTCGGGTCGAGGAACACGTGGCGGTGGTCGAACGCCGCGACCAGCCGGATGTGCTGCGAGAGCAGCATGCCGTTGCCGAACACGTCGCCGCTCATGTCGCCGACGCCGGCGACCGTGAAGTCCTCGGCCTGGACGTCGACGCCGAGCTCGCGGAAATGGCGCTGGACCGACACCCACGCGGAGCGCGCGGTGATGCCCATCGCCTTGTGGTCGTAGCCGACCGAGCCGCCGGAGGCGAACGCGTCGCCCGAGCCAGAAGCCGTACTCGCTCGGCGACCCCGTTGGCGATGTCGCTGAACGTCGCCGTGCCCTTGTCGGCGGCGACGACGAGATACGGATCGTCGCCGTCGTGGCGCACCACATGCTCGGGCGGCACGACCTCCCCGCCGGAGATCGTGTCGGTGATGTCCAGCAGCCCGCTGATGAACGTCGTGTAGCACTCGACGACCTGGTCGCCGGCGCGCTTGACGACGAACCCGCCCTTCGCACCCACCGGCACGATCACCGCGTTCTTGACCATCTGCGCCTTCATCAGGCCGAGGATCTCGGTGCGGAAGTCCTCGCGCCGGTCCGACCAGCGCAGGCCGCCGCGCGCGACCGACCCGCCGCGCAGGTGCACGCCCTCGACCCGCGGCGAGTGCACGAAGATCTCGTAGCGCGGCCGCGGCTGCGGGCACATCGGGATCTGCGTCGGGTCGAGCTTGAACGACACGTACGGTTTCGGCCCGGGGATGAAGTAGTTGGTGCGCAGCATCGCGCGCACGACCGACAGGAACCCGCGCAGGATCCGGTCCTGGTCGAGGCTGTCGACGGCGTCGATCGCCTCCTCGATCTCGCGCGCGACGTCGTCTGCCCGAGAGTGGTCGCCGGCCGGGTCGAACCGCGCGTGGAACAACTCCGACAGCTTCGCCGCCACGGCCGCATGCGCGAGCAGCGTCTCCTCCATGTAGCGGTCGCTGAACGGGATCCCGAGCTGGCGCAGGTAGCGCGCGACGGCGCGCACCATCGTCACCTCGCGCCAGTCCAGCCCGGCGCCGACGATCAGCCCGTTGAAGCCGTCCTGCTCGGCCTCGCCATGCCACACGCGCGCGAAGCCCTCGTGGAAGCGCTCGCGGATCGCGTCGGCATCGACCGGGCCCTTGGCCTGCAGGCCGAAGTCGTAGATCCACACCGGCGCGCCCTCGCGCGGCGCGACCCGGTACGGCCGCTCGTCGCTCACCATCAGCCCGAGCGCTCTCGAACATCGGCAGGACGTCGGACAGCGACACGCGCTCGCCGCGCCGGTAGAGCTTGCAGCGCAGGATGCCCGGCGACGCCTCCAGCGGCCGGTACAGACTGATGTCGAGCGCCTCGTCGCCCTCGAGCGCTTCGATCCGCTGCACGTCGGCGATCGCGGAGCGCGCCAGCAGGTCGTCGCGGTACGCGGCCGGGAACGCGCTCCCGTAGCGGCGGAACAGCGCCGTGCCGTGCTCCTCGCCGAACTCCTCGAGCAGCGCCGCCTGGAGATCGTCGTCCCAGCCGCGGGTCGCCTCGACGATCTGCGCCTCGAGCGCCTCCACGTCGAACGCCGGCAGGTCTCCGGGCACGCGCAGCGTGTAGTGGATGCGCACGAGCACCCACTCGGTCAGCCGCAGCCCCCAGTCGACGGTCTCGGCGCCGAGCGCGTCGCGCAGGATCTCGCCGACCCGGATCCGGTTGGCCGTGTTGAAGCGATCGCGCGGGAGGAACACGAGGCAGGAGACGAAGCGCTCGTAGCGGTCGGCGCGCATGAACAGCCGCACGCGCTGGCGCTCGCCGAGCTCGAGGATCCCGCGCGCGATCCGGTCGAGCTCGTCGACCTCCATCTGGATCAGCTCGTCGCGCGGGAACGTGTCGATGATCTCGACCAGCGCCTTGTCGTCATGGCTGCCGGGCGGGAACCCGGCCCGCTCGCGCACGGCCTGCGCCTTGCGCCGCAGCACCGGGATGTTGGCCGACACCTCGCGGTAGGCGGCGGTCGTGTAGAGGCCGAGGAAGCGGTGCTCGCCGACGACGTTGCCGGCGTCGTCGAAGCGCTTGACGCCGACGTAGTCGAGATAGCTCGGGCGGTGGACCGGGGAGCGCGCGTTGGCCTTGGTGAGGACCAGGACGTGCGGCTCGCGGGCGAGCGCGCGCACGGCCGGGGGCAGCTTCGCGTAGGCGGTCGACGACGTGGCCGCGGCCCTCGCCCCGCAGCAGCCCGAGCCCGGTGCCCTCGACGCCGCGCAGCGTCTCCGCGTCGAGCGCATATTCGCGGTAGCCGAGGAACGTGAAGTGGTGGTCGGCCAGCCACGTGAGGAAGGCAAGTGCCTCGTCGGCCTCGGCCGAGTCGATGCCGGCCGGAGGGGCGCTCTCGAGCTCGGCGACGAGCGCCTCCATGCGGTCGCGCATCGGCCGCCAGTCGTCGACCACCACGCGGACGCCCTCGAGGACGCCGCGCAGCGCCTCGGCCAGCTCGTCGAAGCCCTCGGCCTGGCGATCGACCTCGATGTGCATGTACGACTCGTCGCCCACGACCGGATGGACGAGCACGTGGATGCCGAGCTCGCGCCGGCTCAGCTCCATGCTCACCGAATCGACGAGGAACGGCATGTCGTCGCTGACGATCTCGATCGCGGTGTGCGGCGACTGCCAGCCGTGCTGCTCGAACGTCGGGTTGTACACGCGCACCCGCGGCTCGCTGCCATCGCGGTCGCGCCCGAACGTCCAGTGCGCCAGCGCGGCGCCGTAGAGGTCGACCGGCTCGCGGCCGTTCAGGTCGGCCGCTGGCGCGCGCCGGTAATAGCTGCGCACGAACGCCTCGGCCTCGGCCACCTCCTCGGGCGCGACCCGCTCTCGGACTCGCTCGCAGACCGACTCGATGAGCGCCGATTCGGCGTCGTGCACACCACTGGCCACGCTGTCTCCTCTCCTGTTCGGGAGACGCTACTACGCGCGCGATTCCAGCTCGCTCACGCGTGCGCGCAGCGTCTGCAGCCGCGCGGCCACGGCGAGCCGCAGCGCGAGCTGGGAGCGCTCCAGCGGCTTGGTCAGGAAATCGTCCACGCCGGCCTCCATCGCCGTCCGCACATGCGCGTCACCGTTGAGTGCGGTGAGCATGATCACGTAGCAGTCCTCGCCGTGTGCCGAGCGCAACTTCCGGCACAGGGCCGCACCGTCGGTGCCGGGCATCATCCAGTCCGTGATCAGGACATCGGGCGCGGCGAGCTTGATCCGCGCCCACGCCGCGTCGCCATTCTCGGCCATGGCAATAAACGTTTCCTGACCGTCCGGATTGGAGTACGTTGTGCCCCATGCCCGCGTATGTCTCGCGCGTGCGCATCGAGCGCCTGGGCGGCCCGGAGCGGCTGGCGTACCTGCCCGCGGAGGACGAGCCGGTGGCGTTCGGCGTCCACTCCGAGGTCGCTGCGCACTATGGCGTCGATCCCGATCGGTTCCCGCCGCGGGCGACGACGCTCGACTACATCGTCGCCGCCGCCGGCGGGTGACTGGCCGGCACCTTTGCCGGCGCGCTGGAAGCGCGTCAGATCGAAGTCGACCCGGAGCGCTACGAGGTCGAGGCGACCGGTGAGATCGAGCTCGAGGACAAGGTGCTCGTGATCAAGCGCATCACGGTGCGCTACCGGCTGCCCGTGCCCGAGGACCGTCGCGATGAGGCCGAGCGAGTGCACGGGTTCCACGCGCGCGCCTGCCCGGTGGCGCGCAGCCTCGAGGGCGGCATCGAGATCCGCACCGAGCTCTCGTTCAGCTGACGAGGCTCGGGAAGCGGACTCCGGTCAGCTCTTCCGAGAGCTCCCACAGGCGGCGTGCCGTGTCCGCGTCCTTCGACGCGCTGCTGCGGCCGGCGAGCGTCGGATAGCCGCGCATCTCGCCGATCCCGCCCGGGCCGATGTACGTGTCGCCGGGCACGTCCTGCGTGGCGGCGTACAGGGTCGGAAGCGAACCCATCCGGGCGTCCTGCGCGAACAGCGTGTTGCCGACCCGCATGACGGTGTTCTCGATCACGTTGCCGCTGTGGGACTGGAGGTTGGTCGCGGACCAGCCTGGGTGCGCGCCGACCACCCGCACGGGCGAGTCGATCTCGTCGAGCCGGCGCTGCAGCTCCGACATGAACAGCAGGTTCGCCAGCTTGGACTGGCCGTAGGCGCCGTGGCGCCTGTAGCCGCGCTCCCAGTTGAGGTCGTCGAGCCGGATCCGGCCGAAGTGGTGCGCGCCGGACGAGACCACGACGACGCGCTCGGTGATCCGGTGCAGCAGGAGGTTGGTGAGCGCGAAGTGGCCGAGGTGGTTGGTGCCGATCTGCATCTCGAAGCCGTCTTTGGTGCGCCGTTGCGGGATGTTCATCACGCCCGCGTTGTTGATCAGCACGTCGAAGTCGTCGTGCGGTCTCGTCGGCGAACGCGTGGACCGAGGCGAGGTCGGCCAGGTCCAGTTCGCGGACCTGCGTGTCGCCGCCGATCTCGGCGGCTGCACGCTCGCCCTTGGCCGTGTCGCGCACGGCGAGGATCACGCGTGCGTCGTGGTCGGCGAGGGCGCGGGCGGCTTCGAGGCCGATGCCGCTGTTGGCGCCGGTGATGACGAACGTGCGGCCGGCGACGCTGGGGAGGTCGGCGGCGGTCCAGTGATTCGAGCTCATGATGGAGACAAAGTAGACGATGACAACAATGATGTCAATGACAACATGTAGGCTTGTCTTGTCGTGACCGCTACCCGCTCCTATCACCACGGAAATCTCCGAGCGGCACTCCTGGAGGAGGCCGAGCGGGCATTGGCGGATGGCCGCGATCTCTCGTTGCGCGAGCTGGCGCGCGAGGTGGGCGTGAGCCACGCCGCGCCGCGCCGGCACTTCGCCGACAAGCAGGCCCTGCTCGACGCGCTGGCCCAGGACGGGTTCGAGCGGCTCGGGCGCCGAGCTCGGCGATGCGCTCTCGGCCGCCGGGTTCGACGCGCAGCTGCACGCGATGGCGCGCACCTATGTCGGGTTCGCGACGCGGCACGCCGCGCTGCTCGAGCTGATGTACACGGGCAAGCACCGGCCGGGCGTGGACCCCGGCGTCGTCGAGGCCGCCGAACGCGCGCTGACCCCGATGCTCGGCGTGATCGTCGCCGGCCAGGAGGCGGGCGCGGTCGTGGCGCGGGACGCCGGAACAGGTCGGCGCCGCGGTGTTCGCGATGGTGCAGGGCCTCGCCGCGCTGGTGAATCTGGGGATGCTCGACGAGACCGCGGTCGACGCGGCGGTCGAGCGGCTGATCCTCGGGCTCCGTCCGCGCTGAGTGGTGTCATGGATCGATGTCGGATCGCGATTTGGCGAGCGTGGAGTTGTGGGAGCGCTCGCTGGAACGCTCGCGACGCCGACGCGCGCAGGCCGCGGCGCGTGAACCGGACGCGCGTGACGGGCGCGCAGGTGTCGGCGGCGCTATTGACCGGGATCGTGGTCGTGCCCGTCGGCGTGGCGGAGGGGCAGACGATGCTCCAGCGCGGCAGCGAGGGCGAAAGCGTGGCCGCCGTCCAGCGCGCGCTGGGGATCGCAGCGGACGGTGAGTTCGGGCCGATGACTCGCGCGGCCGTCCGGCGCTTCCAGGCCGCGCACGGGCTCGAGGTCGACGGCGTCGTGGGCCCGATCACGTCACGCGCGCTCGGGATCGGCGTGGCGGCGGGGCCGCGCACAGTCACCAGCGCACCGTCGTCCACCACCGCCGCGCTGCAGCGCGCGCTCGGCATCTCCGCCGACGGCGTCTACGGGCCGGTGACGCGCGCCGCGGTGCGGCGCTTCCAGGCTTCGCGCGGGCTCGAGGTCGACGGCATCGCCGGACCCGCCACGCTGGGCGCGCTCGGGATCTCGGGGAGCACGGTCGGGGCGTCTCCGGTCGCCTCCGGCGGGTCGGCGGTCGCCGCCGCGCGGTCCAAGCTCGGCCAGCCGTACGCGCTCGGCGGGGAGAGCGACGGCGGGTGGGACTGCTCGGGCCTCGTGCAGTTCGCGATGGCGCAGGCCGGCGTCACGGTCCCGCGCACGAGCTACGACCAGTTCGGCGTCGGCACGCCGGTCGACCGCGCCGCGATCCAGTCCGGCGACCTCGTCTTCTTCAACGCCAACGGCCCGGGCGCGTCGCACGTCGCGATCGCGACCGGCAACTCGACCGCGATCTCGGCGACGACCCACGGCGTCGTCGAGCACACGATCGGCGGCGCGTACTGGGGCGCGCACTACGTCGGCGCGCGGCGCATGTGATCGAGGGGGAGCCCGGCGCGCCGTTCGAGGACGAGGTCCTGATCCGGCGGCTGCGCTGGACCAGTGACGACATGGCCTTCGCGGTCATCGACGCCGAGCGCGACGGTGACGACATCGTGCTGGTCGGGCCGATCGCGCACCTCGAGGAGCGCGAGCGGGTGCACGTGCGCGGCATCTGGCAGGACGACAAGCGGTTCGGCACGCAGGTCAAGGTCGCGCTGGCGACGCCGGTCGCGCCCTCGGGCGAGGTCGCACTGATGGCGTACCTGAAGCGCGTCAAAGCACGTCGGCGGTGTGCGGGCGGCGCGGCTGATCGAGCGCTACGGCGAGGGCGTGCTGGACGCGATCGATCAGGACCCGGCGGCGGCGTTCCGTTCGCTCGGCTTCTCGCCGAAGCGCGTCAACGAGGCGATCCGGTCGTGGAACGCGCTGCGCTCGACCCGCTCCCTGCACCTGCTGCTGGCGCCGCATGGGCTGGCGTGGCTGGTGCCGAAGATCGCGGCCGAGTACGGCGACCGCGCGCACGACGTGGTGCGGACGCGGCCGTACGAGCTCACGAACGTGTTCGGCGTCGGCTTCCACATCGCGGACACGATCGCGCGCGCGGCCGGTGTGCCGGCCGACTCGGTGGGGCGCCGGCGGGCGGCGATCGCGCACGTGTTGTCGGAGGCCGAGCGCGAGGGATCGACATGTCTGCCGGTGCCGGAACTGGCGGGCAAGGCGGGCGCGCTGCTCGGCGGTGGGATCGTGCCCGACGCGGCGCTGCTGAGCGCGATGGCCGACGCCGGCCAGCTCGTGCTCGAGATCGATGACGACGTGGTGTGGGCCTACCGGCCGGTCACCGCCGAACTCGAGGCGGAGCTCGCCGCGACCGTCCGTACGCTGGCGGCACGCGAGCCCGTCTTGGAGGCGCCCGAGCTGGAGGCCGGCGATCTCGTGCCCGCCGAGGCACAGGCGGAGGCGGTGAAGGCCGCGTTCGGCGCGCGGCTGTCGATCGTCACCGGCGGTCCGGGCACCGGCAAGACCGCGACGATCCGGCTGATCTGCGCGGCCGCGAACGTGCAGAACGCGTCGGTCGCACTGGTCGCGCCGACGGGCCGCGCCGCGCGGCGGATGGCGGAGTCGACGGGCGAGGACGCGTCGACGATCCACTCCGCGCTCGGCTGGATCCCCGGCCAGGGCCCGACGCGCGACGAGATCGACGCCGATCTATTGGTCGTCGACGAGACGTCGATGGCCAACCTCGAGCTGCTCGTGACGCTGCTGCGGGCAGTCGGGCCGGACATGCACGTCGTGCTCGTCGGCGACGCCGATCAGCTCGCGCCGGTCGGCGCCGGCAAGCCGTTCGCGGAGCTGGTCGAGACGCGGGCGGTGCCGGTGGCCGAGCTCACGCACATCTTCCGCCAGGCGGCGGGGAGCATGATCGTCCGCGGCGCGCATGAGGTCCGGCAGGGTCGCGCGCCGTCGTTCGAGGTCACTGGCGACGTCCGGCGCGACCTGTTCCTGATCGAGCGCGCCGACCCGCGCGCGGCGCTCGACGAGGTCGTGTCGCTGGTGACCAAGCGGCTCCCCGAGCACTACGGCGTCGATCCGCTCACGGACATCCAGGTGTTCGCGCCGGTCTACAAGGGCGCACTCGGCATCGACGCGCTGAACACGCGCCTGCGCCACGCCTTGAACTCGCGCGGGACGCCGGTGCTGGGCGGCCGGCTGCGGATCGGCGACAAGCTGATGCTCTCCGGCCGCAACCTGCACGAGCTGGGGCTGATGAACGGCACCGTGCTGCGGCTGATCGACCACAGCGACGAGAAGCTCACCGTCAGCGCCGACGGGCTGATCGTCGAGCTGCCCGACGAGGAGGCGCCGCGGCTGCAGCTCGCCTACGCGTGCAGCATCCACAAGGGGCAGGGGATCGAGCTGCCGGTCGCGATCGTCATCGCCCATCCGGCAGCCGGCCCGTACTTCCTGCGCCGCGAGATGCTCTACACCGCGATGACCCGCGCGCGGGTGGCCACGCTGATCGTGGGAATGCGACAGGTGGTCGCCCGCGCGGCGGCGACGCCCGACACGTCGCGCCGCTACTCGCGCCTGGCGGTTAGGCTTGCGGCAGGGTGACGGTCCGTGTCCGCCTCGGCGCAGGGCTCGCGCGCCTCTCGGCGGCGCCGTTCGTCACGGTCGACCTGGCTGAGGGCGCCACGGTCGCCGACCTCTTCGAGCGGCTCGGCGTCGCCGAGCCGGCGCTCGCTCCCGCGCTGCGATCGGTGCTCCCGGTCGTCGCGGGCGAACACGTCACCCGCGACCAGCTCCTGGCCGACCGCCAGGAGGTCGCATTGCTTCTACCGGTGTCAGGGGGTTGAGATGGCAATCGAGACGACGACACGCCGCACGGTCTTCGTCGACACGTTCACCGACGGCACGCTCGGGCCGGACACGGAGATGACCGGCCCGGTCGCCGACGGCGGCCACATCGTGTGGAACTCGACGCCCGGGTGCTGGGGGCCGATGATCACGCCGGCGATCCGCGGCGGGCACGAGGTGTGCACGCCGGTCGCGGTCGAGGGCGCCGAGGTCGGCGACGCGATCGCGATCCGGATCAAGGACATCGCCGTCACGTCCTCCGCGACTGCCTCCGGGAACGATCAGGTGATGGAAGGCCGCTTCAACGGGGATCCGTACTGCGCGCCGGTGTGTCCCGGCTGCGGCGCGGAGTGGCCGGAGACGCGGCTCGAGGGGATCGGCGAGACCGCCGTGCGCTGCGCAGCCTGCGGGGCGGACGCGACGCCGTTCACGTTCACCAACGGCTACACCGTCGCGTTCGACGACCAGCGCCGCCTGGGGCTCACGGTGGACGCGGCGCGCGCGGAGGAGCTGGCGCGCGACGCGGCCCGCGCCGCCGCGCTGCCGGACAACTCCATCCAGAACCCGATCCTGACGTTCGCCCCGCACGACATCGTCGGGCTGGTGACGAGGATGCGGCCGTTCCTGGGCCAGCTCGGCACGTCGCCCAGCGCGACGATCCCGGATTCCCACAACGCCGGCGACTTCGGCGCGTTCCTGGTCGGCGCGCCGCATGCGTTCGCGATGGATGCGGCCGCGCTGTCGCAGCACAAGACCGACGGGCATCTCGACATCGACGCGGTCCGCGCGGGCGCGATCCTCGTCTGCCCGGTGAAGCTGCCGGGCGGGGGTGTGTACTTGGGTGACATGCACGCGATGCAGGGCGATGGCGAGATTGCCGGTCACACCGCCGATGTCGCCGGCACGGTGACGTTGCAGGTCGAGGTCGTCAAGGGGCTCGGGATCGACGGTCCGGTGCTGTTCGGAGTGCTCGAGGACCTGCCGTTCCTGGCCAAGCCCTTGACCGAGGACGAGCGCGCGCACGCGCTCGCGCTGGCCGAGCGCGAGGGCCTGACGGCGATCGAGGAGTCGCTGCCGATCTCGGTCGTCGGCACCGGCCCGGACCTCAACTCCGCGACCGACAACGGCCTTCGCCGCGCCGCCGAGCTGCTCGGCATGTCGGTCCCGGAGGTCATGAACCGGGCGACGATCTCGGGCGCGATCGAGATCGGCCGTGCCCCCGGTGTCGTCCAGGTCACGTTCCGCGCGCCGGTGGCGGCGCTCGAAGCGTGCGGCCTGCTCACCTACGCCATGGAGCAATATGCCTGAACGCAGTTCCTACGAGCCCGGCACGCCGAGCTGGGTCGACCTGACCACGCCCGATCTCGAGGGCGCGAAGCGCTTCTACGGGGACCTGTTCGGCTGGACCACGGAGTCGGCGGGCGACCCGGAGCAGACCGGCGGCTACGAGATGTTCTACTGCCGCGGCAAGCGCGTGGCGGGAGTCGGGCCGATCATGCAGGAGGGCCAGCCGCCGATCTGGTCGACGTATTTCGCGACCGACGACGTCGACGCGCTGGCCGCCCGGATCTCCGAGTTCGGCGGGACGGCCCTGATGGAGCCGATGGACGTCTTCGAGGCCGGCCGGATGGGGTTCTTCGCCCATTCCGCCGGCGGGATGTTCGGTGCTTGGCAGTCCGGCGAGCACACCGGCGCCGAGCTCGTCAACGAGCCGGTCTCGCTCGCCTGGAACACCCTGGTCACCCGCGACGAGGCGGCCGCGGCCGAGTTCCTGGAGGCGACGCTCGGGTTGCGGGCGGAGACGCAGGACTTCGGTGACGGGCCCTACACGGTGCTGATGCTCAACGGCCGCAGCGTCGCCGGGCTCGTCGGCCCGCCGGAAGGGATGCCCGACGACGTGCCGGCGCTTTGGGGCGTCTCGTTCGCGGTCGAGGACGCGGACGCGACCGCGGCCAAGGCGCAGGAGCTCGGCGGCTCGCTGACCATGACCGCGGTCGACGTCGAGGGCGTCGGGCGGATCGCGGGTTTGATCGATCCGTACGGCGCGGTGTTCAACGTCGCCGCGCTGTCGTAGTCAGTAGCCGGCGAAGTAGCCCCGGGCGCTTCGGCTGGGTGGCGAGCCAATCCTCGTGGAATGGCAGCCGGCCGGCCTGGCGCTCGGCGAGCGTGCACTCGGTGTGGGCGTGGCGGCGGCGCTGCTTGTCGCCCTCGGGCCAGACCAGCACGTGCTCGCTCAGCGCCGGCAGCAGCTCGTCGCAGAACGGGCACCGGTACGTGGCAGGCTTGAGGTTCTGCGCGGGGCGGACCGTCCACCAGCGCGGGGTCTCGGGCACGCTCTCAAAGCGTTGAGGCGTCGCCGACCACCTCGTAGTGCTCGACCTTCGGGCCGCGCTCGACGAGGTAACGGTCGTCCTCGGGGTAGTACACCGCCGCTTCGACGTCATCGCCGGCGAAGCCCCGCACAGCATCCATCGAGTCCCACAGCGAGAACGTGACGAACCTCGCCAGGTCGCCCTCGTCACTTCGGAGCAACCACGCCCCGCGATTGCCCGCCGTGCCCGCGTATTCCGCGATACCGGTCTCGTTGATGTAGGCGCCGTATGCCTCGGCGTCTTCGCGACGTACCGCGCCGCGCCATACACGAGCGATCATCCTGCCTCCTGGTTCGTCCAGAGCGCGACGCCGTCGCCGCCGACCGGGTCCTGCGGCGGCGGGCCGAGGTTCGCGATCCGCTCGCGCGCGGCGTCGTCGGCCTCGCGCAGCAGGTCGTAGTCCTCCTGGCCATGCGGGTACGCGCCGACGACGGTGAAGCCGTCCCCCGACGCGGTTCGGAAGTGGCCGGTTCCCGCGGGCAGGACGAGCACGTCACCCACCGCCACGTCGAACGGCTTGCCCTGCGGCCCGCCGAGCTGGATCGTCGCGTGGCCTTTGATCACCGCCAGCACCTCGTGCGACGTCGAGTGGAAGTGATGGAACTGGAACACGTGGCCTGTCCACGCGCCGCCCCAGCCGTGCTCGGCGAACAGCGCGCGCGGGTCGGTCACGTCCACGCCGTGGTAGATCAGCACGGGGAACGTCGGGTTGTTCGGGATCGTGTCGCCCGGCGGGGCCTGCCAGGTGTCGAGCTCCATCAGTCGTCGTCGTAGGGGCCGGTGAACACGGCGAACACCGCGCCCTTCGGGTCGCCGATGACCGCGATCCGGCCAGTCGGCAGCTGCATCGGCCCGTTGAGCACCTGCCCTCCGAGGCCCTCGATCTCACCGACCAGCCGGTCGACGTCCTCATGGCCGAAATACGGCATCCAGTTCGGCGGCATCGAGCCGCCCGCCGGCTGCATCCCGCCGTTGGAGCGCTCGCCATTGAAGATCACGCGGTAGCCCTGCCCGCCCTCCATCTCCTGGGTCGTCCAGCCGAACAGGTCGCCGTAGAACTTCGACGACGCCTCCGGGTCCGGCGTGATGAGGTCGTTCCAGGTCATCGAGCCGGGCGTGTTCACCAACGTCGCGCCGATGTTCGAGCGCGCCTCCCAGAGGCACAGCGCGGCGCCGGCGGGATCGATGATCACCGCCATCCGGCCGACGTCCATCACGTCGAACGGCTCAGCGGCGATGCTCGCGCCGAGCTCGGCCGCGCGCGCCGCGCTGTCGTCGACCGACGCCACGGTCACGTAGCAGTTCCAGTGCGGCGGCTGATCGCTGGACTCGAACAGCGCCGCGACGTCCCCGCCGCCGCGCGTCGCCATCGAGTAGACGCTGCCATCGGGCAGCGGGCTGTCCCGGTAGTCCCAGCCGAACACGCTGCTGTAGAAGGCCTTCGCCCCGCCGGCGTCGCTCGTCGCCAGTTCCGCCCATGAGAAGGTGCCGGGCGGATAGCTCGTTCGCTTACCCATGCGTCGAGCCTACGCCCCCGAGCTCCGTTATCGCCGTGTTGAAGGTCTCGCTCGGGCGCATCACCGAGTCGGCCTTGTCGCGGTCGACGAAGTAGTAGCCGCCGAGATCCACCGGCTCGCCCTGGGCCTCGTCGAGCTCGCCGAGGATCGCCTCCTCGTGGCTCGCCAGCGACTCCGCGAACGGCTTGAACGCGTCGGCCAGCTCGGAGTCGTCGAACTGGTTCGCCAGCGCCTGCGCCCAGTACAGCGCGAGGTAGAAGTGGCTGCCGCGGTTGTCGAGCTGATGGACCTTGCGCTGCGGCGACTTGCCGTTCTCCAGCAGCTGCCCGGTCGCCTCGTCGAGCGTCTTCGCCAGCACGCCGCGCGCGCGGGTTGTCGGTCTTGTCGGCCAGGAACTCGAACGACACCGCCAGCGCGAGGAACTCACCCAGCGAGTCCCAGCGCAGGTGGTTCTCCTTCACGAGCTGCTGGACGTGCTTCGGCGCCGAGCCGCCGGCGCCGGTCTCGAACAGCCCGCCGCCGTTCATCAGCGGCACGATCGAGAGCATCTTCGCGCTCGTGCCGAGCTCGAGGATCGGGAACAGGTCGGTCAGGTAGTCGCGCAGGACGTTGCCGGTGACCGAGATCGTGTCCTCGCCGCGCTTGGCGCGCTCGAGCGTGAACCGCGTCGCCTCGCCGACGGGCAGGATCTCGATCTGCAGGCCGTCCGTGTCGTGATCGGCGAGGTACGCCTCGACCTTCTTGAGGATCTCGACGTCGTGCGCGCGCGTGCGGTCGAGCCAGAACACGGCCGGCGCGCCGGTCGCCCGCGCGCGCTCGACCGCGAGCCGCACCCAGTCGCGGATCGGCGCGTCCTTGGTCTGGCACGCGCGCCAGATGTCGCCCGCCTCGACCTCGTGCTCGATCAGCGTGTTGCCGGCGCTGTCGACCACGCGCACGCGCCCGTTGGCGGCGATCTCGAACGTCTTGTCGTGGCTGCCGTACTCCTCGGCCTTCTGCGCCATCAGGCCGACGTTCGGCGTCGTGCCCATCGTCGCCGGGTCGAACGCGCCGTGCTCGCGGCAGAAGTCGATCGTCTCTGCGTACAGCGCCGCGTAGCTGTGGTCGGGGATGACCGCCTTCGTGTCCTCGCTGCTCGCCCTTCGCGTTCCACAGCTGGCCCGACGCGCGGATCATCGCCGGCATCGACGCGTCGATGATCACGTCGCTCGGCACGTGCAGGTTCGTGATCCCGCGGTCGGAGTCCACCATCGAGATGGTCCGGCGCCGTCTCGAACGTCTTCTCGATCGCGGCGCGGATCGCGTCGCCCTCGTCCTTGGGCAGCTCGTCGAGCGCGGACAGGATCGCGCCGAGGCCGTTGTTCGGGCTCGCGCCGAGCTCCTCCAGCGCGTCGTGGTGCTCGGTGAACACGCCGGCGAAGAACGCGCGGACGGCGTGCCCGAAGATGATCGGGTCCGAGACCTTCATCATCGTCGCCTTCAGGTGCAGCGAGAACAGCAGGCCCTGCTCCTTGGTCTCGGCGATCTGCTCCTGCAGGAACGCGTCGAGCGCGCGGGCGCGCATCACCGCGCCGTCGACGACCTCGCCCTCGAGCACCGGAATCGATGCCCTTCAGCACGGTCGCCGCGCCGTCGCGCGGCGACGTACTCGATCCGCAGCTCGTCGTCGGCGTCCATCGTGACGCTGCGCTCGGTCGAGCGGAAGTCGCCGTCGCGCATCGTCGCCACGTGCGAGCGGTTGTCCTGCGACCACGCGCCCATCGAGTGCGGGTGCTTGGAGGCGTAGGCCTTCACCGACGCGGGCGCGCGGCGATCGGAGTTGCCTTCGCGCAGCACCGGGTTGACCGCTGAGCCCTTCACGCGGTCGTACGCCTCGCGCGCGCTCTTCGCGTCGTCGGTGCGCGGGTCGTCCGGATAGTCAGGGACGTCGTAGCCCGCCTCCTGCAGCTCCTTGATCGCCGCCTTCAGCTGCGGGATCGAGGCGCTGATGTTCGGCAGCTTGATGATGTTCGCCTCGGGCGTCTTGGCCAGCTCGCCGAGCTCGCTCAGCGCGTCCGGAACCCGCTGCTCGTCGGTCAGCCGGTCCGGGAACTGGGCCAGGATCCGGCCCGCCAGCGAGATGTCGCGCAGCTCGATCTCCACGCCGGCCTGGCGGGCGTAGGCCTCGATGATCGGCAGGAAGGAGTGCGTCGCCAGTGCCGGCGCCTCGTCGGTGTACGTGTAGATGAGCTTCATCGCCTGCCCCGGGTGTCGTGATCGCGTGGCCGCGGAGGGTATCCGCGATACTCCTACCCGATGGCGTACGCCCCACCCGCCCGGCATCTCCTGAGGGCCAAGGACCTCGCGGACGCGCGCTACTTCGAGCCGATCGACGTCGACGACATGGCCGCGGCCGCCGGGCTCTCGCGCGCGCACTTCACCCGCGAGTTCCGGCGCGTCTTCGGCGACACGCCGCGCGGCTATCTGCTGACCCGCCGGCTGGAACGCGCGGCGGCACTGCTCCGGAACACGGACCGCTCGGTGGCGGAGATCTGCCTCGACGTCGGGCTGACGAGCGTCGGCTCGTTCACGACGAGCTTCACGCGCATGTTCGAGATGTCGCCGACGGCCTACCGCGCCGCCCACCCGCCCGCGCGAGCCCACGCGGTCGTCCCGTCCTGCGTCGTCCGCGCGTACGGCCGTCCGCAACACCGCACGTTTCGAGAAGACAACGGCGCGACCGGCACGTAGCTTGCCTGGGGACAGTCGAACTCTTCTCCCCAGGAGGCTCAGATGATCAAGATCAGCACCGCGCAGCTGTGGGTCCACGACCAGGACGAGGCACTCGCGTTCTACACCGCAGAAGCTCGGCTGGGAGGTTCGGACGGACGTCACGATGGCCGAGATGGGCAACTTCCGCTGGCTCACCGTCGGCCCCTCCCACCAGCCGGACTTCGAGGTCGTCCTGATGGCGATCCCGGGCCCGCCGGTGATGGACGACGACACGGCCGAGCAGGTCCGGACGCTGGTGTCCAAGGGCTTCGCCGGCACGGTGTTCCTCACCACCGACGACGTCTACGCCGACTACGAGGAGCTCAAGGCGCCGCGGCGTCGAGTTCTCCGAGGCGCCCGAGGAGCGGCCCTACGGCATCGACTCCGGGTTCCGCGACCCGTCCGGCAACAGCTTCCGACTGACGCAGGTCAAGGACCTCGCGTCCCTGTAGATCCGTCATGTGCCTGTTCGGCCCGCCGAGCACCGGCGCGCGCAGGCGACTCCCCTCGCCCGCTCGGACTGCAGCAGCGACCAGACGTTGACGGGCCCGCCGCTCGTCGCGTGGCTCGCCGCTCCGGTCTCAGCCGCCCCGCTCGAAGAGCGGGAAGCCGAAGTCATCGTGGAGGGCGCGGCATAGCCGCGCCCTCTGCGGGTGCAGATTGCTGCATGGCCCGTCACAGTTCGCCGCATGCGAACCACTGTCGACCTTCCTGACGAACTACTCCGGCAGGCTCGCCGCACTGCGGCCGAGGAAGGTACGACCTTGACGGCGCTGCTGGCGGACGGGCTCCGGCTACGGCTCGCAGGTCCGACCGTCGTGCCGCGCCGCCGGCGTCGCCTTCCGATTTCGAGCCTCGGCGGCGGGACGCACCCGTGGATCGATCTATCGTCAAACGCCTCGCTCCTCGACGCGGCGGACGACGACGCTGCTGCCTGACGTCAACGTCCTGTCGAGGAAGCGTCGCGCGAGCTTGTGATGAACGTGATCGCTGCGGAATCCAGCGAATAACGGCGTCGCCTTCGCGTGCGTCGTCAGCACCTCGACGAACTCGAGCACGGCGTCGATCGGGTCCGGCCGCGCGAACACACGCGAGTTCGTCGCCAGCCGGACGAGGCCGGCTTGAGCGATGTCGCGCTCGCGAGCGCGACCCGCCCGCCCAATTGGTCCGCGCCGGCGCCATGCACTGGGCGTACTTCGCCGATTTCTGCCGCCACTTGCAGCTCCGAGGCAACCTCGTCCCTGATGCGTACCTCGCTGCGATTGCGCATGAGCAGCGTGCGGAGCTCGTCACGTTCGACCGCGGCTTTGGACGCTATCCGCGCCTTCGCTGGCGCTGCTTGCTCGACGCCTCATGACGTCGAACGCGCCGAGCGCGGCCGCGTCCGGCTCGGGGTACAGCTCGTCCCACTCGTGGAACGCTTCGTCGATCGCTTGCGCCGGCTCGACCCCGAGGTAGCTGTAGCGCGGGATGTACGCGAACGCGCGGCCGTCCTCGCTCAGGTGGAAGTAGCGCCGCGTCGTCCGGTGCTTGTACGCGTGCACGCGCGTGCCGTCCGAGAGCTCGATCGCGAACATCCACATGAACCAGTCCACGAGCTCGAGGCCGATGAGATCCAGCAGCGGCTTCCAGTTCGGCTGTGAGCTGATCGAGCGTCCCGTCAGGGTGCGAGGCATGCCGGCAGCTTCGCCGGGCGCCCTGTCACGGAACAAGACGCCTTTGCAACAACTTTGCAACGAAAGCGTGCCGATTCTGCGACGGGGGCGAATTTCTCGCCCCTCGCCCTAGATGCTGCATGTCACAACGTGCCGAATCCACCCCCATCAACGAGCTGGTCGACGCGATGCTCGAGTTCACCGCGCCGATCACGCAGACCCTCGACCACATGATGCGCTCGCCCGGAGAGCCCGAGATCGACGAGGTCGTCGAGGTGCTGAAGACGCTGCTGCGCGACGTCTTGGAGCCGATGGGCACGATGCTTTCACCTCACGATCTCCGCACGGCGACGGCCGTGATCGAGGCCTCCGTGCCGATGATCTGCGAGAGCCTGATGCTGGTCCCGCACGGCCCGCGCGCAGCACGCCATTCGAGTTCTCGCAAGCGTCGCGGACGAGGCGCTCACTGACCGTCAGGGGCCGGCGCGTTCGGGCGACTCGATCTTCGTGACGATCGACGCTCCCACCTGCCGCGCCACGGTTCGCGACGGCCTCGTGACCCTCAACCGTTGGACGGCCGGGCTGTTCGGCCGCGGGCCGGAGCCGGCGGGCTTCCGCACGATCACGGCTGCGCTCGCCGACATCCGGATCGAGGAGGACGAGCTGATCGTCACGCCGGTCCCGCGCACGCCGTGGAGCGACGACGCGGAGGCCGCGATCCTGCGCTGGGCGCCGAGTGTCGGCTACCGCCGAGTCTGGCTCCCGCGCCGCGTCGTGACGTTCGACGAGGTGGCGCCGCTCGGGTCTCGCCGGCGTCGACTGTCCGACCTGCGGTGCCCGCTGGGAGGACGGCACCGACAGCTTCTGGGAGCGCGTCCGCGCCGACGGCTGGTTCCCCGGCCGCTGCCCCGCGTGCGGCGGTTCGCTGCCAGAGTGGTCGGTGACCGACATCCCCGTGGAACGCCATGCCTGAGACCTACACGAACGATCCCGCCCTCGACCGAGCGCTTCGATCGCGCGCTGCTGCTCGCCTCCGACCACCACCGCCGCCAACTGCGCAAGGGAACGACGATCCCGTACGTCTCGCACCTGCTCGGCGTCGCCTCGCTCGTGCTCGAGATGGGCGGCGACGAGACCGAGGCGATCGGCGCGCTCCTGCACGACGCGGTCGAGGACGGCGGCGGCCCGCCGATGCTCGAGCGGATCCGCAACGAGTTCGGCGACGACGTCGCGCGGATCGTGCTCGCCAACTCCGACAGCGATTCCGAGCCGAAGCCGCCGTGGACGCAGCGCAAGACCGAGTACATCGCCGCGATCGCGCACAAGCAGCCGGACGAGCTGCGCGTCTCGCTCGCCGACAAGCTCCACAACGCGCGCGCGATCCTGCTCGACTACCGGACCGTCGGCGAGGAGCTCTGGTACCGGTTCCGGCGCGGCGCGGGCGACGCGATCCGCTGGTACTACCGCGAGCTCTACGAGGCGTTCGACGCCCGCCGCGACGCGCTCGGCCCGGATGCGATCCCGGCGCTCGAGGAACTGGGCCGCACGATCGACGAAATCGATCGCCTGTCAGATCCGGCCGCCGAGGAGCGACCCCGGTTGCGTGGGTAAGCACGCCGACGAGCACCTGCGCCGGTTTCTCGCCGCTCGCGACCGCGATGACGCGGCCGCGATGCGGAAGTGGTGGGACGAACTGGTGGTCGACTTCTACGACCGCATCGACGGTCTCGTCGCCGCCACGCACAAGGGCCGGCTCGACGACGACGAGCACGCGCTCGCCGTCACGTTGAGCATGGTGCGGTTCTCGAACCGCCTGATCAACACGTTCGCCGGGATCTCGATGGGCGAGCTGGTCAACGCGACCAAGACGCTCGCGCGCGGGATCTGCATCGACGTGCAGCGCCGGTCGATCCGCGACCACCGGCTCGAGGGACCGTCGCTGGACGAGTCCGAGCGCGCCGCGTGGGAGCTCGACGAGTCCGAGCGCCCCTACGACGACGACGAGCGCGCCGCCGAGGCGCGCGACTTCGTGTCCTGGGCGCTGCCGCAGATCGGCGACGACCGCCGCCGGGTGCTGGAACTCACGCTGTACGGCGCCGAGATTCCCGAGATCATGCAGGAGCTCGGCATCACCCGCGACAACGCCTACCAGCGCCGCTCCCGCGGCCTGAAGGACCTCGCGAAGCTCAAGGAGCAGTACGACGAATGAGCACCAACGACCAGGTCCTCAACGACTTCATCGACGCCTGGAACGCCGGCCACCGGCCCCGAGTCCGCGAGTACCTCGCCCGCCTTCCCGGACGGTCGCGAACGCGACGAGCTCGCGGATCAGATCACGTCCTGGCTCGAGGTCGCGCCGACGCCGTCCTACGACGAGGAGACCCGCGCCGAGATCCGCGCCGAGCCGATCGTGGCCGGAGCTCTCGCCGGGCCCATGCCCGCACTTCGGGCTCACGCCGGCCTCTCGATCTCGGAGCTGGCCTCGCGTCTCGTCGAGCGCCTCTCGCTGGACCGCAGCGACACCGATCGCGCCGCTGACTATCTGGAGCGGCTGGAGAGCGGAAGGCTCGACCCTTCGCGCGTCTCCCGCCGCCTGCTCGATGCGCTCAGCGCCCTCCTCGGCTTCCCCGGAGCGCTCACGGTGTCGGCTCCGCGCCCCGCGGCCGGAACGATGTTCCGCGCCGCAGCGGACGCCGGCGACTGGGTGCGCGACGACATCGAGGTGTTGAGCCGAGCGGCCATGGCTCCCGCCCCACCGCCGATGGACGAACTCGACCGCCTGTTCACCGGCGGCCCCGAGGCGTGATCATGTCCGTGCCCGCCGAGCGCCGCGAGGTCGGCGAGGACTCGCGGGAGACGGCCGCGCGCGCAGCGCGACGGTCTTCGCGCGATGCCGACCCGCGGCGTCACGCGACCTCGAGAGACGGTGTCACACTGAGTTCCTCGCCGCTGCGAGGCGTCGAGCACCCCGAAGGCCGGGAACCCATTGCAGCCCGTCGAGTCGCCCGAGCTTCGTCGTCAGCACGAAGTTGCCACCTTCGGCGGCTGCGCAGGATCATGCGGATCGAACTGGACATTCCGACCCGGCGTCAACCTCGCCCTCGCCGCACTGCTCGGCACCGAGCGTTCTCGGCAACTCCGCGAGTCGCTCGAGATTCGAGGCGTCCGGCGCTGGGCGACCTCGACATCCTTCGCCGGCATCGACGCCGAACACCCGCTCGCGCCGACCGTCGAAGGCGAACTCGATGGCATCCCGTACTCGTCTTGGCCTCGGCGAGTGCGCGATCCGCGCATCTGGACGACCATCAGCGCCTCGGAGCTGCCTAAAGCGACTGTTCGAGCTCGGCGGCGACGCGACTTAGCCGCACCGCCTCCTCCAAGCGCTCGGACATCGACCGCTCCTGATCCCGGCGGCGATCCTCCGCCCGCCCCGCCTCGTTGCGGCGAATCCACCCACTCACGGCGTCGCTGTCGGGCACGTATCGATCGTAGCTGTCAAGCGCCGCTCACGAGGCCCGCCGCTCTTCCATCTCGGCGTAGACGTTCTTGAACGGCACCGGCTCACCGGCGAAACCGTCGATCACGACCGCTCGCCGAGCGGCGCTCCAAGTACTTGTGGTACGGCACTCGACGGCCTCGCCATCTTCACCCATCACCGCGGTGCAGACCGTCCCGAGCACCACCACGCAGTCGTCATCCTCGGCCACCTCGATGTAGTCGATGTGCTCGTCCCCGCAGGTCACGTAGCGGAGCTGCAGCCGACCCGGCTCACGCTCCATGTAGCCGACACAGCGACGCGGCCGCAGCATGCGCCGGCCGTAGCCCCAGCCCATCACGTCGACGTCGCGTCCGAGCTGCGCGGTGACCATCGGCGTCGCGCACTCCTGATCGCGGCCGGCGATGTTCACCGTCGTCCGACCCGCCCTTTCCTCGACGGACAGGACCACGACACCTTCCTTCAGCAGCGCCGCGCGGTCCCTCTCACTGATCTCCAGTTCTTTCATCAGGCGGGCGAATGTTCCACGGCGGATCGCAGCGCAGCGCGCGCGCGAGAAACGGCACGAAGACGTCACAATTCGTCGCAGCGGCGTCGACATGAGGCGATCGATCGCGGCGGCGACGTCCCGGTCCGACGGCCGCGTCGCCCCGCAGCGCCGCCTCGAGGAGGGAGCCGCGCAGCGACGGCGAGAAGTAGGGCAGCGACTCGATCCGCTCCAGGCGGTCGCCGAGCGACTCGACGCGCAGGTAGCCATGCAGGCCCTCATCGACCTCGCGCCGCAGCCGCGCGAGCCGCGCCGGCGACCCCAGCTTGCACTGCTCGAGCCGGATCACCATCGCCGGCGCGCTGACGCCGTACTCGCTCGCGAGCGCCACCACGTCCTCGAGCGTCGGCTCGCTCTCGAAGCGATCCAAGCCCCGCTTTCGGCACCAGGAACTCGGCCGCGAACGCGTTCGCCTGGATCTCGTACGGGTTGGACGTCCGGCCGTTGAGCGTCTCGACCGTGTCCGGCTCGAGCCGCCCGTCGTGCCCGATCCACGCGTGCCCGAACTCGTGCGCGAGCGTGAACCGCTGCCGCGGCGCGTACTGGTTCCCGTTGACCCACAGGATCTGCCCGGCGAAGCACGCCCCGGCGACGCCGTCGGGCATCGCCGCGACGATCACGGGCTTCTGCGCCTCGACGACGTCCAGAATGTCCGCGAGCGGCGCCGCGGGGTCCAAGCCGAGCGCCGCCCGCGCTTCGCGCGCCCGCTTTGCTCCGCGGTTGGAATCGACGCCGGCCACCGGCGTCGAACGTACCGAAGCCCTGTTCACTCAGCCGTAGATTCCGAAAATGGCAACGAGAAATTCCGAAATGGTCCGTCCCGCTCGTTGCTCCTGGACCTCTCGCGCACGGCTCTAGGCGAGGCGATCAAACCTCCGCGCGACGCCGTTCGAACAGCCGCCGTTCGGCGTCGTCGTGCACCAGTTCGAGCGCGCGCCCATAGGCGGCACGCGCCTCATCGGCACGGCCGAGCCGGCGCAGCATCTCGGCGCGCGCCGAGTGCAGATACCGGTAGTCGTCGAGCTGCAACTCTCCCAACAGCTCCAACCCCGCCTCCGGCCCGTCCGCCTCGGCAATCGCGACGGCACGATTGAGCTGCACGACCGGCGAGCGCGTGAGTTTGGACAGCTCGCCGTAGAGCGCCGCGATCTGCGGCCAGTCGCGCTGCTCCTCCGCATGGAGCGACGCGATCGCCGCCTGCACCACGTATGGCCCGTGACCGCGCAGCGCCAAAGCGCGATCGAGGCGAGCGCGCCCGGCCGCGATCTGCTCGACATCCCACAGCGAGCGGTCCTGCTCGGTGAGCAGCACGATCTCGCCGTCCCGGAACCGCGCCGCGCGGCGAGAATCGTGCAGCAGCATCAGCGCCATCAGTCCGTGCACCTCGGCCTCGTCGGGCATCAACTCGGCCAGCGCACGGCCGAGCCGGATCGCCTCCGCCGAGAGATCGCCGCGCCCGCTCCACCCCTCGTTGAAGATCAGGTAGACGACGGCGAGCACCGCCGCGAGCCGGTCCGGCAGCAGGTGGTCGGGCGGCACCCGGAACGGGATCCCGGCGGCCTTGATCTTCTTCTTGGCGCGCACGAGCCGCTGCGCCATCGTCGCCTCCGGCACCAGGAACGCGCGCGCGATCTCGGGCGTCGCCAGGCCGCCCAGGGTCCGCAGCGTCAACGCCACCTGGGCTTCCACAGAAAGCGCCGGATGGCAGCAGGTGAAGATCAGCTCGAGCCGCTCGTCGGGGAACGTCGTCGCTTCCATTTCGTCCTCGGTCACCTCGACCACGTCGAGCAGCTTGAGCTTCTCCGCCAGCGTGCGATTGCGGCGCATCACATCGATCGCCCGGTTGCGCGCGGTGGAGATCAGCCACGCGCTCGGGTTGGTCGGGACGCCCTCGCGCGGCCAGCGCTCCGCCGCGATCGCGAACGCGTCCTGCGCGGCCTCCTCGGCGAGGTCGAAGTCGCCGAGGAGACCGATCAGGGTCGCGAGCACGCGACCCCACTGCTCGCGGAAGACCGCGTCTACCACTGCGCGAGCGGGCGGATCTCGATCGCGCCGCCCAGCGCCAGCGCCGGGACCCGCGCCGCGACCGCGATCGCCGCGTCGAGGTCCTCGCCCTCGTAGATGAAGTAGCCGTCGAGCGCCTCCTTGGTCTCGACGTACGGGCCATCGGTGGTGAGCGTCTGGCCGTCCTGTGCCCGCACCGTGGTCGCGGTCTCCGGCGCCTGCAGCTGCTGACCGGGCGTGACGCCGGGTGTGTCGTTGATCGCCTTCCAGCCGGCGTAGATCTGCTGCTGCTCCTCTTGCGAGAGACTTTTGAAGTTGCGTGCCTCCGGGCCCAGGCTGATCAGCATCATGTACTTCATCGCGTCCTCCTTGTGGGGATGGTCGCCCATAGACGAACGGCCCGCGCGGAAATCGACACCTGGCGCGTTCGAACTTCGTGCGGCGCCTCTGCGTAGGAGCTAATCGCACACACGAACGCTGCGGAGGTCACCCGGATGGTCCGTCTCGCGCTGCCGGTTCTGATGATGCTGACGCTGGTGGCGTGCGGCGGGCGCGCGAGCGAGCCGCCGCCGACCCTCACGAGCTTCGGCCAGCTTCCGCTCACCTTCGTCGAGAACCGCGGCCAGTCGGATTCGCAGGTGCGCTTCCAGGTCAACGGTCCCGGCCACGCGTTCTTCCTCACGCGCGAGGGGATCGCGCTGTCGTTGAAGGACGTCGGGCTCTCGCTGCGGTTCGTGGACGCGGCGCCGGTGACCCCGGTCGGCGCTCATCGGGCGCCCGGAACCACCAACTACATCCAGGGCGGCCGCGAGTACACCGGCATCCCGGGCTACGGCGAGGTCGTCTACCGCGAGCTGTGGCCGGGGATCGACATGGCGCTGCGCGGGAACGGCACCGAGCTCAAGTACGAGTTCCGCGTGCGGCCGGGAGCGGATCCGGCCGACATCCAGCTCGCCTATCGCGGCGCCTCCGGGCTGCGAGTCGACGGCGGCGCGCTGCTGATCGACACCGCCGCCGGGGCCCTGCGCGATGCGCCGCCGATCGCGTTCCAGGACGGCGCGCTGGTCCAGAGCCGGTACGCGGTCGACGGGCTCTCGTACGGCTTCGACGTCGGTGCGTACGACGCGTCGCGCGAGCTGATCATCGATCCCGGCCTCGCGTACTCGACGTTCCTCGGCGGCTCCGCGCACGAGATGGGCGCGAGCATCGCCGTCGACGCCGCCGGCAACTCGTACGTCACCGGCTTCACGCAGTCGCCGAACTTCCCGACCACGTCAGGCGCGTTCGATCGCACCGGCGCGGCGTCCAACAACCTCGACGTGTTCGTGACCAAGCTCAACCCGGCCGGCACCGCGGCGGTCTACTCGACGTTCATCGGCGGCACGAACTTCGACTGGGGCCGCGGGATCACGGTCGACAGCGCCGGCAACGCGTACGTGACCGGCCAGACGAAGTCCTCGAACTTCCCGACGACATCCGGCGCTTTCGACCGCTCGTTCAACGTCGATTCCTGCCCGCGCTGCGGGATCGACCAGGAGGACGCGTTCGTCCTGAAGCTCAACGCGGCCGGCTCCGCGCTGACCTACTCGACGTTCCTCGGCGGGTTCGACCTCGACGACAGCCTCGGGATCGCGATCGACGGCGCCCGCAACGCGTACGTGACCGGCCAGACGGGCTCGAGCAACTTCCCCGTCACGACCGGCGCGTTCGACCGGACCGCGAACGGGAGCTTCGATGCGTTCGTGACGAAGCTCAACGCCGCTGGCTCGGCGCTCGTGTACTCGACCCGGCTCGGCGGTGAGGACAACGAGCTGCCCGAGGCGGTGAAGGTGGACGGCGCCGGTAACGCGTACGTCGGCGGCTCGACGCGCTCGAGCGGCTTCCCGACGACGCCAGGTGCGTTCGACACGACCCACGGCGGCGGCGCGTTCGACGAGCGCTTTGACCTGTTCCAGACGAAGCTGAATCCCGCTGGCTCCGCGCTGATCTACTCGACATTCATCGGCGGCTCCCACAACGAGTTCGGGAGCGACTTCGACATCGACGGCGGCGGGAACGCCTACATCGTCGGCGGCAGCCAGTCGGTGGACTTCCCGGGCTCGTTTGCTCTGAAGCTCAACCCGGCCGGCTCCGCGCTCGTCTACTCGCGCTCGGTCGCGGGAGCGGGCGCGATCGCCGCGGTCGGCGACGGCACCGCATGGGTCGGCGGCGCCGCCGGTCCGGACGGCCCGACGACACCCGACGCGTTCGATCCGTTCTTCAACGGCGGCACCGTCGACGCGTACGTCGCCAAGCTCGACGGCGCCGGCTCGGTCGTGTTCGCCAGCTTCCTCGGCGGCTCGGAGTCGGAAGCGGTCGCTGACGTCGCGCTTGGCAGCGGCGACGTGTACCTGACCGGCCATACCTACTCGCCGGACTTCACGACGACGCCGGGAGCGTTCGACCGCACGTGGGCCGGCGACCCGCTGATCTTCTGGGGCGACGCGTTCGTGGCGAAGGTCGACGCCGACGCCACCGCGCCGCCCGTGCCATCACCGGAGCCCGCACCGGCCGCTCCCGCGTTGGTGTCGCCGTCCGCGGCCGCCACGGTGGTGCCACCGGTGACGTTCGACTGGAGTGATGTCTCGGGCGCCGTCTCCTACACGATCCAGGTCGACGAGATCTCGGCGTTCGGGGCGCCGCTGATCCTCAGCGCGTCGACGAGCGCCTCGACGTTCACGACCAGCTCGCTACCCGACGGGAACTGGTTCTGGCGCGTCCGCGGCGTGAACAGCGAGGGAACACGCCGGCGCCTGGTCGGAGGTCCGGACGATCACCGTTCAGTCGACCCCGCCGCCGCCTCCACCGCCCACGCCGGGCACCGCGACGCTGGTCAGCCCGGCGGACGGCGCATCGGTCTCGCAGCCGTTCACGTTCGACTGGAGCGACGTCGCCAACGCGGCCTGGTACGTGATCGAGGCCGACGACACGTCCTCCTTCACGTCGCTCGTGTGGGCCGCGACGACCACGCCGTCGTCGCTCTCGACCAACTCGCTCCCGAACGGGACGAGCTTCTGGCGCGTGCGGGCGTTCAACTCCGACGGCGTGGCCGGGCCCTACTCGGCGGTCCGCACGGTCGTCGTCGGGAGCACAACAGGTCCGCTCCCGGCGCCGACGCTGATCGCTCCGGGCAACGACGCCCGCTTCTCTCCCGGCCAATCGATCACGTTCGACTGGAGCGACGTGGCGGGTGCGGGCGGCTACACGATCCAGATCGACGACTCGCAGTCGTTCTCCGCTCCACTCACCGCCGGCGCGTCCGTCGCGAGCTCGTCGTACGTCACGAGCACGCTGCCGACGCGGCGCCTGTGGTGGCGCGTGCGCGCGAACGACGGCGGCGCGTGGTCGTCAGTGCGGCGACTTGAAGTGAAGAACTGATCGCGATCGGCACCAGCACGAACCAGCCCGAGAAGGCGAAGACGATCACGACCGCGACGAACGCGATCGCGGCGGCGACCCGTGCGGACCCGTCGAGCAGGCGGATGCCCGCCGCCGTCGCCGTGACGTAGACGGCGATGAACACCGCGTTCGTGGCGTGGATCAGATCGTCGAGGCTGAGGACATCGATCGCCAGCGGCGTCAGCACCGCGGCGGCCACGGCCGCGAACATCGCCAGTGCGTTCCGCGGACGCGCGAGCAGCGCCGGCGCATCGTCCAGCGCCCCCGCGAGCTTCACCGCCGCCGCGACGTACGTGTTCATCGTCCCCATCGTCAGCAGCACCGCGAGCACCGCGGTGACCGTCCGGCCGGTCTCGCCGAGGCCCGCGGCCATCAGGTCGGCGAGCGGGACCTGCGACGGCTTGCTACCGAGCACGCCGACCGACGCCGCCGCCAGCCCGAGGTACAGCACCACCACGATCGCGAGCGCCGAGAAGATCGCGCGCGGCAGCTGCCGCGCCGGGTTCGGCAGCTCGCCGGCGAGGTGGCTGACCGCCTCCCAGCCGATGAACGAGAGCATCAGCACGCTCGCGGCGCTGCCGACCGCCGCCCAGCCGTGCGGCGCGAACGGCGTCCAGTTCTCGGCTGCGGGTCTCGGGCAGCGCGGTCAGCACGGCCACGAGCAGCAGCGCCGCGAGCACGCCGGCCATCCCGAGCTGCAGCCGCGCAGTCGTCTTCAGGCCGAAGGCGTTGGCGGCGATGACGCCGGCGATCATCGCGGCGGCGGCGGCGATCGCGCCCTCGCGCCCGACGTTCAGCAGCTCGGCGACGTAGAACCCGCCGATCAGCGCGACGGCCGGCGCCCCCAGCACGACGCCGCTCAGGAACCACCAGCCGGTCGAGCTGCCGGTCCGGCGCCCGAACGCGGCCTTCGTGTACGCCGCCGTCCCGCCCGCCTCCGGATGGCGGACGCCGAGCGCCGCGAACGTCAGCGCCAGCGGCACGCTCAGCGCGAGCAGGCCCGCCCACGCCAGGAACGACGCGGGACCGGCGATCTCAGCGGCGAGGGCGGGGAGGAACAGGACGCCGGGACCGAGGACGGCGCCGACGTACAGCGCGGTGGCCGAGCGGGTGGAGAGCATGGAAGGCAGTGTCCCGCGATTTCCGGGGCATTTGGTGCTCTCTTCCGCCCCGTCGCGAGCCCGCTGCGCAATGATCTGCCTCCAGCGACCCGCCCAGGAGACGATCATGCCCCTCGACAGCACCGACCGCCGAATGCTCGCGATCCTCCAGGAGGACGGCCGGATCTCCAACGCCGCGCTCGCCGAGCAGCTCCACCTCTCGCCGTCCCCGTGCCTGCGCCGGCTCCGTGCGCTCGAACAGGACGGCGTGATCTCCGGCTACCGCGCGGTTCTCGACCGCCGCCAGCTCGGCCTCGGCCTGACCGTCTTCGTCGACCTGAAGGTCGAGACCCATTCCGACCGCACCGCGGCCGCGATCTCGAAGGCGTTGGTGGACGCGCCCGAGGTCGTCTCCGCCCACATCGTTTCCGGCCAAGCCGACTTCCGGCTCGAGGTCGTGACGACCGACCTCGCCTCCTACGAGCGGCTGATGTTCGAGACGCTGCTCAAGCTGCCGCACGTGAGCGACGTGCGATCCGATTTCGCCCTGCGGACCGTGAAGGCCGCGGGAGCTTTGCCGCTCTAAGCCGCGCGGCGATAGCGGCCGGGTGGCTGGCCGCGATAGCGCGCGAACGCGCGGTTGAACGCGTACGGCGACGCATACCCGACCTCGGTGGCGATCGTCTCGACGCTATCCGTCGAGGTCTTCAGACGCCGGGCGGCAAGGTCCATCCGCCACTTGGCGAGGTAGGCGAGCGGCGGCTCGCCGACCGCGTCCGCGAAGCGCCGGGCGAGCGTCGCGCGCGATACGTGGACCTCGCGTGCCAGGAGCTCGAGCGTCCAGGGATCGGCGGGGCGCTGGTGCAGCAGCGCGAGGGCACGCGCGATCATCGGGTCGCGGAGCGCGACGAGCCAGGAGGGTCGTCCGTCCGCTGGCTGCCGGCGCGACCACGAACGAACCGAGGCGATCAGCAGCAGGTCGATGAGCCGGGCGGCGGCGGCACTGGACCCCGCGCTGGTGGAACCGACCTCGGATGCGAGGAGGGCGACGATGGCGGCCAGATCGCGCTCGTGGACCGGATCCGCGGCCACGTGCAGCATCGTCGGCAGGGCCCCGAGCAGGCGGCCCGCGACCTCGAGGTCGTAGTCGTATCCGGCGCAGACGAACGTCGTCGCGGCCCCGGGCCCGTCCAGCCGCAGCTCGCCGTCCGCCCCGATCATCTGCGCCTTGACGATCCGGTCAAACGGCACGCACGGACCGTCGGGTTCCGAGCAGATCCGGTGCGCGGCCGCCGTCGGCAACAGCACGACGTCGCCGGGCATGAGCTGGATCGGTTCCCCGTCGGGGAGGCACAGCCACGCGACCCCGGACGTGACGGCGTGGAACGACGCGCCGGTGCTCTGCGCAATGTCGAGGCCCCAGGGTGCGCTCGCGCGCACGTTGGCGAGCAGGGCGCCTCGAACGCGGCTGAGATCGAGCACGTCCGCCAGCGGGTCCATGCTCGAAAGCGTACCCGCCGTGAGACTTTCGAGCAAGAATTCGCGCTTTGCAGTCATTGGCTGCGCATCGACATGGACGTACGGTCTCTCCATGGATCTCACCACCTCAGTCCCCGTCGTGACCGGCGCCTCCCGCGGCCTCGGGCGTCACCTGGTCGACGCGCTGCTCGAGCGCGGCGCGCCGAAGGTCTACGCGCTCGCCCGCAATCCGTCGCGGTCCGCGTCGACGCCGTGTCATCCCGGTCCGGTTCGACCTGCTCGACCCCGGCAGCATCGCCGCGGCCGCCCAGCGGGCGGCGGACGCCACGCTGCTGATCAACAACGCGTCTACCGCCGCGTTCGCCTCGCCACTCGATGCCGACCCTGACGACGTGCACAGCGAGATGGCCGTCAACTACCACGGCACGTTCGCGGCCATCCGCGCGTTCGTCCCGGTGCTCGAACGCAACGGAGGCGGCCACATCGCGAACGTCCTCTCGCTGCTCAGCCTGGCCAGCACGCCACCGATGACCGGCTACTCGGCTTCGAAGGCGGCGGCGCACTCGCTCACCCAGGCGCTCCGTCCGATCCTCGCCGAGAAGGGAATCGTGGTGCATGGCATCTACCCGGCGGGGATCGACACCGACATGGTGGCCGGGATCGACACGGCGAAGACCGCGCCGGCGGACGTCGCCGCGGGCGTCCTCGACGGCCTGGCGCTCGACCAGGAGGACATCTTCCCCGACCCCAACGCGCAGGCCATGAGCGAGACCTGGTGGAGCGACCCCAAGGCGTTCGAGCGCGCGTTCTCGGGCGTTGGCGCGTAGGCGCTCGTCAGCAGCCTGACGTTGCGTCCCGGGCGCCCGCAAACCGGCGAATCGCACGTGGCAAACGATTTCATCGGCTGGTTCCGACGATTCGTCAAGTTCCGTTGACCAGTTCGATCGCGTCGGACTAGCGTCGACAGCGAGCCACTACCAGGCCGGCGGAGCCAGCTGCCGGCCGAAATATGGGAGCGCAACCAGTCCATGTCCACCTGGTCGCTCGTCTGCGTCCTTTTTCATTCGCGAGCCTGCGGCTTGCCGTCCTCTCACTCGCGCGCGCCGGCGGGCGCGGCCGCGCGCGTGAGCCGGTCCCAACTCCCGCGCCCGTGTATCGGAAGGGGGCTTGCCATGAGAGGCAAGCTGGTCCCGGCGCTCGTCGCCGCGACCGCCCTCGTGTTCCCCGCCGCGGCCTCGGCCCAGAGCGGTTCCAGCGTGCGATCGCTGGACGGCAGCGGCAACAACCTCGCCCACCCGACGTGGGGGCAGGCCGGCGCGCCGTACATCCGGCTCGCGCCGGCGAACTACGCGGACGACATCAAGACGCCCGTGAGCGGCCCGTCGACCCGCTCCGTCAGCAATCGCGTGTTCAACGACGTCTCCCAGAACCTGTTCTCGGAGCGCAACGTCACGCAGTGGGGATTCGTGTGGGGCCAGTTCATGGACCACACGTTCGGCCTGCGCCAGGAGGTCGGCGGCGAGAGCGCGAACATCGCGTTCGACCTGCGCGATCCGCTGGAGGAGTTCGACAACGACCTCGGCGGGATCGGCTTCACGCGCACGCCGGCGGCGCCCGGCACCGGTGCCGGGCGGACCGTGCGCCAGCACATCAACACCGTCAGCAGCTACATCGACGGCTCGAGCGTCTACGGCGATTTCGCCGATCGGCTCGAGTGGCTCCGGACGGGGCCGGTCGACGGGCGGATGTTCAACAACGGCGCCAAGCTCCTGCTGGCCGGCGACCGGATGCTGCCACGGCGCGACAGCCGCGGCAACGCGTCAACCGCTCCGGAGATGGGGCTCCAGGGCCGGCTGATGGGCACTCCCGGGAAGGCGATGGTCGCCGGTGACGTGCGTGCCAACGAGAACATCGCGCTGACGGCGACGCACACGCTGTTCGCGCGCGAGCACAACCGGATCGTGGATCAGCTGCCGCGGCTGATGACCGAGGAGCAGAAGTTCCAGATCGCCCGGCGGGTGGTCGGCGCCGAGCAGCAGTTCATCACCTACGACGAGTTCCTGCCCGCCCTCGGCGTGCGGCTCTCCGACTATCGCGGCTACAACCCGAACGTCAACGCGACGCTCGGCAACGAGTTCGCCGTCGTCGGCTACCGCGCGCACAGCATGATCCATGGCGAGATGGAGCCGAGCGCCCCGGCCGGGACGTACACGGCCGCGCAGCTCAGCGCGTTCCGCGCAATGGGGATCGAGGTCGAGGAGGAGGACGGCGTGGTCGTGCTCGTCATCCCGCTCAACCTCGCGTTCGGCAACCCCGACCTGCTCGCCGCGGTCGGGCTCGACCCGGTGCTCAAGGGCATCGGCGGCGAGCCGCAGTACAAGAACGACGACATGATCGACAACCAGCTCCGGAGCGTCCTGTTCCAGGTGCCGGTGTCGGGCAATCCCGCGTGCCTCGACGGGCCTGCGCTCCCCGAGTGCTTCGACGGCGTCGTCGACCTCGGCGCGATCGACGTCGAGCGCGGCCGCGACCACGGCATGCCGCTCTACAACGACCTGCGCCGGGCGTTCGACCTGCCGGCGAAGACGTCGTTCGTGGGGGTGACCGGCGAGCCGACCGAGAGCTTCCCGAACGATCGGCTCATCGACTCCCGCCGGCCGCTGGACGATCCGGACATCCTCGACTTCGTCCAGCTGCGAGACATCAACGGGAACGTCATCCCGCTGGGCAGCGAGGAAGCGGACGGCAGCGCCGTCGTCGGGGTGCGCCGCACCACGACCGCGGCACGCCTGAAGGCGATCTACGGCAACGTGAACAAGCTCGACGCGTTCACCGGCATGGTCGCCGAGAAGCACGTCGCCGGGAGCGAGTTCGGCGAACTGCAGCGCGCGATGTGGAAGAAGCAGTTCGAGGCGCTGCGGGACGGCGATCGCTTCTTCTATGTGAACGACCCCGTTCTGCGCGAGATCGAGCAGCGCTACGGGGTCACGTACCGCAAGACCCTTGCCCGTGTGATCGAGCAGAACACGGACGCTGACGTCCAGCCCAACGTCTTCGCAGTCGAAGCCGAGTAGGCCGGGCGAGCCGGAGGTCCACCGAGCCCGCTGGGCCCGGTGGACCTCACATACTGGGGCCACCATGCCCGCGTGAGTACGGCTACCCCCTGCGACCGGCGCAGCCAGCCGATCTAAGTTCCGGCGTATATGCGCAAGCTTGCCGCCTGGTGCCACGATCGGCGCCGCCTCGTAATCGGCCTGTGGGTCGCCGCCTTCGTCCTCGCCATCGGTCTCTGGGCCGGTGCCGCCGGCCAATACTCCAACGTCTTCAACCTTCCCGGGACGGAGTCCCAGCGGACCTACGACCTGCTCAATGAGCGCTTCCCGCAGCAGGCGGGCGACAGCGCGAGCGTGGTCTTCGCCGTCAAGGACGGCGGCGTGCTGGACGCCGGGAACAAACCGCAGATCGAGAAGGTCCGCGCCGAGATCGCGAAGTCTCCCGAGGTGCTCGCGGTGGGCGATCCGTTCGCCGAGGGCGCGCCCGTCTCGCAGGACGGCAAGATCACCTTCGCGACCATCCAGTTCCGCGGGGCGGCCGGCGAATCGGACGTCAAGCTGATCAAGGAGATGGCCGAGAACACGCTCGCGCTCGACGGCCAGGGCGGCGTACAGGTGGCGCTCGGCGGCGACATCATCCACTGGTCGACCGCCGAGACCGGTGGCGCCGGCGAGCTGATCGGCATCCTCGTCGCGGCGCTCGTGCTCTTCCTGACGTTGGGCGTCGTGGCGATGGGGCTGCCGTTGTTGAACGCCCTGTTCGCGATGATCATCAGCCTGGCGCTGATGGCGGTGCTCGGGACCCGGGTGATCGACGTCGTCGACTGGACGCCCAGCTCGCGGCGATGATCGGTATCGGCGTCGGCATCGACTACGCGCTCTTGATCCTGAATCGCTTCCGACTCGAACGCGGCGGCGGTCGCGACGTGCGCGAGGCGACGCTGATCGCGATCGACACGTCCGGCCGAGCCGTGCTGTTCGCGGGCATCGTGGTCGTGATCGCGATGCTCGGCATGCTGCTGCTCGGCATCTCGTTCCTCTACGGGCCGGCGATCGGCGCCGCATTCGCGGTTGCGGCCACGATGGTCGCCGCCTTGACTCTGATGCCGGCGATCCTCGGGACCCGAATCGGCCGCCGGATCAAGATCGCGAAGGCCGCCGAGGGAGACGCCGACGGTGTCGACCTGGCCGACCGCGAGACCGGCTTCGCCGCGCGCTGGAGTGGCTTCGTCGCGCGGCGCCCGCTGCCGGTCGCGATCGCCGCCCTCGCCGTGCTGATCGCCCTGGCCTTGCCGGCGCTGCACATGCGGCTGGCGACGAGCGACGCCAGCACGTACAAGAAGGACGACACCGCACGGGTCGCCTACGACCTGCTCAAGGACGGCTTCGGGCCCGGCTTCAGCGCACCGCTGCTGATCGCCGTCGAGTCCGGTGACCAGGCAACCCTGCAGAAGATCGGCGACGCGCTGCGCGCGCAGGACGGGATCGCTTCGGTCCTCCCGCCGCAGCTCAACGAGGCCGGCGACACGGCGACGTTGATCGCCTACCCGACGACGACCGCACAGGACGAGCGCACCGACCAAACCGTCAAGACCGCGCGGGCGGAGACGCTCCCGCCGGTCGCGAAGGAGACCGGAGCACGCATCTCGGTTGGCGGCACGACGGCCAGCAACATCGACTTCTCCCAGACGATCCGGGACAAGCTCCCGCTGTTCATCGGCGTCGTCGTCGGCCTGTCGCTGCTGCTGCTGGGTGTCGTGTTCCGCTCGATCCTGATCCCGATCAAGGCGGGCATCTTCAACCTGCTCTCGATCGCGGGCGCGTTCGGCGTCGTAACGCTGATCTTCCAGGACGGCAACTTCGCGGGCCTGTTCGGCGGCGCGACCGGTCCGATCGAATCGTTCCTGCCGATCATGGTCTTCGCGGTCGTGTTCGGGTTGTCGATGGACTACGAGGTGTTCCTCGTCTCGCGCATGCACGAGGAATGGGTCCACACGCGCGACGCCAAGTACGCGGTTCGCCACGGCCTGGCCATGACCGGCCGCGTGGTGACGGCGGCGGCGATCATCATGATCGCGGTCTTCGGCGCGTTCGCGATCGGCAACGAGCGGGCGCTGGCGATGATGGGCGTCGGGTTCGCCTCGGCGATCTTCATCGACGCGTTCATCATCCGATTGCTGCTGTTGCCGGCGGTCATGCACCTCGCGGGACCGGCGATGTGGTGGATGCCGGCGTGGCTCGACAAGCGCCTGCCGCACTTCCACATCGAGCGCCCGGACGAGGACGACGACGAAGCGCCCGCGGAGACTCGCGAGCGCGTGGCCGTCTAGCGTGCTGAGACGCCCGGCGAGCTCATGCTCGCCGGGCGTCTCGATCAGTGGTTGTAGAGGTACGTCAGCGCGTCCCAGACGTCGAGTCGCCGCTTCGTCACGCCCCATGCGGACACCGGTGTGCCCGAGTTCTGCAGGGCGGCCAGCGACGAGCTGACGGTCGTCCAGGACCGCAGCTGCTTGAGCGCGGCGAACGCGCCGGCGACGTGGGGCGCGGCCATCGAGGTGCCGGTCCAATTGCAGTCCACTCCGTTGTTCGGCACGGCGGAGCAGATGTGGGTGCCCGGCGCCAGCACGGAAAGGATGCTGGAGGTGTTCGAGCCCCTCGGGGTCCCGTCCGTGTTGCTGGCGTGGAGCACCGAGTCGTACCCGAACGCGTCCAGCGTCGTGTTGCCGACGCTGACCGCATTGGAGTTGCAGGCCGGAGCGCTGATCGCGTTCGTGTAGTTGTCGTTGCCAGACGACACGACGGTCGCGATTCCGGCCGCCCGCAGATAGGCGATCCAGAAGTACGTGCTCGCGCTGTTCGCGGTCCCCTGCCAGCGACCCTCGGCGTCGTAGCCGTCGCAGTAGCCCGTCCACTTGCCGCCCCCGATGCTCAGGTTCACCGACGCGATCGAGTAGGTGCCGCGCAGGTCGTAGACGTACTTGAGACCCCAGAGCTGGTCGCTCGACCACGTCAGCGGCTTGCCGCTGGCCGGGTCGCGATGGAAGATCTGCACCGCGATGATGTTCGCCTTGCGGGCGACGCCGTTGGCGCCCGCCGCGGTGGCCGCGGTGTGCGTTCCGTGCGCGCACGCGGCGTGGTAGGTGCACGGCCGGGCCGAGCCGGGGCCGGTCTGCGCGTAGCTCCCGTTCGGGCAGCCCCCGAACGAGCTGCCGGCCGTGATCACCGAGTAGCAGGCCTCGCGCACGACCTTGCCCGCCAGCCAGGGGTGATCGGCCTGCGTGCCCGTGTCGAGGACGCCGATCGTCTGGCCGCGGCCGTCGTAGCCGTTGTTCCAAGCCGTGTCGGTGCGCGTTTGATAGTGGTCCCACCAGTCATTGAGGTTCTCGTTCGAGGTCACTCCCGCGACCTCCGAGCCGCCCTCGAGCTCGAGCAGCTCGTCCTCGGCGATGTTCGCGACGTCGGAGGAGCGCTGAAGCGCGTCGAGCGCGTCGCGGCTCACGTGCATCGCCACGAAGGGCACGGGCGAGAAGTCCTTCACGTGGCTGTAGCGGCGACCGCGAAGGACGCGCAGCATGCCGGCCCGGCGCACGCCGACCGTCTCGCGCTGCAGCGCCCGCTTCATCAGGCTGAGCTTCCCCTCGGGCCGGACCCGGACGTTGAGTCCGACGATCACGCGCACGGTCCCGTCCTTGCCGGCGCGAGCCTTCAGGCGCTCCCAGGTGGCCGGCGCGGTAACCGGGACCGGCAGCGTTGGGAGCTCGTCCGGCGTGACCGTGGGGGCGGTCTGTGCCGGGAACGTCGGTTCCGGCGCGCCCGCCGGAGGGCGGGGCGTGTCCGCCGCGGCAACTCCCGCGGCGGTCAGGACAACAGCTGCGGCGGCGACCGTCGAGGTCACGAGGCGGCTGAAGCGGGGCATCCGATCAACTCCTGGGGTGGAAGGAAGCATCGCCGCGATGCTCCCTCCGCGGGCTCCGGGGCCCCAGGGACCCATGGGTTGGTCCGGGGCGACCCCCTACAACTCGTTGTCGTGGACCAGCCCGCTGCCGAGCGCCGCGGCCGCGAGCCTCCGGCGCTTCTCCGACTGCGGGAGGTCCTCGAGCCCGAACGCCAGGAACAGCGCGCGCAGATGGGTCTTGACCGCCGCCACGGTGAGGAACAGCTCGGCCGCGATCTGCGGATTGGTCGCCGGCACGGCGTCGGTGACGCCGTTCTTGAACGGGCGGCACAGGGCGACCACGACCTTGCGCTGCGCGTCGGTGACGGACGCGGCCGCGACGCGGAGATCGTCGGCCAGCGTCGTCCCCGCCACCCCGTCGCCGGGCGCGCAGAACGCGAGCACGGTGTCGCCGAGCCGGATGAGGTCACCGTGCCGGAGACGGCGTCGTCCGACGATGCGCGCTCCGGAGACGTGCGTCCCGTTGCTCGAAAGCCCGTCGTCGATGACGACCCACTCCCGGCCCACGCGCTCGAGCTCGGCGTGCAAGCGCGAGACCTTCGGGTCCCACGTCAGCGGGACGTCACTCTGCGGGCTTCGCCCAATCGTGAGCCGCTCCCCGGTCGGCCCGAGGTCGATGATCCGCTGCGCGTCCGTGTCGTCACGGAGCACCAGGAAGGGCATGCCGTTGCGCTCGGCGACGAGCCGCTCCCGCAGCTCCTCCGGCGTCGACCGGAACGGCTCTAGGGGTGATCTCGGCGTCACCCGACCTCCACCAGGGCGCTCGCCAGCTGCTGCGCGAAGCTCGTGCAGTCCGGCCAGCGCCGGTCGGGGTCCTTGGCGAGCGCGCGCAGCACGGCCTCGTCGGCCTCGGCAGGGAGCTCCGCGACGAGCGCCGACGGCGCCTGTGGCGCCTCGTTCGCGTGCGCCCACAGGATCTCTACGTCGCGCCGGCCGCCGAACGGCGGCCGTCCCGTCAGGCACTCGTACGCGACGCATCCGAGCGAGTACTGATCCGCACGCGGGCCCGCGCCGGCGGCCTGCTCCGGGGCCGCGTAATCGAGGCTGCCCAGGAACGCGCCGGCCTGCGTCAGACCCTCGGTGCCGCCGAGCTCGCGCGTGATGCCGAAATCGGTCAGGAAGGCGTGCGGCGAATGATCGTCACGTTCGACGAGCAGGATGTTCGCGGGCTTGACGTCGCGATGGACGATCCCGCGGGCGTGCGCGGCGTCGAGCGCGGACGCGATCTGGCCGACGATCGTCGCGACGTCGGCGAGCGGTAGCGGGTCTCCGCGGAGGCGCTCGGCGAGGTTGACTCCGTCGATGTAGCGCATCACCAGGTACAGCTGTCCGGCGTCCTCGCCCGTCGTGTAGACGGGGACGATGTTCGGGTGATCGAGCGCCGCCGCGAGCCGCGCCTCGCGGGCGAAGCGCTCGCGGAAGCGCGAGTCGGCGGCGTGCCCTGGGGCGATCACCTTGACCGCCACCTTGCGCTCGAGGCCCGGCTGCTCGGCCCGATAGACGACGCCCATGCCGCCGCGGCCGAGCAGCTCCTCGAGCCGGTACCCGCCGATCTCGTCGGCGAGCGTCGGGCAGCGGGGCCTGGGTGGCCTCCTCGGGCATCGGTGCAGGTTCGGTGTCTTGGCGCGGCGCGCGTAAGGGCGAGCACGCCGATGACGCCCGCCGCGCAGGCGATCAGCGGATGCACGACGGGGACGATCAGGCCGGCGCCGAACAGGGCCTGGGCGGCGGCCAGCCAGGCCACGCCGGCGAGTGCGCCGATGGCCACGGCGGCGAGTGGGCGGACGAATGCCGCCGCCAGCGGCGTCAGCGCGGCCATGAGCACGATCAGCGCGATGCCGACGATCCCGCCCGGCGAACGCAGCGGCAGGTTGGCGAGCACCGTGGCGATGGCGTTGCCCTGGACCTCGGGGCCGGACATCAGCGACCCATCCGTCGTCGAGGTCGTCGACGCGTCCTTGAGCCGGAGCGCCTCGGTCCCCACGACCACGATCTTGTCCTCGAACGTCGCGGGTGGCACGTGTCCGCGCAGCACCTGCGAATACGAGTAGGAGGGCACGGTCTGCGGCGGGCCCGCGTAGTCGATCCACGTGCGGTCGGCGTCGAACGGATCGACCTGGCGATTCGTCGCCACCTCGGCGGTCACGACCGCGAAGCTCTCGAGGCCTTCGACCTGGTAGGCCGCGCGCCGGATCGCGCCGTCCGGATCGATCGGCATCAGTGCGCTGCCGACGCGCGCGCCGATGTCGCTGACGACATCGTCGCCCCCGAGCACGTTCGTGGCGCCCTGGTCGTCGACCGTGGTGGTGGCGAGCACGACGTGGTCGGCGTTGTCGATCGCGTCGATGAGCGCGTTGTCGTCGTCGTCGGTGGTCGGCTCGGTGTACTGGAGGTCGATCGCGATCGCGCGCGGCCTCGCCGCCGCCAGACGGTCGATCAGGTCCGCCTGCTGCGCGCGCGGGAACGGCCAGCGCTGCTGGATCTCGCTGAGCGTCGTCTCGTCGACCTGCACGAGCACGACGTCGGGCGAGGGCGTGATCGGGCCGCGGATCCGGAAGCGCGCGTCGACGGTTTCCAGCTCGAGGCCGCGGCCGACCCCGACCTGCTCCATCACGCCGACGGTGATGGCGGCCAGCGCGGCGACGGCGAGCAGCGGGAGCGCGCGGCGCGTCATCCGCGGATCACGTGTGTCCGGCCGGCCCGGACGCGGACCGTCTTGCGCGCGCCGTTCTTGCTCACGAGGATCGTCCCGCGCTCGACCTTGAACAGCGTGCGGTCGCAGCGGTCCTCGACCATCCACTTCGTCCCGGTGTTGACCGCGCTCCCGTAGCGGCCGCGGGTGCGGAAGTTGCCCTTCGCGTCGCCCCACAGGCGCCGCTTCTTCTTCTTGGCGGCCGCGGCGTTCGCGCGCTTGGCCTTCGGGCACGACAGTGGCTCGACGAGCGCGAGCTCAGTAATGGGCTTGGTGCCGCCGGTCTGTGTGACCTTGAACAGCCCCTCGGAGAAGACGCCGCTGTCGAGCTTGCCGCCGGCGCCGCGCGATTCCAGTCGCACCGCGCCCTTACGCGTGTCGATCACCGAGCCGGTGACGATCTGCGTCGCGTCATCAAGTGGGACCGTCCGGCCGTCGGGGAGCTTGACGGTCACCGTGCCGCGCTCGGCCGCGACGTTGACCGTCTTGCCCGTCGCCGGCGGTGGCGGAGGCTCGTCCTTGACTTCGGGCTGCGGGATCGGTGTGGCGGTCGGCGTGGGCGTCGGGAGCGCGGTGGGCGTGAGCGTGTTCGAGTCGGCCTGGGTGCTGCCGTTCGCATTGGTCGCCGTCACGCGGCACACGATGCTTCGGCCGACGTCCTCGGTGCTCAACGTGTACGCCGGCCCAGTGGCGATCGACGTTCCGTCGCGCAGCCATCTGTACGCGAGCGTGGGAGTGTCCGTCCACGTTCCCGGCTGGCAGCTGACGGTGTCGCCGGGCTCGCCGCTCGGCGGGATCGACGGCGGCGCCGTATTGGCCGGCCCAAGGCCGATCGCGAGCGTGACCCCGGTCGCGTCGTAGTCGACGAGGTAGGACTTCTGCGGCGTGGCCTGCGTGCCGGAGACGGTCGCGAACGTGCCCGTCCGCGTCGCCGCGTCGAGGACTCGGAAGCTGGCCCCGGACGGCGGGTCGAAGCCTGCGGTGGTGACGAGCTGGAGCGTTCCGCCGAGTGTCGCGACGCCGGTGACGTCCAACCGGTCGTGCGGCGCTCCGATCTCGGCACGCAGCGTCCCGCCGGCACCCTGGGTGTAGTCGCCGTTGATCGTCAGCGTGCCGGGCGAGGACCCGGGGGCGACGGTTCCTCCGGTGTTCGCCACGTTGGCGTCGACCGTCCCGTCGCCACCGAGGACGCCGCCGGTCAGTTGCAGGGGGAGGGCGCCGAGCGATAGCGAGCGGCCGGCTGCGACGAGCAGGCTGCCGCCGACGTTGTGGAACTCCTTCTGGCCGGGCCCGAAGGTCGTCACCGCGACGGGGCCGGTGACTTGGAGGACCCCGGCGTTCTCGATGGTGGCGGCGTCCTGGATCTGGATCGTGCCGGCCGACCAAGTGGTCGTGCCGTTCAGGCGCAGTGTGTGGCCGGCGGCGAAGAAATCGATGATGTTGGTGATGGTCGTCTGCGAGCCGGCAGTGAAGGCGGTCGTGCCGGCGTCGGAGAAGTTGCCGTCGGCGAGCGAGGACTGGCGGCTACCGACGGTGAGCGTGCCATCGCCGCGGCGCGTGCCATTGCTCGCCATCCGCAATGCGCCGGTGCTGCCGTCATCATCGAAATCGAGGGTGCCGCCGTTGACGTCAGTGATCCCGGCCGCATAGCCCGCACCGGGCGCCACGCGACTGGTTCCGCCGGCGAAGCGGATGGTGCCGGTGCCAGTGGCGCTCGAGGCCGCGCCCATCAGCACGTTGCTCAGCGACAGCACGCCGACGCCTTGCGCGTCGAACGATGCCGCGCGCTGTCGGCCGGGCTCGCGACCGCACCGCTCTGCGCCAGCGCTGCCACCGTCGACCGCGCGCAGCGATGCCGTCGTTCTCGAGCTCCGACCCCACCGACAGCGTGCCCGAAACCCGCGTCACACCCCCGAGCAGCGTCCGCAAACAGCTTCCGGCCCCGGCCCGAAGACCGTCACCGCGACACTGCCGGTGACCTGCAACACCCCGGCGTTCTCGACCGTGCCCGCGTCCTGGATCTGGATCAGGCCCGCCGACCACGTCGTCGTGCCGTTCAGCCGCAGCGTGTGCCCGGCGGCAAAGAAATCGACGATGTCCGTGATCGTCGTGCGCGAGCCGGCGCTGAACGCGGTGATGCCGGCGTCGGCGAAATTGCTCAACCCGAGCGAGGACTGCGCCGCTGCCGACGGTCAACGTGCCGTCGCCGCGGCGCGTGCCATCGCCCGCCATCCGCAGCGCGCCCGTCGTGCCGTCATCGTCGAAGTCGAGGGTGCCGCCGTTCACGTCGGTGATCCCGGCCGCATAGCTCGCGCCCGGCGCCACGCGACTCGTTCCGCCCGCGAAGCGGATCGTGCCCGAGCCCGTCGCGCTCGACGCCGCACCCATCAGCACGTTGCTCAGCGACAGCACGCCCGTGCCCTGCGCATCGAACACGCCCGCGCTGTCGGCCGGGCTGGCGACCCCGTTGGACTGCGTCGAGCGTGCCGCCGTGCGAGCGGCGCGCAGCGTGCCGTCGTTCTCGAGCTCCGACCCGACCGACAGCGTCCCCGAAACCTCGGTCACTCCCCCGAGCAGCGTCCGCAGGCAGCTTCCGGCCCCCGGCCGAAGACCGTCACCGCGACGTGCCGGTGACCTGCAGCACCCCGGCGTTCTCGACGTGCCCGGCGTCCTGGATCTGAACAGGCCCGCCGACCACGTCGTGGTGCCGTCCAGCCGCAGCGTGTGGCCGGCGGCGAAGAAATCGACAAGTCGGTGATGGTGGTCGTGCGAGCCGGCGGTGAAGGCGGTCGTGCCGGCGTCGGCGAAGTTGCTCAGCCCGAGCGAGGACTGGCCGCTGCCGACGGTCAGCGTGCCGTCGCCGCGGCGCGTGCCGTCGCCGGCCATGCGCAGCGCGCCGGTGCTGCCGTCATCGTCGAAGTCGAGGATGCCACCGTTCGACGTCGGTGATCCCGGCCGCGTAGCTCGCTCCGGGCGCGACGCGGCTGGTTCCGCCGGCGAAACGGATCGTGCCGGTGCCCGTGGCGCTAGAGGCCGCGCCCATGAGCACGTTGCTCAGCGACAGCACCCCCGTCCCCTGTGCATCGAAGGTGCCGCCGCTGTCGGCCGGGCTCGCGACAAAGTTGGCCTGCGTCAAGACGCCTCCGTCGAGGGCGCGCAGGATGCCGTCATTCTCGAGCTCAGACCCCACCGACAGCGCGCCCGAAACCCGCGTCACTCCCCCCAGCAGCGTCCGAAACAGCTTCCGGCCAGGCCCGAACGCCGTCACCCCAACGCTGCCAGTGACCTCCAACACCCCGGCATTCTCGACCGTGCCCGCATCCTGGATCTGAACCAGGCCCGCCGACCACGTCGTCGTGCCGTCCAACCGCAGCGTGTGACCGGCAGCAAAGAAATCGACGAAGTCGGTGATCGTCGTGCGCGAGTCGATGCTGAACGCGGTCACTCCGCCGTCGGCGAAATTGCTCAACCCCAACGAAGACTCACCACCGCCCACCGTCAACGTGCCGTCACCGCGGCGCATCCCCTCACCCGCCATCCGCAGAGCGCCGGTGCTGCCGTCATCGTCGAAATCGAGGGTGCCGCCGTTGACCTCAGTGATCCCAGCCGCATAGCCCGCACCGGGCGCCACCCGACTCGTTCCGCCCGCGAAGCGGATCGTGCCCGAGCCCGTGGCACTCGACGCCGCGCCCATCAGCACGTTGCTCAGCGACAGCACGCCCGACCCCTGCGCATCAAACACCCCGCCGCTGTCCGCCGGGCTCGCGACAAAATCGGCCTGCGTCACCACGCCGCCGTCGAGGGCGCGCAGAATCCCATCGTTCTCGAGCTCCGACCCCACCGACAACGCACCCGAAACCTGCGTCACGCCCCCAAACAGCGTCCGCAACAACGTCCGCCCCGGCCCGAACGCCGTCACCCCAACGCTGCCGGAGACCTCCAACACCCCCGCGTTCTCGACCGTGCCCGCATCCTGGACTTGGATCGTGCCGGCCGACCAGGTGGTGGTGCCGTTCAAGCGCAGGTTGCCGCTCGTCAAGTCGACCGCGGCGGCGATCGTCGACGGCGCCGTGGCGCCAACCGTTAGCGTCCGGCCGTTGACGGTCAGCCCGCTCGAGACGGCGACGCTCCCGACGGCCGCATCCGCAGTCGAGATCAGTGGAATGCCGGTCGCGATCACCGCGTCATCTGCGGCCGTCGGCACCCCGGCGGGGCTCCAGTTCGCGCCGTTGTGCCAACTGTTGTCGATTACCCCGACCCAGGTCTTCGTCTCCGCGGCCGCATTGGCGACGGAGCCCAGCCAAACCATCCACACCGTGACCAGCGTCGTCCATCCCGCACGACGCAACCTGCTGCGTCCGTGCACCACGTGGCGATCCTCTCCGCATCGGTAGATCGCTGTCAACCTCGCGTCGGTCGGCAGTGGACGGATCCAGACCTTTCAAGGCCAGTCCCCCCGCTCTGCGCCCGGATCTAGCGGTCAACGACTCGTGCCCGGGTGCACGCCTTCCCGACGCGGCCGGGACTCAAGTCGAAACGCTGACGGCGAACCGACCGGACGCTCGATCGCGCTGTGACCGAGCGCCGATCAAGCGCTGGCATCTTCAGCCTGCTCTCGATCGCGAGAGCGTTCGGCGTCGTGACGCTGATCTTCCAGGACGGCAACTTCGCCGGACTGTTCGGCGGCGCGACCGGCCCGATCGAATCGTTCCTGCCGATCATGGTCTTCGCCGTCGTGTTCGGGCTGTCCATGGACTACGAGGTCTTCCTCGTCTCCCGCATGCACGAGGAATGGGTCCACACGCGGCGACGCCCGCTACGCGGTCCGCCACGGCCTGGCCATGACCGGCCGCGTCGTCACGGCGGCGGCGATCATCATGATCGCGGTCTTCGGCGCCTTCGCGATCGGCAACGAACGGGCGCTGGCGATGATGGGCGTCGGGTTCGCCTCGGCGATCTTCATCGACGCGTTCATCATCCGATTGCTGCTGTTGCCCGCGGTCATGCACCTCGCCGGACCGGCGATGTGGTGGATGCCGGCATGGCTCGACAAGCGCCTGCCGCACTTCCACATCGAGCGGCCCGATTCCGACGACGAGGAGCCCGCTCCCGAGCCCGAGCGGGAAGTCGTCTACCGCTGAACCCGCGGCCACGGCGAACGTTGTTGCGACGGCCCGGCGAGCTCAACGCTCGCCGGCCCGTTCAGCAGTTCCGCGGTCGCTCCGTACGCCACCCACAACCAGGCGACGACAAGGTGATCCCAGCAGCCGTGTCGCCGGGCGCGGCGAAGCCAGCGAAGATCCCGGGTCCAGGAATTCTCGGCGCTCACAGCGCCGCGGCGTTCCGGCTTTCGTCGATCGCGTAAGGCGCACTTCGCGGCGGCGCTGGCCTACCCACGGGCCCGAATCACGGGGCGGGCCACAAACGCATCGCTCGGATCGACGAGGACTTGCGGACCGACGCGCCTCAACAACCCTCGCGTAGCGACAAGTCCGGTACCGTCGCTTCAGTAATGAGTGCCGTCGAGAAACTTGTGTCAGGAATCCAAGACGGAGCGAGCTGGGAACTGATGGGTCAGTCCGACGCCGTCAAGGAATTGCTCAAGCAGGTCTTTGAAGAGCGGATCCACCTCAACGACTGGGGCACGTATCAGCTCCGTGTGAATCTCCAGAAGAAGTCCGACGCCGCTTCGTACGCGGGATTCATCGTCGACGCCGGTAATCCGACGTCTGGTCCTTACCAAGGGACATCGTTCGTCTGGTTCCCAGGAGAAGGCGGGAGTGTCGTCGCACTCGTGATTGGCACTGACGGCTTCGGTGCTGACACAGCCATCCTCGGCCGCCCAGGTCACGGGCGTCGGCTTCGTGCCCTTTCGCGCCTGCACGCCGGCCGGCTTTGGGTGAAGCCCGATCTGCTCGACATTTCCTCCGAAGTGCCGCAGTCGATCACAGCGGACTGGCCGACGATCGACGCCGCGATTAAGGCGTACTCGCGCGTGCTCTATGCGGCCGCCCCTATCGCGCCGGGCGATAGCGACTCGTCACAAATCGTTGCCGACTTGCTGGACCTCTTCTTCCACGAGCACCGCAGCCGTCACAAGGCGGCGGCGCAATCGACGTGGGAGGAACGCCTTGAGGACGTAAACGCGAGGATCTTCCCGCCCGCGGACGCGTCCGTCATCGCACCCCTTCTAACAGAGCGAAGGTTCGTGATCCTCGAGGGGCCGCCCGGGACGGGCAAGACGCGACTCGCGCGGTTGGTTGGGCAGGCGATCGGCTCACACGAAATGGTCCAGTTCCATCCGGCTCGGACGTACGAAGACTTTGTCGTTGGCTTGTATCCGCGCGTCGCCGCTGGTGGACTCGCGTTCGAGGTCCGCGCAGGCGACTTGCTTCGTGCCAACGTCTCGGCGAACGACAAGCCGCACGTACTCATCATCGACGAGATCAACCGGGCAGACTTGGGACGCGTCCTCGGCGAAGCGGTCAGCTTGTTCGAGCCCGGCGAACCCGACCGCGCGGTTCGCTTGCCGCACGTGCCAGACACGTTTCCCGAGTCGCTCCAGCTTTCGCCCAACCTCCTTGTCCTCGGCACACGCAATACCGCCGATCGGTCGATCGCGAGAATCGATCTCGCAATCCGACGTCGCTTCGCGTTCGTCGATGTTTGGCCGTCCCTAGATGTCGTCCGCGGTGAGGAAGATCAGCTCGCGGTCGAACTTTTCAATCGGGTCCTCGCAACGTTCACGGAGTTCGCCGACGACGATGCCTTGCGCCTCGTTCCCGGCCACGCGTATTTCTTAGATCCGCGGCCCGATCTTCCGCTCGCCGGCCGAGCTGCGCGCGTTCGCCGCCGGCTGGCGCAAGAACTGCTGCCCCTGCTCCGCGACTACGTCACCGAGCGATTGCTGGGTCCGGCATCGCTGGAAATCGCTGGTCTCGCGGACCAAATCGAGGCTCGCGTTCAGGAGTCCTGAGCATGGCTCGCGGCCGCACTGCACGCGGTCGGGCTCGCAACGTCCGGACGCGGGTCCCAGACGCTCGCCCGCTCTTGCAGACCACCGACGAAGGCGCTCCGATCCGGATCACCAGCGACATCGTCCAAGCGCAAGGCGACCGATGGATTGATCCATTCATGGCCGCAAACCGACCCGCGCTGCAGCGACTTGGATTGACGCCGGAGGTTCACAGCAGCGGCGGCCTGCATATGTTGCTGCGCCCGTCAGGTCGAATCGGCGCGATTCCGCTCGTAGCCCCAGCCAGTCGTCGAGTTGCTGCCGGAATCCTGGTGACACCGAGGTTTCGGTGGAGCGCTCTTGGCGAGGTCCTCTCGGGCGTCAGCTTCTCCGTCGCTCCGACGCTGGGAGGCGGCGCCCTCGTGCCGGGCTCTGCTCGTGAAGTGCCGTCGTGGTTGATCGCGGGTCCGGTTGTCCGTCGGCTTGAGGCTCTACTAGCCCGTAGGCGCAGCACGTTCATGCCGCGCACCGAGAACCGCGCCACGCCACGCGGTCGCGTCAATTGGGGCGCGTGGGCTCGGCGACAGGTCCCAGTTGGTCAGTGGACATCACTGCCCTGCGAATTTTCGGACCTCGCTGATGACCCGGATCTGATGGCAGCCGTGCGGTGGACCTTGCTGCGCCTCGTGGACGACCTCAGCCCTCACGCGACCTCGATCCCGGGTCGACTCCTCACAGAGCGCGTACGGGCACTTCAGCACGGCATCGGTGAAGGACCGCATCGTCGTCCTTCAAATGCGATCGCGCCTGCCTTCGACGCCTCCGTCGCCGACGCTCTTGAAGCGATGGGCTGGGTCGCTGACGAACGCGGCCTCGGCGGCGCTCGAGCCCTGGACGGCCTCGCGTGGGACCTCGAAGTCGCTGACGTTTGGGAGGCGTGGGTGCGCTCCTTCGCTAGTGCACTTGCTCCACAACTCGGGCTCCGACAGCCCGGCCTGGTCGAGGCCCGACGACAACTGCACTGGGAGGGCGCCGTCGCGTCGATGGGGTCACTGGCTCCGGATGTCGGCCTCATCGGAGACCACCGCGCCGTCTGGATCGACGCGAAATACAAGGCCCATCTGTCGCTCCTGGCTCGCCACGGTTGGCGCGGCACAACAGAGCTAGTGCGTGAGGCCCACCGCGCCGATCTCCATCAAGCCCTCGCCTACGCTGCTTTGGTGGACGTCGACCGCGTCGACACGGTGCTTCTGTACCCGCATTTGGGGCAAGGCGACGGCGCGCCGCCAAGCGCGGTCGCCACGGTCGCGTCGGGCCGTCGGCGGGTGCGGCTCGTCCTCGGCGCGGTCCCTTTTGGGTTCGGAACACCAGCCAAAGCAGACGCGATCGTGAAATTGTGGCGCGCGCTCCTTGCAACATGAACCGCGGCGGGACGCACTAGAAGTTGCACCCGATCGAACGGATCACTAATCCAGCCCAACAGCGAGCGGCCGCGACCCGAGCTCCTTGAGCCCCGCCCGCGCGTGTACACGGAGCCAGCGCAACGCGTTTGTCGCGTCCAATCTCCGTGCGTGTGCAGCAGACGTGCGGATACTGTCGGCGCTCGCCGCTTCGAGCTCGGTCATCTCTCGATCGTTGACTGCGACCGAGAAGCACACGCTTGCCTGGCGTGTCGACGCGGATGCTGGCCACGATCTTCGCCTGTCGGCGCCGGGTGAAAACTGGTCCACCTGCGCCGGGTGAAAAGTGGGCCACCGGAGGGGGCGTCCGGTGGTCTGTGGAGCCTGGGCTCGTCTGCGCGGAGCGAGCTCGGGAGGACCGAGGTGGTCGGGGTGGAGCAGTGGGCGGAGATCCGGCGGCTGCATTTCGTCGGCAAGCTGTCGCAGCGTGAGATCCATCGCCGGACGGGGTTGCATCGCGACACGATCCGGCGGGCGTTGGCCAGCGAGGTTCCGCTGAGGTATTCGCGGCCGGCGAAGGGCTCCAAGCTGGACGCGTTTAAGAGCGAGATCGGGCGGCTGTTGGATGCTGATCCGGATCTGCCAGGGGTCCGGATCGCGGAGCTGATCGAGCCGCTTGGCTGGAGCGGCGGCAAGACGATCCTGGATGACTACCTGCGCGAGATCCGGCCGTTCTTTCAGACGGTCAGGACGACGCAACGCACGATCTACCGGCCCGGTGAGATCTGCCAATTCGATGTCTGGGAGCCCAGGTGCGAGATCCCGGTCGGCTATGGCCAGACCCGCAAGGGCTATGTCGTGGTCGCGTGTCTGGGTTACTCGCGCGCCGGCGCCGGCGCGTTGATCTTCACCAAGCAGACCCCGGATCTACTGGCCGGGATCCGGCGCTGTCTTTGGAAGCTGGGTGGGCTGGCGGAGACGCTGGTCTGGGATCGTCAGGCCGGCATCCACGCCTATGAGGGCCGCCCGACGCAGGAGTTCGCCGCCTTCTGCGGCCAACTTCGTGTTGGCTGGCATTTCTGCGGCACGCGCGATCCGCAGGCCAAGGGCGTCGTCGAGCGCTGGCAGGGCTACGCGGAGACCAACTTCGAGCCCGGGCGCGTGTTCGCTAACGAGCTGGACTTCCAGGAGCAGTTCGACGCCTGGAGCGCAAAGGCCAACGCTCGCCAGCACCGCGCGATCCGGGCCCGGCCGATCGACCGCCTCGCCGAGGAGCTCGAGGTGATGACCGCGCTGCCGCAGCTCGCGCCCGACACCGACCGGCGCTGGGTGCTGCGCGTCACGCCCGATCCCTACGTTCGCTTCGACGGCTGCGACTACTCGCTCGCGCCGGATCTCGTCGGCCGCCGCGTCGAGATCCGAGTCGGTGACCGAGAACTCACCGCCGCCGCGCTGGACACCGGCGAGCTCGCCTGCCGACACCCGCGGTCGTTTGCCAAGCATCGGACGATCACCGCGCTCGAGCACGCCCGCGCGCTCAAACGCCGCCGCGGCGAAGCCGAGTCACAGGCAGTGGTTCAGACGCGGTCGCTGGATGTCTATGACCGGTTGATCGCATGAGTCGCCCGACCAGCGAGCTGGCGCATCTGTTTCGCCAGCTCAAGGCGCCCGCAGCCGCACGGGCGTTGCCCAAGCTCGCTGACCGCGCCCGCGCCGAGGAATGGACCTACGAGCGCTTCGCCGCCGCGCTGCTCAAGACCGAAACCGACAGCCGCGACAGCCACGGCGGCCAATCACGGATCAAGGCCGCACGCTTTCCGGCGCGCAAGACGCTCGAGGAGTTCGACTTCGCCTTCCAGCACTCGATCCCCAAAAACCAGGTGCTGCATCTCGGCCAGCTCGACTTCCTGGCCGGCAAGGAGAACGTCGTCCTGCTCGGCCCACCCGGCACGGGCAAGACGCATTTGTCGATCGCGCTGGGCATCCGCGCCTGCCTGGCCGGCCATCGCGTCGCGTTCCGGACCGCGACCGAATGGGTCGCGCTGCTCGCCGACGCCCAACGCCACGGCCGCCTCGACGCGGAGCTCGACAAGCTCCAGCGGATTCCGTTGCTGATCGTCGACGAGGTCGGCTACATCCCGTTCGATCCCCAGGCCGCGAACCTCATGTTCATGCTCGTTTCGCGCCGCTACGAACGCGCCTCGCTGATCGTCACCAGCAACAAGCCCTTCTCAGCCTGGGGCGACATCTTCGGCGACGACATCACCGCCGCGGCGATGATCGACCGGCTCGTTCACCACGCCGACATCCTCGCCCTCAAGGGCGACAGCTACCGCCTCAAAGACCGCGACCTCGCCCGACCGCCGGCCGAAAACTGACCCCCCGGCCGAGCCGCCCGCGCGCGCTGAGGCCGCTCCGCGCTCGGCCTACGGCCTCACGCTCCGCAGCCCCAGCGCGAGGTTCGCGCTGGCGCACTTTTCGCTTCCCAGTCCCCGACGAAGTGGCCCACTTTTCAACCGGCGAACCCGGCACAGTTTTCAACCGGCCTTGACAGCGTCAATGAGCGCCTCGGGTGTCGAAGGAAGTTGGCGTCTGCGAGCGCCACCGCGAAAAACGGGGCACGGGACGATCCCGATGAGGACAACCGGACCGAGAACCGCTGAGAATCGCCGAAGGTGTCAGAAGGCTCGCGATGGCTTCGTGCTGAAGATCGGCGGTCCATCGGCGTCGCGACACGGCGACCTCAAACGGTGACGTTGCTCAGTGACGAGCCGCTCCAGGCCGATTGTCTGCGCCGAGCCGCGAAACGCGTCTTGACCGATCTCGACCGGCAGGAGTTCTGGCAAGCCGTCGATGCCAGAGCTGACGCGGTTGTCCCGCAAAGCTCGCTCAAGGCGTTCGCCGCGGTCAGCGTCAGCTCAGACACGAGCGCATCGTAAAGCCACTGCCGACTGCCGCCTTCGCCCTGGGAGCACGAGTGAGCGCTCGGCCAGCCGCATTTGTGCATTCGAGGCGTTGCGGTTCTGCGCGCGAGGTGCCGATCACTGGGGGAACCATGACGGCGAGTTCGGCGACACGGGTCGTGCACGGGCTCGAGTCGATCATCGACGCGGTGGCCGGGGTGCTGGCCGAGCAGTCGTTGACGCCACGCTGCAGTCGATGGCCCGCGCGCTGCGCGGCATCGTCCCTACACGAGCCTGGCGGTCTACGAGGTCGACGCCGAGCGCCAGCTGCTGATGCCGGTCTTCGCCGACGGGCTGTGGGTCGAGGAGACGCTGGCCGATCCGCCCGGGCTCAACGACTCGATCACGGGCAAGGTGGTGCGATCGCGCCAGATCGTGCACCTCGAGCCCGGCCACCGTGGTTCGGCCGCTACATCGATCGCCGACACGCCCCAAGACCTCGAGGCGATCGTCTTCTGCCCGCTGATCGTCGCCGACCGCGTGATCGGGACGCTCAACGTCTGGCGCGAGGACTCCGCGCCCGAGCTCGCAGGGACGATCCCGACCTTCTCGCCCGAGGAAGCGCAGCTGATCAAGCGCTTCGCCAGCCTCGCCGCGTTGGCCTAGACAACGCGCGCCGGCGCGAGCTGCTCTCCGAGCAGGCCCGGACCGACGAGTGACCGGCCTCTCAATCGCCGCCACTTCCACGAGCGGCTGGCCGCCGAACTCGCGCGCGCGCAGCGCGACGCGGCCTCGGTGGGCCTGGTGCTGCTCGACGTCGACGACTTCAAGGCGTCAACGACGTCTACGGCCACCCGGTCGGCGATCAGGTGCTGCGCGGCTTCGCGCGAGGTCCTCGCGGCCAAGCCCGCGCTCGGGACACCGTCTGCCGCGTCGGCGGCGAGGAGTTCGCCGTGATCCTCAGCGGCGCCGGCGCTGAGGAAGCCGCCGAGTATGCCCGGCGCGCCCTCACCGCCACGCGCGACGTGCCACTCGGACCCCGACGCATCACGGCGTCAGCCGGCGTCGCCACCGCACACGACGGCACCTGTGCCGGCGAGGAGCTCTTCCGACGCGCCGACGAGCATCTCCTCAACGCCAAACGACAAGGTAAAGACCGGGTCGCCGGGGCCGCTCCCCGGATTTCTCGCGAATGCTGACACGGCGCGGCCCGGAGATCCGCGGGGCAGGGGAGCCATCTCCGGCGCTGCCCCCTTTGCCTGAGGCTGTCGGGTAAATCGCGCGGGCGAATGATTGGCCGGTTTCGCGGCGACTGATTTGTCTCGATGGCGTCCCAGAAGCCCTCAGAACGCCCGAAACTGCCAAGGCATCGAACGCCGAGGGGTTACCCGACAGCCTCGCCTCGAAGCGGTAGCAAACGCAGAGGGGTCTGCCCTGACTGCGTTGTCTCGTCACCGGGAGTCGCGCTCGGTGGGGCGTGATGCGATCTTGCTGCGTGGCGTCACGGGCTCCGGCGCAGCGTCTTGAGCACGGCCTCGATGAGGACGTCGTCCTGGCTCATGTGCGCGGCGTAGTGGTCGGCCCCCTGGAGCACCAGCAGCTCCGCGTCGGGGATCTCCTCGGCCGCGCGCCGCGCTCCTTCGAGGAAGTCGCCATCCGCGGCGCCGATGAAGTCAGGCACGGGGCGCGCCAGCGCCCGAGGTCGGTCGAGATCGCGCTCTCGGCCATCGCCGCCGTCCAGGCTGCGTGGAGGGCAAGCGGATCGTTGTCGAGCAGCCGCTCGCGCTGCGGGCTGGGGAACTCGATGTCCCAGAAGGCCTCGAAAGCGCGTACGAGTGGCTCCAGGCTCGCCTGTTCGCTCGCCGCGGCGAGCGCATCGCCGATCGTGCGCGAGATCGCGCTCTCGGGCCAAGCGTAGGGCTGGTTGCCGCCGATCACCAGCGAGCGCACGCGCCCGGGAGCGTGCTCGCCGATCGCGAAGCACAGCCTGCCTCCCCACGATCTCCCGACGAAGTGTGCGCGCTGAACCCCGATCCGGTCGAGGATCGCGACCGCATCGGCAACCCGCCGCACCATCGCGTACGCCGCCGAATCGTGCGGCTTGTCACTGCGGCCGTGGCCCCGGTGATCGGCGAGGACGACGCGGTAGCCCGCGCTCGCCAGAGCATCCACTAGCGCCCACTCGCGCGTGTCCTGGACAGAGTCGGCGAAGCCGTCGTGCAGGATCACCGGCGCGCCATCGCCGCCCTCGTCCTCGAAATACACGCGGGCGCCGTCGAGGCCATTTGCCGCGTAAGCCATCGTCGTGCCACCGCCTCGCACAGCGGAGCAACTTGGTACTCTCCGCCCCGATGACGACAGTAGCGGCAGCAGCGGCGTGCCTCAGGGCGAGGCTGGTTTCACCTGAAGGGAGCGGTGACTGAGCTGTCTCGACACCCGCCCGAAAGTGGAGCCAACGTCGAAATTGGGCACATCGCCGACGGCCGGCTCGCTGTTCCTACTCGCGCATTGCGCAGGCCGGGGTCCAGGTGCCCTCCGACGCCCTCACTGGGGCGCGCGCCTATGCAGAAGCCGGACCGCGGAAAGGCGCGTGTTGCTTCTGAGCTTCGTCCTGAGCAGTCACCCGCCGCCTCACGTGCGGCGTGATCACTTTGTCGAACAGTACGATGGGGTGGGCGTCGGAAGCGATGGCTCCCGCAGCGCCCTGACTGCGAGCGCCGTTCAGGCGCTCACGGCCTCGGCGATCTCGATCTCGACCGACGTCGGGACCGCACGGCGAACTACGTCGGAGACGGGGGAGTGGTGGTCGGCCCACTCCACGAGCTCGCGTAGCCGCTCGGGATCGGTGCCCTTCGCGGAGATCCGTACGCGGATGCGCGAGCTGAGCGGGCCGGCCGGCACCGAGTCGTCCATGCCGAGCAGACCCCGATCGTCGGACTCGCTGTCGACCGTTACCGCGAGCGCGTCGAGCTCGATTCCGAGCTCCGTCGCGCGCATCGCGATCAAGGTCGCGAGGCAGCTCGCCTGGGCCGCTGGGCGACCCACCCCGGGGAAGGAGCCGCTCCCTCGCCACCCACGGCGCCAGGCATGTCCGTGACCAGGGCCGCGCCCTCCGGTGCCTCGACGCGGCAGCGCAGTCCCTCTTCGATGACCGCGGTGGCGGGACGGTCGGTATAGCGACACTCCTCGGGATGCTTCGAGAGGTGCTCTCTCGCGCCCTCGATCGCGTCGCGGATGTGATCAGCGGACATGAGACCTCCTTCGGTGCTCGGCCGTAGTTTCGCCGGCTGCGCCAGCACCGGCAAGGCGGTCGCTGCCGGGCGCGCACGACGAGCACCAAAGGCTCCACCACCGTCGAGCAGGGCTGCGTATCCCAGATGCGAGGGCACACTCTCGCGCGGCCCGCCATCCAGCGCCTTTGGGTCGCTATCGCTTCGTCGGCGCGTCCGCGCTATCGCACACGGCGCAAAGCGATCACGCCGCACGTGATGCGGCGGGTGACTGCTCAGGACGAGCAGCAGACGCGCCCTCCGCTCGACCGCGTGAACGCGGTGCATAGGCACAACGCCGGCGCCGTGAGGTCCCACACAGGCAGAGCTCGAACGCCGCCGGTCTCCCCAATCGCGTGGAAGCTGGAAGGCTACAGTTCGCTGGCCAAAGTGCTCCTATTGTGGGGGGCTGTCGCGTAAGTCCGTCGAGGTGCGCGGCGCGTCGGCTGCGGCGCGTGGCGAGCGGCGGCGGCGGCCGCCGCCGGCGGCGGCCGTTAGGCCGCCGTGGTCCGCGAGCTGGTGCTTGTGGAGCTTGAGGAGGTTGTGGGTGGCGGTGATCAGGCGCCATTCGGTGCGGACGGCGGCTCTGCCTCGTCGGTGGAAGCGGGTGCATGCCGCGGTTGTGTTTGGTGTTGCCGAACAGGGTCTCGATCAGGTGTTGGCGTTGCCGGTAGAGCGCTTTGCCGTGCTCGGTGGCCAGGACGCGGCGCATGAAGTCATAGATGCCGCCGCGTCCAGCCCGGCCGCGGCGTGGTTCGCAGCCCGGAGTCGGGCCGGATCAGGACCGGGATGCCGTCGGCGGCGAGGCGTTGCATCTGCTCGGTGTGCCAGTAGCCGGAGTCGGCGACGACCACGCTTCGGGAGCTCGGTGACGCCGGCCGCCGTCGAGTTCGCGGCGGGCCGCGGTGACGGTCCGTTCGAGGTGCCCGAAGTCGGGTGAGACGACTTCGATCTCGGCGGCGATGACGATCTGGTGCTCGTTGGCCGCGGCCTGGGCGTTGTAGCCCTGCAGAAACCCGTGCTGGCCCTTGACCATCCGCGAGTCCAGATCGGTGGTGTTGATCTCGCCCGGCGGGACCTCGCGGCGGCGATGTAGGGCTTGGGGACCGTGTTCGGCCCGAGCCGCCCGCCGCGGCGGTCCTTGCCGCCGGCGCGGTAGCGCTGATAGGCCTCGTTCGGCGCGCAGCTCGGTCAACAGCTGCTCGTCCATGCGCCGCTTGGCCTCGCGGACGCGCTTGGCGCGGTCGCGCGGGATCGGCGCGCGCCTCGCTCGGCGCGCTGGTCATCCAGCCAGCGCCTGGCCTCTTTGAACCACTGCTGGCGCCCGTTGCTGGTCGCCAGACTCCGGCGGCAGCTCATCGCCGCGGCGATCCCCGAAGCGCTCGTCCTCTTCGGCGTCGATCCGCGCGGGCGTCCTCGATCACCTCGCGCGCCAGGCGCTCGTAGTCGACGGTTGGCTTCGCGGCTCGCGTTGGCCGCGACCTTGCTGCCATCGACGGCGACGACGTTCAAGCCGACCAGGCCGGCCTTCGCGCACAGCCCGAGCACCGCGCCGAACACGCTCCGCCAGCGCGTCCTGGTGGCGCTCGACGAAGCGCGCGATCGTCGCGTGATCGGGCTTGCTCTGCGCCGCGATCACGCGATAGGCGATGTCCTCGACGCACGCGCGCTCGATCGCCCGCGAGGACCGCGTCCCGCGCGCGTACGCGTACAGGATCAGCGCGACCATCATCGCCGGATCAAACGCCGGCCGGGCTGCGCCCGTCGGCGCGATAGGCGCCATAGAACGCGTCGAGATCCATCGCCTCGACCGCGTCCGAGCACGAACCACGCGAAGTGATCCTCCGGCAGCCACTCCCGCACGTCCGGCGGCATCAAAAACGACTGCTCGCGATCACACGCGATGAACCGCTGCGCCATCCCGGAATCGTCTTAAACGCGCCGGACGGCACCCCGACTTATGCGACAGCCCCGTGGAATGGCGGCACTCTCGCGGTGACCCGAGTCGGAAGCAGCAGTCGGTCTCCGGCCGGCTGCAGGTGAGCGCACAGCGACGCTTGAGCTGGACCGAAGCGGCGTTACGCGCGCCGTGATTGTCGCCTGCGCGCGGCGAGCGTGGGGGTGCCAACTCTGCGGGTTGGCGAGGCGGTTGCGGGGGCGTGCCGACAGGGGGTTGTGAGCACTGATCCGCTGAATGGCGACGCGGTCCTCGAGCGTCCGGTGGCGCTTGGTTCGCCTCGGGGCGTGCGGCGCGGCGGCGAGCGCGCCGGGCGGCGAGCGCAGCACCGAGGCAGGCGATTGCGCGGTCAGGCCGCTCGGTATTGGAGCGAGCGAGTGATGGTGTGCTCGATCTCGTTGCGCTGTTCGCTTCCGAGCTCGAGCGTCGAGACGGCTTGGATGTCGTGCGCCCGCCGGACGACGGGGCGACGGCATCGGACGTACCAAGTTCTCGGTGCCATGAGGGCGAGCGCGGGCGAGCGCCGGAGCGCGGAGCTGACGTCGCGGGCATTCGGACTCCGGACGCGCTTCGCGGTCGCAGTGGCGGTGTCTGTCGTCGTCGCGTGCGCGGTGTCGGTGGCGCTGCTGTCCGGGGTGTCCGAGGAGCCGGGGGGGCGGGCGGGGACGAGTGTCGGAGCGATGGCGGGTCCGGGGCTTCCCGGGCTTGGGTTCCCGTCGCGTTCGCGCTGAGCGAGCGGGTCCGGCGCCGCGCGCGTCGAGCAGCTCGCGCGCCGATCGTCGCTCGCGCAGCCGAGGGCAGCGCGAGCGACGCCCCGAGCGCCGGAGCGGACGTGCGCGGTCTGAGCGCCGCGCACCGCGGGGCGCCGGTCGGCGCGAACCGGTCCGCACGCCGCAGCCAGCGCCCGCCAGTGGCGGCCGGGGCCGTGCCGGGTCGCGGCCGGGCGTGGCGTCGGGTCCGAGCGCGTCGGAGTTTCTGCCGTGATCAAAAGGAGCTGTCGCATGTGTTTGCCGCCGAGTTGGCCTACTCGCGAGCGTCTGGCCGTAGCGGTCGCGGCGTTCGCGCTGGTGATGTGGATCTGGTGGTTGGCGCCCGCGGAGGCGCACGCGGCGCTGGCGCGCGCGGCGGGCAAGGAGGCGACCGCCCAGGGCGGCTCGGGCGCGAACGCCGGCGGCGGGTTCAGGGAGCTCTTCGAGTTCCTCAACACGCTGGCGACGTACCTGATCTACCTGGCCGGCGCGGCGGGGACGCTCGGGTTCATCCATGCCGGGATGCAGTACTACACCGGCAACCCGAACGCCGGCCGGACCGCGGCCGGGACGGTGGTCGGGCTGGTGCTGGTGCTGCTGGCGAAGGGCATCACGCTGTGACGCGCCTCCGGCTCGGCGCCGCGCGCCGCGGCCGGTCTGGTCGCGGCCGGCGTGCTGATCGCTGGCTGGCTGGCCCCGGGCCCGGCGCAGGCGGCGGACCTGTTCCCGCTCGATGACATCGTCGCGCGGGGTGGTCGGCGGCGGCGCGTCGTTCGCCGCCGACCAGGTCGCGGGCGCGGCGGTGGCGTCGCTGCTGGGCATCGCCGAGTTCCTGGTCGGCGATCTGAGCGGCGACTTCGGCCGCCACATGGTCGGCTTCCTGCTCGGGCGTGCCGGACTACACGCAGCCCCGCTACGAGTCGCTGAACACGTACGCGGCGTACGTGCGAGGCGATCGCGTGGGGGCTGCTGGGGCTGGTGTTGATCGGCAGCGCGCTGCGCTACTGGGCGGCCGGCTACAGCGCCGTGTCGGCCGGCGAGGCGCTGGTCGCGTTTCAGCGCACGGCCGCCGCGGCCGCGGGCTTGGTGGTGTTCGAGCCGGCGTGGCACTACGCCACGCTCGGCGTGAACCGGTTGACGTGGGCGCTGGCCAGCGGCCCCGGGGTCGGCGACCGCGCCGACCGGTTGTTCGTGGACGCGTTCTCGTTCGGGACGCCGGCGGAGCCGACGCCGGCGTTCGGCGGGCTGGTGTTGTTCGGGATGCTCGGCTGCGCGGTCTGGCTGCTGGTGACCAAGGTGGTGCTGTCGGCCGCGCTGGCGGTGCTGTACCTGGCGGGCCCGTTGGCGATCGCGCTGCGCCCGCTGGAGGACTTGGAGTGGGTGACGGGCATGGTCACGCGCGGCGCGATCGCGATCCTGTGCTACCCGGTCACGTGGACGCTGTGCTTTGCCGCGTTCGCGCTGCTCAGCGCCGACGGCAGCCCCGGCGGCGGCGCGCTGGGCGCGACGGTCGCGCGGTTGACCGGGCTGGCGGCGTTGCTGGTGGCGGTGCGGTTGCCGCGGATGATCCTGCAGCGCGGGCTCGGCTACGCGCCGGGCCCGCGGCCGTCGCAGCTGCTGGTCTCGGTGCGCAGCGTCCCCGGCGTCGGTACGGCGATGCGAGGCGGGCGATGAGCGCCCCGGCGGAGCGCAATCTGACCTACCGGCAGCTGCGCGCTCCGGCCCGGCAGGGCTCCTACACGGTCGGTCAGCTGGTCGCGCTGGCCGTGTCCGGTCTGCTCGCGGTCGTGGTCGCGGCGGGGCTGGTGCGGCTGGGCGCGCCGGTCGGGCTGGCGCTCAGCGGCGGCGTGTTGCTGGCCGGGTCGGTGCCGATGGCGGCACTGGCGCTGGAGGGCCGCGAGTTCAGCGTCACCGGGCTTCCTGCGCGCGCTGGTGGCGTGGCAGCGCGCGCCGCGCCACTACGCCGCCGGGCCGGGCGCCGCGCCGGCGCGCGGCTACCACGTTCGCGACTGGCCGAACCGTCCGGGCGAACCGTCCGGTCGCACGCCGCCGGCGAACCGTCTCGTCGAACCATCCGGTCGGATGCTGCGGCCGAACGCCGGGAGCGCGGATGAGCGCCCGGCTGCGTAACGGTCGCCGCGGACGCGCCGCGTCGGTCGGCGAGCTGCTCGAGCTCGACGCGCTGGCACCGGACGGAACCGCGGTCACGCTCGCGCGGCGAGCTCGTCCGCGTGCTGGAGGTCTCCACGGCGAACCCGGCCACGCTGGGCGCCCAGCAGCTCGACCGGCTCGCGAACGCGTTCGCGGGCCTGGTCAACGTGCTCGCCGCCGGTGAGCGGCTGTGCTTCGTGGTCGATGCGACGCCGATCCGGCTCGACCGGCTGCTGGCGCGCAGCCGCGCGCAGACCGACGCCACCGCGGCCGCGATCGAGCACGGCCCCGATGGCGCGACGCGCGCAGGCGCGTTGCGGCGGCTGGCGGCCGCGCACGAGGAGTCGATCGCGCGCCACGCCCGCCGCGACGCCGCCCGCGAGCTGACCGCGCACATCGTCGTCCCGATCCCGGCGCGGCCACGGCCGGCCGCGAGCGACGCGGGCGCGACGGCGGCGTCTCGCCCGCCGCGCACGCCGAGGCGCTCGACGCCGCGCGCCGCCACCTCGAGCGCGTCCGCGACGCGGTCCACGCCGCCGAGCTGGCCAGCGAGCCGCTCGACGGCCAGGCGCTGTTCGAGCTGCTCTGGCGACGCCTGAACCCCGACCTCGCCGCCGCCGGCACGCAGCCACCGGCTGCGCCCTTGACCGAGCTCGACGCCGCCACGAGCCCGGAGGCCGCGGCCGCGCGGGCGACGCGGCTGCAGGCCGCTCTCGCTGAGGCTCCGATCGATGCCGGCGATCAGCGCCAGCTGCGGATCGGCGAGACGCTCGAGCAGGTCGCTCTACGTCGGCGCGCTGCCGGACGCGACGTGGTTCGGGTGGCTCGAGGAGGCGCTGGCGGTGCCGCGGCCGTTCGTGCTGTGCGTGCACGTCGCGCGCGCTCGACCGGCTGACCGAGCGGCGCAGGCTGCGCGCCAAGCATCGGCGCGTGTGGGGCATCAACCGCGGCCGCGAAGCCGCGTCGAAGCCGCGTCGACCCCGACGCGCGCGCGCAGGAGGCCGAGCTCGACGCCGCCGTCGCCGAGCTCGGCGCGCGCGCAGCGCGCGCAGCCGTTTGAGGTCTCGATCTATCAGGCGATCCGCGAACCCGGCCCCGACCCCGACCCGGCCGAGCTGGCCGGCGTGTGCGACCGCGCCGCCCGCGCGCTGGCGGCCGCGGGCGACGTCACCGTCCACCGCGGCGCGCTGCGCCAGCTCGACCTGTGGCGCTCGACGCTGCCGCTCGGCCACGACCATGCCCGCCGCCGGCAGCTGTACTTCACCCGCCACGTCGCCGACACGCTCCCGCTGGTCGCCTCGGGCGCCGGCTCGCCGCACGGGCATCCCGGTCGGCTTCTCAGCTCGCCGGGCGAGACGGTCCAGCGGCTGAACTTCTGGGATCCGGCGCACGACGAACCACGCGCTGGCGATCAACGGCAAGAGCGGCAGCGGCAAGACGCTGTGCACGATCGCGCTGGTCAGCCAGCTGCTCTGCCACGGCGCCCAGGGCGTGGTGATCGACCGCGCCGACCACTACGCCTTCCTCGCCTCGCCTGATCCCCGGCGCGCGGCATCTCTCGATCGGCCACAGCACCAGCCGCCACGCGATCAACCCGTGGGACGTCCCCGACCCCGCGCACGTCGAGCCCGAGCAGATCACGTTCCTGGTCGACCTGCACGCGCTGCTGCTCGGCGAGCTCGACACCCACCGCGGCGCGCACGGGCTCACCGACCGCGAGCGGATCGTGCTCGAGGACACCATCACCGGCGTCTACCAGCGCGCCGCCCGCCAACGCGGATGCAGCCGTGGTGCGCGAGCGCGATCTGCACGCGGCGCTGCTCGAGCGCGCCAAGAGCGAGCGCGAGCGCGGCGCGGCGAGCTTCGCCGAGATCGCCGACGACCTCGCGTGGCGGGTGCGGCGCTTCACCGCCGACGGCCCGTACGCGCACCTGCTCGACCGCGAGACCACCGTCGATCTCGACGCGCCGCTGGTCGTCTTCGACACCCGCGACGTCAGTCCCGAAGTTCGCCGCCGGCGTGATGTATCTGATCGGCGAGCACGTCGCCGCCGGCATCGCCCGCCGCCAAGCGGCGCGCAGCGCCGTGGCGCTGCCGGCGGATGCGATCTTCGGCCGCTCGTTCCTGGTCTTGGAGGAGGCGTGGGCGCTGGTCGATCACGACGTCACCGGCCGCTGGGTGTCCGACATGGCGCGCCGCTCGCGCCACCTCGGGCTGGCGCTGATCGCGGTCACGCAGCAGCTCGACGACCTCGCCGCCAGCGCGCACGGCAAGGCGCTGCTGCGCCAGAGCTCGATGCAGCTGTTCTTCCACCAGCAGGGCGACGACCTCGAAGTCCTGCGCGACGCGTGCCGGCTCAGCGACCGCGAGGTCGAGCTGATCGCGCGGTTGACGATGGTCCGCGGCCGCTACAGCCAGGCCTACTGGGCCAACGGCACCCGCGGGCGCACCGTGCTCGAGCTGCGCCACTCCCCGCAGGTCTACTGGCTCGCGACCTCGGACCCGATCCGCGACACCCCCCGCCGCGACCAGGCCCTCAGCGCGCACGGCGGCGACCCGTGGGCCGCGCTGGACGCGCTCGCGCGGGAGGCCAGCATGACCCCGGTCGGCGGATCGATCGGGCTCGCGTGGCGCGCGCGCCAGCCACTCGCCCTTGGCGTGACCGCAGCGGTCGTGGTGGCGTGGATGGCGACCGGCGTGCTGCTCGCGCCACTGGGCGCCGTCGGGCCCGCGCCGGGTCCGCTGCAACCCGCCGCGCCGATCGGCGAGGTCGCCGGGATCCCGGCCGTCTACCTGCCCGATCTACCAGGCCGCCGCCGACCGCTACCGCGTCTCGTGGGCGCTGCTGGCCGCGATCCACCGCAAGGAGAGCGACTTCTCGCGCCTGCGCGCCCCGAGCGCCGTCGGCGACGCCGTCTCGGCCGGCTGGAACGGCTGCGGCGCCGCCGGACCCGGCGCAGTTCGGGATCGTCGGCGTCGCCGCCGTACCGCGCGACCGTCACCGCCTGCCCGGGCTCGCCGCGCAGCGGCGCCGGCGGGCACGTGGGCGCGCTACCGCGACGCCGCCCGCGGCCTGCCGCGCCCGGCCGAGTACCCGCAGATGGCCGGCCGCCTGCTCGCGTGTCGCGGCACGGCGCCGCATGGCTGCGTCTACGACGACGTCGACGCGCTCGCGGCCGCGGCCGCGTACCTGCGCGACCTCGGCGCCGGGCCGGAGCTCGACGCGCGCGCCTGGAACGCCGCGCGCGCCTACAACGGCGCCGCCATCTACGCCGACGTCGTGCTCGCCTGGGCGCGCGAGTACGCAGGCGGCCGCCGGCCACCTTCACCGCACCGCCGGCCAGCGCCGCTGCTCGGCGGCGCGCGCCCCGGTGGTGGCGGGCGCTCGCGCGCAGTCTGCGCGCCGACGGGCGCGCCGCCGCGCCCGCCGAGCGCGCCCGCGGCGGTGCGCGCCGCGATCGCGGCCGCGAACGCGATCAGCGACCGGCCCTACCGGCTCCTGCACTACCCGACGCATCTGAACAACCCGACCTATGACTGCTCGTCGGCGACCAGCCACGTGCTGTGGGCGGCGGGCGCGTTCGGCACCCGCCCGCAGGTCTCGGGCGAGCTGATGCGCTACGGCCAGCCCGGCCCGGGCCGCTGGATCACCGTCTACGCCAACACCGGCCACGCCTACATCGTCGTCGCCGGGCTGCGGTTCGACACCGCCGACTACAACGCCCCGGGCTCGCCAACCGCCGGCCAGAGCGGACCGCGGTGGCGGCTCGGGCCGCGGCCGAGCACCAACTTCGTCGTCCGCCACCCGCCCGGCCTATGAGACGGCCGCGTTCGCGCCTGCTCGCTGCTGCTCGCCGCCGCGCTGGCCGGCTGCAGCGACCCGTACACCACCGAGACCGCCCCGCAGCCGCGAGCGACGCCGACCGCGGTGCAACGGGGAGCTCCCCGGGCGGATCCCCACACGAGGCACACGAGGCGCTCGCGCGCCCGCAACGGTCGCCCGGCGCGCAGCGCGCGCGAGGCGCTGCAGCGTTACGCGCGGCTGGTCACGAACTGGCGCGCCGACACGATCGCCGCGCGCTACCGCGAAGCCGCGAGGGTGGCGGTCGGCCAGGCCCGGCGCGACGCCGAATACGCGGCCGCCAGCAGCGCGGCCGACGACCAGCTCGCCGACCCTGGCACGTCCAGCCGCGGCGAGCCGTCGCCGTGCGTCGCCCAACCCGGCGGGTGGGCGCTGGTGATCACGCGCGAGCAGCTCATGCCCGACGCCGGTCCGGCGCGCTACCGCGTCTACCGCGCCCACACCCGCGCCGGTCGCCGGCGGCGTCGCGGTCGACGCCTGGGAGCCCCAGCCGTGAACGCCGGCGCGACGTCGGCTGGTCACCGACGCCGGGCGGCTGCTCGCCGCGCTCGCCGTCGCGCCGGTGTGCGCCGCGGGCGTGCACGCGCTCGCGGGCGGCCCGCCGATGGCTGGATCTCGGGCTCGCGTACCCGGCGCCCGACCGGCAGCGCGGGCGATGCGCTGGCGATCCTCGCCCACAACGCGCGGGTCGCGGGCCTGATCGCCGGAGCGACCGTGCTCGCCATCGCCATCCCCGGCAGCGGGCGCTGGCTGGCGGTGCTGCTCGCCGCGGTCGCGGCCATCAACGTCGCGCTCGTCAGCGCCGTGATCCTCGCCGACGGGCCGCGCGCCCAGGCGGCGCTGGTCCCGCACGGACCGATCGAGCTGGTGGCCTACTCGCTGGCCGGCGCGGGGTTCATGCACGCGCGCGCCCACGCGCGAGACACCAACGTCAGGTTGCTCGTCGGCACCAACGCGGCGGTGATCGCGCTGCTGGCGATCGCCGCCGTCGCGGAGGTTTGCTCGTGCTGACGGCATTGGGATCGCGCGACGGGATCGACAGCGAGCAACGGGTTCGGGCGGATAGTCGGTCGCACCCGGTCGGTGTCGTGGGCGCGGGGCGCTGGTCCTGGCTGTCGCCTTCAAGCATGGCCGCTCGCGGGCCGGCTGCAACCCACAAGGGGTTCCCCGCCGCCTGCGGCTCGGTTCCGCCGGCCCGCGTGGGGAGCGGCCGAACTCGGCTCATCAGCAAGGACCAGCACCCGGCCGGTCCACGAACCCCACAAGGAGGAACACCATGTCCGCCACCAACATCAACCGCGTCGTGCTCACCGGCAACCTCACGCGCGACCCCGAGCTGCGCAGCACTGCAGTCCGGCACCGCGGTCTGCAGCCTGCGGATCGCGTCCAACACGCGCCGCAAGACCAGCGGCGAGTGGGTCGACAAGCCCAACTACTTCAACGTCACCGTCTGGGGCGCCCAGGGCGAGAACTGCGCCCGCTTCCTGTCCAAGGGCCGGCCGGTCGCGATCGACGGCCGCCTGGACTGGCGCGAATGGAGGCCCAGGACGACAGCAAGCGCGAAGCGGTCGAGATCGTCGCCGACTCCGTCCAGTTCCTCACCGCCCCCGACCGCACCACGACAGCAACGGCCGCGGCGAGACGCCCGCGCCGAGCCGGTGCCGGCGACGGCGGGCGACGACCCCGACGACATCCCCTTCTAGACCCCGGAGGTGGCGGGCCGGGCCACACGGCTCGGCCCGCCCACACCGGTCCACGTCGAACCCAAGGAACGACATGTGCCCGCGTCGCACACCCACACCCGCATGGCGATCGCCGTGATCGTCGCCGTCGCCCACGACGAGCCCGACTTCGGCGGCTGGCTCGCCCACGTGCTCGCCGCCGCGGCCGACCAACTCGGATCCACCGCCGCGCTGACCGCAGGCCGGCCCGGCCCGACAGGCCGACGCTCGTCCAGCAGCTCGTCGACGGCGCCGCCGCCGGCGACGAGCGCAGCAGGCTCGAGCTGCGGCGATGAGCGCGATGCCGCGACTCCAGACCCCCGCAAGCCGCTCGCAACCGTCGCCGACCGGCGAGGAGCGCTCGCGCCGCGCGCATGAGCTGCTGGTCGCCGCGCTCGCCTACGCCGTCGCCGGCTGGCCCGTGCTGCCCGTCCACACGCCCGACGCCGCGGGCGGCTGCTCGTGCGGGCAGCCGGCCTGCGCGAGCGCCGGGCAAGCACCCGCGCACCCGCCGCGGGCTGCGCGACGCCAGCACCGACCCGGCGCAGATCACCGCCTGGTGGACGCGCTGGCCCGACGCCAACGTCGCCGTGCGCACCGGCGCGCTGGTCGTCCTCGACGTCGACGGCCACCACGGCGCCCGCGCCCTGCACGAGCTCGAGTGCCAGCACGGGCCGCTGCCCGCGACGCGGCGCGCCCGGACCGCCCGCGGCGAGCACCTGTACTTCCACGCCGCCGACCTCGAGGTGCCGTGTTCGGCCGGGCAGCTCGGCCCCGGGTCTGGACGTCCGCGGCCGCGGCGGCTACGTGGTCGCCCCGCCCAGCCGCCACACCAGCGGCGACCGCTACACGTGGACCGGCGCGCACGACGCTCGCACCGCTGCCCGCCTGGCTGGCCGAGCTGCTCACCGGCCCCGGCGCCGGCCGCGCCGACGCGCACGCCGCTGCCGCGCGCCGTCGCCGGCGGGCGGCGGCGAGCGCTCGCGCCGCTACCTGCAGGCCGCGCTGGACGACGAGCTCGCGCGCGTCGCGCGCGCCGCGGTCGGGACGCGCAACACGACGCTCAACCGGGCCGCGTTCCGGCTCGGCCAGCTCGCCGGCGCCGGTCTCGGCAGCGGCGAGGAGATCGCCGACGCGCTCCTGCACGCCGCACTCGGCGCCGGGCCTCTCCGAGGCGCGAGGCGCGCGCGACGATCGCGTCCGGCCTGCGCGCCGGCCACGCCCACCCTCGCCCGATCCCCGGCTTCAGCTGAGGGAGCGGCGAGCGCGTGGGCCCGGGCGGCGGGCCGACCCACCCGAGGGTGGCACGCCCGCCCACGAAAGGAGCGAGCTGGCGCGGGCGCTGGTGGTGGGCGGGCGCGCTGAGGGGTGGGGATCGGCCCGCCGCCCGAGGCGGACCCCAACCAAAGGACGGAAGACCCGTCATGGCCACCACACCCACCAGCCCACCTGGCCCCGCCGACGCGAGGGTCGCGGTGGGCGAGATCCGCGTGCCGGAGAACGTCCGCGCGCTCGACGCGGCGCACGTCGAGGCGCTGGCGGGATCGATCGCGCTGCAGGGCATGCTCGTCCCGCTCGTCGTCCGCCCCACCACGACGGCGACGAGCGGTTCGAGCTCGTCGCCGGCTTTCACCGGCTCGCGGCCGCCCGCGCGCTCGGGCTGGCCGACGTGCCGGTCGTGGTCCGCGACGGCGGAGACCGAGGACGCCGACCGCGCGGTCGAGAACATCGCGCGCAAGCAGCTCGACCCGCTACGAGGAGGCGCAAGGCCGTGCAGGCGATGCTCGGCGCGCGGCCTGACCGAGGACGGCGCCGCGCAGGCGCTCGGCTGGAGCCGCACAGCGCGTCACCGCGCGCGTGAAGATGCTCGAGCTGCCCGAGCGCGCCCAGCAGCTGATCGGCGAGGGCGTGATCGCGCTGTCGGCCGTCGACCAGCTGCGCGCGATCGGCGCGGTCGCGCCGGCGCTGCTGGACGCGCTGATCGCCTACCTGCGACGACGGCAACGCGTGGGCGGCCGAGCGGCTCGCGCGCGAGCCCGGCTGGGTCCTCGACGCCGCGCTGCGCACGACGGCGACAAGAAGGTGTTCGCCGCCTACCTGGACACGACGCGCGCCGCACGAGATCGCCGAGCTGCGGCTCGGCAAGAAGACCGACGCGCTCTACGCGCAGGCCGAGAAGCTGCACAAGCAGCTCGACCGCTACGCCTACGGGCCGCCGCAGATCCGCTTCACCGACGCCGACGTCGACCAGGCGCGCGCCGCCGGCGTGCTGATCGAGTTCGAGCGCGGCACGCGCCGATCATCGTCGACCGCTCGCTCTACCGCGAGCTCGTCAAGGCCGCGATCAAGCGCACCCACGACGAGCTCCAGGCCAAGGCCGCGACCGCCGCGGCCGAGGAGAAGCAGGCGCGCGCGCAGCGGCGCGAGCAGCGCCGGCCGGACCCGCTGGCGGCGGCGAAGCGCGAGCGCGACGCGCAGCTGCGCGAGCTGGCCGACCAGGCGCACGGCGCCAACCTCGACCTCGGCGCCGCGCCTGCTCGACGGCCTCAGCGCCGTCGACCCGGGCGACATGCGACGTCGCGCGGTTCTTCGTCTACGCGCTGCTCGGCGCCGACTGCGACAGCTCGCCCGTACACGCAGACCGGCGAGCGGGTCGCAGCGGCTCGCCGCCGGCGGCATCCGGCTCGTGATCGGCGAGCTGCGCACCGACGTCACCAAGACCCGCAAGGACGGCAGCCGCGGGCCGGCTGCGGGTCGACTACGGCGACCACCGCGACCCCAGGCCGCGGTCGAGTGGCTGTGGAAGTTCATCGACGGCGCCAAGACCGCGGGCGAGCTCTACGGCCGCGCGCTGGTCGTGATCGCCGCCGAGCAGCACGCCACCCGGCTGGTCGTCCCCGCCAGCCAGCGCATGCCCGCCGACCCGCTGGAGCTCGCACAAGGACATCGCCGCCAAGGCGCTGGCGCAAGCTCGCCGGCCCGCACCTCCCCGCGTCGCTCAAGCGGCTCGAGCAGGCCGTCGAGCGCGCCCACGCCGGCTACGAGCAGGCCGAGCAGGCCCACCGCGCGCGCGCGCCGAGCGGCCGCCGCGAGACAACGACGCGCCGCACAGCGACACCGCGACGACGGCAGATCTCGACCGCGGTCGACGACGCGGGCGCCGAGCCCGAAGCGCCCGGCGAGCCCGACGCCACCGACGCCGGCGAGCCCGAGCGCCGACGCCGCCTGACCCATCTGCGCTGGCGCGGGCTCGCGAACCGCGGCCCGCGCCAGCCCAACCCCGACTTCCGTGGAGGACCGACGCGATGACCCGTACCGCGCACGCCGCCTGACCGAGGACGAGCGCGCCGCCCGGCGCGCGCAGGACCGCGAACTGACCCACCGCGCGGTCGCGCAGCTGCGCACCAGCGCCGGCTGGCAGGCCTGGCTGCGCGTCCGCGCCCGCACCGGCCTGCGCCGCTACAGCCTCACCAACCAGCTGCTGATCGCCCTCCAGGACCCCGACGCCACCCGCGTCGCCGGCTTCCGCGCCTGGCTGGCGCTCGGCTACTGCGTCCGCAAGGGCGAGACGCAGCCGGATCCGCGTCTGGGCGCGCTGCGAACCGTCCAGGAAGCAGCTCCAGGCGTGGCGCGACGCCGGCGCCGACCCCGGCCGAGCGCCCGAAGCCGTTCTACCGGCTCGAGGCGGTGTTCGACCGCGCGCAGGTCGACCCGCTCCCACCGCCCGCCGTCCCGGCGCCGCTGGACCCGCCGATCGCGCCGATCACCGGCGACACGCTGGCGTGGGCGCTGCCCGAGCTGGACGGCGTTCGCCGCGCGGGCTCGGCGTCACCGTCGAGCTCGAGCCGATGCGCGCCGGCTGCGACGGCTTCTACGACCCCGCGAGCGGCGGATCGCGATCAACCCCGCGGTCGCGGTCAACCAGCAGGCCGCCGCGCTGGTGCACGAGCTCGCGCACGCGCTCGTCCGGCTCGACCACCACGCCGAGGACCCGGGCTGGACTACGCCACCGAGGAGCTGGTGGCCGAATCGGTCGCGCTCACCGTCTGCGGGTTCCTCGGCCTGGACACCGCCGGCAACTCGATCCCGTACCTCGCCGTCTGGAGCGAGCACACCCCGCGACGACGCGTTCGAGCGCATCGCCGGCGCTCGTCGACCGGCTCGCGCGCCGGCTCGAGGACGCCCTCGAGCCCGACGCCGACGCGAGCGAGGCCAGCAGCCGCGGCGACGGCGAGCACGCGGCGTAGACCGCAGCCCGGCCGGTCGGTCCTGACGCCGGGCGGCTGGTCGGGGTGGGGACTGGGCTGCTCGGGATGCTGCCACGGCGGGCGCAATCCGCCACGCCACCTGCGCCCTGACGGGCACGCGGCTCACAGGTTCGCGCGCGCAGGTGGCGCGTGCGTTCGCACCCGCCGCGGCTCGGGCACCCGCATGCCCAGCCCCCACCCCACCAACCGCCCCAGGCCCGACGGGCCGACCGCCAAGCAGCTGCGCTACCTGCGCGCGCTGGCCAACAGCCGCGGCCAGACCTTCACCTACCCCCGCACCAAGGCCGAGGCCACCGCCGAGATCCGCCGCCTGCAGGCGACCACCGCCGAGAGCCCGGCTCGAGCGCGCGGTCGAACGCGACCGCCTCCAGCGCGACGTCGAGCCGCCCGCCGACGCCACCGCCGTCCGCGAGGACGAGATCACCGGCCACGGCGCCAACGCCCACTGGACCCACACCCGCGACCAGCGGAGCCGTCATGAGCACCGCCGGCACCACGCCACGAGCTCGCCCGCTACGAGCTCCCCGACGGCACCACCGCGCGCCCTGGTCGCCCAGCGCATCAACGGCCGCGTCGCGATCACCGACCTCCCCGCCGGCGACACCGACGACGGCCGCGTCTACCTGGTCGAGCGCCACGTCGAAAGCCAGGCCGCGATGCGACGGCCTCGTCGCCGCCTACATCGAGGACTCCCGGCGCCGCGGTGAGCCCGCCGCGCTCGTCCCCGCCGACCTCGGAGCGACGAGCGATGACCGCGCGCCGATCCGGCCGGAGCGGCGGCGTCGCGCTCGCCGCCTTCTACGCGCGAGCACCACCGCCAGCTGCGCGCCGCGTGCGCTGCGGCGCCCGCGGCGCCGGCGACGACGTCGTCGCCGACGCCTGCGCGTACGCGTGGCTGCAGCTCGTCCGCCGCCCCGACATCCGGCTCGACCCCGACGGCTCGCCTGGCTGACGCTGGTCGCCATCCACGAGGCGTGGCGGCTCGGCCGACCGGCCGCGAGCAGCCGGCCGGGCCTGTTCCTCGCCGAGACCGACCACGAACGCGAGCTGCCCGAGCCCGCCGGCCCGACGGCGACCCGCTCGAGCGCGTCGATCGACCGCGAGCAACACCACGCAGCGCGTCCAGCGCTTCGCCACGCTCAAGCCGCGCGAGCGCCGCGACGCTGCTGCTGCACGCCGGCGGCTACTCCTACCAGCGAGATCGCCGCGCTCACCGGCAGCACCTACACCGCCGTCAACCGCCGCCTCAGCGAAGGCCGCGCCCGCCTGCACGCAGCGAGCCGGACCCGGGGGGCGAACTTACCGCCGCGCGGCCTATGGCGGCATGGGCATCCAGCCGATCACCTACGAGCGGCCGCACCGCGCCGTCTGCACCCCGCGGCGCATCTATCTCTCCGACGAGCTCGAAGCGGCCGACGCCGACCCCGCGCCCGGTTCGTGTTCGCCATGTGCCTGTACGCCGGCGCGATCCTCAACGGCCGACTGCCCGGCCCCTACCGCGACGCGGACGCGCGCGCCTACGCCCGCGCGCTGCTGATCCCGCGCGAGCTGCTCGACCGCCCGCTCGACACGCCAGGCGGTCGCCGACGGCCTCGGCGTCCCGAGCCGCGAGCTCAGATCGCCCGCCGGGCGCACCGGCGCTGCGGTACGCGCCGGCGCCTGCCCGCCGGCCGGTGCCGGTAACTTGCCGCCACGGCCCGCCGAGACGCGGCGCGCGCCGACCGCCGGGCAAGCGCGAAGCACGTGTCAGCCGCCGTCGTCGTCGCGCGACCCGTTCCGATCGCACCCCGGAGGTCGTCATGCAGATCGCGACGTGGAACGTGCAATGGGCCGGAGCGCGATCCGCCAAGGCCCGCGATCGCCGCGGCGCTCGACGCGCTGGACGCCGACATCATGGTGCTCACCGAGGGGCGATCGGCCTGCTCGCCCCGGGCATCTCATCGATGCCGGCGGCGACTGGGGCTACGGCCACCAGCCACACCAAGGCGAGGTGCTGGCCTGGTCCAAGCGTACCTGGCGCGACGTCGCGCGCCTGCCGGAGCGCGCCGCCCGCGGCGAGCTGTGATGGGCGTCAGCGACACGCCCGCCGGGCAGGTGCGCGTCATCGCGGTCTGCATCCCCTCGCGCGACGCACACGTGCGCACCGGACGCGCCGACGCCTGCCTGGGGCGAGCACGTCGAGTCTGCGGCCAATTCCGCGAGCTTCGCCACGCCCTCGACTCCGCGGAAGCCGCGTGCGTCGTGGGCAGTTTAACCAGCGCATCCCCAAGAAGCGTCAACCAACGCCAGTGGCCGAAGCGCTCTCCCGCGCCCTCGCCGGCCTGCATCTGTGGAGCGCCGGCGCCACCTCGGTCGGCCCGTTGATCGACCACATCGCCGGCGACCACCGCCTCGCCGTGAACGGCGTCCACGGTGCCCCGCCGCCGACGCCGACGGGCGACGAGCGACCACAGCGGAGTCGCCTCCGATTTCGTCCCCAGCCGCCGAGCCGGCCACGGCCGCGGCATCGCCGATAACGGCGAACTACGACAACGCCAGATTGGGTTACTGCGCGCGGCGACGAGTCGTCCCGCGGGCTCGGGCTCGCGCCGCTCCGATGCATGTGGAACGCGCAAGCGGCGTGGCGCCCTTCGAGCGCCGGATCGCGACTGCCGCATCTCGCGCTAGCAGCAGCGACGAGCGTCCTGCCGTGCGCGTCTTGCCGAGACGTCACACGTCGTCTCGGGGGCGTGAACTTTGGCCTGGGAGCAATCGTGCGCGGGCGAAACCGTGCCTGGGCAGGGGGCAACCTGAGCAGTGTTTGGACGGTTGAATGGCTGGCGAGCCGCGGTATGACGTGTTGATCCTAGGTGGGGGACGGCTGGCTGCGTGCTCGCCGCACGGCTGAGCGAGGACCCGCGCCGGGCGGTGTGCTGGTCGAGGCGGGTCCGGACTACGGGCCGTTCGACGTCGGCGGTTGGCCGGCCGAGCTGATCGACCCTCGGGAGCCGTCGAGCAGCCACGATTGGGACCCGCGGGCCGAGTTGTCGCTGTCGCGAGCGCGGGTGATCGGAGGCTGCTCGGCGCACAACGCGGCGTTCGTGGTCTGGGGGGATCGCCGCGACTACGAGTGGGGCGCCGAGGGCTGGAACTTCGACGCGATCGAGCCCTACCTGCGTGGTGCCGAGCGGACGATCCGGACCGCCGACTCGACGACGCGGAGCTCGGGCCGTGGGCGCGAGCCGTGCGCGAGGCGGCGCCGGAGGCTGGGATCCCGGTGCTCGACGAGCTCAACGATCTCTCCAGCCCGGTTGCGGCCGCGTACGTGCCGGTCAACGTGGATCGCTTCGCCCGCTGGAACACGGCGTTCGCGTATCTGGACGCCGCGCGCGGGCGCGACAACCTCACGGTGATCGCCGATGCCCTCGTCGACCGGGTGCTGCTGGACGGGCGGCGGGCGCGCGGCGCGGTCGCGCTCGTCGCGGGCGAGCCGGTCGAGCTGGCCGCCGGCAGCTCGTGATCGTCAGCGCGGGCGTGTTCGGCTCTCCGGGGGTGCTGCTGCGCAGCGGCATCGGCGCCGGCGCGCAGCTCGCCGGGCTGGGGATCGCGACCGTCGTCGATCTTC
>CAVYHO010000004.1:0-250877 GCA_963768375.1 uncultured Solirubrobacteraceae bacterium
GGCGAGGTCTTGACAAGTTTCCGGATATTGCACGGGGGAAATACATCTTCCCCATTCCGAACAGAGCAGTCAAGCCCCGTAGCGCCGATGGTACTTGGCCTGCAAGGGCCTGGGAGAGTAGGTCGCCGCCGGTTCCTTAGCATTACAAGAGCCGCCCGTTGAGGCGGCTCTCTGTCGTTCTATGGCCTTATCCGGAGGTCACGACCGACCGCCTGCGGCTCCATCGCTGGGACGCGGCGCGCCCACGCGCCGGCGCTGGACGCCATCAACGCCATCTCGGCAGGATGTGCGCTTCCTCAACGACGGCGTTCCGTACACGCTCGAGCAGTCCACATGGGGGCAGTCGCAGCGCCTCGCCGCCCACTGGCAGACCCGTACGGCTTCGGGCTTTGGGCGGGGAGGTCGGTCGCGGGCCGGCTGGACCGTTGGCTTCACCGGCGCCAGCCGCCCCCTGTGGTTTCCCGCCTACGAGCACGAGGTGGAGCTCGGCTGGCGCCTGCTACGAATAGCCGCCCGCTGTGGCGGCTTTCGTCGTTCTATGGCCCTCTCCGACGTCACGACCGACCGCCTGCGTCTCGAGCGCTGGGACGCGGCCGCCCACACGCCGGCGCTCGAGGCGATCAACGCGCTTCCGGAGGCAGTCCGGTACCTGAACGACGGTGTGCCGTACACGCGCGTGGAATCAGAGCGCCAGTCGGAGCGCTTCAGCCGGCATTGGGCGCAGTACGGCTTCGGCCTCTGGGCCGCGACGGTGGCTGCGACCGGTCGGACGATCGGTTTCGTCGGCGTCGCCCATCCGCTCTGGTTCCCCGATCTCGCGTACGAGGTCGAGGCCGGCTGGCGCCTGCACCCGGACGCCTGGGGCCACGGCTACGCGACCGAGGCGGGCCGCGCCGCCCTCGAGGCCGCGCGCGACCAGCTCGGGCTCACCCGCATCATTGCCGTCATCGACCCGGGCAACGCCGCGTCGCTTGCCGTGGCCCAGCGCCTCGGCATGTCATTCGAGCGCACGGTCCCGCACCCGCAACGCCCGGGCGAAATCGAGATCCACTCAACCTAAAGGGCCAGACCCTTTATGTTCGGGGTTCGGCGCCCCCAGAATGCGCTCGGGCCGCGCGGTGGCGGCCCGAGAGCGGTGAAGACCCGTCCGCGGCCCGGCCGGATCGATCAGTCCTCCCAGAGCTGACCGCCGGCGGGCGCGGGGGTTCAGGTGCTGCGCCGCGCCGGGCGATGAACCGGCATGGTGCACACCTGCGGCCGGGGCGCGACCATCCCTGGACGGCGCCGGCGGCGACGATGATCGAGCGGTCGACGATGCGGGTGTCCGGCGGTGGGGGCGTGCGCGGGCGTGGTCGGTGCCTGCGCGGTTGCCTCACCCAGCGTGGCGAACTCCAGGGCCGTATCCATGGCCCCGCGCATCAGCTCGCGAAACGAGCGCTTGTTCTGGCGACGTTCGATCATCGAAGGGAACATGTGTTCGTAAGGCTACGGGTGGTGTCGGACGGAAAAGGTCCGAACGTGCGGGATCCAGAACCGTCCGTTCGCGGATCCGGCGGCGCAGAGCCGAAGGCGATCTGCGCGGCTGAAACCGATCTTGCAGACGGGTCCGATTAGGCTCCCGCGGATGGTCCACCTGCGTCGTAGGCTCCAGCACGCATGAACGATCGCACCCTCGAAGCCGCCCGCGATGGCGACGAGACGGCCTTCCGGGAGCTGCTCGAGCCGCACCGGCGCGAGCTGCACGCGCATTGCTACCGGATGCTCGGGTCGGTCCACGACGCCGACGACGCGCTGCAAGACGCAAGCCTGCGCGCCTGGCGCGGCCTGTCTCGCTTCGAAGGCCGGAGTTCGCTGCGCTCGTGGCTCTACACGATCGCCACCAACACGTGCCTGACCCACATCGAGCGGCGCCCCCAGAGGACGCTCCCCGTCGAGTACGGCCCCGCCACCGACCCGCACCTTGGCCCGGGCGAGCCGATGATCGAGGGCGTCTGGATCGAGCCGTACCCCGACGCCGCGCTCGAGGTCGAGCAGCGCGAGGGCGTCGAGCTGGCCTTCATCGCCGCCCTCCAGCACCTGCCCGCCACGCAGCGCGCCGTCCTCATTCTGCGCGAGGTCCTCGGCTACTCCGCCAAGGAGACCGCGGCCACGCTGGAGACCACGGTCGTCTCCGTCAACAGCGCGCTCCAGCGAGCGCGGGCGACGGTCGAGGAGCGTCTGCCCGAGCGCAGCCAGCAGGAGACGCTGCAGAGCGCTCGGCGACGAGCAGCTCAGTGAACTCGTGGATTCATACCTCGACGCGTGGGAGCGCGGCGACGTCGACGCGGTGGTCGAGCTGCTCGCCGAGGACGCGACGTTCGCCATGCCGCCGCTGGCCAGCTGGTTCGGCCCGCGCGACGAGATCAAGGACTTCCTCGAGCGCTACCCGCTCAGCGGCAGCTGGACGTGGCGCGCCGTCAGGACGACCGCCAACGGCCAGCCGGCGATCGGCTACTACGTCGACGGCGTGCCGTTCGCGCTCAACGTGCTCACGATCCGCGGAGACCGGATCTCCGACGTGGTCGCGTTCGTGGTTCGCACGGTCAACCGCGACGACATCAATAGTTGGCCCGACCAGCCTGTCGACACGGCCCGACTCGAACTCACGTTCGCTCGCTTCGGTCTCCCGACCGAGCGCTGATCAGCCGGCCACTCCGACAGCTTCGACTCATACGGCTTGCCGCCGAGCGTCTCGGCCAGCTCGTCGTCCAGACGGTCCGCCGCGCCCGCGATCTCGTACAGCGCGTTGACCAGCTCGACGGCCTGCAGCGTGTCCCCGAGCAGGTCGTAGCGGGCGATCAGGATCCCCTCGCGGAACGTGAACTTGACGAAGAAGAAGCTCCGGTTGAGCTCGTTGAGCAGATTCAGGGCCTGCGCCGCGCCCGCGCTCTCGGGATCGATGTCCTGCAACACCGGGGAGTGGACCGTGATCACGACGCCGTCGTCCTGCCAGCGTATCGAAGTCGATGAAGACGGCGGCCGAGCCGAACAGCAGCCGATACGTCCGGCCGTCCGCGGTCATCGAGTACCGCAGCCCCTCGCGAACCAGGATCCCCGTCACCTGTTCGATGCTCGCTTCGACGTCCATCCCCCTCCAATGATGCCGAACGGAATACGCGGGGACCCACACGCGTCGTACGGGTCGTGACCAAGAACCTCCTGTTCGTCGCCCCGCTGCTCGTGACCGCCGCGCTCGTCGTCGGCTGTGGCGACGGCGGAAGTTCCTTTGGCGACACCGCAACCAACGCCTCGACGCCGGCCGCCGCGAAGACCGCAGCCGCCGTGACCGAGGAGAAGTCCGCCGCCGCGACCGAGGTCAAGATGGCGGGCTCGACGTTCGCACCGGGCACGATCGACCTCAAGGTCGGCGACACGGTGACGTTCGTCAACGACGACGAGATCGCCCACACGGCGACGTCGGACGCGCATTCGACTCCGGGACGATGGACCCCGGCGCGACGTTCGACTTCACGGCCTCCAAGGCCGGGACGATCAGCTACGTCTGCAACTTCCATCCCGGCATGACCGGGACGATCAACGTCACCTAGACCCGAGCGTCGACCAGATCTCGACCTTGGTGCGCACCTTCTCCACCACCGCGTCCGTGAACTCGGTGGTGGTGGAGTGGCCGCCAAGGTCGACGGTCTTTACACCGGTCGCGACGGTCTCCAGCACCGACTCGTAGACCGCGCGCGAGGCGCGCTCGGCGCCCGCGTGCCCCTTGGTCGCGGCGTACTGGAGCACGGACCCGCACGCCAGCAACATGGCCATCGGGTTCGCCAGGTCCTTGCCCATCAGCGACGGCGCCGTCCCGTGCGGGGCCTCGGCCATCGCGACCTCGACGTTGTAGTCGGCGTCGAAGGACAGCAGGACGGACTCGGCACCGGCGATCGAGCCGAACATCGGCAGGACGAGATCGCTCAGGCAGTCCCCGTCTCGATTCAGTGCGGGGATCACCAGTGGTGAGTCCGCCGCGCCGCTGATCAGGCCCGCGTACAGGGCGTCGATCAGCACCGGCTGGTATTCGACGCTCGGGTGCCGGAACGCGGCCGCGTCCATCTCCTCCTTGAGCATCCCCTCGTAGACCGGAGACACCGTCCACTTCGGGCCGCCGTAGACCTTCGCGCCCATCCGCTCGGCGGTCATGAACGCGTACTCGGCGACCGCCCGGCAAGTGGAGCGCGACACCTTCTCGGTCCGGAATGCGAGCTCCTCGTCGCCGTCGCCCTCGCGCCACTGCTTGGCGCCGTAGGCGTCGTCGACCGCCATCCGGACGACCGAAATCGGGTGATACACGCCCGACACCGGGCCGACCACGCCGGGGATCCGGCGCCCGGTGCGGACGATCACCTTGCCGTCGACCTCCTCGCGGAGGATCCGGTTCGGCGAGCCGACGTCGTCCTTGCCCTCGGGCGTGACGGTCGCCGCCTTCAGCCCGAAGCCGGCGTCGCGCATCGCGCGCGCCGCCTCGTGAACGATCTCGTTGTCCGTCTCGCGCCGCTTCTCGAGCGAGAGGTCGAAGCGCTCGATCTCCAGCTCGACACTCAAGCAATTCGGGGTCGAGCACCCGCACCGCCTGCTCGAGCAGCTCTTGGCCGGTCTCGTCGCCCTCGAGGACGATGATCTTCAGGGTGTCCGCCATGGCTGCCGGAGGATATCCTCGCGCCATGGCGCTAGCGGCGACCTCGATCCCGAGCGGGATTTCGAGCGTCTGCGGCCGGCCGCAAGGCGCCGCTTTCTGGCGCGGGCCCGTCGCGCCGGCCAGAACGGCCGCGTGGACCTCGACGCGGCCGCCGACGATGCCTACCAGGAGGCCTGGCTGGAGCTGCAGCGCCACCCCGAGCGAGTGGCCGTCGAGCACGATCCCGCGGGCTACCTCGCAGGGGTCATGTGGCACCGGTTCCACCGGCTGGAGCTGCGCCCGGCGCGTGTCGAGAGCGCGCCGCTGGAGGACGCGGCGGGCGGAGCCGAACCCGACGCGGTCGTCGGCCAGCGCGAGACGCTGGCGGCGGTGCGCGACGCGCTCGCCGAGCTCCCCGACCGCGAGCGGACGGCGCTGCTGCTGCGCGCTGAGGGGTTCGGGAACGACGATGTCGCGGCGACGCTCGGCGTCAGCCGCCGGATCGCGCGCAAGCTGGCCGAGCGTGGCCGCGCGCGGCTGACCCACGAATTGCAGGCGGGGGACCGGTGCGCTTCGATCGCGAGCACGTTGCGTGCGATCGGCCTCGGCTGGCCGGTGCGTGGCGACCGTCGCGCGCGCCTGGACGAGCACCTCGCGCACTGCGTCACCTGCCGCGCGACCGTCGCCGAGTTGCGGCGCGAGGGCGCGCTTGCCGCGGGCCCGGCCGTGCTCTCCGGCGGCGGTACGCTGGCGCGGGTGCTGGCCGTGCTGGCTCCCGCCGGCACCAAGGTGGCCGTCGGCTGTGTCGCCGCGACCGTGTGCGTCGTCGGCGTCGTCGAGCTCCGCCCGTCGGAGCCGCCGCGCTCGCGGCCCGCGCCGGTGGCCAAGGCACCCTCGCAGGCCGGGCCGGACGCCTCCGACGTCGCGATCGCCAAAGCCGGTTGGCGGGAAACCGTCGAGCGCGAGGCCCAGCGCGCCGAGCGGCGCCGCATTCAGCGCGCGGAGGCGACCGCGGTGAAGCGCGCGCGGGCCGCGGCCAAGCGGGCGCGCGTCGCGGCGGAGCAGGCGCGCGCGGCCGGCGAACGGGCGCGCGCTGCGGGCGAGCAGGCCCGCGCGGCCGGCGAGCAGGCGCGGGCGGCCGGCGAGCAGGCGCGCAACGCCGGCGAGCAGGCCCGCAACGCCGGCGAGCAGGCCGCGGACGCCGGCCGGGCCGGCGCGGACCGCGCGCGCGACGCCGCCGACCGGGTACGCGACGCGCTCGCGGGAATCGGCGGTGGCTGAAATCCCGGGGGGCAGATCGGGCCGTCCGTGGACACACCCGGATGCGTCCACCGATCCCAGGAGCCCACCATGAAGCGCATCCTCGCCGTCACCTTCGCCACGACCCTCGGCTTCGCCGCCGTCGCCCAGGCAGCGGTGTTCACCGGCACGAACGCCCCGGACAAGCTGACCGGCACCCAGTCAGCGGACTCGATCTCGGGGAGCGGCGGCAGCGACACGCTCCGCGGCCGCGGCGGGGTCGACCGCATCAGCGGTGGCACCGGCGCCGACACGATCGACGGCGGCACGGGTGGCGACGCCATCCAGGGCGGCTCCGGCGCAGACCGCATCCTCGGCGGGAGCGGAGCGGATCGCATCGAGGGCGGGTCCGGTGCGGATCGCATCACCGGCGGTCCCGGCGCCGACATGATCTACGGCGCGTCCGGCGCCGACCGCATCAGCGCCCGCGACGGCGCGCGCGACGTGATCGCCTGCGGCAGCGGCCGTGACCGGGTCACCGCCGACGCCGCGGATCAGCTCCTCGGCTGCGAGCTAGTGGTTCGTTGAGCGGGCCACTAGTGCGTCGCGCCGGCTAGGCCGAGCTCCTCGGCGTGCGGCTGGAGCGCCGCGACGACGAAGGTCAGGTGCTCGTCGAAGTCGATGCCGAGCAGGTCCGCGCCCTCGCGCATCGCGGCACGATCGACCGCGGCCGCGAACGCCGGCGTCTTCATCTTCTTCTTGATCGACTTGGGCGTCAGGCCCTCGATCCCCTGCGGGCGCACGTAGGCGCACGCCATCACGAACCCCGAGAGCTCGTCGACCGCGTACAGCGTGCGCTCCATCGGCGTTTCGCGCGAGACCTCCAGATAGTCCGCGTGCGACGCGACCGCGCGGATCATGTCCTCGGGGAACTCGAGCCGCTCGAGTTCGGCCAACGCATGCCGTGGGTGGCCGGTGTGAAGATCCGGATAGCGCTCGTAGTCGAGGTCGTGGAGCATCCCGACCATTCCCCAGCGCTCCGGGTCCTCGCCGAACTTCTCCGCATAGGCGCGCATGCACGCTTCAACCGCCAGCACGTGGCGGCGCAGGCTCTCCGACTCCGTCCACTCGCAGAAGAGCGTCCAGGCTTCCTCGCGCGTCATGGGCAGTGACATGGACTCGGTAGCCTAGCCGCCGCCCCATGGAGAAGTTCGTCATCGAAGGCGGCGTGCCGCTGTCCGGCACCGTCGTCCCCGCCGGGAACAAGAACGCTGCGCTGCCGCTGCTGGCCTCCGCGCTGCTCACGGACTCCGACGTCACGCTGCACAACGTCCCGCATATCCGGGACACCGAGGCGCTGCTCGAGCTGCTCGCCGACCTCGGCGTGACGATCGGGCGCCCGGCCCCGAACACGGTCGTGCTGAACGCGGCGAACGTGATCAAGACCAACGTCGACGCGGTCCTGGCCGAGCGCATCCGCGCCTCGTTCCTGGCCGCCGGCCCGTTGCTGGCGCGGTTCGGCGCCGCGACGATGCCGCCGCCCGGCGGCGACGTGATCGGCCGCCGCCGGCTGGACCCGCACCTCGACGCGTTCCGGGCGCTCGGGGCGAAGGTCGAGCACGGCCATGACATCGTCATCAAGGCACCCGACGGCGGCCTGACGCCGTGCGACTTCTTCATGGACGAGCCGTCCGTGATGGGTACCGAGAACGCGCTCATGGCCGCGGCCGCGACCGCCGGCACGACCGTGATCCGCAACGCCGCGTGCGAGCCGCACGTGCAGGACCTGGCGCGGATGCTGAACAAGATGGGCGCGGCGATCGAGGGCATCGGCTCGAACGTGATGCAGGTCCACGGGGTCGCGAAGCTCGGCGGCTGCGAGCACAGCGTCAGCCCGGACCACATCGAGATCGCCTCGTTCATGGCGCTCGCGGGCGTGACCGGCGGCGAACTGCGGATCGACGGCTGCGTGGCCGAGGACCTGCGGATGATCCGGATGGTGTTCCGGCGGCTCGGGCTTGACACCTGGATGGAGGACGGCACGTGCTTCGTGCCCGGCGGTCAGACGCTGCGGGTCGAGCGCGACGCCGGCGACTACCAGTCCAAGGTCGAAGACGGCCCGTGGCCGGCGTTCCCTGCCGACCTGACGTCGATCGCCGTGGCGCTCGCGACGCAGTCCGAGGGCTCCGTGCTGATCTTCGAGAAGATGTTCGAGAACCGGCTGTTCTTCGTCGACAAGCTGATCTCGATGGGCGCCGAGATCACGATCTGCGACCCGCACCGGGCGATCGTGATCGGGCCCCGGCGGCTGCGCGGCGCGCGCGTGTCCTCGCCGGACATCCGCGCCGGGATGGCGATGCTGATCGCCGCCGTGTGCGCGCAGGGCACGAGCGAGATCCACAACGTGCGCGACATCGACCGCGGCTACGAGCGGATCGACGAGCGCCTGCAGGAGTTGGGCGCGCGGATCGAGCGCGTCCCGGCGGCGTGATCCACCCGATCCCGTCCGGCACGCGCGACGTCCTCCCGGACGAGCTGCGAGAGCTGCGCGCGATCACGGACGCGATGCGGGGCGTGTTCGAGGCGCACGCGTACGGCGAGGTCGCCACGCCGGCGCTCGAGTACGAGACGGTGCTGACGCGCGGCGATTCCGCCGCCGCCGATCCCGCGTACCGGCTGTTCGACGAGCACGGCAACGTGCTCGTGCTGCGCTCGGACATGACGATCCCGATCGCGCGCGTGGTGGCGACGCGGTACGCCTCTGCGCCGGTCCCGCTGCGGTTCTCCTACATCGCGCACGCGTATCGGGCCGTCAAGCAGCACCGCGGGCATCCGCGCGAGATCCAGCAGGCCGGGATCGAGCTGGTCGGCGCGCCCGGACCCGCCGGGACGGCGGAGGCGATCTCCGTGCTGTGCGCCGCTCTGGACGCCGCCGGACTGGTCTCCTACCGGGTGGGCCTCGGGGACGCGTCGCTGTTCCCGCGCGCGCTCGAGCGCGCCGGCGTGCGCGATCCGCGCCCGATCCTGCACGAGCTCGCCAGCGGTGACATGGTCGGCCTGGAGCGCGAGCTCGAGCGCGTCGGTGCGCTCGAGCTGTCGGAGCTCGCCCGCTCCCGCGGGGGCGTCGAGGTCGTGCCGGAGGGCGAGCCGCTGCGCGAGCTCTACGACCTGCTCGCGCCCGATGTGGCCGCGCGCGTGATCTTCGACCTCGGCCTGGTGCGGACGCTCGGGTACTACACGGGCGCGGTGTTCGAGGTCTATGACGCGGCGTTCGGCTCGCCGATGGGCGGCGGCGGGCGCTACGACGACCTGCTCGGACGGTTCGGGCGCGAGCTACCTGCATGCGGGTGGGCGTTGGATGTGGAACGCGTGCACGCGGCGCGGCTGGGGGAGGGGCGATGAGGATCGCCGTCCCGCGCGGCGCGCTGCTGGCGGAGACGCTCGACCTGCTGGACGGGCTCGGCATGGACACGCGCGAGGTCCGCGCGAACGATCGCAAGCTGCTGTTCCAGGAAGCCGGGCTGATCACGATGCGGCCCTCGGACGTGCCGATCTACGTGGAGGCGGGGGCCGCCGACCTGGGCGTGACCGGCAAGGACGTGCTGTCCGAGCACCCCGAGCGAGCCGTCTACGAGCTGCTCGACCTCGGGTTCGGCGGCTGCACGATGGTGTTCGCGACCGTCCAGGGCGAGGACGTCGCGGCCGAGGCGCTGCGGCGGCTCGGCGTGATGCGGATCGCGACCAAGTACCCGCGGATCGCGGCGGACTACTTCGAGCGCACCGGCCGCCAGGTGGAGATCGTCGAGGTCAAGGGCTCGGTCGAACTGGCGCCGCTGACCGGCATGGTGCATGGGATCGTGGACCTCACGGCGACGGGCACGACCCTGCGCGAGAACGGGCTCGTGATCCGCGAGGAGATCGCGCCGTCGACGGCGCGGCTGATCGCCAATCCCGTGTCGTATCGCGTCCGCGCGGCCGAGATCGACGCCGTGGTGAGGCAACTGCGTGCGCGTTGACGACGCGGCCCGGGTGGCCGCGGAGATCCGCGCACAGGTGCCCCCCGGGGCGTCGGTGGCGGAGCCGGTGGCGGCGATCATCGAGGCGGTCCGGCGCGGCGGGGACGCGGCGCTGCTGGAACTGGAGGCGCGCCACGGCGGGATCGACGTCGATGCGCCACGCGTCGACGACGCGCTGTTGCACGCCGCGCTGGCATCCCTTTCGTCCGACGTCCGGGCGGGCTTGGAGGTCGCGATCGCCAACGTGCGCGCGGTCGCCGAGTCCGGGCTCGACGACGACCGCTCGGTGCGGTTGCCGGAGGGCCAGACGATCGCGTTGCGCGAGGTCCCGGTCCGGCGGGCGGCGGTGTACGCGCCGGGTGGGCGGCATCCGTACCCGTCGTCGGTCGTGATGGGCGTCGTGACGGCGCGAGCCGCCGGCGTCGACGAGGTGTACCTGGCCGCGTCGCCGAACCCCACGATCCTTGCCGCGGCGCGGATGTGCGGCGTCGACGCCGTATTCCAGGTCACCGGCGCGCAGGCGATCGCCGCGCTCGCCTACGGCACGGAGACCGTGCCGCGTATGGACGTGATCGTCGGGCCGGGCTCGCTGTGGGTCCAGGAGGCCAAGCGGCAGGTCGCGCACGTCGTCGGCATCGATGGGTTCGCCGGGCCGTCGGACCTGACCGTGATCGCCTCCGACGGCGCGGACGTCGAGGCGCTGGCCCTCGATCTCGACGCCCAGGCCGAGCACGGCGAGGGCTCGCTGACGGTGGCCGTGAGCGACTCCCAGAACCTCTTGGACGGCCTGCGCGCGGGCTCGAAGGTGCTCGCGGACGACATGGAGGCGGCGCTCGCGTTCGCCGAGGCGCTCGCGCCTGAGCACCTGCAGCTCGCGGGCGCCGCGGCGGAAGCGCTGGCGCCACGTGTGCGCTCGGCCGGCTGCCTGTTCGTCGGCAACGCGGCCGGAACGGCGTTCGGGGACTACGTCGCGGGCTCGAACCACACGCTGCCGACCGAGGGCGCCGCGCGGTTCGCCTCCGGGTTGAACGTCCGCCACTTCCGGCGCCGGATGGCGGAGGTGCGGCTGGGCGATGCGGCGCCCGCGCTCGCCGCGGCAGGGATCCCGATCGCGCACGCCGAAGGCTTCCCGGCCCACGCCGCCTCGATGGCCGTGCGTCAAACTCCACGCCCGTGACGCGCTCCGCCCAGCTCACCCGCAAGACCGGCGAGACCGACGTCTCGCTCACACTCGGCCTGTCCGGCAGCGGCGCCGGCACCCGCGAGACCGGGATCGGATTCTTCGATCACATGCTCGATCTGCTGGCGCGCCACGGCCGGCTGGACCTCGACGTGCAGGTGTCCGGCGACCTCCAGACCGGCTCGCATCACACCGTCGAGGACACGGGGATCGTGCTCGGGCAAGCGCTCGACCAGGCGCTCGGCGACCGCCGCGGGATCGTCCGCTACGGCCACGCCGTGGTGCCGATGGACGAGGCGCGCGCCGCCTGCGCGATCGACATCTCCGGCCGCCCGTACGCGCTGATCAGCGGGTTCGAGCGGCTGCCGGCCGGCCACATCAACGGCTTCGAGTACGAGGTCGCGGAGGAGTTCTTCCGCGCATTCGCCAGCGCCGCGCGGCTGACGCTCCACATCGACCTCCAGGCCGGCACGAACGCGCACCACATGATCGAGGCATGCTTCAAGGCGCTCGCGCGGGCCCTGCGCGCGGCGGTCTCGATCGATCCCGACGAGACCGGCGTCCCGTCGACGAAGGGCACGCTGACGTGATCGCGATCGCGGACTACGGGATGGGCAACCGGCGCAGCGTCGAGAAGGCGCTCGCGCATGTCGGTGCCGAATCCGTGGTCACGGCCGATGTGCGCGACGCGAGCGCGATCATCCTGCCCGGCGTCGGCGCGTTCCCGGAGGCGATGCGCAACCTGGAGCGGACGGGGCTGGGCGAAGCGCTGATCGAGCGCGCCGCCGCCGGCGTGCCGCTGCTGGGGATCTGCCTCGGCATGCAGTTGCTGTTCGAGTCGAGCACCGAGCACGAGGGCGCTTCCGGCTTGGGAATCCTGCCGGGAACGGTGACCGTGCTGGAGAGCCCGCGGCTTCCGCACATCGGCTGGAACCTGGTGTCGTTCGAGCGCGAATCGGCGCTCACCGAAGGCCTGGGCGAGGCCGCGGCGTTCTACCACGTGCACTCCTTCGCGTGCCGGCCCTCGGATGCCTCGGACGTCGTCGGAACGAGTGAGTACGGCGAGCGGTTCGTGAGCGTCGTCGAGCGTGGCAACGTGATGGCGGCGCAGTTTCACCCCGAGAAGTCGTCGCTCGACGGGCTGCGGATGCTGCGCAACTTCGCCGCGGTGACGGTGGCGGCGTGATCCTCTACCCGGCGATCGACATCATGGACGGCCAGGCCGTGCGCCTGGTCGAGGGCCGCTTCGAAGACTCGACCATGTACCACGACGATCCCTTGGAGGCCGCGCGTTCCTGGGTCGGGGCGGGCGCGCGGTTCCTGCACGTCGTCGACCTGGACGGCGCCCGGTCCGGCGAGCCGAAGTCGCTCGAGCACCTGCGCCGGATCGTCACCGACACCGGCATCCCGGTCCAGTACGGCGGTGGCCTGCGGACGGTCGACGCCGTCCGCGACGCGCTGCGCGCCGGCGCCGAGCGCGCCGTCGTCGGCACTGCCGCGTTCCGCGACATCGACTTCCTCGACGACATCGTCGCCGCCTACGGGCCCCGGATCGTCGTCGCGGTCGACGTCAAGGACGGGATGATCGCCACCGAGGGCTGGACCCAGACGACGTCACTGCCGGCCATCGACGCCATCAAGCGCCTCACCGCGCGCGGCGTGCGCTCGTTCGTCTACACCGACGTCAGCCGCGACGGCAAGCTCACCGGCGTCGACCTGGAGGGCGTCAGCCGCGTGTCCGAGGCCGTGCGCGGCAAGTTCCTCTACTCCGGCGGGATCGGCTCGCTCGACGACCTCCGCGCGCTGGCCAAGCTGCGCCAGGTCAACCTTGCGGGCGTCATTGCCGGCAAGTCCCTGTACGAGAAGAAGTTCACGGTCGCCGAGGGCCAAGCGGCGCTCGACAGCTAACGCTTGCTTTTGTAGAGCGACGCGGCATAGAGTCGGCCCAACCTGGGTCTGGAGGCCTGCAATGCTCCGTGTTCGTCGTCCGTCGCCCGCCCTTGCGGTGGCGTCACTTGCGCTGTTCGTCGCGGCCGGTGGTACCGCCACCGCGGCCGGGGTGATGATCACGAGCAGCAAGCAGATCAAGGCGGGCGTGATCGACGCGAGCGACCTCTCGTCGAAGGCCCGCAACCAGTTGAAGGGCGCCACGGGGCCGGCGGGTCCGGCCGGCGCGACGGTGCTCGGCAGCCCCGGCACGGCGGGTCCCGCCGGTACGAACGGCACCAACGGCATCAACGGTGCCGCGGGCGCGCGCGGACCGAGCGACGTCCTGGTCAAGCGCTCCGGCCCGATCGCGGCGATCGGCCCCGCACCGGGCACGCTGTTCACCGCGCATGCCCTCCCGGCCGGCTTCCCGGCGACCGCCGGACCGACGCTGATCGATGTCTCGGGCCTGTTCACGAATGCGAACGTCACCGCGCGCACGCTCCAGTGCAGCGCGGTCATCAACGGCGCGCCCGCCGGCGGTCTGGCGCAGATGGACTTCCCGGTCGCGGGAAGCACGACGCGCGCGTACCGCTACGTCGCGGTCATCAGCGCGAAGGCCACCGACGTCGTCGGGTTCGGGTGCGCCGCGAGCGATGTCGGCGTGTCGTCGACGGAATCGATCCTGACCGTGCTGGCGGCATCGAGCGGGTCGCAGGTGAGCTGACGCCGGGAATGGGATGCCGCCCGCTGACGTCTGTCGCCTTGGATGGCGACGGACCGGGCCAGAGCAGCGACCCTGCAGGAGGAGGCGCCGAGCGTCGCTCCACGGGCGATGCCGGTCCTGCGGGCGGCAGATCAGATCCTGGCGCTCCAGCGGACCGCGGGCAATCAGGCCGTGGGCCGGATGCTGGCCCGGGAGCCCGAAGCGCCGGCCGCCGCAACCGAGCCGATCGAGCTCGGCGGCATGGTCCTCGCGACGAACGCCGAGGGCGCGGCCGCGCTGAAGTACTGGTGCCTGCGGCTCGAGGCCGAGTCCAAGGCGCTGGCCGAGGGCGGCATTCCAGCCGGTGTCGGTCGAGACCACGCGGGCCGCGGGCCTCCAGCACGCCCAGACCCTGGCGTCGTCCGCGGAGCCGCTTAACGCCGAGCTGCTGCGCACGTGGTACGCGGACTTCGTCAAGGCGACGAACGCCGCGCGGTCCGCCCAGGCGGCCGAGGCGGCGGAACGGTCCCGGATCGCCGCCGACAAGCTGACGGCCGCGGACGCCCAGCTGGCGACGCTCGAGCCCAAGCTGCGCGACATGCAGCGTGCGGGCTTCCGCGAAGGCAACGAGGGCGGCCTGCAGCAGACCGCGGACGCGATCGCGAACGTGCTCGACACCGGGCTCGCGGCGAAGGAGGCGATCGACCGGCTGACGATCTTCGCCGAAGAGCTGCAGCTCATCGTCGGCCAGGGCACGAAGGGTGGCCAGTACCCGCTGGACCTCAGCGGGAACGTCCGCCACACGGTCGACGTGCTGGAGCGGATCAACAAGGTCTCAGCTCGAGGACCGGCTCTCGAAGACATCGAACCGCGACTACATCCAGGCTGGGCGGCCGGAGATGGTCAACTGGTCGCTGGAGCCGGGCGGGCGCCCGATGTTCGACTTCATGATGGTCTTGATGCAGGCGGGGAGCGCGGACGACGTGCCGGAGCCGCCGAAGGCCGTCGACGCCTACTTCGTCGATAACGAGGACGACTTGAGCGCCGGCGTGGGGAAGCGCGGCGGCGAGATGCCGACCGAGGGCGCCCTGTTCTGGGAGGAGACCGACAAGGCCAAGATCAAGTCCTGGTGCTTCCGGAACCGCAAGCACCTGTGGGGGATGCTCTACGGCGCCGCCGAGATCCCCAACGGGCCGGCGTTCTAGTCTCCCGGCGTGCACTACAAGCGCGTCATCCCGTGCATGGATGTCGACAACGGCCGCGTGGTCAAGGGCACGCGGTTCATCGACATCCGCGACGCCGGCGACCCGGTGGAGCTGGCCGCGCACTACGACGCGCAGGGTGCGGACGAGCTCGTGTTCCTGGACATCACGGCGACCTCCGACAAGCGCGCGACGGTGGTCGAGCTGGCCCGGCGGGCCGCCGACGACGTGTTCGTGCCGTTCACGATCGGCGGCGGGGTGCGGCAGGTTGGCGACGCCCACGCCGTGCTCGACGCCGGCGCGGACAAGGTGTCCGTCAACAGCGCCGCCCTCGCCCGGCCGGAGCTGATCGACGAGCTGGCGCGGGTGTTCGGCGCCCAGTGCGTCGTGCTGGCGATCGACGCGAAGAAGCGCCCGGACGGCTCCTACGAGGCGTACGTGGCCGGTGGCCGGACGCCGACCGGTCAGGATGCGGTGGCGTGGGCGCGCGAGGGCGTCGAGCGCGGAGCGGGCGAGATCCTCCTGACGAGCATGGACCGCGACGGCACCCAGGATGGCTACGAGCTCGAGCTCACGCGCGCGATCTCGAGCGCCGTCGACGTCCCGGTGATCGCGTCCGGCGGCGCCGGCGAGCCCAAGCACCTGGTCGAGGGCCTGGAGGCGGGCGCGGACGCCGTCCTGTGCGCCTCGATCTTCCACTACGGCAGCTACCGGATCCCCGAGGTCAAGGAAGCGCTGGTCGCCGCCGGGTTCCCGATCCGTGTCTGACTCCATCGTGCTCTCCGCCGTCGCCGGGGAGCCGGGGGTGTATGTCGTCGGCGGGGCGGTGCGAGATGAGCTGCTCGGCCGCGAGCCGCGGGAGCTGGACCTCGTGGTCGAGGGCGACGCGGTGGCGGTCGCGCGGCGCGCGGCGGAGCGCGTCGGCGGCAAGCTGACGGTCCACGAGCGCTTCGGCACGGCGACCGTGCTCGCCGACGGGTTCGCGTTCGACGTGGCGGGCGCGCGCCGCGAGTCCTACTCGCGGCCCGGCGCGCTCCCGGACGTAGAGCTCGGCGCCTCGATCGAGGAGGACCTGGCGCGCCGCGACTTCACGGTCAACGCGATCGCCCGCCGGCTCGCCGACGATGAGATCGTGGCGTTTCCGGGCGCCCGCGACGACCTGAGGGCAGGAGTGCTCCGCGTCCTGCACGACCGCTCCTTCGTCGACGACCCGACGCGGATGCTGCGGCTTGTGCGCTACGCGGAGCGGCTCGGGTTCGAGATCGACCCGCACACCGCCGCGCTGGTCGATCCTGCCCTGTTCGCGACGGTGTCCGGCGACCGCCTGGGCAACGAATTGCGCCTGTTGATCCGCGAGGATGCGATGGCCGCGCTGGAGCGCTTCGGGCTCGGCCGCGCGCTGCTGGGCGAGGGCTTTCAAGCGGCCCCGGGAATGTTCGCGCTTGTCGACGTTCCGCTCGATCGCTTCGGCTTCACGGCCCGCGAACTCGACGTGGTTGCCGGCCTGAAGCGCCTGCGCGGCGTCTCGGGGACCGACGCTGAGCTGTGGCGTGCGTTTCGCCGCGAGCGGCCCGAGACCATCGAACTGCTGGCCGCGGCGGGGGACGAGGGCGCGCGGCGCTGGCTCAACGATGTCCGCCACCGCAAGCTCGAGATCGACGGCCGCGACCTGCTCGCCGCCGGACTTTCCGGCCCCGCGGTCGGCGAAGGGCTGGAGCGGGCGACGGTCGCGATGCTCGAGGGCCGCGCCCCGGACCGCGAGTCGCAGCTACGCGAGGCTACGGCGGCGCGCGAAGGCGAGGATCGCGCCGGGGAGCGTGGCGATCGCGGTGAGCAGGAGCGCTGACTCCGGCGAGTCGGCCGCCAGCTGGCCCCCGATGGCGGCGCCGATCGCAATGCCGAACCCGCCCGCGGTGGTCAGCCAGGTGAGCGCCTCGACGGCGTTGCGGGCCGGGACGACCACGTCGAGCAACTCGAACAGCGCGACGTTGAGGACGCCGTAGGCCGCACCCGCGAACACGAGCACGAGCGCCAGGGCGAGCACCGAGGACACGAACGCGCAGGCCGCGAGCGCGACGGTGAGCAGCGCGCACCCGACGACGAACCGGCGCTGCGGTGAGGAATCCCGCCTGCCCCGCCCACAGCGAGGCGACCACGCTGCCGGCCGCGAACGACGCCAGCGGGATCGCCGCCAGCTCCGGCGCTCCCTCCTCGGCGGCCAGTGCGGGCGCGGCGACGTCGACGGCGCCGATCGCGACACCCAGCCACAGGTCGACCAGCATCAGGGTGCGCAGCCCCGCGCTCGTGCGCAGGACGCCGAGCGCACCGCGGCCGGCCGCGACCTCGTGCGGCGGGGTGCCGAGCGCCTCGCCGGGGCCCACTTCACCGCCGACTGGTTCGCGTGGCACGCCGAGCCGCGCCACGATGACCGTGCCGGCGAACGGGCCGAACGCGAGCAGCGCCAGCGCCGCCGGCGGTCCCAGCCACGCAGCGACCGCGCCCGTCGCGACGGGGCCCAGCACCGACGCGACGTCGCCGATCAGCGCGTTCAGCGCGTGCGCCGCGCGGGTCAACTCCGTCCCGGCCACGACCGGCCAGACGGAGCGCGCCGTGGCGATCAGCGGCGGCGCCACCGCCCCCGCGAACCCAGCGACCAGCACCGTCGCGACCCCGCTCGGCGCCTCCAGCAACAGCAGCATCCCGATCGCGTTCGCGAACCCGAAGGCGACCAGCACGGGCGCGCCGCGCGCGTCGACGAGCCGGCCGCGCAGCGGCGCCAGCACCCCGGCGCCGAGCGAGAAGGCGGCGACGGCCGCCCCGGCAGCTCCGAACGAGCCCGTGCGATGCGTGACCAGCAGCACGATCGCCAGCCCGCCACTGGCGAACGTCATCCACCCGAGCGCGCACGCCAGCGCGAGCGCCCGGGCGCCCCGCCGGGCCAGGAGCGCGGAGTAGACCGACATGGAGCCTCGTAGGCTTTCACGCGTGCAGTTGCCCGCGCCGTTCCGCCTCCAGGACGACCAGATCGTCGCCGAGATCCCGCACGCCCGGGCGGTCTTCAGCACCGCGCGCGGCGGCGTCTCGAGCGGTCCCTACGACAGCCTCAACCTCGGGATGCTCACCGAGGACACCAAGGAGAACGTCGACGAGAACCGGCGCCGCCTCGGCGAGCACGTCGGTCATCCGTGGCCGCGCTTCTGTTACGGCCGCCAGGTCCACGGCAACCGCGTGCGGCGAGCGACCGAGCCGCCGAGTCCGTCACGGCCCTACACCGAGGAGGACGGCCAGGCGACCGCGCTGGACGACGCGGCCGCGATCGTGTTCGTCGCCGACTGCCTCCCGATCCTGCTCGCGGCCGACGGCGCTGTCGCGGCGCTGCACGGAGGCTGGCGCCCGCTGGCGGGGCACATCGTCGACGAGGGCGTGGCGGCGCTGCGCGAGGTGGGTGGATCCGGCCCGATCACGGCCGCGCTCGGCCCGAGCGCCCGCGGCTGCTGCTACGAGGTCTCAGACGAAGTGCATGAGCGGTTCGCGGCCTACGACGCGCGGCGGGGCCAGAACCTCGACATCGCGGTCGTCGCTCGCGCGCAACTCGAGGTGCACGGGATCGAGGTCCATGACGTCGGGCTGTGCACGATCTGCTCCGAGCGCGGCACGCTGTTCTCCCATCGCCGCGACCAGGGCATCACCGGCCGCCAGTCGGGGGTCGTGTGCCGGACCTGAGCGCCGACCGGGTCCGCGAGAACCTCGTGCGGATCCGCGACGAGGTCGGCGAGGGCGTCGAGATCCTGGCCGCGGTCAAGTACGTGCCGATCGAGCAACTCGACGTGCTGGCCGAGGCCGGCGTCTGGCTCGTCGGCGAGAACCGCGCGCAGGACCTGGAGGCGAAGGCCGAGCGCTACCCCGATTTCCGCTGGCACTTCATCGGCCAGCTCCAGTCACGCAAGGTCAAACAGATCGTGCCGCGCGTCGAGCTCATCCACTCGGTCGCGTCGGAGTCCGCGCTGCGCCAACTCGAGCGCCATGCCGAGCCGGAGTTCGAGATCCTGCTCGAGGTCAACGTCGCGGGCGAGGAAGGCAAGGCGGGGATTTCTCCGGAGGAACTCCCGCGCTATCTGGAGCTCTCGGCGGTGAAGGTCGTGGGGCTGATGACGATGCCGCCGTTCGCGTCGGATCCCGAGGCCAGCCGGCCGTATTTTGCGCGTCTGAAGGAGCTCGCGGACGAGCACGGACTGTCGCAGCTGAGCATGGGCACATCCCAGGACTACGCGGTTGCTGCAGCCGAGGGTGCAACGGTTGTGCGGATCGGCACTACGCTCTACACGTAGGATGAGCAGGGAATAACCACCCTGTCCCGAACGATTCCCCGACCATGGCCCTGAGCGACTCCTTCCGGAAAGTAGCCGTCTACTTCGGTCTCGCCGAAGACCGCGAGTACTACGACGACGACGAGCCCGACGCGCGCGAGCCGGAGAAGGAGCTCGAGAGCCGCTACCAGGAGCGCCCGAATGTGCGGCGCCTGCAGTCGCGTCGCCGCCGCGATGAGATCGACGACATCTTCGGCGACGATTCCGCCTCCGAGCGCCGGACCGCGCAACTGCGTCCGGTCGGCGGCACTGCGGCCAAGCCCGCGAACGGCCGAGGGGAGTTGCGCGTGCACTTCGTCGTGCCCAAGACCTACAACGACGCCCAGGATCTGGCGGACAAGTTCAAGCAGTCGATCCCGGTGATCCTCAACCTCCAGAGCTCGGACTCCACGCTCTCGATCCGCCTGATCGACTTCGCGTCCGGCCTCACCTACGCGCTCGACGGCGGGATGCAGAAGATCGCCGAGAAGGTCTTTCTCCTCACGCCGCGCAACGTCGAAGTTTCGGCGGAGGAGCGCGCGGCGTTGATTGAGAAGGGCTTTTTCAACCAGTCGTAGGCGTTTTATGCGCGCGGCCGGCTTTGCCGGAGCGTGCGCATCACAGCGGCGAAGATCGCTTCGCGGATCTTCGTAGACTCAGCGGGCAGACATGGAAGCCCGCACGCAGGTCGCCGAGTTCCTTGACGCGTTGATCAACGTCTACGTGCTGATCATCTTCGCCTCGATCATCGTGTCCTGGATCTTCTCGTTCGGCGTCCGCGTGCCATATTCGCGTCCGCTGAACGCCGTGCTCGACTTCCTGCGCGACGTCACGAACCCCTACCTGCGGATCTTCCGCCGGCTCGGGCTGCAGATCGGCCCGATCGATCTCAGCCCGATCGTCGCCATCCTGGTGCTGGTGATCGGGGGCGGCTTCATCGTGAACCTGATCCACCCCGGATGAGCGCGCGTCGGACGGTGCTGCTGACCGCCCTCGTCGCGGTGGCGGTGGTGGTCGCCGACCAGATCAGCAAGGCGATCGTCCGGGCGAACATCTCGCGCCTCGAGGAGATCGACCTCGTGCTCGGCGTCAAGCTGATCCACACCCGCAACACGGGGGTCGCGTTCAGCCTGTTCTCGGGCGGCGGGCCGTTGATCGTGATCATCGCGGTCGTCGCGCTGGGCGCGCTGCTGGCGTTCTTCCTCACCCACCTGCACCGCCCGCTGGTGTGGCTTCCGACGGGGCTGTTCCTGGGCGGCGCGGCGGGCAATCTGATCGACCGCGTGCGGCTCGGCGCGGTGACCGACTTCGTGAAGATCCCGCACTGGCCGGCGTTCAACGTGGCCGACATCTGCATCACGTTCGGTGTGCTGACGCTGGTGTGGGTGTTCGAGCGCGGGAAATGAGGCTTGACGTCTACCTGGCCGGCGTCGTGGGGTCGCGCGCGAGGGCCCAGCGATTGATCGACGCGGGGCTCGTGCGGGTGGACGGCGTGGTGCGGCCTAAGCGGTTCATGCTCTCCGGGGCCGAGACGGTGGACTTCGACGAGCCGGCGCCCGAGCCGGTCGCGGACGTGCCGCCGGCGCAGTTCCGGATCGCGTTCGAGGACGAGCACCTGCTCGTGATCGACAAGCCGGCGGGGGTCGTGGTGCATCCGGGAGTCGGCCACTCGGAGGGGACGCTCGTCCAGGCGCTGGAGGGCCGGGTGGCGGGCGGACCGCCGGAGCGGCCCGGCGTCGTCCACCGGCTCGATCGCGACACGTCCGGGCTGCTGCTGTTCGCACGGTCCGAACGTGTGCATGCGGCCTTACAGGCGGCGTTGCGAGCGCGCGAGATCACCCGCGAGTACCTCGCGCTGGTCGAGGGCCGCCCGCCGGCGCGGCGCGGCACGATCGAAGCGCCGCTGGGGCGAGATAGGCGCGTTCGCACTCGCATTTCCACCGACACCGACGATCCGCACGAGGCGGTCACGCACTTCGCGGTCGAGCGCGCGCTGCCCGACGACACGCTCCTGCGGGTGACGCTGGAGACGGGCCGGACGCATCAGATCCGAGCGCACCTATTGGCGATCGAGCATCCGGTTGTCGGGGACCCGGAATACGGCGGCGCGAAAAAGTACGGCCTGAGCAGGCAATTCCTGCACGCCGAACGACTTGCGTTCAATCACCCCGAAAGTGGGGCATCAGTGGATCTGCGGGCGCCACTGCCGGAGGACCTGGTCAGGGCCCTCCGGCAGGCGTCAGGGGAACGGATGGACCAATCGGTGTAGGGGAACCTGGACCACCCGTCAAAAGTCAGAAACGCAGGCGCTCGCAAAAACTTTCCTAAACTGTTCGGCGACTAGTTCCCGACCCCTGGGCGTTTACCCCGAGGGCGCGGTCCTGCCCGGCGATTGGCGCCGGGTCCGCGCCACCTCGTGCCCGGGATGCACATCTACTTACAAGGAGTTCTCCACGATGGCCGAAGTCGGCATCAAGGAGCTGCTGGAGGCCGGGGTCCATTTCGGCCACCAGACGCGACGTTGGAACCCGAAGATGCGCCGCTTCATCCACGGCGAGCGCGCCGGCATCTACATCATCGACCTGCTGAAGACGCAGGCGCTGCTCGAGCAGGCGCAGCGCTTCGCGACTGAGATCGCCCACCGCGGCGGCACGGTGCTGTTCGTCGGCACCAAGAAACAGGCCCGCGACGGCATCCGCGACATCGCGACCGCGGCGGGCCAGCCGTACGTCAACCACCGCTGGCTCGGTGGCCTGCTGACGAACTATCAGACGATGTCGGCGCGCATCAAGCGCCTGCACGACCTCGAGCGCTACGCCGCCGAGGGGCAGCTCGCGCTGCTGCCGACGCGTGAACGGCTGTCCGCCGAGGCCGACCTCTTGAAGCTGCAGGCCAACCTGGGCGGCGTCAAGAACATGCAGCGCGTCCCGGACGCGATGTTCGTCATCGATCTCAAGACCGAGGCGATCGCGGTCCGCGAGGCGCAGCGCCTGCGGATCCCGATCATCGGCCTCGTCGACACGAACTGCGATCCCGACGGGATCGACTACGTGATCCCGGGCAACGACGACGCGATCCGCGCCTGCACGCTGATCACGCATGCGATCGGCGACGTGGTCCAGCAGGGTCGCTCCCGCTTCCGGGCCGAGGAGGAGGCCGCGCGCGCCGAGGCCGCCGCGCAGGCCCAGCGCGAGGCCGAGGAGCGCGCCCGCCGCGAGGAGGAGGAGCGTGCCGCGGCCGAGGCTGCCGAGCGCGCCGCCGCCGAGGAGGCGCTGACGCAGGCCGGCGCGGGCGAGCCGCGCGACGTCGCCGAGGCTGCCGTGGCCGAGGCCGCGCAGGTCGCCGGCCGCGACGTCGAGGGCACGAGCGACGCCGAGGCAGCCGCCGCGGCGCAGGCCGCCGAGGAGCCCGCCGTCCCGGCGGCCGGCAGCCCCGGCCCGAGCCACGTGGAGCAGGTCGAGTCCCCGGACGCCGTCGAGCACGAGAAGGGGCCGGCGTCGCCGCCGGCCGAGGAGGCCGCGCCCGCCCAGCCGCGCCAGAAGGCGCGCAAGGCAAAGGCCAAGGCCAAGCCCGCCGCGCCCGAGCCCGGCCCGAGCGAAGTCGCCGAGGAGGCCGCAGCGGCCGCGCCCGCCGACGTCGAGGCGGCGGCTCCGGCCGCCGACGCTCCGCCCGCCGAGGCCCCGCCCGCCGACGCGCCGGCCGCCGACGCTCCCGCCGCCGACGCTCCGCCCGCCGACGACGACAAGGGCGTAGTCGCGACGGCGGTTGACACGGCGCAGAGCGCCGCCGAGACCGCGGCCGAGACGGTCGAGGGCGCCGCCGAGGCCGTCGCCAAGCGCGCGCCGGGGCCGCTCAAGGGCGCCGCGAAGGCCGCCGCGAGCGCCGCCGGCGCCGTGGGCGACGCGGTCGGCGACGACGACAACGACGAGAAGAAGGAAGAGAAGTGACCGCTCCCACGATCTCCGCCAAGCAGGTCGCCGAGCTCCGCAAGCTGACGGGCGCTCCGATGATGGACTGCAAGAACGCCCTGACCGAGACCAACGGTGACATGGATGCCGCGGCCGAGCTCCTGCGGGTCCGGCTGGGCGACAAGGCGCTGAAGATGGGCAGCCGCGAGGCCACTGAGGGCACCGTCGCGTCCTACATCCACTCCAACGGCAAGGTCGGGGTCATCGTCGAGGTCGACTGCAACACCGACTTCGTCGCGCGCAACGAGGACTTCACGAACTTCGCCCGCGATATCGCGCTGCACATCGCGGCGGCGGCGCCGCTGTACGTGTCCGAGGAGGACATCCCGGCGGAGGCGAAGGACGCCGAGCTGCGCGTGTTCGAGCAGCAGGCCGCCGACAAGCCCGAGCACATCCGCCCGAAGATCGCCGAGGGCAAGCTCAAGGCCTGGATGAACGACGTCGTGCTCCTCAATCAGGTGCACGTCAACGCGGACAAGTACGAGGGCAAGACGATCGAGGAGCTGCGCGCGAACCTCTCCGGCAAGTCCGGCGAGAACGTCGTCATCCGGCGCTTCGCGCGGTTCGCGGTGGGCGCTTGACCCCTGAGCCCGTCTTCAAGCGGGTCCTGATCAAGTTGTCGGGCGAGGCCCTCATGGGCCCGCTCGACTACGGGACCGATCCCGAGACTGTCGGGCGTATCGCCGACCAGCTGAAGTCGGTGCACGACCGCGGCGTCGAAATCGGGATCGTGCTGGGGGCGGGCAACATCTACCGCGGGCTCTCGGAGGCGGCGGAGGACATGGATCGCGCCACCGCCGACTACATGGGGATGTTGGCGATCGTCCTGAACGCGCTGACGCTGCAGGACGCGCTGGAGAAGCGTGACGTGCACACGCGCGTGCAGTCCGCGATCACGGTCTCCGAGGTCGCCGAGCCGTACATCCGGCGGCGCGCGATGCGACACCTCGAGAAGGGCCGGATCGTGATCTTCGCGGCCGGCACCGGCAACCCGTTCTTCACGTCGGACACGGCGGCCGCTCTGCGCGCGCTGGAAATGCACGCCGAAGTGCTGCTAATGGCCAAGAATGGCGTCGAGGGCATTTACACCGCCGATCCGCGGACGGACCCGGCCGCCGAGTTCATTCCCGAGATCACCGCGCGCGAGGCGCTTCAGCGCGACCTGAAGGTGATGGACGCGAACGCGCTCGCGCTGTGCATGGACAACCACCTGCCGATCCACGTCTTCAACATGGCCGACGATTCCAACATCAACCGGATAATCTCCGGCGATCGTGTGGGGACGCTGGTGACGACGTGATCGACGACTTCCTCCAAGACGCGCGCGAGCACATGGACAAGTCCGTGGAGGCCACGCGCCAGAAGTTCCAGTCCGTCCGCGCCGGGCGGGCGAGCCCGTCGCTGCTGGACCGGATCAACGTCGACTACTACGGCGCGATGACGCCGCTCCGGCAGATGTCGACGATCAACGCGCCGGAGCCGCGGCTGATCACCGTTCAGCCGTACGACAAGAGCTCGATGAAGGCGATCGAGCGGGCGATCATGGAGTCGGACCTGGGGCTCACTCCCAACAACGACGGCCAGATCATCCGCCTGCAGGTGCCCGAGCTCACCGAGGAGCGGCGCAAGCAGCTCGTCAAGGTCGTGCGTGCGCTGACCGAGGAGGGCAAGGTCGCGCTGCGCAACATCCGCCGCGACACGATGCACGACCTCAAGGAGTTGCGCGACGCCGGCGAGGCCGGCGCCGACGACGAGCACCGCGCCGAGGAGGCGCTCCAGAAGCTCACGGACGAGAAGGTCAAGGAGCTCGACGCGCTGCTCAAGAACAAGGAAGCCGAGATCACCGAGGTGTGAGCGCCACCTACGTCGCCATCATCATGGATGGCAACGGGCGGTGGGCCGAGCAGCACGGCGTGCCCGTCTCCGAGGGCCATCGCGCCGGCGCCGACACGGTGAAAGCCCGCCTGCGCGATGCCGTCGACCTCGGCGTGCGCGAACTCACGATCTACTCGTTCTCCACCGAGAACTGGTCGCGGCCGCAGGACGAGGTCGATGCGTTGATGGCGCTGTTCAGCGCGCGGATCATCGACGAGACGCCGGAGCTGCACGAGGAGGGCGTTCGGATGCGGTTCGTGGGCCGCCGTGAGGGCGTCCTGCCGGAACTGCTCGAGCAGATGGACTGGGCGGAGGAGACGACCGCTCAGAACACCACGCTGACGCTGTTCGTGGCGTTCAACTACGGCGGGCGGTCGGAGATCCTGGACGCGGCCGAGCGCTACTCGGGCGGTGGGGAGGAGGCGTTCCGGCAGCTGTTGTACGCGCCGGAGATGCACGACCCTGATTTGTTGATTCGCACGTCGGGGGAGCAGCGGATCTCGAACTACCTGCTGTGGCAGGCGGCGTACTCCGAGCTGCACTTCACCGACGTGCTGTGGCCCGACTTCTCGCGCGTGGACTTCGAGGAAGCGCTCTCCTCCTACGAAGCGCGCGTGCGCCGGTTCGGGGGGCGCTGATGGCGACGACGCGTCCTCCTCGCGAGCCGCGCAAGAAGGGCACGTCCGACCTGATCCCGCGGATCGTGGTCGCGATCCCGGCGGTCGCGTTCGCGGTCGCGATCATCTACTTCGGCGATTGGGTGTTCGCCGCGGGCATCGCCGCTCTGGGTGTCGTGTGCGTGCACGAGCTCAGCAACATGTTCGCCCGGGCGCGGCCGGTGCGGCTGGCCGCGATGCTGGCCGTTGTGGGGCTGACGGTCGCGGGGACGATCGGCGACGAGCGCCAAGTGCTGCTGGCCCTGGTCTGCTCGCTGCCCTTGACGTTCTTCCTGGCGGTGCTGTCGCCGGTCCGCGAGCGGATCACCGCGTCGATTGCCGTGACGATGCTGATCATCGTCTGGATCGGGCTGGGCGTGGCGTTTGCGACGATGCTGCGCGGGCTCGATCACGGCGGCGCGCTGGTCTTGATGGTCCTGCTCGGCACGTTCTTCGGGGACACGTTCGCGTACTTCGGGGGGCGGTTGCTCGGGCGCCGCAAGCTGGCGCCGCGGATCTCGCCCAACAAGACGGTCGAGGGGCTGCTGTGCGGGATCGCGTTCGGGACGCTGATCGTCTGGTACTGGTCGCGGACTTACGACGGCGACTGGATCTCCGGCACCGACGGGCTGCTCCTGGGGCTGGCCGTCGTGATCGCCGCGCCGATCGGCGATCTGTTCGAGTCACTGATCAAGCGCGATATGGGTACGAAGGACACGGGGACCCTGTTCGGGGCCCACGGCGGCGCGCTCGACCGTGTCGACGCCGCGCTGTTCGCGCTCGTCGCCGGCTATTTCGTGTGGCTCGCCGTGGCTTGAGTTCGATGGACGAAGAGGAGAAGCGCGACCGGCAGATGCTGGAGCTGCTCAACGAGCTCCGGATCGCTCTCCCGGGCGTCCAGATCCTCTTCGCGTTCCTCTTGACCGTGCCCTTCGCCCAAGGGTTCCAGCGCGTCACCACAACCCAGAAGACGCTCTTCTACGCGACGCTGCTCGCGACCGCGCTCTCCACGATCTGCCTGATCGCGCCGAGCGCGACCCACCGGATGCGGTTCCACAAGTCCGACCGCGTGTACATCATCGAGACCGCCCACGACTACATGATCGCCGGGCTCGTCTTCCTCGGAATCGCGGTCGTGCTCGCCATCGCCACCATCACCGACTTCCTCTACGACTCCTGGATCGTCTACGCCGCCCCGGCGACCGTCGCTGCCCTCCTCGCACTCTTCTGGTTCGTCCGCCCACTGCTCCGCTCGGAATCCTCCGGCCCATAAACCCCACCTAAAGAGGGACTGTCCCCGTTTAGGTGGGCGGACGCGGTCACGAAGTCCGCGTAACGGGTGATTCCGTCACCGCCGACCGCCGCGAAGTAGGACGCCAGCCGAGCCCTGTCGAGCCACGCCGGGGCGCGGTCCTCGACGATTTCGGCGTGACTGCTCCATTGCCAGCGCTCCGGCCTCACGCAGAAGCCGGCGGTCACGGGGTTGCGCGCGATGTACGCCGCGGTCACCCACAGCTGTGGATCGTTCTCGATCGTCACGGACTCGTAGCGGTTCTGAAACACGTGGCCGACGAAGCCGTGGCGGCGGTTGAACCACTGCGCATACGCACCGTGCAGGCGGTGCATCCCGGCGCCGAGGTTCGGCTCGCGCGTCTCGACCAGCAGGTGGACGTGGTTGCCCATGAGGCAGTACGAGAGGCACATCCAGGACGTCCGCTCGACGGTCGTGCGTAGCAGTTTGAGATAGCGCCAGCGGTCGGCTTCATCGAGATAGATCGGCGACTTGCGAATGCCGCGGGCGTACACGTGGTAGAGGCCGGGCTCGTGCTCGGCGCGGGGTTGACGAGGCATGTCTTCCATAGCCGCTCACATCTGAATTTCGCCCCGCCGCGAGGTAAAGCGGGACAGTCCCGGTTTAGGTGGGGTTTAGGAAGGGGCGAAGGTGCGGCGGTAGGTCGTGGGGGTGGTGGAGACGTGGCGGCGGAAGTGCTTGCGGAGGTTCGCCGCGGTGCCGAAGCCGCAGGTGTCGGCGATCTCGTCGATCGTGGCGTCGGTTGATTCGAGGGCGGCGCGGGCGGCGTCGACGCGGCGGGCGAGGAGCCACTGGAGGACCGGCACGCCGGTCTCGGCGGTGAAGCGGCGGGCGAAGGTCCGTTCGGAGACGTGGGCGTGGGCGGCGAGCGTGCGGACCGTGAGGGGCTCGTTGAGGTGCTCGAGCGCCCAGGCGCGGGTGGACGCGAGTGAGCCTCCCGCGTGAGTCGGGAGGGGCTGGTCGACGTATTGGGCCTGGCCGCCCTCGCGGTGGGGAGGGACGACGAGACGGCGGGCGATGTGGCTCGCGAGCGCGGCGCCGTGATCGGTCCGGAGGATGTGCAGGCACAGGTCGAGACCGGAGGCAACGCCCGCGGACGTGAGCAGGGTGCCTTCGTCGACGTAGAGCACGTCCGGCTCGACGCGGACCCGCGGGTGCATCGACGCGAGGTCGGCGGTGTCGCGCCAGTGGGTCGTGGCGCGGCGGCCGTCGAGGACGCCGGCGGCGGCGAGGGCGAACGCCCCGGTGCAGATCGACGCCATGCGTGCGCCGCGCTCCTGTGCCGCGCGGAGTGCCGCCAGGACGGGCGCGGGCGGGACCCGCAGGTGGGGCACGAAGCCGGGGACGAGGATCGTGTCGGCGGTGGCGAGCGCATCGAGGCCGGCCTGCGCGACGACGGGAAAGCCCGCGGTGGTCGGCACCGGACCGGGAGCAACCGCGCAGACGGTGACGCGGTACGGCGCCTCCTCGTAGTTGCCGAACACCTGCGCCGGAATGGCGAGGTCGAGCGGCACGACTGCCTCGAGGGCGAGTACGGCAACGTGATGCACGTTGGCAGGATCGTAATGGATGTTGGCGTTCCTGCCACTCGCGGGCGTGACGCAGCGAGAGGACGATGCCGGCATGACCACCGAGATCCTCATCTTCGACGGATTTGACGACCTGGATGCGTTCGGGCCGTTCGAGGTGCTGAGCGGCGCCGGGTTCGACACGCGGTTCGTGACGATCGAGCCGCAGGAGTTCGTCACCTCGGCCCACGGGGCGCGCGTCATCCCGTACGGCGTGCTGGCCGATCCCGAGCTCGTGATCGTGCCCGGCGGCGGCTGGAACGACCGCGACGGGAAGGGCGCGTACTACGAGGCACGACGGGGCGTCATCACGCAGGCGCTGAGGGAGCGGCACGCACGGGGCGGCCGGATCGGCTCGGTGTGCACCGGCGCGATGCTGCTCGCCGCGGCCGGCATCCTCACGGGCCGGCCCGCGATCACGCACCACAGCGCGATCGAGGACCTGCGCAACGCCGGCGCCCATATCGTCGAGGGCGCCCGCGTGGTCGACGACGGCGCCGTCATCACCGCCGCCGGCGTGACGTCGGGCATCGACATGGCGCTGCACATCGTCGCCCAGGTCAAGGGCGATGCGGCCGCCGCGGTGCAGGCCGACGAGATCGAATGGACTCAGATGAGCCTGGCGAGCACGTCCGGCTGATCGACGGCCACGAACGAGTAGGAGTCGTCGACCTCGACGAGCCGCGCATTCGAGAACTGGGCCGCGAGGCGGCGGCCCAGTTCGATCGGGAAGCACCGGTCCTCCGGCGGCCAGGCCAGGACGACCTCGCCCTCGAACGCCCGCAGCCGCGGCGCGACATCCAAAGTGATCGACGGCGACACGTGGCGGGCGAAGTGCGCCGCGTCGAGCAGGATCTCGCGGTCGCGCAGCACCGGCGCGGCCCACCCGGCGAGCAGCTCGGATGACGCTCGCTTGGTGAGCCAGCCGAACGCGATCGGCAACCGGCGCGCGAACGGCAGCCGCAGCGGCTGGAGGAACAAAGACAGCACAGGCGGGAAGCGTCCGAGCTTGAACAGCGGGACGAACAGCGCGGGCGGGAAGACCTCGAGCGCGTCGCACGGCGTCAGCACGAGCCGGCCAACCCGCGATGGATCGCGCGTGACGAGCAGTTGGGCGATCGCGCCGCCCGTGTCGGAGGCCACCACCGTGACGTCACGGAGCTCGAGGCGGACCAGCAGGTCGGCCACCATGTCCGCGACCCCGGCGGGGGTGAGCGACGAGCGATCGGAGACGGGGACCGTGTGCGAGCCGAGCGGCAACGTCGGCACGATGCAGCGGTGATCCGGCAGCCGGTCGACGACCGCATCCCACAGCGTGCCGTCGACGAGCAGGCCGTGGAGGAACACCACTGGCGGTCCATTGCCGCCCGTGTCGCGGAACTCCATCGCGCGCGAACCTTATCTGGCCCAAATCGACCCGATGCCACAATGGGTCGCCGTGAAGCGGCTCCTCATCCTGGGATCGACCGGGTCGATCGGCACGCAGGCGCTCGACGTCGTGAGCCGCGCCAAAGGCGCCTTCGAGGTCGTCGGCCTGTCCGCGGCCACCGGCCACACGCAGTTGATCCAGCAGGCGCTGGAGCACGACGTCACGCGAATTGCGGTGACCGATCCGGACGCTGCCGCCCGCGCCGGCGAGCAGTGGACCGGAGGCGAGGTGCTCAACGGCCCGGAGGGTCTGATCCGCCTCGTCGCCGAGTCGCAGGCCGACCTCGTGGTCAACGCGATCGTCGGCTCAGCGGGCCTCGGCCCGACGATCGTCGCCCTCACCGAAGGGATCGACGTCGCGCTGGCCAACAAGGAGTCGCTGGTCGTCGGCGGCGAGCTCGTGACCGCGCTCGCCGAGGCCACCGGCGCACGCCTGATCCCGATCGACTCCGAGCACACCGCGCTCCATCACCTGCTGACCGGCGAGCCGCCCGGCGTCGTGGACAAGCTGATCATCACCGCGTCCGGTGGCCCGTTCAGAGGCAGACGAGACCTGGACCACGTGACCGTCGAGGAAGCGCTCAACCACCCGACCTGGCGGATGGGCGGCAAGATCACGATCGACTCCGCGACACTGATGAACAAGGGCCTGGAGCTGATGGAGGCCCACCACCTCTTCGGGACGCCGTACGACAAGATCGACGTCGTCGTCCACCCGCAGTCGATCATCCACGCGCTCGTTCAGCTCTGCGACGGCAGCACGAAGGCGCACATGGGCTATCCCGACATGCGGGTCGCGATCGGGTACGCGCTGCACCACCCGGACCGCGCCGACCTCCCGATCGCGCCGCTGGACCTGATCAAGCTGCAACGGCTCGACTTCGAGGAGCCCGACCTCGAAGCATTTCCCTGCCTGCGGCTGGCGCGGGACGCGGCAACCGCCGGGGGCACCGCCCCGTGCGCGCTCAACGCGGCCAACGAGGTCGCCGTGCACGCGTTCCTCAACGGCCGGCTCGGCTTCGGCGGGATCCCGAAGGTGATCGAGGGCGTGCTGGACCAACTCGGCTCGCACCGGGTGCACGACTTCGAAGCGCTCTACGTCACGGACTCCGAGGCGCGCGAGCTCGCGAACGAACTGATTGGAGTCCGTGCATGAGCTGGATGCTGGCGTTCCTCGGCTTTGCCTTCCTGATCATCCTCCACGAGGCCGGTCACTTCTTCGCGGCCAAGGCCGTCGGCATGCGCGTCGAGCGCTTCAGCCTGTTCTTTCCGCCGCTGATCGCCCGCCGCAAGAAGGGCGAGACGGAGTACGCCATCGGCGCGATCCCGCTCGGCGGCTACGTGAAGATCACCGGGATGAACCCGGCGGAGGACATCCCGCCGGAGCACGCCCACCGCGCGTATTACCGCCAGCCGGTGTGGAAGCGGATCTTCGTGATCGCGGCCGGCCCGGTCGTCAACATCGCGCTGGCGTTCGCGATCCTGGCGGGCCTGTTCTGGGCGAACGGCGTGATCGAGCCGCCGTTGGTCGTGGGTGCGATCGAGAAGGGCACGCCGGCCGCTTCGACGCTGAAGCCGGGCGACCGGGTGCTGGCCGTCGACGGGCGCCCGCTGACCGGTGACTGGACGGAGCAGCGCGACCAGGTCACCAAGCTCGTCAACGCCCACAAGGAGACGCCGGTCGCGATCACCGTCCAGCGCGGCGGGACGGAGACCACGGTCCGCGGCACGACCTTCTACGACCCCGCGCCGGACGTCAAGCGCCACCGCTACGGCTTCGGATACGACGGCGAGGCGAGCCGGGTGGAAGTCGGGCCCGTGCGGGCCAGCGGCCTCGCCGTCCAGGACATGTGGCGTGTCACCAGTACCACGGTGAGCACGATCGCGCAGATCTTCGTGCCGGAGAAGCGCGAGGAGATCGGCAGCGTGGTCGGCGGCTACAACGAGACGCGCAAGGCGTTCGAGCTCGACGCCACGCGAGCGCTCCTGATCCTGGCGCTGATCTCGCTCTCGCTCGGCGTCATCAACCTATTCCCGTTCCTGCCGCTCGACGGCGGCCACATCTTCTGGGCCCTCGCCGAGAAGGTGCGCGGCCGTCCGATCCCGTTCAGCGTGATGGAGCGCGCCGGCTTCGTGGGCTTCGCGCTGGTGATCATGTTGTTCTTCGTAGGCGTGACGAACGACATCGGCCGAATAACGGACGGGACCTCGCAGATCCGGTAGCTTCGGCTCATGGAGGGCTCACGCGCCGCGACGATCGCTGAGGCGTTCCGCCTCACGGTCGAGGACCACCCGGACGACCTCGCCGTCTCGGGAGAGAACCTGGAACTGACCTGGTCGCAGCTCCGCGACCGCTCGGACGCCTTCGCGGGGACCCTGGCTAAGCTCGGCGTAGGGCACGGGGACACCGTCGCGCTGATGGTGTCCAACCGCCCCGAGTTCGCGATCGCCGACCTCGCCGTGATGTCGCTCGGGGCGACGCCCTTCAGCATCTACCTGACCTCGGCGCCGGACCAGATCGCCTACGTGATCCAGGACGCCGGGGCGAAGGTCGCGATCGTCGAGCCGCCGTTCGCCAAGGTCGTCGAGCCACTCGTGGACCACGTACTGATCGCCGGCGAGTGGGACGAGGAACCGGGCTTCGAGCCCGACTGGCGCGCCGTGGCGCCCGACGACCTGCTGACGCTGATCTACACCTCCGGCACGACCGGGCCGCCGAAGGGCGTGCAGATCACGCACGCCAACATGATGGCCGCCGTCTACGCCGTCGAGCAGCGCGTCAAGTTCCCGGAGGGCTCGCGCGTCATCTCGTGGCTGCCGTCGGCGCACGTGGCCGAGCGGACCGCTCACCACTACCTGCCGATCGTGTTCGCGATGAGCGTCGTCTGCTGTCCTGATCCGCGCCGGATCGGCGAGTGGCTGCCGAAGGTCAGGCCGACGTGGTTCTTCGCCGTCCCGCGCGTCTGGGAGAAGCTCAAGGCCGGGATCGAGGCCAAGCTGGCGAGCGACGAGGGAGCCCAGAAGCTGCTCGCCGCCGGTCGGCAGAAGGTCGAGCTCGAGCAGGCCGGCCAGCCGATCCCGGACCAGTTGGCGCCAGTCCTGGCCGTGGGCGAGGAGAAGCTGTTCGGGCCGCTGCGGGCCGCGATCGGGCTCGACGAGGTCAAGGTCGCGAACGTCGGCGCCGCGCCGATCCCGCGCGACGTGCTCGTGTTCTTCCACGCGATCGGCGTACCGCTGGCCGAGATCTGGGGGATGTCGGAGACCTGCGGCGCCGGCTCCTCGAATCCGCTCGAGCGGATCAAGATCGGCACGGTCGGCCTGCCCTCGCCGGGCGTCGAGCTCAAGCTCGCCTCCGACGGCGAGTTGCTGGCGCGCTCGAAGGTCGTGATGGTCGGCTACCGCAATCTCCCGGATCGCACCGCCGAGGCGCTCGACGAGGACGGCTGGCTGCACACCGGCGACGTGGCCACGATCGACGACGACGGGTACGTGACGATCATCGATCGCAAGAAGGAGCTGATCATCAACTCGGCTGGGAAGAACATGTCACCGGCGAACATCGAGGCGGCGCTGAAGGGCAGTTCGCCGCTGATCGGCCAGGCGTGTGTGATCGGCGACAGCCGCCAGTACAACACGGCGCTGATCGTGCTCGATCCGGACTACGCGGCGGTCACCGCGAACGTGAGCGCCGCGGTGCAGGAGGCTGTCGACGCCGCGAACGCCACGCTGTCGCGGCCGGAGCAGATCAAGCGCTTCACGGTCATCGAGGAGGACTGGCTGCCCGGCGGCGACGAGCTGACCCCGACGATGAAGCTCAAGCGGCGCCCGATCGGCGACAAGTACGCCGAACAGATCGAGGCGATGTACGCCGCGGCGCCCGCGAACGTTTAGCGGCCGGCCGCGCAATACCGCCGCGGCCGGCCGGAGTAGGGCATGTTGGCGGTCGCAAGGGCCCTGGGCGATTGAGCAGGCCCCCCAAGGAGATGGGGGTTAGCCCTAATAGACTGGATCAGCGATGGCTTCAGAGCGCTCAGTGAACGTCGGCGGCGTGCAGATCGGCGGCGGGGCCCCGGTCGTGGTCCAGACGATGACCAAGACCGAGACCGCCAACCTGCAGGCGACGATGGACCAGATTCGCCGCGTCGCGGACGCAGGCGCGGACATCGTCCGGGTCGCCGTGCCGCGCGAGAAGGACATCGACGCGCTCAAGACGATCGTGGTCGAGTCGCCGATCCCGGTGATCGCCGACATCCACTTCAATCACACGCTGGCGCTGAAGGCGATCGACGCCGGCGCGCACTGCATCCGCCTGAACCCGGGCAACATCGGCGGTCCCGAGAAGGTCGCCGAGGTCGCCGACCGGGCCCGCGCCGCCGGCACGCCGATGCGGATCGGCGTCAACTCCGGCTCGCTGCCCAAGCACCTGCACGAGCTCGAATTCGAGAACCCGGTCGAGGCGCTTGTCCAGGCCGCCGTGGAGTTCGTCGCGCTGATGGAACGGCTGCGGTACACCGACTTCAAGGTCTCGATCAAATCGACCTCGGTCCCGAACACAATCGCCGCGAACCGCGCGCTCAGCGAACGGATCCCGTACCCGCTGCACCTCGGCATCACCGAGGCCGGGACGAAGTGGTCGGGCTCGCTGAAGTCCGCCGTGGGGCTCGGCACGCTGCTCGCCGACGGAATCGGGGACACGATCCGGATCTCGCTCTCCACCTTCCACGCGGAGGAGGAGGTCAAGGTCGCCTGGGAGATCCTGAAGGCGCTCAAGCTGCGCGAGCGCGGCCCGGTCCTGATCGCGTGCCCGACGTGCGGCCGCCTCCAGTTCGACATGGACTCGGTCGTCGCGGAGGTTGAGCGACGGCTCGAGGCCTACGAAGACCCGATCGAGGTCTCCGTCCTCGGCTGCGCCGTCAACGGCATCGGCGAGGCCCGCCACGCCGACTTCGGCATCACCGGCGCCAAGGACATGGGGATGATCTATTCGAAGGGCGAGCCGCTGAAGAAGGTCCGGACCGAGGACCTGGTCGACGAGCTGTTCGCGGAGATCGACAAGTACTACGCCTCCGGCAAGACACTCGCGGTCGACAAGGCCGCCGCCGCCGAGGCGGCCGCGTGGCTGGCCGAGGAGGAGGACGCGACGGCGATGACGCCGGAGCGGCTCGCGATGCTCGAGAAGGAAAAGGCAGCGGAAGACGCCGACGCGATCGACGAGGCGCTCTCGCCCGTCGACGGCCGCCGCTTCACCCGCGCCTAGCTGTATTCGCGGCCGACGCAGGCGGGCCGGTCACCCTGGAACGAGCGCGGGCGGTACTTCCCGCTCGCCTGGCGCAGCGGCGTCGCCCACATCTGGCCGACCTTGTCCTGCCAGACGGCGAAACCGCGCCCGTCCGGGGCGGCGCCGACGCGGGTGAACACCGGCTCGCGATCGTTGGAGATCGTCCGGAACAGCACCGTGGTCTTGCCGAACCACGACGAGCGGCGGGGGCCCGTGCGCGTGTACAGCACGCAGTTCGTCAGGCCCGCGCCACCGGTGTCAGAGATCACGTGGATCCGGCCGCGCCCGTCCTGGATCGCGGTCGAGGTGCCGAAGATGCTGCGATCGGCAGCGAACGCGCGTGAGCTGCGCCACCGCAGGCGGCGCGTGTCCAGCGAGCGCAGCGCGAACGGTGCTCTAAAGCTCCCGGTCCGCTGCGCGGCCAGCGACCGGTGCTCGAATAGGTACGTACCGCGCGGGCCGGTGAACACCTCCGCGCCGGACACGCCGGCGACGGTGCCGGACGTGGCCCACGCGTTGATGTCGTAGGCGTCGCCGCCCCCGAACACGCGCCAGCGCGTGTCCTCGGGGTCGCCGAAGGTGACGACGAGCCGGCCATCCCCGAGGAGCACCATGTCCGCCGAAGACGGTGGGTTGTCGCCGAACAGCAGGTTCAGCACCCGCGTCTCCCCGCCCGCGAAGGGCGAGTGGCGGAAGTTCACGACCTCGGTCCCGTAGCCCATCGTGTACACGCCCTGTCCGCCGGGCGCGATCTCCGCGGAGCTGGGATTCCCGCTGCCGATCGCGGCCGCCGCCGACCAGCTGACGCCACGGTCCCCGGAGGTGCGCAGGTACAGCACGTTCTCGGCGGACGCCAGCAGGATCAGCACCCCGTCGGCCCGCTCGCGGATGAAGGGCGACTGCGCCCCGTCCAGTGGCAGGAACGACGTCACGTCGCAGGCGCGGGCGTTGCGCGGGAGCCGGCAGTACGTCGTGCCGGCGCCCGAGTCGAACGCGATGTGGCCGGTGCCGATGGCGTCCACGAGCACGCTCGCGGTGTCGCCCGTGCCGAGGTTGATCGGTGACTGCGCGGCGGCCGGCGACGCCGCGATGAGCGCTGCCGCCGCCGTTGCCGCCGCGAGCCACCGCATCATCAGAACGCCAGCGACGCCTTGTAGCGGCTCGACTCGGGCTTTCCGAGGTCCACGGCCCCGGAGAACCGCGGGAACGGCGCCGGGTCCAGCGCGTTCGGTCTCGGCGTCCAGCGGTAGCGATACTGCGCCCCGCTCGTCAGCGTGATCCGGCGCGACCAGGTGCCGTCGGCGGCCGTGGCGAGCGTCGTGAGGTCGCTGAATTCCGCGGCGCCGCGCTGCTTGACCTGGATCGTGATCGTCGCCAGTGCGTCCACGCGCACCTGGCCCCACAGCAGGCCCGAACGCGAGCCCTTGGCCTGATCGATCACGAACGGGGCCGGCATCGTCGAGAGCACCGGCTTGGGCGTGCCGTTGTTGGTCCGGAGGCCGGTCTGCCACCCGAAGTAGCGCCGAGTGCCGCTGCCGAGGTTCTTGGTCGGCTCGTCGTCCCACTGGTAGAAGGACAGCCCCGCCACGCGCTTGGACTTCCACGCGACGTACGCGGCCTGCTGGAGATACCGCGTCTGGAGCGCCGTCGAGATCCCGCTGGCCGGATCGGGCGGCGATGTCTCGTACCCGAACTCGGTCAGATGGAACGTGCTGCCCAGCCGCAGCCGCTTGCGGGACTTGAGCTTGTCCAGCGCCGTGAACAGACGCTTCAGGTCGGCGAACTGGGCCTCGTCCGGGTCCCGGTTGACCTTGTCCGGAGCGAGCTTCTGGGGATGCGGGTGGTAGCCGAACGAGTTCGCCTGCAGCGCCTGGAACCCGCGGCAGGAGCCGGTCCGGATGCTGCGATAGCGCGAGTCCACGCAGCCGAGCTCGCGCATGAAGATCAGCGGCTTCATCGGCGTCAGGTCGCTGATCGGCGGATCGCCGACCGGCGCCAGCTCGCCGACCACGATCTCACTGCCGGGATCGGCGGCGAGGATCGCGGGCCGCGCGGCACGCACGAGTGAGCGGTAGAGGTGCGGCGACACCGCCTGGCAGTTGCGGCGGCGGCGGTCGCACTGCCACTGCGGCTGCAGCCAGCCCTTCTGATTGGGCTCGTTCCAGAGCAGATAGCGGTCCACGCGGTCCCGATAGCGGGTCGCGACCGCGCGGGCGAACGACGCGTACGCGGACGGCTTCGGCTTCCACAGCGGGTTGCGCTTGCGCGTGTCCCCGCTCGTCCATAGCGGGCCGGGGCCGGTGATCGTGACCATCGGGCGCATCCCGGCGTTGCGGATCTGCGTGATCGCGTTGTCCAGCGCGACCCAGTTGTACTGCGGATCGTTCGGGTTGTTCGCGTTGAATCCCGATGGCGCCCGGGTCGCGGTCCGCGCCGGGGCGATTTCCCACCAGCGGGCGTGGATCCGCACCACGTCGACGCCCATCGCCTTCCACGCCAGCACCGCCGCGGGGGCCAGATGCGGGTTGGAGAGCAACAGCCCCTCGTCTTCCATGCCGACCTCGAAGGTCGCCGCGTGCGCCGGCGCCGCGGCGGCGCACAGCGCCGCCGTCGTCGCCAAGAGTAGCCCGAACCGCCGCATCACTTCGCCGCCACCTCAGCCTCCCGCGAAATCATTCCGTTCCAACGTAGTCGCCACACGGCACCCGCGCGCGGGAGCGTGACGGTGAATGCGCCATTCGCCGACGTGACCGGCACCGTCTGCACGGTGCTGAAAGTGCTGCCCGCGGCCGCCGCCTGGACGTCGACCGAGACCGCCGCGCCGTTGTCCGCCGGACGGACCTGGCCGTAGACGGTCACTTCCGAACCGGTGCCGGAGACCCAGATCGGCAGTTTGTACGCGTCATAGGCGGGCTTGCGGGCGCCGCCGGAGAACAGCCGCAGACCCATCTGGAAGCCGGCCGGAATGTTCTCGTCATCAACGATCTTGTACTGGGCGACGGTGTGCACCCGAGCATTGTTGTAGGCGATCCAGTCGGACTGGTTCATGTACTCAGCCTGCTGGACGTCCGTCACGCCGAAGATCCGGTCCGGCGGGTTCGTCTGCCAGCCGTGCTCGGTGTAGTGGATCGGCAGCCCGGCCGGAATCCGCTTGGCGCGGGCGGCTCGGTCCAGCAGACGCGAGAGCCGCGTCGCGACACCGATCGTGATCTCGCCCGTGTTGGTGCGCGACATCGGCGGTCGCGAACCGCCGCGGGTGTACGGGTGATGGGCGTAGCCGGTCACTCTCAGCTGCTTGTAGTTCGAGCAGCGCTGATCTCGCCCCTCCGCCCCGGTCAGCCGCCCGCCGCCGGAGTTCAGGCAGAACACGCCGCGCAGGAAGATCTCTGGCGAGGTCTTGAGGATCCGGCCGGCGCAGCGGGCGGGCACCCGCAACCGGCGCTGGCTCGAGCACCCGGAGGGATCGTCGCCGAGCGGCGCGGTCTCGCCGAGCCAGATCTGCGCGTCGCGGTGGCCGGCGGTACGCAGGCCCGCGATCGCCGACGCGGAGAGCGCGCGATACAGCGAAGCGGACTTCTGAACGGCCACCGAGCCCGACACCTCGTACTGCGGCCGCAGCCACGAGCGCAGGTTCGGCTCGTTCCAGATCGACCACAGCTTCACGGTCGGGTACCGCGTGCCGAGCGCGCGCACGAACTGGCCGAACAGCTGCGGGTTGGGCTTGCACACGCGCTTGATGGCGAGCGAGCCACGACAGCGCGAGGCCCAGGCCGGGATCGGCCCGGTCGGCGTCAGCAGGACCTGCATTCCGCGCGCCTGAGCACCGGCCACGAGCGAGTCGACGATCGCGAGGTTGGGATACGCGTTCGGGTCCTTGCCGTCAAAGCGCCTCGGCCGCCGGCTCGAGGTGGGGGAGGGCGCGTAGCGCGACCAGATCACGTTCGCACGGATCACGTCGGCGCCGAGCGCCTTCGCCTCGTCGAGGGCCTGGGCCTGAGTCGCGGGGCCCGACTCCAGCATCAGCTTCTCGTCCTCGATCAGCGAGAGCTGGTCGGGGGCGGCGAGGGCGGGTGCGGTGGGCAGGGCGGCCGCGCATGCGGCGGCCGCCACGACCGCGCGCCGGGCGCGGCGTCGGCGAGTCTCAGTCATCGGAGACATTCCAACGCCACGACCGGACAGGAGTTGCGGCGCGGGGATTACTTTGCAGCGCCGTAGAGCTCTGCGACCTTGTCCCAGTTGACGACGTTCCAGAACGCGTCCAGGTAGTCCGGGCGCTTGTTCTGGTACTTGAGGTAGTAGGCGTGCTCCCACACGTCGGCGCCCAGCAACGGGCTCTGGCCGGCGGAGATCGGGTTGTCCTGGTTCGGGGTGCTGGTGACCGCCAGACCGGAGCCGTCATAGACCAGCCAGGCCCAACCGGAGCCGAACTGGTTCACGCCCGCGTCCTTGAACTTCGCCTTGAAGTCGTCGAAGGAGCCGAACGCGCTGTTGATCGCCTCGGCCAGCTCACCCGAGGGCTCGCCGCCGCCGTCCGGCGAGAGCATCTCCCAGAACAGGCTGTGGTTGAGGTGGCCGCCGCCGTTGTTGCGGACCGCCTTCTGCTTGTCGGCAGGCAGCGAATCGAGGTTCTTGACGACCTCCTCGATCGGCTTGCCGTCGAAGTCGGTGCCCTCGAGCGCGGCGTTCGCCTTGTCCACGTACGCCTGGTGGTGCTTGTCGTGGTGCACGCGCATCGTCGCCTCGTCGATGTGCGGCTCCAGCGCGTCATAGTCGTAGGGCAGCGGCGGAACTTCGTAAGCCATTGGAACCTCCCGGGCAGATTCGAACCGTGCGTCGGCAGAAGCGTTCTAGCACCCACTAGGCTCTGCGCCTCGCATGACCCGTCTGAGTCAGTACTTCCTCCCGACCGAGAAGCAGCCGCCGGCGGACGCCGAAGCGCTGTCGCACAAGCTGCTCGTGCGCGCGGGGATGATCCGGCAGGTCGGCACGGGGCTCTGGAGCTGGCTGCCGGCGGGCTGGCGCGTGCACCAGAAGGCCGAGCAGATCGTGCGCGAGGAAATGGACGCGATCGGCGCCCACGAGATGTTGATGCCGTTGCTCAACCCGGCCGAGATCTGGCGGCGCTCCGGCCGCTACGAGATCGACGAGCTGTTCAAGCTCAAGGACCGCAGGGGCGCGGATCTCGTGCTCGCGCTGACGCACGAGGAGATCGTCACCACCCACGTCGCGCAGATCGTGCGTTCGTACCGCGATTTGCCGCTGATCCTCTACCACTTCCAGCTCAAGGGCCGCGACGAGGCGCGCCCGCGCGCCGGAGTGCTGCGCACGCGCGAGTTCATCATGAAGGACTCCTACACGTTCGACCGCGACCGGGCGGGCCTCGACACCGGCTACGAGAAGCACCGCGAGGCCTACGACAAGATCTTCGATCGCTGCGGGCTGGAGTGGTACCGGGTGGAGTCCGATGTCGGCGCGATGGGCGGCTTCGGCGCGCATGAGTACATGGCGCCGTGCCCGGCCGGCGAGAACGACGTCGCGCTCGCGCCGGGCTACGCGGCGAACGTCGAGGTCGCCACAGCCGAGCCGCAGCCGGTCGAGCTGCCCGATCCGCTGGAGGCGCCGGAAGAGGTCTCGACGCCCGGGATGACGACCGTCGCCCAGGTGTGCGAGGCGTTCAGCGTCCCGGCGGGGGCGCTGATCAAGGCCTATCCGGTGATCGTCGGCGAAGAGCTCAAGCTCGTGCTCGTGCGCGGCGACCACCGGGTCAACGACATCAAGCTCACCAACGCGCTCGGGGCGCCGTTCCGCCCGGCGCAGGCCGCGGAGTTCGAGGACTCCATCGGGCCGGCCGGCTACATCGGCCCGGTCGGCACCGAGGTGCCGATCCTGCTCGACAAGGCGCTCAGCGGCGAAAGCTACATCTCCGGCTCCAACCGGCCGGACGCGCACCTGCGCGGCGTCAACCCGCGGCGCGACTTCCAGTTCACCGAGGTCGACGTCCGCTCCGTCGTCGAGGGCGACACCGTCGACGGGAACCCGATCCGGATCGAGCCGGCGATCGAGATCGGCAACATCTTCAAGCTCGGCACGCGCTACTCGGAGCCGCTGGGCGCGACCTACCTCGACGTCAACGGCCAGTCGCAACACATCTGGATGGGCTCGTACGGGATCGGGCCGGCGCGGATCGCGGCGGCCGCGGTCGAGCAGTTCGCCGACGAGAAGGGCATCTCCTGGCCGCGCTCGCTGGCGCCGTTCGACGTGCACCTGGTCGGGCTCGGCAAGGAGGGCACCGAGGAGCGCGAGCTGGCCGAACGGCTCTACGGCGAGCTGCGCGAGCTCGGCCTCGACGTGATCTACGACGACCGCGACGCCGGCCCCGGCGAGAAGTTCGCCGACGCGGAGCTGCTCGGCGTGCCGCTGCGGCTGACGATCGGCAAGCGCACGATCGCGGGCGGCGAGATCGAGGCCCAGGTCCGGCGCGGGCGCGAGAGCCGCACCATCCCGCTCGAGGGGGCGGCACAGGCCGCTGCGGACCTGTGGACGACTCTCCCGTAGAGAAGCCCAAGCTCACGTTCCGGCGGCTCTCCGGCCTCGACCGTTCGGGCGCGCCGCCGCCCGAGACCCAGGAGGGCGCGCCGCTGCGGCCGTGGACGATCCCGAACGCGATCGGCTACGTCCGGCTGGCGGCGATCCCGGTCTTCCTCGTGCTGGCGCTGAACTCCGAGAGCGGGACCGACGCGCTCCCCGCGGTGCTGTTCGCGCTGATCGCGTGGAGCGACTACTTCGACGGGATCGCCGCGCGGGTGACCGGCCAGTACTCGCGGATGGGCGCGCTGCTGGACCCATTAGTTGACCGGCTGCTGATCATTGCCGGCGTGATCGTGTGCTGGAAGTTCGAGCTGCTGCCGCGGTGGGCGCTGGCGCTGCTGGCAGCGCGTGAGCTGTTCATGCTCTTCCTGGCGCGCTACGCGATGGCCAAGCACGTGGAATTGAAGGTCAACTGGCTCGGCCGCTGGGGCGTCTGGCCGGTGTTCAGCGCGCTGTTCTTCGCGTTGTGCAACGTCGACTGGCTCGCACTGACGCTGCTCTACATCGGGTTGGCACTGGTGCTCGCGGCCACTGTGCAGTACGTTCGTGACGGTCTTCGGCAAGCCTCTAGTAGAGCTTGATGATCGCTATGCTTGCCGTTCCGTCTCGTCGCACGTGAGGAGAGGACTCGCTTTCTGATGGACACCTTCCCCGATCTCGGTTCGCTCTCCGACCAGGAGCTCAAGGACCTCATCCAGCAGCTCACGGACGAGGAGCAGGAGGTGTCCTACCGCCGGCGGATCCTCCACGGCAAGATCGACATCCTGCGCGCGGAACTCGTCAACCGCCTGCGCAAGAAGCATGAAGGCGGCGAAGAAGTCATCTCCGGTGCCGACGTCCAGCGCCTGACCGACATCCTCGCCGGTCGCGCCACGGGCGGCGGCGGCGAAGACATCTAGCGTCGGCGGGGCTCGGCCCTTGGCTCGTCACTGCCCAGAGTGTGGGTTCGTCGTCACGGAAGGCGCGAACTACTGCCAACGCTGCGGCGCCTACGTCGGCACGCGTGAAGACACGCGCGATGACGTGACGACCGCGACGTACATGATCGACGAGCAGACCGGCGAGTTGAAGCCGGTCGACGTCGGTGACGTCGCGGCGGCGACGGGCGCGCTCGTGATCCGCTCCGGCGGCGGCCGGGTCGGGCAGTCGTTCCCGCTCGAGGGAGAGCGTCTGACGATCGGGCGCTCGCCGGATGCCGAGATCTTCCTCGACGACGTGACCGTGTCGCGCGATCACGCGGTACTCGTACGGCGTTCGGGTGAGTGGTTCCTGGATGATTCGGGTTCCTTGAATGGCACGTACGTGAATCGGCGCCGGATCGAGTCGCACAAGCTCACCGATGGCGACGAGCTGCAGGTCGGCAAGTACAAGCTCACCTACCTGGCGCGCTGAGGTGGCCGTGACCGACGACGCCGCCACCGAGGTGAGCGAGACCCAGCCGGAACCGCCGAGACAGGCCAAGTCGCTGACGATCGGGGCCGTCTGCAAGGGGCTCCAGCAGGAGTTCCCGGACATCTCGATCTCGAAGATCCGGTACCTCGAGGATCAGAAGCTGCTGACGCCGCGGCGGACGCCCGGCGGCTACCGGCTCTACTCGTCCAACGACGTCGCGCGGCTGCGGACGATCCTGCGGCTGCAGCGCGACGAGTTCCTGCCGCTGGCCGTGATCCGCCAGGAGCTGGCCGCGGGCCGGTCGGTCGACGAGCGGTCGGCGCCCGCGGCAGGGCCGAAGCCGGACGGTCGGCCCGGCGCGGCGCTGCGGCGGCTGACCGTGTCCGTCCGCGACCGCGGGGCGCTGTACTCGCTCGAGGACGTGGTCGAGGAGACCGGCGCCGAGCCGCGGCTCGTGCAGGAGCTCGAGGACTTCGGGATCGTCAAGGGCGAGCTGCGCGCGGGGACGCGCTACTACGACGAGACCGATCGCGAGATCGTGCGCTCGGTGAAGGAACTGCACGCGTACGGCGTGGCCGGGCGCAACCTGCGCGTGTTCAAGAGCTCCGCCGAGCGGGAGGCCGCGCTGCTCCAGCAGATCCTCGCCCCAGCGCTGCGCTCGCGCAATCCCGAGCGGCGCAAGGAAGCCGTCGAGGCGCTCGAGAACCTGGCGGCGGTCGCGTCGCACCTCAAGCATCTGCTGCTGGTCCGTGACCTGCGGCGGATCGCGAAATGAACCTCGAGGCGTTCATTCGCGACATCCCGGACTTCCCGAAGCCGGGGATCATCTTCAAAGACATCACGCCGCTGCTGCTCGATCCGGGTGCGCTGGATGCGGCCGTGGCCGGGCTGGCGGACTGGGCGCGGCCTCTGCAGGTCGACCTCGTGGTGGCCGCCGAAGCGCGCGGGTTCATCCTCGGCGCGGCGCTGGCCCGAGAGCTCGGCGTCGGGTTCGTGCCCGCGCGCAAGCCTGGCAAGCTGCCGGGGGAGACGGTGTCGGCCGAGTACATCCTCGAGTACGGCGTCGACGCGCTGGAGATGCACGCTGACGCGCTCGCGGACGGCGCGCGGGTGCTGCTGCACGACGACCTGTTGGCCACCGGCGGCACCGCGCGGGCGCTGGCCGAGCTGATCGAGGGCCGCGGCAGCGTGATCGCCGGCTGCGGCTTCCTGGTCGAGCTGTCGTTCCTCGGCGGCCGGGAGAAGCTCGCGGGCTACGACGTCCACGCGCTCGTGGCCTACGAGTGAGGCGCGAGCAGGTCTTCTGGGGCTGGGGCGAGCCCGGGGCCGGACCATCGCTCCCGGAGCACGCCGACGCGCTGCTGCGAGAGGAGCTGGGGATCGCCGGCGGGGTGGTATCGCGGCCGGTCGCGCTGGAGGACGTGGAGCTGGGACCGTCGAAGCTCCCGGAGGGCCTGCGCGAGCGGCTCGCTTCGGTGGCCGAGGTGCGCGACGACCGCGAGGCGCGCGTGCTGCGCTGCCGCGGCAAGTCGTACCTGGATCTGCTGGCGCAGCGTGCCGGCGACTGCACTTGCGCGCCCGACGCGGTCGTCGCACCCGGCGATGCCGAGCAGGTCGCGGCGGTGCTGCGCGAGTGCGCGCAGGCGGGCGTCGCGGTCGTGCCGTTCGGTGGCGGGACGAGCGTTGTCGGCGGCCTGGCCGGCGAGTCGCCGTTCGTGTCGCTCGACCTCGGCCGTCTGGACCGCTTGGTCTCGGTCGACCCGTGGTCGCGGATCGCGGTGTTCGAGCCGGGGATCCGGCTGCCCGAGGCGGATGCCGCCCTGCGCGCGCAGGGGCTGGCGCTCGGGCATGTGCCGCAGAGCTACGAGTGGGCGACGGTCGGCGGCTGCGCGGCGACCCGCTCGGCCGGCCAGACGTCGACCGGCCACGGGCGGATCGACGAGCAGGTCGTGGCGCTCGAGTGCGTGACCCCGGCCGGTTCGCTCGCCACGCTGGACGCGCCCGCGAGCGCCGCGGGACCCGCATTGCGCGAGCTCGTGCTCGGGTCCGAGGGGACGCTGGGCGTGATCACGCAGGTCGCGCTCCGTGTGCGGCCGCGCCTGGAGGCGTCGTTCGACGGCTGGAGCGTCGGCTCGTTTCTCGAGGGCGCGGAGATGCTGCGCGACCTCGAGCAGGACGGGATCGCGCCGGACATCGCACGGCTCTCGGACGCGGACGAGACGCGGCTGAGCGTCGCGTTGGCGGGCACGGGAACGATGGGGCGGAGGCTGCTCGGCGGGCGGTGCCTGCTCGTGTGCGGCTGGCAGGGCTCGCACGGCCGTGCCGCCGCGGCGCGCAAGCTCGTGCGGGCGGGCGCGCTTCCGCTGGGTCCGAAGCCGGGCCACGCGTGGGAGAAGTCACGATTTGCGGGCCCGCACCTGCGTGACGATCTGCTCGACCGCGGCATGTTGGTCGAAACGCTCGAGACGGCGACGACGTGGAGCAATCTGGAGCGCCTGTACGGGGCGGTGCGAGACGCGCTGCCGGGGCTGCACGTCGGGTGCCACGTCTCGCACCTGTATCCCACGGGCGCCTCGCTGTACTTCACGGTCCTGGGCCGTCAGGACGCCGATCCCGTGGCGCAGTGGCGCGGCTTCAAGGACGCGGCCTCACGTGCGATCGTCGCCGCGGGCGGGACGATCACGCATCACCACGCGGTCGGGCGCGACCATGCCCCGTACCTCGGCGAGGAGATCGGCGAGTTCGGGCTCGAGCTGCTGCGCGCGGTCAAGGACCGCTGCGATCCGGCCGGGATCATGAACCCCGGCAAGTTGATGTCTTAGCCGCTGGTGTCGGGCAGCGCGCCGCTGACGATCACGCGGCCGGGCTGCTTCGCGCCCGGCTCGTCCTGGGTGATGACCGCGGTCTCGTAGCTCTGGAACCAGGTCGGGAAGTCGTCGATGTTGTCCTCGCCCGGCCCGGACGACGCGAGCTGCCCGTTCTGGCCCACAGGCTTGGCGAGGTCGCCCACCAACTGTGCCTTGCCGTCCTCGTTGCGGAACCAAAGCGAGTAGCGCTCGCCGCTGGCGTTAGGCGGGATGTCCTGGCCGACGAGCGCGAACTCGATCCGGTTCTCGCCGGTCGGCACGAGCCGCAGGACCGCGAGCGCCTTCGAACCCGCCGGGCCCTGCATGACGACGTCGCCGGGCTGCAGGCCGACCGCGCTCGGGGTCGCCGTGGGAGTCGCGGTGGTCGGAGTGTCGGCGCTCGGCTCGGGGTCGTCACCGCGGAGGAAGACGAACGCGAGCACGGCCGCCACGATCACGACCGCGCCGCCGATCAGCAGGGCGCCGCCGAGCCGCGAGGAGCGTGGGGCGGCCGCCGGCCGTGGTTCGGGCTCGGGCTCCGCGGGCTTCGCCTTGCCGTTCGCGCGCGACTTGCCTCCAAGCGCCGGGACGTTCTCGCCACCGGGCACCTTGCGCAGCGGCTTGGCGACGGTCGTCGCCCACTGGTGGGCTTCCGGATTCGCCAGCAGGAACTCGAGCGTGCGGGCGGCGTGCTTCTCGGACTGCTGGCCGAGCAGCCAGTCCGCGATCTCGCCCGCGCGGGCCGGCGCCGGAAGGTCGGGCGCGAGCGCCTCGAGCCCATCGCGGGCGCGCGCGCGGATCGTCTCCTCGGGCATCCCGAGCATCTCCGACAGCTCGCCGTACGAGAGCCCCTGGCGGAGCACGAGCTGCACGGCAGCGCGCTGATCGGGCGCGAGCGTATCGATCCCGGTGGCCGGCATCGCGCCTAGGCTACCGGCATGGCGGGACTGGTTGAGCTGGTTATCGACACGCGGTCAGAAGACGAGGTCCGCGCGCGGCTGCCGGTCACCGACGGCCACAAGCAGCCGCTCGGGCTGGTCCACGGCGGCGTCTACGCCGTGATCGCGGACGCGCTCACCGAAGGCCGGACGATCTCGAATCAGACCAGCTTCCTGCGCCCGATCACCGGCGGCACGATCCACGCCACCGCGCGTCGCCGGCACCGCGGCCGGACGACCGCGGTGTGGGAGGTCGACATCACGGACGATCAGGGCCGTCTGTGTGCGCTGGTGCGGGTGACCGTAGCCGGTACGCGTTCGTGATCGGCATCCGCCGGTCACGGCCGAACGCGCGCGGCGTGATCTTCACGCCGGGCGGCTGCTGGCGGCGCTTGTACTCGGCGCGCTCGACCAGCGTGATCACGCGGTCCACGACCTCGTCCTCGAAGCCCATCATCAGCAACTGCTCGCGGTCGGCGTCCTCCTCGACGTAGGCCTCGAGGATCGCGTCGAGCGTGTCGTAGTCCGGCAGCGAGTCGGAGTCCTTCTGGTCGGGGCGCAGCTCGGCGCTCGGCGGGCGGTCGATGATCGAGGCCGGCACCGGATGCTGATCGTCGCGCGCGTTGCGGAAGTCGACGAGCCGGTAGACGAGCGTCTTGGGCACGTCCTTGATCACGGCGAAGCCGCCGGCGGTGTCGCCGTACAGCGTCGAGTAGCCGACGCTGACCTCGGACTTGTTGCCGGTGGTCAGCACGAGCCAGCCGAACTTGTTCGACAGCGCCATCAGCAGGTTGCCGCGGATCCGCGCCTGCAGGTTCTCTTCGGTGAGGTCGGGCTCGCGGCCCTCGAAGACGTCGGTGAGCATCCGATCGTAGATCTCCATCGCGGGCGCGATCGGCAGGTCGAACGTGTTCACGCCGAGGCTGTGCGCGAGATCGCGAGCGTCGGATTGCGTGCCCTCCGAGGACCACTTGGACGGCATCACGACGCACGTGACCCTCTCGGGCCCGAGCGCGTCGGCGGCGATCAGTGCCACCAGCGTCGAGTCGATCCCGCCCGACAGGCCGATCACGACGTGCCGGAAGCCGTTCTTCTCGACGTAGTCGTGGACGCCGGTGCAGAGCGCGGTGTACACCTCCGCCTCCGGCTCGAGCAGGTCCGCGACGTTCCCTTCGACGCGTTCCACAGGCGGGTGCTCGGGCCGCTCGAAGCGGCCGGCGTGACGGATTTGCGGCAGCACCTTCTGGGCCGGCGGGCGCAGGCGCGTGTCGCGCAACCGGGCGGTCAGCGCGGCCTGCGCGTCGACGGTCGCTACCACCAGTTCCTCGGCGAACTGATGGCCGCGCGCGAGCACGCAGCCCTCATGGTCGATCACCACCGAGTGGCCGTCAAAGACGAGCTCGTCCTGCCCGCCGACGGTGTTGCAGAACGCGACCGCGGCCAGGTTGTCGCGCGCGCGCTGCTGGAGCATCCGCTCGCGTTGCAGGCCCTTGTCCTTCTGGTACGGGGACGCCGAGGAGTTGACGATCAGCGCCGCGCCGGCCTCGGCCTCCTCGGACGCGGGCGCGCCGGGCACCCACATGTCCTCGCAGACGGTCAGGCCGATCCGGGCGCCGCCGAGGTCGATCACCGCCGCGCCGGGTCCGGCCTGGAAATAGCGCTCCTCGTCGGCCACGCCGTAGTTCCACAGGCGCGTCTTGCGGTAGGTCGTGCGGACGGCGCCGTCGGCGATCACCGCGATCGAATTGAAGACGTCCTCGGTGCGCTCGGGGAAGCCGACGATGGCGACGATGCCCTCGACCCCGGTGGCGAGCTCGGTCAGGGCCTCGGCGTTCGCGCGCAGGAAGTGCTCCTTGAGCAGCAGGTCCTCGGGCGGGTAGCCGGACAGCGCGAGCTCGGGGAAGATGACGAGCTCGGCCCCGGCGTCGCGTGCCCGCTCGATGTAGTGCGAGATCTTGGCCGCGTTGCCGTCGAGGTCGCCGACCGTGGGGTTGATCTGGGCGAGGGCGAGCCGCAGCGGCGCGAGGCGTTCGGGCATGCCCTGGACGTTACCCGGGCGCCTGTCCGAGGTACGCGTCGATGAACTCGCTCAGGCGCTCGGTGCTCCGCCGCCGCCACGCCAGCGCCGTGGTCTGCCCGATGCCCGGGCGGTGGTCGAGGATCACGGCCTGCCCGGCGGCGGCGAGGTCGGGGCTGAACTCGTCCTGCTGGAGGTCGGTGGGCGGATCGTCCTCGTAGGCGATCACGATGTTGCCGAGGTGCAGCGCCTCGAGGATCTGGTCGTCTGACAGCTCGGTCCGGTCCTTCTCGATCAGCTCCGGACGATGGGGGCCGCTGGTCGGCGGCTGGGCCGGGGGAGAGGCGGGCGTGGGCGGTCCGTCGGGGTGGTTGGCGCCGCGGTCGGGCTCGAGCGCGGCGAGATCCTCGGAATGCACCTGGGACTGGTCGCGGTTGGCCAGGACCGTGATCAGCACGGCGCAGGCGGTGGCCGCCAGGCCGGCGATCGCGAGTGCCATCAGCCCCCGCCTCACGCCCGGACCGGCGGGCGCTTCTTCGCGCGCCGCTTGGGTTTGACGCCGGCCGCGGTGGCGAGCTCGCGGATCGACGAGTCGAGGTCGGCGGCGAGCGCGTCGAGGTCGCTCATCGCGTCGTAGTCGCCCAGCAGGCCGAAGAACAGCCGCCCGTCGTAGGACATGATCGCGATCCCGAGCGCGGTGTTGAGTACCAGCGGCACCTTCGGATAGAAGGCCTCGAGCTTGCGACCCATCACATACAGCGGGACCTGCGGGCCGGGGACGTTGGTGACGGTGAGGTTGAAGAAGCGCTGGCGCGACTGCAGGCGCGCGGCCTGGTCGAGCACGGTCGGCGCGGCGGCGTCGGCCAGCCGTGTGATCGCCTGCGCGCCGACGGCCTGGCCGGACTCCTTCAGGCCGCCCATCGCCGCGTGCACGAAGCGGAAGCGCTCCACCGCGTCGTCGAGCCCCACGGGGAGGGGTGCGTACATCGCCGCCACCTGGTTGCCGAGCGCGCCGCGCGCCTCGTCGGCGCGGACGCTGATCGGCACCATCGCCTTGAGCTCCTGGCCCTCCGGATCGCGGCCACGGCGGATCAAGTGGGCTCTCAGGGCCCCCGCGACGACGGTCAGGACGGCATCGTTGATCGTGCCTCCGAGCGCGTCCTTGGTGTGCTTAAAGGTGGCGAGGTCGGCCTCGACCCAGGCGAACCGGCGGTGCGGGCCGATCCGGGTGTTGAGCGGGCTCGGCGGCGCTCCGGAGATCCCGGCGGCGAGCTGGGACGCGAGACCGGCGGCGGCCTTCCCGGCGTCGGCGCCGGCGCGATCTGGGTGCGAGACCGCGTCGCGCAGGAGCTTGACCGGCGCGCTGATGCGCTCGGCGATCGACTCGGCGAGCATCTCTGCGGCGCTACGCGGCGGGCGCGGCGCCCACTTCGGGCCGGGCTCGGGCTCCGGCGGATCGGGCTCGAGGTCGAACAGCACGGTCATGATGTCGACGCCGCTGATCCCGTCGACGAGCGCGTGGTGGGTCTTGCAGATCAGCGCGAAGCGGCCGTCGGCGAGGCCGTCGACGAGCCACATCTCCCACAGTGGCTTCTCACGGTCGAGCTGCTGGGAGAAGACGCGGCCGGCCAGCCGCCGCAGCTCGTCGTCGCCCGCCGGCGGCGGCAGCGCGGTGTGGCGGATGTGGTAGCTCGCGTTGAAGTGCGGGTCGTCGACCCACATCGGCCGGCTGATGCCCAACGGCGGGAACGCGAGCTTCTGGCGGTAGCGGGGGACGAGGTGCAGGCCGCGCTCGATGTGGTCGACGAACGCGTCGTAGTCGGGCGTCGGGCCTTCGAACACGAGCACGGAGCCCACGTGCATGTGGGCGCCGTCCTTTTCCAGCGCGAGGAACGAGGCGTCAAGCCCGGTGAGGCGGTCGGCATTCGCCATCCGAATCGATTGTCCCAGGTTTGCGAACCTTCAACATCGTGTATAACGTTGCTGTGACAGTTGACTTGGGCGATCCCGCCGGGTTCCGGCAGGCGTTCGCAGACCACCATCGGGCCGTGTATACGGCCGCTTTCCGCGTGCTGGGCGATCCCGCTCTGGCCCAGGATGTCGTGCAGGACGTCTTTCTCCGGCTGTGGCGCAAGCCGCGCTCGTTCGACTCGTCACGCGGCGAGCTCGGCACGTATCTGCGCCTGATGGCGCGTTCGCGGGCGCTGGATCTGTGGCGCGAAGGGCAGGTGCGAGGGCGCGCTTCCGACCGGTTGAAGGTGCTGTGCGACACGCCGTCGACCGATCCCGCGGAGCTCGACCACGACGGCGAACACGTCCGCGCGGCGCTCTCGCAGCTCCCCGAGACACAGCGGGAGGCACTCGTGCTCGCGTACTGGGGCGGGCTGACCGCGGCACAGATCGCGCAGCGGGCGAACGTTCCGCTGGGCACGGCGAAGAGCCGCCTTCGGCTCGGCCTCGCGCGGTTGCGGGACGAGTTCGCGCTGGCTGTGTGAGACCCCTCCGTTTGGCGGGTTCTTACTTGAAGCGCTTCCGCATCCGGCTAACCTCGAACGCTCGTTCGGTCACGCCGAGCCGCGAGCGCACGGAGTGCTCGCGGGTGGGGGACCCCTTGTAGGCCAAGCGCTTCGGGAGGAGGCGCGCGGGGGTCACCTAGACACACCCTGCAGGCAGACCTCTGGCCGGACGGTCAATTCAGGAGGAACCATGCCGCGATCCACGCTGCGTGGCGCGCTTTGCGCTACCGCGCTGTGCCTCACGGCTTCGACCGCCGTGGCGGCTATGCCCGCCGCTGCTGATGCTGCATTCAGCGTCAGCGGCAAGCGATTGAACATCAAGTCCGGAAGTCGCGTGACCGTCAAGGGTCAGGCCACTCCGGGCACCGTGAAACTGCAGGTCCAGCGGGGCCACCGCTGGGTGACCATCGACCGCGCCCGCACCGACGGCGCGGGCCGCTACGTGCTGCGCAAGCGCATCCGCGGAGCGCTGAGCACGCGAGCCCGGGTCCGGGCCGCCGACGGCTCCGTCCGCCGACTGGGGCGCTTGAACGTGTACCGGAGCGCTTACGCGTCCTGGTACGGGCCCGGCCTGTTCGGCAACAAGCTCGGCTGTGGCGGGCGCCTGGAGCCCGGTTCGCTGGGCGTCGCGCACAAGTCCCTGCCCTGCGGGACCAAGGTGACGTTCCGTCATCGGGGCCGCACGGTCCGGGTGCGCGTGATCGACCGCGGACCGTACGTCGGCGGGCGTGAGTACGACCTCACCGCCGCGACGGCGCGCCGGCTCGGCTTCAACGGCCACGGGCCGGTCCAGGCGACGCGCTAGACATCCGGGGCCACCCCTACTTTTCGTGGGTGGCCCCGAAGCGCGTCATCGCCCACCTCGATTGCGACGCGTTCTACGCGACGGTCGAGTTGCTGCGCCGGCCCGAACTGGCCGGCAAGCCGGTGATCGTGGCCGGATCCGGGCCGCGCGCCGTGGTCACCACGGCGTCGTACGAAGCGCGCGAGTTCGGCGTGGGGTCGGCGATGCCGGCCTCGCAGGCGCGGCGGCTGTGCCCGACCGCGATCGTCATCCCGCCGGACTTCTCCGCGTATCGGGAGAAGTCGCGCGAGGTGTGGGCGCTCGTGCGGTCGAGCCTGGAGCGCGTGCAGTCGATGGGGCTCGACGAGGCGTATGCCGATCTGACCGGCGTCGAGAAGCCTCTGCGGGTGTTGCGCGAACTGGTGACGGCCGTTCGTGCTGACACCGGCATCCAGATCTCCGTCGGGATCGGCCCGTCGCGGCTCGTCGCCAAGTGCTGCTCGGACCTGGGGAAACCCGCCGGCTTCGTCGCGATGGGACGCGAGGAGGCATGCATCCGGTTCGCGCCGGCGCCGACCCGGCGGCTGCCGGGGATCGGGCCGAAGACCGCCGAGCGGCTCGCCTCGATGGGGTTCGCGACGGTCGCGCAGTTGCAGGAGGCCGACGAGGCCCTGCTGGCGGCGCGGTTCGGCGACCGCTGGGCGCGGTACTTGAAGGCGCGGGCGTCGTTCCATGACGATTCGCCGGTCGAGACGGAGACTGGGGCGGCCAAGTCCGTGTCGACGGAACGGACCTTCGACGAGGACATCGCGTCGCATGCCGAGCTGGAGACCGTGCTGCGCGGGCTCTCGCGGGAGTTGTGCGAGGGGCTCGCTAAGAAGGGGCGCCGGGGGCGGACGGTCGCGATCAAGGTGCGGCTCGCGGACTGGACGACCGTGACGCGCGCTCGGACCCTGGGGGACGCCACGAACGACACGGCGCTGGTCACCGACACGGCCGTCGAGTTGCTGCACGCGTATGCGCCGCCGGCACCGGTGCGGCTGCTGGGCGTGAGGATGGCGTCGTTCGACGACTTGGAGCCGGACAGGCCGCCGGCGCCGGTCGCTCCGGTGGGGCAGTTGGCGCTGGAGTTGTGAGGCCGCGCTAACGGCGGGCATCGAGGGGGTGGGTCGGGGTGTGGCGGCGGTTCGCGAGACGTCTGAGTTGTTCTAGGGCCGGAAAACGGGCCTAAAACAACTCACCCGAGCTTGACGAGCGGCAACGCGCCACCCGCGGCGCGGGCGAGTCGTCCTACTCGCGGAAAACGCGAGTCAAACAACTCGGACGTGCGTGACGAGCGCCGCGGTGCCACGACGGTGGCAAAGCGACCTCGCCTCCCTCGATGCAGCCGTTCGCCGGCGCCCGGAGGCGCCGCAACGAGGCGTTCGCTAGTAGAGCGCGGACGCCAGCTTCCGCCGCGACTCACGCGCGACGGGGTGCTCTACGCCAAGTGAGTCCAGGATCCCGACGACCGCGCGGCGCAGGTCCTCTCGCCGCTCGCCTTCGCTCGCCGGGATGGCTGCGATCAGCGTGTCGAGACCGGCCTCGACGTCTCCGCGGTCGACCGCGGCGAAGGCGGACGCGAGATCGGGGTCCTCCTCGAGACGCAGCCGTCGCGGCGAGACCGTCGGCGGCGAACCCGGTGACGTTCGCGAGCAGCGCCAGCGCCTCCTCGCGGTCGACCAGCCGCGCCAGGGCGACGGTCGCGTCGGCGCGGCCCGGCTCGAGCTCCAGCGCGCGGCGCAGGTCCGCCTCGGACCCCGACTCGACCAGCGCGTCGGCCTCCGACGGCAGCAGCCCGTCGAGGAACCGCTCGACCTGGGCCGGCGGCAACGCGCCGACGAACTCGTCGACCACCTTGCCGTCCTTGAACGCCTTGACCGCCGGGATCGACTGGATGCCGAAGGCCTGGGAGACCATCGGGTTCGCGTCGGTGTCGACCTTCACCAAGTCGACGCCGTCGCGCTTGTCGACGGCCTTCTCGATCACCGGCCCGAGCATGCGGCACGGCCCGCACCACTCGGCCCAGAAGTCCACGACCACCGGCTGCTCGTGGGAGCGCTGGATGACGTCGCGTTCGAAGGTTGCGTCGGTGGCGTCAATGGGCACGCTTGCGAGGATAGACCCATGGATCTGAGCATCAACGCGGACGGGGTCGCGCTCAAAGGCGTCGACGACGGCGAGGGGACGCCGGTGGTCCTCCTGCACGGTCTGACGGCGACGCGGCGCTATGTCGTGATGGGTTCGAAGGCGCTCGAGCGCTCCGGACACCGCGTGATCGCCTACGACGCGCGCGCCCACGGCCAGTCCGATCCCGGCGACGACTACAGCTACGACCGGCTGGCCCAGGATCTGCTCGCGATCCTGGACGATCGCGAGATCGACAAGGCCGTCCTGGCCGGGGCCTCGATGGGCGCGCACACGATCACGAAGTTCACGCTCGAGCATCCCGACCGGGTCAAAGCCCTCGTGATCATGACCCCCGCGTACGACCCCGACGACGAGCGCAACTTCGACCGCTGGGACTCACTCGCGCAGGGTCTCAGAGACGGCGGCGTCGAGGGCTTCGTGAAGGCCTATGGCACGCCGAATGTCCCCGAGAAGTGGCATGAGACGATCGACCGCGTCCTGCACCAGCGGCTCTCCGCGCACGAGCACCCCGAGGCGCTGGCCGACGCGTTGGAAGCCGTCCCGCGCTCGCGACCGTTCGAAGGATGGGACGACCTGCACGCCATCGATGCCCCGACCACCGTCGTCGCCAGCCGCGACGAGGTCGACCCCGAGCACCCGTACGCGGTCGGTGAGCGCTACGCCGACTCGATCCCGAACGCCAACCTCGTCTCCGAGAAGGAGGGAGAATCGCCACTGGCCTGGCAGGGCGCGCAGGTCTCGAAGGTGATCAGCGCTGCCGCGGAAGCCGCGCCATGAGCAGCAGCGCGCATTCCACGACCAACTCGCGGTCGTAGGAGGTCGCGAAGCGCCACTCGTCGCCCTCGCGCCGGGCGACGAAGCAGGCGCCGAAGCCCGGACCGAGCGCGACCTCGGTCCACGTGTCGTCCAGAACTCCGGCCTCCAACACGCCGACGAAGCCGAGCGAGTCGCGCAGCTCCTCGAAGCGCTCGGAAGCGTGCGAGCGATCCGGCGCGGCGAGCAGCATCCCGGTCGGGCCAAGGGCTGCCGCCTGCGCCGTGAGCAGCGCCGCGGCCCGCTCGGCCAGCTCCAGCGGCCCCCGTTGCGGCCGCTTCCAGTTCGTGACGCGGTCGTAGGGAATCGGGCCCGACGCGTCCCCGCCCGCACCCGCCAGCCGCAACGGGCGCGCCGGCCGCGGCAACTCGTCCGGCAGCGGGCCCGGTTCGGCGAGCATGAAGCCCTGTCCCAAGGTCGCGCCCGCGGCGCGCGCCATCGACAGCTGCTCCGGTGAGTCGATCCCCTCGGCGAGCACGCTCGCATGGCGGCGCTCGGCCTCCGCGCCGACCGCGGTCACGACGCGTGCGACGTCTTCCGGTGTGCGCTCGGCGAGCAGCTGGAGGTCGAGCTTGATGACGTCGGGATACAGCAGCGGCATCGTCGCCAGCGAGCGCGAGTCGGCCCCGACGTCGTCGAGCGAGACGGCCCACCCGCGCGTGCGTAGCTGCGTCAGCGTGCGAAGGACCGCCTCGGGATTCTCGGTCAATGCGCTCTCGGTGATCTCGATCACAAGCGTCGCGCCGGCGCTCGTCGGCAGGTCGGGCAGCTCCATCTCGAGCGCGCAGGCATCGGCGTTCAGAAACAGGGCGAGCGGCGCTCCCAGCCCGGCCACCGTCGCTTCGTGCAGCGCCGCCACGCGACACGCCCGGTCGACCTCGGCGAGCCGCCCGTCCTCACGCGCCTGCGCGAACAGCTCCTCGGGGGACGTCCCGTCGCGCGGACGCGCCAGCGCCTCGTACCCGATCACGCACATGTCCCGCAGATCGAAGATCGGCTGGAAGACGGCGACGACGCTCGGCGCCATGACACCCCGCACACCTGCATTGAACACGAAACGAACAAACCGAATCAACCGTACGCTGGCGGAATGTCAGCGGGCTACAGCGGGACACCGCTGCCGAAGAAGCTCGGAATCAAGCCTGGACACCGCGTAATGGTGCTCAACGCGCCCGCAGGGTTCGCCCTCGAGGGCGTCGATCCGGTGCATCGAGCGAGCGGTCTGGCCGACGTCATTCTGACCTTTCACACCGAGCGCCGCGACCTCGAGAAGCGGATGCCGGTGCTGCGCGAGCGGATGCAGCAGAACGCCGCGCTGTGGATCTCCTGGCCCAAGAAGGCCTCCAAGAAACCGACCGACCTGACCGAGGACGTGGTGCGCGAGATCGCACTGGACAACCGGCTCGTCGACGTCAAGGTCGCGGCCATCGACGAAATATGGAGCGGCCTGAAGCTGGTAATTCGCGTCAAAGACCGACTACCTTGAGTGGTCTATGACCGCGACACTTCCGGACGACCAGCGCCTGATCGACATTTCGCCGAAGGCGTACGAGCATCCCGCGGACCGTGCCGCCACCGCGGCCCTGAAATCGATCCCGATGCTCGACACGGTCGTGCGGAAGCTGATCGAGTACGGCTACGAGCGTGCGTTCCAGCAGCTCCTGTTGGCCAACGCGGTGCGGCTCGGCGACGAGCAGCTGCCGAGCGTGTGGCAGGAGCACCGGGCCGCGCTGGCGCGGCTCGACCTCCAGCAGGTCCCCGAGCTCTACATCACGCAGATGCCGTTCATCAACGCGATGGCGGTCGGGTCGCAGCGGCCGATGGTGGTGCTCAACTCCGGCACGGTCAACTCGCTCGAGGAGCTCGAGCTGCGCACCGTGCTCGGCCACGAGGCCGCCCACATCCTGTCCGATCACGTCCTGTACGCGACGGCGCTGATGATCCTGCTCAGCATCCCGGGCCGGCTGCCGCTGATGGCCGGGCTGCCGCTGCTGGCGGTCAAGCTCGCGCTGCTCGAGTGGTACCGCGCCGCGGAGCTGTCCTGCGATCGCGCGGCGACGCTCGTCAACCGCAGCCCGATGACGACCTGCCAGACGCTGATGGTGATCGCCGGCGGCGCGGCGTCACGCAAGCTGAGCCTCGACGCGTTCGTCAAGCAGGCCCAGGAGTACGAGGAGTGGGAGCCCGGCTTCGACAAGATGGCCCGGTTCAGCCGCTCGCTGCTGACCACGCACGACTACCCGGTCAAGCGCGTGTCCGAGCTGATGAAGTGGGTCCGCTCCGGCGACTACGACCGGATCATGAGCGGGGAGTACCGCAAGCGCACCGACAAGGTCAACCCCCGCGAGGAGGCCGGCGACGCGACCGAGTACTACTCGGAGAAGTTCCGCGCGCTCTTCCGCGAAGTCGGCGAGGGCGTCAACAAGACCGGCGACAAGGTCTCAGAGGCCGCCGACAAGCTGTCGGACTGGTTGAAGCAGAGGTAGGCCGGCGGCATCGGCCGCGAGAAGTGATAGCCCTGCGCGATATGGCAGTCCATCTCGCGCAGCGCTTCCGCTTGCTCGGCGAGCTCGACGCCCTCGGCCACGGCCTGCACGCCGAGCGCGTGCGCGAGCTGGATGATCGCCGTGATGATCGCGCGGCTGTCGCCGGACTCGAGCAGCCCGTCGACGAATGACTTGTCGATCTTGATGACGTCGACCGGCAGCAGGTACTTCAGGTGCGAGAGCGAGGAGTAGCCGACGCCGAAGTCGTCGATCGCGAGCCGCACGCCGAGCGCCTTCAGGCCCTGGAGGATCGCGTGCGCGGCCTCCGGGTCCTCCATGATCGCGCTCTCGGTGATCTCCAGGCACAGCGCTGAGGCCGGGATCCCGCTGTCCATGAGCGCGCTCGCGACGACCGAGGCCAGATTCGGCGAAGAGAGCTGACGCGGCGAGAGGTTCACCGACATCACGAAATCCTCGCGGCCGGCGGCGATCCACTCGGCGGCCTGACGGCAGGCGGTGGTCAGCACCCACTCGCCGATCGGGACGATCAGGCCGCTCTGCTCGGCGATCGGGATGAACCGGGCCGGCGAGATCATGCCGTGCGTCGGATGGACCCAGCGCAGCAGCGCCTCGGTGCCGAAGATGACGCCGTCCTGGAGCCGGATCTCGGGCTGGTAGTGCAGCTCGAGCTGGCCGCAGGCGAGTGCGTCGCGCAGGCCGGCCTCGAGCTCGAGCCGCTCGATGGCGCGCGTGCGCAGCGACTCGTCGAAGAACTCCAGCCGCGCCTTGCCCTGCTCCTTGGCCTGGTACATGGCGGCGTCGGCGTCGCGGATCAGATCATCGGCGCAGACGTCGGCGCCCTCGGCCAGCGCGACGCCGAAGCTGGCGCTGACGAAGCGGTGCTGGCCGTCGAGCTCGAACGGCTCGCCGATCGCTGCGGCGAGCCGGTCGGCGACGCCGCGGACGTCGTCGAGATCCTCGACACGCTCGAGCAGGATCACGAACTCGTCGCCGCCGAAGCGGGCGATCACGTCGTCGGGGCGCAGCTCGTGGCTGAAGCGCTCGGCGACGGCCACCAACAGCTCGTCACCCGTGCGGTGGCCGAGCGAGTCGTTGATGACCTTGAAGTTGTCGATGTCGGCGAACACGACCGCGACCTCGCCGCCCAGCTCCGGCTTGCGCTCGATCGCCTCGGCCAGCACACGGTCGAACAGCGTGCGGTTCGGCAGGTTGGTGAGCGGGTCGTGGTGGGCCTGGAAGTCGAGCCGCTCGGCGTCGCGCTTGCGGGCCGTGATGTCGACGCCTTGCGAGATGTAGTGGTCCGGACGGCCGTTGTCGTCGCGGATCAGCGAGTGGCGCCACAGGATCCACCCGACGGTTCCGTCCGCACGCACATAGCGGCGCTCGGTCTCGGGCGTGTCCTCGCGCGGGGGCCAGGCGGAGTAGAGGTCGTAGCGGTCCTCGACCGGCACGAAGTCCCAGAACCACATGCCCTCGGGACGGTCGTGGCCGGTGCGCTCGCGCAGCTCGCGGTTGCCCTGCAGGACGCGTCCGCGCGGCGAGACCAGCGCGATCGCGACCGGAGCGTCGTCGAACGCGCGCCGGAAGCGTTCTTCGGAGCTCGCGGTTTTGGCGCGGCTTCGCTCGTTGGCGCGCCACGAGACCAGCTCCGCAATGACGAGGCCGACGACGAAGATGCCGTGGATGCCGGCCCAGCGCCACGAGTGGTTCGCGTGGTTGAACACGGCGTGGGAGAGCATGCCGCCCATCAGGCCGTGTTGGAGCACGACGAAGCCGATCGCCAGCAGGTACGCCCACCACTCCTCGTAGAGCGCGAGCGCCCCGACCATGACGAAGTAGTGGAAGTGCGCCTCGATCGTCCCGTGCCAGGCCACGACGAGCACGGCGGAGCAGCACAGCAACGCGATGGCGCAGGCCGACGAGCGGGCGGCGCGGCTCAGTTGCGGCAGGCAGGCGATGGCGCCGAACAGCGCGGGCACGATGTCGAACGCCCAGGCGGCGCCGAGTGACCAGCCCTGGGTGGCGGCGAACGCGGGCAGGAAGAACAGGTGCGCGGCGAGGATCAGCAGCAGGCCGCGGTGGCGAAACGCCCAGACCTCCGGCGGAAGAGCACGACCACGGGGGAGCCACGAAAGAATGCGCGCCATTGCCGTCCGGTTGGTCGGACGGTGTGTCGGAAACTTGACTACCGTTGGGCAGCGTGGAGACCAAATTGCTCGCGGGTCGCGTCGCGATCGTCACCGGCGGCACCCGCGGGCTCGGTCTGGAGATCACACGCGCGTACGAATCCGCCGGAGCGCGCGTGGTTGCGACCGGTCGGGCGGACGCCGACGTCACCGACCCCGAGGCGTGCGCGGCGCTCGTCGATCGAGCCGGTCCGGTTACCGTGCTGGTCAACAACGCCGGCGTCCTCGGACCGGCCGGTCCGCTCGATGCCAACGATTGGGACGCGTGGGTCGAGACGATCCGCGTCAACCTCCTCGGCACCGTGGCGATGTGCCGCGCCGTGCTGCCCGGGATGCGCGAGCGCGGCTACGGCAAGATCATCAACCTGTCGGGCGGCGGAGCGACCGGGCCGCGGCCGAACTTCAGCGCCTATGCGGCGTCCAAGGCCGCGGTGGTCCGGTTCACGGAGACGCTCGCGGGCGAGGTCGACGGGATCGACGTCAACGCGATCGCGCCCGGCGCGCTGCCGACGCGGATGCTCGACGAGGTGATCGCCGCCGGCTACGAGCAGATCGAGCCGATGGGCTTCGAGCGCGCGACGGCGCTGGCCGTCTTCCTGGGGTCCGCTGCGAGCGACGGCATCACCGGGCGCCTGATCGCCGCGCAGTGGGACGACTGGGAGTCGCTGCGGCCACCGCTGCCCGATGATCTGTACACGCTGCGGAGGATCGCTTGACCTACACCCGCCAGTTCCTCGACGAGGCGGCCGAGCTGGCGCGCGGGCTGCCGGTGGAGACGATCGAGGCGATCGTCGACGGGCTCGCGGGCGTGCGCGAGCGGGGCGGGCGGCTCTTCATCCTCGGCGTCGGCGGCGGCGCCGGGCACGCCTCGCACGCCGTCAACGACTTCCGCAAGATCTGCCACCTCGAGAGCTACGCGCCGACCGACAACGTCTCCGAGCTCACCGCGCGGATCAACGACGACGGTTGGGAGACGGCGTATGCGGCGTGGCTGCGCGGCTCTCGTCTAAACGGCGCCGACGCCGTACTCGTGTTCAGCGTCGGTGGCGGTTCGCGCGAGCACGGCGTGTCCACGAACCTCGTGGCGGCCTTGGACGTCGCGCGCGAGGTCGGCGCCCGAATCTACGGGATCGTCGGCAAGCCCGACGGCGAAACGGCGCGCGTCGCCGACGCGTGCGTAGTCGTCCCGGCGCCGCCCGAGCGCTTGACGCCGCATGTCGAGTCCTTCCAGGCCGTGGTCTGGCACCTGATCGTGTCCCACCCACGGCTGAGCGCGCAGCTCGGCAAGTGGGAATCGCTGTGAAGGCGGCGTTCGTCGACCGCGACGGCGTGATCAACGAGCCGGTCTGGGACACCGACTCCTTCGAGTCGCCCTACCGGCCCGAGGATGTCGCGCTCGTCCCGGGCGCCGCGGCCGGGCTGCGGCGCCTGCGTGACGCGGGCTTCGCGCTCGTGCTCGTGTCCAATCAGCCCGCGGAAGCGAAGGGGAAAGCGACGCGCGAGGCGCTGGACGCCGTGCACGAACGGGTCGTGGACGCACTGCGTATTGAGGACGTGCAGCTCGACGGTGTCTACTACTGCCATCACCATCCCGACTTCACCGGCCCCTGCGAGTGCCGCAAGCCGGCCCCGGGTCTGCTGCTGCGCGCCGCCGACGAGCTGGGATTGCGGCTGAGCGAGAGCTGGATGATCGGCGACGCCGACACGGATGTCGCCGCGGCCCATGCGGCCGGCGCGCAGGCGGTGCTCGTCGCGCATCCGCAGACTGCGCATCGTCGCCACGGCGCCGTGGGAGACCTCACCGCCCCCGACCTGGCCGGAGCGGCGGCCCTGATCGCCTCGTGAACGTGAAGCTGTTCGCCGACGGCGCGGACCTGGAGCACATCCTGCGCCTCGCCGCCGACGAGCGGATCCGCGGGTTCACGACGAACCCGACGCTGATGTGGAAGGCCGGACTGACGGACTACAGCGAGTTCTGCCGCCGGCTGCTGGCCGAGATCACCGACCGCCCGATCTCGTTCGAGGTGTTCGCGGACGACGCGGACGAGATCCGCCGCCAGGCGCGCACGCTCGCCCGTTGGGGCGCGAACGTGTACGTGAAGGTGCCGGTGACGACGACCGGCGGCGAATCGCTCGCACCGGTGGTCCGGGATCTGAGCGCCGACGGCGTCCAGGTCAACGTCACCGCGCTGTTCACCCCGCGCCAGGTGGCGGAGATAACCGACGCCGTTGCTGACGGCGCGCCGAGCTGCATCTCCGTGTTCGCGGGCCGGATCGCCGACACCGGCCGCGATCCCGTGCCGATCATGCGCGAAGCGCTGGAGATCATGCGCGCGGCGCCTCGGGCCGAGCTGATCTGGGCCAGCCCGCGCGAGCTGCTCAACGTCGTGCAGGCGGATTCGATCGGCTGCCACATCATCACGTGCACCAGCGACGTGCTGGCCAAGCTCGGCACGCTCGGCAAGGACCTCGACCACTTCTCGCTGGAGACGGTCCAGATGTTCCACCGCGACGCGACGACGGCCGGGTTCACGCTGTGAAGCGCGTCCTGATCACCGGGGGCGCAGGATTCATCGGCTCCAACCTGGCGGATCGCCTCGTCGCCGACGTCGAGGTCGCGATCCTCGACAACCTCTCCACGGGCCGCCGCGAGTGGGTGAATCCGGCCGCGGAGCTCTTCGAGGGCGACGTGCTCGACACCGACGTGCTCCGCGCAGCCATGCGCGGGTGCGACACGGTCTTCCACCTGCAGGCCAACGCCGACGTCCGTCACGGCCTGGAGCGCACGCGGGTCGACCTCGAGCAGAACACGATCGCCACCTCGAACGTGCTCGAGGCGATGCGGGAGACCGGCGCGAGCACGATCGCGTTCTCCTCGACCGGCTCGGTCTACGGCGAACCGGACGTCTTCCCGACGCCCGAGGATGCGCCGTTCCCGGTCCAGACGTCGCTGTACGCCGCGTCCAAGCTCGCGGGGGAGGGGCTGATCGGCGCGTACTGCCACGGCTTCGAGATCAGAGGCCTCGTGTTCCGGTTCGTCTCGATCCTCGGCGAGCGGTACACGCACGGCCACGTGATCGACTTCTTCCGTGCGCTGCGGGCCGATCCGACGACCCTGCGCGTGCTCGGCGACGGCCGCCAGCGCAAGAGCTATCTCTACGTGCAGGACTGCGTGAGCGCGATCCTGACCGCGCTGCGCGCGCACGAATCGGGGTTCGGGGTCTACAACCTCGGCACCGACGAGTCGATCGTCGTCGACGAGTCGATCGGGGTGATCACGGACTACCTCGGCGTGCGGCCGGTGCTCGAGCACACGGGCGGCGAGCGCGGCTGGGCCGGCGACAGTCCTTTGATCCACCTCGACACGGCGAAGATCCGTTCGCTGGGCTGGGCGCCGTCGTTGACCATCCGCGAATCCGTGATCAAGACCCTGGAGTGGCTCGATGGCCGTGATCTTTAGCCGCGCGCCGCTGCGGATCTCGCTCGGGGGCGGCGGCACCGACCTGCCTTCGTACTACCGCGAGCACGGCGGCTTCCTGGTCAGCGGGGCGATCGACAAGTACGTCTACATGCTCACGCACACGGTGTTCCAGCGCCGTTACCGGCTCAAGTACGCGGAGTTCGAGGAGGTCGACGACCCGCGCGAGATCCGCCACCCGATCCTGCGCGAGGTGCTGGTCCGGCACTGGCGCGGGGAACCGCTCGAGATCGCGTCGGTGGCGGACGTGCCGGCCGGCACCGGCATGGGCTCGTCCGGCGCCTACACGGTGTGCCTGCTGAAGGCGCTCGCGCTGGCCCGCCACACGACGCTGCCGCCGCGCGAGCTGGCCGAGGCGGCGTGCGCGATCGAGATCGACGTCCTCAAGGAGCCCGTCGGCAAGCAGGACCAGTACGTCGCGGCGCACGGCGGCGTGTGCGCGTACACGTTCAATCCCGACGATACGGTGACCGTCGAGCCGCTCGAACTGGACCCGGAGACGCTGCGGCGGATGTCGAGCAACTTCCTGCTCTTCTACACGGGAGAAGCGCGCAGCGCGAGCGCGCTGCTGGCCGACCAGAACCGCCGCACGAACCAGCAGGACGACTCGATGCTCGAGAACCTGCACCGGACCAAGGCGATGGGTCTCGAGAGCCGCACGCTGCTCGAGGCCGGCGATCTGGAGCGCTTCGCCGAGCTGATGGACGAGCACTGGCAGAACAAGCGCGAGCGCTCGCCGGGGATGGCGAACGAGAACATCGACCGGCTGTACACGCTGGCGCGGCGTTCCGGCGTGGTCGGCGGGAAGCTGGTCGGCGCCGGCGGTGGCGGCTTCTTGCTGGTGTACGCCGCGCGGCCGGACGACACGCGCCAGGCGATGCGCGCCGCGGGTGTGCAGGAGCTGCGCTTCGAGCTGGACTTCCTGGGCGCGATCGGCGAGGAGCGCGGGTGAAGGTCGGGATCGTCGGCTGCGGCCTGATCGGGCGCAAGCGGGCGGAGGTGCTGGGCGGGGATGAGCTGGTCGCGTGCTACGACCCCGTCGCTCCTCTCGAACCCGCGGTGGAAAGCGCGGAGGCGGTGTTCGACGCCGCCGAAGCGGTGATCGTGGCCACCCCGCACGACACGCTGGCCGAACTGACCATCGCCGCGTTGACGGCGGGCAAGCATGTGCTGGTCGAGAAGCCGGCCGGGATCGGCTCCGCGCAGGTCCGCGCGATCGCGGACGCGGCGGCCGGAAAGCACGTCCACGTCGGCTTCAACCACCGCTTCCATCCCGCGATCGAACGTGCGGTGCGCGAGGCCCGGTCGGGCGAGCACGGCGAGATCCTGCACGTGCGCGCCCGCTACGGCCACGGCGGGCGCCCGGGCTACGACCGCGAATGGCGCGCCGAACCCGCGCGCTCCGGCGGCGGCGAGCTGATCGACCAGGGCATGCACCTGCTCGACATCAGCCACTGGCTGCTCGGGCCGCTGCCGCTGCACTCGGCGCTGCTGCGGACGGAGTTCTGGGACGCGCCGGTCGAAGACAACGCCGTGCTGATCCTCGGCGAGCGTGACAAGGGCCCATGGACGCTGTTCCACGTCTCCTGGACCGAGTGGAAGAACCTGTTCAGCCTCGAGATCTTCTGCCGCACGGCGAAGCTGCAGGTCGACGGGCTCGCGCGCTCCTACGGGCCGCAGCGGCTCACGCGCTACTTGATGCGTCCCGAGCTCGGCCCGCCGGACGTCGACGTCATCGACTACCCGCCCGACGACGCCTCCTGGGCGGCGGAGTGGCTGCACTTCCGTCGCGCGATAAATGCAGGGGAAACGCCTACGCTTGACTCCGCGGCCTATGCGTGGTCCTGTGTCGAGGCCGCTTACGAGTCATGCCGCTGATCTCGGTCGTCATCCCCGCGTACAACGAGGAAGCCAACGTCGGGCGCGTCTACGAGCGCCTGTCGAGCGTCTTCGCCGCTCTCCCCCTCGAGTGGGAGTTGATCTTCAGCGTCGACCCGTCGACCGATCGGACCGAGGAGAAGATCCTCGAGCTGCGCGCACAGGACCCGCGCGTGAAGATGCTGCGGTTCTCGCGCCGGTTCGGCCAGCCCGCGGCCACGCTCGCGGGCATGGAGGCCGCCGACGGCGACGCCGTGGTGGTGATCGACTGCGACCTGCAGGACCCGCCGGAGCTGATCGCGGACATGGTCGCGCGCTGGCACGAGGGCTACGAGGTCGTCTACGCGCAGCGCCGCACGCGCGCCGGCGAGACGCTGGCCAAGCGGGTCGTGGCCGCCGTCGGCTACCGCGTCATCAAGCGGATCTCCGACGTCGAGATCCCGCCCAACACCGGCGACTTCCGGCTGATGAGCCGGCGCGTCGTCGACAACGTCGTCGCGCTGCGCGAGGAGCACGGCTTCCTGCGCGGGCTCGTCGCGCTCGTCGGCTTCAAACAGACCTCGATCCTCTACGACCGTGACCCGCGCGCGGCCGGCCACAGCAAGTACAACCGCTTCTTCGGGTCGCTCGTGATCGGGATGAACGGGATCGTCGGGTTCTCGCGCTACCCGCTGCACCTGATCTCGACGGTCGGCGTGTTCCTCTCGGCGTTCTCGCTGCTGCTGTCGGTCGTCTACCTCGTGATGAAGCTCGCCGGCTTCCCGTTCCCGACCGGCAACCCGACGATCGTGCTGCTGATCTGCTTCTTCAGCGGCATCCAGCTGCTCAGCCTGGGCGTGATGGCGGAGTACGTCGGCCGGATCTACGACGAGGTCAAGCGGCGGCCGCGGTTCATCCTCGAGTCCAGCCACGGGATCGACCGGCTCAACGCGCCCGAGCGCGAGCGGGTCACCGTGGAAACCGTCATCGACGGGTGATTCCGGTCTGCATCCTGGCCGGCGGTCTCGGGACCCGGCTGGGGGAGCGGGTCAAGGACACACCGAAGCCGCTGATCGAGGTCGCGGGCAAGCCGTTCCTGCTCCATCAGCTGGAGCTGCTCCGCGGAGCGCCGCGCGTGGTGCTCTGCGTCGGCTATCTCGGCGAGCGGATCGAAGCCGCGCTCGGGCGCGAGCAGTGCGGGATCGAGCTGCGCTACCGCTACGACGACCAGGCCGGGACCGCGGGAGCGGTGCGGGGCGCGCTCGACGACCTCGGCGAGCGGTTCCTCGTGCTCTACGGCGACACGTACCTGCGGATCGACTACGCGGCGGTGGCGGCCGCGAGCGAAGGCTGGCCGGCGCTGATGACCGTGCTCCGCAACGAGGGCCGCTGGGACGCCAGCAACGCCGAGTTCCGGGATGGTCGCGTCGTTCGCTACGAGAAGGGCGCGCCCGGGATGTCGTGGATCGACTACGGGCTCTCCGTGCTGACGCCGGAGGCGCTGGGCGACGAGGCCGACCTGGCACAGGTCTTCACGCGGCTGGCCGCCGCCGGCCAGCTCGCGGGCTACGAGGCGACGCAGCGCTTCTATGAGATCGGGACGCCCGAAGCGCTGGCCGAGACCGACGATTTCCTTAGTGGATGACGACGATCGATGGCCCGGAGACCGCCAGCGGTTCGCCTGCCGCGTCCTGCTCCGGCGTGCGGACGAGCGCGATCTTCTCCGGACCGTTGGCGGCGTCCGGCGGCAGCTCCTGCGGGAAGACGCACTTCAGCGGCCGTGCGCCCGGGATCTTTCGATCGAACGCGTCGGCGTGCAGGCCGACCGAGTAGAGCTTCTCGCCGAACTTCATCGAGTTGCAGTCGCCCGTGACCAGCGTCGCGCCGGACGCGTAGATCCGGCGCAGGCGCGCGTTGCCGCGCTGGGTCGCGTTCAGCAGTGAGAAGTTGATGTCCATGCGGTCCGGGCCGCGATGGCGCTCGTTGGTGTTGTAAATCTGCTCGCCGCCGACGGACACCGTCCCGAACAGCTTGCGCGAGACCGGGTCCGTGGGCGCCCACGCGCCCGCGACGAACACGAACAGCAGCGCGCCGAGCACGACCGGCTGCGCCTTTCGCGGCCACTGCAGCAGGCCGACGAACACGAGCAGCACCGTCAGCGTGATCAGCGGCACCGCGTAGCGCGGCTCGGTGAAGGTCGGGAACGCCAGCGTCGTCCACGTGTAGATCACGCAGCAGCCCACGATCAGCACCGCCGCCCGGCGCACGTACGCCGGCGACGGGCGGCGGAAGATCAGCACGAGCGTGACGATCGCCAGCAGCGCCGGGACCCACAGCCAATTGACGATGAACGCGTTGGCCAGGTTCTGGCGCAGGAACTCGCTGCTCTCGAAGCCGAACATCGCGCGCAACGCGACCACATAGGAGCCGTCGCCGGCGTGGTCGGACAGGACCCAGGTGGACCATGGGGTCGCGTTGTTGATCTCGCGCAGCAGCCGCCACAGCAGTTCCGCTGCCACCGGGAGACCGGCGACGTAGGCCACCCGGATGATCCGGGCGCGCAGGTCGGCGGCGTCGATCACCAGCGCGTAGAGCGCGAACGGCGCCACGAACACGATGCCGTTCTCCTTGGTCAGCGGCAGCAGCGCGAGCACCAGGCCGAGCGCGAGCGGCTTCGCCCCGATCCCACTCGGCCGCAGGGCGAGTGCGAGCGCGATGACCACGATGATCGTCATCAGGCCCTCGCGCCACAGGTTGAACAGGACCAGCGCCAGCGCCGGGCAGATCGTGAGCGTGAACGCGGCCAGCACGCGCTGGCGCGCGGACGGCAGGTACGGCGCGAGGAAGCGCTCGACGCTGCCCGCGAACAGCACGAAGAGCACGATCGAGATCAGGTGCACCGACCGCGGGTCCTTGCCGAACAGCCCGAACCCGGCGAAGTTCAAAAGCTCGATCAGCGGCGGATGGATGCCCTCGCTGCCGGCGTTCTTGAACAGGCTGCCGAAGCCCTCCTCGTAGCCCGTCAGCGACGTGCGGACGCTCAGCATGCCGTCGAGGTCGGGCGCCTCGCCGACGAACCGCCCGAGTTGGACGGCGAACCACACGAGCACGACGCCGACCACGGCCCAGGTACTCGCCGGGAAACTCCACCACGGCGACCGCGGCGGCTCCTCGACGGCGAGCTCCGGCTCGGGCGGACGCCCGCCCTCCTCCTCCACAGGTGGGGCTACGGTCGCCACTACGGCCTAACTTAGCGGCAGCTCGCGCGGCCGCCAACTGGTCAAACGAGCGTGCTGAGGAACTGCAGAGAGCGCTCCGCCTCGTCGATCGTGCCGCACTCGACGCTCAAGACCAGATCGCGGTCGCGCAGGATGGAAAGCACGCGCTCCCAGTCGACGACACCGTCGCCGCACGCGCAGCCCACCGGCGTGCCGGTGACCACGCCGCGCTCGCGCTCGGCGTGCTCCATCGAGATGTCCTTCGCGTGTACGTGGCGCACGAGCTCCTTCACCGACTCGAGCGCCTCGTACGGATCCTCCTGGCCGGCCAGGAACGAGTTGCCGGTGTCCCAGTTGACGCCGATCCGCTCGGACGGGACCAGCTCGACGATCCGCCGCAGCCCCGCGGCGGTCTTCGTGAAGACACCGTGCGGCTCGATGCAGATGTCGACGCCGTGCCGGCGCGCCACCTGGTCGGCGCGCGTGAGCGTGTAGCGCATCACCTCGTGGGCGAAGTCGTCGTCGAGCCAATCCGGCTTGAGCATCTCGTCCGTGTTCACCCAGCGGGCGCCGAGCGCGTCGGCGAGCACGATCGCGCGCGTCAGTCGCGGGATCGCCGCCTCTGGCTTCATCAGCGGCGAGTGGCCCGAGATCGAGACGACCTCGACGCCGTGGCGCGCGCAGATCTCGCCCATCAGCAGCGGGTCTTCCTCCATCGAGAACGAGTGAAAGTAGCCGACCTCGCTGAGCAACCCCCAGCCCGTGTGGACCATCGGCTCGATGTGCTTGTAGCCAAGCCCAGCGGCGATCTCCACGCCTTGCTCGAAGCTCTTATCGGCGGACCGGCAGAACTCCATGTTGACGGCGATCGTGAACATGGCGGCGACGCTAGTGGAATGTCGTGAGCCGCAGCGCCAGGAAGTTGCCGATCGCGAACGTCGCCATCACGATCGCCCACACGGCGAACTCCGGCAGCCCGAGCGCATCCGGCAGGAACGCGATCGCGAGCGCCGTGACCACGTACTGGAACAGCGCAAGTGCGAGGAAGCGCGCGATCTGACCCGGGAGTCGCAGCGCGTAGCCACTGTCGGTGGCGAACGTGAACGTTCGGTGCAGCGTGAAGTTCAGCGCCAGGGCCGTGCCGTAGCTGAGCGCGAGCGCGATCTGGAACGGCAGCCCGACCGGCCCCGCGAGCAATGCGGTCAGGCCCGTGTAGACGACGAGCACGATCACGCCGACGGACGCGAAGATCGCGCCCTGGCGGCGCAACTTCCTCAGCGACGCGCGGTGAAAATCCACGGCCGGGCCGGGGTGAGCGCGGTCGGCCAGCGGTGGCCGAACTGCAGGATCAGCCTGCCGACCGGGATTCGCTGCACGCGCTCGACGGCCCCGAAGCGTTCCTCGATCAGCCCCGCGATCAGCCGCGGCGGCAGCTGCAGCGTCGCGGGATGCTTGATCGCGCCGCGCTTGGAGACCGCGAGCAACGCTCCGAATGCGACCCGCTCGAAGGTGTAGAACCACGGCGCGACGCACGACTCGACGACGATCAGACGCCCGCCCGGGGCGAGCGCGCGGTGCGCCTCCGCCAGCGACGCGCTGACGTTCGCGGGCAGGTCGCGGGCCGAGGCCCCGACCAGATGATGGAACAGCATCACCATCAGCGCCGTGTCAAAGCTGCCGTTCTCGACCGGCAGGTCGAGCGCGTCGCCTTGGACGTATTCGACGTTCGGCGGGCGCTTGGCGCCGGGCTCCACGAACAGATCGACGGCGGTGATCGCGCCCGCGAGCGCCGGGTCGTAGTCGAACGTGCCCCCGTTGCCGATGTCCAGTAGTCGCTGTGCGCCCGCCACCTCCCCGTCGAGGTGCTCGCGAATGAACCGGTAGGTGTCGAGCGAGGCGACCCGCTCGGTGTACGCCGCGTTGTCGGCGAAGAACGACTCGTTGTGCGCCGCCACCGTCGGGTCCTGGCGGGGCGTCATCGGGCCCAGGCTACCTACCGAAGCGCGCGGATCGTCCGCCGGCGCGTCACGCCCTCGGCGATGATCGAGACCCGGTAGATGCCGGGCTGCTTGGGCCGGACCTTGGTCGCGTAACGGCCGGCGTGGGCGTCGATCCGCTTGCGCTGGACCCGCACCCAGCGGCCGCGGACGTAGCGTTCGAGCAGGCACACGACGAGCGGCTGCGCGGGCGCGAGCGCGCCGGAGATCCCGAACGCCCGGCCGGTCTTCGCGCGGCTCCGGTCGCGGCTCAGCGTCAGGCTCGGCACGACCCGGACGTTGACCGGCTTCGACTCGAGCCGGCCACGCGCGCCGTCGCCGCCGAACACGGCGCGGACCTGCCCCGTGGCGGGCAGCACGATGCTCGCGACCCAGGCGCCGTCGGGGCCCGCGGCAGCGGTCGTGACCGGGGTCCAGGCCGAGCCCGCGCTCGTGTACTCGACCGCGAGCGGCGCGCCGGCGGGGGAGGAGCCGTCGGCGAAGCGCAGCGAGCCCGAGACGGCGACCGGCGTGACGCCGCGCTGGCTGGAGGCGCTCACGGTGAGCGCCGAGACCGGCACCGCGTAGCGGGCGGCGCGTGCGCGCAGGTCGGGGAGCTGGGCATACAGCGAGTCCCCGGGACATGTCGTCGCGTTGCTGTCGCGATGGCCGCTGATCCGCTCGAACGTGACCGGCGTGCCGTTCGGGAACCGGTTGGTCTCGCCGCCGCCGGAGATCAGCGTCACCGTGCCCTGCGTCGGCACGCCGTGGAGCGACAGCTTCCAGCCGATGAGCTTCGCCAGCGCTTCCATCGCGGGATCGTCGAGCGGGATGTTCGTGAACGTCCCAAGCGTCGCGATCCCCGTCGACTGACTGTTGTAACCCTGCGCCTGGGCGCCGATCACGGCCGCCTCGATCCCGCCGGCGCGGCCTTCGAAGATCACGCCGTAGCGATCGACGAGGAAGTTGTAACCGATGTCGTTCCAGCCGTTGGAGTTGCGGTGGTACTTCGCGATTCCGAGCACGATCCCCGGCGAGTCCTCGGGCGCGTACTCGATCGTGCCGGCCGTGTGGTGGACGAACGCCATCTGGACCGCGCCGTAGCTCGGGCCCGAACGCGGCGGGACCTGGGCCGCGCCCCAGTTGTCGCGCGGGACGATGAACGGCGCCTGCGCGGCGCGAGCGCGCGGTTTGGGGGCGTGCGGGAGCGCGCGCACGAACCTCAGTTTCAGGTCGCGCGCGTCGCCGCGTAGACGCAATTGGAGCTCATCGGCGGCTCCGGTGAAGGCAGGATCGGTGCCGGGCACCCCGGCGCCGTGGCTGGGGGGAAGCATCGTCCAGGCTGTCCAGCGGCCGCCGGCAGTCCGTGCGCGCACCTGGGCCTGGAACTGCGTCGCGCGGCTCCATCGGAGGCCGACGAGGTCGAAGCGGCGCGGCGCCGCGATCACCTTGCTGGTGCGCCAGCGGGCACGGGCCGCGCGCGCGGCGTCGTTGTCGAGAGCGAGCTCGAAGAGATCCGGACCGGAGGTCGCAGCGAACGCGGGGGAGGGGAGCCGCAGCGCGCCGAGTGCGACCACGCCGAGACCTAAAACCTGTCGGCGGGTGACGTCCATCAGAGGCTTCCAACACAGCATGGCGGCCATCGGAGCGTCCTATGGCGGATGCACGAACCCGTGCATGAAAATGAGAATGAGTTTCACTAAGCTTTGGCGTCCGTGCGCCGCGCCATCCTCATCCTCGCTGTGTTCGCCGCGGGCTGCGGCGCCGGCGATCCGGGCGGCGACGGCCCGCGCGTGGTCGCGACCACGACCCAACTCGCGGACATGGCGCGCAACGTGGCGCCCTCGGCGCAGGTCACGACGCTGCTGAAGGCCAACACCGACCCGCACCAGTACGAGGTCCGGCCGCGCGATGTGAAGGCGCTGGCGAAGGCCGACGTGGTCCTGCGCTCAGGCGGCGAGACCGACGAGTGGCTCGACAGCGCGCTGGACAGCGCGGGCGTGGACTCGCACGCGGTCGTCGATGCCGGGCGGGCGGCCGGGATCGAGGGCGACGACCCGCACTGGTGGCAGGACCCGCGCCGCGCCGAGCGTGCGGTCGAGTCGATCGGCCGCGCCATCCCCGGCGCCGATTCCGGCCCGTACGTGGCGCGCCTGCGTGCGCTCGACGAAGCCGTTGCGCAGTGTCTGGCGACCGTGCCGAGGCCGCAGCGGCGGCTCGTGACCAGCCACGACGCGCTCGGCTATTTCGCGCGCCGCTACGGGATCGATGTCGTCGGCACGGTGATCCCGGCGCTTTCGACCTCGGCCCAGCCGTCGGCCGGCGACGTCACACGGCTCGTGGACACGATCCGCTCCGCCGGCGTGAAGACGATCTTCGCCGAGAGCTCCGTGAACCCGAAGGTCGAGCAGGCCATTGCGCGCGAGGCCGGGGCGCGCGTCGGGCCGCCGCTGTGGGCCGATTCGCTCGCTCCGGGCGGCACGTACATCGGCTCGATCGCGGACAACACGCGCGCGCTGGTGGAGGGCTTCACCGGGCGCCCCGCGGAGTGTGAGCTCGGTGCCTGACTTCGGGGCCCCGTACATCCAAAGAGGAGTGGTGGAGGTGCTGCTCCTGGCGGTGATCGCCGGCGTCCTCGGGACGTGGGTCGTCCTGCGGAGGCTGCCGTTCTACACGCACGCGATCGGGACCGCGACGTTCCCGGGCCTCGTCGTCGCAGGCCCGTGGGGCGTGCCCGCGCAGCTCACCGCGCTCGCGTGCGCGGTCGGGTTCGGCGGCGTGCTCGAGCGGATCCAGCGCTCGCGCCGCATCGACACCGACGCCGCGATCGGCCTGCTGCTCGTCGCGGCGCTGGCGATCGGGATCGTGCTGGCCAGCGACGTGTATGAGTCCGGCGCGGGCGTCGACCGGCTGCTGTTCGGTTCGCTGATCGCCCTGGAGCCGCTCGACGTGTGGCTGACCGCGGCGGCCGCGATTGCGGCAATCGCCGCCGACGGAGCGATGCGCCGCTCGTGGCTCGCAATCGGCTTCGATCGCGACGGTGCCCGCTCGGTCGGCGTGCGCACCGCGCTCGCCGACCGCGTGCTGCTGATCGCGGTGGCGCTCGCGGTCGTGGTCTCGCTCGACGCCGTCGGCGCGCTGCTCGTCACCGTGGTCCTGACCGTCCCGGCCGCGACCGTCCGGCTGTTCGAGCCGCCGCTGCGCAAGCAGCAACTCGCCACGTTCGGCCTGGCCGCAGTCGAGGGCCTGCTCGCGATCGTGCTGGCCGACGCGTTCAACGTCGGTCCGGGGCCGACGCTGGCCGTGATCGGCGCGCTGGTCTATGGCGCGGCGGCCGTGACCCCCCGCTTGGTGCCGGCGTGATCGTCTCCACGCAGGACCTCCGGGGCGGGTACGTGCGTGGCGCCGACGTGCTCGGCGGCGTCACGTTCGGCGTCGAGGCGGGCGAGATCGCGGCCGTGCTCGGCCCGAACGGCGGTGGGAAGACGACGCTCTTCCGCGCCCTGCTCGGCGAGTTGCCGTACCGCGCCGGGAGCGTCGCTCTGGCCGGGCGGCCGGCCTACGTGCCGCAGACCGAGGGCGCGCGGCTCGACTTCCCGGTCACCGCGCACGACGTCGCGCTGATGGGCGCGTACGGCCGCACGCCGTGGTTCAAGCCGGTCGCCCGCGCCGATCGCGAGCGGGCCGACGAGGCGCTCGCGCGGGTCGGGCTCGACCGACCGCGCGCGCGATCGCTTCGGCGCGCTCTCCGGCGGCCAGCGCCAGCGCGTCCTGATCGCTCGCGCGCTGGTGCAGGACGCCCCGGTGCTGCTGCTCGACGAGCCGCTGTCCGGCGTCGACCACCCGAGCGCGGTGCAGATCGAGCGCGTCTTCGGCGAATTGCGCGCCGAGGGCCGGGCGCTGCTCGTCGCCACCCACGACGTCGCGCAGGCGCGCGCGTGGCCACGCGTGCTGTGCCTCAACCACGGCCAGGTCGCGTTCGGCGCGCCGGACGCGGTGCTCACGACTGACGTGCTGCGCGCGACGTACGGCGACGAACTCGTGATCCTCGACGGCTCCGGCCGGGCGGTCACCGTGTCCCACCACCACCATCACTGAGGTGCTGAGCTCGGGCATCATGCAGCGGGCGCTGGTCGAGGCGATCGTGCTCGGCGTCGCGTGCGGGCCGCTCGGCGTCTGGATCCTGTTGCTGCGCCGCGCCTACGCGGCCGAGTCGCTGTCGCACGCGATGCTGCCCGGCCTCGTGATCGCGGCGCTGGCCGGCATCCCGCTGCTGATCGGCGCCGCCGGCGGCGTGCTCGTGGCGGCGGCCGGGATCGCGCTCGTCGCGCGCGACGTGCGTGCGGGTGGCGACGTCGGGGTCGCCGTGGTCGTCTCCGGCCTGTTCGGCCTCGGCGGCATCCTCGCGCTCTCGCCGGAGACGCCGCCGCGGCTCGGGGAACTGCTCTTCGGCGACATCCTCGGCGTCGACAACGCGGACCTGCTCGCGGCGGCCGCGCTGTGCGCCGGCGTCCTGGTCGCGCTGGCGGCCGCGTATCGCTCGCTGATCGCGTCGGCGTTCGACCGCGATGGTGCGCGGGCGCTCGGCGTGCGGCCCGCGCGCGCCGACATGGCGCTGCTGGCGATCCTGGCGGTCACGACCGTCGCCGCCGTCCAGGGGCTCGGCAACCTGCTGCTGGTGGCGCTGATCCTCGCGCCCGCGGTCGCGGCGCTGAACCTCGCCACGCGGCTCCCATCCGCGCTGGCGCTGGCCGCGATGCTCGCCGCGCTCGCGGGTATAGCCGGGCTGACGATCTCCTACGAATTCGACGTCGCGGCGGGTGCGGCCATCGCCCTGTGTGCGGTGGCTCTCACGAGTCTCACATGGTTGAAACCAAAGTTAGGCATGCCATAATTTGATCTGTGGCAGCCACAGACTACCGAGGACAGGGCCTGAGCGAGCCCGCTGCGCGGACTCCGCCGCCCCCGCTGCCTGAGTCGCCGCTGCGCCGGATCCGCGGCCGTGGCCGCGTTACCGGCGGCGTCGCGCTGCTCGGCCCGGCGTTCGTCGCTGCCGTCGCGTACATCGACCCCGGCAACTTCGCCACGAACATCGCCGGCGGGGCCAAGTACGGCTACATGCTGGTGTGGGTGATCGTCGCCGCGAACCTGATGGCGATGCTCGTCCAGTACCTGTCGGCGAAGACGGGCATCGCGACCGGCCGCAATCTGCCGGAGCTGTGCCGCGAGCACTTCAGGAAGCCCGTCACGTTCGGGCTGTGGCTGCAGGCGGAGGCGATCGCGATCGCGACCGACCTGGCGGAGTTCGTCGGCGCCGCGATCGCGCTCAACCTGCTCTTCGGCGTCCCGCCGTTCGTCGCTGGCCTGATGACCGCGGTGGTCGCGTTCGCGATCCTGGCGCTGCAGTCGCGCGGCTACCGGCGCTTCGAGCTGGCGATCGCCGGCTTCCTGATGATCGTCTTCCTCGGGTTCATGTACGACCTGCTGCAGGTCGGCGCCGACCCGGGCGCGTTCGCCGCCGGGCTGATTCCGCACTTCGACGGCACCGACAGCGTGCTGCTGGCGGTCGGCATCCTCGGCGCGACCGTCATGCCGCACGTGGTCTACCTGCACTCGGCGCTGACGTCGAAGCGGATCGTCGCGACGAGCACGGCGGAGAAGCGCGAGCTGCTGCGTTTTCAGCGCCTGGACGTCGCGCTCGCGATGGGCCTCGCGGGGTTCATCAACCTGACGATGCTGGTCGTCGCGGCGCAGCTGTTCGACCCGAGCGTGAACTCGATCGAGGAGGCCCACTCCGGCTTCAAGACGCTGCTCGGCGGTGGCGCCGCGCTCGCGTTCGCGGTCGCGCTGCTCGCCTCCGGCCTGTCGAGCTCGAGCGTCGGCACGTACGCCGGCCAGGTCGTGATGCAGGGCTTCATCGACCGCCGGATCGCGCTGTTCCTGCGCCGCGCGATCACGATGGCGCCGTCGCTGGTCGTGCTCGCGATCGGCGTCGACCCGTCGACGACGCTGGTGATCTCCCAGGTCGTCCTCTCGTTCGGCATCCCGTTCGCGCTCGTGCCGATGGTCCTGCTCACCCGCCGGGCGGACATCATGGGCCCGCTCGTCAACCGCCCGGCGACGACCGCGATTGCAAGTCTCGTTGCGGCGCTGATCATCAGCCTCAACGGCTTCTTGCTCTACCAGACATTTTTCGGATAGTTAGGGCCTCCGACCCATTGACGCGCGCGCGTCGAGAGGCGACGATCCGGCGGGATGGACAGGAGTGCGCGCAGGGTCAAGGCTGAGCGGAATCGCCGGCGGCTGCCGCGGCGCGGCCAAACGTCGCTCTGGACGCGCCGGCTCGCCGGGGTGCTAGGGACCGCGGCGCTGCTCGGCGTCCTGTTCGCCTCGGTGCAGATGGTCCTGCCCAACGGCGGGGAGGAGCCGGTGAGTGCGGCCACGCCGTTGCCGACGGCGACGCCCAAGCCGAAGACCACCCCGAGCAAGCCGAAGAAGCCGAAGGGCCTGACCAAGGCCCAGAAGCAGGCGCGTGAGGACGCCGTGGCCGAGGTCCGCAACCAGGGCTACACGACGCTCAAGCCGACCGACTATGACCCGAAGGCGACGCTGCGGGTTCTGATCGCGCGCCCGGTCGGCGACGCGGCCGGCGGCTACCGCGCGTTCTTCTTCAACAAGAAGACGTACATCGGCAACGACACGCGCGCGAACTCGTCGCTGCTGAAGATCTCGCGCAAGGGCAAGCGCACGGTCACGCTGTCCTACGGCGTGTACGCGCCCGGCGATACCGCCGGCCAGCCGAGCGGCCGCAAGCGCGTGCGGTTCAAGCTCGAGGGCGAAGTGCTGACGCCGCTCGACACGATCCCGTTCGATAACGACCGGTTCCAGCGGCGCAAGGCGGCCTGAGGGTACGCTCCCGGGTGTAGGGAGCGACCGAGGAGGACCGAAATGGAGCCGTCGTACGCATCAGGGACGTCGAGCACGCCGCTGCTGGGCGACACCATCGGCGACAACCTCGACCGGACGATCGCGGCCTATCCCGATCGCGAGGCGCTGGTCTCGGTGCACCAGGACCTCCGCTACACGTACTCGCAGTTCGGCGAGGCGGTGGATCGGTGCGCCCGCGCGCTGATCGCGGCCGGCGTCGAGGCGGGCGACCGGGTCGGGATCTGGAGCCCGAACTGCGCTGAGTGGGCGCTGGTCCAGTACGCGACGGCGAAGGCCGGGATCATCCTGGTCAACATCAATCCCGCCTACCGGACGTCCGAGCTCGCCTTCGTGCTCAAGCAGTCGGGCTGCAAGATGCTCGTGGCGGCGACCGCGTTCAAGACGTCTGACTACGTCGCAGATGGTCGAGGACGTCCGCGGCGACTGCGAAGGGCTCGAGCGGGTCGTGTTCATCGGCCGTGACTGGGAGGAGTTCATCGCGGGCGGCGAGCGGGTGAGCGAGGAAGAGCTGCGTGAGCGCCAGGCTGCGACCCAGTTCGACGACGCGATCAACATCCAGTACACGAGCGGCACCACCGGCTTCCCCAAGGGCGCCACGCTCAGCCACCACAACATCCTCAACAACGGCTACTTCGTCGGGCGCGGCTGCCGCTACTCGGAGAAGGACCGGATCTGCATTCCGGTGCCCTTCTACCACTGCTTCGGCATGGTCATGGGAAACCTCGGGGCGACCTCGCACGGCGCCTGCATGGTGATCCCGGCGCCGGCGTTCGAGCCGGTCGCCACGCTCCAGGCCGTCCAGGACGAGAGCTGCACGAGCCTCTACGGCGTGCCGACGATGTTCATCGCCGAGCTCGAGCATCCCGAGTTCTCCGAGTTCGACCTGTCGTCGCTGCGGACCGGGATCATGGCTGGCTCGCCGTGCCCGATCGAGACGATGAAGCGCTGCGTGGACGAGATGCACATGGAGGAGGTGACGATCTGTTACGGCATGACCGAGACCTCGCCGGTGTCGACGCAGACCGGCGCCGACGACCCGCTCGAGAAGCGCGTCGGGACCGTGGGCCGCGTGCACCCGCACGTCGAGGTGAAGGTGATCTCGCCCGAGACCGGCGCGATCGTCGCCCGCGGCGAGCCCGGCGAACTGTGCACGCGCGGCTACAGCGTCATGCTCGGCTACTGGGACGAGCCGGAGAAGACCGCCGATGCGATCGACCGGGCGCGCTGGATGCACACCGGCGACCTGGCGCAGATGGACGACGAGGGCTATCTGAAGATCGTCGGGCGGATCAAGGACATGGTCATCCGCGGCGGCGAGAACGTCTATCCGCGTGAGATCGAAGAGTTCCTGATGTCGCACCCCGACATCGCCGATGTCCAGGTCGTCGGGGTGCCCGACGCCCGCTTCGGCGAGGAGCTGATGGCGTGGATCGTCACCCGCGGCGGCGCCGAGCTCGACCAGGAGGCCGTGGCCGCGTTCTGCAAGGGCAAGGTCGCCCACTACAAGGTGCCGCGCTACGTTCAGGTGGTGACCGAGTTCCCGATGACCGTGACCGGCAAGGTCCAGAAGTTCAAGCTGCGCGAGCAGGCGATCGAGGAGCTCGGCCTCGCGGAGGTGGAGACGGCTTAGTGTGCGGCCGCTACACGCTCTCGACCGTCGACGGTCCGGAGATCGCGCAGCGCTTCAGCTTGATCACGCCGCCCGCCGAGGAGACGCTCGGGCGCTTCAATGTGTGCCCGACCGAGCCGGTCGCGGCGGTCGTCGACGCCGGGCAGCCGGCGACCGCCCCGTGGGGGCTGCGGCCGTTTCGTAACCAGAAGTTCGCGCCGATCAACGTGCGCTCGGAGACGGCCGCGCAGCGTTTCAAGTGGCTGATGGACGGCGGCCGCTGCCTGGTGCTGGCCGACGGCTGGTACGAGTGGCTGAAGGCCGAGAGGAAGGGCGCGCAGCGGCTCCCGTTCCGCTACACGGTCGACGGCGGCGCGCCGTTCGCGTTCGCCGGCCTGCATGACGGCACCGGGGTCGCGATCCTGACCACCGAGGCGAACGAGATCTGCGCGCCGATCCACGACCGGATGCCGGTCGTGCTCGAAGGGCCCGAGGCGGAGGCGGCGTGGCTCAGCGGCGAGGTCGACGTCGAGGGCGCGCTCGAGTTCCTCACTCCACTCGAGAACGCTCGGGTGTCGGTAGCACCCGCGAATCCCGCCGTCAATAAGGCGGGGGTCGAAGGCGAAGAGCTGCTCACGCCGCCGGACGAACCTCTCACGGCACCTTCAGACACGCTCTTCTGAAAAGGTCCGAGCGTGGACGTCGGACTCCTCGCACTTGGCGTGGGCGCGCTGCTGGCTGCCGGAATCGCGGCGTCGCTGCTCGCGGGGCGTCTGCGGCTGCCCGGCCTGGTCCTGGTGCTCATCCTCGGGATGGTCATCGGGACCGACGGCCTGACGGTTATCGACTTCCAGGACTACGACGCCGCGCAGAACGCGGCGATCCTGGCGCTCGCGTTGATCCTGTACGAGGGCGGCCTGTCCAGCGGTTGGGCGGAGATCCGCCCCGTCATCGGGCAGTCGATCGCGCTTGCCACGGCCGGCACGATCCTGACCGCGGGGTTGACCGCGATCGTGGCGCTGTGGCTGATCGACGAGCTGACCGGGCTCGAGGCGCTGATGCTCGGCTCGACGGTGGCCGCCACCGATGCCGCGGCGGTCTTCGCGGTCCTGCGCGGATCGACGCTGCGACGGCGGCTCGCGCGGACGCTGGAAGGCGAATCCGGCGTCAACGATCCGATCGCGATCCTGCTCGTGATCGGGTGCATCGAGGCGGTCCAGCATCCGGACTTCGGCGTCGTCGACGCGATCTGGCTGGCGATAACCGAGCTCGCGATCGGCGCGGCGGTCGGGATCGCTGTGGGGGCGCTCGGCGTGATCGTCCTGCGGAGCGTGACGCTCCCGTCAGCCGGTCTGTATCCGGTGGCGTCGATCGCGTTCGCGGGGATGGCCTACGGCGGCGCCGACACGATCCACGGCTCCGGCTTCCTCGCCGTGTTCCTCGCGGGGTTGGTGATCGGCAGCGCCTCCTCGCCCGCCCGGCGCACGGTGATCACGTTCCACGAGGGGCTCGCGTGGGTCGCCCAGCTCGCGCTCTTCCTGTTGCTCGGCTTGCTCGTCAACCCGGCTCAGCTGATCGAGTTCATCCCCGAGGGCACCGCGATCGCCGTGACCACGGCCGTAATCGCGCGGCCGCTCGCGGCGCTGCTCGTCGCCTACGGCTTCACGTTCCCGGAACGGCTGATCCTCGGATGGGCCGGCTTGCGCGGCGCGACGCCGATCGTGTTCGCGACGTTCCCCGTCACCGAGGGCATCGCGCACGGCGACGAGATCTTCCAGGTCGCGTTCTTCGTCGTGCTGCTTTCGACGATCCTCCAGGGCCTGACGATCGAACCCGTGGCGCGCTGGCTCGGCGTCACCGCGGACGAGGTGGCGATCCCGGTGCCGCTGGTGGAGCCGGTGATCCTCAACCGGCTGGGGGCGGAGACGATGCAGTTCCCGGTCCGCTCCGGCGACGCCGTCGAGGGCCGGCCGGTGCGCGAGCTCGGCCTGCCGCGCGAGGCGCTGCTGAACGTGATCGTGCGCGGCGAGCGGGCGATCCCGCCGCGCGGCTCGACGATCATCCAGGAGGGCGACCAGCTCCACGTGCTCGTCCGCCAGGAGGTCGCGGTCGAGTTCCGCGAGTTGATGCGGCGCTGGCGGACCGGCCCTGTCGGCCCGCCCGAGCGCCCGCGCCGGCAGCCGCGCAGCCGGCCGTCGGTGACCTCGATCCGGCCGTGGCAGGACTCAGATGGCGATCCGCAGCGCCCGCGCGAGCTGTCCGGCAACGAGGTGATCGAGCAGCTCCGCACGCGCCGAGACGAGCCGGGCGCGCTGGTCGTGCTCGAGGACGGCCGCTTCGCCGTCTGCGGGCCGCTGCTCGCGATCGGCCCGTCCGGAGAGCTGCAGGCGTTCGCCCGCCGCCGCCTCCACAACGCCTCCAGCCCGGGCGAGCGGGCCTGGTGGCAGGAGGTCGTCGGCGCGCTCGCGCGTTAGGCCGGGACGAGCGCGCGGGTGCGGACCGGCGGGCGAGTGCCGTAGAGCGTGAGCATCGCCGTGGCGACGATGAACGCGATGCCGAGGCCGAGGGCGCCGAAGCCGAGCGTGCTCAGGTACGGGACCTTGGCTCCGGCGCCGACGCCGGCCGTGACGCCGCGCGAGCCGTCCCGGTTCATCACGACGACCGACCAGCCGCCGGATTCGACGTCCCAGGTCAGCGAGCGCGAGCCCTGGGCGACCCAGATGTCCTGCGCGGTAGGCGGGCCGGGCGCGCGGGAGCCGAGACGGGTCGAGTATGTGACGCTGAACGGCGCGAACTCGAGATTGGTCACGCGGCTCGAGGCGGAGTTGCGCAGGTAGGCGTCGACGTCACTCGTGCGGGCGACCCCGACGAACAGCGGCTTGCCGCCGCGGGGCGCGGCCGTCAGCCGGATCGTTCCGTAGCGATCGCTTCCGAGCAGCCAGCCCGGACTTCCACCGACCTCGAGCTTGTCCGACGTGATCGCGTACCCGCTGGACGCGAAGCGCTCGCTGCCGGTCGAGACGTAGCCGCTCGAGTCCTTGTAGTGGCTGTTCGCCCACAGCAGCACCGCGCCGCCGAGGATCAGGGTGAAGGCGAGCAGGCCGGTGACCGCCGCGGCGACGAGGGCGACGGCGCCGGTGCGGGCACGAGGAGCGTTGGACATCTAGCACCAAGGTCGCAACGCGTCCAGCGCGTCAGTATCGAGGCAACTGGCGGGTCGGGGTAGGGCTGCCCGCCCTATGTGATGTCCAGCACTTTCGCCCCGTTGACGTAGATCACCTGGGTGTCGCCGATGCGATTGAGCAGTGAGCCGGGCTTCGGATGGACGTGGCCGTGCAGCAGATACCGGGGGCGATGTTTGAGCACCCACTCGCGCAGCGCCTCGAAACCGATGTGCGCGGGATCGTCCGGGTCGTCGTTGACGCCGCGAGGCGGGCAGTGACAGAGCAGCACGTCCGCGGGCGGCAGCTTGCGGATCAGCTTCTTGGCCTGCTTCTGCGTGTAGGAGGGGCCGACGCGGCCGAGCCCGGACCGGCGGTAGGACACGCAGCCCTCGAAGCCGCTGAACGAGACGCCGCTGTCGAGGTCGATCCGGTTCAGGTGCACGTCGTCGATCCCGAAGTACGTCATGTACGGCTCGTCGTCGTGGTTGCCGTACACCCCGAGCTTCGTCTGGCAGCACTTGTCCAGCGATTCCAGCCAGCTCGGCTGGAGATCGCCGAGCGTGAGGATCGCGTCCACGTCGTAGTTCGCGGCGAGCTTCGCGACATCGGCGTGGAACGGGCGATCCGCCAGGGCCAGCACCCGCATACGAGCTGGACCGTACCCCACAATGCGTCTGTGGACCCCTACGCCGTCCTTGGTGTCCGACCCGGATCGCCGGAGCGCGAGATCGCCGCCGCCTACCGCGAGCAGGCGAAACGCTGGCATCCCGACCGGGCGGGGACGGACGAGCGGATGGCGGAGATCAACGCGGCGTACGACCTCGTCCGCGCCGCGGCGCACCACGAGAAGATCGCGCCCGCGAAGGACGGCCACTGGCTGATCGCGCCACTGCGGGCGGCGCTCGGCCCGGAGCTGCTGGGCATGCTCACCCACGGCGAGGACGTGCGGCTCGTCACGCCGACGTCGACCTGGGCCAGCCCGCGCGCGATCCTCGCCGTCACCGAGCGCCGGCTGCTGTGGCTGCTCGACGACGCGCCGGTGGCGCGCGTCCACTCACTCGCGTTCCGCAACGTGGCGGAGTTCGAGCACCGGATGCGGCGCAAGCACGCGACGATCACGATTCGCACGCTCACCGGCCGCCGCCACGTCTTCCACGAGTTGCGCCCGCACACTGCGGCCAGAATCGAGCGACTGGTGATGGAACGACCGTCCCGCTAGCTACCGTGGGAGGGTGCGCGAAGCGGACCCGGTGCACAACGTCGATCTGAGGCGCAACACCAACGGCCACGAGGCGGTGGTCTTCGCGTTCCCGTATCGGGCTGACATCGTGGACGCCGTCCGCGCCATCCCCGGCCGGCGGTTCGACTGGCAGGCGAAGGAGTGGTGGGCGCCGCGCGTGGACGCGACCGCCGCCTACGTCCAGGGCGTGCTCGAGCGCTTCCCGGAACTCGACGTCGCGCCCGAGGTGAGCGAGTGGCTGAGCCGCGCCGTCAAGGGCTGGGTCGGGCGCGTGACGACCGCGCGCCGGGCCGGCAAGGGCTGGTTCGTGCTGGACGGGATCGCCGGCGAGCTGCCCGACGAGCTCTCTTCGATCGCCGAGGAGCGCGGGGACCGGCGCTGGCTGCCGTTCACGCAGGAGATTGCCGAGGCGCTGCTCGAGGAGCTGCCCGGCGCGCGGCTGGACCAGCGCGCGGCGCGCTGCGCGTCCAAGCTGCAGGTCGGCCTGGATCCCGCGCCGGCGACGCTGATGCTGGTCGAGAGCTACGGCGAGTCGCGCTTCAAGCTCGAGGTCAACTGGGACCCGGATACGGTCGGCGCGTTCGTCGAGCTGCCGGCCGCCGAGGCGCACGGCCGCACGCTGCCGATCGATCCCTACCTGCTCGAGCCGCTCGAGCACTTCATCCGCCTGCACGAGATCGACGTCGCGGCCAACGCGCGCGAGGCGCTGGCCCGGCTGCGCATCGACCACGACGCGGCGATCGGTGCCGTCCGCCGCTCGCGGGCCTCCGACGCCGACGCGCTCGAGTGCGAGCCGCGGCTCGGCGGTGAGCTGCGCCCGTTCCAGCGCGCCGGGGTCAAGTACGCGCTGGAGTCGCGGCGGCTGTTCATCGCCGACGAGCAGGGGCTGGGCAAGACGGTCGAGGCGCTCGCCCTGCTCGAGGAGGACGACGCGTTCCCGGCGGTCGTCATCTGCCCGGCGTCCCTGAAGCTCAACTGGCAGCGCGAGATCCAGCATTGGCTGCCGCATCGCTCGCAGCACGTCGTGGTCGGCACCGGCAAGACGATCCCGAAGGCCGAGATCACGGTGTTGAATTACGAGATCGTCCACGCCCACCGCGAGCGGCTGGCCATCTCGCGCCCGAAGGCGCTGATCCTCGACGAGTCGCACTACGTCAAGAACCCGGCCGCCAAGCGCACCCGCGCGGTCCGTCGCCTGGCCGAGGCTCTGCCCGAGGGCGCGTTCAAGATCGCGCTCACCGGCACGCCCGTGATGAACCACCCGGACGAGCTGATCGCGCAGCTGCGGATCCTCGGCCGGCTGGAGGAGTTCGGCTCGGGTGCCCGGTTCAAGCGCCGCTTCCAGGGCGCCGGCGCCGAGGAGCGGATCCACTGGCACCTGCGCCGCACGTGCTTCGTGCGGCGGCTGAAGAAAGACGTGCTGCCGCAGCTGCCGGAGAAGCGCCAGGTGGTCGTGCCGGTCGCGCTCGAGAACGAGCGCGAGTACCGGCTGGCAGAGCGCGACGTCGTCGCCTGGCTCCAGGAGCAGCCGCTGGAGCTGAGTGAGCTCGAAGCGAAGGTCCAGGCGACGCTGCGCGCCGAGCGCCTCGCCCAGCTCAACACGCTGCGGCGGCTGGCCGCGCGCGGCAAGCTCGGCCCGGCGCTGGCCTGGATCGACGACTTCCTGGAGTCCGAGGAACCGCTGGTCGTCTTCGCCAGCCACCGCGAGATCCAGGAGATGGTCGTGCAGCGCTTCCCGAACGCGCTGCATGTCGTCGGCGCCGACAAGGCGGTCGAGCGCGACGCCGCCGTCCAGGCGTTCCAAGACCCTGAGGGCCCGCAGCTGATCGTCTGCTCGACGCGCATCGCCGGCCAGGGCATCACTTTGACGCGCGCGTCCAATGTCGCCTTCCTCGACCTCGAGTGGAGCCCGGCGATGCACGACCAGGCCGAGGACCGCACCCACCGGATCGGCCAGCGCGACGCCGTCACCGCCTGGTACCTGCTGGCGGCCGAGACGATCGACGAGACGATGGCCGAGGTGCTCGCGCGCAAGCGCGGCATCGTGGGCGCGGTGACCGACGGCCGCCGGGACGAGTCGGAGGCCGTCGTTCAGTCCGTGGTCAAGGCGCTGCGCGGCAAGCCGCTGCGGCGCCTGCGCGCCGTCGCCTAACGGGTTATCCGGACGTCGTCGACGCCCGCCTCGACGAGGCTCGCCGTGCTCGCGTCGGCGGCCTCGAACTGGATCGTCACCGCTCCGGTGAAGTTGGCGAGGCTCACCGACTGGGTCGCCCAGGCACCGTTGCGGTTCGAGGCCGCGCCGAGCTGCTGGAACACGACCGTGTTGTTGATCCGCACGCGGAAGAAGTCCGCCGAGGACGAGTTCGAGCCGTGGGCGAGATACCAGGCGAATGTGAGCGTCGCGTTCGCCGGCAGCGTGATCGCGGGCGACCGGATCGACGTCGTGCCGCCGTCGATGTCGAAGTCGCCGGCGGCGGCGCCCGCGGCGGCCCCGGTGACGAGGTCAGTCGCGCCGCTGGTCGTGGTCCCGAGCTGCTTCGCGCCGCTCGACGTCGTCGCCGCGGGGTCGCCGCGCTGCCACGCGCCGGTGGTCGCAGTGTCCGCGCCGGCCGCATTCGTCGTCCAACCGCTCGCCGTCTCGAAGTTGTCGCTGTACACGGTCACCGGCGGCGTCGCGTTGCAGTACTGGACCTGCTTGTTGATCGCCCGGTACGGGCAGTCGGAGAACTCCAGCAGCCTGAGCACGGCCTCGCGGTTGCGCGATGTCTGTGTCGCGATCACCTCGTCGGGCGGGTAGAAGCCGGGGCTCGACGAGCGCGGATACATCTCGAACGTGTAGCCGAAGATCCGGTGCTGGCCCCACAGCCAGTCGTCGATCGTGCCGTCGGCGATGTAGAGGTCGCTCGCCTGCTCGGGCGTGTAGCCGTTGGTGCCGGCCATGTTCTGCCCGATCATGCGGAACGTCGCCTCGACGTCGGCGGTGATCGAGCCGACGACGTTCGTCGTCGTGTAGCCGTAGGGCCACAGGACCAACTCGGAGTAGGTGTGGAAGTCGATCCCGGTCTTGATCTGCTGCACGCCGCCGACGACGCGGCTGTTCACGAAGTCGCGCACGCGCTGGGTCTCGGGCGCCGAGAACGCCGACGGGCCGCGGTAGGTCTCCGACGAGAACGTGCCGCTCGATCCGCCGCAGCAGCCCCACTGGAAGGCCCAGTTGCGGTTGAGGTCGGTCCCGATCGCGCTCGAGCCCGAGTTCGGCTGGCGGTTCTTGCGCCACGAGCGGTAGCTGCCGGTGGCGATGTCGTACTCCGCCCCGTCCGGGTTGAGGTTGTAGATGATCCAGATCTCGCGGCTGTTCACGAGGTTCGTGACGCGTGAGTCGTTGCCGTAGCCGGTCGTGAGCTGGTTGAGCAGGTACAGGCACATCTCGATCGTGAGGTGCTCGCGCGCGTGCTGGCCGCACGTGAACAGGACCTCGGGCTCGTTCTCGTCGGTGAGGACGGTGTCCGAGACCTTCGTCGCCCACATCTGGCGGCCCTCATACGACGTGCCGACGCTGAAGCGGCTGACGATCGAGGGATACGTGGCCGCCACGTTCGCGGTCTCGGCGGTCATCTCGGCGTAGTCGTGGTAGCCGGCGTCGGCCGGCGGGAAGGCGGTCTGGCGCGCGGTGCTGGCGACCTTGAAGCCGGCGCGCCGAAGCGCGCGCAGATCCGAGCGCGATGCCGTCACGGTCACCGAGCCGTGATCGACCTCGACGATCGCCGCGCCCGTGCGTGCTACCGCCGCACGCTGCTTCGCCGTTCTCACGTCGTCGACGCGGTACGTGGTCTGGGCCGCCTGCGCGGACGCGGCGGTCAGGGCGAGGAAGGCTGCGGCAAGGACGAGGGCGCGCATGATCCGCGAGCTTTCACCTCGCGCCGGGGTCCTGTCAAGCCGACGGTGCACGCCAGGCCGCCAAGTACGACCGCGGCGCCCGCCAGCTCGGCTCCGGACGGCACCTCGCCCAGGGCGATCCATGCCGCGGCGATGCCCACGACCGGCACCAGCAGCGTGAACGGCGCGACGTCGGACGCCTGGTGCTTTCCGAGCAGCCAGGCCCACACCCCGAAGCCGAGCAGCGTCGAGAGCACGACGACGTAGAGCAGGGCGAACAGCCCCGTCGGGTCGAGCGAGACGGCCTCGCCGCGCTCGGTCAGCAGGCTGAGCGAGAGCAGCGGAATCGGCGGGACGAGGCTCGACCACACCAGGAGGCCGAGCGGGTTCGGTGAGCGCGCCTTGCGCGTGGCAACGTTGCCGACGCCCCAGCACGCCGCCGCGCCGACCGTCAGCGCCAATGCGCCGAGCGGCAGTGCGGACGCGCGGCCGGCGGCGATGATCCCGATCCCGGCCAGTGCCAGGAGGCCGCCTGCGAGTTGCGCCGGACGCGGCCGCTCGCCGAGCAGCAGGACCGCGAGCCCGACGGTGAACGCGGCCTGCAACTGCAGCACCAGCGATGCGAGCCCCGCCGGCATGCCCAAGTCCATCCCGATGAACAGCAGCGCGAACTGCCCGAAGGAGAGGAAGGCGCCGACGGCGAGCACGTACCGGATCGGCACGCCGGGACGCGGCACGAAGGGGAGCGCGAGCGCGACGAGGCAGAACCGGAGCGCCGCGAACAGCAGGGGAGGGAAGTGGTCGAGCCCGACGTGGATGACGACGAAGTTCACGCCCCAGATCACGGCAACGATGGTGGCGATGGCGACGTGACGAACGGGCATGGCGTCGAGGATGCCGATCCCGACCGACAAGAGCGATTGGACTTTCTGGACCTGATCCGTAAGATGACCTAATCGTTGCCCAAATTGATATTTCAGGGGACAGTCCCGTGATATTTCAGTGGTCGATCTAAGGCGTCTGCGGGCGCTGCGCGCCGTCGCCGACCACGGCACGCTCGCCGCGGCCGCCGACGCGCTCCACCTCACGCCGTCGGCGGTGTCGCAGCAGCTGTCGGCGCTCGAGCGCGAGGTCGGCCACGCGCTGCTGGAGCCCGCTGGGCGCAGCGTCCGGCTCACGGCTGCCGCGCGCGTGCTGCTCGGGCACGCCGACGCGCTGTTCGCGCAGCTCGAGCGGCTGCAGGGCGAGCTCGCCGCGCAGGACGAAGCGCCGCGTGGCGAAGTGCGGATCGGCGGCTTCCCGACCGCGCTCGCCGGCCTGCTGGCGCCGGCGGCGCGGCCGCTGCACGCCGTCGCGCCCGCGGTCACGCTGCGGGTGGAGGAGGCGGAGACCGACGAAGCGGTCGCGATGCTCGTCGCCCGCGACGTGGACGTGATCCTCGGGATGGAGTGCTCCGCCGCTCCGCGGCGCGACGACACCCGGTTCCATCGCGAGGAGCTGCTGGGCGACATCCTCGACGCGGTCCTGCCGACCGATCACCCGCTCGCGGGCCTGGCCCGGATCGACCTCGCCGATCTCTCGAACGAGGAATGGGTCGCCCCGCCCGTCGGCTGGTCGTGCGACGAGGTGTTCGTGGCCGGCTGCCGCGCCGCCGGGTTCAGCCCGCGGGTCGCACACCGCGCGGGCGACTGGCAGGCGGTGATGGGGCTGGTCGCCGGCGGGCTCGGGATCTCGCTGGTGCCGCGGCTCGCCCACACCGCGCCGCCGGCCGGCGTCGTGATCATCCCCCTGATCGGCGAGCCGCCGCGGCGGCACGTGTTCGTGGCGTGCCGGGCGGGCGCGGAGTCCTCGCCCGCGATCCGCGCGCTGCTCGACGTCATCGCCGACACCGGCGACGCTCGCCTGAAGGCTCGCGTCGCTGAGAGTGCTCGCCCGGAGGGCTCGCCCTCCCGCCTGTTGCCGGGCACGGCATCAGCCGCATGATCGAGGCCGTCGTGTTCGACCTCGACGGCGTACTCGTCGACTCCGAGCAGGTCTGGGATCAGGCGCGGCGCGACGTCGTCGCGGCGCACGGCGGCACGTGGCGCGACAGCGCCACGCGCGACATGCTCGGCATGAGCTCGCCCGAATGGTCGGCGTACGTCGTGGGGGAGCTAGGCGCCGAACTCACGCCGGAGGAGGTCAACGCGGCGGTCGTCGAGGCGATGCTGGAGGGCTACCGCGAGCGGCTGCCGCTGCTGCCGGGCGCGCGCGAAGCCGTCGAGCGGATCGGCGCGCGCTACCCGCTCGGGCTCGCCTCGTCCTCCAACCGGCCGGTGATCGACCTGGTCCTCGAGCGGATGGGCGTCGCCGACCGCTTCCGCGCCACGGTGTCGTCTGAGGAGGTCGCGCGCGGCAAGCCGGCGCCGGATGTCTACGAGGAGGTCGTGCGGCGCCTGGGGGTCACGAAGGCCGCCGCGATCGAGGACTCCGAGGCCGGCATCCGCTCGGCCCACGCCGCCGGGCTGCACGTGATCGCGATCCCGAACCCGCACTTTCCGCCGAGCGACGAGGCGCTCGCGCTCGCCGACGAAGTCCTGCCCGACCTCGACGCGCTGAAGCTCTAGGCCGCCGCGAACGCGTCGTCGCGCGTGGTGTGCAGCGAGAATCGCGACGCGGTGCCCGTGATCTCGAGCAGCCGCCGGACCGGGCCTTCGGGCGCGACAACGTGCAGGCGCTTGCCTGAGGTCTCGAGCGACTGGGCGGCGCGCAGGATCGTCCCGAGCGCGCTCGAGTCGATGAAGTCCACCCCGATCAGGTCGAGCACGACCGCGTCCTGCGGGCCGGCGGCGGCCATGGCGAAGATCGCGCTCATCTCAGAGGTGGCGGCAAGGTCGAGCTCACCGCCCGCGACGATCAGGTGGCTGCCGTCGACGGGGTCGTGGTCGAGGGTGAACATGAGCGCACGCTACCTCAGCCGGCGTTGCGCATGCTCCGGATCATGCCCGGCAGTTTGATGAAGAACGTGGGAATGTCACGTCGGGCGCGGTTGAGCGCGTCGAGCAGGCCCGCGGCGGCGTTGTCGTGGAGCGGGCCGCCGTGGCCTACGAGCAGGTGCTCGGGCAGGAAGGACTTCAGCGAGGAGGGTGGGAGCGGCCGCCGGAACGGGTGAATCCCGGCCGGGCCGGGCCCGACCGCGTACGCCGGCCCGGTGCCGACCGACTCCGGCACGATCAGCCCGCGCGGCTCCGGCCACCACAGGGCGCGCTCCTTCCAGGGGCCTAGGTCGAGCTTCAGGACTGAGAACGGGCTGTCGGGCAGCACGTCCGGGAGCTTGTGGAACGGCACGCCGAGCCGCTTTGCGATCGCCTCGGCGTCGCGATTGTGGGCGACGAACAGCTGGATCACGCCGGCGGGCTCGCCGAGTGCGGCGACGCGCTCCATCGCCTCCGGGTCGTCGACTGGATCGATCAGCCACACCCGCCCCTCGTGCACCAGCGCGTGGCTGGCGCGGACCATCACCTCGCGCATCACCCAGGTGACGCCCAGCGGATGTTCGGCTAGCTCCCTTATCGGCATCGAGGCGAGGCCCTACCCTTCGTCGCGGTGAAGTAGCCAGCCCACCGCACTGGATTGTCCAAACCGACCACAACCGGTCGGGCGTGCGGTGGCGTGGTGCTTCGCGGCGACGCCTGCTCCGCGCCCGCATGCCCGATCCCCGAAAGGATCGCATGCTCAAGGCCAATGACCTCACGAAGTCCCACGACGGCGCGCCGCTCTTCGACGGCCTGTCGCTGACGCTCGACGACGGCGCGCGCGCCGCGCTGGTTGGTGTCAACGGCGTCGGCAAGACGACGCTGCTGCGGCTGCTGGCCGGCGTCGATCGTCCTGATCGCGGCGCGGTGGCGCTCGGTCCGCACGATCGCGTCGGCTACCTGCCGCAGGACGTGCTGGAACCCGATCGCACGATCGACGACCTGTTACGCCACGCATTGGGCGAGGTGTGGGAGGTGAGGCTCGAGCTCGACGCGCTGGAAGCCGACCTGCACGACCTCGACGCGTACGGCCGTACGCAGGAGCGCTTCGAGGCGCTCGGCGGCTGGGCGCTGGAGGCGCGGCTGGACGAGGCGCGGCGCCGGCTCGACATCGAGCATCTGGATCGCGGTACGCGACTCGGCAACCTGTCCGGCGGCGAGGCGGCGCGCTGCCTGCTGGCCGCGGTGCTGCTCGGCGAGCCGACCGTCCTGCTGCTCGACGAGCCGACCAACCACCTCGACGCCGACGGCCGCGAATGGCTGGGGGAGTGGCTCGCCGAGTACCCCGGCACGCTGCTGACGATCTCGCACGACCGCGACTTCCTCGACGCGACCGTGCAGCGCATCTACGAGCTCTCCGCGGAAGGCATCGAGGTCTACGAGGGCGGCTACATGGACTACCGCGAGGAGCGCGAGCGGCGCCGCGCACGCCTCGCCCTGGCGATCGAGGCGCAGGACAAGTACAAGCGGCGGCTCGAGGCCGACATCGCGATGACGTCGCGCCAGGCGCAGTACACCGAGCGCACCGTGCCGCGCGCGATCGCTCCGAAGTTCAAGCGCTACGCGAAGAAGGTGGCGAAGAAGTCCAAGGCGCGCGAGCACCGGCTGCGGCGCGAGATGGACTCGCAGGACTGGTTGCGCGCTCCGCGCGACCCGGCCGCATTCAAGGTCCAGCTCGAGACGCAGGACGGCGGGCGGCGGCTGATCGCGGCGCTGCGCGGCGTGTCGGTCACCGGCGTCGTGGACGACGTCGACCTGACGCTCCACGGCGGCGACCGGGTCGCGCTTGTCGGTCCCAACGGCGCCGGGAAGAGCACGCTGCTGCACGTGTTATGCGGCCGGCTCGTCCCGGATGCCGGCGAGGTCGACGTCCGCGCAACGACGCGGCTGCTCCCGCAGGTGCCGCAGCGGCTCGAGGGCGGCCTGCTCGAGTGGTTCCGCGCGCAGACGTCGCTGCCCGAGGACGAGGCGCGCACGCTGCTCGCCCATTACCGGCTCGGCAGCGAGGCGATCGCGCGTCCCATGGCGCGGCTCAGCCCGGGCGAGCGCGCCCGCGTCCACGTGGCCGCGATCGTCGGCGGTGGCGCCGAGCTGATCCTGCTCGACGAGCCCACCAACCACCTCGACTTCGACACGCTGGAGGTGATCGAAGCGGCGCTGCGCGCCTACCGCGGGACGCTCGTGATCGCGACCCACGACCGGGCGCTGATCGAGGCGGTCGGGTGCGACCGTGTCGTGGAGGTGCGCGACGGTAGGGTCACCGAATGGGATCGCGTGAGCTGAACACGCTGCTGGAAGGCGGCCACTTCTTCGAGGCACCGCGCTGGCGCGACGGGCGCTGGTGGATCTCCGACTTCTACTCGTACACGGTGCAGACGGTCGACGCCGACGGCAACGCGGAAACGGTGCTCGAGGTGGAGGGCCAGCCGTCCGGCCTCGGCTGGATGCCGGACGGCGCGCTGCTCGTGATCTCGATGACCGACCACACGATCCTGCGCCGCGGCGACACGGGTGCGGTGACCGTCCACGCCGATCTGACCGAGCATTGCGGCGGCCACCTCAACGACATGGTCGTCGACGAGGCAGGGCGCGCGTACGCCGGCAACTTCGGGTGGGATCTGATGGGCGGCGAGGCGCCGAGGGCGGCGGTGCTGGTGCGCGTCGAGACCGACGGGAGCGCGAGCGTCTTCGCCGACGACCTCGTGTTTCCAAACGGCTCCGTGATCACGCCGGACGGCGGCACGCTGATCGTCGCCGAGACGTTCGCCGGCCGCCTCAGCGTCTTCTCGCTCGAAACCGGCGAGCGGACCACGTGGCAGGTCGGCGCCGAGGTCCCGCTTGGGCCGATCGAGGAGATGATGTCGCAGGCGACGTTCGCGCCCGATGGCATCACGCTCGACGCCGAAGGCCACGTGTGGGCCGCCGACGGCCTCGCCGCACGCGTGTGCCGGATCGCGCCGGGCGGCGAGATCGTCGAGGAGATCGCGATGCCCGAGGGGCTTGGCGTCTTCGCCTGCCAGCTCGGCGGCGACGACGGCCGGACGCTGGTGATGTGCGCCGCGCCGGACTTCTTCGAGGCTCCGCGCCGGGCCGCGCGCGAGGCGGTGCTGCTGACGACGACCGTGGACGTGCCACACGCTGGACTCCCGTAGCGCCCTATATTGCGTGGATGACCTTTTTCAGGCTTGTCGTCACGCTGACGTTTGTGGCGTTGGCAGCGCCGGCCGCCGCGCAGGCGAGCGGACGGGACGTGGCCTGCGGAGCCACGCTCACTTCGGACACCAAGCTGCGCGCCGACCTGACGAACTGCCCGGGCGACGGGCTCGTCATCGGCAAGGACGGGATCACGCTGGACCTCGGCCGCCGGGCGATCGACGGCACCGGGGCGGAGGGCAGCACGGGCATCCGGCTCAACGGGCGCCGGAACGTCAAGATCAAGAACGGCACGGTCCAGGAGTTCGCTGTCGGCGTCGGACTCGACGCCTCCGATAGCAACGCGTTGTCGGACCTGACGGTGCGCGGGAACGCCGGGCGCGGCGTCAACGCGCTCAACGGGTCGGACCGCAACGTGTTCAGCGACGTCGACTCGACCGGCAACCTGACTGGGATCGCGATCACCGCGTCGAGCGGCAACGTCGTCCGCGGGAGCGCGCTGACCGACAACGAGTTCACCGGCGCGCTCCTGTTCGGGGCCTCGCACACGCGCGTCGAGGGCAACCGGATCGCGGGCAACATCGCGAACGGGATCGCCGTCGTCGAGGGCTCGGCCGAGAACGCGATCCTCGGCAACGCCGTCCAGGGCTCGGACACCGGCCTGATCGTGGACTCGTCCGCGCGCAACCTGCTCTCGCTCAACAAGGTCAGCGGCGCCGGCGACGGTGTGCTCGTCGCGGGCGACGCCAACACCGTCGCGGGCAACCTCGTGGAGCGGTCCGTGGGCGGCTGCGAGGGATGCTCCGGGTTCGGGATCGGCATCCTGGCCGGGGCGAAGAACATCGTCAGCCTCAACATCGCGCAGCGCAACGCCACCGACGGCGTGAACGTCGCGGCGGCGGGCACCGTGATCTCCCTCAATCTCGCCGTATACAACGGCGATCTCGGGATCGAGGCGGTTCAGGGCGTGCGCGACCCCGGTGGCAACCGCGCGTCGGGTAACGGAAACTCAGCGCAGTGCGTCGGCGTGAGCTGCCGCGGGCACTAGCCCGAACGCCTCGGCGATCAGCTCGTAGGAGTGCCGGCGGGCGGCGTGGTCGTACGTGATCGTGACCACGATCACCTCATCCGCGCCGTACTCGCCGGCCGCCTCTTCGATCCCCGCGCGCACCTGCTCCGCGGTGCCGACGATGGTCCGCCGGCGCGCCGTCTGGTCGCCCTCGGTCGCCAGGAAGCGCTCCGCGGTCTCCGGCGGCGGGACGGCGATCAGCCGCCCGCGGCGCAGCATCGTGAACGCCATCCGGCTGCTGGTCGCGAGCCGGACCGCCTCCTCCTCGGAGTCGGCCGCGAGCGCCCACACCGCCACGACCGTCCGCGGCGCGTCGAGCCGGACGCCCTCGCGGAACTCGCGCCGGTAGAGCGCGGCGATCTCTGCGCCGGCCGGGTTGATGAAGTCCGCGAATGCGTACGGCAGGCCGAGCTCGCCCGCCCAGACGGCGCTCTGCGGCGAGGAGCCGAGCAGCCACGGCTCGGGCACCTCCGGCCGGCCGGGCAGCACCTTGGCCAGCCGCGCGAGCGGGCTTGAGAGCGGCACGTTGCCCTCGAAGTAGGCCAGCAGCTCGGCGAGTTGCTGGGGGAAATCGTCGGGCAGCGCGCGCGTGCGGTCGCGCTGGAGCGCGTGGGTGGTCATCGGGTCGGTGCCGGCCGCGCGGCCGAGACCGAGGTCGATCCGGCCGGGATACAGGCCCGCCAGCACGCTGAACGTCTCGGCGACCTTGAACGGGCTGTAGTGCGGGAGCATCACGCCGCCGCTGCCGACCCGGATCCGTTCGGTGGCGGAGGTGATCGGGCCGATCAGCGCCTCCGGGCTGGGCCCGGCGAGCATCGGCCCGCCGTGGTGCTCGGCGACCCAGTAGCGCGTATAGCCGAGCGCGTCCGTGAGCCGCGCGAGGTCGAGCGTGTTGTGCAGCGCCTGGGACCCGGTCATGCCCTCGGAGATCGGGGACTGATCGAGCACGCTGAGGCTTAGAGCCATTCGATTGAGGATAGTTTCCGGGCATGATCACGCTGGAACGAGCGCTCGCGCTGATCGCCGCGGGAGAGGAAGAGGCGCGCCGTCAGGACCTGGCGCTGGCGTTCGCCGTCGTCGACGACGGCGGCCATCTCGTCGCCCTGCACCGGATGGACGGTGCGCCCTGGATCGCCCCGGAGGTCGCGACCGGCAAGGCCTGGACGGCCGCCGCCTACCGCGCCCCGAGCGCCGCGCAGGGGGACAAGATGAAGGACCTGCACGCCTTCTCCGCCTCGATCAGCGCGGCCACGCACGGCCGGTTCACACCCCAGATCGGCGGCCTGCCGATCACCGACGGCGACACCGTGGTCGGCGCCATCGGCGCGAGCGGCGGGACGGGCCAGCAGGACGAGGACGTCGTCCGCGCCGCGCTCGGAGGCTAGTTCTCGGGGTCGCTGGAGAGCTTCGCCATCCAGCCGTCGTTCTGAATGGAGATCACCTGCTCCGCGGCGCGGACCAGTTCCTCGTCGCTCATCGACGCCGCGGAGCCGCGGCGGTCGCGCAAACGCTCGAGCTGATCGGCGGTACGCAGGAACTCGACGACCTGGAAGTCATAGCGCTCGGCGGCCCCGTAGGCCGCCAGCGTCGCCGCGATCGTCGTCAGCACCGGCACCCAGACCGCGACTGAGTCGGTCTCCCAGATCGCCGCGGCCGCGGCCGCCAGCACGCCGACACCGGCGAGCCACTGCTGCGCGGCGCGGATCCGGTCGGACTTCTGTTGCAGCTCTGCGGCCTTCGGCCGGTAGTAGGTCTCGATCTGGACGACGAGCCGGTCACGGATGTAGGACTCGACGTCGCGGACCGCGGGCAGCTCCCGCGCTCTCGGGGTGACCCCGGATTTCAGCGGAGCGAGATCGGCCGCATCATCCGCGAGCGCGTCGATCTGCTGCTCGAGGCGCTGCGGTTCCGCGTCGACGCCCGTCAGGTAGAGGTAGACCTCGGACTTGAGCTCCTCGGCGACGGATCGCGCGCGCGTCCACCGTTGTACGGCGTCCTTGCCCAGCCGCGCCCGGTCAAGCGCCGCGAGGCCCATCGCGGCGCCGCCGAGTGCGGCGAGCACCTTCCCGACGCCCGAGTCGAGCCCCGCGACGACCGCCGCCGCCGACAACACGGCGCCGATCACGGTCAGCGTCAGCACGCGGATGCGAGAGCGCTGGAGGTCGCGCTTGAGACGGCTGGCGACCTGCGACCAGACGCTCTGCTGCTCCCACGCGCGGGCGACGGCGAGGTCATCGCTGGTCACGCGGGGAACTCTATGCCGGACCACTCGACGTGATGCGGTCGTACAGCTCCGCGACGCGGAAGGCCAGGCCGCGCAGGTCACCCGGCTTCGCTCCGAGATAGAGGTCGCGGGCGATCCGGTCCAGCTCCGCGTCGGGAACGTCTTGGCCGGCGCGCGCGAGCGCCTCCGCGAGGAACTCGCGGACATCCACGACGGCGATTTCGCCCAACTGCTCGCGCACGACGTACGGCTCGACGTCGGCCGGCAGCAGGGCGTCCCAACCGAGCAGCACGACCCGGATCGGCCCCGGCTCACGCGCGGCGAGCCTGGCCAATCGGCCGACGAAATCCACGACGTTGTCAGCGGGAGGAGTTGCGGCCAGATCGTCGATCACGAGCCACCAGGTCTCGCCGCTGGCGACGACCGTGGCGAGCAGCCACTCGGCGAGCAGCGCGTTGAACCGGCCGGGGTCGACCGACTCGGCCGGCATGCGGTCGAGCGGACCGATCTGCCCGGCGAGTTCCCGGCACATTGCCGCCGGCCCGGCGTCGAAGGTCGCACTCGCCTGCGCGACGCGAAACGCGCCGGACGCGGAGGAGACGTGCCGGAGGTAGTCGAGGGTCGCCGTCTTGCCGCTGCCCAGCGGGCCGTTGACGGCGAGAACGGCCGGCCCGCCGATGTCCCGCATCTTGCGCACCGCCTGCTTGAGCACCGCTCGGTTCAGGAACGGCCGTGAACCGGTCGGCCACAGCGCATCGAACGGGTCGGCCTGCGGCGCGAGGTGCTTGCGCACCGCGGCGGCGAAGCTCGAGAGGTAGAGCCCCACCGAATCGTCGTGGAGCGCCAGGACGGGGCGTGCCGTGCGGATCGCGCGACCGAGCTGATCCGGGCTCAAGCTGGCGCGTTCGCCGAGCTCGCGGATCGGCACCGGTTCCACCGAGTCGGCGAGGACGCGCAGCACCGACAGGGCGCCTTCTTCGTCGCCGGCCGTCATCTCCTCGATGAGTCCCTCGAAATAGTGGTCGAGGCCCGGAGGACTGCTGTCCGGCCGCTCGCCGGTGAGCGCTTGCTCGACAAGCAGCGAGCCCACGAAGAAGTTGCCCTCGCTCTGCAAGGCGATCTCGGAAGGGGCGGCGTCGGTGCCGGCGAGCCGGCGTCGGGCGAATTCGCGGACGGCAGCGACATCGTGGCCCAAATTGATCTCGACCAGCGGAGAGATGTCGAGTTCCGCGGCCCCGCCGGGACGGGTGGTCGCGACCACGAAGACGCCGGCCGGCAGCTGCCGGGGAAATTGGCTCGCGCGGTCCGGCAGGTCGATGACGTCGACCAGGAGCACGACCCGGCCCGTGCGCGACGCTTCGCCGAGCAGCCGCTCGAGCACCTCGGGCCCGTCCGACGCCCCGGCCGGCAGCGCGGTGTACGGCAGGCCGTAGCGGACGATGATCTGCGCGCAGCTGTTTATGAGAAAGCCGCCAGAGCCCGTCGGCCCGGGTTGAAAATGGTGGGCTTCCCCGCGCCGTTCGACGAGGTGGCTGATGAACGCCGTCTTCCCGCTGCCCGGCGGTCCGGTGATGAGCACGTAGCCACCGGGCAGCTCGTCGAGCATCCGGTCGAGCTCGGCGACGACGGACTCGCGCTCGACGAAGTACACCGTGTGTTGGCGAACCCACGGCTCGTAGTCGATGATCGCGCGGGCCAACTGGGGCGGCGCGGCGCGCAGTCGTGCGAAGACGTCGGACGAGCTGAGCTCGAACACCTCACGCAGCGCGTTGACGAGCCGCACGTCACCGCCGACCGCGACGCGGACGAGCGCGCCGGACGGCACCGCCACGGTCTCGCGCCGGTCGTCGTGGAGCACGTCGACGAGCCGGGGCTCGGTGTCGAGCACATCGATCACGGCGGCACCGGGACCGGAGACGGTGCCGAGTTCGAGGACGGGGCCGTCGCGGCGGACGCCGAGCGGCACCCGCGACCCCGCGAGTGCCGCGACATCGAGGTTGCCGATGCCATCGGGCGCGGCCGTGACCCGGAGCGGGCCGGCGCCGGAGGCCTGCCCGAGCAGCCAGCCGGCGGTGGTGCCGCGGGCGGCTTCGGGCAGGCGGGGCCACGCGTTCGCCGCCCATCGCGCGAGGTGAGGGCGCGAGCCGCCGTCGAGCGCCGCCAGCGCGCGGTGCAGCTCGTCCTCGACGCGCGTGTCGCCGGCCTCCGAAATGACGAGCCAGGCGACCTGTTCCTCGAGGATCAGGGCCGGTGAGCCGCCGGCGTGCGCGGCCTCGATGATCGGCCAGGCCTCCGCCGCCCGGTCGTCGCCGCGGAGGTCGGTCCGCAGCGTCTCGAGGACGTCCGGGCGCAGCGCGATCCCGTCCGGCCCGCGGGAGCGGACCAGCCGGCTGAACCACAGGTCCGCCTCGACATCCGGGCCGGAGCCGGGGAGGAGTGCGAGGCGCAGGTCACGGAGCAGGGACGACTCGATACGGACCGCCGGCGACGCATAGCGCGCCAGATCGGCGGCGACCGGGTGCGCGCGCCGGAACTCCGTGAGGAAATCGGTCATGCGCGGAGCACGTGGGCGCGTGCGGTGGTCGTACGGCGGTCCCACTCGACGAGGGTGAGGCGACGCAGGCCGTCCGGCCAGCGGTCGCGACGGTACGGGACGATCAGGATCAGCGGCGAGCCGCGCTCCGCCAGCCGTTCCGCCAATGCGAGCCACTCCGCCGCCCGACTGCGCTCGATGCGTGGCGACGGGCCGCCGATCCCGGCATCGGTGACGGCCAGCACCGGGGTCAGCGGGGATGGCGGCTCGTAGGCGTCGAGGTCCGGCGCGAGGCCGCGCAATGGCGCGTCCCAGAACGCGTGCGTACTGACGTTGGCCTCGCCCGCGATCCGCTCGATCCGCTCGACCAGCTCCCAGGCGTCGTCGACGAAGGGCTCCATTCCCTCGCCGACGTCGACGAGCACCTGGGCGCCCCGCCGTAGCGACCGCCGGGTGAGCTGCGGGAACGGGTCGAGCGGCCGGCCGGCGGCGATCAGCGCGATCGCGGCGGCCTCGTCGAGCCGGCCGTCCGCAACCTCGGTGGCGAGCAGCGAGGCAAGCAGTTCGCGTGTCCAGCGCGGGTCGAACAGCGGTGCGCGCCGCGCCGGCGCTGCGAGATGGCGTGCCGGGTCGAACGGCTCCAGCGGCGTCGCGGCGCGCCACGGCGCCGCGAGCTGGCGCTCGTCGATCCCGACAGGCTCCAGCCGTGGGAGCTCCGGGTCGACGCCGGCCGATGCCGCGGGCGGCTCGGCGTCGCGCGAGGGCCGCGCTTCGCCGCGGGGCCGCGTGCGGCCGGCGTCGGCGCGCGGCTGGTCCAGCGACGACGACGCCGCCGCGACCGGCAACTCCAACCCGAGCATGCCGACCACGAGCTCGAGCGTGCGGCCGTCGCCGGGCTTCAGTGCGGCGAGGCAGCGGGCCAGATCGGCGAGCCCGACGTCCCCGGTCATTGCTTCGGCTTGCGCTCCTTGGCGAGCGCGGCGGCCGCCAGCAGCTGCCAGGCGCGCGAGTCGCCGGGCGTGATGTCCAGCGCGGCGCACGCGCGCACAGCGTCGAGGTACTCCGCGGTGCCGGGCGGTTTGACGCCCTCGGCATCCGCCTGCTCGCGCATGGTCTCCACCTGGTCGGCGAGTTCGCGGCAGAGCGTCTCGTCGAACGGCGGATCGCTGTCGCGATGATGCATCCGGGCGATCTCCACCAGCCGGTCGGGCGTCGGATGGGCGAGCGTGAACACGATGCAGCGGCGGACGAACGCGGGCGGAAGGTCGCGCTCCTCGTTGGTCGTGATCACGACGAGCAGGTGGCTCAACTCGTCGTCGTGGGGCTTGCTGGTGCGCTTCACCGTGGCGTTCGTGTCCTGGACGACGAAGGTGGTCGCGCTCAGCGGCTCGAGCAGGCCGTTCGGCACATCCGGGTCCGCCTTGTCGATCTCGTCGATCAGCACGACTGCGCGATCCTTGAGGCGGCGGGCGTTGATCGCAGCGTCCGGCTCGGTGGCCGGCGACTCAGGCTCGAGTCCCTCCTCGAGGCCCCGCCGGCGCGCCGAATCGGCGTTGAACGCCCACCACAGAACGCCGGGCTCAACGTACTCTTCCTTGGCCTTGCGCTCCTTCACCTGGGCGTCGGACAGCCGCCGGACGGCGTCAAAGTGCCACAGCAGATCCTGCGCGCGGGTCGCTGACGTGATCGTCTTCTCGTAGTAGCGGTAGCCGAGGTTGCGGGCGAGGAACGGCGCCAGCGACGACTTGCCGGAGCCGGGCTCGCCGCGCAGGAGCAGCGGGCGGCCGGTCGTCATCGCGACCTCGACGGCGAGCCGGAGGTCTTCGGGCAGCAGATACACACGACCGTCGCGGCGGTCCGGCGCCTCCAGCGTCGCGTCCGGATCCGGCCGCTCGGGAAGGAGTTCGCCGAGGCGACGGGTGTATTCGAGCGTCATCCGTTCACCATCTGGTCGAGTTCGAATCGCAGGCCCTCGAGTTCGTCGAGACGTTCCTGGTCGAGCGGGGGCCGCACGACGCGCGCGGTCGCTCCGAGCCCACTCGCGTCAAGGCCGGGAAGCAGCAGGAACGTCGCCTTGGGGTAGCGGGTCTGCAGCGCCGCGGCGACCTCGGCATCCGCGGCGTCGCCGGTCAGCAACACGTACTTCTCCACCCCGCGGCGCTCGAGGTACTTCTGCAGGGCGTCCGCTTTGTGCGGCGAGAAACCGAGGCTCTGACGCATGGCGCTCTCGAACCGCGGCACCAGCTCCTCGGCGCCGCCGTCGCCGGCGGGATCGCTGACCGTGACGAACCGGCGCTCGGGGAGCGGCCAGCATGTCGCGCGGCTGATGTACTCGCGCCCGACGTGGGTGCTGTCCGAGTTCACGGCGATCGCCGGCCGCGGGTGCTGGTCGAGCAGTGCCTGAAGGTCGGCGCCGGCCTCGCCGTCGACCCAGGTGGGCGTGCAGAGCCCGGCGAGCTCCTCGAAATCCTCGTCCGGCATGCCCTCCTCGAGCCGGTTCAGCGACGCCAGCCCGCCCTCCAGACCGACGTGGAGCAACTGACGGGCGATCGCCGCTTCGCAGCCGGCGAAGTGCGCGAGCTCGTCGGTGTCGACGTCCAGCAGCGCGGCCGCATCGCGCACGCACTCCTTGTCGCGGACGCCTTCGATCAGCGTGGCCACACGGCGGATCCAGCGACCCATCGGAGAGTCGTCACCGCCGGCCGCAAGGCCGTCGAACGCCTCCACCACCAGGTCCGACAGCTTGTCGGCGTCGAGCTCGCCGGGCAGCAGCCGCGCCGCCTGGTTGGCGTCGATGTCGAGCGACCCGTAGTCGTACGTCGTCAGATCCGAGCTGCGGAAGTCGCCCAGGAATACCGGCACCACGCGCAGCTGCTCCTGCAACGTCCGTCGCCAGCCGAGGATCGTCGCCTCCTTGCGCAACCACGGCGACTGAACGGACGTCCGGTCGAACAGGATCAAGGCGCCGTCGCAGCAGCCGAGCCACTCGTGCAACCGCGCACGCCAGCGATCGCCGGGGACGAGCGACTTCGCGTCAAGCCACACCGTGTGGCCCTGGTCCGCGAGCTTGGAGAGGATCAGCTCGCGGACCTCGCGGGCGTACAGCAGCGCGTCGTCGGGGTCGTCGGCGAGGTCCTTGCAGGAGTGGCTGATGAAGATGCGCCCGCCCACCGGTGAGCGTGACCACTATCACGCCCGGCGCGCGGGCGCTAGACGTCAGCCGAACGCGACGCGGTAGCGCAGGTGCGTGACGTCGAGTCCCTCGGTCACCGAGATCGGGCCTTCGAGCACGTGCGGAGCCGCGCCGAGCGACGAGAAGTACGACGTGCCGGCGCCGAGGATCACCGGCACGAGGTCGACCCAGACCTCGTCCAGCAGCCCGGCGTCGAGGCACTGGCTGGCCATCGTGCCGCCGTTGACGCCGACGACCTTGTCGCCCGCGAGCTCGGACGCCTTCGCGACGGCGGCCTCGATCGAGTCGGCGAACGTGAACCACTCGCCCTCGCGCTCCCAGCCCTCGGGCACGCTGTGGCTCACGACCACCACGGGGATGCCCATCGGATGCTTGCCGCCCCAGGCGTTCATGGTGTCGAACAGCTTGCGGCCGACGATCAGCGCGCCGGTCCGCTCCAGGTTCTCGGTGACGTGCCGGGTGCTGGCCTCGGTCATCTTTAGCGGCATGTCGCCCATCTCGGTCTCGACGTCGCCGTTGCCGTACCACTTGAACAGGTGCTCGAAGCCGGTGTCCTCGGGGCCCGCGATGTAGCCATCGAGGGACATGCTTGCGCCGGTGTAGATCTTGGTCATGCGGCGTTAGACGACGCGGTCGCGAGAACTCATCGGTTGAAGATCTCGAGGTAGAACGCGAGCTCCGCTTCGACGGCGCGACGCAGGTTCTCGGCCTTGCGGAACCCGTGTTGCTCGCCCTCGAAGCCGATGTACTCGTAGTGGACGCCGTTGCGCTTGAGCGCCTCGACGATCTTCGCTGACTGGGACGGCGGCACGACCTTGTCCTCGAGTCCCTGGAGCACGATCACCGGCGCGCGGATCTTGTCCGCGTGGTTGATCGGCGAGCGCTCGCGCCACAGATCGGCGGTCTCCGGCCACGGGCCGACGAGCCAGTCGTTGTAGCGGGACTCGAACTTGTGCGTGTCGTCCACGAAGCCCATGAGATCGGAGACGCCGTAGTAATCGGCGCCGGCGGCGAACACCTCGGGGCGGAACGCGAGCGCGCACAGCACGGTCCAGCCGCCGGCGCTGCCGCCGGTGATCGCCATCCGGTCGCGGTCGGCCTCGCCCGCCTCGGCCAGCGCGAGCGCGGCGTCGACCGCGTCGTTGGTGTCGACGATCCCCCACTGGCCGCGGAGCCGGTCGCGGTACTCGCGGCCGTAGCCAGTGCTGCCGCCGTAGTTGACGTCGACGACCGCGAAGCCGCGGCTGGTGAAGAACTGGATCTCGGGTGTCAGCCGCGCGCTGACGTGCGCGGTCGGCCCGCCGTGGATGCGAACCAGCAGCGGCGGGCGCTCGTCGGGCGGCGCCGTGAAGTCCGGGTTGTACGGCGGATAGAACAGCGCGTGCGGATGCTCGAGCGGTCGCGGCACCGAGACGTACGCGGCGTCGACGTCCTCGCCCTCGTCCTCGCTCAGCGGCTCGGTCGCGCCCGTCGCGAGGTCGACGGCGACGACCTGCGGCGAGCGCGTGGGGGAGGTGCCGATGAACAGCGCGCGATCGCCGTCCGTGGTGAGGTCGACGATCCGCGTCAGCTCGATCTCCACGTCGTGCACCCCGGTCGCGTCGACGACCGCGAGGTGGTCTTGGCCGTCGCGGAAATACGTGCAGGCGATCCGCCCGTCGGCGAGGAACGCGTACCAGCTCTGGCCGAACACCCACAGCGGGCCGCCGATCTCCGCCTCCAGCGCGGTCAGCGGTTCGCCGTCCCGGTACAGATTCCACCAGTTGGTGCGGTCCGAGCAGTAGTGCAGCACGCCGTCCGGGCTCCACTCCGGCTGCACGATCGCCTCGGCGGGGCCGCCGGCGACCATTCGCCCGTCGACGTACAGCTCGCAGCCTTCCCACGGCATGCGCGGGTGGTCCCACGCGAGCCACGCGATCTGCGTCCCGTCGGGCGAGACGCGTGGGGAGCTGAAGAAATCGTGGCCGGAGGCGATCACCTGCGGCTCCTCCGAGCCGTCCGTCGGAAGCGAGACAAGGTCGTTCACGTACTCGGGCTCGCCGTCGCGCTCGCGGACGCACACGAGCCGGCGCCCGTCGGGCGTCACGCGCAGATCGGCGTACCGGGCCCCGGGCGGCGCGATCGGCTCCGGCTCGGAGCCGGGCGCCAGGCGGTAGATCCGCTGGTCGTCGTCGTGCGAGAAGTAGACCGTGCCCTCGTGGACGGTGTAGGCGCCGCCGCCGTACTCGTGCACCCGCGAGCGGGCGTTGAACGTCGACGGGATGGCGTCGACCGGCGATTCGCCGGGGCGCCGGACCACGATCGCGTCGCGGCCGTCCTCGAGCGGGCGCGTCTCGGACCAATAGACGGCGCCGCCGTCCACGGTGATGAGCGAGTACGCCCAGCCAGGGTCGCGCGCGACGATGTCGCCGTCGATCGGGGAGCGCCAGGTGCCGTACGGAGCTTCCGTCATAAGGGGATCACGTACCCGGAGTAAGCACTAAGAGGCGGAACATCGGCACCTTACGCCCGATGTGGCGCCGAGCCGCGCACGCCACGATGCAGCGCGTGTCCTCGCCCCTCGTCACCGCCGCCGGATTGCGCTCCCCGCGATCCGGCGGCGGGCGGCGCGATACTGGAGTCATGTCCTCTCGCCTGACCAGCGCCCGCTTCGTTGGCCGGACCGCCGAGCTCGAGGAGCTGAAGACGGCGGTCACCGAGGCCGTGACGGGCCGCCCGTCGCTCGCGTTCGTGGCCGGCGAGTCCGGGGTGGGTAAGACGCGGCTGCTGAGCGAGCTCGAGCGCGCGGCGCGCGCCGACGGCGTCCGTGTGATCGGCGGCGACTGTGTCGAGCTGGGGGAGGGCGAGCTGCCGTACGCCCCGATCGTCGGCGCGCTGCGCCCGCTGGCCCGCGCCGGCGATCCCGCGTTCTCGTCGCTGTCTCCGGCGGCGCGTTCCGCGCTCGCGCAGATCCTCCCCGGGCTCGGTCGCGGCGACGGCGAGGCCGACGACGAGGCGACTGCGCAGGCGCGCCTGTTCGATGCGCTGCTGGAGCTGCTGGAGCTTCTGGCCGGCGAGGATGGCCTGCTGGTTACGATCGAGGACCTGCACTGGGCCGACCGCTCGACGCGCGCGTTCCTCGTCTATCTCGCCTCGTCGCTGTGCAGTGAGCGCGTGCTGGTGGTCACCACCTACCGCCCGGACGAATTGCACCGCCGCCATCCGCTGCGGCCGCTGCTCGCCGAGCTCGAGCGCGATGCGCGCGCCCGCCGGGTCGAGCTGCACCGGCTGACGCGCGACGAGCTGGCCCAGCAGCTCGCCGACATCCTCGGGTCCGAGCCGCGCGTGGATCTGCTCGACCGGCTGTTCGCGCGTTCTGAGGGCAACCCGCTGTTCGCGGAGGAGTTGCTGGCGGCCGGGATGGACGGGCGCGGCGCGCTGCCGCCGACGCTGCGCGACGCGCTGATGCTGCGAATCGAGCGGCTGTCGGAGGACGCGCAGGAGCTGGTGCGACTGCTGGCGGCCGGGCGGCGGCTCGATCACCAGATCCTGGCCGACGCATCCGGCGTGGACTCGCGGGTGCTGCGTGAGGCGTTGCGCGAGGCGGTGGCGGCGCAGCTCGTGGTCCCCGACGAGGAGGGCTTCTACCTGTTCCGGCACGCGCTGCTGCGCGAGGTGGTCGTCGACGACCTGCTGCCCGGCGAGCGCGCCGAGCTGCACTTGGCGTTGGCGCGCGCTTTGGAGCGGCGGGCCGAGGGCCTGCCCGACCACGGCGGCGCCCATCTCGCGGCCGGGATCGCGTACCACTACCTCGAGTCGGGCGATCAGACCGCGGCGCTCGTCGCGTCGGTCCGTGCCGCCGAGGCCGCCGCGGTCGTCCACGCCAATGGCGAGGCCGCTGCGCTGTACTCGCGCGCGCTGAAGCTGTGGGATCGTGTGGCGGGTGCCGAGGAGCTGACCGGCCTCGATCACGTCGAGCTGCTGCGGGCCACAGCGTGGGCGACGTTCCGCGAGCACGATCCGGCGCGCGCCGAGACGCTCCTGCGTGCGGCGCTTGCCGAAGTGGACGATCCGGTGCGCACGGCGAAGCTGCTCGAGATGCTCGCGCGGGCACAGTTCGACCAGGGCCGGTCGGCCGACGCGGCGGAAACGCGGCACGGCGCGCTCGACCTGCTGCCCGACGAGCCGAGCCAGACGCGCGCGATGCTGCTCGCGAGCCTGACCAAGGACCTGATGATGGAGTCGCGCTTCAGCGAGGCCGTCGACGCGGCGAAGGTCGCGCTCGAGGTCGCGCAGGCCGCCGGCGACGAGATCTCCCAGATCCGCGCGTTGGATGCCATGGGCGTGTCGCTGTTCGGGCTCGCGCGCTTCGACGAGGGCGAGCGGGCGCTGCGCGAGGCGGTGCGGCGCTCCGAGGAGGGTGGGCATCTCCACCTGCTCCAATCGCATCTGAACCTCGCGGAGGCGCTTGCCGAGGCGGGCCGGCTCGCGGAGGCGCGCGAGATGGCCGACGAGGGCTTCGCGAAGCTGAGCGAACGCGGCTACCCGCACCGCTGGCTGGAGCTGATGCGCTCCGAGCTCGCGTTCGAGTCCGGCGACTGGGCCGCGGCCGAGCGGCTGTTGCCGTCGCCGGGGCGTCCCTCGATGGGCATGACGTACGTCAACGAGGCGCTGCGGCGGATCGAACTCGCGCTCGGGCGTGGCGATCATGAGCTGGCGCGCACGATCCTCGACCAGGCCAAGGACGTCGCGGCTGAATCGCGCGAGCCGCAGTGGATCGGGCCCCTGGGCGCGCTGCGGGCCGAGCTCGAGCGGCGCGGCGGGGACCTCGACGCTGCGCGGGCCGCGATCGAGGATGCGCTCGACCGGCTCGACTTCTGCTCGCAGGACGTGGCGCGGATGTCGCGGGTCGCGGCCGCGGGCGTGCGCGTCGAGGCCGACGCGGCCGTGCGGGCACGCGATCTCGGCGAGGACCCGTCGTTCGCGATCGCGATGGCCGAGGGGCTGATCGCCCGCGTCTACGCCTGCGCGGAGGGCGAGCGGCCGGTCGAGGCCGCGTTCCTGGCCAGCGCGCAGGCCGAGCTCGCGCGCGCCGAGGATCGCGACGATCCGGACCTGTGGACGGCGGCCGTCGGCGCCTGGCAGGCGCTCGGGCGGCCGTACCGCGCGGCGCAGGCGCAGCGGCGCAAAGCCGAGGCGCTGCTAGCCAGCGGGGACCGGGACGGCGCCGCCGCCGCGGCGGCAGAAGCGCTGGAGGCCGCGCAGACGATCGGCGCCGCGTGGCTGGCGTCAGAGGTCGAGGGGTTCGCGCTGCGCGCGCGGCTGCGGCTGGAGCCCGACGAGCCTTCGCCGGCGCCCGCGCAAACCGCCACGGACGCCGGCGAAGACCCGTTCGGGCTCACGCCGCGCGAGCGTCAGGTGCTGGCGCTCCTGGCCGACGGGCGGACGAACCGCGAGATCGGGCAGGCGCTGTACATGGCCGAGAAGACCGCGAGCGTCCATGTCTCGCGGATCCTGTCCAAGCTCGACGTGCGATCCCGCACGGAGGCCGCGGCGGTCGCCCACCGCGTCGGGTTGGTCTAAAGGGGTCTGACCCCTGGTACGCGCTGAATCGCGCCGATGGCCATCGCGCCTCCGCGTGAGCTGAGGTAGATCGACAGCAGCGTGGCGGTGATGAGTGGTTCCCGCATGACTGTCAGTGTGGGGCACGTTCGGCCCGGTTCATATGGACCGGTAGCCGAATCTTCACCGACCGCAGGTATATCGTCGCGTCATGGCGACGCACTACTTCCCGCTGGACCGCGTCCACTTCACGTGGGACGCGGGGAACGAGCCGGTTCTGACGGTCGCCGAGGGCGACACCGTCGTGTTCGAGACGCGTGATGTGAGCGACAACCAGATCGGGCCGGACTCCGATACGAGCGTGATCGCGGGGCTCGACTGGGATCGCGTCTACCCGCTGTCCGGGCCGGTGTACGTCGAGGGCGCGGAGCCGGGCGACACGCTCGCGGTCGAGATCCTCGATGTCCACACCAAGGGCTGGGGCTGGACCGCGATCCTGCCCGGGCTCGGGCTGCTGGCCGACGACTTCACCGAGCCGTACCTGCGGATCTTCGACACGACGCCCGGCGACCGCACGTACTTCCGCGAGGACATCGTGATCCCGCTGGCGCCGTTCATGGGCACGATGGGCGTGTGCCCGGCGGACGCGAGCGCGCAGCCGGTGATGCCGCCCGGGCCGTTCGGCGGCAACCTGGACACGCGCCAGCTCGTGGCCGGAACGACGCTGTACCTGCCGGTTCACGCGCCCGGTGCGCTGTTCAGCACCGGCGACGCCCACTGCTGCCAGGGCGACGGCGAGATCTGCGTCACCGGGCTGGAGGCGCCGATGTACGCGACGATGCGCTTCCGGGTCGAGAAGCGGTCGATCCCGGCGCCGCAGTACCGGACCGCGCCCGGGTCCCTGACGCGGGCCGTCGACCACGGGTCCTGGTTCGCCACCACCGGCGTCGGCACCGACCTCTACGAGAACGCGCAGAACGCGACGCGGGCGATGCTCGATCACCTGACGGCGACATACGGGCTCTCGCGTGAGGACGCCTACTTGCTGTGCTCGCTCGCCGTCGACCTGAAGATCTCCGAGATCGTCGACGCCGGCGTGTTCGTGGTCAGCGCCGTCCTGCCGGAGGCGATCTTCAAGTGAGACGCGCGGTCGCCGCCGGCGTCTTGGCCGCGGTCGCGGGGCCCGGCGTCGCGGCGGCCGCCGACCCGCCCGTGCGGCCGTGCAGCACCCGGGCCGAGATCGGCCGCCCGGTCGACGGGCCGGACCGCGACGACGTGCGCGCGGGTCCGATCTTCTTCGCGGGTGCGAAACGGCTCGCGGACCTGCCCGCGGCGGCCTTCCGTCCGCGCACCGGCGAGACCCACGCGTTCATCAAGCTGGCGGTGATCGCGCGGGCCCGGACGCGAGTGACGGTCGTGATCCCGCGTCCTCATCGCTCGGTGGCCGGACTCGCGTACCGCCGCGACGACCCTCCGCGAGCTCCCTTCACGGTCGCCAACGGCGGCGCGGCGATGCGCTTCCGCGCGTGCCGGCGGGCTCAGCCCGCGTTCAGCTACTCCGGCACCGTCGGCTCGTGGACGGTGTTCACGGGAGGGTTCCTGCTGACCGACCCGGCCTGCGTCCCGGTCGAGGTGCGCGAGCGCGGGCGCGTGCACCGGGCGACGCTGGCGTTCGGCACTGACTGTTAGAGCGCCGCCTGGATGACGCGCTTGGCGATCGGGGCGGCGGAGGCGCCGCCCTGGCCGGCGCGCGGAAGCATCACCGCGACGGCGACGCGCGGATTCTCCGCCGGCGCGAAGGCGACGAACCAGGCGGTCGTGTTCTCCGGGTTCTGGGCGGCGTCGGCGGTCGGGACGAGCTCTGCGGTGCCCGTCTTGCCCGCGACGGTGACGCCCGGGATCGCGGCGGCGGTGCCGGTGCCGCCGCGGACGACGCCGACCATCATGTCGTTCACCTGGCCGGCGACCTTGGCGCTCACGACCCGCTTGCGCGCGGGCCGTTTGCCCGCCAGCCACGGTCGGACCCGCACGCCGCGGTTGGCGATCGTCGCCGCGACGCTCGCCATCTCGAGCGGGGTGGCCTGCGTCCGCTCCTGGCCGATCGCGGCGGCGCCGACGGCGAGGCTGTCCTTGAGGTCCTTCGGGATCGTGCTCGGCTTGGCCGCGGGGACCGTCGGCTTCTCGTTGAACCCGAAGCGCTCGGCGGCTGCGACGAGCCGCTTGCGGCCGAGCTTGGCCCCGATCGGGCCGAAGACGCTGTTGCACGAGTGCGCGAACGAGTTCGCGAGGCTGCCACCGCACGACTCGTCGCCGGCGTTGCGCAGTTTCACGCCCGAGAGCGTCGCCGAGGTGCTGACGGGATAGCTGCTCGACGGGCTCGCGACACCGTTCTGGAGCGCGGCGGCGAGCGTGACGATCTTCATGCTCGAGCCAGGCGGCTGCGGCGCGGAGACCGCGAGGCCAGCGAGCGCCAGCACCGCGCCGTCGCTCGGGCGGATCACCGCGATCCCGCCGAGATCGTCGCCCAGCGCGTTCTGCACGCTGCGCTGCAGGCCGAGCCGGATCGTCGTGTTGACCGACTTCCCGCGGCGGCCGGACACGCGACCGATGACGCGGTTGCCGAACCGCAGCGTGGAACTCGGCCGCCCGGCCAGGCGGTCGTCGTAGATGCGCTCGAGGCCGGTCGGCTTGTCGCCCGCGGTCCCGGCGATCGAGGCGCCGGTGGGATCCGAGTTCAGGAGCTGCCCGCCGGCGGCGTAGATGTTCGCGCGCTGCGGCTGGCGGCCGCTGCGGCGGCGCACCTCCTCGCCCGCCTCGAGACCGGGGAGCCGTTGGGCGGGCGTCCACGCGACGCGGCCCTCGCCCTGCTCGTCCTCGGACGCCTTGAAGGTCATCGTGCCCTCGAGCGTCCCGAAGTCCTCTGTCGTGACCTTCACGGGGACGCGCACGGCGCCGCCGCTGAGCAGCGGCCCGAGGCGGCCGATCGTGATCTTCTCGGCGCCCGCGGCGCGGTTCGCGCGCCGATAGTCGGCGAGGAACGAGATCCGCGGGTTCTCCTGCCGGCTGCGGCGGTCCAGCAGGGCGTACATCGCCTCGTAGTCGCCCTTCTCCCACGCGTCGGTGAACGCCTGCACCGCGGGCCGCCGCTCGTCCTTGTCCAGTTGGTTTCGCACCAGCGCGTACGCGCCGGCCGCGAGCCCGGCGAGGATGACGACGGTGACGAACAGCACGCTCAGCGACGGCCCGCGGCGGCGCCGCCGGCGCGCGTGCTTGGGCGGGGAGAGGAACAGCGATCCGGCCCGGGGCGCGTACCCGAGCGATCCGGACCGGGAACGGCGTCGACGTCGGCGGGCCACCGGTACTGGTTCTAGCGTGTCGGCCGGACCGTTTACCCTCGGAATGGTGAGTACCGCCGCGTTCGCGAATGACGAGGCCGCCTACCGGGAGCTCGTCGAGGCTCACCGCCGCGAGCTGCACGCGCACTGCTACCGGATGCTCGGCTCGGTGCAGGACGCCGAGGACGCCCTGCAGGAGGCGCTGCTGCGGGCGTGGCGCGCGCTGGATCGCTTCGAGGGGCGCAGCTCGGCGAAGTCCTGGCTGTACAAGATCGCCACGAACACCTGTCTGGACGTCCTTTCGGGGCGGGGGAGACGGGTGCTGCCGATCGATCTCGACGCAGCGGACGCGCCGATCACGGAGACCGTGTGGCTCGAGCCCTATCCGGACGACCCGGACGCGTCCTACGAGCAGCGCGAGAACGTGGAGCTGGCGTTCATCGCCGCGTTGCAGGTGCTGCCGGCAAACCAGCGCGCGGTGCTGATCCTGCGCGAGGTGCTCGGGTTCTCGGCCAAGGAGGTCGCGGAGATCCTCGACACCACGCCGGCGTCGGTGAACAGCGCGATGCAGCGCGCTCGGGCCGCGGTCGACGACCGCCTGCCGGAGCGCTCGCAGCAGGAGACCCTGCGCTCATTGGGCGACGACGAGATCCGCGCGATCGTCGAGCGCTACATCGAGGCCTGGAACCGCGGGGACGTCGACGCGGTCGTGGCGATGCTCGCCGAGGAGGCGACGTTCTCGATGCCGCCGAACTTCGAGTGGTTCCGCGGGCGCGAGGCGATCCGGGACTTCCTGCCGCTCGGGCCGCTGTCGATCCCGCGTGTGTTCGTGCCGGTGCGCGCGAACGGGCAGGTCGCGTTCGGCACGTACAAGCTGATCGACGGCGAGTGGCTGCCGAATGCGATCCATGTGATCACTTTGGACGGCTCGGGCGCGATCGTGGACGCCGTCGCGTTCCTGGACGCGAAGCTGTTCCCCGTGTTCGGTCTGCCGCTGACGCCGTAAACGGCGGGCATCGAGGGGGTGGGTGCGATTGGCTCGGCGGCGCGCGAGAGTCGAGTTAGTCACGAAATCCGTGACAAAGTCGACCCTCGCGTGATGAGTGAGCGCCAACGCGCCACTTGCGCTGCGCCGTGACGTACGAACCCACCCTCACTCGATGCTGCTGTTCGTCCAAACCCACGTGCGAATACGAGGACTTCCACCTATCATCAACAGCGCCATGAGGCGAGTAGCCGCCACCGCCGCCCCGTAGTCCCGGAATAACCGGGAGGGCGGCGACGTCCCTGACCGCACGACACAGGAGCACGACATGGCCATCTCGCCCCCCGCGCCGCTCGCCGGCGCACCGCTTTCCAATCGCCTCGCCGATACGCACTCCTCGCCCGTCCGCGAGTTACTCCAGATCGCCATGCGACCGGAGGTCATCTCGTTAGCGGGCGGTCTCCCCGCGCCGCAGACGTTCGACGTCGAAGGCTTACGCCAAGCCTTTGACGAGGTGCTCGCCGGGCCGCAGGCGATCCGCGCGCTGCAGTACTCGAGCACCGAAGGCGACCGGAACTTACGCGGGCATCTGGCGCGGTTCATGTCCACGCGCGGTCTGCCCGTCGGAGCCGACGACCTGCTGATCACGACCGGGTCGCAGCAGGCGCTCGGCCTGATCGCGATGACGCTGCTGAACCCGGGCGACGTCGTCCTGGTCGAGGACCCGACGTACCTGGCGGCGCTGCAGGCGTTCCAGCTCGCGGACTTACGGCCGGTCGCGATCCCGTGCGACGAGGACGGTCCGATTCCCGAAGCGCTGATCGACACCGCGAATCAGCACGGGGCGAAGGTCGCCTACCTGATCCCGACCTTCCAGAACCCGACCGGGCGCACGATGCCCGCGCAACGGCGCCGCGCCATCGCCGAGGCCGCCACGGAAGCGAACCTGTGGCTGGTCGAGGACGACCCGTACAGCGCGTTGCGGCTCGAGGGCGAGCCCGTCGACCTGCTCGCCGCGCACCCCGCCGCGCGCGATCGCACGATCGTCATCCAGACGCTGTCCAAGGTCCTCTCGCCTGGCCTGCGGATCGGCTATGTGCGCGCGCCGGAGGCCCTGCGCGGCCCGCTCACCGTCGCCAAGCAGGCCGCCGACCTGCACACGTCCACCGTGGCCCAGATGGCCGCGGAGCGTTGGCTCGCGAGCCACGATCTCGCCACGCACATCCACAACCTCGGCGCCCACTACCGGCCGCGCCGCGACGCGCTGCTGGCCGGCCTGGAGGAGCACCTGCCCGCGGGCTCGCGCTGGACGCATCCCGAGGGCGGCCTGTTCATCTGGGTCGAGCTGCCCGATGGCTACGACGCCGAGAGGGTGCTCGGCCGCGCGATCGAGCGCGGCGTCGCGTTCGTCCCCGGCCTGTACTTCTACGCAGGCGAGCCGAAGCGCGAGACCCTGCGGGTGTCGTTCGCCACCGCGACGCCGGCCGAGCTGCACGAGGGAGCCGCCCGACTCGGGGCGGCGATCGCCGGGTAGGCGACCTCGTACATGCCCGAACGACCACGCCCAGACATGGACCGGGTACGCGACGCGATGCGCGAGCGCGACGAGGCAGTCCCAGAGCCGAAGCGGCCGAGCATGGAGATGCGTGAGCTCGGCGCCGGCGGCCCGCGCGTGCCCGTCGTCGGCATGGGCACGTGGCAGACGCTCGACGTCCGCGGCCACCGCGATGACGTCGTCCACGCCGCGCTCGATGCCGGCTCGACCTTCCTCGACACCTCGCCGATGTACGGCGAGGCGCCACGGGTGCTCGCGCACGGCCTCGAGGGCCGCCGCGACGAGGCGTTCGTCGCGGACAAGCTGTGGACGTCCGACGACGCCGAGGCCGAGCGCCAGGCGGAACGCGCGCTGAAGTGGTACGGCCGCGTGGACCTCTACCAGGTGCACAACCTGGTCGGGACGCCCGCGCGGCTCATGTTGCTCGAGCGGTTGAAGAACGAGGGCAAGGTCGGCGTAATCGGCGCCACGCACTACCAAGCGTCCGCCTTCGACGAGCTCGCGAAAGTGATGCGCAGCGGCCGAATCCAGGCGATCCAGATCCCGTACAACCCGCTCCAGCGCGAGGTCGAGAAGGAGATCCTGCCGCTCGCCGAGGAACTCGGGCTCGGCGTGGTCGTAATGCGCCCGTTTGCCGAGGGAGCCCTTCTACGGCGCCAAACGGAGTTCGAGGGACTGGCCTGGCCGCAGGCGCTGCTCAAGTGGGTGCTCTCCGACCCCCGGATCACCGTCGCGATCCCGGCGACGTCAAAGCCCGAGCGCGTCCACGAGAACGCCGCGGCGGGCGACGGGGCCTGGTTCGATGATGACCAGAGGGCCCACGTCGCCCGCCTAGCGGCGGATTAGCTCTACGGCGAGGTCGTCGAGAGCGTGAACGTCAGCGTCTTCGCGTAGGTGCCGGTGCGCAGCGCGTCGTTGGCGCCGATTACCTGCTTGAACGCGAGCGTGACGACATCGTTGGAGACCGGCCCGCTGTAGGTCAGGAGCGTGAGCGGATTGGCTCCGAGCGGCGCAAACGCGTTCGTGTTGGCCCGGACCTGCAGCGCCTGCGGCAGCGTGAACGCGCCGTTGACGAGCTTGCCCGTCCCGGCCGGATCGGCCACCGACAGCGCGGCGTCGCCGGCGGTCGAGATCACGTTCGCCGTCGTGGTCGCGTTGTACTCGCCCGCGATGCCCGGGATCAACGTGCCGAGGCCGGCGTTCGTCGAACCCAGCGTCAGCGACAGCGTCGCCGGGACGGTCCCGCCCGGCGTCGTCGTGGCGGTCGCGACCACGTTGTACGTGACGCTCTTGGTCGTGGTGTTGCCGGCCGCGTCCTTCGCCGTCACCGTGACGGTGTGCGGGCCGACCTGATTAGGCGCCGTCGGCAGGCTCGCGCCGTTGGCGATCGCCACGCCCCGGTCGGTCGCGGTGCAGGAGACCACGGTCTGGTCGTCGTCGCACGAGAACGCCAGCGCGACCGTCGTGCCCTGCGGGATCTGCGCGCCGTCGAGCGGCGACGTGATCGAGATCGTCGGCGCGAGCGCGTCGGTGACGCCGTTGAGCAGGTACACCCGGCCCTTGTCGCGGCCGGTGCCGACGCCCTGGTTCTGGTTGCCGGTCGTGTCGTAACCGGGGACGCCGACGGCGGCCACGTTGACGCCGTTGGCGCCCATGTCGCCGAGGCCCGCGACGCTCCAGCCGGCCTGGTCGGCCCAGCGCCAGCCGCCGCCGCCCATCAGCAGCTGACCCTTGCCGGTCAGCGTGTTGAGCGCGACATTCGACGGAGTCTTGGAGCCGTACACCACGTAGGCGGCGCCGATCGACTCCTGCGGGCCGGTGCCCTTCAGGTTGAGGCCCGACGGGCGATCCACGCCCGGCGCGCCGAGCAGGACGTCGCCGATGCCGTCGGCATTGAGGTCGGGCGCGACGGCCACCGACCAGCCGGCGCCGTCCTGGGTCTTGGCGCCGTCGATGCGGTAGTTGCCGGCGCCGGGGTTGGCGAGCGACATGTTGCCACTCATCGCGCCGCCCTTGAGGACGTACGCGGAGCCGGCCATCAGGGAGCCGTCCGGGTTGTGGAACGGCACGCCGATCACGAGCTCGGGCTTGCGGTCGCCGTCGGCGTCACCCGACGCCAGCGACATGCCGGACTGATCGCCCTCTTCGCCGTCGATGCGGAAGCCGTCGGCGCCGAGCGCGCCGAGGTTGACGGCGTCGGTGCTCGTCTTGCCACGAACCACGTACGTCGTGCCCGAAGCCTCCTTGCCGCCCGGCGAGGCGCCGATGGCGGAGACGGCCACGTCGGCCTTGCCGTCGCCGGTGTAGTCGCCGGAGGCGACGGCCCAGCCGGCGCGCGAGTCGCCGGACTCACCGTTCATCCGGAAGCCGTCGGAGCCCAGCGACGCCAGATCGACGTTGCCCTGATTGGCCTTGCCGAACACGACATACGCCGCGCCGGCGTCGCCCTGGCACGTGAGCGGCAGGTTGCCGTTGCGGCAGGCGGTGCCGATCGCGCCGAGGATGAAGTCCCGCCGGCCGTCGCCGTTGACGTCGCCGGTGGCCACGGAGAAGCCCGCGCGGTCGCCATCGGAGGCGCCGTCGATGCGGAAGCCCTGCGTGTCGGTGGCGAGGTCGATCTCGGCCGTTGACGCGCGGCCGTAGACCACCCGCGCGCCGCCCGCGGCGTTCTTCGGCGTGGTTCCCGGGTCGGCCCACGGCGCACCGATCAGCAGGTCGTCCATGCCGTCGCCGTTGACGTCGCCCGCGGGCGCGAGCGACCAACCGAAGTGGTCGGCGTTCGCAGCGCCCTCGATCTTGACGTAGTCGGTGCTCGTCGCGGCCAGATCGACGGCGGAGCCGGGAGCGGCCTTTCCGAAGATCACGTAGACGGCACCGCCCTGCGTGCGGGTCGGGTTGTTGCCGTTGATGAACCAGCCGGCGGTAGCGACATCTTTGCGGCCGTCACCGTTGAAGTCGCCCGCGGCGATGATCTTGTCGCCGATCTTCGACGCGTCGGCGAGGTTGCCGATCGCGACGTTGGATTCCGTCAGCAGGTCCACGGGACCGCCGGCGTTGAGCGGGCCCGCCAGCGCGCCTTGGGCCATCACGCCGCACAGGGCGGCGGTGGCGCCGGCGCAGGCAAGCGCACGCCGTCTTCTCGTATTCAGCACTGCGGTTCCTCACTTGGGCCGATTTTCAGCTAATCAGCCCGTCCCCACCGCCATGATCGCTGCGCCGCGCGGCGGGCGTTGCACGGTTGGGCCGATCGGGGGAGCCCGAACGGTCCTACTTCAGGCACGCGCGTGAGAGAGCGGCTACGTTCGCCCCACGTGAGCACCGCCCGTCCCGTCGAGCTCGCATCCATTTCACACCGGATGAGGAAGAGAGATCGTGCGGAAGACCCTTGCGGTGCTCGCCCTCGGCGTGCTGGGCGTTGCCCCAGCCACGGCCGTTGCGGCGGACCCTGACACCACCGCGTTGAGAAACGCGGTCAGTAGGGCGGAAGTCCTGCGGTACGAGCAGCGCCTGCAGACGATCGGCATGTCGAACGAGAACCAACGCCTGACCGCGTCCCAGGGCAACTGGGAGAGCCTCGACTACGTCATCAAGCAGCTGCGCAAGATCGGCTACAACCCGACGTTCCTGCCCTACGCGAACGGCTCGGCTCCGAACACGTGGTCGGAGCGGACCCCGTCGGTGCTCGATCGGACCTTGGCCGACGGCTCCACCAAGACGTACGTGAACAACCTCAACAACACGGGCGACTTCGCGCAGATGACTTGGAGCCACACCGGCGAGGTCACCGCGAAGGTGATCCCGGTCAAAGGGATCCTGATCCCGTCCTTCGGGGCGGCGAACGGCAACCGCTCCGGCTGCTCCCTGAGCGACTTCCCGGCCGAGGTCAAGGACAACATCGCGCTGGTCCAGCGCAGCGCCTGCACTGAGTCAACGTCTCAGGCAGCAGGGTTCCTCGAGAAGGCCATCAACGCGCGCGCCGCCGGCGCGAAGGCCATCTTCGTCTTCAACGAGGGCCAGACGAACCGCACGGCTCCGGGCACGACCACCAACGGCACGACCTTCACACGTGCGGTCTCCCAGACGTATCCGGGCATCATGGCCGCGACGCTCTCCTTCGCCGCCGGCAAGGAGCTCTACGACCTCGCCCAGGCCGGCACGCCCGCCACGGTCCACTTCAAGACCGACAACAACATCAACCAGCGGATCGACTACGACATCATCGCCGAGACTCCCGGCGGCGATCCGAACCGCGTCCTGCAGGTCGGCGCCCACATCGACGGCGTCGCCGCCGGCCCGGGCATCAACGACGACGGCTCCGGCACGGCGATGAACCTGGCGATCGCCAACCAGATCCTCAAGCTCGGCATCCCGCTCAAGTACAAGATCCGCTTCGGGTGGTTCTCGGGCGAGGAGCAGGGCCTGTTCGGCTCCACGTTCGCGGTCAACCAGCTCAACACGGTGCAGACGCAGCAGACCCTGGGCATGCTCGACTACGACATGCTGGCGTCGACGAACTACATCCCGTTCATGTACATCCCGAACCCGAGCGAAACCGCGCTCCCGGCGATGCAGCGGGACAGCGAGGCGACGATGAGCAACATCCACATCAACTACCTGTCGAGCCGGCTCGGGATCGACAAGACGGACTATCCGTTCGACAACCGGTCCGACTACGCCCAGTGGCGCGCTCGCAACGTCCCCGCGACCGGCCTCTACACCGGCGCTGAGACGCCCAAGACGGCCGAGCACGTGGCGAAGTACGGCGGCCAACTCGGCATCCAGGCCGACCCGTGCTACCACGAGTGGTGCGACACGGTGTTCAACCTGAGCCAGTTCGGCATGGACGAGTTCACCGACGTGCTCGCGCACGCGACGCTCTCGCTCGCCGGCGTCGGCACAGACGCGGTCGAGCTCCCGGTGCGTCCCGAGGTGCTCGTCCCGGCACCGACGGCGACTCCGGCGCCGTAAGGGCTGAAGGGCTGCTGGTCGCTACGCGGCCAGCAGCCCGAGTTCGTCGGCCCGCCGCACCGCCTCGGCGCGGTTGCGGACCCCGAGCTTGCGGAAGATCGAGGAAGCGTGCTGCTTGACGGTGTTGGGGGAGAGCCCCAGCTCCGCGCGATCGCCGGATTGGTTGCACCCGACGCCAGTGCCGACAGGACGTCGCGCTCGCGCGGCGAGACCGGGTCGGGAGCCGGCTCTTGCGTGCCGTGGCACGCCCGCAGCACGGCATCGGCGATGTCGTCCTGGTCGCTCACGAGCAGCGTGACCAGTCCGCGCGCGTCGAGCGCCCGCCTGAGCTCCGGGTCGCCGACCACGACGAGGTCGGGCCGAAGCTCGTCCGCCGCCGCGAGCGCGTCGTCGGCCGTCCGCGCGCCACGGCACGCCTCGACCCACGGCCGGCCGTGCAGCGCCAGCAGGGCGCCGGTCCGGCGCACGTCCCGCGGATCCGCGATCAGGACGCGCAGCGGCGCACACGGCTCCGGCGCGGGCGGCAGTTCCTGGTGGTCGGCGAGGATGCCCAGCCGGCGCGCGGCGTGGACGGCGGCGGCGCGGTTCGGCGCGCCCAGCTTCTCGTAGAGCCCGAGCATGTGGTGCTTGATCGTCCCCGGCGCGAGGAACATCGCGGCGCCGATCTCGGCGTTCGTGAGCCCGGCGCCGACGTGGCGCAGGATCTCGCGCTCGCGCGGGATGAACCGCGGCCTCGCCCGGCGCGCTGGGCGCGAGGTCGTAGACGGCGCCGGACGCGAGCATGCGGATCGCCTTCAGCAGCGCGTGCGCGGCAAGCTCCTGCTCGATCACGCCGACTGCGCCGGCGGCCCGGGCGGTGCGCATCGGCACCAGGTCCCAGCGCGACGTCAGCAGCGCCACCCGCAGCCCGTGCGCAGCCGACCCGAGCCGCTCGCAAGCGCCGCAGGCCGAGGTCGATGTCGACGAGCGCGAGGTCGAACGGCACCGCGCGCGCCAGCATCATCGCGTCCTCGACGTTGTCGGCGACGACGCACCGCTCCACCCAGGGAACCCGCGTCAACAGCCAGCGCAGTCCATTGCGCACAATTTCATGATCTTCGACTACCAGGATTCGGAGCGGCCGCGTGGCGGCAGCTCGAATCACCGGTCGCGATTTCAGACCCTCCGCGACCAGCATCAGACCCTCCTTGATTCACTGACGTGCCCGCATACCTAACGCCTCCGGGCTCGGCGCGCCAATCACAAGTCGCGGAGACGCATCAACGACTTGGCGCAATACCACAGCCGCGTTTGTGCACTTCTCACGACACGCCGAGCACGTCGATGGCGTTCTCGAGCCGCCCGCGGAGCAGCGCGAGGTGCCGTTCGTCGGCACTGACGGCCAGCTCGATGCGCGGATGCGCGTAGCTCATCGCCAGTACGTCGGCGCCGCGGCGCTGGCAGATGCCGAGGACACGCAGCAACACGCCGGGGCGGTCGGCGACATCGACGGACAGCCGCGTGACGGAAGAGGGGGCGACGCCAGGGGGTAGGAGCAGCATGCGGGGACCTTTCCGTCCCCGATTTCGCCAAGCGCATCCGCCGACGTCCCCAAGGACGACAGAGGCCTGCGGTCGGAGAACCGCAGGCCTAGCGAATGATGATGCCGATGTGACAGGCGGAGCCGCGCGTCACAAACGATGTGGCGGCGGGCTCCATGCCGGCCACCTTACATGGTCAGCTTGAAGCGGCTCACCACGCTGTCGAGACGCTCGGCCGTGCCGGCCAGCGACTGCGCCGACGCCGCGATCTCCTGCGTCGAGGCGCTGGTCTCCTGGGTGGAGGCCGAAACCTGCTCCGCGGTGGCCGACGACTGCTCGGCGACCGCGGCGACCTCACCGATGTCGGTCTCGGCGCGGCGCGCCTCGGCCGAGATCTGGTGCACAGCGGACGCGATCTCGCTGACGCGGCCGGTGACGTCCTCGACGGCCTTGCCGATCGCCTCGAACGCCTCGCGGGTCTGCTCGACCGTCGCGACGCCGTCGGCGGTGCGGCGCCCGCCCTCGGCGACGACGCCGACGACCTTCTCGGTCTCGGCTTGGATCTCGCCGATCAGCGCGGAGATCTGGCCCGCGGCGCTCTGCGACTCCTCGGCCAGCTTGCGGACCTCCTCGGCGACGACGGTGAAGCCGCGGCCCTGCTCGCCCGCGCGGGCGGCCTCGATAGCCGCGTTGAGCGCCAGCAGGTTGGTCTGCTCGGCGATGCCGGTGATGGTGTCGACGATGCCGCCGATCTGGCTCGACTTGGCGGCCAGGTCCTCCATCGCGGAGCCGACCTGGGAGCTGGACTCGGTGAGGAGACGGATCGCGTCGGTGGCCTGCGCGGCGGCGCGGACACCGTCGTCGGCGACGGTGCGGGCCTGCTGCGCGGCCTCCGCGGTGGCGGTCGCCTCCTCGGCGCTGGCGGCGGCCGCACGCGCGGCCTCCTGGACGGCCTCGCGGGTGGACTCGACCATGCGCACCTGGCGCTCGGCGCCCTGGGCGACGTCGGAGACGGCCGAGGCGATCTCGCCGACCGCGCGGCCGGCCTCGTCGGATGTCGACGCCATCTGCTGGGAGGCGGAGGCGACGGTGCCGGCGCCGCCGGCGACCTCGGCGAGGACCTCGCTGAGGTTGGCGCGCATGGCGCCGTAGGCCTCGATCGAATGCTTGGCCTTGCCCAGCATCGCGTTGAACGTGGCCGACAGGCGGCCGAGCTCGTCGGTGCTCGTGACCTCGATCAGCGACGTCACGGGCTGCACGTCGTAGGTCAGGTCGCCGGACGCGACCGCGTCGAGGCCGTTCGAGAGGCCCGTGAGGCAGTTCTCGTCGGGGTCTCGAGCACCTCGGCGCGCTGCGCCGTGAACGCGGTGTACTCCTCGGCGGCGGGCGTGCCGGCGAACAGCTCCTCGAGCTCCCCGCCGTCCTTCTTGCTCTCGGCCCAGTTGGCCTCGATCTCGTTGGCGAGCGCGTCCTGGGCCTCGACGTCGCCATCGGCGACGTACAGATGCTGGCCAATCAGGCTCAGGTTGTCCTTGGCGCGCTCTTGCATGCCACCGAGCAGTTCGGCGGCGCGGAGGTCGTGTTCAGCGAGCTCGTTGGTCTCGGACTTGAGGCCGCTCATGGCGTTGACGCCGGTCAAGGCCACGATCACCAGGGCCAGGCAGAGCGCGCCGAAGGCGCCTCCAAGCCTGACGGCGAGCGGAAGATTGCGAATCGAGGTCATGCTTCAGCGGTCGGCGCGTTGACGCTCGGGTTGAAGCTCATGGAAGCTTTTCCGGGGCGTTGGGAGCTTTTGTGTGTCAGAGATGAGAATCGGGATCGTGGGCGCCGGAACGGCCGGGCTGGCGGCAGCCGCCCTGTTCGCGCGCGCGGGCCACGCCGTGGACGTGCTGGAGCGGGCGCCGGATCCGGGCCCGGTGGGCGCGGGCCTGCTGTTGCAGCCGACCGGGATGGCGGTGCTGGAGCGGCTCGGCGTGCTCGAGGAGGTGCGCGCGGGCGCCGCCCGGATCGAGCGGGTCGTCGGGACGACCGTCGAGGGCCGCCGGTTCATGGATCTGGCGTATTCCGGTGAGCACGGCCTCGGCGTCCACCGCGGTGCGCTGTTCACGGCACTGCGCGGGGCCGCGGAGCGCGAGGGCGCGCGGGTGCTGGCCGGCGCCGAGGTGGTCCAGCGCCGGCGCGTCCACGAGCTCGTCGACGCCGGCGGTGCCACGTACGGCCCGTATGACCTGATCGTCGGCGCCGACGGCGCGCGCTCGACGATGCGGCGCTTCCTGCCGTTTCGGGCGCGCATCCACGAGCACCGATGGGGCGCGCTGTGGGGCGTCTTCCCCGACCCGTCGAACGCCTTCCACGGCGTCCTCGACCAGTACTTCGACGGCGCGCGGCGGATGGCGGGTTTCCTGCCCACCGGCGGCGACGCGGTCTCGCTGTTCTGGTCGATCCGGCTGGACCGGATCGAGGCCGCGCGGGCGGCAGGGCTGGCGGCGTTTCGCGACGATCTGCTGTCGCTGGCACCCGTGGCCGAGCCGCTGATGGCGGGGCTGCGGTCGTTCGACCAGCTCCTGCCCGCCGCCTACCGCCAGATCAGCCTCCCGCGCTGGCATGACGGCACGCTCGTGCTGGTAGGCGACGCGGCCCACGCGCTCAGCCCGCAGCTCGGGCAGGGCGCGAACCTCGCCCTGATGGACGCGGCCGCGCTGGTCGACGCGCCGTCACTCGGCGAATACGAGGCCGCGCGGCGCAAGCAGGCGCGGTTCTACGCGTTCGGGGCGCGGGCGCTGAACGCCGTCTTCCAGAACCAAATCGACGCGATGGCGTGGCCGCGCGACCGGCTGATGCCGCTCGCCGCTCGCGTGCCGTGGGCCCGCAGGCGCATGCTCGCCACGCTCAGCGGACGCGCCGTCGGACCGTTCGGAGACCTGCGTACGTAAAGCGATCGCTTACCGGTGAGCCCAGGTCACGGGCTGCACGGGAAGCGACAGAACGGCCTGCCAGGTGAGCGCATCGGTTGCACCGGTCACCGGGATTGAGCGCGAAGCCTGGAGGTTGCGCAATGCTGTGTCAGTTGCAGTGTCAAAGGTGGCAGTCACAGTCACATTCGGGTCAAACGACGCGAGGTGTTGTTGCAACCACACCACTTGGTCGCCCTTGTTGCCGGCGGCCAGGGCCGGCCAGCCGGGATCCGGCGGCGGGATGGCGGGCGCGGCGACAGGCAGCGCCAACTGTGCCCACTCCTCCTCGCCGGTGGCCTGCCATGACCACCACGACACCCCGGCGCTGCCGTACGCGGCCCACAAGGAGCGGAAGCGCGCGACATCCTCCGGCGGCGGGTTGTCGTACGTCTGGCCGATCGGCGCGATCGGAACGCCGTAGATCCGGTTGTGGGCGAGCGTGTGGCCGCTGACCGCGTCCACCGTGCCGCCGATGTCCTTCCAGTACACCTGCGGCAGGTTCGCCTGGGCGCCGCCCGGGCCGAGGAAGACGGAGTAGGGGAGACGCGGGTGGTAGTCCGTGTACGGGAACGAGCTGAGCCCGATCGGGTACCCCGGGCCGACCGTGGCGCGTAGTGCGAACAGGTATTGCTGGGCTGCGGCGTACTTGCCCTCGTACTGCGTCTCGGCGTCGATCACGAGACAGTCGGCGCCGTCGGCGATCGCGTCCGCACCCAGGCTGGCCTCGGCGATCGGATCGTTGCCGTAGACGAACTGCCAGGCGCATGCGCGGATCCCCTGCGCGTGCAGGGCGGCCACGAGCGCCGGGTTGAACTGCGCCCAGCGGCTGGTGGCGCCGTCCGAGCTCTTCACGAAGACGGTGGCGATCCCCGCCGAGCGCGCGCGGGCGGCGATCGCCGCCGGATCGCCGGCCTCGGAGCGGCTCAGTTCCCAGATCCACATGCCGTTGCCGCGGAGCGCCTCGGGAAGCGTGCCCGGAGCGAGGGCAGGCGTTGAAGGGCGCGGAGGTGCGAGGACCGTGATCCGGCGCGCGTTGGAGCGCCGGCCGCCGCGGTCGGTCACGGTGACCGACACCGTGCCGGCGCGCGTCCCGGCGGGCACGCGGGCGACGTAGCCGATCCGCGTGCGGTCGAGCTTCGTGGCCAGGGCGCCGCGCGGCCACCGGAAGGACGCCCGCATGCCCTTGTACAGGCGACGCCCGCTGAACTGAAGTTGGCGCCCGATCGTCACCTTGACGCGGGTCTTGCAGTTCACCGAGTTCGAGGGCACGCACAGGATGCGCCTGAGCTCGGGCGCTCGCGTGCGCGCTTCCGCGGCCTGCGGTGCCGCCAGCACGAGCGCACTGAGCAGCGCGACGGAGATGCATCGACAGGCCCTCACCATCGGCAGCCAACAGGCCAGCACGCTTGAAGTTCCGGTGCGCCGGTTACGCTAGGCCGTCACATGCGTCGGGGCCCCAATCGCCAGGACCGCCCGCCGCGCGTGGGCGCCGCCGTCCTGGCCCAAGCCCTCGTCGGCGTGTTCCTCATCTTCGTATGCACCGGCGTCGGCGTCGCGGGCGCGGGCTACTTCAAGTTCCGGGCGGAGATCATTCCGCCGAGCCCGGTCCCGACGCCGCCTCCGCTCGAGATCCAGGACAAGGAACTGCCGCCGCCCAAGCCGGGCGGGCCGCGGACACTGCTGGTGCTCGGCTCCGACCGCCGCGACAAGCGTGCGACCGACGCCAAGATCGGGCAAGAGCCGCATTCGGACACGATCGTGCTCGTGCGCCTGGACCCGAAGCTCAACCGGGTCGCAGTGCTGTCGCTCCCGCGCGACCTCGCGGTGACGATCCCGGGCTACGCCGACGGCGTGAAGATCAACCAGGCCTACGACGAGGGCGGCGCCGCACTCACACTCAAGACCGTAAAGCACATGTTCGACAGCGCGACGGGCGAGACGATGGTCATCAACAGCGTCGTCGACGTCAACTTCAACGGCTTCCAGCGCGCGGTCAACTACGTCAAGGGCGTCTACGTCGACGTCGACCGCCGGTACTACAACCCCGAGGGCACCGGCTTCGCGGCGATCGACATCGACCCCGGCTATCAGCGCCTGGTGGGCTCGGACGCGCTGGCCTACGTGCGCTACCGGCACACCGACAGCGACCTCTTCCGCGGCGCCCGCCAGCAGGACTTCCTGCGCCAGGCCTCCAATCAGAAGGCGGTCCGCGACCTTCAGCAGCCCGGGGACGCGAGAGACCTGGTGCGGGTCTTCCGCGAGTACTTCCGGTTCGACCGCAGGTTCATGACGACGAAGAATCTCGCCGGACTGCTGAAGACCGGCGTCTACCTCGCGATCAACGACGCGCCGGTCAATCAGGTGTCGCTGCCGGGGGTCGCCGAGTCCGAGGATCCCGCCGCCGACACGCGGCTGTTCGTGTCACCGGAGAACATCAAGGCCGCGTACGACGACTTCATGACCGGCGAGAAGTCGACGAACCCGAAGCGCAGCTCCCTGCCGCAGCGCGCGCCGAAGGCGAAGGCGTCGTCGCGCGTGGGCGGGCTCGCGGACGGGCGCCGTGCCGGCGACGACATGGCGGTGCTCGTCGACAAGAAGCTCGACTTCCCGTTCTACTACCCGGGGCTGGTGACGAACCGGACCCAGTACGTCCGCGACACGCCGCGCGTCTACAAGATCGAGGACGAGGACGGCAAGCGCCACCAGGCGTATCGGATCGTCGCCTCGATGGGCGAGCCCGGCGAGTACTGGGGCGTCCAGGGCATGACGTGGCGCGACCCGCCGATCCTGGCCAATCCCGACCGGATCCGGAAGCAGAGCGGCCGCGAGCTGCTGCTGTTCTACGACGGGTCGAAGCTGCGGATGGTGGGCTGGAAGACGCCGCGGGCGGCGTACTGGGTGTCGAACACGCTCGGGCGCAAGATCTCGAATCAGCGGCTGATCGCGATGGCCGCCTCGCTGCGTCGCCTGAACTCGTAGAGGGCGCCATCGAACTGCGCCGGTGAGGGAGGTGGTGAGCCTGCGGCGCGGTTGGATCGTGAGGCGTGCCCGGTCGAGCGGCGAGTGAGTCGTCCTACTCGCGGAAACCGCGAGTCAGACGACTCGGACGGCGGTCGCCGCTGACGCGGGCTCACCATCTCCCTCACCGGCGCAGTTGGTTGGCGCCACCACACCACAGGAATCCGCCGACCCGACTGGTAATACACCGGTCAATGGTGCGCCGTCTTCTCGTTTCGACTCTTGTGTTCGTAGCCACGCTCGGAGGCGTCGCCCAAGCCGCCGAGCCGCCGAATCAGAACGACCCCTGCTCGCGCAGCGGCCGCAACACGTGCGGCACCAACGGCGAGGGTTCGTACCGGACGTATCGCTACGGAGTCCGCTGGTTCGGCGACTATCGCGGCGCGGTGGAGGGCGTCACGGGCGGCACGTTCTGCATCGACCTGCGGTTCTGGTACCCGTCGCGCTCCTTCGACTACGAGAAGCGCTCCGCCGCGGGGCTGCGCAACAAGGAGGGCGAGGCGATCTCCGCGGCCAGCCTGCGGCGGATGAACCGCGCGCTGTGGCGGTACGGGCGCTCGGCCAAGCCCTCGCAGCAGGCCGCGGTGATGGTCTACGTCCACCGGTTGATGGGCGACGGAGCGCCCGGGGAGGCCGATCCGAAGGCCTTGTCGCGTGCCAGCCAGTCGGTCTACGCGAGCGTGCAGCGCGATGCGGAGCGTTTCGCGGGCCCGTACAAGGTCAAGGCGGCACTGCCGGCGACGCTCACCGCCGGGCGTGCCGCGGAGGTCAAGATCGAGGTGCTCGCGGCCTCCGGCCGGCGGGTGCCGAACGTCAGCGTGGCGCTGGCGGTCACCGGCGCTGAAGCCCCGGCGCGCATCAACACCGGCGCCGACGGTGTCGCCGCGGTGCCGATCACGGCCCGCGACGCCGTGTCGCTGACCGCGAAGGCCGAGCTGCCGGCCGATCTCCCGGCGCTGTACGTCCCGACGCAGGGCGAGTCGGCGCGCAACGCGCAGCGGATCGTCGCGCCGGCGTTGTCGACGCCGAGCGCCGAGGTCAAGGCCGCCGTGCGGGTGCAGCCTCAGCTCTCTACGCAGATCAGCGCCCAGAGCACAGCGCCGGGCGCGCAGATCACGGACACGGTGAAGGTGACCGGGCTCGGCGGCCGCAGCGCGACGATCCAGGCGGCGCTGTACGGGCCGTACGCGGCGCGCGAGGCGATCACGTGCCAGGACGCGCCGGTGTGGACCGGAACGGTCGAGGCCACCGGCGACGGCGAGTACGTGACCGAGCGGGTGACGCTGACGCAGCCGGGCTACTACACGTACCGCGAGTGGATCGTGGAGAGTGACCTCGTCGCGGGGGTGGAGACGGCCTGCGCGGAGGTCGCCGAGACGACGGTCGTGCGCGGGCAGCCCGCGATCACGACCCAGATCAGCGCGCAGGAGACCGCTCCGGGCGCGCAGATCACGGACTCTGTGGTCGTCAGCGGCCTGGGCAAGCTGAGCGCGACGGTCAACGTCGAGCTGTGGGGCCCGTTCGCCACCCGCGACGCGATCCGGTGCGAGGGCACGCCGTTGTGGACCGGCACGCTGCCCGTGACCGGCGACGGCACGTACCCGACACCGCCCGTCACGCTGGCGGCCGCCGGCTACTACACCTACCGCGAGTCGATCGCGGCGACCGAGGCGCACGAGGCCGTGATCACCGCCTGCGGCGAGGCGTCCGAGACGACGGTCGCGAAGGCGGCGCCGAAGGTCACGACGGTCGCGTCGAACGCCGTGGTCAAGCCGGATGACGAGCTCTTCGACACGCTGACCGTCACCGGCCTCGGCGCGACGCCGGCGACGATCGAGGTCGCCCTCTACGGTCCGTACGCGTCGCGCGCGGACATCGACTGCGAGGGCGCTCCGTACTGGAAGGGCGAGGTGGAGACGGCCGGCGACGGGACATTCAAATCGCCGAAGGCGACCGTCCGCCGCGCCGGCTTCTATGCGTTCCGCGAGCGGATCGCGGGCACGGAGACCGTCGCGGGCTTCCAGGGCGAGTGCGCGCTCGAGGCCGAGACCTCACTCGTGGCACCGCTGATCCTGGGCGGGAAGGGAGACGTCGTGCGTCACGTCGTGGCAGTGCGGGCGGCCGCGACGCCGAAGCGCGTGCGGCTGGCGCGGCTCGGCGTCGACGCACCGGTGTCAGCCGTCGGCATCGACACGAAGTCCGGCGCGCTCGGCATCCCGTCGGACATCGGCCGTGTGGGCTGGTGGCGCGACGGCGCCGCGCCCGGCGACGACCACGGCACCGTCCTGATCGCCGGCCACGTGGACAGCGCGAAGGACGGCGCGGGAGCGTTCTACGCGCTCAAGTCCGCGCGCCGCGGCGACGTGATCCGTCTCGACTCTCGGCGCTACCGCGTCACGTCGGTGCGGCGCGTCCGCAAGCAGGCGCTCCCATCCAGCATTTACAGCCGGACCGGCCCCGCCCGGCTGGTGCTCGTCACCTGCGGCGGCCCGTTCGATGGCCGCCATTACCGCGACAACGTGATCGTGACCGCCAGTGCTGCTTGAGCACCGCGGCCAGGGTCCGACCGTCGATCCGAGCGCCTATGTGGCGCCGACCGCGGTGGTGTGTGGCGACGTCACGATCGGCGCCGGCGCGCGGATCCTGTTCGGCGCCGTCCTGACCGCCGAGGACGGCGCGATCAGCGCGCTGATCCGCGGCCGCGAACAGCACCCGGCGACGATCGGTGGCGACGTGCTGCTCCGCCCGCACGCGCATGTCAACGGCACCACGATCGAAGCTGGCTGCTTCATTGCCACCTGCGTGGCGCTTCCCCGGCGCACGCATCGGCGCCGCCAGCGAGGTCCGGATCCACGGCGTGGTGCAGGTCAACACCGTGCTCGGGCCTGGCAGCACAGTCCCGATTGGCGCAGATCCTCCCGCCGGACGCTACGACGACATCTGGGCGATCCAGCGCGAGCTGGACTTTCCCGGCACCGTCTACGGCATTCCGTTCGGCACGGAACGTGGTGCGCCGCGCATCGCGCCGACACGGAGCTCAGTTCCGGCTGAGACTCAGCAGGCTGATGAAGATGTTGATGATCGAGACGAAGATCCCGGTCGCGAGCCAGACCACGTCGTTCTCGGTGGCGTGCTTGCGGATGTAGTTGAAGTAGACCAGGATCAGCACTGCCGAGACGACGAGGATGAGCAGCGAAATCACCGGCGACAGCGCGCCCAAGCCGCCGAAGAAGATGCTGCCGATCGACACGATGACGGCGCCGAGGACGATGAACGACAGCGGGCGCATCCAGCGCACCGTGTCCTTGCTCATCATGAAGCCGATCGCGGCCATCCCGAGCACCGTCAAGGCCGTCAGCCCCGCGGCGGTCGTCAGCGCGCCCGGATCGACCTCCGAGAAGTAGGCGATCGTCGGGCCGAGGCCGAAGCCGATCATCGTCGCCAGCGCCGCCATCCAGAAGATGCCGAGCCCGCCGGTGCGGAGCCGGTCGACGAAGCTCTGCGCGAACAGCATTCCGAGGCCGATGAACGAGCACGCGCGCGCCGCGCCGACCGAGAGATCGCGCCCCAGATACGTCCCCAACGCGCAGAGCCCGAGCGACACCGCGACGAGGAACATGACCTGGCCCATGATCAGCGTCACACTGCGGGCGCGTACGGCAGATGAGGCCTCGATGAATGACATGGTTCGGAAAGATAGAGCGGATCTCACCCGCCCGCGACATCTCGCCGCAGGAAGTGCGTGAACGCCCACGCCAGCGCCGGAACGGCGAACAACGCGGACACCCATGCGGCCCGGATCACGGGCGCCCAGTCGATCGGCTCCCGCAGCAGTCCCTGCCAGGCGTTGAACTGCGCCGGCAGCAGGTACGGCCGCACGAAATCGAGCGCCGAGATGATCCCGAGCAGCTGCATGATCAGCGACAGCATCAGGGTCGCGACGACCGCGGCGGCGCTGTTTCGCGTGACGGTGGAGAGCAGGATCGCGAGCGACGCCACGGCCATCGTCGGCAGGAAGTACGCGAGCACCGTCCCGCCGATCAGCGACAGCGACCGGTCAACCGGGATCTGGCTGCCCGACAGCGAGATCAGCGGGTCGAAGCCCCAGATCATCCCGCCGATCACCAGCCCGACACCCACGTAGATGACCAGCGCCACGAACGCGTATGTGAACGCGGCGAGCACCTTGGCGACGAAGATCTGCCAGCGGTCGACGGAGCGGGTGAGGATCGTCTTCAGCGTCCCGTTGCCGTCCTCCGTGGCCACGATGTCGCCCGCGACCAACGCCGTGATCAGCGGGAAGAACCAGAACGCGGCGAAGTACAGCCCCACGAGCGGGATCGCCAGCCCGGTCTCGCGCACCAGGTCGGAGAACGGAATCCCCTCCGGGCCCTCGTCGTCGGCCAGCAGCGCCGTGATGAAGATCAGCGGCACCAGCAGCGCGCAGCCGAGCCCGATGTAGGTGCGCTTCTGGGCCGCGAGCTTGCGCACCTCCCAGGCGTAGACGGTGGCCACGCCGGGACGCCGGAACCGGACCGCGACGGCACTCATGTCGACACCAGAATCGGCTCGCCGTCGGGCGCGCTTTCGGTCATCCGGAAGAACAGCTCCTCGAGCGTGGCGGTGCGCGGTACCAGCGCCCGCAGCCCGATGCCGGCCTGGGCGAGCTCGAGCGTCAACCCCGCGACCGCGCGCTCATCGGCGGCGAACGACAGCCCACGCGACGATGTCGTCACGTCGTAGATCCCGTGCGCTCGGCGCGCGATCACGGCCGCGGGACCGTCGTCGGTTGTGCGCAGGTCGTAGCGGCCGGACGTCGAAGCGATCAGCTCGTCCAGCGCGCCCTCGTAGACGACGCGGCCGCGGGTCACGATCGCCACCCGGTCGCAGAGATCCTCGACCTCGGCCATCAGGTGCGAGGACAGCAGCACCGTCAGCCCGTCCTCGGCCAGCCGGTGCACGAGCGCGCGCATGTCCCGCATGCCGGCCGGGTCCAGCCCGGTGGTCGGCTCGTCGAGCAGCAGCAGCCGCGGATCACGCACCAGCGCCCCGGCGATGCCGAGGCGCTGCTTCATGCCGTGGGAGTAGCCGCGGACCTTGTCGGAAGCCCGCGAGGTGAGGTCGACGGTCTCCAGCGCGTCGTCGATCCGTTCGGCGGCGTCGCCGCCGTCCAGCGCCGCGGCCAGCTCGAGGTTGCGGCGCCCGCTCAGGTAGGGGTAGAAGCGCGGCGCCTCCACGAACCCGGCCACGCCCTCGAGCGCGCGCGCCCCCTCGAGGAGGGGGTCGCGCCCGAACAATCGGGCGCTCCCCTCATCCGGCCGGATCAGGCCCAGCAGCATCCGCAGCGACGTCGTCTTGCCGGCGCCGTTCGGGCCCAGGTAGCCGTAGACGTCGCCGGTCCGCACGGTCAGGTCGACGTGGTCGACCGCCGTGACGTGGCCGTAGCGTTTGACCAGGCCGCGCGCCTCGATCGCCGTCACTTCAGCCCTCGGGCGGCGTTCTCGGCCGCGACCGGCGGCACCGAGCCGACGACCGTGTACCGCACGCCGTCGCGCGTGAACGTCAGCATCGTGCCGAGCGCGGTGGCCACCTCGGTGCCGGTCGCGCCGTCGATGTTGACCTGCGGGAGGGTGAGCGTGGACCGCTCCTGCGGCTTGGCCTTGGTCTGGAATACGAGGATCGCGCCCAGTCCGCGGCCATACATGCTCACGGCGCCCGACTCGGAGCCCATCCGGACCAGCCGCACGCTGCGACGGGGCAGCCCGGCGAGCTCGTCCGGGGCGGCGAGCGGGAAGTCGAGCCGCTTCGCGACCTCCTCGACTCCCTCGACGTGGGTCGGCTTGCCCTTGGCGTCGACGCCGGCCGGCGGGTCGATCTCCGTCACTTTGGCGCCCGCGGGCGGGGTGGTGTCGATCTGGCCGGCCGCGATCTTGCCGTAGGAGACCTCGGTCGCCTCGACCTCGATGACCGGGTCGTCGGAGCCCTGGGCGTAAATCGCCGCGCGCAGCGGCACCCCGCGGACGGCGTCCCACGCCATCTCGAGCGCGCCGAGCAGCCCGCCGTCGTCCTTGGGGGCGATCCGGACGGTGTAGGACGGCTGGCCGCCGGTCGAGGTCGGCGTGGCGCCGGACAGCGTCCACGCCTGGCCGAGGCGTTCGAGCCCGCGCTGGACGGCGGCGAGCGACGGGCGGCGCTCCGAGCGGCGCGGCTCGCCCTCGGGCAAGCGGCCGGTGTACGCGGTCTTGGAGGCCGCGTCGTAGACCATGAAGCGGTCGCCGTCGGCGACGATCTGGGCGTCGCCGTTGGACGACTGCAGCTCGAGCCGCAGCCGGCCGTCGCCGGTCAGCCACAGCCGGCCGGTGGCGCCGGTCAGGATCGGCGAGGCCGTGCTCTCCGGCAGCGAGCCGGACGGCAGCAGGTTGTTGGTGAACTCGATGCGGGCGGTCACGCCCTCGACGGCGGGAGCGTTCAGCGCGTCGTGGACGGCGCGGTCGAGGGGCTTGGGGTCCGGCTTGGGAGCGCTGTTGAGCGCCGCCTGTGCGATCCCGGCGCCCGCCGCCACGGCGACGAGCACGGCGGCGATCGTCACCAGGCGGCGTGTGGATGCGGTGCGAAGTCGTCTCATTACGTGCCAGTTCTACGGGCGGACTTTGAGAGTTCTCTGACGACGAGCGTAAACCGCGCGCCGTCGACCTCGACCCGGCCGCCGTGCCGTTCGGCGATCGCGCGCACGATCGCCAGCCCGAGGCCGGAGCCCTCGCCGCGCGCCTGCGGGCCGCGATGGAAGCGCTCGAAGATCCGCTCCGGGTCCTCCGGCCCCGGGCCCTCGTCAACGACGCGGACGAAGGCGTGCTCGCCATCTCCGCCGACGGTCACGGTCACCCGGCCGGTGCCGTGCTTGTGCGCGTTGCGGACGAGGTTGTCGACCGCCCGCTCGAGGGCGGCGCGCTCGCCCTCGGTCCAGGCGTCGCGCTCGATCACGACGTCATCGGCGAGGTCAGCGAGCCGGACGGGCTCGGCCTGCAGCGTCGCGGTCGCGTCCTCGCGGGCCAGCGCCAGCAGGTCGTCGAGCAGCTCGCCGAGCCGGTCGGCGCCGGCCTGGATGTCGGCCACGACCTCGGGGTCGGGGCCGTGCTTGGCCAGGTACGCCGCGTTGCCGCGCAGCGCGGTGAGCGGTGTCCGCAGCTCGTGCGATGCGTCGCCGACGAACCGGTGCTCGGCCTCTTGCGCACGCTCGAGCGAGCCCAGCATCGCGTTCAGCGTCCCGGCCAGCTCGCCGACCTCGTCATCTGCGGACGGATCGGGCAGCCGCTGCGACGCGTCGCCGGAGCGCCCGATCGCCCGCGCGCCGGCCGAAAGCCGGGTCAGCGGCCGCAGCGCGCGGCGGGTCAGCAGCGTCGCGAGCCCCGCCGCGAATACGGCCGCGACCAGCGCGCAGACCCCGATCAGCGTCCGCGCCCGATCCTCGGTGCGGTCGATCTCGGCCAGGTCGGACGCGACGATCACGGCACCTCCCGCGGCTTCGCCGGCGCCGAGCTCGCCCAGCGGCGCCGTGTAGATCCGGATCGGGTCGGCGCCGAGCCGGGCGTCGGCCAGCACGGGCTGCCGGTCGCGGCAGCGCGAGCGACCGGCAGTACGCGGCCGCCGAGCGCGCCCGAGCGGGCGACGATCCGCCCCGAGCGGTCGACCACCTGCACGAGCAGCCCACCGCCTTCGAGCGCGCTGGTCTCGGTCAGCTGGGTCGGAACCGTGGCGTTCAGTCGCGCGACGTCGGCCGCGCGGCGGCGCAGCGAGTCGTCGAGCTCGCTGCGAAGATCGCGCGCCAGCAGGTTCGGGACCGCAATCACCACCAGCGCCAGCGCGAGCACGATCGCCGCCGCCGCCGCGAGAGCGACACGCCGTCGGAGTGTCACTCGCGATCGAGCCGGAACCCGACGCCGCGCACTGTGTGGATCAGCGGCGGGTCGCCGAGCTTGCGGCGCAGGTAGGCGACGTAGCGGTCGACGGCGTTCATCGTCCCCTCGCCGCCCCAGACCTCGTCGAGCGCCAGTTCGCGGGTGACGACACCGCGGGCGTTGCGCAGCAGCAGCTCCAGCAGGTCGGCTTCGCGCGGCGTGAGCTCCAGGTCGCGGCCGGCCCGCGCGCCCGAGGCCGGACTCCAGCGTCACGTCGGCGAACGCGAGCGTCTCACCGGGGGGCGCGTTGCGCCGCAGCAGCGCCCGCACCCGCGCGCTCAACTCGTCGGCGTCGAACGGCTTGACCAGGTAGTCGTCGGCGCCGGCGTCGAGGCCGGCGACCCGTTCGTGGACGGCGTCGCGAGCGGTCAGCAGCAGGATCGGCACGCGCAGGCCCTTCGCGCGCAGCCGGCGGGTGACCGCGAGCCCGTCCAGCCCCGGCATGGTCACGTCGAGGACGATCGCGTCCGGCACCGAGCGCTCGACCGCGGCCAGCGCCGCGCCGCCGTCCGCGGCGGCCTCCACGTCGTATCCCTCCGCGGCCAGCGTCCGCTCCAGCATCCGCCGGATCGGCGGGTCGTCGTCCACGAGCAGTAATGCGGCCATCGCTTTCGAGGATGACAAGGTGCGACACAAATCTCGGCGTTCAGAGATCTCTCAAGGATGGGGCGTAGGACTCCGGACATGAACGGCATCGAGAACCTGCTCGACGAGGCGGGCATCCCGGTCGCGCTCGAGCGCCGGGGCCAGCCGCGTCGCCTGCCGCCGGTGGTGGGCCGGGGCGCCTACCGGGTCGTCCGCGACGCGCTCGATGCCGCGGCGACGGCGGCGTCGGTGGCGATCGAGTTCATGCCGGGCGCGCTGGCTGTGCAGATCGACGCCGACGGCGAAGGGAATGGCCTCGACGAGGTCGCGGAGATCGCGGCCGCGCTCGGCGGCGGGCTTACGTCAGTGACGCGCCCGGGAGGGTTCCGGGTGCGGGCGTGGCTGCCGACCGAAGGCCAGCCGCCGTGTCCCTTAGCGCCGCTAGCAGCGCATTGAGCGCCGGCCGGCGCGCGCTGCCGCGCCGGATCGCGCCGAACACCATGCGCCGCAGCGGCGCCTCGGCGACGTCGCGCACGGCCACCGCCGGCTCGCGCTCGGCGCGCACGAGGTCGGGCAGCAGCGTCACCGCCTGACCGTTCGCGACCAGCGCGAGCAGCATCAGCAGGTCGTCCGAGCGGTGGCGCACGTCGGGCTCGAACCCGCCGAACGTGCGGCAGGCCCGGATCGTCAGCTCGGCGTAGTGGGTGTGGGTCTTGCCGATCGCCCAGCCCTCATCGCGCAGTGCGGCGAGCGGCACGGGGCCGCCGTCGGCCGCCGCCGGATGGTCGGCCGGGAGCATCAACCGGAACTGCTCGTCGACCAGCGGCTCGTGCTCGAGCCGCGCGTCCGGCGGCCGGGGCAGGAACGGATATTCGTCGCCGAGCACCAGGTCGAGCGAGCCGAGCGCGAGCGCCGGCAGGGACACCTCCGGCTCCATGTCCGTGACCTCGACGCGCAGGGCCGGATGGTCGGCGGAGAGCCGGCGCAGCGCCGGCGCGAGCAGGTACAGGCCCGCGGACTGGATCGCCGCCACGCGCAGCGTGCCGGTGATCTGCTCGGCCGTGGCGGCGAGGTCGGCCTCGGCTTCCTCGACTCGCGCCAGCAGCGCGTCGGTGTGCGTGACGAGCTGCTGGGCCGCCGCCGTCAGCCGCACGTTGCGCCCGACGCGCTCGAGCAGCGGGACGCCCGCCTCGCGTTCGAGCAGCGCCAGCTGCTGCGAGACGGCGGACGGGCTGTACGACAGCGATTCCGCGACCGCGCCGATCGTTCCGCGGGCCGCCAGTTCGCGCAGGAGGCGGAGTCGCTTGAGGTCCAGCATCGTGAAGAAGAACTACACGATAATCCTCAGAACTTCCAGTGGACGCGGATGATTGCGGCTGATTTCCTGCCGCTCATGAACCAGCGCACCGGAGCCCTCCTCGTCCTTGCCTCGGCGGTGGCGTTCGGCGTCATGCCGGTGTTCGGGAAGCTCGCCTTCTCGGCCGGCGTGGGCGTGGCCACGCTCTTGTTCGTGCGCTTCGCGATCGCCGCGCCGGTCCTGTGGGCCGCGACCGCGGCGCGCCGGGCGCTGCCCCGCGCCGGACGCGCGGCGGTCGTGCGGGCGCTGGCACTGGGTGCGGTCGGCTACGCGATGCAATCCGGTCTGTACTTCCTGGCGCTCGCCCGCATGGAGGCGTCGGTCCTGTCCCTGATCCTCTACAGCTACCCCGCACTGGTGACGGGGGCGGCGATCATCCTCAGGCGTGAGTCGGCCAACCGGCGGCGTCTCGTCGCCCTCGTCACCGCTTCCGGCGGCCTGGTGCTCGTGCTCGCGGGCGCCGGGGTCGGTTCGCTCGATCTCGCTGGCTGCGCGCTGGGCGCCGGCGCGGCCCTGACCTACACCACGTACATCCTCGTTTCCGAGGGCGTCACCGCCCACCTGGACCCGCTGCCGCTGGCGGCGCTCGTGAGTACGGGCGCGGCGGTCAGCCTCGGCCTGGTCGCGGCGGCCACGGGCAACCTGGACTTCGGGTTCGACGCCGCGGGCTGGCTGTGGGTCGGCCTGGCGGCGCTGGTCTCGACGGTCGCCGCGGTGGTGCTGTTCTTCTCCGGGCTGACCCGTGTGGGTCCGTCCTCGGCGGCGATCCTCTCGACGCTCGAGCCGCCCGTGACCGTCGCGCTCGTGTTCGTCACGTTCGGCGAGGCGCTCGGGCTCGTACAGCTCCTCGGGGCGCTCGCCGTCCTCGGCGCGGCCGTGATCGTGAACCTACCGGCGCGCGTCGCCGCCTAGCCATGCATCATCGGCCGCATGCCTGGGAGGCGCCGTCTCGTTGCGCTGCTCTCGTGCACTGCGAGGACCAGCCGTTCCGGTTCCGCATCACCCCTGAAATACGGGTATCTGGCACTTCATGTCCAGGCCCCTTGTCAGCGCGGTATTGGCCGCGCTCCTCCTCGCCGCCCTACCGACCGCCGCCGAGGCCAAGTCGTTACAAAGGCAAGACGCGCCAAGGCCGTGGCGTCATTGTCCGGACGGGCGCTGACGGCGTCGTGAGCTCCGCTCGCATCGGCTGGCGTGCGCCGTGCGGGCAGGGCCTTCGTTACAGCGCCAACACGACCTTCCGGCCGCCGTTCGACGCGGCGACCGGGGATGTGATCCAGGACGCCGGCAGCTACCGCGTCCGGCTCCGCGGCGGCCTTCGCGCGCGGATCACCGGGACCTTCGCCGGGCAGCGCGATCCCGCGACCGATCGCTGGTCGGGCACCTGGGCGGTGAAGGTGCGGGTCACCCGCGGCGGCAAGACCGTCGACCGGTGCGAGCTCAAGCGGGCCACCTGGGAGGCCAGATAGCCTGGAGCGGGTGCCCCGCATCGTCTCCGTGAACGTCGGCCGGCCGCGGCAAATCTCCGTCCGCCGCGGCCGCCCGCTGATGAGTGCCATCGGCAAGGAGCCGGTCGAGGGCCGTGTGCGCGTCGAGGGCGTGAACCTCGCGGGCGACGATCAGGCCGACCGGCGCGTGCACGGCGGCCCGGACAAGGCCGTGTATGCGTACGCGAGCGAGGACGGCGTGTGGTGGGCCGCGCAGCTCGACCGCGAGATCCCGCCCGGGATGTTCGGTGAGAACCTCACGACCGAGGGGATCGATGTCAGCGGCGCTGTAATCGGCGAGCGGTGGCGGGTCGGGACCGTCGAACTCGAGGTCAGCCAGCCACGGCTGCCGTGCGCGAAGCTCGGTACGCGCTTCGGCGATCTGACGATGGTGCGGAAGTTCGGGCAGGCGAGCCGGCCGGGCGCATACCTGCGAATCGTGACCGAGGGCGAGCTGGGCGCCGGCGACGAGGTCGAGATCCTCTCGCGGCCCGATCACGGCATCACCGTCGCGCTCGTCTCGGACGCGATCCTGCTCGACGAATCGCTGCGTGCGAAGGCCGGCTCAGCGCCCGAGCTGGCGGAGAGCCTCGCGTATCACCTGCGTCAGGCCGCCTGACGGGCGGCCGCGACGGCGAGCTGATCGGCGCGGTCGTTGAGCGCCTTGTGCGCGTGCGCGGCGCCCGTTTCATGGCCGCGGACCCAGTGCCAGCGCACGGCCTCGTGCCGCTTGACCTCGTCGTCGAGCGCCGTCAGCAGGTCCTGGTTCTTGACCGGCTTGCCCGCCGCCGTCTTCCAGCCCTTGCGCTTCCAGCCCGGCAGCCACGTGGTCATCGAGTTCAGCATCAGCTGCGAGTCCGTTACCACGACGACCTTCGAGCCGTCGGGCAGCGAGCGCAGGCCCTCGAGCGCGGCGGTCAGTTCCATCCGGTTGTTCGTCGTCTGGCGCTCGCCGCCGGAGAGCTCGACCGGGTCGCCGCCGTCGGCCGGGATCACGATTGCGGCCCAGCCGCCGGGGCCGGGATTGCCGCTGCAGGCACCGTCGGTCCAGATGACCGCTTCGCCGGGCCGGGTCTCTACGGGGGAGTCCTTGCGCATCGGGCAGCGAGGTTAGCTGGGGCTAGCCCCAGGATCAGACGCCATCGCGCCCCAGCGACCAATCGCCCGGATCGCGCGATGTTTGCTCTCATGGAGAATGCATATATGGACGAGCCCCGGAGCGAGATCGACTGGCGCAGCGTGCAGACGATGCAGCTGGTCATGTCCGGCTTCCTCGTCTTCTTGATGGTGGTCATCTGGGCCGCGTCCGGGTTTGGTTATTTCTGGCCGATCTGGGTCTGGTTCGGGTTGATGATCCCGGTCGCCTTCCAGTACGCGATCCGCCGATCTTTGAAGGGCCCACGCCAGTGGCGTGGGCTGTCGGTGCACGCGGCGCTGTCCTGCGTGGCGGGGGCGATTCTGACGTTCATCTGGGCCGTCACCGGGTTCGGCTTCTGGCTGTTCTGGCCGTTGTTCGGGCTGGCCGCGGCGCTGGTGCTGAACGGACTCATGACGGCCTGGTGGCGCGCGCTGCACCCGGCGCGCGAGCGCGAGCTCACCGAGCGCGTCGACGAGCTGACCCGCACGCGGCGCGGCGCGGTGGAGGTCCAGGCCGCCGAACTGCGCCGGATCGAGCGCGACCTGCACGACGGAGCGCAGGCCCGCCTGGTGGCTTTGAGCATGCAGTTGGGGCGCGCCGAGGAGCGGCTCGAGAACGATCCCGAGGCGGCCGCGCTGGTCCGGAACGCGCGCGCCGAGGCCAGTGCCGCCATCGGTGAGTTGCGCGACCTTGCACGCGGGATCGCCCCGCCGGTGCTGGCCGATCGCGGTCTGGCCGCCGCGGTCGACGCGCTGGGGAAGCGGTCGGCGCTGCCTGTCACGGTGGATGCGCGGCTGCCCCGGCGCCTGTCGCCGGTGGTCGAATCCGCCGCCTACTTCGTCGTCGCCGAGTCGCTGACCAACGCGGCCAAGTACGGTCGCGGGGCTCCGGCGCGGGTCACGCTGATGGAGGAGACCGGCCGGCTGATCGTCGAGGTCGACGACGACGGGCCGGGCGGTGCGAACCCGGGCGGCAGCGGCCTGACCGGGCTGCGCAACCGCGTCGAAGCGCTGGATGGCATCCTGGTGGTCCGAAGCAGCGCGGGGGAGGGGACAACAGTGCACGCGGAGCTGCCTTGCGAGTAGTCATTGCCGAAGACCAGGCGTTGTTGCGCGAAGGAATCGTCGCGCTGTTGCGCGAGAAGGGGATCGACGTCGTCGCGCAGGCCGAGGACGCGCCAGGCCTGCTGCGTGTCCTGGCGGGACATAAGCCCGATCTGGCGATCGTCGACGTCCGGCTGCCGCCGACGTTCACCGACGAGGGCGTGCGCGCCGCCCTGGAAGCGCGCGCGAAGTACCCGGGGCTGGGCGTGCTGATCCTGTCCCAGTACGTCGAGCCGGTCTACACGGCCGAGCTGCTCGACTCCGGCGAGGGCGGCATCGGGTATCTCCTGAAGGAGCGGGTGGGGGACGTCAAGGCGTTCATCGAAGCGGTCGAGAGCGTCGCCCGCGGCGGGACGGCGCTGGATCGCGAGGTCGTCTCCGAACTCGTCCGCCGACGTGACCCGGGCGGCGGCGACGGGGCGTTGGCCGCTCTGACGCCGCGCGAGCGGGAGGTCCTGGGCCTGATGGCGGAGGGGAAGACCAACACCGCGATCGCGCGCTCGCTGGTCGTGACCCCGGGCGCCGTCGAGAAGCACATCTCGAACATCTTCAGCAAGCTGGACCTGCCCGCCACCGACGAGGACCACCGGCGGGTTCTCGCCGTTCTGGCGTTCCTGCGCTCGGGGTAGGGCAAGCCTCAGTGGCGGACGCCCGCGCGCCGCATGGTCGCGCGGCCCGCGGCCGCGGATCATCGATGCATGCTCCCTCGACTCCTTCGCCGCACGAGTCTGGATATGGCCTATCTGACCGGTGCGCTCTTGACCAGCATCCTCGCCTTCGCCGTCTGGGTGACGGCGGTCTCGATGACCCTCTCGCTCGCCGTCTTCATCATCGGCATCCCGGTCGCCCTCGGCGCCGCCTACGTGATGCGGTGGACGGCCGAGCTCGACCGGCGCAACGCCACGCTCGTGTTCGGACGCCCGGTGCGCGGGCGCTACCGCGATCATCGGCGCGCCTCGTTCCTCGGGCGCGTGCGGGCGACGCTCGGCGACCCGCAGGTCTGGCGCGACCTGGCCTGGCTGATCACGCACTCTGTGGTCGGATTCGTGTTCGGCGTGGTCGCGGTCTCACTCGTCGGTTCGGTGCTGGCCCTGGCGACGGCGCCGCTCTGGTATTGGGCGGTGCCCGACGGCATCGAACTCGGCCTCTACGACGCCGACTCGCTCCCGTGGGCGCTGCTGACGTCACTGCTGGCGCTGCCGCTCTCGGTGATCACCGTCTACGTGCTGCGGGTCATGGCCCGCTTCCACTCCTCGCTCGTCGTCGAGCTGCTGGGGCGCCGCTAGCCATAGGATGGCGCCGTGCCGTTCACGCACAGGAACATCAAGGATCTGCAGGACGTCGGCTCGAATTTCGACGGCGCGCCGGACCTGGAGTTCCGCCTGGCGACACGCGCGCTCGAGCTCGAGAAGTCCGGCCTGGGCTACGTGGTCCTGCGCGGGAGCGGGCGGATGAAGCTCGACGACGAGATCGTCGAGCTCAAGGAATGGGACGCGGTGCGCGTCCCGCCCGGTACGTGGCGAGGCTACGAGGCCGGGCCGGAGGGCCTCGAGATCTTCGTGATCGGCGCGCCCAATCTCGGCGACGCTCCGCGCGAAGACGTCGAGGGCCGGCGCGACTGGTGGGCTGACTAGCCCGGGACCGCGGCGAGCCGATCGACGCTCGCGGCGGTGAGCTGGTCGCGCAGCGTGGCGTCGAACGGCGCGAGCGCGTTGACGAAGAGGTTCAGCGACAGCGCGCGACCGGCGCGCACGAACACGAGGTCGATGCTGACATTGACCTCGAGGCCCTGCGCCTTGATCGGGATCGTCACGCGCGCGGCGGCGTGCTCGTCGCCGACCGGCGCGATGTCGAGCGGCGCGATCTGCGGCGTGCCGCTCTCGACGCCCGTCTGGCCCGCGAACACGTCGGTCACGGCCTTCGAGTAGCAGTCCTGCGTCTCCTGGCCGGAGACGTTGCCGAACGCCTCCTGGGCGGTCGCCTCGTCCTCGAACACGTAGATCGCGTTCTGCGCCAGCGTCGTCTGGCCCTGGCTGAAGCGCGGCGAGTTCTGCCGCGCGCTGGTGAGCTTCTTGGCCGCCTCGACCTGCTCGCAGCGTGAGGAGAGGTTGTCGGGGTCCTCGGCGGCGGTCCAGCCGGACGGGAAGTCCTCGAGCTTGAGCGCCGCGAACTCGGCCGCGGTCTTGTCGTCGGCGGCCGGCGTGACCGTCGGACTCGCCGCGGCCGTCGGTGTCGGCGACGGCGTTGCCGCGCGCTCCGGTTCGTCGTCGTCACCGCCACCGCAGCCGATCGCGACGACCGCCAGGGCGAGCGGTATCAGGGTTCGGAGCGCGACCATGAGCGCCAGCCTAGCCGCGCGCGGAAAGGGCCGACCGAGAAGCTGTCTCGTTCGGTTCCGAGAAATCGTCACCTTACTGCGCGAGAATTTGTACCATAGCGGCTTGATAAGTTGTACTCTAGACGCATGACGCCGTCGCTTATCAAAGCGCCGGACCCGTACCGCCGGCGCGTCTTGGACAGCGAGCTCGACGAGTTGATGGCGGGCCTGCCGGCGATTGCGATCGAGGGCGCGAAGGCCGTGGGCAAGACGGCCACGGCCGCGCAGCGGGCACGGACCGCGTACCCGCTAGACGATCCTGATCAGCAGTCGATCGCGGCGGCCGATCTCGACCGGCTGCTGGCGGCGCCGAGCCCGATCCTGATCGACGAGTGGCAGAACGTGCGCCCAGTCTGGGACCGCGTCCGACGCGCGGTCGACGCGGGCGCGGCCGCGGGCAGCTTCCTGCTGACCGGCTCGGCGTCACCGCAGGAAACCGGCACGCACTCCGGCGGCGGGCGCATCGTCAGCCTCCGCATGCGCCCGCTGTCGCTGGCCGAGCGCTGGCCGGGCGAGGCGACTGTCAGCCTCGCCGGGTTGCTGCGGGGCGAACGGCCGGCCATCGCCGGCGAGACAGTGCGCCGGCTCGAGGACTACACCGAGGAGATTCTGTGCTCCGGGTTCCCGGGGCTGAGAGGCCTGCGGGACCGTCCGCTGCGCGCCCAGCTGGACAGCTACCTGCAGCGGGTCGTCGACCGCGATTTCGCCGAGCTCGGGTACGGGTTGCGCAACCCGGAGGGCCTGCTGCGCTGGATGCGCGCCTACGCAGCCGCGACTTCCGGGACCGCGTCCTACGAGAAGATCCGGCGCGCCGCCGTCGGACGCGACGAACCGGCGCTCTCGCGCAACGCCGCGGCGCCGTATCGCGAGGTTCTGCAGCGACTCTTCCAGCTCGACCCGGTAACGGCATGGGCACCGACTGGCAGTCACCTCAGCCGGGTCACGCTGCCCGACAAGCATCAGCTCGTGGATCCAGCGCTGGCGGCGCGACTGCTGCGCGTCGGCGCCGGAGACCTGCTGAAGGGCACGGGGCCGGAGCTCCTCACGCCCAAGGACGGCGGGCTGCTCGGGGCGCTGTTCGAGTCGCTGGTGACGCTGTCAGTCCGCGTCTACGCGCAGGCGGCCGAGGCCACGCTGGGTCATTTCCGCGCGTTCGGCGGCGAGCGCGAGATCGACCTGATCGTCAAAGGCGAGTCCGGGCGCGTGATCGCGATCGAGGTCAAGCTCGCCGCGACACCGACCGAACGCGACGGACGACACCTGCAGTGGCTCGAACGCGAGATCGGCGACGAGCTGCTCGACAAGCTCATCGTCACCACGGGGAGCACGGCGTACCGCCGCCAGGACGGAATCGCGGTTGTGCCGGCGGCCCTGCTCGGGCCCTGACTCGCTTTGAATGCTCGCTAATCGGCGTTATGTGAACTAAGAACGAAGATCAGCCAGCGGCGCCGAGTCCTCGTCCAGCCCGCCGGATTCGATGAGCTGGTGGTACTCCTCGGCGGAGAGCCTTCTCACCCGCGGCGCATGAGCCGGCCGACGGCGCCCATCAGCTCTTCGGCCGCGTCGTCGCCCTGCGGGCCCTGGCCGTCGCCCATCAGGCAGTGCCGGGCGTGGTCGTCGAGCAGGCCGAGCGCGACCTTGTCGAGCGCGGCCTGGATCGCGCTGATCTGGGTCAGCACGTCGATGCAGTAGCGGTCCTCGTCGACCATCCGCGAGACGCCGCGGACCTGGCCCTCGATCCGGGCCAGGCGGGTATTCAGCTGTTCTTTGGTGGCGGTGTAGCCGCGGTCGGCCATACCGCTAGGTTACCACTACCCCCGTGGGGTATCAGACGGCGATCCGCTCTTCCTCGTGCAACAGGAAGCCGGCGGCGTCCAGGACGTGGCGGTCGCGCAGCCGCGAGAGCCGCTCCTGCGCCTCGTGGTCGGTCTCCCACGCCATCACGGCGGCGGTGTCCTCCAGCCCCTTCAGACCGTGCTCGGCCGGCTCGTCGAACGCCTGGCGCAGCCACGCGAGGTCGTCGGAGATGCGCCGCGGGCGCTCCGCGCGGGCGGCAGCGTTGCCTTCTTCAGGAGCCTTCCACGGATCCTCGCCGCCGCGCCGCTCAGGAACGCCGGCCGGCCGGGTCAGCGCGACGGTCAGCGCGCTCATCCAGTCAGGGCTTGAGGTCACAAGCTCAAGAACAGCCATGGCAGGATTCATACCCCCTCGAACTCATTTCATGGCAGTTTCCCGTGCAGCGCGTCGATGTAGCGCTGCGCGGAACGGCGCACGATCTCGCTTGAGTCGTGCGGAATCACGGTCCCCCACCAGGCGCCGTAGATGCCCTCGAACGGGTACGGCGCCAGTGCGGTCGCGATCGCGCGCACGGACGTCTCGGGCAGCGGGATCAGGTTCGGATAGCTGTACATGAACGACACCCAGCCGCGGTCCGGGATGACCTGGACGATGTCGCCCGAGAGCAGCTCGCCGGGCCGGTGCAGCACGGTCCCGCCGGCGAAATGGCCGCCGCAGCGGATCAGCGTCAGGTCCTCACCGAGCGCGTACGTCTCGCCCGACCAGTATTCGATCGCCGGGTCGTCGCGCATCACCCACTCGCGATCGGCTTCGTGGAGCAGGACGGGGCACTCGAACCGGTGCGCCCAGTCGACCATCGCGGAGTAGTAGTGCGGGTGCGAGATCGCGATCGCGGACAGCCCGCCGCGCTCGGAGATCTCCGACACGGTCGCGTCGTCGAGCAGCGTGATGCAGTCCCACAGCACGTTGCGCTCGCCGTGCGGGACGAGCAGCGCCCGCTGGCCGATCGCGAATCGCGGCGACGTGCCGATGCCGGTCAGCTCGCCCTCGGGCCGGATCACGTTGTGATGCGCCGCGGCCAGCTCCTCGTAGGTCGTCCACTCCTGGCCGTCGATCGGCACCCACTGGCGCGCGTCCTCGCACACCGGGCAGTCGTTCCGCGGCGCGCTGTACTGAACGCCGCAGGTGGCGCAGATCGGGAGCTCCACTCGCGAGATCCTGTCAGTTTTCAGGCGTGAGCTATCCCGAGCCGCCCTGGGACCTGCAAGGCGAGATGATCGTCGTCCCCGCCCGAGTGCGCGACCGGCAGCTCGGGGGAGTCCTGCTGGCCGACTACCGCTCCGGCATCCTCAGCTACCGCGAGCTGATCGTGTTCAGTAAGGCGACGACGCACGGGATGGTCGTCTCGCACATCTACGTCGACTCGCCGGAGTCGATGCGCGGCGGCCGCGCGATCTGGGGCCTGCCGAAGGAGCTCGCCGAGTTCGACTACGACGGCCGGACGTTCACGGCCCGCCAGAACGGCAACACGCTGCTCCACGCCCGCATCCGACGCCGCGCCGGCTTTCTCCCGCTGCTGCTCCCGACCCCGATCACGAGCCACGCCGGCGACACGATCGGCCGCGCCCGGATCAGGGCCGCGCCCGCCCTAGTGGCACTTGACGTGCCGCCGACGAGCCCATTCGCGAGCCTCGGACTGCACGGCACTCACCTCGCCCTCGCCGGGGATCACCTGCGGCTCACGATGCCAGCGCCGCTTCGACGGTCCTGAGGAACTCCGGCACGTCGAACGGCTTCGTGACGCACGCGAACGCGCCGGCCGAGAGCAGCCGGCGCGCGCGGCCCGGCGTCGCGTCGGCGGTGACGATGACGACCGGGATGGGCGCGGTCGCCGGGTCGGCCTTGAGCTGGGCGAGCACGACCTCGCCGCCCATGTCGGGCAGGTGGAGGTCGAGCAGGATCACGTCCGGATGGTGCTGGCGCGCCAGTTCGACGCCGAGCCGACCCTGGATCGCGGGCAGGATCTCGACCGGCCGCCGCGTGGTCAGCAGCTCCTGCACGAGCCGGAAGTTCGCGGTGTTGTCCTCGACGTAAAGCACCTGCGCGGCGCCGACGACGGCATCTCGCGCCTCGGGCGCGTCGATCGTGATCGCCTCGGGCGCGGCCGTGGCGGGCAGCGCGACCAGGAACGCGGCGCCCTCGACCGGGCGGTTCGCCACCGTCAGCGTCCCGCCCATCACCTCGACCAGCGACCGCGACAGCGCCAGCCCGAGCCCCGTGCCCTCGATCCCCTTGTGCTCGGCTCCGAGCCGGTCGAACGGCTCGAACAGCCGCTCCAGACGGTCGGGCGGAACGCCGGGGCCGGTGTCGGCGACCTCGACCCGCACGTGCCCGTTCACGCGCTCGGCCGCGACGGCGACGTCGCCGCCCTGGCGGTTGTACTTGATCGCGTTCGAGAGCAGGTTCAAGAGCACCTGCTTGAACCGCTGGTGGTCGGCCAGCACGTAGGCGTCGTCGCTCTGGACGCTGACCGCGATCGCCCGTTCGGAGGCCAGCGGCTGGACGAGCGCGACCGCCTCGCGCACCGCCTCCCCGACATGCACCGGCTCGGGCGAGAGCGACAGCGTGCCGCTCTCGATCCGCGATATGTCGAGCACCTCGTTGATCAGCTCCAGCAGGTGCCGTCCGCCGCGCACGATCTGGTCGACGTGCTCGCGGCGGTGCTCCCCAAGGGCGGGATCGAGCTGCAGCAGCTGCCCGAAGCCCAACACCGAATTCAGCGGCGTCCGCAGCTCGTGGCTCATCCGCGACAGGAAGTCGTTCTTGGCCCGGCTCGCGCGCTCGGCGACCTCGCGCCTGCTCTCGGCGGCGATCCGCCGCCGCAGGAAGAGCACGAGCGCCGCCAGCAGGCCGAGTGAGGCCACCAGCGCGAACGCACCGAACGTGATCGCCCGGTTCGCGTTGCGCTCGCCGACCGCCCGCTGGGCGCCGGCGCGCCGCTGCTCGACGCTGCGCAGCAGCGCGAGGTCGGAGCGCAGCGCGTCCATCCGTCGCTTGCCCTCGCCGGTGGCGACGACGTCGTTCGCCGCCTGGCCGGAGCGGCGCTGGGTGGCGATCACCCGATCGGCGTACCCGCGGGCGTAGTCCTGCCCGTTGCGCAGCAGACGCTCGGCGACGACGCGGTCGTCGACCAGGCCGACGAGTCTCTGCGCCTCGACGGGATAGCGCTCGCGTGCGGCGAAGTACGGCTGCAGGAAGGCCTCCTGGCCGGTGATGACGTAGCCGCGCACCGACGTCTCGAGGTCGAGCGCAAGCCGCTGCACGCGTTCGATCTGCGTGACGGTCTCGGTCGCCCGGGCGAGGGCGCGAGCGTCGCTGCGCTGCTGCGCCGCGGTGACCATGAGCGCGACGAACGCGACCGTGACCAGGAACGCGACGACCGCCGCGCCGATCTGGACGAGGACCGGCGTGTGGGCGAGCGCGCGGCGCATGCGTAAGGTGAGAACGCAGAAATGCGCCACAACCTTCGCCCTCTTTTCGATCGCGTCGTCGTCAAGGAACTTGAACCCGACCGGATCCGCGCCTCCGGGCTGCTCGTTCCCCCCGGATCGCACGAGCCGCCGCCGCAGCACGGGATCGTGCTGGCGGTCGGGCCCGGGCTGGATTGGTGGGAGCAGGCCGGCATCCAGATGCCCGTCCAGCCCGGCGACCACGTTGTCTTCCCGGCGTCCGCCGGGGCGTGGGTCGAGGTCGACGAGGAGCGGCTGCTGGTGTGCCGCGTGGTCGAACTGCTCGGCGTCCTGGAGACCGAGGCGGAGGTGGTCGAGGCGTGATCGACCTCGGCCATGGCATCTGGCGCTGGACGCTGCGTCACCCCGAATGGCATCCGCGCACCGAGTTCGGCGCTGAGGTCGGGTGCTACGCGGTGCATGTCGACGGCGGCACGGTGCTGATCGACCCGCTGTTCGACGGCGAGGTCGAGCGCGAGCTGGACACGATCGTGACCGGCGACGTGGTCGTCGCGGTCACGATCCCCTACCACGTGCGCAGCTCCGCCGAGGCGGTCGGTCGCTGGGGCGGGACGATCGTCGGCCACCCGGACGTGAAGCGGCGGCTGCCCGACGGGACGCCGTTTGGAGGCGACGAGGATCTCCCGCTGGGCCTCGTCATGCACCGGGTCACGCGGCTGAAGGAGCGGCCGCTCGAGATCCCGGCGATTCGCGCCCTCGCGTTCGGCGATCGCGTGGTCGGAATCGACGGCGGGCTGCGCGTGTGGCTCGACCGCCCGATCACCGACAAACGCCGCGAATGGTTCCGGACGACCGGTGCTCCGGCGTTGCAGCCCCTGCTCGACGTGGACTTCGACCGCGCGCTGGTCACACACGGCGACCCGGTGCTGAGCGGGGCCCGGCAGGCGCTCCAGGACGCATTGTCCGGCGAGCCCTGGTATCACCGCCCGACATGACAGACCACGTGTACAAGTCGGTCGAGATCACCGGCTCTTCGGAGGCCGGGGTCCAACAGTCGATCGACAACGCCCTGGCCAAGGCCGGGAAGTCGCTGCGCAACATCGACTGGTTCGAGGTTGTCGGGATCCGCGGCGGGCTCGCCGACGGCAAGACCTACTACCAGGTCACGCTCAAGATCGGGTTCCGGCTGGAGGATTAGGGGCGCCGGGCGGCGATCGCGCGCCCGGCGTACTCCATCACCTCCGGGTTGACGGCGCCGCGCGACGCCTTCTCCGGGCCCTCCTCGGCGTACATGCGCTTGAGCGAGGCCGCGATCCCCGGATCGCCGCCGGTGAAGGCCTGGATCAGCGCGGTCCAGCGGTCCACCAGCGGCTGCAGCTTGGGGTCGGCCGGGTCCGTCCCGGCGCGCCGCTCGGCGTCCAGCTCGGCGATCAGGTCGGCCCAGTCCTGCTGGGCCTTCGCCATCCCTGCCTCGCCGAGCGCATTGCGGCGCGCCTCGAGCTGCTCCAGCTGTTCGGGCGTGTAGTACTGCTCCGACATCTTCATCCCCTCGATGGCGTCGATGATCTGGTCCGTCGACGGTTCGCCGATCTGGTCGAACGCGACGAGGATGCCCCGCAGCCGCCGGCGGAGGTCGCGAGCCTGGGCCAGCTCCTCCTCGACACGCGCCAGGTGGGCGGCGACCGCCGCGCGCAGATCCGGGCCCTCGCGCTCGAGCGCCTCGCCGACTTCGTCCAGCGAGAGGCCGAGACCGCGCAGCGCGACGATCCGGTAGAGCCGCCGCACATCGTCGTCCGAGTAGTGCCGGTGGCCGGCCGCCGATCGCTCGGCCGGTGCCAGGAGCCCGATCTCGTCCCAGTGATGCAGCGTGCGCACGGTGAGGCCGGACGCCTCGGCGAGTGATCCGACGGTGTAGTGCATCCGATCCGCCACGCTAGGCCCTCACGTTACGTGAGGTTCAAGGCTTCTTGGCGCAAGAACGCTCACCGGCTGTCGTTTCGGCGTCCATGAAGCTCGCCGCCGCCCTCGCCGTCGTCACCACCCTCCTCCTCCCCACCGCCGCTGGAGCCAGCGAGCCCGTCGTGCTCGTCCACGGCACGTTCGGCGACAGCACGAACTGGGGCTACGTCGAGCCGCAGCTGCGCAAGGCCGGCTACCGCACGTTCAAGATCGATTACGGAAACCGCGGCACCGGTGACATCCGGGAGTCGGCGCGGCAGCTCGCGGACTTCGTCGACGGCGTCCTGGCGCAGACGGGCGCATCCAAGGTCGACATCGTCGGCCACTCGCAAGGCGGCATGATGCCGCGTTATTACGTAAAGAACCTCGGCGGCGCGGGAAAGGTCGACGATCTGATCGGGCTCTCGCCCTCCAACCACGGCACGGAGCTCGTCGGGGCCGACGGCGGCACGTGCGTCGCCTGCACCCAGCAAGCGGCCGGCTCGCAGTTCCTGACCGAGCTGAACGCGGGCGACGAGACGCCCGGCGACGTCGACTACACCGCCATCCAGACCCGCTACGACGAGGTCGTCACGCCGTACACGTCGGCATTCCTCGACGGCGCGACCAACGTGCTGCTCCAAGACAAGTGCGCGGCGGACATCTCCGAGCACCTCACGATCATGGTCGACCAGAACGCGGTGCAGTGGATCAAGAACGCGCTGGGGCGCCCCGGCCCGGCCGACCCGAGCTTCACCCCCGTGTGCGTCTAACGTCCATGGGGTGCAGAACGCGTTCACGGGAGCCGCGCTCGACCGCGCCGGGGACTCGCGGCGGCGCGACCCCGAATGGCTCGCCGAGCAGCTCGCGCATCCCGGCGCCCGCGCTGTCGTCGCCGGCGACCGCGGGCTGAGGATCGCCGCCGGGCGGCTCGAGCTCGTCCCGCTCACCGAGCTCAACGGCGCGGACCCGCTGCTGCTCGGCATCGACGCCGACGGCCCGGTGTTCGCGATCGACGAGGACCCGGCGCGCGATGGTCGCGTGCCGATGGTCGGCGCCGGCGGGATGCGCGGCGAGCCGCCCCCATCGTCCGATGGCAAGCGGATCGGCCTGCGCAAGGCCGCGGGGATCCTGTCGCGAGAGGACGGCGGCCTGGCGGCCTACGCCGCCGCGCTGTTGAACTGGCACCGGCGCCACCGCTACTGCTCCGCGTGCGGGAAGCCGAGTGACGTCGTCGAGGGCGGCCTCACGCGCAAGTGCCCGAACTGCGGCGCTGAGCACCACCCGCGCACCGATCCCGTCGTGATCATGCTCGTCACCGACGGCGATCGGCTGCTGCTCGGCCGCCAGCACGCGTGGCCGAGCGGGCGCTACTCGGCGCTGGCGGGGTTCGTCGAGCCCGGCGAGGCGTTGGAAGAGGCGGTCGCGCGCGAGGTGCGCGAAGAGGCCGGCGTCGTCGTCGGCCGGCCGCGCTACATGGCCTCACAGCCGTGGCCGTTCCCGGCCTCGCTGATGCTCGGGTTCTCCGCTCCATGGGTCGCGGGAGACGCGGTCGTCCGCGACGACGAGCTGCAGGACGTGCGCTGGTTCGAACGCGCCGAGATCATCGAAGCCGCAGCGCTTCCGGAGAAGGATGACTGGGGCACGCCCGGCGATCCCGGCGGCCCGCTGCGGCTCCCACCCGGCCTCGCCATCGCCCGTCGGCTCATCGACACCTGGATGGCCGCGCACTGACCTTGCAGACACCCCGCGAAGTGGCTTACCCTTCGTCGTGAGGTGACGCTGGAGGGCTGGATTTTCATGGTCGGGCTCCGAGTCTTCGACGTCGGGGCGCTCGTCGTATGGCTCGTGTGGTTCTTCAGACTGCGCGACGACGACGATGACGACGGCGACGATTTCCGTCGCGGCAAGGACGACGGGCGCGAGCCCGAAGAGCCGTGTGGGCCCGGAGGCCTGAAGCTCCCGCTGCCAGTGTCCGAGCCGTGGCACGCGCGCAGGCGCGATCACGGCGGCGATCGCCGCGCGCCCGTCCCCACGCGCCGCACCGCGCCGCACCGCGCGCCCGTTCGAACGCCTCACCGGTAAATCGGGTCGGCATTCGGTAGGTTCCGGGTCCCGATCCCGGTCTTGGAGGTGCGCAATGGCGCGCATGACGCCCGATCCGACGTTCTACGCCTCGCCCGCCGATGCGGCGAACGCCCCGGCCGAGACGCACGCGTACGTCGTGACTTTGAACACCGGCAGCAACGGCGACCGCGCTGCGGACGCGCTGACCGTGATCGACCTCGAGGACGGCTCGCCCACCTACGGCCAGCTCGTCGGGCGCCTCGACATGCCGGGCGTCGGCGACGAGCTGCACCACTTCGGCTGGAACGCCTGCTCGAGCGCGCTGTGCCCCTGGGCACCGCATCCGCACGTCGAGCGTCGCTATCTGCTCGTGCCGGGCCTGCGCTCCTCGAACATCCACATCGTCGACGTCAAGGGCGACTCGGGGAAGGAGCCGAAGCTCGTCAAGACCGTGTCGGCGGAGGAGATCGCCAGCAAGGCGGGCTACTCGCGGCCGCACACCGTCCACTGCGGGCCGGACGGGATCTACGTCTCGGCGCTCGGCAACCCCGAGGGTGACGGGCCCGGCGGGATCTTTCTCCTCGACCACGACGACTTCTCGGTCAAGGGCCCGTGGGAGGACGACCGCGGGCCGCAGGAACTGGCCTACGACTTCTGGTGGCACCTCAACTACGGCACCGTGATCACCTCCGAGTGGGGCACGCCGAAGATGGTCGAGGACGGGCTGGTCGGCGAGCTGCTGCTAGGCAACAAGTACGGCCACAAGCTGCACGTCTGGGACCTGAACACGCGCCGCCACGTCCAGGAGATCGATCTCGGGGCGGAGAACCAGATGGTGCTCGAGCTGCGGCCCGCGCACGATCCGCGCAAGGCGTACGGGTTCGTCGGCGTCGTCACGTCGACCGCCGACCTGAGCGCCTCGATCTGGCTGTGGGAGCGGGCCGAGGACGGCACCGTGAGCGCCACGAAGGTGATCACGCTGCCGCCGGTGCCGGCCGAGGCCGACCAGCTGCCGCCGATCCTCCAGCCGTTCGGTGCGGTGCCGGCGCTTGTGACCGACATCTCCTTGAGCGTCGACGACCGCGACCTCTACGTCTCCTGCTGGGGCACCGGCGAGCTCAAGCGCTACGACGTGTCCGACCCGCGCAACCCGCGCGAGACGGCGACGGTGAAGCTGGGCGGGATCGTGGAACGGGCGGCGCACCCGGCGTCCGGGCCGCTGAACGGCGGGCCGCAGATGGTCGAGACCTCGCGCGACGGCAAGCGCGTCTACCTCACGAACTCGCTGTACGCCGCGTGGGACGCGCAGTTCTACCCCGAGGGCATCGACGGCTGGTTCGTCAAGCTCGACGCCGGCGCTGACGGCTCGCTGACTGTCGACCCGAACGTGTTCGTGCCGTACTCCGGTGAGCGGCCGCACCAGGTGCGGTTGTCCGGTGGCGACGCCTCGAGCGACTCGTACTGCTTCCCGGACGCGTGAGCGATCTCTGGCCCTACATCCTGCTGGGCCTGCTGGGCGCCTATCACGGGCTCAATCCCGCGATGGGCTGGTTGTTCGCGGTCGCGCTGGGAATGCAGGAGCGTTCCCGGCGCGCCGTGCTGCGGTCTTTGTGGCCGATCGCGCTCGGGCACGAGGCGTCGATCGCGCTCGTCGCGGTCCTGGTGGTCGGCCTGGGCGTGGTGGCGGACACCCACGCGCTGCACCTCGGCGCCGGCGTGGCCCTGATCGCGTTCGGCATCTTCCGGTTCGTGCGGCCGCGCGCGCACTTCCGGTGGACGAAGCTGCGCGTGAACCGGCGCGAGCTCGGCTGGTGGTCGTTCCTGATGTCGACGGCGCACGGCGCCGGGCTGATGGTGGCGCCGGTGCTGATCGGCGCCGGAGCGACCGCGCAGGCGGCCGACCACGACGTCGACCACGTGCAGGCGGCGGTCCTCTCTCCCCTCGCCGGCGGGCTCGCGCTGCTGCTGCACGTCGCGTCGATGATGCTCGTGATGGGCGTGGTGGCGATCGTCGTCTACGAGAAGCTCGGCGTCGCGGTGCTGCGCCAGGCGTGGGTGAACACGGAGTGGCTGTGGGCGGGCGCCTTCGTCATGGCCGGAATTGTCACTCTGTTTACTTAGACGATTGTCCGGTTGGCGGAGGCCGATGCTCACGCGATCCTGTGCGTGATGCCTGACCGGAGCCGTTGCCCCAACTGCCGTGAGCCGGTGAGCCCGTTCGCTGCGGGCTGCGCCGTCTGCGGTACCGATCTCGACCCCAAACGCTGGGATACCGGACCCAGCCTCTCCAACCGGATCGGGTCGTGGTTCGGGTCGCTTAGTGCCGGACCGTCGGTGACGGGGCCGTGGCCCTGGATCATCCTGCTGAGCTTCTTCGCGTTCGGCGGCACGCTCGTAGCGTGGCTGATGGGCCTGTTCGCGTAGCGGCGGAATAGTTCGCGGCGGGGCGCCGTCTCTTTCGGAGATGCGCCTTCTCTTTGCTTCCACTCGCGGGGCCGGTCACATCGGCCCGCTGATTCCCTTTGCCCAAGCCTGCCTGCGCGCTGGTCACGACGTGCTCGTCGTCGCTCCGCGGTCGTCCTGGCCGCACGTCGCCCGAGCCAAGCTGCCGTTCGCCGGCGTCGACGATCCGGCCGACGAGACGCTCGCGCCGATCTGGGAGCGCGTCCGCGCCGCCGGTCCCGGCGAGCAGGACCGGATCGTCGTCAACGAGATCTTCGCGGGCGAGTTCGCGCGCGCCGCGCTGCCCGGAATGCGGGCGCTGGTCGCGCGCTGGCAGCCGGACGTCATCGTGCGTGAGTCGCTCGAGTACGCGTCGATGGTCGCCGCCGACGAGTTCGGCGTGCCGGACGTCCACGTGTCGTGCTTCCTCGCCGTCATGCACGCCGCCGACTACGGGCTCGACGAATCCCTCTGGGCGGATGGGCCCTATCTGACCCTGGCGCCGCGCGCGCTGGAGGACCCGTCGACGCCACCGATGCCGGACACGCACCGCTACCGCGTGGCGCCCGCTCCGGTGCAGCCGCTGCCGGACTGGTGGGACGGCTCCGACGCGCCGCTGGTCTACGTCTCGTTTGGCTCCGCGGCCGCCGGCAACGGGTACTTCCCGGCGGTCTATCGAGGCGCGGTCGACGCGCTCGCCGACGAGCCGATCCGCGTGCTGCTGACGCTGGGCACCGAGGTCGACCCGCTCGACCTCGGTCCCGTGCCGGACAACGTCCACGTCGAGCGCTGGGTGCCGCAGGGCGCCGTCATGCCGCACGCGGCGGCGATGGTCGGCCACGGCGGGTCCGGCTCGACGCTGATGGCGATGGCCGCCGGGCTCCCGCTCGCGGTCGTGCCGCTGTTCGCGGACCAGCCGATCAACGCGGCCCGCGTCGCGGCGCTCGGCGCCGGGCTCGCGCTCAACGGCGTCGACGCGCTCGCGACCGGGGTGCGCTCACTGCTCGCCGCGCCGTCCTACCGCGCCGAAGCGTCCGCCGTCGCGGCCGACATCGCGTCCCACCGGCCGATCGACGACGTCGTCGCACTGCTGCGCTCGATCGCCCGCGGAGAGCAACTCGCCGCCTAGCGGGGTACTACGAGGGGCGTGCGGCTCGCGCTCACGCTCACGCTCCTCGTCTTGCTGATCGTCGCCGCGCCGGCGCGGGCCGAGGTGCGGCTGATCGACGTCGCCACCGGCGCGGTGACCGGACCGGTCCACGACAAGTCGCTGCTCGGCTGGACCGAAGCCGGGCTGTTCGTCACCGACGGGTCCCGCGTGTGGCGGGTCGCTGACGGGACCGCGACCCTGCAGCCACAGTACGAGGGCGCGGTGTCGATCGGGCCGCGCGGACACGCGGTGTTCGACGACTTCGGCGCCTTCGAGCTTCGCGATGCCGCCGGGAAGACGCTCACGCGCCGGCAGGTCCCGGTCCGCCTCTACGGGGCCAAGGTCTCGTGGGGCGAGGAGCGGGTCGCGGTTCTCGCCGGCGACCGGCTCCACGTCCTCGAGCTCTCCTCCGGTGCGCTCGTGCGCAAGCGCGACGACGTGGACAGCCTGACCGAGCAGGGGTTCGTGCCCGACAACGTCGCGGTCGTCGTGACGACCGGCCGGGAGGTGGTCAGCGACCCCGACGGCCGCGTGCTGCACCGGACCGAGCGCATGTTCGGCGCGGTCGGCTCCGTAGCGTCGAACGGCACCGTCGCGATCACGCGCGACACGGCGATCCGGGTGCTCGGCAATCCCGGCGTTCACGTCGAGCCGCGCCAGAGCCACCCGGCGCTCTGGAACCCGGACGGCACGATGCTGGCCTACGGACTGATCGACTATCCGGACCCGTGCACGTTCGGGCACGATGGGCTGGGCGTCGTTGCTGTGCCGGGTGGAAAGCCGCGGGTGCTGATCCCGCCGAGCCCGCGCGACATCGGCAACCACCGGTGGTCGCCGGATGGCCGGACCATCGCCGTCGAGCTCGGCCCCGAGGTGCCGGCGACGGTCGAGCGGCGCGGGAAGCGACACGCCTGGCCGAAGCGGATGGCCGGTGATTACCACATGTCCAGCGCTCGCGGGAACGCGGCGATGCGGCGGCTGGTGCAGCGCGCGGCGCGGGCGTTGCGCCGTGGCGACGGGCGCGAGGACACGCTCCGCCGGGTGCGGCTCGACTACGCCAAGGTCGACGACCGCTACGACGAAGCCGGCGACACGATCGTCCGCCAAGCGGTCGCGGACGAGATCGACCGCTGGCTCCACGCCGCCGGCTGGGAACGCATCGAAGCGTTCGACGAGATCACGTGTTGAGGTCGTCGGCCGTCAGCTGGCCCGCATACGGACCGCGACCGGTCAGGTTGGCGGCGCCGGCGCGTGAGCCGAACGCGAGCGCGTCGTCGATCTCGTAGCCGGCGCCGAGCGCATACGTCACGCCCGCCGCGAAGGTGTCTCCGGCGCCGTAGGCGTCGACCACCGGCCCGGGCAGTTCGGCCGCCTTGAACGTCCCGCGCCGCTGCTCGCCCGCCTGCCAGGTGCCGCCCTCTTTCCCGGCGGTCGTGACGATCAGCTCGGGCGGCGGATCGAGCGTGTCCGGGTCGACCTGCTCGAGCCGGTCCTTGCCGCTGCCGACGAGGGCGTCGATCCGGATGCCGCCCAGGGTCTCGACCGCGCGCGGGGTGGCGACGAGCAGCTTCGCGCGCCGCGCCTGCTCCATCGCGCCGTGGTCGCCGCCTGACACGAACACCGCATCGGCGCCGTCGAGCCGCTCCCACGGCAGGTCGTCCTCTCCGTGTGGGGCGTGGCGCTCGCCCACGACGCTGATCGTGCGCTCGCCGTCGTCGTCGAGGTGGACGAACGCCCACCGCTGCATGTCGTCGCGCCTCGCCGCGTGGACGCGCACGCCGAGCTCGGTCAGTCGCTCCGCGGACCGCCGCCCGCGCTCGTCGTCGCCCAGCGCCGTGAAGAAGTCGACGTCGCCGGACAGTTTCGCGAGCTGGACGGCGACCACCGCCGCGCTCCCGGCGGCCTCGGAGAACCACTCCCGCGCGTCGATGATCTCGCCCGGCTCGGGTACGTGCGTGAAGACGCCGAACTCGATCCACTCGACGTGACCGACGACGGCGAAGCGCGTCACGCGCGCAGATCCGCAGTCGCGAACTCGCGCATGCCGGCCTCGAAGTCCTCCTCGGCGCGGAACCCGAGCACGGTGGCCGCCCGCTTGGGGGACGCGAACACATGCCGCACGTCGCCGGCGCGCCACTCGCCGGTGACCTCCGGGGGCGGCCCGTCGATCGCGCGCGCCAGCGCGTCCGCCATCTCCCCCACCGTCCGTGGCGTGCCCGAGGCGACGTTGAACACGCCCGGCGACGAAGCGTCGAGCGCGAGGACGTTGGCGGCCGCGACGTCTCGGACGTGCACGAAGTCGCGCCGCTGCGCGCCGTCCTCGAACACCCGCGGCGCCCGGCCCGCCGCCAGGGCGGAGCGGAAGATGCTGGCCACGCCGGCGTACGGCGTGTCGCGCGGCATCCGCGGTCCGTAGACGTTGTGGTAGCGCAGCGCGGTGACCGTCGCGCCGGTTTCGCGCGCGAACGCGGCGCACAGGTGCTCCTGCGCCACCTTGGTGGCGGCGTAGACGTTGCGCGGGTCCAGCCGCGCGTCCTCGGGCACCGCCATCGCCATCAGCGCCCGCCCGCAGCGCGGGCAGGGCGGCTCGAACCGGCCCGCGTCCAGATCCTCGGCCGACCGCGGCGGCGGCGCCACGTGACCGTGCTCGGTGCAGCGGTAGCAGCCCTCGCCGTAGACGACCATGCTCGAGGCGAGCACGAACGGCCCGGTGAAGCCCGCCAGCGCGCGCAGCAGCACCGCCGTCCCGAGGTCGTTGTGGGAGACGTAGTCGGCGATGTCGCCGAGGTCGACGCCGAGCCCGACCATCGCCGCCTGATGGCTGACCGCCGAGACGCCCTCGACCGCCCGGGCGACCACGTCCGGATCGCGGACGTCGCCCTCGATCAACTCGGCGCGTGGATCGAGGTAATCCGGCCGCTCGCGGTGGGCGGCGGGCAGGAACGTGTCGAGCACGCGGACCTCGCGGCCGAGGGCGAGCAGCGCGTCGACGACGTGGGAGCCGATGAAGCCGGCGCCGCCGGTGACCAGGATCGGGCCGGGCACGACGCGCCAGGCTATAGCGTCCGCCCGTGTGCCCGACGTGATCCTGCCGGTCCTCAACGAGCGTGCGGCGATCCCGTGGGTGCTGGAGCGGATGCCCGCCGGCTACGTGCCGCTGGTCGTCGACAACGGCTCCACCGACGGGTCGGGGGAGCTCGCCGCGTCGCTTGGCGCACGCGTGATCAGCGAGCCGCAGCCCGGGTTCGGCGCGGCGTGCTTCACCGGCCTGACCGCGGCGCAGAGCGAGATCGTCTGCTTCATGGACTGCGATGCGTCGTTCGATCCCGGCGACCTGCCGAAGGTCGCGCAGCCCGTCGCAGAAGGGACGACGGACCTGATGCTCGGCGCCCGCCGGCCGACGGCGCGCGGCGCCTGGCCGGTTCACGCCCGCGTGGCCAACGCCGTGCTGGCGTTCGAATTGCGACGCCGCACGCACGTGCCGTTACGCGATCTCGGGCCGATGCGCGCGGCGCCGCGCGAGCGGCTGCTCGCACTCGGATTGCGCGACCGCCGCTTCGGCTGGCCGCTGGAGATGGTGCTGCGGGCGGCGGCCGAGGGGTGGACGATCCGCGAGGTCGACGTCGCCTACCACCCCCGCGACGGCCGCTCGAAGGTCACCGGCACAGTGCGCGGAACCGCCCGCGCCGTGAGGGATATGACAAGACTCTTACGGTGACCTGCGGGCACTATTGATCCGAAACCGGCTCGGGCACGCTACCTAAGCGTGCCCCCAGCTCTTCTCGTGATCGCCAAGGCGCCGGTCCCCGGACGGGTCAAGACCCGCCTGACCCCGCCGTGCACGCCCGACCAGGCCGCGGCGCTCGCCTGCGCGGCGTTGCAGGACACGCTCGCCGCCGCGACCCGCGCGAAGCTCGCCGGACGTCGGGTGGTCGTCCTCGACGGCGACCCTGGATCCTGGCTGCCGAGCGGCTTCGAAGTCATCCCTCAACGCGGCGACGGCCTCGCCGAACGCCTCGCGGCCGCGTTCGATGACGTCGGCGAGCCGGCCTTCCTCGTCGGCATGGACACACCGCAGATCACGCCCGAGTTGATCGACGCGGGGCTGGCGACCATCGTGTCGTTCGGCTCGGCGTTCGGCCCGGCGCTCGACGGTGGGTACTGGGGCATCGGGCTGAGCACGCCGGACGCCGGCGTATTCGACGGCGTGCCGATGAGCAGCGCCCGCACCGGCGCCGCGCAGCGGGCCCGCATGGCCGAGCGCGACCTCGAGCCCGGGATCCTCCCGCCGCTGCGCGATGTCGACACGTTCGACGTTGCGCTCGAGGTCGCCGCCGAAGCACCGCATACGCACTTCGCCGCCGCTGTGGCCGAGGTCGCCGCATGACTGTCGCCACCGCCCTCTCGGCCGATCTCCTCTACGGCCGCCTGCTCGCGTCCGCCGCGCAGGGGCCGCCCATCAGCGCGCGGATCCGGCTCGCGGACGGGCGTCTCGAGCCGCTGCCGCTCGACCGCTGGCTGGCGCCCGCCGACGAGGTGGACCTCGCGATCCTCGCCGATGTCGCGGCGCCAGTGCTCGACCTCGGCTGCGGACCGGGACGTCATCTCGCCGCGCTGCGGGCGCTCGGCAAGCGCGGGCTGGGCGTCGATCTCTCGCCGGTCGCCGTGGCGCTCGCCCGCGATCGCGGCGCCGACGCGATCAACGGCTCGGTGTGGGCGAACGTTCCCGGCACGTGGCGAACGATTCTGCTGCTGGACGGCAACATCGGCATCGGCGGGAGTCCGGTCGCGCTGCTTCGGCGAGCCGGCGAGCTCCTCAGGCCGCGCGGCGCGATCGTCGTCGAAACCGACCCACCGGGGGCGCCGACCCAGCGCATGCGGATCCGGATCGAGGCGCCCGACCAGGTTTCGGAATGGTTCCGCTGGGCGCGTGTGGGCGTCGACGGCGTTGACGAGGTCGCGGAGCGCGCCGAGTTCACGGTCGATACGACCCGCGAGGTCGGCGGCCGCACATTCGTAACGCTGCGACGCCGCTAAGGACTCAACCGCATGGCCAAGCTCGCCCCCTCGTCTCCGCGAACGCCGCCGGGCCCGTTCCGGCCCGGCTTCTGGCGCTCCCCGCTGCGCGGTCCCTGGCTCACCGCCGCGCTCGGCTCGATCCTGCTGGTGCTGATCGGGATCGTCGCGCTGACGGGGTTCGCGTCGCACGCGGCCTACATGCCGAACCTGCCGGGGAACGCGATCGTGCCCGCCGATCGGGACCTGCCGCTGCTCTTTGACTGGCCGACCTCGCCGAGCTGGCTGTTCGCGCTCAATCAGGGCCTGCACACGAACGTCGGGCTGATCGCGATCCCGTTCCTGCTGGCCAAGCTGTGGTCTGTTATCCCGCGGCTGTTCGCCTGGCCGCCGGTGACGAGCCCGGCGCAGGCGATCGAGCGGCTGTCGATCGCGCTGCTCGTCTCGAGCGCGGTGTTCGAGCTCGCGACCGGGGTCGCGAACGCGCAGTACTGGTACCCGTTCAAGTTCAACTTCGTGGTCGCGCACTACTACGGCGCGATCGTCTTCGTCGCGTCGCTGGTGCTGCACGTGATCGTCAAGACGCCGGTGATCCTGCGCGCCTACCGCGAGCGCGGGGTACTCAAGCCGCTGCGCGACAACCTCGAGAACACGCGGCCGGAGCCGGACGACGAGCACGGCGGCCTGGTCGCGACCGACCCGGCGCCGGCGACGATGTCGCGCCGCGGCCTGCTCGCGTTCGCCGGCGCGGGAGCGTTCACGCTGCTCGTGGCCAATGTCGGCCAGTCGATCGGCGGGCCGTTCCGGTCGCTGGCGTTCCTCGCGCCGCGGCGCGAGGACTTCCCGGTCAACAAGCGCGCCGCGGCCGCGGGCGTGACGGCCGACATGGTCGGCCCGAGCTACCAGCTCGTGTTGCGCAACGGCGATGCCGTCGTCGCGCTCTCGCGCGATGACCTGCTGGCGCTGCCGCAGCACAGGGCGTCGCTGCCGATCGCGTGTGTCGAGGGCTGGTCGACGACGCAGGAGTGGACCGGCGTGCGGCTCTCGCGATCTGGCCGCCCGCGCCGGCGCGCAGAGCGCGAGCCAGGTGCTGGTCGAGTCGCTGCAGCCGAAGGGCGTGCTGCGCCGCGCATCGCTCAGCGGCGATCAGATCGCCGCCGGCGACTCGATGCTGGCGCTGAAGGTCAACGGCGAGGACCTGTCGATGGACCACGGCTTCCCGGCGCGGATCATCGTCCCGGCGCTGCCGGGCGTCCACAACACGAAGTGGGTCGCGGAGATGACGTTCTCGTGAAGCGCTACGGCGCCTCGCCGGTCCACCTGCTGGCGCACCTGATCCTGCTGCCGCTGATCGCCTGGGCGCTGCTGACCGTGCTCGACTTCCGGGCCGCCTCGAACGTCGTGCTGTGGCTCGTGGCGGCCGTGATCCTGCACGACATGCTGCTGCTCCCCGCGTACTCGGCGCTGGACCGGCTGGGACAGGCGACGGTGCGCGGCGCGATCAACTACGTCCGCGTGCCGCTCGGCCTCTCGCTGCTGATGCTGCTCGTCTTCTGGGGCACGATCCGCGGCAAGGGCGAGGGCGCCTATCGGAATGTGAGCGGGCTCGAGTACGAGGGCTACGTGGCGCGCTGGCTGATCGTCACCGCGGCGCTGTTCGCGATCTCGGGTGCGCTCTACTTGCTGCGCCGCCGGACGACTTGAGTCTCGCTGTCGCTGCGCACGGTCACCTCGTTGCCCGACAGGGTGATCTCGCGGGCGTTGCGGATCGACGGCAGGTCGTCGCGGGGGACGGGCCGGGCGCCGGCGGCGTAGTTGACGAGCCGATTGGATCCGACCAGGGCGATCCACAGCCCCCAGTGCCCGCGGTCATACGCGATCGCATACGGTCCGCCGCCGAGATGGACGCGACGGATGAACTCGAACGGGCGCGTGTGGTAGACCAGCAGTGCATTGCCAAGCACGTCCGTGACGTAAAGAAGCTCGACACCATTGGTCGCCAGGGCGGTCGGCCCGATCCCGGCGCCGACCCGTCCGAGCCGCTTGAGCGTGGTCGTGTCGTAGAGATCGAGGACCCGCTCGCGCCCGCACAGGACCGCGATCTGCTTGCCGCGTTCGACCATCGCGGATGCGATCGGCTCGCGGCAGGTGCGCGCGCTGCGGCCGTCGACGAGCAGCCGGTCGCCGGCGCGGTCGACCGACGGCTCGGTCACGATTTCCGCCTCGGACACCCCGAACTCGCCCGGCTGCGGGTTCACCATACCCGCGGGTCGCTCGGCGAGCTCGGGCGAGACCGGTGCGCCGGCCGGCGCGGGAAGCTCGGCCGCGGGCGCCGAGCCGCAGCCGGCGAGTACGAGGGCCAGTAGTGGCGCGAGTCGCCGCACGCTTCGAGCATGGCAGGACGGCGGCCGTCGTCTTCGCGGGTCTGGCCGTCACGGTCGCGGTCGGGCTGTGGCTGGACGCGAACGGGACGCTGCTCGGCGTGCCGCATCCGCCGTTCATCGGCGGCTACGGCCTGCGCGCGAACCCGTGGCTGATCGTCGCGATCCCGTGTTTCGGCGCCGCCGTTGCGCTCGTCCCGCGAGTGCTGCGGATGCGGTACTTCCCGCTGGCGTTGTTCGGCGGCACGCTCGTGCTTCGACTGGTGCTCGCGGCGGCACGCCAGGGGACGTCCGCGTGGGACCGGCCGTTCGTGCTCGGCCGCCGCGGTGAGGGCCCGCTCGAGTACCTGCCGGCGATGCCCGCGTTCGACTACGGGCCGCACTTCGTGCTCGACCGCTTCGCCGAGCTCGTGCCCTCGCTGCCCGTGCACGCGGCCGGTCACCCGCCGGGTCTGTTGCTCGTCATGCACTACCTGCAGCTCGACAGCGCCGCGCGGCTGGCCGCGTTCTGCATCGTCGTCGGCGCGCTGAGCGCGCCGCTCACCTACGCGCTCGGGCGGCGCGTGCTGACCGAGCGCCAAGCCCGGATCGCGGGCGTGCTCGCGGCGTTCTCCCCCGCGATGCTGCACTTCGGCGCGACCAGCGCCGACGCGGTCTACCTCACGGTCGGGCTGCTCGCCGCCATCCCGCTGCTCTCCAAGCGCCCGATCGTCGGCGCGGTCGCACTCGCGATCGGGTCGCTGTTCGCCTGGTCGCTGCTGGCGGTCGGCGCGTGGGCGGCGATCCTCGTCCTCGCCCGCGACGGGCTGAAAGCCGCCATCAAGCTCTCCCTGATCATCGGCGTCACGCTCATCGCGTTCCACGCCCTGTTCGCGCTCGCCACCGGCTTTGACCCGATCGGCACCATTCGGGCGACGGAGGGTGTCTACCGGGTCGGGATCGCGTCACGCCGCCCCTACGAGTTCTGGCTGTTCGGCTCCCCCACCGCGTTCCTGCTGATCCTCGGCGTGCCGATCACCTGGCTCGCGCTGCAGCGCCGCAGCCCCGAGGCGATCGCGATCTTCGCCGTCCTCGCGATCGCCGCGATCCTCGGCTTCACGAAGGCCGAGACCGAGCGGATCTGGCTCTTCCTGGTCCCGTTCGTGTGCCTGGCGGCGGCGCCGGTGGTCAAGCGGCCGACGCTGATCGCGGCGCTGCTCGCGCTCCAGGCGGTCGCCTACGAGCTCGTGTTCGACACGCTCTGGTGAAGCTTCGGGCAACGCCCGACCAGCAGCAGCGCGTCGACCCACAGCGTCCAGCCCTCGACGTAGGCGTCGTCGAGCGACTCGTGCCCGCAGCCACGCTGCGCCGGGCCGGTGAGCCCGGGCGCCATCAGCCGCCGCGGCCCGGTGTGGCCGTAGCCGGTCCCCGCCGGCAGCGCGCGCGGGCCGACGAAGCTCAGCCGACCGCGCAGGACCGCGAACAGCAGCGGCAGCTCGCGCGCGCCGATCCGTGCCAGCAGGCGGCCGAACGCGCCCGGCAGTTCGTGAAAGCGCGACAGGACCACGCGGCGCCCGTGCCGGCCGAGCCGGGTGCGCTGCTCGACCCAGCCCTCGCCACCGAACGCCAGCAGCACGATCACGAGCACGAACAGCGGCAGGAGCGCGACGATCATCGCGAGCGCCAGCACGATGTCGAGCAGTCGCTTCGTGGCGAGCGCGACGCGGGCGCGCGGGCGAGACAGCCGCTGTGCGGCTCGCTCCACATCCGGTGACCGGTCTTGTTCGCGCTCCATCGTCGTCGACACGCAGTCAGCACGATCCCAGATGAGCGTGTCTGAGTGAAGACGAAACCGACGGATGTTCAGGTCATTTGGCCCAACGGCCGCAACTCCTCGGCGTAGGAGAGCGAGTGGCGGCGCAGCTCGCCGCCCTCGAGGATCTCATAGGCCCCCATCCGCCACAGCGGCGGCGAGTAGGCGTGGATCGTCACCGCGGGCGTGTCACCGGTGTGGCGGACGCGGTGGATGTCCGCGGCGCTGAAGTGGAATGCCTGGCCGGCGCCGAACTCGCGCGTCACCGGCGGACCGCCGAGCGCGAGCCGGTCCTCGGCCACGGTGCCGGCGACGACGGCGACGGCGCCCTCGGACAGGTCGTGGTCGTGATAGCCGGTGTCGTGGTCGTCCATCCAGCAGATCAGCCAGATCGCGACGTCGTCGTCGCGGTGCAGTTCCTCGTAGACGCGCTGGTCGGCGTCGTGGCGCACGAGGTGCGCCCACTGCTCCGGCGACGACGCCAGCTCGCGCACGAGCCGCTCGAGCTTGCTCACAGGACGCGCTCCGGATTCGCGACGACGAGCGCGTGCTCCGCAGCGGCGCCGACAGCCGGCGGGGCCGGATCGATCACCGGCCGGTCCGAGCCGTAGAGGAGCCGGTCGACGCCGACGACGCGCAGCATCGCGTCGATCGCGCGCGGCCCGTACGGCGACGTGTCGAAGCACGTCAGCGGGTCGTGCACCGCGTGGCTCGGCCCGCCGCGAGCGCCGAGCCGCTCGGCGTGCAGCGGCGCCAGTCCGGCGAGCATCGCGAACACGACGGTCAGCGTGGGATGCGCGGGCCTCCCCCACTCCGCCCACGCGTGCCAGGCGGTCGACATCTCGGCGACGTACGCAGTCAGCGCCGGGAACCAGGCGGGCGTGCTCGCGGCCGGCCCGGGGTGGACGAACAGCGGCCGGCCACGCGCCGCGAGCCGCTCCAGCGCCGGACCGAGGCCCTCGATGCCGGCGGGCCCGCTGAACGCGCCCGCCGGCAGGGAGAGGCCGACGGCTCCGCGATCGAGTAGCGCGTCCACCCGCTCGGGCGAGGGGTCGGCGAGCACCAGGCCGGCCCACAGCTCGAACGGCGCACCCAGCGACAGCACGCCGGCGTGAAACGCCTCCAGCAACTCCTCCGCCTCCGGCAGCCACTCGATGCCGAGCGGCGACGACGGCGCGATCAGGACGCGGTCGAAGCCGGTGCGGGTCGCCGGATCGTGATCGCGCGGATCGAACGGTTGCGGCGGCTCGCCCGCCAGTTCCAACCGGCCGTGGCGCAGCCGAGGATGGACCGTGCGCCGCGCGTTCCGCGAAGCGAGGAGAGCAGTTCATCTGGCCAGAGGTGTTGGTGGATGTCGGCGCGGCGCACGGTGCGTCAGACAATATCGATAAATCCGATCGAGTTTCAAGAGATTGATCTCTCGACCATCACGGACGTCGCCTTGACGGCCGCGGTGGCGGGCACTCCCGGGGCCAGACCGAGCTCCTCGACGGCGTCGCGCGTGACCGCCGCGACGATCCGGTGCGGGCCGGCCTCGATCTCCACCAGCGCCATCACGCCGTCGACCTCGACTGAGCGCACGACGCCGGGGAACCGGTTGCGCGCGCTCAGGGCGTGCCCGGTGGCCGGCCGCCGCGGGTGCGGCGAGAGCCGCTCGATCTCGTCCTGCGGGACCAGCCGCCGGTTGCGCTCGTCGCGGACCGTGCGCAGCTTGCCGGCGCGGTCCCAGCGCCGCAGCGTGTCCGCGCTCACGCCGAGCGCGCGCGCCGCCTCGCCGAGGGTCAGCCCGTCCACGGCAGCACGCCCTCGACCCGGCGCGCGCCCTCGGGCGTCAGCTCCACCTTCCAGATCGGGGCCTCCGCCTTGACCCGGTCGATCAGCGCGCGGGCGCCGGTGAACGCCTCGCCGCGGTGCCCGGCGGCGGCGGCGACGATCACCGACGGCTCGCTCAGTGGCACGCGGCCGACTCGATGAACGAGCGCCACCGCGGCCAACCCGTGCCGCTCGGCTTCCTCGGCGCCGATCGCGGCCAGCTTCGCGCGCGCCATCTCCACGTAGGCCTCGTAGTCGAGCGCCTCGACCTCGCGGGTCACGCCCTCGAACGTCACGACGGCACCCGCCCGCGGGTCGCGCACGGCCGCGGCCACCGCGGCGATGTCGAGCGGCCCATCCGTCACGTCGACCAGCCGCACGACGTCGGAACCGCCGCTGACCGGCGGGATCAGCGCCACCTCGTGATCTGGCCGCACGCGCTCGTCGGCGCTCGCGTACTCGCGGTCGAGCGCGACGATGCACTGGCCCGGCTGGAGGCCCATCGCGGCCAGAACGTCGCCCGCCCGCGCGTCGTCGGGCAACTCGAGCTCGACGCGATCGGCGCCGGCGCGCTCGCGCAGGCCGGCGAAAAGGCGGACCGAGATCTTCATCACCTCGCAGCCTAGTCCAGGGGTTTCCCGGGTGGTTCGCATGCTCGTGGGCTGGGACGGTCTTGCCGTCGGCCGACACGGAATCGCTACCACCCACGGAAGGACCTCCCCAATGCGTAAACGCCTCCTCCTCGCCACCGCAGCCGCGACGCTTGCGTTCGCTTCCCCGGCGGCGGCCGCCCCGTTCACAGACGTCGGGCCGCTCACCGGCCCGTTCGGACAGGTGACCCTCGGCGGCGGCAACTCAGGCGCGCCCGCCCAGATCGACTGGGGCCTCGCCGGCGGCGTCCCGAACCCGTCTCTGACCGGCCGGTTGTATCTGAACAACGTCCCGGGCGTGCAGGCCCGCGTCCGGGTTGTCAACTACGACGACGCCGTCAACCTCAACCTGCTCGGCACGCAGATCGGCGCGCTCAGGAACGGTGCCGCCGGCATCGCCGTCTTCCCGGTGAATACCCCCGCCTTCGGGGGCGCGGCACACCAGCAGGTGCAAATCGTCGTCAACGGCGCGATCGTGGCCACCGCCAACTGCACCATGGGCGTCGCCATCTGCTGAACGCCCTCTACGCGCACCGCCGCCACCGCGGCGGTGCGCGATGAGTTTCACGGGCACGGCTCGTCCTAGGTGAGCGGCGCGCCGCTCGCCGGATTTCCGGAGCAATTCCTCGTCCGCGACCCCGACGGCAACTCGCTGCTCATCGTCGCGGCCCCCTGAGGGCCGTACCATGGAGTGAGTGGAGGGCACGCTCACTCACCTCGATGAGCGCGGTAACGCGCGCATGGTCGACGTCAGCGCCAAGGACGAGACGTCGCGCTGGGCCCGCGCCCGTGCTGTCGTGCGGATGTCGCCCGAGGCGGCGGCCCGCGTGGCGGCCGGTGACGCGCCGAAGGGCGACGTCGCGACCGTCGCTCGGCTGGCCGCCATCCAGGCGGCCAAACGCACCGACGAGCTGATCCCGCTCGCGCACTCGCTCCCGCTCACGCACGTCGATCCGACCGTCACCGTCGACGCCTCCAACGGCACGGTGACGCTGATCGCCGAGGCGCGCACGAGCGCCCGCACCGGCGTCGAGATGGAGGCCATGGTGGCCTGCAGCGTCGGCGCGCTGGCCGTCTACGACATGGTCAAGGGGATCGAGCCCGGCGTCGTGATCGAGCGGATCGAATTGCTCGACAAGACGGGCGGCAAGGCGGACTACCACCGATGAGGGAGCTTCTCTACGACGGCCACGGCCGCTCGATCGGCGACGTTCGCATCTCGGTCACCGACCGGTGCAACTTCCGGTGCCAGTACTGCATGCCCGCCGAGGGCCTGCCGTGGCTGGACCGCGACGAGCTGCTCACCTACGAGGAGATCGCCCGGCTCGTCGGGCTGTTGGCGAGCATGGGCGTGCACGACGTCCGGCTGACCGGCGGCGAGCCGCTCGCCCGGCGCGAGCTGTGGCGGCTCGTGGAGTTGCTGAGCGCCGACGAGAACGTCCACGATCTGTCGCTGACCACCAACGGCTACCTGCTCGAGCGCCAGGTCTCCAAGCTCGTCCAGGCCGGCTTGCGGCGCGTGAACGTGTCGCTGGACGCGCTCGCCCCCGACCGCTTCTTCCAGCTCACCCGCCGCGACTCGCTCCAGCAGGTGCTCGACAGCCTGGCCGCGGCCGAGCGCTACCCGGAGCTGCGCCCGATCAAGGTCAACGTCGTCGCGCTGAAGGACTTCACCGAGGACGAGGTCGTGCGGTTCGCGGAGTTCGCCCGCAAGCACCCGTACGAGGTCCGCTTCATCGAGTTCATGCCGCTCGACGCCGACCGCACCTGGTCGCGCGACCGCGTGCTGCCCAACGCCGAGGTCCGGCGGCTGATCCACGCCGCCTACCCGCTCAAGGACCTGGGCCGCGAGCGCCACGGCACCTCGCGCCGGTGGGAGTTCGCCGACGGCCAGGGCTCGATCGGGTTCATCTCGCCGGTGAGCGAGCCGTTCTGCGGCGACTGCAATCGGATTCGCGTGACCGCCGAGGGCAAACTGCGCACGTGCCTGTTCTCGATGACCGAAACCGACCTGCGTGCGCCCCTCCGGGCCGGCGCGTCCGACGACGAGCTCGAGGCGATCGTCCGCGCCGCCGTGTGGGAGAAGGAGCTCAAGCACCACGTGAACGATCCGGGCTTCGTGCAGCCGGCGCGCACGATGTCGCAGATCGGCGGATGAAGGACCTCGACGAGGCGCTTGCGCTCGTGCTCGAGGGCATCGAGCCGCTCGAGACCGAGTCGATCCCGCTGACCGAGGCGCGCGGTCGCGTCATCGCCTCCGAGGCGCACGCGGCGATCGACCTCCCGCCGTTCGACCGCACGGCGATGGACGGCTTTGCCGTGCGCGCGGAGGATGTGGCGCCCGGCGTAAAGCTGCGCGTGGTTGGCGACCTGGCCGCGGGTGGGGCGACGCTCGTGGTCGAGCCGGGCACCGCGGCCCGGATCTCGACCGGCGCGGCGATTCCCGAGGGTGCCGACGCGGTGGTGCCGATCGAGCAGGTCCTCGTGCGCGATGACGGCTTCATCAACGCCGACGTCATCATCGACCCCGGCCGCCACGTGCGCCGCCGCGGCGAGGATCTGCACGCCGGCGACGTGCTGGCGCGGCCCGGCGACGTGCTCACCGTCCCACGACTGTCCGCGCTGGCCTCGGCGGGGGTGGCGGATGTGCGCGCGCCGCGGCTCCCGCGCCTGGACCTGATCGTCACCGGCAACGAGCTCCTGCCCGCGGGCGCGCCGCCCGAGCCGGGCAAGATCTACGAGTCGAACTCACTCGTGGTGGCGTCGATGGTGACCGCCCTGGGCGCGCACGTCGTCCACCACCCACCGGTCGCCGACGACTTCGCGGCCACCCGGGAAGCCGTGGAGCGCGGGTTAGCGGGTGACATTCTGGTCGTCTCCGGCGGCGTCTCGGTCGGCCCGCACGATCACGTCAAGCCCGCGTTCGAGGCCTGCGGCGTCGAGGAGGTCTTCTGGCGCGTACGGATCAAGCCCGGCAAGCCGCTGTGGTTCGGCCGCCGCGGAAAGACGCTCGTGTTCGGGCTGCCCGGCAACCCACTGTCGGCGATCGTCGGCACCGCGGTGTTCGTGATCCCGGCGCTGCGGCGGCTGCGCGGCGAGAGCGACGTCGGCCCGCGGTTCGAGCGCGGCCGGCTCGGCGAGGCCGCGGGCCCGTCCGACGGCCGCACGACGTTCCTGATCTCCAAGCTCGTCCGCGCCGAGGATGGCGTGCTCGTCGCCCACCCGACCGAACGTCAGGGCTCGCATATGACCGGCGCGCTCGGCGAGAGCGACGGGTTCGCGATCGCGCCCCACGGTTCCGGCCCGCTCGCGGCCGGCGCCGAAGTCGATCTGTTGCGGCTGTAGGCGCGAGCCGTTAGGTTCGGCCTGTGGCGGTCGCGGTCCAGCGGAGCGGGCAGCAGTGGCCGATTCTCGCGGGCATTCCCGAGGAGGACGCCCGCCGCGTGCTGCAGATCGCCCGCCGGCGCACGTTCGGGCGCCGCGAGGTGGTCTTCCACCGCGGCGATCCCGCTGACACGCTGCACCTCGTCCACACCGGCCGGTTCGCGGTGCGGATCGGCACGCCGCTCGGGGACACCGTGATGCTGTCGATGGTCGGCCCGGGCGAGACGTTCGGGGAGATCGCGCTGCTCGACGACATCGGGCCGCGCAGCGCGACCGTCGTCTCGCTGGAGAAAGCGGAGACGCGCGCGATCCACAAGCTCGACTTCGACGCGCTGGTGGCCAAGCACCCCGGCGTGGCGGACCTTCTGGCGCGCGCGCTCGCGCTGCGCGTCCGGCGGCTCTCCGAGTTGCTGGTCGAGGCCCACTACGTCACCGCCGACCGGCGCGTGCTGCGGCGCCTCGCGGAGTTCGGCGTCGACGGCGCCGTGGTGCCGCTGACCCAGGAGGAACTCTCCAACCTCGCGGGCACGTCGCGGGCGACGGTCAACCGGGTCGTGCGCGACGCGCAGGACCGCGGCGAGGTCGCGCTGTCGCGCGGCCGCATCGAAGTGATCGACGCCGCCGCGCTGCTCAGCCGCGCAGCGTGACCGCGTAGTCGTCGACCATCTGCCGCTGGATCGGCGTCATGTCCGGGAGCACCTCGCCGCGCTCGAGGCGCTCGGCGGCCTGCGCCAGCGTCAGGCCGGTGCCGGTCAGCACGTCGCCGAACAGCGGCGGGACGTCGCCGCCGCAAACGCCGCTCACAGGCGGGACAGCTGCTCGGGGGTGTCGACGTCGGCGGCGCTGGCCAGGTGGCCCGCCTCCCAGTCGCGGACGCGGAAGCGCGCCAGCAGATCGCGCGCGCCGACGTCGCCATCGAGTTCGGAGACGGCGTCCATCACGCGCTGCCCGAGCACGACCGGATGGCCGGGCTGGCCGTCGTAGGTCGCGCGTACGGCGTCGTCGCCGCCCAGCTGGTCGAGCGCCCCGGCGATTACCTGCGGCGTGATGAACGGCTGGTCACCCAGCGTCACGACCACGGCGTCCGCTTCGACCAACGCGCCGACGCCGCGCCGCAGCGAGAACCCCTGCCCGCCGTCCCACTCCTCGCAGACGACCACCTCGGCGGCGCCGAAATCGACGCGCCCGAGGATCTCGTCGGCGGCGTGGCCGAGGACGACCAGCACCGGGTCCAACGCGGGCACGGCGAGCATCGCGGCGATCGCGTGCTCGAGCAGCGGACGGCCGTGCAGATCGGCCAGCTGCTTGGTGCCGCCGAAGCGCCGCCCGGCGCCGGCGGCGAGTATGAGACCAGCGGGGGCGTCGCTCAAGTGATTCCCTCCTCCATGAGCGTAGCCAGCGCCTCGAGCGATGCGATGGAATTGCCGGGCAGCAATTTGTCCACGTGCGGCATCGCGGCCTTCATGCCGCGCGTCAGCGGCTCGTAGCGCGGGTCGGCGGCCAGCGGGTTGAGCCACACGACGCTGTGCGCGGTGCGTTGCAGGCGCCCCATCTCCTCCGCGAGCTCCTCCGGATCGCCGCGGTCCCAGCCGTCCGAGAGCAGGATCACGACCGCGCCACGGCCGATCCGGCGGCCGTGGATGCGGTTCAGATCGGCGATCGCCTCGCCAATCCGCGTCCCGCCCGACCAGTCCGCGACGGCGTGCGAGGCGCGCGCCAGCGCCCGGTCGGCGTCACGGCCGCGCAGCTCGCGCGTGACGCGCGTGAGCCGCGTCCCGAACACGAACGCCTCGACACGGGCGCGGGCGGCCACGCAGGCCTGCATGTACTGCAGCAGCATCCGCGAGTACGGCGCCATCGAGCCCGAGACGTCGCAGATCAGCACCAGCCGGCGCGGGCGCTCGGCCTGCTCGCGGTAGCGCCGCTCGAGCAGCTCGCCGCCGTTGCGCAGCGAGACGCGGATGGTCGCGCGCAGGTCGTGCTCGTCGCGGCGGCGCTTGGTGGGGACGGTGCGGCGGGAGCGCCGAAGCGGCCCGCGCAACGCGATCCGCGCCAGCAGCCGCCGGGCGACGGCGCGCTCGGCGTCGGTGTACTCCCCGAAGTCCTTCTCGCGCAGCAGCTCCTCCTCGCTCCACGCGGCAGGGGCGGCCTCCAAGCTCGTGGACGGCGCCTCGTCGCCCCTGGGCGGGATCGCGACCCGCGGCAGCGCCTGCTTGGCGATGTCGCCGAGCTCGTCGAGCGGGTTCAGCGGGTCATCGGCCCCGAACACGGCGGTGAACGCGCCCGCGAACGCGTTCATCTCGGCGCGCGTGGAGCACAGCGCGGCGCGCAGCGCGAAGAACGACTCGGTGCGCGAGGAGGCGTCGACGGCGGCCAGCGCCCGCTGCGCCGCGAGCACCTCGCCGAGCCCGACCCGGGCACCGTGGGCGCGCATCTGCGCGGCAAGCGCCGAGACGCGCTCCGAGAGGTGGTCGCCCAAACTTAAAGGGCCAGACCCTTTAAGAAACGCCTCGGCGATCTCGAGCGTGTCCTCGGCGGCCGCGAGCGTGCGGCGGCGCGTCTCGGTCGCGCGCTGCGCGACCTGGGCGTGGCCGCGTGCCTCAGGCACCTTCGAGGACCCGGTCGCGCCGGACCCGGTCGATGTCCTCGCGCACCTTCAGCGCCACGCCGAGCGTGTCATCGAGCGAGCCGTTGCCATCCAGGGCGAGCAGCGCCCGCGCCCACGTGATCGTCTCCCCCACGCCGGGCAGCTTGTAGAGCTCGCGCTCGCGCAGCCTTGCGACCGCGCCGCACACGCGCGCCGCGACCTCCTCGGGCACGCCCGGGAGCCGAGTGCGGACGATCTCGGCCTCGCGCTCGGGCGTCGGGTAGTCGATCCAGTGGTAGAGGCAGCGGCGCTTGAGCGCGTCGTGCAGCTCGCGCGTGCGGTTGGACGTGAGCACCACCAGCGGTCGGTGCGCGGCGACGATCGTGCCGAGCTCCGGGATCGTGATCGCGAAGTCGGCCAGGAACTCGAGCAGGAACGCCTCGAACTCGTCGTCGGCGCGGTCGATCTCGTCGATCAGCAGGACCGCGGGACCGCCCTCGTGCTCCAAAGCTTCGAGGAGCGGCCGTCGGATCAGGAACTCGGGCCCGAACAGCTCGCGCGGCGGTGCCCCCGCCTCGGCCGCCCGGATCGCGAGCAGCTGGCGCTGGTAGTCCCAGTCGTAGACCGCGTGATGGAGGTCGATCCCCTCGTGGCACTGCAGCCGGATCAGCTGCGATCCCGTGGCGGCCGCCAGCGCCCGCGCGACCTCGGTCTTGCCCACGCCGGCCTCGCCCTCCAGGAGCAGGGGCTGCTCGAGCTCGTAGGCGAGATAGGCGGCGGTGGCCAGGCCCTGGTCGGCGAGGTAGCCCTCGCCGGCCAGAGCGGCCGTCACGTCTTGCGGCGACTTCACTCGTTCATTGTGACGCGGACTCGAGCGCCCGCTTGCACAGCACCCGCGCCAGGTGGCGCTTGTAGTCCGCCGACGCGTTGAGGTCGGCCGGCGGCTCGGTGCCCTCGGCGGCGTTCTCGGACGCGGAGGCGATCGCTTCGACCGACTGCCCGCGCAGCGCGTCCTCGACCGCGGTCGCCCGCAGCGGCGTCGAACCCATGTGGGTCAAACCGACCCGCACGTCCTCGATCGAGCCGTCACCCGCCTTCTTGACCAGCGCGCAGACGGCCACCATCGCCCAGTCCTCCTGGCGGCGGTTGAACTTCTGGTAGCCGTAGCCGTAGCCCGACAGCTTCGGGAAGCTGACCGAGGTCAGGATCTCGCCCTCGCCGACCGCGGTCGTCAGGTAGTCCTCGAAGAAGTCCGCCGCCGCGACCTCACGGTCACCGCCGGAGCCGCGGATCGTCACCGAACCCTCGGCGGCGAGGATGACCGCGGGCAGGTCGGAGGCCGGGTCGCCGTGCGCCAGCGTCCCGCCGATCGTCCCCATGTTGCGGACCTGCTGGTCGGCGATCGTCGCCGCCGCGGCCGCCACGAGCCCGTAGTTGCCAGTCGCCACGTCGTGGTGGCGGGTCATCGCGCCGAAGCGGATCGTGTCGCCGTCGGCGGACGCGCCGCGCAGCTCGTCCACCCGGCGCAGGTCGACCAGCAGCGTGGGCGCCGCCAGCCGCAGCTTCATCAGCGGGAGCAGCGAGTGGCCGCCGGCCAGGACCTTGGCGTCCTCGCCGCCCTCGGCCAGCGCCGACATCGCCTCGTCGAGCGAGCCGGGCGCAACGTAGTCGAACTCAGCGGGGATCACGCGTTCGCCTCCTGAATCGTCTCCCAGACCCGCATCGGGCTGAGCGGCATGTTCATGTAATTCACGCCGAGCGGCCGCAGCGCGTCGATCACGGCGTTCGTGACGGCGGCCGAGGCGGCGATCGTGCCCGCCTCGCCGATGCCCTTGACGCCAAGCGAGTTGACCGGCGACGGGGTCTCCGTGCGGTCGAGCTCGAAGGACGGCACGTCGGCGGCGCTCGGCAGCGCGTAGTCGGCGAAGTTGCTCGTGACGAGCTGGCCGTCCTCGTTGTAATGCATGCGCTCGAAGAGCGCCTGGCCGATCGAGTGCACGATCCCGCCGTGCACCTGGCCGTCGATCAGCTTCGGGTTGATGGCCGGCCCGCAGTCGTCGATCGCGACGTAGCGCACGACGTCGACGTTGCCCGTGTCCGGGTCGACGTCGACCACGCACGCGTGCGCGCCGAACGGGAACACGAAGTTCTCGGGGTCGTAGAACGCCTGCTCCTCGAGCCCCGGTTCCATGTCGTCGGGCACGTCGCGCGTGACGTACGCCGCCATCGCGATGTCGCCGATGGTCAGGCCCTTGTCCGGCGATCCCTTGATCGAGAACTTGCCGTCGGCGAGCTCGACGTCCTCCGCCGCCGCCTCGAGCTGGTGCGCGACGATCAGGCGCGCCTTGTCGGCGACCTTCACGGCTGCCCGCGCCACCGCCTCGGCGCCGACCGCGGTCGAGCGCGAGCCGTAGGTGTCGAGGCCCTGCGGGCCGGTGCCGGTGTCGCCGTGGATGATCTCGACGTTCTGCGGCGAGGTTCCGAGCCGGTCGGCGACGACCTGGGCCATCGTGGTCTCGAGCCCCTGGCCGTGCGGCGACGTGCCCGTGTACACGGTGACGGCGCCCGTGATGTGCACGCGCACCAGCGCCGACTCCCACATCCCGGTCTGGAGGCCGAACCCGCCCGGGCCGACGACGCGCGACGGCGCGAGCCCGCAGATCTCCGTGTAGGTCGAAAAGCCGACGCCGCGCAGCTTGCCCGCTGGGGCCTCGGCCTTGGAAGCGCCCTCGTCGAAGTGCTCGAGCAGCTTGTCGAGCGCCCCTTGGTAGTTGCCGGAGTCGTAGACGACGCCGATCGCCGTCTCGTGCGGGAAGCTGTCCGCGGCCATCAGGTTCTTCCGGCGCAGCTCGAGCCGGTCCATCCCTAGTTCGGCCGCGAGCTGGTCGATGCAGACCTCGATCATGTGCGTCGCCTCGGGCCGGCCCGCGCCGCGGATGGCATCCGTCGGCATCTTGTTCGTGAACACGCCGACGATGTCCGTGTGCACCGCAGGGATGTCGTAGACGCCGCTCATCACGAAGGCTCCGAGCGCCGGGACGGCCGGCGTCAGCAGCATGTTGTACGCGCCGAGGTCCGCGAGGATCTTCGCGTGCAGCGCGGTGATCTTGCCGTCGCGGGTCGCCCCGATCCGGAGGGTCGCGATCTGGTCGCGCCCGTGATGGGTGACCTGCATGCCCTCCGAGCGACCCTCGATCCACTTGATCGGCCGCTCGAGCTTGCGCGAAGCCCACGCGAGCACGATCTCCTCGCCGTAAATCTGCAGCTTGGAGCCGAAGCCGCCGCCGACCTCCGGAGCGATCGCGCGGACGCGGTCCTCGCTGATCCCGAGCTGGAGCGCGAGGAACAGCCGCAGGAAGTGCGGGACCTGGGTCGAGGAGGTCAGCGTCAGCGAGCCGGCGCGGTAGTCGGCCAGCACGCCTCGGGGCTCGATCGCCGCACCGGCGACGCGGTGGTTGACCACCCGCCGCTCGACGATCACCTCGGCCTGGGCGAATCCGGCCTCCAGGTCGCCGCCACCCAGCGACCACTCGTGCACCTTGTTCGTCCCCGTGTCGGCGTGCACGAGGTCGCCGCCCGCGAGCGCGGCCTCGGGGTCGGTGACGACGGGCAGGGGGTCGTACTCCACGAGCACCTGCTCGGCGGCATCGACGACCGCGTAGCGATCCTCGCCGATGACCAGCGCGACGGCCTCGCCTACGTGCCGGACCTCATCCTTGGCGATCGCCCAGTGCGGGGGGTTGTTGACCTCCACGCCCGGCGGCACCCAGGCCAGCGGCAGCGGTGACTCGAGGTCGACGTCGGTGCCGACGAACACTGCCTTCACGCCCGGATAGGCCTTGGCCGCCGACGTGTCGATCGAGACGATCTTCGCGTGCGCCTCCGGCGAGCGGACGAACGACGCCCACAGCTGCCCGGTGACGTTGATGTCGTCGACGTAGCGGGCGCGGCCCATGATCAGCCGCGGGTCCTCCTTGCGCTTGATCGGCTGGCCGACCCAGGGTGCGGCCGCCGTTGCGCTCATGAGGTCGAGGCCGCGAGGACGGCCTTGACGATGTTGTGGTAGCCCGTGCAGCGGCAGAGGTTGCCCGCGAGCGCCTCGCGAACCTCTTGCTCGTTCGGGTTCGGGTTGCGCTGCAACAGGTCGGCCGAGGCCATGATCATGCCCGGCGTGCAGTAGCCGCACTGCAGCCCGTGGTGCTCCCAGAACGCCTCCTGCAGCGGATGCAGCGCGCCTTCCTGGCCCATTCCCTCGATCGTCTTGACCTCCGCGCCGTCCGCCTGGACGGCGAGCAGCGTGCAGGACTTCACCGCCTCACCGTTCAGGTGGACGGTGCAGGCGCCGCAGTTGGACGTGTCGCAGCCGACATGGGTGCCGGTCAGCCCGAGCGTCTCTCGGAGGAAGTGGACCAGGAGTAGGCGAGGTTCGACGTCGGCGCTCTCTTGAGCACCATTAACGGTCACTGAGACCCGTACGGAACCAGCCATTTGTCTCCTCCAGTCGGAAAACCGGGGGGAACATATCGCAGCGGCGAGGCTGGGATTACTGCCCGGCGCGGCGGCGGTGATAGGCGAAGGTCAGCTGCGCCAAGAGCAGCCGGTCCTCGGCCTCGATGTCCGTGAAGCTGAGCGAGACATCGGCGGGCGTGACACGGACCGTCTCGGCGGTCACGCGGATCTCGCGATTGGCCTGCACGAGCCCGAGCACGACCTCGTGCAAATTGGCCTCGCGGTAGCCGGACTGGCGGGCGATCCGCAGGCCGCCGGCGCTGATGTCGCGCGTGAAGGTCGTCTTCGGATCCTCGGTCTCGCCCGCCGGGCGCACGTGCGCGGGCAGGACGAGCGGGGCGCGGCTGAAGTTCCGGCGCTGGCCGAGGCGGAACGGGTCGAGCAGCGTGGCGACCAGCTCGCCCTCGCTGTAGCCCGGCCGCACGTGCGCCTTCAGCGCCTGCAGCGTGCCGTCGGCTTCGATCAGCAGATAGGAGGTGTTCCCCGGCGCGAGTGCGTCCGCGGGAATGGCGCCGCCCGGAGCGAGGACGACGTCGGCGCCAGAGAACCCGACGACGAGGCAGGGCACGGCCTCATCTCCCAGATCGAGCTGGGCCGGCTGTCCTTCACTGAGCGCGCTTGCGAATCCCGTGGCCATATTGTTCCCCATTCGCTGTATCGGCGGTTGGGAATTCGGGTTTAGCCGGGTCAGGACCTGATCACGACCTCGGGGCGGGCCTCGACGAACCGCGCGACGCGGAGCGCTTCCTCGCGCACCGCGGCGCGTGGCAGGTCCGCGTGCGGCGTGATCACGATCCGACCGTCCTCCACGATCCAGCTCGCGGCGACCCGGCCGTCAACGATCACCGTCTGGGCGCCGCTGAGCGTGAGCTGGAGCGGCAGGATCTCGGGCGGGATGATCCGGTCGCGGTCGGCGTAGGCCAGCAGTGCCTGGTCCCAGCTGCCGACGAACCGCGGCGGCAGCGGCGTGTCGGCCGGCGGCAGCGGGCGGTTCGGCAGGTCGAGCAGCTCGCGACCCTTCTCGTCACGGTACGTCACGGTCTCGATGTCGATCGTGAAGTCGCTCTGGGCGACGCCCGCCCACGAGGAGATGTCGCGCTTCGCGGCGGGCCCGAACGCCTCGAGGTAGTGCGTCACGACGTCGGCGGCGTCGTCGCGCAACTCGTCGAGCACGAACTGCGCTCCCCGCCCGCTGTCGCGATAGTGACCCGCGGGCGGGAGCTGCACGAGCGGCAGCAGCGTGCGCGCCATCAGCACCGGCGTGTTCGGGTCCTGCGGCACTTCGAAGCGCGTCATGTACTGGCGGATCTCGAGGTTGGTCCGCGGCTCGGCGAGGAATGCGGTCAACTCGCGGGTGAGCTTCTCCTCGTCGAGGTGCGGATACGTCCGCCGCAGCGTCCGCATCCGGGTGCGCCGCGTGAACTCCGCGTAGGCCGGGAAGTCCTCGGCGGCGGCGAGGTGCAGCGTCTGGCGCATGATCGTGGTCTTCACGACCGCGCGGGCGTCGATCGCGCGCTCCAGGTCGGCCTTCGTGAAGTTCTCGACGCGGGCCGCCAGTCCGATGAACGGCGCCGGCGCGAACTGGGCCTGCAGCGGCGTCAGGCGGCGGATCGCCTCCGCCGGTGCGATGTCCCACCGCTCGATCAGGCCTTGGCGCGCCGCGAGCGCGACGGTCAGTTCCTGGCGCGTGAGGACCCGCAAGGTGCGTGAGCGTACGCTGCGTGACATGGCCCTCGCCTTCACGCTTCCTGACACCGACGGAAACCCGATCCCGCTGCACGTCGACGGCGCTTCCGCGGCGGTGGTGGTCTTCACGTGCAACCACTGCCCGTACGCGCTCGCCTGGCACGAACGGCTCCAGGCCGTGGCGCGCGACTACGCCGACCGCGGCGTGCGGTTCCTGCAGATCAGCTCCAACGACGCTGCCCGCTACCCGCGCGATTCGCCCGACGCGATGCGCGAGCGGGTCGCCGCGGGCGAGTTCGCGACGCCGTACCTCTACGACGAGTCGCAGGGGGTCGCCCGCGCGTGGGGCGCCAAGACGACGCCGCACGTGTTCGTCACCGACGCTTCGGGCGTGGTGTACAGCGGTGCGCCGGACGGCGACTACGGCGATCCGAACGCCAACGCCGAGTGGCTGCGCGCCGCCTTGGATGACGTGCTCGCGGGGCGGCCGGTCGCGAAGCCGGAGACCAAGCCGGTGGGCTGCTCGATCAAGTGGCGGTAGAGCTTCTCTTCTGGGAGGGCTGTCCCTCGTACCCGGCGGCGCTCGCGGACCTGCGCGCAGCTGTGGCCGGGCGGGCGAAGATCGTTGAGCACGAGGTCCTCACGGAAGACGATGCGGTCGCCTCGGACTTCCCGGGCTCGCCGACGATCCGGGTCGACGGCTCCGACCTCTTCCCGATCGACGATCCGCCGTCACTGTCATGCCGCATCTACCGGCTCGCGGACGGTCGCTTCTCCCCCACGCCTGACCCGGGCGAACTGCGCGCCGCGCTTGACCGTCATTTCGCGCGGACGTAGAGCCAGCGGACGACGTCGTCGTCGCTGAGCACGGCGGTCCGCGATGCCGGGAGGTCGATCCCCGGCACCGGCGCGCCGCGTGGCGAGTTGGCCAGGCTGGCGTCGATCTCCCACTCGCCGACGGCCGGCGGGCCATTGGGTGTATCGAGCCGCCACGAGCTCATGTGGACGTCGACCGTGCGCGCGAACACGTCCGGCGCGCCGAGGCCGCGTGCGAGCTCGAGTGCGGGGATCGGCGGGCGGAACTCGTGCTCTCGCAGCTCCCCCGTCCGGATGCGCTCGATCAGTGCCTCGATGTCGTGCTCCTGTGGCGGGATCGCCCAGACCGGCTCGTCGGCGTACCACTCGAGTACGTCGCTGAGGAAGAACGGGCCGTACTGCTTCCGGCCGGCGACCTCGCGCGGCTCGCCGTGGGTGGCGCGCAGCGCGGCCTCCGGGTTGGCGTCGAACCGGACGGTGTACTCGGCCAGCTCGCGCGGCCTTGGGTCGGTCACGGGAGCCTCGTGGTAGATGTCCCAGCGGTACTGGTAGGTGACGCGGGCGGGATCGTCGACCGCGGCCAGGAGATCTCTCACATACCTGGGCGGGTCGAACACCAGGCCCGGCTCGCCGAGTGCTGCCCGCGCGGCGAGATCCACGTGCCCGGCCGCGTGGAGGTACTGACGCGCATTGCCGGTTGCGCCGGCGGCCCACACGAGCTGGCGCGTGAGGCCTTCGAGCGCGTCATAGAGCTCGCCGCTGACGTGCTCGAACGCGGGATACATCGGCGGCCTGCGGCACCCCTTCGCTCAGCGGCTCGTGCCGGAACGGCCCGGTCCGCTCGGGCTGCGCCTGGAACCGCGCCACCGCGGCCGCGGCCTCGACATGTTGCGCGACGGTCGGATGCGGACGCGCCGCGGCGAGCGCTCGATCGATGGCTCGGTCGAGATCGTCCATCGCCCAAACCTAAAGGGGCCTGGCCCCTTTAGGTTCGCGCCGTCGCCCCGGCCCGGCGGAGGGGAGCCGGGCCGGGGCACGTGGTGGGGAGGGAGGCTCTACAGCCGGTCGCGCCAGCCGACCGCCGCCGAGGCGATCTCGCCGAGCGCGTCCGTGAGCCCGCGGCGGTCCCCCGCCGCGCGGGCGCCGTGGAGCGCGCGGAGCGCGTTCGCCATGACCGCCGGTCCGGTCGGGCCGGCGTCGCGGAGCTCCGCCAGCTCGGCACGGGTCAGCTGCCGCGGCTCGCCGCAGACCAGCGTCGACAGCTCGCGCGCACGGCGCTCGGCCGCGGCCGCACGGGCCTCGGCGTCGCGCGCCGCCGCGATCGCCTGGCGCACCGCGACGGACTCGGCCACAGCCGCCCTCGCCGCCGCCGCCTCGCGGGCGGTCGCGCCGTTCAGCGTCGCGCCGTTGGCGGTCGTGCCGTTTCGGGCCGCGCCGTTCGCTGTGCTGTTCGCAGTCGCTCCGTTCGTTGTCGCTCCATTTGTGGTGGCTCCGTTCGTTGACGCTCCGTTCGTCGCCGCGGTGCGGGTCGCTTCGGTTGCCGCCAGCAGCCGCTCGGCCGCCTCGGCGCGCGCGTCGGCGTCCGCCGCACGCGACTCCGCCGCCAGCGCCGCACGGCGGGCTTCGAGCGTGTCCGCCACCGCGGCCGCGGCCTGGTCGTAAGCGGCGCGCAGACGCGCGTCCGCATTCGCGGTCAGTTCCTCGGCCTGCTCGGAGGCGACGCGTTCGGCCAGTCGCACGCGCTCGCGCGCCAGCCGTGCACGGCGCTCACGATCGCCGGCGCGGCGGGCCCGAACCCGCGCGTCGCTCAGCAGATCCTCAGCACGCGACGCACGACGCGCAGCCGCGTCCAGCGCCCGCTCCAGTGCAGCGACGCGACGCTCGGCCGAGCGCACGCGCTCGTCGGCCTCGACCAGCGCCTCGTCGACGCTGCGCGGAGCCATTGGCGCGCGCTGCTCGATGTCGGGACGCGCGGCACCGGCCGGGCGACGGCGCGGGCCGGAGCGGTGCGGCTCCAGTCCGGCCGCCCGCACGGCGGCGTCGAACGACCCGTCGAACGGGCGCTTCGCTGCGTTGGTCGAGGGCCAGAACCCGTCGCGGTAGCGCTCGCTACGCCACTCCTGCGCGCGCCAGCGGGCCAGCGACGGATTCCAGTCGGCCGAGCACGGCGGCTCGCCGTACCGGTCGTTCCACTCGCGGATCTTCTCGATGATGGTCTCGCGGGTCCAGCGCGTCACACGACGCCCGCCCGCGGTGTTCGCGGACGGGTGCATGATCAGCTCCGTTCCGCTAGTAGCCGCTCGGCTGGGCGTTGATGAGCGCCTTGGCGCTCGCTCGCGTACCCGCCTCGAACCACGACGTCATACCCGTGGGCACGGGCATCAGGACGTCGGTGTGGGCGGTGTAGAGCGCCATCGGTACAGCCAAGGTACAGATGATTGGGCACTTCGTCCAGCCAAAGGATTCGAACCCTGCGAAGCTGCCCGGCATGTCCGACGAACCGTCGCAGGTGGCGCCCGGGGTTCACCGGCTCGGGAACTGGCTCGTCAACTACTACCTGATCGAGGACGGCAACCGCATGACGCTCGTCGACGGCGGCCTGCCCGGTTTCCGGCCGCAATTGAACGAGTACCTGCGCTCGCGCGGGCGCAGCGTCTCCGACATCGACGCTGTCCTGCTCACCCACGGTCACTCCGACCACGTCGGGTTCGTGGAGACGGTGCGCACCGACGCGCCCGCGCCGGTCCACATCCACGAGGCCGACGCCGAGATGGCGCGCACGGGCAAGGTCCACGAGCGCGCCGGCTCGCTCGTCCCGTACCTGCGCCGCCCGGCGACCTGGCGGCTGTTCCTGGTCGGCGGCAAGCTGGGCGCTGCGCGGACGCCGAACGTCGAGGAGGTCACGACCTTCAGCGAGCCGGTCGACCTCGACGTCCCCGGCCGCCCGCGGATCGTCCCGACGCCCGGCCACTCCCCCGGCCACGTGTGCTTCCACCTGCCCGACCGCGGCGTCCTGCTCGCCGGCGACGCGCTCTGCACCTACAACGTGCTGACGGGTAGCCGCGGCCCGCAGGTGCTCCCCCGTGCCTTCGCCCATGACACGGACCAGATGCTCGCGTCGCTGGACGCGGTCGAGCGAATCGACGCCGGCGTGCTGCTCCCCGGCCACGGCGAGCCTTGGACCGACGGGCCCGCCGAAGCCGTCGCCCGCGCACGGGAGATTGGCATCACCTGATGCCCCTATCCTGAGACCCGGCGCGCGGATGCGCCTGGAGACTTGAGCACGGACACCTCAGAGCACCCCGTCACGGCCGTCGTGCCGCCGACCCCCGCTGCGCCGCGCCGGCGGCGCTCGCCCCTGTCGTGGCTCGGGATCCTCGTCTCGATCGTGTCGGTGGCCGCGATCGTCTACTGGGCCTCCAAGCAGGAGGCCCCGCAGCTGCCCAACACGCCGACCGAGATCCTGGCGCTGCTCGGCGCGATCGCGCTGTACGCGCTCGTGACGGTCGTCCGTGCGGAACGCTGGGAGCGGCTGATGGTCGACGAGGGCGCCAAGCCGAAGCGCGCCGACATGTACGCGCTGACGGTGATCGGCTACATGGGCAACAACATCCTTCCGGCGCGCGCCGGCGACGCCATCCGCGTCGTGCTCGCCGCCCCCCGCGCGGAGACGTCCAAGCGGACCGTCGCCGGCACGCTGCTGGCGGAGCGGCTGCTCGACATCGTGGTGCTCGTCGTCCTGTTCGTGGTCGTCGGCTACGGCCTGCTCGGCGAGGTCGGCGGCGACTCGGTCGAACTGATCGTGATCGCCGCGATCGTCGGGGTCGCCGCGCTGGCCGTCGGCTGGCGGATCGTCACCCGCAACGAGCGCCTGCACGGCGCGCTGGCACCGATCGCGTCGGCCACGCTCGGCCTGCGGCGCGCGCACCACGGCGTCCGGCTGCTCGCGATGACGCTCCTGATCTGGGCGATCGAGGCGGGGGTGTGGATGTGCACCGGCGCGGCCGTCGGGTTCAACATGGACCCGATCGAGGGCATGTACCTGGTCGCGCTCGCCAGCGTGTTCAGTCTGATCCCGTCCGGCCCCGCGTACGCCGGCACGCAGGACACGGCGGTGATCGTCGGGATCAAGGCGCTCGGCGGCACGGGCTCGACCGCGCTGGCGTACATCCTGATGCTGCGGTTCGTGGTCGTGGTGCCGATCACGGTCCTGGGCCTGATCCTGATGGTGACCCGCTACGGCGGGCTGTCGAAACTGCGCGCCGCGCGCGCCGAGGCGAAGAACTGACGATGACCGACGTCGCCGCCCCTTCCGAGACGAAGACGGCCGAGCCGCCGCCCAAGCCCGCGCGGCGAAGCCCAGCCCAGTGGTTCGCGGCACAGGACACACGCGAACTGCTGCTGTGGGGCACGCTGATCACGGTCGGGCTGATCGTCCGCTTCATCGCGCTCGGCGAGCGCGCGTTCCACCACGACGAGAGCCAGGACGCGTACTTCTCCTACCTGTTCCGGCAGTCGGGCGACTACGAGTACAACCCGCTGCTGCACGGCCCGTTCCGCTTCTACCTGACCGCGATGATGTATGTGCTGTTCGGGGACACGGACTTCACGGCGCGGCTCGCCCCCGCGCTGATGGGCGCGGCGATGATCCCGCTCTGCTGGGCGCTGCGGCCGCTGATCGGCCGGATCGCCGCGTTCGCCACCGCGCTGCTGCTCGCGTTCGGACCCAGCTACCTGTACTTCTCGCGCTTCGCCCGCGAGGACATCTACGTCGCCTGCCTGACGCTGGCGCTGATCGTCGTGATCTGGCGCTTCATCGACAAGCCGCGCAAGTTCTATCCGGCGCTGATCGGGCTGTTCGTCTCGCTGTCGTTCGCGACCAAGGAGACGACCTTCATCACGGTCTTCGTGATGGGCACGTTCTTCCTGTTCGCGTTGTGCATCCCGCCGTGGCGCAAGCAGATCTGGGGCGCCGTCACGAGCGCCGGCCTGGACGGCTGGGGCTGGTGCCTGGCCGCGTTCGCAGGCTCCTTCACGATCCTGTTCACGACGTTCCTCACGCACCCCAGCGGGCTCTGGGACGGCATCTACACCGGCCTCGACTACTGGCTCGGCCAGCACGAGGTCGGGCGCGGTGGCGAGCACCTGTCGTTCTACGTCGTGCTGCTGTACCTCGTGGAATGGCCGGCACTGCTGCTCGGCACGATCGGCGCAGTCGCGCTGTGGCGCCGGAACGCGCTGCTCACGAGCTTTTTGATCTGGGACTTTTTCGTTTCGCTGGCCGTCTACTCGTGGGCGGGCGAGAAGTTCGCGTGGCTGGTCCTGCACCCGCTGCTGCCGGTCGTGATCCTGTCCGGCGCCGGGTTGCAGGGGATCTGGCAGGCGCGCGGGTACTGGCGCGTCGCCGGCTTCGCGGCCGCGACGCTCGCGCTGATCTACGTCGCGTTCTCGTCGTGGTGGGTGAACGTCGACCGTGGCGCCGATCCGCGCGAGTTCCTCGTCTCGACCCAGTCCTCGACCCAGGTCAAGGAGGCCGCCGACCAGGTCCTGGCCCTGGCCGCGAGCCGCGGCCCGGGCCAGCCGCCGTTGCCGGTGACGGTGGACGCCGCCGAAGGCGCCACGTTCCCGTACGCCTGGTACTTCCGCCATCTGTCGCCCGGCTACATCGACCTCCAGCAGGAGAACGCGACGCCGCCGCCGGACGCCGAGGCGCTCGTCCTGACCGACGCCAGCCGCGCCCGGCTGAGAAACGCGCTCGGCGGCTATGACTGCCGCCAGTTCCCGTTCCGCGTCTGGTGGGTGCGCGACTACAGCGGCGCGATCAAGCCCGGCAACGTCTTCCGCTACATCACCCGCCGTGAGGTCTGGAACCCCACCGGCGATATGAAGGAATGGCTCTGCACCCGTAAGGGCGCCTAGCGCCAGTCGTAGACGAACACGGCATCGATCGGGAGGTCGTAGCTCGGGTGGTCCACGACCCGCACGTGGACCGGCCCGCTCTCGCCGTGCTGCAGGAAGCTGAGGCGGCCGTCCGCGGTCCAGGACGGATGATTCTCGTACAGGTCGGGCGTCTTGGACACGTTGCGCCGGCTCGAGCCGTCGGCGGCCATGACGTGCACGTCGTCGTCGGAGATGAAGGCGATCTGCTTGCCGTCCGGTGACCACGCGGGCCACTTGTCGTCGCCCGGAGTGTTCGTCAGGTTGCGCTCCTCCCGCCCGCCGCGTCGATCCGCAGGACCTCGAAGTCGCCCGCACGGTGGCCGCTGAACACGAGCGCGCGGCCGTCGGGCGACCAGCTCGGGTACTCGCTCAGCTCGCCCGCCCGCGTGAGCCGGCGGGTGCGGTCGCCGTCTCGGACGAAGACGTCTAGAGATCCGTTGCGCTCGGCGGCGAACGCGACGGGACCGGGCCAGTGCGGTCCCGGCGTCGGCGTCGCGGGCGGCGGTTCACTGCCGCCGCACGCGACGAGCGCGACGGCCAGCAGAGGCAGCCACCTCACAGCAGGTACGGCACCCGCGCCGGGAGCATCCGCACCTTTCCGGTGCGCAGATCGATCGCTCGCGTGCGGCTGCCGACCGCGCCGATGATGTGCGCGTATGCGTGCGTGGCGCTGACCTGGGCGGCGACCTCTCGGCCCTTGAACGCGTGGATGCGCAGGAACCCGTCCGTCGTGTAGACGCGCAGTCCGTCGCGCTCGACCACGATGTGGCGGCCGGCGCGCTTGAACCACGAGGCGCGCGCGTCGAGCGTTCGCGAGAACCACGTGCGGGTGTCGATCAGGCGCAGCCCGGACGGCTGCACGCACCCGCTGTGGGTCGCCTTGTCGCATCCAGCGACGACCAGCGTGTCGCCGATCAGCGCGGCCGTCCGATATGGGCCTGAGCCCTTCGCGAGTCTGGCGGTGGCGAGGCGCCGCGTGACAACCCCGTCCGGCGTCACCTCCAGGACGCCGCCGGCGTGCGCCACGTACGCCGCCCGCGACGACGCTGCCAGGCCGCCGTGCTCCACGCCGGGCAACGGCACCTGATGCACGGCACCGTTCTCGGACACGAACGCCAGCGACTCGCGGCTCAGGACGACCGCCCGCTCGCCCGAGACCACGCTCTCGACCGGCGTCGGCACGCGGGTCCCGGCGACCGCGCCGTCACTTCCGACCGCGACCAGGCGCCGCCCGGCCCAGGCCAGGAACGCCGCATCGGTCGCAGTGTCGAGCGTCCGCTCGCCGACGATCTGGACGCGCCCCGCCGGGCGGACCGCGATCGCGAGCCGCCGATCCGGAGACCAGGCGACCGGGCCGCGCATCGCACCGACCGCCTCGCCCCGCGCCATCGGCCGCAGCGTGGACGGATCGAGCGGCATCACGCGCCCGGAATCGACTCCGAACAGCGCTCCGATCAGGGCGGCGACGAGCATCACCCGTCACTACACCGCGCGGGTCAGCGCAGTTCCCAGATCGTCGTGCCGTCGCGCGAGTAGACCTGCTCGCCGAGCGTGTCCCACTTGGCCAGCCCGGCGTCCCCGTAGGTCGTCTTCTCGATCGGCCCGGCGACCACGTACCGGATCCCGTACCGGTCGATCAGCGCCCGCGCCTGCTCGGGATCGGTCGTGCTGTAGAGGGTCTGGATGTCGGTCGAGCGTGAGCCGACATCGTGCTGCCACTGCGTTTCGTGCCCGCCCCAGCCCAGCACCGTCGGCCGGCCGGTGAAGGTGGAGATGCGCGCGTGCCCGAACTCCGAGTAGTCGTTGCCGAACGCCTCCAGCACGACCGCGTCGCCCGGCGCGTTGTCGCGCAACCACGCGATCGCGCCCGGATCGCCCGGCGAACCGGCCTCCAGCCACTGGAGCCCGTTCAGCGACGGGCCGTTCGGGAAGCCGCCGGTGCGGGCGTAGCTGCCCGCGTACGGGTACACGAGCCCGAGCAGCAGCAGGATCGCGGCCACCGCCGCCCACGCGCTCCAGATCGCCCGGCGCGGCAGCCACGCAGCGGTCCACGGCAGCGCCACTCCCGCCGCCAGCCCGAGCAGCAGGTACGCCTGAAAGCCGGCCTTGAACACCGTGTTCATGCGCTTCTCCGGCTGGCCTTCGAACGCGTCGCGCAGGAAGAACAGCTCCGGGATCAGCAGCAGCGCCGCGCCGCCGGCGATCAGGACCCACAGGAACCGCTCCGGCCCGGACAGCGCGGGCGCGAGCGCGGCGTTGATCGCGATCGCCGTCGCGATCCCGACCAGCATCGCGCCGGTCAGATCCGACGAGGCCAGGAGCGAGCCCGCCACGACGGCCGCGACCCCGCCCCAGCCGATCCAGCGCCAGCGGTTCGGCGATCGGCGCAGACGGTCGACGAAGATCCCGACCAGCGGGAACGCGAGGATGCCGTAGATCAGCGTCATGTCGGCCACCCAGTCCGCGAACCGGCGGCGTGTCTCGACGACGCCGATCCCGCGCGACTCCGGATCGAAATCGAGCAGGAACGGCAGGATCAGCACGAAGCTCGCCACCAGGACGAGCCCGAGCCAGACGAGCGGGAACCCGCGCGGCCCGCCGTTGCGCAGCCACACGACGACAGCGGCTACGAGCACGCCGGCGGCGACCGGATACGACCACGCGTTGATCGCGTACAGCGTCCCGACGGCCAGCGCGGCGGCGAACGCCTCCGCCACCGATCGCCACAGCAGATCTCCGCGCGGCCCGGACAGCGCCACCTGCATCGCGAACGCCAGCGCCAACACGGTGAACGGCAGCGCGAGGACGTGGGCGTGCACGTCCCCGAGCACGAACGAGAACGACGGGAACTCGTTGATCGTGAACGGGATCACGCGTGACGGCTCGAACCACGCGTAGTCGCCGGGCGGATCGGCCGCCCGCAGCCACGTGCGCACACCGGCGAGGTTCCCGAGGATCGCCACCAGCGCGGCCGACACGACCCCGGCGAACACCGGTCCGCCGCGCGGGGCGCGTTCCCCGAGCGCCTCGCGCGCCGCCGCCCACAGCGTGCCGGAGAACGTGTAGACCGCGGTCGCGGTCAGGCCCACCATCAGCCCCCAGGCCAGCAGATACCCCGAGTCCGGCCGCAGCCCCAGCAGCTTGATCGGCCACGCCATCGCCAGGTGCCCGAGGTAGTAGTAGTTGAGCGTCTCGCCGCTCATCCAGGGGTCGTGCGGCGGGAAATGGTCGGACGCGTTCAGCGCGTTGATGAACGCCATGTCCATCGGCTTCTCGGTGTTCCACACGGCCGGGGCCAGCGACGCCATCAGCGCGCCGATCGCGAACGTCACCGCGAACATCGCCTCGGCGCCCCAGAACAACCGCCGGCGCACGGGGTCCTCGGGCAGCGCGAGGCGCCGCAGCCGAGCCATCCGGCGGCGCGAGCCGCCCGCCTCCAGTCGCTCGCCGACGGCGCGGAGTCTCAGGCCGACCAGCACGCCGGCGATGCCCAGCAGCACCAACACGCCGACGATCAGCGGCGTCCCGTAGGAAACGATGTGGAGCGAAGCTGCGATCCACACCAGCCACGTCACCAGCATCAGCCCGAGCACCTTCGCGAAGCCGAGCCCCGCGCCGGGGAGCCGCCCGAGCACGAGTGCGGCGAGCGGCGCGGCCAGCAGCCCCACCACCTCGATCAGCAGAAAGAGCCCGAGCACAGCGCCCATGCGGCCGGGGAGGGTACCTTCCTCGCCCATGTCGCTCTACGAGCAGATCGCCGCACTCCCGCTCCACATCGAGGGCTATTCGCTCGAGCGCCTCGCCCGCACCGTCTCCTCCGGGTTCGAGCGTGTCTCGACCGTGATCGCGCTTGAGGGCGGCGGCGCGACCGGGCTCGGCGAGGACGTCACGTACGAGGCTGAGGCCCACGAGGCGCAGATCGCCGCCGGCCCGGTGCTGGAACTCGCGGGCGTGACCACGTTCCACGAGTTCTCGCAACAGCTCGAGCAGCTCGACCTCTTCCCGGGCTTCACGCCCGCCCAGGACGCCTATCGCCGCTACCGGCGGTGGGGGTTCGAGTCGGCGGCGCTGGACCTGGCGCTGCGCCAGGCGAGCACGTCGCTGCACGACCTGCTGGGCCGGACCGTGGACCCGGTCACGTTCGTCGTCTCCTCCCGGATGGGCGATCCGCCGACGCTCGCACCGGTCACGCGCCGGCTGCAGCGCTATCCGAACATCCGCTTCAAGCTCGACGCCACGCCGGATTGGACCGACGAACTGATCGAGGACCTGCAGGAGACCGGCGCGGTCGACTCGATCGACTTCAAGGGCGCCTACAAGGGGACGCTCGTCGACACGCGGACCGACCCGGCCTTCTACCGGAAGATCGCCGAGGCGTTCCCGGACGCCTGGCTCGAGGATCCCGATCTCGAGACCGAGGAGGCGCTCCACGCGCTCGCGCCGTTCCAGGACCGGATCACGTGGGACGCGCCGATCCACGACGTCGCCGACATCCTCGCCGCCCCGGTGATGCCCCGCACCGTCAACCTCAAGCCGTCGCGTTTCGGCTCCGTCCAGTCGCTGTTCGCCGGCTACGAGTTCTGCGAGCAGCGCGGGATGGGCGCGTACGGCGGCGGTCAGTACGAGCTCGGCGTCGGCCGCGGCCACGTCCAGCTGCTGGCCGCGCTGTTCCATCCGAACGCGCCGAACGACATCGCGCCGGGCGGCTATGACGCGCTCGATCCCGAGCCCGGACTGCCCGAGAGCCCACTCGACGTCGACCCGGCGCCGCTCGGCTTCCGGCGCAACATAGACTGAGAGGGGCCATGCCGCCGAAGCCCCGCCAAGTCCGCATCGAATCCAAGTCCGCGATGGCTGCGATGCAGCAGCTCGAGAGCCGCTCCGACGAGGAGCTGGAGAAGGAGACGCGGTTCAAGTCCGCCGCCCAGGCGATCCTCGGCACGCGTGCCGCCGAGCGGATGGACGCCAACCAGGCCCGCATCCACTTTCGCGCGGCGATCGCCGCCGCGCGCCCGCAGGAGCGCCTGCAGCTGCGCCGGATGGCCGAGGCGTCGCTGGCGCTCGCCGAGCGCCGGGCCGGTGACCTGAAGGTCGCGACCGAGAAGCTTGGCGCGCCCGCCCCGAGCAATCGCCAGCTGCTGATGCTGCGCGTCATGGGCGTGGTACTGCCGCCCAAGAGCGCCGGCCTCCCGCGCCGGATCGGCGGCATCCTGCTGATCTTCCTCGCGATTGCGTTGCTGCTGGTGATCGGCTTCGGGATCGTGAAGCTGATCGCGCTGCCGTTCGGCGGGATCGGCGCCACGGCGTGGTTCTACGGCTTCCTCCTGATCGTCGTGGGGCTCGCCGTGATGGCGTTCATCGGGCGAAGGCGGCAGCGGACGGCGCGCGCCCGGATCGCCGAGCAGCGCGCCGCGCAGATGGGCGGCAAGCGGTAGCTCACACGTCCGGCTCGCCGCGCGTTACACCGGGTGTGCTCCCGCCCTTCTGGACCCTCGTCGAGACCCACGGCGACGAACTGCTCGTGCATGCGCGCAAGCTCGCCGGCGACGCCCAGGCCGAGGACGTGCTGCAGGACGCGCTGCTGCGGGCACTCCGCGCCTATCCGCGCCTCCGCCACGCTGAGCACCTTCGCGCGTGGCTGTACCGCGTCACGACGAGCGCCGCGATCGACCACCACCGGCGCCGCCGGCACGAGGTCCCGACCGACGACCCGCCCGTCGTCGCCACCCACGACCACTACGACGACGGCGCGTTCGAGTCACTGATCGAGCCCTTGAACGAGACGGCGCAGACCGCGCTCCGGCTGCGGTTCGTCGACGACCTCGATTACGACGGGATCGCCGCCCGCCTCGGCTGCTCCACCGTCGCCGCGCGCCAGCGCGTCTCGACCGCCGTTCGCACCCTCCGGGAGAGCTACGCATGACCCCCCTGCCCGAATCCCTGCTGGAGTCCGTCGCCGCCGCCGCGGTGCGCGAAGGGCTCGCGGACGCCATCTTCACCCGCCTGAAGAGCCCGATCGGGACCCTGCTCGTCGTCCAGGGCCCCGAGGGCCTGGTGCGGATCGCGTTCGAGAGCGAGTCCGAGGACCGCGCGCTGGCCGAGGTTGCCGCCGCGCTGGGCCCGAACGTGATCGGCTCCGACCGCGAGATGGCGGCGCCGCGCGATGCGCTCTCGGAGTACTTCGAGGGCGATACCCATGAACTCGACCTCCCCGTCGACCTGCGGCTGATGCACGCGCCGTTCCGCCGCGTCGTGCTGGAGGAGCTGCGGCTTGTCCCCCGCGGGAAGACGGTCAGCTACGGCGAGCTCGCGGCCCGCGCCGGCAATCCGAAGGCCGCGCGAGCGGTCGGCACGGCGTGCGCGCGCAACCCGATCCCGATCGTCGTCCCCTGCCACCGCGTGCTGCCCGGCACGGGCGCGCTGGGCAACTACGGCGGCGGTCCGGAGCGCAAGCGCGCGCTCCTGGAGCTCGAAGGGGTCCTGCCTACGCCTCTTTCACGGTGATCGACTTGATCACGACCTGGGCGGCGGGCGCGCCGCCCTGGTCGGCCTGGATGGCGCCGATCTTCGTCGCGACCTCCATGCCCTTCGTGACCTTCCCGAGCAACGCGTAGTCGGGCGGGAGGGAGCTGGCCCCGGCGCCGGTCACGACGAAGAACTGCGAGCCCGATGCACCCGCCGGCTCGTCCTGCGTCTTCGCCATCGCGACGACGCCGTCGTCGTAGGTGAGGTCGCTCGGGGGCGCTTCGACGACGGTGTAGCCCGGACCGCCTGAGCCGTCGCCGACCGGATCTCCGCCCTGGATCACGAAGTCCGGCACGATCCGGTGGAACGTCAGCCCGTCGAAGAACTTCTGGTCGGCGAGGTGCTTGAACGAGCCGCCCGTGATCGGCGCCTGCTTTGAGTCAAGCGTGATCTCGAAGTCGCCGCACGTCGTGGAGACCGTGGCGATGTAGGTCTTGGACTTGTCCAGCTTCTCGTCGGGCTTCTCGATCGTGCCGACGTCCTTCGGCGCGGGCTTCTCGACGTTCTCGCAGCCCTCGGGCAGGAACTCGTTGGCCGCGGGCGCCGCCTCGGTCGCCTCGGCCTCCGGCGTGGCGGCGGGTTCCTCGTCCTCGCCGCAGCCGGCGGCGAAGAGGGCGAAGGCGGCGATGAGGACGGCGAGCAGTCGGAGCACGGCGGGCAAGGATAATGCGCCGCGCGTGTCGCTCTCCCCCGCCATCCGCCGCTATGACCATTTCCTGCTCGACCTCGACGGGTGCCTGTGGCTCGGCGACGAGCCGATCGCGGGCGCCGCGGATGCCGTCACCGCCCTGCGCGAAGCGGGCAAATCGGTCCTGTTTCTCACCAACGACGTCCGCCAGGCCCCGGAGGGGTTCGTGCGCAAGCTGTGGCGGCTGGGCTTCCAGGCCTCGCTGCCGGAGGTGATGAGCGCCGGCGCCGCCGTGCAGTACACCCTTGCCGAGCGCAATCGCGGCACCGCCTATGTGGTCGGCTCCCAGGCGCTGGTCGATCACGTCGCCGAGGCCGGGCTGCGGGTGGTCAACAACACGCCGTTCGCGATCCGGGCCGACGTGGTCGTCGTGGCCGCCCACGACGACCTCTCCTACGAGGAGCTGAAGGTGGCGACGCAGGCCGTGCTGCGCGGCGCCGAGCTGATCGGTGCCACGCGCGACTCGAGCTTCCCGATGCCGGACGGCCAGTGGCCGGGCACCGGCGCCGTCCTGGCGGCGATCGAGACCGCCGCGGGCATCCGCGCGTCCCGGATCGTCGGCAAGCCGGAAGAGGTGATGTACGCGGCCGCCCGCGACCGGCTCGGGCCGGGCCGAACGCTCGCCGTCGGGGACCGGCTCGACATCGACATCGCCGGCGCCCGGCGCGCCGGCCTCGACTCCGCGCTCGTTCTGACGGGCGGCACCACCCGCGCCGAAGCCGACGCGGCCGATCCCCGACCGACCCACGTCGCGGACTCGCTCGCGGCACTGGTGCTCAGCTGAGCGGCGTCAGGACGCGCCGCGGCGCTGCTTGAGCCGGTGGCCGACCTCGACGATCGCGTCGACAGCAGGCAGGAGCTCGGCGCCGAGGTCGGTGAGGGCGTACTCGACCGTCGGCGGCGAGGTCGGACGGACCGTGCGGGTCACCACGCCGTCGGCCTCCAGCTTCTTGAGCCGGGCGGAGAGCGTCTTGCCCGAGATTCCGTAGAGATCGCCGCGCAGCTCGTTGAACCGGCGCGGCCCTTCTCGCAGGTACCAGATGACGTTCGGCGACCACGCGCCGCCGAGCAGCGACAGGCACTCGGTCAGCGGGCAGCCCTCCGGCGGCGGCTCCACGCGGGACGGCCGATAGCGGACCCGTTCTTCAGCAGTGGTAGCCACGGTGGCGCGAGGTTACCAGGTGGCAACCGGCAGTTGATTGCCTTTGGTTACCTGGCCACCTAGGGTCACCCGCATGCCGATCACCTCTCCTCTGCGCCGCTGGCCGCGAACCCGCGTGGCTTCGGTGCTGGGCGTGCGCCATCCGATCATCCAAGGGCCGTTCGGCTCCGGCCTGTCCAGCGTGGAGCTGGCCGCGGCGGTTTCGAACACCGGCGGCCTCGGGTCTTTCGGCGTGCACCATCTCGAGCCCGCGGAGATCGTGGCGACCGTCGAGCGCCTGCGCGAACGCACGGGCGAGCCGTTCGCGGTCAACCTCTGGGTCTCCACGCACGACGTGCCCGAGGCCGACATGACCGCCGAGCGCTGGGACGCCGCCGTGGCGGCCCTGCGGCCGCTCTATGAGGAGTTCGGCGCCGAGCCGCCGTCACGTCCCGAGCGCTTCTCACCGACGTTCGCCGAGCAGGTCGAGGCCGTGCTCACCGCCCGGCCGCCGGTCTTCAGCTGGGTCTACGGGATCCCCGAGAGCGGCGTGCTCGACGCCCTCCGCGAGCGCGGGATCGTCACGGTCGGGACGGCGATCACGCCCGACGAGGCGGTCGCGCTCGACGAGGCCGGCGTCGATCTCATCGTCGCCTCAGGCGCGGAGGCCGGCGGGCACCGCGTGGCCTTCCTCGAGAAGCCCGAGCACTCGCTCGTCGGGACGATGGCGCTCATCCCGGTCGTGGCGGACGAGGTCGCGGCCCCGGTCGTCGCCGCCGGTGGCATCGCCGACGCCCGGGGAATCGTGGCCGCGCTCGCGCTCGGTGCGGAGGGCGTGCAGATCGGCACGGCGTTCCTGGCCACGGACCAGTCCGCTGCGCCGCAGGCGCACAAGAACGCGCTCCACGGCCCCACTTCGCGCCGCACCGGCCTGACCCGGGCGTTCACCGGGCGGCTGGCCCGCGGCATCCCCAACCGGATGTTCGAAGCGGCCCGGATCGAGCCGTTCCCCTACCAGGCGCACCTGATCCGCCCGTTGCGCGAAGCCGCGCTGGCCCGAGGCCGCACCGACGTGGTCGCGCTGTGGTCCGGCCAGGCCGCGCCATTGCTGCGCGAACGCGACGCGATCGCGCTGCTGCACACGCTCGTCACCGAAACCAACGACCTGCTCACCATGACCAAGGAACCCGCATGACCACGCTCTCCACGTCCCCGTTGACCGGCCGCTGGATCGCCGACCGCGACCACTCGACGTTCCAAGCCGGCGTGCGCCACATGGGCGTCGGGTCGTTCCGCACGACGTTCGACGACGTGACGGCGCAACTCTCCGAGCAGGCCGACGGCCGGTTCACCCTCGAGGGCCGCGTGCAGGTCGCGTCGATCGCGATCCGCACGCCGGCCGAGTTCCGCGCCCACGTCGTCGACAGCGACGACTTCTTCGCGGCCGCCAGCTACCCCGAGATCCTCTTCCGCTCGGACGACGTGCGCCTGGCCGGCGACGCGGCCGAGGTTTCCGGGGAGCTGACGATCAAGGGCATCACACAACCGGTCCTCGCCCGCGGAACGTTCGTCGCGCCGGTGAAGGACATCTACGGCGGCCTGCGCTGCGCCCTCGACCTCGCGGCGACGATCGACCGGCGCGCGTTCGGCCTGACCTGGCAGGCGCAGCTTCCCAACGGCGGCGACGTCGTCTCGTGGGACGTCGAGGTGACGGTGCATCTCGAGCTTGTGCAGGAGTAGGGCGAGTGCAGATCCTCGGCGTCTCCGGGAGCCTGCGTGCGGGCTCGCACAACGCCGCGCTGCTGCGCGCGGCCGCGGCGCTGCTGCGGCCGCCCGCCAGGCTTGTGCCGTTCGCGCACCTGCGCGAGATTCCGCCGTACGACGAGGACGCTGACGTCGAGCCGGCGCCGTTGGCCGTGGCCGTCCTGCGTGCACGCATCGCGGCCGCCGACGCGGTACTGATCGCCACGCCCGAATACAACGCTTCGGTGCCCGGCGCGCTGAAGAACGCCCTGGACTGGGCATCGCGGCCGTTCCCGGAGAATGCCCTGCGCGGAAGGCCGGTCGCGGTGGTCGGCGCGAGCACAGGGATCTTCGGCGCGGTGTGGGCCCAGTCGGAGTTGCGCAAGGCGCTGCGCACGGCCGGCGCCGACGTGCTCGACGCGGAGCTCGCGGTCCCCCTTGCGGGCGTGGCGTTCTCCGCCGATGGCGCGCTGCGCGATCCGGACCTGGCGGAGGCGCTCGTCTCGATCGTCGGGCAACTCGCGGAGGCAGCTAGCCTCCCCGCATCGTGATCGAGGGTTCGGTCTGTCTGATCGTCAATCCGCACGCCGGCGGCGGGCGTGCGCTGCGGCTCCTGCCGGGCGTTGAGGCCGCGCTGCGCGGGCTCGGGCGGTCGTTCCGGGTCGAGCCCACGACGTCGATGCAGCACGCCCGGCAGCTCGCGCGGGAGGCGTGCGACAACGGCGAGATCTGCGCCGCGATGGGCGGCGACGGGATCGTCGGCGCGGTGGCGGGCGAGTTGCGCGACGGCGCCGGGCTGCTGGCGGTGGTGCCGGGCGGGCGCGGGAACGACTTCGCGCGCAAGCTGGGCATCCCGTTCGACCCGGTGGAGGCGGTGGCACTGCTCGAGACCGGCGAGGAGAAGGCCGTCGACCTCGCCGAGGCCGAGCGAAGCGGTGACGAGCCCGCAGGGCGAGGCAGGAGCACGACGTACCTCGGCATCCTCTCGGCGGGCATCGACTCCGATGTCAGCCGGATCGCGCTGGAGACGCGGCTGAAGCTCGGCACGTTCGTCTACACGTACGGCGTGCTGCGGGCGATCGCGGGCTGGAAGCAAGCGGCCTGGGACGTGACGATCGACGGCGTGCCGGCTTCTTTCGAGGGCTTCTCGGTCGCGGTGGCGAACTCCGGCGTGTTCGGCGGCGGGATGTACCTGGCCCCCGACGCCGAGCTGGATGACGGCCTGCTCGAGATCATTCTCATCTCCAGCCAGACCAAGCTGCGCTACCTGCGCGGGCTGCCACGCGTGTTCCGCGGCACGCACCTGCAGGACCCGGCGGTCAAGCTCGTGCAGGCGAAGGAAGTGAAGTTCCACGCCGACCGGCCGTTCACGGCGTACGCCGACGGCGATCCGATCGGCGACCTGCCGCTGACGGTCCGCGTGCTGCCGGGCTCGTTGCGGGTGGTGGCACCGCGATGATCCGGCTTGCCGCTGGTGTGGCCGCCGCCAAGGCGGTCGGCACGCTCGCGCGCACCGCCGGGCGCGGCGGCGGGACGTCGCTGCCGGGCAAGGTGCTGACGCGAGTGGAGCCGCATGCGATCGGGCGCCTCGCGAGCCGGCTGGAACGCGGGAGCGTCGTGATCAGCGCCACCAACGGCAAGACCACGACGGCGGCGATGGTGGCGAAGATCCTCGAACGCACCGGCGCCCGGCTCGTCCACAACCGCGCCGGCGCGAACATGGCCGGCGGTGTCGCCAGTGCGCTCGCCGACGCGTCTCGGAAAGGCGGCCGCGCGCTGAGCGGCGACTTCGGCCTGTTCGAGGTCGACGAGTTCTGGCTCGGCCCGGTGGTTGAGGAGCTCGAACCGCGGGCGATGCTGCTCGGCAACCTCTACCGCGACCAGCTCGACCGCTACGGCGAGCTGGAGACGATCGCCGACCGCTGGGCAGAGATCGTCAAGAACCGCGCCGGGCTGGTCCTGAACGCCGACGACCCGCTCGTCGCCGACCTCGGCCGCCACGCGCCGAATCCCACGTATTTCGGTGTCGACGACCACTCGCTGGCCGTGCCGGAGCTGCAGCACGCCTCGGATTCCAAGCACTGCCGGCGCTGCGGCCACGCGTATGAATACTCCGCGATCTATCTCGCCCATCTCGGGCACTATCGGTGCCCGAACTGCGGACAGCAGCGGCCGGAGCCGAGCGTCACGGCCACGGATGTCGAGCTGCGCGGCATTCGCAGCGCCGCATTCACGCTGCGCGAACGGCGCGTCGAGCTGCCGCTCCCCGGCCTCTACAACGTCTACAACGCGCTCGGCGCCGCCGCGCTGACGCTCAGCCTGGGGGTGCCGCTCGACGACGTCGTCGCCGGGCTGCAGGCCGTCGAGCCCGCGTTCGGCCGCGCCGAGACGCTCGACCTCGGCCGCCCGACGTCGATCCTGCTGGTCAAGAACCCGGCCGGCGCCAACGAGGTGCTGCGGACGCTCGCGCTGGAGGCGAAGGAACTCGACCTGCTCGGCGTGCTCAACGACCGCACCGCCGACGGCCGCGACGTGAGCTGGGTCTGGGACGCCGACTGGGAGCTGCTCGTGGGCAGCGTGCGCCGCTTCACGGCCTCCGGCACCCGCGCCGCCGAGCTCGCGCTCCGGATGAAGTACGCCGGCCTGCCGACGGACCGGATCCACGTCGTCGACGAGCTGGAGCGCGGCCTCGACGACGCGCTGGAACACGGCGACGGGCCGCTGTACGTCGTCCCCACGTACACCGCCCTGCTCGAGCTGCGCGAACTGCTCACCCGCCGCGGCCAGGCGAAGGCGTACTGGCGGTGATCATCCCCGAGCACGTCGTCTGGCACGACGTCGAGTGCAGCCGCTACGACGCCGATCTTCCGCTGTGGCGCGAGCTCGCCCGCGAAGCCCCGGAAGGCGTCCTCGACGTCGGCGCCGGCACCGGGCGGGTCGCGCTCCGGCTCGCCGAAGCCGGGCACACGGTCATCGCGCTCGACTTCGATCCCGACCTGCTCCGCGTCCTCGAGGCGCGCGCCGCCGAGGCGGGCACGGCGGTCACCGCGATCACCGCCGACGCCGCGGACTTCACGCTCGAAGACCAGGTCGGCCTGATCGCCGTCCCGATGCAGACGATCCAGCTGCTCGCCGAGCGCGACGGCTTCTTCGCCTCCGCGCGCCGCGCTCTCGTGCCCGGCGGCCGCGTCGCCGTCGCGATCGCCACCGAACTCGAGTCCTATGACGGTGCGCCTCCGCTCCCCTCCCCCGACCTCGGCCAGGCCGACGGCTGGACCTACATCTCCCAGCCGATCGCGATCCACGTCGATGACACCGAGGTCCTGATCGAGCGGATCCGCCAGCGCGTCGGCCCCCACGGCGAGCGCGTGACGACCGACGACGAGATCCGCTTGCAGGTCGTCACTCCCGGCGGGCTGGCCGAGGAGGCGGCGCCGCACGGCCTCGAGGCCGAGGAGCTGCGCCACATTCCCGAGACTCCCGAGCACATCGCCACCCAGGTCGTGATCTTCCGTGGCTGACCGCTTGCGCGTCTGTGCGCTCTATCCCGACCTGATGAACATCTACGCCGACCGCGGAAACCTGTCGCTGCTCCAACGCCGCTGCGAATGGCGGAACCTCGGCTTCGAACTGACCGGGGTCGGCCTGAACGACGCGCTCGACCCCGACGCGGCCGACTTCTTCTACATCGGCGGCGGCCAGGATCGCGACCAGGAGCTGTGCGCCGAGGACATGGCCACGCACAAACGCGAGGCACTGCACGCGGCGGCGGCCCGCGGCGCGGTGATCTTCGCCGTGTGCGGCGGCTACCAGTTGCTCGGCCACTCCTACGAGCTGGGCGGCGAGAAGCTGCCGGGCGTCGGCCTCGTCGACCTGCACACCGTCCGCGAGGACGGGCCGCGGCTGATCGGGAACGTCGCGATCGAACTCGAAGAGGGCATCCTCGCGGGCTTCGAGAACCACGGCGGCCGGACGCGCCTCGGCGCCACCGAGCAACCGCTCGGCCGCGTCCTTCGCGGTCACGGCAATGACGGCCGGTCGGGCTTCGAGGGCGTGCGCAAGGGCAACGTCATCGGCACCTACCTTCACGGCCCGCTCTTGCCCAAGAACGCGTGGTTCGCGGACTTCCTGACCGCCATCGCGCTCGCCCGCGACCCGTCGGAACTCCCCCCGCTGGACGACAAGCTCGAGGACGCGGCACACGCGGCGGCGCGCCGAGCTGCCGGGCTCGCGGACCGCGTCGGGTAGCATCCGGCGCCCTCCCTCCCCCGGGTTTCCTCTTGACGTCAGCCAACTCCGCCCAATCCGAGGGGCCGTCCGCCTACCGAGAAGCGGTCCAACTGGAGTTCGCCGGGGCGACGAAGGTCTATCCGGGGGCTGACGGGCCCGCCGTGGACGGTTTGAGCTTGACCGTTCCGGCCGGCGATATCTGCGTGCTGGTCGGCCCGTCGGGCTGCGGCAAGACCACCGCGATGCGGATGGTCAACCGGATGATCGACATCACGAGCGGCGACATCCTGGTCGGCGGGCGCAGCGTCAAGGACCGCGATGTCGACGATCTGCGCCGCGAGATCGGCTACGTGATCCAGCAGATCGGCCTGTTCCCGCATCGCACGATCGGCGAGAACATCGCCACCGTCCCGAAGCTGCTGGGCTGGACCAAGCAGCGGATCGGCGCCCGCGTGCACGAGCTGCTGGACCTGATCGGGCTCCCGCAGGAGATGGCCACGCGCTATCCCGCGCAGCTCTCGGGCGGCCAGCGCCAGCGCGTCGGCGTCGCCCGCGCGCTCGCCGCCGACCCGCCGCTGATGCTGATGGACGAGCCGTTCGGCGCGATCGACCCGATCAACCGCGAGCGCCTCCAGAACGAGTTCCTGCGCCTGCAGGCCGAGATCCGCAAGACGATCGTCTTCGTCACCCACGACATCGACGAGGCGATCAAGATGGGCGACCGGATCGCGATCCTCGAGGTGGGAGGCCACCTCGCGCAGTACGCGACGCCCTCCGAGATCCTCCTGCACCCCGCGAACGAGTTCGTCGAGGACTTCGTGGGCGCCGACCGGGCGCTCAAGCGGCTGGCGCTGATGCGCGTGAGCGACGTGCCGCGTGAGGCGCTCGGGAGCGTCAACGGCGGGCCTGAGCTCCCGCTCGACATGCTCCTGCGCGACGCGCTCTCCGATCTCCTGCAGCACGGCGCGACGCAGGGCCGGGTCGTCGATCAGGAGGGCGAGGCGCTCGGCAGCCTCAGTGTCGAGACGCTGGCCCATGTCGCAGCAGGTGACGACCAGTGATCCTGCTCGCCCAGCTCGAGATCCGCGAGCGCGGCGGCGAGCCGTCGTGCGTCGAGCGCAACGGCTTCTGCCCGGACTGGATCGTCGACAACTGGGAGCGCTACAAGACGCCGCTGATCGAGCACCTCGAGCTCACCCTGATCAGCGTCGCGATCGGGTTCGCGATCGCGTTCACGCTCGCGCTGATGGCACACCGGCGGCGGTGGATGATCCCGCCCGTCACGCAGATCACCGGGATCCTCTACACGCTGCCCAGCGTCGCGTTCTTCTTCCTGCTGCTGCCGCTGACCGGGCGCGGCAAGACGACGGCGGTGATCGCCCTCGTCGCCTACACGCTGCTGATCATCTTCCGCAACGTGATCACGGGGCTCGAGGGCGTGCCGGCCGAGGCCCGGGACGCCGGCCGTGGCATGGGCCTGACGCAGCGCCAGCTGCTGTGGCGGGTCGAGCTGCCCCTGGCGCTGCCCGAGATCATGGCCGGGCTGCGGATCGCCGTCACGACCACGGTCGGCCTGACGTCGCTGGTGTTCCTGGCCGGCGCCGGCGGTCTCGGCGCCGCGATCTTCGCCGACACGCAGTTCCGCTCCAACGTCGTCGTCGCCGGCGGCCTGTGCGTGTTGCTGGCGGTGATCCTCGACCTGCTGGTGCTGGCCGTCCAGAAGGTCCTGACCCCCTGGACGCGGGCGGCGGCGGCATGACGACGACCCTGGCGGCGCAAGCGCTTGGCGAGTTCGGCGACGCGATCGGCTTCATCTTCAACGAGCGCGAGAACCAGCGCGGGGTACCGGTCGGCGGCAGCCACAACCTGCCGCTGCTGTGGGAGCACTTGAAGCTGACCGGGGCCGCGATGGCGCTCGCGCTCGTCATCGCGCTGCCGCTCGGGCTCACGCTCGGCCACACCGGCAAGGGCTCGTTCCTGGCCATCTCGACCTCGAACGTCGGCCGCGCGGTGCCCAGCGTCGCGCTGATCGCGCTGTTCATCGCGTTCTTCCCGGGCAGCCCGGAATTCGTGAACGTGACGCTCGCACTCGCGGCACTCGCGATCCCGCCGATCCTCACCAACGCCTACGTGGGGGTCCAGCAGACCGATCGTGACTCGGTCGACGCCGCCCGCGGCATGGGCCTGTCGGGCGCGCAGGTGATCCGTCAGGTCGAGCTGCCGTTGGCCCTGCCGTTGATCTTCGGCGGCATCAAAACCTCGACGGTCAACGTCATCGCCACCGCCACGATCGCGCCGCTGGTCGGCGTGGTCACGCTCGGCGATCCGATCGTGGCCTTTTCCGTCTACGGACGTGACGGCTCGATCGGCGCCTCGATCATCGTCGCCGTGCTGGCGATCGCCGCCGAGGTCGGCCTATCGGCCGTCCAGCGGGCGGTCACGCCGGCCGGCATCAAACTCGAGCGCGGCGCAGAGGGCCGCGCACGTGCCCGCTTCGGTCTCACCAAGAGGAGGATCCAGACCGCCCCATGAGCAAGCTCACCCCCTATCTGGCCGCGCTGTTGGCGGCGCTGGCGCTCGGCGTCGCCGCGTGCGGCGACGACGAGGAAGAGCCGGCCGGCTCTGGGGAGGCCACCGCCACCGCGGAGGCCACCCAAGCGTCCGGCATCGTCAACAACCCCGACAACGCCAAGGTCTCGCTGAAGATCGGCTCGAAGAACTTCACCGAGCAGAAGGTGCTGGGAGAGATCTACGCCCAGGGCCTGGCCGCCGCCGGTTACAACACCACGACCGACCTCAACCTCGGTGACCAGGACGTCGCGCTGGCCGCGCTGAAGGGCGGCGAGATCGACGCCTACCCCGAGTACACCGGCACCGCCCTGACCGTGTTCTTCGGCAAGGACGCGGCCGACCTCCCGAAGGACGCCCAGGCGGCCTACGAGGAGGCCAAGACCGAGTTCGAGAAGGACGGGCTGACGGCGTTCCCGCCGACGCCGTTCACGAGCTCCAACGAGGTCGCGGTGACCAAGGAGACGGCCGACAAGCTCGGTCTGAAGACGATCTCCGACCTCGAGCAGCACGCCGGCGACCTGACGATCTACGGCTCGCCCGAGTGCCGCAAGCGGATGGACTGCCTGCTCGGCCTGGAGGAGATCTACGGGCTGAAGTTCAGGCAAGTTCGTCCCGGTCGCGATCGACCAGCGCCACGAGGTGCTCAGCTCGGGCCGCGCCGACGTCTCGATCGTGTTCACCACCGATCCGCAGATCAAGCGCAACGACGAGGTCCTGCTCGAGGACGACAAGGGCATGTTCCCGCCCTACAACCCGACCCTCGTGATGAAGCAGGAGACGGCCGATGCCGCCGGGCCGGACCTGGCGAAGACGATCGACCAGATCCAGAAGGGGCTGACCGACGACGCGATGCAGGAACTGGATGCGCGCGTGGACCTCGACAAGAAGGAGCCGGCCGAGGTCGCCAAGGAGTACCTGCAGGAGACGCAGCTCATCCAGTGAGCTGTGCCGCCACCTGCTCGGGCGGCGCGGGCCGCCCGAGCAGGTAGCCCTGCACGCAGGCTGCAGCCGCACGCCCGCAGCAGCGCGAGCTGGTCCTCGGTCTCGACGCCCTCGGCGACCACGCCCAGATCCGCCGCGCGGCCGATGCTCAGCGCGGCCTCGATGATCCGGCGGCCGCGCTCGCCGGAGGCGCTTGCGACGAACCCGCGGTCGAGCTTGATGCCGGCCAGCGGCAGGCGCGCGAGCCGGGTCAGCGAGGAATAGCCGGTGCCGAAGTCGTCGAGGTAGACCTGCACGCCGAGCCGCGCCAGCGCTCGAGGGCGGCGATCCCCGCGTCCCCGCCCTGCATCAGCGTCGATTCGGTGATCTCGAGCGCGATCTGCGCGGGCGCGACGCCCGCCGCCTCCAGCGTCCGCGCGACCCGTTCAACGAACCCGTCGTCCCCGAGTTCGCGGGCGGCGACGTTGATGCTGACCCGCACGCCGCTCGGCCAGTGGCCGGCCTCCGTGCACGCGCGGCGCAGCACCCAGTCGCCGATGGCGGAGATCAGCCGGCCGTGCTGCTCGGCGACGGGCAGGAAGCGCGCCGGCGCGAGCAGGCCCTCGCTGGGATGCTGCCAGCGCACCAGCCCCTCGACGGCGACCGTACGGCCCGTCTCGACGTCGACGATCGGCTGGTAGACGAGCCGCAGCTCGTCGCGCTCGAGCGCGCGGCGCAGGCCCTCCTCGATCCTGAGCCGGTCGCGCAGCCGGCCGCCCATCGCGCGGTCGAACACCTCGAACGCGCCGCCGCCGCGGGCCTTGGCGCGCTGGAGCGCGGCGTCGGCGCCCTGGACGAGATCGGCGCCGATCATCGTCCTCGACCGCGATCCCGACGGCGGCGGTGAGGTGGACGCCGGCCACCGGGCCCTCGAGGGCGCGGGTGAGGCGCTGGGCGAGCTCTGCCGCCTCGCGCTCGTCTCGCAGTTCGGCGAGCACGGCGAACTCGTCGCCGCCGAAGCGGGCCAGCGGGCACGCGGCGTCGAGCGCGCGGTCGAGCCGCGTCGCGACCTCGATCAGCACCTCGTCGCCGACGGCGTGCCCGTGGGTGTCGTTGATGGCGCGGAAGCGGTCCAGGCCGAGCAGGAGGATCGCGATCCGCGCCCGCGTGGGTCGCGTGAGCGCCTGCTCGAGCCGCTCCTGGAACAGAAACCGGTTCGGCAGGCCCGTCAGCGGGTCGTGCAGGGCCTGGCGGGCGACGCGCTCCTGCAGCCGGAGCGCCTCAGAGACGTCGGTAAACGAGATCACGACGCCGGTGGTCCGCCCGCCGGGACCGCTGCGCAGCCGCCGGTGGCTCGCCTTCACGGTCACGACGTCGCCGGTCGGCTGCGTGAGCAGCACCGTAACGTCATGGGCTTCCTCGCCGCCGAACAGCGTCCCCGCGGCCTCCTCCACGGAGAGCGGGTTGCCGTTCTCGAACCGGAGCTCGATCGACTGCCACCAGCCGGGATCGTTCATCAGACGCTCCCGGTCGAGGCCGAAGATCGCGCACGCCGCCGGATTGGCGTCGGTGACCCGGCCGTTGAGATCGATCGTCAGCAGCCCGGCCTCGAAGGTGGCGATCACGGCCCGCAGCCGTTCTTCGTTCTCGCGCAGTTCGGTGATGTCGTCGGCGTGCACCATCACGCGGTCCGGGGCGACGTAGACGTACGTCACCTCGAGCCGGCGAAGCTCGCCGTCGCGCGCGAAGCGGAAGTTCAGCTCGCGGCTGACGGTCCGGCGCTCCTCGAAGGCGAGCGCGAAATCCGCGGTGATCTCGGGCCAGTCGGGATAGATCTCGCCCAGCCGGCGGCCGAGCAACGGCTCCAGCGACCCGTCGGCCCGTTCGAACGCGGCGCGGTTGGCGCGCTCGAGCACGAAGTCGTCCCCCTCGAGCCGCCACGTGTAGCACGGGACCGGGATCCCGTCGTACTGCGCTTGCAGCAGGTCGGTGGGCATGTTCATGCGGACGGGCGCGACCCTAACCGTTCGTTGCGGACGCTACGGTCCGGGGTCTGACCATACTCCACAGGTATCTGACGGGTCCGTCCGGGAATACTCCGTTCATGGAGCTCGACATCCCCCGCCTACGCGGGGTCACTCACGCGTATGCCTTCTGGCTCGCGCTGGTGGCCGCGGGCGCGCTGATCGCGCTGACGCCGGCCGGTGCGCCCCGGGTCGCGGCGGCGATCTACGGCGCCGGGCTGTGCGCCGTGTTCGGCGGCAGCGGGCTCTACCACCGCTGGCGCTGGCACCCGCGCTGGCGGCCGCTGCTGCGGCGCCTCGACCACAGCACGATCTACGTGTTCATCGCCGCGTGTTACACGGCGGTCGGGATGCTCGTGCTGACGGGCGCGACGCGCTGGGTCGTGCTCGATCACGGTGTGGGCCGGCGCGGCTGCTCGGGCATCGCCTTCAGCGTGGCGTGGGTCAACGCGCCGCGTTGGCTGTGCCTCGTCGACCTACGTCGTGCTCGGGTGGGTCGCCGTGCTGGCGTTGCCGCAGCTGATCGCGGCGCTGCCGGCGGCGCCGCTCGTGCTGGTCGCTCTGGGCGGCGTGCTCTACACCGTCGGCGCGATCGTGTTCGCGCTCGGGCGCCCGGACCCATGGCCGCGCGTGTTCGGCTTCCACGAGATCTTCCACGTGTTCGTGATCCTCGCCGCGATCGTGCACTTCATCGCGATGGCGGGCTGGATCGTGCCGTCCGGGCTGGACGGTTAGCTACCTCGGATCGAGGTCCAGCTCCTGCATCCCGCCGCTCGGCTTCCGGCGCGCACGCGCGCCGGTGACGCCGCGTTCGACCTGTCGTGCGTCGAGGGATTCGTCGCTGGGGCCCGGCGAGCGGGCGATGGTCCCGACCGGTGTCGCGGTGGCGATCCCGACGGGGATGGCCGGCCTGGTCCTGCCGCGCTCCGGGCTCGCGATCCGGCACGGGATCTCGTGCGTGAACGCGCCGGGGCTGGTCGACCCGAACTACCGCGGCGAGCTGCGCGTGATCCTGATCAACCACGGGACCGAGGTGTTCGAGGCTTCGGCGGGCGACCGGATCGCGCAGCTGCTCTCGTGCCGTGCGTCGCGCCGGAGCTGGTCGTGGTCGATGCGCTGCCGGACGGCGGCGACGACCGCGGCGCGAACGGGTTCGGCTCTAGCGGCCGTTGACCGAGTAGCGGTCGTAGCGGTCGGCGACCACCGCGGGGATCCGGGCCGTCACGCGGACGCCCTCGGGCGTGTCCTCGCGCTCCATGTCGCCGGCGACGTCGTGGAGCTCGGAGAGCAGGCCGCCCTCGGCGAACGGCACGAGCAGCTCGACGTCCTTGAGCGTCCGCTCGAACTCCTGCGTGATCCGTTCCTTGAGCTCCTCGAGGCCCTCGCCGGCGACGGCGGAGACGAGCACGGCGTCCGCGTGGCGGAAGCTGAGCTCGCGGCGACGCTCCTCGTCGATGATGTCGGCCTTGTTGAGGACGAGCATCCGCGGCGAGCTGCCGGCGTGGATCTCCTCGAGCACGTCCTCGACCGCACGAGTCATCGCGAGCAGTTCCTCCTCGGGCGCGGACGCATCGACGACGTGCAGCACGAGGTCGGCCAGCCGGGTCTCCTCCAGCGTGGCCGCGAACGCGTCCACGAGCTGGTGCGGCAGCTTGCGGATGAAGCCGACGGTGTCGGTCACGAGGAACGCCCGGCCCTGCAGCCGGAGCGTGCGGGTCGTCGGATCGAGCGTGTGGAACAGCCGGTCGCGGACGCCGACCTCGGCGCCCGTGAGCGCGTTCAGCAGCGTCGACTTGCCGGCGTTCGTGTAGCCCGCGAGCGCCACGTTGGGCAGGTGGGCGCGCTCGCGCTCGGCGCGCATCACGGCGCGGGTGGACTTCACGTGGTCCAGGCGGCGCCTGAGCACCGTGATCCGGTCGCGCGCCAGCCGGCGATCGGTCTCGATCTGGGACTCGCCCGGGCCACGCGTGCCGATGCCGCCCACGCCGCGGCCGGCGCCGAGACGCTCGAGGTGCGTCCACAGGCCGCGCATGCGCGCCATGTTGTATTCGAGCTGGGCCAGCTCGACCTGCATCTTGCCCTCGGCCGTGTGCGCGTGGCCGGCGAAGATGTCGAGGATCACGGCCGTGCGGTCCAGCACCGGCACGTCGAGCTGCTCCTCGAGGTTGCGCTGCTGGCGCGGGCGTGAGCTCATCGTCGGCGACGACGACGTTCGCGTCCGCCTCCTTGAGCAGGGGCTTGAGCTCGTCCACCTTGCCGGGGCCGAGGTAGAGGTTGGGGTGCGGCTTGTCGCGCTTCTGCGCGAGCTCGCCCACGGTCGCGACGCCGGCGGTGCGCAGCAGCTCCTTGAGCTCGGCGAGGTCCTGCGTTGTCGGGCGACGCGGCGATGGCGTAGGCGCGCTGCTTCGCCCGGCCGGCGTCGGGCGGCGGGGCGTAGCGGGACTCGGTTGTGCGGCCGTTGCGAGAGCGTTCCAAGGACGTCCCATTCTAGAGTGGCGGACTGTGCCCGTTGCCCCGGCGCCTAGCGAGACCGAGTTGGCCGAGCGCCTCGCGGCGCGGACGCTGGAACTGATCGACATTCCGTCCGAATCGCGCTCCGAGGCGGCGCTGGCCGAATACGTGGCGTCGGAGCTGCGCGGCGCGGTCGTCGAGGACCTCGGCGACTCGTGCATGCTCGCCTACCCGCGCGAGACGCGGCCGCGGGTATTGCTGGCCGGCCACCTGGACACGGTGCCCGCGCAGGACAACATCCCGGGACGGGTCGAGGACGGGCGCGTCTACGGGCTCGGCGCGTCGGACATGAAGGGCGCGCTGGCCGTGATGATGGAGCTGGTGCTCGCGCGAGCGCCGTACGCGGCGCTGTTCTTCCCGCGCGAGGAGCTGCCGTCGTCAGAGAGCGCGCTGACGCCGCTGCTCGAGCGCTCGCCGGTCGACGCCGAGTTCGTGGTCGTGATGGAGCCGACCGAACGGCGAGCTGCACGCCGGCTGCGTCGGCAACATCAACGCCACGTGGACGTTCCGCGGGCCGCTCCGGGCACTCGGCGCGGCCGTGGGACGCCGACAACGCGATCCACCGCGCGGCGGCCGGGATCTCCGCGCTGGCCGCCGCCGAGCCGGTGCCGGTCGCGTTCGGCGAGCTCACGTTCACCGAGGTGGCGTCGGTGACCAAGGTCGCGGGCGGGATCGCGATGAACGTGATCCCGGACTCGTGCGAGGCGCACGTCAACTTCCGCTACGCGCCCGGGCGCTCGCCTGCCGAGGCCGAGGAGCGGCTGCGCGAATTGACCGGCGGGCACGGGCGAGCTCGTCGTCGACGGCAACTCGGGCTCGGCGCCGGTCGCGCTCGACCACCCGCTGGCGCAGAAGCTGATCCAGGCCGGAGCGTTGACGGTCGCGCCCAAGCAGGCGTGGACGCCGGTCGCCGAGTTCGCCGCGGCGGGGTACGCCGCGGTCAATTTCGGGCCCGGGCGCGACGGCCCAGGCGCACCGCCGCGACGAGCACGTCGAGATCGCGGCGCTGCTGTCGGCGCACCGCGTGCTGGAGGCGTTCGGCACGTGATCCGCGCTCTCGCCGGTGCTGGCCGGCCTCGGCACGTACCCGTTCGTGCGGCTCGAGGAGGCCGCGGGCGCGGCTGCGGGCCGCGGGCGTGGAGATCATCGAGTTCGGCATCGGCGAGCCGCGCGAGGAGACGCCCGCGTTCATCCGCGCAGGCGCTCGCGGACGCGATCACGCCGATGGCGCCGTATCCGAGCGTGCTCGGGCTGCCGGAGCTGCGGGAGGCGATCACCGGCTGGGTCGAGCGCCGCTTCAGCGTGGCGCTCGATCCCGACACCGAGGTGCTGCCGACGATCGGCTCCAAGGAGGCGATCTTCGGGCTCGCGAACGTGCTTCGACGGCGACCAGGTGGTCATTCCGCACGCCCGCGTACCCCGTGTACGACCGCGGCGCGCGGTTCGCGGGCAAGGAGATCGTCGAGCTGCCGCTGCGCGAGGAGAACGGCTGGCTGCCGGCGCTGGACGGCGTCGACTGGGAGCGCGTGGCGATCCTGTGGCTGAACTACCCGAACAACCCGACGGGCGCGACGGCCCCGCTGGCGTTCTACGAGGAGGCGGCCGCGCTGGCCCGCCGCCACGGGTTCGTCCTCGCGTCCGACGAGGCGTACTCGGAGCTGTATTTCGGGCGACGCGCCGGAGTCCGCGCTGCAGGTCGCGCGACCGCGTCCAATGTCGTGGTGTTCAACACGCTGTCGAAGCGCTCGTCGATGCCCGGCTACCGCTCCGGGTTCGTCGCGGGCGATCCCGAGATCATCGCGCGCGCTGAAGAAGTACCGGCCGAACGTGGGCGTCGCGCCGCCGGAGTTCTTCCAACGCGCGGCGATCGCGGCCTGGAACGACGAGGCGCACGTCGACGAGGTCCGCGAGCGTTATCGGGCCAAGCGCGATGCGATGCTGCCCGCGCTGGAGGCGATGGGCCTGCGCAGCGCGGGCGGCGACGCGACATTCTTCCTGTGGCTGGAGGCTCCCGACGCGCTCGCCGCGGAGTGGATCGAGGCGGGCGTGATCGTCGCTCCCGGGTCGTTCTTCGGCCCGGCCGGCGAGGGGTATCTCCGGCTGGCGCTGGTGCCGCCGCTCGAGGCGTCTGCGAGGCCGCGGTCAGTCGTTTGCGTGCAGTGCCGCGTTGAGCCCGGCCCAGTTGCCCGAGCGCGGGAGCGCCTCGACAGCGCCGGTCCTCGAGTTGCGGCGGAACAGCAGGCCGTTGGCGCCGGAGAGCTCGCGCGCCTTGACGACGTCGCCGTCGGGCAGCGTGACCAGCGTCCCCGCGGTCACGTAGAGCCCGGCCTCGACCGTGCAGTCGTCGCCGAGCGAGATGCCGATCCCGGCGTTGGCGCCGAGCAGGCAGCGCTCGCCGATGCTGATGACCTCGCTGCCGCCGCCGGACAGCGTGCCCATGATCGAGGAGCCGCCGCCGACGTCGGAGCCGTCGCCGACGACGACGCCGGCGCTGATCCGGCCCTCGACCATCGAGTGCCCGAGCGTGCCGGCGTTGAAGTTCACGAAGCCCTCGTGCATCACCGTCGTGCCCTCGGCGAGGTAGGCGCCGAGCCGGACGCGGTCGGCGTCGGCCACGCGGACGCCCGGACGGCGCCACGTAGTCGGTCATGCGCGGGAACTTGTCGACCGAGAAGACCTGCAGCGGCTGGGAGTCGGCGCGGAACCGGAGCTGGACCTGCGTCAGGTGCGCGGGGTCGACTGGGCCGGCGCTGGTCCAGGCGACGATCGGCAGCGCGGCGAAGATGCCGTCGAGGTTGACGTCGTGCGGCTTCACCAGCCGGTGCGAGAGCAGGTGCAGGCGCAGATAGGCGTCGGCGGCGCCGTCCGGCGGCTGCGGCCAGATCCTCGATCACCGTGATCACGGGCGCCTGGCGCGTCCCGCGGCGGTCGTCGGTGCGCTGGTTGGTCGGCAGGCCGAGCCGCTCGGCCTCTTCAGCGCCGAGCGAGCGCGTTCCCGACCCGTCATGGGCGCCGAGTCGCGGCTCGGGATAGAAGACCTCGAGGATGCGGTCGCCGGAGAAGGTGGCGAGTCCGGCGCCCCACGCGCCGCCGTCGATCATGGCGTGGCCTCCTTGAACGCCTCCGCGTGGTCCTTGGCGAACTCGTCGATGGTGCGCGGGTCGCGCGAGAGCGCGTCCTGGACGCCGGAGGTGACCATCTGGGCGGCGCCGCTGGCGTACATCTCGAACAGCTCGCTCAGGCCCTCGGCGTTCCACGGCGGGACGCCGGCGCGTACGAGTTCGCGCTTGAGCGTCTCGAGCTCGATCTCCTCGACGGTGACCTCGCGGCCGGCGGCAGCGAACACGCGCTTGGCCTGGTCGCGGAACGAGACCGCCTCGGGTCCGCTGAGCCCGTATGCCTTGCCCTCGTGGCCCTCCTCGGTGAGCGCGACGGCGGCGACCTCGGCGACGTCGCGGGCGTCGACGATGCTGAACGAGGCGTCGGGAACCGGCGAGTAGAACGTTCCGTCCAGCACGCGCGGGCCCCACGCGAGCGTGTTCTGCATGAAGCCCGTGGGGCGCAGCAGCGTCCAGGCCATGCCGGACTCCTTCAGCGCCGCCTCGACCTTGGCGTGCGTGCGGGCGAAGCGCAGCGGCGCCTCGGGGCTTGCGCCGATGACGGAGAGCTTGACGATGTGCTTGACGCCGGCTTCCTTGGCGGTCTCCAGGAACGCCTGCTCGAACTCGGACTGCATCGGCCCGATCGGCGACACCAGGTAGGCCTTCTCGACCCCTTCCAGCACGGGGGTGAGCGTGCGCGGGTCGCCGAGGTCGCCCGTCGCGGGCTCGAACCCCAGATCGCGCAGGTGGTGGGCCTTGGTCTCGTCGCGCACGAGCGCGCGGGCCTCGACGCCCCGGTCCTTGAGCGCGCGCAGGAGCTCCATCCCGGTCGTCCCGGTCGCTCCGGTGACCAGCAGCATCTATGTCGTCTCCAGGTCGTTCACGAATTCCTCGCTCAGTTCTCCACGGTAGATGGGCACGGCCCAGCCGGTCAGGTCGACGTGCAGGGATTCGTCGACGTCGACGGTCAATTCGCCGCCATCGAGGTGTACGGTGACCGGCGAGTCGCCGCCGCGGACGACGTGCGCGACCGCGGCCCCGCTCGCGCCGGTGCCGCTGCTCAGGGTCTCCCCCACGCCGCGCTCGAAGATCCGCGCGCGGATGGCGTCCGGCGCGAGCTCCGTCCAGAACGACACGTTGGTGCGGTTGGGGAAGATCGGGGCGTTCTCGATCTCCGGCCCGAGCCGCTGCAGGTCGAGGCTGTCGGGGTCCTCGACGCGGATCGCGCACTGCGGGTTGCCGATCGCGACGTGCTGGAACCGGTAGCCGGCCACTTCGCCCTGGCCGGTCGGCGGACCGTCCGGGTAGTGCGGCGATTGCAGGGTCGCGCGGCCCATGTCGACGCGGCAGGTCGTCTTGCCGGTGATCGTCGGGCGGATCTCGCCCGCGAGTGTCTGGATGCTGAACGTGTCGGCGTCGGTCCAGCCGTTTCGGCGCAGGTACATGATCGCCTCGCGGGCGCCGTTGCCCGACAGCTCAGCCTCGCTCCCGTCGGGGTTGAAGATCCGCAGCCGGGCGACGAAGCCGGGCTCGTCCGGCTGGGTGAGGAGCAGGACGCCGTCGGCGCCTGGTCCGAAATGCGGATCGCACAGCTTCTTGACCTGCGCCGGGGTCAGCTCGGCCTCCTCGAAGATGAGGTAGTCGTTGCCCAGCGCCTGCCACTTCTCGAAGCGCACGCGCTCAGATGATGGCGATCAGCTCGGCTGCGACGTCGTCTGGGCTGCGGCCGGTGACGTCGATCAGGTGCGCGCCTCCGAGCTTGCGGAGCCAGGTGAGCTGGCGCTTGGCGTAGCGGCGGGTGCGGGTCTTCATGGCGTCGATGTCGTGATTGAGGAGCTCGTCGAAGCCGAGCGCGCGGCGGGCGGTGGCGGACGCGCCCGCCGCGTGCGCTCGCGCGACTTCCTGCTGCACTCCGCCGGCGATCATCTGGTCGACGCGCTCGTTGATCCGGTGCGCGAGCGCTTCGCGGTCCATCACGAGTGCGGCGAGCACTGTCGCGCGGCGCGTGTGCTTGGTCCAGAGCTGCGACGGCGCGTTGGCCGGCGGCGGTGGCTCGTGGCCGGCCGCGAGCAGCTCGTGCGCGCGGATCACGCGCTGGCGGTCGGTGGGTGCGATCCCGGCCGCCACGGTTTCCGGCAGCTCGGCGTGGAGTTGTCCGATCGGCTTCTCGGCGAGCCGCCGCCGGATGTCCGGATCGACGGGTGGACGGAGGTCGAGATCGGCGAGCGCGGCGCGCAGGTACAGCCCCGTGCCGCCGACCACGATCGGCCGGCGGCCTTCGTCCAGGAGGGCGTCGATCTCACGGTGCGCGCGTTCGGCATACGCGCCGGCGGAGAACGTCTCCGTGATCGGCACGAAGCCGAGCAGCCGGTGCTCGAGCTCGGCCTGCTCGCTTCCGGATGCCGCCCCGGTGAGGATCGGCAGGCCCGCGTAGACCTGCATCGCGTCGGCCGAGACGGCGACCGGTTCCTCGCCGCGTTCGCGCAGCCGCTTGGCGAGCGCGATCGCGACGGCGGTCTTGCCGACGCCCGTCGGTCCGAACACGGCGATCACCTGCATCGGCGGCCCAGTATGGCCGCGGCGAACGCGGCTCGGTGGCGCGGATCGCGGAGTATCGTGGCGGGCCATGTCCGTCCGCATCGGCACCGGTCTGTCGACCGCGCTCGACTCACGCGCAGCGGCGCTGGAAGCGGCGTCGCTGGCGGCCGCGGAGCTCGACGGCGCGGTCTGCGATCTGGTCGTGCTGTTCGTGTGCGGCGACGTACTCGCGGTGCCCGAGGCGGCGCTCGAGGCGGTCCATGAGGTGCTCGCGCCGGAGGAGCTGATCGGATGCGGCGCGGGCGGCGTGATCGGGCACGGGCGCGAGATCGAGAATGGGTCCGCGGTGTCCGTGTGGGCGGCGAGCCTCGGGGAAGGGACCGCGGCCGCGTTCCACGCCGCGGTCGAGGAGCTCGAGGCGGGGACCGGCGCGCTCACCGGGATGCCGGATCTCAACGGCGCCGGCGGTGCGATCCTGCTCGCCGATCCGGTGTCGTTTCCGACCGACGCGGTCCTGCGGTTCCTGAGCGAGTCGACGCCGATGCTGCCGCTGCTCGGAGGTCTCGCCTCGGGGCGGACGATCGACGACGAGCCGATCCTGTTCATCGGTAACGAGGTCGTCAATGAGGGTGCGGTCGGCCTGCGATTGGACGGCGTCGAGGTGCTGCCCATGGTCTCGCAAGGCGCTGCGCCGATCGGGCCCGAGCTGACGATCACCGCCGGCGAGGGTCACGTGATCGGCGAACTGGCCGGTAAGCCGGCGCTGGAGAAGTTGCGCGAGACGATCGAGGAGCTGCCGCCGAAGGATCTCGAGCTCGTCCAGGGCGGCCTGCTGGTCGGGATCGTCGTCGACTCGAACAAGCCCGACTACCTCCAGGGCGACTTCCTCGTGCGCGGGCTCGTCGGCGCCGATCCCGCGACGGGACAGGTCGCGATCGCCGCTGACGTGCATCCCGGGCAGGTCGTCCGGCTGCATGCGCGGGACGCCGAGAGCGCCGACCGCGATCTCCGCGAGGCATTGTCGATTCGCATGACCGCGCTCGGCGGGCGCCCGCCCGCGGGCGCGCTGCTGTTCGCGTGCAACGGGCGCGGGCGGCAGATGTTCGGGCGCGCGGATCACGACGCCGAGGCGGTCGCCGACGCATTGGCGGGCGCGCCCGCCGCGGGCTTCTTCGCCGCCGGGGAGATCGGGCCCGTCGGCGGCGGCTATTTCCTGCACAGCTTCACGGCAACGGTGGCGGTATTCGCATGAAACTGGATGGCGCGCGCGTTCTGCTCACCGGCGCGACCGGAGGTCTCGGGCAAGCGATCGCTCGCGCGTTGGCAGAGCGTGGCGCTTCGCTGACGCTCACGGGGCGTCGAGTCGACGTGCTGGAGCCGCTCGCGTCCGAGGTCGGCGGTCGGGCGATCGAGGCCGACCTATCTATGCCCGACGCCCCCGCGCGGCTCCTGGCGGAGGCCGGCGAGGTCGACGTGCTGGTCGCCAACGCGGGGGTCCCGGGCTCGGGGAAGCTGACGTCGTTCTCCGTCGAGGAACTCGACCGCGCGCTGAACGTGAACCTGCGCGCGCCGATGTTGCTGGCGCACGGGCTGGTGGACTCGATGGTCGCCCGTGGCAGCGGGCACCTGTTGTTCATGTCCTCGCTGTCCGGTCGCGCCGGTGCGCCGCGCAGCTCGGTCTACAGCGCGACGAAGTTCGGCCTGCGGGGATTCTCGCTGGCGTTGCGCGAGGATCTCGAGCCGAAGGGCGTCGGCGTGTCGGTCGTGCTGCCCGGGTTCATCCGCGACGCGGGGATGTTCGCCGACTCTGGCGGGAAGCTGCCGCCGTTCGTCGGCACGAAGCGGCCGGAGGACGTCGCCCGGGCGGTCGTCAAGGCGATCGAGGACAACCGGGCGGAGCTCGACGTCGCGCCACTCACGCTGCGCGCGGGCGCGATCCTGGCCGGTCTCGCCCCCGGGCCGGTCGGCGCGGTCCAGCGTCGCCTGGGGGCGACGAAGACCGCCGACAGCATCGGCAGCGGCCAGGCCGACAAACGCTGAGCGGCAGCGCGGTGCGGCGCGCTAGCCGCCGTCGCTCGTCGTGCCGTCGCCGCCGTCGTGACGCCGGGGCGCGGGCTGGTCGCTGTGGTCAGTCGCGGCCCCGACAGCGGCCAGCACTTCGTCCGCGAGGCGCGGGCCGTCGGCGTCCGACAGCGGAGTCGCCTGGATCCGGACGACAACCTCGTCGGCGTCGATCTCCTCGAGCGCGATCGTCGGCTCACCGCGCACCGGCGTCGAGATCGTGTCCTCGAGCATCGCCTGGACGTCGCTGGGCCGCACGTCGGGCCGGAGGCGCGCGCGCAAGTCGACCGCGGCGGGTTCGCGCAGCGGGACGACGGCCGCCGCCAGCACGACGTTGTTCGGGACCATGATCGAGTCCTGGCCCTGCGCGAATGTCGTGTACAGCAGTCCGAGCGAGGCGACGATCCCCTCGACCTGGCCGGCGAGGCCGCCCGCCTGCAGACGCACGCGGTCGCCGACCTTGAACGGCCGCACCGAGATCAGCACGAGGCCCGCGATCAGATTGCCGAGTGTCTGCTGAGCCGCAAGACCGATGACGACCGCGGTGATCGCACCGCCGAGGGCCAGCGTGGCCGGGTCCAACCCGGCGACACGGAGCGACGCGATCGCGGCCACGATCAGGAACGCGAATCGGATCAGGAAGCCCGCGGTACCGGCCGTCGCCGGGTCCATGCGCCGGAACAGCGCCGGCGCGGTGAATCGCCCGAGGTCGCGCGCGAGCGCCCAGCCGAGGATCACCATCACCACCGCGGCGGCGACGCGGACCGGCGTATCCACTCCGAAAATCCGCTCGCGCTCGACGTACGCGACGAGTGTCAGGCCGAACAGCGGGATCAGCGCCGCCAGTTCCCACTTCGCGCGGCGGGCGCGCTGGGCGGTCTGCAGGGTCAATGACCGCGCACGAGGCGCGACGTGTGGTCGGTGTAAGCGAGGCACGTACACAGCCAACCCTGCCCGACGCTCTGAGTTTCAGTCCCGTGACGCCCATCACAGTCCCCGCTAGAACAGACTCTCCTGCAGGGGTTTTTGCGCGGGCAACAGTTTCAGCGGCGGCGGCGGCCGGCGTCCGCCGCGGTGGCTATTCCGGAACGGGTCCGCGGTATCCGGCCGCACCCATGGTGCCCCGGCGGCCAGCTCGAGCTTGCGGCGATCGCCGGCCGACAGGTACGCGCCCTTGGCGTACAGGTGCTCATAGCGCTCCACCAGGTCCGGCCGGTGCTCGCGCAACCACTCGAAGAAGATGTCCCGCACCGAGCCCCGCAGGAACAGCATCTGGCCGCCGATGTAGGTCGCGTTCGCCTCCGTCGCGAGCTGCGACGATCTTCTCGACCTGTTCCGGCGCGTCGTTGATCCCGGGCATCAGCGGCGCCATCAACACGCCGGTCGGGATGCCGTTGCGGTTGAGCTCCGCGACCGCCTCGAGCCGCGCTCGCGGGTGTGGCGTGTGCGGCTCGGTCGCGCGCCACGCCTTCTCGTCCAGCGTGGGCACCGACAGGCACGCGCTGATCTCGGTGACCTTCGCGATCTCCTTCATCAGGTCCAAATCGCGCAGCAGCAACGGCGACTTGGTCAGGATCGAGCACGGGTTCTTGAAGTCCCGGAACGCCTCCCAGATGCCGCGCATCAGCTTGTAGCGGCCCTCGACCCACTGATACGGGTCCGTGTTGGTGCCCAGCGCGACCCGCTCCTTGCCCCACGACGGCCGCGCCAGCTCGACCCGCAGCACCTCCGGAACGTTGACCTTGACGATGATCTCGCGCTCGAAGTCCCGCCCGGCGTTCATGTCCAGGTACTCGTGCGTCGGGCGAGCGAAGCAGTTGTGGCTGACCACGCCGTTGGCGATGAAATCGCCGGTGCCGGTCGTGATGTCGTACATCGGCATCTCGAGCCCGAGCGGCTCGATTGACGCGACGCGCAGGTCGCCGGCGAACTTGATCGCCCGGCCCTCGAGCGAGCGCTTGCGCGTGATCGCCGGGTCCACGGTGTGGAAGAACCGCAGCTGCTCGGGCGTGCCGCCGAGCAGGCGCACATTGCGAATCCCGTTCGGGCGGTTGTAGTCCTCGACGACATGGCGGAACGCGAGATGTCCGAGGCAGGCGGTGGTCTGCTCGATGATCGCCGCGTCGGTGTTCGAAATCCGCCAGATGCCCTGGCTGCAGGAACCCTCGGCGTCGAAGATCCCTGCGAGAAAGCCCTTCCGCCAAGAAGGCGACGGGTCCCACGGCCAAGCGATCAATTCGCGGACGCGCTCGACTCCAGCTCGGCGTTGTGTTCGGATCGCCCTGACGGGTCGGCCAATGCTGGCGAACGCGAACTCGTCCGTTTCCACGCCCAGTTCCGTGAGGTATTCCCGCGATCGCCTCAGGGCCTCGAGATCGACGAGGGCAAGGCGGAAGCGGTGGACCATGTCGACGGCCCGAGCGCGACGCGAGTAGCTGTACGTGCCGAGGCTGCCGTCGCCGCGCACCATGCCGCAGAGGTAGCCGCGGCGGTAATCGGCGTCCTCGACGGGACACTCGGCGAACCGGCCCATGCCGACGAGGCGATCGTTGAGCGTGAGGTGTGGACGTCGGTCAAGGCCCTGTTCGGTTCCGGTGACGTGCTTCCAGCCGCGGTGGCTGAGGAGGCGGTGATCGCCACTTGCCACGAGTTCGGTGCCGTCGGCGAGCGTGACTCGATAACCAGGCTTGATCGTCGACCAGTGTGCAAGGACGTCGGTGGCTACCAAGCGGCGGTAGCGGCCGACGCGTTTGGTGCCGTAGATGTGGTCGCCGACGCGAAGGTCTGAGATCGCGCGCGTTCGCCCGTTGGCGAGCAGAATCGGCGTATCTGGGGCGGCACAATAGGTGCAGGCATGGCTGCATCCCCTGTACGGGTTGACCGTCCAGGCGAATGGGAGGCGCGAGGCACCCGGGACGCGGTTCAGGGCCGACTTGGTGCGGATCTCGTGGAAGCGCATGTCCAGCGCTTCCGGCGCGTTGAAGCGGCGGATGACCGGCTCTCCCATGCCGGGGAGGCGGCCTTCGTCGTCTCGTTTCGTCTCCTGCGATTCCCAGCGCACGAACATATGTTCGCATACTCGTCGGACGAACTGGACCATCGGTCGGTGTCAGCCCCACCGAAGTTCCTGCATAGTCGGCGTTGCGCCCCGCGTGCCGGCGATCTTGCCGGCGAAGGCCACAGCCTTAGAGCCGGCACGCGGGCGCTGACCAGCTAGTTGTCGGATTCGTTCAAGACCGCTCCGCGTGCTCGGCCGATCCTGGGCGGCATGACTATGCGACAGATAGATGCTCGGCTGCTGGACGGCGTCCGCGGGCGCGTGGTGCTGCCGGATGACGCCGGTTGGGACGAGGCGCGAAGGTCGTGGAACCTCTCCGTCGACCAGCGCCCCGCCGCGGTCGTGGAGGCGGCGAGCGCCGAGGACGTGCAGACCGTGCTGCGCTCCGGCCTGCGCGTGGCCCCGCAGGCCACCGGCCACGGCTCAGAGGGCCTGCCTGACCTCGAGGGCACGGTGCTGCTGAAGACCTCGCGCCTGCGTGACGTTACGGTCGACGGCGACGTCGTGCGCGCCGGCGCGGGCGCGCTGGCGGGCGACGTCGCCGCGGCCGCCGGCGAGCACGGGCTCGCTCCCGTGCTCGGCCTGGCGCCGAGCGTCGGCGTCGCGGGGCTCGCGCTGGGCGGCGGGACCGGCTGGCTGAGCCGCGCGTATGGGCTGACCTGCAACAACGTGCGCGCGTTCGAGCTCGTACTCGCCTCGGGCGAGCGCCTGCGCATCGACGCCGATCACGAGCCCGAGCTGTTCTGGGCGCTCCGCGGCGGCGGCGGGCGCTTCGCGGTCGTCACCGCACTCGAGCTCGAGGCGCATCCCGTCCCGGAGGTGTCCGCCGGGATGCTCGCGTGGCCGGCGGAGCGCGCGGCCGAGGTGCTCGAGCAGTTCCGGCGCTGGACGCAGGACGTGCCCGAGGCGCTCGGCGCGGTCTTCCGCTACCTCGCGCTGCCCGACGTCGACGGCGTTCCCGCGCCGCTGCGCGGCCGCCGCATCGTGGCGGTGATCGCGGCGCACCTGGGCACGGAGGCCGACGGCCGGCGGCTGATCGCGCCGCTTCGCGGGGGCACGCTGGTGGACACGTTTGGCCCGGTCGGCGTCGCCGACCTCGTGCGCGTCGCGGGCGATCCCGAGCAGCCCATCCCCACGCGCGGCGGCGGCTTTCTCATGCACGACCTCGACGTGGACGCGATGGCCGGGCTGATCGATGACATCGACCCTCTCGGCGTGCTCGAGCTGCGCCTGCTCGGCGGCGCGCTCGCGCGCGCGCCGCGCGGCCACGGCGCGCTAGCGAAGCTCGACGGCGCGATCGCGGTGTTCGCCGGCGGCGCGGCCGTCGACGCCTCCGCGCGGGCCGCGATCGCCGAGCGGCTGGAGGAGATGCGCGACCGGCTGAAACCGTGGATGGCGCCGCAGGCGCTGCCGAACTCGTTCGACGCCGCGCGGGCCTTCGACGGCGCCACGTGGGAGCGGCTGCGCGCCGTGCGTGACGCGTTCGACCCCGAACGGCGGCTGGTCTCGGCCTACGCTTGAACCTATGAGCGCCTACGTTGAGATCGCTCCGCCGCCGGCGCTGCGGCCGTTCGTGGAGTGTCTCTGGGTCCACCGGATCGACGGCCCGCCCCCCGAAGAGGGTCGGCGGCTGCTCCCGAGCGGGCGGGTCGACTTCGTCTGGGTCGGCGGATACGGCGTGCGGGTCTCCGGCCCGCAGTCGCGCTACACGCGCCCGCTGGACCTGCCGCGGATGCTCGCGTTCGGCGCGCGCTTCTATCCCGGCTCGGCGCCGTACCTGCTGCGCACGCCGGCCACGGAACTGGTCGACCGCCACGTCGCGCTCGACGCGATCGACCCGCAGCTCGCCGGGCGGCTCGACGACCGCCTCGGCGAGGCGCGCGACGCCGCCGAGGCGCTCGCCACGTTCGGTGCGGAGCTCGAGCGGCGCCTGCGCACCGCCGCGCCACCGCCGCCGGCTGTGCGCGAGGCCGTGCGCATGCTCGACGACGGCACGGCGACGGTCGCCGAGACGGCCGCGCGGACGTTCGTGAGCGAGCGCGCGCTGCAGCGGCGCTTCGCCCACGACGTCGGCTACGGGCCGAAGGTGCTGCAGCGAGTGCTGCGGTTCCAGCGGTTCATGCGCGAGCTGGCGGCACCGCGAGTCGAGCTCGCTCGCGCCGCTCTGCTCGCGGGCTATGCCGACCAGTCACATCTCTCACGCGAGACGCGCCGCCTGGCCGGGCTGAGCCCGCGCCAGCTGACGAATTGGCAGCACTAGGAGTCGTGGCCCCGCCTGTGGTGCCGTGTCGGTGGCCGTGCCCGTGCCGGCCGTGATCATGCGGCGTCAGCCGGACGATGTCGTCGGGTGACGTGTCCGGGCGGTTGAAGCGCGCGTTGACCGCGTAGAGCGCGTTGCCGAACGGCGCGATCGTGGTCGGGATGTCGAGCCGCTTGTCGGTCAGGACCTGGCCGGTGCGGCCGGTGCTGAACGAGCGGTCGAGCTGGACCTCGACGACCTGGTTGAGCTGGTTGCGGACGACCCACACGGTCTTGCCTTCGAGCAGGATGCCGTCACCGTTCGTGACCGGCTGATCGAGCGTGATCTCCTTCGTCACGCCGGCCGTGTCGGCCGTGAACAGCCGCCCATCGTTGCCCTTTACGATCACGAGAGTCTTACCGTCACGTGTGGCGGCGATTCCGTTGGCGTTGAAGCCGGTTGTGTAGACCAGCGCGCCGGTGATCGGGATCGTCATCACCTCGCCGAGCGAGCCGTCACGGGCGATCGGGACCTTGTAGAGCACCTGCACCTGCGAGTCCGTGAAGTACGCGCCGTCGCGGGTGAGCGTGACGTCGTTGATGAAGCCCGCGGACGGGATCGAGTAGGCGCGCACGTCGGCGCCGGTCTTGGCGTCGTAGACGTAGATGCCCTTCGAGCCGCCGCCGGCGACGAACAGCCGCTTGCCGCGCTTGTCGTACTTCAGGCCGGTGTGGTTTCGACCCTGGTGCGGCGGGACGAGCACGGAGCCTCGCCCGGTGCGGTAATCGCCCTTCCACACCGCGCCCTGCGGGATCGAGCCGACGTAGAAGTCCGTCCCGCGGCCCGACGCGATGCCCTCCGGGCGCCACTCCTGCGGCAGCGCGATCGTTGCCGGGAAGCGGTCCTTGTGCTTCGCCTCGGCCGTGGGCGCGAGCAGCGCGAACACGGCCAGGGCGCCGATGGTCAATCTCTTCATGAGAGGCGAGTTAGCGATCAGGCGGCGCGCGAAACCAGCGATTCGGATCCGGAGAGAGTCTGGCTCGTTGCCGCTCCGATCTCGACGGGAACGATCTCGCCGGCGGCCGCCAGGCCGTCGAAGTTGACGACCTTGTTGTGCGTCGTGCGGCCGCGCAGGCGCGACGGGTCGTGGCGGGAGGCGCCCTCGACGAGCACGTCGAGTGTCCGCCCCACGAACCGCTGGGCACGCTCGCGGGCGCGCCGCTGAACGACCTCGACGAGCCGCTCCATCCGCTCGACGGCGACACCGTGGTCCACGAACCGATCGACGAACTCCGCCGCCTCGGTATCCCGCCGCGGGGAGTAGATGAACGTGAAGGCGCCGTCGAAGCCGACCTCCTCGACGACCTCGAGTGTCTCGGCGAAGTCCGCCTCGGTCTCCCCCGGGAAGCCGACGATGATGTCCGTCGTGATCGCGCAGTCCGGCACGTGCTCGCGGATCAGCGCCACGCGGTCCATGTAGCGCTGGCGGTCGTAGGTCCGCCGCATCGCCTTCAGCATCGTCGAGGAGCCCGACTGCAGCGGCAGGTGGATGTGCTGGCAGACCGACTCGAGCTCCGCGTGGGCGCGGATCACGTCCTCACGCATGTGGGCGGGGTGCGGGCTCGTGTAACGGACGCGGTCGATGCCCTCGATCGCGTCGATCGCGTACAGCAGCTCTGAGAACTTGCGCGGCTCCGGGCGCAGCCGGAGGCCGTAGGAGTTGACGTTCTGGCCCAGGAGCGTGACCTCGCGGACGCCCTCGGCCGCCAGCACGCGGACCTCGTCGACCAGTTCCTCGAACGGCCGCGAGACCTCGCGGCCGCGGGTCGTCGGGACGATGCAAAACGAGCACTTCATGTTGCAGCCGGCGCTGATCTGCACCCAGGCGTGGACGTCGCGGGCGCGCTTGCCGGGCAGATGGCCGGTGAAGCCCTCGAACTCGAAGAAGCCCTGTGCCGTGATGCTGTCGGTGGTCAGGAACTCCGCGAGCTTGTTCACCTGGCCGGGGCCGAACGCGACGTCGACGAACGGGAACTGCGCGAACACCTGGTCCTTCATCGACTGCGCCCAGCAGCCGCCGACGCCGATCACACGCTCGGGATTGCGGCGCTTGAGCGCGCGCGCCTCGTAGAGATGCGCGACGAACCGCTCGTCGGCCTTCTCGCGGATCGAGCAGGTGTTGAAGAGGATCAGGTCGGCTTGGTCACGCTCCGGCACTTCCGCGTAGCCGATCGACTCGAGCATGCCCTTCATGTGCTCGGAGTCGTGCTCGTTCATCTGGCACCCGAACGTGGTGACGTGGAAGCGCTTCACAGCGTCATCGAGCGTAGTCGGTCGCCCTCGACTCCCGGATCACGGTGACCTTGATCTGGCCCGGATATTCGAGCTCCTGCTCGATCTCGCGAGCGATCTCGTGACTGAGCAGCACCGCGCCGTCGTCGTCGAGCGTGCCCGGCACCACCATCACGCGGATCTCGCGGCCGGCCTGCATGGCGTAGACCTTGTCCACGCCGTCGTGGCGGGTCGCGATCTGCTCGAGGTCGCGCAGGCGCTTGACGTACTGCTCCAGCGACTCGCCACGGGCGCCCGGCCGGGCGCCGGAGAGCGCGTCGGCGGACTGGACGATCACGGCCTCCACGGTCTGCGGCTCGACCTCGTTGTGGTGCGCCTCCATCGCGTGCGCGACGGCCTCGGATTCCCCGTGGCGGCGCGCCAGATCGCCGCCGACGAGCGCGTGCGGGCCCTCGATCTCGTGGCTGACGGCCTTGCCGATGTCGTGCAGCAGCGCGGCGCGGCGGGCGGTCTTGGGTGACGCGCCGAGCTCCTCGGCCATCATCGCCGCCAGGTGCGCGCACTCGATCGAGTGCGCGAGCACGTTCTGGCCGTAGCTGGTGCGGTACTTCAGGCGGCCGAGGATCCGGACGAGCTCCGCGTCGAGACCTTGGACGTTCGCGTCGAGCGCCGCCTGCTCGCCGGACTCGATGATGTGGCTCTCGAGCTCGGATTTGGCCTGGTAGTAGGTCTCCTCGATCCGGGCCGGGTGGATACGGCCGTCGCTGAGGAGCTTCTCCAGCGTCATCCGGGCGATCTCGCGCCGGACGCCGTCGAAGCCGGACAGGATCACCGCGTTCGGCGTGTCGTCGATGATGAAGTCGACGCCCGTGAGGTGCTCCAGAGCGCGGATGTTGCGGCCCTCGCGGCCGATGATGCGGCCCTTCATGTCGTCGGCGGGGAGCTGGACGACCGAGACCGTCGTCTCGGCGGCATGGCCGGCGGCGAGGCGCTGCATCACGACGGCGAGGATGTTGCGGACACGGCGGTCGGCGTCGCGCTTGGTCTCCTCCTCGATCTGGCGGACGAGCCGGGCCGAGTCGTGGCGGATCTGGTCCTCGAGCTCCTTGAGCAGGATCTGCTTGGCCTGAGATCCCGAAAGGCCGCTCACGCGTTCGAGTTCGCGCACGTGGCGGTCGTGCGCGTCGCGCGTCTCTTGCAGCCGCTCCTCAAGCTTCGCGGCGCGGGCGTCGAGCTCGGTGGCGCGAGTGTCCAGGGCTTCCTCGCGTGCCGTCAGGCGCTCCTCTAGGCGCCCGATCTCCTGCCGGCGGGCGAGCGCGTTGTCAGTCTCGGCCTTCCCCGCGGCCTCTTTGGCGCTGACGGCCGCGCGCGGGGCCGTCGCGGGAGCCGCGCCGGCGGCGGCGAGCCCGGGGGCCCGCTTCACCAGCAGCAGCGCCGCGATCACCAGACCGACCGCCAAGACGGCCGCCGCGATCACGATTTCCATTGTCCGTGTCCTCTCTCCGAACGCCGCCCTGCAGGGCGCGGCGAGATCCGATGCTTCGTTTTCAGATAGCGGCAGATCGGATCCGGCCCGGGTCCCGGAGCGAGGGAACAGCATGAAGGCGGCCGCGGCCGCCGCGTCAGATGGCGGCTAAGTGTTCGTTCGGAGGGTCCGAGCCGGGCCGGGAGGCCCGCTCGGTGGGCGTTCTCGCCCGGTGTGTCGCGTCGTGGCCGTCATGACTGAAGCTGCTGGAAATCGCTCTGAAAATGGTTGATTTGCTGCAATTTCAAAGGGCCGATTGGACCCGTTCTGTCGCTGCGCGGATCGTAGTACCGGAAGGGGTCGCACGCAACGCGCGACCGCCATCAGGTGAAGTCGGAGTACGCCAGGTGCGTGCCGCAGTGGCGGCAGCGGAACAGGTACGCGGTCGGCTGGCCGTCCTTGTCCATGGCGGCGATGTGCTGCTCGACCTGCTCTGCGTCCCAGCCGTCGTGGGCGGCGATCTCCGCCCGCAATGTCTCGATCGCTTCCGGGTACGGCTCGAGCTCCGCGCGGCCCGCGCGGCCGAGGAACGCGGCGCCGTCGCCGCAGTGGTAGAGCCAGTGATCCTGCTGCCACGCCTCGTAGCCGGGCGTCCGGTGCTCGATGACGTCGAGCACATCGGCGGGGACGTCGTCCGGAACGCCCAAGCCGACGTCGGTGAACTCGGCGTCGAACTTCGCGGCCGCCGAGCCGTCGGCGATGCACCAGGGGCAGAGCTCCTGGACGATCTCCTCGACCGCGTAGACCGGGCCCGTGTACATGAACCCGCGGGCGTCGCCGCAGGCGATGCACATGGCGTCTGACGCAACGACCGAGCCTGTGGAGACCGGGTCCGGGTGATACGCGAACTCGGGCAGGTCCGTCGAGTCGCTCGATGACCGCGACGGCTCGGGGGCGGCTGACTCAGGCCTGGCCTCCTCCGGGGCAGACCGCTTACGGCGCCAGAAGGGCATGGCGGGATCGTGCCACCGCGCCGCCGATGGCGCGCCGTCAGCGTGCGGCCGCGTGGCGCCGGAGCGCGTCGTGCGCCAGTTCCAGCTCGTAACCCTTGCGGACGAGGAAGCCGAGCGCGCGGTCGAGGTCGCGCGGGGTCTCCGGCGGCACCGGGAAGCGGCGTGCGAGGAGTTCGCACGCTGCGCCGAGCTCGTCGTGCTCGCCGAGAGCGGCGCGGATGTGCTCGCGATCGACGCCGAGCTCGACCAGCCGGCGCTCGATCCGCGCACCACCCCAGCCGTCCAGGTTGCGGCGGTCCTCGGCGAACCGGCGGGCGAGCGCCGCGTCGTCGACGTAGCGGCCCTCCATCAGAACCTCGAGCACCTCGTCGATCAGGGCCGGCTCGACGTCGTTGCGCGTGAGCCGGGCGCGGACCTCGGCCTCTGTGCGGTCGCGGTGAGCGAGGAAGCGCCAGGCGGCGTCGAAGGCCTGCTCGCGCCGGCGATCGGGGCCGGTGTCGGTTGCGAGGCGATCGTAGAGTTCGGGGTCCGGCCCGGCCGGGAGGTCACCGGGCCGGATCCCGGGCTCGTGCACGATTGCTAGGCGGCGCCGACGAGCGCCGCGGCGGCCGCCGGATCGCCTTCGATGGGCGCCACAAGGTCTTGGCTGACGCCGAGAATCTCGTAGACCTTGGACTCGATCTCCTTCGCCACCTCGGGGTGCTCGTCGAGGTAGCCCTTCGCGTTGTTGCGGCCCTGACCGAGCCGCTCGTCGCCGTAAGAGAAGAACGAGCCGGACTTGGAGACGACCGAGTGCTCGATCCCCAGGTCCAGGATGCAGCCGGATGACGAGATGCCCTGGCCGAACTCGATGTCGAACTCCGCCTGGCGGAACGGCGCCGCGACCTTGTTCTTGACGACCTTCACGCGGACGCGGTTGCCGACGGCCTCCGTGCCGTCCTTGAGCGTCTCGATCCGACGGATGTCCAGCCGCTGAGAGGCATAGAACTTCAGCGCGCGGCCGCCCGGTTGGGTCTCCGGCGAACCGAACATCACGCCGACCTTCTCGCGGATCTGATTCGTGAAGATGCAGAGGGTCTGCGTGCGGTTCAGGTTGCCGGCGAGCTTGCGCATCGCCTGCGACATCATCCGCGCCTGCAGGCCGACGCTCTGATCGCCCATCTGGCCCTCGAGCTCGGCCCGCGGCGTCAGCGCCGCCACCGAGTCCACGGCCACGACGTCCACCGCGCCAGAGCGGACGAGCATGTCGGCGATCTCCAGCCCCTGCTCGCCGTAATCCGGCTGTGAGACCAGCAGATCGTCGATGTTGACGCCGATCCTCTGGGCGTACAGCGGGTCCATCGCGTGCTCGGCGTCGATGAACGCGCAGACCCCGCCGAGCTTCTGCGCCTCGGCCATCACGTGGTAGATCAGTGTCGTCTTACCGGACGACTCGGGGCCGAAGACCTCCACGATCCGCCCGCGCGGGACGCCGCCGATGCCGAGCGCGAGATCGAGCGACAGCGCGCCGGTGGGAATCGCATCCACCTTCACCTGAGCCCCGGGATCCCCCATCCGCATGACGGTGCCCTTGCCGAACTGGCGCTCGATCTGGGTCAGGGCGCCCTGGAGGGCGGTATCACGTGCCTTCGAGGGCTCCTGGTTGCTCATGTCCGCCACGCTACGGCGGGGTCCGGACAGAACTCAACACGTATTTGTGCCGAAAGTGTGCCGATTCAGTGCCGAGAGTCACGCGGGTCTTGGCCGAACGCGATCATGCGAAGGCGGTCCTGCCGAGCGCCCTCCGCGAAGCGGGTTCCGGCGAGGCGGTCGATCGCGTAGGCGATCTGTGTCGCCTGGCGCTTCGAGGCGCGGCCGGGCGGCAGTTCGACGGTGATCGCGGCAGTGTCCGGGCGCGCGGTGGCCGCCCAGGCCGCGAGGCCCTCGCTCTGGGTGGCGCTGAAGGGCAGGCGGGCGATGCGGGCGAAGCGGCGGCCCTGCGGCGTGCTGGGGCCGGCGGCGTAGACGCGTGGTTGGACGCCGGTGCGGAAGGCGATCACGATCGTTGGGCGCAGGTCGGCGACGGCCTGGCGGAAGGCCTGCGCGCCTGGGTGCGAAGGCGTGGCGTCGAGGTCCGCGCCGTTCGGGTCCAGCGTGGCGAAGTGCCACAGCTCGGCGTCGGGCGGCGGGCAGCCCACCAGGTCGGCGTTCACGATGTCGGTTCCGGCGCAGGTCGTCCCGTTAACGCAGCCGGCGACGAGGATGCGGGTGCCGGCTTTGGCCGTGCCGTACATGGTGAGCGCGCGGCCGTGGATGGGCTCGGCGAAGATGACCCGCGGGCCTTTGAGTTCGTGTCCGCGGGCGGTCAGGTGGCTGCGGGCCGGGAGCGGGAACGCGAGGTGGGTCGGCGCGGCTTGGGCGCTGGTTCGCGTGAGCTGGCGGTCGGTGTGGGCGCAGCCGGCGAGGGCGATTGATGCGACGAGCGCGATGAGTGCTCGGTGGGGCACGTCTGGTCTACGCGCGTGGTTGGGTGGGAGGTCCCGCGTGGCGGTGTGGCGGGGGGTGGCGGACGGTGGTTGGTGAGGGAGTGGCGAGGCGCAGGACGGCCGCGTGCCCGGGACCGGCGAACTGCGGCTGGTGAGGGAGTGGCGACGCAGGCCCGCGCGGCGCGGGCCGGCGGTGTGGTGGGGGCCGGCGAACTGCGGCTGGTGAGGAAGTGGCGAGGCGGGCCGGCGATGGCGCGTTGCCGCTCGAAGTGGCGCGTGGGCGCTCGTCGGCCACGCGAGGGTCGAGTTGGTCAACCAGGGGTTGACGAAGTCGACTCTCGTGAGCGGGAGTGGCGCGTTGCCGCTCGTGGAGCGCGCGAGGGTCGAGTTCGTCAGGAAAACCGTGACAAAGTCGACTCTCGCGTGACTTCGCGCCTTGCGGGCCCCGGCGGGCGCGAAACTCGCCACCTCCCTCACCGGCAGCCGTTCGCCGGTGCCAACAACGGCGCCACAACGAGAACGACCCGCCGAGAAGGCGGGTCGCAAACGAAACGCTAGACGCGGAAGCCGGACATCAGGTCTTCCACCCACTCTTGAAGCCGTGGCGCCAGCCGAACTTGTAGCCGTTCATCGTCAGCCCCTCCAACCGTTCCGGAACCCTGACGCGTCAGTCCTGTAGCCGCTCATCGCAGACCCTCCTAGTGCTTCCAGCCGTCATTGACCATGGGCACAGCCTCCAACGACGCGGCTACGGCCCGGCAAAGGGGCGGCAAAGCGCCTAGGACGCGACCGGCAGCGTGAACCAGAACGTGGAGCCGTCGCCTTCGACGCTCTCGAACCCGATCTTGCCTCCGTGCGCGGCGATGATCTCGTGCGCCAGTGCGAGACCGAGGCCGGTGCCGCCCACGCGCAGGCCCGGGCGAGCCACGCGGAAGAACTTCTCGAACACGTGGGCCTGCTCGCCCGTCGGGATGCCGAGGCCCTCGTCGGCGACCGCCACCCGTACGAATCCGTCGTCACTCGCCACGTCGACGCGCACGTCGCCGCCCTCGGGCGAGTACTTGATCGCGTTCGAGAGCAGGTTGGCGACCACCTGGGCGATCCGCGAGCGATCCCCGAGTGCCATCGCCGAGCCCGCGCCCCCATTCAGTTCGAGCCGGTGCATGGCGCTCTGTCCTGAGAACGTGGCGACGGACTCGGCCAGCAACTCGGAGACGGAGAACGGCGCGCGCGCCAAGACCAGCCGGTCCTGCTCGATCGACTGGAGATCCAGGAAGTCGTCGATCAGCGCCGATAGCCGCTTCGCCTCGCGGTGGACGGTCCCGAGGATCTCGTCGCGCGCCGCCGTGTCCAGCCGGCGCGTTCGCAGCAGCTCCGCGTACCCCAGGACGCTGGCCAGCGGCGTGCGCAGCTCGTGCGAGACCGTCGCCATCAGGTCGGACTTCAGCCGCTCGGCCTCGCGCTCGCGTGACACGTCGCGCAAGACCACCAGGCGGCCGATCCGCGAGCCCGACGCGCCGTCGACCGGCGCCGTGTAGCGCTCGAGCACCATCCCGCCGACCTCGAGCTCGTCGGCGGTTGGGTCGTCGCCGTCGGCGAGGATCGCCTCCCACTCGGCGAAGTAGGCCTCGCGGTCCACCGCCGCGGTCTCCAAGGCCGCTCCGCGCGCCCCGATCGCGGCCGCGATCGGCATCGACAGCCGCCCCGCGAGCTGCTCCATCGCCGCGTTGGCGAACACCAGCTCGTGGTCGAGCCCGATCAGCGCGATCCCCTCGCGGACGCAGTCGAGCACGGCCGAGTTCACCTGGGAGAGCCAGTTGCGCTGCGCGAGAGCGCCTGCCTCGGCCAGCGCCATCGCCGCCTGCCCGGCCAAGCGCTGCAGGATCGGAGCCTCGCCGACGTCGAACGAGGACTCGGTCACGCCGCCCAACGTCGCTACGCCCACGACCCGCTCGCCGTGGCTCAGGGGCACGTGGACCTCCCAGTGGACAGGTGCCTCGCCGGCCAGCGTCTTCACTCGCAAGGCCGCGCCGGAAGCCGGCACGTGCACGACGTCTCGCCGCGACACCGCGCGGGCGCCGGCCCCCTCTCCCCCGGCCATCGCGTACTCCGCGAGCGGCGCCGGCTCCAGCCCGAGCACGGCGGCGCGTGCCCAGCGCGAGTCGTCGCGCCACGTCTCGGCGTACAGGACGCCGACGTCGGCGCCCGCCGCGTCGGCCAGCGTTTCCAGCGCCAGCGCACCCAGCGACGACACATCACGAGACGCCGCCAGCCGGTCCGCGAAGTCCCGGTGCAGCTCCGCCCGGCGCTTCGCGTCAGCGAGCTGGCTCGCCGTCAGCGACAGCTCGTCACGCTGCGCCCGCGCCTCGTCGCCGGCCTCGGACAGCTCGACCTGGCGCTCCTCCAAGGCGATCGCCTGCATCTCGAGCTCGGTGTTCTGGCTCTCGAGCTCGTCGCGGCTCTGTTCGAGCGCGCGCGCCATCTCGTTGAAGGCCGAACCGAGGCGCCCGATCTCGTCGCCGCGCCGCTCCGGCACCGTGACGTTCAGCTCGCCCCGGCGCACGCGGTCGGCCGCGGCCGCGAGCTGGCCCACCGGCACGACGATCCGGCGCGCGACGAACGCCGTCGCCGCCCCCAACGCCGCGATGCAGACCGCGAGCCCGATCAGCGCGATCAACAGCGAGCGGTCCGAAGCGGCGTCGGCGTCGGCGGCGCGCTCGGCCGACTCGGCCTGCTCCGCGCGCGTCAGCCGGCCGATCAAGCCGGCCAGGGCGTCGGCCCGCGCGCCGCCCTCGTTCGCGCTGGCATAGTCGCGGCCGGCACCGACGCCGTCCTCGCGCGTACGCGCGATCACGGGGTCGCCGTAGTCGTTGACGTACGAGAGCGCCTCCTCGCGGATCTCGGCGGCGAGCCGCGCCTGCTCGGGAGCCCCCGCGACCCGCGTCTGCAGGTCGAGCGTCGCGTCGGGGAGCGCAGCGCGTGCCGCGCGGTACTGCTCGAGCACGCTCTCGTTGCCGCGGATCAGGAAGCCGCGGATCGAGGTCTGGACCGCCAGCAAGCGCTGATAGGTGAGGTTGGCGGCCGAGATCACGGCCTGCGACTGGCGCGCGCGCACGCCGGCCTCGCGCTGGCGATCGATCGACACCGTGAGCAGGCCGAGGATCGTGGCGATGATCGCCACCAGCAGCAGCGAGACGCCGACCGTCCGGACCGTCAGCCGGCGCCTCATGACGCGCGCTCGTAGGCGTGCGGGGCGATCGCACGCAGTCCGTACCCAGCGGGTTCGATCAGGCGCTCGCTGCGGCCGAGCAGGAGCACGCCGCGCGCGGACAAAGCAGACGCGAGCGTCGCGTACACGCGCCGGCGGGCCTCCGGCGAGAGGTAGATCGCGACGTTGCGGCACAGCACCAGCCGCCAGTGACCGGGCGGCGGCCCGTCGGCCACGAGGTCGCGGCGCTCCCACCGCACGCGCGATCGCACGGCCTCCGACACGCCCTCGTACCGCGCCGCGCGGGCCAGCGCGAGGTTCTCGTCCAGCAGATCGCTGCCGAGCAGCAGCGCGCGGTCGAGTGCGCCCATGCGCTCCAGCACCACCCCGAGCGTGTGCAGCTCCGAACCGTCGGCGCACCCGGCCGACCACGCGGTGACCCGCGCACCGCCGGCCAGCAGTCGCGGCAGCAGCACCTCTTCGAGCAGCGCGAACTGCTCCGGATCGCGGAACATCGACGCGTGCGAGATCGCGACCGACCGGCGGAAACGCCGGCGGGCCTCGCCGTCGCGGCCCAGCCGGTGCGCGAGTGCGCCCGCGTCGGCGACCCGCTCGCGCTCGCAGGCCCGCTCGACCTGCTGAGCGACGTGCTCGCGCCGGAAGCTCGCCAGCGGCAGCCCGCTGGCGTGCGCCAGCGAGACCAGCTCAGAGGACATGGCGGACCGCCTCGAGGAGCTCGACGGGCGAGAACGGCTTGGCCACGTACTGATCGGCGCCGGCGGCCAGCGCCGCGTCGCGGTCTCCGGCACCCGAGCGGGCCGTGACGATCACGATCAGCGCACCCGCGGTACGAGCGTCGGCGCGCAGTGTTCGGCACACGTCGAGCCCGCTGACCCCGGGCATCATCCAGTCCAGCAGCACGACGTCAGGCGGATTGCGACGCGCGAACTCGAGCGCGGTCTCGCCGTCGATGGCCTCGTCGATGTCGAGCTCGCCGTTGTCGACCGACAGGCGCAGGAGCGTGCGCAGGCTCTCGTCGTCCTCCGCGATCAGCACGCGCGAGCGCCGCGAACGCTCACGCGTACCCGGCGAGCCCCGCCCCGGGTCGCTCACCACACTCACCGGAGATCCACGGTAGTGGCTAAAGAGCCGTCCGGGATGTGACCACTTGTCGGTGTGTCAGTGCGCCAACGCGCTGGAACGGGCCGTGGAAACCCGCGGCGTGGCCAGCCGGACGGAGATGCGTCGCCCGCCAAGCCTTCCGGTGAGCCGTCCGCGAGTGCGCAGCGTGACCGTTCCGCTCGCCGCCTTGGTACCGGACACGCGCAGTCGCAGCGACCGCGAGCCGCCACCGGTGATGGTCACGCCACTGACCGCCTGGTAGTCGCGCAGCTCGAGCCGGCCGCCGCTGATGTCCCACGAGCCGCCGCGCAACCCCCCGCCGCCTGCGGACAGCACGGCCGGCGACAGCACGAGCCGGAGATCGTCGAACGTCGTCGCGATCGCCCGCACGGTCCGACCGACCTTGCGCGGGAGCCCGTTGTAGCCGGGCAGCGAGTCGAAGTCCGCGAGGGGTGCGGTCACCGCCGGCACGCCGGTGCGCACGCGTGAGCAGCGCGTGGGGACCGAGCGGCCGCGCACGAAGCGCACGATCGCCTGGGCCGCGCAGCCGCGCGGATCGCTCACCGTCGAGTGGCCGATGCCGGGGACGACGAGCCGCTTCGCCCCGGGGATCCGAGCCGCGACCGCCGCCGACCACTCGGGCGGCGTGCGCAGGTCCTCCCCTCCCTGCAGGATCAGCGTCGGCACCGCGGGATACGGCGGCTCCGGCACGGTCGCCGGAGCGCGTGGCACGTCCGGCCAGCGCAGGCACAAGTTGATCTCGTCCTCGACCACCGCGACGGGATCGAACGGCGCGAACGCGCCGGCGGGCGCGGCCGCGATCCGCTGCTGGAGGATCGCCGGCCGCTGCTCGATCGGCGTGCCGGGATCCCACGGCAGCGGCGTCGTCTCGCAGACGGTCGCGTAGCGGGCGACCGCGAAGTCCCGCGGGGAGCCCAGCTCCTCGAAGCGCCGCGATTCGCGGACGAGCCGAGCCAGTGGCGCGCCGTCACCGCTCAGGCCGGCGCGGACTGCGCTGGGCAGCGCCGCTCGCAGCGGCGGGAGATAGTCGGTCAGGAACATCAGGTCGAGCAGCTGCGTCGGCCCGATCGTGACCCGGTGCGAGCGCCCGAGCGAGTCGTACGCGAACGCCCGCAGCGGCGTCGCCCGCAGCCTCGCGACCAGCTGCGTCATGTCCGCCGCGGGGTCGGCGGAGATGCCGCGGCAACGGTCCGGGCACAGCGAGCGCAGGCTCGGGCCCATCGCGCGGAACCCGGCGCTGAAGAACGGGTCGGGGTCGTCGGCGTCGACGACGGAGTCGAGGATCAGGCGCTCGACACGGGCCGGATAGGAGCGCGCATACGCGATCGCGAGCTCGGTCCCGTAGGAGATCCCGAACAGCGTCAGCTTCTCGGCGCCGAGCTCCGTTCGGATCGCCTCCATGTCGGCGACGGAGTCCGGGGTCGTGTAGTGGTGGCGTGCGACGCCCAAACGGTTCGCGCAATCCTCGGCGGCGCCGGTGTCGCGCAGGTGCGGATCGCGCTCCAGGCGCGGGCAGCGCAACAGGCCGGAGCGCCCGGTCCCGCGCTGGTCGTAGCCGATCAGCCGGTAGCGCTCCTCCAGGTCCTCGATCCCGGCCGCGACGCTCAGCATCTCGCTCACGCCGGCCCCGCCCGGGCCGCCCGACAGGTACATCATGGTCGGGCCCGAGGTACGGCCGATGCGAGCGATCCGCAACGGCACCACTCCCGGATCGACGCCCGCGCGGTCGAGCGGGACGTCGAGCGTCGCGCAGCGGACGCTGCGAGCATCGACACACGAGCGCCATCTCAGCTCCGCCGATGCGGCGGTCGGAAGGGCCACGAGCGCGAGCAGCGCCAAAAGAACGGCCCTTGCAAGGAGCATCGAGGCTGAGCGTAGCGGTCAGTCCCCGGAAAGCGGCGCGCTTGCGAGCGGCTCGTAGCGCGCGCCGGAGGGGTGCAGGCGCGAGACGTAGAGCGTCACGGCGCGCCCCGCGAATTCCAGCGGCTCGACCTCGAGCGGCGCGGACCGCGGCGGGCGCACGCGCGGGCGCAGCCGGGCGATCGTGACGTGCGCGCGAAACGGCCGCTTCTCGGGCGTGTAGACACCGGCGGCCTCCAGACCGGCGGACACCCGCGCCTGCAGCGCGGCCAGTGAGCCCGTCGGGTCCTCCAGCTCCACGGTGAGGACGCGGGCGCGGCGAGGCGGCAGCAACAGCACCGAACCGAGTGCGAGCGGCGGTGCCGGTCCCGGGAGGATCAGCGGCTCGATCAGCTCCACGTCGGACGGCGGGCGGGAGCCGAGGAAGGCGAGCGTGACGTGGAGCGCATCCGGTTTGACGGGGCGCCAGACATCGGGGTCGGGCTCGAGTGAGGCGAGAGCGTCACGCACCGCGTCGGGTAGATCGAGCGCGACGAAGAGGCGCAAGCGGCGCTCCGGGGGGCCAGACCCTGAGCGCGAGTTCGCGTGGTCGCCGTCGGCGGCGTGCAACGGGTCAGGCCCTAAGCGCGGTTCCGCAGAAGGAGGGCTCGGAGCATGTGCAGCGCCACGGTCGTCGTACGGTCGCGGACGTCGCGCCGCGAGCCCGGCAGCCGCACCGTTCGCTCTTCCGACGCATCGGACGACGCGATGCAGAGGCAGACCGTGCCGACCGGTTTGTCCGGTGTGCCGCCCCCGGGGCCGGCGATCCCCGTGATCCCGATCCCGATGTCGGCGTCGTAGCGCGACCGAGCGCCGGCGGCCAACGCGGCGGCGACCTCCGGCGAGACGGCACCATGGGCCTCGATCAAGGAGGCATCCACGCCCGCGAGCGCCGTCTTGGCCTCGTTGGAGTAGACGACGAGCCCGCCGAGCACGTACGCCGAAGAGCCGGCGCGGTCGGTGAGCCGGCCCGCCATCAGCCCGCCGGTGCACGATTCCGCGGTCGCCAGCGTGCGGCCGTCGAGGAGCCCGACGACCACCTCGTCGATCGTCGCGCCGTCGTCGGAGAACAGCACGTCCCCGTGGCGCTCGCGCAGCGCGGCCTCGAACGACGCATACGACGCAGCCGCCGACGGCGTGAACACCGTCGCCAGCTCAAGCTCACCGCGGCGCAGGCACGTCGTCACCTCGAGCGGCAGCGAGGCCGCGTCCAACTCGCGCAGCGTCGCCGCGATCTGCGGCTCGGGCAGCGGGAAGAACCGCAGGATCCGCTGCTCCAGCTCGCCCGCGCCGGCCAACAGGCCGCGCAACGGCTCCGTCGTGACCGCATCCGCCCACATCGACTGCAGCTCGCGCGGCGGCCCCGGGAGGACGACGACCATCGGCGATTCGCCCAGGATGAGCCCGGGCGCGGTCCCCGCCGGCTCCAGCACGGCCGCGCCGGTGGGCACGTGCGCCTGCTTGCGGGCGCCCGCGCGCATCGCGGCCTCCTCGCCGCCCACACGTGCGCGCAGGCGGGTGACGATGGCCCAGATGCGCTCCTCCAGCTCCGCGTCCAACTCCATCGTCACACCGACCCACGACGCGACGACATCCGCGGTCAGGTCGTCCGCGGTGGGCCCCAACCCACCAGAAGTGATGACCACGTCCACGTCGCGGAAGAAGTCGAGCGCCGCCACGAGATCGTCCGGCCGGTCGCCGACCACGATCGTGTGCGCCAGCTCGACGCCGTGCGCCCGCAGCTGCTCCGACAGCCACGGCCCGTTCGCGTCGGATATCAGGCCGCCGAGCACCTCAGTGCCCGTGACGACGATGCCCGCGCGCACGCTCACGTGGCGCAGAGCCCGACGCGGACCCGTTCGCTGAGCCGCTTCGGGGCCTTGCCGGGCCGGAACTCGTAGCCGACGGGCTCGTCGAGCTTCGCCGCGTTGTAGTTCTTGCCGCTCACGTTCATGCGGATGTTGCCGTTTCCGAAGTTCGCGCGGAAGCGCTGGGAACGGAACTGCTGCGTCCTCTGCCCGCGCTGGAGCGTCACGCCGTCGAGCACCTGCTTGCCCGTGGCGTCCACGAGACAGACGAACACGGGCTCGGTCGTCGCGGTCAGCCGCAGCTCCACGCGCTTCGGCGGCGCCTTCTTCTTGCGTGTCGAAGCGGACTTCTTCTTCGACGGCGTGGATGTCGCGGTCGCCGTGGGCGTCGCGCCCGCCCGGTTCGGCGGCGGCTCCCCGTCGTCGCCCCACGAGCCGAGCGCGTACAGCGCACCGAGCAGCGCTGCCACGCCGAGCAGCACGACGATCACCGGTCCGATCGGGCGGCGCCGGCGCCGCCGCCGGCGCTGGCTGCCCATCCCCGGGCCGAATGGCGTCAGGTCCTGCGTCGCGGGTCGCTCGTAACGCTGGCGGTATTCCTCCACCAGCAGCCGCGGGTCCAGGTCCAGGTACTCCGCGTACGTGCGCAGGAACGTCTTGACGAACGTCGGCCCGGGAAGGAGGTCCCACTCCTCGTTCTCGAGTGCGCGCAGGTACTTGGCCCGGATCTTCGTCGCCGCCTCGACCTCGGTCATGTCGATCCGGCGCCGCATCCGCGTCTCTCGAAGCGTCTCACCGATCTCCGGCATGAGGCCCCTGAGAGGCTAGCCGGGCGCTGCGTCGTCGTCGGGTACCCGAGCGGGATCGCCGGAAAGGGCGGCGAGCACGCGCGGCACATCGGACTCGGTGATGAGCACCTGGCGCGGCTTGGAGCCCTCGTAGCCGGAGATCACGCCGCGCCGCTCGAGCATGTCGATCAGCCGCCCCGCGCGCGTGTAGCCGAGCCGCAAGCGCCGTTGCAGCATCGACGTCGACGCCGTCTGCATCTCGGCGACGAGCTGGATCGCGTCGGCCAGCAGCGGATCCTCGTCGGGATCGAACTCGTCCGGCGCACTCGACTCGACGACCTCCTCCTCGACCGCCTCGAGCAGATCCTCGCGCAGCTCCGGCTCGCCCTGCGAACGCCAGGCGTCGGTGAGCGCCTCGATCTGGGCCTCGTCGATGAACGCGCCCTGGATCCGCTGCAGCCGCGAGGAGCCGACCGGCGAGAACAGCATGTCGCCCATCCCCAGGAGCGATTCGGCTCCATTTTGGTCAAGGATCACGCGCGAGTCGGTCTGCGAGGACACCGCGAACGCGATCCGCGACGGCACGTTGGCCTTGATCATGCCCGTGATCACGTCCACGCGCGGGGACTGCGTGGCCAGCACCAGGTGGATGCCGACCGCGCGCGCCTTCTGGGCGATCCGGATGATCGAGTCCTCGACGTCGGCCGGGGCGACCATCATCAGGTCCGCGAGCTCGTCGATCACGCACAGGATGTACGGCAGCGGCGCCTCGCCGCGTCCCGCGCGTACGACATTCAGATCCACCAGCGTGCGCGTGCGCGCCAGCGCCATGTACGAGTAGCGCTGCTCCATCTCGCGCACGAGATTCTGGAGCGCGGTCGCGGCCTGCCGGGGCGAGGTGATGACCGGCGTCAGGAGGTGCGGGATCGAGTCGTAATGCGTGAGCTCGACCTGCTTGGGGTCGACGAGCACCATCCGCACCTCGTGCGGCGTGGCCCGCAGCAGGATCGAGGAGAGCATCGCGTTGACCGCGCCGGACTTGCCCGCGCCCGTCGTGCCGGCGACGAGCAGGTGCGGCATCTTCGCCAGATCGGCTCCGATCGCGCGGCCCGCGACGTCCTTACCGAGCCACACCGTCAGCGGCGACCAGTCCGGCGGCGGCGGCTGGTACACGTCGCCGAGGTGCACGATCCGGCGGCGCGCGTTCGGCACCTCGATGCCGACCGCCTGCTTGCCCGGGATCGGGGCCAGGATGCGGATGTCGGCCGCGGCGAGCGCGTATGCGAGGTCATCCTTGAGCTGCGCGACCTTGCCGACCTTGATGCCCGGCGCGAGCCGCAGCTCGTAGCGGGTGATGTGCGGGCCCGCGACCATGCCGATCACGCGCGCCTCGATGTTGAAGTGCCCGAGTGCCTCCAGCAACTGGGCGGCGACCTTCTCCTGCCCGGCGGTGTCGGGCTTCGCCGCGTCCTCCGAAGAGCGTGTGAGCATCGCCGGGTCCGGCAGTTCCCACACGAAGTCGGGCGAGTCGGTGACCTCGGGCCGGTACCGGCCCTGCGGCGTCAGGTTCTCGGGATCCACCGGCTCGGACGGGCCGCGCGTGACGCCGGGCTCGTCCTCGGGCGGATCCTCAGCAAGCCGAGGCTCCTGGTCCGGCTGCGGAACCTCGGGCTCGTCCCAGATGCTGTCGTACTCCGGCGGTTCCTCGACCGCGACGGTCGGCGGTGCTTTCACGCGCACGCGCGTGGAGCGCTCCAGCGTCGCCAGTTCTTCGGTCGGCCGCCGGCGCCGCGACGACACCGCGGTCTTCACCTCGCGCGACGTCGACGTGACCGAGACCGACGCGAACTTGATCACGCTCGCGACCGACGCGCCGGTGAGCAGCAGCACCGCGGCCACGAACAGGAAGATCGCCAGGATGTGCGCGCCGATGCTCCCGGCCAGCGTTTCGACGCCCCAGTCGAGGGTCTCGCCCACCATCCCGCCGCGGGTCTTGACCCAGTCCGCGTCCCACCAGCTCGGCCGCTCGCCGCCCGGGCCCACCGTCCCGGCCGACAAGCCGAGAGTCGCGGCCAGGAACAGGCAGATCGCACCGGAGCGGAACGGCCGTACCGCGGGCAGCACCGGGCGCAGCATCAGGATTGCGCCAGTCGCCAGCAGGCCGACCGGCACGAGGTAGTGCCCCGCCCCCAGCAGCCACCGCAGTCCTTCCACGCCCTCGGACCCGGCGCGCCCGCCTTCCCAGCCGAAATAGACGAGGAATCCGAAGAACAGGCCGAGGCCGACGAGACCAAGGCCGATCAGGTCGAGCTGGCGCTGCTCGAGCGTGGGCAGGTGAAAGCTCGGCGCGGAGCGCCGGGCGCGCGGCGCCGGCTTGCGGGCAGGCTTCTTCGTGGGCATCTGGCCCGGCCCCCTTCGACGCGGGCGGCCCCACCCCTGCTAGACAACGCGGATCGAACTCGTCGACTTCGTGCCCTGGGTGTTCGCCGCGGTCGGCCCGTTTCTGGTCTACCGGGGGATCGTCTCGCTGCGGGAGGACTCGCGCTTCCAGCGCACGGCGCAGCCCGCCATCGGTGTCGTCACCCAGATCCGCGTCGACCACACCGGCGACACGTCCTACGACTATCCGATCGTGCGCTTCAACCTGCCCGACGGGCGCACGGTCGAGGCCGCCGCCACCGAGGGAGCGGCCCCCGGCCGGGGCAGCGAGGGGGATCAAGTCAACCTGCTCTATGACCCGGAGAACCCGACCGACATCCGGATCGCGGGCTTCATGGGCTCAGGCCACATGGGTGGGATCGCGATGATCTTCATCGGCGTGATGTTCGTTCTGATGGGCGTCGGCATCGGCTCGATCTTCCTGGCGGTCGGATGAAGCCGTACGTGATCCGGCGCCCGCGGCTGACCGCGTTCGTGCCGTTGCTCGGCGCCGCCGCGATCGTCGCGTTCGTGTTCGTCTTCGATTTCCCGTACTGGTTCGCCGCGGCCGCGGCCGCCCTAGCGCTGTTCGAGTTCTGGCGCGAGACGCTGGTCCTGCGCGTCGACGCTCAGGGCGTACGGATCGGCCGGCGGCTGAGCCGACGGACTCCGCAGCCGAGGGTCCCGTGGTCCTCGATCCACGAGGTCGCGCTGACCGAGACCGACCCGCCGGAGATCGAGGTGCGCCTCAAGCAGGGCGCGCCCCTGCCGACGGGCGTCGACGCCGCCATCCACGACCCGTCGCGCCCCAACGTCAGCGCTCCCCAGTTGCGCATGGCCGTCCCGGGCGCCGACCGCTCCGCGCTGGCCGCCGCCGTCCAGGGCTTTGGTGGGGCTCCCCTCAGGAGTGCCTAAGGGTTCGTTGAAGAATGATCGGTCCGACCGATGTGGTGCAGCCGTGATGCCTCGGGCCGCGCGCGAAAGCGTGGCGTGCCTCTGGCACGTGAGCGTCGTGGGTGGCGCGAGGCGCCGCGGATGTGCCGCAGCGGGCGCACCGGGATTCTTCAACGGGCCCTTAAAGGTCACGGCGCATTCGCGTCATCCCACGTACCATCAAGGCAATGGATGCTGCCAGTCGTCCCGTTCGCGTGCTCGTCATCGAGGATGACGAGGAGATCGCACAGGTCCTGCAGCGCTCGCTGCGGCTCGAGGGCTACGAGGTAAAGCTGGCGTCGGACGGCGTGCGCGGGCTCGACGAGGCGCACGCGTTCCTGCCCGACATCATCGTTCTCGACCTCGGCCTCCCGCGGCTGGACGGCATCGACGTCGCCAAACGGCTGCGCGACGACGGCGACGACACGCCGATCCTGATCCTGACCGCGCGCGACGCGCTCGAGTCCCGCGTCCAGGGCCTCGACGTCGGCGCCGACGACTACCTGGTCAAGCCGTTCGAGCGCCAGGAGCTGCTTGCGCGCCTGCGCGCGCTCCTGCGCCGCCGCCCGCCGCGCGGGATGGCCCCGCTGCGCGTCGGCGACCTCACGCTGAACCCCGACACGCACGAGGTCGCGCGCAGCGACCGTTCGATCGATCTCACGCAGCGCGAGTTCGAGCTGCTCGAGTACCTGATGCGCAACGAGCGGCTCGTGATCTCGCGCCAGAAGCTGCTCGATGAGGTCTGGGGCTACGACCCGTTCTCCATCACGAACACGATCGAAGTGTTCGTGTCCAACCTCAGAAGGAAGCTCGAAGCCGGTGGCGAGCCCCGTCTCCTCCATACGGTCCGCGGCGCGGGGTACGTACTCCGCGTATAAGCGCCAGCCGATCCGCTGGCGCCTCGCCGGCGGCTCCGCTGCGCTCACGCTGGTCATCCTGCTCGGCTTCGCCGTGATCGTCGGCACGCTCACGACGCAGGCGATCTACACCGACTTCAACCGCGAAGTGGCGTCCGCGGCGGACCGGCTGCAGGCCCAGCTCTACTACAACTACTCGGGCAACAACGACAAAGGCGAGCCGCAGTATTCGTACCCGGCGGGCATCGACCTCGACGTCATCGCCGGCTCCAACAATGCGGCCATCCGCGTCGTCACCGGCTCCGGCGTGCCGTTCGGCACCGCGCAGTCGCGCAACGCGCCGAACTTCGGGCCGCCGCGCGCGGAGAGCGAGGAGATCGACGGCTGGCGCGTGGAGACGCGCGAGCTCCAGCTGACCAGCCACATCGAGCAGTACGACATCCGCGTCTTCGCCCAGTACGGCCGCCGGATCTCGGACGTCCGCGCCACGGCCAACCGGGTCAAGCTCTTCCTCGGCCTGGGCGTGCTCGGCGGCGCCGCGCTCGCACTGCTGGCCGGCCTGGCCACCGCGCGCCGGGCGATGGAGCCGATCGCTGAGCTCACCGAGGCCGCGCGCGAGGTCGAGCGCACGCGCGACCCGACGCGCAACATCCCGCGGCCGGAGGCCGACGATGAGGTGGCCGAGCTCTCGTCGACGCTCGTGTCGATGCTCCACGCACTCGACGACGCCCGCACGGAGACCGAGGCGACGCTCGTGCGCCAGCGCGAGTTCGTGGCCGACGCGTCGCACGAGCTGCGCACGCCGCTGACGTCGGTGCTGGCCAACCTCGAGCTGCTCGAGGAGACGCTGCAGGGCGAGCAGCGCGAGGCGGCTGCCTCCGCGCTGCGCTCCAGCCGCCGGATGCGCCGCCTGGTGGCCGACCTGCTGTTGCTGGCGCGCGCCGATGCCGGCCGCGAGATCCCGCACCGGCCAGTCGACCTGGGCAACGTCCTCGCGGCCGCCGCGTCGGAGCTCGAGCCGGTCGCGGGCGACCACGAGATCTCGGTCTCGGCCCCGTCCGGCGTCGAGATCGACGGCGTGCAGGACGAGTTGCACCGGCTGGTGCTGAACCTGATGGAGAACGCGCTGCGGCACACCGATCCCGGCACCGCGGTCGAGGCGACGGTCGAGCGCCGCAACGGCGAGGTGGTGCTGGCGGTCGAGGACGACGGGCCGGGAATTCCGCCCGATCTGCAGGAGAAGGTCTTCGAGCGCTTCTTCCGCGCGCACGGCGACCGTTCGGGCTCCTCCGGGCTCGGATTGTCGATCGTCCGAGCGGTCGCCGAGAGCCATCAGGGCAAAGTCGCGCTCGAGCCGCCGCTCGACGGCCGCGGAGCCCGCTTCGTGGTGCGGTTTCCAGCGAAGCACTGAAAACTCACACCCCCTCAAGCCGCGGCCCCAGGTGCCGATGCTGAGGGGGACATGTCCGACATCACTTCCCAGCAGCTCGTCGTCTTCTCGATCGGTAGCGAGGAGTACGCCCTCCCGATCGGTGCGGTGCACGAGATCATCCGTTACACCGAGCCTCGCTCGGTGGCCTCCGACGTGCCGTGGATCCGCGGTGTGATCGGCCTGCGCGGCAAGATCATCCCGATCTACGACCTCGCCTCCCGCATCGGCATCCCGGTCGACGGCGCCGAGTTCGGCAAGATCGTCATCGTCGAGACCGGCACGGGTCAGGCCGGCGTCGTCGTCGGCGACGTCGAGGAGGTCCTCACGATCACCCCCGATCAGCTCGAGGCCGTCCCGACCGCCGATTCTCAGACGATCGAGTCGATCGCCAAGATCGGTGACCGCCTGGTCATCCTGCTCAACCCGGAGGGCCTGTTCGCGCCCAAGGGTGTCGACGAGCTCGCCGCGGCGTAGTTCCGCGAGCGTGGCCGCCATCACGAACAGCGGGCAGCGCGTCGTCGTCGCCGACGACTCGCGGCTCATGCGCCGGATCCTGTCCGACGCCCTGGGACGCCAGGGCTTCGACGTCGTCGCGACGGCGGCCGACGGTGACGAGGCGCTCGCCGCCTGCAACGAGCACCGCCCCGACGCGCTGACGCTCGATCTGCACATGCCGGGCCTCGACGGCCTCGGCGTGCTGCGGGCGCTGCGCGCCGGCAAGGCCGAGCCGGTCCCGGTCGTCGTGGTGTCGGCCTTCTCCCCCGCGCACGGTGCCCGCGCTGTCGACGCGCTCGCCGAGGGCGCGATGGACCTCGTGGCCAAGCCCGCGATGGGCGAGTCGCTCACCGACTTCACCGCTGAGCTGGCCCGCAAGGTCGGCGACGCCGCCGAGGCCGGCAAGGCGCGCAAGCGCCGGCCCGTCGTCGCCGCGGCGCCCGTCGCTCCGGCCGTCCCGCGCGTCGCCGTTCGGCCCCGCAGCGCCACGCGCAAGGTCGTCCTGATCGCATCCTCAACCGGCGGCCCGAAGGCGCTCGGCGAGCTGATTCCCCGGCTCCCCGCTCCGCTCGGCACCGGCTCGCTGATCGTCCAGCACATGCCGGCCGGCTTCACCGCGTCGCTGGCCACCCGCCTCGACAGCGCCTCCAAGCTCCAGGTGCGCGAGGCCGCGGGCGGCGAGACGCTGGACCCCTCCAAGCTCCTCCTCGCCCCGGGCGGCGCGCATCTGCGGATGGGCGCCGACGGCCGCGTGCGGCTGTCCGACGAGGCCCCGCTGGGCGGCCTGCGTCCGCGCGCGGACCTCACGATCGCCGACGCCGCCAAGCTGTTCGGCCCGGCACTGGTGCTGGTCGTCTTGACCGGCATGGGCAAGGACGGTCTCGAGGGTGCCCGCGCGGTCAAGGCCGCCGGCGGACGCGTCCTGGTCGAGGCCGAGTCGACCTGCGTCGTCTACGGCATGCCCCGCGCCGTCGCGGAGGCCGGCCTGGCCGACGAGATCCTGCCGCTGCACGAGCTTCCCGCCGCGATCGCGCGCGAGGCCGGCGCATGAGCGTCAGGACCGCCACCGGTTTCACCGCGACACTCAAGACCGACGATTTCGTCGCTCTGTGCGAGCTGGTGCGGAGTCTCTGCGGCGTCGATCTCAGCCAGTACAAGCGCAACCAGATGGAGCGCCGTGTCCGCACGTGGACCGAGCGCCGGGGCACGCCCGACCTGGCCGCGTACGGCAAGCGGCTGCGTCAGGACCCTGTCGAGCTCGACGCGTTCCTGGACCGCGTCACGATCAACGTCTCGCACCTGTGGCGCCACGAGGACCAGTTCGAGGTCCTGCGCACCAAGATCCTGCCCGAGCTGGCCGAGCGCCGGCGGCTGAAGATCTGGAGCGCCGGCTCCTCCTACGGAGCCGAGGCGTACACGATCGCCGCAATCTGCCGCGAGGCGATCCCGAGTGTCAGCGTGGAGATCGTCGGCACCGATCTCGACAAGCGGATGGTCGCCCGCGCCCGCGAAGGCCACTTCACCGCTGAAGATGCCCGGACTTCCCCGAAGCGCCTGCTGGAGCGGCATTTCGAGCCGCTGCCGGAAGGCGGATGGGCGGCTCGCCCCGAACTGAAGCGAATGGTGCGATTCGAAAACGGGGACCTATTGCGTATGGCGGTGCCCACCGGGCGCTACGACGTGGTGTTCTGTCGCAATACAGTGATCTACTTCACCGAGCAGGTGCGTGACGCGCTCCACGAGCGGCTCGTCAAGGCGCTCTCGCCGGGCGGTTACCTCGTCGTAGGCACCTCCGAGCGGGTCGCCGATCCGCGCGGGCTGAGCCTCACGTCGCCTCACCACTTCATCTACCGGAAGAGCTGATGGACGAGTACCTCCCGATGTTCCTGGCCGAGGGCCGTGAGCACCTGCAGGAACTGAACCTCGCCGTCGTCCGGATCGAGGAGACGCCCGACGATCCCGCAACGGTCGACGAGATCTTCCGGATCGCGCACTCGCTGAAGGGCATGAGCGCCACGATGGGCTTCGCCGGGATGGCCGCGCTGACGCACGAGATGGAGGACGTCTTCGAGCTGCTGCGCCAGCGCAAGGGCGGGCTCGAACGGGTCGCCATCGACGTGCTGCTGGAGTGCCTGGACGCGCTGTCGGCCGCCGTCGAGTCGATCGACACCACCGGCGCCGAGGCGATCGAGCCCCAGGTGCTGATCGAGAGTCTGCAGGGCCTCGTGCGCGAGCGCACGCCCGAGCAGCAGGCCGAGCGGATCGGCGTCGCCGAGCCCCCCGACAACCTGAGTGAGATGGCCGACGGCCGTCGCGTCGTGCAGATCTCGGTGCTCCTGAACGAGGACGTCGACATGCCGTCGGTTCGCGCCTACATGGTGCTGGCGGCGATCGCCGGACTCGGCGAGACGCTGGCCTGCCAGCCTGCGCCCGACGACGTGGACGGCTTCACCGGGCGCGAGATCGACGCCTGGGTCGTCTCCGAGCACACCGACTCCGATCTGGCCGCTGCCGCCGGCTCCGTGCCGGACGTCGCCGACGTGCTCGTCTTCGAGGCCGTCGCCGACGCCGCGCTCGACGAGCCCGACGATGTCGTGGACGTCCCGGCCGCACCGATCGCCGCCGAGGCGACTCCGGTCCCGGCGGCCGCGACCGCCGCCGACACCCCGGCTCCCGCGGCAGCGAAGCCGCACGCCAAGTCCGGCTCCTCGACCGTCCGCGTCGACGCCGAGCGGCTCGACCAGCTGATGCACTACATGGGCGAGCTGGTCCTGCACCGCACGCAGGTCGAGGCGCTCGCCTCGCAGGCCGACGTGCCCGGCCTCGCGCAGGCGATGCAGAACCTGACGCGTACCTCGCACGCCCTGCAGTCGATGGTCATGCAGGTCCGGATGATCCCCGTGGAGGCCGTCTTCCTGCGCTTCCCGCGGCTCGTGCGCGACCTCTCGACCAAGATGGGCAAGCAAGTCGACCTCAACCTCGTCGGCAAGGACACCGAGCTCGACCGCACCGTGGTCGACGCACTCGGCGATCCGCTCGTGCACCTCGTGCGCAACGCGCTCGACCACGGGCTGGAGGCCCCCGCCGAGCGCGAGGCGGCGGGCAAGCCGGCCACCGGCACGCTCACGATCTCGGCCCAACACGCCGGCGGCAACGTGATCATCACCGTCTCTGACGACGGTCGCGGCATCGATCCGCGGCGCGTGGCGACCAAGGCCGCAGAACGCGGGCTGATCCCAGCGGAGGCGGTCGACGCGATCGACATGCCGCGGGCCGTCGAGCTGCTCTTCTCCGCCGGCTTCTCGACCGCCGAGGTCACCAGCGACATCTCCGGCCGCGGCGTCGGGATGGACGCCGTCCGGGCCGCGATCCGCGGGCTTGGCGGCGAGGTCCTGATGACCTCCGAGCTGGGCAAGGGCACGAGTGCCCAGATCCGGCTCCCGCTCACCCTGGCGATCATGGCCGCGCTGATCGTGGAGGCCGATGAGCGGCCGTTCGCAATCCCGCTCGATCGGATCGAGCGCACCGTTCGTGTCGCCGACCAGGCTGTCCGTTCTGTCGCCGGCCGTCGCATGCTGGTCCTGTCCGACGGCGTGCTGCCGATCGTCGATGCCTCCGAGCAGTACGGCGGCCCAGGCTCGGCGGATGCCGAGTACGCCGTCGTCGTGCGCGGCGGCGGCGATCGCTTCGCGCTCACCGTCTCAAAGCTCGTCGGCCAGCATGAGCTGGTCACCCGCCCGCTCCCGCCCGAGGTCTCCGACGGCGCCGCACTATCCGGCGCGGCCGTCCTCTCGGACGGTCAGATCGCCCTGATCGTCGACTGCGACGCTGTCGTCAACGTCCCCGTTTCCGCTTGAGCTTGGAAAGGACTGACGTGCCCCGATACACGGATCTCCAACTCGACGCTTTACGTGAGCTGGCCAATATCGGCTCCGGCACCGCCAGCACCGCGCTGTCGAGCATGCTGGGCCGCAGCGTGGACATCTCCGTCCCGAGCGCGTTCGTGTTGCCGATGGCCGAGGCCGTCGAGGCGATCGGCAAGCCCGAGGCCGAGGCCACCGGCGTCGTCCTGGGCGTCGTCGGCGACATGCCGGCCTCCGTCCTGCTGCTCTTCACCCCGAACGACGCGCGGCTGATGTGCGGCCTGCTCGGCGTCGAGGCCGAGACCGAGATCGGGATCTCCGCGCTGAAGGAGATCGGCAACATCGTCGGCACCTCCTACATCAACGCGCTGGCCGAGATGACCGGGATGACGCTCGAGCCGACCCCGCCCGCCTCCGCCACCGACATGCTCGGCGCGATCGTCGAAACGGTGCTGGCCGAGCGCGCCGGCGCCGGCGATGTCGCGCTGCTGCTCGACTCCGACCTGGTCGTCGAGCGCGAGGACTGCTCGGTCTCCTTCCTGCTCGTTCCCGACGAGGGCGGCGTCGAGCAGATGCTCGCGAGGCTGGGCCTGTAGTTATGCAGGAGACGATGGTCAGGATGGGTGAGCTCGCCACCTCGGCCGTCGCCGGCGACGTGCTCGTGTCCCTCGGTCTGGGCTCGTGCATCGGCCTGGCGCTGTTCGACCGGCGGATCGGCGTGGCCGGGCTGGCGCACATCGTGCTGCCGGCCAGCACCGGTAACGCGGCCGCGGGCTCGTACAAGTTCGCCGACATCGCCGTTCCCGAGCTGATCGAGCGTGTCGTCGCCGCCGGCGGCCGCCGCTCGATGCTCGAAGCGGCGCTGGTCGGGGGCGCGTCGATGTTCGCGGTCTCGAACGCGACCTTGGAGGTCGGCGTGCGCAACGAGACCGCGGTGCGCGACCTGCTGGCCGCGCAGCGGATCAATGTGGTGGCGGCCGAGACCGGCGGCGACCGCGGCCGCACGGTCCGCGTCCACGTCGGCTCGGGCCAGGTCACGGTCCGCGAGGCCGGCGGCGTCGAGTCGATCCTGGTGGCCGGCAACCCCGCGGCGGTGACGGTATGAGCAGCGATCCGTCAGGGAATCCCTCGAAGCGGGTGGCGCGATGAGCGGCGGGCCCGTTCTGAGTGAGGACGCGATCGCCGCGCTCGTCGACGCGGCGCGCGACGGAAGGCTCCCCGAGGAGAAGCCCGCGCCGCAGCGGCGTCGGCGCATGCGCGCCGTCGACTTCACGCGTCCGACCAAGTTCACGTCCGAGCAGGAGCGCAAGATCGGGCGCACGCTGGAAGCGTTCTCGCGCACGGCGTCGACGCGGCTCTCGGCCGAGCTCCGGGTGCCTTTGGAGCTCGAGGTGCTGACCAGCACGCAGCTGACGTGGGCGAACGCGCACGCGCAGGTGCCGGCGAACTCCACCGCGGCGATCTTCGAGGTCGAGCCCATCGGCACGCGCATGCTGCTCTCGACCGAGAGCACGCTGCTGCTGGCCGCGATCGAGCTGCTGCTCGGCGGGTCGGTCGACGGCAGCGTGAAGGAACGCCGCATGACCGACATCGACCAGGCCCTGGGCCGGCACTTCTTCGAGCGGCTGCTGGCGCAGCTGACGCTGATCTGGACCGACGTCGCGGGGCTGTCGCTGAAGCTCGAGACCGTCGACCAGCACATGGAGACGGCGCAGATGGTGTCGGTGTCCGAGCCGACGCTGTCGCTGATGATGGAGGCGCGACTCGCCGGCCTGTCCGCGACGCTGGCGCTGCTGATCCCATGGACCGCGATCGCGCCGGTCGCCGACCAGTTCGCCGCCCGCGAGGACGGCAAGGGCTCGCGCTCTGATGACGAGGCGACCTCGGTGCGGCGCGCCGTCGGCAACGTCGAGATGACCGTGCGGGCCGAGGTGGCCTCGGTCACGATGCCGATCGAGTCCGTGCTGTCCTTGAAGGAGGGCGACCTGCTGCGGCTGAACGCACCCGCCGCCGCCGGCATCACGTTGTACGCGGACAAGGTTCCCGTCCATACCGGCCGTCCGGGCCGCAGCGGCAGCCGTCGCGCCGTGCAGGTCACGGGCCGACTCGGAGGTGGCTCGTGAGCGCGTCCGAAGCGTTGACGCGGCTGGGTCAGTCGACCGCCGAGGCGTGCACCGGCGTGCTGGAGATGTTCGCCGCCGACAAGATCTCGATGGGCGAGATCACGACCACCGAGGACTCGAAGTCGGCGTTCGCCGGGATTCCGGTCCCGTCGGTTGCGATGTCGGTGTCCTACGTCGACGGCGTCACCGGCGGCAACGTGTTCCTCCTGACGCTCGAGGGCGCCCGGCTGCTGGCCGCCTCGATGATGGGCATGGACCAGCCGGAGGATCCGGACGCGACGGAGCTGTCCGAGCTCGAGCTGTCCGCGGTCTCTGAGGCCATGAACCAGATGATGGCGTCGGCGGCCGCCGCGACCTCCGTGGTGCTCGGGACCGAGGTCGAGATCTCGACGCCGGAGACCAAGACCTTCACCTCGGCCGACGAGATCGCCGACGCCTACCCCGCCACGCCGCACGCGGTGCGGACGGCGATGTCGATCTGCGGCGAGCCCGCGCGCCTGGTCCAGCTCGTACCGAACGCCTTTGTGGTGCGGATGTCGAGCGCTCTGGACGATCTCGGCGCCGAGGTTGCCCCGCCCCCGGGCGGCGTGTCAGGCGCCACGGCCATCGCTCCCGGCCTCCCGGCGGCGCCCTCGCTGGCCGGCATCCCGGTCCGCGTGTGGGCCGAGCTGGGCCGCGCGAGGATGCCGTCCGCCCAGGTCGTCGGCCTCCCGGCCGGTGCCGTCGTGGAACTCGACAAGCAGGCCGATGACGCGATCGATCTCTACGTCAACGGAAGCCACTTCGCGACCGGTCGCCTGGTCGTCGTGGACGGAACCGATTGGGCCGTGCGCATCGAGCACGTGCTGGACAAGACCAAGGACATTGATTCTGGAATGGAGGTGGCCGGATGGCCCGAATCCTGGTAGTCGACGATGCCGCCTTCATGCGGAAGATGGTCAGCGACGCGCTGACGAAGGGTGGCCATGAGGTTGTGGGCGAAGCCGGCAACGGGACGGAGGCGATCGAGCGCTTCCAGGAGCTCAAGCCCGAGCTCACCACGCTCGACATCACGATGCCCGAGAAGGACGGCCTCGCCGCCCTGAAGGAGATCATCGAGCTCGACCCGACCGCGCGCGTGATCATGTGCTCGGCGCTCGGCCAGGAGTCCAAGGTGCTCGAGTCGATCAAGCTCGGCGCCCGCGACTTCGTCGTCAAGCCCTTCAAGCCCGAGCGCGTGCTCGAGGCCGTCGGCAAGGCGCTCGCTTAGCCTTTCCGTTTCGCCCGGGCGCACGGCCGGGTATCCATCGCACACGTTTGCAGGGGCAACGGATGGAGGTT
>CAVYHO010000005.1:0-327365 GCA_963768375.1 uncultured Solirubrobacteraceae bacterium
CAGTCCTCAGCGGCGAGAAGCTCACGGTGCACGTCGCCGGCATCTACGACGCGCCGAAGATGGACCCGCTTCTGGGCGATGTGAGCATCGGCCAGAAGGCGTTCGACAGTGCGTTCGCCCGCCCGCAGAACCCGTTCACGTTCGTGGACTCCAGCTCGAAGGCCGCGCTCGCAAGGCTCGATCGGCGGCTTCCCGGACGCCAAGCTCACGACCAAGGAGGAGTTCACCAAGAGCCGCACGGACGGGCTCGACGATGATCCTCAAGATGCTCTACGTGCTGCTCGGCTTCTCCGTGATCGTCAGCCTGTTCGGCATGGTCAACACGCTGGTGCTCGCCGTCTACGAGCGGACGCGTGAGCTCGGGATGCTGCGCGCGGTCGGCATGACCCGCCGTCAGGCGCGCCGCATGATCCGCCACGAGAGCATCATCACGGCGCTGATCGGCGCGGCGATGGGCATCCCGCTCGGGATCTTCCTCGCCGCGCTCGTCACCCAGGCGCTGTCGAAGTACGGCGTCGGCCTGTCGCTGCCGGTGACCGAACTGGTCGTGTTCACGACGGTGGCGATCATCGCCGGCGTGCTCGCGGCGATCATCCCCGCCCGGCGCGCGTCGCGCATCGACGTGCTCGACGCGCTGCAGTACGAGTAGGAACGACGGCCGGGCGGCGCATGAGGCGCCGCCCCGGCCTGGTCGTCTACGGGGTGGTGGTGCACAGCGTGAAGGTCAGCGTCTTGCTGTACGCGCCCGTGCGCAGCGCGTCGGTCGAGTTGATCAGCTGGCTGAACGCCGAGCGTGACCGCGTCGTTGGAGATCGGGCCGCTCCACGTCAGCAGGTTCAGCGGCGAGGCCGACGAGCCGACGTTGTTGTAGGCGGTGCCGGTGTTGGCGGCGTTGCGGGCGCGGGCCTGCAGCGGCTGCGGCAGGAAGAACGTGCCGTTGACCAGGTGGCCGGTGTTGTCGCGCTCGGGTCGGCGACGCTCAGCAGCGCGTCACCCGCGGTCGAGATCACGTTGGCCGTGGTCGAGGACTCGTAGGTCTTCGTGATGCCCGGCGTGAACGGGCCGAACGAGGCCGGCGTGCCGAGCGTCAGCGACAGCGTGGCCGGCACGGAGCCGCCGGCGAGCCGTCGGCGCTCGGTGAGCGTGACGGCGAGGGCCTTGTCGCCGGCGACGGCGAAGCCGTTGGCCAGGCCCGTGGCGTTGCCGTTGGCGACCTTGAAGTCGCAGGTCACGTGCGGGACGCGGACCTCGAGGTAGCCGTTGGCGTCGGTCGTGCCGAAGTCGCGCACGCCGTCACCGCAGTTGCCGGTCACGGTCGCGCTGGGGAGCGGGGCGCCGGTGCCGTCGGTGGCGTTGACGTCAACCTTGTTGAGCGCGTTCCAGATGTAGGAGGCGCCGATGACGTCGAGCTGCTCCTGCAGGTAGACCTGCGAGACGTTGTCCATCGCGTCACGCGACGTGTGGTAGACGGGCTCGATGTTGTAGCTGCAACCAGTGCAGTTTGAGCCGGTACCGGTCGCGCACAGGCCGTTGGCCGACTTGCGGTAGTCGAGGTGGATGAACAGCGCCGCCGGGATGCCGGCGTTGTGGAACGGCACGTGGTCGGACTGCGACAGCTTGCACTGATCGAAGTAGCCGCCGGGACCGGTCGTGATGCCGCTGCGCTGAGCGGCTTTGAAAGCCTCGTCGGTCACGCGGTTGGGCCTGCCGTCAACCGTCAGCGCCCACAGCTTGGCGGGAGCGTAAGTCGTGCCGGTCATGTCCATCTGCCACTGGCCGATGTAGCGCTTGGCCTCAGCGCTCCGCGCACGCGGAGTGGCGACCACGTTCGGCGTCAGCGGGTTGTTGTCGCCATCAGAGCCGATGTAGAGGTGATCGTTGCCCCACGCGGTGGAACCGGTCAGGCCCTGCTCCTCGCCGCCGAAGCCGCCGAAGCGGATCTCCTTGTCAAGCGGCACGTTCTTCATGACGCGCGCGACCTCAAGCCAGATGCCCTCACCAGTGGCGTCGTCATGCGCGCCCGGCGAGCCGAACGTCGAGTCGATGTGACCACCCATGCCGACGATCGGCGCCGTGTCGTAGACATCGCCGACAGCCTGCTTCTCAGCGGTGATGACCGCGCGAGTAGACAGGCCGGGAGCGTCAACGGTGGCCGCCGTGTTGGCGGTGACGGTCTCGGTTGCGATCGTCAGCGTCAACTTCTTCTGCACGGCGCACCAGGGGCCGTTCTGCGTCGGCCCGACGGTACCGCCCGCGTGCGGGGCAAACACCGAGCCGTCAGGACCCGGAGCGCACACCAGCTCCTTGATCGTGTCCGACTGCACGTCGGCGGAGGACACCACCGGGATGGTCGCCGCGGCGGTGAGCGTGAAAGCTCCCTGCGGTGACGAGCCGGTGCCCATGTTGATCACGCCGATCGCGCCCGCTGCCGCAGCGTTGACGACCGCCGTGTTGAGCGCCGTGCCCGTGACGTTGTTGATCGCCACGATCTTGCCAGTGGTCGAAGCCGGGAAGTCAGCCGCGCTGGCACCGCTGTTGTTGATCCAGATGACCTCGCCGCTGACCGGAGTGTCGTACCCGGTCTTCCCCCCGTTGGTGGCGGCACGCATGATCCAGGTCGGACCGGGATACAGCTTGGTGTCCGGCGAGCGAACCACGCCCGACGAAGTCGTCGCCGACCCGTGGTACTGGTTGATCTTGGTCTGATATCCGAACCCGTCCATCTGCTGCTTCAGCCAGGCGGCGGCCTGGTCCTCCTGGCGCGTGCCAGAGAAGCGCCCGCCGATGTCATTAGCGAGGTGGCGGACGGTCTCGAACGAGTTGGCCGCGTCGAGATTGCCGACGAACTCGTCGTAGTAGCTCGGCTTTGGCGTCTGCGCGGTCACAGGACCGGCAAAGATGCCGAGCGCAGCAGTGGCGGCTATCGCCGTCGCCGCGCGGAACAGGTGCTTCATGGACTCCCTCCGTGTTGTGCCGGCGGCGCAGAGCCAGACCCTCCGCGCCGCCGGGAATCTTCCCCGACACTAGATGCCGCGCGCGAAGATGAGCAACACGTGGGGCGTGGGATTGTCTCCACACTGGCGAAACCGCACAAGAGACCCTGCCTGAAATTGGTGCATCGGGCGGCGGTCGGCGATTTGACCTGCGCGTGGCGCGAATGCGCCAATTGGAGCGAAGACCCGGCATACTGGAAGCGCATGAGGGCGCCGCGCGACCTCTTCCCCGCCGACACCGGGCTGGTGGTCCGGATGGTGGCGGTCGGTCTGATGACGCCGCTGCTGGTGGTTTTCGGGCTGGCGCTGGTGGTCGCCCTGCTGCCGTGGAAGGTCGTCGCGGATCGTGTTCGTCGCGTTCGCGGTCGGTGCCTGCGTCGGCGTGCCACGAGCGCGTCGCGATCTCCTCGCGCGGCTCGCCGGCTCTCGCCCGCGGACGCGCCCGAGCTGCACGCGATCGTCGAGCGGCTGTGCATCGTCGCCGACCTGGCGAAGCCGACGATCGTCCTCGACCGCAGCGCGACTGCCCAACAGCTGGATCGAGGGCACGACCCGCGGCGGCTTCCGGCTGCACCTCACGCAGGGGCTGCTGGACCTGCTCGAGCCGAGCGAGCTCGAGGCCGTGATCGCGCACGAGCTGGCGCACGTCGTCAACCGCGACGCGGCCGTGATGACGATCGTCGGCGGCCCGGGCGAGGCGCTGCTCGCCGGCGGCGTGCGCGTGGCCGGCCAGGGCTGGTACCCGCTGGTGTTCGGCGGGGCGGTGGCGGCATTGATCGGCTGGCTCGGCACGATCGGCACCCGGGCGCTGTCGCGCTATCGCGAGTTCGCCGCCGACGCCGGCGCCGTCGCGCTGACGGGCAACCCCGCCGCGCTGGCCACGGCGCTGATGAAGGTCTCCGACGGGCTGGTCGCGATCCCGAAGCGCGACCTGCGCGCGGCCGCGGTCGGCGACGCGTTCCACCTGCTGCCGGCGCGCACGGACGACGCGTTCATGCTGCCGCCGACGCACCCGCCGTTGCGAGGCCCGGATCGAGCGGCTTGCAGCGGCTCGAAGCCGCGCTGCAGCGCCGCTAACGGCAGCATAGGGTGAGCCGTCCCGCGCTGAGGGGTGTACTGACTTTGTTCGCTGGGGTGAACAAACTCGACACCCCCGCGTCTAGCCTCTGCGCGTGGCCACACCGGCCTCCCCGAGCTGACGATCCAGGACGAGTACCGGCTCTCCCGCCGGCGTCAGCGGCTGGCCGAGGGCGACACAAGGCGCGCGAGCGGCTCGAGCGCGACGTCGAACGCGCGCAGGAGCGGCTCGAGCGGCGCCGCGCCGCCGTGCCGAAGGTCAGCTATCCCGAGGAGCTGCCGGTCAGCGCGCGCCGCGACGACCTGCTGGCCGCGATCCGCGACAACCAGGTCGTGATCGTCGCCGGCGAGACCGGCTCGGGCAAGACGACGCAGCTGCCGAAGATGTGCCTCGAGCTCGGCCGCGGCGTCCGGGGCGCGATCGCGCACACGCAGCCGCGGCGGCTCGCCGCGCGGACGGTCGCGGAGCGGATCGCCGACGAGCTCGAACGTGTCGCTCGGCGACGCGGTCGGGTACGCGGTGCGGTTCAACGACCGGTCGTCGAGGACACGCTGCTGCGGCTGATGACCGACGGCCTGCTGCTGGCCGAGATCCAGCACGACCGGCTGCTGCGCCGCTACGACACGATCATCGTCGACGAGGCGCACGAGCGGAGCCTGAACATCGACTTCCTGCTCGGCTACTTGAAGCGGATCCTGCCGCGGCGGCCGGACCTGAAGGTGATCATCACGAGCGCGACGATCGACCCGGAGCGCTTCAGCCGCGCACTTCGACGACGCGCCGATCGTCGAGGTCTCCGGCCGCACGTACCCGGTCGAGGTCCGCTACCGGCCGCCGCACGAGGACACCGACCAGACCGACGCGATCGGGGACGCGGTCGAGGAGCTGCTCCGGGAGCGGCCCGGCGACATCCTCGTGTTCCTGTCCGGCGAGCGCGAGATCCGCGACACCGCCGACGCGCTCGAGGGCCGGCTGCGCTCCGGCGTCGAGATCCTGCCGCTCTTCGCCGACAGAGCACCGCCGCCCAGCAGCGCGTGTGGAAGCCGCACCAGGGGCGCCGGGTCGTGCTCGCGACCAACGTCGCCGAGACGTCGCTGACCGTCCCCGGCATCCACTACGTCGTCGATCCCGGCACCGCTCGGATCAGCCGCTACAGCGCACGGCTGAAGGTCCAGCGGCTGCCGATCGAGCCGGTCAGCCAGGCCAGCGCCGACCAGCGCAAGGGCCGCTGCGGCCGCGTCGCCGAGGGCATCGCGATCCGGCTCTACAGCGAGGAGGACTTCGAGGAGCGCCCGCGCTTCACCGAGCCCGAGATCCTGCGCACCAGCCTCGCCGCCGTGATCCTGCAGATGGCGGCGATCGACCTCGGCGACGTCGAGGACTTCCCGTTCCTGGACCCGCCGGACCGCCGCCAGGTCCGGGACGGCATCTCGCTGCTGCAGGAACTGGGCGCGCTCGACGAGTCAGGGCGCAAGCTGACGCAGCTCGGGCGAAGGCTCGCGCAGCTGCCCGATCGACCCGCGGATGGGCCGGATGGTGCTCGAGGCCGCCGGCCTCGGCTGCGTCGACGAGGTGATCGTGATCGCCGCCGCGCTGTCGATCCAGGACGTCCGCGAGCGGCCCGCGGACCAGCAGCAACAGGCCGATCAGGCGCACGCCCGCCACGCCGACGACAGCAGCGACTTCCTCGCCTATCTGAACCTGTGGCGCTACCTGCACGAGCAGCGCGCCGAGCTCTCGCGTCAACCAGTTCCGCAAGCAGGCCAAGGGCGAGTTCCTGCACTACCTGCGGATCCGCGAGTGGCAGGACCTCGTCGGGCAGATCCGTCAGGCGGCCAAGGGCATCGGCATCAAGATCAACCACACGCCGGTCGAGCCGGAGCAGATCCACCAGGCGATCCTGTCCGGGCTGCTCTCGCACATCGGGCTCAAGGACAGCGGCCGGCGCGAGTATGTCGGCGCCCGCAACGCGCGGTTCGCGCTGTGGCCGGGGACCGGCGTGAAGGGTCAGCCGAGCTGGGTGATGGTCGCCGAGCTGGTCGAGACGTCGCGGCTGTGGGGCCGGACCGTCGCCCGGATCGACCCGCGCTGGGTCGAGCCGCTCGCCGGCCACCTGATCAAGCGCACGTACGAGGAGCCGCGCTGGGAGCGCAAGCGCGCGCAGGTCGTCGCCACCGAGCGGGTGACGCTGTACGGGCTGCCGATCGTCGCCGGCCGCACGGTCGCCTACGGGCGGATCGACGAGGCGCTCAGCCGAGACCTCTTCATCCGCCGCGCGCTGGTCGAGGGCGAGTGGGACACCCGCCATCACTTCTTCGCGGAGAACCAGCGAGCTGGTCGAGGAGGTCGAGGCGCTCGAGGAGCGCGCCCGCCGCCGCGACATCCTCGTCGACGACCAGGCGCTCTACGACTTCTACGCCGCGCGCGTCCCCGAGCAGATCATCTCCGGCGCCCACTTCGACCGCTGGTGGCGCGACGAGCGGCGCGTCAGCGCCCGGACCTGCTGACGTTCACGCGCGAGCTGCTGATCAACCCGACGGCGGCCGAGGACGTCGCGGGCCGGCCGGACGTCTGGCGCCAGGGCGAGATGGAGCTCAAGCTCAGCTACCGCTTCGAGCCCGGCAGCGCGCACGACGGCGTCACCGTCCACGTGCCGCTCAAGACGCTGCCGCAGCTGCAGAACCTCGGCTTCGAGTGGCTCGTGCCGGCGCTGCGGGCCGAGCTCGTCACCGCGCTGATCCGCTCGCTGCCGAAGGATCTGCGCAAGCGGCTGGTGCCGGTCCCGGACGTGGTGGCGCACGGTGCTGGAGCGGATGACGCCGCGCAGCGGCCCGCTGCTGCAGATCGCTCGGGGCCGAGATCGAGGCCCAGCGCGGCGTCCGGATCCCGCTCGACGCCTGGGACACCTCACGGCTCCCGAGCCACCTGAAGATGACCTTCAGCGTCGAGGACGAGAACGGCAAGGTGATCGCCGCCGGGCAGGACCTCGACGCGCTGCGCGAGAAGGCGCGCCCGACGCTGCGCGCGGCGCTCGCGGCCGCGACCCGCAAGCTCGAGAAGACCGGCCAGACGAGCTGGACGTTCGGGACGATCCCGAAGGCGGTCGCGCTGCCCGGCACGGCCCAGACCGTCCGCGCCTACCCGTCGCTCGTCGACGAGGGCGAGACCGTCGGCCTGCGGGCGCTCGAGAGCCCGGGCGCGCAGGCGCTCAACATGCGCGTCGGCACGCGCCGGCTGCTGGCGCTGACGATCCCCTCTCCGCTGCGCACAGTACGAGCGCGGCAGCCTCGGCAACGCCGCCCAGCTCGTGCTGATGGAGGCGCCGCACGCGCAACCCGCGCGCGGTCCTCGAGGACGCGGCGACGGCCGCGATCTCGTCGCTGATGGGCCAGGCCGGCGGGCCGGTGTGGGACGAGGCGTCGTTCAACCGCCTGCGCGACTTCGTCGCCGGCCGCGCGGCGGACGAGACCGCGCGGATCGTCGGCCAGACGCGTGAAGATCCTGCAGGCCGCCCGCGCCGTCCGCGCGCGGCTGGACACGCTGCGCGGCGCCGCGTTCGACGAGGTCCGGCGCGACGTGGCCGGGCAGCTCGGCCGGCTCGTCTTCCCCGGCTTCATCACCCCGACCGGCGCCGGCCGGCTGGCCGACGTCGAGCGCTACCTGCGCGGCGCCGACTGGCGGCTGGAGCGGCTGCACAAGGCGGCGGCCGTCGACCGCGACCGGATGCGCGCCATCCAGGAGCTCGAGAACCTCTACCGGCGGCGGCTCGAGGAGCTGCCCGCCGGACCGCGCGCCGACGGCGAGCTGGGCGAGGTGCCGTGGCTGCTCGAGGAGCTGCGGATGAGCCAGTTCGCGCAGGCGATCGGCTCCAAGGGCCAGGTCTCGAGCCGCAAGATCCGCCGGATCCTCGACGAGGCCCGTTAACGAGAACGACCCGCCTGGCGGCGGGTCGTCGTCCTGCTTAGCCGCGCCGAGGCATGTTCACCACCACCATCCGATTCGATTGCCTCGCTTGACGCCCGTGTCGGGCGTGGACTCCGGCTCCGTCGTGCCGGGCGTGTTGTCCGTGTCGCCCATCAACGCCTCATCATCGGCATCGGTCAGCGGCTCCAACCGCTTCGGAAGCCGTTGCGGTAGCCCATTGCTTCGCTCTTCCATGCCATCTGTGTCTCCTGTCCGGTTAACCCCTTCGTCGGGACGGGGGCGACCAGCCCGGTCGCCCCCGCCGCGAGCGGGCGTCCCTTCCCTTGGTGCTGCGGGCTTCCTTGCCCTTTCAGATCCGGGCGACCATGCCCTTCGGATCCGAAAGCTCAAGCTGATGTGGGGCTAGCTTGCCGGGGCATGGCAACGGGGCGCCAAAGGCGCGGTAAAGGCCGGTGCTACTTGCGGATGTACGGCATTTCGTTTCCCTCCTGGTCCGTTTGCTCGAAGGAAGCATCGCCGCGGCCGGCAAGGCGCCGGCTATGCGCCGGTAAAGCGGGCTAGATTGCGGCGGATGGACTACGCGATCCTCGGTCCGCTGCGGGTGGGCGGCGCGGATGGCGCGATCGAGCTGAAGGCGGCCAAGCAGCGCGCGTTGCTGGCCTTCCTGCTGCTCTCGCGCCGCGACGAGGGCGTCCCGATGACGCGCCTGGTCGACGTGCTGTGGGGCGACCACCCGCCCGCGACGGCGACGAAGGCGCTCCAGGTGTACGTGTCCCAACTGCGCCGGACGCTCGGCGCGAGCACGATCGTCACGCGTTCCTCTGGCTACGCGATCGCCGTCGAGCCGGGCCAACTCGACCTCGACCGCTTCGAAACGCTCCTCGCGAGTGCCGAGACCGCACCACCGGAGGAGGCCGGCGCGCTGCTGCGCGAGGCGCTCGGTCTGTTCCGCGGGCCGCCGCTGGTGGACGCGCCGCTGCTCGGGCCGGCGGCCACCGAGGCCGACCGGATCGACGAGCTGCGGCTCGTCGCGCTCGAGCGCCGGATCGAGGCCGATCTCACGCTCTCCCGCCACGCAGCGGTCGTCGCCGAGCTGGAGACGCTGACCGCCGAGCACCCCTACCGCGAGCGCTTCCACGCGCAGCTGATGCTGGCCCTGTACCGCGCCGGACGCCAGGCCGACGCGCTCGAGGCGTTCCGGAAAGCGCGCACCGTGCTCGTGGAGGAGCTCGGCTTGGACCCGGGCCGCGAGCTGCAGCAGCTCGAGGCGGCGATCCTGGCCCAGGATCCGGCGCTCGACCTGACCGCGACGCCGCCTCCGCGCACCGCGCCGGCGGCGCCGCCGCTGCCCGAGCCGCCCGGCACGCTGCTCGGCCGCGACGCGGACCTGGCGACCGCGACGGCGCTGCTGAACGAGGCGCGGCTGCTCACGCTGACCGGGCCCGGCGGCATCGGCAAGACGCGATTCGCGCTCGAGCTCGCGCACCGCCTGGGCGGGGCCTTTCCGGACGGCGCGCGGATGATCTCGCTCGGCGCCCTCGACGATCCGGCGCGGGTGCTCGCCGAGCTCGAGCCGGTCGTCGGGCTGAAGACGCTGGCCATCGTCGACAACTTCGAGCAGGTGCTCGCTGCCGCCGCCGATCTCAGCCGGGTGCTGGCGGCGTCGCCGGGCGCGAAGCTGATCGTCACGAGCCGCGCGCCGCTGCGGATCGCCGCCGAGCACGAGCTCGCGCTCGGTCCGCTCGAGACCGAGCCGGCCGTCGCGCTGTTTGAGCGCCGCGCCCGCGCTGTCGACCCGCGGCTCCAGCTGGAACCCGGCGACGAACTCCGGATCGAGCAGATCTGCACCCGGCTCGACGGCCTCCCGCTCGCGATCGAGCTCGCCGCCGCCCGCATCAAGGTGCTCTCCCCCGCCGAGATCCTCGACCGACTCACGCGCCGGCTCGACCTCCTCAGCAGCGGCCCCCGCGACGCCCCCGAGCGCCAGCAGACGCTGCGCGCGGCGATCGGCTGGAGCTACGACCTGCTCGACGAGCCCGCCCAGCAGCTGTTCTCCCAGCTCGGCGTGTTCGCCGGCGGGTTCACGCTGCAGGCCGCCGAAGCCGTCTGCGGCCCCGACGCCCTGGACGGCATCGCCGCACTCGCCGACCACTCCCTGCTCACCCGCGACGGCCGCCGCTACGGCATGCTCGAGACCGTCCGCGAATACGCGCTCGAACAGCTCGACGACCCCGACGGGGTCCGTGACCGCCACGCCCGTGCCTATGCGGAGCTCTTCCAGGGGGCCGAAGCCGGGATGCGCAGCGCCGACCTCCCGCAGTGGGTGGCGCGGATCGACGCCGACCACGACAACGTCCGCGCCGCGATCCGTCATGCGACCGCCGCCGGCGACGCCGAGACCGCGCTGTCGCTGATCTGGAGCGCCGCGCACTATTGGGGCACCCGCGGGCACGTCGCCGAGGGCCGCGAACTCGCCGAAGCGGCGCTGGCGGCCGGCGAAGGCCCGCCGGAGCTGCAGATGCACGTCAAGAACGGCGCCGGGATCCTGGCCGCCGAGCAGGGCGACTTCGAGGCCGCCCGCACGTACTTTGAGGCGACGCTGGAGCTGGCCCGGGAGCTCGAGCACGGCCCGCGCATCGCGAGTTCGGTCACCAACCTGGCGACGCTGGCGATGTACGCCGGCGATTACGAAGCCGCGGTCGCCCGCTACGAGGAGGCGTCCGTGATCTCGCGCGAGCTTGGCGACGAGCGCCAGCTCAGCCTGGCGCTGCAGAACGTTGGGATCGCGCACGAGGGCGCCGGACACCGGGACCGCGCGATCGCGGCGCTCGAGGAGAGCCTGGCGCTGGCCGGGCGGGTGGCCGATCCGAGCCACGTGGTGTCGGTCCAGCGGTCGCTGGCGCGGTTCCTGCTCGACGACGATCCGGTGCGCGCGCTGGCATTCCTGCACGAGAGCCTCGAGCTCGCGCGCGAATACGCCGACCGCAACGCGATCGTCGAGCTGCTGGAGACGGCCTCGGCCGTGGCGGCCGGGCGCGGCGACGCGTCTACAGGGGCGCTGCTGTGGGGGGCGGCCGGTGCGTTGCGCGCTGAGAGTGGCGCGATCCGGCAACCTGATGAGGAGGCCTGGGCCTCAGGCGCCGAGGCGGCGCTGCGAGAGGCGTTGGGACCGGACGCGTTCGAGTCCGGCGTGGTCGAAGGCGCGGCCCTGTCCTTCGACGAAGCGGTCGATCGCGCTCGGGCGATCGGCCGTGACTAGAACTTGAAGCCCTGCCCCGGGTTCCAGCGGAAGCCCGCGTTCGGGGTCTCCCACTTCCAGTTGGCGTTCGTGTTCGTGTTCGTGCTCGTGTTCATGTTGCACAGCGTCGCCGGGACCGCCAATCGCGGGCCAAACGATCGGTAAAGTGGCCGGTAATGGAGTTCGCGATCCTCGGCCCGCTGCGGGTTGGCGGGGCCGACGGACCGATCCACGTGGGGGCGCCGAAGCAGCGTGCGCTGCTGGCGCTGCTGCTGTTGGCGCACCGTGAGGACGGCGTTTCGACCAGTCGCCTGATCGACGCGCTGTGGGACTCCGAGCCGCCCGCGACCGCGTCCAAGGCCCTTCAGGTGCACGTCTCGCACCTGCGCCGCGCGGTCGGCGCGAACACAATCGTGACCCGCGCGAACGGCTACGCGATCGAGGTCGCGCCGGGGCAGCTGGACCTCGAGCGCTTCGAGACCCTGGTCGCGCGCGCCGCCGCGGCGCCGCCCGCGGAGGCCGGCGCGCTCCTGCGCGAGGCGCTGGCGCTGTTCCGCGGCCCGCCGCTGGTCGACGCGCCGCTGTACGGCCCGGCCGCGACCGAAGCCGACCGGTTGGCGGAGTTGCGGCTGGCGGCGCTCGAACGGCGGATCGAGCTCGACCTGGAGGTCGGTCGGGGCGGGGAGCTCGTCGCCGAGCTCGAGGCGCTGACGGCCGAGCACTCGTACCGCGAGCGGTTCCACGCGCAGCTGATGCTCGCCCTTTACCGCGCCGGGCGCCAAGCCGACGCGCTCGAGGCCTACCGGCGGGCGCGCAACGCGCTGGTCGAGGATCTCGGCCTCGACCCGAGCCCGGCGCTGCAGCGGCTGGAGGCGCAGATCCTGGCGCACGACCCCACGCTCGAGGCCCACGCTCCCCCGCCCTCTCGTCCCGCGCCGGCGCCGACGCTGCCGGCGCCGGCGACGCCGTTGCTGGGCCGCGACGCGGATCTCGAGACCGCGATCGCGCTGTTGAAGGACGCTCGGCTGCTCACGCTGACCGGGCCGGGCGGGATCGGCAAGACGCGGTTCGCGCTCGAGCTCGCGCACCGGCTCGGCAGCGAGTTCCCCGACGGCGCGCGGTTCGTCTCGCTGGCGGGCCTCGACGCGCCGGAACACGTCGGCCCGGAGCTCGAGCCGATGCTGGGCCTGAAGGCGCTCGTCGTCATCGACAACTTCGAGCAGCTACTCGACGCGGCCGGCGAGCTCAATCCGCTGCTGTCGTCGGGGACGAAGCTGATCGTCACGAGCCGCGCGCCGCTTCGGATCGCGGCCGAGCACGAGCTGGCGCTCGGCCCGCTGGCCGCCGAGCCCGCGGCGGCGCTGTTCGAGCGGCGGGCGCGGGCGGTCGACCCGCGGCTGGAGCTCGAGCCGGGCGACGAGCAGCGGATCGCGGAGATCTGTTCACGGCTCGACGGGCTGCCGCTCGCGATCGAGCTGGCCGCCGCCCGGATCAAGGTGCTCTCCCCCGCCGAGATCCTCGACCGCCTCACGCGCCGGCTCGACCTGCTCAGCAGCGGCCCCCGCGACGCCCCCGAGCGCCAGCAGACGCTGCGCGCGGCGATCGGCTGGAGCTACGACCTGCTCGACGAGCCGGCGCAACGGCTCTTCGCCCAGCTCGGCGTCTTCGTCGGCGGGTTCACGCTGCAGGCCGCCGAGGCTGTCTGCGGCCCCGACGCCCTGGACGGCATCGCCGCCCTCGCCGACCACTCCCTGCTCACCCGCGACGGCCGCCGCTTCGCCATACTCGAGACCGTCCGCGAATATGCCCTCGAACAGCTTGCGGACGCCGCCCCCCGCAACCGCCACGCGCACGTCTATGCGGCGCTCGTCCGCGACGCCGAGGAGGGCATGTCGGGCACCGAGCTGCCGCGCTGGCTGGCGCAGCTCGACGCCGACCACGACAACATCCGCGCCGCCCTGCGCCACACGATCGCCGCCGGGGACGGCGAGCTGGCGGTCGCGCTCGTCGCACCGTTGTGGCGGTACTGGATCATGCGCGGGAACGTGACCGAAGGCCGCGAGCTGATCGACGCGACGGTCGCGCTCGAGAGCGAGCCGTCCGAGCCGCGCGTGCGGGCGCTCAACGGCGCCGGTGTGCTCGCCGGCGAGCAGGGCGACTTCGCCGCCTCACGGCGTTGCTTCGAGGCCAGCGTCGCCCTGGCGCGTGCGATCGGCGCGCACGAACGGGCGGCCCGCGGAAGCGGCAACCTCGCCATCCTCTCGATCTACGAGGGCGACTACGAGACGGGAATCCGCCTCTACGAAGAGGCGGCCGCGATGGCCCGCGAGAGCGGCGACGACCGGATCGTCAGCCTGATGCTGCAGAACCTCGGGCTCGCCCACGAGGCGGCCGGGCACCCCGAGCGGGCCGTCGAACTCGTCGAAGAGAGCGTTGCGACCGCGCCTCGCGGCGGCGATCTGGCGCTCATCACCTCGACCCAGCGCACGCTCGCCCGGATGCTGCTCGACACGGATCGCGAGCGGGCGCTCTCGCTGCTGCGCGAGAGCCTGCAGATCGCGCAACCGCTCGCGGATGCCAACGCGATCGTCGACGCGTTGGAGATCGCCGCCAGCGCGGCCGACGCGCGCACCGGCGCCGTCCTGTGGGGCGCCGCGCACGCACTGCGGGCCGGGTCGGGCGCGATCCGCCAGCCCGACGACGCGATCTGGGCCGATCGTGCCGAGGCGGCGCTGCGCGAGGCGCTCGGCCCGGAATTCGACGTGGCGCACCGCGAAGGCGCGGCGCTCTCGAGCGACGAAGCGATCGCGCTGGCGCTAGGCGACAGCGACGCGTAGGGGCGCGGGCCGCAGCGCAAGCGCGGACACCATCGCGACGATCAGCAGCATGCCGCCCGCGATCGCGAACGTCGCGCGGCCGCCGAGCGTGCTGACCAGCGCGCCTCCCGCGATCACGGCGAGACCGAAGCCCCAGCAGTCGCACGAGTCGACGAGGCCGAACATGCGGCCGTGGACGCGCTCCGGGATCGCCGCGTGAAGCATCGTGCGGTTGCTGACCGAGAACAGCCCGTTGCCGAGCCCGGCGACGGCGAACAGTGCCATCGCGACTATGAGCGTCGGGGCGGCCGCGGTCGCGAGCAGCCCGAATGACAACGCGACCAGCCCGGCGAAGTAGCGGCGGCGCACATCACCCTCGCTCCGGCCCGCGTAGACCGAGCCGCCGATCAGCCCGACGCCGTACGCGCTCACCAGCAGTCCGAAGCCGGTCGCCCCGACCCCCAGCTCTTCGTGCGCGAACACCAACTCGGCGATGTTCATCGTGCCGGCCGCGAGCGTCACGACGGCGGACGTGCCCATCAGCGTCCGCACCAGCCGATGGCGGAGTACGTCGCGGACGCTCTCCGGGCCCTGCTCGGCCTCCGGGGCGTCGGCCGTGACCTCGCGGACGTGCCCGCGCAGCGGCAGCAGCGCCAGCGCGCAGAGGGCGAAGGTCGCGGCATTGACGCCAAGCACGATCGCGGGCGTCGTCACCGCGAGCAGGCCGGCCGCGAGCGCCGGGCCAAGCAGGAAGCCGGTCTCGCGCACGGCGCCGTAGAGCGCGTTCGCCGCCGGCAGCCGATCGGCGGCGACCAGCCGCGGCAGCAGCGCGTACGTGGCCGGGCGGAACAGCGCCGTCCCGGCACCGGCCACGAACGCGAGGATGACCATCGACGCCGTCCCGTCGAAGATCACCAGCCCGGCGAACGCCAGGGCACGGACGACGTCGGCCAGGATCGCCGCGCCGAGCTTGCTCGTGCGATCGATCGCGGCGCCGAGCAGGGGACCAAGCAGCATCGCCGGCAGCAGATCGGCGAGCAGGATCGCGGTCGCTCCCCACGCCGACCCGATCCGGTCGTAGGCCAGCACCAAGAGCGCGATGTAGCCGGCCCCGGCGCCCAGGCCGCTCTGAAAGTGCGCGCCGAAGAACCAGCGCGCCCGGCGCTCCGACTTCCAGAGTGACGCGAGTGTGGCCATCTGATGAGTAGCATCGGAACCGCAGGTGTCGGGACGGCTAAGGCGCGGTAAAGGGGCCTGAGTGGAATTCGCCATTCTTGGCCCGCTCCGGGTGACGGGGCCCGAGGGGCCAATCGAGATCAACGCGCCCAAGCAGCGCGCGTTGCTCGCGACGCTGCTCGTCTCCCACCGCAGCGACGTCGTCTCAGCCGAGCGGCTGATCGACGTGCTGTGGGACGAGGATCCCCCGCCCACCGCGGCCAAGGCGCTCCAGGTGCACGTCTCCCAGCTGCGCCGGGCACTCGGCGCGGAGACGATCCTGACGCGCCCGACGGGCTACGCCGTGAAGCTCGCGCCGGGTGAGCTCGATCTCGAACGCTTCGAGAGCCTCGTCGAGCGCGCGCGCCGTGCTCCGTCCGAAGAGGCCGCGCAGCAGCTGCGCGAGGCGCTGGCGCTGTTCCGCGGGCCGCCGCTCACGGACGCGCTCCTGCTCGGCCCGGCCTCGAACGAGGCCGACCGGATCGAGAGCGCGCGCTTGGACGCGCTCGAGCAGCGGATCGAGCACGACCTGACGCTCGGCCGGCACGGCGACGTCGCCGGTGAGCTCGAGAGCCTGGCCGCGGAGCACCCGTACCGCGAGCGGCTGCACGCGCAGCTGATGCTCGCGCTCTATCGCTCGGGACGCCAGGCCGACGCGCTGGACGCCTTCCGGCGGGCCCGCCATGCGCTGGTCGAGGATCTCGGCCTCGACCCCAGCCCGGAGCTCAAGCGCCTGGAAGCCGCGATCCTGGCCCAGGACCCGGCGCTCGAGCTCGCGGCGGCGGCCGCCCCACCGCCGGCCGCCGCTCCCACCGCCGCCCCGCCGATGCCGGTGCCGGCGACGCCGCTGCTGGGTCGCGACGCCGATCTCGACACCGCCGCGGCGCTGCTCGACCAGCCCGACGTGCGGCTGCTCACGCTCACGGGCCCGGGCGGGATCGGCAAGACGCACTTCGCGCTGGAGCTCGCGCTGCGGATCGCGCCGCGGTTCGCCGACGGCGCGCGCTTCGCGCCGCTCGCCACGCTCGACGATCCGGCGCTGGTGCAATCCGAGATCGCCCAGGCGCTCGGCGCCAGCGAGGGCGAGGGCCTCGCCGCCGCGCTGGCCGCCAGCGAGCTGCTGCTCGTGATCGACAACTTCGAGCAGCTGCTCGACGCGGCGCCCGAGCTGAGCCGCATCCTCGCCGCCTCGCCGCGCTCGAAGCTCGTGGTCACGAGCCGCGCCGCGCTGCGGATCGGCGGCGAGCACGAGCTGGCGATGCCGCCGCTCGCCTCCGCGCCGTCGGCCGACCTGTTCCTGCGCCGCGCGCGGGCGATCGACCCGCGCCTGGCGCTCGCCGAGGGCGACGAGCGGCGGATCGAGCAGATCTGCGCCCGGCTCGATGGCCTGCCGCTGGCGATCGAACTCGCCGCGGCGCGGATGAAGGTGCTGACGCCGGCCGCGATCCTCGAGCGGCTCGGCCGCCGGCTCGACCTGCTGAGCAGCGGCTCGCGCGACGCTCCCGCGCGCCAGCAGACGCTGCGCGCCGCGATCGGGTGGAGCTATGACCTGCTCGAGCCGTCCGCGCAGACGATCTTCGAGCGGCTCGGCGTATTCTCCGGCGGGTTCACACTCGAGGCCGCCGAGGCCGTGTGCGGCTGGGATGCGCTCGACGGCGTCGCGGCGCTGGTCGAGCACAGCCTGCTCACCAGCCGCAGCGGACGCTTCGAGATGCTCGAGACCGTGCGCGAATACGCGCACGACCGGCTGGCGGCGAGCGACGGCCTCGACGCCGCGCGCGCCGACCACGCGCAGTACTTCGCGGGACTGATGGACGGCGCCGAGCGCGGGACCGAGAGCTCCGACACCGTGATGTGGCTGGAGCGGTTGCACGCCGAGCGCGAGAACGTGCGCGCGGCGATCGGCTATGCGATTGCATCCGGGGACGCGACGAGCGCGCTGATGCTGTGCGTCAGCACCTGGCGCTACTGGCTGTGGCGCGGCCTGGTGCGGGAGGGGCGCGAGCTGATCACGAGCGCCCTGGCGACCGCGAGCAGTGCGCCGGGCCTGCGCCAGCGGGCGCTCAACGCCGCCGGCGCACTGGCCGGCGAGCAGGGCGACTTCCCGACCGCGACCAGGCTGTTCGAAGAGAGCCTGGCGCTGGCGCGCGAGCTCGGCGACGACTACCGCGTCGCCCGGACCGAGGGCAATCTCGCCAGCATGGCGCTGTACGCGCGTGACTACGACCAGGCGATCGAGCGCTACGAACGATCGACGGCGTACTTCCGCTCCGCCGATGAGGTGCGCGGCCTGAGCCTGATGACGCAGAACCTCGGGATCGCCTACTCCGGCGCCGGCAACGACGAGCGCGCGGTCGAGCTGCTGACGGAGAGCGTCGAGCTGGCGCGGGTCGCCGGCGATCCTGCGCACCTGACGTCGGCGCTGCGCACACTCGCCCGGATCCGGTTGGCCGAAGACGACCTGTCCCCTGGCCTCGAGCTCCTGCACGAGGCGCTGGAGATCTCGCGCGACCTGATGGAACGCCCGGGGATCGCGGAGATCCTCGACAGCCTGGGCGCGGTCGCCGGCTACCGCGGCGACCCGCGCACCGGCGCACTGCTGATCGGCGCCGCCGAAGGCGTGCGCGCCGTCGGCGGGTCGGCGCGCCAGCCGGACGAGGAGGTGTGGCTGGCGCCGATCGAGGCCGGGCTGCGCGAGACGCTCGGCGACGAGGCCTTCGAGGCCGCGCGCGCCGAGGGCGCCGCGCTGGACCTCGCCGAGGCCCTGGATCGAGGCTTCGAACTGTCGCTCAGCGCACGTTGATGTTGACGCTCATGCCGGCCGCCTCATGGTCGGGCAGCGAGCAGTAGAGCGTGTAGCTCCCGAGCCACAGACTCAGCGTCAGCGTGTCGCTCTGGCCCGGCGCGACGTCGAGCTTGCCGTACTCGTGGCCGCCGCCGCGCACGGCCAGGTTGTGATCGTCCTCGCCGCGGTTGTTGACGTTGAACTCGATCGAGCCGGCGGCGAGCGTGCGATACGAGGAGCGGACGAACCACTCGTCGAGGTCGACGTTCGTGCGCGTCGGATGGGTGCCGGGCGGTGCGGGCGTGGCGGTCGGCACCGGCGTCGCAGGCGCTCCCGGCGTGACCGGCGGGCTCGACGGCGCGTCCGGTTCAGGCTGCGCCGGCGCGCCGCCCGGAGCCGGTTCGTTGCGCGGCTGCGCCTTCGCCGTCGGCGACTTCTTGGGCTTGGCCTTCTTCGACTTGCCCTTCGTCTTCTTCTTCGGCTTGCAGTCCTTGGCCTTGGTCTTGGCCGCCTTCTGCTTCTGCGTCTGCTTCTGCGCGCTCGTGCACTGTTTGCGCGGCTTGACCTCCCCTGGGGCGGGGTTGCCACCGAGCGACGCGAGGGTGAGCAGGATCGCCAGCCAGCTCACTTGAACAGCCGTCTACTGCCCGCGAAACCGTCACCGCGGACCAACTGCTCGATCGTCGGGCCGCCCAGAACGGCCTGCGGATCGTCTTCGAACCACTCCTCGATCACTGCCCGATAGACGGAGCGGTAGTCCGTCGGCACCTTCAGGTTGCCCTGGTTCTCGTTCGCGGGCGTGCGCTCGGAAACCTCGCATCCGGGCCAGTCGGCGGCGAAGCCGCCGCGGACGGCGCTGCCCATGGCGAACATCAGGCCGCCGGCGCCGTGGTCGGTGCCGGCCTCGGTCCCGGTTCCGTTCTCCTTGACGCGGCGCCCGAACTCGGAGAAGACGAGCGTCGCGACGCGCTGCTCGATCCCCTTCTGCACCAGGTCGGCGCGGAACGCCGCGAGTGCGCGCGAGAACTCGATCAGCTGCTTGTCCTGGCTCACGATCTGGCCGGTGTGCGTGTCGAAGCCGCCCCAGTGGATCGTGATCACGCGCGTGCCGAGGTTCGCCGACAACAACGTCGCGGCGGTCTTCAGGCGCGTGCCGAGCGTGCCACTCGGATAGACGATCGCCGGCGGGAGCGGCGTCGCGGTCGGCGTGGGGGTCGCCGACGTGATCGCGCTGAGCCGCTGCCAGGTCTCGACCGCGAGACCGTACGTCGCGCGCGAGCGCCCGAGGAACGCGTTCTCGTCGTCCGCGTCCAACCCGGAGAGGTCGCGCATCGTCGTGTTGAGGTTGAGGTTGTTGACGCCGCCGATGCTGGCGGAGCTGTACACGAACCCGTTGAACGGCAACGAGGGGATGGCACACACCGGGTTGTCTTGCGTGCGGATCGCCTTCGAGAGCGCGGTGTCGATCGAGATCGCCTGCAGCGGGTTCGTGCTGTTGCCCTTGCGGTCGATCCAGCGCCCGAGCCAGCCCGTCTTGACGTTCTGGTCGTTGGAGGCCTTGAACCAGATGTCCGAGTTGTCGAAGTGGCTCAGGTTGTACTGCTTGGCGTCGACTGCGGGCATGACCGCGAGATCCGAGCCGGCCCCGCCGGTGCCGTTGCCGAACAGTTTGTCGAGCCCGTAGTTCACGTCGCCGTTGTTGCCGACGCCGGAGACGACGGGATTGGCGAACGCGAGCGCGGCGCCGCCCGGGCCGGGCAGCGGCAGCGAGCCGAGGTGGGTGCCGGAGGCCGGACCGCGCATGCGGTGGATCTCCGGCCGCGCGACCCGGTAGGACTCCCAGTCGACGGGATCGTTGGGAATCAGGACGTTGAGCCCGTCGTTGCCGCCGGCCAGGTAGAGCAGCACGAGGCACTTCTCCTCGGCCGCGTTGGCTGCCGCGACCGACTCCCAGATCGTGTCCCAGCCGAGTTCCTTGGCGCCGTAGATCGACGCCATGCCGGCGACGCCCCACTGCAGCAGCCGGCGGCGCGTCAGGTCACGCGGGGTGCGGCCGGCCGGGAAGCCGTCGAGCGCCGCATACGGCACCGGCATCTTCTGCGACGGGCGCGCGTCGCTGACGCGGGCGAGTTCGATCTCCTCGCACTCGATGCAGCGCACCTACATCACCTGCCCGTCGGGTCCGCCGAGGATCATCGCTTGGAGCGCGTAGAAGCGCCGCCGGCGCTCGTTCGCGGCGTCGAGATCGGTGGCCGGCATCGAGCCCGCCCACGAGATCAGTCTGTTTCGAGTCGCGTCCGACATCCACGGGCGGTTCACGGACAGCCACGCCCGCTGCACGACGGCCTGCGGCGTCTCCGGGTTGACGTCCTGCACCGGGACCGCTGTCGTCGCTCCGGTCTCGTAGTACATCGTGTACTTCAGGTACTGGGCGCGGACGATAAGCCCGAAGCGGCCCTGCACCGTGTTCGTGTTGAACCAGGACATGCCGCCCTCCCAGCCGGCGACGTTCGGCGGCTGGTAGACGCGCTGCTGCATGTCGCCCATCGACCCGGACAGGTTCGACGAACCGCCGTGACGCAGCGGCGCGCCGAGCTGGCGCAGGACGCCGACCATGAAGATGATCGGCGGCTTGACGAGGTTCGGCTCGTTCAGCGACTCGAAGATCAGCGGGTGCATCAGGATCCCGCGGATCACGGGCCGGATCTGATACTTCGGGTTCGAGGTGGTGTAGGCACTGACCAGGGAATTCAGCGTCGCCTGCGGGATCGGGCTCGCGATGAACTCGCCCCACAGCTTGCGGATCAGGAACTGCGCGTGGACGGGCTGCGCGAGCACGATGTCCACCGCCGCGTTGACCGCCCTCGGGCCCCAGGCGGAGTTCGTCGGCGTCGTCGGGGTGAACGGGCCGGTCTCCGCCGCGATCGTCTGCCCGAGGATCGTCTTGGCGGTCATCGTGAACTGGTTGGGCGCGAACGCGATCGTCCCGTATGCCGGATTGGGCGTCTCGCCGTCCGGCATGAACTCGGTGCCGTTCAGCCGCCAGCCGGTGAAGGCGCGCGTCAGCCCTTCGATGTCCGCCTGCGTGTAGTTCGGCGCGCCGGTGTCCGGGTGCGTCGGGCCCAGGCAGAACAGCTCCATGATCTCGCGCGCGTAGTTCTCGTTCGGGTTGTTCTTAGTGTTCGCGTTCAGGTTCAGGTACGACGACATCGCCGCGTTCTTCGTGGTCATCTCGTAGGCGAGCTGGCGGAACGTGAGCGTCGGGCTGGCCGCGAGGTCGGAGAACTGGAGCAGGTGGTTGCGATACGCGAGCGCCCACTTGTCCGAGACCGAGCCGTCGGCCAGGCTGATCGCCCAGTGGCGGTGCCAGAAGAAGGCGAGCCGTTCGGGCAGTGGATTGACCGCGCGCTGCATCCGGTCGATCCACTCCAGTTCGAGCTCCTGGGTATTCGCCAGCGGGTCGAACGGAGCGGTCGCGCTCGCTGACTTCGGCGGCGGCATCGTCGCGTCCAGCGATGCCGGCGTGTTGAGGAAGAAGTCGACGAGCTGCGCCTGGGTCTTGCCCCGCCAGGCATCACGCTGGGCTTGGGTAGGGCCGAACCCCGCGCGCCAGAACAGCCGGTCGACCATCGCGTCCGTCAGGTTGTTCGGGTCCGGCGTCGGCTCCGGCGTGACCGTCGGTGACGGCGTCGGGCTCGCGGTCGGCGACGGCGTGGGGCTCGGCGTCGGCGAGGGTGTCGGGCTCGCCGTCGGCGAGGGCGTCGCCGTGGCCGTCGCGGTGGCGGTCGGCGTCGCGGTGGCCGTTGCTGTCGCAGTGGCCGTCGCGGTGGCGGTCGCCGTCGCGGTGGCCGTCGCGGTAGCCGTCGGCGTCGGCGTGGGCGTCGGGGTCGGCGTCGGCGTCGAGCTCACGTTCGGCGTCGGCGCTGCTGCCGGCGTCACCACCGCGATCGGCTCGACCGCGTTGGTCGTCGGCGCCGCCGGGAGCTTGGGCGAGGCTGCGACCTTCGGGATCGTCACCCGAACGCTGCTCGACAGCGCGCCGGCGCGCTTCTGGGCGTCATACGCGCGCACCGTGTAGCGGTAGGTGCGCCCCTGACCGACCTTCGAGTCGGTGTACGACGTCTGCTTGACCTTGCCGAGACTCTTGCCGTCACGCAGGACGACGTAATAGGCGGGCTTTGTGCCCTTGGGCGCCGACCAGCGCAGCGTGACGCCGGCGGGCCCGACCTTGCTCGCCTTCAACGATCTGGGGGCGGACAGCCGTCGCCGAGCGGCGGCAGTGCGCCCTGGAACCGACCCCTCCATCTCCGGGACTCTCCCACGCTCTCATCCGCTTGACAACCCTTAATCACATCTTGTCTTTCGGTTGTCGGGATCTTGCCCAGGTGCAGGTCAATGTGGCGACCATGAACTTCACCCGAGTCTTCCTGATCGTGATCGCCGCGCTGGCTATCAGCGCGCCCGCCGCCAACGCCCAGACGCGCGAGTACGAGGGCACCGTCGTGTCCGTCGACCGCGCCGGCCACACGTTCCGCATCCACGACTCCGAGCGCGGCACGATCCGCGTCCGCGTCACGTCCCGCACGCGCTTCGAGCGCGTCTCGTTCTCGACGCTGCGGGCCGGTGCCCGCAACATCGAGACGATCGTCCGCCGCTCCAACGGACGCTGGGTCGCGCTCGAGGTCGAGCGCTCCGGCGGCGGCGGCAGCCACGGCGACGACGACGACTGAACCAGGGCGCTAACGAACGGCCCACTAAAGGGGAACGGGTCGGACCCGCGCAGCGATTCGATCACTCGCCGTGGGGGTGTGTCCGATAAGGGGCGTGTAGCGGGAGTTTCCGGACACACCCCCGTTATTCGCAGCGCGGACGTGATCGATCGCGCGCGGATCACGCCCGCGGACGGTCGATCACGATCGGTCCGGCGCCTCCCTCACCTGCCGCCGTTCGCCGGCTAAGCCACGCCGACGAGAGTCGGGTCAGCCAACACGCGGCGCAGTTGTGTCGCGGCGGCGCCGCGCATCGCCGCCTCGGCGCCCAGGCTGGAGGGCATGACCGGCGGGACCGCGCCGTTGCCGCCCAGGACGCGCGTCGCGAGTTCGGAGGCGATGACCGGCGCGAGCCATTCGGTCAACGGCGCGAAGTGGCCGCCAAGGACGATCGCCTGCGGCGAAAGCAAGTTCACGACCGTCCCGAGCGCCACGCCGAGCCAGCGCGCGCAGTCCTCCAGGGCACCGACCGCGGTCGGCTCGCCCTCGCGCGCGCGACGGACCAATTCTGCGACCGGCTTGGACGAGCCGCGCGAGTGGACCGCGTCGCCGTTCAGGCCGGCGGCCGCGAGCAGCGGCTCGAGGCCCGCGCGGGTCTCGAGACAGCCGCGCGAACCGCACGCGCACGGGAGCCCGTCGTGCTCGACCGTCGTGTGCCCGAACTCGCCGCCGAACCCGCGGTAGCCGCGGTAGAGCTCGCCGCCGAGGACGATCCCGCCGCCGACGCCGATCTCTCCTGACGCGTACACGAAGTCGCTGATCCCGGTGGCGGCGCCCTCCCACAACTCGGCGAGCGCCGCCAGGTTCGCCTCGTTGTCGATCCCCAGCGGCAAGGACGGCTCCTCGATCCGCGCGCGCAGGAGTTCCACGACCGGAACGTCCTGCCAGTGGAGGTTCGGCGCGATCAGCAGCGACCCGTGCTCGATGTCGACCAGCCCTGGGAGCGCGACGGTGGCGCCGATCGGGCGCAGTCCCTGCGCCTGGACCTCGTTCAAAGCGCCGCGCGTGAGATCGCCCAGCCGGTCGATCACGTCCTCGACCGCACGGCCGCGGTTGTCGGCGGCCTCCATCCCCTTGTAACGCGAGCCGCCGGCGAGGTCCGTGGCCTGCACGCCGACGTAGTCGACGTTGACCTCCAGCCCCAGCGCGACCACGCCATCGCGCGCGACGTCGACGACCAGCCCCGGACGGCCGGCCGTGCCGCGGTGCTCGGCACCGCGCTCGACCAGCAGCCCGAACTCCATCAGTTCGCTCACGAGCGAAGAGACCGTGCTCTTGTTCAACCCCGTGTCCGTTGCGATCGTCGCCCGCGAACGGGGGCCCCGTTCCACGACCTGACGCAGCACGATGCTCAGGTTGTGGCGCCGCACGGCGCGCTGACTGGACAGCTCGATCGCCGGCTTCGGCGTCCACATAAGTGGAGTGAGCCTATCGTCAGCGCCAGCCGCCGCGGCGACCCGCGAGGATCGCCGCGGCGGGGCCTTGGTCACGGCGTCGTGGTCGACAGCGTGAACGTGAGGGACTTGCTGTAACTGCCGGTGCGCAGCGCCTCGTTCTGCCCGATCGCCTGCTCGAAGGACAGCGTCACGGCGTCATTCGACGCCGGGCCGCTGTACGTGAGCAGGGACGTCGGGCTGCTCGAGCCGCCGACGGCGGCGAACGCCTGACCGGTGCCACGGGCGCTGGTCGCCCGCGCTCGCACCGGTGCCGCCAGCGAGAACGCGCCGTTGACCAGGCGGCCCGTCGCGGTGGCGCTCGGGTCGGAGACGCTCAGGAGTGCGTCGCCGGCCGAGGAGATGACGTTCGCGGTGGTGCCCGCCGTGTAGGTCTGCCCGACGCCCGGCAGGAACGAGCCAAACGTCGCCGGCGTACCGAGCGACAGTGAGAGCGTCGCCGGCACGCTGCCGCCGACGGTCCCCGGCGCGTCCTGGACGAACTTCGAGGCAGGCGGTGCCGACCCGTCGCCGCTCATCCAGTTCACGAGCTCGGTGCCCTTGGACTGGAGCTCGAGCAGCGCGGCCCCGCCGTCCGCGCAGCCGCAGTTGGCCACCCGCTTGGCCTGGGCCACGAACTGCTTCGCGGACGCGGCCGCGGCCGCCTTGTCGCCGGCCCGATAGGCGGCGTCGGCGCTGGCCAGCGGGGCGTTGAGCGCGCTTGCGCCGGCGGCGTTGACGTCACCGTCGGCGACCGCGTCGTCCAGCAGGTCCTTGACCTCGTTGAACGTGACGCAGTTCGCGTACTCCTGCCCGCCGGTCCACTGGATCGCGTTGAGCATCATGTCCCGGAACCAGGTCACGGTCGACCACGTCCAGTTGTGACCCAGGGTGGTCGAGAAGGAGCGGCCGCCGTCGAAGTTGCGGCACCACACCATCGAGTGCTGGTCGCTGTTGTGCAGCGAGCCGGTGCCGTAGCCGAGCTGGCCGACGAGCGAGTCCTCGTTCTCGTAGACCAGCGGGTGGACGATCCCCATCTCGGCCGGGTTGCGGTTGGTGTTGTAGACCTCCTCGACGTCGTACCAACGCGCCGGCATCGCCGCCGTGGTCGTGTGCGCCGGGTCCGCATTGATGAACTCGACGTGGCCGCCCGACTCGGTCTCGATCAGGATGCCGCCCTGGTTCGAGCCGTGGTTCGTGAAGCCGGCCCCGGCGAGGTCCATGTACCAGGGCACGTTCTGCATGGCGTCGATCGCGCCATGGATCCCGATGAAGCCGCCGCCGCCGCGGATGTACTCCTGGAAGTTCGCGAGCTCCGTCGGGTTCAGCGAGGACGTGTTGTTCAGGCCAACCGTCGAGTCGAAGACGATCGTCTTGTACTGCTTGAGCGTGGCCAGATCCAGGAACGGGCTGGTCGCCAACGAGACGCCGGCCGGGGCCTGGCGGCCTGGGCTGCCGTTGATGTTCGGGTCCCAGACGTCGACGTCGAAGCCGTTCTTGGCCCCGAGGTCCTGGATCATCCACTCGAAGTCGACGATCGACTGGTGCCGGAAGCCACCGGCCCGTCCGTTGACGAGGACCTTGTATGTCGCGCCCGGAATCGAGACCGGGACCATCGGGTTGTAGTAGGTCCGGAGCACCTGCACGCCGTCCTCGGCCGCGCCGACGGTCACGCCCGTACCGGCCGTGTCGACCGGGGTGCCCTGCAGTTGCGCGATCAGGCCCTGGCCGGCGCTGACGAGCGCGGCCTCGCCCGCGGCGGCCTGCTTGAACAGCTCCAGCGCGGCGATCGCGCCGGCGGTGTCGTTCGCGTCGGCCTTGGCCGTGGCGTCCGCGAGCAGCGTGCGCAGCTCGGTCGCCTTGGCCGCGGAGATGTACGGCCGCGGGTTGGCGACCGCCGCGCCGGTCGCGTGCGCCTTCGTCAGCGGCGCGCTGAGGATCACGTTGTTGAGATTCGTGGCCGTGCCGGCTGCGTGGTCCTTGGCCAGCGGGGCGCTCAGCACGACATTCGGCGCCGGCGCCGCGGGCAGCGGCGTGATATGGCGCTTGACGGTGACGACCTCCTGGTTGGCACCCGTGTTGAGCACGATCGGCTGGCCGATGATCGGGCCGTTGTTGGTCGGCGGGCTGACGCTGCTCTGCGTATAGCTCGAGATGCGCACCTCGGTCGCGCCCGCGGCAGCTGCCGCGGTCAACGTCGCATTGTTGAGGGTCGGCGGCGGGCTGAGCACCTTGGAGATCGTCACCATCTCCTGGTTGTCGCCCGTGTTGAGGACGAGCTGCTGGCCGGCGCGATAGCCGATCGGGCTCGCCAGCCGCAGGCCGGTCGCGCCGACCGCCTGCGCCCCGTTGAGCGTGGTCCGCAGCGCGTTATCGGCGTACTGGTCGATCACGGTCGCCAGGTCGGCGAACGAGGTCGTGACCACGAACGTGTTCGTGTACTTGGCCGTGTTTCCGGCGGTGTCCTGGAGCGACGCCGTCTGCGTGTGCTTGCCGACCGTGAGCCGGTTGAGCGGCAGCGTCTTCGGGACCATGAACTCGCCGTCGATCGTCATCCGCCGCGGCGCGGCGCCGCCGGCGCCGTTGCTGACGGTGTCGCTCGGGTCGCGCAGGCGCGGATCGGTCCGCAGTGGCGTCAGCGACTGGGACTGCAGGATCTTGCCGTCCACGATCTGTGGCACGTAGACCGCGGCGCCCGAGAGATGGGCCTTCGTCAGCGCACTGGCCAGGACGACGTTCGGCGCCGGCGCCGTCGCCGCGGGATCGACGCTCGCGACCCTCACCGTCTCCGCGTTGGCGCCCTGGTCGAACTGCAGCGTGTCACCGGCGGCGCGGCCGGTCACGCTCGCGAGCCGCACCTGCGTGGCCCCGGCGGCGGTCGCCGCCTGCAGCGTCGTCGCCTGGGTGGCCCACGTCGCGATCGGCCCGTTGGTGTCGATCAGCAGGGCGATCGTGTTGTACGTCGCTGTACCGACGACCGGGGCGTTCGCGGCGTGCGCGCCGGCCAGCGGCGCGGTCAGCGTTACGTTCGGAGCCGGGGAGGCGGGAGCGGGCGTCGGGATCGTCGCGATCGTCGCCAACTCGGAATCGATCAAGAGCAGGTCACCCGGGCTGCGGTTCGCCGTGCTCGTGAGGCGGACCGCCGTCGCTCCGGCCGCCGCGGCCTGGTTGAGGGTCGTGTTCGCGGTCGCGCCGCGCGATGAGTTGCCGGCGCTGTCGACGGCGCGGTAGCGCAACGTCGTGTTGCCCTGCTGCGACAGCGTCACGGCCGTCGTCGCCGACGGACCCGGCGTGACCGGGACGTCGATGTACGTCGCGCCACCATCCAGCGAGTACTGGAACTTGGCGACCGCAACATCGTCAGTTGCGGACAGGTTCAGCGTCGCCGGGCTCGTGAGGCGCCAGTTGTTGTTGCCGTTCGGCGCCGCCGAGAACGCCCCGGCGGGCAGCACCGGCGCCGTCGTGTCCTGGGCCGACGCCGATGGGACGACGATCAACGCAGCAACCAGCGAGGTCGCAACCGCGACAGTTCGAAGCACCCTCTCTCCCCTCATGGACCCTACGGAATTCGACCGGCCTGCCAACTAAACCACCGGCCGAGTGCCGGTGTCAACCGCTCAAGCGGGGATACAGGCCGCGATAGCGCTCGACCAGTTCCCGATACGGCTCGATCCACTCCGCCACCGGCTCGACCTCGCTGTGCGTGCGCACGCACGCCGCGACAGCTTCGTGTACATCCCCCCACAAACCTCCGGCGACGCCACCGAGGAGCGCCGCGCCGTAGGCGGCGCCCTCCTCGATCGCGAGCCGCTCCAGCGGCACCTCGAGCACGGACGCGACGATCTTCAGCCACAGCTCGCTGCGCGCGCCGCCGCCCGAGACGCGACCGCGCTCGCCGCCCCCGACCAGATCGAACGAGTCGCGCAGCCCGCAGGCGACGCCCTCCAGGACGGCGCGCACGAGCGCGCCGCGATCGTGGCGGATCTCGAGTCCGGTGAACGCGCCGCGCGCGTCCGGATCGGCGTGCGGCGTCCGCTCGCCGGTCAGATACGGGAGGAACGTCAACCCCTCGACACCGGGCTCCCACGCCGCCGCCTCGTCGACCAATCCAGAGAACTCGCCGCCGACGACGCCGCGCAGCCACGCCAGCGACCCGGCCGCGGACAGCATCACGCCCATCTGGTGCCACGCGCCCGGCACCGCGTGGCAGAACGCATGGACGCGCGCCTGCGGGTCCGCGCGGAATTCCGGCAGCGCCGCGAACACGACGCCGGACGTGCCCATCGCCACTGAAAGCGGTCCGGGCCGATCCACGCCCACGCCGAGCCCGCCGGCGGCCTGGTCGCCGGCGCCCGCGGCCACCGGCACGCCGGCGGGCGTCCGGCCGGACACCTCGGGCGACTCCAGCACCGGCGGCAGCCATGACCGCTCGATCTCCAGCGCGTCGAGCACCTCGTCGCTCCACCGCCGCCGCGCGACGTCCAGCAGCAGCGTGCCGGAGGCGTCGGCGACGTCGATCGCGCGCTCGCCGGTGAGCTTCAGCCGCACGTAGTCCTTCGGGAGCATCACGTGCTCCACGCGCGCGTAGTTGTCCGGCTCGTGCTTGCGCAGCCACAGCAACTTGGGCGCCGTGAACCCGGTCAGCGCGCGGTTGCCCGTCAGCTCGACCAGCCGGTCGAACCCGACCCGCTCTTCGATCTCCGCGCACTCCTGCCCCGTGCGCTGGTCGTTCCAGAGGATCGCGGGCCGAACCGGCCGGTCGGACGCGTCGAGCGTGACGAGCCCGTGCATCTGTCCCGAGAGCCCGATCCCCGCCACTCCGTCGGTCAGGCCCTCGAGCGCCTGCTCGGTCGCGCGCCACCAGTCGTCCGGATTCTGCTCGGACCACCCCGGTTTCGGCGTGGAAAGCGGATACGGAACCTCGCGCCGCTCCACGACCTCTCCGTCCTCGGCGACCGCGATGACCTTTACGGCCGATGTCCCGACGTCGATGCCGACTGACAAGTTTTGAAGAGTCTCAGACATGGTCTTGACAGCAATTGAAGGCTAATGCAAGCTCCGCTGTCAACAGATGAAGTCTTCTGTAACGCAGCTGGTGGAGCTCGCCCCCGCCCTGGTTGACGTGCTCGGCGCCGACGCCGTGCACTCCGACGACGCACAGCTTGACGCGTATACGGCGGACACGTACTGGCCCGCGATCGCCGCGCGCGCGAACGGGACGCCGCTCGGCCGGCCGGATGTCGTGGCGATCCCGCGCACGGAGGAAGCCGTCGCGGTCGCGCTCCGGATCGCCACGGCGCACGGCGTGCCGGTCGTCGCCTGGGGCGGCGGGTCCGGGACCCAGGGCGGCGCCGTTCCGATCCACGGCGGGCTCGTGATCGACCTGCGCGGGCTCGACCGGATCATCGAGATCGACGAGCGCTCGCTGACGGTCACCGCGCAGGCGGGCGTCAACGGCCGCGAACTCGAGCGCGTGCTCAACGCGCGCGGGTTCATGTTCCCCCACTACCCGGCATCGTCGGAGTGGGCGACGGTCGGCGGCTACATCGCGGCGCGCGGGTCGGGCGTCCTCTCCACCCGCTACGGCAAGATCGAGGATCTGCTTCTGAGCCTGCGGGTCGCGCTGCCCGGCGGCGAGCTGATCGACACGGTCTCCGTGCCGCGCCACGCGGTCGGCCCGGATCTGACGCAGCTGTTCGTCGGCTCCGAAGGCACGCTCGGGATCATCACGCGCGCGACGCTCGAGATCGTCCCGCTGCCATCCGAGCGGCGGTTCGCGATGCTCGCATTCGGATCGGTCGAAGCCGGCGTCGAGGCCTTCCGCGCGACGCTCGCCGCCGGGTACCGCCCATCGGTGATCCGGATGTACGACGAGGAGGCGACCCGGCGCACGCTCTCGCCGGTCGTCGGAGAGAGCTTGGACGGCGTGTGTGCCGTCGTCTGCTTCGAGGGGGAGCCCGACGCTGTAGCCGTCGAGGGGGCCCGCACCATCGAGCTCGCGCGCGGGGAGGGCGCGCGCGAGCTCGATCCCGCCCTCGCCGAGCGCTGGTGGGACCGTCGCTACGACTTCTACAAGCCACCCCACCACCCGGAGTTGCCGGCGGTGTGGGGCACGATCGACGTCGTCGCGACCTACGCGCGGATCGGAGCCGTGCACCGCGCGCTGGAGGCGGCGGTGCGCGACGCCTACGCCGCCGACGGCCTCCAGCTGCGGATGCACTACTCGCACTGGTACCGCTGGGGCACCATGATCTACGCCCGGTTCCTGGTCCCGGAGGGCGACCTCGAGCTGCACGACCGGATCTGGCACGACGGCATCACCGCGGTTCTGGACGCGGGCGGGGTCATGAACGACCACCACGGCGTCGGCCTCAAGCTCGCGCCCTACATGGCCGCCCAGCACGGGCCCGCGCTCGACGCGCTCCGATCTATCAAGCGCGCACTCGACCCGCTCGGCATCATGAACCCCGGGAAGTTGGGGCTGTGAGGAGGAGCGCGATGTCGATGAAGGTGTCCATGCACAACTGGATGCGGCCAGAGCCGATCCAGGCCACGATCGAGCGGCTCGCGCGGCTCGGTTACGACGGCCTGGAGATCTCCGGCGAGCCGCAGGGCTTCGACGCCGCGCAGGTGCGTTCCCTGCTCGACGCGCACGGCCTCGAGTGCTGGGGTGCGGTGACGCTGATGACCGGCGGCCGCGACCTGCTGCACGAGGACCCGTACGTGCGGCTCGGCAGCGTCCAGTACGTCAAGGACTGCCTCAGCTTCGTCGCCGCGCTGGACGGCAGGATCGTCACGGTCGTGCCCTCGACGGTCGGCAAGATCGTGCCGATGGCCTCGCCCGAGGACGAGTGGCGCTGGGCCGTCGAGGGGCTCCAGGAGTGCCAGGCGCACGCGGAGGAGGTCGGCGTGCGGATCGGCTTGGAGCCGCTCAACCGCTTCGAGACCTACTTCCTCAACCGCTGCGAGCAGGCGCTCGCGCTCGCCGAGGCGGTCGGCGGCAACTGCGGCGTCGCGCTCGACACGTTCCACATGAACATCGAGGAGACCGACCTGCTGGAGGCGATCCGCCTCGCCGGCGACCGGCTCGTCGACTTTCACGTCGCCGACAACAACCGCATGCCGCCGGGGTACGGCGCGCTGGACTGGGACGCGATCGCCCGCGAGCTGCAGGGCATCGGCTACGACGGCCATCTGACCGTCGAGTTCGTGCCGGCATTGGACCGGGCAGCGAACATCGGCGACGCGTCGGAGGCCGGCGGCGGCGCCAGCATCGAGAAGTTCCTGCGCGACCACGCCACCGGGGCGGTCCCGGAGGCGCTGTACGAGCGCTACCCGGAGGACTCGATCGGACACGTGCGCGCGGCACTGGGCGCCGCCGTCTGATGCCGGCGGTCGCACTGATCGGCACGCTCGACACCAAGGGTGACGAGATCGCCTACGTGCGCGAGCGGCTGCAGGCGCTGCGGGTCGACGTCGTCGTGATCGACTCCGGGATCCTCGGCGAGCCGGGTTGCGCCCCGGATTTCACGCACGACGAGGTCGCGGCCGCCGGCGATCACACGCTGGCGGAGATCCGCGGCGCCGGCTCGCGGGGCGCCGCCGTGGCGCTGATGCAGGACGGCGTGCGCGCGCTCGTCGTGCGGCTGTTCGCCGAGGGGCGCGTGCACGGCGTCCTGTGCCTAGGCGGCGCCGAGGGCGCGCTGCTGGGCGCGGCGGCGATGCAGGCGCTGCCGGTCGGCGTGCCCAAGCTGCTGGTCTCACCGTCCGCCTCAGGACGCCGCACGTTCGCCGCGTTCGTCGGCGAGAGCGACGTCTGCGTGATGCATTCGGTGGTCGACATCCTCGGCCTGAACGGGATCTCGCAACCAATTTTTGACAACGCCGCCGCCGCGATTGCAGGGATGGTTCACGATGCGGGAAGGCCGCTCGGGACGCTCGGCGAGCACTGCGTCGGGGTCACCATGCTGGGCCAGACCACGCCCGGCGTGATGCGGCTGCGCGAGTGTCTGGTCCGCGCCGGTCACGAGCCGGTCATCTTCCACGCGAACGGCGTCGGCGGGCCGGCGATGGAGCACCTGTGCGAGGAGGGCGCGCTGCAGGGCGTCGTCGATTACACGCTCTCCGAGCTCGCGAACTCGCTGATGGACGGCATCCATGCGACCGGCCCCGAGCGGCTGACCGTCGCCGGCCGCTGCGGCCTCCCCCAGGTCGTCGTCCCCGGCTGCGTCGACTTCTTCAACCAAGGCCCGCGCGACACCCTTCCCGAGCAGTACCGCTCGCGCAAGAGCTACTTCCACAACGCCGTCGCGACGTTGGTCCGGCTCGAGCGCGACGAGGAGGTCGCCCTCGGCGCGCTCGTAGCCGAGCGGCTGAACTCGGCCACGGGACCGGTCCACGTGGTCGCGCCGCTGCGCGGGTTCTCGCTGGCCGACGCCGAGGGCGGCGATCTGTGGGACCCGGTCGCCGACGGGGCGTTCCTGGACTCGCTGTCGTCGAAGCTGCGGTCCGACATCCCGTTCGAGGCCGTCGACGCACACGTCGACGATCACGACTTCGCCGATGTCGTCGCCGCCCGCTACCTGGCGCTGGTGCCGGAATATGTCTGAGCGCCCCGTCTCGAACTGCCTCCTGGATCTGGCGCCGCCGGATATCGCGTACTTCCAGGAGCGCTCGGACATCGTGCTGGTCCCGATCGGCTCGTGCGAGCAGCACGGCGCGCACCTGCCGCTCGGTACCGACACCATCACCGCGCTGGAGGTCTCCCGCCGCGCGGCGGCCAAGGCCGACGTGCCGTACACGGCGCCACTGTGGATCGGCTACTCGCCGCAGCACATGCGCGAGACGTCGGCGGGCGTGGGGACGATCACCGTCCGCGCGTCGACGCTGAACGCCGTCCTCTACGACATCCTGCGGTCGCTGATCCACCACGGGTGGAACAAGCTGATCCTCGTCAACGGGCACGGCTCGAACACGAAGGTGCTGGACCCGCTGCTGCGCCGGATCAAGTACGAGACCGGCGCGCTCGTGGCGCTGTACAAGCCCTACGCGGAGCGCTACATCGGGATCCTCGAGGGCCTGCTGGAGAACCCGCCGGAGGAGACGCCGGGCTGGCACGCGTCCGAGCTCGAGACCTCGCAGGTGCTCGCCCACAATGCCTCGCTGGTCCGGATGGACCGCGCCGCCGACGACCGCGCGCAGGCTCCGGAGTGGCTGCCGGACTCGTTCCTCAAGAGCGACGGCGCGCCGGACGTGCAGTTCGAGGGCTACCAGTACTTCACGTTCCCGATGGACCACGGCGAGTTCTCGCGCACGGGCGTGATCGGCAACCCCATGCGAGCGACGGCCGAGAAGGGCGAGGAGGCGCTGGAACGCTTCTCCGACCATCTGGTGCGTGCGATCGACGAGTTCCGGCCCTTGAAGGTCGACGTCTCTACGCGCGAGTTCGGGGATCGGGTGTGAGCACGACGCCTCCCGCGATGCGGCGTCAGCAGATCCTCGAGCGGATCCAGCGCGACGGCGGCGTGTCGGTCGCCGACCTCGCGCGTGATCTGACCGTCTCCTCGATCACCGTTCACCGCGACCTCGAGCAGCTCTCCAAAGAGGGCCTCGTGGAGCGCGTGCACGGCGGCGCGCGGTCGCTGCCGGGCGCCGGTCCAGCGACCGCGATCCCGCCCACCGGCTGGGAGCAGCGCGCCGCGGTCAGCCGCGGCGCGAAGGCGACGATCGCCGCCTACGCCGCGCGCGAGGTCCGCTCGGGCTCGACGATCTTCCTCGACTCCTCGTCATCCTGCCTGGCGCTGGCCCGCCAGCTGGTGAGCGAGCCCGCGACCGATCTCACGCTGGTCACGAACTCGCCGGCGATCGCCTACGAGCTCGTCGACGAGCGGATCCTCGTGATCGTCACGCCGGGCGAGCTCGACCAGCACATGCGGCTGCTCGCCGGCCGCTGGACGACCGACTTCCTGGCGGGGCTGAACTTCGAGCTCGCGTTCTGCTCGTGCGCGGGTGTGACGCTGGACGCCGGGCTGACGACGTCGCGCAGAGCGCTGGCCGACGTGATCAACAGCGCGCGCGTGAACGCCGCGCGCACGGTCGGGCTGATCGATTCGAACAAGTTCGGGAGGGCATCGCTGTTGACGATCGCGCGGGCCGAGGACCTCGACGCGGTCGTCACCGACGACGGGCTGGACGAGGGCACGGCGGAGGAGTTCCGGGCCGCCGGCGTGCCACTCGAGATCGCAAGAACCTAGGAGGAGGGAAGCGGATGGCACGACCCGTCACATTGTTCACCGGCCAGTGGGCCGACCTCTCGCTCGAACAGCTCGCCGCCAAGGTCGGTGAGTGGGAGTTCGACGGGCTCGAGCTGGCGTGCTGGGGCGATCACTTCGACGTCGCCGAGGCACTGTCCGACTCCTCCTATTGCGCCGGCCGGCGCGAGATTCTCGAGCGCCACGGCCTGAACTGCTGGGCGATCGGTGCGCACCTGGTGGGCCAGGCGGTGTGCGATCCGATCGACGCGCGCCATGAAGGCGTGCTGCCACCGGAGGTGTGGGGCGACGGTGACCCGGAGGGCGTGCGCCGGCGCGCCGCCGACCGCATGAAGGACACGGCGCGGGCCGCGGCGCAACTCGGCGTCGAGGTCGTGACCGGCTTCACCGGCTCCAGCGTTTGGCACATGCTCTACAGCTTCCCGCCCAACGACTTCGCCGACATCGACCGCGGCTACGAGGACTTCGCCGAGCGCTGGGGGCCGGTCGTCGACGTCTTCGATGCCGAGGGCGTGCGCTTCGCTCTGGAGGTGCACCCGACCGAGATCGCCTACGACTTCGTCACCACGCGGCGGACGCTGGCGGCGATCGACCACCGCGAAGGCTTCGGGATCAACTTCGATCCGTCGCACTTCGAGCATCAGTTCCTCGACAGCGCGGCGTTCGTGACCGAGTTCGCCGATCGCATCTACCACGTCCACGTCAAGGACTCGATCCGGCATCTCGACGGCCGTTCGTCGATACTGGGCGGGCACTTGAACTTCGGCGAGGCCGGGCGGGGCTGGGACTTCGTGTCGCCCGGTCACGGTGACGTCGATTTCGAGGCGCTGTTCCGGGCGTTGAACCGGATCGGCTACCAGGGACCGTTGTCGGTGGAATGGGAGGACTCGGGCATGGATAGAGATTGGGGCGCGCCTGATGCGCTCGCCTTCGTGCGGGCGACGGATTTCGCTCCGTCGACGGTCGCGTTCGACGCGGCGTTCGCGAGGGAGTCGTGAGCAAGGTCGGCTTCGTCACGATGGGAGAGTCCGCCGGCGGCGACGACATCCCGACCGTCGGCGTCGGCATGCTCGGGTACGGGTTCATGGGCAAGGCCCACTCGAACGCGTACAAGACGCTGGCCTACATGACGTGGCCGCCGCCGCTGATGCCGCAACTGGTGGCGATCGCGGGGCGCAACGAGGAGGCCGTCGCGGGCGCGGCGCGCCGCTACGGCTTCGCCGAGCACGTGACCGACTGGAAGCGGCTGGTCTCCGACGACCGGATCGGCGTGTTCGACAACTCCGGCCCGAACAACTTCCACGCCGAGCCGACGATCGCGGCCGCCGAGGCGGGCAAGCACGTGCTGTGCGAGAAGCCGCTCGGGCGGGACGCGGACGAGGCGTACGAGACCTGGCAGCGCGTCGCCGCGACCGGAGTGAAGGCGATGTGCGCCTTCAACTACCGCTTCGTCCCGGCCGTGCGCCTGGCCAAGGAGATCATCGCGTCCGGCGACCTCGGCGAGATCTTCCACTTCCGCGGGCGCTACCTGCAGGAGTGGATCATCGACGCCGACTTCCCGATGGTGTGGCGGCTCGACAAGTCCGTCGCCGGCTCGGGCGCGTTAGGCGACCTCGGCGCGCACGTCATCGACCTCGCCCGCTATCTGGTCGGCGAGATCGCCTCGGTCAGCGCGTCCACCCGCACATTCGTCAAGGACCGTGACGGCGGGACCGTCGACGTCGATGACGCCGTCGAGTCGGTGGTGGACTTCGCCGACGGCGCGGTTGGCACGATCGAGGCGACGCGCTTCGCCTCCGGCCGCAAGAACGGCCTGACGTTCGAGATCAACGGCTCCAAGGGCTCGCTCGCGTTCGACATCGAGCGGCTCAACGAGCTCCAGATCCACTACGCGAACTCGTCGCCCGGCAAGCTCTCGCAGGGCTTCCGGACCGTGCTCGTGTCCGAGGCCGACCACCCGTTCTGGGAGCACTGGTGGCCGCAGGGGCACATGATCGGGTGGGAGCACACCTTCGTGCACGAGATCCATCACTTCCTGAGCGCGATCCGCGACGACACCGAGATCGGCCCGCACGGCGCGACATTCGAGGACGGCTACCGCGCCGCCGAGGTCTGCGACGCGATGCTGCGCTCGAACGACTCCGGCTGCCGCGAGGAGGTCGCGTACCGGTCTTAGGACCAATTACCGCTGGGAAGCGGGCGTCGTCGGCGCGACGATGCCCGCATGACCAGGATCTCTGACGAGGTGACCGCATGGCCGGGCGTCACGGCTGGCCTGGGCGACCGCGGCGAGTACTCGTTCAAGGTCGGCCGGCGCGAGATCGGCCACTTGCACGGCGAGCGCGTGCTCCACATCGGCTTTCCCAAGGCCGTCTGGCAGGAGCTCTACGACGCCGGCCGGATCGACTACCACCCCGTGTTCCCGGGGAAGCCGGGGTACGCCTCCCGCGCCATCCGCAGCGAAGAGGATGTACGCGACGCGATCGCGCTGTTGCGCCTCAACTATGACCGCGCGGTCACCACGCACGGCGTCCCGTCTTGATCCCGGCTGCCCGCTCTGCCGTAGACGACGCGTACACCCGCGGCGTCGCGGCGCGTGAGGCGGGCCGCTACGCGGACGCCGAGGCGCACCTGCGGACCGCGCCTGAGGATGCGCGCGCTCTGAATGAGCTCGGCATCGTCTGCAAGTACACGGGCCGCTTCGACGAGGGCCGCGTTCTCTACGAGCGCGCGCTCGCGCTCGTTCCGCCGGACAGCGTCGAAGCCGCCGCGATCCTCCACAACCTGGGCGGAATCGAGCACGCGCGCGGGCGCAACGCCGAGGCGGAGGGCCCGGCGCGGCGCGCCGTCGAGGTCCGCTCGCGAGCGCTCGGTCCCGACGCGCTCGAGGTGGCCCGCGGCGATCTGGAGGAAGCCGAGCGGCTGCACCGGCGCGCGCTCGCGAACCTGGCCACGACGCTCCGTGCAGCGGGCCGGCCGGACGAAGCGGTGGCGTTGGACCGCCGCGCGCACGCACTGCTCGACGGCCGCGTCGCACCCGATCACCCGACGTTGGCGCTCGTCCGAAGCCGGCTCTGATGCGCGCGGTCTGGCTGCGCGAGTTCGGCCCGCCGTCGGCACTGGAGCCCGGTGACGCGCCCGAGCCCAGCGGCGCGTCGGTGATCGACGTCGCCTACGCGAACATCACCTTCGTCGAGACCCAGGTCCGCGCCGGCCGCGGCCCGTTCCCGGTCACGCTGCCGATGATCCCCGGCAACGGCGTCGGGGGCTTCCTTGGCGGCCGGCGCGTGGTCGCGTCGCTCGGCGGTTCGGGCGGCTACGCCGAACGCGCCGTCGGCGCCGACGTCTTCGATGTCCCGCAGCACCGCACGCTCGAGGAGGCCGTCGCGCTGCTGGCCGACGGGCGGACCGCGACGCTGCTCGCCGACGCGGCCGCGATCGCCCCCGGAGAGCGCGTCCTCGTCCTGGCCGCGGCCGGGGGTGTCGGCACGCTGCTCGTCCAACTCGCCGCGGCCGCCGGCGCGCACGTCGTCGCTGCCGCGAGCACCGAGGCCAAGCGCGACCTCGCCCGCTCGCTCGGCGCGGTCGAAGCGTGCACGTACGACGCGCCGCCGGCGGCGCTCGACGTGGTCTTCGACGGCGTCGGAGGGCAAGCCGCGCGGGCGGCCTTCGAGCAGCTCCGAGGCCGCATGCTCAGTTTCGGGCTCGCGAGCGGGTCGTGGTCGGACGTGAGCGCCGATGAGGCCGCGACGCGCGGCGTCGAGTTGGTGCGGACGGGCCGGCCGGCGCGCGAGCATACGGAGCGGGCGCTCGCCGGCGACCTGAAGCCGGTGATCGGCCAGCGGTTCCCGCTCGAGCGCGCGGCTGACGCGCACGCCGCGATCGAGGCGCGTGCGACCGTGGGCAAGACACTGCTCGTGGTTCAGGGCGAGTAGTCGACGCGCGAGAAGCCCCATGTCTCGCGCAGCCAGCGCGGCACGAACGCGTCGAGCGCGCGCTCGAGCTCGGAGCCGACCAGCTCGTCGATCACCCACCACGACACCTGGGCGTCGAATTCTTCCGAGGGGTCGATGTAGACGCAGCCGAGCAGCTCGCTCTCGTCGGCGTTGAGGACGGCGTAGTTGAACGCCTCGTTCGCCTCCGCCTCGGCCTCGTGGCGCGCAAGGTCCTGTCGATCGGCCTCGAAGCTCATCGTCTCCGGCGGCCAGCCCCAGGTCTCGCCGTACTTCGCCCACAACCGCTCTCGCGAGCCCATCACGGCGGGGTAGTCGATGTCGACGTCATCCGCGCGGATCGGCCGCACGTGGTGCCCGGTCGGCAGATCGGCGCGGTCCGGGTGAGTGTCAACGCGCCAGTTACTCATCCGGCCAACCTCTGTGTCGGGGCGAAGGTCACTTCTCACATGACTACCACCATCCGCATCATCGCCGGCGCCATCGCCCTCCTCACGCTGCTGCCCGTCGCGGGTGCGCATGCCAACCCACCGATCGAGCCCATCAAGCCGTTGGAGGTGAAGTGGATCCTGCCGCCGCGCACCGCCGGCGACTTCTACCTGTACGACAAGTGGTTCGCGACGACCATGGGCTATGAGACCGTCGAGAACGACGACCTCAGCTACCCCGGTCGGCGTCCCTAGCGCTTCCGCACACGCGCCGGCGCCGCGGATCGCGGCGCCGAGCGCGCGGCGAAGTCGCCGCCGAGGCTCGCCGGCTTGGCCGGCGTGAACAGCCACTCCTGGAAGAACGGCTTCAGGTTCTGACGCGAGATCTTCTCGGCCAGCGCGATGAACTGCGGGATCGCGACGTTGCCGCCGGGGTTCGCTCGCACCCACTCGCGCAGCAGCCGGAAGAACGCCGCGTCGCCGATCTTCCCCCGCAGCGCGTGCAGGGTCATCGCGCCGCGGTCATAGACCGCGCCGTCGAAGATCCCATCCGAGCCGGGGTCGCCGATCGCCAGCGCCCAGAAGGAGTCGTCGGCCGGGATCGACGCGAGGTCGTCGAAGAACGCCTGCGCTGGGTCACGGCCCTCGTGCTCGCTCCAGAGCCACTCGCTGTAGGTCGCGAAGCCCTCGTTGAGCCAGATGTGCTGCCACCCGGCGAGCGCCAGGTAGTCGCCGGTCCACTGGTGCGCGATCTCGTGCACAACGGTCGATTCGCCGCCGAGCGGGTCGGCCCGGTCCTCGAACCAGTCACGCGCGTAGACGACCCGCGTCTGATTTTCGAGCGCGAACCCGAGGCCTTGGAAGTCATCGATGATCGCACCCGCGGACGAGAACGGGTACTGCCCGAAGATGCCTGACAGGTAGCGGGTGATCTCCGGTTGGCGCGCGAGCGTCCGGCGCGCGACCACGCCCGCCGGGTCGGGAACGTCTGCCGCGGTGGCCGCGTACCAGGTGTTCTCGTTCGGGTCGGTCCCCTCGGGGGCAGGCGGCGTGCTCCAGCCGTCGAGCCCGTTCTCGAACGACGTTGAGCCCGGCGCGCCGCTGACCACGACGTCGTCGACGAACACGCCGGAGAAGTTGAACACGCCGTCGCTGGCGTAGCTCAGGGAGACCTCGACCCGCTCGTTCCGGTACGCGGTCAGGTCGACCACCCACTGCTCGTAGCCGTCGCCGATGCCGCTGACCGCGTTCCACGCGCCGGTCGTGCCCTGCGGGTCACAGCCGCCGTCGGCGTTCTCGCGCTGGTAGTGCTCGAGGAAGGGGTGCAGGATGCAGACGGAGCCGGTGTCCTGGCTCGTGTGGCCGTTGAGATCGGGCAGCGTTGTCCAGTCGTTCATCCCGGCGGTGTGCGCCTCGACGAAGAAGAAGTCCCAGTCGAGCTCGGTTTTGCGGTCGACCCAGAACGACAGCTTCGCGCCCCCTGCGGGAACCTGGATCGTCCGCGTCAGTCGCTTGTAGGACGCGTTCGCGACGTCCGAATGCGCGAACCGGCGGCCGGTCCGCGGCGCCGAGCGCCTGTACAGGTCCGGATCGATCGCGTCGTAGTACTTGATGCCGTCGGCCTTGTAGGCCTTGATGTCGAACTCGCCGATCGAGGCCGTCGTCAGATACGAGGCCATCGGCTCGCGCGCGTCCCACGTCCACACGGTCCAGCGCCCGAGGTTGTTCACGCCCTCCATCTCACCGTTGGCCACGGCCTGCAGCCCACGCGGGACTGCGATCCGGAACGTGTACGACGCCTTGTCCAGCGGGTGGTCGTTGACCGGATACCAGCTCGCCGCCACGTGCGGCTGGCCGGCCACGAGCGTGCCGTCGTCGGTGTGGATGAACCCGGCGTCCTCGAGCCCGACCGGCACGCCGTCATACGCGATCACCGTGCTGAAGCCGCGGCCGCTGCGCAGACGGTTGCGGGGCGTGATGGTCAGCTCGTTGTCGTCGCGCCGCCAGCGCGCCGGATCTCCGTCGACGAAGACGGCGCGGACGTTCAAGCCGACGAGGTCGAGGTTGAAGCTCGACAGGTTCTGCTTGGCCTTCGCGTCGATCCGTTCCAGACCGCGGAGTACGTCGGTCCCGGGGTCGTACTCAAAGTTGAGGTCGTAGTGCGAGACGTCGTAGCCGCCGTTGCCGTCGAGCGGGAAGTACGGGTCGCCGATACCCGGCGCACCGGGCGAGAACTTGACTGTGGCGGCCTGCGCCGATCCCACCGCGAGCAGCAGACACGCCGCGACGAGCACCCCAAACCTCAACACCATGACGCCCCCTGAACGCTCGGTTTGGCGGACCGTAGCCCCGAGGTAGGAACCCGGTCAAGCCATGCCTCAGACCGCTCTCATCGTCGTCGACATGCTGAATGACTACGACCACGAGGACGCGGACGCGCTGGCGAAATCGGTCGAGGAGAAACTGCCGCAAATCGTTCAACTGCGTGACACCGCCGGGGAGCGCGACGACGTCATGCTCGTCTACGTCAACGACAACCACGACGCCTGGGACTCCGAACGCGACGATCTGGTCGAGCGCGCGTGCCAGGGCAAGCACCCGGAGCTCGTGGAGCCGATCGCGCCGGTCGGCCGCGTGGCCTTCTTCCCCAAGGGCCGGCACTCGATCTACTACCAGACCGCGGTCGACCATCTGCTAAAGGTCGAGGAGGTCGAGCGTGTGGTCCTCGTCGGCCAGGTCACCGAGCAGTGCATCCTCTACTCCGCGCTCGACGCCTACCTGCGCGGCTACGAGGTCGTGATCCCGCCGGACGCCGTCGCGCACATCGATGACGAGTTCGCCAAGGCCGCGCTCGGGATGATGGAGCGCAACATGCACGCGAAGCTCGTGCCCGCGGCCGACGTCTTCACCGCGCGTATCACGGCCCGCCCCTAGTCGCTTTCGGAGATTGTGATCGCCCGATCGGGCGGTCCTTGAACCGATCCGGGGGCCGACGTGTCCGTACACCGCTCGTGCGGGTGGCTGGCCGCTGCCTGCATGCTGTTCGTCTCCGTCTGCGCGCCCGCGCACGCCGCGCTCCGTTCCGACACGCCGTACGGCGTGCACTCGATGGTGTACGCAAACGCGCCGTCGAGCTTCAAGGACGCGATGTTCCGCGAAGCCGCTGCGCTCGGCGCGTCGTCGGTCCGCGTCGACGTCTCCGTCGGGGCGATCGCGATGTCCGGCACCGAGCGCAATTGGGGCTCCCTCGACGAGTACCTCGCCCTCGCACGCCGCTACCGGCTTCAGGTCGTCGGAGTCCTGCTCGGCACGCCATGGTGGCTCGCGAAATGCCCGCCGGGCACGCTCGAGTACGACGAGTGTCCGGTCACCGACGCGAAGGCCTACGCACGACTGCTCGGAGAGATCGCCGCGCACTCGCGCGGCGTGATCGACGACTGGGAGATACGCAACGAGCCCGACGGTGACTGGGCGTACCGCGGCACAGCGAAGGACTACGCGCGCGAACTGCGCGACGCTTCCGCGGCGATCCACAAGGCCAACCCGCGTGCGCGGGTCCTGATGGGCGGAGTCATGACGCTCGACAGCCGCCCCTGGCTGCGAGCCATGTTGAAGGCCGGTGGCGCCGCCGCGATCGATGTCGCGAACGTCCACGTCCGGGGACCGGTCGCGAGTCTGAGCCGGATCATGCGGCGCTGGCGTGCGTTCTTCGACCGCCACGGCGTGGACGGGCCGATCTGGGTGACCGAGCACGGCTACCCGTCCGACTCGCGCTACCAGAGCGATCGCGGGTTCCGCGGCGGGGAACGCGCGCAGGCCGCCTACCTGGCCCGGTCGATCCCCGCGCTGCTCCGGGGCGGCGCGGCGCGGGTGTTCGTCACCGAGCGAGACAACCTGGCCGGTTCGTTCGCCTCGGAGGGGTTCCTGGGCGGGACGGTGGCCGATCCGCCGGTCGCCGACCCAGCCGTGCGGCGCAAGCCGGCCGCCGACGCGTACCGGGAAGTGATCCGCGGCCGCTACTCGCGCAGCTCGTAGCCGGCGAGATCGAGGCAGACCAGACAGAACGGCCACGGCGGGTTCCACGGCCAGCCCGTCACGTCCTTGCCGCACAGCGCCGTGTCCGGATCCTCCTCGGGCACGATGTGGCAGATCTTCTCGCCGTCGTTCGTCGGTCCGCGGACCTTGGCCGATTCGGGCGCCGTCATCGCCTATGTTGTACCCGGCCGTGCTCGCCCGCGTCGCTCTCCTGTTCGTGTTCGCGCTCATGTTCGCGGGCTGCACGTTCCCGACCGAGGAAAGCGAGATGTCCTTCAAGTACACGGCGTATGGCGGGGACAACTACGACCAGGTGCTCGAGATCACCAGCGACGGATTCAGCGGCGTCGCGATGGACCTCGACATCACGCCGCTGGACGAGAGCGGGGCGCCGATCAGTGGCTTGACGGTGACGTCGGCGTTCGGCTCGTACCGCGGCGGCCAGGTCATCCCGCCGTTCTTCACCGACTACGACGTGCTCAAGTTCGAGGGCGAGCGCGCGAGCTTGGTCCGCGACGTGCGGGTCGAGATCCGCGACCTCGATCAGATCGACTACCCGGAGATGGAGGAGGCGGTCACGTACGCGCGCTTCGACGACGGGTCGCCGGTCGGCGAGGACGAGACGTTCGACGCGATCGAGCTGACCAACCCGAACGACGACGCGCTGGCCGTCAAGGTGGCGTTGATGTCGTGGGGCGAACGGCCCGAGTCCGATCCACAGCAGTTCGAGTGGGCGATCCCGCTCGACGACGTCTACACCGTCCCCGCCAACGGCATGAAGATGGTCAAGCTGCCGCCGGAGCTCGCCGACCAGCATGTGGTGACGATCGAGACCTACGGCGCCGACCCGTCACATGCGGAAGACGCCGTAGCCGACCGGAGCGAGTGGCGCGTTCGCGCAGGCCGAAAGCCCCAGCCCTAGTACGTCGCGCGTGTCGCGCGGATCGATCACGCCGTCGTCCCACAGCCGCGCCGTCGCGTAGTACGGATGGCCCTGGGCCTCGTACTGCTCGCGCAGCGAGGCGCCGACCTCCGGCTGGCCGACCGTCTCCATCACCGTCGCCGCCTGCTGGCCGCCCATCACGCTGATCCGCGCGTTCGGCCACATGAACAGGAAGCGCGGCGAGTACGCGCGCCCGCACATCCCGTAGTTGCCGGCGCCGAACGAGCCGCCGACGATCACGGTCAGCTTCGGCACCCGTGCGCAGGACACGGCCGTGACCATCTTCGCGCCGTGCTTGGCGATCCCGCCCGCCTCGTACTCGCGCCCGACCATGAAGCCGCTGATGTTCTGCAGGAACACGAGCGGCGTGCTGCGCCGGTCGCACAGCTCGATGAAGTGCGCGCCCTTGAGCGCGGATTCGCTGAACAGGATCCCGTTGTTGGCGAGGATCCCGACCGGGTGGCCGTGGATGTGCGCGAACCCGCACACGAGCGTCGTGCCGTAGAGCTCCTTGAACTCGTGAAAGCGCGAGCCGTCGACGATCCGGGAGATCAGCTCGCGCGGGTCGTACGGCTTGCGGACGTCGGTCGGGACGACGCCGTAGATGCCGTCCGGGTCGTGCGGCGCCTCGACGGGGACCCGGTCCCACGGCGACGGCGCTTTCGGCCCGAACGTGGCGACGATGCTGCGCACGATCGCCAGCGCGTGCTCGTCGTCGTCGGCCAGGTGGTCGGTGACACCGGACGTGCGCGAGTGCAGGTCTCCCCCGCCGAGCTCCTCGGCGGTCACCTCCTCGCCGGTCGCCGCCTTCACCAACGGCGGCCCGCCGAGGAAGATCGTGCCCTGCTCGCGGACGATCACGCACTCGTCGCTCATCGCCGGCACGTACGCCCCGCCCGCCGTGCACGAGCCCATCACGGCGGCGATCTGCGGGATCCCCTTCTCGGACATCGTCGCCTGGTTGAAGAAGATCCGGCCGAAGTGCTCGCGGTCGGGGAAGACGTCGTCCTGGAGCGGCAGGAACGCCCCGCCGGAGTCCACGAGATAGATGCACGGAAGCCGGTTGTGGAGGGCGACCTCCTGCGCGCGCAGGTGCTTCTTGACCGTCATCGGGTAGTACGTGCCGCCCTTGACCGTGGCGTCGTTGGCGACGATCACGCACTCGCGGCCGGACACGCGCCCGACGCCGGTGATCATCCCCGCCCCGGGCGCGTCGCCGTCGTACATGCCGTGCGCGGCGAGCGGGCTCAGTTCCAAGAACGGCGCGCCCTTGTCGAGCAGCCGGTCGACGCGCTCGCGCGGGAGCAGCTTGCCGCGCTCCGTGTGCCGCGTGCGCGCCCTCTCGCCGCCGCCCATCCGCACCCTGTCGAGCTGCTCGTTGAGATCGGCCACCAGCTCCTCGTGCGTCATGACACCCTCGCCACGATCTGGTCGCGTCCGACCTTGTCGCCCACGCTCACGCTCAGCCCGGTCACCGTGCCGTCGACCGGCGCCGCGAGAGAGAGCTCCATCTTCATCGATTCGAGCACGATCACGGTCTGGCCAGCCTTGACCGTGTCGCCATCGCTGACCGGCACGAGCAGCACGGAGCCCGGCATCGGCGCGCGCAGCTCGCCGTCGGCGTGCGCGTGGTGGACGTCCTCGGCCGTCGCCTCGGTCACGTGCCACGTCCAGCCCTCGTACGCGAGCCAGAACCTAAAGGGGCCAGGCCCCTTTAGGTTTTCGCCGCGCATTCGCACGCGGCTACGAAGCGGAGACCTAAAGGGGCCTGGCCCCGCGACGACGTCGATTGGCTCGCCGCCGTTGACGGCGAGCTTCCAGTAGGACGGGGCGCGAACGCCGCCGAGCCGCCAGCCGTCGCGGCGGGCGAACGGATCGTCGGACTCCGGCTCGCCGAGGGCCAGCGACGCCGCGGCGCGCGCGACCTCCTCGTCGCTGAGCGGCGGCGTGACCGGGTCGAGCCGGCCGATCAGCCCCGTGTCCATCTCCCCCGCGCGGACGTCGTCGCGGGCGAGCAGCGTGCGCAGGAAGCCGACGTTGGTCTCCAGGCCGAGGATCGCGGTGTCCGCCAGGGCGCGATCGAGGCGGGCCAGCGCGGTCGCGCGGTCCGGGCCGTGCGCGATCACCTTGGCGATCATCGAGTCGTAGTCGGTCCCGACCACGCTCCCGGTCTCGACGGCCGCGTCGACGCGCACGCCACTCGGGTACGACGCCAGCACGACCGCGCCGGCGGACGGGAAGAACTGCGCGTCCTCGGCGTTCACGCGCGCCTCGATCGCGTGGCCGGACATGCGCACGACGACGTCGAGCGCCTCTCCCGCCGCCACCCGCAGCTGTAGCTCGACGAGATCGAGGCCCGTGACCAGCTCGGTCACCGGGTGCTCGACCTGGAGCCGCGCGTTCATCTCGAGGAAGAAGTGCGTCGCCGGGTCATCGGCGTCCGCGATGAACTCGACCGTGCCCGCCCCGTAGTAGCCCGCGGCCGTCGCCAGCGCGACCGCCTCGTCGCCCAGCGTGCGCCGCAGCTCGTCCGAGACCACCGGCGACGGCGACTCCTCGATCACCTTCTGGTGGCGCCGCTGCAGCGAGCACTCGCGCTCGCCGAGCGAGATCACGTTGCCGTGCGTGTCCCCGATCACCTGCACCTCGATGTGCCGGGCGCGCGGCAGGAAGCGCTCGAGGAACACGCGGTCGTCGCCGAAGCCGGCCTTCGCCTCGCGGCTCGCGGCGGCCATCGCGTCATCCAAGTCCTCGGCGCGCTCGACGACGCGCATCCCGCGCCCGCCGCCGCCGGCCGCCGCCTTGACCAAGACGGGGTACTCGACGGTCTCCGGCGTGTACGTGGGCACGGTGGGCACGCCCGCCCGCTCCGCCGCCTCCTTCGCCCGCAGCTTGTCGCCCATCAGCTCGATCGCCTCGGGCGACGGGCCGACGAAGACCACGCCGGCCGCAGCGCACGCGCGCGCCAGCGCAGCGTTCTCGGACAGGAAGCCGTAGCCCGGATGCAGCGCATCCGCACCCACCGCGACGATCTCGTCGATCGCCAGGTACGACGAGACCCGGACGGCGGAATCGGCTTCGCGGACGTGCGGCGCACCCGCATCCACATCGGTGTAGATCGCCACCGACCGCACGCCCAGCCGCCGCAGCGTGCGGATCACGCGGCGCGCGATCTCGCCGCGGTTGGCCACCAGGACGCTGCCGAACATCGTCAGGCGCCGAGCGCGCGCGCGATAACCATCTGCTGCACCTCGTCGGTGCCCTCGCCGATGGTGAGGATCTTCGCGTCCCGGTAGAAGCGGCACACCGGGTACTCCTCGATGTAGCCGTAGCCGCCGTGGATCTGGACCGCCTCCTCGGCGCAGCGGACGGCCAGCCGGCCCGTCTTGAGCTTGGCCTGCGCGGCGGTCAGCGAGAAGTTTCGGCCGGCGTCCTTGAGCAGCGCGGCCTTGTAGACGAGCAGCCGCGACGCCTCGATCTCGGTCGCCATGTCGGCCAGCTTGGCCTGGATCGCCTGGTACTTGGAGATCGGCTTGCCGAACGCACGCCGCTCCTTGGCATAGGCCAGCGCCTGATCGAGCGCGCCCTGCGCGAGCCCGACACCCATCGCCGCGACGCCGATCCGCCCGATGTCCAGCACCTGCAGGAACTGCTTGAAGCCGCCGCCGCGCGGGCCGAGCAGGTTCTCCTCCGGCACGACGCAGTCCTCGAACGTCAGCGGGCGCGTGTCGGACGCGTTCCAGCCCATCTTGCGGTACGGCTCGCCCTGCGAGTAGCCGGGAGTGCCGTTGGCCACGATCAGATTGGAGATCTCGTCGTCGCCGGTCTTCGCGGTGATGCACACCACCCCGGAGATGTCCGTGCCCGCGTTCGTGATGAACTGCTTGGTGCCGTTGATCGTCCACTCGCCGTCGGCCAGCGAAGCGCGCGTGCGCACGTTGCCGGCGTCCGAACCCGCCTCCGGCTCGGTCAGCCCGAACGCGCCGAGCAGCTCGCCAGAGGTGAGCTTCGGCATCCACTCCTGCTTCTGCTCCTCGGTGCCGAACAGGTAGATCGGCTGCGTGCCGAGCGACGTGTGCGCGCACAGCGTGATCGCCACCGACGAGTCCACGCGCGTGAGCTCCTCGACCGCGATCGCGTACGCGAGCGAGTCGCCCCCGCCGCCGCCGTATTCCTCCGGGAACGGGATGCCCATCAGCCCGAGCTCACCAAGCTGCTTGACGATCGCGTACGGGAACGACTTCGTGCGGTCGAGCTCCTCCGCGACCGGAGCGACCTCGCCCTCGGCGAAGTCGCGCACCGTGCGGCGGATCAGCTCGTGGTCCTCGGGGAGATCGAAGTTCATGCCATACTTATACCGAACGCTCGTTACAAATGCCTCCCTCCTCCCCCGCCCTCCGCGAGAAGTACGACCGCCGCCAGCAGGAAGTGGTGACGATCGCCGCCGCGCTGTTCGCGCGGCGCGGCTTCCAGGCCACGAGCATGGACGAGCTGAGCGAGGCGACGGGCCTGCGCAGCGGCGGGCTGTACCACTACATCGGCTCCAAGCAGCACCTGCTGTTCCAGATCTTTCAGCAGCTGATGGACCCGCTGCTCGAGCGAGCCGCGCGGATCGAGGGCGGTGCCGGCGACGCCGAGGCCAAGCTCCGCGAGCTGGTCCGCGCGTGGCTGGAGCACATCGAGCGCCACCTCGACCACATGGCCGTCTTCGCCCAGGAGCGCCACGCGATCGAGCACGAGCCCGAGTGGGAAGAAGTGCGTGCGGCGCGCGACCGCTTCGAGGCGATCCTCGCCCGCCGGCTGGCCGCCGTCGGCCTCACCGACCGTCTCGCGCTGTTCGCGCTGCTCGGCATGGTCAACCATTCCGCCACGTGGGTGAAGCCGGGCGGGCGCCTGACCGCCGAGCAGATCGCGGACGGCTACTGCGACATGCTGCTCAAGTGATCCGTCCCGCGACCCCCGCCGACCAGAAGCCGATCCGCGAGATCGACCGCCTGACGTGGTCGTCGCTCTCCAGCCCGGTGCCATTGCCGCCGCCCGAGCGCGAGTACGGACTCGACGGCCTGTACGTGGCCGAGCTCGACGACGGGATCGCCGGCTACGTGCAGATCGGCCCGGTGTTCCCGATCGACTCCAATCGGCACGTGCTCGAGATCAAGGGCATCGCCGTCCACCCCGGCCACCAGCGCCGCGGCGTGGCGCGGGCGCTCGTGCATGCCGCCGCCAGGGTCGCACGCGAGGCCGGCGCCCGCCGGCTCACGCTCCGCGTGCTCTCCAACAACGCGGCCGCCCGCGACCTCTACACCGCCTGCGGCTTCGAGGTCGAGGGCGTCCTGCGCGAGTTCTTCTTTCTCGACGGGCTCTACGTCGACGACGTCCTGATGGCGCTCCCGCTCACAGGCGACGGCTCACGAGCGTCGAGGTGACGGTCTCGGAACCGGCACTCGCGACCAGCCGCACCTTGTAGTCGCCGCGCGCGAGCCCGCGCGCCGGCAGGCTGAGCCGGTACGTGCGGTTGGCCGCGGCCGTACGTGCGGCGTAGCGCTTGACCACGCGCGAGCCGCGCAGCACCGTCACGGTCACCCGCGCCTGCTTCGCAACCACGTACGAGATCCCGAGCGCCCGCGTCCGCGTGCCGCCGAACACCGGCCGGATGAGCTTGTAGCTCGGCACCAGGTCGCACGTCGCGCGCCGGTAGAAGTCCGCGATCTTCGTGAACCGGCCATTGCTGCGCCGCAGCGCGATCCGGCGCGTGTCGCCCGCGATCCGGTAGCGGACGAAGTAGTAGCCGTCGGTCACGCTCCGGCCCTTGCCGTCCCAGGTGAATGGGCCCGTCCGGTTCGTGAACCGAGCGACGCGCCGCTCGCCGGTGATCCGGCGTCCACGGGACTGCTGGAACACGTCCACGGTGGCGGCACCGCCCGCACGTGGTGTGAGGTCGAACCGCAAGCCCCGTCCGCTCCGCCGCAGCCCGACCGAGGTGAACCCGGCCGTGGCCGCGCAGGCGGTCGCGGTGGACGTGGTCGGCGTGCCGCTGCTCGGCGCCGCCGCCGGGCACGGCGACAGCGACTTCGCCTCGCCGCGCTCCACCAGCACCGGCTGGGTGGCGAGCACCGCACCGTCGCGCTCGCAGGTGAGCGTGTAGGTCTCCTGCTGGGCCGGCCGGAACGGCGGCGGGCCCTCGTAGGTCACGTTCAGCCGGTAGGACTCGACCCCGGCGAAGTTGTTGACGCGGAGCACGTACTTGCCGCTCGGGTTCGGGAGCAGGATCTCCTCGAAGTCGGTCGTGCCCTGCTGCGAGACGCCGACGACCTCCTCGGAGGCGTCAGAGTCGCCGTCGCCGTCCGCGTCGCGGTAGAGCTTCATGTCCCAGTCGCTGGCGATCGTGTCCCACTGGATCCGGATCTTCGCCGCGGCGTTGTCGCCGCCGGTCGGGATCGTCAGCGGATGCTCGTTGTACGACGTGGCGCTGTCGGTGTTGGCGTCGCCGCTGAACACCGCGGCACCGTCGTCGTTGGCGTCGTCCGCGGTCCCGTTGACGCCTCCGGTGCTCTGCGGCCGCGGTGCGCTCGGCTGCCCGCCGCCGGGCCGGCCGATCGCCTTGGCCACGATCGGCCGCGTCGACGGATTCACGTGCCAGCGGAACGTCCCGGACGCCCCGACGTCATAGACCGTCTCGAGATGGTCGTCGATGCTCGACGCGCCCTGGTAGGTCTCCGTCTTGAAGTCCTTGGTCAGCCGCAGGCGCGTCCCGGCGGGCGCCGTGCCCTCGAGCACGGAGTGGCGCGCCTCGTTGATCGTGCTCTCGGCGGCCAGGTAGTACGCCTCGCGGTTGCCCTGGCCGTTGAAGCCGGCGTTCGGCCCGGGGTCGTTGACGTGGTTGGCCTGGTCGCTGTTGCCGTCCCACTCCTTGATCATCGTCGGGTACAGCGGGTGGAAGGCCGGGTCGTCGCAATCGCCGGTCACGTAGTTCGGGGCGCCGCAGTAGATCTCGAACGTGAAGCCGTAGCCGCCGGTGGCGTTGTAGCTCCAGTCCTCGGTCGTCCCGGTCGTGTCGTAGAGCTCGAAGCCCTTCTGGCTGAAGTACCCGTTGTGCTTGCCCATCTCGTCGCCGAGCGCCTTGTAGCCGCGGTTCTCGTCGACCGGGTCGCCGATCACGGCCAGGCCGGGCGCGCGCAGCACGAGGCCCGCGGTCGTGTGGTTGGTGATCAGCGTCGTCACCTGGTTGCGGGAGACGAGCCACTGGACGTTGCGCGACTCGGGCTCGGAGAACGGCGCCGGGCCGCGGTAGGTCTGGGTCGCGGGGTTCGTGTCCGAGCCGGGACCGCCCCAGAACTGGCCGTAGTTGCGGTTCGGATCGACGCCGTTCTCGGCCAGGCCGACGGAGATCGGGCAGGACGCGGTCTCGGTGTCGACGACGCGGCAGTTCTTGCGCCGGTACTCGCCCGGGCGGGCGGCGATGTACGCCGTGTCGTCGACCGCCTCGTCCTCGCCGCCGGCGGGAGCGCCGGGCGCGTTGCGCGAGCCCTCAAAGCCGTCAGGGTTGACGATCGGCACCACGATGTTGCGGCTGTTGCGGACGATGTTCGTCGCGCGCGCCGCGCCGCTCTTGTAGCCGTTGATGAGCTCGTACGCCCACTCCATCGCGTGCTCGCCCGAGGGCCACTCGCGAGCGTGGTGCACGCCGAGGTTCGCAAATGCCGGCTTGCCGTCGTTGGCGGTGACGTTCTCGGTGATCTCGATGCCGAGCACGTCCTTGCCGCCCCAGGTCTTGTTCGGGAGCGTGATCAGCCTCACCAGGCTGGGGTTCTGCGCCGCCAGCGTCTTCATCTCGGACTCGTAGTCCGCCAGCGTGCGATAGCTCGTGCGGCCGCTGGGCAGGTCCGTCGCGGCGGCGGTCGCCGCGAAGCGGGCGTCGGCGGCGCGGTCCCGCGCGCCCTTGGCCACGAGGTCACGGACCAGGACGCGCCACGTGAACCCGTTCTCCCGCAAGGTCGCCCGGTCCCGCGCGCCGTGCAGGACGACGCCGAGCGCGTCGCGCCCGCCGTGCTCGGTCATGTCCAGCCCGAGCGCGACCAGCCGGTCCTTGTCGGCTCGCGTCGGGGTGCGCACGCTCACGAGTTGCGGCGCCTCCGCGCGCGCCTGCGCGGCGTCGCCGGTCACCGGCGTGTGGGCGACGGTCGCCTGGACCGCCCCGGTGCCCGAGTTCCGGCAGGCCTGCAGGGTCAGCGTGCCCGGGGCCAGCACCCAGCCCGTGGCGATCTCCTCGGAGTCCGGCGAGGCCGCGGCGGCGACCGCGTTCGGAGTGCCGTCGAACAGCGCGACGTCCCAATCGCCGTCGCCGCCTGCGAGCCGGACCTCCACCTGACCCGCGCTTTGCACCAGCACGACCCGCGTCTGCACCCCCGGCGCGCCGGGCCGCAGCGCCTGATGGCACGCCTGAGCGGCGGTCCCGGACGCGGCGAGGCGTGTGTCGAGGACGGTGGCCGCCCCCGCCGCATCCGGTGCGGCGAAGAGGGCGGCCACAACGGCGGCGAGGTGAAGGCGTCGAGACACGGCAGGTCTCCTGATCGAAGGGCAGACCTGTCGTTACCCCCGTTGACACCCCAGCATGCAGTAAATCGCAAGCTCGGCGCGGCGAGGTAGGGTCTTCCACATGGCCGATCTCGCCCAACGACCCGCCGCCGCCCTGCGCTCGCTCGGCGAGCTGGCCCTCTCCGCCGCCGACCGCTTCTCCGGAGATGCCATGCGGGCACCCGGGCGGCCGGCCATCACCTACGCCGACTTCGGCCGCGCGATCCGGGAGATCGCCGGCGGCCTCGCCTCGCTGGGCGTCAACTCGGGCGACAAGGTGGCGATCCTGGCCGGCACCGTGCCGGAGTGGCCGATGGCGGACTTCGGCATCTTCTGCGCCGGCGCGACCGTCGTGCCCGTCTACCACACGAACTCGCCGGAGGAGTGCGAGTACGTGCTCTCGCACTCGGGCGCGAAGGCGATCCTGCTCGAGGACGCCGCGCAGGCCGCGAAGATCGCCACCGTCCGGGGCAACCTGCCCGAGCTCGAGCACGTGATCGTGCTCAATGACGATGCCGCCGAAGGCACGATCACGCTCGCCGACCTGCGGTCCCGCGGCGAGGCCGAGGGCGACGCGATCGCCCGCGAGCGGACCGCCGCCGTCGACCCCGACGACGCCGCGACGATCGTCTACACGTCCGGCACGACCGGCCCGCCGAAGGGCTGCGTGCTCTCGCACGCGAACCTGCTGTTCACCGCCAACGCGTACATCGACCGGCTGAAGCTCAACGAGCCGATCATCTTCCAGTACCTGCCGCTCGCCCACGTGCTGGCGCGGATGGTGTCGTTCGTGGCGCTGGACACCGGCGGGACCCTCGCGTTCTGGGGCGGCGACACGAAGAACCTGGCCGCGGACATCGCCGAGGCCAAGCCGTCCCACGTCCCGACCGTCCCGCGGCTGCTGGAGAAGATCCACACGCGCGTGGTCGGCACGGCGGCCGCCGCCGGCGGCGCGAAGGCGATGATCTTCACGCGCGCGCTCGCGAGCGGGGAGAAGGTGGCCAAGGCCAAGCGCGAGGGACGCAGCGCCGGGCTGGTCCACCGCCTCCAGCACGCCGTGGGCGACCGGCTGGCGCTGCACAAGGTGCGCGACGCGCTCGGCCCCAACGACCCGGTGCTGATCACCGGCGCGGCGCCGATCGGCGCCGAGGTGATCGAGTTCTTCTACGCCTGCGGGGTGCCCGTGCTCGAGGGCTACGGGATGACCGAGACGTGCGCGGCGGCGACGCTGAACACCCTCTCCGAGGTCAAGGTGGGTTCTGTGGGCCGGCCGCTCCCCGGGACCGAGGTCTCGATCGGCGAAGACGGCGAGATCCTTATGAAGGGCCCGCACGTCTTCAAGGGCTACCACCGCAACCAGGAGGCCACCGACGAGATCATGGAGGGCGGCTGGCTGCACTCCGGCGATCTCGGCGAGATCAAGGACGGCTACGTGATCATCACGGGCCGCAAGAAGGACCTGATCATCACGTCCTCGGGCAAGAACGTGTCGCCCGAGATGCTCGAGAGCGCACTGCGCGAGACGCGCTGGATCTCGCAGGCGATCGCGGCCGGCGACCGCCGCTCGTACCTGGTGGCGCTCGTGACGATCGACCCGGACGAGGCGCCGAAGCTGGCCGAGCAGGCCGGCGTGCCCTTCGACATGGAGGCGATGGCGAGCGACGAGAAGGTCCGCGAGATCGTCTGGAAGGACATCGACGCCGTCAACCAGAAATTCGCGCGGATCGAGCAGATCAAGCGGTTCGCCATCCTCCCGCGCGACCTGTCGCAGGAGGAGGGCGAACTGACGCCGACCCTCAAGGTCAAGCGCGCCGTCGTCTACAAGAGGTACGGCCCGCAGGTCGAGGATCTCTACGAGGGCTAGCGCTTCTTCTTGCCGGAGCTGACGGTGATGGCGATGGCATCGTCGGAGCGCACGCTGTCACCGGCCGTGCGTGTGAGCGACAGCACGCGGCCCTTCTTGACCTTCGCGGAGCGCTTGCTCTTGGTCTTCGTCGCGACCTTGCAACCCGCGTCCTTGAGCGCCTTGCGTGCCGCCTTCACCGTCGCGCCCTTCTTGACTCGTGGCACGACGCAGCGCGGCATGCTCTCGGGCTGAGGCGTCGACGTCGGCGCCGGGAGCGGCGCGGTACGGGTCACGCCAATCGACGTGCTTGCCGTCAGGCCCGCGGCGTCCTTGGCGACGACGGCGATGCGGTTGGATCCGGTGCCGAGCGTGACCTCCGCGCTGAACGATCCGTCACCACCGACCGCGGCCGGACGGCCGTTCACCGTGAGCGTTGCGACCGCCACGTTGTCCGTGGCCCGGCCCGAGACCGTCAGCGACGCCTCACCGGTCGTGGCCCCGTCCGCCGGGCCGTCGATCGAGACCGCCGGCCCGGCGAAGCCATCCTCGGTGCGCTTCGCGAGCGCCTCCGCGGCGATGAGGTTCTCGGCGATGGCGAACGTGCGCCAGATCGGGAGGACGCCACCGGCCGGGACCGTCACCTCGTTGATCTCCGACAGGACGTCCTTGCCGTCGAAGACCATGGTCGCGGGAGCGGGGACGTACGAGAGCGCGCCGATCGCCATGCCACCCTCCGGCCCGCGCACGAAGACCGTGCCCGGCCCCTTCGGGCGCACCCGGTCCTGATCGGCACGGAACGTGAAGCGCGGATCGGCGGGGAACCGCCACAACGGACGGTCGGACTCGTCCGCGTCGTGCTTGTAGGCGAGCCGCAGGCGGTGTGCCTGTCCGTCGGTGCTGATCCACCGGTCATTGACGTCGGCGATCGCATGCTGGGCGTCGAATGTGATCGTGCGCTCGAGGCGCACGCCGGTGCCCAGCACCGAGGTGCAGTCCACCGGCCGTGGCTGGGTGCGATCCCACCGGTCGCAGCGCAGAATGCGCTGCGATTCCTCGACGGTCACGCGACCGGTCCGCTCGTCGAGCGTGACCTCGACCTCGAGGCCGTCGAAGCCTTCCGGAGCCGTCGGGCGTTCCTCCGGCGCATACACGAGGCGTGGGATGCTGCCGGCGGCGTACGCGACCCGGTCGTCGACCTCGATCGCGCTCGAGTCGGCCTTGGCCTCGGTCTGGAGGGACGCGCCGCCGTCCCAGGTGTCACGGGTGTAGGTGCCGAGCGCCTCGGGGTGCACACCGAGCAGGTCTTTGAGCCCGCGGCTCCCGGCCGAGCGGAGCTCGGCCCGACCGCGCCGGTGGCCGGTCTCGACGTAGTAGTCGGCAACCGCCGGGCGCTCAGCCCCGCGGACGGGCACGGGGAAGTCGTTCGGGTCGTAGTACGTCACGGCGACGAGCGGACCGTCGAACGGCTGCAGCTCCTTGCCGCGGTACAGATGCGGTACGGCGCGCAGGATGCAACCCCCGCGCGAGATCGCCGACAGCGCGACATCGGTGGTGAACGTGCCGTCCCCTGACAGCGGGACGTTGTCGGCGACGAGGCCGATCACCGCGCCACGCGTGCAGACGAGGTCGACGGCTTCGTCGGCGACGCCATCGCTCGTGCCTTTCACGGTCAGCCTGGTCGCCGCCTTTTCGGTCAGCTCGTAGAGCCGGTAGGTCGGGTCGGCGGGGGACGTGACGCTGGAACGCGTCACGGTCGCCTCCGCGCCCGCGGGTGCGAGCGCAGCGGCGAACCCGGCGAGCAGCAACGCTCGCCGAAGGGAGAGGGGCATTGGGGAGCCTCCGTTTGGGTTGGGGAGTCGGCGGCTACGCCGCGCGGGTGCCGGTGACCGGGAGCACGCCCGCGATGGCGCTGAAGATCGCGCTCACGTCGGGGACGCCTTCGGCCTCCCGCGGGCGCGTCGCGAGCACGACGAGCAGCGGCAGGTTGCGCGTGCGGCGGGCAAGTTGGGCGAGCACCCGGAGCGAGCCGCGGTCCGCCCATTGGGCGTTGTCGACGAACAGGGCGAGTGGGCGCGCGCGGCTCAGCGCCTCGCAGTGGCGGTACAGGTGATGCGCGGTCTCGGCGATCGACGCCGTCGGCGAATCCAGGAACGCGGGCGCAGGCTCGATCAGCGGGCGGATGGCGGCATACGGGACGAAGCTCTCGTCGCGTCCGGGCGCGGCACGCCCGGTCAGCCAGCCGGCGCGGGCGGCGCGCCGCTGTACGCGTTCGAGCAGGACGGACTTGCCGGCGCCGGAGGGCGCCGTGATGACCGCTGCCGCGCCGGTTCGGGCGACAACAGCGTCGGTGAGCGCATCGAGGGCGCTCGGGAGCGATTCCAGTGGGGAGGACACACAGCGACGGTACGGCCGCACCGGGTTCCGCGAAATTCCGCGGAACCCCAATCTTTATCGGCCTTACGTCGGGACGGAGGGGTGGCTCGCGAGCTGCGCCCGCGAGACGCCGAGCTTCGCGTACGTGCTCGACAGGTGCGCCTCGACGGTGTGCACGGTGACGAACAGGGCCTGCGCGATCTCCTTGTTCGTCCGCCCGTCCGCCGCCAGCGCGGCGACCTGCTGCTCGGTCTGCGTCAACTCGCCGGGGGCGCGCGGCCGGCGTCCGCCCACGCGGGCCAGTTCGGCGCGTGCCTGGGCGGCCCAGCCGGGCGAGCCGAGCGTGTCGAAGTCCGCTGCGGCGCGCTCGAGCGCCTCGCGCGCGCTGCCCCACTGACGCGCCCGCCGTTGGGCCCGGCCGAGCGAGAGCCGCGTGCGCGCCGCGTCGAAGCGCAGCCCGAGCCGCTGGTATGCGTCAGCAGCGTCCGCGAGCGCCGGCGGATCGTCGATCAGCGCCTCGCACCGCCACGCGCTCGCCAGTCCCCAGGGATGTTCCTGGGCCTCGGCGAGCGTGCGCAGCCGCGCGGCGACGGTGCGGGCCTGGTCGCGCGCGCCGAGCTCCACGAGCGACTCGACCAGATCCGGGGCCACCGGAAACGCCCCGGGCTCGTCGATGCCCTCGCGCTGCGTGTGGTCCCACACGGCCCGGAACCGTTGCGCGGCGAGCGCAGGGTCGTGTTCGAGCAGCGCGGCCAGCCCGAGCGCCCGCGACGCCTCGAGCGCCTGCCACCGAAAGCCGCGCGCCTCGGCCTCGGCGAGCGCGGGGGCCGCCCAGCGCTCGGCTTCCCCCGCCAGGCCGCGCCCGGCGGCGAGCAGAGCGCGGCAGCGCTGGTAGGTCGGAGTGATCAGGAACTGCCCGTCGTCGGAGGCCGCCCACTCGTCGAGCAGCCGTGACGCGGCGTCCCACTCGCCGGCGCGCAGCTCGAGCTCGCAGAGGTTCAGCCGCAGCCACGCGTGCGCGACGCCCTCGCCGCGCTCGGCGGCCACGGCCAGGAAACCGGTCGTGGCGGCGCGCGCCGGTTCGATCTCGCCCCGCCAGGCCAGCCGCAGCGCCGCGACCGGGCCGGGGGAATCGACCAGATGCACGACCGCATGAGCCGTCAGCGCGCGGAACTGCTCGTCGATGTCGTCGACCGGGAGGCCGCTCAGGCTGCGCGTCCACCCCAACGCCCGCAGCGCCAGGCAGTCCGCGCCGGGGCCCGCCGGGAACGCCTCGAGCGCCCAGGCCTCCGCGTCGTGGACCCGCTCGACGCCCTCGGCCGCCGTGGTGAGCGCCTTCAGCGCGAGCACGCGACCGCGCAGGGCGAGCTCATCCCCCGCCTCCTCCAGCGCGCGCTCGAGGTGCGCGACGCGCTCGGCGCGCGTCAGGACCGCACCGCCCTCCGAGAGAAGCAGCCACGCGCGCACACGCGCTTCGCGCGGGAGCGAATCCAACTCGGGCGTCAGTACGTCCGTGACCCGCTGACGCTCGCCCGCGTTCTCGCAGTAGCCGGCGAGCGTCAGCAGCCGCTCGCTGCGGCGCTCGTCGCCGGCGGGGGTCAGGCGCAGTGCCTGCTCGGCGAGCGCGACCGCTTCGGGGCGGGCACCGCGGGCGGAAGCGTGCGCGGCGGACGTCTCGACCTCGGCGGCGAGCGCGGCATCGGGCTGCTGCGCGGCGAGCGCCAGGTGCAGGGCCCGCTGCTCCGGCTCGCGGACGGCGGCGGCGAGCGCGGCGTGCAGTGCGCGCCGTTGCTTCGGGCGCGCGTGCTGGCGGGCGGCGGCCGCCAGCAACGGGTGGGCCGCGTCCACCCGGTCGCCGTCGGCGCGCAACAGGCCGGCTTCGAGCGCGTCCTCGACGGCCGCCGCGCCGCCGATCGCCTCCAGGACGTCGACGTGCAGTCCTTCGCTGAGCGCCGTGGCGAGCAGCAACCGGCGCGCCGGGCGCGGCAGGCCTGCCACGCGGGTGCCCAGCATGTCCTCGACGGCGGCCGGGACCGGCAGATCGGCGTTTGCGTCCGGAAGGCCGTGGTCCGCGAGCACGCGGCCCACCTCGAGCGCGAACAGCGGGTTGCCCAGCGTGGCGCCGACGATCCGCCGCAGCAGCGGCGCGGGCACGCGCAGCCCGAGCCGCTCGGCGAGGAGCCGGCGCATGGCGTTCGTGCTCAGCGCACCGACCTCCAGCGCGCGCGGCTCCAGCGCTTGCTCGAGCACGGACGCGGTCCCGGGCCGGCGGGCGAGCAGGAATCCGACCGGTTCGGTCGCGAGCCGGCGCGCGGCGAACGCGAGCGCGTCCGCCGACGGCCGGTCGAGCCACTGAAGATCGTCGACCGCCACCAGGATCGGGGCGTGCGCAGCCATGACGTGGCGCAACGCGAGCCCGATCGCGTGTGGCTCCGGCGGCGCACGATCCGGCTCGCGTCGCAGGAGCGCGACCTCGAGCGCCGCACGCTGCGGCGCCGGGAGCCCTTCGGTCTCCAGCCCGTCGCAGAGATCGATCAGCGCCGCGAACGAGAGCTGCGCCTCGGCCCCGCTCGGACGGGCCGTCGCCACCCGGACGCCGCGCTCACGCGCGAGTTCGACGCCGGTCTCCCACAGCGTCGTCTTGCCGAATCCGGGGCCGCCGGCGAGGACGAGCGCCTGCGGCGAGAAGCCGGCCGCGAAGGTGCCCAGGCGCTCGAGTTCGGTCTCGCGCCCGACGACGCCGCCTCGTCTCGACTTCACGCTCCCACTGTGCCAGATCGCGGACCGCACGTCTCGACACGCCATTTTGCGGGTTCCCACCGGTGGTACGCTCAACCACTCACGGGGTTGTCAGTCAACCGCCGCCCGGCCGCTGGACTTGTCCTCGAGACGCTGGGCTGACGCTCCGCCCCACTACCGCTGGACACTCGTGCGGGCCGCTGCGTTCCGGGGCTGGGCCGTCAGGGGGTCCCAGGAGGCCCGATGTCGCAGCGCTGCGACGTTCGCATCGAGGTGCCCGCGACCGCGCACGAGGTCGCACTCATCCGACGGGCGGTACTCGACGCGGCCAAAACCTACGGATTCGCTCCGGCTCTGTGCGACGACATCGGCCTCGCGGTCTCGGAAGCGTGCGCGAACGTCGTCATGCACGCCTACCGCGACGCTCCGGCGCCCGGCCCGTTGACCGTGGAGATCCACCGCACGAACGGCGACTTCGTCGTCGTCGTGAGCGACGAGGGCTCGGGGATCGCACCCCGCATGGACAGCCCCGGCCTCGGATTGGGCCTTGCGTTGATCGCGCGCCTCGCCCACCGGCTCGAGATCGGCACCAACGGCGGCGGCGGGGCCAAGCTCACGATGGCGTTCGGCGGCTCCCGGGGCTGACGCGCGGGCATACTTCGAGCGTGACCCATTGGCTCGCGGTTCCGCTCGTCGCGCTCGCCGTCCTCGCTCAGGACTCGGTGACGTTCCGCACGGTCGCGAAGGGCGACGGCGCGTCGAGCGTCGAGCGGCGCGTCGCGTTCACGTTCAAGGAACAGCGCCGCTGGAGCGACTTCTGGAAGCGGGTCGAGCCCAGTCAGACGCGGCCGCGCGTCGACTTCTCCAAGCACATGCTGATCGCGGTCACGCAAGGCCGCAAGCCGACCGGCGGCCATTCGATCCGGATCACCCGGATCGACCGCACGGGCGATGGTTGGTTGGTCCACGTCACCGAGACGTCGCCGGGGCGCGGGTGCTTCGTGACCCAGGCCGTCACCCGGCCGTACCACGTCGTCCGGGTCGCCCGGACCGGCGAGGACGTGTCGTTCGACTACCGCCGCGTCAAGCGCGATTGCTAGGCGAGGAGGCCGAGCTCGGCGGCGCGGCTTGCGGCCTCGGTGCGGGTCCGGCAGCTCAGCTTGGCCAGGATGTTGCGGACGTGCATGTCGACGGTCCGGGGGCTGAGGAAGAGCTCGCGGGCGATCTCGCGGTTCGTGCGGCCGACCGAGACCAGGCGCATCACTTCGAGCTCGCGCCGGGACAGCCCGGCGCCCTCGTGCGCGGCGGCGGCGCGGCGGCCGAGGCGGCGCTCGAGCGGCTCGCCGAGCCGCGCGAGCTCGTCCGCCGCGGCGTTGGCGACCGGGCGCGATCCGAGCCGGCGGGCCGCGCGGTAGGCCTCCTCCAGCCGCTGTGCCGCGAGCTCGCGCTCGCCGGCCGCCGCCAGCGCGACGCCCGCGCGGACCGCGATCTGCGCGCGCTCGAACGGCGCGTCGAGGTCGGCGTGCAGCTCCAGCGCGCGGCCGAACTGGCGCGCGGCGGCGTCCGCGTCGCCCTCCTGCAGCGCGGTCTCCCCCAGCGCGTGCGCGAGCGCGGCGAGCGCGTAGGGATGGCCGGCCCCGGCCGCGATCGCCGACAGCGCCTCGGCGCACGCGCGGGCGCGCGCGAGATCCCCGCCGGTCGCGAACACCCATGCGCCGGTCCGCAGGCCCCAGACGGCGTAGTGATGGTCCTCGCTGCGCTCCCACCGATCCAGCACGGCGCGGGAGTGCTCGGCGGCGACCGCGTCATCGCCGGCATGGGCGGCGATCCAGGCCAGTCCAGCCGCGCTGTCGACGCCCATCGAGACCACGTCGAGCCGCGTCGCGGTCGCCAGGCAGCGCGCCAGCAGCGGCCGCCCGGCGCGGGTGTCGCCGCGGAAGGCCAGGATCGAGCCGAGGATGCCGTCTGCGACCAGCGCGTCGTCAGGACGGGCGGAGCCGGCGCCGAGCTCGCGGCTGAGCTCGGCCGCCTGGTCCCAGTCGCCGAGCTCGCGCAGCACGTAGGCCATGCAGCTCAGGCAGGTGTGCTCCTGACCGGCCGCGCCGGACGCCTCGCACAAGCCCACCGCCGTGTGCAGCGCCTCACGCGCGCCGCCGTAGTCGGCGGCGCTCTCGAGCGCCGTGGCGAGCCGCTGGTAGAGCTCGGCGGCCTCCGCGGTCAACTCGTGCTCGAGCGCCAGCGACAGCCCGGCGCGGATCGTCTCCACCCCGGCCTCGAACTCGCCGCGCTTGGCGCGCGCGACGCCCTCGAGCCCGAGCGCCCGCGCGCGCAGGTCGGTCCGCTCGGCCCGGGTCGCCTCGCCCGCCGCGGCCATGGCGAGCTCGACCGCGTCGCCGTGCCGCCCGGCGCTCTGGCGGTACCCGGCGACGCGCAGCCGCTCGGCTGCCGCCTCGCCGGCCAGCCCGGCGGCGGCGAAGGAGCCGGCGGCGTCCAGCCGCGCGGTGAGCGCACGGTCGCGGTCGCCGAGCAGGTCATAGAGGGCGGCGAGGCGCCGCTCGGTCGCGGCCAGCGTCTCGCCCGGGGCCTGCGCGGCTGACGCTTCCCGAAGCGCGCGTGCCGCTTCGGCGACGTCGCCGGCCAGCTCCGCCGAGTGCGCGTAGGCGTTCAGCGCGGCCAGCCGCTCCGTCGGGCGCGTGCCCTCCGGCCACAGGTCGAGCGCCTGCAGCGCCGCCTGCGCCGCGTCGCGGTGGGCGTGGACCGCGGCCAGCTCGCGCGCGGAGGCCAGGAGCGCGTCGAGCGCGCTGTCGCGGTCGCCGGCCGCCAGCCAGTGGGCGGCGATCTCGGCGCTCGGCGCGCCGCTCTCCGTCAGGCGCTCGGCGAGCTGGGCGTGCAGCTCGCGGCGACGCAGCCACTGGATGTCCTCGTAGATCGCCCCGCGCACGAGCGCGTGCCGGAACGCAGCGCGGCCCGATTCGGTCTCCTCGACCAGGCCGGTCTCGAGCAGCTCGTCCAGGCCGGCCACGAGATCGAGCCCGAAATCCGCGCCGGCCACCGCGGCGGCCTCGGCGGCCGCGCGGCCCTCCGGCGAGAGCCCCGCGGTGCGCAGGAGCACCGCGTCGCGGATCGTCTCCGGGACCGGCACGTGATCGTCGTGTTCGAGCTCGAGCCCGGCCGCGCCCTCGATGACGCGATCGCCCGCTTGCAGCGCGGCGGCGAGCTCCTGCACGAAGAAGGGCACGCCCTGTGTGCGGTCGTACAGCGCTCCGGCCAGCGCCGGCGACGGCCGGCCGCCGAGCACGCGCGCGGCCAATTCGGTGCTCGCCGGCTGATCGAGCGGCGCCACCACGAGCTCGCGCAGCAGCCGGCCGCGGCGCAGGTCGGCGCGCAGGCGCCGCAGCGGATGGCCGCGGCCGACCTCGTCCGAGCGGTACGCGGCGACGACCAGCAGAGGGAGCTCACGCAACGGCGCCGCGAGTGCGGAGAGCAGTTCGAGCGTCGCGCCGTCGGACCACTGCAGGTCGTCGAGCAGCACGAGCGCGGGCGCGAGCGTGCCGAGCGCGCAGCGGATCGCCTCGAACATCGTGGCGCGGTCGCTGGCCGGGGCCGGCGGTCCGAGCTCCGGCAGCAACATCGCGAGATGCGCGCGCAGCGGTCCGCACCCGTCGAATGCGGACGGGTCGCTGCGCAGGCCCCAGCGCAGCGCCGCCACTACGGGTCCGTAGGCGGCGGCGCCCGGCGGCTGGGCCGCCCCGCGGAGAAGCGGCGCTCCCAGCAGCGCCGCCTCCGCGAGGTGGGTCTTTCCGACTCCGGCCTCACCGGCCAGGAGCACCAACGCGCCGCGGCCGGCAAGGGCGTCGCTCACCGCTTCGGTGAGCCACGCCGTCTCTCGCTGGCGGCCGATCAGCGCGTCTGTCACGGCGCGATCCTAGGGGTTCGTTGACGAATGGTCGATCCGACTGATGTGGTGCAGGCGTGGTCGCCTCGGGCCGCACGCGACAGCGAAGCGTGCGCCAGCACGTGAGCGTCGTGGGTGGCGCGAGGGGGCCGCGGATGTGCCGCAGCAGGCGTATCGGTATTCGTCAACGGGCCCCTACGCGGCGACGGGATCGGGTCGGACGATGACGGTGTCGGCGACGAGCGTGATCTCGTCGGCGGGCATGCCGGTGCGCTCGGCCTGCTCGCGCACCTTCGCGGCGCTCGTGCCCTCGTACAGGCACACGGTGCCGAGCTTGCCGGACTCTTCCTGGACCACATAGGTGCGGATCCAGCGGATGTCGTCGGACATCTCCTCGCCGACTTCGGCGGAACGGGCGGCGGTCTGCTGCAGCTCCTCGGGCGTACCCCAGAAGTCGCGGCGGCGGATGGCGTAGAGGTTCATGGGAACGAAGCTACGGGCCGCCGCCGCGCCGGACATCGGCAGCACTGCCGTAGTTTCGATCGACCTATGCCGTAGTTGCCGCCGCGTACCCGGCCCGACGTCCGTAGACCGTGCCCGCGGTCAGCCCGGATCCGCCGGGATAGTTGTGAAAGAACAGCCCGCCGACGAGCTCGCCGGCCGCGAACAGGCCGGGCAGCGGGCGGCCGGCGAGATCGAGCACGCGCGCGTCGGCGTCCACGCGCACGCCGCCGAACGTGAACGTGATCCCGCAGGTGATCGGGAACGCCGTGAACGGCGGCTGCTGAATCGGCAGCGCCCAGTTGGACTTCGGCACGGCCAGCCCTTCGGTGCGGAGCCCGTCCTTGATCGCCGGGTCGAACTCCCCCGGCACGATCGCGCCGTTGAACTCGCGCACGGTCCGCTCGAACCGCTCACCGTCGATCCCCAGCGCCTCAGCGAGCGCGCCGAGCGTGTCAGCGTCGACCCGGGTGGCTCCCGGCGCCTCGTAGTCGATCGTCCGCAGCATTCCGACCGAGCGGGCGTCGAAGACCTGGAACGCGACGCCGGAGGGCTGCCTGAGCACCTCGGCCCCGTACTTCGCGTACGTGTAGTTGCGGAAGTCCGCGCCCTCGTCGATGAAGCGTTCGCCGTCGAGGTTGACGACGATCCCGACCGGATACGACTGGCGCGAGAAGCGGTTGGTCAGCTCCAGGTCGCCGGTCGCGGGCGCGTCGCGGTCCCACTGGATCGCGTGGCAGCCGCTCCAGTTCCCGTACGGCTGCGCACCGCGACGCAGCGCCGCGCGCAGCACCTCGCCGGTGTTGTGCGGCGTCCCGCGGACCTTCGCCACGTCCCAGTTCGGCCCCAGGTGCGCCGCGCGCATCTGCGGGTTGGACTCGAAACCGCCCGCGGCCAGGATGACGGCGCGCGCCCGCAGCGTCGCGCCCCGCACCACCACGCCGCCATCCACCAGGTCCTCGACCGGCGCGTCGTGACGGACCTCGATCCCGTGTGCCTCGGCCGCGGCGGCGTGCTGATCGATCAGCCCGCGCCCGCCGTCGACGACCCCGACCGCCAGCCCGCCCCAGAACCGGTGCCGGCCGTCGGCCTCGTATGACTGGCGCTCGTACATCAGCCGGAAGCGGATGCCGCGTCCGTGCAGCCACCGAATCGCATCCGCCGAGTCGCCGGCCAGCACGCGCGCCATCGCCTCGTCGCCGCGCCCCAGCGTCACGCGCCGCATGTCGGCCTCGAACTCCTCGGCGGTGTACGCCGGCAGGTCGGTCGCGTCCAGCCGCGGATCGTCCTCGAGCACGTCGCGCAGCGACCCGACCCCGTCGTGCACGACCCGCATCGCGCCCGCCGTGAATGCCGAGTTGCCGCCCGACCACTCGCGCGAAGCCTTCTCGAGCACGAGCACCGACGCGCCCCTCTCGCGCGCGGCCTGCGCGGCCGACATCCCGGCGTTCCCGGCTCCCACCACGATCACGTCCATTAAGGGAACGTCCTGCCCGCCTGAACCGAGCCATTACCGCGACGTTGCCGGGCTGTCCGAGGATGCGGCCCATGCAATCGACCGGAGAGCAGCGAGGAGTGATCGGCCTGTGGCGCTCGGAGCGCCGCGCCCGCTGGTTCTTCGCCGCGCACCTGCAGAGTGCGCTCGGCACCGGCGCCGGCTACGTGGCGCTGTTGCTGCTGGCGTACGAGCAGATCGGCTCGGCCTGGGGCGCGACCGCGGTCCTGATCGCCGACCTCGCGCCGGCGATGCTGCTCGGCCCGCTGCTCGGCGGCCTGATCGATCGCACCAGCCGGCTCGGCTGCGCGATCGCCGCCGATCTGATCGGCGCACTCGCGTTCGCCGCGCTCGTCTTCGCCGAGGGCACGCTCGCGCTGATCCTGCTGGCGCTGGCCGCCGGTATCGGCACCGCGCTGCTGCGCCCCGCGACCTGCGCGCTGCTGCCGTCGATCGTCCACCCCACCCGGCTCACGTCCGCCAACGGCCTGTTTGGCGCGGTGCGCGAGATCGGCCAGCTGATCGGCCCGGCCGTGGCCGGCGGGGTCCTGCTGCTCGCCGCGCCCGAGCTGGTGCTCGGCCTCAACGCCATCACGTTCGCGGCCTCCGCCCTCTTCCTGACCCGGCTGCGCGGCCACCTGCGCACCCCGCCCCAGGCGGACGACGACGCGGTGGTCGGACCGACCAACGTCCTCGGCGTCCTGCGCGACCCGCTCGTGCGCTCGCTGATCCTCACCTCCGGCGGCGTGATGCTCGTCGCCGGCGCCACCAACGTCGCCGAGCTCGTGCTCGCCCGCGACCAGCTGCATGGCGGCGGCACCGGGTTCGCCCTCCTTGTGAGCGCCTTCGGCTGCGGGATGCTGGCCGGCTCGCTGCTCGGCCCGCGCGACGACTTCGGCCTGCGCAGCCGCTACCTGGTCGCGATCGCCGCGCTCGGCCTCGGCCTGCTCGGCACCGCAGCCGCCCCGGTCCTGCCGATCGCGATGCTCGCGTTCGCGGTCGCCGGCATCGGCAACGGGCTCTTCCTGGTGACCGTCCGGGTGCTGATGCAGAAGCTGATCCCCGAGCAGGCGCACGGGCGTGCCTTCGGGCTGCTGGACGCGATCGACTCCTGGGGCTTCGGCGCCGCGATCGTTGCCGGCGGCGCGCTCGCCGCCAGCGTCGGGGGCCGGATCACCTTCGCGATCGCCGGCGCCGCCGCGCTGCTCGTCCTGATCGCCGCCGCCCGCGCCGTGCGCGGCGTCGGCCCCACCGCCTTTCCCGCCCCCAATTTCGTCCCGTCGACCTGAAGGAGCTGACATGGGCCGCAAGTGGTAATCACAGCAACGTCAGTGTCAACGCCGGGGTCAGACCCTTTAGGTATGCGTCGCGAAGTGCCGCAAGGCTCGTAGCGAGTACCTAAAGGGTCTGACCCTTTAAGCGTTCGAATCCGTCTAACACTTCTCTCACCCGGGTAGGCAGCCGGGCGGAGGAGATGCTCGAAGTCGCTGGATTGACCGTCCGCTTCGGCGGTGTCACGGCGCTCCACGAGGTGGAGTTCGGAGTGCCCGACGGCGCAGTGTGCGGCCTGATCGGCCCCAACGGGGCCGGCAAGACGACCCTGTTCAACTGCGTGAGCCGGCTCGTCGATCCCGTCGCCGGCTCGATCCGCTTCGACGGTGACGAGGTGCTCGAGCGCAAGCCGCACGAGATCGCCGCGCTCGGGATCGCCCGCACGTTCCAGCATCTCGCGCTGGTCCCGGCGCTCAGCGTGCGCGAGAACGTGATGCTGGGCGCCCACTACCGCGGACGCTCCGGGTTCGCCGCCGCCGCGCTGCACCTCCCGATGGTCCGCCGCGAGGAGCGTTCGATGGCCGCCGACGCCGACGAGGCGCTGCGTCGGGTCGGGATCGAGGAGCTCGCCGACCGGCCGGTGCAAGGGCTCGCGTACGGTCAGCTCAAGCGCGTCGAGCTGGCGCGGGCGATCTGCGAGAAGCCGCGGCTGCTGGCGCTGGACGAGCCCGCATCCGGCCTTAGCCACGGCGAGGTCGACGAGTTGGCGGCGCTGCTGAAGAAGCTCGGCAGCGAGATGGGACTGACCTTGCTGATCGTGGAGCACCACATGGGGCTCGTGATGAAGGTCTCCGACCAGGTCGTCGTGCTCGACTTCGGCCAGGTCATCGCCGCCGGCTCCCCGGCGGAGGTCCAGTCCAATGAGCGCGTGATCGAGGCTTACCTGGGGGCGGCGGCGTGAGTCTGCTGGAGGTCGAAGCGCTGCACGCCGGCTACGGGCCCGTGAACGTCCTCGAGGACATCTCGTTCCGCGTCGGCGAGGGCGAGACGGTCGCGCTGCTCGGCGCCAACGGAGCCGGGAAGACGACGACGCTGCGCGCGATCTGCGGCATGATCACCCCGCGCGGCAAGGTCACGATCGGCGGGAAGGACGTCACGCACACCTCGACCGAGAAGATCGTCCGGCTCGGCGTCGCCCACGTGCCCGAGGGCCGCGGGACGTTCGTGCCGCTGACCGTCGATGAGAACCTGCGGCTCGGCGCGTACGCGCGCCGCAACGGTGGGTTGCGCGAGTCGATGGCGCGCGTCTTCGAACTCTTCCCGCGCCTCGAGGAGCGCCGCCACCAGCGCGCCGGCACGCTCAGCGGCGGCGAGCAGCAGATGCTCGCGATCGGCCGCGCGCTGATGCTCAAGCCGAAGCTGATGCTGCTCGACGAGCCGTCGCTCGGCCTGGCGCCCAAGCTCGTGCGCGAGCTGTTCAAGCGGCTGCGCCAGATCAAGGAGGAGGAGGGCACGGCCCTGCTGATCGTCGAGCAGAACGCGAACCTCGTGCTCGAGTTCGCCGACGCGGCGCACGTGCTGGAGACCGGCCGGGTCGTCCTTTCGGGCACCGCGAAAGAGGTGTCGTCGGACGAGACGATGCGAAAGGCCTACCTGGGGTACTGATGGAGCGCTTCATCGAGACGCTGATCGACGGCATCGCCACCGGCTCGATCTACGGCGCGCTGGCGCTCGCGCTCGTGCTGATCTACCGCTCGACCGGAATCGTCAATTTCGCCCAGGGCGAGATGGCGATGTTCAGCACGTTCATCGCCTGGGGACTGGTCGAGGCCGGGATCCCCGTCGGCCTCGCGGTACTGATCACGCTCGTCGTGAGCATGGCCGGCGGGATGCTGATCGAGCGCGCGCTGATCCGGCCGGTCGAGGGCTCGCAGGAGCTGACGCTCGTGACCGTCACGCTCGGCCTGTTCATCCTCGTCAACGGGCTGGCGCGCTGGATCTGGGGCTCAACCAACCGCGGCTTCCCGAGCCTGTTCCCGGACGACTCGGTGTCCGTCGGCGGGATCGGCACCAGCCTCGAGTCGCTCGGCCTGGTGGCGGTCCTGCTCGGCGTCGTCGGTGTGCTCTACCTGATCTTCCAGCGCACGAAGCTCGGGCTGGCGATGCGCGCCGCCGCCGTCGACCAGGGCGCGAGCCGGCTCGTCGGGATCCCGGTCGGGCGGATGCTGATGATCGGCTGGGGGCTCGCTGCCGTCTGCGGCGCGCTCGCCGGCGTGCTGGTCGCGCCGCGGCTGTTCCTGGACCCGAACCTGATGGGCCCGGTGATCATCTACTCGTTCGCAGCCGCCACGCTCGGCGGCTTCGACTCGCCGTTCGGGGCCGTGCTCGGCGGCTGGATCATCGGGATCGCCGAGGCGCTGGCCGGCGGCTACGTCGACTTCATCGGCCAGGACCTGAAGATCCTGGTGCCGCTGATCGTGATCCTGTCGGTGCTGCTGGTGCGCCCGCACGGGCTGTTCGGCTCGCCGGAGGTCGCGCGGGCATGAACGCCAAGCGGGTCATCTGGATCACCGTGCTCGTGGCCGCCGTGGCGCTGCCGTTCTTCTTCAGCTCCTACCGCGTCGCCCAGTTCACGCTCGTGCTGTCCTACGCGGTCGCCGCGCTCGGCCTGAACATCCTGCTCGGCTACAGCGGACAGATCTCGCTCGGCCACGGCGCGTTCTTCGCGCTCGGCGCGTACACCACCGCGATCCTGGTGGCGAAGTCCGGCTGGCCGCACGTGGCGACGATCCCGGTGTCGGCCGCGATCTGCTTCGCCGCCGGCTTCGCGCTCGGGATCCCGGCGCTGCGCTTGCACGGCCTCTACCTCGCGCTGGTGACGCTCGGCCTCGCGGTGGCGACGCCGCAGTTGATCAAGCGCTTCGACGGGCTGACCGGCGGGACCCAAGGCTTGAGCGCACCGGCCCCCGCGGTCCCCGGCTGGGCGAGCTTCCTGGCCGACGACCAGTGGCTGTATCTGCTGTGCCTCGCGATCGCGATCCCGATGTTCCTGCTCGCCGCCGGGATCGTGCGCGGGCGCGTCGGCCGCGCACTGGTCGCGGTGCGCGACAACCAGATCGCCGCCAAGACGTACGGCGTCAACCTCGCCGCGTACAAGACGCGCGCGTTCGCGATCAGCGCCGCGTACGCCGGCGTCGGCGGCTCGATGTTCACGATCGCGGTCGGCTTCGTCGCGCCGGAGTCGTTCGGCTTCGCGCTGTCGTTCTCATTCCTGGCCGCGATCGTGGTCGGCGGCTTGGCGACCGTCGGCGGCGCGGTGTTCGGCGCACTGTTCATCGAATTCGTGCCGGTCTACGCCTCGGACATCAACGAGGCGCTCGCGGCCGTGATCTACGGCGGCGTCCTGATCTTGTTCATGTATGTACTGCCGACGGGAGTGGTCGGCCTGCTGCGCCGTCTCGGCGAGCGGGTGCGGCCGCGGGGAGAAGGGAGTGAGCATGCGGTGGTTGTCGATGGTGACGTTGCTGGTGCTGGCGCTGGCGCTGGGAGCGAGCGGGTGCGGGCGCGGTGAGGACGAGGCAGGCGGAGGTGGCGGGGAGGGCGCCGCGGCGGCGCCCGGCATCACCGACACGTCGATCAAGCTCGGCGGCTCGTACCCGCTCAGCGGCCCCGCGTCGGCGTACGCGAGCATCGCCTCGGGCGCCAAGGCGCGCTTCGCGGCCGAGAACGCCAAGGGCGGCATCGACGGGCGCAAGATCGAGTTCGTCACGCTCGACGACGGCTACGAGCCGCAGCGCGCGGTGACCAACGTCCGCCGGCTGGTCGAGCAGGACAAGGTGTTCGCGTTGTTCAACACGCTCGGGACGCCCAACAACCTGGCGATCTGGGACTACGCCAACCAGAAGAAGGTGCCGCACCTGTTCGTGGCCACCGGCGCATCGGCCTGGGGCGCCGACGTCAAGACGCACCCGTACACGACCGGGTGGCAGCCGGACTACGTGTCGGAGGCGAAGTCCTACGCCGAGTTCCTCAAGACCGAGAAGCCGGCCGCGAAGGTCGCCGTGCTGTACCAGAACGACGGCTTCGGCAAGGACCTGCTGGGCGGCTTCGAGAAGGCGATCGAGGGCTCCGACATCCAAGTCACCGCGCGCGAGAGCTACGAGGTGACCGACCCGACCATCACGTCGCAGATGCGCAAGCTGGCCGCGTCCGGAGCCGACACGTTCCTGAACATCACGACACCGAAGTTCTCGGCGCAGTCGATCGCGGCAGTAGCGAAGTCCGACTGGAGGCCGCTGCACATCCTCAACAACGTCGGCGCGTCGAAGAAGCTGGTGCTGGAGCCGGTCGGGCTCGAGAACGCGAAGGACATCGTCTCGATGACCTACTTCAAGGACCCCGAGGACCCGCAGTGGGCCGACGACCCGGCGATGCAGGAATACAAGGCCGGGCTCAAGGAGCACGAGCCGAAGGCCGATCCGCTCGACGCGTTCAACGCTTACGGATGGGCCGCGGCGGCGACGATGATCGAGGCGCTGAAGACGATGAAGGAGCCCACGCGCGAGGCGCTGATGGAGACCGTCCGCAACATGGACATCGAGATCCCGATGCTCCTGCCCGGCGTGAAGGTGCAGACCGACGGCGAGTCCGACGGCTACCCGATCCAGGACATGCAGATCATGAAGTTCAACGGCGAGAACTGGGAGCTCCAGGGCGAGGTCATCAAGGCCGGCGTGTGATCGTCGCCGACGTCCCGATCCCGCCCGCGCAGGCATTCAACCTGCCGTCGGTCGACCGCTGCGTGACCGACGGCAGGCTGACGTTCCGGCTGCGGTCGGGCGACTGGGTGAGCGCGATCGTGCGCGTCGACGGCAAGCGCGTGAAGCGTGTGGAACGAGCCGGACGCGTGCGGCTCCGTGACCTGCCGGCGAAGCGGTTCGCTCTCTCGGTCACCGCCCGCCGGCGCGACGGCGCCACCGCGAAGGCCGAGCGCCGCTACCAACCGTGCATCGACACGAAGCCCGTGATCGCGGCGCCGTCCGGCACTCCTCCGACGACGCTTCGAAAGCGGGATCTCGCACGCGGCAGCGGCCGCCGGGCGCGGACCGGGAACGAAGTCCAGGTGCACTACGTCCTCGTCGCGTGGTCCACGGGCCAGGAGATCGACTCGAGCTGGAGCCGTGACGAACCGTTCGAGTTCGAGATCGGCTCCAGGGAGGTGATCCCCGGCTTCGAGCGGGGGATCACCGGCATGAAGGTCGGCGGGCGGCGCGAGATCATCGTGCCGCCCGACCTCGGTTACGGCGCGGAGGGGAGCCCGCCGGCGGTCGCTCCGAACGAGACGCTGGTGTTCGTGATCGACCTGGTCAGCGTCAGCGGCTGACGACCGCCGTGCTCTCGACCTTGGTCTTGTCGATCTTGACCGTGACCGTGTAGGTCTTGGCCTTGTCGTAGGTGTGCCGGCCGCGGACCTCGTAGCCGCTGCCGGCACGCCGCACCCAGCCGGCCGACGTCGTGCCGTCGCCCCACTTGATCGTGACGTCGTAGCGGTCCTCGGGATCGGCGTCGGTGAACGTCGCCACCATCCGCTCGGCGGACTGGTAACGCTTCATCGCGAACGTCGTGCCGGACGCGATGATCGGCGGGTCCCAGCGCAGGTCGACCCGTCCGACCTGGCCGAAGTTGCCCTGCGTGAACCAGAGGTCACCGTCAGGGCCGACACCGAGCCCGTCCGGCGAGCCGCTCGGCAGCCGGTAGCGCTTCGTGACGGTCCCGTCGAGCGCCATCCGGGCGATCGAGCCGTCGGAGTGCTGCGTGTAGTAGATCCCGCCGTCGGGGCCGGCGGCGATGCTGATCGGGGTCGCGTTCTCGACCGGGATCGGGTGCTCGTGGGTGAGCACGCCGCCGGTCGTCATGCGGCCGATCTTGTTGCCGTTGAGCTCGGTGAACCACAGCGCGCCGTCGGGGCCGGCGGTGATCCCGTTCGGCATGCTCTCGGCGCCCGGGAGCGCGTACTCGGTGATCGCGCCGGCGGTCGTGATCCGGCCGATCTTGTTCCCGCTGGACTCCGTGAACCAGAGCGCACCGTCGGGGCCCGCGGTGAGGTCGGCCAGGAACGCGTCCGGCGTCGGCAGCGGGAACTCCGTGAGCTGGCCGTCCTTGGTCAGCCGGCCGATCGCGTTGCCGCGCAGCTCGTTGAACCACAGCGCGCCATCCGAGCCGAGCACGATGTCGGTCGGGAAGACGCCCGGCTCGAGCGGATACGCCGTCTTCGAGCCGTCGAGGCCGAGCTTGACGATCCGCGAGCCGTCGCGCTCGGACACCCACAAGGACCCGTGCGCGGACGCGATACCGGTGACGCCGCCGCCCACGTCGTAGGAGCGGACCTTGCCGGCGTCGGAAATGCGGAACACCCGGCCGAGGCTCGAGTCGGCGGTGTACATCGCGCCGTCGGGGCCGGCGACGATGTCGCCGGGCACCGCGAACTCGGCGCGCAGCGGGATCTCGGTCACTCGCTGCGAGGCCTGCGCGGCACCTGCAGAAAGCGCGAGCGCCGCGAGAACCGCGGCGCTCAACTTAGTTGCATAGTTCATCAGCCCAGGATGCGCCCCGCCGGAGCGGGGCGCATCAGGGAAACGCCTAGGGCGCGGTGGTGCTCAACGTGAACGTCAGCGTCTTGCTGTACGTCCCCGTGCGCAGCGCCTCGGTCCGGCCGATCGTCTGCCGGAAGTTCAGCGTCACCGTGTCGTTGGACGCCGGGCCGGTGTAGGTCAGCAGCGACGTCGGCGCCGCCGAGCCGCCGACCGGCGCGAACGCCGCGCCGGTCCCGGCCGCACTGGTCGCGGACGCCTGGAGCGGTTGCGCCAGCGTGAAGGCACCGTTCACGAGCTTGCCGGTGTTGGTCGAGCTCGGATCGGCGACCGAGATCAGCCCGTTCCCCGCGGTCGAGATCACGTTCGCCGTTGTGCTCGCGTTGTAGGTCCCGTCCACGCCCGGCACGAATGCCGGGAACGTCGGTGCCGTGCCCAGGCTCAGCGCCAGCGTCGCCGGCACGTTCCCGCCCGGGGTCGAGCCGACGTCGGTGCTGTTGACCACGTAGGTGACCGACTTCGTCGTCTCGGTGCCGGCCCTGTCCTTCGCCGTCACTGTGAACGTCTGGTAGCCGATCTTGCTCGTGTCGATCGCCGCGCCGTCGGCCACCGTGCCGACGCACGACTCGACGCCCGAGTCGTTGTCGGTGCAGCTGAAGTCGGCGATGTGCTGCTGGCCCTGCTTGAACTGGGCCCCCTCGAGCGGCTGCGCGATCGAGATCGCCGGACCGTCGAGGTCCTGCGCGAACGACGCCGTCTGCGTCTGCGGGTTCGACAGATCGGGCGTGCGGACGCGCCGCATCAGATCGTGATCGAGGTCCCAAACGATCAGGCCGCGACGGATGTCGGACTGGTAGATCTTGCCGTTGTAGAAGTGCGTCGACCAGTCGCCGGCGGTCGGCTGGAAGTTGGTGCTGAACGGCTTCGGGTCGGCGTACGCGACCTCGGTCGCGGCGGCCGGGTTGCTGAAGTCGATGACGGAGATGCCCTTCTGGTAGTTGCCGGAGACCGCGTAGTAGCCCTTGTACGTAGGCACCACGTTGAAGTTGTGCCACGTGCAGTTCTCGATCGCGCTCTGCGGCCGCGTATGCGTCATCGTCCCGAGCCGAGTGCCGGTCGCCGGGTCGTAGAAGAACAGCAGGTTGTCGTTGGGTGAGGTCGACAGGTTGGCCTGGCAGCGCGGATTCGTGCCGCCGCCCGGCTCCCAGCCGAAGATCAGGACCTTGCCGTCGTAGGAGAACGAGCCGGAGTGCGCCGGGCCGCCGCCGATCTCCGGCACCTGGACCGAGCGCTCCAGCGTCGGGTTCGCGATGCCGCCGGGGGCGTCGGCCGGCAGGGCCGGGTCGAACTTGAATACGGAGAAGCCGTTGCCGCCCGCGCACATCGCGAGGTTCAGGGTGCCCATGATCACGTTGTTGTCATGGCACTGGCGATTCGCGTTCGCGCGCCGCAGGAACACGGCATCGCTCGGATTCGTGAGGCTGATCCGCACGACGTCCATGCCTGTGCACGTGCCGCTCGAGCCGCCGACGTACAGGTAGAGATGACCGCGCGCGTCGTCCGGGACGCCGGTCGCGGTGTGCGCGCCGCAGCCGACGGCCGGGGCGCCGGGGTCGTTGCCGGTCGCAGCCATCCGCAGCTTGCGGACGTAGACCGGGTTGGCAGGATCGGCGATGTTCCAGATGTGGATGCCCTCGAACCCGGTGCCGACCGGATCGCCCATGCAGGTCGCGTTCGCGTTCGCGCCGGTCGAGTTCGACGAGTCCCACGTGCGTACGAGGATGTTGCCGTGCACCACCACGTCGCCCTGGCCGGACGTGTGCCGGCAGGCCTCGGTGTTGTAGAGCTGGACCGGATTCGCGGGATCGGAGATGTTGAGGACCCGGAAGCCGCTCCAGTGACCCTGGAACGCGAGGTTGCCCTTGAACGCGATGTCGGAGTTGATGTCGGCCAGGCTGGTGCCCGTACCGAGCGGCGGAGTCCGCTGCGAGTAGCCGCGGATCGTCATGTTCGAGGTCTTCTCGAAGACGTCGGCCAGGGGCTCGATCGGGTCGGCCGACGCGTCGGCGCCGGTCGTAGCGATGCTCGCGGGCCCCGTGTACGCGTCCTCGACCGGCGCGCAGTCCGAGTCGTTGTTCATGGTCGGCAGGGAGCCGGCCCACGCGGCCCCGCTGTTGTTCGCCGACAGGAACGTCGCCGTCGATAGCGACCAGGCTTCGGCGCAAGGGTGCGCTTGGGCGGCGGACGGCGCTAACGCCCCCACCGCTAGAGCAGCTGCGACTCCGGCCGCCAGGCCGGCGAGACGCTTCGTACGCATGGCTCCCCTCTCATTCGCCACCCATTCTGGGTCTGGCGCGCACGATAAGCGCATTCACGAGGGGCTCACAGAACGCTCACCGTGGAGTTGAATCAACGTCTGGCGCCATCTCACAACGATGGCGCCAGCGCGTTGTTCGGAGTGCCTAAGAAGGCGCGCCGCCGAGGCGGCGCGCACTCGAAGGGCTTACGGAGCGGTGGTGCTGAGCGTGAACGTCAGCGTCTTGCTGTACGTGCCACTGCGCAACGCCTCGGTGCCCCCGATGGTCTGACGGAACGACAGCGTCAACGGGCTGCTGCGGACGGGGCCCGTATAGCTCATCACCGTCGTCGGCGCCGAAGCGCCGCCGAGCGGGGTGGGCGCGGTCGTCCCCGCGGTGTTCGAGGCCCACACGTTCAACGGCTGGGCCAGGGCGGCCTCGCCGTTCATGAGGCGGCCCGTCGCGGTCGCGGACGCGTCGTGCACGGCCACCGCAGTGTTACCAGCCGTCGACGTAACGGTCGCCGCCCCGGTCGCGATGTAGTCGCGAGGGATGTTCGGAACGAACGTCGGCAGCGTCAGGGACGCGGGGAGCGTCAGCTCCATCGTCGTGTCGACGGGAAGCGCCGGCGACATCGTGAAGTCGCGGCTGTTGACCATGAACGGCACGTCCTTGACGGTGACGGTGCCGTTGCTGTCGCGCGCCGTGACGCGGAACACCTTGTTGCCGAGCGACGTCGTGCTGACGGCCGCACCGTCCGCGACGGTGCCGACGCACGACGTGACGGCCACGTCGTCGGCGCACTCGAAGTCCGCGATGACCTCGGAGCCCATCTTGTAGCCCTGGCCCTCAACCGGCGAGCGGACGGTGATCGTCGCGCCTGGGTTCTGCGCGTACGAGACCATCTGCGTCTGCGGATTCGACAGCGCGAACGTCTTGAAGTGCCGCAGTTGCTCGCGCGCCTCGGCGACCTGGGTGCCGGCGTTGCCGGTCGTCGGCAGGTTCAGCTCCCACGAGACGAGGCCGCGCTTGATGTCGGACTCGAAGATGTAGCCGTTGTGCCAGTACGTCGACCAGTCGCCGCCCAGGATGATGCCGGGCTGCGGAGGATCGAGCGTCAGCGGCGCCGGATCGGCGAACGCGAGCTCGCGCGGGGCCGCCGGGTTGGTGAACTCGAGCACCGAGATGCCCGACTGGTAGCTGCCGACCACCGCGAAGTAGCCCGCCTCGGACGGTACGACGTTGAAGTTGTGCCAGGTGCAGTTCTCGCGGTTGGTCTGCGGGCGCGGGTGCAGCATCGTGCCCTTGACGTCGCCGTTCGCCGGATCGATGAGGAACAGCGTCCGGTCCACCACTGAGGTGGTCGCCTGGCAGCGGGCGTCGGAGCCGCCGCCCGGCTCGTGACCGAAGATCAGCAGCTTGCCGTCATACGTGAACGAGCCGGAGTGACCAACACCCACGCCCTCGATCTGCTTCGCCCACATCAGCGTCGGGTTCGCGACGCCGCCCGGGCTCTGCGGCGTACCCGCGTCTTCCGCGCGCCTTCGCCATGTCGAACGCGTACATCGAGAGGCCGTTGCCGCCCGCGCACATCGCATAGCCGATGGTGCCGCCGCCGACGCCCATCAGCACGTTGTTGTCGTGACAGGAGTTGCCCGCCCGGCCGTTGGAGGCGCGGCGGAGCACGACGGCGTCGCTCGGGTCCGAGATCTTGATCCGGAAGACGTCGATGCCGGAGCAGGTCCCGCTCGAGCCGCCGTTGTAGATGTACAGGGCGTCGCGATTGGGATCCGGCACGGCGGTCGCGGTATGCGAGCCGCAGCCGACGAGCGCGGTCGGGGGCGAGCCGACCGTCGTGCCCGTCTGGGAGAAGCGCAGCGCGCGGATCATCTGCGGCTGCGCCGGGTTGGAGATGTCGAAGATGTGGATGCCCTCGAAGCCCGAACCGACGAGCTGGCCGGCGCAGGTCGCGCTGGCGCTCGCGGGCGCGTCCCACGAGCGGACGAGGATGTTGCCGTAGACGATCACGTCGCCCTGGCCGACGGTGCAGCCGGTGTAGTTGATGATCTGCGTCGGGTTCGACTTGTTCGTGAAGTCGATGATCCGGAAGCCCTCATAGGTGCCCTGGATGACCAGGTTGTCCTTGAACGCCAGGTCGGAGTTGTACACGCCGTTCCCGGTGCCCGTGAGGGGCACGTTGCGCGCCGAGTAGCCGAGCCCCGTCAGCCGGCTGACGTTGAACGTTGAGATGGCGTCCGCGATCGGCTCGCCCATTGCGCTCGTCTCGGCCATGTTGGCCGCATAGACATACGAATTGAAGTCCTCGCCGCACTCGTGACCGAGCGCCGCGTTCGACGACGGCAGCGCGCCCGCCCAGTTACCGCCGGTGTGGAGCGTCAGCGTCTTGCCCAGCGACGCCTCGACGGCCCCGGCACATGGATGTGCCAACGCCGCGGAGGGCGCCATGGCCCCGACCGCGAGTACCGCTCCTACGCTCGCCAGACCGGCGAGGCCCCTCTTGAAGCGCATCTACAACCCCTCTCTTTCACCGCCCCCTCATGGGCGTGTGCGCACCATATTGGCTTTGTGCCCCCTCCACAGCGCCTGGCGCGTTGAGTTGTGTCAACGCCCCTGACGCCATACTGCGGCGGGTGACTCGCTCAGACGGCGCCGCGGTTCCCGACGATCACGTGATCGTGCTCTTCGGAGCGCTCGGTGATCTCTCCAAGCGCAAGTTGCTCCCTGGTCTGTTCCATCTCGACCGTGCCGGCCTGATGCCCGAGCGCTACAAGGTGATCGGGACCTCCCGCAAGGGCGGCACGGCGGACGAGTTCCGCGCGGTCGCGCGCAAGGCGGTCGGCGACGCCGCGGGTGAGACGTGGGAGGGCTTCGCGCAGCGCCTGGAGTTCAGCGCGTTCTCGGCCGACCAGCCCGAGCCGCTGACCGAGGCCGTCGGACGCGCCGAGAGTGAGATGGGCAGCGAGCCGCGCCGGCTGCACTACCTGTCGATCCCGCCGGGCGCGTTCGGCGCAACGGTCGACGCGCTGGGCAGCACGAGCCTGCACGAGCGCTCCCGCGTGGTGCTCGAGAAGCCGTTCGGCTACGACCTCGACAGCGCGCGCGAGCTGAACACGCTGGTCCACGGCGTGTTCCCCGAGGAGCGCGTGTTCCGGATCGACCACTTCCTCGGGCGCGAGGCGGTTCAGAACCTGATCGCGCTGCGGTTCGCCAACGGCATGTTCGAGCCGATCTGGAACCGCGACCACATCGACCATGTCCAGATCGACGTGCCGGAGACGCTCGCCGTCGACGACCGCGCCGGGTTCTACGAGGACACGGGCGCCTACCGCGACATGGTGGTGACGCATCTGTTCCACGTGCTCGGCTTCGTCGCCATGGAACCGCCGACCACCTTGGAGGCGCGGTCGATCGTCGAGGAGACGGGGAAGGTGTTCCGCTCGGTCTCCCCCATCGACCCGGCGAACGTGATCCGCGGGCAGTACGCCGGCTACCGCGAGGGCGAAGGAGTGGACGCCGCGTCGCAGACCGAGACGTTCATCGCGCTGCGCGCGGGGATCGACAACTGGCGCTGGTCCGGCGTGCCGTTCTTCTTGAGGACCGGCAAGCGGCTGGGCGAGCAGCGGCGGCTGCTGACGATCGCGTTCCGGGAGCCGCCGCGGCGGATGTTCCGGCTGGCGCGTGCGTTCGTCGAGGACTACGGGCCGGACCACATCTCCTTCGACCTCGGCGACCCGGGCGGCATCACGACCTCGTTCCTTGCCAAGGTCCCCGGGCCGAAGATGCGCCTGGGCCAGGCGCGGATGGAGTTCACCTACGAGGATTCCTTCGGCACCCAAGGGCTCGAGCCCTACGAGCGGCTGATGTACGACGCCATGCTGGGCGACCGCACGCTGTTCACCGACTCGGAGGGCATCGAGCACCTGTGGGCGGCGTCGGCGGACCTGCTCAATGATCCGCCGCCGCTCCACCGCTATGCGCCGGGGTCCTACGGCCCGCAGAAGATGCACGAGCTCATAGCGCCCCGGCGCTGGTGGCTCCCCGTCACATAGCGCGGACGCTGCCGTCTGCCCTCAGCTCGAGGCCGCGGATCTGCTCGTTGACCGGTCCGGTCGCCTTCTCGAGCTCGCGGTAGATCACCGGGTCGTCGTGGCGGAGGATGTCCTCGAGGCCGCAGACCCAGCAGTCATCCCACCAGAACGGGTCGTACGTGAGGTACTCGTCCCGCAGCTTGACCAGGATGCAGCTCGACCAGAAGTGGTCGTAGTCGGTGGCCGAGAACGTGTAGGTGCCGAAGCGGTGCTGAAGCGCGCGCAGGCGGACGACGTAATGATGACCGGCGATCAGCGGGCCGATCTGGGTGCTGGTGCTGGAGCCGCTGACGTACTTGTAGGTGGCGGTGCCGGCGGTGAGGTCGCCGATGTCGAGCCGGTAGGCGACGATCGAGCCGAACAGATCAGGCGTCGACTTCGTCCACTTGATCGTGGGCTTCGAGCCGCAGACGTACGTCGGGAGCGGATCGAGCTGGGGTGTACTGGGCGCGGCCTGCGCGCTGGCGGCAAACGCCAGCGAGGCCGCGAAGACGCCGGCGAGGACGCCGAGACGGCGGATCATGGGGAGGGTCTCCTTCCATGGAGAGTGGGCGGTTCGGCGAAGCGTGCCGGGCAGTGCCGTCCGTGTCAGTACCGGTTAAGTCGCAGGTCGGTATCAGACGCAGTCTCACGCGCTCTGTTTGGGCGATGAGCACCCTCGCCGCCCGCATCGCCCATCGCGACAGCGCCGCCTTTGTCGGCCGCGCGCGGGAGCTGCGCGTCGTCGACGAGCTGCTCGCCGACGGCGGCGTCCTGCTCGTGCATGGAGCCGGCGGGATCGGCAAGAGCGTGCTGCTGCGCGAGATCCGCCGCCGCGCTGCTGGGTGGGAGCCGTTCGTGGTCGACGGGCGCGACCTGCCGCCCGTGCCGGACGCGATCGAGCAGGCGCTGGCCGGCGCCTGGAGCGCCGAGCGCCCGTTGATCCTGATCGACACCTACGAGCGGATGAGCGCGCTCGGCGGCTACCTGCGCTCGACGCTGCTGCCATCGCTGCCCGCGAACGCCGCGGTCGTGATCGCCGGGCGCGAGACCCCCGAGCCGGGCTGGTTCGAGGGCGGCTGGGAGACGGTCGCCGTGGAGTTGCCGCTGGCCGCGCTGTCGGAGTTCGAGGCCCGCGCCCTCCTGGTCCGCCAAGGCCTGCGCGACGATCCGCGGGCGGCGGCGGTCACTCGGTGGGCCGGCGGCCTGCCGCTGGCCCTACGGCTCGGCGCGGCCGCTGCGCGCGAGGATCCGGCGTGGACGCCCGGGTCCGACGCGGCGCCGCTGCGGGCGCATCTGCAGCGAGTGTCCGAGGTGGCGCTGGCGGGCGAGTACGCCGACGTATTCGCGCTGGCCTGCGTCGCGCGGGTCGTGACGCCGACGCTGGTCGCCGATGTGCTGCCGGGCGTCGATCCGGCGGCCGCGCTGCGGTGGCTGGCGGGCTGCGCGTTCGCCGACTCGCGCCCGGGCGGCGTCACGCTGCACGAACTCGTCCGGTGGCCGTTGCGCGCGACTTTGGAGCCCGAACGGGAGCGCGCGCTCCGGGCGCGGGTGGCCGACAGCCTGCACGCCCGCGCGCTCGACGACCTCACGCTGACGATCGATCTCGCCGACCTCGTCGAGGACCCGGCCGTGCGCGCGGGCTATAGCTGGGACGGCGGCGTCGATCACCACGTCACCGGCCCGGGCCCGGAGCGGCTCGCACCCGATGCCGCGACGCAGGCGTACTTCGACTCCGAGCCCGGCCACGTACTGGTCGCCCGTGACGCCGAAGGCGAGCCGTGCGGCTACGCGATCGCGTTTGGAGCCGATACGTCGTCCGCGCTCGCGCATGCCGATCCGCGCCTCGGCCGCTGGCTCGCGCACGCGCGCGGGCGAGAAGCGATCGTGTGGCGGGACTCGGTGAGCCACCTCCCACGCGTGCAGGCGCTGCTCAACATGGCCACGATCCTGCGCTCCGGCCTGCGCAATCCGCGCTACGCGTACCTGCCGATCGATCCCCGGTCGCGGGCCGCGCTGGCGTTCAGCGCCGCGGTCGGCGCCCAGCGCGTGCCCGAGCTCGACTTCGGCGGCTGGGAGTGCCACGTGCTCGACTACGGGCCGGGCGGGCTGCTCGGCGCGCAGCGCGACCTCGTCCGGCGCGAGCTCGGTCTCGCGGAGCCGGCGGTGGACGTGCGCGAGGCGCTGCGCAATCTCCGTCGCCCGGGTGGCGACGCGGTGCGCGCGCGGCTGCAGCTCGCGGCCGAGCAGGCGTTCGGGACCACGTCCGACGAGCAGTTGCTGCGGCGCGTGCTGCTCCGCGGCTACTTCGATCCGGCGCCGAGCCACGAGGCCGCGGCGCGCGAGCTGCACCTGTCGCGCGCGGCGTACTTCCGTCGCCTCCGGTCGGCATCCGATCGCGTGGCGGAATGGCTGGCGGTGCATCCTTAGGCGCGTGATCACCGTCGACGTCCGGCCCGGCCCGAGCGCGAACGTCGTGCTGGCCGGAGAGGTGCTCGTCGACGCCGGCGGGAGTGGTCCGGTCTCACTCGCGCGGACGCGCGCGTTCATCGGGACACACCGCGTCACCTGGATCGCGCTGACCCACTTCCATCCCGACCACACGGCCGGTGCGGGGCCGCTGGGGTTCCCGGTCGCCGCGCACGAGGCCGAGGCGGCGCTGGTCAACGCGGGCGATCCGCGTGCGGGCGATCCCTGGCTCGGCTTCGAGATCCCGGAGTACCGGGTGACGCGTGCGTTGCGCGACGGCGACGTGATCGGCGAGCTCGAGGTCATCCACACGCCAGGCCAGACGCCGGGTCACGTCGCGTACTGGCACGCCGGCGAGCGTGTCGCGATCACCGGCGACCTGCTGCAGAACGGCGACGTGGCGTGGGTGCCGTTCGGCGGTCCCTGGGCCGAAGGCGCGCTGGACCGGATGATCGCTTCGGTGAAGCGGATCGCCGCGCTGGAGCCCGTCCGGACGATCCCCGGGCACGGGCCGCCGGTCGATGACGTCCCCGCGGCGGTCGCCGCCACGTTGAAGCGATACGAACGCTTCCGGGCCGAGCCGGAGCGCGCGGTCTGGCACGCCGTGCGCCGCGCTGTGGTGTCGCACCTGATGATCGAGCCCCGCTCGGCGGCGGCGCTCGCCGCGCTGCCGTGGGCGCCGGTCGCGGCGGCCGCCGTCGACCTCGCGCCGCTCACCATGGTGCAACGGGCGCTCGGCGGACTGACCGAGCGGGGCGTGGTGGTGGAGAACGCCGGAACGTTCGCCACCACCCTTCCCCACGACGCTATTTGACCCGCATCGCCTTCGCGATCACGTCGTGGACGTCGGTGTTGTCGATCACGCCGTCAAATCCCTCCGAGCCCGGCCCGGACGCCGTGATCGGCGTGTCAGCGCCGGTGTGGCCGCCGGTCGTCCAGTCGGCGAACACCTGCAGGTTCGTGCCCTTGACCGTGAACGGACCGTCTTCCTTTGACAGCTCGTCACCGGACTCGTCCCCGGTGTCCGGGTTCTCGATCGTCAAGCCGCCCGTCTCGTGGTCGCCCTGGACGAGGATCAGGGTGCCGGGGTGGCTGCGGGCGAAGTCGACGGCGAGCTTGACCGTCGCGTCCAGCGCCGCGCCCGACTTGATCATCAGCCCGGCGTTGTTCTCGTGGGCCATCTCGTCGATCGCCTCCTCCTCGATCAGCACGAAGAAGCCGTCGCGGTCCTTGGAGAGGATGCTGAGCGCCTTGGCCGCCATCTCGGTCAGCGGGACGGACGGCTCGTACAGGTCGCCGTGGCCTTCTTCGCGGTGTTCGAACATCTCCTCGTTGGCGAACAGGCCGAGGAGCTTGGGGCCGCGGGCGTTCTTCAACGCGGCGCGGTCAGACACGTAGCGATAGCCGAGTTGCTTGGCGCGGTCGACGAGGTTGCCCTTGTCGCCCTTGCTCGCCTCGGTCGGGTCCGTCGGCGGGTTGTCGGGCCAGGGGCCGGGGGTGCCCGGCGGATACCAGTAGTCCTCGCCGCCGCCGAGGATCACGTCGGGCTTGGAGTTCACGAGGTATTGGCGCGCGATCTCGCTCTGCTGCGCGCGGTCGGAGACGTGAGCGGCGTACGCGGCGGGCGTGGCGTCGGTCACCTGCGACGTCGTGACCAGCCCGGTCGCCTTGCCGGCGCGGCGCGCGTCCTCGAGCAGCGTGCGCACCGGCTTGCCGGCCGCGTCGACGCCGATGGCGCCGTTGAACGTCTTCACACCGGTGCTGAACGCCGTCGCCGCGGCGGCCGAGTCGGTCACCGCCTGCTTCGGATCCGCCGGGTCCGTGTGCACGAGGCCCGCGTGATCGAGCTTGTTCATGGCCAGGTCCTGGCCCTTCTTGTTGCCGACCGTGACCAGCCGGATCAGGTCGCGCTGGGCGGTCGCCATCCCGTCGCCCTGCAGCACGATCACGTTGCGCGCCGTGGTGCGCTGGGTCGCGCGTTCCGCGTCGCTTGCCACCGGCACGATCGCCAGTGCCGCCGTCGCCGCCAGACCCGCGGCCAACGTCGCCCTACTCCGCATGTGTCCTCCCTACCTGGACGTCTACGGAGTCGGGCTTACCCTCAAACGCGCGCGGCCAGCAGTTCCTCGACGAGGTGGGTGAGCTCGGGGCCGCTGACTGGCTTCAGCTGGAAGGCGTCGACGCCGGACCGGAGATTCTCCAGCTTCTCCGGGGCCGGGTTCTGGCCACTCACGATCAGGACCGGGACGTCGGCGAGGTCGCGGATGCGCTCGAGCGTGGCCCAGCCGTCGAGCTCCGGCATCCGGATGTCCAGGACGACCAGGTCGGGGCGCGTCTCGTAGAAGGTCCGCAGGCCGCGGCGGCCGTTGTCGGCCGTGATCACCTCGTGGCCGGCGCGCTGCAGCTGCATCCGCATGACCAGCGCCAGGTCCGCCGAGTCATCGATGACGAGGATGCGGTGGCCCATGGCGAGATGATGCGCCTCAGCCCGGTCGGATCACCTCGCCGAAAGGACGGGGCGGTCCGCCTGTGGACGGACGGACGACTTCAGCGCCAGCGCGGGCAGGAGTGCGAGTGCGGTCAGCACCAGCGCCCAGATGAACGTGTGCGCGGCGGCGTCTGCCGCCAACGCCGCCGGCGCCGTGTCGAGCTCGCTGAGGCTGAGCGGCAGCTGCGATTGGAGGATCACGGCGAGCAGCGCGATCCCGAACAGAGCCCCCGCGCGCTGAACGATCTCGAGCGCGCTCGCGGCGCGCGGGATCGCCTCGGGCGTCAGCACGGTGTAGGCGGCGGCAATCGCCGGCATCAGCGTCGCCCCCATGCCGATGCCTCGCAGGAACAGACCGATGGCGAGCAGCCAACCGGGAGCATCGAGGAAGACGAACGGGACCGTCCCGACGATCACCAAGGCGACCCCGGGGCGCACCACCTTTCCAGCCCCGAGGCGGTCCGCGAGCTTGCCGGCGACCGGCATCGTCACCATCGCGCCAAGACCCTGCACGCCGAGGATCAGCCCTGTGCCGAACGCGGTGAGGTCGCGTGCGGTCTGGAAGTAGAGCGCCATCAAGAGCAGGCTGCCGAAGAACGCCGCGCCGAACAGGAACGTGGTGGCAGCCGACGCGGCGACGACGCGGTCGCTGAAGATTCGGACGTCGATCAGCGGGTCCTCGGCACGCATGGCGTGCACGACGAACGCCGCGATCAGCAGCGCCCCGGCGCCCGCGAGGATCGGCTGGACGAATCCGGCGACGATCAGCGCGAGGCCGGGCGCCAGCAGCGCGGTGCCGAGGACGTCGAGCTTCGCCGCGCGGGGCGCCTCGCGAGGCAGCACCCGCGCTGCGAGGACGAGCGCGAGCACCGCCACCGGCAGATTCACGATGAAGATCCACCGCCACGACGCGCCGTCGAGCAGCGCTCCGCCCAGCGCCGGGCCGATCGCCGGCGCGAGCAGCATCGGCACGCCGACGAGCGCCATCGCTCGCGCCATCCGGTCGGGTCCCGCGGTGCGGGCGAGGATCGTCATCCCGACCGGCATCACCAACCCGCCGCCCAGGCCCTGGAGGACCCGGAACGCGATCAACGTCTCCGCCGACCACGCCAGCGCGCACAGCAAGGAGGCGGCGGCGAACATCGCGACCGCCGCCATGAACGTCCTTCGCGCGCTGAACCGGTCGACCGCCCACCCCGCGAGCGGAATCACCGCCGCCAGCGCCAACAGATAGCCGGTCGAGACCCACTGGATCGTCGCCAGCTTCGCGTCGAACGCCACCGCGAGCCGCTCGATCGCGATATTGACGATCGTCGAGTCGAGGATCGTCATCGCGGCGCCACAGACCACGACGGCCGCGGCGGCGAGCACCGGACGGCCGAGGTCGCGCATAACCGCCGCCCATCCTGGCGCGCGGCCGCGGCCGACTGCCCGCCCAGAAGTAGAGTCCGGGGCATGCTCCAGCACGTCACCCTCGAGGTACGCGCAGACGACGTCCGGTCGTGCGTGGCGTTCTGGGAGCTGCTCGGCTTCACCGAGATGGAGCCGCCGCCGATGCTGCGCGACCGGTTCACGTGGGTCGAGCGGCAGGACACGCAGATCCATCTCGTGCCCGTCGACGCGCCGGTTCCCGCGCGCGAGGGACATGTCGCGGTGGTGGCCGACGATTACGAGGCGACGCTGTCGCGGCTGGTGGACGCTGGCTATTCGTTACGCGAGGGCTCGAACGCGTGGGACGCGCCGCGTTCGTTCGTGCGCGATCCCGGTGGGCATCTGGTGGAGGTCATGTCGAAGCCGCCGCGCCCGCCCTGGCCGCGTTAACGGCTGCATCGAGGAGAGGCGGGTTCGCGCGCCGCGGCGGCGCGCCAGTGGCGCGCCGGCGGTCGCCGATCACGCGAGAGTCGAGTTTGTCCGGATATTCGTGACAAAGTCGACTCTCGCGGAGCATCCGAGCGGCAACGCGCCACCCGCACGCCTCGCGAACTGCCGCCGCGAAACCGACCCACCCCCTCGATGCCCGCCGTTGACGCGGCCGGCGGACGATGTCGCCCGCCGGCCGCCCTCGGGGGAGATATGAGGCGGCGGCCGGCGAGACGACGGTTCTTACGGCGTGGTGGTCGACAACGTGAACGTCAGCGTCTTTGCGTACGTCCCGGTGCGGAGCGCGTCGTTGGCCCCGATCCGCTGCCTGAACTCGAACGTGAGCGCGTCGTTGGAGACCGGCGCGTCGTACATCAGCAGGTTCAGCGGGCTCGCCGCCGACCCGACGTTGTTGTACGCCGTGCCCGTGTTCGCCGCGTTGCGCGCCCGTGCCTGGAGCGGCTGCGGCAGCCTGAATGCGCCGTTGACCAGGTGGCCGGTCGCCGTGCTGCTCGGGTCGGCGACGGAAAGCGTCGCGTCACCGGCGGTGCTGATGACGTTGCCGGTCGTGGACGCGAGGTAGTCGTTCGCCACGCCCGGCGTGAACGCCCCGAACGTCGCGGGCGTCCCCAGCGAGAGCGACAGTGTCGCCGGCACGGAACCGCCGACCGTGCCCGTGCCCGTCGTCGTCACCGTTCCGAACGCGAACGTGTGCGAGCCGGTGACGCCGCTGAACTCCACCGCGCCGTCGCGCTCGACCGCGTTCACGCCGCCGAGCGGCCTGCCGTCCTGCCACACCACCGCGCCGTCGACGGCCACCGTGCGCGAGCGGCCCAGCAGCGGGAAGCGCACCGTGCCCGACGTTCCCGCGGGCGCGGAGACCGTCAGCTTGAACGAGCGATTCCCCTCGCCGCGGACCCAGCGCGAGATGAGCCCGCCCTGTGGGGTCGGAAGCGTCGCTTGGGCCCACTCCAGCTCGCCGGGCTGCGGATCGACGATCCACGTCTTGTAGCCCGCCGTCACCGGCCGCACGCCCGCCACGTAGTGGCTCAAGCTGGAGACCGGGCCGCTGCCCCAGCCGTGGGCCAGGCTCGCGTTGGCGTCGACGTCGGTGCCGTCGCGGTTGAGCTTCTCCCACACGGCGCCCGTGTAGTAGGGGCCGTTCTCGTTGACCATCTGGTCCCACATCAGGTGGATCAGGTCGATCGCGCCCTTCGTGTCGCCGGAATGGAAGCGGGCGTCGACCTCCTTGCCCGTGATGAACGGGCTGATCACGGTCGAGTAGTTCGCCGCGGCCGAATACGGCTGCGAGCCGAACGTCTCCCACAGGTTGGTACGCAGCCAGTTCAGGATCCCGCTACGCGCACTCGCCGGCGCGATGTCCCACATGATCGCCTCGGAGTTGGCGTCCTGGGGAACGGCGTTGCCCGACGTGTTGCCGTTGTCGCGGTCGGCAAGCCTGTAGACGCCGCGCTGAGAATCGAACAGCGCCGCGTTGATGCGCTGCTTGAGGTCGGCGGCCTGACTCTTCCAGACGGCCGAGTCGGCCTGCCACGCTGCGGCGGCCGCATCGTTCGGATACGTCTTGGCCAGCTCGTCGGCGAGGTAGGCCGCGTCGCTCAGCGCCTTGTAGTAGATCGAGTTGTACGCGGTGACGGCTCCGGGCTTGCCGCCGTCGTAGAAGTCCCAGTCACGGCCGTCGCCGCCGGCGTTGGTGATCAGGAAGCCGCTCGTCGGATCGACGAGCGTGCGGTTGTACGCGAGCTGGCGCCTGATGATCTCGTACTGCGCGCGGGCGAACTCGATATCGGCCGAGTACAGGTAGTAGCCGGCCACGCTGAGCACGTGGTACATCGAGTAGCTCGTCGAGTAGAAGCCGCCCGTCGGTGGCCAAACCGTCCAGTTCTGGATGTGGCCGAAGATCCGGCCGTCGGCCATCTGCGTGCCGCCGAACGAGTGCAGTGAGCCCTTGATGTAGTCCGACCCCTTGGGCCCGAAGCCCAGGCTCGTGTAGGCGGTGCGGCCCTGCAGGTCGAGGTCACCGCTCCACGGCCGCCGGTCGCGCTTGGCGCCGTCGAGGATCACCGGGATCGTCTGGCCCGGCACCGCCCCGATCGGCACCGAGTTCGTGTCGTTCGTGTACGCGCCCTGGTACCAGATCTTGTTCAGCTTGCTGTCGCTCGATAGGAAGCGGCCGGCGTAGTCCTCGGCCGGCGCGTTCGGGTGCCGGAAGTGGATGCCGACGGCGCTCACCTCGAGCGTGCCGGGCGTCGTGACCGTGATCGCCTGGAAGCGCTCGCCGCCCTGCATCTGGTTGGCGGCGTTGCCGAGCGTTCCCGGCGCCGAGAACGTGAAGTTCTCGGCCCGGCTGCCGGACATGCCGACGCCGTTGAAGCCGACGCGGTCGCCGGTCAGCGCACCGGGCGTGCTGCGCACCGTCGTCCCAGCGGCCTGCGCGCCGGTCAGCGGAGCGTCGATCGTGATGCCGGTGCCCGGCGTGAGCACGGTCGCGCCGGCAGCCTGAGCCGCCGTCAACGCGGGCGTGAACGTGACGCCGGTGCCGTCATAGCGCACCGGGCCGCCCGCGGCGACCGCGGTGGCGAGCGGCTCGGCGAGCGTCAGCCCGGTGCCGTTGGCGCCCTGGGTGCCGACGGTGACGACGCGCGCGGGCTGGCCGCCGACCGTGATGTCGCTGTTCGGCACCAGGCCGGTGACGCTGGCGACCCTGATGTTCGTCGCGCCCGCCGCCGCGGCCGTCGAAAGCGTGGTGGCGCGGCCCTGGGTGCCGACGTTCGTGATCGTGACGGTCTGGTCGCCGAGGCGCAGCGCGTTCCCGGCGGCGAGCCCGTTCGTCGAAGCCACCTTGACGTTGGTGTCGCCCACCGCGGCAGGCGCGAACAGCGTCGTCGAGATCGCCTGCGTGCCGACGGCGGTGATCGTGGCCGAAGCCGAGCCGATCTGGATCGTGTCGCCGGCGGCGAAGTTCGTCACGCTGCCGACCTTGAGGTTCGTGTCACCCGCGGCCGCCGGAACCGACAGCGTGGTGTTCCCGGGCGTCCACAGGAACTCGCGCGCCTCGCTGTAGGCCGCGCGCAGGGTCACCGAGGTCGCGGTACCGGCCGGCGTCACGGCGTTCGTGGTGAAGAACGGCAGGCCGCCGACCTCGCGGCCGTAGTCCAGGATGATCGTCGGCACGCGACCGCTCCCGGAGTAGGTGAGCCTGGCCGGCCCCTTCGAGGGGTCGAGCAACCCTTCGGCGTTGGTGACGTCGCCCGACGTCGCGTTGATGCGAACCGGCTTCGCGGTCAGCTCGCCCGTCCCCACCACATAGCCCTTCCACGCCTGGTTCTCGGCGATCGGCGTGCTCGACAACTCGACCGGCCCCTGGGCGGCCGCCGGCGTCACCGCCACCGCCGCGAGTGCGACCGCAAGCCATCCCGCGCGGGTCGCTGATGATCGGCTCACTTCATCCCCTCCACGTTGTGTTCGACTGCGGTCGATAGGTCCAGCTTTCGGACCTAATCGACCACAAGAGCCCTCAAAACGTGGTTGTACCGGGTCGTGCGCCCCTTCGCACCGGGGTTTTTCCCTAGCGCCGCCGCAACGCCGGCTGGAGGATCTGCTCGCCGTAGCTGGTGTCGGCCGGGTTGAGGTTGACGCCGGGTCTGACGATCTCGTCGATGCGGTCGAGGACCGCGGCGTCGAGCGTCACGCCGGCGGCGGGCAGCTGGCTGTCGAGCTGCTCCATGGTGCGCGGACCGATGATCGCCGAGGTCACCGCCGGGTGGTTGACGACGAACGCGATCGCGAGCTCGATCAGCGGCACATCCGCATCGTCGGCAACCTGCGCGAGCTGCTCGACGGCTTCGAGCTTGCGCTGGTTCTCCGCCATCGACATGTCGAAGCGCGCGGCCAGCCGCTGCCGCGCAGGCGAGGTCGGCGAGCTGTCGGCGCTCCAGCTTCCCGACAGCCAGCCGCCGGCCAGCGGGCTGTAGGTGAGAATGCCCATGCCGTGGCGCCGTGCGGCCGGCAGTACGTCGAGCTCGGCCACGCGGACGAGCAGCGAATAGGGCGGCTGCTCGGTGCGAAAGCGCTCCAGGCGGCGATCGCGCGCGACCCATTGGGCCTCGGCGATCTGGGAGCCGGAGAACGAGGACGACCCGATGTAGCGGACCTTGCCCTGCCGAACCAGGTCCGTGAGGGCGCCGAGCGTCTCGTCGATGTCGGTGGTCGGATCCGGGCGATGGATCTGGTACAGGTCGATCCAGTCGGTCCCGAGCCGGCGAAGCGAGTTCTCGACCTCTTGGACGATCCACCGGCGTGAGTTGCCGCGGTGGTTCGGGTTGTCGTCCATCGGCACGGACACCTTCGTCGCCAGCACGACATCGTCGCGCCGGCCTTTGAGCGCCTTGCCGACGATCTCCTCCGACTCGCCGGCCGAGTACACGTCGGCGGTGTCGATGAAGTTGACGCCGGCGTCCAACGCGGCGTGGATGATGCGGATCGAGTCGTCGTGGTCGGTGTTGCCCCAGGCGCCGAACATCATCGTGCCGAGGCAGAGCTTCGACACCTGGACGCCGGTGCGCCCGAGCGTGCGGTACTCCATGACTACGAGTTGTCGACGTACTTCGGGTACGTCTCGAGGCTGATCGCCGCGGGGTCCGGACCGCCGCGGACACCCTTGTCGAGCGCGTCGATCGCCGCGACCTCCTCGGCGGTCAGCGAGAAGTCGAAGACGTCGAAGTTCTCGGCGATGCGGTGCGGCTTGACCGACTTCGGGATCGCGCAGAAGCCGTGCTCGAGGTGCCAGCGCAGGACGACCTGCGCCGGGGTCTTGCCGTACTTGGCCGCCAGGTCCGTGATCACCGGGTCGGTCAGCGGTCCGTGGGACTCGTCGGCGCCGGGCACGTAGACGAGGACGCCCCCGAGCGGCGACCAGGCCTGGGTGGTGATGCCCAGCTCGGCGTGGACCTCGCGCAGCTCGGGCTGGGTGAAGTACGGGTGCACCTCGACCTGGTTGACCGCCGGCACGATGTCGGTGGCGTCGATCAGGTCGCGCAGCAGCTCCGCGCTGAAGTTCGAGACGCCGATCGCGCGCGCCCGGCCGTCGGCGAGAAACGACTCGGCGGCCTGATAGGCGCCGATCGTGTCCTCGAAGTGGGTGGCACCGGCTGGTGCAGCAGGTACAGGTCGACGTGGTCGACGCCGAGCCGCCGCAGGCTGGCCTCGAAGCCGACGTGCGCGGCGTCGTAGCCGTAGTCGCTGATCCACAGCTTGGTGGTGATGAAGATCTCGTCGCGGTCGACGCCGGACCGGCGGATGCCCTCGCCGACCTCGCGCTCGTTCTCGTAGGCGGCAGCGGTGTCGATCAGGCGGTAGCCGTCGCGCAGCGCGGTCTCGACGGCGGTGACGGTCTCCTCGGGCGGGCTCTGGAACACGCCCAGGCCGAGGGCGGGCATCGCGACGTCGTTCTTCAGTGTCAAGGCAGGGGTCATCGTTTCTCGATCGGGTCGGGGGTGGCCGACCAGCTGGACAGCAGGTCGAGCGCTTGTTGGGAGGCCGAGCCGGCCTCGGCGGTGTAGAGCGCCAGGCGCAGGCCGTCGTCGGCGTCGAGCGTCAGCGTCTCGTAGCTGAGCTCGACGTCGCCAACGATCGGGTGATGCAGACGTTGGTGCCAGTTCGGTGAAAGCGCACGTTGTGCGCCGCCCAGCGGACCCGGAACTCGTCGCTGCGCGTGGACAGCTCGCCGATCAGGTCCTGAAGGTTGCGGTCGTACGGGTTGCGCCCGGCCTGCGAGCGCAGCGCCGCGACGAGTTCTGTGGCCAGCCGCTCCCAGTCGGGGTAGAAGTCGCGCGCCGCCGGGTCCAGGAACGTGAACCGTCCGCTGTTGGCCGGCTGCTCCGGACTGTCGAAGACCGGCGCGTACAGTGCGCGGCCGAGGGCGTTGGCCGCCAGCAGGTCGCCGTGGGCGCTGCTGACGATCGCCGGCGCTTCGATCTGGTCGAGCAGGCGCTGCACGACGGGGCGGATGCGCGGCTTGGGCGGCCGCGAGCGCTTCGGCGCGACCGGACTCGCGGCGCGCGCCAGGTCGAAGAGATGCGCACGCTCGGCATCGTCGAGCTGAAGTGCGCGGGCCAGCGCCTCGAGCACGAGCTCAGAGACGCCGCTGACCTGGCCGCGCTCCAGCCGCCGGAAGTAGTCGGCGCTGACACCAGCCAGCGACGCGACCTCTTCGCGGCGCAGTCCCGGCACCCGCCGCTTGCCGTAGCTCGGCAGGCCGACCTGCTCCGGCGTGAGCTCGCCCGGCGCGAGGCGAGGAACTCGGCGATGTCGTCGGCGGCGTTCACGGACACCGACAGTAGACCGCGTACGCCACTCGTGAGGGGCCCTGTCGTTGCCCCTCTCACAGGGCCCCCTACCGCGCGTCCTAAGTGGGCACAGTGATCGCCATGAGCCCTGAAACCACCGGCCGCGTCGCGGTCATCACCGGCGCCTCGTCGGGGATCGGCGAGGCGAGCGCCCGCGCACTCGTCGCCGACGGCTACCGCGTCGCGCTCCTCGCCCGCCGCGCCGACCGCATCCAGGCGCTGGCCGATGAGCTCGTCGACGGCGCGATCGCGATCGCGGCCGACGTCACCGACCGCGCCTCCCTCGTCGCCGCCGCGCAGCGCGTCCGAGACGAGCTCGGCGGCGCCGACGTCCTGATCAACAACGCCGGCGTGATGCTGCTGGCGCCGTTCACCTCCGACCAGCGCGCCGAACAGCGCCAGATGGTCGAGGTCAACCTGCTCGGCGCGATGACCGCGACCGAGGTGTTCCTCGATCAGCTGCGCGACGGCGGCGGCGACCTCGTCAACATCTCCTCGGTCGCGGGGCGCACCGCCCGGGCCGGCAACGCCGCCTACGCCGCCACGAAGTGGGGCATGAACGGCTGGTCTGAGTCGCTGCGCCAGGAGCTCCAGCCCGACGTGCGCGTGATCGTCATCGAGCCGGGCGCCGTGTCGACGGAGCTCGTGAGCCACATCACCGACGACCAGACCAAGGAGGCGACCGAGCAGTTCTACGACGCGACGTCGATCTCCGCCGACGACATCGCGCAGATCATCGCCTTCGCCGTCTCGCGCCCGCACGGCGTGTCGATCAACGAGATCCTCGTCCGGCCCACCGCCCAGGCCGGATGACCACGGCGCCCGGGCGAGAACTACTGGTACGGCGGCCGGAGGAACCTCAAGGTGGGCAACACCGAGGTGCTGGCGCGGATGATCCGCGCGCGACTGGACTGCGACGTGCACCGCATCGAAGCCGCCGAGCCCTACCCCGACGACTATGAGGCGACCGTGCGGCGCAACGTGCGCGAGCAGGACGCGGACGCACGGCCCGCCATCGCCAACCGGCTGCGCTCGATCGAGCCCTACGACACGATCCTGCTCGCGAGCCCGATCTGGAACGTCCGGGCGCCGATGATCATGACGACGTTCGCCGAGCGCTACGACTTCTCGGGCAAGACCGTCCTGCCGGTCATGACGCATGCCATGAGCGGCCTCGGGAACGCCCCCGACGACTACGCCGAGTCGTGCCGCGGCGCACGGATCGGCACCGGACTCGCGGTCCGCGGCGAGACGGTGCGCTCAGCTCGTGCGGACGTCGACACCTGGCTGCGTCGGACCAGCCTCCGTTAGGCGACGGAAGCGGTCCGAGCCCACGGTCTCTTCCTCCAGCTCGTGCGTCTTTCCGCGCGGCGCCATCGCGATGCCGACGACGCCCGACACGATCAGCATCCCCGCCAGCACCAGCGACAACGTGCGGAACCCCGCCTGCGAGACGGTCGGGAGCAGCAGGCTCCAGCCGCCCAGCGCCACCCGCACGACGCCGAACATGAAGCCCTGCGCGGTCGAGCGCAGCAGCGTCGGGAACATCTGACCGCTCCAGAGCTGGAACAGCGACTGCTGCCCGATCCCGGCGCCGACGCCGAACAGCACGACGTTGATCAGCGCCGTGAGAAAGCTGACCTCGAACAGCACGAACGGGATGAACCCGGCGACTTGGAGGATGCTCGCCCACACCAGCATCGAGCGGCCGCTGACGCGGTCGATCCGCGGCATGTAGATCGTGCCGACGGCGATTGCCGTGGCCAGGAACCAGATCGCCTGCAGCGTGTAGTTCGCGCGCTCGGACGTGTTGCCGACGGCCTCGAGGATGTACGGGAAGAAGAACCCGTAGGTGCCGGCGACGAGGTTCCAGACGCCGTACATCACGATCAGGAAGCTCAGCGCGCGCACGTGGCGGCGCTGGAACAGCGACTTGAACGCACCCGCCGCCTGGCCGGCCTCCTTCTGCGCTTTCGCCCACAGCTCCGATTCGACCATCCCCTGCCGTAGCGCCCAGGTGATCAGCGCGACGACGAACAGCTGCGCGAACAGCACGCGCGGCAACCATTCGCCGAGGCCCAGGAACGCGATGCCGATGATCAGCGGCGCGATCGCGCCCGTGTACCAGAGCACCTGTGCGAGCCCGGCGAGCCGGCCGCGAATCTTCGCCGGCGCCGTCTCGGTGATCAGCGTCCACGAGGCCGGGACGTCGGCGCCGACCGTCAGGCCGACCACGAAGTAGCCGAACAGCAGCATCCACGGCGCCTGCGCGAAGATGATCCAGAGCGCGCCGAACGCGTACAGCAGCAGGTCGTACTGGTAGATCTTCTTGCGGCCCCAGAGGTCGCAGATGCGCCCGCCGATCAGCGCACCGATGCCGGCCGAGATCGCGTTCGAGCTCATCGCGCCGAGCAGCGAGACGAAGTCGTCGCCGAACCCGAACTGCTTGGCCCAGATCGGCAGCGACACCGCGCCCGCGACGATCGAGCCCGCGTCGATGTAGTTGGCCATCGCGGCCAGCCCGGTCTTGCGCCACTGATCCCTTGACACGTCGGAAACCATGACGCCCGTACTACCCATATTCGCGCGTATACGACCAAAATCGACCATCGCTGGAGCTGGCGCGTTGCCGCTGTCGATCTGGCGGACCTCGTTCGTCCCCTGCATGATCAACTCCTATGGAGGTGCAGAGATGAAGGTGCTACTGGCGTTCTACGGAGACGAGACGCGGCGCGACGGCCGGACGCGCGAGGACTACCAGCGCGTGATTGGCGCGTGGCAGGCGTTCGAGGACGCGGCACGCGAAGCCGGCGTGCTGGTCGCCTGCGAGGCCCTGGAGTCGACGCCGTCGGCGACGACGGTGTCGATCGGGAGCGGCCGGCGCCGGATCATCGACGGGCCGTATCTGGAGACCAAGGAGCAGCTCGGCGGCTTCGCGCTGCTCGAGGTCGGCGATCTCGACGAAGCGATGGCCTGGGCGGAGCGGACGCCGTGGAACGGCGACGGCTGCACCACCGAGATCCGCCCGGTCATGGACTACGCCGCGATGGTGGCCGCGCCCTGACTGCGGTCGAGCGCGCGTTCCGCGAGCACTTCGGGCGCGCGGTCGCCGCGCTGATCCGCGCCGTCGGAGATTGGGACGTCGCCGAGGAGGCGGTCCAAGACGCGTTCGTCACGGCGGCCGCGCGCTGGCCGCAGGACGGCGTCCCTCGCGACCCGGCGGCGTGGATCGTCTCGGTCGCGCGTAACCGCGCGATCGACCGGCTCCGGCGCGAGCGTGCCCTGCGCGCGCTCGCGCCCGAGCTCCTGCCCGTCGACGACGACACCCCGGAACCCGTGACCACCAGCGTCCCCGACGAGCGGCTGCGCCTGATCTTCACCTGCTGCCATCCGGCGCTGGCAACGGAGGCGCAGGTCGCGCTCACGCTGCGGCTGCTCGGCGGTCTCACCACCGCCGAGGTCGCGCACGCGTTCCTCGTACCCGAGCCGACGATGGCGCAGCGGCTCGCCCGCGCGAAGGCGAAGATCCGTGCCGCGCAGATCCCGTTCCGGGTCCCGCCCGACGCGCGACTGCCGGAGCGGCTCGATGCCGTGCTCGACGTCGTCTCGCTGGTCTTCAACGAGGGCTACGCGGCGAGCGGCGGCGATACCCACCTGCGCGTCGACCTGTGCGCGGAGGCACTCCGGCTCGCCGCGCTCCTGACCGAGCTGATGCCCGACGAGGGCGAGGCGCTGGGCCTGCATGCGCTCCTGCTCGCCCACCACGCGCGCCGCGACGCCCGCGTCGACGACACCGGCGCACTCGTCCTGCTCGACGACCAGGACCGGACGCGCTGGGACGCGGGCGCGATCGAGCAGGCGACATGGCTGGCCGCCGGCGCCCTGCGGCGAAGCCCACCCGGGCGCTACGCGCTCCAGGCCGCGATCGCCGTCGAGCACGTCACCGCCGCACGCCCGGAGCGGATCGAGGCCCTGTACGACCGGCTCGCCGCGCTCGCCGATGACCCGATCGTCGAGCTCAACCGCGCCGTCGCCATCGCGCTCGCCGGTGATGTGAGCGGCGGCCTCGCCCGGATCGACGCGCTCGCGGACGACCTCGACCGCTACCACTACTTCCACGCCGCCCGTGCCGACCTCCTGCGCCGCCTCGGCGAGCGCGACGCGGCGGCGCGGGCGTATGAACGCGCCCGCGCCTTGGCCTCGAACGCGGCCGAGCGCGCCTTCCTCGAGCGCCGGCGCGAGGAGACGCGCTGACGCCGCCTATGGATTCGTGGTCGAGAGCGTGAACGTGAGCGTCCGGCTGTAGACGCCGGTCCGCAACGGCTCGGTGGCCCCGATCGGTTGCTTGAACAGAATCGACACGGTGGCGTTGGACACCGGCCCCGTCCACGACGCCGGCGTCATCTCCACCTGCAGCGGCTGCTGCAGCCGGAACGACCCGTTCGTGAGATGGCCGGGGTCGCTCACGCTCAGCGCCGCGTCGCCCGCCGTGCTGACCACGTTGGCCGTCGTGCTCGCCTCGTACGTGCGAGCGACCCCCGGCGTGAACACCCCGAACTGCGCGGGCGCGCCCAGCGTCAGCGACAGCGTCGGCGGGACGGTGCCGCCGACCGTGCCCGGCACCTCGGTCGCCGCAAAAAGGCCCGGACCGACCACGAACCGGTAGTCGCCCGATCCGACCCGGAACACCACTGCGCCCTCCTGGACACCCACGAGCGACACCCCCGGAGCGTTCTTGGCGACCAGCGCGCGGCCGCTGCCGAGCTCGCCGACCTTGTTCGGGTCGGTGCCGGGCACGGACACCAGCGCGGTCGTGTTGACCGGGATCGTCACGTCCATCCGGATGCCGGCCGCGGATTGCTGCCAGCTCGACTTGATCGTCCCGCGGACGCTGTCGTAGGACGCCGACGCGCGGTCGATGCCGTGCTCGGAGGCGATCAGCGGCTTGATCGCGATCCGCGCGTAGCCGGGCTCCAGCGGCTGGATGCCCGCCAGCTCCTCGTAGAACCACTGCACGATGGTCCCGAAGAAGTGGTGGTTGCGGGTCCGGCTCGAGGACTCCCAGAACTCGCCCAGCGACGTCCACCCGAGCGACGCCCAGTAGCCGAAGCTCGGGTATGTCGTCTGGAGCGCGATCGTGTACACCGCCTTGGCGGCGTCCGTCACCCCTTCGCGCGCGGCCTGCGAGAGCACCGGGTGGATCCAGCGGTTGCCGGCGATGCCCACCATCTGATGCCCGGCGCGCGTGACCAGCACGTCGTTGACCAGCTTCTCTTGCAGCCCCCGGCGCCGCTCCTCAGGCACGAGCCCGAACGCCAGCGCGAGCACCTGCGTGGTCTGCGCGAAGATCTGCGCCGGCGTCTCGCGGTAGTAGCCGACGCTCGCGTCCCACCACTTGGCATTGAAGTCGGCCTTGATCTGGTTGAACAGCGCGTCGAACTGGGCCGCCTCGGACGGCTTGCCGAGCGCGCGCGCCGAGTCCGCGGTGATCTTCGCCATGTAAGCCACGTAGGCGGTCACGGACGGCGGGATCACGGTCGGGACCTGCACGCGCGTGGGCGACCCGACCGGGGCGTCCGCGCCCGTGGGCGGGTCCCAGTCGCCGAGGCCTGACGTGAGCGTGTAGTCGAACCCGTCGCCGTCGGCGGCGAACCACTGCGGCAGCCACGTCGTCAGGTAGTCCTTCATCCCCGGATAGTTGCGGGCGAGGTCCTCGCGGTTGCCGTAGCGAACGTAGGACTCCCACGGGCCGACGAACCACCAGGCGTCCCAGATCGGCGTTGCCTTGCCGTTGGCCGGCTTGAACGCCGGCCCCGCCTGATAGCCATAGTTGGCCGAGCCGGGCGACAGCAGCGGCACCTCGCCGGTCGAAAGCTGGTCGTCGCGCATGTCCTGCAGCGCCTTGAGCATGTGGCGCTCGGTGTCGAACTGCAGCGACGCCGCCGGCAGCGAGAGCTGCGCGTCGCCCGTCCAGCCGTTCTTCTCGTACGTCGGCGTGTCGGTGATCACGCCGGAGACGTAGTTCTCGGCCACCGACGCGCGCATGTTGCGATCGATCAGGTTCAGCAGGTCACTCGACGAGGTGAAGACGCCGGTCTCGGCCATCGGCTCACGGACCTCCTGCACCGAGTCGAGCACGGCGGTCACGCCGGCCGGCAGCGCCGTCCCGCCGACGCCGGAGATCTGCACGTACTGGAAGCCCTTGTAGGTGAACCGCGGCGTGAACGTCTCGGTACCGGTGCCCTTGGCGATGTAGTAGTCGGTCTGGATCTGGCCCGCGGGCGTGAAGCCGGTGATGCTGACCAACCCGTTCGCCCCCAGCTTCTCGGCGTAGCGGATCTGGATCGGCGTGCCGGCGGGCGCGCCCGCCACCTTCACGGTCCCCCACCCCGCGCGCTGCTGGCCCGTGTCCCACACGTAGACGCGCGGCTGCGGCTCGGCCACCGTGCCGGGCGGGAAACTGCCGATCAGGCTCGTGCGCTCGTTCTGCTGCGCCGTGAGCCGGCCCGCCGGCCCGGGCACCGTCCGTGCCGCCGCCCACGCGCCGGCATCGAAGCTCGGCGCATCCCACCCGGCCAGCTCGCGGCGGGCGTCGAACGTCTCGCCCAGATAGTGGTTGTCGTAGCGGATCGGGCCCGCGGCGCTCGTCCGCCACGAGTCGTCGGACTTGATCAGCTGCTCGGTGCCGTCCGCGTAGGACACATACAGGTCGGTGCGCAGCGTCGGATTCGTCCGCCACTCGGCCGTCGACCAGCCCCAGTCGCCCGAGGTCGTCTCGTTGTCGAACTGGCCGGAGCCGAGCTGCGAGCCGATCACGTTCTCGGCCGCGGCGCTCGCGTTCTGCCGGATCAGGCCGGTGACGTCATCAGTCGTGTAGAGGACGGTCTTGTCGTAGCTCGTGAAGCCGGGATCGAGGAACGTGCGCGCCGAGGTTCGGGTCCCGTTGAGCGTCATCTCGTTCCAGGCCAGGCCTGACGAGTACACGCGCGCGCTGACCACGGCGCCGTGTTCGGAGACGGGCGCGACGGTGAAGGACTTGCGCAGCAGCGGGGCAGGACGGACCTCCTTGCAGGTGCCCGAGAGCAGCGCGTTGTTGGAGGGGCGGCAGAACTCGGTCGGGGCCGGGCCGACGATCGCCACGCCCGCGGCGTGCGCCTTGGCCAGCGGCGCGGCCAGCGTGATGCCCGATCCGGGGGTCGTGATCGCCACCCCGGCGGCGTGCGAGCCGGTCAGCGCCGGGGTGATCGTGATCCCGGTGCCGAGGCCGCGCGTCGCGGCACCCTGCGCATGCGCGGCCGCCAGCGGCGTCTCGAACGTGATGCCGGTGCCCTGCATGCGCGCGGCGGCGCCGCTCGCGTGGGCCGACGACAAGGCCGCGGTCAGCGTCACGCCGGTGCCATCCGCCCCGCCCGTGCCGACGGCGGCGATCGTGCGCGTCTCGGCCGCCGCGCCGGTGTCGACGATCAGCGTGTCGCCGGCCACGAAGCCGTTGACGCTCCCCACCTTGACGACGGTGTCGCCGGCCGCGGCGGCCGCGGCCAGCGTCGTGTTGCGGCCCTGCGTGCCGACGGCGCTGACCGTCCGCACCTCGCCGTCGACCAGCGCCGGCTGACCGACGACGAAGCCGTTGACGCTCGTCACCTTGATGTTCGTCGCACCGGCGGCGACGGGAGCGAACAGCGTCGTCGCGTTGCCGGCCGCGGTGCCGACGTCGGTGATCGTCACGGTCTGCGTGCCGATCGTCAGCGGTGCTCCGGGGGCGAAGTTGGTGACCGACGCGACCTTCAGGTTCGTATCACCCGCCGCTAGTGCGAGCACCGCCGTGGTGTTCCCCGGCCCCGTACCCACGGCCTCGATCGTCGGCGTCTCGTCCTCCAGCGTGACGGTCTGCCCGGGGCCGAACCCGGCCACGTTGGCAACTCGCACGATCCGGTCGCCGGCAGCAGCGGCGGTGAACAGGGTCGAGTTGCCCTGCAGGCAGCACGCGTCGTCGGCCATCGCCTGCGCGAGCGTGATGTGGCGCTCGGTGCGGGCCGGGCCGGAGATCCAGTTGCCCTTCCACTCGGCCGGGCTCAGATAGGCGGTCTCGAACCAGGTCGGCGCGGCCCACTCGGACGAGGCACGCACGCTCCAGTGGTACCGCGTGCGCGAGGCCAGCGCGGGGCCCCCGTACTCCACCGATTGGGCCGACGAGGCGACCTCGCCGGAGTCCCACACGTCGCCCTGGCCCGCGGCCGCCTTGGCCGCGGTCGTGGCCACGACGACGCGATAGCTCGTCTGCGTCGTCGCGCGCTGATCGCTCTCGAGTCGCCAGCGCAACTGCGGGGTGGCGTCGTCGATCCCCAGCGGCGTCGCCGTCGCGTTGGTCTCGAGCCCGGTCACCTGCGTCGCCTGCGCCGGCGCCGCGATCGACACGAATGCCAGCAGCGCCACCGTCAGCCTGTAGGAACGCACGCCCTCCCCCTCCGTCGTCGGTTCGACGAACGAGTACCGGGCGCGAGCGGGTGAGCGCGACCGTGATTTCCCCTATCTTGCCGCCGGGTCGCGTAGGGGGAGTTGCCGCGCGAGCTGGGTCCGCGACCCGATCCCGAGCTTGGCGTAGACCCGTGTCAGGTGGACCTCGACCGTCTTGACGCTGAGCTGCAGGTCGGCCGCCACCTCGCGATTGCTGTGCCCCGTCGCGACCAGACGGGCGACGGTCAGCTCCTGCGGCGTGAGCTGCCCGGACCCCTCGCGCGACGGCCGCAGGCCGGACGCCACCAACTCGCGTTCGGTGCGCTCCAGCGCAGGTCGCGCGCCGAGCGCCGAGAACGTGACCGCGGCGGCCGTGAGCAGGTCCGCCGCCGATCGCCGCCGCCCTTCGCGGCGCAGGAACTGACCGTGCGCGAGCTGCACGAGCGCACGGTCATACGGCCGCGCCTCGACGTGCTCGGCCGCCCGTTCGAACGCCGCCGCGGCGCCCTCGCGATCGCCCTGCGCGGTCTGCAACCGACCGCGGACCACGCCCAGCCGCGCCATCATCGTGCCGTGCGCGCGCGCCGCCGCCAGCGGCTCGTGCCGAGCCAGGAACCGCTCGGCATCGTCGAGCCGGCCGGTCGAGACGAGCGCGTTGGCGTACAGATGCTGCCAGGGCCAGAAGCCCGGCTCGTCGACCGCGGCGGACGGCTCGATCTCGGGAACCGGGGCCAGCGCGCGCAGCACTGCCTCGGCGTCGCCGCGGGCGGCCGCGACCAGCGCGTGCGCGATCCCGACCGCGACGACGCGATCGGGCGCGTCCGTCGGCTCGGCGGCGGCGCGGCGCGCGAACTCGTCCGCCACCTCCCAATCGCCGCGCGCGGCGGGTACGAGCGTCGCCGCCCACCACACGAAGACGCGCGCCGACACGTCCTCGAGCTGCGACGCCGGCGCCAGCGCGCGCTCGGCCGACCGCCGCGGCCTCGTCCCACGCGCCGATCTCGAAGTGCGCCCGCGCGAGCACGTTCAGGTGCACGACGCCGATCTCGAGCGCGCCGAGCCGCAGCTCGGTCGCGGCCGCGGCGGCGAGCCCGTCGCGCGCGGCCTCGATCTCGTCGCCGACGATCCGCAGCCAGCACTCCATCCCGTTCAGCTGCGCGTCGCGCTCTTCGTCGCCGCTCAGCGCCTCGTCCAGCACCCGGTGCGCCTCGTGCCCGCCGGCCCTGCCGCCACAGGCTCAGCGCGAGCGTCGCGTGCCATTCGGAGGCGAGCGGATGACCGGGCGCCAGCTCCAGCGCCCGGCGCGCCCACGCCTCGACCTCCGCATCACGCAAGTGGATGAGCGCCAGGAACGCGTTGCGGTGCGCGATCGTCGCCGCCAGCTCCGGCTCGCGCTCCGGCGAGCACAATTCCCACGCGTGACGCAGCCGCGCCGCGGCCTCGCGGACGTGGTCGCCGGCGACGTCGAGCTGGCCGAGCACGCTCTCGCGCCGGGCCGTCGGCGCGCAGGCCGCGATCTCGTCGGCGAGCCCGCGCGCCCGCGCCGCGTCGCCCGCCAGCAGCATCAGGTCGGCGGCGCGCAGCAGCCGGTCCTCGCGCTGCTCGCGCGTCGGGCTGAGCCGGCTGGCGGCGATCAGCGCGGTCGCGGCGTCCGGACGCTCGCGCACGCCGCGGGCGAACGCATCCAGCCGCGCCGCGAGCGCGTCGTCGGGCCCGGCGGCGGCCGCGGCCAGGTGTCGCAGCGCCGCGGCGTCGTCGTCGACCACGTCCGCCGCGGCTCGGTGCAGCGCGGCCCGCCGCGCCGGCCCGAGCTGTGCGTAGACCGCCGCCGCGATCGCCGGTGGCGCGAACTCGATCGCCGGCACGCCGCGCCGGTAGTCGGCCACGGCGAGCCCAGCCGAGACGGCGATTTCGAGCGAGGGCAACGCGTCGGCGCCGGCGAGCGCCGCGGCGTCGGCGAGCAGGCAGCCGCCGCCGAGCACCGCCGCGGCTTCCACCAGCGGCGCCGCCTCGCAGCGCGCCATCCGATCCGCTACGTCGGCCGCGAGCTCGCGCGGTGCCGGCAACACGTGCTCGTAGTCGACCCACGCCTCGGCCGGCACCTCGCGCAGGAGCGCCAGCGCCAGCCGCAGGTCACCGCCCGTATGCGTCCACAACCGCCCCGCGGCGGCTTCGGACAGCGGCGCCAGCGCACGCAGCTCGACGGCGGTCAGCGGAGCCAGCTCGATCCGGCAGCTCGCCAGTCGCCGCAGCGCCGCCAGCCCGACGTGCGGCCGCGCAGCCACGATCACCGTCGCGTTCGCCGACCGTCGCAACGCGTAGACCAAGCGCTTCGAGCGACGGCGCGTCCGCCCACTGCGCATCGTCGATGAAGAGCACCCCTGGCGGCTCGCCGAGCCAGTCGGCCAACGCCTCCCCGGTGCGCGGGCGCGCCTCCTCCCCCGCCCGCCGGAACAGCTGGTCGAGCACGCCGAGCGCGACCGCGGTCTCCGCCGGCTCGCCGCTCGCGCGCAGCACCCGCGGCCGGCCCTCCAGCGCGCGCTCGACGAGCGCCGTCTTCCCCACGCCCGACGCGCCTTCGACGAGCGCGAACGACGCTCCTCCGAGCGCGGCCAACTCGCGCTCGCGCCCCACGAAGATCGCCTCGCGTGCGGTCACAGCGGCCCGGACCCTACCCCGACCCCTTACACGAAGGTCGAAACAACTAGAGGTTTTCCCGGTCGCGGACGCGCGCCCCGAGCGCTACACAGAGAACCCTGTCCTTCGTCGCCGCACCTGCCGGGCTCCGTTTCGAGCACCAGACCGACGCCCCGCTCGGCCTCGGCACCGGTGCCCCGCGCCTGTCGTGGGTCGTGCCGGACGCTGACTCGACCTTCGCCCAGGAGGCCTACGAGGTCGAGGTCGACGGCGACGCGATCCGCGTCATGAGCGCCGACCAGGTGCTCGTGCCGTGGCCGGCCGCACCGCTGCGCTCGCGCCAATCCGCGCGCGTCCGCGTGCGCGTCATGGGCGCCGCCGCCGAGTCGGATTGGAGCGAGCCCGCGACGGTCGAGGCCGGACTGCTCTCCCCCGACGACTGGACGGCGCGGTTCGTGAGCCCGCTCGCGCTCGGCGGCCTGGGCGAGCCCGCGCCGACCCTCGAGCGCCGCCCTGCACGTGCCGGGGCCGGTAGCGCGTGCCCGTCTGTACGCCACCGCGCACGGCGTGTACGTCGCGACACTCAACGGCCGCCGGGTCGGTGACCACGTGCTGGCGCCGGGCTGGACCAGCTACCACCACCGGCTGCGCTACCAGACCTACGACGTCACCGATCTCATCCGCGAGGGCGACAACGAACTCGAGGTGCTGCTCGGCAACGGGTGGTTCCGCGGCCGGCTTGGCTGGGGCGACCGGCGGGCGGTGTACGGCGACCGTCTGGCGCTGCTGGCGCAACTCGAGGTGACGACCACCGACGGCGCGGTGCAGGTGCTCGCCACCGACGAGACCTGGACGGCCCGCGAGAGCGGCGTCCTCGCCGACGACCTCTACGACGGCCAGCGCACCGACCTCCGGCCGCGGAGCGGCGACCGCAGCGACCCGGTGGGGGCGATCGAGGCGGCTCTCCCCCGCCTCGTCGCCCCCGACGGGCCGCCCGTGCGAGCGACGGAGACGCTCCAAGCCCACGAGGTCTTCCGCTCCCCGTCCGGCGCGACGCTGATCGATTTCGGCCAGAACCTGGTCGGCTGGGTGCGACTGACGGTCCGCGATGCCGAGCCCGGCACCGAGGTCACCATCCGTCACGCCGAGGTGCTCGAGGACGGCGAGCTCGGCGTCCGGCCGCTGCGCACCGCCAAGGCCACCGACAGCTACATCCTGGCCGGCGGCGGCGTCGAGGTGCTCGAGCCGAGCCTCACCTTCCACGGCTTCCGCTACGCGGAGGTCAGCGGAATCGTCGAGGTGCGTCTCGAGGACGTCGAGGCCGTCGTGGTCGGCTCCGACCTGCGACGCACCGGCTGGTTCAGCTCCTCCGACGAGCGGCTCGATCGGTTCCACGAGAACGTCGTCTGGAGCATGCGCGGCAACTTCCTCGACGTGCCCACCGACTGCCCGCAGCGCGACGAGCGGCTCGGCTGGACCGGCGACGTCCAGGTCTTCTCCCCGGCGGCGACGTTCCTGTTCGACGCGACCGGATTCCTCAGCTCGTGGCTGGCCGACCTGGCGGCCGAGCAGCACGCTGACGGCTCGGTGCCGTTCGTCATCCCCGACGTGCTCGACAACCCGGGCGCGGCCGCTGCGGGCTGGGGCGACGCCGCGACGCTCGTGCCGTGGGTCGTCTACCAGCGCAGCGGCGATCTCGGGCTGCTCGCGCGCCAGCTGCCGAGCATGCGCGCATGGGTCGACCGCGCTGCGGCGCTGGCGGGCGAGGACGCGCTGTGGACGGGCGGCTTCCAGTTCGGCGACTGGCTCGATCCGACCGCTCCGCCCGACGCTGCGGCCGACGCCAAGGCCGACCCCGACGTGGTCGCCACCGCCCATCTGGCCCGCTCGGCCGAGGTCGTTTCGCTCGCCGCCACGCTGGTCGGCGAGCTCGACATCGCCGACCGCTACGCGCGGCTCGCCGACCGCGTCCGCGGTGCGTTCGCGCGCGAGTACGTGACCGTCGGCGGGCGCGTGCTGAGTGACGCCGCCACGGTGTATGCGCTCGCGCTCGAATGGTCACTGCTCCCGACCGAGGAGCAGCGGCAGCACGCGGGCGAGCGCCTCGCCGATCTCGTCCGCACCGCCGGCTTCCGGATCAGCACCGGCTTCCTCGGCACGCCGCTGATCGCCGATGCACTGACGTCGACCGGCCACGCCGACGTCGCCTACCGGCTGCTGCTGCAGACCGGCTGCCCGTCCTGGCTGTACGCCGTGACGATGGGCGCCACGACGGTGTGGGAGCGCTGGGACAGCCTGCTCGCCGACGGCTCGATCAACCCCGGCGAGATGACGTCGTTCAACCACTACGCCCTCGGCGCGGTGGCCGACTGGCTGCACCGGACCGTCGCCGGCCTCGCACCCGGAGCGCCCGGTTACCGGCGGCTGGTCGTCAAGCCGGAGCCGTCGCGATTCCTGACCTGCGCCCAGGCCCGGCTGCGGACGCCCTACGGCGACGCCGCGGTGGGCTGGGAACGCGCCGACGGCCTGCTGGCGCTGCGGGTCACGGTCCCGGTCGGGGCAGGCGCGGTCGTCCACGTGCCCGGGCGGAGCGAACCGATCGAGGTCCGCCACGGCACCCACGAGTGGCACGTCCCCGATGTCTGGGCGACGAACGGGGAGCCGCTGTCCACGGTTCGCGACGTCCTCGACGACGAGCACGCCTGGAACGACATCGTCGCGGCCGCGAAGGAGCTCTCGCTCGTCAGCGGCGAGCGGCAGGCCGCCGGCCGCCTGAAGGGGTATCTCGATGCGCCCGCCGCAACGCTGATCGACGCGCTGATCCCGCCGGGCCTGGTGCGAAACGGCGACGCGCTGCGCGCGCGTCTCACAGAGGTGTTCGAAGGAGGAGATCCGGCATGAGGTTCACATGGGTCGCGCTGCTCGCCGCCGCTTCGGTGCTCGCCGCATGCGGCGGTCTTGGCGAGACCGGGGACGAGGGGAGCGACGAGAACGGCAAGGTCACGATCTCGTGGCTGGTCGACAACTCCGAGCAGACGCTCAAGCCCGCCGAGGCGCTGGCGAAGGCGTTCACGGCCAAAAACCCGAACATCACGGTCAAGATCGAGACCCGGCCGCAGGGTGGGGACGGCGACAACGTCGTCAAGACCCGGCTGGCGACCGGCGAGATGACCGACGTGTTCATGTACAACTCGGGCTCGCTCTTCCAGGCGCTCAGCCCCGAGAAGAACCTCGTGCCGCTGACCGACCAGCCGTGGGTCAATGAACTGGAAGACGCGTTCAAGCCGACGGTGTCGGCGAACGAGCAGCTCTACGGCGCGCCGTTCGGCGGCTCGATCGGCGGCGGCGTCCTCTACAACCGCAAGGTCTACGACCAGCTCGGGCTCGAGGTCCCCAAGACGTGGGCCGAGTTCATGGCCAACAACGCGAAGATCAAGGCCGAGGGTATCGCGCCGGTGATCCAGACCTACCAGGAGACGTGGACGTCGCAGCTGCTGGTCCTGGCCAACCACCACAACGTCGCCGCCGCCGATCCGGGCTGGGCCGAGAAGTACACGGCCAATCAGGCGAAGTTCGCGCAAGAGCCGGCGCTCGAGGGCTTCCAGCGCCTCGAGGCGGTCCACAAGGCCGGGTTCGAGAACAAGGACTATCGCGTCTGCCAAGTTCGACGAGGGCCTGCGTGAGCTGGCGACGGGCAAGGGCGCGCACTACCCGATGCTGACCGTCGCGGTCGGGAATATCGCGACCGCGAACCCGCAGGAGATCGGCGACATCGGGTTCTTCGCGCAGCCGGGCGACGACGCGGCCCAGAACGGGCTGACGCTGTGGATGCCGGGCGGCGTCTACATCCCGAAGACGACCGAGGGCGCCAAGCTCGACGCGGCCAAGAAGTTCACGGCGTTCGTGGCGAGCAAGGAGGGCTGCGACGTCCAGACGAAGGCGTTCACGCCGTCCGGTCCGTACATGACCAAGGGCTGCACCCTGCCTGACGACGTCCCGCAGGCGATCAAGGACCTCCAGCCGTACGTGGACGCCGGCAGCGTCACGCCCGCGCTCGAGTTCGTGTCGCCGGTCAAGGGTCCGGCGCTGGAGCAGATCACGGTCGAGGTCGGCTCCGGCCTGCGCTCGGCCAAGGACGGCGCCCGGCTTTACGATCAGGACGTGAAGAAGCAGGCCCAGCAGTTGGGGCTTGAGGGCTGGTAGGTGGGCGCTCGCAAGAGCCCCTACCCCCTCTGGTTCTACCTGCCGGCGCTCCTTCTCTTCTTCGTCCTCTTCCTGCTGCCGACGTTCAGCAGCTTCTACTACAGCCTCACGCGCTGGACGTTGTTCGAGTCCGAGTTCATCGGGCTCGACAACTTCCGCGCGTTCTTCGAGGAACCGGCGCTCACCAAGGGCCTGACGAACACGCTGATCTACGGGTTCGTCACGTCCGGATTGAAGGTCGTGCTCGGGATGCTGCTGGCGGTGCTGCTGACCGCGCCGATCGTCGGCCGCGGCTTCATGCGCTCGATCGTGTTCTTCCCCACGCTGGTGAGCTGGATCGGCGTGGGGCTGACGTTCACCGTGCTGCTGCACCCGAGCCGGGGCCTGGTCAACAACACGCTCGACGTCGTCGGCATCGCCGGGCCGGGCTGGCTCGTCGACACGAAGTACGCGCTGCTGTCGGTCGCGCTCGTGGACGTCTGGAAGGGCGTGGGCCTGGCCACGGTGATCTTCATCGCCGGGATCGTCTCGATCCCGCGCGAGTACTTCGAGGCCGCGCGGGTCGACGGCGCCGGCGTGATCGCCACGTTCCGGCACATCATCCTGCCGCTCGCCCGCCCGGCGACGATGACCGTGATCATCCTGTCGCTGATCGGCGGCCTTCGCTCGTTCGACCTGATCTGGGCGATGACGCGCGGCGGCCCGGGATTCACGTCCGACGTGATCGCGTCGGTGATCTACAAGCAGTACCAAGCCGGCTTCTACGGCCTCTCGACAGCAGGCAACGTCGTGCTGTTCCTGCTCGTCACCGCGATCATCCTGCCGCTCTTCACGTGGCTCAACCGGCGCGTCGTGGACCTTTGAGCAAACGTGGCCATCACCTGCTGAGCGCGGCGTTCATCCCGCTGTTCAGCGTGCTGTTCCTGATCCCGTTCGCGTTCATCGTGCTGATGGCGTCCAAGAGCCGCAACGAGGCCGCGCTGTTCGAGTTCTCGCTGCCGTCGCGAGTGGCACCTGTTCGACAACCTGTGGGACGCGATCGCCGCCCGCAACTACATGCTGGTCGCCGCCTTCATCAACAGCACGATCCTGACCGTCGCGAGCGTCGCGATCATGGTCGTGCTGTCGTCGATGGTCGCCTACGTGCTGCAGCGCCGGCGCAGCCGCTGGAACATCGCTCGCCGACCTGCTGATCCTGAGCGGGCTGATCATCCCGCCCGCGGTCGTCCCGACCGTCTGGGTGCTGCAGGAGCTGCACCTGTTCAAGACCCTCACCGGGCTGATCCTGATCGAGGTCGCGTTCGGGATGTCGTTCTGCATCCTGCTCTTCCGCGCCTTCATCGCCACGATCCCGAAGCGAGCTCGACGAGGCCGCGATCATCGACGGCGCGGGACCGCTGCGCGTCTTCTTCAGCGTCATCTTCCCGCTGTTGCGGTCGGTCGATGGTGACCGTGATCGTCACCCAGTCGGTGTTCGTCTTCAACGACTTCGCGAACCCGCTCTACTTCCTGCCCGGCGACGAGAACGTGACGGTCCAGCTCACGCTGTTCAACTTCCAGAGCCAGTACCGCACGCAGTTCAACCTGCTGTTCGCGGACATCCTGCTGATCACCATCCCGCCGCTGATCCTGTTCATGTTCTTCAACCGCAAGATCGTGGCCGGCCTGACCGCCGGCGCGATCAAGGGCTAGAGCGCCAGCTCCGCGGTTCGCGCGCGAGCGCGTAGCTCGCTGCGCGAGCGGACGCCGAGCTTGGCGTAGATGTTGCTCAGGTGGTACTCGACGGTCTTGGTGGACACCATCAGCTCGGTTGACACCTCGCGGTTGGTCATGCCCGCCACGACGAGCCGGGCGACCGCGAGCTCCTGCGGCGTGAGCGCCGAGTAGTCGCGCGTCTTGCGCGCGGACGGCGTGAGGCCGCAGGCCGCGAGTTCCTGCCCGCAGCGAGCCAGCGCCGGGCTCGCTCCGACGTCGAGGAACCGCGCGTGCGCCGCCAGCAGCAGCGCCGACGCCGCCCGGCGCTCGCCCGCGCGCCGGAGGAAGCGCCCGTGCTCGAGTTCGATCAGCGCGCGCTCGTAGGGCATCGCCAGCGCTTCCGCCTCCTCGAAGGCGGCGGCCGCTTCGTCGGGGCGGGCTCGCATCACCGCCAGCCGCCCCCGAACGCAGGCCAGCCGCGCGGCCATCAGCGGGGAACCGCGATCGTCCGCGAGACACGCTTCGGCGGCGTCGAGTTGGCCGGCGTCGAGCAGCGCGGCCGCCTCGAGGTGCTGCCACGGCACGTAGGCGGGATCGTCGACACCCTCGCCGCGGGCCATCGCATGGAGCGGCGCGAGTGCCTCCAGGACCTCGACCGGCCGGCCGCGGGCCGCGGCCAGCGATGCCGACGCGAGGGCCGCGACGGCGATGTTGCGCTCGATCCCGGCCAGGTGCTCGCGGGTGGCGTACACGTGCGCCTCGGCCACCGCCCAGTCACCGCGCGCGATGGGAACGTGCGAGGCGGCCGAGTGCGCCTGCGCGACCACCCAGCGGTCCTCGGACTCGATCGCCAGGGTGATCGCGCGCTGCGCCGCGATCACGGCGTCGTCCCACGCGCCCTCGAGGTAGTCGACGCGGGCGAGCCCGGACAGCGACATCGCGGCCACCACAAGCAGACCCTCGTCGAGGCTCGCGCGGGCCGAGGTCTCGAACGCCGACCGCGCCGCGACGAGATCGCCGTCGGCGATCAACAGGTTGGCCTTCAGCGCGAGCAGCACGAAGCCGCTGCCCGGCGGCGGGGCGCCCGGGTCGTCGAGCCAGCGATCGAGTGCGGCGTGCGCCTCGGCTCGCCGGCCCGCGTGGCTGAGCCCGTGCGCAAGCGAGGCCGCCGCGAACAGGCCGGTCGCAGTGTCGTGCGGAGCGAGCGCGACGGCCCGCCGGGCCCATTCGATCGAGTCGCCGCTGCGCAGGCGGCAGGTGGCCAGGAACGCGCGACGCTGGGCGATCGTCGCCGACAGGCGCTCGTCGGCGGCGAGTGCGCGGTGCTCCCAGGCGCGCTCGAGCAGGTGCTGCGCCGGCTCGAGGTCGCCGGCGAAGATCGCCAGGTACGCCCAGACGCTGTCGCGCCGCGGGCCTGGCGAGACCTCGGTCTGCTCCGCGAGCCGCCGCGCGGCGGCGCCGTCGCCCGCGTACATCAGCGCCTCGATCGCCTCCAGCGCGAGCCGCTCGCGCTCCGCGTCCTGCGGGCTCAGCCGGCTGGCCGCGAGGAAGTTCGCCACGGCGCTCGACCACGCGCCGCGCGCCATCTCGTCGTGCGCGAGCGCCTCGAGATCCTCGACCAATTCATCGTCGGTGACGGTCGCCGCTTCGACGCGGTGGCGCATCACCGCCACCGGGTCTTCGACCAGGGCCGCAGCGGCCGCGTTCAGCTCGGCCCGCCGCGACGGCGCGAGCGCGTCATAGATCGCCGCGCGCGTCAGCGGGTGCGTGAACTCGACCAGCCGCCCGGACCGGACCAGCCCGGTCGCGACCGCCTCGTCGAGCGTGACGAGTTCGGCCTGCGCCAGTTCGAGCACCACGTGCAGAGGCGCGCGCACGCCGAGCGTCGCCGCGGCCTCGAGCAGGCGGACGACATCCGGCCGGCAGCGCTCCAGCCGGCGCTGGATGAGCTGTGCGTAGGAGCGGGGTGCGGGCAGCGGGCGCGGCTCATGGAGCCAGTGGCCGGCGTCGGGCGCCTCGCGCAGCACGGCGCGCGCGTGCAGCGGGTTGCCCCCGGTGTGCTCGTGGAGGCGACGCGCGACCTGCGGCGTCATCGGCACGCCGAGCTGAGCCCCGAGCACGGAGACGTGCTCCCGGGTCAGCGGGCCGAGCGTCACCGACGGCGCGAGTTTGCCCCAGCCCTCGGGCAGGCGGTGGTCGCGGACCGCCAGCAGGATCAGGACCGGGCTCTGCGCGAGCCGGCGGGCCGCGAACAGCAGCGCGCGGAGCGAGTCGGCGTCGGCCAGGTGAGCGTCGTCGACGACCACCACGCACCCGCGATCGCCCGCGGCCGACGTCATCGCCTCCAGCAGCTCCATGCCCACGGCGACGTGCTGCGCGGCACCGATCGCGCTCCCGCCGCACGTCCGGAGCAGCTGATCCGCGAGCGCAAAACGCACGTGGGACTCGGACTCGTCGCCGCTCGCGCGCAGTCGCGGAACCCCGTCGAGTTCGCTCAGAAAGCGCTCCACCAGCGTGCTCTTCCCGATGCCGGCCTCGCCTTCGATGACGACCGTTCGGGCACCCTCGCGACGGACGTCATCGAAGGCCGCGCGCAACGTGGCGAGCTCATCCTGGCGACCGACGAAGACGTCGTGCACCACGCGAACGCTAGTCATGAAAACACCACTAGGGATTCTCCCTAGGGCGAGCGGATAAAACCCTCCGTAAGGTCGCGATCTGATCGATATCGATCGGTTTCCGCAACTGGAGGAGAGGAAATGGTCGCAACAGACCGGGCCCGACGGGCCGTGGTGCTGCTTGCCGTGGCGGCGACCGCCGTCTGGACGACGGCTGCGCACGCGAGCTCGTTGGACGTCAGCGGACTCAAGACCAATGGACTGAGCGAGCCGCTGGGGATCGGGGACGCTACGCCCGACCTCGCCTGGAAGCTCAATGGGGCCGGCCGGGCCGCGACGCAGTCGGCGTACGAGGTCCGCGTAGCGGCCTCCGCCGCGCGGCTGGCCGCGGGGCCGTACCTGTGGCAGTCGGGCAAGGTGTCGTCGCCCAAGCAGTCGGACGTGGTCTACGGCGGCGACCCGCTGCCGTCGCGCCAGCCGGCGGTGTGGCAGGTCCGCGTCTGGGACGCGAACGGCGACGTGTCCGCGTGGAGTCCCCCGGCGACGTTCGAGACCGGTCTGCTCAACCAGTCCGACTGGGGCTCGGCCAAGTGGATCGAGCTGGCCGGACGCACGGCCGCCCAGCCGCTGCCGATGTTCGCCCGCGGCTTCTCTGTCGACAAGCCGGTCTCCAGCGCGCGGCTGTACCTGAGCGGCCTCGGACTGATGGAGGGACAACTCAACGGCTCCAAGCTCACCGACGAGGTGCTCGCGCCCGGCTACACGAACTACCAGCTGTCGGCCGAGTACCGCACCTATGACGTGACGTCCAAGCTCCGTAGCGGCGCGAACACGCTCGGCGTCGAGCTCGGCCAGGGCACCGCGCACAACGTCAAGATGGCCAACCCGGCGGTCAACCGGACGAACTCCTTCGCGTGGTGGAACAGCTCCGCGGTCGGCGCGGGCACGCTGACGGCGCCGGCGGCCGCGGGCGACACCAACGTCAGCGTCTCGAGCGTCGCGAGCTACTACCTCGGCGGCACGATCAATATCGACACCGGCGACGGCGGCGAGCGGCTCGAGTCGCGCACGATCACCGCGATCGGAACGGCTCCGGCCAGCACAACGTTGGCCGTCCCCGCGGCGGCGGGCGAGACGAACGTCAAGCTCAACAGCGTCACCGGCATGGCCGTCGGCGGGAAGCTGAACATCGGCAGCGAGACCAAGACGATCACCCAGGTCGGAACGGCCGCGGCCAACACGACGCTCGCGTCCGCCACGATCATCGGACAGGCGCCGCCGGCTCCGCCCACGCTCACGGGCGCGAGCTGGATCTGGAACGTCGCGGGCCACAACACCAGCACGCCCGCGGGTACGGCCTACATGCGCAAGACGTTCACGGTCGCCGACCCGGCGAGCGTCGGGCGCGCGACGCTGCGCGTCAACGCGGACGACTCGCACGTCACTTACGTCAACGGCCAGCAGGTCGCGCAGTCGGGCGGCGGCAATAACGCCTGGCAGACCTCGCAGATCGTCGACATCAAGCCGCACCTGGTCGCCGGCACGAACGTGATCGCGATCGCCGGCACCAACGCCGCAGGCAGCGGCGGCGGTGCCATCGCCGTGCTCGATCTCGACGGCCAACGGACCGTGACCGACACGTCGTGGAGGGCGCTCGCGGGCACGCCGGCGACCCCGCCGGCGGGCTGGAATACGGCGTCCTTCGACGACTCCGCGTGGCCCGCCGCATTCTCCGCGGGTCAGTACGGCATCACGCCGTGGAACCAGAACGTCCAGACGCCTGTGACCCCGAGCCCTTCGATCCTGCGCGTCGCGAGCGTCACCGGCTTCCAGGTCGGCGACACCATCACGATCGATACCGGCGACAACCTGGAGACGCGCACGATCACCGCCGTGGGTACCGCCGGGGCCAACGGGACCGGGATCACGCTCAACGCGCCGCTCACCATCGTCCACGCCTCGGGCGCGCCGGTCCGCAACCCGTCGCGGCCGGGCACCGGCGTGACGTTCGAGCCCGCGCTGGGCCAGGCCTACGCGCAAGGGGCGACGGTCTCCACCCCCGGCACGGGCATCACGTTCACGCCGGCGCTGATCGGCCGCACACGCGGCGGGTTCGTCCGTCACCGGTTCGGGCAATCCGCTCGCCGCGCTCGACGCGAGCGCGGGCGCGCAGGTCACGCCGCGGCTGATCGGGCGGCTCGAGATCACCTACACGGATGGCTCGAGCGAGACGATCGTGACGAACCGCGACTGGCGCGCCGCCTTCAGCGCCGGCCGTCACCGACCACTGGTTCGGCGGCACCGACTACGACGCGCGGCGCGAAGCCGGCGGACGTCACCGACCTCTCGGACTCGGCGAAGCGCCGGGACGGGACGGACGTCGGGTGGCGCAGTGCGGGTATCGCCCCACCGCCGAACCTGACCACGAAGCTCGCGGCCCGCACCGCCGAGCCGGTGAAGGTCCAGCGCACGTTCACGCCGGTCGAAGCTGACCAACCCGCAGCCGGGCGTGTGGGTGTTCGACTTCGGCCAGAACTTCGCCGGCTGGCCCGAGCTGCGCCTTCCCGCCGGGATTCCCGCGGGCACGGTCGTGAAGATGCTGCCGGCGGAGACGCTGAACGCCAACGGGACCGTCAACCAGGCCTCGATCGGCGTCGGCGGCCGCGGCTCGGACATCTTCGCCACCTACACCACGCTCGGCGCGCCGGGCGGCGAGACGTGGCGGCCGAAGTTCAACTACTTCGCGATGCAGTACCTGCAGGTCACCGGCCTGCCCGCGGGCGTCACCCCGACCACGGACATGATCCGCGGCCTGCAGCTGTTCGCGGACGTGCCGCGCGCGGGTGACGTCGAGACGTCCAACGAGCGGATCAATCGCATCCACCGGATGTCGTACTACTCGATCACGTCGAACACGATGTCGGTGTTCACCGACTGCCCGGGCCGCGAGAAGCTCCCGTACGGGGCCGACTACGTGCAGCCGATGGGTTCGCTGAACGTCAACTTCGACTACGCCGCGTACCTGCGCAACATGCAGGTCCAGCTCGTCGAAGGCCAGTCCAAGCAGGGCGCGGACGCCGGCAACGTGGCGCTCAAGACGCCGGTCTACGACTGGGGCTACTCCGGCCAGTTCGGCGACGAGATCAACTGGGGCTCGTCGATCGTGCAGGTGCCGTGGCTGCTCCACAAGCTCTACGGCGACACGCAGACGATGCGCCAGTACTACAGCGAGATGAAGACCTACATGGACTTCCTCGCGCGACGGAAGGCGACCGACTTCGTCGTCACCGCGCTGCTGGCCGACTGGGTCTCGTCCGAGCAGACGTCGCAGCAGATCATGGGCACGTGGGGCTACTACCTCAGCGCGAAGTACATGTCCGAGATGGCTGCGCTGATCGGCCAGGACGCGGACGCCGCGACCTACGCGACGCTGGCGCAGAACATCAAGACCGCGTTCAACGCGCGGTTCTTCAACACCACGCTGCACCGCTACACGGCGGCCGGCAACGGCGGCACGACCGGCGCGACCCAGACGGCGCAGGCCGTCGCGCTCGACGCCGGCCTGGTGCCCGAGGGCGAGCGCCAGAACGTGCTCAACGCGCTGGTGGAGAACATCTACGCCTACCAGCCGTTCGGCGGCGGCCCGCACTTCAGCGCCGGCCACGTCGGGCTCGGCCCGGTCGTGCGCTCGCTGCTCGAGGGCGGCCGCTCGGACGTCCTATGGGACGTGATGCAACAGGACACGCGGCCCAGCTACGGCTTCAACATGCTGCCGACGACCGCGCACCCGGAGGGTCTCACGACCCACCCGGAGCGGTGGACGCTGGGCGACTCGCAGAACCACATGATCCTGCTGCAGATCGAGGAGTGGTTCCACACCGGCGTCGCGGGCATCAAGCAGGCGCCGAACTCGATCGCGTACCGCGAGCTGATCTACAAGCCGACCCCGGTCGGCGACCTGACGCACGCGAAGGGTCACTACACCACCCCGCAGGGCACGGCGCGCAGCGAGTGGCGCCGCAACGAGACCGGCATCACGCGCTTCGACGTGACGGTGCCGGCGAACACCAAGGCGACCGTCTACGTGCCGGCGAAGAGCGCGGCGCAGACGTTCGTGGCGACGGGCAGCGGCGACGCCCGCTACCTGCGCTACGAGGATGGCTACCAGGTCTATGACGTGGCGGCCGGCGACGTGACGTTCCTGCAGGGCACGAGCGTGCCCGGGCAACGTCGGCGGCACGGTGCCGCCGACACTGTCGCTGACGCTCGGCAATGCGGCGACGTTCCCGCCGTTCACGCCCGGCGTGGGCCGCACGTATGAGGCGAGCACGACGGCGAACGTGATCAGCACCGCGGGCGACGCCGCGTTGAGCGTCGCGGATCCGGGCTACCTGACCAACGGGTCGTTCCGCCTGCAGCAGCCACTGCAGGTGGAGATGACTCCAGCGTCGTGGACGGCACCGGTGTCCAACGCCTCGGTGTCGATCCTGTTCAAACAGCCGATCGGGGCCAGCGAGCCGTTGCGGACCGGCGTCTACAGCCGGACGCTCACGTTCACATTGTCCACCACCAACCCATGAGCGAGCGGCGCGAGCGGCCGGCGTTGAGTGAGGCGCGCCGGTCGCTCGTCGCCGCGATGCTGCAGGAGTCAGGCGCGGTGACGATCACGGATCTGCAGTCCCGGTTCGGCGTGTCGCCGATGACCGCGCGGCGCGACCTGGCGATCCTGGCCGAGCGGGGCTTCGCTCGGCGAACGCACGGTGGCGCGGTGTTACCGGCGATCGACTCCGGCGAGCACTCCTTCCGTCAACGGCTGGGTGCCGCGCCGGAGGCGAAGGCGCGGCTCGCGGAGGCCGCGTTCGGGCTGCTGGCGCCTGGCGAGACCGTGTTTCTCGACGCGTCGTCGACGACGTACTTCGTTGCTCGCTTGATCTCGGAACGCGGACTGGCGCTGCGCGTGATCACCAACAGCCTTCCGGTCCTCGAGGAGTTGGCGGATTCCGAGGCCGAGGTGATCGCGATCGGCGGCACGTTCCGGCGCCTGACGCACTCGTTCGTCGGGCCGGCCGCGGTGCGCTCGGTCCGCGATCACTTCGCCGACCGGCTGCTGATGAGCATCACTGGCGTCATGCCCAATGGCGTCATGGCGGACGCCGACGTGCTCGAGGCCGACGTCAAGCGCACGATGCTCGAGCAGGCCGAGCAGTCGGTGCTGCTGCTCGACGAGTCGAAGCTGTCGGCGCGCGGGCGGCAGGCGATCGCGCCCGTCCGCTCCGTCTCGCTCGTACTCGCTCCCAGCGAGGCCGCGGGGCGGCTGCGCGAACTCGGGGCGACCGCACGGGCGATCACTTGACAGATTGTTAATGGTCTGTTTTGATCGAGTCCTGTTGTTTCGAGGGGGAGGAGCCTCAAATCAACCAGCAATCGACACCGATCCTGGAACTCCAGGACGCGTCGAAGTCATATGGGGCGGTTCGCGCCCTGCGGGATGGGAACCTCGCGCTCCGGAGCGGCGAGGTACGCGCGCTGATGGGCGAGAACGGCGCCGGCAAGTCGACGCTCGTGAAGGTGCTCGGCGGCGTCGTGCGGCGCGACGCCGGCGAGATGCTGGTCGATGGCGAATCGGCTGACTTCCACTCCCCCCACGACGCCCGCGACGCCGGGATCGCTGTCATCTACCAGGAGCCCACGCTGTTCCCCGACCTCAGCGTCGCGGAGAACGTGGTCATGGGCTACCACCCGCTCGGCTCGCTCAAGCGGATCGACCGTCGGGCGATGCACAAGCGCGTCCAGGATCTGCTCGACCGGCTCGGCGTCCGGCTCGATCCCGAGCGTCCGGTCCGCGGCCTCTCGATCGCCGACCAGCAGATCGTCGAGATCGCCAAGGCGCTGAGCTTCGACGCGCGCGTGCTGATCATGGATGAGCCGACGGCCGCGCTCTCCGGCCCCGAGGTCGAGCGGCTGTTCAACGTCGTGCGCACGCTGCGCGAACAGGGCGCCGCGGTGCTGTTCATCTCGCACCGCCTCGAAGAGGTCTTCGCCCTCTGCGACACGATCACGGTCATGCGCGACGGCGCCGTCGTGCACGCCGCGCAGATCGCCGAGCTGACGCCCGACGAGGTCGTGCGCCGGATGGTCGGGCGCGAGCTGAGCGCGCTGTTCCCGAAGCAGGCCGCGACGGTCGGCTCCCCCGTGCTGACGGTGACCCGTCTCACGCGCGAGGGCGTGTTCTTCGACGTCAGTTTCAACGTGCGGGCAGGCGAGATCGTCGCGCTCGCCGGGCTCGTCGGCGCCGGCCGCAGCGAGGTCGCACGAGCGATCTTCGGCATCGACCGCGCGGACGCCGGCCACGTGGAGGTCGACGGGCAGCGGCTCGCGGCGGCCAAGCCCGCGGCGGCGATGCGCGCCGGGATTGGGTTCGTGCCCGAGGACCGCCGCCAGCAGGGCCTCGTCATGGACCTCTCGATCGCCCGCAACACGGCGCTGACCCGGCTTGGCGCGCTGTCGAAGGGCGGCCTGATCCGCTCGGCGGCCGAGACCGCGCTCGCGAGCGAGTGGGCCACCAAGCTCCAGCTCAAGTACCACCGGCTCGACGATCCGGTCGGCACGCTCTCGGGCGGCAACCAGCAGAAGGTCGTGCTGGGCAAGTGGCTGGCGACCAAGCCGAAGGTCCTGATCGTCGACGAGCCGACGCGCGGGATCGACGTCGGGACCAAGGCCGAGGTCCACCGGCTGCTGTCGGAGCTGGCCGGAGAGGGCGTCGCGGTGCTGATGATCTCCTCTGAGCTGCCAGAGGTGCTCGGGATGGCCGACCGCGTGCTCGTGATGTACGAGGGCCGGCTGACCGCGGAGCTGAGCCGCGAGGAGGCCGACGAGGAGTCGGTCATCCGCGCGGCCACGGGGCAGCTCAGCGAGGCCGCCGCGTGAGCGTCGCCGCGGTCGAAGGCGCCCGCGCGCGGCGCCTCACCGAATGGGTCTTCCGCGTCCGCGAGCTCGGCATCGTCGTCGTGCTGGCGTTGCTGATCCTCGTCACCGGGATCCTCGAGCCGCGGTTCCTCGAAGCCGCCAACCTGCGCAACCTCGCGCTCAACGCGTCGATCTTCGCGATCCTCGCCGCCGGCCAGACGCTCGTGCTGATCACCCGCAACGTCGACCTCTCGGTCGGCTCCGTGCTCGGCCTGGCCGCGTTCATGGCCGGCGACCTCCTCGAGCAAGAACCCGGGCATGCCGCTGCCGCTCGTGTTCGTGCTCGGGATGGCGCTCGGCGCCGCCTGCGGCCTGCTCAACGGCGTGCTCACGACCTGGGGCCGCGTGCCCGCGCTGGTGGTCACGCTCGGCACGCTGTACGCGTTTCGCGGCCTCTGCTTCCTGTGGACGGACGGGCGCCAGGTCAACGCCGAGACGCTGCCGGACGCGTTCCTGAACATCGGCACGGACTCGATCATCGGCGATCCCCTACATGGTGCTGATCGCGCTGGTCGTGATCCTGATCGTCGGCCAGTGGCTGCGCGACTACCGCGCCGGCCGCGAGCTGTACGCGATCGGCTCCAATCCCGAGGGCGCACGGCTCGCAGGCGTCCGCTCCGACCGCCGCGTGCTGACCGCGTTCGTGCTCGCCGGCGCGCTCGCCGGTCTCGGCGGCGTGCTGTTCACGGCTCGCTTCGGGACCGTCGATGCGACCGCGGGCGTCGGCTACGAGTTGACCGTGATCGCCGCAGCCGTGGTCGGCGGCGTCGCGATCTTCGGCGGCGTCGGCAGCGTCTACGGCGCCGCGCTCGGCGCGCTGTTGCTCGGCACCATCACCTCGTCGCTGATCGTCCTGCGGGTCCAGGCGTTCTGGCAGCTGGCCGCGGTCGGCGCGCTGCTGCTGGCGGCGATCGCGTTCGACCGGCTCGTCGCCCTGCGCGTCGCCGCGGCCCTGAGACGAAGGAGCGCGCGTCGTGCCGGCTGAGACGATCGTCGCGCCCCCGGCCGAGGCGCCCGCCCCGCCCGCCACCTCACGACTGCGCGCCGCGGCCGGCCGCTGGGAAGCCCTACTGCTCGGCCTGATCGTCGTGATGCTGGTGTTCGGCGCGTCGCTGTCGGACGAGTTTCTGTCCACCGACTCGTTCACCACCGGCTCGCTCGACCTGACCGAAATCGCGCTGATGGCGCTGGCGTTGACGCTCGTGATCGTCGCCGCCGAGATCGACCTGTCGGTCGCCTCGGTCCTGGCGCTCTCGAGCGCGCTGATGGCTTCGCTGTGGAACTCCGGCCTGCCGGTCGAGTTCATCATCCCGATCTGCCTTGGCGCCGGGGCGTTGTGCGGCGCGTTCAACGGCATCCTCGTCACCCGCCTCGGGCTGCCCTCGCTGGCGGTCACGATCGGCACGCTCGCGCTGTTCCGCGGGCTCGCCTACGTCGTCATCGGCGACGAGTCGGTGACCGACTTCCCGGAGTACTGGACCGACTTCGCGTTCGGGAACGTCGCCGGGACGTTCATCCCCAACATGATCGTGCTGTTCGGCGTGCTGGCCGTCGCCTTCGCGGTGGTCCTGCACGCGACGCCGTTCGGGCGCTCGATCTACGCGGTCGGCGCCAACGAGGAAGCGGCGTACTTCTCGGGCCTGCGCGTGAAGCGGATCAAGCTGATCCTCTTCATCGTCTCGGGCACGGTCGCCGCCCTCGCCGGCATCGTCATCACGCTGCGCAACTCGACCGCGGCCGCCAACGTCGGCAACGGGTTCGAGCTGACGGCGATCACCGCGGTCCTGCTCGGCGGCGTGTCGATCTTCGGCGGCCGCGGCACGATCGTCGGGGTCATCCTCGCGCTGTTCCTGCTCGGCGGCATCCAGAAGGCGCTGCTGCTGAGCGATTCCATCTCGTCGTACTGGATCCAGATCGTGACCGGGGCGCTCCTGGTCGGCTCGGTGCTGGGTCCGAACATCGTCCGGCGCGTCACCGAGGCGCGCCGGCGCAGGTCTCGCCAACACCCGGAGGAGGGTCAGAAGTCATGAAGTCCCCACGTCTGCTGCTTGCCGCGCTCGCGCTGGTGGCGATGCTCGCCTTCGCCGCGTGCGGCGAAACCAAGGACGACGAGCCGTCGTCCTCCAGCGGTGCAGCACAAGAGTCCGAATCGCCGGCCGGCGCCGATCCCAGCGCACCGCTCAAGACCGGCCTGAGCACGGTCTCGATCCCGAAGCAGCTCGGCAATCCCTATGAGGAGTTCGAGCACTCCGGCATCGACGAGGCGATGAAGGAGCTCGGCGGCACGAACAAGATCACGGGTCCGACCGACGCGTCGGCGTCGTCGCAGATCTCCTTCATCAACGCCGCGGTCCAGCAGAAGGCGGACGCGATCATCATCGCGGGTAACGACCCGGGAGCGGTCGCTCCGGCACTCAAGCAGGCGGCGGAGCGCGGGGTCAAGGTCGTCGGCATGGACTCCGACGTCGCGCCGGACGCGCGCAGCGTGTTCGTCAACCAGGTCACGACCCAGCTCGTGGGTGAGAACCAGGTCGAGTCGATCGGCCGCCAGATCGACTACAAGGGCGAGATCGCGATCCTGTCGGCGACCGCGAACGCGACCAACCAGAACGCCTGGATCAAGGTGATGGAGGAGACGCTCAAGCAGGACAAGTACAAGGACATGAAGCTGGTCAAGATCGCGTACGGCGACGATGACGACCAGAAGTCCTTCCAGGAGATGCAGGGTCTGATCCAGGCCTATCCCGATCTCAAGGGCGTCATCTCCCCCACCACCGTCGGTGTGGCGGCGGCCGCGCGCTACCTGTCGTCGTCGCCGGAGAAGGGCAAGGTCAAGCTGACCGGGCTCGGCTTCCCGAACCAGATGCGCAAGTTCGTCGAGGACGGCACGGTCGAGGAGTTCCAGCTCTGGGTCCCGAAGGACGTCGGCTACCTGGCCGGCCAGGCCGCCGTGGCGCTCGTTTCGGGCCGGATCACCGGCAAGGAGGGCGAGAAGTTCGAGGCTGGTCGCCTGGGCGAGTACACGATCGGCGCCAACGGCGAGATCGTGCTCGGCCCGCTGACCACGTTCAACAAGGACAACATCGCCGACTTCGACTTCTAGGGCGATGGCCTCCATCGGCGTCTTCGGTATCGGCCTGGCTACGTACTGGCCGCAGTTCGACGGTCTGCGCGAGCGGATCGAGGGCTACCAGGCGCGGGTGGAGGAACGCGTGCGCGAGCTCGGCGGCGAAGTCGTCTCCGCCGGGCTCGTGGACACCGAGCAGCGCGCTCGCGAAGCGGGCGATCTGTTCGCTTCGTCGCAGGTCGATCTCGTGCTCTGCCACGCCGTGACGTACGCGACGTCATCGACCGTGCTGCCGGTGATCCAGGCGGCGAAGGTGCCGGCGCTGCTGCTCGGCCTCCAGCCGACGCCGACGCTCGACTACGCCGAGATCGACACCGCCGAGTGGCTGGCCAACTGCGCGGCCTGCTGCGTGCCGGAGATCGCGGGCGCGTTGACGCGTGCGCGGATCCCGTACGACACGGTCGCGGGCACGATCGAGGACGACCCGCGCGCCTGGGAGAAGATCGGGGCGTGGGTCCGCGCGGCGGGCGTCGCGCGGTCGTTGCGGCGTGCGCGGCTCGGCTTCATGGGCCACACGTATCCCGGGATGCTCGATCTGTACTCGGACTTCACCGCCGTCCACGCCCAGCTCGGCGCGCACGTCGAGGTGCTCGAGATCGACGACCTCGGCGTCCGGGTGGACGCGGCGTCCGACGCGGAGGTGTCTTCCAAGATCGAGGAGATCCGCTCGGTGTTCTCGTTCGCCGACCCGTCGGCGGACCCGCTCGCGGGGCCGGTGACCGACGAGCAACTGGATTGGTCGGCGCGGGTCGCCGTCGGCCTCGACAAGCTCGCGGACGACTTCGAGCTCGACGGCCTGACCTACTACTACCGCGGCGCCGACAATGAGGCCGAGCGGCTCGGCGCGGGCGTGATCGTCGGCAACTCGCTGCTCACGGCGCGTGGCGTGATCACGTCCGGCGAGGGCGACCTGAAGACGAACATCGCACAGGTGCTGCTCGACCGGCTGGGCGCCGGCGGCTCGTTCACCGAGTACTACGCGCTGGACTTCTCCGAAGAGTTCGTCCTGATGGGCCACGACGGGCCGGGGCACATCGCGATCGCGCAGGAGCAGCCGACGCTGCGGGCGTTGAAGCTGTTTCACGGCAAGCGCGGCACGGGGCTTTCGGTCGAGTTCAAGGTCCGCTACGGGCCGGTCACGATCGTCGGCTGCACGCAGACCGCCGAGGGGCGCCTGAAGCTGATCGTGGCCGAGGGTGAGTCCATCGAAGGCGAGACGTTCCGGATCGGCAACACCAACAGCCGGCTTCGGTTCTCGTTGCCGCCCGCGGACTTCTTCGAGGCGTGGTGCGAGCACGGGCCGACCCACCATGTCGCGCTCGGCGTCGGCCACGTGGCCCGCGAGGTGCGCTCCGTCGCACGTTTGCTGGACCTCGAGTTCGCGCAGGTCGGATGACATGGAACGCGTCTGCTTTCAGCTGCACGTCCGCCCCGAGCGGCTCGATGAGTATCGCGAGCGCCACCAGGCCGTCTGGCCCGAGATGCTCGACGCGCTCAGCCGCACTGGCTGGACGAACTACTCGCTGTTCCTGCGGGGCGACGGGCTGCTGATCGGCTACCTCGAGACCGCGGACTTCGACGCCGCCGTCGCGGCGATGGAGACCGAGGACGTCAACACGCGCTGGCAGGCCGAGATGGCCCCGTTCTTCGTCACCGAGCTGGAGTTCGAGCGGCTCGACGAGGTGTTTCACCTTGACTGAGTACGCCGCCATCGATCTTGGCGCGTCGAGCGGCCGCGTGGTGATCGGGCGGCTGGCCGACGGTGTCGTGTCTCTCGAGGAATGTCACCGCTTCCCGAACCGCCCCGTCCGGCTGCCCGACGGCCTGCACTGGAACCTCCTGCACCTGTTCACCGAGGCGCTCGAGGCCCTGCGCGGGCGGTCGCTCGACGGCGTCGGCGTCGACACCTGGGGCGTCGACTACGCGCTGCTCGACGAGAAGAACAGCGTGCTGGGCCTCCCCTTCCACTACCGCGACGAGCGCACCGAAGGCGCCGCCGGCGTCGGCGGCTACGAGGTCACCGGCATCCAGGACATGTCGATCAACACCGTCTACCAGTTGCTCGCGGACGACCGCGTCGCCGACGCGCACGCGATCGCGCTGGTGCCGGACCTGCTCGCCTACTGGCTCAGCGGCGAGCTGGCCAACGAGCGCACGAACGCGTCCACCACGGGGCTGCTCGATGCGCGTACGGGCGAGTGGGCGTACGAGCTGATCGAGCGCGTCGGGCTGCCGGCGCGGCCGTTCGGCTCACTGGTCGAGCCGGGCACGTGCCTCGGTCCCGCACGCGAAATCGACGCGCCGGTGTACACCGTCGCCTCGCACGACACCGCCTCGGCCTTCGCGGCCACGCCGGTCCGCGACGGCGCGATCCTGTCCTCCGGCACCTGGTCGCTGCTCGGCCTGGAACTGCCGGGCCCGGTGTTCAGCGACGACGCGCTGACGAACGAGCGCGGCGTCGACGGCACGATCCGGCTGCTGAAGAACGTCATGGGCCTGTGGCTCGAGCAGGAGTGCGCGCGCGTGTGGGATGCGTCGTTCGAGGAACTCCAGCGCGAGGCCCGCGACGCGACCGGCGAGATCTTCGACGTCGACGACGAGCGCTTCCTGCGCGGCGGCGACATGCCCGCATTGATCGCCGAGGCGATCGGCCGCGAGCTCAGCCGCGGCGAGACCGTGCGCTCGATCTACGTGTCACTGGCCCGTCGCTATCGCGACGTCCTCGAGCGACTCGAGGCCGCGTCCGGACGCTCCGTCCGCACGATCCACGTGATCGGCGGCGGCGCCCGCAACGGGCTGCTGTGCCAGCTGACCGCCGATGCCACCGGGCGCGAGGTGCTCGCCGGCCCGGTCGAGGCCACCGCGCTGGGCAACGTGCTCGTCCAGGCCCGCGGCGCCGGCGAGCTCGGATCTCTGAGCGACATGCGCGCCGTGTCCGCGGCGTCGTTTGAACCCGTGCACTACGAGCCGTCCAAGGAATCCCTCCATGCTTGATCTGTCCAAGCTCGTGATCGAGACCCCGTCGTGGGGCTACGGCGACTCGGGGACGCGCTTCGGCGTCTTCCCCCAGCCGGGACGCCCGCGTGACGTGTTCGAGAAGCTCGACGACGCCGCGGAGGTGCACCGGCTGACCGGCACCGCCGGGGCCGTCGCGCTCCACTTCCCCTGGGACGCCGTTGACGACTATGACGAGCTACGAGCGCAGATCGAGTCACGCGGGCTGCGCGTCGGAGCGGTCAACCCGAACCTGTTCCAGGACCCCGACTACAAGCTCGGCGCGCTGACGCACCCCGACGCCGCGGTGCGCGAGAAGGCCGTCAAGCACATGCTCGAGTGCCTGGAGATCGCGACCGCGCTCGGCTCCACCGCCCAGTCGCTGTGGCTGGCCGACGGCACGAACTACCCCGGCCAGGACGATCTCCGCCAGCGTCGCCGGGCGATGCTCGACTGCCTCGAGCGCGTCTACTCGCAGATGCCTGACGAGCAGGAGCTTCTGGTCGAGTACAAGCTCTTCGAGCCGGCCTTCTACGCGACCGACCTGGCCGACTGGGGCAGCGCGGTGCTGATCTGCCTGAAGCTCGGCGAGCGCGCGAAGGTGCTCGTGGATCTCGGCCATCACGCGCAGGGCGTGAACATCGAGCAGATCGTGGCGTTCCTGGACGACGAGGGCCGGCTCGGGGGCTTTCACTTCAACAACCGCAAGTACGCCGACGACGACCTGATCGTCGGCTCGGTGAACCCGTTCGAGCTGTTCCTGATCTTCGTCGAGCTGACCGCGTCCGAGAAGCTGCCACGGCTCACGATCGATCAGTCGCACAACGTCGAGGCCAAGGTCGAGGCGATGGTGCTGTCGATCCTCAACCTCCAAGAGGCCTACGCCAAGGCCCTGCTCGTCGATCGCGATGCGCTGCGCTCCGCCCAGAAGGCCGGTGACGTGCTCGGCGGTCACGAGGTCCTGCTCGACGCTTACAAGACCGACGTCCGTCCCGCGTGTGCCGAGGCGCGCGCCGCGCTCGGCGCGGCCGAGGACCCGATCCGCGCCCTTCGCGAATCGGGCTATGCACACCGGATGGAGCTGACGCGATGAGCACCGTGACGCCGATCATCGATCGTGTCGAGGACCTGTGGCCCGACGATGTGCGTGCCGTCAGGGAATCCCTGAGAGCGAGTTGCGCTCAAGTGCCGGACGGCGCGCTCGATCAGCTCGTACTCGCGTCGCACCTGCTCGGCGCCAACCGCGCGGTCTCGAACTTCGGCGGCGGCAACACGTCGGCGAAGGGCACGACGACCGATCACGCCGGGCGCGAGGTCCGCACGATGTGGGTCAAGGGCTCCGGCAGCGATCTCGCGACGATGGGCCCGGAGCACTTCACCGCGCTGCGGCTCGATGAGGTGGAGCCGTTGATGGAGCGCGACGAGATGTCCGACGAGGACATGGTCGCCTACCTCGCCCGCTGCCAGCTCGACCCCACCGCCCCGCGCGCATCGATCGAGACGCTGCTGCACGCGTTCGTCCCCGCGCCGCACGTTCACCACACACATCCGGACGGGATCAACGTGCTCGCCGGCACCGCGGAGGGCGAGCGGCTCGTGCACGAGTGCTTCGGCGACGAGGCGGTGTGGATCCCATACATCAGACCTGGCTTCACGTTGTCGAAGCAGGTGGCGGAAGCCGTCCGGCCGGGCGTGAAGCTCGTCGTCCTGGCCAAGCACGGCCTGATCGTGTGGGGCGACACCGCCGAGGAGGCCTACCGGCGCACGATCGAGGTCATCAACCAGGCGGTCGCGTTCGTCAACGAGCGCACTGGGGAGCGTTTCGGAGGCCGCAAGCTCTCGCCCGGGGGCTCGCTCGAGGACCTGCTGCCGGCCATCCGCGGCGCCGTGAGTTCCGAGCGCGCGAAGGTCCTGACCGTCGACACGTCCGACCGCGTGATGGAGTTCGTCTGCTCCGAGCAGGCCGCGCAGCTTGTCACGGTCGGCGCACCTTGCCCGGACCATCTCGTGCACACGAAGCGGCTTCCGCTGTGGATCCCGCGCGATCAGACGGACCGCATCGCCGAGCTCGCACAGGCCTACCGCGAGGACTACCAGGCGTACTTCGAGGCCAACGCGGATGGCGACGAGCCGGGCGATCCCGACGCCCGCATCATCCTCGTCGAGGGCATGGGCATGGTCGCCGCGGGCACGACGGTGAAGGCGTCGAAGATCTCGCGCGACCTCTACCACCGCGCGATCGAGGTGATGGCCGGCGCCGAGGCGCTCGGCGAGTTCGTCTCGCTCGACGCCGTCGAGAGCTTCGCGATCGAGTACTGGCCGCTCGAGCTCTACAAGCTCGCCCAGGCGCCGCCACCCGGCGAGCTCCAGGGCAAGGTCGCGCTCGTCACCGGCGGCGCGGGTGGCATCGGCCGCGCGATCCTCGACACGCTCGCCTCCGCGGGCGCCTGCGTGGTCGCGTTCGACCTCGACGAGGACGGCGCGCGCGACGCGGTGGCCGAGCACGACGGGATCGCGGTCGGCGGCGACGTCACGTCCGAGCAGGACGTCGCGAACGCGTTCGCGGCCGCGGTCGACGCGTTCGGAGGGCTCGACATCGTGGTCTCGAACGCCGGGATCGCGTCCAGCGCCGCGCTCGAGGAGACGACGCTCGAGGAGTGGAACCGCAACCACGCGATCCTCGGCACCGGCTACTTCCTCGTCGCGAGGGAATCGTTCCGCGTCCTGAGGGAGCAGGACGCCGGCGGCTCGATCGTCTTCATCGCTTCCAAGAACGCGCTCGTCGCGGGCAAGAACGCGGCCGCGTACTCGTCGGCGAAGGCGGCCGAGCTGCACCTCGCCCGCTGCCTCGCGGAAGAGGGCGGCGAGGCCGGGATCCGCGTGAACACCGTGAACCCGGACGCGGTGCTTCAGGGGTCGAAGATCTGGGGCTCGTCGTGGCGCGAAGAACGCGCGGCGGCATACAACCTCGACCCCGAGGACCTCGACGAGCACTATCGCCAGCGCAACACGCTGAAGGTCTCGATCTATCCGGGTGACATCGCCGAGGCCGTGCTGCACTTCGCGTCCGAGCGCCGCTCGGGGAAGTCGACCGGCAACATCCTCAACGTCGACGGAGGCGTGCCGGCGGCGTACTCACGCTAGCGGCCGACGACGCGCAGGTTCACGCCGGTCGCCTTCAGCGGCTCGAGCGAGGACGCGGGCGCGCCGTGCGCGAGCACGGTCGAGACCTCGGTCACGCGCGCGATCGCGTTCTGGCCGCGGGCGCCGAGCTTCGAGTCGTCGAGCAGCAGCACGGACTCCTCCGACTGCGCGATCATGGCCCGCTTCACTTCGGCCTCGAGCTCGTCGGCGTCGGTCAGCACGCCGTCGCGCGTGACGCCCTTCACCGACAGGAACATGCGGTCGGCGAAGTGCCCGAGGATCGTGTGGATCGCGTACGGGCCGACGTATGAGCGGGTCAGCGGGCGCAGCGTGCCGCCGATGCCGATCAGGTTCACGTTCGGCGTCTCACGTGATGCCACGGCCTCCATCACGGGCAGGCTGTTCGTGATGACGGTCACGCCGAGCCCGAGGTCGACGATCTTGCGGGCCACGAAGTACGCGGTCGAGCTGGAGTCGAGAAAGATCGTCTCGCGTGGCGTGAGCATCGCCACCGCTTCCTCGGCCAGGCTGGCCTTGGCCTCGGTCGCGACCTCGACGCGCTGGGCGAACGAGTCCTCCTGCGCCGAGATCGACGGCAGGACCGCGCCACCGTGCGTCCGGCGCGCGATGCCCTGGCGGGCGAGCTCGTCCAGGTCGCGACGGGCGGTCATCGGCGACACGCCGAAGCGCGACTCGACCTCGGTGACCGTGACGGCGCCGGAATCGCGCAGCAGGTCGGCGATCGCGGCGCGACGTGCCATGGCCAGCATCGGCCGTTCTGAGCGGCTGCGGGTGATCTCGTGCTCCTTTGTGGTCGTTAGTGTGCTTGGACGGTAACCGATGCGGGTCGCGCTCTTCATCACCTGTTTCAACGACACGCTGTTCCCGGGCGTGGGCCGTTCGGTGGTCGAGTTGCTGGAGCGGCTGGACTGTTCGGTCGAATTCCCGCTGGAGCAGACGTGCTGCGGGCAGATGCACGTCAACTCGGGCTACGAGGCCGATGCGCTGACGGCCCGGTTCGAGCGCGTGTTCGCGCCGTATGACGTCGTGGTTTCGCCGTCGGCGTCGTGCGTCGCGCATGTCCGGAATCACCTGCCAGGCATGCGCGTTCTCGAGCTGACCGAGTTCCTGATCGACGAGCTGGGCGTGGTCGACGTGGGCGCGTCGTTCCCGCACCGGGTGACGCTGCATCCGACGTGCCATTCGCTGCGGCTGCTGGAGATCGGCGACCGGCCGCGGCGGCTGCTGTCGGCGGTTTCCGGGATCGACCTCGTCGAGCTCGGCGCGGAGCGCGAGTGCTGCGGCTTCGGCGGGACGTTCGCGATCAAGAACGCGGACACGTCGATGGCGATGCTCTCGGACAAGGTGCGGCACGTGCTGGATACGCGCGCGGAGGTGTGCACGTCGGCCGACACGTCATGCCTGATGCACATCGGCGGCGCGTTGAAGCGCCAGCGAACCGGCGTGCGGACGATGCACATCGCGGAGATCCTGGCGGCCCAGGAATGACCTTTCAGACCGCAGCCCGGTCGAGCTTGGCCGATTCCCAACTGCGCCGGAACCTCGGCAAGGCGACGACGCTGATCCGCGAGAAGCGGTTGCGCGCGGTCGCCGAGGTCCCGGACTGGGAGGCGCTGCGCGACGCCGGCGAGGCGATCAAGGCGCGCACGATGGCGACGTTGCCCCGGCAGCTCGAGCGGTTGGAGGAGTCGGTCACGCGCGCCGGCGGGATCGTGCACTGGGCACGCGACGGTGCCGAGGCGAACGCGATCATCGCCGCGATCGTCCGGCAGCATGGGTCCGACGAGGTGATCAAGGTCAAGTCGCTCGCCACGGACGAGATCGGCCTGAACGAGGCGCTCGAGGCCGCCGGCATCCATGCGATCGAGACCGACCTGGCCGAGCTGATCGTCCAGCTCGATCCCGACGACAAGCAGTCGCACATCCTCGTCCCGGCGATCCACCGCAACCGGGCCGAGATCCGCGCGCTGTTCGAGCGCACGATCGCGCAGGGCCAGGACCTCGGCAACGAGGCCACGGCGATCGCCGAGGCCGCGCGCAGGCACCTGCGCGCGAAGTTCCTGTCGGTGCCCGTCGCCGTCTCCGGCACGAACTTCGGGATCGCCGAGACCGGCACGATCGGCGTCGTCGAGTCCGAGGGCAACGGGCGCATGTGCCTGACGCTGCCGAACGTGCTCATCACGCTGATGGGGATCGAGAAGGTGCTGCCCGAGTGGCGTGATCTCGAGGTGTTCCTGCAACTGCTGCCGCGCTCGTCGACGGCGGAGCGGATGAACCCGTACACGTCGCTGTGGACCGGGGTGCGTCCGAACGACGGGCCGCAGGAGTTTCATCTCGTGCTGCTTGACGGCGGGCGCTCTTCGGTGCTGGCGGATGAGGTCGGGCGCCAGGCGCTGCACTGCATCCGCTGCTCGGCCTGCCTGAACGTCTGCCCGGTCTACGAGCGCGTCGGCGGGCAGGCCTACGAGTCCGTCTATCCCGGCCCGATCGGCGCGATCCTCACGCCGCTGCTGCGCGGACTCGACCAGGCGCCGACGCTGCCCTGGGCGTCGTCGTTGTGCGGCGCCTGCTACGAGGTCTGCCCGGTCAAGATCGACATCCCGTCGGTGCTCGTGCATCTGCGCGGACGGGTCGTGCGCGAGGAGAAGTCCAAGTTCACGCCCGAGGCGCTGGCGATGAAGGGCATGGCCGCCGCGTTCGGCTCGCGCCGCCGCTACGAGGCCGCGCAGCGCTTGGCGCGCCTCGGCCGCGGGCCGCTGGCGAAGGCCGCACTGCCCGGCTGGACCGCGATGCGCGAGCTTCCCGAGCCGCCGAAGGAGACGTTCCGCGACTGGTGGAAGCGTGAGCGCCAAGGCTGAGATTCTGGAGCGACTCCGCGGCGCGCTCGGCCCCGCGCCGGACGTACCGGAGATCCCCCGCGAGTACCGGCTCGCCGGCAGCTTGCCGCACGACGGGATCGTCGACATGTTCTGCGAGCGCGTCGCCGAGTACCGCGCGACCGTGCATCGTGCGACGGACGTCCGCGCCGCGGTTCGCGAGATCCTCGCCGGCGCGGAACGAATCGGCGTCCCGCCCGAGCTCGCCGACCTCGGCACCGTCGTCGACGACGACCTCTCGATCGCCGACCTCGACACGCTCGACGCGATCGTCACCGGCAGCGCGCTCGCGATCGCCGACACCGGGACGATCGTGCTCGACTCCGGCCCCGCCTCCGGCCGCCGCGCGCTCACGCTCGTCCCCGACCACCACGTCTGCATCGTCCGCGCGCAGGACATCGTCCCCTCCGTCCCCGACGCCGTCGCCGCCCTGGCCGAAGCCGCGCAGCAGGGCCGCCCGATCACGCTCGTCTCCGGGCCGTCCGCCACGTCCGACATCGAGCTCGACCGCGTCGAGGGCGTCCACGGCCCGCGGACGCTCGACGTGATCGTCACCGGCTAGTGCGGATCCGGATCGTCGACGCGTTCGCCGAGCAGCCGTTCACGGGCAACCCGGCCGGCGTCTGCTTGCTCGACGCCTGGCCCGAGGACGCGTGGATGCAGCGCGTGGCGGCCGAGCTCAACCTGTCGGAGACCGCGTTCGCGCATCCCCGAGCCGACGGCGACTGGGCGCTGCGGTGGTTCACGCCTACGGTCGAGGTCGACCTGTGCGGCCACGCGACGCTCGCTACCGCGCACGTCCTGCACCTCGACGGGCTGGCGGATGGCGCGATCCGGTTCCACACCCGTTCCGGCGTGCTGACAGCGACCGCGGGCGAGCAGATCACGCTCGGCTTCCCGGCCTCCCCCGTGACCGCGGCATCCGTCGACCTCACGTCCGCGCTCGGTGCCGAGCCAGCGGAGGTGCACCACGTCCCCGCGCTCCGTGAGCTGCTGGCGGTGTTCGAGGACGAGCGAACGGTCCGCACCCTGGCGCCCGATCTCGCCGCGATCGCCCGCCTCGAAGGACTCCGCGGCGTCGTCGTCACGGCACGCTCGACCGACTACGACTTCGTCTCGCGCGTCTTCCTGCCCGCCGCCGGCATCCCCGAAGACCCGGTCACGGGTGGCGCCCACACCGCGCTGGCCCCGTTCTGGGCCGAGCGACTGGGACGCGACGAACTCGTGGGCTATCAGGCGAGCGCTCGCGGCGGCGTGATTCGCACCCGCGTCCGCGGCGATCGCGTCGAGTTGACCGGCGGCGCGATCACGATGCTCGACGGCGAACTCTTGACAGGCAAGTAGTCACTTGCCTATTGTGTCCTTGTGTCGGACGTGTTCCATGCGTTGGCCGCTCCCGCGCGCCGGGCGATCCTCGACGAGCTCACTGACCGCGACGGTCAGACGCTCTTCGAGCTCTGCGCGCGGCTGACGTCGAAGCACGGCCTCGGGATGTCGCGGCAGGCGATCTCGCAGCACCTCGACGTGCTCGAGCAGGCCGGCCTGGTCACCACCCGCAGGGACGGCCGGTACAAGTTCCACCACCTCGATACCGCGCCGCTCGACGAAATCGTCCGGCGGTGGAAGGGAGCCACCCCATGAGGATCAACGTGACGAGCGTGCTCGTCGACGACCAGGCCAAGGCGCTCGCGTTCTACACCGACGTGCTCGGCTTCGTGAAGAAGAACGACGTCCCGGTCGGCGAGCACCGCTGGCTGACGGTCGTCTCGCCCGATGACCCGGAGGGCACGGAGCTCCTGCTCGAGCCCGATCAACACCCCGCCGCCGGCCCGTTCAAGCGCGCGCTCGTCGACGACGGCATCCCGTTCACGTCGTTCGCCGTCGAAGACGCGAACGCCGAGCACGACCGGTTGGTCGCGCTCGGCGTCCGCTTCACTCAGAAGCCCGCCGAGATGGGCCCCGTCATCACCGCCGTGCTCGACGACACGTGCGGCAACCTGATCCAGATCGCCCAGTTCACGGGCTCGTCGTCGACAGGGTGAAGGTCAGCGTCTTGCTGTATGTGCCCGTCCGTAGGGCGTCGTTGGCGTTCACGCGCTGCTTGAACGTCAGCGTCACCTGATCGTTGCTGATCGGCGCGGTGTAGGTCTTCAACGACGTGGGGGTGGCGCTGCCGCCCACGTCGGCGAACGCGCCGCCGGTCGCCATCGCCTGCAGCGTCGTCGGCAGGAAGAACGAGCCGTTGACGAGCTTGCCGGTGTTCGTCGAGCTCGGGTCGGCGACCGAGATCAGCGCGTCGCCGGCCGTGCTGACCACGTTGGCGTTCGTCGACGCCAGGTAGTCCTGACCGACGCCCGGCACCAGTGACGGGAACGTCGCCGGCCCGGCCAGCGAGAGACTCAAGACGGCCGGCACCGGGGCGCCGACGTTGAGGTTCTCGCCGATGTTGATCGTGGCGCTGCGGTAGTTGTCCTGCGTCGCCGGGTTGGTCGGGTCGTAGTTGTTCTCGACGTTGCCCGCGGCGTCGACCGAGAACCACTTGAACGTCGTGGTTCGCTCGACCCAGAGCGTCTCGCCCGGTTCCCGGAACTCGATCTGCTTGTAGCGCGGGGACTGGAGCGTCGGCCGGCTGCCGTCGGTCGTGTAGTAGACGGTCGCTGGCTCGTTGGTGTCGAAGCGCACGCCGATCGGCGAATCCGACTGCGTGCCGTTGCCGGGTGTGAGCGTGGAGGTCGCGCCGGTCTTGTCCTTGCCGAAGTCGCTGGCGATCCGGAACATCTCCATCACGCCGTTCGTGTACTCCATCGTCTCGCTGTGGCCGCTGACCAGCTGCGGGTTGCCGACCCACGCCGGCTGGAACGAGCCGCCCTGGAAGTTGCCGGTGGCCGGGTTATAGACCGAGCCGCCGACCTCCCAGCCGAACGAGTAGATGCCGTAGTTGAAGTACAGGTCCTCGCGCACGTTGCCCGAGGAGGAGTACAGGACGTCCGCGGAGCCGCCGACGTTCTGCGGCGTCACGACCGTCTGCCGGTGCGCTCTGACCTGCGACAGGATCCGGTCTGCCGACTGCCAATAGAACGCCTCGTGGCCCATCGGCGGGCGCGGCGTCGTGATCCGGCCCTCCGCCTTGTACGCGCCCGGCTGCCAGAACAACTGGCCGCCGTTGGAGTGCACGGACATGAAGAACTTGATGTTGCGGAACTGCTCAGCCGGCCAGACCGATGTTCTTCGTCTCGGGCTCGGACAGCTTCGCGGGCCCGTGGAACGTGTCGTCGGTGCAGTCCGACGACGACCCGAACGCACCCGTCAGGCCGGACGCCACGCGGAAGTTGCGGTTGAGGTCGACGCCCCAGTCGTTGCGGTAGTTCAGGTCGCCCTGGTTCTCCGGGCAGTGGTTCGTCATGTTCTTCCGCTGCGACGGGAAGTTGAAGAAGCTGTAGTTCGCCCCGTCGGGGTTGTTGACCGGGATCAGGAAAATGTCGACGTTCTCGATGACGTCCTTGGTCGCCGGGTCGTTCGGATAGTTGGCGATCAGGCGCTCGGCGGTCTCGGCCGTGATCGTCATCGGCACCCACTCGCGGGCATGGTCGCTGGCCTGGATCAGCACGCCGGGCTTCGAGCCGTCACGCTTGGAGCCGATCCGCAGCATCGGGATCGTGGCTGGGCCGCGCGGCACCTCGCCCGCGGGCGCGGGGATCGGCGTCGTCGACGTGCGCTTGGCGAGGAAGTCGCTCAGCACGACGGGGGTGGCCGTCGCCTGCACGATGCCGGTCCCGGCCTCGTTGCGGTACTTGTGGGCGCTCGCGATCAAGCCGGGCGCGGCCGCCTTGATCGCGGCCGCGACCTGCTGTCGCGGTGCTGGCGAGCTGGGCGCTCGCGTTCTTGGCCAGCAGGACGCGGATCGCGCGGTCATTGACCTCGACGGACAGCGGCAGATCGGAGCCGGGACGGTTGACCGTCTCGACCGTGATGCCGTTGCCACCCTCGTGGCCCCAAGCGACCGACGTCACGTTGACCGCGGCGTTCCGGTTGGCGGCATTGTTCGTCTGCCCGAGGATCGCCTGCGCCTTGCGCTGATAGCCGTTGGTCTGGTTCGGCAGCTCGACGATCTCGGCGATCGCCGGGTTCGCCGCCGCGATCTCGCGCGAAGCGCGAGTACAGCTGCTGCGGGTGCTTGTACTCGTTGATGAAGTTCCACTTGTAGTTCGGGTCCGCCGTCAGCGGCGCGACATCACGCAGCCAGTCCGAGACGTTGCCGACCGCGAAGCCGCCGTCGGTGTTGGTGACGCGGATCCGGGTCGGGCGAGAGCTCACCTTGGTCAGGTGGCGGTGCATCATGTACACGCCCGAGTCGTTGAACGGCCGGATCACCTGGGCCGCGGTGAACGGTGTGCCGGCGCCCGTGTCGTGCTCGAGCGTCATGTCGACCGTCTGGGCCGTGCTCTGGGTCGTTCGCGCCTCGACGTAGAGGAAGCCCTGACCCTTTGTCGTGAAGTAGTCGGCGCGCGCGATCCGCACCGTCGGCGCGGCCGGCCGCGGCAGCACCGGATCCGCGAGCGGCGCCTGGGCGGCCTCGAAGGTCCATTGGAACTCCTCGCCCGGCTCCAGGACCTCGGCGCCCGCGGCGATCGCCCGCAGCAGCTCCGACTGGGTCAGGTGCGCCTCGATCTCGATGCCGTTCGGCACGCGGGTCGCGCCGTGGTCGAGCTCGATCCCCGCCTCCTGCACCGCGTCGACTTCGGCCGAACCGTCGAATTGCAGCCGCACCGTCTGCGGGTCCTCAGCCGCGGCGGGCCCCGCCGCGAGCAACACGCCAGCCGCTACGGCCGGCCCGAGCCAACGCTTGCGCACCATCCCCATCCCCCAATCCCCTCCGGATTTGTGGGGACGATATGAGAGGGGCGTGGGCGCGGTCAAGCGGCGGGGTCAGACCACGAGGCCGTGGCGAACGGTGTTCTCGGTCACCGCGCGCACCTCGACGAACTGCAGCAGATAGTCGGGGCCACCCGCCTTCGGACCGGTGCCGGACAGCCGCCCGCCGCCGAACGGCTGGCGGCCGACCATCGCGCCGGTGATCTCGCGGTTGACGTAGAGATTGCCGACCGGCGTGCGGTCGGTGACGTAGTCGATCGTCCGCGGGCTCCGGCTGAAGAGGCCGCCGGTGAGCGCGAACGGGCTCCGGTCGACGAGCTCGCACGCGTGCTCGATGCCGGTCACGGTCTCGAGGCTCAGCACCGGGCCGAAGATCTCCTGTTCGATCACGGGCGAGTCCGCCGGCAGCCCGGCGAAGATCGTCGGCGGGACGTAGAAGCCGTCGTCGCGGGTCTCGCCCTGGGCGAGCGGCCTCGCGCTGGCGATGTAGCGCTCGATCCGCTGCTGGGCGGCGATGTCGATCACCGGCGGGACATCGGTGCCGAAGTCCTGCGCCGGGCCGACCTTGAGCGTCGTGATCGCCCCGGCCAGGCGCTCGGCGAGCTCGTCGGCGATCGCCTGGTGGACGAGCGCGCGCGACGCGGCCGAGCACTTCTGTCCGGCGAACGCGAAGGCCGACTTCAGCAGCGCGGGAACGACGTCGTCGAGGTCGGCGTCGGAGTCGACGATCACGCAGTTCTTGCCGCCCATCTCGGCGATCACGCGCTTGAGGTGGTGCTGGCCGGGGAAGACCTTGGCGGCGGCCTCGAGGATCTGGAGGCCGACAGCGCACGAGCCGGTGAAGACGATCGCGTGCACGCGCGGGTCGTTGACGAGCGCCTTGCCGGCCTCGTCGCCGCCCGGGAGGAGGCTGAGCGCGTCCAGCGGGACGCCGCCGGCGTGCAGCGCGTCGACGATCGCCTTGGCGCACGCGGGCGCCTGCTCGGCCGGCTTGAGCACGACGGCGTTGCCGGTGGCGAGCGCGGCGCCGGCCATCCCGGCGGCGATCGCCAGCGGGAAGTTCCACGGCGCGATCACGGCGGTGACGCCGCGGCCGACGTAGCGCATGGCGTTGCGCTCGCCCGGCATCTGAAGCAGCGACTTGCCGGTGTCGAGCTGGAGTGCTCCTTGCGCGTAGTAGACGAGGAAGTCGATCGCCTCGCACACGTCGGCGTCGGCCTCGGCCCAGGGCTTGCCGGCCTCGCGGACGGCCAGCGCGGCAAGCTCCAGACGGCGGGCGCGGAGGATGTCGGCGGCGCGGTGGAGCGCGGCCGCGCGTTGCTGGGCGGGCGTACGCGACCACGTCTTGTGGCCCTCCTGCGCCCGACCGACAGCGTCGGCCGCGTGGCTCGCGGTCGCCTCGTGCGCGTGGGCGACGATGCGGGTCGGGCTCGACGGGTCGACGGACGCGAACCGGCGGCCGTGGACGACGTCGTCGCCGATCAGCATCGGGACCTCGAGCGGGAGCTTCGCGTCGAGGGTCTCCAGCGCTTGGAGGGCCTCGCGGCGGACGGCCTCGCGGCGCAGCTCGAGCAGCGGTTCGTTGGCGAAGGGGTTCACGGGGCCTCCAGAAGCTCGGCGGTGTCGGTGCCGCTGGCGTGGGCGGCGAGGAAGGAGTCGTTGGCGGTGTTCTCGAGCAGGCGGCGGACGAGGTACGCCATGCCGGCCACGAGATCCCCGACCGGGCAGTAGGCGCGCACGCGGCGGCCGGTCGCGGCGAGCGCGGCCTGGGTGTCGTCGCCCAGCCCGCGCAGGATCTGGAACTCGATCGCGTCGTCGCCCAGCCCGTGGTGCTCGGCGTAGGCGGCGGCGTGGGAGATCGATCGCAGGTTGTGGCTGGCGATCGCGACCCGGACGGTCGGCGTCGCGTCGATCAGGCGGCGGGTGAGCAGCTCGAAGTTGCGGTCGCACTCGCGCCGGTCGGTGAACACCGGCGGGGCCCAGCCGTGCTGGGCGGCCTGGACGACCTCGTGGTCCCAGTAGGCGCCCTTGACCAGCCGGATCGTGAGCGGGTGCGCGCGGGGATGCTCGCGCGCCCAGTCGAGCAGGTGCTCGAGGTGCTCCGGCGACTCGGTCAGGTAGGCCTGCAGGACGATCCCGGCGCTCGGGCCGTGCGCGAATTCCGGCTGGGAGAGCAGATCGAGGGTGAGGTCGGTGATCGCCTCGCGGGTGTCGAAGGACTCCATGTCCACGTGCAGGTGCGCCTTCACGTCGCGGGCGACCCGGAACAGGTGGCGCAGGCGCGGGCGGGCACCCTCGATCGCGCGCTCGGGCGCCTGGGCGCGCAACAGCGGCGTGAGCGCGGAGACCTTCACGCTCAGGTTGACCATCCCTGGAGCGTTCGCGGCCTTCGCGAGCGTCCGGAGCGCGTCCTCGCAGCGCTGGGCGTAGCGGTCGGCCTCGGCCTCGGTGACGGTGGCCTCGCCGAGCAGGTCGACGGTCGTCTCGATGCCCTCGCGCCACAGCTTCGTGATCTGCGGGAGCGCGTCCGCGGCGTCGGCGCCGACGATGAAGCGCTGCGCCATCTGCTTGACGCCGGCGGCGGCCATCGCGGCGACGGGACGGGTGGCGAGCTTGCGGCCGGTGATCGCGCTCGCCCGCCGGGCGTGGCCCGAGTCGTGCGCGTCTTCCAGCAGCTCGTGCAGGTGGCGCGTCACGTCCCACGGCGTGTTGCACGCGGGCCGAACGTCGACGAAGCGAAACAGCGCGGCCCGCAGCGCGGGATCGCACACGAGCATCTCGGTCATCCGCCGCTCGACCCGCGCCGTCGAGACGGCACGCGGCTTCGGCATCCGGGCGGCAAGGTCAGTGCCGATCCTGGAGATCGGCGGCTCCAGGTTCAGCGGGCTCTCAATCAGTGCGGCGGCCATGCCCGGCAGCTTCGTGATCACCGGCCCCCACTCCCAGACCCCTCCTGTCGCGTCCCTCCTGACGAAAACGCGACACCTGTCGCTTAACGGGGACTGTCCCTCTTTAGCGACAGTTGTCGCAGAAAGGGGACTGTCCCTCTTTAGGTTGAGCTGAGCCGGAACATCCGCAGCCCGAGGTGTGCAAGCAGTCGATCGTCGCCACGAGAGAGGTCAAGCCCGGTGAGCTGCTCAATGCGTGCGAGTCGCCGGTAGAGCGTCGCGCGGTGCATGCTCAACGCCCGCGCCGCGTCAGCGACGTCGCCGCCGGCGTCGAGCAGTCCTTCAAGCGCTTCGAGCAGCTGGTCGCCGCGACGGTGCATCGTGAGCGCAAGAATCTCGACAGGCGGGAACGGGCGGCCGGACCTGTCCCACAGGTCCGCGATCAGGCCCCAGCTCCCGAGTTCGTCGTGGGCCGCGACCGGGCCGAGCACAGGTTGCGCCTTGACGCAGAGCGCCGCGATCTCGGCCTGGCGGAGTGCGCGGGATGCGTCGTCGAGCGAGCCGAAGATCCCGCTGACACCGCCCGTCGCGCCCGCGGCGGCCAGCGCGGCGGGCAGGCCGTCGGGATCGCGGGCGACGATCACGAGTCGCTCCGATTCCGAGGTCCAGGCGAAGTCGGCGGCGCCGCGGCGCCGCCGCAGGCGCTCGGCGACCTCCTCGCCGTCCGGGCAGACCGCGACGGCGAACGTCGCCGTCGCGGGCCAGCGCAATGCGGCGGCGAGGTCCGCGGCGCCGTCGCCGGCGAGCGCGGCCCGCAGGAGCGACCGGGTGCGCTCGCGACGCTCGTCGCGCGCCCACAGGTTGTCGGCCGCCTCCCCGCCGCCGCGGGCGAGTGCGGCGCGCTCGTCATCCGACAGCGGCCGGTCGCCGACGATCACCCACAGGAAGCCGAGCAGCACGTCGCCGTGGCGCAGCGGCAGGCACCCGCGCCGGGTCATCCCCAGCGCCTCGTTCTCCGGCACGTCGACGAGCTCGCGCGCCCGCTGCAGGCCCAGGCCCTCGAGCCACGCGGTCACGTCCGGCGGCGTTTCGCGGGTCAGGATCGACCGCTGGCGGACCGGATCGGTCTCATCCGGCTGCGCACTGTGCGCGAGCAACCGCCACCGGCGATCCTCGACCGAGATCGGCCGGCCGATCTCGGCCTCCAGGTCGTCGACGATCTCCTGCAGGTCGGGCACGCGCGACAATTGTCGCGTGCACAGCGATGTCGTGGTAGTCGGGGCGGGGATCTGTGGGCTCGCGACGGCGTTCGAGTTGGAGCGGCGCGGGCATCGCGCGGTTGTGCTGGAGGCCGACGACGTCGGTGCGGGGCAGTCGGCGGGGCTGGCGCGGATCTTTCGGATCGCGCACCGTGACGCGTGGTTGTGTGCGCTCGCGCTGGAGGCGCGAGAGCGGTGGCGCGAGTGGGAGCGGGCGCTCGGGATGGAGTTGCTCGGCGACGAGGGGCTGGTGGTCGTCGGCGGTGAGGAGCAGTCCGCGGCGATGCGCGAAGTAGGCGCGCCCGTCGAACGATTGACGCGCGCCGAGATCGAAGAGCGACTGCCACCGCTACGCGAGCCGTGGAGTCACGGGATCTGGGACCCGCTGGCCGGCGTGACCCGCGTGAAACGCGCGCTCGAGGCGCTGGCCGCGCGCGTGACCGTGCAGCGCACGCGCGTGGATTCGCTCGAGAGCATCGAGGCCGACGCGATCGTGGTGTGCGCCGGGCTCGACACGCAGCGGCTGATCGCGCCGCTCGGGCTCGACCTCGCCCTCACGGTCGAGCCGCACGTACGCGTCACGTACGCCGCACGTGGCGCGGCGTGCGTGATCGCCCCCGAGCTGTACGGGCTGCCGATCGCCGGTCGGTACGCGATCGGGATGCACGACCCCCGGCGACGAGCCGGCGATGTTCGAGCCGCTCACGCCCGTCAGTGAGCTCGAGTGCGTCTCGCTCTTCGCGCCCTGGCTCGACGGCGGCGACGGCTTCATCGCCCTGCAGGCCGGCAATGTCACGGCGCTCGGCGCGAGCAACGCGATGAAGTTCGGCCCGCTGATCGGCGACCGGCTCGCGCGCTCAGTGCTCGACGGCGCGGTCCACCCGGACCTCAGCCCGCTCCGAGCAGTACCACGCCCGTGACGGCCAGCAGCACCCCGGCGTATTGGACCGCGCTGAGCCGCTCGTCCAGGAACACGACCGCGAGCAGCGCGACGATCGCCGGGTAGAGCCCGATCATCGGCACGACCACGCTCGCCTTCCCCTCCTGCAGCGCGAGGTAGAACGTGATCAGGCCGATCGAGCCCGACAGCGCGCTCAGCGCGGCGAGCCACAGCGCGCCGACCGACCACGGCGACGTCCGCTGGCCGAGGGCGATCGCCGCGGCCCCCACGAGGGCCGCGACGATGCCGAACATCAGGGTCGCTTGGACGGACGTGGTCCGCTCCACGGCAAGCTTGCCGAGGAAGCTCCAGCCCGCCCACAGGACGACCGTCATCAGCGTGTAGAACAGCCACCCCACATGCCGCAGTCTGACTGTGCGATCAGACGGTGCGCAGCGAGACGCTGAAGCCGCGCGACGCGGCCTTGGCGAGGATGCCCTGGACCGTCGGGCCCTCCTCGCTGCACGCGCCGGCGCACAGGCGGCTGACGATGCCGAGCGCCTTGCCGGTGCCGATGTGGACGAGCGGTCCGCCCGAATCGCCCCAGTGGATCGGGCCGGACACGGTGTAGATCGACGCGTCGTCGCCGCCCATGATGGCCTTGCGCTGCTCCTGCGTGGCGGGCGTCGTGTCATAGCCGAGCCCGTAGCCGGACAGCTGGATCGAGTCGCCGGTGAGCGTGTCGGCGGCGGTGGTGAAGCCCTTCGGGAACGCGGGATGGCCCTTGACCGCCGGACTGACCCGGCCGAGGTCCTCGGCGTCGACGCGGATGAACGCGAAGTCCCAGTCGGTCGTGTTGGCGTCGCCGATGAAGGCGACCGAGCCGAACTCCACGCCCTCGATGTCGCGCACGCGCTGGCCGACGGCCGAGACGCAATGCGCGGCGGTGCCGAGGTACGACGTGCCGCCGCCGGTGTAGGCGAAGTTCAGCGTGCACGAGCCGGCGTCGGTCTCGTGGTAGGCGCCGGGCTGGAGGGTCACGGCCGCCGATGCGGCGCTCGGGGCGAGCGCGGCGGCGGCCACAGCAGTGGTCAGAGTCATGAGGAGGCGTCGCTTCATGGGACACACGAACGACTTTCGGAGCGAAAACTGGCGGGAAGCCGGCGAGCGGTCGATCACCCCGGTCAATGGCTCTGGTCGCCCGCACTCTCAGTCTTGCGCTGTTCGCCGCCGTCGCGCTGCCGGCGAACGCCATGGCGGCCGACGCGATCATCGTCAGGCGCGCACCCGGCCTGGATCGCGACGAGCGTCTCGCCGTCCGCGCGGACGCGGACGTGAAGCTCACGGACATGCTCACGCTGCCCGACACCGAGGTCGTCGTCCCCCGCAACGGCGATGTCGAGCAGGCGCTGGCGGAGCTGAACGACAACCCCGACGTCGTCTACGCCGAGCCGGACATGCCGGTGCGCCTGCAGTCCAACGACCCGATGTTCGGCAGCCTCTACGGACTCGAGAACACGGGCCAGGCCGTCTGGGATCCGGGCGTCGCCGACGCCGACATCGACGCGCCGGAGGCCTGGCTGAGGACCCAGGGCGCCGGCGCCGTCGTGGCCGTCGTCGACACCGGCTTCGAGACCACCCACCCCGACCTCGCCGGCCAGTTCACGGGCAACCCGGGCGAGCGCGGTGGCGGCAAGGAGACCAACGGGATCGACGACGACAGCAACGGCTACGTCGACGACTGGCAGGGCTGGGACTTCGTCTACGGCGACAACACGGTCGAGACCGAGGGCAACTTTCACGCGACCCATGTCTCCGGCACGATCGCGGCGCTCGCCGACAACGGCATCGGTGTCGCCGGTGTCGCGCCGCTGGCGGAGGTCGTGCCGATCAAGATCTTTGCCGGACCCGGCTCGCAGGCGTCGAGCAGCGTGATCGCCACGGCGTTCGACTACGCCGGCGATCTCGGCGTCCCGGTGGTCAATGCATCGCTTGGCGGGATGGGAACGTCGACGACCGTGACCAACGTGATCGCCGCACACCCGAACACGCTCTACATCGTCTCCGCGGGCAACGCGAGCGCCGACGCCGCGCTGTACATGCCGTGCAACGCCGCCGCGGCGAACGTGGTGTGCGTCGGCGCCAGCGACAACCGCGACCTGCCCGCGGACTTCTCGAACTTCAGCCCGACGGCGGTCGACCTCTACGCGCCGGGTGCGTGGATTCGGTCGGCGACGATCGGCGGGATCTACACGTACGCGAACGGCACGTCGATGGCGGCGCCGCACGTGGCGGGCGCAGTGGCGCTGCTGGCCGCGGCCGACCCGGGAACGACCACGCTCGAGCGCAGGACCGCGCTGCTGTCGTCGGTCGACGTGCGCGGCTCGCTCGCGGGGTTGGCAGCGACAAGCGGGCGGCTAAACGCGGACGGAGCGCTCGCCGCCCTGGCCGCGCCCCCGGCCCCGACGCCCACGCCCACGCCGACACCGACGGCGACGCCGACCGCCACGGCAACGCCGACGCCGAGCCCGGTGCCCCCACCGGCGCCGACGCCGGACGCGACCCCTGGCCCGACCCCGCCGGTGACGGTCAGCCCGCCGGTCGCCACACCGGCGCCGCCGGCGGTGCAGGCACCGAAACTCGTCGGCGTGCGGCTCACGTTCTCGGTGGCGGCGGGGACGCAGGTGACGTTCACCGTCCGCGCCCGCGGTCGCACCGTCGCGCGCTGGTCGGCCACGACCAAGACGTCCACCACCAGCCTCACCATCGGGCGTCGGATGGGCGGACGCAAGCTGCGCCCCGGCCGCTACACGCTCACGCTGGCGACGTCCGGCGGTACGCGCTCGGTATCCATCCGGGTGCGCTGAACGGTCGCGATCGCCACGCCGGCGAGCGCGATCGCGCCGCCGATCACCGACCTCCCCGACGCCCACGACGTGCTGGCCGCGCTCGAGCGTGCGAACGCGGCGCTGGTCACCGCCGCCGCAGAGCTCACGGGCAGCGTCCGGCTGGCGTCGTTTCCGACCGCCACCCGCGCGCTGCTGCCCGCCAAGCTCGCGGCGCTGCGCCAGAAGCATCCGCGGCTGCGTATCGACCTCACCGAACTCGAGCCGCACGAGAGCCTCCCGGCGCTCGCGCTCGGCCGGATCGACATCGCGGTCGCGCACGACGACCTGACCGCGCGCGACGCGGCCCGCGACCTCTGCCGTGCGGATTTCCTCAACGAGCCCGTGCTGCTCGTCCGGCGCGCATGCCGCGCGTCCCGGCTTCGAGCCGCGGGCCGCCGAGACCGGCGACTTCTCGGTGGCGTGTGCCCTAGCCGCGGCGGGCGTCGGCGTGGCGCTCGTGCCCGACCTCGGAGTGACTCCCCTGAAAGACCTGGTGCTGCGTTCCCTACGACCTTCGCTCGAGCGGCGCATCTTCGTAGCGGCTCGAGCCGGCTCGGACGACCATCCGCTCATCCGGGCGGTCGTCGACTCAATCACGTAAGCGGGGGGCGGGGGGTCGCCGTCGCGATTTCCGCGGTCTCCTGAGCGATTGTGGCGGGTGGTGAACATCTCACCCGTATAGACGCCGACCCCTTCGGAAACTCATCGCTCGCGCGAAGATTTTTCTTCGACCCACGCGTCGAGCGTCTTCCACCAGCCGAACAGCCAGTCGATCCGGGCGTCCTGTCCCTCCGGCAGTTCGTCCGCGCGGACCAGCCACAGCTCGACGTCGATCGGGGTCGGATGCGGCAGCTCGCGCCACGCCTGACCCATCGAGTCCGGGAAGCCGTGGTGGGCGAAGAACACGACGTCGGCGTCCGGCGCCGCCTCCAGCGCGGCGAGCGCGCCGCCGGGGCGCGGCGCCGACAGGTGCTGCATCTCCTCCGCCCACGCGGCCTCCTCGTGGTGGCCGCGATGCAGGAGCCGCTCGATCGCCCGCAGCCGCCGCTCGATCGTGAAGTTGCCGCCCTCGGGGAAGATCAGCACCGCGTCGCCGCCGCCCAGGTCGCGGCTCATGGCGGCGATCTCGATCTCCGTGTCGCCGCCGCGCGGGTCCACGAACCGATTCGGCAGCCGCCTGCCGATCACGTCGATCAGCGGGTCCATCGCGAGCGCCTCGTGCATCACGATCCGCGGCCGCCGGCCGTGGCGGCGAAGCAGGTGGTCGAGGACGAGCAGCGAGTCGCCCTCGCCGGAGTGGATGCTGAGCACGACGAGCGGCCGCCCGTCCGCCAGAGCGGCTTCGGCGTGCTCTGACCCGTGGACGGTCACGCGCACGCGCGCGACCCGCAGCGCCGTCCGCGCGACGGTGCCGACAAAGAAGCGCAGGACCGCGTAGTGCGGTCCGTGCCGGCCGGCGAGCCCGGCGGCCCACAGCGCCGTCACGCCGGCGACCGCTGCGACGTGGCCCGTCGCGTACGCGAGCGCAAGCGCCAGCGCGCGAATCGGACGGCGTCCGCCGAACAGCGGTGACAGGATCGCCGCGATCGCTGCCAACACTGGAGCGGCGACAATCAGCGCGAGCTCGGCGGCCAGGATCAGCGGCGCGATCAGGACCCGCCGGAGCACTGGTGACCGCATCAGAGACCCTCGAGATACGCGACCGACGCGGCGTGCGCGCGCTCGATGCTCTCCCCCACGTCCGGCGAGACCCGGTAGCGCAGCGCCGAGAGGTCGTTGTACTTCGGGGGGTCGGGCTGGCCGGTTGGCATGACGTGGACCTCGACGGAGTCCGGCAACGAGGCGAGATCGCCGAGGAACCGGTGCCGGCGCGCGATCTCGAACGCGACCAGCCCGACCTCCCACGGCCACCGCGGAGGCTCCAGCGGCCGGTCGACGCGGCCGACGTGCATGACGAAGATCCGCGTCGCGCCCAGCTCGACAGCCCGGTTGACCGGGATCGAGTTCACGATGCCGCCGTCGATGAAGTGCTCACCGCCGACCTCGACCGGCGGCAGGATGCCCGGCACGGCGGACGAGGCGAGCACGGCGTCGACGATCGGGCCGGATTCAAACCAGTGCTCCGCCGCCGCCTCGATACTCGCCGCCACGCACTGGAAGCGCACCGGCAGGTCCTCGATCAGCGGGATCGGCAGCGCCTCGGTCAGCGTCGCCCGCAGCCCGTCGTTGTCGTGCAGGTGGGTGCCGGTCCGCGCGAGCGTCCCGAGCCGGCGCAGGAGCGATCCGCCGAACACGTCGCGCCGCTCGATGTCCGACCAGGTCGCGCCCAGCCGCGCCACCGCCTCGACGGTCGGCTCGGTCGCGACCGCAGCGCCGTTGATCGCCCCCACCGAGGTCCCCACCACCAGCGACGGGACGATCCCGCGCTCGAGCAGCGCGCGCAGCATTCCCACCTCGTGCGCCCCGAGCTGCCCGCCGCCGCCCAGCACGAATGCGACCATCCCCCGACCCTACAAGGGGTTCCCCTCGTCATCCCCCTACGCGGAATCCGAGCCGTAGACCCGCGTCGTCAGGGGCATGAAAACGATCCGCACCATCCTCATCGCCATCTCGACGCTCACGGCCATGTTGGCGTTCGCTACAAGCTCGAACGCCGCGACGACGACCGTCAAGCTCCACACCGACGCCGACACGACGCGGTTCCTGGCCGAGAGCCCCAGCGGGCTCGCCTCGATGGACAAGACCAGCACCGACGCTTCGCAGCGCTGGCGCAAGACCGACACGAACTCCGGCTACGCCACGTACCGGAACGTCAAGACCGGGCGCTGCCTCACCGGCCGCGGCCTCCAGGGCTTCCCGGTCGTGACCTCCGAGACGTGCAAGACCGGCGCGCTGAACCAGCAGTGGCGGCTGAACGTCACCAAGGACTTCCAGCTGCGCCTCAACGGCGCCGCCGCGAAGCACAACCTCACGGGCAACGGCACCGGCGTCGTGATGGCGCTGTTCAACGCGCGGCCCGAGATGAAGTGGCACACGCATCCCGCATGATCTCGCAGAGGCGCTCGCGGCGGACGCAGTTCGCCAGGCTGAACGAGTCCGCGAGCGCCTCGAGATCCGAGTCGGAGAGTCCGCGGAACAGCGTCGCGTACTCCGGCAGCAGCGCCTGCGCGAACAGGATGTGCCGCACGAGGTCGTCGGTCGTCGCGGCCGCGCTCCACGGATACGGCGCCCAGGACGGGAACTCGCGCGCGACGAGCCCGTGCAGCGGCTCCATCACCTCCGGCAGCTCACGATCGTTCGAGCCCCACGAGTCGGCGCCGAGCCGCGCCTTCTTCGCCACGAACGCCCCGAAGTGCCGCATCCAGGCGCCCTCCGGATCGGCGTAGACGAGGCCCTGCAGCCCGATGTCCTTGTAGGTCCACAACGACCAGCCGGCCCCATGGCGCTCGTAGATCTCGAGCTGGTCGGACAGCAGCTTCAATCGCGATTCGTCGTCGCCCGTGTAGACCGGCCCGAACTCGCCGACCCAGATCGGCGTCCCGGTCTCGCGCATGTAACGGGTGCGCTCCAGGAACTTCGCCTCGACCGGCTCGGGCTCGCCGTTGTAGGGCCCGCCGAACGCCATCCCGTCGACCGCATAGTCGTGGCAGGCATAGATCGTGTTCTCGTACGGCTCGCCGAACGCCGAGAAGTCGGTCGAGTACGTGTTGCCGTCCACGAACAGGATGTGGTCGGCATCGATCTCGCGGATCGCCGCCACCAGCCGATCGTGGAACGGGCCGACGACGGCGCCGGACGGATCCGCCGGCTCGTTGAGCAGGTTGTAACCCGCGACCCACGGGTTCCCTACGAACCGGGAGGCGAGCACCTCCCACAGCGCCACCACCTGGTCCTGGAAGTGCTCGTGCAGCCAGAACGCCGCGACGTGCGTCGGGTTGTCCGAGTGCCAATGCTGGTTCTGGCAGCCGACGACCGCGTGCAGGTCGATCACGCTGTAGATCCCGGCCGCGCCCAGTACCGACACGGCGCGCTCCAACCGCGCGAACCCCGCCTCGCGCGCGAACTGCTTCTGGTTGACCGGGAGGCGCACGCACGTCACGCCCAGGGACGCGAGGAACTGCGCGTCCGCCTCGCCGAAGAACCGGTCCAGCAGCACGTCGAAGAAGTCTTCGGAGCCGAGCACCGCCGCGACCGCCTCCCGCATCGCGCTCTCGTTGGCGGGATAGCCGGTGATGAAGTTCTCCATGTTCATCCAGCCGCCAAGGCCCACGCCGCGCAACAGCATCCGCGCGCCGTCCGGCCCGACGACCGCGTCGCCGTCGACGCGCAAGCCTTGAAAATTTCGCGACATTCTCGAAACATATCTGATAGCTTCGCGGCGTGGCACAGCGCGTCACCATCGCCCATATCGCTGACGCGGCGGGTGTCTCGGTCCCGACAGTTTCGAAAGTCGTCAACGGCCGATCGGATGTTGCGCCCGGCACCCGCGAGCGCGTGGAGCGGATGCTCCGCGAGCACGGCTACAAGCGCCCCGCGCCGCAAACTCACGCCCACCTGCTCGACGTCGTCTTCAACGAGCTCGAGAGCCCGTGGGCGATGGAGATCATCAAGGGCGTCGAGGAGGTCGCGCGCGAGAACGAGCTCGGCGTCGTGCTGTCGGCCCAGGAGGGTCCGGGCGCTCTCGGGCGCTCGTGGGTCGATGCGGTCGCGAGCCGCCGCAGCGCCGGGCTGATCCTCGTCGTCTCCGAGCTCACGCGGGAGCAGATCGCGCGGCTGAACGCTCGCAGCATCCCGTTCGTGGTGGTCGACCCGGCGGGCGAGCCCGCACCGGGCGTGCCGTCGGTCGGCGCCACCAACTGGAACGGCGGGCTGTCCGCCACGCGCCACCTGCTCGAGCTCGGCCACACGCGCATCGGCATGATCGGCGGGCCCCCGTCCATGCTGTGCAGCCGCGCCCGCGTGGACGGTTACCGCGCCGCGCTCGAGACGGCCGGTCTGGACGTCGACCCCGAGCTGATCCGCTGGGGCACGTTCCACGTCGAGGCCGGTTACGAGCACGGCCAGGCGCTGCTGCAGCTGCCGGAGCCGCCGACGGCGATCTTCGCCGGCAGCGACCTGCAGGCCTTCGGCGTCTATGAAGCGGCCCGCGTCCACGGTGTCGAGATCCCCGCGCAGCTCAGCGTGATCGGGTTCGACGACCTGCCGATGGCGCGCTGGGTCGGGCCGCCGCTGACCACGATCCGCCAGCCGCTGACCGAGATGGCGGCAACGGCGGCTCGATTCGTCCTCGGGCAGACCGAGGACCCCCGCGTCGAGCTCGCGACGACGCTCGTGGTGCGTCAGAGCACAACTGAAGGGAGGAGACCGTGATGGTGAAGTCGGTTCGATGGGCGGTCGTCGCCGCGGCACTGATGGTCGCCGGCTGCGGGGGCAGCGACGACGACGAAGGCTCCTCCGCCACCAAATCCTCATCCAACGAGCCGGTGACGATCGAGTGGTGGCACATCGCGAACAACGACCCGATGAAGACCATCTGGGCCGACGCCGCGAAGCAGTACATGGCCGATCACCCGAATGTGAAGATCAACATCACGGTGCTCGAGAACGAGGCCTTCAAGTCCAAGCTCACGACCACGATGCAAGGCGGCAAGGTCCCGGACATCTTCCACTCGTGGGGCGGCGGCACGCTCAAAGAGCAGGCCGACGCGGGGCTGGTGACGGACGTCAGCGAGCCCACCAAGCCTTGGATCGGTGACCTCAACCCGGCCGGGGTCGGCATCTACCAGATCGATGGCAAGCAGTACGGCGTCCCGTTCAACCTCGGCATGGTCGGGGTGTGGTATCGCAAGTCGCTGTTCGAGAAGGCCGGAATCGACGGTCCGCCCACGACCTGGTCGGAGTTCCTGCAGGACGTCCAGACCCTCAAGGACGCGGGCATCACGCCGCTCGCCGTGGGCGAGAAGGACAAGTGGCCGGGGATGTTCTGGTGGGCCAACCTGTCGCTGCGGATCGCCGGCAAGGACGCGATGGCCAAGGCCGGCGAAGACGGATCGTTCGACTCGCCCGGGTTCGTCCAGGCGGGCGAAGAGCTCAAGAAGCTGATCGACATGAAGCCGTTCCAGGACGGCTTCCTGGCCGCGCCGTGGGACGGCGCCGGCGGCGAGGCGGCCGAGGTCGGCAACGGCAAAGCGGCGATGGACCTGATGGGCCAGTGGGCGCCCTCGACGTTCGCCGCCAACACCAAGGAAAAGGACGAGATGCTGGCCGACCTCGGCTGGTTCCCGTTCCCGACCGTCGACGGCGGCGCCGGACAGCCGGGCGAGCAGTTCGGTGGCGGCGACGGCTTCGCGATCGGCAAGGACGCGCCCCCCGAGGCCGTCGACTTCGTGAAGTTCCTGGTCACGTCCGACGTCGCCAACAAGGCTGGCGCCAGCGGCGCCATCCTGCCGGTGGTCGAGGGCAGCGAGTCGTCCGTCACGGACCCGAACATGAAGTCCGTGCTCGACGCCCGCAGCGAAGCCGACTTCGTCCAGCTCTACCTCGACCAGGCCTATGCGCCGGCGGTCGGGCAGGCGGTCAATGACGCGGTCCAGGAGCTGTTCGCGGGCAAGGCATCCCCCCAGGACGTGGCCGGCAAGATCGCGGATGCGGCCAAGGCCGGATAGCGAAGCGGTTCTCGTCCTCCCTCCGACGGTTCGCCGGGCGCGACGTGCCCGCGCCCGGCGCCGTTGGACCACCATCGGGCTGTTCCTCGCGCCGGCGCTGGCGCTGTACGGGCTGCTGGTCATCGCCCCGGTGCTGCAGGCGACGTACTTCAGCGCCTTCGACTGGAGCGGCCTCGGGCCGCTGGATGACTTCGTCGGGCTGGAGAACTTCAAGCGCGCGTTCAACGATGAGGTGTTCATCGGCGCGCTGGAGCACAACGGCATCTTCATCGTGCTCTCGCTCGCGCTCCAGCTGCCGTTCGCGCTCGGCGTCGCGCTGCTGCTGAACGCGCGGATCCACGGCCGCGCGCTGCTGCGGGTCCTCTACTTCGCGCCGTTCGTGCTCTCCGAGGTCGTCACGGGCGTCGTGTTCACGCTGATGCTCCAGCCCGGCGGGCTGGTGGACAGCGTGGCGCCGACCGACCGCCTGTGGCTGGCCGACCCGAACATCGTGCTCTACACGCTGTTCGTCGCGATCTCATGGAAGTACTTCGGCTTCCACATGATCCTCTACCTCGCTGGGCTGCAGCAGATCCCGCGCGAACTCGAGGAGGCGGCGCTGATCGACGGCGCGACCCGCTGGCACGTCTTCCGCTACGTCACGCTGCCGCTGCTCGGCCCGACGATCCGGATCTCCGTGTTCCTGTCGATCATCGGCGCGCTCCAGCTGTTCGACCTGGTGTGGGTGATGACCGGCGGCGGCCCGGTGCACGCGTCGAACACGATGGCGGTCTACATGGTCGACTGGGGCTTCAAGCGCTTCCAGTTCGGCTACGCCAGCGCGGTCGCCGTGATCATGCTCGCGATCTCGCTGGCGATCGCGCTCGCCTACCAGCGCTTCATCCTGCGCCGCGACATCGACGGCGCGCTGACCACGATGAGCCGATGAGGCGGATCCCGCTCTACGGCTTCGCGCTGGTCGTCGCCGCCGCGATCCTGGTCCCGGTCGTGTACGCGATCCTCGGCGGCTTCCGCGACACGGCGCAGATCGCCACCGACCCCGTCGGGCTGCCGGATCCGTGGGTGTTCTCCAACTACGGCGAGATCCTCGGCTCGGGTACGTTCTGGCGCCAGCTGTGGAACAGCACGCTGATCGCGCTCGTGTCCACACTGCTGACCGTGCCGCTGGCGGCGGCGGCCGCGTTCGTGTTCGCGCGGCTCGTGTTTCCCGGCCGCGAGGTGCTGTACGCCGTGTTCACGGTCGGGCTGCTGTTCCCGGTCGCGGTCGCGATCCTGCCGATCTTCATCATGGTCCGGAACCTCGGGCTGCTCGACAACCCGCTCGGCGTCGCTCTCCCCCAGGCGGCGTTCGGGCTGCCGATGACGATCGTGATCCTGCGCCCGTTCTTCGCCAGCTTCCCGAACGAGCTGCAGGACGCGGCCGCGATCGACGGCTGCGGCCCGTTCCGCTTCTTCTGGCGGATCCTGCTGCCGCTGTCGCGCCCGGTGCTGGCCACGGTGAGCGTGCTGGCGCTGATCGGCAGCTGGAACGCGTTCCTGCTGCCGCTGGTGGTGATGACCGAGGCCGACAACTGGACGCTGCCGCTGGGCGTCACCAACTACTCCACCCAATACACGGCCGACATCGCGAAGATCCTCGCGTTCACGACACTCTCGATGGTGCCGGCGCTGGTCTTCTACGCGTTCGCCGAACGCCACCTGGTGGCGGGTCTCACCAGCGGTGCCGTGAAGGGGTAGGGCCCGGCCGAAGCCGGGCCCCACGAATCCCTACGGAGCTGTGGTCGACAGCGTGAACGTCAGCGTCTTCGCGTACGTTCCCGTCCGTAGCGCGTCGGTACGGCCGACGTGCTGGCGGAAGGCGAGCGTGACCGCGTCGTTCGAGATCGGCGCGGTGTAGCTCTTCAGCGTCGCCGGGATCGCGCCGACCGGCGAGAACGCGCCGGTCGTACCCGCGCGCGCCTGCAGGATCGACGGCATCACGAACGAGCCGTTGACGAGGTGACCCGGGTTCGCGCCCGGATCGGCCACCGACAGCGCGGCGTCACCGGCGGTCGAGACGACGTTCGCCGTCGACGACGCGTCGTAGTCGGCATCGACACCCGGAACGAACGGGCTGAACGTCGCCGCCGGGCCGAGCGTCAGCGCCAGCGTGGCCGGCACGTTCGCCGAGACCGTCTGCGTCGCGGCCTTCACGAGCGTGAGGTCCGCGTGCGAGACGTCGAAGAACACGTTCCCGATCGCCTCGACCTTGATCCGCGCCCGCTGGGCGTTGACGTCGGGCATGTTGACCGCGAACGCGCCGTCGTTTGGCGTGCTCTCGGCGAGCACGGTGCCGAACGTGACGCCGCCGTCGGTCGACAGCGAGATCTTCACGTTCGACACGTTGATCGGCGACGCGTTCGTGCCCGCAACGTCCCACGTGATGTTCTGCAGCGTCGTCCCGTGGATGACCTGCGGGACCGACTGCGAGGTGATCCGGAACGGGCCCGCGAACCGCGCGACCGTGACCTTGGTCTGGGCGAACCCGAGGCCGCCGCCGCCCATCTTGCCGTCACGTGCCGTCAGGCGGAACGTCATCGTGCGGTCCCGGAGGAAGCCGACCCAGTCCGCCGTCGGCAGCCACTCCGAGAAGCACTCGCGGGTCGCCACCGGCACGGCCCCGGTGGCCGGCGCCGCCGGGCACCGTCCGGTCTCGGCGTTCGTCCAGTTGGACAGGATCTGCCCCATGTCCGGGAACACGCGCGTCGGGTTGTTGGTCGCCAGGTTCAGGCCCGGCGAGTTGTACTTCAGCGAGTCCTCGAGCGGGATGTCCGCGCCGACGGCCAGCTGACGGAACAGCGCGCCGTTGGTCTTGGTGTTGTTGACCAGCGACGTGCCGGCGGTGGTGGCCGGCGGGTCCTCGGGCGTGGGCGGCGGGCCACTGATGCCCGCGGGGTCGACCTGCTCCCACATGTACGTGACCGCGTCACCGTTGGGGTCGGTGGCGCTGCCCGTGAGCGCGAACGGCGTCCGCGGCGGGATCGTCACCGGGGCCGGGACGGTCACGTCGGGCGCGTTGTTGCCCGTCGGCGTGACCGTGAAGCCCTTGTTCGTAGCTGCGCCGCCGCGATCGGTCTCGCCCACGAACCCGGTCGCCCCGGTCCACTCGATGCCGATCGCCGGCTGGTCGGCGCCCGCGAGGTTGCCGCCGAAGGACACCTGGAAGCCGGTGTCGTTGAACGTGCCGGCGCCGAAGCCGGCCACGACACCCGTGGCGCCCACCGGCAGGATGCCCTGCGCGCCCTTGACGGTCTCGGCCACGGTGCCCGCGGCGCTGTTGAAGTCGGCGAGCGAGATGTCACCGAAGTCCGACCCCTGAGCGGCGCCGCTGATCGTCAGCGTGTAGCCGCTGTCGGTGGGATTCGACGCCGCGACCGTCGCACCGGCCGGCCACGTCGCCAGCCCGGTGCCGCCCTTGGCCGTCTCGCGCACGGTCGCCGTACAAGCGCCCGTGCAGTTGACGATCGAGATCGCCGGCACGTCGGTGCGCTCTGACGCCCCGGCAAAGGTCAGCGTGAAGCCGCCGTTGCCGGCGCCGGCCGACGAGACCGTGCCGGCGAACCCGGCGATCGCGTTGACGGCCGCCGCCACGTTGCCGTTGCTGATCGCCGTACCGCCGAAACCGAGCACCGCGGAGTTGACGCCGTTGACCTGGATCTGGAACGACTGCGTGGTGCCGTTGAAGTTGGCCAGCACCACCTGCTGCTGCTCATTGCCGCCGGCGAGCGCGTTCTGGATGCCGGCCGCGGTGTTGTTCTGGCCGCGGACGATCGGCACGGTGTTCGCGCCGCCGTAGCTCAGCCGGTACGAGTCGCCATTGGTGTCATAGCCGGTGAGCGCGACGGTCTGGACCTCGCTCGGGCCCTGGATCGCGGCCTGCACCGCGGCGGCGGTGAAGTTGGTGCCGCGCACGATCGGAGCGGAGGTCCGGCCCACCCAGCTGAGCGTGAAGGAGTCCGTGCCGTCGAAGTCGCGGAACGAGACGTTCTGGACCTCGTTGATCGGGTTCCGGTCGGTCGAGGTGTGCGCGAGGATCTCCTCGTAGCTCTTCGGGACCCAGTAGGGGTCGCTGTGCGGCTGGAGGTTGTCCTGGCCGCAGATGCCGGCGTACGCCATCACCGAGGAGCCCGAGCCCGGCTCGACCGAGGTCTGGCCGCTGCGGTTGCCGCCGCAGTTGACGAGCGTGCCGTTGAACGTGTGGTTGCCGGCGAACTGGTGGCCCATCTCGTGCGCCACGTAGTCGACGGCGAAGAAGTCGCCGATCGGCGTGGCCAGGCCGGTGCAGCCGCGGGCCTTCTGGCCGAGGCCGACGACGCCGAGGCCGGCGACGCCGCCGCCCGAGTTGCCCATCGCGATGTGGCCGATGTCGTAGGCGCTCGCGCCGACGATCTGGCCGGCGACGATCCGGTTGCGGTCGAGCACGCGCCGCCGCACGAGTTCGTGCCCTGCGTGATAGCAGGCCGCCGCGCCGCACGGGCCGTTCGCGCCAGTGGCGAGCGCGGCCGTGTTCAGGTTGAGCTTGTCGGTGTCGGCGATCAGGACCAGCCGGATCGCGCTCTCGGTCTCGTAGATCTGGTTGACCCGGTTCATCAGCGTGACCTTGGCCGCGGTGACGTTGGCGACGCCGTGATAGGTGGCGTAGCTCGGGTCGGTGATCAGCGCCGAGCCGGTAGGTGCGCAGCTGGATCTCCGGGCCCGCCACGGCGCCGGCGCTGAACGCCTGGCCCGCCGCGCTCTCGGTGACCGGCTCGCGCTGCAGGATCTCGTCGGCCGCGTCGCTGGGACACGTCGCGCGTGAAGTAGCTGACATAGACGCCCTTGCCGGAGCGGTAGTACGGATCGACGTACCAGCCGCCACTCGGCCGAGCGGATCGACGCGTGGAAGCCGAGCGGGCTCGTGTCGGCGACGATCGAGGCCGTCGGGTCGTCGATGCCGCGGCCGGCGTAGGTCTTGATCTCAGGATGCTTGGCCGCGAGGCCCGCCTCCATGATCGAGGACTCGTAGACGCGGAAGCGCTGCGTGTCGCCGCCCGGGCCGGGCAGCGAGAGCACCGTCGAGGACCCCGCGGCGCTGCGCGCGCCCTTCGGCGCGCTCCGCAGCGAGGCGCGCAGTGTCGCTCTGATCGAGCGTGAACGCCCGGAACTCGGTGGGTTTGACCGTCGCGCCGGATGCGCTCGGCGTCCCCGCGAGCTCCGTCCAAGCATCGGCGGCGTGTGCCGCCGCAGGCGCAACCCCAACCAGCGCAGCCGCCAGGCCCAGCCCAGCCGCGAGCCGTCGTACACCCTCCATCTCGACCCCTCTCGTCAAACCCCTCCGAACCGGACCATCCTTCCCGGTCAGGAGACGGAGGTCAAGCGCGAACCGGCGGAAGGTCGACCGCCAGGATGGCCGTATCGTCCGCCTGCGCGCCACGTTGGAAATTCGTGAGAGCGCGGTCGATCGCGGAGACCGCCTCGGCCGCGCTCGTGGCGCCGCGCAGCGTCTCGAACAGCCGCGCGTCCCCAAACCGCCCCGGGTCGCCGCGCGCGTCGGTCACGCCATCCGTGTAGAGCACGAGCACATCGCCGTCGACGAGCTCGATCGTGTACTCGCGCCAGGTGCTGTCGGGCCACGCTCCCAGCATCGGGCCGAAATGCCCGACGGCCTGCGGCGCGCCATCCCGGATCAGCAGCGGTTGCGGGTGACCGGCGCACAGGACGTGCGCGGTCCGTCCGGTGACATGGACGATCGCGACCGTGCACGGCATCGCCTCGCGCGCTCCGGCCAGCGCGAGATTGAGCTGCTCGAGCGCATCGCCCGGATCGCCGAGCAGGAGGCCGGCCGTGCGGAGCGTATGCCGCGCCTGCCCGGTCCGCGCGGCGGCGTCCGCGCCGCGGCCGGTCACGTCGCCCACCAGCAGCATCCAGCCGGTGGAGGTTTCGAACGCGTCGTAGAAGTCCCCGCCGACCAGGTTCTCGGAGCCCGCCGGCCGGTACAGCGACGCGAGCCGCAGCCCCGGGATCGTGGGGAGCTCGTCCGGGAGCAGTCCGCGCTGGAGCGTGGCGGCGATGTGCGAGCGCTCGCGGTAGAGGCGGGCGTTCTCCACGGCGGTCCCCGCGCGGCGGCCGAGCTCCTCGGCGAGCTGCACGTCGGCGGTCGTGAACGTGCGCCGGGATTCGGCGCTGACGAGGCTGATCACGCCGATCGCGCGGCCGCCGGCCAGCATCGGGACCAGCAGCACCGCGCTCATGCCGAGCCCGCTCACCGCCTCGCGCTGCTCCGGGTCCGGGACGGCCGCGGCCAGGATCTCGTCGGTGATGCCGTTGATCAGCTGCGAGCCGCCGTCCCGCAGGACCTGGGCCGCGCCCGTCGGTGCGCTCAGCGGCGTCGGATAGCGCTTCTGATAGTCCGCAGGCGAACTGGACCTTCGCCGGATCGGCGTGGGCGACTGCGACCGTGCGCACCCGCTCGCCGTCCGGGAGGCTGACCGAGCACCAGTCGGCGAGCCGAGGGACGGTCAGCTCGGCGATCCGGGCCAGCGTCTGTTCGTAGTCGAGCGAGGACGACAGGACGGCGCCGGCCTCGGCCAGGAAGCGCTGGGCGACCTCGGCACGCTTGACGTCCGTGACGTCCTCGATCACGTTGACCGCGAGCCGGCGCCCGGGCACCGCGGTCGCCTTGACGATCCGCCAGCGCTCCTCGCCGGTGCGCTTGGAAACGGCGCGCACGACCAGCGGCTCCGGGGTCTCGCCCGCGAGCAGCCGCCGGCCGGGGAGCTGATCCATCTGCAGCGGTGACCCGTCCTCGTTGAAGGACACGTAGGCGTCCACGATCTCGCGCGGTGGCGTGGCCAGGAGCTGCTCGGCGGTGTCGAAGCCGAGCGCCTGGGCCGCCGCGTCGTTGGCGTAGACGAGCGCGCCGCGGTCGTCCTGGATCGTGACCGCTTCCGCCAGCGTCCCGAGGGCGGTGGTGAGCCAGTCCTCGCGCGATTCGAGCTGAGCGTTCTCGATCGCGAGCGCGATCCGGCCGCCCAGGAGCAGTGCGAATTCGTGGTCGGAGTCGGTCGGGCCGCTCAGCGCCATGCTGCCGATCGTTCGCCCCCGTGAGCGCAGCGGCACGACCAGCGTCGCGTCGGGGTGATGCCCACCCTCGCCCAGCTGGATCTCGCACGCGTCCGCGAACGCCGGCACGAGCAGCGCCCGCACGCGCTCGACGACCTCCGCCGTGGTGCCGCCCGCATCAGCGATCAGCGCGGCGCCGCGGATCAGCGCGTACCGCTGCCGATCGGCGCGCCGCTTGCGGAGCGACTGCGCCGTGACGCCCGCGGCGGCCGCTGCCACTCCGACTGCGGCGACCCGGGCGAGCATCTACTCGTCCGGCGGCCGATCGACGATCCGGACGCGCTCGTCGAGCCCGACCAGCCGGAACACCCGCGACACCTCTGGGCCGCCGGGAACGACCGCGAATTCGGGCAGCGCGCGCATCGCCTCGAGCACGAGCCGCACGCCGGCGGAGTCGATGAACGTCACGCCGCGCAGGTCCAGGACCACCCGCTCGGACTCTCCGGCGGCGGCGTCGAGCTCGGCCTGGAGCACGTCGATGGTGGCGAGATCGATCTCGCCCTCCGGCATGACCACGACGGCATCGCCGGCTCGGCGACGCGCGACCGCGAACTCGGGACCGAGGTCCATGAGCGCGATCTTAAGCGCTAAACCATCACGGGACCTTCTCCGGTCCCTTATCGACGAATACCGCCCGGAACGCGCGCAGGGCGTCGACGACCTGATCGTTCATCTCCGGGCAGGTGAGCAGCCGGTCCCAGGCCGTCGCGGCGAACGCGGAGTGCCGGACGTCGGCGGGTTGACGTTGTAGTCCGAAGCTTTGAACGCCTTGTCCGCGTGCGCGGCGCCTTGACCGCGACAACCCCGATCACGCCGAGCACCGACAGCAACCCGGCGAGCGCGTAGCGGTTGAGCACGCGGGAAGGCTAGCCGCCCGTTCACATGACGTTCACGGCAGGGCGAACCGGCAGCGGCATGCTGCGCCGGGTGCGCTGGACCCCGATCCTGCTCGTGCTGATACTCGGCGGCTGCGGCAGCTCTCCAAAGCCGGAGCCGCCCGCCCCGACGCTGACCGGTGCCCAGGCGCACGCGCCCGCGCCGGAGACCGCCGGCGCGCTGGCGCAGATCGCCGACGGTCCCGCCGCCCGCCGGCGCCTGGGCTACGCCGATCCCGACCGGCTGGCGAACGCCGGCCTGCCGGTGCGCACGGTCTCTATGAGCGTCCTCGGAACGACGACGGATGCTCCGGCGGTCCGTGTCGGCAACGAGGTCACGGCGGTCGCCGAAGGCCCGCCGCCCGAGACGAGTGCGATCACGCCCGCGGCGCCCAGCGCCGTCCAGTCCTGCCTCGGCGACGCAGTCGCTCAGACGATCCTCGGCATGGGCGAGGACGCGGCCATCGGCGTCGGGCTCACGGACAGCGGCGAGGGCGTACGGCTGCGGGTCTGCGGCGCGCCGCACTACGTCCGCCACATCGATGTGATGAAGCGCGCGCTCGTGCGCGTTGGCGCCGACGCGACCGAGGTCGAGATCGGCGAGCGCGAGATCATCGCCGGCGTCTTGCCCGTCGACCGGCGAGCGTGGCGGCTGCTCGCCGGCGGCCGCGAACTGCGCGCGCTCGCCTGGCGCTGATCGTTCACGGAGCGATCACAACAGCGCCCCGGCGGTCCGACAGGGTCCCGGCCATGAGAAAGATGACGACGGCCGCGTTCGCGGCCGCGATACTCGCTGCCGCCACCGGCGTGGCCGTCGGCCAGTCGGGTCCAGACAAGACCGCGCAGTTGGCGGCCAAGATCGACGCCTCAAAGCCCAAGAACGTCATCCTGCTCGTCGGCGACGGAATGGGCCACTCGGAGGTCACGCTCGGCCGCTACTACGGCAAGGGCGCGGCCGGGCGGCTGAACATGGACCGGCTCGCGTTCCGCGGCGACTCGATCCACTACGTGCTGCGCCCCGGCCCCGGGCCGACGTACCAGCCCAACTACGTCGGTGACTCGGCCCCGACCGCGACCGCCTGGTCGACGGGCAAGCGCACGCAGGACGGCCGGCTCTCCCAAGGCCCGTCCGCGGCCGACAACGTCCCCGGCCCGAACGCGGGCTACACGACCTACATGGAGATGGCCCGCGACGCCGGCAAGGCGACCGGCAACGTCTCGACAGCGGAGATCACCGACGCGACGCCGGCCGCGCCGAGCTCGCACATCTCCCAGCGCGCGTGCCAGGGCCCGAACGACACCCGCACGACCTGCCCGAATGAGGCCAAGACGGCCGCGCAGCCGGGGCTCGGCTCGATCGCCGAGCAGCAGGTGGACGCGGGCTTCGACCTCTACCTCGGCGGCGGGCGCGTCGCGCTACACGCAGCCGCTGACCGCCGGCGGGACGACGAACGTCATCGACTACGCCCGTTCCAAGGGCTACACGTACGTCGATACCAAGCAGGCGCTGGCGGGCGTCACGAGCGGCCAGAAGGTGCTCGGCCTGTTCAACAACAGCAACATGACGACCGAGTTCGCACCGCTGTTCGCGCGCACCGCGGCGTACTACGCGGCCAACCCGAACCGCGACGTGCAGGTCCAGGGCGGCAGCGACACCACCCGCTGCCAGACCCAGAACCGCGGTGACGAGCCGTCGCTGCCGGAGATGACGACGAAGGCGCTGTCGCTGCTGGAGGCCGACAAGGACGGCTTCGTGCTCCAGGTCGAGGGTGCCTCGATCGACAAGCGCGACCATGCCGCCGACCTCTGCGGCCAGATCGGCGAGACGCTGGCGTTCGACAACGCGATCGGCGTCGCGCTCGACTACCAGGCCCAGCACCCGGACACGCTCGTGGTCGTCACCGCCGACCACTCGCACACGTCGCAGATGACGTACACGACGGGCGTCCCGGCCACCGGGGCCAGCTACGCGACGGTCCAGACCGTCGACAACACGCCGATCCGGGTCTCCTACGGGACCGACAACACGGGCACCGGCGCGACCACGAGCGGCTCCCAGCATCACACCGGCGCCGAGGTCCCCGTTTGGGCGTCCGGCCCACGCGCGGCCGACATCCAGGGCACGATCGACCAGACCGACATCTTCTCGGTGCTGACGAACGTGCGCGGGCCGGCGGGCGCCGCGGATACGACGCAGGTCGCGCCGGTCGGCGGAAGCGTGCCGGCGACGCTCGAACCTCGCGCTCGGCACCGCGGCCGCGTTCCCGCCGTTCCAGCCGGGCGCCGCGCGCGACTACACGGCGTCGACGACCGCCACCGTGACCTCCAGCGCGGGCGACGCGGCGCTCAGCGTGACCGATCCCAGCGCCAACGCGCCGGGGCGTCTGGTCAACGGGACGTTCTCGCTCGCGCAACCGGTCCGGGCCAAGGTGGGCAGCTCCGCGTTCGCGCCGCTCAGCGGTTCCCCGACGACGCTGCTGACCTACGGCGGGCCGGCCTCCAACAACCAGGTGACGGTCGACTTCGGCCAGTCGATCGGGGCCAACGAGGCGCTGCGCACCGGCAGCTACGCCAAGACGCTGACGTTCACGCTCTCGACGACGAATCCGTAGCTCACCACTAGGCTGGACGGTCGATGCCACGTCGGTCGTCCAGCCTTCTGTTGGTTCTGCTCGCGCTCGCCGGATGCGGCGGCGGCTCGGATTCCGTCACCCCCGCCGACCCCGTCGAGCAGGTGCCGGACACCGGCGGGCAGCGCGAGGCGGTCCGCGAGGCACAGCGCCCGGACCCGGAAAGCTTCCCGCCGGCCGAGGGCAAGACGCTGCAGCAGGTGGCCGACCTGGTGGGCGCCGGACCGCAAGGTGCGCTCGCGGTGAAAACGGTGACGACCGGCGACAGCCGGCTCGCGTTCGGGATGATCGGTCAGGACGGGCGGGCGATCTACGGCCCGACGGCGGTGTACATCGCGCCGGATCCAAGCCAGCCGGCGCAGGGACCGTTCGTGGCGCCGGCCGACGTGCTACTCACGCAGCCCCGCTACCGCTCCAAACAGGCGGCGACGGAGAACGACCCGTTCGCGGCGATCTACTCCACCAGCGTGCGCTTCGACAACCCCGGCACGTGGGCGGTGCTGCTGGCTACCCGCCAGAACGGGCGGCTGGTCGGCGCGCCGGTGCGGATCCCGGTGACGACGAAGGCCGACGACAAGGTTCCCGACGTCGGCGAGTCGGCGCCCGATACCCACACCGACACGCTCGAGAGCGTCAAGGGCGACGAGGCAATGCTCGACACGCGCGATCCGGCGTCCGACATGCACGCGGATCTGGCCGAGGTGCGAGGGAAGAAGCCGGTCGCGCTGCTGTTCGCAACGCCGCAGTTGTGCACGTCACGGGTCTGCGGGCCGGTGGCCGACATCGCGCTCCAGCTCAAGTCCAAGTACGGCAGGCGCATGGAGTTCATCCACCAGGAGGTGTGGGTGGACAACGACACCAACAAGGGCCTCCGCCCTCCGCTCGAGGCCTTCAAGCTGGAGACCGAGCCGTGGCTGTTCGTGCTGGATAAGAGCGGAAGGATCACGACGCGCCTCGAGGGCTCGTTCGGCCTGCGCGAGTTCGAGGACGCGATCAAGACCGGGTTGTGAGGTTCGACCCGACCGCGTTCCGCTGGGAGGGCGTCGAGCCGCGCGCCTACAAGGACGACCCGGGCAGCGCGCGCGGGATGGCGTGGCGTGGCGTCTCGCGCCAGACGCTCGTGCGCGCGCCGTTCGAGCTGCGCTACTTCGAGATCGCGCCCGGCGGGTTCTCGAGCCTGGAGAAGCACGAGCACGTGCAGGTCGTGGTCGCCGCCCGCGGGCACGGCCGGGCGCTGATCGGGAACGACGTGGTCGACCTGGCGCCGATGGACGTGGTCGAGACGCACCCATGGGCGCCGCACCGGTGGGTGACGGTCGGCGACGCACCATTCGGGTTCCTGTGCACGGTCCAAGCCGGGCGCGACCGGCCGCGCCCGCTCGACGACGCCGAGTGGGAGGCATTGCTCCGCGACCCGCGTACGGCGCCGTTCGCGTTCTAGGGCGGCGTGCCGGGGCCGGCGAACGGCTGCACCGAGGGAGGCGGGGTCGGCCTCGCCGCCGCCGAGCGAGTCGAGCGAGTTGTTCCAGTACCGGAAAACGACACTAGAACAACTCGGTCATCCCGGCGAGCCGTGGCGAGGCCACCTCGCCTCCCTCATTTGCCGCAGTTCGTGCCCTAGATCCGGACCGCGTACTTCGGCGGCGACGGCGCCGCGAGCGCGGCCGGCAGTTCCTCGAGCGTGATCTCCGGTCCGAAGAGCTCCGCCCACGGGTACTCGCCCGCCGCCAGCACCGCGAGCGCCCGCGCGAGGTAGCGCGGCGCGTGGTGGTACGTGCCCATCACGGTCACCTGCTCGTAGTGGATCCGCGCCGTCGGCAGCGTGAACGTCGTATCGCGAGCGCAGCCGCCGAACAGGTTCACGGTGCCGCCGGGCGCGGCCATCGCGACTGCCAGCTCCCACGCCTCCGGGCGGCCGACGGCCTCGATCACGAGGTCGGCGCCGCCGGCGCGCTCGACGTCCTCGGGGCCCTTGGTCGCGCGGATCGTCTCGGCGGCGCCGAAGCGGCGGGCGAGCTTGAGGCGCGCCGGATGCGGGTCGAGCACGACCGGCCAGCCGCCCGCACTCGCGACCAGCGCGCACAGCATGAGGCCGAGCGACCCGGCGCCCAGGATCGTCACCCGGTCGCCGGGGCGGCCTTCGTAGACGTCGATCGCGTGCACCGCGCAGGCGAGCGGCTCGGCCAGGGGCGCGAGCCTGAGCGACAGCCCGGGCGGTAGCCGGTGGAGGTTTACGCGCGCGATCCGCTCGGGGACGAGCAGCTTCTCCGCGAAGCCCCCGAGCACGTAGAGCAGGTCCTCGCACAGGCTCTCGCGCCCGCGCGTGCACTGGCGGCAGATCCCGCACGGCGCCGAGTTGCCGCAGAACACGACGTCGCCGGGAGCCACGGTGCGCACGTCCTCCCCCACTGCTTCAACCGTGCCCGCGAACTCGTGGCCGAGCCGGCTCGGGTACGACGCGATCGTCGGGTGCCCGCGCTTGACGGACTTGACGTCGGTGCCGCACGTGGCGGCGGCGCCGATGCGCAGCACGACCTCGCCGCGGCCGGGGACCGGGTCGGCGACGTCCTCGATCCGGAGATCGCCGGGCCCGTGCAGGATCGCCGCCCTCACGGAGTCACGATCACCTTGATGCCTTCGCGGCGGCGGGCGGTCGCGAGCGCTTCCCCAGTGTCGGCCAGCGCGAAGCGATGCGTGATGATGCCGTCGGCGGTGACGGCGCCGGAGGCGAGCAGAGCGAGCGCCGCGCGGGTGTCGCGTGGTCCGGCCGAGTACGTGGCCTGGATGTCGATCTCCCGGAAGAAGACGTCGTGCGCGTCGAACGCGCGGGTCTCCCCCGGCCGCGATGGCGCGAACAGCTGGATGACGCCGCCGCGGGCGACGCTGGTCAGCGCCAGCTCCCAGGCCTCGGAGTGGCTCGTGGCGAGGATCACGGCGTCGGCTGGCTCGGTCTGCTCGGTCGCGCCGAAGGCCTTCGCCAGCGCCAGCCGCTCGGGCCGCGGCTCGACGACCGCCACCTCCGCGCCACGGGCCAGCGCCGCCTGGATGATCAGCAGCCCCATCTGGCCGCCGCCCACCACCAGCAGCCGGGTGCCCGCGGTCACGCCCGCACGGTCCAGGCCCCGCACGCAGCAGGCGAGCGGCTCGATCAGCGTCGCCGCCTCGTCGCCGACCGTATCCGGGAGCTCGAGCAGATCACGCGCCGCGTTCGCGGCCGGGACGAGGATCAGCTCGGAGAATCCGCCCGGTTCGATCCGCGTCTGCTTGAAGGTCTCGCACAGCGTCTCGCGCCCGCGCGCGCAGTACGTGCAGGTGCCGCACGGGACGTGGTGATGGACGAACACGCGGACGCCGGGTGCCGGCAGGCCGGGACCTGAAGCGACGACCACACCCGCGGGCTCGTGGCCGAGTACGAGCGGCGCGCGCGGTGCGACATACCACTCCATCAGGTCGCTGCCGCAGATCCCGCACGCTCGCATCGCCACCAGGACCTCGCCCGCGCCGGGCTCCGGCGCCGGCCGGTCCTCGATGCGCACGTCCCCGTCACCGAGGTAGACGGCCGTCCTCATCCGAGCGCCCCGGCGATCGCCGGACCGTACGGCGCGCGCAGGACGCCGGCGTCGGTGATCAGGCCCGTGATCAGCTCCGCCGGCGTCACGTCGAAGGCAGGGTTCCAGACCGCGGTCGAGACATCGAGGCCGGCCACGGCGCGGACCTCGCCGCCGTCGCGCTGCTCGATCTCGATGTCGGCGCCGGTCGCCGTGTGCGGGTCGAGCGTCGAGCGCGGGCCGGCGACGTAGAACGGCACGTCGTGGTAGCGGGCGGCGAGCGCCAGCGAGTAGGTGCCGATCTTGTTCGCGGTGTCGCCGTTGGCGGCGATCCGGTCGCAGCCGGTGACGACGGCGTCCACCCGCCCGGTCGCGAGCAGCGCGGGCGCGGCGCCGTCCGGCAGCACCGTGACGGGAATTCCGGCATCGGCCAGTTCCCACGCGGTCAGCCGCGCGCCCTGCAGCAACGGGCGGGTCTCGCACGCGAACACCTCGACCGGCTCGCCGGCCTCGGCCTTGGCGTAGACGACGGCGAGCGCCGTGCCCATGCCGGCGGTGGCCAGCCGGCCGGCGTTGCAGACGGTGAGGATGCGACCGGCGGCCTTCAGCTCCGCGCGGCCGTGATCGCCGATCGCGCGGCAGGCGGCCACGTCCTCCTCGAGGATCGCGAGCGCCTCGGCCTCCCGGTCGTCCGCCGCGAGCACGCGCTCGACGGCCCAGCGGAGGTTGACCGCGGTCGGCCGCGCGGCGGCGATCCGCTCGGCGTCCGCGTCGTCGCGCGCCAGCAATACGCCGAGCGCTCCGGTCACGCCGAGCGCGGGGGCGCCGCGGACGGCGAGGCGCTGGATCGCGTCCACCACCTCATCGGCGGTGGTGAGGTGCAGGATCCGGACCTCGGCGGGCAGCAGCGTCTGATCGATGATCTCGATCGCGCCGCCCGTCCAGGCCACCGCGGGCCTCATGCGCCGCAGGTCGCGTCGTCCACCAGCTGCGTGTTCGCGCTGGTGTCCGTGCCCTTCGTGACCGTGATGGCGTCGACGAGGAACGACTCGCCGGCGACCATCTCGCCCGGGTAGCGGTAGACGTGGACGTCGATCGTGTTGCCGTCGAGCGGCGCCACGTAGCGGACCTCGACCTTCCGGTACTCCGCGGCGGTCGCCGTGACTGAGGCCTCGGCCTGCCCGGTGTACGTGTCCGGTGGCCGGCCGACCGTCCAGTCGCGGATCGCGATGCAGATCGGTCTCCCGTCGGTCTCGGGCGACGCCTTGACCCACGCCGCTGCGACGTACTCCGTGTTCGCGGTCGTGCCCCGTTCGAGCACGTCCGGGTCGTCGTCGATCGAGTACTCGTCGGGCTCCACGGCGAGCGTGACGCGCGCGACATAGTCGCCGTCCGGCGCGTCGTCGGCCGGCTCGCGCGTCAGGTCGGACTGGAAGAAGTCCCAGCCGTCCAGGTTCTGCTCGAACGAGGGGTTGCCGATCAGGTTGCCCTCGGGGATCGAGGCCGCCTGCGGACCCGACGCGGTCTCCGGAGCCTCCTCGCCGCGGGTAGCGAGGAACGCGACCACGGCGACCACCACGAGCAGCACCGCGGCCGCGGCGAGCAGCGGGACGCGAGACCGGCGCGGCGGCTCGTCCGGCTCGGCGGGCGCGGCCAGCGGGCCGGGCGGGACGTCGGGCGGCGGCGGCGCGGCGGGCGGCGGGGCCGCGCCGGCCGGCGGCGTCTCGACAGGCGGCGGCGTCGCAGCCGCCGGCGGTGTCTCGACAGGCGGCGGCGTCGCAGCGGCCGGCGGCGGTGCCAGCGGGCCGGGCGGCAGATCGGGCGGCGGCGGCGTGTAGGGCTGGGCGGTCGGCGGGTCGGTGTACGTCCGGTACTCCGACTCGGCGTCGCCCGCGGGCGCCTGCAGGCGCGCGTCACGGCGCCAGCGCGGCCCGAGCACGTCGATCACGATCTCCTCGAGGCCGTCCCACGCGTCGCTCGCGGAGCGCATGCGCTCGCTCGAGTCCTTCACGACCAGCGTCTCGACCCACTCCGACAGCCGCGGATCGAGATCCGGGACGAGCGATGTGACGGGCGGGATCGGGTGCGTGACGTGGCGCATCAGCACCGCCACCGGCGTGTCGACGTCGTGGAACGGGGTCTTGCCCGTCAACAGCTCGAACGCCACGCAGCCGACCGAGTACAGGTCGGTCCACGGCCCGATCGCCTCAGACATCGCCTGCTCGGGCGCGATGTACGCGGGCGTCCCGACGGTCATCCCGGTCGCCGTCTGGAACGCGCCGGTCTGCAACGCGTTGGTCGCCTTGGCGATCCCGAAGTCGGCGATCTTCACGCGACCGTCCGCCGTCACCAGGACGTTCTCCGGCTTCAGGTCACGGTGGACGATGTCCTGGCGCTCGGCCGCCATCAGCCCCGACAGCACGCCCTCGAGCACGCCGGCGATCTGGGGCAGGTTCATGTGGCCGACGAACGGGCGCAGCGAGCCCCGCTCCAGGTACTCCATCGCCAGGTACGGCGTGCCGTCGTGCTCGAAGTAGTCGTAGACCGTGACGACGTTCGGGTCCGTCAGCGATCCGGCCAGACGCGCCTCGCGCAGGAAGCGGTGGGCGTACGACGGATCGTCGTCGTGGAGCGCCCGCAGCTCCTTCAGCGCGACGAACCGCTCGAGGTCGGGCTGGCGGGCGAGGTAGACGACCGCCATGCCACCGCGCCCGATCTGGCGCAGCACCTCGTAGCGTCCGATCGTGCCGACCTCAGGCATCCGCCCCGTACGATCCGGGGCGGAAGCCCGCGCGTCAAGCCCGCCGGCCCCAGGCGGCGACCTTCGCCGGGCCGTGGAACCAGCGCGACGGGTCGGCGAGCGCGGCCTGGCCGGCGTCCAGCGCGTCGCCCATCTGCTCGCGCGTCTGCTCCCAGGTCAGGCTCCAGAACTCGGCCGGTACGGAGCCGCCACGGAACAGTTGCCCCTCCACTTCGGCGTGGACGTCACGGAGGCCGAGCGCATCCAACCGCGCGGGAAGATCACGCGCCCACTCGGGATCCGTGCTCTGCATCGCCTGCAGGAACGCGAGCCACGCCTTCAAATAGTCGCCGTCGGCGGTGCCCAGCACCGGATGGATGTCGTCCTCCTCCAGCAGCAGGACGCCGCCCGGGCGCAGTGCGGCGACGAGCTTCTTCAGCACCGCGTCGCGCTCGGGGATGTGCAGCAGGACGAGCCGCGTGTGGACGAAGTCGAACGCCCGCTCGGGCAGGTCGTCGGCAGCGAGGTCCATCTCCCACGCCTCGAGATCGCCCAGGTGCCGGACATCGATGTCCACCGCCACCACGCGGTCCGCCCGGCCCGCGAGCCAGCGGGCGAACGAGCCGCCGCCCGCGCCGGCTTCGAGGCACTCCCACCCCGAGCCGACCCCGAGTGCCTCGGCCCGCCGGATGCTCGCCGCGTCGTGAGCGGCCTCCAGCAGCGCGAGACGTTGGCGGGCCTGCTCCCATGCGTTCGAAAGGGCATACGGCATGCACCCGAGTGTTCGCGCTCGGCGAGTGCCCTGCAATCCCCAGGACTGGGGATGCGGGCAAGAGCCCCCGTTTCAGGTCTGGCGGGTCGTGCTAAGCGGACGTACCGTCCGGGTGATGATGCGAATGGTGGCGGCCGCCGCGCTCGCGGCGCTGGCGATCGGCTGCGGCGGCGACGACAACACCACGGGTGCGGACCCGCGCGAGCCGGTCAAGATCCGGATGGGCTGGGGTATTCCGGCCGAGGAGATCAAGTACGTGATGATGCACCACCCCCAGGTGGCGCCGAACCTGGGCAAGGCGTACGAGATCGAGTGGCAGGAGTTCTCCGGGACCGCGCTCGGCGTGCAGGGGCTCGCCGCCGGGACGCTCGACTGCGCGACGGTCGGCGGGCTTTCGGTGGCCAACGGGATCGATCGCGGCGCCGACATCGTGATCCTCGGCGAGTTCATCGAGGAGCGCCAGGGGTCCAATTCGACCGCCTGGATGGTCCGCAAGGACTCGGGGATCGACTCGCTCGACGACCTGCGCGGCAAGACCGTCGCGACCAACGCCGTCGGCGGCTCGACCGACTACCTGCAGGACTACTACATCGAGCAGGAGACCGGCCTGAAGGCCAACCGCGACTACAAGAAGGTCGAGGTCCCGTTCGGCCAGATGCAGGAGACGCTGCTCGCGCGCCGGGTCGACATGGGCCTGTACCCGCAGCCGTTCTTCGGCGCGATCAACGCGACCGGCGACGTCAAGACGATGTTCAACCTGACCGACGTGATCGAGCCCTTCGTGCAGCTGATGAACGGCTGCCGGCGGGACTTCGTCGAGGACAACCGCGACGCGATCGAGTCCTTCCAGGCCGATTGGACGCGGGTGGCGAACTGGATCACCGAGCCCGCCAACCGCGACACGGTGATCGAGGCCAGCGCCGCCGCGACCAAGATCCCCGCGGACGTGCTGGACAAGTTCCTGCTCACGAAGGCGGACTACTACCGGCCCGCGAGCGGGGCGCTGAACGTCGAAGCGCTCCAGCGCGAATGGGACTTCTTCCGCGAGCGCGGCGGGATCAAGAACGAACTCAAGGTCACCGACCACGTCATCAACGAGCTGCTGCCCGCCGGTGGGTGAGCTCCAGGCGCGCGCGCTGCGCAAGGTCTACACGACCCGGCGCGCGACCGTGACCGCGCTCGACGGCCTCGACTTCGTGGCCCGTCGCGGCGAGTTCGTGTCGATCGTCGGTCCGTCCGGCTGCGGGAAGTCGACGCTGCTGTACATCCTCGCCGGCTTCGTCGAGGCCACCGCCGGCGGCGTGACGGTTGACGGGAAGCCGATCCGCGGGCCGGACCCGTCGCGCGGGATCGTGTTCCAGGAGTTCGCGCTGTTCGAGTGGAAGACCGTGCTCGGCAACATCGCCTACGGGCTGGCCGAGCAGGGCGTCGGGCGCCGCGAGCGGACCGAGAAGGCGCGGCGCTACGTCGAACTGGTCAAGCTCGCGGGCTTCGAGCGCCACTTCCCCAAGGAGCTCTCCGGAGGCATGAAGCAGCGGGTCGCGCTGGCGCGGACGCTGATCGTCGACCCGGACATCCTGCTGATGGACGAGCCGTTCGGCGCCGTCGACGCCCAGACCCGGATCGTGCTCCAGCAGGAGCTGCTCGAGATCTGGGAGCGCTCGGGCAAGACCGTGGTGTTCGTGACGCACTCGGTCGACGAGGCCCTGCACCTCTCGGACCGCGTCTACGTCCTCTCCGGCCGGCCGGCGCGGGTGCGCGAGATCATCGACGTCGACCTGCCGCGCCCACGCGACCCGGAGGCGATCCTGGCCCTGCCGGAGTACAGCCGGCTGCACCGCCGGATCTGGGCGCAACTGCGGTGAGCGCCGCGCTCGTCGTCCTCGCGGTGCTCGGCCTGTGGGAGGTCGCCCCGCGCGCGGGCTGGGTGCGGAGCGAGTCGGTGCCGCCGTTCACCGATGTGGCGCGAGAAGCGCTGGACGTCGTGGCCCGGCCGGAGTTCCTCGACCAGCTCGGCGCCTCGGCCGGCCGGTGGGCCGCCGGGCTCGGCCTGGCCGTCGTCATCGGGGTGCCGCTCGGCCTGGCGATGGGTCGCTCGCGGGCGCTGCATGCGCTGGTCGATCCGCTGCTGGTCGCCGGCTACCCGGTGCCGAAGGCGGCGCTGATCCTCGTCTTCGTGCTGTGGTGGGGCGCCGGCGACGCGTCGCGGATCGCGGTCGTCGTGACCGGCGCGCTGATCCCGCTCGTGATCTCCTCCTACCACGGCGCCGCCGCGGTCCGGCCCGCGCTGGTGTGGTCGGCGCGCGGGCTCGGGACCGGCCGGTGGCGGCTGTGGCGCCGCGTCGTCCTCCCCGCCGCGCTCCCGCAGATCCTCTCCGGACTCAGGATCGCGATCGCGATCTCGATCTTCACCGTGCTGGCCTCGGAGCTGCTGATCCGCGGCTCGGGCATCGGCGCGTACATGTTCACGGCGCTCGACAACGGCCAGACGCTGACCGTGTTCGCCATGAGCGTGATCGTGGCGACGCTCGGGTTCGCGCTCGACGTGCTCTACGCCGCGGCGGTGCGGCGGGCGGCGCCGTGGATCGAGGGGGACGTCTGAGCGCCGCGCTGCGCCTGTACCCGTTCGCGCTGGCGCTCGCGCTGTGGTGGCTGCTGGCCGCGAGCGGCACGCTCGGAAACGAGTTCGTGATGCCGCCGCCCCCGCGCGTGTTCGACCGCGCGCGGGAGCTGCTCGACGACGGCACGCTCGGCCGCGAGGTGCTCGTGACCTTCTCCCGGGTGGCGCTCGCGTTCTCGCTGGCGTGCGTCGCCGGCGTCGGGCTGGGGCTGCTGATCGGCTCCGTGCCGGCGATCCGGCGCGCGCTGCGGCCGCTGGTCTCGTTCCTGTTCCCGGCGCCGAAGGTGGCGCTGTACCCGGCGATGGTGATCGTGCTCGGGCTCGGGTCCGCGTCGAAGGTGGCGCTCGGATTCTCGGAGGCGTTGTTCCCGGTGCTGCTCGCCACCGCGGCCGGCGCCTCGCAGGTCGATGCGCGGCTGCGCTGGTCGGCCGCCGCCCTCGGGACGTCGCGCCACGCCGCGCTGGTGAAGGTCGTGCTGCCTGCCGCGCTCCCGCAGATCCTCAACGGCGCCCGGATCGGCCTCGTCGGGGCGATCATCGGCGTGTTCCTGGGCGAGATGATCGCGGCCGCTGATGGCCTCGGTCACCTAATGGCAATTTCGTACCGGTCGCTCGATACCCCCGGGCTGTACGTGGCTATGTTGGCCGTATCGATCCTCGGATACGCGCTCGATCGCGCATTCCTGTTCGCGCGCCGGCGGCTCTTGCGCTGGAGCGACGAGTTCGATGGAGACGGCTGAACTGACACTCGTGCGGTTCGTGGGCGCGCTGAGCGCGGCGGAGACTGTCGAGCAGCTGCAGCGGACGTTCCTCGCTGGCTTCGGGCGCGTGCTCGGCGTCGACATGTACGGGTTGACGGGGGTTGCCGCCGTCGGGGTCTGGGACGCGTTTCTGGCCCGCCAGGACGAGGAGCCGCTGCTCGCGCAGGCCCGAGCCACGGGTCGGACGGCGTATGGCCCGCCGGCGCTCCGGGTGCACCGGATCCGGCAGTTGGTGCATGTCCCGGTGCCGGGAGCCGACACGCTGTTCTTCGCCGACCGCGACGCGGCGTCGGACATCGCGCTGGCCGAGGCGATCGCGAGCGTGCTCGGCGCCGCCCTGGCCCGGATCCGTGCGCGAGCCGAAGTGCAGCGCGAGCGCGACGACGCGCTCGCGGCCCTCGACCTCGCGGCCACGCCGACCGTCACGAGCCATCCCGACGTGCAGCCCAACGCCGCGGCGCGGCGGCTGCTCTCCCAGGTGCTCGACGCCCATGAGCATCTGGCCCACCTGCTTGCCCGGCCCAGCACCGACGGTCCGTTCGCGCGACGGCTCGAGGTCGAGCTCGTGACTGGCGGGACCGCCGTGCTGCATGCCGTCTCGAGCGAGGTCGCGAGCGGACTGGTCACGGTGCTTCAGCTCGAGCGCGAGCGGCCGGCGCTGGCGCCGCTGGTGGGGCTGACGCCGCGCGAGGCGGAAGTGGCGCGCTTGGTCGTCGACGGACTCGCGGATCGCGAGATCGCCGAGCGCCTGCACCTGAGCCACCACACCGTGAGCCAGTACGTCAAGCGGATCTACCGCAAGCTGTCGGTCGACTCGCGGGTGGCGCTGACGCGGCTCGCGCTCAGGCCGATCGGCTGATCGCCTCGGCGACGTCGTGCATGTCCTGCGGCCCGAGCCCGCGAGTGACGAGTTCCTGCGTGCCGAGCCGCAGGTACGGCCCACTGGTCGAGGCGTAGATCCCAGCCTGCTCCAGACGCGCGACGTCCCCCGTCAGCAAGGCGACGTGGTGGGACTGGGTGAAGCCACGGTCGGCGGCCGCGACCGGCAGCCCGGCGTCGTGCAGCGCGCGGGCCAGCGCCTGTGCGCTGGCGATGCAGCGGTCGGCGTACTCGGTGCCGTGGTCGAGTAGATACGTGGCGGCTTCCAGCAGCCCGCGCAGCCGGCCGGCGTCGTAGTTGGCGGTCAGCCCCGGGTAGACGGCGCGGAACACCCGCGCCGCGACGTCCGGGTCGCGGCTGACGATCGCGCCGCCGGCCGGGCCGCCGTAAGACTTGTACGTCGAGAAGGTCATCACCGCGGCGCCCTCGCTCAGCGGGTCCTGGAAGCGGCCGCCGGCGATCAGCCCCGCCATGTGCGAGGCGTCATACAGGATCGGGACGCCGTGCGCCGCGATCTCGGCCAGTCGGTGCGGGAACAGCATCAGCGCGCCGCCGAGCACGATCAGCGCCGGCTGCTCGCGGTCGAGGAACTCCGGCAGCGCCTCGAGGTCGACGTCGTAGTCCGCGTACGGCAGGTGCACCACCCGATGGCCACGGATGCCGGCGGCGCCGACCTCGTGATGGCTGAAGTGGCCGCCGCCGTGCGGCGGGAGCGCAGCGATCGTCGCGCCCACCTCTGTGAGCCCCGCGTACACGGCCAGGTTGGCCAGCGTCGCGCTCTGGACGCGGATGTCGGCGTGCGGCGCGCGCATCGTCTCCGCCACCGCGTTGGTCGTCAGCACCTCCAGGACATCGAGGTGCTCGAGACCCGGCTGCAGCTTCGCGCCCGGATCGCCGAGGCTCGGCCGGGCGCCCAGGCCGCCCGCGTTCGTGCCCGCGTACAGGACGATCCCGCGCTCCATCCGCTCGGTGTGCGCCCGGATGGCGGCGTCGGCGCGCTCGAGCGCGTCGCCGTCCGCCGCCAGGATCTCGTGGACCCGCGCCTGCGCGGCGGCGGAAGCCCACGGGATGTTCACGAACCGATGCCGATCGTGATGCTCTTGCGCTGCGTGAAGCCCTCCAGGGCGCCTTCGATCGAGTACTCCGAGCCGATCCCGCTCTGCTTCTTGCCGCCGTAGCTCATCCCGGGGAGCTGGCCGCCGCTGCGGTTGACCTGCACCCAGCCGGCCTCGATCCGATGCGCGGCGCGCAGCGCGGCGTCGAGGTCCTTCGTGAACACGAACGCCGCGAGGCCGTAGTGCGTGTCGTTGGCCCAGCCGATCACCTCGTCCTCGTCGTCCCACGGCAGCGCGACGAGCACCGGGCCGAACACCTCCTCGCGGCTGACACGCCACGAGTGCTCGATGCCGGTGAGCACGGTCGGCACGTGCTGGTAGCCGGTCCGGGCGTCGATCGGGCAGGCCGCCGACCAGCGGCTTCGCGCCCTGGTCGAGCGCCTCCTGCAGATAGCCGCAGACGCGGCCGTCCTGGGTGCCGGAGATCAGCGAGCCGATGTCGGAGGCGTCGTCGAGCGCGTCGCCGACCACCATCTCGCCGAGCGCGGTGCCGAGCTTCGCCGTGAAGTCGTCGAAGACGTCGCGGTGGACGTACAGGCGCGAGCCGGCGGTGCAGGACTGGCCCTGGCGGGCGAACCGCATCGCGGCGATCACGTGCTGCACCGTGGCGTCGTCGTTGGAGTCGGGAAAGACGATCGCGGGCGCCTTGCCGCCCAGTTCGAGCGACACCGGGCAGGATGCGCTCGGACGCCGCCCGCATCGCGATCCGGCCCACCTCGGTCGAGCCCGTGAACGAGATCTTCGCGATCCCCGGGTGCTCCATCAGCGCGCCGCCGCACTCCTCGCCGTAGCCGGTGAGGACGTTCAGCACGCCGTCGGGCAGGTGCTTGGCGGCGATCTCGGCCATCCGCAGCACGCCCAGCGGCGCGTCCTCGGCCGCCTTGAGCACGAGCGTGTTGCCGGTGCACAGCGCCATCGCGACCTTCAGCGAGGCCAGCATCACGGGAGCGTTCCAGGGGACGATCGCGGCGACGACCCCGAGCGGCTCGCGGCGCGTGTAGCTGAGCATGTCCTCGCCCAGCGGCAGCGTCTCGCCCTTCTGCTCGCTCGCGACGCCGCCGTAGTAGCGGAAGATGTCGGCCGTCATCGTGGCCTCGCCACGGGCCTGGGTCCGGATCGCGTTGCCGGTCTCGGCCGCGATCGTCTGCGCGAGCTCCTCGCCGATCGCGGCCAGATCCTCGGCGATCTTCAGCAGCGCGACGCCGCGGTCCCGCGACGGCTTCCGGCGCCACTCCGGAAACGCCTTGGCCGCGGCCTTCACCGCACGGTCCACGTCCTCGGCCGTCCCGCGCGGGACGGTGCCGAGCGGCTCGCGCCGGGACGGGTTCTCGACCTCGATCCGGTCTCCACCGGCCGCGTCGACCCACTCGCCGCCGATCAGCATCTTGTCGGGCAATTCCAGTGCGACGGTCATGTCCTCACCTCCGCGATCGGCGCCAGGCGGAGCTCCGCGGCGCGTTCGTACAGCTCGGCGATGCTCGTGTAGTCGGCGTCGGCGAGCCCGGTTTCGCAGGCCTCGACGAAGCGCTCGTGGGCCAGATCGCTCAGCGGCAGATCGAGCCCGATGTCCTGCGCGGCCTTGACGAACAGCCCCAGGTCCTTGCGCATCAGCTGCATCGCGAAGCCGGCGTTGCGCGCCTCGGTGAACAGCGTCACCGGCAGGTAGTTGCTGAGCACGAAGTTGCCAGCCGAGCCGGCGCCCAGCGCCTGGACCAGCGGCTCGAGCTCGACGCCCGCCTTCACGCCGGTCACCAGCACCTCGCCGAGGCCGGTGGCGACGATCGCGGTCAGCATGTTGTTGCAGAGCTTCGTCGCCTGGCCCGCCCCGACCGGACCGACGTGTACGACGTCCGAGGCCAGATGCGCGAGCACGGGGCGCGCCCGTTCCAACGCTTCCGCCTCGCCGCCGACCATCACCACCAGCGTTCCCTTTTCGGCGCCCATGACTCCACGACTGACCGGCGCGTCGAGGAATCCGACGCCGTGCTCCGCGGCCTGCGCCGCCAGTTCGCGCTCGACGGACGGGTCGCCGGTGCTGAAGTCGATGATCAGCGCGCCGGGCTTGGCGCCCGTGAGCGCGCCCGTCAGAGCCTCGCGCAGGATGTCGGGGTTGGGGACGCTGCAGAGGATGAAGTCGGCGCCGTCGGCGGCCTCGGCCGGCGAGTGCGCGGCCGCCGCGTCGAGCGCCACGAGCTCGGACACCGCTGTTTCGTCAGGGTCGTAGACCGCGACGCGGTAACCCGCGTTGAGGAGCCGCTTGGTCATCCGGCCGCCCATGCGGCCGACGCCGATGAAGGCGATCCGTTGATCCATGGCCACCGAGGTTACGCTCTGACCGATGGCCAAGAGCGAGTACACGATGCTCGAGGCGGCCGGGCGCGAGATCCGGCTCTCGAGCCCCGCCAAGGTCTATTTCCCCAAGCCCGGGTGGACGAAGCTCGACCTCGCGACGTACTACCTGACCGTCGCCGAGGCCAAGCTGATCCACGTCCGCGAGCGCCCGACGGTGATGAAACGCTTCGTGAACGGGATCATGGAGGACCCGATCTGGCAGAAGCGGGTGCCGAAGAACATCCCCGAGTGGCTGCAGACGGCCACCGTCGCGTTCCCGTCGGGCCGGACCGCCGAGGAGCTCGTGGCCAACGACGAGGCGCACCTGGTGTGGGCGGTCAACCTCGGCGTGATCGACTTCAACCCGTGGCCGGCGCGGCGCGCCGACCTCGACTCGCCCGACGAGCTGCGCGTGGACCTCGACCCGACGCCCGGGATCGGCTGGGACGAGGTGCGGCGGACGGCGATGGTGGCCAACGAGGTGCTGACCGAGCACGGGCTGCGGGGCTACCCGAAGACGTCCGGCTCGAAGGGCATCCACATCAACGTCCGGATCACGCCGGACTGGGACTTCCTCGAGGTTCGCCGCGCCGCGCTGGCGCTCGCGCGCGAGGTGGAGCGGCGCGCGCCCGACCTGGCGACGAGCAAATGGTGGAAGGAGGAGCGCCACGGCGTGTTCGTCGACTACAACCAGAACGCGCGCGACCGCACCGTCGCCTCGTGCTACTCGGTCCGCCCCACTCCCGACGCGCGTGTGTCCTGCGCGCTGAACTGGGATGAGGTGCCCGACGCCGAGCCGGGCGACTTCCGGCTCGAAACGGTGCCGGACCGGCTGCGCAGCGTCGGCGACCCGGCGGCGGACATCGACTTGGAGCCCGGCTCGCTGGATCAACTGCTCGACCTCGCCCGCCGCGACGAGGAGGGCGGGCTCGGCGACGCGCCGTGGCCGCCGCACTTCCCCAAGGCCAAGAACGAACCCAAGCGCGTCCAGCCGAGCCGCGACGCCGACCGCCCGACCCAGCGCGGCCGCGCCGGCGACCCCCAGCCCGGCGGCCCCCCTCCGGGATTCGGCGGACTTCAGCGCGGCTTCGGCTCCAAGCCCCGCACCGGGCAAGGCCACGAGCACGAGTTCGACGAGAGCGAATAAGGGGTTCGGTTCAGGGCACCGCCTTGATGTGCGGGCCGCTCCGGTGCTGGAGCCTGGTCCCATGATCGATTTCACGTTCGAAACCCACCTGGACCGCTCCGCGGGCGAGGTGTTCGACAACATCCCCGGACGCGAGTTCGGGCTGCGCGTCGTCGAGGGCACCCCGGTCCACCTCCACATCACACTCGACCCGGTCGAGAGCGGCACCCGGATGCGCTTCCGCGCCTACGGCCGTCTGACCGGCGCCGCCCGCGTGTTCAGCCCGCTCCTGGCTCGCGTCCTGCGCCGCCAGTTCGCGTCCCAGCTCACCATGCTCCGCATCACCCTCGCCGCGTAGATAAAGGGGCCAGGCCCCTTTAGGTTTTGGGTAGGACAATCCCGTGGCCTCAAAGAACGGAAAGCGCGTCAAGCGCGAGAAGTACGAAGCACGTATGGACGAGCTGCAGCTCGAGCTCGTCCGTCTGCAGTACTGGGTGAAGGCGCAGGGCGCGAAGGTCGTCTTGATCTTCGAAGGCCGCGACGCCGCCGGGAAGGGCGGAACGATCAAGCGCCTGACGGAACCGCTGAACCCGCGCGGCGCCACCGTCGTCGCGCTGCCCGCGCCGTCGGACCGCGAGAAGACCCAGTGGTACTTCCAGCGCTACGTCGCGCATCTGCCGGCCGCCGGAGAGATCGTGATCTTCGATCGCTCCTGGTACAACCGCGGCGGCGTCGAGCGCGTGCTCGGCTTCTGCACTCCGGCGGAGCACAAGGAGTGGCTGCGCTCCACGCCCGAGTTCGAGCGGATGCTCGTGCGCTCCGGGATCATCCTGCTCAAGTACTGGTTCTCGGTCAGCGACGCCGAGCAGGAGCGCCGCTTCCAGGAGCGCGCCCAGGATCCGCTCAAGCGCTGGAAGCTGAGCCCGATGGACCTGAAATCACGCGAGAAGTGGGTCGAGTTCTCGAAGGCGAAGGACGAGATGTTCGCCGTGACCGACATCCCGCAAGCGCCCTGGTACACGATCGAGGCCGACGACAAGCGGCGCGCGCGCCTGAACTGCATCTCGCACATCCTGGACACGATCCCGTACGAGGACGCGCTGCCCGGCCCGCTCGACCTGCCGCCGCGGCCGCGCCAGAATCGCTACAAGCGCCCGCCGAAGGACGAGCACATCGTCATCGAGGAGCGGTTCTGGAAGCACGCTCCGGCGTGATGCCGTAACGCGCCAGCGGCAATTGGCACCAGACCGTCTTGCGGTCGTGCTGCGGCCGCGTGCCCCAGCGCCCGGCGACGGCCGCCGTCAGCTGCAGGCCGCGGCCGTGATTGTCGCTCGGCGTCGGGCGCAGCTTGCGCGGCGTCGCTGCGGCGCCATCCTCCACTTCGAGCAGCAGGTACGTCGGGGCAAGGCGGAGGCGCAGCTCGATCGGCGGCTTCCCGTGCAGGACGGCGTTGGTGGCGAGCTCGCCGACGATCAGGAGCGCGTCGGGGCGCAGGTCGTCCGGCATACCCCACGCCGCGAGGGTCTCGGTCACGAACGCGCGCGCGTACCGGAGCGCGGCGGGGTCGGGAATGACGTCATAGCGCGCGGTGCGCTCCGACGGCGCCTCGAGGACCCGTGCCGTCAGCAGCGCGATGTCGTCGTCGCTGCCATCCGGCACGAGGGCCTCGACGAGCGCGGCGGGATCGCCGCTCGCCGCCCCCAGTGCCGCGGCGAGCTGGTCGATCCCCTCATCGAGGACGCGGCCGCGCCGCTCGACGAGCCCGTCGGTGTAGAGCGCGAGCAGCGCACCGGGCTCCAGCGCCTCGCGGCGCTCGCCCACGCCGGCCGTACCCGTGCCCAGCGGCGGGCCGACGACGGCGTCGAGCCGGACCGGCGCCTCGCCCGGGAGCGCCAGCAGCGGCGGGAGATGGCCGGCGTTGGCATAGGTGAGCGACCGGTCGCGCGGGTCGAAGACCGCGTACAGGCAGGTGACGAGCTGCTCCGGGCCGAGATGGCGGACGACCTCGTCCAGGCACTCGAGCACGTCGGCCGGGGAGAGCTCGAGCTGCGCGTAGGCGCGCACCGCCGCCCGCAGCTGGCCCATCACGGCGGCGGCGCGGACGCCGCGCCCGACGACGTCGCCGAGCACGAGCGCGGTCCGGCCGGCGCCGACGTCGATCACGTCGTACCAGTCCCCGCCGACCTGCGTCCCGGCCACGCCGGCGCGGTAGTAGGCGGCGACCTCCAGCTGCTCGGCATCGAACGTCAGCTCGGGCAGGAGGCTGCGCTGGAGTTCGTCGGCGATGCTCGCCGCGGCCAGCGCGTGCTCGACCTCGCGCAGGTCGGTGATGTCCTGATTTGAGCCGCGCAGCCGGACCGGGTTGCCGTCCTCGTCGCGCTCGAGTTCGCCCAGCGTCCGGTACAGGCGCGTGGCGCCGTCGGGCGTGACCATGCGCAGCTCGAGATCGAGCGGCTCGCCCGCGGCCGCGGCGGCGATCGCGGCCCGCACACGGTCGGCGTCGCCGGGGTGGATGCGGGCGCTGACCGCGGCCTCGAAGCCCAGCGCCTCGAGCTCCTCGAGGCTCATCTGGAGCTGGCGCAGCAGCTCCGGCGACCCCCGGACCTGGCTCGTGGCGAGCTCGATCTCCCAGCTGCCGGTCCCGGCCAGCCGCTGCGCCTGGTCGAGCAGATCGGTGCTGCGGCGCAGTGCGTCGCGCGTGCGCCGCGCTCGATCGAGCTCGATGTTCGCGTGCACGCGGGCGAGCAGCTCGCGGGCGGCGAACGGCTTGATCAGGTAGTCGTCCGCGCCCGCCTCCAGACCCTCGATCGTGCCCTCCTCGCCCGCGCGGGCGGAGACCATGATCACCGGCACGTCGGTCGTCGCCGGATCGGCCTGGAGGGCGGCCAGCAGGCCGAACCCGTCGAGGTTGGGCATCATCACGTCGGTCACGACGAGCTCCGGCGGCTCGCGCCGGGCCAGCTCGAGCGCGATCGCGCCGTCGGCCGCCGTCTCCACGTCGTAGCGGCTCGCGAGCAGCGACGCGATGTAGTCGCGCATGTCCGCGTTGTCGTCGACGACGAGCACGCGCGGGCGCCCGCCGCCGGCTTCCACGGACTCGCCCTCGGGGGTCAGCCACCGCAGCGCCTCCGCGACAAACCCCTCGGCGAACTGCTCCGCGCCGGGGGCGGCCGGCTCACCGGCGAGCTGGTCCTGCGGCAGGTGCTCGGCGCCGAGCGGCACCCGCACCGTGAAGCTGGAGCCCTCGCCCGGCGCGCTCTGGACCGCGACGTCGCCGCCGTGCAGGTCCGCGAGCTCGGCGACCAGCGCGAGCCCGATCCCGGTCCCCTCGTGGCTGCGCGAACGCGCGCCGACGACGCGATGGAAGCGCTCGAAGAGCCGCTCCTGGTCCGCCGGATCGATCCCGATCCCGGTGTCCGAAACCGTCAGTTGCGCCGCGCCGTCGGTCGCGCGCAGCCGGACCGTCACGCCGCCCGCGAACGTGAACTTGAGCGCGTTGGAAAGCAGGTTCATGACGATCTTGGCCCACATCTCGGCGTCGACGTGGACCGGCTGCGGCAACGGCGGGCAGTCGATCGTCAGTTCCAGGCCCGCGCGATCGACGGCCGACTCGAACATGCTCGCGAGCTCGGCCGTGTAGCGCGCGAGGTCGATCGGGGCGTACGACGCGTTCATCCGCCCGGACTGCAGGCGCGAGAAGTCCAGCAGCGTGTTGACGAGCTTCAGCAGCCGTTGGGCGTTGCGGTGGATCCGCGCGACGCGCTCGCGCTGGTCGGTGGACAGTGGGTCTTCGGCGTCGGTCAGCGCGTCCTCGGCGGGCCCGAGCAGAAGCGTCAGCGGCGTGCGCAGCTCATGGCTGACGTTGGTGAAGAACGCGGTCTTGGCCTGGTCGAGCTCGAGCAGCGTCTCGGCGCGGCGGCGCTCCGCCTCGTAGGCGCGCGCCGTGGTCAGGCCCGCGGAGAGCTGGCCCGCGATCAGGCCGAGGAAATCCCGGTAGCCGTCGTCGAGCGGCCGGACGGGCGTGAGCCCGGCGACGAGGAACCCCAGTTGCTGGCCGAGCGGGAGCACCAGCGCCTGGCGCGGCGGGCGTTCCCCCGGCAGATCGGGAAGATCCACGAGCGCGTCGTCGCTCGGCCATTCGATCTCGGGCGCTGTTCCGCTCGCCGCCGCCAGCCGCGGGCTGCCGTCCTCGTCGTACAGGTACACGAGCGCGAACGGCAGCGACATCGGGTCGCTCCCCAGGTGCACACGCGCGGCGGACAGCAGCTCGGCCTCGGTGCGGACGCCCGCGATCCCGGCGCCGAGATCGCGCAGCGTCGCCAGCCGGCGCTCGCCGATCACCCGGTCCGTGTCCTCGCTGACGACGCACAGCATCCCCTCGATCCGCCCGTCATCTCCGGCCAGCGGGCTATAGGAGAACGTGTGGTAGGTCTCTTCGGGGACTCCGCTGCGCTCGAGGAACAGCAGCAGCGCCTCGTCCCAGGTCGCCTGCCCGGTCCGCAGTACGGTCTCGATCCGCGGGCCGATGTCGGGCCAGATCTCGGCCCACACGTCGCGCGCGGGGCGCCCCAGCGCCCACGGGTACTTCTTGCCGAGCGTGTCGCGCCGGTACGCGTCGTTGCAGAAGAACGTGAGGTCCGCTCCCCACGCCATCCACATCGAGAAGCGCGAGCTGAGCAGCACCTGGACGATGCTCGAGAGGCTCCGCGGCCACTCCTCCGGCTCCCCCAGCGGCGTCGCCGCCCAGTCGACGGCGAGGTGGTCGCGGCCGACGTCGCCGCCGGCGGCGAGCGCAGCGCGGGCGCCCGACGTCACCCCGCCAGCCGCTCGGAGGGTTCGTCCACGATGTCGAGCACCTTCACCAGCCCCGACAGCTCGAGGATCCGCTGGACCGCGAGCGACCCGCCAACCGCCACCGCGAGGCGCCCCTCGCGTTCCTGTGCGCGCTTCTGCTGGCCCACGATCACGCCCAGCCCGCTCGAGTCGATGAACGTGACCTCGCGGAGGTCGAGCACGACCAGCGGCGCCTGCGCGCGCTCGTCGAGCAGGGCCGTGCGCAGCTCGGGCGAGGTGACGATGTCGATCTCGCCGCGCGCAGCGACGACGACCGCACCGTCGTGCGACTCGTGGCGCACGTCGAAGACCGGATCGGCGGGCACGGCGCGAGCATATATCGGGGCGTACCCTCCGATGTGCCACCAGGGTACGAAGGGAGGACCATCATGCGGGGTTCACTGGTCGTCGTCGTGGCCGTCGCCACCGGCTTGGCCGGGCTCGCCACGGGCCGGATCGACGAATTGGTCGCACAGGATCGGCCGTCCGGAGAGGTGGATCTGAGCAGCGACCGGCTGGTCGATCTCAGCCACTCGTTCAACCGTCAGACGATCTACTGGCCGACGGCGACGAAGTTCAAGCTGACCGAGGTCGCCGACGGGCAGACCGAGGGCGGCTGGCACTACTCCGCCAACGACTTCCAGGCCGCCGAACACGGCGGCACCCACCTCGACTCGCCGATCCACTTCTCGGCGAACGGCGACACGGCCGAGGACGTTCCGCTGCGCAAGGTCGTCGGCTCCGCGGTCAACGTGGACGTGCGCGCGCGTGCGAACGCCGACCGCGACCATCTGATCAGCGTCGCTGACATCGAGGCCTTCGAGGCCGCGAACGGGCGGATCGCGCCGAACACGATCGTCCTGCTGCGCACCGGGTGGTCGAGCCGCTGGCCGGACGCCCGCCGCTATCTCGGGACGGCGCGACGCGGCGAGGCGGCGGTGCCTGAATTGCACTTCCCCGGTCTGCATGTCGACGCCGCGCGGTTCCTGGTCCAGCAGCGGCGGATCCGTGCCGTCGGCATCGACACGGCCAGCATCGACCGCGGGCAGTCGACGATGTTCGAGGCCCACCGCGTGCTCGCCGCCGCCCAGGTGCCGGTGTTCGAGAACGTCGCGAACCTCGACAAGCTGCCAGCCGAGGGATTCCACGTGATCGCGCTGCCGATGAAGATCGAGGGCGGCAGTGGAGGGCCGCTGCGGGCGATGGCGATCGTCGAGCGCTGACCAAATCCCCGTTTGGCACACGCCGGGCGGGGTGACCATCAAACCATGCAGCGGTGGGCAGGGGCGATCGCGCTCGTCTGCGTGCTCGCGGGGTGCGGCGACGCGGGCCTGACCGAGGGCGCCGAGGGCGGCGACGTGACGGTCAGCAACCATCCGGCGCTGCTGTTCTCGCCGCCGTGGATCACGGCGCAGGACCAGAAGCTGTTCTCCAAGCACGGCGTGAACGTCAAGCAGATCGTCGGCTCGGAAGGCGGCGGGACGACGGTCCGCAACGTCGTCAGCGGCGGCCTGCCGATCGGCGAGGTGGCGACGACCGCCGCGATCACCGCGTTCATGGCCGGTGCCGACATCCGAATCGTCGGCGGCGGCGTGGCGTCCAGCCAGGACGTGTTCTGGGTGGTGCGCCCCGACTCGGACCTCGACTCGATCGAGGACCTGCGCGGCAAGGAGGTCGGCTACACGAGCCCGGGCTCGGTGACGCAGGGGCTGCTGGCGCTGTCGCTGGAGCGCTCCGGCGTCGGCGTCGACAACGTGAAGACGCGCTCGATGGGCGGGCTCACCGAGGGCCTGACCGCCCTGAAGAACGGTGACATCGACGCCGCCGCGATCCTCGAGCCGGTCTATTCGGAACAGGTCAAGGAGGAGGGCTGGAAGCCGGTGTTCCGGCCCGCCGACTTCGTCCCCGAGTTCCTGTCGACGGTGATCATCACCGGGCCGGGCGTGTTGCAGAGTGATCGCAAGCTGGTGCAGAGCACGATCGAGGCGCGCGCCGAGGCGATCGAGTTCTTGAAGCGCAACCCTGACCGGATCGCGAAGGTGTGGGCCAAGGAGGCCGAAATCGAGGAATCGAGCGCCCTGAAGGCGCTGGAGACCGTCGATCCCGACCAGCACTGGGTGGTCGGCCTCGACAGCGCGAAGGCGCTCGAGACCGTCGCCGAGGAGATGCGTCTGATCGACCTGCTGCCCGGCGGCCAGAAGATCGATTGGAACCGGCTCGTCGTCCAGGACTTCATACCGCCGGATCAGCGGATCACGCTGCCAGGAGGAAGCTAGTGCTGCTCAGCGTCGAACAGGTTGGCAAGACCTATCGGGATGTCGAAGCGATGCGCGACGTGTCGCTCGAGGTCGACGAGGGCGAGTTCGTCTCGATCGTCGGTCCGAGTGGCTGCGGCAAGAGCACGCTGATGGAGATCGTCGGCGGGCTGATCGCCCCGACCGCCGGCACGGTGACGATCGGCGGGAACGTCGTGTCGGGGACCGATCCGTCGGTCGGGATCGTCTTCCAGCAGGAGTCGGCGTTCCCATGGCGCACGGTGGCCGAGAACGTCGGGTTCGGGCTGGAGATGTCCGGCGTGGCGGATCGCTCGCAACGGGTGTCGGACATGATCGAACTGGTCGGGCTGGCGGGCTTCGAGGACCGCTACCCGTCCGAGCTCTCTGGCGGCATGCGCCAGCGGGTCGCGATCGCGCGGACCTTGGTGATGGAGCCGCGGATCATCCTGATGGACGAGCCGTTCGGCGCTCTGGACGAGCAGACGCGGCTGATCCTGGGCGAGGAGCTGCTGCGGATCCGCGAGGCGACCGGCGCCACGGTCCTGTTCATCACGCACTCGTTCGACGAGGCGCTGCTGTTGAGCGACCGGATCGTGGTGATGACGGCGCGCCCCGGCCGGGTGAAGAAGATCGTCGAGAACCCGCTGCCGCGGCCGCGTGACTCGACGATCGTGAGCGATCCCGAGTTCGGGCGGTTGAGCGGTGAGCTGTGGGAGAGCCTGCGCGAGGAGTCGATGCGGGCGCTGGCGGGCGAGCGGCGATGAAGGTCCGGGCGGTTCGCTGGGGGCTGATCGCGCTGGCGCTGATCGCGCTGGAGCTGATCCCGCGGCTGGGGCTCGTGAATCCGATCGCTTTGGTGCCGCTGAGCGAGATGGTGTGGCAGCTCTGGCTGCTGCTGACCGACGGCATCCTCGGCTCTCACATCGTGCGCACGTTGACCTCGATCGTGGCGGCCGGCGCCTTGGCCGTCGTCACCGGGTTGCCGTTGGGCGTGCTGCTGTGGCGGCTGGACCGCGTCAAGCGCGTGCTGGCGCCGTACATGACGACGTACTACGCGATCCCGATCTTCGCGTTCTATCCGTTGTTCATCGCCGTGTTCGGGTTGAGCGCGATGCCGGTGATCATCATCGCGTGGGCGTGGGCGGTGGTCGCGATCGTCTTGAACACGATGATCGGGCTCGACGAGGTGCCCGAGGTGCTGGTGAAGGTCGGCCGCTCGCTGCGCCTGTCGGGCTGGCGGATGTTCACGCGGATCTACTTCCCGGCCGCGACGCCCTACATCTTCACCGGGTTCAAGCTCGCCGCGAGCTACACGGTGATCGGCGTGATCGCGAGCGAGTTCATCCAGGCCGAATCGGGCGTCGGCTGGTTCGTGGGCTTCAGCTACAACAACTTCGCGATCCAGAACATGTACGCGGCGATCCTGCTCATCCTCGCGTTCGCGGTCCTGGTCAACTCGCTCCTGCTGCGGCTCGAGCGCCGGCTCTACGGGCGGCAGGCATGACGAGCGTGGGCCTGAGCGCTCCGCGTGAGCGCCGTGCGATCGATCCGGTGTTCCTGGGCCAGCTCGCGCTTCCGCTGGCGCTCGTGGGGATCTGGCAGATCGTCGGGATGCTCGCGGGCGACTTCTACGTCGCCACGCCGGTGCAGGCGTACGACGCGGTCGCCGGCAGCGACTGGTTCTGGGGCAGTCTCTGGGCCACGCTCTCGGCGACCCTGGTGGGCTTCGCGATCGCGGCCGTGTTCGGGCTCTGGATCGGCGTGACGTTGGGACTCGTCCGCTTCTGGCGCGAGGTCTTCGAGCCCGTGACGTTGTCCGTCTACTCGGTCCCGAAGGTGACCCTGTTCCCGATCTTCCTGACCGTCTTCGGCTTCGGCCTGTATTCCAAGGTCGCGTTCGGGATGTTCCACGGGATCTTTCCGATCATCATCATCGCGATGAACGCGACCCGCGAGGTCAGCGACGTCCATCTGAAGGTCGCGCGCTCGCTGAAGATCTCGCGGCTCGCGACGTTCCGGCACGTGATCTTCCCGTCGATCTTCCCGGCGCTGCTGACGGGCCTGCGGATTGGCTTCAGCCTGACCCTGCTCGGCGTGATCCTCGGCGAGATGTTCGCCTCCCGCGCGGGCTTCGGCTACGAACTGGTCGAGGCGATCACGCTGCACGACATGCCGCGCATGTACGGGATCGTGGGCGTGCTGGTGATCATCGCGTTCGTGATCAACGCGCTGCTATTGCGCTGGGAGCACTCCGTCGGCTCCAAACGCTGACGCTTGACATTTAACTCTATCTAGGTAGAGAATGCTGGTCATGCGACGACAACGACGCACCTCGCCGCAGACCACCGCGGTCCTCTCCGCACTGGCCGATGAAGCTGGTTGGACCCACGGCTACGACCTGTGCGGCCGGCTCGATCTCAAGGCGGGGACGGTGTACCCGATCCTCATGCGCCTGGCCGACCGCGGTCAGGTCGAGACCGCGTGGGAGCAGGACCCTCCGCGCGGCCGGCCGCCCCGGCACCTCTACCGGCTCTCACCGGCCGGCGCCGAGCTCGTCGGGCAGCTCCGCGCCGCTCCGGCCCTGCAGCCGAGGCCCGCGGCGACATGAGCGCCGAACGACTGCTCGCGCTCGCGATCTCGGGGCTCCCGCCGCGGCGGGCGCAGTGGGGCGAGGCGATGCGCGCCGAGGTCGCCGCCATCGACGATCCGGACGCGCGGCGGCGCTTCGCCCGCAGCGCAGCGGCGGCCGCATTCGTCCAGGGGTACGGAATCCGCATCGCGCTGGCGCTGGGCGTCGGAGTGATCGTCGCCGCGGTCACGCTGATCACGTCGCGCGTACAACTGCACGCCGGGGGTCCGGGAGTGCTCCTGGTGACGATCCCCGTCCCTGCCTTCCTCCTGCTCGCGGCCGCCTTCGTGTCAGCCCGCTGGGCGCGATCGTTCCGCTTCGGGTTGGAAACCGGACTCCTCGCCCTGGCGGCCGGCTTCGTCGCCGTGTCGTCGGTCGTCGCACTCGAGGGACTCGTGTGGATGGACCGTCACGGCGTCTTCATGCTCGACGGTGACCCGCCGCGGCAGGTCGTCGGCGACGCGGACGTCATCTTCGACCTCTTCACGACCGGGATGTGGCTCGGGCACCTGATCTTCTGGCTGCCGTGGCCCCTGATCGGCGCCTGGATGGGCCGGGCAGGTCGAAACCCGCCGGAATCGACGCTGCAGCGCGGCACCGTAACTCGCATGTGACTCTCTCCTCGGACGGGCGCTGCGGCTCGCGTGGACGGTTGTGTTTACGGTCGGTAGCTGGGAGGTTCACCTCTGCAATCACGGAGGGAGCACCCATTGCGCAGGAGTCTGCTAGCGACCGTCATCACGTTTGTGCTCGCGCTGTCAGCGCCCGCCGACGCCGACCCGCTGACGTTCACCGCCGCGACTCCCGCCGACGGCGCCACGCTCACGTCAAGCCCCACAGCCGTGGTCGACTTCGCGCTTACCGGCGTCACCGGTGTCGCGCCGGCCGGGCTGGGGCCCAGCCTGTGGGTCGAGGTCTCCTCCAGTGATGTCCCTGGCCAGGACGGCACGCTCGCCGACGACTACGTAGTTGAAGTCCTGCCGCTCCGCGCCGACGCCACGCCCGGCGCGTTCCGTGGGCAGACCCGCGGAAGCATCGGCTCCTGGCTAAACCACCCGAGCGCCTACTACTGGCAGGCCTCCGTCCAACAGGTGGTCGACTGCTCCCCGCCCGGTCCGTGCACGACGCGCACGCTAGTGACCCCCATCTACCGCGTCGTCGTCTCTGCCCAAGCGCCCGCCGCACCGCCGGCCCTGACGCCAGCGCCCACCGTCGCACCAGAGCCGGCGACGCTGAGCGCCACGGAAGTGCGGTCGGCCATCCGACTCGCCATCCGCCGCAACGCGCACCGCAGCGCGCGCGGACTCGTCTACCGCTGCGGACGCGAGGACAACGCGCGGTTCACGTGCCAGCCGAACTGGCATGACACCCGCTACCAGTACCGTGGCCGGATGAGCGTCTGGAGCGATAGCCGCTTCCCGTGTAGTTCCAGGCGCTGACGCGGACCAAGGTGTGGTCACTTTTCGCGGAGACCTCGCCCGCAGCCGCCGCGGCGTGCGCAGCGCGCGCCTCGCGCAACGCCTTGAACGTGGTGGAGAAGCGGCGGCTCTTGGTGAAGCAGTGCCCGCCGAAGCCGAACTGGTGCGCCCACCGACGTACGCGCTTGGTGTCGACCTCCCGGCAGTCGCCCGCACGCCACGCCGCGGTGATCAGTCGCCGCGCGTGCTCGCGGCAGCGCAGATGGGCCAGCTCGTGCTCGTGCTCGATCCGATGCGGGATGCCGCCGGCGTCCTCAGTGGCCTTGGTCGCGTACTTGGCGATGTAGCCGGCCACGCGCGCCGCCTCGCGCAGATCGCCGCGCAGCTAGAGCGCGCGGACCTCGTGCTGCGCGCCCCACCCATACGAGTCGGCATCGGGGTCCTCGGCGGGCACCGTCGCCTTCGGCAACGCAGCCGTGATCGCGTCGACGAGCAGCTGCGCGTCGAACTCGGCGGGCGGCGGGACCAGCTCGTCCTCGTCACCGCGGCCGTCGAGGCGCCAGACCAGGCGGAAGCGCAAGTCGACCGGCAGGGGAGCGGCACTCGGAACGAGCGGAGCGACGCGGCCGACTTCCGGTCTGGCGCTCGTCTGGTCGGCGGGTTCATCCGATCCGTGTGAGGCCGTCGCGCGGTCGCCGAGCGAAGATGCCGAGTCATGGCCGATGACGAAACGGCCGCCGCGGGCGCGCCGGTCGATCCGGGTGCGTTGATCCGAAGCCGGCAGTACCGCGTGATCCTCGTGTTCGCGGCGATCATTGGTGTGGTGGTCTCGCTGGCGGCGTGGGCGTTCCTGGAACTCGTCCACGGCATCCAGGTGGGCGTCTACGAGGAACTTCCGGGCACTCTGGGCTTCGACTCGGTGCCCTGGTGGTGGCCGCTGCCGTGGCTGGCGATCGCTGGGCTGCTCACCGCGATCGCGATCACGCGACTTCCCGGCACCGGCGGCCACGTACCGGCGAACGGTCTGAGCAGCGGTGGCGGGCCGACGCAGCCGATCGAGCTCCCTGGCGTTCTGGTGGCCGCATTGGCGACGCTGGGGCTCGGCCTCGTCCTCGGACCGGAGGCGCCGCTGATCGCGCTCGGGATGGGTCTCGGCGTGTTGGCCGTCCGGCGAGCCAAGCGCGATGCGCCCGAGCAGCTTGTCATGGTCATGGCCGCCGCCGGGAGCTTCGCTGCGATCTCGACCGTGTTCGGGTCGCCGGTTGTCGGGGCCGTGATCCTGATCGAGGCGGCGGGTCTTGGAGGGCCAAGGCTGCCGGTCGTGCTCCTTCCTGGCCTGATCGCCGCCGGCTTGGGCTCGCTCGTGTTCATCGGCCTGGGAGCGTGGACGGGGCTGAGCACGAGTGCCTGGTCGCTGAGCCCGTTCGACCTGCCGGCGTACTCGCAGCCGACCGCGGTTCACTTCCTCTGGGCGGTGGCCCTTGCGGTCTGTGCGGCCGTCGTCGTGTTCGCGATCGTCGAGCTCGCCCGCGTCATCGCGCGGCTCGTCGCGCGCCGGCCGGTACTGCTCACCACCATCGCCGGGCTCGTCGTCGGCGGGCTCGCGATCGCCTTTAACCGCGTGACCGACCAGTCGACCGAGGCCGTGCTCTTCTCCGGCCAGGACGCCTTCGCTGAGCTGCTCAAGGACGCGCCCAACCTGTCCCTGTCGATCTTCGCCTGGCTGCTCGTCTTCAAGGGCATCGCCTGGAGCATCTCGCTCGGCATCTTCCGCGGCGGCCCGACGTTCCCAGCGCTGTTCCTCGGTACCGTCGCGGGACTGCTCGCCGGTCACCTGCCCGGGCTCTCCGAGACCCCGGCGGTCGCAGTGCTGATGGGCGCCGCCTGCGTGTCGATGCTGCGACTGCCGCTGTCCTCCGTCGTCATCGCACTCCTCCTGACCTCGTCGGCCGGGCTCGCCGTCGGCCCGCTGATCATCGTCGCGGTCACGACGGCGTACATCACGACCGAGGTGCTCTCCGCGCGCCTCGGCGTAGCCAGCAAGCGCGCACCGGCCGAGGAGCCCGCGCCGATCCCCGCCGCCACGCCGACGAAGGCCTGAGCATCGCCCGGCGTGACCTTCCTCGCATCGGCTCGTCCCAACCACCCAGCACCCGTCAGCCGCGCTATCGCATCGAGGCAAAGCCGACAGTGCGTCGCCGCGCCGCGAGCGCCTCATCGCTCGATCCGTGGGGACTGCCTACGAGCGCGGCCACTCGGCCAGCCATGCCCTCAGATCGCGAGACGAGCGGCCGAAATGTCGAGCATGCGTGTCCTCCCCGCCGTGCTCGTCGAAGCACTCCGCAACCGACGTCGGCGCGCGACCGACTTTCCTTACATGCTCAAGGGCGCGCTTCGCGCGCCGGCGCCGCTGCGGGCGCTCGCTTCGCTCGCGTCCTCGCGGCGCCCCGAGGGCGCGGACCAGGGCCTCGGAGATCAGCTCCGGCGTGCGGACCCAGCTACGAAGACCGCGGGAACATCAACTACAAGCATCGAGGGGGGCGGGGTCGCGGGGCGCGCCACCGGCGTCTGCCCTCGGACGCCGAAGCACGATCAGCCGTCGCGAACGACAGTTACGGGCGTGGTTCGGTCCTCGCGTGCCAGGACAATCGACAGCGTTCTCCCGTCGAACGCCCATCGCGACAGTCGTGTGACTCCTTCGCTGTGACTCCCGGGCGGCCCTGTGACTCCTGTGTGACTCTCGGGGTGGCGAACCACGGCGGAGAGCGGCGGATCCTGGCGATCACGCGATCCGACGCAAGACGGCCTGTTGCGCGGAGCGGCGCGACCTGGCGGAGATCGGCGCCGCCCCTGTGCTCGATGGGCCGGGCAGGATTCGAACCTGCGCGCGACGGATTATGAGTCCGCTGCTCTAACCGCTGAGCTACCGGCCCGCGTGGGTCCCGGGAAGGCTATCCGCGTTCTTACGCTTCTCTGACGAACGATCGGTACACCACATTCCATGCCGATCTCCGCCAAGCGCAAGCTGGTCGCGGGAGCGACCGGACTCATCGTCCTCGCCGGGACCGGCGGGGCGTACGCCGCCACGCAGTCCAATACCGCGACGCCGACCAAGACGAAACCGGCCATCGCGCGCGTCGATATGGCCGCCGAGCAGAAGGCGTTCCTCGACGACGTCGCCAAGCGGCTGAACGTCACGCGCGACCAGCTCGACGCGGCGATCAAGGGCGCTGCCGAGGCGCGGATCGACGCCGCGGTCGCGGCCGGGAAGCTGACGAAGGAGCAGGGCGACGCGGTGAAGAAGCGGCTGGCCGCAGGTGCGCCGCTGCTCGGCCGCGGGCCGATCCTGGGCGGAGGGCCGCGCGGTGGGCATCCCGACAAGATTCGGGGGATCGGTTTCGGGCTCCGCGAGGCGGCCGACTACCTCGGGCTGTCCATGGAGCAACTGCACGAGCAGCTGCGCGACGGCAAGTCGCTGGCCGACGTCGCCAAGGCGCAGAACAAGTCCGTCGACGGGCTGAAGGCCGCGCTGAAGAGCGCGCTGACGGCGAAGCTTGATCAGGCGGTCAAGGACAAGCACCTGACCGAGGCGCAGAAGACGAAGATGCTCGCCAACGTCGACGCCCGCCTCGACGAGATCGTCAATAACACCGGGCCGCGCGGCGGCCCTGGGCTCAAGCGTCGCTGGCGATAGTTCGCGCCAGGCGGTCTGACGGAGCCAGCACGAACGTGACGGTGTCGCCGCGGGATGCAACCGCGGCGCCGTCGCCGCTCGCCACCGCCGCGCCGCGCAGCCGCTCCTCGAACGCCCGAGCCGCCTCCGGCGTGTCCCACGCCCACCGCATCACCAGCACGTCCTCGCTGCGACACGGCGGCGCGGTGCACGAGCCGCGCTGCCACAGCTCGTAGCGGTCTCCTCCCCACCCCGGCGCCTCCCCGCCGACCAGCTGGGCGGTCTGCCACTCGCCCCATGTCCCGGCGGTCGCCCGCCGCCAGCCGCTCCCGAGCCGGACCCTCAGCCGCACCCGTTCCGTCTCCGCTCCGGCCAGGTACTTCTCCGGGTGCAGGATCTGCTCGGTGCTCTCGGGCACACGCCCCGCGGCGGCCTCGTCCAGCGTCGCCCAGCCGCCCCCGTCGGCCCCCTGCATGAACGCCGCGAACTGGAGTCCGCCGAGGTACGGGAAGATGAGCTGGTCCTGGAGGAACTTGGGCAGATCGGGCTGGCCGGACATGGCGGAGCCGAGCGCCGCGGATAGCGCCTCGCCGGCGCCGATGTAGCGCTGGACGTATCGCTGCATGACGAGCATCGCCGTGCCCTCGATCAGGGCGATCCGGGCCAGCGCGGCGTCGTCGGTCGCGGTCTCGTCCGGCGCCAGCCCGAAGTGCTGGTCCTCGAGCGCGTGATTGAGCTCGTGGGCGAGCACGATCTCGGCCAGCGGACCGGACGCTGCGCCGTCGACGAGCCGGAGGCGCTTGCTGCGCGGGTCGTAGTAGCCGGCGACGCCTTCGCCGAACACCGAGCCCGAAATCGCGCGCAGGTCGACGTCCGGCTCGATCAGGCCAAGCAGCTTCAGTACCTCCTCGTCCGCGCGGCGACGCTTCTCGGGGTAGGCGCGATCAAGGTCCGAAAGCCCCTCGCGGCGGGCCTGCTCCGCGCTGACGCGCTCCGGCACCGGCTGCTGCTCGAACTGCAGCCCGCGCAACGCCTCGACGCGCGCCGCGATCGTGGCCACGTCGACCGGCCTGGCCGCCTGCGGCGCCGAATCCCCACCCTCGAGGAACAACAGCCCGACGAGGCCGGTCATCACGATCGCCATCGCCAGCCACGCCGTCCGCACCCTCCGAGCTTAGGATCTCGCCATGCCCGACCGCGCCGCAATCATCACCGGAGCCTCGAGCGGGATCGGCCTCGCCATCGCTCAGGTCCTCGCCGAGGAGGGTCACGGACTGACGCTCGCCGCCCGCACGCCGGAAAAGCTCGAGAGTGCCGCCGGGGCGCTGCGCCGCGACGGCCACGACGTGCACTACGTCGCCGGCAACATGGCCGACGAGGAGGCCGTCAAGCGCGTGGTCGCAGCCCACCAGGAGCGCTACGGCCGCCTCGACGTGCTGGTCAACTCGGCCGGGCTCGGCGCCGGAGCCCCGATTGCCGACACCGACACGAAGCGGATCGACCTCCAGCTCGACGTCAACCTGCGCGCCCCGGTGCTCTTCTACCGCGAGTGCGTCGAGCTGCTGCGCGCCGCCGGCGCCGAGCACGGCAACGCGCTCGTGATCAACCTCTCCTCTCTCTCCGGCAAGTCCGGCCAGCCCTGGCTGTCGGTCTACAGCGCCACGAAGGCGGGCCTGATCGGCTTCACGCAGGCGATGAACAAGGAGCTCAACAACGACGGCGTGAAGTCGGTCGCGCTCGCGCCGGGGTTCGTCGACACGCCGATGACGGACTTCATCAAGAGCGAGATCAAACCGGAGGACATGATCCGCACCACGGACATCGCCGAGGCCGTCCGGTTCCTGCTCCGGCTGTCCTCGCATTGCCTGGTCCCCGAGATCGTGTTCCAGCGGACAGGCGAATCTCTGTAGATCACAGCAAGATCGGAGTCGGCGTTGCGTTTGTGCCCGCAGTAGGCTAACTCGAGGTTTGGCGGGCCCCGATGGTGACCAGTTGAGCGCCGGTACTGAAGAGGACACGGTTCCTCTGCTCCGTGCGCGCTTGGAGCGCATAGAGCAGCAGGCTGCTTCGCGCCAGCGTCAGCTCGAGCGCTACGCCGCCGACCTCCGGGAAGTGTTCAAACAAGAACGTGCCCGCGCCCAGGAGCTCCGCCGCTCCTATCGTGCGACCGTCAGAGCGCTGTCAAACGCCGTCGAGGCGCGCGATGCGTATACCGGGAAGCATGCCGAGCGCGTCACCGCCTACGGGATGGAGCTGGCGCGGGCCGTCGGGCTCTCGCTCGAGGAGTCGCCGCAGATCGAGTTCGGCTTCCTTCTGCACGACATCGGAAAGGTCGCGGTGCCGGATGCGATCCTGTTCAAGACCTCCCAGCTCACGGATGAGGAGTACGCGCTGATCGCCCAGCATCCCGTAGTCGGCGCGGAGATCCTGCGGGATGTCGACTTCCTCGGCGAGGGCAAGCTCGTCGTCCGCCACCACCACGAGCGCTGGGACGGCACGGGCTACCCGGACGGGCTGGCCGGGGACGAGATCCCGCTCGCGGCGCGCGTGTTCTCGGTCGCCGACACACTGGACGCCCTGACCACGGACCGCCCGTACCGCCCCGCCTCCGGCTGGAATAACGCGCGGGCCGAGATCCACCGCTTCACCGGCTCGCAGTTCGACCCGACGGTCGTGGCGGCGCTCGACGCGATCCCGGACGAGCACTTCGAGCGGCTCAGGGAAGGCACACTGTGACGCGGACGATCCTGATCGTCGACGACGACCCGATGATCCGCAAGCTGATCGCCACGACGCTCGAGGACATCTCGGGCTACCGGCTGCAGGAGGCGGGCGACGGGATGGAGGCGGTCGAGCGGGCCGTCACGGCACGCCCGGAGATCGTGTTCCTGGACATCGACATGCCGCGGCTGAACGGGATCGAGACCTGCCGGCGGCTGCGCAGCGACCCAGCCACGGCGGGCGCGACAATCGTGATGCTAACCGGCGACTCGGGGGACGTCGCGGAGCGCGGCGCTCAGGACGCCGGCGCCGATCTCTTTCTCACCAAGCCGTTCTCGCCGCTGCACCTGCTGCGGCTGGTGGACCGGATCGGCGCGGCCCGGTAAGCCTTCGCACCCGAATCTCGGGGCGGCGGCGCGCGACCACGGCCTTATGCTCGGCGATCGCCTGGGCCAGGTCGGAGTACTCCTCGTTGGCGAGCGAGGCCAGCAGCAGGTCCTCGAGCACGCCCAGTTCGCGAGCGGTCGCCCGGCGGACGCGATTCGTCCGCGCGAACGCGTCCCATGCGCGGCTGAACGCCAGCAGCGTCACGCGGCCGCCGTGGCGATGAGCGGCGAGCATCGGGCAGATGCCGCCGCGGCCGTCGGTGTAGGCGCCGGCGACGATCGGATGCGCGCGAATGCCGTCCAGCATCGCGGCCTGCGTGGCCGTCGGGAGAGACCGGATGGCGCGCTCGAGCGCGGTGATAGGGTCGCGCACGCCGCCGACCGTACGCCGCGGCGCGGTGGACGACAACGGCTGGGAGGACGCTTGCAGTGAAGCTCGGGCTGCACATCGGATATTGGGGAATGGGGCTCAACGCCCAGCAGCAGCTCGAGCTCGTGCTGGAGGCCGAGCGGCTCGGCTACGACTCGGTCTGGACCGCCGAGGCGTACGGCTCCGACGCGGCCACGGTCCTGGCCTGGGTCGCGCAGGCGACGTCGAAGATCAAGCTCGGCTCGGCGATCTTCCAGATGCCCGGCCGCTCGGCGGCGATGACCGCGATGACCGCGGCGACGATCGACCAGCTCTCCGACGGCCGGATGCTGCTGGGGATCGGCTCGTCCGGCCCCCAGGTGGCCGAGGGCTGGCATGGGCAGCGCTTCGCTCGCCAATTGCAGCGGACACGCGAGTACGTCGCGGTGGTGCGGATGGCGCTCGATCGCGAGCGCGTGGTGTTCCAGGGCGAGACGCTGGAATTGCCGCTGCCGGACGGCCCCGGCAAGCCGCTGAAGCTCACGATCGCACCCGTCCAGGAGCGGATCCCGATCTACATCGCGGCGATCGGGCCCAAGAACACGACGCTGGCGGCCGAGATCTCCGACGGCTGGCTCCCGACGCTCTTCTCCCCCGAGCACGTCGGCGAGTTCCGCCCGCTGCTGGAGGAGGGCTTCGCGCGCGCCGACAACGGCAAGTCCTTCGACGACTTCGACATCGTCCCGACCGTGTCGGTGATGGTGTCCGACGACCTCGAGTCCGCCCGCGACGCCATGCGCCACTACATCGCCTTGTATGTGGGCGGTATGGGCTCGCGCAAGCAGAACTTCTACAACGCGCTGGTCCAGCGCTACGGCTTCGAGGACGCGGCGAAGACGGTCCAGGACCTGTATCTGGAGGGCCGCAAGGACGAGGCCGCCGCGGCACTCCCCGGCGAGCTGATCGACACCGTGTCACTCGTGGGGCCGGCGGATCGCGTGCGCGAGCGGATCACGATCTACCGCGACGCGGGCGTCGGCACGCTGATGGTCTCGCCGATGGCGTGGACGTTCGAGGACCGGCTGGCCCAGCTGCGCGCGGTGGCCGAACTGGCCGAGTGAGACCGTTCGAAGCCGGGGACACGGACGGGCTCATCGCACTCGTCCGAGCCTGCGACGAGACCTACCGAGAGTGGGCGCCCGCGGGTTGGGAGCCGCCCACGATCAATTCCGGGTGGGCGGAGGGCTTCCTCGCGCCGGATCGCTGGGCGCGGGTCGTCGATGACGGAGGCGGCATCGTCGCTGCGGTCGCGTTCCGGCAGGCCCATCTGCAGCCGGTTCCCGGCCCCGCAGAGGGTCCGCCGCTCGAAGGCGTCGCCCATCTCTCGATCCTGTTCGTCCACCCGTCGCGCTGGCGCGAGGGGATCGCCGGCGCGCTGCTCGACGCCGCCGAGACCGAGATGATCGCGCGCGGCTTCGAGCGCGAGATGTTGTGGACGCCCGAGGGCGCGCCCGCGGAGCGCTTCTACGCCGCGCGCGGGTGGGAGCGCGACGGGCGCCGCGCCTGGCACCAGTGGGTCGGGCTGATGGTCGTGGGGTACGCCCGGGACCTGACGTGAGGGTCCTGCTCGGCGCGTTCGGCGACCCGGGCCACGCGTTCCCGGTCCTGGCGCTGGGAGCGGAGCTGGTCGCGCGCGGACACGACGTCGGGATCGAGACGTGGCAGAAGTGGCGCGAGCCGGCCGAGGCCGCCGGGATGACGTTCTCGGCGGCGCCCGAGTACCAGGTCTTTCCCACGCGGGAGCAGCCGCTGAAGCCGTACGAGGCGGCGGTGGTGGCGGCGCGCGTGACGCGTTCGTTCGTGCGGTCGTTCGCTCCCGACGTCGCCGTCTCGGACATCCTGACGCCGGCGCCGGCGCTCGCCGCCGAGCTCGAAGGCGTCCCTGTGGCGACCGTCGTCCCGCACGTCATGCCCGACCTGCCGCCGGGCTTCCCGCCGTTCTCGATCGGCGCGCGGCTGCCCCGCACGCGACTCGGGCGCTCCTTCTGGCGCCAGACCTACCGTGCGGTCGAGATCGGGCTCGAGCAGGGCCGGAGCGAGTACAACGAGTGCCGGGCGCGGCTGGGTCTCGGACCGCTGCCGTGGACCCACACGGGTCTCTCGCGGTCGCTGACCATGGTCGGGACGTTCCCGCAGCTCGAGTATCCGCGCGAGTGGCCGTCGTGGACGCGGGTGGTCGGGCCGCTGATGTGGGAGCCGGGCGGGCCGGTCGCGGCACCGGTGGAGGGCTCCGGCCCGGTGGTGCTGGTCGCGACGTCGACCTCGCAAGACCCCTCGCACCGGCTGCTCGACGCGTGTCTGGAAGGGCTCGCGGACGAGCCGGTGCGCGTGATCGCGATCTCGTCCCCGCGCCCGGCGCCGTCCAACGCGGTGCTCGTGTCGTGGATGTCGTACGCCGAGACGATGCCGCGCTGCGACCTCGTGATCACCCACGGCGGCCACGGGACCCTGGTGCGGGCGCTGGCGTCAGGCTGTCCCGTGCTGGTCTGCCCGGCCGGCGGGGACATGGCCGAGAACGCCGCGCGCGTCGACTGGGCGGGCGTGGGCGTGCGGCTCGCGGCCGCGGTTCGGCACGCCGGGCGGCGTGCGGCTTGCGGTCCGGCGGGCTCTGGCGCGTCCCGAGTTGAGAGCGCGGGCCTCGGAGTTGGCCGCGTGGGCCCGGGCGAATCCCGGGCCCACCGCGGCGGCACTCCAGCTCGAGGCTTGGGCTAGTCGTTCCCGGGCGGCTCGAGCCTGACCTGGGCGGTGCCGGTCAGGCCGGCCTGGCCGTCCCCGCCGGGGTCGGTGTAGGACGCGCCGAACACCGCGCTCAGGTTCGAGGCGCCGGCGTGGCCGGTGTCCACCGGGGTCGAGAACGAGCCCGTGCAGCCCGCGGCCGAGGACTGCGGGTGGCCGTGCTGCTCGTGGCCGAGCACGTACGCCACGGTGACCTTGCTGCAGTCGACCGGCGTGTCGTCGGTGACCGTCACCTCGTAGGTCACGGTGCCGCCGAACGTGAACGGCACGTCCGGGCTCGGCGTCGTCTTGAGCGTCAGCACCGGCGGCTGGTTGCCGACGAGCACGAGCACCTCGGCGGATGCCGAGCGCTTCGTCTCGTCGGTCACCTTCAGCGTCGGGCGGTAACGTGCCGTTGCGCGTATAGGTATGGGTCGGGTTGGCGGCGCGCGAGTCGACGTCACCGTCGCCGTCGAAGTCCCACGCGAACGAGATGTCGTCCTTGTCGGGATCCTCCGTGCCGGCGCTCGAGAACGTGACCGTGAGCGGCGCACGGCCGCCGGTCGGGGTCGTCGCAGCGACCTTGATGACCGGGGTCCGGTTGCCTCTGACGAAATTGATCTTCGACAGCTGTGCGTCCGGGTTCTCGGCGAAGAAGCCGTCGCCGTACTCGATCACGTAGAGCGCGCCGTCGGGCCCGAACTCCATGTCCATCGGGTTATCGACGAACGCGTTGAACGGGAAGATCCCGGTCGGCCGCTGGTTCGCGCTGAGGCGGATCTCCTTGATGTAGTCGCGCGACCACTCGTAGAAGAGCGGCTTGCCCGCGTAGTAGTTCGGGAAGCGGAACACGGACCGGTTCCCGCGCTCCGGCACGTAGGCCGGGCCGCCCATCGGCGCGATGCCGCCGTTGCCCTCCGGCCCCTCGGGCTCGAACTGCGGGAAATGCGGCGAGAGCGTGTACGGGTACCAGACGTCCGGCCGGGCCACCTTGGGCAGCGTCGTCAGGCCGGTGTTGTGCGGCGAGGCGTTGCGCGGCGCCTGCGCAGTTGAACGGCTCGCCCGACGTCTTGGTCGCGAAGTCGTAGGCGACGTAGGCGAGCTTGTGGGTGGCGCAGAACGGCCAGCCGTAGTTCGCGGGCTTGCGGATCACGATCCAGCGGCCCTGGCCGGCGGGGCCGCGCGCCGGGTCGGCGCGGTCGGCGTCCGGCGAGTAGTCGCCGACATAGATGTCGCCGTTCGTCGCGGTTGACGCCGAAGCGGAACGGGTTGCGCAGGCCCATGGCGTAGATCTCGGGCTTCGTCTTGGCGCGGCCTTCACGGAACAGGTTGCCCTCTGGGATCGTGTAGCCGCCGCGGTTGGCCCTCGGCTTGATCCGCAGGATCTTGCCGCGCAGGTCATTCGTGTTGCCGGCGCTGCGGCGGGCGTCGAACACCGGGTTGCGGTTCGGGCTCGAGTCGATCGGCGCGTAGCCGTCCGAAGAGAACGGGTTGCTGTCGTCGCCGGTCGAGAGATAGAGATTGCCGTCGAAGTCGAAGTCGATGTTGCCGCCGACGTGGCAGCACATGCCGCGGTCGACCGGCACGTCGAGGATCCTCTGCTCGGTCTTCTGGTCGATCTTGTCGCCCTTGAGCTTCATCCGCGAGAGGCGGATCGCGCCCTTGAACTTCCGGAAGTCGGCGGCGGTGCCGAACTCCGGCGCGTCACCCTCGTTGAGCGCCGCCGTCTCCGGCTTGTCCTCCGGCGTGTTCAGCGGCGGCGAGTAGTAGACGTAGACCCAGCGATTGCGCTCGAAGTTCGGGTCCACGGCGACGCTCTGCAGGCCCTCCTCGTCGTGCTGGTAGACGTCGAGTTCCGCCGCCAGCGTGTTCAGGCCCGTCTTCGGGTCGTGGATGCGGATCTCGCCGGGGCGGGTCGTGTGCAGGACGCGCCCGTCGGGGAGCACGGCGAGGTTCATCGGCTCGCCCGGGAAATCGTCCAGGATCGACCTTCTCGAACCGCGAAGCGGGCGGTGGGTCGCCCTGCGCGTACGCGCCGGTCGTGGGTACGGCGAAACCAGCCAACAGCAACAAGGCCAAGGCGGCCTGCTTGTACATAGGTCCTCCCGCGGATCGTTCGCCGGGAACCTCCCCGTCACTTCGGCGTGACAAACAGTCAAATGTCGGACGGCTGCTGCTGGGTGATGCAGTGCGGTCCGCCGCCGCGGCGCCAGAGGTTGGTGGCGGGCACGCCGATGACCTCGCGGTCGGGCAGTGCGCGTTGCAGGGTTTCGACCGCTTCGCGGTCGGTGGGCGCGAGCGCGAGCGGCACGATCAGGCCGCCGTTGACGAACGCGAAGTTCACGTAGGGCAGCGCGATCTGGCGGCCGGCCCACTGGCGGTAGCGGTGGGGAGCGCGATGGTCGTCGAGGCCGGCTTGGTGCAGCGGTTTCGCGGTTGCGCTCGAGGCGTGCGTGGTTCGGATCGGGGGGTTCAGCGGTCTGGCACGCGACGCGGTTCGGTCCGATGAACGCGGCGACGTTGTCGACGTGACCGCCGGTGCGGTCCTCGATCAGGCCGTGCTCGAGCCAGATCGTGCGCTCGATGCCGAGGAACTGCGCGAACGCCGCCTCGAACACGGCCCGCGTCGCGTTGAGGTTGCGGTTGGCGTGCAGGACCGTCGGCTCGACGACGATCAGCGTGCCCTCGCCGTTGGTGGTGATCGAGCCGCCCTCGAGCACCAGCGGGACGGGTTGGTGCTCCGCGTGGGCATGGGTCGCGATCGCCTTCGCGACCGTGCCGAGCGGCTCTCCCGCGCCCCAGCCGTTGAACAGGAAGTCGACGGCGGCGAGCGTGCCGTCGGCCTTGCGCGCGAACAGCGGGCCGGAGTCGCGCAGGTAGGAATCCTCCAGCGGGTGCTCGAGGATCTCCGCGCCGGGGCAGTAGGCGGCGGCGTCGGCCGCGAACCCGGGCTCGACGACGACCGTGAGCGGCTCGAAGCGAGCGATCTCCTTCGCGACCAGGCCGTAGTCGACCTTCACTGCGGTCTCCAGCCGGGTGGCGACCATCTGGTCGCCGGTCCACGCCATGTACGTGCGGGCGTGCGGCTCCCACTCGGCCGGCATGACCTGGTGCACGAGCCGGAACCTAGCGCCTTGACTCGCGGTCGTGTGACCGGAGAGACTCGGCGCACCGCAGCGACGCGACGGAAGGAGACGTGATGGATCGCGAAGATCGCGACAAGGCCGAGAAGGACGCCGAACGCGACGAACTCGAGGACCTCGAGGTGTCCGAGCAGCAGGCCGAGGACGTACGCGGCGGGCGCAAGAAGCTCCGCGGCCGCGGGCGCGGCGAGCCCTAGGACGACACCGGGGGCCGTCGCCGGCGCGGCGGCTCCCAACGCCCGTTTCGAGCGGGGGATTCCTCCCTAGCGTCGTCGCTCGCGGCGGCGGACGATGCGTGGATGCAGACACAGACGCTGGCCGACACGCTCGACGACATGACCACGGCGCTGGAGGCGATCCGCCAGGGCGACCCGGAGCCCTACGCAGCCCAGTGGTCGGACGCGGATGAAGTGACCCTGTTCGGCGCCTGGGGGCCGATCGAGCAGGGCAATCATGACGTTACCGAGACCTTCAAGTGGGTGGCGAGCCGCTTCGGACCCGAGGGCTCATGCGTCCAGGACTTCAGCACCGTGCACGAGTCCGGCGACCTCGCGGTCACGGTCGGCATGGAACGCGGCACGGCGGTCGTCGACGGCGGCGAACCGTTCGAGATGACGATCCGGACGACGCACGTGTTTCGGCGCGAGGACGGCGACTGGCGGCTGATCCACCGCCACGCGGACTTCCCGCCGCGCGACCAGCGCCGCCCCTGAAACGGCGAAGGCCCGCTTGGCGCGGGCCTCCAAAGCTCGGGGGGTGGGACTCGAACCCACAACCCTTCGGTTAACAGCCGAATGCTCTGCCATTGAGCTACCCCCGACCGTCGATGCAGTTGTACTACCCGCGATTATCCAGCACCCGACGGCAAATTCAGCAGCCCGGCTTCGACCATTGCGTGGCAGTTCGCGCACAGTAGCACGCACTTCCGCGCCTCCAAGCGGAGTCGTTGCAACGAACGCGTGATGCCCTGGCGGCTCACCTCGAACGACTTGGTCGTCGGATCGCGGTGATGGAATTGGAGCGCGCCGACGTAGGAGTCGAACCCGCAACTCACGCAGCGGCCGCCCGCCTCTTCGACGAGAATCTCCTTCACTCGCCGCCGCCGGTCGCTGACGGCCTCCGTGTTGCAACGGGCGCAGCGGTACGTGCCGGCCGTCCCGACGCGGACGAACCGACCCCAACCGTGTCGCGAGCATTCGCGCAGCAACTCGTCGGGTCGTGGATCGTCGCGCCGCGCATACCGGGCCGGCTGCGTCTTGAGCTCGTAACGCTGCAGCCAGTGGCGGACTGTGGTGGCACTGACCTCGCAGCGCGCCGCGATCTGCCGGATCGACAGACCTTCCTCGATCAACGCCTGGAGCCGCTCGCGGTCGATCCCGCCGCGCGCGGCGTGGCGTGGGGCGTGCTGGGACATCAGCCCGTGCTTGTTCACCCAGTACGCCACGGTCGACGCTGCGAGGCCGCGTTCGCGTGCGATCAACTCGATCGAGCGGCCCTGGGCGAGCTGGGCTTCAAGCGTCGCGCGGTCCATGACGACACGAACACTAGTTCGTGTTGCGGACGGAATTACAGCAGCCGGTGGCGGATCTCGTCGAGCACTTTCTGGCGTTCCGCGGCGAGCGCCGTGACCCCCGCCGCCCCCGTGACGCGCGCGCTGGAGATGTGGCGTTCGAGACGGTGCAGGTCGAGCTGCAGCGCCTCGAGCTCGAGCTTGCCCATCGTCGCCTCCAGCGCGCCCGAAGTCACGACGAGCTCGGCGATCAGCCGCGCGAACTCGTCGTCGCCCGCCGGGAGATTCGCGGTCGGTGTGCGGAGGCGGCCGCGCAGGTAGGCAGCGGCTTTCCGCGTCGCGGGCGCGGAGAAATAGTCGTCGATGTCGATCTCGGCCAGTCGACGCTCGCCGTCCTCCGGTAGCGCGAGGCACAACGAGAGGAACGCGGCCTCGCTCTGCTCGCGGCGGGTCAGCGCGGCGCGCGGGTCGATCGGCTCGGGCGGTGGCGAAGGGTGATCGCGGAACCGGTCGCGCCCGCCGCCACGGCGGGCGCCGTCACGGCCGCCGCGCCAGCCGCCGTGGTCGCGCCGCTCCCACGGCGGGGCGACCGCGGGCTGGCGGCCGCGGAGCGCGTCGTTGACGAGCTGCTCGCCCAGACCGAGGCGGTCCGCGACGAGCTTCACGAGCTCCTGCCGCAGCACGCTCGGGACCATCGGCCCGATCACGGCCGTCGCCGCGGCGAGCATCTCGTCGGTGCTCACGCCCTGTTGCTCGAGCGCCCGCTCGACCTCGAAACGCTCGATCGCCACAGCGCCATCGAGCAGCGCGCGCATCGCGTCGGCGCCCGAGCTCAGCACAACGTCCGCCGGGTCCTGCCCGGCCGGCAGCTGGACGATGCGGAACTCCACACCGCGCGTCGTGCGCTCGGAGTTGACGCCGCGTAGCGCCGCGATCCCGCGCGCGACCGACTCCTGCCCGGCGCGGTCGGGGTCCTGGCAGAAGAGCGCCTTCGGCGCGAGCTTCGCGATCGCCGTGATCTGCGCCTCGGTCAGCGCCGTGCCCATCTGCGCGACGACCTCGGGGACGCCGGCCTGGTGGAGCGCGATCACGTCGGTGTAGCCCTCGACCAGCACGACGCGGCCCGCTTTCGCCGCCGCCGTGCGCGCCATGTCCGCGCCGTAGACGATCCGGCCCTTGTGGAAGATCGGGCCGTCGGACGTGTTCAGGTACTTCGGCTGCTGGTCGGGCTTCATCGCCCGCGCGCCGAACCCGAGCACGCGGCCGCGCTCGTCGGCCAAAGGAAACGTGATCCGGCCGCGGAAGCGATCGATGAACCCGGCACCGCCGCGCGAGGTCTGGATCAGGCCTGCGGCGAGGAGTTCGTCGTTGCTGTAGCCGTTGCCTCGCGACGCGTTGAACACGCGATCCCAGGCGTCCGGCGCCCAGCCGACGCGGTACGCGCGCAGCGCGTCTTCCGCCAGCCCGCGCGAGGCGAGGTACTCGCGCGCGGGCGCCGCCTCCCCGGCCTCCCACAGCAGGCGCACGTAGTAGGCCGCCGTCCGCTCCAGCAGGGCGTACAACCGCTCGCGCCGCTCGCGCTCCGCAGCGTCGCGCGGGTCCTCGGTCTCGCGCTCCAGCGGCACGCGATAGCGCTCCGCGAGCGACTCCAGCGCGGCACCGAAGTCCAGCCCCTCCGTCTCCATCACGAACCTGAAGACGTCGCCCCCGGCGCCGCAGCCGAAGCAGTAATAGACCTTTTCGGTCGGGTTGATCCCGAACGACGGCGTCCGCTCCTCGTGGAACGGGCACAGCCCCTGCAGCCGCGCGACGCCGGCGCGCTTGAGCTCGGTGCGGGCGCCGACGATCTCCTCGAAGTCGACCGCGTCGCGGACGCGCTCGCGTGACTCGTCCGTGTAGCGCGCCATCAGAGCGCGAGGCCCTGCGGGACGAAGCGCTCGGTCCAGGCGCGGATCGCGAACCGGTCGGTCATCCCGGCCAGATAGTCGATCACGCGATCCGCCTCCGACTCACCCGGCGGCAGCTCGTCGGGGTGCTCGCAGTAGTAGTCGAACAGCCCGCGCAGCACACGCTCGATCTTCGTGTGCTCGGCGCGCGCCCGCGGCCCGAGGTAGACGCGCTCGAACATGAACGAGCGCAGGGACAGCATCGCGCGGCCCACCGTCTCGCCCTGCACGATGTCCCCGGCCCGCTCGGAATGCTCGACGAGGTCGTGCACAAGAGCATCGATGCGGGCGCTGCCCGTCGGCCCGAGGATCGCGATCTCCTCCACCGGCAGGTCCTCCGGGGCGAGGACTCCGGCGCGGAGCGCGTCGTCGATGTCGTGGTTGATGTACGCGATCCGATCCACCAGCCGGACGATCTTGCCCTCGAGCGTGGCGGGATCACCGGCTCCCGACGAGTGGCGCAGGATCCCGTCCCGAACCGGCTCCGTGAGGTTGAGCGCCTCGAGGACCGCGACGACCCGCAGCGAATGCTCGTTGTGGCGGAAGCCGCGGCCGAAGCGCTCGCGGCCGGCGCGGTCCAGCACGTCCTCGCCGATGTGCCCGAACGGCGGATGCCCGACGTCGTGCCCGAGCCCGATCGCCTCCGTCAGATCCTCGTTGAGCCGCAGCGCGCGGGCGACCGTGCGCGAGATCCCGGTGACCTCGAGCGTATGCGTCAACCGGGTCCGGTAGTGGTCACCCTCGGGCGCGACGAACACCTGCGTCTTGTGCTTGAGGCGCCGGAACGCCTTGCAGTGGACGATCCGGTCGCGATCGCGCTGGAACGGCGTCCGCAACCCGCAGTCCGGCTCCTCGCGCTCGCGGCGCGCGGGATACGACGGCGTGGCGAGCTCCGACAGCCACGCGGCCTCACGGGCCTGTTGCGCTGCGGCGAAGTCGCTGGCGGTCGCGGTCACGCGGCACATTCTGACGGCCCCACACGACGCGATCGGCCGACTCCGCAAAGTCGGCACGAAGTCTTTACTTACATGTCGGCCCAGGCGCGATCGTTCGCGTGGATGATCGCCGCCTGCGCGGCGGCCACGCGCGCGATCGGAACCCGGAACGGCGAGCAGGACACATAGTCGAGCCCGGCCATGTGGAAGAACTCGATCGACTCCGGGTCTCCCCCGTGCTCGCCGCAGATGCCGAGCTTGAGATCCGGCCGCGCCTCGCGCCCCACCCACGCCGCGAGCCGCACGAGCCACCCCACCCCCGGCTTGTCGATCGTCTCGAACGGCGAGCGGTCGATGATCTTGCGCTCCAGGTAGGCCGGCACGAACTTCGACTCGACGTCGTCGCGGCTGAACCCGAGCGCGGTCTGCGTCAGGTCGTTTGTGCCAAAAGAGAAGAAATCCGCATGCCTTGCGATCAAATCTGCAACAAAACACGCGCGAGGGAGCTCGATCATGGTCCCGACCGTGTAGTCCTCGACCTCGTGCAGCCCCTCCTCTTCGCCGATCCGGACCACGAGCTCGCGCATGATCTCGAGTTCGTGCTCGTAGTCGACGAGCGGGATCATGATCTCGGGGTGCGGCGGCTCGTCCATCGCCTGCGCCGCCCGCATGATCGCCCGGACCTGCATCTCGTAGATCTCGGGATAGAGGATTCCGAGCCGGCACCCGCGCGTGCCCAGCATCGGGTTCTCCTCCGAGATGTGTTCGGTCGTCTGCAACAGCTTCTCGAGCTCGTCCAGGTCGTCCGTGCACTCGATCCGCGCGCGCTCGACCTGCGCCGAGAGCTCCGCCAGGTTGGGCAGGAACTCGTGCAAGGGCGGGTCGAGCAGCCGGATCGTCACCGGCAGCCCCTTCATCGCCTCGAACAGGCCCTCGAAGTCCTCCTGCTGCAGCGGCAGCAGCAGCGCGAGCGCGTCGCGGCGCGCGGACGTGCCGTCGGCCATGATCATCGCCCGCATCTTCGGCTGGCGGTCCTCGGCCATGAACATGTGCTCGGTGCGGCACAGGCCGATGCCCTCCGCGCCCAGCTCGCGCGCCTTCGTCGCGTCGGTCGGCGTATCGGCGTTCGCGCGCACGCCCAGGCGCCGCACGTCGTCGGCCCAGTCGAGCACGGTCTCGAAGGACTCGAGGATCTCGGAGAACGCCGGATCGTCCTTGGGATCGACGAGCGGGACGTCCTCGACCGTGACCTCACCGGTGGTGCCGTTGATCGCGATGAAATCGCCGGCGCCGATGTCGTCGTGACCCTGGATGTGGATGCACGCGGGCCTCGAGGTCGACCCGCAGCGCGCTGGCGGCGGTCACGCACGGGACGCCCATCCCGCGGGCGACGAGCGCCGCATGCGAGGCCTTGCCGCCGAGGCTGGTGAGGATGCCCTTGGCGGCGTGGAAGCCGGCGACGTCGTTGGCGTTGGTGTCCGGCCGCACGAGCACGACGTCGCGCCCGTCGGCGGCGGCGTCGACCGCCTCGCGCGCCGTGAACACGACCTCGCCCTTGGCCGCGCCCGGTGCGGCGCCGACGCCGGTGGCCAGGACCTCGTAGTCGGCCTTCGGGTCGAAGGTGGGCACGAGCAGCGCGACCAGCTTGTCCGGCTCGATCGTCATCAGCGCCTGCTCGCGCTCGAGCAGACCCTCGTCGACGGCGTCGCGCGCGAAGCGGACCGCGGCCTGCGCCGGCCGCTTCGCGTCACGCGTCTGGAGCATGAAGAGCTGTCCGTCCTCCACCGTGAACTCGGTGTCCTGCATGTCCTCGTAGTGCTGCTCGAGCGTCTTGAGGATCTCCATCAGCTGCTTGTGCGCGTCCGGCAGCCAGTCCTTCATCTCGGAGATGTCACGCGGCGTGCGCGCGCCGGAGACGACGTCCTCGCCCTGGGCGTTCGGGAGGAAGTCGCCGCTGGGCTCGGGCGCGCCGGTGACCTCGTCGCGGCTGAACGCAACGCCGGAGCCGGACGTGTCGCCCTTGTTGCCGAACACCATCTGCTGGACGTTGACCGCCGTGCCCCACTCGTCCGGGATCCGGTTGATGCGCCGGTACTCGATGGCGCGCTCACCGGTCCAGGAGTCGAACACGGCACGGATCGCGAGCCGCAGCTGCTCCTGCGGGTCCTGCGGGAAGTCGTCGCCGGTCTCGTCCTTGTACAGCGTCTTGAAGCGGGCGACGAGCTCCTTCAGCGCGTCCGTGTCGAGCTCCGTGTCGTCCTCGACGCCGGCGGTCGGTCTTGACCTCGGTGATCGCCTTCTCGAACGCCTCGCCGTCGATCCCGCGCGAGACGTTGCCGAACATCTGGAGAAAGCGCCGGTAGGAGTCCCACGCGAACCGGTCGTTCTCGGTCGCGCTCGCGAGCCCCTCGACGGAGGTGTCGTTGAGGCCGAGGTTCAGCACCGTGTCGAGCATCCCGGGCATCGACTCGCGGGCGCCGGAGCGGACGGACACCAGCAGCGGGTCCTCGTCGTCGCCGAGCGTCTTGCCGGTGTGCTTCTGCAGGCGCTCAAGCGCGTCGGCGACCTGCTCGGCCATGCCCTCGGGCTCTTCCTGGTCGGCCTTCATGTACGCGACGCAGGCCTCGGTGGTGATCGTGAAGCCGGCCGGGACCCGGTCGGCGCCGAGTACCCGGGTCATCTCCGCCACGTTGGCGCCCTTGCCGCCGAGCAGGTCGCGCATGTCCTTCGAGCCCTCGGAGAAGTCGTACACCCACTTGTCGTCGGCCATCGTCCCGGAGCCTATCTGGCCCCCACGGGCCGAAGCCGCAGGTGCGCGTGGTGCTCGAGCGTGTCGATGATCGCGCGCTCGGTCTGGGCCAGCGCTAGCGGCTCGGCCGCGGGCGTCTCCGCCAACGGGGCGCCGAGTGCGGCGACCATGAACGCGTGCGCATCCTCGGACAGCGGGAACGCGCTCGCTTCGCACGCGCCGCAGACGACGCCGCCGGCGGCGCCGGAGAAGCCGACTAAGTGCTCGCCCTCGCCGCACGCGGCGCACGCTGCGAGCTGCGGGGCGAAGCCCGCCGCCAGCAGCAGCTTGAGTCGGAACGCGAGCCCGTTCGCGCGGCCGGCGCGCGCGGGTTCGCGGTCGAGCAGCGCCAGTTCGTTGGCCAGTAGGTGGTACACGCCGGCGTGCGGATCGCCGTCGTCGAAGATCCGCGCGACCGCCTCGCAGGCCCGCGCCGCGCCGTCCAGCGCACCGCCATGCTCGCGCAGGCGCGGATGCGCGGCGAGGGTCTCGGCCGACGTCACGGTCAGGAGGTCGCTGCGGCCCTCATACAGGATGAGGTCGAGCCGGAAGAACGGCTCGAGCCGCCCACCGAACCGCGACTTCGCTTTGCGGACGCCCTTCGCGATGGCGCTCACCCGGCCGCGCGTCGGGGTATACAAATGGAGGATGCGGTCCGCTTCGCCGTAGCGAAGCGACCGGAGGACGATGCCTTCGGTCTTTATCGATCCGGATATCGCACTATACTTTCTGAAGTCATGAGCCAGGTCACGGTCTACACCACTGAACCCTGCGGCTATTGCCGCGTCGCCAAGGCCCTTCTCGCCAAGCGAGGAGTCACCTACGAGGAGATCAACCTCGCGAAGGACCCCGAGGGTCGTGCGCAGCTCGTGCGCCTGACAGGGATGATGACGTTCCCCCAGGTCGTAATCGATGGGGAGAGCGTCGGCGGCTATCAGGAGCTCGTCGCGCTCGATCGCGCGGGCGGCCTGGCCGAGTACGCCGCGGTGGCCTAGCGCCGCCGCGTCCGGGGGCGCGGCTGGCACTTCTCGCACACGTAGGTCCCGCGCCCGGCGGCGCGCAGCTTGCGCACCGGGTTGCCGCAGTTCACGCACGGCTCGTGCTCGCGCAGGTGGATGAGGAACTGGTCCTGGAAGCTGCCGCTGACGCCGTACGGGTCGCGGAAGTCGTCGATCGTCGCGCCCTTGGCCTCCAGCCCGGCCATCAGCGACTCGACGATCGCGTCGCGCAACGCCGCGCACTGCGCACGCGTGAGCCGGTTGGCCAGCCGCAGCGGGTGCACGCGCGCGCGGAACAGCGCCTCGTCCGCGTAGATGTTCCCGACGCCGGCGACCCGCTTCTGGTCGAGCAGGAACGCCTTCACGGGCGCCCGCGACGTCTGGGCCAGCAGATACAGATAGTCGCCCGTGAAGTCGCGTGAAAGCGGCTCGACGCCGAGCCGCGCGTCGAAGAACGCGGCCAGCGCCTCTGGCCCGAGCGCGAGCTCGCCGGTCCCGAAGCGCCGCTGGTCGTCGAACACGAGCTCGTGGTCGCCGAGCGAGAACCGCACGCGCGGGAACCGCGGCTGCGGGTCCGGGTCGATCAGGATCGTGCCCGTCATCCGCAGGTGCATGAGCAGGTAGACGTCGTCGGACAGCTCCCACACCAGGTACTTCCCGCGGCGCGACAACCGGTCGATCCGGCGGCCCCGGACCGCGTGCGCCAGTTCCTCGGGCGCGAGCGGCCGTGACCAGCGCTCGTCAAGCACGTCCACCGCCTCCAGCACGCGCCCCTCGACGTGGGGCGCCAGATGGCGGCGGATCGTCTCGACTTCAGGAAGCTCGGGCATGACGCCCGAGCAGGCTAGAACTCCGAGCGCGCCCGGGCGTAGGCGTCGATGTCCTCTTCGAGCGACTTCAGGGACGTGTTCAAGGTCCCACGCACGACTTTGTCGGAGAGCTTGCGCCCCGCCGGCCCCTTGTACTTCTGGCTGTTGAACCCGGAGTAGAGCCGCAGCAGCGCCTTCGCGCCGTACTTGTCGGCGATCGCGAAGGCGGCCGCCGAGGCGTACGAGTACGCGAACGCCAGCGGGATCGCCGACATGCGGTCCAGCGACGTCGATCTAGCGAGCTTGGTCAGCGAGAGCGCGCCCTCGGCCGCCTCCTGCTTGGACGTGTCGCGCAGCTGCGCGCCGCTGAGCAGCGCCCCGGCGTCGCCGGCCTGGTTGTCGCCGGAGGCGTACATCGCGATGCCCTCGCTCAGCCAGGCGGGAATGCGGCCGCCGCTGCGCTTGACGAGCGCGGCATGGGCGAGTTCGTGCGCCACCGTGATCCGGCGCTGGTCGGTGCTGCTCTTCCCGTACGAGCGCCACAGGATGAAGACCCGCTGGCCGGAGACGGCGGAGACCTTCTCCGCGGGCCCGTCGATCGCGACCTGGGCCTCGGCCACGGCGACCAGCGACCTGAGGGTCTTGTAGTCCTTCGTCAGCGCCTTCGTGTCCTTGCTGTTGCGCGTGACGATCACGAGCAGCTTGGCCGGCGCCTTCACGCCGGGCAGGCCGCGCTTCATCCGCGCGCGGCCCTTCTCGAGGTCGGTCATCAGGCTGCCGACCTTCATGCCGGCCGGCGCGAGGGCGAGGAAATGCTCGCTCGTCCGCGCGGTGTAGCGCCGGTACTCCCACGGCGCGTATGCCCCGGCCGCGGGCTCGTCGCCCTCGACCTTCCAGCCGTCCGGCGTCTTCACGGCAGACAGCTTCGACACCTTGTAGTACTCGGTCTCGATGTCCTCGAACGAGTAGCTCATGTTCACGCGCATCGTCGCGCGCTTGCCCGTGATCTCGGTGCCCTCCGCCGTCATCGTGACGCTCAAGATCGGCAACTCCTTCGCCGCGGCCGCGGCCCGCTTGTCCTTGGCCACCTGGCCGCCGGTCGCGGTCGCCGAGTAGCTCTGTGCGTCGCCGAGCTCGAGTGCCTTCGCGCGATCCTCCACCAGCTTCGTCAGCTGCGCCGTGTCGTCCGGCGCGCGCGTCGCGGTCGGCTTGGGCTTGGTCGTGGACTCAGTCTTCTGCGCCACGGGAGTGTTGTGCGCGGAACCGCCGCCACAAGCGGTGATGAGAAGAGCCGAGACGGCCAGTGCCGCCCAGCGACTGCCGACGACAGGTGAAGACACAATGAGTGGGTTCCCGGCTACAGCGTGCTCCTCACCAGCGCGAATGCAAAATTCACCGGTTTAGAAAAACGGCGTGCCAGGAAGCGCTGCATCGCCGCCGGTCAGCCATTTCAGCACCGATGCGCCGACGTCCGCAAACGGACCATCGTGGCGCCGTCCCCCGTGTCCGTCGAAGCGCGCGAGCAGCGGGACGTGCTCGCGCGTGTGGTCGGTGCCGGGCGTCGTGGGGTCGCAGCCGTGGTCGGCGGTGATGACGAGCATGTCGCGCTGCGGATCGAGCCGCTCGAGCCACCGGCCGACCTCGGCATCGATCGCCCGGATGGCGTCATGCCAGCCGGGGACGTCGCCGCGGTGCCCGTAGATCTGGTCGGTCTCGACCAGGTTGGTGAAGACGAAGCCGCCGTCGAGCCCGTCGATCAGCTCCGCCGTCGCGGCCAGCGCGGCCTCGTTCGTGGCGCCCTTGTGCGACACGTCGACGCCGACGCCGTCGAACACCTGACCGATCTTCCCGACGGTGTGGACCGGCACGCCGGCCGACTGCAACTCGTCCAGGTACGACCGCGCCGGTGGCGGCAGCGCGATGTCCTTGCGGCCCTGGGTGCGCTCGAACGCGCCCGGCACGCCGCGGAACGGCCGCGCGATCACGCGGCCGACAGCATGCTCGCCGGACATGATCTCGCGCGCGGCGGCGCAGATCGCGTACAGCTCGGCGGGCGGCACCTCGTCGACGTGCGCCGCGATCTGCAGCACCGAATCGGCGGACGTGTAGACGATCAGGTCGCCCGTCGCGAGGTGCTGCGCGCCGAAGTCCTCGATCACCGCCGTACCGCTGTAGGGCTTGTTGCAGAGGATCCCGCGCCCGCTGGCGTCGTGCAGCTGGTCGATCACGTCGTCCGGGAAGCCGTCGGGATACGTCCGCAGCGGCACCGGCGTGACGACCCCCATCAGCTCCCAATGACCCGTGATGGTGTCCTTGCCCGGGCCGAGCGGCGCCAGCCGTCCGTGCACGACGCGCTCCGGCGAGGGCGGCACGCCGACCAGCGGCATGATGTCGCCCAGGCCGAGCCGCTGGAGATTGGGCACGTCGAGCCCGCCCGCGGCCTCGGCGACGTGCCCAAGCGTGTTCGCGCCCGCGTCGCCGTAGGCGGCCGAATCCGGGAGCTCGCCGGCACCGCAGGCGTCGATGACGATGACGAACGCGCGCTTCACGGCCGCCGATTCTGGCAGCCACCTAAAGGGTCTGGCCCTTTAGGTGGTCTTTAGGGACTTCGCACGCGGGTGGGCGTCGAAGTACACGTCCTTCAGGCGCTCGGCCGAGAGGTGCGTGTAGAGCTGCGTGGTCGCGATGTCGGCGTGCCCGAGCATCTCCTGCAGCGAGCGCAGGTCACAGCCGCCCGCCAGCAGATGCGTCGCGAACGTGTGCCGGAGCGTGTGCGGGCTCATCCGATCCGCGAGCCCGGCCGTGGCCGCATGGCGCTGGACGATCTTGTAGAGGCCCTGGCGCGTGAGCCCGGAGCCGCGATGGTTGACGAACAGCCGCGACTCGAGCCGGTCGCCGACGAGCCGCCCGCGCCCGCGGGCCAGATAGGCGTTGACCGCCCGCGTCGCTGCCGAGCCGACGGGCACGATGCGCTCCTTCGAGCCCTTCCCGCGCGCCTGGAGGATGCCGGCCTCGAGATCGATGTCCGTCGTCTCGAGATCGATCGCCTCGGACGCCCGCAACCCGCACGCGTACATCAACTCGAGCAGCGCGCGGTCGCGCAGCGCGGCCGGTTCGGTGCCGCGGGGCTGTTCGAGCAGCTTTGCGACCTCGTCGCGGCTCAGTACGTGCGGCAGCCGCCGGCTCTGCTTGGGCGCACGCAGGTTGGCCGTCGGGTCGGCGTCCAGGATGCCTTGGCGGCGCAGGTGGCGGTGGAACGACCGCAGACACGCAACCTTGCGCTGGAGCGTCGCGGGAGCGACGGGCGGCTTCTCGCCGTCGCCGGCGGCGAGCGAGGAGACGAAGCCGGCGAGGTCCGAGTGCGTGACCGCGAGCGGGTCTCGGCCGTTCAGGTAGGCGCCGTACTGCAGCAGGTCGGAGCGGTACGCCTCGAGCGTGTTGCGCGAGAGACCGCGCTCGAACTCGAGGTAGGCGAGGAAGTCGAGCACGAGGTGCTCGAACGGCTCAGCGGATGGGGGTGCGGCGGAGCGGGCGTCGGCGACGGCCATTGCCGCTTGCCTTCGCGATTTCGGGCCGCGGCCCTGCTCCGTGCAACGGCCCGTGCGCGCGGTCGCTACCGCTGGAGGCGCGCTTTGAGCCGCGCCAGCCCCACGAGCGTTTTCGAGTCCTGGTTGGTTGCGAGGAGCTCGTCGAGGTCCGACAGCGGGCGGATCTCGACGTCGATGCGCTCGTCCTCCTCGACCTCGGGACGCTCGGCGACGTCCGAGATCCCGGTCGCGAGGAAGAGGTGGATCTCCTCGTTCGTGAAGCCCGGCGAGGTGAAGAACGAGCCGAGCGGCTCCCACTCGGCGGCCTGCTTGCCGATCTCCTCGGCGAGCTCGCGCTTCGCGGTCTCCAGCGGGTCCTCGCCCTCCTCGTCCAGCTTGCCGGCCGGGATCTCGAGCAGGTCGGGGACGCCAACCGCCTCGCGGGGCTGGCGGACCAGCCACAGCCGGTCCTCGTCGAGCACGACGATCCCGACGGCGCCCGGATGGTCGACGAGCTCGCGCACCGCCTCCTCACCGTCCTCGTGGCGGAAGTGTCCGCGTTCGACGTTGAAGAACTTGCCCTCGAAGATCGACTCGGACCCGGTGCGCTCGAAGCGGGAGCTCATGCGGCGGCGGCCTCCTCGAGCAGGGTGAAGCCGACGGCGAACATCGACTCGAGCGCTACGACGGAGACGCGTTCGGTGGGCTCGTGGTTGTGCTCGGTGCCGTTGGCGACGTTCACGCACGGGATGCCGGCGGCCTCGAAGACATTCGCGTCCGACGCGCCACCGGTCGCGATCCTCGACGGCTCGTAGCCGTGCGCACGCAGCGCGCCCTCGGCGGCGACGACCGCCGGCGCCGACGGGCGCTGGCGATAGCCGATCACCTGCTTCTCGGTGATCGACGTCGACATCGCACTCGCCGTGCTGACGCGCCGTCGTGGAGCGCGTCGATCACGCCGGCCAGAACCTGCTCGGCCTTGTCGGGATCGACCGAGCGGACCTCGGCGAGCACCCGCGCGCGCTCGGGGACGACGTTGGTGGACTCCACGCCGCCGTGCAGGTAGCCGAGGTTGGCGGTGGTCTGGGCGTCGATCCGGCCGTGCGGCATCTTGGCGGCGGCGTGAGCGGCCGCGAGGATCGCCGAGCGGCCGGACTCCGGGCGCAGGCCGGCGTGCGCGGACTTGCCGTGGAACTCGGCCTCGATCCGGTACAGCGTCGGCGACGCGGTGACGACCTCGCCGATCGGCGTCGCGTGGTCGAACACGTAGCCGAACTCGGACCGCAGCTGCCCGACGTCGAAGCGCTTCGCGCCCTGGAGGCCCACCTCTTCGGCGACGGTGAACAGCAGCTCGAGCCCGACCGGCGAGCCCTCGACCGTGCAGCGGCGCGCGATCTCCAGGATCATCGCCACCGCCGCCTTGTTGTCGGCGCCAAGAATGCCGTCGTTGGCGTTCTCCCAGCCATCGTCGACCAGCACGGGATCGATCGGCGCGTGGACCGGCACGGTGTCCAGGTGCGCGCACAGCAGGATCGTGCGCTCGCCGCGGCCGCGCACGCGCGCCAGCAGGTTGCCGGACTCGTCGGCCTCGACATCCAAGCCCATCCCGCGCAGCTCGGTGCTGACGCGCTCGCCGCACGTCGCCTCCTCCCAGGAGGGGCTGGGGATGCGGCAGAGCTCCGTGAACGTGTCGGCCAGCCGGGCCTTCTCGGCCTCGCTCGGCGGCCTCACCGCGCCGCGGCCGGCTCCTCGGCGGCGATCTCCTCCGAGCGGACCTCGCGAGCGCGGTTGAGCGACGCCTCCACGAAGTCACGGAACAGCGGCGCGGGCCGCTCGGGCCGCGACTTGAACTCCGGGTGGTACTGGGACGCGACGAAGAACGGGTGGTCGGAAATCTCGATGATCTCGACCAGGCGCTCGTCCGGTGACGTTCCCGAGCACACGAGCCCGGCCGCCTCGAGCCGCTTGCGCAGGAAGTTGTTCACCTCGTAGCGATGGCGGTGGCGCTCGTAGATCACGGCCTCGCCGTAGATCTCGCGCGCGCGGGTGTCCGGGTGGAGCTTCACCGGATCGGCCCCCAGGCGCATCGTCCCGCCCATGTCCGCGACCTCTTTCTGCTCCGGCAGAAGGTCGATCACCGGGTACGGCGTCTCGGGGTCGAACTCCGTCGAGTTCGCACCGTCCATCCCGACAACGTGGCGGGCGAAATCGGCCACCGCCATCTGCATCCCGAGGCAGATCCCCAGGAACGGGATCTTCTGCTCGCGGGCGATCCGCGACGCGGTGATCTTGCCCTCGATCCCGCGCACGCCGAAGCCGCCCGGGATCAGGATTCCGTCCGCGCCGGCCAGCCGCGTGCGGACCTCACTGTCGTCCAGCGTCTCCGAGTCCACCCAATCGATCTCGATCCCACGGCCCAGCAGGAAACCGGAATGGCGGAGCGCCTCGACGACCGAGAGGTACGCATCCTCGAGCTTGACGTACTTGCCGACGAGCGCGATCTTCACCGGCGGACGGCTCTGGGCCTCAGTGGCCTGGCGGACGAGCCGCTCCCAGCCGCTGATCTCCGGCTCGGGCGCTTCCATCCCGAAGTGCTCGAGGATGAAGTTGTCGACGCCCTCGGCCCGGTAGTACAACGGGATCTTGTAGATGTTGTCCACGTCCCGGCCCGAGACGATCGCCTCGTGCGGCAGCGACGCGAACAGCGCGATCTTCTTGCGCACGTCGGCCGGGAGCCCGCCCTCGGAGCGGCAGATCACCATGTCCGGCGCGATACCGATGCGGCGCAGTTCGTTGACCGAATGCTGCGTCGGCTTCGTCTTGAGCTCACCGGCGTGGCCGATGTACGGCACGAGCGTGAGGTGGATGAACATCGTGCGGCGACGCCCGACGTCCACGGGGAACTGGCGGATCGCCTCCAGGAACGGCAGCGACTCGATGTCGCCCACCGTGCCGCCGATCTCCGTGATCACGACATCGACATCCTGCGTCTCGCCGATCAGCCGGATCCGGTGCTTGATCTCGTCCGTGATGTGCGGGACGACCTGGACCGTGCCGCCGAGGTAGTCACCCCGGCGCTCCTTGCGGATCACCGAGTTGTAGACGGCGCCGGCGGTGACGTTGGACGCGCGCGACGTGTTGGCGTCCGTGTACCGCTCGTAGTGGCCGAGATCGAGATCGGTCTCCGCACCGTCCTCGGTGACGAACACCTCGCCGTGCTGGAACGGCGACATCGTTCCCGGATCGATGTTGATGTACGGGTCGAACTTCTGGATCGCGACCTTCAGCCCGCGGGACACGAGCAGGCGGCCGATGGAGGCGGCGGCGATTCCCTTGCCGAGAGAGGAGACCACTCCCCCTGTAATGAAGATGTAGCGGGTTCGTGGCCTGGTTTCGGGCATCGGTTCTCCTTGTGCTCGCCTCCCAGAGGATAGAGCGGCGATCGGCGGCTCCACGCTCATGCCGCCTTCAGCAACTCCTTGGCGTGACGACGAGCGGCCGCGTCCTCGCGATCGGCGCCGAGCATGCGCACCAACTCGCCCACCACGTCGGCCTTCTTGAGTTCGGTGACGGTCGTCCGTGCAGTTTCCCCGGACGTGTCCTTGACGATCGTGAAGTGGCGGTCGGCGAGCGACGCGATCTGCGGAAGGTGCGTGATGCAGAGCACCTGGCGGCCGACGGCGAGCTCACGCAGCTGGTCGCCGACGGCGCGCGCGGTCTGACCGCCGATCCCCGCGTCGACCTCGTCGAAGACCAGCGTTCCCGGGCCGGCCTCGGCGGCGACGCCCATCAGCGCCAGCATCACGCGGGAGAGCTCGCCGCCGGACGCGATCTCGCGCAACGGGCCCGCCGGGACGCCCGGGTTGGGGGCGATCAGGAACTCGACCTCATCCTGACCCGTGGGGCCGAAATCGCGCGGCGTGACGGCAGCCTCGAACTCCGCGCCCTCCATCGCGAGCGCAGCGAGCCGGTCGCGGACCGCGGCCGCAAGCTCGGCCGCAGCGGCGCGGCGCGCAGTCGTCAGCTCGCCGGCGCGCTCGGCGAGCTCGGCGCGAACCGCGCGCAGCTCCGCCTCGGTGGCCTCGATCGCCTGCTCCGCACCGGCCAGCTCGTCGCGCCGCTCGCGGCACGACGCCGCGTGGGCGAGCACGGCCGCGATCGACCCGCCGTGCTTGCGCTTGAGCCGGTCCAGCAGCGCGAGCCGCTCCTCGACCTCGTCCAGGCGGCCCGGAGCCGCCTCGACGCCCTCCGCGTAGCGGTGCAGGTCGTGCAGCAGATCCTCGGCCTCGAGTGCCAACGCACGGGCACGAGCGGCGAGCGCGTCCAGCTCGTCGTCCACCCCGCCGGCCGCTTCCAGCGCCTGGGCGCCCGCCGCCAGTGCCATCGCGGCCCCACCTTCTTCGCCTTCGAGCGATGCCGCGCCGCCGGCGGCCGCCGCACGCAGCGCCTCGACGTGGCGCAACCGCCCTCGTTCGGTCTCCAGCTCGCGCTCCTCCTCCTCGCTGGGTGCAGCACCGTCGATCTCCGCGAGCTCCCACTCGAGCAGATCCAGCTCGCGCTCCCGCGCGCCGGCTCGCTCGCGCAGCTCTTCGAGGCGTGCGGCCAGCGTCCGCTCGCGGCGATAGGCCACGCCGTAGGACTCGCGGCGCGCCGCCTGTTCCGGGCCCGCGAACCCGTCCAGGATCTCGAGCTGCGCCGACGCCAGCGTGAGCTTGCGGTGCTCGTGTTGGCCGTAGAACGAAAGCAGCGCGGCCCCCGCGTCCCGCAGGTCGGCCGCCGTCGCGCTCCGGCCGCCCAGATACGCGCGTGTCCTCCCTTCGGCACTGACCCGCCGAGCGAGCACGAGTTCCTCCGCATCCTCGGCCAAGCGATCCCCGAGCGCGGCGCGCACCTCATCCGGCAGCGCGAACACCCCCTCGACGTAGGCCTCCGCGGCGCCCGGGCGGACGATCCCGGACCGCGGCTTGCCGCCGAGCAGCAGGTCCAGCGCATGAGCGAGCACGGTCTTGCCCGCCCCCGTCTCCCCCGTCAGCACGTTCAACCCCGGCCCGAGACGCAACTCGGCCCGCTCGATGAGCAGGAGGTTCTCGACGCGCAATTCGTGGAGCACGCTGAGGGGTCTACCAGTGGGGTCCGACGGATCGGGCCCGAAACCCGCGGCATGACACACATTTGGCACACATTCGGTGCAGTTCTGTGACAAGGCGCGTGCGTTGCGCGTAGTACTCATACATGCGCGTGCTCGCGGTCTGTCTCGGCGACACGATCCTGTTCGCGACGACGAGCGCGCCGCGGCCAAGACCGCCGAGCAGTTCTCCGCGGCCGTGTGCGCGAAAGGACGCCCCCGCGGCGTGCCGGCTCGTGATCGATCAGATCGCGGGCGAGATGCGCTGCACGGGCCGGCCGCGGCTGCTGACTTGCCGTGGCGCCACCCCCTTCCACGCGAAGGAGGACGGGGACTTCGTCGACGTCTACCTCGACGAGTGCCACCTTCACGTCGCCAGGCGCCCGGGCGGGTGGCGGGTGACCGAGTGGATCGCGTTGATCGGGATTTGCTTAGCGAGCGAGTCGCCCGAAACGCTCGCGCAGGCGGTGGTAGAACGACGCGCCCGGCAACTGGGCGAGCGTCCCGCGAGCGAGCCCGAACTCCACGTGGATGTCCTCGCCGGGCGGGAGATCAAGCGTCGGACGACCGTCGACGTGCACCTCGACCGGCTCTTCGCGCGACGCGTTGTTGATCGTGAGCTCGTCCGTCGGCGCCACCACGAGCGCGCGGGCGGTCAGCGAGTGCGGCGCGATGAACGACACCACGTAGCCCTCCACGCCCCACGCCAGGATCGGCCCGCCATTGGCGAGGTTGTAGCCCGTGGAGCCTTGCGGGGTGGCGACGACGAGCCCGTCGCAGCGCACGCGGCCGATCTCCTCCCCCGCCAGCGCGTACGCGAGGTCCGCCACCCGCAGCCCCGGCTTGCGGTGCACGGAGATGTCGTTCAGCGCGCTCCAGGTCCCGGTCGGGCGGCCGACCGAGATCGTCGGCAGCTCGATCGTCTCGAACTCGCCCGCGAACGCGCGCTCGAAGTCGTGAGCGAGGCCGTTCGGGTCGATCGTGGCCAGGAACCCAACCTCGCCGTAGTTGACCGCGAACACCGGCACGCCGGTGCCGGCGTAGCGGCGCAGCGCGGTGAGGATCGTTCCGTCGCCGCCGAGCACGACGCAGAGGTCGACGTTGTCGGGCAACTCCGGGACGACCTCGATGAACGGTCCGGGTTCGATCTCGTGCTTGGCTGCCTCGTCGGCCGGAAGGCACACCCTGATGCGATTTCGCCGCGCCACTTCGAGCAGCTCCCGCACCGCCCCACGGGTCTCCGACGGGCGGCGGTGGGTGACGGCGCGGTCACCATGCCTCGACCTCGGCGACCGCGCCGGCCGCGCCCTTCCTCGGCCAGCCACAGGAACGTCTCGCGGTTGCCGGACGGGCCCTCCAGCGCCGAGGGCGCCGAGCCCATCACCGCCGCCGGCGCGGCGTCGGCGACCGCCTGGACCGCTTCGCGCCGCAACTCGGGATCCCGTACCACGCCGCCCTTGCCGATCCGATCGCGCCCGACCTCGAACTGCGGTTTGACCATCGCGAGGCAGTCGAATTCGCCGGCCGCGGTGCCGAGCACGGCGGGCAGGACCTTGGTCAGCGAAATGAAGGAGACGTCGACGACGATCAGTTCGGGAGCGTACGGCAGCTGGTCGGGAGCGACCGCGCGAGCGTTGGTGCGCTCGATCACCGTCACGCGCTCGTCCTCTCGCAGGCGGTAGTCGAGCTCACCGTAGGCGACGTCCAGCGCGATGACGTGGGCGGCACCGCGCTGGAGCAGGCAGTCGGTGAAGCCGCCGGTCGACGCGCCGACGTCGAGCGCGCGGCGGCCCGCGACCGGGACCTCCAGCGCGTCGAGCGCGTTGGCGAGCTTGACGCCGCCGCGCGAGACGTACGGCGGCGGACCGTCGACCTCGAGCTCGACCGCCGCATCGACCAGCTGCCCCGGTTTCTCGGCCCGGCGCCGGCCGGGACCCAGGTGCACCTGACCGGCGATCACGGCCGCGGCGGCGCGTGTGCGCGATTCGAACAGCCCGCGCTCCGCGAGCAGGGAGTCCAGGCGGACGCGGGGCACGGCGTGAAACGGTACTCAAGCGCTTCGCCGCACCAGCCGATGCGTTGAAGTGATGCGCCGTCTCCTCTCCCTCCTCGGCTTCGCTCTGCTCGCCCTCCCCTCCTCCGCAGCGGCCCAGTCGCTCGAATACGCCGCCCCGACCGCCTCGATCTCGCGCGGTGCCCCGCTGACCTTCGCCGTGCGCACCACCGCTCCGGCCGGCGCTGTCGTCGTGCGCGTGTCCGGCAACGACGAAACGGACGACACCGGGCTGCTGACCGGGCCCGAGGGCACGTGGCTGGATGAGACCGCCACGCCCGCGATCGAGGGTCTTCAGGTCTGGAGCGTCCCGGCCTCATCGGTCCTGCGCCAGCGAGCCGGGCACTACTACTGGCAGGCGTACCTGACGGGCGACGCCGCTGCCGGCGCCGAGGAGCCGATCGGCCCCGTGCAGGAACTCGTCGTCACGATGCCGATGGCGGACCGCGGGCGCGGCAAGCTCTTCCCGCGCTTCGGCCGCCGCGGCAAGGCCAGCTTCTACCTGTCGTCGGAGAACTTCCCGGCGAACGTCGACGGCGCGCGGTTCCAGACGCTGATCAAGAAGACGTCCGCTCGCTGGGGGCTGAAGGCCAAGCGGTGGACGAGCGTCCAGGCTGGTGTCGAGGACGGCTACAGCGTGGCCGGATTCTCCACTCGCGTCCCGGACGACACCCTCGGCGTCCAGACGGACTTCATTCGCGCCGGCGTCGTCGTCGAGCGTGACCTCGAGCTCAACGCGAACGAGAACTGGACCGCCGGCCCGGACTATCCGGCGCTCGACGAGGTCGACCTCGAGAGCGTCCTGCTCCACGAACTCGGCCACATGGCGGGCAACAAGCGCCATCTCCAGCGCTGCTCGAACTCGCCGATGGGCAAGGCGCTCGGCGCCGGCGAGTGGTGGCGCGGGTCGCGCGACAAGTGGTTCGGCGGCTGCTCGACGAGCGCCCGAGCGTCTTCACTGAAGAAGTCGCTCGAGCACCGCGTCGTGCTTGTCGACTAGCGCCGCAGCGTTACTGTCGAAGACGAGCTGAACGGGGCGCCGCTCGCCGGCGTCACGGTGATCTTCACCGTCACGGCGAGCTTGCGCTTGGTGCGCAGGGCCTTCTTGGCGGCGCTGTTGAGGTTGATCGTGAACCGCGTCGTCCCGGCGCCGGCCGACTTGGTCGAGGTGCCGACCTTGATCTGCTTGCTGCCCTTGCGGCCCAGCGCGGACGGCTTCGCCAGCAGTTCGACCGTCACGCGCGATCCCGCGCGGGCGACCGAGATCGAGCCCTTGACCGCCTGACCGCGCTGGCTCTTGGCGATGACGGGCCGGCTGGCTGCCGGGCCAGGCGCGGTCGTCGTCGTTGTGAGCGATTCGCCGCCGCCCGTGGGGGGAGCCGTGGCCGGCTGCGGTGCGGGCGTCGAGTCGGAGGTCGGGGTCGTCGCGGTGGGGCCCGGCGTCGGCGTCCGGGTGGCCGTCGCTGTTGCGGTGGCGGTCGCCGTCGCCGTGGCGGTCGCTGTCGCGGTGGCGGTCGCCGTCGCCGTCGCCGTGGCGGTCGCCGTGGCGGTCGCTGTCGCGGTCGCCGTGGCCGTTGCGGTCGCCGTAGTTGTGGCGGTCGCTGTGGCCGTCGTGGACGGCGTGGGCGTCGCCCCGCCCTCGACGATCACCGTTCCGGTCATGAAGGGGTGCTGGCCGCACACGAACGCGTACGTCCCGGCCGCGTTGAACCGGCACGAGCCCGTCCACGGGGGGCCGGCCGGGTCGGGAGGGAGCGGCGCGGACCCCGGCGAGCCGGCGCCCAGCGTGCACGAGGTCGGCTGCGCCGACTCGAACTCGACGTTGTGGAAGTTGCTGCCGTTGGCGTAGGTGAACGTGACCGTCTCGCCCGCGTTGATCGTGACCGTGCTGTCGTCGGTGGCCGGGTTCTGAAACTCGAAGTCGACGACGCGGATGGTTCCCGGCGCGCGCTCCGGGGCGCCCTGGGCCAGCGCCGGGATCGCGATCGCCGCGGCGGCGATCGCGATCCATGGGAGATGTCGGAGCCGGCCCCACGGCTTCATGCCGCGGGGCCCCAGGTCACGCATTACGGCGTCGTGGTGGACAGCGTGAACGTCAACGTCTTGCTGTACAGGCCGGTCCGGAGGGCCTCGTTGGCCAGGATCGCCTGCCGGAGCCCGATCGTTACCTGATCGGCGCTGATCGGTGCGACGTAGGTGAGCAGCGTCGTCGGGTTGGCGCTACCGCCGACGGGAGCGAACGCGGTGCTCGGGTTAGCCGCGTTACGGGCGCGAGCCTGGATCGCCTGCGTCAGCGAGAACGTCGCCGTTCGTCAGCCGGCCGGTCGCGTTCGGGCTGGCGTCGGCGACGCTCAGCGCCGCGTCACCCCCGGTGCTCGTCACCGTTGCGGCCACTGCCGTCTCGTAGTCCATCGCGACACCCGGCGTGAACGAGCCGAGGGTGGCCGTCGGAGCGAGCGAGAGCGACAGCGTCGCCGGAACCGTGCCGATCGGCGTGGTCGTGCCGGTGCTGCCGCCTGGCGGAGCCGTGGGGGTCGGCGTCGGGGTGGCGGTCGGCGTGGGCGTCGGTGTTGGGGTCGGCGTCGGAGTCGGAGTCGGTGTCGGCGTCGGCGTCGGCGTGGGAGTCGGCGTCGGCGTGGGAGTCGGCGTCGGCGTGGGCGTCGGGCGTCGGCGTGGGAGTCGGCGTCGGCGTCGGCGTCGGCGTGGGAGTCGGCGTCGGCGTCGGCGTCGGCGTCGGCGTGGGAGTCGGCGTCGGCGTCGGCGTCGGAGTCGGCGTCGGCGTCGGCGTCGGCGTCGGCGTCGGCGTCGGCGTCGGCGTCGGAGTCGGCGTCGGCGTCGGCGTCGGCGTCGGAGTCGGCGTCGGCGTCGGAGTCGGCGTCGGCGTCGGAGTCGGCGTCGGCGTCGGCGTCGGCGTCGGCGTCGGCGTCGGCGTCGGAGTCGGCGTCGGCGTCGGGTCGGCGTCGGCGTCGGCGGTCGGCGTCGGCGTCGCGGTCGGCGTCGGCGTCGCCGTGGCAGTCGGTGTCGCCGTAGCAGTCGGCGTCGCCGTGGCCGTGGGAGTCGGCGTCGCCCCGGACGGCTGCACGACCACCTCGCCGAACATGAACCCGTGCTGCTCGCAGACGAAGAGGTACGAGCCGGGCGTGTTGAACCGGCAGACGCCCGCCCAACCCGGGCCGGCCGGGTTGGTCGGCACCGGCGGGACAGCCCCCAGGACGGGCCCCGCCGTCTGCGTGCAACTCGTCGGCTGGTTGGCCGCGAATGCCACGTTGTGGAAGTTCGAGCCTTCCGGATAACTAAACGTCACCGTCTCGCCGGCCAGGATCGTGACCGAGGTGCCTCCGGTCTCAGGATTCTCGAACGAGAAGTCGACCGCGAGGATCGTGCCCGGGGCGCGGGACTCACCGGACGCGAGCGCGGGGATACCAGCGGCGGCGGCGGCCGCACAAGCCAACCATGGCAGGTACCTCTTCCTGAGTCCCACGCGTCCCCCTCCGGGATGGTGAAGTTCCATCCGCAGATACGCAGCGGGCTAAACCTGCGTTCAACGAGAAAAGCGTTGAGATGCCTAAACGGCGAGGCGCGGGTCGAGCACGGCCGTCTCGACCCGCTCGGCGATCCGCTCGGGAGTGAACCCGACTTCTTCGTGAAGCAGCGCCGGAGCGCCGTGCGTGACGTAGCGATCCGGGAGCCCGACGCGCAGGATCCGCGGCACGGCGGCGCCCTCCTCGGACAGGCACTCCCACACGGCAGAGCCGAATCCGCCCGCCAGCACGCCCTCCTCGACCGTCACCAGCAGGTCGTGATCGGCAGCCAGCGAGGCGAGCAGCAGCGCGTCCAGCGGCTTCGCGAAGCGAGCATCGGCGACGGTCACGTCGAGCCCGCGCTCCGCGAGCAGATCGGCGGCGGCCAGAGCCTTCCCGACGCCTGTGCCGTAGCCGATCAGCGCCACCCGCTCGCCCTCGCGCAGGATCTCGCCGGTCCCGACCCGCAGGCGCTCGGGAGCGGTCGGCAGTTCGACGCCGACACCGGCGCCACGCGGGTATCGCACGGCGGCGGGACCGTCCACCGACAGCGCCGTGTGCAGCATGTGCACGAGCATCGCCTCGTCGCGCGGCGCCATCAGCGTGATGTGCGGCAGCGCGCGCAGGTAGGCGATGTCGAAGACGCCGTGGTGCGTCGGACCGTCGTCGCCGACGAGCCCCGCGCGGTCCATGCAGAACGTCACCGGGAGCCGCTGGAGGCAGACGTCGTGGACGATCTGGTCGAACGCGCGCTGCAGGAAGGTCGAATAGATCGCCGCGACCGGCCGCAGGCCACTCGAAAGCAGCGCCCGCCGCGAACAGCACCGCCTGCTGCTCGGCGATCCCGACGTCGAAGTAGCGGTCGGGCATCGCCTTCTGGAGGATCGAGAGCCCGGTGCCGGAGTTCATCGCCGCGGTGATGCCGATCACGCGCTCGTCGCGCTCGCACTCGCGGACCAGCGCGTCGCCGAACACCTGCGTGTACTGCGGCGGCGCCGGCGATGAGGGCCGAGACGGCGCCACGCGCCGCTGCGAGATCGACTTCGGCTTGGCGGCATGCCACTTCTCCATGCCCTCGAGGCCGCCCTGCTCCGCGGGTGCGAAGCCCTTGCCCTTGACCGTCGCGCAGTGGATCACGACCGGCCGCTCGGCCTCGAACGCCGTCTTCAGCGCGCGGCGCATCGCGCGCACGTCGTGCCCGTCGATCACGCCGAGGTAGGCCCAGTCGAGCTCCTCCCACCACAGGCCGGGCGCCCAGAACGCCTTCACGGACTCCTTGAAGCGCGGGCCGAGCCGCTCGAACGCGGCGCCGATGCCGGCCGGCAGCTTCGTCAGCTTCTCCTCGACGCCCTCGCGCGCCTCCCACAGGCCCGGATCGAGCCGGACCCGGTTCATGTACCGGGACAGCGCGCCGACGTTGGGCGCGATCGACATCCCGTTGTCATTGAGGATCACGACGAGCGGCGTGCCCAGGCCACCGGCCTGCGAGACGGCCTCGAACGCGACGCCGCCGGTCATGGCGCCGTCGCCCACGACGGCGACCACGCGACCGTCCTCGCAGCCGCCGCGCAGCATCGCCTCTTTGATGCCGACCGCGTAGCCGATCGCGGTCGAGGCGTGGCCGGCGCCCATGATGTCGTGCTCGGACTCGGCCCGTGAGCAGAACGGCGCCAGTCCGCCGTAGTGGCGGATCGTCCCGAGCGCGTCGCGGCGGCCCGTGAGCACCTTGTGCGGATACGCCTGGTGGCCGACGTCCCACAGCACCTTGTCGCGCGGGGAATCGATCAGCGAGTGCACGGCGACCGCGATCTCGCACGTGCCGAGGTTGGCGCCGAAGTGTCCGCCGATCTCCCCCACGGTGTCGATCAGCAGGTCGCGCACCTCTTGCGCGACCTGCTGCAGCTCGTCCTCCGAGAGGGCGTGCAGGTCCTGGGGGCGGTCGATCCGGTCGAGCAGTTTCGTCATGAGGAGCGGGTGGCTATGAAGTCGGTGATCTGTCTCAGCTCGTCCGCCCCGGCCGGGGCCGCCCGGTCGAGCGCGGCGCGGGCGTTCTGATGCGATTCGGCCGCCATGGCCCGGGCCCCGTCGAGCCCGTAGCGGCTCACGTAGGTCACCTTGCCGTGACGCTCATCGCTCCCCTGCGGCTTGCCGAGCGCGAAGTCCGTGCCGGTCACGTCGAGGATGTCGTCGACGATCTGGAACAAAACCCCGAGCTCTGACGCGAACGCACGGAAGTCAGGCAGTGTAGTCGAGGAGGTGTTTTCGTCGGTTAGCAGGAGCACGCACACGATGGCCGCTCCGATCAGCCGTCCGGTCTTGAGTTCGTGCATCCGGCGCAGGTCCGCGCCGGCCTGGACGACGTCGATGTACTGGCCCCCGACCATGCCCTGAACTCCCGATGCGGCCGTCAGTTCGGCGAGGCAGGCGATGATCCGCGCGGGGTCTCCGCGCTGCTCGGTGAGGACGAGCCGCAGTGCCTCCGCGTACAGCGCGTCCCCGGCCAGGATCGCGATGTCCTCCCCGTAACGGACATGACACGTGGGGCGGCCGCGACGCAGCGAGTCGTCGTCCATCGCCGGCAGGTCGTCGTGGATCAGCGAGTAGGTGTGGATGAGCTCGAGCGCCGCCGCCAGCGGGAGCACGGTCTCGGTGTCCATCCCGACGGCGTGGGCCGTCGCGAGCGCCAGCACCGGGCGGATCCGCTTGCCGCCGGCCAGCAGCGAGTAGCGCATCGCCTCCTCGAGCCCGTCGGTGGCGGGCTCGGCACTGAAGCGCAGGTTCTCGAGGTAGCCCTCGATGTCGGTCCGCAGGTGGTCCGGGTAGCCCAACTCGTCAACCGAGCGCGAGCTGCCCGGGGGCATCCGCGGCCCGCACCTCGCGGTCGAGCTCGGAGCCCGCCTCGGCAGCGATCCGCGCGCACTCCTCGACGAGTGCGGCGGCACGGTCGGGCTCCAGCTCACCGGCGCGTAGGGTCGCGGCAGCGTGCTCCAGGCGCTCGATCAGGCGCTCAAGGGTCTCTGGCGGCATGGGCCGCCAGGTTATCCGGGCAGGCCTTCCAGAGCGATGATGCCCCAGCTCGCGGCGGCCGCGGCGGGCCACACGTGGTACTCGTTGATCGCGTTGTCGGTCACGGTCTTGTCCGCCTGCAGCGGCCCCTCGCCCTTGCTGATCGTGACGTTCCGCCACGCCGCCGGTGCCTTGTCCCACGCGCTGTTGTCGATCCCGAGCAGCCCCGTGGCCCAGGTCACCTGCGCCGTGCCCTCGTACCAGAGGACGTCCGGTCCCGAGGCCGCGTACGGGCGGTAGCCGGTGAAGGGGCCGCTCGCGCTGTAGGACTGGTTGTACGTCGCGATCGAGGACGACTTGACGATGCCGCGGCCGGCGAGCTTGAAACGCGGTCGACTCGATGTACGCGCGGACCTTCTGCGCGTCTGCGTAGCGGCCGCGCGCCAGATCAGCGCGTCGTAGCGGGTCGTACGGGTGGCCAGCTTGTGCAGCAGCGCGGCATAGCCGACCCACGCGATCGTGCCCGTGCGGAAGACCTGGACGCTGGCGCCCGTCGACGTGTCGTAGGCGAAGTCGAGCGAGCCGTCGGTGCGCTGCAGGGCGAGGAGCTGATCGAGCAGCTGCCGGGCCTTTATTGACGCCGCGTCGTCCCCTCAAACCGCAGCACTGCAGCGAGAATCCCGTTGACGAAGCCTGGGGCGTCGGCGCCGCAGAACGCTTTCGCGGTCTCCACGGCCTCGTCGATGGCGCCCTCAGGGGGGATTGGTGTGTCGGCCTCGACGAGCTCCGGATGAAGCATCTCGAGCAGCGCCGTGCGCAGGATGGCGCGTTCGAGGGGCGCGATCCGGTCCACCGTCCAGTTCTTCGCGTGACGCTCGATGTGGATGTCGAGCTCGTCTGAATAGTCGGCCGTCGCGTGCGCGAGCGCGCGCGTGAAGGCAGGAGCGTCGCGTTCGAACAGGTCGTCGAGCGGACGCTGCGTGAGGTCGTGCTGATAGAGGGCGAAAACCGCCGCGCGCCGCTGCTCGGACCTACGCACGCGACATGTACGAGCCCGAGCGCGTGTCGACCTTGACCCGGTCCCCGATGTTCACGAACAGCGGGACGTTCACGGTCGCGCCCGTCTCGAGGGTGGCCGGCTTGCTGCCGCCGCCGGAGGCCGTGTCGCCGCGGACGCCGGGCTCCGTGTGCGTCACCTCGAGCTCCACCGAGGCGGTCAGCTGGAGGTCCGCGGGCTCGCCGTCGATGTAGAGCATGTCGACGCTCTCGTTGGGCTTGACCCACTTGAGCGGCTCGGCCAGGCTCGCCTCGGACAGCGCGATCTGCTCGTAGCTCTCCTCGTCCATGAAATGGGCGTCGGTGCCGTCGGCGTAGAGGAACTGCATCTTGCGGGCCTCGGTGTGGATGGGCCGGAACTTCTCGCCCGCGCGGAAGGTGCGATCGATCACCGCTCCATCGGCCGCGCGCCGGAGCTTGGTCCGGACGAACGCGCCGCCCTTGCCGGGCTTGACGTGCTGGAACTCGATGATCTTGAAGACGGTCCCCTCGACCTCGATGTGGTTTCCGTTCTTGAACTGATTCGTGGAGATCATGTGCGGTGGTTCAGAGTACCCCGGAGGCGGGCCTGGAGCTTCTGGGGTTGCGTGCTGGCTTGGCGCCAGGTGACGCGGAGGACTGTGTAGCCGTTTTGTTCCAAGACGCGCTGGCGAGTCTTGTCGTCGGCGCGGGCGAGCAGTTGGTCGTGAGTGTTGCGGCCGTCGGCTTCGAGGATTACGTGGTGGTCGGGCCAGAGGAAGTCTGGGACGTAGCCGAGCAGCGGCTGGTTACGTGAGCGGCGTCGGGAGGTCTCCGAGGAGGGCGTGGACGAGGTCTTCGAACTCGTTTCTCGTGGGCGCGCCCGACGCGACGACCGCTCTGAGCTTGCGCGCGCCGCGGTGGTTCGCGGTCACGAGTTCGTGCGGCTTGACGAGCTTTTGGTTGAGGGCTTCGTTGACCGCTCGGCGCAGCTTGGCGTAAGGCAGCATCGAGGAGAGGTCGATCAGCGTTTGCAGCGGGGTCGTGACCGGGATTCCCACGCGGTACGTGCGCTCCGTGTGTTCGCTTGTGTGGGTGCGGATGCCCTTGTGCTCTCGCCTGGTCGGCGCGGTCACCTCCGGGTCGCGGAAGTCCCAGTCGAGCAGTTTCCAGAGCGCCGCCGCGGAGTAGTGGCTCAGGACGGCGTCCTTGCCGCAGGCCTTGACGGCAGCCAGAAAACAGCCTTCGAGGGAGAGGTGGTCGTGACCGATCGCGTAGACACCGCGATACCGCGGGTAAAGCAGGCCGTTCTGGACCCGCACCCTGATCGCGGTGTCGCTCAGTCCACACCGGTGGAGCTCATCGAGCGAGAGCACGCTCCACTGTCCTGCAGCGAGCCGCGCCACGCGAGTGTCGACTTTCGTGTCCCCTGTGCGTGAAACTCGACTCTCGCGGTGCATCGGCCGATCCTGGCGCGGGCGGTGGCACGGAACAACGCGCGTTTGTGACAAGTTTGCGACGTGTTTGTGCCGATTCTGTGCTGTGCCGTGGCGAGCGTGGCGCCTTCGGGCGATGAGGCGTACCGGTTCGCGGTTTCGTTGGCGCGGCAGGGGCCTCGACCCGCGGCGAGCGCGGCGGAGCGCGCGGCCCATCAGCGGGTCGCGGGTCGGTTTCGCAGCGTGGGACTGCGCGTCGGGTATGAGCGGTTCCGGGTGCCCGGGAAGGGCATGTCGCGCAATGTGATCGGGATCAAGGACTCGCCCGCCGAGTGCCTCGTGATCGCGATGGCGCACACGGACAGCGTCCCGCCGGCGCCCGGGGCGGATGACAACGCGTCAGGCGTCGGGACGCTGGTCGCGCTGGCGCGCAGCCTCGCGACGGAGCCGACGCCGGCGTGCGACGTGTGGCTGGTGGCGACCGGCGCCGAGGAGCGCCCGTACACCAAGACGCCGGACCATCTCGGGGCCACAGCGCTGGTCAACCGCCTCAAACGGACCGACCGCCTCCGCGACGTGAAACTCGCCCTCTCTCTCGATGAAGTCGGCCGCGGCAGCCGGTTCGACCTGCACTCGACGGCGCAGGCGCCCAGACAAGACGTCGAGCGGCGGCTGATGGCTCAAGGCAGCGTCAGATGGGTCCAGGACCCGGCCGGCGAGGGCAACAGCGATCACCGGGAGCTCGCCAGGGCGGGCGCGCCCGCGGCGAAGCTGGGCGTCCAGACCGAGCCCTGCCGCCACACCGCCTGCGACACGCCCGATCGGCTCGAACGCGGCGCGTTCACCCGCATACTGAGGATCGTATGGCCGCTGCTGAGAACGTGGTCGTAAAGCGCGCGCTGGTCGTCGTCGCGATCCTCTCGCTGGGCCTCTGGTGGGTCGAGATCGACGAAGCCTTCGGCCTCCCGGCGCACCCACTCCTGCTGCACGTCCCGGTGGTCTTCGTGCCGATCCTGGCCCTCGCCGCCCTCGCCCTCGCCGCCGGAAAGCTCGAGCACCACAGGCTGACCCTCGCGGCGTTCTCGACCCTCACCCTTATCGCGGTGTTCCTCACGGCCGGAGCGGGCGAGGCGCTCCGAAGAGACCGCGAGGACGACATCCAGGACAAGGCGAAGCTCGCGAGCCACGCGGACTCGGGCGACGCGCTCATCTACGCGATGCTGTTTCTGACGGCGGCCCTCCTCGGAGCGCTGTACACCAAGCACATCGTGCTCCGCGTCCTCATCGCCATCCTCGCGATCCACGCCCTGTTCTGGGTGATCCGCACTGGCCACCTCGGATCGGAGCTCGTCTGGAATACTTGACAAAGTCAAGTATGGCCAGAACAGAAGACATCGAAGCCGTCCGCGAGTTCAACCGCTTCTACACGAGCCGGATCGGGCTGACGCGGAACGGCCTCTACAAGACCGAGCACCCACTCGCCGAAGCCCGGGTGCTGTACGAGCTCGGGGCGAACGGCATCACCGAGAGCAGCGAGCTCAGAACCGCGCTGCGGATCGATGCCGGGCAATTGAGCCGTTTGCTGAAGCGGATGGACACTGCAGGGCTGTTGGTTCGGGAGTCTTCCCCCCTCGATGCCCGTCGGCAGCAAGTGCGGCTGACGGAGGCGGGAGCAGCGGCGTTCGAGACCGTGAACGAGCGGTCCGCCGAAGAGATCGCGGCGGTGCTGGACGAAGCCGGGCCGGGGGTCGTCGAAGCGATGCTGAAGCTGCGCGGTGCCTTGGAGCCACGCGCGTTGCGCGTGCGCGGCCTCGAGCCCGGCGATCTCGGCTGGCTCGTCGAGCGCCACGGCGTCCTCTACGCCCGCGAGTACGCATGGGACCAGAGCTTCGAACGACTGGTCGCAAGCATCGCCGCGGAGTTCAACCCCGACACGGATCGCGGCTGGGTCGCGGAGACGCACGAGCGGATCGGCGCCGTGCTGTGCGTTCACGTAGACGACGCGACGGCGAAGCTGCGCACGCTGCTCGTGGAACCGCAAGCGCGCGGACTGGGCCTCGGTACCACGCTGGTGCACGAGGTGCTCAAACACGCGAAGCAGCGCGGCTACAGCACCCTCACGCTCTGGACCAACAGCGTCCTCCACGCCGCCCGCCGGATCTACGAGCGCGAAGGCTTCACGCTCCAGGACGAGCATGCGCACCAGGCGTTCGGCCACTACCTCGTCGAGCAGACCTGGTCCCTTACCCTGAGCGCATGGACCGAGACCAGCTGAGGGCGCTCCAGGCGCCGCTGAAGGCCGCATACAAAGACGACCCAGGCCAGGCCCTGATCACGCTCAAGGCCGCTGGCACGCTCGGCGAAGGCATCAGCTGCAGCGTCGATACCGGCAGAGCGATCGCCGAAGCCGGCCTGCACCCCGCCACCGGCGGCGACGGCACCCTCCTGTGCTCAGGCGACATGCTGCTCGAGGCGCTCGTCGCCTGCGCCGGCGTCACGCTCGGAGCGGTCGCAACGGCCCTCAACATCGAGGTCGACAACGGCAAAGTCCACGCCGAGGGCGACCTCGACTTCCGAGGCACGCTGGGCGTGGACAAAGAGGCGCCGGTCGGCTTTGAAGAGATCCGCCTGAGCTTCGAGCTCGAGACGGACGCCGACGATGAACAACTCGCGACGCTCCTCAAGCTGACGGAGCGCTACTGCGTCGTGTACCAGACGCTGGCCCGCGGGCCGGATCTGAACGTCACGCTCGAAAGGAAGAGGGCCCGCACTGGGCGGGCCCTCGAAGCGAACTAGTTCTTGATTTCGTAGATCGGATACTTCGGCGACGTGTCGAACGGCGCCGGGCCCGAGCTGATCGGCGGGTGCCGCATGCAGGTCGGGGAGACCTGGGTCGTGTCGAGGCCGGTGTTCAGATCCGTGAACGGGATCGCCATGGCCGGCAGGCACGGGTTCAGCGGATTGACCTGGCCGTAGGCCGACTGGTTCGGATCGGCGGTCTGGGCAGCGGCACGGCTCAGCTCGGCGACGTTCACGAAGCTGTCGTCGTCCTGGTCGTCGAGGGCGTCGACGATGAGGTCGCCATCGGAGTCCGGCGTCATGAAGTCCGGCGGGAGGAAGTTGACCCACGAGGTGTACGGGGTCTCCGACGTGTACACGCCCTTCCAGAAGCCCGGGATCATGCGGCCGTGCGCCTCGTCGTAGTTGATGAGGCCGTCGCCGTCGACGTCCAGCTCGTCGTCGGAGAGCCGGAGATCGCCGTCGAGGTCCTGGTAGGTGAACTCGGGGGCGCTGACGACGCCGTTGCGGTTGAAGTCGAGCACCATGACCTCGCCGGCGGTGATCGTGCCGCTGTGGTCGGCGTCGAGGAAGCGCATCGTCGGGTCGTTGGCCCAGATCGCCGACGGCGTGTTGCGGTCGGCCGCGGCCGGAGCTGCGACAACGTTCGTGCGCTGCTTGCCGTCGCTGTAGTTGAGGACCGGGGACTTGTTGCCGTAGCGCGGGTCCGTCCACATCGTGAACTCCTCGCGCAGGGTCATGACGTCACCGTCGTGATCCGTGTCGCCGTCGGCGTCGTCGAGCGGGTTCGGGTAGGGACGCTTGCCCGGGTACGGGATGCTCTTGCCCGTGTTGCCGCGGTTGAGGTCGAGCGCGGACCAGTACTCGTAGGAGTCCCAGATCCCGTCGCCGTCGGTGTCGGCGTTGCACGGATCGGTCTTGATGTCGGCCTCGTTGAAGTTCGAGAGCAGATCGCCGTCGTCGTCGCCGTTCGGGCCGCCGACCGGGCAGGCCGGAGCGGTCGGACCGCCGCCGCCGGTCCCGCCGGAGCCGTCACCCTTGGACTTCTGGGGCCCGACGACCGGCGAGGACTTGGCCGCCGTGAACGACTTGCTGAGCTTCGTGGTCAGCACGCGCAGCCGGAACCGCGTCGCGGTCGGGGTGCCGCCATCGAGGGCCATGTACTTCTCGAGCGTCTTCGGGATCACGATCGTGATCTTCTTCTTCGTCGACAGGCCGGCCTTGAGGAACAGGGCCTTGCCCTTATCGCGCTTGAACAGCACGGTGTTCTTGGCCTTGCCGGAACGGAAGTTCTTGCCGTGGATCGTGAGCGTCTCGCCGACGCTCACGTTTTTCGGCGTCACCTTGGTGATGACAGGGGTCTTAGTCGCCGCGCCCGCGCTGGCGGGCACGACGAGCGCGCCGAGCGCTGCCGTGATGACGGCGCGGCGCAGCAGGCGGGTGCGGGGTCGAGTCTCCATCGCTCCGAATATCGACCGCCTGAGGCCCGCTCTTGAGCCGCGGTGCGTGGGGTGACGACCCTAATCGACGGTCAGGAGCTCTTTCGTGGTCATCGAGAGAACGTCATTTCCGTCCTCGGTGACGACCACGAGATCCTCGATCCGGACGCCGCCGACGCCCGGCAGATAGACGCCCGGCTCGACCGTCACGACGTGGCCGGCGACGAGCCGTCCCTCGGCCGTGCGGGCCAGCCGCGGTGCCTCGTGCGGGACCAGCCCGACGCCGTGGCCGAGGCCGTGGCCGAAGTGCTCGCCATGGCCGGCGGCGGTGATGAGGTCGCGCGCCACGGCGTCGACCTCGCGGCCCGCCGGACCCGGCCGGACGGCGTCCAGCGCCGTCATCTGCGCCCGCAGGACCAGCGCGTAGACCTCCTCCATCTCCTCCGAGACCTGCCCGGTGGCCCAGGTGCGCGTGCAGTCCGAGCAGTAGCCGTCCAGCACGGCGCCGATGTCGAGCGTGACCAGGGTGTCGCGAGCGATCTCGACGTCGCGCGGCTGCGCGTGCGGGAGCGCGCCGTGCGCACCCGACGCGACGATCGAGGGAAATGACGGTCCCGACGCGCCGCGCAGCCGCATCTCGTGCTCCAGCGCGACCGCCACGGAACGCTCGCTGCGACCCACCAACCCATACGACTGCAGCCACGAGTAGATCTCGTCCACCAACGCGGCCGCCGCCGCGATGGCCTCGACCTCCGACGGCTCCTTCACCGCTCGTACGTCCTCGATGATTCCTGAAGCCGGCGCCAGGTCGGCGACCAGCTCGGTCAACCGCCGATGCGCCTTGACGGAGAGATGGGCGTCATCAAAGCCGAGCCGCCCGTCAAAGCCGTCCAGCGCCGCGAACAGCTCCTGCGGCCCCTGCTCCCGGTCGAAGTCCGGCACCTCACCCTTGGCCTGCTCGACGTAGCGGAAGTCAGTCACGAAGCGCCGGACGTTCGGGCCCACCAAGGCAAACCCGTTCGAGCCCGTGAACCCCGTGACGTAGCGCAGGTTCGCCGGCTCGGTCACCAGCAGCGCGTCGATGTCCTCCAGCCGCCCGGCAACCCGGTCCGCGCGACTCACGCGAACTCCGCCTTGAGCAGTTCGAGCCCGTCGCGGTAGCCGTCGACGCCCTTGCCCGCGACCTTGCCGATCCGCACGCCTTCGAGGACCGACACGTGCCGGAACGCCTCGCGCGAATCCACGTCGGACAGATGGACCTCGACCGCCGGCAGCCCGGAGATCTCGAGCGCATCGCGCAGCGACCACGCGTAGTGCGTCCACGCGCCCGGATTGAGCAGCAGCCCGTCGGCGTAGTCGGACGCCTTGTGCAGCTGCTCGACGAACTCGCCCTCGTGGTTGGACTGGAAGAACCTCGTCTGCAGCTCGAGCTCGCGGGCGAAACGCGCGATCCGGTGCTCGAGCTGCGTGTACGTGAGGCCGCCGTAGTGCTCGGCCGGACGGCGCTCCAGCGCGCCGAGGTTGATGCCGTGCAAGACCAGCACCCGGTTCTTCATTGCAGCCCTCCCAGTGCGGCCCTCACGTCGCTCTCCGCCACCGGCATCCCGGTGCGGACGTCGCCCGGCGCCTCCACCAGCACGAACCCGACCCGTCCTCCGCGGCGCTTCTTGTCGCGTTGCACGGCGGCCAGCACCGCGTCCACGTCGACCGACGCGTCGATCGTCGTGGGCAGCCCGTGCCCCGCCAGCAGCTCGGCGACCTCCGACCGCAGATCGGGCTGGCCGGAGAGGGTCAGCGCGGCCAGCAGGCCCAGGCCCACGGCCTCGCCGTGGCGGTAGCGCGTATAGCCGGTGGCGGTCTCGATCGCGTGACCGACCGTATGGCCGAGATTGAGCACCTGACGGCGGCCCGCGTCTCGCTCGTCGCGCGCGACGACGGCGAGCTTCGTGCGCGCGCAGGCCAGCACCAGGTCGCGATCGACGACGCCGTCGCCGCGCCGCACGCGCGCCCACAGCGGCCCGCCGGCGATCAGCGCGGTCTTGATCACCTCGGCCCAGCCGGCGGCCAGCTCTTCCGCAGGCAGCGTGGCCAGCGTCCGCGGATCGGCGAGCACGGCACGCGGCTGGTGGTAGGCGCCGACGTAGTTCTTGCCCTCCGGCAGATCGACGCCCGTCTTGCCGCCGTACGCGGAGTCGACCTGCGCCACGAGCGTCGTCGGCACCTGCACGACGCCGACGCCGCGCTGGTAGACCGCGGCGCAGAACCCGGCGACATCGCCGACCACGCCGCCGCCCAGCGCCGCCACGTGGTCGTCGTGGTCCATCCCGGCGCCGGCCAGCCCGCGCAGCAGGCCCTCGGCGACGGTCAGCGTCTTCGCCTCCTCGCCCGGCGGCATCTCGAACCGCGCGGCGGCATCCGGGATCCGGTCGCGATACAGCTCCGCGACCGACGTGTCGCTGATCATGAACCGCCGCCCCCGCACCGGCCAGAACCGCCCGTCCAGCACATCGCCGACGTACACCGGGTAGTGGGCGTCCCCGGCCACCGCCCACAGCGCCTTCACGCCGGCCGGGATCCGGCGCAACGCGCCGGCCGCGCGCCGGACGGTCTCCGCGCCCCCGTCCAAGAGGACCGCGTCCGCCAGCGACTCGTACAACGGCGCGCGCTCGGCGTGCAGGGCTGCGAACCGCTCGCGGTCGCGCGCCAACGGGCGCCGTTTGCCGCCCGCGCGGCGCCAGGCGGTCGGCTCGTCGACGTCGAGCATCACGACCGTGTGGTGGGAGAGCAGCTCGCGCACGCGTGCGGAGTTGATCGCTCCGCCGCCGAGCGAGATGACCGGCGCCGGCGGCGTCTCCAGCACCTCGGCGACGACGTCCTCCTCGACCTCGCGGAACGCCCGCTCGCCGTGGGAGGCGAAGTAGTCCTCGATCGATGTCCCGAGCCGCTGCTCGAGCTCGCGATCGGTGTCGAACGCCCGGACACCCAGGGCAGCCGCCGCCGCACGAGCGCCGGTCGTCTTCCCGGCGCCCATGAAGCCGATGAAGACTAGGACCGGGGTATCCATCCAATGCGCTCGCAATAGGCGGCAAGAGCAACGCGAACGTCGTCGATGTGATCGCCGCCGAACTTGTCGCGGTAGGCGCCGGCCAGCACGATCGCCAGCATCGCCTCCCCCACCACGCCGGCGGCCGGGACGACGCAGGAGTCCGTGCGCTCGCGCAGCGCCTGGGCCGGCTCGCGGGTCGAGATGTCGACCGAGCGCAGCGGCTTGGTCAGGGTCGGGATCGGCTTCATCGCCACGCGCGCGACGAGCGGCTCGCCCGTCGTCATCCCGCCCTCGAGCCCGCCGGAGCGGTTCGTCTCGCGGTAGTAGCCGCGCTCCTCGGAGAAGAAGATCTCGTCGTGGGCCTCCGAGCCCGGGCGCCCGGCCAGGTCGAACCCGTCGCCGAGCCCGACGCCCTTGGCGGCTTGGATCGAAAGCAGCGCCCCAGCGATCCGGCCGTCGAGCCGCGTCTCCCACGACACGTGCGACCCGAGCCCCGGCACGAGCCCGTAGGCGCGCAGCTCGAAGATGCCGCCGATCGACTCGTTCTTCTTGCGCAGGACGTTGATCTCCTGGACCATCGCCTTCGTCGCGTCGGCGTCGAGGCACCGCACCGGCGACGCGTCCACGTCCGCGAAGTCCGCCAGCACGTGCGAATCCCGTAGCGGCGCCTTCTCCGCGCCGATCTGGATCACGTGCGAGACGACCTCGACGCCCAGCGCGCGCAGGAAGGCCTTGGCCAGCGCGCCGCCGGCCACGCGCGCCGCGGTCTCGCGAGCGCTCGCACGCTCGAGCACGTTCCGGACGTCCGTGAAGCCGAACTTCTGCACGCCGGCCAGGTCCGCGTGCCCCGGCCGCGGCAGATGCACCTCGGGCACGTCGGCCTCGACCGGCCACGGGTTCATCCGCTCTTCCCAGTTCTTGAAGTCGCGGTTGGCGACCTGGAGCGCGACGGGACCGCCGAGGGTCCGCCCGTGCCGGACGCCGGCGGTGACCTGCGCGGAGTCCTTCTCGATCTTCATCCGCCCGCCGCGGCCGTGGCCGAGCTGGCGGCGAGCCATGTCGCCGTCGATCGATTCCTGGTCCAGTTCCAGGCCCGCGGGCAGCCCTTCCACGATCGTGGTCAGGCCCGGCCCATGCGACTCCCCAGCGGTGACGACCTTCAACGGCACGGCATGGACCTTAACGAGCGACGGCGGGCCCGGAGGCCCGCCGCGCTTCATCGGCTCCCGCCGCAGGTGTTAGAGAGACGCGCGGCGCGAGCTCAGAGACAGGCTCTTGCCCTTGCGCAGCGTGCCGGTCTCGCCGTCGAAGGAGTACCGGGTCTTGCGGCCCAGCTTGCTCAGGACCTTGCGGCCCGCGGCCGACGTCTTGGTCAGCTTGGACTTCGACGTCGTCTTCTCCGTGTGGATCTTCTCGACCTCCAGCTGGTACTGGGCGTCGGTCTCCGTTCCCGTGTCGTTGACGGTGATGAACTCGGTCTCGCCCTCGCGCAGCCGCAGGATCTGGCAGTCCTCCGGGGTGGGCTCGCAGACGCCGTCGCCCTCCGCGGTAACCGAACCGGTGAGCTCGAAGACGGCGACCTTGCCGCCCTCTTCGACACCGCGGTACACCAGCACCGGAGCGCTCGCGTTCGGCAGCACCGCCAGGCGCTCGACCGTCTTCGTGTTCTTCTCGCCGTCGACCGGGCCGAAGCGCACCTTGACCGAGTACAGCGGGTAGGTCTTCGCCGGAGGCGGCGCGGCACCCGCGGGCGGCTCGGTCGCCCCGCCGCCGGTCGCGCCGCCGCTCGTGGGAGCGGACGTGGCGCCGGCGTCGGACTTGGAGTCCTCCTGCTTGGCCTTCTCAGCGGCCTTGGCCTTCTTGATCGCAGCCTTGGTCTTCTTGTCCAGCTCGGCCGGGGCGAACGGGTCCTTCATCTCGCCGAGCACGCGGCGACGCTCGGTCACCTCGGGCTCCTCAGCCACCGACACGAAGGTGGCGGGCAGGCCCTCCTCCTTCTTCCCCGACTGGGCGGGCGGGAGCGGAGCCTCGGGATCCTTTGCCAGCGCGAACGGCACGGCCACCAGAGCGGCGACCAGCAGCAGCGCGACGGGCCACAGCTTCTTGCGGACGAGGCCGCGGAATGGATCAGTGATCAGATTCATCGGATGTCGCCTCCGGCGCTCGAGCCGGTGGAAGCGGTGGTCGTGGTCGTCGTGGTCGCGGCCGTGGTGCCGCCGGCGGACGGAGCCGCCGCGGTCGCCTCGGGGGCCTCGGGCACGATGTAGGAACTGGCGCCGACCGTGGCGTTCAGCCCCGGCCAGCCCTCGGTACCGGGCGTCAGCGTGATGCTCTCGACGCGCAACAGGCGTCCGCTGACCTTGATCTGGTCACCGCGGAGCGAGACGAACCGCTCCAGGCGCGAGAAGAAGTCGCCCAGCGTCGAGAAGTCGCCGGTGAACGCGAAGCTGAACGGCATCGCGGAGAACGTGCCGGCGTTGATGGCGCCGGGAGCAACGCTCGCCCCCTCGCCGCCGGAGCCGTTGATGTTGATGCTGTCGAAGTCGACGTTGCTGCGCTTAGCGGCGGTGTCGAGCTGGACGACCAGCGAGCGCGTGTCGTCGGTGGTCGGGACAGCCTTACCCAGCCGCGCGACCGTGGCGTAGTTCGCCTTGTACTCGTCCTTCGCGCCCTTGTAGGTGGCGATCAGGCTCTGCGTCTGGGAGAGCTTCGCCTGCTCAGTTGCGATCTGCTGGTCGAGCTCGGCGACCTGCGCGCGCTTGGGCGCGAGGACGAGCTTCCAGTAGCCGCCGACGGCGCCGAACGCCACGACAGCCACGATCAGGATCCGGAGAGTACGGCTCACGGGGTTGCCCCTCCCTGGGGCTGCTCGGTCGTGGTGGAAGCGGAAGTCGTGCCCTCGCCGGCGGCCGGGGTGGCCGACGCGGTCGGGGTCGGCGTCGCGCTGACGGAGCCGGTCGAGGTCGTCGGCGTCGTCGCCACTGCGGCGGCGTCCTTCTCGAAGAAGACGACCACCTCGAACGACGGCGGCTTGCCGACGCCGCACGGCTGTGACTTGCGGAGCTCGAGCTCGTCGGTCGACCCCTGGCCGGTCGTAGTGACCTCCGCGGCCACGGACCGGCTCAGCGAGACGCGCGTGACGCCATCGATGTTGTTCAGGCGCGCCATCAGGCGGGCGACCTGCGTCTGGCCGGGAGCGCAGCCCGTGAGCGTGATCGCCGGAGCGGAGATCGCGCTGCGGAGCGTGCTGCCGCCACCGCCGGCGCCGGAGCTGATGTCACCGGAAAGCTGGGTCAGCGACACATCGGCCGGGACGGCGCGCGAGAGATCGCGCAGCGCCTGCTCCCAGTCGAAGCGAGAACCGGCGAGGTCGCGCACGGTCTGCACGCGGGCCTTCGCCATCGTCTCGTAGTCGGCAAACGGCTTGAGCTGCGCGGCCTGGCTCTGAAGGGCCGTGGCTTGCGCCGAGATCTCGGTGAGATCGGCGTTGCGCTGCTTGATGTTGTTGTCGGTCAGCACGAAGCCTGCGGTGCCCGCCACAGCGGCGGCCAGGACTCCGAGAACGACAAACGCGCCCGCGCCGCCCGTTGCCTCCGGGCCGGCGCCGCGCTCGGCGGTCGCCTTGGAGGCGCCGCGCAGGTCGGTTGGAAGGAGGTTGACGGCTCTCACGCCCCTGATATCGGCACCCCCGATACCTGGCTTGAACCAGGTGGGGCGCCGACCCTAGGGCCTAAGCAAACGTGTCGAGGTACCAGTCGACGAGGTCGTCGCCGGCGAACAGCCCTACGAGGCTGCCGAACGCCAACCAGGGCCCGAAGGGGATTCCCTTCTTGCGTCCCTCTTGCATGCCGAAGCGCGCCATCACGAGCCCGCCGACGACGGTGCCCGCGATCAGCGCGGCGAAAATTGCGGGTGCGACCGCGCGGCCCAGGAACAGGCCCATGACCGCCGCGAGCTTGACGTCGCCCATCCCCATGCCGGCCGGGTAGACGATCGCGGCCAAGAGGAAGAACCCGCCCGCCGCGACGGCCGCGATCAGGTGCTCGACGATCGAATCGGAGTCGAAGATCAGCACCAGCACGATCGCCGCCACCGCCCCGATCCCCGACAGCACGTTCGGGATGATGTGGTGGTCGAGGTCGATCAGCGTGATCGGCACCAGCAGCGTCACGAACACGATCGGCAGCACGACGTCGGAGTCGAAGCCGAAGCGCAGCACGCACGCGGCCCACAGCAGGCCGGTCCCCAGCTCCACCAGCGGGTAGCGGATGGAGATCGAAGCACCGCATGCGCGGCAGCGGCCCCGCAGCCACAACCAGCCCAGGACGGGCACGTTGTCGTAGGGCTTGATCGGCGTGCCGCACGAGGGGCACGCCGAAGGAGGACTCATCAGGGACTCCTTGCGAGGCAGCCGGTAGGCCACCACGTTCAGGAAGGAGCCGATGATCGCTCCGAAGATCCCGGCCACTACGGCCGCCACACCGACGCTCATCGCGCGTGCAGTGTGGCGGACGGAGTGGACAGGTTCGGGGGTGCCCACCGGAGGACGCTCATGACGTTCTCCTCCGGTGGGTGGGGCCCCCGACGAATTACGGGCGCTCGGAGACGGCCAGACCGGCGGCGACCGTGAGGCGGCCGGCGTCATCGCTGGAGACCGACTCGACGACACGGGTCTCGAGCGGCAGGCGGAGCGCCTCACCGAGGCGCTCGACGAAGCCCGGGATCGAGACCGCGGGCCCCGTGACGATGCCCAGCTCGACCGGAGCGGCGGCGTCCTGCGTACGGAAGAAGTTCAGCGACGTGCGGATGTTGTCGGCCAGCTCGCGGATGCCATCCTCGAGCGCGGTGCGGGTCGCGGCGACCAGGTCGGCCTCGCCCTCGACACCGTCGAGCGGCGCGACCAGCCCGACGTGGTTCATCCACTGGCGAGCGTGCTCGAGCGTCAGCCCGCGGCGCTCGGCCAGGCCCGAGGCGATCGAATCCACGCCGCCCACCGAGGCGCGCGTGAACAGGCACCCGCTGGCGTTGGCAACGGCGACGTTCGTGAGCCCGGCGACGTTGATGTAGAGGACCGTGCCCTCGTGCTCGCTCGCGAGCGCGCGGACCATGCCGAAGGCCGACAGGTCGATGCCCTCGATCTGCAGGCCGGCGCCCTCGACGGCGGCGACGGCGCGCTCGACCATCTCGCGGCGGACGGCCACGACCACGACGCGCGAGCGCACGCCGGTCGGGGTCTGGACGACGCCCAGCGACTGGAAGTCCAGCACGGCCTCGTCCATCGGCATCGGGATGTGATCCGGAGCGGCGGCGCGCACAGCGGCCTCGAGCTCCTTGGGATCGTCGACCACGGCGGGGAGGTCGAGCGTGCGGACGACGATGCGCTGATGGGCAATGCCCAGGCGCACGCGCTTGGGAAGCTCGTTCTCGGCGAACAGCGTCTTCAGCGCTTCGGCGAGTGCGATCGGATCGGCGACCTCGCCGTCACGCATGACGCCGGGCCGAAGCTCGGCGACAGCGCCGCGGGTCAGGGTGATGGCGCCATTGGCGCTCACCTCGGCGGCGGCCACATGGCCGGGGTCGAGCTCGAGGCCGACCACGCTGCTGGGAGCGGAACGCTTCTTGCGGAACACGTTCAGTGCATCGGCATCCCACGCGCGCCTCTTGAGGGGGTGATGACCCCAGGCGTTAAACGCGCGAAGCGGGCCCGAGGGCCCGCTTCGCGGAGAAACATGCTGCTAGGTGCCGCTGACTACCAGCTGCCGTCGCTCTTGCAGCCCTTGGCGGTGTCGGGGCAAGTACGCGTCACATTGCCGTCGGCGGCGCGGACGACCGCGTAAGCCGGGGTGCCGCTGGCCTTCGAGGTCACCGAGACGGTGTAACCGGCGGCCGCGCTGCCCGTGACGGTCAGACGGTCGTCGAACTCGTTGATGGCCGGCTCGATGGCGATGAGAGCGGCCTTGTCGGCGTTGTAGTTCTGGTTATCCGTGTAGAAGGTCTCCATGGCGGTCTGGGCCGTACGGGCCGCCGACTTGGCCTCAGAGTCCTGCGCCTTGCCGCGCTGGTTGAGGAACGCGGGAAGAGCGATCGCGGCAAGGATGCCGATGATCAGGATGACGACCAGGAGCTCGATGAGCGTGAAGCCCTTCTCGTCCTGAGCGCGCTCGCGAAGCTTGTGGAACATGGTGGGTGAACCCTCCTGAAGGGATCGTTGGGCCTGTTGGGCTTTGACTTGCCAGGTCCTTGGTCCCGTTCTGCCGGAAGTGGCAGCCCGGCTGACTCCAGATCTGCTGGAGCTCCGTGGCTTTGCGCCTCGCCCTCACGAGCGATTTGCCGTTGACACCTCGGTCTGGCTAACCCGGGTATCGGCACCCCGTCCCGCGTTCTTTACCCCCGTATAACCTCATATGGGGTGATGACCCGACGCATGATGCTGCTCGTCCTGGCCGTAATGGGCGTCATGGTGCTCGTCGTCACCGTCTCGCCGCCGAAGCCGGACGGCCAGAACGGCGGCCGCGAGGAGGCCACGGGGCCGCCTCAGAGCGCGTCCGTGAGCGATCCGAACGCGTTCGACGTCTCGGCGACGCTCTCGACGGAGGAAGAGGGGCAGACGATCGAGGCCGAGCTGGGGGACCGGGTGGAGATCATCGTGAACGGGCGCGAGCCGGACGGCGTCGCGCTCGGAGACATGCGCATCGAAGCGCTCGACGACGTGGCGCCGGCGCGCTTCCAGTTCCTCGCGGAGTTCACAGGCAGCTATCCGCTGGTCCTCGTGAGCGAGAACCGGCGGATAGGCAGCCTGGAGATTCGTTAGCGCGCGGGGAGCTGCTCGTGCGAGTCGCCGACGGCCCAGGAGGCCTTCAGCGGGTTCAGGAAGTACGGCGGCGAGCGATAGCGCAGGCGGTCGTCGTACCAGTAGTTCTTGAGGAAGCCGGTGGAGTGCGAGCCGCCGCTGCCCGTGCCGACCGGGCCGCGGTACTTCTGCACGATCGCGCCGTTGACCGTGAGCGTTTCGAGCCGGCCGCAGTTGTAGTTGTCGACCATGAATGAGTGCAGGAGCGACATGATCGCGGCGTCGATCCGGACGTTGTTGATCGTCGGTTCGTCGGGCGAGCTGTAGTTGCCGACGCAGCTCGAGCCGCTGCGCGTGACCTTGTGGCCGACACGCACGAAGTTGTTGGCGATGAGCCCGAGCGTCGCGTCGCTGTCGTCGACCTTCTTGATGTCGCCGTCAGTCGAGGTGTTGAGCAGTCTCGCCCCTTCGGTCGGGCGCACGATCACGTCATTGGCGGCGGCGATGGTGAGCGGCTTGGAATACTCGCCGCTGACGTAGACGTTGCCGCACGCCACGGACTCCAGGTAGCGGGCCTCGGTCGGAATCTCACCGGTGCAGGCACCGTTGTTCTTGACGTACAGGACTCCATTGCCGGGCCACGCCACGTTGAGCGACGTCGTCGCCGTTCCGTTCGCGGCGTAGTTGGTGACGTCCATCACCGTCCGCTTGAGGCGCACGATCGTCTTGCCGGAGTAAAGGCGGCCGCCGTTGTCGGCCACGTTCACCAGTTCCTGGTTGTCCGGCGGCAGGTCGAGTTGCTCGACCTCGGGCGTGAACTGCTGGGTCGGCGTGAAGATCTGAGGATTGTCACCGCAGCCGCTGTTGTGGCGCTGGTGGCCGGGCGCGGGGCCCGACACCTCGATCGTGTCGTTCCCGGCGGGCGAGCCGTCCTTGTACTTCTCGCGGCCGAACTTCGGCGAGCCGCAGATCGACAGGTTCTCGTCGTTCGTGTGCAGCGGACCGTTGATCGCGTCGCCGGTCGGGAACTGGATTTCGATGGCCCCGCAGTCACCGGGGTCGCGAGCGCTCCGGTAGCGGTCGGCGCAGTTGAGCTGCGCAGCGGCACGGGCCGAGGCGCTCGCGAGGGCCTGCGGGTCGGTGTTCTCGTAGACCGTGAAATAGACGAACTTGAGGAATCCCTCGCGTCGGAACGTGACCACGATGCTGCGCTTGGTGCGCCGGTCCGCGGCCGCGCGACCGGTGACGCGGATCTTGAATGTCCCGTTCGACATGTCGACGATCGACGCTTGGTCATCTCCGCACGCGTCGTAGCCGGGGCGATGGAGCAGCTCGATCGTGTACTCGGCGGACACGCCCGGGATCTTGCGCCAGCGGCGCGGATCCGCCTCCCCGGGGACGCCACCGTTCCACTGCTGATTGATCGGGTTCTCTCCCTGGCTGGTCGGGACCGTGACATCGGCGCAATCCGTCCAGACGTCGGGGTTCTCCCGCAGCTCCTTGAGGTAGAAGCCGAGTCCGGCTTCCGCGGCGGCGTAGGCCACCTTGCGCTCCTTCGACTCGACGGACATCCGGAGGTCGCCGTTCGCGGCCGCGAAGCCGGCGGCCACGAACATCGCGGTCACGAGCATGCCGACCACGACGAGGAACATCGAGAAGCCGCGCTCGCTGCGCAGGTGAATGGGTGACGGGGTCAGAGGCATGGGTTCGCAAGCTCGGTCGGGTCGGAGTTGGGATCCACGGTGCGGGCCGCGACGGTGTTCTTGAACACGGTCGAGACGCGGCCGTCGGCGCGGCGTTGGATCGGGTGCGCGCGGTACGTGATCTCGATCCTCGCCACGCTCTGAAGCTGCTCGGGGGTCAGCGCCGGGGCCGGGACGAGTTCGCGCGTAGGCTGCGGGACGGCCAGAGTGAGGTCGTAGGCGAAGTACTTGAACAGCGGGGTCGGTGCGGCCGCGCCTGCGGGCTGATCGAGGCCGACGCTCGCGAGCAGCGGGCGGGTCGAAGTCGCCGGCACGGCGTGGCTGTACTTGATGTCCACGGGCGTGAGCGTCCAGCGCTCCTCGACGACCGTGCTGCCCACGAGCGCGATGCGGCGGCGCTCGGGCCCGGTGGGGGTGCCAGGCTGCGGCGCCGGGGCGTTCACGCTCGTGTCGCGCGTGTCGGCGTAGAACACCACGGAGTCAACGGTGGCCGACTCGATCGAGCGCGGCTTGACCATCGTCGCGATGCCGGAGTTCTGCAGGCAGACCTGCGAGCGCAGCTGGCGCGACATGTCATCCATGGCGGAACGCCCGCGCTGGACCGCGTCGACCCGCGCGGCAACCTCGCCGGACCGGCCCATCGTCACCTCCACGAGCGAGAACGTCGCCAGCGTGATGACCATCGCGATCGTCATCGTGACGAGAACCTCGGGAAGCGTCATGCCGTCCTCGCGGAGGGCGCGGGCGAGCATCACTGCCAGCACCTCTCGCTCGTGCTCCACGTCCCGTCGGCCTGGTTGATGGTGAAGGGGTTGTTCACAGAGCTCCCGGCGTAGCCGTTGGGCGCCTTGTTGTTGTAAGTGCCCGGGACCAGCGAGCCGCGCGTGCCGTACACCAGGCAGAGCTCGTAGTCGCCGAACGGCATGCCGGGATCGAAGGCGGTGCCTTCCTGCGACACCCAGTGCGTCGTATTGGTGCGGGTGCCCCACGTGCTCCCCGGCCACGTCTTGGTCGTGAGCCTGTACACCGGCTGGAGGCATTCCTCGGTGGACTCCGCCGGCTGCTGCAGGCGCGCGTACACCGTGACCTGCCCGTCGGTGAACGTGCTCGACTGGTACCTGCGCGTGACGCGGATGTTGAACGGCGGCTGGCGCACGGCCACGTCCTTCACCACGTTGGGGTCGGCCAGCAGGCCGGCGCCCGGGTTCGTGGCCGAGAAGTAGTTCGTGTCGTAGTCCTCGGGATCGGCCCATCCGCAGCGGCCGCTGAAGAAGCTGTACGAGTTCGTCGCGAACGGGAACAACTGCGAGACCTGGAAGGCGTTCGTCGCGCTCGGCGGCGTGAACGTCCGGAAGAACCCGACCTCGGCGCCGTTGGTCGCGGACACGTCGAAGACCTTCGAGGTCTTCGCGCCGGCGACCGACCAATTCGTGCCCGGGGTGTGGGTCGTCACCGACACGTTGGCCCGCGCCGGGCGGTCGTAGCGGATCGTGGGGAAGCTGACCTTCTTGGCGACGACGTTCTGGACGGTACGCGAGAGCTGGTTGCCCTTGGCGTCGATGTAGCCCGGCGTGTTGAGCGTGATCGTGTAGCTGCCGATCGGGACCGACTTCCAGAGGACGCAGCCCTGGGCGTTGGTCGCCAGTGCGGGCGCCGAGAACCCGGTCGAGGTCGGAGTGACGGTGATGTTGGCGATGCCGGTGCCGGTGCGGTCGGCGACCTTCACGCCGAGCGTGCCGTGGCCCTCGGCCCACTTCGTGGTCGGAGCGACGAGCGAGTCGACGGTGACCGCCGGGATGCGCGAGCCGACGACCCTCGACGTGACGGTCGTCTTGATCTGGAGGTACTCGACCTGGTTCTCACCGCCGCTGCCCGCGCCGCACGCCGGCGTGCCGCCGACGTCGTCGGTGATCCACTTGGCCTCGGACTTGATCTGGTACGTGACGCCGTCGACCGTTGCGTCCGGCGCCTGCGGCGGGTTCTTGAGCATGTCGACGGGCATCGTGCGCAGCCGCTCCTGGTCCTGCTCGGCGAGGCTGGCCGCGACCGCGCGGGCCTTCTCGCGCGCCGACGCGCCGCTGGCGGCGTCGATCCCGGACAGAACGGCGAGGGCGACGATCGCCAGCACCGCGGCGCTGACGATGACCTCGATCAGGGCGAAGCCGGCTTCGGATCGTGGAGTGCGCATCGTGAGGTTCATCGACCGGTTCGGCTGCGTGGGTTGAGCGGTTCTGGACGACTGTGGGGTGCGGACCTGAGGGGTCCTCACCAGCGGTTGCCGTGACTGTCCGCAGCGGCGAGGCACGAACCGCGGCCGTGATTGGTGCAGGTGCGCGTCACCGCACCGGTGCCGTCGCGCTCGATCGCGAACCGGGCGCCGGGCGCCGAGGACGAGTTCACGGTCACCGTGAACGAGTCGGGGTCGGACGCGACGGCGAGGCCGGCGGCCTGGCCAAGCGCGGGCTCGATCCGGATCAGATCAGCGGGCGTGGCGTCGGCGAAGTCACCGTGGGTCGGTGCTCCACGCCATCATCGCCTTCACCGCGGTCACCGCGGCCGTCTTGGCCTGCGTGTCCTGGGCTTTGGAGCGCTGATTCAGGTATCCGCCGATGCCGATCGCGGCGAGGATGCCGATGATCAGGACGACGACGAGAATTTCGACGAGCGTGAAGCCGTCGGCGGCCGCGACGCGGCGGCGGATCCGGGAGCGAAGCATGCTCCCTTGGATTTCGGCCCGACTTAGGCCGCGCTTTAGCTTCTGGCCGCGTCGGCCGGACGACCGTCGCGTGCGGGCGCCTGGGCGTCACGCGCGGGGTCGAACCGCCCGGTGCCGTCACACCACGGGCAGGGAACGCGATGCGGCTCGCCGCCGCGGCCGGAGATCAGCTCGCCGCTCCCGCGGCAGGCGCGTGCAGGTGCCGGGATCGTGCTCCATCGAGCGTCCAGAGCTAGAAGCCCGGGGGCGCGACCGAGCTTGACGGCGCGCTGGACCCGCCGATCGTCGGGTCGGCAGGGCGGTCGGTCGGCAGCGAGCGCCGCATCGTCGGCGGCACCTCGCGGTCGGTCAGCGGCCGCAGCAGGCCGTACTGGCGGAACGCGGTCTCGGCGTTGGCGGGCTCGGCGACGCGGAACAGCACGCCCAGGATGGACGGAACGCCGAGCGGCGAGTGGGCGGCGAGCGCCTCGAGGGCGGTCGGGCTCCATCGCCTCCTTGAGCTGGTCGGGGCCGAGCGGCTTCGTGAACAGCAGGGCGCCCGTCGGCGCCGTCCTCGTCGCCGATCAGCGTGAGCGCCGAGCCGCCGGTGCTCGTCCACAGCCAGCCCTCGATCCCCTGCTCGCGCGGCAGCGACCGCGGTGGCGGACAGCCGTTTGAGGATCGGGAAGCGCCCGGCGGCGCCGCGGACCTTGGCCGGGCCGCGGTCCACCATGCCCGATCTGCAGCTGGCCGAGCGTGAGCTTCAGCGGCGCGCGCAGCAGGCCGTCGACCTCGAGCGTCGCGCCCGCCGGGCTCATGCGCAGGGCGTCGGGCGCGATCCTGCGACCCGACTCGAACTGGATCGTCACGGTCCGGCCGGCACCGGCGCCGGAGGGAGGTGCGGAAGACATCGCGCTCAGATCGTAGTCACGACGCCAGGCGCAACCCGACGACGGCGTCGCCGTCGCCCTCGAAGCGCAGGACGAGCATCGCGCGGTCGTCGATCGCGGTGCCGGACTGGTACTCGCGCAGCGCCGCCTCGATCCGCTCGAGGATGTCCGACGGGCGAGTCGGGCGCGGCGTTGAGGATGTCCGACGAGCCGCTCGGGGCCGAAGCGGTCGTCGGCGCCGGGCGTGTCGGTGACGCCGTCGGTGTAGAGCAGGACGGTGTCGCCCGGGCGCAGCTCGACGGTCTCCTCGCGGAACGTCTGGCCGCCGACCGCGCCGAGCAGGATGCCGGTCGGGCCGAGCTCGACGACCTTGCCCGCGCGGCGCAGCAGCGGCGGTGGGTGGCCGGCGGCGGCGACGGTCATCCGGGCGCCGTCGATCAGCGCGCACACGAGCGTCACCGGGGCCAGCCGCGGCTGCTCGACGAGGATGTCGTTGACGAGCTCGCAGGACGCGCCGCGGGCCGCGGATCGAAGCGGGCGGCGGTGCGCAGCGAGTGGCGGACGAGGCGCGGTCAGCGCGGCGGCGGCGATCCCCTTGCCGGTGACGTCGCCGAGGAACACGAGGTGGCGGCCGCCGCCGGCGGCGACGATGTCGTAGAAGTCGCCGCCGACCTCGGCGCCCTGCTCGCCCGCCTGGTAGGACGCGGCGCCGCTCCAGCCCGGCAGCTCGGGCAGCCGCTCCGGCAGCAGGCTGGCCTGCAGCGTGTGCGCGACGCGGACCTGCTCCTCGTACAGGCGCGCGTTCTGGATCGCGGTCGCGGCGCGCAGCGCGAGGTCCTGCGCGAACGCGAAGTCGTCCTCGGTGAAGCGGCGGCCGCTGTCGGCGGTGACGAGCGTGAGCGCGCCGAGCGTCTGCTCGCCGGCGCGCATCGGGACGACCATCACGGAGCGCATGCCGATCGCGCGGATCGCCTCCAGCTGCTCGGGGTCGGCGATCGCCTGCTCGAGCAGCTCGTCGGGGATCTCGGCGTACAGCTCCGGCGGGCCGCCGCGCAGGACGCCGGGCACGCCGTTGGGCGCGTTCGGGTCGGGCGGGTAGCGGCGGCGCAGGTCCTCGGCCATCGCGATCTTCGCCGGGTCGACGTGCGCGAGCGCGACCTGCTGGATGCCGCCTTGCTCGTCCGGGCAGGTCGACCGCGCACCAGTCCGCCAGCCACGGGACGGCGAGCTGCGCGACCCGCTGGAGCGTCTGCTGCGTAGTCGAGGCTCGACGCGAGCACCTGGCCAGCCTCGGCCAGGAAGCGCTGGCGCTGCTCGGCCTCCTTGGAGTCCGTGACGTCCTCGATGATGTTCACGGCGAAGTTGCGGCCCTGGTCTTCGAGCAGCGTCGCCTTGGTCAGCAGCCAGTAGCCGCGCCCGGTCTGGCGGTCGATGCTGCGCGTGAGCAGCTCCGGCGCGGACTCGCCGGCGACGAGCCGGCGGCCCGGGCAGGTCGTCGACCGTCGACCGGCGACCCGTCCTCCTTGGTGATCGACGAAGCGGGCGGCGAGCTCGCCCGGACGCGCGGCCGTGACGTCCTCCGGCGAGCTCCGGCCGAGCAGCCGCGCGGCGGCCGCGTTGGCGTAGACGGTCTGGCCCTCGTCGTCGTGGACGGTGACGGCCTCGGCGAGCGCTGCCGAGGACGCCGTCGAGCCGCGCACGGGTGGAGCGCAGGTCGGTCACGAGCCGGGCATTGGCGAGCACGAGCGCGACGCGGCCGGCGAGGATCTCGAGGAACGCGACGTCGTCGGTGTCGTAGGGCGTTTCGGTGGTGGCGAGCCCGAGCGTGCCGAAGTCGTCGAGCGGGATCAGCACGCGCGTCCCGCCGTCGCGCAGTTCAGGCGCCGGCTGCGGTCTCGGGCGGCGGCGCTCGGCCGCCATGCTCGAACAGCCGGGCTCGCCGTCGAGGTCGACCCAGCGCGACGTCGGCGACGGCCGGCACGAGCGCCTCGGCGAGCGCGTCGGCTCGCGTCGCCGGTGTTCTCCGCTCCCGACAGGTGTCCGACCGCCGCGAGCACCGCCATCCGCGGCGCGTTCGTCGGCCGCGCGGCCGAGCGCCCAGGCCGCGAGAGACGGCCAGCAGGCAGCCGGCGGTCACGATCGTCGATCCGCAGGAAGTGGTCGTCGGTGCCCTCGTAGTCGTTCCACCAGCCGCTCGCAGACGCCGAGTCCGATCGCGACCACCGATAACCGCCGCGACCGCGCGCCAGTTGCCGGCGATGGCCAGCGCGAACGGCGCGAGCACGAACGCAGTGGTGAAGATGAGCCGCTCCTCGGTGCCGATGTCGAGCAGCGCGAGCGCGACCTGGGCGATCAGCGCGAGCAGCACCCAGCGCGCGACGCCGGGACGGCGCGCGCCGGTCCGGGCGGCGAGGCGCGCCGTGCCGAAACCAACCACTGCGCCGATCCTATCCGGGCGATCTCAGCGTGCGGCGTCGCCCAGCAGTCGTTCGACCAGGACCGTGTCCTTCCACTCCCCGTCGAGCCGCCCGTGGCGGCGCTGGACGCCGACCTCGGTGAACCCGCTCGCGCGGTGCAGAGCCAGGCTCGCCGCATTCGTGGTGAAGACGCGGCTGGTGAGCTTGTAGTAGCCGGCCTCTTCCGCCGCCGCGGCCAGCGCGTGCATCAGCCGGAGGCCGACGCTGCGGCCGCGCGCCTCCGGGTCGACGTAGACGCCGTGCTCGCCCACCCCCGCGTACGCGCGTCCGGACGGAATAGGCGGAGACGCGGGCGAAGCCCGAGGACGCGGCCGGTGTCGTCGGTCGCGACGAGGAACGGGCGCCGCTCGTCGAGCCATCCAGCGATCTCGTTCGGGTGCCGGGGACGCGTCTCGAACGTGGCCTGGCGCTGCTCGATGCCGTGGTTGTAGATCGTGGTGACGGCCTCCGCGTCACGCGGCTCGGCGGGACGGATCACGACTGTGGGCGCCATTCGCGCTGTGAATGATGGCGCTTCCTCGGGCGGCTTCAGCGTTCAGCCGGCGGCCGCGAGGCCGCGCGCGGGCGCGAGCACGCGCGTGCTTTCCTCGAGCGCCTTCTCGGTGCGGCCGATCTCGGCCGTCAGCTGTGCGCGGCGGGCGCGGATGGCGCCGAGGTCGGTGCCGGTGGTGAGGACGCGGAGTTGCTCGTGGAGGTCGTCGAGCGTGGCTCTGAGGCGTGTGGGCGCCTGGCGGTCGAGCTCGTAGCACGCCGGGCCGCGCGCCTTTCCGGACCGCCGGCGAGCGGCTGATCTGGGTGAGGAAGACCGCGAGCGGGTCCTTGCCGGCGACCTCGTGCGTCGAGCAGTTCGAACCACTCGCGGTAGTGGAGCGCTGCGCGGCCGTCGGCGACGAGCGCCCGGACTGCCGCCTCGCGAATGGCCGGGCCGCGCAGCCCGCCGCGGCGAGGCTCGGGCGGCGCGGCTGGAGGTGATTCGGGCGCGGCCAGCCGGTCCAGCAGCCCACACTGCGCGTCGATCTCGGCCAATCCGCGCTCGATTCGCTCGAGCGCCACGCGCAGCTCGTCCGCCTGCTCCTCCAGCCGCGCCCGCTGGCGCTCGAGCGTGGCCCGCTCGGCGGCGACGGCGTTGGCGAGGCGGTTCGACGGACGCATCGCCGCCGGTTCTACACGGTGGTCCGGACCGCCCGCCACGCGGGGCTGTGCAGTGCCTGTGCGTAGGCGGCGTGTGGATGCCGCGTCGCGGTGCACAACCCTGTGCGTAGGAGCGGTTTTTGCCGCAAGGAGCGAGCTTTTCGGCGGTTCCGTCCGACCCCTGCGGGACCCTACCCGGCCCCACGTGGATCCCCGTAGCACCGGAAGGAGCCCGTCCGCAATGCCCAACCCGACGCCGCTGTTCAATTCGCTTTCGCCACGTGGCGAAGAGTTCCTGTTGCTCGACGACCTCTCGACGCTGGTCTCGCTCGGCCTTGTGTCCGAGCGCCCCACGCCCGAGGGGCCCGTCTACGAGCTGACGGACCTCGGACGCAACACGCCCGAGTTCACGTCGTAGGCTTTGGGGCATGTGCCGCAACATTCGTCAGCTCCACAACTTCGAACCCCCCGCCACCGCCGATGAGGTCCACGACGCGGCGCTCCAGTACGTCCGCAAGATCAGCGGCTCGACGAAGCCGTCGCAGGCGAACGCCGCGGCGTTCGAGCGCGCGGTCGAGGCCGTCGCGGCGGCCACGACCGAGCTCTTGGACCACCTCGTGACGAACGCGCCGCCGAAGGACCGCGAGGCCGAGGCCGCGAAGGCGCGCGCTCGCTCCGCCGCGCGCTACGCGGCCTAAGCGGCCGGCGCCGGGGGCTTGAGCTCCATCTCCTGGGTCCAGGTGAAGGTCTCCACTTCGGACCCGCCGTCGGCCCGCTGGCCGGCGCGGATCTGGACGCCCACAACGATGGCGCCAGTCCCCGCCCGCCATCCCGCCTGAGGCTCGTCCTCGACATCCGCGAACGTCCACGGCTTGGCCGGGTCGCGGACCGGTTGCGGCGTCGTCACGCCAGTCCCGATCACACCCTTGCGCCGCACGTGCCAGTGGATGCGAACCGACTTGTCCGCACCCTCACCGGCGGTGCCGCTCAGGTGGACGCGGTTGTCGTCGGTGAGCGTCAGCTCCTCGAACTCCGGCTTGGCGGGCATCTGATCCCCTTTCAGTGGTGGCCTGGAATCGCCGAACGCGCGAACGGGCGCGGTCGGCGAGCGCGATCGCTTGCTTGCGCTCGTAGAGGTCGACGGCTGCCGACGCTGCCGCATTCCCTGCCGCGGCGTCGCCACCGGCTTCCAGTACCTCGGCCAGCGCGAGCTGTGCGTCCCCCTGATCGGTCAGGTGGTCGGTCCGCGCGGCGAGCGCAACCGCCTCGCGAGCGAGCGTCTCCGCCGCTTCGAGGTCGTCGCGGCGCGCCAGCACCCGGGCCCGCACGCCCCGGCACATCGCGCGCGTGATCAGGTCCTCCTCGTCGGCGAAGCGCTCACCGGCCTCGCACAGTGCCGCCGCCTCGTCGTCGCGGCCCTGCTCGACGACCGCCTGCGCGAGCAGCGCCGCGGTGGTGGACAGCAGCGACCGCTCACCCATCGCCTCCAGCGACTCGTAGCCGGGACGTAGCCGGCGTTCGGCCTCCGCGGGCCGGCCGGCGAGCAGCTCCACCTCGGCCTCGTGGTAGGAGACGACGGACTGCATGCGGCCGAGCTCGCCGAGCACCTCGTTCGCCTGCCGGATCAGGCGGCGCGCTTCGTCGAAGTCGCCGGCCATCGCGTGCAGGAGGCCGAGCGGGCGCAGCGTCACGGCCTCCGCGACGGGGCTGCGCCGCACCTGCGCACGAATCGCCGCGCACCGCTTGATCGCCTCCGGAACCGGAGTCGCGCCGAAGGCCGCGGCCGAGGCGCGCCAGCCGAGGATCTCGCACAGCTCGCGGTCGTCGCCCGCGGCTCGAGCGTGCGCCGCGGCGCGGGCCCACGCCTCGTCGGCGGCCGCCGCCTGGCTCTGGGTCCAGGCGATCCACGCGCGCAGACGCCAGGCCCGGCACTGACCGAGCTCGTCCCCGTGCGTGGCCAGCTCGCGCACCGCCCAGTCCGCGACCCGGCGTGCCTCGGCGACATCGACGTCGGCGCTGACGTGGAAGTGCAGGTACTGCTGCTCGACGCTCGCGCGCGCCTCGAGGCGCGGGTCGTGCTGCGCCTGCGCGGCGGCCACGGCCTCGGCGAGCACGCGGTCGGCGTCCGCGAGCCGGCCGGCCTCGAAGAGGGCGACGCCCAACGCTGGCGCCAGCGCGCTCCGGGCGCGGTCGTCCGGCCCCAGCAGCGCCATCGCGCGCTCGAGCAGGCGCGCACCGGCGGGCAGATCGCCGCGCACGAGCGCGCCCCGCCCGGCGGCGGTCAGCCGCTGCGCGGCGTCGCGCGCCAGCTTCCGCCCGCGGGTTCCGTTATGGCCGAGTTCGGCCCCGTACTGGTACGCCCGCTCGAGGTGGTAACCGACGATCTCGTCCGCCGCCTCCGGCCGCGCCGCCAGCCAGTGGCCGACGCGCTCGTGCAGGTCGGCGCGGAGCTGCTTCGGCAGCCCGTCATACGCGGCCTCGCGGATCAGCGCGTGCGCGAAGCGGAACATGTCCTGCCCGGCGAACTCGGGAGCCTCAGAGCGGATCAGGCCCTTGCGCACCAGCTTCACGAGCACGCGGCCGAGCTCGATGTCTCCGAGCAGCTCGGCCACGGCGGCGGCGTGGAAGCTGCGGCCCTCGATCGCCGCGTGCGAGAGCACGGTGCGCTCCGCCGGTTCCAAGCGGTCGATGCGCGCCGCGAGCACGGCGTGGATGCCATCGGGCAACGACTCCGCGCCTTCGTGCTCGACGGCGACGAGCTGTTCCAGAAACAGCGGGTTGCCCTCGGCCACGTCGAGGATGCGCCTCGCCGCCACGTCCGAGCCGAGATGCCGGAGCAACTCGAGCGACTGGTCCTCGGACAGGGCCTCGAGGACCACGATCGAGCGATTGCGCTGCGGCAGGATCCACGCCGGGCGCATCTCCACCAGCTCCGGACGCGCGAGGCAGACGAGCAGAATCGGCGCGCCGGTCGAGAGCGCGGCCACATGATCGAGCAGGTCGAGGAGCGTCGGCTCGGCCCAGTGCACGTCCTCGATCGCGACGCCCAGCGGACGCTCGCGCGCGAGTGCCTCGAACAGCCGGCGGAACGCCCAGAACGTCTCGTCGGACCGGCCGGGTTCGCCGGAGGCGCCGATCGCACCGCGGATCCGCCCAGCCGCGCCGGCGCCCACCAGCTCCTCGAGTCGCGACGCTCCGACCTGCCGGACGATCTCCGCCAGCGGGCGGTACGTGATGCCCTCGCCGTACGCGAGGCAACGGCCGACGAGCACGGTCGCGTCGCCGCGGACGCGCTCGCACAGCTCGCGCGCCAGGCGTGACTTCCCGATCCCGGGCGGCCCGAGCAGCGTCACGAGCCGGCAACCTGGCTCGTCCGAGACCTGGGACAGCACCTCGAGCACGGCCCCCAGCTCGGCTTCACGCCCCACCAGCGGTGTCGCTGCGGGCGCCGGCACCAGCTCGGGCCGCACCGTGGCGAGCCGCCACGCCCCACCCGCGCCGTGGCCGGTGGTCGCGTGCGCAACGAGCCGGCGGGTCCGCTCGTCGAGCAGGATCTCGCCTGACCCCGCGGCGGTCTCGAGCCGTCGCGCCCCGTTCATCGGGCTGCCCGTCGCCTGCGCTCCCGCGACGAAGACGCGGCCCGTGACGACGCCGACGCGCAGCGCGATCTCGACCGACGCCCGCAGGTCGGCCGCCGCGCGTACGGCCCGCAGCGCGTCGTCGTCATGCGCCTCGGTAAGCCCGAACACGGCGACGATCGCGTCGTCGGCGACATGGTCGACGGTGCCGCCGTGCCGCTCGATCACGGTTGCGGCCAGCTCCCAATTGCGCGCGAGCACGGAGTGCAGCGCCTCGGGATCGAGCCCGTCGGGATCGGCGACCGCGCCGCGGACCACGGTCACGAGCCGTCTCGCGCCCGGCGCTGCCACCGGGGCCGTTGCCGCGGGCGGCGTGGGAGCGTTGGGTCGCTCGAGCTCGGGGGCGTGGGCGAGGATCTGAAGCTCGAGCCGCCGCAGCTCCTCCCCAGGCTCCAACGCCAGCTCCTCCGCCAGCAGGTGGCGCGTGGCGCGGTACACGTCCAGCGCCTCGGCCTGACGCCCGCATCGGTAGAGCGCCAGCATCAGCCGCGCTCGCAGGCTCTCCCGGTAGGGCTCGGCGGCGACGAGCTCGCGCAGCTCCGGAACCGTCTCCGCGTGGCGGCCGAGCTCGAGATCGGCGTCGATCCGGCGTTCGAGCACGACCATGCGTCGCTCGGCGAGCCGGTCGAGCTCGCCGCGAGAGGTGAGCGGCAGACCCTCGAGTACGTTGCCGCGCCACAGCGACAGTGCTTCGCCGAGATGCGCCGCCGCTCGCGCCGGGTCCGCGCGAAGCCACCGCTGGCCCTCGGCCGCGAGGCGCTCGAAGCGCGAGGCGTCGAGCCGGGTGGGGTCGATCGCCGCGAGGTAGCCGCCCGCGCGCGTGCCGATCGCATCGGGGCCGAGCACCTTGCGGAGCCCGTGCACGTACCCCTGGATCGCCTTTGGCGCGGTGGCCGGCGGAGCGTCGCCCCACAGCTCGTCCACGAGGCGCGCCGTCGACACGACCTCGCCGATGTGCAGCAGCAGGACGCCGAGCAGCGTCTGCTGTTTGTTGGCGCCGAGGTCCACGGCGGAGTCGTTCGCGGCCACCTCGAGCGGACCAAGGATCCGGAACTCCATCGGCACATTCGCTCCCGGGCGTCGCGACGCTAGCACCCCGAATCAACCAGCGCTTGACTGGCGCTGAACCTCGAGGACTAAGCGTTCGTTGCGTGGAGCCGCGGTTCAGCGAAACCACCACCCCCACGCCGGACGACGCCGAGCGCCCGAGCGAAGCCCCCGCACCGGCGGCGCATCGCTTTCGCACGCCGGTCGTGACCGAGCTGCGACCGCGGCGCCAGAACGAGGCGGACGAGCAGTGGTGACACTTTCCTTCGCTCTCCTGGGCCCGCTCGAGGTCCGGCGCGACGGCGAGGTCGTCCCGATCGTGCGTGGGCGCCAGCGCGCACTGCTGGCGATGCTGCTGCTGCGAGCCAACGAAACCGTCTCCGCCGATCGCCTGATCGAGCAGCTGTGGGGCGACGCGGTGCCAGCGGACGCGACGAACGCACTGCAGGTCCACGTCTCGCGCTTGCGCCGGGCGCTCGGCGCGGAGGCGCTCATCACCACCGCCGCGGGCTATCAGCTGCGTGTCGAACCCGGAGCGCTCGACGCCGAGACCTTCGAGGCCGGCGCCGAGGACGGCCGTCGCGCGCTGGCGGCCGGGCGGCCGCTCGAGGCGGCGGACACGCTGCGTCAGGCGCTCGGGTTGTGGCGCGGCAGCGCGATCGCCGACTGCGCGTACGACGCGTTCGCACAGGCCGACATCGCGCGCCTGGAGGAGCTACGGCTGGCGGCCCACGAGGAACTCATGGACGCGGAACTCGCGCTGGGACGGTGCCCCGTCGCCGAGCTCGAGCGACTGGTCCGAGAGCATCCGCTACGCGAGCGACTGCGCGGCCAGCTGATGCTCGCCCTGCACCGCAGTGGCCGCCAAGCCGACGCGCTCGCGGCGTACCGCCGCGGGCGCGAGGCGCTGATCGCCGAGCTCGGGCTCGAGCCCAGCCCGGCGCTGCGGCGCCTGGAGCAGGACATCCTGCAGCACGCCCCCGGCCTTAACCTGGCGCCGCCGCCGGCATCCCCGCCCGCGCGGACGGACGAGCGGGCCCTGGTGGGGCGTGCCGAGGAGCGGAGGGCGCTGCGCGCCGGGCTCGACGCCCACCGGCCGCGGGTGGTCCTCCTCAGCGGCGGAGCCGGGATCGGAAAGACACGGCTCGTGGCCGAGGTCGCCGCCGAGGCGCAATCGGCGGGCGCCACGGTCCTGTACGGACACGCGGACGAGGGGCACCCGATCCCCTTCCAGGCCCTCGTGACGGCGCTGCGCCGGCTGCCGCCCGACGCGCTGGCGGAGTTCGAGCCCGAGCAGGCCACGCTCGCGTCCGTCATGCCGGAGCTCCGCGGCCGCCTGACCGCGGGCGAAGGTCCCGAGCTGTGTCTAGCGCTCTCGACCGTGCTCGGCGAGCTCGCGCGCCGCGAGCCGCTGCTGCTGGTGCTCGACGACCTGCACTGGGCGGACCGCGACACGCTCCTGCTCGTGCGCCACCTCGTGCGTTCGGCGCCGCTGGCGATCCTCGGCGCGTTCCGCGATGACGAGCCGGACGCCGGGCTCGCCGCCCTGGTCGCGGAGCTGCACGCGGAACGGGTCCTGTCGCACGTGGCGGTGCGGGGTCTCGACCTCGCCGCGACACGTGCGCTCGTCGGCGCCGACGCCCCCGAGCTCGTGGACGTGCTGTGGGAGGCGACGGGTGGCAACCCGTTCCTGATCGAGGAGCTCCTGCGCCACCGCCGCGCGGACGGGCTGTGGGTGCCGGACAGCGTGCATGCGCTGCTGGAGCGCAGACTGGCGCGACTCGACGGCGACGCGCAGGACGTCCTCGCGACCGCGGCCGTGATCGGCGCCGAGTTCCGGCTCGCACACCTCGAGGCGGTCGTCGGGGACGACGACGGCGTGCTCGACGCGCTCGAACAGGCACTGGCGGTGAGGCTGGTCGAGGAGGTCGACGAGGACGCCACGCGGTACCGGTTCACGCCGCCGCTGCTGCGCGACGCGCTCGCGACCCGCACCGGCGGCGCTCGGCGCGTGCGGGTCCAGCGCCGGATCGCCGCGCTGCAGCGCCGCGCCGCGTAAGCGCCGTGCAAGGGCGGTGACAGCGCCCGGCCCGACGCTCGCGCGCATGTTCACATCACACCAACTCCCCACCGCGCACGCTCGCCAGACGGCCCGCGTCCGCGCGAGCCTCCTCACCATCGCGGATCCGCGCGACCCGGGACGGAGGTGATCGACGTGCGCTTCGCCGTCATCGATCGGTGCCCCGTCCCCGCTTCGCTCGCCCCGGTGCTGCTGCGGATCAAGGAGCACACCGGGGCGACCCTCAACTCCTGTGACCGCTCGGCGGCCGCCGAGCCGGTACTCCGCAAGTTCGGAAAGAAGAGCCAGCGCGAGCTCTACGAGGGCTTCCGGCGCGGGCTCCCGGGGTTCAACCCGGCCAACCCGCCGGGCCGATCCACCCACGAGCGCCGCAACGACGGTGTCGCCTACCCCGGCCCCGCGGGCGCGCCGCTGCCGTACTGGTGCGTCGGGATGGACTGGTCGGACGCCGCGGCGGTCATCCGCGCGGCCCGCGCCGAGGGCTTCACCGCCTCGATCACCTACCCCGGCAACCCGCGCGAAGGGCACCACGTCAACTTCCGCAAGGAGCCGCGGCTGCCGTTCCGATCGTTGCGCCGCGGGGCGACCGGCTCGGCCGTGGTGGACCTCACGCGCCGGCTCAGCTACGTCCACTCGCGCGACGACGGGAAGCCGTACCTGGACGGCAAGCGCCGCACGTTCGACGCCGAGACCGAGGCGGCATTGAAGCGCTTCCAAGCCGAGCACCACCAGGTCGCGGACGGCGTCTACGGGCCGAGCACGCACCGCCAGCTGCAGGCCAGCGTCCGCTGGCGCAAGCGGCACGGCTGAGCCGTGACAGCGCGCTGCAAGCGCGCTGACAGAACCGCCGCCGAGCATGGCGGCCCGTCAATCACCAGCCCTTGGGAGGCACACATGGCAGCCACGAACCCAGCCGCCGACCCCGGCGTCGCGGAAACGCGAAAGCAGGTCAAGTTCGAACTCGAACCCGAGCTGCGGCCGATCGCCGAGCGCGCACTCGCCGTGCTCGAGCTCGCCGCGAAGAAGGCGATCGCGCACGACGCGGCGCCGAAGGAGTACCCGATGCCCGCGGGCACCGGCCACCTCGAGCAGCTGATGTATGCGCGGCTCAAGCAACGGCCGGCCGACCGGCGCAAGAAGTCGGCCGCGCAGGTCATGCCGACGCTGCGTTCCGGCGCGGCGGCGGTTCCCGGTCTCGGCCCGAAGGCGACGATCAATCTCGGCACCGCCAAGCCGGTCGTCGACCAGGTCGGCCCGCAGCCGAAGAAGGAATTCGACCCCGACCGCCTCCTGGGCCCCGCCGGCAACGGCGAGGCCGCGCTCGCATCCGCACCGAAGACCGTGATCGTGCCGTACACGGGCGTCGAGCTGCGCATCCACAAGGTCGTCTGCCGCGAGGAGACGAACGAGTGGGGCAGCGACGAGTTCGAGCTCTCGGGCGTGAGCATCGACGCCACCGGCGACACCCGTCAGCTCTCGCGCTTCCGGGTCAGCAGCGACTTCGACAGTGGCGAGAAGGTCACCTACTCGCCGCCGAAGATCTTCGCGACGTTCCCGTTCTCGTCCGACAACAGCATCCTGGTCAACGGCAAGACCAAGACCGTCGGCTGGCCGCGTAACCACTACGTGACGTTCCTGCCGGCCGAGATCGACCAGGGCGGGTTTCCGGACTTCGCCACCGAGCTCTACAAGAAGGCCAAGGACATGGTGACGAAGTACGTCGCCCAGGCCGTCGGCGCCTACTTCGGCGGGGCCCTCGGCGCGGCGATCGGCGCTGTCGTCGGCAAGATCGTCGGCTGGGTGATGGACAAGCTGTTCGACCTGCTGGTCAGGTGGTGGGAGGACGACATCTTCATCCCGCTCACCTCGACCGCGAAGGTGCTCGGCGCGAGCGTCGACTTCAAGGGCAAGGCCGGCGGCACTGCCATCACGAGCCCGCGGATGCTCTGGTGGAAGCAGCACGGCGGCCACTACGAGGTGCACTACGACTGGCACCTGTACGTCAAGAAGTAGCGAGCCGGGGGCGGCGCGTCGCGCCGCCCCCTTCGCGACGACGACGCATGGGGACGACATGTTGATGATCTGGTGGCTCTCGCTCGGGCTCTCGCTGATCCCGTTCAGTTTCGGGCTGGTGTATCTGTGGCGGCGCAAGGACGGTTCGCCCGCGTCGGTGGCCGTCACGGAGAAGCTCACGATCGAAGGACCGGTCGGGTTCGTCGTGTTCGCGCTCGGCCTGGCCGGCTGCGCGCTGTCGATCTCCCACCTTCTGCCTCCGTCACTGCTGACGGATCCGCCGACGGGCCATGTCCGCGCCGTCGATCGCATCGCGCCTCGCAACGACCGCGCCCGAGTGCGGGTGACGATGGACGACGACCGGATCGACGTCCACAACGGCGACTACATGGTTGCGCTGGCCCGCAACGCGCCGACGCGACTGCCGGTGGCGCTCGGCAACCTCGACTCGGACACGACCGCGCTGCTGCGGGTGAGCGCTGTCGCGCCGGGGGACGTCAAGGCGACGCTCGACAGCTTCGCCGCCGAGGAGGCGGCCGTCGCCGCCGACGAGGCGGCCGTTGCCACGGTCAGCCCGGTGTGGCCCAAGCAACGCGTCGTGCTGATCGACCACAACGAGAAGGTCGCCCGCGACCAGGTCCGCCAGGCCGTTGAAGAAGCGGGGTTCGCCCCGCTCGCGCTCCGCCATTACTACCTGCGCCGCGTCGTCGATCGCGCTGACGACTTCCTTTGGGATCACTCCTCCGGGTTCTTCGCCGCCGAGGTCCTGCTGGCCAAGGGAGAGGCGCATCACAAGGTGGGCGAGATCGACGCTGCGATCGCGGCGTACGAGCGCTTCCAGGACCGCTTCCACGCCCATCCGGCGGCCGCCCGGATGCCGCAGCGAATCGCCTACCTGCGGGGCCAGGGGAGCATGCGGAACCGTCCACGACGACGATGACGCTGGCCGCGTTCACGGTCGGTCGGGCTCCGGCCGCGGGCGTCGTGGCCGCGAGCGACATCGCCGTCCGCGCGTCGAGCGTCCTGCCGCCGCGCGGGCGTGTCGACTACGACGCGGCCAACCTGCTCGACGGCGATCCGGGCACCGCCTGGAGCGAGGGCAGGCCCGGGTCCGGCATCGGCGTGACGATCCGGTTCCGGTTCGCCCGCGCGCTCGACGTGGACGCGATCCGCCTCAGCAACGGCTACGCGAAGTCGAGCGGCCTGTTCCGCGCCAACGGGAGCGTGACGAGGCTGCGCGTCCAAACCGACCGGCGGACGATCACCGTCCGCGTCCGCGACACACCGGGTCCGCAGACGCTTCGGCTGCCCGCCGGCCGGACCAGGTTCGTAGAGCTCCAGATCGCCGCCGTGCGCGCCGGCCGGTTCCCCAACACGATGCTGAGCGAGATCGAGTTCCTCTCTTGAGGCCGCGCGGCCACCGGGCATCCCCCCGGTGGCACCCGGCTACGGCGCTGTCGTCGACAACGTGAACGTGAACGTCTTGCTGTAGGCGCCCGTGCGCAGCGGTTCGGACGCGCCGATCGTCTGCTTGACGCGGATCGTCAGCGGGTCGTTGCTCGTCGGCCCGCTGTAGGTGTGCAGCGTCAGCGGCGAGCCGCCCACTGGGGCGAACGGGCCCGACACCGCCGCCTGGACCGGCTGCGCGAGCGAGAACGCGCCGTTGACAAGGCGTCCCGTGGCGGCCGGGTCGACCACGGTCAGGGTCGCGTCGCCCGCGCTGCTGGTCACGGTCGCGCCGACGCTCGCCTCGTAGTCGTTGGCGACGCCCGGCGTGAACGGGCTGAAAACAGCGCTGCCGGCGAGAGCGAGCGAGAGCGTCGCGGGGACCGTGCCGCCGACGTTCCCGTCCACGACGTTCGCGAGCTCGCCGGTGACGACGCTGACAGCGACCTCGGCACTCTCGTGGTAGCCGTCGCTCACGCGCACCTTCAGGGGGTAGGTCGTGTGCTCGTCGAGCAGCCGCTGGTCGGCGATCTTCAGTTCGCCGGTGCCCGGCGTGATCGCGAACGCGTCGGAGCCGTCCGTGATGCGCCACGTGAACGTGCGCAGGTGCGGGCGCCCGATCTGCGAGGCCCAGTCGTCCGCTTGCACGGTGCCGACGGCGGTGTTGACGTCGTTGAGCGCGAAGCTCTGGTCCGGCCGGATCACCGGCGCGATCCCGCGGACGTAGTTGAACAGCCAGTGCGCCGCCGGCTTGAGCGTGCCGTTCGAGAGGATGACCGGTGCGTTCTGGGCGTTTCTCCAGTGGGACGGCTGGCGCCAGCCCCACAGCGTGATCCCCTCGACGAGCGGATGCTCCCAGAAGGTGGGAACGGTCCGTCGGTAGTAAGTCAGCTGCATCTCGTCGCCCGGGACGCCGTTGACGTCGAAGCCGTCGAGGTCGAGCTCAGTGATCTGGATCGGCACGCCCGTCGCGGCGATGCGTTCGAGGTTGGCCTTGTGCACAGCCATGTCCTCGACCGGCTCGTACGGATGACCCGGGATGGAGGGGACGTTCGGATTGTTGGGGATGAACTCGAAGGCGTGCGCCTGGAGCCCGACCACGTCGATCAGATTCTCCCGCTTGAGAATGTTGATGATCTTCAGGTACTCGTCCGTGGCGGCGGTCATCCCGGTGATGGCGACGTCGTTGAGCATCAGCTTGGTCGTCGGGAAGTGCTGCTTCGCGAGCCTGAATGCGTTGAGGATCCAGTCGTAGCCCGTGCCGTCGGTACCGTTCGCACCACCGAGCGCTTGCACGTAGTTGCCGCTGGACGCGAAGTTGCTGCCCGCGTTCTTCGGCACAGAGCCATCGGGCGGATCCCAAGTGGGCTCGTTGACGACCTGCAGCCACTCGATGTCCGCGTAGCGGGCAGCCACGGCCGCGAACCACTTCTTGATCTCCGCGAGCTGCTCGTCGGGCGGCAGCGTCGCCATCCACGTCGGCTGCTGGTTGCCCCAGAGCAGAACGTGGAAGTTGAACGGGATGCCGTTGGCCTTGGCGAAGTCGTGGGCCTGATCGAGCTGCGTCCAGCGCATCGGGGCGGTGCGCGTGGTCCCGGCGGCGCTCCCCCACTTGCCCGCGTTCTCAGGCGTGACCTGGTTCCAGTACTGCGTGAACGTGGGCTGGGTGAACAGGTTGATGTTCCCCAGCCACTTGTCCTCCCCGTAGATCGGGAAGTCCGGGCCCGACTGCGCGGACGCTGCCGGCGGTGCTGCCAGCGCAGTGATCGCGACGACCAAGGCGAACGTCTTTCGACCGGGCATGCCCTCTCCTCCCCACGGATGACGTTGGACCGTCAAACGAACCGTACTTCAGGTGGATACTTTGCGCTTCCTAGCGGTCCGTACGATTACTCGGAGGATGCGACGAATCGTCCCAGCGAGGTCGGTGCGCGGCCGGTGAGGTCTTCGACGGCGGTGCTCACGACATCGAAGCTGCCGTCGCGGATCGCTTGGTAGGACGTCACCCAGCCCTCGACCTCCCAGTCCGGCGCGTCGTAGACCGACCGTGACGCGTAGGCCTCGTCGTCGGTCTCGTCCTCGAACCGCGCGCCGAGCAGTTCCGCGGCCTCGGTGAGGCTGAAGGCGCTCGGGCCGGTGAGGTCGTACGTGCGGCCGTCGTGGCCGCTGGTGGTGAGCACCGCGGCGGCGGCCGCCGCGACGTCCTCGCGCAGGATCGCCGCAACGCGCCCGTTGCCGGCGGGGCCGCGGATCACGCCGTCGACGGCCATCGACGGGATGAAGTCCATATACAGGTTCATCCGCAGGAACGTCCATCTCAGGGCGGTGGCGCGAATGTGCTGCTCGGTCGCCCAGTGGTGGCGCGCCAGCGTGAACGTCGCGTCGGGAGCGGCGTTGAGAAACGACAGGTAGGCGATGCGCTCCACGCCGGCCGCGACAGCGGCGTCGACCGCGGTCTTGTGCTGCTCGACGCGGTCCGCGGACTCGGCGGCGGGGATCAGGAAGACGGTGTCGGCGCCGCGTAGCGCCTCGGTCATCTCCTCGAGCGCGCCGTACGACGAGGCGACTCGGGCCCCGGCGGGCGCGCGGGACGGATCGCGGACGACGAGAAGCGGGTCGTCGAGCCGTGCCGCGACGCGGCGGCCGACCTCGCCTGTGGCTCCGGTGACGGCGATCGTCACGGCAGGATGTTGTCGACGTAGCCGCCGTCGACGCGGATCGCGCCACCGGTGGTGGCCGACGCGCGCTCGGAGCTCAGGTACACGACCAGGTTCGCGATCTCCTCCGGGTCGATCAGCCGCCCGAGCAGCGAGTTCGGGCGATGCTCGGCGACGAACTCCCGCTGCGCGTCGTCCCAGTCCTTGTCGTCGCCGACCATCTCGCGCACGAAGTCCTCCACTCCCTCGGTGTGCGTCGGCCCGGCGATCACCGTGTTCACGGTCACTCCCTTCCCGGCGACGGCCTTGGCGAACCCGCGCGCGACGCCGAGCAGCGCGGTCTTGGTCACGCCGTAGTGCACCATCTCGAGCGGGATCACCACCGCCGAGTCGCTCGCCATGAACTGCACGCGGCCCCACCCGCGCTCGGCCATGCCCGGCAGGTAGTGGCGCGCGAGCCGGATCCCGGACAGGACGTTGACCTCCCAGTAGCGCTGCCAGGTGTCGTCGTCGATTTCGAACACCGGCGTCGGGGCGAAGATCCCGAGGTTGTTGACGAGGATGTCGAGCGTCGGGAGCGCGTCGAACACCCGCTGCGCGCCCTCAGCGGTCGCGACGTCGGCGGCCACGCCGTCGATCTCGGCCCCCGGGCACTCACCGCGCAGCGCTTCCACCGCTGTGTCGACGCGCTGCTCGTCGCGGCCGTTGACCGTCACGGCGGCGCCGCTGCGCGCGAGCCCGGCGGCGATCGCGCGCCCGATCCCCTGGGTCGAGCCGCTGATGAAGGCCTTGCGGCCGGAGAGGTCGATGTCCATCCGGCTATTGAAGCCGCCGGCCGAGACCGGAGGCGCGCGCGACCGGCCGCGCGATCGCGGCCCGGATCGTCTCCTCGGTGCCGGCCAGGATCAGATGCCCACGGGCACGGGTCACCGCCGTGTAGAGCAGTTCGCGCGTGAGGATCTGCGACGTGGGCGTCGGCAGGAGCACGGCAGCGGTGCCGAACTGGGAGCCCTGGCTCTTGTGGACCGTCATCGCGTACACGGTCTCGATCGCGCTCAGCCGGGACGGAGCGAAGCGAACCGGTTCGCCGCGGCGCTCGAACGCGGCGGCCACGCGCCCGTCGCCCTCCGCGACCACAACGCCGGTATCGCCGTTGTAGAGCCGCAGCCCGTAGTCGTTCTCGGTCACGAGTAGCGGCCGCCCGGGATACCACGGCCCGCGCCCGATCTCGTTCGCCAGCCAGCTCTCGATCCGCGCGGTCCACACCGCGACGCCGTGGCCGCCGCGGCGGTGCGCGCACAGGACGCGGTACGTAGCCAGCGCGTCGATCGCGCCGCGCGCGTCACCGGCGCGGGCGGCCGCGAACACGTCATGCGCGGCCGCGACCGCGCCCTCGCGGACAGGTTGGAGCGCGTCGAGCGAAGCCGGATCGCCGGCGTCGACCGGGATCCACGTCACGTCTTCGTGGCCGGCGGTCAGCGCTGCGATCGCCTTGTCGCCATCGTCGGCGCGGATCGCCGACGCGAGCGCGTCGATCCCCGCACCATACCGGTACACGTGCTCGAGCACAGCGACGGCGGGCCCGCGGGCGCCGACAATGTCACCGAGCACGGCGCCGGCCTCGATCGACGTCAACTGACCGGGATCGCCGACCAGCACGAGCCGAGCCTCCGGCCGGACCGCCTCGACCACCCGCGCCATCAGCGACAGCGACACCATCGACGTCTCGTCGACGATCACGACGTCGTGCGGCAGCCGGTTGCCGCGGTGGTGCCGGAACCGGCTGTGGCTGCCCGGCCGCCAGCCGAGCAGGCGGTGGAGCGTCGACGCGCTCAGGTTGAGGAGCTCGTCGCGGATCTCCGGCGCCACGGCGAGCGTGCGCGCCTCCGCATGCACCGCCTCCTCGAGCCGCGCCGCGGCCTTGCCGGTCGGCGCCGCCAGCGCGACCAGCGGCATCGCCCCGGCCTGCTCGGTCAGCAGCGCCACGATCCGCGCCACCGTCGTCGTCTTGCCCGTCCCCGGGCCGCCCGCCACGACCGCGAACCGGCGCCGCACCGCCGTCGCCGCCGCGTGCCGCTGACCCGCATCCTCGGGCGCGAACAGGCGGTCGAGGCCGGCGGCGAGGCGCGACTCGTCGACCGACTCCGCGCCGCCCAGCGCGCGCAGGTCGGCGGCGACCTGGCGTTCCTCGCGCCAGTAGCGGTCGAGATAGAGGCCGGAGCCCACCAGGCGCAGCGGGCGGCTCTCGGGCGCGTCCTCACCGACGGAGACGAGCGGGCTCGCGGCGACCCGCCGCACCCACTCATCCGGCTCGGGCCAGGGCAGCACCGACAGGTCCACGGGCTCGTCCGAGTCCACCGCGGCGGTCTCGCCGATCGTCGCCAGGTCGACGTAGACGTGCCCGAGCCGTGGCGCGCGGACCGCGAGCGCGGCCGCCAGCACCACTGCTTCGTCGGCCTCGCCCGCGAGTTCGCCCAGGCGTGCCGCGACGTGCACGTCGGCGGCGGCGAGCACACCGATGTCGTTGAACTCACGCAGCAGCCCCGGAGCGCTCAGCGCGCGGCGGACGTCGAGCTCGTCGATCACTCCGGCACCCCGCGGTCCAGGACGTCGCTGAGCGCGACCACCAGCGCGGCCGGCGGCCGCCACGCGAAGACGCCGGACTCCGGCGCGCCGGTCATGCCGCGAATGAACAGGTAGAGCACGCCGGCCAGGTGCCGCTCGGGGGTGTAGCCAGGCAGCCGCCAGCGCAGGTAGCGGTGCAGCGCGGCCGTGTAGAGCAACGCCTGCAGGTGGTAGTGCGAGCGCTCCATCTCGGCGAGTAGCGCGGCCGGGCGGTAGTGCGCCGCCCGCAGCTCCTCCCCCGGCCCGCCGAGCCAGTTCGTCTTGTAGTCGATGACCGCGAACCGCTCCCCGGCGCGCAGGACGAGGTCGATGCTGCCGGTCAGGTAGCCGCGCACGCTCGAGCGCAGCTCGGGATCCTCGAGCCGATCGGCGTACGGCGCCAGCGGATCGCCGGGCGCGAGATGCTCGCGCAGAACGGTGCCGAGCGCGCCCGGCGTGACCCGGCCGACGGGGTCGTCACCGCCGGCCAGCGGCAGCTCGAAGCCGAGCTCGTCGAGCCGGTCGCCGCGCGCGACATCACGCAGCCGCACACCGCCCACGAGCGGGCCCAGCGGAGTCTCGAGCGCCGCCCGCAGCCCGGCGACGACCGGTCGCGCCGCCGCGCCGTCGACCGGCCGGCGGGCGAGTTCGACAGCGACCTGCTTCGTCAGCTCGGCCTCCAGGTCGCCCGCGGCGAAGTCGGTCGCCTCCAGCACCGCGTGCACGAACGTGCCGAACTGGACGCCGCCCGGGATCGCCACCCAGCGGCAATGCGGAAGCAGCCGGCTCGATCGCGGGCGGCACGGGCTCGTCGTCGACCACGCGCTCCTCCGGCTCGCTCGCCACCCGCGCCTCGTGCGAAGCGGCCGTGATGTCGCTGTACGAGGTCCGCCGCCAGCCGCGGTCCAGCTCGCGTGCGAACGTCGCAGCCTCGAGCGCGGCGGGAGCGGTCAGCGGCCCGGAATAGGCGATCGGGAGCGTGCGGGCGCCAGTGCGCTCGACGCTGACGCAGTTCGGCGCGGCCGAAGCCAGCTCGCGGAAGCGGGTGAGCGCGGCCTCGTCGGATGGCGGCCGCCGTCCGGAGTCCGCGACGTTGCCTTCGTCGTCGCGGTCGAACAGCAGCCGGCTGAGCGCCGAGTCGCGGCTGCTCCACGACCCCGCCCACCAGACCACGGCCTGGTGCTTGGCGCGGGTCAGCGCCACGTACGCGAGCCGCAGGTCCTCCCCACGCTGCTCGGACACGTGCTGGTCCTTGTGACGCTTGTAGTCCGGGCCGGCGAGCCCGACGTCGATCGTGCGCGCGAAGCCCTGGTCGGGATCGTGGAACACGATCGGGATCGGCTTCTCGTCGACCCACGACGGCTCCCACAGGTACGGGACGTAGACGACTCCGAACTCGAGCCCCTTGCTGCGGTGGATCGTGAGGACCTGGACCGCCTCCTCGTCGGACTCCAGCCGCCGCAGGCGCTCCTCCTCGCCCTCCTGCTCGGCCTCCGCCACGCGCTGGCGCAGCCACACCGCCAGCGCCGACGTGCCGAGCTTCTCGGCCGCCGCGGCGGCATGGAGGAGCTGGCCGATGTGACGCAGGTCGGTCAGCTGGCGCTCGCCGTCCGCCTCCCCCAGCACGCGGCCGGGCAGCCGCTCGACCAGCGTGATCGTCTCCGACAGCGACGCCAGCCCGCGCCGCCGCAGCACCGCCGCCCAAGCGTGCAGGCGCCGGTGCACGTCCTCCCACTCCTCCTCGCCGGCCGACGCCACCCGTTCCGCGGTCCAGCCCAGGAACGACGTCATCGTCGCGGCGCGCGCCCGTGCGGGCGACGCCGGGCGCTCGAGCGCCTCCAGCAGACGCAGCCACTCGCGCGCCGCCGGCGTCGCGAAGACGCTGCCCGCGCCGTTGATGACCGCCGGGATCTCCAGCGCGTCGAGCGCGTCGCGGACCAGCAACGCGTGCTTGTTGGTGCGGACGAGCACGGCGACCTCGCCGGGGGACGTTCCGGCGCGCAGCAGCTCTACGAGATCGTCGGCGACGTCGCGCGCGATGCGCTCACGCGCCGAATTGAGCCTCGCGAAGCCCTGCTGGGTCAGTTCGAGCTCGGAGCGGTCGACGACCCGCACCCGGAGCGGGGCGCCGGTGCGGCGCGGCGGGTCCGAGACCGCCGAGCGGACCTTCCGATAGACGATTCCCTCGTGGCCGAGCTTGGCGCCGCCGAACATCGCGTCGTAGGCGTCGATCAGCCCCTGGTCGCTGCGCCGGTTGACCTCGAGCGTGGCTCGCGCGCCGGCCGTCTCGGCCGCCGCCAGGTACGAGTAGACGTCGGCGCCCCGGAACGCGTAGATCGCCTGTTTCGGGTCGCCGATCAGCACCAGCGTCGTCTGCCCGTCCCCGAACGCGCGCTGCAGGATCTCCCACTGGATCGGGTCGGTGTCCTGGAACTCGTCGACCAGCACCACGCGGTAGCGCCGGCGCAGCCGCGCGACCGCGTCCGGCGATTCGCGCAGCGCGTCCTGCAGCCGCGTCAGCAGGTCGTCGTACGTGATCAGCGACAGCGCGCGCTTGCGCGTGTCCAGCTCCCCGCGCACGCTCCCGGCCAGCCGGGCGCGCAGCGCCGGGAGGTCCGGGCCGGACGTGTCGCGCGGCTCGATCGGCGCCCCCGGGTTCTCGACCGTTTCGCGCGCGATCCGCATCGCCTCCGCGCGTGTGATCCGAGGCGCGTCCTCCTCCTTCATGTAACGCCGCACGTAGAGGTCGTCGACCACCTCGCCGAGCAGGTCGCCGACGTCCTCGACCAGCACGGCGTCCGGCTCCAGGTCGCCGGCGACGCCGAGCCCGCCGAGCACCTCCTGGCAGAAGCCATGAGTGGTGGCGATCGTCGCCGAGTCGAAGTCCCCCAGCGCGCGCATCAACCAGCCGCGCCGGCGCTCGACCTGCTCCGGCGACCCGTTGGCGAGCAGTTCGACGACGGCATCACCATCGGTCTCGCCGCTCGCCAGCGCGCGCTCGGCGCTCACCAGCCGCTCGCGCACGCGATCGCGCAGCTCACCGGTCGCCATCCGCGTGAACGTCACGAGCAGCAGCTGGTCCAGCGGGATGCCCTCGGCCACGTAGCGGGCCGCGAGCGCGGCGATCGTGTACGTCTTGCCGGTGCCGGCGCTCGCCTCGAGCACCGTGATCCCGGTCGGCAGCGGGCCGCCGATGTCGAACGGGCGGATCACTGCTCGGTCACCGCCTCGTGCGCCAGCAGGATGCTCCAGAGCCGCTTCGCGTACTGGCCGAAGCGGGTCGGTTCGACGGGGTCCCACAGCTCGCCGGCGCCGGGCGCGACGTCGAGCAGCGACGCGAACGGGAATTGCTGGCCGTAGATCAGCTCGTGCTCGGCGTCCCGGTCCTCCTTCGGGAAGCGGTCGGACTCCCACTCGGCGCGGGCGTTGCCGCCGGCCGCGTACGCGGCGGTCGTACGGCACGCGATCGGCAGCGGCTCGCGCATCCCGCGGTCGTAGAGGTCGATCAGGACCGCGAGCTGTTCCAAGGCCACCGCCGGGTCGAGCGCGGGCAGCCGCGCGACCGTGAGCCGCGCGTGGTGGTGCGCGGACGTCTGCGCGCGGCCGATCGTCGCCGCCTCGTAGCGCCCGGTGGCGGCGAGCGCGAGGAACCGCACCCACGCGCCGATCCGGTGGCGCGGATTGACCTTCGAGTACGTGACGTTGGTCAGCAGCGAGCCGCGGACGCCGGCAACGGAACCGGTCAGACGGCGGTCGGCGAGATCGAGCTTGATGTCGACCGAGCCCGGCTCCGGCGCGGCGCCGATCAGCGTCCGTGCCGCCTTCGCGATCTCGTCGACGTCCTGCCAGATCTCCCGCACTACCGGACCCGCGAGTTGCCCCGGGGGAAGCTTGCCGCGCGCGATCTCGGCCTTGATCGCGACGCGGCCCTCCGTGCCGCGCATCAGCGCGTCCAGCAACCGCTGCCCGACGCCCCACTGCTCGAGCGCGTTCAGCTCCACCGGGAGCCCGTCGCCGACCTCGTCGTCCCAGTCGCCGACGCGCATCCCGAGCCGCTGGCGCAGGAACGCGCGCGCCGGGTGCTCGGCGAACCGCACCAGGTCGTCGAGCTCCAGCGGGCCTGGCTCGAGCGCCGGCAGCGGCGCGGTCAAGAACGGCCGCGGCGCGGCCCGCTTGCCGGCCATCGCCCGCGCGCCCTCCAGCAGCACGCGATCGAAGCTCCAGGGCGTCCCGGCCTCGAAGTTGCGCGGGTCGAACGGCTGCAGCGGATGCTCGACGACTACGTCGCGGCCGACGACGTCGAGCAGCTCGCCGACCGGCACCGCCGGCGGGCGCGCGAGGTTCGTGCGCTCGTCGTGGCCGGTGTAGGTGACGATCAGCCGGTCGGTCGCGGCGAGCAGCGCGTCGAGCAGGAGCTGGCGGTCCTCGGTGCGCGAGTTGCGCTCGCCGACGCGCGGGTCGTCGAGCATCAGGTCGTCGCCGTCGCGCGGCGTCTTGCGCGGGAACGTGCCGTCGTCGAGGCCGAGCAGGCAGACGACGCGGTGCGGCACCGACCGCATCGGCACCAGCGTGCAGATGGTCAGATGGCCGGTGCGGAAGTTGGCGCGGGTCGGGCGACCCTGGAGCCGCTCGGCCAGCAGCGCCCGGACCTCGGCCGGCTCCAGCACGCCCGGATGCCCGGCGGCCTCGTTCACGACGTCGTCGAGCAGCCGCTGCAGCTCCGCTCGCTGCCACGCGTCGCGCTGAGCGGTGGAGGTGAGCGCGTCGGCGGCGTCCGCGAGCGCCGCCGCCCACTCGGGGACCGTTCGCGGCGTGTTCAGGGCGTCGACCGCGCCGTGCAGCCGCGCGACCAGCTCCGCGAGCCGCCCCGCGAGGTCGATCGCCCCGCTCTCGACGTCGTCGAGCGGCAGCACGCCGCCGAACAGCCGCTGGTCGTCCTCGGTCATGGTCACGCCGACGAGCAGCCGGTCCAGCCCGAACCGCCACGTCCCGGCCTCCAGCTCGGCGAGCTTGAACGGCGCGCGGTGCTCGGCGTCCAGCCCCCAACGGATGCCGCTGTCGGCGACCCAGTCTTCGAGCCGCGCCACATCGTCGTCGTCGAGCCGGAAGCGGCGGCGGACCGGCTCGCGATCGGTCAGGTCCAGCACCTGCGAGGCGGTGAGCCGCTGGCCCGCGAGCTCCAGCAGCCGGGCGACGACCCCCAGCACCGGGTTGGTCTGGCGCAGCGAGCGGTCGGCGAGCCGGACCCGCAGGTCGGGCGGCCGATCCTCCTCCGGCAGCTCGTCGTCTTCGTCGGGGGCGCTCTCCCCCGCCCCGAACGTCGCCTGGATCAGCGGCGCGAACGCCTCGATGTCCGGGCACATCACGACCACGTCACGCGGCTCGAGCGTCGGGTCGGCCGCCAGTAGATGGAGGATGGCGTCGCGCACCACCTCGACCTGGCGCGCGCGGCCGTGACAGGCGTGGACCTGGATGCTGGCGTCGGTCTCCCCCGGCTCCAGCGGCCGGTCCTCGCGTACGGCGGCCTGTACGCGGGCGAGCAGCGTCCCGGACCGGTGCGTCACCGGATGCTCGTGCGACGCGGCCTCCGGCCCGATCACGAGCTGCAGTTCGCGCGAGTCCTGCCCCCAGGAGGCGAGCAGCCGGTTCTCGGGCAGTCGCGCCGTTTCGTCGTCCGCGCGGCGCGTCACCCGCGGCGCGCGGGCCGCGATCTTCTCCCACAGCGCCGGCGACGGATGCAGGAGGAACAGGTGGATGTCGCGGTGCTCGGCCAGCGCGCGCAGGACCTGCAGCTGGCCCGCCGGCAGCCGCGTGAGCCCGAACAGCGAGAACCGCTCCGGCAGCTCGGCCAGCCCCGGTTCGACGCGCAGCCGCGCGCAGGCGTGCTCGGAGCGAGCGGCCGGGTCCGGCTCCAGGATCCGCGCGTCCAGCCGCCGCCACAGCTCCGCCTGCCAGTGCCCGTTCTCCCCCGCCGCCCAGCCGCGGACCAGCTCCGGGCGGTGCAGCGCGTAGCGGTCGAACAGGTGGGCCAGGTGGCGGACGGCCGCGAAGCGGCGCGCGCGGTGGGCGATCAGCGGCGTTGCCAGCGGCTTCAGCCACGGCTCGGCCAGCGCGCCGTCGACGACCTCCAGCAGCGGCCACACCATCCGCTCCGGCAGCCACGGGTCCGCATCCGGCTCGATTCCGGACGCGGCCGCCACCGCGTCCCCGGTCAGCCGGCGCGGGAACGGGAAGTCGACGTTCGCGCAGATGCCGAGGCGCAGCGACAAACGCTGCGTGAGCCAGCGCTCCATCCCGCGCGTCGGCACCGCGACGACCTCGCGCGCGAACGGATCGGCCGGCGGGTCGGCGAGCAGATCGCGCAGCGCCGCGATGAGGCCGTCGGCTCGGTCGGATCGGTGGACGTGGAGCATCGGGGACCTATAGGTCGCGCAGGCCGAAACCAACCTGACGCGACTCAGCGGGCGGTCACGCCCGCATCTTTACACCGGCAGCCGCGCCCGCAGCACGGTCCCGGCGGCCGGCTCGCTCTCGATCCGCAAGGTTCCGTTGACCGCTGCGATCCGATCGCGCAAGCCCTGGAGCCCCGATCCGGAACCGAGCGCGGCGCCGCCCACGCCGTCGTCGCCCACCTCCACCTCGAGGGCGCCGGCGCGGCGTTGAACCGTGACCCACGCGCGCGACGCACGGGCGTACTTGGCGACGTTCGTCAGCGCTTCGCAGACGGTGTAGTACGCGGCGGCCTCGACCGGCATCGGCAGCCGGTCGTCCGGCAGGTCGACACTGAGCTCGACCGGCACGGTCGCCCGGGTGGCCAGGCTCGACAGCGCCTGGGCGAGCCCGCGGTCGCTCAACACCGCTGGATGGAGGCCGTGCGCGAGGTCGCGCAACTCCGCCAGTCCCGCACGCAACTCGACGAGCACGTCGTCCAGTCCGGCCCGGTCGGCCGGGCTCAGGTCGCGGTGACCCGCCAGCCAGACCTGCAGCCGCAACGCCACCGAGACAAAGCGCTGCTGTGCGCCGTCGTGCAGGTTGCGCTCGATCTCCTGGCGCGCGCGATCGGCCGCTTCCAGGATCCGCGCCCGCGACGCGCGCACCTCGGCCAGCGCGGCCTCGACGATCTCGCGCTCCCGCAGCGCCTGTTCGGCCGCCCGGCGCGCCGTGATGTCGAAGATCGCACCGTCCAGCCAGCGCCGCCCGTCGCCGGCCGCCTGGGCTTGACCGCGTTCGAGCACCCAGCGCACATCGCCGTCACGCCTCCGGATCCGGTACTCCAGCGTGTACGGGCGGCCGGCCTCGACCGCCTCCATGACCGACCGCTCCACCTGCTCGCGATCGTCGGGCTCGATCACGCTCGTGAACGTCCGCACCGCGCTGGCGATGAAATCGCTCGCCGGATAGCCCGAGATCACCTCGATCTCGTCGCTGAGCCACTGCATCGTCCAATCGGCGTCGCACGCGCAGCGGTAGACGGCGCCGGGAATGTTGGCCACCAGCGAGCGCAGCAGCGCCTCGTTCTCACGCAGACGCGCCGCACGCAGGCCCGCCGCGACCCGGGCCGCGAGTACCTGAGGCGCGAACGGCACGCGCATCACGTCATCCGCGCCGACGTCCAGCGCGTCGCGCAGTTCGGCCGGCGAGTCGAGCGCAGCGCACACCACGACGTGCACCGACGCGGTATCGCGGCGCCCCCGCACGGCTGCGATCAGGGCGTCGGCATGGCCGGCGCTCGTGATGACGACCTCGGGCCGCTCCTCGCGCAGCACCGCCATGGCGGCGGAAAGCGCCTCGACCCGGATCAGGCGGATGCCGGCCGCCGCGAGTACCGCCCATTGAGCGTCGTCGCAATCGCGCAGCCCGAGCGCGAGAACGCACGCCCCCTCCCCCGCGACCGTCGCCAGCGCACGCGCCGGCTGCGTGTCCACCGCCGTCACACACCGACCCTACCGGCGTACGCTTGACGATGTGAGCCTTTCCGGTCCGGTCCGCACGATCGTGGTCGAGCCGCTCGAGGTCCCCGAGCCGGCGCCCAAGCCCGTGAAGGTGTGACGGCCCCAGACCTCGTCGCACCGGTCGTCGCGTTCCGCTCCTGGCGCCTGGCCGGCGACCAGCTCGTCTCGCCGTTCATCCCTTGCCGCTGGGATGGGCGGGTCATGCATGCGACCTGTTACGACGCGAACCGCACGCTGACGCGCGGCGTCGGCTGGCTCGACGGGCCGCATGAATCGCCGGATGAGGCGTGCCAATGCGGGATCTACGCCTATCACGCTCCCGGGCCGCGTTCGTGGTTCGGCGAGGTCTACTGGTGCGAGGGCGTCGTGTCCGCGTGGGGACGGCTGGTCGTGCATGCCGACGGATTCCGGGCCGAACACGCACGCGTCGAGGCGATCGCGATCCCCGACGGGCACGACCCGGCGCGCGTACGCGCCGCGGCGGATGCGCTCGGCGTTCCGGTCGTGGACGACCTCGAGGCCTACGCCGCCATGCTCGGCGGCGGCGTCCCGGCCTCGCTCCGTCCCTAGGCCGCTTCGAAGTCTGCGTCACCCCAGGCGGCCATCGCCTCGAGCACCGAGCGGAAGCTGTGGCCGCGCTCGGTGAGCTCGTAGACGACGCGCGGCGGGACCTCGGGATAGACCGTGCGGGTCAGGATCTTCTGGTGTTCGAGGATCCGCAGACGCTCGGTTAGCGTCTTCGGGCTCCCGATGCCGAGCCCGGACCGCAGCTCGCCGAAGCGCTTGGGCCCGCTCAGCAACTCGCGGATGATCAGCGTCGACCACTTGCCGTCGAGGACCAGCAGCGCCCGCTCGATCGGGCAGCCGGCGGTGACGCGCGTGTCGAGAAGCGAATCGGTCATTAGTTCCCTTCGGGATACTACATCCCGTTCTGGGTACTACTACCCAAACGGTACTAAAAGGACGGCATGACCACGAAGACCATCGCCGTCCACGGCGCGACGGGCTCCCAAGGGGCACCGGTCGCCGCCCACCTCACCTCAGCCGGCCACACGGTCCGCCTACTGTCCCGCGCCACGGGCGTCGACCTGTTCGATCGCGGGTCGCTCGACGCCGCGTACGCAGGCGCGGACGCCGTCGTCCTCCAGTTGCCGCTTCTGTATGACGAGCGCGCGCTCGAGATCGCCGAGAACGCGGCGCGGGCGGGCGAGGCGGCTGGCATCGAGCACCTGGTGATGAACGCCGGCACGCCGCTTCCGCCGCAGCCGATCGGCGTGCCGTTCCTCGATGCCCGACATGTCGCCGCGGCCGCCGCGGTGCCGCGCGTGACCGTGCTCCAGCCGACGCTCTACCTGGAGAACCTCAGTGCCGCGTGGTCCACCGCTCACTCCGGCGTCATCGCGTACCCGATGCCCGGCGACGTGCCGGTGCCATGGGTCGCCACGGCCGACGTGGCGATCGCGGCCGAGCGGGCGATCGCGCGCGAGGCCGCCGGCTGGTTCGCGCTGCCCGGAGCACCCGCGACGGGGCACGACGTCGCGGTCGCCATCGGGGCGGTGCTCGGGCGCCCGGTGCTCTGGCAGAACATCACCCCCGAGCAGTTCGCGGACATGCTGCGACCCCATCTCGGCGATCACGCCGCCGACGGGACCGCAGCCGTGTACCGGATGCACGCGTCCGCGCCGCCGGTGTGGCCCGACGCGGACGCGGCGCGCGAGGCGCTCGACTGGGCGCCGCGCGACGCGGCCACCTGGGCCGCCGAGACGGGCTGGCCGCTCGCGCTCGCGGCTTAGTGCGCCCGTAGAGCCCCGGCGAACGGCTGCATCGAGGGAGGCGTGGGCGATGACGCCGCGCGAGTCGTCCGCGTCGCGGTTTCCGCGACGCAACCGACTCGGGCTGCGCAAGTGAGTGCCAACGTGCCACACCTACACGCGCGAGTTGTCCTAGTGTCGTTTTCCGGCACTAGAACAACTCGCGTGCGCCCGCCCAGGCGTGGCAGGGCCAGCCTCGCCTCCCTCAGTGCAGCCGTTCGCCGGCGCCGGCACCACCGCTTTCACGCCGGCACGCGCACCAGCGGCAGGTTCGCCACGAGCCGCTCCGCGTCGTCCGCGACCCAGCCCAGCAGGGCCGAGCCACGCGTGCGCTGCCACGGCATCCCGAGGAAGTCCACCGGGGCATCGATCCACGAGTGATCGCGGGTGAAGCCGGTGGCCCAGATCACGGCATCGACGTCGAGTTCGCCGTCCTCGAAGCGCGCCGTCGAGCCCGAGGCGCCGAGCGCGCGGCCGTGCAGCGTGATCTCACGTGGGGCCGGACCGATCAGCGTCTCGCGATGCTTGAGGCGCTGCCCGAGCCGCGAGTCGGCGGTGATCCGCATCACGCCGAGCGCCTCGAGGTAGCGGAACACGTCGACGCCCAGGATCCGCTGCGGTAGCCGCGGCTGGCGCGAGCCGACGGCGAGATGGACCTCGTGCGTCGTCGTCAGCTCTTCGGCGATCTGGAAGCCCGTGTTGCCGCCTCCGACGACGAGGACAAGCCCTGCGGGCACGCTCGCCGGATTCCGGTATTCGGCGCTGTGAAGCTGCGGAACGGTCACGGTGAACTCCGGCACCCGCGGAACCTGGAACGGCCCGGTCGCGACGATCACGTGGTCGGCCTGCAGCGTCCGGTCGGCCAGTTCCACCTCGAACCCGGGCCGGACCCCGATCACGCGGCTGTCGTACTCGACGGGCAGATCGCGGGCGTACTCGGTCAGGTACGCGACGACCTCGTCGCGGGTCGGATAGTGGTCGGGATCTCCGGGGAACGGCGCACCGGGCAGGCTGGAGTACCGGGCGGGGGTGAACAGCCGCAGCGAGTCCCAGCGCTCGCGCCAGGCGGCGGCGGGCTCCGGCGCCGCCTCGAGGATCGTGAAGCGGTACCCGGCGCGCGCGAGGTAGTAGCCGGCGGCGAGCCCGGCCTGCCCGCCGCCGATGACGATCACGTCGTAACTCATGCCGAGAAGCGGCGCAGCCGCAGCGCGTTGCCGACGACGGACAGGCTGGAGAACACCATCGCCGCGCTGGCGATGACCGGGTTCAGGAGCCCGATCGCGGCCAGCGGAATCGCGGCGACGTTGTAGCCGAACGCCCACCCGAGGTTCTGCTTGATCGTGCGCAGCGTGGCGCGCGAGAGCCGGATGGCGCTGCCCGCCGCGCGCAGGTCGCCGGAGACGAGCGTCAGGTCCGAGGCCTCGATCGCGACATCGGTGCCGGTGCCGATCGAGAGCCCCAGATCCGCCTGCGCGAGCGCGGGCGCATCGTTGACGCCGTCGCCCACCATCGCCACCACACGGCCCTCGGCCTGCAGTCGCCGGATGACATCGGCCTTCTCGGCCGGCCGCACCTCGGCGATGACCTCGTCGATTCCGACCTCGTCGGCGACCGCGCGGGCGGTCGTCGCGTTGTCGCCGGTCAGCAGCACGGGCCTCAGGCCGAGCGCCTTCAGCGACGCCACGGCTTCGGCCGATGTCGGCTTGACGGTGTCGGCGACGGCGAACACCGCCATCGCGCGGCCGTCCCAGCCGGCGGCAATCGCCGTCTGCCCGCGCGCCTCGGCGGCCACACGGGCGGCCTCGAGCTCGGGGCTCAGGTGCAGCGACCACTCGGCCAGCAGCGCCGGGCGGCCGGCGACCACCGCGTGGCCGTCCACGATCCCCTCGACGCCGAGACCCTCGCGATTCGTGAACGCGTCGACCTGCGCGCGCGACTGGGCCGCCTTCGCGATCGCCTGCGCAATCGGGTGCTCGGACGCGCTCTCGAGGGCGCCGACGAGGCGCAGTGCCTCGTCGCGATCCTCGGCCACGACCTCGACGAGGCTCATCCGGCCGCTCGTGACCGTGCCGGTCTTGTCGAGCACGACCGTGTCGACGCGCCGGGTGGACTCCAGCACCTCCGGGCCCTTGATCAGCAGCCCGAGCTGGGCGCCGCGGCCGGTCCCGACCATCAGCGCGACCGGCGTCGCCAGGCCGAGCGCGCACGGGCAGGCGATGATCAGCACCGCGACGGCGGCGGTGAAGGCGAACGAAGCGCTCTCGCCCGCGCCGATCCAGAACCCGAGCGTCGCCAGCGCCAGCGTGATCACGACCGGCACGAAGATGCCGGACACGCGGTCGGCCAGGCGCTGGACCGGCGCCTTGCCGGTCTGCGCGTCCTCGACGAGCTTGGCGATCTGGGCCAGCGCGGTATCGGCGCCGACCTTCGTCGCGCGGACGATCAGCCGGCCGCCGGCGTTGACGGTCGCGCCCGCGATCTCGGTTCCGGGCTGAACCTCGACCGGCACGGACTCGCCCGTGAGCATGCTCATATCGACGGCCGAGGTGCCCTCTTCGACGACGCCGTCGGTCGCGACCTTCTCGCCCGGGCGGACCAGGAAGCGGTCGCCGACTGCGAGCTGCTCGATCGGGATCCTGAGTTCGGTGCCATCCCGCAGCACGGCGACGTCTTTCGCGCCCAGCTCCAGCAGCGATTTCAGCGCGGCACCGGCGTGGCGCTTGGCGCGCGCCTCGAAGTAGCGCCCGGCGAGCAGGAACGTCGTGACGATGCCGGCCGTCTCGAGGTAGATCTGGTCCGCGCCCTCACCCGGGTTGGGGATGACGTCGAACGCCATCCGCATGTCGTTCATCCCGGCGTCGCCGATGAACAGCGCGTACAGCGACCACAGCCACGCCGCGAGCGTGCCGACGCTGATCAGCGTGTCCATCGTCGCCGCGCCGTGCTTGAGGTTCGCCCAGGCGGCCTTGTGGAACGGCCACGCCGCCCACAGCACGACCGGCGTCACGAGGTTCAGCGTCAGCCACTGGAAGTTGTCGAACTGGAGCGCCGGGATCATCGCCAGCAGCAGCGCCGGGAAAGACAGCACCGCGGCGACGATCAGCCGGCGCAGGAGCGGATCCGGCTCATCCCGCTCGGTCGGAAGCTCGGCGCTGTAGCCCGCCGCCTCGACGGCCTCGAGCAGCCGCTCCGGAGCGACCGCGGCCGGGTCGAACTGGACCTTCGCCTTCTCGGTCGCGTAATTGACCGTGGCGGTGACTCCGTCGAGCTTGTTCAGCTTGCGCTCGATCCGGTTCGCGCACGAGGCGCAGGTCATGCCCGTGATGGGAAGCTCGAGCGCGGTCATCGGGTCACCTCCTCGGTGAATGCGGCCGTGTGGAGTTGGCCGTCGGCGGTCTTGAACTGCAGGAACAGGCGGTAGCGGCCGGCGGTCGGGAACGTGGCCTCGAACTGCAGGCGGCGCTCGTCCGGGTGGACGTGGAGGAAGGCGAGGTCGCCCTCGCGCAGCGCGACCAGGTGGCCCTTGGCGCCCAGGTAGTCCTGGATCGCCACGGGGCGGCCATCGCGGGTGACGGTGAAACCGAGGTCCTTCTTCGTCACCGTGAGGCCGTCGACCTCGACGCTCGTCGCCGGCGGCGGGAACGGCGTCGCGCGGATCGGCCCGTCCACCGACAGGTCGGCGGCAAGCGTGTGCGCGGTCTCGTCGACCGAGAAGTCGGCGAACACCCGGTACGCGCCGGCGTCGTCGAGCTTGACCGGCACCGACCAGCTGCCGTCGGCGCGCTGCGCCGGGTGGACGTGCTGGAAGCCCGTCATGTCCCGCCGCACGACGATCACGTGCATGCGCTTGGTGTGCTCGACGTCGAAGCGCTTGACCGTGCCGCGTCGGTCCGCGATTCGGAAGGCCAGGTCGAAGCGCTCACCGCGCGGCGCGGCGGTGCGGTCCAGTTGCAGCGTCAGCCCGCGGTCGCTGACCGCAAGACCCCGGACGGGCTGCGGCTTGCCGTGCTCGCCCTCCATCGCCATCGGCTTCGGCTCCGCCTTCCCGGCGCGGACGTCCAGCGCGCTGCCGGCGTAGGCCGCGCCGCCGAACGCGAGCGCGAGCACCGCGGCGAAGCTGACGAGCTTGACGAGCGGATTCATGCCGCCACCCCGTGCGTGTACTCGGCGGGGCGCAGCAGCATCGCGCCGAGCATCGCCAGCAGCATCGCGACGTGCTCGATCACCATCAACGCGCCCATGTCCGTGAGCACATCCGCCCACAGCACGCCGATCACGGCGAACGTCGGCAGGAACATCGCCGCCGCCATCTCGCTGTTGGCCCGCGCGCCGTGGCCGCGGTAGATCATCCAGGCGATCATCGGGACGGTCATCGTCACCGCCATGCCGAGGAACATCGCCGCGTGCGACAGCTCGTGCCAGCCCGAGCCGACCGCGTTCAGCGCGAGCTCAGCCGGCATGTACAGGACGCCCATCCCGACGAACATCGCGATGACCATCTCGAGGTAGTGACGGATGAAGTGCTTCATGCCGCCACCGCGTCGTAGCCGGCCTCGTCGATCGCGGTGACCTCTTCGGTCACCGCGATCCGGCAGTGGTCGCAGTGCATACCTGCGGCGCGAAAGGTGAGCTGAGATGACACGGAGGGACTCCTTGATACGGGGAGGGGGTATCGAGTTGACCGCAAGGTAGCACACCCCTGGGGGGTATGCGAGAAGAATTTAAGCGGCGAGCCGGAAGCGGTCGCGGTAGGCCGCGGGGCTGACCCCGACGCGGCGGTGGAAGGCCCGGCGCAGGACTTCGGGGCTGGAGAAGCCCGCGTCGCGGGTGACGGCCTCGAGCGATTCGGCGCCGTCCTCGAGCAGCGCGCGGGCCCGTTCTACCCGCAGCGTCTCGACGTACGCGGCCGGCGTCTGGCCGATCTCGGCCTTGAACGCGCGCGCGAACGAGCGGTCGCTGAGGTTGGCGCGCGCGGCCAGCGCGGCGACGGACAGGTGCTCGTCGAGGTGGTTGGCGATCCAGGTCTGCAGCTCGCGCAGCGCGGGCCGCGAGGCCTGCTGGGCGGCAATCACGTCGCTGTACTGCGCCTGGCCGCCGGGGCGCTTGAGGAACACCACCATCAGCCGCGCGACGGCCAGCGCGACCTCGGCGCCGAGATCGTCCTCGACGAGCGCCAGCGCGAGGTCGATGCCGGCCGTCACGCCCGCCGACGTCCAGATGTCCCCGTCACGGACGAACACCGGCTCGGGGTCGAGCTCGACCTCGGGGAAGCGCTGCCGGAAGCCGTCGCAGAACGCCCAGTGGGTCGTGGCGCGGTGACCGTCGAGCAGCCCGGTCGCGGCCAGCAGGTAGGAACCGGTGCACACCGAGGTGGTGCGGCGCGCCTGGCGCGACGCACGCGCGATCCAGTCCACGATCGCGGGGTCGTCGACCGCGCGGCGGGCCCCCTCACCCCCGGCCACGATCAGCGTGTCGTGGCGCGGCGGCGGATCCGGGAGCGGCTCGACGGCGAGCCGGATGCCGTTGCTCAACCTGACGTGCCCGTCCGTCGCCGGGCCGACCACGTCGATCCTGTAAGAGCCGGGGACCTGCAGCTCGGCGTAGGCGAAGACGTCGACCGGGCCCATGATGTCGGTGGCCAGCGCACCGTCGACTACGAGAACCATGATGCGGCGGATCGGTGGCATGCCGACAATCCTGCCACCCGCACCGCGTGGCGCCTAGGACCTATATCCCTACATTTCTGCCAACGCGCCGGCCGTGATCGGGAAGTTCTGGTTGAAGACGTTGTCGGGGTCGTATTGCGCCTTCAGGCGGCGCAGGCGCTCGAGCGTCTCCCCCGGGAACGCGTCGGTGAGGCGGTCGGGCCGGCTGTCGAAGCTGATGTAGAGCCCGTTCGTGTGCGGATAGACCGCGCGTCCCAGTCGAGGTCGTGCCCGACGGCGTTGAGCGCGAAGTTCTGGGTCCGGTGGGCGTAGGCGGTCGCTCGCGGGTCGACGTCGTTGACGGCGCCGCCGACGGAGCGGATCTGCAGCATCGGGGCGTTCGAAGCTGGCGATCGCCCGCGCGGCCTCGGGCGTGATGTGGTCAAGCAGCCCGGAGCGGAACTCCCACGTGCTGCCGCCGCGGTGGATGCCGCCCTGCGGCGCGACGATCGCCGGGTACGGGACGAGCTGCGCCTGCTGGTCGAGCAGCGGGCCGATGTCCAGCAGCGGCGTGAGCGCCTCGATCGCGGCCGCGGTGTCGTCGCCGGCGTAGACCGAGTAGAGGTACGCGGTGCCGCGGGCGAGGCTGAGGAAGCTCGTCAGCTCGCGCGGCGCGGCTTCGATCACCGCGCCCCAGCGCTCCAGCAGCGTCGCGCTCGCGTCGAAGGCCATCGTCGAGAACACGACGTCGCCCACCGGGTACGCCTCGAGCTCGAGCGCCGTCACGATCCCGAAGTTGCCGCCCGCGCCGCGGACCGCCCACAGGAGGTCGTCGTCCGCGCGGACGAGGCTGCCGTCGGCGAGCACGAGCTCGGCGCCGGTCACGTGGTCGATCGTCAGCCCGTACTTGCGGACCAGGAAGCCGATGCCGCCCGCGGTGGCGAGCCCGCCGACGCCGACGTCGCCGTAGTCGCCCGAGCTCATCCCGAGGCCGTGCGGCGCGAGCGCCTGGGCGACGTCGCCCCAGCGCGCGCCCGGGCCGAGCCGGACGCGGTTGCCGTCGACCGCGATCTCATTGAGCTGGCCGACGTCGATCACGATCCCGCCGTCGTTGGTCGAGCGGCCGCTGATCCCGTGGCCGCCGCTGCGCACGGCGAGCGGCACGTCCTGCGTCGCGGGCGAACGAGCAGCGCCTTGACGACCTCGCCGGCGTCGCGCGGCTGGAGCACGAGTCCCGGCGAGCCAGTGCGGATGTACGTCGAGCGGACCTTCTTGTAGGCCTTGTCGCCGGGCTCGACCGCGGTCACCGGCACGGCGTCGTAGTCGATTCCCTCGGCGCGCAACGCGAGCGCCGCGGTGCCGCGCACCGGCGCGAACGTCGTGCCCGCCGCGTTCGCCGCGCCACGGCCTCGCGCAGCGCCGGCGCGACCTCCTCCCCGAACCGCTGGATCTCGCGCGGATCGTCGCCGGAGAGGATGAACGTGCTGAACCCGTGCTCCAGCGCGAGCTCCAGCAACTGGTCGACGCTCGAGCGGCGGGAGGTTGAGCATCCGCCGGATCTCGCGCGGGTCGCGGCCGGCGGCCAGCGCTGCATCGTCGATCGCGGCGTTGCTGGGCGCGATGTCCTCGGTCTTCAGGTACTGCAGCGACGGCAGCCAGCCGTCGGCCTTGCGGCCGGTGAGCTTCAGCATGCGCGGCTTGTAGGCGCCGAGCCAGATCCCGATGTCGTGCGCGGGCTCCGGGCCGCGCTTCGCGCCGCGGACGTCGTAGTGCTCGCCGCGGACGCGCACGCCGCCGCGCTCGCCCACGTCCCAGATCGCGCGGATCACGTCGATCGCCTCGCTGAGCGCGTCGACGCTCTCCCCCGGCGTGAGCCGCGGGCCGCCCATCGCCTTGATCGCGTCCCAGAACGCGCCCGCCCCGAGGCCGAGCTCCACGCGGCCGTCCGAGAGCAGGTCGAGGCTGGCCGCCGCGCGCGCGAGCACCGCGGGCTGGCGCAGCGGCAGGTTGAGCACGTTCGGCGCGACCCGCAGCGTCTCGGTCTGCGCGGCGACCCACGACAGCAGCGTCCACGTGTCCAGGAACGCCGCCTGGTACGGGTGATCCTGGAACGTCGCGAGGTCCAGGCCGACGCGCTCGGTCAGCTGCGCCAGCGCGACGACGTCCTGTGGGCGCTGGTTCTGGGGCGTGATGAAGGTTCCGAATTCGAGGTCGTGGCCGTAGTCGGGCACTGCGAGACTCCTAGTTGCTTGTGCAACCAGTGTAACCCAGGCGCTGACCAGGAACGGGAGCAGCGTCTGCAGGTGCCGGCGGGTGGCCTCGCGGCTGGGCCGCGGGCGCCAACCAGAGCGGTGACGGCGCAGGTGCGCGGCGAGCCCGGGTCGCGTCTCACCACACGCCCGTCGAGGAGCGAGATCGCGGCGACGCGCATCCCGTCGACGTCACCGATCAGCGCCGGCCGCCGGATCGGAGCCTCGCCCGCGAGCGCACCGAGCCACAGGCAGCGTCGCGTCAACTGCCTCCTTGGGCGCCGGACGGTGAAGGCGTACGCGAAGTCCATGGTTCTGCGGACGCCGGCGAACCGCGATCTCTTCCCATGTGCGATCCGGTACTGTTCGTGCTCGACAGTCCGGAGGAGGAGGTCCTCGATGTCGTCCACCCAGCAGGTGCGCACGTCCATCGACGGGTTCTGGAGAACGCCGTGGCGTCAGGCGCGGTTCCCAACGTCGCCGCGATCGCCGCCGACCGCGGACGGCGTGATCTACGAGGGCGGCGGCGGGCGCCGCGGTCGCCGGCGAGCGGCGATCCGGTGACCGTCGACACCCACTACCGGATCATGTCGATGACGAAGATGGTGGCGACGGTCGCCGCGCTGCAACTCGTCGAACGCGGCGCGCTCGACCTCGCCGCGCCGGTCGCGCAGCTACCTGCCCGGAGTTCGCCGATCTGCAGGTCCTCGAAGGCTTCGACGGCGACACGCCCCGGCTGCGGCCGCCCGCGTGCCAGGCGACCGTCAAGCACCTGATCACGCACACGTCCGGCGCTGTCGCTACTGGTTCTGGAACGCCGACATCGTGCGCTACGAGGCGGTCGACCGGCACGCCGAACGTCCTCTCGGGCGACGACGGCTGATCTTCAAGACGCCGCTCGTCGCCGACCCCGGCACGCGCTTCGAGTACGGCATCAACACCGACTGGCTCGGCCAGGTCGTCGAGGCCGTCGCCGGGAAGACCCTCGACGTCGTGGTCGAGGAGCAGCATCACCGGCCCGCTCGGGATGACCGAGACCGCGTTCCTCGATGAGCGATCCGCAGCGGGCGAACTCCGTCGCCGTCCACCTCAAGGGCGAAGACGGCGGCAGTGGGCCGCGAGCCGACATCGAGCTGCGCCAGCGACCCGGAGTGATGGGCCGGCGGCCACGGCCTGCACTCGACCCCGCGCGACTATCTGAAGTTCCAGCGCGCGCTGCTCGGCGACGGCACGCTCGCCGAAGGCGTGAAGATCCTCGAGAAGGCGACCGTCGACGCGGCGTTCACGCAACCGATCGGCGATCTCGACTTCCCGGCCGAGATCACGACCGCCGACCGAGACGTCGTCGATGTCCTTCGCGGCTCGGCCCGGCTACAAGTGGGGCTACGGGCTCTGCTCAACACCGAGGACATCCCGGCGCGCGCCGCGCGTACAGCGGCGCCTGGGCAGGGCTGCTCAACCGCACTTCTGGTCGATCGCACCGCCGGCATCACCGGCGCGATCTACACGCAGTTCCTCCCGTTCGTGACCGAGGAGGCGTTCCAGATGTACGTGGACTTCGAACAGGCGCTGTACGCCTCGCCCTAGCGGATGCGCAGGAGGGTGCCGCAGATCGAAGCGTCGTTGGCGAACTCCGCCGGCTTGGCGGTCCGGTAGCGGGCGTAGAACTCCCACCGGCCGGTCCGCGGCAGGCTCAGCCGCGGAATCGTCCAGGCGCCGTCGCGAACCCGCGCGACCGCCAGGCGGCTCGCGCGGGTTCTTACCGGCGCGTAGCCCCACAGCTCCACCCGGCCCGAATCGACGTCCTCGGCCGTGCCGATCACCGCGTAGACGCCTTGGCCACGCGGGTCATGTCGAAGTCGAGTTGGACGCCGTAGGCGCCCTGGAACTTCGGAGCCGTCGAGGCGACGGTGAACTCAGTTCCCTGCGCGGGCGTGATATCCCAGCCGGCGTCCAGGTCGTCGGAGGCCCACGGCGGTTTCCTGAACGACGTCTTCGTGTCGATGTTCGCGGCGGCGAAGGGTGCGAGCGTCAGGCGCAGGCTCCTGCGGGACTGCGCGCCTCTCGCCTCGTGCAGGCGCATCCAGCGCCCCGCGCAATGGAACACGGGCGCGGCGGTGGCCGCTCTGCTCGTCGACGGTGTAGCCGCTGCCGGAGACGCGCATCGAGCCGAAGATCGAGATGCGAACCGACTCCTGCGTCGCCCCGCCCGTGAACGTCAGCCGGTGCGTCACCTCCGACGGGAGGTTCCCCGGCACGCCCCCGGCCGTCATCGAGACCGAGAACGACGGGTTGGCGAGCGCGGACGAAGGCAGAGCACACAGGAGGGCGGCAAGCGCGAGGCGACGGGGCATGCCTGAACTAGACCACGATCCGAGGATGCGTCGCGCGCCGACGTAGTGGCCGCCCCAATACGCGTCGGTCGTCGAATGCTCCATCACGCCCGAGTTCGTTGCGGACACGGCGGTCGTCGCGCTGGTCGCGATGCCGACGTGTGACGCACCAGGTCCGGCGGTACTGAAGAAGACTAGGTCGCCGCGCCGGATGTCCTTGCGGTCCACGGGGCGGCCCATCGCGGCCTGGCCGTGCGAGTTGTGCGGCAGTCGCGACGCCGGCGTCGGCGAACGCGAAGGCGGTCAGGCCGGAGCAGTCGAAGCCGTCCGGCCCCATGCCGCCCTAGGCGTAGCCGTCGCCGATCTGGGCCGTCGCGGTCTTCACGACACCATCGGCCTCCGCGGCTCGGCGCGGCGCTTCTCGGCCCGCTTCTGTCGTCCTCGCGATCGTTCGCGACGAACGTCGGTAGGTCACTCATAGGTTGTGGCGCGGCACTCGCCCCAGTGCAAAGCAAGCACGCCATCAGCGCACTCAACGGGACGAGCCACCGCCAACGGCGGGGCATCAAATCTGTCCTTTCGGTGGAGGCCCGGGCGCGGCAACGCGCACACCAACGCGGACCTGGGAACCGCGAAACACCGTAGCAGCAGGGAAATTCTCGCGCGGCCCGCCGAACCTAAAGGGCCAGCCCTTAGGTTTCGAGGCGGCGCGAGAGCTCGTCGGCGTCGGAGACGAACCAGACCTGAGCAGCGGGCCTTCGGCCGGGACGTGGTGCACCGTCGGCGACACTACTCGGAGCCGTACTGCTCGTCGGTGACGTGCTCGCCCCACGTAACCGGGCTGCCGCTCTCGTCGACCTGCTGCATCGCGATGTGCACCATGAAGCGGTTCGGGGCGGCGCCGTGCCAATGGTTCTCGCCGGGCTCGAAGAAGACGCGGTCGCCGGGCCGGATCTCCTCGACCGGGCCGCCCTCGCGCTGGCACCGCCCGAGCCCTTCGGTGACGAAAATCGTCTGCCCGTGGGGATGCGTGTGCCACGCGGTCCGGGCGCCGGGCGTGAAGTGCACGTTCGCGGCCGCGAACGTGGAGGTGCCTGCCGGGGCGGCGACGGCGTCGATGTAGACGTCGCCGGTGAACCAGTCGGCGGGCCCCTTCTGAGTGTCAATGCTGCTGCGGTGATCTGCATTGCTAACAAACCTAAAGGGCCGCAAACCTAAAGGGGCCTGGCCCCTTTAGGTTGCGAAGCCGAGTCTCGAGAGCTCGTCCGTGTCGGCGACGAACCAGACTCGGCGGCCGCGGTTGCTCTCGCGCACGAGGTCGCGAAGCGCCGCGCTCTCCCTGGGATGTCGCCTGACGATCGCGAGTCGCTTGCCGTAGCTGACGAACTTCTGCATGAGCTCGCCGCGACGCCCGAGCTGAGATCGAAAAACGCCTGCGGGTCAAGCTGGCGATCTCGGCGTCTGAGCACCGCGATGGATCAGTCGACAAGTCGGCCGCGACCCTACTGAGCGACGACTTGGCAGCCTGGCTGGCGCCTGACGCTCGCCCAGCGACGCTCCCACCTAGACTCGATGTCCAGGCCCGGGAACACCACGTTCCTCACGGTCGGCCACGGGCTGAACCACGAGTCGGCGGTGAGCGGGGCGCCGTGGAAACCCGAGTCGCTGCGGCTGCGCAGGCCGTACGCGGTGCGGACGCCGCCTGCCAGGTCGTACCAGCCTCCGCCGCTGTCGCCGCCGCAGGCGTCGATGCCTTCGACGTGCGCCATGCCGCGGACGTTGGGATCGCTGACGCTGACGAGCTCGCCGCAGTAGTTCGGGCCGTTGATCTCAGTCTTGTTGGCGGCGAGGCAGACGGTGTCGCCCGGCACCAGCGTGGCCAGCGACGTGGCCTGGAAGTCCACGTCGACCGTGCCGCCGAAGGCCACGTCGCGGTAGATCTGGCCGCCGGGCTGGCCGGTGTAGGCGGGGTCATTGACGAAGATGCCCGAGGCGTCGATCGAGCCGGAGTCCACCGCCGCCAGCAGCGGGCCGATCGTATTCGCGCCTGTGCCCCACGTCGCAAAGCTGCTGGTGTTGCAATGCCCCGCGGTCAGCGTCCAGCGCAGCCCCGTGCTGAAGTCGCGCGCGGTGAAGCCGACCGAGCACCTGAAGTTGCCGACGTTGTCGACCCAGGGTCGGATCCCGGCCCGGATGCTGGTGTCGCAGTTCCTCGCGACGTGCAGACGTCGGGCACGGCGACGACGCCGGGATCGTCGATCAGAGTGACGCCGGCCGGGGCCGTGAGCCCGAGCCGCTTGTCGGCCGGCATGGCGACGACCACGCGGTTGGTCTTGACGTCGATCCCGACCTGGCGTTGGCGCGCCGAGCGGCCGGCACCGCCGCGAGCGCGTCGGCTTGAGTGGCGAGCTCGGCGAACGTGCGCGCGACGAGCTTGGTTCGACCCGCACGCTGAGCTCACGGGCGCGCTGCTCGGCGGAGTCGGCGGCCTGGCGCGTCGTGGTCGTGATGCGCACGACACCGGACGGCGCGTCGTACCAGGCGCCCCGAAGCGGTTCGAGCGGGACGGAGGCGTAGAGGGCCTTGCGCGGACGGCTGCTCCGCGGCAGCCGCCTCGGCCGCGGCCGCCGACATCTCCGGATGGGACTCGCGATAAGCGTCGGCGGCTGCGCGCAGTGGCGAGCCCGACGTCGTTGGCGCGCTCGCTCGCGTGAGCCTGCGGGTGCTGTGGTCACCGCGGCGAGGACGGCGAGAGCGCTGGCGAAGCTTCGCGCTCGAACATCAAGCTACCCTCTTCTGGGGGCGTGGTGAACGGTCGAGAGGCCGAAGACCCGCGCCGGCTGGAGGTTGGCCGGGTCGCACGCGCCGCAACCTTCACCGGCTGCAGCCGGGTCCTCCTGACCGTGACGCGACTCACCCATGTCCTCAGGAGGACAACGCATGTTCAGAAAGACCTTCGTCGCCAGCTGGCACTGGCCGCTGACGCTCGGCGTTCGGCACGCCGCTGCGAGGCCTGCGGCAAGCTGTCGACGACACGCGGCTCACCACGCAGGCGTCCGCACCGATGCCGTCGCGGCCTAGGGACCGACATCGGGGCGCGACCGTGAGCGCCAGCGCGAGCGCCAGCGCGAGCGGCGGGATCGCCGGTCTCACTGCTCCAGGCGGTATCGACTTCTTCACCGGCGGCTCGTCGGGCTCGGCAGCCGACAGGCGGCGACGAAGGAGGAGCACGAGATCGATCCGGACGACGACTCCGACGACGACCGGACGCCGACACGACTACGAAGCAGCGGGTCGGGCCGACGGCGCGGGCACCACGGCGACGTCGATCAGGCGCGCGTGAGGTCGCCCGCGCTCGGGCGCGGGTCGGATCAGCTCCACAGCGGGTCGCCGCAGCAACGACGAGCGCAGCGAGGTGCTGCTCTCACCCGTTCAGGGTGATTCTCACCTCAACATCTGGTGAGACGATCGACGCACTCGAGCCGGGAGATGTGCCATGGCTTGCGTCGTCCACGTCGCGCAGCGGATCGAGGCCCTCATGCTCTGCGTGCAGGCGGGCCTCCGGTGTTTCGCTCTGGCCGCGCCTTGGCGGGCTGGTTGTCGCTCTGGTCCTCGCCGCTGCGGCGCTCGCGGCGACGCCCGCGGCCGCGCAAACCCCGCCGGGGCCGTTCGCCGACCCACCCGTGACCATCCGCTCGAGCGGGCCGCTGACGAGCATCTTCACCGGCCGCCGCTTCCAGTGCCAGGTCAGCTACGAGAATGAAGGCCAGTACTTCCCGCCGGACGCGCAGTTCGGCGACTCGCCGCACGTACATAACCCTCGGCGGCGAGCCGGGCGGCGCGCTCTACGGACAGCCGTTCGGTACCCGCATCCCCAACTTGCCGCCGGTGACGCCGAGCCTCGCATGGTCGCAGCCGGGCGTGACCGGTGATGGCACGGCCGCTGCCCCGTTTACCAACAAGATCACGAATCGGGTGCCCAACACGGACGTATACGTCCGCGAGAACGTGCGCTACGTCACGGGCGAGAACTTCTACCGGTCCGACATCATCGTGCAGAACGGCGGCAGCGAATCGGTGACCTTCCGGCTCTACCACGTAGTCGACTGCCACCCGGTCACGGGCGGCACGTTCGGCCTGGGCTACGGCGTGAAACGCGACGACGGCGCTGGACTGACCAGCATCGGCTGTTCCGAGAACCCGAACAACACGCCCGCCGGTTGGGTGCAGTCGCTGGTGCCGCTGACCGGCCCCAACGGCTACCAGCAAGGCTTTTACGTGAATACGTGGGGTCGAGTGGCCAACACGCGCTCGCTCACGAACTTCGTGTTCACGGACACGCAATGGGACGCGGCGATGGCGCTCTCGTGGGATGACACTCTGCCCGCCGGCGCCCAGGCGACCTACAGCTACCTGGCCGGGTTCTCTCCGTCCGGTGAGATCCCGCCGAATCCGCTCACCCCGCAGCCGCCGGACCCCGACACACCACCGCCCGGAACCCCCGACGAGCCCGACCCCGTCCCGGCGCCGCGGCCCCCCAGCCAGGAGAGCACGATCACCGTGCCCGGCCCCGTGGTCGCCGGGCCGAACGGCGGCGTGGCCAGCATCAGCATCACGTGCCGAGCCATCGGCTCCGACAGACCGCGCGGGTGCATCTTCGAGACCCGCAGAGGCAACCTGCGGCGCGTGTTCGTGCTCGGCCCGGGCGACGTCGCCAGACTGAATCTGCGGCTCACCGACGCTCAACGCGCCCAGTTGCAAAGCGACTGCGAGACGATCGCGACCTTCCGCGCCGTCGTGTTCGAGCCGCCCGGCGAGCGCGCCCGCGTCGTTCAGCGCATCGTTCGGGTGGTGTGCGCTCGGCCGCGCCCGCAGGCCTGCCTCCGCCCAGGCGGCGAACGTGTTCACCGGCCGGCTGGTTGCGCCGTCGGTGATGACACAGCCTCGTCGCCGCGACCTGGCGCGCGCGCACGCCGCCTGCTGACCCCCCGGCCCGATCCGAACGACGAAGGCCGCCCAGTGGGCGGCCTTCGGTCAAGTGGGGGTGTGCGCGCGAGCTACTTGATCGCGTCGTAGACCTTGAACATCGGCATGTACATCGCGATCACGATGAAGCCGACGATGCCGCCCACGAGGATGATCATGACCGGCTCGAGGATCGACGTGAGCGCCTTGACGGCGGCCGCGACCTCGTCCTCGTAGAAGTCCGCGACCTTGGAGAGCATCGCGTCGAGGTTGCCGGTCTCCTCGCCCACGGCGATCATCTGGGCGACCATCGAGGGGAAGATCGGGGCGTCCTTGAGCGGGTCGGCGATCGAGCCGCCGGACTTGACGGACTCGATCACGTCGGCCATCGCCTTCTCGACGACGGTGTTGCCGGCGGTCTGGCCGGTGATCTCGATCGCCTGCATGATCGGCACGCCGGCCGAGTACAGGGCGGCGAACGTGCGCGACCAGCGCGCGAGCGAGATCTTCTGGACCACCTCGCCGATCTTGAACGGGAACTTCAGGCGGATCCGGTCCCACTGCTGGCGGCCGCTCTTGGACGTGCGCCACTTCTTGAAGGCGATCGGGCCGCCGATGGCCAGCGCGATCAGGATGTACCACTGGTGCGTGACCACGTTGGAGGCCTGCACCGTGACCTTCGTGATCAGCGGCAGCTCGCCGCCGAAGTCCTCGAAGACCTTGACGAACACCGGGACGATGAACGCGATCAGGCCGATCAGGACCATCAGCGCGAAGGTCAGGACCACGATCGGGTAGGCCATCGCGCCCTTGACCTGGCGGCGCAGCTGGTCGTCCTTCTCGAGCTGGTCGGAGATCCGGTCCAGCGATGCCTCGAGCACGCCGCCGGTCTCACCGGCGCGCACCATCGCGACGTAGAGCGGGTAGAAGATCTTCGGGTGCTTGGCGAGCGCGTCGGAGAACGCGAGGCCGGACTCGATGTCCTCGCGGACGGCGCCGACCGTGTCGCTTGCAGCTTCTTGTTCTCGATCTGGTCCTCGAGCACGTAGAACGCGCGCAGGAGCGTCATGCCCGACGTGATCATGGTCGCCAGCTGGCGCGTCATGACCGTCAGCTCGGCGGCCTTGACGCGCTTGAAGAGCGTGATGTCGGCCCTGGAGCGCGCCCTTCTTCTCGCGCAGCTCCATGACCTTCAGGCCCTGGGCCTGCAGCTGCTCGGTGACGGCGTCCTTGGACGGGCCCTTGAGCTCGCCCTTCGACGGGACACCGGCCCCGTCGACGGCCTTGTAGGTCCAGACTGCGGCGCCCATTACGCGGCCACCATCGTCGAGCTCGGGCCGACGCCCTGCACGAGCCGGCGCATCTCGACCGGCTGCGAGGAGCGGCGACTCGGCGGTCGCCATCGTGATCTTGCCCGCGCGGACGAGGCCGGCGAGCGAGGAGTCCATGGTCTGCATGCCCTCGGCTGCCGCCGGTCTGGATCAGCGAGTAGATCTGGTGCGTCTTGCCCTCGCGGATCAGGTTGCGCACGCCCGGCGTGGGCACGAGCACCTCGGCCGCGACGCAGCGGCCCTGGCCGTCGGCGGTCGGCAGCAGCGTCTGGGTGACGATGCCCTGGAGGCCGATCGCGAGCTGCGCGCGGATCTGGCCCTGCTGGGCGGGCGGGAAGACGTCGATGATGCGGTCCACGGTCTGCGGCGCGTCCTGCGTGTGGAGCGTCGCGAAGACGAGGTGGCCGGTCTCGGCCGCGGTCAGCGCCGTGCCGATCGTCTCCATGTCGCGCATCTCGCCGACGAGGATCACGTCGGGGTCCTGGCGCAGCGCGGCCTTCAGGCCGGCGGCGAAGGTCGGCGCGTCCTGGCCGATCTCGCGCTGGTTGACGATGCAGCGCTTGTGGCGGTGCAGGAACTCGATCGGGTCCTCGATCGTGAGGATGTGCTCGTCGCGCGTCTCGTTGATCTCGTTGATCAGCGACGCCAGCGAGGTCGACTTGCCCGAGCCGGTCGGGCCGGTCACGAGGACGATCCCGCGCGGCTTCTTGGCGAACTCGCGCACGACCGGCGGCAGACCGAGCTTCTCGATCGGCACCGTCTCGGACGGGATCAGACGGAACGCGGCGCCGAGCGTGCCGCGCTGGAAGAACGTGTTGACACGGAAGCGGCCGACGCCCGGGACGCTGTAGGCGAAGTCGAGCTGCCAGTCGGTCTCGAGCGTCTGGCGCTGCGAGGAGCGAGAGGATCGCGTAGACGATCTCCCGCGTGTCGGTCGGCGTCAGGTTCGGCATGCCCTCGAGCGGGACGAGCGAGCCGCGCACGCGAATCGTGGGCGGGGCGCCCGAGGTGATGTGGAGGTCGGAAGCCTTGTGCTCGACGACCTTGAGCAGGATGTCCGCGAAGTCGAAGTTCATGCCACCACCTACATCGGCAGTCGGAGCACCGGCCTGTAGTGGGGCGTAGCGCCCTAGCGGGTGCCGGCGACGCGGGCGATCTCGGCGATCGACGTCAGCCCGCGGCGGACCTTCTCCAGGCCGTCCTCGCGCAGGCGCATCATGCCCTCGTGCACGGCGGCGTGCATGATCGTCTCGGCGGGCTCGCGGGCGACGGCGAGCGAGCGGATCGTGTCGCTGACCCACATGACCTCGTAGAGGCCGATCCGGCCCTTGTAGCCGGAGCCGCCGCAGCGGGCGCAGCCGACGGGCTCGTAGGCCTCGAGGTCGAGGCCGACGTTGAAGCCGTTGGCGCGCATGACCTCGGAGGTGATCGTCGTGCGCCGCTTGCACTCCTCGCACAGCAGGCGGGCGAGCCGCTGGGCGACGACGCAGTCCACGGCCGAGCCGACCAGGAACGGCTCGACGCCCATCTCGATCAGGCGCGTGACCGCGCCCGGGGCGTCGTTGGTGTGCAAGCGTGCTCAAGACCAAGTGGCCCGTGAGCGCCGCCTCGATGGCGATCTGGGCCGTCTCGCGGTCGCGGATCTCGCCGACCATGATGATGTCCGGGTCGGCACGCATCATCGAGCGCAGGCCGGAGGCGAACGTCAGGCCCGCCTTGTTGTTGACCTGGACCTGGGTGATGCCCGGCGAGCTGGTACTCGACCGGGTCCTCGATCGTGATGATGTGCTTCTCGATCGTGTTGAGCTGGTTCAGCGCGCCGTAGAGCGAGGTCGACTTGCCGGAGCCGGTCGGGCCGGTGACGAGCACGGCGCCGTGGGCCTGGCGCGAACGCCTTGGTGAACCGCTCGAGCGCCTGCGGGAGCATGCCCAGCTGCTCGAGCTGGATCATGACCTTGCTCTGATCGAGGATTCGCATGACGACCTTCTCGCCGTACGTGCGCGGGGAGCGTGGCGACGCGGAGGTCGATCGGCTTGTCGCCGACCTCGAGCGAGATGCGGCCGTCCTGCGGGATCCGGCGCTCGGCGATGTCGAGGTCGGAGAGGATCTTGATGCGGGAGATGACCGCCGGGACGGCGCTGACAGGCACCGTCGCGGCCTCCTGGAGCACGCCGTCGATGCGGTAGCGGACCCGCATCTCCTCCTCGCGGGGCTCGAAGTGGATGTCGGAGGCGCCGCGCTCGACGGCCTCCTTGATCACCCGGTGCACGAGCTGGATGACGCGACGCGTCCTCGCCGCCGGCGCCGAAGTTGATCGGCGCGTTCTCGCGCAGGTCGTAGAGCGGAGCGGCGGGCGCGCTCGGCGCGGCGGCGGGCTCCGGAATGTCGGCGCCGTCCTCGCTCCTCGGGCGCGACCGCGCCGTGGCCGAAGTCGGGGTCCTCGAGGCGCTCCAGCAGCCACTCGACGTCGGCCAGGCGAGGACGACCGCCGGGCGGACCTCGTAGCCGGTCATGACCGCGATGTCGTCGATCGCGAGCACGTTGGCGGGGTCGACCATGGCGACGATCAGCGTGCGGTCGCCGGCGAAGGAGACGGGCACGGCCTGGTAGCGGCGCACGGCGGCGGGCGGCGACGAGCTTGGCGGCGTCGGGGTCGACGCGGTAGAGCCGAGATCGACGTGGTCGAGGCCGAAGCGCTCGGCGACGGCGCGCGAGAGATGGTCGTCGGTGAGCGTCGCCGTCGCTGCACCAGCACGCGCTCCGGGCGCGGAGCCGTTGCTCGGTGCCGCGCTCGATCGCGAGGTCCATCGTGCCGCGGTCGACGAAGCCGAGGTCGACGATGACGTCCGTGAGGATGCGGCCGGAGCCGCCACGCCGCGAGGGCGTGGTGATGCCGTTGCCGCGCTTGGGCCGGGTCGGGGTGTCGGTGGGCGAGCTCATCAGGCGATGTCTGCGACGGCCTCCCGCATCGCCTGATCGGGAGCCGTCCGGCCGGTCCAGCGTTCGAGTGACGCTGCGCCCTGGGCGACCAGGATCTCCAGCCCGTCGACCACCTCCGCGCCGTTCGCCTTCGCGGCGTTCAGCAGACAGGGTGCCGCCGTGCCGGTAGACCAAGTCCACCACCGTGCGTCCGGCACCCATCTCATCGGCGCGGAGCGGCAGCGCCTTGAACGTCTCGTCTGGGTTGCAGCAGCCCAATCGACGTGCAATTGACGACGATGTCCGCGGGCTCGGCGCTCACCACCGCGCCGAACTCGTCCGCGAGCGCCTCGCGCGCGGTCGGGTGTGCGGTTCCAGACGCGCACCTCGCGGGCGCCGCGCCTGCTGGAGCGCGTAGAGGATCGCGCGGGCCGAGCCCCCCGACGCCGAGCACGAGCGCGGTGCGGTCGTAGGCCGACGTGTTGAGCGCGCTGCAGGAAGCCGCTGGCGTCGGTGTTGTCGGCGTGGATCCGGCCGTCGGCTCGAAGGTGAGCGTGTTGGCCGCGCCGATCGCGCGGGCCGTCTCGGTCGCGGCGTCGGCGAGCGCGAGCGCCGGCCTCCTTGTGCGGGATCGTCACGTTGACGCCGCGGAAGCCCGAGCGCCGGCAGCGCCCGGACGGTCTCGGTTCGAACAGGTGCGGCGGCAGCGGCAGGTGCTGATAGCGCCAGTCGCGCAGGCCGAGCACCGCGAGCGCGGCGTTGTGCATCTGCGGCGAGCGCGAGTGGGCGACCGGCCACCCGCACACCCCGAGCCGGATCACTTGCCTTCGCGCGAGGCTTGGTAGCGCTGCGAGGTCCTTCGCGAACTGCGCGTCCGTGGAGGAGAACGCGTGCTCGCCGGACTTGCCGTGGCCTTGCGGACGTAGAACAGGTACTTCTTGTTGGCGGGCTTGGCGGCGGCCTTCATCGACGCGAGACCGGGGTTGCCGATCGGCGTCGGCGGCAGACCGCGGTTGAGCCGGGTGTTGTAGGGACCCGGCTTGTCGAGCTCGGACTGACTCGGATGGGGCGGTGCCAATTGTTCGTCGAGTAGCGGATCGTGGCGTCGATCCCCAATGGCATACCCTCCTTGAGCCGGTTGTAGATGACCGCCGACACGAGCGGGCGCTCGCGCGCGAGCTGCGCCTCGCGCTCGATCATCGACGCGATGATCAGCACGTCGTAGCGCGTGAGGTTCTTCTTCTTCGCGTAGCTCATGTCGACCTTGGCGAAGTTCTCCTCGAACGCGTCGAGCTGCTCCTTGACCAGCCGGTTGGCCGTCGAGCCCGTCGGGAGCGTGTAGGTGGCCGGGAACAGGAAGCCCTCGGCGGTCTTCGTGCCCTTCGGCGCGCCGAGCTCGCGGATCCGGCGCAGCGTGGCCTTCGACGCGGTGGCCTGGCGTAGTCGCCCTCGACCTTCTTGCTCTTGTCGACGACCGGCGCGTTCTCCTTGCGCGACGGGCCCTCGACGAGCGTCACGTCGACGGTCTCGACCGCCTTCGGCCCCTCGGGCACGACCTGTCAGCGCGGCGATCGCGTCGCCGTTCTTCATGCCCCGCTTGAGCGTGTACTTGCCCGGGCGGAGCTTGCCGCGGTCGCCGCTGATGGTGGCGTTGAGCTCGAAGAAGCGCGCGGAGTCCACGACGCCCGCGGCGGCGAGGATCTTGCCGATCTCGCCCGCGTCGGAGCCTTCGGGGATCGTGACCGCGACGGTGCCGTCGCCGTCGCCGTGGAACGGCTGGAACGTCTTGTTGGCCGCGTACAGCCCGGCGACGATCACCGCGAACACGATCAGCGTGAAGATCCGCCGGCCCCAGTGGCGGCCTCCGCCGTTGCGTGGCAGCGACGGCGGGCGGCGGCCGGGAGCGGCGGGCGCGGGCCGCCGCCGCGGCGACTCAGCGGCCCGGGCGGGCGCGCGCCGCAGCGGAACGACCGGCCGCTCGTCGGTCTCGTCGAAGCCGTCGTGCTCGGCCGTGTCGCCGCGGGTGACGGCGTACGCGTGGACCTCGTCGTCGGCCTCCGGCGGGCGCGAGCGAGCGGCGACCAGGCGCGGCTCGTCGTCGCGGGGATCGCCGAGCGGCGCCTCGTGCTCGTCGGTCTCGAACGGCGTGTACTCGACCGTCGGCTGGTGCACGGGCTCGGGCGGCGGCTCCTCGGCGACGGGCTCCGGCTCCGGCTCGGGCTCCACCGGCTCCGGAGGGGGCGGCTCGATGTCCGGCGGGGGCACGGCGTCCTCGAACGCCTCCGGCGGCAGCGGGCGGCCGGAGCGGCGGGCAGCACGTTCAGCCGCGGCGCGAGCGCGGTCCTCCGATGTGCGTTGTTGGTCCGAGCGCTTGCCGAGCACGTCCAAAGCGGCAGCGGCCCTGGCGCGCCGGGCTCATCCCGGAGGGCGGCAGGGTCAGCGACCGTCGGGCATGCTAGCGAGCCCGACGGACGGGGTCAGGACGTATGCCGGTCCTCGGCCTCGAGCACGAGGTGCAGCGGCAGGCCGTCCTCGCCGTTCTCGACGGACAGCTTGCCGACGACCGGGACCATCAGGCCCTGGCCGTGCATGTACGTGCTCTGGACCGCGATCTCGCGCAGCTCGCCGGCGCCCATCAGGCGCAGATGCTCGAGCTGATCCTTGTAGTCGCGGCGGTCGTGCGGGGACGGCCAGGCGGCCTTCGTGAACTCGTGCTCCTTGTAGCCGACGAGCTTCGTGAAGGACGGGTTGAGCTCCTTGAACTTGCCGTCGAGCGTGAGGATCGCCATCGGCTTGGAGGCGTCGTCGAAGCCGTGGCGCGGCTCGCGCACGGGCTGCTCCTTCGGCGGGGCCGGCGTCGGCGTGGTGGCGCGGCGGTTCTGGGCGTTGCGGTTGGCGGCGAGGCCGAGGATCTGCTGGAACACCTCGGTGACGCGCTCGGTCGAGCCGTCGCCGACGTGCTGGGCCGCCTTGCGGGCCTGCTCGGCCTCGCGGCGGGCGATCACGGCGGCCTGGCCGGCGGAGCTGAGGCCCTGCTTGAGCTCCTCGAGGCTCTTGAGCGCGAAGTTCAGCTCGGCCTGCATGGCCTCCATCCGCTGCTCGGACTCGCGCACGCCGGTCAGCTCGGCGCGCAGCGCGTCGAGCCCGCGGGCGGTCGTCTCGGCGACCTCGCGGATCTCGCCCAGCTCGCTGCGCAGCGCGGACGCGCCGTCGCCGAGCTGTTCGACCTGGGTGCCGACGGCGTCCATGCGCTCGCGTCCGGCGCCGAGCTCGGTGCGCAGCGCGGCCAGGCGCTCGTCGAGGCCCTCGGTCGCGGAGCGCGCGGCGGTGGCGTCGGTGCGAGCGGTGTTGGCGGCCTCGCGGGCGCCGGTGATCTGCTCGCCGAGCAGCGTCGTGCGCTCGCGCTGGCCCTCGACCTCGCAGCCGGACGGCGGCGGACTCCTCGCGGGCCTTGGCGGCGTCCTCGCGGGCGGCGCCGGCGGCCTCGCCGGCGGCGGCGGCCGCCTCGTGGGCGCCGAGCGCCTCGGCCTCGGCGCGATCGGCCTGGCCGCGGGCGACGTCGAGCGCGCCGTTGACGCGATCGACCGCCTCGCGCAGCCCGCGCACGTCGGCGAGCACGGTCCCGGCGCCGCGGTCGACCTGGGCGATCTGCTCGAGCGCCTGCTCGGCGGCGGCCAGGGCCTGGGCGGCGACGCCGCTGTCCTCGGAGTTGATTCGCGCGCGCAGCTCGTCGCGGGCGGCGACGAGCTCCTCGATGCGCTCGTGGATGGCGACGACCTCGTGGCGGGCGGCGAGGCCGGCCAGCTGCTCGCGCAGGACGTTCAGCTCGTCGCGGGCGGCGACGCCCTCGAGGCGCTCGCGGAGCGGGGCGAGGTCGTCACGCGTGAGGATCTCGTCGCGGGTCGGCAGACCGGCGATCTCGTCGCGGGTCGCGAAGCCCGCCAGCGCGTCGCGGTCGGCGAAACGCTCGCGCAGGGCGTCGAGGTCGTCGCGGCTCGCGAGGCCCGTGAGCGCGTCGCGGTCGGCGAGGCCGGCGAGACGCTCGCGCAGCGCGTCGACGTCGTCGCGGCTCGCGAGGCCCGACAGTGCGTCGCTGTGCGCCAGACCGTCGATCCGCTCGTGCAGGGCGTGGAGGTCTTCGCGGCTCGCGAGGTGCCCCAGACCGTCGATCCGCTCGTGCAGGGCGTGGACGTCGTCGCGGCCGGGCAGATTGTCGACGCGGTCGCGCAGCGCGGTGACGTCCTCGTCGCGCGCCAGGTGGTCGAGGCTCGCGCGGATCTCGGCGACCTCGTCGAGGCGCGTCTTGAGCTCGGCGACCTCGCGGCCGGTGTCAGCGAGAACGGCGAGGCGGGCGTGCAGCGCGGCGATCTGGCGCTGCGTGTCGCCGACCATCGTCTGGACCTGGCGCTCGACGGCGGCCTGGTCCCCGGCGCGGACGGCAGCGGTCTCGGCCTGGCTGAGGTGCGAGCGAAGGTCGGCGAGCTGATGCTCGACGCCGGCGGCCGTGGCCTGCTGCTCGGACAGAGCCCGGCGCAGCTCGGCGACCTCCGCTGCGGGAGCGACGCTGGAGAGCGCCTGACGCAGGCCGGCAAGCTCGGCCGACGCTGCATCGTGGCGGGCGACCGCGTCGCGCAGCGTCGCGAGCTCGGCAGGGTCGGCGACCGGCGTCGCCTGAAGCGCGCCAACGGCCTCGCGCAGCGCGGCCAATTCGGCGGGGTTGCCCTGGAGCGCACCGACGGCCTCGCGCAGCGCGGCCAATTCGGCGGGGTTGTCCTGCAGCGCGGCGACGGCCTCGCGCAGCGCGATCAGCTCGGCGGGGTCCGCGGCCGGCGCCGTCTGGAGCGCGGCGACGGCGTCGCGCAGCGCGGCGACGTCAGCAGCGACGGTCGGATCGGCGGACGGCGCGGCGGCGATCGCGTCGCGCAGCGCGGCGACTTCGGCCGCAACGGCCTCGTGGCGCTCGACGGCGTCGCGCAGCGTGGCGACCTCGCCGGTCGCGGCCTCGTGGCGTTCGACGGCCTCGCGCAGCTTCGCGACCTCGCCGGCGGCGGCCTCGTGGCGGGCGACAGCCTCGCGCAGCGCGTCGACCTCGGCGTTGGACGCCTCGTGACGGGTGACGATGTCGCGCAGCTCGGCGACCTGCGAGGCGGTCGCCATGAAGTGGGCGTCAAGCGCCTCGCGCAGGTCGTTGTCGGCGACGGCCTGGCGCAGCGACGCGACCTCGCTCTCGAGCGCCCCCATCACCTCGACGCGGGCGCGCAGCGCCTCGGACTCACGCTGGAGCTCGTCCAGACGGCGGCGGTCGTCGCCGGTGACGGCGGCGCGCTCGACCGTGACGTTCGAGAGCTGCTCGCGGACGGCGTCGGCACCGCGCTGGACCTGGTCGATCCGCTCCAGGGCGGAGGCGAGCTCGGCGCGGGCGGCCTCGCGCTCACGCTCACGTTCGCGCTCCAGGCGCTCGATCGTGGTCGCGAGCTCGACGCGAGCGGCCTGCGCCGCCTCCTCGTGCTCGGCGCGGACCTGCTGAAGCTGGGAGGAGACGTCGACGCCATCCAGGCGCGACTCGAGCGCGGCGCGAGCCGTGTCGGCGCGGCGGGCGGACTCGGCGATCGCCTCGACGGCGCGCGCCTCGGCGGCGGCGACGGCCTCGGAGATCCGGGCGTCGGCGAGCGTCGCGGCCTGGGCGCGGTCGCGCTCGAGCTGGTCGATGCGAGCGTTCAGGCGCTCGGCAGCGGCCTCGGCCTTCGCGAGCTTGGCCTGCTCCTCGTGGCGATCGAACTCGCTCGGGACAGCGGACAGCGCGCGCTGGACGTCGGAGCGCAGCGCGGCGGACTGCTGGCCGGCCTCGCGGCGCGTCTCCTCGAGCTGCGCGGGCAGACCGCCGGCGACGCGCTCGAGCTCGTCGATGCGCTCCAGCGCGCTGAGCAGGCGGGCGACGACCGCGGCGGCGTCATCGAGGTCGTTGACGCTGCCCTGGATGCCCGGATCGAAATTCGTCAGGCGCTCTTCGGCATCGGCGTCGGCGGCGGCGCGCTCGGCCTCGCGGCGAGCCAGCTCGGCCTCGACCCACGGGGTCGAGGACAGCGGGCGGAAAACGACCAGGGTGCCGGCGGTCCGCCAGCCCTCCCACGGCTGCGCCTGCGGCTCGAGCGCCTGCTTGAGCGCGCGGACGACGACCGGGTGCTGCTGGCGCATGCGCAGCAGCATCAGGTTCATCGGCAGCTCGAAGGACAGATCCTCGAGGAACAGCGAGAAGTCGAAGCCCTCGTCGAGCTTGACCGGGACGAAGACGGCCTCGAGCGGGAAGACCTCGCCGTCGGAGCGGTTGCCCGTCAGCCGCACGGTGCCGGGCGCCTGCGGGGGCTCGCCGGTCGCGAGGAATCCGCGCCAGGCGTGGCCCTCGGCGGGTAGCGAGTCGCCGATCAGCGACTCGAAGAACCCCTGGCCGAGGATGTCCTCGCTCGGCTGATCGAACAGCAGCTCGGCAGGCTCGGACCACTTGGAGACGGCGCCCTGGCCGTCGGTGAGGACGAAGTAGCCGTTGACGATCTGACGCAGCAGCGCGTCGAGCGCGTCGACCGGCTCAGCGGTCTCCGCCAAGACGGCGTCGGGCGTATTCGTCACGGGATTCATCGAGGGGGGTCTCCGGAGTCAGGGCAGGGGGTCCGTACCTCCCTCTATCGGCAGATGTAGCCATTCGTCCAATAGGACCGCCGCGGCTCGTGAATCCAGCGAAGCGCTTCCGCCCGCCTGCTGAGCCAAACTCGTGGTGAAACGCTCGTCGTAAAGCTCCACCGGTACGGGGATCGCACGCGCCAGCTTGTCAGCAAATGCACGCGTTTCGGTCGTCTGGGCGGAGTCGCCGCCGGAGAGCGAGAGCGGCAGGCCGACGACCACGCGCTCGGCATCGAGCGCGGCGATGCGCTGCTTCAGGGCCGCGAACCCGCGCTTGCTGCCCGGTTGCCGCACGGGCTCGAGCGGCGTCGCGATCGTCCCGGATGGGTCACTGACCGCGACGCCGCAGCGTGCGGCACCGTAATCAAGCGCTACTACTCGCAAGCGCGCGCTCGATCTCCGCGCGCGCCGCGGCGAGCGCGTCCGGCAGCTTCTCCGGATCGCGGCCGCCGGCTTGGGCCATGTTGTCGCGGCCGCCGCCGCCTCCGCCGACCGCCGCCGCCGCGACCTTCACGACCGCGCCAGCCTTCACGCCGCGCTCGATCGCGCCGGGCGTCGCCGCCACGAGCAGTGACGCGCGGCCCTCGCCGGACGCGCCGAGCACGACGACGGCCGGGTCGCCGAGTTGGTTCTTGAAGCGGTCCGCGAGGTCGGGCAGCGCCTTCGGGTTCGGCACGTCCTTGATCTCGAACACCGCCCGGATCCCGTCGATCTCGATCACGTCGTAGGACTCATCCGCCTGTGTTTGGGCGCCTTCCTTGAGCTGCTTCTCGAGCTCGCGCCGCTTGAGCACGGCGGTCTGCGCCGCCTCGGCGACCGTGTCGGGCTGGGTGCGCAGCGCGACCGCCGCCTCGGTCAGCTCGCGGTCGTGCTTGCGCAGCAGCTCGATCCCGAGCGGGCCGGTGATCGCCTCGATCCGGCGCACGTTCGCGGCGCTCGATGTCTCCTGGGTGATCTTGAAGACGCCGATCTCCGCCGTCGAACGCACGTGCGTCCCGCCGCACAGCTCGCGTGACCAGTCGCCGGCGCCGACCTCGACCATCCGCACGACGTCGCCGTACTTCTCGCCGAACAGCGCCATCGCGCCGAGCGCGCGCGCTTCGTCGAGCGTCGTCGTGAGCGCGCGCACCGGCTGGTTTTCGAGGATCTGCTGGTTCACGCGGTCCTCGACCCAGTGCCGGTCCTCGTCGCTCAGCGGCGCGCCGTGGGTGAAGTCGAAGCGCAGCTTGTCCGGGCCGACGTAGGAGCCCGCCTGGCGAACGTGCGTTCCGAGGCGCTCGCGGAGCGCCGCGTGCAGGAGGTGCGTCGCGGTGTGGTTGCACTCGGTCGCGCGGCGCGCGCGGCGATCGACGCGCGCGTACACGCGCTCGCCGTCGTGCAATTCGCCCTTCTCGGGCTGGAGCACCAACGCCTGGTCGTCGCCCAGCCGGACGACGTCGATCACCTTCGCGCTGCAGCCGCCGTCCTCGCACTCGATCACGCCCGCGTCGTGCACCTGGCCGCCGCCGGTGGCGTAGAACGGGGACTCGACGAGCTTCGCGAGCACGCGCCCGTTCTCGTGGACCACCGACGCGACCGCCGTCGCCTGCTCGGTCGTCTCGTAGCCGGTGAAGATCGACGGCGCGCCCGCCGAAGTCGCGAAGACGCGCAGCTTCTCGCGCACGTCCTCGCCGCCCTCGCGGCCCGCGCTCGCGCGGGCGCGAACGCGCTGCTCCTCCATCAGGTCCTCGAAGCCTTGCTCGTCGACGCCGACGCCCTGCTCCGCCGCCAGTTCCAGCGTCAGGTCGAACGGGAAGCCGAACGTGTCGTGCAGCCGGAACGCCGCGTCCGCGCCGATGCCCTCGCCGCCGGACTCGCGCGCCCGCGCGATCAGTTCTTCGAGCATCCGGAGGCCTTGCTCGAGCGTGCGGTTGAACGTCTCCTCCTCGTTGCGCAGCCACATGTCGATCGTGTCCGCCTGCTCGAGCAACTCGGGGTAGGCGGCACCCATCGACTCCCGCACCACGCTCGCGTAGCGCGGGAGGAACCCGGGCTCGATCCCGAGCCGGCGGCCCTGGACGATCGCGCGCCGCATCAGCCGGCGCAGCACATATCCGCGATCCTCGTTGGAGGGGACGATGCCGTCGGCGATCAGGAACGACATGCCGCGCGTGTGGTCCGCGAGCACGCGCATCGAGCGGTCGAAGCCGAAGTCGTGGCCGTACCGGTGCCCGGAGAGCTGCTCGCCGAGCGTGATCAGCGGGACGAACTGGTCAGTCTCGAAGATCGACGTCGTGTTCTGGAGGATCGCCGCGAGCCGGTTCAGGCCCAGGCCGGTGTCGATGTTCTGCGCCGGCAGCGGCGTGAGGACGTTCACGGGGTCCTGCTCGAACTGCATGAACACGAGGTTCCAGTACTCCAGGAAGCGCTCGTTCTCGCCGCCGGGCAGGTCGTCGGCCTTGCCGAAGTCCAGGCCACGGTCGAGGTAGAGCTCGCTGCACGGGCCGCAGGGACCGGTCGGGCCCGCCTGCCAGAAGTTCTCGCTGCGCGGGCAGCCGACGATCCGGTCACGCGGGACGCCGATCTTCAGCCACGCCTCGATCGCCTCCTCGTCGGGGCCGATGCCGAGTTCCTCGTCACCCTCGAAGACCGTGACCCAGATGTCGTCGGGGTTGAAGCCGAAGCCCTCGAGCGACAGCTCCCACGCGAACTCGACCGCGCCCTCCTTGAAGTAGTCGCCCATCGAGAAGTTGCCGAGCATCTCGAAGAACGTCAGGTGGCGAGTGGTGAGGCCGACCTGATCGATGTCCGGCGTCCGGAAGCACTTCTGGCAGCTCGTCAGCCGGTGATGCGGCGGCTTCTCGCGGCCCTGGAAGTACGGCTTGAGCGGGTGCATGCCCGCGGTCGTGAGCAGCACCGACGGATCGTGCTCGGCCGGCACGAGGCTGCCGGAGGGGATGCGCTTGTGATCGCGGCTCTCGAAGAAGCTGAGGAAGCGCTCGCGGATCTCGTCGGAGGTCATCGACGCCTGAGTCTAGGCTGCGTTCGCATGCACGTCGTTTCCAGCCGCGTCGTCTATGAGAACCGCTGGATGCGCGTGCACGAAGACCGCGATGGCGGCTCGGGTCTCTACGCGTGGATCGAAAAACCACCGGCGGCGCTGATCGTCCCGATCGAGGACGGGTGGGTGTGGCTGATCGAGCAGTTCCGCCACCCGGTGCAGCACCGATTCTGGGAGTTCCCGCAGGGCGCGTGGGAAGAAGGCGAGGCCTCCCCGGAGGAGCTCGCGCGCGCCGAACTCGCCGAGGAGACGGGGCTGCGGGCGGCGTCGATGGAACCGCTCGGCCGGCTGCACTTCGCCTACGGGCTGTCCGACCAGGCCGTCGACATCTGGCGCGCGACGGGACTCGAACCCGGGCCGCAGGCGCTCGAGGAGACGGAGGTCGGGCTGATCGTGCGGCGCTTTTCGGTGGCGGATGTCGAGCGGATGATCGTTGGCAACGAGATCCGCGATGCGGCGTCGGTAGCGGCGTGGCACCTCGCGACGCGCTGAGGGCGCCGGCGAACGACAGCATCGAGGGGGTGCACGGGAGGGGGTGGTCAACGTAACTCCCGCATAGCGACAGTTAGATTGACCACCCCCTTCGAACCCTCCCCTTAGTGGCTGCCGTAACCGACCCGCACCACGACCAGTCCGGCCACCGCCACCCCCGCCGCAAGCCAGAACGCGGCCCCGTAGCCGCCCGTGCCAAGCGCCGCCCCGTATGCCGGCACCGCCAGCGCATTGCCTCCCAGATGCGTCGACGTCTCGAACAGCCCTGACGCCAGACCACGATCGCGCTGACGAGCGAGCGCCGTCCGCGTCAGCCACACGAACGCCACCGTGAGCGACGCGCCGAGCACGACGAGCGCGGGGAGCATCTGCAGGTAGCCCTCCGCGCGCGTGAGCCACAGGAGCCCCGCGGCCGACACCGCGAGCGACAGGACGCACTGCCGCCGCCCGACCCGGGCCGCGAACCGCGCCGTGGCCACGCTGGCGACTTCCACCGGTATCAGCGCCAGCCCCGCCGCGAGGGCGCTGTAGCCGAGCTCGCGCTGCAGGAACAACGTGCCCACGTAGACCAGTGACGTGAACGCCGCTGCGTTGAGGCCGACGGCGAGCACCGCCGGCCCGAGCGGTCCGCGCAGGACGCCGAAGCGCACCAGCGGCTCGCGCGCCCGCCGCTCGCGCAGCCCGAAGGCGACGATCGCCGCCGCTCCGGGAAGCTGTCGGCCGGCGGCGAGCAACCCGGCGCCCGCCGTCAGGAGCAGCGCACCGAGGAGGTCCGGTGGGAGCCCGCGCCGGGCGGCGTCACTCGCGGGGACCATCGCGGCGGCGACCAGCGCCGGGAGCGCGCCCGCCAGGAGCGCGGCGCGCCAGCCGAGCGTCGTGACCACCAGCCCGCCGAACGCGAGGCCCGCGAGCACACCGGTGCTCGCGGCCACGGCTAGCCGGCCGACCGCTCGGTCGCGGTCCGGGAGCGTCGCGATCAGCGCCAGCGCGGCGGGCATGGCGGCCGCGGCGCCGGCGCCCTGCGCCGCGCGCGCCCCGACCAGGACCGCGATCGACGGCGCGAGCGCGGCGACCACCCCGCCGGTCGCCATCGCGGCCAGCCCCGCGCGCAGCATCCGCCGGTGGCCATACAGATCGCCGGCGCGGCCCGCGACCAGCAGCAGCCCGCCGAGCGCCGCCGCGTAGCCGGTCAGCAGGCCGCGGCCCGAGCCGCCGAGATCGTCCGCGACCGCCGGAAGCGCGATCGTCGCCCCCATCCCGTCGACCCCGATCAGGAAGTGCGCGCTGTAGAGAATCCATCGCTGTACCACCAAAACTTGTTTTACCGGAACAGCGTCCCGGTAAACTGCCGAACAGTGGGACAGATCGAGAGCTTCCTCCTCGTCGGCGGCCACGTGGCGCTCGACTTCGCGAACACGCTTGGCGGCGCCGACGGAGACAACGACGAGTGGCTGCACAGCGACGAGGACGTCGCGCGCTGGGCCGACCAGGTCGGCATCGACGACACGAAACCCGTGTCGCTGGAACAAGCGCGCGCGCTCCGCGCCGTCATCTATGCCGTGTTCGCCCCGATCGCGGCCGCAGAGGCGCCCCCGCAGCACGCGCTCGACGCGCTCGCCGACGCGGAACGGGAGGCGCTCGCCCACGCGACGCTCACCGCGACCGACTGGGAATGGCACGACCCAAGCCCACTCTGGCCGGTGACCCAGGCCGCCATCGATCTGTTGCGCTCCGAACTGCTCGACCGGCTCAAGCAGTGCGAGGGCTGCCGCTGGCTCTATCTCGACGCCAGCCGCAACCGGAGCCGCCGCTGGTGCAGCATGGAGGACTGCGGTACCGCGGCGAAGATGCGCCGCCGGCGCGAGAAGGCTACGCCGTGATCGTGCCGTAGCCGACGACGACGTCGCCGCGGAGCAGGCACGCCATCTGCCCCGGCGCGACGCCGTGGAACGGCTCGCCGAGCTCGAGTTCCAGACGCGGCCCCTCCCCCACGACCCGGCACGGGACAGCGCGCGAGTGGTAGCGCAGCCGCACCGCGTCGACCTCCGAGCCCGGCCGATGCAACCGCGCGCCGCGCACGGTCACGCGATCGACGCCCAGTTCGTCGTGCGTGCCGACGACGACCTGCGAGCCCGAGGTTCGCAGCACGTACAGCGGCTCGGCCGCCGCCACGCCGAGCCCGCGCCGCTGCCCGACCGTGAAGTGGTGCGCGCCGCGATGCGAGCCCACGACCTCGCCGGAGCGCCGCACGATCTCACCGGGGGCATCCTCCAGCCCGCCGTGCCGCGCGAGGAACCGCGCCTTTCCCACGCCCGCGAGGAAGCAGAGGTCCTGGGAGTCGGCACGCGACGCCACCGGCAGACCGGCCTCGGCGGCAAGCGCCCGCACCTCCGGCTTGGTCAGCTCGGCCAGCGGGAACCGCATCCGCGCCAGCGACCCGGGCGACAGCGCCGCGAGCATGTAGGACTGGTCCTTGGCCGGATCGGCCGCGGAGCGCAGCAGCCCGTCGTCGGTCACCCGTGCGTAATGCCCGGTGGCCAAATACCGCGCGCCCAGCGCGTCCGCGAACTCGAGCATCGCGTCGAGCCGCACGTGGCCGTTGCAGCGGATGCACGGGTTCGGCGTCTCCCCCGCGGCGTAGCCGGCCAGGAACGGCTCGACCACGCCGGCCCGGAACTCCGGCCGCAGATCGAGCGTGAAGTGCGGCAGTCCCATCCCGTGCGCGACCGACCGTGCCAGCCGCACCGCGTCGGCCGAGCAACAGGACGCGGCGGCGTCGTTCTCGACATCGCGCCACAACTCCAGCGTCACCGCGATCGCTCCCGGACCCACCAGCAACGCGGCCACCGCCGAATCCACGCCGCCGCTCATCGCGACAAGCGTGCGCCCGGAAGGCGGGACGGAAGCCGAGCGCGCAGCAGCACCCAGCGCCCGGTGCAGCGCGTCGGCGGCGAGATCCGCCGCGTGCAGCTTGCCCGGCGAGAGACCCCCCAGCTCGGAAACGATCGCGCGCGTCCCGACCCGCGCGGCGTCGAGCAGCAGCGAACCCTCCACCAGCGTCACGACCGCGGACCCGGCCGCGGTCAGCGCGCCGCAGCCCGAGGCGTCAAAGCCCGCCCCGACCACGCGGTCGCCTTCGACGCGGACCGAGACCCGGATCAGGTCACCGCAGACGGACCCGCCGGCGGCTCCGTCATGACCCCCGGAAAGCACGACGCCGCACCCATTGGGCGCGGCGAGATGCTCTTCGAATCGTTCGCGGTCCACGACCGCTTGAGTCTAGGCCTGGCGGTTCAGCTGGCAGCCGGTGACACCGGCGGCGTTGAAGCGACGGTCGAGCGCGGTCACGCTCGAGTTGCGCTTCGTGAGCAGATCGATCGCGACCGCGAGATCGGCGGTGCTGCCGGACTTGACGGCCTTCTTCTGGGCCAGCAGGACGCCCTCGGTCTCGTTCATCACCTTGATCCAGCCGGTCCGCATCGCACGCCACTTGGCCGGGGCCGCCTTGCGGGCGATCGTGTGGCGGTAGCTGCGGACGATGCGCAGCGCGCGGTCGAGCGAGGCGGCCGTCGCCTTCTTGCCGCCCATCGTCGGCCACGACCAGCGCTCGGCGCGGAGGTTGAACCGGCCGCACGTGTCGTTGAAGCGGCGCAGGTAGGCGTCCTTGACGTCCGGCTCGACGCTCGCGTCGTGGGCGTCGGCGATCACCTGGTTGATCGAGATCCGATCGGCGTAGCCGGTCAGCACGCGGCCCTTGAGGTTGGCGTCGATGACGACGATGGCCGGGGACTGGTTGACGTGCAGATCGTTGATCAGCGGCCCGTAGGTGGAAAGGTTCGCGACCTTGACGTTCTTGACGAAGACGCCGCCGTCGTAGCGGTTCGTCTTACGGAGGGCGTTGCGCACGTACCGGTCGTCGTCGGACATCTGGCGCCACGGCTTGGCCGTTTCGCTGAACACGCCGAGGACGACGACCTTGCGCTTTTCGAGCGCGCGGGCGACGTCCTTGGGCAGCTTGGCCAGCGCCTCTGCCGGGATCGCGACGGCCGGAGCGGCCTCAGGCGCGCTTGAAGGCGCGGTCGTCGTCGCCGGAGCGGTGTCGGTATCGGGCTTCGTCGTCTCGGTCGTCTGACCGGCGGCGGCCTTGGCCGCGTCGACCGCCTTGCCGGCGGTCGTGACCGGCGGGGTCGTCGAGGTGGTCGTCGGCGCGAATTCCGCCGGCTTCGGCTTCAGAACCGTGAACCAGGCAGCAAGGAACACGACGGCGCCGACGAGGAGGATGCGCATGGGCATGGAGATCTGGCTCACGCCCTTCAGATCGGCACCACCCCACCCGAGGTTGAGCCGGATGGGGTTAAACCCCTACGAGCCGCTCGACCGTATCGGCGGTCGCGGCGATGCCGCCGGAGCGACGGACCTCCTCCTGCAGTTCTCGGGCGCGCGGTGCTTGTGCGACGGCCCGCGCCACCGCGTCACGCAGCGACTCGGCGGTCACCTGCTCGGCCGGCAGATGCACGCCGGCACCGGCGGCCTCGAGCTGTGCGGCGTTCGTGAACTGGTCGACGGCCTGCGGGATCGCGACCGTCGGGACGCCGAACCACAGCGACTCGGACGCGCTGCCCATGCCCGCGTGGGTGACGAATACGTCGGCGTGCGCGAGGACGTCGAGCTGAGGCTGCGTGCGCTCGCCCACCCCGAGCTCGGCCGGATCGACCTTGCCGGTCGCAATGATCAACCGGTAGCCCGTCAATGCCTCAACGCACGCGCGGTAGATCTCCAGGTTGTCCGTGTAGGCGGTCCCGAATGCGACGTACGCGAGCGGCCCGTCGCCATCCGGCGTCCAGCCCGTCATCCGCGACTCGTCGATGCACGGACCCGTGAACACGAACTGCGGGCCTACGCGGTCGGCGTTCGGCTGCAACACCCGCGGGATCAGCACGACGCACTGCTCCGGGCGCCCGAGGAACGAGTCGGCGTCGATCGACATCCCGTTCTCGTCCAGCCAGGACCGCACACCGGCGAAGTAGCGCGCGCCGGACTCCGAGCCCTTCAGCGTGGCGGTGAACTCGGCCATGTCCACCTCGTAGCCCTCCCAGGCGACATAGGTCGGCGAGAGCTGGATCGCCGGCACCCCCCACCGGTGTGCAGCCACGCGACCGGCGTAGCCGCCGATGTCGTACAGCACGGCGTCGGGCGGGTCGAGTTCGAGCACACGCGGCAGCGCGGTGATCTCCTCGTCGAGGAAGAGCTGCATCGCCTCGCCCGGATCCTCGGTCCAGGCGCGGTCCGCGTCCGGCAGGGCCGAGCGGTAGCCGACGTGCGTCGCCCCGGCCGGCACCAACCCGGCCTGCTGGTCGCCGACGACGTAGCTCACCTCGTGCCCGCGCGCCAGCAGCTCGCGAAAGACGCCGAGGCTGGGATACATATGGCTCGGGGCGGTGCACCCCACCATCACGAGGCGCATCAGGCCAGCGGCGGGACCGTCAATCGCACGCCGACCTCGGCGAGCTGCTCCGAATCGACCGCCGCCGGGGCGCCGGTCAGCGGATCCGAGCCGGAGGCGGTCTTCGGGAACGCGATCACGTCGCGGATCGAGTCGCGGCCGGCGATGATCGCCACCACCCGGTCGATCCCGAGCGCGAGGCCGCCGTGCGGCGGCGCGCCGTACTTCAGGGCCTCGAGCAGGAACCCGAACCGCGAGTCGGCCTCCTCCTCGGAGATCCCGAGCGCGGTGAACACCTGCTGCTGGACCTCGGGCCGGTTGATACGGATCGAGCCGCCGCCGATCTCCGAGCCGTCGAGCACGATGTCGTACGCCCGCGAGCGCAGCGCGCCCGGGTCGTCGAACGAGCCGAGTGGAGCCGTGAACGGGTGGTGCAGCGCGTCCCAGCGCTGCTCGTTCGGGTTCCACTCGAACATCGGGAAGTCGATCACCCAGAGCAATTCGTGGCGGTCGGCCGGGATGAGGTCGTAGCGACGCGCGACCTCGAGCCGCAGCTCGCCCAGCGCCGTGGCGGCGATCGTGGCGTTGTTGTCAGCGACGATCAGCAGCAGGTCGCCGGGCTTGGCCAACAGCTCGGCTTCGATCGCGTGCCGGTCGTCGTCTGAAAGCGCCTTCGCCACCGGCGACCGCCACGTGCCGTCGTCCTGCACGACCGCCCAGACGAGTCCGCCGGCGCCGTACCGCTTGACCACCTCGGTGAGCTGGTCGGCGATCGCGCGGGTGGCCTCGCGCGGGCCCGCGTTGAAGCCTCGCACGACGCCGCCGTGCTCGATCACGCCTCGGAACACGCGGAACTCCGTGTTCGCGACGGCTTCGCCGAGATCCGCGATTTCCAGCGCGAAGCGCGTGTCGGGCTTGTCGGAGCCGAAGCGCAGCATCGCCTCGTCGTAGCCCAGCCGCGGCCACGGCGGCGGCGGCGCCGGGAAGCCGGCCTCCTCGAACACGCGCCACAGCAGGCCCTCGATCGTGCCGAGAACGTCCTCCTCCTCGACGAAGCCCATCTCGAGGTCGAGCTGGGTGAACTCGGGCTGGCGATCGGCGCGCAGGTCCTCGTCGCGGAAGCAGCGAGCGATCTGGTAGTAGCGCTCGTAGCCGCTCATCATCAGCAGCTGCTTGAACAGCTGCGGCGACTGCGGGAGCGCGTAGAACGCGCCCGGGCTCAGCCGCGCGGGGACGAGGAAGTCGCGCGCGCCCTCGGGCGTCGACTGCGTGAGGATCGGCGTCTCGATCTCGAGGAAGTCGTTCGCGTTCAGGTAGTCGCGCATCGCGCGGTTGACGACGTGACGCGTGACCATCGCGTCGCGCATGTTCTCGCGGCGCAGGTCGAGCATCCGGTGGCGCAGCCGGATCATCTCGTCGACCTGGCCGTCCTCGTCGATCGCGAACGGCGGCGTCAGCGAGTCCGCCAGGTGCTCGGCGTCCGTCACCGAGATCTCGATCTCGCCGGTCTTGAGGTTCGGGTTGACGTTGCGCTCCTCGCGGCGGACGATCTCGCCCGTCGCGCTCAGCACGTGCTCCGGCCGCAGCTTCTCAGCGAGGCGCGAACGCCGCCGACTTCCGGGTGGAACGTGAGCTGCACGATCCCGGAGCGGTCGCGCAAGTCGATGAAGATCACGCCGCCGTGGTCGCGCCGGCGGTGCACCCAGCCGGCCACGCGCACCTGCTCGCCGACGCGCGCGGCGTCGAGCTCCCCGGCCCAGGCGTCGCGGTACGGGTTCGCGCGTGGTGGTCTCAAATCTGGCCCCTGATGTGGTGCATGACGGAGTCGGGCTCGACGACCTTGTCCTCGCCGCCCTCGCGGTCGCGCAGCTGGACGCCGTCGTCGCCGAAGATGGCAACGTAGCGGGCGCCGCTGCGCGAAGCCTGCTTGAGCTGGCCCTTGAGGCTGCGCCCGCCGAGTTCGAGTCTTGCGTTGTGGCCCGCGCGGCGGGCGTCGGCGGCGAGCTTGAACGCCGCCGGCTTGTGGCCGGGCTCGTAGGCGACGTAGAGGTCGACGGGCAGCTCCACAGGTGCGGGCTGGGTGCGACGCCATCAGCATCCGCTCGACACCCGCCGCCCAGCCCATCCCGGGCGTCGGCGGGCCGCCGATCGCTTCCGCCAGCCCGTCGTAGCGGCCGCCGCCGCCGAGCGTGTTCTGCGCCGCCTCCAACGCGCCGGACTGGAACTCGAACAGCGTGCGCGTGTAGTAGTCGAGCCCGCGCACGAGCGTCGTGTCGACGGTGTAGCCCAGATCCGCCGCCTGCAGCAGGTCCTGCACCTCGGCGAAGTGCTCGAGGTCGTCCTGCGGCAGGCGGTCGATCAGCCGCGGCGCGTTCGCCATCACGCGCTGGGTCGGCTCGTGCTTGGCGTCGAAGGCACGCAGCGGGTTGAGGTCGATCCGCTCGACGACGTCCTGGCTGAGGGATCCTCGTTCGCGCGCAGGTACGCCTTGAGCTCCTCGCGGTACGCGGCGCGGGACTCGGGCTGGCCGAGCGTCGCCAGCACGAGCTTGACGTCGCGCGCGCCGATCGCCTCCAGCAACTCGGCCAGCAGCAGGATCACCTCGGCGTCGACGGCCGGATCGGCGGACCCGATCGCCTCTACCCCGATCTGCCAGAACTGGCGGTAGCGGCCGGCCTGCGGGCGCTCGTAGCGGAAGTAGCTCGAGAGGTACCAGAGCTTCACCGGCTGCGGCGCCTTGTGCATGCCGTGCTCGAGGTAGGAGCGCACGACCGGCGCGGTGCCCTCCGGCCGCAGCGTCAGGCTGTCCCCGCTCCCGTCCGGGAACGAGTACATCTCCTTCTGGACGACGTCGGTCGCCTCCCCCACCGTCGCGGCTGAAGAGCTGCGTGGCCTCGAACGTCGGCGTCTCGATCCGGCCGTAGCCCGCGCGCTCGAGGATCTTCGCCGCCGTGCTCTCCAGCCGCGCGCGCTCGTCCGCCACGTCGGGCAGCACGTCGTAGGTGCCGCGCGGCGCCTGGATCTTCACCGCGCCGCGAGCTCGCGCAGGAACGGGTTGGTCGCGCGCTCCTGGCCGAGCGTCGTGGGATTCATGTGGCCCGGCAGCACGCCGGTCTCGTCCGGCAGCGTGTCCAGCAGCGGTCGCGATCGAGCGCATCAGCGTCGGGTGGTCGGCGCCCGGGAGGTCCGTGCGGCCGATCGAGCCCTGGAAGAGCACGTCGCCGGAGAAGATCGCCTTCTCCTCCGCGATCGAGTACGTCACGTGGTCCGGGCTGTGGCCGGGCGTCGCAGATGACGTCGATCGTCGAAGCCGGCGAGTTCCAGCGTGTCGCCGCCCTTGACCGTCTCCTCGGGCGAGTAGGACTCGAACGGCCCGAAGCCCGGGAAGCGCACGTACTCGTTGATGTCCTCGAGGATGAAGACCTCGCCGGCCGGGCAGTAGACCGGGCGCCTTGGTGCGCGCGGGCCATCTCGGCCACCGCGCCGACGTGGTCGAAGTGGCAGTGCGTGATCAGGATCGCGGCGACGCCGGTCTTGAGCTCTTGCAGCGCGCCCTTGAGCCGGTCCGGCTCGTCGCCCGGATCGATCAGGAGCGCTTGGTCGGCGCCGTCCTGGCGGGCGATCCAGGTGTTCTCCTGGACCGGGCCCGACCGTCAGCCAGCGCGCCTCCATTCAGCTCTTCTTCTGCGCCCTGCTTGCAGCATGCCGGTTGTAGACCCACTTGTCGGTCATGTACGCCAGCGGCGTGTAGATCACCAGCGCCATCACCGCCAGGAAGGCCGCCTGCGACCAGGTGCTCTCGTTGCCCAGCAGCCCGGTCTTGACCAGGATGAACAGCAGGACGGACATCGCCCGCGCCTTCAGCGCGGCGCTGTTCCAGGTCGGCGGCTTGCGACGACGCGCCGTCGCGAGCGGCCGTCTTGCTCTCCGCCGCGGTGGGCTTGCGGCCCGTGCGGCCGCGGGACTCGATCGAGCCCGCGGCGTTGCCGCGATGCTTGGTCCGCCTCTTGCGCTTCGTCTGGGCCATGGCGCCTACGAGGGTAGATGATCTTCCAGGGGCTTCGGGCCCCGGAGCGGCACGTCTTCGGCGGGAAGTTCGCGAGCGCCGCCCGCGGGCGCGGGCGCGACGAGCTCGGCGCCGGTGACGGGCGCGTGCCGGCGGACCGAGCTCGACGACTTGGGCGGCGGTGACCTTGGTGTGGTCCTCGATGTTCGTGGAGACCTGCGTGACCCGGCTCAGCTGGAGCCCCAGGGCGCGGACATCGAGCTCGGCGCGGACGAACTTCGCGATCCGCTTGGCGGTGGCCAGCGGCGCGTCGATCTCGACGTTGAACGCGACCAGCGGCGGGCGCGCGGCGACGAGCGTGGCGCCGGCGGTCGGATGGCTGGGTGGCCCGAAGTCGGGCTTGAAGCTGTTCAGCCCGCCGGGCTTGCGGAGCTCCGCGCGGGTGCGACCGCCGGCCAGCTCGCCGTAGAGATAGACGGGGACGCCGAGCTGCCCGATCTCGTCGGCGAGCACGAGCGCCTCCGCGCACGCGGCGCCCTTGTCGGCTTCGTCGAGGTACACGATCGGCGCGACGTCGACGGCTCCCACGCGCGGGTGGAGGCCCTGGTGGCGCGTCAGGTCGACGCGCGCGATCGCCGCTTTGACGCCTCCCAGCACGGCGGTGTGCAGGTCGCCGGGCTCTCCGGCGAGCGTGAACACCGCGCGGTGGTGGTCGGGATCCGACGAGCGGTGGATCATGCCGGGCCCGAACGCGGCCGCGATCGCGTCCAGCTTGCGGATGTCGCGACCTTCGGAGACGTTCGGGACCGAGACGAGCATCGGGCGGCACTGTACCTTTCGCTAAGCTAATTAGCCGTGCGAACTATCTCCACCACCGACCTCGCCCACCGGCTGCGCCCGGTGGTCACCCGGCTCGCGCGGCGCATGCGCCAGGCGGTGCGGAGCTGAGCCCCACCCAGGGCGCCGCGCTGGCGACGATCGACTGCCACGGGCCGCTGACGCCGTCCGAGCTCGCGGCCCGCGAGCGGATCCAGCGGCCCACCGCCACGCGCGTGCTGGCTCGGCTGGAGGAGGCCGGCCTCGTCGAGCGCACGCGCCGATCCCGACGATCGCCGCTCGAGCCTCGTCTCGATCACTCCTGCAGGGCCGCGCGCTGCTCGCCGCCGTCCGCGATCGCAAGGACGCGTATCTGGCTCAGCGACTGGACCGCCTGAGCCCCGAGGACCTCGCCGCGCTCGATCGCGCCGCCGGAATCCTCGAGCGGATGCTCGAGGAGGACGGCGAGTGATCGCGCGCGGACGTTCTCCTCGCTCCGGGTTCCCAACTACCGCCGGTACTTCACCGGCCAGGTGATCTCGATCACCGGCAACTGGATGCAGATCGTCGGCGAGATGTGGCTGATGGTGAAGCTGACCGGCTCCGGCGTCGTCGGTCGGGCTCACCGCGGGGCTGCAGTTCCTGCCGATCCTGCTGTTCGGCGCCTGGGGCGGCCTGCTCGCCGACCGGATGTCGAAGCGGACGCTGCTGACGATCACGCAGCTGTCGATGGCCGTTCCGGCGCTGACGCTGTTCGCGCTGACGCTGACGCGGCGCTGATCGAGCCGTGGATGGTGCTCGCGCTGGTGCTGGTCCGCGGCTCGGTGCTGGCGCTCGACAACCCGGCGCGGCAGTCGTTCGTGGTCGAGATCGTCGGGCGCGGACCGGGTCCTGAACGCGGTCGCGCTGAACTCGGTCGTCGTCCACTGCCTCGCGCATCCTCGGCCCGGCGGCGGCGGGCACGATCGATCGCGCTGTTCGGCATCTCGCCGTGCTTCCTGTCTGAACGCGCTCTCGTTCCTGGCGATGTTCATCGCGCTGCGGACGATGGACCCGCGCGAAGCTGCAGACGCCGAAGCCGATCGCGCGCCGGCGCGGCGACGTCGGCGCCGCGCTGCGCTACGTGCGAGGGACGCCCGAACTGCTGATCCCGCTGGCGATGATGGCGCTGGTCGGGACGATCTCGTTCAACTTCCAGGTCCTGCTCCCGCTGCTCGCCGACTTCACGTGGCACGGCACGGCGGCGACCTACGCGTCGCTGACCGCGGCGATGGGCGTGGGCTCGGTGGCCGGCGCTCTGGCCGCGGGCGCGCGCGGGCGGGTGTCGCCCGGGCTGCTCGTGTGGGCCTCGGTCGCGTTCGGCGTCTCGATGCTGCTCGCCGCCGCGGCACCGACGCTGGAGCTGCAGATCCTGGCGCTGGTGCCGCTCGGCGCCGCTTCCGTCACGTTCGCCGCGGGCGTGAACTAGCGCGCTGCAGATCGCGGTCGAGCCGACCATGCGCGGGCGCGTGATGTCGCTGTACTCGATCGTCTTCCTCGGCTCGACGCCGATCGGCGCGCCGCTGGTCGGCTGGCTGGCGGAGGTCGCCGGGCCGCGGGCCGGCCTGCTCGTCGGAGGGTTTGCGGCGTTGTTTGCCGCAGGTGCCGCGTGGTTTGCGTATCGTCGTCGCTCCGATGACTCCGTTGGAGACGGTCGCGCGCAACCATGGAGCGGTGATGGCCACGCGCCACGGCCGGCGCGTGCCGGCGCACTTCGGCTCGACCGCGGCTGAGGAGGCGGTCTGCCAGACCGGCGTCGGCATGGCCGACCGGTCGGACCGCGAGACGTTCGAGCTGACGGGGACGCCCGAGGCGATCGAGCAGGCGCTGGTGTCACTCGATCGCGGCTGGGCCTCGTTCGTCGCCCCGGACCGGGCGATCGTGCGGTGCGAGCCCGGCGAGTTGGGAGAGCTTGAGGGCGTCACCGCGCACGAGCGGACGGCGGCCTACGCGGTGATCGGCCTGATCGGGCCGCGCGCGGCGGAGCTCTTGAACGAGGTCGACCTCTCGCCGTCCGGCCTGATCATCCGTGAGGGCCGCGACACGTTCGAGATTCTGCTCCCAGCCGACCACGGCCCGCAGTTGTGGGACTTCCTGATCGAGGCGGGCGAGCCGTACGAGCTCGCCTGCGTCGGCCACGACGCTTTGGATCGGCTCGCCGCCTCACAGCGCTAGGGGGGCGGCGGGATCCACCTGGGGTGCCTAGCGTGCGCGTGCGGCCGTTGGGACGGTCTGGCGCATGAAGCTTCGCCTCGTCCTCCTCCCCATCCTGTTCCTGGTTCTGGCCGGCGACGCGCACGCCCAGACGGTCGCGACCCCGACGATCCCCGGCGTCTGCGCGATCCGGCACATCGAGTACGGCGGCGGGCCCGCGACCGGCGGGTGCTACCGCTTCGACGGCGTCGCGGGCGAGGGCGTCCGCGTGCACATCGCCGGCCCGGGCACGCCGAGCGCGACGCTGTTCCGACCGGACGGTTCGCGGCTCTGCAGCGGGACGTCGCCCGTGTGCTCGATCTTGACCACCGGGCGGTACGACATCCGTGTCTCGGGCGAGCACGCGCTGTCGATCCAGCGCTACGTCAACCCGGTCGGCTGTCCGACGATGAGCACCGACGGCATCCCGAGGCCTCATACCGTCGCCGAGGGCGCGATGCCGTGCTTCCGCGTCGGCGGGCAGCCGGGAATGCGCCTGCGCGTGCGGGTCGTGACGCTGTCCGGCGACTTCCGCCCGACGGTCGAGGTCGTCGAGCCCGACCGGGGTGACCCGCTGCACCGGGCTGTACACCGACACCAGCTGCTTCCTCAACACGACCGGCCCGCACACGGTGTACGTGCGCGGTGACGGCTCCGGCGAGTACGCGATCAGCCTCGGGACGTTGAACGCTCCGGGCAACTGCCCGACGGTCGCGTTCGCCACCACGAGCGCACTACAACAGCATCTCGGGCGGCAGCTCCTCCTGCTACAGGTTCGAGGCGGCCGCCGGTGACCGGATCCGCGTGCGCGTGCACGTGGAGGACTCGACCCTTCACCCGCTGTGGGAGGTCCTGCGTCCGGACGGGACGACGCTGTGCGTGTTCGCCTCCCCCGAGCAGACGTGCACGACCGACACCGCCGGCCGCCACGCCGTCCTGATCCGCGACGGTGGAGCGGGCACTGGTCACGGCGCGTTCTGGGTCGGCCTGCAGCGGCTGAACGCGCCGGTCGGGTGCGGGACGGCCGCGTTCGGCCCGTCGGCCACTCGTGCCGAGCTCGGGTTCGGCGAGACGAACTGCTTCGTGTTCCAGGGCGCCGCCGGTGACTGGATTCGCTCGCGCGTGGTCGCCGCGTTCGAGTGGATGCAGCTCGCGGTGACCGTCGTCCGGCCCGACGGCACGACGCGTTGCAGCACCGCGGACTGCGTTCTGGATGTCTCCGGCCCGCATCTCCTGCTCGTGCGGGAGACGACGCACTGGGGCTTCGGCCTCTACTGGCGCTCGCTGCAGCGGCTCAACAACCCCGTCGGCTGCACGAGCCTGACCCGCGGCGCGCCGCCGGTGCGCGGCGGCGTCGCGGTCGGCGCCTCACCGTGCTGGCGCTTCCACGCCGTCGAGGACGAGCGGGTCGACGTCGAGATGACCAACGTCTTCGGCGACTGGCGGATGCAGATGGAGTGGATTTCGCCCTCCGGCCGCTCGGCCGGGACGTCGACGGGCACGGTCTTCGAAAGCGCTTGGTTCCCGTATGAGACCGGCATGCAGACGATCTACGCCCGCGACGGCGACCGCGGGTACGACACCGGCCAGTACGACCTCGCGATCGACTAGCTATCGAGCTCCTTGGCGTTGATCAGACCACGATGGATCGCGAGTTCCGCCAGCCGCGCGCGCTTCTCGTTCTGGGGCAGCGTCTCGATCCCCATCCGCCGGTAGAGCGAGCGCAGATGCACCTTGATCGCATCGACGCCGAGGTGGATCTCGGACGAGATCTGCGAGTTCGTGGCGGGTGTCGCGTACGGGTTGTCGCGGAGCGGGCGGCACAGCGCGATCAGCACGTTGTGCTGCGTGGCCGTGATCGGGAGGCTCGGCGTCTCCTCCGGGAGGAACGTCGTGTCGCCCTCGGTGACCACCGGCTCGCGGAACGCGACGAGCGTCTTGCCGAAGCGCAGCTGGTCGCCGTCCTTGAGGCGGATGCGGCCGCGCACGCGCTCGTCGTTGCAGTACGTGCCGTTGGTCGAGAGGCCGTCGTCGGAGACGGTCCACGCCCCGCCGACCTGCTCCACCTCGGCATGGGCGCGCGAGACCTCCCGGTCCCACGCGAGGCGCAGATCGGCGGCCGGCCCCCGGCCGACCGTGACTTTCTGGAGCTCCGGCGGGAGCGCCAGGATGCGCTGGTGGCCCTCGCCGTCGCGGTAGACGAGGAGCGCGCGGGCCATGCGCTCCGCCTCTAGCCGATCCTTCAGCTCCGAGGCGGTGGTCGAGTGGCGATTCATGGGTCCTTCCACGACGCGACGCTACCAAGCGAGACTACGCCCGTGAAAGTCCTCGCGGCCGGGACCGAGATCGGTAATGAATACGTAATAGAAGCGCCGATCTCAACCGGCGGTATGGGCGCGGTGTATCGCGCTCGCCGGGTACGCGACGGTGCACTGGTCGCGGTCAAGCAGCCGCTGGAACAGCGCAACGTGTTGCGGTTCCAGATCGAGGCGCGACTGCTGGCCCGGCTGCGCCATCCGCGGGTCGTCCGAGTCCTGGACCACGTGGCCTCGGATGAGTACGGCGGCCTGCTCGTGATGGAGCTAGTGCGCGGGCCGACGCTGGCGTCGGTGCTGTCGCGCACCGGTCCGCTGCCGGCCGCGCGGGCCGTCGAGTACACGACCCAGGCCTGCGAGGCGCTGGCGTACATCCACGCGCAGCAGATCGTCCATCGCGACGTCAAGCCGGCGAACCTGATCGTGGCCGACGACGGCATCGTCCTCGTGGACTTCGGGATCGCGCGCGACGTCCGGTCCGGCAACCGGCCGCCGACCGGCGCCCTCGGAACGCCGCGGTTCGCGGCACCCGAGGTGCTGGCCGGCGGCGCGGCTTCTCCCCGCAGTGACGTCTACGGGCTGGGCGCGACTTTGTGGGCTTTGGTGTGCGGGGCTCCCCCGCAATTCCTCGAACGCGGGTCGTTGGGCGCGCGGGTGCCTGGGGTGAGTCGCGATCTGGACTCAGCCCTGGCCATGGCGCTCGAACCGGATCCCCACCTGCGCCTGCAGTCGGCGGAGGCGTTCGCGCGGGCGCTGGGCGAGGGCGTGCGCTCGGACCGTGGCGCGTCTTTGTCCTTGTCGGTCGCGCGGCCATCCGCCGCCCCCGCCGTCTTGGAGACGATCGTGCGCTCGACCGCCGGCGTCTTCGGGGCCGCCGCAGCCTCGATCGCGTTCCTGGAGTCGGGCGATCTGGTGTACGAGGCCGCCTGGGGCGCGGGCGCTGAAGAGATCGTCGGCGTCCGGTTGGGGCCGCTCGCCGGGATCGCATCGCACGTGGCGTCGTCGGGCCAGGGCGAGGCGATCGCGTCCTGCCGCGACGACTTCAGGTTCGCCCACTCCCTGGCCGAGAGCACCGGCTACGTGCCGAACACGATGCTCGTCCTCCCACTGGGCCCGGCCGGCCGGCCGTTCGGCGTGCTCCAGATCCTCGACCGACTCGACGGCGAGCCGTTCGGGACCATCGACCTCGACCGAGGCGCGGCCGTGGCTGACCTGGCGCTGACCGCGCTCGACATGCACGACCGGGCCGACACCCAGCAGGAGGACGAGACGCTTTAGAGCGTGATCGCCCGCTTCTTGGCGTCACACGTCGCGCGGTTCACCCACCGGTAGGACTCGACGTTGCCCGCGAACGGGTACACGAGCGCGCCGTACTGGTTGTAAAGGACGCAGCCGGCCGTCCCTCCCCGGTTCGTGCGCGTGTACACGAGCACGTGATTGATGCCGTTCGACTGCCAGCGGCCGTGGTTCCACGCCGACCGCGTGTTGTTGCCGACGAACAAGCTCGAGTTGCCCACGAAGCGGTCGTTGTTGAGGTTGTTGTCCGAGCCGCTGAAGTGGTACTCCCCGCCCCCGAAGTTGTCGTTGTGGAACAGGCAGAACTCGCCTGAACTGCAGGCGGATGCTGCGCTCGGCGAGATTGCGATCCCCGCGGCGACGATGAGCAGCGCAAACGCCGTCCGGATGATTCGGTTCGTTCTTGTCATGCGCACACCGTCGCGCCAGGGGCCGCGCGAGGGCAATCCCAGGAACCTGGGTGGCCGCCGCCGTTGTTCTCAGTCGCTGCTATCCGGCGTCACGACTCGGCATTGGATGTCCGGCGCACGCCCGATGCGTCGATCCAGCGTCACGAGCGTCGCGCCCGTGTACTCGGAGAGCGCGACGTAGCTGGCGTCAGAGCTCGACAGATTCGCCCGCAGCTGCCAGACCCTGGCGGCGAGAACCTCGTACGGCCACTCTTCGACGGCCAGATCCAACAGGTCCGCGTGTGCTTGAGCAGCCTGGTCGGCGCTGACGTGGTTTTCGAGTTCGAGACGGCGAATGACGTTCGAGGCCTCGAACCTGGCCAGGCTCGGAGCGACGAGATCGGCGCCCGCGAGCGCTGCCGTCGCCCACATTCCATCGGGGCCTGAATCCAGGAGCAGTGCCACGAGAGCGGACGCGTCACAGACGACGCGGTTGCTCACGCTCGGTCGGCTTCCCGCGCGGCCAGGATCGTCGTGGCGTCAACGGTGGACCCCGTCGTAGCCACCCGCGCTCGAGCGCGCGCGATCACGTCGCCGACCGGAGGCCGGGCGGCGCTCTCGACGAGCATGCCGCGCAGATATTCCTGGAGCGACTGCCTCGCTCGTGCCGCGCGCGCCGCATGCTCGTCCCGGACGTCGTCCGGCACATCGCGAATGGTGATCGCCACGCCCATTGCCGCGAGAGTAGCAGCGTTGCCTGCATATTGCAGTCGTCGTCACAGCTCGGGTGTGTGTCGCGTCAGGCCTCCGAATGCACCAAGGAGGCGCTTCATGTCGCTAGTCCCAGCCCAGTCCATCGCCGATCGCGTCGAGATCGACGCACTGCGCGGCGAGTTCACCGACGCGGTGATGATGCGCGACTACGAGCGCTTGGCGTCGCTGTTCACGGAGGACGCCGCGGTACGGATGCCCCACATCAACGCCGAGGCGGAGAGCCGAGCCGAGATCCGCGCCGGCATCGAGCGTCTGCAGGGGCTCTGGGACTGCTTCGTGCAGAACACACACCCAGGCGCGCTCGAGATCGAAGGCGACACCGCCCGCGGCCGCACCTACATCTCAGAGCTCATGTACGGACCTCGCGGCTCGCATCTGAACTACGCCATCTACCACGACCGCTACCAGCGCACCCCGGACGGCTGGAAGTTCACCGAGCGCGTCTACGAGGTCAAATACGTCGACACCACCCCGCTCGCGGGAGCCCGCTGAGGCGCCGATGGGGCGTCCACCCTTGACCGAACGAGACGCTAGCCTTCCCGTTCCCCGCCGGAGTAGCTCAGTCGGTTAGAGCAGCGGAATCATAATCCGCGTGTCGGGGGTTCGAGTCCCTCCTCCGGCATCCGCGTAGTTCGCGCCGTTTTCTTGCGCTCTAGCAGGGCTTTCGCGAAGATCTCGGTCGCGCGGTCCGACCCCAACGGACCCCAGCGAACCCCTCCGTTTCTGACAATTCTGTCCCCCTGCTGTCCCCCGGGGGCCGAGTTTCCGGGCGTCGCGCCTAGAGGGGTCATGGCGAACTGGCGCAAGACCCGAACCCCGGGCGTCTACGTCGCCCACTCGAAGTCGTGCCCGGCGTACGCCGACCCGAGCGCGCGCTGCCGCTGCAAGCCGTCGTGGCGCGGCCGCGCGGCGGGACTCCGGTCACCGGCAAGCCCGATCTGGCAGAAGCCGACGCAAGAACCGCAGCGAGGTCCTGGCCTGGCTCGCGCGCCACGCGCAAGGGCGCCGAGCACCTCGCCGAGCTCGCCGCGCGCGGCCCGACGTTCGAGGCGCTCGGCGACGCAGTGGCTCGACGGCGTCGAGCGCGGCCACATCGGCCGGCGCCGCGGCAAGCGGCAAGGCGTACTCCGAGACGACGATCGACGGCGATGCGCCGCTCGCTGGCGGTACCACGTGCTGCCCGGAGTTCGGCCCGCTGCATCGCCGAGCGAGATCACCGAGATCGACTGGCAGCGCTGGATCGACCAGCTCGCCCGCGAGGGCCTGTCCCGCTCGACGATCGCGAAGCACGTCTCCGTCGCGTCGGGCATCTACGCCTGGGCCTCGGCGCCGATCCGCCGGCTCGTCCCGCGCAACCCGCTGCGCCTCGTCGAGCTCCCGCCGAACGACGAGAAGCCGCGGCTGCGCGTCGCCCTGGCGCCCGAGGCCGCGGCGCTGCTCGCCGCGCTCGAGCCCGAGGACCGTCTCCCCTACGCGATCGCCTTCTACGCCGGCCTGCGCCGCTCCGAGATCTACCGCCTCGAATGGCCCGACGTCCTCGACGGCGACCGCATCGCGACGCGACTCATCGTCCGCCGCTCCAAGAGCGAGGCCGGCACCGCAGCGCCGCCCGCCGATCGCCGACAACCTCCGCATCGTCCTCGCCGACGGCCTGGGAGCGCCAGGGCCGCCCGCGCGAGGGCAAGGTCGTCGACCGCTCGGTCATGTCGGGCAAGATCGCCGCGCGCGTCGAGAGCCGCCTGGGACGCCGCCGGCCTGAACCGCATCACGCTCCACGAGTGCCGCCACACCTACGCCTCGCTGCTGATGGCGGCCGGCTACACGATCAAGGAGCTGATGGAGTTCATGGGCCACGCCGACCTGCAGATGGTCAACCGCTACGTGAAGCTCCTCCC
>CAVYHO010000006.1:0-1300698 GCA_963768375.1 uncultured Solirubrobacteraceae bacterium
ATGTGCTGCCGTCTTCGGTCACCTGCTCGTGGACGCGTCCGGCGTCCAGCAGCAGGTCGAGGTGTCCAAGTACCTCCCAGACGACCAAGAGGGGCTGTTCGAGGATCGTCGTCTCGGGCCACAGGTCGGCGGCGATCCCGTACGCGGTGGATCCGCCGGCCGCGAGCGCAGCGACGATCCGCCCGCAGCGGCGCTCGTGGTCGGCCAGCCGCTGGGCGACCAACTCGACGTGATCGGTGATGTCGGGGCCGTGCCCGGTGTGCAGGCGCCGCAGCGGCATCGCGGCCGTCCGCCGCAGGCTCTCGAGGTATTTCACACGTGCGCGCGGGCGCGTGCCCGTGGGCTCCAGCGCCGGGTAGATCTCGGTGTTGGAGGAGATCCTGGCGAGCAGGTGGTCGCCGACGAACGCGATCCGCTCGTGCTCATCCACGATCAGCGCGTCGGTGGTGCTGTGCCCCGGACGGGCGACGATGCGCAGGTCGCGGCCGCCGGCGCGGATCTGCTCACCGTCCGCCAGCACGATCTCCGCGAAGTAGGGATCGGACTGGCGGCGCAGGAACTCCCAGAACGCCTCGGTGTCGGCAAGGACCGTCTCCGGGACGCCGTGGTGGCGCATCAGCGCGAGCGAGAAGTGCCGGTCGGCCTCGCCGCGCTCCTCGGAGTGTGCACCGTAGGCGGCCGCGCGCTCGTAGGCGGCGATGCGCGCACCCGAGCGTGCGGCGATCGTCGCCGCGAGGCCGCTGTGGTCGAGGTGGTGGTGCGTGACCAGGACCAGCTCAAGGTCCTCGAGCCGCACCCCGGCGCGCCGCAGGCCGGCCTCGAGCGCGCTCAGCGCTGCGTCGTCGCACGGGCCCGTGTCGATCAGCGTGAGCGGCTCGCCCGGCAGTAGCCAGGCGTTGACCGAGCCGATGTGGGGAAGGGGCAAGGGGATGCGGAGCGGTGGGTACGTCATCCTGATTCGAGTTCAAGTATGACAACCCGAACGCGCTGCGTCCAATGTCTACGACGGCGGCCTTGCCTTCTCGCGAACGAGCTGTATGATTTGAAGTCAGTTCAAGAAACGAGTGATGGAGAAGGGGAATGTCCGCACAGCAGGCTGCGACAGAGGTCATCCAGTACGAGGTGGACGGGCCAGTGGCCACGATCTGGTTCAACCGGCCAGAGGTCAAGAACTGCGTCAATTGGGACCTCCTGATGGGGCTCGGCGAGTACCTGGAGCGCGCCGAGGAGGACGATGACGTGCGCGCCGTGGTCATCCGCGGGCGCGGGAACACATTCTGCGCCGGCGCCGATCTGAACATGCTCGACTCGCAGTTCCTCGGCACCACCAACCAGTCCGTCAAGATCGCCCAGATCTCGGCCCGGACGTTCGACCGCGCGTTCAACCTCTCCAAGCCCACGATCGCCGTCGTCGAGGGTTTCGCGGTGGCCGGCGGCTTCGAGCTGTTCATCTCGTGCGACTTTGCCGTCGTCGAGGACAACGCCCGCATCGGCGACTTCCACATCCGCCGTGCGCTGTTCGGCGGCGCCGGCCCGATCTACCGCCTTCCGCGCTACATCGGCCTGCGCAAGACGAAGGAGCTGCTGCTCACCGGCAAGCTGCTCTCCGGCAAGGAGTGCGAGGAGTGGGGGCTGGCCAACGTCTCCGCGCCGGCGGAGGAGCTCGACGACGCGGTGGCCAAGTTCATCGCGCCGCTGATCGACAAGAGCGCGTTCACGATGCGCATCACCAAGCTCGCGGCCAACCGCGGTCTGGACGGCGACACCGAGACGCTGCTCGCCCTGGAGAGCATGACCTGCAACGTCGCGCACCAGTCGCAGGACGCCAAGGAGGGCGTGCAGGCCTTCCTCGAGAAGCGCGATCCGGTCTGGAAGCACGGGTAAGCGGCGAGAGAGGCGGCCGGCGCGGGTTCTCCCGCGTCGGCCGTTTTCGCGTTTAAAGGAGGTGCCGGCCGGCATCGACGAGCGGAGCGACGAGCCGCTGGGCGTCATCGAAGCCCGAGCCGACCATCGCGCCGCCGGCCGCGCGGGCGGCTATACCCTGGCAGACGACGGCGAGCTTGAAGAACGCGAAGGCCTGGTACCAGGCGGCATCGGAGACGTCGAAGCCGGTCGCCCGTGCGTAGCGCTCGATCACCTCGGCGCGCGAGGGGAAGCCCTCGGCCGCGGTCACCGGTGCGACGATCCGCGCCGCGGTCAGGACCTCGTCGTCGCCCGCCTCGCTCCAGAACGCGAGCAGCGCCCCGAGGTCGGTCAATGGATCGCCAAGTGTGCTCATCTCCCAGTCCAGGACGGCGACGATGCGGCCGGGACGCGTGGCGTGCAGGACGGTGTTGTCGAGCCGGAAGTCGCCGTGCACGATCGCGTGGACGCGCTCCGGCGGAAGCGTGCGCGCGAGGTCGTCACGCAACGCGTCCAGCGCGGGCACGTCCTCGACGCGCGACGCCTCCGACTGCTGCGACCAGCGGCGCAGCTGGCGCACCATGTAGCCCGCCGGTCGGCCGAACTCGGCCAGCCCGACCGCCGCCGGGTCCACGGTGTGCAGCGCGGCGAGCACGTCGACGAGCGCTTCGCCGATCGCGCGCCGCTGCGGTGGCGTGTCGGCGTAGCCGTCGGGCAGGGCGTTGCGGCAGATGTGCCCGAGCACGCGCTCCATCACGTAGAACGGCGCGCCGAGCGCGTCGCCCAGGTACAACGTGCGCGGTACCGGGACCGCAGTGCCGTCGAGCGCGGTGAGTACGCGGTACTCGCGGCCCATGTCGTGCGCGGTGGGAAGGATGTTTCCGAGCGGTGGCCGGCGCAGGATGAGCTCGCCGGCGTCGCAGGCGACGCGGTAGGTCAGGTTCGACTTGCCGCCTGAGATCAGCGCGACGTCGCAGTCCAGCCAGCGGGGGTCGTGCAGCACATCCGCGAGCAGCGGTCCGACGATCTCGGGATCGGCGCCCGTGGTGATGCGCTCGAGCCGCTGGGCGGTCGGGTCGTTGAAGCCGGTCTCCGTCATGCCGGCTGCCGTTCCAGGAGGCTCGCGGCGAGCGCGCGCCCGAGCTCGCGCTCGTGGTAGGCGGCGTCTCCGAACTGCCGCTCGCGCGCGACGATGCGCCGCAGGAATCGATGCGCCTGGTGCTCCTCGGTGAACGCGATGCCGCCGAACACCTGCAGCGCGCCGTGCGCGACCTCGCGCGCGGCGCGCGCCACGTAGGCCTTGGCCACCGCCGCGGTGCGCTGCGCGTCGGGCAGCTCGTCGTCCAGCGCCGCGGCGGCGTAGAGCACGGTCGACCACGCGCTCGCCCGGCGCACGTACATGTCGGCGAGGATATGGCGCAGCGCCTGGTTGGCGCCGATCGTGCGCCCGAACTGGCGCCGCTCCGCGGCGTAGGCGCGCGCGTCCTCGAGCATCCGGCCGGCCGCGCCGACCGACTCGGCCGCGGCGAGCACCGCTCCGATCGCGGCGAGCCGCGCGGGCGCGTCGCCCTCGATCACCGCGTCGGCGTCGGCGCCTTCGAACGCCACCGCGAACAGCGGCAGGCCGACGTCGAGCGAGGCCTCCGGCGCGATCGTCACGCCCGGCGCGTCCGCGGCCACGACCGCCAGCGCGGGCGCACCGTGCAGGGTCGTCACGACCCCGAAGCGGTCGACCTCGGCCGCGTGCTCGACGGCCAGCTTCTGACCGTCGACCGGGCGGGCCGACGTCCGCGCATGCTCGGTGGACCAGCCACCGCCGGGCTCGAGCAGCGCGATCGCGACGCGCTCGTCGGCCCCGTGGCCGGATGCGTACCGCAGCGCGGCGCTGCCCAGGAACGGGGTGGACGCCAGGTGGGCGCCGAAGGCACGGGCCGCGAGGCAGAGCTCGACCGCACCGATCCCCTCGCCGCCGACGACGCCGAAGTCCACCAGCGCGCGCCACAGGCGGTCGCGCTGGGCGGGGGTGGCCGTGTGCGCGGACTCGGCGCCGGTCCACTCGCGCTCGAGGAGCGTGTTCAGCGACTCGTCGAGCCAGGTCTGCTCATCGGTCAGTTCGAGGTCCATGGCTCACTCCTGGGGCAGCGCGAGGATGCGGTCGGCGATGATGTTGCGCTGGATCTGGGCGGTGCCGCCATAGACGCTGGCGGCGCGCGAGTACAGGTAGGTCTCGGTCCAGAACTCGTCCTCGGGCCCGAAGAGCTCGAAGGCGCTCGCGGCGAGGCGCTGCTCGGCCTCGGCCATCAGCAGCTTCACGCTCGAGCTGTCGGGGCCCACCGCGCCGCCGCTGAGGAACTCGCCGACCGTGCGGTACGCGTGGTGGCGCAGCACTTCGATGCCGATCAGCGCCTGCGCGAGCTGGACCTGGACGAGCGGGTCGCTGAGCAGCTCGCGCTCGCCGGCGTCGCGCACCGCGCGGTCGAGCCACGTCCGGAGCTTGACCTGGCGCGGCAACGCGGCCGTGCCGCGCTCATGGCCCAGCGTGTGCATCGCGATCTTCCAGCCGTCTCCGCGCGCGCTCAGGAGGTTGTCCTTGGCCACGACGACGTTGTCGAGAAAGAGCTCGCAGAACTCGGCGTGGCCGGTGATCTGGGTCATCGGGCGCACATCGACGCCGGGCGAGCGCATGTCGACCAGCAGCATCGAGATGCCGCGGTGCTTGGGGCCGGTTTCCTCGGTTCGGGCGAGCACACCGCACCAGCGCGCGTACTGTCCCCACGAGACCCACGTCTTCTGGCCGGAGACCACGAAGTGATCGTCGTGCTCGACCGCGCGCGTGCGAAGGGCAGCGAGGTCGGAACCCGCCTCGGGCTCGCTGAACCCCTGGCACCAGATCTCTTCGGCGGAGAGGATCGAGGGAATGTGGCGCCGCCGCTGCTCGTCGCTGCCAAAGCGCAGCAGCGACGGCCCGAGCACGTCGAGCCCGACGACGTTGATGAACTCGGGCGCCGCGGCCGCGGCGAGCTCCTGATCGACGACGATCTGCTCCACGGGCGGTCGCCCGCCGCCGCCGAACTCGCTCGGCCAGGCGCGGCCGACGAAGCCGGCCTCGTAGCAGGAGGCCTGCCATTCACGCAGCACCGCCATCCTGTCGTCCAGGGCGCGCGGCAGCTCCGCACCTACGCGCGGGGCGTGCGCGAGGAAGCTGCGAACCTCCTCCTGGAGCGCACGCTCGTCATCCGTTGCACGAAGTTTCATCGAACTGAGATCGTATCAGTACAAATGCGATAGATGGCGTTTCTTGCATTGCCGAACGCGATTGGCTAAATTGAACTGACTTCAAAGATTGTTTGGTGATGAGGAGACGGCAGTGACCGATACGACGCTGGCCTTCCAACCGGAGGCGGAGCGCTACTACGCCGACGGCTATTGGCGCGAGGGCGACCTCTGGGGTGATTTCGACGCACGGGCACGCGCACACGCCGACCGCGTGGCGCTCGTGCTCGAGGACCGGCGCGTGACCTACGCCGAACTCCGCCGCGCCGCGATCTCCCTCTCCGGGCGCATCGCCGACCTCGGGGTCGCGCACGGCGACGTCGTCATCCTGCTCGGCCGCCACTCGATCGAGGCCGCCGTCGCAATGCTCGGCTGCCTCCATCGTGGCGCCGTCCTCGCGCCGCTGCCGCCCATGTTCAACCAGACGCAGATGACGGCGCTCGTCGAGCAGACGGACGCCAAGGCCATCGTCAGCTTCGGCGGCGAGAAGGAGATCGCCAAGTGCCGCGAGGTCGCGGGCGATCGGCTGCCGCTGCTGATCGTCCGCCCTGACGATCCGGTCGAGGCGCGCAGTGAGGCGCGCACCGCGCGCCACGCGGATGCGGTCGCCCTGGTGCTGCACTCGTCGGGCACGACGTCGGCGCCCAAGGGCGTCGCGCACTCGGCCAACACGCTGCGCTACGCGACCGAGGGCGTCTGCTCGCGCTGGGGCCTGACCGGCGACGACATCTACCTCACTGTCGTTGAGTTCGGGTTCGTCGGCGGGCTCGTGTTCGGCTACCTTCCCGTGCTGCTCCAGGGCGCGACCGGCGTCCTGCTCAACCGCTGGGATCCGCGGGAGGCGCTGCGGCTGATCGAGGCGCACCGCTGCACCTACGTGCTGGCGATGCCGACGCATGCGACCGACATGACGCTCGCCGCCGAGGAGACCGACCGCGACCTGAGCTCGATGCGCGTCCTCGCCGGTCCCGGCCTGACGCCCGAGCGCCGGCTCGCCATGCACAAGGCCTTCGGCACCCCGCCGCTCGGCGACTACGGGCTCTCCGAGGTCCCCGGCCACGCCGCGCACGCGCCCGACGATCCGCCGACCAAGATCATGCGCACCGAGGGGCGCCCGTACGACGGTACGGAGATCCGCATCGTCGGCGAGGACGGGCAGCCGCTGCCCGCGGGCCAGGTCGGCGCCGTGATCGTCAACGGCCCGAGCCGCTTCCTCGGGTTCTTCCACAACGAAGAGCTCACGCGCGCGTCGTTGACTCCGTGGGGCGGCTACGCGACCGGCGACCTCGGGATGCTGGACGAGGACGGCCACTTCGTCTACGTCGGCCGCAGCAAGGACATCATCCGCCGGGGTGGCGTCACGATCGTGCCGGCCGAGATCGAGCCCGTGATCCTGCGCCATCCCGCGGTGCGCGAAGTGGCGATCGTGCCGATCCCCGACGACCGACTGGGCGAGCGCGCCTGCGCGGCGATCATCGCGCGTGACGGGTGCACGGCTCCCACGCTTGCCGAACTCCAAGAATTCCTCGACGCCGAGGGCGTGGCCAAGTACACCTGGCCGGAGTCCGTCGAGGTCTTCGAACAGTTCCCGCGCACGCCGTCGCTGAAGGTCGTCAAGCGCGAGGTCGTCGAGCTCGTCCTCGCGCGCGTCACGGCATGAGCTCGGTATTGGGGCGGATGTTCGCGCTCATCGACGGGCCGGAGCCCGAGCGCTGCCGCGAGCTGCTCGCCGACGACCTGCGCTTCTCGATCGTGTTCTCCAATGGGCCGGGCACCGCGCAGGACTTCGCGGGCGGGCGCGCGGCGTTCGACGCCTACCTCGCCCAGCGCGACTCGCCGCCGTGGACGCACCACGTGCTCAGCGAGTCCGCCGGCCGGCGCGTCGAGCTTGCGCTCGGAGAGACGCGCGTCGACGGCGCGCCGCTGGCGACGTTCGTCGCCGCGGCCCGCGTAGACGACGCGGGCCTGGTCGATCGCTACGTCGTCGGCCGCTCGACCGCGGTGCTCTTCGAGCTTTAGGCCGCCTTGCGCTTGGGCTTGGCCGCCTTGCGCTTTCCAACGGCCTTCGGCTTCGCCGACACCGCCTGCGGCAGCCCGGCGACGGCGAGGCAGCGGGCGACGAAGAACTCGCGCACCTCCTCGAGCGAGAGGCTGCCGCGCGGCCGGTACCAGTGCCAGACGCTGTTGTAGAGGCCGAGGATGGCGCGCGAGAGCAGGCGGGGGTCGGCCTGCGGGATGGCTCCCTGTTCCATGCCGCGCGTGAGGAAGGTGGCCCAGGCGAACTCGAGGTCGCGCATCTGTGAGCGGGCGAGTTGTCGCGACTCCTCCTCGCGCGCCGACGTGCGATGCAGGCCCGCAAGCGCCTGTTCGGCAACGAGCAGGCGGTTGCGCAGGACCTCGTGGTCGGTCAGTTCGAAGGCGGAATCGAGGACCGCCTTCAGCGCCTCGGCGAAGTCCTCGTGTTCGGCGATCACGCGCTCGAACTTCTCGCGGTCGGCCTCGACGGCAAGCGCCTGGATCTCGTACAGGCAGTGGAGCTTGGACTCGAAGTAGTGGTACAGCGCCGTGGAGCCGATCCCAACCGCCTTCGCGATGTCCGCCCATTTCGTGTACTCGTAGCCGTGCTGGCCGAAGTACTCGATCGCGACGTTGATGATGTCCTCGCGTTTGCTGCGCGAGGAGCGTGGTGAACGGCGGCGCGGTGACGTGGCGGCCAAGGGAAGTCTCGTTTCCTACCTAGGTGACTTCATCCCCACGTTACCAGCGGATCCGGCGGTCCGTCACTTGAACTCTACGCTCGGCACGCGTAAACTGAAGTGACTTCAAATTAGGAGCGGGATCGATGAGCGCCGAACTGCAGGACCGTGTAGTGATCGTGACCGGGGCCAGTGCCGGCCTCGGCGAGCAGCTGGCGCGCGCGCTCGCCGAGGCCGGGGCCGTGCCGGTGATGGCCGCGCGCCGCGCCGACCGCCTGGCCGCGCTGCGCGAGGAGATCCCCTGCGCGGACGTCGTGACCTGCGACGTCACCGACGAGGACGACCGCCGCCGCCTGGTCGACACCGTGGTCGAGCGTCACGGCCGCATCGACGGGCTCGTCAACAATGCCGGCGCCGGCGCGACCGCCCCGGCGCTGCGCACGCCCACTGAGGAGTTCGCGCGCGTGATCGACCTGAACCTCACGGCGCCGTTCGGGCTGTCGTGCCTCGTGGCCGAGCGCATGAAGGACTCCAACGGCGACACGGGACGCGCGATCGTCAACATCGCGTCCGTCATGGGCCTGCGCTCGATCGGCGAGATCCCGGATGCCGCGTACGTCGCCTCGAAGGCCGGGATCATCGGGCTCACGCGCGAGCTGGCCTCCCAGTGGGGGCGCTACGGGATCCGCGTCAACGCCGTCGCGCCCGGCTTCTTCGTGTCCGAGATGACGGCCGAGCTGGGCGCGGACCCCGAGCGCTTTCCGGACTTCCTGCTCGAACGCACGCCGCTGGGGCGCGGCGGGCGCGCGGGTGAGCTCGACGGCGCCGTGCTCTACCTGCTCGGAGGCGGCTCGAGCTTCGTCACCGGCCACGTTCTCAGCGTGGACGGCGGCATGGCCATCCGCTAGACCGCCACGATCCGGTACTTCAGCGGCTGCGCAAAGCGGTAGCTTCCGTCCGGCCGCCGGTAGGGCGCGGCCGCGTCGACGGCACCGGGCAGCGCGCAGGCGGCGGCGAGCGCGCTGTCGTCCTCGAAGCTCATCTCCCCGGCGAGCACGCCGCCGGCACGCACGTCGTAGGACTCGAGCGCGCGGTCGACGTCATCGCGCTCCGGCAGCCTCTCGAGGCTGAAGCGCGCCGGCGCCAGAGCCGCCAGGAAGGCGAAGAACTCGTTCTCGCGCGGGTTGCCGTACTTGCAGACCGCGAGCAGGCCGCGGCTGACCCGCGCCGCCTCGGCCAGCGCGGCCGGCACATCGAGCGCGTACTGAAACGAGTTGAAGCCGGTCACCACGTCGAAGGCTCCGTCCGTCCACGGGAGCCGCTCCATGAGCGCGACCTCGAAGTCGCCGTTCGGTACGCGCTCGCGTGCTCTCGCGATGCTGTCGGCGGCGGCGTCCGCGCCCGCCACGAGGGCCCCTCGGGAAGCCGCGAAGGCGCAGAAGGCACCCGTGCCGCAACCGACGTCGAGCACGCGCGTACCCGGGCCGACTCGAGCGAGCTCGGCGATCTTCCGCCAGGCCGGGCCGGACGCCGTCAGCGGCCCGGAGCCTCGTGCTCGAGGATGACGACGACGCCTTGCGCATCACCGGCGACGTACACGACTCCATTCTCGTCCACGTCGATGCCCGCGAACGGCGACATCGGTCCGGGGATCGCGTTCGGCAGCCCGTTCAGCGTGCTGCGGACTCCGCCGGCGCCGTCGCCGACGGGCATCCCGGATGCGATGCAGTCGATTTCTCCGCCCTCGGGATCGATGCTGACGACTCGTCCCGCGCCGGCCTCGACGAGGAGGATCCGGCCGGCACGCACGACGAGATCCTGCGGATGGTTCAGGCCCTCGGCGATCACGGTCCGCCGGCCGCGCTCGAGGCGCTCGAGCGTTCCGCGCGCCTCATCGGTCACGAAGAGCTCGCCGGAGGCCCCGGCTGCGACGCCCACCGGTCGCTCAAATCCCTCGGCGATCGTCTCGACCTTGCCGCCGGCCGACACCGAGATGACGTGTCCGCGGTCAGCCACGGCGACGGCCACCGAGGGCGATCCCGATAACGCCGCGAGCCCCATGACCTCGCCAAGTCCATCGACCCAGACCTCCCCCTCGGTCCATCCGTCGGTGCTCCACCTTCCTACCGTGCCCGCGGAGTTCGTGACGTCGACGCCGCGGTCGGCGGCGGCCAGCCCGCGGATGTAGCCGGGAAACCCGACGTCGGTGATCTTCCCCGCTCGCTCGAGGCGCCCATCGAACGTCAGGCATGCGGCGCTGAAGCCGTCCGCGACCTGTACCGCTCCGTCGGCGACGGCGATCCCGTACGGCGCCAGGAGCGCGGGCGCGACGAGCTCGCGGGCCTCGGTCCGGCTCAGGACCTCGTAGATCGCTCCGTCCAGGTAATAGGAGATGCAGATGCGGCCGTCGGCGTTGATGTCGAAGTTGTCGATGCCCGGCCGGCCTTCGTAGATCGTCTGCAGCTCACCCGTCGCGGGATCGACTCTGGTGATCTGTCCGGACCCGCCCTGGCTGAAGTAGATCGCGTGGTCGGGGCCCACGCGGCAAGAGCTCGGCGCGGCGAGATGCTCCGCGACGAGCTCGATCGCGCCGCCGTCGACCGGAATGCGGCGAATCTCGCCGGGAAACACCAGCGCGAAGTAGATGTAGCCATCGGGGCCGACGCAGAGGCCATTCGGTCCTTGCAGGTCAGCGGCGAGCCGGATCCGGGGCCGCTCGTCCCGGAAGATTTCGAACAGGCCGCCGCCGGGAAAGAACTGATCGACGAAGATGCGGTCCTCCCAGATGGCGATGCCGTTCACGCCCGGGATGTCTTCTTCGACCACCCACGTCTCGCCATCCTGGAACGCGGTCACCCGCGCATCCATGCACTCCGACACGTAGAGGATGCCCGCGCTGTCGAAGGCCAGGTCGTCCGACGAGACGATGCCGTCTCCGCGCGGCGACACGATCGTCAGCTCGCCGGTGTCGATGTCGACGCGCGCCAGCTCACTGCCGAACGTCGGATGCGTTGTACAGGGCTCCGTCGGGCCCGAACCGGCATCCGTTGGCCCCCGAGAGGCCGCGCCCGCTGGAGACGTGCTTGACGCTCCAATCCCCCTCCGCGCGAGTGTACATCCAGGTGAGATTACACTAAACTGAATTGAGTTTGGTTTCTATGCATGCGACGACGACCGAGGAGATCTTCGCCGGCCGCGCCGAGGATCCGTACACGCTGGCGGTGCGCGCCTATGTGTGGGGATACCCCCTGGTTTCGAGCGCCGGCTTGCGCCATGCGCTCACCAATCCCTCTGATCCATTCGTCCGCCGCCCACCCACGAGCCCGGGCGCCGCGCTGAATCACCTTGGTCTCCAGGAGCAGCTCTCGGATCCAAGGACCCTGGGCCTCGGCGTCAACGTCGACACGCTCTATGCCTTGGCGTGGCTCGATCTGGCGGATACGCCGTTCGTGCTCGAGACGCCCGATTTCGGCGGCCGGTACTACACGTTCCAGATGGCACAGGCCGACACCTCGGCGGAGGCTTCAGTCGGCCAGCGCACTCACGGCTCACAGCTGCCGCCGCTGTTCATCCACGGCCCCGGCTACGACGGCACCGCACCCAAGGGCATGCTCGGGGTGCGCAGCTCCAGCCGCTACTTCCTGGTCGCCGGCCGCATCCTGGTGGACCCAACGGCTCCCGGGGACTTCGACACGGTGCACGCGCTCCAGCGGCGGATCCAGCTTCGCCCGGCCCGGGATACGGTGGCGCCGAGCAACCCTCCGGCGCAGCGACCGCTGCTCGATGCGAACCGCGGGATCGATCCGGCACTGTCGTTCCTCGAGCGACTCGGGAACGTCCTGCGGGACTTCGATACGACGCGGACAAGCGAGGCCGAGCTGGTCCGGTCGCTGGCTCAGATCGGACTCACGACCCGAAGCGGCTTCGACCCGGGCCGATTGAGCGCCGACGCCACGGTCGAGCTCGCCCGCGGCCTGCGCGACGCAGCAACGATCGTCCGCGCCAAGTCGCTCAACCTGGGCGTCAACGTCAATGGCTGGACGATCAACTACCAGGGTCCGCGTTTCGGCACGGACTGGCTCCTGCGCGCCGGCGTCGTCCTGGATCAGCGCAACGTGACCGTTCCCGAAGAAGCGCTTTATCCACTGGGTCGCGTGGACAGCGACGGTGCCGCGCTCGACGGTGCGAACGCCTACCGCATCCACTTCGCTCCAGGCCAACTGCCGCCCGTCGGGGCGTTCTGGTCGATCACCATCTACGACGACGCCGGTCGCCTGGTGGCCAACCCGATCGATCGGTACGCGATCGGGGACCGGACACCCGGCTTGATCACCAACCGCGACGGCTCGCAGGACATCTTCATCCAGCACACGCAACCGCCGTCGGGCCCGTCCAACTGGCTCCCCGCGCCCGCGGGGCGCTTCTACCTCATGCTGCGGCTCTACATCCCGGCTCCCCAGGTCCTCGACCGCACGTGGAGGCCGCCCGCGATCGAGCCGGTGACCCGATCCGATTCTCACTGAGCCGGCGGCTCAGGGCACGAGGACGGCGCGTCCCAGCACGCGCCCGGCTGCGAGTTCGTCGATCGCGCGGCCCGCGTCCTCGAGGGCGAAGGTCTGCACCCGCGCATGGACGCGGCCGGTCTCCGCCAGCCTGAGGGCCGCCGCGAGATCGGCTCGCGTCCCTCCGAAGGTGTGGATCATGGTCACCTCGCGGTCCGGCAGTGCACCCGCGCCGATCGCGGCGGTGAGACACAGGCGTCCCCCGCCGGACCCGGTGACGATGATCCCCCCTCCGCGACCCGTGATCGCGGCGGCGAGGTCAAGGCTCTGCTGCGAGCCGACGAAGTCGAACACGACGTCGACCATGCGCCCGCCATTTCCGGCGATGACCTCGCGCGCGGCGGAGTCGCCCGCCATCACTCCGGCGGCGGCGCCGAGGTCCGTGGCCAGATCGAGACGCGAGCGGTCGACGTCCACGGCCGTGATCGTCGCCTCGGAGGTCGCCGCGAGGAACTGGAGCGCCATGTGACCGAGCCCGCCGATGCCGATCACGACTGCCGTGGCACCCGGCATCAGCCAGGCGCGCCCGCGCTCGACGGCGTGGAAGGCCGTCATGCCCGCGTCCGTCAGCGGCGCGGCGTCGACCGGGTCGAGGGAACCGATGTCGACCAGGTTGCGAGCCGGCACCACGACGTATTCCGCCATGCCGCCGTCGAAGCTGACGCCTGGCGCCTTCGGGGCGAGGACTCGGCAGACGTTGTCCGCCCCCCGCTCGCACGCCGGGCAGCGGCCGCAGCCGATCAACTCGTAGACGGCCACGGTCGCGCCGATGGACATATCACTGACCGACGAGCCGAACGCGACGACGTCGCCGACGATCTCATGGCCGAGCGTGACGGGCAGGCTCACACCGCCGGCATCCGGCGACCGCAGCAGGTTGACATCGGTGTGGCAGACGCCCGCGGCGCGCACGCGCAGGAGCGCGTCGTGAGGTCCGGGGCGCGGCGGTTCGACGTCCACGACCGCGGCGCTGCCGGGGGAAGTGATCCGGTACGCCTTCAAGGCGATCTCCTCTCTACTCCTAATGGCCTGAATTGACTTTAGCTCAAAACGGCCTAGAGTCGTCACGATGTTGAGGAACGAGGTCCAGATCGCGCGCGGCTACGAGTTCGCAGAGGTCGACCAGCTTCAGGTAGAGCCGCGACCCGACGTCCTGCCGGCGAACGCCGAACAACGGGAGCGCTACGTGCGGGCGCTCGCCGGGGAGGCCACCATCTACGGCCTCCCGAGCGTCTACCAGTACGCGCAGATGGTCGGCCAGGCCGTAGACCAGTCGAGCCCGAGCTTTACCGGGTTCAACCGCTGGTACCACCAGCGCGATGTCGCCACGCCGGAGTTCCGGGTCTTCAAGACCCCGAACGTCGACACGCTGTACTCCAACGCCTGGCTGGACCTCTCGGAGGGCCCCGTCTCGGTTCGAGTGCCTCAGATCCGGGACCGCTATTACACGCTTCACTTCCTCGACGCCTTCTCGAATTCAACCAACCTCAGTTCGAGGACCGTGGGGGAGAAAGGCGGCGACTTCTTCGTGACGCCGCCGGGGTGGGAGGGGGACGTGCCCGCAGGCATGACCCGCTTCCGCGTCGCGAGCCCCTACATGTGGATCCTGATGCGGATTCTCGTCCGCCCGTCGGCCGAGGACGTCGAAGCGGTCCGTGGTCTCCAGGACGCCGTCGAGATCACGCCGGCGGGGGACGTCGGTCAGAGCGACTTCGTCATCGCGTCGCCCGAGGCCGCCGAGACCGACTGGCGGAGCTTCTTCGCGGTGCTCGACTCCTCGCTGCGTCTGAACGGCCATCCGGTTCACGAGGATGCCTACGTCTACCGCTTTCGAAGCATCGGACTCGGGGGTCCGCAGCCGCTGCGCGTCGACGCATTGGACAGCGCGACGCGACGCGGCCTCGAGACCGGGTTCGCGGACGCGATGCAACTGCTCCAGGGCGCCCGCTCGCAGTACGCCGGCGCCGTCGGCGACACCGGCTGGATCAGCGGTTCGGGCGGCGAGGACGGGTTCAACTACCTGCGCCGCGCGATCCGGAACCTGATCGGAACCGGCGGCAACCTGAGCGAAGAGAAGGTGTTCTACGCCGTCCACGCGACTCCGTCGGGTGAGCCGCTCGACGCGTCGACCACGAGCTATGTCGTCCGGCTCGACCCGCCGCCGCCGGTGGACGGGCACTGGTCGCTCACGCTGTATCCGACCGCGACCGGGCTTCTGTATCCCAACGAGATCGACCGCTACGCCATCGCGGCGACGACCCCGGCGCTGGAGTACGACGCGGACGGGTCGTTGACGGTGGTGATCGGGCACGAGCGCCCGACGAACGCGGCCAATTGGCTGCCGGCTCCTGCCGGGCGGTTCTATCTCGATCTGCGGACGTGGGGTCCGAGCGCCGAGGTCTATCGGCGCGAGTGGCGGCCCGGCCCGGTCACGCCGGTGGCGGTGACCGCGGCCGACACCCAGGCCACTTCGGTCACTTCCAACTGAACTCAGATCAACCGCTTTGTCGGTGGTCCGGAGCGGGCTGCGATTGCGAGCACCAGCGCGCCCGGCCGGGCCTGTCACACCTCACGCGGGAGACACTTGACATGACTTCAGTTCAGAGCTACAGTGATGTCTTCAGAGGGAGCTAGACGCGCAAACGCGCATTCCTGAGGAGGAGAACAATGCGAAGCCTGTCGTCAGACGCGAATTTCGAGAGTGCGGGGACGCGAGTGCCCGCCCACGGACGTCGAGGCGCTTCTCGGCGCGGGAGCATCCGGATGGCCGCGACCGCCGCGGCGCTGGGCATCGCGCTCGTCGCCGGGGCCTGCGGTGGTTCGGAGCCGGAGGGCTCGGCGAGCGTCGCCTCGGGCTCGTGGAACGACATCGTGGCCGCGGCCGAGAAGGAGGGCAAGGTCACGATCTACTCCGGTCAGGGCACGGATCAGCTCAACGAGCTTGCCGCCAAGTTCCAGGAGAAGTACCCGAAGATCAAGGTCGAGGTGGTGCGCGGCGTGGAAACCGCTCTCGCGCCGAAGGTGGAGGCCGAAGCCCGGACGGGCAAGGGCACCGCGGACGTCTTCGTCACCACCGACCGCAACTGGCTCAACGCCAACAAGGCGAACATCGTCGCTCCTCGCGGCCCGGCGTTCGACGACGCGGCGTACAACAAGGCCGAGAACGTCCTCGACAACAACGCCTTTGTCGTGACGGCGGCCGTCTTGACGTACGCGTGGAATACCGAGCGCTTCAAGGGCAAGCTGACGGACTACGCGGGTCTCATCGATCCGGCGCTGTCCGACGGCAAGATCGGCATTCCGCCGATCAAGGGCGCGACCTTCGTCGACTTCTATCAGTACCTCGAAGAGACCTACGGCGCCGACTACCTGCAGAAGCTGTCAGCGCAGAAGCCGCGTCTGTACCCCAGCGCGCTCCCGATGGCCGAGGCGCTGTCGTCAGGCGAGATCTCCGCGGCGACGTTCGTTCAGCCGCAGGTCGACGAGCAGAAGGCCGGTGCTCCGGTCGAGTGGGGCGTCGCGAACCCGGCGTGGGGCGCCCGCTTTGAGGGCACGCTCCTCAAGTCGAGCCCGCATCCGAATGCCGCCCAGGTCCTGGCGGACTTCATGATCACCAAGGAGGGTCAGGCCGCGATCGCCCGCAAGGCCGGGTCGGTCCTTCCCGACGTGCCGGGCGCCGTCGCGTACACCAACGATGTGCGCAAGCCCTCGACCCAGACCCCGGAGCAGATCAAGGAGTACGAGCAGAAGCTCAACGACCTGTTCGGACAGTCCTGAGCCGGCGTCCCGCGGCAGACGAGAGAGAGGTGCAGTGCAGTGTCGCACGTGCAAATTGAAGCCCTGAGCAAGACGTTCGGCTCGACGAAGGTCATTCAGGAACTAGACCTCGAGGTCCAGGAAGGCGAGTTCCTCGTGCTCCTTGGCCCGAGCGGCTGCGGCAAGACGACGACGCTGCGCTGCCTCGCCGGTCTCGAGGAGCCGACCGCGGGGACGATCTCGTTGGGCGGGGAGACGGTCTTCGACCGTGCCGCGCGCATCAACCGCTCGCCCGACAAGCGCAGCATCGGCATGGTCTTCCAGTCGTATGCGCTGTGGCCGCACATGACGGTGCGCAAGAACATCGCCTACCCGCTCAAGGCACGTGGCATGAAGGACAAGATCGGCGAGGGATGGGTCGAGGACATGGCTCGGCTGGTCGACACCGAGGCGCTCCTGGACCGGTATCCCGCGCAGCTCAGCGGCGGTCAGCAGCAGCGCGTGGCGCTCGCCCGAGGCCTGGTCGCCCGTCCCGGGCTGGTCCTGTTCGACGAGCCGCTGAGCAACCTGGACGCGCGCTTGCGCGACCTCGTCCGTGCGGAGATCCACGAGCTGCACGCACGGCTTTCGTTCACGTCGGTGTTCGTCACGCACGATCAGTCCGAGGCGCTCGCGCTCGGTGACCGGTTGGCGATCATGCGCAAGGGGGCGATCGAGCAGCTCGACACGCCACAGCGGGTGTTCGAGCGGCCGGCCACCGAGTATGTCGCCGACTTCATCGGCATGGCGAACCGGCTGGTGTGCGAGCGGATCGAGGGTGGCTGGAACTGCAACGGTGAGCGCCTCGACGGCCAGGCGCTCTCGCCGTCGGGCATGGGTGACCAGGCGGTGGCCCGCCTGCGGCCCGAAGACCTCAGCATCGCTCCGGCGGGCGAGGCACCCGAGCCCGGCATGGCGTTCCTGTCCGCGACGGTCCTCGACGCCGGCTACGGCGGCCGGCACTTCGATGTCTTCGCAAACACGGGCGCGACGCGCGTTCACGCGCGCGTGCCCGCCGGCGACCAGGACAGCTGGACCCGCAAGCTCGAGATCGGCCAACCGATCTCGGTCGGTTTCCGGCCGCGCGACGCGAAGCTGTTCGACGTGTCGGCCGAGATCGGGGCGGCGTCCGCTGCCCAGCGCCAGCCGGTGGGGGCCTGAGCCATGGCCGCCATCACGTCTGAAGCAAAGCCACGGGCAGGCGCGAGCGCTCGGCGATGGCTCCCGATGCTGGGCGTCGTCGGCTTCGTCGCGGTGCTCGCCTACCTGGTGGTGCTGCCGCTGATCCGGCTGCAGACCACGGCCCTCGAGAACGGTGCTCAGGGGTACCGGACCGCGTTCGGTGCTCCCGGGATCGGCGACGTGCTGCTGACCACGGCGCAACTCGCGCTCGGCTCCTTCGTGATCGCGATGGTGCTGGGCACGCTACTGGCGTGGGCCTCGACGCAGCTGCCCCCGCGGTTCGGGTGGATGCGAAGCCTGCCGGTGCTGCCGATCGTCATCCCCGCGGTGGCGAACGTGATCGGCTGGGCGTTCCTGCTGAGCCCGCGTCCGGGCTACCTGAACGCCCTCCTGCGCGAGCTGCCGTGGTGGAACCACCTGCAAGAGGGGCCGATCGACGTCTACACGGTTCCCTGGATCATCATCATCACGGGCTTCTCGCTCGCGGCGTTCGTGTATCTGTTCGTCAGCGCGGGCTTGAAGGACATCAACCAGGAGCACGTCGAAGCCGCTCAGGTGGCCGGATCATCGCGGTTGGGCGTCTTCTTCAAGGTCGTCCTCCCGCTGCTGCGACCGTCACTCATCTATGGCGGCGGTGTCGCCCTGCTGCTCGGACTGGGGCAGTTCACCGCGCCGCTGTTGTTGGGCACCGCCCAAGGCGTCGACGTCATCACGACGGAGATCTTCCGCTACGTGTCGGAGTCGCCGACGGACTTCGCCGCCGCCGCGGCGATGGGCTCGCCGCTGCTGATCTTCGGGCTGGTCGTCGTGATCGCACAGAAGATCGCACTGGGTGACCAGCGCCGCTTCGTGACGCATGGCGGCAAGGGTTTCCGCTCCTCGGGGCAGACGTCCAAGCTGGCCGTCGTCGGGATGCTGCTGTACGCGTTTCTGTCCACCGTGCTGCCGATCGCGGCGCTGACCGTCGTGGCGCTCTCCAAGTTCTGGACGCCGACGATCACTCCGGGCGACTTCACGCTGGACAACGTCCGGGAGGTGCTCTCCGCCTCGGACACCCGTGACGCGATCATCACGAGCATCGTCGCCTCCGCGGGCGGCGTCATCCTCGTGCTCATCATCGGGTTCATCGCCGCGTCGCTGCTGTTGCGCGGCCAGCAGTTCAAGTTCGTTCGCACCCTGCTGGACTTCATCGTGGCACTCCCGCTCGGGGTGCCGGCGGTGATCTTCGGCGTCGGCTTCCTGCTGACCTACTCGTATCCGCCGCTGGTCCTGTACGGCTCGACCTGGGTGATCGTCCTCGTCTACACGGCGCTGATGCTGCCTTTCGGCACGCGGATGCTGCTCGCGACGATGATCGCGATGGGCAACGGCTACCTGGAGGCCTCGCGCGTCAGCGGCGCCGGCCTGGTCTGGACGAACACGAGGATCGTGCTGCCGCTGCTCCGTGCAAGCATGGGCGGCGCGGCGGCGCTGATGTTCGTGCTGCTCACGCACGAGTTCTCGGCGTCGATGCTCGTCCGGTCGCCCACGACCAACGTCATGGGAACAGTCCTGTTCGACTACTGGGTGAACGGCTCCTATCCGACGGTCGCCGCGATCGCCCTCGTCATGACCGTTGTGACGGGCATCGGCGTGGTCGCCGCGATGGCGTTCGGCGGGCGCGATGTGTTCGACAAGCTGTGAACCGGCATCTCGATGTCGGCGACGAGCCCGACCCCCGCTTCACACTGGCCAACGAGCGGACCTTCCTGGCGTGGGCACGGACGGCGCTGGGAGCGCTTGTCGCCGGACTTGCGGTCGCCGAGCTGTTGGGCTCCGAGCCGCAGGGCGAACGCCTGGCTCTCAGCATTCCGCTGATCGTGATCGCGGGGATCATCGGCGTGCTGAGCTACCCACGCTGGCGGACGCTCGAGCGCGCGCTCAGGCTGCGACGGCCGCTTCCGTACTCGCCTGCGCTCGGTCCCCTGAGCGTCGCAATCGGGCTGATCGCCGTTGCGGCGGTGATCGTGCTGGTCGTGCGGTGACTTCGCTGTTCGATCTTGGCGCGCAGCTGGAGCGCACCACGCTCGCGTGGTTGCGGACCGCCCTTGCCTTGACGGCGGCCGGAGCGCTGATCGCTCGGTTCGCGGTCATCAGCGGACTGCCGTGGCTGGGATACGCCGTGGGCGCGGCGCTTGTCGCCACCGGCGTGAGCGGCGGGGCGCTCGCGAGCCGGTGCTACCCCCGTCGCCATGCCGGCCTGAACGCGGGCGGGGGTCCAGGACCATCGCCCATCCCGCTGCACTGCATCTCGGCGGCGGTGGCCGTCGCGGCGGCATCGGCGCTGATCGTGGTCGCGGTCTGATGCCCCAGCTCCGCGACCCGCTTCAACTCACCGCGTCCGTCCGGCTCGCGAATCGCATCGTCGCCACCGCGCACGGTGGCGGCGACGTGCAGGACGGCCTCCCCGGCCCCACCGACGCTCCGTACTGGCGCGGTATCGCCGAGGGCGGCGCGGCGATGGCGATCGTCGGCGGTACCGTCGTTGCCCCCGAGTCGACGGTGCGGCGCGGCAACTTCGCCGAGGCCTGGAGGCCCGAGATCGTTCCCGCCCTGCGAGCGCGCGCGAACGCAATCGCGGGCGCCGGCGTCGTGCCCGTGCTCCAACTGGTGCACCTGGGCCGCGAAACGCTCGGCGCCGAGCGCTACCACGCACCCGTCGCGCCGTCGGCCGTTCGCTCGCCGCGCGAGCCGACGGCGCCGCGCGCACTGACCGATGCGGAGATCGACGCGCTCATCGAGGCACATGTCGTGTCGATGCGGCATGCGCTCGACGCCGGTTTCACCGGCATCGAACTCCACGCCGCCCACGGCTACCTGCTGGCGCAGTTCCTCTCGCCGCGCACGAACCGGCGCGCCGATGCCGGGAGCGTTGCCGGTCGCGCGGCGCCGGTGCTCGCGATCTTGCACGCGCTGCGTGAGCTCGACCCGTCCGCGCTCGCGGGCATCCGGCTGTCCGTCGGCGACGTGCACGACGCCGGCCTCGACGTGGACGAGATCGCCGAGCTGCTGACGGAGCTCGAGCCCGCGATCGACTATCTCAACCTGACCGTCGGGATGCGCAGCGCCTACGTGCGTGACATGGCCACCGAGACGCCGCCGCTGCTGGCGACCGCACGAGAATTGCGCGGCCTGACTTCGCGTCCGCTGCTGATCTCGCATGGCTTCCGCGGCCTGCCGGAAATGGAGCGCGCGCTGACCGACGGCGCCGACCTGGTCGGCCTCGCACGCGGCCTGATCGCCGATCCGGAACTGCCCCGGAAGTTCCTTGCCGGCCGGCCGGAGACCGTCCGACCGTGCGTGGCCTGCAACGAGGACTGCCGCGCGTTCGACCCCACCTTGCTGTGCAGCGTGAATCCGTCGCTGGCGCCGCCTGGCCGCGACCGCCGCCCGGCCGCGCCGCTCGCCTTCGGGTCCGGGGCCGGCGACGGTCGCGTGGCGATCGTCGGCGCCGGCCCCGGCGGCCTGGAGTGTGCGCTGACGCTGGTCGACGCCGGACGCGATGTGAGCGTCTGGGACGCGGCCTCGACCCTCGGTGGCGGCCTTGCGCTCGCGGGTAGCGGACCGCACCGCAAGGGCTGGCTGCGGATGATCGACTTCTACCGCTCAACGATTGCCGGACGTGTGGAGTGGCACCTCGGCGAGACCGCGACGCCGCCCGACCTCGCCGGGTTTGACACCGTGATCGCGGCGATCGGGGCCACCGAGGACCAACCCGCCGATGCCGGCGCCTTCGCCTGGTCGAGCTCGGCGGCCATCGCCGCCGGCGCGGCCGCCTTCCATGGGTCCAGGAGCGTCGTGGTCGTCGATGACGGGTTCGGCTGGTGGCCCTCGGTCAGCGCCGTCGAGGTGTTGGTCGAGGCGGACGTGCGCGACATCACGCTCGTCACGCCCGGGACAGCGTTCGCGACGGGCATCCCGCCCGAGAGCCGGACGCAGCTGCTGCCGCGGCTCGCCGGCTCCCGGATCACGATCCGGCCGCTTCACACGTTGCTGGCGATTGCGGACGGCGCGGTCGAGGTGGGCGCGGCCGGCTGCGATCCTGAGCGGATCGCGGCGGACGCCGTGATCGTGGTCGGCGAACGCCGGCCGCGTGATTGGCGCGCTCTCGTGGGCGACGCGAGCGGGTTCGCGATCGGCGACGCGGTCGTTCCTCGCCGCGTCGCGCACGCGATCGCCGAGGGGCGGGAAGCCGCCCGGACGATCCTGACGGCGGGCTCGCCGGAGTATGTCGCTCGCCGGGCGTGAGATCCGCGTCGCCGCCTATACCGAAGGCGGTCCGGAATTCCTCGTCGCCGACGCCTCCGTACGCCCACCCGATCCGGGCGAGGTGCTTGTCCGCAATACGTGGACCTCGGTCGACCCCGGCCTGAGGGTCCGCCTCCGCGCAAGCGCCCCGAAGGGCTACTTCGACGGGTTCCAGGTCAACGCCCCGATGGACGGGATCCTCACCGTCGGCGAGGTGGTCGAGTCACGCGCGGAGGGGTTCGCCGCGGGCGACCACGTCTGGCATGCGGCCGGCTGGCGCGACTACGCAACGGTCCGCGCGGGCGCCCCGGCGCTCGGCGGTCTCGGCACGCTGGCGAAGATCGACGCGCAGGCCGCGCCGCCGCAGGCCTATCTCGGCCCGCTCGGTGGGATCGGGTTGACCGCCTACGTCGGTCTGCTTCACATTGCCGGCCTCCACGATGGCGACGTCGTCTGGGTGTCGGCCGCCGCGGGCGCGGTAGGCAGCCTCGCTGCGCAGCTCGCGAAGCTGCGCGGGCACATGGTGATCGGCAGCGCCGGCTCCGAGGCCAAGGTCGCGTACCTGCGCGACGATCTGCAACTCGACGCGGCCTTCAACCACCGTGACGCACCCGTCGCCGATCTGTTGCACGCGGCCGTGCCGGACGGCATCGACGTCTATTTCGACAATGTCGGGGGCGATCACCTCGAGGCGGCCATAGGCGCCATGCGCCGAGGCGGTCGCGCCGCGCTCTGCGGCGCCGTGTCCGAGTACGGCGCCGATGCGTCCCGTCCCGGTCCAGCCAACCTGTTCCGCGCCGTGACCCACGAGCTCACCCTGCGCGGGTTCCGCGGCAGCGCGCACGTCCACCGCCTCGGCGAGGTCCAGCGCGACCTGGCAGCCTGGATCGCAGAAGGCCGCCTGCGCTACTTCGAGACCGTCTTCGACGGCCTCGAACGAGCGCCCGAGGCGCTCGCGCTCATGCTCGCCGGCCGCACGACCGGGAAGACGCTCGTCCGGATCGCTTGACGCTAGACGGCGGTCACGAGCCCGCCGTTGGGACTGAGCGTCGCTCCGACGTAGTAGCGCGCGTCGTCAGAGACGAGGAAGGCGACGGTCGCGGCGATCTCCTCCGGCCGCGCGAGGCGTCCCGCGGGCGTCTGCGCGGCAATCACGCGACGGGCGGCGTCGAGCGAATCGCGCAGCTTGCTGGTGTCGACGTGTCCCGGGGCCACCGCGTTGACGCGTATGCCCTGCACGATCAGTTCTTTGGCGGTGGCCTTCGTGAAGCCGAGGATGCCGGCCTTCGCCGCGGAGTAGTGCGGATGGCCGGTGCAGCCCTCCAACCCGCAGACAGACGACATGTTCACGATCACGCCGCGCCCGCGTGCGGCCATCAAACGCGCGGCGGCGCGGGTGCAGAAGAAAGTGCCGTCGAGGTGGACGGCGAGCAACTGGCGCCACTCGTCGTCGCTGAGGCGCACGAGCGCGTCGAGCGGCGTCGTGACCTCGCCTTCGAGCGCTTCGAGGCGCTGCTTCTCGAGCAGCGGCGTCACGCGCTGAAGGTGCGCGCCTCCGACGGCACCCGCGTTGTTGATCATCGCGTCGAGCGGCCCGAGGTCGCGCTCGACGTGCGCGAGCGCCTGCTCGACGGCGGCGCTGTCGGAGACGTCGGCGTGGACGGCGAGGCCGGACCCGAGCGCGTCGATCGTGGCCTGGGCCGCGTCGAGCTGGATATCGAGCGCGGCGACCGTCGCGCCCTCCTCGGCCAGGCGGCGGCAGATCGCCGCCCCGATCCCCGATCCGCCGCCGGTGACGGCCATGATCCTTCCGTTCAGTCGCATGTGCCTCAGCTTAGACTTGAAGTGAAGTCATGTCAATCATGGCGCGCAGCTCGCGCTTGAGCACCTTGCCTGCCGCATTGCGGGGCAGTTCGGTAACGAAGTGAACGGCGGTGGGCTTCTTGTAGCCGGCGAGGTGGGCTCGGCAGTGCTCGATCAGCTCCTGCTCGGTGCAGGCGCCCACGACGAAGGCCACCGGCGTCTCGCCCCAGCGTGGGTGCGGGGCGCCGACGACCGCGACGTCGGCAACGGCCGGATGCTCGCGCAGCACGCGCTCGACCTCAGCGGGGTAGATGTTCTCGCCCCCGCTGACGATCATGTCCTTCTTGCGGTCCACGAGCCTCAGGTAGCCCTCCGCGTCGCGGGTGGCGAGGTCGCCGCTGTGGAACCAGCCGCCGGCGAAGGCCTCCGCCGTCGCCTCGGGGTTGTTCCAGTAGCCGCGCATGACGAACGGGCTGCGATAGACGATCTCTCCGACCCCTCTGTCGTCGACATCGGCGAGCCGTAGCTCGACATCGCGCATGGGAAGGCCGACCGAGCCCATCTTGCGGGTCGAGTCGGGGCCCTTGAGCAGCGTGGTCGCGCCGGACATCTCGGTCTGTCCGTAGGCGCTCACGATGTCCACACCGGGGTAGGTCCGTGCGAGCGCTTCGAGCGTCTGGCTCGAGGCGGGAGCGGCGCCCCACATCGCGACGCGGAGGTGCGTGCGCTGGGGGATCGCGGTCAGCTGATCCCACTGTGTCGGGACGAAGATGCACATCGTCACCGCGTGCTCCTCCATCAGCCGCACGGCGTTGTGGGCGTCGAACCCGGTCGAAGGGGTGATGACGGCCTTTGCTCCGAGCGCCAGGAACGGGAGCATGCCGTTGATCCCGCCGATGTGAAAGAGCGGCTGGCCAGACAGCCAGACGTCGTCCGCGGTCGCGCCCATCTCGTGGATCCAGCTGCGCGTGGAGGCGACGAGGTTCGCGTGGGAGAGGAACGCGCCCTTCGGGCGGCCGGTCGTGCCGGACGTGTAGCAGAGCAACGCGCCGTCGCCGGGCGCGACGGCGGCCTGGGGAGCCGGCTCGTAATCGGCGCTCAGTGGCCCGTCGACGAGCGTCGCCGCGGCGGCGTCGGCGAGGATGTAGTCGATCTCGGCGCGCGTGAGCCGGAAGTTGATCGGTACTGCGATCGCCCCGAGGCGGTGGCAGGCCAGCAGCGTCTCCGGGAACTCGAGGCCGTTGTGGAGGAGCATGGCCACGCGGTCGCCTGCGCGCACGCCGCGAGCGGCGAGCGCGCCCGCGATCCGCGCCGCGCGATCGTGGAGCTCGGCGTGCGTGCGCTCGACGCCGCCGAAGACCAGCGCCGGGCGATCCGGGTGCACGGCGGCGCCTCGCTCGAGCAGCTCGGTCAGGTGCTCAGGACGGTGCATGCGCTCACCCCGGGGGCGCCGTAGACCTGGGTGAAGCCAACCCGTGCGGGGCCGGGGATCTGGCGCTCGCCGGCCTCGCCGCGTAGCTGGAGCACGACCTCATGCACCTGGCGCAGGCCGGAGGCGCCGATCGGCTCGCCGTTGGCCAGGCAGCCGCCGTCGGTGTTGACCGGCAGGCGCCCGCCGATCCGCGTCGCGCCGCTCTGGATGAGCTGCTCCTGCTCGCCGTCCTCGCACAGGCCGGTCTCGGCGAGGTGCATCACTTCGGCGCCGGACTCGGTGTCCTGGAGCTGGGCGACGTCGATGTCCTCCGGCCCGATGCCGGCTTGCTCGAACGCCGCGGCGGCCGCCTCGGCCGTCGGGGAGACGCCGTCGTGCACGGGGATCGAAGGGCTGAAGACCTCGAAGGAGCCGAAGCGGCGCGTCTTGAACACCGCCGAGCGCAACAGCACCGGCCTGCGCCCGCGGGCCTTCTCGCCGCGCGCGAGCACCAGCGCCACCGCGCCCTCGCCGGGCGAGCAGAACATGTACTGGCGCAAGGGGTCGTTGACCAGCTTGGACGCGAGCACCTCTTCCTCCGACAGCGGCTGCCGGCGCCACGCGTTGGGGTTCAACGCGCCGTTGTCGAACGCCTTGCTCGCCACCTTGGCCAGCGTCGACTCGCTGATCGAGTGCTGGGCCATATAGCGCTGGATCTTCATCGCGAAGAACTGGGTGGTCAGCATCAGCCCGGACTCGCCGTACCAGGAGCCGATGCCCCACTCCTCGGGCAGCGGGTTGAACGCGCCCGGCGGGTGCTTGTCGAAGCCGAGGACCAACGCGACGTCGGCGCTCCCCGCAGACAGCATCGCGTGCGCCGTTATCAACGCCGAGCCGCCGGTCGCGCACCCGTTCTTGACGTTGATGAACGGCACGCCGGTGAGGCCCAGCACGGACACCGTCGTATCGGCGTTGCCCGCGGCGTCGGACCCGCCTACGGCAAACTCGATCTGATCCCAGCCCAGGCCGGCATCGTCGAGCGCGGCGCGGGTCGCCTGGGCGGCCATCTCCAAGCCGGAGACGCCGGGGTGGCGGCCGAACGGGTGGATGCCGAGGCCGATGACGGCGACGTCGTCGTTCATGACACCGGCCTGAAGGCGAAGGCCGCGTCTTCGATCAGCGTCAGTTCCATCTCCATTCCGATCTCCAGCTTCGAGGGGTCGGACTCCGTAAGCCGAGCCTCGACGCGCACCTCGCCCGGCAGCTCGACATAGCCGACGCCGTAGGGCTCGAACTCCTCCGGCCCGGTGTAGGGCGGAGACTTCGGGCGGAAGCGCTGGATCGTCCAGCTCCAGAGCGTGCCCCGACGGGCGAGCCGGCGCTCGGTGACGTCGGTGGACGTGCAGCGCGGGCACGCGGCCTGGCGCGGGAAGGCGACCGTGCCGCACTTCCGGCACTCCGACCCGAGCAGCACCGGTTCGCTCGGCGTGCCGGCGAGCAGTTCAGCGTGCATGCTGCGCGGAGGGGAACGTGATCGCGGGTGAGCGGCCGACCATGTAGCGGTCCATCCGCCCGTCGGCGTCGAGGTGCGCGACGGCCAAGAAGGTGCCGATGAAGCGACCGTCGTCCCAGCGCGTCTCGCCGAGCGCGAACTGCGTGTCGCCGTCGGTGGCCGACCGCACGACGTAGTGGGCCCAGCCGTCCATGTCTCCGGCGTCCACGAAGGCCTTCAGCTCGGCCTTGCCGCCGCGCAGCTGCGTGGCCTTACGGTCATCGCCGTTCGCCCACTCGATCGCGAACTCCACGTCGTCCGCGACAAGGTCGAGCGACGAGTAGGGCTCGGGGCCGTCCAGGGCTTCGAAGTAGCGCTCGAAGAAGCTCATGCCGCGGCGCGCTCCAGCTCGCGGGCGGCAGGGGGGAGGCCGATCATCGCGAGTGCGAGCTCCGTGTAGTACTCGGCCACCCGATCGAGGGCGATCATCCCGTTCGGGCGATACCAGTGCCAGATGCTGTTGTAGAGGCCGAGCACGGCGCGCGTGAGCAGGCGCGGGTCGGTCTCCGGGATCGCGCCGTCGCGCATCGCGCCGGCGAGGAAGCTCGCCCACGCGAACTCCAGCTCGCGCATCCGCGAGCGCGCGGCCAGACGGGCCTGCTCTTCGCGCTCGGAGGTGCTCGGGCTGGACAGCCGGCCCTGCTCTGCGACGAGCACGCGGTTGCGGAGCACGTCATGCTCTGAGAGGTTGAAGCACTCGGCCATCACGGCCTCGAACGCGCGCACCGGATCGCGCTCGTCCGCGATGACCGCGACGAACCGGCTCCGGAAGTCCTCGATCGCCTCGTCCATGATCTCGTACAGGCAGTGCTGCTTGGACTCGAAGTAGTGATAGAGCGCGGTCGCGCCGACGCCGATGTCGGCCGCGATGTCGGCCCACTTGGTGTGCTCGTATCCGTCCCGACCGAAGCGATCCGTCGCGGCGGTGAGGACCTCGTTCCGCTTACCGCGGCCGCGGCGAGCCGGTTGCCCTTCCTGAGCTGAATTCATCTTAGTAAAAGCGTATCAGCTCAGGGGGTTACTGCAAAGCGAAGTGGACGGTCTAGTTCGCTTCAGTCGCGACGATGTCCGAGAACTTGCGCAGGGCGGCGTCGCGGCGGGTCGGAACGTGCTCGCTGGGAAGGCCGCTGGCGGGCACCTCGTAGGCGCGCAACTCGTGGCGCGCGACGAGCTCGCGGTGCACCTCGTCAGCGCCGTCCACGAAGCGCGCGTGGCGGGCGAAGCGGTAGAGCATCTCCAGCGGCATGTCGCCCGAGTAGCCGAGCGAGCCGTGGATCTGCACGGCACGGTCGATCACGTCGTGCAGGACCTTGGCGCCGAAGAACTTGATCATCGAGACATCGGTGCGGGCGGCGCTCGAGCCGTGTTGGTCGATCAGCCACGCGGCGCGCAGGGTCATCAGCCGCGCCGCCTGCATCTCCGCGGCGGAGTCGGCGATCCACGCCTGGACGGTCTGCGTGTCCTTGAGCAGGCCGTGCTTGACGGGGCGGTAGAGCGCGCGCTCACACATCGCGTCATAGGCGCGGCGCGCCATTCCCAGCCAGCGCATGCAGTGGTGGATGCGGCCGGGGACGAGCCGCTTCTGGGCGATCAGGAAGCCTTCGCCCTCGCCGCCGAGCAGTGCGTCCGGGCCGAGGTGGACGTCTCGGTAGAAGATCTCGGAGTGGCCGCCGAGGACGCCGAAGCGCTCCTGCGGGTGCTCCATCGTCGGCACGTCGCGCACGATCTCCACGCCCGGGGCATCCACCGGCACGATCAACATCGAGGCGCGCCGGTGCGGGGGTGCGTCCGGGTCGGTGACGGCCATGACGATCAGGAAGTCGGCGATCGAGCCGTTGGAGGTGAACCACTTGTGCCCGTTGAGCACGTAGCCGTCGCCCTGCTTCGTCGCGCGCGTGATCAGCTGGGTGGGATCGGAGCCCGGCGTCTCCGGCTCGGTCATCGAGAACGCGCTGCGGATCTCGCCGGCGAGCATCGGATACAGCCAGCGCTCCTTCTGCTCGTCGGTGCCCGCGAGCGCGAGGATCTCGCTATTGCCCGAGTCGGGCGCCTGGCAGCCGAACACGGGCGGCGCGTAGATCGACGTCCCGAGGATCTCGTTCATCAGCCCGAGCTTGACCTGGCCGAAGCCCTGCCCGCCGAGCTCGGGCGGGAGGTGTGCGGCCCACAGGCCACGCTGTTTGACCTGCTCCTGCAGCGGCGCATTGATGCGGTCGAGGTCGGACTGCGTCAGCCGGTCCTCGATCGCCTCGATCGGCCACACCTCTTCGCGCACGAACGCACGCATCCACTCGAGCTGCAGCTCGAACTCGGGGTCGGTGCTGAAGTCCCAGGCCACGTGATCGTCCTCTCGACAGAACTGAACTCGGATAAGTTAGCAGATATTGACGCGTACACTTGTCGCGTGGCCGACACCGACGACGAATCGACGTTCGGGCAGTTCATCCGTCATCAGCGCGAGATGCAGGACCTGACGATGCGCCAGCTCGCCGACCTGGTGGGCATCTCCAACCCGTATCTGTCGCAGATCGAGCGCGGGCTGCGCGAGCCGTCGGAGCGCGTGCTGGAGGCGATCGCCGACAACCTGGAGATGTCGGCCGAGACGCTCAAGCGGCATCGGCCGCGACCGCCGGCGAAAGCGTCCGAGGAATCGGCGGTGGTGGCCGCGATCCGCGCCGACCCGGATCTCAGCGCGAAGGAGCGGGCGGCGCTGATCGAGGTCTACGACGCGTTCGTGGCCAGAAAGCACTGAGCCGCGGTGCCTTTGTGGGCACCGCGGCTCAGGTATCGCCGCAGGAGGAGAGAGCGTGCGGCGAAGGTGCTTAGCGGGCGACGAGGTCGCGCGCGGCGCTCGTGTACGCCTTGGTGACCTCGCGGGCGAAGTCGGCCTGCGTGGCAGCGACGGTCGGAGAGCCACTCGATCTTGGTCGCGGTCGCGGCCTTCTCGTAGCCGTCGGCGAACTGCACGACGGCCTTCTCGTAGGAGTCGAGGTAGGCGGCGGAGGCCTTGCGGCCGTTCTCGGCGGCCTTGTCGTTGAACTCGGCGACCTTCTCGGTCGCGGTCTCGATCGGATCGGACTTCGTCTGCGTGGCCATATCGGTTCCTTTGGGTCGGGGTTGGGCCGCTTGCTTGTGTTAGCAAGATTAGCAAGCGAGTTGGCTAAGTCAAGTGACTTCAGGTAAATTTCTTCGCATGCTCCACTACGAATCCACCGGCGAGGGTCCGGCCGTGCTGCTGATCATGGGTCTCGGCCTGCCGGGCGATGCCTGGTGGCGCACCGTTCCCGTGCTCGCACGCGCGCTCCAGGTCGTGACGTTCGACAACCGCGGGTCCGGTCGCAGCGAGCGTCCGGCCGGCCCGCTGACGCTCGCGGGGATGGCGTCGGACGCCGTCTCCGTGCTCGACGCGGTGGGCATCGCGCGCGCACACGTGTACGGGATCTCGATGGGCGGGATGATCGCCCAGGAGCTCGCGCTGCGGTATCCGGACCGGGTCAACGCGCTCGTGCTGGGCGCGACCTCCGCGGGCGGCCGCCTCGCGACGCCGCCGGACGCCGAGACGCTGGCGTTCCTCAGGCGCCGCGCCGCGGTGCCCGATGAAGAGGGCCGCTGGGCCTCTGTGCCGTATGTGTACAGCGAGCGCACACGCGGCGCGGGCGGCGCGCGCATCGGCGAGGACTTCGCGCGCCGGCGGGCGTACAAGTTCGATCCCGTCGGCTACGGCGCGCAGCTCGCGGCCGCGGCGGCGCACGACGCGGCGGCGCGGCTGGGGGGCCTCACCGCGCCGACGCTCGTCGTGCACGGCGCAGAGGATCGGATGGTGCCGCCGGCGAACGGCCGCGCGCTCGCCGCGGCGATCGCGGGTGCACGCTTGCTCGAGCTTGACCAGGCGGCGCACCTCTACACCACCGACGAGCCCGCCGCCGACGAGGCCGTGCTCGAGTTCCTGACGAGCTAGTGCCGCTAGGCGACGGCTTCGAGGAAGCGGCCGACCTCGGCGTCGGCCTCGGGGGCCTCGGTTGTGTAGAGGTGGCCCGTGCCCTCGAGCAGATGGAGTCCGCCGTTGGGCAGGCGGCTCGCGATCAGATGGGCGTTGTCCACGGGGACGACGCGGTCGTCCTCGCCGTGGACCACGAGCGCGGGCACGTCGATGCGATGCAGCCGGCTCGTGCAGTTATGGAGTGCCGCGGCCATCAACTGGGCCCGGTAGGCCTCCTCGTCGAACGCGTAGGCGAGGCGGTGGCGGATGTCCTCGGCGATGCGATCGGCGTGCTCGTCGCGGCAGCGGCGGCCGTAGTTGTAGGCCACCGACGCCCAGGCCGCCTCCTCGCGCGGCCGGTGCGCGCGGCCGTGGAAGAAGGCCATGACCTCCTCGTCGGCTGTCTTGGCGCGCCGGCCGCCGGGGGTCGTCGCGCCGAGCACGAGCGAGCGGACGCGCCGGGGATGGCGCAGTGCGAGTTGCTGGGCGACCATGCCGCCGAGCGAGAGCCCGTAAACGTTGGCCTGCTCGATTTCGAGCGCGTCGAGCACGGCCGCGGCGTCGTCAGCGAGCGCTTCGGTCGTGTACGCGGGCGTGAGGCCGCGCGAGCGCCCGACGCCGCGGTTGTCGAACGTGATCACGCGGAAGCCGCGGCTCAGCGTGTCCACTGTGCGCCACCATGCACCCCCGCTCAGCCCGAGGCCCATGACGAGCAGGAGGGGTGGACCGTCGCCGGTGCTCTCCCAGTACAACTGGGTGTGCAGGTCCGGGTGCGCGGTGCCGGTGACGGTCGTCGTGCGCATGGAAGCAACCATAGAGCACGCGTTAGCAAGTTAGCTGCAGTGCTTGCCAACCATTTCCCAGACGGTCCTAAAGCCGACTATTTGAAATGACTTCAGTTCTGGTGTAAGTTGCCCGCCATGAACTCTCCCACGCACATCCGCCGCTTCGTCGTCCCCACCGTTCGCGAGATCGGTCTTTCCCACGACAGCCGCGACGTCCCGCCAGAACCGCGTCTCGCGCGCCCGGCGCAGCGCTCGCTCGTCGCCGCCTCGCTGCTCTTCTGCCCGGGCCGCGCCGGTCGCGGCTGATGCGCGCATTCCAGCTCGTCGAGTGGCAACAGCCCCCGGTCCTGCGCGACGTGCCGGTGCCGGATCCGCAGCCGGGCGAAGTGCTCGTGAAGGTCGGCGGGGCGGGAGCGTGCCACTCCGACCTGCACGTGATGGAGTGGCCCGCGGGCACGTTGCCGTACGAGCTGCCGTTCACGCTCGGGCACGAGAACGCCGGCTGGATCGAGGCGCTCGGCGCGGGCGTCAAGGGCTGGGAGGTCGGCGAGGCGGTCGCGGTCTACGGACCCTGGGGCTGCGGGCGCTGCCGCCCGTGCCGGACCGGGCTGGAGACTCTGTGCGAGCACGCGGCCCAGATCGGCGCGTCCGGCGGCGGCCTTGGCCGTGATGGCGGCATGGCTGAATACATGCTCGTCCCCGACCCACGGCTGCTCGTGCCGCTCGGGGATCTCGATCCGCGCGACGCGGCGCCGTTGTCTGACGCCGCGCTGACGCCGTACCACGCGATCAAGCTCGCGCTCCACGAGCTCGTCCCAGGCACGACTGCGGTCGTGATCGGCGTCGGCGGCCTCGGTCACATGGCCGTGCAGATCCTGCGCGCGCTCTCACCGACGCGTGTCATCGCAACCGACATCGACCCCGGCAAGCTCGAGCTCGCCCGCGCCGTCGGCGCCGAGCACACGGTCGCCTCGGGCGAGCACGCCGCGGAAGAGATCCGCGAGCTCACGGACGGGCGCGGCGCCACCCTGGTGCTCGACTGTGTCGGCACCAACGCCACGCTCGCGCTGGACACGCAGGTCGTCGCCAAGGGCGGCGACGTGATGGTGATCGGCATCGGCGGCGGCATGCTCGAGTACCGCTTCAACACGCTGCCGTCCGACGCGAGCCTCACCCACCCGTACTGGGGCAGCACGATCGAACTCGCGGAGGTGCTCGAGCTGGCGCGCTCCGGCCACATCACCGCGCACGCCGAGCACTTCCCGCTCGAGCGCGTCGCCGACGCCTACGAGCGGATGCAGAACGGCACCCTCTCGGGGCGCGCCGTCATCACGCCGCACGGCTGACCGACCATGTGTGCAGCGCCGCACAGTACGGTGAAGCGCGTTCGCTCAGGGTAGGAGGGCGCTGGGGAGAGAGCCAGGATCGACTCTCGAACAGGAGGCACAAATGCCGATAGCGCCCGACACGGACGTGGCGACCCTTCAGGATGGGTCACGGGTCGTCATCCGGCCGCTCCGCCGCGGCGACCGTCCGGCGTTCGTCGCAGCCTTCGAGCGCTTGGGGCAGCAATCCCGCCACCGGCGCTTCCTCGGACCGATGCCGAGCCTGACCGAGTCACAGCTCCGGCACTTGACGGACGTCGACCAGCGCGACCACGTCGCGCTGGCGGCGATCGACGCGACCGGCGGGTCCGGGATCGTGGGCGTCGCGCGCTTCATTCGTTTGGCGGACGCGGACGTCGAGCCCGCACTGGCCGTCGTCGACGACTGGCAGGCCCGTGGGCTCGGGACGGTTCTGCTCGCCGCTCTCGTGCACGCGGCACGCGCGCAGGGGGTACGGCGCTTTCAGGCCTACGTACTTGCCGACAACGTCGAGATGCTGCGGCTACTGCGCGGAGTCGGCGAGCTTCGGACGAGGGGGGCCGGCCCGGCCGTCCACGTCACGGTCGACCTTCCTGAGCCGGCCGCCGCGCTTGACAGCCACGCCACGTGTATCTACGCTGCTTGAGCTGAAGTCAAGTCAATTTGTGTGGCGACTGCAGCTGGGACAGCTCATCCGCAGCACCTACGAAAGGCCCACCATGGCTCAAACCAACACCACGCAGCAGGCAGAAGCCGCCGCCGAGCGCATTCGCGAACTCAATGAGCGCGTGCTCGAGTTCGGTAAGAAGGCGGGGGTTCAGTTCCTCGAGGCATACGAGTCGAACATGAAGACCTTCGCGGACTACGGCGACAAGTTCGCCGACTCCGCGCAGGCGGAATGGGTCGCCACCGCGGTGCGGGCGCAGACCGACTTCACGCGCGAGCTGACGAAGCTCTACAGCACCGCAACGCGCGACACGCTCAAGTAGCCCGGTAACGGCCGCGGTGACCGACATGAACCTCGTGATGCTCGGCCCACCGGGCGCCGGCAAAGGCACCCCGGCTCGCCGGTCGGATCCGTAAATCCGTAACCAGGAGAGAAACTGGGCAGGACGTTCGTGCCATGGGCGGCGCGGCCTCCGACGAACATCATCAGCGAGCTCACCGGGCTCAGCAGCTCAGCGATCCCGCGCGCGAGGAAGCAGGCGCCGAACGCGCCGCCGCCGAACGTAGCGAGAGGCTGGTCGACGAGCAGTCAGTTCCCGCCCTCGCCGAACTTCATCGCCGAGCCGCCGCGCTACACCGCCGGGCCCAGGAGCACTACGAACGCGCGGCCGACTTTCAGCGCGTACACGCCGCGCACGAACGTCGGGCCGCCGAACAGGCACGGCTGGTCCAGGAACCCGATGCGCGCGATGCCGCCGCCGATCGTCGTGACGTTGCTGCGGACGACCGCGAGCGCCTCGCCGACGGACGCGACCGCACCGCCGATGCGCGTGAGCGACTCGCGGACGATCGAGACTCCCAACAAGACGGGCGAGAGCGCCGCTTCGACGAGGCGAGCGGACGCTGGACACCGCAGCAGCGCGAACATCTCACCCGCGCCAAGGCCACCTCCACCGGATCGAAGCCCGACTCGCCCGACAGACCGAACAGCTCGACCACGCCGACGCCCGCGCCGCCCGCGACAACGCCACCATCGAACGAGAAATCGCCGCCAACGACCGAACGTCCCCAAGCGACCAACGCGAGGCATAGCCCGTCCTGAACGGCAGGCATCGAGGGGCGGAGCGGTGGAGCCACGCGAACCGCGCTGTGTCCGCTCGCACGGCGTTTCGCGGGCATGGTGCTGACACCAGCGCTCGACCTGCCGACGTCGCGCAATAGGCTCGTTATCGACGGATACGGTCGCGCAGCGGCCGGTTCCGGCACCGACACGGGCACACAGGCCAACGGTCGCTACGGCGGCCGCGCGCAGGTTTTCCGGATGGCAGCTACGGGAGATGCGCATGCTCAACCTCAATGTTGATAGCGCTGTTGGGTCCTTCGTCGTCGAGACGCTGCCTGATCGCGAGCGCGTCGTCGTGGCGCCGCGTGGGGAGTTGGATATCGCCACCGTTGGGCGCGTCAGTGACGAGATGGATGCGCTGGTGGCCGTCGGCTTCGGGATCTCGTCCTCGATCTTCGCGGGGTCGCGTTCATGGACGTCGCGGGCTTGCGCCTCGCGATCACCCAGGCGCGTCGGCCGGACGCGACTGTGCGGCTGATCGACGGGCCGCCGGCTGTGGCGCGCATCTTCGACCTTGCGGGGGTGCGGGAAGTGCTCCCGTTCCTGTCGTCATTCGAAGTCGCGCGCCGGCGGGATTAGATGCCGCACTCGATCAGTGTGCTCGCCATTCAGAACCGTGCCCGCGCCGGCGAAATTCTCGCCGCACTGGCCAGCCGCCTGGACGTTGCCGCGATCCGTTCTGACGATGCCGGTTTCGTGCAGCTGTGGTTGCCGCTCGACCGCTCGGCGGCACACGACAAGATCATCGCTGCGCTCGATACGACGGCCGACGATTGGCGCGAGTACATCGAGTTCAGCTGAGCGTTGGCAGATCGATCGGCCGGCGGCGTGGCCCCGCCGCCCTCGCGGTCAAGCGCCGGCGATCGACCCCGGCTCGCGCCACGGCCCCCGGGGTCGCGGTCAACCGGTCGCGCGGCCGGTGAGGTCGTCGGCTGCGCCGCCGTCCAGCAATCGGCGGAGGTCGGCCGACGCCAGCCGGTCCTTGGGCAGAAACGCGACCGCGCCACAGTCGCTCGACCACAAACCGTAGTGCGTGCTGGCAGAGACCAGCAGCACCATCAGCGCTGGGTTGGCCTCGGTCAGTGCGCGGCAGACATCGATGCCGTTGCCGTCGGGCAAACGGATGTCGAGCACGACCGCGTCGGGCGCGACGGCCTCCGGCCCGGCCTGCGCCCCGTCGGCCTCGGCCACCACCACGAAGCCGCGCCGCTCCAGCAACTCACGCGCGGCCGCCCGGCACGACGCATGATCGTCAATGATGAGCACCCGTAGCGGTTGGAATGACATCGGAACCGTCCGTAGTCACTGGCCGTCAACGCCGCGAGAGTACCTACCGCCACGCCTCCCGAAAGTCCCAATCGTCTGACAGCAGACCGTGACGCCCCGGAAGTCGGATCGAGCGTCGAGCTGGCGGTCCCTGCTCGAGCGACCGGGCCGGGGCGAGGTCCTAATCGCCGGAAGCTGGTCGACCCCGTCGCCGCGCCGGCGGGCGAGGAGCCACCGACGCCTCTGCGGTTTCTAAGGGAGATGATCCCGAGTTCCACGGTGCGCCTCAGTCCCGGATGAGCCGGCCGCGGACCACGAGCCGCGCCGCAGCGACTCCTCAAGAGATACGGGAGCTTTCCGAGCGGACTGCCGTCTCGAACGCGTACGTGAGTCAGCTCGAGCGCGGTATGTGCCGCTTCTGGACGGCGAGCCGGGTGTTCTTCGCCCTCGGGACAGCCGCTGGTCCGTGCCCGGACCGCGATCGGGAACGCCGAGCAGCGAACTGCGCGCGCGGGTAGGTGTCGCATGAGCGTTCTCTTTCCCTCATCGCTCAGTGGAGGTCATTATGAAAGCCCTCACGGGTGCCGCGGTCACCCTCGGCCTGCTGCTCGGCCCGATGGTCGGCACCAGCCTCGCCACCGCTCGTCATCAACCGACTGCAGAGGCGCGAGAGCACGGCATCGCCAAGGCCGGTGACGCATTCGCCGGCTGGCGCCAGCCGAAGACCGCGTCGCAGGTCAGCCCGCAGGTCCTGGCGGACGGGGTGGAGGGCATCGACGTGTCCAGCCACCAGGGCAACGTCGACTGGAGCTACTGGTGGAGCCAGGGCAAGGGGTTCGCCTACGTAAAGGCGACCGAAGGCAACTACTACTCCAACCCGTACTTCGCCCAGCAGTACAACGGCTCCTACAACGTCGGGATGATCCGCGGCGCCTACCACTTCGCCACCCCGAACGACTCCAGCGGAGCCAATCAGGCCAACTACTTCGTCGACCGCGGCGGTGGCTGGTCGCGCGACGGCAAGACGCTGCCGGGTGCGCTCGACATCGAGTACAACCCGTACGGCGCCACCTGTTACGGCCTCAGCCAGGCGGCGATGGTCAACTGGATCGGCGACTTCGTCAACACCTACAGGGCCCGCACCGGGCGCGACGCGGTGATCTACTCGACCACGGACTGGTGGACCACCTGCACCGGCAACACCTCGGCGTTCGGCCAGACGAACCCGCTGTGGATCGCCCGGTACAGCAGCTCGCCGGGCACGCTGCCGGCCGGCTGGGGCTTCCATACGTTCTGGCAGTACAGCTCGAGCCCGATCGATCAGGATCGCTTCAACGGCGATCAGAGCCGATTGGTGGCGCTGGCGAACGGCTGACTCGCTCGGCGGCTCCAACGCCGCGCGTGGAAGGCGGCGAGCGACCGAGCCGCGGCGAGCTCTGCCTGCGGCAGCACGAAGACGCGCGGGGGCGAGCCAGAGCGCCTTGCCGGCGGCCCGCTCGCCCCTGTCTGCCCCGTGGCGTACGCCAGGCTCGCGAGGCAACGCGTACGTCCTGGACTGCTCAGACGACAACCGAAGTCCCGAGGCGGTGTACTTCGTTGGACGCCTCCGAGCCTTCCGAGATTGCGTGTGTGGTCGCCTCATCACTCCCGCGCTTCTTGACCTTCTACCTCGAGACCGAGTTGGGAGAGCTCCAGAAGTCGTGGCCGGTTGACCCCGAGTACGTCCTCGCGCGCGACCCGGATCTGGAGTCGGTCGACGCGCGACTTCTGCCGTGGAACTATGACTGACCCGCGAGTTCAACCACCCGAGGGATTGGCGACGTTCGCTTGGGCAACGTGCAGGTGGTTCTTCTCGACGAGCTGGGGTGTCTGCGCGGCCGCAGGTCCGCTCGCCGCCGCGTTCCTGCCCGAGTTCGCGGTCGTCGTCTTGTGTGGCGCGTCCCGGCACCCGGGCGATCCGCCGCACGTGGCGCAGAGCCCGCGACGGTCGGGCCGGCTTGCGCCGGCCCGACGATGACCGCGGTCGTCAGCGGCGCGCGCCGACGTCGGACTGCGCTGCCTCGCGGATGATCCGCAGGGCGTCGGGCAGGGTGAGGTAGCGCTGGGCGGCCAGCCTTAGCGCGTCCTTGGTGACCCTGACGACGTACGCGCCGTGCGTCGGGTAGAGCGAGTCGAGCTGCGCCTGGCTGAACGGCGCTTCGTAGCCCGCGATGCCGCAGAACGACGCGCCGGTCTGGCTGGCGAACCAGGTGCTGGTCGGCACGTCGAGATACGGTGAGCGCAGCCCGCCGCGGACATTACCGAACTGGTCCAGGACCGGCTGCCCGTTCTCCACCAGGATGTCTTGGCCGGGCGGCGCGGGGATCCGGTGGCGCGACCACAGGTCGATGTTCTGCAGCGCCGCGTCGACGAAGATGCGGTTCGGGAACCGGCTCCGCGGTCCCTGGTCGCAGCTCATCGGCGGAACGGACTGGCCCGCGGCGACGATGTCCGTCGGCTGCGCCGAGTACAGCAGCTCGTCCGGCGTCGCGTGCGCTGCGCCGGCCATCTCATAGTGGCGATAGAGGTCCGGGTAGCTGCTGGAGTCCGGTCGCCGGGAATCGATGCCGGCCAGGTAGTCCGACTGCGACATCATCTGGATCACCGGCACGCCAGCGTTCGCCAGCGACCGGCGCGGATCGCCCGCGGGCGGGACGGGCGTGCATTGGTTCAGCGGGTACGACCCGATGAACCGCACGCCGCCGGCGACCGTCACGAGATAGCCGTCGTAGATCGGCGCGCCGTCGGATTTCACCACGCGCGGGGCGATCGCGTTGATGTAGGTGATCATCATCGACCCGGTCTGCGAGTAGCCGAAGCCGTACGCGCGCGTCACCGGCGAGATGCGCCGGTAACCGTGCCCGATCGCCAGCGGATTCGATGCGGCGGTGCTCTTCGCCCAGGCGCCGATCTGGCTGAAGATGTCCCACACCAGCCCGTCCTCGGTCGCCCGCGAGCGGAACGCCGGCGGGTCGACGAGCGAGATAGGGCTCGCGCAGTTACGCGGGTCGTCCAGGCTCAGCGGGTTCGCCCATGACAGCGCCGCGTAGCGCTGCGGGTCGAATGTCTTGAGTGCCTGCACGGCGATCGGCTTGGACGTGAAGCCGATCCACACGTCGCCGTGGCGCATGAACTGGTCGTGCGCGAAGCCCCACCCGATGTTGAGGTCGAACCGGTTGGATGGGTTCAGCGGCTCCACGACCACCGTGCCACTCTGCTTGCGCGCGTTGATGGGCCGGCGGACCAGCATGCGCGTGGTGTACGGCACCCCAGCCGTCCGCACGATCGCCTTATTGGCGGCGTCCCAGTCGTACACGTTCGCCGTGCCGCTGACCAGGTATTCCTCCTCGACGTAGCCGTCCGCACGCAGGTCTTCGGGCTGCATCTCCCATGCCGCGCCCCCGAACGGATGCGACGCCGCGTCGGCGGGCAACGGCCCGACGACATGCGGGATCGGCCTCGCCGCCGACGCTCTCGCAACGGTCGGCAACAGCGCGCCCAGCACCGCGACGATCGTGATCGCCGCCAGCCGTACCAGCGTTCTCATACTCGACTCCCTCTGTCGCACTCGACGGACCCCGGTCTCTCCCATGTCGCGCAGGTTCCGACTTGCCGACGTTACCGGATGCTGGGCATCGGTGGAATTACCGCGATGGGATGCCACGTTGAGCGCCAAGCAGGGGCTCCCAAAGCTTCGGCCACCGGGTCCTGTGGCGCGCCGCAACCATGACGGGCGGCCCGTAAGCACACGCGAGCGCGAGATCGCGAACCCATCGTCCGCGGCCGCCGAATGGCACCGGACGATCGAGGCGCATGTCCGCTAGCCAAAGTGTCGTCATCGACGATCTGGGCACTTCGGTCGTCGGCCCGCTGTTCTGCATCCTCACCGGGCCGACCCGTGGCCGCGCCTGGTCGCAGTCGGCCGCGCGCGAGCAACTGCGCCACACGGCGGCGCTCGCCGGCGTCCGGCGACGAGCTAGTTCAGACGGAGGTCGTGAGATGTCTCATCGCTACACGTTCCCGCAGCCGGCCGCCGACGAAGGCCTCGAGTTTCTAGTTTTGGTTCCGGCGGCTGGCCGTCACCGGATGGCAGGATCAGCTGCGTCCACGCGACGTCGTGCCCAGGTACCGAACTTGAAGCCTGACCCCGTCTGGGCGGCTGACACGGGACGGCAGGCACGGTCAGCGCCGTCACGACGCCGGCGTCGAGGTCGTCGTGTCCGTTCGAGAGTTCGCGCACTTTGAGTAGCGCGGAACCTCTCAGCTGCAGGCCGCAACCCTCGCCGGCGATAGGACACGGGCACACGGGCCACGTCGGCGCGGCCAGGTCGCCTAACGACGGTCGCGTCGTGACCGAACGCGGAGCGCTCTACCCGCCTGAGTTTCGAGATCTCCTGCAAGGACTAGCGGTACTACGGCACCCAGCCGCTGCTGGGCGCGCAGCGACATCACGTTGCCTGCGCCGACTTCGTCGGATACGAGTCGTATCCGAACGATGGTTCGCCATGCGTGTTGCGGCCGCCCTCGCCGGCCGCCGTGACCCGCTTGGTGCGGCGGCAGCGGACACTCACGATGGAGCAACCCTCGACCGAAATCTCGAGGTGCTGCTTGTGGCTCGTCAGCGCGGTCCGTCGACGCGGACCGCGGTTTGGACCCGTGGGAGGGGGAGGCGACCGGATCGAACGGCCGAGCCCGCTTGTGGCTAGCGACGGGTGCGATCGTCGCGCGGTTACTGGACGAGGTTGGCGCTCTCGCCGGTCTTCTCGACGACGAAGTGATCGTGGTTGCGCTCGATCACGCGCTCGACGTCGGGCGCCTCGTGGCCTGCCACCACAGCGAACCAGCGGGGGTCGCTTCGGATGTGGGCGTACTGCTCGAGCGACATGTCGATGCGTGCGTCGCAGCCGGCGTCGCCGCACTCGCATGCGAAGCCGGAGTCGGCGTCGAGTTGTTCGCGAACGGCGCGCACTTGATCGTTGAAGACGCGGAAGCGCTGTTCGTTGGCGGCGATGCGGCGCGCCCGTTCGTTCATGACTCGCCTTGCTCGTTGCGAGGGTGGAGGGCGGCGGCCACGGTGCCCTCGGTACCGCGTTTCTCGATGATCGCGTATTCGTCGTGTTTGGCGATGACGTCCGCGTCACCGCTCGGGTGGCCGTTCGCGACGATGAATCGGGTCGGATGGGCCCGTACGGCTTGATACTGCTCGGCGGTCAGGCGCACCGCCTGCGTGCACAACGGGTCCTCACATTCGCACAGAAATGGCGAGCGGCCGTTCGACAACGACAGCTCCTCGATGCGTTGCTCGATGCGCTCGTTGGCGCTGCGAAAGACGGACTCATTGCGTGCGGCGCGCTCGGCGCTCGTGCCGGATGCCATGTCTGAATCCTCCCCTGCAGGCTTGCCCCGCACGCCTCGGCGTCCTAGCGTTTGGTCCTTACGCATCATGGATGCATCGATCCAACAGCTGCTCGACCGCGAGATCATGTTGACCTGCCTCGTCGAGGCGGCCGACGAGGTCAACGCGGACGACTTCCGGCCCGGAAGACGCGAACGGCGTTTACTCGACGCCCGCGTTCGCGCGGCGCGCGCCCGTCGGCAGGCTGCGATGCAGCGCGCCGACGCCGGGGCGCTGCGCGCCAGGCGCGCCGCATCGGCGTTGCCGGCCCAGCCGGAATCGCTCCCGCCCCGGCGTGCGACGCTCATCAGCACGCTCGCGACCAATCGCCTGGTCCTTGAACTTCGACGAGTCGATCTGATGGTGCATCTCGCGGACGCGGCGGATCTCCGCTCTAGCGCTTCCGCGCTGCGCGCTGAGGCGCAGCAGGTCCGCCTGCGAGCGCAGCGTCGACAGCGCTAGGACATCTTCGCGGTGGCCTTGCCGCCCTTGCGGCCGGCCGCCTTCTTCTGCTGGCTCGTGCCGCCCTGCTTGCTGGAGCTCTTGCTCAAGCCGCCGGAGCCGGACTTCTTGCCTCCGTGGCTCGACGAGCCCTAGGTGAAGGCCAACCAACCCACGAGTGCGCCGACGATGCCGACGGCCACGGTGGCCACGAACCCCATCGGGTCCGGACCGGGCAACAGCGCCCGCCCGAGATAGCCCGCGATGATCCCGATAACGATCGCGGCGATCAGTTCTCCGAACCCCGCATCGCCGATCGCGGATCAGCACGAGGTGATATCAAACGCCGAGCGACAAGCCGACCGTAATGGCGCTTACAGGCGTTGTCACCTGCACGTGACAACAGCAGTTCCTGGCGTGCCTGGTGGGTAGCTGATCTTCGTGGCGGCAACATCGAACCGGAGCGGTGTCGCGAACCTCACGATCGAGGCGCGTCGCGTCGAGAGCGCCTCGGTCTCACCGAGCTCGAGCACTTTCTCGCGCGCGTCGACGAGCCGCACGAATAAGCGTTGCGTCAGGGCTGTTACGGCCGCCGTCGCGCGCCTCCGCGGCTCGGGTAGCGCTGCCGCATGACCAAGACCGCGCCCAGGGCGCCCGGCCTGCTCCTCGGCATCGGGCTTGGCGGGTTCGTCGACGGAATCCTGCTTCACCAGATCCTGCAGTGGCACCACATGCTCACCGGCACGGGCGATCAGCCGATGACGACGGTCGCCGGGCTGGAGGTCAACACGCTCGTCGACGGTCTCTTTCACTCGGTCACCTGGCTGTTCGTGGCCGTCGGTTTGTGGCTGATGGTCCGTGCGTGGCAGGCGGGGCAGCTCGCGCCCGCCTGGCGCGTCCAGCTGGGGCTGCTGCTGGTCGGCTGGGGAGGCTTCAACGTGGTCGAGGGCCTGATCGATCACCAGCTGCTGGGCATCCATCACGTTCGCGATGACCTGGGCGGGCCGCTCGGGTGGGACCTCGCGTTTCTCGCCAGTGGTGTCGCGTTGAGCGCGGCAGGCTGGTCCCTGACGCGGACGCGAGCGCGGGCCGGCATGAGCCATGCACCGTTTCGGTGACGGAGTACCGGATATGACGCAGCCGGTGTCAGCAGCACACGGCGGCGTTTGATCGCTCGCGATCGTTGGGGAGGACCCTGACGGGTCGCGGGGGACACCCGCGGGTCAGACAGCACGTGGAACGAATCCGGTGGCCAGCGTTCGGCTCTCGGCGGATCCGGTTCCGATCATCCTCTTAGCCCCAGGAGTTGCCTTGCGCGCCACCGGCGCAGTTCTCGCGTCCCGTGAATGGTTGGACACGTCCATTCGGGTCGCGTCGGTGCCGTCCGGGCACGTCTATGTGCGTCACCTGGGCGACCCGCGCGACGACGGGAGCGTGATCCGCCTTCCAGATGTCGTGCGGCCAGGTGATGAGGGCCGATGGTGGCCGCCGGTGATGCTCGACGCTGACTGGATCGCGGCCAACCACGCGAGCTTCGACGTCTTTCACGTGCACTTCGGTTTCGACGCCAAGTCGCCGCGCGAGTTGCGCGCCATCGGTGGGGCTCTGCGCGCCGCCGGGGTTCCATTGGTGCTGACCGTGCATGACCTTCGCAATCCGCATCATTCAGACGCGGACCTGCACGACGCGCAGCTTGATGTGCTCCTCGGGTGGGCGGCGGCGGTGATCACGTTGACGCCCGGGGCGGCCGAGGCGATCGGTGCGCGCTGGGGCCGGGTGGCTGAGGTCCTGCCGCATCCGCATGTCGTCGACTGGGCCACGATGTCGCGGGCGCGACCGGTGCACGCGGGCTATGTCGTCGGACTGCATGCCAAGAGCCTTCGAGCGAACATGGACGTGGCGGCGGTGGCTCGGGTGCTCGCGGCGACCGTGGTCGGGCTGCCCGGTGCGCGGCTGCGGATCGACATCCATCACGAGGTGTTCGATCCTGCCGCGCGCGCGTATAACCCGGACGTCGGTCACGCCTTCCGCGCGTTCGCGGCGGCCAACGATCAGGTCGAGCTGCTCGAGCACGACTACTTCAGCGATGACGAGCTGTGGGAGTACCTGAACGCGATCGACGTGTCGGTGCTGCCGTACCGCTTCGGCACGCACTCCGGATGGCTGGAGGCCTGCTTCGATCTGGGCACCACCGTCGTCGCGCCGAGCTGCGGGTTTTACGCCGAGCAGCAACCGTGCCTGATCTACGGGCATGACGAGACCGGCCTCGACGCGGCGTCGTTGGCCGGCGCGGTGCAGTCGGCGTACGCGCAGGGCCCCGGACCGCGCGCGATTCCGAGTCGGCGCCGCGACGAACGCCGAGCGCTCGCGGCCGCCCATCGTTCGATCTATGCGCGGTTGCTGCGATGAGGATCGCGATCATCGCGGCCGCCCGTTTCCCGGTCGTCGAACCGTTCGCCGGTGGGTTGGAGGCGCACGTCTGGGGCCTCGCCGACCGGCTGCGAACGCGTGGGCACGAAGTGACGCTCTTCGCCGGGCCTGGATCAGATCCAGACCTCGGCGTCGAACTGCTCGATCTCCGGCGGCCGCGCTTGAGTGACGCGGCGCGAGCCGACGTCAGCATGACGGCGCCCGACTGGGTGGACGAGCACCACGCCTACCTGCAGTTGATGCTCCGTCTCAGTCGCTCAGCGGCGGAGGACTTCGACGTCATCCACAACCACAGCCTGCACTACCTCCCCGTGGCAATGGCCGCGACGGTGCCGGTCCCGATCGTCTGCACGCTGCACACGCCGCCGACGCCGTGGCTGGAATCGGCAGTCCAGGCCGACGAGCACTGCCCCGCGCATTTCGTCGCCGTCAGCGAGCACACCGCGCGAGCGTGGGCGCACCTGCTCCCGCACGCGCGCGTCATCCACAACGGCGTGGACGTTGGCCGCTGGTCCCAGGGACCTGGCGGCGGCCCGCCCGTATGGTTCGGTCGGATCGCTCCGGAGAAGGGGACGCATCTCGCCATCGACGCGGCGCTGCTGGCCGGCACCGCGCTTCGACTGGCAGGCCCGATCTCTGACCGAGCCTATTTCGAGGCTGAGATCCGTCCGCGGCTGGAGCTGGAGGGCATCGAGTACGTGGGCCATCTCAGCCACGCGGAACTCGTGCGCTTCCTGGGCGCGGCATCCGTGGCTCTCGTGACGCCCTGCTGGGATGAACCGTACGGCCTCGTGGTGGCCGAGGCCCTCGCATGCGGGACGCCGGTCTGCGCCTTCGCGCGAGGCGGGTTGCCGGAGCTGCTCCCCAAGGATTGCGGGCGCCTGGTGGCCCCGGGGGATGTCAGAGCGCTCGCCCCGGCGCTCGGTCCGGCGAGCAGACTCTCGCGAGCGGCGGCCCGCCGGCACGCTATCAGCGCGTGCTCGATCGACGCGATGGTCGACGGATACATCGACCTCTACGAGACGCTCGCGGCGGCCTCAGTCACGTGATCGGCTACTACGTCCATCACCAGGGAGACGGGCACGTCACCCGTGCCGCTGCGATCGCCGACCGCCTCGGCGGCGAACCGGTCACGGGGCTCAGCTCGCGTCCGCGCCCCGACGGCTGGCGCGGACCCTGGCTGCAGCTCGCCCGCGACGACGATCCGGCCGACGGCGCGGATCCCACCGCGGGCGGCGCCTTGCACTGGGCGCCGTCCGGGCACCCTGGCCTCCGCGAGCGGATGGCCCAGATCGCCGCGTGGGTGGCGACGCATGCGCCACGGCTGGTGGTGGTCGACGTGTCGGTCGAGGTCACCGTCCTGCTGCGCACGATGGGTGTTCGGACGGTCGTGATGGGGATGCCGGGAGCGCGACACGATCCTGCGCATCAGCTCGCCTACCGGCTTGCTGACGCGATCATCGCCCCATGGCCCGCCTGGGCGCGCGTGTTCGGCGGCGGCGCGCCGTGGCGGGCGAAGACGTACCCGGTCGGCGCAATCTCGCGCTTCGACGGTCGTCGGCCGGCGCCCGAGCGTGCCCCCGGTGGACGCCCGAGGGTCGTCGTGCTTTCCGGCCGCGGCGGGACGGAGCTGACCGCCGACGTGCTGATGGCCGCCGAGCGCGCAACGCCTGGCTGGGCGTGGACGACGCTCGGGCCTCCGGGCACCTGCTGGGTGGAGGACCCGTGGCCAGTGCTCTGCGATGCCGACGTCGTCGTCACCCACGCCGGGCAGAACGCGGTCGCCGACGTCGCCGCCGCCAGGCGCCCGGCCGTCGTGATCGCCCAACCGCGACCGCACGACGAGCAACTCGCCACCGCGCGGGCGCTGGATCGGGCACGGCTCGCCGTCGTCTGCTCGAGTTGGCCGACGCCGGAGAACTGGAACGCGGTGCTTGAAACGGCCCTGCGGCGGGGCGGCAGAGGCTGGGAGTCCTGGAGCACCGGAACGGGAGCCGAGCGCGCCGCCGCCGTGCTCGGCGAGCGAGCATGCGCACCACGGTGATCACGATCGTCGCAGGACGCCACGATCACCTTCTTCGTCAGCGCACCGCCCTCGACGGATCGGCGCATCACGTGGTGGTCGCGATGGGCGAGCGCGAGGCCGAGCACTGCCAACGACTCGTCGGAGAAACGAGCGACGTCTTCGCAGTCGAGACGCAACCGCAAGGCCTGCCACTCGCCCGCGCGCGCAACGTGGGTGCGCGGCGCGCGCTGGACGCGGGCGCGGAACTGCTCGTGTTCCTCGACGTCGACTGCATCCCCGGCGCGGCGCTGTTGGACCGCTACGCGGCGGCGGCGGCGAGCAGCACACCCGCTCTGCTGTGCGGTCCCGTCGCTTATCTTCCCCCCGCTCCACCAGGCGGCTATCCAGCCGCGCGGCTGCACGCACTCGCCACGCCGCACCAGGCGCGTCCCGTTGCGCCGGACAATCAAGTCCAGCGGGGCGGGGATCACGCGCTGTTCTGGACACTGTCCTTCGCCGTCACCGCGACGACCTGGCGGCAGGTCGGAGGGTTCTGTGAGGACTACCTCGGCTATGGCGGCGAGGACACCGACTTCGGGCAGCTCGCCAAGCGCGCCGGCGTCGACCTCTGGTGGGTGGGCGGAGCCTGGGCCTACCACCAGCACCACGCCACCGAGACCCCACCCATCCGCCACCTCGCCGACATTCTCCGCAACGCCGCGCTCTTCCACCGCCGTTGGGGCTGGTGGCCGATGAGCGGATGGCTCGCCGAGTTCGCCGAACGCGGACTCGCCCGCCACGATCCAGCCACCGATCGGTGGCTCCTCGTCCTGTCGCGAACCCCTGAGATCGAACCGCTCGCGAGCGGGTAAGGCGCCACCATGACTGACCAGACTCCGAAGCGCGACCACGAGGACGACGACAAGCGCGGTGCCGAGGGCGGCGACTCGGCGTCCAAGGACCGCCCGCCCGCCGCGCCCGCGGACGACGACGCCCCGGTCGGCGACACGGACCAGCATTCGGACGCGAACGCGTAGTGGGCCCGCAGGAGCCATCGATCCCGCTGTGGTACCGCACCGTGGCGGCGATCAGCTGGCGCTTCCTGGTGATCGTCGCGGCGGCCGGCGCCGTGATCTACGGACTCGTCTTTCTGCGACTCGTCGTTCTCCCGATCATCATCGCGTTGCTCGCCAGCACGCTCCTGCTGCCCGTAGTGCGCTGGCTGAAGGGGCGCAACGTCCCGGACGCTCTCGCCGCGGGCGGATCGATGCTCGCCGCGTTCCTGGTCCTTCTGGCGATCGGCACCGCCGTCGCGCCGTCGATCGGTGACCAGTTCGGCGAGCTGCGCCCGCGCGCCGAGGACGGCCTGCGCGAAGCCACTGACATCCTCGCCGATCCGCCGTTCAACCTCAGTGAGCAGGATCTGCGTGAGAACGTCGACAAGGGCCTCGACCGGCTGCGCGAGAACGGCGGGCCGCTCGTCCACGGCGTGCAGTCGGGCGCGGTCATCCTCGGCGAAGTCGTGACCGGGTTGCTGATCGTGATCCTGCTCACGTTCTTCCTACTCAAGGATGGCGAGCGTATGTGGGGCTACGTGCTGAGCCTGACCGGGGACCGCAGCCGTCCCCACGCCGACGAGATCGGCAACCGCGTCTACGCCGCTCTGGCCGGTTATGTGCGCGGGATCGCGCTGGTGGGGCTCGTCGACGCGATCCTGATCGGCCTGGCACTGCTGATCATCGGGGTGCCGCTGGTGATCCCGATCATGGTCATCACGTTCTTCGCAGCGTTCGTGCCGCTGATCGGCGCGTTCATCGCCGGGCTGGTGGCCGTACTGATCGCGCTGGTCTCGGGCGGCCTGCTGGATGCAGCGCTCGTGCTCGGCTCGATCGTCGTCGTGCAGCAGATCGAAGGCCATGTCCTGTACCCGGTCCTGATGGGCCGGACGGTCAAGCTGCACCCGGCCGTGATCGTCGTCGCGCTGGCCGCGGGAGGAGTGCTGGGCGGGATCGTCGGCGTCTTCCTGGCGGTCCCGACCGCGGGGATCGTGTCCGTCGTGCTTGAGTACGCGCGCGACGAGCCGGCACCCGACTCGCCGTTGCTCGACGACACCGAAGCGACCGCGTCCGACGCTCCGGCCGGACAAGCCGCCGGCGAAGCCTGACGGTCCGTCCCGTCAGCGAGGTCGCGTCGCGAGTGCGTTCAGGCGCGCGGTGATCGTGTTCGGAAGCACACGGGCGGCGAGATGTGTGGCCTTGGACGCGAGCGAAGCGGCGACAACCCGGATCAATGACTCTCGTGCACGCCATCGGCGACGGACAGAACGGTCTGGTCGCGACGATCCAGGTCCCCGCCACGATCAACACATGCGGACTGGCGCGGGCGGCGACGGCTCTGCGCTTGGCCGCCGGCTGGCTCGGGCGAGTGCGATGAAGAGACCGAGCTCGGCAGCCGCGTCGAGGAGATAGGCGGGGGAGATTCGTCGGCGGGCGACGTGGACGGCGTCGATCGTCGCCAGCGCGGCGGCGCTGCCGGCCGCGACGGCGAGCACCTCGGGCGTGATTCGTCTGTGCGTCGCGGCGCTGGCAAGCGCTCCGCCGATCACCGTGACGAGCGCACCGACGGTCTGGACGAGCCACCATTCGCGCTTCGGTCCGGTGACCGCCTCGAACGCGCGTCGCGAGACGAAGGGAACCAGTCCTGTGGCGAGGTAGTACCCGGCTTGGACGAGCAACACGGGTCGTGCGTCTTCGTTGTGCATTCGCTCGTGCTACCCGGCCGGAGGGACACCGCGCGTCGGGTGTCTGGGTCCTAGTTCGCCGACAGGCCCCCTCACGAGTCTCGTCCTATCACTCGCCGGCGTCGGGCCGCTGCGTGTCGTCCGCACGCGGCTTCTTGGATCGGTCGGCGTCACGGACATTGGTCTCGTCGATCTCGTGGTAGTGGATCTCGGCGTCGCCTCGGCGGGCCTCGCCTGGCTCGGGGACGGGTTTGTCGTCGTCGTTCATGTCTCGTCCCTACCCGAGGGATGGGCGATGAACGCGGTGGAGCTGTCGTGCTGCCTGGCCAGACTGGTTGCCGAGTCGTCGACGTCGCGGGTCACGACCGCCCGCGAAGCTTTGCGAACGAGTGATACAGGGCGCGTAACCGCGCGTCGGGGCTGTCACGATGGCTGAGTCGCAGCTGCGTGCAGGGCGGCGATCGATCGCCGGATCAGTCGCGAGACCTGCATCTGGGAGACGCCGATCCGCTCGCCGATCTCGCGTTGGGTGAGCTCTTGCTCGAAGCGCAGCCTGAGGATCGTTCGCTCGCGCTCGGGCAGTACGTCGACCAGAGACTCCACGACGGAGGCGTTCTCGACGCGGGTGTAGCCTGCGTCGTCGTCCGCGCCCAGCTGGGGGGCCAGTTCGTCGCCGTCCTCGTCACGCGGCCGGTCGATCGAGACGGGATGGTGCGCGGTCTCGGTGGCGAGCGCCTCGAGGACCTGCTCGACCGAGCTCCCGCAGTGGTCGGCCAGTTCGCCGGGTGTCGGCGCGCGCCGCAGCCGGGCGGTCATCTCCTCCGATACCGGTCCGAGACGGACGGCGAGCTCTTGCACGTCGCGCGGCATGCGGACCGCCCAGCCGTGGTCGCGGAAGTGGCGCTTGAGCTCGCCGACGATCGTCGGCACCGCGAACGACGTGAACGCGATGCCGCGTGACGGGTCGAAACGGTCGATTGCCTTTAGCAGGGCCAGCGACGCGACCTGGATCAGGTCCTCCTGCTCGCCGCCGGCCGGGTACTGACGGGCGAGATACTGGGCGAGCGGGAGGAACCGCGCGACCAGCGCCTCACGCGATGCTCGGTCACGTGTTGAGCAGTAGCGTTCGAAGAGCGCGTGATCGCGACGCGGGCTCCGCTGGGCGCTGCTGGTGAGAGAAGCCATCCTGCACCTCCGGTTCGACAACGTCTCGTTCCAAAGGACCATCTGTGCGGCGCATCGGGCGCCGCGCCGGCCGGGTCGAGATGGGGGTCCAACCGCCCGGCGCCGGAGCATTTACCCACGGCCGCCGAGGATCATTCATCGGCCGCGTGAGGATCCTCGGGCGCCGTCGCTGCCCCGATGACGGCGCGAACTGCCGTCGACGTCCGGTGGAGGCCGGCGTGTTCGGCTGCAGCTGGACCCGCGATCATCGCCTCGCGACTCGACGGCGCGGCGGGCGGAGTTACCGCCCGTCTCGGCAACGGGCGGCGAGTGCGGCGACCTCACGGCTGCTGCCGCAGCCGGCGCAGCGGTATCCGACGACGTTGACCGTGCCGTCGTCGGGGCACTCCCACACGAGATCGAGGACTCGGATCATGTGGTCATAGACCGGCGCGGAGTGCGGGTCGACCAGCCGAAAGCGTTCGATCAGGCGCGGCTCCGTCAGCCACGATCGGCGCTCCTCGCGCAGGGTCTCGTCGTAGCTGTGGTCGGGCCCGCCCGCAGTGGTCCACGGCATCCATTCCGGCACTTCGGCAGGTTCGTGTCCCGCGAGTTCGTGAGGCATCGTCGGACCGTAGGAGCCCGGCTTGCGACGGCGGATGCTGCGGAGCTTCACCCGTCGGGTCGCGGACCACTAACGCGCATCTCCGGTCAGCGATGAAACCGGTTACACCATTCGTCACTTCGCTCGCGTTTCCGGGGTAATGCCTCTGTGTCTTGACGCGCATTCGCGATTCTGACGCGATGTCTTGACCGTCCCGGTGTGGTTCCCCGTAGCGTTGCGGCATGCCGGACCTTCAGCTGCAGGATGCGGTGCTCGGGGTCCAGCAATGGGGGCCATGGACGGCCTGCGGCGGGCCTGATCCGAACTTCGGAGAGGTCGACCGGCAAGTCCACCACGCGCTGCTGACCGACTCTAGCCTCCTCGTCTGCTTCCGCCGGCGCTTCCCCGAGCACCGCGACGCGGATTACGACGTGATGATCCGCCTCCTGGGCTACGTCTGGGACTGCGCGTACGACGGGACCGCGAACGTGACGGGCTTCCGTTGTGGGCGGTGCGAGCGCACCCGTGCCGAAGGCACCACGTGACGTCGCGCGGCTCGTCGCAATCCGATTCGACCTGTCCGGTCCCGACCGAATGCGCACTGTGGGTCGTACCGGTCGCCAAGGTCCTTCCGCAACCGATCGTCGATGCCCGACCGCAAGGGATTGTCGGCCGCCTTCCGTGGCGATCGCGAACTGGCTCAGACGGTGTCGGGCAGCAGTGTGCGCTCGGTGCCGCGTCGCCACTCGACGAGCACGGCCGTGGCGTCGTCGTTCAGGGCGCCCGCGCCACGTTCGATGATCGCCTCGCGCAGTCCCCGCAAGGTCTCGGGCGCGGCTCGCCCGCTGGCCGCTTCTCGCTCGATGAACTCGCCGAGCCGTTCGACCGTGAACAGCTCGCCGCCGGGGCGGCGCGCTTCCGTCAGCCCGTCGGTGTAGAGCAGGATCATGTCCCCGGGCTGAAGTGATTCTCGGCGTTCGGTCGGGGGGCCGGTGGCGAGTTCCAGTGCGAGCGGAGGGGATGGCGCGACGTCGAGCGTCTTCGTCTTGACGAGGCGGCCGTCACGCAGCAGGAGCGGCGCGGGATGGCCGGCGCTGACCCATAGGAGGTCTCCGGTGGCGAGGTCGAGCTCGGCGATGAGCGCTGTCACGAAGCGACTGGTGGGATCCTCGTGCTCCGCAAGCGCGGCATCGATTGCCGTGTAGGCGGCCGCGGGCCCGTCTCCGTTGCGGCGGCTGTGGCGGTACGCGGAGAGCGCGCGGCTGGCCATGCCGGCGGCTGGGAGGCCGTGGCCCATCGCGTCGAAGACCGCGAAGTGGAGCACGCCGCGGTCCAGCGCGTAGTCGAAGGCGTCGCCGCCGATGTCGTAACAGGGCTCCAAGAGGGCCGAGAGCACGAAGTCGTCGGAGGCCAGCACGAGCGGCGGCACGAGCTCCCAGACCAGTTCGCTGGCGAGCGTCATCGGGGCGGTGCGGCGCAACAGCTCGAAGAAGTCCGTGTATGCGCTCTTGCTCACCACCAACAGAGCGATGAAATGGGCATAGCGCTCGCACGCGGCCACCAGTCGCTCGTTCACCGGTGCCTCGTCGGCGATCGTCACCCGCAGCACGCCGATGCGCTCGGTCCCGTCGAGGAGCGGCAACCACAGTCGCCGACCCTCCCCGGCGTCACCCTCGACGTCGATGATCGCCGTACTCGCGAACGCGCGCCCGGCGACCGTACCCCCAATCGACAGCGGCCCATCTTCGTGCGCATCGGGCGCCGGTACCGGCATCAGCGTGCGCTGTTCGTAGTCGACGACGTAGATGACGAGCGAGTCGACTCCGATCCGTCGTGCCTCCTCGGCGAGGACGCGCCCCAGGTCTTCGGGAGCGCTCAGATGCGCGCGGCGGAGCACCTCCTGGAACATCACGCCGACGCGTGCGTCGAATTCCTTGATCGCGCTATGGGTCACCGTTCGCTCTCGAATACCCGCAGCGCCGGACCTACACCCGCTACCGAAGCCCCGCGGTTGGCTCGCGACGTCCCCGGGCAGTGTCGGAGAGATGCGCGGGATGAGACGTCACGATCCACAGACCGCGTGACCGTGCGAGCGGAGGTGCGCGACTCCACGCTCGAGCTCACTGCTGCCGGCGACCTCGACATGGCGGCCGCATTCGAGCTCGAAACGCGACTTGACGCGCTCCTCTGCCGAGGAGGCGTGAACGCCGTCGTGATGGATCTGGGTGGGGTTGGGTTCATCGATTCCGCCGGAGTGGGGGCGCTGGTCGCCATCCGTGAGCGGGCTCAACAGCTGGGCGTCGACCTGACGATCGCGCGCGTCTCCGATCGCGTCCGGCGCATCCTTTACCTGACCGGACTCGGCGACATCGCCGAGGGTTGACCCGGCATCGTCTCCTGACCTCCGACTGGTCGTCTGTTCGGAGGTAGCTGTATGCCTGACGCCGCTCACCGTCTGTGCGCCGTAGACCGGATGCGCTGGCCTGCCGGCGCCCTCGGCGCCGGCGCCGTGATCGCGCTGTTGGTTGGTCATTGAGGATCGACAGCAGGACGACCGTGGGCCCCTGACGCCAGGAGCGAGCCGAGCCAGCCCAGGCGGTTGGAGAGGAAGAGGAACATCAGGTCGTCCTTGCTGTCGATCCGGTGTTGCGTTAGGCGTTGGTGAGCTCGCGCTCGGCGGCCTGGAGGACGCCGGCGCGGTTCTTGTGGTCGCGCTCGTAGGTGCGGACCTGCTTGGCGCGGTCGTCGTCGCCCTCGGCCAGGACGGCCTGGACCTCGCCGACGGTCAGCTCGTCATAGCCGGGCCACGGCTCGCTGGTGCGCAGCGTGCTGACGCGCCCGAGCACGGTATTGCGGTTCTGGTGGCGGCGCTCGTAGGAGTCGATCTTGGCCAGGTCGACCTGCGAGAGCTCGCTCAGTCGGCCGACGATCTCCTCGGCGGTGAGCGAGTCGTAGCGCGCGATCGCGAGGTCGCTCTCCGAGGCCACGGCGCCCTTGACCTGACCCTCGGCCTGGGCGACGCCCGGGACCTTGCGGGCCTGGCGCGCGGTGCGCTTGGCGGCCCGGGTGGTCTTTTGTACGGCGGCCTTGGTCGTCTCGGCGGCGCCGGTGGTGGCGATGTCGTATGTCGGCTCGCCCTTGATGTCGGCGCCGACGACGGCATCGGTCAGCTTCGGGATCTCGCGCAGGACGCGCTGGAGCATCCGCTCCTCGTCGGCGAGGATCGACGCGGCGAGCTTCTGCGTCTGGTCGTCGCCGACCGAACGCGCGAGGCGCTCAAGCGCCGTGTAGGTCGCGATCTCCAGAGCCTCGGTGGCGCAGGCGTCCTTGGCGTTCTTGAGCACCTTCTCCTCGCCGCCGGAGCCGCGCAGGAGGTCGAACGGTGTCTTGCCGAGCGCGAGCGCCTGACCGATGGCGGTCTCGACGACGCCGACGATCGCCGCCATCGGATTGCCGCCCTGGCCGAGCTCCTGCAGACGGCGACCGACGCGTTCGGCGTGATTGCGGGTCTCCTCGAGGTGCTTCTCCAGGCCGCTGCGGTAGGACCCGCGCGGGGTCATCGCGATCTGCGACTGCAGGACGCGGACCAGCGCGTGCTCGCTGGCGTGGGCCTCATTGAGGTACTGCACGACCTTCTGCTGCTGCTTCTGCTGCTTGGACTGACTCATTGAGCTAGTCCTCCAATCTTGTTCTGGGGGCGGGGGAGGGACTACGAGTGGTCGTCGGCGGTGTACGGCTCACGGCTACCCGACTTGGCGAGTCCGCGACTGACCATGTAGCCGACCGTCAGGACCGTGACGAACAGCCACGCCTGCTGGGCTCCGAAGCCGCCGGCATTGGCCTCGTCGACGACGCCGGCGGCGATCAGCACGCCGATGACGGCCGCGATGTAGGCGACGAACTCGGTCGTCTTGAACGACGCCTTGGTCTCCGTGAAGCGACGGCGGGCGGGGGTCTCGGTGCGATGGCTCGCGCGATCGTTGTCGGGCGTGCGGGTATGGGGGGCGCTGGCGGCGCTCATGTGAAGACTCCAGGAATTGCGGTGGGGCCGAACGAACCGCTGCGCCAGGACCGGAACGGCCTGCGGAGTCAATCCAACGGAGGGGCAGAGAACGCGGCGAGATGCTCTTGCGCTCCCTGCCCCGGGGCTACCCAAGCGCTCCGCGCCCTCAAACACGCGTTCGCGTTCTGTGATCGAGCGCACAGGAACGAACAGGTGTTCGTCCCCGGGTTGGCTCGACATGGGCCTGGGCGTTCCGGTGATGGACACGTCACGCGCGCGCGAGCAGCTCGGCTGGGCACCGCGCCACGACCCGGCGTACGCGCTAGGCGAGGTGTTGGCTGGGTGAGCCGGCGGGCCTGGATACCCCGCCGCTCGCGTCCCGCGCCGGCGGGCGCCTACGTGGCCGCGACGCTCCTTACCGGCGTCGGCCGGAAGCTCTCCTAGAACGATCGTGCTCGCAGCGCAAGCCGAGACCGAAGTTCGCCGACGAAGGACTTCGACGCGTTGTACGCGGCTCGGTGAGGGCCGGGCATCACGTCCACGATCGCGGCGGCGAGCAGCACACGCCCGTGGCCGCGAGCGGCCCAATGTCGGCCGTGACGAGGCGGGCCACCTGGGATGTGCGATCCGGCGTCTGCGTGTCAGCCCTCGCCGCTGGGTGGCGCGTAGATCTGGAGATCGTTGCCGTCTGGGTCCTTGAAGGGCACGATCCGGCCCCAGCCGTGCTCGGAGATCCCGTCGGGAAACTCGACTCCGGCGCCTTCCAGTCGCTTGACTTCGTCCTCGAGTGCGCCCTCGGCCTGGAAGGCCACGGCCGCCCCGCCGTCACCGCGCGGCGATTCCTGGGGCAACGCGTTGAGGCCGAGCAGAAGCCCGTTGGCGTCCAATGCGCTCCAGTCGTCGTCGCGCTCGGTCACTTCGAAGCCGAGCGTGTCGCCGTAGAACGCCAGCGCGCGATCCATGTCGGTCACCGGCAGCCAGACGGCGGCTACTCCCTTGAGCATCAGGGTCTCCTTCGATCGTCTGTTTGCCAGCGGTACGGGCAGGTCGCTGACGGAGGGTCATGAGTTGGTCACATTTGCGATGTCAGAGGTCGACCTCGTCGGCAGTGTCCGGCGGATCGCTGAGGCGGCCGATGCGGCGTGGACGACCGCGCACGCAACCGCAGCGGGTGACCGTCTCGGCCGTCCGTCAGCTCGAGGACGTCCCCGCCGTTCCGGGCGGTCAATCGTCGTTGCCGTGGGCAGGCTGTCGGGAATGTGCGCCGGCGCGCTACGCGCTGGTCGACACCCTCGAGGGCCGTAAGACGGCGATCCGGGAGAAGGCCCGGGAGACCAAGGCTGAGGGTGTCGAGATGATGAAGACCTACCTCGGCGGCGAGGAGGAGGCGCTCGACGGCTTCGAGTTCCTGAGCATGGCGGAGGCGGGCGAGCTCGCCCACTGGGAGATCGTGCAGAAAATCGCGCACACGGTCGGCGAGCGGCGAGTCGCGGAGCTCGCCGACTGGGCAGTGCCAGTGCAGCGCGGACACATTGAGACCGTGCGCGAGGCGTCGCTGGCGCTGGCTGTCGAAGAGGCCAAGGAGATGGCATCGGCCTGAGCCGTGCCGGGAAGCCGACTGCGACGCGGCCGCAGCCACGATCGATCTGCGCTGTGCGTCTCCGTGTGTCTCAACGCATACGGGACGTACTTCGATGAGTCGTGGGTCTGACGTGACCGTCTGAGCGCTCCCGGGCCGTGGGTAGCGCCCGGGCATGATCCTGAGAATCGATCGCCTCGGCGTGCAGTTGCCGCCCCCGTCCACGCCCGATCCCGCTGGTGCCGCCGCCGTCCAGGAGCTGATGGGCGGCAAGTTCGGCGAGATGTCGACGCTGATGAACTACACGTTCCAGTCGTTCAACTTTCGCTATCGCCAGGGTGCGCGCCCGTTCTACGACTTGATCGCGAACATCGCGGCCGAGGAATACGGCCACATCGAGCTGGTCGCCGCCACGATCAACACGATGCTGACCGGCGCTGGCGGCGATGCCGACAGTTCGGCGCCCGAGGCAGCGCTCGCCGGTCTCAAGGACGAGCCGTACAAGCAGCACTACCTGTTGGGCGGCAAGGGTGCGCTGCCGGCGGACTCGCACGGCAAGCCGTGGGACGGCTCCTACGTGCACTCCTCCGGCGATCTCGTCGAGGACCTGACGCACAACTATTTCCTGGAGACCGGGGCGCGGTCCGGGAAGCTGCGCGTGTACGAGATGTGCGAGCACCCCGCGGCGCGCGCGTTGACCGGCTACCTGCTGGTGCGCGGCGGCGTGCATCAGGTCGCCTACGCACGGGCGCTGGAGAACCTGACCGGCGCGGACATGAGCAAGCTGTTCCCGACGCCGAGGATCCCGACGGCGAAGATCCCGGAGTGCCAGCCGCACATCGAGAAGGGCGAGCATCTCAAGCTCTACCGCTTCTCACCGGATGACTACCGCGAGATCGTGGCCGTGTTCAACGGCGCACACCCGGAGACCGGCGAACCGCTGGAGGTCGTCGACGAGGCCCCCGAGGGCTTCCCGCCCAACGATCTGCCGGCGCAGACCGATGTGTTCGCGCCCGACTACGCCCCGGAGGAGATCGCCGAGATCGCGCAGAAGCTGCGCAAGGCGGCCGGGCTGCCGGACAAGGTCACCGGCATCGTGGCCGACACCGGCGGCAATGGGAACATCGTCGAGAAGGTCATCGACAAGGTCACTTGAGACGCGACGCGCTGGACCGGTTACGACCGGCCCAGCGTTCGCAGGCCCGGATTGCCGGGGGAGCGAAGGCGCGAGCAGCCCGTTCGACGAGGACCGCGGCACTCGCAAGCCCGATCAATGGTCCGTCCCTACGCGCTTGCCGCGGTCTCGTGGGGTTCCCCGTGCCAGTCGAAGCAAGGCGCAGTAGCGTCGTCGCAAGGCGGTGCGCGACGCCGTTCGTGGGTAGAGCCGCGCGGTACGCACAGCGAACTAGAGGAGGAGCGCGTGATCGGAAATCTGATCGCCGCGATTGTCATCGGCATCATCGCTGGGTTCCTTGGGAGGGCTCTGTTGCCCGGTCCGGACCCGCTGGGCTTCGTCGCGACCGTTGCGGCCGGCATCGCCGGCGCGCTCGTGGGCTGGGTGGTCTTCACCTACCTGCTCGGCATCGGCGACAGCGACAAGTTCGATCTCGGCGGCATTGTCGGGGCCATCATTGGCACGATGCTCGTGCTGCTGGCCGTGCGGGCCGTCCGCGGCCGCGGGACGACCGATGGGGCGCGAAGGTAGCTCCGCCAGACGGTCGTCTCAGCCCCGGCGATCTGCTCCGCGACAGCGAGCACGCCTCGCGACGAGCAAGCAGGCATCCAAAGTCCCCTGGCTCTTTCGGCCGGGCGGACGCCGGGTGACGGCCCCGCCGACGACCTCAAGGCCACGCGAAGGCAAGGTGGGCGGCCCAGGCGACACGCTCAAGGACGCCGTCAACGAGGACTGAGGGCTAGCGTCCTCATGTCGACGGGCGCCGAGCGGAGCAGTCGGGGCCGAACGCTGACGCATTCCATCTGGGCATGTGGATCGCGACGACCGTCGGCCTGTGGCTCCTGTGGCAGCGCATGCGTCAGGGCGCCCCCTGGACCGGACGGCAACTGCTCGGCTTGACGTCGCGGTCCTGCTCGCTGTCGACTGAGCGCGGATTCAGCGTGGGCTCGTGGGTGCGAGCACCACGATGGTCGCGTCGTCCTGGAGGCGGTCTTTGGAGCTGACGGTGATCGCGTCTTCGAGGGCGCGGACGGTCGCGGCGGGCGACGCTCCGGCGGTGTCGCGAAGCGCGGCGCGGACGCGGTCGAGTCCGAATCGCCCGCCGCCGCGTGTGCGGCGGGCGAGTACGCCGTCTGAGACGAGCAGGAGCCGCTCGCCGGGCGCGAGTCGGTGGCGTTGGATCTGGAATTGGCGAGTCGCGTTCCCCAGCCCGAGGCTGTCGTGGGACGCGCCGCCGAGTTCGGAGAGTTCGGCGTCGGCGGTGATCAGCAGCGGAGGCTGGTCGCCGCAGGTGATCCAGGTGAACGTGCTCGAGGGTCCGTGCCAGCGGGCGATCGTCGCGTTGACGAAGGCGCCGTCGATCGCGATTTCGCGGATGGTGTGGTGGATGGCCAGCACGACGGCGTGGAGGTCGGGGGTCGCCTTGCGCTTGGCGCGGAAGGCGCCCAGCGCGACGGCTCCGAGCGCGGCCGCGGTCGTGCCATGTCCCATGCTGTCGGCGACGCCGAGCCATGCGCCGTCGCGGTTCTCGACGTAGTCAAACCAGTCGCCGCCGATCTCGTAGCCGGGCAGCACGTTGCCGGCCAACATGCCACCGGTGATCCGCGCGATGCGAGGCGGGAGAAGATTCTGTTGGATCTCGGCGGCGGGGCTGGTCGCCTTGCGCCGGCGCGCGATGTCGAAGACGTCGGTGTAGGCGCTGGCCAGGGCCAGCGCGGCAGCCGCCTGGCGCGCGAGCGCGACCAGCGTCTGTTCGCCGGCGTCGACGGCGAGCAGGATCCCAAGCGCGCGGCCACGCAAGGAGAGCGGGGCGAGGACGCTGCCCGGGAGTTCACGCGCGATCAGTTCGCGCAGCGCCGGCAGGTCCTCGCGGGCCAGCTCGGGGCCGACCGCAGACGGCACGTCGAGCGTTTCCGGGAACTCCTCCGAGCCCGCCAGCCGCACGAGGCGGGTGCCTTCAAGCTCGATCAGGTACAGGGCGACCGACGTGACTCCGGCGAGCCGTCGCGCTTCGGAAACGATCTGATCGCCGAGCAGGTGGGGCGGCACCCTGTTGAGCACCTCGGTGACGTCGAGGGGGGTGGGACCGCCGCCGAGCTCGCCCGGCGGGCGCAGTGCGTCGGTGACGTTGGCGTCGGTGCGTTCCGCCGCGCGTCGGTGCGCGGCCGCGATGAGCTGGGCACGCGATCCGAAGTGGCGGTACACGGTCGCGCGCGAGACCTGCGCGGCGGCGGCGATCTCCTCCAGGCTGGCCTCGGGGCTGGTCCGGAGCAGCTCGACCGTGGTCATCAGCACCCGCTCCGCGTTGTGCGCGGCATCGGCGCGTCGCCCTCGGGGCGGAGCGCCGGCGGCATCGCGGACCGTGTCCATGAGTTGAAGGTCTCCCTCAGACGAGACAACTAAACGCGACGTAGTGTTGCACTTAGTCGCTGCGACTGACGACATGAGTGGAGAGTGTCAGATTTGTCTCAGCTCTCGTTTCATTTATCTCAGTGGTGGACAACCTCGGGTGGCGCGGCGAACCGCTTCGCGCGCTCCCCGATTCATCTTCTTCACGAGAGGCAACTCCACCCATGACACGTAACGACACCCGCGGCGGCGCTGTCGCCGAGCCCGAGGCGCGCCGCGACGCGGCGGCCCCGAGGCGCAAGGACGTCCTCCAGCGCCAGCGCGACGAGTTCGGCGGATTCCAGTGGGGCGCGGACTTCTTCGGCTGGCTCGTCGCCGTCGGCCTCGCCACCCTGCTCATCGCACTGCTCGCCGCCACCGGCGCGGCTGTCGGACTGACCGACACGGACGCGGCCGAGGCCACCGACAAGGCCACCACGATCGGCATCGTCGGCGGCGTCCTGCTACTGATCGTGCTGCTGGTCGCCTACTACGCCGGCGGCTACGTCGCCGGCCGGATGGCGCGCTTCAACGGCCCGCGCCAGGGCGTCGGTGTCTGGCTGATCGGGCTCGTGGTCACGATCGCTCTGGCTGTCGCCGGCGCGTTGTTCGGTGCCGAGTACAACGTCCTGTCCGGGCTGAACCTCCCGCGCATCCCCGTCGGCGAGGGATCGCTGACCACCGCGGGCCTGATCGCGCTCGCCGCCGTGATCGTCGGCACGCTGCTCGCCGCGATCGCCGGCGGCAAGGCCGGCACCCACTTTCACCGCAAGGTCGACCGAGTCGGCCTGGCATGAGCACCCACAACCCAAAGGAGGCCTCCATGGCCACCACTGAACACGACGTCCTGAGCTGGCGCGGACAGAACCTGATCGACTCCCACGGCGACAAGATCGGCAAGATCGAGGAGATCTACCTCGACGCCGACAGCAATGCCCCCGAGTGGGCGCTGGTCACCACCGGCATGTTCGGCACCAAGCAGTCCTTCGTCCCGATCCAGGACGCCACGCCCGGCCAGAACGGCGACGGCATCAGCGTCCCGTTCGAGAAGGCAACCGTCAAGGACGCCCCGAAGGTCGACCCCGACGGCAAGCTCTCCGAGCAGGAGGAGGCCGAGCTCTACCGCCACTACGGCCGCGAGGACTCGACAACGGCGAACGACCAGAGCGTCTCCAGCGCCGGCCGTCCCCTCGCCACCGGCGAGCGCGGTGGGCCGGGTCAGGACGTCAGCGGCGAGAACACCGACGAGGCGATGACCGTCTCCGAAGAGGAGCTGCGCGTCGGCACCACCGAGCGCGAAGCCGGCCGCGTGCGCCTGAAGAAGTACGTCGTCGAGGAAGAGGTCACCGAGACCGTCCCGGTGCGCCGCGAAGAGGTCCGCCTCGAGCGCGAGCCGATCACCGACGCCAATCGCGACGACGCCACCGCGGGTCCCGAGATCTCCGAAGACGAGCACGAGGTCGTCCTGCACGCCGAGGAGCCCGTCGTCGACAAGCGCGCGGTGCCCAAGGAGCGCGTGCGGCTCGAGAAGGACGTCACCACCAAGGACGAGACGGTCTCCGACACCGTCCGCCAGGAGCGCGTCGACGTCGACGACTCCCGCCGCTAGCAACGTCCTACAGCGACCCCGGCAGCGGCCGGGGTCGCTTGGAGCCCACGGCGTTCACGCCGGCATCAAGCGCTCCATGCGGGTGCCGGCGGCAACGGGTGCGCCGATGGCCGCCGCCGTGCGATCTTCGACGGTCATGGGCGCGACGCGCGTGGGTCCGCGATCCGATCCAGCGGGCTGTGGCGATTTCAAGGTCGTTTTCAAGTCCCGGGCTGAGTGGGCCTACGCCGGCTCGTAGTCCTGCGTCGAGTCGCGTTGAAAACCGTGCGACATGGCGGTTCCGGCCGCGGTCGGAAACACGCGACTTGTCATAGTGCCCGAGCACATGCGCAACTCGGAGGTTTCATGAATTTGAAGAGCCTGCAACGCAAGGCGAAGCAGCTGGTCGACAGGCGCGGCGGCACCGACAGCCTCAAGGCGGACGCCGAGGAGCTCAAGGACATCGCCAAGGGCCCCGGCAGCGTCGCTGACAAGGCGAAGCGAGCTGGCGACGCCTTGAAGGATCCCGGCGCCAAGGGTTCCGACACGCCCGCAAGTTCGCGCCCGCCCGCCACTGCCGCGCGGCCCGCGCCGGAGGCCGACGCGCCCGGGAAGCCGAAGCCCGGCACTACGCCCGGCGCCTAGCCGCTCCCGCGCAACCGATCCGCAGCCGCAACCTGCGGCGCGCGCATTCGGGGCTGCGGGGGTCGCGCACGCGACACACAGCCTGTGGCCGCGGTTCGGCTCAGGCGGTATTCGTGGCAGCGCTCTCAGGCTCTACGGCTGACTCCTCGAGCGCCTTGCCGGCGCGAACGGGCGCTGGGATTAGCGCCGCCCCCACGAGAATCAGGGCGAACGCGGCGAGGCGCACGCCTATCACGAGGGCGTTGGTGCCGAGCCGGTCTCCGAAGACCGCCAGCCCGGCGAGGATCGTGGAGAGGTTCGCCGCGACCGAGGTGACGGCGATCACCGCCACGCCGTCGCCGATCTGGAGGCTGCGAGCGGAGGCGTAGAACGAGAAGACCGCCGCTGTGACAATGACGACGCTCCAGGGGCTGAGGAGGCCGACCGGGCCGCTGTCGAGGTCCCCCGAGAGCGCCTTGATCGCCACATCTGAGACCCCGAACCCGAGCCCGGCGGCGATGCCGAGCAGCACGCCGCGCTGGACCGGGATGCGCTCGATCAGGTGGGAGAGCACCAGGATCAGGCCGACGCCGACGGCGATGCCCTCGAAGACGATCATGCCCGCGAGGGAGTAACCGGAGTTGGCCTCTCCTCCGCCTCCTCCGGTCACCGTCAGCAAGGAGAGCGAGACCGCTACGAGGGCGATCCCGGTCCATTGGCGGCGGCCGAGATCGAAGCCGAAGAAGCGCTCGGCGAGCACCGCGAGGAAGACGAGGCCTCCCGCGAGCACCGCCTGGCCGATCGAGATCGGGGCAAGCGTGAGCGCGGCGACGTGCAGGGCGAACGCCACCGCCGCGACAGCCCAGCCGATGCTCCACCACTTCGAGCGAAAGAGATCGACCGCGCTGCGCAGCGGGTGGCGCATGTCGACATCGGGAGCGGCGGTCGCTCCTCTGTGCTTGAACAGGAAGGCGAGGTTCGTTCCCACGGCGGACAGCAGCGCACAGATGAGCCCCACGCCGACGGATAGCGAAACGCTGGTCACTGCGGGACCGTCTTCCGAGCGTTCACAGGACGCAAGAGCGCTACCGCGGCACTGGGGGCCGTCCTCCGCAATTCACGGTACGCCGTCTCGCGTTCGAGTGTCCGTTCGCAGGTTCGCGGCCTCCTTCAACGCCGCTCTGAGCAACGATCAGCTCCATTCCTGGCTGGTTCTCGCCCGGCTCGCGGTCTCAGTACGGGGCCAGGTCGTCCACCCAAGGAATCGCCGGCCGCTAGCGTGTCGGTGATGGTCGCGTGTCGCATCACGTGCGTCGACGGAGGGACGATCGACGTGCTCGGAGATCTAGAGACTGTCGTCGGGGCGCTCCACAAGGTGTTCACGCGCCGCGAGCACACCTTCGCGATCCTGCGCGATCTCAACTCAACGCCGGTCGCGGTGCGCCCGGAAGCCGTGCTTCATGTGCGGCCGTGTGAGGCAGCGACCGAGCCGCCGAGCGCTCCTTCACACGCGCCCTAGACGGGGCCGCGGAGTCTTTTCACCGCTGCATGAAAGTCTCGGCGCATCGCAGGCGAGTCGGACAATCCCGAGCGGGCAGGCGACCGCAGCAACATCGGTATCGGGTACAGCGATTCGTCGGCGGATGTCAAGGCGCTCGCGTCGCGGCACCCCGGCGGGATTAGGGCGCGCTGCGCTAAAGCCCTGCAAGTGGCACCCGCCGACGGAGACGAGGCGGTAATTCCCGGAACGGTCGTTTTCAAGTCCCGGGCGGAGTGGTCTTACGCCGGCTTCGGCCGTCTCCCGGCGGGTCTGCGTCCGCCGGCGAATCGAGCCACACGATGCCCTCGGCGAGCCCGGCCATCTCCAGGATGCGCTGGACGCGTGGCCTGCCGCGAACGAACGCGGCGTGGAAGTCGCTGGCCTTGGCGAGCTGTTGGAGGCGCGCCACGATCGCGATGCCGGACGAGCCGAGGAATCCGACGCCGCGCAGATCGAGCACGACTCGGTCGACGCCTCGCTCGACCACCTCGTCGAGCGCCCGCTGCAGTTCCGGGGCGGTGAGGATGTCGAGTTCGCCCACGACGCCGACGTGTGCGGTCGAGTCGACGTGGCGAACCTGGACGGAAAAGGGCGCCAGCGGCGCGCTCGAAACGGCGTCGGCCACGCCGCGATCATACGCTCACTCGTCGATGTCGATGGGCGGAATCCAGGCCTGACTTTGGCGTCGTCAGTCCGCCGAGCAATTCGCGAGCGCCTGTGCAGGCGTGCGGCCGCGCAGTTCTCCGGAGGGAGTGCACGCCCACATCGAGAGCGAGACGGTCGAACCCGGCCAGCTCTCAAGTACCCGAGGGATTCCCGGAAGCACTCCGTCGGCGTCGAACTGCCACGCCGGAAGCAGCCACGCGCCGCCGAGGCGGACCGCGACCAGCTCGTCCCGGTGCACCATCTCGTCGACCGTGGCCGGGGACACCCCGAGCCGCCCGGCAGCGGCTTTGAGGTCGAACGCGCCGGCGAAAACGTCGCGCCACGCTTCGCGGCCACGCGCGGATCCCTCGGCGTCATTCGATCGGCTCATCGCGCGACTCTCCTCCGTGCGAGCGAAGCCCGTTGACCTGCCGTCAGTCGGTGACCCGCCGGTCCCGGCCGGAATGGGTAGGCCAGTGTCATGCCAGACATTCACATCATCCCTGACGGCTCGAGGTGGAACGTCAGAGAGGAGAACGGGGACGTAGTGTCGACCCACGACACGCAAGCGGACGCCGAGCAGGCGGGCAAGAGCTACGCGCGCGAGAACGGCGGCGGCGAGGTGTTCACCCATCGCGACGAGGGCGAGTTCTCCCGGATCCGCAAGGGCGACGCCGTCTGACCGCTCGCTGAGACGACGGGCTCAAGCGCGAAGGCAAGCTGGATCGCGCCACCGGCACGGTGAAGGACAAGGTCGGCGACGCGAGCGACAAGCTCAAGGACGCCGTGAACAAGGACTGAGGCAGTTGTTCCTCCCGCGGCCGACCGGTCGCGGGAGGCGCGACGGCCCACGGCCGGCTGAGCTTCCTGTCCTCAGGCGTCGTCGTGCTCGCGCATGAGCGCCTGGTAGGCGCACCTCAGCGACCGCACGTGATCAACCGAACGCCGCTTCGGCCGCGCTCATGCGCTCCTGCTCGAGGCGCGCGCGCTGCGAGCTCGCGCGCTCGATCAGCGCGGCGAGGTCGATCGGCCCCAGCCGCGGGTCCCCGGCGTGGGTGCGGCGCAGCGCCTCCCACATCGCCAGCTTGCCCTCCACGCCGAGCGCGAGCGTCTCGACCTCCTCGAGCAGGCTGAGCGGCGTGTAGCCGCGCAGCTCGCCCCTGAACTTGATCTGGGACGCCCGCTCGGCCACCCAGCCGAGGGCGACCTTGACGTGGTCCTCGCGCGCGCCGAACCGGTGCATCACGTCGAGCAGGGCCTGGCGGTCCTCCGCGATCTCCTCCGCGAGCGCGTCGAACACGGGCGACGGGTCCCGGTTCGCGAGGTCGCGCGCGATGCGCACGCCCGTCGTCGAGCCCATCAGGTGGTCGTTCAAGTAGATCGAGAGGCGATCCTCGCCGATGCCGAGCATGTGTGCTGCGAACTACCTTTCGCAGCGGACGTTGAACCTGCGCGGTCAGTGCCGTGTCAGAAGTTCGACGCTGGGCGCGTCGGCCGCTCATGCGACCACGAGCGCTTGCGGGGCGGCTTCCTTGATGCGGCTGCGGGCCCACTTCATCTGCATCGCGGTCTCGGCTTCGCAGGCGTGGACGACCTCGAGCAAGTCGCTGTCGCGAGCGCCCTGGGCGGCCTGGCCGACGACGGTCCAGGCAAGATCGCATTCGGCGGCCATGAGGTAGAGGTCCTGGAGGTCGCGCAGGGAGGGCGAGCGGGCCGCTGCGGCCACTCTGGAAGATCGCCGAGTGCAGCCGCTCGGGCTCGTCGTCGGCCTGCTCGCCGTAGCGCGCCGCGAACGGAGCCAGCCGCTCGGAGTGCGCGTCGCACTGCTCGGCGAGGCGATGGCAGAGGTGGAACACCGTCGACGTCGTCGCGATGCGCCTCGGCGTCCACGCGGCTGAGTTCGACCCACACGTCGGGCGCGGCGGCCTGCAATTCCGGAGCGCGGGCGGTCTTGGTCCGGGTGTGGAAGTGCGCCAGGGTGCGGCCGGTCGTGAGCAGCAACGGGAACTCGTCGCTGGGTGTCTCCGGGGAGGGGTGGTAGTCGGCGGCGTGCAGGAACGCGCGGCCGCCGGGCTGCTTGGCGCGGTACTCGTCCTCGGTCGCGGGCGCGCCGGTCACGAGGTCCTGGCCGAACGTCTCCGCGATCGCGGGATCGGTGTTGAAGACGGCGTCGGTGTAGAGCCGCTCGGTTCCGTCGGGCGCGCCCTCGGTGCACGGCCATTGGATGCCGGGGGCGTCGCGCAGCCGCTCGTGGCTGAGACCCGAGTAGTCGCACGGCCGGCCCTTGGAGCACTCCTTCCAGGCCTCGAATGCTCCGGCCGCATCGTGCCACTTGATCAGCGGAGCGCCGTCGCGATCGCGGAAGTCCATCCGCTGCGCGTAGTCGAGGAAGATGTCGAGGTCGGGACGCGCGTCTCCGGGTGGCTCGACCGCGCGGTCGGACAGGTGCACGGTGCGGTCGGCGTTGGTGAAACAGCCGATCTTCTCACCCCAGGCCGCGCCGGGGAAGACGACGTCGGCCAGCTCGGTGGTCTCGGTCCGGAACAGGTCTTGGACGACGACCATCAGCTCGTCGCGGCCCAGGATGCGCCGGATTCGCGCGAGATCGGGCAGCGAGACCGCGGGGTTGGTGGCGCTGATCCACAGCAACCGGATCGAGCCCTGCTCGGCGTAGCGGAACAACTGCATGGCGTGGGTCGGCGGGGCCCAGTGCGGGATCGTCGCCGTGTCGACGTTCCATAGCTCGGCGAGCTGCCGAATGTGCTCCGGGTTGCCCCAGTTGCGAAAGCCGGGGAGGTCACCGTCGGCGCCGGTCTCGCGCGTGTTCTGAGCGGTCGGCTGCCCGTTCATCTGGAACACGCCGGCGCCGGGACGGCCGATCATGCCGCGCAGCAGGTGGAGGTTGTTGACCGCGCAGCGCCGCAGCGGTCGCCTGGTTCGACTGGTAGACGCCCTGCAGGACCGTTGAGATCAGCGCGTCGGCGGTGCCGACCAGCTCCGCCGCCGCGGACAGCTGCGCCGGCGCGATCGCCGCACAGCTCGTGCACGCGTTCGGGCGTGTACGAGTCCACGGTGCGCTCAAGCGCCTCGAGGCCGATCGCATGCTCGGCGACCCAGTCGGTGTCGATCCAGCCGCGCTGCAGCACCTCGCGCTGCAGACCGTTCAGGAGCGCGAGGTTGGTGCCCGCACGTGGCGCCAGGTGGATGTCGGCCTCGCGGGCGACCGGCTGTCGCGCGCGGGTCCACGCACAGCATCCTCGGCGGGTCGGCGCCGCGCCGCCGGTCGAGCATCCGCATCCACAGGACCGCCTGCGTCTCGGCGACGTTGTGGCCGTAGAGCGCGATCGCGTCGCAGTGATCGACGTCGGTGTAGGAGCGCGGGCTGGCCGTCGCTGCCGAACGACGCCTTCAGTGCGGCCGCCGCTGTCGCCGTGCACAGGCGCGTATTGCCGTCCATGTGCGGCGTCCCGATCCCGGCCTTGCCGATCACCGCGAGCGTGTAGTACTCCTCCAGGAACAGCTGACCGGTTGTGTAGAAGCCGATCCGCCCCCAACCGCCGGGCTCGGCCAGCAACGCCTTCGAGCGCTCCACGACACGACCCATCGCCGTGTCCCAGTCGCACTCGACGAGCCGGCCGCGTTCACGGATCAGCGGCCGGGTCAAGCGATCGGCGGAGTGGTTGGCCTGCCATCCGTAGAGATCCTTGGGATCGAGCCGACCGCGGTTGACGCGGTCCCTGGCCCGTCCGCGCACTCCGGTGATCCGTCCCTCGCGGACCGCGATGTCGATGCCGTCACCGTTGGAATGCAGAACCGACGCCGATCCGAACCAGGCCTCGACATCACCGGCGACATTCTCATCCACCCGCTCGGGCCATCGCTCACCGCGCGCGTACGGCGTGCGCTCGCCCCAAGGCTCCGCGATCCGATTCATCCCACGGCAGCTACCCCAGATGACGATCGTGCCGACGGCTCGACGATCCCTCGGAGTTCGCGATCGCCGCCGCGCGGCTCTTGCTCATGCCCTTCTTCTTGAGCCCTTCGTACTGCTTGTCGTTCTTGACGCTGGGACCGTGATCTTTTGCCATACCAGGGGCTCTACCCACAACGGTGCTCCGCGCCCGGCTCGCCGTTCGGAGGGTGACGCCGACCGCGCCTCGGCGGGTAGGACGGTCGTGATCGAACGAGCCAGGCGTCCTGATAAGCCTCGCTGCTAGGGGTTGAGCACGACCTTGAAGGCGCCGTCCTGCTTCTTCTGGAAGATCTCGTAGCCGTGCGGCGCCTGCTCGAGCGGCAGGTGGTGGGTGGCGTAGGTGTCGACGCCGAGCGGGTCGTCTCCATTGGAGAGCAGCGGGAGGATCTCGTCGATCCAGTTGCGCACGTTGGCTTGGCCCATCCGGAGCGTGAGCTGCTTGTCGAACATCTGCAGCAGGGGCATCGGGCTGACGGCGCCTCCGTAGACGCCTGAGAGGGAGACCGTGCCGCCGCGCCGCACGAGCGCGATCGCCAGGTGCAGAGCGGCGAGCCGGTCGATGCCCGCGGTCTCGATCACCTTGCGCGCGGCGAAGTCCGGGAGCAGGCCGGCGAGCCGGTGCGCGAGTTTGCCGATCGGGGCGCCGTGTGCCTCCATTCCGACGGCGTCGATCACGGCCGCGGGGCCGCGGCCGTCGGTGAGTTCGCGGACGTAGCCGGGGATGTCGTCGTGGGCTTCGAGGTCGATCGTGGTGACGCCGTGGGCTTCGGCGCGTGCGAGGCGGTCCGGCACGAGGTCGATGCCGATGACGGTGTCCGCGCCGAGGTGCTGGGCGACTCGGGTGCACATCTCGCCGATCGGCCCGAGCCCGAGTACGAGCACGCTGTCGTTGGCGGGGACGTTGGCGTACTTGACGGCCTGCCAGGCGGTCGGGAGTACGTCGGAGAGAAACAGGAAGCGATCGTCGGGCGGCCCCTCGGGGACCTTGATCGGGCCGTAGTGGGCCTGCGGGACGCGCAGGAGCTCGGCCTGTCCGCCCGGGACCTGGCCGTAGAGCTTCGTGTAGCCGAGCAGCGACGCGCCGGTGCCGTACTCGCGGACCTGGGTCGTCTCGCATTGCGACTGCAGGCCGTGGTCGCACATGAAGCAGTGGCCGCACGAGATGTTGAAGGGCACGACGACGCGGTCTCCGACGGCGAGGTTCGATACCTCCGCGCCGACGGCTTCGACGACGCCCATCGGCTCGTGGCCGAGGATGTCGCCGCTGTCGATGTAGGGGCCGAGGACCTCGTAGAGATGGAGGTCGCTGCCGCAGATGCCGGTCGACGTGACCCTGATGATCGCGTCGGTGGGCGCTTCGATGGTGGGGTCGGGAACGGTGTCCACGCGTACGTCGTGCGTTCCGTGCCAGGTAAGAGCCTTCATGGGCCGGGGCGCTACCCGAGGCTCTCCAGCGTGGAACCGGGCCGGTCGGATCCCGACCTCCGCATGGTGCGGGGCGGCGGGTTCGGGTAGGGCGGCGAGGATGAAGATCGTCGTCACGGGCGCCACTGGCAATGTCGGGACCAGCGTCGTGCGCGCGCTCGCCGAAGCCGACGAGATCGTCGGGATCGCGCGCCGGCGGCCGGCGTGGCAGGCGCCGCGGGTGCGCTGGGTGTCGGCCGACGTGGCGCGCGACGACTTGGCCCCGCACTTCGACGGTGCCGACGCGGTGATCCACCTCGCGTGGCTGATCCAGCCGAGCCGCGACGACGGTGAGCTGGCGCGCGTGAACGTCGAAGGCTCGCGGCGCGTGTTCGAGGCCGCGGCGCGCGCCGGCGTCAAGGCGCTCGTGCACGCCTCCTCCGTCGGCGTCTACTCGCCCGGCCCGAAGGATCGAGCGGTCGACGAGTCATGGCCGCGCGAAGGCGTCGAGTCCCTGTTCTACGCGCGCCACAAGGCGCAGGCCGAACGTGATCTCGACGCCATCGAAACCGCGAACCCGCGGCTGCGCGTCGTGCGCCTGCGGCCGGGGCTGATCTTCAAACGCGAGGCGGGACCCGAGATCCGCCGGCTGTTCGCCGGCCCGTTCCTCCCTGCCTGGCTGACCCGACCGGGACTACTGCCCGTGCTGCCGCTGCCCGACCGGCTCGTCCTGCAGTGCGTGCACGGCGACGACATCGGCGCGGCCTACCGGCTCGCCGCGTTGTCCGAGGATGCCTCCGGCGCCTACAACATCGCGGCCGACCCGGTGCTCGATCCGGACACGCTCGCGCACGTCCTGAAGACGCGACGCGTGCGCGTCCCCGAGCGGCCACTGCGCACGCTCGCCTCGTTGACCTGGCGCGCGCACCTGCAACCCGCGCCGCCCGGTTGGCTCGACATGGGCCTCGCCGTCCCGGTGATGGACACGACACGAGCGCGCGAGCAACTCGGCTGGGCACCTCGTCACGACGCGGCTCACGCGCTGCGCGAGGTCCTGGCCGGGATGCGTGAACCGGCCGGCCTGGACACCCCGCCGCTCGCGGCGCGCGCCGGCGGGCGCCTGCGAGGCCGCGAATTCCTCACCGGCGTTGGCACCAAGCTCTCCGATCGAGCCGGCCGCGGTTGACGCGAGACGTCGCAGTTCGAGCTCTCGATGACTGCGGCACGGGCGCGTTGGAGAAAACACGGGCATGGGATCTGACGCCGAGCGGGCCATCGAGATCGACTGTGCGAGCGCGTCTGTCGAGGACGCCCGCATGAGCGTGTCGCTCGTGGGTAAGCCATCTCCGCTCAGTCAAGCGCGCGAGAGGGCCGGGCGCTCCTCGGTGAGTGCGGCGCGGACCTCGAAGTCGGTCGGCGTCGGGAGGAGCAGCGGTCCGGGGGTGAGCTCGCCGTGCGTTCGCTGCTCGGCCGCGGCCAGCACCTCGAGCGCCATTCGCGAGAGGTCTGCGAGCGGCTGGTGGCGGTTCTGGCGCGTGCCCAGATCGACCTGCGCCATCCGCTCGAGCCCGACGGTGCGTTCGGCGTCGATGAGCATTGCGATCTCGACGCCGTAGCCAACCGGGAACGGGAGCCGCTCGAGCAGTTCGCGCGTCGCGGCCACTTCGCCCGCGAGAGGCTGGCGGAATCCCGCGAGCTCCGGGAAGTGCAGATTGAGGTAGGGGCGGGCGAGGAGTTCGGTGACGCGGCCGCCGCCGTCAGGGTGGATCGTGTCGCCGAAGCGGTACGGGCGCCGGAAGTGGCCCTTGACGAAGTCGACCGGGGCGGTGAGCAGTGGCCCGAGCAGACCGCGGACGAACGCCTCGGGGAAGTCCTCGGTGTCGGTGTCCAGGAATGCGATCAGCTCGCCTTCGGTTGCTGCGAGGCCGCGCCACATCGCGTCGCCCTTGCCGAGCACGGGCGGGTCGAGATCCGTCTCCGCGATGACCTTCGCGCCGTGTCGGCGGGCGACGGCGGCGGTCCCGTCGCGCGAGTCGGCGTCGACGACGAGCACCTCGTCCACGAGCGGGTGTATTGCTGCGATCGCGTCGAGGACTCCCGCGAGCGTGGCGGCGACTTCGCGCGCGGGGAGGATGACGCTGATCGTGCGGTCCTTGGCCTCGAGCAGTCGGTGCAGCGGAAAGTCCGCCGCGGCGTAGCTGCGCTCGGCCAGCCAGGCGTTGCGGCGAAGGTCCACTGCGAGACCGCGCCGGGTACGCCCGAACCGTCGCCCGGATGTGGTTACGCGCACGGCGGCGAGCCGCTCGATCGGGACGCCGTGGCGCCGCAGTGCGCGCTCGAAGCCCTCGTCCTCGAGCGCCTCGCGCGGCTCGAGGCGACCGACGTGCGCGTACGTCGCGGCGGTCACGGCCAAGGACGCCCCGCTGAACTGGTGGTGCTCGCGTGCGCCGGCGCCTTCGAGCCTCGACAGCCGCGTGCGTGCGTCCGCCTCGCGGCTCGCGAGCGCGGCCGCCGGGAGGTCGTGCGCGCCGACCTCGATCCGCCCGCCGATCGCCCGCGCCCCCGCGGCGACGGCGGCGAGTTGCGCGCACAGCCAATCCGGCGCCGGCTCGGAGTCGGCGTCGGTCGTGGCGATCAAGCCGTCCCGCGGCAGTCGCTCGGCGGCCAAGTCCATCCCGAGCCGGCGCGCGTGGCCGACCCCCGGCTGCCGCGAGTGGATCACGTGGAGGGTGAGGTCGCCGGCCGCGGCGCGTGCCCGCTCCTCCGTCGCATCGGTACAGCGGTCGAGCACGAGCAGGACCTCGTACTGGTCGCAGGGGACGCCGTCCTGCGCGGCGAGCGCAGCGATGCACGCGCCGATCAGGTCCTGCTCGTCGCGGGCGGGAACGACAACGCACGCGCGGAGGTTCACGGCAGCGGCGCTCCGGTCTCGACCAGTGTGCGGCCGTTCTCGTAGTCCTCGTCGCGGTCGTGCGCGAGCACGCCGACCGTCGTGCCCTCGCGTCCGTACCAGACCGTGAACGCGCCGCCGCCGTGGTCCACGAGGCGGGCTTCGTCGAAGCCGTCGCCCCACGCCACGTACTTGAGCGTGTGCTCGCCGATCGTCGACCAGAAGCCCGGCGCGACGTCCCACTGCACGTCCTCACCGGCGATCGCGCGGCCGGCGATCTCGCCCATGTTGAGCGCCTCGCCCCAGTGCTCGGAGGCCAGGTGGCGGCCGGCGGTGGCATTGTGCGCGAGCGCGACATCGCCCGCCGCGAACACGCCGTCGGCGCTGGTACGCATGCGGGCATCGACGACGATCCGGCCGTCGCGGACGTCGAGCCCGGCGTTCTCCGCCAGGCCGGGGGAAGGTGTGACCCCGGCGGCCATCAGGATCAGGTCGGCGGAGAGTGGCTCCCGGTCGGGCACGTGTACACGGTGGTCGTCGATCGCCTCGACGCCGGCGCCGAGGACGAGCGCGATGCCGAGCGCTTCCAGCCGGGCGCCGATCCGCTGCCCCGCCTCGGCGCCGAGACGGGCCTCGTGCGGGATCGCTTCGTCGCTGACCAGCGTCACCTTCAGGCCGCGCATGGCCAGTGAGGCGGCTGCCTCGCAACCGATGAAACCGGAGCCGATCACGATTGCCGATCCCGCCTCGGACGCCTTGTCGCGCAGGACGCGCGCGCTGGCCAGGCTGCGCAGGAGCAGCACCGACTCGCCGGTCGCGCCCGGAACGGGCAGCACCGCCGGCTCACCGCCGGTGGCGAGCACGCAGGCGTTGTAGTGGAGCGTCTCGCCACTACTGAGCACGATCGTGCGCGAGGTGGGGTCCAGCGTCTCGCCCTCCGCTCCGAGCCGGACCTCGATGTCGTTGCTTTCGTACCAGGCCTCGCGCTCGATCGGCAGCTCGTCGTCGCCCATCTCGCCGCGCAGGAAGTCCTTCGACAGCGGCGGGCGTTGGTAGGGGACGGCCAGCTCCGGGGTGAGGATCGTTACGGCGCCGTCACCGCCGGCCTCGCGGTAGCCGCGCGCCGCGGCCAGTGCTGCCGGCCCACCGCCGATGATCACGAGCCGCATCGGTCGAACCGGTCGAGAGCGTAATCCTTGGTCCACCGCCGGTAGGCCGGCGCGCCGAAGCGCTGTGCGAGTTGTTCGTGGACCTCGTCGCCGGTGAACGGGTAACGCTCGGTCGGATGGCGCCAGTGGACGGCGAGCAGGGTCCCCGTGATCCGGTCCAGGGTGGCGTTGAGCGCTGGGCTGTCGAGGTAGTAGAGGACCTCCGAGCAGACGGTCAGCTCGAACGTCCCGGGTGGGTACTGCTCGGGGATCTCGCGGCGCTCGAAGCGGACCTGAGGCACCCGTTCGTGCGCCCGCACGAGCGCGCTTTCGACCACATCGATGGCGAGCAGGTTGTCGCAATGCTCGGCGAGCCGTTCGGTGAGCACGCCAATCGAACACCCGACCTCGAGTGCGGTCGTGAAGCGCCGTCCGTCGAGCGCGGCGATCGTCTGCACGTACTTCTCCGCCTCGTAGCGGCTCGTCTCAAAGTCCCAGGGATCGGCGTCGCGCGCGTACAGGTCGTCGAAGAACGCCGCGCCGAGGCGCGACCTCATCGCCGGGCCTCGATCGTCCGGCGACCGAGACGCGCGACCAGCGGGTCGAGCCGGTGCTGGAGCACGAACAGTTCGAAGTCGCGCCGCGCGCGGTCGAGCGTGGTTCCGGTGGCGAAGGGGCGCGAGCCGGTCGCGCGCGCGCCCTCGTCGAGGATCGTCGCGCCCGCATCGGCGACCGCCTGACGCAGCTGGATCGAGACGTCCTGATGGTCCTCGATCGCTCCAGCGTGCTCGAACCAGCGGTCAATCGTGGCGCGTGCGGTGGCGATCCGGCCGCCGGCCAGCGCCCTCAGGTCATCGGTCTCCGGTCTGCTTACGAGGTCGTTGAGCGCGGCGTCCGCAGCGGCGTCGGCCACTCCGGCCCAGCACGCCGCGGTCCGGATCGCGTCGGTGCTGAACCATGGCTCGCGTGTGAGGTCGTCGAGCGTGGCGAGGACGGACGCCCCGTGGAAGATCACCCGATGGCTCTCGGACGCCCGCATCCCACCGGCGCGGTACCAACTGCGGTCGATCTCGACGTGCTCGTTGAGGTCGACGTAGACCAGCGTGCCGCGGGCGATCACGAGCGCCCGGTCGAGACCGCCGGCGCCGGAGCAGAACACCTTGACGCCATGCAGCCGGCCGTCGTTGATGTGCGCGGGCTCCCCCTCGCCCGGTGCCGGATCCGCGCCCCACACGCCGAGCCAATGGCCCTCGGCGTCGATGTCCTCGAGTGCGAGCCGCTCGACCGCGTTCAGATGGCCCTCGAAGATCCGCCCGACCGAGCCGTCGGCCTTCGATACTGCTCGCACCAGGTCCCACTCCTGCCCACGGGTCGGTGGCGGAGTGAGCGCGCCGGCCTCTTGCAGCGCGATGAACGCCGCGCGCGGGAATCTCGGGTTGGCGTCGAGCGCCGCCGCGTTGGCGGCGATCTCCTCCAGCACGTCGCGGACGGCCACGATGGTCACACCGCGGCCCTACCCGAAGTCGGGGTTGCCCAACGGAACGGGCATTGGCCAGGCGCGCTCGAGCGGTCCCGGTCGCAGCCCACGGGCCCTTGCTCTTTCGGCGAGCGGTCCGATCAGGGCCGCCGTCTCGCGCGCGTCCGCTCGGCGCGCGCCTTCGCCGATGCCATCGTGGGCGAGCACGATCCCGCCGGGTTCGAGCGTGAGCGCTTCGAGCATGTGGGTCGCGGTGTCACCACGCCAATCGTGCGTGTCGATCGTCCAGCCCACGATCTGGAGATCGCGCTCAGTCGCGAGGTCGGGCGTGTAGTCAGCGAGGTGCCCCCACGGGATTCGCCATCGCGTCGGCCTGACGCCCACCCGCTCGAGCGCGTTCAGCGCGCGGTCGATGTCGTCCGCGACCTGATCTCGCGCCGTCTCCGGATGCCTCGGATGGCCGTGGCCGTGGACCTCGACCTCGTGCCCGCCGTCGCAAACTCGACGGAGCAAGTCTGGGTGCCGCTCGACCTGCTCGCCGAGCACGAAGAACGTCGCCGTCAGGCCTGTCGTCGCCAGCGCATCGAGGACGAGCGGGGTCCCGCGCGGGTCGGGCCCGTCGTCGAACGTCAGGGCCAGAACGGCGTCAATTCGGTGACCCGGGGGCGCCCCGAGCAATGGGTAGACCGCGGTCATGCCAGACATTCACATCATCCCTGACGGCTCGAGATGGAACGTCCGAGAGGAGAACGGAGACGTCGTGTCGACCCACGACACGCAGGCGGACGCCGAGCAGGCCGGCAAGGGCTACGCACGGCAAAACGGCGGCGGCGAGGTGTTCACGCATCGCGACGAGGGCGAGTTCTCGCGTATCCGCAAGGGCGACGCCGTCTGACAGCTCGATGACCTCGTCATGCCCGGTGGAGCCGCGGTCCGGGTAGACCTCGGCCGTCTCACGCACCGAAAGGAGAACGACGATGGGTGATGGAACGGCCGACGATCTCAAGGGTCGGACCAAAGAGGCGGCAGGAGACCTGACCGGCGATGACGGGCTCAAGCGCGAGGGCAAGGTGGATCGCGCCACCGGGACGGTGAAGGACAAGGTCGGCGACGCGAGCGACAAGCTCAAGGACGCCGTCAACAAGGACTGACGCACCGGTCCTCCCGCGGCCGACCGGCCCGGGAGGACCGAGAGCTGATTTCAGGGGCCGCCTCAGCCGCCTCCCGGCTAGGCTCTTCGACCCCGTCGTGTTCCTCTCACCGCCTTCGGAAACGTGACCCCGCGACGCCCAACGATCGTCAGCGTCGCCGAGCGTGCCGGCGTTTCGAAGTCTCTGGTCTCGCTGGTGATGCGGGGAGCCCCGAACGTGTCCATGTGGCGGACATGACCGCGACCGAGCTGATCGCGAGGGCGCCGGGGTGGAGCGTCCCGCATTCGCTGGCTGTCGGGGCGGTCGTCAATCCGTTCGCCGAAGATCTGGATCGGGAGCTGCGCCTGCTGCAGCGAAAGGTCGCCGCCGAGTTTCGGGTGACACGAGGGATCAACTCGCGACGTCGATAGCGCTGTGAAAAACAACAATCCGATTCTCGCCGAGCAACTCGCCTACTATCGGGCTCGCGCTCGTGAGTACGACAAGTGGTTCCGTCGCGAGGGGCTCCATGATTTGGGCGAGGAGCGCAATGCGAGATGGCGTCTTGAGCTCAATAGTGTGTTTTCAGCACTCGATGCGTTTGCGCCTCGTGGAGACGTCCTCGAGCTTGCCTACGGCACGGGTGAGTGGACGATCCGTCTCGCGGAGTCCGCGACCAGAGTAGTCGGAGTCGATGCAGCGCCGGAGATGCGCGAACTCGCTCTGGCGAAGCTGCAGGATGCCGGCAAGAGCAATGTCGAGCTCTGGGTTGACGATCTCTTCAGCTGGCGGCCAGATCAGGACTATGACGTCGTCTTCTTTGCGTTCTGGCTTTCGCACGTTCCCGAGAGCCATACCGACCGGTTCTGGCGCAGCGTCCACGACGCGCTTCGCCCCGGAGGCCGCTTCTTCCTCGTGGATGCCGCACGCGCGGTCCTGGACAGGAACGTCATTCACGGTTCGCGACTGCCCAATCGCGAGAGCGCGACTGAGCTCAGGCGACTCGAGGACGGTCGGGAATTTCGGATTTTCAAGCGTTCGTTCGATCCCGACCGGCTCGCGCGAGATCTTCGTGACCGCGGCCTTGACGCGAGCTTTGTCGAGACGGGCGAGTTCTTCGTCTACGGACTCGGCCGACGTGCCTAGCCCGACCTGGGACTCCTCACGCGGAGCCCGTGTGCAAGCGGGTTGCATGGCCGCCTCGTCGTCGTCGTCGTCGTGGGATCCCGTTCGTCACGGATCGGGGTGAGCAGCGCGGCGTGGGCAGTGGGCAGGTTGCGGGTGCCCGCTGCCCCTTGAGCAGTCGCAGAATTCAGCGCCGCCATCTTTCGTCGTGGCCGCAGCCAGATAGTCCTGGTGCTCGGGCTCGGTCTCCCAGAAGGGGACGGCCTCGCTGATCTCGGTCACGACCTCCGGCTTAACGACGAGAGCCGCCCCGTGGGCGGCTCGCAGTTTTGTTATCGGCCGCTTCCCTCTCACCCTTTAGCTCTCTCGGAGTTACTGGCGCGTTGCCGCTCATCGTGAAGGTCGCACCTACTGGGACTCGGCGACGAACCGAGTGTGTTGCGCGACGAAGTCGAGCCCCACCAGGTCCTTCCACGCTCGCTGGAGCTGTTTGGTGACCGGACCGGGCACGCGTGGATCGCGCAGTTTTCGCCCGTCGACCGTCGCGACGGGGCAAAGGCACAGCGACGTGGAGGTGAGAAACGCCTCGTCGGCCTGGGCTAGGTCGTAGGGAGTGATCGGGGTCTCGTGCGCCTCGATCCCGAGCTCGCGAGCGAGCTCCAGGGTCGTCGCCCGCGAGACTCCCGCAAGAACGTGGCTGTCGCCGGGCGTACGGAGCACGCCATCGACGACTGTGAAGATGTTCGAGCCCAGCCCTTCGCAGACATTGCCGAACTCGTCGAGCAGGATCGGCCACGCGTCCGGGACCGCTCGGGTGCTCTCGTTCTGCGCCACGACCATGTTGAGGTAGTTGTGGGTCTTCGCGCGCGGGCTCAGCGCCCACGGGGGCGTTCGGCGAACGGACGGCAGCACCACAGGGATGCCGTGCACGAAATAGCGCGCTCGCTCTCTTAGCGGGAGCGGCGTGGTCTCGACGATCACCGTCGGCACCCTCGGCTCTCCTCTGGTCGCCCGCCCGCGCGTGACGCGCTGGGTCACCCACAGGTCCTCGCCCTCGGGCGTCGACCGATAATTGCGCTCGGTGACCTCGCGCGTGATGTTGGCCAACTCGGCCTGGGTCATCGGCGGTTCGACGGCGATGTAGCGGCACGACATCCAGAGGCGATCCAGATGCTCGTCGAGCTTGAAGATCTCGCCGTTGAAGGTCCGTGCGGTGTCGAAGACCGCGTCCCCGTAGATGAACCCGGGGTCGCGGATCGAGATGACGGCCTCGCTCTCCGGGAGGAACTCGCCGTTGATCCACACCACGCCCTCCGACAACCCGATCAGCTCCTTAGTCACGCTTGGTCGAAGACACCCTCAGGCAAATTCTCCCGTGAAAGGATCTCGACGGCGACGGGGCCAATCCGCCGCGGCTCGACGAGATCTGGCCCAGAGCCGGCGGCGAAGCCCCACAGGCCTACGCCTGCTGAGCATCGTCGGGCATCACTGCCCGGATTTGCCGAATGTGGTCCGGGCGGATGTCGGTCCGGTTCCCGGAAATGACGGCCGGATACGCGCGTTCCGCTAGGTCGTCCGGACGCGGGTCTCGTAATCACATCGCGGAAGCTGTCTCGAAGCGACCGAGCTCCTGAAGGACGGCGTTCGTGAACTCTTCAGTGGAGGCGGTGCCGCCGAGATCGCGGGTTCGGACGCCGGCTGCCAGGGCGGCCTCGAAGCCATGGACGAGGGCGCTCGCGGCGGCGTGCCGGTCGAGGTGGTCGAGCATCATGGAGGCCGCCCACATTTGGCCGACCGGGTTCGCGATGCCCTGTCCAGCGATGTCGGGGGCGGATCCGTGGACGGGTTCGAACATCGACGGGTGGCGTCGCGGCGGGTTGAGGTTGGCCGATGGAGCGACGCCGATCGAGCCGGCGACGGCGGCGGCGAGGTCGGAGAGGATGTCGCCGAACAGGTTCGAGGCGACGATGACGTCGATGCTGTGGGGCTTGAGGACGAGTCGTGCGGCGAGCGCGTCAATCAGCACCTTCTCGAGCGTCAGTCCAGCCGTTTCGGCGGCGACCTCCGCGACCACCTCGTCCCAGAACGGCATGGTGTGGATGATGCCGGGTGCTCTCGGTGAAGGACAGCGAGTTCGAGAACCCTGACGCGCTCCTCGCCGAGCACGAGGCCATCGTGTCCGCGATCCGTTCCGGTGACCCCGATCGGGCTGTACGGGAGGTCCGCGCCCACATCGAGACGAATGCCAAGCGTCTCAAGGAGATCCTCGCCGAACGCGCGTGACACGGCGGGCGAGCGGCCGTGGCCGCCCGCCCATGCTCGTGTAGCGCTCAGTGGTCGCGCGTCCAGCTCGAGCGCAGTGTGCGGATGTCGAGGGAATCGATCCTCGCGTTGCCGGCTTCGGCGAACAGTTGGATGCCGTCGCTGTTGGCGGCGGGGAAGATCTGGTCGGTGATGACCGTCTGCCCCTTGTCCGCGAAGACTTCGACGGAGGACCAGTCGACGAGGATGCGCAGGTGCACCTTGCCGTTGCGAGCGGTCAGCGGTGCGCGCTGGATGCCGGGGAAGTCGCGGCTGAAGCCGCTTTCGCCCGAGCGTGTGCGGTCGACGTAGACCTCGGCCGACTCGGCGTCGTAGCCGATGATCGTTTCCTGCCCGTTGCCGGTGCGGACCTTCAGGCCGGCTCGCTTGGCGCCGGCGAGGCGCAGGTCGGCCTCGATCTCGAGGGTCTTGCCGCGCACGGGGAGCGTGGTCGTGCCCTGGGCGATCGTGCGGTTGCGCTGGTGATAGGTCGGCCACCAGCTGCGGAGCGTGCGCAGCTCGCGGACGGGTTCGGAGACGAGCTGGGTGCGGCCGTCGATGGTCTGCAGATCAAGCTCGCGGGGGACGGCCATGGCACTGCGCCACGGGCTCGTTGGAGTGGCGTTGGCGTAGTTCCAGTTGCTCATCCAGCCGATCGCGATCCGGCGGCCGTCGGGCTCGTCGTTGAACGTCACGGCGGCGTAGTAGTCCTTGCCGTAGTCCAGCCAGCTGCTGCGCTGGAGAACCGACAGGGCAGGTTGCTCGGCGAACGCGAAGTTGTCGGCGAGGATGTGGCCCCAGCCGGCGGTGTTGCGGTCGACGACCTGGATCTGGGCGGTCTTGCCGATCAGGTCGCGGAGGTTCCAGTTGGCCCAGTCGAGTGTTTCGCTGTTCGGGCCGGTCGTGGTCCGCACGACCTGGCCGTCGACGAGCAGGTTGACGGCCGTCTCGATCGAGCGCGGGAACGCCGGCTGGTCGGCGAGGGTGAACTGGTCGGCCAGGATGTGACCCCAACCGCCGGTGTTTTCGTCGGCGATGTCGATCCGCGCCGTCTTGCCCTTGTACTCGGAGACGTTCCAGTTGGTCCAGTTCAGCGCTTCGCCGTCCTGGCCGGTGGTCGTGCGCACGACGGTGCCGTCGACGACCAGGTTGACCGCGGTCGGCGGGTTGGCCGTGCTGCCGGGGTAGGGGTGGTTGCCGCCGCCGACGAGGAAGTTCACGTAGTCCTTGGTGATCGTGAACTCGGGCGAGGTGATGTGCCCGGTGCCGTTGTCGTGGTCGATGAACGTGTTGACCAGCTGGGAGCCTTCGTAGCCGCTGACCGCCTGCTGGTCGCCGATCGTCCCTGCGGGCGGCCGCGTGCCGGCGAACGTGCCGGTCGCCGTCCAGCCCTCGCCGTAGGTGGCGCCCTCGAAGTCGGCGAACACGGTGCCGGCCGGCGGCGGGGCGTCGACGGTGGTGGGGTCGTGCGGGTGGTTGCCGCCGCCGACGAGGAAGTTCAGGTACGGGCGGGTGATGGTGAACGTCGGCGAGGTGAGCGTGCCCGTTCCGCGGTCCTCTCCGTGGAAGCTGTTGGCGAGGCCGCTGCCGAGGTATCCGGAGACGCCGCCCTGGGGCGGGACGTTGCCCTGCGCGGGTCCGGTGCCGAACGCGTCACCGGTCGTTGTCCAGCCCTCGTAGGTCGTCGCGTCGAAGCCCGCGAACAGCGTGCCCGCCGGGGGCGTGTAGTCGCCGGCGATGTTGTCGGCACGGAAGGTCGTGCCGTCGAAGTCGCCGACGAAGTACTGCATGCCCGAGCCGCCGGCGATCCCGCCGGGGTTGAGGCTGACCAGCATCACCCACTTGGTCTTGTGGCGCTTGCCGTTGACCTCGAGCGGGAATAGGTCCGGGCACTCCCAGGCGCCGCCGACGGCGTTGGCGGGCCCGAAGTCGCTCAGGTGCGTCCATGCCTTGAGGTCTTTGGAGCGGTAGATCGCGACTTTGCGCTGTAGGGCTTTGACGGCGACCATTCGCCATTCGCGGGCCGGCTCGTACCAGAACACCTTCGGGTCGCGGAATTCGCGGTCGGCGTCGTCGAGCACCGGGTTGCCGGCGTACTTGGTCCAGGTCCGGCCGCGATCGGTGCTGTAGGCCAGCGATTGATTCTGGTCGTCCGGCCGCGCGCTCGTGTAGATGGCGACCATCGGCGGGTTGCGGCGGGTGCCGAAGCCGCTCGTGTTGTGGTGGTCGACTACGGCGCTGCCCGAGAAGATCGCCTCGTTGCCCTCCTCGGGGATCGCGACGGGCAACTGCTGCCAGTGCACGAGGTCGCGGCTGACGGCGTGACCCCAGGACATGTGGCCCCACGTGTTCCCGAATGGGTTGTGCTGGTAGAAGAGGTGGTACTCGCCCTTGTAGTAGACGAGTCCGTTGGGGTCGTTCATCCAGTTCTGGGCCGGCGTGAAGTGAAACTGCGGCCGGTAGAGCTCTTGGTAGCCGGCGGCGTTCGCAGCGGGCGCTGCGACCGTTGAGCCGAGCAACACGGTTGCGACGGCCGCGAGCCGCGCGCCGCGACGAAGCCAACCGCGACGCGGGCGGCGTTGACCTTGCTGCATGGAATCCTCTCCTCCTCGAAGCAGCGTCGCGTCAGGCGACACTCTGCCGACGTCTCGTAAGAACGTTTTCACAGCGTACTGCGGAAGCGCCGAAGGCGCAATGGATTCTTCATCGGCGTCAGCGGTCGGACAGATCTGTAATCGTTCTTATCGATGATGCGCCCGATCCCCGCCCGCACCCCCGAACGTCGGCCCACGATGAAGGAGGTCGCGACGCTCGCCGGCGTCAGCGTCGCCACGGTGTCACGCGCGCTCAACGGCGATCCGACGGTCCACGACGACCGTCTGACGCGGGTGCTGGAAGCGGTCCGGCTGCTCGGCTACCAGCGCGACGATGTCGCCAGCGCACTGCGGCGCACCGACCGCGCGTCGGGCAGCATCGGCTTGATCTTGGAGGACATCGGCAACCCCTTCTTCTCCGCCGTTCATCGCGGAGTCGAGGACGTCGCCCGAGCCCGCAACGTCGTCACCCTGGCCGGCAGCTCCGACGAAGACGCCGAACGCGAACGCCGACTCGCGGCAACGTTCTCCGCCCGTCGCGTCGACGCCCTCATCGTCGTCCCCGCCGGGCCCGACCATGGCTACCTGCGCGAACGCTTCGGCGGCGTCCCGCTCGTGTTCCTCGACCGCCCACCGCGCTTCCTGGACGCCGACGCCGTGCTCAGCGACAACGCCGGCGGAGCGCACGCCGCGGTCTCACACCTGATCGCCGCCGGCCACCGCAGGATCGCCTTCCTCGGCGGCCGCGAGGCGATCCACACCGCGCTCGAACGCCGCCGCGGCTACCACGAGGCACTAAACGAGCACGACATCGCCGAGGACCCCGAGCTCATCCGAACCAACCTCTACGACGCCGCCGACGCACACACGGCTGCCCGTGAGCTGCTCCTCGCCGCGGAACCGCCAACCGCGATCTTCAGCGCACAGAACCTGCTCACGCTCGGAACGTTGCGCGCCCTCTCAGAGCTCGGCGCGCGCAGAACCATCGCGCACGTGGGCTTCGACGACATCCAGCTCGGCGAGCTCCTCGACCCCGGCCTGACCGTCATCGCCCAGAACCCCCACGCCCTCGGACGCCTCGCCGCCGAGCGGATCTTCGCCCGCCTCGACGGCGACCACGGCCCCCACGCCCACCACGTCCTACCGACCACCCTCATCCCACGCGGATCCGGAGAACTCCCGCCAATGGACCGGCACAGGTAGATCACGGGCGAGTGGTCGGGCGGCTCAGAACCAGGAAGGGCCCTCGTTGGTGTATGGCGCCTCGAGCGCGGTGATCTCTTCCGGTGTGAGTTGGAGGTCCAGTGCCGCGACCGCCTCGGGGAGATGGTGCGGCTTGGTGGCTCCGACGATCGGGGCGGAGACGATCGGGTTGGTCAGGACCCACGCCAGTGCGACCTGGGCCATAGTGACGCCTCGTGCGTTGGCGACCTCTTGGACCGTGTTGACCACGGGCTCGTCGCGCGGGGCGTCGAAGGCCTGGACGACCTTGTCGACGGTCGAGCGCAGGCTCTGCTCGCCCCACGGGCGGGCGAGGCGGCCCTTGCCCTGCGGGGAGTAGGGCACGAGCCCGACGCCCATGTCGGCGCACATCGCCATCAGTTCGGGTTCGTCCTGGCGGCGCAGCAGGTTGTACTGGTTCTGCATCGAGACGAACCGCGTCCAGCCGCCGAGGTCGGCGGCGTGCTGGAGCTTGGCGAACTGCCACGCGTACATCGAGGACGCGCCGAGGTAGCGGACCTTGCCCGCCTTGACGACGTCGTGCAGCGCCTCCATGGTCTCTTCGACCGGAGAGTCCGGGTCGAAGCGGTGGATCTGGTAGAGGTCGACATAGTCGGTGCCGAGCCGGGCGAGGGACGCGTCGATCTGCTCGAGAATCGCCTTGCGCGACAGGCCATGTCCGCCCGGGCCGTCGTGCATCCGGCCGAAGACCTTGGTGGCGAGCACGATGTCCTCGCGTCGTGAGTAGCGCTTGATCGCGCGACCGACGACCTCTTCCGAGGTCCCGGCCTGGTAGACGTTCGCGGTGTCCCAGAAGGTGATTCCCAGCTCGATCGCCTGGCGGAAGAACGGCTGCGCCTGATCGTCGACGAGCGACCACTCGTGTGCGCCCGGTGTGGTGGGGTCGCCGTAGCTCATGCAGCCCAGCGCCAGCCGGCTGACCTTCAGCCCGGTCATTCCCAGTCGTACGGGCTCGATCGTCACGCGCCCAGAGTGACAGGGTCGTATGAGAGCGAGCTGGAGAGCTCGCGGAACGCGTCGATCTCGTACTGGAGTGCGGCCACACGTTGCTCGGCGGTGTCGATCGCATCGGCGCCGGCGATGAAGCGGCGCGGCGGGCGCTCCTGGGCCACGATCGTCAGCAGTGCGTGGGCCAGCTTGGCCGGGTCGCCGGGCTGCCGGCCGTTCTGACCGTCCCAGAACTCGCGCTGGAAAGCGTTGCGCTCGGCGTAGTCCTCGATGAACGGCGTCGCGTAGTTCGTCGATTCCTTCGTCAGCAGCTCGGTGCGGAAGAAGCCCGGATTGACGATCGTCGTGTCGATGCCGAACGGCTCGATCTCGGCGGCGAGCGACTCCATCCAGCCCTCGACGCCGAACTTCGACGCGGCGTACGCGGCGCAGTACTCGTAGCCGGCCAGCCCGGCCGAGGAGGAGATCGTCACCACGTGCCCGGAGCGCCGGCGGCGCATCGCGGGCAGGACAGCGCGGGTCACATTCATCGGGCCGATCAGCGAGGTCGCGAGCTGGCGCTCGATCTGCTCCGCCGTGAGCTCCTCGAAGAAGCCTGCGTGGAAGCTCGCGGCGTTGTTGACAAGGACATCGATCGCGCCGAAGCGAGCGATCGCCGCCTCGGCCGCAGCATTGGCGTCCTGTGTGCTGGTGACGTCGAGCTTGACGACCAGCAGGCTCTCCGTGTCGCCGAGGGCGTTGCGGACCGCTTCGGTGTCGCGGCCGGCGGCGACGACGTTGTCGCCGGCAGCGAGCGCGGCCCGTGCGAAGTCGGCACCCATGCCGCGGCCTGCGCCGGTGATCAACCAGGTCTTGGTTTCAGTCATGTCGCCCCAGGATGCGACTCGAGTCATATAGATTCAAATACTGATTCTTTGCCCGTGATAGAAATAATCTATGGATCCTCGACGCCTGATGGTGTTCCGGGCCGTGGCCCACGAGCTGTCGTTCTCGCGCGCCGCCGAGAAGCTGTCGCTGTCCCAGCCGTCGGTGTCACACCAGGTCGCTCTCCTGGAGACCGAGATCGGTGTCCGCGTGTTCGACCGCGACCGAGGCCGCGCCGGGCTGCGGTTGACAGATGCGGGGCGGGTTCTGCTCGAGCACGCCGATCACGTCGGCTGGCGCCTGCAGCTGGCTGACTCGCAGATCTCCACACTGGCCTCCGAACACCGCGACCAAGTGCGCGTTGGCTCCTTCCCAACCGCGCTCGCCGGATTCGTGCCGTCCGCCATCAAGCGGCTCCGGGCGACGGACACCGGGCTCCGAGTCATCCTCAGCGAGGTGACGCCGAGCACGCTCGAACCGCGATTTCTCAGCGGCGAGTTCGACGTCGCCCTTGGCTACCAAGACGCGACAGCAGCGCGGCGCGAGTTCCAAAGCGCTGAGCGGATCGACCTCTTCCAGGACACCTTCCTGATCGGCATGCCACCACAGCACCGACTGGCGGGACCGACACACCCAGTCGCCCTGTCCGAGCTCGCCGACGACGACTGGATCGTGCCCTCCACCGACGGCTTCCTCGTCAACGCCTGTCGCGACGCTGGCTTCGAACCTCGCGTGGTCTCGACCACACAAGACCCCGTCGCCACGCGCGGTCTCATCGCTCGCGGCATCGGCGTCGGCTGGGTACCAAGCCTTTTGATCGGCGACTACGCCGGCGTTGCCATACGCCGCACCGATGCGCCCATCGCCCGTCGCGACATCTACGCGCTGCTTCCCCCGGGCGAACGACACCCGCGCGCCAGACAGGTCGTCAAGGCCCTCTCGGACACCGCGGTCGAGTTCGCCGCCGCGTGAGCCTGCTCGTTCGCCTCGCCCGCGCGGATCACGACGATCGCGGTCGCCTGGTGGTAGCGGCGCGCGGCAGCGAGACGGTCGCAAGGTGGCGGCGGAACTCGTCGACGAGTGGGGAGAGCTGGCCGGTGCGGTGTGCGAGCGCGAGTTCGCGGGCGATTGCGCGTCCTTCGACGTGGAGGGTGATGCGTGACAGTCCGCTTGCGTTGGTGGGCCAGGCGAGTCGTGGTACGAGGGCGATCGCGAAGCCGTGGTGCACGAGCGTGGCGGTGGCCGCGTAGTCGGCGGTCTCGAACGCGACATTGGGGATGAAGCCGGCGCTTGCGCACGCGGTGGCGAGGGCGATGCGGTTGGGATCGTCCGGGTCGCCCGAGATGAACATCTCGTCTCGGAGTTGGGCGATGTCGACGCGTTTACGCGCACTCAGTCGGTGCTCGGCCGGGACCATCAACATCAGCGGGTCGGTGGCGAGGGGGGTGGTGCGAACGCCGGTCGGTGCCCGCCAGGTGACGCCGGGATAGCGATGTGTGACGACGGCGTCGACGTCGCCGGCGGCCAGTTGTGTCAGGCCGTCCGGAGGCTCGAAGTGCGAGAGCGTCAGCACGAGGTCGGGATGGACGGCGCGCAGGCGCGCGAGCGCACGGCCTTCACCCTGAGCACATTCAGCGGCTCGCCGCCTACTGGGCGGAGGCGCTGGGCGGGCCGAGGACATTCTCGACCGAGTACGGCGACGGGACTTCGGTCGTGCGGATGCACAGCGGTAACGGCCCTCACGACGAGATGGACCGTCGAGCGATCGCCTGCTTCGATCAGGCGTTGGCAGACGTCGGCCTGGGCGAGCACGACCGGCTCCGACAGGTGCTGCACGACTACTTCGCGTGGGCGACCACGACCACGATGTCCCGCTATCAGCGCTCAGCAGATGATGTGCCGGACGGTCTTGAAATCCCGCACTGGTCGTGGGCCGGACTGGTCAGCGCGTCGTAGCGTCAGGCCGCCGCTTTGGCGCTGGGGTGCGGGGCGAACTGCCGATTGCCGCCGATTTTCAGCGAGGCGGGAACGGCGAGCGCGGCGAGGGCGCCAGACATCCACAGGGCTGCCTGAGGACCGGCGGAATCGGCGAGAGGGCCGAGCAGCGCGACGGTGAGGCCGCCGGCGCCCATCGCAAAGCCGAGTGTCATGCCGGCCGCGAAAGTCTCTCGGCGCGGAAGCATGCGCTGGCCGAGGACGACGGTCGAGGTGTAGCCGCCGACGACGGCCATGCCGGCGAGCGCGGCGGCCGGCAACGCGAGGGCCGGGGTGGGGCTGAGCTCGATCAGAGCGACAGCGGGGAGCGTGAGGGCGAGCGCGATCGTGAGGACCCGTTCATCGCCGTAGCGGTCGGCGAGGCGGCCGCCGAGGTAGGTGCCGAACCCGCCGGCCACCAGCAGGACCGTCAGCGCGACGTTGCCGGTGGCGGTGCCGACTCCGAGTCGGGCGATCAGCGCAGCGGCAAGAAACGTCTGAAGGCCGTAGTAGGCCCCGGCCCGCAATGACGCGACGGACATGAGCAGCCAGAAGCGGCCGGGCAGGCCGCTGTCACCGGCTTGGCGAGTGGCCTTGGGCGGCGCGTCCCGCGTCGTCGTGAGCAGGCCGGCGACGGTGAGCGCCGGGATCAGCGCGACGAGCGTCCCGTTGAGCCCGAAGGCGAGCACCGATGGCGTCAGCAACGCCGGCGCGAGCGCGAAGCCGACACTCCCGCCGACGGCGAACATACCCAGGCCGCTGCCCGGCCGTTCGGCGGCGGCGCGGGTGGCGCGGCGGGCGCCGCCGGGATGAAAGAGCGCCACGCCCAAGCCGGCGATCGTCACGGCGATCATCCGTGAGACGAAACCGTCGACGACACCGACGGCGGCGATCCCGACGCCACCGAGCGCGACGCCGACGGGCACCGCCCAGGCCATGCTGTACCGGTCGGCGCGCGCACCGATCAGCGGCTGCAGCAGCGACGAGGCGATGCTCATCACCAGCACCAGCACCCCGGCGGCCTTGAAGTCCATCCCCCCGCGAAGCACGAGGAACGGGACCAGCGCGGGCACGGCGCCCTGGCAGAAGTCCGCGCTCGCGTGCCCGCACGCGAGGATCGTGAGCTGGCGGCGGTCGGTCATCTCGCGCGGATCCCGTCGAAGGCGATGCGCAGGACGCCTTCGCGCGCTCGCTGCGGCGACCAGCCGTGCCCGGTGCGCATATGACGGTAGGTGTGGCCGACGAGGTTGTAGAGCAGCGTCGCGTCCTCCTCGACGTCCACCGAGTGCAAAGAGCCATCGGCCTGGCCGTCGACGAGCAGGCGCCGCAGCGGCTCGACGAACTCCTCCCGCGTGAGGCCATCGGGACCGTGGAAGGCCGCGTTGCGGGCGGCGATATCCATCGCCTCGACGACATCCAGATGGCGTTCGGCGATCTCGCAGCGACGCTCAAGAACGGCTCGCAAGCGCACGGCGGCGCTGCCTCTGCCAGTCATCGGCTCCCACAGTTCGGCGCGTTCCTCCTCCAGGACCCGCTCGAACAGCGCCGTGAGAATCTCCGGCTTGCCGATCCCGTGGCGATGCAACGTCATCCGAGACATGCCGGCGGCAGCCGCCACACGCTCGACAGTGAACGCCGGCAGGCCGTGCTCGGCGAGCACGGCCCGGGCAGCTGGGATCAACCGTTCATCGACCATCGCTGATACATGACTGTACCAGCATCGATACATCTATGTACCGCATCGTCGTTACGAGCGGGGGTGCAGACCAGGGCATTTCACGGGTGCGATGCGGAGGTGAGACAGGCAGGATGTAGTTGTTTTCACAACTACCACTCCTGACAGGAGAGTTCTCATGACCACGACACCCGATACCTACACCAGCCCGGTGATCGACGCCGGCATCGGTCTTCGCGACGGGTACGCCGAGGTCGGCGACGACGTGGTGCTGCACTACGTCGAGGCCGGCGAAGGGCCGATGGTCGTCCTGCTGCACGGCTTCCCGGAGTTCTGGTACGGCTGGCGGCGGCAGATCGAACCGCTCGTGGAAGCGGGCTTCCGTGTCGTCGCGCCCGACCTGCGCGGCTACAACCTGTCGTCGAAGCCGGACGGCTTCGCCGACTACACGGCCGACAAGCTGGCCGATGACGTCCGCGGTCTCATCCGCGCACTCGGTGCCGAGTCCGCGATGGTCGTCGGTCACGACTGGGGCGGATCGGTCGCGTGGACGCTGGCGATGAATCACCCGGAGGTTGTCGACCGTCTCGCCATCCTCAACGCGGCGCATCCGCGCAAGCTCAACGAGGGACTGCGCAACCCGCGTCAGCTCCTGAGGTCCTGGTACTTCTTCTTCTTCCAGTTCCCGACGTGGCCCGAGCACCATGCGCGCGCGCGGAACTGGCGGTTCTTCAAGCGCTTCCTGCGCGACGCCCGCCCGCCGTACGCGGACGAGGAGCTCAAGCGCTACGTCGAGGCGTGGTCCCAGCCCGGGACGGCGACGGCGATGGTCGACTACTACCGCGCCGCGGTGCGACTGGGGTCCAAGCAGGAGGTTCGCCCGATCTTGGCGCCCACCCTGGTCATCTGGGGGCAGGGCGACCGCTACCTCGGGCGCAAGCTCGCCGAGCCGCACCCCGAGGACGTGCCCAACCTGGACCGGGTTGAGCGCCTGGACAACGCCTCCCACTGGGTCCATCGCGACGAGGCTGAGCGCGTGAGCGAACTGCTCGTCGACTTCTTCACGCCGCAGTCGTAGCCAAGGAGTACGGGGGCCGCCGCCGGTCGCGTCCGGCGGCGGCCACCCGATTCACGTTGTGCATCACTGACCACTGGAGTCCCAAATGTCTGCCACAACCGTTTCCCCCAACACCGCGATCCGCCCGTTCCGGATTGAGTTCTCGGAGGCCGACTTCGCCGATCTGCGCAGGCGCGTCAGCGCGACGAGATGGCCCGAGCGCGAGACCGTGGACGACGACTCGCAGGGCGTGCCGCTCGCGATGATGCAGGAGCTCGCGCGGTACTGGAGCACGGAGTACGACTCGAGCCGCATCGAAGCGAAGCTGAACGCCGTGCCGAACTTCATCACCGAGATCGACGGGCTCGACATCCACTTCATCCACGTCCGCTCGCCGCACGAGGGCGCGCTGCCGCTGATCGTCACGCACGGCTGGCCCGGATCGATCCTCGAGCAGCTGAAGATCATCGAGCCGCTGACCAACCCCGCGAACCCGGCCGACACGTTCCACCTGGTGATCCCGTCGCTGCCGGGCCACGGCTTCTCCGCCAAGCCGACGTCGACGGGTTGGGATCCGGCGCGCATCGCGCGCGCCTGGGCCGTGCTGATGCACCGGCTCGGCTACGCCGAGTACGTCGCCCAAGGCGGCGACTGGGGCGCGGCCGTGACCCAGCAGCTGGGCATCCAGGCCCCGGCCGGGCTGCTCGGCATCCACTCCAACATGCCCGGCACCGCGCCGCTCGAGCTCGTCAAGGGGTTCGAGACCGGTGAGGCGCCGCCCGCCGGCCTCTCCGACGAGGAACTGCGCGCGTACGAGCAGCTGCGCACCTTCTACGCCAAGCACGTGGCCTACGCGAACATCATGTCGACCCGCCCGCAGACCATGTACGGGCTCGCGGACTCACCCATCGATCTCGCCGCATTCACGCTCGACCACGGCGACGGCACCGGCCAGCCCGGGCTCGTCGCGAAGGTCCTCGACGGGAGCCTCGACAGCGACCTGTCCCGCGACGATCTGCTCGACAACATCACGCTCTACTGGCTGACCAACACGGGGGTCTCCGCCGCTCGCCTGTACTGGGAGAACAAGGGGGACTTCTTCGACGCGAAGGACATCACGATCCCGTTCGCCATCACCGTGTTCCCGGACGAGCTCTACCAGGCTCCCCGCAGCTGGGCCGAGCGCGCCTACCCGAACAACCTCATCCACTACAACCGGGTCGACCGCGGCGGCCACTTCGCCGCCTGGGAGCAGCCCCAGATCTTCGCCGAAGAGCTTCGCGCCGCGTTCAGGACGCTGCGCAAGTAGACCCACTCATGCCAACCACTCCGGCGCGGCGCAAGCCGCGCCGGAGACGGCCTCGGGTTCTCCCCCCTAGCACTTGACGGCCTGGCCTCACTTCAGGTGCCGGGCGAAGAACCTGGCCGCGTCGTCCCCCGCGAACTGCGGGACGCCGGTGTGCCCGCCCATGTTGGCGTGCAGCGTCTTCTCCTTGGAGCCGAAGGCGTCGAACAGGTCCAGGGCCAGCTGCCGGTCGTTTCCTTCGTCGTCCCACTGCAGCAGTACGTGCAGCGGAATGGTGACCTGACGGGCCTCGTCGAACATGGCGCGGGGCACGAAACTCCCGGCGAAGAGACCGGCGGCCGCGATGCGCGGCTCGACCACCGCCAGCCGGATGCCGATGGCGATCACCCCGCCCGAGTACCCGACCGGGCCGCCGATCTCGGGCAGCGAAAGGAGGGCGTCCAGGGCGGCCTGCCATTCCGGGACCGCCTTCTCGACCAGCGGGAGGACGAGCCGGTCGACGATCTCGTCGACCGGCTCGCCGGCCTCCAGCGCCCGGCGCAGGTCGGCACGGGCCTGCTCGGCGGCGGCGGAACGGGGCCGGTCGCCGCTCCCGGGGAGCTCGATGGTGGCCGCGGCGAAGCCCGTTCGCCGCGCAGTGCCGGGCCCGGCCGACCAGCCGCGGGTACATCGTGCGCAGTCCGCCAGGGTGGCCGACAGGATCAGCGGCGCCGGTGCGGATCGCGGGCGTCCACAGGATGCCGGGGATCTCGCCGAGGGTGAATTCGCGTTCGAGGACGCCGTCGTCGAGGCGCTGTTCGGAAGTGAAGTGCATGGTCGTGCCTTTCGGGAGTGCTCTGAACGGCGCTCCCGGACGAGAGTACGGACCACACGCACGCCGCAGCGAGCCGTAGTCTCATCGGGATGGAAGTCGAGCTGCGCGAGATCACGTCCGAGTCCGTGCGCGCGATCTGCGAGCTCGAGGTCGCGGCCGACCAGCGGTCGTTCGTCGCGCCGAACGCGGTCTCGATCGCGGAGGCTCACTTCACTCCTGGGCACTGGATGCGAGCGATCTACGCCGAGGGGCAGCCGGTCGGGTTCGTCCTGACCTTCGACGAGCCGTCGGAGGGCTATTACCTATGGCGGTTCATGATCGCCGAGGGGCACCAGCGCCGCGGCATCGGCCGGCGCGCGATGGAGCAGGTGCTTGACCACTGGCGCGAGCTCGGCGTTACCGCGGCGAGGACCAGCGTCGTGCCGTCGAACACCGGCGCGACTCGCCTCTACGAATCGCTTGGCTTTCAGCTCACCGGCGAGGAGGAGGACGGGGAACTCGTGATGTCGCTGGACATGTGATCACCAGAGGCTGCCTTTTGCGGATCCCGCGCAAGGGCGTCGGTCGCTTCATTCGAACCGCCAGCGTGTCGCCGTCAGGCCGTCCGGCCCGAAGCCGAAGGCACGGGCGGGCGACACCTTGTAGAAGGCGTACTCGGGCGAGCCATGCGAACCTCCTCGAGTCTCGCCACAGCCAGCGATAGCGTGCCCCGGAGGACTCGCGGCCCGGCGAAATCTCAGGGTCGCGCCCCGATTGTCGGTGGGAGCCCCTGCGCCTAAGGTCGGCGGATGCTCCGACTGCTCCCCTCCCTCACCGTCATCGCGACGCTGGCTGTCGCTCCGGTCGCGTTCGCCCAGTCCGCGATCGCGCCCGAGCCGGTCGCGCCGAGCGCCGGCAAGTCTCTCGCCCGCGGCGCGGCGTTCACGTTCAAGGCGCGGCTGGATGAGGCCTCCGAGGCCTCGAGCGTGTTCCTGAAGGTGTCCAGGGCCAAGCGCGTCGGCTCCGATGGCACGCTGGCCAAAGACATCTACTTCCGCGAGATGAAGGTCTCCGGGAACGTGTTCGCCAAGAAGGTCGAGCGCTACCCGGCGCTCTCGACGCACTTCCTGAACCGCCCCGGGCGCTACTACTGGCAGGTGTATGTGATCGACTGCTCCGACGGGACCGACGACTGCAACATCGAGAGCTCGATCCGAACGTTCCGGATCCGGTAACGCGCCCGGGTGGCGGCACGCCGCCCCCGCCCGCGTAGCCTTCAGATCATGGCCTCGAATCGCCGCGACCTCGCGGTCGACCGGCTGCCGCAGGCCGGCCCGTCCGTCGAGGTCGTGGTGCTCGAGGACACGAGCTACGGCGCCGGCACGGAATGCGGTCCGCGGCGGCCGCACCGTCACGACTACCACGAGCTGATCTGGACGCGCTCCGGCACCGGCCGTCACCTGGTCGACGGCGAGGTCTCGGCGGTCGCGCCAAGCACGATCCTGCTGATCGCACGCGGCCAGGTGCACGTGTTCGAGCGTGCCGAGGGCTTGTACGGCGCGGTGGTGCGCTTTGGCGACGAGTTGCTGCACGCCGACGCGACCGCCCGGGCGAACCCGAAGTGGTTGCTGGTCGGCCGCGGCGCGCGCACGGCGGAGGTGCCGCTCGGCGACGGACCGCGGCTCGGAGCGTTGATCGACGCGCTCGCGGCCGAGACCCGCCGCCCGCCCGACTCGCGCACCGTCGATCTACAGCGGCACATGCTGGCTGCGCTGCTGCTGTGGATCGAGCGCTGGTACGAGGCCGGTCGCACGGAGCGCCGTGACGCGGACGACCCCGACCTCCAGCTCTACCGGCGGTTCAGTGACGTGCTGGAGCGCGAGTTCGCCCGTCACCAGGACGCCGGCTACTACGCCGACCAGCTGGGGATCCCGCAACCGGTCCTGTCGCGGGCCTTGGCGCAGATCACCGGCCGCGGGACGAAGGAGTCGATCACCGACCGGCGGATGCTCGAGGCGGCCCGGCTGCTGCGGTTCACCCAGCTGAGTGTGGGCGAGGTCGCGTTCCGCGCGGGCTTCGAGGACCCGCTGTACTTCTCGCGCGCGTTCAAACGCCACCACGGCGAACCGCCGCTGGCGTACCGGGAGCGGCTGCGCGGGCGAGACGTCCATACATCCGCGTAGTCCGTCCATTCTCCCGGGCGCTTCGAGGGTCGACCATGGAGGTATGCACTCGACCCAGACCTCTGACCTCGCGGTGCTCCCGGCGACGCTCCGCCTGGGCGCCGTTCACCTCACCGTCGCCGGCCTCGACCGCTCCGTCACCTACTACCAGGAGGCGCTCGGCCTGCGCGTGCACGCCCGCGACACGGTGCGCGCCCAACTCGGCGACGGCACCGAGACCGTCCTGGTGCTCGACGAGGACTCCGATGCACGTCCCGCCGGGCGCCACGCCGGACTCTTCCACTTCGCACTGCTGTATCCCAGCCGCGAGGAGCTCGCCCGTGCCACGGTCCGCCTAGCGGTCACCGGCACCGACATACAGGGCGCATCCGACCACCGCACGCACGAGGCGCTCTACCTGCGAGACCCGGACGGCAACGGCATCGAGCTCGCGGCCGACCGCCCGCGCGAGCAGTGGCCGGCTGGACTCGGCTACGACGCCGGGCCGGCGCCGCTGGACTTCGACTCGCTGCTGGCCACGGTCCGCGGTGAGCAGCCCACCGACCACGTCGGCGAGGGCCTGCGCATGGGCCATCTGCACCTGCACGTCGGCGACATCGACCGCGGGCTGGGGTTCTACCGCGACGTCATCGGCTTCGAGTTGCAGGCGAACCTCGGCTCGGCGGCGTTCGTCTCCGCCGGCGGCTATCACCACCACCTCGGCATCAACGTCTGGAACGGCCGCGGCGTAGGCCCTGCGCCCGAGCACACCGCCGGCCTGCGGCACTGGACGGTGGAGCTGCGCACGAGCGCCGAGGTCGAGGCGGTCCGCGCGCGCGTCGAGGGCGCCGGGGTGGCGGTCGAGGCCGCCGCCGCGGGCTTCGTCGTCCGGGACCCGTGGGGCACCGCACTTCTCATCAACACCGCAACCACCGAATAGGGGTTCACCATGGACATCACCATCATCGGCACCGGCAACATGGCCCGCGGCATCGCCACTCGCGCACTCGCCGGCGGTCACACCGTCACGCTGCGCGGAACCGCCGCGGACAAGGCGCAGGCCCTCGCGGCCGAGCTGGCCGACAGGGTGGAGGCGGGCGTCATCGGCGACCCGCTGAGCGGAGACGTCGCCGTACTCGCGATCCCGTACGGAGCCATCGACGACGTGCTCGGCGCGTATCAGGGCCAGCTCGACGGCAAGGTCGTCGTCGACATCACGAACCCCGTCGACTTCTCGACCTTCACGCCGCTGGAGATCAACGCCGGCTCCGCCGCTCAGGAGATCGCGCAGAAGGCGCCGGGGGCGAAGGTGGTCAAGGCGTTCAACACCACGTTCGCCGGCACGCTCGTCGCGGGCCAGGTCGCCGGCCAGCCGCTCGACGTGCTCCTCGCCTCCGATGACGCGGACGCCAAGGCCGTCGTCAGCCGGCTCGTCGAGGACGGGGGCCAGCACGCGATCGACGCCGGTCCGCTCGCCCGGGCGCACGAGCTGGAAGCCGTGGGCTACCTACACATGGCGCTCCAGCAACCGCTTGACACCGGCTTCGGCAGCGCCGTCAAGGTGATCGCCTAGACGGCTGGTGCCAACGTCGGCTTGCCGCTTCCGGGGAGCGACATCCGCATGATCTTGCGCACGACCTGCGCGTATTGCTGGGGGAGCGGTCCGCTGACGTATGGCAGGCCGTGTCGCTCGCACAGCGCGCGCACCCGCGGCGCGACTTCGGCGTAGCGGTTGGACGGCAGGTCTGGGAACAGGTGGTGTTCGATCTGGTAGCTGAGGTGGCCGGTCATCAGATGCATGAGCGGGGGGCCGTCGACGTTGCAGGAGCCGAGCAGCTGGCGGACGTACCAGCTGCCGCGTGACTCGTCGTCGAGGGCCGTCTCGTCGAAGTCGAAGGTCTCGGCGCCGTCGGGGAAGTGTCCGCAGAAGATGACCGTGTGGGTCCACACGTTGCGCACGACGTTCGCTGTCAGGTTGCCCGCGAAGGCGGGCACGGCGGATGGGCCGGCGAGCAGCGGCCAGGCGACGTAGTCCTTGGTGATCTGCCGCGCGGCCTTGCGGCCGAGTCGTTTCACGTCGGAGACGACGCGGCTCCAGGGCTTGCGTCCCTTGCGGGCTTCGTCGAGCTCGAGGTCGTACAGCGCGACGCCCCATTCGAAGGCGAGCGCGAGCGCGATGTTGTAGAGCGGCTGGGCGAGGTGGAACGGCTTCCACGGCTGGTCGGGGTCGAGGCGCAGCAGCGTGTAGCCGAGGTCGCGGTCCTTGCCGACGATGTTGGTGAAGGAGTGGTGCTCGTAGTTGTGGGACTTCTTCCAACCTTCAGCGGCCGAGATGTTGTCCCACTCCCACGTGGTGGAGTGGATCTCCGGGTCGCGCATCCAGTCCCACTGGCCGTGCATGACGTTGTGGCCGAGTTCCATGTTCTCGAGCACCTTGGCGACCGTGAGGGCGGTGGTGCCGGCGAGCCAGGCAGGTGGGAAGAGCGAGACGAGCAGTGCGGCGCGTCCGGCGCCCTCGAGTCCGCGCTGGACCTTTACGACTTTGCGGATGTAGGCGGCGTCGCGCTCGCCGAGGTCGGCCATCAGCTCGTCGCGGATGCTGTCGAGCTCGCGGCCGATGTCGTCGAGGTCGTCGGGAGTCAGGTGTTCTAGGGCTGCGGTCATGGGGAGGAGTCCTGGGTTAGAGGTCGATCTCGATCGGGCCCGCGGCGGCAGAGATGCACGTGCGGACCATCTGGTCGTCGGCGTGCTGGACGTCGCCGGTGCGCAGGTCGCGCACAGCGCCGGCGCGCAGTCGCCCGATGCAGGAGTTGCAGATGCCCATGCGACAGCCGTGCGGCAGCAGCGCGCCCGCCTGCTCGCCGGCCACCAGCAGTGGCGTCGTTGCGTCCGCGTCGACCTCCTTGCCGCTGGTACGGAAGCGCACTCGGCCGCCACTCGCCCCGGCGCCCATGGCGGCCACCACGGGCCGAAAGCGCTCCAGGTGAAGTCGCTCGGGTATGCCGGCGCGCTCGAAGCGGTCAATGAGGGCGTCCAGCAGCCCCGCCGGACCGCAGGCCCAGGTCTGGCGCGCACGCCAGTCGGGCACGCGCCGATCGAGCCACGCAACATCCCACCGACCGTCCCGGTCGCCGTGGTGCTCGTGCAGCGTGTAGCGGGCGTGGGCGCGTTCGAGCGCGCGGAGATCGCGGCCGAAGATCGCGTCCTCGGGGGACGGGGCGACATGCAGATGCACAGCGTCGGGCAGTCCGCCCGGGCGGGCGGCGAGCGCTCGCAGGATCCCCATGATCGGGGTCACGCCGCTGCCGGCCGTCACGAACAGCAACGGCTGATCAAGCGCTTCCGGGAGGATGAACTCCCCGGCCGGATGCGCAAGCCGCACCACCATGCCCTTGCGCGCACGGCCGACGAGGTGCTCGGACACCAATCCGCCCGCCACACGCTTGACGGTGACGGCGATGCGCCCGTCGCGCCGCCGGGGCACCGACGTCAGCGAATAGTTGCGCCAGTGGCGTACCCCGTCGATGTCGACCCCGAGGCGAACATGTTGGCCCGGCTCGTGTGCGGGCCAGCCGCGGCTCGGTCGCAGCCACAGCGTCACGCTGTCGCGCGTTTCGGCCGTCACGGCTTCGATGCGGCCGCGCGGCTCGCGCGTGGACCACAGCGGGTTTAGTTGGCCGAGGAAGTCGTCCGGGAGAAGCGGTGTGGTGAGAACTGCGGCGGCATCAGAAAGGCGGATGCTTAGAGGATGGTCGCTACGCGAGCCGCGGATCCTGTACGTGCGCAACGATTTCCGGCTCGAATCTGTACCGATCCAACAGTCGATCACGGAACGCTGGACCGGTTGTCCTCCCGCGACTCAACCCACGGGCCACGCGGTCCTACGAGCGGCAACGCGCCAACTCCGGCAACGGCGCTCAAGTTTGGGGCGCTGGATGCCGATAGCCGCGGAACGGGACCGACAGCGCCTAACCGACGGAGCGTCATGAACGACCGCGTCCGGCTCGAGCAGGTACGCGCGCTGCGCGACCGCCTCGAGCGGCTTCCCGCATCCCCGCAGCGCGACCGGGTACTCGAGGACGTCCGCCGCCGCGTGGTGGACATCGAAAGCGGCATGCCAACGGCCCCGATGCGCCCACTGGAATCCGAGGACGAGGTCCGCGTTCCCGAGCCGAGTCGGACGCGACCGATGCGACGCGCCACGCCGACCACGACGCATCCAGCGAGAGTTCGGACTGACTTCACGCGCGGCTGTACGAGCGCCGCCGGAGCACCCGCGACGATGCCGACAGCGACTCCGCTTCAGGCGGGGGTACTGCTCTGCCTTGATGACGACGACGCGGTCTCGTGCGAACTCGACGGCCGCCGACCGGCGGCACCCTGGGCGCGTGGCCTCCGCGGCTAATTGTCCTGCCCTGAGAGGTTGTCGGTCGCGCCGTTCAGCTCGTCTCGTTCGCGCTCAGGCGCGAGATGACCGCGAACGCCTAGCGGGTTGCTGGCGGCCGTGAAGCGCTTCGAGTAGCGAGCCGATGGCTGTCGCGTAGTTCTGCTCCGGATCGCCCTGGAGGTGCGCGACGAGGGGGCCGCCCCACCGCCTGTGCATCAGCTCGATGGTGACCAGGCCGTGCATGGTCGCCCAGACGAGGTGCGCGTCAGCCGGCGGGTCGGTGAAGTCGGGCCGCCAATCGGCGACGCGGGCGGCGAGCATCTCGAAGGTCGCGAGGCCTGCCAGGCGGCTGGCGTCGGACGGGACGAAGTCGGGGGTCGCCCGTTCGAACATGAGTCCGTAGAGCGCGTCGTTGTCGAGCGCGAAGGCGCGGTAGGCGAGGGCGAACGCAAGCAGTTCTTGCCGGCCTTGACCATCGGAGGGAACGCCGTTGAGTCGTTCCTCCAGGCGCCGGAAGCCGTGCAGGTAGAGCTGCTCCAGCAGCCCCTGCTTTGACCCGAAGTGCGTGTAGACGCCCATCGTCGACCGCTCGGCCGCCGCCGCCAGATCGCGGATGCGCAGAGCGCCGGGGCCGCGCTCCTCCAAGAGGCGCAGCGCGGTGTCGAGAAGCGTTTCCCGCGCGGTCGATGGAGTGGGCACGCACGCATGGTAGCCGTACTAGGCACGTTTCAATAACTAAGTTATGCTTCAGCCATGCAAACCCAAACCAGCTCACAGATGGACAAGCCCTCAGGGCGCCCCGCCCGGCTGCTGCTCGGCCTGACCGGCGCCCTGCTCGCGCTCCTCGTCCTCAACCTTGCGGTCTTCGACGACTTGCGGATCGACTCGTCGGCCGGAGTGCTCGAAACGTTCGCCAAGCCGCAGCACCTCGCCAGCCTCGTCGCCGTTCTGATCGCCGGCGCCATGGTCGCGTTCAGGCACCGATCCGCGGCCCGGGTGGCAGTGGTGGTCGCTTGGATCGAGATCGCCGCGTTCACGTTCTTTCACGCCATCCCGGTGGAAGTCGGGCCCTCCAAGCCCTACTGGGGTGACGGCATGGGAGACCCGCTGCAGTGGGTGGGCCTCGTGTCGATCCTCGCCGTCAGCGCCGCCATCATCCGCGTTGCGCGCCGCTCAACAAACGGGGCCGTCACACCTATCGCCGCGAGCCTGCAGTCGCCGGCATGACTACCACGATGCGGATGCTCATCGGCCTGCGCGCGTTCCACAACGAGGTGGCCTCATAGCCCTCAGCCCGTCATCAATCTGGAGCCCGCTACCACGGCCGGAAGTTGTCGGTTTTCTCGCTTGCGCTCCGGGCTGATGCCGTCGGGCGGCGACAACGGCGCGGGGGAGGACAGGACCCCGCGCCGAACACGGTGAACTGGTTCTCGACGCTCACACCGATGGCGGTAGTTGCGACCCAGCTGAGTGCGAAGAGCATCGGCATGGCCGCTCCCCACGCCGCGCCGAGCTGCCGCTTCCGCTGCTGCGCCAGCACCGAGCCCTGCGCGGCTCCCAGCGACGCGCCGCTCACCAGCCCCATCAGGGCCAGCGAGCCGAGGTCGGTGTCGTAGCCGACGAGCGCGGCGACCATCGCGTCAACAGGCCCGCTGACGGTCCAGGCGATGTACCCGGCGACGGGGAAGGCGAGCGCTACCGTGACCCAGGACCAGCCTGGGAAGGCCCGCCGCTGGGACGGCGCGGTCATGCGTTCACGGGGATCGCGGGCGGCAGTTCACGTGCGTCGTCGTGCGGCGCGTCGGTCGGGGCTGGCGTGGGCGGGGGGCCTTCGACCTGCAGGTTGGGTAGCCACTCGAGCCAGCGAGGCAGGTACCAGTTGCGTTCGCCGAGCAGGCCCATGGCGGCCGGGATGAGCAGTAGGCGAACGACGGTCGCGTCGAGTGCGAGCGCGATCGCAATGCCGAAGCCCATCTCCTGGAAGGCGACGAGCTGGCCGGTCGCGAACCCGGTGAAGACGACGATGATGATCGCCGCGGCGCCGGTGATCAGGCGCGCCGTGGAGGCCACGCCGTGGACGATGGCGCCGGCCGTGTCGCCCGTCGCGCTCCAGCGCTCGTGGATGCGGCTGACGAGAAACACCTGGTAGTCCATCGAGAGCCCGAACAGAACGCTGAACAGGAAGATGGGGATCCACGCGTCGATCCGTTCGACCTGCGTGAAGCCCAGGAGATCGGCTCCGACGCCCTGCTGGAAGACGAGCACGAGGATCCCGTAGGCCGCGCCGACCGACAGCAGGTTGACGGCGATCGCGGTGAGCGGGATGGCGATCGAGCGGAAGGCGAGCAGCAGCAGCACGAAGCTGAGCGCGAGCACGAATGCGATCACGATCGGCAGCCATCGGCTGTTGACGGCGAAGCCGTCGCGTGCCTCGGCGGCCGCGCCGCCGACGAAGACGTGGTCCGCCGTCGCGCCGAACGCGCGCGGGATGTAGTCGTCGCGGAGGCGGTCGATCGCGGCCGAGGCGCGTTCGCTGGTCGGCTCGACGCTCAGCGGAACGGACGCGACGGCGAGGCGCGGCGTGGTCTCGATCGTCAGTGCGCCGGCGGCGAAGTCGCGGTCGTTCGCGAGCTCGGCGCGCAGGCGCGTCAGGCCCTGCTGCGTGGAGGGGTTGTCGACAACGATCGTGACGGGGTCGCTGGCGCCGCTCGGGAAGTCACGCTCGAGCGCGAGCAGGCCCTGCTTGGCGGTGGTGCTGTCCGGCAGCGCCGTCGTCCCGCCGTCGCCCATCCGCAGGTCCAGCACGGGGGAGGCGAGCGCCAGCAGCATGGCCGTGGTGGCGAACAGACTGATCGCGGGGCGGCGCATGACGGCCAGCACGGCGCGTCGCCAGATCGGTCCCTCCTCGCCGGCCGAGGCCGCGATGCGGCGCCCGAGCCACGGCACGCGGAGGCGATCGACGCGATCGCCGAGGATCATCAGCAGTGCCGGGTGGAACGTCAACGCGACCAGGACGGACACGACACCGACGATCACGGCGCCCAGACCGAGGCTGCGCAGGGTGGTGTCAGGCACGAGCAGCATCGCGATCATGGCCAGCGCGAACGCGGTCCCGCTGAAGACCACGGCACGCGTGGCCGTGCCGGCGACGGTCAGGATGGCTTCGCGCGTCCCGCGGCCGCGGTGGCGTTCCTCGCGCAGGCGGGAGACGATGAACAGCGAGTAGTCGATACCGAGCGCGAGCCCCATCGCGACGACCATGTTCAGGACGAACAGGTTGAGCGGGAACGCCTGCCCGACAACCGCAGTCACGGCGAGCGCGACGACGATCGAGATGATCGCCATCAGCATCGGGATCGCCACGCCGACCAGCGTGCCGATCACCAGCAGCAGCACGATCAGTGCCGCCGGCAGCCCGAACTGCAATTCGCCCTTGCTCAGGTCGCTCGCGGAGAGCTCCTCGAGGTCGCGGTCGAGCGTGAAGCTGCCCGTGACGTGCGCGGCGAATCCGGCGCCTCCGTCGGCGCGCTCCACGGTCGAGATGAGATCGGCGATCCGCTCGGCCTTCGGCTCGGCCAGAACGATCGGCAGCACGGTGGCGTGGCGGTCGGCCGACACGAGGGTCGTTCCGCCCGGATCCAGGTAGGTGGAGATCCGCTGCGCCGCTCCGGTGCGACGGATGTCCGCCGCCAGCGCGGACACGCGCGCCTCGAAGGCGGCATCCGCCACGTCGAGGTCCTCGGACCGCACGACGATGAACTCGTCGATCGCCTCTTGGTTCGGGAGCCGCGCGTCGATCAGCTCCTGCGCCGCGACCGAGTCCGGGTGATTGGTCAGGCTCGAGTCCGACGTCAACGCCGAGCCGAGCAGCGTCCCGATCAGTGCAAGCGACACGAGGACGATCACGCCCCATCCGGCGAGCATCCGCTTGGGACGCCGTGTGGCGGCCTCCGCGAGCCCTCGCGGGCCGAATCCGGATCGTGAGAAGTTGGGCATTTCAGCTCCTGTCAACTGCGTTGAGGGACCGGCCGGCGATCCAGGCGACGAGGACGTTGTCCGGGTGGTCGACGAGGTGGTCGCGAGCGAGCGCGTCGACGAGGTCGCGCTCGCCGCGTAGGTGCGCGATGGCGATGGCAACGAGCTGGCGGTCGCGGGTCGTCGCCGCCAAACCCCCGGCCCGGGCCATGAGGCCCTGCGCGTCGGGTGCAAAGAGCGCCGCCGCGACCAGGATCGCCGGATCGTCGCTGGTACGGGACGCCGCGACGATCGCCTCGATCGCGGCGGCGTCACCGACCACGAGTTGATGGAGCAGTTGGGTCGGCGGCATGGGGCGAGCATCGAGACAGGCGCTGACACCGCGCTGACACCGCCGCACCGGCCATACACTCTCGCTGTGTTGGAGATCTCGGTGCTGGGCTCCGTCGAGGTCAGGCGCGACGGCGAGCCTGTGCCGGTTCCGGGTGGTAAGACCGCAGAGGTGCTGGTGCGCCTCGCACTCGACGCGGGGACGTTCGTCCGCGCCGACCGGCTCGTCGAGGACGTGTGGGCCGAGGATGCGGTCAACACGCGCCGCAACACCCTGCAGTCGAAGATCGCCAAGCTTCGGCGAGCGTGCGGGGATCCGCGGGCGATCGTCAGCGGCGACGGTGGCTACGCGCTCGCCGTCGAGCCGCACAACGTCGACGCGCTCACTGTCTTGCGCGACGCCGTGACGGCCGCCGAGCTGCTCGACGCGGGCGATGATCGCGAGGCCGCCGACCTGAGCGCTTCGGCGTTGGCGCGGTACCGCGGCGATCTCCTCCAGAGCGCCGGGGAGTGGGCCGCCCCGCACCGAGCGCGGCTCGACGAGGCACGCATGGCGCTCACTGAGACGCGGTTCGCGGCGCAGCTGGGACTCGGAGGCGCCGGCGAGGAGATCAGCGACCTGGAATCCGCCGTCGCGACGTATCCCTACCAGGAAGGTCTGTGGGAGCTGCTCATCACCGCGCTGTACCGGGCGGGCCGCCAGGCCGATGCGTTGGCGACCTACCAGCGGGTCCGCAGCCTGCTCGCGGACGAGCTCGGTCTCGCTCCCGGCCCGCGGCTGCAGAAGCTCGAGCGACAGATCCTGGTTCAGGCCTCCACCCTCGGCATCGGCGATCGCGCGGCGCGCGCGGTCGAGACTCACGCGCGGCCGGGGAACCTCCCGTCCCTCGCCGCCGAGCTGGTCGGCCGTGAGACCGAGATCGCCGCCGTATCTGACCTGCTCGCGAGCCACCGGCTGGTCGAGATCGTCGGACCGGGCGGGATCGGCAAGACCGCCGTCGCCATCGCCACCGGTCGCCGGCTGACAGCGCCCGGTGGGGTCTGGCTCGCCAGGCTCGAAACCGCGACGACCGCGGACGACGTCCTCGACACCCTGATCGCCGCACTCCACGTCACCGGCGGCGAGGCCGCGCTGCTGGAGCGGCTCAAGGCCTTGGACGCGATCGTGATCCTGGACAACTGCGAGCACGTCCTCGACGCCGCCGCTGCGCTCGCAGAGCGCCTCGTCGACGCCGCCCCGGCGCTACGGATCCTCTGCACCAGCCAGGTCCCGCTCGATGTCGACGCCGAGGCCGTGTTGGAGCTGGCACCCCTGACGCTCCCCGACGCCGTGGCGCTGTTCACCCGCCGAGCCGCCGCACGCCACCGCGACGCGCCCGGCGGCGACGCGGTGCACGACCTGTGCCGCTCACTCGACGGACTGCCCTTGGCGATCGAGCTCGCCGCGGCGCGGACGAAGACGTTGTCGATCGAGGAGATCAGCCGCCGCCTCGACGACCGGTTCACCGTGCTGCGCGACCCGACCAGCCGCAAGCCGGAGCGCCGTCGCGCGCTGAAAGCCACGATCCAGTGGAGCTACGAGCTGCTCTTCCCCGACGATCAGCGGGGCCTGTGGGCGTTGTCCACATTCGCCGGCGGTGCGCCGCTCCCCGCGGTCGAGTACGTGCTCGAGGCGCTCGACGTACCCGCGTCGGCGGCGATCGATGTCGTCGGGCGGCTCGCGAGCCGCTCGCTCGTCATCGTCGACGACGCGCGCCCAGGCGTCCGGTACCGGCTGCTCGAGAGCATCCGCGCGTTCGCGCTGGACGCGATGGCCGACAGCGGGCTGACCGAGCGCGCGCATGCGGCGCACGCCGCGTGGTTCGCCGATGCCGCTCGACACTCGACCAACGGGGTGCGCAGCAGCCGCCAGGCCGAGCATCTCGCGTTCGCTCGGGCCGAGCGCGCCAATATCGACGCCGCCCTGGCCTGGAGCGTCACGCGCGATCCATTGCTTGCGCTCAGCATCGTCAACGGGTTCGGCTGGGCCTGGATCGTCCTCGGCGACAGCCGAGGCGTTCACCGCATCCTCACGGCCCTCGAGGCCGCCGGCGACACGGCTCCGATCCCGGACCGGGCCGGCGCGCTGCTGCTCGCCGGGTGGATCCAGGCGTCGGCGGGTCACCTCGACCTCGCCCGCGACCACGTCGCGGCTGCCACCGAATTGGCGGAGGCGATCAGCGACGTCGACCTGCAGGCGCGCTGTTGCTACCACATGGCCTACGTCGTGTCCCACCACGGCCAGTTCGGTCGCGCGATGGAGCTGACCGACCGCAGCCACGCGCTCTACGACGGGCTGGATCGACCGTGGGATCAGGCTGCGAACTGGCTCTTCGCGGCCAGAGCCGCCATCTCGGCCCGTGACCGCGTGCGCGCCGCCGAGGCTCGCGATCAGGTCGAGCACTGGCTGCGCGCCGTTGCCGACCCGTGGCTGCACGTTCGCCACGACGCGATGCTCGGCGAACTGGCCCGTCTCGAGCGTCGCTTCGACGATGCCGTCGTCCACATCGGTCGCGCGGCGGAGATGTCGGCGCGTCTCGGCTTTCTCCAGACGGAGGCCTACCAGGTCTTCAGCCTCGGACGCGCGCAGTGCCAGGCCGGGGACTACGCGACCGGGGCGGCGACGCTCGCACTCGCGATCGAGAAGGCCGAGGCCACCGGTGATGCGCGACTGGCCGCGCTTGCCCGGGTGCACCTCGGGCGAGTCCTGCGTGCACTAGGACGCGTCGCACCGGCGCGGGCGGCCCTCGAAGCGGCGTGCGCGTGGCATCGCGCCGCAGGCGGTGGAGAGCAGGCCGCGCTCGGCGAATGCCTGCTGGCGGCACTCGACGCCGAGGATCACGTCGTCGGCGCGCAGCTGCATCTCGTCGCGATCCTCGACGCCGCGCGAGTCGACGACGACGCTCCCGTCGAAGTCTTCGCGCTCGACGCGCTCGCCCGCATCGCAGCCGAGACGGACGACTTCGCTAAGGCGCAGGACCTGTGTGAGACAGCCGACCGGCGGATGGAGGCTGCGTCGCACGCCATCACTGACCGGGACAGGATCGACGCGCGTTCGGTCAGGCAGCTCACACCGGCGCTCGTCCCTCGCTCGCGATGAGGGCATTTCGCTGCGCGGCCTGCTGGCGCTCACGATCGCCACGCTGGTTCAACACGACAAAGGCCAGCAACCCGAACACGACGATGGCGATGCCGGCCATCTGCCGGTAGTTGACCACCTCGCTCAGCAACAGGAACGACCACACGACCGCGAGGGCAGGTTGAGCCACTTGGGCGATCCCGATCGTGCCGATCTGGATCGTCTTCTGCGCGAACACCAGCAGCCCCTGGGCCGCGACCCCGCTGGTGAACGTGAGGATCAGCATGTACGTCCACCCCGTACCGCTCATCCCGAACACGTCCCCATGGGCGAGCGCCAGCGGAAGCACCGCCACGGCCGCGATCGGACAGATCGTCGCCATGAACGTGGTGACATCCATCTCCTGGCGAAAGTGCTTCGTCGACACCACGTACGCCACCAGGAGCAGCATCGCGATCAGGCCGAATACGTTCCCCTCCACCGACGCGTCACCGTTGGGCGGCGCGCTGAACAACACCAGGGCCACGCCGCCGAACGCAACGACCGCGAACACGAGCGCACGCGGATCGATGTACTCCTTGAACAGCCAGGCGCCGGCCGGCACGATCAGAAACGGAGCGAGCGAACCGATCAACGCGGCGTTGGCGACGCTGTTGTGCGTCGCACCGGCGAAGAACACGGCCAGGTTGAGCCCAAAGAAGATGCCGGGCACGAACGCCTGACGCACATTCGCGATCGTGATCCGCCGGCGCGTGCTCCACAGCACAAGGTTCCAGACGACGCTGACCGCGACCATCCGCCAGAACGCGACCAGGACGCCGGGGGACTCGGCGCGCTTGACGAGAGTCGAGCTGAGCGAGAAGGCGACGACGAGACCGACGACCGCCAGTACGCCGAACGTCTTCGCGCTAAGTACGGGAGCCCGGCGTGTCACACGGTGATGGCGACCTTGCCCTGGGCGTGCCCCTGGTCCACATAGCGGATGGCCTCGGCGGCCTCGCTGAGCGGGAACGTCCTGTCGATGACCGGCGTGACCTTTCCGGCTTCGATGAGACTCTTGAGCACGATCAGGTCCTCGTGGTTCTCGGACGAGACGAACGTCGTCAGCTTCTGGTCGATGAACCGCGACAGCACGAGTGCCCTGAGCTGGCGATCGCTGCCTCCGAGCCATCGGCCGTCGGTCTCGCCTCCGGCGATGACGAGCGTCCCCTTCTGGGCGAGCGCCCCGCGCAGACGTGCCAGCGTCGAGTTCCCGCCGATGTCGAGGATCACGTCGTAGTGCCCGGACTCCGCGAAGTCGTCACGCGTGTAGTCGATGACGTGGTCGGCACCCAGGGAGCGGACCATGTCGACCTTCGGCGTGCTGCACACGGCGGTCACATTTGCCCCGAACGCCTTCGCGATCTGCACGGCGTAGGTCCCCACGCCGCCGGACGCACCGATGATCAACACCTTCTGGCCGCGCTCGACCTTCCCGCGATCACGCAGGCCTTGCAGGGCGGTCAAGCCCGAGACGGCGACCACGGCGGCCTGCTCGAAGGAGAGGGTCGCCGGCTTGGATGCGAGCTTGTTCTCGGGCGCGCGCGCGAACTCGGCGAAGGTGCCCTTGCCGATGCCGAACACCTCGTCGCCGATGTGGAACCTCGTCACGTCGCTGCCGACGGCCTCCACGACGCCGGCCACGTCCGCACCGAGAACCGGGTTCTTCGGGGCGCGCAGCCCGTAGCCGGCGAGCCGTATCGGGTACGGCAGGCCGGTCATGACGTGCCAGACGCCCCGATCCACGCCGGCCGCGTGCACGCGTAGGAGAACTTCGTCGTCTGCGATCTCGGGCGTGTCGATGTCCCGCAGTTTGAGGCCGTCGGCGGAGCCGTAGGTGGCTCGGACGATCGCCTTCATGCGTGCTGGTCGATCCACCCCGGCGCGGACGACATCGTCGGCCGTGCGCGTCATGAGTGTCCCAGGGCCGGATTCGGGGTGACGACCTCGGACGCGTTCGTGTCGGGGGCCGGTTCCTGGCCGCCTGTGTCCAGCCGGAAGGGCGGGTACGTGTCGGTCATCAGTGCCGCGTAGGCGCCGACGCGGTACACCCAGCGGTTCATGCCCATCACGAAGTCGAAGATCGGCTTCGGGTAGCGGCCCGTGAACAGCAGGACGACGGCCGCGACCAGGACCAGGAGGCCGATCAGACCGGTGCCGGAGGTCCAGGCCCAGTCGTCGTTGGCCGCGTTCACGCCGCCCCACGCGCCGCCCGCAAACACGGCGACGACGAGGTACTGCGGGAGCGCCAGCAACCACCACTTGACGAGGGCCAGGCCGCGCGATAGCGCCTGCGGGTACTCGACGTTGAGTCGCGCCGGGTAGTCCGGTACGTCGGCGAGCGTGAACGGCGGGTAGCGGTCGGTGCCGAGCGCGCTGTGCGAGTAGAACCCCACGCGCCAGGACCAGCGCAACACGCCGACGTTGAAGTCGAAGATCGCGCGCGGGTAGCGGCCCGTGACCAGGATCGCGACGAGCGCGACGAGCCACAGCACCATGAATGCGATCCACAGGAACACCAGCACGATCACGTGCGGGATCACCAGCAGCCACTTGACCAGCCACAGCCAGCGGCTGAGCCCGGAATCGAGCTCTCCTTCGAGGCGCAGTGGATAGGACGACGGAGCGGTGGTCATGTCAATTCTCCTTGGGAAATCACTCGTAGTGCAGCGCGTCGAGCACGTTCAGCCGCGAGGCCCGGCGAGCCGGGATGACCGCGGCTCCCAGTCCGGCGAGGATGGCGACCACCGTGAAGCCCACGAGCTCCGGGAGCGGGATCGAGATCGCGATGTCGTACTGCGACAGCGCCTGCGTCACGAGCAACGCGAGGAAGATGCCGAGCGGGAGCCCCAGTGCGGCGCCGATCAACGCGGTGATGATGCTCTCGTGGCGGATCATCCGGCGCGCCTGGCGGCGCGTCATCCCGATCGTCCGCAGCATCCCGAGCTCCCGGGTGCGCTCGAACACGCTCAGCACGAGCGTGTTGACCATCCCGAACAGGCTCACGACGACCGAGAACGCCAGCAGCACATAGAGGAAGTTCAGGAAGCTGGCGAAGCCCTCCGTGTAGTCGCTCGCGAACGCGGCACCGGTGTGCACCCCGGCGTCGCTGAAGCCGGCGGCCGCCATGGTCAGTGCCTGGTTCGCGTCGGGGCCGGCGTCGAGGAAGGTGAACCGGTTCTTGGGCTGCGGGAACACGTCGTCGAACGCCTGCTGGCCGATCGTGATCGAGCCGAGCATCTGCTCGATCTCGGGCGGGTCGTAGATGCCCCGGACCACAACCGCTCTCTTGTCACCGGAGGCGGTCTGGAGCGAGAGCGGGTCGCCGATCGCCAGGTCTTGGTCGTCGGCGTAGGTCTGCGTCACGAGCGCGCCATCGGCGGCGAGCTGGCCGACCGACGCGTTTGAGCCCTCGACCCATTCGAACGTGTAGAAGCGCGCGATCGTCGCTGGATCGACGCCGGTGACGTCCTGTTCGGAGCCGGCCACGAGCGCCTTGTCGACGCGGACGTGCGACGCGGTGTTCACGCCGGGCACCCGCGCGAGCGCGTCGCCTTCGGCGGCCTCGAACGGCAAGCCGTCGTTGCCGTTGACGATGTAGGCGGCGTTCACCTGATCGGTTACGGCGGACTCGACCGTGGTGCGCAGTCCGGCGCCCAGCACTGCGACGACGGTGACGAGCGTGAGTCCGATCATCAGCGCGGCGGCGGTCGAGGCGGTGCGGCTGGGATTGCGCACCGAGTTCGCGCTGGCGAGGTCGCCGGCGATGCCGCCGCTGCGGCGCGCCGGGAGGCCCACCAGGCCGGTCAGCGGCTTCACCATGTGCGGGGCGGCCAGGGCCACGCCCAGGAACAGCGCCAGGATTCCGATGCCGAGCAGCAGGAGGATCGCCAAGGTGCCCAGCCCGCCGGCGAAGATGCCGACGGAGATCGCGGCGATCGAAGCCGCGATCACGACGATGGCGGTCTTCAGCGAGTGGGAGGCGAAGCGCGTGGGGGGGAGCGTCGAGCCTTCGCGGACCGCCGCGATCGGCGGCACCCGTGTGGCGCGCAGCGCGGGCATGATGCTCGCGAGCAGCGTGATCCCGGTGCCGAGGGCGAGCGAGATCACGACCGTCCGGGCCTGGAACACCAGTCCGACCTCCGGCAGGTCACCGCCCAGTGCGGTCAGCAACTGCGCGAGCCCGACGCCGGCGAAGAGCCCGACCACGGAGGCCAGCAGCCCGATCACGAGGCCCTCGATCACGACCGATCGCATGACCTGCCGGCGCGAGGCGCCGAGGGTCCGCAGCGTCGCGAACTCTCGCGTGCGCTGGGCGACCGTGATCGACAGGGTGTTGAAGATCACGAACGCGCCCACGAACAACGCGACGGCGCCGAAGCCCAGCAGGAAGTAGCGGACGACGTTGACGATGACGTTGGTCTCTTTGGCGTCGGCGGCGGCCTGCTGCTCGGAGTCCTTGACCTGCAGGCTCGCGGGGACCAGTGGTCCGACAGCGCGGACGAGGTCGTCCGGCGACGTGCCCTCCTTGGCGGCGATCGAGATGCTGTCGAAGCGGCCTTCCTTGCCCAGCAGCGTCTGAGCGGTGGGCAGGTCCCAGATCGCGATCGTGGCGCCGCCGAGCGAGTCGACCCCGCCGAAGGAGGCGGTGCCGGTCACCTCATAGCGATGCTTGGCTCCGAGCGTGGACACGGTGACCGTGTCGCCGACCCGGAAGTTCTCGCCGGCCGCCGTGCCGGCGTCGAGAGCGACCTGCCCCGGGCCTTGCGGCCACCGGCCGGTCTTGAGCTGTAGCGGGCTGAACTGCGGCTGGGACGCGTCATAGCCGAGCCCGAACCGGGGCGCGCCATCGGCGCCGAGGGCCTTGCCGTCGCGGCCGGAGACCTCGGCCTTGTTCGACGCGATCGGCGCGATCGTGCCGCCGGCCGCCTCGACGTCGGGCAGCCCCCGCACCTTCGCGAGCAGCGACTCCGGAACCGTCGCGGCGCCGCTCTGGGAGCCCTTGACGATCTCCTTGCCGGCGATCACCGCGTCGGTCTGCGCGTACGACGCCGCGAAGATGCCGTCGAAGGCTTTCTGGATCGTGTCGGTGAGGACGAGGGTGCCGCTCACCATCGCGACGCCGATCACGACCGCGAACGCGGTCAGGAGCGCGCGGACCTTGCGGCCCAGGAGCCCCTTCAGGGCGACGCCGATCATCGCTCGGTCACTGCCTCGAGCGCCTCCAGGATCTCGTGCGAGGTCGACCGGCCCAGGTCGCGGACGATGTGTCCGTCGGCCAGGAACAGCACCCGGTCGGCGATCGCCGCCGCGTGCGCATCGTGCGTGACCATCACCGTCGTCTGGCCGAGCGAGTCGACCGAGTCGCGCAGCAGCGCGAGGATCTCTCCACCGGTCGTCGAGTCGAGGTTGCCCGTCGGCTCGTCGGCGAACATCACGCTCGGGCGCGACACGAGCGCACGCGCGACGGCCACCCGCTGCTGCTGGCCACCGGACAGCTCGGACGGGCGGTGCGTGAGGCGGTCACCGAGACCGACCTTGTCGATCAGCTCGGCCAGCCACGCCTTGTCCGGCGTCGAGCCGGCGAGCCTCAGCGGCAGAGCGATGTTCTCGGCCGCCGTGAGCATCGGAAGCAGGTTGAAGAACTGGAAGATGAAGCCGATGTGGTCGCGCCGGAGCTTGGTCAGCTCCGTGTCGTCCAACGTCGTGACCTCGACGCCGGCCACCGAGACCTCGCCCGACGTCGGCTTGTCCAGGCCGGCGAGGATGTGCATGAGCGTGGACTTGCCGGAGCCGGATGGGCCCATGACGGCCGTGAGCCGGCCTTCGGCGATCTCGACGGAGACACCCCGCAGGGCGTCGACCGCCGTGTCGCCCTCGCCGTAGCGGCGCACGATGTCCGTGCCGGTTACGACCGCGTCCCGACGACTGCCGTTGGTCATCAGGCGACCACCGCAGGCGCTCGGGCGCCCCCGTTCACGCTGGCGTCGCGAGCGTCGTCGAAGAGGTGCGAGGACGCCTGGAAGCCCTTGGCGATCAGATAGATGCCGAGCCACAGCTCCCAGATGAACTCCGGGATCGTCGCGATGAGCTGCCCCACCGAGCCTGCCTCGATCACGCCGAACAGCACGGCGATCCCCGAAGCGCAGATGAAGGCACCTCCGACCAGCCCCACCATCGCCATCCGTCGTGGCACGAGGCCGGACCGGTACATCAGGTAGCCCAGTAGCAGCCCGTTCCCGACGCCGACGACGAACCCGGGTCCGAGCAGGAATGTCCAATCCTTGATCGCCACCAGCGACTCGCCGGCCACGACCAGCGCGCCGGCATCCGCGCCGGCGGCGTCTTGGCGCAACGTCACGATCGACAGGACGCTCAGGATGCCGACGGCGATGAAGGCGGATTCCACGACACGGGCCGTGACGTAGCCGAGGGCGAGCGCTTCGTTCTGGCGCTTCAGGATCGGGAACAGCGCGAGCGCCGTACCGATGTTCGCGATGATGAGGAGCAGCTCCAGGAACGCCGCCAACTCCACGCGGGTGTCGGCACCGGCACCGGTGATGTACGCGGCGTCGTTCAGAACGGCGTCGTAGAGGAGCAGCGCCGGGATGGACGTGATGAAGGTGATGACGAAGAGCACGCCCGCGATGCGCGCGAGCTTCCTCGTCGACGTTGCCGTCGGTCGGTCGAGCGCTACGGGCATACGACTTCCTTCCGATCAGGGGTGCGGTCAGCTAGGGCGCGACGCGCGAAGGTCCGGCCATGGAAGGGAGCCGCAAGATCTCTAAATCGCGTAAACTAACTCCGGAAAGAAAACTACGGTATTTAGACTCATGCAGTCAAGTTCGGGAAACGACTATCACGATTGGAGATTCGTCACGAGCCACACGCATGTGCTCGCGTGCATCGCCGCCGACCCCGGCGCGCGCTTGCGCGACATCGCCGCAACCGTTGGCGTCACCGAACGAACGGTCGGGCAGATCGTCAAGGATTTGGAGCTCGCCGGGTACGTGACCAAGACCCGCGTCGGACGTCGCAACCAGTACGAGGTCCACGGCGAGTTCCCGCTCCGCCACCCACAGCACCGCCACCACACGGTCGGCGCCCTGATCCAATTCCTCCACGCGCCCGCCGAGACGGAGCCGACTCGCTCCTAAAGGGGACAGATGCACGAACTCTCGCCGGTCGCCGTTCCCGACTTTGAAGCCCTGCGGCGCTGTTGGCATCCCGTCGGGTACGCGCGTGAGTTCGCGGATGCGCCGCGGCGGGTGCGGCTGCTGGGCGAGAACATCGCGATCTGGCGCGACTCGGCCGGCGCGCCGCACGCGCTGCGGGACCTGTGCGTTCACCGGGGGACGGCGCTCTCACTCGGTCGCGTCGTGGGGGATCGGCTCATGTGCCCCTACCACGGCTGGCAGTACGGGGCCGACGGGATGTGCAAGCTTATCCCGCAGCTTGCGGATCCGACCCGCGTGCCGGGCAAGGCGCGTGTTGACGCATACTCGTGTGAGGAGCGCTACGGCTTGTTGTGGGTGGCGATGGACGAGCCGCGCTGGAGCCTCCCCGAGATCCCGGAGTTCGGTTCCGACGAGTGGACGGTCGTGGAGACCGGGCCGTTCCCGTGGAATTCCGATTCGTCGCGCCAGCTCGAGAACTTCACGGACTTCGGTCACTTCCCGTGGGTCCACCCCGGGCTGCTCGGGGATCCCGAGCGTCCGGAGGTCCCGGACCACTCGGTCGACATTGACGGCCACGTCCTGCGCTACAACGTCGTGCGTCCCGAGGCGCCCAACACCGACGACTTTCCCGTCTTCCAGAATGAGGTCGTCGACAAGCCCGAGCGGCGCAGTCGCTACGAGCTCCATCTGCCGTACACGATCCTTCTCAGGCTCGGTTGGGGCGGGACGGCGGGGATGGTGTACTTCTTCGCGTCCCAGCCGGTGGACGAGGAACGGTGTGTGGGCTATCTGGTGATCGGTCGCAATTACGCGCCCGAGCAGCCGGCTCAGGTGCTGCGGGATTTCGAGGACACGATCTTCAATCAGGACCAGGTCGTGGTCGAGTCCCAGCGGCCCGAGCGCGTCCCGTTCGACCTCGCCGCCGAGATGCACCTGAAGTTCGACGCGGTCGCGATCAACTACCGCCAGGCGATGCGCGACAACGGCCTCGCGCGGCGGCTGTGATGACGACGCTCGACGCGATTGAGATCTCCACTCGTCTACACCGGACCGTGGAGGCTCCGCGCGATCGCCAGCATCTGAGCGTTCGTCAGCGAGAGCGTGAGCGTGTTACTCACCCACCATGAGCCCTTGACGGTGCGCAGCGCGACACGCCGCAGGTGGCGGCCGTCGTAGTAGAGCTCGTAGGTGCGGCTGCCGAGCGTGCGTCGCTCGTTGGGCGCGGCGAGGATCGGAGGATCGGTCCAGCCGGTGCCCTGGACGCCGTAGTACTCGCCGACCCCGATCCGCACGGAAAGGCGGTAGGCGCGGTGGGATCGGCCCTGATCGTCCTCGAGGGTGTAGGCGCGGGCGTTGTCGTCGACCGCGCCGGCGAGGCGGCGGGAGGGGTAGAGCGGGGCGCGCCAGGTCTGCGGCGCGGCCGCCGGCTCGAGACCCTTGGCGCGCGGCGCCTTTCGAGAGCGCCGCCGCGGTGCCGCGGCGGTCGACGGCCGCGCGCGAACGGACGGGTGCAGGAAGCGACGCACGGCGGCGCGGAGCGCGGCCGGGGTCGCATGCACGTAGGGGTCGGAGGCGCCGCCGAGGGTGGCCGGGAACGGCACTTCCTGGACGGGCTTTCCGGCCACGTCGACGGCCAGCTTGACGAGCGCGAGCAGCTGTTTGGAGCCGCGGATGTCGGTGCGGGTGTTCTCGCCGAGCAGGCGCAGCAACTCGCGGCGGTCGGAGAGCATGTCCGCGACGCCGAGTTGGGAACGGGCCTGGCGGAGGAACTCGTGCTGGCGTGCGGCGCGGACGAGGTCGTTGTCGCCGTGGCGATAGCGCACGTAGTCGAGCGCGTCACCGCCGCACAGGCGCTGGTAGCCGGCCTGGATGTCGATCGACGCGTAGTTGGTAGCCGCGGTGCCGACGTTGCGGTTGAAGTAGCGGCGGTCGACGTCCGTGTAGACACACCCGAGCTGGTTCACGAGCGAGCGGAAGCCGGCGAAGTCGACGTCGATCACGTGGTCGATGCCGACCCCGAGCACCTGGCGCAGGGTCTTGACGGTGAGCGGGACGCCGCCGTAGGCGTAGGCGGCGTTGAGCTTCGCGCTCTCCCGCGCGCCGCCCTTGCGCGTGATCGTCACCTTGAGGTCGCGCGGCACCGAGAGCACCGTGACGGCGTTGGCCCGCGGGCTGAGGCGCACGAGCATCATCGTGTCCGAGCGGGCGTCGCGCTCGGCGGTCCGGGCGCGATGGTCGGAGCCGATCAGCAGGATCGTCTGGGCGCGGGTGGACGCGGCGCTGGTGTCCTGCGTGCCGAGGTCGACGCGCGGCTGTGCCTCGAGGACGCGGGCCGTCGCGTTCAACTCGTTCGCGCCGACGGCGAAGGCGCCGCCGGCGGAGCAGGCGAAGACGATCGCGCTCGCGGCCAGCAGGCGACCGAGGGCGCCGCGGTGGGATTCGAGCGCGGGCATGGAGGGACTACCACTAGGTCTCGGCGCGGCGTCGCCGAGCCTTGAATGTCGTGCGAGCCGCTCGCGCGCGCGAGCGGCTCGCTGGAGGAGCGCTATGCCGCGACCTTGACGATCCCGGCGTCGCGCTCGATCTGCCGGTGCCCGCGCGTGTCGGTCGCCTCCACCTCGGCGGTCAGCCTCTGGCCGGCGAGGCTTTCGCCGAGCCGCACCGAGAGGTGGGCGGTCACGGTCTTGCCCTTGTGAGCGAGCCGCGTGGCGCGGCGCGCGAGCGTGACCTCGCCCGCAGCACTGACGCGCTCGGCTCGCGGATGGATCGTGATCGTGCCGACCGGGGCACCGGTGCTGGAGAGCCGCACCTGGATCTTGCCGAGGCGCTTCCAGCCGGAGCCCTGGGGGGCGCGGATTTCGTCACCGGCCGAGCCGCCGGCGATCCGCTCGGTGGCCGGCAGCTCATCGCGCTCGCCGGACTCTCCATCGTTGGCGCCGCCGGCGTCCGGGGTCGCCTTGATCGCCAGCGTGCGCTCGCCGTAGAACATCGTGTCGGCGCCCGAGCCGCCGTCGACGCGATCGGCGCCGTCGGCGGCCTTGCCCGCCATGAACAGGTCGTCGCCGCCGCCGCATTTGAGCCGGTCGTCGCCGGGGCCGCCCGAGATCACGTCGAACCCGGCATCGCCGGTGATGATGTCCGCGGCGGAGCCGCCGAGTACTGACTCGATGTTCGCGCGCACGTTGTCGGCCTCGCCCGTCTCGCCGTCGTCGGCCAGGTTGTCCTGATCGATCACCAGGCGCTGCGTGCGGGACCCGTAGTTGATGGTGTCGTGGCCGGGACCGCCGTGGTAGTCGTCGGCGCCGTCGCGTTCCGAGCTCGCGATGAACACGTCGCCACCGCCGCCGCCGGCGATCGCGTCGTTGCCTCCGAGGCCGAGCATGGTGTCCGGTCCGGGGGTCCCGAACAGCGGCGCGTCGGCGTGGTCGGAGCCGATCACGGTCTCGAAGTTGGGCGCGACGTTCTCGCGGTCCCCGGGCAGGCCAACGACGGCCGAGTCGCTGATGAAGATCTCGGTCGCGTTGTTCGCGCGCACCGTGACGTCGTTGCGCTCCGGGCCGCTGTTCGCGGTGTAGAACAGCTGGCTGCCGTCACGGCTGAAGGACACGTCGCCGGCGTGCGCGGTGGCCGGCAACGCGACCGCCACGGCCACGGCCGTCAACAGGGCGCGTCGGGCAGCGCGATCTGGCACGGTCGGCTCGGCTTGACCACGACGCCGCGTGGGAGGATGCTCGCCGGGATTCGGGTCCACTAAGAGGGGGGACGGAATGCGTAGGGGTCTTTGGAGCGGCTGGGCCGTCGCGGCGGCATCGCTTGCCGCGGTCGGCGGGATGTGGAGCGCGGGTTACGGCGCCGAGAGCTCGGAGCCGTCGACCGCGAACGTGGTGCAGGCGCCACCGGGACCGTGTGTGAACGGCGCCGCGGACATCGGCGAGACGTACTACCCGGGCGTCGGCAACAGCGGCTATGACGTCACGCACTACGACCTGAACCTCAAGTACGACCCGGCGACGCGGATTCTCGACGGCAAGGCGACGATCACCGCCGCCACCACGCAGCACCTCTGCCGGTTCAATCTCGACCTGCGAGGGCTGACCGTCACGTCGGTCAAGGTCAACGGCACGGCCGCGACCTTCACCCGCGACGGCCGCGAGCTGATCATCACGCCGCCGCAGCCGCTGTTGCCGTCCAGCGGCTTCGAGGTCGAGGTGCTCTACAACGGCGAGCCCGGCCCCGCGCCGCGCGACCCCGACGGGTTCCTGGATGGCTGGAACTACACGGAGTTCGGCGCCTACACGTCGACGCCGCCGCAGGGCGCGGACACCTGGTACCCCAACAACAACTGGACCCACGACAAGGCGGCGTTCACGTTCACGGTGACGGTCCCGGCCGATCGCCAGGTGATGTCGAACGGCATCCTCGTGTCGAACACGATCAACGAGGCGGCGGGCACGTCCACCTGGGTCTGGGACGCGCCGGACCCGATGGCGACCTACCTCGCGACGCTGCAGATCGGCAAGTACACGATCCTGCGGGGCGAGACCTCGACGGGAGTCCCGATCATCAACGGCATCCGGCCCGATCAGCTGACCGCGCAGGCGCAGCAGCGGCTCACCACCATCGGGCCGATCCTCGACTTCTTCGGCGAGCGGTTCGGCGCGTACCCGTTCGCGGCCACCGGCGTGATCGTCGATCTCGTCAACGCCGGGTACCAGATGGAGCAGCAGACGCGGCCGATCTTCACGAGCGCGAACGGCCTCTCCGCGCTCGCGCATGAGCTCGCGCACCAGTGGTGGGGTGACAGCGTCGCGATGCGCCGCGCCCGCGACGTGTGGTTGAGCGAAGGCTTCGCAACGTTCAGCAACTGGCTGTGGGTCGAGCACACCGGCGGCACCACCGCGCACCAGGCGTTCCTGAACCAGTGGAACCGCACCGGCACGTTCTGGAACAACACGGTCCACGACCCGGGCGTTGTGAACCAGTACCAGAGCGCGACGGTCTACCAGCGCGGCGCTCTGACGCTTCAGGCGCTGCGGCGCAAGATCGGCGACGAGTTGTTCTTCCGCACGCTGAAGGCGTACCACGCGACGTTCGGCGGCAGCACCGCGGACACGGACGACTTCGTCGCAATCGCCCAGCGCGAGTCCGGTCAGGACCTGCGCGACTTCTTCAAGCAGTGGCTCTACACCCCCGGCAAGCCGAGCGACGCCTACTGCTACTGCTTCACGCCGCCGGCGACAACCGGCACCGTCAGCGGGACCGTGCCCGCCACGCTCTCGCTCACGCTCGGGCAGCCCGCGCTGTTCGCCCCGTTCACGCCGGGCGTCGCGCAGGACCACCTGGCGAGCACGCAGGCGACCGTGGTCTCCTCGGCCGCCGACGCGACGCTGACCGTCGCCGACCCGAGCCTGACCGCGCCTGGCCACCTGCTCAACGGCGGGTTCTCACTTCCGCAGGCGTTGCAGGTGCGAGCACCGGACGCGTTCGCGCCGATCGGTGCCACGCCGCTGACGCTGCGCACCTGGACCGCGCCGATGTCCAACGAGCCGGTGCAGTTGGAGTTCAAGCAGGCGATCGGCGCGCGCGACGCGCTCCGGACCGGCACGTACTCGAAGACGTTCACGTTCACCCTGTCGACGACCAATCCCTAAGCGTGATCACACGTTTGCTCCGGCGCGGGCGCCCTCGGCGACCGCGTCGAGCAGCGTGCGTGGGGTGAGTGCGTCGCCGACCACCACAACCCGAAGCGCGGCCAGTTGGTCGCGGAGATCGACGACCGCGTGGCGGTAGCCGGACATGGTCACGAGGCCGTCGCCGCACGTCTGACGCCGCCATGAGCCTCGCCGCGCGACGCCCGTGGCTCAAGGGAGCACGACGAGCTTGCCAATGGCGTTGCCGGCTTCCATGTCGGCGTGTGCGGTCGCGATCTCGTCGAGCGTGTACGTCCGGTCGATCGGCACCTTCAGGCGTCCGGCTGCAACGTCGTCGAGGAAGGACTGCAGGACGGTGGCGGGTAGGTCGCTCGCCTCGCCGCTGTAGCCGGTGAGGCGGACGCCCGTCGGGATGTAGCCGATCGGGTAGAAGTCGGGCACGGTCCACTCGTTGCTGAGCATGCCGGAGAAGCAGACGACGCCGTGGACTCTGGTGGCGTCCAAGGTGTCCGGCAAGGTCGGCGTTCCGACGAGCTCGAGCGCGATGTCGACGCCATCCGGCACGATCGCGCGGACGGCATCGGCCACGTCGCCGTCGTCGACGAGGGGATGGTCGACGCCGATCGCCCGCAGCGCCTCGGCCCGTTCGGGCCGGCGCGTGGTCGCGAGCACGGTCAGGCCGCGGTCCTTGGCCAGCACGGCGGCGGCCATGCCGACCGACGACGTGCCGCCGCGGATCAGCAGCGTCTGCCCGGGTTGGAAATCGAGGCCGACCGTCAACGAGCCGTACGCGGTCTGGAGCATCTCCGGGACGGCTCCGAGGGTCGCCCAGTCGAGGTCGGAGTGGAACGGGATGACCTGCGCTGCGGGGACGCAGGTGTATTCGGCGTAGCCGCCGTCGAACTGGCGGCCCATTCCGCCCATCATGGTCATCACCTGTTGGCCGGATTCGAGCTCGCCGCCCGGAGCGGCCTCGACCACGCCGGTGGCTTCGATGCCGAGCACGCGCGGGAACGTGACGCCTTCGGCGAGCCCGAGCCGGGTGTGCAGTTCGGATCGGTTCAGGCCGAACGCCTCCACGCGGATGAGCACCCAGCCGGGGTCCGGCGAGGGGATCGGCCGCTCGCGGATCTGGAGCGCATCGGGCGGTCCGGGGGCGTCGAGAACGACGGCGCGCATCGGAGATGGCCTGCTCAAGTGATCAGGGGGTTCACGGCGTGTCCCATGCGAGCGCCGAGGTACACCTGGCGCCGGCTGGCGTGGATCTGCAGTTCGTCGGATCCAGTCGCATCGAAGAAGCCGACGTTCTGCTCCCAGTCGCCGCCCTGCTCGGGCTCGGAGCGCACTTCTTCGTGATGCAGGCGCCGTTTCATTGAGTCTCCAGCGTCAGCGGTCGCGGTGTCATGTAGGGATGGTGCCCGCGATCCGGAACCCAGCTCATACCTATCGGGCCACCGATCTATATGCGAGGCGTCTTAGTGTGGTTCGGATCCGGTCTCGGCGCTTGGTGTCCGCGCGGGCTATGACGTCGCCGCCGTGGATCCTGATGCCGAGGCAGGCGCTCGTGCAGACGCCACGGACATGCGGTCGTTCGAGGAGGTCTGCAGCTCGACGCACCTCGTGATCGCCGCCGAGGCGATCGCGTTCGCCACCCACGTGGGCTTGGACCCGGTCAAGGGCCGCGGATGGCGGAGCTCGACGTGGAACCCGAGGTGTTGACTCGATTGGCGATCCTCGCGAAGGACAATGGGCTCGTCGATGGAAGAGGCCGATGCGGCGGGAGCGCACGTTTCGCTGCTCAAGGCGGCCAGGCAGCAATACGAGCGCGCTGCCGAGCTTGGGCTCCTCGACGCGGACGAAAGCCAGATCGTGAGGACGTACCCGACGCGTACGGCGCGCGGGGACGACTGCTGAGAGGTCGGCCGCGGGTTCGAGTCCCGTAGCTGACCCCCTCAGCAGTCGCTCGCCAGGATGCGCCACCAAGGCCGCCGGGACTTGGAGCGCGCGCTACAGGTTCAGCCGCAGTGCGTCCAGCGGGAGTCGAAGTCGGCGACGCTCACCGTGCCGACGACCTTGCCTCCGAAGCGCACGCACTTGCCGTTCGTGTTCCTCCGGTAGGACGCGCCGGCGTAGGACGCGTAGGTGCCGCTGTCGGACGACACCCGGTCGCCCTTTTCGACCCCGCCGGAGTTGTCGCGGTTGCGGTTGTCGTCGACGACCAGGTACGTGTACGTGTGCGTCGCTCCCGGCGTCTCGTTGTAGGTGAGCACGCAGTTGGTCCCGCCATCCTGCGGCGAGTACCAGAGTTCGACGCGGCCGATGCGCCGGCCCGAATATGCCTCTTTGAGGACGCGCGTCTCGAGCTTGGTGCCCCAACAGCTCGAGGCGAGCGGACCCGTGTGGGTCCCGCCCGTTTGGGCGGTCGCCGAAGCGCTGACGCCCGCGATCAGCGCGAGCGCGGCGGTGGTGGCGAGCAGAGACTTGACAAACGTCGGCATTGAGTGAAGGCCTCCCGTGAAATTTAACTAGCGTCGCTAGTCTAGCGCGGGGATGCGGTGGGACACATCACCGGGCAGAGCATCCGCGTCGATGGCGGCGTGATCCACTCGATCTGATGAGGTGGGCCTGCGGGCCCTCAGTCTCGGGCCGCGAACCGCGGTTCGATATCCGCGGCGGCGGCGCGAAGCGCTTCGCCGACGTCGCGGCCGCTGTAGGCCTCGCGCAGCGCTTCGGTCCAGCGCAGCGCGATCTCGCGATAGTTGGGCGTTGGCGTCACGAGGACGGTCGCGTACTCGTCGAGCAACTGCCGGGAGACCGTGGCGAAGTCGCCCCACGGGGCGGTGAGTGCCTCCAAGACGGGGTCGTCCCACGCGCTGATCCGCGTGGGGTTCATGTTGCCCTCGCCGGCGGAGCGCAAGAGGAACGGCTTCGAAGCGGCCCACCCGATGAAGTCGCGTGCCGCGCGCTTGTCGTGCGACGCCGCGCTCATCGCCAGCGACCACGTCCAAAGGTTCGGCCGGCGCTCACCACCGGGGCCGGCCGGGGGCAGCGCGTAGCCGATCCGGCCGACGAGTTCGGAATGACGTTCGTCTTCGAAGAACGCGACGTAATGGTCGGAGTCGACGAGCAGCGCGTAGTCGCCGCGGCCGAAGTCGAGCGCCAGCTCATACCAGCGCTGCTGCGTCCAGTCGCGCGGGCCGGACTCGCGTAACGCCTCGACGAACTCGGCGGTGATCGCGACCGCGACGGAGTCCGCGAAGGCGGGGCGACCATCGGGGTCGAAGTCACGGCCGCCGCAACTCCACAGCTGGGTCGCGAAGCCCGTGTACATCGTGTGCCATTCGCCGCGGCCGCGCTGTCCGAAGCCGCGGACCTTCCCGCCGGTGTCGCGGACGACGGTGTGGGCCACAGCGAAATAGTCCTCCCACGTCCGCGGCACATCGAGACCGCGTGCGCTGAGGATCTCCGGCACGAATGCGAGGTTGTAGGACTCGCAATTGACCGGGACCTCCAAGAGTGGGCCCGCGCCGAGCGGATCGCCGGCGCGTCCCGTCCAGCGGTTCACCGAGAGCAGGCGCGGCAGGAAGTCGGCGAGGTCGAACTCAGGCTCGAGCTCCGCGAGGTGCTCGTCGAGCGGCTCGACCAGACCGGCGCCCGCGTGTTCCCAGAGCAGCACCGGACCCGACATGAAGATGTCGGCCGCATCGTCCCCTTGCAGTCGATCGCCGATGCGGTTCGAGAAGTACTCGTCGCTGGGCAGGATCCGGACCTCGAGGCGATGCCCGGTGCTGCGCTCGAACTCCTGCGCGTGCCGCTGCACGGACGCGACATACGCATCCGTGTCAGGCGCGAGAAAACGGACGACGCCCATCGGCCGCTGGAAGCCTACTGCGACGCGCGACGTCGAGAGCAGCCTAGCTGCGTGAGACGCGGTGATCGTCACCAGCTCGTCACCGGCAGCGAGCGCGGTTCCCGCGAGCGTGCCGAAGTCGAACCGCAGCGTGGTTCCGAGGCCGATGGCCGGTGCGGTATCCGGGGTGGCGCCGAGCAGCAGGGCGAGGAAGTCGCGTGCGTCCCGGAGGGAGGGTGCGGGCCGGCCGTCGAGCGCGGGTTCGATCGCGTCCAGCGCGTATCCGGCGACGAGCCGGTTCTGCAGGGCGGCGAAGGCCTCGACGTCGCTGGCGTAGTCGAGGACGACGAAGCGCCCGCCGATCGCTGCGAGCATCCCGACCTGGCCGCACTTCATCTCGATCTCAGCGCGGACGCGGTCGATCATGTCGCGGCGGTGCTCGAACACGTCCCGGAGTGCGCCGGTGTCCGAGCGCGCGCCGTGACGCGCGGACTTGGACGCGATCTCCGACCACACCTGGCCCTGGGCGGCGCGCGGCGCGGCGCCTGCCGCCAGCCGCTCGCGGACCTGCTCGTTCTTGAGCCGGCGCAACTCGGGGTAGGCCGTGTGCGGGGCCGGAGCGAATGGCTCGGCGTGGCGCCGGCCGTCCCAGCGGCCCTGCTCGACGCAACTGACCGGAACGCGCACGGTCGTGCGCGGCGGGACGAGCACGGACACGTCGACGGTGCGGTCCTGCTGGGCGCCGTGCACCTCCTCGCCCTCGTAGAGCAGGACGGGCAACTCGAGCGGGTTGTGGACGACGAGGTCGTTGACGTCGTCCCCGGCACGGGCAATCTCCTCGCGCGTAACCTCCCGAGCGTGGCAGCCCTTCGGGCCGTCACTGCGCTGCTGACCGTGGCCGTGCTCGCTATCGCCGCCCCGGCGCAGGCGCAGGAGCGGCTGTGCCAGCCGCCGCCGGTTCCGCCGCGGGCGCCGACCGCGGCCGGGAAGGAACGGGCTCAACTCGAGGGCTACGCGGCGTGCCGAGTTCGGCTTCCGGCACGACCTCGCCTACGTCAAGGCGTTGCTGCTCAAGCGCGGCTTGTGGGACTACGACCGCGGCGACTACCTCCCGGTCACGCCGCCGGAGATCCGCTACCTCGAGTTGCGGCGCGGGCTTTGGCTGGGCGTGGCCGCCACGCGCTATCTCGACCGGCATCCCGGGCTCGACGGCGGCACGTCGGTTGAGGACGGTGGCCGAAGGAGCCCTACTTGCTGGTCCGCGTCACCCGCGGCCCCGCGCAGCAACTCGCTGTGCTCAAGCGGCTCGCAAACGACCCGAATCACGTGCGCACGACCAAGGTCCGCTACAGCGAGCCGGAGCTGCGCCGGCTGGGGGAGCGGATCGTGCGCGACGGCCTGGAGCTGAGCGCTGCCGGCTTGGACGTGCAAGGTGTGAACGTCGACATCGAAGCCAACCGCACCGAGGTCGAGCTCGCCACGATCCGCACGGACGCCGCGGCGTACTTCGCGCAGCGCTACGGGCCGCGGGTCAAGGCAGTCGTCACCGCCACGACTCCGACCGAGCTCGAGTGCAACTCGGGTTGGTCCTTTGAGATCGCGCCGGACGGCGTCGGGCTGACCGTCAGCTGGGCGACATACTCCGACGCGGTGACCGAGCGGCTGGAGCTCGCCGAGTTCGCGGACCGCGTCGAGATCGGAGTCGTCGAGCGCGTGCCCACCCGGACGCGTGACGGCGAGGGAATCAGCGGGCACGGGTCGGTCGCGCTCAGCGCGCCGCTGGGCGACCGCGCAGTGATCGACGCCAGGACGGGCAAGCCGATGCTGCAGGTCGGCCCGGGCCCGGGCGACCCGCCGTGCCCGAGCCCGCCGCCGCAGCCGCCTGAGCCGACGCCTCTGGAGCGGGCGATCGCAACCCGGCGCGCGGAGGGTCTGCGCGCCGACCCCGCTTACGTCCGCCAGCTGCTGAAAGGCGGTGCGTGGTACACGCGGGCCGAGCTGCGGTGGCTGGCGCAGCGCCACGCGCTCGAGGCCGACCGCGACCGCGTCGAGGCGTACACAAGCGAGCATGCGGACGAATACGGCGGCTCGTCGATCGAGGGCAGGTTTCCCGCCCGCCCGTACGTCGTCTACCGCTGGACCGGCCACCGCGCGCGCCACGAGGCGGCACTCAAGCGCCTCATCAAGCATCCCGACCGGGTGCGCACCGCGACCGCACGGCACAGCACGCGCGAGATCAACGCGCTTCAGGAACGCATCCGCGACGACCGGTTCTACGAGGGTCCGTTCTTCGACGGCTACGGCCGCGCCGGCCTGCTCATCACCGGCGTCTGGGCTGACGACGAGGCCGTGTACGTCGAAGTGATCACGGCCCGCGCGGACGCGGGCGCCTACTTGACCGTCCGCTACGGGCCGATCGTGCGTGTCGAAGTCGCGGGCGACCGCTTCGAGTGCCCAAAAATTCTAGCGCCTACGGGCTTGTAGGTCTGCACGGCGCCGGGAAGTAGGCTCCAGTTCGAGTACCAGGTGTCAAACAGCTTGAGCTGGCTTTCGACGTAGCCGCGCTGGCTGGGGGTGAGCCGGTCGGTCTCGTTGAAATGCAGCGTGTATTCCGGTTCGCCGCGTAGCACGAGCATGTGCTTGAAGTAGAGGATCAGGTCGGGTTCCGCGTCGAAGGAGGCGAGCACGCTCATCGCCTGCTCGAGCTCGAGCGCCCGCTGACGCGCCTCAGCGTCGCCTCTGGCCGCGGCGAGGGCGAGGTTGGTCAGGTGCAGCACCTCCTGTGGGAGGACGTTGCCGATGCCGGTGATCGCGCCGGTGGCGCCGCAGTTGACGTAGCCGTGGACCACGCTGGTGTCGATGCCGATGGTGAGTGCGATGTTGTCGTCGTCGGCGCTGGTGATGTTCTCCGCGGCGTAGCGAAGCGCTTCGTCGCCGCCGAACTCCTTGAAGCCGACAAGGTTGGGATGGTGCTGGCGCAGCTCGAAGAACAGGTCGGCGCGCGTCGCGAACCCGTAGTACGGGCTGTTGTAGATCACGGCTGCGAGCTCGGGGGCCGCCGAGAGGATCGCGCTGAAGTGGGCCTTCTGAGCGGCCTGGACCGAGCCTCGCGAGAGAATGCGCGGGATCACCATCAGGCCTTTCGCGCCGACCTGCTGCGCGTGTTCGGCCAGCGCGACCGCGGTGCGGGTGTTGACGGCGCCGGTACCGACGATCACCGGGATACCGGCAGCGACGAGGCGCTCGACACCTTCCATGCGCTCGGCATCGGTCAGGAGCGGCCAGTCGCCCATCGTGCCGCAGTAGATCATCGCGGACATGCCGTGCTCGATCAGCGCCTCGGCCTTGCGTACGAGAGCGTCGAAGTCCGGTGAGCGGTCCTCCCTGCAGGGCGTCATGAGCGCCGGGAGGGTGCCGTTGAAGATCGATGGGTCCATGGTCGTCAAGTCTCCAATCACACGTCGGCGCCGGCGCGGGCGCCCTCGGCGACCGCGTCGAGCAGCGTGCGTGGGGCGAGTGCGTCGCCGACCACCACAACTCGAAGTGCGGTCAGTTGGTCGCGGAGGTCGACGACGGCGTGGCGGTAGCCGGACATGACGACGAGGCCCACGCCCTCGCGCCGCTCGTCGCGCTCGGTGTAGATGTTGCGCAACGTGACGCCGTCGGGATCGCTCGATACGCCGCGTAGGTGCGGCGTCATGACGACGCCGGCGAGCCCGAGGCTCCGGAGCACGAACGGCTGCTGTGTGGGGTCGATCTCCGCGCCGACGACCGGATGCGTGGTCGTGATCTCGACGGTGAACCCCTCCGCGACGAGGCGTTCCGCGGCGGTCGGAGCCAGGAAGCCTCCCTCGTCGTCGAGCACGAGTGCCGTCCGCGACTGGACGTCGGGGACGCCGTTCTCGAGCAGGGCGTCGACGTCGATGGCCGGGACCGGCCCGGGCAGCGCGGCTGACGGCCGCAGCTCCGACCCCGTCGCCAGGATCAGCGCGTCCGGCGCTATCGCGAGCAGGTCCTGCGCGTTCACTTCGACGCCCGTGCGCAGTTCGGCTCCGGCGGTTTCGGCCTCGTCTCGCAACCAGTCGATGTAGCGCGCCCAGCGCTCGCGTCCGCGTCGCTGGCCGGCCAAGCGAGCCCGGCCGCCGAGCTGATCGCGGCGCTCGAGAAGCACAACGCTGTGGCCCCGCAGCGCCGCCCCGCGGGCGGCCTCGAGTCCCGCCACGCCGCCGCCGACGACCACGACCTGTTGCGCCGCCGCGGCCGGGACAAGCTGGGCGAGGTCGGGTTCACGGATGCCCGGGTTCACCGAGCACCACATCGGCCGATCGGTGTAGAGCCGGCCGATGCAGCCCTCGTTGATGCCGATGCACGGCCGCGCGGTTCGGCCGGTGCGGGCCTTCGTGGGCAGGTCGGGGTCGGCGATGATCGCGCGCGTCATCGCCACGAGGTCGACGCCGCTGGCGACGCACGCGTCGGCCATGGCGGGCTCGACGTTGCGGCCGGCCACGATGACCGGGACTCCGATCGCCTCGCGGAAACGCCGTGCGAGATCGTTGAAGACCCCTTCCGGCAGCTGGTCGCCGGGGACGAAGTACGCCGTCGACAGGCGCGACGCGCCCGTCCCCCCGCTGATGCTCAAGACATCGACCGCGCCGGTGGCCGTGAGGCTGCGCGCGACTTCGATCAGCTCGTCGGGGCCGAGGCCGCCGGTCAGGCATTGGTCGGCAGCCATGCGGAAGCCGACGATGAAGGTGTCCGACACCGCGGCGCGCACCGCTTCGAGCACCTCGCGGCCGAAGCGGGTGCGGTTCTCGAGACTGCCGCCGTACTCGTCCGTGCGCGTGTTGATCGCCGGGTCGAAGAACTGCTCGATCAGGTGCCCGCCGAACGATGTCACCTCGCAACCGTCCCAGCCGCAGCGCTCCAGGCGGACCGCGGCGTCCGCGAACCGTTGCACGATCGTCGGGAGCTCCGAAACGGCCAGCGGCACGGGCACCTCGAGGTGCACGCCCTCCGGACGGTCGGAGGGCGCGCGCAACGGGATGCCCGTCAGCGTGGAGGTCCCGCGGCGCCCCATGTGGGTCATCTGTGACATGCACAGAGCACCGTGGCCGTGGACGCCGTCGGCGAGCGCGCGAAGCGCCGGCTCGTTGCGCTCGTCCCACAGCGAGATCGACCCATATGAGGCCGCCGTCGTCGGGTCGACCGAAGCCGACCCGAACGTCATCACGAGCGCACACCCGCCGGCTGCCTTGCGGACGTGGTAGTCCACCTCGCGCGGATCGATCAGACCGTCACGGCCCCAGCCGGCCGCGTGGGGCGTCGACACGATCCGGTTGCGCAGCACCTGCCCGCGCAGCTCGAGCGACGAGTAGAGGTGCGGGAAGACCGCCGCACCCTCGGCGGGTCGCTCGAGCGCTCCGGTGCTCAAGGCGTCGCGCCCTTGACGACCTTTTGGAACGTCAGCTTGCCGTCCTCGACGGATTCCAGCGACCGGTCGGTCAGTGTCGTATCACCGTTCTTGTCGATCGAGTACGTGCCGAGCACGCCGGGGCGGTCCTTGGTCTCGAACAGCGCTTTGAGGATGTCTTCCTTCTCGCCGGACCCCGAGCGCTCGATCGCGTCGAGCGCCAGGCGCATCGCCTCGTAGCCGTAGATCGCGTACGGGTCCGGTGTCTCGCCGCTGTACTTGGCGGCGTAGTCCTTGTAGAAGGCCTGGCCATCGGGAGGAAGCTCGGACGGCGGAAGCGACGGGGACGTGCACTGGAAGCGCGAGGCCACGTCGGCGGGGATGCCGCCCTCGCCGGGGTCGACGAACCCGCTCTCGCAGACGCCGTCCGGCCCGTAGAGCTTCGCCTCGGGGATCGCCGCCGCGTAGTCCTTGTAGAGCTGGACCGCGTTGTTCGCGGTGATCCCGGAGAAGATGAGGCAGTCGGCTCCCGCCGCCCCGGCGCTCTGGGCCAGTGACCGGTAGTTGGCGGCGTTCTTGTCGATCCCTTCGTTGGAGATGACCTCGATCCCGAAGTCGCCCGACGCGGCCTCGATGGCCTGCGCGAGCCCGGCGCCGTAGACCTCCTTATCGTTGGTCATCGCCAACTTGGTGCAGCCGTCCTCCTTCATGACTGACAGCAGGGCCGGGGCCTGGATCGAGTCCCTGATGGCGATACGCGCGTACGTCCGCTCCCCCGTCGGGTAGTACTTGTCGGGCTCGCCCGCAGTGGCCCCCGGCTCGTCCACGGTCAGGCCGACGGCGGTGTTCGCCGGACTGACCTGGGGCACCCCGCCCTCGTTGAGGATCGGGATCGAGACCGCCGCGGCGCCGGAGTTGAACTCGCCGAGATAGATGGCTGTCGCGTCGTCCTGCGCGGCCTTGCGCGCGTTCGCCGTCGTGGCCTCCGGCGTCCACTGGCCCGCCTGCGCTGACGAGTTGTCGAGGGACTCGTATTTGATCGTGTGATTGCCCGCCTTGCCGCCGGCCTGGTCGAGCGCGAGTTGCATGCCGTTGACGATCGCCTTGGTCTGCGGACTCGACGCGCCCTGCAGCGGCATCGACGAGTAGATCGTCAACGGCTTTCCATTGCCGCTCGTGGCGCCCCCGCCGTCGCCGCCGTCGTCACCACACGCGCCGACGCCCAAGGCGAGCACGCCGATGAGGCAGCCCATCGCTGCCGTTCGGCGTGCGTTGCGATTGCGCTGAAGCGGGACCTGGCTGCGTCCCGCGAACGGCTCTGGTGACATCACGCTCTCCCCTCGAGAATCGGCGGACCGCTCATCGAGCGTCTGCCGGATACGAGGCGATCATCAGCGGCGACCTGCCCGCCGGCTCGCGCCTGAGGATCCGAGACCTCGCGGAACAGGTGGGGACCAGCGTCATGCCCGTCCGCGAGGCGATCCGTCGCCTCGAGGAGGCGGGCCTGGCCGAGCGCGAGCCCCACAAGGGGGCAGTTGTGAAAGGGCTGACGCTCGAGGAGCTCCTCCATGTCTACGGCGTGCGCCGGCTGCTGGAGGGCGAGGCTGCACGGCTGGGCGCTGAGCGGATCACCGCCGAAGATTGCGAGCGGATGCAGGCCGAGTACGACCTGCTGGTGGCTGCGATCAACGAGCGCCGCGTGGTCGATCTCCTCGACCACGACGAGGCGCTGTTGACGATCCTTTACACAGCGTCGGGCAACCCCGTCTTGGTCAACATGATCAGGACGCTCTGGCAACGCTGTCGCGCCTACAAGATCGTCGGCGCTCAGGGCACGCTGTACGCCGAGGCGACGGACTCGCTCTGGCGCTACCCCAAGGACCTGGTCGCTGCGGCGCGCCGACAAGACGGCACCGCCGCGCGCGCGGTGTCCGATGCCTCCCTCGACAATGCCACGCAGCGCATCAGGGCGCTCCTGGCCGCACAGCAGAACGAGGAGAGCGCCAGCGTCAGTCTCGCTGGGAAGCGAGCGGGATGAAGCGACGAATCTTTCCGGTTGAGCCGGTGCGCTCAATCTCCTCCACCTCGGCGACGTTCACCTGAGGGCGGCCAACACCGAGCTCGGTCAGAGCTTCGACCAGCTCTCGCGAGAGAGCGTTCGTGTCGAGCTGCGCCGATGTCCGTACCGCGATGTCCGCGCCCGCGGGCGTCTGGCGTACCTGGTACTCGAGCATCTGACGTCGTCGACCGAGCGCCGAGCGGAACAGGTGCAGATGGATCTCGACGTCGCCGTCGTACACGAACGTGCCCTCGACGCGTCCCTCGATGTCTGCGATGCGGCGACCGGTCCACGGGCCGGGGTTGGGCTCGGCCAGCACGGTCAATTCATCGGCGAGCTCGTAGCGGATGAGCGGGATTGCGTGGTTGATGACGTTGGTGACGAGGAGCTTCGCCGCGGTGGTGCCCGCGGCCACGGGCTGGCTGTCGGCACCCACCGGCTCATAGACCGCGACGTCCTCGTTGAGGTGCAGGCCGGCCGACCCGGGGTATGAGCGCGCGATCACGCCGACCTCGGCGGCCGCATAGAGGTTCATGACCGGCCGGCCGAACGCCGCTTCGATCTCCGTTCTCGCTTCCGGAAGCAGCGGCTCGGCACCGCAGTTGAGCTCCCACGGCGAAATGCTCAGCCGTCCGCGCCTGATCTCGCCTGCCAAGCGGTGCATCATCGAGGGATAGGCGAAGAGATCGGTCGGATCGAAGCCGTTGAGCCCATCCACGATCGCGGCGAGCGGCAGGGTGGCAGGGAACGAGCGGCCGACGCCCAGCTGTGGCGAGCCGGCGAAGGTGCGCGGCAGGATGGCGGTGGGATGAGTCGAGTGCGCGGCGGCGACGAACGCTCGCCGGACCTCACGATCGCCGCCGGCGTTTCGTCGCAGCCAGAACGTGGGCCGTTCCCTCGCGAGCCCGAAGCCAAGCCAGCCCTCGAAGTCCCATACGAACACGCCCCGCCTTCCGCTCGAGCCGCCAGTCGTCACGACCTGGTACTCGCCCAGCAGGTACGCCGGACCCTCTGACGCCACTGACTCCAGATGGGCTTCGGCCAGCTCGAGCGTCAGCCGGCGGTCGGTGACGATCTCGTCCCAGTGCTCCATCACGTCGGTCTTGGTCATCGTCGGAATGGCCGCCAGGTCCGCGCCCGTGACAGCGTCGACATCGACGCCGGCGAGACGCTTTCCGTGCCACGGCGATTGCGCTTTCGCCGTCCGCAGCAACGCCCGCAAGCGCTCATCGCGAAGACGATGAAGCCGCTCCAACGGCCACGTGAGACGCTCGGCCTCGACTCCAAGACGGTCAGCGAACGCCCGCAGGTGCCGCTGACGGTCCGAGTCGAACTCGCTCGCCGCGTTCCGCGCGTTCATTCATGCGATCATCTCACGCGCTCGCGAGGGGTACCGGGGCCGCCGGCGGAATCCGCCGACGACCTCGGAACCGTCGGTGCTACTGCTGGGCGATCAGGACGAGGCGGGCCGGGTCGCGTACAGCTCCTTCGACGCGGTCTACGTCAACGGCGCGCAGATCGCGAACACCGACGGCGAGTTCTCCGGGTTCGGCTTCTTCGGCCCGAGCCTCAACGACCGCAACCAGGTCGCGTTCCAGGCCACCCTCGACGACTTCTTCTCCAATGGCGTGTTCACCGGCCCGAACGCGACGCGCGACGCGGTCGTCCGCACGGGCACCGTGATCGGCGGGCGCACCGTCCAATCGGTGAGCGCGTGCCGCGAGATGCTCAACGCCCTCGGGCAGGTCGCGGCCACCGTCACCTACGACGACGGGAGGCAGGCGGTCATTCGCGCCACGCCGCGCCGGTAACACGGCGGTCCCCGTCTAGCTGCGGCGGATTGCCGTGAAGCAGAACTGGGTGACGGTGAAGAAGAACTCCCCGCGCTCGCCGAGCGTGCGCTGGTCATTGGCCCAAGCCATGGCTTCCTCCTGACTCATCCCGCCTTGCTCAGCCACGTATTGCTCGAGCATCGGCACGAGCGAGCCGCCGTATGCATCGGGGATCAGTTCGATCGTCGCGAACGGGTAGGCGTCCATCTGGATGTGTTCGAAGCCGGCGTCGCGCATCTGCGGCGCAAGCTTGCGCGGCAGCGAGGGATGCGTCAGGTGCTTGTCCCACGCCGCGAGCACGCGTTGCATCCGCTCCGCATCGGTCGCCTGCCAGGACACGGTGGCCCAATCCACGTCCCATACCAGTAAGCGGCCGCCTGGACGCAGCGCTCGGCGCATCTCCGCTAGTGCGGCCGGCACGTCTGGGACGTACTCCAAGACCTGAACCGCGAGCGCCCGATCGAAACTCGCGTCCGGGACCGAGAGTGCGGTCGCGTTCCCCTCCTGGAGCGCAACGTTGCCGTGCCCTTCGGCGCGCTTAGTGGCCACGGCGAGCATGTCCGCGCTCACGTCCACGCCGACCACGAAGCCGTCGCGCCCGACGACCTCCAGTAGCTCTGTGACGTAGAAGCCAGGGCCGCAGCCGACGTCGAGTACGCGGTCGCCAGCCTGAACGCCGAGCGCCGCGCGGACCAACTCGCGCCGGTGCAGCACGTCGCGTGTCGCGTAGAGCTGCTCCAGCCGCTCGACCAGGCGTCGATCGAACTCCAGCTGACCCACAAGCGGGAGCCTATCGCCGAATCACGAACCGGAGCTCGCCGGTGCGGCCGCGATCAGCGCCGCGGCCTCGCGCATCGCCTCGAACGCCTGCTCGGGCGTCGGGCGGCGGCCGAGCCCGCACGCCGCGGCCACGTCGACCGCGCGGCCCGTGAGCGACTCGATCCGCGCCAGCAACTCCTGGTGGGCTCCGAGGTCAAGCGACTCGTGGAGAAAGCCGGCAATGAAGCGCACGTCGTCCGGTAGCCGCAGATCGCGCAGCGGCTCGTAGAACGCCTCGTCCTCGATCGGCGGGTCGACGGCGGCCGCGAACGGGGCATGCACGAACTCAAGCACCCGTCCGGACGGGAACGCCGCGGCGACCGCGTTGGCGAGCAGCACGAGCGGGCGCGCGTCACGCATCGTGCCGAAGGCCTTGTGGTGGAAGTCGCCGAGGCAGAGGTGGAAGCCGAAGCGCGTGCCCTCGGGCGCGCGGCGCACCAGGTCGCACAGCCCGGCGGCCATCTGTTCGCTCGCGGCGGGCTGCCCCTCGTCCGGCGCCTGCGCGACGCCGACCAGCGCGACCACGGTCTCGACCTGGAAGACGACGTCGTCGCCGCCCTGCGGCGCGATCCGGTTGATCTCGCGCGCCGTCGCAGCGGTGCAGGCGCCGAGGATCGAGGGGTCCGCGAACGCGTCCTCGGCGAACGCGTCGACGGCGAGATCGATCGGCGCCGGGATGCCCACCTGGAAGCGCAGGTCAGGCCGCCCGTAGCGCTCGCGCAGGACCTTGAACGACGGGAAGCTGCCTTCGAACGAGATCGCGTAGCGCAGCCGGATGTTGTCCGGGTCGAGCGTCACGCCGTCCTTGACACGCCAGCGCGCGGTGTCCTCGTAGGAAGTCCACCCGCCGTCGCGGACGATCTCCACGTCCGGGTTGGCGCGGAACCCGTCCAGCCCCGGCGTGATCCACAGGTGACGGTCGCCTGTCTCGCCGTCGGTCATCCGATCCAGATGCGGCGCGAGGTGCTCCAAAGCGAGCTCCATCGCGTGCTCGGGATCACGCCCCGGCCAGGCACCGATCAAGTGTGCTCTGCGCGCCATCTCGTTCTCCTCCTCGCTCGACCAGGTTCAAAGGTTCCTGACGAAGCGCACGACGTTGTCGTCTTGGGCGTAGCCGAGCGTAGACCAAAGCGCGGTGGCGTCTGCCTCATCGTGAGCGACCAGCGCGGTCACGCGTGCCGCACCTTTGCTGCGAAGCCGCTCGTGTCCCGCGTCGACGAGCCGACGAGCGATGCCTCGGCGACGGTACTCAGGCAGCACTGCGAGGCGGTACATGTTGCCCCGCCAGCCATCCCAGGCCGCGACAAGCGCGCCGACAATCTGGTCCCGATGCTGGGCCACCAGCAGGGCGTCGCCGCCGGACTCGATGAGACGCGTGACGCTCGCAGAATCATCGGGAATGCTCGCTGCTGGACTCCGCGCGACCTTCCACAGCGCGAGCACGCCTGGGACGTCCTGTGCTCGCGCGACTCGGATGGGCACCTCGACTTCGAGGGTCACGCGATGTGGATCGCCAGCTTGCCCTGGGTGTGGGTGGAGGCGAGTGCAGCGAGTGCGTCGGGGGCCTGCGCGAGGCCGTAGGTGATCTGGATCGGCACACGCAGCGTGCCGTCGCTCAGAAGCTGCGCCAGGCGCTCGAGGTTCTCGCGCGTGGGGGTGGCCATGACGTTCACGCGGCCCGGCCCGTCGCCCGCCGCCCCCAGAGGCGACGCGACGCGCCCGCCGTCCTTGAGCGCGGCGTCGAACGCTCCGGGGGCGTAGGAGACGAGATCGAGCAGGGCATCCGCTCGGGCTGATGGAACCTCACCGTCGCGCGGGAGGATCTCGCTGACGCCCAGGTCGTGCAGGTATTCCTCGTCCTCGGGGAGCGCCGACGCGATCACGGTGGCACCGGCGGCGGCGGCGAGCTGGATGGCGAGGCTGCCGACGCCGCCCGTGGCGCCGACGATCAGGACGGTGTCCCCGTCCGTGAGATCGAGAGCGTCGATAGCCGTGATGGCCGTGATGCCCGCCAGCGGGGCGGCACCGGCCGTCGCAAGGTCCACGTCCGAGGGGGCGGGGCCGATCGACAGGTCCGCGGCGACGGTGATCAGCTCGGCCCAGGCGCCGTCATGGACGGTCGGATTGGCGTGCAGGATGAAGCCGTAGACCTCCTCGCCGACGGCGTAGCTGTTGACGTCGGCGCCGACCTGCTCGACGACGCCGGCGTAGTCGCGCCCGAGGATCACCGGGAGTTCGTGATCGACCATGTCCTTGAGCATTCCGGCGGCAATCGCGTTGTCAACCGGGTTCGCCGACGAGGCGTGCACGCGCACGAGTACCTCGTTGGCGCCGGGGGTCGGGGCTGGCAGGTCATCGCGCGCGGCGGGCGGGGTGCCGAACGCGTCCAGCGTCACGCCCTTCATCAGATTCGTGGACATATCGGGATCATATTTGGTCGACAATGATTGGCAGCGGTACAGTTTCGACGCAATGACCGGCAAAGGCGTGCTCGGCGAACGCGCGGCCAGTGATGGATTGCTGCTGGCGTTGCTCGGGCAGCGCGCCATGCGCGACCTGCGGGCCGCGCATGCAGCGACCGACCTTTCCCCGCGTCAGTTCCATCTGCTAGGTCTGCTGCACGACCGGGGCGCGCTGACCCAGCGCGAGCTCGGCTCGGAGATGCACATCGACCCGAGCAAGCTGGTCACACTGCTCAACCCGCTCGAGGCAGATGGCTACCTCGCGCGGGAGCGCGATCCCGCCGATCGCCGGTGTCACGTCGTGAGCATCACCGCGGCGGGCACACGTCATCTCGACCGCGCTGCCCAGGCGCAGCGCGAAGCCGAGGCGCGCCTCTTCGCCGGCCTCGACTCCGATCAGCGGGCACAGCTCAGCGCCGGGCTGCGCGCGCTGGCCGAAAGCGTCCGAGCGTAAGGCCTTCGGGGCCGCGTGGTTTGACGGTGATCGAAGTCGGGGAGGACACGGAGGCCCTGCTCCTCGTCGCCCCTGATACCGAAGCGCGAGCTCGGACCGTCGCCGCCCCGTCTCGCAGCTCGGCGATGACGGCTGCCGACGTCGGGTTGTTCCGGCGCTACCGGCTCGACCGCGAGCCGGCGGTGCGCGAACAGCTCGTCGAGCGATTCCTGCCGCTCGCGCGTCGTCTGGCGCGTCGCTACGGGGGGCAGGCCGAACGCGACGACCTGGAGCAGGTGGCGTCCTTTGGCTTGCTGAAGGCGATCGACCGGTTCGATCCCGATCGTGGGCTCGCGTTCACGTCGTTCGCCGTGCCGACCGTCGTGGGCGAGATCAAGCGCTACTTCCGCGACCACAGCTGGTCGGTCCACGTGCCACGGGCGGTCAAGGACCTCAAGCTCCGCGTCGATGCCGACACGCGTGCGCTGAATGCCGAGCTCGGCCGTTCCCCGACGGCGCTCGAGCTGGCCGAGCGGGCCGGGAGCACGGTCGAACTGGTCATGGAGGCGCTCGCGGCGCGCACCGCGCATCACGCCGACTCGCTGGACCGGCCACTCTCCGAGGACGGCGACACGGGAATCGAGCTGCGCGGCGGGGAGACCGACCCGGGCTACTCGCACTGCGAGAACGCCACGTTCGTGAACTCGCTGCTCGACACGCTCCCCGACCGGGAGCGAAGCATCCTTCGGATGCGCTTCGAGCAGGAACTCACGCAGGCTGAGATCGGCGAACGCATCGGGGTCTCGCAAATGCACGTGTCACGGCTGATCCGCAAGTCGATTGCGCAGCTGCACGCCGTGGCGCAACGCGAGTTACTCCGAACCTAGAGCCACTCGCAGCAGCGCCGGCAGGATTCTGCCGTCGCGGTCGAGCAGGGCATCGTTCCATGTCATCGCGATGGTCACTCGCTGCTTCGGAAGGTGCCAGAACTCGGTGAAGGTGCCCAAGCCGTTGCCGCTGTGACCCCACATGCTGATGCCGTCGATCGAGTCGCGCGCGAGTCCTAGGCCATATGCCTCCCAGAAGCCGCCGCGGCGAAAGCGTGTCATCTCCTGGAGGCTGGTCGGGTTCAGGATCTCACCGCTCAGCAACTGGTTGCCCCAGCGGGCGAGCGACGGGACGTCGCCGGCCAGGGCACCTGCCGTTCCCTCTCCGCTGGCGAACGCGCGCGTGGGGAGGATGTCGCCGCCGTCACCGACCATCACCGCATCGCCGGCACCTTTGGGGTACCAGTAGGAACGTGCGCGTGGCGGGTGGGTTCGCTCGGCCGGCTGGAACGCCAGGCCGTCGCCGCCCGGATGACCGAATACCTCGCGGCGCATCGCCGCGGCGATCGGCTCGCCGGCCGCTCGTTGCAGGACCAGCCCAGCGATCACGAAGCCGGTGTCCGAGTACCTCGCTTCGCCTGTGCGCGGGCCCGGCTTTGGCGAGGCGGCGATGAACTGCCGAGGCGTGACCGTGCTGCGAGGGTGCCGGGTGCCGTGTGCGATCAAGAGGTCCCGCGGGTCATTCGCCCCGGAGGTGTGGCCCAGCAAGTCGCGCACGGTGGCGCGCGAATCGCCGCGCCACGCCGGATACCAACGACGGATCGGATCGTCGAGCCGCAGGCGCCCCCGTTCCGCGAGCCGCAGCGCAAGCGCGGCGGTCGCGACCTTTGTGACGCTGTCGAACGGCAATGACGTACGCGACGTCATCGCCTGCTCGGGCTCCAAGACCGCGTGGCCGGCCGCGCCTTGCCACTCGCGCCCATCAGGAAAAACGACGGCGGCCGACGCACCCGGAATGCCGGTCTCGGCCACCTTCTCGCGCAACTTCGCGTCAAGATCGCGCGAAACCCGCTCCGTCAGCCGCGGCCCGGACACCGACTGTTGCGGTTGCGGCGTGCTGTTGCCACAGCCCGCAATGACAACGCCCACGAGCACGACGCAGGCCACGCGCTCGCGAGCCACAGCGCGACACTACGCCCGCCGCTGATTCGACGCAACCGCACTCCCGCGTTCGACGAGGCGGCGGGGCTGAGGCAGCCTTTTGTCTACGTTGACGGGGTGGAGATCACGCTTGTTCCTGTGACGGTGGCAGCGCTTGATGCAGAGCTGAGCGGCAGCCGCCGGCAGCTTGCCGAGGTGCTGGGCGTGGAGATCGCCGAGTGGCCGCCCGAAGGTGGCGAGTGGGATCGCGATGCGGTCGAGTTCTTCCGTCGGCAGGTCGACGATGGCGGCTTCGACAGCAGCTGGGGCCCGAGCTACATCGTCGGTGACGGAGTGCTGGTGGGAAGCGCGGGTTTCTTCGGGCCGGCGGACGCCGCCGGTGAGGTCGAGATCGGATATTCCGTATGCCGCACAGCACGCCGGCGAGGCATCGCGACGGCGGCGGTTTCTCAGTTGTGCGGTCGCGCAGCGTCGGGCGGCTGCGCGTCCGTGCGGGCGCGGACGACGGCCAACAATGTCGCGTCGATCGCGGTGCTTGAGCGCAACCTGTTTGTCAAGGCTGCGCGCGAGAGTGGTGAGCTCCTGTTTCGACGGCCGCTGTTGGGTCAGCCGTCGTAGGCGAGCCGGCGCCCGTCTGGCGACCACTGCAGATTCCAGAAGCCCGCGTCGCCGTAGGGCACGACGATGCGTGGCACGCCGCCGGCGGGCATGATCGCGAGCGCTGCCTGGCTGTCAGCGTGGTGAGCGCCGCGCCCGCCGGCGAAGCGTTCAGGAGCACGACCAGCGCGGCGGCGACGAGGACGGCGCAAGGACGTGGCACGACTTCGATCGTGCCCGTCTGGGGAGCGCAACGAACCAGGGGTTGACCTTGACGCAACGTCAGGGTCGACACTGATGGCATGGCAATACGCACACAGACAACCGAGACCCAGATGTCAGCCACTCAGAGCCCGGGCCCCGCGATCCAAGTGCAGGGGCTGCAGAAGTCGTTCAAGGAGTTGGAGGTGCTCCGCGGCGTGGACCTCGATGTCGCGCGCGGGAGCATCTTCGCCCTGCTCGGCTCCAACGGCGCGGGCAAGACCACGGTCGTGAAGATCCTGTCCACGCTGCTCAAGGCGGACGCGGGGACGGTCGGCGTCAACGGCTTCGATGTCGCGACGCAATCGGCGCAGGTGCGGGAGTCGATCAGCCTCACGGGCCAGTTCGCGGCCGTCGACGAGATCCTCAGCGGGCGGGAGAACCTGGTGCTGATGGCCCGGCTGCGGCACCTGCAGGACCCGGGCGCGATCGCCGACGACCTGCTCCGGCGGTTCGCGCTGACCGACGCGGCCGCGCGGAAGGTGGCGACGTACTCGGGCGGGATGCGCCGCCGGCTGGACATCGCGATGAGCCTGATCGGGAACCCGCCGGTGATCTTCCTCGACGAGCCGACGACCGGGCTCGACCCGCAGGGGCGCCTCGAGGTGTGGCAGGCGGTCAAGGAGCTCGCCGACAGCGGCACGACGGTGCTGCTCACGACGCAGTATCTGGACGAGGCGGAACAGCTCGCCGACCGGATCGCGATCCTCCACCAAGGCCGGATCATCGTCAACGGCACGCTGGCCGAGCTCAAGCAGCTGCTCCCGCCCGCCAAGGTCGAGTACGTCGAGAAGCAGCCGACCCTTCAGGACGTCTTCCTCTCGCTCGTCGGCGAGGAATCACGATGACCACACACTTCTTTGCCGACACGGCCGCCCTGACCGGACGTTCCCTGCGCCACATCACGCGCAGCCTCGACACCATCATCACGACCGTCATCACGCCGATCGCCATCATGCTGCTGTTCGTGTACGTGTTCGGCGGCGCGATCGACACCGGCTCGGCTGAGTACGTGGACTACATGCTGCCCGGCATCCTGCTGATCACGATCGCGTCCGGGATCGCGTACACCGCGGTCCGGCTGTCCACGGACATGCAGGGCGGGCTTTTCGAGCGCTTCCAGTCGATGCCGATCGCGCGGTCGGGGGTGCTGTGGGCGCACGTGCTGACCTCGCTGGTCGCCAATCTGATCTCGGTCGTGGTCGTCGTACTCGTCGCCCTGCTCATCGGTTTTCGCACGGGGGCGGGCGTGACCGCGTGGCTCGCGGTCGGCGGCATCCTGATGCTGTTCACGCTCGCATTGACGTGGATCGCCGTGATCCCCGGACTGACCGCGAAGACTGTGGAGGGCGCGAGCGCGTTCGCCTACCCGCTCATCTTCCTGCCGTTCATCAGCTCGGCCTTCGTGCCCACCGAAAGCATGCCCGGACCGGTGCGCGCCTTCGCCGAGCACCAGCCGGTGACCTCGATCGTCAACGCGATCCGCGACCTGTTCGCCCAGCAGCCGGTCGGCAGCGACATCTGGGTCGCCCTCGGCTGGTTGGTCGGCATCCTCGTCGTCGCCTACGGCTTCGCGATTTTCACCTACCACCGCAAGATCGCCTGAGGCAATCTGGACCCATGCTCACCATCAGCCGGCTGGCCACATACGCCGGGGTGACGGTGCGGGCGGTACGCCACTACCACCAGATCGGGCTGCTGCCGGAGCCCGAGCGCACCTACTCCGGCTACCGCACCTACGACGCTGCCGCGGTTGTGCGACTGATCCAGATCCGCACCCTGGCCGACGCCGGCGTGCCGCTCGCCCGGGTCCAGGAGCTTCTCGATGCCGGCCCCGAGGAGTTCGCCCGCGGCGTCCGGGAGATCGACAAGGATCTGCGCGCCGAGATCCGGCGGCTGCAGGGCAACCGCAAACGCATCGCCCGGCTCGCCGCCGGAGAGCACCTGGCGCTCCCAGACAGCGTCGTGGGCTACCTCGACCGGCTGCGCGGCCTCGGCGTCGATGAGCGCTACATCGAGCTGGAGCGGGGCAGCTGGATCATGATCGCCGCCCAGGTGCCGGACGCAGATCGATTCCATCATCGCCTCGAAGCACGAGGAGCTCGAGGACCCCGACACGGTCCAGCTCTATCGCCTTCTCAGCCGAGCGGTCGACTGGCCGGCCGACGACCCACGCATCGTCGAGATCGCCGACATCCTGGAGCGCCTGTTGATCCGCGCCGTGGAGGCCGGCGATGTGGGTACCGACCCCTTCGAAGACCCGTTCGTCGACCTGCTGGACGCGGCCGCGGTCGAGTCCTCACCGGTCGCCGAGCGACTGCTGGAGATCCTGCAGGAGCGGGGCTGGAAGGGCTGGACGCGCATCGAGCGAGTGCCGGCCGACGGACCCGTCAGGTGACGTCGACGTACATGACCTCGATGGCGTTGTTGCCGTAGCCGAGCCGGTTCCACGGCGGCACGTCGGGCTGGACGTTGCCGGCCGCGTCGGTGGCCCGCGCGCGGAGCGTGTGGCGTCCGACATCGTTGGCGTGCCAGTCGAATGACCACGCCTGCCAGTGGTATGGGCCCGATGGCGGTTCGAGTCGCGCCGGGTGCCACTCGCCGGCGCCGGTGAGGCTGACGTCGACGCGTGTGACGGGCCCGGTACCGGACCACGCCTTGCCGCGCACCGTGCACGTGCCCGGGCTCAACGTCGATCCGGCCGCCGGGGCCGTGATGCGCGCGCGTACGCGCATGACGTCGACGCGCTCGGGCGGGCGGTCGGCCCACTCGTACATGTAGTGCCCGGTCTGGAACTCGCCGGCGTACGGCTCGGTCAAGACGTCGATCCGCTTCAACCACTTCACGGAAGCGACGGCGTACCAGTGGGGCACGATGATGCGGAAGGGCGCGCCGTGATCGGGATCCAGCGGCTTGCCGTTCATCTCGTAGGCGATCAGGATCTCCGCGGCCGGATCGGCGGCGTGTGCGAGCGACAGGGCGCGGACGAAGCTGAGGTCGTCGCGGTCGGTGTCCGCGAGCACGGGCGTGCGGTGGTACGCGCCGTGGTCGGCGCCCTCGAAACGCACGTCGACGCCGTCGGGCGCCGGAGCCGCCTGCTTGAGCACTTGGTGCAGCAGAGCGCCCTTCCAGTAGGCGGTTGAGACCGCGTAGTCGCCCCACGGCTCCCCGGCGGGCAACGGCCTCATCTCCAGTCGCCCGTTGCCGGCGCACTCGAGCGTCACCGCGCGTTCGTGTGCCGGCATGGCGCGCAGGTCGTCGAGCGTCAACGTCAGAGGGTGCTTCACCGCGCCGCCGACCTCGAGCGTGCCGTCGTGGACCGGCAGTGCGAAGTTGCTCCGGACGAAGTGGAACTCGGTCGGAGTGATCTCTCCGGCCAGGGCTTCAGGCGGCGCTTCCGCGTTGTACGGGGCCGGGTTGATCATCTGCAGCGCGGCACGCGCGCCGGCGAGATCGTCTGCGGCTGCCATGTCTCAGCCTCCGCGAGCGAGTAGGCTTGACGACATCTGGCCTGTGATCATCACCGCTGTCGTCGTGGTGCCGCTGCTCGTCGTCGCCTGGATGCGCGTCCGGCGGCGCTGACGGCTACTCCAACCACGACGACGCTGGCTGCCACGACGATGAGCAGTCCGTAGCTCGCGCCGGCATCGAGCACCTGCCGGTTGTCGAGCCAGTTCTCGATCGCGGTCCAGCCGATCACGATCCCGGCTCCGAGGATTCCGAGCACGCCGATCCACGACCCTCGCGCCATGGATCCGACCCAGCCCAGCGCGAGCACGGCGACGATCAGGACCAGCCATCCGTTGTTCGGTCCCTCCGTCCCGTCGAGGCGGACCGGCCCGGCGCTCGACCACGGCAGGAAGATGCCGATCGCCGCGATGGCGAGTGCGAGCCTGACCGCGCGGGGTGTAGCGTGCCGCGGCAATGCACGGCGAAGCTAGCACGGGCCGCAGGCCGGGCCGTGTCCGGCAGGCGCTCGCGGTCGCCGGTCTGGTGGTCGCGCTGGCGTTCGTGCTCATTTACCGGCAGGTGCTCGGGATCACGCAGCGGCCGAGCTGGCCGCCGTCCTCGGATGCAGTGACGCCGGCCGATGCTCAGGCGGCGACCGAGGCGTTCGAGGGGACGCGTCCCCATGACGCGACGCTCGAGTTCGCGTGGTCGACGGCGGCGACGGTCGAGCCGTGGGCCGAGGGCGCGAACTTCTTCCCGCGGATCTTCCAGGTGCGGGTGATTGTCGACAGCTACGGCTCCCGGCCCTATGAAGAGGCGCGTGCGATGTTCACGGGCCTGGCCGAGGCGGGCGCCCAGATCGTCATCAACGACGAGTTCCCGCTCGATCGCGACGGGCTGTATCCCAACGATCAGAAGCTCGACTGGCGCCAGGACGAGGTCGGCCGCGCCGACCACCGCAAGCTCTACGTGATCGACGGGGCGACCGCGTGGACGGGTCCGCGCCGTAGCCGAGCCCGACCGACTGGAAGACCTGCGTGGTGAAGTTCACCCAGAGCGTCTGCATCGGCAGGCGCGGGCATCGAAGACCACTTCGAGAATGGGGTGATGGAGCGCAGCCCGCGCAAGCCCAAGCAGCCGCTGCTGTCGCGCCCCGACACGCGCTGGTTCATCGTCGCCGGGCTCGTCATGGCGGGCGCCACGCTGGGTGTGATCGCGCGCGCCGAGAACGCCGAGGGCGACGGCCTCGCGCGCACCATGGGCATGACGACCTTCGCGATCGCGAACCTGTTCTTCTCCTTCACCGCACGCGACGAGTTGCGTTCGGTCTTCAGCCTCGACACCTTCAGCGACCGGACGTTCCTGACCGCGTCGCTCATGTCGGTCGCGGCGATCATCCTCGCCACCGAACTCGGCTTCCTGCAGCGCATTCTCGACACCGGCGAGCTGACCGGAGCGCAGTGGCTGATCTGCATCGGCGCCGGGCTGACCGTGATCGTCGCCTCGGAGCTCTGGAAGCTGATGCTGCGCCACCGCACGCCGCAGCGATGACGCCCTCGGCAGCGAAGTGGTTGTCGATCGTCGAGTGGCTGCCGCGGTACTCGGGCAAGTTGGTGCGCGGTGATGTCGTCGCCGGCATCGCGGTCACCGCGCTGATCGTCCCGAAGAACCTCGGCTATGCGGGCATCGCCGGCGTACCACTCCAAAACGGCCTGTATGCGGCCGCGGCGGGCGCCCTGATCTATCCGCTGTTCTGCACGTCGCGGCAGATCTCGACGGGGCCGAGCTCGTCGCTGGCCGCCGGCCTGTCCTTCGCCACCGCCGAAGCGCTCGAGGACCGGGTCCGCGAGCTGATCGACGTCGAGCGCGAGCCGCGCGCGGTCGTGTTGGACTTCGCCGGCGTGGACTTCATCGACTCCCAGGGCTCCGAGAAGCTGCGCGAGATCCACCGGCTGACGGACGCATCCGGCGCCGTGCTCCGCGTGGCGCGCATGAAGCCGAACATCCGTCGCGTCCTCGCGGCCGACGGGGTGCTCGACGCCATCGGTGACGACCGCTTCCATGGCAACGTCGACGCGGCCGTCGAGGCGCAGCTCAGCCAACCGGCGGGCCGAGCCTGAAGCGGTCGACGATCAGCCCGTGACGGAGACCGCGGTCGCTCACGACCAGCGAGTCGCAGTCCAGCTTCGTCAGCACCGCGCGCACGACGCAGGCACCGGCGAGAATGACTTCGGCGCGGTTCGGCTGGAGGCCGACGATCGATCGCCGCTCGTCGGCGGGCCGAGTTCGGTAGAGCTCGATCTGCCGGTCGATCTCGGCTCGATCGAGCCGGGTGCCCTGGACGATGTCGGGGTCGTACGTCGCGAGTGCGAGCTTGACCGCGGCGAGATTCGTCAGCGCGCCGCCCATCCCGACGAGCGTGTCGGTCGTGGGGCGGGCGTCGAGGCGATCGAGCTCCGCGGCGATGCTGTCGAGGACGCCGCGAAGCGTCTCTTCGGAGACGGGCCCATCGAGCCCGTGGCGCTCGGTCAGCCGCACCGCGCCGAGCGGCTCGCTGAACTGCTCCTCGACAGCGTCGCCACGGCCGAACGTGAACTGGGAGCTGCCGCCGCCGGTGTCGAAGATGACGACCGAGTCGCCCGCGAGGCCGAGGCCGGCCTTGGCGGCCAGATAGGCGAACCGGGCCTCGTCGCCACCGGGGACGATCTCGATCTCGACGCCGCACCGGGACTTGACGGCACCGACGAACGCCGCGCCGTTCTCCGCGGCCCGGAGGCCGGCCGTGCCGACGGCCGCGATCGCGACCGCGCCGGCGCGTCGCGACTCGTCGGCCATCGCCGCGATCGCCTCCGCCGTTCGATCCATCGGCTCCGGCCCGAGGCTGCCGGTCGCGTCGAGGCCCTCGCCCAGGCGGGTCACCGCAGCGCGATCGGCGACTTTCGACCAGGTCCCGTCGGCGCGCCGCTCACCGATGTGCAGCTTGACGGAGTTGGTGCCGACGTCGATGACCGCGTAGCGCCGCGATCCGAAGCCGACCAGCGCCTTCAGCCCGCGGCCCATGCAGACGTTCGCGCGCGACGCCAGGCCGAGTTCGTGGACGGCCGCCAGCACGAGGTCCGGGTCCGGCGACTCGATCGCGATCGATCGTGCCGAGCCCGATTCGGTGCGGATCTCGCTGAGCTCGGCCATGCAGCCGCCGACGGTGTAGTGCGCGCGGCGCTTGTGCACGGCAACGGCCAGCAGGGCATCGCTGACGCGTACGACCTTGTCGAGGAAGTCGTCGAGGCTGTAGGCCTCGAGGTCGAGCGGAGGCGCGGGCACATGAAGCCGGGTGAGTAGGGTGCCGACGTCGGCGCGCGATACGGGAAACGTGTGCTTCGCGACCGGCATCCACTGCTCGAGCCCGTCGTCAACGGCCTGGAGGGCCTTGACGTCGAAACGCCCGTCGCGAATCTTGACCGAGGCATCGCTGCCGGTGGCGAGCACGTACAGCTCGTCGCTCTCGTCGATGCGTTCGACGGTGAGCGCCGCGAACGCTGATTCAGCCGCGCCGAAGTCCTCGCCGAATGTCCGCCATTCCCAGCGTGGGACGATTGTCGCGGTCACCATTGCGCAAGCCTTGCAGCGCGCCCACCACGGGCTTCACCTGGTAGGGGTGATGCGCTCACACGGCCCGGTTGCCAGCCTGGCCGGCGGGCATGTCGACTACGAGCCCGCAACCGGACTCCGCGTCCGCGCCGCCTGACAGTGCACCGAAAAAGCGCCGAAACCTGTGGATCTGGGTCAGTGCCGGGTTGGGGCTCGTGACCCTGGGACTGCTGGTCTGGGCGCTCGCACTCCGATCGGACCTCAACGACACGCAGAACGAGCTGAACGCGGTCAAGCAGGACCTGGCGAGTGCGAACCAGGAGCTGGAGACCACGCAGCAGCAGCTCGGCTCGACCAAGCAGGAACTCGACGACGCGACGCAGGCCGCGGCTCCGCCACCGGCCACCGAGGAGGACGAGAGCAACGGCGGGACGGCCGCGCTGGTCGCGGCCGGTGCGCTGGTCACCGGATTGGCTCGGGAGCTCGGCGCGACGCGTGAGGACGTGACTGCCACCGAGCAGGAGCTCGCCGCCGCCCAGAAGGAGGCCGACGCGGCCGAGCAGGACGCGGCGACCGCCGAACAGCAGGCCGACGACGCGACCGACGACGCCGCGAAGGCGAACGCGGAGGCCGCCCAGGCGAGCGCCGAGCGCGACGCCGCGCAGGCCAAGGCCACGATCGCGGCGGAATGCGGCAAGGCGTACCTCTCGGCGTTCTCGGGGCTGTTCGGGAGCGGCAACGTGCGCGAGCAGGCCCCGGACGTCCGCAAGGACCTCGAGGGCATCACGGCCGAGTGCAAAGCGGCCTTCGCGGGGACGTAGATGGGCCGGTCCAGTCAAACCGTCGCAGCGGCCGCCGTCTTCCTCGCGGTCGCCGTCGCGCCGGCCGAGGCGCAGCTTCGTTTTGGCGCCGACCGTGACTCACGTCCTCGCGGCGAGGCGCGGCCGGCCGCCGGCCTGCTCGTCCAGTTCCGTTCGGGGGTGCTGGATGCCGACCAGCGGCGCGCGATCGCCGACGCGGGCGGGCGCCTCGGTTTGAAGCTCGGATTGGTTCGGGGCTTTTCGGTCAACGTCGGCGAGGGATCGCTCGAAGCGCTGCGGGAGCGACTGCGGGCCGCGCCGGGCGTGCTCCGGGTCGAGGACAACGTGCCGATGGCCGTGGCCAAGAACCCCGACGACCCTGGCTTCGATGATCAGTACGCGCTGGCCGACAGCAACGACGACGACATCGACGCGCCGGCAGCCTGGAACGACCTCACGGGCTGCGCGAAGGTCGCGGTGCTCGACACCGGCATCCAACTCGATCATCCGGATCTGAAGTCGAACCTGTGGAAGAACTCCAAGGAGTCCAACAACGGCCGCGACGACGACGGCAACGGCTACATCGACGACGTCTACGGCGTGGACATCGTCACCGGACGTGGTTCGGGTGACGACCACAACGGGCACGGCACGCACGTCGCGGGGATCATCGGCGCTCGCGGCGACAACGACCGCGGCATCAGCGGCCTGTGCTGGAAGACCAATCTCGTCGCCGTGCGCATCCTGGACGCCGAGGGGCGCGGGTACGTCGCGCAGCAGGTCGCCGGGATCGAATACGCCCTGCGGGTCGGTGCCAAGGTCATCAACTGCTCGTTCGGCGGGCCCGACAGTTCGCCCGCGATGCGCGACGCGATCGCCGAGGCGGGACAGGCAGGGAGCGCTGATCGTCGCCGCCGCCGGCAACGACGGCGTCGACGCCGACGCGAAGCCGTTCTATCCGGCCGCCTACCCGGAAAGCAACGTGCTCTCCGTCGCCGCCACCGACAGCCGCGACCGGCTCGCCTCGTTCTCCAACTTCGGCGCGACGACGGTGGACCTGGCCGCGCCCGGCGACGCTGTCGGTTCGACGTACCTGGGATCGAAGTACGTGCTACCTGTCGGGTACCAGCATGGCCGCGCCGTACGTCGCGGCCGCCGCCGCCATGCTGCGCCAGCACAACTCGTCGTGGGATGCCGGCGACCTCAGCTCCCGTCTGCGCAACAAGGGGGACGAGCTGTCGGCGCTGCGCGGCAAGACGGTGTCCGGCCGAGCGGCTCAACGTCAACCGCGCGCTCGGCTGAATGAGCCAGGTCGAGGTCTCCGCGCAGCCGCTCGGGGGCTTCACGGCCCGCGAGCGCCCGGCGTTCGGGTCGCGTCCGTCGGTGCGGTTCGCGCTAGTGGTGTCGCTGACGCTCGCGCACACGGGTTTTTCGGTCTGGTTCTCGCAGCCGTGGCGCGCCGAGCTCGAGGATGCGCTCGGCGTGGTCATGTCGTGGGTGATCCCGGTGCTGCTGGCGTACGTCCCGGGCGTGGTGATCGGCTTCCTGTGCGTAACCCTGGTCTTTACGCGCTACCGGCCGCCGCCACTCGACCCGCCTGCGGGCCCGTGGCCGACGGGCGAGTGGCCGCCGCTGACCGTGATCGTGGCGGCGTACAACGAGGAGACGGCGATCGAGGCGACGCTCGGCCACATCGCCGCGACCCAATACCCGGGCCCGCTCACGGTCGTGCTGGCCGACAACAACTCGACGGACCGGACCGCCGAGCTCGGCGCGGCCGCGGCTGCTCGGTTGCGGCTCGACTATCGAAGGTGCTTCGAGCCCGGAGCCGGCAAGCACAACGCGCTCAACACGGCGCTCGTCGACGTGACGACACCGATCGTGGTGACGGTTGACGCCGACACGTGGCTGCGCCCCGAGGCGCTCACCTATCTGATCGCGCGTGTCACCACCCGCCCGCAGGACCAGCACGTATGCGCGTGCGCCGGAGCGCTGATCGCCGCGAACGCCAACTGCAACTTCCTGACACGGATGCAGGGGTGGGACTACCGGCTCGGGATCAACGGCGTGAAGCGGACGCAGGCCGCGTACAACAGCGCGCTCGTCGCGCAGGGAGCGTTCTCGGCCTACTGGACCGACGACCTTCGCGCCGTCGGCGGGTGGCCGGATGCGATCGGCGAGGACATCGTGTTGACGTGGTCGTTGATGAGCTCGCGCGGTCTGGTCCAGTACGAGCCCGTCGCGCTCGCCGAGACGGTCGTGCCCGAGCGCCTCAGTCACCTGATGAGCCAGCGATCGCGCTGGGCACGCGGGCATGCTCGAGGGCATCCGCGATCAATCCGCCGCATCGCCAGCCGCGCGTCCTCGCCAAGCTCGTCGCCGGGATCGACTACCTCGTCCCGCTGCTGGACATCGGCTACGTGTTCTTCTGGATACCCGGCGTGATCCTGTTCATCTTCGGCTACCCGCTGCTGTTCTCGTGGTGGTCGATGCTCGTGCTCCCGATCACGCTGTTGGTCTTCGGCCTAATGCGCGGCTGGCAGGATCGCAATGTCTTCCGGGTCCTGGACGCGCGACCACAGCCCGACCGGCGTGGCTTCTGGGGCTACCTGCTCGGCTATCAGGCTCTGACCTCGGCGGCCTCGCTGCGCGGCTATGCACAACAACTGACGGGATCCGCGCGCCGCTGGAGATAGAAGAACCCCGGCCGAATACCGGGGGATGGCGTTGGCCATGCGGACACTCATCTTCGCTGCGGCGCTTGGCATCCTCGCTGGCGTGAACACCGCTGCGCCGAACGCGGCTACGACGGCCCGCGGGCAAACGCTGTTCGGCATGAACGCGCCGTCACTGGACGCGCTCGACGAGGCGGAGTCCACGCTCGGCGCGCGGGCCGCGATCATCGGCACATTCGCCGACTGGGCGCACACGCCGGACTTTCCGTCCGACTTGGCCGGCGGCATCAACGACCGCGGCGCGGTCCCGCTCATCTCCTGGGAACCGTGGGACTCGTGGCGCGGCGGTCCCGACCAGCCGCAGTACGCGCTCGGTCGAATCGCCGCGGGCCGCCACGATGCGCTGATCGACCGCTGGGCCGCCCAGGTGGCCGAATACCGCCGACCGGTGATGCTGCGCCTCGCCCCGGAGATGAACGGCGACTGGCTCCCCTGGTCCACCGGGGTCAATGGAAACCGCCCCGGCGACTATGTCGCCGCGTGGCGGCATGTGCGAGCCCGGTTCCGCCGCGCCGGTGCCGACAACGCGATCTGGGTGTGGAACCCGATCGCGTCCTTTGACGGCTCGACGGCGCTCAATGAGTTGTTCCCGGGTTCCGCTCAGGTCGACTGGATGGCGGTCGACGGCTACAACTGGGGCTCCGCTCGCAGTTGGGGTTGGCAGAACTACGCCGACATCTTCGCTCCCACCGTCCGCGAGTTCCGCGACCTCGCGCCCCGTCGCCCGGTGATGATCGCCGAGACCGGCAGCGCGCCCGATCCGCGCAAGGCCCGCTGGGTGACCGACACGCTGCGAAACGCCCGCGCCGATGGCGTCGACGCCCTCGTCTGGTTCGAGTACGCGAAGGAGACCGACTGGCGGCTGTCCGAGAGCCCGGCGGTCGCCAGAGCAGCTCGTGCCGCCCTCACCGGTCGCGAGTGGCGGCAAGGCGGAGACCTCGCTGTCATCGAACGGGCCGTCCGCGGAATTCCGTAGGTAATCACCCGTTCTGGGCGAGGACCGTACTCGCGTCGGGACTGAGTATCAGCGCATGAGCACCGACGCACCGCAGTGGGCGCCCGGCAGCCGGCGGCTGGCCGTGCTGCTCGCGGCGGCGATGTTCGTGCTCGTCGTCGACACATCGCTGATGAACGTGTCGATCTCGAAGGTCGTCGAGGACCTCGACACGACGGTCAGCGGCGTGCAGGGCGCGATCGCGCTCGAGGCGCTGGTGTCGGCCGCGTTCATCCTGATCGGGAGCAAGGTCGGCGACCTGATCGGGCGCAAGCGGGCGTTCGTCCTCGGCCTGCTCGGCTACGCGATCGGCGCCGTGGCGATGGCGTTCGCCCAGGGCCTGACGGCGATCATCGTGTTCTGGGCGATCATCGGCGGACTGGGCGCGTCGATGCTGCTGCCGGCGATGCAATCGCTGATCCACGGCAACTTCCAAGGTGCCGAGCAGAAGAAGGCCTACGCCCTCGTAGGCGCCGCGGCCGCGATCGCCGCCGCCGTGGGGCCGCTGCTCGGCGGCTTTCTGACCACGTTCCTGTCGTGGCGCGTCGGCTTCCTGCTGGAGGCCGTCGTGATCGCCGTCGTCCTCATCAACCTCAAGCTCATCAAGGATGTCCCGTACACCGGCCCGCGCGTCGTCGACATCGTCGGCGCGCTGCTGTCGGCCGTCGGCATGGGCGGCGTCGTGATCGGCATCCTCGTGTGGCAGGAGGGCGGGGAGTTCGTCGGCGTCCTGATCGCAATCGGCGTGGTCGCGCTGGGATCGCTCGCCCGCTGGCTCGTCCGGCGCAAGCGCGACGGCAAGCCGACGCTGCTCGATCCGGACCTCTTCAAGCACGACCTGTTCCGGCTTGGCATCTCGTCGCAGATGCTGCAGAACATCGCCCTCGGCGGAGCGATGATCGCGCTGCCGATCTACCTGCAGATGGTCCTCGAGTACAACGCGCTCGAGACCGGCCTCACGATCGCGCCGCTGTCGCTGATGATGTTCGCGACGGCGCTGGTCGCCGGCAAGCGGGCCGCGGGCAGGCGGCCGGCGAGCATCATCCGCGCGGGGTCGGGACTGCTGAGCATCGGCATGCTGGCGCTGATCCCAATCGTCCCGCGCGCGGATTCCGGCTGGGCGCTGGTGATCCCGTTGATCATCGCCGGGGCGGGGCTGGGCCTGCTGGTGTCCCAGCTCAACAACTACACGCTCTCGCCGATCTCCGACGAGCGCGTCAGCGAGGCGGCCGGCGTCAACTCCGCCGCCGGGTCCTTCGGCTTGTCGTTCGGGCTCGCGTTCTCCGGGGCGATCATGCTCGCGACGCTCTCGATCGCGTTCACTCAGATGGCGCAGGACAGCACCGTGCTGCCCGCCGCCGACAAGGAACGGGTCGCCCAGGCGCTCGAAGAGGACGCGGAGGTGATGAGCAACACGCGGCTGGCGGAGCAGCTCGTCGACGAGCCGCCCGATGTTCAGGCCGAGATCATCCGGATCAACACCGACGCGCGACCGCTCGCCTTGCAGGTTGCGCTGCTCGTCCCGATCCTCGCCGGCCTGCTCGGGCTGTTCAACGGGTTCCGGATGATGCGCCGGCCCGACCCCATCCCATCGGAGGGCGCCGACATGGCGCTCGCGTAAAGGAGAAGCCACATGCCGATCGACACGCTGATCGCCTACGTCGGTGTCTACGCCAACGTCGAAGACGCCGAGCGCGACTATCAGCTCGTGAAGGACCTGCACAAAGAGTCCGGCTTGATCGACGCCTATGACGCGGCCGTCGTGGAGCGGCGCGACGACGGCAAGGTCAAGATCGGCAAGAAGCACGAGACGCCGACTCGCGTAGGCGGGGTGCTCGGTGGCGGGATGGGGCTCGCCACCGGTCTGGTCGTCGCGCTGTTTCCCTTCGCGGCCGTCGGCGGGGGTCTGCTCGTGGGCGCGACGGCGGGCGGATCGATCCTCGGCGCGGTCGCCGGGCACGCGGCGGCCGGGATGAGTCGCCACGACCTCAAGGAGCTCGGCGAGCACCTGGACAACGGTCAGGCCGGTCTCGTCGTCGTCGCGATGTCTGACATGGGGGCCAAGGTCGAAGCGGCGATGGAGCGCGCGGAGAAGCTGGAGCAGAAAGAGCTCAAGGCCGACACCGAGGCACTCGAGCGCGACGCCGCCGCGCTCACCACTTGATCTCGATCTCGACCTCGCACTCGTCGGCTTCGATCTCGATCTCGAGCTTGTAGTCGACGTGGTCGGGCACGCGGACCTTGAAGTGCATGCCGCCGCGGTCGAACTCGACGTCGTTGTGCCGAGCCAGCATGTCGGCGAGCGTGCGCAGACGAGCGGCGACGTCCTCGCGCTTGAGTCGCTCCTTCTCGGTGATCTCGATCAGGTCCATTCGGGCCTCCTGTTAGTGGGCGTTGCGGGTTTCTGGGGATGTCCGACGGCGATCCGGACGAGCTCGACCACACCGTCCCGGACACCGTCGGGTGCGAGCGCCGAGGGTGAGGCGCCAGGATGATGGCGTGCGATCCGCACGCGCAGAACGCCGGGCCGGATGTGGAAGGTCAGCGGCGGGTCGAGGAGAAGCGCCTCGCCGTCGACGCCGGCGGCGACCGGGCGGTCGGCGTCGATCTCGAACGTCGGCGCCGACCAGGCGCGGAACGGGCGCTGCAGTTGCCGGCCGTGCTCGCCGCGCCCGGACGGACCGCCGAAGACGGTCACTCCGAGCAGCCCATCGTCGATCCGCGGGCGGGTGCCCGAACCGATCGCGCGGCCGAGCCGGTAGCGGTTGTTCGACACGAGCACCATCGCGCCGGAATGGTGCGTCTGCCCGCTCGGACCGGTCCAGCGCAGATCGAGCTCACGACCTTCGGGGCCGATCGCGTCCGGCACGGTGTCGAGCAGCGTGCGCAGTTTGGCGCCACGGTATTGCTCGCGCTGGACGGCTTCGGCGTAGACCCCGAGCGAGACGTTGTTGACGAACACGCGTCCGTTGACCTCGGCGAGGTCGACGATCCGCTCGCCGCCGTCGACGAACGCGTCGAGCGCGCCGACGACATCGTCGCGATCGACGCCGAGATCGAGCGCGAAGTGGTTGCGCGTGCCGGCGGGCACGCACGCGTAGGGCAGCGCGTGCTCGGCGGCGAGTGCCGCGACGATCGCCTGCGAGCCGTCGCCGCCCGCCATCGCCAGCCCGTCCGCGCCGCGATCGATGGCGCTGCGTACGAGGGTCTCGAGATCGTCGTCGGGCTTGAGCTCGATCGGGTCGATCGCCCGCTTGCGCGCCTCGGCCGCGAGCGAGAATCGCTCCGCCTTCCCGCCACCGGAGCGCGGGTTGAAGAAGAGCACCGGGTGTCGCGGCGCGGACGCGTCCGGGAGCGTCACGTGCACGGACAGCGTCACCCGCGCGGCCGCCAGCGACACGAGCAGGCCCGCCACGACCAGCAGATCCACGAACCGTTCGCCGCCGACGACGAGCACCGCCAGCGCCCCGGCGAGCGCCAGCGCGGCGGTGCCCAGACCGGCCACGCGCGCGATCCCACGCCGCAGGACTCCGTACCACGCCGACACGCCGGCGAGCAGTACGAGTCCCAGCAGCACCAAGCCGCGCGGGAACTCGCTGATCGCCACGACGAGGGCCAGGACGACCGTGGCGATCCCGACCGCGAGCGCGACGACCGCTGCGATCCGACGTCTCATAGGATCTCACCGCCATGAGCCGCCGGCCGCGCTGGATCGAAGACGCCGAGCGGCTGGATCTCGCGATCTACGCCGCGATCGCACGCACCCCGACGCCGGCGCTCGACGATGCGATGAGCCGGCTCTCGCGCGCCGCCGACTACTCGCGCCTGTGGCTGGGCTCGGCCGGATTGCTGGCACTCGCGGGCGGAAGCACCGGTCGCCGGGCGGCCGCTGAGGGCCTCGCCTCGGTGGCGGTGACGTCGGCCGTGGTCAACGCGGCGGTCAAGCCGCTCGCGCGCCGGCGCCGCCCCGACCGGCTCGCCGGCGAGGTCCCGGTTGCGCGACACGTGCGGATGCCGACGTCGCGCTCGTTTCCCTCCGGGCACTCCGCCAGCGCCTTCGCGTTCGCGACCGGCGTCGGCCATGTGTCCCCCGCGATCGCCGTCCCGCTCCGCGGGCTTGCCGCGGGTGTCGCCTACTCGCGCGTCCACACGGGCGTCCACTATCCCGGCGACGTGCTGGCCGGTGCACTGATCGGCACCGCGCTGGCGCCGCTCACGACGCACACGCTCGCGCGGCGGCGAGCCGCTCGACGCTGACTACTCGAGCGCAGCACGCGCGTCCTACGCCGGCGTCATCGCGACCTGGGCCCGCTCAGCGAAGTAGAGGAGCGCCTTGCGGGTCTTCGTCTCCTGCTCTCCGTCGAGGTTGACGCCGCGCTCGGTCAGTACGGCGCGCAGCTCCGCGGCGACCTGGAAGGCCTCGTGAGGGGCGCACTTGGTCGAGAGCTCGAGGATGCGCGACCCATCGGGGTAGAGCCACATCTCGGCGACGAGCTTGCGACCGAAGTGCTTCGGGACGAGCTTCAGCTTGAGCACGAAGATCGGACCGAAGATGGACAGGTCGTCGAGCGTCACGCCGTCGGGAGCGTGCTGCGCGTAGAACTCGCGTTGCGCCTTCGTGAACAGCTTCCGCGGCGCCAGTCGGGCTGACGCGACGTGTCGCACGTCGGCGCGCGCGGTGCCTTTCAGTGATGCCGAACAGACATAGCCGCCCGGCATGGCGTCGACCTCGACGACCAACTCGGGGAGCTTTCGGAGGCGGCCGGGAAGCTCGGAGGGTGTGACCGGCCGCAGCTTCACGACCGTGTCGTCGCCCCTGCCCTGCACTCGGCGGCCACGAACCACCACGCCGTTCGTGCTCAACGCCAGGTCCGGCGTCTCGAAGAAGTACACCTGCCGGATCTGCGAATCGAGCGCATCCATCTCGAGCGCCGCGATCGTGGCCTGATGATCGCTCGCCGGCACCGTGAGCTTGAGCTCCACGCTGTCGGCGTCCTTGCTCAACGCGAGCATGCTCGCGATTTGGTCGTCGGATAGATGATGCTTCGGCACCGTCATTGGTCACTCCCTCGCTCGCGAGCCGTGGCAGATCCTCTCGCGATGCCGGACGCTTTACCAGGGGGCGTGCATCCGTCCGGCGGAGGTGTGCACCATTGTGCTTGATGGCGTCGCGTAGGGTGCATGACGTGACGCGCGCGGCGTTGATGGAGATGGTTTCAGGCCTCTACCGGACGCAGCTGCTCTACGTCATGGCGCGGCTCGAGATCGCCGATCGCGTGGCCGCGGGACCGCGTGCGGCTGACGAGCTGGCTGCGGAGACCGGTGGCGATCCAGATTCGCTGTTCCGGGTCCTGCGCGCGCTCGCGAGCCTCGGCGTGCTGACCCAGGACGAGGATGATCGGTTCGGGCCGACAGAGACGAGCGAGATGCTGCGGCCGGGCACGCGGGGATCTCCGCACGCGCGGTTGCTCTGCTACGGCGAGCCCTGGTGGTGGAGCGTGACCGGCGGTCTGCTCGAGACCGTGATGACCGGCGAGCCGGGGTTCGAGCGCGTGCACGGCACCGACCTGTTCGCGTGGCTCGCCGAGCACCCGGACGCCTCCGCGACCTTCGATGCCCACATGACGGCGATGACGGGAGCGGAAGTCGAGGCGGTCGTCGCCGCGGCGCCGCTGCCGGACACGGGCACGGTCGTCGACGTCGCCGGCGGGCGGGGCACGCTGCTCGCCGCGATCCTGCGCGCCCGCCCCGGTCTTCGTGGGGTGCTGTTCGAGCTCCCGCACGTGGCCGAGAACGCCGTCGTCGGCGAGCGGTGCGAGGTCGTCTCCGGGAGCTTCTTCGATGCGGTGCCGGCCGGCGCGGACGTCTATGCGCTCAAGGACATCGTGCACGACTGGGCCGACGACCGCGCGATCGCGATCCTCCGCACCGTGCGCGACGCGATCCCGACGACCGGCCGGTTGCTGGTGATCGAGCGGGTGATCCCGCCCGGCGATACGCCTGCGCCGGGCAAGCTGGTGGATGTGACGATGCTGCTCATCACGGGCGGGCGCGAGCGCACGCATGAGCAGTACCGGAGTTTGCTGGCCGAGGCCGGATTCCAACTCGAGTCGATCGCGCCGACGGCCGCCGGCACCGACGTGATCTCAGCCCGCCCCGCGTGACAGCCGCCTCAGGCGGCGGTCTCGCGGTGTGGCAGCTTCCAGCCGGGCCGTGGGAAGTGGCAGGTGTAGCCGTTCGGGTAGCGCTGGAGGTAGTCCTGGTGCTCGGGTTCGGCCTCCCAGAAAGGGACGGCTTCGCTGATCTCGGTCACGACTTTGCCGGGCCAGAGGCCTGAGGCGTCGACGTCGGCGATCGTGTCCTCGGCAACCTGGCGCTGCTCGTCGCTGGTGGAGAAGATCTCGGAGCGGTAGCTGGAGCCGATGTCGTTGCCCTGGCGGTCTTTGGTGGTCGGGTCGTGGATCTGGAAGAAGAACTCGAGGATGTCTCGGTAGGAGATGCGTTCGGGATCGAAGACGATCTCGACCGCCTCGGCGTGACCCGGATGGTTGCGGTAGGTCGGGTTGTCGTTCTTGCCACCGGTGTATCCGACCCTGGTGGAGATGATTCCGTCGCGCTGGCGCAGCAGGTCCTGGACGCCCCAGAAGCATCCTCCCGCGAGGATGGCGGTCTCAGTGTTGTCGCTCATGACGTTCGGATCTTCTCACCCGAACGTAAACGAGTCGGCACCGATCATCCTGGCGTTGAGTCGGCGGGCCGCAGATGGCGCCGGAGGAACTCGACCTCATCAACCACGACGGCCTCGTGTTCGGGGCCGTCGTAGATGTCGAAGTGCGCGACGCCTCTATACGTCCGGAGCTCGCCCTTAGGGGCCTGCTTGGCCGCGGCGATCGCCGGCTCGGGCCGAGCGACGTTGTCGTTCTCGCCGACGCAGACCAGCCACGGGCAGTGCAGCCCGGGAACGTGGTCGACCGGCTTGTAGTCAGCCAGCAGCGAGCCCGCCCACGCACGGTTGCGCCAGCGCGAGTCCTCGCCGATCGCCACCACGTGGCGCCACCCGGCCTCCGCCCCGGGTGCGTTGATGAACGCGGCCTCGTGCGGCTGCCCGACCGCGGGCAGGTGCCCGCCGGCCTCGGCGACCTCCAACATCTGCGCGCGCACGCTCCGGGCCGGGCGATACGCCTGTGTCTCGCGATCGAGGAACGGGACCTGGCTGATCGCCGCGGCGATCCCCGCGTCGCGGGCGGCGGCGACCAGCGCGTGCCCGCCGCCCCGGGAGGACCCGAACGTGGCGATGCGATCGGCGTCGATGCCGGGCAGCGAGCGGGCGAACGAGATCGCCGCGTGCCAGTCCTCGAGCTCGCGCTCCGGGTTGGTCAGATCCGGCTCGCCGGTGCTGTCCCCGAAACCGCGATAGTCGAACACCAGCGCAGCGATCCCGGCCTCGGCGAAGCGCTCGGCGAACGGGCCCAATCGATCGCGTCGCGTGCCCGTCAGGCCGTGCGCCATGACGATCAGCGGGGAGGAGGAGTCTGGGTCGGCGGTGCGGGGAGCGTAGAGCCAGGCCGCGCAGGTGTCCGAGCTCGACGCGAAGGTCAAATCGTGGCGGCGCATGATCATTGAACGTCGGCGCGCCGCCGAACGTGAGCTGCTCACACCTCGCTGACTAAGGAGTCACGAATACCGTCGCCGGCGCCGAGGCGTTGCCCGCCTCGTCCACGGCCACGACGTCGATCCGGTTCGTCCGCCCGACGGGCACGTAGAGGATCGAGCGCGTGTACCCCAGCAGCTCATGGTCGAGGGCGCCGTTGACGATCACGCGGTAGACGATGCGCGAGGCCGGTGTGGTGTTGTCGGTGGACGCGATCCAGCGCAGCCACGTCTCGCCGTCCTGGAACTCCATACCGCAGGTGCAGAGCTGCGCCGGCATCGTCGGCGGCGTCGTGTCGTTCGGATCCGCCGCCGCGGTTGTCGCGGTGACGGTGTTGCTCGAGGGCGAGACGTTCTGCGCGAAGTCCCGCGCCACGACCTTGAACGTGTGGATCGTCTGGGGCGAGAGCCCGTCGACCGCGTAGGAGGTGACGCTGCCGACGTCGACCGGTGCGCCGTCGACGTACAGCGTGTACTTGACCGCGTACGGGCCATCCTCGACCGAGGCCGTCCAGTTCAGGGAGACGTGCGTCGCGCCCGTGCCCGCCACGCTCAGAGCCGGTGCGGTCGGCGCCGTCCGGTCCAGCGGGATCGTCGCCGACGTCGAGGCCGATCCCGACCGGTTCCCGGGCGGATCGATGGCGCGGATCGTGAACGTGTAGCGCTGCCCGGCGACCAGGAACCAGGACGTCGAGGTGGTGCCGTTCGGCAGGCTGCGGCTCTCGCCGTTGCTGACGGTGATCTGATAGCGCACGGTGCCCGAGTTGTCGGTCGACGGGCTCCATGCGAGGTGCGCGAAGTACGGTGCCACGCCCGTGACGCGGAAGTTGCCCGGCGTCGTCGGCGCCTTGCGGTCAGGCGCGGCGGCGGCCGGCGAGGCGAACACGAACGAGGCAAGCGCTAGAGCGAGCACCGACATCGCGGCGGCTCGAGGTCGGCTGATCACGTCGCACCCTCCTAATTGACCGTGGCTCCCGGGGGGATACGGCGAGAGGTGCGTCGCGGTTCGCCGAGGCTCATTCCCCAGGAACCTGGGATGGCCCCGAGCCGGACCTCGATCCAGACTCGCCGGATGCACAGACGACCAGGACGACGCGCACGGGTCGCGTCATCGTGCGCAACGGTAGTGATCAGCGCGATCGCGCTCGCCAGCTCCGCGCCATCGGCCGCTGCCAGTACGTGGAATCACCAGTGGGACTACCTGCACTTTCCCCCACGCGTGGGGGACGGCAGTCCCGGGCCGTCACGTACGATCACCCTCAACGGCACGTACCGCTGGCGCTCCTTCAGCGCGCACTGGGCCCATCAGGACCAGCCCACCGCAAGGTCGCGAACGTTGCGGCTCGTCGGGCGCTACTCCTGGCGCGACACGCTGTACATCTCTCCTCCAAAGCGCACGTACCTGCATGTCTCCGAGCTCGTGAACACGAGAACCGGCGGTCGGGTGAGGATCGAGTACACCGAGACGGGCGGCTACGGCGACGGGCAGTACCACTGGGGCAGCACGCTCGACAACGTCCGCGGCTGACCGCGGGCGACTCCTCTGAGCCGCCCCGGAACGAGCTATTCACTCCGCAGGATTTTCTCCATGACTTTTCCCTTGGCCAACTCGTCGATGAGCTTGTCCAGATAGCGGATTTCCTGCATGGTTGGCTCTTGGATGTCTTCCACTCGGACACCACAGATCACACCTTTGATCAACGCCCGCGAAGGATTCAGTTGCGGAGCCTCCGCATAGAAGGTCTCGAGGTCTGTTTGAGTGTCAAGTTGCGCTTGTAACTCGTCCTGGCCATATCCTGTCAACCAACGAATGATTTCGTCGACTTCGGCTTTCGTGCGTCCCTTCTTCTCGGCTTTGGCGACATAGTGGGGATAGACACTGGCGAAACTTACTGTATAGATTCGATGCTTTTGCTGTGTCATTCTGAACTGGTACTCGACGGTTCGGGGTTAGATATGGGCAGTATCGCCGATGGCGAGCCCGAGCAGAACGCCGAGCCCGAACAGCAGGCCGATCGCGAGTTGCTCGCGTCCGCGCGCGACGGCGGCGTTGAGTCCGAAGACGAGGGCGAACGAGACGAGCAACAGCACGAGCCCGGTGCCTCCGCCCAGGTCGCTCTAGGTGGCTGCTAGACGACCAGGCCTGTCACAGAACGACGCGCCCATCTGGTCCTCCGGGATGAACGCGCCAACGGCAGAAAGGCCTTCCCATGAAGATCGTCGTGATCGGCGGCACCGGGCTCATCGGCTCCAAGCTGGTGACCAAGCTCCGCGAGCACGGACACGAGGCGGTCGCCGCTTCCCCTGATACCGGTGTCAACACGCTCACCGGCGTAGGTCTGGCGGAGGCGCTCCAGGGAGCCTCGGTCGTGATCGACGTCTCGAACGCCCCGGTCTGGGAGGACTCGGCGGTGATGGACTTCTTCACCACCGCGACGGGCAACCTGCTCGCCGCCGAGGCGGCCGCCGGCGTCGGCCACCACGTGGCGTTGTCGGTGGTCGGGACCGACCGCCTGCAGGAGAGCGGCTACTTCCGCGCGAAGCTGGCCCAGGAGAAGCTGATCGAGAGCGCCTCGATCCCCTACTCGATCGTGCACGCGACGCAGTTCTTCGAGTTCATCAAGCAGATCGCTGACGCGGCGACGGACGGCGACACGGTCCGCCTTCCGCCGGCGATGTTCCAGCCGATGGCGTCCGACGACGTCGCCGCCGCGGTTGGGCGGACCGCGGTCGGCTCTCCCGTCAATGGCATCGTCGAGGTCGCGGGGCCCGAGCAGTTCCGGCTCGACGAGCTGATCCGCGGCGTCCTGGAGGCCCGCAACGACCCGCGCAAGGTCGTCGCCGACCCGCAGGCGACCTACTTCGGCATCACGCCCGGAGAGCGCACCCTGATGCCCGGCGCCGATGCGCAGATCGGCGCGGTGCACTTCCGCGACTGGGTCGCGCAGCAGCTCGCGACCGCGTAGCGCGATGCATCCGGTCCGCGTGATCGTCGCCAGCCCCGAAGAGGCCGCTGACGGCAACGCCGAGCTCTGGAGCGGCGGCGAGCTGATGGCCATCACGGTCCTCTACGAAGGGCGACTGCACCTGCAGATCGACCCCCGCCGCGACGGACACCCGTGGCTGATCGACACCACCAGCCTCGCTCTCGCCCTCAACGACGCGGCGCGTCAGCTCGCTGCGTACTGATCCCATCACGGAGGCTCCCATGAGCAATCGCACACCCGTCGAGCGGGCCGAGGAGGAGCTGTCGTGGGTCGGCCTCGCGGCCGCCGAGACGCTCCGAGCCGTAGAGCTGGTGGCGATCGCCTTGCTTGCGCTCCTCCTCTGTCCGCCGCTGGCCATCCTCGCGGTGGTGGTGATCGTCCCGCTGCTCGCGGTAGCCGCGGTGGTCTCGATCATCGCTTTGCCGGTGATGCTCGTCCGCTACGCCCATCGGCACCGGGCGCACCTCGCGCACCAACGTATCCACCAGTTCCGCCGCGTGATTGCACGGGCGCAAGGCAAGCTGCACGTCGCCAAGTGATCGATCGTCGCCCGGGCCGCGATAATGCGACCCGGGCATGGCGATCACCCACCTTCCACCGTCGGGACTGGTCGGGCGTAGTAGTGAACGTGAGGCGCTGGATCGGTTGGTCGCGGGCGTGCTGGCCGGGCAGAGCCGGGTGCTGGTGCTCCGAGGCGAGGCAGGCGTCGGCAAGACCGCGCTGCTGGAGTACCTGACGGAGAACGCGCCGGGATGTCAGATCGCGCGGGCGTCCGGTGTCGAGTCGGAGATGGAGCTCCCGTTCGCCGGCCTGCAGGCGCTGTGCGCGCCGATGCTCGGACGCATTCGGCGCCTGCCGGAACCGCAGCGCGATGCGCTCGGCACCGCGTTCGGCCTCAGCGCCGGGCCGCCGCCGGATCGGTTCCTCGTCGGGCTGGCCGTGCTGAGCCTGCTGGCCGACGTCGCCGAGGACGCAGCCGCTGATCTGCATCGTCGACGACGCGCAATGGCTCGATCGCGTTTCGGCGCAGACGCTGGCGTTCGTCGCGCGGCGGCTGCTTGGCGGAGCGGGTCGGGCTGGTGTTCGGCCTGCGCGAGCCGGCCGACGATCAAGTGTTTGCGGGTCTGCCGGAGCTCGTGGTCGCGGGGCATCGGAGCGCCCGACGCGCGCACGCGCTGCTCGACTCGACGCTTCCCGGGCCGCTCGACGAGCGCGTGCGGGAGCGGATTCTCGCCGAGGCGATCGGCAATCCGCTCGCGCTGCTGGAGCTGCCGCGCGGCTGACGCGTGGCGCCGGCGGATTCGGGTTGCCCGGCTCGATGCCGCTGATCAGCCGCATCGAGCAGGGCTTCGTGCGGCAGCTCGAACCGCTGCCGGGCGAGACCCGGCAGCTGTTGCTGCTCGCGGCGGCGGAGCCGGTCGGCGACGTGACGCTGCTCGCGGCGCGCGGCGGAGCTGCTCGGGCTCGCGGCCGACGAGGCCGCGCCGGCCGAGGCCGCGGGCTTGATCAAGATCGGTGCGCGGGTGCGGTTCCGGCATCCGCTGGTGCGCTCGGCGGCGTACCGGGCGGCGAGCGTGCCGGACCGCCGGGACGTCCATCGCGCGCTGGCCGAGGCGACCGATCCGCAGCTGGATCCCGATCGGCGCGCGTGGCATCGCGCGCACGCCGCGGCGCGTTTCGACGAGTCCGTGGCCGGCGAGCTGGAGCGCTCGGCCGGCCGCGCGCGCAATCGCGGCGGCGTCGCCGCGGCGGCCGCCTTCCTGGCGCGCGCGGCGGAGCTGACCGCCGATCCGGCCCGGCGCGGCCGGCGGGCGCTCGCCGCGGCCCAGGCCAAGTTCGAGTCGGGGGCGCCGGAGGCCGCGCTGGAGCTCGTGGCGGTTGCGGAGATGTGCCCGCTGGACGAGCTGCAGAGCGCGCAGCTGGCCCTCCTGCGCGCACAGTTCGCGTTCGTCTTAACGCGCGGCACCGACGCTCCGGCGCTCCTGGTCGACTGCCGCCAAACGGCTCGAAGCGCTCGATCCCGCGTTGGCGCGCCAGACGTATCTCGAGGCGCTCGGATCGGTGATGTACGGCGGGACGCCTCGATGCCGACTCCCCTGTGCTCGAGGCGGCCCGCGCCGCGCCCGCGGGACCGCGGCCACCGCGGTCGATCGACCTGGTGCTCGACGGACTGGCAGCACGGTGCACGGAGGGCTCCGCCGCGGGCGTGCCGCTGCTCAGGCTCGCGCTCGAGACATACGCCGACGAGGCGCTCGACGGTCACGAGGAGATCATCCGCTGGCTCCTGCTGTCTCCGATCGTCCAGTCGATGACGGTCTTCGAGCTGTGGGACGACGACGCGTTCCACGCGCTCGCCACCCGCGCGGTGCAGCTGGCTCGCGAGACCGGCGCGCTCTCGATGCTGCCCATCACCCTCGTGTACCGGTCAGGCTTGCACGTCTTCGGCGGCGAGCTCGCCGCGGCGTCGGCGCTGATCCAGGAGGCGGACGCGATTGCGCGTCGCTACCGGCACGACACCCCTCATGTACGTTCGGCTCCTCCTCAGCGCCTGGCGCGGCGTCGAGGCCGAAGCATGGAGCATCGACGCCGCTGGAGAGCGCCCGCGCAGCGAGGGAACCGTGGTGGCGATGGCCGGCTACGGCACCGCCGTCCTCAACAACGGCCTGGGCCGCTACGAGGCGGCCTTCGACGGCGCTCGGCACAGCAGCGACGAGGGCGACTACGGCTACGCCGGCGCGTCGCTGCCAGAGCTCGTCGAGGCGGCGTCCCGCTCCGGCCGGCCGGAGGTCGCCGCCGCCGCGCTGCACCGGCTCGAGGAGCGCACGCGCGCCGCGGGCACGGATTGGGCGCTCGGCGTCCTGGCCCGCTCGCGGGCGCTGCTCAGCGAGGGCGACGCCGCCGACGCGATCTGTACCGCGAGGCGATCGAGCGGCTCGAGCGCACCCGGATCCGCATCGAGCTCGCCCGCGCCCGTCTGCTCTACGGCGAGTGGCTCCGGCGCGAGGACCGGCGCGTCGACGCGCGCGAGCAGCTTCGAGCCGCCCACGAGACGTTCAGCCGCGCCGGGGCCGAGGCGTTCGCCGAGCGCGCCCGCCGCGAGCTCTCGGCCACCGGCGAGACCGTGCCCAGGCGCACCGCGGAGACGCGCGACGTCCTCACGCCCCAGGAGGAGCAGATCGCGCGCCTCGCCGCCGAAGGGCAGACGAACCCGGAGATCGGCGCGCAGCTGTTCATCAGCCCGCGCACCGTCGAGTACCACCTGCGCAAGGTCTTCACCAAGCTCGGCATCAGCTCCCGCAAGGAGCTGCGCTCAGCACTGGCAACGGCTGCGTGAGCAGCTCCCCGGCGGCAGCTACGCAGCGATGCGGACATCCGAATCTCCTTCGGCGAGGAACCGTTCGAGCGCGGCCAGATCTCCGGTCTGCGCGGCGGCGAGGAAGAACTCCACGAGGCGCCGGAGTTCGTGGGCGTTCACGTCCCAGCGGCGTCCGCCGGAGACGTGGCGGCGGGCGCGCGCGACGAGCTGTCGCGCGTTCGCCTCGGTGAGGCCCAGCGCACTCGCGATCTTCCGGTGCGGATAGTCGAACGCCTCGCGCAGGACGTACACGCCGCGCTCGCTCGGTGAGAGCGACTCGAGGACGGTGCGCAGTGCCAGTTCGACGGCATGGCGCTGCTCCGTGCTCGCCGCGGGATCGGCGTCGGCATCGACGGCATCGACCAGCGACGGGGCGACGGTCATCTCCCGGCGCACCCGAGCCGACTGGCCGATGGTTCAGCGCGAGCCGCGTCGTGGTCGTCACCAGGAACGCGGCCGGATCCCGAACTGCGCTCCGGTCGGTGTGGAGCCAGCGCATCCACGCGTCCTGGACCACGTCGTCAGCGTCGGCCGGATTGCCGAGCACGCGGCGGGCGACGGTGACGAGCCGTGGCCGTGCCCGTTCGAAGGAGATGGTGTCTGCGGGGGAGACGGAGGTCATGCTGCGAGCCTCCTCCGCGCCCGCTGATTCCTCGTCCGGGCAAGGCCCGCGTCGAGTCCCTAGTTGACGCCCACCCGGTCCCTAGTCGGCACCTCGAGGATCACTCGTGCCGTCGCGCGGGGATGCGCGACGGGGACGGCGTGCGAGGCGCCCGGGATTTCGAGGATCCGGCGGGCCCGCGCGCGCTCGGCCATGTAGTGCTCCGCGGCGCAGGGGATGTTGCGGTCGAGTTCGCCGAACACGAACCATGACGGCACGTCCTTCCACAGCGGACGCTCACCCGACGGCTCGAGCAGCGCCTGCCGGCTGACCGGTCGCTGCGTCACCGCCATCCGTGCGGCGTCGGCCGGCGGCACGTCCGCCGCGAATTGCTCGTGGAAGCGGGCCTGCGCGATCGTGAGATCGGTCGTGCCGTCGAGCACCTCGCCGAGCGTGCTGCCCGGGAACATCCCGGCGAGGGTGAAGCAGCTCTCGCCGTGGTTCGGCGCGAAGCCGGCGACATAGACCAGCCCGATGATCTCGCCCGCGTCGGCGTCGACGTTGGTGATGACCGCGCCGCCGTAGGAGTGGCCGACGAGCACGACGGGCCCATCGATCGTGCGGACCAGGTCGCTCAGGGCTTCGGCGTCGGCCGCGAGCCCCCGCAGCGGGTTGGCGGCCGCGATCACGCGGTGGCCGGCGGTCACGAGCGGGTCGATGACGCCGTTCCAGCTTGCGGACTCGGCGAACGCGCCGTGAACGAGGACGATCGTGGATTCCATTTGATGCCTTTCGGTGAAATGGTGAGCGCGACGAGAAGGGCGCACGCGGCCGCGATCGCCCCCACGACCAGGCCGGGTGGTATGGACGCCGCCGCGAGCGGCAGGACGAGGATCACGGCGGCCGAGGCGAAGATCGCCGCAGGTTTGAGTACCGGCGGCGCGCAGATCGGGGCATGGAGCGCCCAAAGGAGGATCAGGACGATGGCGACCGGAATCGCGACGGCGTAGCCGATCGCCACGGGCGAGGCGGCGACATGATGCCCGGTCTGCTCCACCGCCACTTCGAGTCCGGCTCCAACGGCCGCGAGCGCGGCGAAGATCCCATAGTGGCCGTAACCCCACAGGTACGACCGCTCGCGGCGTCGCGCGAGTCCGTCTCCCGCGGTCTGGAGGAAGTAGAGCCACCAGAGCGCGAAGACCAGCACCAGAGCCGCGGCGCCCGTCATGATCAATGCGCCGGTCACCCCGGCCGCGGCTCGTTCAACGCCAAGTGACGCGGCGAATACGCCTTCGCCGAGCAGGATGATCGCGAACAGGCCGTGGCGTTCAGCGATGTGGTGGGGATGCCAGGTGGTGGGGCGCTTGCGCTCCGCCCACAGCGGAATGACCAGCTCGGACACGACGAGTCCGACGAAGACCGCGAGCAGCACCGTGTCGGACAGGAGCCCGGCCTCGTCTAGCAGGAGGCGCAGGATCCAGGCGACTTCGGCGATCGTGATCGCGGTCGCGTAGCGCAGCGCGGTGGCCCGGCTGGCCGGGTCTTCGATCGCCGCTCTCAGCCACTGCGCGACGAGCGCCAATCGCATGATCAGGTAGCCGATCGTCACGGCGCGGAAGTCGCCGTGATCGAGCGCGGCGGGCACGCCGGCGGCGAGTACGAGCACACCGCCCATCTGGGTCATGGTCAGGAGCCGGAACGGGACGTCGTCGGTGTCGAACGACGACGCGAACCACGTGTAGTTCGTCCACGCCCACCAGATCGCGAAGAACACGAGGAGGAAGGGCACGAGCACGTCGAGCGCGTGCCCCTCGGCGATCGCGTGAGCGAAGCGGTTCGTCAGGGCCGCGACGGCGATCACGAACGTGAGGTCGAACAGCAGCTCGAGCTGGCTCGCGGTGCGGTGTGGCTCGTCGATCGAGCGCGCGGTCATGCGGGTGCGGATTGGCGGGCTCACTCGCATGTAGACCAGACGAGAGCGCGCCGTTGTGACAGTCCACAGGGCGGCGAGCCGCGGGGATGCGGATATCCCGACGTCGGCTGGCCGGGTAGCCGCATGGTGGCTGCGGCGAGACAGCGGAACGTCTTATCGATGGAATCCGAACGACTGGAAACTCGGCTCGGACCGCTGGCGTGGCGATCCTCGGGACAAGGGCCGACGCTCGTCTTCTTCGCCGGCGCGCTCGCAAATGGCGACCTGTGGGGTGACGTCGTCGGCGCGCTCGATGGCCGCTACCGCTGCATCACTGTCGACCTCCCGCTGGGAGCGCATCCTTGGCCGCTTTCCGCAGGAGCGGATCGATCCGCCACCTCGCTGGCTCAGTTGCTGCTCGACACGCTCGAGCTGCTCGATGTGGAGGATGCGACGGTGGTCGCCAACGACACGGCCGGTGGACTGCTGCTGCTGTCGCTGGCCGCCGGTCATCCGGCGCTCGGGCGAGTCGGTCGTCTCGTGCTGACGAACTGTGATAGCTACGACCAGTTCCCGCCGGACGCGCTCAAGAAGGCGGCGGCGTTGTCTCGCACACTCCCTCGGCTCACCCGCGCACTGATTCGGCTTCAGCTTCGATCGTCGCGCGGTCGGCGCAAGCTCGCCTCCGGCGTCGTCGCGAACGGACTGGGCGACGGGCGCACAGAGTCGTTCTTCGGCCCGGCACGACGTGATCGACGGGTGGCGGACGATCTCGTCGCGGCCATGGCTGGTTTTCGTCCGCAGCTCCTCATCGATGCCGCACATGCGATCCCTCGATTCGACCGGCCGGTTCTGCTGATCTGGGGCGAGTCGTGCGACTTCTTCCCGATCGAGCACGCGCAACGACTGGCGTCCGAGTTCCCCTCCGCCACGCTGATCCCCGTTCCCCGAGCCAAGACGTGGGTCCCGATCGACAACCCGAAAGCGGTCTCCAACGCCATCGCCGCCTTTGCGACCGCTCGAGACTAGTGGAGGCGAGTAGGTCGTCGCCGGTCCGGCTGCTGGCTGGTTTGGAGTGTCGTGATGGCTCGCCGGATGAGGCGGGAGACGTGCATTTGGGAGATCCCGAGGCAGCGTCCGATCCCGGCCTGGGTCAGGTCGTTCTCGAAGCGCAGGCGGAGGATGATGCGCTCGCGGTCGGAGAGCGTGTTGAGCAGTCCGTCGACGAATGCGGCGTCCTCGACATGGTCGAAGCCGTGCTCCGTGGCGGCAAGAAGGCCGATCGCGTCCTCGCCGTCGTCGCTGACCGGCCGGTCGAGCGAGTCGGCGTGGTGGGCGGTGGCGGCGGCGAGCGCCTCGAGGATCTGTTCGGTCGTCGCGTTGGCACGGTCGGCGAGTTCCGCGGGAGTGGGTGAGCGTCCGAGTTCGCTGGTCAGCGTTTGGCTGATGGTGTCGACGCGCAGCTTGAGCTCTTGGAGGTCGCGCGGCACGCGGACGGTCCAGCCGTGGTCGCGGAAGTAGCGCTTGAGCTCTCCGAGGATGGTGGGGAAGGCAAAGCTCGTGAATGCGAGTCCGCGCTCCGGGTCGTACCGCTCGATCGCCTTAAGGAGTCCGAGCGCGGCGACTTGTTGGAGATCGTCGGCGTCGGCGCCGCAGTTGTAGCGGCGGGCGAGGTGGGAGGCGAGGGGAAGAAAGCGGTCGACGAGTGCGTCGCGTGTCGCCTGATCGTGATCGCGGCGATAGCGCGCGAAGAGTCGGGCATCGTCGTGTCGCGTGGTCCGCTCCGGGCGGAGAGAGGCGGTGTTCGACATGTGATCAGCCCCTGGGCAGCAGCGCTGCGGTCGCTTCCTTCGGCGAGGTGAAAAGAGACAGGAGGTCGTCGATGCCGGTCTCCGTGAACAGCCGTCGGATCGGTCCGGGTGGGCAGACGATGGCGAGTGCGCGGTCTTCCCGAGCCAGGAGGGCGCGAGCGCGCAGGATCAGGCGAAGACCGCTGCAATCCATGAACTCGAGCTCGCGGAGGTCAAGGATGAACGCCCCGGCGCTTTCGCGGATGGCGCTGTCGAGGGCCAGCTCCAGGGCGGGCACCGCGGCGATATCGACCTCGCCGCGGGCGGTGACGGCCGGCAGTTTCTGCAGCTGGGCGGCGACGACCTCGAACTGTTGCAGCGCGCCAGCCATCATCGAATGACGTCGTCTGCCGCCACAAACGGCAGCACATGGTCGAGTCCGCTCAGCACGATCGCCCTGTCGGCCGGAGCCGTGGGTGCGACGAGCATCAGCTGGAATCCGTCGCGCTGCGAGCGCCGGTGGAGCGCGACCAGCATGCGCAGACCCGTGGAGTCGAGGAACGAGAGTCCGCGCAGATCGAGCACCAGGCGCCCGGCATCCTCGATTTCATCCAGCGCGGCGAGCAGCGGCTCAACGGTGGCAAGGTCGAGTTCGCCGTGGGGCTGCACGATCGCGACGTCGTCGCGCCGCTGCACGTCGACAGCGAACGGCGGCGGGCGAAGCGGTTCGACCGCCGCAGCCGATCCGGGACGACCCAACATGGGGCGACCGTATCACGTGGTGATGAGCATGTGAAGAGGTTAGCCCTTCATAACCTCATCAGATACGGTTCGGTACCTCGCCATTTCGTGCTGCGATCGGTTAGCATCCACCGCCGTGTCTGATGTAGCTGGCGGCAGCCGCGGCGTTTACAGCATCGGTGCGGTGGCTCGAATGCTCGACATTCCCGTCGCGACGATCCGGAACTGGGAGGAGCGCTACGAGTCGATCGTCCCGGAGCGGAGCCCGGGGGGACACCGCCTGTACTCACGCGATCACGTGGAGCGGCTCCGCTTCATCGCGGCGGAGGTGTCGCGCGGGCTCTCGGCCGCCGATGCGCATCGACTGCTTGACGAACGCAGCGCGGGTGGCCAGCCGGCGATGCAGGACGGCCCAGACCCCGGAATGCGGTTGCTCGTGCTGCTCGCCGAACGCGATCCCGTGGCGGCGGATCTCGCGCAGTTCTTCCTGCGCACCGAGGGGTATGACGTGCACCTGGCGTTGGCCGTCGACGAAGCCGAGGAGCAGTGGATCGAGAGTCGACCCCAGTTGGCGATCGTCGAGCTGATGATCTCTGGGGGTCGCGGCGTGGAATTGTGCCGACGCCTCAAGCAGCACGAGGCTGGGGCCGTGCTCGCCGTCTCGGTTCTTGAGGCTCGGGATGAGGCGCTGGCCGCCGGCGCCGACGCGTTCCTGCAGAAGCCGCTTGACCCGCTCGAGCTGGTCTCGACGGTCAAGGATCTGCTCGGAGCGAGCGCGCTGGTCGCCCGCCACGGGCCGGGGACTGCCTGATGGACGAGCGCGGGGCAAGCGGCGACGAAGGCCTTGATCAAATCCTCGACGGCGGGCTGCCGCTGAACGGGATCAACCTGATCATGGGGCGACCCGGCTCGGGCAAGACGATCCTGTGTCAGCAGTTCATGTTCGCCCGCGCCACCGAGGAGCGCCCAGCGGTCTACCTGTCGACGGTCTCGGAGCCGTTCGAGAAGATCCTTCGCTACGCCCAGACCCTCAGCTTCTTCGATCGCGGTGCGATCGGCCGGTCGGTCTTCTACGAGGATCTCGGCCCGGCCGTCGCCGGCGAGGGCGGGCTCGCGGCCGTCACCGAGCGGATCGGCGCGCTGATCAAAGAGCACCGCCCGGGGATCATCGCGATCGACAGCTTCAAGGCGCTGGCCGCGTTCGCGGATGACGCGGGGGGGTTCCGACGCTTCCTGCACGAGCTCGCCGCCCTGCTCACGGTCTTCCCTGCCACCACGTTCTGGATCGGGGAATACAGCGACGACGAGTCACGCTCGGCGCCGGAATTCGCCGTCGCCGACGGGATCATCTCGCTCGCGACCGAGCGCGTGAGCGAGCGCACGCTGCGGCTGATCGAAGTGACCAAGCTGCGCGGGAGCGACTTCCGGTCGGGACGTCACGCATATCGTCTCTCTGCGGACGGCATCACGGTCTTCCCCCGGCTTGCCGATCCCGTCCGCGCGGGGGACTACCGACTGGGCGAAGACCGGATCTCGACCGGAATCGCGCCGCTCGACACGATGCTCGCCGACGGCTACGCCCCCGGGAGCTCCACGCTGGTGGCCGGCCCGTCAGGTATTGGCAAGACCTTGATGGGACTCCACTTTGTCTTCAGCGGTGCCGCGAGCGGCGAGCACGGCGTGATCGCGAGCCTGCAAGAGAATCCGATCCAACTGGAGAAGATCGCTCGCGGCTTCGGCTGGTCGCTGGACACCGATCGCGTGGCCGTGCTGTACCGATCTCCCAACGACGTCTACATCGACGAATGGGTGTACGAACTGCTCGACGTCATCGAGACCACCGGCGCGACGCGGGTCATGATCGACAGCCTCAGCGATTTGCAGTACGCGACGCCCGATCCCATCCGGTTCCGCGAGTTCATCTACTCGCTCACGCAACGCCTCTCGCGCGCCGGCATCAGCCCGATCATGACCAGCGAGATACCGGACCTCTTCCACGTCGGGCGCCTCGCCGAATACGGGATCTCGCACCTCTCCGACAACGTCATCCTGCTGCAGTACCTGCGCGCCGAATCGCGCCTCCTGCGCACCGTGACGATCCTCAAATCACGCGCGAGTGCGCACGATCCCGCGATCCGGGAGTTCGAGATCACGCCGGACGGGATCATCCTCGGAGATCCGATCTCCAGCGAGCACCTCTAGCACCAAATCGAGGGGCGGCCTTGCGGCCGCCCCTCGACCGAACTTCCTTGGGCTACTGGACGGCGCGGTCGCCGAGGTACGCGCCGAGCGCGGCCTTGCGAGCCTGGCTCGGCTGTTTGGCGCTGCGCGACTTGGTCTTCTTGGCCTTCAGCTTCGAAACGTTGGCGGTGGCGCCACCGGCGAGCGTGTCGCGGAGCCTGCGATCCTCGGACAGCATCGCCAGCACGTGGGCTCCGGCGTCGGCCATCTGATCCCAACCGTTGAGGTCGAGGTTGTTGATGGTGTCACCGGCCTGGTGGTAGTTCGGATCGAACGCGACACCGGCCTGGCCGCCCCACTTGGCGGCCTGCGCCGCGGTCTTCGCGACCTCCGCGCCCGAGAACAGGCCGCCCGCGGCGACGCCGTTGTCCTGGAAGGGCTTGTAGTCGCTGCGGCCGTCGAACGCGCTCGGATCGGGGGAGATCCTGACGGACTGGAAGTACTTCAGGAAGACGGACTCGATGTACGCGGCGCCCGGGTTCACGTTCGGCGCCGTAGCCGGCGGCGGCGTGTGCGAGAAGTCGCCGTCGTAGACGAACTTCCCGTGGTTGGGCGACGCGAGCATGTCGAAGTTGAGGTTCGCCGCGATCTTGGCGAGGTCCTCATCCGAGATCGCCGCGACGTAGCGGGTCGCGCCGACGAGACCGGACTCCTCTGCGCCCCAGAACGCGAACCGCACGCGGTTCTCGGTGCGAATGTTGTTCTTGGCCATCTGCAGCGCGAGCTCGAGGTTGAACGCCGAACCGGAGCCGTTGTCGTTGATGCCCGGGCCCTCGAGCACCGAGTCGAGATGCGAGCCGACGATGGTCACGTTGTTCGGGTTGCCCGAGCGCGTGTCAGCGATGATGTTGGTCGACTTCCGCTGGTCGCTCTTCGCGGCGACGACGATCTGGCCGGTCGTGGGATCGGTCTCCCTGGAGAGCCGGTCGCCCTCGGCGTAGGAGATGCCGACGGCCGGGATCGTGACGTCGGGCGGCGTGGGCTGGCCGTCCTGCGCCGTCTCGCCCAGGGTCCCGGCGACCACGCCCTCGTTGCCGGGGGTGCCCGAGTTGAAGATGATCGCGCCGACCGCGCCGGCGGCTTGCGCGTTGGTCACCTTCTGAGCGAACGGGCAGGTGCCGCGCTGCATCAAGGCGATGTGACCTGCCGTGAAGCCGGCGAAGTCGGCGGCCTCGCAGCCCGATGTCGACACGCGCTGCGCCGGGTCCGAACTGAGCGCGAGGTCGACCTGCGTGATGGTGGCAACGCCCGTGTCACCGCTGGCTGAATAGTTCATCGTCAGGAACTCGGTGCCCGGCGTATAGGTCTTCGCGGTCGGCGAAACCTCGCGGAGCACCGGATCCGCCGTCTCCTCGAACGTGACGAAGTCGAACACCTGCGCGGTCGGGGTGTAGCCCGCATCACGCAGCTTCGTGATCACGTACTGCACCGACGCGCCGTAGCCCTGGAAGCCCGAGGCGCGGTTGCCGCCGTTCTCATCGGCGATCATCTGGAACGCCTGCGCGTGCTTGAGCATGCGCTGCGAGGTGATCTCCTTGCGCAGCTCCCTCGAGGTCTTCTCGCCCTCGTTCTTGCCGTGATGGTCGTGCTTGGCCTCAGCGGCCGGCGCGATACCGATCGCAAGGATCGCGCCCGCCAACGCGGCGCGCGTGCGTACTGACATGTGAGTCTCCCCCTGCAGGGTGGATGTTGTGCAACGGCCCAACCGGGCCGTCAGCGCCGGATCCCAACCGACGCGATAGGAGCCGATCGTAGCGGCACCGCCTCGGGGGACGCGCTGGTCGAGCAGCGCCGTCGCGCCTGGTTGACGAGAGGCGCGGGTAAGTCTAGTCTTACCGTCAGTGCAGACTTACCGAGTTGATTGCTGGGATGCGCTCGGGGACCGCACGCGGCGGGCGATCTTCACGCGTCTCGCTCGTCGTCCGTGCGCCGTCGGGGAACTGGCGCGCGAGCTTCCGGTGAGCCGACCTGCGGTGTCGCAGCACCTCAAGGTCCTCAAGGACGCGGGCCTGGTCACCGACCGGCGGGACGGCAACCGCCGGATCTACCAGGTGAACCCCGACGGCCTCCAAGCGCTTCGAGCCGACCTCGACCAGTTCTGGAGCGGCGCCCTCGCGGGCTTCAAAGCGACCGTCGAACAACGCATGAAGGAGGACTCATGACGCAGTCCACGGAGGCAACGTCGATCCGCCACCAGGTGACTGTGGATGCGCCGATCGAGCGGGCGTTCGCCGTCTTCACGGAGGACTTCGGCAGCTTCAAGCCGCGTGAGCACAACATGCTCGCGGTCGACATCGCGGAGACCGTCCTCGAACCTCGAGTCGGGGGTCGGCTCTTCGACCGCGGCGTCGATGGCAGTGAGTGCCAGTGGGCGCGGGTACTCGCCTACGAGCCTCCCGACCGGGTGGTGATCAGCTGGGACATCAGTCCGCACTGGCAGATCGAGACCGATCTCGCGAAGACGAGCGAGGTCGAGGTGCGCTTCATCGCCGACGGGCCTGATCGCACGCGCGTCGAACTCGAGCACCGCCACCTCGACCGGCACCTCGACGGCTGGCAAGGCCTGCGCGAGGGCGTCGACTCTGGCGACGGCTGGCCGCTCTACCTCCGCCGCTTCGCCGAGCTCCTGGCGACGTAGGAGTTCGCCGTACGCTCGTCGCATGCCTTGGCGTGCTCGCGACCTGGCCGAGCAAACGGGACGAACCTTCGTCGTGACGGGCGCCAACAGCGGCATCGGGTTGGAGGCGGCGCGCGCGCTCGTCGCGCGCGGCGGGCACGTCGTGTTGGCCGTGCGGGATACGGCCAAGGGCGAGCAGGCCGCCACACGGATCGCGGGGGCCGGGTCGGCGAGCGTCATCGAACTCGACCTGTCCGACCTCGATCAGGTTGCGGCCTGCGCCGGGACGCTGCTCGATCGTCACGACCACCTCGACGCCCTGGTGTGCAACGCCGGCGTCATGGGCGGGCCGTTGCTGCTCAGCGCGCAGGGCTTCGAGCGTCAGATGGCCACCAACCACCTGGGTCACGCCGCGCTGGTGGCCGCGCTGTGGCCGCGGCTGCGTGCGAGCTCCTCGCGCGTCGTCCTGGTGGCGAGCACCGAGGCGCGCGGCGGCCGACTCTCGCCGCGAACGACCAGGGCGGAGTTGGTCGACCCGACCCCGTACGACGGCCGGCAGGTCTACCGCAACACGAAGCAGGCCAATCTGCTCTTCGCCCTGGAGTTGCACCGCCGCTGCGCCAGGGCCGGTTCGCCGGTGAGCGCGGTCGCCGTGCACCCGGGCGCCAGTGCGACGAACCTGTTCGCCCGTCAGCTCGAGGACGCCGGTCATACGCGGCTGGCCCGCGCCAGCAAGCTCGGCACTGGTGTACTGCTGCAGTCGGCCTCGGCCGGCGCGCTGTCCACGCTCCGGGCGGTCGACCGTGGGACGCCGAGCGGTGCCTTCGTCGGTCCGGCCAGGTTCGGCCAGTTCCGCGGTCCGCCGACGCTGCTCGACGTCTACGCCTCCGCCAAGGACCCGGCGACCGCCGCGCGCTTGTGGGAGCTGACAGAGCAGGTGCTGGCCAGACCGCTGCCGCCGTGACCGCCGTCAGGTTCAGGGAACTCACCCATACAGCGCCCGCCCGGCGAGCACGAGGATGCGCGCCATGCTCCGAATCCCGGTCCTCGCAATCTTCGCGGCGCTCGCGCTTCCCACGGCGGCGAACGCGTCCGTCATCCCCTCCATCTCCGGCGACACGCTGACCGTCACCGGCGACGGCGCTGCCGACTCGATCACGGTCCGCGCCCTCTCCGACAGCACGCTCGATGTCAACGGCTTCGACTTCGACCGCGCGACATTCAGCACGATCGCGATCCGCTCGGGCGCCGGCGCGGACACGATCCGGATCGCCGACGCGCTCAGCGAGCCGGTGACGATCGAGTCCGGCCCGGGCGCCGACACCGTGCTCGGTGGGCCCGGCGCCGAGACGATCGCCGCCGGCGCCGATGCCGATGCCGTCCACCCCGGCGGCGGTGACGACACCGTGCTGCTCGGCAGTGGTGACGACTCGCTCGTTCAGGGCGACGGCTTCGACCAGGTGGACGGGGAGACTGGCACTGACACGCTCCGCGCCGTCGGCACCGGCGAGTCCGAGGAGTTCACGCTTCAGCGCAACGGGGCCAAGCTGCGCGTCGCGCGCGACACCGGCCCGACCACCGACGCCGCAGCCTTCGAGGCGCTCGACGTCAACGCCGCCGGCGGCCCGGACCTGATCGACGTCGGCGACCTCGGGCCGACCGGGATCCGGGACCTCAGCGCCGACCTCGGCTTCCTGGACGGCGCGCGCGACCAGATCCACGTCCAGGGCACCGACGCGCAGGACATCATCGACATCCGGCCGTCGGGCGGTCTCCTGCTCGTCGACCGCCTCGCCGCGCGGATCCAGGTCGAGAACGCCGGCGCGAGTGACGACCGTCTGACGGTCTTCGGCCGTGGCGGCCTCGACCTCGTCGACGCGTCCAATGACGCCGGGACGATGATCGCGCTCACGCTCGACGGCGGGCCGGGCGGGGACGTGATCGACGGCTCGGATGCCGCCGACACGCTGCTCGGCGGCCCCGACGGCGACGTGATCACCGGCGGCAAGGGCTCGGACACCGCTGACATGGGTGACGGCAACGACTTCTTCATCCGTGGCCGCGTCGACGGCCACGACCGCGTCGAGGGCGGCGCCGGCATCGACCAGATCACGGCTTTCGGCACGGCGGAGGACGAGTCGATCGACATCCAAGGCCTGCTCGCCCGCACCCGCGTGCTGTTCGGGTTCGTCGGCGAGGCCGACATGGGCGGAGTCGAGCGCGTCTCGGTCAATCCGCAGGCGGGCACCGACTTCGTGACCGTGCGCGACCTCAGCGGGACCGCGACCGACACGGTCAACCTCCAGCTCAACACCCCCGACCTGCGCACGGACACTGTCACCGTGACCGGCACGCACGGCAACGACGCGATCAAGGCCGCCACCACCGCGGACACGCACGTCGTCAGCGGCCTGCCGGCGACCGTCAACGTCCAGAACCCCGAGCGCGGCCAGAAGCTCGTCATCGACGCCCGCGACGGCGACGACACCGTCGATGCGACCGCCATCGCTCGCGACACGGTTCAGCCGGCCCTCAAGGGCGGCGCCGGCAAGGACACGATCATCGGCTCCCCCAGCGACGACGTGATCGCGGGAGGCACCGGCGTCGACATCGCATTGATGGGCGGCGGCCTGGACACGTTCACCTGGGGCCCGGGCGAGGGCAGCGACATCGTCGAGGGCCAGGCCGGGACCGACTTCCTGCAGATGAACGGCTCGGGCGGCAACGACCGCTTCGACGTGCAGCCGATCGGCTCCCGCACGCGGGTCACGCGCGACATCGACAACGTCAATCTCGACCTTGGCGGCGTCGAGCGCGTCGACATCCTGCCCGGCCCGGGCGGCGACATCCTGCGCGTCGCCGACCTCAGCGGGACCGCGACCGACCACGTCGACTTCAACCTCGCGGTCGCGCGCGGCCAGATCGGCGGCGACAACCTGATCGACCGCGTGTTCATCGACGGCACGTTCGGCAACGACACGATCAACGTCAACGGTGCAGGACCGGATGTCCGGACGACCGGCCTGGCCGCGATCACGACCGTCCGCGGCACCGACCCGGAGCTCGACCGGCTGCACCTCGACACCAAGCCCGGCCTGGACGCGCTGACCGTCACGGGGACGACCAATCAGCTGATCGGGTTCACGCACTCGTAGTGCACGGCGGAGTCGCGTAGCGTGGCGTGACGATGGCGGGCAGGGGTCTCGACTCACCGCGCGGATGGGGCGTCGTCGCCGCCGCGTTCGCGGCGATGTTCGTGGCCTTCGGGATCGCGTACAGCTACGGCGCGTTCCTGGATGAGATGCGCGCCGACTTCGGCATCGGTCGCGCCGCCGGAGCGACGTTCTTCTCGCTGACCGCGCTGCTGTATTTCGGTCTCGGTGGTTTCGCCGGGGCGGCCGGTGACCGCTTCGGCCAGCGGCGGGTGCTGCTCGTCGGTGCGGTGGCGATCGGCGCCGGGCTTGTCGTGACCTCGCGCGCCGCGTCGCTGGGCATCGCGCTCGCGGCCTATGGGCTGGGGGTCGGCATCGGCGTCGCGTGCGCCTACGTGCCGATGGTGGCGCTCGTCGGCGCATGGTTCGAGCGCCGGCGCACGCTCGCGCTGGGGGTCGCGGTCGCCGGCATCGGCCTGGGCACGCTGATCATCCCGCCGGCGACGGCGGCGCTGATCGAGGAGGCGGGCTGGCGCACGAGCTACCTCGTCCTTGCCGGAGTCGGGGCGCTAACACTCGCGCTGTGTGCGCTCGCGGCGGCTCCCGCGCCCGTGGGCGGGCGGGCGGTGTCGGCGTCGCTCGGCGAAGCGCTGCGCGATCGTCAGTACCGCCGGCTGTACGTCGCGACCGCGTTGCTCGGCGTGCCGCTATTCGTCCCGTTCGTGTACCTGCCGTCCTACGCCGAACAGCGCGGCGTGGACCCCGTGCTCGCGGCCGGGCTGATCGGCGCGATCGGGACCGCGAGCGTCGCCGGCCGGGTCGCGCTCGGCGCCATCGCAGGTCCGTTCGGCCTGCTCCGCGTCTTCCGAGGCTGCTTTCTCGCGATGGCGCTGAGCTTCGCACTGTGGTTGGTCGCCGGCTCGAGCTACGCGATCCTGCTCCTGTTCGCGATCGTGCTCGGCGTCGGCTACGGCGGCTACGTTGCGCTCGCGCCCGCGGTGGTGGCCGAACGCTTCGGCGTCGAGCGGCTCGGCGCGCTGCTCGGCATTCTCTACACGAGCGCCGGGGTCGGCACGGCGGTGGGTGCGCCGGCGGCCGGCGCGGTCATCGATGCCGTGGGTTACACCCCGGCGATCGTGGCCATGCTGGTGATCGGCCTTGCGTCGTTCGCGGTCGTCGCGGCGCCGTAACGGTGGCCTCCGTCGACGGCTCGGAAGAGCCGGCCAACGGCAGCCAATAAGAGGGAGGGGTGCGGCCTCGCGTGATCGATTCGCAAGGCGTCGCAGGGGGGTGGGTCCGATTAGTGTCGTATAGCGACAGTAATCGGACCCACCCCCTTTGTTCGGAGCGCGGACGTGATCGTTTGCGCGCGTTCCACGCTCACGGACGGTCGATCGCGATCGACCCACACTCCCTTAATGCCCGGTGTTCGCCGAGGCCGCCATGAACGCCGGCGTACCCTCGACCCATCGACTTCTTCGTCTATAGCCGTGCCGCGCCGAGTGCCGCGCAGGCCGACCACGATCGATCGCTCGACGAGGAGCACTGGTCCTACATGGACCGTTTCGCCGCCGGAATGATCGCCCGCGGCCCCACGCTTGCGGCCGACCGAGAGACGTGGACCGGCAGCGTTCACATCCTCGATCTTCCAAGTGCCGACGCGGCGCGCGAGTTCGTCGAGCGCGAGCCGTACAACCGCGCGGGCCTGTTCGAGCACCACACCATCCGCCGCTTCAAGAACCTGCTGGGCCGGACTATGTGGGACGCTCCAGGAGGGTCTGATGACCCGCGTTTCCTCGTGATCGCCGACCGCGCGGCCGCACCGCTGCCACCCGAGCGCCTGATCATCCACGGTGAGCTGCTCGCGCTCGAAGGGGAGACGCCGGTCGGAGGGGTGTTCGCGCTCCAGGCGCCGACACGAGACGCCGTCGCGAGCCTCCTCATCGACGGCCAGATCCACGACTGGGAATTCGGCGGTCGGCGCTGACCAGCCAGGGGTGAACACGTTCACCCCTCGGGAGGATGTGAGCACCAGCCCGGCTGGCGCAATATTCGGTTCACAGAGGCTGACCACCTCAGTTGAGAACAAGCCCCCGGGCAGTCCTTCTTCCCTCCCCGACACCCGCCGGCTCCCTGACTCTTCGGCCGCCGCGCCTGACCAGCGCGGCGGCCACTCCTCCTTTTCCCGGCGGCGTACAGTTCCGCCCGTGCTACGGCTCCTACTCGGCCTCGCGTCGGCGTTCCTGCTCGCGCTGCCGTCTGCCGCCGAGGCCGACGCGGTCAAGGTCTACTTCACGAAGGGCGAGCAGCTCAGGGCAGTCCAGCGCGACATCGCCCGCGGACCGGCAGCGGCCGTCACGGCGCTGCTGGCCGGCCCGACAGCCGCGGAACGCAAGGGCGGCTTTGGCACGACGATCCCCGCCGGCACCAGGATGACCGCGTCGAAGATGACGGACGGCACGATCGAGCTGACCTTCAGCGAGACCCTCACCGGCGCGGCAGTCGCCCAGGTCGTCTACACCGCGACCGCGGCCGGGGCGGAGCGGGTCGAGCTCCGCGGGCGGACGATGACGCGCGAGGAGTTCGCGAGGCCCGAGGAGTACGTCGAGCCGGAGCCGCCGGCGAAGCGGATCCGCGCGCCGGCGAACCCGAGGCAGGTGCAGACGCGGCTCGCGGCGCTCGGCTACCTGCCGGCGGCCGCCGTCAACGGGAGCTTCGACTACCGCACGCAGCAGGCCGTCCTCGCCTTCCAGTCGTGGGAGGGCCTGGCGCGCGACGGCGTCGTCGGCCCGAAGACGCTGGCGCGGTTGAAGATCGCGGGGCGGCCGGTCCCGATCGACAAGAGCGCGGCGCGCCACGTCGAGATCTACCGCGCCCGCGGCGTCGTGCTGCTGATCACGGGCGGGCGCGCCGTGCGCGCGATCCACACCTCGACGGGCATCGGCGGCGACAGCCCGGACATCGGTACGCCGCCGGGCAGGTTCAGGATCTACCGCAAGGAGCTGCGCTCCTGGTCGTACCCGTACAAGATCTGGCTGCCGTTCGCCGCCTACTGGGTCGGCGGCTGGGCGATGCACGGCTACGCCGACGTACCCGCCCGGCCCGCCTCCCACGGGTGCGCGCGGCTCCCGCTGCCGGAGGCCAAGCTGGTCTACGACTTCGTTCGAATCGGGACGCCGGTTCGGGTCATCTAGTGGAACGGGCAGACGAGCCGCGGGAGATTCTCCTCGCCCGGGGCGGCCTCGGGCGACGCGGCCGCGACCTGGTACAGGACGCCCATCAGGGCGACGACCGTGAGGATCACGCCGAGGAGGAGGTCACGCACGCGGCGCGTCATGGGGTGCTCGGCGCCCACCGCGGCGCGCGCTGCTCGTGGATCGGCAGGTGGACGATCGCGGCGCCGAGGCTCAACGCGATGCACATCGCCCACATCAGGTCGTAGGTGCCGGTCGCCTCGTACACCGTCCCGCCGAGGAGCGCACCCGCGAAGGCGCCGACCTGGTGGCTGAGGAACACGATCCCGAACAGCATCCCCACATGGCGCGTCCCGAACATGAGGGCGACGAGCCCGGAGGTCAGCGGGACCGTCGAGAGCCACAGGAGGCCGAGCGCGGCAGCGAACAGCAGTACGGAGCCGGTCGAGACGGGCACGAGCATGAACAGCGCGAACGCGATCCCGCGTCCGAGGTAGATCCCGCTCAGCAGGATCCGCTTGGGATAGACACCGCCGAGGATCCCGGCCGAGTAGGCACCGATCACGTTGAACAGGCCGATCAGCGAGAGTGACCACGCGGCGACGCTGGTGCTCATCCCGACGTCGGTGAGGTATGGCGGCAGGTGCGTCGAGACGAACGCGATGTGGAAGCCGCAGACAAAGAAACCGCTCGTGAGCAGCAGGAAGCTCGGATGGCGAAGCGCGGCGCCGAGCGCCTCGCGCGCCGACTGCTCCGGCTCCGCCTCGTCGACCTCGCCGCGGCCGGAGAGCGCGCCGGCCAGGATCGGCACCAGGACGATGAATCCGGCGAGCAGGAACAGCGCGGTGGCAGGCCCGTACGCGGAGATGAACCCCTGCCCGATCGGTGCGAACAGGAACTGCCCCATCGAGCCGGCCGCGGTCGCGAGCCCCATCGCCCACGAGCGGCGCTCGGGACGCACGAGCCGCGCGAACGCGGCGATCACGATCGTGAACGATCCGCCCGCGAGGCCGAGGCCGATCAGCACGCCGCCACTGAGCACGAGCGTCGCCGGATTCGTCGACACCGACATCAGTACGAGGCCGAGCGCGTAGACCGCGCCGCCGGCCGCCAGCACACGCCCCGCGCCGAAGCGATCCGCCACCGCTCCGGCGAACGGCTGACCGAGCCCCCAGAGCAGGTTCTGGACCGCGATCGCCAGCGCGAACGTCTCGCGATCCCAACCCCGCAGGCCCGACAGCGGCGCGGTGAACAGCCCGAAGCTCGTCCGTACGCCGAACGTGACGATGGCGATCGCGCATCCGGCCACGATCACCACGGTGGGGTTGCGCCACCACGGACCTGCTCGCATCCCACGCACCGTAGCCGACAGTCGCGCAGGACCCGAAGGTCCTGCGCGACCCGTGGCTAGGAGACGGTGACCGGGATGGTCTTCGAGGCCGTATCGCCGTCGGCGTACGTCACCGTCAGCGTGACGTCGTAGACGCCGGGCGCGCCGTAGTCGTGGGTCGGCGTCGCGGCCGTCGACGTGCCGCCGTCACCGAACTCCCACCGGTACGAGACCCCGCCCGAGGAGCCGAGCGAGAACGCGACCCGGCGGCCACCGGCAGGCGTCGCCCGCGGATCGGGATCGGGCGTGTCCGGCCCGCCGATGTAGTCGAAGCGGTACACGCCCACCTTCGGGTTCGCACGGAAGAACCCGTCGTAGACCTGCACGTAGAGGGCGCCGTCCGGACCGAACTTCGAGTCCATGTAGTTGCCCTCCCAGCTCAGCGTGTCCCGCAGGCTGTCGGCGTACACGGGTTGCGCTCCGTCCTGGTCCGTGGCCGGATCGAGCAGCAGTCCGTGCTTGATGCTGGAGCCGCCGTGGTTATGCAGGAACCAGCGCCCGTCCCAGTACTTCGGCCAGCGCACGCTGGTGTCGCCCGCCTCGTCGTCGTAGCGATAGACCGGCCCGTTCATGATCGTCGCCCCGTTCGCTGTCGCATAGGGACACAGCTGGCGCGGCGTGGCGCCGTAGTTCGGGGCATTGTCGACCCCGCGCTCGCGCGGGAATTCGGGGCACCCGTTGGCATTGTTCGGGTTGCCGCGGCTGTACCAGAGGTTCGCGCCGCGGACCTTGCCGGCGTCCCTCCCGGTGCCCGTGCTGTGCGGGAGCACGTTCAGGCCGGTGTTGCGGATCGAGTCGTTGATGATGTCGTCGCAGTCGTACCAGCCGTCGGTGCCGCCGCTGGCCGGTCCGCCCGGGACGTAGCCGGACGGGTTGTTCGTGCGCGGCGTCCCGTCGGCGATCCGGTCCCGGTAGGCCTGCTTGCCGCCCATGCAGTACGGCCACCCATAGTTGCCGGCGTGGCTGATCTGGGCCGCGTTCTCGTACGTCGACGGACCGAGTGTCGCGCTCGGGCTGCCGGCGTCGGGCCCGACCCACGCCGTGTACGGGACGTCGGTCTTCGGGTCGATCGAGAGCCGCGACGGGTTGCGCAACCCCATCGCGTAGATCTCCGGCTTGGCTTGGTTGCCATTGCCCTCGGCGCCGCTGAACAGGTTCGGGCCGTTCGGGGCGTCGGAGCCGGGGATCGAGTAGGTCGTGCCGATCCCGACCGGCGGTTGGGAGCCGTCCGCGATCGTCGCGATCGGCTTGATCCGCAGCAGCTTGCCGTTGTAGTCGTTGCTGCTTCCCGCCGTCCGGCGCGCGTCCTGGTAGGAGATCGCGTTCGCGCCGCAGTGCTGGCTCGAGGCCTCGGTCGGCGGCCCGGTGGGGCAGGTCGGCGGCGAGTTGTTGCCGGAGTAGCCGCCGGTGCCCTGCGACGAGTTGGTGTCACCGGTCGTGACGTAGAGGTTGCCCTGCGAGTCGAACCCCATGCCGCCGCCGACGTGGCAGCAGCTGAAGATCTGGGAGTCGTACTCGAAGATCCGCACCTCCGAGCTCATGACCAGGCGCTTGGTGTCGAAGTCGATCGTGAACCGCGAGATCCGCGGGCGGCTCAGCTTGGAGATGCGCCGCTCGACCGGCAGGCCCGGCGGCGAGCTCGACGGGTTGAAGCTCGGGAAGTACTGGACGTAGATGTGCCCGGTCGTCATGAAGTCGGGCGCCACCGTGATCCCGAGCAGACCCCACTCGAGCTTGTGGTCCGCTGTATTGGTGCGCTCGCCGCCCTGGCCGCCGTCGCCGTAGACCGCGAGCGTCCCCGAGCGGGTGACGCCGCTGTTGACGGCGCCGGTGTACTTCGCCGGGTCCCAGACGTGGATGCTGCCGCAGCCGAGCCCGACGTTCTGGTCGGCGTGGTCGAGGATCCGCGGCAGCGCCGGTAGATCGATCAGCGCGCCGCGCTCGGAATCGGTGCGGCAGTCGCCGCGGCCGATGTAGAGCACCCAGCCGTTCGGCGCCACGACCAGCCCGTGTGACTCGCCGCTGGTGGCGAGCCCGGTGGCGACCTCGCCACCGCTTACCAGCCGCGTGCCGCGGTAGTTGGCGTTGATCGTCGCCTTGCAGTTGCCGCGCACGAGCCCGGCCGACCACTGGATCGCGCCGAGCAGGTGATCGCGCACCTGCGCCTCGGAGTAGCTCTCCGCCGTTCGGCCCATCCCCGTGTAGAACGAACGGCCGCCGCGCACGTCACGGCACCACGAGATCGGGTGGTCGGTGCCGCCGACCGCGGTGCCGTCGCCGGGTGCCGCGCTGAGCCCGTGGAAGCGCGCGACGGTATGGACCGTGCCCGTGGGGCGCGTCTTCCAGCGATACCACACGTCGGTCCGGTTGAGCTGCAGCGGCAGGTCGCGCGTCGACGGGTGGACGCGGTCGCCGACGACGAGCGTCTGCCTCGAGCTGCCGGTGGGGCTCGCCGGGTCCGGTCGCGCGCCGATCAACTCGTCGAACAACGCGCTCCCGGGCTCGCCCTCGGCTGCGCGGCCGATGCCGACGTAGCCGCCGCCCGCCTGCAGGAAGTCCTCCAGCGCGCCTCTCTGCTCGCCGTTGAGCCGGTTACCCGGCGTGTTGAGGAACACCACCGCCCGATAGCGCGCCAGGTTGGCGCCCCTGAAGTCGGTTGCCCGCTGCGTCGCCGTGACCTGGAAGCCACCGGTGGTCCCGAGCTCCTTGATGGTGCTTACTCCGGCGCTGATCTCGGGGTTGTTCGCCGGGTTGGGGTGGAAGACCAGCACCCGAGGGGCCTGGGCCTGAGCGGTCGCCGCGAGGGCCAGATACAGTGCGAATCCGACGGCGGCCGCACTCGTTACGCGCTTGAACATCACGCGACCTCCATCTGAAGCATCATCGCCTTCTCCTGGTGCTCCATGTTGTGGCAATGGAACACGTAGCGGCCCGGGTAGGGCCCGAACCGCGGCTGCACGATCACGGTCTCGTCGACATCGACCATCGTCGTGTCCTTCCACGCTCGCTCGCCCGGGTGGACCGTGCCGGAGGAACGCTCCAACACCCGGAAGTGGAACCCGTGCAGGTGCATCGGATGCGGGCGATGCGAGCTGTTGACGAACATCCACCGCTCGGTGGTGTTGAGCGTCGGCCGGGCGTCGATCCGGTCCATGTCGAACTCCAGCCCGGACATCTGCCAGCGCGGCGCGCCGGTGGTCGAGAACGTCAGCTCCCAGCGGCGGCTCGCCACCGGGGCGGCGATGGGTTCCTGCGGCCGCAGTCTCGCGGGTACGCGGCCTGAGTTCGCCGACTTGCTCGACACGTCGAACCGCAGCACCGCCGCGGTGTTTCCGTCGCCGAGCACGTTGGTCAGATCGACCTGCGAACCGGCCGCGGCACGCCGGAAGTCGACGATCACGTCGACCCGCTCGGCCGGAGCGAGCGGCACCGGATTGCGCGCGACGGGCGCCTCGAGCAGGCCGCCGTCGCCGGCGATCTGCACCATCGACGCCTGGTTGCCGATCCGCAGCTCGTACCAGCGCGCGTTCGAGGCGTTCAGGAAGCGCAGGCGGTAGAGCGCCCGCTTGACCGTGACGCGCGGCGACACCGCGCCGTTGACCACGATCGTGTCGCCCATGAAGCCCTCGTCGATGTTCTCGACGTAGCGCAGCGACGCGTCCTCGTTGAACGCGCGGTCCTGGATCACCAGCGGCAGGTCGTAATCGCCCGCCGGCAGGTTGAGCTCGGCCTCGAGGTCGTCCTCGACGATGTAGAAGCCGGCCAGCCCGTAGTACATCGTCCGCGCCGACAGCCCGTGGGCGTGGTCGTGGTACCACAGCGAAGCCGCGTCCTGGCCGTTGGGATACCGGTACATGAACGACTCGCCGGGTGCGATCAGCTGCATCGGATGCCCGTCGTGGGCCGCCGGCGTGACGCCGCCGTGGAGGTGGATGTTCTGGTGGAACGGGAGTCCGTTCTTGACCTCCACGACGGCGGTGCGGCCCTTGCGGGCCCGGATCGTCGGGCCCGGATAGATGCCGTCGTAGCCGTACACCGGCGTGCGTTCGCCGGGGATGATCTCCGCCCGGCCCTCGCGGATGGTCAGCGCGTAGCGCACCTCGCTGGAAGTGCTGCTCACCGGCGCCAGCGTCGGTGGCAGCTGGAGGTCGGCCTCGTACGGCGCGGCCGCCGCGGCCGCCTTCACCGCGGGCGAGCTGCGCGTCAGCGTCGGCAAGGCGCACAGCAGGCCCACCGAGGCGAAGCCGCGCAGCGCGTCGCGCCGCGTGCAGCGCAGCTCAGGTGGCGTGAAGCTAGCCACGGACCCTCACCTCCCCGACCTCGCTGCTCGAGCGGTTGCCCATCGCGTCGACCGCCCACAGCTCGTACGAGTAGTTGCCGTTCGGCAGCGGCCGGTGAAGCGTCCGCGCGCCCGGCTCGACCTGGGCCCGCAGACGGAGCACGTCGGGGCCGCTGAACCGGACGTTGATCGTGGCCGGCTCGGAGACCGTCAGCCCCACCTGCACGCCGCCCGCCGCCGGCCCGATCGTCACGGCGCTCAGCTCCGGCGCCGTCGTATCCGGTTCTCCGCCGCCCGGCGGCGGGACTCCCGGGGTCGGCGTCGGGGTGGCGGTCGGTGTCGGGGTCGGCTCGCCGCCGCCCTGCACGTTGACCGTCCCGCTCATGCCGGGATGGACCTCGCACACGAACGTGTAGCTCCCGGCCGCCGTGAACGTCTGCTGCGGCGGCGGGTTCCATGACGGGTCCTGCGGGAACCCCGGCGCATTGAGCCGCGAGTCCCCGAGCAGCACGTTGTGGAGACCCTGCTCGTTGGTCCACGTGACCGTGTCGCCCACTTGGATCGTCACCGAGCTGGGCTCGAAGAAGAAGTCGTGCGCCGTGATCGTGACGTTCGCCGCGGCACTCGCCGTGGTCCGTTCGCCTCCCGCGGTGGCGCCGGCGATGGCGATCGCCATCCCGGCCGCCGCGAGGACGCCCACCATCCATCGGCGGGTCATAGCGCCTTCACCCGCACCTTGCGGAACGCGATCCGATCATCCGTTCCGTGGTTCTGCAGCCCGATGAATCCGGTCGCGAACTGGCGTTGATCCGTCGGCGGATCGCCGGGGCGGGACGACGGCTTGCCCGGCGTGTTGTCGAACTCGTTGATGACGACGCCGTTGCGGATGATCGTGTAGTGCTGATCGACGACGCGGATCTCGTAGTCGTTCCACTCACGCTTCGGCGTCGGCATCGCCTGCGTCAGGTCCAGCGGGTCGAAGTTGTAGATCGAGCCGGTCTTCTGCGGCTCGCTCTCCGGCCCGTCGTAGATCTGGATCTCCTGCCCGCAGAAGATCGCCACCCACGCTTCTGACGTCTGCGCGGCACCGACCTTCCCGCACTCCGGGCGCTGGTCGAGCGGCACGTCGCGCAGGTCCGGGAACCGGACGAACACGCCGCTGTTCGAGTAGCCGTCGTCGGTGCGTTCGTCGCGGAACTGCAGCTTCAGCGAGAAGTCGCCGTACTGCCGGACCGGATACCACAGCATCCCGAGCCCGCCGACGCTCACGATCGTCCGGTCCCTGCGCAGCTCGAAGGAGCCGCTCGGCGCCTGTGTCCAGCGCACGAACGACTGCTTGGAGCCGTCGAAGATGAACTTGTACCCCTTGCCGTCCGCCGCGGCCGGGGCGGCCGAGAACGCCGTGACGGCGATCGCGGCGACCAGCGCGCGGCGGACAAGTCGAATCGACATCTTGCCTCCCTTTGCGATTACTGCTCGGCGACGACGCTCGCGGTCCCCGTCATGCCGCTCCACTGCCCGTTGGAGAAGCTGGCGTGGATCCGGCAGATGAACTGCCACGTCCCCGCGGTCGCGAACGTGTGCGACACCGGCGTTCCGCCCGGCGCGACCGGCCCGTTCGTCACCTGGACGAGGTCGGGGCTGTTCGGGTCGGGGTTGCCGCCCGGCCGCACCAGCCACACGTCATGTGGGAACTGCGCGTCGGGTTGGTCGAAGTGCCAGGTCACGCGGCCGTTGAGCGCGACGTTGCAATTGGTGGGAGCCCACACCGTGCCCTTGGCGAAGGTGTCGCACGTCTCCGCGCCGGGCTTCTGGCGCACCGTGAACGTTGCGGTCTGCGGCGCCGACGTGTTGCCGAGGCGATCGGTGGCGCGGTGCTCGACCGTGTAGGACCCCACCTGGTCGAACTTCACCGGTTCGCTGTAGGGCGTCCATGCGCCGCCGTTGACCCGGTACTCGGTCCGCTCGACGCCCGCGCAGCCGGTGTCGGTGGCGCTGAGTCGCAGCGTCGCCGAGCCAACGTACGCGCCGTCGGGGCCCTGCTCGCCCTCGAGCTGGTGCGAGGTCGTCGGCGGCTGCTGATCGTCCGTGCACCCGGCGTCGCCGGCCGCGAACTCGATCTTGACCAGCTCGGTCTTGGATTCCGGCTTGAGCTGGTTGCGGCAGCAGCCGAAGCTCCACCGCGCCATGTACAGCGCGCCGTCCGGGCCGAACCGGGTCGGGATCACGTAGCTGTTGGTCGGCTCTCCGAACGTGTTGTACGGCAGCCAATCGTTGACCCGCAGCATCCGGTTTGTGTCGCTGCGCAGCCGGACCTCCTTCCAGAAGCCGTTCGAGGTCCCGCGGTTGGAGATCAGCCACGAACCGTCGTAATACGCGGGGAAGGCGCCCGGGCCCTCGCGGTGGCGGTAGACGGGGCCGGTGATCGGCTGCTGGCCACCGGCGCTCAGGTCGCCGAAGTCCATCGGGTTCTGCTCGCCCTCGTTGCCGGGGTACTTTCGCCAGACCGTCGCCGGCTTCGCCGGACCGGGGATCACGCTGCGGCCCTGGAACGTCGGCGGCGCGGCCGCCTGGCCCGCAGGAGCCCACTCGATGTCCGACGGCAGGTCCTCCTTCGAGCAGTCGTAGCGCTGTCCGGTCGAGAGGTTCCCCGCGTAGTTCCACCGCGTCATGGTGTTGATCGTCGAGTTGTCGCCGACGCAGAACGGCCAGCCGAAGAAGCCCGGCTTGTCGACCAGGTTCCACTCGCAGGTTCCCGCCGGAGCGCGGTCGGCCTGATTGGCCGAGTTGTCGTGGCAGAACTCGCCGACCACGACCGAGCCCGGGTTCTTCGGGTCCGTGTGCACCGTGAACGGCTGCCGGAAGCCCATCGCGAAGATCTCCGGACGGGTATGCGGCGTCCCGGGGGCGAACATGTTGCCGTCCGGGATCTCGTAGGTCGTCCCGACGCCCGGCTTGGCGTTGGAGCGGATCGTCGCCAGCGGCTTGATCCGCACGAGCTTGCCGCGCAGGTCCGCCGTGTTGGCCGACGTCTTGCGCGCGTCCCAGCGCTCCGGCGCGCGGTAGTCCATCGGCGCGTAGCGGTTGTGGCCCGGCGCGTTCGGCGACACGTCGTCGCCGACGCCCAGATACAGGTTGCCTGCCGAGTCGAACACGAGGCCGGCGCCGCCGACGTGGCCCGGCCCGGAGTCACGCGGCCCGCCGGGGAAGCCCGACGGATTGCCGCTGATCTTCGCCTTGGGCACGCGCAGGATCTGCGCCTCCTCGAACGGATGCGCCGGATCCGGCTTGCGGGCGGGCACGAACGCGGTGCCGTCCTTGGTGAGCGTGAACCGGCTGATCAGGTTGTAGCCGACGACCGTGTTGTCGCCACTGGTCGGCCACGCCGGATCGCGCGGCGAGTAGTAGATGAAGACGTGGCGCCGGTTCGGCTTGGAGAGGTCGAAGCCCGGCTGCAGGCTCATGCCGAGCACGCCGTCCTCGGAGTTGCCGTGGTCGGCGCGGGTCGGGATCGCGGCGATCGTAGTCTTGTTGTTCGGTGCGCCTTCGGGGTCGTGCAGCTTCAGGAAGCCCTGCGATTCGTACCCCTGGGTCGGACCGATCTCGGTCCAGTACACCTTGCCGTCGGAGTCGACGTCGAGCCCCATCGGGCCGTTGACGTCGCTCACCAGCGTCGTGCGGCGGAAGTTCGACCACACCGTGCCCGAGCAGTCGGTCTGCTCGCCCTCGCCCGCGACCCACCGGATGCCGCCCACGATGTGCTTGACGAGGTTGCTGTTGGCCTCGGTGTAGCGGGCGCCGAAGTGCCCCATCCCCGTGTTCCACGTGCGCCCGTCGGCGTAGGTCTTGCGGGTGCCGGTGCCGTCATTGACGGACTTGCCCTCGTAGAGCTTGCACCAGGACACCGGATGGTCCTGCCCCATCTTGTACGTGCCGGTGTTGTACGTCCGCTCGTCGAACGTGGCGAGCACGTGATGGTCGCCGCGGACGTTGCGCTTGTAGTTGTAGTGCTCGTCCGCGATCTGGTACGTGTCGGCCAGTCCGCGCGTCGAGAGGTGGTTGCGATCGGCGACCTGGACGGTCGCCGCATTGCCGGTGGACGACCCGGGCGAGTGGCCAGGCATCGTCGTGCCGATGACGCTCTCCGGCGCGCCGTCCCACCAGTCCCACACCGGCTGACCGGCGCCCATGTCGGTCGAGTTGTGGACGGCCGCGATGCCGCCGCCGTGCTGCACATAGCGGATCACCGCGTCGCGCTGCGGCTGTGCCAGCAATGGCCCGGGCCGGTTGCCGCCGGCCCATGACCACGAGGCGTTGAGAAACACCACGGCGTCGTACCGGCTCAGGTTCTCGTCGGTGAAGATCCGCGCGTTCTTGTCCGGATGGTCGCAGTTGCCCTCCGCGCCGCCGTTGTTGTCGCAGTTCTCCCAGTCGACCGTGTAGCCGTCGCGCTCGAGCGCGAGCTGCACCGCTGGTCGCCCGTTGTTGATCCCGTCTGCGTGCCGGTAACCCGTGGTGCCCGTGTAGAGCATCACGCGTTTGCTCGCACCTTGTGCGTGCGCCGAGGGTGCAATCGAGAGCACCCCGAGGACGATCGCGGCCGGCACCAGGCAGCGCCGAACGACGCCGCGAGAACGCTGCGTAATCGTGGGCATGTACTTCCTCCCGCCCTTGATTTGCGGCTTACAGGCCCCCGCCAAAAAGCCGCCGATCCGGACAAAGACCCTAGCCGACTTATGCGAAGCGTCAAGACACTTCTGCTGACACCGACGCCGAAACCGCACGAATGCGGACAGCGCGTAACCTGAGCGAGACATGGACATCGCCGCGTTGATCGATCGCTACGACGCCGCCTGGAACGCACAGGACATCGACGCCGTGGCGTCGATGCATCACGACGAGATCGTGTTCGCGAACCACACCGCGGGCGAGACCGCGGAGGGTGCCGCGGCGGTCCGCGCGCACATCGCGTCGATCTTCGAGCGCTGGCCGACGCTCCGCTTCCAGCGCCGGGCGCTGCGCTGCGGCGAGGACTTCGCGGTCAGCGAATGGACGGCGAGCGCGACGCATCCTGACAACGGCCGCCGGCTCGAGTGGGATGGCGTCGACGTCTTTCCGATCACCGAGGGCAAGATCGCGCGCAAGGACGTCTACTCGACGTCGGGCACGCCCCGCGTTTCGTGACTCTGAGCTAAGGCGCCAGCCACGCCTTCGACTCGTGCTCCATGTACCGAGCAGTCTCGGTGGCGGCCTCCCGCCCGAGGTAGCGCTCGACCACACGCAGCGCGAGATCGATCCCTGAGGTCAGTCCGGCCGCGGTCGCGATCCGGTCGTGCTCGACGTAACGCTTGTCGCGGACGAGCTTCACCCTCGGAAAGGAGCTCTCGAAGTCCGCGTGGAAGCCGTGATGGGTCGTTGCCTCCAGGCCGTCGAGCAGCCCCGCCTGGGCGATGATGTAGGCGCCGATGCACACCGACATCACGAGGTCGGCATTCGCCGCCGCCTGCTTCAGCCACACCTGTGTTGCGTCGGTGGCATGGTGCGCCGGAACGACGATGACGTGAGGTTGCGGCGCCGTGTCGTACGTGTGGTGCGGCACCACCGTCAACCCCGCCGTCGCCGACAACGGATCGGTCGACTCCGCAACCGTGAACAGCTGGAACGGCGACTGGCCGCCGGATTCGGCACGGACGTCCTGGAACACCTCCCACGGCCCGGCCACGTCGATCACGTCGAAGTGCGGGCCGATCGCGAACGCCACGTGGATCGCGCCGTTCGTGGGTGCCTTCAGCGGTCGCGCGAGGGCCTGCGCACGCGGCCGTACGTGGCGGCTCTCGGGAAAGCGCGGCAGCCCGTCGTCGGGGATCGGTTCCCACGGCGCCGCGTACCGGACGAATTGATGCACGGTGGGACGGATCCCCGGGTCGTCGTCGAACGTGCCCATGCGGATGCCGATCGGATCGGCGTGCGCCGGGTTGCGCGCGAACAGCGACGAGCCGCACTCGCCGCAGAACCACTTCTCGCCACTGCCCTCGGGCTTCCAGGCGCGCAGCCGGTCCTCGCCACTGACGATCCGGAACGTGTCGGGCGCCGGGTGGGCGTTTGGGGAGGCGGCGGCGCCGCTGCGGCGCTGGCAGCGGCGACAGTGGCAGTAGCTGGCGCCGACGAGCGGCGCCGTCACCTCGTAACGGACGGCTCCGCAGTTGCAGCCGCCGGTGAGCGGGAGCTGGGGCATGCCGCCATCATCTCGCGCTGATCTTGTGCGGCGCGAGGGCGCTCTCCGAGCTTTACGACAACGACTCCGGCGATGATCAGCACGCCGCCGCCGAGTTGGAGGGCGGTCGGAATCTGGTCGAGCAGCAGCCACGCGAACGACACGCCGGCCACGACCTCGAGCAGGGCGACGAACGAGGCCAGACGTGAACCGAGCCGCCGGCTGGCGGCGATGCCGGTGGTGTACGCGAACCCGGCGGTAACGACGCCGAGCCCGAGCAGCGGCAGCCACCACGCTACGGCGTTGTGGGCGTACGCCGGCGATGCGGTGGTCGCGTGCATCGGGAGGAGGCTCGTCGCGCCCAGCGCGGCCAGGACGACCGTCCCGGTCGCCATGCCCGCGCCGGCCAGCGCCACGGGAGGCAGGTCCGGGCGCGGTTTGGCGGCGAGCACGAAGTACGAGGCGGCGCCGGCCATCGCGATCAGCGCCCACACCACACCGGCCGGAGCGAGGTCGGCGCCCGACAGGAGATCGAGCACCAGGACGAGGCCCACCGCGGCCAGGCCCGCGCCGGCCACCGTCAGTGGTCCGGGGCGCTCGCCGTGGCGCAGCCACAGCCAGATGACCACGGCCGCCGGCGCCGTGAATTCGATCAGGAGCGCGGGCCCCACGTCCATCCGCTGCACCGCGGAGAAGTAGGCGAACTGCGTGAACGCGACCGGCACGGCGCCGAACAGCAGGACGAAGCCCGCGTTCGCCCGCAACGCACTCCAGCGGCCGCGCAGTGCCCGCGCGGCGAACGGCGCGACGACCAGCGCGGCGATGGCGATGCGCCCCAGCACGACCGCCCCGGGCGACCAGCCGGCGTCGAGCAGACCGCGCGCGAGCGCGCCGGAGAGCCCGAACGACATCGCCGAGGCGAGCGCGAAGGCCAGCCCGATTCCGACCCGCGTGTCATTGTCCATGCCCGCCATGGCCGATGACAATACGAGACGTAGGGTAAGCTGTCAACGTGCTGTTCGTCGATGACACCGAGGTCTCGCTCCGAGCCGCGGTCACGCTCGTCAACAGCGCCGCGGAGCCCGACACGCTGACGGAGATCAGCCAGCTCGACGCGTTCTACGACGAGCAGGGGTTCACCGGCCGTCACGATCGCGACGCGGCGGAACTGGAAGCGATGCGGGCGCTGCGGCCCGTGCTGCGCGAGCTCCTCACGGCCGAGCGCGACGACGCCGCGGCACTGGTCAACACGCTGCTCGCCGACGCGCAGGCCGTGCCGCAGCTGCGACGCCACGACGGCTTGGACTGGCACATCCACGCGGTGCCGGCCGATGCCCCGCTCGACCGCCGGGTGGCGGTCGAGACGGCGATGGCGATGATCGACCTCATCCGCGCCGACGAGCTCTCACGCCTGTCGGTGTGCGCGGATCACCGCTGCGACGGGCTCGTGCTCGACCTCTCGCGCAACCGCTCTCGCCGTTTCTGCAGCACCACGTGCGCGAACCGCAACGCGGTCGCCGCCTACCGTGCGCGCGCCCGGATCACGCGAGCAGGCGGCGGCTGATCGGATCGGGCACCCGGCTGCACGGACCCGCCACGCGGCAACGACCGACGCCGCGCGGGCGCCGGCGAACGGCTGCATCGAGGGAGGCGAGGTTGCTTTGCCACCGTTGTGGCACCGCGGCGCTCGTCGGGCGTCGCGCGTGTCGACCTACTGTCGTGTTCCGGCAGTAACTCGACACGTTCGTTCTCGGTGGCGCGTTGCCGCTCATCCAGCACGTCCGAGTCGTTTGACTCGCGTTTTCCGCGAGTAGGGCAACTCGCCCGCCGCGCGGGTGGCGCGTTGCCGCTCGTCTCGCGAAGCGCCGCGACACTCCGACCCACCCCTCGATGCCCGCTGTTAACGCGGTCTCGTAAAGGCACCGCCAACTGCCCCACCGGAGCGACCGGCGCCGGCGGAGCGTACGCGTGCCGCAATTCCACGGCAGTCGAGCCAGCTCGCGGGTGCCGCCGGCGGCGGCACCCGCAAGCGCTGTTGCTACGGCGCAGGGACGAGGCGAACTTCCGCGCTGCCCTGCTGCGGCGGCTCGCCGCCGCCTGGGTTGTCGGAATAGGTGGCGACGAATACGGCGCTGACGTTCGCCGCGCCGACGTGCGCCGAATCGATCGGGACGACGATCTGGCCCGAGCACCCTGCCGTCGACGTCTGCGGATGCCCGTGCTGCTCGTGGCCGAGGATGTACGCCACGCTGACGCGCGCGCAGTCGACCGGCTGGTCGTCGGTGATGGTGACGGTGAAATTCACCGTGTGGCCGAACTTGAACGGCGGCGTCGTGCTCACGACCTCGAGCGCCACCCGCGGCGCCTGGTTGCCGACCACGATGCGCACCTGCCACGACGCCGAGCGTCCCGTCTGATCGGTCACCCGTAGCGTGGCCTCATACACGCCCTTTGCCGTGTATGTGTGCGTCGGGTTGGCCACGCGCGAGTCCACCGTGCCGTTGGAGTCGAAGTCCCACGCGTAGGTCAGCCGGTCGCCGTCGGGGTCCTGCGTCTCCGCGCTCGAGAACTGGACCGTGAGCGGGGCCTCGGTCCCGGACGCCGGCGTGCCGGTCGCCCGCACGATCGGGGTCCGCTGGCCGCCGCGGATGTAGTCGATTCGCGCGAGCTGGGCCGCGGGAAGCTCGGCGAAGTACCCGGTGCCGTACTCGAGTGCGTACAGCGCGTTGTCCGGCCCGAACTCCATATCCATCGGGTTGTCCAAAGCGACGTTCGGATTCTCGGCCGCCGTCCCGCCGAACAGGTGGTGGATGTCGGCCAGCCGGTTCCCGTTCGGGCGGTTGAGTTCGAACACCTTCGCGTAGTCGCGCGTCCACTCGTAGAACACCGGCTGACCCTCGAAGGCGCGCGGCCACCGGAACGGCGAGCTGATGTCGCGATCGAACTGCAGCGCCGGGCCGCCCATCGGCCCGATGCCGTCTCCTCCCCTGTGCTCGAAGAGCTCCGGGAACAGATCCGCGCCGGTATACGCGTACCAGACGTCCGGCTGGGTGACCGACGGCAGCCGCTGGAGGCCGGTGTTGTTTCGCGAGTCGTTGATCGGTGCGAAGCAGTTGAACTTCTCACCGGACTGCGGCGTGCCGGGCGTGAAGTCGAAGTCGAGGTACGCGTCGCTCCGCGTCATGCAGAACGGCCAGCCGTAGTTGGCGGCCCGGCGAACGAGCATCCACCGGCCGATGCCCTCGGGCCCGCGCGCGGGATCCGCGGTCGGGGCGTCCGGGGAGTAGTCGCCGATGTAGACGTCCCCCGTGACGCGGTTGACCGAGAAGCGGAACGGGTTGCGGAACCCCATCGCGTAGATCTCGGGACGCGTGCCGGTTTCGCCCGGACTGAACAGGTTGCCCTGCGGGGTGATGTAGCTGCCGTTCGCGTTGACCTTGATCCGCAGCAGCTTGCCGCGGAGGTCGTTCGTGTTCCCGGACGTGCGGCGGGAGTCGAAGGCCGGGTTGCGGTTCACGCGATCGTCGAGCGGCGCGTAGCCCGCCGACTGGAACGGGTTCGTGTCGTCGCCGGTCGACAGGAAGAGGTTCCCCGCGCCGTCGAAGTCGATCTGCCCGCCGACGTGGCAGCAGATGCCGCGCGAGGCGGGGACGCGGAGGATCTCCTGCTCGGTCGAGAAGACCAGCCGGTTGCTCTGGAACTTGAAGCGCGACAGCTGCGTGTAGCCATTGAACAGCGCCAGCCGGGTCTGATCCTCCGGCGTCGTCAGGGTCTCCGGGGCGTCACCCTCGTTGATGCCGGTGCCCACCACGTCCGACGGCGTGTTGAGCCTCGGTGCGTAGTAGACGTAGACCCAGCGGTTCTCCTGAAAGTCGGGATCGAGGGCGATGCCCTGGACGCCTTCCTCGTCGTGCTGATAGAGCCCCTTCGGGGCGTCCTTCATGTCCGTGACGATGTTGTTGGTTCCCGTCGCCGGATCGTGCAGGCGGATCTCGCCCGTGCGCGCGGCATGCAGCACGCGCCCGTCCGGGAGCACGGCGAGGCTCATCGGCTCGCCGGGACGGTCGTTGAGCGTGACCTTCTGGAAGTGCGACTGGTCCGGGAACTCCTGGGCGGCGGCGGTGGACGGCACCGCGGCGGCCATGATCGCGAGCGCGATCAAGCGCTTGATCATGAGTCCGCCCCCGCTTCCGTCGGCGTGTACGGCCTCCGCCGGCGACGGCCGCGCAGCTCGCGCAGGTACTCGTAGCCCACCGAGGCGGTCCGTGCCGGGTTGGCCTGCGTGTCCCGCTCGACGATGTAGTGGTGGTAGTGCTTGTTCTGCAGCTCGCGGAAGATCCGCGAGAAGTCGATGTTGCCCTCGCCCAGATCCGCGAACTCGCCCGCCGCGTCGCGGTCCTTGACGTGGAAGAGCGGGAACCGCGACTGGTCGTAGCGCGCGAGATAGTCGAGCGGCTCGACCCCGGCGGTGACCGTCCAGTACAGGTCCATCTCGAAGAACACGAGATCGGGATCGGTGCGGTCGAGCAGGATGTCGTAGAGCCGCGTCCCGCGGTCACGGGCGAACTCGAAGTTGTGGTTGTGGTAGTAGAACCGCATCCCGCGGTCGGCGACCCGTTCCGCGTAGCGGTCGAACTCGCGCGCGAGCGAGCGGTAGGACTCCTGCGTCGCCGGCGGGTTCGGGAAGATCCCGGGGACGCCGACGTACTGCATCCCGAGCGTCTCGGCCTCGTTGAGGACCGTGTCGAGATCGCCCCGCCAGCGGTCGATCCCGACGTGCGCCGCGAGTGCCCGGACGTTGGCGCCCTCGAGGATGCTCCGCCAGGTCGCGGCCGACTGTCCCTGCATCGTGAACAGCTCGACCTCGGGATAGCCGATGCCCCCGAGCAGGTTGATCGTGTTCTGGACGCTCGCGGCCTGCATGTCGCGCAGCGAGTAGAGCTGGATCCCGATGTTCTGCCGCGGCACCAGGTCCTCGGGCGCGCGCCGTCGAAGCTGCCGCGCGTCCTGGGCGCGAGCGACTCCCGGCACCAGCGAGGCGCCGGCGACCGCCGCGGCTCCGGCCCCCAGGCCTAGCGCCTGCCGGCGGTTGATCTCCTTAAGCACCATTGGTGCTCCTCCCATATGTGTCCTTCGCCGGATCGCCGTGATCCGTACTGCTCCCGGCCTGCGCGGTGGGCCTCCCGACTGCCTTCCCCTTCCAGCCAGCCCGCGCCGCGAAGCGGACGATAAGGCTCGTGCCGAGACGCCGGTCAGCCGGTGGTGACACGAGTCAGATAGCCGACGGGACTGACCGGGTCCGTGCACTGACATTTCGCCACACGAGCGCCTCCGTGTACTCATAGACTCCTCACTGAGTGGAGCCGGTGTGAGCCGAGGGGTCGGCTTGGAGAGGGCGACCCCTCGGAAATGCAGGGATTGGAGGGAACCTTGCAGTTCATGCTTCGCGGACCGTTGCCAGTCCTTGCGGCGGCGTTCGCCATAGGCGGCCCCGCCCCGGCGCTTGCGGCGCCGACGAACGATGTCGCGCGCGACTACGTGCGCTCCCACGCCGGGAAGTTCGGCGTGCAGCGAGCGGATGTGACCAACCTGTCGGTGACGAGCAGCTACAAGACCTCGGCCACGGGGGTCACGCACGTCAATCTGACCCAGCGCGTCGACGGCTACGACGTGTTCGACAGCTCGGTGACGGTCAACGTCGGTCGTGACGGGCGGACGGTGTACGCCGGCGGCAGCTTGCAGAAAGGGCTGAGTGCCGGCGCGACGCCGGCGGTGCTCGACGCCACCGAGGCGGTCCGCGCCGCGGTGAAGGCGCTCGGTCTCGACGAGCCGAGCGATCTGCGGGCGATCCCGGCCAAGCTTGGCTGGCACGCCACCGCCGACGCAAAGCTGCGGCTGGCGTGGCGGGTGGAGATCGACGCGGTTTCGGATGCGGCAATGTGGAGCGCGACGGTCGACGCGCGCACCGGCGCGCTGCTGGACTCCGAAGACCTGATGATCCACGACGACGTGGATGACCTCGCCGCGCTGGCGCGCCGTCCCATCAGCGCCAACTTCGCGCCGCCCGCGTTCGTGCTCAAGACGCCCGACCCGGTCAACGACGGATCGAGCTACCGCGTGCTCGCTTACCCGACGGAGAGCTTCAACGACGCCGACCGGACCGTCGTGACCAATCCCGCCGACCGCCCGGGCTCGCCGTTCGGCTGGCATGACACCAACGGCGCGGCCGGCCCCGAGTTCACCACCACGCAGGGCAACAACGCCCACGCGTACATGGACCAGGACAACAACAACGCTCCGGACTTCAACTCGAGCCCGGACGGCGGCGCCTCGCTGACGTTCGACTTCCCGCTCGACCCGACCGCGCACGCGCAGTCGTACCGGAGCGCGGCGACGACGAACCTGTTCTACGCCAACAACATGATCCACGACCTGTTGCACCGGTACGGGTTCGACGAGGCGTCGGGCAACTTCCAGGCCAACAACTACGGCCGCGGCGGCACGGGCGGCGACTACGTCCGTGCCGAGGCGGCCGACGGCAGCAGCACGAACAACGCCATGTTCGGCACTCCGCAGAACGACGGCGGGACTCCGCGGATGCAGATGTATCTGTGGCCCGGGAACCAGTTCGGCCCGCAGAATGCCGTCACCGTCAACGGCGTCACCTACGGGGCGTCGTATGCGCGCTTCTCTCCGGCGGCGACGAAGGCTGGGCTCACCGGCGCGTTCGTCTACGCCGGCACGGGCTGCACGGCCGCCCTCTACCCGACCACGCTCCCGACCGGGAACTGGATCGCCGTCGTCGACGGCGGCACGGCCGCGGCACAGTGCCCGTACCTGACGCGCGTGCAGGTCGCCGAATCGCTCGGCGCCAAGGCGGTCGTGGTCGCGCACAACGCGGCGGGCGGCGCCCCGGTGCTCACGGGCGCGATGACGGCCGCGCCGGTCAACATCCCGGCGGTGGCGGTCACGCAGGCCGACGGCACCGCGATCAAGGCCGCGATCGCCGCCGGCCCCGCGACGGGCGGCGTCGCCCAGCATCCGAGCCACCCGGGCATCCGCGACGGCGACGTCGAGAACCTGATCATCGCCCACGAGTACGGTCACGGCCTGTCGACCCGCCTGACCGGCGGCGTCGGGAACGACTGCCTGAACGGCAACGAGCAGGCGGGCGAGGGCTGGAGCGAGTACCTCGCGATCACGCTGCTGCTGGACCCGACGCTCGACGACCCGGAGGCGCCGCGCGGCAGCGGCCCCTGGCTGCTGTTCCAGGCCAACCGCAACGGCAACGGCATCCGCCCGCGGCCGTACTCGCGCAACATGGAGATCCAGCCGTTCACGTATGACTCGATCAAGACCGGTGGCTGGTTGAACGGCACGTCACTGGCGCTCCCGCACGGCCTCGGCCACGGCTGGGCGTCGGTGCTGTGGGACCTGGACTGGGACCTGATCGACAAGTACGGCTTCAACCGCGACCTGTATGCGGCCTGGAATACCGGCGGCAACAACCGCGCGTTCCAGTACGTGGTCGACGGGTTGAAGATGCAGGGCTGCGACCCCGGCCTCGTGGCCGCCCGCAACGGGATCCTCGCGGGCGCCGCGACCCGCAACAACGGCCCCGCCGACACGTGCACGGTGTGGGCGACGTTCGCCCGCCGCGGCCTCGGCTACAGCGCCGTCCAGGGGACCACCGGCCGCAACGACAACACCGAGGCGTTCGACACGCACCCGAGTTGCCTGCGCGGGTTCCAGGGGGTGGCAGCTGGACCGGCGATCAATGAGGTGCGCGCGGGACATCCGTTGCCGCTTCGGTTCACGGCCGACGACGGCTACCGCGGGCTCGACCTGATCACCAAGAACAATCCGTACACGCGCCAGGTCGACTGCGTGACGCGGAAGACCGAAACGCCAGGCCAGAACGTGATCACACCGCGGCCGCTGCCGGTTCCGGCGGTCACGGCGGGCGGGGCGCCGCTGTCCGTCGACGCCAACGGCGTTTACACGTACCCGTGGACGACCGACGCGGCTTGGTCCAGCACGTGCCGCGAGTTCGTGATGACCACGAAGACGGGTGTGCAGCACCGTGCGTTCTTCCGGTTCTGGCCGACGGCGGAAGTCGGGGGCACTGTGCCGCCCACGCTGTCGCTGACGCTGGGCGGGCCGGCGACGTTCAGCCCGTTCATCCCCGGCATCGGCAACAACTACGACGCCACGTCGACCGCGAACGTGATCTCGACGGCGGGTGACGGGAACCTGTCGATCGCCGATGCGGCCGCGACCAACACCGGCCAGCTCGTCAACGGCACGTTCGCGCTGCCGACGAAGGTGCAGGCGCGCGCCACCAGCGCGGCCGGCACCGGAGTGGCGCTGGCCGACGTCGGTGGAAGCGCGAACCCGACGTCGCTGCTCAACTACACCGGGCCGGTCAGCAACGACCAGGTGACGCTGTCGTTCCGCCAGCGCATCAACGCGACTGACGCGTTGCGCACGGGCGCGTACAGCAAGACGCTGACGTTGACCTTGTCGACGACACAGCCGTAAGACCTCGTCCGCGCGGTCCCGCCCCGACCCGGGGCGGGACTACGCGGGCGGCGTCCCGTAGGTGTGGAACGACTCGACCGTCTTGACGCCCCACGCCTGCCCCTTCTTGCGCTCCTCCTCCGTCCAGACGACGCAGGGCTCGTCGGGCGCGTACACGAACCGCCCGCCGGTCGTGACCTCGACCCGGTTGCCGCCGGGCTCGATGCCGTACAGGAAGAAGCCCTGGGCGATCGCGTGCTTGGACGGCGCGGCCTCGATCTCGATGCCGGCGTCGAGCCAGATGTCGGCGGCGCGCAGGCACTCCTCGCGGGTGTCGACCCAGAACGCGAGGTGATGGAGGCGGCCGTTGAGGCCGCGCGCGTCGCGCGTGTAGATGAGCTCGTGGGCGGCGATCGACGCGCTCATCCAGGCGCCGGCCTCGGAGCCGTCGTCGAGCTCGATGCGCTCGTAGAGCCGGTAGCCGAGCGAGTCGACGCAGAACTCGCGGTTGGCGCGCACGTCGGCGGCCAGGATGTTGACGTGGTCGAGGCGCTTGATCGCGCAGCCGCGGCCGGTGTAGCGGCCCGGCACGTTCTTCAGCGCCGGCCGCAGATGGTCGGGCGGGTCGTAGCGCTCGCACTCGTAGTAGAGCTCGAGCCGATGGCCGTCGGGATCGCGGAAGCGGTACGACGGACCGCGGCCGAGGTCGCCGTCGGTCCAGCCCTCGCCGAGGCCCGCGGCCTCGACCGCGGCGACCCGGCGCTCGAGCGCCTCGGGGCTCCAGGCGCGGAGGCCGAGGACGCCCATCCCGCTCGTGTCCGACGCGATCAGCTTCAGCGACCACCGCTGGTAGTCGCCCCACCCGCGCAGGTACGTCGCCGGCCCGTTCTGGGCCTCGATCTCCATGCCCATGATGTCGACGAAGAAGGCCAGGCTCTCGTCGCCCTTCGGCGTGAACAGCTCGACCGGCCCGAGATGCGCGATCTCAGACACGATCCAACCCGTCCAGCTCGTAGGAGAGCTCGCCGGCCTCCAACTTCGCGCGCTTGTCGGCCTCCTTCGCCTCGCGCGCCAGTGACGCTTCGAGCACCGCCTCGGCGCGATCGATCGGGACCACGGTGACGCCGTCGGCGTCGAGCACGAGCAGGTCGCCGGGGTTGATCGTCGCGCCGCCGACGATGACGGGCACGTCGAGTTCGCCGCGGATGTCCTTGGTCGCGCCGCGGTTGCGGACCCAGCGCGCCCACACGGGCAGCGGCAGCTCCTCGCTGTCGCGGATCGCGGCGTCGACGAGCACCGCGGCCGCGTCCCGGAAGGCGGCCTGGGTGGCGAGCAGGTCGCCGAGCAGCGCCACGGGGGCGGGCTCGGGCATCGTGAGCACGAGTACATCGCCGGGCGCAACGGAGGCCATGACCGCGTGCACCATCAGGTTGTCGTCCTGGCCGCAGCGGGCGATCCGCGCCGGGCCGCACGCGCGGGCCCCGGCGGGAAACTGCCGGAACTCGGCGTCGACCAGTCCCTGGCGCCCGGACGCCTCGTAGACGGTCGCGGACCCGAGCCGGGCGAGTTCGGCGTTCATAGTTCCTCCACCACCTGCGGGAGCACCCGCATGAACGACTCTCCGTAGCGGACCTCGGAGCGTCCCGACGCCCGCCGGGCATGGTTGCCGCGTTGCTCGCCGCGCTGCGCGTAGTAGGTCTGCAGGTACTGCTGCGCCTTCATCTCGCTCATCGCGGCGACCTTCTGGTCCCAGACGGACGGTGATGTCGACGTGGACCGTCGGGGTGAAGTTGCACAGCTCGGGCTGGTGGGGCTCGAGCAGGAACAGCTGCGGCGGCTTGATCGTCCCGAACGCGCTCGGGACGCCCGCGCCCGCCGCCAGCGAACGCGCACGGTCCACCGCGGCGTACGCCACCGGATGATCGGGGTTGAACGGGTCGGTGTCCGTGTGGGTGATCAGGACGTCGGGCGCGAAGGCGCGGATCGCCTCGGCGATCGACAGCAGCTCTGCGCCGCCGATCTGCAGCGGGTAGTCGCCGAGGTCCAGGCAGCGGAACCTCGCGCCGAGGTGCGCTGCCGCCGCCTCGGCCTCGGCGTGCCGGATCCGCTTGACGTTCTCGATCGTCTGGCCCTCCTGCTTCCACAGCTCGCCGGACTCGCCGCGCTCGCCGTAGGACAGCGCGATCACCTCCGCCTCGCCGCCCAGCGACACCGCCTTGGCCACGGCGCCGCCGGCGCGCCAGACGAAATCCGCCGAGTGCGCGCCGATCACCTGGACCCGCCTAGGCACCGGCCAGCCTCCGGGTGTTCTCGACCGCCATGGTTCGAATCTCCTCCTCGGTGAAGCCGGCCGCGAGGAACCGGTCGGCCATCAGGGCCAGCCCGTCCTCCACCGGCGGATTGAAGACCTGCCCGAGGTCACTGCCCCAGACCGTGTGCGCCGCGCCGACCGCGCGCGTGGCGGTGAAGATCTCGTCCCAGGTGCACTTCCCCGTGTACGGCGTCGTCAGCGCGCGCTGGAACAGCGCGCCACGCTGCGCGAGCGCCACCTGGTCGGCTGGGCTGAGCTTGTGCGACGGAAACTCGGGGTTGGTGACGGCGATCGTCCGCACGCCGGCGGCGACCGCGGCGTCGACGACGGCGAAGATCTCGTCGCGCGAGAGATGGCCGGTCATCAACGCCAGGTCGTGCGCGGCGATCACGCGCAGCACCGCGAGCAGGTCCGCGAGCGGCGCGCCGGCGTCGTCGAGGACCGGCACCGGCCGCGGCGGCGCGCCCGCCGTCCGCAGCTCGACCTCGAAGCGCACCCACACTGGCACGTTCCCGTTCGCGGCCGCCTCGACCTTCGCGAACTCACCGAGCGCGCTGACGGTGGGCAGCCACACGAAGCGCGCGCCCTGGCGCGCGGCGACCTCCACCGCGGTCGCGTTGAGCCCCCCGACGGCGTGGTTGAGGACGATCGAGCCGAGCGCGAGCGATGTCCCGACCGCGGCGTTGACGACCGCGGCGCGCTCCGCCGTCGCCGTGTAGTGCGACATCACGCCGAACCCGCTGAGCCCGAGCTCCAGGCAGCGCTCCGCGAGCTCCAGATCCGTGATCCGGCGCGGGGCGAAGTCCGGCGCGACATGCACGTACGGGTCGAAGCCGCCGCGTACCAGTTCGCGCGCGCGCTCAGACGGGACTGGATGGCTCACGCCGGGACGAGCGCGTCCGGGCGCTTGATCGCGCGGTACACGTGCGCGCGGAGCTGCACGAACTCGGGCAGCTCCTTCGTCGTCACCTGATCGCGCGGCCGCGGCAGCGGAACCTCGAGCGTCTCCTGCACCACGGTCGGGCGCTGCGTGAGGATCACGACCCGGTCGGCGAGGTACACCGACTCGTCGATGTCGTGCGTGACGAACACGATCGTGATGCCGTAGTCGTGGCGCAGCTTCAGCACCAGGTCCTCGAGGTCGGAGCGGGTCTGCGCGTCGACGGAGGCGAACGGCTCGTCCATCAGCAGGATCTCGGGGCGGTACGCGAGCCCGCGCGCGATCGCGACGCGCTGCTGCATGCCGCCCGAGAGCTGCCACGGGTACTTGCCGGTGAAGCCTTCCAGGCCGACCGACTCCAGCGCCTTCTGGACCGTCTGCCGGCGCTCACCCTTGCTGATCGGCTTGCGCCGGAGCGGGAACTCGACATTGGCCGCGACGGTCATCCAGGGATACAGCGAACGGCTGTAGTCCTGGAAGACGAGCGCCATCTGCTCGGGCGGAGCCGTGATCGGCTTGCCGTCCAACTCGACCGTGCCGCTCGTGGCCGGCAGCAGGCCGGAGATCGCCTTCAGCAGCGTGGTCTTGCCGCAGCCGGAGGGACCGACGATGCAGACGAACTCGCCGCGATTGACCTCGAAGGACAGATCGGCGATCGCTTGCGTCGCGTTCTCGCCCGCACCATAGGTCTTGCTGAGGTTGGTGATCTTGAGCATTGGGGGTCTCAGCGGGCGCCCGCGCGGGCCCCGAAATGCCAGGCCAGAATTCGGCGCTCGACGAGCGTGAAGGCGGCGTTGAACAGGTACCCGAGCAGGCCGAGCAGGAGGATGCCGGACCACATCTCGGTGATGGCGAACGACCGCTGCGACTGCAGGATGAAGTAGCCGATGCCGTTCGAGCTGGCGACCATCTCGCTGATCACCATGAGGATGAGGGACAGGGACAGGCTGGTGCGGATGCCGGCGAAGATCTGCGGCGCGGCCGCGGGGAGTACGACGTAGCGGAGGCGATCGAACGCGCTGATGCGATAGACCGTCGTGGTGTCCAGCAGCGTCGGCTCGACGCCTGCGACGCCGTCGATCGCGTTCAGCAGGACCGGGAAGAAGCAGACGACCGCGATCAGGAAGATCTTCGCGTCGTTGTCGATGCCGAGCACGAGGATCGCGAACGGGATCAGCGCGGGGGCGGGGATCGCGCGCAGGAACTCGATCACCGGCGTGAGCATGCGCCGCAGCGTCGGGCGCCGGCCGAGGATGACCCCGAGTGCGATGCCCATCACGACGGCCAGCACGAAGCCGGCGGCGAGCCGGCCGAGGCTCGGCATGATGTCCTCGCCGAAGCGCTCGAACAGCCACGTGTCGGCGAAGGTGGTGAGCACGTCGCCGAGCGGCGGGTAGTAGTAGCTCTCGGCGTTCGTCGTCCACACCCACAGCAGCGCCAACAGGATCAGCGGGGTGATGATCTCGACCGCGATCAGGAGAACTCGGCGATTCACGAGACCTCCACCCGCTGCGAGGGGTGCCAGTGCAGCACGCGCCGCTCGACGGCGGCGAAGAGTGAATTCAGGCCCCAGCCGACCAGGCCGGTGGTCACGATCAGCGCGTACATGATGTCGACGGCGCCGCCCTGGCGGGCGATGTTGATCTCGCGCCCGAGCCCCGCGGAGCCGATGATCAGCTCCGCCGTGACGGCAAGGATCAGTGCCGTCGCCGACGAGATCCGCAGCCCCGTCGCGATGTAGGGCACGGCGCCCATCAGCGTCACGCGCAGCACGCGATCGCTGCGCCGGATCCGGAACGAGCGGGCGGTCTCCAGTGCCACCGGGTCGAGGTCCCGGGCGCCATAGATGGTCTGGATCAGAAGCGGCCACGTCGCCGCGAACGCGACCAGGAAGACCTTGCTCTGCAGCCCCGTCCCGTACAGGAGGATCGCGAGCGGGATCAGCGCCACGGACGGAACCGGCCGGAGGAATTCGATCACCGGCCGGAACGCGTGATAGGCGATCTCGCTGAAGCCGAGCAGCAGCCCGAACGGCACCGCGATCGCGACCGCGATGCCGAGGCCGATCGCCCAGCCCTCCATCGTGTGCAGGATGGCGGTCCAGTAGGCGCCCTCGCCCAGCTGCCGAACCAACGCCGCGCCGGTGTCGGTCATCGGCGGGAAGTACCGGCTGGAGAAGAGCCCGCTGCGGACGACGAGCTCGATCAGCACAAGCACGCCGAGCACGCCCAGCCACGGCTGCGCCGCGCGGGGCACGCGCAGTCCAGGCGCTTCTCGTGCCGGAAGGTCTTGGACCGCCATGTCTAAGCACCGTACTTCCTCGACGCCTCGACGAGCGACACCATCGCGGCCGGGGGCGGGCGGACTCCATCCCATGGGTGCGTAGCCCTGCCACTCCGTGGGCCTGAGACTCGAGACGTCCCAGAGTCCACAAGGAGATCAAGCGTGTACACCTCGCTCCGCAGGCAGGCTGACCACCACAGGCTCGGTCGCCTGCTTCCCGGCATGACCGCCGTCGTGTTGGCCATCGCGCTTCTCGGCTCCGCTGCAGCCGCGACCGCCCAGGCGCAAAGCGGCGCGCAGTACCACCACTTTCCCAACAACGCGTTCTACACCGAGTGCATGCCCAACCACTACAACGGCTGGGGGCAGAGCCGGCTGAACTTCAACCTGCCTGAGGACGTGCGCTCGATCTACGCGAGCGAGTGGGTGTACTTCCGGGCGATCGCCGCACGCTGGACCGCCAACGGCTGGGCGTACTCCTATGCGAGCTGGCAGCGCGGCCTGGCGACACCCTCGGGCCTGCGCCACGTCACGGCCACCTACGGCATGGCGTCCAAATGGACCAGCGAAGACGGGTCGCAGGCAGAGTCACTGGCCTCGCTCCGGCTCGCCGCCGGTGTGACGCACTGGCTCGGCTATGAGATCTACTGGTCGCAAACGCGCGACCGCTACCACGCCTGGTTGGCAGAGAAGGCCTGCTAGCGGGGTGGCGGCGAGGAACACCTGTGTGAGAATCCGGCTCGTGGAGCTGCGTCGCCTGCGCCTGCTGCTCGAGCTCTCGCGGCGCGGGACGATCGGCGACGTAGCGGAAGCGCTCTCCTACAGCCCTTCGTCTGTCTCCGTGCAGCTTGCGGAGCTCGAGCGCGAGGTGGGCGTGAAGCTGCTGCGCCGCGTCGGCCGCAACGTGCAGCTCACGCCCGCGGGCTGGCGACTGGTCGAGCACGCCGAGCAGGCGCTGGCCGCGGACGAGGCGATCGTCACGGAGCTGGCGAGCGTGGAGGGCCGCCCGCGCGGCCGCGTTCGGGTGACGTTCGTGCAGACGCCGGCGCTCGCGCTCTTGCCGAGCGCGCTGGCGGCGTTGGCCGAGTCCGCGCCGGATCTTCGGGTCGAGGTCTCGCAGCGGGAGACCGCTCCGGCGCTCAAGGAGCTGCGCTCGCGCGCCGTCGACGTGGTGCTCGGCATCGACTATGACCCGGTGCCCGTGCCGCGCCACCGCGACGTCCACCGCGTGGACCTGATCCGCGAGCAGGTGCTACTGGCGGTTCCGGCCGACGATCCGCTGGCGAGGGCCGGGGCGCCGATTCCGCTGGCCGGCGTCGAGCACGCGGTGTGGGCGGCGGGTCACGTCGGCACCGGCCACGCCGCTGCGATCGAGCACCTGTGCAACGGCGTCGGCGGCTACGCGCCGGACATCCGTCACCGCACGGACGACGCGCTGATCCTGCGCGCGCTGGTGTCATCCGGGCAGGCGGTGACGTTGCTGCCGGCGCTGATCGGAACGGCAACCCCGCAGGTGGCCGTGCTGCCGATCGCCGAGGGTGAAGTGCTGCGGACGATCTTCACCGCGGCGCGGGCGACGGCCGCCGACCTCCCGGCCGTCGTCGCCGTGCGTGACGCGTTGCGCGCGGCGGCGCGCGCGGCCGTCGCCGGCCGTGATGACGTGCAGCTTCAGTAGGACCGCGGCAGCCCCAGCACCTTGGTCGCGATGAAGCTCGTGACGAGGTTGTTGTTGACCGGCGCGACCTTGTACAGGCGGGTCTCGCGGAACTTGCGCTCGACGTCGTAGGCGTCGACGAACCCGTAGCCGCCGTGCGTGTCGAGGCAGACGTTCGCGGCCGCCCAGCTCGCCTCGCCGCTCAGGAGCTTGGCCATGTTGGCCTCGGCGCCGCAGGGCTCCCCGGCGTCGAAGCGGCGCGCGGCGTCGTAGCGCATCAGGTCCGCCGCTCGCACCTGCATGTACGCGTGCGCGATCGGGAACTGCACGCCCTGGTTGGCGCCGATCGGGCGGCCGAACACCTCACGCGTATTGGCGTAGGCGGTGGCGCGCTCGGTGAACCAGTAGCCGTCGCCGATCGCCTCGGCGGCGAGCAGGATCCGCTCGGCGTTCCAGCCGTCGATCACGTAGCGGAAGCCCTGGCCCTCCTCGCCGATCAGGCTCGCGGCGGGCACGCGCAGCCCCCGGTAGCGGACCTCGTTGGTCGCGTAGTTGAACATCGTCCGCACCGGCGTGACCTCGAGCTGATCCGGCGCGGCACGTCGCGCAGGTCGATCAGGAACAGGCTCAGTCCGTTGGCGCGCGCCTCGGGCGGTGCCGGTGCGCGCGAGCAGGAGCAGCAGGTCGGATTGCAGGATCCGGCTGGTCCAGTTCTTGTGCGCCGTCGATGACGTACTCGTCGCCCTCGCGGCGTGCGGTCGTGGCGATGCTGCTCGTGTCCGAGCCGGCCTCGGCCTCGGTGATCGAGAAGGCCTGCAGCCGCAGCTCGCCGCCCGCGATGCGGGGGAGATAGGTGCGCTTTTGCTCGTCGCTGCCGTGGCGCAGGACGGCGCCCATCGTGTACATCTGCGCGTGGCAGGCGGCGGAGTGGCCGCCGGAGCGGTTGATCTCCTCCATCACGACGCTGGCCTCGGTCAGGCCGAGCCCGAGGCCGCCGTACTCGGTCGGGATCAGCGCGGCCAGGAGCCGCGACTCGGTGAGCGCGTCCACGAACTCGTGCGGGTATTCGCGCGCTTGGTCGTGGCTCCGCCAGTACGCGTCGGGGAAGCGTGCGCAGAGGTCGCGCACCTGGACGCGGAGCTCCTGGTGGTCAGTCATACGTGAGCGTGGCTTGGGCGGTCTGGCGGCCGCTGAGATCGCGGACCATGGCGTCGGTGGCGACGAGCCCCTGGTGCTCGAAGAGCGGGGCGACGAGACGGTACTCGGACATCGTCGGGGTGGCTCCGCGCGCGCGGGCGGCCTCGGCCATGGCCAGGGCTTGGAGCGGGCCGTGGGTGACCAGGCCGGGGTAGCCCTCGACGTCGCGCGCGTAGTCGCGGTCGTAGTGGATCCGGTGGCCGTTGTAGGTGAGCGCGGAGAAGCGGAACAAGAGCGTCGGGCTGATGTCGATCGACCACTCGCCGTCTTCCGGCGGGCGATCGAGGGTGTCGCGTGGCGCTTCCAAGCTCACCGTGTCGCGGTAGACGATGTCCTGGCGCTCGTCGACGACGAGCCGGTCGCGCTGGAAGATCTGGCGGCTGACGGTGATGAATGTCAGCCGGCCGGTGCGGCCGTGCTTCTCCTCGGTCGAGAGGACGTTCGTTGTGCGGGTCGCGACCTCGCCGAAGCGCAGCGGCGCGACGGAGCGGACGCGCCCGCCGGCCCACATGCGGCGACGGCCGGGCTCGGGCGGGGCGAGGATGGCGCCGCGGACGGGGTGGCCGTCGGGCCCGAGGTCGGCCTGCGCCGGCCGCTCCAGCATGTACAGCCAGTGCCAGAACAGCGGCAGTTCCTCCTCGGGCATCGGCACGCCGATGAGCCCGGCGAGCGCCTCGGCCGGGCCGGGCTGGATCAGCTCGCTGATCATGCCTCGAACTCGCGCGGATCGACGCGTTGTGCTGGCCGAGCGCCGGGACATCGCGCATGAGCGGCTCGCGGCCGCGGACGCTGACCGGCGGCAGCAGCGCGCGGATCGGCCCGCCGGGGGCAGTCACCGTCCGCCAGCGATCGCGGGCGGCGAGCTGCGGATGCTCGAAGAACTCCGTGGGTGTGCGCATGCGCGCACACGCGATCCCGGCGCGGTCGAGCGCCTGCACGAGTTCGTCCGCGGTCTGGTCGGTGAACACTGTCTCGAGGATCGCCGTCAGCTCGTCGTCGTGTTCGACCCGCTCGGTGTTGCGCGCGAATCGCGGGTCGTCGATCAGCTCCGGTCGCGCGAGGACGTCGCGGCAGAGCGTCGCCCACTCGCGGTCGCTCTGGACGCCGAGATAGATGCTTCCGTCACTCGCCGCGTACGGACCGTAGGGCGCGATCGTCGCGTGCCGCCCACCCGTCCGCCGAGGCCCTTGGCCGCCGTACACGGCGTGGTAGACGGGCTGCATCATCCACTCGCCGAGCGCGTCGATCATCGCGACGTCGAGCGTGCTCCCCGACCCGCTCCGCTCACGCTCGTACAGGGCAGTGAGGATGCCGCTGTATGCGTACATCCCGGTGGCGATGTCGGCCACGGAGATCCCGACCTTCGCGGGCGCGTCCGGCGTGCCCGTGGTCGAGACGACGCCGGTCTCGCACTGCACGAGCAGGTCATAGGCCTTCTTCGTGCGGTACGGCCCGTCGTGGCCGTAGCCGGAGATCGAGCAGTGGATGAGCTCGGGGCGGCGGGCGCGCAGCGTGTCGGCGTCGAGCCCGAGCCGCGTCACGGCGCCGGGGATCAGGTTCTGCACGAACACGTCGGCGGTGTCGATCAGCCGGTCCAGCAACGCGCGATCGCCCGCGTCCTTGATGTCGAGCTCGAGGCTCTCCTTGCCGCGATTGAGCCAGACGAAGTACGTGCAGTCACCGTGGACGGTGCGGTCGTACGAGCGCGCGAAATCGCCGATACCGGGGCGCTCGACCTTGATCACGCGTGCGCCGAGGTCGGCCAGGTGACGGGTGGCGAGCGGCGCCGCGACCGCCTGCTCGAGGGAGACGACCGTGATGTCTTCGAGTGGGTGCACGTCGCTACCAGATGAACATTCCGCCGTCGACGGGGACGAGATGGGCGAACTCGGGACCGCCCGCGTCGCCGGTCAGCGCAATGGTGAGGACGTGCCCCGTGTCGCTGCGGACCTCGATGCTCCGGTCGACCTCGGCCGCCGAGACGACGGTCGTGCGGAACTCGACGTAGTCCATGACAAATGAGACGGTGTCGAGATGACCGCCGCGCAGCGCGGCGAGCGCTTCGTTGCTATCCATCGAAGTGGACGATGACAGTCGATACCTGCGTGTCGGCACGACACCTCATCGCGGCAGCAGTGCTCTGCGCCGCCGGAGCGTTTCTCAACAAGGGCGTCGAGCCGACGGCGGCGCAGGTCCAGCCGACGCCGACCGCGCAGGCTGAGACGCCCGTGGAGCGTCGTCGCCGGCTGGAGCGCGAGATCGTGTGGCGGCGCTCGACGGCCGAGGGGAGGCCGGACGCCGGGCGCCTGATCGCCGGCGTGAAGCTGCCGCCCGAAGGCGTGAACTTCCACACGTGGGATCCGATTCGCTGGGAGCCGGTCAACCGGTTCGACCGCCGGTTCGCGACCGACCGGCTGATCCGGACGATCCTGCGCGTCGCCAGGCAGTACCGGGCGGCGCATCCCGGTGTCCCGCGGATCGTCGTCGGCGATCTCAGCCGGCCCCGCGGCGGCAGCTTCGACGGGCGCTACGGCAGCCTGCGCGAGTTCGGGACCCGGGCTCCCTCGGGCGGGCACGACTCGCATCAGAACGGGCGCGACGCCGACATCTACTATCCGCGCAAGGACCGCCAGGAGCGGGCGCCGGGCTCGCTGGCGGACGTCGACCTCCGGCTCGCCCAGGACCTCGTGAACCGCTTCGCGGCCGCCGGTGCGCAGTACGTGTTCGTCGGGCCGCGAACCGGGCTCGGCGGGCGCGCCGGGGTCGTCCAGCAACTCGACTACCACCACGATCACCTGCACGTCCGGCTGCGCTGACAGTCTGCCGCGAACGCGCGCTTCGACCCATCAGATCGCCGGCGTCGGCTTGGCCGCCGTGACCGCCGCCGCACTCGACGCCACATCGGCCACCGCCGTCGCCCTCGTGGGCGGAGCGATCTTGGGCTCACTGCTGCCCGATGCCGACCGCGCCGGCAGCCGCATCTACCGCTCGCGACGGATCGAGCGCCGCGTCTGGCCGATCCGGGTGCTCGGCTGGATCTCGCGTCTGCCGCTCCGCGTCCTGCTGCTCTTCAACCACCGCGGCATCACCCACTCGCTCGCGGCCTGCGCGGTGGCGGCGATCGCCTGCGGCCTGCTCGCCAGAGACCTCGGGATCGGGGTCGCGATCGGCTACCTGGCGCACATCGCCGCCGATGCCTGCACGCCCTCCGGCGTGGCGTTGTTCGCGCCGCTGTCGCGCCGGCGCCGGTGGCTCGTCCCGTCGCCCGCACGGATCCCGACGGGCAGCGCACGCGAGGTCGTGGTCGCGGCGCTCATGACCGTCACCGCCGTCGCGGCGACCGTCCTGCTCGCCGGCTGAGCCGCTACGCCGCCTCGACCTTCGACACGGCCCAGTCGATCTTCGGGTCCATGACCAGCTCGATCCGGCATTCGCCGACCCTGATCGTCGCGCGTGAGTCGTCGAAGTGGAGGATCCGCGTCCCGGGGATGCTGAAGTCCCCGCACGCGGGCAGACGCGCGTTCGCCGTCCCACAGGCGACCGCGCGCGCGGCGTCTCGAGTCATCGTGCCGCACGCGACGTTGGTGGCGCCGACCTGCACCCCGCGCGCGTACGTCAGCGCGACCGCGGCCGCCAGGGTCTCCGGGTGTCCGCGCCGCGGAGCGTGGCCCTCGTCGCCGCCGAGGCGGGGGAGCACCACGACCAGCACGGCCGCCACCACCAGCCCTCCAATAAGGAGCCAAAGCTTCACGGTCTGCAGGAATTTGCGGTTTTACACGGTAGTTTGCCTGAAGATGCTGTAGTATGCACGGTGATGTTCGCCGCCGACCGCCACGCCGAGATTGTCGCGACTCTCGACGCCTCCGGCCGCGTGGTCTCGACGGACGTCGCGGCGCGGCTGGGCGTCTCGATCGACACGGTACGGCGCGACTTGGCGGAGCTCGAGACGCTCGGGGCGCTGAAGCGCGTGCACGGTGGCGCGGTCCGGCCCGTGCCGGGCCCGCGGCGGTTCGCCGAACGGCTGGCGAGCGACGACGCGCCCAAGGAGACCGTCGCCGCGCTCGCGGCCGGGCTGGTGCCGCGCTCCGGCCTCGTCGCGCTCGCGGGCGGGACGACGGTCCTGTTGCTGGCGCAGCGCCTGCCGCGCGACCTCGAGGCCACGGTCGTGACGTCGAGCCCCGATGTCGCGGTGGCGCTGCGCGACCATCCCACCGTGGACGTGGATCTCCTCGGCGGCCGCCTGCACCGCGACTCGCAGACGGTGACCGGCGCCGACACCGTCGCGCAACTGCAGTCGCTGCATCCCGATGCGTGCGTGGTGAGTGGCTGCGGCGTTGATCCCGACGTCGGCGTGACGTTCCGCGACCGCGACGAGTCGCTGGTGGTGCGGGCGATGATCGAGCGCTCCGCGCGCACGATCGTCCTGGCCGCGGCCGACAAGCTCGGCGTGGCGAGCCCGTACGTGGTCGCGCCCGCCACGTGCATCGACGTCCTCGTCACCGACACCCCGCGCGCGGGCGTGACCGCGTACGAGCGGCTGGGCATCACGGTGGTGACGCCGGATGCCTGAAGCCCGCGCCCTGAGCCGCGCGACGACCGCGGTGTATGTCGTCTTCATCCTCAGCGGCTTCGCCTTCGCGAGCTGGGCGTCGCGGATCCCGCAGATCCGCGACGCGCTCGAGCTCTCGCCGCAGTCACTCGGGCTCGTGCTGCTGGCGATCGCCGTCGGGTCGGTCAGCGCGATGCCCCTGTCCGGCCTGGTCGTCGGGCGGCTCGGCACCGCGCGAACGGTTGGCGTGATGTCCTTGGTGGCGGCGGCCGGGCTCGCCATCGCGGCGGTCGGCTATCGGATCGGGGTGTTCCCAGTGGTCGTGGGGCTCTTCGCGGTCGGCGTGGGCATGGGCACGTGGGACGTGGCCATGAACGTCGAGGGCTCGGCCGTCGAGCAGGAGCTCAAGCGCGCGATCATGCCGCGCTTCCACGCGGGGTTTAGCGTCGGCACGGTGGCGGGGGCGTTGCTCGGCGCGGCGATGGTGGCGCTGGGCGTCTCCGCCACCGCGCATCTGCTGGCCATCGCGGTGCTCGTGGCGATCGTGGGGCCATGGGCCGTGCGCGCGTTCCTGCCGGACCCCGACGCCCCGGCCGAGGACGGCAAGCGCCCCAACCCGCTCAAGGCATGGACCGAGCCGCGGACGCTGCTGATCGGCGCGTTCGTGTTCGCCGCGGCGTTCACCGAAGGCACGGGCGTCGACTGGCTCGGCGTGGCGATCATCGACGGCTACGCCGCGGCCCCCGCGCTCGGCGCGCTGACGTTCGCCATCTTCCTGGCGGCGATGACGCTCGGCCGCTGGTTCGGTCCAGGCCTGATCGACCGGCACGGACGCGTGCTGATGGTGCGGATCCTCGGCGTGATCGCGCTCGTCGGGCTGGCGATGGTGGTGTGGGGCTCGACGCTCCCCGTGGCTATGGCCGGCGCGGCGCTGTGGGGGCTCGGCGTGGCGCTCGGCTTCCCGATCGGCATGAGCGCGGCCGGCGACGACCCCGCGCTCGCACCGGCCCGGGTGAGCGTCGTGGCCACGGTCGGCTACCTCGCGTTCCTCGCCGGCCCGCCGCTGATCGGGTTCCTCGGCGAGCACACCGGCACGCTCGACGCACTGACCGTCACCGGTGGCCTCGTCGCGCTCGGGCTGATGATCTCGGGCGTCCTGCGCCCGCCGGTTAATGCGGCGTCGGAGGAGGCGCCTCGGGAGGCGGCGCCGCGCGCGTCTGGATGACGATCGCGACGATCACGATCGCACCGCCCACGAGCGTGAGCGTGCTCGGGCGCTCGTCCAGCGCGAGCCACACCCAGAGCGGGCCGAGCACCACCTCGAGCAGCGTGATCAGGCCCACCTGTGCGGCCGGGATCAGCCGCGCCCCGACGGTGAGCAGCATGAAGCCGAGCCCGATCTGACCGATCCCGAGCGCCGCCAGCCAGCCGACGTCGCCGCCGCCGATGTCGCCGGGAGTGGCGAACGGCAGGAAGACGGCGACGAGGATCACCTGCGAGAGGCACGTGGCCGGCGCCATCGACACGTCGTGCCGCCAGCGCGTGATCACGACCATCACCGCGAACGCGAGCGCGGCCAGGAAGGCGAGGCCGTCGCCCGCCAGGCTGCCCTCGCTCGGAGCGCCGAGCATCACCGTGACCCCGGCCAGCGCGAGCGCCATCGCGAACACGGTGCGCCGGGTGAGCGGCTCGCCGAGCGCCACCCGCGCCAAGAGCGCGGCGAGCACGGGGGAGAGGGCCAAAATGAACAGGACGCGCGCCACGCTCGAGTGGTTGAGCGCGGCGATGAAGCTGCCCGACGCGACCGCGACGCACACCGCCACCGCGACGCCCGCCAGGCCCACCGACCGGAACGCCTGCAGCACCCGGCCGCGGTCGACGACCGCGACATACACCAACAGCGCGGCGCCGGCGAACACCGCCCGCCCGGCGACCTGCGTCGCGGTGTCGAGCGTGAGTTGACGCTGGAGCACGCCGGCCGTCGACCATGCGATCGCGGCGAGCGCGACGTATATCTGCCCGCGCCGCTGGCGCTGCGAGGCCTCGAGCGCCAGTGTCACGCCGCCATTGATAGCGGACCGCTACGTACGCAGCGTGCGGCGGACCGGCAGGTGCCGGGCGTCGCCGCCGTAGCGCACGGTGATCCGGCGTGGGCGCTCGGACGCCCGCAGCCGCATCGTGACGCGGGTCGAACCGCGAACGAGGCGCCGGGTCACCGATCGCCGTCCGACGGAGATGACGACCTTCCCCGTGGCGCGCGCGGACATCGACACGGTGACGACGAGCCGCCTCCCGCTCACGCGTGCCCGGCCGCGCATCTTCGGCTTGGCGCGCGGTTGGGACGGCGACGGAGTCGCGGTCGGAACGGTCGGGAGCGAGACCGGCCCTTCCCCCGCGCCGCCGTCCACCGGTGCGCTCGCGGTGCGGAAGACGTCCGCGCCGCGCACGGTCGGGACGACGATGTGGCCGTCGCCGGCCGCCAGCCCGCCGTCGGTGCTCTGGGTCGCGGAGAGCTCGCCGGACCAGCGGAGCGCTCCGGTGTGCCGGTCGGCGGCGTAGAGCCGACCGCCCGTGGCGATCAGCACGAGGTCGTCGACGACGAGCGGCGCGGTGGCCGAGAGGTGGCTGCCGTACGGGAGCGGAAGCTGCCAGCGGACCTCGAGCGTCCGCAGATCGAACGCCACCAGCGCGCGTTCGCGGGCCTGGTAGCCGACCGGCGCCGAGAGCGCGACGAATCCGCCCCTCGGGAACAGCGTCGTCACCAGCCCCGTGCGCATGTCGTACGCGCGGTTGTCGCCGCCGCCCGTCACCCACATCCAGGCGCCGTCGAACGCCGCCGGCACCTGGTTGAAGCCGGAGGAGCCGGCGCTCTGGCGCCACGCGCGCGCGCCCGTGAGCAGGTCGAACGCGACGGCGCTGTTGCTTCCGGCCCGGAACGCGCGCCCGAGGCCGGTGGACACGGCGCCGCCTTCGGAGCCGGTCGGGTTCTCCCACAGCTGCGCGCCGTCGGCGGTCGAGATCGCCACGGCCGAGCCGGGGTCGGCCATCAGCAGCCGTCCGCCGTCCACCACGGGCCATTCGCCCGACGCGGGCGAGTGCCACACGTCGGCGCCCGTGGCCACGTCGAGCGCGAACGTCTCATGCCCGGCGCCGAACACCTTCTGGTCCGCGAACGCCAGGTGGTCGTAGACCGCGTACCGTGCGACGGGCCGGCGCCACAGCTCGCCGCCCGACCGGACGTCGTAGGCGATCACGGGCCGGTCGTCACCGCCGCCGCGCAGGAACACGCGGCCGCCGGCCAGCAGCGCGCCCTGCGAGGCGCGGCCGGTATCGACGGTCCACGCGGGCTCGAGCGGTGCCGTCACGCCCGCCCCCGCGATCCGGCCCGCGCGCGCCGGCCCGCCCTGGAATGCCGGCGTGTGGTTGGGAGCCTGGACGTCGGCGGGCGGTGGCGGAGGCGGCGGCTCGGTCGGCGTCTCGCCGGTCCACCACGCGGCCTCGATCCCGGCCGCGCTCCTCCATGCGAGCACCACGACGCCGGCCGGTCCGGCCGCGATCGTCGGCGAGTGGGAGACGGACTGCAACGACGGCACCGGCGCCGGGGCGGGCCCGGGGACGGTGCCGGCGAGGATCGTGTCCTGGAGGGTGGCGAACTCAGTGCCGTGCCAGGCGAAGTACAGCGTGCCGGCGGCGTCGGCGGCGGCGACCGGGCCGCGCTCGCCCGAGGCTGCGCCGTGCTCGGCCGGGTCGGCCACCATCAGCGGCTCGCCCCAGGCGCCGCCCGCCGGCCGCTCGCGTCGCTGGACGCGATCGTGCTCACCGCCCGCCGAGCACATGCAGACGGCGTGGGCGCGGCCGTCGGGGCCGAATGCGACGCCGGTGCCATAGCCGCGCGCGATCAGCTCGTACGGCGCACGGAAGCCGCCATCCGGAGCGCGGTCGGCCGCCATCGTCTCCTCGCCGTCGGGCCAGTACGCGATGGCGCGGCCGTCGGGCGCCATCGCGACCTTCTGATCGCGTGTCGTGCTGAACGACTGCGGCGCGCCGAACGGCTCCTGCGGGCCCTCGCGAACCGCCATCCAGCCATCCCAGGAGAGCGCGGCGTCACCGTTCGCGGCGACCGCGAGCGTGACTCGCTGAACGCTCGACTGGTCGATCGGACGCAGCATCTGAGTGGACGACCACTCGCCGTTCGCCTCCCGCCGCGCGGCGTAGGCCGCGTCATCCTCGGCCCAGGCCACGGTCGCCGCTCCCCCGGCGTCGAACGCCGCTGCGGGCGCTCCGTGCATGCGCGCGCCGTGCATGACCTCCTGCGGCGCTCCGAACCCGCCGGCCGGCGTCCAGGCGGCGGCGCGGACGAACTCGTTGCTCACGGCGTCGGGATCGTCGTCGTCCACCCACACCACGAGGACCGTCCCGGTCGGGCCGACGGCGACGGCCGGGCGCCCGCGCTCGTGGCCCATGGCGCTGAGCTGCACCGGCGGTCCGAACGCGCCGCCGGCCGGCCGGATCGAGACGAGCACCTTGGAGGGCTGGTCGGCCCCGGCCACCTCGGCCCAGACCACGGCCGCGGTGCCGTCCGCGCCCACCGCCGCCGCCGGCCAGCTGGCACCGGCCGGCTGCGCCGAGAGCGTCACCGGGACGCTCCAGCTCTGCGCCCTTGCCGGAGGCGCGGAGAGCAGCCATATCGCGACCAGCCCAATCGCCATCCGAGCCACCATCGCGCGCCTCCGGTTTGGGGTGTGATGGCTGGATTCCCTTCACGGAATGCTCAGAAACGCTCGTAGGATCACGCCGATGGGGATCAGCTCGCGCGTGTTCTATCTGCACTCGTATCGCGGCTTCGCGTGCCGGCACGAACTGCTCCTGCGGGTGCACGTCCCGGCGTACTCGAACGCCGACCAGGGCGCCGAGGACGCGGCGTGGGCGTTCGGCGAATCGGCGGCGCTCCATCTGCGCACGTGGTGGGAGCGCTACGAGCTGGTCCGGGAGTGTTCACGCGAGCACGAGCAGTCGCTTGCCGGCGAGGCGTCCGAAGACGCCGTCGAGTGGGCCGACGATGACCACGAGCCGCTGTTCGGGCCCGGGCTGCGCGAGCTCGACGTGTGGGTGGCGCAGAACTCGCGCTATCTGCGCCTCGCGTCGGGCGAGGGAGTGATCGCGGGATCCGAACGCCACCGCGTCTACCTGTTGACCGACGAAGACGGCCGGGGCGACCTCAGCGCGCGGTAGCTGCACCCCTGCTTGCAGGCCTGCCGGGCGTGGCGGCTTAGGATTGCCGACCCGCGATGTCTCAGGTGCGCCTCATCATCGCCCTCGCGGCGATCCCGTTTGCCCTGTGGCTCTTCGTTCCGGTCGTCTCGAACGGCCAACAGCTGCAGCGCAAGATCGAGCAGAAGCGCAAGCAGATCGAGAGCAAGAAGAAGCGCGAGCGCGTCCTCACCGGCACGATCGAGGGCTATTCGCGCCGCATCAGGGTGCTCGAGCGCGACATCACGACCCTGCGGACGCGCCAGGCCACGATCGAGGCCGATCTCGGCCGCAAGCGCGCGGAACTGACGACGATCCAGCGCGACCTGCGCTCCGAGCGCGCCCGCATCACCAGACTGCGGGGGCGCCTGCTCGAGGCCCGTGCCGCACTCTCCGAGCGGCTCGTCTACCTGTTCAAGGCCGACGAGCCCGACGTCGTGACCGTGGTCCTGGAATCGGAGGGGTTCGCCGACCTCCTGCAGCGCACGTCGTTCATGCAGCGCGTGTCACAGCAGGACGCCCGGATCATCGACCGGGCACGTGACGCGAAGGCCGACGCCCAGGCGGCCGAGAAGCGACTCGACCGGTCCGAGGCCCGCCAACGCGAGGTCACGGCGATCGTCGCGCGCCGCCGCGAGGAGGTCGCCGCGATCAAGGGTCGCCTCGTCGAACGCAGCTCGCAGTACCGCGACGTGCGCTCCAACAAGCGGGACGCGCTCGTGGACACGCGGACCGACCGCAAGACGCTCGAAGGGCACCTCGCGGCGCTCGAAAAGGAGGAGGCCCAGGTTCGCGCGCGGCTGGCCGGCAACGTCGCCCCCGGGCCGATCCGCCGTGGCTCCGGCGCACTGATCTGGCCGATCAACGGCGCGTTCACGTCGCCGTTCGGGTTCCGCTGGGGGCGCCTGCACGCGGGCGTCGACCTGGCCGCGCCCGAAGGGACGCCGATCCGCGCGGCCGATGGGGGCACCGTGGTCCTCGCCGGCTGGACCGGCGGGTACGGCAACTACACGTGCATCGCCCACGGCGGCGCGCTCACCACGTGCTACGCACACCAGTCGCGATACGGCACGTCCGTGGGCGCCAACGTCTCCCAGGGTCAGGTCATCGGCTACGTCGGGAACACCGGGCACTCGTTCGGCGCGCACCTGCATTTCGAGACGCGCGTCAACGGCACGCCGGTCAACCCGATGGGCTACTTGTAACGCCGCGGCGAGCGTCCAGCAGCCACGCCGCAACCACGCCACCGACCGCGCCGAACGCGTGGCCCTGCCACGACACGCCGGGTGTGGGGACGAGGCCGAACAGCAGCGTGGTGCCGTAGACGACGATCACGATCAGGCCCGCGGCGAGGTGCAGGACTCGACGGCTGTAGACGCCGCGCGCGATCAGGTAGGCGGCGAAGCCGAACACCAGACCGCTGGCGCCGATGTGTACCGTCGCGGACGGCGCGATCAGCCAGGTTCCGATGCCGCCGACGAGCGCGACGATGACGGTGACGGCGGCGATCCGTGCGAGCCCGCTCAGCGCGATCGCCGCACCGAGGACCAGAAACGGCACCGTGTTCGACATCAGGTGGCCGAACCCGCCGTGGAGCACCGGCGCCAGCGCGATGCCGACCAGGCCGTCGACCTCGCGCGGACGGATCCCGGCCGAGTCGAGATCACCCGCGACCAGGTCGACGATCTCCACGACCCACATGACCGCGACGAACGCGGCGACGAAGATCAACCCGCCGAAGCGCGAAGGCGGCTGGATCGTTGGGCTCGGTTGCATGCGCGCACCGTACGCCACAACGGTTACGGACAGATCAACGTTCGAGTGCGGCCCGCATCTGGGGGTATATAGACGCTGGAATCGATCGTGGGGGATTGACGACATGGCCGAGATCACGTTCCAGAACGTGTGGAAGCGCTATCCGGACGGCTTCGAGGCGGTCAAGGACATGAGCCTCGAGATCCGCGACGGCGAGTTCATGATCCTCGTCGGCCCGTCCGGCTGCGGGAAGTCGACCGCGTTGCGGATGGTCGCCGGGCTCGAGGAGATCAGCGACGGCGAGCTGGTGATCGGCGGTGAAAAGGTCAACGATCTCGCCCCGCGCGATCGCGACATCGCGATGGTGTTCCAGAACTACGCGCTGTATCCGCACATGACCGTGCGCGAGAACATGGGCTTCGCGCTGAAGCTGGCCAAGGTGGACCGGAGCGAGATCGACCGCAAGGTCAAGGAGGCGGCCGACATCCTCGAGCTCGGCCAGCACCTGGACCGCAAGCCGGCCAACCTGTCCGGCGGCCAGCGCCAGCGCGTCGCAATGGGCCGCGCGATCGTGCGCGATCCGAAGGCGTTCCTGATGGACGAGCCTTTGAGCAACCTCGACGCGAAGCTGCGCGTGCAGATGCGGACCGAGGTGGCGCGGATCCAGAACCGGCTCGGCACGACAATGCTCTACGTCACCCACGACCAGACCGAGGCGATGACGCTCGGCGACCGCGTGGCCGTGATGCGCGCCGGGATCATCCAGCAGGTCGACACGCCCAAGGTGCTCTACGAGCAGCCGGCGAACCTGTTCGTCGCCGGCTTCATCGGCTCGCCGGCGATGAACTTCCTGCCCGCGAAGCTGGAGGAGAACCGGCTCCGGCTGCCGTTCGGCGACGCCCCGATCCCGTCCGGCGTGAAGGGCTCCGGACGTGACGTGATCGCCGGCATCCGTCCCGAGCACTTCGAGGACGCGAAGTTCGACGCGGACGCGAGCGACCGCCTGCGCTTCAAGGCCTCGATCGACCTCGTCGAGTCGATGGGCTCCGAGCTGTACGCCTACTTCGACGTCAAGGGCGCGGACAGCGTGCAGTCCGATCAGCTCGACGAGCTGGCGGCCGACGCCGGCATGGAAGACGTGCCGGGCGGGGGATCGGCGCACGTGGTCGCGCGCCTGGATGCCGCCAGTGCGGCCGAGAACGGCCACGAGCTCGAGCTGTCGCTCGACACCAGCCGGATCAAGCTCTTCGACCCCGACGGTGGCGCGTCGCTGCGCACATAATTCCGGAGATTCCGGGATCGTCCTCGCGCCGGGTATTGACCGCGCGAGGGTCGGAACGTACGTTTCGGTCGTACGCGGAACCGAGCCGTAGAGAGCGAAGCCCTGGGGTTGTAAGGGCTCGCCGCTCTGAGACCGGTGGGCGACAGCACCCTCGTGGAGTTGGCGCTGCCGGAGGAGAGCACCCCGAACGGCTCGGGGCCGCGTCGCTCTCGTTAACCGCGCAGACGGAGCGTCTTGGTCACGGGGCGACCGGTGGTCGGCGTGAGCGTCAGGCGCACCTTCGTCGCGCGCGTGCGCTTGATCGTCAGCGTGTAGGTCCGCGCCTTGCCGGCGGCCAGCGAGTAGGACCGCGTGCGCACCAGCGTCTTCGACCCCGCGCGCACGATCAGGCGGCCGGAGCACGGTCCGGCGCTCGAACAGGCGATCCGGAGCTTGACCTTCCCGCGCTTGGCGACGAGCCGCGTCGTGCGCACGCTGACGGTGCCGCGGCGGGGCGTGGGCTTCGCCGTCGGTGTGGGCTGTGGCGCGACGATCGCAACCGGCGTCGGATCCGGCGGCGGGTCCACGACCGGATCCACGTGCTTCACCGCGGTCGCGAACACGGGCGTGTCGAGGTTCGGGAGGAATTCGTAGTGGCCGCGGATCGCGGCCGGCGAGCAATCGAGGGTCCCGCTCGTGTCGGTCAGCTGCACGCTGCCGTACGGGGCGGAGTTCCGGGGCAGCGCGAGCGTGAACGCGATCGGCCCGGCGCCGGTCGGCGTCCAGGTCGTGGCGACGCCCGGCGCGACCGTCTGCGTCCCCTCGCTCGTGTTCGACGCCGCGATCGTCACCATCGCGGCGGTGTACGCGGTGTCGGTCTCGAGTGCCGCTCCGGGCAGCGTGTAGGGCGTCCCGACCACGTACTTCGACGGCGCGCCCGACACGGAGAGCAGCCCGCGGGCCGGCATCAGCGTGTCCGCCGGCGTGATGCACATCAGGTTCTTCGGGCCGGCGAGAGTGACGACCGGGGTCGGCGGCAACGGCTGGTAGGTGGGTCCGGCGAAGTCGAACTCGATCAACGTGGTGCGGCCCGGGCGGCAGTCCATCGCCATCGAGAGTCCGCCCTCGAACTCGGTGAGAATCACGACACTGCCCGTCACCGAACGCATGGCTCCGCCGACGCCGACCGGCAGCTGCGTGGTGATCGCGCCCGCGGGCGCCTGGGAGATCGCGACGTCGCCGCCGACCGCCGTCCACGTCAATGCGGGGACTACCGGCGTCGTGTAGGTCCACGGCGTCGCGCTCAGGAACCGGTTGTCGTCGGCGGGGTCGACCGTGATCGTGGTGGTCGCCGTCGTCGTGATCGGTCCGACGACCTGCACCCGTTCGGCGGTGTTGGTCCCGCGGATCGCGAGCCACACCTTGACCGGGACGTCGTTGCGGCCCGCCTTCAGGAGCCCGACGGCGTAGCCGAACGGGGCCAGGTACTCGGGCAGTTCGATGTCGACCCGGCCCGTGGCGGTTTCCACCACGTCACCGGGGATGACCTCGCCGTCCGGGGTGACCTCAGTGTCCAGCGTCACCGCCATGTCCCGGTAGAGGTTGTCGAACGAGTAGCGGCAGGAATTCGGACTCGTGGCGGCCTGTGCCGGCGCCGCGAAGAGCAGCGCGAGGAGGACCGCGGTAGACGCACCTAACTTCATGTGTCAAGGTAGCTTAACGGATTCGGTCAAATACCGTGGAGGACGCATGAAGGGTAAGACGGTTGGAGGCGCACTGATGATCGGTGCGCTGTTGGTCGCAGCACCGGCGGCGCATGCCGGGATCGACGACACCTTCGGGATCAGCGGCACAGTCTTCACCCCGTTCTCGCAACTCAGCGACCGCTACCAGAGCGCCACGCGCGCCCCTGGCGGCGGGACCTACAACGTTGGCTACACGACGGTCGGGGCGGGCCCCGACCGCGCCTTCATCCTCTCTCGCGTCGATGCCGCCGGCGAACTCGTGCCGAGCTTCGACGGGGATGGCGTGGCCACCGTCAACGTCGCGACCGGCCCGTTCGTGGCGCCCCCGGCGGCGCCGAACGGCACGGCGGAGATCGCTCGCGGCGTCGCCGTCCAGCCCGACGGCAAGATCCTCGTCTCCGGCCAGGCCGAGACGCCCGGGACCGCGGGCAAGCCCGACAACCGCGACACCGACATCTACGTCGCGCGCTTCAACTCCAACGGCAGCATCGACGGCACGTTCGGCGTCGCCGGCGTCAAGCGCATCGACCTCTCCGACGGTGTCGTCACAGGCTCCACGCCCAACGGCGACCAGACCTACGGGCTGCAGCTGCGCCCCGACGGCAAGATCGTCGTGGTGGCCTCCAAGGGCGTCGATACCGCGGAGCCGGGGCGCACCGACCGCGACATCGGACTCGTCCAGTTGCTCTCCAACGGCGATCCGGACCCGCAGTTCGGCACCAACGGCACCGTCTTCATCCGCAACGCCGGCGTCAACGAGAACCCGCGCCACGCGATCCTGCAGACCGACGGCAAGGTCGTCGTTGCGTCCTACGGCAACCTGGCGGGCCAGCCGGTGCGGCCGTGGATCCACCGCTTCACCGCCACCGGGACGCCCGACGCCACGTTCGGCAACGGCGGCGTCGCCAGCGGCGACATCGGCGGCCCGGCGCCGGGCTTCGCCGAGTCCTACCAGCTCGTCCAGCAGGGCGACGGCTATGTCGGCACCGGTTACGGCAGCCGCTCGACGACACCCGCCACCGGCATCGACGTCGTCCTGTACCGGTTCACGAACACCGGCCAGTGGGATCGCACCTTCGGTGACGACGGACTGTTCACCTGGGACCGCGTCGGCGGCGCCGATCGCGGCCGCTCGCTGACGTCGCTGCCGGACGGGCGCCTGGTCGCGGCCGGAAGCACCGCGACGGCCACCGCGCCGGACCTCGACGGCCTGATCCTCGTCGTCAACCCCGACGGCAAGTCGGTCAACCAAGCGATGCAGGTCAACCTCGGCGGCATCAACGACGCCTTCTTCGGCGTCACGACGGTGTCCAATGGCACCAAGGTCGTGGCCGCGGGCTACCGCGGCGCCGCGACGCCCGACGGAGACGAAGCGGCGCTCGTGCGGGCGGATCTCCCGCCCGCGGTAGCCGGCCCCGTCGGGCCCGCCGGTCCCCCCGGCGCTCCGGGCGCGGCCGGTGAGCAGGGACCGTCCGTGCTGGGCTCGCCCGGCACCGCCGGACCGCAAGGCCCGGCCGGTCCCGCCGGCAAGAACGGCACCAACGCCCGCCGGATCTCGGTCTCGTGCAAGCTGACCGGCAAGCGCAAGAACAAGATCAGCTGCACCACGCGGCAGAGCACCGCGAGAGTCTCGCTGCGGCTGTCCAAGGGCGGCAAGACCGTGGCGCGCGGCGCCGGCAAGCGCACCGTCACGCTCCGCGGCACGGCGCGCAAGGGCCGCTACACGCTGACCGTGAGCGTGGGTTCGAGCACGGCCACGAAGCGGATCACGCTCCGATAGACGATCTGGCTCGGCCGACCGGGACGCACATCGGCGTCCCGGTCACCGGGTCGGGCAGCACCCGCGCGGTGACGCCGAACACGTCCTGGACCAGCGCTTCGTCGACGATCTCGGCCGGCGCGCCGGCCGCGTAGACCGTGCCGTCGCGCATCGCCACCAGGTGATGGGCGTAGCGGCAGGCGTGGTTGAGGTCGTGCAGCACGAGCCCGATCGTGCGGCCCTGCTCGTGCAGGTCCGCGAGCAGGTCGAGCACCTCGAGCTGGTGCGCGAGGTCGAGGTAGGTCGTCGGCTCGTCGAGCAGCAGGACGCCGGTGTCCTGCGCCAGCGCCAGTGCGATCCACACCCGCTGGCGCTGGCCGCCGGACAGGCGGTCGAGCGGCCGCTCGCGCAGGTCGGCGACGCCGGTCGCGCCCAGCGCCCACTCGACGCGCTCGCGATCGTGGTCGCTCGGCGGGCGGCCCAGCCGGCGGTGCGGGAAGCGGCCGCGCCACACGAGGTCCTCGACCGTCAGCCCTTCGGGCGCCAGCGGCGCCTGGGGAAGGAAGCCGACCCGGCGCGCGACGTCGCGCGTCGGCAGCGTCGCGATGTCGGCGCCGTCGAGCAGCACCGCGCCCGCGGTCGGTGTCAGCAACCGCGCGAACGCACGCAGGAGCGTCGACTTGCCGCAGGCGTTGGCGCCGACGATCGCCGTGATCTGCCCCGCCGGCAGCTCGCAGTCGAGCCCGCGCAGGACGTCACGCTCGCCGTAGCCGACGGTCAGCCCGACGGCGCGCAGGGGCGCGCTCACGCCGTCCGGCTGCGCCACAGCAGCACCGCCAGGTAGGGAGCGCCGATCAGCGAGACGACGAGCCCCGAAGGGATCTCCGTCGGCGCGAACGCCGCGCGGCCGATCGTGTCGGCCAGCCCGAGCAGCAACGCGCCGAGCACGATCGCCATCGGCAGCGTGCGGCGGTGGTTGCCGCCCGCCAACAGCCGCGCCGCGTGCGGGGCGAGCAGGCCGACGAACGCGATCGCGCCGCAGACGCCGACCGCCGCGGCGCCCAGCGCGGCGCCGGCCGCCAGCAGGCCGACGCGGGCGCCGCTGACCCGGAGCCCGAGCGCGCGGCCGAGGTCGTCGTCGAGCATCAGCACGTCCAGCCGCTGAACGGCCAGGGCCGCGATCGGGAGCAGCACGGCGGCGGGGACGGCGATCAGCCGAAGATCGCTCCAGCTCGCGGCGTAGGTCGAGCCGGTGAGCCACGTGATCGCGGTCGCGGCGGCGGGCTGGGCGTGCAGGAGCATGAGCATCGTGACCGCCGAGCAGGCGGCGGTGACGGCCAGCCCCACGAGCGCCAGCCGCGCGGGCGAGCCGCCGCCCGCGAGCGCGAGCACGGCGCTCATCGCGAGCAGCGCGCCGCCGAACGCAGCGAACGGGAGCACGAGCGTGGGCGCGGCCGGGAACACCAGCAGCACGACGAACGCCCCGATCGACGCGCCGCCCACGACGCCGACGAGCTCGGGGCCGGCGAACGGGTTGCGGACGGCGGCCTGCAGCACCGTCCCCGACGCCGCGAGGCACGCGCCACCGAGCAGCGCCACGCACAGGCGCGGCGCGCGCGAGGACAGCGCGATCTCGGCGAGCGGCGAGCCGGTGCCGAAGATCGCGCCGACGATCTCGGCCGGCCCGACGCCGATCTCGCCCAGGCACAGGCTCCCGATCACCGCCACCGGAAACAGCGGGACGGCGACGAGCGCGGCGCCCGGCCGCCAGCGCGCGGCGCTCGCCGGATGGTCGAGGACCGGGCCGGCCTCGCCGCGCAGCCGGCGCGCGACGATCACCAGCACCGGCGCGCCGATCAGCGCGCAGACCACGCCTGCGGGCGTCTCGGAGTCGAGTCCGGTGATCGCGCGCCCGGCGACGTCGGCGGCGAGCAGGATCGCGGCGCCCCAGGGCAGCGCGACCATCAGCGCGACCGCGTGGTTGCGCGGGCGCGCCGCGCGCGCCAGCCCGGCGGCCAGGATGCCGATGAACGCGATCGGCCCGCACAGCCCGACGGCGACCGCGGTCAGCACCGCGGCCAGGGTCAGCGCCGCGATCTGGGTCAGCCCGGAGCGCAGCCCGAGCGCGCGTGCCGTGTCCTCGCCGAGCACGGCGACGTCGAGCGCGCGGGTGAGCGCGAACACGGCCACAAGTGCCGGCGTCCCGATCAGCGCCGCGGCGCGCAGCGGGCCCCAGCCGGTCTGGAGCAGGCTGCCCGCGCCCCACAGGAACAGCCCGCTGGTCTCGGTCTCGCGCGCCAGCCGGACGGCCGCGGTCATGGCCGCGAGCGCGAGCCCGACCGCCATTCCCGCCAGGATCAACCGCAGCCCGCCGCCGCCGGCGGCGGCCATCGCGCCGATCAGGAGCGTGCCGACGGCGACTCCGGCGAACGCGACCGCGATCGTCGGCGCGCCCGGCGCCAGCGACGCATGCGCCGCGACCAAGGTGACCGAGAGCGCGCCGCCCGCGGTCAGGCCGAGCGTGGCGGGCTCGGCCAGCGGGTTGCGCGTGAGCGCCTGCAGCACGATCGCGGCGCCCGCCAGCGCGGCACCGGCGACGACGCCGGCGAGCGCGCGCGGCAGCCGGAGGTCGAGCACGAGCGCGTCGTTGAGCGTGTCCCCTCGGTGCACGAGGGCGTCCCACACCGCGGAGGCGGGCAGCTGCCCCTGGCCCTGCAGCAGGTCGGCGAACGCGGCGAGAACGGCGAGCGCGAGCCCCGCCGCGGCGAACCCCGCCGCGCGGCGGTTCACTTCAGTGCTGCCGCCAGCCGGTCGGCGAGCAGCATCGTCGAGCGCGGCCCGCCGAACAGCCACGTCGTGCCGCCGAGCGAGCGCACGCGCTTGGCGCGCACGACCGGCAGGCGCTTGTACGCCGCCGAGCGCATGATGCCTCCGACCTGGCGCCCGTACTGCGGCGGGAACACGAACGTCAGCCAGCCGTTGACGCGCGTGAGTCCCTCCAGCCCGACCGTCGCGAAGCCGTAGCGCGCGGTCCCGCTCCACCCGTCCCGCAGGCCGAGCCGGCGGACGACGTCGGCGGCGGCGGAGTTGGAGGTGAACATCCGGATCGCCGGCGCGCTCGCGGTGCCACCCGGCGTCGAGATGGCGACCCCGGCGCCGGCCCGACCGGCGCGCCGCAGGCGCGTCTTGGCGCGCGCGATCGTGGCCGACATCTCGTGCAGCACGCCCTCTCCACGCTCGCGCCGCCCGACCGCCGTGGCCAGCCGGCGGAAGTCGCTCACCATCGCGGTGAACTGGCTCCCGCTCGCCGGGTACGGGTGCGTGACCAGCACCGGCGCGATCCGCTTCAGCTGGGACAGGTTGCGGGTCGAGCGGTAATCGGGGACGACGATCAGGTCCGGGCGCAGCGCCGCGATCCGCTCCAGCGACGGGGACTGGCGCGATCCGACGTCCTTCATGCCGCGCGGCCGCGGGGCCGCGACCCAGGTGTCGTACCCGCGCATGTCAGCCGCGCCGACCGGCGCGATGCCGAGCATGTGCAGGTTCTCGACCGTGTCCCATTCGATCGCCACGACGCGCTTGGCCGCGGCGTCGGCCGTCGCGGGTGCCAGCAGCGCGGCGCTCGCGCACAGCGCGCCGAGCAGCCGCTTCATCGCAGCTTCAGGCGCTTGCTCACCGTCGCGCCGCCGGTCGAGGTCACGGTTAGCTTCACGTTGAAAGCGCCCGACTTCAGCCGCTTGCGCGCCTTGGCCGAGAGCGTCAGCCGGACGGTCTTGCGCTCCCCGGCGCGCAGCTTGTACGTCAACCGGCGCGCGACCGTGAGCGTGCCCGCTTTGACGGTCACGGTGCCGCTGCACGGCGCACCGGCGCAGGTCAGCGCGAGCGTCACGCGGCTCCCCTTCGCGCGCAGCGCGGTGGAGCGGACGGTCAGTTGGGGCTTGAGCGCGGGCGCGGGCATCGTGGGGGCGCCGATCTGCACCGGCGCGGTCTCGAAGGGCGCCGACGGCGCGGCGGTGAAGCTCAACCCGTCGTCCGGGGCGCTGCCGGGCTGGCAGTCGAGCTGGATGCCGGCGCCGGTCGAGAACGTGGAGGAGATGAACACGCTGCCCTTGGGCGCGACGTTGGCGCCGTTGCGGCCGCCCGGCACCTCCGGCAGCGTGCCCGGCCCCGCCTGGCGGAAGCCGGAGGCGCCCGACTGGGGCGCGGTCCAGGCCGTGTCGGGGATCGGCACCGTGACGTCGATCGGCGTCACCGTGTAGGAGCCGTCCGGCTGCTTGGTGACGGTCGTGCGCGCGACGGTCTCCAGCGGGATGACCTGGACGCCCTGCGGGGTGCCGTCGCCGGCCAGCGCGACCCAGACCTTGGTCGGGATCTCGTTCTCACCTTCCTTGAGCAGCCCGACGTTGGCGCCGATCTGACCGACCCAGTCGGGGAGCCGGGCGTGGATCGTCGCCGAGGTCAGCGCGAGGCCCGAGCCGGGCGCCACGGGGTTCGGGGCGGCCGTCCCGGCGAAGTCGAGGGGCTGATTGCGCCAGTAGCCGTCAAAGCTCCACAGGCAGGCGTTCGGTGTTGTCACGGTGCCGGCTGCGGCGGGTGCCGCGCTCGTCAGCACCAGCCCCGCGATCAGGGCCGGCATCGTCAACCATCGCATCGTCAAGTGACCCTAACAAGTATTGGCAAGCTTGGTGGGGTAACTTTGCGACGACTATCATGGAGCGAGATGAGTAAGGCGCACGGCCACTCGATGGACGACTACCTGGAGGCGATTTACACGCTGGTGTCGCCGATCGGTGTCTACGAGCCCGCGAAGGCGCCCGCGGCGATCGCGGCCCGTGTCGCCGAGGCGCTGGACGTGTCGCGGACGGCCGTCGGCGAGATGCTCAACCGGCTCACGAGCGACGGCCTCGTGGAGCGCGACGGCCGGGCACTGGTGCTGACCACGGCCGGGACGGCGCGGGCCGAGCAGGTCGTGCGGCGCAACCGGATCGTGGAGCGCTTCCTGGCCGATTTCCTCGGATACGACTCTGCCGAAGCGCACATCCACGCCGCTCGCGTCGGTGCCGGGTTCACCGACGACATGATCGAGCGATTGCACGAAAAGCTCGGATTCCCGGAGCGTTGCCCGCACGGCTGGCCGGTCGCGCCCGCGCAGGATCGCGAGGAGGGCCGCCGGCTGGTGACCTTGGCGGATCTGGAGGCCGGCGACAGCGGCGAGATCGTGCGGCTGACCGAACAAGACCGCGGGTTGCTGTCGTGGTTCGAGGCGGAAGGGCTCGCCCCGGGAGCGAAGGTCGCCGTCCGGGACGTCCAGCCGGCCGCCGGGCACCTGAAGATCGACGTCGGCGGCAACGAGCAGTTCATCGCCGACCGCGCGGCGCGCGGACTCTACGTGCGGCCGGACCGGCCCGCGGCCGACAAGTAGCATCGTCAAGCCTCCTTTACTAAGATCGGCCGGGTTGGTTGCCACGGTCCATCTTGACGCCGCGTCGGCCGCGGCCACGACCACGCTGCTCAACTGCTATCTGCGTGAGAGCGGGTCGGCGGTGTTTCCGTCCGGGATCGAGGCCGAGTACGTGTACCGGTCGGCGACGCTGCACCACCGGTTCGGCGCGGCGCACCGCGACGGGCGCGTGCTCGAGGTGCCCGAGCTCGCTGGGTCGCTGGCGGACGCGCTCGATCCGGGCGAGCCGGCGGACGCGCTACTGGAGCGGGTCGAGGCCAGCCTCGCGGGCGTGAGGAGGTATCTGGAGCGGCGCGGGGCTGACGTGGAGCGGCTGTGGGGCGCTGAGCCGCTCGGATTCATCGACACCGATCAGGCGCTGTTGCTCGGCCATCCGCTGCACCCGACGCCGAAGGGGTTGTCCGGCTCGCTCGCGCAGTACGCGCCGGAGCTGCAGCCGCAGTTCCCGCTGCACTGGCTATCGGTCGCGACCGACCGGGTCGCGCACGACAGCGCGACCGGCACGCCGGCGCCGGCGCTCGCCGCGCAGCTGCTCGGCCGCGCTCCCGAGCCAGGGCGGATCCTGATCCCCGCGCACCCGTGGGAGGCGGGCTATCTCGCCCGCGCCGCTTCCGAGCTGTTCGCGAGCGGGGAAGTGATCGACCTCGGCCCGGATGGCGATCCGGTGACGCCGACCAGCTCGGTCCGCACCGTGTACCGCGCGCAGTGGCCGTACCAACTGAAGTTCAGCCTCCACGCACGGGTGACGAACTCGATGCGGGTGACGCTGCCGAAGGAGCTGCGGCGGGCCGTCGAGGCCGCGCGGCTGGCGCAGACGCCGGTCGGTGAGGCGGCGCGGCGCGCGGCCCCGCGGCTGACGATCCTGCACGATCCCGCGTACCTGTCGGTGCCGGGCGAGGACGGGTTCTCCGTGCTGTTTCGCGAGAACCGCTGGCCGTCCGGCTCACGCGCCGACGTGAGCGCGCTGACGGTGCTCTGCCAGGACCACCCGTTCGGCGGCCGCAGCCGCCTCGCGACGATCGTGGATGCGCTTGGGGGAGTCGCGCGGGAGTGGTTCGCGCGCTACTGCGAGGTCGTGATCGTCTCTTTGATCCGGCTGTATCTGGATGTGGGCCTGACGTTCGAGCCGCACCAGCAGAACACGCTGCTCGAGCTCGACGGCGGCTGGCCGGAGCGCTGCATCGTGCGCGACAGCCAGGGCTACTTCCACCGCGAAGCGGCGCACGCCGACCTGTGCGAGACGATCCCAGCGCTGGGCGAGGCCAGCGAGTCGATCTTCCCGGAAGCGCTGGCCGACGAGCGGCTCGTGTACTACCCGTTCGTCAACAACGCGCTCGGCGTGATCGACGCGCTTGGCGCCGGCGGCTGCATCGACGAGGCGGTGCTGCTGAGCGACCTGCGCGCTGTCCTCGAGCGCGAGCGCGCGCGCGGCGGGCGCTATCCGCACACGCTGCTCGACCGGCTGCTCGACGACGACCGCTGGCCGTGCAAGGCGAACCTGCGCACCCGCATCCACGACATGGACGAGCTCGTCGGCGACATCGCGACGCAGTCGGTGTACGTGACGATCCCGAACCCGCTGCGGGCGTGATCGAACTGGTCGCCGCCGATCCAGACGCGCACCTCGCGCTCGTGCACGGGTGGATGAACGAGCCGCACGTCGCCGAGTGGTGGAACCTGGCGGGGCCGCGGGAGGCGGTGCGTTCGTACCTCGCCGGGCAGGCGGCGTCCGAGCACCTGGACCCGTGGATCGCGTGCGCCGACGGCACGCCGTTTGCCTACGTCGAGACCTATCGGGCGGCCGAGGACCCGCTCGCCGAGCACTACGTGGCACGGCCCGGCGACCGCGGCTGGCACATCCTGGTCGGTGACGTGGGCTTCCTCGGCACGGGCGCGACGCGCGAATTGGGGCGGGTCGTGATCGAGCGGCTGCTCGACGACGGCGAGCGCGTCGTGTGCGAGCCCGACATCCGCAACGCGCGGATGCTCGCGTACTGCCGGGCGCTCGGCGGCGAGGTCCGCGCCGAGCTCGACCTGCCGGACAAGCGCGCGGCGCTGTTCATGTGGGAGCGCTGACGTGCACGACGTGATCGGCGTCGGGATCGGGCCGTTCAACCTCGGGCTGGCGGCGCTGCTGGACCCGCTCGAGGACGTCGATGCGGTGTTCTTCGACGCCAAGCCGGAGTTCGCGTGGCACTCCGGGTTGATGCTGCCGGGCGCCCAGATCCAGGTGCCGTTCCTGGCCGATCTCGTGACGCTCGCCGATCCGACGAGCCAACACTCGTTCCTGAACTACCTGCACGATCGCGGGCGGCTGTACCGCTTCTACTTCCACGAGCGCTTCCACGTGCTGCGGCGCGAGTACGAGGCGTACTGCCACTGGGTCGCGGAGCGGATCGAAAGCTGCCGGTTCGGGCACCGCGTCGACGCCATCCGGCCGGCTCCCGGCGGCTGGTCGGTGTGGGCGCGCGGCGTCGAGCACCGCGCGCGGGCGGTCGTGCTCGGCGTCGGCCGCGTCCCGTCGATGCCGTCCTTCGCGCGCGGATTGACGCACTCGTCGGCGTATCTGTCGGTGCGCGAGCAGGCCTTGCGGGCGCGGTCGGTGGCCGTGATCGGCTCGGGCCAGAGCGCGGCCGAGGTGTTCGCCGACCTGCTCGAGCACGGCAGCGGCCGGGTCGACTGGCTCACGCGCAGCGCCGGCTTCCTGCCGATGGAGTACTCCAAGCTCGGGCTCGAACACTTCTCACCCGAATACATCGCGTATTTCCACGCGCTGCCGCAGGAGCGGCGCGATGCCCTGCGGGCGGGCCAGGACCTCTTCTACAAGGGGATCGACGCCGGCACCAGCGAGCGCATCTACGACCTGCTGTACGCGCGCAGCGCGGAGGCCGAGCCGAACGTCCGCTACGCGGCCCGGTGCGAACTGCGCGGCGTGTCCGCCGCGCGCCGGCTGCACTTCCACCACCTCGACGAGGGCGTCGACTTCATCGTCGACGCCGAGGTCGCGATCCTGGCCACGGGCTACGAGTCCGCGCCGCTCCCGGTCCCGGCGGAGCTGTTCGCGCGAGACACCGCGGGCCGGCCGGTGATTGAGCTCGACTATCGCGTCCGGCTCGCGGACGGCGCACCGTCGACGCTGTACGTCCAGAACGCGGAGCTGCACACGCACGGCGTCGGCACGCCCGACCTCGGGCTCGGCGCGCACCGCAACGCGGTGATCGCGAACGCGCTGTGCGGGCGGGAGGTGTACGCCGTGCGCGAGCGCAACGTCTTCCAGTCGTTCGGCGCTCCGCCGCCCGCCGCCGAATCGCAGGTCGCGTGAGCTGGGAGCGCGCGAACCGCGAGCTGATCGCGAAGCTGCTCACCGAGCTCGAGTTCGAGGAGCTGCTGGTGCCGGTCGAGGGCGAGGAGTGGACGCTTTCGCTGGACGGCTCGCTGGCACTGCACTACCGCGCGCGGCGACGATCACTCGGGCACGCGCGGGTCGATCCGTCGTCGCTGCGGGCGACCCGTGACGGCGTGCCGGTGCCGCTGCCGGATGCGGACGAGGTGGTCGCCGTGGGCGCACCGGCGCTCGGTGTCGATCCGGCCACGACCGCGGGCCTGATCGGCGAGGTGACCTCCACGCTCGTGTCCGACGCGCACCAGCTGGCGCACGGGCGGCCCGCGGCCGAGCTCGTCGACCTCGACGCGGTCGAGCTCGAGGGCGAGCTGCGCGGCCACCCGTGGATCGTCGCCGCCAAGGGCCGCGTCGGGTTCTCTGCCGACGACCTGCTCACGTACACGCCCGAGGCGGGCCGGCCGGTGCCGGTGTACTGGCTGGAGGTGGACCGCGCGGAGTGGCGCGGGGAGCGCCTCAGCGAGCTGGTTCCGGTGCACCCGTGGCAGTGGGAGCACAGGATCCGGCTGCTGTTCGCGGGCGACATCGCGCGCGGTCGGATCCGATTCGTCGGCGAGCGTGACGGACGCTGGCTGCCGCAGCAGTCGATCCGCACCCTGGCCGATGCCGACGATCCCTCGCGCCACCACTTGAAGCTCGCGCTGTCGATCCTGAACACGAGCGTGTGGCGCGGGCTGCCGCGCGACCGGACGCTCGCCGCGCCCGCCTTGAGCGCGTGGCTGCGGACGCGTTGCGACGCGGACCCGTTCCTGACCGAGACCGGGATGGTCCTGCTCGGCGAGGTGGCCTCGGTCAGCGTCGCGCATCGCGCGTTCGAGCTCGTCGAGGACGTCCCGTACCAGCACACCGAGATGCTCGGTGCGATCTGGCGCGAGCCGGTCGCGCTGCGTCCCGGAGAGCAGGCGTTCTCGCTGGCGGCGCTGTTTCACCGCGACCCGGCCGGTGTGGGGTTCGTGGAGCCGCTGATCGAGCGCTCCGGCATGCCCGTCGACGCGTGGGTGCGGGCGTTGCACGAGGTGACGCTCCCGCCGCTGCTGCACGTGCTCTATCGCTACGGCGCGGCGTTCTCCCCGCACGGCCAGAACTGCCTGCTGGTGGTCCGCGACGGCGTCCCAGTCCGGCTCGTGGTCAAGGACTTCGTGGACGACATGATGGTGTCCTCGGACCCGCTGCCCGAGCTCGCCGACATGCCGGAGGACGTCCGCGCGGCGCTCGGCGACGGCGTCGAAGCAGCTCTTTTGGTGCAGTGGATCCAAGGCGGGCTGTTGGTGTGCGTGCACCGCTACGTGGCCGAGGTGCTCGAGGACCGGCTCGGTTATCCCGAGGCGTCGTTCTGGGCGGCGGCCGAGCGCGCCGTCGCGCGCTACCAGGAACGGTTCGGTGACGAGCTCGCCGATCGCTTCGCGCTGTTCGACATGGACGCGCCGGCGTTCGTGAAGCTGTGCCTGAACCGCGTGCGGATGCTCGAGCGCGGCTATGCCGACGCGGCCTCGCGCCCGGTGGCGGCCGCTGTCGGCTGGATCGACAACCCCTTGGCCGCATGACCCTGTCCGAGCTCGCCGTGTACGTGGAGCACGAGCCGGCGCTCGACCGCCGGCTGTGGGCACGGCCGGCGCTGCCCGAGCACGACACCGAGTTGCTGTGGACGTGGATGCACAAGCCGCACGTGATCCCGTTCTGGGCGATGGACTGGCCGCGCGACTGGATCCGCGACTACCTCGTGCGCCAGGCCGAGGACCCGGCGCGCACGCCGCTGGTGGGGTTCGTCGACGACATCCCGGTCGGCTATATCGAGGTCTACGACCCGGCGCGCGACGTGCTCGGGTCGTTCGCGCCGATCCTCCCGGGCGACCTCGGCGCACACGTGCTGATCGGCGACGAGGAGTATCTGGGGCGCTACTCGGTCGCGCTGGGACGGTCGGTGGTGCGGATGCTGTTCAAGCGGCCGGGCGTGCTGCGGATCGTCGGCGAACCCGACGTCCGCAACCACCAGTTCCTGTCGCTGCTCGCGTTTCTCGGGTTCCGGCGGGCGGGGGAGATCGACCTGCCGGACAAGCGCGCCGCGTTCATGGTCTGCGAGCGCGCCGACTTCGACCGGCTGTCGGCGCGCCGGCGGCGCGTGTCGGCGTGAGCCTGAGGCTCGCCGGGGTCGTCAAGCGCTACGGGGAGCGCTCGGCGCTGGCGGGTGTGGATCTGTCGGTCGAGGCGGGCTCGATCGTGGCGCTGCTAGGACCGAACGGTGCGGGCAAGAGCACGCTGGTCTCGATCGCCGCCGGCCTGCTCGCGCCCGACGAGGGGACGGTGACCGTGCGCGGGCGGCCCGGGCTCGCGCCGCAGGAGATCGGGATCTACCCGTCGCTGACCGTGCGCGAGAACCTGTTCGCGTTCGGCGAGGCGCACGGGCTGCGGGCGCGGCGCGCGCGGGCGCGGGCGGACGCGCTGCTGGAGCCGTTCGTCTTGAGCGAATTGGCCGACCGCGCCGCGGGTCGGCTCTCGGGCGGCGAGCAGCGGCGGCTGCACGCCGCGGCGGCGCTGGTCGGCCGGCCGCGGGTGGTGCTGCTCGACGAGCCGACCGCGGGCGCCGACACGGTCACGCGCGGCGCGATCCTGGAGGCGGTGCGGGGTCTGGCCGGCGAGGGGATGGCCGTGCTCTACACAACCCACTACCTGCCCGAGGTCGAGACGCTGGACGCTGGCGTGGCACTGCTCGAAGCGGGGCGCATCATCGCGTCCGGTTCGGTCGCGGAACTCGTGTCGGCGCACGCGGAGAGCACGCTGGAGCTGACGCTGGTCGACGGGCGCGTGGTGCGGCGGCCCGGCACGTCGCTGCACGGGATCGGCGAGGACGTGATCCGGGCCGAGGTCATCCGGCCTTCGCTGGAGGCCGCCTACCTCGCCTTGACCGGCCGGCGGAGCGCCGCGTGAGCATCGTCCGCACCGAGGTGCGGCTGCTGCGCCACGACCCGGTCCCCGCCGCCGTGCTGGTCGGCATGCCGCTGGTGCTGATGACGCTGCTCAGCGACGCGCTGGCGTCCACGCTCGCTGCGGAGGGCTATCCCGGCGCGCCGGGCTCGGCCCAGACCGTCCCGGGCATGGCGTGCGTGTTCGCGTCCTTCGCGATCGCCGTCGTCGGCTTCGCGATCTTCCGCGAGCACGGCTGGCGGACGTGGCCGCGCCTGCGCGCCGCCGGGCTGTCCGGGCGCGCGCTGCTGGCCGGCAAGCTGGCCGTGCCGGCCGCGCTGGTGGCCGGCCAGCATGTCGTGCTGTTCAGCTTCGGCGTCGCGTTTCTGGACCTGCGCGTGGCCGGCTCCTGGCTCGCGGTGGTCCTGATCGCGGCGGCGTTCGGAGCGTTGGTCCTCACGGCTGGCCTGGCCGCCGCTGCCGCTCTATCCACGATCCAGCAGGTCAACGCCGTCACGAACCTGGGGGCGATGGCGCTCGGCGGGCTCGGCGGCGCGTTCGTCCCGGTCGACTCGCTGCCGTCCTGGGTGCAACCGATCGCGCCGATCTCGCCCGTCTACTGGGCGATGGACGGCTACCAGACGGCGATCCTCGACGGCGGCGGCGTCTCGGACGTCACCGGCCCTTTGGCCGTACTCGTCGGCTTCACGGTGGCGTTCGCGGCGCTGGCCTTATGGCGCTTCCGCGTCGACGAGCCCAAGCGCACATGGGGTTAGCCGAGAGTCACCACCGCGATCGCGACCGGCCCGTCATGGCTGAGTGACACATGAATCTCCGCGTCTCCTACCGCCTCGGCGACCGCGCCGTGCAACGCAAGCCCGGGCCGCCCATAGCCGTCGCCGACGACCTCGATCTCACGCAGATCGACGCTGGCCAGCAGCGGCGGCTGCCCATAGCGCGAGCCCGACCACGCCTTCACGAACGCCTCCTTGGCCGCGAACCGCGCCGCCAGCCGCCGCGCATCCCCGCGCGCCGTCCGCTGCTCGGCCGCGGTGAACGTCGCGTCCACGAAGCCCGACCCCGCGTCGGCAAGCTGCTCCGAGAACCCGGCCACGTCGACCAGATCGACTCCGACGCCCCTCACGGCGCGTTAGGGGGGGTCAGACCCCCCTCATGTTCATCGCGCGCTACTTCGCGTTGCGCCGTAGTGGGGGTCAGACCCCCCTGAATCAGCATCGCGGCCTCGTCATCGCGGGAGTCGAAGCGGCGGTCTCGTCGGACCGGGGCCGGGCGGCCGTGGCGCGTCTCGAGCCGGCGGCGGGCGCCGTGGGCGCGGCGCAGGCCGGCGCGGCGCAGGTAAGTGTCGCGTTCGGCCGCCGGGATGCTCGCGTGGAACGTGTCGGGGTGTGCGACGAGCAGGACGGCTGAGACGTGACCGAAGCCGAGCGACGTGAGCAGGGCGGCGCGCGGCGGCGCGGCGAGGCGGATCGGGCGGTCGCCGAGCGCGAGGTGGCGCACGCCGCGCTCGAGCGGATCGACCGACTCGAGGTTGCGGTTGCCCGGGATCGTGCCGGTGTCGAGCATCCGCAGCACGCCGTCGAGTTGCCACGCCGCGGCGCCGCCCTTGGCGTGTCCTGTGACCGTCTTCTGCGAGACGACGAGCAGCGGGTTGCCGGGCGTGCGGCCGAGCGCGTCCTGGAGGCGGTCGTGCAGGTCGGCCTCGGACGGGTCGTTCATCTCGGTCGACGTGTCGTGCTTGGACACGACGGCGATGTCGTCGGCACGTAACCCGTGGCGCTCCAGGGCCTCGCCGAGCGGGCCGGCGCTGGCCAGCGCGCCCAGGCCGGCGGCCGGGATCGAGGTGTGGATGCCGTCGCCGAAGCTGCCGGCGAAGGCGAGCACGCCACGGACCGGCAGTCCGAGAGCGAGCGCGACATCGCCGCGCACGACCAGTTGCGCGCCGCCGCCCTGGGCCTCGACGAAGCCGCAGCGGCGGATGTCGTTGGCGCGTGACGCCTCGTGCGGTGCCAGGCCCATCGCCTCGAGGTCGTCGCTGCTCGCGGTGGCGCCCATGTCGGCGAAGCCGAGCATCCCCTCCGGCGTGAGGTCGTCGTAGCCGCCGGCGACGACGGCCAGCGCCTTGCCGGCGCGGATCTTGTCGTGCGCCTCGTCGAGCGACACGGCGGCCGTGGCGCACGCCGCGACCGGGTGCACCATCGGCCCGTACGAACCGACATAGGCCTGCACCGTGTGGGCGGCGACGACGTTGCCGAGCGACTCCTGCAACCGGTCGCTCTGGCGCTCGCCGTCGAGCAGGTGGTCGAGCAGCAGCCGCCGCAGCGACGCCATCCCGCCCATGCCGGCGCCCTGCGTGTTGGCCACCTGCGACGGGTGCACCGCGCCCAGCAGCTCCTCCGGCTCGAGGCCGGCGTCGGCGAACGCCTCGACCGTGCACGCGAGGTTGACGAGCGCCATCCGGTCGGCGGTGGCGACGAGATCCGCCGGGAGGCCGAAGCGGGCGAGGTCGAGCCCGGTCGGGAGCTGTCCGGCCACGCGCCGCGTGTGCGCGACGATCCGCGGCACCCGGATCTGCGCGCCCGCGCGCTGGATCACGCGCCAGCGCTCGCCATCGCGCAGGATCGTCGTGTGCTCGCCCGAGTAGGAGAGCGCCTCGGCCTCGGTGGCGACGTCGAAGGCGAGCTCGCGCTCGAGCGTGACCGGGGCGAGCACCGTGTCGCCACCGGTGGCGATCGTGCCGTCGTCTTCGAGCGCGCGGACGCCGACGCGGGCGGCGACGGCGCCGGCGTAGCGCTCGGCGAGCCGCTCCTCGGGCACCTCCTCGCCGGTCGCCGCGTCGATCCAGCGGCCGCGGTAGCGCTCCACGTCGTAGCGCGCGAGCCCGCACAGCCACGCGAGCTCGGCGACGGCCCCCGGGGAGTCGAGCTCGCCGAGCTCGAGCGCGAACCGGGTGGCGCCGGTCCCGCCCGGACCGAGCTCGCCGGTGCCGACGATCACGACCAGATCCTCAGGGGCGAGGCCGTGCTCGGGCAGGCGCGCCGGGAGCGGCCGCGGCGCGGCGTCGGTGCCGGGGGAGGGGAGCGCGTCGACCTCGTCGCCGCGCGCCGGTGTCGCGAGCGCCTGCTCGAGCCGCAGCCGGCGAGCGTCGCGGGCCGCGCGCTCGCGCAACTCGGCGGCGAGCGGATCGAGCGCGGCGCGCAGGTCGTCAATCGCCGAGAGGCCGCCGGTGAGGTCGATCTCGACCGGCGCGCGCGCGACGAGCAGCTCGATCAGCGACGCGGCCACCTCCGCCGGAGCGAACGTACGCACGCCGAGCCGTTCCTCGACCAGCGGCGCCAGCGCGTCGTTGGCGCCCATCAACCCCGTGCCGCGGACCCAGCCGAGGCGGGGCGCGATCATCGTCGCCCGCTCGCCCCAAGGCTCCGACCGCGCGCGCCGCAGCAGCACCTCGAGCCCGGCTTTCGTCTCGCCGTACGGACCGTCGCCGCCGAACGCGCCGTGGTTGGGGGACAGCGGCAGGAGCACCGTGAGCGGTGCCCGCGCGGCCAGCGTGGCGACCAACCGCTCGACACCCAGCAGCTGGAGCCGAATCGCGGTCTCGGAGGCTGCGCCGGCGTCGGCGGCGTCGCCCGCGGTCGGCATCGCGGCGAACGGCGCCACCACGGTCGGGGTCAGCGGGTCGAGCTCGAGGTCGTCGCGGCCGCGGCGCCCGCCGCCGGGCCGCCGCAGCCAGCCGGTCAGCGCGTCGATGTCGGCGAACGACGCCAGGTTCGCGGGGACGACGTGCAACTCGGCGTCCGGGCCGGCGCTCGTCCGGTACAGGTCGCGATAGAACCGCCGCCGCTCAGGCGTGTCCGTCGACGTGGCGACGACGACGCGCGCGCCGCCACGCAGCAGCAGGCGGACGACCTCGGCCGCGATCGATCCCGGCGACGCGCCGGTAACCAGCGCGATCTCGCCCCGCAGATCCGGGGTGGTGCGCACGTGGCTGATCCGCGCGAGGGCGGCGGCGACATCCGGCCGGTCGTGCTCCCCGGCACGCGCGGCCAGCCAGGCGGCGGTCTCGGCCACGTCGTGGCCGGCGAGCCGGGCGACTTCGTCGTCGAGTTCGGCGCGGCCGGCGAGCGCGTCGTGGTAGGCGCTGATCAGATCCCAACGGGCGCTGGCCCATGCGGACGTGAAGCGCACGTGGCGGCGGGCGTCGAACCGTGGGGCGACGGCGGCGGCGCGTTCTGGGCCCAGTTCGGCGTCGAGGATCGCGAGCCGTGCGCGGTCGGGATCGTCGCGCTCGGGCGGTTCGCCGTCAGCGGCGAACGGCCGGCCGAGCGCCTCCGCGAGCGCGCGGGCGGAGTCGAGCAGCGCGTCCTCGAGGTGCGGGCTCGCGACCACAGGTGCGGCGGCCGCCGGCGCCGCGGTCGGCGTGAGCGCGATCCCGAGATCGGCGGCGGCCCGCTCGAGCAGATCCGGGCCCGCCGGGAGGCGCGCCAGTTCGCCGCCGCGTGCCGACGGTCCCGGCCGCGTGTCGAGCGCCACTCGGGCGAGCACGTGCTCGGTCAGGCCGGGGCCGAGCGCCATCCGGGCGGCCGCGTCGGCGCGCGTGAGCCCGGTCGGAGCGAGCGCGCGCGAGAGTCCCGAGCCGAGCGCCTCGCGGAGGTAGGGGCCCGGGAACCGGTACGCGGCGCCCTGCTCGCGCAGCGTCTTCACCAGCTCCCCGATCGGCTGACCCTGCACGCTCTCGCCGCCCGACAGCCCGAACTCGCGGCCGAGGTCGATCAGCACCTGGTTGCGCCGCGACGACACGCCCTGGAACAGCTCGTCGAGCGTCTCGGACGGATCGAGCTGGTCGAGCCGCACGCGGGCCTGGAGGGCGAGCACGAACTCGAGCGCCGCTCCGGCGTCGACCGGCCGGTCGGCCGCGGGTGGGGCGGCGGGCGGCGGAGCGCTCGGCGCGGGCGCCACCGCCTTCGGGACGGGAACGTCGGCTCGCTCGAGGAGCGCGTCGCGGTCGTGTTCGGCGTGCAGCAGCTCAGGGGCGTTCTCGGCGAACGTCATCCGGGCCAGGCCCGTCAGGACGGCAGCGTGCGCCGGGGCGACCTCGAGCAACCGGCGTGCTCCGAGTGCGGTCACGAGCGCGCGCTGCGTCTCGATCCAGCGAACCGGCGACGCGAGTTGCTGCGCGAGCAACTCGACGACCGGCCCGTCATCGAGGGTGAACGGCCGCCCGAGCAGGTTCGGCACCCAGCGGCCAACCAACCGTCCCGGGTCGAGATCCGGCGAGCGCGGCCGCCAGCACGGGCCGGAATTCGTCGACGGCGCCCCGCAGCACGGACGAGTGGAACGGCACGTCGATGCCCGGGAGGACCCGGACGGCGCGCCGCCCGAGCCGCCGTTCGAGCTCCGCCACCGCCGCCTCGGTCCCCGCCACCGCGTACTGACGGCCGGGCGCGTTGTAGTTGACGACCTCGACCAGGTCGGCGACCGCCGCCTCGATGTCAGCGCCGGACGGGTCGACGACCGCCATCCGATAGGGCGAGCGGCCGTCCGCATCGCGCGGCACGTGCGCCTGCATCAGCAGCCCGCGCCGGTGGACGAGCTCCAGCGCCGGTTCCAGTCCGAGCGCGCCGAGCGCGTGCAGCGCCGCGAACTCGCCCACGCTGTGCCCGGCGGCGATCACGCGGTCGCCGACCGCGCCCTCCTCGCGCAGCTCGGCGAGCTGCGCCGCCGCAAGCGCGAGCAGCGCCGGTTGCGTGAACTCGGTGCGGAACAGGACGCCCTGCGGGTGCCGGCACAGCCGCCCGTCGGCGAACCGCAGCGTGCGCGGGTTGTCCTGCACGACCTCGAGCAGCGAGAAGCCGAGCCGGTCGCGGGCGTGGGCGTCCGCTCGCTCCCACACCGCCAGCGCCGCCCGTGAGCGCGCACGGCCGTCCGCGCCCAGCCCCACGCGCTGGATGCCCTGGCCGGGGAACACCAGCGCCGTCGGCGGACCGTCGATGACGGCCTCGGCGTGCGCGACGTCGCCCTCGCGCCCGCGCACGCGGATCTGGACGACGCGCCGGCCTTCAATCACCGCGACGCGCGTCGCGTCGAAGTCGAGCGGCTCCCCGAGCGCGACCGGGGCGAGGAACCGCACGCGCCAGTCGCGCAGCCGCTGCGCGTCGCCGTCGCACAGCGCGTCGACGACGAACGCGCCGGCGCGGGCCGCGGTCCAGGCGCCGTGCACGATCGGACGCGGCAACCCCGCCATCCGCGCCGCCAGCACCGAGCGGTGCAGCGGGTTGCGGTCCCCGCCGACCCGCGCGAACGCCTCCATCGACTCCGGCGCGACATCGTCGGCCTCGGCGACCACCCCCGCCGGCCGCGCGCGGCGCTCGGGGCCGGCGGGAGCGAGCAGCGCGAGTGCGGCGCCGACCGGGTCCTCATCGCCGCCGCCCTCGGCGGCGATCTCCCCGGCACCGTCGATCGTGCCGCGGGCGGTCCACCGCGCCACACCGTCACGTCTGACCTCGACGTCCGTCGTCGCCTCCACGCGGAGCACATCCCCAACTCTCACGTTCGAGTTGAGATCGAGCCACGACCTCGCAGCCAAGAAATCGACATCGCCGCCGTGGGCGAGCGTGAGCGTGAGGTCGTGGACGGTGCGCCGGCGCAGAGCGGACGGCGTCACGGGCGCGTCAGCGAGGATCGCGAGCTCGGACTCGACGACCGCGAGCGCCCCGCGCGCCGACTCCAGGGTGGCGACGCAGCGCAGGAGGGTCGGGCCGTCGGCTGGATCGCGTAGCTCGGCCAGCCGCGCGTTGACGCTCCCGCGCTCGCCGGGTCGAGGGGGCCACGCCGCGCCAGGCTGGACGGCGTGCGAGACGTGTACGAGCTCGGCCAGCCGTGCCGCCAACTCGGGAACCGCGAGCAGTGCCGCGAGCGCCGGCCAGGCGAGCGGGAGCGCGAGATCAAGCGGCACGCCGTCGTGCGTCGCGCCGGTGGCCGCGCGGTACGCGTGCGCGAGATCCGGTGCGCACACCCACTCCGTGCTGATGCCCTCGAACGGATCCTCACGCCGGCCGCGCGACGGCGAGCGCGTGGGCGGCGAACTCGGCCCGCGCGGCGTCCCCGCCGATCTCGGTGACCGCTTCGCCGGCGCGGAACCGGAGCACCAACGCCTCCGCGACACCGGTGTCGACGGTGACCAGCGCATCAGCGCCCTCGCGCGTGATCGTGACGCGCTCGGCCACCGCGCCGGCCGGCCGGACGACGACGCGATCGGCGTCGCTGACGATCTCGTCCCCGGGCGCGATCAGCCGCCACAGCGGGTTCGGACGGGTCCGGCCGTCCGGCGTGATGACGCACTGGGCCGCGAGCAGCGCCGCGACCGGACCGTCGCCGCCGACGCAGACTCGCCAGCGGTTGCGGTGCCGGACCGGGCGCGGCGAGCCGCGGGCGCTCGACGGGCGCGAACGTCGACGCGCTCGATCGCGGCGGCTTCGAAGCGCGCCAGCAGGTCGGCGACCGGTTCGTCGGCGCGCGTGATGCCGGCGACGGCCTCCGGCCCAGGGATCACGAACACGCGATCGGCGTCGAGCCGGTCGTCCTGGGCCTGCCACAGGCCGTCCGCCATGTACCAGCGCCGGACCTCGGAGTCGAGCACGGGGACGAATGGCACCGGTTTGCCGCCGCTGTCGCAGACGGCGAGGAAGAACTGGGCATCGGCTGGGTGCAGCAGCGTCGTCGCGGCGGCGGGGTGTGACGCCGCGAAGGCGCTCAGCGCCGCCGCCGGATCGTCGAGATCGAACGCCGCCGCCACTGTCCCGCGATCGGCCGCGGCCAACCGCGCCGTCCACCGCCGGTAGAGACTCAGGGCGCGCCCGCGCCAGCTGGCATGCCCCCACGCACCGTCGTCGTAGCGCCGGCCGCGCCCGATCGCGCACAGCTCCGTGAACCGCTCCAGCACGCCCAGATACGGGAGTCGCGTCCAGATCGCCGAAGTACGGCTTGGCCGTCGCCGCCAGCGCGGCCACGATCTCGTCGCGGCGCTCGGCCACCGCCGCGGCGTCGCCCGCCACCGTCTCGAGCAGGTGCGCGGCGCGAGCGGCCGCGTTCTCGAGCAGATGGATGTCCGCGTTCAGGTTGCTGCGCGCGCTCGTCACGCCGCCGTCGGAGCCGCCGCGCGGCACCCAGCCCGCGACTCCCGGACGCGGCCGATCAGCGCGTGCTTGACCTGCGGGGACGCCGCCGCCTCGGCACACGCCATCGCGGCCGTGCCGACGAGCACGGCGTCGACCGGCATCGGCGGCCGGCCGTGCGCGAGCGCCCACGTTCCGCACAGCAGGTCGGCCGCACGCTCAGGCGTGCCGATCCCGCCGCCGGCGCAGACAAGGACGTTGTCGCGCCGGCGCAGCTCGTGGTAGGTCGCGAGCAGGAGCTCCTCGAGGTCCTCCCAGGAGTGGTGGCCGCCGCCCCGGCCGCCCTCGAGGTGGGCGGCGATCGTGTGATGCGGAGCGGCATCGGCGATCGCCAGCAGCCGCTGGACCTGCTCGACCGTGCCGGGCTTGAACGCGTTCAGCCGCATGCCCGTCGGCGGCGAGCCGGTCGAGCAACGCGATCGCTTCGTCGACATCCGGGATCCCGGCCGAGACAGTCAGCCCCGCCAGTGGCGCCCCGGCCCGCCGCGCGCCGAACAGCAGCGCGTCGCGCTCGATGTGCAGCTCCCACAGGTGGCGATCGAGCAGCAGCGTGTTGAAGACGACCTCGCGGCCCGGCTCCAGCCGCTCCGCCAGCTCCTCGACGCGCAGCTCGAACGTCCGCCGGTCCGGCTGCCCGCCGCCGGCCAGTTCGGTCATGTAGCCGGCGTTGGCGGCGGCGGCGACGATCGGCGCGTCGACCGTCGTCGGCGTCATTCCGGCCAGGATCACCGGCGGGCGGCCGGTGGCGCGCGTGTAGCGCGTGTCGAGATGGCGGCGGCCGTCGGGCAGCTCTACCACGCCCGGTGCGAGCGAGGCGTACTCGATATCGCGCGCGGCCGGTGCCGCGCCCGGCGAGGTCAGCACCCGGCGCCCCTCGGGCGAGGCGAGCGCGAGCGTGCGGACGCCGCTCCCGCGCAGGTTCTCGGCGGTCAGCCGCGCGATCGCGGTCCCCGGCCCGAGGTCCAGCACCCAGTCGGCGCCGTCGTCGGTGATGCGCCGTGTGACGGCGTCCCAACGCACCGGCGCCACGAACTGCGCGCGAGCCGCCCGCGCCGGCGACGGCGGGAGATCCTCGCCGGTCTCCGGGCACAGGACCGGAGCCCAGACCGGTTCGCAGCGCTCGTCGCCGAGCCAGGCCGTGAACCGCTCCAGCGGCTCCGCGAGCGCGGGGGAGTGGAACGGGACGTCGACACCGACCGGCGTCCACCGGAAGCGCAGCGGCGCGCCGCCGCGCCGGCCCGCCTTGCGCTCGGCCTCCTCGCGCGCGGCGACCTCGGCGAGCCGGCCGCGTAGGAGCGCCAGCGCCGCCGGCGGCCCGGCCACGACCACGCGCGCGGGGGCATTGACCAGGGCCACGGAGACGCCACGCGGCAGCAGCGGCTCCAAGCGCTCCAAGTTGACGCCGTCGATCGCGGCCAGCGGCGACGTGCCGGTCGCGGCGGCGGCCATATGCAGGCCCTGGTAGGCGGCCCGGCGCAGATGTCGTGCCAGCCGCGCGTCGTCGACCTCGCCGCCGGGCGCTTCGGCCACCAGCAGCGCGGCCAGCAGCCCCTGCGAGTGGCCCGCGACCGCGACGACGGAGTCCGCGGCGATCGCCGCGCCCAGCGCATCCGCCCACACCGCACGCCACAGCAGTGCCTGGGCCAGCACGCTGAGCGGGTAGCCGACGGCGGCGCCGCGCAGGTAGGCGGGCGGCGGCGCGCCGTCGGGGTCGGCGATCCACGCCGCGACGTCGACCCCGTACCGGTAGGCGCCGGCGGCCCGCGCGATGTCGGAGGCCGCGACCTCGGCCAGCACCTGCGACGCGAGCGCGGCGCCTGGTCGCAACTCGGGACGTTGCGCCACCAGTGCCGCCAGTTCGTCGAGGACGTCGACGCCCTGGCCGGCGAACGTGACCACCGCCCGCGCGCTTCCGGCGGCGAACCGAGCGGCCAGGCTCCCGGTTCCGTTCTCGGTGACGGTGACGTGTGGGGTTGCGATCAAGGCCATTAAACGGTCATCATCAAGGCAGCTTGCCAGACCGCGGCAAGCAGGTTGGATCGGAGTCTAAGCGCAATCCGATCTTCCCCGTCGGAATTTGTTAGGGTGCCCTAAGACGGAGTGGTCCGGAGCATCACGGCAGATCGCGAGGTCGGGGGACAGTGAGCGGCGAGAGAGATACTGCGGTTCGCAGGGCGAGGCCGTTCGAGCTGCACGCGGCGGTCGGCTGTCCGCAGCCGGCCGAGCTGGCGTTCTCACTGGCGTGGGAACTGGGCGAGTTCGATGTCGACCGCACCGAGCGGACGCTGTGGACGCTCGCCGCGCACCTGACATCCATCTCCGGCGCGAAGGCGCACCTGCGCGCGCTCGGCCGGTTGGTCAGCGCGGGAACCCTCCAAGCGCGCCAAGGTGGCGGGCCCGAGTGCCTGCTGATCGACCGCGTGGTCGAACGCGGCGCGGGCCATCCGCTCGTCGTCGCGATCCTGCTCTGCGAGCTGGCCCGCCGGGCCGGCGTGCCGGCCGGGATCGTCGGCAACGAGCGCGGGCACTTCATCGCCCACCAGCGGCTGACCGAGGCGCTCGTCCTGGACCCGATGTCCGGCGTACTGGTCGAAGCCGGCGATCTCGGTGTGCTGCGATGGCACTGCGGTCACCAGATCGCCGCCGAGCTGCTCGACGTGATCGAGCAGCGCTACGAGCGCAGCGGGGACCTCACGAACGCGCTGCACGTGGCACGGATGCGCTGCGCGCTGCCGTTCGAGGACACCTCGGTGGCCGAAGCCGGCCTGCGGCGGCTCACCGCCCGATTGAACTAGCTTGGACGAGCACCCGCTCGCGGGCGCCGTCCACCTCGGGGCACGTGGAGATCCGGGCTGGGTGACGCCGGCCGAGGTCGCCGGCCCCGGCCTCGACGCGGCGCTGGCGGTGGCCGCGCGGTCGTTCGGCACCGATCGCGCCGACATCGCGGGGCAGCGACTCGTCGAGCTCGTGGTCTGGCGAATCAGCGTCCCCGCCGCCACCACGCTGCTCTCCGCCGCGCGGCTGCCGGACCTGAGCCCGGGCAACGTCCAGGTGTGGCTCGGTGACGAGCCCCCTGACGGGATCGGGCTCGCGCTGCACCGGCCGCGCTTCTACGCGCTCGTGGCGGACCATCCGGACGCGCTCCCGGTGCCGGACGAGCCGACGCTGCTCGAGCCACTCGCGCGCGCGATCAGCGATCTGGCGCCGTTGATCGGCGCAGTGTGTACCGCCACGGATCGCCCCGAGGCGGCGCTGTGGCGCAGCGCGACGGATCGCGTCGTCGCCGCGCTGGTCTGGGTCGGGATGTCGACCGGCCGCGCCGAGCGCGCCCGCGAGCTCGCTCCCGCGGCCGTCGCTCCGTTGCGCGGTCGCGCCGAGCTCCGGATGCTGCGGGCGGGCGAGACGGAGCAGCTCCTGCACATCCGCGAGGGCTGCTGCCTCTACTACCGCGTCCCGCGGGGCACCAAGTGCTGGTCGTGCCCGCTGCTCAGCGACGCCGATCGGCGGGCACTCCTGGCTCCCGAATGAGATTTCCGGAGAGTGCGGGATCGTCCTCGCGCCGGGTCTTGACCGGCGCGAGGGTCGGAACGTACGTTTCGGTCGTACGCGGAACCGAGCCGTAGAGAGCGAAGCCCTGGGGTTGTAAGGGCTCGCCGCTCTGAGACCGGTGGGCGACAGCACCCTCGTGGAGTTGGCGCTGCCGGAGGAGAGCACCCCGAACGGCTCGGGGCCGCGTCGCTCTGCGTTAAGGCCTGCCTAGCGCTTGCTCGAGGTCGGCCCAGAGGTCCTCGACGTCCTCGCAGCCGACGCTCATGCGGATCAGTCCGTCCGGGATGTGCTCCTGGCCGGGGTGGACGCTGCGGCGTTCCATCGTCGTCTCGACGCCGCCGAGGCTGGTGGCGTGCCAGATGATCTTGATCGCCGCGCAGGCCCGGTCGACGGTCTCCGCGTCGGCGAGCTCGAAGCTCACGACCGCCCCGAAGCCCGGGTAGCGCACCCGCTGCACCGCCGGGTGTGCCTCGAGCCGCGCCGCCAGCTCGACCGCGCTCGCGATCGCCGTCTTGAGCCGCACCGGCAGCGTGCGCACGCCGCGCGTGGCCAGGAACGCCTCCAGCGTGCCCGGCGTGGCGCCGTAGAGCTTGCGCGCCGTGATCAGCAGCTCGCGCTGCGCCTCTTCCTTGGCCACCGCGGCGCCCATCAGCAGGTCCGAGTGGCCGCCGAGGAACTTGGTCGCGGCGTGGATGACCACGTCGGCGCCCAGCGCCAGCGGCTGCTGCAGCAGCGGCGTCGCGAACGTGTTGTCGACGACGACGCGCACCCCGTCCTTGCGCGGCGCGGCGCAGATCGCGGCCACGTCGGCGACGTCGAGCAGCGGGTTCGTCGGCGACTCGAGCCACACCAGGTCGGCCTCGAGCAGCTTGGCGATCCAGGTCTCCGTGTCCGGGGCCGGGACGCGCTCGACCTGCCAGGCGTGGTCGCGCGCGCCGGCCTCGGCGATTCCGGCGACGCCCTGGTAGCAGTCGTCGGGGATGACGAGGTGCGCCCCGCTCGGCAGCTGACTCAGCACGGCGTTGCACGCCGCCATGCCGGACGAGAACGACACGGCGTGGCCGCCCTCGAGCCCACCGAGGACCTCCTCGAAGGCCTCCCAGGTCTCGGTCGCCTCCGTGCGGCTGTACAGGCGCTCGGTGCCCAGCACGAAGTTCGACGCGGGGACGAGCGGAGTGTTCAGGGGTGCGCCGGGCACGCGTTCGGGCCGGCCACCCACGATGGCCCAGGTCTCTGGCTTCATAGGTGCCTGGAAGATAGGGGTGTGGACAACGCGCGCATCGCCGACCGGCTCGAGGCACTCGCAGGGCTGCTCGAGCTCGCCGAGGCGAACCCGTACAGCGCCCGCGCGTACCGGCGCGCCGCCGAGACGGTCCGCAGTGCGCCGCTCCCGGTGGTCGATCTCGTGCGCTCCGGGCGGGTCCGGCAGCTGCGCGGGATCGGATCGAGCATCGAGGCGAAGCTGCGTGAGCTCGTCGAGACGGGCGCGATCGCCGAACTCGCCGAGCTCGAGCGCGAGCTCGCACCGGATCTCGTCGGGTTCGGCCGCTACCTCGGGCTGACCGCGAAGCGGACGCTGGAGATCGCCCGCGCGCTCGACGTGCGGACGGCGGGCGAGTTCCGCGAGGCGGCGCTCGCCGGCCGCCTGCAGTCCGCGCGGGGCGTCGGTCCCAACACGGAGGCGCGCCTGCTCGAAGCGCTGGCCCGCGCGGAGGAGCCGCGGCCCCGGCAGGGGCTGCTGATCAACCGCGCCCGCGAGCTCGTCACGCCCGTCGCGGACGCACTGAGCGCGACGGTCGCCGGGGATCCGCGGCGCTGGCGGGACGACTGCGAGCACCTCGCGGTCGTGTGCGCCGCGGCCGACCCGCGACCGGTCTTCACGCGCTTCGCCGAGCTGCCGCAGATCGTGGCCCTGCTGTCCGCCGAAGAGCGTCGTGTCGTCGGCCTCACGGTCGAGGGCGTCCCCGTCGAACTGGTGGTCGCCGCGCCCGAGCGGTTCGGCACCGCGCTGCTCGAGTGCACGGGCGCCGCCGCATGGGTGCGCGCGCTGGGGCCGCTCCCGGACGCGCCGGACGAGGAGTCGGTGTTCCGCGCGCTCGAAATGCCGTGGCGGCCTCCGGAGCTGCGCGAGGCCGGGGTCGTCCCACCGCCACGGCTGGTCGAGCTCGCCGACATCCGCGGCGACCTCCACAGCCACACGACCTGGTCCGACGGCCGCGCGAGCGTGGAGGAGATGGGCCGCGCGGCCCGCGACCGCGGCTACGCCTACCTCGCGATCTGCGATCACACGCCCGCGGTCGGCGCGGTCAAAGGCATCGACGGCGACGACGTCCGCCGTCAGGCCGAGGAGATCGCCGCCGCCAACGCGACGCTCGCGCCGTTCCGGGTCCTGCGCGGCATCGAATGCGACATCCTGCTCGACGGCCGGCTCGACCTGCCCGACGACGTGCTCGCCGAGCTCGACTGGGTCCAAGCCAGCGTTCACGGCGGCCAGCGCATGCCCGCCCGCCAGATGACCGACCGCGTGCTCGAGGCGCTCCGCAACCCGTACGTCCGCTGCCTCAGCCATCCCACCGGGCGCTACATCAACCGCCGGCCCGAGAACGCGCTCGACCTCGACCGGGTCTTCGAGGTCGCGCTCGAGCATGATGTCGCGCTCGAGATCAACGGGCTGCCGATCCGCCTCGACCTCAGCGCCGAGCACGTCCGCGACGCCATCCGCGCCGGGATCACACTCGTCTGCTCGACGGACGCGCACTCACCGGTCGGCCTCGCGAACATGCAGTACGCGGTCGCGACGGCGCGCCGCGGCGGAGCGACGCCGGACGACATCCTCAACACGCGCCCTGAGATGTAGCGTTGGCCTGTGGAGTTGCAGGAGCGCGAGGAGCATCTCGCGATGCTCGAGACCTGGCTGTCGGAGGTGCGCGAGAGCGGGCGGGGTCAGTTGGTGTTGCTGGGCGGCGAGGCGGGTGTCGGCAAGACCGCGCTCGTTTCGGCGTTCGCCGCGCGACAACACTCAACGACAGTGCTGACAGGAGGGTGCGAGCCGCTCTTCACCCCGCGGCCGCTCGGACCGCTGCAGGACATCGGTCTGGCCGACCTGACGTCCGCCGGCGAAGCGATCGCTGCGATCACACGTGCGCTGCGCGCGACGACGATCGTCGTTCTCGAGGACCTGCACTGGGCCGACGAGGCGACGCTCGACTTCGTTCAACTGCTCGGTCGGCGGGTCGCGGGGATGCCGGCGCTGGTGATCGCGACCTACCGCGACGACGAACTGGGGCGCGACCACCCGCTGCGCGTCGTGCTCGGCCAGCTGAACGCGGCGCGTCGAATGACCGTGGCACCGCTGTCGGCGGGCGCCGTCGCGGAATTGGCGACGGCGCATCGGGTTGATTCCGCGACTCTGCACGCTCGGACCGGGGGCAACCCGTTCTTCGTGACCGAGGTGCTCGCGCGCGGCGGCGTCAGCACGCCCGGCAGCGTCCGCGACGCCGTGCTCGCCCGCGCGGCGCGCCTGCCCGTGCCCGCGCGGCGGCTGCTCGAGGCCGTGGCGATCGCGCGGACGCGGGCGGAGATCGGGTTGCTCGAGCGGATCGCGCTCGACGAGCTGCCGGAGCTCGAGACGTGCCTGGCGTCGGGAATGCTGCGAGCGGACGGCGACACGGTCGCGTTCCGGCATGAGATCGCGCGCGCGACGATCGAGGATGAGCTCCCGCCCGACCGGCGTGTCGGCCTGCATCGCGCGGCGCTGGCCGCGTTGGCCGGCGGGGAGCCGGCGCGGCTCGCCCATCACGCCGAGGCCGCCGACGACAGCGCCGCCGTGCTCGAGTACTCCCAGGCGGCGGGCGAGCGAGCGGCGCGGCTCGGTGCCCACCGCGAGGCGGCCGCCCACTTCGGCGCCGCGCTGGGGCACGCGGACGGCCTCGAGCCCGCGGAGCGCGCGGCGCTGCTCAAACGGCGGTCGCACGAGTGCTTCACGTGCGGCATGGTCCAGGAGGCGGTCGACGCGGAGACGGCCGCGCTCGAGATCTTCGTCGCGACCGGGGACCGGCTGCGCGAGGGCGATGCGCATCGCCAACTCGGGCTGTTGGCCTGGTATGAGGGCGACGGCGCGCGCCACGAGGAGCACTACACCACCGCCATCGCGATCCTCGAGACCGTAATGCCCGGGCCGGAGCTCGCGTTGGCCTACGGTTCGCGCTCGTCGCGGTCCATGATGGCGTTCGACCTCTCCGGGGTGCGCGAGTGGGGCGCGAAGGCAATCGATCTGGCGGAGCGCCTGGGCGCGACCGAGGTGCTCGTCGCGGCGATCGGCAACATCGGGTCAGTCGAGCTGGCCCACGGCCTGGCCGACGGTCGAGAGAAGCTGCGGCGCGCTCTGGCGCTGGCGCTCGATGCCGGGCTGGAGCGCCACGCGGGGGTCGTGTACTGCAACCTCGTGTCCGGCTCCTACGACATCCGCGACTACGACACGGCGGTGCGGTACGTCGACGAGGGTCGCCCGTATTGCGACCAGCACGACCTGCTCGCCTGGGATATCTACCTGGGCGGCTGGGAAGCACACATCGCGCTGGATCACGGCCGCTGGGCCGAGGCCGGGGCGCTGGCCGCCGAGAACCTGGAACGATCGCACGCGCTGCCGCACAGTCGCTTCCGCTCGCTCCTTGTCGCGGGACTGCTCCACGCCCGCCGCGGGGACGCAGACCCCTGGCCGCAACTCGACGAGGCACTCGCCATCGCCGTCTCCGCGAACGAGCTGGACACGCTTGGGCCCGTCGCGATCGCGCGGGCCGAGGCGCGTTGGCTTGCCGGCGAGGACCGGCTGGTCGCGGAAGAGGCCGACGTGGCGCTGGGGCGCGCGCAGCGCATCGACCATCGCTGGCTGATCGGCGAGCTCTCGATGTGGCGCCACCGCGCGCAGGTGCCCCAGGCCGACCCCGAGCGTCTGCCGCTCCCTTACCGCGCGGAGCTCTCCGGCGACGTCCACACGGCCGCGGAGTTCTGGAACGCCCGCGGGTGCCGGTACGAGGCGGCGCTCGCCCTGGCCTCCAGCGAGGCCGAAGACGACCTGCGCGAGAGCCTGCGCGAGCTGCAGAGCCTGGGCGCTCGATCGGCGGCGGCGATCATCGCGCGGCGGCTGCGCGAGCGTGGGGCTCGCGGCGTGCGGCTCGGCCCGCGGGCCGCGACGCGCGAGAACCCGGCGCACCTCACCCCGCGCGAGCTGGAGGTGCTCGAGCTGCTGACTGGTGGCGACCGCAACGCGGACATCGCCGCGAAGCTGTTCATCTCCGAGAAGACCGTCGACCACCACGTGTCGGCGATCCTGCGCAAGCTCGACGTGCGCAGCCGCGCGCAGGCCGCCGCCGAGGCCGTCCGCCTCGGCATCGCCGAAAAGATGGGGAGTACTCCCGTAGTCGCGGCCCGGCCGCGTCCGTAGTGTCCGCGGCATGAGCGCAACCCAGGACGACACCCAGCTCAAGGCTCGTCATCGCACGATGTGGGCATCGGGCGATTACCCGCGAATGGTCGAGACGTTCTTGGAGCCGCTCGGCCCGCGGCTCGTCGAGGCCTGCGGCATCGGCGCGAACGATCGCGTCCTCGATGTCGCGTCCGGCACCGGGAACGCCGCGATCCCCGCCGCCCGCCTCGGCGCGCATGTCGTCGCGAGCGATCTCACGCCCGAGTTGCTCGAAGCCGGCCGGCGCCGGGCCGAAGGGCTGGAGATCGAGTGGACCACGGCTGACGCCGAGCACCTTCCGTTCGAGTCGGCGTCGTTCGACGTCGTCATGTCCTCGATCGGCGTGATGTTCGCCCCGCACCACCAAGCCGCGGCCGACGAGCTCGTGCGCGTGTGCCGGCCCGGCGGCACGATCGGCCTGCTGAGCTGGACGCCCGAAGGCATGATCGGCGCCCTCTTCAGGACCATGAAGCCGTTCGCGCCTCCGCCGCCGCCCGGGGTCCAATCACCGCCGCTGTGGGGAAGCGAGGAACACCTGGCGGAGCTGTTCGGCGACCGCGTGATGTTTGGCACGCTGCGCCGCGACATCCTCGAGATCACGGCGTTCGAACGCGCGCGGGACTACGGCGAGCACTTCAAGGCCTACTACGGGCCGACGATCGTTGCCCGCGCCAACGCGGCGCGCGAGGGCCGTGAGGCCGAGTTCGACGCCGCCCTGGACGCGTTCTGCGACGAGTGGGACCGCGGCGGGCACTTCGAGAAGGAGTACCTGATGGCGGTCGGAACCCGCGAGGGCTAGCGCGCCCAGAAGGACGTCTGCTTCGCCGCGCCGGCCTTGGTGAGGCCGATGTGCAGGTGGTCGCGGTGCGCGACTGTCTTGTTGACGTGGCGGCGGACCTTGCCGCGCTTGGACAGGCACGGCGAGTAGTCGCGGAACTGGTCCATGCCGGCGCTCCAGTAGCCGCAGTCCCAGATGATCTCCTCGACGCCCATGCGGCGCGCGAGGGCCTGCGGCTGGCCGAGCTTGTCCGGGGCCAGGAAGAGCGCGATCAGCCGGGTGGCCTCGCGGCGGTCGGCGGGCGCGTCCACGTCGAGGTGCCAGTCGACGGCCCGGCCCTCGGCGTGCAGGGAAGCCGACTTTTTGCCCCACGTCTCGCAGCGGTACGTGCCCCAGAAGACGCCCTTGGCGTTGTCGCCGAGCCAGTCGATCAGCGCCGTCATGCCCGGCTTGGGCTTCTTCGAGCAGCGCGTCGCGGGGTCGTACTCGGACTCCTCGATCGGGAGGTCGGCGAGTGCGTCCGCGGGGTTCTTGGCCACGGAGGTGTAGGCGATCGGCCAGGAGGAGCCGTGGGCCGCGGCGGGCGCGGCCAGGCCGAGGACGACGAGAAGCGCAGAAAGACGGACCAACATGCATATGTCGTCGGCACATCGTGCGCGGCAGTTGAATCCGGGACGATATCGCGTGATATCCTTCCGGCGTGCCCGACATCTTGATCCGGGATGTGCCTGCCGAGGATCTGGCGCGCATCGACGCCCAGGCGGCGCGTCTGGGTCTGTCGCGGTCGGAGTATCTGCGCCGTCGGTTGCGTCAGGACGCGGCGCGGCCCTCCGGGCCGGTGACGACGGCCGATCTGGAGCGCTTCTCGTCGCGGTTTGCTGATCTCGGCGACCCCGAGGTGATGCGCCGGGCCTGGTCGTGACGACCGGGTGGCTGATCGACAAGTCCGCGCTGGTCCGGCTCGGCTCCAGTGCGGACGCGGAGGCGTGGGCGCAGCGCATCGAGCGCGGGCTGGTGCGGATCGCGACCGTGACGTTGCTCGAGGTTGCGTATTCGGCGCGTGACGCGGCGGACTTGCGCGTCGGGCTGCAAGAGCCGCCAGTCGGTTCGATGCCGGTGGAGTACGCGACGCCGGTGGCGGAGGACCGGGCGGTTGCGGTGCTCGGGCTGCTGGCCGACCGTGGGTACCACCGAGCACCGTCGATCCCGGATCTGTTGATCGCGGCGATCGCCGAGAGCGCTGGGCTCACGGTGTTGCACGACGACAAGCATTTCGAGCTCATCGGAGAGATCACCGGCCAGCCCATGGAGAGGCTGATCTAGTCTCGTCACCCGTGGACTCCGTGTTGACCGGTGCGCGGCCGCGCCTGACCACCGCCGACGCCGTCGAGATCGGCGCGACGCGGTTCGGCGTCCACGCACGTGACGCACGCGACCTCGGCAGCGAGCGCGATCGCACGTTCCTGCTGGAGCCCGAGATCGGGATCCTGAAGGTGTCCAACTCCTCCGAGGACCCGGACGTGCTCGACATGGAGGCCGCGGTCGCGTTGCACGTCACCGCGGTCGATCCGCAGCTTCGGGTCGCGGTGCCCCGGCCGGCTCGCGCGGGCGACGATCCGTCGCGCCGGCGCGCACGCTGGGGGGAGCATTGGGTGCGGTTCTACGACATCCTGCCCGGGAGTAGCCGCATCACCGCGACGGAGCTCTCGGACGATGCGCTCGTCGCCTGGGGCGACACGACCGCGCGCCTCGGGCAGGCGCTGCGCGATTTCACACATCCCAGCGCGCGGCGCGTCATGGCCTGGGACGTCCAGCACGCGCTCCGCGCCCGCGCCATGCTCGACGACATCCGCGACGGGCGGGAGCGGGCGGCGGTGGCGCGTGTGCTCGACGAATTCGAGCGCCGAGTCACGCCCGTCTGGCCTCTGCTGCGGGCTCAGGTCTGCCACACCGACCTGACCGTCGACAACACGCTCACCGATGAGTCGGGGTTGATCACGGGGATCATCGACTTCGGCGACATGAGCCACACCGCGCTGATCACCGACGTCGCGTCGGTGCTCGAGTCCGTGTGCGGCGGCCGCGAAGGCGACGAGCTGTTCCGCGCCGCGCGTCTGGTTCTCGACGGCTATCAACGCCGTGTCGTGCTCGAGGACATCGAGCTCGACGTCGTGGGCGTCGCGTGGGCGGCGCGCAGCGCGATCACGATCGCGATCAGCTCCTGGCGCGTCGCCCAAGGCCTCGAGGAGCAGGAGTTCGCCGAGCGATACAACGCCATTTCCCTGCGGATGCTCGAGACGATGGAGTCGGTCGGTTGGGACGACGTCGCGCGGCAGCTCGGCGCCGCCGGTCCGCGACAGCCCGACCCGTCTCTGGAGCCCCGACGTGCCGCGGCCTTCGGGCCGGTGATCGATCCGCTGTTCTACGCCGAACCGATCGAGGTCCTGCGCGCCGAGGGCGTCTGGATCACCGACACCGCCGGCCGGACCTACCTCGACGCCTACAACAACGTGCCCTGCGTCGGGCACGCGCACCCACGTGTAACGGCCGCGATCGCGCGCCAGAGCCGCCGCATCAACACCCACACGCGCTACCTGCACCCGAGCGCGATCGAGCTCGCGGAACGGCTCGCGGCGACCTGCCCGCCGGAGCTCGACACGGTCATGCTCGTCAACTCCGGCTCCGAGGCCAACGATCTCGCGTGGCGCATGGCGACGGCCGTCACCGGCAACCGCGGCGGGCTCTGCACGGCGCATGCGTACCACGGCATCACCGAGGCGATCGCCGCGCTTTCACCCGAGGGCTGGTTCGGCGCGCCCGGTCCGGACCACGTCGAGACCTGGGAGCCACGTTCCGCGCTCGCGCCGGCGATCGAGCGGTTGCGCCGGCGCGGGTACGCGCCGGCGGCGACGATCCTCGACGGCGTCGTCACGAGCGACGGCATCTTCGATCTCGAGCCGGCGTACGTCCAGGAGCTCGTCCGCCTGACCCGCGAGGCCGGCGGGTTGTGGATCGCGGATGAAGTGCAGTCCGGCCACGGCCGCACGGGCGACGCGTTGTGGTCGTTCGTGCGCGTCGGCGTCGTCCCGGACTTCGTCACGCTCGGCAAGCCGATGGGCAACGGCCATCCCGTCGCCGCCGTCATCACGCGCAGCGAGATCGTCTCCCAGCTCGTCGGCCGCACCTCGCTGTTCAGCACGTTCGGCGGCAACCCGGTCAGCGCGGCCGCCGCGCTCGCGGTGCTGGACGTGATCGAGGACGAGCGCGTGCTCGAGCGAGTCCAGCGCACCGGGCGGGCACTCCGCGACGCGCTCCTCGAGATCGACCACCCGGAGATCGCCGACGTGCGCGGCGTCGGCCTGGTCTGGGGCGTCGAGTTCGCCACCGACGCACGAGCCCGCGCGGTCCGCGACGAGATGCGCCGGCTCGGCGTCCTGGTCGGAACCACCGGCCCGCACGGCAACGTCCTCAAGATCCGCCCGCCGCTCGCGCTGAACGAGACCCACGTCCCACGGCTCGCCGGAACGCTGCGGCAGGCGCTCGGACCAACCTAAAGGGCCAGACCCTTTAGGTTCGCGTTGTCTGCCGTCTGAGGCGTTGCGCCTCTCGCGCGCGTTACAGGCTGCCGACGACCGCGGCGCCGTGGTCGATCGCGGTCGATCGCGGTCAGCGTGACGTTCCTGGGAGGCGGCTGCTCGACGAGACGCCGCGCGCGAGCGCGGCCTCAGGCGATGGGATCGCGGGTCGTCAGTCGAGGTTGATCATCGCGTGCTTCACGCGCGTGTAGTCATCGAGTGCGTAGACGGAGAGATCCTTGTCGTAGCCGGACTGCTTGAAGCCGCCGTGCGGCATCTCGGACAGGAACGGGAGGTGATCGTTGACCCACACGCAGCCGAAGTCGAGCGCGCGGATGGCGTTCAGAGCCCGCCCGACGTCGCGCGTCCAGACCGAGGCCGCGAGGCCGTAGGGCACGTCGTTGGCGAGCCGGGTCGCCTCGTCGGCGCTGTCCACGCGCTAGACGGTGACGACCGGTCCGAATACCTCGCTCTGGATATCTCGGCGTCCTGCGTGAAGTCGGTCACGACCGTCGGCTCGACGAAGAACCCCGACGAGCGGCCGGCTGAGCCGCCCGAGCTGGAGGTTGGCGCCGGCGCTCGTGGCGCTGTCGAGGAACCCGAGCACCCGCTGCTGCTGCGCCGCGGACACGACCGGACCCATCTCGTCCCGTCGCCCTCGGCGGGATCGCCGACGCGCAAGGATGCGGCCGCGGGCACGAGTTCCTCCAGCAGCGCGTCGTAGATGCCGGGCGTGGCAATCACGCGCGCGGCGGCGGTGCAGTCCTGGCCCGAGTTGCAGAAGCTCGCGATCCGCAGGCCGGCGGCGACCTGCGCCGGATCGGCGTCGTCGAGGACGACGCGACGCTGCCCGTCAGGGAGACGAGCGCGACATCGGGATGCGTGACGATCCCGCGGCCCACGGGATCGCCCTCGCCGGTGATCACGTTCAACACGCCGGGCGGGAAGATCTCGGCCGCCAGCTCGGCGAACCGGAGCGTGCTCAAGGGCGTGATCTCCGACGGCTTGAGCACGACCACGTTGCCGGTTGCCAACGCGGGCGCGATCTTCCAGATCGCCATCATCAGCGGGTAGTTCCAGGGCGCTATCTGGCCGACGATGCCGACCGGCTCGCGGCGGACGAACGACGTGTGCGTGGCGCTGTACTCACCCGCCGCCTGCGCGTTCATGGTCCGCGCGGCGCCGGCGAAGAACCGCAGCAGATCGGCAGTTCCTCGGCCTCCAGCGAATGCGGCTTGCCGACGTTGGCCGACTCGATCGCGGCCAGCTCGTCGGCGTGGCGGTCGACCGCGTCGGCAAGCGCGAGCAGTGCCTCCATCCGCTGCCCCGGCGTCGTGTCGCGCCAGCCGATACGCGCGGCGCGGGCGGCCGCGAGCGCGCGTTCGACGTCCGACTGCGTGCCCTCGGGCACGCGGCCGATGACGTCGCCGGTGGCGGGGTTGACGATCTCGCGCGTGGCGCCGTCGACGGCGTCGACCAGCTCGCCGCCGACGAGGTTGCGGTACTCCAGCAGCGTTGCGGTGCTCATCGTGCGACGAGCGTCGCGTGCTCGACGAGCGCGATCAACTCGCTCACCGCGTCGTCGGAGAGCTCGAGCAGCGGAGCGCGGACCGGACCGGTGGTGACGCCGGCCACTCGGCAGGCGGCCTTGACCGCCGCGGAGTAGCTCGTGTTCTCGAGGAACTGGCACAGCGGCCAGATCCGCGCCCACAGCTCGCGCGCGGCGGGCAGGTCGATGTCGTCGATCAGCAGGCGGTGCAGCTCGACGCACTGCTCGGGGATGATCGAGGCCGTGCCCCAGACGACCGCCTCGACGCCGGCGGCCAGCGCATGGAAGGTGTGCGTGTCGTAGCCGTTGAGCAGCGTCGGGCCGTCGGTCTGGATCAGCTCTGTCGCGACCGTGGCGTCGCCGCCCGTGTCCTTGAGGCAGGTGACCGGAAGCTGCCGCAGCTGTTCGGCGCTCAGCGTCACGCCCGAGACGCCGGGCATGTTGTAGTACATGATCGGGATCGAGATCGCGTCCGCGACCGCCGTGTAGTGGGCGAGCAGCTCGCCCCACCCGGGCGCGTCGTAGAAGGGCGGGATGATCATCACCGCGGCCGCCCCGGCCTGCTCGGCGTGCACGCTCAGTTCCACGGTCTCGCGCGTCGAGAGCGCGCTCGTGCCGGCGACGACCGGAACCCGGCCGGCGGCCGCCTCCACGGTCACCTCGGTCAGCTGCCGGCGCTCCGCGTTCGTGAGCGTCGTGAACTCGCCGGTGCTCCCGCCGGGCACGAGGCCGCCGACACCCGCGTCGATCAGCCGGTCGACGAACGCGGCGAGCGCGTCGGTGTCGATCGCGCTCCCATCGTCGGTGAAGGGCGTGATCAGTGCCGGCAGCACGCCGTGAAAGTCAGACATGGGTGACCTCTCGAATTCGCGACTCGACTCGTTCAGCAGCCGCGAGCCCGGTCTGGGCGGCGGCCTCCATCGTCCCCAGCTCGGCGAAGTAGTCGCCGGCCAGGTGCAGGTTCTCAGGCGCGCCGAGCGCGCCCTCCAGAGCGGGCTGGAGCCGGCCACGGCCGGGGCTCGCGTACACGTTGCCGAGCTTCCACCGCTGGACCGTGGCGCCCGCGACGACCCCGCGGGTCTGCGGGTAGAGCTCGTGGAGGTCGGCCAGGAAGCGCTCGACGATCACCTCGTCGCTCTCGCGCATGAGCGCCGTTGCGGGCTGGGCGCCGGTGAACAGCATCAAGCTGCCGCCCGGCCGGCGCGGGCCGACCCGCAGCGCGTGTGCCTGGTTGGTGAACATGTCGAACGCCCGCCCCGGCGTGGCGATCGCGTAGACGCCGTCATACGGCATCGCGCTCGTCTCGCTCGTTTCGATCGCGACGCTCAGAAACGCTCCGTATGTGAGTTGCGCCAGCGCGTCGGCGGCGCGCTCGGCCACCGGAGCGACGAGCGGCGCGGCGTGCGGCGCCTGCGCCGCCATGATCACGTGCCGCGCGCGAATCTCCTCGCCGCCGCAGACGACGACCAGCTCGGAGCCATCGGGGCGCACGGCGTCCACCGGGCTGTCGGTGCGGGCACGATCACCGAGCTCGCGTCCGAGCGCCGCCGGGAGCTGCCCGGTCCCACCGCGCAGGTTGCGCGCGATCAGCGAGCCCTTGCCCGCCCACACGAGCGCGAACAGCCCGATCCCGGCGCCGGCGGCGAGCTCGTTCAGCTCGCCCGTCGCGCGATGGGCGGCGCACGAGAAGATCTCCCGCACCGTTCCCGGTAGCGGACCGAGAAAGTCCTCGAAGGTGCGGTCGTTCTCGAACTCGTAGCGGTTCTCCGCCGCGTGGTAACGGCGGACCCCGAGCTGGACCTTCAACCCGGCGCGGGCGAACGCGATCCGCTCGCGCGCCGAGAGCGGCAGGCGGAAGGGGTACGACTCGACGCGGCCGCCCTCCAGGATCGTCGACCCGACGGCGAGGCCCATCATCCCGCCCGTCACGGGCACGGTCTCCAGGTCGCACTCGGACGCCATGCGATCGACGAGCGAACCCGGCGCGGGGAAGAGGTGCGCGCCGTAGTTGAGCCAGTAGTCACCGCGCGAGTCGGAGCGCATCCGCCCGCCCAGCCGATCGCCCGCTTCCAGCAGCAGCACGTCGCGGTGACGCAGCCGCCACGCCGCCGAGAGCCCGGCGATTCCGCCGCCGACGATCACTACCTCGCGAGTCATGCGCAGCATGATCCGCCACCGCTCGCCCACGAGGTAGCCTGAGCTTCTTGGCGCAATCCAAAGCTGAGCTTTTGTCTCTGCAGCGGCTTCGCTGCTTCTGTGCCGCGTTCGAGCTTGGCTCGTTCACCGCCGCGGCCGAGGCACTGCGCGTGTCGCAACCCGCGGTGGCCGAGCAGATCCGCAAGCTCGAGCAGGCGCTCGGGACCGACCTCTTCGTCCGTGCCGGCCGCGGTGTCGTCGCCACTGAGGCCGGCCGCACGTTCGCCGAACACGCCACGCGCAGCCTGCGCGCCGCCGAAGACGCGGCCGACAGCGTCGGCCGGCTCAACGAGCTGCAGACCGGCACGGTCGCGATCGGCATCTTCGGCGGACCCTTGGCGTGGCGTCTCGACGAGCTCGTCGTCGCGTTCCTGCGCCGGCATCCGCAGGTCTCGGTGCGGCTGGTCGGCCACAACTCGTCGGTGATCGCCGACCGCGTGCGGCGGGGGGAGCTCGAGGCGGGGATGATCGTGCTGCCGATCGACGACGAGAAGCTCGACGTCCGCCCGATCGTCCGCGACGAGGTCGTCTACGTCAGCGCCGATCCCGAGCGCACCCGCCAGCCCGCCACGATCGAGCGGCTCGCGGCCACGCCCCTGATTTTCTACGACGCCGAGTCGGCCGACGACGACCCGATCCGCCGGCAACTCGCCGAACGGGCACAGGCACTCGGCCTCCGTCTCCGACCCAAGGTCGAGGTCGAGCTCAAGGACATCGCGTTGCAGCTGGTCGCGGCGGGCATCGGCGACACCTACCTCCCGAGCGCGTTCCTCCACGCGCCGTACTTCCCCGACGGTGTGAGCACGGTGTCGTTCGAGCCCGCGCTCTACGACACGTTCGCGATCGTGACGCGCACGGGGGCGCGGCTGTCACCGGGTGTGCGCGAGCTGCTCGCCGACCTCGAGGCGCACATGCGCTCCGCCGCCGACGAGTTCGACCGTGCGCGCTGACAGCGCCGTCGAGCTGACGCGGGAACTCGTCGCGCTCGACACGGTCAATCCGGCGCTCGTGCCGGGCGCTCCGGGCGAGCGCCCGGCGGTCGAGCTGCTGGCAGCGCGGCTCGGCGCGCGAGGGTTCGAGATCGAGATCGTCGGGCCGGCCGAGCGGCCGAGCCTGCTCGCGACGCATCGCGGCCGCGGCGGCGGCCGGTCACTGGCGCTCAACGGGCACCTCGACACGGTCGGCGTCGAGGGGATGGAGGACCCGTTCTCGGCGCGGATCGAGGGCGACCGGATGTACGGCCGCGGTACGTGCGACATGAAGGCCGGGGTCGCGGCGATGGTGGTCGCCGCCGAACGCGCGGCAGAGGAAGGCTGCGACGGCGACGTCGTCCTCGCGCTGGTCGCGGACGAGGAGCACGGCAGCCTCGGGACCGCCGCGGTGCTCGACCATCTCGCGGGGCGGTTGCCGGACGCGTGCATCGTCGGCGAGCCGACGTGGCTGGACGTGATCGTCGCCCACCGCGGCTTCTCCGTCGTCGAGGTGGAGCTGCACGGCCGCGCGGCGCACTCGTCACGGCCGCGCGAGGGTGTGAACGCGGTCACGCTGCTGGGGCGGCTCCTCGGCGCTGTCGCGCAGCGCGACGACGAACTCGCCGCCCGCGACCCTCACCCCTACGCCGGCCATGGCTCGCTGATGGCGACGGTCGCCCGTGGCGGCTCGGCGCCGTTCATGCTCGCGGCCCGCGCCACGGCGACCGTCGAGCGCCGGACCGTGCCCGGCGAGCCGCTCGACAGCGGCCTGCGCGACGTCGAGGCGATCATCGCGGCGCTGCGGCTCGACGCCGACTGCCGGCAGCTGATGGCGCGCGACGCGTGGGAGCTGTCGGACGCCGCGCGGGAACTCGTCGAGCTGTTCCCGTTCGAGGGCCGGGCGGGCGCGCCGTATTGGATGGAGTCGGCGATGTGGGAGGCCGCGGGCGTGCCGACGGTGGTCTGCGGTCCCGCCGGCGGCGGGTTGCACACCGTCGTCGAGTGGGTCGAGCTCAGCCAGGTGCGCGCCTACGAGGAAGCGCTGACAGCGCTCATCCCGGCGTTCAGCGCCCGCTAGAGGCTGCGCCTATAGTCGCCTCAGTGGTGGTGACGCTGCAACAGCTGCGCTACTTCCTCGCGGCGGTCGAGCGCGGCTCGGTCTCGGGTGCCGCCGAAGCCTGCTTCGTCTCGCAGCCGAGCCTGTCCGAACAGCTCCGGCGGCTCGAGCAGGGCCTCGGAGTGGTGTTGTTCGTGCGCACGAACCGCGGGCTGGTGCTGACCGACGCCGGGCGGCTGCTGGTCCCGCGCGCAGAGCGCGCCGTGGCGGCGGCGCGCGACGCCGAGGAGGCGGTGCGCGCGGCCGGCGCGATCGTCTCGGGAACGGTGGCGTTCGGCACGTTCTCGACCGCCCACCATCACCTGCTGGGCGCGGCGATCGCCGAGTTCCGGCACCGCTATCCCGGCGTGCGCCTGCGGATCATGAGCCGCAACTCGACCGAGACGGCGGACGCGGTCCGGCGCGGCGAACTGGAGGCCGGCCTGGTCGCGCTGCCCGTGGACGAGCGCGGGCTGGTCGTGGGGGAACGGGTGTGGACGACCGAGGCCGTCTACGTGACGTCCGACCGCGATCGCCTGCGCGGTGAGCCGCGCACGATCCAGCAGGTCGCCGCGGCGCAACTCGTGCTGCCGGAGGTGCTGGCCGGCAACGACGATCCGACACGGCGCCAATTGCACGAGCGCGCGGCTGACGCGGGCGTGCGGTTGGAGCCCGAGGTCGAGGTCGAATCGCCGACCGCGGCGCTGGACCTCGTCGTGCGCGGTGTCGGAGACTCGGTCGTGTCGCGTTCGCTGATCGAGGAACTCGGCCTGGCGGATCGGCTCTCGTGGGTGTCGCTCGATCCGCCGCTGATGGAGCGGTTCGCGTTCATCACGCCGCGCGGTGCGCCGGCCTCGGCCGCGATGACGGCGCTGATCGGGATCATCGGGCAACACCTCGCGCTCGAGCAGGTATAGGCGCAGCCTGTAGCGAGCCTCGCAGATCCGTGATGGACGAAGCCCGCCGCAACGTCCACCTCTGCCGTCCATGGCTGATGAACGGTATTGCGTCATCGGGGCCGGCGCCGCCGGTCTCGGCACGATGGAAGTGCTCCAGCGCCACGGGATCGCGTTCGACTGCTTCGAGCAGAGCGACCGTGTCGGCGGGCACTGGCACACGGACTACGAGTCGCTGCACCTGATCACCTCGCGTGACTTGTCGGGCTTCACGGGCTATCCGATGCCGTCGGACTATCCCGTGTACCCGAGCCGCGACCAGATGCGCTCCTACCTCGAGCACTTCGCGAGCGACACCGGCGTGCGCGCGCACGTGCGCTTCGGCGTCCGCGTCGAGCGGATCGAGCCGGTCGGCTCTAGCGGCTGGCTGGTCACGACCTCGGACGGCCAGACCCGGCTCTACACCGGCGTGCTCGTCTGCAACGGGCATCTGTGGGACCAGAACGTCCCGGACTATCCGGGCGAGTTCACGGGCCGCCAGATCCACTCGGGCTCGTATCGCTCGATCGACGACATCGAAGGCACGCGCGTGCTCACGGTGGGCGCGGGCAACTCGGGCTGCGACCTCGCGGTCGACGTCGCCAACGGACGGCTGGAGTCGACGATCTCGATCCGGCGCGGCCAGATGTTCCAGCCCAAGGCCGTGTTCGGCCGGCCGCGGGCCGAGATCGGCTGGCTGGCGAAGCTGCCGGTGCGGCTCAACGAGCGGATCGCGCGCTTCATGTCGGACATGGTGATCGGGCCGACCGAGGCATACCGCGGACTCCCGGAGCCGGCGACTCGCAACCTCAACGAGCTGCCGCCGGTGGTCAACAACCTGCTGCCGTACTGGATTCACCACGGCCGGATCGACGTCGCGGGTGCGATCGAGCGGTTGGACGGCCGCACTGTGCACTTCGTCGACGGCTCGAGCCGCGAGTTCGACGCGATCCTGTGGGCGACCGGGTTCAACGTGAAGCTGCCGTTCCTCGATCGAAGCCTGATCCGCGAGCGCGACGGCGTGCCGCTGCGCACGGCCGGCTTGACGCTGCCGGTCGGCGCCGAGAACCTCTACTTCGTCGGCCTCGCGGCGCCGCGCGGCCCGCAGCTCCCGGTCTACTCCACCCAGGCCGAGCTCGTCACGCGGATGATCCGGCTCGACCCGGCGCGCCGGTCGGCGCTGGCGGCGCACTTCGCCGAGATCGACGTGCCGGATGCGCGGATCGACATCGTCCGCGCGATCTGGAACAAGCAGATGCGCGACGCCCACAAGACGCTCGACCGCGCCGCCCGCGTGCCCAGCCGGTGGCGCGATGAGGCTCGAGGGCCGCGTGGCTCTGATCACCGGCGGCGCGCGCGGGCAGGGCGCATCGCACGCCGAGCGGCTCGCGCGCGAGGGCGCGCGTGTGATCACCGGCGACGTGCTCGACGGTGAGCCGACCGCCGCGCGGCTGCGCGCGGACGGGCTCGACGTAACCTTTCGGCATCTCGACGTCACGAACCCGGACGACTGGGCCGGGGCCGTCCCCGAGCGCCTCGACATCCTGGTCAACAACGCCGGGATCATCCACGTCAATCCGTTGCTGGAGGAGACGCTCGACGCGTGGAACGGTCTGCTCGCGGTCAACGCGACCGGGACGCTGCTCGGCATGCAGGCGGCGATCCCGATCATGCGCACCGGTGGCGGCGGCTCGATCATCAACGTCGCGAGCGTCTTCGGCGTCACCGGCTCCGAGGGCTACATCGCCTACACGGCGAGCAAGGCCGCGATCATCGCGATGACGAAGACCGCGGCGCTCGAGCACGCCGGCGACGGCATCCGCGTCAACGCGATCTGCCCGGGCGGCGTCTCGACGCCGATGAACGAGAACGAACCCGAGGGCGGTGTGGTGCCACTCACGCCGCTCGGCCGGCGCGCGCACGTCAGCGAGATCTCCGGCGCGATCGCGTACTTGGCCAGTGACGACGCGAGCTTCGTCACCGGCACCGAGCTGATCATCGACGGCGGCTACCTCGCGCGATAGTCCCCTACGGGGTGGAGGTCGCGATCGTGAACGTCAGCGTCTTGGCGTAGGCCCCGGTGCGCAACGGCTCGCCGGCGCCGATCCGCTGCCGGAACGCGATCGTGATCGGATCGTTCGCCACCGGGCGCTCGTAGGCGAGCAGCCGCAGCGGCGCCGGCCCCACCGGCGCGAACGCGCCCGGCTCGGCCCGCGCCTGCAGCGGCTCGCGCAGTGCGAACGCGCCGTTGACCAGGCGGCCGGGCGCCGCCGTGCTCGGGTCTGACACGCTCAGCGCGGCCTCGCCCGCGGTCGAGACGACCGTGGCCGGGATCGTCGCGTCGTAGTCGCGCGCGACACCCGGGGCGAACGCCCCGAGGCTCGCGGGCCCCCCGAGTGACAGGCTCAATGTCGGCGGCACCGTTCCGCCGACCTCGCCGGGCACCGAGACCGACACCTCGGCGAGGCGCGCGACCTCCGCGGCGGCGAGGCCGCGCTGGTAGATCCGGAAGTCGTCCACCTGTCCGTCGAGGTAGTGACCGATCCAGTTGTCGGCAGTGTTGCCCAGCCGCGCCGGATACAGGCTCATGTTCGTGTGCCGGCCCACCTCGACGCCGTCGACGTACAGGCGTGCCAGAAGCGCCGACTTGGTGACCGCGACGTGGACCCAGCGCCCGACCGGCAGCGGCGACGGGGCGTCGATCCGCCGCTCGGTGCCCGCCGTGATCGCGAACCGCTCCCGCGTCAGGGACATGCTCACGTTCGGGCCCGTACCGAAGTCGAAGATCCGCTGCTCCGGGCGCGCCGAGTCCAGCTTCACCCACGCCGCGAGCGTGAAGTCGTACATGTTCCAGAGGATCCCGCGCGGCATCGTCACGAAGCCGGTCGTGCCGTCGAGATCGAGCGCTCCGGCCGTGCGCGTGGCGCCACCGGAGAGCGTGGCGTCCCACCCGTTGCCCGTGGAGTCGATCGCTGTCGTTCCGCCCGGCTCGTCGAACCCGTAGACGGCGGTCGGCCGCAGCGCCTCGTCGCCGAGCGTCTGGACCACCGGCCGGATCGTGCCGTCGGGGTTGAAGAACAGCTCGTCGATCGACACCGAGCGGCGGAACTCGCCGCCGCCGGCCAGCGCCCCCGTGTGGTAGACGACATACCACCGGCCCTTGAACTCGACGATCGCCGAGTGGTTGGTCGTCGTGTTGGTGACCGTGTCCAGGATTCGCCCGCGGTAGGTCCACGGGCCGAGCGGATCGGCCGCGGTGGCGTAGTCGATCGTCGCCGGGTTCCCGCCGGTCTGCGGGTTCCCGCGCGCGTACGCGAGGTAGTACAGGCCGTTGCGCTTGAACAGCCACGGCGCCTCCCAGTAGCCGGTCAGCCCCTGCGGCGTGATCGCTTTCACCGGTGGTGACACGATCGTCGCGTCGCGGCCGTGGCCCGACGAGTCGACGGCGGTCGCGCCGCTCTCCTCGTCGAAGCGATAGGAGAGGACAGTGCCGGCGCCCTGCGCGCCGCCGGCCAGCGCCTGCACCTGCTCGGCGCTCAGCGCGCGGTCGTACACGTTGAAGTCATCGACGGCGGCGTTCAGCAGCGGGTCGTTGAACTGCGCCCGGCCGATCCAGTTGTTCGTGGTCGGCCCGAGATCGAGCGTCATCGCCGGGTTAGTCGCGGCGAGTGCACCGTTGACGTACATGCGCCCGGTCGCGCCCGTGCGCGTGATCGCGATGTGGCTCCACTGGTTCGTGGGCAGCGGGGTGGTGCCGTTCAGGCGCTGCTCGGCGCCGTTGCCGTTGGTCGTGATCGCGAACCGCGGGGCGGCGCCGGCGCTGACCGTCAGGAACATGTACCGCGTCGTGCCGGTGCCGAAGTCGAAGATCCGCGACCACGTCGCCGTCGTCGCGGGGTTGACCCACGCCGAGACCGTGTAGTCGGCCAGGCCCGCGACGGGGTTGGGTGGCAGGGTCACGTACTCGCTCGAGCCGTTCAGGCGCACGGCGCGGCCGACCCGGCCCTGGGCGCGCGGCCCGAGCGCCGCGCCGCCCGGGCTGAGGTCCTCGAGCTCGATCATGTTGTCCGCGAGCTTGCCCGCGCGCGGGGAGGAGAACGAGCCCCAGTAGATGTACGCCTGGCCGTCGTCGTCGACGAGCACCGTCGGGTCGATGTCGAACGCGCTGTGGTTCGGCGTCGTGTTGTCGATCAGTGGCCCGCCGAGCGCGTCACGGAACGGGCCGAGCGGCGAGTCGCCGGTGGCGACGCCGATCGACATCGAGTTCGCCGACGCCTTGTTGACCGGCACGTACCAGTAGAAGCGCCCGTCGCGTTCGACCATCTCGGCCGCCCACGCGTTGCGGTTCGCCCACGGGAAGTCGGCCAGGCTCATCAGGACGCCGTGGTCGGTCCAATTGACGGTGTCCGTCGTCGAGTACATCCGCCACTCGCGCATCAGGAAGTCGCCGGCGCCGAGCGGCGCCTCGTCGCGGTCGGTGTCGACATACAGCCGATCGCCGTACACGAACGCGTCCGGATCGGCCGTGTAGATGTCGGTCACGAACGGGTTGCCGGCGGCGTGCGCCGCCGGCGCGCCGCCCAGCGCCGTCGCCGCGAGCACGCACGTCAGGATTCCCCTCATCCCGGAGTCGATGTTAGCGATCACATATGACTCGTCAAGTCCCGGTCCGGACGTTGACGATTCGGCGAGATGAGCGTTAACATCAGCCCGGAAGGGAGGCAGAAGTGGATCAACCATGCAACCGGACGGGGCTGCGCCGGCGGGACTTCATGCGCGCCTCGGCCGTTTCACTCGCGGCGGTGGCCGCCACGCGGTCGCTCGAGCCCGCAAGGGCGCAATCCTTGCCCGTGTCGGGGACGGTCGGCCCGCCCTACGTCGGCGCCGGCGCCACCGCGCCGGTGAGGCCGTTCGCGCTCAACGACGTCAAGCTCGGATCGGGGCTGCTCAAGGAGAAGCAGGACCGGATCCTGGCCTTCGCGCGCGCCTATGACGAGCGCCGCTTCCTGGTGCTGTTCAACACCGTCGCCGGCCGGCCGAATCCGCCCGGCGTCTCGGTTCCGGGCGGATGGGAGGACGGTGGCCTGCTCAGCGGCCACTGGGCCGGGCACTTCATGACGTCGCTGGCCCAGGCCGGCGCCGGCACCGGCGAGCCGGTGTTCGCCGACAAGCTCGCCTGGATGGTCGACGAGCTCGGCGCGTGCCAGGACGCGCTGGCGGGCGCCACGGTGCACCCCGGGTACCTCGGCGCCAAGCCCGAGGACGTCGTGCTCCGCCTCGGTCCGCCTCGGTTCGCCGTCTACGGCGCCAACCAGGACACGAACACGTGGGCGCCGTGGTATGTGCAGCACAAGATCGTCCGAGGCCTGCTCGACGCGTACTCGCTCACCGGCAATCGAGCGCGCGTACGAGATCGCGGTGAAGATGGCCGACTGGGCCCACCTCGCGCTGACGCTCGGCGACGTGAGGCATCCGGACTACGCCGGCCCGATCACGCGCGACGACCTCAACCTAATGTGGGACACCTACATCGCCGGCGAGTACGGCGGCGCGAACGAGGTGTTCGCCGAGATCGCCGCCCTGACCGGCGAGGCCAAGCACCTGGAGACCGCCAAGTGCTTCGATAACCGCGAGTCGCTGTTCGGCGCCTGCGTGGAGAACCGCGACATCCTCGTCTGCGCGCCGGGAACCCAGCCGGGCCGCCGGCGCCCGGCGCGGCTGCACGCCAACACGCACGTGCCGAACTTCACCGGCTACATGCGGGTCTTCGAGCAGCACCGGCGACGCACGAGTACCGCACCGCGGCCAAGAACTTCTTCGGCATGGTCGTCCCGCACCGCATGTACGCGCACGGCGGCACGAGCGGCAACTACCCCGGGTCGAACAACAACGTCGAGATGTTCCAGAACCGGGACAACATCGCGAACTCGATCGCCGCCGACGGCGCCGAGACGTGCACGACGTACAACCTGATGAAGCTGGCGCGCAACCTGTTCTTCCACGAGCCCGACCCGGCCTACATGGACTACGTCGAGCGCGGCGCTGCTCAACCAGATCGCGGGCTCGCGCGCCGACAGCACGAGCACGTCCAACCCGCAGGTGACGTACTTCCAGCCGCTGACGCCGGGCCGCCGCCGCGGCTACGGCAACACCGGCACCTGCTGCGGCGGCACCGGCCTGGAGAACCACACCAAGCACCAGGAGTCGATCTACTTCCGCTCCGCCGACGCGTCGACGCTGTGGGTCAACCTGTTCGTGTCCTCGACGCTGTCGTGGCCGGAACGCGGCTTCACGATCACGCAGGAGACCGACTTCCCGCGCGAGCAGGCGACGAAGCTCACGGTCGACGGCCGCGGGCCGCTGACCATCCGGCTGCGGGTGCCGGCGTGGGCGACGAACGGCTACTTCGTTCGGATCAACGGGCGCCTCGAGAATGTGCGCGACGAGCCCGGGGCGTACGTGAGCCTGCGGCGCCGCTGGTCGCCCGGGCGACACGATCGAGATCACGATGCCGTTCAGCATCCGGATCGAGCGCGCGCGCGACCGGCCGGACACGCAATCGGTCTTCTACGGACCAGTGCTGCTGCCGATCCTCGGCAACCCGGGCGGCGGGAGCTACCGCGAGCTCACGCTGTACCGCCAGCTCAAGCGCGACGGCGACTACTCGCGGGCGGCGATCACGCCGGCGGGCGGCCAGACCTTCACGGCCCAGGGACTGACGCTGCGGCCGCACTACGTCGGCGACGCGCAGCCGCACTCGCCGTACTTCCGGCGCGTCGAGCCCGCGATCGTGTTCGGATCGATCGACGCCGGGGTGCCGAACTACAAGCGCAACGACGGGCTGCCGAACTACGACGTCCCTGTGGACGGGGATCCCGTCGCCGGGGACCGACGGGCTGACCTTCCTCGACATCGTCTGGGACCAGGCGCCCTTCAAGAACCACGGCGCGTTCGTGTCGATGGTCGAGTGGACCGCGTACGAATTCCTGCAGGCCGGGCGGTTCACCCACTCCGAACGCGATCGCGTTCTGCGGGCCGCCGAGCGGGCGAACCGGGAGCTGCGCCCTTGATGTGAGCGCTCACCCCCGCGATAGGATCACGCCCCTGGCCACGTCGCCCGACACCCCCGGTTCCAAGCGCGAACGCGCTGCCGTGATGTCGGACGTCGCGCGGCTGGCCGGCGTCTCGCACCAGACGGTCTCGCGCGTGATCAACGACAGCGAGCACGTCCGCGAGGAGACCCGCGACCGCGTGCTGCGGGCGATGCGCCAGCTCGACTATCGCCCCAACTCCGTCGCGCGGGCGCTGGTCACCGGCCGCTCGAACACGCTCGGCGTCGTCAGTTTCGACACGACGCTCTACGGCCCGGCCTCGACGCTGTACGGCATCGAGCAGGCCGCGCACGAGGCCGGCTACTTCATCACGATCGCGAGCCTGAAGGCGTTCGACCGCGCGTCGGTCCTCGATGCCGTCGAGCGGCTGCGGATCCTCGGCGTCGACGGGGTGCTCGTGATCGCTCCGCAGGAGACCGCGGCGCGCGCGCTGCTGCGAATCCCGGCCGGGGTGCCGCTGGTCGCGCTCGAGGCCGGCCCCACCGACGTCGTCCCGGTCGCCTCGATCGACCAGTTCGCGGGGGCCGCGGCGGCCACCACGCATCTGCTCGAGCTCGGTCATCGCAGCGTCGCGCACGTGGCCGGGCCGGGCGACTGGCTCGAGGCGCAGCAGCGGGTCCTGGGCTGGCGCGCCACGCTCGAGGCCGCCGGCGCTCCGGTCCCGGAGCCGCTGGCCGGCGACTGGAGCCCGCGCTCGGGCTACGAGATCGGGCAGACCCTCGCCGCGGATGAGGGCCTGACCGCGGTCTTCGTCGCCAACGACCAGATGGCGCTGGGCGTGCTGCGGGCGCTGCACGAGGCCGGCCGCCGGATCCCGGCGGACGTCAGCGTCGTGGGGTTCGACGATGTGCCCGAGGCGCCCTACTTCACGCCGCCGCTGACCACGATCCGCCAGGACTTCGGCGAGATGGGGCACCGCGGGCTCAAGCTCCTGTTGGAGACGATGGAGGACCCGGACGGGCCGCCGCGCCACCTCGAGGTGACGCCCGAGCTGATCGTGCGCTCGAGCACAGCGCCTCCGCCGTAGCTCGACTTGACGCCTGCCACGTGAGCGCTAACATCGCGCTCGCTTCATTGGGCCGAAGCGGAGCGATGGATAGGAGAGGGAAATGGGTGTTAGCGCTCACAGGCGGGCTGTAGCGCTCGCGGCGATGGCGGTGGCGGCGGCCGCCGCAGCACCGGCGCGGGCGGACTACAAGCCGGGCATCCCGCCGGCGGTCGACCCGGGGACGCCGGTGTTCACGGGCTCCGAGCAGCCCGTGCCGGTGGAGCCGGCGGGGTTCGATCCCGGCAAGAGCCGGCTGGAGGCGATCTATCAGGCCGACCTTGCGGCGGGCGGCACGTCGTTCTGGATGGACCGGGTGCTCGAGCGCCCGTTCCTCTCAAACCAGGACTCGTACCTCTACACCCGCGGCCGCGCGCTGTACATGTACACCCACAACGCCGGCGTGCTGGGCTTCGGCAACGGCTACGCGTACCGTGAGCGCCCGACGGGCGCCAACCAGACGCTGTACTCGATCACGATCGGAGGCGTCGCGTTCACCGAGACGACCGCGGAGCGCCGCCAGTACCCCAGCCATTGGCGCTCCACTCACACCGCGCCGGGACTCAGCGTCGGCCAGCGCAAGTTCATCACGCACAACAACGTCGCGGTGACCATCTTGACGGTCACGAACACGGACGCGGCACCGACCACGCGCACACTGAGTGTCGCCTCTCCAGCCGCGACGACCTCGGCGGCGCTCGGCACCGAACTGACCGGAGCCGTCACGGCCCGCTACGGTCTCACCACGATCACGCCGCGGCTCAGCGCCGAGGGCTTCACCGTCAGCGGCACGTCACTGACTCGTGAGCTCACACTTGCTCCCGGGCAGTCGAGCACGTTCAAGGTCGTGATGGGCATGACCACGCGCGAGCTCGCGGACTCCGATCCCGAGTACGAGCGCTATCGCAACTATGACGCCGAGACGGCGTTCCGCACCCACCTGCGTGAGTACAACCGGTGGTGGGTCGACAACGTCCCATACATCGACATCCCCGACGCCAACGTCAAGAAGATGTCCTACTACCGGACGTTCCTGAATCGTTACAACTACGTCGACGCCAACATCCCCGGCAATGACTTCCAGTTCCCGGTCTCGATCGAGGGCGTGCTCGGCTACAACAACGCGATCCAGCTCACGCAGCCGATGCACATGCAGGACCTGAAGTACTTCCGCGATCCGTTGTGGTCATACGGCGACTGGGTGTCTTCGGGCGAGACGTCGAAGTGCACGGCGTTCACCGACAACCCCGGCAACACGGCAAACTGGAACAACACCTACGAGCAGTACATCGCGCGCGAGGCGTGGGAGGCCTACAAGGTCCACGGCGGCAACAAGGCGATCCTCGAGAACTTCGCCTCCTACGCGGAGTGTGACATCAAGGGCCAGCTCGCCAAATACGACACGAACAACAACGGCCTGATCGCCTACGACTGGGGCGCGCTGACCGGCAACGACGCCGACGCGGTCGCGCTGGCGTTCTACAGCAGCGCGCCGCAGGAGCGCACCGAGACGGCGTTCTGGTACTCGGGCGCACGTGCCGCCGCCGAGGCGTACGCGTTGCTCGGCCGACAGGACAAGTCCGACGAGATGAACGCGATCGCCGACCGCATCCGGACCGCGATCCTCACGCTGTTGTGGGATGACGGGCCGATCGACGGCGGCGGCAGCGGGCCGGCGCCGGTCGGTCGCGTGCCGGGCAAGTTCGGCAATGCCGTGCGCCTCGGCGACGTCGCGCAGTACGCCACGCTGCCGGCTGGGCTGGTGACGGGCATCAATGACTTCACGGTCTCGGTCTGGGTCAATCCGGCCAGCAACCAGACCTGGTCGCGCGTTTTCGATTTCGGCACCGGAACGACGCAAAATATGTTTTTGACGGTCAATGCCGGCGGGGCCGGAATCCGCTACGCGATCACGACCGGCGGTGGCGGCGCCGAGCAGCGAATCACTTACAACGGCTCGCTGCCAGTCAACCAGTGGAGCCATCTGGCGGTCACGCTCAGTGGGACCACCGGGCGGCTGTATCTCAACGGCACCGTCGTGGCCACCACCGAGAACATGACGCTTCGGCCGTCCAGCCTGGCGGCCACGACCCAGAACTGGATCGGCCGCTCGCAGTACGGCGACCCCGGATTGAACGCGATCGTCGACGACTTCCAGTTGTACGACCGCGCGCTGTCGGGCGAGGAGATCACGGCGCTTCAGACGACGCGCGGCGCCGGCAATGTCGCCTCCTACCGGTTCGACGAGGAGAGCGGCAACACGGCCATCGACTCGTCACCCAACGCGCGCAACGCGACGCTGGCTTCACTCGTGTTCCGCAACGAGGGCAAGGTGTTCAAGCAGCGAGACATCACGCGCGACGCGCTGGTGCCGTGGAAGGATCAGCAGAACTTCTCGCCCTTCACCGAGGGCGTGGTCCCCAACACCGACAACTACAAGCTCGCCCTGCGCTACTACGCCAACAAGGCGGAGTTCCCGATCATGCCGTCCTACACCGCCAACCAGCGTGACAAGGCGGACGCGACGGCGTCGGGACGTGGGGGGTCGAACAATTTCTCCAACATCAATTCGACACTCCAGGCGCAGTTGTACTCACGCGCCATCCGCGAGTACCCGTCGCAGTACATCACCCCCGACATGCTGCGCAAACTGCTGGAGTGGGTGACGTTCACCGAATATGTGAATGGTGACAACCGCTATCCGGACAACAACGAGTTCTTCTTCAACTACAACGACGCGACTAAGACGTTCGGCCGCTCCGGGATTCACCACAACATCCTCGGCGCGTTCAACACGATGATCCTCGATGACATCGTCGGCATCCGCCCGCGGCTCGACGACACGGTGGAACTGTGGCCGATCGACGTCGGCTGGGACCACTACGCGGTCAACCACCTCAGCTACCACGGCGCCGACCTGACGATCGTCTTCGACCGCGTCGGCGACGGCCGGTCGTACTACCCGGTCGAAGGCATGTCGCTGTACGTCAACGGCAAGCGCGTGCTGACCGTCGACGACACCGCGCGCGTGAGCTGGAACTCGGCCACCGGAGAGGGTCGCGTGCTCGACGGCTCGAGCGCCACCGTGCGCTTCGCGCGCGCCGAGTCCCTGATCGAGGCGCCGGAGGTCGACCTGGCTCCCAACGCACGCGTCGCCGACATGTTCCAGAAGGCCGGCGTCGACCTGTCGCCGGCGGGGCCGTACCTCACAAACCTCGCGAAGGGGCGACCCGTCAGCGCTTCGTTCACGACCACGTCGCCCTCGCTGCAGGCCACGGCTCCCGAGCACGCGGTCGACGGCTTCACGATCAGCGGCCTGCCGGTGCAGGTCGGCGGCTACCTCGCGCGCAACCCGATCTGGGGCACCCAGGGCTCGCCGAACGCCCAGGACTGGCTCGAAGTCGATCTCGGCTCGGTGCGACCGGTCGACACGGTGAAGCTCTACTTCTACTCGAACAAGGCGTTCGGCGCGGGCGGGAACACGTACCGCGAGCCGTCCGCGTACACCGTCCAGTACCACGACGGCTCGGGCTGGGCCGACGTTCCCGGCCTCCTGCGCAGCCCGGCGGCACCGGCGGCCAACTACAACCGGGTCGACTTTCCGGACGTCATGACACGGCGGCTGCGGGTGCTGGTCACCCGCACCGGGACGTTCGGCGTCGGGATCAAGGAGCTGCAGGTGTTCCACAGCGGCTCGGTCACGCAGGTGCCGGGCGGCGTCGGCGGGACGGTCCCCGCCACGCTGGCGCTCACGCTCGGGCCGCCGGCGCAGTTCGGCGCCTTCACGCCCGGCGTGGCGCGCGAATACTCGGCGTCCACGACGGCGAACGTGGTCTCGACGGCGGGCGACGCGCTCCTGAGCGTCGCCGACCCGAGCGCCAACCACACTGGGCACCTCGTCAACGGCTCGTTCTTCCTGCCGCAGCCGCTGCGCGTTCGCGCGCTCAACGCCGCGAACAGCGGCACCGCATTCAACCCGGTGCCGATCAACCTCCTCGCTTACGACGGGCCAATCAGCAACGACGCGGTGACGCTGCAGTTCCGGCAGTCGATCGCAGCCAACGACGCGCTGCGGACGGGGACGTACAGCAAGACGCTGATGTTCACCCTGTCGACGACGTCACCGTAGGCCGCGCGGTGCTGGCGCGGACGATCAGCTCGGGGGCGATCGTCGTCCGGCTGCCCGTCCGCGCCTCGCCGTCGAGCTGGGCCAGCAGCGCCAGCAGCGCCTGCCGTCCGACCTCGTCGAAGCGCTGGCGGACCGTCGTCAGCGGCGGCGTGAAGAAGGCTGCCTCGGGGATGTCGTCGAAGCCCGCGACGCTGACGTCCGCGGGCACGCGCCGGCCGAGCTCGTGCAGCGCGCGCAGCACGCCGAGCGCCATCTGGTCGTTCGCGACGAAGACGGCGGTCGCGTCGGCGGGCAGGTCGTGGGCGAGCGCGTGCCCGGAGCGGGCACTCCAGTCGCCCTCCAGAACCGTGGGCGCCCGCGCGCCCTCCGCCGCGAGCGTCTCGCGCCAGCCGCGCACGCGATCCTGCGCCTCGAGCCAGTCCGGCGGCCCCGACACATGCCAGATCGTCCGGTGGCCGAGCGCCAGCAGGTGGCGGGTGACGGCCTCGGCGCCGGCGCGCTGATCGACGGCGACCAGCGGGACGTCGTCCTGCGTGCCGGCCTCGGTGGCGACGACCGGCAGGCCCGGCGGCAGCCGGTGCAGGGCCCGGGCGGCCGCCTCCTGCGGCGCGATCACGAGCACGCCGTCCACTCCCTGGTCGCGCAGCCGGTCGATCGCGCGGTGCACGTCGGCGGCCGTCAGTTCGGCGAGGCTCGCGATCGAGACCGAGTAGCCGGCGTCGTGGGCCGCCCGCTCGATCCCGGACAGCGTCGAGGCGGGACCGAAGAGCGTGGTGTCGAACGAGACGACGCCGAGCGTCCGCGAGCGGCCGGTGACCAGCGCGCGCGCCACCCGGTTGGGGCGGTAGCCGAGCTTGCGGACGGCGTCCTCGACTCGCTCGCGGGTGGCGGCGCGCACATGCGGGCTGTCGTTGAGCACGCGCGAGACGGTCTGCTGCGAGACGCCCGCCAGCCGCGCCACATCGGCCATCACCGCGGCGCGCCGGCGGGGCCTGGGCGCGAGGGACGTCATTGCGATCGGCGATGCTAGCGCTAACACGCCACACGTCAAGCTTGACGCTCAGCCGTTCAGGGGTACTATTCCGAAATCGTGTTAGCGCTCACAGCAGCGCTGTCCCACGGTCCGACCAGGAGGAGGGATCAGATGGCTTCCAAGCCGCGCATCGCGATCACGCTGGCGGTGCTCTCGCTGGCAGGGGTGGTCGTCGCGTGCGGTGGTGGTGATGACGCGGCGGACGATAAGCCCGCGGGGGCCGCCCAAAGCGGCTCGGGCGACACCGGAGCGGCGCTCACGATGTGGACGCGAGCCGCGACCGAGGCCGCGAGCGGGCGGCTGGTCAAGGAGTACAACGCGACGCACAAGAACCAGGTCAAGCTGACCGTCATCCCCACCGACAACTACCAGGCGCGCGTGGCCGCCGCCGCCGGCGGCAACAACCTCCCGGACCTGTTCGCGTCCGACGTCATCTACGCGCCGAACTACACCTCGCAGGGCCTCTACCTCGATATCACCGACCGCATCAACGAGCTGCCGTTCAAGGACAGCCTCGCCCCCGCGCACATGCGCCTCGGCACGTTCGAGGACAAGCAATACACCGTCCCGCACACGCTCGACCTGTCCGTGCTGTTCTGGAACAAGAAGCTCTATAAGGAGGCCGGACTCGACCCCGAGACGCCGCCCAAGACGATGAAGGAGTTCGCCGAGCACGCGACGACGATCCGCGAGAAGATCGGCGGCGACACGTATGGCACGTTCTTCGGCGGCAACTGCCCGGGGTGCTACGTGTTCACCTTCTGGCCTTCGGTGTGGGCCGCGGGCGGCGACATCATGAACGAGGACGGGTCCGCCAGCACGATCGACGACCCGAACATGGCCGAGACGTTCAAGATCTACAACCAGCTCGTCAAGGACGACGTGGTGGCGCCCGCCGCCAAAGATGAAGCGGGGCCGACCTGGACCGGCGTGTTCCCGAAGGGCAAGATCGGCGTCATGCCGATGCCGTCGACCACGCTCGGCGCGATGCCCCCGGACATGGACATCGGTGTCGCGCCGATCCCGGGTCCGGACGGCGGCGAGTCGACATTCGTGGGCGGGGACGTGATCGGCGTCTCGGCGAGCTCCGAGCAGGCCGACGCGGCCTGGGACTTCCTCGCCTGGACGCTCAGCGAAGACGCGCAGGTCGAGTTGCTGGCCAAGAACAAGGACGTGGTCGCGCGCACGGACCTTGCTGACAACAAGTACTCGTCCGAGGACCCGCGCGTCGTGCTCTCCAACGAGATGGTCGCCAAGGGCGAGACGCCGTTCGCGCTGAACTTCGGCGCGACCTACAACGACCCCACCGGCCCGTGGCTGAAGGTGGCACGCGACGCGGTGTACGGCTCGGACGTCGACGGCGCGCTGGCGAGCGGCAAGGAATCCCTGACGCAGTCGCTCGCGCAGCAGTGATCGAGACCCTCAGAGCGCCAGCACGAGCGCGGGCACGACGCTCGTACTGGCGCCTGAGGCCCCTGAAGGGGATCGGCTACGCGACGCCGGTGGCCGTGATGGTCGCCGTCTTCTTCGTGCTGCCGCTCGGGCTCGTGTTCTGGATGTCGGCGAACCGCTGGCGCCTGCTCGGCTCGCCGACGTTCAACTTCCCCGACAACTACACGCGGATTCCCGAGAACCAGCTGTTCCTGGACTCGATCGTCTTCACGCTGAAGTACACAGCGATCGTGACCGTGGTGCTGTCGGCGGTGGCGATGGGGCTCGCGCTGCTCGTGCAGGAGGAACGCCGCGGCACCGGCCTTCTGCGTACGGTGTACTTCCTGCCCGGCGCCGTCGGCTTCGCCGCCGCAGGGCTGCTGTTCTACGGCTTCTACGCCCAGGAGGGGCCGCTCGACGACCTCCTCCAGGCCACCGGCCTCGTCGACGAGCCGGTGCGCTGGCTCGGCACGCCCAACGCCGCGCTGTTCTCGACGATCGCGATGGTCATCTGGCGCTTTGCCGGGTTCAACATGCTGATCCTGCTGACCGGGCTGCAGGCGATCCCGATGGACGTCTACGAGGCCGCCCGGCTGGACGGGGCGACGCGGCGCCAGATCTTCCGCCACATCACGCTGCCGCTGCTGCGGCCGACACTCGCACTGATGCTCGTGCTCAGCGTCACCGGCTCGCTGTTGGCGTTCGACCAGTTCTTCATCATGACCCGCGGCGGCCCGGACGGCAGCACGACGAGCATCGTGATGGTGCTCTACCGCGAGGCGTTCACGCGCTTCGACCTCGGATTCGCCGCTGCCATCTCTGTGGTGCTGCTGGTCGCGCTCGTGCTCCTCAACACGCTGCAGCTGCGCGTACTGCGGCGGGGAGAGTGAGCGATGCGCAAGCCGCACGTTCCGTCGATCACGGGGCTGGCGCTCGCGGTCCTGTTCCTGTTCCCGCTCGTGTGGGGCGGCTGGTCGTCGGTCAAGGGGCAGCCCGGCAGCTCCCAGGCAACCGGCTTCGGCTTCGCGAACTACGCCGCGATGGCGCGCTACGGCGAGGGCATCGCGACCTATCTGCTCAACACGACGATCGTCGCGCTGCTCACGGTCGTCGGGCACGCTCGCCGTCTCGACGCTCGGGGGATACGCGTTCGCGCGCTTCAATTTCCCCGGCAAGAACCTGCTGTTCCTGGCCACCCTCTCGATCTTGATGGTGCCCTACGCGACGATCCTGATCCCGCTGTACGTCGTCCTCGGCAAGGTCGGACTCCAGAACTCGCTGATCGGCCTGAGCCTCGTGCTGGTCATGTTCCAGCTGCCGTTCTCGGTGTTCATGATGCGCAATGCGTTCGAGTCGCTCCCGCGCGAGCTCGAGGAGGCCGCGCTCGTCGACGGCTGTGGCACGTTCGCCGCGCTCACGCGGATCCTGATCCACGGCGTGCGACCGGCGCTCATCACGGTCGGGCTGTTCGCGTTCCTCGCGTCCTGGAACGACTTCTTCGCGCCGCTGATCCTGCTCAGCGACGGCGACAAGTTCACGCTGCCGGTCGCGGTCGTAAGTATCCGCGAGCAATCGTTCGGCGTGGTCGACTACGGCGCGCTGGAGGCCGGAGTGATGGTGATGGCCATCCCATGCGTCGCGCTGTTCCTGGTGCTGCAGCGCCACTACGTCCGCGGATTCACGACAGGAGCCCTCCGGTGACCCTTCAGGAACTCGTGCCCGCCGCGATCGAGGGCGGATTCTGGGCCGACCGTCAGCGGCTCAACCGCGACGTGCTGATCCCGGAGGGCCAGCGCCGGCTCGAGGCGGCCGGCAACTTCGGCAACCTGCGACGCCGCGAGCACGTTCCGTGGCATGGTGTTCCACGACTCAGACGTCTACAAGTGGCTCGAGGCACTCGGCCATGAGCTGGCCCGGGAGCCGTCGCCGGAGCTCGCCCGGATGGCGGATGAGACGATCGGGCTGCTCGAGGCTGCGCAGTGCGACGACGGCTACCTGAACTCCTACTACCAGGTGGCAAGTCCGGGCCCGCGCTGGTCGAACCTGGCCTGGGACCACGAGCTCTACTGCGCGGGCCACCTGTTCGAGGCGGCCGCCGCGCATCCGGGCAACGAACGGCTGCTCGGCGTCGCGCGCCGCTTCGCCGACCTGCTCGTGGACGTCTTCCGCGACGAGGGCACGTGCGGGCACCCGGAGATCGAGACTCGGGCTCGTCGAAGCTGTTCCGGCTCACCGGCGAGCGCGCGTACCTGGAGCTCGCGGGCAGGTTCGTCGACCGGCGCGGGCACGCCACGCTGGAGCCGGCGACGCACGGCTCGAGCTACTTCCAGAACCGCGTGCCGGTGCGCGAGCAGGACGAGGTCGAGGGCCACGCCGTGCGGGCGCTGTACCTGGCCGCGGGCGTCACCGACCTCTACATGGAGACCGGCGAGGCGGCGCTGCTCGACGCGATGCACGCGCAGTGGCGCGACATGGCGGGCCGCAAGGCCTACGTCACCGGCGGTGTCGGCGCCCACCACACCGACGAGGCGTTCGGCGACGCCTACGAGCTGCCGCCGGACCGCTGCTACGGCGAGACGTGCGCGGCGATCGCCTCGGTCCTGTGGAACTGGCGGATGCTGCTCGTGACGGGCGAGGCGCGCTTCGCCGACCTGCTCGAGCGCACGCTCTACAACGGCGTGCTCGCCGGGCTCGCGCTGGATGGCGGCGGCTACTCCTACGTCAATCCGCTGCACGTTCGCGAGGGGCATCGCGACCCGGTCGAGCGCGGCGCGCGCCGCCAGCCGTGGTACGCGTGCGCATGCTGCCCGCCGAACGTCATGCGGCTGCTCGCCAGCCTCCAGCGCTACGTCGCGACACGTGACGGCGACGGGGTCCAGATCCACCAGTACGCGACCGGGACGTTCGGGCCCGTGCGCGTGCGCACCGACTATCCGTGGGACGGGCGGGTCACGGTCGAGGTGCTCGAGCCCGGACTCAGCGTCAGCGTGCGCGTGCCTCATTGGGGGTCGGCCCGGCTCGACGGCCGGCCCGTCAAGCCGGGCTACGTGAGGCTGGAGCACGACACCGCCACACTCGAGCTGGACATGACGCCGCGGCTCGTGTTGCCACATCCGCGGATCGACGCCGTTCGCGGCTGCGCGGCGATCGAGCGCGGTCCGCTCGTCTACTGCCTCGAGGCCGCGGACGCGCCTGCCGGCACGGTCGTCGACGATCTCCGGCTCGGCGGCGGCCTCGAGGCGGTCGCGCGCCCGGATCTGCTCGGCGGGATCGTCGCGGTCGAGGCCGACGGTGCGCACGCTCCGGCCGACGACTGGGAATGGCCGTACACGCCGGACGCTCGGCTCAACGGCCGGCGGCCCGTCCGGCTGCTGGCCGTGCCGTACGCGCTGTGGGGCAACCGCGGCGACGGCGCGATGCGGGTCTGGATCCCGCGGGCCTAGGCGAAGACCTTGCCGGGGTCGTCCGTCGGCTCCTCTTCCTCCAGCATCCCAAGCGACTTTGCCTTGGGGGGCCGCGGCGCGTCCGGCGCGAGATCGTCGAGGCCCTGCTCGAGGTTGCCCCAGGTCTGCTTCGGGCCCTTCTTCTTCCGGTCCGTCTCGTAGGTCGGCACGCCGGCCGCGTCGCGCTCGCCGGCGGTCGCCTTGCCCCGCATCCCGATCTGGTGATGGTGCGAGCCGGGACTCTTGGCGGTCTGGTATTGGCGCTTCCACTCGGCCTTGTGCGTCTCGAGCGGTCCAGTGGCATTGGCGTCGAACCAGGCGCTCAGGAACCCGTTCAGCGACTTCGCCTCGCTGATCTGCACCTTGACCTTGTTCGAGACGTAGTCCCCACCTTCGTGGTTCTTGAGATAGACCCCGGCGCTGTACGTACTGCGGAACTTGAGCCCGCGCTTCTTGAGCTCGGCCCCGGGATCGGCCGCCGCCAACAGAAACTTGTGGTCCGTCTCGAGCCAGCCTTTCAGCATCTCGCGGATGTTCCCGAGCTCGTTCGGGCCGTTGATGCCGTCGAAGAGCAGCAGCGGCGCCGCGCGGTGCCAGTCACCGCCTTGGAGGGCCTTGGCCGCCGCGACGGCGGGGCGTCCGCCGCCGCTGTGCCCGGAGGCGACGATGCGGTACGGGGTCGGAGTGGCCGTTGTGGGGTCCGGCGGGCGCAGGCCGGGCTCGGTCGTGAGCTTCGCCAGCACCTCCCCGACGTACTTCGCCGAATCGTTGATCCCGAACAGGTCCTCGCCCGGCTTCTCGGGGAACGCCTTCCCCTGCGGCAGGATCGCGATCATGTTGCGGCCGCTGGACGCGAGCTGCTGCGGAATCAGGTCGGCCTCGACGTCGTGCACGGTGCCCGGGCCGCCGGCTCCCTCCGGGTCCTCGGTCGTGCGCTCGCGATAGCCGATGCCCACGCTCTCACCGAGCCCGTGGAAGAGCAGCAGCACCTCCAACTTGCCGCCCCAGAAGTCCGTCCCCTCCGGGACGATGGCGATCGCGCGCCCGCTGTCCTTGTCGCCCGCGAACTCCTTCGTGTGGGCGCTCGGGTTCTTGGTCTTGTGGCCCTGCGACAGGCCTTCGATCGGGATCCGCTGCGTGCCCGCCACGCCGCGGGTCTGCTTGTTCCAGCCCTTCTCGCGCGCCTCGGGCCAGCCCGCACGCTGCACGGCGCGGCCGGACAGCAGGCGCGTGACGGCTGCGTTGCCGGCGGTTCGCTGCAGGCCGAGGACGACGTCCGAAGCGGCCGGAACGGGGACGACCGGAACGGGGGAGACCGCGCCGCGACGCGCCGCTTCGCGGCGCTGCTCGCGTTCGGTCGGTCGCATGACACCGATCCCACCGGACCCGGGCCTGACCGTCAAGGGCCGCTTAGCTAGGGTCGAACGGTGGTCCGGGTCGACGCCGCCAGCCGACGCATGTTGCGCGCCCGCGACAAGATGGACCGTTCCTACGACAAGCCGCTCGACATCGCCGCGCTGGCCGGGGTCGCGCTCACCTCCGAAGCGCACTTCATCCGGACGTTCAAGGAGACGTTCGGCGAGACGCCGCATCGCTACCTGCAGCGGCGCCGGCTGGAGCGGGCGATGGCGCTGCTGCGCGAGACCGAGCGGCCGGTGACCGAGATCTGCCTGGACGTCGGGTTCACGAGCCTCGGGTCGTTCAGCCGCACCTTCGCGCGCGTGGTCGGGATGTCCCCGAGCGCCTACCGGCAGGCGTGGCGGGTCGGCGCGGGCACGGCCGGCTACGTGCCGACGTGCGTGGTCATGTCATGGACGCGGCCGCGGGAGGACCGCAGTTTTGGAGAAGCGGATCGCAATCGGTCGGCGTAGCGTGCCGTCCATGCTCACATCGCTCTCGCACTCATTCCTCTACGTGCTCGACCACGAACAGGCCGTCGAGTTCTATGTCGACAAGCTCGGCCTCGAGGTCGGCGTGGACGCTGATCTCGGCCAGTTCCGCTGGCTCACCGTCCACGTCCCCGGCCGGCCCGAGTCACAGATCGTGCTCTCGACGCCCGAGATGGGCCACGACGAGGAGACCGCCGAGGCGATCCGCGAACTGGTCACCAAGGGCGGCGGCAGCGGGTTCATCTTCAGCGTCGACGATTGCCGCAAGACCTACGAGGCGCTGGTCGAGAAGGGCGTCGAATTCACCCAGGAGCCGACCGAGCACTTCTACGGCATCGACTGCGGCCTGCGCGATCCGTTCGGCAACCCGCTGCGGATCACGCAGCCGGCACCCCAGCCGCTGGACATCCCGTCGCGCGAGGAAGTCGCGAGCGGATGAAGAACGCGGCCGCCACGACGAGTACGGCGCCCATGCCCAGCCACGTCACGGTGCCGCCGATCGACTCCGAGAACACGTAGCCGAGGCAGATGTAGAGCGCGGTCCAGGCGACCGCGCTCACGGCGCTCATCGGGAGCAGCCGCCGCAGCGCCATGCCCGAGCTGCCGGCGACGAACGGCATCGTGGCGCGCAGGAACCCGGTGAAGCGGCCGAGGACGATGGCCTTCGCGCCGTGGCGGACGAAGAAGCCGTCGACGCGGGACAGATCGATCCGGTCCTCCAGGAACGGGCGCCCGAGCCGGCGGCCGAGGAGGAAGCTCGCCGTGTCGCCGGCGACCGCGCCCGCCGCGGCCAGCGCGATCAGGAGGCCGAGCGAGGCGTCTCCGCGCTCGGCCGTCAGCCCGGCGACGAGCAGGACCAGCTCGCCGTGGACGACGAAGCCAAGCAGGACGCTGGTCTCGACGAAGATCAGCGCCGCGACCACGGGGTAGATCCAGCGGTCAAGCGAGGCGGCCGCGTCGGAAAAGGTGCCGGCCGGGTCGGGGACGGCGACCGCGGTCGTCGTGATGAAGATCGCTCCGACGAGGCAGAAGATCAGCGCCCGGGCGTGCACGATCGCGAAGATCGCAGCGGCCCGGGCGCTCCGCAATCGTGCCTGCCGTACTACGTCGTGGCGGTCGCCACCCGGGCGCGGCGGTCACGCCGGCTCGGCCACAGCTTGTCGCCGAGCAGCGTCAGCGCCGCCGGGGCCATGAACATCCGGACGAGCGTGACGTCCACGAGCACCGCGGTGGCGAGGCCGACGCCGGTCATCTTGATCACCGGATCGGGGTCGGTCGCGAAGCCCATGAAGACGACGATCATGATCGCGCCCGCGGCCGTGATGATCTTGCGCGTGCTCGCCGACGCGACCGCGATCGCCTCGCGGTGGTTCGCGTGGCGGCCCCACTCTTCGCGAACCCGCGAGATCAGGAACACGTTGTAGTCGGTCGAGAGCCCGAACAGGATCGCGAACATGAACAGCGGGACGTACGGGACGACGGGCTGCTGCTCGATCCCGAGCAGGCTCGCGCCGGTCGCGGTCTGGAACGCCAGCGCGACGACGCCGTAGGCGGCGGCGATGGCCGCGAGGTTGAACACCGCGGACATCAGCGAGATCCGCCAGGACCGGAACGCGGCCAGCAGGAGCAGCAGCGACAGGCCGACGACGGCGGCGGCGAACAGCGGGATCCGCGAGGCGATCTTGTCCGCCTCGTCGCCATAGCGGGCGGTCCGGCCGCCGACGTACGCGGTCGCGTCACTGCCGTCGAGCGCGGCCGGGATCGTCTCGGCGCGCAGCCGATCGACGAGCGCGCGGGTGTGCTCGTCCTGCGGGCCGCGGCGGGGCGTGACCGTGATCACGGCCGTGTCCTTGGCCGGGTTGAGCGCCGGCTTCGCGACATCGACGACCTCGCGGTCGGCCTTCAGGCCCTTGGCGAGCGTGTCCAGGGTCTTGTCGTCCGCGTTCGAGACGGCGATGACGAGCGGCCCGTTCACGCCCGGGCCGAAGCCCGCGGCGAGGCGGTCGTAGGCCTGGCGCTGCGTGGCGTCGGTGGTCAGGTTGCGGTCGTCGGGCTGGCCGAGTTCCAGGCCGGCGGCCGGGGCGGCGAGCGCGACGATGACGGCGCCGGCGGCGACCAGCGCGAGCACCGGCCGCTTGGTCGCCCACGGGGCGCGCGGGGTGGACGTGGTCTTGCGCTCGGCGCGCTCGCGCTTCGGCAGCAGCTTGGTACCCGCGCGGGCGAAGCGGGCGGGGAGCAGGACGACGCAGACGATCGCGCAGGCGAGCACGACGAGCCCGGCGGCGACGCCGGCGCGGCCGACGAACGGGATGCCGGTCACGAGCAGGCCGGAGATCGAGACCAGCACGATGCCGGCGGCGGTGATCGCGGAGTGGCCGGCGGTCGCGTTGGTGCGCTTGGCCGCTTCAACCGGGGAGTGACCGTTGCGCAGTTCCTCCTGCTGGCGCGCGGCCATCAGCAGCGCGTAGTCGATGCCGGCGCCGAGGCCGAGCATGCCGCCGAGGGTCGGGGCGAGGCCTGGGACGTCGGTCGCCGCGGCGGCCCACATCAGCGCGCCGAAGCCGAACCCGATGCCGGCGAACGCGGCGCCGAGCGCGTTGCGCGCCGCGCGCAGGTTGCGCAGCACGGCGACCAGGAGCAGGACCGCGATCGCGAGGCCGATCACCTCGCCGATCGGGAACCCGCCGGTGGCGGCGCCGTCGATCGGCTCGCCCGACATCGCGACCTGCACGCCGGACTTGGGCAGGACGGCGGTCGCGTCCTCGAGCCGCTCGCGCGCCTTGGCGTCGAGCTCGGTGGCGGTCTGGTCGTAGCTGACCGCCGCGTACGCGGTGCGACCGTCCTCGGACAGCCGCGGTTCTTCAACCGAGACGACGTGCGGTTGCTCGCCGATCTTGGTCAGTGACGTCTCGATCGCGTCCGTGTCGAGTGCGCCCTTCGGGGTGCTGAAGACGAGCGTGGCCTGGGTGCCCGACTGGGCGGGGAAGCGCTGCTCGAGGAGGTCCTGGGCCTTCTGGGATTCGATCCCCGGGACGGTGAAGTCGTCCTTGAACTGTCCGCCGGCGGCGACGGCGCCGCCGATCACCACCGTGATTCCGAGGAGCACGAGCAGCGTGGCGATCCGCGGCCGGCGGGCGGCGGCGCCTGCGATCTGGGTGAGGAGCGAGGTCATGGGCGGGACAATAGCCAGACTAAGTCTAAAAATCAACTCAGTTTAAATCTGGACGAAGTGCTACATTCGTGTGTATGGCCGGTCTCCGGGAACGGAAAAAGCGGGAGACACGCACCGCGATCCACAACACGGCGATGAAGCTGTTCGCCACGCAGGGCTTTGGCGGGACGACGATCGACCAGATCGCCGAGGCCGCGAACGTCTCGCGCGCGACGGTCTTCACGTACTTCCCGACCAAGGAAGAGATCGTCCACGGCGAAGGCGCCGCCGCGATCGAGGACTTCGCCACCCGCCTGCGCGAACGCCCCGAGGGCGTCTCGACGGTCGACATGGTTCGCGGCTGGCTCGAGGCGCTGTCGGGCTGGTTCGAGGCCGAGCTCGTCCTCCAGCAGCGGCTCGCGCGCGAGGTACCGGCCGTCGGTGCCCGCCGGCTGCAGCTCCACGGGGAAGCCGAGCGAGCCATCGCGAGCTCGCTCGAGGCCGAGCTGGGGCCGGGTCAGGAACTAGCCGCGCGGCTCGCGGCCACCGCGCTGGTCGCGGGCCTGCGCGTCGCGGAGGAGACCGCGGCCGCGCGGATGGAGCAGGAGGACCGCGAGCTGTCGGAGGCCGAGGTCGCCGCTCTGCTCGACGGCGCCGTGGCCTTCGCCGAGGCCGGGATCGCCGCGATCAGCTCTCGCTAGGCATTTCGACGAACGCGATCGCGTTCCCGTCCGGGTCGGGGATCTTCACGTGCCGCTCGCCCGCCGAATACGTCTCGACCGGCTCGTGATCGAGGCCGCAGCGCTCGAGCAGCGCGTTCAGTCCGGTGACCCCGAGCGTGATCCGTCCGCTGCCCGCGTGCGCCGGGTTCGGCTCGATGAACAGCGTCGCGTGCTCGTCGATGTCCCATAGGACCTCGTCTCCGACGCGGACGGTCGGCGGGGTCCCGAACAGCCGCGTGTACCAGTCGATACTGGCGTCGAGATCGGATACGGGGACGCCGGCGAAAAGGTGAGTGATCGCGCTCATGGTCCATTGAGACCGCGGACCGCGGCGAAACTCATCACGAACCTAAAGGGTCTGGCCCTTTAGGTTGGTCAGTGCGAGCTCTTGCCTTTGCGAAAGTGCATGACTGCCACGACGATCGCGCCGACGATGATCCCCAGGATCGCCGAGGCGACCGTGTTGGTCAGCCAGCCGCCGACGCCGCCGAAGGCGCCGAGCGCGTCGTGCACGTCCTCTTCGAGGTGGTGGACCTCGTCGTAGAGGAAGTGGACGCCGAGCTCGTCGAGACCGACCAGGAGGATGTGCCCGCCGACCCAGATCATCGCGGCGATCCCGATCTTCGAGAGCACGGAGAGAATGACCGGCATGCCCTTCACCAGCCCGCGGCCGACTGACGCGCCCGCGCCCTCGCGGGTCTGCGCGAGCCTGAGGCCGACGTCGTCCATCTTCACGATCAACGCGACGACGCCGTAGACGCCGGCGGTGATCGCGAATGCGACAACGATGAGGATCAGCGCGCGCGACAGGAACGGCTCGTCGGCGACCTCGTTGAGCGAGATCACCATGATCTCGGCCGAGAGGATGAAGTCCGTGCGGATTGCGCTGCCGACCAGCGCGTCCTCGTTCTCCGGCCCCTGTTCGCTGACCGAGTGCTCCTCGTGCGCGCCATGTGGAGCGATGTACTCCCACAGCTTCTCCGCGCCCTCGTAACAGAGGTAGACGCCGCCGATCATCAGGATCGGCGTCAGCAGCCACGGCAGCAGCTCGCTGAGCAACAGCGCGGCGGGCAGGATGAACAACAGCTTGTTGCGGAGCGAGCCGACCGCGATCCGCCTGATCATCGGCAGCTCGCGCTCGGGCCGGAACCCGGTGACGTAGCGCGGAGTGACGGCGGTGTCGTCGACGATCACGCCGGCGGCCTTCACGCTCGCGCGGCCCGCGCCGGCGGCGACGTCGTCGACCGACGCCGCCGCGGCGCGGGCGAGCACCGCGACGTCGTCGAGAAGGGCAGCGAGGCCGGCGCTCACGTGGCGTTCATCTTGGGCCGCATCGCTGCACCGTAACCGCTGACGCGGTAGCGCAGGTGCGTCACGCCGCTCTCGCCCTCGAGGACCCGCGTGCGCTCGAGCTCGAGGCCCATGTTCTCGAAGAGCGGCCGGCCCTGACCGAGAAGGATCGGGACGAGGTGGATCTCGATCTCGTCGAGCACGCCAGCGGCCAGCGCGAGCTGCGCGACCCCGGCGCCGTGGACCAGCACGTCTTTCTCGCCCGCGGCACGCTTGGCCTCCGACATCGCGGTCCCCACGTCATCGACGTAGGTGACCAGCGGCCACTCGCTCTTGGTCTTGCTGCGGCTGAGGATGAAGATCGGCACGCCGTCGTGATGGTCGCCGCCCCAGCCGCCGGCCGGCTCGAAAGTCCCGCGGCCGGCGACGACCGCCCCGGTTGACATGAACTCGGCGATCACCTGGGCGTCGATGCCGATCGGGTCGGAGAATGCCCATTCGTGAAGGCGGTCCCCGCCGTCGCCGAGGCCGTTCTCCAGCGTCTCGTTGGGGCCGGCGATGAATCCGTCGAGCGACATCGACATGTAGAGCACGGTTGAGGTCATCAGCCGAAAGTGAACACGTATGCGCGCGCGCCCGCGTCCAGGAACGTGATCTCGAACGTGCGCGGGGCGGCGGGGCCGCGTTGGCGCACGAGCTGGTACATCCGCGGCTCGGAGAGCGTGCCCCGGCCGGACGCGTCAACGTCGAAGCCGTGGTCGTCCCCGGGCGGCTGACCGTCGAGGCGCACTTCGAAGCGGGCCTCGTCACCCGCGAGCACGAGGTTCACGTCGCGCGCCTGGAAGCGATACGCGATCGAACCGGGCGCCGCCTCCAACACCGCGTCCTCGCTGCCCAGCGACCATTCGCCCGCCAGCGCCCAGTCGTTGAGCGCGAGCTCGCCGCCGTCGGTGCGGGGCTCTCCGCGGCCGGCGCCGACGTAGGTCTCCGGCGACTGCACCGCGGCCCAGTCGGCCGCCTCCGCGTAGCCGCTCGCCTCGACCCGGACGGTGTCCTCGTCGACGCCCAGCAGCTGCTGGATCACGCGCTCGGTCGCCTCGTACGCGCCCTCGCCGAAGTGATGGAAGCGGACCTGGCCGTCGCGATCGAGGAGGTAGGCCGCCGGCCAGTACTGGTTCCCGAACGACCGCCAGATCGAGAAGTCGTTGTCGATCACGACCGGGTAGCCGACACCCAGGTCGCCGATCGCACGACGCACGTTGTCGAGGTCGTGCTCGAAGGAGAACTCGGGCGCGTGCGCCCCGACCACTACGAGCCCGCGGTAGCGCTCATGCCACGCTCGGCGGTACGGCAGCGTGCGGATCCAGTTCACGCACGTGTACGTCCAGAAGTCGACCAGTACTACTCGGCCGCGCAGCCCTTCGGCCGTCAGCGGCTCAGAGTTCAGCCAGACCGGCGCGCCGTCGATCGCCGAGAGGGCGGACACAGCCGCGATCCTACGACGACGCGGAGGGGGCGGCGGTCCGCCCCCTCCACGCTACGACTGTCAGGTGGCGATCGTGACGCCCATCGCGGACGCGATGCGGTTCCAGGGCTCCGCGTAGCTCGTCACGCCGTTGCCGGCGATGACGGCGCCGCGCGCCCACGCCGAGGTCGAGCCGCTCGGGAGGTAGAACGAGCCGCCGGAATCGCCGGGGTTCGCCGGTCCGCCGACGTACTGGATGACGGGCCACTTGCAGCCGGTCTGGGTGCACACCATCGCGCTCGTGCTCTGGACGGTCTGCTGGCACTGCTCACCGCTGGTCTGGCCGCTCGAGCAGTAGCCCGTGAAGCCCGCGACCGGATCGCCGGCGCCGATGACGCCGCGCGAGGTCGTGCTGAAGACGCCGCCGGTGTAGACACGCGAGCCGTACGAGGAGCCGCCGATCAGCTCGACGTCACGGTTGACCCAGAAGAAGGGCGAGTTGAGCGTGCCGCGCTGCGCGACGGTGCCGACGAACGTGAGGGTCGGGGTGCGAACGGTCGAGCCGACGGAGAAGCAGTGCGCGGCGGTGGTGATGAAGCGGGCACCCGAAGGCTTGCGGACGGTGAAGCCGGTCGAGCACGTCCCGCCGCTGCGGATCGCGGCGCCGCCCCAGAAGGCGGGGATGTCGTCGCGACGATGGAAAACGTCCGTGGTCGGCTTGCTCTCGCGCAGCTCGATCTCCGGGTGCTCCTTGACGAGCCGCTCGGTCTCCGAAGCGGGCGCGTCCGTCTCCAGGACGACGCGGCCGGTCTGCAGGTCCAGGTGGCTTGCGAGCGAGTACTTCTCACCCGCCAAGCTCGCGGCGATCTCCTCGCGGATCGCGTCGGCGGTCTTCTTGGCGATGTCGAGGCGCTCGAGCCGGAACGCACCGCCGACGAGCCGCTTGGCCTCGCCTTCGCCGATGTTGCTGTCGGGGCCAACGACGACGGCGAGCTCGGAGCGCTCGGGATCCCAGTAGGAGCCGAGGGCCGAGCCCTCCGCGTCAATGCGCGCCGCGGCGGCGGACGCGTCGGCGTCGACCGCGGGCGCCTTGACGACTTCACGGGGAGCGGGCTTTTCGTCGGCGGCAGAAGCCGCGCTGACGCCGGTGACGAACGTCACGGCGGAGATGAGCGCCGTGACGGCGAGGGAGGGGAGGGGTCGCATGCCTCAACTGAGCCACGACCGGTTCAGGAAATACACACGCCGTCCAAATCAATCCGGACGATCGCGGGAGCGCCGGGGCGGACCGTGATCGGGAGCCCGTGATCCCCGAGCCACTCGCTCAGGCGCCCGGCATCGCCACTGAGCTCGAGCGCGATCTCGGCGCTGTCGCCGGCGTGCCCTGGCAGCGTGGTCCCGGGCGCCCACTCGATGAAGAACGGCAGACACGGCTCGGCAGCGGCCTCCTCGACGCCGGCCAAGCGCCACTGGATCAACCCACCGTCCCGCCCCACACGAGAGCCGTCGCTCACCGTCAAGCCCAGCCGTTGCGCGACGTCATCCAGCCGGTCCGTGCGAACCGCCCAGCCCAGCGGCCCCGCCGGCGCGCCGGCCACCCAGCGGCCGAACGCGCTTTCCGCGGCTTGGGTCTCGTCGACGACCGCGACCAGCTCGAGGTATGCGTCGCCGAGCGGGACGATCCGGTTGGCCGTGCCCCAGCCGGGGTGCCGGCCACCCTCAATGGATACGAGTCCGAACTCGCGCGCGGCCGACGCGAGGTCGGCCGCGCGGATCAATACGTGGTCGAGCTCCAGATCGAGCAGGCTACAGCCGGGCGCGGCGCGCGAGCTCCGCATCGGTCGGCTCGTCGAACTCGAACGAGCCCGGCTCGATCGCGCCGCCGCGCACGTACGTGTTGACCGTGACGCCGGTCGCGGTGGTCGTGCTGTCGACGAGCCGCAGCCCGATCGGGATCGCACCGTCACCGAACAACCGCTTCCCGGTGCCGATCACGAGCGGGAAGATCCACAGGCGGTACTCGTCGATCAGGTCGTGCTCGAGCAGCGTCTGGATCAGGCCGGGGCTGCCGTGGACCTGGATCTCGGGGCCGTCCGACCGCTTGAGCTCGGCGATCGCGTCGGCGGCGATCACCGTCGTGTTGTTCCACTCCGGCGCCACGAGCGTCGTCGAGACGACGTACTTGCGGATCCGGTTGAGGCGATCCGCCATCGGCCCCTCGTCGTACGGCCAGTGCGCGGCGAAGATCTCGTAGGTCCCGCGGCCGAGCAGCAGCTCGTACGGCTCGAGCTCGGCCATCCGGCTCATCATCGCCTCGTCGAAGTACGGAACGCCCCAGCCGCCGAGGCTGAACTCGCCGGTCGGGTCCTCTTCGGGGCCGCCGGGCGACTGCATGACACCGTCGAGCGACAGGAACGTGTTGATCACGAGGTTGCGCATACCTGTTCAACGAGGGCGCGCGGAAAACTCATCGGGCAGCCCGAACGCCTCGAACAGCTCAGGCTCGACGAACGACACGATCTCGACGATCCGCCCGTGCTCGACCCGGAGGACGTCGAGCGCCAGTGGGCGATACTCGTCCGCTTCCGGCGGCCGCAGATAGTGCGCCACGGCGGGCTGCCGGTTGGCGGCGGTGACGACGCTCCGCAGGCTCCCGAACGCCGGATCGAAGCCCCGCGCGGACGCCGCCGCGATCGTGGCCCGGCCGTCGAACCACATCGGATGCGGCGGCATCGTGAGCCGCGCGTCCTCGTGCAACAGCGCGGCGAAGCCTTCGACGTCCGCCTGCTCGTGGGCGTCGACGTAGCGGCGCAGCAGGTCCGCGTGCTCGTCCGTGGTCGCCGCCCAGTCCTCGCGCCGCTCCGGCAGCTGCTCGCGGAGCGTCGACCGAGCGCGCTGGAGCGCGCTGTTGACGGAGGCGACCGTCGCGTCGAGCTGGGCCGCGACCTCCTTCGCCGACCACTCGAGCACGTCCCGGAACAGCAGCACCGCGCGCTGCCGCGGCGGCAGGTGCTGGATCGCGGCCAGGAACACGAGCTCGATCGTCTCGCGCGCGACGAGCTGGTCGTCCAGCAGCGTGTCGGGGTACGGCTGCAGCCACGGGAGGTCGGCGGGCGGCAGGATCGCCGCGTCGGGCTCTGAGGCCGGCCCGGGCGCGACCAGGATCCGGCGCGGACGCGCGCGGAGCACGTCGAGGCACGCATTCGTGGCGATCCGGTACAGCCACGCTCGTGCCGAGCCTTCAACGAAGCCCGCGCGCCCACGCCAGGCGCGCAGGAACGTGTCCTGAACGAGATCCTCGGACTCATGGAGCGAGCCGAGCATCCGGTAGCAGTGCACCCGGAGTTCGGCGCCGTGGCGCTCGACGAGATGCTCGAACTGCGCGCGCGTCATAGTTCCGTGCACTATGGCGACGCCGCCCTTGCGGGGCCGGGCCAGCGAGCGCGAAGCGCTCGATCGGCTCATCGCGGGCGCGCGTGAGGGGCGAAGCGGCGTGCTGGTCATCCGCGGTGAGGCGGGCATGGGCAAGACGGCGCTTATGCGGTACGCCGCGGGCCAGGCGGCTACGTTCCGGATCGTCGAGGTCGCCGGCGTCGAGTCGGAGCGCGAGCTGCCGTTCGCGGGGCTGCAGCAGTTCTGCCGACCGTTGCTCGATCGCGCGGATGCGCTCCCGCAACCGCAACGGGACGCGCTCAACGTCGCGTTCGGTCTCGCGTCCGGCGCTGCGCCCGACCGTTTCCTCGTGGGCCTCGCCACGCTCACACTGCTGGCGACGTATGCCGAGGAGCAGCCCGTGCTGTGTCTCGTGGACGATCTCCAATGGCTCGACGACGCGTCGGAGCAGGTGCTCGGCTTCGTGGCCCGCCGGCTGCTCGCCGAGCCGGTCGCGATCGTGTTCGGCATCCGCGAAGCGGGAGAGCCGCGCCACTTGCCGGGCCTGCCGGATCTGCGGCTGCAGGGACTCGGACTCCAGGACGCCGCCGCGCTGCTGTCCACCGTCGTCGCCGGCCGGCTCGACGACCGCGTGCGGGACCGGATCATCGCCGAGACCCACGGCAACCCGCTGGCCCTGCTGGAGCTCCCGCGCGGCATGAGCGCGGCGGAATTGGCAGGCGGCTTCGGACTGCCCGGCCCGCCGACGCGCACGAGCATCGAGGACGCGATCCGGCAGCGCCGGATCGATCCGCTGCCCCCCGACGCGCGCCGCCTGCTGCAGCTCGCGGCGGCCGATCCGGTCGGCGAGCCGCTGCTGGTGTGGCGGGCGGCCGAGCAGCTCGGGATCCGTCCGGACGCAGCGCTGTCGGCGGTCGACGCAGGTGTGCTGGAGATCGGCGCGCAGGTGCGCTTTCACCACCCGTGCCTGCGCGCGGCGGCGTACCGGTCGGCGCCGCCGGACGAACGCCGCGCCTTGCATGCCGCGCTGGCGCAGGTCACCGACTCCGAGCTCGATCCGGATCGCCACGCGTGGCACCGCGCGCAGGCGACGCCCGGACCGGACGAGCAGGTGGCCGAGGAGCTCGAGCGCGCGGCCGGACGAGCGCTGGACCGCGGCGGTGTCGCGGCCGCTGCCGACTTCCTCGAGAACGCGGCCACGCTCACGCCCGACCGGCCTCCCGGCGCGCCGACCGCCTGCTCGCCGCGGCCTACGCGAAGCGCCACGCAGGCGCGCTCGACGCGGCGCTCGAGCTCCTGGTCGCGGTCGAGGGCGGCTCGCCCGACGCGCGGCGAACGGCCGAGATCGAGCGGCTGCGGGGCGAGATCGCGTTCGATCAGCGCCGCGTCGTCGAAGCAACCCAGCTCCTGATCAGCGCGGCGCGGCGCCTGGACGCGGTTGACGGCGAGCTGGCGCGCACGACCCATCTCAAGGCGCTCGGCGCGGCGATGTGGGCCGGAACGGGTCTCCCGGAGGCGGCCGCGGCGGCACGCGCGGCCCCGGGCGGGCCCGATTCACCGCGGGCCGAGGACGTCGTGATGGACGCGCTCGCGGCGCGCGTGGCGGAGGGTCACGCCGCGTCGGCGCCGAAGCTTCGGGAGGCACTGGATGCAGTCCTCGCGCTGGAGGTCGCCGGCGACGTCGGCCGGTGGCTGTGGCTGACCAGTTCGCGCGCCGGCGCCGTCACCGCGCTCGAGCTGTGGGACGCCGACGCCTGGGATGTCCTCGCCACCCGCCAGGTCCAGGTCACTCGCGACATGGGCGCGCTCGTAGTGCTCCAGTTCGCACTCCAATTCGCCGCCCGCAGCCACATGCTCGGCGGGGACCTGGGCGCAGCGGCGCAGGCGATCGAGGAGGAGTACGCGATCGCGGAGGCGACCGGCGCCTCGCCCGTGGCGTATGCCGACATGACGCTCGCGGCGTGGCGCGGCCAAGAGACTCGCACTGCCGAGCTGATGGAGCGCCAGATGGCCCAGTCGAACACACGCGGACTCGGCCGGATGACGCACTTCGCGACCTACACGGCCGCGCTGCTCAACAACGGGATCGGCCGGTACCCCGCCGCGCTCGAGGCGGCGCAGCGGGCCTTCGAGCGCGAGCAGATCGGCTACATGGTGTTCGTGATCCCGGAGCTGGCGGAGGCCGCGTCACGGACCGGCGAGACGGCGGTGCTCGAGACCACGCTGGCCTGGATGGCCGAGCGGACCGCCAACACCACGAGCGACTGGGCGCTCGGGATGGAGGCGCGCGTGCGCGCGCTCGCGAGCGGCGACGAGCGGTTCTACCGCGAATCGATCGAGCGGCTGGGCCGCACGCGTCTGCGCCTGGAGGTGGCCCGCGCGCAGCTGCTCTACGGCGAGTGGCTCCGGCGCGAGGGCCGGCGAGTCGACGCTCGGGAGCAGTTGCGCGTGGCGCGCGAAGGCTTCCTGGCGGCCGGCGCGGACGGCTTCGCCGAGCGCGCGCGCCATGAGCTGCTGGCAACCGGCGAGAAGGTGCGCAAGCGTCGCGACGACACGCGTGACGAGCTGACGCCGCAGGAGCAGCACATCGCGCGGCTGGCCCGTGAGGGGATGACGAACCCCGAGATCGGCGCGGAGTTGTTCCTCAGCCCGCGCACGGTGGAGTGGCACTTGAAGAAGGTGTTCACGAAGCTCGGGATCACCTCGCGTCGCGCGCTGCGCGACGCTCTGCCGAAGGAGCTCGCGACGCTGTAACGCTGGAGCCCGTCGCGCGACTAACCGCCATGACCGACGATCGCGTGTTCCGCTCCACCCGGCTACTGGGCGCGGTGATCGTGCCGTTTCTGGTGGTCGCGTTCGCGCTGTTGTACTTCTTCCCCGACGACACGCGGCATTGGTTCGCCTGGGATGTGCAGCCGACGATCACGCCGTTGGTCATGGGCGCGGGGTACATCGCGGGGGCGTACTTCTTCGTCCGCGTCGCGCGCGAGACGCACTGGCATCGCATCCACGTCGGGTTCCTGCCAGTGACGGCGTTCACGGTGTTCATGGCGATCGGGACGTTCGCCCACCTCGATCGCTTCGCCACCGACCACGTGGCGTTCTGGATCTGGGTCGGGCTGTACGTGGCGACGCCGGTGCTGGTCCCGCTGGCCTGGTGGCGCAACCGCGCCAGCGATCCCGGGACGCCCGAGCCCGGGGAGCCGCCGCTGCCGCCGTACGTGCGCGGCGCGCTGCTCGCGGTCGGCGCGCTGCAGTCGCTGGTGGCGCTCGTGCTCCTGCTGTCGCCCTCGACGATGATCGAGCAATGGCCGTGGATGCTCACGCCGCTGACGGCGCAGACGCTCGGCGGGTGGTTCGCGCTCCCGGGCGTCACCGCTCTGATGATGGGGCTCGACGGCCGCTGGAGCGCGATCCGGATCACGCTCGAGAGCCAGCTGATCGGTCTCGCGCTGATCCTGCTCGCGACGGCGCGCGCCTGGGAGGACGTCGACACCTCGAACCCCCTGGCCCTCGTGTTCGTCGTCGGCATCGCCGCGCTCTTCGTCGCGCTGCTCACGCTCGAGTGCGTCATGGTGAGCCGGCAGCGGCGGCCGCCGGCTCACGCAGCGCGGTTCAGTCGGTCTCGAGCGCGACGGTCGCCGGCACGATTGCGTCCGCGTTCGGGCGGCTGATCAGCAGCGCGCCGGCGATCGCGCCGGCCAGGGCCAGGCCCGCGCCGGCCAGCAGCGCCGTCTGCATGCCGTCGACGTAGTCCTCGGCCGAGCCGCCGGCCATCAGCTCGCCGGTGGGGATCAGCGCGCCGAGGGCGGCGACGCCGATCGCGATGCCGGCCTGGCGGAACGTGTCGTTGACGCCCGCCGCGAGGCCGCTCTGCTCGGCCGGGAGCCGAGTTCAGCGCGACGGCGCTCACCGAGGGGTTGAACAGCCCGGTGCCGATCAGCGCCACGGTGATGCCCGGGATCAGCACCGCCCACGACGAGTCGGCCTCGGCCACGGTCATCAGCGCCATCCCGGCCGCGACCAGGACGAGGCCGCCGGAGATCAGCACGCCGGGATGGACCTTCTGCCCGAGCTGCGCGGTCGCGCCGGACACGACGACCATTACCAGTGTGCTGGGCACGAACACCAGCCCGGCCTCGATCGCGGACAGCCCGAGCACGTTCTGGAGGTAGATCGAGCAGTAGAGGTAGATCGCGAAGAAGGAGCCGGAGATCGCGAACGCGGTCAGCTGCGCGCCGGTGAACGCCGGCGAGCGAAGCAGCCCCAACGGCAGCATCGGATGGTCCGAGCGCGCCTCGATCGCCACGAACGCGGCGAGTAGCACAGCGGCGCCGGCCAGCGAAGCGACGATGATCGGGGTGCCCCAGCCGTCCTCGTTGCCGCGCAGCAGGCCGAACACGAGCGCGAACAGGCCTGCACTGAGCGTGGCCAGGCCGGGGACATCGACGCGCGGGGCGCGCGGATCGCGCGACTCGTGGACCTCGCGCAGCGTGATCGCCAGCACGACGATGCCGATCGGGATGTTGATCAGGAACACCCAGCGCCAGTCGAGCGCGGTGGTGAGCGCCCCGCCGACCGCCGGGCCGATCGCGAACGACGCGCCGATCGTTGCCCCGTAGGCGGCGAGCGCTCCCGTCCGCTCGCGCTCGCTCGGAAACGCGTTCGCCAGCAGCGCGAGCGAGGTCGCGAACATGATCGCGGCGCCGAGGCCCTGGACGGCGCGCGCGGCGTCGAGCATCTCGATCGAGCCGGCGGCGGCGCAGACACCGGACGCGACGGTGAAGACGACGAGCCCGGACGCGAAGACGCGGCGGCGGCCGAAGCGGTCGGCGAGCGAGCCCGCGGTGAGGACGACGGCTGCGAGCGCCAGCGTGTACGCGTCGACGACCCACTGCAGACCGCCGATCCCGGTCTTGAGGTCTTCACCGATCGACGGCAGCGCGGTGTTCACCACGGCAATGTCCAGCATCAGGATCGCGGTCGCGGTGCATACCACCAAGAGAGTCCAGCGTTGCACTGCGGTCATGTGGTCCTTTCAGGGCCTGGGGAGGAGACCGCGAGGATGGCGAGCCGAGATTGCCGCCGGGTTGCCGGGAGCTTGCCGCTCGCGTCTGGGATGATCCGAGCTGAGTCATGGCCCGAGCGCTGCTGATCATCGACATCCAACGCGACTACTTCCCGGGTGGCGCCTATCCGCTCGTCGAGCCCGATCGCGCCGCTGAAAACGCGCGTCGCCTGCTCGACGCCTACCGCGCGGCGGACGAGAAGATCCTGCATCTCCAGCACATCTGGGACGCGCCAGACGCGACCTTCATGCGCCCCGGCACCGACGGTGTCGAGATCCACCCGCTCCTCGAGCCGGCCGAAGGCGAACCCGTGCTCGAGAAGGCGGCGCCCAACGGGTTCATCGGCACGTCCCTGGAACAGGACCTTCGCACCGCCGGCGTGGACGAACTCGTGGTCGCCGGAATGATGAGCAGCATGTGCGTCGACGCGACGGTGCGGGCCGGCGCGGACCTGGGCTTCGCGATGACGGTCGTGCACGATGCGTGCGCGGCGCCGGATCTCACGTTCGGCGACCGGACCGTCGACGGGGCCACGGTCCACGCCGCCTTCATGGCCGCCCTGGCCGACGGCTACGGAACCGTCATCTCAGCGAGCGAAGCCCTCGACGCCTGAGCAGTCCGCGCAGCGCCCGTGGATCGGGAAGTGCGTGAAGCGCGCCTCGAAGCCGAACTCCGTGCGGATGACGGCGCGCACGCGATCGAGCTGCTCGGTATCGGCGGCGCTGACCTTCCCGCACACCTCGCACACGAGGTACTCACGCTCGCCCTCGCCGATCAGCCCGTAGACGCTCGGGCCGTGGCCGACGTGGACGTGGCGCACGACCCCGAGCTGCTCGAGCATTTCGAGGTTGCGGTAGACCGACGTCACGTCGAGCGTGACGCCGGTGTCGGTGCCGGCTGCGATGTGCTCGGCCGAGACCAGGCCCGGCGCGGCGAACAGCGCCTCGAGCACGAGCCGGCGCGGCGTCGTGAGCCGGCTGCCCGAATCCCGAAGCGCGGCCGCGACATCGGCGATGTCTCCGAACGCGAGCGGCTGGCTCCGGGGCGCCACGGTCACGCCTTCATCGTACGCCGCTGATCCAGGTCGGCCCGACGTGCGCAGTGCCGGGCATGGATGTCAAAGCACCGATCCGCGCCGCGCTTGGGGCCATTGGCCTCGCGCTGGTTCTCCCGGCGGCAGCGTCCGCCCATCCGTTGGGCAACTTCTCCGTGAACCACCTCGCGCGGGTGAGCGTGTCCTCGGATCGGGTCGATGTGCGCTACATCCTCGACGAGGCCGAGATCCCGACGTTCCAGCAGCGCGGCGTGCCGGACGCGACGGTGCTGGCGCGCAAGCGCACCGAGGTCGACAAGCGGCTCGTGCTGACGGTCGACGGCCGCCGCGTCGCGCTGCGCCCCGCCGGCCGCGCGACGATCACGCACCCGCAGGGACAGGGCGGCCTGCGCACGACCCGCGTCGAGCTTCCGCTGTCCGCTCGCGTCGAAGACCCGCGGCGGGTCGAGGTGCGCGACGGCACGTTCGCGGGTCGGGTGGGCTGGAAGGCGATCGTCGCCGCTCCCGGAAGCGGCACCGAGGTGCGCTCGAACGTCCCCGCGAGCGATCCCACCAACGGGCTGCGCACGTATCCGGAAGACCTGCTTCGAGAGTCCGTCGGACGTGCGCGCCGCCCGCCTCGAGTCGCGGCCCGGCGCCGGAACCCTGACCGCGCCCGACGGCAAGCGAACGGCCGTGGACTCGCAGCGCTCCGAGGATGGGCTGACCGGAGTCTTCGGCGACGCCGCCGCGGGGGAGGGGGTCTTGTTGCTCCTCCTGCTCGCGGCGTTCGGCTGGGGCGCCGTGCACGCGCTGTCGCCCGGGCATGGCAAGGCGATGGTCGCCGCGTACCTGGTCGGCACCCGCGGGCGCCCGCGGCACGCGTTCGCGCTCGGCGCGATCGTGACGGTCACGCACACCGCGGGCGTGTTCGCCCTCGGCGCCATCACGCTCGCGCTCTCCCAATACATCCTCCCCGAGACGCTCTACCCCTGGCTGAACCTGGTCTCGGGCCTGCTCGTGGTCGTGATCGGTGTGTCGGTGCTGCGCTCGCACCTGCGCCGGCGCGCACCACCACCACCACCATGGGCACCACGACCACCACCACGATCACGATCACGATCACGATCACGGGCACAGCCACCTGCCGCAGGAACCGGGTTTTCGCGGGCTGCTGGCGATGGGCGCCGCGGCGGGGCTGATCCCCTGCCCGTCCGCACTGGTGGTCCTACTGGGCGCCGTCGCCCAGGGTCAGATCGCGCTCGGGATGCTGATGATCGTCGCGTTCAGCGCCGGCCTGGCGCTCACGCTGACTGCGCTCGGACTGGCCGTCGTACTCGCGTCGAAGGCGCTCCAGCGCGTGCAACGTCTCGGGCTCGCTCGTCACGGCGCTGCCCGGCTGCGTCGGCACTGCTGATCGTGGTCGTGGGATGCGTCCTGACGGCCAAGGCGATCCCGCTCGTCGGCTGATGCCACGTCGTCGCAACTCCAACTCAGTTGCAAGTAGAGTCCCCCAACCAGGAGCTCAAATGACCGTTGCCCACCTCGCGCCCGCGCTCCGGGCACCCAGCTTCGCATCCGCGCTGGGTGCGCTGCGTGCACGGGGCATGCGCGTGTCGACCGCCCGTCGGCAGGTGCTCGCGGAGCTGTACACGGCCGAAGGGCCGGTCAGCGCCGAGGCACTGGCCGAGCGGCTGCCCGGGTCCGACCTGGCGTCGGTCTACCGCAACCTCGTCGTGCTCGAGGAGGTCGGGCTCGTCCGCCACGTGCACCTCGGTCACGGCCCCGGGCGCTACGCGCTCGCCGGCACCGCTACGGAGTTCGTCACCTGCGACCGCTGCGGCGCGCATGAGGCGTTCGACGCCCGCCGGATCGACGCCGCCCGCGACCTGATCGAGAACGAGCTCGGCTACCGCCCGCACTTCACCCACTTCCCCATCGTCGGCGTCTGCACCGCTTGCCAGGAGAACGAGGAGAACCATGCACATTCCTGACGGGTTCCTGTCCACCGAGGTCGCGGTCGCGTGCTTCGTCCCCGCCGCGGTTGCGGTCGGCGTCGGCCTCCGGCGCGCCAACGTCGAACTCGACGAGCGCCGCGTCCCGCTGCTCGGCGTGACCGCCGCGTTCATCTTCGCGGCCCAGATGCTCAACTTCCCGGTGGCGGGAGGCACCAGCGGCCACTTCCTCGGCGCCGCGCTGGCGGCGATCCTGCTCGGACCGTGGCTCGCCTGTCTGGTGCTGGCCGTGGTGCTCGGCGTCCAGGCGTTCGTGTTCGCCGACGGGGGCATCACCGCGCTCGGGGCGAACGTCCTCAACATGGGCGTCATCGGCGCGTTGCTCGTCGGCGGCTTGATGTCCGCCGCCCGGCGTGTCGCGGGCCAGGGACGCACCGCGCTGCTGGTGATCTCCGGCGCGGGCGCCTGGCTGGCCGTGATGGCCGGCGCCACCACCACGTCGCTCGGTCTCGCGATCTCGGGCACGGTCCCGCTCGGCACCGTCCTGCCGGCGATGCTCGGGGTCCATGCCGTGATCGCCATCGGTGAGGCGGTCGTGACCGTCGCCGCCGTCAGCGCCGTTCTCGCGACCCGCCCGGATCTGCTGGGCCTCGAGCACCAGTCCGTCCGTCCCGTCGTCGCCGGAGCCGTCTGATGCGCCTCTTCACGATCCTCGCCCTCGCGCTCGCCGTGGGCCTCGCCACCGCCGCCTCGCCGTTCGCGTCCAGCCATCCGGACGGGCTGGAAAAGGTCGCCGAGGAGAAGGCGTTCCTGGACACCGGCCGGCTGGCGCCGATCCAGGAGGACGCGCCGGTGCCCGACTACGCGTTCCCGGGCGTCGAGAACGAGCGGCTCGCTACCGGGCTCGCGGGCTTCGTCGGCGTGCTCGGCGTGTTCGCGATCGGGTACGGCGTCGCGACCGTGGCCCGGAGGCGCCCGCTCACCGCATGAGCGGTCTCAACCAGACCGGGATCGCGGGCAACCCGCACAGCCCGATCCATCGCCTCGACCCTCGGGCGAAGCTGATCGGGCTGGCGGGCGTCACGCTCGTCGCCGTGACCACGCCGCTCGAGGCCTGGCCGGCGTACGTGGCGTGCGCGGCGACGCTGATCGTCGTCGCCGCGCTCGCACGGATCCATCCGCGCACGGTCTGGACCCGCGTCCGCGTGGTGCTTCCGCTCGTCCTGTTCGTCGCCGTGTTCGTCCCGTTCGTCCGCAAGGGCGATCCGGTCGATCTCGGCCCCGTGACGGTGTCCGAGCAGGGCCTGGCGACCTTCGCCACGGTCAGCGCCAAGGCGATCCTCGGCACGTGCAGCGCGGTCCTGCTCGGCGCGACGACCAGCTTCCCCGACGTCCTGCACGCACTCGAGCGCCTGCGCGCGCCGCGACTGCTGATCCTGATCGCCGCGTTCATGTACCGCTACCTGTTCGTGATCGTCGACGAGGTGTCGCGGATGCGCGCGGCGCTCGCGGCGCGCGGCTACGCGCCCCGGCACGCGCTCCAGGCGGCCGCGATCGGCCGCGTCGCCACGGCGCTGTTCCTGCGCACGTACGAGCGCGCCGAGCGCGTCCACCTGGCGATGGTGGCGCGCGGGTGGACGCAGACGATGCCGCGCCTGAACGTCCTCACGTACACGCGCGCGGACGCGATCTTCGTCGGAGCGCTCGCCGCGTCACTGCTGTCGGTCCGGGTGATCGCGGCATGAGCTGCGCGATCCACGCCCGCGGCCTGCGGTTCACCTATCCCAACGGCGTCGTCGGCCTCGACGGCGTCGACCTGCGCGTCACCCACGGCGAGCGGGTCGCCGTGCTGGGGCCCAACGGCGCCGGCAAGACGACGCTGATGCTCCAGCTCAACGCGCTGCTGAAGGGCGAGGGTGAGCTCGAGGTCGCCGGGCTGCGCGCGGGCGAGGACGTCCGCGAGCTGCGCGCCCGCGTCGGGCTCGTGTTCCAGGACCCCGACGACCAGCTGTTCATGCCCACCGTGCGCGAGGACGTCGCGTTCGGCCCGCTCAACCGCGGCTGCTCGCGCGAGGAGGTCGAGGACCGGATCGCCGAGGCGCTCGGCGGCCGTGCGGATGCAGGAGCTCGCCGACCGCGCGCCGCACCAGCTCTCGCTCGGCCAGCGCCGGCGCGTGGCGATCGCCACCGTGCTCGCGATGCGGCCCAGCCTGCTCGTGCTCGACGAGCCGTCGGCCAACCTCGACCCGCGGACGCGCCGCGAGCTGATCGAGCTGCTCGATAAGGTCGAGCGGACGATGCTCGTCGTCACCCACGACCTCCCGCTGGCGGCGACGCTGTGCGAGCGCGCGGTGATCCTGTCCGCCGGCCGGATCGTCGCCGACGGCCCGTGCCCCGACATCCTCGGCGACACCGACCTGCTCGCCGCCCACGACCTGGAGCTGCCCGAAGGCTTCGACCTCGGCCGCGTTCCGCTGCGCGCATGAGCGGCCCGCTCCAGGGCGTCAAGATCGTCGAGATCGCGAGCATCGGGCCCGGGCCGTTCGCGGCCATGCTGCTCGCCGATCTCGGCGCCGACGTGATCCGGATCGACCGCCTGGCGGGCGGTGGCGGGCCGTTCGGAACCGACGACTGGAACCTGATGCACCGCGGGCGTGCGTCGGCGGCCGTCGACCTCAAGCACGATGCCGGCCGCGAGCTCGTCCTCGACCTGTGCGCGTCCGCCGACGCGCTGCTCGAGGGCTTCCGGCCGGGGGTGATGGAGCGGCTCGGGCTCGGTCCAGACGTGGCCCTCGATCGCAACCCGCGGCTCGTCTACGGGCGCATGACCGGCTACGGCCAGGACGGCCCGATGGCCGCGGTGGCCGGGCACGACATCAACTACCTGTCGGTGGCGGGTGCGCTCGGCGCGTTCCGGCGCCAGGGCGAGCGGCCGCTGTTCCCGCTCAACCTGGTCGCCGACTTCGGCGGCGGCGGGATGCTCCTGGCGCTGGGCGTCGTGGCCGCGATCCTCGAGGCGCGAACCTCGGGCCACGGCCAGGTGGTGGACGCCGCGATGGTCGACGGGACCGCAGTCCTCACGACCCTCTTCCACGCGATGCGCGGTGCGGGCATGTGGAGCGACGAGCCCGGCACGAACGTGCTCGACTCCGGCGCGCACTTCTACGAGGTCTACGAGACCGCCGACGGCGGGCACGTGGCGGTCGGCGCGCTCGAGCCGCAGTTCTATGCCGAGCTGCTGCGGCTGCTCGAGCTCGATCCGGTGAAGTTCCCGCAATGGGAGCGCGATCGCTGGCCCGAGTTCAAGCAGCGCTTCGCGGAGGTGTTCGCCACCCGCTCGCGCGCCGAGTGGGCGGCGCGGCTGGAGCCGGCCGAGGCCTGCGCGACCGCGGTCCTCGCACTGCACGAGGCCCCGCGGCATCCGCATAACGTCGCCCGCGGCACGTTCGTGGAGGTCGACGGTCAGGTGCAGCCCGCGCCCGCGCCGCGCTTCTCGCGCACGCCCGGGGCGATCCGGCGGCCCCCGGCCGACGCGCTGGCCGCCTGGGGGATCGCGCCGGAGACGCTCGAGCGGCTCCGCGCCGCCGGGGCGATCAGGACGTGACGCGCGCCGCCTCGACCTCGCGCGCGAGTGCCTTCATCGCGTTCAGGTAGATCTCCGAGAACGTCGGGAACGGCTGGATCGTATCGAGCAGGATGTCGAGTGGCACCCGAGCGCGGATCGCCAGCGTGGCCTGCTGGAGCCACTCGCCGGCCTCAGGGCCGAGCGCGTGCGCCCCGGTCAGACGCTCACCGTCGCTGAGCAGGGTCATGTAGCCGTTGGACTCCGCGTACTTGTGCGTGTACGTGGCCGTCTTGGCCACCTCGGCGACGCGCGCGGTGGCGCTGAAGCGTGCCTCGGTCGCCCCGACGGCGGCGGCCTGCGGGTCGGTGTAGGTGACTCGCGGCACGGCGTCGTAGTTCGCCTCGCGCGGCTCGCCGAGGAGATTGGACGCGACCACCCGGCCCTGGTACTTGCCGACGTGGGTCAGCGGGAAGATGCCGGTGATGTCGCCGACCGCCCACAGGCGCTCGGCCACGCGCAGGTGAGAGTCGACCGGGACGCCGTGCGGATCGGGCGTGACCCCGACGGTCTCGAGGCCGATCCCGTCCACACGCGGGCGCCGGCCGGTGGCCACGAGCAGGCGGTCGCCGCGCAGCTCGCGACCGTCCTCGAGCTCCAGCACGTACTCGTCACCCTCGCGCCGGGCCGCGCTCGCCCGCCCGTTCAGGACGAGTTCGACGCCGTCGCGCTGCAGCACCTCGCCGAGCGCCTCGCCCAGCGGCGCGGGCTCGCGCGCCAGCACATGCGACGACCCCTCGACGAGCACCACCTCGCCCCCGAGCCGGCGGACGGCCTGGGCCATCTCGGTGCCGACCGGCCCGCCACCCAGCACGATCATCCGCCGCGGCACCGCTTTCATGCCGGTCGCCTCGCGGTTCGTCCAGATGCCTTCGACGTCGCGCAGAATCGGCGGAATGAAGGGATCGGAGCCGTTCGCGAGCACGACGTTGTCGGCCGTGAACTGCTTGCCGTCGACCTCGACCACGCCGGTCCCGGCGAGCCGGCCGCTGCCTCGCAGCAGTGCGATGCCAGTGTCGGCCAGCCAGCGCTCCTGGCCCGCGTCGGAGTAGTCGGAGACCATGAAGTCGCGATACGCCAGCACGGCCTCAGGGTCCACTTCGGCCGTGGCTCCCACATCGCGCGCCGCCTGAACGGCCTCGCCGGGCCGCAGCAGCGTCTTGGACGGGATGCACGCGAAGTAGCTGCATTCGCCGCCGACGAGCTCGCGCTCGACCACCGCGACCCGCAGCCCCCCGTCGGCCAGCGCCCCCGCGCAGTGCTCACCGGGTGAGCCGCCACCGATCACGATCACGTCGTAGTCATTGCTCATCTCGGCCTCCGGGCGCCAGGGTCCGGCACACGCTATGCTGGCCGGCTGCGCCTGGTGCTCGATCAGGCGTCCGGCGGGTCCTGAAAGGCGCGCACCTCGATGCGGCCACCCAGTGCCTTTGACGCCTGCGTCGCCCACCGGACCGCGGCAGCTTGGTCTGCGGCCTCGATCACCCAGAAGCCGCCGACGTACTCCGGCGCCTCAACGAACGGTCCGTCGACCACCACGGGCTCGCCGCTGGTGGCGTCGACGGTCTGGGCCGACGACGGCGGATGCAGCCCCCCGGCGAAGCGAAACGCCCCGGACTCGTGTAGATCGGCGTTGAACGCCTCCACGGCGGCCAGTGCGGCCTCCAGTTCGGCCGGGTCCATCGACGTCATGGTCGGCTCCTCGGCCGAGTCGTGGGGCACTGTCAAAAAGAACTGCATCACTCGTCGCTCCTTCTGGCGGGTGGGACGGGCCAGGCTATACCGGGAGGCAGACCAGGGACTTCCCCGGGCGCGACGGGGGTCCGATCGCGCGATCGTTACGCCATCGCAACACAGACCCGCAAGGAGATCACCGTGAGCACCACCGAACTGAACCGCGAGACCACGACCCAGGCCACGAAGACCGTCGACTACAAGCTCGAGGTCGCGATCGTGCCGGTGTCCGACGTCGACCGCGCCAAGCAGTTCTACCTCGGGCTCGGCTGGCGCGAGGACGTCGACCTCCCGATCCGCGCCGACTTCCGCGCCGTGCACCTGACGCCGCCCGGCTCGTCCGCGTCGATCCTCTTCGGCACCGGCGTCTCCGTCGCCGCGCCCGGATCGGCCCGGAACCTGCTCGCCGTCGCCGACATCGAGGCGGCCCACGCCGACCTCGTCGCCCGCGGCATCCAGGTCTCCGAGATCTTCCACGGCGGCTCCGGCTTCGACGTCGCCGCCCAGGGGCGCGTCGCCGGCGTCGATCCCGGCCATCAGTCTTACGGCTCATGGGCGTCGTTCGACGACCCGGACGGCAACACCTGGCTCCTCCAGGAGCTCACGACGCGGCTCCCGGGGCGCTGAGCCATGGACGTCGCCACCCTCGCCGAGCTGCTCCACGAGACGGCCGAGCGCCACGACCCGTACGAGAAGAGCTCCCCGCCGCACGACTGGTGGGACTGGTACGCCGCCTACATGGCGGCCCGCCAGGACGGGAGCACCCCGGACGAAGCCTCCACCAGCGCCGGACGCTATATGGACGAGTTCGTCCTCAACCGATAGTCACCGTTGATCGAGACCCCGCCTGACCGGCGGGGTCTCGGTCATGTTCAGAGCTCGCAGGCCGTCTCGGTATCGCCCGCGTCCGAGGTGCAGGTGTCGACGTCGGCCTGCCCGTCGAGCAGGTCGTTGCCACTGGTGCCGTCGACGCCGAACAGCCGGTCCATCCCGATGCCGCCGATCAGCGTGTCGGCGCCGGTGCGGCCGTCGAGGAAGTCGTTGCCGACGGCCCCGTCCAGCCGGTTGTCGAACGTGTTGCCCAGCAACGCGTCGTCGCTGTTGCCGCCGGTGACCTGCTCGATGTCGAGCCGGACATTGTCGGCCTCGGCGGCCGCGGGGTCGCCGTCGTTGGGCGCGCCGTCGAGCTGGACGATTACGCGCGTCGGCCGTCCCGCGTAGGTCACATGGTCGATGCCGGGGCCGCCGTTGTACTCGTCTGCCCCGTCGATCTGCCGGGTCGGGAACGTGTCGGCGCCGTCGGCGCCCCACAGGCGGTCGTTGCCGAGACCGCCGTCGAGCACGTTCGGCGACGCGCTGGCGAAGACGCGGTCGTCGAACCGGGAGCCGGTGACGTCCTCGATCGTCGGGCTGACGTTGTCGCCCTCGTTCAAAACGCCGTCATTGGCCGCGCCCTCGAGCGTCACCGTGACACCAGCGGGCTTGCCCCCGTAGGTCGACGCGGTCCGTTCCGGCGCCGCCGAAGATCGCGTCCGGTCCGGTGCCGCCGTCGATCAGATCGTCGCCGGAGCCGCCGGCCAACGTGTCCGCGCCGTCCTCCCCGAACAGGGACATCGGCACGCTCAAGAACGTGAGCACGCTGTCGTTCATATCGCGGGCGCGGATCCTTCCGCGCGCGATCGCCGCGCGCAGGCAGTCGGCCGTGTGCGCGTCGACGGGGACGCAGCCCGGGCCGGCGAGCACGAAGTCGTTGAGATCGCGCACGCGGACGTTGACCCCGGCGTCGAACGCCGTGATCTGGTTCGCGCGGGCGGGGTCGGCGGTCACGGCAAGCGTGGTGCCGATCACCTGCGCCCGCGTCACCGCCTGGGCGTCGGTCGCGCCGCTGACCGCGACAGTGGCGGCGATCGCCGCGAGGCCGAGCCGTTTGACGTGCATGGTGAGACCTCCATGTCTCGGGGTGCTGGACAGTGAGGCCAGCTTCCACCCGCGGCCCGGCGGCGCCTAGAAACCCTAGGGGTAGCGCCTTGACCCCGATCGGGGCCTGCCGACGTTCGTCCAGTCGCGTCGCTTCGCGTCGCGCGCGGTCGATGACACGAGCGATGGTCTTTCGACACGGACGTCGAATCGCGCTGGCTGCCTTCGTCGCGGCACTGTTGCCTGGTGCCGCGGCCGAGGCGGCCATCGGCCCGCAGCAGGTCGAGGCGCTCGACCGCCAGGGCGCGACCGAGATCATCGTGCGCCGCGAGCCCGGACTGACCGCGGCGGAACGTTCGGACGTGCGCGCCGACGCCGACGTCGCGCTCACGCGCCGCAGCACGCTGGCGGACACCGAGGTCGTGCGCGCCGACGCGGGCGAGTTGGCCGAGGCCGTCGCCGAGCTCAATCGCGACCCGGACGTCGTGTACGCCGAGCCGGTCGTCGTCCAGTCCGCCCTGAGCGCCGACACGTACTGGAGCTCGCTGTGGGGGCTCGAGACGATGGACGTGCCCGAGGCCTGGGGGGCCGCGTCCGGCGCCGGCGTGACCGTCGGCGTGGTTGACACCGGTCTGCTGCGTACCCACCCCGACCTCGCCAACCAGCTCGCCTACAACGCCGGCGAGGCGGCCGTCGACAAGCGCGCCAACGGGATCGACGACGACGGCAACGGCTACGTCGACGACTGGAACGGCTACGACTTCGTCACCGCCTACCCGAGCCTCAGCGTCTACGAGGGCGACGGCACGCCGGGGCGCGACAGCGACCCGCAGGACGACCACGGCCACGGGACGCACGTCGCCGGCACGATCGCCGCCCAGCGCGACAACAACCAGGGCATCGCCGGCGTCGCGCCCGGCGCGAGGATCATGCCGCTGCGGGCGCTCGGCACCAACGGCTACGGGACCAACATCGCGATCGCCGAGGCATTCGCCTACGCCGGCCGGATGGGCCTGCGGATCGTCAACGCCAGCCTCGGTGGCGCCGGGCTCGACCAGACGCAGCTCTCCGCGATCCAGGCGTATCCCAACACGCTCTACGTGGTCGCCGCCGGCAACAGCAACGTCAACAACGACGTCACCGCGCACGGCCCGTGCGCGCTACCCGCCGCCAACATTCTCTGCGTCGGCGCGTCCGACGAGAACGACCGGCGCGCGTCGTTCTCCAACTACGGCGCGACGAGCGTCGACGTGTTCGCGCCCGGCACCTCGATCCTGTCGACGTACCTCAATTCGTCGTACGTGTACATGCAAGGCACGTCAATGGCGAGCCCGAACACGGCCGGCGTCGCCGCGCTCGTGCTCTCGGTCAAGCCCGGCGCGAGTGCGCTCGAGATCAAGAGCGCGATCATGGCGTCCAGCGAGGCGAAGCCCGACCTCGCCGGCAAAGCGGTGACCGGTGGGCGGATCAATGCCGATCGCGCGGTCTGGGGGACGCTGGCCGGCGCGCCCGTCAACGTCTCACCGCCCGTGATCACGGGCACGCCGCGACAGGGCGTCGTGCTGAGCGTGTCATCGGGCGCGTGGAACCCGGTCGGAAGCTCGTACGCCTACGTCTGGCAGCGGTCGTTCGACGGCGGGGCGAGCTGGACGGCGATCGGCGGCGCGACCGGCTCGACCTACACGGCCGGCGCCTCGGACCTCGGTTCCCGACTGCGCGTGACCGTCACCGCCACCAACCCGTACGGCGTCGCGAGCGCGACGTCGGCGGACGTCGGCGCGGTGGCCTCGGGCGCCCCGGTCAACACGAATCCGCCCGTGATCGCCGGCACGCCCCGTCGCGGCCAGGTCCTGACTGTCAACTCGGCGTGGAGCCCGGGCGGCACGACCTACGCGTATCAGTGGCAGCGCTCGACCGACGGCACGACCTGGGCGAACATCGGGGCCAACGCGTCGAGCTACACGCTCACGACGGCGGAGCGCGAGACCCGGGTGCGAGTGACCGTCACGGCGACCAACGCCTACGGACAGGTCTCGGCGACGAGCGCGCCGATCGGCCCGGTCGTCTGGGATCCGCCCGTCAACACCGCGCCGCCGTCGATCGCCGGCCCGACCCAGCGGACCTTCACGCTGACCGCTTCGTCCGGCGCGTGGGACGGCCTGGGCAACACGATCTCCTACCAGTGGCAGCGCGACGGGGCGAACATCCCGGGCGCCACTGCCTCGACCTACAAGCTCACCAAGGACGACGAGGGCGCCCGCGTGCGGGTGCTCGTGACGGCGTCGAACGTCGACGGGACGGTGGAGCGCGCGAGCGACGCCAGCATCGCGCCGATCTCACCCTTCCCCCCCGCGAACGTCGCCGCCCCCGTCATCACCGGCACGCCGCAGCGGAGCCGGACGCTGTCCGCGTCGCGCGGGACCTGGACCGGGCCGGACAACATGTACGGCTACCAGTGGCAACGCGACTTCGGCGAGGGATTCGTGGACATCGCCGGCGCAACCGGCGCGGCCTACATCTTGACCGTCAACGACGTCGACGCGGCGGTCCGCGTCGTGGTCACGGCGACCAACCCGGACGCGACGATCTTCGAGGCCAGCGAGCCGACCACGCCAGTGGTGTCCGCCGGACCGCGCAACGTCGTCGTCCCAACCGTCAGCGGCACCGCGCGGCGCGGGCTCACGCTGACCGGCAGCGCCGGGAGCTGGGACGGCATCGGCAACGCCTACGCGTACCAGTGGCAGCGCGATGGGGTCGACATCCCCGGCGCGACCGTCTCCACCTATGCGCTCACGACGGACGATGTCGGCGCGCAGGTGCGGCTCCGTGTCACGGTCACGAACCCGGACGGCTCGGCGACCGCGACCAGCACGGCGACGGCGACCGTGACGAGCGCGCCGCCGGTCAACACCGGCCGGCCGGTGATCACCGGGACCGTGCAGCGCGGCGCGACCCTGACCGCCGGCCAGGGCACGTGGACCGGCAACGGGAACACGTACGCCCACCAGTGGCAGCGCGACGGGGCGAACATCCCGGACGCGACCGGCCCCACCTACACGCTCACGCCGGACGACGTGGGCAAGGCCATCCGCGTCGTCGTCACCGGCTCCAACCCCGACGGCTTCGAGGCCGCCGCCAGCGCCGCGACGGCGACGGTCCCGAGCGCGGCTCCGGCGAACACCACGCAGCCCGCGGTCACCGGCAATCCGCAGCGCGGCTTCACGCTCACGGCGACCGCTGGGACCTGGGCCGGCATCGGCAATACGTTCACGTACCAGTGGGAGCGCGGCGGCGTGGGCATCCCGGGCGCCACCGGAATGACGTACACGCTCACGACCGACGACATCGGCGCGCAGGTGCGGCTGCGCGTTACGGTGACCAACCCGGAGGGCAGCGCGAGTGCGGCCAGCGCGGCGACGGCGCTGGTGTCCGCGGCGCCGCCGGTCAACACCGTGCGGCCGACGATCACCGGCACCGTCCAGCGCGCCTCGACGCTGACCGCCGGCGAGGGCGCGTGGATCGGCACCGGCAACACGTACGCCTACCAGTGGCAGCGCGGCGCGACCGACATCGCCGGCGCGACCGCGCCGACCTACACGCTGACCGCCGGCGACGTCGGTGCCGCCATCCGGGTCGTCGTCACCGCCACGAACCCCGACGCCGCCGTCGCCGCCGCCAGCACCGCGACGATCAGCGTGCCGAGCGCGCGCCCGGTCAACACGGTCCGGCCCGCGATCAGCGGCAGCGCGCGGCGGGGATCGACGCTGACCGGGACCGCCGGCGCTTGGAGCGGCGTCGGCAACACGTACGCGTACCAGTGGCAGCGTGACGGCGCGAGCATCGCGGGCGCGACCACCCTCACCTACACCTTGTCGATTGCCGACATCGGCGCGACCGTGCGGTTGCTCGTGACCGCCGAGAACCCCGAGGGCAGCGTGAGCCAGGCCAGCTTCGCAACGAGCCCAGTGGCGGGCGATGGGCCTGTCAACACGGTGATCCCGACCCTCTCCGGAACGACGCAGCGCGGGAGCGCTTTGACGGCCACGTCCGGCACGTGGAGCGGGATCGACAACACGTACGGCTACCAGTGGCAGCGCGACGGCACGGACATCCCGAACGCGACCGCCGCGACGCACACGCTGGGTACGGACGATGTGGGCAAGGTCATCCGGGTCGTGGTCACGGCGACGAACCCGGAGGGCACTGCCAGCCGGGCCAGCGCCGCGACCGCCACGATCAGGACCGCACCGCCGGTCAACACGGCCGTGCCGATGATCACCGGCGCGGCCATGCGCACCTCGACGCTGAGCGCGTCGCTGGGGACGTGGAACGGCGCGGGCAACACGTACACCTACCAGTGGCAGCAGGACGCGGGCACCGGGTTCACCGACATCGCGGGCGCGACGGGTACGACCTACGTGCTCGGCGTCGCCGAGGTCTCCAAGCGCGTCCGGGTCCGCGTGACCGCGGCGAACGCCGACGCGACCGTCACCGCCACCAGCTTCGCGACGGGCGTCGTGCAGGCCGGGCCGCCGGCCAACTGGTCAGCGCCGACGGTCTCCGGCACCGCGCGGCGGACCGCCACCGTGACCGCGACGCCCGGTACCTGGACCGGCATCGGCAACGAGTACGCGTATCAGTGGCAGCGCCGCGTGGCGACGACCTGGACGGACATCGCCGGCGCGACGGGGACGACCTACACGCTCGACTCCGCCGACGTCGGCGCGCAGATCCGTGTGCGCGTCACCGCGACGAACCCCGACGGGACCGCGAGCGCGGCGAGCGCGGCGACCGCGGCGGTCGAATCGGCACCGCCGCGCAACACCGGGCTGCCGACCATCGGCGGCGCGGCGAAGCTGGGCGGCACGCTGACGGCCGCGCCCGGCGACTGGACCCCCGCGGGCGCCGATTACACATACGTCTGGCAACGCGACGGCGCGGACATCGCAACCGGCGCGACCTACACGCTCCAGGCGGCGGACGTCGGCCGGTACGTACGGGTCAAGGTCACCGCGACCAACGTCGACGGGCGCGTGAGCGCGACCTCCGCCGCGACGGAGCGCGTCGTCGCACCGCCGGTCAACACGACCGCCCCGGCCGCGCCGTCCGGCACGACGCGAGAGCTGTCGACCCTCACCGCCGATCCCGGCCACTGGGACACCGCGGGCGTGAGCCTGAGCTACGCCTGGATCCGCTGCGCCACCAGTTGCGAGGACATCGGCACGGGCAGCGCCTACACGCTGTCGGCCGCCGACGTCGACCATCGCATGGGCGTACGCGTCACCGCCACCTCGAGCGGCGGTTCGACCACCGTCACGAGCGCCCTGAGCGCGATGATCAGCCGCTTGACGCTAAGCAACGTTGCGGCGCCGAGCATCACCGGCGACGCGTACGCCGGCGAGACGCTGAGCGCCGACGCCGGCCGGTGGACGTTCCCCTCGCCGGACGTCGCCTACGAATGGCGGCGCGACGGCACCCCGGTCGGCTCCGGCGCGCGCTACACGCTCGCCGCCGAAGACGCCGGCCACGACATCGTGCTGGTCGCGACCGCGACCACGCCCGGGCAGAGCGCGACCGCGAGCAGCGCGTCGGTCGCGATCCGGTCGCGGCCGGTCCCGCTGTCGGTTTCGGCGCCGACGGTGAGCGGCAGCGCGACCCGCGGCCGCACCCTGACCGCCACCACCGGGACGTGGAGCAACACCGTCCACTCCGTCACCTTCCAGTGGCGGCGCGGCAACACGGACATCCCGGGCGCGACGGGCAACAGCTACGTCCTCACCTCGGCCGACGTCGGGTCCACCATCACGGTCGTCGTCATCGCGACGAATCCGTCGGGGACCGGATCGGCGACCGCCGCGCCAACCGGTGTCGTCGCCGCCGCCCCGCCGGTCAACACCGCTGTGCCGGTGATCCAGAGCGGGGTGGTCCAGCAGGGCGCGACGCTGACGATGACCGCCGTCGCGTGGGACGCGACCGCCGACACCGCGTACAGCATCGCGTGGGAGCGCTGCGACGGCGGCGGCTGTCGCCCGATCGCCGGCGCCACCGGCGCCCAGTACACCCTGGTCGCGGCGGACGTCGGCCAGTCGATCGTCGCGATCAGCACGGCCTCAAACGTGGACGGGACCGTGTCGGTGCGCTCGGCTGCGACGGCCGTAGCGACGGTCGGCGGACCGCGGTGGCGGACGCTGCCGCTGATCGCGGGCGACAACCGGGTCGGTGACACGGTGACCGCGACCGCGGGCACGTGGAGCGGCCCGGTCGTCAGCTCCGCCACCACCGAGATCATGCGCTGCACCAACGTGTGCGTCGCGCGTTCGGCCGCGAAGACGTACAGGATCGCCGACGGCGACCTGGGCGCGATCCTGCGCGTGCGCGAGACAGCGACCAACTCCGGCGGCGAGAGCGTCGTGTGGTCGGCGCGCTACGTCGGGCCGATCGTCTCCGCCCAGGCGGCGGCCGCCGTGCTGAGCAAGGGGGAGACGGCGGTCCGCAACGCCAAGGGCGCCACGCTCGCGGTCGCCAAGCAGGCCAAGCTGAAGGTGTCGCTGCGCCGCCCGGGTCGCGTCAAGGGCAAGCTCGTCGCCTGGGCCTGCCCGGCGGCGATCACCGAGGGCGCCACGCCGCCGCCGTGCAGCGCCAAGGTCACGCTGCGCAAGTCCGCCACGCTGCGGCTCCCCGCGACCACCGACGGCAAGGTGCGCGTCGTGGTCGTCCGCCGTTAGGCTCGGCACCATGACCGAGCCGCCCTTGAAGGAGATTCTCGAGGCGTTCAACGCACACGACGTGGACCTCGTCATGTCGTTCTTCGCCGACGACTGCGTCATGGACATGCCGCGTGGGCCGGCGCCGGGAGGACGCCGGCTGGTCGGCAAGGACGAGGTGCGCTCCGGCGTCCAGTCGCGCTTCGACGGGATCCCGGACATCCACTACGGCGACGACGGCTCCTGGAGTTGCGGCAATCGCGCCGTCTCGGAGTGGACGATCCGCGGCACCCAGGCCAACGGGGAGCCGATCGAGGTACGCGGCTGCGACATCCTGGAGTTCACCGACGGCAAGATCAGCCGCAAGAACTCCTACTGGAAGATCATCGACGATACGTGACCTTCAGATCGTCCTGCCAGTCGCCGGGCGTCCGGGCCACCTGCCACAGGCCCTCGAACGCGTCCGGGTCGAGCGTCGCGGCGTAGCGCTGGGCGAACTCCGGGAACTCGCCCCACTCGCGCAGCACGCCGTCCTCGAGCGAGAGGCCGTAGGTCCGGCGCACGCCGCGCGAGTCGAAGTACTCCTTGACCAGCCCGTCCTCGGCGGCGCCGATCACGCAGATCGAGTCCGGGAACAACTCGTGCTCGTTGCGGGTGCGCTGGATCACGAACTTTCCGCCCTCCAGCCACTCGAACGTGATGCGTCCTGGAACGACGACGCCTTCGAGCATCGGGTGGGTGGCGTCGGTGGTCCAGGTGCCGATGAGCGCGTCGAACGGCGCGAGATCTCTCATGCCCTTAAGACGACCGCGCCGCCCGAGGCTCATCGGTCGCCAGCCGCGCGCGGATGAACGCGCCCGCCTGCTGGAGCGCGTCCCCCGCCTCCGGCAGGAAGGGCCAGAAGACATGGAACACGTGCGTGTCGGCGGCGTAGACCTCGATGCTGGCGTCGACGCCGTGCGCGAGCGCGCGCTCGGCGAGCAGGCGCGACTCGGCCAGCACGATGTCCCCGGTCGCGGTCTGGATCAGCATCGGCGGCAGGCCGGTGAGATCGGCGACGAGCGGGTTGACGACCGGGTCGTCGGCCGGATGACCCGCCAGGTAGGCCTCGGCGAAGCGCTTGACCTTCTCGCCGTCCTCGGAGTCGGGCAAGGCGGACAGGATCGACTGGCCGGTGGGGTCCACTCCTGGGCACAGGAACACGGCACCGGCCGGAAGCGGGAGCCCCTGTGCGCGCAGGGTCACCATGAGCGAGCAGGCGAGGCCGGCGCCCGCCGAGTCGGCGGCGAGGACGATGTCGGGGCACTGCTCGGCGAGCCAGCGGTACGCCGTCATGGCGTCCTCGAGCGCGGCCGGGAACGGATGCTCGGGGGCGAGCCGGTAGTCCGGCACGAGCGCGCCGGCGCCGGCCGCGGTCGCCAGCGCGCCGACCAGCGGCCGGTATCCGTACGCGGAGCCGACGGCGTAGCCGCCGCCGTGCAGATACAGGATCGGCGTCTCGAGCTCGTCGGCGGCACCGAGCGCCAGTGATGAGACGCCGCCGGCGTTCACCGGCCAGACGCGGATCGCTTCGGGCACGGGCGACTGGGCCAGGAACGTCTCGTACGCGATCCGCGTCTCCTGGATGTCGCGATCGGCGACGACGAGTTCGACGACGGGCGCCCACATCGTCGCCATCCGGTTGGCCAGCTCGCCGCCGACGGACTGCGTGGTGGCGATCGCCTCGTCGAGATCGGCGAGCAGCCGGCGCGCGCGATCCAGCAGCGCGCTGCCGGCGATGGTCAGCTCCACGCGATGGGTCGAGCGGCGCAGCAGCTCGCAGCCCAGCAGCCGCTCGAGCGCGCGGATCTGGCGGCTGAGCGCCGGCTGGGAGAGATAGAGGCGCGTCGCGGCGCGGTTGAAGTTCAGCTCTTCGGCGACGGCGACGAACGCGCGCAGGTGACGGACCTCGACGCCGTCGGGGGCCTGCGGGAACGCGAGAACCTCTCCACTCACGAGTCGAGTATGGCTGGCCGCGCGTCGATCCGGTGATGCGGATCGCGCACGACCGCGATGCAAGATCGGCCTTTCCCTTCTGCGCGGTCCGTGGCCACCATGGTCGTCGTGCCGAGTTCCTTCGCCGACACGGACGCCTTCGCCAGCGCCATCGAGGACCATCGCGCCGAGTTGCACCGCCACTGCGTCCGGCTGGTGCGCTCCGCCGCGGACGCCGAGGACGCCATGCAGGACGCGCTCCTGCGAGCGTGGCGCTCGCGGCGGGGCATGGCCTCCGACTGCCCGCGGGCTTGGCTGTATCGGATCGCTACGAACGCCTGCCTCGACGTGATCGCCCGCCGCGACGCCACGCTCGCGCCGCTCGACGGCGTCGAGGCCACCGCGCCGCAGGAACAGCGCCCGGAGTCGATCGTCCTCGCCCGGGAGACCGTCGAGCTCGTGCTCGCCGCGGCGCTCGAGCACCTGTCGCCGCGCCAGCGCACCGCGTTCGTGCTGCACGATCTGCTGTGCCGGTCCGCCGCCGAGTCCGCGACCGCGCAGTCGATCAGCGTGCCCGCGACGAACAGTGCGGTGCAGCGGGCGCGCGGGGTCCTGCGCGCGCATCTCCCCGTCGACCGGCTCGAATGGGCGCGCGCATGATGGGGCGGCGCAAAGCCCTGCTGCGGACTCGTCAGCGGCGCTGCCCGCGGTCCGGGCCCGATGAGTTTCGCGCTCACGGCCGGTCACAACCTTCACTATGGATCTTCCGCCGATCGTTTCATCGCAAGAGTGGGATTCCGCCCGCGCGGCGCTGCTGGTGAAGGAGAAGGAGTTCACACGCGCGCGCGATGCGCTGGCCGCCGAGCGGCGCCGGATGCCACGGATGGCCGTGGCGAAGGCGTACCGCTTCGAGGGTCCGGCCGGCCCGGCGAGCCTGCTGGACCTGTTCGAGGGCCGCCGCCAGCTGGTCGTGTACCGGTTCTTCTACGAGCCGGACGTCGCGGGCTGGCCGGAGCATGGGTGTTCCGGCTGCTCGTTCCTCGCCGATCAGGTCGGACACCTGGCGCATCTGAACGCCCGCGACACGACGCTGGCCTTCGTGTCTCGCGCGCCGCAGGAGGACATCGCGCGCTGGAAGGCGCGGATGGGCTGGGAGATGCCGTGGTACACGCTGACCGACGATTTCGACGCGGACTTCGGCGTCGGCGAGTGGCACGGGACGAACGTCTTCCTCCGCGATGGGGAGGAGGTTTGGCGCACCTACTTCGTCGACAGTCGCGGCGACGAGGCGATGGGCAGCACCTGGAGCTACCTCGACATCACGGCGCTCGGGCGCCAGGAGGAGTGGGAGGACTCGCCGCAGGGCTATCCGCAGACCGCGCCCTACCAGTGGTGGAACCTGCACGACGAATACGCCTGATCAACCGAGCACGTGGGCCTCGAGCCACTCGTTGCGGAACGCGCCGCGCGGGTCGAGCCGCTCGACCAGGCGGATGAAATCGGGCAGCTTCTCGTACCGCGGCCGGGCGATGAACAGCTTGCCCCAGTGCGGGCGGGCGGCGAACGGCGCGAGCGCGGCCTCGACGTGACGCAGCACGTCGAACACCGGCTCCGGCTCGACCCGCCAGGTGAAGTGGAACTGCACCGTGTCCTGCTCGTACTGCGGGCTCAGCCACAGCCGGTCGGCGGCGGTCGTGCGGATCTCGGACACCTGGATCAGGGGGCGCATGCGGTCGCTCAGCCTGCGGAGCGCCTCAAGCGCGCCGATGGCGTGCTCGCGGGCCACGAAGTACTCGCTCTGGAGTTCGTCGCCGGAGCTCGGTGTGAAGCCCATCCGGAAGTGCGCCAGCCGGTCCCACCAGGGGCCGGGCCGGCCGAGCTGGGGCGTGACGTTGGCGGTGCCGAGGCCGAGGATCGGGTGGCGGTCGACGGTCGCCGCGCGGGCGCCGAACAGCTCGTCCCGGACGGGCTCGGTCTCGCGGGTCTTGATCCAGACCTGATCCACCTCCTCGCCCCAGCGCGTGAACACGCTGACGCTGTAGCCGGCGGCGGTGATCTCGTCGAAGTGCTCGAACAGTGCGGGCCAGGAGAGCCCTTCGAAGACGTGCTGGCGGATCTCGAACGCCGGCTCGACATCGAGCGTGATCCGCGTGACCGCGCCGAGCGCCCCCACGTTGACCACGAACCCGTCGAAGTCGGCGTCGCCGCGCGTCGCCGTGACGATCTCCCCGTTCGAGGTCATGAGCTCGAGGCCGGCGACGGCGCTGGCGAGGTTCCCGTTCGCGTCGCCCGATCCGTGGGTCGCGGTCGCCACGGCGCCCGCGACAGAGATATGGGGGAGGGAGGCGAGGTTCGCGAGCGCGACGCCGTGGGGCTCCAGCGCTTTGGCCAGATCGCCGTACGTGAGGCCGGCACCGAACGAGACCGTCCCTTGCTCGACGACCACATCGGCGGGCAGGCCGGCGAGCGACACGAGCTCGTCGGAGTCGGCGATGGCGTTGAAGGAATGCCGGGACCCGAGGACGCGGATCCGCGGCGCCGCGGCCACGATCTCCCGCAGCTCGTCGAGCGAGGACGGCTGGTGGAGCCGCTCCGCGCGGTAGCGGTAGTTGCCTGCCCAGTTGCGCATTCGGCTACGTAGGCTCTCACCGATGCACCGCGATCGCGTCGAGGCCATGCTCGCGACCGCTGCGGCGAACCACGCCGCGTTGCTGCCCCAGCTGCCGCTGCACATCCAGCTCTCGCTGCCGGTGGACGCCCAGGGCATCACCGAGGCGATCGACTACGTGGCCGAGGCGGCCGGGCTTTCCGCGGACGAGCGGCGCACGTTGATCCGCCCCCATGCCGTCAATCCCGCCGTCATGCACGCGCGCGTGTTCGGCGGCGCGCCGCTCGCGCAGGAGACGGTCATGGGGTCGTTCGTCGAGGGCGCGCGCGTGCGGGCCGACACGCTGGCCACGCTCGCCGATCTGATTGCCGGCGCGGCCCTGAGCGCGGAGGTCCGCGGGCTCCTGGTCGAGCACCCGCTGCCGCTCGCCGACGACGGGCTCGCGGGCGTGCCCGCGCTGCGCGCCGCCTACCAGGCGCAGGAGCGCGCGGTGGTCGTGATCGCCACGCGGCTCGACGACTAGACCGGCTCGGGCACCCAGTCGCGCGTGATCATCAGCCAGAACGCGAGCCCGGCGTACTCGCGGTAGCGCCGGAACGCCTTCTCGATCCCCTTATCCGTGACCCGTGGGCGGCCGGCCAGGCGCCGGTAGGTCGGCCGCGTCCACGAGTCGAGGATGAGCTTCCCGTAGCGGCCCAGCAGCATCATCACGTGCGCGCACGCGTACGGGCCGACGCCGGGAAGCTCGAGCAGGCGCTCGGCCACGTCTTCGTCAGATCGCGCGGGATCGGTGAGCGCCTCGAGGTCGAGCCGCCCCTCCGCGACGTCGGCGGCGATCGCCTTCAGGTATGCCCCGCGGTAGCCGGCCTTCGCCACGCGCGTGTAGAAGTCGTCGCCGGCCTCCGCCATCGTCGCCGCGGTCGGGAAGGTCCGGCGGTCGGGCGTGGCCGGTGTCCCGAGTTCGTTCACCAGCGCACCGACCATCCGCTGTGTCGCCGACCACGTGCAGTTCGTGGTGCAGATCGTCTTGACCAGATCCTCGAAGACGGTCGGGCTGCGCACCATCCGCCCGGCGCCGCCCGCCGCCCACGCCAGGTCAGGGTCGCCGGCGGCGCGCTGGTAGAAGGCGCTCAGGTCGTCATCGAGGCGCAGCATGTAGCGGATCTGGCGCGCGAGCGCTTCGACCGGAGCGCCGCTGTCGGCCTCGATCCGCGCCGCCGCCGAGCCGTCCGGCGTCACCCGCACCACCCACGCGCTCCCGCCCGCCTCGAGCACCGTCTCCAGCGCCGACCCATCGCGCGCGATGACGTTCGGCGGCAGGTCGGCGACGCCGTGCGAAAGCAGCGTCCGCGCGAAGTCCACCGGCTCCCCGCCACCGCCGCGCAACTCGATCCGCTCGGTCACGCCCACATGATGGCGACTCAGCCGGACCGGAATCGCAGCACCATGCTCAAACCGTCGAGCTCCTCCCCACCGCAGCACAGGTGGTCGACGTAGCCGAGGCGCCAGGCGCTCGTGCCGTAGAGCAACTCGCCGTTGCCGTTGAGCTTGTGCCCGCCCTCCCCGTAGACGACGTAGGGGCCGTTCTCGCCGCGGACGCTGATCGCGATGGTGTCACCGGCGCGCACCCGCAGCTGCAGTCGCGCGTCGAGCCAGCCCTTGCCGACCGAGAACGGGCCCGACGAGCGCACGATGCGGTATGAGCGCCGCGCCCCCGTGCTGCCAGGAGCTTCACGCACGACCCGCACCCAGATCGTCGCTCGCCCACTGAACGGCATCTTCAAGCGCGTGATCTTCCCTCGCCCCTGGAACGGCAGGACCGCCGTCGAGCCGGTCTCGGGAGCCCACTTGCTCACGATGTAGGTGCAGGTCTTCCCGTCGTCCGGGTGGCATTCCCCCAACGAGTTCGTCGTGTGGGCCCCGTTGATGTCGACGGTCGCGGCGGGGGCGGTCGCGGGTGCGACGAGTGTCAACGCGACCACGGCGATCAGCAGTCTCATGAAGCTCACATACCCGATCCACCGTTTCATGGTGTTCCCAGGAACGCCCGCCAGAGTGTGCAGCGCGTCCGCGTGCCGGGCGGCGGTCGGGTCCCCTCCCCGAACCGCGCATCGCGGGACCCTCCTCCCGTGACTTGCCGGCACGCGGGCGCGACTTGACCGCACTCCGGTATGACTCAGGGATGGGAGCGGTAGCCGGGACGTGTGACGCGCGCTTTGCGCCGGTTCGCGACGCGCTCGAAGAACAACTGGCCACGGGCAACGAGCTCGGTGCGAGCATCGTCATCGATGTCGACGGCGAGACGGTCGTCGACGTGTGGGGTGGCTGGCGCGATCAGCCCGGCGGGGCGCCGTGGGTCGAGGACACGATCACCAACGTGTGGTCGTCGACGAAGCCCGTGACGAACCTGGCGGCGCTGATGGCCGTCGACCGCGGACTGCTCGACCCGTATGAGCCCGTGGCGAAGTACTGGCCCGAGTTCGCCGCGAACGGCAAGGACGCCATAGAGCTCCGGCACGTGCTCGGCCACACGTCGGGCGTCGCCGGCTGGGACGCGCCGGTCACGGTCGAGGTGATGTACGACCGCGAGGACGCCACGAGCCGGCTGGCCGCGCAGGCCCCGTGGTGGGAACCGGGCACCGCGTCGGGCTACCACGCGCAGAATCAGGGCCACCTGGTCGGCGAGCTGCTCCGCATCACGACCGGCAAGACCCTCACCGAGTTCGTCGCCGACGAGATCGCCGGCCCGCTTGACGCCGACTTCCAGATTGGCGCCGCCGAGGCCGATTGGGACCGGATCGCACCCGTCGTCCCACCCCCGCCGCTGCCGATCGACATGGAGAGTCTGGACCCGACCGGCCCGATGTTCAGGATGTTCCTCGGCCCCCCGGCGGACGCCGCCAACGCGAACTCGCCCGCCTGGCGGCGCGCCGAGATCGGCGCGATGAACGGCCACGGCAACGCGCGCTCGGTCGCCCGGATCGTCCGGGTGCTCGCGCTCGGCGGCGGTGGCCTGCTCTCGCCCGAGACGATCGATGTGATCTTCGACGAGCAGAGCCACGGGCTCGACCTCGTGCTCGGCGTGCCGCTCCGCTTCGGGATCGGCTGGGGCCTGCCCGAGAGCGAGACCCTGCCGTACATCCCGCAGGGCCGCCTGTGCTTCTGGGGCGGCTGGGGCGGCTCGTTCATCCTCAGCGACCTCGACCGCCGCGTGACGCTCAGCTACATGATGAACAAGATGGCGCCGGGGATCATCGGCTCCGACCGCTCGGAGGCGTACATCCGCGCCGCCTACGGCTGCCTCGACGACTGAGCCGTCCGCGGGCGGGTATCAGCCTCGAATGGGCAACCTCGGCCCGATAGAGGTGATCGTCCTCGGGCTGATGGTCCTGCCGGTCATCATCGCCGTGGTTATCGCGGTGGTCGTTTCACGTCGCTGACCGTCACATCGCGCGCTTCGGGATCCTGGCCGAGCGCGGCGCGGCCCCCGTCGACGGGCACGACGGCGCCGGTGACGAAGCTCGCGCCCGGCGACAGCAGGTGGTCGACGACCGCGGCTACTTCTTCGGCGCGGCCGGCGCGTCCGAGCGGATGCAGGCGCCCCAACTCGCTGTCCAGCCGCTCGTCGTAGCGCTCGGTGACGATCGAGCCGAGCGCGACCGCGTTGACACGGATGCCGCGCCGCGCGTAGTCGACGGCCAACGCGCGCGTGAACCCCTCGATCGCGGCCTTGGCGGTCGCGTAGGGCAGCGCGCCCGGCACCGCGCGCTGCGCCTGGTGCGAGGAGACGTTGACGATCGCGCCCGCGGTCCGGTCGGCGAGGAATCGCCGGATCGCGGCCGCGCTGCCGGCCACGGCCAGCCCCAGGTTCGCGGTGATCAACTCGAGCAGTTCGGCGACCGGCGTGTCATGCACGGCCGCGTCTCGGAAGACGGCGGCGTTGTTGACCCAGCCCGTCAGGGTCGCGGCCCGCGAGGCGTGTTCCACGGCGGCGCTCAGCGCCCGTTCGTCCATCGCGTCGCCGGCGAGGCCTTCGATGCCGGGCCGGTCAATCGTCCACGCCAGGCCGTCGGCATCTCGGTCGAGGACGAGCACGCGGCCGCGCCGAGCGAGCCGCTCGGCAATCGCCCTCCCGACCCCGCGTCCACCACCGGTCACCACGAAGGAGATCGGCATCGGCTCAGCAGCATACGGCTCATACCCGGGAGGGCGGTCAGTCGTAGATCGCGGGGCCGGCGCGCGCGCTCTGCGACCTTGCCTGGGGCGGACCCGATCAGCTACGGGCGCGCGGCGATGGCGCAGGACGCGCAGCCGGCCGCGGCTGCGGCCCCGGCGCACTGAGTCGCGATCGCCATCCGGCGTCAGTGATGGTCGAGCTGCTCGCCGGGCCGGCGCAGGACCGAGTAGCCCTGGTTGCGCGCCTCGATGTCGGTGAGCAACTGCGCGCGGAAGCGGGTGGCGTAATCGGTCACGATCGGCACCCACCACGGGTCCTCGGCCGGGTGGTTGAGGATCCGGCGCGACTCCGCGATCAGCGCGGTCACCGCGGGGCTGCGGCGGCCGCCGTTCCACGCGGGGTCGGTGGCGCGGGCGGGGTCGCCGACGTCGATCCGCACGGTCTGGAGGTCACCGCGCGGCCCGGTGTGCTCGGGGAATTGGTCCTGCGCGCCGCTCTCGAGGATCCGGCGCTGCTCCGACGTGTACGCCGGCGCCGTTTCTGAGACTTGGTGGTCGAGCACGACGAGGATCGTCGCCGCCAGCGTGCTGTCGACCGCGGGCGCGTCCCGCAGTGTCCGCACTGCGGTCTGGCGCGTCTGAACCAGCTCGCGCCAAACGGCTTCGCGCTGGGCGTGCGTCGTCGCGCCTTCGATCGCCGCGGCCTGCGTATCGACCTGGGCCGCCAACGCGCGGATCCGCGTGGCCTGCTCGGCGGTGAGGCCCGCCCCCTGGACAGCTCGCGCCGCGCGCCCCAGTTGGTTGGCCACGGCCGCGAAGCGCTCGTCCACCAAGTTCAGCCGGTGCGTGATCGCCTGTAACGCTCGCAGGGCCGCGGCCGCCTGCCCGGGTGCGTCCGCCGCGGCTCGCAGGCCGCTGGCGACGGCCCGGACCTGTTCGGCGGAGTCGTGGCGCATCGCCGGGATGCTGTAGGGCTGAAACGGCGGGGGCGCGTGGCCGTGGTGCGCGGAGCCGGCATCGCCGCCCTGCGCGACGATCCGGTTGGCGTGCGCGAGCGATTCGTCGGCGCGCTCGCGCCGCTCGCGGCGCGCCCCCGGCTCGTGGTAGAGCCCGCGCACGTCGTCGGCGTGCCGGCGCTCCTCACCAGAGGCGTGGGGTCCGGCCTGGTGTGGGAAGTTGTTCCATTCGAAGTTGAACGGGGCCGTCACTCCGCCGGCCTGCTCGGCCCACCCCGCCACCATCAGCTGGCGCAGCCGCCGGTCGGCCTCGGTCGCCAGCCGGAACGCGATCCCGAAGAACGGGCTGTTGGGACACCTGCGCGAGGGTTTGGGTCTGCCGGCTTTGTTGTTCGCGGAGGTTGTTGACCAGCGTCGTGTCTTGCACGCGCGCGCTGAGCGCCTGGGCCTGCATCTGACGAGCGCGAGGCTGCAGGATCTCGGTCGACAGCGCCCTGCGAATCCGCGCGGATATCGGTTGGATCACGTGGTCATGGAGCGCCTGCGGGATGAGCCTCGGCATCGCCTCGTACATGCCGGCGAGCGGCATGGCGAGCAGCGCTCGGATGATCAGCGGGGTACTCCCGCCTCCCTCATGATCGCTTCGATCCCGCTGCGGAAGCCCGGGTCCTGCAACGAGGACTCGAAGGTGCGCAGCATCCGGACCGTGAACTCCCGCTCGGCCCGGATCTCGGCGTCGGTGTGGGGCACCGGCAGCGGCTCGGACATGAACTTGGTGATCTCGCTGGAGATCGAGATCTGAGTGTCGGTCCCGGTGAACGAGCCGGTCATCAGCACCTCGCGCCGCACCGGCCGACCCTGGGGGTCGGTCGTCACCTGCTGTTCCTGCGAGTAGCTGAAGACGTGGCGCGCCTCGCCCTGGAGCTCGGGCAGGAACGGCTGCGCGGGGCCGCCGCCGGCCGGTGCCGCCGGCGCTTGCGCGAGCAGCTGGTTGATCGCGATCTCCACCCAGTTGGAATGTGCGAACAGGTCCTCAACGGCGTGCAGCGCGGCACCGAAGTGGAGCATGCCGTCGGGGTTGCGCCCCGTCCGGGCGGCCAGTTCGAGCCGCCGCTCGACGTGCTGGTTGACGCGCCGCATGTGGGCGATCACGCCGGCCTGGTCGACCGCGAAGAGCGGCGCCCCGTTGACGCGGCCCGTGCGCGCGTCCAGATCCTCGTTGGGCGTGACATACGGCGCCGGCCGCGCCGTCGCGCCCGGGACCGGTGCCGAGTTGACCGCCGGCTGGCCGGGCAACACGTCATCATCGTGAGCCCTGCCGGGCTGTCGAGGTGCTCGGCCGGCATGTAGAACCCGAACTGCTCAGGCGTGAAGACCCGTCCGAACTTCTTCGTCGCGATGTAGGCGACCAACGCGAAACCCGACGTCCGCAGGGATGATCCCCGTGACGAGCGGCACGAAGACCTGGTTCATGTCGCGCATCCAGTTCCCCATGTAGACGGCCGACGCCTCCTCGTTGGTCAGGCCGTCCGCCGAGCGTGCGCCGCTCGCGTCCGAGGTCAGGCCCTGGCGCTCCGCGGCCTCGTGCACGGGCGCCTCGAAGCGCTGCAGCGGGCGTCGTCCGCTCCAGACGCGGCGGCCGACGTCGTGCTCGTCACCGTCGGAAGGGTCGCCGGCACCGGCGGCCAGCAGCCGCGCGACCTTGGCGTTTCCGGCCGTGCGCTGCAGCGACAGGATCACCGGCGGGGTGAGGACCCCCGGCGCGCCCGCAACGTCGAGCAGCGCGGTCGCGCGGACCACCTCGGGCGGCTCCCGCAGCGGTGCGGCCGGGCGCTCGTGCTCGTCGAGTGGATGTTCCTCGAAGTCGGGCATTCGCGCGCGCGACGCACGCTAAACACGGAATCGCCCCAGTGAGCGGGAGTAACTGAAAGCGTCGATGAACACCCAATAGAACGAATTCTCGTGCTGTAAGAACACGTACATGCCGCCGACGTCGGGCTCGAAGAGCAAGCTGTTCGAGCCCGACGGGGCAGGGCTGTCTGATCAGTCGCGCTCGAAGGCGTGTGCGAGCCCGTCGCGGGCGACCTCGATGCCGAGCCGCTTGCCGTCGTCGTCGGCCTTGCGGAAGTGGATGCCGGAGTAGACACGCGCGTCGACGACCTCGTCGACCGCCTGCTCGAAGCTGCCGTAGCTGCGGGTCGTATTCGAGCTGATGCTCATGACGCTGAACCGCACGCGATGGCCGAACACTGCCTCGAGCGACTCCGCCATCGCGGCGCTCACCGCCGACAGGCCGGACGGTTGGTCGGGATAGGGCGGCGTCGGGATCAGCGGCACCCAGTTCGCGTCAGGCGCCGTGTCGGGGTTGCCGTCGCGGTCGGCTTCGCGGATCGCCGTGATCGGCCGCCAGAACAGCCACTTCGCCTTGTCGTTCCACGTGGCGATCAGCGAGTCGGCGCCGGTCATGTAGAGCATCGCGAACATCCGAGCGGATTGGACGCTCGACAGGCCGCGCTCGATCGCGAGCGCGCGGGCGGCGCGCGTCCACGGCTGCGGACCCTCGGCCCAGAACCGGGCCTGGTCGGTCTGGTCGGGCGTGCGGGTCGTCGAACTGAGCGATCCGATGGCCTTGATCTCATTGAAGTCGCGCGTGTAGCGGCGGCTCGTCAGCGCGTCCGGGCCGCGGGTGCCGTAGCGCTTGGGATCCTCGATCAGAAACGGCCGGACATCCTTGATCCAGGCGGACGGGTCGTTGCCGAACGCGGGCAGCACCGGCCGCCACTGGCCGACGGGCCACGGATCCTGCGGGGTGGCGGGCGCGGGGAACCGGTAGGTGCTGCCGCGGCCGTCGCCGGTGCGGTCGGTCAGCATCGCCGCCGCGGCGATCTCGCCGACGCGGATCCCGCCCGTCTTCGCCTGGCCGTCGGGAATCGACGCGATCGACGTCTGGTAGAGCGCCGACAAGGCGGGCTGTTGGGCCGGGACGATGCCGATCAGGACCTTGTACGCGGCGGTGGCGGCCGCGGCGTCGGTCGAGTACCACCGACGGGCACGCACGTCGACGACATATGACTCGTAGCGCTCGTCGATCGAGTTCACGGCGTCATAGACGGCGCCGTGGACCATCGCGAGGTGGACACTCGAGACGGTCGGCGACTGGCCGGCGGTGCCGACCAGGGCGTTGACCGCGTTCGTGTTCCAGTCGGTGACGGTGTCGGCGCTCGCAGGCGCGGAGCCGGAGAGAGCGATGAACGCAGCCGCGGCGAGGGACAGCCCGACGCGGCGCGCACGAGGCGCAGGCATGGTGTTTCTCCTAGTGATCGCTGGGGAGGCGCGCCAACTGTGCCCCAGGTCATGGCCCGCGGCAACGCTAGAGATTTCGCCCGTCGACCCGAGGGAATTGATTCAGAACGGCCAGAAGACCGGTACGAGCAGCACGGCGACGACGCCGAAGAGCACCAGCAGCGGCAGCCCGAGCTTCCAGTAGTCGCCGAAGCGATAGCCGCCGGGGCCCATGACCATGAGGTTCGCGGGTGTTGCGACGGGAGTGAGGAACGCGGCCGCCGCGGACACGGTAACCGCCATCAGGACGGGCTTGGCCGAGACGTCCATCTCGGCGGCGGCCGACACCGCGATCGGGATCACGATCAGCGCGGTGGCCATGTTGCTGATCAGCTGGCCGAGCAGCGCGGTGAGCAGGAAGAGCCCGAGCAGCAGGACGTGCGGGCCGGCGTCGCCGACCATGTCGACGAGCCGGGTCGCGAGCTGCTCGGCGGCGCCCGACTCCACCATCGCGGTCGAGAGCGGGATCATGCCGGCCACCAGCACCACGGTGGTCCACGAGATGCCGCGCTGGGCTTGCTCGATGCTGAGGACGCGCAGCAGGATCATCGCGCCGGCGGCGAGCAGCCCGGCGACCGCCGCGGGGACGGCGCCGGTCGCAAGCAGGACGACCATGACGGCCAGGACCGCCAGCGCCTCCTTCGCGCCGAGGCCGAGCGGGACGGCCTGCCGGCGCACGGTGTCGGGCGGATCGACGACCAGCACGGCGGGATCGTCCAGGTTCTCGTCCAGCGCGGACCACGTCCCGCCGAGCAGCAGCGTGTCGCCCGGGGCGAGCACGGTCTCGCCCGGACCAACATCCTCGCCCCGGCGCTGGACGGCGAGGATCACGAGGTCGCCGCTGGGCGTCACCATGCCGGGGAACACGGCGTCGCCCGCCAGCTCGGAGCGCGGCGGGATGACGACCTCGGCAACGCCGGACTCACGCGTCAACAGCGGCGTGTCGAGGGCGTACTGGCGCGCCAGCGTGCGTGCGTGATCGCTGAAATCCGGGTCGGTGCAGCGCGCCGCGCGGTCGGGCAGCAGCCGCTCTCCGAACACCAGCACGATCACCACCACACCGGCCACGAGCGGCACGCCGACGAGCCCGAACTCCAGGAAGCCGAAGCGCCCCACGCCGGCGTCGGCGGCGGCCTCGGAGACGATCACGTTCACCGGGGTTCCGGTGAGCGCGAGCATCGAGCCGGCGTGGGCACCGAACGCCAACGGGAGCAACAACTGCGACGGCGGGCGGCCGGTGCGGATCGCGAGGACGACGGCGACGGGCACGAGCGCGGCCACGGCACCGTTGACGTTGATCAGCGCGGTCAGGACCGCGCTCAGCAGCAGCGTGTAGACGATCAGCCGGGTTCGGCTCTCGCCCACGTGCGCGACGAGCTGCTGCCCGACCCAGGCCGTCACGCCGCTCGCCTCCAGCGCCTCGCTGACGACGAACAGCGAGGCGATGAAGATCACCGCCGGGTCGCCGAACCCGGCCAGCGACTGCTCGAGCTCGAGCACGCCGGTCGCCCACAGCGACAGCGCGACGCCGAGCGCGACGAGCGCGACCGGGATCCGGTCCCAGACGAACAGCGCGACCGCGGCCGCCAGCACGACGAAGGTGATCGTGCTGTCATCCATCAATGACCGACGCGTTCGTCTCGACCGGCGCGCTGCCGTCGCCCGAGGCCGTCCAGGCCGCGATCGACGAGGCCTATGAGCGTTTCGGCCCGAACGCCGAGGGCGCGGTCTCCAACGTGTACCCGGTGCTCGCGCGAGTCCCCGAGGACCTGTTCGGCATCTGCGTCGTGAGCACGGAGGGCAACGCGCACGCGGTCGGCGACGCCGAGCGCGAGTTCACGATCATGAGCGTCTCGAAGCCGTTCGTGTTCGCCCTGGTCTGCGAGCGACTCGGGCCGGCCGCGATCCGCGACCGGATCGGCGTCAACGCGACGGGGCTGGCGTTCAACTCCGTCGAGGCCGTCGAGCGCAGCCCGGACGGGCGGACGAACCCGATGGTCAACTCGGGCGCGATCGCGACTACGAGCCTGGCCCCCGGGTGGGCCTTCCTGCAGGAAGGCCTCTCGCGCTTCGCCGGGCGCGAACTCCTCGTGGACGAGGACATCCACGCGTCGGCGACGGCGACGAACGACCGCAACCAGGGCATCGCGCGGCTGCTGGAGCTCCCGTCCGAGGCGGTCGACCACTACACCCGCCAGTGCTCGCTGCGCGTCAGCGCGCGCGATCTCGCGGTGATGGGCGCGACGCTGGCCGACGGCGGCGTGAACCCGATCACCGGCGAGCGCGTCGTCGATGCCGCGGTCTGCCACTACACGCTCGCCGTCATGCTGACCTCCGGGCTGTACGAGAGCTCGGGCGAGTGGCTGTACGACGTCGGGCTGCCGGCCAAGAGCGGGATCGGCGGTGGGATCGTGACCGTCTCTCCGGGCAAGGGCGGGATGGGCACGTTCTCGCCCCGGCTCGACATGGCCGGCAACAGCGTCAGGGGCCAGCTCGTCGCTCGCTTCCTCTCGGCCCGGCTCGGGATGGACCTCCTCATCTCGGCGCCCGATCACTAGGGGTGCACTGGCGCCCCCGGGCCGAGCGGGATCCCGATCAGGTACCAGGCGATGAAGAACAGCGTCCAGACGATGCCGACGGTGAACACGAACGGCAGCATCAGCGAGACGACCGTTCCGATGCCGGCGCTCTTCTGGTAGCGCTGGACGAACACGACGATCAACGGGAAGTACGCCATCAGCGGCGTGACCACGTTCAGCGGCGAGTCGCCCACCCGGTACGCGGCGAGCACCGTCTGCGGCGTCACGTCGAGGCGGATGAACAGCGGGATGAAGATCGGCGCCAGGATCGCCCACTTGGCGATCGCGGCCGGCATCACCAGGTCGACGATCAGCGTCACGATGATGAAGCCGATCAGCAGCCAGACCGCGCCGATGTCGGCTTGTTCGAGCAGGTCGCCCAGCTCGACCGCTGCGACCTGGGCCATGTTCGAGAAGCTGAAGTAGGCGATGAACTGCGCGATCAGCAAGAACAGGAACAGCAGGCTGGCCATGCCCGCCCACGACTTCGTGATCGAGCTCAGCACGTCGTCGGTGCCCTTCAGCGTCCCGGCGCCGCGGCCGTAGGCGAGCCCGGCGACGAAGAAGATGATCGCGATGATCACGATCAGGCTGTCCATGAACGGCGAGTCGCCGATCACGCGGCCGGTCTCGGGATCCTGCAGCGGCGCGCCGGGGATGACGGTCAGCAACGTGATGACGACGATCGTGGCCAGCGTCGCCCACAGCGCGTAGCGCAGCCCGCGCGGCTCGTCCTCGTTGGGCAACTCCTCGTCGGAGCCCGTCTGCTCGCCGGCGTCGGCCGGGTTCCACTTGCCGATCCGGCCTTCGACCAGCCGCGCCGACGTGAACGTGATCACGAACGTGACGAGCAGTGTCGAGACGATGCCGAAGTAGAGGTTCGCGGCGAGGTCGATCTCGGAGTCGGGGTCGACCAGTGCGGACGCGTCGTTGGTGATCTCGGTCAGGACGCCGTCGAGCGGCGTGATCAGGAAGTTCACGCCGAAGCCGGCGGCCACGCCCGCGAACGCCGCCGCGATCCCAGCCAGCGGGTTTCTCCCCACACTCTTGAACGCGACTGCGCCGAGGGGTATGAGCACGAGGTACCCGGCGTCCGACGCGACGCTCGAGATCATCCCGAGCAGCACGATGATGAACGTCAGGGTGCTGGCGGAGGAGACCGCGACCAGCTTGCGGATCAGCGCCCCGATCAGCCCGGCCGACTCCGCCAGGCCGACACCGATCATGACCACGAGGATGATCGTCACCGCGGCGAAGTTGCGGAAGTTGTCAACGAACGACGTGAACAGGAAGCGGATCCCGTCGACCGTCAGCAGCCCCTTGACCGCGGCGGTCTTGGTCTTGAGCTCGTAGGCCTCGGCCGGCTCCTGCTCGTCCGGAGCTACGTACACCGGTTGGGTCGACCCGCCGTAGTACGTCTCGACGGCCGGGACCGGCGGCGCCTCGACGACCTGGTAGGTGGTCTTGACGTCGAGCCAGAAGAGGATCTGCGACAACACGATCACGCCGACGCAGAGCCAGACGAACAGGATCGCCGGGTTCGGCATCTTGTTGCCGAAGCGCTCGATGCCGTCGAGCACGCGCTGCATGAACGTGTGCTCGGGCACGGGCGCGGGAACCGTGGTGTCGCTCATCGGGCCCACCGCGCCGCGTACTCGCCGAACAGCGCGGCCTCGGCGGCGACCGCGTTCTCGAACTCGGTCAGCAGGAGGCGCTCGTTGGGACCGTGGATGTTCGCGTAGCCGTCGGTGGTCCCGACGAGCAGCGCCTCGGCGTCCGGGAGGGCGCCGGCCAGCGCGCTGACGATCGGGATCGAGCCACCGCTGCCGGCGAGCAGCACGTCGGCACCCCAGGCCTCCGACCACACGGCGCGCGCCGCCTCGTACGCCGGACCGTCGGTCCGGGCCGCGAAGCCGTTCCCGGTCGGCCCGGGGGAGACGCTCAGTTCGATGCCGAACGGTCGCACCGCGCGCAGGTGCTCGATCACCGCGTTCTGGGCCTCGACCGCGTCCTGCCCCGGGTGGACGCGGACGTTCATGACCGCGCGCGCGTAGGGGGAGACCGCGTTGACCGCGCCGTCGACGGACGGCACGTCGATCCCGGTCACGGTGATCGCCGGGCCCGACCACACCCGCGAGCCGAGCCCGCCCGTGCCGATCAGGGGCATGCCATCCAGGACGGTCCCGAGCTTGCGGAAGTCGGCTTCGGGCTGGTCGCCGCCCTCCCACTCGTTGCGTTGCAGCCCGGCCACCGCCACGTCGCCGCGGTCGTCGTGCAGGGAGGCGAGTGCCCGCAGCACGGCGAGCAGCGCATCCGGCGCCGCGCCGCCGTACTGGCCGCTGTGCTTGCCCGACTCGAGCGTGCGCGCCTCGACCACGACGTTCGCCATCCCGCGCAGCGCGGTGGTCAGCGTCGGCACGCCGGGCTGGATGCTGCCCATGTCGCCGATGATCAGCGCGTCGGCCTGGAACCGCGCCGGGTCGGTCGCGGGGTAGCTGGTGAGCGCGCCGCTTCCGATCTCCTCGTAGCCCTCGATGCAGAGCTTGATCCCGACGGGCGGCTTGCCGTCCCAGGCGCGCAGCGCGCCGACGTGGGCGAGGATGTTCGACTTCGTGTCGGCCGCGCCGCGGCCGTACATCGCTCCGTCGCGGATCGGTCGGCTCGAACGGCGGCGTGTTCCACTGCGATTCGTCTCCGGCCGGGACGACGTCGTAGTGGCTGTAGAGCAGCACGGTCGGCGCGCCCGGGGGAGCGGGGATCGACCCGGTGACCACCGGCGCCGTGTCCGGGAGGTCGAGCCGCCCGACGTCGACGCCGGCGTCCGCGAACAGCGCGCTGGTCATCTCGAAGGCCTCGAGCAGCGGGGCGTCGATCCGGCCCGGAACCGAGACCGATTCGATCGCGACGAGCCGCGCAAGATCCTCCGTCAGTGCCGGCATCAGCCCGCCGATGACCTCTCGCGTCACTCCCGACTGCAGCATGGCGCCCCCTCGATCAGTGCAAGCGCCCGAAATCCTCACAACTCACCGGTCGAATTCGCCTCACCCGGTGAGGGTGAATAGGCTCACGGCGGGCATGAACGCGCGCCGGGTGGCCATCCAGGTGCTGCCGGCGATCACGTCGGTGCTGTTGATCGCGGCGACACTGACCGCGTACGCCTGGCGTGTCGCGTTCGATTCCGGGCAGTTCTCGCGCCGTGCCACCTCCGCGCTCCAGGACCCGACCGTCCGTGAGGCGATCGCGAACCGGGTCACCGACGAGCTGGTGCGTCGGCACCCGGACCTGCTCGCCGCCCGGCCGGCGCTGGAATCGGCCGTGTCCGGCGTCGTTGGCGGTGATGCCTTCGGCAGCCTGTTCCGGAGCGGCGTGGGCGACGTCCACCGCGCCGTCCTGCGGGGTGACGAGGACACCGTCACGCTGACCGTGCGCGACGTGGGCGTCCTCGCCGCCGAGGCGTTGCGGGTGCTGCGGCCGGACCTCGCCACCGAGCTCGAGGCCCGCGAGGGGGCCGCACTGCTCGACTACGCGTTCGACACCGATCTCGTGCGCTTCGCGAATGACGTGCGGCTGCTCGCGTACGTGCTGGCGCTCCTTGCCGCGGCGGCGGCGGCCGCGCTCGTCCTCCTGGCGGAGGACCGGCGTTCGGCAGTGGCGCGGCTCGGGTTTACCGTGCTGGTCTCGGGCGCGGTGATCGTCGTCGCGCAGGCGGTCGCGGGTGTGCTCGTGCTCGAGCGCTTCCAGGACACGGACGCCCGCGCCGCGGCCGCAGCCGTATGGGACGCCTATCTGGGCGACCTGCGCACGACGGGGTGGCTGATCGCCGGCGCCGGTGCCGTGCTCGCGGCCGCCGCGCGGTCGCTGATCCGGCCGGTCGCGGTCGAGGAGCCGCTGCGTCGCGTCTGGCGCGCCGTCGTCAGCGAGCCGGGGTCGGTCCGGTGGCGCGCCGTGCGCGGGATCGTGCTGATCGGGTTCGGCGTGCTGGTGATCGCGCTCCCCGAGGCGGTGCTGCAGCTCGCGCTCACGCTCGCCGGCGTCTATGCCCTCTACAAGGGGCTCGAGGCGATCCTGCGCCTGGTCAACGGTCCGGTCGCGGAACGGCCGCCGCGGCGGATCGCGGTCGCAGCCGTCTCGGTGGTGCTGCTCGCGGGAGCGGCCGCGGCGTACTTTGCGGGTGGGGGCGTCGACGAGCCGGCGCCGGCGATCGCGGCCGGGTGCGGGAAGCTGTGCGATCGCCCGCTCGACGAGCTCACCTTGCCCGCCACGCACAACTCGATGTCGGTGCCGCTGCCGGGCTGGTACGCCTCGCTGCAGGGGCACCCGATCGACCGCCAGCTCGCGGACGGGATTCGCGGCCTGCTGCTCGACACCCACTACGCCGAACGACTGGACAACGGCCGCATCCGTACGTACTTCGAGAGCCCGCAGGCGATGCGCGCACAGATCGCCGAAGACGGCGTCAGCGAGGAGAGCGCCGCGGCCGCATTGCGGCTCCGCGCGCGGCTCGGGTACCGCGGCGACGGCGAGCGCGGCATGTACCTGTGCCACACGTTCTGCGAGTTGGGTGCCACGCCGCTGGCCGACGTCCTCGACGACATCCACGACTTCCTCGTCACGCATCCCGCCGCGGTCCTCGTGATCGTCAACCAGGACTACGTCACGCCGAAGGACTTCGTGGCCGCGCTCGACGCGGCCGGCCTCTCGAGATACGCGCTCGAGCCGCCTCCGCGCGAGGCGGACTGGCCGACGCTGGAGCAGGTGATCGAGCGCGACCGGCGGCTGCTCGTGCTGGCCGAGAACCAGGCGGGCGCGGCGCCCTGGTATCAGCTCGCCTACGAGCGGTTGACCCAGGAGACGCCGTTCACGTTCAAGCGCACCGGCGAGCTCACGGACCCCGCGACCCTTGACGCGTCGTGCCGCCCGAACCGCGGCCCGGCGGGCGCGCCGCTGCTGCTCGTCAACCACTGGATCAACACCGATCCGGCGCCTCGGCCCAGCAACGCCGCAATCGTCAACGCCTACGAGCCCCTGCTCCGCCGCGCCCGCGCGTGCGAGCGAGTGCGCGAGCGGCGCGTGAATCTGTTGGCGGTCGACTTCTACGAGCGCGGCGACGTGTTCGCGGTCGTCGACGCCCTCAACGAGAACACGCCCCGGTAGCGGTCGTAGAGCGTTGTCAGCAGCGTGATCAGGAACGCGAAGAACAGACCGGTGCCGACCGGGAAGTCCTCGGCGTCCGAGATCAGCCGGCTGCCCAGGTAGACCAACCCGAGATTGAGCACGAGCAGGACGCCGAACTGGAGCGTGCTGCCGCGCCGGCGGTTGATCGCCGTGTTCGCGACCGTGATCGCGGCCACGCCGATCGCGACCTCGAGCGCCGACATCTGCACCGTCGGCAGCATCTCCCCGAAGATCACCGAGACCAGGGACAGCAGGATCGCCTTCTCGATCAGCTCGTAGCGGCCCGGAGCGGGTGCGCGGTCCAGCGCGGGCATCGGGTCGGCCCGGAAGCGCCAGGCCCAGTCCGGGGCGGGCAGCCGCGGCCGCACCCCGAACCAGAACACCGCCGCCAGCACCAGCAGCCCGAGCACGCAGACGATCCCGAACCACGGATGGTCGTCCACGGTCTCGGTGAAGTCGAGTTGCGCGACGTGGATCCAGTACTCCTGCGGCAGCTTGACGAACACCCAGATCACTCCTGCGGTGATGATCCAGAAGCGGGTCGAGCGCCGCGCCGGGTCGAAACGCAGCCGGATCGCCTCATAGGCGATGAAGAAGTACTCGAACGTGTTGGGAAAGATCAGCAGCAGCGTGCGCTCGTGCGTGAGTTCGAACAGCAGGACGCCGACGAGCCGGTAGTAGAAGAGGAACTGGGCGACCCGGACGGCGCCCAGGTTGGTCCAGTTGCGCAGCGTCGTCGTGTAGGCGATCGCCAGGTAGTAGATGTCGAGCGCCTTGTCGAAGCTCTGGTACGGCCCGTCGGGCCCGAGGTCGACCGACGTGAAGGCCGCCAGGATCGAGTTGTCGACCGCGTCGATGATCAGCGCCGCGATGATCGCCAGCGGGAAGCGCGGGATCAGCAGCGGCACGAACAGCCGCGCGATGACGATCGCTGCGATGACCGCCGACTCCTCGGCGGACGTGGTTGCGATGATCCACACCGGTGCCCATCATCTACGAGTTGCTGCGCCTCCGCACGCGCGACGCCGGCGACACGACGGTCTACGTCACCCGTCACCCGCTCGCCGCCACGCAAGTGAGCGTGGTCTGCTTCCCGCAGCCGACGCGGCTCGATCACTGGTGCGCGGCCAACGACCGCCCCGAGGCGATCGTGGCGGGGTTCTTCCTGCGTGAGCCGGACCGGCCACTGGGCGAGGTCGTCGTCGGCGGCCGGCGGCTGGCGTACGAGCCGATCGCCGAGCCGTGGGGGCCGGCGCGCGCCTGCGTGCACGTCGATGGCGGGCTCCGGGTCGCCCGGCGCGCGGACCTGCCGGCGGAACCGGCGGGCGACCTGGTCCAGGCCGGCCCGCTGCTCGTGGCCGACGGGCGCTCGCTGATGGATGGCGACGATGCCGAGGGCTTCTCCGCGGGCGCCGGCCAGTTCGACTCCGACATCACCGTCGGGCGCCACCCGCGCTGCGCGCTCGCCGTGACCGATACCGAGTTACTGGCCGTCTGTTGCGACGGGCGCCGCACCGGGGTCGACGCCGGGCTCGAGCTCGGCGAGCTGGCACGGCTGCTGATCAGCCTTGGCGCCCGCGACGCGATCAACCTCGACGGCGGCGGCTCGGCGACGCTGATCCATCACCGGCACTTGCTCAACCGGCCGTACTCGAACGTCGACCAGCCCGCGCCGGAGTCACGCCCAGTCGTGACCGCGCTGCTGTTCACGGCGCGTGGAGACATCTCCACGCCATAAACCTCATTATCCGATCAGGATTAGACAGAATCCTCCGCTCCGGTCTTCGCCCGAGCAGAGAGGAACTGCATGCAGCATCCCGTACGGGGCTTCGCCGTGGCCATTGCGGCGACCGTTGCCCTGGTCGTGCCCTCCGCCGCCGAGGCGGCGTACCCGCAACAGAACGTCCTGCCGGTCTGGCCGGACAACCCCAATGACGCGTCGGCCGCCATCGGTGACATCCCGTACGACGAGATCGCGCCCAAGCTCAATGCACTGCAGGCCGCGAGCAACCGCATCTCGGCGCGAGTAGCCGGGAGGTCGTCGGGCGGCTATGACCTCTATGCGGTCACCGTGACGGCGCCCGAGACGGACGCCGAGCAGGCGCAGCAGGACGCGTGGCGGCAGTTGATCGAGGACGACCCCGTCCGCGCCCGGCAGGACCCGGACCTGCTCACCCGCTACAAGACGCCGCTGTTCATCAACGGCAACATCCACGGCAACGAGAAGGAGGGCACGGACGCGATCGTGCGCGTCATCGAGCAGTGGGCGACGAGCACGGACCCCGCGGTCGAGCAACTCCTCCAGCGCAACCGGATCATCTTCAACGTCACCTCGAATCCGGACGGCCGCGTCGCCAACTCGCGCGCGAACGCCGCCGGCTATGACCTCAACCGCGACCTGACGATCGCCTCTCAGCCCGAAGCGCGGCTGATCCGCGACCTGATCGTCCAGACGAAGCCGATCATCACGCTCGACCTGCACGGCTACGTCAACCCGACGCTTCTGCATCCCAGCACGCCGCCGCACAACGTCAACAACGAGTACGACCTGTTCATCAAGCACGCGCTGCCGAACGCGCTCAACATCGAGCAGGGCCTGATCGGCCTCGGCTATCCCGAGGTCACGCGGGCACGGATCCCGTTCCGCGACGACGCGCCGGGCGTGTGGGACGACTTCCCGCCGATCTACGTGCCGTCGTTCGCGCTGCTGCAGAGCAGCATCCCGTACACGATCGAGGCACCGCTGCAGCCCGGCAGCGGGTCGACGGCCACGCGCCGGGCCGACATCGACACCGACGTCCACGAGGTCGCGATCAAGACGTCGCTGAAGTACATCCAGGACCACCGCAACGAGGTCATCTTCGACCAGGCCGAGGTGTACCGCCGCGGCTGGGCCGGGGAGCCGCTGCGCCAGATCCCCGACGGCTACGTCCCCGGGTGGGGCCCGGAGGACAACTACAACACGACGTTCCCGCGCTCGTACGTGATCCCGGCCGGCGCGCGCCAGCGCTCCGCCCCCGCGGTGAAGCGGCTGGTCGACCTGCTGATCGCCAGCGGCGGCCGCATCACCCAGGCCAAGGCCACGTTCACCGCCGGCGGCAACACGTATCCCGCTGGGACCTACGTGATCAACATGCACCAGCCCAAGCGCGGGATCGTCAACTCGCTGCTGGAGCCGGGCATCGACCTGACCGACCGCGTCGACGACCTGTACGCCGGCCCCGGGGGCTGGAGCCAGGGTCTGACCTGGGGCGCGACGGTCGACACGCTGTGGGACGTGCTGCCCACCGTCGAGACCGAGCGCGTCACCGCGGGCGTGTCGGTCGGTGGCGTCCCCGCGCTGAACACCGACCTGCTGCTGGATCCGCAGGATGCGCAGGACCTGCTCGCCTTGAACGCGCTGCTCGCGCAGGGCGTCAAGGTCCAGCGCCTCACTGACGGCACGATCCTCGTGCCGGCGAGCGCCCGCGCGCTCGCGACGACACAGGCGCTCGAGAAGGGTGTGACCTTCAAGGCGCCGCCGGCCTCGTGGAGCGGCGCCACGCTGGACAAGGTGGTGGTCGCCTACGTCGGCGGCTCCGAGCTCCGGGACACACTCGACGCGCTCGGCTTCGAGAAGAAGGTCGCCACCGCGACCACCCTGGCCACGACGCTGACGTCCGACGTCGACGTGCTCGCGGTGGGCGGGACGCTCAACTACGCCAACCTGAACGCGGCCAACCGCGCGGCGCTGGACGCGTTCCTGGCCCGCGGCGGCGGCGTCGTCGGCCTCGGCACCGCCGGCTCGGCCTTCAGCACCGGCTCCGGCGTGCTGACCGCCACCGGCACCTCCGCGGTCAGCCTCGCCAGCGGCGTCGCCAACCTCGTCAACCACGGCGGCCCCGTCAGCAACGGCGCCCAGCCGCACGCGTTCGTGTTCCCGCCGGTCTGGTACTCGAACCTCGGTACCGGCGCGGTCGTCGAGCAGTCCTACGCCGCCGATCCGCTCGCCTCGGGCTGGTGGCGCGCGAGCAACACCACGAACTCCCAGGAAGCGGCCGCGGGCAAGGCCAGCATCGTTCGCGCCCAGGGCCGGACCGCCAGCGGCCTGGTCCTGATCGGCACCAGCGTGGTCACGCGCCTGCACGCCAAGGGCCTGCAGCCGCAGCTCGGCCGCGCGATCCTGTGGGCGGCCGCGCCGACCGTGTCGGCCGCGTCGACCTCGACCGACGCCACCGTCGGCGGCTCCGTCCCCGCGACGCTGACGCTGGCCCTGGGCGAGCCGGCGACGTTCCCGGCGTTCATCCCGGGCGTCGCGAACACCTACGAGACGAGCACGACGGCACGGATCGTCTCGACCGCCGGCGACGCCGCGCTGACCGTGTTCGACCCATCGCCGACGGCCACCGGCCGCCTGGTCAACGGGTCCTTCTCGCTCGCGCAGCCGCTGCTGGCGGCCAACGCGCCCCTGCCCGCGGTCGTGAAGACGTGGACGGGGCCGACCTCCAACGAGTCCGTGACGGTGCCGTTCAAGCAGTCGATCGGCGCCAACGAAGCGCTGCGGACCGGGACGTACGCCAAGACGCTGACGTTCACGCTGTCAACGACGCAGCCGTAAGACCCCGCGATGCCACCGCCCGCGCCCCGCGGGCGGTGGCTACCGCCGGACCTTGATCGTCATGAGCATTTCGTGGTGCAACGTGCACGCGAGTTTGTACGTCCCCGCCACGGTCAGCTTGCGCTTGTAGGAGTAGTCCGTCGAGGCCGCCTCGGACTGGAACTTCTTCACGCCCTTAGGCCCGGTGCGCAGCTTGACGTCATGGACGTCGCCGGCCTCTTCGAAGGTGGGCCAGCGCCACGTGACCGTCGTCCCACGGTTCACCGTGACCGTCTTGGGCGCGAAGTAGTTGTCGCCGAGCGTGACGGTCTTCTTGGTGGCGCCCTGCACCGGCGCCGCGCTGAGCAGCGCGGCACCGGCGATCACTGCGATCCAGCTCTTTCTCACCCGAACACCTCGAGTGGTGTGTACCCGGGCTTGGCCGGATGCGGATGCTTGTTCCACGCCTTCAAGGCGCCCTCGCCGATGAAGCCGGTCATTTGCTGCTGCACGGTCGGGCTGAACGGGTTCGGCCCGGAGCAGGCGGCGAACGTCGAGCGGTCGGCCGGGAACGTCGACGTGACCCCGTCCATCGAGAAGCAGTTGTCGGTGCCGTTGCCGTCGTACATCACGTCACTCCCGTTGACGTCCGTCCCGTTGAGCCCGAACACGTTGTTGCGCACGATGTTGCGCTCGAGGCTGCGGGCCTGCGGGTTCTTGGCCAGCAGGATGCCCTCGACCGCCGCGACGCCGGTGAGGAAGTTGCCGTAGATCCGGTTGTTCTCGATCCGGTTGCCGCGCCCGCCGAGCAGCAGGATGCCGGTGCCGATCGGGACCAGCGCGGCGGTGCCCTCGTTCCGGACCGCGAACGGCGGCTTGCCCTGGTGGAAGTTGAAGTTGTTCCAGAAGATGTCGTTGTCGATGATCACGTTGCCCTCGGCCGGGGGGTACTTCTCCGAGTCGAGCGCGTTCGGCACGATGCCGGAGCCGTTGTTGTAGAAGCGGCTCTTGGTGATCGTCACGTAGCGCATGTTCGTGGCGCTGAAGCCGAGCGGGCTGCCCCAGCCTTCGACGTTTCGCACGATCGTCTGGACCGGGTTGGTCTGCGGCGGCGTCTGCCCGATGTAGAACGCGCCGTCGTTGACGTAGTAGGCCTCGGAGTTGAGGATCTCGCCACCGATCGTGTTGAACGCGTACAGCCCGTAGACGCCGGTCTGGCGCGCGATCAGGTGGTTCATCGAGTAGCCGTTGAGGTTCGTGAAGAAGTACCCGTTGGCCTTGTAGTCGCGGGCCATGAAGCCGTCGACGGTCACCTGGTCGGCCTCGTTGACCCAGATCCCGTTCTGCATGCTCCCGCGCGCGCGGAGCAGGACCTTCTCCGGATTCGAAGGGTTGCCGACCAGTCGCAGGTAGCGCTTCTTGGACCCGGAGATCCGGACCGCCTCGCGATACACGCCGTTGCGGACCCGGATCGTGTCGCCGGCCTTGGCCTTGTCGACGGCCTTCTGGATCGTCGTGAAGTCACAGCGGTTGCGCTGCTTGCACACCGTGTGGGTCTTATGCGGGCCCCTCGGCTTCGTTTGGACCTTGCCCGGTTCCTTGGGCTCGGGGTACGTCTGGGCGCTTGCGGTGGCGGGCACGACCAATGCCAGGGCCAACGCGACTATGAAAACGCGCACGTTCTCTCCTCCATGATTTAGGGCTCGACGACGTACCAGCCCGCCATGCCGACGTCCTGGTGCGTGAAGACGTGGCAGTGGTAGAGCCAGCGGCCGGGGTTGTCCTCGACGAAGCGGGCCGTGACGGTCTCGTTCGGCCCGAACGCTGGGTTGTCGGTGAAGGCTCCCGCCGGATCGCGCCAGCGGTGGCCGTGGATGTGAAACGTGTGGAAGTTCGAGTCCATGCCGATCGCCGCGATCTCCACGTCCTCGCCGACGCGCGCGGTCAGCGTCGGCGTGTTGCCGGCGTACGCGCGGCCGTTGAAGCAGTGGAACGTCCGATCGAGACGGGTGACCGGCGGCGGCAGCTGGTGGGCGAACAGCGTGTACGTGCGATCGGGCCGCTTGGCGCCCTTCGGGCGCACGATCACGGCGCCGAACAGGCCGCGGAAGGTGTTCAGCGTGTGGTTGGGGCCGTGATCGTGGTACGGCCAGACGCCGACGGAGTCCGGCGTGCACTCCCACTGGTACGTGAACGTCTGACCCGGCGCGACGAACCCGCCCGCGCGCGTGAACTCGCCCAGGTACGCGCCGTCGTACTCCGGGTTGTACTTGACGCCGTGCGGGTGCATCGTGACCGCCTGATCCAGGCGGCGGTCGGCGTTGCGGAAGTGGACGACCAGCACGTCGCCGACCTCGGCGTGCAGCGCCGGCCCGGGGATCGTCGGATGACCGATCAGATAGTCCGCGAACCCGGGCGTCATCGGCCGGTAGACGTACGCGGTGAACGAGTTGCGGCCGCCGACCGTGCGGTTGTGCCACTCGTCCTGTTGCTTCGGCGTGATCGCCCAGCGGACCGTCTCGGCCTGGACCCAGTACTCGCGCCGGACCCCACCCGGCGCAGGCTGGATCTGCGGCACGGCCTGCGCCACGGCGGCCCGCGGCCGCTTCAGCGCCGCGGCGGCACCATCGGCCTCCCGCAGTCCATCAGGCGCGGACACGTCGATCTCGCGCCCGCCGATCGTGCACAGCAGCGCGGCACTGCCGGCGACACCGAAGAACGAGCGGCGGGTGGAAGAACCGGACATAGAAGTACGATCGTACCTGTAAGCTCGCGATCATGGCGTCAGTCATCGGTCCACGCGCCGAAGCGTCGAGGCGCGTCCGCGACTCGATCGTCGCCGCGACGGTCCGGATCGTGGCCGGCGAGGGCGTGGCGGCGGTGACGCATCGCCGCGTCGCGGCCGAGGCCGGGGTCGCGCTCTCCTCGACCACCTGGCACTTCGCGTCCAAGGCCGACATCCTCGAGGCCGCGCTGGCGTGGACGGCCGACAGCGAGGTGACGCGCATCCGGGCGATCGCCGACCGGCTCGGCGGCGCGCCATTCGATCCGTCGGCGTGGGCGGAGGAGCTCGGCGACTGGCTCGTCGAGCAGGTCACCACCGAGCGCGAGACGGCGATCGCGCTCTACCGGCTGCAGGTCGAGCTGCTCGGGACCGACCGGGCGCTCGCGGTCCACCGCGAGTGGGGCCAGCGGCTGCGCGAGGTCGGGACCCACGCGCTCGAGCCGCTGGCCACGGAGACGCCCGAGCTCGACGTCCGGATCGTGGTCGCGACGCTCGACGGCCTGCGCATGAGCCTGCTCAACTCGGGCGACACCGACGTCGCGTGGCTGCGGCTGGCCGTACGCCGCCAACTCCAGGCGCTCCTCGGCTGAGTCGACGCGAACGGCGGTTCCGGGCCCGGCGAACGGCGGCAGATGAGGGAGGCGGTGAGTTCGGCCGCTCCGCTCGCGTCGGCGGCTCCGCCGCGCGATTGTGAGGGGGTGTAATGCGAGAGCTTCCTGTCAGGCAGCTCATGCATTACACCCCCCGGCGGTTGTGGCACGTCGGCGCTCATTGCGGAGGGGGTGAGGCACTAGAGCTTCCTGACAGGCAGCTCTAGTGCCTCACCCCTCACCGGAGGCCGTAACCGCCCCGCACGCAGACCAGGCCGAGCAGACGCGCGGAAACAGCGGCGAGGTAGGGCGTGCGGGACGAGAACATCGGGCGCTTCGCATCGCGCGAGTACATCGTTTCCCTGATTGCGCAACATGCGTTGCAGGCGTAGGTTCGCCTCATGTCCTCCCAGCCTTCTCTGAGGGCGGACGTGACTCGCCGGCAGCTGTTGGTCGCTGCCGGAGGGCTGACGGTCGCTGCCCTCATCCGCTCGTCGTCCGCGCGTGCCGAGTACGACGTTGCCGGCGCCGCCGAGGCGGCGCGCCTCGCCACCCTCGCGGCGTTGCTCGCCGCCGTGGCCACCGGCCCGGCGGCCGGCATGGACGACGCCATCGCCGCGGCGTACGTCACGGGCTACCGCGCGTACCGCGCCGACGCCGATCCGCTCTACCTGGCCTACGCCGACGCGACGCTCGACGAGATCGGGGCGACCGGGTTCGGCGGCCTCGAACCGCAGGCCGCCTTCGCGGAACTCGTCGCGTGGAGCGAGGACGGGCGGCGCGCGGCGCTCGCCGCTGCGGCCCTGGATCTGACCCAGCTCTCCTTCGGAGAGGACGAGGCGCGGCAAGCCGGCTATTCGCTCTCGAGGAGTTGACGTCATGAGCTTCCGTATGGCCAAATGCATCGACATCACGCCCAACGGGGTGCTGAATCCCGGCTTTCCACAGGACTATCGCGAGTACCGCAAGCAGCCCTGGTTCCCGCAACTGCTGCGGACGGTGAGCCACATCCGGTTCTGGGCCGACTGGCCGAGTCTGCAGCCCAGCAAGCACTTCGCATTCGGTGATCCGGCCAACCCATTCCACAACAGGTTGACCGGTCTCGACGAGCAGATCCGGCTCGCCAACGCCGACGGGCTGAGAACGATCGTGTTGCCCTACCGCTATCCGAAGTGGGTGAACGGCACGGAGAACATCGTGCCCGTCAGCGCCGCGAATTTCGAGTACAAGGCCGCCGACCGTGTCGCCCTGACGACGTGGCGCAACTGGAACGAGCACCGAGACGACGCCGCGGCGATTTCCGCGCTCGGCGTGATTCGGGGGCTCGAGTACGAGCTCCCCGCGGACGGCTTCGGGCCGCAGTCGCGCTGGGGCGGCTACGTCGCGGCGCTCTTCGACCGCTACGTCGCCAACCGCGATCGCTACGGCCGAGCGGACTACTTCGAGGTCGTCAACGAGCCCAACGGCCAGCCGTTCCCGCAGCGCTCGCCGTGTACCGCGACGGGCGACGCCTACGCCGCGTTCGGGCTCGAGGGCAGCCGGCTGACCGTGCATCACGCCGTCGCCGAGATGATGGTGACGATGGACGGCATCGCGCGGCGCCACAGCCCGCGCGTGCCACTGCTGGCGCCGTCGACCTCGGACAGCGATACGGCAACGGCCGCGCGGCGTACGACGATTGCTGTCGCGTCGAGCGCGGCGCGCATGCCGGCCGGCCTCGAGCACTTCGTCCCGTCGTTGCTCGACGAGCTGGACCGGATCGGCTTCCGCGCGGACGCCAACTGGATCTGGTCCTACCACAACTACAACGACGCCGAACTGGTCGGAGAGCGCGTCACGGCCCTGCGGGAAACGCTGCGCGGGCGCTGGCACGGCCGTAGCGCCGATGACGGGCCGATGCTGTTTGCGACCGAGGGCGGTATCCGGCTCGTGCGCGCCGCCGCACGCGAGGGGCTGAACGTCGCCATCGCGGCGCACGGTCCGCGGATCCGCGAGCTGCAAGCGCAGATGCTCGACGCGGCGTTCCGCCGTCACCGCCGCAGCACCGGGGTCGGCGCCGGTGTCGCGCTCTACACGCAGTACACGCTGAATGCCGACGGGGGCTTCGACGACGGCCTCCGGGAGACGAACGGCGTCGAGCGCCCGTCGTTCGCCACCTGGTGCGGGCTCCTGGAACTCGACCCGTTCGAGCCGAACCCGTCGGACTCGCTCCCCGCGGCGGACGTGCTCCCATCCGTGCCGATGGGGTGAATGGACGCGCGCGGTACGCTGGATGCGTGCGGGAGCGGGATCCCGAACTGCTGCGCCGGCCTAGCCGGCTGCGGGCCCTTGCGGAGCTGGAGGCCAACGCCGAGTCGTCGGCGCGGGCGCTGGACCGGATCGCCCGGACGGCTTGCCACGTCCTCGACGTGCCAGTCGTGCTCGTGAACCTCGTGGGCGCCGACCAGCAACGCTTCGTCGGCTGCGAGGGCGCTGAGCCGTGGCCGTCGACGCGCGAGATGCCGGTCACCGCGGGGTTCTGCCCGTTTGTCATCTCCGCCGACGAGCCGTACACGCTGGCCGATGCGCGCAGCGATCCGGAGTCGGCGGCCAACCCGGCGGTCCAGCAATTCGGCGTCGTCGCGTACGCCGGCGTGCCGCTGCGCACGACCGACGGGGAGCCGGTCGGGACGCTGTGCGCGATCGACTACGAGCCGCGCGCGTGGAGCGCCGAGGACCTCGACCTGCTGACGGATCTCGGCGCGGGCGTGATCGCGGAACTGCAGGTGCTGGCCGCGACCCGCGTCGTCGCGCGCCATCAGGCCGCCGTTCGCGAGCTGACCGAACTGGCCCACGAATTGCCAGGGCCGGACGCTGTGCTGCGCGCGCTCGCGCGCTTCGGTGCGACCGGCCTGCGGAAGCTGACGCCCGACGAGGCCGCCCGGCTGACGGCGGCCTCGCAGGCCGGAGAGCCCGTCGCCGAGCTGCCACTCGAACCCGGCGGCACGCTCGCTGCTTCCTTCGCGAGCGGGCGGACGTTCACGGACGACGACCGCGCCCACCTCGCGGCGGTGGGCGCGATCGCCGCGCTGGCCGGCTAGACCGCCGCCAGCGCCGCTTCGTCGCTGTAGGCTCTCGCCGCGCTCGGCGCGCGCGACGAGCGACTCGGGCGGCGTGAAGCGCGCGCCGTACTGCTCCGCCAGCTCACGGGCGCGAGCGACGAAGCCGGACAGGCCGCCCTGGTAGCCGTTGATGTACTGCAGGACGCCGCCACTCCAGCCCGGGAACCCGATGCCCATGATCGAGCCGATGTTGGCGTCCGCGACCGACTCGATGACGCCCTCGTCGAGGCACTTCACGCTCTCGATCGACTCGATGAACATCATCCGCTCCTGTAGGTCACGCAGCGAGATCGAGGCCGGGTCGTCGACCGGCGGGAATGCCTCGCGCAGCCCCGGCCACAGCCGGACCCGCTTGCCGTCCGCGTACTCGTAGAAGCCCGCGCCCTCGAGCTTGCCGGGACGCTCGAACTCGTCGACCATGCGATCGATCACGGCCTCCGCGGGATGCTCGACCCACGCGTCCCCGGCCGCGGCCTTGGACGCGTTGCGGATCCGCCGCATCAGCTTCAGGTTGAGCTCGTCGCTGAGTTGCAGGACCGGCGCCGGGTAGCCGGCCTGCGAGGACGCCTGCTCGATCGACGCCGCCGGCACGCCCTCGGCGAGCATCGAGATGGCCTCGTTGATGAACGTCCCGATCACGCGGCTGGTGAAGAACCCGCGTGAGTCGTTGACGACGATCGGCGTCTTGGCGATCTGCTTGGCGAAGTCGAGCGCGCGGTAGACCGCGGCCTCCTCGGTCTTCTCGCCCTTGATGATCTCCAGCAGCGGCATCTTGTCGACCGGGCTGAAGAAGTGCAGGCCGATGAAGTCCTCAGGCCGCGAGACGTTCTCGGCCAGCCCGGTGATCGGGAGCGTCGACGTGTTCGAGCCGAGCAGCGCGTCCGGCGCCAGGTGCGGCTCGATCTCGGCCATCACCTCGGCCTTGACCTGCGGGTCCTCGAACACGGCCTCGATGACGAGGTCGGCGCCGGCGGCCGCCGCCGGGTCGGTCGTCGGCGTGATCAGGGCCAGCAGCGCGTCGCCCTTCTCCTGCGTCGTCTTGCCGCGCTCGACGCCCTTGGCGACGAGCTTGCGCGAGTAGTCCTTGCCCTTGTCGGCGGCGTCCTGACTGACGTCCTTGAGCACGACCTCGATGCCCGCCTTGGCGCTCACGTAGGCGATCGCGGCGCCCATCATCCCGGCGCCGAGCACGACGACCTTCTTCACCGACGTCGGCTCGAGGCCCTCAGGCCGGTTGCGGTCGCCCTGCACGGCCTGCAGGTCGAAGAAGAACGCCTGGATCATGTTCTTGGCCACCTGGCTCGTGACCAGGTCGACGAAGTAGCGGCCCTCGATCTCGATCGCGACGTCGAAGCCGACCTGCGCGCCCTCGACCGCCGCGGCCATGATGTGGTGCGGGGCGGGATAGTTCGCGCCCTTGATCTGCTTGCGCAGGTTGGCGGGGAACGCGGGCAGGTTGGCCGCGAGCGCCGGGGTCGACGGCGTGCCGCCCGGGATCTTGTAGCCCTTCACATCCCACGGCTGGACCGCCTCGGGGTTCTCCGCGATCCACTTCTTGGCCGCCGGGACGAGGTCGTCGCGCGTGGGGACGATCTCGTTGATGAGCCCCAGCTCCAGCGCGGCCGCGGGGCGGTGCCGGTTGCCCTGGAGCAGGAGCTGGAGCAGCGCGTTGGCGATCCCGAACATCCGCACGGAGCGGGTCACGCCGCCGCCGCCCGGCAGCAGCCCGAGCTGGACCTCCGGGAAGCCGAGCACGACCTTCGAGTCGTCGACGGCGATCCGGTAGTGCGCGGCCAGCGCGATCTCCAGCCCGCCGCCCAGCGCCGCGCCGTTGATGCAGGCCACGACCGGCTTGCCGAGCGTCTCCAGGCGGCGCAGCTGCGACTTCAGCTCGCGGATCTCGACGGCCACCTGGGCCGCGTCCTCCTTGCGCGCGCGGCGCAGGTCGCGCAGATCGCCGCCGGCGAAGAACGTCTTCTTGGCGCTCGTGATGACGACGCCGGCGATGTCGTCCTTCTCAGCCTCCAGGCGGTCGACGGTCGCGGCCATCGACGCCTTGTAGGCCGCGTTCATGGTGTTCGCGGACTGGTTCGGGTCGTCCAGGGTGAGGACGACGACGCCGTCGTCGCCGCGCTCGTAGCGGATCGTCGAGTCGCTCATCAGACGCGCTCCACCACGGTCGCGATGCCCATCCCGCCGCCGACGCACAGCGTCGCCAGGCCGTAGCGCTTCTCCTGGCGCTCGAGCTCGTCGATCAGCGTCCCGAGGATCATCGCGCCGGTCGCGCCGAGCGGGTGGCCCATCGCGATCGCGCCGCCGTTGACGTTGACCTTGTCCATGTCGAGCCCCATGTCCTTGACGAACCGGAGCACGACCGCGGCGAACGCCTCGTTGATCTCGATCAGATCGAGGTCCTCGGCGTTCAGGCCCGCCTTGGCCAGCGCCTTGCGCGCGGCCGGCGCGGGGCCGGTGAGCATGATCGTCGGGTCGGCGCCGCTGACGGCGGTGGCCAGGATCTTCGCCCGCGGCTTCAGCCCGAGCTCGGAGCCCGTCTGCTCGTTGCCGATCGCCATCATCGCCGCGCCGTCCACGATCCCGGACGAGTTGCCGGGCGTGTGGACGTGGTCGATCGCCTCGATCCAGTGGTACTTCTGCAGCGCGACGGCGTCGAAGCCGCCGTGCTCGCCCATCATCGCGAACGACGGCTTGAGCTGCCCGAGCGTCTCGACCGTCGTGCCCGGACGGATGAACTCATCGTTGTCGAGCACCACGTTGTCGTTGATGTCCAGGACCGGGACGACCGAGTTCGCGAACCGGCCCTCGGCCCGCGCGGTCGCGGCGCGCTCCTGCGAGCGGACGGCGTAGGCGTCGACGTCGTCGCGGCTGAAGCCCTCGACGGTCGCGATCAGGTCGGCGCCGATCCCCTGCGGCACGAACGAGGTGTCGTAGTTCGTCTCCGGGTCCATCGCCCAGGCGCCGCCGTCGGAGCCCATCGGGACGCGCGACATCGACTCGACGCCGCCGGCCAGCACGAGGTCCTCCCAGCCGGAGGCGACCTTCTGGGCGGCGATGTTGACGGCCTCCAGGCCGGATGCGCAGAAGCGGTTGAGCTGGACGCCCGCGACGGTCTCCGGCAACCCGGCCTTGATCGCGGCGGTCTTGGCGATGTCGGCGCCCTGGTCGCCGATCGGCGTCACACAGCCGAGCACGACGTCGTCGATCCGGCGTGGATCGAGGCCCTCGTGGCGCGAGAGCAACTCGTGCATCAGGCCGACGACGAGGTCTACCGGCTTGGTCGCGTGCAACGACCCGTTGACCTTGCCCCTGCCGCGCGGGGTCCGGACCCCGTCAAACACGAATGCTCTCTGCCATCTCGATCCTCTCGTGGGGAAGGTGTTCAGCCTACCGAAGAAACATTCGCTCCTGAACGCAAGTTAGGATGGCGGCGATGGCCACGGCGCGCCGGACCCAGGCGGAGCGCAGCACCGCGACCCGCGGGGCGCTGCTCGACGCCGCGATCGACTGCCTCGTCGAGGAGGGCTACGCCGGGACGACCACCAGCCGCGTCGCGGAGCGCGCCGGCCTCTCGCGCGGGGCGCACCTGCATCACTTCCAGACCCGCGCGGCGCTCGTGGCCGCCGCCGTGGAGCGGTTGTCGCTCCGGCGCCTGGAAGAGCTCGCCGCCGCGGGCGAGGCGCTCCCGACCGGGCCCGCGCGCACGGAACAGGGCCTCGACCTGCTGTGGGCCCACTACGCCAGCCCGCTGTTCCAGGCCGCGGTCGACCTGTGGTCGCACGGCCGCACGGACGAGGAGCTGCGCGATCACCTGATCGACGTCGAGCGGATGCTCGATCGCCAGACGCTGGAGCTCGCGCGCAAGCTGTTCCCGGACCTCGCGGACACCGACCAGTTCGAGCCGCTCGTGCAGTTGTCGGTCGCGACCGTCCGCGGGCTCGCGCTCGTCGACACGTTGCACCCGGGCGCGCAGCGCAATCGCAAGCAGTGGCCGGCCTGCCGCGAGCGGCTCGCGGGTTTGATCGACGCCGCCGCCTAGCGATGAGTTTTCGGCCCGCCGACGTTCCACTTGTATGACTCGCAACGTGGTGCTCTACCAACTGCTCTCGCTCGACGGCGTCGCCGAGGAGCCGGGGGACTGGATCTCGGACGGCGGCCCGGAGGTGTTCGCGAACCTCGCGGACACGATCGCCACGCAGGACGACGTCCTGCTCGGCCGCGGCACGTACGACTACTGGGTCGGCTTCTGGCCGACCGCGACGATCGAGCCGTTCGCCTCGTTCATCAACGGCGTGCCGAAGCACGTCTTCAGCTCGAGCGAGCCGGACGAGTCGTGGTCGAACAGCACGCTCGTGACGAGCGACGTCGTCGACTACGTGTCGGCGTTGAAGGACCAGCCCGGCCGCGACATCGGCATTCACGGCAGCATCCGGCTGGCCGGTACGCTCCTGCGCGCGCGGCTCGTGGACGAGTTGCGGCTGGTCGTCGCGCCGACGCTCGCCGGTCAGGGCCGGCGGTTGTTCGCCGACGACGACGCGCTCGACCGGCTCGAGCTGCTCGACCTCGGGCGCAGCCCGAAGGGCACGTTGTTCCTTCACTACCGGCGGTCCGGCTAGGTTGTCGGACCATGTCCGACTACGCGATCGTGAACCTGCTCGAGCTCGACAACTCCCTTGCCGGCCGAGTGGAGGGGATGGAAGGGCGCTTCGGTCGCGGCCCGCTGGGCGCGCGTGACATCGGCGTCAGCCACTGGCGGTACGCGCCGAACTTCCGTAGTCCGGCGGGCCACAGCCACCGCGAGCAGGAGGAGGCGTACGTCGTCGCCGCCGGCTATGGCCGCGTGCGGCTCGGTGACGAGGTGCGCGAGATCCGTCAGTGGGACACGATCCGCGTTGCGCCCGCCGTGGTGCGACAGTTCGAGGCCGGCCCACACGGGCTCGACCTGATCGCCGTCGGCGGGCCGAAGCCGGAGGGCGGTGACGGCGTCATCTCGGACTCGCCGTGGCCCGAGTAGGCGTCAGCGACCAGTGGCCGGATCGGCGGTCAGCGCGGGCGGCGCCGCCACGATCTCGGTGACGCGCGGGAAGCGATAGATGTGGGTCGCTGCGTTCACGACCGGCAGTATCAAACAACCGTTTGGTTTTGTCAAGTCGCTGCGTAGCGAAAGAACCCGTCGACCTCGGAACGATGGATCGCGCCGGTCAACCGGAGGTGCCGGAGATAGGCCATCGTCTCGGTCAGGCGCCACACCATCGCGGTCGGCTCGAGGTCGCCGAACAGGCGGCGGGAGATCTCGTGCCCGCAGTCCGCGCCGTCGCGGACCGCGGCCACGGTCGCGTCGAGCCGGGTCGCGACCCCGTCACGGTGCTCGGCGATGATCGCGGGCACGTCCTCGAGCGCCCGGCCGTGGCCGGGTAGCGCGAGCTCGAACGGACCGAGCGCCTCGACGCGGTCCAGCGACTCCAGGAACTCGGCCACCGGGTCGTTCGAATAGCCATAGTCGAACCACGGCGTGAAGGCGGGGGAGAGCAGGTCGCCGAGGATGATCGTCTCACCGTCGAACAGGACGACATGCGTAGGCGCGTGACCGGGGGTCTCCACCACTTGCCACGCGCCGATCGTGTCGCCGCCGCGGATCGGCCGCGTCGGCTCGGTCGCCGCGAGCACGCCCTCGACCTCCTCGGCCACGTCGCCGTAGGCCGGCAGGTCGGCCTCCGGCACGCCCTCGGCACGGGCACGGCGCCGCCGCGCCGCGTCGATCCGCTCGGGTTCGCGGGTGCCGTCATAGAAGTGCGCCGTGTCCGGGTGCATGAGGAACTCACAACTGCTGGCCTCGATCACCCACTCCGCCAACCCGATGTGGTCGGAGTGCGTGTGGGTGCCGACCAGCAGCCGGACGTCCTCGACCGACGCGCCGGCGAGCGCCAGCGCGGCGCTCAGCGACGCGCGGTGGCTCGGGTGCCCGGCCGAGCCGCAGTCGACGAGCACGCGCTCACCGGCGAGCCAGTAGGCGTTGACGTGCGGGACTAGCGGCCAGGGGAGGGGCAGTCGCAGCTGCCACACCCCCGGCGCCAGCTCGAACGCGCGGGCGCGCTCGGGCGGGACCTTCCAGCTATCGGGCGGCGGCCCGACCATGCTCGAGCGCGGCCCGCAGCGTCTTGCGCACGGCGTGCGAGTCGTACCACGAGGACAGCTTCACGATCCGCCCCTGGTCGTCGAGATCGAACACGTCGATCGCGTCGAACTCCAGCGGCGCGCCGTTCTCGAGCCGGCCCGTGAAGTGGATCTCGACGGTCACGCTCGCGCCGGCCTCGATGATCCGCGTCGGGTCGTCGTAGTGCTCGGGATACAGCCGCAGCGCGGCGCGGAAGTAGGAGGCGACCTGCTCCGGCCCCACCCGCGGCTCGGTGCCGGGCGCGATCATCACGCCATCCGCGGCGAACAGCGCGCCGACGTCGTCATAGCGCTCCTCGTTGATGCCGTCGAAATAGGCCTGGACGGTGCTCATCAGATCCGCTGGATCAGCGTGCCGGTGCCGAACCCGCCGCCGCAGCACATCGTCACGAAGCCGATCTCCTTGTCGTCGTCCTCGAGCTCGTGCAGCAGCGTGGTGATCAGTCGCGCGCCGGTGGAGCCGAGCGGGTGCCCGAGCGCCATCGCGCCGCCGCGCGGGTTGACCCGGTCCATGTCCGGGTTGTGCTCGCGCTGCCACGCCGCGACCACGGGCGCGAACGCCTCGTTGATCTCGATGTAGTCGATGTCGTTGATCGACATCTCGTTGCGCTGGAGGATCTTCGTCGTCGCGGGGATCGGGCCCTCGAGCATCTTCACCGGGTCGCAGCCGACCGTCGTCTGGTCGAGGATCCGCGCACGCGGCGTGAGCCCGAGCGCCTCGGCCTTCTCGCGTGCCATCAGCAGCACGGCGGCGGCGCCGTCGGAGATCTGCGACGCGTTGCCGGCCGTGACCACCCCGTCCGGCTTGAACGCGGGCTTCAGCGCGGCCAGCGCCTCCAGCGTCGTCTCCGGGCGGATGCCCTGGTCACGCACGTACGTGTCGCCGTTGACCTGCATCGGCAGGATCTCGCGCTCGAACCAGCCCTGCTCGGTGGCGTGATGCGCCTTCTGGTGCGAGCGCAGCGCCAGCTCGTCGAGCTCCGAGCGCGGGATCTCCCACTGCTCGGCGATCAGCTCGGCGCCGATGCCCTGGTTCTTGACCGGCTGGTGGGCGAAGAACGCCTCGGTGAACGGCGAGCCGTGACGCTCGATCACGTCGACGCCGTCGGCGAACGAGATGTGACCCATGTGCTCGACGCCCGAGCCGATCACCACGTCGTGGATCCCGGCCGCGATCTGCAGCGCGCCGAAGTTGATCGCCTGCTGCGCGGAGCCGCACTGGCGGTCCATCGTCGTCGCGGCGGCCTCGATCGGCAGGCCCTCCTGCAGCCACGCGTTGCGGGCGACGTTCTGGCCCTGCTCGCCGAACTGCTGCGCGCAGCCGGCGAGCACGTCCTCGACCTCGGACGGATCGACGCCGGCGCGCTTGAGCACCTCGGCGTACACGCGCCCGAGCAGGTCCGCGGGATGCAGGTCCTTGTAGTAGCCCTTCTCCGGATGGCCGCGACCGACCGGTGTCCGGACGGCCTCGACGATCACCACTTCACGACCGTTCATGTCGAAGCTCCCGTCGGCGTCACGCGCGGGCCGGTGGGCCACGCGTACTCGAGCCCGTCGGCGATCACCTTGCGCGTGTTCTCGGGCAGGATCACGTCGTCGAGAATGATGTTGGCCGCGGCCTCCCACGGCTCGGACTCGGCCGCCCACTCGGATTCGAGCTGGGCCACGAGCGCGTCGTGCGCGTCCTTGCCCTCCTCCGCGAGCACGCTGTTCAGCTTGCGCATGTAGACGGTGCGGACGCCGGTGTCCGGCGCCATGAAGCCCATCTCGGCCGTCGGCCACGCGAACAGCAGGTCGGGGCGGACCGGGCGCCCGCCGAGTGCGATGTGCCCGCCGCCGTAGGCCTTGCGGACGACGATCGCGACCTTCGGAACCCGCGCGTACGCGAGCGTCGTGACGACGTTCTTGTAGCCGGCGAGGATGCCGCCGCGCTCCGCGTCCTTGCCGATCATCAGGCCGGGGACGTCCTGGAGGAACGCCAGCGGGATGTTGAACGTGTCGCACAGCTTCGCGAAGCCGGCCAGCTTGGTCAGCGCCGGGACGTCGAGCACGCCCGCGCGCTGCATCGGCTGGCTGGCGACCATGCCGACGGCCTTGCCCTCGATCCGCGCGAAGCCGGTGATCAGGCTGCGGCCGTAGCGCTCGCCCCACTGGAACAGCGAGTCGGCGTCGACGATGCACTCGATCACCTTGCGCATGTCGTAGCCGCGGCGCGGCTCGCGCGGGACGATCGAGCCCAGCTCGGCCGGGTCGCGTGCCGGATCGACGGGCGGCGCGTCCGGGGCCGGCAGCGCGGCCGAGTCCGGCATGAATGAGAGGTAGCGGCGCATCGCGTCGAACGCTTCGGTCTCGGTGTCGACGACCGCGTGGACGGCACCGCTGGTCTCGTGCGCGACCTTCGGGCCGCCGAGTTCGTCGGCCTCGACCTTCTCGCCGATGGCGGCCTCGATCACAGGCGGGCCGGACAGCGCGACGGCCGAATCCTTGCGCATCACCACGAAGTGGCCCATCGCGGCGTGCAGCGCGGCGTCGCCGTAAGCCGGGCCGAGCACCGCGGTCATGTGCGGGATCGCCGGGAAGCCGGCGGGCGACTGCAGGAACGTGCCGAAGTCGAACGGGACGCCGGAGAAGCGCCAGCCCAGCAGGTCCGGCAGGCGGCCGCCGTCGTTGTCGGAGAGGCAGATCAGCGGGATGCTGCGGCGCCCCGCCCACTCGGCGATCCGGTTCTGCTTGCGCATGTTCACCGGGGCCGTGGTGCCGGTCAGGACGGTCGTGTCGATCGCGATGATCGCCACGCGGCGGCCGTCGATGCGACCGAGGCCGGTGACGACGCCGTCGCCCGTGGTGACCTTGTCCGGGCGCCGGAACTCCGGCTCGGCGAGCATGCCGAGCTCGTACCAGGAGTCGGGATCGATCAGCTGGTCGATGCGCTCGCGGGCCGTCTGGCGGCCGGTGGCGCGGATCTTCTCGATGTAACGCTCGCCGCCGCCTTCAAGGCCCTGACGGCGCCGTCGCTCGAGCTCCTCGTAGGGATCCGTGGTCACGGTCGTTTCGGTTGACACTCTCGTCCTACCGCCCCTTGAATTGTGGCTGGCGCCGTTCTTTGAATGCGTCGATGCCTTCGGCGAAGTCTTCGGTGCACTGCAGGAAGCCGACGGCGTCGATCGCGTGCCGGTAGGCCTCCTCGAAGCGCGCGTTGAGCACCTGCTTGCCGACGGCCAGCGCGAGCGGCGCCTTGTCGGCGATCTTGACCGCCAGCGCCTCGGCCGCGGCGAGGTGCTCGCCGGCCGGCGTGACGCGGTTGACGAGCCCGGCCAGTTGCGCCTCGCGCGCGTCCAGGATCTCGCCCGCGAGCACCATCAGCTTCAGCCAGTGCAGGTTCACGTGCGCGGCCCCGCGCGCGACGCCCGGGCCGGGGATCAGGCCGACGGTCGCCTCGGGCGTGCCGAACTTGGCCGTCTCGTCGGCGATCACGATGTCGCACACCATCGTCAACTCGCAGCCGCCGCCGACGGCATGACCGTGGACGGCCGCGATCGTCGGCTTGGTGAAGGCGTCGACCGCCTGCATGGCGCTCATCGCCTCGCGCAGGTAGGCGCGCTTGTCGGCGGCGCCGGACAGCTCGCCGAAGCCCTCGATGTCGCCGCCGACGGAGAAGCAGCGGCCGGCGCCGTGGAAGATCAGGACGCGGACCGAGTCGTCATGCTCTGCCTGGTCGAGCACGCGGTGCAGGTCGTCCCAGAACGACCGCGTCATCGCATTGAGCTTCTCCGGCCGGTCCAGCGTGGCGTACGCGATGGGTCCTTCGGTGCGATAGGAGAGCATCGTGGTGGAAGCGTATCAAAACCTTCCAGACGGTTGGTAGATTTTTCTTCCGATCTGGATTACACTCGCCAACCATGGAACCGATGCGAGTCACACTGGGCGCCCCCGGGCGGATCATGCCTCCGGCCGCGAAGGCGGTCGAGTTCGCGCAGAAGGCGGAGGCGGACGGGTTCGACGCCATCTGGTGGCCCTGTCACCTGATGGGTTGGACGCCGGACTCGGTGTGGACCGAGGACCTTACGGCGCTCGCGAAGTATCAGGCGAACCCCCACCAGTACTTCCACCCGCTGATGATGATGGGCGCCGCCGGCGCGGCGACCGAGCGAATCAAGGTCGGCGTCTGCGTGACCGACACGATCCGCCGCCACCCCGCGCAACTCGCCCAGGAGGCGCTGACGGCATCGCATCTCGCCCGCGGGCGCGCGATCCTCGGCCTCGGCTCGGGCGAGCGGATGAACATCGCGCCCTACGGAATGGAGTTCCACAAGCCGGTCGGCCGCCTGGAGGAGGCGATCCGCGTCATCCGGCTGCTGTGGGAGTCCCAGGGCAGCACCGTCGACTTCCAGGGCGACTTCTTCAACCTCAAGGACGCCGTCTTCGGTCTCCCGCTCTACGAGGACACGCCGCCGCCGATCTGGCTCGCCGCCCACGGCCCGCGGATGCTGCGGATCTGCGGCGAGCTGGCCGACGGCTGGCTGCCGACCAACATCAAGCCCGACGCCTACGGCGAGAAGCTGGGCAGGATCCGCGCCAGCGCCGAGAAGTCGGGCCGCGACCCCGAGGCGATCACGCCGTCGATGCTGGCCTACGTGATGTGCGCGCCCGACGAGGAGACGCTCGAGCGGATGTGCAACTCGCCGCTCGCGCGCCTGCTGTTCGCCGCCGTCGACCTGCCGCAGGAGACCTACGAGCGCTACGGCTCCACGTCGCCGTTCGAGGGCGGGACCGGCTTCCACTCCTTCCTGCCCTCGACGGTCACGCGCGAGGAGGCTCTGCGGATCGTCGACCACATCCCGGGCGGGATCGTGCGCGATCACTGCCTGTGCGGGACGCCGGACCAGATCGCCGAGCAGATTCGCGCCTACCAGGAGGTCGGTCTGCGCGACGTCGTGCTGTGGAACATCACCCCGTTCGGCGATCCGGACCTGTCGGTGTACTCGTTCCGCGCGCTGAAGGAGCTCCGCGGCCTGCTCGAGGGGACGCCCACCCCCTCCTGACGTGATCCGTCAGCCATAGGTCAGCCGGATGTCAGCGGCGCTTGATGAGCTGTGTCCATGCTCAAGACCAAGCTCGCCGCCGCCGCCGTCACCTCCGTCGCCGCCCTCGCCGCCGTCCCCTCGGCGCACGCGGCCACGGACTACTTCATGACGGTCACGCCGGTCGGTGGCCAGCCGACTCTCAAGGGCGAGTCCCTCGACACGTATTACCAGCCCAAGGGAGCGATCGACATCACCTCCTTCCGCTGGTCCGCCGAGAACACCGCCTCCCTCGGGACGGCGACCGGCGGGGCCGGCACCGGCAAGGCCCAGCTCGGTGAGCTGACGGTGGAGAAGGCCGTCGACTCGACCACGCCGCAGTTCCTCAAGAACCTCACGACGGGCCAGCACTTCCAGCGCGTGCAGATCTTCGCCCGCAAGGCCGGGGACACCAATTCGGCCTGGACCACCTACAGCTTCGCCATGGTCTTCGTCAACGCCCAGGAGCAGTCCGGCAGCGCCGGCGACGATGTGCCGACCGAGAAGCTGACCCTCGCCTACGGCGCCGTCGGCCAGCAGGTGAAGCGCCAGGCCACGGGCGGCATTGCGGCGGGCGTGTTCGAGTCCTCCTGGAGCCAGATCCTCAACAAGCCGGCCGTCGCCACCGACGTGCCGTTCACGTAGCGAGCCGCTAGAACCCGCTGTCGAGCGAGAGCGTCATCGCGCGAAAGCGCGGGCCGCTCTCGCTGTCGACGACCTCGGTCTCATAGAGACCCGCGCTCTTGAGCGCGGTCTCGCCATTCTCCGTCGCGATCAGGGTGAGGTAGGCGTTCACGCGCCCCTCGCCCTGCACGTCGTAGTTGGAGATGACGTGCTTGCGGGTGTCGGTCTGGCCGTTGAGGATCGGCATGAAGAAGTCGACGATCGCCTTCCGGCCCTCGAACGGGCCGATCGAGTCCGCGCCCGCGATGTGCAACAGGAACGTCGCGTCTTCGGTCAACGTGGACTCGAGCAGCTCCTGATTGGGCCAGTCGTTGGCCGCGGCGTAGCGGCTGAACAGGGTGACGATCTCGCCGAACTCAGGCATGGGTCTCCTCCCGGGTCTGTGCCGCCAGCTCCTCGAGCAGCCGGTCGCGCAGCTTGAAGCGCTGCAGCTTGGTCGCCGACATCGGCCACTCGTCCTCGCCGATGAAGCGGATCATCCGCGGCACCTTGAAGGAAGCGATCCGGCCCTTGCAGTGCTCGATCAGCTCCTCCTCGGTGGCCTCGTGGCCCGGGAGCAGCTCGACGAACGCGGCCGCCACCTCGAGCAGGCGCTGGTCGGGGATGCCGACGACCGACACGAGCTTGACTGCCGGGTGGGTCGAGAGCTGGGCCTCGATCTCCTGCGGCGCGACATTCTCGCCGCCGACCTTGAGCGTCTCCTTGACGCGGCCGAGGAACAGCACGCGGCCCTCATCGTCGAGCACGCCGAGGTCCTGCATCGTCACCCAGCCGCCCTCGAGGATGCTCTCGCGGGTCTTCTCAGTGTCGTTCCAGTAGCCGCTGAGCGTGTTGTAGCCGCGGAACTGGATGATCCCGCGCTCGCCCGCGCCGAGTTCGTTGCCCGCGGGGTCGACGACGCGCAGTTCGAGGCCCGGCTGGCAGGCGCCGCACGTCTTCAGGCGCGTCTCGAGCGGATCGTCGCGGCGAGTGATGGTCACGCAGCCGCCCTCGGTGCCGCCGTAGACCGTGAGCTGGACGGCATGCGGCAGCCGGTTCTGGAACTTCTCCAGCACCTCCGGCACGGCGACATTGGCCCAGGTCTTGATCGCGCTCAGGTCGGCCTTGTCGAAGTCCGGGTGCGCGAGCACCGCCTCGGTCACGGGCTGGTAGGCGGGGTAGAACAGCGTGATCTTCTCGTCGCGCAGCGTCGCCACGGTGCGCGCGGCGTCGAAGGCGTAGTCGCTGTAGAACGTCGCGCCCTTGCCAATGATCCAGGTGGCGATGCCGAGCGCGGTCACGTGGAAGAGCGGCAGCGCGCTCCACATGCGGTCGTCGGATTCCGTCTCCCAGACGCGGGCCGTGACCATCCACGTGCGCACGAACGCCTCGTGGCTGAGCATCGCGCCGCGCGGGTTGGAGGTCGTGCCCGACGTGTAGAGGATCAGCGCCGTGTCGCGCAGCGGCACGCCCTCGACGCGGTTGCGCAGGAGCTTCTCGTCGGCCCCGTTCCCGAGCGCGTCGAAGTCGGCGCGGGCGAGCATGCCTTCGGGCCGCCGCTCGCCCATCATCACCACGTGGCGCAGCTTCGGCGCCTCGATCCCCTCGAGCGCCTCTTCGATCAGCGCCGTGAAGTCGACGTGCGCGTCCGCGGTGTCATGCGTGAGCAGCACGGCGAGGTCGGCGTCCTCGATCAGGAACTGCAGCTCGGTGGTCCGGTAGCGGGCGTTGATCGGCACGACGACCGCCCCGATCAGCGACGCGCCGAACACCGTCGATACGAGGTCGGGGTGGTTGGTCATCAGGACGCCGACGTGCTCGCCCGGCTGGACGCCGAGCGCCAGCAGCGAGCGCGCGATGCTCCAGGACGTGTCCGCCAGCTCGCGGTACGACACGCGCCGGTCCGGGAACACGAGCGCGTCCTTGTCCGGGTCTCGGCGGGCTGAGCGAAGCAGCAGATGCCCGAGCGGCATCACGTCTTCGGCGAGCCCGATGTCCTCCAGGGGTGCAACGGCCATGGGTGAGTCTCCTCCTCGTCTCTGGCGCACAGGCTAAGCCGTGGCGCCCGCTTCTTCAATCGATCGGTTGGTCGGAGTCAGTGCGTGGGCGACCAGGTAGGCCAGGGTCAGTCCGCGGCCGAGCGCGAAGCCGCTGTTGTAGCCCGTGCCGGTGGTCGTGAGCGCGGCGCAGGAGCCGACCGCGTACAGGTTCGGGATCGGCTCGCCGTCGTGGTTGAGGACCCGGCCGTCGGCGTCGGCGTGGATGCCGCTCGAGCCGATCCCGGTGCCGACGAACTTCAGCCGCAGCCCGAAGAACGGCGCCTGCGCGATCTCGCCCAGCACGGGGCTGGGGGAGTGCGACGGATCGCCGGCGAAGCGGCGCACGTACGTGACCGTGCCACGACCGAAGTCAGGGTCCTCGCCGGCGCGCGCGCGCTCGTTGAAGCGGGCGGCGGTGCGCTCGAGCTGCTCGCCGTCGATGCCGAGCTGCGCGGCCAGCTCGGTCAGCGTCGGCGCGCTCTTGACGCCCATCTCTTCGGCGTAATCCCCACCCGGGCCGGTCGCGCCCAGGCCGTAGGACGCGTGGTGCTGCTCGTCCCAGATCAGGAAGAACGGCAGGTGGCGGTTGGCGGGGTCGAGCGTCTTCGCGACGATGTCGACCCAGTAGGAGTCGTCGCAGTACCGGTTGCCGGCGGCGTCGACGATGATCGCGTGCGGCATCGCGTACTCGGGGCCGTAGCCGTAGCCGTCGCCGGCACGCCAGCCGGGCAGGATCGGGACGCTCGTCGCGGGGATCGTGACCGTGGCCGCGCCGGCCTCGCGGGCGAGCTTGATCCCGTCGCCGCGCAGGCTGTTCGGGGCGACGCTGCCGAAGTCCTCGGGCTCGAGGTCCAGGAACTCGCGCACGAGCACGGGGTCCCAGTCGTAGGTGCTCGTGGCGAGCACGACGGGGCCGCGCTGCTCGGTGTCCTCGGTGCGCACGCCGACGACGGCGCCGTCCTCGGTGAGGAGTCCGGTCACCGGCGCGCCGGTCTTGATCTCGATCGCGTCCTCCTGGAGCACGCGGGCGAGGAAGCTCGCCACGACGCCCGTCCCGAACGTCAGCGGATCCTTGGGCGCCGCCTCGTCCTCACCGTCGTCGCTGACGCCGAAGCCGGTCAGGCGGCGGCCCTTGACGAACATGTCGGCGTAGGTCGTACCGACAGGGAAGAACGGACTCACGCGCAGCTTGTCGCGCCACTCGCCGAGCGCGCTGCCGTCGATCACCTCGTTGGTGAGGTAGCGACCCTCCTCGAGCGCGCCGTCCGCCTCGTTGTGGTAGTCGGCGAGGCCGGGGATGACAGTCCAGCGGATCGCGCCGACCTCTTCCCAGTAGCGGGTGGCCTCGGGTGAGACCGCCAGCCAGCGGAGCATCGCGGACTCGTCGAGCAGCTCCGGATGGTCGTGCGCGATGTCGCGGACGTAGCGCTCGGCGCGCTCGAGGTCGTCATCGATGCCCTGGCGCTCGGCGACGTGGTTCGCGCCGACCCACACCTGGCCGCCCGAGTACGCCGCCGCCCCGCCGACCAGATCGGCCGCCTCATACACGGTCGCCTCGCCACCGAGCAGGGCGACGCCGAGTGCTGTCGCGAGGCCTGACAGCCCCGCGCCGACGACGATCACGCGTTCTGGTTCCATGCTCTCTCCGATGTGCCAACCAAACGATCGCTTGGTAAGGTACCACGATGAGGCACATCATGGTGGCGATGGTCAGCGCCAAGCCCGGCGAGGAAGACGAGTTCAACGCCTGGTATGAGCAGCACATGACCGAGGTGCGCGCCGTGCCCGGGATCGCGTCGGGTCAGCGGTACCGGGTCGCGGCCGATCAGGCGCCCGGGATCCCGGCCCCGGAGCACGCCAACCTGGCGGTCTACGAGCTCGACGGCAACCCGGCCGACGTCCTCGCGGAGATCCTCGGCCGGCGGGCCCGCGGCGAGTGGGCACCGCGACGCGGCCTCGACGAGACCCGGATCGGCATGTGGATGTTCACCGCCGTGTCCGATCGCGGCGAGCCGCTGTGATGTTCGAGCGGCTGTTCGAACCGGTGCGAGTCGGGACGATGGATCTCCACAACCGGATCCTGGTCCCCACCCACGCGGCGGGCGTCGGCCGCATCCTCGGCAGCGAGAAGGACGCCGAGCGCTTCATCGCGTACTACGTGCGCCGCGCGCGCGGCGGCGCCGCGTGGATCGGGGGAAGCTCGACGTTCCTGCGCGCGCCGGTGATCCCCGGCTACGAGCCGACCGGGGTCGGTGCCGTGATGCGCGGCTCCTATCGCCACCCGCTGTTCGTGGAGCGGCACAAGCGCTACATGGACGCGCTGCACGAGGCCGGGGCGTGCGGGACGGTCCAGATGATCATCCAGGGCGGGTTGCCCCATGGTGCCTCGCAGGCGGGCAGCGGGTTCGTCTACCAGGACGTGCCGCACGCGCTGACGCGCGCGGAGATCGCCGAGCTGGTCGAGGAGTACGGGTGGTCGGCGGGACAGGCGCTGGAGGCCGAGATCGACGGCCTGGAGATCCACGCCAACCACGACGACCTGCTCCAGTTCTTCCTGTCGCCGTTCTCGAATCAGCGCGACGACGAGTACGGCGGGTCGGTGGAGAACCGGATGCGGTTCCTGGTGGAGGTCCTCGGCGCGATCCGGGCCTCAGTCGGGCGGAAGCTGACCGTGGGCGTCCGGCTGTGCATGGACGAGCTGATGGAGGGCGGCTACGACTTCGCGGACGGGCTCGCGATGGCGCGCGCGCTGTCGGCGAGCGGGTTGACCGACTACCTGCACGTCGACGTCGGCAACAACTGGGGCGCGCCGAGCTACCTGCAGCCGATGCAGTACGAGGCGGGCGAGTGGACGGCGATGGCGGGCGAGGTCCGCGCCGCGGTCGACATCCCGGTCGTCTATACGGGGCGGGTCACGCACCCGGCGATCGGCGAGCGGATCCTGGCCGCCGGGCACGCCGACGTGGTCGGGATGGCGCGGGCGACGATCGCAGATCCGGACCTGCCGCGGAAGGCTCGTGACGGAGCATTGAACACACTGCGGCCGTGCGTCGGGTCGAACGAGTGCCTGCACCGCGGGCTGGTCGACGGCATGCGGTTCAGCTGCGCGGTGAACCCGTCGGCCGGCCACGAGACGGTGCCGGTCGAGCGGGCGCAGTCTCCGCGCCGCGTCCTCGTCGTCGGCGGCGGCCCGGCCGGTCTGGAGACCGCGGCGCTGGCGGCGGAGCGCGGGCACGACGTGACCCTGTGGGAGCGCGAAGACCATCTGGGCGGCCAGCTCGCGATCGCGGCCCACGCGCCCGCGCACGGCGCGTTCACCGCGTTCATCGAGCACCAGGCGCGCCGGCTCTCCGGCGCCACCGTGGAGCTCGGGCGCGACGCGACGGCGGACGACGTGGTCGCGTTCGGCGCCGACGCCGTCGTGATCGCAACCGGCGCCGCGGCGCGGATCCCCGACGTTCCCGGCGCCGAGCTGGCGGTCGGCGTCCGCGACGTGCTGACCGGCGCGCCGGTCGGCCGGCGGGTCGTGCTGATCGCCGGGACCGACCATGCCGAGCCGCTGCTCGGCGCCGACTTCCTCGCGTCGGCCGGTGCGTCGGTGCGGGTCGTCTACCCGGGCCCGCAACTGGCTCCGCTGGTCGGCAAGTACAGCATCGGCGGCTACGTGGCGCGGCTGTTCGCGGCCGGCGTCGAGTTCGTTCCGATGCAGCGGCTCGCGCGCATCGAGCCGGGCGTGGCGCACACCGTCGACGTCTACGCCGGTACGCCGATGGACCACGTCGCCGACACCGTCGTGCTCGCCTGCGGCGGTCACGCACGCACCGAACTGCACGCGGCGCTCTCGGGGCGCGTCGGAGAGCTGCACATCCTGGGCGACGCTTGGGCGCCGCGCAGGCTCACGATCGCGACGCGGCAGGCCTGGGAGCTCGGGCGAGCGCTGTGAGGGCGGCCAGCGCCTCGGCGCGGCCCTCGCGGAGCTCGAGCAGGCGGACGTTGTGCGGGTCGATAGTGCTGCGCAGCAACGCGCACGCTTCCTCCGGGAGCGGCTCGGCCTGCGGAACGTCGCCGTAGGTCAGCGGGAAGCCGCACCCGGCGACCGCCGTCTCGATGGTCGCGCCGGGCTGCAGCGAGACGAGCCGCGCCGGCGCGCCGGGCTCGATCTCAGCTACGCCGGTCACGATCCGGCTGACGCCGCCGGCCGCGCCGGTGACGTAGTCCACCCGCGGCGCCAGGAAGCGCGGCGAGTGCTCGGCGCGGTAGGCGACGAGCCGTCCCACCAGGACGGCGACGTCGGGCAGCGCGAGCGGACCCGGGAGGCGCCGCGATCCCACGCGGCTGGTGTTGATCCGCCCGGTGCCGTCGATCTGGGCGGGAGCGACGAACTGCAGCGTGATCTCGCCACGCTGGATCGCGTCCAGCATCTCCGCCTGGCCCATCGTGCCACTGGAGCGGCGTGCCACCGCGGCGGGATCCACCAGGCCCTCGGCGACGTCGTGGGTCTCCGGGTCGACCGAGCCGGCGATGATGATCGTCAGGTCTCCCACCAGCAGTTCGCGAGCGAGCAGACCCGCGGCGATCGCCAGCGGCGTGCCGACGCCGTTGACCAGCACGGCGCCCGGCCGGCACTGACGCGCGAGGCTCCAGGTGAGAGCGTCGACGGTGTCCAGCGCGGTCATGCGCGGAAGTCCTCGATGTACGCGCGCACGGCGGCGAGGTCGGGGCCATAGACGCCCGGCACGGCCGACGGTCGGGCACCGCCGGGCGCGACGACCACGGCGTCGACTTCGTGCCCGTACAGCAGCTTCGGGCCCGTGTCCGCGCCGATCCGCTCCACGCTCACGATCACCCGCGCGGAGGCGCGCGCGATGTTGGCGTCGTAGTCGAAGAGGAAGTCGCCGTCGGCGGGCAGCGGGATGTTGCCCTGCTCGTCGACGACCTCGGCGTGCAACAGCGCGACGTCGGGCCGGATCGCCGGCGCGGCCGCGACTTCCTCGCCCGTGTACGGGCACGTGACGGCTTCGAGGCCCAGATCCGTCAGGACCTGCGAGCCGCGCGCGCCGCGCGTCGGCAGGAACGGCAGCCCGGCGATCGACGCGCGCAGCCCGCCCATGAACAGGAACTCGCTCCAGTCGCGCGCGTCGATCTCGCCCGCCGCGATCGCGGCGCCGTACGCGGGCGCGAATCCGAGCTGCTCGAAGCCGACGTAGATCGCGTTCGAGCGCTTCAGCGCGCCGTGCGCCGCCAGCAGCTCGGCGTCGATCGAGCCGAGCATCGTCCACAGCGTCAGGTCGCTCCGGGCGTGGCCGATCGCGTCGAGCAGCGCGACCGGCTTGCGCGTCAGAAGGACGCCGCCCGTACCGATCGACGCGCCGTCCGGCACGAGCGCGACGGCGTCCTCCAGCGCGATGACCTTGCTCACAGCTTCGCCGTCTGGCCCCCGTCGACGCGCAGCACCGCGCCGGTCATGTCCGGGTTGCCGCCCGCGAACAGCACGGCCTGGGCGACCGATTCCGGCGCCACCGCCCGGCGGGTCGGCACCTTGGCCAGCAGCGCGGGCTCGAAGCCGCCCTCGATCAGCGGCGTGTTGAACTCGGTGGCGACGTAGCCGGGCTCGACCAGGTTGGCCCGGACGCCGTCGCGCGCCCACTCGATCGCGGTCGCGCGGGTAAGGGACGCCAGGCCGGCCTTCGCCGCGCTGTAGGCGGCGCTGCGCGCGACCGCGGCGTTGGCGGCGATCGAGCCGATGTTGACCACGGCGCCGCCCGCGCTCGCGAGCGCCTCATGGCACGCGCGGAGAATCCGCGCGGGCGCCAGCACGTGCAGCTCGAACGCCGCCTGCCAGTCCGCGTCATCGAGGTCCGTGAGCAGCGACGCGCTCCCCGGCGCCCCGGCGACGTTCACGAGCAGGTGCAGCACGTCGCCCGCCGCCTCGCGCAGCACGTCGGCCGCGTCGGGGTCGGTGACGTCCGCGACGACCACCAGCGGCCCGGCAACGGTCGCGACGGCGCTGCCGCCCGCGCGGCGCGCCGCTTCCGGCGCGGCCTCACGGCACCGCGCGGCGGTCTCCTCCAGCGCGGCCCAGTCGCGGCCGACGAGCGCGACGTGCGCGCCGTCGGTGGCGAGCGCGACCGCGATCGCGCGGCCGATCCCGCGGCTCGCGCCGGTGACCAGCGCTCGGCGTCCTGACCAGGTGCCCATAGAGCGGCGACTCTACCAACCGATCGGTTGATTTGGAAGGTGCCGTGGCGTATGCTTCCCCGATGCCTCGCGTCGAGCCCGCACCGATCAATCCCGACGGCAATCCCGTCTCCAACAGCCTGCTCGCCCGCGTGATGGGCCGGCGGCCGGACATCCTGAACGCGTTCGGCCGGCTCGACACGACGCTGCGCTTCAAGGGCATCCTGCCGCTCGAGCTCAAGGAAGCCGTGCGCCGCGCGACCGCCGGCGGCGTCGGCTGCGAGTACTGCCAGTCGCTCGGCGCGCCCGAGGATCACTCCGGCGACACGCGCACGTCGCTCGCCGTCGGCTTCGCCGAGCTGGTCGCCGCCGATCCGAGCGGGATCACCGACGCCCAGTTCGACGTGCTGCGCGAGGAGTTCACCGAGGACGAGATCGTCGAGCTGGTCGCGTGGATCACGCTCGTCTCGATCTCGGGCCAGATGTTCGGCGCCGTGCTCGGGCTCGAGGCCGCCTCGCCGGAGGAGGCCGACGAGTATCAGCAGGCGCTGGTCGAGATCGAGACGCAGGTCAAGGCCAAGGCCGCCGCGGCCTCGTGACCTTCGAGACGCTCGGCATCGACCGCCGGGGCGACGGGACCGCGCTCGTCACGATCCGCCGTCCCGACAAGCTGAACGCGATGAACCGGACGTTCTTCCGCGAGCTGCCGCTCGCGATGGCGGCGCTCGACGACGATCCCGACGTCTCGGTCTGCGTCATCACCGGCGACGGCCGCGCGTTCAGCGCCGGTGGCGACATCGCCGACTTCGATGCCCTGCAGTCGATCCGCGACTGCCGCGCGCAGGTGCGCTCGGCGCTCGACGCGTTCCTGGCGGTCGAGCGCGCCGAGACGGTCGCGATCGCGGCCGTCAACGGGATCGCCTATGGCGGCGGCACCGAACTGACGCTGTGCTGCGACATGGCCCTCGCGTCGGACGGCGCGCGGTTCGCGTTCAAGGAGGTCACGCTGGGATTGATGCCGGGCTACGGGCTCGTGCGCGGCCCGGAGGTGATCGGCCGCGCCTGGACGCACCGGCTCACGCTGTCCGGCGACGTGATCGACGCCGAGCGCGCGCTGTCGATCGGGCTCGTCCAGGAGGTCTGCCCCGCGGAATCGCTGGTGGAGGACGCGCTCGCCCTCGCCGCCCGGATCGCGGGCCATCCCCCGGATGCGCTGCGCACGGCCAAGCGGTTCATCAACCGGCACGCGCCGGCGGGGCTGGCCGAGTCGATCGAGGCGACGGCGCTGCTGATGTCCAGTCCGGCTCAGCAGCAGCGGTCGCGCGCGTTCGTGGAGCGCTCCTCAGCGTGAGGGGCGCATCGGCGGTCCCGGCGTGAACGTCGTGAACGCCGGCGGCATGGGAAGGTCCGTGAACGTGCCGAAGTCGAGCACGAGCGAGTAGGGCTCGCCGAGCCCGCCGGCCGCCTCGTTCAGCCGCTGCGGGCTCGTGTCCGGCCACCGGCCGGTCTCGACCCGGTCGACGAGCGCATCGAGCGCGACGATCTCGTCGGCAGCGCTGAACGAGCAGTGCGCCCCGCGGTCGACCCACAGTTGGCGCAGTAGGTCGGGACGCCGCATCTGCTCTGCGTACCAGCGTTCCTGGTTGGGCGGTGCGCCGCCGTCACCGATCGAGTGCAGCGTGACCACCGGGACCGAGATGCGGCCGTCGGGCACGCCGTAGCGGTACATGAACGGGAGCGCGCGCGGATCGGGCGCGATGCGTGGTGCGCGTGCCAGCTTCGCGAGATCGCGCCCGAGGTCGAGCCGGGCCGCGTGGTAGGCACGCCGCACGTTGTCGAGTTGTCCGGAACGCACGAGCTGCCGGGTGTAGTCGATGCCGACGTTCCACAGCGGATTGCCGCCCGCACGACGCTCGATGTCCACCTGCGCGGCCGGCCCGCGCCCGCGCACGAACGCGTTCTCGATCCACAGCGCTTGCTGGCGGATCCATTCGTCGGGCTCGGTCGGCCGCGGCTCGTGCGGGGAGTACCAGCCGGCAACGTCGCCGAGGGCGCCGGCCAGTGCGAGCCGCGCGCGACCCTCCGGCTTCGTCACGGCCTTCTGGATCGCCCGTGCAAGCGCCTCGGTGCTGCCGGCAGCGTCGGTCACGCGGACGAGCTCGATGTCCTGCCCAGCGGCCAGCAACGTCTTGACCGCGAAGCTGACGTCGAGGTTGGCGTTCCACGTCCCCAGCGGGTCGGGCGCACCGCACATCGTCAGCACGCCGTCGAACCGGTCGGGGTGGCGCTCGGCGAGCAGAAGGGCGATCGCGGCGCCGAGCGATTGCCCGGTCGAGATCGTGTGGCGGGGCCGGCCGACGGTGGTCTCGAACCAGTCCAGCAGCGCGATCTGGTCGTGCAGGGCGTTCTTGATTTGGTAGCCGATGCCGCCGTCCTGGAACTGCGACGCGGCCATCGCGTAGCCGTGCTCGAGCAGCCAGGCCTCGGTCTCGGAGCGGTCCGGCGGTCGGTTGGTCAGGCCGATGCCGAAGTCGGGGAAGCCGGCCGGGAAATAGCCGTGGCTGTAGAGCACCAGTGTGCCGTTCCAGCGCTCCGGGACCTCTGCGCGGTACTTCGCGCCGTCGATCGTGCCGTTGTAGGTCGAGGCGTCGGCGGTCGCTGCCCCGAGGAGAAGTGCGGCGAGCGCCGCCAGGAGTGTGCGGTACATGGCACGAAGACCCTCTGGGTCGGGACGACTCATCGGGCGTGGTCAGCTTGACAACAACCAATCGGTTGGTCACCATCGCGGTGTGGCCGAAGTCCTCACGTTCGAGGAGCACGACGTCCAGGAGGAGTTCTTCGCCCGCGGGTGGACCGACGGGCTGCCGATCGTCGCGCCGACGCCCGAGCGCGTGCAGATGATGGTCGACCTGGTCGGCGGCGACGCCCTGATCGGCTATCTCGCGGCACGCGGCCGCGGCGTGACGATCGAGCAGGCGGCGATCAACGCGGTGATGGCGGGCTGCCGGCCGGACTACTTCCCGGTGGTCGTGGCGGCGTTGGAGGCGATGTTCGACCCTGCGTTCAACCTCCACACGGTGCTGACCAGCACCGGGGGTGCCGCGCTGTGCGTGATCGTGAGCGGCCCGATCGCGGACGAGATCGGCATGAACGCGCGCCACAACGTGCTCGGCCCGGGCAACCGGGCGAACGCGACGATCGGCCGCGCGCTGCGGCTCGTCGCCATGAACGTGCTCGGCTCCAAGCCGGGGGAGAGCGACGCGTCCTCGTTCGGGCACCCGGGCAAGCTGACGCTCTGCTTCGCCGAGGATCCGCCGCCGGCGCCGTGGGAGCCGCTGCGCGTCGAGCTCGGCTACGACGAGACCGACACGACGGTCACGGTCGTCCCGACCGAGGGCCCGCTCCAGCTCGCCCAGCAGCTGACCGACTCGGCCGCCGACGTGCTGCGCTCCTTCGGGCGCTCGATCGGCCACCCGGCCTGGTTCTCCACGGGCAAGGGCGGCCACGGCGCGCTCATCCTCGGGCCGGAGCACGCCCGTTTCTGTGTCGACGCCGGTCTCAGCCGGAGCGACGTCCGCGAGCGCATCTATCGCGGCGCGCGGGTCAGCGCCGACGAGCTGGTGGCGAGCGGCGTGCACCTGGAGCAGGGCGCTCAACACGACATGACTCCGGCCGAGGACGGCACGCTCCCGTCGCTCCGGTCCCCCGACGATGTGCTGCTGGTCACCGCCGGCGGCGAGGGCGCGGGCTGGTCGGCCTGGCTTGGAGCGTGGGCGCCCGTCCGGCACGCCTACCGCGCGAGCCGCCGCGTTCGCCCGGCCGGCGAACCACTTCCGGACTGCGGCCCGGACGGGTGCTTGGTCCCATGGGCATGATCCGCGTCCTGCGTCCGGATGTGACGGACGCGCCGCCCGCCGCGTTAACGCTCGCCGCGCGCCGCGAACTGCCCGAGCGCCCGGTCATCGGTCTGATCCCGAACGGCAAGCCGCTGGCCCGCGAGCTGCTCGAGATCCTCGCGCGCGAGATCCATCCGCGGTGCGAGATCGAGTGGCTGCAGAAGCCCGCCGCGTCGGCGGTGATCAGCGCCGAGGAGGCCAAGGTGATGGCCGTCCGCGCGCACGTCGTCATCTCCGGCCTCGGCGACTGAGGCGCCTGCTCGTCGTGCAGTCTGCACGACGCGGTGATGGTCGAAAAGCAGGGCACACCGGCGACGGTGCTGATCACCGAGCCGTTCCAGTCCGTCGTCGCGTCCTCCGCGGCGAAGCTCGGCGCGCCGGGCTACCACTCGCTCGTCGTCCCGCACCCGGTGTGGGGCAAGGACGAGGCCGCATTGCGGGCTCTGGCGCGCCTCGTTGTCGACGCGGCGATCGCGCAGCTGATGCCGGGCGCCGGCGAACTGCGCCAGTAAGGAGGAGGTTCACCCGCGCCCGTCGCGCGGAGCGCCAACGCGCCAGCACTGCACGCGAGAGTCGACTTATACGTCTCAGGGACGAGTAACTCGACTCTCGCGTCGCAAAGACGCCTTGCGGGCCCCGTCGGGCGCGAATCCCGCCGCCTCCCTCATCGGCCGCCGTTCGCTGGCCCCTCAGCGGCGGGCCGGTACGAACTCGATCACCGACGGCCGATCCACGCCGGCCTCGGCAAGCTTGAACTTCTGGACCTTCTGGCTCGGCGTCTTCGGCAGCTCGCCGGGATGGACCTCGATGAACCGCGGGACCATGTAGCGCGGCAACTGGTCCTCGAGCCAGCGGTGGTAGGAGCGCACGTCGAACGAGGCGTCGCGCGGATACACGTCGAGCTTGACCTCGTGCTCGCCGAGCTCACCGGGTACGCCGTACGCCGCGCACTCCACGACCTCTTCGTGCTGCGCCGCGATGAACTCCAGCTCGGTGGCGGAGATGTTCTCGCCGCGGCGGCGGATCCGGTCCTGGGAGCGGCCGCTGAAGTGCACGCGGCCGTCCTCGTCGACGTAGCCGACGTCGCCGGTGTGGAACATGAAGTTGCGGAACGCCTTGGTCGTCGCCTCGGCGTCCTTGTAGTAGCCGCGGGTCATCGCGTCGGGGATCGTCGGGCGGTACACGAGCTCGCCCGGGACGCCCGGCTCGAGCACGCGGTCATGCTCGTCGACGGCGCCGTACTCGACCCACGCCGCCGCGTGGCCGATCGTGTCGTAGGGCTGGCCCGGCTCGAGCTCGCGCGGCATCGGGTGCGGGTAGACCTCGGTCATCCCGTAGCCCTGCCAGAGCAGCTTCACGCGGAAACGCTGCTCGAACTCCTCGCCGCCGGGCGGGAACGGCACGCAGAACAGCGCCCGCAGCCGGTGCTCGGGCGCCTCGCCGCCGGTCCGCAGCAGGATCGCAGCGAGCGTCCCCAGGATGATTCCGAACGTCGCGCCGTCGTCGGCGATCTCCTGCCAGTAGGAGCGCGCCGAGAAGCGGCTCTTGAGGTGCGCGACGCAGCCGGCGTGCAGCGCCGAGTTGCAGATGATGTGCAGCGCGGCGACGTGGAACAGCGGCAGCGGCGTCGTCAGCACGTCGTCGCTCGTGTGCCCCTGCGCGTCCGAGACCGCCGCCGAGTACAGGTACAGGAAGTGGTGCGGGTAGAGGACGCCCTTCGAGTTGCCGGTCGTCCCCGACGTGAACTGGATCAGCCCGATCTCGGAGCTGTCGGGCAGCTCACGCACGCGCTCCGAGGAGCGGCCGGAGATCCACGAGCGGTACTCGACCACGCGCGCGCCGTGCACGCTCGAAGGCAGCGCGCCCTCCGGCGACGTGACGACGATCAGCTCCACCGCGCCGAGCCCGTCGAGCTCCTGCAGCACCCCAAGCTGGTCGCCGCGAGCGATCATCACGCGCACGTCGGCGCGCTCGATCACGCGCTGGAGCAGCAGCCCGCGCGAGTCGGCGTTCAGCGGGACGGCGACGCCGCCCGCCGACTGGACGCCGTAGAACGACGGCAGGAACTCGATCTGGTTGCGCAAGAAGAGGCCGACGTGGCAGGGACCGCCGAGGTCATCGACGAGCGCATGAGCCACCTGGTGCGCCTCGGCCTGGGCCTCACCGAACGTCAGCCGCTGCGCACCGTCGACGACGACCCAGGTCGCGTCGGGGCGCTCGCGCGCCTGCGCGTCGAGCACGTGCAGCATGGTGCGCTGCTCGATCGGGAAGCGTGTACCGAACGCTCCCAACGAAGCACCCTTTCCGCGCAGCAACTCGGGCATGTCAGTCTCCTCCTCCGGTCACGCCCCGGATCGCGAACTCCGCGCACGAGTCGGCGACCTGCTCGGGATCGTCGCGGCCCGCGCGGAACCAGTTGTAGGTCAAGATCATCGTGCCGAAGACGAGGCGCGTCAGCACGCGCGGGTCCTCGCCGGCGGCCACCTCTCCGTCGGCCTGAGCCGCGGCGATCAGGTCGGTCACGAAACCCTCGTGCTCGCGGCGCCGGCCGACCAGGTCGAGCCGGCGCTCGTCACGGAGCCGCGCCAAATCATGGTGATAGACCGCGACGCGCTCGAGGTTCTCGAGGTTGTAGGCGACCTGGCGGCGCACGTAGAGGCGCAGGCGGTCGAGCGGCGGACTGTCGGAAGCCGCGACCTCGTCGAGGATCCGGCTGACCTCCTCGTGCGTCTCGTCCAGCAGCCGGTACAGCAGCTCCTCCTTGGAGGAGATGTAGTGGTACAGGCTGCCCTTGAGGATGCCGAGCTCGTCGGCGACGTGCTGGACCGACGCGTCGGCGTAGCCGCGGGCGTGGAAAACGCGCGCGGCGGCGCTCAGAACCTCTTGGTCGCGCCGGGGTGTGCTTCTGGTCGCCATGTGTGTAAGCTACCAAACGCTTGGTCAATTTTCCATCCCCGATAGGAGCGTCCGAAGAGGACGCGGAGTGGATCGCCGATCAGCCCGGCATCAACTTCGATGCCGCGCTGCTGGCCGGCACGCTGGGCCTGGCCCGGCGCGCGTTCGCCTGGCGTGAGACCGCGAAGTTCGGCGCCGGCATCGCACGCCGGCCGCGCCGCGCCGCGCGCCCGCTCGGCAAGCTCGCCGGCGATGCGGCGAAGATCGCCACCGGCCGCTCGCCGATCGAGCCCGCGCGCCGCGATCGCCGCTACGCCGACCGCGCCTGGAAGAACAACGCGATCTTCAAAGGGATCGCGCAGGGGCACGCGGCGCTCGCGCTCGCGATCGACGAGCTGCTCGACACCGCCGAGCTCGCCCCGGCCGACGACTACCGGCTGCGGCTGATCGCGATCAACCTGATCGAGGCGCTGGCACCGGCCAACTGGCCGTGGTCGAACCCGGCGGCGTGGAAGGCGGTGATCGACAGCGGCGGCGGCAGCCTGGTCACCGGCGTGCAGCGGCTCGCTGACGACGTCAGCCGCCCCCCGCGGCTGCCGATCCGCTCCGAGGCCGGTCAGTTCAAGCTCGGCGAGGAGGTCGCGGCGACGCCCGGCTCGGTCGTCCTGCGCACGCCGGTGATGGAGCTGATCCAGTACAACCCGGGCACGCCGGAGGTGAAGGCCGAGCCGGTGCTGTTCGTGCCGTCGCTGGTCAACAAGTACTACCTGACCGACCTGTCGCCCGGCCGCAGCCTGGTCGAGTATGCGGTCAAGCACGGCGTACAGGCGTTCCACATCTCATGGGTGAACCCGGACGTCAGCCACCGCGACTTCGATCTCGACACGTACGTCGCGGGGATCGTCGAGGCGCTCGACACCGTGCGCGCGATCACCGGCTCCGAGCAGGCCCACACGGTGGGCGTGTGCGCGGGCGGGCAGCTGCTGACGATCGCGCTGGCGCACCTCGCCGCGCTCGGTCGTCAGGACGAGGTGTCGAGCTTCACCCTGACCGTCGCCGTGCTCGATCACTCCGAGCCCGCGAGCCCGACCGGGATGATGGACCGCAGCTCCGCCGAGCAGGCCAAGCAGCGCGTCATCAAGGATGGGCTCGTCGACGGCCGCCGGCTGCAGGCCGCGCTCGCGTGGCTGCGTCCGATCGACAGCATCTGGTGGGCCTGGGTGCAGCGCTATCTGCTTATCGCCGACCTGCCCCGGATGGACCTCTTCTACTGGTCGGAGGACACCACGAACCTGCCCGCCGGGCTCGTCTGCGACCTGATGGACCTGACGCTCGAGAACCAGCTCACCAAGCCCGGCTCACTCGACGTCCTGGGCACGCCGATCGACCTCGGCGCGATCAAGATCCCGGCGTACCTGATCGCCGGCCTGACCGACAATCTCACCGCCTGGCGGAGCTGCTACCAGACGGCGTCGATGATCTCCTCGCGCGCGTGCTTCGTGCTCGTCAACGGCGGTCATCTCCAGGCCATCCTGCGACCGCCCGGCGGTCGCTCGGCCGGCTACCGCCTGGCGCGCGGGACGCCGTCGGACCCCGACCAGTGGCTGGCGAACTCGACGCTCCACGACGCGAGCTGGTGGGACCACTGGCTCGGCTGGGTCGAGCGCCGCTCGTCCGGCCGGCGCCCGGCGCCCGCCACGGCCGGCTCCGACGCGTTCGGAGTGCTCGAGCCCGCCCCCGGTCAGTACGTCGCCCGCCGACTGGGATGAGCGACCGGCGGATCGACGTCGGCGGGCTTCGGCTCGCCGTGCGGGAGCGCGGGAGCGGTCACCCGCTGCTGCTCGTCAACGGCCTCGGCGGGAACGTCGACATGTGGGGCCCGGCGCAGGACCGGCTCGCGCTGGACGCACGGACGATCGCGTTTGACGCCCCCGGCACCGGGAGCTCGCAGACGGCGCGCGTGCCGATGCCGATCCCGTCCGTCGCGCGCCTGGTCGTCCGGCTCCTCGACGAGCTCGGTCTCGAGCGCACCGACGTGCTCGGCTACTCGTGGGGCGGGCTGCTCGCGCAGCAGCTCGCGGCCACGCGCTCCCGACCGCGTCCGGCGGCTCGCGCTCGCGGGCACGAGCTGCGGCTGGGGCGGCGTCCCCGGCGACCTGCGCGCGCTCGCGCTGCTCACCACCCCGCTGCGCTACTACTCGCAGACGTTCTACGAGGCCACGAGCCACCTGCTCGACGGCACCGGCGGCAGCGGAGGGGACGACGGCCACTCGCGCGCCCACGCCGACGCGCGCCGCGCCCACCCGCCGTCGCTGCGCGGCTACTGGAGCCAGGTGCTGGCCGGGACCGCGTACACGAGCTTGCCGTGGCTGCACCGCATCTCGGCGCCCACGCTGATCGTCTCGGGGCTGTGCGACCGGCTCGTTCCGCCCGCCAACGGCGTCGTGCTCGCCCGCGAGATCTCCAACAGCCGGCTCGTGCTGGTGCCGGGCGAGGGACACCTGCTGCTGTTCGACGCCAAGAGCGCGGCACTGCCCGCGCTGGCCGAGTTCTTCGCCGCCGGTGAGGACTCGCCGACCTGGCGCGAGGCCGAGGCGGTGCGCGACGATCGGGCGGTCGCCGAGGCGGTCGGGCGCTCCCGCGGCGGCCAGCCGTACAAGACCGTCAGCGGCTGGTTCCGGCGCGTGGTGCTCGCCGGCCGCTGAACGGCGTTAACTCCACGCCATGCTCAACGACAAAGTGTGCGTGGTGACGGGCTCGGGCGGCGGCATCGGCCGCGCCACGGCGCTCGAAATGGTCGGCCAGGGCGCGAAGGTCGTGGTGACCGACATCAACGAGGAAGGCGGGCGCGAGACCGTTGCGCTGATCGAAGCCGCCGGAGGCGAGGCGATCTTCGTCGGCTGCGACGTCCGCGACTACGACCAGGTGACGAACCTGATGACCGAGACCGCCGAGCGCTTCGGCGGCATCGACGTGCTGCACAACAACGCCGGCGTCCACGAGTCGGACTTCACGGCCAACCTGACGCTCGACACGCTTCCGCTCGACGTCTGGGATGGCGTGTACGAGATCAACCTCCGCGGCCCCTACTACTGCACCCGCGCGGCGGCGCCGTACCTGATGCGCTCGTCGCGCAACCCGGCGATCGTCAACGCCGCCTCCACCGGCGGCGTGACGGGCTACCCGATGGCATCGGCGTACTGCTCATCGAAGGGCGGCGTCGTCCAACTCACCAAGACGACGGCGATCGACCTCGCCCCGACCGTGCGCTGCAACTGCTACTGCCCAGCGGCCGTCGACACGCCGATGATCCAGAAGTACTTCGAGGCCGCCGAGGACCCCGACGCGCTGCTGAAGATGCTCGTCGGCTCGCACCTCATCCCGCGCGTCGGCACGCCCGAGGAAGTGGCCAAGCTCGTGTGTTTCCTGGCCTCCGACGACGCTGGGTTCATCAACGGCGCCGCCTATCTCATCGACGGAGGGTCGCTGGCGTGGCGCGGTTCGCAGGCGTGAGCTTCGGCGCCTCGGTGATGCCGGCGCTCGAGCAGCTCGGTCGCGATCCACTCGCGCAGCACGACCTTCTGGATCTTCTCGGTCGGCGTCAGCGGGAACGTGTCGACGACGCGCACGTAGCGGGGCACCTTGAACGTCGCGATGCTGCCGAGGCAGTACTCGATCAGCTCCGTCTCCGAGGTCTCGACGCCCGGCGCCAGACGGACGTACGCGCACGGCACCTCGCCGTAGCGGGCGTCCGGCGCGGCGACGACGGCGGCCACGTCGACGGCTGGGTGGGTGAGCAGGTAGCCCTCGATCTCGGCCGCGCCGACGTTCTCGCCGCCGACCTTGAGCATGTCCTTCAGCCGCCCGACGAAGGTGAACGTCCCGTCGGCATTGGCCGTGACGATGTCGCCGGTCCGGACCCAGCCGTCCTCGGTGATCGTCTTCGCCGTGTTCTCCGGATCGCGGTAGTAGCCCGAGAACGCGGTCGGACCGCGGAACAGCAGCTCGCCGTCGACGATCTTCAGCTCCATCCCCGTGAGCGGCCGGCCGGAGGTCGTCGTGCGCAGCTCGAGCGAGTCGGTCTGCTCGCCGATGCACATCGAGCCGGTCGACTCGGTCATCCCGAGACACGAAACCTGGGTCGCCGACGGCAGCTTGGCCTGCATCAGCTCCAGCCGCTCGCGCACGCCGACGTTCATCACCGCCCGCAGCGCGCTCAGATCGGCCTCGCCGAAGCGCGGGTGGTCGAGGATCGCCATCCAGATGAGCTCGAACGCCGGGAAGGCGACGGTCACGCGCTCGCGCTCGAGCTGGTCGAGCGCGACGTCCGCCTCGAAGAACCCGACGTGGCTGAAGCACGCGCCGGACTCCAAGCACGCCATCAGCACCTGCCAGCCGCCGACGTGGAACATCGCCAGCGGCGTCCAGAACCGGTCTTCCTGGGTCAGCCACAGCCGCTCGGTCGAGTTGCGCCCGGCGGCGAGCAGCGCCCGGTGCGAGAGCACGCAGCCCTTCGGGTTCGCCGTCGTGCCCGACGTGAAGATCATCAGCGCCGGATCCTCCGGCGGAGATCGTGGGCTCCGGCACGTCCGCCTTGTCGCCCGCGAGCGCGGGCCGAGCACGACGTGCGCGCAGCCGTCGGGCAGCCCGGCCTCCTCGACCACCGCCGAGAACTCGTCGGAGGCGAGCAGCACGCGCAGCCCGGCGTGCCCCGCCGCGTAGCGCAGCTCGTGCGACTTGTTGCGCGCGTTCAGCGGCACGCAGATCGCGCCCAGCCGCAGGATGCCGAGCGCCAGCGTGATGTACTCGACCGACGCGACCCGGATCAGGATCCCGACCCGGTCGCCCGCGCCCACGCCGAGGGCGCGCAGCTCGCGCGCCGCGAGCAGGGAGGCGTCGGCGAGCTCCGCGTACGAGCACGACGAGTCGGGGAACGAGACGGCCGGGGCCGTGGAGCGGCGGGCATCGAGGAGGGCGGGAACGCTGGTCATGGATTCACCACCGGCACGCGGCCGGGATCGCGGGATGGTCGGGGGCGGGGTAGCGGGCGTGGATGGGCTGGACGACCTCCTCGCCGAAGCGCAGGATCTGCTCGCGCGTCTCCTCCAGCGACGGCCCGGTCGACAGCCGGCAGCAGAACACGACGTAGTCGACGCCGAAGTCCTCGGCGAGGCGCTCGAGGTGCTCGATGCACTGCTGCGGCTCGCCCATGACGATGTACGGGCGCGCAGCTCTCGGGCGTGATCTCCTCCGGCGAGGCGAAGCCCGGGTTGCGCGTGAGGTTCCCGTGGCGCAGGTAGAAGCGGGTCATCCGCGCGTAGTGGGAGCCGAACACCTGCGCGCCGCCTCGTCGAAGCTGTCGGCGACCCAGCCGTCGCGCATCAGCACGACGAACGGCTGCTTGCCGAGCTCCTCGGCGCGCTCGCGGTACGCGCCGAGCGTCGGCCAGGAACGCCTCGCGCGCGTGCGGCATCGGGTCGCACGTCCAGGCCTCGCCGAACGTCGCGGAGCGCTTGATCGCCGCCGGCGACGCGTTGCCGCCGCTCCAGATCGGCCAGCCGCCCTCCTGGAACGGCGCCGGCGCGAGGAAGCCGTCGCGGACCTCCCAGTGCTCGCCGTCGAAGTCGAACCGCTCGCCCTCGAACGCCGCACGCCAGACGCGCAGCGCCTCCAGGAAGCGGCCGAGCAGCTTCTCCTCCGGGATCCCGAACTGGCCCCAGAACTGCGGCAGGAAACCGCGCGAGACCGTCGTCACGAGCCGCCCGCGCGACAGGTTGTCGATCACCGCGAACTGCTCGGCGGCCTTCATCGGGTGCACGAGCGTGTTCGACGAACGTGAACGTCCCGAGCATCACGCGCGCGGTCTCGCGGGCCAGCAGCGTCAGCAGTTGCTCGGGGCCGGGGAACGCGCACGCGGGCGCGCCGTGGCGGTCGGGCGCGTGCACGGAGTGAAAGCCCGCGCGCTCGGCGAGCACGCCCTCCTCGACCATCGCGTCCAGCCCGTCGGCGATCTCGGCCGGCGTCAGCGGCCGGCGGTCCGCGTGGACGAGGTTGGAGTCGATCAGATAGCCGATTCTCATACCTGCACCCTTTGACTTGACCTGGGTCAGCGCGACGCCGGCCAGCACGACCATGCCGCCGCCGAGCGCGATCGCCGACGGCGCCTGGCCGAGCAGCGTCGCCGTCCAGAACAGCGCGAACACCGGCACCAGGTACATGAACGCCGAGGTGCGGCTCACCGGCAGCGTCTGCAGGCTCATCGACCACAGGATGTACGGGCCGGCCGAGCCGCCGATCGCGAGGAACACCAGCCAGGCCCAGCCGCCGCGCCGAGAGGTCGCGCGCGCCGTCGAGCGCGTGCGGGGAACAGCGGCGCCATCGACAGCGCGCCGACGATCATCGTCACGCCCGACGATCCCGATCGCGTGGTGGCGCAGCGCGAGCGGCTTCGAGATCAGCGTGTAGATCGCCCAGGCGAGCGGTGAGAGCAGCGCCAACGACGCGCGCAGCGGGTCCGAGGCCTCCGGCCTGCGCGCCGGTCCCCGCGCCGAGCACGACGATCATCGCCACGCCGGCGAGCGCGATCGCGAACCCCGCGACCGACCGGGCCGCGAGCCGCTCGCGATACGCGATCGCGGCCAGCACGGCGGCGATCGCGGGCGCGAACGTCACGACCAGGGCCGCGATCGGCGGCGACAGGAAGCGCTGGCCGTCGATGATCGGCAACTGCGACGCCGGCACCGCGCAGATCGCCGCGACGAACACGACCAGCCACTCGCGACCGCTCGATCCGCGGGCGCCAATCCGGCCGCGCCGCCAGCAGCAGCGGCGAACGCCGCGCGCGATGATCGCGAACCGCAGCGTGACCATCTGCAGCGGGTCGAGCTCCGGCAGCAGTTCGTGCACGCCGATGAACACCGAGCCCCAGAGGGCGACGCAGACGATCAGGCCGAGGCTCGCCCGGGTGGAACGCGACATTGGCGCAGGATATCATGAACAACCAACCGATCGTTTGATATCTTGTCGCGATGAACTACTCGACGCTGGAGCTCCAACGGCGCGACGGCGTCGCCTGGATCACGCTCGACCGCCCGGACCGGCTGAACGCCCTCACCGGCGACATGTACCTCGACCTCGAGCGCGCCGCCGCCGAGTGCGAGGCCGATCCCGAAGTCGGCGCGATCGTCCTCACCGGCCGCGGCCGCGCGTTCTGCGCCGGCGCCGACCTGAAGACCTACACGACCGAGGTCGACGTGCAGGACCCGCATTCCGTGCGCGACCGCATGCGGCTGATCGCGCGCGTCGTGCGCGCGTGGACCAACCTCGACACGCCGACGATCGCCGCCGTCAACGGCGCCGCGGTCGGCGGCGGCGCGAACCTCGCGCTGATGTGCGACCTCGTGCTGATGCGCGAGGACGCGAAGATCGCGCAGAACTACGCGCGCCACGGGTCTCGTGCTCGACATGGGCGGCACGTACTTCCTGCCGCGGCTCGTCGGCCGCGCCCGCGCGATGGAGCTCGCCCTGCTCGGGGACTCGATCAACGCGGCGGAGGCCGAGCGGATCGGCCTGGTCAACCGCTGCATCCCGGTCGAGCGCTGGGAGGCCGAAGTGGACGAGTACGCGCGCCGCGTCGCTGCGACGCTGCCCCGCGCCGCCGAGCTGATCCTCACCGGGCTGCGCCACGCGCCCACGATGGACCTCGACACCACGCTCGAGTGGGAGGCGAACGCGATCGCGCTGGCGCTCTCGACGCCGCAGGCGAGCGCCGCCTTCCGCCCCCGCGAGGCCGTGTGATGCTGGCCATCGAGGCCGGGGCCCGGCTCCCCGGTGGCACCTACGCGCTAGGCGAGGACCGCCACGCCAAGCTCCTGTCGGCGCTCGGTACCGAGGCGCCCGAGGACGGCTCCGCGCACCCGCTGTGCGCGTGGGTGATCGCGATGGGCGGCTGCGGGATCAGCATCGGCGAGCTGTTCGAGGCCGCCGGCGTGCCGATGGAGGACGGGCCGATGCTCGGCGCCTGCGATCTCGAGCTGGTCAAGCCGATGGGCGTCGAGACGACGTACACCGTCGACCGGCACGATCGAGGCGGTGGTCGAGAAGACCGGCCGCAAGTTCGGCCGCTTCGACGTGCTGACCGTCCGGCTCGAGGTCTCCGACCCGGACGGCGAACTTGCCGCGACCTGCACGCCCTCGATGATCCTCCCGCGGCGATGAAGCCCGGCACGGAGCTCGGCCCGCGCATCATCGAGTCGGTCAGCGGCCTCGCGATGCACGACGTGGCGGCGGTCCTCGACGACCCGAACCCGATCCACCTCAGCGGCGAGGCGGCCGCCGCCGCCGGCCTCGGCGACCGGCCCGTCAACCAGGGCCCGGTGAACATCGGCTACATCCTCGACATGCTGCGGCGCCGGTCGGCGTCGTTGCGCGACATCCGCGTGCGCCTGCTGGCAAACGTCTTCGCCGGCGACCGCGTCGATCGCGGCCGGTCGCGTCGAGTCCGTGCAAGCGGACCGCGACGGCCGCTTTTTGGCTCAGTGCGTGGTGTGGCTCGACATCGACGGTTCCGGCCGCGCCGTAGAGGGCATGGCCGAAATCGAGCTCCCGGGGGCTTGACAAACCGAACGATCGGTTGGTAGATTTATCGCACGGTCCGGTTCTAGGGAAACCGACCGTTAGTTCGAGAGGAGAGCAAAGCAACCATGGACGCACAAGACGTCCTCAATGTCGTCGTCATCGGCTCCATCTACACGCTGTTCGCGTTGGGGCTGACGCTGTCGTGGGGGGTTCTGAACATCCTGAACCTCGCGCACGGCGCCACGTTCATGTTCGGCGGCCTGCTGGCCTACCTCGTCACCAAGGACACGGCGCTGTCGCTGTGGCTGGTGCTGCCGATCTCGGCGATCGCCTGCGGGCTGATCGCGGTCCTGCTGGAGATCGTCGCCTACCGGCCGATCCGCAACCGAGTCGCTGACCTCCACGCCGCGGAGCTGGCCACCATGATCGCGAGTATCGGTGCCGCCGCCGTGCTGGTGGCGCTCGCCGAGGTGATCACCGAGAACCAGCTCGTCGGCATCAACCCCGAGAGCTTCAACGTGACGCGGACCGAGATCTTCGGCATCGGCATCACGAACCTCGAGATCGTCATCGTCGTGATGGCGCTGGTCCTGAGCGCGGTGCTCGTCTACTTCGTGACGCGCACGCGCCACGGCCGCGCGCTCCGCGCGCTGGCGCAGGACCCGTACACGTGCGGACTGATGGGCATCTCGCAGAACGCGCCTGGCGGCCGCGACGATGTTCGTCAGCGGCGCACTCGCCGGCGTTGCCGGCGTGCTGCTGGCCATGCAGCTCAACACCGTCGAGGCCCGCCTCGGCGAGCCGCTGCTGCTGAAGGCGTTCGCCGTGATCATCCTCGGCGGCGTCGGCTCCGTGCAGGGCGCGATCGCCGCGGCGTTCATCCTCGCGTTCGCCGAGACCTTCACCGACGTCTACATCGGGACGAGCGTCCGCGACGCGGTCGCCTTCGGCCTGATCATCCTGCTCCTGCTCTTCCGTCCGCAGGGCCTGTTCTCCCGCGTCGCTTGGCAGCGTGCGTGATGGAATGGTTCTCGGACAATGAGACGCTGATCCAGGCCGCGCTCGCGGGCGCGATCCTGGCCTACAGCTTCCAGATCGCGATGCGCGCCGGCGTGTTCACGCTGGCCGGCGTCGGCTTCTGGGCGATCGGCGGCTACACGACCGCCTACCTCGTCACCGAGCGCGAGTGGATGACGGCCCCGGCGATCGGAGTCGGCGTCCTCATCTCGGGCGTCATCGGCCTGCTGCTGGCGCTCGTCCTCGGACGCCTGCGCTCGCTCTATCTGGCGATGGCGACCGTGGCCTTCGTGCTGCTGATCCAGATCGTCGCGATCAACTGGGAGGCCGTCACCGGCGGCGCCGGCGGCATGTTCGGCATCCCGGTCACGGTCTCCACCTGGCAGCTGCTGGTGATCGTCGCGGTCATCTCGGTGGCGCTGTTCTTCTTCGAGCGCGGCGCCCGTGGCCGCACGATCGAGGCCATGCGCCTCGACGAGCAGGTGGCGATGAGCGTCGGCATCAACGTCGTCCGCGAGCGCGACCTGATCTTCGTGCTGTCGTCGATGATGGCCGCGCTTTCGGGCGGCATCGCGGCGATGATGTTCAACACGCTGGCGCCCGAGCAGGCCGGCTTCGGCCTGATCGTCGACACGCTGATGATGGTCGTCATCGGCGGCGCCGCGGCCTGGTGGGGCGCGCTGGTCGGCGCGTTCATCGTCACCTGGCTGCCCGAGATCCTGCGCTTCACGGGCGACTACCGCGGGATCGTCGAGGGCCTGATCGTGGTGCTCGTCGTGGTCTACGCGCCGGAGGGCTTCGTCGGCCTCGTGCGCCGGGTCACCGGCTTCATCAGCGGCCGCCGCAAGCCGCCCACCTCGCCGTTCGCGGACGACACCGCGACGGTCCTGCCCGACGTCAAGCACGCGCAGCCCGAGGCCGCGCTGCCCGGAGGGGCCGAACGATGACCGCCACACTGCTCACGCTCGACGACGTCAAGGTCCACTTCGGTGGCGTCAAGGCCGTCGACGGGATCTCGATCGACCTCGAGCCCGGCAAGCTCTACGGGATCGTCGGGCCCAACGGCTCCGGCAAGACGACGCTGATCAACGCGGTCTCGCGGTTCGTCCATCTGACCGCCGGCGACATCACGCTCGACGGCACCCGGGTGTCGGCATGAAGCCGTTCCAGGTCGCCCGCCACGGCGTCGCGCGCACGTTCCAGGCCATCCGGCTGCTGCCGACGCTGACCGTGCGCGAGAACGTCCTGATGGCCGTGGACCGCAAGAAGGGCGGGGAGAAGGCCGCGGACGCCGCGCTCGAGCGGCTGCACCTGACCGAGATCGCCGGCGAGTACCCGGACAACCTGCCGTACGGCACGCGCCGCCGGATCGAGATCGCCCGCGCGATCGCGCCCGAGCCGAAGCTGCTGATGCTCGACGAGCCGATCGCGGGCATGAACCGCGAGGAGCGCGCCGAGATCGCCGAGGTCATGAAGTCGCTGCGCGACGACGGCCTCACGCAGCTGCTGATCGAGCACGACCTCCGGATCGTGCTCAACACCTGCGACCACATCTTCGTCATGAACTTCGGCAAGAAGGTCGCCGAAGGTCCTCCGCACGCCACGGCCGCGCTGCCGGTCGTGCAGGAGGCGTACCTGGGGAGGAAGCATGTCGACGCTTGAGGTCTCGAACCTGGTCGTCCGGTACGGCCAGGTCACGGCCGTCCACGGCATCGACCTGCGGCTGGAACAGGGCCAGGTGGCGACGCTGCTCGGCTCCAACGGCGCCGGCAAGACGTCCACGCTGAACGCCCTCTCGGGCGCGCTCACCCCGTCCGCCGGGACGATCACCTTCGACGGTGAGGACATCACCGGCCGGCCGTCGCACAAGGTCGCTCGGGCCGGGCTCGTCCAGGTTCCCGAAGGGCGCCGCATCATCGGCCCACTGACGGTCGAGGACAACCTCCTGCTCGGCGCGTACCACCAGCGCTCGAGCGGTCGGCTCAAGCAACTGCTGAGCGACGTCTACGAGATGTTCCCGATCCTGCACGAGCGTCGCGAGAAGGCCGGCGGCCTGCTCAGCGGCGGCGAGCAGCAGATGCTGGCCTTCGGCCGCGCGCTGATGAGTGAGCCCAAGATCCTGCTGCTCGACGAGCCGTCCATGGGCCTCGCGCCGATCATGGTCGACAAGATCATCGAGGCGGTCAGTCAGATCGCTGAACGCGGCCTCTCGATCCTGATGGTCGAGCAGAACGCCGCTGCCGCCTTCGAGCTCGCGACCTATGCCTACGTGCTCGAGCAGGGCGAAGTGATTCTCGAGGGCACGGTCGAGTCGGTGAAAAACGACCCGCTCGTGCTCCGCGCCTTCCTTGGTCTCGAAGCCGCACCCACCCCGTAAACACACCCCCCGAGGAGAGAACCACCATGAAGGTCAAGACCTGGCTTGCCGCCGGCACCGTCGCCGCAGGCCTCGCCGTCGTCGGTTGTGGCGGTAGTGACAGCAGCGACTCGAGCAGTAACGCCGCCGGCGGCAAGTCCGGCACCGTGACGGTCGGCTTCGTGCTCGACAAGACCGGTCCGGCCGGCTTCACCGGCGTCGAGGGCCAGAAGGGCATCGACCTCGCCGTCGAGCAGGCCAACGCCACCAAGGCGCTGGGCGGCGCGACGCTGGCCGTCGACGTCAAGGACGGCGCGTCCGATCCCAAGCAGGCGGCGAGCCTGATGACCGGCATGGTCAAGGACTATCCGGTCGTGTCGCAGGGCATGACGTCCGGCGGCGCGCTGGCCGCCGCGCCGATCGCGCAGCGGGCCAAGGTTCCGGCCGTGATCATCCTCGCCGGCGCCCCTGGCATCGTCGAGACCGGCGACTACATCTACCGCGCGAACGCGCCGCAGCCGACGTACCACCACCTGCTCGCGACGCACTTCAAGAACCAGGGCATCAAGACCGTCGCGCAGGTCTACAACAACGACATCCCGACCAACGAGACGCTGGCCAAGGAGACGTGGCCGGAGCTGGCCAAGCAGAACGGCTTCCAGATCACGTCCAGCGACGCCGCCGGCGTCACCGCCACGAACTTCGCCTCGACGATCTCGAAGATCATGGACACGCAGCCCGCCGCCGTGGTGATGCACCTCTCGGGCGCGCAGCACGTGACGTTCGCCACCGCGCTCAAGCGCGCCGGCTACCAGGGCGTCGTGGCCGGCGGCGCCGGCCTGGGCGCGAACATGCTCAAGCCGATGGGCGCGCAGGCTGACGGCATCCTGTTCCCGATCGACTTCTCGGCCGCCAACACGGACCCGCAGATCAAGACGTTCGTGGATGCGTACACGGCCAAGTACAACGAGCCGCCGAGCCCGTACGCCGCCGACGCGTACGACGCCGTCCAGCTGATCGTGAAGTCGCTGGCCGCCTCCAAGAGCCATGAGTCCGACGACGTCAAGGCCGGCATGGAGCAGGTCGCCGCCAAGGGCTTCACCGGCGCCGCCGGCAACGTCACGTTCGAGAACCGCGACGCGCGCGTCCCCGGCGTGCTCGTCGAGTGGCGTGGCGGCAAAGAAAACGTGATCCAGCCGTAGCCATGCGTCTCGACGGCCGCACTGTCATCGTCACCGGCGCCGCCCAGGGCATGGGCGCGGCCGTCGCCGAGCGCTGCTCCAAAGAAGGGGCGAACCTCGTCCTCGTCGACCGTGAACCGGGCGTCGAGGACGTGGCGCGCCGCGTCGATGGCATCGCGTTCGTCGGCGACGTCACCTCAGAGCGGCTCGCGACCGAGGTGGTCGCGGCCGCTCTGGACCAGCCCGGAACGCTCTGGGGGCTCGCCAACGTGGCGGGCATCCACTCGCCCGGCGACGCGACGTCGACGACGGATGACGACTGGGAGCGCCTGATCTCCGTGAACCTCACCGCGCCGCGGCTGTGGTCGCGCGCTGTGGTGCCTCACCTGCTCGAAGGCGGCGGTGGATCGATCGTGATCGTCACGTCGATCAACGGCTCCTACGCCCGGCCGAACTCGCTGGGCTACACGGCTTCCAAGACCGGCGCGCTGGGCCTCGTGCGCAGCCTGGCCGTGGACTACGGGCGCGAGGGCGTGCGCACGAACTCGATCTCCCCGGGCTCGGTTGAGACGCCGATGCTGCTGGCCGCCATGGAGCGCGCGCCGCACATCCGCACCGAGCAGCTGGAGCGCACTTACTCGCCGCGGATCGGGCTGCCCGAGGACATCGCGGCCGGCTGCGCGTTCCTGTTGAGCGACGACGCGGCGTTCGTCAACGGCGCCGATCTCCGAATCGACGGTGGAAGGACGGCGGGGATCTAGCCATGCCCGAGCGCTTCGACGGCAAGGTGCTGTTCGCGACGGGCGCGGGCTCCGGCCTCGCGCGCGAGACCGCGCGGCGCTACGCGAGCGAGGGCGGTCGCGTGGCGGTCACGGACCTGTCGCTCGAGAGTGCGCGGGCGGTCGCCGCCGAGCTCGACGGCGCGATCGCGATCGGCTGCGACGTGACCGACGAACGCTCGGTCGCGAGCGCCGTGGAGCGCACGCGCGACGAGTTCGGGCGGATCGATCACGTCTTCAACGCCGCCGGGATCGCCGATTTCGGGCCGCTCGGCGAATGGTCGCTCGAGCGCTTCAACCGGATGCTGGCGATCCACCTCGGCGGGACCTTCCTGGTCTGCAAGCACGCCGTGCCCATCATGCGGGCCGGCGGCGGCGGCGCGATCGTGAACGTCGCGTCGATCGCCGCCATCACCGCGCAGCCCTTCAACGCCCCGTACGGGGCCGCGAAGGCGGCGGTCGTCGGCTACTCGCGCCAGCTTGCGCTGGAACTCGCACCCGACATCAGGGTCAACGCCGTCGCACCCGGGCGGATCCGAACCGGGATGACGGAGCCGCTGTACGCGGCACGTGCCGGCGGCAGTCTCGAGGCAGGGCTGCGCATGGCCGGCGAGCACAACGTCATGGCGCGCATCGGGCGACCCGAGGAGATCGCGGGGCCCGTCTGCTTCCTGTTCTCAGACGACGCGAGCTTCATGACCGGTCAGCTCATCACGCCGGACGGAGGGGAGACGATCGTATGACCATCGCAAGGAGGAGTTGGACATGAAGGTCAAGGCATGGCTGGCCGCCGGCGTCATCGCCGCCGGACTCGCGGTCGCAGGTTGCGGCAGCGACGATGAAGGCAGCAGCGGCGGCGAGAGTGCCTCCGGCGGTGGGAAGACCGGGACGGTCACGGTCGGCGTCGCGCTCGATTCCACGGGGCCTGCCGGCTTCACCGGCGTCGAGGGGAAGAAGGGCATCGATCTGGCCGTCGAAGAGGCCAACGCCGCGAAGGCGCTCGGCGACGCGACGCTGGCCGTCGATGTCAAGGACGGAGCGTCCGATCCCAAGCAGGCCGCGAGCCTGATGACCTCGATGGTCAAGGACTATCCCGTGGTGTCACAGGGCATGACGTCCGGCGGCGCGCTGGCTGCTGCCCCGATCGCGCAGCGGGCCAAGGTGCCGATCGCGATCATCCTCGCCGGCGCCCCCGGCATCGTCGAGACCGGCGAGTACGTGTATCGCGCGAATGCGCCGCAGCCGACGTATCACCACCTGCTGGCCGAGCACTTCAAGAACCAGGGCGTCAAGACGGTGGCCCAGGTCTACAACAACGACGTCCCGACCAACGAGACGCTCGCGGAGGAGACGTGGCCGGAGCTGGCGAAGCAGAACGGCTTCCAGATCACCTCGAGCGACGGCGTCGGCGCGACCGCGACGAACTTCGCGTCGACCGTGTCGAAGATCATGAGCGCGAATCCGGACGCGGTCGTCATGCACCTCACGGGCGCGCAGCACGTGACGTTCGCCACGGCGCTCAAGCGGGCCGGCTACCAGGGCAAGATCGCGGGTGGCGCGGGCCTCGGCGCCGGGATCCTGAAGCCGATGGGCGCGCAGGGCGACGGGATCCTGTTCCCGATCGACTTCTCGGCCGCCAACACCGATCCGAACATCAAGAAGTTCGTCGATGCGTACACGGCCAAGTACAACGAGTCTCCGAGCCCGTACGCCGCTGACGCCTACGACGCGATGCAGCTGATCACCAAGTCGCTCGCCGCGGCCGACAGCTTCGAGGCGGAGGACGTCAAGGCCGGCATGGACAAGGTGACCGGCGAAGGCTTCGACGGCGCCGCCGGTGCGATCACCTTCGAGAACCGCGATGCCCGCGTCCCCGGCGTGCTCGTCGAGTGGCGTGACGGCAAGGAGAACGTGATCCAGCCCTAGCTGGTCGCGAACAAGGCGGAGCCGGCGGGTCGGGTTGCTTCCCGCCGGCTCCGCGAACTTGCGCTAAGACGAGGGGATGTCCGACTCCCCTGTCTTCGTGATCACCGGCGCCAGCTCCGGCATCGGCGCGGCCACCGCCCGTCAAGCCGTCGAGGCGGGATACCGCGTCGTGCTGGCCGCGCGCTCGAAGGACAAGCTCGACGCGCTGGTCGCCCAACTCGGCGACGCAGTGGCCGTCGAGACCGACGTCACGCGCTGGGAGGACAACGAGCGGCTGATCGGCGCCGCGCTCGACGCGTTCGGGCGCGTCGACGTCGTGTTCGCCAACGCCGGCTTCGGGGCCGCGCGCGGCTGGTTGAAGGAGACGCCGGAGCACTGGCGCGACATGGTCCTGACGAACGTCCTCGGCGCGGCCTACACCGTGCGCGCGGCGATCCCGGCGCTGATCGAGTCGCGCGGCCACGTGCTGCTCACCGGCTCGATGGCGGGCCGAAAGGCGTTGCCCGGCAGCCTGTACTCGAGCACGAAGTGGGCGGTGACCGGGATGTCTGAGTCGATCCGCGCGGACCTCAACGGCACCGGCATCCGGACGACGCTGATCTGCCCGGGCGGGACGGAGACGCCGTTCTTCGACAACCCGTCCGAAGGCCGGCTGGAGGCCGACGACATCGCGCGCGCCGTCCTCTACGCCGTGTCGCAGCCGCCGCACGTGGACGTCAACGAGATCCTGGTTCGCCCGACGGCTCAGGAGCAGTAGTCCGGAGGGTGGCATTTGCGGCTGAATGTTGAGAGGGTCGACATGTCTCAACCGAGGAGGTGGCCCAATGAGGCCCATCCCACATGTCGCCCTGCTCGCCGTGGCTGCCACGGTGGCGCTCACCCCCGTCGCCTTGGCCGACGACTCGCGAGGAGGCCGAAACCGCGTCGCGGTTGTACCCGCCGTCAACGTCGCCGGCAACTCCGCCAGCGACCTGATCGGCGACCACTACGCCCTGAACATGGCGCTGCCGGCCGCGCACTCTCCGTTCGGCGGGACCGCGGATCTGTGCCTCAGCATCGGGCATCGAGGCCGCGTCCTGGTCCCCACGGGCGGGGTGGTCGTGCCTAACAAGGGCATCGAGATGACGTGCATCGTCAGGCACAACCGGCCCGTGGTGGTCGTCATGACCTCCGCCGACTGCAGTGACGCCGAGCCGGAGCCGTTCTACGGCAAGACCGCGGCCGCGCAGCGTGCCTGCGCGATCGACTGGACGGTGCGGCAGTCGGGCGTGACGGCGATCAACATGAGCATGGACGGTCGCCCGGCCGTGGACATCCGCACACCGCGGTTCTTCGCCGTCTCGCCGCAGCGCTTCACGGTGTTCAACAAAGACCCGGTGTTCGGCGGCACGCCAGGGCCGACGCGGTTCGTTGCCGCCGGATGGCTCGCGGAGATCAGCGGAATGAACCGTGGACGGCACACGCTGACGGCGGTCGTGTCCGTCGACCGGGCGCCGCTGGACCCGTTCATCGTGCACTTCATCGTCGTTTAGTCCTGCGCACGAGCGCGGCTCGGCGCGACGCGCGGTGGCTCGTTCGGCTGCTTCGGATAGACCGGAGGCCACGGCGCGTCGAGCAACCCATCGGCCGTGTCGCGCTCGTGCATCGCCAGCAGCGGCTCCAGCGACTGCGGCGCCATCGCGGCCCACGGATCGCCGTCGCGCTCCAGTCGCGCCGGCACCGTCGCCAGCGTCAACTCGTCGGGATCGACGTCGTCGAGCTCGTCCCAGCTGAGCGGCGTCGAGACCTGCGCGCCCTTGCGGGCGCGCACCGACCACGCACCGAACACGGTCTTGTGCGGGGCGTTCTGGTTGTAGTCGATGAAGATCCGCTTCCCACGCTCCTCCTTCCACCAGGCGGCGGTGAGGATGTCCGGGCGGCGACGCTCCAGCTCGCGCGCGACCGCCACCGCGGCGGAGCGCACCTGGTACGAGTCCCACTTCGGCTCCAGCCGGACGTAGATGTGCAGGCCGCGGTTGCCGGTCGTCTTGGGGAAGGCGGCGATGCCCAGCTCGTCGAGCAGCGCCTTCAGCTCGTGGGCCGCGGCGCAGGCGTCCTTGAACCCGGTGCCCGGCTGGGGATCGAGGTCGAGGCGCAGCTCGTCCGCGTGCTCGGGATCGTCGGCGCGGTTCGGCCAGACGTGGAAGCCCAGGCAGGCGAGGTTGACCGCCCAGGCCACGTGCGCGACGTCGGCGGCGACCAGCGCTCGTGACGGCGTGCCGTTCACGGTCTGCACGGTGGTCGTCTCGAGCCACTCGGGCGCCCCGTCCGGCACCCGCTTCTGGAAGAACGATTTGCCGCTCGCGCCCTGCGGGAACCGCTGCATCAGCACCGGGCGCCCGCCCATCGTGCGCATCAGCGGCTCGGCGACCGCCGCGTAGTAGGAGACGAGGTCGAGTTTCGTCTGTCCGTGCTCGCCGAACAGGACCTTGTCCGGACTGGTGATCCGCACCTCCCGCCCGGCGAGCTCGAGCACCTGCGCGTCGTTGCCGGCCACACCGGCAACGTACTACGCCTTCTGGTAGAGCTCGACGTGGTAGCCGTCCGGGTCGACCAGGTAGACGGCCTTCACTCCGGCGTGCGGCCCGCGGTCGATCGTCACGACATCGCCGCCCCGTGAGCGGAAGCCGGCCTCGACAGCGCGCGCGTGGAGACCCTCGGCATCGTCGGTGTACAGGCAGAAGTGGCCCGCGCCGTAGTCCTGCGGACGGGCAGAGGCCGAATGCTTCTCCACGTCGCCGAACTCGAACAGCTCGACCATGGAGTCACTGCCGGGAACGCGCAGGAACACGACCCGCACCTTGCCCGGCTCGATGTTCCAGATCCGCTTCGCACTCTCGCCTCCGGTCATCCCGTCGGATACCACCTCGAGCCTCAGCAGATCGCGGTAGAAGGTCAGCGCGCGCTCCATGTCGGAGACCGTCACGCCGGCGTGGAAGAACCCAGTGATGCTCATGTCAGTACCGCACCGTGTCGGCGAAGAACGGGTGCTTGCGGCCGAGCACCGTCTCCGCGGTCGTGATCCCTGAACGTGCCGCCTTGTCGATGCCGATCCCGCGTGCGCGGGTCGTGTCGCCGGTCAGGTAGAGGCCCTCGACACCGCGCACGAGCGTGTCGGGACGTGCCGCGCCGACCTGGCCGGGCTTGCAGATGACGCCGTAGGTCGTGACGAGGTGCGGCTTCTTCCACAGCGCGCCGCGGGCCGCGGGCATCATCTCCTCGATGTCCTCCCACAGCTCGGCGAACTTGCGGTCGTAGTACGCGCGGTCGCCGTAGTGCTTGGTGGCGTCGAACGCGGCGCCGACGCACGTGAGGTACTCGCCCTCGGGCGACACCGACGGGTCATAGCCGGTGAAGCACAGCGTGTACCCGGGCAGACCCGCGCGCGGCGTCGTGAAGAACGAGGCCATCTCCAGCGTGGAGGAGGCGATGACCGGCTCCTCGGCGGCGATCCAGTAGCCGAACCAGCACGCCTTGTTCTGGTTGGCCGCGAGCATCTTGACGCGGTGGCGGAGGTCCCACGGAAGGGCGCCGTCGGCGAACAGTGCGTTGAGGTTCCAGACGGGCGCGTTGACCACGACCTCCGCCGCCTCGATCTCGTCGCCGTTCGCGAGCCGCACGCCCTTGACGGCACCGTCGCGCACGACGACCTCGTCGACCTTCGCGCGAGCGATGACGTCGCCGCCGCGGGCGCGGATCGCGTCCGCCATCCGGGTCCACAGCGACTCCCAGCCGCCCATCGGCCAGAACGAGTAGCCCGCGGTCCGCTTGCGCTCGTAGTGCAGCTTGCGGATGAAGAGGTTCTCGGACGCGGAGTGCTCCCACGGCTCGAGCGTGATCTGCTCGAGCACCGAGATCGCCTCCCACACCTCGTAGACGCCCTCGTCCGACGTGTACTGGCTCATCCACTCGCGCAGCGACAGGTGGTCGAGGTTGTCGATGTCCTCGAAGGACAGTTCCTTGACCGCCTCGATGCAGCGCTTGAGGCCCTGCTTGGCGGCGCCCGAGTAGCGGTCCTGGATCGGGATCCAGTGACCGTGCTCGTCGTCCCAGAACGGCATCGAGTCCGACCGCTCCGAGTGCGTGAGTTCGACGCCGACGAGCTCGCAGGCGCGTGTCAGCGAATCGCCAGGGTCCTCGACGAGGTGCGAGCTGAGCCCGATCTGGTGACCGCGATAGCGGTGCTCCATCGCGCGGCCGCCGAGATACGGGTGCTTCTCGAGGACCGCGACGCGTTTGCCGGCGTCGGCGAGGATGCAGCCGCAGACAAGACCTGCGGTGCCCGCGCCGACGATCACCACGTCGTAGCTCACTTTTTCTCTCCTCTGATCAGTCGTTGGATCGTGTGCCAGGCCAGCTCGCGCTGGCGTTCAGGCGGCCAGTCGTCAGGGTCGAAGACGGCTTCGGCGGCGATCCCGCGGACGATCACGAGCAACTCGCGCGCGGCCTCGTCGTCGCCGTCCAGCTCGCGCGCCAGAAGCTCTCGGAACCACAGGAGCCGGCGGCGCTGCATCGCCGCGAGCTCGGGGTCGGCGACCGCGGCGGCCCAGAACGCGAACCAGGTCTGCCAGGTCAGTCGGCGCGGCTCGTCGAGCGGGAGGATCGCTTCGCAGGTCGCGAGCAGGCCACCGTGCTCCGGGAGCCGCGCCTCGGTTGCGGTACCGGCCGACCGGTACGCGTGCAGCAGCAACTCGCGCTTGCTGGCGAAGTAGTGGGTGACGACGGTCGTGCTGTAGCCGCCCGCGGCGGCGACATCGCGCACCGACACGCCGTCCAGGCCACGGCGCGCGATCAGGTCCGCGGCGACGGCGGCGACTTCGGCCCGGCGGGCTTCATGGTCGACGAGTTTGGGCATTGACTTGTTCTACAACGAGTGTTATACAACAAGCGTTGCACAAAGTCTAGGGAGAGAGTTGCCATGAAGACTGTCGCTGTCATCGGAAGCGGCGCCTCCGGCCTCGCCGCCGCCCTCGCGGCGGCGCAGGGCGGGGCCCGAGTCACCGTCTATGAGCAGGAGGAGCGCCTGGGCGGGACCACCGCGCTCTCGGGCGGCAACGCCTGGCTGCCCGGCCATGACGGGCTGCCCGACGACTCGGCCGAGCTCGGTCTCGCCTACCTGCGCGCGCTCTCGCTCGGCGACTCCGACGACGAGGTCCTGCAGGTGTTCGCCCGCGAAGCCGGCCCGACCGCCGCGCGCCTGCAGCGCGACACGAAGATCCAGCTTCAGCCGATCCCGTACTGCGACTACCACGCCGAGTTCGAGGGCGGGCGCGAACAGGGCGGCCGGACGCTCGAGCCGCAGCCGTACACCCCGCGGCCCGAGGTCGCGGAGATGATCCGCGACGCCCCGAACGTCACCGGCCCGATCACGTACGCCGAGCTCGCGGGCGGCGACATCAACCGTGAGCGGCTCGCCGAGCGGCGCGCGCGCGGAACCATCACGATGGGCCGCGCGTTGCTCGCCGGCCTGCTCGAGGCGTGCCTCGACGCCGGCGTGCAGATCCGCGCCGGCGTGCGCGTGCAGGAGCGGCCGTCGGAGGATGCGGTCGTCATCGCCACCGGCGGCTTCGAGCGTGACGGGCAGCTCGTGCAGGCGTTCCTGCGCGGGCCGATGCTGGCGCCGGTGGGCGCCCCGAGCGCGCGCGGCGACGGGCTCCGGCTCGCGATCGCCGAGGGTGCGCTGCTCGGCAACATGAGCGAGGCGTGGTGGTGCCCCGCGATCTCGATCCCGGGTGAGACCATCGACGGCGTCCCGATGAACCGGCTGATCCTGACCGAGCGTGCGCGTCCGCACTCGCTGCTGGTCGATGCCACGGGTCGCCGCTTCGTCAACGAGGCCCAGAACTACAACGACCTCGGCCGCACGCTGCAGAACTTCCATCCGGGCTCGTACTCGTTCCCGCACATCCCGGCCTGGTTGATCTTCGACTCCGCGTACCGGAGCTCGTACCGGCTCGGCCCGCTCGGCCGCCGCGATCCCGATCCGGAGTGGCTGGCCAAGGGCGACACGCTCGCCGATCTGGCGGGGCAGGTCGGGCTCCCGGCCGCCGCGCTGGAGGCGACGGTGGCGCGCTTCAACGAGGGCGCGCGGCGTGGGGAGGACCCGGACTTCGGGCGCGGCTCGTACCCGTACGACCGCTTCATCGGCGGCATCGGCCCGGTCGAGGAGGGTCCGTACTACGCGCTAAAGGTCGTCCCGGGCTGCCTGAGCACGAAGGGCGGCCCGCGCACGGACGGCGACGGCCGCGTGCGCTCGATCGCCGGCAACGGCAGCGTGATCGAAGGCCTCTATGCGGTCGGCAACTGCTCCGCGAGCGCGTTCGGCATGGCCTATCCCGGCGCCGGCGGCACGCTCGGGCAGGGCCTCACCTTCGGCTTCCGAGCGGGCGACGCGGCCGCCGCGGACTGATGAACGTCCCCGAGCTCGTCGACCGCGCGGCGGAGCGCTGGCCGGACGCCGATGCGCTCGTCTGGCCGGACGAGCGCCTGACGTTCGCGGAGTTCGCGGCGCGTACCCGCGCCTGTGCGCGGGCGCTGCACGCCGAGGGCGTGCAGCCTGGCGACCGGGTCGGCGTGCTGATGCCCAACCGGCCCGGGATGCTCGTGGTGATCTACGGGGCGATGCGCCTGGGCGCGATCCCGGTGCCGATCAACAGCCGCTTCAAGGAGCGTGAGGTCGCCTACGTCGTCGAGCACGCGGGGATGAAGCTCGTCATTCGCGAGGAGCTGTCGGCGGGAGGCGAGGATGTCTACGCACCGCGCGACCCGGCGATGATCATGTACACGTCCGGCACCACCTCGCACCCGAAGGGGTGCGTGATCTCGCACGAGTCGCTCGTGCGCACGGGCCGGATCTTCGGCGAGCAGCGGTTCCCGATCCGCCACGGCGACCGGATGTGGGACCCGCTGCCGCTCTTCCACCTGGCCTCGATCCTGCCGTTCAACGGCTGCCTGACCGTCGGCGCGACGTACGTCGGGCTCGAGCACTTCGAGCCCGGCGCGGCCGTGCGGATGCTCGAGCAGTGCACGGTCGCGTTCGCGGCGTTCGACCTGATCTGGGCCGCGGTGCTCGACCATCCGGACTTCGCCGGAACCGACCTGTCGAAGCTGCGGCTGGTCAACGTCAACGGCGTGCCCGAGCGGCTGCGGCTGTTCGCCGAACGCACGCCATGGCTGACGCTGATCTCGCCGTACGGCGGGACCGAGGGCGGGGGCGTGCTCGCCTTGAGCCACCTCGACGACCCGCTCGAGCACCGCGTCGGCTCCGCCGGGCGGCCGTTCGCGGGCATGGAGGTGCGAATCGTCGACCCCGAGACCGGGGCGGAGCTCCCGGCAGGGCAGCGGGGCGAGATCACCTACCGCGGCCCGGCGCTGTTCGACGGCTACTACAAGGACCCCGAGCAGACCGCGGCCGTGATCGACGCCGACGGGTTCTTCCACACCGGCGATCAGGGCGTGGTCGACGCGGACGGGCGGCTGAGCTTCATCGGGCGTCTGAAGGACATGCTGAAGGTCGGCGGCGAGAACGTCGCCGCGGCCGAGATCGAGGGCTTCCTGGCCGAGCACCCGGCGATCGCCGAGGTCCAGGTCGTCGCCGCGCCGGACGAGCGCTACCAGGAGGTGGCGTGCGCCTACGTGATGCTGCGGCCGGGCGCGGCGCTGGAACTCGACGAGGTGATCGAGCACTGCCGCGGGAAGATCGCGTCGTACAAGATCCCGCGCTACCTGCGGATCGTCGAGGAGTGGCCCATGTCGGGCACGAAGATCCAGAAGTTCAAGCTCCGCGAGCGGATCGCGCAGGAGCTCAGCGAGGCTGGAGCGCGGTCCGCGCCGAAGCTGGTGTCGTGAGCTTCGGCGCCTCGGCGATGCCGGCGGCGTCGAGCTCGGCCGTGATCTGCTCGCGCAGGCGGAACTTCTGGATCTTGGTCCCGGACATCGGCCACTCGTTGGTGAAGCGGACGTACCGCGGGACCTTGTAGGAGGCAATCTCCCCGTGACAGTGGCCGATCAGCTCGTCCTCGGTGGCGGTGGCACCCGCGCGCAGCTGCACGAAGGCGACCGGGACCTCGGTGTAGCGCGCGTCGCGCACGCCGACGACCTGGACGATCTCGACCGCCGGGTGCGTGGCCAGGTGGCCCTCGATCTCGGCCGCGCCGACGTTCTCGCCGCCGACCTTGAGCATGTCCTTCAGCCGGCCGCGGTACTGGACGCGGCCGTCGGCATCGAGCGCGCCGAGGTCGCCGGTGCGGAAGAAGCCCTCGTCGTCCACGACCGCGGCCGTCAGCTCCGGCTCGCGGTAGTAGCCGCTGAACATCGAGTGGCCGCGGCAGATGATCTCGCCGGTCTCGCCCACCGGCTTCTGCGCGCCGGTCTCGGGGTCGATGACCCGGATCTCCATTCCCGGGAACGGGCGGCCAGACGTGGTGACGCGCAGTTCGAGCGGGTCCTCGATGTGGCCGAACGCGCACACGCCGCCGAGTTCCGTGCAGCCGTAGGAGCTGATCTGCGTCGCCCAGTGCATCGTCGCCTGCATCTGCTCGAGCCGCTCGCGCGTGCCGACGTTGAGCACGAGCCGCATGCTCGACAGGTCGGTCGACGCGTAGTTCGGGTGGTTGAGGATCGCCAGCCACACGGTCTCGAAGGCCGGGAACGCGGTCGTGCAGCGCTCGCGCTCCATCTGGGCCAGGGCTTCGGCGGGGTCGAAGCGGCGCATGGCGACGTAGGACGCGCCCGCGAGCATGCACGCGTGCAGGGGGAGAAGCGACGCGAGGTGAAACAGCGGCAGCGCGTCCCACATCCGGTCTTCGTCGGTGAGCGCGAAGCGGTCGCGCATTGCGTACGCGGGCCGCACCAGCGCCTCCTGTGAGAGGACGCAGCCCTTCGGCATCGCCGTCGTCCCGCTCGTGTAGAGGATCATGCACGGGTCCCGGAGCGTCAGCTCGGGACGGTCGAAGTCCGTCGGCTCGACGGTGTCGAAGCCCGTCAGGAAGCCGTTGGGGGCGTCCGGATCCCAAGCGATCACGGTCGGCCCCTCGATCCCCTCGAGCGCCTCGGCGACGAGCCCGGCGTGATTGGCGAAGCCGCCGCCGCAGAACAGGACCTTCAGTTCGGCGTTGGTGATCGCGTGGCGCAACTCGCGGACCTTGAAGCGCCCGTTCACCGGCACGGCGACGGCGCCGAGGAGCGCGGCGCCGTAGAGCACCCACAGGTACTCGGGGCGGTCACCGGCGAAGATGCCCACCTTGTCGCCCCGCTCGATTCCGAGCGTGCGCAGACGGCGCGCGTACTCCGTGGCCGAGGCGAGCAGCTCGGCGTAGGTCTGGCGGTCGTCCTCGAAGGCGACGCCGGCGGTGGGGAACTGCGCCGCGGCGCGTTCCAGCAGGCCGGGCAGGGTGGGGACGTCCGCTCTCTCCATGATAGGTAGTTTGCCAAACGTCCGGTTGGTTGGCAAGATGGTCGTCATGACTCTTGTTCGCGTTGGAATGGCGCCGCGCGCCGCCGGCCTCACTCCCGCCGAATGCCAGTCGCACTGGCGCACCGCGCACGCTGACGCCGCGCGCAGCCTGCCGGGTCTGCGCGGGTACGTCCAGAACCACGCCGTGCTGCGGGACGGCGAGCCGTTGCTCCCCTACCCCGGGTTCGACGTGTGCGCCGAGACCGAATTCGACGATCTCGAGGCGATGGACGCCGCGTTCGCGAGTGAGCAGTATCAGGGCGCGATCGTCGCCGACGAGTTGAAGCTGATCGACAAGGAGCGGTTCACGCACGCGCTGTGCGAGCGCCGCGTGGTCCGGGAGGCCGGCGGCTCGGTGAAGCTGATGACGTTCCTGCGCGGGACGCCCGATCCCGACGCCGACGAGCTGCTGATCGTGCGCCACGACTTCCACGAGGGCCGCCCGGCCGCGCCCTTCGACGCGGTCGAGATCCGCTGGTTCGCAGACGCGGACGCAGCGCTGGCTCACGCCTCCTCCGCGCACACGGGCCTGATCGCCGAGCCGAATCGGGTCGTCTGAGATTCAAACGGACGGTTGGTTGAAATTGGGCTCGAGAAGGAGTACGCTCCGCGCCATGCCCACCAGCGCCGCCACCACCCGCGACGCCACGCGGGTGCTCTTCACGCCGTTCGACCTCGCCGGCCTGCGGCTGAAGAACCGCCTGATCATGGCCCCGATGGGCACCTGTCTGGACGAGGACGGCCACATCACCGACGCGACGATCGCCTACTACCGGCGGCGCGCCGAGGGCGGCGTGGGGACGATCACGGTCGAGGGCGTCCTGGTCTCCGCCGAGACCGAGGGGCCTGAGCCCAAGATCAGCGGCCCCGAGTATCTGCCCGGTCTGAAGCGGCTCGTCGACGAGCTGCGCCAGTACGACATCACGATCGGCATCCAGCTGATGCACCCCGGCCGGCAGGTCGTCCACGGCCCGACGGTCGCGCCGTCGCCGGTGCCGCTGAACTCGCATGCGCCGATTCCGCACGAGCTGACCGAGCCCGAGATCGCTGACATCGTCGAGGACTACGCGAAGGCCGCCGACCTGGCTCGCGAGGCCGGGTTCGACTTCGTCGAGGTCCACGGCGCGCACGGCTACCTGCCGTCGAACTTCCTTTCCCCGCTCGACAACCGCCGCTCGGATGCCTACGGCGGCAGCCTCGAGAACCGCGCCCGGTTCAGCCTCGAGGTGGCGCGCGCGATCATGGCCACCGTGGAGCTGCCGCTGGTCTGGCGGATCAACGGCGACGACGGCATGCCCGGCGGGCTGACGATCGACGAGACGGTCGAGGTCTCTCAGTGGCTGGAAGACGCCGGGGTCGCGGCGATCAGCGTCTCCGCCGGTACCTGGCACACGCTGCACGTGACGCTGGCGCCGATGTTCGTCCCGCGCGGGCACATGGTCGAGTACGCGGCCGCCGTCAAGCGCGCCGTGAACGTGCCGGTGATCGCGGTCGGCCGGCTTGACGATCCGGAGCTCGCCGCGAAGGTCGTGGCCGACGGCGACGCCGATCTCGTGCTGCTCGGCCGCGCGCTGATCGCGGAGCCGGACTGGCCGATCAAGGTCGAGGAAGGCCGCTTCAACGAGCTGCGGCCGTGCATCGCCTGCAACGCCTGCGTCGACCTCGTCGGCCGCGGCGAGCGCGCCCGCTGCTCGGTCAACCCCGAGGCCGGGCGCGAGCTCGAGTGGCAGGTCGTGCCGACCGCCGAGAGCCGCCGGGTGATGGTGATCGGCTCCGGCCCGGCCGGCATGGAGGCGGCGCGGATCGCCCGCATCCGCGGCCACGACGTCTCGATCTGGGAGCGCGCCGAGCAACTCGGCGGCAAGCTCGAGGTCGCCGGCCTGGCGCCGAGCAAGCGCGAAGTGCTGCGCTTCCGCGACCACCAGTCCAACCGGCTCTCCGAGCTCGGCGTCGAGATCCACCTGAATTCCGAGGTCACGCCCGAGGTCGTCGCCGCCGAGGCGCCCGACGTCGTGATCGTGGCCATCGGCGCCGAGCCGATCATCCCGCCGATCCCGGGCATCGGCTCCGAGATGGTGTACGACGCGCAGTCGCTCCTGCGCGGCGACGTGCCCGTCGCCGCCGGCGAGCGCGTGGTCGTGATCGGCGGCAGCGCCACCGGTTGCGAGACCGCCGAGCATGTCGTGGGCGAAGGCGCCGACGTCACGATCATCGAGATGCGCCCGGGCGTCGGCTTCGGGATCGAGGCGATCACCCGCCGCCATCTCATCCGCGAGCTCAAGCGCAGCGGCGTGAAGCTGCTCACCGGCGCCAAGGTGATCATGATCGAGGACGACCACGTGCTCTACGAGATCGACGGGGAGACCCGCTCGGTCCCCGCCGATCGGGTCGCGCTCGCCCTCGGGTTCCGGCCCACCGGCCACACCCTCGCAGAGCAGATCTCGGGCCCCGAGATCCTCGTCCTCGGCGACGCCTCGCGCCCGGCCGACTTCGTCTCGGCGATCAACGCGGGCGCGGACGCAGGCCTCGCGGTGTAGCCGGCGAACGGCGGGCATCGAGGGGGCGGGTTCGTTTCGCGTGATCGTTTGCGCGCGGATCAACTCAAACTTAAAGGGCCAGACCCTTTAGGTTTCTCCATGTGCCCGAGCGTCGGCGTGAGCACGTCAGGGACGCTGTGATGGCGGAGCTCGACGGCTTTCTGGAGGCCGTCGGTGAGTTCGAGACCGCGCTCACCGCCCGCTTCGGCCTGCGCCGGGAGGACCTCCGGTGGTTCGTTCATCTCGCCGATGCGCCCGAGGCGGTCACGGTCGAGGAGCTCCGAACCGCCGCGCGAGGCGCGGCCGATCGCATCGAGGACGGGCTGGAGACGTTACGGGCGCGCGGCGACCTCGAAGGCGACGACCAGCGGGTCACGCTCAGCCCGGCGGCGCGAGACGGCTTCCACGCCGGCTACGCGCGCGTGCGGACCGCGTACGTCGGCCTCCACCGCTACGGAGGTGAGGAGCTCGGCGTCGTCCGCACGTTCCTGCGCGAGGGCCGCCGCTTCTATGAGCGGCAGGCCGCGCGCCTGGAGCGGTTGTGACCGGCGCCCGCTTGCCGCGGGCGCCGTTGTCATCGGTGGATCGTCCGGCTAGACGAGGATGATCGTGAACTGCCCGTCCGTTGGGTCGCTGCCGCTCGAGTGGTCTCCCACGTCCTCGATCTCGACGCGAAACGCGCCGGCGTCCGGACCGGAATTGACCTTGGCGACCGAGACGATGTCGTCGTTGAGGGAGCTCTGTGTCCCCCTTCCGTCGCTGTTCGACACCGCCAGGGCAAGCTGCGTCGAGTTGCCCACGAACCGCACGAAGTACAGCCCCGTGGACGCCCTGCGCACGTGGACCGTGCCTGCGCCGCCTGCGCAGTTGCGCGCGATGTCGATCGCGCCGGGGTCGTTCGTGTAGACCTGCCCGATGCCGGCGAGGCCCTTGACGCGAGCGAAGCCCTGGACCAGCCCGCCCTGGCATCCGATGTCCCTGACGCTCAGCGTCGCCTCGGCGACGTCCGTGCCCGTGACGCCGTCGTTGGCGAGGTCGACGCTCTTCACCTCGCCATCGACGATGTCCGCGCTGAAGACGGTGTTCGCCGCGTACGCCGTTCCGCCTGTGAGCACCAGGAACAACGCCAGGTAGCCGACGATGCTGCGCTTGAGGTGCTCGATGATCCTGCCCGACTTTGACATGTAATCCCTATCCGTAGGTCGTTGGCCTGCTGTGCGCGCCAACCGACCGTAGGTACGGTCGGGCGGCCGCGCATCGGCCGAACCACCCAACCGTCGCGCGGCGCCAGATCGGTGGTTTCACTCACACGAGGCGGTGCTGGTAGGCGTAGGCGGTGGCCGCCGCACGCGAGCTCACTCCGAACTTGGCGAACGTGTTGCTCACGTGCCGGTCGACCGTTCGCTCGCTCAGCACGAGCTCGGCGGCGATCGTCTTGTTCGTGTGGCCGGCCGCGACCAGGCGTAGGACCTGGAGCTCGCGCGGCGTGAGGCCGCGATTGCCGTTCGGGGCGACCGCGTCGAGGCGGGCGAGATCCGTCGCCGCTCCGAGGCGCTCGAACGCGGCCCGGGCCGCCTCGCGCTCGAGCGCGGCCGTGTCATTGTCGCCCAGCTCGGCGTCGAGGGCCACCATCGCCTCGTCGAGCCGCGAAAGCCCGTCCGCGACCCTGCCCATGCGCAGCAGGGTCCGTCCCTCCTCCGTCAGGCCGAGGGCCACCAGGTCGGGGTCGCCGAAGCGCTCGCCGATCTCAGCCGCGCGAGCGGCGATCACTCCTGCCGACACATCGTGGTGCCTCGCCGTAGCCAGCAGGAGGTACCCCTCCTCGACGCCGTGGCAGCGCTCGCGGTCGAACAGTCGCTGCGCGCGCCCAAGCCATCCCGACGCGCGCGCCGGCTCTCCCCGGAGCGAGAGCGTGATGCCCACCCAGATCGCGTTGAGCACCGCCCGCCCCGCATCGCCCGCTGCCAGCTGCGCATGGTGGGCGCGCTCGAGATTGCGCCGGTACTCCACCTCGCGGCCGACCATGAAGGCCGACGTGGCGAGAAGTTCGAGGTCGTCGGGAACCAGCGGCGTGGTCCGGTCGGCATCCGACAGCCGGCGGTACGCGTCCCCCCAGGCGCGCTTCGCATACGCATCGCGGCCGGCTTCGACACCACCCGCCGGCTCCGCGCGTACTCGCATCGACCCTGACGACGCCCACGACCGGCGATCAATTCCGGCTCCGTATCAGGTGCTCGCTACGTCGAGGCGACGAGTGCGATCAGCACAATGAAGACGATCCAGAGCAGCATGAACGCCCAGCCGACGGCGATCATGATCCAGTCGATCGACTTCATCGGCGCGTTCTGGGCCGTGCCGTTCGTCGCGGCTCGGTGGGCGTCATTCAGCCGTGACTGCACCATCGGGTACGAGTAGAGCGCGACGACGCTGATCAGAATCGACAGGAGGAACCAGAGGAGCAGATCGAAGCTCTGCGCGCGTGAGCGCTTCGTGTATTCCTCGATGTCGCGCCAGCACCAGTAGAGGACGAAAAAATTCAGGATCGGCACGACGTTCATCCACGCGCGCGCGGCCGGCGAGGTCGGGCGGTTCACGCGCGGCGAGACCTCCTTGGTCGTGTGGTAGACCCAGGCGAAGCCCCAGAAGCCCCAGCTGAGGATGAGCAGGGCGATGCAGCGGCCGACGCTGCGGATCACGCGGGTGTCCGGCATCGGGACGGGCGGTGGCAGCGGACCCATTGGCGGCGCGTAGGCCTGCTGGTAGGGAGGCGGCTGCTGAGGCGCGTTCATGGCGCGCATCATCTCGCGGCCGGCGCGTCTATGCGAGAACTTCGGCGCCGCCGTGCAGTTCGAGCACCTGGCCGGTCATGTAGTCCGAGTCCGCTGAGGCCAGGTAGGCGACGGTGGCGGCGACGTCCTCGGGCGTGCCGGCGCGGCCCAGCGGCACGTTGGCGGCCACGCGCGCGATCAGCTCCTGCGGCTTGGCGTCGGTGAGGCCGGTGCCGGAGATCAGGCCCGGGGCGACCGCGTTGACGTTGATGCGGTAGCGGGCCCACTCGCGCGACAGCGCCTTCGTAAGCCCGATCAGGCCGGCCTTGGCCGCGCAGTAGTTCGAGGCGCCCGGCGCGCCGTAGATCGCGACGCCGGACGTGATGTTGATCAGCTTGCGGTGGTGATCGGCCTCGGCGCGGAGCAGCCGTGCGGCGGACCGGGAGACGTTGAAGGCGCCGCGCAGGGCGACGTCGTGGACGATCTGCCAGTCCTCGTCGGTCATCCGGTGGATCGGCGCGTCGCGGGTGACGCCCGCGTTGTTGACGACGATGTCGAGCCGGTCGGTGAGCGCGATCACGGCTTCGACGGACGCAGGGTCGGTGACGTCGCCGACCGCGGCCACGCCGCCCAGCTCGGACGCCGCACGCGAGCACGCCTCGGCGTCGCGGTCGTTGACCAGCACGGACGCGCCCTCGGCGACCAGCCGGGACGCGATCGCGTAGCCGATCCCGGAGGCCGCGCCGGTGACGAGCGCGACGCGGCCTTCGAGACGAGCCATCAGTAGCGCCAGCCGAAGCCGCCGTCGAGCCGCCGGCCGAGGTAGTCCTCGACAACGGTGAGGCCGGCCCGGGCGGCGCGGTCGACGCCGATGCCGCGCGACCGGAACGTCTCGGACGCGAAGTACAGCCCGTCGACGTTGGGCGCCCGCCAGTGCGGCCGGAACTTGCCGACCAGCGCGGGCTTCTGGATCACGCCGAACGACGGGTCGTGCACCAGGTGGCGGCGGCGCCAGTAGGACTCCTTGAGCCCGGGGTACATCGTTTTGAGGTCGTTCTCGAAGCGCTCGAACATGTCCTGGACGTAGGTCAGATCGCGCGCCTTGGCGCCCGGGATGATCCCGCCGGCGACCATCAGGTTCACGCCCTCGGGCGCGGTCGACGGATCCATCGCCGACTGGTTGAAGCAGAAGCCCGACAGGCGGCTGGTCGGCGCGTGCAGCCAGGTCGAGATCTCGCGCGGGTCCAGCGCGTGGACCTCCTCACGCGTCGCCAGGTACAGGCCGATCCACGAGATCCGCAGGTGGTCCTGGGCGAGGAACTTGATCTGGGCCGTGTACCAGTCCGGGAGGGCCGATTCGGGCACGACGCGCAGGACGTTCCACACCGGCAGGGTGGAGATGACGGCGTCCGCCTCCAACACCTCGCCCTCCATGAACTCGTTCGGCAGCACCTTGTCGCGGCCGAGCATGACGCCCTTGACCTCGCCGTTCTCGATCACCACGGAGTCGGCCGGCGTGCCGAGCAGCACCTCGCCGCCGTGCTCGATCACGGCGTCGTGGAGGTCCTGGAACATGCCGTCCCAGCCCCGCTTGGGCCAGAACGAGTAGCCGGCCATCCGCGCCTCGGAGTAGTGCATCTTGCGCACGTAGAGGTTGTCCGAGGCCGAGTGGTCGTACCAGTCGTCGGTCATGCACTCGAGCACCGACAGGAACTCCCACAGGTCGATCACGCCCTGGTCCGACGTGTACTGGCGCATCCACTCGCGCAGCGGCTTGTCGTCCCAATCGTCGAGCGCCTCGTACGGCGTCTCCATCAGCGCCTTGATGACCTTCTTGAGCTCGGACTTGTCGCCGGAATAGCGGTCGCGGATCGAGCCCCACTTGTTCGTTTCGTGATCCCACACCGGCATGTCGGTGGACACGTTGCCGTGCTCGAGCGTCTTGCCGACGTACTCGAGCACCTTGGTGATGCCGGAGCCGGAATCCTCCAGGAGATGGCCGCCGAGGTTGAGCTTGAAGCCCTCGTCGGGCACGGCCATGCCGCGGCCTCCGAGCCACTTGCTGGCCTCGATCACGGAGACCTTCTTGCCCTCCTTGGCGAGCAGCGCGGCGGCGGTCAATCCCGCGGCCCCCGCTCCGATGATCGCAACGTCGACCTTGGCCATCAGTCCCCTCCCGCTATCGCCACCATCTCACGCACCCGCGTGAGCTTGACCCGCGGGCGCCCGAACGGCTTTCCGCGCCACTGCTCGTGCTCGTCGATCCGCTTCCAGCCGTCGTAATCCACGGCGCCGGCGAGCGCCGTGAGTTCCTCCGCGGACGGGTTCGGGTCGAGTAGGCGGCCCGCCTCGATGTCCTCGAGCACGCGATTGACCGTGTCCTGGGCGCACTTCTTGTTGGTGCCGATGACGCCCGACGGCCCGCGCTTGATCCAGCCGACGGCGTACTCGCCGAGCGCGACGCGGCCGCCCTCGTTGGCGATCGTGCCGCGCGCCTCGTCGAACGGCACGTCCGGGAGCGCCACGCCGCGGTAGCCGATCGCGTGCAGGACCAGGCCGGCCTCAATCGTCTCGAACGAGTCCGTCGGCACCGCGCGGCCGTCGATCAGCTCGTTGCGGACGAGCATGACCGTGCCGTCCGTGATTTCGACCGGCGAGCGCAGGAAGCGCAGGACGATCCGGCGGCGGCCGGTCAGCGGTCGCGCCGCGTACTCGCGCAGGAGATCGACGTTGCGGCCCTCGCCGCTCAGCTCGTCCGGGTCGACGACCACGTCGCAGACGTCGCCCAGCTCGCGCAGCTCGGGGTTTGTGAACGCGGCTTGTTCGGCGCCGCGACGGCCGAGCACGACCACTTCCTGCACGGAACTGCGGCCGAAGCCCTCGATCGCGTGGTCGGCCGTGTCCGTGATCCGCAGATCCTCCTCCGGCAGCACCAGCATCCGGGCCACGTCGAGGGCGACGTTGCCGTTGCCGATCACGACCGCGCGCTCGTGCGTGAGGTCGAACTGCTCGTCGGCGAAGTCGGGATGGGCGTTGTACCAGCCGACGAACGCGGTCGCCGGGCGGCTCAGCTCGCCGCCGGGGATGCCCAGCGGGCGGTCGGCGGCGGTGCCGGTGGCGTAGATGACCGCGTGATAGCGCTCGGTGAGCTCGGCGCGCGTCACGTCGCGCCCAAATTCGACGCCGCCGAAGAAGCGGAAGCGCGGGTTGGCGGCGATCTTCTCGAACACGCGGGTGACGGTCTTGATCTTCGGGTGATCCGGCGCCACACCCGCGCGCACGAGACCCCAGGGCGTGGGCAGCCGGTCGATCATGTCGATCGAGACGTCCGCGCCGTTCAGCAGCTGCCCGGCGGCGTAGAAGCCGGCCGGGCCCGATCCGACGATGGCGATCCTCATGGCTTCGCGTCGTGCGCGATCCGCAGTTCCGTCAGCCCCCGCGAGGCGAGGCTCGGCGCCCAGTTGAGCTCGGCGCCGTCGGCCAGCCGCAGGCCCGGAAGGCGCTTGGCGATGCTGGTCATCGAGAGCTTCATCTCGAGCCGCGCGAGCTGCGCTCCGATGCACGCGTGGATGCCCTTGCCGAACGCGATGTGCGGGTTGGGGGCGCGCGTGATGTCGAAGCGGTCGGGATCCTCGAACTTCTCGGGATCGCGGTTCGCGGCGGCGGGCGCGATGTACACGCGGTCGCCGGCCTTGATCTCGTGACCGCGGATCTCGTGATCCTCGAGCGTCCAGCGGTGGAGGATCTTGATCGCGCCCTCGTAGCGCAGCGACTCCTCCGCCGCGCCGCCGCCCAGGCCCTCGGGATCGGCCTGCAGGAGCGCGAGCTGGTCCGGGTGCTGGATCAGCGTAAGGACGCCGGAGGCGATCGTGGTCGTCGTCGTCTCGTGGCCGGCGAACAGCATCAGGGCGCACATGGCCTTGATCTCGTCGTCGGTGAGCCGGCCCCATTTCTCGTTGTCCTGGAGCAGGTCCGAGATCATGTCCTCGCCGGGGTGCTCGCGGCGGTACTCGAGCAGCTCGCCGAAGTACTCGAGCATCTGCTCGAGGCCCTCCATGGCGGTCGTGTGGCGGTCACCGCGGTCGTCGCCACCGGCGCCGAACGCGACGTGAGCGAGCGCAACCGACCAGTCGCGGAACCGCCAGGTGTCCTCTTCGCGGGCGCCGATCAACCGCGCAATGACGGTCGCCGGCAGCGGGTAGCTGAAGCCGGCGATCAGGTCCTCCTCGCCGGAGGCGATGAACTCGTCGAGCGTCTGATCGATCAGCCGCTGGATCTCGTCCTCCATCGCCTTGACGCGCTTCGGGCTGAACGCGTTGGCGGCGAGCGCGCGCAGACGGCGGTGGTCCGGGGGGTCGGAGACCACCATCCAGCCGGTCATCAGGTCGTAGACCGGCCCGACCTGCGCTCGCTTCTCCGGCGTCATCGCCGCCAGCAGCGGACGCACACGATCCGAGGACAGGCGCTTGTAGTCCATCAGCGCTGCGCTGCAGTCGTCGTAACGCGTGATGATCCAGCCGCGGTGCCGGTCACTCCAATGGACCGGGTCCTGCTCGCGCAGGGCGGCGAAGTACGGGTAGGGATCCTCGTTGACCTCAGGCGCCAGCAGGTCCACGGTTAGGGTGCTCTCGCTCATGACGCGATCAATCCTACCAACCGATCGTTTGATTCGTCAAGCCCTCAGAGCCCCATCGAGCGTCCCACGATCTCGCGCATGACCTCGTTGGTACCCCCGTAGATCCGCTGTACGCGGGCATCGCGCCACAGTCGCGAGATCACGTACTCGTTCATGTAGCCGTAGCCGCCGTGCAGCTGGAGGCAGTGGTCGAGCACCTCGAACTGCAGGTCGGTGGAGAACGCCTTCGCGCTGGCCGCGTCCTCGCCGCTGAGCCGGCCGTCGTTGAGCGCCACGATCGCGGCGTCGATGAACGCGCGCGCGGCTAGGACCTGGCCGTGCAGCGAGGCCAGCGTGAAGCGGTTGTGCTGGAAGGACCCGATCGGCTGCCCGAAGGCGTGCCGCTCGCGCACGTAGTCGAGCGTGATCGTCAGCGCGTGCTCGGAGGCGGCGACCGCGGCGACCGCGATCGACAGCCGCTCGCGCGGGAGCCGCGCCATCAGGTAGCGCAGGCCCATGCCCTCCTCGCCGAGCAGGTTCTCGTGCGGGACGTTGACGCCGTTGAAGAACAGCTCCGCGGTGTCCTGGGCGCGCCGGCCGACCTTGTCGAGCTTGCGCCCGCGCTCGAAGCCGTCCATCCCGGCCTCGACCATGAACAGGCTGAAGCCCTGGCCGGTGCGGGCGGCGACGATCACGCGGTCGGCCTGGATCCCGCTCGTGACGAACGTCTTCGAGCCGTCGAGGATGTAGCCGTCGCCGTCGCGCCGGGCGCTGGCGGTCATCGCGCGCAGGTCGGAGCCGGCGCCGGGCTCGGTCATGGCGATCGCGTACACGCTGTCACCGGTCGTCAGCCCGGGCAGCCAGCGGCGCTTCTGCTCGTCGGTGGTGAGCTCGAGCAGGTAGGGGACCATGATGTCGTTCTGGAGCGAGAAGTTGTCGCCCACGACACCGGCATAGGCGACCTCCTCGTTGATCACCGCGTTGAAGCGGAAATCGCTGATTCCGAGACCGCCGCAGTCCTCCGGGGCCTCGAAGCCGACGAATCCCTGCTCGGCCGCCTTGCGCCAGAAGCCACGGTCGACCATCCCGCCGGCCTCCCACTCCTCCGTGTGTGGGAGCGCCTCCTTCCTCAGGAACCCTTTGACGGAGTCCCGAAAGGCGTCGTGCTCGTCCTCGAAGATGGTGCGCTGCATCGGGCGAGCATACCGGTTCTTCAACCGATCGTTTGGTGGAAGTTGTGTCACGTGGTACCTTCCGCGGCCATGGCGAACGTCGAGGCGCATATCACCGGCACGGTGTGGAAGATCGAGGTCGCGGTCGGCGACACCGTCGACGAGGGCGACACGGTCGTGATCCTCGAGTCGATGAAGATGGAAATGCCCGTCGAGGCGGAAGCCTCCGGCACGGTGGAGTCGATCCTGTGCGCCGAGGGCCAGTCGGTCGAAGAGGGCGAGGCCCTCGTCGTGCTGTCCGACTAGCTTCCGAACACCCGCTTGACCACGGGGCCGCGCACCCACGCGCGGTAGGCGCCGCTGAGCGCCTTCAGCGGCTGCACGCCGGGCGCGGCGCGCAGTGCCTGCTCCACGCGCTCGTAGTCATCGACCGCGTCGCCGGTGCGCCAGGCGGTCGAGCGCGCGTGGTCGGGGCTCGAGAAGAAGTCCGCCAGCAGGCCCGACGAGCTGCTCAGCGGGTCGAAGAGCATCAGGTGCCCCTCGTCCGGCAGGAGGTGCAGGCGGCTGTCCGGAATCCGATAGGCGAGCAGCATCGAATTGGCGGCCGGCACCAGGCGGTCGCGGGTACCGCCGATCACCAGCGTCGGCATCGTCAGCCGGAACGACCAGTGCAGGCTCGACCACGTCGAACCCTGGAGGAACTGCTGCGCGTAGCCCGCCAACGACGGGGGATGGCGGTTGCGGCGCTCGGCCTGGGCGTGTTTGAGGTTCGGGTCGCGGAACCGGTCGCCGCCGTCCAGCAAGTGGCTCGTGGCCTTGTAGAGCTGCGGCGAGAGGTAGCGCGCAGGGGTGGAGATCAGCGCCAGCGACGCGAGATCCGGCGGTGCGCTGCCCCAGCCGGAGCTGGTGGAGACCAGCGCGAGGCGGCGGACGCGATCCGGCGCCGTGCGGGCGAGCTGCTGGGCCATCACGCCGCCGAGCGAGTAGCCGGCGACGTCGACGCGCTCGTAGCCCAGTTCGTCGATCAGCCGGATCAGGAGCTTGGCCACGACGGGGAGCGGGATCGGTACCGGGCTGGTGCTCGAGCGGCCGGTGCCGGGGGCGTCGAAGACGATCGTGCGCGACGTCTCCGACAGCCGGTCCTCGGTCGTGCCCCACATGTCGGCATGGCCGCCGAGGCCGTTGATCAGCAGCAGCGGATGCCCGTCGCCCTGCTCGCGGACGTACAGCTGCAGGCCGCGAAGGGTGACGTACCGTTCCATCGCGCCCATCTTCCCCGATCGACCGGCGCTCACGCACTGGTACATCTGTTGCCAAACGGTCGGTTGGTAGTTATTCTGGTGCGCGACCCTCGAAAAGGAGCGGCTTTCATGCCGAGCGGACCCCTGGCCCATATCTGTCTACTCGTGAAGGACCTCGATCAGGCGATCGAGGACTGGACCACGATCCTGGAGATCCTCGATCCCGCGCAGCTCGAGGAGCGCCTCGTGCGCTACGACGAGTTCGAGGGCGGCGAGGACCGCATGCGCTGGGCGACGTTCGTCAACCCGGGCGGCTCCGAGATCCAGCTCATGGAGCCGGATCCCGACAGCCCGCTGGGCCGCCGGCTCGAGAAGCGCGGCGAGCACGTGCACCACATCTGCTTCACGACGGACAACCCGGAGGAGACGTCCAAGCGCCTCGCCGACGCCGGCCTGAGCACCACGGGCCAGGTCAACTCCGACCCGACGATGCCGTGGCAGCGCTGGACGTGGGTCCTGCCGGACAGCGCTCACGGGACGCTGGTCGAGGTCGCCCGGCCGTATCTGGCGGTCGACGGCAAGTGGGAGTCCGCCGCGGCGGCCGAGCGCGCATGAGCATCGAGCGCGTCGCGGTCGTCGGCGGCGGCGTGATGGGCAACGGGATCGCCCAGGTCGTCGCCACGTCGGGCCTCCAGGTGACGCTGGTCGACGTCGAGGAGGCGGCCCTGGACCGCGCGCGGGCGCGGATCGAGAAGAGCCTGGCGCGGTTCGTGAAGTCGGAGAAGCTGTCGTCCGAGGAGGCCGAGGCGGCGCTCGCCCGGATCTCGGTGACGACGGATCTCGACGCGGCCGGAGCGGCCGCGGACCACGTGATCGAGACCGTGGTCGAGGACATCGACGTCAAGTCCCGCGTGTTGGCTCAGCTCGACGCGGTCTGTCGCGACGACGTCGTCTTCGCCTCCAACACCTCGCAGTTCTCGATCTCGCGCCTCGCCGCCGCGACGGCCCGGCCGGACCGCGTGATCGGATCGCACTGGTTCAACCCGCCGCCGATGATGGACCTGATCGAGCTCGTGCGCGGCGTCCAGACGTCGGACGAGACGCTTGCGGTGGCGGTGGATCTGGCGGGCCGCTACGGCAAGCAGACCGTGCTGTGCCACAAGGACACGCCCGGGTTCATCACGTCGCGGCTGATCGTCGCGCTGATGCTCGAGGCGATGCGGATCGTCGACGAGGGCATCGCCGACGCCGACGACGTCGATCTGGCGTGCCAGAAGGCGTTCAACCACGCCATGGGGCCGCTCGACACCGCCGACTTCTCAGGGCTGGACACGACGCTGAAGGTCGCGGACAACATGCGCGAGGCCTACGGCGAGCGGTTCCTGGCGCCGCAGACGCTGCGCGCTCTGGTCGCCGCCGGGCACCTGGGACGAAAGGCCGGCCGCGGCCTGCGCTTCAGCGGGGACGCGCAGTGAGGATGGCGAAGGTGCCGATGGCGGTGGCCAACAGCCGCCCCTCGTGCCGGATCTCGGACGTCAGGAACGCCGCCCGGCGCCCGCGCCGATCGACGTGCGTCGTGCAGACGACATCGCCCGTGTCGGTCGACGCCAGGAAGTTGATCGAGATGTTCGTAGTCGCCATCGACTCGCCCGGCTGCAACGTGCCGAGCAGCGCCGACGCCATGCTGTAGTCGACCATCGCGAACGCGACGGGTCCCAGCAGCCGGCCGACCGAGTTCAGCAGGTCCGGCCGGACCGTCAGCCGGATCGTCGACTCGTCGTCCCAGCGGAAGCCCAGGTACGACGCGAAGGACTCGGACTCGAAGTGACTCACGCGCGAGCGGACGCCGCGGCCGTGCGAGCGCCGGTCGGCGATGCGTCGGCGCCGCCGTCGACGACGATCCGCTGGCCGCTGACGAAGTCCGCGTCCTCGGACACGAGGAAGCGCACGACCCGCGCCACGTCCGCCGGGCGGACGACCCGGCCCAGCGGCTGGGCCGCGTCGAGTTCGGTGATGTCCTCCACGCCGAGCGTGGCTTGGACGAGCTTGGCGCCCATGTCGGTGACGACGAGGCCGGGAGCGGCGATGTTCACGCGGATCCCGTGCCCGATCTCCTCCTTGGCCATCGTCAACGCCAGCGCCTCCAGCGCGGATTTGGCCATGTTGTACGGGGCGCCGTTGGCGCGCATGTGCGCGACCTCGCTCGACGAGATCATCACGATGTGCCCGCGGCCACGCTGGCGCATCTGCGGCAGCAGCTGCTGGCACAGGCGGGCGGCGCTGAAGGTGTGGGTCATCATCAGCCGCTGCAACTCGGCCGGATCGGTGTCGGCAACGGTGTTCCCGCGGCTGGCGACGCCGGCGTTGTGGACGATGATGTCGACGAAGCCGAACGCGGCCACCGCGGCGTCGGCGAGCGCGTCGGCGCCCTCCAGGTCGCCGAGTGACGCCCTTACGGACAGCGCGCGGCCGCCCGAGGCCTTGATCGCTGCCACGGTCTCCGCGGCCGCCGCCTCGTCGCGGCGGTAGTTGACCACGACCGCGGCGCCCGCGGCGGCCAATTCCTCGGCGATTCCCCGGCCGATGCCGCGGCCGGCTCCGGTAACGATGGCCACACGGCCGGAAAGCGTCGTCATGCTGGATAATCTACCAACCGATCGGTAGATTGTCCATCGTGACCCCTCCCTCCGGCCCGCTCGCGGGCATCCGCGTTCTCGACCTCACCCGCCTGCTTCCCGGCGCGTTCGCCACCGCGCTGCTCGCCGACCTCGGCGCCGACGTGATCAAGATCGAGCAGCCCGGCGGCGGCGACCCGATGCGCGGATATGAGCCGAAGATCGGCCATTCGTCGGCCTTTACGTGGGTGACCGACCGCAACAAGCGCTCGGTCGAGCTCAACCTGCGCGAAGACCCGGAGGCGCTGCTGGAGCTGGCGAAGACGGCCGACGCGCTCGTCGAGAGCTTCCGGCCCGGCGTGATGGAGCGGCTCGGCCTCGGATTCGAGGCCCTCGCGACGGTCAACCCCAAGCTCGTGTACGTCTCGATCAGCGGGTACGGGGCGGACGGGCCGCGCGCCCACGAGGCGGGCCACGACATCAACTACCTCGGGCGGGCGGGCGTGCTCGAGCACCAGCCCGCCGGCGATCTCGAGTGTCCAGATCGCCGATCTGGCGGGCGGCTCGCTGCTCGGCGTCGCCGGGCTGCTCGCCGCGCTCGTGCGCGCGCAGCGCACGGGCGAGGGCGACCACGTCGACATCGCCATGACCGACGGCGCGTTCGCGCTGCAGGCGCTCGTGCTGGGCGAGGTCTTCGCTGGTCAGCAGCCGAGCGGGCTGCTCACCGGCCGCTTTCCCTGCTACGCGCTCTACGCGTGCGCCGACGGACGCCACATCACGGTTGGCGCGCTCGAGCCGCCGTTCTGGCGTGAGCTGTGCGAGGGCGTCGGCCGCCCCGACCTCGTCCCGACCCAGTTCGACCCCGAGGCGCGCGCCACCTGGCGCGAGTTCTTCCTGACCAAGAGCCGAGACGAGTGGCTCGCGCTGCTCGACGGCCGCGACGCCTGTGTCGGGCCGGTCAATAGCGTCAGCCGAAGCCATCGACGACCCGCAGATCGCCCACCGCGGGATGGTGGTCGACCTGAACGGCACGCCGCAGCTCGGCACGCCGATCAAGCTGCGCAACCACCCCGCCGGCGTGCGAACGCCCGCGCCGCGCCTGGGTGACGCGACGCGGGAGATCCTCAGCCGACCGGGACCGGAGCCAGCCCCTTGAGCCAGGCGCGGTCGCCGATCAGGTCGCGGCAGGTCGAGCCCTCCGCCCACTGATCGGTCCGCAGCAGGGCGCGGTGGAACGGGAGCAGGGTCTTCAGGCCCTCGATCTCGTATTCGTCGAGCGCCCGCAGCATCCGCCGGGTGGCGGCCTCGCGGTCGCGATCCCAGACGATCAGCTTCGCGATCATCGGGTCGTAGTACGGCAGCACGGCGGCGCCGGCCTCGACGCCGGAGTCGACCCTGACGAATGGGCCGGCCGGCTCGCGGTAGCGGCCGATGTGGCCCGGCGCCGGGGCGAAGTTCTTCGACGCGTCCTCGGCGTTGATCCGGCACTCGATCGCGTGGCCGCGCAGCTCGACGTCCTCCTGCGCAAAGGAGAGCGGCTCGCCGGCGGCGATCTGGATCTGCTCGCGCACGATGTCGATGCCGGTGGCCATCTCGGTCACGCTGTGCTCGACCTGCACGCGGGTGTTCATCTCGAGGAAGTAGTACTCGCCGTCGGCCAGCAGGCCCTCGACCGTCCCGGCGCCGCGGTAGCCCACCGCACGGGCGGCCTCGACGCCGATCGACGCGATCCGCTCGCGCAACTCGGCGGAGATCCCCGGCGCGGGGCACTCCTCGATCAGCTTCTGGTGGCGGCGCTGGATCGAGCAGTCGCGCTCGCCGAGGTGGACGACGGTCCCGAAGCCGTCGGCGAGGATCTGCACCTCGACGTGGCGCGGGTCCTCCAGGTAGCGCTCGACGTAGACCGTGGGATCGCCGAAGAACCGCTCGCCCTCGCCGGACGCGCCGGCGAACGCCTTCTCGATCTCGTCCGGCGCGTGAGCGACGCGGAAGCCCTTGCCGCCACCGCCGCCGGCCGCCTTCATGGCCACCGGATAGCCGATCTCCGCGGCGGCGTCGGCGGCCGCCTCCAGCGACTCCACCGGTGCGGTGGTGCCGGGCACGATCGGCACGCCGGCGGCGCGCATCGTCTCGCGGGCGCGGATCTTCGAGCCCATCGCCTCGATCGCCTCCGGCGGCGGGCCGATGAACACGACGCCGGCGTCCGCGCAGGCGCGCGCGAACGCCGCGTTCTCGGCCAGGAAGCCGTAGCCGGGGTGGATCGCGTCGACGCCGGCGCGGGCGGCCACGTCGAGAATCTTGTCGGCGCGCAGGTAGCTCTCGGTCGCGGGGGCGGGACCGATCTCGTACGCCTCGTCGGCGTGGCGGACGTGCGGCGCGTCGGCGTCGGCCTCGGAGTACACCGCGACCGTCGCGATGCCGAGTTCCTTCAACGTGCGGATGACACGCAGGGCGATCTCGCCCCGGTTGGCGATCAGGACCTTGGAGAACATGACTGACAAACCTACCGTTTGTTTGATAACTTGGCAAGCATGACGAGCTTGCGGATCGGATACAAGGCGTCGGCCGAGCAGTTCGGGCCGCGCGAACTGCTGGAGTACTCGCGCCAGGCCGAACGGCTGGGCTTCGACACCGTCGCGGTGTCCGATCACTTCCAGCCGTGGCGCCACAACACCGGCCATGCACCGAACGCGCTCGTGTGGCTGGGGGCGCTGGGCAGCGCCACCGACCGCGTGACGCTCGCCACCAGCGTCCTCACGCCGACGATGCGCTACCACCCGTCGATCGTCGCCCAGAGCTTCGCCACGCTGGCCTGCCTGAATCCGGGCCGGGTCGTCCTCGGCGTCGGCACCGGCGAGGCGATGAACGAGACGCCCGCGACGATGGCCGACTGGCCCGGCGCGAAGGAGCGGCGGCTGCGGATGGCCGAGGCGATCAAGCTGATCCGCCGGCTGTGGACCGAGGAGCGCGTGACGTTCGAGGGCGAGTACTACCGCACCGATCGCGCGACGATCTACGACCGGCCCGAGCAGCCGGTGCCGATCTACGTCGCCGCCTCCGGCCCGCTCGCGGCGAAGCTCGCGGGGCGCGTCGGCGACGGCTTCATCTGCACGTCCGGCAAGAAGCCCGAGCTCTACGAGGAGCTGCTGGCCAACGTCACCGCCGGCGCCGAGGCGGCCGGGCGGGATCCGAACGCCATCGAGCGCTACATCGAGATCAAGGTCTCCTACGACCACGACCTCGAGTACGCGCGCCAGGCCTGCAACTGGTGGGCCGCGCTGGCGCTCTCGCCGGACGAGAAGAGCGGCGTCGAGGACCCGCTGGAGATGGAGCGACTCGCCGATGCGGCGCTCGACCGGGCGCACACGCGCTTCATCGTCACCAACGATCCGGAGGAGTGCCTCGAGCGCATCCGGCCGTACGTCGACCTCGGTTTCACGCACCTCGTCTTCCACGCTCCGGGCGCCGATCAGTCGCGCTTCCTGGAGCAGTTCTCGGCTGACGTGCTGCCCCTCGTGCGCGAGCGGTTCGCGACCATCCCAGCCTAACGGGGGTTTGGTTTTCGCCGGAGCGTCTGCGAGAATGGTGAGGATGAGCGAACGAACTGCAACGCGCAAGCCCCGCGCGGCCGGACGCGCCCGGGGCGGCCAAGAAACGGGACGTCGAGGTACTGGACGCCGCCGCGCGCGTGTTCGCCCGCCGCGGCTATGCGGATGCCTCGGTACAGGACGTCGCCGACGAGCTTGGCATCCTCAAGGGCAGCCTCTACCACTACATCAAGATGAAGGAGGATCTCCTCTTCTGGTTGCTGGAGGAGGTCCATAAGGACGTCGAGGTGATCCTCGAGGACGTGGCGAACGCCGACGGGCTCGCGCCGCTCGAGCGGCTCGAGCTCTACGTCAAGCGCCAGGTGCTCTACAACCTGGACAACCTCGAGCGGATCTCGATCTATTACCACGACGTGGACTCGCTCAGCGAGGAGCGGCTGACCACCATCCTCAGCCGCCGCCGCACGCACGAGCGCTTCATCACGGGCTTGATCAAGGAGGCGCAGGAGCAGGGCACGGCGGACCCGACCGCCGACCCGCGGATCCTCGCCAATTGCCTCTTCGCGACGATCATCTGGACGTACCGCTGGTACAAGCCGAACGGCCGGATCAGCCGGCAGGCGATCGCCGACCACTGTGCTCGCTTCGTCCTGCGGGGCGTCGTCGGGGAGCCGTCACCCGCAGCCTGATTTCTACCGATCGGTTGGTTGCTTTTCGGTCGCTGGCCGCGTAGAATCGCGACGCATGGAGTTCTTCCCCGACGCCCATGCCGAAGCGACCCCCGACAAGCCGGCCTACGTCATGGCCCGTACCGGCGAGGCCGTCACGTATCGCCAGCTCACGGACCGTTCGCGCCGCGCCGCGCACCTGATGCGCGACCTCGGCGCGACGCACGGGTCGAGCGTGGCGCTGTTGATGGAGAACCATCTCCGCTACTTCGAGCTGGCCTGGGCGGCGCAGCGCGCCGGCCTGCGCTACACGGCGGTGTCGTCGCGGCTGACCGCCGACGAGGTCGCGTACATCCTGCAGGACTCCGGGGCGATGATTGTGTTCGCGAGCGCGGCGACGGAGGGGCTCGCGCGCGCGGCGGCGGGCGACGTCCGCGTCGTGTCCGTCGATGAGGAGTACGACGCGCTGATCGCCGAACGGCCGGCGACGCCGCTCGACGACGAGCGCGAGGGCGGCGATTTCCTGTACTCGTCGGGCACGACGGGGCGGCCGAAGGCGATCTCGGCGCCGCTGCCGCTGCACCCGATCGGCACGCCGCCCGGCGATCGTCCCGCTGTTCGAGAAGCTCTACGGCTTCGGCGGCGACACGGTGTATCTGTCGCCTGCGCCGCTCTATCACTCGGCGCCGCTGCGGTTCAACATGGTCGTGCACCGGCTCGGCGGGACGACGATCGTGATGGACCGCTTCGACCCGGCGTGGACGCTGGAGTTGATCGAGCGCTATCGCGTCACGCACACGCAGATGGTCCCGACGATGTTCGTCCGTCTGCTGCGGCTGCCCCAGGACGAGCGATGACCTGTCGTCATTGCGCGCGGTCGTCCATGCCGCGGCGCCGTGCCCACCGGACGTCAAGGCCTCGATGATCGAGTGGTTCGGCCCGATCATCTTCGAGTACTACTCGGCGACCGAGGTCTACCTGCTGACCGCGATCGACTCCGAGGACTGGCTCGCGCACCGCGGCTCCGTCGGCAAGGCGCTCCTGGGCACGCCGCACATCCTCGACGACGACGGGAACGAGCTGCCGGTCGGCGAGCCGGGCACGGTGTGGTCCGAGGGCGGGGCCGAGTTCGAGTACCACAACGACCCCGAGAAGACCGCCGGCGCGCGCAACGACCGCGGCTGGACGACGGTCGGCGACATCGGGTATCTCGACGCCGACGGCTACCTGTATCTGACCGACCGCAAGGCGGACATGATCATCTCCGGCGGCGTCAACGTCTATCCGCAGGAGACCGAGAACGTGCTGATCGGCCATCCCGCGGTCGACGACGTCGCGGTCTTCGGCATCCCCAACCCGGATCTCGGCGAGGAGGTCAAGGCGGTCGTGCAGCTGCGCGCCACCGATCGTCCGCACGCCGAGCTCGAGGCCGAGCTGATCGCCTACTGCCAGGGGCGGCTGGCGAAGTACAAGTGCCCGCGCTCGATCGATTTCACCGACGAGCTGCCGCGCCACCCCACCGGGAAGCTCTACAAGCGACTCCTGCGCGACCAGTACGCCGCGGTCTGATGGCGGTTGAGCTCCCAGCGGATCTGCGCCCGGTCTGGCGGGGTGTGGACCGCGTGCGCGCGGATCGGCTCGCGGACCGGCTGTGGTGCCTGCGGCTGCCGCTCCCGTACTCGGTCATGCCGTCGGTCAACGCGTACCTGCTGGAGCTCGATGATGGATACTGCCTCGTCGACTGCGGCACGAGCCTCGAGCCCGGCTGGGAGGCCCTGGAGCGCGGCCTCGAGTTGGCGGGGGCCCGGCTCGAGGAAGTCCGGACGCTCGTCTGCACGCACATGCACGCCGACCATGCGGGGCTGGCGTCCGCGCTGATCGAGCGCACCGGCTGCGTCCTGCTTCGCGGCGTCGGGCCGCATACGATCGACGACCGGCTGCGCGACCCGGGGACCGAACTGGCGGGGCGGCGTGCGATCGGCCGCCGCGAGGGTGTCCCCGACGCCGAGATCGACCGTTGGGTCGACGCGCACCTCGCCGACGACGTCCGGCACACCCGCGCACGCGCTGACCGTCTGCTCGCGCCGGGCGATGTCCTGCACGGCTGGCTCGTCGTGCCGACGCCGGGGCATTCGCCGAGCCAGATCGCGCTCGTCGACGAGCAACGCCGATGGGCGATCACGGCGGACCTGGCCTACGACGTCGCGGAGCCATTTGTGGAGTGGGGCTGGACACTCGACCCGTACGGCGAACATCTCGCCAGCCTCGATCGCGTCGCCGAGCTCGCGCCGCGGATGCTGCTGCCCGGCCACGGGCGCCCGGTCGAGGACGGCCCGCAGCGGCTAGCCGCCGCGCGCTCGGCGGCGCAGGCGCTGGTTCCGAACGCGCTCGCGGCGCTGGCGGATGGCCCGCGCAGCGCCTACGACCTCGCGGTGGCGGCGGTTGCCGATCCCGAGGAGAACAACCGCCGCCAGTCGATGCTGTCGATCTCGCTATGTGTGCTCGAGCACCTCGAGCGCCGCGGGGCCGTGACGTCCGCGATCGGGGCCGACGGGGTTCGTCGCTTCGCCGCTTGACGTGATCAGGCGCGCGCCGCGCGCGCGGGTGAAGTAGGCGCCGGCCCAGCGCGCCATCACGAGCAGCCGGTTGCCGAAGCCGACCAGGTAGTAGATGTGCAACGCCAGCCAGAACACCCAGGCGGCGAGGCCGCTGACGTGCAGGCCGTGCAGGTCGACAACCGCGGACGCCCGGCCGATCGTGGCGACGTTGCCCTTGTCGCGATAGCGGAATTCGCGCCGCTCCCGCCGCCGAACCATGCGGGCGACGTGGCGTCCCTGCTGCATGGCGACGGGGGAGACGCCGGGATAGGTGCGGTCGCCGACGCGCACCATGTCACCGATGGCGAAGATCTCGGGGTGCCCGGGGAGGCTCAGGTCGGCCTCGACCGTGACCCGGCCGCCGCGGTCGAGCTCCGCGCCGGTCGCCTCGGCGAGCTTGGCGGCCAGTGGCGATGCGACGACGCCCGCGGCCCACACCGTCGTGCGCGCGGGGATCCGCTCGCCGTTCTCGATCAGCACGCCGTGGGGGTCGATGTCCACGACCGAGTGTCCGGGGAGGGGCGTGACGCCCAGCCGTGCCAGCGACCGGTGCGCCTTCTCCGACAGCGACTCCGGGAACGATGCGAGCACGCGGTCGCCGTGCTCGATCAGCAGGACGCGAACCTCGTGGTGGTCGAACCCCGTGAACGTCCGCCGCGTCTCCCGCGCGATCTCCGCGATCTGGCCGGCGAGCTCGACGCCGGTGGGCCCGGCGCCGACGACGGCGAACGTGAGCCACGCGGCCCGGCGCTCCGGGTCGCGCTCGACCTCGGCGGCCTCGAAGGCGCGGTAGATGCGCGCACGGACGCCGAGCGCGTCGTCGAGCGTCTTCATCGAGGGTGCGTACGGGCTCCACTGGTCGTTGCCGAAGTACGAGTAGCGCGAGCCGGCGGCGACGATCAGCGTGTCGTAGGGGATGGCCAGCGGCGCCGCGTCCGGCGGCTGCGCGAGCACCTGCCGGCGCACGACGTCGAAGCCGGTGACGTCCGCGAGCACGACCCGGACGTTGCGCTGACGCTTGAACACTGTGCGCAGCGGGACGGCGATCTCGCCGGGCGAGAGCGCGCCGGTCGCGACCTGGTAGAGCAGCGGCGTGAAGAGGTGATGGTTGCGCCGGTCGATCAGCGTGACCTCGACGTGGGCGCGGCGCAGCTTGCGGACGGCCTCGAGGCCGCCGAACCCGCCGCCGATCACGACGACGCGATGCGGTTTGTCGTCTCTCATGGCTGGTTCCTTGGTCGTTTAGGTCATTATGACAAAATCGCCCACGGTACGGAGTGGGGGTATCCGCACTCCGATTGGCGCAAGTTCTCACGCTGACCTTCGTTGGGGCTCTCAGAAGCGCACACCCACTCGCTGGAGCCGCCCCATGAGTTCCATCACCCGGCTGAGTCATTCCGAGCTCCGCGCGCTCGCACGCATGGCGCGCGGCGGCGTCTACCTGGACCGCGACGGGTCCGGCATCCTCGCCGGCCGCGCCGTGATCGACCGCGGGACCGTCCGCGCGCTGGTCGACGCCGACCTCATCCACGTCGAGGCCGCGGCCGGCGTGCCGCACCTCACCCGCGCCGGCCGCGCCGCTCTCAGAACTCCAGATCGACCGTGACCGGCCGGTGGTCGGTCGGGCGATCCTGCCGGCGCAGGCCGCCGTTGACCACCTGCGCGTCGTATTCGGCGTGGCGGATCGCGCCCGAGCCCCGCAGGCTGGGGGACAGGAGGATGTGGTCGAGCAGCAGCCGCCTGAGCACGCGGGTGGGGACGAAGTCCTCGAACACGGCGGTGTAACGCTGCGCGGCCGGCACGTCGTGCTGCGCGTGCGTGAACTGCCACTCGGGCCGGTAGGCCGAACCGACGACGATGTCGGTCACGTTGTGCGTGAGGTAGAGCTCCTCGAAGTAGTCCAGGCCGGGCCCGTCGTTGAGGTCGCCGAGCACGATGATCGGCGCCGCGGCGTCAGCGGCCAGCCGCGCGTCCAGATAGCGCCGGATCCGCATGCCCTCGGCGGAGATCCGGCGGCGGTTCGTGAGCGCCTCGACGATGAACGCCTGCCGCGTCGCCGGGTTCTCCCACAGCTCGCGGCCCATGTTGATGAAGTTGGACTTCGTGTGGGCGACGATCAGCTGCAGCGGCTGATCGCCGATCACCAGATCGACGACCAGCGGCGTACGCGTGAAGCGATACGTGTCCAGGACCGCATCGCCGTCGACGTCGGCCTCCCACTCGCTCACCAGGGCTTCGGGCTCGACGCGCGCCGCTGACGTCACCCCGCGGTAGAGCAGCGCGAGCTTCTGCTGCCCGCCGCTGTCGCCGTGGAAGAACTCGTACGCGCCGTCGAGGTACTCGTCGACGAACAGCGCCAGCTCGGCGGCGCGGCTCGGGCCCTCCTGGATCGCGATCACGTCGGCGTCGATCGCCCGCAGCATCGCGGCCAGCCGCCCGGCCGTCACCGCTGTGTCGTTGAGCTGCCCGTCACGCCGGAACTGCGGCCGGAACGCGGCCGGCTCGGCGTCCGGCGTGAACCAGTCGTTCATCCACTCGACGTTGACGCTGCAGATCCGCACTCACCACAGCGTGCCAACTCAACTGATATATCAGGGGACAGTCCCGTGAAATATCAATTAAGCAGTCGTTCGAGCCAGGCTCCGATCGTGGGGAGTGTCGGGCCTTCGCCCATGTGCCCGCCGTCGAAAATGCGCGCGGACTTGGGCTCGCCGTGGTCGAGGCTCAGGTAGATGTCGTCGATCGAGTTCTGCACGTCGTCGCGGCCGTTGACGAGCAGGATCGGCGCCGACGGCTGGTCGAGCAGGCCTTGGTCGAGCAGCGACAGCTCGGGGCACCGCGCGACGTAGCCCTCGAACGTCGTGTCGCCGAACAACCGGGCGCGGGCGGCCATCAGGTCCATCAGATACGACGACGCGTTGCGTGACTTCTCCTGCCACTCGCGCGTGAACGTGATGTGCACGCCGCCGCCCCAGTTCACCGCGCCACGGATGCGCTCGCGGTGGGTGTAGGCGAGCTTCATCGCCCAGTAGCCACCGAACGACGCGCCCAGCACCGCGCGGCGCTCGGAGTCGAGGTCGTCGCGGCCGTCGAGCCAGTCGAACACCGGCGTGAACTGACGCTCGGCGTCGGTCGACGCGAGCACCGGCGACTGGCCCGTGCCGGGCATGTCGAGCAGGACCACGGCGAACCCCTTGGCCCGCAGGAAGGCGAGGATCCCAGCCATCTCCTCCTTCCAGGTGTCGATGCCGGCCCAGGCCAGGACGACCGGCGGCGGGGTTGCCGCGACGGCCGGCCGCGCCAGGTAGAAGTGCACCTGGTCGCCCTCGCCGTCGCGGCCGGCGAACGGCACCGAATGCGCCTCCACGTCCGCGGCGTTGAGGAAGTACTCGCGCGCGCGGTCGTAACTGGCCGCCTTCAGCGGGTGGTTCGGTACCGGGTAGCGACCCATGAACGCGAACCGGTACGCGTCCATCCAGGCCTCGCGGCGAGCGGCCTCATCGGCCGCGGCGCCCCACGCCGCCGTCCAGGACTCCGGATCGAGTCCCTCCAGGCCCTCGATCGTGGCGCGCCCGATCTCGGGATCCAGTTCGTGCAGCGGATGCGCGCGACGCTCGAGTCGTTCGAGCAGCCATGCCTTGCCGTCTTCGAGCGTGCGCGTTTCGGTCACGCCGCCGCCCTCGGGAGCGGGATCGGCTCGACGCCCTCGACGACCGTGTTCGTCAGCGTCCCGATGCCTTCGACCGCCAGCGAGACGGTGTCGCCCGGCTGCAGCGGGGGACGGCTGTCGCGGCCCTTGCGGCCCCAGAACTCCATCAGGCAGCCCCAGCCGCACGTTCCCGAGCCGAGCACGTCACCGGTCCGGACCCACGTCCCGCGCGACGCGTAGGAGACGAGCTCGTCCCAGCTCCACGCCATGTGCGCCAGCGTGTCGTGCCCGAGTTCCTCGCCGTTGATCGACGCGCGCAGGTCGAGGTCGAGCCGGTCACCGCTGCGGTACGGCTCGAGCTCGTCGGCGGTGACGATCCACGGACCGAGCGTGTTCGCGAAGTCCTTGGCCTTGCAGAAGCCGAGCCCGAGGTCGAGCTCCGCGCGCTGCAGGTCGCGGGCCGACCAGTCGTTGAAGATGGTGTAGCCCGCGATGTGCGCGCCGGCGTCCTCGGGCCGGAGGTTCGTACCGGGGCGGCCGATGACCGCCGCGACCTCCAGCTCGAGGTCGAGTGCCGTGCAGCCCGGTGGTACCGCGATCTCGTCGTCGGGGCCGGTCACGGCGTGGGGGTTCGAGAAGTAGCAGAACGGCGACGCGTACCAGACCTCTGGGACCTTCGCGTCGGGCGAGCCGAGCTTGATGACGCCTTCGACGTGCTGCTCGAACACCGAGAAGTCGCGGATCGTCGGCGGCTGGACGGGGGAGAGGAGCCGCACGGCGGCGATCGCCACCTCCTCGCGCGCCAGCGCGGCGAGACGGTCGCGATCGCCGCCCAGGAGGTCGGAGACACCGATGTCGGGCGGCAACATGCGCACCGCATCGGCTTCCGGGGTGACGATCGCGGCGCGGACCGCGCCGTCGTGCTCAACGCGAGCGATCCGCATCGCTACAGCGGCGCCATGGCGGCCATCGTGACCTCCATGCGCTTCGCGTTCGGGTCGATCGGCAGCGAGTGGTCCATCTCCCAGGCGCCGATCGCCTCTGACCCCTCGACGATGAAGCGACAACGCTCGAAGCGCCGCTCCATGAACGCGTCGAGGGCGTCACCCGGATCGTCACGGGAGCTCAGCTCCTGCGTCAGGACGAGCGCGTCCTCGATCGCCTGGGCGGCACCCTGGCCGCAGTGCGGCGACGTGGCGTGCGCGGCGTCGCCGATCAGCACGACGTTGTCGCGATACCAGGGCGCCGGCACGACCACGTTCTCCACCGGCCGGTAGACGACCGCGTCGTCGTCGACGATCTCCTCGCGCATCTCGGCGACCGGGCCGCCGAACGCCGCCAGTCGCTCGCGGTAGGTCGCGGCGAGCCCTTCGCGCGGCAGCCGCAGCGGCGTGCCCTCCGGCGGCTTCTCGATCGTGAGCATGTACATCAGATCGTCCGCGAGCGGCACGAAGCCCGCAGTGCCGGTCGGCCCAATGTAGACCCAGATCTTGTCCAGGCCCTCGATCCGCGGCAGGTTGTAGCGCCACACGACCTGCCCGGTGAGCTTCGGCTTGACGTCCGGGAAGAGCATCGAGCGGATCTGCGAATGCAACCCGTCGGCGCCGATCACGAGGTCGTAGGAGCGCTTCGCGTCGTCGAGCGAGGGAACGGTCTCGCCGGTGCGCACATCGGCGCCCGACTCGAGCGTTGCCGTCTGGAGGATCTTGTGCAGCCGCGGGCGCGTGATCCCGTTGCCCGGCGGCAGCCCCGGCACGAGCGCCGGCCAATCGTTGTCGGCCAGCTGCACGTTGCCGTCGCCGAGCCACGCGGCGTCGCCGTTGATCGGGTGCCCTTGCGCGACGCACGCCTCGGCCAGCCTGAGCTCGTTCAGGGCGCGGAGCGCATTCCCCGGCTGGATGATCCCGACGCCGTACACGTCCCACGCCGGGTTCTTCTCGACCAGGTCGACCTCGAAGCCGGCGCGCCGCAGCGCGATCGTCGCCGACAGGCCGCCGACGCCGCCGCCAACCACCAGGATCTTCATCGCTCGACGAACAGCTGCGTGGTCTGCATCTGCTCGCGCGTGCCTTCCGCCGCCGGCCAGCACTCCATCATCGACTCCGGCATCGCGAGGTTCTTCCACAGCGTCGTGCCGCCCTGGCGCGCGTTCCAGGTCGTCGGCTCCCAGTCCGGCATGTAATTCTCCCAGCCGCCGGAGTTGATCTCGATCCGGTGGCCGCCCGGCTCGCGGACGTAGAGGTAGGTGATCTCGTCGATGCCGTGGATGCCGGGGCCGAACTCGATCGGCGTGTCGTTGGCCATGAAGACCTCGGCCGCGCGCTCGACGTCGAGCCGCTGGTCGACGCGGTAGGCGATGTGGTTCGAGCGCGCCGTCGCGCCCGAGAAGTCGGGCACCAAAGCGAGATCGTGCGTCGAGCGGATCGCGTTGCAGGTCGTCGTCGAGAACACCGTGAAGCCGGGCTCGGGGCTGATCTGCGCCGTCTGGCGCTGGCCGAGCGTCTGATAGAAGGCGATGTCGCCGGCGATGTTCGGCGTCGCGATCGTCACGTGGTCGATGTAGCGGGCGGCGGTGCCGCGGGCCGGGAAGCGCTGCGGGCGGTTCTGGAAGTCCGGCTCGGCCTTCTCGGGGGGCGCGGCGTAGAGCTCGGTGTCCCAGAACACTTCGTGCACGTGGCGGCCGAAGGGCGCGTGATACCGGAACGCGCGGCCGTGCCCGACCGATTCGTCGACCCAGCCGATGGCCAGGTCGGGATCGACTCGTTGCGCGACGATCTCCGGGTCCTCCGGGCCGTAGGTGCGCCAGCCGATGTGGGCCACGCTGGTCTCAGGACCCTCGGTGACGATCAGGCTCGAGTGCAGCCACTCGGCCCAGCCGCGCAGGTACACCGACTGCCCCTCGCGGGTGGTCTCCTCGAGCCCGAGCACGTTGACCAGCCAGTCGACCGTCTCCTGGGGCTTGGGCGAAACCAGCTCCACATGGGCGAGCTGGGACAGCAGGACCTCGGACATCTCTCTCCTCAAATCCGAATCAGCGTTCTAATTCGAAAGAGTAACGCTGGTGTCAACGAGGCGCAAGCAGATAGTCCGCCGCCGCCCTCGCCAGCTCCGCGACGAGCTCCTCGTCGGAGGTCTCGCGCGGCGACTCGAAGCTCGGGCCATGCGTGATCCGCCGCGCGAGTGCCGCGTAGACGAAGCGGTACGTGACGTCGATGGCGAGCTCGGGGTCCGGGTGCGAGAGCTCGCCGGCGTGCTCGAGCAACGACGTCTCGAACACGTTCGCGAGGTTGTGCGAGCGCTCCGAGCCGCGGCGCCAGATCTCCGGGTCGATCGCGCTCCGGTGCATGAACACGCGCAGCGACGCGGCGTGGCCGAGCATGATCTCCGCCATCTCGCGCACGAGCGTCTCGACCAGCTCGCGGCTCGAGAGGCCGCCGCGATGCGACGCGGCGGCGATCCGCTCCTGCTCGGCCGCGATCCGCTCCATCTCGCGGTCGTAGATCGCCAGGATCAGCGATTCCTTGCTCGACGCGCGGGCGTAGATCGAGCCGATCGAGACCTTCGCGCGCCGGCTCACCTCCTGCAGCGTGAAGCCCTCGAAGCCAGCCTCCTGGAGCAGCTCGAGCCCTGCTTGGAGCACCCGCTCGAGCGACTCCTGGCTGCGGCGTTGCTGGGGAGGGCGGATTTGGGGCTCGGCCATCGCCGTATTATTAGAACATGAATTCGAGTTTGCACGAGCTCGGCGACGGCCTGTACGCGTACGAGCAGCCGGCCGGCGGCTGGGGCTGGAGCAACGCCGGCCTGATCACCGGCGACGGCACGTCGCTACTGGTCGACACGCTGTTCGACCTGCAGCGCACGCGCGAGCTGCTCGACACGATCAAGCCGATCACCGATCGCCATCCGATCGAGCAAGCGATGAACACGCACGGCAACGGCGACCACTGGTTCGGCAACGAGCTGCTGCCGGACGGGATCCCGATCGTCGCCACCGCCGCGGCGCTGGAGGAGATGGAGGCGGTCGGGCCACAGCTCGTGCACGCGCTGTTCAACCTGCTTGACCTCGGGCCCGAGTTCGACGCGTTCGCGCAACGGACGATGCGGCGCTTCGACTTCGAGGACATCACGCCCCGCCTTCCCACCGAGACCTTCACCGGCCGCCGTGAGCTGCGCGTCGGCGACCGCGCCGTCGAGCTGATCGAGCTCGGCCCGGCGCACACGGCCGGCGACGCGATCGCCCACGTGCCGGACGCCGCCGCCGTGTTCACCGGCGACATCCTCTTCATCAAGGGCACCCCGATCGTCTGGGCCGGGCCGGTCTCCAACTGGATCGCCGCGTGTGACGCGATCCTCGGCTTCGACGCCCGTGTGATCGTTCCCGGCCACGGTCCGATCACCGACGCGTCCGGCGTCCGCGACGTCCAGCGCTATCTGCGCTACGTTCGCGACGAGGCGCGCGAGCGCTTCGACGCCGGGATGGACGAGATCGCCGCCGCCGACGACATCGACATCTCCGACTTCGCCGAGTGGGGCGACAAGGAGCGGATCGCGGTCAACGTCACGACGCTTTACCGCGAGTTCGACCCCACGCTTGGAGAGGTGCCGGTGCCGGAACAGTTCGTGCGGATGGCCCGCTGGGCCGCCCGTCACTGACGGATTACGCCCAGGACGCTCGCTGCATTAGAAGTCCCATCGGGCCAGCCAGGCCGCTGCGCCCCAACTCGAGCGCGTCGTCTCGAGCTCGCCGTCCAGCGAGCCCCCGCACGTGCAACCCCAGCTCGAGCGAGCCCATTCGGCGCCGCCCCAGCTCGACCGGCCCCAGCTCGAGCGGCCCCAGCTCGAGCGCGTGTAGTCGATCTCGCCGGTCGCCTTGTCGATCAGCTGGTTCGGCGCGATGCTCGCGTCCGCGCCCGTCGCGGGGTGCTCCGCGCCGAGGGCGGTGGCGGCGTTGACCTCGTCGATCCCGCCGGAGACATCGCGGGCGGTCTCGACCAGTGTCGCCTTGACCTGCTCGGGCGTCCAATCCGGATGCTGCTGGAACAGCAGCGCTGCGACCCCCGACACCACCGGCGCCGCCATCGAGGTGCCGCCGAGGCGGATGTACTCGTTGTCGACCACGCAGCTCGGGCACATCTCGGCGAACGCGCTGCCGTGGGCGAGCGTGGAGACCATGTGCGCGCCCGGCGCGGCGATCTCGGGCTTGGCGTAGCCGTCCTGCGTGACGCCGGCGCTCGACCACTCGGCGGTCGCGTCGTCCGCGCGGTCGGCCGTGCCCTGGTCGTCGACAGCGCCGACGGACAGCGCGAACGGATCGTTGGCGGGGGCGTAGGCGGTCGCGTCCGCGGCGGCGCCGCGGTTGCCGGCGGCGGCGACCACGAGGATGCCGTGGAAGTACGCCGACTCGACGGCGGCGTCGAGCGGGTCGGTCTTGTACGACTCGGCGACCGTCGACGACAGCGAGAGGTTGACCACGCGGATGTTGAATTCGTCCTTGTGGTCGACCGCGAACTGCAGGCCGTAGATCGCGTCGAGGATGGTCCCGCGGCCCTCGTCGTCGGACGCCTTGATCGCGATCAGGTTCGCGCGCGGGGCGATGCCGATGTACTTGGCCCACGCCGGGTCGACGATGTCGCGGCGGCCGCTGTCACCGGCGATGATGCCCGCGACGTGCGTGCCGTGACCGTATGTGTCGGCGACCGTCTTCGCGTCCGGGTTCGTCACCACCGCGGCGACGACGCGCGACTCACCGTTCCGGTCGGTGAAGTCCGGGAGGCTGCCGTCGATCCCGGTGTCGATGACGGCGACGCCGACGCCCTCGCCGGTCGCCACCGCCCAGCTCTGCGGGGCGAGCACCGAGAACGGGTACGCCGTCTCGAGCCGGGAGGGATCGAGGTCACGGGGCGGCCGGATGCTCGACATGAGCGTCGAAAATGTCCGCGCGTTGACACTGACGCGTGCGATTCGTCCGTCGCCGGCGAGTCGTTTCTGCGCGTTCGGCGCCAGTCGCGCCGCGACGCCGTTGATGATCGGCAGCGCGCCGGTGACCTCGCCGCCGGCGGCGCGGACGATCGCCCCGCCCTCGGCCGGTGACACGCCGCCGCGCAACTGCACGATGTGCGTGGCGTCGCCGGACGCTGCGTTCGCCGGGGCGGCGAACGTCAGGACCGTGAGGAGCAGGAGGAAGGCGCGTCGGAACAAGCTGCGAGTTGACGGTATCTAAATGCGGCGGCGGCGAGCGGGTGAAGTTTCTCCCCCTATGCGGGGGGCGATACGCGGATACGCTCACGCACGATGACCGAGCCGCGGCGATCGCCGGTGCCCGCGATCACGCTGTACGGCCTGGTCTTGGCCGCTGTGGCCGCGGGGCTGTACTTCGCGTTTCTGCGCGGCGAGCCGCCGCTCGCCGAGCCACACCTCGCATGGTGGGCGATCGCGCTCGGCTGGGTGGCCGCCGAAGCCTGCGTGGTGCATCTGCACTTCCGCCGCAGCCGGCACTCGTTCTCGCTCGCCGACATCCCGTTCGTATTCGGGCTCGTGTTCGCCAGCGGCGACGGCTTCCTGCTCGGCGCGGTGCTGGGCGCCGGGTTCGCGTACGGGATCCGCCGGCTGCCGCTGATCAAGTTCGGCTTCAACCTCGCCCAGCTCGCGCTGGCGGTCTGCGTCGCGTTCGTGATCACGCGCGCGATCGCCGGCGACGCCGTCGCCACCGACCCGCGAATGTGGCTCGCGCTGTACGTGGCCACGATCGCGAGCGGGGCGCTCACGATCGCCTGCATCGCGGGCGCGATCGCGATCGCCGAGGGCGGCATGAGCCTCGCCACGCTGCGCCAGATGTTCGCGATGGACAGCGTGGTGACCGCGGCCAACGCGAGCATCGCGGTCGCCGCGGCGGTCCTGATCGCCACCGACCCGCGCGCGGTGTTCGTGCTGCTGATCCCCTCCGCGATCGTGTTCGGCGTCTACCGCGCCTACATCTCCGAGCGTCAGCGGCACGAGAAGCTCGAGTTCCTCTACGAGGCGAACCGGGCGCTGACGCGATCGCCGGAGGTCGCGGAGGCGATCGAGGGCGTCCTCGCCCGCTCACTCGAGGCGTTCCACTCGGAGATCGCGGAGGTCGTCCTGTTCAGCGCCGACGGCACCGCGCTGCGTACGACGTACGGGCCCGGCAACGAGCGGGTCATGATGGTCGAGACCGACCGCCAGGCGGCGGAGGAGCTCGCGGCCGTGATCGACGCCGAGAACTCGGTCGTCGCGCTGTCGCCGCCGTACGAGCCGCGGCTGCGCGCGCATCTCGAGGCGCGGCGGATCCGGCACGCGATGGTGGCGATGCTCCCGGGCGAGAACCGGATGATCGGCACGATCATGCTGGCCAACCGTCTCGGGATCGAGCGCGGCTACAGCACCGAGGATCAGCGGCTGCTCGAGCTGCTGGCCAACAACGCCAGCGTGGCGCTCCAGTACGACCGGCTCGAGCAGGCGGTCATCAAGCTCCGCAGCCTCCAGGACCAGCTCCACCACCAGGCCTACCACGATCCGCTGACCGACCTGCCGAACCGCGCGCTCTTCATGGAGCGGGTGCGCGACGAGCTCGCCGAGCGCACCGGCACGGTCGCCGTGCTGTTCATCGACGTCGACGACTTCAAGGTCGTCAACGACACGCTCGGCCACGCTGTCGGCGACGCGCTGCTCGTGTCGGTGGCCGGCCGTTTGCGCCACTGCGTGCGCCCGCAGGACGTCGTCGCCCGGCTCGGCGGCGACGAGTTCGCGGTCATGCTGCCCGATGTCGAGGAGCCGGCGATCGAGTTGCACAACGTCGCGCGCCGGATCCTGCGCGCGTTCGAGGCGCCCGTGAACGCCGGCTCAGAGCTCGTGGCCGTGCACCTGAGCGTCGGGATCACGCACAGCGCCCGCAGCGACGACGCCGACGAGCTGATCCGTCAGGCGGACCTCGCGATGTACCAGGCCAAGGCGAAGGGCAAGGGACGGTTCGAGTTCTTCGACCCGACGATGGCCGCGGCGATGCTGCGCCGGCACGATCTCAAGGAAGAGCTCGCGAAGGCGATCGAGCGCGAGGAGATCCTCGTCGAGTATCAGCCGATCGTGTCGCTGCGGACAGGCCGGATCTTCGCCGCGGAGGCGCTCGTGCGCTGGCAGCATCCCGTCCGCGGGCTGGTCGCTCCGTCGGAGTTCGTCCCGCTGGCCGAGGAGACCGGGCTGATCCGCGAGCTCGGTCGCCACGTGCTCACGGAGGCCTGCCGGCAGTCGCGGCACTGGCGCGTGGCCGACGTCGACGATCCGCCGTTGCGCCTGCACGTGAACCTGTCGGCCGCGCAATTGCGCGATCCCGAGCTGATCCCGACCGTGCGCGCAGTGCTCGAGGACACGCGGCTGGAGCCCGACCGCCTCGTGCTCGAGATCACCGAGAGCCAGCTGCTCGGGGACGCGACGGCGAGCGCGGCCCGGTTCCGGGAGCTGCGCGCGATCGGCGTCCGGATCTCGCTCGACGACTTCGGCACCGGCTACTCGTCGCTCAGCTACCTCCATTCCCTGCCGCTGGACAGCCTGAAGATCGCCAAGCCGTTCGTGGATGGGCTGGTGGACCGCGGGCGGGAGGCGAGCTTCATCGGCGTGATCGTGGACCTGGCGCGCAAGCTCGAGCTCGACGTGATCGCCGAGGGGATCGAGACGCCCGCCCAGCTGACGGCGCTGAGCGAGCTCGGAGTGGAGCTCGGACAGGGCTTCCTGCTCGGCCGTCCCGCGCCGCCGGCGCGCGGTCGCTTCCGGCGCGAGACCGCGTGGCGCCCGGCGCCGCTGCCGATCGAGCGCTCGGCCTGACACACGCTAGCGTTCAAGGCCGGTGCGGATCACGACCTGGAACGTGAACTCGGTCAAGCAGCGCGTCCCGCGCTTGCTGCCGTGGTTGGACGAGCGTAAGCCCGACGTCGTCTGCCTGCAGGAGACCAAGCTCACCGACGACGCGTTCGCCTCGTTGCTCGGGGCCGAGTTGGCCGAGCGTGGCTACGAGGTGGCGACGCACGGCGAGGCGGCGTGGAACGGCGTCGCCATCCTCTCGCGCGTCGGGCTCGAGGACGTCGTGCCGGGGATCGAGGGCGGCCCCGGGTTCCCGCACCAGGAAGCGCGGGCGGTCACCGCCACGTGCGCCGGCGTCCGCGTCACGTCGGTCTACGTCCCCAACGGTCGCACGCCCGACTCCGAGCACTACCACTACAAGCTCGCCTGGCTGGCGGCGCTCAAGCAGATGATCGCCGCCGGGCCCGAGGCCGCGATCGTCCTGGGCGACATGAACATCGCCCCGACCGACGAGGACGTGTTCGACCCCGACGCCTACATCGGCCAGACCCACGTGACCGAGCCCGAGCGGGCCGCGCTCGCCGACCTCGAGTCACTCGGGCTGCGCGACGTCGTCCGCGACCGGTGGCCGGACAAGCGCGTGTTCACCTACTGGGACTACCGCGCCGGGATGTTCCACAAGGACCTCGGGATGCGGATCGACCTGGCGCTGGCCAGCCCGCCGGTCGCCGACCGGGTGAAGGCGGCGTGGATCGACCGGCACGCCCGCAAGGGCAGCGGGCCGAGCGATCACGCGCCGGTGATCGTCGACCTCGACGAGGCGCCGGACGGGGACATCGGGCCGGTCGTGCCGCCGCCGTCCGCCCCCGCGGCCAAGCGCGGCACCGTGAAGTTGCCGCAGTCCTAGGTGTCGATCACGCGGCGCTCGTGCGTGCCCACGCCGATCGTCCGGTCGCCCTCGCGTACCTCGACGTCGAACCGCAGCTTTCGCTGATCGATCACCTCGCGCAGCCGTGCCGTCACCGTGCAATCGGCGCCCTCGAGCGCCCCGCCGACATGCTTGACGCACACCTCGAAGCCGACGGTGGCGTGCTTCGGCGGCAGCTCATCGCTGACCAGCGAGGCCGCCGCCCTCTCCATCATCGAGATCATCCCGGGCGTCGAGAGGACTTCAAACGGCAGCGTCCCCTCGACGTCGGTCAGCAGATCTCCCTCGACGCGGAACTCGTCGGTCCGCTCGATCCCTTCCTTCAGCGCCATGGCTGAGGATTAGAACAGCTTGTTCACCTCGTTGACGGCGACGATCGCCGTGCAGGAGCCGAGCAGCGCCACCGAGGCGAACAGGATCACGCGCCGGTAGCCGCCGAGCTGGATCTGATTGGGCAGGTAGCGCCGGTTGGTGATCAGCAGCAGGCTCGTGTAGACGGTCATGATCGCGCCGCCCATGACGGTCGAGATCGTCAACAGCACCAGCGGCTGGTCGAAGCCGACGAGCAGGATCAGGCAGCCGAACGTGATCATCGACCACACGACCGTGAAGTACAGCTTGCTCTCGCTCCAGCGCTTGCTCCCGCGCATGTAGCCGGTGTGGATGACGTCGGCCACCAGGCGCGACACGTAGTCGACGATCCCGAGCGCCGCGGCGAACAGGCTGATCGCGCCGACCGCGAGGAACATCGTCCCGAACCAGTCGCCGACGACACCGTCGAGCACGCTCGCCTCGAGCGAGATGAAGTCGAAGCCGCTCGATTCCGGGAGGTCCGGGTTCTTGTACACGGTCGAGTAGGCCAGCCACGAGAACACGACGATCGTGAGCGTCGCGATGCATGCGAACGACACGAACTGCTCGAGGTTCGCGCGCTTCCACCACGTCTTCCAGCGGCTCAGGTTCCGCTCGTCGGTCGGGAACGCGAGGCGCTCGGCGCCCGGCGCGGCCTCCTCATGACCCGTGATGGGGGAGACGATGCGCGGCACGTAGCTGCCCATGCCGAAGCCCTTGTCGCGGATCCAGTTGCTCTGGACCAGGTTGTTGGCGCCGCCGGCGCCGGCCGCGGCCAGTGCGCCGACGAGGATCGCGAGCCCGATCTCCTTCGGGAACGTCCCGAAGCTCGTGACGACGTTGGACGTGTCCTCGAACGCGGTCACCTTGATCGCGGCGAGAAGTGCGACGACGATGAACACCAGGACTGCCGCGACCTTGATGAACTCCAGCTTCTCGACGGTCTGGTAGACGACCGGCGACGCGGTCAGGATCGCGCCGATCACGAGCAGGATGATGATCGCGATCAGGTTCGGGTCCCCGGCGCCGATCGCGAAGGTGCCGACCGTGGCCGCGGAGGTCGCCCAGCCGGGCCACATGGTGGCCAGCACCGCGCCGACGGCGAGGATCGCGCCCCATGGCCGCCACAGCCGCTGGAAGCTGCCGATCGCGGTCTCGCCGGTGGCGAGCGTGTAGCGCTCGATCTCCATGTTGATGAAGAACTGGACGGCGACGCCGATGATCGCCGCCCACAGGAAGACGAGCCCGGCCTGGGAGGCGATGTACGGGAACAGGATGTACTCGCCGCTCGCGACGCCGACGCCGACGAGGATGACGCTCGGTCCGACTAGCCGCCGTAGGGACGGAGCCTCGGGCAGCTCGCGCTCCTCCGCCGGTCCGCGACCGAAGCGCCTGCCGGTGGTCTCAGGCTCTGCCAGCTGTTGCATCTCTCTCCTCCGCTAGGTGAATCGCTGCCATTCGGATGGGTGAATTCGCGGCGCCGTAGCTGCTGTAGCCGCCGCGTCGCTCGAGCACCTCGAAGAACACGCGCCCGCCGATGTGGGCCGTGTAGAAGTGCAGGAGCTCGCCGTCGGCCGTGCGGTCGTAGAGCACGTCGAGCTCGCGCAGCTCCTCCAGCAGCGCGGGCTCCAGCTCCAGGCGGGCGGCCAGGTCGTCGTAGTAGTTGCCCGGCACGTGCACCAGCGGCACGCCGCGCTCGCGCATCGCACGCGCGGTGGCGAGCGCGTCGCCGCACGCGAACGCGACGTGCTGCAGCTCCCCCTGGCGCCCGCCGGCCAGCGCGGGCACGTTGAGCACGACGCGCACGTGGCCGTCGCCGGAGGCGAGCGCGCGGCTGCGCACGAGCCCGTCCGGCGCCGCCAGCTCCTGGCTCTCGCTCGGCTGCAGGTCGAGGACGGAGCGGTAGAACAGCCCCGCCTCGTCGAACGCCTCGAACGGCTGCGCGAGCGTGATGTGGTCGATGCGCTCGATCGGCACGCCTTCGCCGCCGGACTCGCCCGTGGGCAGGAAGTCGCCCAGCCAGTCCGTGCCGCAGACGAAGACGGCGGTGCCGTCCGGCGCCGCGACGGCCGTCAGGTCGGCCTCGCCGGCGCCGCGGCGGCGCTCGACCTGGGGGGCGAGCAGCGCCTCGGCGCGGGTTGCGTGTGCCGCCGGATCGCGGCTGGAGACGGCGATCGCCACCACCTCCGGGTCCTCGTCGCCGGCACCGTGGTTGAGCACGACCCGGATCTCGCCGTGCTCCCACAGCTGCACCGGCTTGCTGCGGTGCGGCCCGGCGTGGACGAAGCCCATCGCGCGCAGGAGCGCCTCGGTGTCGGGGGCCGAGTTCGCGTCGACGCCGATCTCCACGAACGCGAACCCGTCGAGCGGGGCGGGCGCCGGCAGCCGGTCCTCCAGGACGATCAGCGAGCGCATGGCGTCGATCGCCGTGCGCGCGGGGTCGGCCTGGCGGAACACGTCGTTGAACACCTCGAGCGACAGCGGGCCCGCGTAGCCCGCGGCCAACACCCGGTCGACGAGGGCGGCGACGTCGAGCGCCCCCTGGCCCGGGAAGCAGCGGTAGTGGCGGCTCCACTGCAGGACGTCCATCGTCAGGTAGGGCGCGTCCGCGAGCTGGAGGAAGAAGATCTTCTCGCCCGGGATGGTGTCGATCGCGGCGAGGTCGGTGCCGCGGGAGAGGATGTGGAACGAGTCCAGGCACGTGCCGAGCGCGGGGTGGTCGGCGGTTTCGACGATCCGCCACGCGTGGTCGTATTCGCTCACGTGGCGGCCCCAGGCCAGCGCCTCGTAAGCAATCATGAGGCCGCGCTCGTCGGCGCGCTCGGCGAGCGTGCGGAGCTGCTCGGCGGCCAGCGCGTCGTCGTCGATCGCGTCCGCCGAGACGTTCGAGCAGACAAGGATCGTGTCCACGCCGAGCTGCTCCATCAGGTCGAACTTGGCCTCGGCGCGGCGCAGGTTCCGCTTCAGCTGCGCCGGCGAGACCGCCTCGAAGTCGCGGAACGGCTGGTAGAGATCGATGCTCAGCCCGAGCGCCTCGGCGCTCTCGCGCACCTCGCTCGGGCGCAGCGGTGAGCTGAGCAGGTCGGGCTCGAAGATCTCGACGCCATCGAACCTGGCCGCGGCGGCGGCCTCGAGCTTGTCGTCGAGCGTCCCGCTCAGGCAGACCGTGGCGATCGAGCGGCGCATCAGACGCTGACGCCCTGCGTTAGCTCGGCGAAGTGGCGCAGCATGCGCTCAGGGTCCGGCGCGACGCCGGTGAACAGCTCGAACGCGCCCGCGGCCTGCATCACGGCCATCCCGCCGCCGTCCAGCGTCCGGCAGCCGATGTCATGCGCGCGCCGCAGCAGTTCGGTCTCGAGCGGCCGGTAGACGACCTCAGCGACCCACAGCTCCGGCCGCAGCAGCTCCTCCGGCAGCGGCAGGCCGGGGTGCGCGGCCATGCCGGTCGGCGTCGCGTGGATGAGGCCGTCGGCGTCGGCGAGCGCGTCGACGTTGCCGGCGACCGCGCCGAGGCGGTCCGCCAGGGCGGCCGCGCGCTCCTCGTCAACGTCCACGATCACGAGCTCGTCGGCGCCGAGGTCGCAAGCGGCGTGCGCGACAGCCGCGCCTGCGCCGCCGGCGCCGAGCACGACGACCTTGCCGAGCGACGCGCCGGCCAGCCCGCGCCGGAAGCTCTCCGCGAACCCGCTGGCGTCGGTGTTGTGGCCGGTCGCGCGGCCGTCGCGGAACACGACGGTGTTGACGGCCTCCAGCGCCGCCGCCTCCGGCGTGAGCTCGTCGAGGTACTCGAGGACGACCTGCTTGCACGGGTGCGTGACATTGAGGCCGCTGTACCCCTTGTCGCGGGCGCGCTCCAGCAGCTCGCCGACGCCAGCGTCGAGCCGGTCGATGTCGAGCAGCCGGTAGCTGTAATCGATGTCGAGGGCGGCGGCCTCGCCCTCGTGCAGCGCGGGGCTCAGTGACGCGTCGATACCGGAGCCGACTAGGCCGACCAGGTGCATGCGGGTAATGTACGAACTAGTACGTTACATGTCAACTCGGCTCTACGACGTCGTGCGGCAGTGGGTGCCCGGGGGAGGCTTCGCAGCATGGTTTGAGGGTGTTGGCGTTCGCGAGCTCGCGTGGGAAGGCGGGGAGAGCGTCGGCGCGTCCGCGCCGGACCAGCGCGACCCAGCGGTCGGGCTCGCGTACGGGGTAGGCCTGCGCGACGTACTCGCCGACGTCGATCGTCTCGCGAACGTACGGGCCGGAGAGCTCGAGCCGGTCGAGCGCGGCCAGCGCCTCGTCGCTGACCAAGAAGACGTCGCCCTCGGCGTGCAGATCCCAGTTTCCGCGTACGAGCGCGGCCATGCGATGCACGAACCGGCAACCAGGGTTGCTGCACGCGGCCTCGTGCGGCACGACGATCGCGTACGGCTCGACGGTGCGGAACCGCCCGACCGGCTCGCCGAGCAGGTCGTACAGCTCACGGTGGTGGGGAAAGCCTTGCTGCGTGGTGCCGTAGGCGAAGTAGGGAATCATGCACGCTTTGGACGAATGTTCAGCTTAAGCCCGGTGACTTTCGGTTGACAGCCGTCCGATGCTGGTCTAGCGTCGCTCCATCATGGAAGCCAGGTTGGTCACCTCGCCTCATCAATATGTTCTCCCGCGCGTGCGCGAAGTTCCGAGCAAGGTCAGCGCCTCGGACGCTGAGAAGCGCCGGACGCTCTCACAGCGCGAACGGGTCGCCGCCTCGCTGCTCGCCTGCCCGAACGGGGCGGGGCGGGTCTCGAAGCAGGTCTGACGCTCACTCGAAGATGAGCGTCCGGAGGGCCACGTGGCCCTCCTCGTCGATGACGTAGTGCGAATGGCCCTCGTGGTCGATCGCGACGCCCTCGACGCGGCGGAGCTCGCCGAAGTGGTGCACGACCTCGGCGGTCGCGGGCCCGCCTCCGTCGCCGGCCAGCGCGAAGCGGACGTGCTCCGACGCGGCGCGACCGCCCTCCGGGTGATCCTCGAGCACGGTCGCGGACTTGTTGGCGGCGTCGAGGTCGCCGACGATCGCGTCGAACCGATCATCGCCATGCGTGTCCAAGCCGCGGAAGCCGACCGGCGCCGTAGCGCTGCCGACGTTCTCCAGCCACCAGACACTCCCGGAGCGCGGGAGCGCGTCGGGCTCGGCGAACAGTGACTCGACGTCCTGGATCTCGACCAGCAGCGGGTGCCCGTCGGCCGTCACCGGATAGCGCAGGCCGAGCAGCAGCCGCCCGTCGGCGCGGAACTCCGCCGCCTCGACGTTGATCGGCTGGTCGCCGGGCTGCACGCGCCCGGCCCAGCGCTTTCCGCCCTTCTCGCCGGCTTGGATCGTCGCCTCGATGTACGCCGTTCGGGCCAGCGGGCCGAGCGCCAGGAGCTCGACCGGCGCGGCGGCCAACGCGTCGTTGACGGCGCGATGGAACCCGAACCGCAGCCGCGCGATCTCGAGCGTCGCGCGGCCGCCGTCGAGCATGGTCTCGAGTGACGTTTCGCTGACGCGCGCGATCCAAGACCGGCGCGCCGACAGCGGCCCCGCCTTCTTGCCGAACTGCGAGCCCAGTACGTAGACGTGGCCGTCGCGCACCGCGCACGCCTCGGCGTCTTCGGTCTTGTCGTCGCCGCCGTCCGGATCCGCATGCACGCGCAGTGCGTCCCAGCCGCCATCGAGCGGGTGATCCGCGGCGTGGACGAGCAACGCCAGGCAATCCTCGGCGCTGGCCTCGTCGAGCACGGTCAGCAGCGCTCGGTCCCAGCCGTGCCGTGCGCGCACCTCGGCGGTGAGCACGTTGCACAGATCTGAGGCCTCGTTGGGTTCCAGGTGGAGATCGGTCTCATGCATTGAGCGGTGATCATCTCGCAGGGCGCAAGGCCGCGGCGTGGCACGAAGGCCGAGAGCTGATGCGACTGAGGTCCCATTGAGACCCGGACCGAGCACGACCCACCATGGCCGCATGGACATTCGAAACTTCACCGTCGGACTCGCGATCGGTGCGATCGCGCTCACTCCCGCCACCGCCCTGGCCAAGGGCGGCGACGATGACGAAACCCGGGTCGCGGGCAGCTGCACCGGACGCTCGTCGGCGAAGCTGAAGGTCAAGCCGGACGACGGGCGCCTGGAAGCCGAGTTCGAGGTCGACCAGAACCGCAACGGCGTGACGTGGTCGGTGCGGCTCCGCCGCAACGGCCGCCTGGCCGCCAGCGGCCGTGCCACCACCAAGGCGCCGAGCGGCTCGTTCTCCTTCGAGCGCCGGATCGCCTCCGGCACCCGGATCACCGCGAGCGCGACGAGTCCGTCCGGGGAGACATGCCGCGCAAGCGTCACCGTTCGGTAGGCGCGGCGCCCGGGAAGGTATCCGGGCGCTACCTCGCGCCGTACGTGCTCAGCTGACGCTGATCGCGACTCCCAGCACGATGATCACGCCTGAGAGCGCGACGATTCCCCAACCGGGGCCCTTCGAGCCCTTGTTGATCGCGACGATCCCGAGGATCAGGCCGACGATCGGTAGGAGGACGGCCAGGATGTAACCAGCGACGATGAGTCCGGTGCCGGCGCGCGGCTGGGAGGGATGAGCGCTCATGGCGCGCGAAAGTAGTGCAAACCCGTCGCGCGTGCGTCACTTGTCCGCGAGCTCGGGCGCCGGCACGATCGTCGACTTGACGCTGCGCATCTCGACCGCCGCGGCGATCGCGTCCGCGATGCCGGTTTCGGTGAACGGGAACAGCGTCTGCATCTCGTAGAACGGGTAGCGGTCGCGGGCACGGTCGAGCATGTCGATGCCGAGCGGGATGTCGTTGGCGGTGAACGCCCAGCTGCCGAGGACGTTGACGTCCTTGGTGCAGATCCGGTGCCAGTTCGTCTCGATCGAGCCGGCGTCCGTGAACTGGCCCATCTCGACGTACGTGCCGCCGTCGCGGAGCATCTCGATGCCCTCCGGCCCGGCGGTCGGATGCCCGGCGCAATCCATCACCACGTCCGCCCCGAACCCGCCGACCGCCTCGCGCACGGCCGCGATCCGGTCGGCTGCGTCCGGCAGCCCGTCGATGTCGATCGTCGCCTCGGCGCCGAAGCGCCGGCACAGCGCGAGCCGCGGCTGCTCGGCGCCGCCGACGGCGATCACACGGCCGGCGCCCATCTCCTGGGCGGCGGCGATCGCGAGCACGCCGATCGGTCCCGAGCCCTGGATCACGACCGTGTCGCCGACCCGGAACGCGCCGATCCGCTGCGCTCGGGCCAGCGCGCGGATGCACGACGTGAGCGGCTCGGCAAGCGTGGCCAGCCGCAGCGGCATGTCGTCGGGGACCTTGTAGATCTTCGTGCCCGGGAGCGCGCCGAGATCGACGTAGACCATTTCGGCCCAGCCGCCCCACAGGTGCGGCGCGCGGTCGAAGCCGAGATAGCGGCCGTAGTAGACCGGGTCCAGGCACTTGTTCGCCGTCTCCGGATAGTGCACGCAGTAGTGGCAGCGGCCGCACGGCATCAGCGGCGGCAGCATCACCCTGTCGCCCGGGGCGAGCGGATGGCCCATGAAGTCCTCGGCCAGCTCGTCGCCGATCTCGACGATCTCGCCCGCAAGCTCGTGCCCGAGCGTGAACGGCCACGGCAGCGGCTTCGGCCAATGGCCCTTGAGGATGTGGAGGTCGGTGCCGCAGACGCCGCAGGCCGCGATCCGGATCAGCGCGCCGTGCGGCGGCACGTCCGGACGTTCGACCTCGCGGATGACGGGTTCGGTTTCAGGCCCGTCGAAGGTCGCCACGCGAATCATTCACATGGCGTGCCCGGATGGGCGGATCAGCAACCGGCGCGCAGGACCTCCGCCACCTGGCCCTCGACGTAGACGCCGCGATTGTTGGCCACGAACCGGATCTGCCCGCGCGTACCGTCGTCGCCCGTCCAGCGCACCGTCACGGTCCCGAAGCCGCCGCGCAGCCGCGCCTTGACGACCTTCCAGCGCCCGGTCAGCGTCTCCTCCTGGAGCTCGTCGGCGTTGGGGTAGAGGAACGTCGAGCGGTAGACGTAGCGCCCGTCACGGCACAGGTCGAGCGTGCGATCGAAGGTCGCGCTGTCGACGCTGCCGGTGTGGGTGGCGAACCGCTTGCCCTTCAGCAGCTTCACCCTGGCAAAACCTTGCAGCAACCTGGGACACTGCGAACGCCATGAAGATCGTCTATTTCGCGAGCGCCGGCACCGCCGATCCGACGCGGGCGTCGATCCCCCTGCACCTGGCTGCCAACGGCTCGGTCGAAGTCGGGCAGGAGACGTCGATCATCCTCGGCGGCGACGCGGCCGAGCTGCTGCTCGAGAACCACGCCGAGCTGCTCGAGGGTCTCGGTGTCCCGCCGATGCGCGACCTGCTCACCAAGCTCCGCGACCACGCGATTCCCGTCTACGTCTGAAAGGGCTGCGCCGTCGCCCGTGGGGCGACCGACGAGGATCTGGAGAAGGTCGGCGGCACGTGGGTGACACCGCCTGACGTCGCGCGGCTGTTCGCCGAGAACGACCGCGTCGTGACCTTCTAGACGCGGCCGCCGTTGACCAGCACGACCTGGCCGGTGACGAAGGCGCTGCCCGGGTCGAGCAGGTAGAGCAGCGTGCCGACCATGTCGGCCGGTTGGGCGACGCGGCCCAGCGGTGTGGAGGAGACGTCGTAGGTATCCGGGTTCCCGATGCCGCGGCCGCCCTCGGTGTCGGTGTAGCCCGGCGCGATCGCGTTGACGCGAATGGCCGGACCGAGTTCGCGCGCGAATGCGCGCGTGAGCCCGATCACCGCGGCCTTGCTCGCGACGTAGTGCGTCATGTGGCGCGAGCCCGAGTACGCGGTCTCGGACGCGAGGTTGACGATCGAGCCGCCGCCGCTCATCGCGCCGATGGCGGCACGCGTCATCAGCCACGTCCCTTTGGCGTTGACGTCCATCACGCGGTCCCACTCCTCGCCCGGGATCTCGCTCGCGGGCGCGCGAGTGACCGCGACGATCCCGGCGTTGTTGACGAGCCCGTCGAGGCCGCCGAAGCGGCGCACGGCCTCCGCAACCGCGGCTTCGCAGTCCTCTTCGCGGGTCACGTCGCACCCATCCGCGATGTCCACGCCGAGCACGTCGTCGCCGCGCGCTTCCAGCGCCTCCGCGAACGCGCGGCCGAGGCCGCGCGCGGCGCCGGTCACGAGCACCCTCATCGAGCGAGCGCGAGCTGGCCGACGAGCCCGAGGTCGGCGGCGATCGCGTTGAAGCAGTTGTAGGAGGACCCGCGCCCGATCCCGGAGCCCGAGTGCATGTTGGCCGAGCAGTTGTAGAGGTTGTCGAGCAGCATCCGGTAGCCCGAGAGCTCCGGGACGGGTCGGAAGCGCCCGACCTGCGACGCCATCGTCGAGCCCGACGAGTAGCCGCCCTCGAGCATGTCCGGGCGCTTGCGCTCGATCTCGTCGGGACCGTAGACGCGCAGCGCGATCACGTTGTCGCGGGTCATGTTCGGTGCGTACTTCACCCACTCGTCCAGCAGGTGGTCGGTGAAGCGCTGCTTCAGCTGGCCCCAGTTGTCGAAGAGTCGGCGGGGCGCGGCGAACTCCTCGAGGCCGACCAGGTGCTTGCCCTCCGGCGCGCGACTCGGATCCCACAGCGTGTCGACGCTCGAGAGCGCGTACGGTCGCGACGCGAATCCGTTGACGTAGATCTCGGCCTGGTAGCGGCTGGCGAAGTAGTCGGGGTCCTTGGCGCCCCAGTACAGCCGCGGCTGCGGGCCGGCGTCGCCGCCGTAGTCGGGTGGCTCGTGGAGCGCGAGGTTCGCCCACCACAGCTGCCCGCGGTCGTAGTGGATGTTGGAGATCCGGTGGCGCAGGCGGGGAGCGATCTCGTGGTCGCGCAGCAGCCGCAGCGCGGTCTGCGGAACGCCGAGGCCGCTGACGACGACGTCGGCGGCGACGGTGGAGCCGTCCGCGAAGACCACGCCGGAGGCGCGCTCGCCGGAGACCCGGATCGCCGCCGCTTCCATCTCCGTGAAGTACTCGACGCCGAGCTTGCGGCCCGCGGACACGAGCGCGTCGCTGATCGCCTGCGAGCCGCCGACCGCGATCGCCGCCGGCTCGAACGACAGCACCAGCGGCAGGTTGTGCACGAGCCCCTGGAGACCGGGCACGTCGTCCGGGAAGCAGCCCGTGGACGTCGTGCACGCGCGCATGAACAGCGTGCGCAGCTCGTCGCTCTCGAAGAAGTCGTACGCGAGCTGGCGCACGGTCATGAACTGGTGCACGGGCTCGATGCCGCTCTCCGGGTGCTCGAGCAGCGCCTCGAGCGCATCCGGGTACGGCACTGGGGCGACTGAAGCGGTGCTCGCGGAACGCCGGCTTCCAGTAGCGCTCGAACTGCTCGTGGAGGCGCAGGTACGCGTCGGCGTCACGGCGTGAGAACGCGCGGATCTGCTCCAGCGTGCGTTCGACGCCCTCGGGCCACGGCTCGGTGCGGCCGGATTCGTGATCGATCACCCGCGCCGCCGAGTAGCCGACGAACGAGGAGCCGTCCTCGAACACCATCGCCTCGTTGCCCTCGGGGAAGACGTAGCGCAGGCCCTCGTCGTAGAGGTTGAAGTCGCGGTACGCGGGGTGCCCGTAGAAGCGCGTCCAGTGCGAGCAGTGGTTCATCAGGAAGCCGGGCGCCGGCCCCTCGCTCGTGTTCGCCCCGCCGCCGAGGTAGGGCGCGCGCTCGAACACGCCGACGCTCAGCCCGGCCCGGGCCAGGTAGCAGGCGATGATCGTGGCGTGATGGCCGCCCCCGAGGACGGCCGCGTCGTAGTGATCTCTCATAGCCGCAGCGCCTCTCGGGTGTGGGCCATCTCGCGCCGCGCGATGTGCACCGCGGTTTCTGTGAACAGCACGTCGTCGAGCTCGCGCTCGACGTGGTCGGCGTACTCGGCCGGGGTCAGCCCGAAGAAGTCGCAGCCGACCGCGACGCCGGTGGTCGAGTAGCGCCACAGCTTGTCGGCGTCCTTGACCAGCTCGTCGTTGCGCGACAGCGCGTACAGCCGCGTGTCGTGCCCGTCGATGATCGTCGCGATCTCGCCGTCGCCGACGATCTCGCGCGCGATCCGCGCGCCCTCGATCTCGTGCGCGCGCCGGAGGTCGCTCTTGAGCATGTCCGGGCCGACCTCCTCGGTCCGGTGCTCGACCACGGCCCAGCCGGTGTCGTGCAGGATCACGGCCGGCAGCACGACGTCCGCGTCCGCGTTCGGGTGCTCGTGCAGGAGCGCCTCGGCGTAGCCGAAGGCCAGCGGCACGTGGACGTCGTTCTTGCGCGCGCGCAGATACGGACGGGCGGCCGCCCAGACATGCTCGTAGCGATCGGGCATCAGTCGAGGATCGTCACGGTCCCGTTGGAGCCGTCCACGCGCAGCCGCTGGCCGCTCTGGATCGTCGCCGTGGCCGAGCCGGTGCCGGTCACGGCGGGCAGCCCGTACTCGCGACACACGATCGCGGCGTGGCTCATCATCCCGCCGATGTCGGTGACGGTCGCGCCGATGCGGCCGAACACGGGGCCCCAGCTCGGGGCCGTGATCCGCGCGACCAGGATCTCGCCGTCGTGGAGCTCGTCGAGCTGGTCGACCGACGTGATCACGCGCGCGACGCCCTCGGCGACGCCCGGCGACGCCGCCATGCCGCTCAGCTCGGAGGAGTCCGCCGGCCCGGCGAGCCACTGGCCCACGCGCTCGGTCGTGATCCCGTAGAGCATGATCGTGAACGGCTCGGTGATGACCTCCGGCGGCTGATTCAAAGCGGGCGCCGGCGGCTTCGATTCGAGCGCGGCGATGATGCCGCGCCGGCGCTCGATCTCGGCTGGCCAGTAGCCCGGGCCGATCGCCTCGGTTCCGACCGCCCACGCGCTGCCGTAGTCGTAGATCACCTGCTGGAGCTCGTCGCGGCGGACGTAGAAGATGTCGTCGGCGTCCGGCCAGAAGCCGGCGTCGCTCAGCACCTGGCCGAGCTCGCGGATCCGGCGCCAGAACACCGACAGCGCCCAGTGCTCGACGAAGAAGTTGTGGTTCTCGACGTACGGGAACACGAGCCGCGACAGCCCGAGCTTCTCGTCGAACGCGGCGCGCGTGGCATCGTCGCCGAGCAGCGCGCGGTACTCGCTCGGTGATCCGGTCGCGCTCGGCGGCCACCTCGGCCGTCGGCCGGTCGATGTTCTCGCCGGCCTGCAGCTTCTCGATGTAGGAACGGATGTAGCCGAGCGGGATCTCCGGATGGTCGAGCCACACCTTGTCGTCTGAGTAGAAGCCGTTGCCGCTGGTGAAGTTGAACCACGGGTCCTTCGCGGCGTCGTACGCGGCCCGCCACTCGTCGCTGTCCTGACCGACCTCGACCGCGAGCTTGGCCAGCTTGCGCAGCTCGTCGTCAGGGCGGAACAGGTCGACCTCGATGCCCTGGACCATCTTCGCGATCCCGAGATCGGAGATGCCGGGAAAGGCCTGCTTGCAGAAGCCGAAGAAGTCCAGGTAGGCGGCGTAGCCGAGGTTGAGGAACTCGAAGTGGTACTGCCAGGCCTCGTAGCAGAGCTCGATCGTCCGGTTGAAGCCGGTGATCAGCCCGAACGTGTTGTCCAGGCCTCGGCCCTCGAAGACCCACTCCTCGGGGACGACCGCGGGGAGCGGCTCGAACGAGATCGCTTCGAGATCGGCGATCACGCGCCGCATCTTGCGCTCCCAGTTCTCCAGCAGCGTGGGCCAGTTCTGGAAGTAGTGGCCGGCGCGGGCGAGGAACTGCGGGACGCGCGCCGGGATCTCCTCCTCCGGCACCGCGACCGGGCTCATGTACGTGTAGCCGTTGTGGACGCGGTAGTCGATCCCGTTGGCGGGCGGGATCAGGTAGTGCCGCGTGTTGTACTGGCCGAGGCACTTGCAGGCGTACTCGACCATGATCGTGTCGAAGGGCTTGAACACCCGCGGCCAGTGCGCGAGGTCGGCGAACCAGAACTTGCCCTCCTCGATCTCGCGCCGGTCCTCGCGGAACGTGAGGTAGTACGGGTACAGGTCCTGCCAGCCCTCGGCGCCGGCGGGCGCCGCGTCGTCGTACGGGCTGATGAAGCGCTCAATCGGGGGTGCGGACATGCGTGCTCCTCCTGGAGGCCAACGGGTTGACCAGCGTGTCGACGATGCCCAGCAGGCCGCTCTGGATGCCGGCGGGGCGGGGGGCGGCCTGCTTGGACCAGACCGTCTCGGGGCGGCACTGCAGCAGCAGGACCTCGCCGTCGCAGACGGCCCACTCGAGGTCCTGCGGTGATCCGTGGTGCTGCTCGGCGCGCTTGGCCAGGACGGCGATCGCGCGGACCTGCTCGGTGGTGAGGCTCGGTGCGTGACGCCGCTCCGGCTCGACGTCGCGCATGCCCTCCGGGGTCAGCTCGACGTGCTTGTCGGCGAGCTGCGTCTCGACGACCTCGAGCATCACCTTGTCGACCAGGAACCGGTCGGGGGTGACGGTGCCGCCGACGACGGTCTCGCCGAGCCCGAACGCAGACTCGATCGCGACCACGCAGCGGTCGCCGTTGGCGGGGTTCAGCGTCATCGCGACGCCCGCGGCGTCGGCGCGCACCATCCGCTGGACGACGACGGCCATCTCGGAGTGCTCGATGCCGTGGTCTTTGCGATAGGCGACGGCGCGGTCGGTGTTCAGGCTCTCCCGGCACTTGCGCACCGCTTCGAGCACCGCGTCCTCGCCCACCACCCACAGGAACGTGTCGTGCTCGCCGGCGAAGCTCGCGTCGCTCGAGTCCTCGGCGGTGGCGCTCGAGCGCACGGCGACCCGCACGTCGTCGCCGAGCGAGCGGTACGCGGCCGCGATCTCGGGCGAGCGGCCTCGGATCGTGATTGCGAATCCGTCCGGGACCGGCAGATCGGCGGCCATCAGTGCGGCGAGACCCGTCGCCTTGCCGCCGACGAGGTTGACGTCGTGGCAGTCGCGCAGCGGCACGATCGCCGGGTCCCACTCGGCGTGCAGCGACTCGAGGCCGCGGAACGTGGTGTTGGGCGTGTAGCGGAGTGTCTGTGGCGTCATTCTCAGGTTCGGGAGGCGCTGCGTGAGCTCTTCGAGGACGACCTGGGCCTCGAGCCGCGCGAGCGCGGCTCCGAGGCAGAAGTGGATGCCGTGGCCGAACGCGAGGTGCTTGTGGGCGTTCTCGCGGTGGAGGTCGATCGCGTCGGGGACTTCGAAGACGGTGTCGTCGCGGTTCGCCGAGCCCAGCAGCAGGAGCAGGTTGGCGTGTTCCGGGAGGTCGGTGCCGGCGACGTGCGCCGGGCACTTGGTGACCCGCTTCCAGGCGAACACGGGCGTGACGAGGCGCAGGAGCTCCTCGACCGCGGTTGCGATCAGGGTCGGGTCCTCGCGCAGTGCTTCGAACCGACCGGGCTGCTGTAGGAGCTCGGCGAGTCCCGCCCCGAGCAGGGAGGACGTCGTCTCGTGGCCGGCGAACAGCTGCGTGTGCACGAGTCCCGCGATCTCCTCGCGGGTGAGGCTGCGGTCGCCCTCGAGATAGATCCGCGCGAGGTCGCCGGGGAGGTCGTCGCCGGGATGCTCGAAGCTGCGGTCGACGAGGTCGAGGCAATAGCGCCAGTACTCGACGAGGGCGCGCGCGTGCCTGACCTGCTCGTCGACGCCGATGTCGCCGAAGTTCAGATACACGCGGCTGAGCGCCCATTCCTTCACGCGCGGAACGTCCTCGTCGGGCACGCCCAGCAGCCGGAAGATCACGAGCGCCGGCAGGTCGCGGGCGAGGTCGGCGACCAGGTCTGCATGCCCGCGTGCGGCGAAGGCGTCGATCGCTTCGACCGTGAGCGCGCGTACCTGCGGCTCGAGCGCGGCGATCCGGCGCGGCGTGAACGCCTTCTTGATGAACCCGCGCAGGCGCGTGTGGTCGGGAGGTTGGCGGCCGGAGAGCCCGGACGCGTGGCTCACGCCCGCCGCGTCGAAGACCGCCTGCACCTCGGGCGGCCGCGGCTTGAACGGGGTCTGGGTGTTCTCGCTACGAGAACGTCGCCGGGTCCTTGAAGATGGCCTGGATGTCCTCGTAGCGCGAGACGACCTAGTAGCCGAGCTCGTCGCTGAAGAAGACGGGCGCCTCGGCGCGGGCCCGCGCATAGAACGGGAACGGATCGGCGATGTCGTACGGCCGGAATCCCTCCATGTGACGGACCGTACAAGCGCTCCGGGGGCGCGGGCAAAGAGCAAAGCTTGCGTCTGTGATAGGCCGCGCCTATCGTCCGCGGTCATGGAGCTGCGCCAGCTGCGCACGTTCGTCGCCGTGGCCGAGGAGCTGCACTTCCACCGTGCGGCGCAGCGCTTGTACCTCGCGCAGCCGAGCGTGTCGCAGCAGATCAAGACGCTCGAGTCGGAGCTCGGCGTGCAGCTGTTCGAGCGCAACCGCCGCGGCGTGACGCTGACGGCGGCGGGCAGCGCCCTGCTGGACGAGTCGCGGGAGATCCTGGCGCGCGCCGAGCACGCGCTGACGGTCGTGCGCGCCGCCGGCACGGGCTCGCGCGGGCGGCTGCGGTTGTCGCTTGACGCGCTCGCTCACCGGCGGGATCGCGGGGGCGATCGTCTCCGCCTATCGCGAGCGCTATCCCGACGTGGAGCTCGACCTCGCGGTCGGCAACACGATGATGCACGTCCAGCAGCTCCACGCCGGCGACATCGACGTCGGGTTCGTGCGGCCGCCTTTGGAGGATCCGGGGCTCGAGGAGCTGCCGCTCGGTCGCGAGCCGATGGTGTGCGTCCTGCCCAAGGGGCACCGTCTGACGCGCCGCTCGACCGTCCGCCGCGCGGATCTGGTCAACGAGCCGCTCGTGTGGTGGCCGGAGGAGCACGGCCCGGGTGCTTGGCACGACGTCCGCCGCGACGTCTACGGCGACCCGCCGTGGCCGCCGATCGCCCGCGTCGAGCCCGAGGAGGAACGGATCGTGTCGGCCGTCGCCGAGGGCGCCGGAGTGAGCTTGATCATGTACGAGCGCTCGCGCTCGCTGCGCATCCCGGGCGCCGTCTACCGGCGCTTCGCACCGCCGGAGCCGACGATGGGCATCGCGCTCGCGTGGCGCCGCGGCGAGCGCCTCCCGACGCTCGACCGGTTGCGCGACCTGGCGCTGGCGATCGCCCGCGCCCGCGAGATCGAACGCGTGCCGTGAACGCGCTCCGGCACCTAAAGCGGGACAGTCCCGCTTTAGGTGTCCTTTAGGTGCCCGAACGGGCAGACCCCCGGGAAACCTTGACCGAAAGGGAATCCGGGAGCATGATTCTCGGTGATGGCGCCAGCGACGCTCACGCGGCGCGCCGTCGTGCGAGGCGCCGCCGGCGCGGCGGCCGGCCTCGCGGGTGCGGCCGCCGTCCCTTGGACTGCTACGGCCCACGGCGGGCGTGGCCGCGTACCCGTGCCGCCAGAGCCGATCCCCGGTGGCATCGAGCTCGCTCCCGGCCAGGTAATCCACGTGTGGGCGCCGGGACCGCCCGAGATCACGCTGCCGTTCACGGGCGCGACGCTGCAGGGCCTTGACGTCGAGCCGACGACGATCAGGAACTTCAAAGGGTTCTCGGCCGTCGCCTTCCACGTCGGTTCGGCGGTCGGTAGCGACGGGACGCGGTTCAACTTCGAAACCGATGTCCGCACCTTCCAGGGAGCGTACGTCGACTCGACCGGGACGCGCCGCTTCGGCACGTTCGCCTTCATCTGACTGGACCTGTTCGTGCCCGGTTCGGGCGCGCAGGTGCACGACTTCAACGGCGGAATTCTGGCATCGGGCCTGTTCTGGACGGTGCCGGCGGACGACCACAACCTGTGGGTGAGCCGTTCCCGGCGCGACGCCGTGCTCGAGGTTCGCGACGTGCCGGTGATCGATTCCTTCCAGTTCTTCGGACCCAACCAGATTGTGGCGACGGTGAGCTTCCGCATCGAGTGGCGCGCCACGGGGCGGTCCGTGCCGCGCGGCAGGGGACGGACCGTCGAGGAGACCGACATCGCGGCGTTCCTCGGCGAGTTCGCACCGGCGCGGTCCACGATCACCGCGAGCGCGGAGGAGTGGGGTTTCACCTGCCGCGCCAACGGCAGCACCACCGGCGGCTACGCCCAGCTCGGCGACTCCCGCAACGGCGAGTTTCTCTAAACCCCACCTAAAGCGGGACTGTCCCCATTTAGGTTCGGAGGGCGTTCCAGATCGCGTCGAAGGCCGCGAGCTCGAAGGGGACCAGCCACGCTTCGGCGACGCGGTCGCCGTCGAAGCGGTAGATGCCGGCGGTTCGCCAGCGGAGCGGTTCGCCGTCGCGTTCGATGAGGCCGTCGGCGAGTTGGATGACGGTGTCGCCGGCGATGAGTCGTTCGCCCGGGACGATCGTCATTACGCCGCCCGCCAGAGCGCGGCGGCGCTCGAAGTAGGCCATTACCGCGTCGCGGCCGCGGTGGTCGCCCGCGATCGGGCTGGTCCCCGGCACGTGCCAGACGACGTCAGGCGTGAGCCGCTCTCGTACGGCCTCGGTGTTTCCACCGCGGTACATCGCGCTCTGGCGGCGGGCGAACTCCTCGAAGGCCTCAATCCGCATACGAACGGATCTGACGGCGGACCACGTCCAGCACGTCGCCCAGGGCGATGTTGGCGTCGGTCAGATGCAGGCCCCAATCCGGGGTGGGTGACGGCCTCGGAGTCGGCGTGCCGGGAGCGGGTGTGACAAGGAGGACGTGCGCTCCGCCGGCACGCGAGCACCGGCCGGTGAACGCGCCGTCGGCCTCTACGAATGTGGTCGTGGCGGCCGGCCACTGCAGGCCCAGCACGGCGATGCCGAGGCCGATGAGCGTGCCCGGCGCGAACGGCTCGGCCGGCACGATCGAGCGCAGCCGGGCGGAGCGGCTGCTGCCCAGCGCGGCGGGGTTGGTGCAGGCCGTCTCGAGCCGGGCGCCTCGGGGCAATCCGAGGAAATTGGCGAGCCGGCCCGGGCCGCGGCCGAACACGGACGGAATCCGGCGGCGTCTCTCCGAACGCGCTGAACGCGATCACGCACGAGATCTGGGTGGCGCGCCGGCACGTGCGGACGCGGCGGAACACTCCTCCGCGATCAGACCCGGGGCGGACGGTGACATTGCCCCCGAGCAGCACGGCGGACACGAGCCGGCGGCGCAGCGCGGTGTCGTCGTCGATCCGCCGGCGGATCAGCCGCTGCAGGTGGAAGCTGCCCTGCGAGTGGCCGAGCAGGACGAAGCCGCGGTCACGTCCGCTCCGGCGCAGGAACGCGTCGAACGCCTCCTCGACGTCGCCGTAGGCCTTCAGGTAGTCCGCCTGAGTCGTGGTGCCGGCCTGCAACGCCTGGACCGTGGCCTGGCGGTAGACGGGCGCGTAGACACGGCAGAGCTGCGAGAACCGGGCGGCCTGGTAGAGGGCGATCGAGCGCAGCTCGGGATCGACGCGCTTCGTCGCCAGCCGGCCCGGCTGGTTGGAGACCGTCGGGTAGACGTAGAAGCAGTCGACGCCGCGGTCGCGCTCGCGCGCCGGCGTCGTCTGTCCGGCGGGGACATCCCAGCCCCGGTAGAGGCTCGTGCTCAGGCTCGGGCGGCACGGGTCGTTCGCGACGCCGGGCCCACAGAGCCACTTGGTCGCGGCGGACGCTCCGTCGGCGGCGAAGAGCGCCGCGACGATCGCGGCAAGGACGACGCTAAGGCGCACGGAGGACGACGATAGTCGAGCCGAGGTAGCGCTCGGTCTCGGGTACCCGGCGGGGCGCCTCGACGACGAAGCCGACCTCGCGCGCTTCGGCCGTGACGTCGTCGGATGACACGCGGTCGAGATGGACGACGACGCGCTCGGCGTCCCGGCCCGTGATCTCACGGCGTCGGTGGATCGCGGCGCGGCCGCCCTCCTCCACGACCGCGAGCAGCTGGCTGGCGTACCGGGTCTCGCCGATGTCGAGCGCCTGCGGCGGCGGGGGGAGCGGGTGCTCGGCGTCGAAGGAGTCCATCGCGTCGGCGACCGCCGCGGCGAGCACCCCGCCCGGTCGCAGGTGCACGAGCGCGCGGCGCAGGAATGCCGTCCGGTCGGTCGAGGAGCTGCAGCGTCTGCATAGGCGCGACGATCAGTCCGAACCGCTGGTCCAGCTCGAACGTGCACGCGTCGGCGACGACCGTCTCGACCGCCAGCTCTCGCCCGCGGTGCGCGAGTGCCGCCAGCAGCGCGGGCTCGATGTCCAGGCCGACCACGGCCGTGCCGGCGGCGGCGAGCGCGAGCGTCACGCGCCCTGTGCCGGCGCCAATGTCGAGCACTGGGCCTCCGGTCTCGGCGGCCAGCGCGAGCCAGAACGGCAGGTCGTCACGGTAGTCCCCGCACTCGAGGTCGTGCCAGAGCGCTTCGAGGTTCACCCCGCGTAGTCTGCCGGTATGTCCACCGCGTTTCCGGCTCCGATGTCCATCGCGACGCCCGAGGGCTGCGAGGGCTGGGAGGAGATGTACCCCCACTACGCGCTGTTCGGCGAAGAGCGGCGCGAGCAAGACGCCGGCCGGCTGTGGTTCTGGAACTCGATGCACTTCCCGCTGCCGATGCCGGCGTTCGACGTGGCCTCGATCGACGGCCCGTACTACGCGCTCGGCGCGTGGCAGAACCGGGCGTTCGCCGTCCCGCCCGCGATGGGGATCGACTATCGCGTCGTCAACTCCTACATCTACATCTCGGTCAACCCGGTCACCGACCCGGCGAAGATCGGCGAGCGCGCCGAGTTCTTCCAGAAGCGCGCCGGCCACTACTTCGCGAACTGGGACGAGCTGTACGCGAAGTGGCGGACGAAGATGGAGACGCTGCTGGCCGAGTTGCAGTCGGTCGAGGTTCCGTCGCTGCCCGAGTACGAGCCGGAGGGAATGATCTTCGGCGACGACGACTCGACGTTCTACAAGGTGCTCGACGGCTACTCGCGAGTGCTGCGGATGTCGGAGAAGATGTGGCAGCACCACTTCGAATTCCTGCTGCTCGGGTACGGCGCGTATCTGACGTTCAGCGACTTCTGCAAGGAAGCGCTGCCGGACATCCCCGATCAGCACATCGCGCAGATGGTGGCCGGAATCGACGTGCTCCTGTTCAGGCCCGACGCCGAGTTGCGCCGCCTGGCCCGGCTGGCCGTCGACACCGGCGTCGCGCCCGCGTTCTCCAACGGCCACAGCCCGGCGGAGATCGACGCCGAGCTGGCCTCCAGCGACACCGGGCGCAAGTGGCTCGAGGAGCTCGAGGCCGTCAAGGACCCGTGGTTCAACATGAGCACGGGCGACGGGCTGTACCACTACTACCGCAGTTGGCACGACGATCCGAGCATCCCGTACGCGTCGATCGCCGGCCACATCTCAGCGATCGAGCAGGGCCGGCTCCAGGAGCGCCCGACCGAGGAGCTGGCGCGCGAGCGCGACCGCCTCGCCCACGGCTACGCCGAGCAGCTCAGCGACGAGCAGCGCGGCCCGTTCAACGAGCTGCTGGGCCTCTCGCGGACGGTGTTCCCGTACGTCGAGGAGCACAAGTTCTACTGCGACTACTGGTTCCTGACCGCCTGGTACAACAAGGTCCGCGAGTTCGGGGCGATGCTCGTCGAACACGACTACCTGGACGACGTCGAGGACGTCTTCCACCTCAACCGCCACGAGGTGCTGCAGGCGCTCGAGGAGCTCGTCCTGCACTGGGCGTCCGGCGGGCTCGCGCTCGGCGGCAGCCACTGGAAGCCGATCGTGGAGCGCCGCAAGGCGCTGCTGGCCAAGCTCGCCGACTGGACCCCGCCGCCGGCGCTGGGCACGATGCCCGAGGCGGCCAACGATCCGATCACGGTGATGCTGTGGGGGATCACGCCGGAGCGCCTCCAGCAATGGGCACAGGACTCCGACGGCGTCGAATTGCGCGGCTCGGCGGCGGCGCAGGGCGTCGTCGAGGGCCCCGCACGGGTGATCAAGAGCGTCGATCAGATCGGCGAGGTGCAGGACGGGGAGATCCTGGTGTGCGGCAGCACTTCTCCGGCCTGGGCGCCGATCTTCTCCCGCATCGTCGCCACCGTCACCGACATCGGCGGCGTGATGTCGCACACGGCGATCGTGTGCCGCGAGTACGGGCTGCCGGCGGTGGTCGGCACCGGCCGGGCGACGGGCCAGATCAAGACCGGCGACCGCATCCGCGTCGACGGCACCAACGGGACGGTCACGATCCTGTGATCCGCGAGCTCGCCGACCTGCGGTCCGCCGACGAGGCGACGTTCGGGGGCAAGAGCGCTCATCTCGGCGAGCTGCTCGCGGCCGGGTTCAACGTGCCGGACGGGTTCGCGATCGCGGGCGCGGTCGACGAGGCCGAGATCGCCGCCGCCTACGAGCGGCTCGGCGGGGTCGTCGCCGTCCGCTCCAGCGCCGTCGGCGAGGACGGCGCCGACGCGACGTTCGCCGGCATGCAGGAGACGTTCCTGCACGTCAGCGGGGACGCCGTGCTGCAGGCGGTCCACGACTGCTTCGAAAGCATCCACAGCGAGCGCGCCACTGCGTACCGCGAGCGGATGGGCGCCGGGACGCCGGAGATGGGCGTCACGGTGCAGCGGATGGTCGACGCCGACGTCTCCGGCGTGCTGTTCACCTGCAACCCGGTCACCGGCGACCCGAGCACGGTCGCGATCAACGCGAGCTGGGGCCTCGGGCTGGCCGTCGTCGGCGGCGAGGTGACGCCCGACGAATACCTCGTCAGCAAGGTCACCGGCGACGTGCGCACGACCGTGGGCGACAAGCACATCGAGTACCGCGGTACGGAGCCGCTGGCGGTGGATGAGGCGCGGCGCGAGGTGCCGTGCCTGGACGACGCGCAGATCGGCGCGCTGGTGGACCTCGCCAAGCGCGTGCAGGCGCACTTCGGCTCCCATCAGGACGTCGAGTGGGCGTTCGCGGGCGGCGAACTGTTCGTGCTGCAGTCGCGCCCGGTCACGGCCAAGCCGGACGCGAAGGCGCCGGTGGGCGACGCGCTGTCGATGGTCATGGGGAAGTTCGGCGCGAGGACTGATGGCACTCACTGACGACGACGTCCGCGAGATCCTGCGGATCATCGACGAGTCCGAGCTCGACGAGCTGCGGATCGAAACTGATGGCTTCACGCTGCACGTGCGCAAGGACGGCACCCCGGCGCCCCAGACGGCGGAGCCCACCGGCGGCGGCACGATCGACGCCCCGATGCTCGGCACGTTCTATCGCGCACCCGCGCCCGCCGAAGAGCCGTTCGTGGACATCGGCGCGGCCGTCGAGCCCGACACGGTCGTCGGCCTGATCGAGGTGATGAAGATGATGAACTCGGTCGAGGCCGGCGTCGCGGGCACGATCGTCGAGGTCTGCGCCGAGAACGCCGCCCTCGTCGAGGCGGGCGCGCCGCTGTTCCGGATCGAAGAATGATCGAGATCGTCGACACCACCACGCGCGACGGCAACCAGAGCCTGTGGGGCGCGACGGGCCTGACGACGCCGGACGTGCTGAGCATCGCGCCGACGATGGACAGGGTCGGGTTCCACGCGTGCGACTTCACGTCGAGCACGCACATGGCGGTGTCCGTGCGCTTCCACCAGGAGGACCCGTGGGAGCGGCTGCGGCTGGTCGCCGAAGCAATGCCGAACACGCCGCTGTCGATGATCACGACCGGCAAGCGGTTCATCTCCTGGCGGCCGTGCGCCGAGGACGTCCAGGCGCTGGTGTTCCGCTGCGCCGTCCGCAACGGGCTCCGGCGCGTCCAGATCGCCGACCCGATGAACGACCCCGACGACCTTGCGAACATGGCGGCGATCGCCAAGCGCGAGGGCGTCGAGGAGGTCGTGATCGGGCTGACGTACTCGGTCAGCCCGGTTCACACCGACGCGTACTACGGCAAGCGGGCCGCCGCGATCGGACGGTGCGAGCACGTCGATCGCCTGTACCTCAAGGATCCCGGCGGGCTCGTCACCGTCGAGCGACTGCGCGAGCTCGCCCCGCTGTTCTTCACCGGGTTGCCGGTCGAACTGCACAGCCACGGGACGATCGGGCTCGCGGGCCTGACGTACATGGAGGGTGCGCGGCTCGGCTTCGGCACTCTGCACACCGCGGTCGCCCCGCTCGCGAACGGGACGAGCAACCCGGCCGCCGAGACGACCGTGCGCAACCTCGAGGCGACGGGGCACACCCACGGGCTGGACGTCGAGGCGTTGAGCGCCGTGTCAGCGCACTTCCGGGCTCTCGCGCTCGAGAAGCGACTGCCGCTGGGTGCCCCCGCCGACTACGACGCCGCGTACTACCACCACCAGATGCCCGGCGGCATGGTCACGACGATGCGCCGCCAGCTCGAGGAGATGCGCCGGCCGGAGCTGTTCGAGGCCGCGCTGGAGGAGACCGGCCGCGTCCGCGAGGAGTTCGGCTGGCCGATCATGGTCACGCCGTTCTCGCAGTTCGTCGGCACCCAGGCGGTGATGAACGTGATGGGCGACGAGCGCTACGCGAGCATCCCGGACGACGTCATCGTCTACTTCCTCGGCCACTTCGGGACACCGGCGGCGCCGCCCAACCCTGACGTCGCCGATCGTGTCCTCAGCCACCCGCGGGCGAAGGAGCTGCGCGGCATGGAGCCGCTGACGGTCGACCGCAGACGCTTCCCCGGCGTGTCGGACGAGGAACTGCTGCTGCGGCTGACGATGCCGTCCGAGCAGGTCGACGCGATCGGCCGCCCCGCCGCGCGCCCCGGCCGAGCACCCATCGTCCGCCTGCTCGAGGAGCTGACGAGGCGTCCGGTTTCGTATCTCAAGCTCGAGGCGGGCGAGGATCGGATCGAGTACCGGCGTCATGCGGCTTGACGACGTCCGCGGCTTCGTGTTCGACGTCGACGGCACGCTCGTGCGCCGCTTCCCCGACGGCGTCCATCCGCTGCCCGGAGCCGTCGAAGTGCTGGAGGCTATCCGCGCCTCCGGCCGGCCGCTCGCGCTGTTCTCCAACGGGAGCCACGTCGCGCCCGAGGTGTTCGCCGAGCAGTTGCGTGCGGACGGGATCGAAGTCAGCGACGACGAGATGGTCTCGCCGGTCCGCAGCGCGCTGTCCTACCTGCGGCGCCGGCACCCGGACGGACGCGTCCTGCTGTTCGCGCAGGAACCGGTGCGCAAGCGGCTGATCGACGAGGGGATCGGCGTCGTCGAGGACGGGCCCGCCGACGCTGTGCTGGTGCTCCACACCGATCGCGCCGAGTTCGGAGACATGGAACGCGCGGCGCGCGCGATCCTCGGCGGCGCCCGGCTGCTGACCGCCAACTACTTGCCCGCCTACGCCGGTGCCAACGGCCCGATCTTCAGCCGCGGGGCGATGCTGACCGCGGCGATCGCGAAGGCCAGCGGCGCCCGCCCGACCGTGGTCGGCAAGCCGTCGAAGGCCGCCGTGCTGGAGCTCGAGGAGCGGCTCGGCGTTCGGTCGCAGGACCTGCTCGTCACCGGCGACGACGTGCGGATGGACGTCGGCCTCGGCCTGCGCGGCGGCTCGCGGACGGTCCTGGTCCGCAGCGGCATCAGCGGCGCGCTCGACGTGTCGACACTGCCTGAGCGCCGGCGCCCGCACGCGGTCGTCGACGGCGTCGGCGAGCTGCTGGCTTGGCTCTAGCCCGCGATGTCGGCGACCGCGACGACGAAGACGGGCAGCGCCACCACGAGCACGATCCCCGCCGCGACACGCAATGCTCGCGACGCCGGCAGCGACGGCAGGCCCAGGCGGCCCGCCAGCGCCCACGTGAGCATGCCCTGAAAGACCGCGAGCGCCGTGAACGCCAAGAGGGAGAGCCAACTGGGGCCGACGAGGTTGAAGTCGAAGTTGTCCGGACGCAGCGGCTCGAGTTGTGCGCCGACGAGGACGAGCAGCGCCAAGCCGAGCACGATCCCGCCCACACGTCCACGCGGCAGCACCGACCCGGCCAGCCCGTAGAGGACGGCCGCCAGCGCTCCGGCCGATACGCCCGCGAAGGCCATGAACCCGAGCGTCCCGCCGACCGTGATCTCGCCGATCTCCGCTCCGGCCTCGGTGATCTGGCCGTCGGCATCCGGCGACGTGACGGCCAGGAGACGCATCAGCAGCCGCCCGCCCGCGCCGGCCGCGAGCAATCCGGCGACGAGCGCCACCGCGACGTAGCGGACCGGCCACGACCGCGTGGGCGCCCGGCTCCCGTCCGGGCCGGACCCCCAGCGCACGACCGCTGCCACGCCCACTGCGGCCAGCGCCGCGCAGATGAGCATCACCAGCACGCGCGCTAGCTAAGCACGCGCGGCCCTAGTCGTCGGACCAGTCCGTCAGCAGGTCGGGAACGCGGGCCGGACCGACTTGCGCCGCCTGGCCGCGGCGGCGACGCCGCCGAAGGAGAGCATCACGATCGCGATCACGCCGCCGGCCATCGGCAGCGGCACGCCGTCGTCGTTGGCCGCCGGAGCCGGCGTCGTGTACGCCGCGCGAACCGCGTCGTCGTACGCGTGCCACTTGGCGGCGACCTGCGGGTCCTGAGTGGTCTCGCCGATCGGCATCGCGTGTGCGCTCGGGGCGATGGCGATCGCGAGAGCAGCGGTGGTGAAGAGCGTCTTGAGCGTGTTGTTCATGGGCCGCAAGCTACGGTCGGCCCGTCCGACAATCGTTACGGGAAATCACCAGCTCACGAGCTTCCAGATCTCCGGCAGCCGCGTGCGCTCGTCGCCGCCGACCTCGGCGAAGATCGTGAGCGCGCGCACCTGGTGCTCCATCGACTCTCGACGTGCGGCCGGCGGCGTGGAAGAGGTCGGCGAGGTTGTTTTCGAGTGCTGCTTCGCGGTGACGGTCGCCCATCGCCACGCACAGCTCGAGCGCGTCCTGGGTGAGCGTGAGCGCGCGGTCGGTCTCGCCCGCCTCGCGGGCCACCAGCGCGAGGTTGTTCAGCGCCGCGGCGCGGCCCGAGCTGTCGTCCGCGAGCGTGAGGCTGCGCTCGAACGCGACGCGGGCCTCGTCGAGGCGGCCGTCCTCGCGAGCGAGCATTCCGAGCACGTTGTGGACCTGCGCCAGCGCCTGCTGGTCGGTGGCCTCGCGCGGCGACGTCGGCCGCGAGCGAGGCGGCGCGGTCGTGCTCGCCGACCTGGTGCAGCGTGAGGCTGAGGTCGGTGAGGATGCGCGCGCGCAGGCCGTCGTCGGCGCACGCTTCGAGCGCGACCGCGTAGCGCGCCTGCGCGCGGTCCCACTCGCCGCGCCGCTGGTAGACGCCGCCGAGCTTGTGCTCGACGCGCGCGACGTCGTCCGCTGACGCGGCGGCGGCCTCGTAGCTGGCCAGCGCGCCGGCGTAGTCGCCGATCAGCGTGCGCAGGTCGCCCATCCGCTCGTGCACCGGCGCGCCGAGCTCGAGCGCCGCATCGAGATGGTCGAGCGCGTCGCCGAACGCGAGCACGGACGCGGCGTGCTCGGCGGCGATCCGGTGCTGCTCGGCGGCGCCGGACTCGTCGCCGGCCTGCCGCAGATGCTGGGCGGCGGTCGCCGGCGCCGCGCCGGAGCGGAGCAGCGCGTCGGCCACGCGCCGGTGCAGGAGCCGCCGGCGGGCGCGCCCGGTCTGCTCGTAGACGAGCTCGCGCAGCTTGCCGTGCGTGAAGTCGTAGCCTGCCTCGAGCTCACGCACCAGCCCGCGGCCGACGATCTCGTCGAGCCCGTCGGTGGTCTCCTCGTCGCCGCGGCCGCTGGCGGCACGCACGAGCTCAAAGCTGAACGACCGCCCGATCACGGACGCCGTCTCGAGCAGCTGGCGCGCGGTCGCGCCGAGCCCCGCGACGCGCCCCGCGACCAGCTCACGCATCTCGCGCCCCGGCTCACCGCCCTCGGCGAGCGCCGCCAGGTACTCGGCCACGAACAGCGGCAGGCCCTCGCTCTCCTCGTACACGCGCTGCTCGACGTCGGGCGCGATCGCGCGCGAGCGGACCAGCTCGGAGACCTGGGCGGCGTCCAGGCGGCCGAGCGTCAGCACGGAGCCGTCGAGCCGCCGCAGCCGGTGCCCGGGCGGGACGCTGTCGCTGCGCCAGCACAGCAGCAGGAGCAGCGGCGCGGCCGCGCAACCGGCGCGCGGCGTAGGTGAGCACGTCCAGCGTCGCTTCGTCGGCGGCGTGGACGTCGTCGACGAAGATCACGTCAGCGACGCCGAGGACGCCGGCGACCGCTTCCAGCAGGCGCGCCTGTGCGGCCGGCCCGGACATCTCCATCGGCGGGGGGAGGTCCGGCCGGGCGAGCTCGGGGGCGAGCAGCGAGGCGTCGGCGAGACGCTGCGGCGGCACCGCCTCGAGGGAGCCGCGCGCGGCCTCTCCGAGCAGCTCCACGATCGGCCCGTACGGCACGCCGACCTCGTCCTCGTGGCAGCGCGCCTCCAGGACCCGCCCGCGGACGGTCGTGAGCAACTCGCGCGCGAGCCGGGACTTGCCGATGCCGGCTTCGCCCTCGATCACGGCCAGACGGCCGTCGGGGCGGGCGCCGGCGTACGCGGCCATCAGCGCGGCCAGCTCCACCGAGCGTCCGACGAGCGGCAGCTCGGCCGGCCCGCGCGACGGGAGTGCCGGGGCGGGTGCGGGCGCCGGTGCAGGAGCGACGAGCGTGCCCTCGCTCACCTGCTCGAACAGCGCCGCGGTCTCGTCCACCGGCGGCACGCCGAGCTCCTGGCTGAGCGTGCGGACGCAGTCGCGGTACTGCGCGAGCGCCGCGGCACGGTCGCCGTCGAGCGCGTACAGCCGGATCAGCTCGCGATGGGCCGGCTCATGCAGCGGGTCGAGCGCCAGCCAGCGGCGCGCGTGGCCGATCGCGCGGCCGTACTCGCCGCGCTCCGTCAGCGCCCGTACGAGCCGCGCGAGTGCGGCGCCGAGCTCGCGCTGGAGCGAGTCCGCCTCGTGCACGTACCACGCGTCGAACCCCGGGCTGTCGCGCACATAGAAGCCCTCCAGCAGCTCGCCGCGGAACACCTCGACGGCGTCCGCGAGATCGTCGGCGTCACCGGCCGCGAGCGCCCGGAACCGGCGGACGTCGACCTCGAGCGCATCCGTCCCGAGCAGCGCCACGCTGTCGCCGGCGGTGTCGATCCACTGCTCGCCGACGGACTTGCGCAACGTCGACAGCGTGCGCCGCAACGCCCCGCGCGCGTGTTCGGGATCCTGGTCGGGCCACAGCAGCTCGCACAGCGCCTCGCGCGAGCGCGGGCGGTCGGCGAGCGCGAGGTGCGCGAGCAGAGCCGTCGCCTTGCGCGTGTCGAACGCCACCGGCTCGCCGTCCCGCCGCACCCGCGGCGGGCCCAGCAGCGAGATCTCCAGTGCCGGCGGCAAGATGCCCACCGTAACGATTCCTGGACGGTTGGCGGGGAACCTCGGTGCGTGCTTGTCAGCGAGCCCAGCCCCGGAGAGACTGACCACCGGATGGCACGGACGATCCTGTTCTGGGGCACGGTCGCCCTCGCGGGCGCGATGGTGGTCCTGGTCGCGCTCGGTCGCTGCACGCCGGATCAGCTGATCCCGGGGGCCGTCGCCGTCGGCTACGCGGTGCTCGCCCGCGTGCTGATCGTGCGCCAGCCGCGGAACGCCGTGGCCTGGATCGTCGGCGCGATCGCGGTCGTGTTCCTGCTGGGCGGGCTGACCAACGGCTATCTGGCGAGCGCGCCCGAGGGCGATCCGCTGATCGTCTTCCAGCTGGCCGGGTGGCTGAGCCAGTTCGCCTGGAATCTGTGGCTGCCCGCGCTGGTGGCGATCGCGCTGCCACTCGTGTTCCCCGACGGTCGGCCGTTCTGGCACTGGGTGGCCTGGCTCGGTGCCGGCGGGACGCTCGTCGGAACGGTCGGGATGGGTTTTGCGCCCGGAGACCTCGAGACCGAGCCTCCGGTCGCGAACCCGTTCGGGATCGACGGCGCCGCCACGCTGCTGTCGGCAGCCGAGGCGCTGGGGTTCGTCGTGACCGCGCTGGCGACCGTCGGCGCGGGCGCCGCGCTGATCGTCCGCCTGCGCCGCGCCCGCGGCGTCGAGCGCCAGCAGCTCAAGTGGTTCGCCTACGTCGGGGCCATGATCGTCGTCGGCCTGTCGCTGGCCACGCTGTCGTCGCTGGACCCCGACGCCACCTGGGCACAGATCGTTGGCGTGGGCGGGTGGTTCACGGCGCTCGTGATGGCGGGGTTCGGCATCCCGGTCGCGACCGCGTTCGCGATCTTCAAGTACCGGCTCTACGAGATCGATGTCGTGATCAAGCGCACGCTGGTTTATGGCGCACTGACAGCGAGCTTGGCAGCCGCCTACCTGGCGAGCGTGCTGCTGCTGCAGCTCGTGTTCAGCCCGTCCTCGGACCTTGCGATCGCGGCATCCACGCTCGCGGTCGCGGCGCTGTTCCGGCCGGCCCGCAACCGCATTCAGTCGGGTGTGAACCACCGCTTTTATCGGCGCTCGTACGACGCCGCGCGGACCGTCGAGTCGTTCGGCGCGCGGCTGCGCGACCAGGTCTCGCTCGAGACGCTGAGCGAGGAGCTCCGGGGCGTCGTCCACGACACGGTCCAGCCCACTCACGTCTCGGTGTGGCTGAAGGAGCCGGCGCGGTGATCGAGTCGATCCTGTTCATGGTGGCCGCGCTCGTCTATCTCGTGACCGGGTGGCTCGTGATCGCGCGCGTCCCCCGCAACGCCGTGGGCTGGATCCTGGCGGCGACCGGCGGCCTGCTCGCGATCGCGGCCTGGACCGAGTACGAGTTCATCGAGAACCTGTGGCTTCCGGCGCCGGTGGCGATCGCGCTCCCGCTGGTGTTCCCCGACGGTCGCCCGTTCTGGCGCTGGGTCGCGTGGACGGGCGGCGCCGGTTTGGTGCTCGGGACGCTCGATGTGCTCGACCTCGTCAACACCCTCCTCCTGACCGTGGCGGCGATCGGCGCGGCGGTCTCCGTGATCGTGCGGCTGCGCCGCTCGCGCGGCGTCGAGCGCCAGCAGGTGAAGTGGTTCGCGTACGTCGCCGGGCTGTTCGTGATCGCCCTGATCTTCGCCACGGCCGCCGAGCTCGGCGGGATATTCGACGTGATCGGCCCGCTCGCGGGGCTCGTCATGCTGCTGCTGATCGGCTTCGGGATCCCGATCGCGACCGGCTTCGCGGTGCTCCGCTACCGGCTGTACGAGATCGACGTCGTGATCAAGCGCACGCTCGTCTACAGCACGTTGACCGTGACGCTCGCGGTCGCGTATCTCGCGAGCGTGCTGCTGCTGCAGCTCGTGCTCAGCCCGTCGTCGGATCTGGCCATCGCCGGCATCCACGCTCGGCGTCGCGGCGCTGTTCCGGCCGGCCCGCGCCCGCATCCAATCACTCGTGGACCGGCGCTTCTTCCGCAGCTCATACGACGCCGCGCAGACCGTCGAGGCGTTCGGCGCGCGGTTGCGACACGAGGTGTCGCTGGAGGCGTTGGAAGCCGAGTTGCGTGGCGTCGTGTCGGAGACGATGCATCCTGCGCACGTCTCGTTGTGGGTGCGCCCATGACGCGGCTCGCTTGGGGTTTGGCTGCGCTCGCGATCGCCGCCGTGATCGCCGGCCCCGTCGTCGTCATCGCGGCCGGCGTGACGGTCGGTACGGCGATCGGCTACGGCGCCGGCATCGGGCTCGTGTTCTCGGTCTGCTTCCCCGTGATGGGTGCGCTGATCGTGCGCCGGCGCGGCAGCCACGCGGTCGGCTGGCTGCTGTGCTTCATCGGCGTCACGATCGCGCTGCACACGTTCGTGGACATCTGGTCGCGGACCGCGCTGATCTGGCAGCCGGGGTCGCTGCCGGGCGGCGTGTTCCTGTCGTGGGTCGCGATCTGGCTGTGGATCCCCGGCTGGTTCGCGGTGACGACGCTGTTGCCCGCGATGTTCCCGGACGGTGGTCGCCGCCGCCTCGCCGCGCTCGGTGCCGCCGTGATCGCGGCGATCACGATCACGAACGCCGTGCTCGCGTGGCCGCTGCGCGGGATCATCGACCGGCCCGTGATCGCCGACCCCGACCTCGCGGCGCGGTTCGACGAGCTGAACGCGGTGTACCTGCCGGAGGTCGCGATCGTCGCCGCGCTCACGGTGGCGTCGTTCGGCTCGCTGATCGTGCGCTACCGGCGGTCGAGCGCCGACGTCCGGCGCCAGATCGCGTGGGTGATGTACGGCTTTGCGGTCGCCGTCGTCCTATCGGTGATCGGCGCGAATCGGAACGTCGGCAACTGGGTCCAGATGCTCGAGGCGGTCGCGCTGGTCGGCGGCCTCGCGATCGCGATGTTCCGTTACAACCTCTACGACATCGGCCTCGTCGTGAAGCGCACGCTGGTGTACGGCACGCTGACGGCGACACTCGCCGTCGCCTACCTGGCGTCCGTGCTGCTGTTGCAGCTGATTCTGAGCCCGAGCTCCGACCTGGCGATCGCGGCGTCGACGCTCGCGGTCGCGGCACTGTTCCAGCCCGCCCGCAGCCGCATCCAGACGATCGTCGACCGCCGCTTCTACCGCCGCGCCTACGACGTCCAGCGCACGGTCGACTCCTTCGCCGCACGGCTGCGTCACGAGGTCACGCTCGACGGGCTCGACGCGGAGCTGCGAGCGGTCGTGCGCGAGACACTGCAGCCCGCCCACGTGTCGCTGTGGGTGCGGCCGTGACCGAGCCCGAGTGGGAGCTGCTGACGGTGCTGTTCGCGGACATCCGCGGGTACACGACGTTCGCCGACCGGGCGACGGCGCGCGAGGCGGCCGAGTTCCTGCGCGGGTTCTTCGACGTCGTGATCCCGATCGTGAGCGAGAACGGCGGCGAGGTGAATCAGCTGCTCGGCGACGGGCTGCTGGCGGTGTTCCGCACGCCTGACCACGCCGACTGCGCGCTCCGCGCGGGCGCCGCGATGATCGCCGAGGCGCCGTGTCCGATCGGCGTCGGCCTGAACTCGGGACTCGTCCTGGCGGGCACGTTCGGCGGCGGCGGGTACTCGCATTTCGGCGTCGTCGGCGATCCCGTCAACGTCGCGGCGCGCGTGCAGGACGCGACCCGCGACCTGGGCGAGCCGCTGCTGTTGACCGAGGCGACGAATCTGCTGCTCGAGGACGACCACCCCGAGCTCGTGCCGCGCGGCTCCGTCGCGCTGAAGGGCAAGGCGACGCCGGTCGCGGTGTACGGGCTCGCCGTAACGCTTTCCGGACGCTCGACGCGTACAACGAGGCCAGATGTCGGCACTGACTAGAACCTTCAGGCGCCTGCGCCGTCGCGAAGCCACCGAGGCCGAGGCAGCGCGGCCGGCCGCACTGCCGGCTGACGCCGCGCCCGTCGAGATCGCGCCCGACGATCCGCTGCTCGCCTACTTCCAGGGCGTCACCGGCCCGGTCGACATCGACACGCTCGAGCTCGACTCGCCGGCGCTGCGCGCCTTGAAGGAGAGCGGGGTCAAGCTCGCGGTCCCGCTCGTCAGCCAGGGCGAGCTGATCGGCGTGCTGAATCTCGGCCCGCGCCTGTCCGAGCAGGACTACTCTTCCGACGACCGCAAGCTGCTCGACAACCTCGCCGCGCAGGCCGCGCCGGCACTGCGGGTCGGGCAGCTCGTGCGCGAGCAGGAGGCGGAGGCCGCGACCCGCCAGCGCTTCGAGCAGGAGCTCGAGGTCGCGCGGCTGATCCAGCAGCACTTCCTGCCGCGCGAGCTGCCCGATCTCCCCGGGTGGGAGGTCGCGGCGTACTACCGGCCCGCGCGCGAGGTCGGCGGCGACTTCTACGACGTGATCGGCCTGGCCGACGGCCGGGTGGCGTTCGTCGTCGGCGACGTCACCGACAAGGGCGTGCCCGCCGCGCTGGTGATGTCCGCCACCCGCAGCGTCCTGCGCGCGTCCGTCCAGCGGCTGATCGAGCCCGGCGAGGTGCTCCGGCGGGTCAACGACCACCTGTGCCCGGACATGCCGGAGAAGATGTTCGTCACCTGCCTCTACGCCGTGCTCGACCCGTCCACCGGACTGTTCCGATTCGCGAACGCCGGCCACGACCTCCCGTACGTCAAGACCGCGGACGGCGTGACCGAGCTGCGCGCCCGCGGCATGCCGCTCGGCCTGCTGCCGGGAATGGAGTACGAGGAGAACGAGGTCGTGCTCGCACCTGGGGACTGTCTGCTGCTGCACTCGGACGGGATCGTCGAGGCACACGATCCGCAGCGCCAGATGTTCGGCTTCCCGCGGCTGAAGGAGACGGTCGGCGCCGCGCCCGGTGGGCAGGCGATGATCGACCGCGTGCTGGAAGTGCTCGAGCGCTTCATCGGCGCCGACGCCGAGCAGGAGGACGACATCACGATGCTCACGCTCCAGCGGACCGCGGTGCTGGCCGAGTTCGAGCTGCCGAGCGAGCCCGGCAACGAGCGCGAGGCGATCGAGCGCGTCGAGCGCGCCGTGCGCGAACTCGCGCTGCCGCTCGCGCGACTCGAGCGACTCAAGACGGCGGTCGGTGAGGCGACCATGAACGCGATCGAGCACGGCAACGAGTTCCGGGGCGACCGGCCGGTGTCGGTGCGGGTGCTGCGCGCCAGCGACAGCCTGCGCGTGCAGGTCACCGATCGCGGCGAAGCGGACGTGCCGGAGCCCGAGACGCCGGACCTCGAAGCGAAGCTCGCGGGCGAGCAGCGGCCGCGCGGGTGGGGACTGTTTCTGATCAACGAGCTGGTCGACGACGTCCACGTGACGCGCGGCGCGGGAACCCGTACGCTCGAACTCGTATTGCGACTTGGAGGTGACCACGATGGCGACGCGTGAGCTCGAAGTCGCGCTGCGGTGGGATGACGGCGTGCCCGTCCTGGACCTGATCGGAGACATCGACGCGGGTGCCGAGGACGCGCTCCAGCGCGCGTGGGACGCGGCCGCGGTGGACGCCCGCGCGCTGATCCTGGACTTCTCGCGGACGCAGTACATCAACAGCACCGGGATCGCCCTGATCGTCCGGCTGCTGGCCGACGCCCGCACGCGCGGGATCGAGCTGAGCGCCCGCGGGCTGTCGGATCACTACCGGACGATCTTCGAGATCACCCGCCTCGCGGATTTCATGCGGATCGCGGATGCCTGAGTTCGCGGTCCGCGAGCCATCCGCGCACGCGCGCGTGATCGACATCACGGGCGACATCACGGCCGCCAGCGAGGACCAGCTGATGGACGCGTACACGCGCGCGAGCGGGGATGGCGTGCGCTCGATCGTCCTCAACTTCGGCGGGCTCGAGTACATGAACAGCGGTGGCATCGGGCTGCTCGTCACGCTGCTCGTGCGCGCCCATCGCAAGGGCCAGCAGATGCTCGCGTTCGGGCTGTCGGACCACTACCGGCAGATCTTCGAGCTGACCCGGCTCGACGAGGCGGTCGGCATCCACGCCGACGAGCCCGAAGCGCTGGCTCAGACGTTCTCGTAACGGTCCTTGGACGGGGGCCGTGGAGGCTCCCGGCCATGGATACCGACTTCCCCTACGACGCGGTCGTCACCGAGTTCCAGCGCGTCGGCAAGCACTTCGTTCGCCCCGCCATCCTCGCCGCGCTCGCCGCCGAACGGGAGACCGCCTCGCCTGAGCTCGCGACGTTCCTGGACTTCACGCTCGACAAGTACGACGGGCGCTACGACAACCCGAGCTACATCGCCGTCGACCTGCTTCCGCTTGGAGGCACGCGCGCCGAGCTCGACCGGCTGGTCGCGATCCTCGTCGCCGACGTGCTCCGGCACGAGCTCACGCACGGCGACGACGAGCGGCTCGTGGCCAAGCGATGCCGGCTCGGTCTGCGCGTCCTGGGACGCGGCGACGATCCGCTGGCGGCGTGCGCGGCGGTCGAGCGCGAGTTCGACGACGCCGAGGCCGAGCGCGTGCGCCGCCTGACCGTGCTTCCGGTCTCGCTCGTGCACGACGAGTACATGTTCATCCGGATGCTGCAGTGCTACGAGGCGACGTTCGCGTTCATCGCGGTCAAGCTGCGCGAGGCCATCGACGCGCCGGAGACCGCCGCGGAGGCGATCGGCACAGCCGAGCAGGCGATGCTCGCGGCGCGGCCGCTGTGGTCGATGGTCGCGACGATGCGGGCCGCAGCACTTCCTGGAGTTCCGCGAGTTCACCGACGGCGCCAGCGCGATCCAGTCGCGCAACTACAAGCTCGTCGAGAGCCTGTGTGCGCGGCCTTCGGAGGCGCGGCTCGACTCACCGGCCTACCGGTCCGTGCCGGAAGTGCGCGAACGCGTGCTGGCCGGCCAGCGTTCGCTCGGCGACGTCGAGCCTGACGCGGCCGCGCACGCGGCGATGGAACGGTTCGAATCCGCCCTCGCACACTGGCGCAACAGCCACTACAAGCTGGCGATGAAAATGCTCGGCGAGCGCCGCGGCACCGGCTACACCGAGGGCGTGCCGTACCTGAACGACGTGCGCTCCCTCCCGGTGTTCGCAGCGGCATGATGTGAGGGATGGACTACTTCGGCGAGGACGTCGCCGCGCGCTACGACGACCACCCGATGGGCGACCCGCAGCCCGTTGTGGACTTCCTGGCGCCGCTGGCCGGCGACGGCGCGGCGCTCGAGTTCGGCATCGGCACCGGGCGGATCGCGCTCCCGCTGACGGCACGCGGCGTGCCGGTGCACGGCATCGACCTGTCGGAGGCGATGGTGCGGCGGTTGCAGGCCAAGCCCGGCGCGTCCGAGATCGGTGTCACGATCGGAGACTTCGCGTCAACTCGCGTTGACGGGACGTTCTCGCTCGCCTACCTCGTCTTCAACACCATCAACAACCTGACGACGCAGGACCAGCAGGTGGCGTGCTTCGAGAACGCGGCCGCGCATCTCGCGTCCGGCGGCACCTTCGTGATCGAGGTCGGCGTGCCGCAGTTGCGGGCGCTTCCGCCCGGCGCGATCGCCCGCCCGTTCACGGTGAGCGACGAGCGGCTCGGGTTCGACACCTACGACATCGCCACCCAGGGCCTGGTCTCGCACCACTACTGGCGCACCGAGGACGGGCGCTTCGAGTCGAACTCGATCCCGTTCCGCTACGTGTGGCCGGCCGAGCTGGACCTGATGGCGCGGATCGCGGGGATGCGGCTGCGCGAGCGCTGGGCCGGCTGGGACCGCGAGCCGTTCACGTCCGAGAGCACCTCACACGTATCCGTGTGGCACAAGACGGCCTGATCGTGGACGGGCGCGCGGTGCGCGTCACCAGCCCGGACCGCGAGCTGCTGCCGGGCTTGACCAAGCGCGCGGCGCTGGACTACTTCCTCGCCGTCGGTGACGGCATCCTGGGCGCGCTGCGCGAGCGCCCGGTGATGCTCGAGCGCCGCCGGGACGACGGGGTGTTCTTCCAGCGGCGGCTGCCGAAGGGCGCACCGGACTGGGTGACGACCGTGCGGCTCGCGGAGTACGACGCCGTCTGCCCGGAGGAGTTGGCAGTCGTGGTGTGGATGGTCAACCTGGGCACGGTGACGTTCCACCCCTGGCCCGTCCGCCGCGGCGCGCTCGGCCGGCCCGACCAGCTGCTGATCGACCTCGACCCCCAGGCCGGGACCGGCTTCGCGGACGCCGTCCTCGTCGCGCGGTTGCTGCGTGAGGTGCTCGCCGAGCGCGGGCTGGCAGGCTTCCCGAAGACGTCGGGCTCGCGCGGACTGCACGTGATCGTGCCGATCGAGCCGCGGCCGTGGCGAGAGGTGCAGGCGTTGCGCGAAGCGATCGGGCGCGAGGTCGTCGCCCGGCTGCCGGGGCTGGCGACGATGGAGCGCTTCAAGCGCGATCGCGGCGCGCGCGTGTACGTGGACTGCGGGCCGCAGACCGTCGCATCGGCGTACTCGGTGCGACCGGGCGCGCTGGTCTCGGCGCCGGTCTGGTGGGACGAACTCGACCGGGTCGCGCCCGAGGACTTCGATGTGAGCAGCATGCCCGAGCGGTTCGCGCGCGTCGGGGACCTGATGCCGTGAAGCCAATGCTCGCCAAGCTCGTCGCGGACATCCCGCCCGGGCTGTACTACGAGCCCAAGTGGGATGGGTTCCGCGCGATCGTGGTCCGCGACGGCGACTCGGTGGAGATCCTCAGCCGCAACGGCAAGCCGATGGCGCGCTACTTCCCCGACCTGGTCGCCGCGTTTCGCGCGCAGCTGCCGCCGCACTGCACCGTCGACGGCGAGATCGTCGTGATCGGCGATGGCCGGCTCAACTTCTTCGCGCTCCAGCAGCGTGTGCATCCCGCGGCCACCCGCGTCGACCGGCTGGCGGGCGAGACGCCCGCCAGCTTCATCGCGTTCGACCTGCTGGACGCGCCGGACGAACCGTTCCGGGCGCGGCGGGCCGCGCTCGAGGCGCTGCGCTGGGCGCCGCCGCTGTACATCACGCCGATCACGCGCGACGAGGGCATGGCGCGCGACTGGTTCGAGCGCTTCGAGGGCGCCGGACTCGACGGCGTGATCGCCAAGGACGGCGAGCTCCCGTACAAGCCGGGCGTGCGCGCGATGTTCAAGGTCAAGCACCAGCGGACGGTCGACTGCGTCGTCGCCGGCTTCCGGTTGCACAAGACCGAGCCGAACGCGATCGGGTCGCTGCTGCTCGGCCTGCACCAGGACGGGCACGGGCCGGCGTGGGGGACGATGTTCGGCGGGCTGATGCCGATCGGCGCCACCAGCTCGTTCGCGATGGCGGTTCGGCGCGAGCTGCTCGTCGAGCTGAGGGAGCTCGAGGTCCCGATCGCCGACCATCCATGGAAGGGCGCCGCCGAGCACGGCCGCGACGGCAACCGCTGGAACCCGGCACGCGAGCAGCAGTTCGTGGCGCTCGCGCCGGAGCGCGTGATCGAGGTCGCCTACAGCCATATGGACGGCGGCTTCTTCCGCCATCCGGCGACGTTCGTGCGCTGGCGCCCGGATCGCGACGCCGCCTCCTGCGGCTTCGGCCAGCTCGAGCAGCCCGCGGGCTTCGACGTCGGCGAGATCCTCTAGTTCAGAGACGCAGCACGCCCTCCGCCGCGATGACACAGGCGCCGGCGATGGTCACTTGCCCGCCCTGGACGCCGATCTCGATCAGGCTCGGGCGCCCGATCAGATGGCCCTGCTCGATCAACACCTTTGAGCCATCGTCGACGACGCCGTGCGCGACGAGATGGCATGCCAGCGGGCCGGCGGCGGTACCTGTCGCCGGATCCTCGACGATCCCGACGGTCGGGTTGAAGAAGCGTGCGTACGCGGTCGAGGTCGGCTCCACCGGGTCAAGGCTGTACAGGTAACACCCCTCACCGCCGACGTCGCGCAACTCGCTGGCCAGGCGCGACGAGTCCGGGGCTGCGCGGTCGACCGCAGCACGGTCGACGGCCTGCACGAGCAGATGGCCCGCTCCCGTCGACAGCACTTGCGCGGGCAGGTCGGTGCTGAGATCGTCGGTGCTCAGGCCAAGGGAGGCCGCCAAATCCTCCAACCCGTCGATCGACCGGCCCGCCTCAGGTGGCCCTTGCTCCATGACGATGGTGCGCGGTCGCCCGCCCTCGCTGAGCACGCGCAGCGGCAGCACGCGGTCGGCGATCTGCTGCACGGCGTGCGTCTCGTCTGCAGCGAGCGGCAGCGTGCCGCTGGCGGCGAGCCACCACCAGGCACCGAGGGCGTTGTGCCCGGCGCCTCCGACCTCGACGCCGGTTGGCGTGAATGAACGAAGCCGCCAGAGGGCGCGCTCGTCGGTCGGCGGAAGCACGAAGGTGGTTTCCGACTGGTTGAACTCTCGTGCGATCGCTTTCATGACGGACTCGTCGACATCGATCGCATCGGCCACGACAGCCAAGGGGTTGCCGGTGAGCGGGGCCTCGGCGAAGACGTCGACCAAGTAGAAGGGAAGGGTGTGCGCCATCAGTCGTAGTAGCCCTCGATCGGAGTCCGAGCCTCGGCGAACAACGCGGGGCCTTCGTACGCGACGTCGGCGTCATCGGGACTGGCGGCGCCCACGGGCTTGAGCTGCTGAAGCTGCTCGCCGGAGAGCGCGAACACGACGCGACCGAGGCCAGAGCGTGCGATCGCACCAGCGCACATGGAGCACGGTTGGCAACTCGTGTACATCGTCGTCTGCCGAGCGAGGTCGGCGTCGAGCTCGCGAGCCGCCCAACGGGCCAGCTTGAGCTCCGGGTGCGCCGAGATGTCACGTGCGGTCACGACGGTGTTGCGGTCCTCGGCGAGCACATCGCCCGCCGGACCCACGAGCAGCGATCCGTAGGGCATGTTGCCCTCGGCGCGCGCCGCGCGCGCCAGATCGATCGCGCGGCGCAGATGGCGTTCGTCCGCTTCGTTCATCGATGCAGGGTAGGGTTGGCGCGTCGCGCGAAGGACAACATGAACCCGGTTCGACAGATGCGCCTCGCCGTTACGGCAGCAGACTACGAGGCCGCACTCGTGTTCTACCGCGACGTCCTCGGTCTGAGGGAAGAAGCGACGTTCACGTCCAACGGAGGGCGAGTCACGATCCTCGACGCCGGGCGTGCGACGCTCGAGCTCGCGGACTCGCTGTACGCGGAGTTCATCGACGAGGTCGAAGTCGGGCGCCGCGTCGCCGGGCACATGCGCGTCGCCTTCGAGGTGGACGACGTGGCGTCGGCCACACGAGCAGCCGAAGCGGGCGGAGCAAGAACAATCGCCGACCCCGTGCGAACGCCATGGAACTCAGTCAACGCGCGCCTCGAAGGCCCAGCCGGCATCCAGCTGACGCTGTTCACCGAGCTCGACCCGAGCTAGAGCGTCTTGGGCCTGCCTGTGGCCTTCATGGCCGCGTTTCTTCAGCGAGACGAACGGCGCCACCACGGGCGGTGAACCGGCCGGGGGGAGCGAGTGCGACTCGCGGCGAGATAGATGAATGGGTGCATGGCGCGACGCTACGGGCAGCCGGGAGCGCTGCGTATCACCCGCCCGGATGAACGCCCTCATCCGACCGAGGTGTTGAGGGATCTACACGGCGACGGTGTTGTGCCACTCAACAGACGTTCATAACCTCGAGGATGAGAGGGCCTGACGCGGGCAGGGGTGTTCGCTTCAGGACATACAGAAGCAAGGGGGGAGGCCCCGTGCCTTTCATGCCTCGTGGACCCGTTGCGGTCCTCGTTGCCGCCTGCGCGCTTGCCGCGCCGGCGACCGCTTCGGCGGATCCGGGCGACGTCGCGCGTGACTACCTCAACGCGCACCCGGACAAGTTCGGGGTGACGAGCGCGGATGTCGCGGACGTCTTTGTGATGAGCAGCTACACGACCTCCGGGACGGGGGTCACGCACGTCAACGTCAACCAGCGCCATCAAGGGCTCGAGGTGTTCGGCGGTCACGCGACGATCAACGTCGGTCCGGACGGCAGCGTGATCTTCACCGGCGGCAGGCTGGTGCCGATCGGTGCCGGCGGGTCTGCGGCGCCGAGGATCCAGGCCGGGCAAGCCGTGGAGTCAGCGGCGCGCACGCTCAAGCTCGGCAACGCGACGAAGCTGCGCGTGCTGCGGCGCGACGAGACCAGGTCGCGCAAGACGGTGCTGACCGCTCCAAGCATTTCCGAAGCCCCGATCAACGCCCAGCTGGGCTGGTGGCCGGAGAACGGCGGCGTGCGCCTCGCGTGGCACAGCGTGATCGACGCCACCGACGGAGAAGACGCCCACCTGTGGAGCACGACCGTCGACGCCAACACCGGCACGGTGCTGAACACGGACGACTGGACGTCGCACGACAACGCGAAGGAGCTCGGGCAGCGGCTCGATCGCCAGAACGCGGCGGCGCAGCGGACGCCGGCGTTCCAGCAGCCGTTCGCGGCCATCAGCCCGCCCAACCCGGTGCTGGACGGGTCCGCCTACCGGGTGTTCGCGTGGCCGAACGAGAGCCCGAACGACGCTGGGCGCACGCTGGTCGCGAACCCCGCCGACTCGGTCGCGTCGCCGCGCGGCTGGCACGACATCGACAACTCCGCGGGCGCGGACTTCACGACCACCCAGGGCAACAACGTCAACGCCTACATGGACCAGGACTCCAACAACGCGCCGGACTACCGGTCGGCGCCGTCTGGAGGCTCATCGCTGCGATTCGACTTCCCGCTCGACCTGACGCAGCACGCGCAGGCCAACCGGGACGCGGCCGTCGCGAACCTCTTCTACTCCAACAACATGATCCATGACGTCCTCTACCGGTTCGGGTTCGATGACGCCTCGGGCAACTTCCAGGAGAACAACTACGGCCGTGGCGGCAGCGGCGGCGACCCGGTGCAGGCCGAGGCCGCCGATGGCAGCGGCACCAACAACGCCAACTTCTCCACCCCGGCGGCCGACGGTGGCAAGCCGCGGATGCAGATGTACCTGTGGCCGGGCAACCAGCTCGGCGCCCAGAACCAGGTCGTGATCGAGGGCGGCGCGACGTACGGCGCGTCATGGGCCCGCTTCACGCCGCCGGCGACGCCGGCGGGCCTCCCGGGCCGCACGCTCGTCTACGGCGGGACCGGCTGCACCGAGTCGCTGTATCCCACGTCGCGCCCGGGCGAGAACTGGATCGCGGTCGTCGACGGCGGGACGACGGCGTGCACGTACCTGCGGCGCGTGGAGGTCGCCCAGTCGCTGAACGCCGACGCCGTGATCGTCGTGGACACCGGGACCGGCCAGACGCCGCCGATCCTCACCGGCTTGATGACCGACGCCCCGGTCGTGATCCCCGCGGTGGCCGTCAACGCGGCCGACGGCGCGGCGATCAAGGCGCTCATCGCCGCGGGCCCGGCGCCGAAGGCCAACGTGCGCCTGAACCCGGACCGCGCGCCGATCCGTGACGGCGACATCGACAACGGCATCGTCATCCACGAGTACGGTCACGGCGTCTCGAACCGCCTCACCGGCGGCCCGAAGACGTCGAACTGCCTGAGCGGCAACGAGCAGGCGGGCGAAGGCTGGAGCGACTTCTTCGCGATCACGTTCCTGCTCGACCCGCGGCTCGACAACCCGGAGGGCACGCGCGGGCTCGTCCCGTACGCGCTGTTCCAGTCCGATCGCACGCAGGCGGGCCTGCGCCCGCGCCCGTACTCGCGCAACATGGACACCCAGCCGTTCACGTACGACTCGATCAAGACCAACGGCTGGCTCAACGGCACGTCACTGGCGCTCCCGCACGGCCTCGGACATGGCTGGGCGTCGGTGCTGTGGGACATGACCTGGGACCTGATCGACAAGCACGGGTTCAACCCGAACCTGTACGCGGCCTGGACCACGGGCGGCAACAACCGCTCGATCCAGTACGTGGTCGACGGGCTCAAGATGCAGGGCTGCTTCCCCGGTCTCGTCGTCTCGCGCGACGCGATCATCGCCGGGGCCCAGGCGCGCAACCCGGGCGTCGACAACTGCACGATCTGGGCGACGTTCGCCCGCCGTGGCTTCGGCTTCAGCGCCGTTCAGGGCACGACCAACCGCGACGACAACACCGAGGCGTTCGACACGCACCCGGACTGCCGGCGCAACTTCCAGGCCCCGGTCCTGCCCGAGCCATCGCTCAATGACCGACCGGCGGGCTCGATGGTCGATCTGCGGTTCACCGCCGACGGGTACCGCGGGCTCGACGTCCTGGCCGAGAACCAGCCGTACTCGCGCCAGGTCGACTGCACGACGCTGAAGACCGTCACCCCCGGGCAGACGTTCATCACGCCGCGCCCGACGCCGAAGAAGGCGATCGGCACGCTGTCGGTCAACGACCGTGGCATCTTCACGTTCCCGTGGCAGACCGAGGCCGCCTGGGCCGGCACCTGCCGCGAGATGGTGGCCACGGCAGACACCGGCAGGCAGTACCGGGCGTACTTCCGGTTCACGTAGGGGAAGGCCGACGCGGTGGGCCTATTCCAGGCCCACCGCGTGGCCGTACCGCTCAGCGACGGCGGCGAACTGCTCAGGCGTCGCTCCGGCAACCTCCTCGAAGAAGCGGCCCATCCGGACCGTGCTCGTGATCAGCATCACGGCCAGCTCGTCCGAACGGTTCCGGAACCCGTGGGTCGCATCGCCCGGGACGTGGAAGATGTCGCCGGCGCCGAGCCGGATCCAGTCCGTGCCGTCGTGTGCCTCGAAGTCGCCGAACAGCACGGAGAACGTCTCCGGGTCGGCATGGGCATGGAAGCCGATGTCGGTCCGGCCCGGGATCGTTCCGCGCATCACGCACGGGCCGGCGTCAGGGCCCTCCACGGGAGTCACGAACTGGATCGTCGGGCCGAGGATCTCGATCGTCTCGAGCTCGCGCGGTTCGACCACGTGCGGGGTCATCGGGCACCTCCCAGTTGGCGTTGCAGGCTCGCCACGTCGAGCCATGCGCTCTCGCGGCGGATCAGGTCGTCGTCGAAGTCGAACACGTGCAGCAGCCGCACGTGGATCGGGCGCCCGCGGCCGTCGAGGCCGAACACGCGGCCGACCGCGGTGCCGTGCAGGATCGACTCGTCGACGACGTGGTCCGCGCCGTGCCAGCGGCGGACGGGCTCGAAGCGGTCGATCCGCAGCGCGCCGAGCAGGACGCGGTAGTAGTCGGCGATCTCGTCGCTCCCGTGCACCTCGCCGCCGGGCCGGCCGGCGACGTCGTGCGCGGCGTCGGGCACGAAGCCCTCGACGATCGCGTCGATGTCGGCCAGCTCTTCGGAGCGGTAGTGCTCGTCGACGAGCGCATCCATCTGCTGTCGGGTCATGTGGATTGAGGCTGCCGTCGAGTGGGCGCGCCGCCAAGCCCGCAGTTGAGGGGTTGTTACCTTCGGCCTGGTGGAGGTGCTGGGGATCTGGCGTTACCCGGTCAAGGCGATGCTCGGTGAGCGCCTCGAGCACATCGCGATCGGGCCCGGCGGCTGCGAGGGCGATCGGCGGTTCGTGGTCGTGGACGACGCCACCGGGCAGCGGATCGCCAACAAACGCGGACCGACGGATCCGCGGCTGCGCGCCTGCCGAGCGTCGCTGCCCGGCGGGGTGTTGGCCATCACGCTCCCGAGCGGGGAGACGACATCCGATCCGGAGACCGCGCTGTCGGACCTGCTCGAGCGACAGGTGCGGCTGGTCGCGTCCGACGCGCCGGCCCGCGGGCGGTTCGCGGCGACCGGCGCCCACCACGACCTCGCTCCGATCCACTTCATGACCACGGGCACGCTCGAAGGGCTGGGCGCGGACGTCCGCCGCTTTCGGCCCAACCTCCTGCTGGCGCACGACGGCGACGAGGACGCGCTGCTCGGCGCGACCCTGCGCGCGCCGTCGGGCCTCGAACTGGACGTGGGGCTGCCGACGCCCCGGTGCGTCGTGCCGACCCGGGCGACCGAAGAGCTCCCGGCCGATCCGCAGCTGCTGCGCAGGATCGTCGCGACGCACCGGATCGACCTCGGCCCCGTCGGTCGCCAGGGCTGCGCCGGCTCCTACGCGGAGGTGCTGTCCGCGGGCGCGCTCGCGATCGGCGACCGGCTCACGGCCGCGCCGGGCGGATCACCGCCCGACGCCGTGATCCGCGACCGACTCGCGCGCCTGTTCCCGTAGCGCCCGGCGCTGCAGCTTGCCGTTCGGGGCGCGCGGCAGCGCGCCCACGACGCGGACGTCATGGAGCGCCTTGTGCGGCGCGACGCGCGCGTTGACGAACTCGATCAGGTCGCGCGGATCCTCGCCGACGACGTACGCCACGGGGACCTCGCCGCGCCGGGGATCGGGCCGGCCGACGACGCCGGCGTCGCGCACCGCCGGATGCTCACGCAGGACGAGCTCGAGCTCAGCCGGCGCGACCGACAGTCCGTCGACCTTGATCAGCTCCTTGAGGCGGTCGACGATCACGACCTGGCCGTCGTCGCGCACGTCCACGAGGTCGCCGGTCCGCAGCCAGCCGTCTCCCGCCACCTGCGGACCGCGGATCCACAGCTCGCCGGCCTCGATGCGGGTCTCGAGCCCGGGCGCGAACCAGCCGACGCTGGCCGGATCGCTGAGGCCGTGGAACGGACCGCTGATCGGGCACGCCTCGGTCATCCCGTAGCCCTGCCGGACCGGGCAGCCGAGACGCTCGCCGGCGCGCTCCTGGACCGCGGCGGGCACGTGCGTGCCGGCGGTCACGGCGAGCTGCAACGCGGGCAGGTCGAGCGCGCCGTCGCGCGCCGCGATCGCCTCGATCATCGGCGGAGGCAGCGTCGCATGCGTCACGCCGTGCTCGGCAATCAGCGCGAGCGCGAGCTCGGTGTCCGGCCGTGGCAGCGTGACGATGATCGCGCCGGCATCGAGCGGCGCCAGCAGCGAGGCACTCAAGCCCATTATGTGGTCGCGCGCAGCCGTTCGGTCTCGTCCGGCGTCCAGGTGACGTTGATCGGTACTCCGGACCGTTCGGGAGCCGCACTTCGACCAGATCTCCACGGCCGGCATCGACCGTCGCCGCGTGCGCGTCGAGCTCCGCGCGGGAGATCCGCGCGCCGGTCCTGCCGTCGATGAGCATCAGTTCGAGCTGTAGTGAGCGGGATCGAAGTGGATCGGCGCGTAGTGCTCCGAGAACAGGCGAGCCACGAGCTCGCCGCGGCTCGAGACGTCGACCTTCTCGAAGATCGCCTTGATGTAGTCGCGCACGGTGTGCGGTGAGAGGATCAGCTGCTCGGCGATCTGGGCGGTCGAGGCTCCGCGCGCGATCAGCTCGGTGATCTCGCGCTCGCGCGCCGACAGCTCGTAGGCCTCGGCGATCAACGGCGCGATCTCGGCAGCGGGCGCGGACTCGATCACGAGCGCGGTCTCGCCGACGTCACCGTCGACGGTGCGCAGGCACGACGCGTGGCAGACGATCCAGTGCCCGCTGGCCCCGCGCAGCCGCACGCGCGCCTGGCCGTGCTCGCGCTGCTCGGCGATCGCGCGCGCCCGCAGCATCGTGGTCAACACGACCATCGGCAGCCGCAGGCAGTCCTCGGTCTGGTCCCAGTCGCTGGTCAGCTCCTCCAGCCACGCATCGGCGTCGTCGTTGAGCGAGATCAGGTCGCCGCCGCCATCGAACAGCAGCAGCCCCGGGCCCGGCATCGACCCGTGACGCTCGGCGGTGTGCGTCCGCGTCAGGTCGCGGATCGCGCCGGCCAGCGGCTCGCTCAGGCCACCGGCGAGCGCGAGGTCCGCGGCGCTGAACGCGGGCCGGCCCGCTTCACGGAACAGCGAGAGCACCGCCCACGGCCGGCCGTCGGCGCGCAGCACCGTGCGCAGCTCGTCCCCGAAGCCGTTCGGACGCAGCAGGTCGCGAAAGCGGTGGCTGCGCGCCGGCCGGTCGTCGGTGCTGAGCCGCAGCCCGCCGGCCGGCACGTCCGCCCCGGCGAGGTCGCGGTACAGGTTCACGTCATCGACCAGGAACTCGAGCTCCCAGACGCGCTCGCACGGCCCGCGGCCGAAGTGCGCGAGGTTGTCCACCAGCGTGGGTGCGGTGGGAAGTCCGGTTGCAGGGTCGGTCGCCAGCCACACGGCGGCGTCGAAGTCCACGAGCCGGCGCAGGCGCGGCGACGCCGCGTGGAACAGCTCCCGCACGTTCCGCGCCTCGCCCGCGCGCTCGATCAGCACGTCGCGGCCGTACCCCATGGTTCCGAGGGTTGCGCCGCGGGAGGGATCAGTCAACCCCGCACCTGTGGGGTCAAACATCTCCGTTCGCGATCAGTTCGGCGGCGCGTTCGGCGATCGCGATCGTCGGGCCGTTGGTGTTTCCGTGCGTGATCGCCGGCATCACGGACGCGTCGGCGACCCGCAGGCCGTCCACGCCGCGCACGCGAAGCTCCGGGTCAAGCACGGCGTCGGCGTCACCGCCCATCGCGCAGCTGCACGCCGGGTGGAAGGCCGTGCCGACGGTCGCCCGGATCCAGTCGCGCACGTCCGTGTCGCCGGGCGCGCTCTCGCCGTCGGTGAGGCTGTTCAGCGGCGGCGTCGCGGCGATCGCGCGCGCCAGGCGCACGCCCTCGACCAGCAGCTCGAGGTCGGCGTCCTCGGCCAGATACGCCGGGTCCATCGCGGGCGCCGCCGCCGGGTGGGCTGTGCGCAGTCGTACCTGGCCCCGGCTCTTGACCGCCACCGCGATCGCCAGGATCGAGATGCTACGGCGCTCCGCGCCCGGCGGCGGGCCAGGGATGGCGCCGATCTGCAGCCCGTCCTTGAATGCGCCCACCTCGGCTCCGCTCGACGTCAGCGGCCCCGTGCCGTCGTGCTGCCACTGCGCGGCGTTCGTGGCCGTCGCCTCCTCCCAGAGGCTGCGGATCGCCGGCGTCCGCCACTCCGGCAGGCAGAACGGGTGGTCCTGGAGGCCCGCGCCGACCCGCGGGGAGTCGACGCGCACCTCGATCCCGATCCGGCGCAGATGCTCGGCGGGGCCGATGCCGGAGAGCATCAGGATCTGCGGGCTGCCGACGGCGCCGGCGCACACGACGACCTCACGCCGGACGCGCGCGACGCCGTCGGTGCCGTAGCGGACCGCGACGACGCGGCCGCGCTCGATCTCGATGCCGGTGACGAGCGCGCGGGTCTGCACCTCTAGGTTCTCGCGCTCCAGCGCCGGGCGCAGGTACGCGTCGGCGGTCGACCAGCGGCGGCCGCGGCGCTGCGTGAGCCGGTACCGCCCGGCCTCCAGTCCGCACGCCCGCGCGGACTGGAGCCACGCCCGGCTCAACTCGTGCTCGTAGGCCGGGACTTCGATGCTCAGCGGCTCTCGCTCGAAGCAGGGGAGCAGGTCGTCGTAGCCCCAACCGTCACAGCCGTACTCGTCGCGCCAGCCGTCGTAGTCGGCGCGCGTCCCGCGCACGTAGACCATGCCGTTGATCGACGATCCCCCGCCGAGCGTGCGGCCGCGCGGCCACGGGATCTCGCGGTCCGCCGCATGCCGCTGCGGCAGCGTCGCGCCGTTGAACGCGTAGGGTCCCTGCAGGAGGGTGCCGAACGCGGCCGGCACGGCGATCTCGGAGGCGTCGTCGGGCGGGCCCGCCTCGAGCAGCAGTACCCGGATATCCGGGTCCTCGCTCAGGCGCGCCGCGATTACGCAGCCGGCGCTGCCGCCTCCAACGATGACGAAGTCGTACATACGGGCGCATGGTGCGCCGCTCTTGTGAGGATGCTCACCCCTCAATCAGGGGTCGTGCACGACAATGAACGTGGATGGAACATGTCGACGTTCTGATCGTCGGTGCCGGGTTGTCCGGGATCGGTGCCGCGCACCACCTCCAGGCCCGGCTCCCGCGCAAGACCTACGCGATCTTCGAGGCGCGCGACGCGATCGGGGGGACGTGGGATCTCTTCCGCTACCCGGGCGTGCGGTCGGACTCCGACATGTTCACCCTCGGCTATCGGTTCCGCCCGTGGGTCGACTCGAAGGCGCTGGCCGACGGCCCGTCGATCCTCGACTACGTGCGCGACACGGCAAGTGAGGCCGGGATCGACCAGCGCGTGCGCTACGGCCACCACGTCCGCCGCGCCTCATGGTCGACCGAGGACGCGCGCTGGACGGTCGAGACCGAAGGCCGACCGGACATCACGTGCGACTTCCTGTATGTCTGCGGCGGCTACTACCGCTACGACCGGGGCTACCTGCCCGAGTTCGAGGACGTCGATCGCTACCAGGGGCGGATCGTGCACCCGCAGTTCTGGCCCGAGGATCTCGACTGCGAGGGAACGCGGGTCGTCGTCATCGGCAGCGGCGCGACCGCGGTCACGCTCGTCCCGGCGCTGGCCGACCTCGGGGCCGACGTGACGATGGTGCAGCGTTCGCCGACGTACATCCTGTCGATCCCGTCGATCGATCCGATCGCGAACGCGCTCCGCAAGCTGCTCGGCGCGCGCCGGTCCTATTTCTTGGCGCGCTGGAAGAACGTCGCCATCTCGACGTTCATCTACGAGGCCTGCCAGCGGCGGCCGCGGCTGATGCGCTCTCTGATCCGGCGCGGCGTGATGCGCGCGCTGCCGGCCGGCTACGACGTCGACACCCACTTCAACCCGACCTACGGCCCGTGGGACCAACGGCTTTGCCTCGTGCCGGACGGCGATCTGTTCAAGGCGATCTCGCGCGGCCGCGCGGAGATGGTCACGGACACGATCGAGCGCTTCACGCCGAGCGGGCTCAAGCTCGCGTCCGGACGGGAACTGCAGGCCGACGTGATCGTCACCGCGACCGGGCTGAACCTGCTCGCGTTCGGCGGCGTCGACCTGGTCGTCGACGGCGAGCCGGTGTCGCTGCCGGAGACGCTCGCGTACAAGGGGATGATGCTCAGCGGCGTCCCGAACTTCGTGTTCACGGTCGGCTACACGAACGCGTCCTGGACGTTGAAGGCCGACCTCGTGGCCGAGTACGTGTGCCGGCTGCTGGCGCGGATGGACGAGGGCCGCGAGCGGTACTGCGTGCCGGTGGCCGACGACCCGACGATCGAGCGCCGGCCGCTGCTCGACTTCGCCGCCGGCTACGTCCAGCGGTCCGTCCACCTGTTCCCGAAGGCCGGGTCCCGGCAGCCGTGGCGGCTGGGGCAGAGCTACGCCCAGGACGTCGTCAAGCTGCGTCACGGCGGGCTCGAGGACGGGGCGCTGCGGTTCGAAGGACGCTCCGCGAACGTGTAAAAGGACGCAGAAGCGCGCGGCGTCTCGGGAGAGCATGCCGCTCGTGAAAACCGCCCTCCTCTCACTCACCGCCGCGACCGTCCACTGGGAGTTCGGCGCGACCGCGACGAGCGCCCGCAAGCAGCCGGTGACCTGGCGTTACATGGGTCTCCACTCGTGGGCCTCCGTCAGGGTGGCGATCGAGCGCTACGTCATCCGTAACGGCAACGAAATCGTCCGGCAGACGCTCGCGAGCGCCGGGCCGGTGTCCTGCTGCACCAGCCCCTCCAACGGCTTCGTGTACACCGGCGATGTCGAGTTCGACCTCCAGCCCGGCGACAAGTACGGGTTCCGGATGTCCGGCAGCCACAACGACCGGTCCCAGATCCTCCAAGGCACGCTGACGCTGTCGGTGCCCGACGTGACCGCGCCCGTGATCACTCCCACCGTGACCGGCACGAAGGGCGCCGACGGCTTCTACACGTCCGACGTCAAGGTGTCGTGGAAGACCGTCGATCCCGAGTCCGGCGGGACCCGCGACAGCGGCTGCGGCGACGTCACGATCTCCGCCGACACCGCCGGCCGGACCCTCACCTGCACCGCGATCTCCGATGGCGGCAAGGCCAGGGAGAGCGTGACCATCAAGCGCGACGCCACGGCTCCGCAGCTCGCGGTGCCGGACACGATCCTGCAGGAGAACGCGCCCTCGGCCGGCGTGACCGTCGACTACACGACCGGCGCGGCCGACGCGCTGGACAAGTCCCCGACGCTCGACTGCACGCCCCCGTCCGGCTCCACGTTCGTGCCCGGCGTGACGCGGGTCACCTGCACCGCGACCGACGCCGCCGGCAACACGACCAAAGACAGCTTCGAGGTGATCGTCCTGCGGCCCGAGGCGGCTCCCGTGGTGCTGCCCGCCGGCACGGTGACCATCATCACCGCCGCCCCGAACCGGATCAATCACACGCTCGACTACAAGTTCGCCGTCAACCGCCGCTACACGCAGCTCAAGCGCCTGACGATCCAGAACCTCCCGGCCGGCGCGATGGTGACCATCAACTGCCGCGGCGCGTCCTGCCCGAAGGCGCTCAAGAACCGCACGTTCACGCGCCGCGTGGCCGGCACCAGCCTCGACATCAGCGCGCTCGTGAAGGGCAAGCTGAAGCCGCGCACGGTGATCACCGTCAAGGCGTCGAGCGAGGCCGCGGCACCGTCGATCAAGAAGCTCACGGTGCGCCGGAATCTGGCGCCTTACGTCTCCTAGGGGGAGGTGCGAGAGCGCGGGCGCGCTGCGGCGCGTCCGCGCTCTTCGCTGGGTGATCAACCGGCTCGCACGGACGCCGCCCGTCGGAGCAGTTCCGCGTCAGCCGCGAGCTCCGACGGCGGATCAAGGCCGCGTTCGACCGCGAGGGGATCGAAATCCCGTTCCCGCAACAGACCGTCTGGCACCGCGCTAGCGCTTGAGCCGGATCTGGCTGACGACGCCGCCGTGATCCGAGGGCCACAGCCCGGACGGGGTGCGCTCGCCCGCGTCGTGGCCGGTCACCGACGCGCGCGTCGTCGCCAGGCCCGGCTTGGTCAGGACGTGATCGACGGTGTGGTCGAACTTCGCGTTGGCATTGAAGAGGCTGTCGAAACAGCAGCTCTGGCGGGCGCCGTTGTCCTTGAAGCCGAACTTGTCGAGCGCCTTGAACGCGAGGTCGTCACCCGGCTTCTCGGGCTCGTTGTGGCGGCCGATACCGGAGTTGAGGTCGCCGACGAGGACCACCTGCGTCTTGGTCTTCAGCGGCCCCTTGGTCAGCTCCTTGGCCTGCGCCTCGCGGATCTTGGGGTCGCCGAACGCCTCCAGGTGGGTGTTGACGAAGCGGAACTTGCGCTTGCCGACGCTGGCTTCGACCGACGTCCAACCGCGGTCCACCGGCAGCGTGATGAGCCCGCCGATCTTCGGCTCATAGCGGGTGTCGAAGTGGCCCTTGCGAGTCTTGCCGACCTTCACCTTGCTGCCGCGCTTGACCAGGATCACGTCGCGCATGGTCAGCCGTGCATCGAAGTCGGCGCCCTCGGAGGCCAGCGGGCCGGTGCCGGTCGCGTTGTTGGCGTCGGCGTCGACCGGCAGCTCGGCGTCGAACTCCTCCTGAACCACGACGACGCGGTAGCTGTTGCCGAGCTGGGCCTGCAGCAGCTTCAGGAAGTCGATCTCGACCGTTGTCGCCGGGACGCCAAACGGGCTGACGGGCTTCGCGCCGCCGTCCGACGGCGTCTGCTTGCGCCACAGCGCGACCTCCTGCAGCCCGACCAGATCGGCCTTGGAGGCCTTGATCTCGCGTGCCAGCGGTACCGCGCGCTCGGCGAACTTCGTCGCCTGCAGCTCGTTCCAGATCGTTCCGGAGCCGTCGATCGCCGACGAGATCGTCGTCGCGTTGATCGCCGGCGACAGGTCTGCGCCGAGGAAGACGTTGCGGGTCATCACGGTGATGGTCGGCGGCTTCTGGGCCTGGGCCGTGGCGGGAACTACGAGCGTCAGCGCGAGCGCGAGAGTCAAGGCGGTTTTCACACCCCTGAATGTAGTTGCTAGCGCCGATCGCTCAGGCGGGTTAGCGTTGGCGCGGGCCGTCATGACCGCTGGAATCGACGTCAGGCTGCTGGGACCACTGGAGGTCGTGGTCCCGGACGGCGGAGTGGAGTTCGAGGGCGCCAAGCAACGGCGGCTCTTCGTCGCGCTCGCGCTGCGGGCGCCGGAGGCGGTGTCGGTCGACGAGCTGGTCGAGGCGGTGTGGGGCCAGGACGCTCCGGATGGCCGCGAGCAGGCGTTGCAGAAGCAGGTCTCGCGTCTGCGCGCGCGCCTGGGCGAGCGGCTGCCGGTGCGCCGGCGCGCGGCCGGATACGCGCTCGAGATCGAGCGCGAGGCGATCGACAGCCGCCGCTTCGAGGCGCTGCTGGTCGAGCGCGCGCGATCGATCCGGCACGCGCGGCCGCGCAGCTGACGTCCGCGCTCGCGCTCTGGCGCGGGCCGGCGCTGGCCGACCATCGCGTCGACGAGTTCGCCCAGAGCGAGATCGCGCGGCTCGAGGAGCTGCGTCTGGAGGCGATCGAGGAGCGCCTCGCGGCCGAGCTCGACGCGGGCCGCGCCGTCGACCTCGTCGGCGAGCTGCGCGCGCTGGTGGCCGAGCACCCGCTGCGCGAGCGGCTGCGCGGGCAGCTGATGCTCGCGCTCTACCGCGCGGGACGTCAGGCGGACGCGCTGGAGGTGATGCGCGAGGGCCGCCGGTTCCTGGTCGAGGAGCTCGGGCTCGAGCCCGGCCCGGAGCTGCGCCGGCTGGAGCAGATGATCCTCGCCCACGATCCCGGGCTCGACGCCGAGGACACCGCCGAGGTGCTCGGTGGCGCCGCTGCCGACGCCCGCGAACGCGACGATCGGCCGCGAGGGCGAGCTGGCGGAGATCGGGGCGCTGCTCGTGCGACCGACGTCCGGCTGCTGACACTCGTGGGCGACCGGCGGCGTGGGCAAGACGCGGCTCGCGCTGGAGGCCGGACGGACGCTGCACGGCCGCTTCCCCGGCGGGACCGCGTACGTCGACCTCGCCGGCGGACGCCGGGCGCGCTCGTGACCCGCCGCGGCGGCTGCGCTCGGCGTGGTCGCGACGACGCCGGCCGAGCTCGGCGAGCGGCTCGCGCGCGCGACCCGCGGCGCGAACGCGCTGCTGGTGCTGGACGGCTTCGAGCGCTTCCTCGCCGACGCCGCCCAGGTCGCGCAGCTGCTCGGCGCCGTGCCGAACCTGACCGTGCTCGCGACCAGCCGCGCGCCGCTGCGGCTGACCGCCGAGCACGCCTACCGCGTGCAGCCGCTCGCCGTCTCGAACGCCGCCGCGCTGTTCGCGGCGCGCGTGGCCGCGTCGCGCGCGGACTGGGCGCCGGCGGACGATGACGGCGTCGTGGCCGAGATCTGCGCGCGGCTGGACGGGCTGCCGCTCGCGATCGAGCTGGCCGCCGACCGCGCGCGGCTGCTGCCGCTGCCGGCGCTGCTGGACGCGGCTCGAGCAGCCGGCTGGAGCTGCTGAGCTGCGGCCCGCGCGACCTGCCGGAGCGCCAGCGCTCGCTGCGCGCGACGCTCGAGTGGTCCTGGGAGGTGCTCGATCCGGCGCAGCGGCGGCTGCTCGCGCGGCTGTGCGTGTTCGAGGGCGGCGCCTCGCTCGAGGCGTTCCACGCCGTCTGCAACCCCGAGGGCGCGCCCGCCGAGGCGCTGCTGGCCGGGATCATGGACAGGACGTCGCTGCGTGGTCGTGGAGGCGGGCGAGGACGCGCAGCCGCGGCTGGCGATGCTCGACACCGTGCGCGAGTTCGCCGCCGAGCACGTCGACGAGCGAGCGCCGCGCTCGAAGCTCCGCCACGCGCGCGTACTTCCTCCAGTACGCCGAGCGCGCGGCCGAGGAGGCGTCGCGCGGCGACCGGCGCACGTGGCTGGCCCGGCTGGCGCGCGAGCGCGGCAACCTGCGGGTGGCGTTCGAGCGCCTGCTGCGCGCCGGCGAGGCGCGAGGACGCGCTGCGGATCGCGATCGCCTTCGCGCGCGCGCTGCCCTGGGACGCGCACGCGCACGAGGTCCGCGGCTGGCTCGCAGCAGGCGCTGGAGCGGCTCGCGCCCGAGCCGAGTCCGCGCCGCGCCGCCGCGCTGTACTGGGACGGGCAGCTCGCGCTCTCGCAGGCCCGCTTCGCCGAGGCCGAGGCGCCGCTGACGCAAGGCGCTCGACGCGGCGCAGGCGCTCGAGGACCGCCGCGCTCGAGGCCGCGGCGCTGACCGCGCTCGGCCGCCGCGCCGTGCTGGTCGCCGACCCGTCGGCGACGGGCGCTGTGCGAGGCGGCGGTGGCGCTCGCGCGCGACGTCGGCGATCCCGGGCTCGCTCGCCGACGCGCTGCTCGCGCTGCGCGGGCGCGTGCGAGCGCGTGCAGGACTGGCAGCGCGCGGCCGGGCTCGCCGACGAGGCGCTCGCGCTCTACCGCGAGGCCGGCGACCCTACGGCGTCGCCGCGGCGCTCGGGCGAGCAGGGCTTCTACGACATGGTCCACGGGCGCCTGGAGCGATCCGAGCAGCGCCTCGGCGAGGCGCTCGAGCTGCGCCGCCAGCTCGGCGACGACCGCCGGCTCGTCGAGCCGCTGATCGACAACGCGTGGCTGGACCTCGCGCGCGGCGAGCGGCGAGGCCGCCCGGCTCGGGTTCCTCGACTGCCTCGCGCTCGCCCGCCAGGTCGGCGACCAGTTCAACGTCGCCGAGGCGCTGGCCGGGCTCTCGCACGCTGGCCGCGCGCGACGGGCAGCCACGCCGACGCGGCGCGCCTGGCCGGGCGCGTCGGCGGCGATCCACGAGCGCATCGGCGCGCCGCCGTGGGAGTCGCTGGTCGCGATCCACGAGCGCGCGCTGGAGCCCGTGCGCCAGGCGCTCGGCGCCGAGCACTTCGCGGCGCTCCACGCCGAGGGCGCACGGCTGGATCCGGACACCGCCGTGGCGCGCTCGCGGCGCCCCGCACTCGCCGGCTGACGAACTCCGCCGCCGATTTCCGGCGAGCGCGGCTTGACCGCGTGGAGCGCATCGGGTCCAATTCGCGCCGATGAGCGCGGCGGTGGAGGAGGAAGGGCGGCGCCGCGGACTCGTCCGCGCCGACCCGCACGAGGCGATCGTCTCGCCGCTGGAGCTGTTCTTCGACCTCGTCTTCGTGTTCGCGCTGACGCAGGTCACCGGGTTCCTCGCCGAGGACCCGACGTTCGCCCAGCTGGGCCGCGGACTGATCCTGCTCGCGTTCATCTGGTGGGCCTGGTCGGGCTACTGCTGGCTGACCAGCACCGTCGACCCCGAGCTCGTGCTGCCGCGGCTGGTGATGTTCGCGGCGATGGGGGTGATGTTGATCGTCGCCCTGGCCACGCCGGGCGCCTTCACCGGCGACGGCGTGCTGTGGGGCGTCGGCTACCTGGCGCTGCGCCTGCTGCACGCGGCGCTGTTCGCACTCGCCGCCCGCGGCGATCCGACGCTGGCGCGCGCCGTGTCATCGCTCGTCGTGTCGCTGGTTCCCGGCGGCGGCCTGATCATCCTGGCCAGCGCCGCCTTCGAGGAGGGCACGACCCGCGACCTGCTGTGGCTGATCGCCGTCTTGCTCGACTACGGGATCGTGCTGGCGCGCGGTGTCGAGGGCTGGCATGTGCACGCCAAGCACTTCGCCGAGCGGTTCGCGCTGGTGCTGATCATCGCGCTCGGCGAGTCGATCGTCGCCATCGGCGTCGGCGCCGAGGGTGTCGAGCTCGGGGCCGCCGAGGTGATCGCGGCGCTGCTGGGGATCGGGATCGCGTGCGCGCTGTGGTGGGCGTACTTCGACGTCGTCGCGGTCGTGGCCGAGCACCGCTTCACGTCTGCGAAAGGCCTCGAGCAGCTCAAGATCGCGCGTGATTCCTACGCGCTGCTGCACCTGCCGATGATCGCCGGGATCGTCCTGTTCGCGCTCGGGATGAAGAAGGTGCTCGAGCACACCGGCGATCCCCTGAAGGACATGCCGGCGGTCGCGTTGTGCGGCGGGCTGGCGCTGTACCTGCTCGCGCACGTCGCGTTCCGGTTGCGCAACACGGGGTCGGTCGGCTGGCGCCGGATCGTCGCCGCCGCGGTCTGCCTGGCGGTGATCCCGGTCGCGCTCGAGGTGTCCGGCGTCGCCACGCTGGCGATCCTGCTCGGCGTCTGGATCGCGCTGATCGGCTACGAGGTCACGCGCGACGCCGAGGCCCGTGCGCGGATTCGTGCCGAGCGCATTGGCCACTAGGGGGCCCCGAGAGGATCATTGAGGATGTGCGTGCGCGGAATCCGACGATCTGCTTGACGGCGGCCGCCGTCGCGCTGGTCGTTCCCGCCGCGGCGCGGGCGCCGGCCTACGACGCCGTGCCCCGCATGACGGTGGCCGGCGGACCACCGATGGCGTTCGGCGGGCCGACCGGCCGGCGCGCGCTCGACGGCCGCTGGACGCTGCGACTCGGCGGCGCCGTGCGTAACGTGCGCGTGCCGTTCTCCCCGAACGCTCGCAAGCTGTACTCGATGGCCAGCTATCGCGGGTCAGTCGCCCGCTATCGGACGAGCTTCGCGGTCGCACAGGCGGGCGACTACGCGATCCGCTTCGAGTCCATCAACCACCATGCGCGGGTCTGGCTCGACGGGCGCCTCGTCGCCCGCCACACCGGTGCCTACCTGCCCTTCGAGGCGCGCCGGCGGCTGAGCGCCGGTCGCCACACGCTCGTCGTGCGCGCGGACTGGCGCTGGCGCTCCCCGGAGCAGATGCGCACGGGCGGGTGGTTCCGGGCCTGGTTCAACTTCGGCGGAATCAACCGTGAGGTGACGATCCGGCGCCTCGGCGCCAGCGAGATCGACGCGCCCGGAGTGCAGACGCAGCTCGTCGGCGGGCGGCCGAGCGTGACCGTGGCGGTCCGCCTTCGCAACCGCGGGGCGGCACGCGTGCTGACGCCCGAGGGCCGGCTCGGGACCGTGCCGCTGCACTTCCCGGCCGTCCGGCTGGCCGCCGGAGGGTCCGCGTGGGTGCGCGCCCGCGTCCAGCTTGCCCGCTCCGACCTGTGGTGGCCGGGCCGCGGCCGGCTGCACACGCTTCGGGTCTCGGTGCCCGGCGAGAGCGGGTACGTCGCCCGCGTCGGCGTGCGCGAGGTGCGCGCGCGGGACGGGCGGCTGTATCTGAATGGGCGGCGGCTGGAGCTGCAGGGCGCGTCGATCCAGGAGGACGCGGCCCGGGAGGGCGACGCGATGTCGGCGCGCGAGATGGACGCCGCCATCGACCGGTTGAAGCGGATCGGCGCCAACGTCACGCGCGCGCAGCACGCGCTCAGCCCGGCGCTGCTGGAGCGCCTCGACGCGGCAGGCATCCTCGTGTGGCAGGGCGTCGCGCCGTTCGACGTCCCCGGCCAGTGGGCGGCGTCGACCCGCGCCGCACGCCAGCGCGCACTACGGCGGGTGCGGCTGGACGTGCTCAACACGCGCGCCCATCCGAGCATCCTCACGTGGACCCTCGTCAACGAGGTGGCGTTCAACGGCGCGGCGCGCGGCCAGCGCGACCACGTCGTGCGCGCCGCCCGGCTGGTCAAGCGGCTCGACCCCGGCCGGCCGGTCGCCGTCGACCTCTGGGGAACGAAGCTGCCCGCGCGCGCCGGCCGGCTCTACCGCGAGCTCGACGCCGTCGGCGCCACCAACTACGAGGGCTGGTACGCGAACCTCGGCAGCTCACCGGACGCCTTGCGCGCCCGGGTCGACGCCTGGCTCGCGCGCCTCCACGCCCTATTCCCGAGCAAGGTGCTCGTGATCACCGAGTTCGGGGCCGAGTCCACGTTGCGCAACCCGCGGGAGGCGCCCGGCGGCGTCGGCTACCAGGCACGGCTGCTGGAGGGCCACATCCGCGCGTATCAGGCCGACTCACGCCTGGACGGCATGATCGTCTGGACGCTCCAGGACTTCGCCCTGCGCCCGAACTTCCTCGGCGGCTCGGTCCGTTCGCAGGCGCCGGACATCGTGCTCCAGCGCGGGATCAACGCGAAGGGCCTGTTCACCTACGGCGGCCGCCCGAAGCCGGCGGCGGACGTCGTCACGCGCCTGTTCGGCGGCTGACCGTCAAGGCACCATCTCGAGCGCCTTGCGCAGGTTCTCCTTCTCGCCGACGAACGCGTCATGGTTGGCGCCGCTGGCCGTTTGAACGTCGATCACGATGTTGGCGGCGATCGCGGCGCTCAGCGCCGGCGAGGCATTCGCGGTGTCGGCGAGCCACGCCTTGATGCCGTCCGCCAGGAGTTTCATCTGCGGCTTGTAGTGGCCGCCCGAGTGCGCACCGCGCAGGCGGAAGCCGTTCGCCTGGATCCAGGCGACCTGGGCGTTCTCGTCCGGCAGATTGGACACCGACGCGACGTCGTGCGCGAGCCGGAACTTCACAAAGGCCAGCACCCGTTTGGCGTCATTGGGACCGAACATCGTGTCGAGCAGGAACAGGGCCTTCAGCTTCGCGACCTCGGCGGAGCCCGTCGGCGTCTGGGCCTTGTCCATCATGTCCTCCATCGCCACGTCGCCGCCGCTGTGCCCGGACAGCATCAGGCCGCCGCGCTTGGGCTCCTCCGGCCACGCGCCGATGTCAGTGAGGATCTTCCACACCGAGTCGAGGTAGGCGGTGGGGTTGAAGGACTTGCCGTCCTTGCCGAAGATCGACTTGAACTGGCCCTGGGGCAGCACCGCGATCAGCACACGCTTGCCGGCGGCCGCCGCCGCCACCTGCTCCTCGATGTGCTCGACGTTGATGTCGCGGGCCGAGTTCCCGCGCCGCCGGTAGCCGGTCGTATGCCCGTGCAGATGGAGGAGGACCTCGACGCTCGTGTCCTTGGTGATCGTGAGGCCCTCGGGGATCACCACGATCGCCTTCCCGCCGGTCGCCTTCTCCTGCGTGAACTCGCGGGTGGTGTGCTGCGTCTTGACGCCGTCCTTCTCGGTCTCCTTCGCGACCTTGTCGAGGTCGTCGCCCTGGTTGCCCTGCGCGATCCCGTCGATCGGGATCCGGCGCGCCTTGAAGCCGGTGCCCTTGTCGGTGACGCTCATCTCGCCGGCGTTGGGCGACTTGGAATCGACCCCCTTCCAGCCGCCGACGCGCTGGAGCGCCCGGCGCGCGAGCGCCCGTGCGACGGCCGCGTTCCCGGCGCTGCGCTGGAGCGCGAGCAGCCCGGCGGGGTCCTCGCGGGCCGGCGGCTCGATCGTCGCCTGCGCCGCCTCTTCCTCACGCTCGCGCTGGTGCCTGCGCACGCGCCGACACTACCGGGTGGTCCCGGTCACGATCCACGCGCGGGCCGTGAGCGAGAACGGCTCGTCACCGACGTCGAGCCGGCGGCGGAACTCGGCCTTGAACGGGTCGTGGTCGCCGAGCGCGACGACGTACGCGCCGGCCGGGCCGACGCCCTTCGCGAACGGCGCCCACAGGTCCTCGAACCCTTCGTAGTCGGCGGACGCGACGGCGTCGGTCACGTGGACGTCCTGCAGGCGGCTCGTCCACAGCGCTTCCAATTCCTCGGGAGTGGCGAAGCGCATACTGCGGGCCTCGTCCTTGTCGGTCGCGGCAGGGTCGAGCGCGGTCGCGGTGTCCCAGAACGTCCGCAGCAGCGTCATCTCGCCGCCGTAGTCCCACACGGCGGCCGCGACGGTCCCGCCGGGCCGCGTCACGCGCGCCATCTCGCTCAGCCCCTGGTGGGCGTCGCGCATGAAGTTCACGACGAGCTGGGACAGCGTGACGTCGAACGTGTTGTCGGCGAACGGCAGCGCTTCGGCGGCGGCGATCTTGACGTCGGCACCCGTCCGCTGCGCGCACGCTTGCGCGAAGGGCTCGGAAGGCTCCGCCGCGGCGACGTTCTGTGCGCCCAGGACGGCGACGAGCTCGGCCGTCAGCGCGCCAGGCCCGCAGCCGATGTCCAAGGCGCTCTGGCCGGGCCGGACATCCGCCGCCGCCATGAGCTTGCGGCCGAGCTGGCGGCTGTAGCGGCCGACGTGGCGATCGTAGGCCTCGGTGGCCGTGAACATGGCGGCTCGATCCTAGTAGTGGATCGAGCCGCGCGCACCCCCGCCGACGGCGATCGCATCACCATTTACCGCGACACTCCGCGGGCTGCACAGGAACACGATCACGTCCGCGACCTCGCTGGCGGTGACGAGCCGCCCGATCGACACGCTCGCCGGGTCGGCGGGCGGTAGGCGCTCGGTGACCGTCGGCCCCGGGTGCACCACGGTCACGTTGATGCCGGACGGGCCGAGTTCGTCCGCCAGATTCTTCGTCAGCGCCGCCACCGCGACGTTGCGGACCGACCCGACGACCGACCCGGTCTGGCGCGCCGCCAGGCCGCTGACGTTGACGATCCGCCCCCATCCCTGAGCCGCCATCAGCGGGGCGACCGCGCGAGCGCAGCGCAGGTAGCCGCGCACCTTGACGTTGATCTCGTCCTCGAGCGTCTCCTCGCCGAAGCCACCGCGGTTCGGGGTGGCGGCGGCGTTGACCAGGATGTCCACGCCGCCGAAGTCGTCGACGACGCGCGAGAGCATCGCCGAGACGGAGTCGTCGGAGCCGGTGTCCGTCGGAACGCCGATCACCAGCGGCTCGCGCGCGGCGAGTGCCGCGTCCAGGCTCACGTCCGCCGCGACCGCGACGCCGCTCAGCGCGCGGGCCGCCTCCTCCAACGCGTCGGCGCCCCGGGCGACCAGCGCGACCGACGCGCCCTCGACGACGAGCCCGCGCGCGACCGCGAGGCCGATGCCGCGGCTCCCGCCGGTGACGATCGCGCGGCGTCCGGCCAGTTGGAGGTGCACGCGGTCAGCGTATTCGGTGGACCGCGGTCACGGTGATGCTGACCGCGAGCACGGTCGCGAGGAACAGCGTGATGCTCACGGCGTCGCCGACCCGGCTGGGCGGGAACGCGAGCTGGCGGAGGATGTTCAGGGCGCCGATCGGGAGCGCGTAGGCCCACCACGGCGCGAGGTTGTAACGAGACGAGACGTTGCGGTTCATCTGTCGACTATGACACAAGACGGTCCGTCTCGTCTCGTGTTATGTTGGAGCGGTGACAAAGACCGCTCCCAATTCCACGCGGCGCAGTGAACGAGCACGGAAGGCGATCCTGACCGCGGCGCTCGACGAGGTCGCCGAGGTGGGGTACGCAAAGCTCTGCATCGAGGGCATCGCGGCGCGGGCCGGCGTGGGCAAGCAGACGATCTACCGCTGGTGGCCGTCGAAGGGCGCCGTCGTGTTCGACGCGGTGCTCGACCTCGGCGAGGGCGAGTCGTCGCTGCCCGACACGGGAGATCTCGAAGCTGATCTCAAAACCGCATTGCGCGCCACCGTCGCTGAGCTCAATGATCCGCGGGTGGCCCCGGCTCTGCGCGCGCTTCGCACCGCGATCACCCACGATCCGCAGCTCGCGGCCACCTACGCCGAGCGGATCGACAATCCCCGCTGCGAGGCGCGCAAGCAACGGCTCCGCGAGCTCGATGTCGACCTCGACGTCGCCGTCGACATCCTCTGGGCCCCGCTGATCAACCGCTGGCTCAAGGGCGGCGAGGTGACGCCGGAGTACGCTGACGGCGTTGTGGAGACGGCCCTCAACGGTCTGTGCCCGCACTAGCGACGACCGGCCTGCACAAGACGTTCGGCGACCACACGGCCGTCGAGCGCGCTGACCTGACCGTCCAGCCCGGGTCGTTCTTCGGGCTCGTCGGACCGAACGGTGCGGGCAAGACGACGACGCTGTCGATGGCGGTCGGGTTACTGCGGCCCGACGCCGGCCGCTCGCTCGTGTTCGGCGCCGACGTGTGGAAGGAGCCCGAGCGCGCCAAGGCGCTGATGGGCGTCCTGCCCGACGGGCTGGCGATGCCGGAGCAGCTCACCGGCCGCGAGCTGCTGACCTACCTCGGGCAGCTCCGCGGCCTCGACCCGGCGTCGGTGACGGCGCGGGCCAGCGAGCTGCTGGACGTGCTCGAGCTGACCGGCGACGCCGAGCGGACGCTGATCATCGACTACTCGGCCGGGATGCGGAAGAAGATCGGGCTCGCCACCGCGCTGCTGCATGCACCGCGGCTGCTCGTGCTCGACGAGCCGTTCGAGGCCGTCGACCCGGTCTCGGCGGCGGCGATCAAGCGGATCCTGGCGCGGTTCGTCGCCACCGGCGGCGCCGTGCTGCTCTCGAGCCACGTGATGGCCCTGGTCGAGCAGCTCTGCGACACCGTCGCGGTGATGGCGAAGGGCTGTGTCGTCGCGGACGGACCACTCGATGCCGTACGGGGCGGCCGGACGCTGGAGGAGGCGTTCGTCGACCTGGTGGGCGCCGAGGTCGACGGCGGCGACGCGCTGTCGTGGCTGGCGTCCTGATCCGGATGAAGCTGGCGATCCTGCGGCGCGCGTACGCGGGCCCGCAGGCGATCTACGTCCAGACTGGCGCCGCGCTCGGCGCCGCCGCCGCGATCGCCACGATCGCGCTGGCGACGCTCGACGCCGAACCGGCGACCCTGCGCGACCTGCTCGCGGTCACGTTCGCGGCGTGGACGCTCGGCTGGGCGCTCGCGCCGGCCTACGGCGGTGCGCCGGTGCTCCGGCCTGAGCACTTCACGCTCCAGCCGGTCCCGCGCCACCGGCTCGCGCTGGCACTGCTCGGCGCGGCGTTCGTCGGGATCGGCGCCCTGGTGACGCTCGTCGCGTTCGGCGCATTGCTCGTGCTGGGCGCCCGGCTCGGGACCGTGGCGGTGCTGCTCGCGATCCCCGGCATCGCGCTCCAGCTCGCGCTGGTCGTGGTCCTTTCGCGACTGGCCGCACGCGGCTTCGGCGCGCTGTCGCGCTCGCGCTCCGGCGGCGCCATCAGCGCGTTGCTCACCGGCGTGATGCTGGTCGCCGCGTCGTCGGGCTGGATCGTGTTCGTGGCGCTCGACGCCGTGCTCGAATCCGGCTTCTCGGACGGCTTCAGCACCGCGCTGAAACTGCTGCCGTCGAGCTGGGCCGTGCTGGCCGTCGAGAGCCGCTCGCCGCTTCCGCTGCTCGGCCTCGCCGCGCTGGTGGTGCTGCTCGTGCTGGCGTGGACGCGCGCGCTGGGCCCGCCGCGGCTGGCGCGCGCGGTCGTACGGGGCTCCGCACGCGCCGGCGGCGGCTCGGTGTTTCGCAAGGAGCTGCGGAGCTGGTGGCGCGACCCGGTGCGCCTCCAGAGCGTGATCGTCGCGCCCGTCTTCGCCGTCCTCACCTGCCTGGTGCCGCTCGCGTTCGACTCGACCGAGTTCCTGCCGTTCATCGGCGCGCTGATCGCGCTGATGGGCGCCGTGATGTCCGCCAACGCCTACGGCGAGGACGGCACCGCACTGTGGTTGACGATCCTCACGCCGGGCAGCGAGGGCCCGGACGTCCGCGGCCGCCAGCTCGCGTGGCTGGCGGTGTTCGCGCCGATGGCGCTGATCGGCGCTGCGATCAGCCCGTCGGCGTACGGGCTGGCAGCCACCCTGGCGCTGCTGGGCGGCGGCGCCGGGCTGGTGCCGCTGGTCTCCGTGACGCAGCTCGTCCCCGGCCCGGACCCGCGCGAACACCGCGACTCGCCACTCGAGCACGGCGATCTCACCGGCCAGGCGTTCCTGATGCTGATCCTCGCCGCCACTACCGCCGCTCCCGCCGTCGCGGTCGTCGCGGTCGCGGGTGCACCCGGTATCGGCGTCGGCGCGCTCACGGGCGTCCTCGCCGCACTCCTGCTTGGTCGCGCGGCGCAGGAGCGTCTGCGCGATCGCGGCCCGGAACTGCTGCAGCTGATGCGCTCTGGCAAGCCGCCCGCACACGAGCCCGACCCCACGCCCGCGCGCGTGTGGATGCTCGTCACCCTCGGAATGATCGCGCTGTTCCCGCAGGCGATCGTCCCGGCCGTGATGAAGCTCACCGGCGACGTGGCGCGGGTGTGGTTCCTGGCCCTCTACCTGCCGGGCCCGTGGCAGTGGCCGACGATCGCGTTCATGGCGCTGCTCGGGCTTGGGGCGCTGGTGCTCGCGTGGCGAGCGCGACCAGCGGAGTTCGGGCGGCGCTCGTCCCCTCGCGGATCACCTCGCCCGTGACGCTCGTGTTCGCGCCCGACCCGAGCCACAGGGCGAGAACGGCAACGTCCTCCGGCGTCGCGACGCGCCCTTGGGGCGTCAATACACCGGCCCGGTCGAAGATCTCGGGCCCGAGGCGTTCGGTGCCGGCGGGCGTGCGCGTGAAGCCGGTCGCGATCACGTTGACCAGGACGCCGTCACGACCGGCGTCCCACGCCAGTGCGCGGCAGAGCCCGTGCAGCGCCGCCTTGGCGGCGACGTAGTGAGGCGCCGGCGGATGGCCCTCTTCGGCGGCGCCCGAGGAGATCAGCACGATCCGCCCGGCGCCGGACGCACGCAGCGCCGGCAGCGCAGCCTGGACCAGGGCGAAGGCGCCCTCGATGTTCGCCCGCAGCACCGCGCGCCACTCATCCGAAGCGAGCGCTTCGAAGCGCTCGGCGAACCCGTCGGGCCAGCGGACCGCGTTGACGACGAGCGTGTCGAGCCCTCCCACGCGTTCGACGGCCTCGGCGACGGCGGCCGTGATCGAAGCCGGATCCTCGAGCTCCATCGGTACCGCGTGGGGCACCGCCGGGACGCGCCCGGACCGCGACGTCGCGGCCACGGCGTCGCCCGCCGCCGAGAACGCTGCGGCGATCGCGCGTCCGATCCCGCCCGAGCCACGGGTCACCAGCACTTGCTCGTCCGCCTCGGGGAAGCGATGGATCGCCGGTTCGTCTCCGCGATGTCCGAGCTGGAGCTACGGCCGCGCGAGCTTCGGGCGCTGGTGCTGATCGACCGTCATCCCGGGTGCAGCCAGCGCGAACTGGCGCGGCGGATGCCTTCGGACCCGGGGAACCTCGTCGGAACTCTCGACCGGCTCGAGGCGCGCGGCGTCATCACGCGTCGCCCCGGCACGCAGGACCGGCGGCGACGAACCCTCGAGCTCACCGCGGCAGGCGAGGTTCTGCTCCGTCGTGCGACGAATGCGACACAGGATGTCGAGGACGAGGTGCTCGCGGCGCTCGGCGCCGATGAACGCGCCGCGCTCGAAGCCAGCGCGCGGCGCGTCTGGGAGGCGAGCCTCCGTTGACCGCGTCGCTGCTCCTGCCTGGATCGGACGAATACGAGCGCCTCCGCAAGCCGGCGCTGGCCCGCTTCTGGGACATCCGACCGGCGGCCATCGCCCGCTGCCGGACGGCGACGGAGGTCGCCGAAGCGCTCGCGTTCGGCCGCCGGTCGGGGCTCCCCGTCGCCGTGCGAGGTGGCGGGCACTGCTTCGCCGGGAGCTCCTCCACCACCGGGGTCGTCATCGACACGACGCCGATGGACGGCGTCGAGGTCGCAGACGGCGTAGCGGTCGTGGGCGCGGGCGCGCGGCTCGGAACCCTCTACGACGAGCTGGACCGTCACGGCGTCACGATCCCGGGCGGCTGCGGGCCGACGGTCGGCATTGCCGGGCTGACGCTTGGCGGCGGGCTGGGGATGCTCGGGCGCTCGCACGGACTGACCTGCGACCGGCTCCTCGCGGCTCGGATCGTGCTGGCCGACGGCCGGGTCGTCGAGTGCGACGAGCAGCGACACGGCGACCTGTTCTGGGCCCTACGCGGCGCCGGCAATGGCCGCTTCGGCGTCGTGACCTCGCTCACGTTCGCCACGCTGCCTGCCCCGATGACGGCCCTGTTCGAGCTGACCTGGCCCCGCACCGACGCCGACGCGCTGATCGGCGCGTGGCAGGAGTGGGCGCCGGACGCCCCGGACGAGCTCACGGCGGGTCTGCGGGTCGCGGACGAGGTCACGCTGTTCGGCACGATGCTCGCGGGCGAGGCGCAGCTCGACGACTTCGTCGCGCGCGCCGGTGCGGCGCCCACCACATCCGCGCACGAGCGGCTCTCCTACCGCGAGGCGAAGCGCGCGCTCGCCGGCCTCGACGACGACGGCGAGACCGTTCCGGTTTACAGCCGCTCGGAGTTCTTCCACCGGCCACTGCCGGCCGAGACGGTCGCGGCGCTCGTCGGAGGCGATGTCGCACTGCACTTCACGCCGATGGGCGGCGCGTACAACCGCGTCGCACCGGATGCCACGGCATTCGTGCATCGCCACGAACGCTTCCTGCTCGAGCACGTCGCCGAGGCCGCGGAGCCGGTGGCGCGCTCGTGGGAGCTCGCCCACCCGTGGGGCAGCGGCCGCTTCTATCCGAACTTCCCCGACCCTGACGTGCCCGCCGACGCCTACTACGGCGAGAATGCCGATCGGCTGGCGGCGGTGAAGCGGACATACGACCCCGACGAGGTCTTTCACGCTTGACGGGCGGGAAGGATCGAGAGCCGGGGCACGCTGGCGTGGGCGGGAAGCGCGACCGCGTACGCGACCAGATCGGCGACGTCCTCGGCGCTCAGGGCGGGGATCTGATTGAACATGCCGGCGAGCTCGTCGGCCTGCCCGGCATGGGTGACGTTGCCGGCCAGCTCGCTGTGCGTGAGGCCGGGCTCGATCGCCGTGACGCGGATCCCGCGCGGCGCCAGCTCGGCGCGCCACGCGTCGGCGAGGTATGACACGGCCGCCTTGGTCGCGCCGTAGACCGCATAGCCCGGGAACGTCACGCGGGCTCCGAGCGAGGAGATCAGCACGAGATCGCCGCCGCCGCGCTCGAGCGCGGGCAGGAAGACCCGCACCGTCTCCAGGACTCCGACGAGGTTCAGATCGATCATCCGGCGCCACTCGTCCACGCGGAGCTCGCCGACCGGCGCGGGCAGCATGACGCCCGCGTTGGCTACCACGAGGTCCACGGCGCCGAAGCGCTCCTCGATGACGGCCGCGGCGGCGTCGAGCGCCTCCGGATCGGTGACGTCGGCCGGGACGGCGAGCGCGGCGTCGCCGAGCTCGTCGGCGAGCGCCTGGAGGCGGTCGGCACGGCGGGCGATCAGGGCCACGCGGGCGCCGGAGGCCACCAGTCGCCGCGCGGTGGCGGCGCCGATTCCGCTGGCAGCGCCGGTGATGACTGCGGTTCGTTCGAGATCCATGGCGCCATCGTGCGACGCGATCGTGGCGATGTGGAGAGGCGAGACGTGCCTAGGACAAACAGGACCACCTTGGTCCGCGAGGCGCGTGACATCCTGGAGTGATGGAGCGCCGCGAGGAATTGAGCACCTTCCTGCGCTCCCGCCGGGCCCGCCTCACGCCGGCCGAGGTCGGCGTGCCGGAGGGCAGCGACCGCCGCCGCGTCCCCGGCCTGCGCCGCGAGGAGCTCGCGCTGCTGGCCGGCGTCAGCGTCGACTACTACGTGCGGCTCGAACAGGGCCGCGGCGGCGTGCACCCGTCCGAGTCGGTGCTCGCGGCGCTGGCGGAGGCGCTCCGGCTTGACCCGGCCGAACGCGATCACCTGTTCCGGCTCGCGCGCCCGCCGATCGCTCCGGCGCGGCGGCGTTCGCGCCCGCAGCGCGTGCGCCCGCAGATCCAGCAGCTGCTCGACGGGTTCGTCGGCACTCCGGCGTTCGTGCTCGGCCGCCGCATGGACGTGCTGGCTTGGAACGAGCTAGCGGTCCGCCTCCACGTCGACTTCGCGGCGCTGCCGCCACGCCTGCGCAACATGCCGCGGCTCGTGTTCCTCGACGACGCCTCGCGGCACCTGTATCCCGACTGGGAGCAGGTCGCGCGCGAGACGGCGGCGTTCCTGCGCTTCGAAGCGGGCGCGGAGCCCGACGACCCCGAGCTCCACGAGCTCGTCGGCGAGCTGTCGACCCGCAGCGAGGCGTTCCGGCGCGCCTGGGCCCGGCACGACGTGCGTGAGAAGAGCCACGGGACGAAGCGCTTCCGCCACCCGGTCGTGGGTGACCTCGAACTGCACTACGAGACGTTCTCGTTGCCCGCCGATCAGCGCCAGACGCTCGTCACCTACAGCGCCGAGCCCGGGTCGCCGTCCGAGACCGCTCTACGCGTCCTCGGGCTCTAGGACGCGGCCGCGCGCGAACCGGCGCGGACGCAGGAGCTGTTCGCTGACCTCCTCGGGCGTGCGGGTGCCGTCGACGCGCCGCAGCAGTCCGGCCCGCGCGTAGCGCTCGACGAGCGGCTCGGTCTGCTCGTGGTAGGTCTTCAGCCGCTGGCGCACGGCGTCGAGCCGGTCGTCCTCGCGCTTGACCAGCGTCGCGCCGCAGTGATCGCAGACGCCCGGCCGCTGCGGGGGATGCATCCGCTCGTGGAAGACATGCCCGCCGGGGCAGGTGAGCCGGCCCGAGATCCGCTCGACGATGACGTCGTCGGTTACGTCGATCAGCAGGACCTCGTAGAGCTTGATGCCGGAGGCGTCGAGCGCGTCGGCCTGGGCAAGCGTGCGCGGGAAGCCGTCGAGCAGGAAGCCGTCCGCGTCCGTGTCGCCCATCTCCGCGACCAGCATCGCGATCACGAGGTCGTCGGGCACCAGCTTCCCGGCGTTCATGTACTCGGTGGCCTGGCGGCCGAGTTCGGTGCCGTCGGCGCGGTGGCGCCGCAGCAGATCGCCGGTCGAGACGTGGCAGACGCCGAGCGCCTCGACCAGCCGCGCCGCCTGGGTGCCCTTGCCGCACCCGGGCGGGCCGAGCAGGATCAGGTTCGGGACGCCGGGCGGATCCACATGGCGCACGGTATCGCGGCCATCGGGGTAGGGGGAACCTCAGGCGGGCACCGCGGGAGGGTGCCCGGCGGGCCTTAGGGAGGGCTTTCATGACAAGCAGACATGTCCGTCAGGTTTGCGTGGCGGCGATCGCGGTGGCGTCAGGGGCGCTGCTGCCGAGCACGGCCGAGGCGCACTGCATCGGTACGGCGGGGTTGGCCGACACGCCGACGGCCGCGCAGCTGATCGACTGGAGCGGCGACTACGGCGGCTGTACGAGCCGATACAGCGCGTACAGCGCCGGCTACGCAACTGAGTCGAACTCGATGTTCCGGCCACCGGCGAGCGGGAAGACCGGCGCCTTCAAGCTCGTGGGGCAGAACCCGCTCCTGAATCGCGGCATGAACGCGGCGATCGCGATCAAAGGCGACTACGCGTACATCGGGAGCCGCACGGACCTGCATCCGGGCACGCCGCACGGCGGCGTGATGGTCCTCGACATCTCGAGGCCGAACAAACCCGAGTTGCTGGGTCAGCCGATCACGGCGATGACTGGCGAGTCGACGCGCGAGCTGCGCGTCTGGCAGTCGCAGAACGTGCTGATCGTCCTGAACACGAACTGCGGCAAGGGCGACAAGCTCCACCACTGCACCACGGACTCGGTCAGCAACATCCGCTTTTACGACATCGCGGGCCGCAACGCCAAGGCACCGCGCTTGCTGCACGACTTCAAGGTCGACACGCACGAGTTCTTCCTGTGGGAGGACCCGAACAACCCGCGGCGGGCGCTGATCTTCGCCGGCAACGCCGCCGCGACGTGCGGGACTCGCGGCGGTGCGCCGAGCTGCCCGTTCACGGTCTGGGACATCTCTGCGATCCGCGAGGGCAAGCCGCCCGCGACCCTGTTCACGGGGCTCCATGGCTACACGACCGGCGGCCTGCACTCGCTGACCATCACCAACGACGGGAGCCGCGCGTACTTCGCGCTGCTGACGGGCGGGTTCGCGATCGTCGACACCTCGGAGTTCGCGGCCGGCAAGCCGGGCGCCATGCCGCACCCGATCACGGTCAACGAGTCCCGGCCGACGTGGGCGGGGCCCGGCGCGCACAGCGCCGTGAAGCTGTGGGGCCGCGACTGGGCGTGGGTGTCTGACGAGGTCTACGGCTCGGCCACCGCCCCGGACCACGGCTGCCCGTGGGGCTGGGCGCGGATGGTCGACGTCTCCAAGCCCGACGCACCGGCGGTCAAGGCCGAGTACCGGGAGCCGGAGAACGTCGCGGCGACGTGCAACACGTGGAACCCGCCGAGAACGTCCTACTCGGCGCACAATCCGACGCTGACGCCGCACGTCGCGTTCAGCACGTGGCACTCCGGCGGCCTCCAGGCCGTCAGCCTCAAGGATCCGCGGCGTCCCTACCAGCTCGCCGAGTTCACGCCGAAGCCGCTCGAGCAGGTTCAGCTGGAGGACCCGCGGCTCTCGTCCGATCCCGACACGGGCCGCAACGAGAAGGTCGTGATGTGGAGCTACGCGATCGTCAAGGACGGACTGATCTACGCCGTCGACCTCCGCAATGGCCTGTACGTGCTCAAGTACAAGGGCGCGTACGAGGACGAGGTCCAGCGGGTCCGCTACCTGGACGGGAACTCCAACCAGGGCGACGCGCTGTGCTTCGAGCCGGTGCGCCGGGGCGGGCGAGGCTGTCGCTAGCAATGAGTGCCGGGCGGCGACGAGCCGCCCGGCACAGCTCTCAATCAGGGCCGGGTGAACTGGAGCGTGTAGCTCCCGCTCCCACGGAACGAGTACACGAGCCACCGGTACTGGCCGGCGGGGCCGTTGTTGTAGGTGACCGTCTCCTCCGAGCGACTGCTCTCGCCGTACGCGACGGTGACGTACGCCGAGCCGTTCCACCGCTGCAGGTAGAGATCGAAGTCCGTCCCGGACGGGCCGGCCAAGCAGCCCTTCTGGGTGCCGCTCACGGTCGTGGTGTACACGTACGAGTCGGAGTCGCGAGTGAACCCCAGGCTGCCGGGATTCGACGTCCCGCACGTCGCCGGCGGCGGCTGCGTCCCGCCGGGGGTGAGCGGCGAGTACAGCAGCCGGTTGGGCGAGCCGGTGCCGGCGCTCGTCACCACACCGTTGGTCGCGGTGTTGACGAGCAGGTCGCGCACCGTCTGCGGGCTGGCCGCCGGCGACCCCTGCAGCGCCAAGGCCGCGACGCCGGCGACATGCGGCGTCGCCATCGACGTGCCGCTGATCGTGTTCGTCGCCGTGTTCGAGGTGGACCAGGTCGACGTGATGTTCGAGCCCGGGGCGAAGATGTCCAGGCACGTTCCGTAGTTCGAGAACGACGAGCGCGCGTCCTGAATGGTCGTCGAGCCGACGGTGATCGCCCGCTCCGTCCGTGCCGGCGAGTAGTTGCAGGCGTTCGCGCTGCTGTTACCGGCCGCGATCGCGTAAGTCACGCCGTCGCTGATCGAGTTGTTGACGGCGGTGTCGATCGCGCTCGACGCTCCCCCGCCGAGACTCATGTTGGCGACCGCAGGCTGGCCCGCGGTGTGATTCGCCGTCACCCAGTCGATGCCGGCGATGACGCCCGAGTTCGTACCCGAGCCCTGGCAGTTGAGCACCCGGACAGCGACGAGTGTGACGCCCTTGGCGACGCCGTATGTCGTGCTGCCGACGGTGCCGGCCACGTGTGTGCCGTGGCCGTTGCAGTCGGTCGCCGGAAGTACGCCGTCGACGGCGTCGTACCCGTCGATGGCGCGGCCGCCGAAGTTCGTGTGCGTGGTGAGGATCCCGGTATCGATGATGTACGCCTTCACGCCCGCGCCGGTCGGCGTGTAGGAGTACGTGTTGTTCAGCGGCAGTGCGCGCTGGTCGATCCGGTCGAGCCCCCACGTCGCCGGCGTCTGATCGGTGGCGAGCGAGATCACGCGATCCGGCTCGACGAACGCCACATTCGGATCGTTGCGGACCTCTGCGAGCGCCTGGTCGTCGAGCTTCGCCGAGAAGCCCTTGAGCACCCGCGAGTACTCGTGCTGGACGCGTCCGCCCTCGCGCCGCACTTTGCCCTTCGTCACCTCGCCCTCGGCCTTCGAGGCTTGGTTCTTGAACACGACGATGTACTGGCCCTCGATCTCCTGGGCCGAAGCGGCCGCTGGCGCGACCACGACTAACGCAACGGCAAGCGCAAGCGCGCGCGTGCGTAAATGCAACACCTGTGGTGCCTCCCTTGAATCACCCTGCCGACCCCCCGCGGGTCAGCGGCAATTGAAGCGAGCTTGTGCGTCTCTCACAAGAGCCAAATGTTGGTGTACTCAAATGCGCACAACTAGGCCGAAGGCACCACGCAGCTCTCGTTCGCCTGCGCGCAGCTGTAGATCTTGGTGTCGTCCTGCCGGAGCCAGATCTCGGGCGTGGCGAGCGGGATGAAGAACCGGTCGAGTGCCGTGTCCTTGACGTCGGGGTTGCCGGGCGGGCGCTGGTGGACGACGAAGCCGACGCGCTTGGTGTCGTCGGCGATCTCGATCCGGTGCAGCGCGCCGAAGTCGTCGGTGGCCTCGAACGGCCTCGCGTTCGTCCAGTCGGGTGTCGCCTCACCTTGCGCGAGGCCGTCCCCGAACAGGTGCAGTCCCCAGAGGGCGTAGTCGCCGTTGGGCCGCTTGTAGTGGATCGTCGCGGTGGTCACCGGCGTCTGCACCACGGTGACCGTGCGGGTCTCGCTGGTCACGGTCCGGCCGGGCGCGTAGGTGAGGATCGCGCGGTACGCGATCCGCGCGCCGTCGGCGAGCCCGCTCGTATTGTCGAAGCCTGTGTAGGTCGGCGACGAGTCGTCGGTCGCGAACGTGGTGAACGGACCGCCGTTCACCGAGCGCTCGAACCGCGCGACGTGCGTCGCGTGCTCGGGCACCGCGGTCACGCGCACCTCGACCGTCCCGCGCACACGCTGGCCCTCGTTGGGCGCCTCGACGGTGAGCGCCGGCGGCGCGACGGTCGTGCTCCGGATGTCGCTGGACCGCGTGTGACCGTCCGTGTCGAGCACGACCGCGCGGTACTGCACGCGGGTGCCGGGCGCGACGTCGGCGACGTCGTGGAACACCCGGTACGGCGCGTTGTCGTCGGTGCCGACGTCGCGCCACGGGCCGTTGCCGGTCCGCGCCAGGAATGTCACCTCGTAGAACGCATCGCCGAAGACGTCGGCGCGGACCTCGAGCCGGTCACGGCCCGTGGCGGGCACGACGAGTGAAGCGCCCGGTGCCCGCTTGCTGCGCGGGAGGCGATCCTTCGCGCGGTAGACGACGGCCGACAGGGGTCCCACGGTCACGCTCAGCCGCTTGTCCGAGCCGCTGCGCAGCCGCGCCGCGCCGTCGCCGTAGACCTTCTCCCACTCGCCGCGGGCGATGAACGTCGGGACCGCCGCCGACGCGGCCTGCTCGGCGTTGTTGAGCGCTACGACGTACTCGCGCTCCCTGACACGCGAGAACGCGTAGATGCCCGGGGCGGAGGACGAGTACCGGTGCTGCTGTGCGCCATCGCGCAGCGTCGGGTGGCGGCGCGTGATCGCCGCCAGCCGCGCCATCTCTTGGTACAGCGGGTGGCCCGTGTCGAAGCTGTCATCCATCGGCGTCTCGTCGGAGCCGATGTTGTCGTTCTTGCCGGCGCCGTCGTCGCCGGTAATTGGGTCGCTGAGGTTGTTGTATTGGGGCGACAGCGACGGGAACATGTCCTGGCGCGAGTCCTGGTCTCCCCCCGCGCCGGTGAAGCCCTGCTCGTCGCCGTAGTAGATGACCGGGTTGCCGCGCGAGAAGTACATCAGGGCGTGGGCGAGCCGATCGCGCGCCAGCAGCTCGGCCTCGGTCGCGTCCGGGTTCGCGTTGCGCAGGTACATCCCGACGCGGCCGCGGTCGTGGTTGCCGAGGAACGTCGGCAGGTTGTAGACGTTCGAGTCGCCGTCGGTGAACCAGTCGTCCTCGAGGAACCGGGTGCGCAGATCGTCGGTCGCGGCCGAGTTCGCGGCGAACCGGATCGCGGCCATCTGGAACGTGAAGTCGAGCACGCCCTGGACGTCGTCGTGGATCATGAAGCGCGACAGCAGCGGCTGGCTGACGTCCTCGGCGGCCTCGCCGAACATGTAGAAGTCGCGGATGCCGCGCGAGCGCGCGTAGTCGACGATCTCGGGCGCGAATTTCTGCCAGAACGCGTCGTCGACGTGCCGCATCGTGTCCATCCGGAAGCCGTCGATGCGGAAGTCGCGGATCCAGAACTTGTAGATGTCGATGAAGCCGTCGACGACGCGCGGATCCTCGGTGAACAGGTCGTCGAGCCCGAAGAAGTCCCCGTACAGCGAGTTCTCGCCGACGAACGTCGTGTCGCCGCGGTTGTGGTAGTAGCGAACGTCGTTGAGCCACGACGGCACCTTGATGTTGCGCTCGAACAGCCGCACGCACGGGGTGTACGGGAAGCTGATCAGCGGGCCCGGCGCCTCGCACGCCGGCTGACCGGTCGGGGCCAGCGGCGGGAACATCCGCGTTCCGGCGTAGTCGCGGTCGTCGAACGGTTGCCCGCCGGCCGTCTTGTAGGGAGCCCGGTCCTTCGAGATGTACGGGCGCCGCAGGTCCTTGCCGTACTTGATGACGTCGGCGGTGTGGTTGGTGATGATGTCGAAGTAGACCTTGATTCCGCGCCGGTGCGCCGCGCCGATTAGCGTCCGCAGGTCGTCGTTGGTGCCGAAGTGCGGGTCGATCTGCGTGAAGTCCGTGATCCAGTAGCCGTGGTAGCCGGCGGAGAAGTCCTCCGGCTGGACCGCCTTGTTCTTGAAGCTCGGCGTGAGCCAGATCGCGGTCGTCCCGAGCCCCTGGATGTAGTCGAGCTTCGCCGTCAGGCCCTTGAGGTCACCGCCGTGGTACCAGCCCTTGCCGGTCGGGTCGAAGCCGGACTGTCCCTCGGCCTTGCCCGGCGGAAGTCCGCCGTGGTCGTTGGCCGGGTCGCCGTTGTTGAAGCGGTCGGCCATGACGAAGTAGAAGTTCTGATCGGTGACCGCCGTGCGGAGGCTGTGATGCGCCTCACCGTGCCGATCATGGTGGCCGAGCGCCGTCGCCGGTGCGATGGCAGTCGCGAGCGCCGCCGCGAGCACGGCGCGACGAAAGACGGTCATGGTGAGGCTCCTCTCCGCCGCGGCTCCCGTTGCCGCGGTCCGACCCGGCGAGGTTTACCGGAACCGCAGGACTGGTGACGGCTGGGTCGGCCCCTGGGTCACGAATCGCGCCGACTGCTCGATCACGGCCCACCCACGGTGGCGAGCAACGATCCGGTCGACGTCCGCCATCACGTGATCGGCGAGCACCGCGAAGCGCCGCGGGTCCGAACGAACCTCCACGTACTCGTCACGGGTGAGCTGGATCGCCGCCCCGCAGGCGATCAGCCCGCACTCGCAGCGGTACGGCGTCGCTTCGAAATCCGGCGTCTCCAGCGCAGCCAGCCGCTCGTTGAAATCGCGCCGCTGCCGCTGCCGCGCGGCAACCTGCTCGAGAGCGCGATCGGGGGCGGACGCCATGCGACATGGTCCCACATGCCATCCCCCGGCGCCACTGACCGGTGGTCGAGACTCGACATACTGGCCTCGACGCATGAGCCTTGTCGACGTCGTCCCCGAAGAGCCGAGCGCCGACTCCGTCTACGAGGCGTTCGTCGACTGGACCGAGCAGCAGGGGCTCAGCCTCTACGCGCATCAGGAAGAGGCCGCGATCGAGCTGTTCAGCGCCAACAACGTGATCCTCGCCACCCCGACGGGCTCCGGAAAGTCGCTGGTGGCGATCGCGGCGCATTTCGCGGCGCTCGCGGAAGGGCGCGTGAGCTTCTACACCGCGCCGATCAAGGCGCTCGTGTCGGAGAAGTTCTTCGCGCTGTGCGAGATCTTCGGCGCGCGCAATGTGGGCATGCTCACCGGCGACGCATCCGTCAACAGCGGCGCCCCGATCATCTGCTGCACGGCGGAGATCCTGGCCAACATCGCGCTGCGCGAAGGCACGACCGCGGACGTCGGCCAGGTCGTGATGGACGAGTTCCACTTCTACGGCGACCCGCAGCGCGGCTGGGCGTGGCAGGTCCCGCTCCTCAGCCTCCCGCAGGCGCAGTTCCTGCTGATGTCGGCCACGCTCGGCGACATGACCGCGCTGCGCGAAGACATCGCACGGCGCACGGGCCGCGACACGGTCGTGATCGAGAACTCCGAGCGCCCCGTGCCGCTGTACTTCTCATGGTCGCTGGAGCCGCTGCACGAACTGCTCGAGGAGCTCGTGCGGACCGACCAGGCGCCGATCTACGTCGTGCATTTCACGCAGGCGTCCGCGCTCGAGCGGGCCCAGTCGCTGCTGTCGGCGAAGTTGTGCACGCGCGACGAGCGCGACGCGATCGCGGATGCGATCGGCGGCTTCCGCTTCACCGCCGGGTTCGGCCGGACGCTGTCGAAGCTGGTCCGCAGCGGGATCGGCGTCCATCACGCCGGCATGCTGCCGCGCTACCGCCGGCTCGTAGAACAGCTCGCGCAGACCGGGTTGCTGAAGGTGGTGTGCGGGACCGACACGCTCGGCGTCGGCATCAACGTCCCGATCCGCACCGTCGCCTTCACCGGGCTGGCGAAGTTCGACGGCACCAATCACCGGATCCTGAAGGCGCGCGAGTTCCATCAGATCGCGGGTCGCGCCGGACGCGCGGGGTTCGACACGGCGGGCTACGTGATCGTGCAGGCACCCGAGCACACGATCGAGAACGCGCGGCGGGCGGCCAAGGCGGGCGACGATCCGAAGAAGCAGAAGCGGGTCCAGAAGCAGAAGGCGCCGGAGGGCGTCGTGAGCTGGACCGAGGAGACGTTCGAGCGCCTGAAGAACGCGCGGCCCGAGGCGCTCCAGTCGCGGATGCGCGTCAACCACTCGATCATCCTCAACGTCATCAACCAGCCTGCGGACTCGGCCGAGACGCTGCGCGCGCTGATGGAGGACAACCACGAGGACGAGCGCGGCCGCCACCGGCTGGCGGCGCAGGCCGAAGCGCTGACCGAGGAGCTGCTCACCTCCGGTGTCCTGGAGCGGCTGCCGTCGCCGGACCCGTTCGGGCGGACGCTCGAGCTCGCGCCCGCACTGCAGGATGACTTCGCGCTCAACCAGCCGCTGGCGTCGTTCGCCCAGGCCGCGTTCGACCTCATCGACCCGGACTCCGAGACCGCCGCGATGGACGTGCTCTCGGTCGTCGAAGCGATCCTCGACGACCCGTTCCCGGTGCTGATGGCGCAGGCCAACCAGGCGAAGGGCGAGGCCGTGGCGGCGATGAAGGCTGACGGCATCGAGTACGAGGAGCGGATGGAGCTGCTCGAGGAGATCACCTACCCGAAACCGCTCGAAGAGCCGCTCAAGCACGCGCTGTCGCGCTACCGCGAGAATCACCCGTGGGTGCTCGACACCGACCTCTCGCCGAAGTCGGTCGTGCGCGACATGTACGAGGCCGGCCGCACGTTCACCGAGTTCATCGCGTACTACGGCGTCGCGCGCTCGGAGGGGCTGGTCCTGCGCTACATGACCGACACCTACCGGACGCTGCGCCAGACGGTGCCCGAGTGGGTCAAGACCGACGAGTTCGACGACCTCGTCGAGTGGCTCGGCGAAACCGTCCGCCAGATCGACTCCAGCCTGCTCGACGAGTGGGAGGCGCTGACCGACCCGGAGTCGGTTGAGCGCGCCATGGCCGCCGGCGACGCGATCACGCCGCCGCGTCCGATCACCGGCAACGAGCGCGCGTTCCGCGTGATGGTCCGGAACGCCATGTTCCAGAAGGTGCAGCTCGCGGCCCGCGATCGCTTCGACGAGCTCGGGCGGCTCGAGGGCGGCGAGCGAGTCGTGATGAAAGCGGCCGCCTGGGAAGCGGCGCTCGGGGTCTACTGGGACGAGCACGAGACGATCGACACCGGGGCCGCGGCGCGCTCACCGGAGCTGTTGCTGATCGAGCGGGAGGCGCGCAGCTGGTCGGTGCGCCAGATCATCAACGACCCGGAAGGCCACCACGACTGGGCGATCGTCGCCACCGTCGACCTCGATGCCTCCGACGCCGCCGGCGAGCCGGTGATCCGCACCGAGTCGTTCAGCGCAGGTTGAGACGCTCCGGGTCGGCGAGGATGTCGATCTCGAGGATCCTCCCGCCCACGATCGAGAACGCCGCGATCGAGCGCACCTGGCCGCCCGCTTCGACGATCAGGCCGGCGGCGCCGTTGACGACCGCGGGCTCCGCATGCGACGCCAGCCGCGAGAACGTGAACGCCTGGCGGATGACGGCGTGGGCGCCGCGGGCTTCGAGGGAGGGACGGAGCGCGCCGCGATCGACGCGCAGGACCACGTCCGGGTCGAGCGCGGCGAGCAGCGCATCGAAGTCGCCGTCGCGGGCGGCGGCCAGGAAGGCGTCGATCACCGCGCGCTGGGCGGGCACGTCGGCGTCCGGTGCGGACGTCCCGCGGAGCCGTCGCCGCGCGCGGCTCGCGAGTTGCCGGGCCGCCGCGGGCGAGCGCTCGACGATCGGCGCGATCTCGTCAAACGACACGCCGAACATGTCGTGCAACACGACCGCCAGCCGCTCGGCCGGATCGAGCGTCTCGAGCACGACCAGCAGCGCGAGCCCGACCGAATCCGCGAGCAGCGCCTCCTGCTCCGGGTCGTGGCCGTCCTCGCGGCTCACGATCGGCTCCGGGAGGTGCACGCCGAGCGGCTCCTCGCGGCGCGTCGTGCGGGCGCGCAGCATGTCCAGCGACACGCGCGCCACGACCGTCGTCAGCCACCCGCGAAGGTTCTCCACTTCGTCGTGGCGCGAGCGACTCAGGCGTAACCACGTCTCCTGGACGGCGTCGTCGGCCTCGCTGACGGAGCCGAGCATCCGGTACGCCACGGCCCGCAGTTGAGGCCGGCTGGCCTCGAAGCGGTCCGCCAGAAGCTCGAGCTCGTCCATCGCTGTCACATCCCTTCGCCGGGTCCCGTCATAGCAGTGACGGACCAGACGCAGACGATGTGACCAAGGAGACTCGGATGACCCAACCTCAAGACCGCCGCTGGCTGATCCTGTGCGTGATCGCGATCGCCCAGCTGATGGTGGTGCTCGACGTCACGATCGTGAACATCGCGCTGCCGTCGGCGCAGCAGGACCTCGGGTTCTCCGATGACGGCCGCCAATGGGTGATCACCGCCTACGCGCTCGCGTTCGGGAGCCTGCTGCTGCTCGGCGGCCGGATCGGTGACCTGTTCGGCCGCAAGTGGATCTTCATCGCCGGCCTGCTGGGCTTCGCCGGCGCTTCCGCAGTCGGCGGCGCCGCCACCAGCTTCGCGATGTTGATCTCGGCGCGCGCGCTCCAGGGCATGTTCGGCGCGCTGCTCGCGCCCGCCGCCCTCTCGTTGCTGACGACGACGTTCACGGACCCCAAGGAGCGCGGCAAGGCGTTCAGCGTCTACGCCGCGATCGCCGGCATGGGCGGCGCGATCGGCCTGCTGCTCGGCGGCGCGCTGACCGAGACGCTCGGTTGGCGCTGGTGCCTGTACGTGTCGATCGCGTTCGCGGTGCCCGCCGCGCTCGCCGGCGCGCGGCTGCTTGTGCACGTGCCCGCGCCGTCGCGACCGAAGCTCGACCTGCTCGGAGTGGTGCTTGCCTCCACAGGCCTGCTGGCGCTCGTGTTCGGCCTCGCCCGCGCGGAGTCAGACGGCTGGGGCGACACTGTCACGGTCGTCTCGCTGGCGCTCAGCGCGCCGCTGCTGGTCGCGTTCGTCGCCTGGCAGCGCCGCGCCCCGCAGCCGCTGCTGCCGTTGCGCGTGGTCGCCGACCGCGACCGTGGCGGCTCGTTCTTGGCGATCGCGTTCGCGACCGCCGGCCTGTTCGGTGTCTTCCTGTTCCTGACGTTCTACATGCAGGTCACGAAGGGCTTCTCGGCGATGGAGACCGGGCTCGCGTTCCTGCCGATCAGCTTCTCGATCGCGCCGACCGTGGCAATCGTGTCCACCCGGATCCTGCCGCGCACGGGGCCGCGCCCGCTCGTGCCGCTCGGGCTGGTCACCGGCGCAGCCGGGATGCTGCTGCTGACGCGGATCGGCGTCGACACCGGCTACGTCTCGCACGTGCTGCCGTCGCTGGTGCTGATCGGGATCGGCTTCGGGCTGACCGTCGCGCCGGCGTTCGCGACCGCCACGCACAAGATCCCGCCGCAGGACAGCGGCGTCGCCTCGGCGACGGTCAACACGTCGCAGCAGATCGGCGGCTCGATCGGAACCGCGCTGCTGAGTACCGTGGCCGCGTCGGCGGCGACGCCGGTGGATGGCTACACCGACGCGTTCACGTGGGCGGCCGGCATCCTGCTGGTGGGCGCGCTGGTGTCCGGGGCGCTGCTGCGCTCCAACACGCGGCCGGCGACCGCTCCCGCGAGGGGGGTGGAAATTCCCACCTAGGGATGATGTTCACGGGCGGGTCATCCTGGGACGCTTCGTCCACGATGACCCGCCAGTTCACATTCCCGGTAGTGAAAGAGATCAGGCCGGGTCGCTAGCGCGATCGAGCGTGCGCGCGAGGAACGCGACCGCGTCGGCGATGACCTCGTCCTGATTGGTCTCGTTGAAGATCTCGTGGCGCGCGCCCTCGTAGCTCTTGCGCTCGAGCTTCTCGCCGCCGACCTTCTCGACGAGCGGGCGCGCGGCGTCGATCGGCACCAGGAAGTCCTCGGTGCCGTGCAGCCAGAGCGTCGGCAGGCCGCCGAAGTCGGGGCCCTCCGCGACGGCTCCGACCGAGCCGACGAGCGCCGCCAGCGTCCCCTTCTGGAGCGGGCCGTGATAGACGAGCGGATCAGTCGCGTAGGCCTCGCCGACGGCTGGGTCGCGCGACAGCACCGACGGGTCGATCGGCACCTCGGGGAACTCGGGCATCTCGAGCAACCCGATCAGTGCCGGGTTGAGACCGACCGCCGGCGCTGAGAGCACGAGCGCGGTGAGCCCGTTGTCAGGGCGCTGCGCGTACCGGGTGGCGATCAAGCCGCCCAGCGAGTGTCCGATCATCACGGCCGGCAGTCCGGGGTGCTCGGAGCGGGCGAGGTCGACGACGAGCGCCGTGTCGTCCACGAGCGGTTCGAGACCCTCGACGACGCCCTTCTTACCCTCGGACGCGCCATGGCCATAGTGATCGCCGGCGTAGACCGCGGCGCCCTTGTCCACGAGCGCCTGCGCGACGTGGTTGTAACGGCCCGCGTGCTCGCCCAGGCCGTGCACGATCACGGCGACGAACGTGGCGTCGTCGCCGCCCCAGCGGTGCAGCTTGAGGCGGCCCTTGCCGCCGGCGATCTCGTTGCCCATCCGCGCAACATAAAGGGCCTGGCCCTTTATGTTTGCGTTCATGCTGCTCGCGTTCCTGGGCGTGGCGATCGTCGTGATCGTGACGCCAGGGCAGGACACCGCGCTGACCGTCCGCAACACGCTCGGCGGCGGCCGCCGCGCGGGAGTTCGCACGGCGTGCGGTGTCGTGTTGGGCCAGGCGGTGTGGGCGGTCGCGGCGAGCGCCGGCGTGGCCGCGTTGCTGGTCGCGTCCGAGCCGGCGTTCGTGGCCTTGAAGCTCGCCGGCGCGGCGTACCTCATCTTCCTCGGTGCGCAGTCGCTGCTCGCCGCGGTGCGCCGTCGTGCGCCCGTGCATGCCCCGCGCCCGGCGCCCGCCGGAAACGAGCTGCGCCAGGGGCTGCTGAGCAACCTCGCGAATCCGAAGATGGCCGTGTTCTTCACCAGCCTGCTGCCGCAGTTCGGCGACTCGTTCGTCGTCCTGCTCGCGCTCGGCCTGCTGTTCTGCTTGCTCACGCTGGCGTGGCTGAGCGCGTACGCGTTCGCGGTCGCGCGCGCCGGTGACGTGCTGCGCCGCCCGCGCGTGCGCCGCACGATCGACGCGGTCACCGGCCTCGCGCTCGTCGCGCTTGGCCTGCGGCTTGCGGACGCAAAGCGATAGCCGTTTCTGGGTAGTCCTGTGGCATGCCCCCACGCGGAGTCAAAAAGGGCACGAAGCGTGCCCGTCAATACGAGCACATCAAGGAATCGCAGAAGGACCAGGGCGCGTCCGAGGATCGCGCCGAGGAGATCGCCGCGCGAACCGTCAACAAGGAACGCGCGCGCTCCGGCGAGTCGCGCACGCGCTCGCGGACGTCGACCAACGACATGTCCTCCTCGCGCCGCGGCGGCCAGCGCTCGGGCACCAACCGTCAGAAGGGCCGCACCCGCGACCAGCTCTACGACGAGGCGAAGAACCTGAACATCGAGGGCCGCTCCTCGATGAACAAGGACCAGCTCCAGAAGGCGATCGCCGGCAAGAAGTCGTAGAGAGGGACAGTCCCGGTGTAAATTCGCGGTTGCGTTGCCCTCATACAGCGGCGTACAGTCGCGCCGCGGTGAGACGGCGACGGTGGCGATGGTGTGCGGTGGCGGTGCTGGCCGCGGGAGCGCTCGCGCAAGACGCGCGCGGGGCGGTCGGTGGCTATGCGGATGCCGTGCGGACGACCGGCGGGCTGCTGTCGTACTGGCGGCTCGGCGATCCTTCCGGCACTTCGGCAGCCGATCACACCGGTGGCACGCCGGGCTCGTTGGTCGGCGGGGTGACCCTCGGCGCGCGCGGAGGGCTGAACGCTGACACGGACACGGCCGCGCGCTTCGACGGCGTCGACGACGAGATGCAGGCGTCGGTCTCGAGCGCGGCCACGCTCGAGGGCTGGTTCTTCTGGGAGTCCGGCGTCGCGGTCTTGCGAGACAGCACGTCGTCGGGCGGGTGGATCCTCGGTTTCGACAGTGCCGGCAAGGTCGCGTACCGCGCCGGCGGGGCGACCCTGACAACCGCGCTGCCGACCGCGAGCCTGCGCGATGGCTGGCACCACCTCGCGCTGACTGTGGCCGACGGCACGGCGACGCTCTACGTCGACAGCGTTCCCGTGCACAGCGGGCCGGCCGGCGCTGGGCGGCCGGTGATGCCGTGGCACGTGATGCGCAATGGCGTCACGAGTGGCCAGTTCTCGCGCGGGCGCGCTGACGAGTTGGCCATCTACAACACCGCCCTGGACGCGAACACGATCGGTCTGCACTTCGAAGCCGGCCGCGACGTCGCCGATACGACCGCACCGGCCGGGCCTGCCGGGTTGACGGCGAACGCGTCCCTCGGGCGCGTCGTCCTCGACTGGCTGGACAGCGCCGAGAGCGACCTCGATGGGTACGACGTGTTCCGCGCGACGAGCCCAGCCGGGCCGTTCGCGCGTGTGAACGCTTCCCGGCTGACCGCATCGACGTACACGGACGCGTCGGTGACGGGCGGAATCAGCTACGTCTACACCGTCAGGGCGAGTGACATCGCCAACCACCAGAGTGCCGATTCGCCGCCCGTGACGGTGACGTCGCCGTCGATCGAGACGCTGCTGCGCCGGTACGCGCCCGAGTTGCGCTACGAGGCGCAAGAGGGCTACTTCTCCGACTCGGCGGCCGAGATGACCGACAACTTCGCCGGCTCGCGCCAGAACTACCTCGTCAGCTCGAGCGGGACTCGGATCGCCGCGGCGAACCCCGCCGACCCGCTCGCACACCTCTCCCTCGGGTTCCTCGGCGACCCGGTCTACGCCGACGGCCGCGCGGCGACGACCGGCGACTACCTGGACGCCGCCAACACGAACTACCAGCAGGACGCCCAGCGAATGCGCGCGGCCGGCTACGCGGACCGGGTCTACGGGCGCGCTGTTGCATCGGGCGGTCGGACCTGGCTGCAGTACTGGTTCTTCTACTACTACAACCCGCAGAACGTCCTCGGCTTCGGCGTGCACGAGGGCGACTGGGAGTTCATGCAGGTCGGCTTGAATCCCGACGGCGCGCCGGACGTCGCGACGTACGCGCAACACAGCGGCGGCGAGCAGTGCCCGTGGCCACGCGTCGTCAAGAGCGGTGAGGCGCCGGTTGTCTACGTCGCCCTGGCCTCACACGCGTCGTACTTCAGTTCGGGCGTGCACGGACGGGGCATTTATCCCGACGACAACCACCGGGGCGGCGGTTACCGCGTCCGGCCGGCCCTGGAGGTCGTCACGACCTCGACGCCGTTCATGGCCTGGCGCGGCAAGTGGGGCGCCTCCTCGTCGAGTCCGGTCGCGCCGCGTCGCCAAGGCAAGTGGGGCGATCCCGCGGGTTTCCACGCGGCCGCGACCGCGTGCCCGGTGACGGCGACCGCGTCGCGAGCCGGCTCTCGCGTGCACGCACCGCGGATTGAGGCGCGGCGCGCGGCCGGCGTCGTGGAGGTCCGCTACCGCGTGCGTGCCCATAGCCTGCTGTTGAGCGTCACCCGCGCCGACGCACCCGACGTGACCGTCACCCGCCGGATCTCGCCGCGCCGCTCGGGGACGGTCCGACTCGCGGCACCTGCGGGGCCGCTCACGGTCCAGGCGAGCGCGTTCGCTCGCGACGGCTCGCGCAGCCGCGTCATCGCCGTGCCGCTGCCCTGACGATCGTGCGACTGCTCGTCGTTGTTGGCGCCGGGTTCGCGACGTGGCTGGCCTGGATCGCGTTCGGCGTGCTCTGCGAGGAGGGCTGCACTGCTCGCCCGTGGCCGCTGGTCGCGCAACTCGTCGCCGCGTGCGCCGGCCTGCCGCTCGCGGTCGCCGCGGCGATCACGCGCGCCCGCGCGTTGTTCATCGCCACGGCGCTCGTCTACGCGACCTGGGCGATCCTCCTCGCCGCCGCAACCTAAAGGGGCCAGGCCCCTTTATCTTCCCGCCGATGCTGACGAGCCTGGTGGGGTCCTATCCGCAGCCCGAGTGGCTGGTGGATCGCGAGAAGCTGCGTTCGATCCTGCCTCCGCGCGTGCGTGCGCGGGAGATCTGGCGGATCGATCCCGCGTACCTCGAGGAGGCGCAGGATGCGGCCGCGCTGGCAGCGATTCGCGATCAGGAGCTGGCCGGGCTCGACATCGTCACCGACGGCGAGGTGCGGCGCGAGAGCTACTCGAACTACTTCGTTGGCGCGCTCGAGGGGATCGACCTCGACAACCCCGGCTCGGTGCCCGACCGCAACGGCAACCCGATGCCGGTGCCGCGGGTCACCGGCGCGATCCGGCGGCGCGGGCCGGTGCAGGTGCGTGACGCCGAGTTCCTGCGCGCGAACACGGACCGAATCACCAAGGTCACCGTGCCGGGCCCGTTCACGATGGCCGCCCAGGCCCAGAACGAGTTCTACGAGCACCCGCGCGACGTCGCATTCGCGTTCGCCGACGCGGTGCGCGAGGAGATCGTCGAGCTGTTCGCGGCCGGCGCCGACGTCGTGCAGCTCGACGAGCCGTGGATGGAGTCACGCCATGAGCTGGCGCGCGAGTTCGGCCTCGAGACGCTGCACCGCGCGCTCGACGGCGTCGAGGGCACGACGGCGCTCCACATCTGCTTCGGCTATCCGCTGTTCGTCCCCGACCACAAGCGCGAATACCGCTACCTGGCCGAGCTCGCGGACGCGCCCGTCGATCAGATCTCGATCGAGTCCGCGCAAGCGAAGCTGGACCTGAGCGTGCTCGAAACGCTGCAGGCCAAGACGATCATCCTCGGTGTGATCGCGCTCGACGACCCGACGGTCGAGACGCCCGAGATCGTGGCGGAGCGGCTGCGGCGTGCGCTGCCGTTCCACCAGGATCTCATCGCGGCGCCGGACTGCGGCATGAAGTATCTGCCGCGCGAGTCCGCGTTCGGGAAGCTGCGGGCGCTAAAACAGGGGGCCGACCAGAATGATTAGGTTCTCGTCGAACTGCCGGTAGACGGCGAAGAACACCAGGCAGGCACCCGCCAAGGCGATGTTCTTCATGAACTGCGCCTCCTGGCCGGCGCGCATACCGAAGTCCTCGTGCTCCCAGTAGCGGTGGGCGATGAACGCCGCCGACACGAGGAACGCGAACAACGCGATCGCCGCCACGTCGGGCCAGACTCCGAGCACGAGCATGGTTCCGCCGGCGAGCATGACCACGCCGGTGAAGGGGACGCTGAACGCCGGGTACGGCGCGCCGAACGACTGCGCGTAGGCGATCATGTTCTTGCGCTGGGCCAACTGGCGATAGCCGTTCTGCCAGAAGACCAGTGCGAACAGGATGCGACCGATCAGGTCGATGACGTCCATCAGGCGACCGTGGCGGGCGCAGACGGGACGCCGTTCGGGGACGGCTCCGACGACTTCGCCTTCTTGCCCTTCGTGCGCGGGCGCGGATTCACGATCGGCGTCAGCTCGGATTCGAGCTTGGCGCGAAGCGGCTCCACTCGAGGCGAGAGACAGAGGCGATCTCCGAGGTCTTCGAGCTTCTCGTCGAGCTGAAATCCAGGCCCCGTCGTGCAGATTTCCATCCGCCCTCCGGGAGACATCGTGTAGCAGCTGTCGAAGAAGTAGTGGTCGAAGATCTGCGTCCACGGACGGAGGCCTTCGTTGGCCTCGTCGCGCGCCCGCTGGACGTCCTCGCCGGTGCCCGCGTCGTACGCGATGTGGTGCCAGACGCCGACCCGGCCGTCGCCGCTCGGCCGGCCGGGCGGCTCGGAGAAGTACCAGCGGCCGGACCGCTCGCCGTCGAGCACGAGCCGCGTCCCGTCCTGCCGGAAGCCGAGGTGCTCAGCGAACGGCAGTTGCTCCTCCAGCGTTGTGAACGAGCGCGCGCCCTCGAGCCCGAGGATCCGGTGCTCGGCCGGGATGTCGTCGGCGACGGCGGCCAGCGGCTTGTCGGTCGCGTCGGACACCATCAGCTCGACCTCGTGGTTCTCCGGGTCCCAGAAGACGAGCGACTGCGGCTGCGTCGGGTCCAGCCGCAGCATCTCGGAGTGGTGCTGATTGGCGATCAGCCGGTCCATCCAGAACTCGAGCGAGTCGTAGGACGCGACGCGCAGGACCATCCGGTGGATGTCGCCGTCACCCGGCACGGCGGGCTTGGCCTCATTGAACTCGAGGAACGTGACGACGCTGCCGCCATCGCCCTCCTCGGACCCGAAGTACGTGTGGTAGCGGAACGTCGTCTCGAAGTTGAGCGTGTTCTTGACGAACCGCAGCCCCATCACGCGGCACCAGAAATCGACGTTCGTGGTGACGTCGCGGGTGATGCCCGTGAAGTGGTGCGGTCCCTTCAGCGGTTGCTTCATGCGGTCTCCTCCCTCGAGCGTGGCGCCCGGGAATTTGCACAATCGAAATTCTCCTGTCAATACTTCCGCGCAATGAGTTGCCGGGGAGAGACGCGCGGGGCGGTCAGAGCATGACGCTCACCGCCCCGCGCACCATCGCCGGCCAGGTCGCCGAGCGCCTGAAGGCCGAGATCCTCGCCGGTGAACGGCCGGCCGGGAGCCGGCTGCGCCAGGTGGAGATCGCGCAAAAGCTGGGCGTCAGCACGACGCCGGTGCGCGAGGCGCTCGCGATGCTCCAGCGCGAGGGCCTCGTCCAGCTCGAGGCCCAGCGCGGCGCGGTCGTCTTCCTGCCGAGCGTCCGCGACCTGCGCGAGCACTACGAGATCCGCGCGGCGCTCGAGTCGCTGGCCGCGGCGAAGGCCGCCGAGCACTTCGAGGCCACGTGGACGGCGCCGCTGGAGGGGATCCTGGACGAGATGCGCGACGGACCGCCGGCCGGGCGCTATATCGCGCTCAATCAGCGCTTCCATACGACGCTCTACGAGCACTCCGCGCGTCCGCAGCTGGTGTCGATGATCGCCGCGCTGCGCGACGCGTCGAGCGCTTACCTGCACATCTACCGCGCGCAGGCCGACTTCCCGGTCGCGCGGCTGGACAGCGAACACCGCGAGATCCTGGAGGCGTGCGTGGGCCGAGATCCCGACCGCGCGGCGCTCGCGACCCGGCGCCACCTCGAGAACACCGTCGAACACGTGGCGGCGCGGCTGTGATCCGCACCACCCACGTCGGCAGCCTCCCGCGGCCGGACGACCTGATCCGCACGATGTTCGCCAAGCAGGAGGGCGTGCCGGTCGACCCCGTGGCGCTGGAACAGCGCACACGTAGCGCGGTCAAAGAGGTCGTCGCGCGCCAACGCGAGGCCGGCGTGGACGTCATGAGCGACGGCGAGATGGGCAAGCCGAGCTACGTCACGTACATCACGGATCGTCTCGACGGTTTCGGCGGCACGAGCCAGCCGCTGACGTATGCCGACCTCGTCGACTTCCCGGTGCTGCGCGACAAGGTGTTCGGCGACCCGGGACGCAAGCGCCGCCGCACGCCGGCCTGCGACGCGCCGATCAGCGTCCGCGACCCCGAGGCCGCGCGGACCGACATCGACCACCTGCTGGCCGCGCTGGAACCCGGTGAGACCGGCTTCATGAACGCCGCGTCGCCGGGCGTGATCGAGCTCTACTTCCGCAACGACTTCTACGCCTCCCGCGAGGAGTACCTGTACGCGATCGCCGACGCCATGCGGGTCGAGTACGAGGCGATCACTGAGGCGGGCCTGCTGCTGCAGATCGACTGCCCGGACCTCGCGATGGGCCGCCACATCGAGTTCGCCGACCAGAGCCTCGAGGAGTTCCGCGTTCAGGCACGACTCAACATCGAGGCGCTCAATCACGCGACCGCGAACATCGCGCCCGAGCGGATGCGGATGCACCTGTGCTGGGGCAACTACGAAGGACCGCATCACCGTGACGTGCCGCTGGCCGACGTCATCGACCTCGTCTTCGAGGCGAACCCTTCCGCGATCGCGTTCGAGGCCGCCAACCCCCGCCACGCCCACGAGTGGGCGATCTTCGAGGACGTCGGCTTGCCCGAGGGCAAGGTCGTGATCCCGGGCGTGATCGAGTCCAAGTGCAACTTCATCGAGCACCCGGAGCTGATCGCACAGCGGATCGAGCGCTACGCCCGGCTGGTCGGGCCGGAGAACGTGATGGCCGGGAGCGACTGCGGCTTCGGCACGTGGGTCGGCCAGGCCGCAGTAGACCCCGACATCACGTGGGCGAAGCTCGCGGCGCTCCACGAAGGCGCCGCGATCGCCTCGCGCCGCTTGACCGGCTAGGCGCGGACGATCCGGCGGATGTCCGCGATCGCGCGCGCCGTGGCGGCTGCCGCTGCGTCTGACACGAGGTCCATGTTCTGGACGAAGCCGTGTGGCAGGCCCGGCTCGCAGCGGTGGATCACGGGCACGCCCGCGTCGGCCAGTCGGCGGGCGTAAGCGTCGCCCTCGGCGCGCAGCGGATCGCGCTCGGCGGTGATCACGACCGCCGGCGGGAGGCCACGGAGATCGGGCGCATGAAGCGGGCTGGCGATTGCGGCCTCCGGCGCCCACAGCTCCGCGGCGGCGCGGACGGCGCCGGGGTCGAGGCCGCCGTCGGGCACGCTGGGCGGGGTGGCGGTCAGATCGGTGTTCGGGCAGAGCAGGATCTGCGCGCACGCTGCCGGCCCGCCCGTGTCGCGCAAAGTGAGACAGGCGAGCGCCGCGATACAGCCGCCTGCGCTGTCGCCCCCGATCGCGACGGCCCGTCCCACCGAGGCGAAGCGCACGGCGGCGACCGCGTCATCGACCGCCGCCGGCCATTGGCACTCCGGCGCGCGCCGGTAGTCGATGGCGAGAACGTCGACGTCGGCGCCGGTGGCGATCTGCCGGCACAGCCGGTCGTGGGTGTCCAGATCGCCGATGATCCACATCCCGCCGTGGCAGAACACGAGCAAGGGCCGCTCGTCTGCATGCCGGTACAGCCGCGCGCCGACCCCGCCGGCATCGAGATCTTCGACGGCGTGCAGCTCCGGCCCGCGCGGGCGCTGCGCGGCCCTGCGCCGCGTATCGCGGCGCAGCGCCGTCACTTCAGCGGATGACCACTGCGCAGGCATAGGTCCAGATCACGAGCGTCATCACCACGGTGTAGGCAAGCAGTCCTCGGGTGCCGATCCGGCTGCCACCAGTGCGGTCGTGGTGGTGGAGGGCGCCGAGCGTGGTCAGCACGCCGAGCCCGAGGAACCACGGCTCGTAGAACAGCAGGTCCCACAGGAACATGCTGGTTTCATCCAGGTCTCGCTGGCCCGGGAAGTCGATCTGGATCACGTTCAGCGCGTGCAGCGGCTTGGTGACGTACGCAGTGAGCCCGTGCGCAACCGCCACCGCCGAACCGGTCAAGGCGGGCACGATCACCAGCCAGCGCGGGAGCTTGAGGCCCCACGGCCGGACGAACGCGAGCGCGCCGATCCCGACGAGCAACAGGAAGACGCCGGCGTTGAAGCTCGCGCGCTGGAATCCCTCGGGGTTCTCGAACTGGCCGGAGAGGCCGATCGTGCCGCCTGCGGCTTGGTAGAAGCGCACGCCGACCGCGTAGGCGATCGCCCAGGCGGCGGCGGCGTATCCGGTCCATCGAAGTGTCATGCCGACAGCGTCGGCACGCCACGACGCGCCGACCTCGCTCACGAGTCGGATCCGTCTCCCCCCTGCGAGGGAGATACGAAGCCCGAGTCGTAGGCTCGGATCACGGCCTGGGTGCGGTCGCGCGCGCCGAGCTTGGCCAGGATCGCGCTCACGTGGGTCTTGACCGTCTCCAGGCTCACGACCAGCGCGTCCGCGATCTCCGCGTTCGAGAGTCCGCGTGCCATCGCGCGCAGGATCTCGCCCTCGCGGGCCGTCAGGTCGAGGTCGCGCGGCGCGCGCGCCTGGCGCGCCGCGAGCCGCCGGATCGCGGCTGGGAACAACAACGAGTCGCCCTCGGCCAGCAGCCGGATCGCGCGGACCAACTCGGCCGGGTCGGCGCGCTTGAGCAGGAAGCCCGAGGCGCCCGCCCGGAGCGCCTCGAACACGTGGTCGTCGTGCTCGAACGTGGTCAGGATCAGTATCCGCGGCGGTGCGTCGACGTGGGCCAGAATCCGCTTCGTCGCCTCGATGCCGTCGACGCCGGGCATCCGGATGTCCATCACGACCACGTCCGGCCGCAGGCGGCGCACCAGCGGCGCGACCGCCGCGCCGTCGCCGGCCTCGCCCACCACCTCGAGTTCCGGCTCGAGAATCGCGCGCAGCCCGGTGCGGATCAGCGGCTCGTCGTCAACCAGGAGGACCTTCACAGCGGCAGCTCGACCTTCAGCCGCCAGATGCCCGCCTCGCTGCCGGCCGACATCCGGCCGCGGAGGATTGCGACACGCTCCTCGATCCCGGGCAGCCCCCGCCCACCGCCGGGCCGCGCCGAGCCGACCGGGTTGGTCAGCTCGAGCTCAAGCCGGTCGTCCCGGACGGCGATCGTCACGGACGGCTCGCCCGCGCCGTGGCGGGCGGCGTTCGTCAACCCTTCCTGGACGATCCGGTACGCCTCGCGAGACACGGCGCCGGGCACGCGGTGCAGGTCGCCGCTCACCGCGATGCCGAGGTCGCCGAGGTCGGGTGCGGGGGGCGCCGGCTCCTCGCGGAGCAGCCCGAGGACGTGGTCGAGATCGCGCTGGCCGTCCCGCGCGGAGGCGGCGATGTGGCGCAGCGCCTCGCGCGCGAACGCCGGGTCGCTGTCCAGCACGCGCTCGGCCGCCGCGGCCTGGATCGAGACGACGCCGAGCGCGTGACCGACCGAGTCGTGCAGCTCGCGCGCCACGCGGTTGCGCTCGGCCAGGATCGCGAGCCGCTCGGAGTGCGTCGGGCCGAGCAGCACCGGTGCGAGCCGGGCGAGCAGCGCTCCGGCGCCGGCCGCGACCCAGACGAGCGGGATCAGCGCGAGCGGGAACTGCGTCAACGCGACCAGCGTGAGGATGCTGACGGCGCACCCGGCCGCGAGGTGCGCCGCGAACCAAGCGGCGCCGCGCCAGGGTCCGGGGCGCCAGTCCTTCGCCGGCACGTCGAGCAGCGCTCGCGCCGCGGCGACTTCGACATCGCGGACCGGGCCGAGCAGCCCGGTCGCGATCGGGAGCACGATCCCGGCCACCGCCACGCCGACCGGCCACGGGCCGAGCGATCCTCCGAGCGTCCCGTACGGGACGCAGATGGCGCCGCCCATGATCAGGTGGGCGTAGCGCCGCCAGGTCGACGGCGCGGCCGGAACCGCCAGCAGCTTCCGTACGACAAGCACCCCCGCCGCGAAGGGTACGCCGGATCGCCGTTGCCCGCGCGGAGCCCTCCGGGTAACCTCGGAAGCGTATGTTCGTCGGCCTGGTGAGCGATCCTCGATGGGAGCCCCCCGAGGGTGCCCCTGAGCCGGAGCGCCGCCGGACGTGGCGCATCCCGTGGGGCGCGATCGCAGCCGTGGCCGTCTTCTGCGCGATGCTGCGGCTCGTCCCCGTCGTCGACGACGCGTTCGGGCCGCTCGCCGGGTACGGGTTGCTGCTCGCCGCGATCACGTTCGGTGGCCTGATGGTCGACCGCTGGCTCGGCCCCCAGTACATGCGCGGTCTGAAGGACTACCAAGCCTGATCTTGGATCTGCTCGAGCGTGACGCCGAGCGTGCGGTGCTCGCCGGCGCGATCGAGGAGTCGCGCGAATCCGGCCGGGTCGTGCTGGTCGTGGGGGAGGCCGGGATCGGCAAGACCGCGCTGGTCGCCGACGTCTGCCGGGATGCCGAAGGCGTGCTGTGGGGCGCCTGCGACCCGCTGATCACGCCGCGGCCGATGGGCCCGCTACGCGATGTCGCCGGCGCGCTAGGGGAGGGGTTCGAGTCCGCGATCGAGGCCGGTGCCCGCGAGCGCGTCCTCGCCGTGATGCTGGCCGCGCTGGCCGACGACGCGGTGCTCGTGATCGAGGACCTGCACTGGGCCGACGACGCGACGCTCGACCTGGTGGCGCTGCTCGGGCGTCGCCTGGCCCGCGCCCCGGGCTGCGTGATCATGACCAGCCGCGCCGAGCCGCGGATCGAGGTCCGGCGCGTGCTCGGCGCCCTACCGCGCGAGGCGCTGCGGCGGATCGAGCCCGCGGCGCTGTCCGCCGAGGCCGTCGCCGAGCTCGCGCAGCGGGCGGGTCGCGATCCCGCCGACCTGCACGCCGTCTCGGGCGGCAACCCGTTCTTCGTCACCGAGGCGCTGGCCGCGCCGGACGGCGGCGGCGTGCCGGCGAGTGTGCGCGAGGCGGTCGCGCTCCGCCTGGCGCTGATCGGCGACGCCGCGGGCGCGGTCGTCGAGCTGGTCGCGGTCAACCCGGGGCCGGCCGAACTGTGGCTGGTGGCAGCGGACCCGGCGGCGGTCGACGAGTGCATCGCCGCCGGGCTGCTGAGCCTGCACGGCGAGACGCTGGCGTTCCGCCATGACCTGGCGCGGCGCGCGATCGAGGATGGGCTCTCGCCGCTCCGGCGCCGCGAGCTCGACCTCCGCGTCCTGGCCGCGCTGGAAGCCGCCGGTGACGCCGATCCCGCCCGGCTCGCGCACCACGCGCGCCGCGCGGGCGACCCGAACGCGATCCGCCGCCTCGCTCCCGTGGCGGCGCGCGCGGCCGCCGCCGCAGGCGGTCACCGCCAGGCGCTCGAGCACTGGGAGGCGGCCGTGGCGGTGTCTCCTCATGATCTCGACGCGCTCGAGGGCGTGTCGGTGGAGGCCTACCTGTGCGGACGCACTGACCTCGCACTCGAGGCGCGCCGCACGCTGCTCCGGCTCCACGAGGCCGCGGGCCAGACCCGCGCTGCGGGCGACGACCTGCGCTGGCTGTCGCGGATCCTGTGGTGGGCAGGGCAGGGGATGGAGGCGGCCGCGGTCGGCGACATGGCGATCGCCACGCTGGAGGCGTTCCCGGACAGCCGGGAGCTGGCGATGGCACTGTCCGGCCGCTCGCAGCTCGCCATGCTGGCCTGGGAGAGCGAGCGGGCGATCGAGCTCGGCACACGCGCGATCCGGCTGGCGCGCCGCATCGACGACCGTGAGACGGTCACGCATGCGCTCACGAACGTCGGGACCGCGCTGATCGGCAGCGACGATCACGACCAGGGCGTCGCGCTGCTCGAGGAGGCGTTCACGCTCGCGCGCGAGATCGGCTCCGACGATCATGCGGTGCGCGCGTTGATCAACCTCGGCGTCGGCACGCTGGCCAAGACGCGCCGGGACAACGGCGGGATCGATCGCGCGCTGGCCTTCGCCTCCGAGCGCGAGCTGGACGGCTACGTGCAGTACGCGCTCGGCGTGCGTGCCAACCTGCGGCTGCTGCGCGGCGAATGGAGCGAGGCGGAGGCGGATGCGCGCGCGTCGCTGGCGCTCGGGGAACAGCCCGGGGTCAGCCTGTGCCCGGCGCTGTTCGCACTCGGTCGGCTCCAGGCGCGCCGGGGCGACCCGGAGGCCGGCGAGACGCTCGAGGACGCGTGGAGACTCGCGGTGGCGAGCCAGGAGCTGCAGCGGCTCGGCCCGGCCGCGGCGGCCCGCGCCGAGCACGCGTGGCTCGACGGCGACCTGGCGGGCGCGGCGGCGGCGGCTCGGACGACCTACCAGCTCGCCGTCGACCGCGGCGAGCCGTGGTCGCGAGCGGAGCTGGCGTTCTGGCTGCGCCGCGCGGGCGAACCGGTCCACGACCACGACCGCGATCCCGAGCCGTACGCCCTCGCCCTCGCCGGCGACTGGGGCGGCGCGGCGGCGGCGTTCGGCGAGCTGGGCTTCACCTACGACCGCGCCGACATGCTCACGGAGTCCGACGACGAGGAGGCGCGGCTGGAGGCGCTCGCGATCCTCGACCGGCTCGGCGCCGTGCGGTCCGCGTCGCACCTGCGGCGACGGCTGCGCGCCGACGGCGTCCGCCGGAATCCCGCGCGGGCCGCGGCCGGCATCGCGGGCCGGGATGGCCGGCCTGACGCCGCGCGAGACCGAAGTGCTGGAGCTGATCGTCGAGGGGGCGACCAACGCCGAGATCGCCCGCGCACTCGTGATCTCGCCCAAGACGGTCGACCACCACGTCTCCGCGGTGCTGGGAAAGCTCGGCGTGGGCTCACGGCGAGAGGCGGCCGCCGCGGCGTCGAAACTGACCGTGGGTTAGGCCCCGAGCGCTTGGGTAAGACCCGCGCGATGCCCACGCTTCCGCTTCCGCGCGGTCCCGTGAGCGAGGCGCTGGTCGCCGCGCTGCGCGACCCGCCCCACCCGGTCGCCGTGCCCTCCGGTGAGGTCGACCACGAGGATCTGCACCTCGCCCTGTACTGCTGTTACGAGCTGCACTACCGCGGCTTCGACGGTGTCGACGACGGCTGGGAGTGGAATCCGTCGCTGCTCGCGCTGCGCGCCGAGCTCGAGCGCCATTTCGAGGCCGAGCTGCTGGACATGGTCGGCGCTCCCGGCGAGCCGCCGGCGCCCGAGGAGATCGACGTCGGTGCTGCGCGAGCTGATGGTCGCCGACGATGCGCCCTCGGTCTCGACGTACATCGAGCGCGACGCGACGGCCGCCCAGATCGCGGAGTTCATGATCCATCGATCGGCCTACCAGCTCAAGGAGGCCGATCCGCACTCGTGGGCGCTGCCGCGGCTGTGGGGCGCGCCGAAGGCGGCGATGGTGGAGATCCAGGCCGACGAGTACGGCGGCGGCCGCGCGGACCAGATCCACGCCGAGCTGTTCGCGCGCGCGATGGACGCCGTCGGGACTGGACTCCAGATACGGCGCGTATCTGGATCGGATCCCGGCCGTCACGCTGGCGACCGTCAACCTGATGTCGCTGCTCGGCCTGCACCGGCGGTGGCGGGGCGCGATCGTCGGGCACCTGGCGCTGTTCGAGATGACGTCCTCGATCCCCAACCGCCGCTACGGCGCGGGGCTGCGGCGGCTCGGATACGGCGAGGACGCGACCGCGTTCTTCGACGTCCACGTGGTCGCCGACGCGGTGCACGAGAGCATCGCCGCGGTCGACCTGGCGGGCGGGTTGGCGCGCCAGGATCCGCGGCCTGGGCGCCGACGTGATCTGGGGTGCGCGGGCGCTGCTCGCGCTCGACGGTGTGTGGGCGCGACACGTGGTGTCCGCGTGGGAGGCCGGACGACTCGTCGCTCAGCCTGCTCGCGGTGCCGTGACCGCCCGCGAGCTGCGCGCGGTCTTCGACGCCACCGAGCGCGCTGACGGTCGGGCTCGAGGAGGAGGTCATGCTGCTCGACCCCGAGACGCTGGATCTGACCGGGGTGGCGGCGCAGATCCTCCGCGGCGGCGGCCGGGTCAAGCTCGAGCTGCCGGCGGCGCAGCTCGAGGTGGCGACCGCGCCCGCGGCGAGCGTCGACGACGCGATCGCCGAGCTCGCGGTCGGGCGGCGGGAGCTGGCCGAGATGGCGGCCGGCATCGCGCGGCCGGCGGCGGCGGGCGTGCATCCGTTCGCGGCGCCGATCGGAGCGCTCAACGCCGGCGAGCGCTACGACGCGATCCTCGCCGACTACGGCGACGTCGCGCGCAGCCAGCAGGTGTGCGCGCTGCAGGTGCACGTCGCGCTGGGCTCGGCCGACGCGACGCTGGCGGTCTACAACGCCTTGCGCGGCCACCTTCCGGAGCTGGCCGCGCTGGCGGCCAACGCGCCGTTTCACGCCGGGCGCGACACCGGGCTCGCTTCGGTCCGGCCGCTGATCGGCGGGCTGCTCCCGCGCCAGGGCGTCCCGCCCGCGATCCCGTCCTGGGAGGCCTTCGCGGAGATGCTCAGCTGGGCTCGCGCGAACCCCGCCAGTGGTGGTGGGAGCTGCGCCCGCACCCGACGTTCGGGACGCTCGAGGTGCGGGTCTGCGACGCGCAGACGACCGTCGCGCGAGGCCGCGGCGGTGGCGTCGTTCGCGCACGCGCTGGTGGCGTGGCTGGCGCGAGCGGTTCGAGGCCGGCGACGAGCTGCGGCGCGCCGGAGACGTGGCGGATCGCCGAGAACCGCTGGGTGGCGTGCCGGTCGGGCCTCGACGGTGAGCTTCGCCGACCTCGTCACGGGGGAGCGGCGCTCGGTGCGCGAGGTGCTTCGCGAGCGCATGGAGCAGGTCGGGTGCGACGTCTCGGCTGGAGCGCAACGGGGCGATGCGCCAGCGCGAGGTCGGGCCTCGACGCGCGCGGCCGGCTGGCTGGCCGACCGCTTCCTCAGCGGTCCTCGGGCCCCGACGGGCACTTGAACCGGATCAGGTTGTGCGTGCCGTCGCAGAACGGCCGCATGCGCGACTTGCCGCACCGGCACAGCGCCACGGTCTCGCGGTCGATGTCGATCTCGTCCCCGTTCTGATCGACGAGCCGGAACGGCCCGCGGACCAGCAGCGGGCCGTCGCGGTATGCCGTGATCAGGGTGTCGGGGTCGGACATGCCTCGACGCTCCTCTCGCTGGGGACGCGGCCGCGCAGCACCATCACCACTTCCTCGCGCTGACCCGGCATCAGCTGGCCGCGGGCCTCGAGCTCCGCGCGGCGCTCGAGCAGCAGCGGTCCCAGCGGCCCGCGTTCGCGCGCCGCGACGTCCGCCACGAGGCCGGTCGCCGTGTACGCCTCCAGCGTCGTATCGGCGCCGACGATGTCGGAATGCACGAGCAGGATCGTCCCGCCGGGGCGCAGGTGGCGAGCGGCGGTCGCGCAGATCCGATCGAGCACCACGCGTCCGTCCTCGCCGGCGTCCCAGGCGCGCGCCGGCCCGCCCTCCGGCGGCGGGGCGCCGGGCACGTAGGGCGGATTGGCGAGGATGAGGTCGAAGCGTTCGTCGCCGACCGCCTCGAACAGGTCGCCGCGGCGGGCCGACGTGGGCACGCCGTTGAGCCAGCCGTTCAGCCGCGCGTTCATCACCGCCCGGCGCGAGACGTCCACGGTCGTCAGAGACGCTCGCCCGCGCGCCGCGGCGGCGCCCGCCAGGCCCGGCCCCGCGCACAGCTCGAGCACCCGCGCGTCCGCCGGCAGCGGCTCACGCCTCGCGACCGCGGCCAGCAGCCACGAGTCCGAACGCGGCGCGAAGACGCCGGGCAGGACGATCCCGCGCAAGCCGCGTAGCCCCTTCATCGTCGGCGGCGCTACCCAGGCGGCGCCGGAGAAGAAACGCTACTCGGTCAGCAATCCGGCGAGGCCGGTGATCTCGAACAGCCGCGCGAGCGGCGGTGATGCCGTGCTGACCACGAACCGGCAGTCGACCTCGAGCGCGCGCCGGCGCCCCTTGAGCAGCACCGCGACGCCGGTCGTGTCCATGAACATGACGTCGGCGAGGTCCAGGCACAGCCGCGTCGGCGGCGGCACGCGCTCGAGCACGATCTCCAGCTCGCGGTTGAGCTGGGTCGATGTCAGCAGGTCGATCTCGCCCACCAAGGTGAGCGTCGTCTCCGTGCCGGCGTGGACAGTCTGGATGGTGAGCTCGGGGCCCATTCGACCCCGGCACGGTATCGCGTGGGAGACTCCGCGCCGTGCAGCGGCCCTTCAAACAGGTGGACGTCTTCACCGATCGGCCCTACGCGGGCAACCCGGTAGCCGTCGTGCTCGACGGTGGCGGGCTCGAGACGGAGCACATGCAACGGTTCGCCCACTGGACGAACCTGTCCGAGACCACGTTCGTGCTCCCGCCGGCCGGCTCCGATGCGGATTATCGGGTGCGGATCTTCACGCCGAGCGCCGAGCTTCCGTTCGCCGGGCACCCGACGTTGGGGACATGCCACGCCTGGCTGGAGCACGGCGGGCGCCCGGCGCAGGACGACGTGATCGTGCAGGAATGCGGTGCCGGGCTCGTGCGCGTGCGCCGGACCGCCGACGGGCTCGCGTTCGCAGCTCCGCCGCTGATCCGCGAGGGGCCGGTCGACGAGATCTTGATCGAGCACATCGCGTCCGTGCTGCGGATCGAGCGCTCGGCCATTCTCGACGCGGCGTGGGCCGACAACGGGCCGGGGTGGGTCGCGGTGCTGTTGCAGGACGCTGACGCGGTCCTGGCGCTCAAGCCGGGGTTCGTGGATCTCGACCTCGGTGTCGTCGGGCCGTACCCGGAGGGCTCGCCCGCGGCGTTCGAGCTGCGTGCCTTCATGCCGAAGAACGGCGCGACGGACGAAGACCCGGTCACCGGCAGCCTGAACGCGTCGGTCGCGGGGTGGCTGCTCGCCACCGGCCGTGCGACCGCGCCGTACGTCGCGCGGCAGGGCACGGCGCTCGGCCGCGCCGGGCGCATTCACGTCTCGGTCGACGACGAGGGCGCGATCTGGGTCGCCGGCGGCACCATCACGTGCGTTGAGGGGGCGGTCGAGTTGTGACGCCGTGGTTCGGCATCTTCCCGGTGCCGGAGGCCGAGCAGCGCGAGCGACTGGTGGAGCAGGTGCTGCTCGCCGACCGGCTCGGGCTCGACCTCGTCGGCATCCAGGACCATCCGTACCAGCGGCGGTTCCTGGAGACGTGGACGCTGCTGTCGTACCTCGCTGGGCGTACGGAGCGGATCCGGCTGTTCCCGGACGTCGCCAGCCTGCCGCTGCGCTCGCCGGCGCTGCTGGCCAAGGCGGCGGCGTCGCTCGACCTGCTGAGCGGCGGGCGGGCGGAGCTGGGGCTCGGCGCCGGCGCGTTCTGGGAGGGGATCGGCGCGTGGGGCGGGGCGGTGCGCACGCCAAAGCAGTCCGTCGACGCGCTCGCGGAGGCGGTCGAGATCATCCGGCGCGTGTGGTCCGGCGAGCGCGGGATCCGTTTCGAGGGCGAGCACTACCGGCTGTCCGGCGCCCACGGTGGCCCGGAGCCGGCGCACGCGATGGGGATCTGGCTCGGCGCGTACGGGCCGCGGATGCTGCGGCTCGTCGGGAGTGCCGCCGACGGCTGGGTGCCGAGTCTGCCGCGGTTGCCGCTGGCTGACGTGCCGGCTCGCCAGGCGGCGATCGACGAGGCGGCGCGGGCCGCCGGCCGCGATCCGGGGGAGATCGTTCGAGTTGCCAACATCAACGGCGCGATCGTCGACGGCGAGGCCACCGGCTGGCTCCACGGGCCGGTCGAGCATTGGGTCGACGAGCTCACCCGGCTCATGACCGAGTTGCGCTTCGACGGGTTGGTGCTGTGGCCCGAGCACGATGATCCGCTGGGCCAGACCGAGCGGTTCGCGACCGAGGTTGTCCCGCGCGTGAGAGACGCTATAGTTGCGTGAGCAACTACTTTCGTACTGGGGACACGCACATGAAGCTCGAAGGCCTCCACCACCTCACGATGATCACCGGCGACGCGCAGCGGAACGTCGACTTCTACGCCGGGGTACTCGGGCTGCGGCTGGTCAAGAAGACCGTCAACTTCGACTCGCCGGACGCCTATCACCTCTACTTCGGTGACGAAGTCGGCTCGCCGGGCACGATCCTGACGTGGTTCGAGTTCCCCGGCGCATGGCGCGGCCGCGCCGGCGCGGGGATGATCCACACGATCCAACTCGGCGTGGCATCCGAGGCGGCGCTCGATTTCTGGGCGCAGCGCCTCGACGCCGAGCGCGTCGGCGACTCGCTGTTCTTCGAGGACTACGACGGGCTGCGGTTCGAGCTCCTGGTCTCCGGCGTGGAACCGCGGCGCGCCGAGCATCCGGAGATCCCGGCCGAGCACGCGATCACCGGGATCGTCGGCGCACGTGCCTTCGGCGCCGTGGGCGCGCATCCGCTGCTCACCGAGACGCTGGGCTTCGCCGAGGTCGACGGCTCCTATCGCCTGGGCGACTTCACGTGGACCTACGACCCCGCGCCCATCGAGCGCGGCCTGAACGGCGCCGGCACGGTCCACCACATCGCCTGGGCGGCACGCGACGAGGACCATCTGGCGTGGCGCGCCCGCGTGGGTGAGGCCGGGATGCACGTGACCACGGTGCAAGACCGCGACTACTTCCGCTCGATCTACTTCCGCGAGCCGCGCGGGATCCTGTTCGAGATCGCGACGCTGTCGCCCGGGTTCGCGATCGACGAGGACCCGGACCACCTCGGCGAGGAGCTGCGGCTGCCGGCCCAGCACGAGCACCTGCGGGCGCAGCTCGAGAAGCTGCTCACGCCGGTCGTCAACCCACGGACCGCGGTCGTGCGATGATCGACCTGATCTACCGCGAGCGGCCGGCGGCGGGAGATCCCGCCGGCCTGCTCGTCCTGCACCACGGGCGCGGCGCCGACGAGCATGACCTGCTCGGCCTCGCCGACGCCCTCGATCCCGAACAGCGGCTGCACGTCGTGACGCCGCGCGCGCCGTTGCAGTTGCCCGGCTGGCCCGGCAACCATTGGTACGTCGTGCCGAGGGTCGGCTACCCGGATCACGACACGTTCGACGCGGCCTACGCGAAGCTCGCGGCGCTGCACGACGAGGTGTGGGAGCGGACGGGCATCGCACCCGAGAACACGGTGTTCGGCGGCTTCTCGATGGGGTCGGTGATGAGCTACTCGCTCGGCCTCGGTCCCGACCGCCCGGCGCCCGCCGGCATCCTCGCGTTCTCGGGCTTCGTGCCGATCGTCGACGGCTGGCAACCGGACCTGGCCCGCGACACGCGCGTGTTCATCGCGCACGGCCGCCGCGACCCGGTGATGGAGGTCGGCTTCGCGCGCCGCGCGAAGGAGCTGCTCGAGGCGGGCGGGATCGAGGTCTCCTACCACGAGTCCGACGCCGCCCACCACATCGACCCGGCGCACCTCCCGGCCGCGGTCGAGTGGCTCGGGGAGCGGCTCTACACGCGCGCGGGCTGACGCTCGATCACGCCGGCGAGGCGCTTCGCGGCCTCCGCGAGCTGCGCCTCGTCGAGCGCGCTGAAGGACAGCCGCATCTCGTTCGCGCCGTCGTCGGTGACGTAGAACGGGCGGCCCGGGACGTACGCGACGCCGGCGTCGGTGGCGGCGGGTCGCAGCGCGATCGCGTCGAGGTGCTCGGGCATCCGCAGCCATGTGAACATGCCGCCGGTCGGCTCGCTCCAGCTGCAGCCGTCGGGCATGTGTTCATCGAGCGCTTCCGACAGCGCGGCCCAGTGGGCGGCGTAGAGCGCCCGCGTGGAGGGGATGGCGCGCTCGAAGTGGCCGGCGCGGCCGTACTCCTCGACCATCCGCTGCCCGAGCGCTCCCGCGCACTGGTCGGTGTTCTGCTTCGCTACGGCCAGCTGGGCGACGAGCTCCGCCGGGCCGGCGGCCCAGCCGAGCCGGACGCCGGGGCAGAACACCTTCGAGAACGTGCCGGCCTGGAGCACGACGTCGGGGCCGATCGACCACAGCGTGGGCAGCGAGTCGCCGCCGAACGAGAGGTCGCGGTACGCGACGTCCTCGAAGATCAGCACGCCGTGGCGGCGGCAGGTCTCGACCAGGGCGTGCCGGCGCGCGAGGCTGAGCGTGCGCCCGGACGGGTTCTGGTACTCCGGGATCACGTAGACGAGCTTGGGCTTGAAGCCGGCTTGGAGTCGCTCGTCGAGTTGGGCCACATCCATCCCGTCCTCGTCCATCGGGATGCCGGTCAGCTCGGCCTGGTAGCGGGCGAAGGCCATGATCGCGCCGAGGTAGGTCGGCGCCTCGACGACGACCGCGTCGCCGGGGTCGAGCAGCGTGCGCGAGACCAGGTCGATGCACTCCATGCCGCCGCTGGTCACGCCCAGCTCGGCCCATTCCGGCCGGCGGCCCTGCGTCGTCGCGACGCGGTCGATCAGGTACTCGCGGACGCTCGGGATGCCCTCGCTGGCCGTGTATTGCAGCGCGATGCCCGGCTCGTCGCGCACGAGCCGCTCGGCGATCTCCACCAGCAGATCGCTCGCGAACGTCTTGGGGTTGGGAAAACCGCCCGTCATCCCGAGCGTGCCGGGCGGCGGACCGGCCAGGATCGTCGCCAATTCGCCGTCCACCTCGACGCGCGCGCGGCGCGACAGCATCTCGCCCCAGTTCATGACTCCATTCAATCGCTTGACACGACGGTGGGGTGATCCGGTTCACCCCTTGGGGCGATAGAGCCTTCGACCCAGACGCGACAAAGTACGTCACGCAGAGGCTGACCACCTCGAAGAACTCAAAGGCCACCGGGTAGTCCTTCTTCCCTCCCCGACGCTCGCCGGCCCCCTCAGATGCACCCCGGCCGCCGCGCCTGACCAGCGCGGCGGCCCCTCCTCCTTTCCACGATTGTATGACAGCGTTACAAAACGCTGTTACATGTCGTGGTGGGTCGCGCAAAGCCTTGACGCCTGCGGGTTGCAGCATTTAGTTTGCGGGGCAGACGAACTACCGCCTTTGCGCAGGGAGGAACCACCGTGTCGATCGTCGAAGATCCCCGCATCGCCCCTGATCGAGACGCTTCACGATCGCGCCACCGCTTCACCTTCGGGCTCTGGACCGTGGGCAATCCCGGCCGCGATCCATTCGGCGGGCCGACGCGCGAGCCGGTCGACCCGGTCGACTCCGTGCACAAGCTGTCCGAGCTCGGGGCGTGGGGCGTCTCGCTGCACGACGACGATCTGATCCCGTGGGGCGTGTCGGCGGCGGAGAGCGACCGGATCGTCGCGCGCTTCAAGGGCGCGCTGGCCGACACGGGCATGGGCGTGGGGATGGCGACCACGAACCTGTTCGGCCATCCCGCGTTCAAGGACGGCGCGTTCACGTCCAACGACCGCGGCGTGCGGCGGGCGGCGATCGGCAAGGCGATGCGGTTCATCGACATCGCGGCCGAGCTCGGCGCCGAGGTGTACGTCTTCTGGGGCGGCCGCGAGGGCACCGAGGCGGGCGTCGCGAAGGACCCACGCGACGCGCTCGAGCGCTACCGCGAGGCGATCGACGTGCTCTCGGACTATGTGGTCGACAACGGCTACTCGCTGAAGTTCGCGATGGAGCCGAAGCCGAACGAGCCGCGCGGGGACATCTTCCTGCCGACGGTCGGCCATGCGCTGCACTTCATCGAGACGCTCAAGCGGCCGGAGATGGTCGGTGTCAACCCCGAGGTCGCGCACGAGACGATGGCCGGGCTGTCGTTCCACCACGCGATCGGGCACGCGCTGTGGGCGGGCAAGCTGTTCCACATCGATCTGAACGCGCAGCGGATCGGCCGCTACGACCAGGACTTCCGGTTCGGCGCCGAGGATCTCAAGGAGAGCTTCCTGCTCGTGAGGCTTTTGGAGCGCGCCGGCTATTCCGGGCCGCTGCACTTCGACGCGCATTCGTACCGCAACGAGAACCCGGACGGCGTGTGGGACTTCGCCGCGGGTTGCATGTCGACGTACCGCGCGCTGGCCGAGAAGGCCGCCCACTTCGACGCGCTGCCCGAGGTGCAGGAGGCGCTCGAGGCGGCGTCGACGCCGGAGCTCGCCGTCGCGTCGGTCGACGGGTCCGAGGCGGAGGCTTTGAAGGCCGAGTCCGAGGCTCTGGATTCGCTGGCCGAGCGCGGCTACTACAACGAGCGGCTCGATCAGCTCGTGGTTGACGTGCTGCTCGGCGTGCGTTGAGCGCCGGCCTGGCTAACGGCGGCCAATAAGGGGGACGCGAGGTTTGCCTCGCCGCCGCGTGGCGATTCGACCATTCGCGTTGGGGGGTGAGGCACTACAGCTGCCTGACAGGAAGCTCTAGTGCGCCACCCCCTTTGTTCGAAGCGCGTTCGTGATCGTTTGCGCGCGAATCAGGCCCGCGGACGAGCGATCACGATCGACCCTCACTCCCTCGATGCTGGTGTTCGTCCCGGCACTAGGCCTCGCACGAGCTGTTGCGCAACTCCCACGCGATGCACGTGTCGCGCCCGCCGTCACCGCGCACGGAGTCCGAGCCGGCACCGCCGTCGAGCCAGTCGTCACCCGCACCGCCATTGAGGTCGTCGTTGTGGTCGCCGCCGCAGATGGTGTCGTTGCCGCCGCCGCCGTTGACGGTGTCGTTGCCGCCGAGGGCCTGGATGACGTCATTACCCGCGGTGCCGTTGATGACGTTGTTCAGGCCCGTCCCGACGATCGTGGGCACTTTGCCGTTGCAGAGCGGGATGCCGACCGTGTACGGGCAGGGCTTCGTCGCGCGGTTACCGGCGCGATCGACGGCGACCGCGGTCACGCTGAACGACCCGGGCGCGTTCGTGTTGGCGAGGAGGTTCGAGGCTCCGTTGGGCGGACCTGAGAGTGCGTCGGTCCAGGTCACCGGCACGCCGCCGACCTGGTTGGGCGTGAACGCCGGCGTCGGCGTTCCGCACGTGATCACCGGCACGACGGTGTCGCGCTTGACCGTCGTCGAGACGGTCGACGTGCCGCCGCCCGAGGTCGCCGTGCACGTGAACGTCGTGCCGGCGGTGTCGGCGGTCACGGTCGCCGGCGGGCAGTCGAACTCGACCGGCGAATCCGGATCCGACACCACCCACGAGACCGAGACGTCGGAGCGGTACCAGCCCTGCGTGCCGAGCGTGCCGCTGACCTCGGCGCGCACCACCGGCGCCGTGATGTCGTCGCTCGCCGGCCGCCAGAACCACGCTCCGCGGTAGTACGCGGCCTCGTCGGGCGCCGCGCTGATCCCGAAGTTGCCGTCGAAGATCGGGTGCTGGTAACCGGCTCCGGCGACGTTGCCGGACGCGGTCCAGCCGCTCACGAACGCGATCGTCGTCGGGTAGCCCGAGAACGAGAAGGTCGCGCGCATGTCGCTGATGAAGTTCATCGCCGTGAACATCACCGGGACGCCGGAGACGCTCGGCGGGTCGGCGGTCAGGATCGACGGCTCGTAGTGGCCCATCAGCGCGATCACCTGGGCGTCGGTGGCCCAGATCCAGCCGGTCAGGTCGCGGCCGCCCGCGAGCCCTGAGCAGCGAGACTCACCATCGGAAGGGCAGACCGCCGCCACTTGCGCTGCGGTCACGCCGGTGGTGTCCTGCACCTGCCGCCAGCGTTTGCCGTCCTGGGGGAACGCGGCCCCGGCCACGGCCGGGAACAGCGCGAACGCGCACAGTGCTGCCACAACAGCCCGGACCATGGTCTCCCCCTCAGATCGGTGTCGCATCGCATTACGCGGCGCGTTGGCACTCGGTTCATCCGGAGGGGGTGACGCCGACTCGCCCCGTGTACCGGGAGTCTGCCGCACACGTGTGGCGTGGGATCGAGGAGCACCTCGGCTCGGAGCAGGTCTCGCGGGTCATCTACGGCGCGATCATCGGCATGGCCCTGGTCGTGGTCCTCGAGCACCAGCACCCGAGCGCGGCGGTGGTGGCCGCCTCGCTGGTGGCGACCGGGCTCGCGGTCGGGCTCGCCGAGGTCTACAGCGACTTCATCGGGACTCAGACCCGGCTGCGGCGCAAGCTCGAACGCCACCACTACCGGCATATGTTCGAGAGCGTCGCCGCGGTCTTCTTCGGGATCGTGTTTCCCGACGTGTTCTTCGTGATCGCGGCGCTCGGCGCGATGGAGATCGACACCGCCTTCGCGCTGGCGAAGTGGAGCGGGCTCGCGCTGATCGCGTTCTATGGCTTTGCCGCCGGGCGGCTATCCGGGTCGGGGTTCTTGACCTCGCTCCTGCATGGACTCGCCGTCGCCGCGATCGGCGCCGCGCTGATCGGGTTCAAAGTGCTGGTCCATTAGGCGCTCGATCTGGTCGAGGCGCTCGGCGATGTGTTCGAGCGTGATCGCCTGAGCGCCGCTGCGGCGCCTTCGCGCCGACTCGATGAACGCGGCGCTGATCGCCGCGGTCACGACGCTCATGAACCCCAGGCCGGTGACCATCACCAGCGCGGCGAGAGACTGACCGCCCCGACTCGATGGGACATTGTCGCCGTAGCCCACGGTGGTGATCGTTTGGATTGACCACCACAGCCCGGCGCCGATCGTCGGGAAATCGTCGCGATCGATCAGCCACATCAGGATCCCGCCCGCGAACCCGACGACGAGCGTCACGGCCGCGATCAGCTGACCCGCCCGCCTCGCGGTCAAGTGTTCCGGGATCTGCGTCAGGCGCACGGTCGGCATGCTCACTCCTACGCGGGTGACGGAGCCTCGCCCGGCGCGGGTGATGCACTGCCGACCCAGAGCGCGCGAGTCCGCCGAGCCGCCGGTCGCCGTCTGATCATGCGGAGAGGGTGATGCGGGGTCACCCGGAGGCCGATGGGATCCCGCCCTCCTGAGGAGCCCGCCAAGGAGCCGTATGTCCGAAACCGAGCGTCCCAACATCCTTGTGATCTGGGGAGATGACATCGGGATCACCAACCTCAGTTGCTACAGCGACGGGTTGATGGGATACCGGACCCCGAACATCGATCGGATCGCCGACGAGGGGATGCGGTTCACGGACTCCTACGGCGAGCAGAGCTGCACGGCGGGCCGATCGTCGTTCATCACCGGCCAGAGCGTGTACCGGACCGGGTTGAGCAAGGTCGGGATGCCCGGGATGGACATCGGCCTGCAGGCCGAGGACGCGACGATCGCCGAGCTGCTCAAGCCGCTCGGCTACGCGACCGACCGGGCAGTTCGGCAAGAACCACCTCGGCGACCTCAACAAGTACCTCCCGACCGTGCACGGGTTCGACGAGTTCTTCGGCAACCTCTACCACCTCAATGCCGAGGAGGACCCGGAGTCGCCGAACTGGCCGCCGCCCGAGGACTTCCCGGGCTTCAACGAGCGGTTCCGGCCGCGCGGCGTGCTCCACTCGTGGGCGACGGACTCCGACGATGACACCGAGGATCCGCGCTACGGGCGCGTGGGCCGGCAGCGGATCGAGGACACCGGCCCGCTGACCAAGAAGCGGATGCAGACGATCGACGACGAGGTGCTCCAGCACGGGTTCGACTTCATCGACCGCCAGGCCGCTGACGGCACGCCGTTCTTCTGCTGGTTCAACACCACGCACATGCACTTCCGCACGCATCCGAAGCCGGAGAGCGTCGGCCAGGCCGGGCGCTGGCAGTCGCCGTATCACGACACGATGGTCGATCACGACAAGGTCGTCGGCGCGCTCCTGGACAAGCTCGACGAACTCGGGCTCGCCGAGAACACGATCGTCGTCTACAGCACCGACAATGGCCCGCACATGAACAGCTGGCCCGACGCCGGCATGACGCCGTTCCGGAGCGAGAAGAACACGAACTGGGAGGGCGCCTTCCGGATCCCGGAGATGATCCGGTGGCCGGGGAAGATCCCCGCCGGCGTGGTCTCGAACGAGATCATCCAGCACCACGACTGGCTGCCGACGTTCCTGGCGGCGGCCGGCGAGCCCGACATCGTCGAGAAGCTCAAGGCCGGGCACGAGGGCTTCAAGGTCCACATCGACGGCTACAACCTGCTGCCGTACCTGACCGGCGAGGTGGACTCGTCGCCGCGCAAGGGCATGGTCTACTACTCCGACGACGGCGACGTGCTCGCCCTGCGCTACGACAACTGGAAGGTCGTGTTCATGGAGCAGCGCGCCCTGGGCACGCTGCAGATCTGGGCCGAGCCGTTCGTCAACCTGCGCGTGCCGAAGCTCTACAACCTGCGGACCGACCCGTTCGAGCGCGCCGACACCACGTCGAATACGTACTACGACTGGCTGCTGGAGAACGGCTACCTCGTCCTGGCCGCGGGAACGATCGTGGCCGAGTTCATCGCCACCTTCGAAGAGTTCCCGCCACGCCAGAAGGCCGCCAGCTTCAACATCGACGCCGTCGTCGCCAAGCTCGAGGCCATGCTGACCGCCGGACGATGACCGACATGGCCTGGGTGCCGGCCGCGACGTTCCGGATGGGGTCGGACGATCACTATCCGGAGGAGGCGCCGGCGCACCAGGTCGCCGTCAGCGGGTTCTGGATCGATCGCCACGCCGTCACCAACCGGGACTTCGCCGCGTTCGTGGCGGAGACCGGCTACGTGACCGTGGCGGAGCGGCCGCTCGATCCCGCCGACTTCCCCGGCGCGCCGGCCGAGAACCTCGTGCCCGGGTCGATGGTGTTCACTCGGACGCCCGGCCCGGTCGATCTGCGCCACCTGTCCCAGTGGTGGACCTGGACACCCGGCGCCTGCTGGCATCGTCCCGAGGGGCCGGCATCGTCGCTCGACGGGCCGCGAGCACCATCCGGTCGTGCATGTCGCGTTCGAGGACGCGGAGCGCTACGCGGTGTGGGCCGGCAAGACTCTGCCGACCGAGGCCCAATGGGAGCTCGCTGCCCGCGGTGGGCTCGATGGCGCGACCTATACGTGGGGCGACGAGCCCGAGCCGGGGCGCGCGAACTTCTGGCACGGCGAATTCCCGTGGCGGCCCGACCGCGGCTACGGGCGCACCGCGGCGGTCGGCTCGTTCGCGCCCAACGGCTACGGGCTGTTCGACATGGCCGGCAACGTCTGGGAGTGGACGACGGACTGGTACTCAGGGCGACATTCCGCCGGCTGCTGCGTCCCGCGCGATCCGCGCGGCGGCGACCAGCAGGGAAGCCTCGACCAGTCGCAGTTCGAGATCCCGCGCAAGGTGATCAAGGGCGGCTCGTTCCTGTGCGCCGACAGCTACTGCCGGCGCTACCGGCCCGCGGCCCGCCGACCGCAGATGATCGACACCGGCATGAGCCACATCGGCCTCCGGTGCGTCAGAGCACAGTGATCGAGAACGCCGCCCGGTAGCTGTCGCCCGGCGCGAGCAACGTCAGCCCGCCGTCGACCAGCGCGTTGGTCGGCGCCGTCATCGGCTCGAACGCGATCAGCGCGTCTCCGGGCGGAGCGAAGACCTGCGCGAACGGATACCCGGTCTCGAACCGCAGCTCGATCCGGCGGCCGCCGCCCTCGAGCGCGAACGGTGCGCCGTCGGGCGGCGCGACGTACGCGTCGTCGAACGTCCGCGCGCCGAGCGGCCCGGGCTCGATCCGGACCGGCTCGCGGTCGCCGGTCGGCAGCATCGAGGAGTCGAGCACGAGTCGCTCACGCACCGGGATCTCGACGTTCCACTCGTCCCGATCGATTCCCGGAAGCCGGAAGTAGGGATGAAAGCCGAACGCGACCGGCACGGCCTCCTCGCCCGCCTTCACCGTCGTCTCGATCGTCAGCGTCGTGCCGTCCAGCGTCGCCTCGTAGGTCAGCTCATGCGGGAACGGGAATGCGGCCATGAGGGAGTCGTGCGGCCGCCCAGTCGAAGCGCGCGGCCAGCCCAGTGCTGTCGTGGCGCTCCACACGCCAGCCGCGTGCGGCGCTGAGCAGACCGTGCATCGGCAGCCCACTCGCGTCCAGCCGCAGCGGCGTCGCGTCGGGGTCGATGACGATCTCGCGTCCCGCGACCTCGAAGCGCCTGCGCGCGAGCCGGTTCGCCCACGGGTACAGCAGCGGGATTCCCATCGTCTTGCGCTCCGCGACGTAGGCCTCGAGGCCGCCTCGCTGGCCGAGCAGCTCCTCCCCGCGATGGCGGAGCGAGCAGCCGACGAGACCGGCCTCCGGAACGAACGCCGCCTGGATGTCGCCGGCCTCGAGCGTCAGCGCATTCATGCCTCGGCCGCGAGAGTAGACGGCTCCGGGGCCGCCTCATCCTCCGCGGCGCGGGCACGAGCGAGGTCGCTGGCGATGTGGGTCGCGGCCGACGTCAGCGGCGCCGCGAGCACGAGTCCGATCATGCCGAACAGGGCCCCGCCGGAGATCGTGACGATCAGCACCGCCAGCGGGTGGATCCCGAGCGCGGCGCCGAACGCGATCGGCTGGATCATCTGCTGCAGCATGCCGTTCGCGAGCAGGACGATCACGGCCATGATCAGCGCGGTCGACGTGCCCTGCGAGCCGAGCGCGAGCAGGACCGTGAACGCGCCCGCCGACCACGCGCCCAGATACGGGATGTACGCGGCGGCGAAGTTCACCAGCGCGATCGCGCCCGCCTGCGGAACGTCGAGCACCAGCGCCCCGAGGCCGATCACGATCGCGTTGAAGGCCGCCACGGCCGTGACGCCGGTGAAATAGCCGCGCAGCGCCTTCAGCGTGTTGCTGGTGATCGTGTGCCCGACGGCCTGCGGCACACCCATGTGCCGCACGGCCCACGCACGAATCAGCGGACCGTCCTTGAGCAGGAAGAACAGGCTCAGCGCGGTGAACGACAGGAAGATCGCCAGCGAGCCGAGCGCCTTTACGCCGGCAGCGACCCCTCCCAGGAGCGCGTGGAACGCGCCGCTGATCCCCGCACTGGCGTCGGAGTTCGCCTGCTGCGCCTTCGCGGAGTCCACCCCGGCGTCCTGCAGCGTCGTCTGGAGCTTGGCCGCCCCGTTCTTGAGCGCGCTTTCCAGTTCGGCGGCCTGGCTCGTGACGCCGCCGAGGAGCAGCACCGCGAGCAGCACGCCGACGGCGACCACCGCCAGGAAGACGATCGCGGCGCCGGCCGCGCGCGGAAGCCCACGACGCTGCAGCTTCGCCACCAGCGGCGACAACACCGCCGCGATGATTCCGGCGGTCACCACCGGCGCCACGATTGCGTTCGTCAGCGTCAGCAGAGCGGCCAGGCCGACCATCAGCACGGCCACGCCGACGAGCAGCCACGACATCATTCCCAGGTCGCGCAACCACGACGGGGCGGCGAACACACCGCTGAGCTCGCCCGGGGCGAGCTCGACGAACTCGGCCGCCGGCTCGCCGTTGTCTTTCGCGGGCTGACGCTCGCGGACCACCCGTCGACCTCGCATGGCCGCGAAGCGTCGAGGCGGCGGCCGCCCGCCGCATCACCCCGATCAGGCGATCCCGTCGTCAGTTGCGCATAAGGACCACGCCGGTCTTGATCCGCGCTTGAGGCTACGGCTTGGGAAGCCTTGAGCTTTCGCTCCCACCCTCGCGGCCATGAACGATGAAGAACATGCAACGGCGTAGCCGCCGTTGCTGGGTGCAGGTCGCCGCGTCCACGCCGAAGCTACGCCGTGGCTCGCGCTGCATTGAGGTCCTCGACGGCCAACCGAAGCGGGTAGTCCAGCGCTATTACAACGAAGTGCTGACCGCGCGGCGCCTCGAGGTGCTCGCAGAGCTGTTGGCGCCCAGGTTCGTCGGTCACGATCCCACGGGCGCGACGATGGACCGGGTCGAGTACCACGACGCCGTCCGGATGCTGCACGACGGGTTTGGGACGCTGATCGTGACCATCGACGACCAGATCGCCGAGAAGGATCGGGTCACCACGCGGTGGACGGCCACGGGCACGCATACGGACTGGTTCGCGGGCATCCCCGCGACCGGGCGTGTCGTGACGTTGAACGGGACCGACATCCACCGGCTCGAGGGAGGCCGGATCGTCGAGCTGTGGGAGCAGCTCGACCTCGCGACGCTGCTCGCGCAGCTGCTCTGACTCAGGATCCGTGGACGCCCTGGTTGAGGTCGTCGGCGAAGATCGCGTAGTCGTAGATCGGGAGCGCCTCGGTGGTGATGGCGGGCCCGAGCTCGCGGATGATCGGGAGGCCCGCGAGCGCGCGATCCAGATCCTCGGCTGACGGGAACTCGACGACCGCGAGGACGACTCGCTGGCCGGCCACCTTCCAGAGGTGCGTGACGGCGCCGGCCTCGATCGCGCCGAGCGCGGCGGCCGCCTCGCGCTGCCAGATCGCCACGAGCTCTGAGTTGCTCACGTTCGCGGGCTGCTGGATTTCGAATCGGACGAAGAACTGCATGGCGTTGTCTCCTCGGTCATCGGGCGATCCTGCGCGAGGTATGTTGTTTTACATGACGGACATGGGCGCGCCGCTCGATCGTTACGCGGAGGTCGAGACCGGGGAGCCGTTCACGCTCCAGAATCCGCGGCTGCTCAAGGTCGAGCTGTCCGAGACGACGGTGATGGCGCGCAACGGCGCAATGGTCGCCTACCAGGGCGACGTGCGCTTCGAGCACAAGGGCGGCGGACTGGGGCGGCTGCTCAAGAAGGCCGCCACCGGTGAATCGCTGCGGCTTATGCAGGCCACCGGCTCCGGCGAACTGTTCCTGGCCAGCAACGCGATGCTCGTTCACGTCCTCACGCTGCACGACGACTCGCTGACCGTGAACGGCCAGAACATCCTCGCCTTCGAGGCGGGCATCGACTGGGACGTGACCCGCGTGAAGGGCGGCACCACGGGGGTGCTCGCGGGCGGGCTATTCAACATCCAGCTGCGCGGCACGGGCCTGGTCGCGCTGGTGTCGGATGGCGAGCCGCTGCGGCTCGACGTCGCGGAGGCGCCGACGTTCGTGGATCCGCAGGCGGCGATCGCGTGGTCGGGCAGCGTGTCGACGAACCTCAAGACCGACATGCAGGCCAAATCGCTGATCGGCATGGGCTCGGGCGAGAGCGTCCAACTGGCGCTGTCGGGCCAGGGTTGGGTGCTGGTCCAGCCGTCCGAGGGACGCCAGATCGTCAGGTCATAGCGCCTGTTGGCGCGTGACCTGCGGGTGCCCGACCACCGCGGCCTCGAGCGCCGCTGCCTCGTCCGGCGTCAGGTGATGGCGCACCAGCCGGCCGCCGCGGTCTTCGAGTGCCGCGACCATCGCGTCGACGTGCTCGGGGCTCGCGAGCAGGAGCAGCGCCGAAGATCGCTGGGGGACCTCCGCGCGCACCTCGTCGAGGAATGCGTCATGCAGATGCGGCGCGCGCTCGGCTTCGCTCAGCCCGCCGGCCGTCGCACCGGCGACGAGGCCCACGGCGAGTCCCGCAGGGCCGAAGAACAACCCGGCCACGGCACCGGTCAACGCTCCCTCGCCGGTTCGCTTGCCGATCACGTCGCCGCGCTCGTCGACGTCGACGTAGCGGCCCGCGAACGTGCCGCGCACGACAACCCGGTCGTGCCGGTGGTGCTCCACGAACGCGAGCTCGTGCACCCACACCGGCTGCCCTGAGGTCTCCAGTACGTGCGCGTAGGCCCGTTCGGCGCCTTCGATGTGATCGAAGACCATAAGCGCGAGATCGAGGCTCATGGCCTCAAGCTACGTCCGGCGGTCGCGCCCCACGTCGTCCGAACCGGGTGATGCCCGCGCGCGCGTGACTTCCGATCATCGGGCGATGGCGACGACGACGTACGACAGGCGATCCGGCTGGGACACGTTCGCAGCGATCCTGCTGCTCACGTTCGGGTTCCTACGGATCATCTCGGCGATCAACTACTTCGGTGACGGAGCGACGATCAACGACCTCTCGAACTCCGTGTTCGGAGACCAACTCTGGATCTGGGGGATCTGGGATCTGCTCCTCGCCGCGCTCGCTCTCGTCGCGGGCATGTCACTGCTCGCCGGCGGCGGCTTCGGCCGGGTGATCGCCTACATCTGGGCCGTATGGATGCTCGTCCAGAGCTTCCTGATCATCACCGTGGCGCCGTGGTTCGCGACGATGACGATCCTGCTCACCACGCTGGTGGTCTTCGGCCTGGCCTCGGCGCCGAGGGAGCGCTGAGATGAAGGTGATCATCGGCCTGGTCGCGGCCGGTGTCGTGCTCGCGGTCGTGATCGGACTGTTCGCGAACTCGCAGCCGGCCGCCGCGCGGGACTACTGCAACGACCTCGACGACCTGCAGGCGTCGATCACGAGCCTGACCAGCCTCGACCCCGCGACCGCGACGGCCGACGAGTTCGAGACCGACGTGAACGCGGTGCGGAACTCGTGGACGGACGTGAAGGGCAGCGCCCAGAGCCTCAGCGACGTCAACATGGAATCGCTTGATGACGCCTGGGGCGACTTCTCGCAGACCGTCGGCAGCCTGGGCAACAACGCGTCGGTCAGCGATGCCGAGCAGGCGATCTCGCAGTCCGCCGATGGTCTCCAGTCGGCCGTGCAGGCGAATCTCAACTCGTACGACTGTTCGTAATGGCCGCGCCGGCAGTGACCAACCGTGATGACGCTCCGGCGCGTGCCGGGCTGGTGCTCGCGGCGCTGATCCTCGTCGCCGGCGTCGCGAACCTGAACCTGTCGGTGGCCAACGTCGCGCTGCCCGACATCGGCAAGCACTTCGACTCGTCGCAGACGACGCTGGATCTGATCGCCGTCGGGTACTCGCTCGGCCTCGCCGCCTCGGTGCTCTACCTCGGCGCCCTCGGCGACCGCTACGGGCGCAAGCTGATGCTGCTGCTCGGCATGGCGCTGTCGGTCCCGGCATGCCTGCTGGCCGCGTTCGCCCCGAGCGACGAGATCCTGTTCATCGCGCGCGTGATCGGCGGGCTGTCGGCCGGCATGGCCTACCCGACCACGCTGGCGCTGATCGCCGCCTTGTGGTCCGGGCCCGGGCGCACGAAGTCGATCGCCCTGTGGTCGGCGCTCGGCGGCGCGATCGCCTCGCTCGGTCCGCTGGTCTCCGGCGCGCTGCTGGAGCAGTTCGACTGGGGCTCGGTCTTCCTGGTCACGTTGCCGCTCGTCGTGATCGCCTTCCCGATGGCCGCCAAGTTCGTCCCGGCGCACGTCAACGAGACCGACGAAGCGGTCGACAACCCCGGCGGGATCCTGTCCGTGGTGCTGGTCGCGGCGCTGATCCTCTCGATCAACTTCGCGCCGGTCCCGAACAAGGGGACGCTCGCGATCGGGCTGGCGGCGGTCGCCGCGGCGGCGCTGCTCGGCTTCTACATCCGCCAGCGGCGCGCGTCGAATCCGCTCTACGACCTGAACGTCGCCGGGCGCCGGATCTTCTGGGTCGCGGCGGTGGCGGGGATCATCGTGTTCGGATCGCTGATGGGCGCCGCGTTCGTCAGCCAGCAATTCCTCCAGAACGTGCTCGACTACTCGACGCTCGAGGCCGGCGCGGCGTTCCTGCCCACGATCGTCTTCATGGTGCTCGTGGCACCGCGCTCGGCGAAGCTCGTGGAGTCGCGCGGCGCCCGGTTCACGCTCCTGTGCGGCTACGCGTCGCTCCTGCTCGCCTTCGCGACCATGCTGCTCCTGTGGGACGAGGGGGTGCCGTATTGGAAGATCGGCCTCGCGTACGTGTTCATCGGGATCGGCGTCGGATTCGCCGGCACGCCCGCTTCGCACTCGCTGACCGGCTCCGTCCCCGTGCAACGCGCCGGGATGGCGTCCGGCACGGCCGACCTGCAACGCGACCTCGGCGGCGCGATCATGCAGTCGGTCTTCGGCGCGCTGCTGACCGCCGGCTACGCGGCGGCGGCCGCCGCCGCGATTGCGGCCGCCCCCAGCAACCAGGCGATCACGGACAGCGAGAACCAGCTCACGAAGTCGTTCGCCGGCGCGGAGGCCGTCGCGGAGCAGTATCCGCAGTACGCCACCCAGATCACCGCGGCCGCCCGCCAGTCGTTCCTCGACGGCGACCAGTGGGCCTACACGGCCGGGATCGTCGCGGTGGCGCTCGGCGCCCTGCTCGTGTTCTACATGTTCCCGAAGAAGGACGAGGAGGAGCGACTCCTCACCGCCTACCACACCGAGGACGTCGCGCAGGCCGAGCAGCGGGCGCTTGCGCCGGTCTAGATCGCCGGTCCTCCAGCGCCGCTGACTCATCCCGGGCATCAGTGGGGGCGCCGCGATCCTGCTGGTCGCCCGGCTGGCGCGGGTCGTGCGAGTGCTCCTCGCAACCGCTGGGCTCAGACGCTTCGGCGCCCGCCTTGGGGAAGGTGGCGTTGGTCGCGGGCGGCGTCGTGCTGCTGGGATCGCTGGCCGCCTACGAGGCTGAGCACGCGACGAACAAAGAGTTCGCAACCGTGGGCGACGCCCTCTGGTGGGGCATCGTCACCCTCACCACCGTCGGGTACGGGGACATCGTCCCCATCACCACTGCCGGCCGGCTCGCAGGCGTGGCGATCATGTTCACCGGGATCGGCGTCCTGGGTGTGCTCGCGGGCTCGCTCGCCGAGCTCTTCCACCTCGATGAGTCGCCCACGCCGGCGGGTCCGCCCGCCGTGCCGGGACCGCGAGTCCCCTGCACACCGAACTTGCGGCCGTGCGCGCCGACCTACAGGCGGTCGAGCGGCGTCTCAGCGACCTCGTCGAACGCGCCCGCGCTACCGAGTAGTTCTAGTCGCCCAGGATCTCGCGGGCTTCGTCGGCTCGTTCGGCCGGCACCATCACGTTGTAGGAGGCACCGGCTCCGGCGATCGAGGCCATCCGGCCCGATTGGACGACGCACGGGACGCCGTTCTCCTCCAGCCGTTGCCGGATCAGGTCGGCCATCGCCTCGTTGTCGGCGCGTTCCACGGTCTCGTAGTCGCTCACGGTGTTCTCCTCACGCCCCGAAGTGGGTCTGATACAGCCGCACCGGGGCGTCCCACGTGACGTCGTGGTACTCCTCGCCCGGGAGGACATCGTCGCGGTTTTCGTCCGCATGTCTCTGCAGCGCGGTCGGCAGCAGATTGTGGATGTCCTCGTCGGTCATCTCCAGGCTCCTGCGCGCGTCCGGCTCGAGCTCGACGGGGATCGGTTGGGACCGCCCGTGCAGGTGCACGTGCCAGCGGTGCGGATGACCTTCGACGCGCTCGTGGTGGGTGATGTGCAATTTCGCCATCGTCGCGGGAGGATCATCGCCGCCGATTCTCCGGTCGTCATCCGAATCAGACGATGAGCCGGAGGGTACCCCTGCTCAAGATGTCAGCCAGCCCCGTCCGCGTCCTCATCATCGACGACCACGAGTCATTTCGGTCGGTCGCGCGGGAGTTGCTCGAGCGACGCGGCTTCGCGGTGGTGGGCGAAGCGGACGGCGCCGCCGCCGGTTTGGAGGCCGCCGAGCGGGTTGCCCCCGAGGCCGTGGTCCTCGACCTCCGTCTGCGCGACGGCAGCGGCTTCGAGGTGTGTCGCACGCTCACGCGCGACGATCCAAAGCGGGCCGTCCTGCTCGTGTCGGCCGACGAGCCCTATCGCAGCCGCGTGCACATCGAGCGCTGCGGCGCGCGCGGGTTCGTGTTGAAGTCGCGGCTCGCGTCCGCGGACCTGTGGGCGCTCTTGGGCACCGTCTGATCACCCGCATCGGATGATGTGGCCGGAGCGTCGCCCCAGGACGCTCCACGGCGATGGAGTTCCTGATCGGAATCGCGTTGCGAGACGCCGGCTTCGCGCTCTCGATGGCCGGCACGATTCTGCTCGGCTGCGGGTTCGTAGGGTTCGTATTCACGGTCGTCCGCATGCGTCCCCGCCGCGGCCCGGCGCTGCGCTGCTGCCCGGTCTGCGGCGCCGACGCCGCCGCCGTTCACGAAGCTGCGCAGGACATCGCCGCGCTGCGCGATGAGATCGTCGGAGCCGACGACCTGCTGGCGCGGATTCCGCCGGCTCCCGCCGCGCACGGGGGTTTCGACGCGTGACGACCGCGGCGGCCTACGGCGCCCCTGAGCCGCACGAGCACTTCGTCCGGCTCCCGACGCGCCTGTGGAAGCTGCTGTTCGCCGGCGGCCTGGCGATCTGGCTCTTCTCCGCCGTGATCACCGAGATCACCGGCGACACGATCCTGGTGCCCACCGTGATCATCGTCGGCAGCTTCCTGGTTCCGGTGACGATCGTCGCCTTCGCGCTCTCGCACCGCCCCACCGGCTATCTCACGACGGCAGAGGTGGTACTTGGCTTCCTCGCCGCCGGGACGCTCGCGGTCATCACCTCCGCTCTGCTCGAGACCTACCTGCTGCCGGCGAGCCGGGGAACGTTCATCGGGGTCGGCCTGTTCGAGGAGCTGGCCAAGGGCGCCATCCTGTTGGTGGTCGCGCACCAGGTGCATCACCGCGAACCGCGCGACGGCATCGTCCTGGGCGTCGTCGTCGGCGCGGGGTTCGCGGCCTTCGAAAGTGCCGGCTACGCGGTGCAGGCGATGATCAACAGCCGCGGCGACCGGATCGTCGACATCGTCGAGCTCGAGGTGTTCCGGGCCATGCTCGCTCCGTTCGGCCACATCACCTGGACGGCGCTGGTCGGCGGCGCGCTGTTCGCAAGCTCGCGCGGCGGCCGGTTTCACTTCAACCGGCGCCTCGGCTTGACGCTCCTCGGCGTCGTGATGCTGCATGCGCTGTGGGACCAGTCCTACGGCTGGGCGGTCACGATCACAAAGGGGCTCGTGGAGGACACGGGCTGGACGCTGCTGTGGCCCAACGCGCAGTTCTGGGCCACCACACCCCCCGACGACGTGATGGTCTGGTTCAACGTCATCTACAACGTGCTGCTGTGGACCAACGCGCTCGTGGGCGCGACCTGGCTCTTCCGTACGTGGCGTGGTTACGGCCGCCGCGCCGCGGCCGAGCCGCCGACGCCGGCGACCTACGCCTGAGCCGGGCGCTCGAGTTCGACGACGCCCTCGCGCGCGGCCCACAGCGCGGCCTGGGTGCGTGAGCTGAGCCCGAGCTTGGCGAGGATGCTGGACACGTGGGTGCGGACGGTGCGCTCGCTGAGCCCGAGGTGGGCCGCGATCTCCTTGTTCGCCATCCCGTCGCCGAGCTGGCGCAGGACGTCGAGCTCGCGCGCGGTCAGGCCGCCGACGGCATCGCGGGACGGCGGTCCCGAGGACGCCAGGAGGCGGCGGGCGACCGCCGGATCGAGCTGGACCGCGCCGGCGTACACCGAGCGGATGGCGGCCACGACCTCGTCGGCGTCGGCGTCCTTGAGCACGTAGCCGGCGGCTCCGGCCTCCAGCGCGGCACGGACGCGCTCTTCCTCGGCGAACGACGTCAGCGCGACCACGTCGACGCCGGGGTGACGGGCGCGAATCCGGCGCGTCGTCTCGATCCCATCCAGCGGCTCCATCTGCAGGTCCATCAGCACGATGTCCGGCCGCCGGCCCTCGGCGTCGAGCCGCGCGATCTGCGCCAGCGCGTCGGCGCCGCCGGCGGCGTCGCCGACGACGTCGAGGTCCGGCTCGGTGGCGAGGAACGCGAGCAGTCCACGCCGCACGACCGCGTGATCGTCGACGATCAGCACGCGGATCATCGGTCCATCTCCGCGCGGATGATCGTGCCGCGGCCGGGGGCGCTGGAGATCGTCAGCCCCGCACCGATCTCCGCGGCGCGGCTGCGCATCGACTCCAGCCCGAAGTGCCCGGGATGGTCGACGTCCGGGTCGAAGCCGCGACCGTCGTCGCCGACCTCGAGCGCGACCCGTCCGTTCGAAGCCTCCACCTGCACCCAACTCGTTGTCGCCTGCGCGTGCTTGACGCTGTTGGCCAGCGCCTCGCGAGCGATCCCGAACAGGTGCGCCTCGGCGCGCGGCGAGAGCGCCGGCCGGCTCTCCGGCGTGACCAGTACGAGGTTGACGTCCTCGCGCTCGGACAGCGTCGCGACGTGCTGGGCGAGCGCGGGGACGAGACCGCCGGCGAGCGGGTCCTTGCCAAGCTCGGAGATCAGCGAACGCATCTCCGTCTGCGCTCCGCGCGTGAGGTCCGCGATCGTGCTCAGCGCCCGGGCGGGCGGCTCGGATGTCGCCATGCCCGAGGCGCGCAGCGCCCGCTGGGCCAGCCGCGTGTGCAGGAGCGTGGAGAACAGGGCCTGGGAGACCGAGTCGTGTAGATCGCGCGCGATCCGCTGGCGCTCCTCGACGGCGCGTTCGCCCTCCCGCCGCCTCGCCTCGGCGAGCGCCGCGACCGAGCGCTCGCGCTCGCACACGACGGCGGCCAGCAGCAGCGTCGTGATCGCCGTGACGTCGATGAAGATCTGTGTACCGAGCGTCCGGTGGTCGATCGTCTGCTGGAAGAACGGCCCGACCTCGGCGGCCGTGATCCCGATCGTCAGGCCGGCGACGATCGCGATCGCCAGCGTCGCGCCTGGTGGCCCGAAGCGGTATGCGGCCCAGATCAACGCGGGGAAGACCACGTAGGTGACGGGCTCCTCGATGGTGACCGCGATCACGGCCGACGCGACCACCGAGGTGAGCATCAGCGCCCCTTCAGCGGTGCGCAGCCGCCGCCACGCGGCCGCGGGCGACTGGCTCCAGGCGAGCACGACGGATACGACCACGAGCGCGCCGGCGAGATCGCCGAGCCACCACGTGCGCCAGAACGTCGGCGTATCCGCGGCGGTCACCACGCCGCCCGCCAGCATCGAGATCGTGCCCGCGGTGGCGCTGATCGCCGCAGCGGCCGCGAGCGCGGCGAACATGCCGATCACCTGTCCGACGCGGTCCAGCCCCGCGTGCGGCCCCGCCAGCCGGATCAGGAGCAGCGCGCCGACGACGATCTCGGCCATGTTGCCGATCTGCTGCCCGACCAGGCTGCCGAGCGGGATCGACCCGTCCGAGAAGTACTGCTCGACGTTGACTGCGAGGTCGCCGAGCAGGATGCCGGGCCACCACCGCACACCCCACAGGTACAGCGCCGCGATCCCGACCCCGGCCGGCGGCCACATCGCGGCCACCGAGGCGGTGTAGCGGAGCGTCTGGCCGACCTTCGCGGCGGTGTAGTAGGACGCCGCCAGGAGCAGGACGCCGCCCGCGTAGACCAGCCACCGTCGCTGCGCGTCGGCGCGCGCCGCGAGCGGGACCGACGGCAGCTGAACGCGGGTGCTCATGAGGGGGCCCAGACGACAGCGCGAGCCTACCGGTCAACGGAGGCATCGGCCATATGACGTAGACGGCCTCGGCGTGATGTCCCGCCCAGTTCGGCCATCCGTCCGATGTGCCCAGGGCCTGCTCGCGGAATCCTGCTGTAAGGGCCCAATGACCAGGAGCAACGCGTGATCGAGCGGCTCCGGGTGACGCGCCTGGAGGCCGTGCTGGGCGGCACGGCGATCGTGCTCGCCGTGGCCGCGTTCTGGCTCACGCTGGAGGCGGATTTCCTGGCGCATCCGGGGTGGCTCGCGGTCCAGAAGGCGGATGTGATCGTGGGCCCGGTTCTGGTCGGGCTCTATTGGCGCCGGCGCCGCCCGCGTAGCCGCTTCGGGCCCCTGCTGATCGCCGCCGGCTTCCTCCACGCGCCGTACATCCTGCAGTCGTCGGCCGAGCCGTGGCCGTTCGCGTTCGGGGTCGCGTGGGAGAGCGTGATCTACGTCGTCACGCTCGCCGTCATCCTCGCGTTCCCGACCGGCAGGCTCGACGGCGTGGTCGAGCGGGTGCTGCTGTCGTGTGCGGCGGTCGGCGTCGTGACCCTGTACGTCCTGGGCCTCACACTGTCGCCGACGATCGCCCCCGTCGGCACGATCTCGGTCTGTGAGCCCGCCTGTCCCGAGAACGGGTGGCTGATCACGGCGGACGTCGGGCTGGCGTCGGCGCTGAGCGACGCGCGAGCGCTGCTGATGGTCGCGATCGCGATCGCGGCGGTGGCGCTGATCGTCTGGCGGATCGTGAACTGCACACCCCCTCGCCGCCGCGCGCTGGCGATCGGCACCCCGATCGCGCTGGTCTTCCTGGTGACGCAGATCGCCCGTCAGCTGGCGGCCGCGCTGGACGTCGACTCGGGCTCGCTCTACACCGCGATCACGTGGACGAGCGTGGCCTCCCGCGCCGCGCTGTGGTACGGCTTCCTGCTCGCGCTGGTGGCGGCCGAGCTGTTCGCCGCGACGCGTATTGCGGCGGATCGTGATGGCGTCGCTCGACCGGCCGCCGCTGCGCGAGCTCGAGGGGATGCTGCGCGAGCCGCTCGGCGATCCCGGGCTGCGGCTGGCGTTCTCGGCGGGAGGCGCCTGGGTCGACAGCGACGGCGCGGCGCTGCGCCGGGATCGCGGGCGCGTGCTGACCGAGGTCGAGCACGAGGGTCGCGCGCCCGTCGCGGTGATCCACGACCCGCAGCTGGCCGAGGACCCGGAGCTGGTTCAGGCGGCCGGCGCGGTGGCGCTGCTCGCGAAGGAGAACGCGGAGCTCGAGACGGCCTGGAACGATTCGCTGCGGCAGTTGCGCGAGTCGCGCGCTCGGATCGCGGTCATCGGCGACACCGAGCGTCGGGAGCTCGAGCGCGATCTCCACGACGGGGCCCAGCAACAGCTGACCGCGTTGCTGATGAAGCTCTCGCTCACCCGCGAGTCGCTCGGCGTCGACTCGGCGGCGCAGGACCAGCTCCGGGAGCTCGAGTCCGAGCTCGAGGAAGCGCTGGACGAATTGCGCCGGCTCGCGCACGGGATCTACCCGGCACCGCTGGCCGAAAGCGGCCTCGTCCGGGCGCTCGAGGTCGTGGCGACGCGGTCCGGTGGGAGGGTGGTGGTGTCGGGCGACGGCGTCGGGCGCTATCCGCCCGAGGTCGAGGGCGCCGTGTACTTCTGCTGCCTCGAGGCCGTGCACAACGCGACCAAGCACGCCGGTCCCCAGGCACGCGTTTCGATCAGCCTGCGGGTGTCCGGGTCCGAGCTGCGCTTCGACGTCCGCGACGACGGCGCCGGGTTCGATCCGGTGGCGCTGACCGACGGGGTCGGCCTGCGCAACATGCGCGCCCGGCTCGACGCGTTCGACGGGCGGCTCGCGATCGACACCGTGCCGGGGCGCGGGACGGCGGTCACGGGCGCGGTTCCTGTCGCGTGAGCGCTAGGCGGGGCGCCGTGGACCTCACGGATCGGCCTGGTCGCCAGACCCGCGGAACGGCTGGCATCGAGTGGGTGCGGGTCGATCGTGTCCGCACTCCGAACAAAGGGGGTGTCGCACATGAGCTTCCTGACAGGACGCTCATGTGCGACACCCCTACTCGGTGCCCGCAGTTACGCGGGTCTCGAGACCAGAACGATCCGTGAGGTCCACGGCGCAGCGTCTAGACGCCGTTCATCCCATGCGGGCGATGGCACCACCCGGCGCGGCGACGTAGGTTCGGCCGATGCGCAAGTGGCTCCCGATGCTGATCCTGTGTTCGGCGCAGTTCGTGATGGTGCTCGATTCGAGCGTGATGAACGTGGCGATCTCGCAGATCGTCGAGGACCTCGATACGTCGATCCAGGGCGTGCAGACGGCGATCACGCTCTACACGCTGGTTATGGCGGCGTTCATGCTGCTGGGCGCCAAGCTCGGCGACATCATGGGCACCAATCGCGCGTTCGCGATCGGGCTTGCGATCTATGGCGTTGGGTCGCTGACCACGGCGTTCAGCCCGAACCTCGCCGTGCTGCTGGTCGGGTGGTCGGGCGTCGAGGGGTTCGGCGCCGTGCTCGTGGTTCCGGCGATCGCGGCGCTCACGGCCGCCACCTATCAGGGCAAGGAGCGCGCGCTGGCGTATGCGCTGCTCGGCGGAATTGCGGCGGTCGCCGTCGCCGCCGGCCCGTTGATCGGCGGTTGGGTGACTACCGAGTTCTCGTGGCGCTACGTGTTCGCCGCCGAGACCGTCGTCGTGATCTTCATCCTGCTGCTGCGCGGCCGGCTCGCGCAGGCGCCTGCGCCGGCGCGGCGCCCGCAACTCGACATCGTCGGCGTCGCGCTTTCCTCCGCCGGCTTCGGGCTGGTCGTGTTCGCGATCCTGCGCAGCAGCGTGTGGGGGTTCGTGAAGCCGCGCTCATCGCTGACGATCAACGGCACCGAGATCGAACCGCTCGGCTTCTCGGTGGTCCCGTTCATGGTGCTCGGCGGCCTCGCGCTGCTGTGGGCGTTCGGGGCCTGGGAGGGGCGGCGCGCCAGGCTCGGACACGACCAGTTGCTCGACACCGCGTTGCTGCAGATCTCGCGATTGCGGGCAGGGCTCGGGACGCTGGTCGGTCAGCAGCTGGTGCTCATGGGGACGTTCTTCGTGATCCCCGTGTACCTGCAGGTCGTGCTCGGCCTCGATGCGTTCGAGACCGGGAAGCGTCTGCTGCCGCTGTCGGTGGCGATGCTCGTGTTCGCGCTCCTCGGCCCGCGCATGGCCGAGCGCCGCTCGCCGCGCGCGGTCGCACGGATCGGGCTGGTCGCGGTCAGCATCGGCGCCGCGGTGATGCTGTCGACGCTCGACGTGGAGCTCAACGACACCGGCTTCAAGGTCGCGCTGGCGCTGATCGGCGCCGGCGCCGGCCTCCTCGCCTCGCAGCTCGGGAACGTGATCATGTCCGCCGTCGGCCCGACGCAGTCGAGCGAGGCCGGCGGCTTGCAGGGCACGGCCCAGAACCTCGGTTCCTCGCTCGGCACGGCCATCATTGGCGCCGTGTTGCTCGCGTCGCTGGCGACCGGCTTCAACGATCGCATCGCCACTAACCCGAACGTCCCCGAAGAGGCGCGCCAGACGATCGCCCGCACCACGCAGGAGGGGATCGACATCGTGCCCGTCGCGGTCGTCGAACAGGCCGCGACCGACGCCGGGCTCTCGGAGGTCGAAGCCGAGGCGATCGCCGCCGACTACGGCGACGCGCAACTCGAGGCGCTGCGACTGGCGCTCGGCGCCGTCGCGCTCGCGGCGCTGCTGTCCCTCCGGTTCACCCGCCGCCTGCCGGTCACATCGCTCGCCGAGGCGAGCGAGACCGCTGCCGGGGAACCGCTGGTCGCGGCATAGATCGCGCAACAGCGGTATCGAAGATCGGGCCCGCCGCCACCACCATGGAGGCCATGCCGCCGACGCGCGTCTAATCGCAGCCGGGGTTCGGCGCGCTCCCGGTCTGGGTGGAGGAGAACGAGACCGCGGAGTGCGTGCGTGCGGAGCACGCGCGGGCGGCAGGCCGGAGGGGCTTAGTGGCGCGGGGCCGGAATCAGATCCGGCTTCCGCGCCGCTGAGGGCGACTGCAACAGATCGCGCCACCCCCGCAGCACGCCATGGACCGCGGCCGCGCCGATGATCGGCCCTGCCGGAAGCGGCAGCGACTGCGGATACAGGATGAATGGGCGCGTCTGCGGGCCGCCGAGCCCGCCGTGGAAGCAGATCAGCTCCTCGAACGCGCAGCCCTCCTGTAGTTCTGTGTCGTAGAAGCTGCCGACCATGATGTCGCCGACGTGGGCGAAGCCGTCGGTCCGGCGCAGGTGCTCGGGCGCGGTGGGCGAGAAGGGCGCGAGCGGATCCTCACCTTCGACGCGGCGCTCGTCCAGATAGTGCGTCCCGGCCGGTCCGAGGACGACCGCGCCGTGTTCGCTGGAGCGCACGAGCAACCAGCCGATGTGCTCATGCTCGCGGAGCGCGCCGATCAGCTCGGGGTGGCGCTCCTGGATCTCCTCCAGCGTCAGCCGCCGGTCCGCGCCCATCAGATAGACGAGACCGAGATTGCCTGAGCCGAGGACGACGACGTCACGGCCGGACACGTCGTTGCGTCCCGGCTTGCCGCCGGTCTTGCCCGTGGCCTCCTCGACCGCGTGCCCGACCAGGGCGCGCTGCTCGTCGCCGCCCGAGTACCCGGCCACGTCACCGCGCGCCAGCGAGCGCTCCACGAGCTCGTCGAGGCCGTAGCCGTGACGCTGCTTGAAGGTCGCGCCCTGCGTCTGCCCGTGATCGGAGAGCACGACGATCTCGTAGGGCCGCGGGGCATAGCGCCGGGCGTTCTCGACCCGCGCGAACTGCTGGTCGAGCTTGCGCAACGCCTCGAGCGTGTCGGCGCGCTCGAGCCCGGAATGATGTGCGACCTCGTCATAGCTGGCGAACGTGGCGTACACCGCCGGACGGCCGCGCATCATGTCCGTCAGCACGCTGTAGACGATCAGGTCGCGGATGAACACACACATCGCGCCGCGCAGGAACGGATAGCTGCCGCCGCGGTGCCCGCGCGGGCGCACGTCGCGGCGCTTCTGGCGCGCCGCCGCCGTCCACTCCAGCACGACTTCCCAGAAGTAGAGGACGAGCAGCCGGGTGACGTTGAACCCGTTCGCCAGGAAGGCCCGGTAGCCGGGGTTCGCCCGCTTCTCGGCGTCCATGCGGCTGACGGTGAGGATGGCCGCTTCGGCCTCGCCCGAGAGCAGGTTGCCGCGGCTCGCGCCGCCGTCGGTCAGCAGGCCGATGCCCGTCGAGTGCCGGCGCTCGATCTCCGCGCAGTCGGACGCGGACGAGCAGACCATCATCGTCCCGGTTTCCTTCTCGACCCAGCGGAAGGCCGAGATGTCCTCGTTGGAGCCGAGCAGGATGCCCGCCTGGCTGGCGCCGGTCTGGGAGGAGAGATCGGTCTCCCATTCGGCGAGGTGGTAGCCGTGCTCGGCGATCCAGCGCGCCATCGTGGGCACGTTCCCGTCGCGGATCGCGCGCCGCAGGACGGGCAATGACAGCCCGTCGATCTCGAGGTAGATGATCCCGGGCGCGTCGGTGCGCGCCACGTCCCCCTGTCGCCGCGCGATCCGGCGCGTGACCCGCAACGTGTACTCGTCGTCGTCGTTCGTGCCGGAGATGACCTGCAGCACGATCCCGACCGCCGCTATCACCAGCGACATCAGCAGCGCGTCGCCGAACCCGTCGATGCGCAGCCAATCCGGGAAGATCTCGTCGACCACCAACAGCAGCGCCGCGTCGGCGAGCAGGATCAGGATGAAGCCGATCGCGAGCATGAACGGCAGCCGCAGGGCAGCCAGAATCGGTGGCACGATCGCGTTCAGGACAGCGAGCGAGAGCGCGACGAGCAGTCCGGCGCCGGGCCGGTCGAGCGAGACCCCCGGGACGAGTCCGGCGGCCACGTACACCGAAATCGTCAACACGGCCAATGAGACCAGGAGGGAAAGCAGGCGGATCCGAGGTGCGGCCGGCTCCCACTTCATCGTCTCGCCGTAGGGCTGTGTCATGCGCCCAATGCTGCGCGGTTGGAGGCGGGTTGCGCATCCTCCCAACCGGATGATCCGCCGATCCCCTGCGGGTCCGCGCGGCCGGCGAACGCGCGCGCCGACGGATCTGGGACCTTTGCCTCAATCGCGGCGTCGAGCGCCGCGGCATGGGCCGCGATCGCGGCGCGATGCTCGGGGCGGACCCGGGCCTGGAGGCGATCGAGCAGTGCATGCGTCCGGCGTGTCACCTGCGTCGCGGTCGCGCCGTACTCGCGGATCTCCGTCAGCGCGAGCGCGAGCAGGTCCTCCCAGCTCCGCGTCTCCACGACGACACGCAGGTTGCCGTCGTCATCGTGGAGATCACCGCGGCCGTGCAGGTCGCTCTCGCCGATCAGGATCAGGAGGTCCTCGATGGCGCCGAGCACCTGGACGGTGGTCGTCGGGTCATTGACCGCGGGCGACAGGGCCCGGATCGCGATGTCGACGAGGATCCGCAGCGCGAACGCCGGATCCTGCTCGATGGTGCGTTCCTCGCCGATCACGAACAGGCCGCGAAGGCGATCGGCGGGGGGAGGGGCGGGCCCGTACGCCTGCAGCACGACATCGCCGTGCGGGACGATGTCGCCGACCGCGTGCGGGAACACGAGCAGACAGTCGTGGCGGATCGCGGTCGCGAGCAGACCGTCCTTGTCGATCGCCTGGATCGCCCCCGCGCCGCCGGAGCGAACCTCGAGCGAAGGCGTCGCGCCGGCGTGAACGTTCGGGAGAGGGGTCTCGGGAGCGGACGGCTGCATGGCGTTGAAGACCTGCGCGCCGGCGTCGGCGACGATCCACGCCACTGCGACCGGTCGCAGGCGGTGGATGAAGCGATCGAGGTAGACGAGGAAGAGCACGACGCTGGCCGCGACCGCCACGCCGGAGAGCGTGACGCCGATGTCCGGCACCGTGCCCGGGCCGACCCGCCGCAGCAGAGCCAAGGCGAACGTGAGCGTTCCGACGAAGGTGCCGAGCACCGCCTTTTGGAGCCCGTCTCGGTACCAGAGCCGCATGAAGCGGGGCGAGAGCGTCTGGGTGGCCATCTGGACGACGAGGACGCCGAACGCGACCACGAACCCCGTCAGCCCGACCATCGCGCTGACGATCGCGCTGAGAACGGAGCTCGCGGTCGACTCGGAGTAGGTCCAGCCGGCCGGCATGTCCAACCGCGCCTCGATCACGGCGGTCAGCTCGGCGAGCACCGGGCCGGCCAGGGCGCAGGCGAGCGGGATCATCCACAGGCTGCCCTTCAGGCGCTGTCGCCGCTGGAAGCGGGCGGCCCATGACCGTCGCGGCACGGCTGCCTGCGCGCTCGAGGCCATGGCCGGAGGTTCGCGGCGCCGCACGGCGGCGGCATCACCCGGTTGGGGCGATGCAACCGCCGCGCCCCGCACCGAGAGTGGACGGAATGGCGAACCCGAACGGCTGGCCCGTGCTGTTCTCGAGCGCGTTCGGGCAGTCGCGCAACGCGATGGTGCTGGTCGACGAGCACCGTCGGGTCCTGGACGCCAACGCCGCGTGCCTGCGCCTTGTCGGCCGGCGCGGCGAGGAGCTCGTGGGCCGCCCGGTATGGGAGCTCGCCGCCGACGGTCCGCTCGCCACCGAGCGCGAGTGGCGCGAGCAGCTGGCCTCGAGGAAGTTCTCGGGCGAGGCCAATCTTCGCCATGCCGACGGGAGCGCGGTCCGGGTCCAGTGGGGCGCCACGACCGAGACGGTGACGGGCCGCCGCCTGGTGCTGTTCGTCGCGCTCAGCACGTCGCGCTGGGGCGGCCGCTTCCGCCGCGAGACCGGGGCCGAAGGCCCGTCCAAGGCGCTATCCGGGCGCGAGCGCGAGGTCGTAAGGCTGGTCTCGATGGGAGCCACCGGGCCGGAGATCGCCGACGAGCTGCAGATCACGCACGACACGGTGCGCACGCACGTGCGCAACGCGATGGAGAAGATGGGCGCCCGCTCGCGCGCTCACCTCGTCGCCAAGGCGCTCGGAACCGAGTCGCTCGCGGCCTAGGAGTTCTTCAACGGGCTCCCAGATCGCCCAACTGCGGTATGGAAGCCGTGGCGGCGATCGTTCAGGATCCCAGCCACGATGCTCCCCGCTCCCTGGCCTTCCGACGGCGTCGAGTCGACGCAGCTCCTGGCGCGACTCGTGCGCACGATCGACGAGCGAGGCAAGAGCGCCGACCACGACCTGCTCGCGCTCTTCTACTTCACGGCGTGGCCGACGGAGTGCGCGCAGGTCCAGTGAGGCGGTTCACCCGGACCAGGTGATGGCGTCGCCGCCACGCGGGAGGACCGTGGCGGCATGAGCACGGCAGTCAGACCGCGCCCGCGCGCGGTCGGCGCCAACACGGGCGCCACGGACCAGCTCGTCGTCTTCGGCATCAGCGGCGATCTCGCGAAACAGATGACGTTCCGGTCGCTGTACCGGCTGGAGCTTCGCGGCCTGTTGCAGTGCCCGATCCTCGGCGTCGCCGTCGACGACTGGTCCGACGACGAGCTGCGCGCGCACGCGCGCGCAGCGATCGAGGCCTGCGGCGAGACGATCGACGAGGCGACGTTCGAGCGCTTCGCGGCGCGGCTCTCCTACCTGCGCGGCGACTTCGCCGACCCGGCGACGTTCGAGCGCGTCGCGCGCGCGCTCGACGGAGCGCGCAGCCCGGTCTTCTACCTCGAGATCCCGCCGGCGCTGTTCGGGATGGTCGATCGGCGGCCTGGCCGGCGCGGGCCTGACCGAGCACGCGCGGGTCGTCGTCGAGAAGCCGTTCGGCCACGACCTCGAGTCGGCGCGGGCGCTGCAGGCCGAGCTGGAGGTCCACCTGCACGAGGAGCAGCTCTACCGGATCGACCACTTCCTCGGGAAGATGGGGCTGGCCGAGATCCTCTACCTGCGGTTCGCGAACGCGATCTTCGAGCCGATCTGGAACCGCAACTACGTGTCCTGCGTGCAGATCACGATGGCCGAGGACTTCGGCGTCGACGACCGCGGCCACTTCTACGACCCGGTCGGCGCGCTGCGCGACGTCGTGGTCAACCACCTGCATGCAGGTCGTCGCCGCCGTGGCCATGGAGCCGCCGGCGGGCGCCGACCCGCGGACGCTCAAGGACTCGATCGCCGGCGTCCTGCGCGCCACGCGCGCCGCCGATCCCGCCCACTACGTGCGCGGCCAGCACGACGGCTACCGCGAGATCGACGGCGTCGCGCCGGACTCGCACGACCGAGACCTACGCCGCGCTGCGGCTCGACATCGAGAACTGGCGCTGGTCGGGCGTGCCGTTCTTCATCCGCACCGGCAAGTGCCTGCCGACGACCCAGACCGAGGCGCGGCTCGTCTTCCGGCGCCCGCCGCGCCTGGGGTTCCTGCCCGAGCGCATGCGGCGGCCGGAGCCCGACCAGATCGTGGTCAAGCTCGACCCGTCGACCGGCATCCGGATCGTCGTCGACGCCAAGCGCGGCGACGTGCCGCGAGCCCGAGACGATCACGATGGACATGGAGTTCGCCGAGGAGGGCGGCGAGGGCGCGACGCCCTACGAGGTCCTGCTCGACGCCGCGATGCGCGGCGACGCGAGCCGCTTCACGCGCCAGGACGGCGTCGAGGAGCAGTGGCGGATCATGCAGCCGCTGCTCGACGCGCCGCCGCCCGTGCACCCGTACGCGAAGGGCACCTGGGGCCCGGAGGCCGGCGACCAAGCTGCCACACGGACACGGCGGCTGGCACGGCCCGTGGGTGGCGTCATGACCACCGTGGACGACGCCCGTGGCCGAGCCCCAGAGCGCCGCGGCGCCGTCGCCGTTTCCGCCGATCGCGTCCTACGGCTTCCTCTCGAACTGCCACACCGCGGCGCTCGTCGCGCCGGACGGCGCGATCGGCTGGCTGTGCGTGCCGTCGTTCGACTCCTCGAGCGTGTTCGGGACGCTGCTCGATCGCCAGGCCGGCTAGTTCCGCGTCGGGCCGTTCGGCATCGACGTCCCGACGGCGCGCGCGTACGAGCCCGGCACCAACACGCTCGTCACGACCTGGCACACGCACGGCGGCTGGGTCGTCGTCCGCGACGCGCTGACGATGGGCCCGCGCCGCGGCGAGGACACGGTGACGCCGCACACGCGCCCGCCGGCCGACGATCGACGGCGACCACCTGCTGGTGCGGACGATCGAGTGCATCGACGGGCAGCGTCGAGATGGAGCTCGTCTGCGAGCCCGTCTTCGACTACGGGCGCACGGCGGCCGAGTGGACGCTGGTCGGCGACGGCCGCCACACCGCCGACGCGAGCGGCGCCGGCATCTGACGCTGCGCCTGCAGCACCGACATGGCGATCGGGCATCGAGGGCGGCCGCGCGCGCGCCCGCCAGACCCTGCGCGCCGGCGAGCTGGCGTTCTGCTCGCTGTCGTGGGCGGAGGAGCTGGCGTCGCCGCAGACGTCGAGGAGGCGCGAGGCGCGGATGGCCGCGACCACGCGACTTCTGGCGCTCGTGGGTGGCGGAGGCGCGGATTCCGGACCACCGGTTCCGCGAGGCGATCGAGCGCTCGGCGCTGGCGATCAAGGGCCTGACGTACATGCCGACCGGCGCGACCGTCGCCGCGGCGACGACCTCGCTGCCCGAGACGCCCGGCGGCGAGCGCAACTGGGACTACCGCTACGCCTGGATGCGCGACTCGACGTTCACGCTGCAGGCGCTGCACTGGCTGAACCTCGACTGGGAGGCCGAGGAGTTCATGCAGTTCGTCGCCGACCTCGAGCCCAACGCCGACGGCGCGATGCAGATCATGTACGGGATCGACGGGCGGCGCGACCTGACGGAGTCCACGCGCGACGACCTCTCCGGCTACGCCGGCGCGCGGCCCGTGCGGATCGGCAACGGCGCGTTCGACCAGCGCCAGAACGACGTCTACGGCGCCGTGCTCGACTGCATCCTGCTGCACACGCGGCGCAGCCAGCGGCTGTCGCGGCGGCTGTGGCCGATCGTCGAGACCCAGGCCGAGTGCGCGATGGCCGCCTGGCGCGAGCCCGACCAGGGCATCTGGGAGGCGCGCGGCGCGCCCCAGCAGTACGTCTCGTCGAAGCTCATGTGCTGGGTGGCGATGGACCGTGCGGCCAAGCTCGCCGAGATCCGCGGCGACGCCGAGCGGCGGGCGAGCTGGCGCGCGGTCGCCGAGGAGATCCGCGCGGACATCCTCGAGCACGGCGTCGACGAGCGCGGCGTGCTGCGCCAGCACTACGAGACCGACGCGCTCGACGCGTCGAATCTGCTGGCCGCGATCTTCGGGTTCCTCGACGGTGACGACCCGCGCATGCGCGCGACCGTGCTCGCGATCGCCGACGAGCTGACCGAGCACGGGTACGTCCTGCGCTACCGCACCGAGGAGACCGACGACGGCCTGTCCGGCAAAGAGGGGACGTTCCTGATCTGCTCGTTCTGGCTCGTGTCGGCGCTGGCGATCATCGGCGAGGTGCAGGCGCGCGCGCGACCTGATGGAGCGCCTGCTGCGTCAGGCGTCGCCGCTCGGGCTCTACGCGGAGGAGCTCGACGCCGACACCGGCCGCCACCTCGGCAACTTCCCGCAGGCGTTCTCGCATCTCGCGCTGATCGAGGCCGCCGCCCGGATCATCCTCGCCGAGCGCATCGAGGAGCACAGCGGATGAGCGACTACGACGTGATCGTGATCGGCAGCGGCGCCGGCGGGGGCACCCTCGTCCACCGCCTGGCCCCGTCCGGCAAGCGGGTGCTGCTGATCGAGCGCGGCGACTGGCTGCCGCGCGAGCCGCAGAACTGGTCGGCCGCCGACGTCTTCGTCGACAACCGCTACGTCTCCGAGGACACGTGGTACGACGAGCACGGCAAGCCGTTCCAGCCGCAGATCCACTACTTCGTCGGCGGCGCGACGAAGCTCTACGGCGCCGCGCTGTACCGGCTGCGCGAGGAGGACTTCGGCGAGCTCGAGCACCACGACGGCGTCTCGCCCGCGTGGCCGGTCGGCTACGACGAGATCGAGCCCTACTACATGCAGGCCGAGCAGCTCTACCAGGTGCACGGGGCGCGCGGCGAGGACCCGACCGAGCCGCCGTCCAGCGGTCCCTATCCGTTCCCCGCCGTCAGCCACGAGCCGCGCATCCAGGAGCTCGCCGACGACCTCGCGGCGGCCGGGCTGCAGCCGTTCCACGCGCCGTGCGGCGTGATGCTCAACGAGGCCGACATGCCGCACGGCGCGTGCGTGCGCTGCGCGACGTGCGACGGCTTCCCGTGTCTGGTGCACGCGAAGTCCGACGCCGAGGTGCTGGCGGTCCGGCCGGCGCTGGAACACACCAACGTGACGCTCCGCACCCGCACGCGGGCGCTGCGGCTCGAGACCAACGCGGCCGGCACCGCCGTGACCGGCGTCGTGGTCGAGTGCGACGGCGAGCGCGAGACGTTCACGGCCGACGTCGTGGTCGTCTCCTGCGGCGCGGCGAACTCGGCGGCGCTGCTGTTCGCGTCGGCGAGCGAAGCGCACCCGCACGGGCTCGCCAACGGATCCGACCAGCTCGGGCGCAACTACATGTTCCACAACAGCTCGGCGGTGCTGGCGCTGTCGAAGGAACCGAACCCGACGAGCTTCCAGAAGACGCTCGGGATCAACGACTTCTACTTCGCGACCGAGGACTTCGAGTTCCCGATGGGCAACATCCAGATGGTCGGGAAGTCCTCGGCGGACATGTACCACGGCGAGAAACCGCTGCAGACCAAGCTCGCGCCGGGCTGGGCGCTCCGGGACGTCGCCCGGCACGCGGTCGACTTCTGGCTCTCGACCGAGGACCTGCCGCGGCAGTCCAACCGCGTCACGCTGACGCCACGACGGCGATATCGCGCTCAGCTACACATCGACCAACCAGGTCCCCAAGGAGCGTCTCCTGCACGAGCTCAAGTCGATGCTGGGGAAGCTTGGGATGCACGAGCACCACCTGATCCCGCGCCACGCCTACCTCAAGAACGAGATCCCCGTGGCCGGCGTCGCGCACCAGGCCGGCACGTGCCGGTTCGGGCGCGACACCGCGACCTCGGTGCTCAACCCCGACTGCCGCGCGCACGAGGTCGACAACCTCTACGTCGTCGACACGAGCTTCTTCCCGAGCATCGGGGCCGTCAACCCGGCGCTGACGGCGATGGCGAATGCGCTGCGGGTCGGCGACCATCTGCTGGAGCGCCTCGGCGCGACGCATCAGGAGGTCGCCGGTGTCGGCTGAGCGACGCAGGGTCGCCATCGTCGGCGGCGGGTTCGGCGGGCTGGCCGCGGCACAGGCGCTGCGCAAGGCGAATGTCGACATCACGCTCGTCGACCGCACCAACCACCACCTGTTCCAGCCGCTCCTCTACCAACTCGCGTCCGGAATGCTGTCGATGGGCGAGTGCGCGGCGCCGATCCGCGGGATGTTGCGCAAGCAGTCCAATGTGCGCGTCGCGATGGCCGAGGTGACCGAGGTCGACGCCGAGCGGCGCGAGCTGACGCTGGACCGCGGCGAGAAGCTCGGCTACGACAGCCTGATCGTCGCGTGCGGCGGCGATACCTCGTACTTCGGGCACGACGAGTGGCAGGAGTCGTCGTTCGCGCTCAAAACGCTGGCGGACGCGGTCGCACTGCGCGATCAGGTCCTGTCGGCCTTCGAGGAGGCCGAGCGCACGACGGACGCCTCGGAGCGGCAGCGCCTCTTGACCTTCGTGGTGATCGGCGGCGGACCCACCGGCGTCGAGATCGCCGGGCAACTCGCCGTGCTCGCCCGGTATCACCTCAAGCACCAGTTCACGCGCTTCGATCCGCGCGACGCGCGCGTCGTGCTGCTCGACGCGGGCGACCGCGTGCTCGCCGCCTTCAGCCCGAAGCTGTCCGGGAAGGCCGGTCGCGAGCTGGCCGCGATCGGCGTCGATGTCCGCGAGGGGGCACGCGCCACCGAGATCGACGCCGGCGGCGTCTCGTTCGAGCAGGGCGGCAGGCCGATGCGCTACGAGACGGCGACGGTGATCTGGGCGGCCGGCGTTCACACGGCGGGGTTCGCCGCCACGCTCGCCGAGGCGACCGGTGCCGTCCAGGACCGCGGCGGCCGGCTCGAGGTCCTCCCGGACTGCTCGCTGGCCGGGCACCCGGAGATCTCCGTGATCGGCGACGCGGCCTCCCATCCCGGCCCCGACGCCAAGCCGCTGCCCGGCCTTGCGACGGTGGCGATCCAGCAGGCGCGCCACGTTGCGGACGGGATCGCTTCGGGTGCGCCGGGCGCGACCGCGCCGTTCCGCTACTTCGACAAGGGTGCGCTCGCGGTCATCGGCCGCGGCCGGGCGATCTGTGCGTTCCGCGGCGTGGAGCTGTCAGGGCCGATCGCCTACCTGACCTACCTCGGCGTGCACCTGTTCTACCTCGGTGGCGTACCCGGGCGGCGCGTGGCCGTCGCGAGCGCATGGGCGTCGACCGCCTTCGGCAGGGAGCAGAGCCGGGTTATCGAGGGAGAGCTTCCGCACACGCGGGTCCGGGTGTGACGTGAATGTCGACCTGGCACGGCTGCAGTTCGCGCTGACCAGCATCTACCACTTCCTGTTCGTGCCGGTGACGATCGGCCTGTCGTTCCTCGTCGCCGTCATGCAGACGCTGTGGCATCGCTCCGGGGAGGACGAGTGGCGGCGGCTGACGCGCTTCTTCGGGAACCTGCTGCTGATCAACGTCGCCGTCGGCGTCGTCACCGGGCTCGTGCAGGAGTTCGAGTTCGGCATGAACTGGTCGGCGTGGTCGCGCTACGTCGGCGATGTGTTCGGCGGGCCGCTGGCGATGGAGGGTCTGGCCGCGTTCTTCCTGGAGTCGACGTTCCTCGGCCTGTGGCTGTTCGGCTGGGACCGGCTGGGGCGGCGGACCCACCTGTTCTGCATCTGGATGGTGTCGCTGGGCTCGATGCTCTCCGGCGCGTTCATCATGGCCGCCAACTCGTGGATGCAACGGCCGGTCGGGTACGCCGGCGGCACCGACGGCGAGCCGCCGCGGCTCGACGACATCGGCGCGCTGTTCACGAACCCGGTCTTCCTGTGGGGCTACTTCCATGTCGTGCTGGCCGCGCTCGCGACCGGCACGATGGTGCTGCTCGCGGTCTCGGCCTGGCACCTGCGCCGCGACCGCGAGGTCACCGCGTTCCGCCGCAGCGCCGGGCTCGCGATCACGCTGCTGGTTCCGCTCAGCATCCTGCTGGTCCTGGTCGGCAGCCAGCTGGGCGTCATCGAGACGCGCTACCAGCCGATGAAGATCGCGGCCGCCGAGGCGCAGTGGGAGACCTGCCAGCCGTGCTCGTTCTCGGCGTTCCAGATCGGCGGCGGCAAGAACGACGAGGACCCGCAGAAGGTCATCGCGATCCCGCACCTGCTCTCGATCCTGGCCACGCTGAAATGGGACGGGCAGGTCGTCGGGCTCAACGAGCTCCAAGCGCAATACGAGCAGCAGTACGGGCCGGGAAACTACATCCCGAACGTCTTCGTCCAGTACTGGTCGATGCGCGTGATGGCGTACCTGGCAACGGGCGTCGTCCTGCTGTCGCTGTGGGGCGCGTGGTTGATGCGGCGGCGACGGCTCGAGCACTCGAAGTGGTTCCTGCGCGTCGCCACGTGGGCCGTGTTCGCCCCGTTCGTGATGAACACCGCGGGATGGATGCTGACCGAGAACGGGCGCCAGCCCTGGATCGTCCAAGGGCTGATGAAGACCGCCGACGGCATCTCGCCCTCGGTCAGCACGACCGAGATCTGGATCAGCCTCGCCGCGTTCGCTCTGATGTACCTGGCGCTCGGCGTCGCCGAAATCGTCCTGCTGCTGCGCTATGCCCGCAAGGGTTTGCCCGCGAGCACACCCGAACCGCGCGAGCCGATGCCCGCGCTGACGTACTGACATGTCGCTCGAGACCTTCTGGTTCATCGTCGTCGCGGTCTTCTGGACCGGGTTTTTCGTGCTCGAGGGCTTCGACTTCGGCGTCGGCGTCCTGCACACGGTGGTCGGGCGCAACGACGAGGAGCGGCGGGTGGCGATCAATTCGATCGGCCCGTTCTGGGACGGCAACGAGGTGTGGCTGGTCGTGGCCGGCGCGTCGATGTTCGCGGCGTTCCCGGCCTGGTACGCGACGATGTTCTCCGGGCTCTATCTGGCGCTGCTGCTGGCGCTCGCAGCCTTGATCGCGCGCGGGGTGGCGTTCGAGTTCCGCGGCAAGCTCGAGGCGCCGCGCTGGCGGAGCGGGTGGACGTGGGCGACGACGCTCGGCAGCGCGGCCATCCCGCTGGTGCTCGGCATCGGTCTCGGCGATCTGGTCGCCGGGCTTCCGGTCGGCGACGACGGCGAGTTCAGCGGGAGCTTCGCGGACATCTTCACCGCGTACGGGGTGTGGGTCGGCATCACGCTGCTGGCGCTATCGGTGCTGCACGGGGCGACGTTCCTGGCGCTCAAGACGCGCGGGCGCGTGCGGGTGCGGGCGAAGGTGCTGGGCGTCAAGCTCGCGCTCGGCGCCGCGGCGGTGGCGATCGTGTTCGCCGTCTGGTCACCGTCGGTGTGGAGCGCGATCGCGCCGGTCGCCGTGCTGGCGGCGGCGGCGCTGCTGCGCAGTGGCCGCGAGGGCTGGGCGTTCACGGCCACCGCGGTCGCGATGGCGGCGGCCGTCGGCTCGCTGTTCGCCGACCTCTACCCGAACGTGCTCGTGTCGAGCACCGACGCGGCGTACACCCTGACCGTCTCCGGCGCGGCGTCGGGGAGCTACGCGCTGAAGGTGATGACCGTGGCCGCGGTCGTGCTGGTCCCGCTCGTCCTGCTCTACCAGGGCTGGAGCTACCGCGTGTTCCGCGCCCGGGTAGGCCCGCCCTCGCGCAGCCACGAATCGGCGTAGCGGCCGCCGCGGCGCAGCAGCTCGGCGTGCGTGCCGCGCTCGGCCACCCGGCCGGCCTCGAGCACGACGATCTCGTCCATCGCCTCCAGCCCGGCGAGCCGGTGCGTGATCAGCAGCGTGCCGCGGCCCGCGGCGAGCGCGTCGGCCACGATCGCGTCGCCGGTCGTGACGTCGAGGTGCTCGCCCGGCTCGTCGAGCACGACGAGCGGGAAGCCGGCCATGTCCGCGCGGGCCAGCGCGATCCGCTGTCGCTGGCCACCGGAGAGCCGGCGTCCGCCCGGCCCAGCTTCGATGTCCAGGTCGAGGCCGTGCAGCCGGGCACGCGCGAGCGCCGCGGCGAGGTCTGCTGTCGTCGCTTCGCGGCGGGCGAGCATGAGGTTCTCGTGCACGGTGGTGTCGAACACGTGCGCGTCCTGCGCGACGAGCCCGACCACGGTGCGATGGGCATCACCGTCCAGCGCCTCGATCGGCACGCCGCCGAGCGTGACCGAACCCTGCTCGTAGTCCAGGAACCGCAGCAGCACGGCGGCCAAAGTCGACTTCCCGGAGCCGCTCGGGCCGACGACGGCGACGCGGCGCCCGGGGGAGAGGTCGAGGTCGATGCCGTCGAGCGCCCAGGGTTTGTCGTCCCCATAGCGCGCCCGCAGCCCCCGCACGCTGAGCACCGGCGCGGCGGGCAGCGCCCGCGGCGCGCCCGGCTCGCGGACCGGCGCGCGGGCGTCGAGCACCTCGCGCACGCGCGTGGCGCTGCGGCGCGTCCGCACGAGATCCTGCGCCGCGCCCGGAAGGCCCGTGACGAGCTCGAAGGCGGCCAGCGGGACGAGTACCACGACGGCCAGCAGCACCGCGTCGAGCCGGCCCGCGGCGACGGCCGCCGTGCCGGTGACGAGCGCGCCCCACATCGCGAGGCCGGTCAGCAACGTCGTGGCGCCCTGGCCGGCGCCGGCGGTGCGCGCGGCCGCCGTCGCGCCGCGCGCGAGGTCGGCGTCGAGTGCGGCGGTCGCCCGCAACCGGTCGGGCAGCGCGCCCAGCACCCGGAGCTCGTCGGCGCCGTCGACGAGGTCGACCACCGCGGCGGTCATCGCGCCCCGCTCCGCCGCCCGGTTCGCCTCGGTCCGGCGCGCCCGCCGAACGGTGAGCCAGGGGACGGCGGTCGCCGCCAGCACCAGCGCGACGAGCAGCATCAGGCCGGCGGCCGGGAGCATCCACCAGACCAGCGCGACGCTCGCCGCGCCGGCGACCAGCGCGATCGCGAACGGCGGCACGACGCGCAGCAGCAGATCCTGGAGCGAGTCGACGTCGTGCACGAAGCGCGCGAGCAGATCGCCTTCGCGGAACGCGGGCAGCCCCGCCGGCGCAAGCGGTTCCAGGCGCCGGTAGACGTCGACGCGCAGGCGGGCGAGCGCGCGGAACGCCGCGTCGTGACCGGTCAGCCGCTCGGCGTAGCGCAGCAGCGCCCGCGACAGCGCGAAGAACTGGACGCCGGCGATCGCGATCGCTAGCGCCGACGCCCCGGGCTGCTCGGCCGCGCGTGAGATCAGCCACGCCGACGTCGCGGTCAGTCCGACCGCCGCGCACGCCGCGCCGGCGCCCAGCGCCGTCGACAGCGCCAAAGGACCGGCAGCGGCTCGGACCAGCGCCCTCATGCGGCCATCTCGGACGGCGCGAGCGTGACGACGCGGTCGGCGAGCGCGATCAGCGCCGGCCGGTGGGCGACCAGGATCACCGTGCGGCCGCGCACGAGCCGGCGGACCGCGCGCACCACCTCCGCTTCGGTCGCGCCGTCGAGGCCGGCTGTCGGCTCATCGAGCAGCAGCAGCGGTGCGTCGCGCAGGAACGCGCGCGCGAGCGCGACGCGCTGGCGCTCGCCGGCCGAGAGGCCGGCGCCGCGGTCGCCGAGCCGGGTATCGAGGCCGTTCGGGAGCGCAGCCGCCACGCGCGCGTCGGCCAGCGCCCGCCAGATGGCTTCGGGGGAGGCATCCGGGCGGCCGACGCGCACGTTGTCGGCGACCGTGCCGGCGAACAGGTGCGGCCGCTGGGGCACCCACGCAAGGCGGGCGTGCCACGCCTCCGGCGCCAGCTCGCGGAGATCGACGCCGCCGACGCTGACGCGGCCCGCGTCCGGCGTCGTCAGGCCCAGGAGCACGTGCAGCAGCGTCGACTTCCCGGCACCGCTGGGCCCGGTGATCGCGAGCACCTGACCCGGCGCGACGGTCAGCGACAGCCCGTCGAGCGCCGCGGCGTCGCGACCCGGATACGCGACGCGCAGTCCTTCGACGACGATCGCGTGCGTGGCAGGGTCGGGCACGACCGTCCCGGTTCCGCGCTCCGGGGGCGGCGTGTCGAGCACGTCCAGGATCTGCTCCGCGGCCGCCGCGCCCTCGGCCCCGGCGTGGTAGCTGGCTCCCAGCCGGCGCAGCGGGAGGTAGGCCTCAGGCGCGAGCACCAGCACGAACAGCGCCGTCTCGAAGCCGATGTGGCCGCCCAGCAGCCGCAAGCCGATCGCGACCGCGACGAGCGCCATCGAGATCGAGGCCAGTAGCTCCAAGACCAGCGAGGAGAGGAACGAGAGCCGCAGCGTGGCGAGCGCGCTCTCGCGGTAGCGCCCGGTGACGGTCTCGATCGCGGCCGCCTGCGCCTTCGCCCGGCCGAACACCTTCAGCGTCGGGAGGCCGGCGACGACGTCGAGGAAGTGGCCGCCCAGCCGGTGCAGGATGCGCACCTGCTCGTCGGTGCGCTCGCGGGTCGTGGCGCCCACCAGCGCCATGAACAACGGGATCAACGGCACCGTCACGACGACGATCGCCGCCGACACCCAATCCCGGGCCACGAGCACTGCCAGCACCGCCGCGGGCACGACGAGCGCGAGGACGAGCTGCGGGAGGTACAGCGAGAGGAGCCCGTCGAGCGCGTCGACGCCGCGCGTGGCCAGCGTCGCCCGGCCGCCGGCCGTGCCGCCCTCGCGGGCGAGCAACGCGGCCCGCAGCTCGGACTTCGTGCGTGCCGAGCAGCGGGCGGCGGTCGTCGCCGCGAACCACGCGGCGGCCGCCCGGGCCACGATCACGACCAATAGCGCGACCAGCGTGCCGTCGGACGCCGCGTCGCCGGCGAATGCACCGGCGACGACGGCCGCGAGCAGCCACGCCTGGACGACGAGCAGGATCGCGGTGACGAGGCCGAGCGCGACGGCGGCCGCGACAGCGGCCCGCGCTGACCGGGCTCGCCGCAGCAGCCGACGATCGAGTGCCACCGCGCGATGCTCCGCTGGAACGCGCGGCGTCACATCGCCCGGAACGGGTGATCGTCAGCGGCGCATGGCGAGCGGGATGCGCCCGCGAACCTGCATGCCCTGGCCGGCGGACGAGTCGACCGTCAAGGTTCCGCGGAGTGCGGCGACCCGCTCGGTCATGTTCGTCAGGCCGGTTCCCGATTGGCCACGCCCAGGGCTCTCGCAGCCGACGCCGTCGTCGGCGATCTCGAAGTACAGCTCGTCGGGTTGCCCGACCACCTGCACCCGGGCGCGGGCGCCGGGACCGGCGTGCTTGGCGACGTTCTGGAGCGATTCGAGGCAGCAGAAGTAGACCGCGGTCTCGACGTCCGGCGAGTAGCGGACGATCTCGTCGACGACCAGCTCCGCGGGCGGCGTCGATCGCTGCGCGGCGGACTCGAGTGCCGCACGCAACCCGAAGTCGCGCAGGACCGGCGGGTGGACTCCGCGCGCGAGGTCACGCAACTCGCGGACGGCCTCCTCGAGCCCATGCTCGACGTCGACAAGCTGCGCGACGACATCGGGGTCGTTCGCCGCGCTCTCCTGGGCGAGTGCGACCTTGATCTGGAGCGCGACCAGCTTCTGCTGCGCGCCGTCATGGAGATCGCGCTGGACGCGCCGGCGCTCGGCGTCCCCGGCGGCCACCGTCCGGGCCTGCGACGCGACGAGCTCGGCGCTCGCGGTCTGGCGGTCGAGCGCGAGCAGCACCGTCTGCGTCGCCGCCTGCACGAGCTCCGGGTCGGTGTTCAGCGCCGGGTCGTGCCAGATCGCGGCGATCGTCTCGTCCTGCCGGCGGACAAGACTCGTCGCGCGCCTGTCGCCGGCGACCGCCGACGTGACGGTGCGTCCCTGCGAGTCCACGAAGCCGCCATCGACCTTGACCACGAGCTCGACGGAGGGATCGTCGAGCGCCGCGGTGACGATCTCCTGCAGCCGCGCCGGGTCCGGGTTGGAGCCGATCTCGCCGATCAGCCGCTTCAACGCACCGCTGGCGAACAGGCTCGCCAGCGCGATCGCGAGCAGGAACCCAAACGGCAGCGCCGAGCGGGCGAACACGATCGTCCACCCGGCGTCCGACAACGTCTGCGGGCCGAGCTGGAGGATGCCGGCGGCGAACCCGTGGAACCCCAGGATCGGGACCGTGAGGACGAGCGCCGGCACGTAGACGGGCAGCAGCGTGCGCCGACGTGGACGGCTTGCCACCGCCAGCCGGTACACGAGGACCGCGATCGTCGCCGTCATGATCGCGATCACCGCCCAGGACAGGTCGGTGCCGAAGCCGGCGGCGATCGTGGGTTGGTCCGCGATCATCAGGCCGTTGGCCGGACACGGGTCGCATCCGGCGAGCGGCGCGCCGCCGGGGACGACCGGGGAGAAGAACATCCACGGGACGAACCCGACCAGGAAGTAGAGCGTGATCGCGGCGAGGATCAGCCGCTCGGCGCGACCGATCCGCTCCCCCTGAGGAAACGCGAACACCACGACGTAGGTCAGCAGGAAGTACACCGGCTCGACCAGCACACCCAGGCTGTGGAGGTAGGCGCTGTCTACGCCCTGCAGCGAAACCGGCACCGTCACGAGTGCCAGCGCGAGCAACATCGGGCCGACGCGGTTCCCGGGGCGCCGCCGGACCCAGACCAGCCCGGCGACCGTGGCGCCGAAGATCATGACGGCGGTCTGGATCCCGTAGGCCACGGGGTCGACGAGAAAGTCGCTGGTGGCCAGCAGCAGCCCACCGCCGGCGGCCAGCAGAAAGCCTCCCACCGCGACGGCGAGCTGTACGCGAGGCCTGGCGAGCATGGACGAGGGGCGGAGGGGCATCCGCACACCGCCATTAACCCATGCTGCGGGCCCTGCGTCTACGGCGGGTTCACGTCGTGAAAACCTTCTCCCAGTCGTGCTTCATGCTGACGACGGTCCACGCGTCGGCGGCGGCCCGCTCGAGCGCCCGCTCGGCGCCGGTCGTGTACGCCGTCTCGCGGTCGTCGTCGTCGTGCAGCACGAGCAGGCGCAGGAAGGGCTTGTCGGCGTGCTGGGCGAAGTCCAGCATCGGGACGTCGCCGTTCGAATTGCCCGCGGCCAGCAGCGGTCGCCGTCCGGTGCGGCTCCAGATCCGGATCGGCTTCTCGGGACCGTCGTCGAGGTAGTCGGGAGCGGCCTTGTGCGTGATCGTCCCGCCCCCCTCGTCGCTCGTGTACGCGAGTGCCGACGCGCTGCCGACCACGCGCTCACGCGGGATGCCATAGACGTCCTGGCTGATCGGCCGCATGAAGTCGCGCCCGCCACCGGAGACGATGTAGTTACTGAAGCCGTTGGCCTCGAGGAACCGCAGCAGTTCGATCATCGGGGCGTAGGCGCACTCGAGGTAGCCGCGGCCCAGCGTCGGATGCTGCGCGCTGCGCAGGAACGCGTCCGAATGCGCGTCGAAATCCTCGACGCTGATGCCGTCGAACGCGGCCAGGATCCCACCGGCGACGATCCGGACGTTCGTGTCGTCGCCCGCGTAGTGCTGGTCCATGACGGCGCTGAGCCAGGCGTAGTCACGCTCGTACGCGGCCTTCCACGGCTGGCGGGCGCGCAACGACGCGTCGGCCTCGGCCATCTCCACGAGCCGGCGCAGGATGAAGTCGAGCTGGATCGGCATCGGCTTCTCACACCACAGCGTGCCGTCATTGTCGAACACCGCGATCCGCTCGTCGGCCGGGACATTCTCGCGATCCACCTGCGCGACGAACTCGATGACCGCGCGCCGCGCCGCCCCATCTCGCCAGCTCGCAAGGGCAGTCGAACATTCGATCGTCGCCATCGCCGCACGGTATGGCGCGGCGGTGGCGCGAGTCGTCACCCGAACCGGATGATGCCTTGCGCCCGCGAAAGGGAAACGCTCAAGCCATGTCCGTCGAACAGCGCACCGAGGCATCACGTCCGTCATCGCCGAACGGGGCCGCGAGCCGGTACGGGAACGCGTTCCTGCTCGACGACGCCCCCGATCACAAGCTGCCCGCCGTCGGAATGCCGGCCGCCGACGCCATGCGGCTCCTCGGCGAGGAGCTCGTCCTTGACGGGATCCCGTATCGCAACCTCGCCACGTTCGTCACTACGTGGATGGAGCCCGAGGCGCAGCGGGTGATCGCCGACAACCTGCACCGCAACTACATCGACCACGCGGAGTATCCGCAGACTGCCGAGATCGAGCAGCGCTGCATCCGGATGCTGGCCGACCTGTTCCATGCCCCGGGCGAGACGACGGGCACGCGCACGCAGGGATCGTCGGAGGCGATCATGCTCGGCGCGCTGTCGCTGAAGTGGAAGTGGCGCGCGCGCCGCGAGGCCGCCGGCAAGTCGACCGACCGCCCGAACCTCGTGTTCGGCGGCGACGTCCACGTCGTGTGGGAGAAGTTCTGCCGCTACTTCGACGTCGAGCCGCGGATCATCCCGCTCCAGCCGCACAAGTTCACGATCGGGCCCGAGGACGTCGAGCCGCACGTGGACGAGAACACGATCGGGGTCGCCGCGGTGCTCGGCACGACATTCACGGGGCACGCTGACGACATCGTCGGCATCGACGCGCTCCTGCGGCGGCTGCGCGACGAGCGCGGCCTCGAGGTCCCGATGCATGTCGACGGCGCCAGCGGCGCGTTCGTGTGGCCGTTCCTGTACCCGGACAGCGCGTGGGACTTCCGGCTCGAGACCGTCCGCTCGATCAACGTCTCCGGCCACAAGTACGGCCTCGTCTACCCGGGCCTCGGCTGGCTGATCTTCCGCGAGCGCAGCGACCTGCCCGAGGACCTCGTGTTCTACGAGAACTACCTCGGGAAGCGCGACATGACGTTCACGCTGAATTTCTCGACCGGCTCCAGCATGGTGCTCGCGCAGTACTACAACTTCGTCCGCTACGGGCACGAGGGCTACCGCTACATCATGGAGTCGATGCAGTCCAACGCCCGTTGGCTGGCCCAGGAGATCGTCGCGCTCGGGGACTTCGAGCTGGTCGGGGAGCCGGGCGCCGAGCAGCTGCCGCTGGTCGCTTTCAAGCTCGCCGAGGAGCGCAACTTCGACGAGTTCGACATCGCGTCGCAGCTGGCCGCGGAGCGCGGCTGGATGCTGCCGGCGTACACGCTCCCGCCCAACGCCGAGCACGTGACGATCATGCGCGCGCTCGTCAAGCGGGCGCTCGGTCACTCGCTGGCCACGACGCTGGCGAACGACATCGGGCACGCGTGCGCGACGCTGTCGGAAAAGGGCGGGCTGCACGAGCTCGATCGCAAGCGTGTGAAGACCGGCGTCGGCTACTAGCGATGACGACGAAGGACAGCTTCACGGACGCGGAGTGGGAACGGCTCGCACGCGCTCCGTTCGTCGCCGGAATGGCGATCTCGCTCGCCGACCCGGGCGGTCCCATCGAGCTGGTCAAGGAGACGTCGGCGGCACTGAAGACCGTCGCCGCGGCCGAGTCGGGCGCTCGCGGCGAGCTTGTCGCGGCGCTCGCGCACGACGTGGCCGAGGCGGCGCGCCGGCACGAGAACCCGCTGAAGGGCTTCAAGCCGCCCAAGGGCGCGCTGGCCGGGCAGGAGATCCTCGAGGAGCTCGCCGACGTCAATCGGATCGTGTCCGAGAAGGCCACGACCGACGACGCCGAGGGGTTCCGGGGATGGCTCAGAGACGCCGCGCAGGAGGCGGCGAACGCGGCCAAGGAAGGGGGCTTTCTGGGCTTCCACGCCCAGCGCGTGAGCGAGGGCGAGCAGCGCATGCTCGACAAGCTGGGCGGCGTGCTGGCGCCTCCGGGCTGAGCGCATGGGGCGCGAGCGGTGGATGGCGCTGCTCTTCGCCGTCGGCTCGGCGTGCTTTCTGATCGGCCCGTTCCCGGGCTACGTCGATCTCGTCGGGCCTGAGGCGGACGCCGTCACGTTCTTCGTCGGCTCGCTGTTCTTCACCGGCGGCGGAGCGCTGCAGACGTGGCTGGCGGTGCCCGAACGCGGTGCGGCGTTGTGGGCGGCGGCCGTCCAGTCCGCGGGCACCGTGTTCTTCAACTTCACGACGTTCCGCGCACTGGACACGGCGTTGTCGAACCCGGACTACAACGCGCTGGTGTGGCGGCCGGACGCGCTGGGGTCGGTCTGCTTTCTGGTGTCCGGCGTGATCGCGTACGCGGCGGCGCGCCGGCACGGCTGGGAACCACTGGTGAACCTGCTCGGCTGTGTCTTCTTCGGGATCTCCGCCGTCGCCGGCTACGTCGTCCCGGCGACCGGCTCGATGCTCGACCTCGCGTGGGCGAACTGGAACACGTCGCTCGGCGCGGCCTGTTTCCTCGCGTGCGCGGTCAGCGGCCTTGTGCCCTCACGACGTGAGCCCGACGACGCCCTTGATCGTCAGGTACAGCCCGAGCGCGCCGAACAGCCCCACGATCAGGCGCTGCTCGTTGCGCCGCGCCCAGGCGGTCAGCCGATCGAGAAACGCGGTCGCGGTGGCGGGTGAACGCAACACGAGCACGAGCGCGCCCAGCGGCAGCGCGAACCACAGGGCGTTGTAGATCGCCACCTCTGCGAACGCTTCGGCCGGCCCCGGTTGGTCGGCGGCGATCGAATTGAGGGCAACGAGGTAGATCAAGCCCGGGACGTGGGTGGCGACGCCGGCGACCGCGGCCGTCGCCATCGACGGGCGGCTCAGACGGGTCGCGATCGCCGAGGTGGCGCGACTCGGTGGCCGCTCGCGCCTGCGGTTGAGACCGCCGCGCTGCACGCCGGCCGCGAAGCCGAGCGCCGCCACCCCGGCGACCACGTCGAACGCGTCGGCGAAGTTCCGTCGGCCGAACGCTCCGCCGACGCCGTCGAAGGCGGCGACGACCAGAAAGCCGACGAACACACTGGACGCGAGGCCGGCGACCGTGAACGCCGCCAGGTTGCGGCTTGCCACAGGCGCTCTCAGCAACGCGAAGACCGCGGCCTGACTCGTCGCCGGCCGCAGCGCGCTGACGATGCCGAGGACGATCGCCTCGATCCCCACCGCCGGCTTAGACCCCGGTCTCGACCGCGACCCGGCCCGACTCGGCCGCCTCGAGAAGCGCGGCGTAGTCGCGCTCGTTCTGGTCGGCGTACGCCTCGGCGAACGCGGCCATGGCACGGTCGAACCCGTCGCCGGACCCGAGGTACGCGCCGATCGCCACCGCGTCGCCGGAGCGCGCGTGAGCCTTCGCCAGCGTCCAGCCGCAGAGCCGCGCGTACATCGCCATCGCGTCGGGTTCCATCAACTCCACCAGCGCCGATCCCTTGCCATCCCACAGCTGACGGATGTAGAAGTCGCGATCGACGCCGTCGACGCCCGTGGTGCGGATCCAGCCGAGCATGATGTCGCTCGCGGCCTGCATCAGCCGCTGGCCCTCGACGACGCGCTGTCCGGAATGGGCGAACTTGCTCTTGCCGAGATGCGGTTCGAGCACCGACGTTTGCGCCTCCTTGAACTGCAGGAACAGCGGATCGGCGTCGTCGTTGCCGAGCATCAGGACGATCCAGGCGCGCGTGCCGACGCTGCCGACGCCGACCACCTTGCGTGCGGCGTGCGCGTATTGAAACCGTTCGAGCAGCTGGCGGCGGTCGCTGGACAGAGTGCGCCGATAGCCTCGCACGACCCGGCGCAACGCCAAGTCGAGCGCTTCGCGATCGACGTCAAGCAGGAGCTCTTCGATCGGCACGATCAGCGGCGGATCGCTGATGATCCGTCGCTTGCCGTCGACGACCTCGGTCATCCGATCCGAGGCGCGCAGGCTGTCCTTCGCGCGCGCCTTCGCGACATTGCGCTCGAACCGCTTGAATTGCTTCGCGTTCGCCTCGGCGGCCCATTGCTCGGTCAGGTCCTCGATGTCCACCCGCGCGTACCAGAGATCGAGCGCCCGCATCTGGGCGAACTCACGGATCGACTCGCGGTAGGAACGCGCGACCGCGAGGTTGATCGGCTCGCGCTCTGCGGCGTCGAACCCACGGTCACGGCCGGCGACCGCGAAGCTCGCCACGAGGCGCTTCAGGTCCCACTCAAACGGGCCCGGAAGCGTCTCGTCGAAGTCGTTGAGGCTGAAGATCAGCCGCCGGTCGGGGGCCGCGAATGCCCCGAAGTTCGACAGGTGCGCGTCGCCGCAAAGCTGGACCCGCAGCGCCGTGCGCGGGGCGCCGGCCAGGTCGGCGGCCATCAGGGCGGCGCCGCCGCGGTAGAAGGTGAACGGGGACACCAGCATGCGCCCGTACCGGATCGGGATCAGCTCCGGGACCCGCGTCAGCGCCTGATCCTCGAGTACCGCGACCGGATCGCGCCTGCCGGCCGACGGCTCCCACGTCGCATGCGATCGGCGAGGCACCTGAGCCCGCGCGGCCTTGCCGCGCGCGGCCCGCTCGGCCCGGGTCGGATGCTCGACCCGGCGCGTCCGCGCCCGGGTGATGTCGTGCACCTCATCGATCGCGGTGGTCATCGCTTTTCCTTTCAGGCGGCGACTGCGGCCTTGGGCGGCGCCTCGATGGGGGCGTCGCCGCGGAGCCGCAGCCCGAGGATGGGGAACACGAGCGTCGAAAGGACCGCGGCGCCGACCAGCGACGCGGCGGTCGTGGGGTGCATGTGGCCGGTCTCGCGCGCGACGGTGGTGATCGCGAGCACGAGTGGAAGCTGCGTGGACGTGAAGAACGCGAGCGACAACCGATCGCGGCGGTTGAGCACGTCTCCGTAGAGCAGCAGCGCCGGGGTGCCCCGCACGACGAGGAACAGCCCGAAGAAGAGGATCATCTTGGCGACCGCGCCGGCGCTCGAGAACAGCGCGGCGACGTCGAGCCTCATGCCGCTGACCACGAAGAAGAACGGGATGAACACGCCGAAGGCGACGCCGGTCAGCTTGGAGTCGAACGCGGGCACCTCGCGCGCCTTGAGCACCTGGCGCGTGATCAGCCCCGCGGCGAAACCGCCGAGCAGCAGATCGAGTCCGAGTTCGGCCGCGAGCAGCGCGAGCGCGAACACGAGCACGACGATCCAGCGGACCGCGAGCTGCGAACTCTTCTCGAGCGTCGTCTCGAACAGCGACAGCGTGTGCTCTGACGACCGCACCGCGAGCACCGCGACCGTGACGGCGAGCGCGACGAATCCGATCAGGATGAGACCGTTGTGGACCGTGCTCTGGGTCGACAGGATCAGCGTAAGCAGCAGGATCGGGCCGAACTCGCCGACCGCGCCGGCCGCCAGCAGGTAGGTGCCGAACCGCGTCTTGAGCTCGCCGCTGTCGCCCAGGATCGGGATCAGTGTGCCGATCGCCGTGGTGGCCAGCGCCGAGCCGGTGTAGAGCAGCGAGAGCACGATTCCCGCCGCGGCGAGGATGCCGCCGAGGGTATACGCGATCACCAATGAGAGCGCCCAGCCCACTGCCGCGAGGCGCAGCGGCAGGCCGGCGATCCGGCGCAGGTCGATCTCGTAGCCGGCGAAGAAGAAGAGCATCCCCAGCCCGAGGTCGGCGAAGAACTTCATGAAATCGCTGACCTCCAGGCCGAGCACCTGCGGGCCGATGACGACGCCCAGCAGGAGCTCCACCACGACGGTCGGCACGAGCAGACCGCGCCCGGTGAGCACGGCCGCGAGCGTCCCGGCCACCGCCGCGACCGCGACGATCGCGAGAAAGGCTCCGGCACCGACTTCCACCTGCGCGAGCAGCACGGTCACACACGCATCGAACCGGGAGGCCGTGAGCGGCGCGTCACCCGGATCGCACGATGTCCGACCCGACGAGCGCGCCTAGCGTGGCCCTCGATCCGACAGTCCGCACCAAGGAGACCAGCGATGTCCGACGTGCCGGCACAGCCGCCGAAGCCCCTCTACGAGGGGGACAACTCCACCTATGACGTTGACCCCGGCAAGGGCTGGGTGCTGTTCGCCGGCATCATGCTCGCCGTCATCGGCACCCTCAACGTGATCTACGGGATCGCGGCCATCGGGAACTCGAAGTTCTATGTCCGCGATGTCGAGTTCGTCTTCGCGAACCTCAAGACGTGGGGCTGGTTGCTGCTGATAGTGGGCGTTGTCCAGCTGATCACGGCGTTCGGGGTCTTCACGTCGGCCGAATGGGCGCGCTGGCTCGGGATCGGGTTCGCCGCCGCCAACATGGTGGTTCAGTTCTTCGTGTTGCCCGCCTATCCGGTGTGGGCCGTGATGGTCTTCCTCATCGATGTGATCATCATCTTCGGGCTGGCGACCTACGGTGGGCGCAGCCGTCACTCACTCCGCTGAGCCGGACGCAGCGTTGGCGCGCCAGGCCGGCTTCCGCTATGGCGCGGTGTTCGCGATCACGCTCGTCGTGGTCGTGTTCGTCATCGTCGCGCCGGCCGAGGACTGGTCGAACGCGGTCGTCATCGCACTCCAGAGCGCGGCGCTCGTGATCGCCGTCGCGACGTCGCGGGCGCGCGCCGACGTCCGCCGCATTCGCGGCTTCGTCGTCGCGCTCGCCGCGCTCACGTTCACGGTGGCCGTGGCGGCCGGCGTGCTGCCCGTGTGGGCCGTGTTGACGACCGGCGGGCTCATCAGCCTCGCGATCCCGCTGACGCTCATCGGCGGTCTGGTCCGGCTGGTGCGCCGGCACGGGGTGACGCTGCAGGCCGTCGCCGGGTCGCTCGCGATCTATCTGTGCCTGGGCGTCGCGTTCGCGTGGTTCATTGGGCTCGTCGCCAGGATCGACCCCGCGCCGTACTTCACGAACGGAACGGATGCGACGGAGAGTGCCCGGGTCTACTTCAGTTTCACCGTGCTCACCACGACGGGCTTCGGCGATCTCACCGCCGCGGAACCTGTGGGTCGAGCGCTGGCGGTCCTCGAGATGCTCATCGGGCAGCTCTATCTGGTGACCGTGATCGGCGTGCTCGTGGGCAGCTTCGGCCGCCGCGGAGCGGTCAACGTCAAGGGAGGTTGAGATGTGTCGCTGGATGGCATGGTCAGGGCAGCCGCTGCTCTTGGAGCAGCTGTTGTTCAAGACTCAGCACGGGCTCGTCGATCAGAGCCTGCACTCGCGGCTGGGCGCCGAGACGACCAACGGTGACGGCTTCGGCGTCGGGTGGTACGGCGCGGGCGAAGGCCCCGCGCTCTATCACAGCATCGCGCCGGCCTGGGGCGATGCGAACCTGCGCGAGCTCGCCGCGCACGTCGAGTCACCGCTGTTTCTCTCGCATGTGCGCGCGACGTCGGGAACCGCCATCCAGCAGACCAATTGCCATCCGTTCCGCCACGGGCGCTGGCTGTTCGTCCACAACGGCGTCCTGGCCGGCTTTCACGAGATGCGCCGCGACCTGATGCTGGCCGTCGAGCCGAGCCTGTTCGCCGAATTCGTCGGGTCGACGGACACCGAGGTGATCTTCCGGCTCGCGCTGACGTTCGGGCTCGAAGAGGACCCGATCGGCGCGATCGAGCGCGCGATCGGGTTCGTCGAGGCGACGGCCAAGCGGCACGGGATCGAAAACGCCGTGCAGGCCAGCATGGGCCTGAGCGACGGGGTCCGGCTGTGGGCCTTCCGCTACTCCACCGAGGGCAAGTCGCGCACCCTGTACGCGTCGGTCGACGCGACCACGCTGCACCACCTGCATCCGGAGAGTGAGCGCCTACGGTTCGTGCGCGACGAGGACCGGCTCGTGGTGTCCGAGCCGTTCAACGACCTGCCGGGCGTATGGGACGAGATCCCGGAATCGAGCGTGCTGATCGTCCAGCCGGGCGAGGACGAGGTGCGGCCGTTCCACCCGCACTTCGAGGCCGCCAAGACTAACGGGGCCCAAGCGATCGTTTAGAACCAGCGGTGCACGCGGCGCGCCTCGAGCGCGCCGACCTCGTCCTTGGTCAGGCTCAGCGTGATCGAGTCGTCCTTGATCTCGGTCACGGCCTGGGCGGGGATCACGATCTCGCGCCGGCCCCACAGGTGGCCCCGCTCGAGCACGATGTCCGCCGATCCGTCGGCGCTCACGAGGAATCCGTCGACGTGCCCCAGATGGTGCGCGTCGGCGGACATGACCCGGCTCGCGCGGCGGATCTCGACCGTGTGCTTGGGGATCCGGTCGTAGTTGACGAAGACGTGCGGATCGGTATCCACGACAGTCGCGAAGGTGTCCGGATCCTGGTAGAGCGGGAGCGCCATGACGTCCTCGATGCCGATGTCCCACTCGGGATCGGCGACGGGGAACTCCCCCAAGCGCAGGTAGGCCGACTCGCGGATCGGTTCGAGCGCCTCGACGTCCGCCACCGAGCAGTCCAGCGCGATCGCGCCGCCGTCGTCACGCGCCTGGCCGATCGGCACCAGACGCGCGTTCTCGGGTTGCTTGTGCGGGCGCACGACGAGGTGGGTGACCCGCCGCGAGAGCGGGTCGATGACGACGTCGGCCAGTTCCCCGAACGACGCGTCGGTGCACTGGACGGCGCAGCCGAGTTCGAGCCTCATGTCCGGCGACGGTAGGTCCGCGACGCGGCGCGAGCATCATCCGATTGAGACGATGGAGCGATGGCGAGCATCGGTCGCGAGCGGATCCTGCGGACGCTGACGTTCTGGCTGCGGCCGGAGTTCGTGCTCCGTGTCCTCAACCGGTTCCAGAAGGTGGCGGGCTTCGACCGCGCGATCGCGCTCGCCTCGGGGGCGCTCACGGCGATGATCCCGTTGTTGATCGTGACCACCGCCGTGTCTTCGCAGCTGGGCGGGAAGGGCACGGCGGACCGGCTCATCGATCGCTACGAGCTCACGGGCGGCGGCGCCGAGGCCGTCCGGGATGTGTTCGCACCGCCCTCGGGCGCGAGCACGAGCCTCGGCGTGCTGGGCTTCCTGTTCCTGATGGTCGCGGTCCTGAGCTTCACACGCGCCGTACAGCGGCTGTTCGAGCAGACGTGGGAGCTCAAGCCGTTGAGCGTCCGCAACACGCTCAACGGGGTGCAGTGGATCGGCGGCCTCGTCGTGTACCTCGCCGTCAGCGGTTTCATCCATTCCGCGCTGGGGCGCAGCCGGCTCGAGCTGGGCGCCGCGGTGGTCGATGCGCCGGTGACGGCGGTGTTTCTGCTCTGGTCCGGGTGGATGCTGAGCGCGAAGCGGATCGCCCGCCGGGACCTGCTTCCGTTCGCCATCCTCGGAGCGGTGCTGCTCGCGGTGTACTCGGTGGCCGCGACGGTGTACGTCCCGAGCCTCTTCAACACGTATGCGACGCGCTACGGCGTGATCGGTGCCGTGTTCGCGATGATCTCCGCGCTCTTTGTCGTCATGGTCGTCCTCGTCGGCGCGGCCGCGGTGGGCCGCGAGGTGGCTCTCGAGCTCGACCGCATCCGCCGCGGTGAGCGTCCGGCCGACGACGAGGTCCGGCACCAGTGGGACGAGCTCACCGCCGACGCGAAGTCGCGCTGGCAGACAGTCCGCGAGAAGCGGCGCGCGAACTGAGCTTCATGCCATTGGGATGACGCCGCTTCGGAGCGGTCGTGGGACCGTCGCGCGTCTAGACGAAGGCTCGGAAGGAGACCGCGATGCGTGAAAAGCGACAGCCGGGGCGTGACGTGCTGCCCATTCCGGACCGGCGCCACGAGGGGCTGATCACCTACGACGCGAAGGATCCCGACACGTCGTTTCCGGCGATCGAGCCGCTGCGGCCGCCGGCCGGCGCGCCGAACGTCCTCGTGGTCCTGCTCGACGACGTGGGCTTCGGCGCCTCGAGCGCGTTCGGCGGCCCGTGCCACACACCGACCGCCGAGCGGCTGGCCGCCGGCGGCCTGAAATACAACCGCTTCCACACCACGGCGCTGTGCTCGCCGACGCGCCAGGCCCTGCTCACCGGTCGCAATCATCACGCGGTCGGCATGGGCGGCATCACCGAGATCGCGACCTCCGCGCCCGGATACAGCTCCGTGCGTCCCAACACGGCCGCGCCGCTGGCCGAGACGCTGAAGCTCAACGGCTACGCGACGGCGCAGTTCGGCAAGTGCCACGAGGTGCCGGTGTGGCAGACGAGCCCGATGGGACCGTTCGACGCGTGGCCGACCGGCGGCGGCGGCTTCGAGCACTTCTACGGATTCGTTGGCGCCGAGACGAACCAGTGGGCACCCGCGCTGTACCGCGACACCGTCCCGGTCGAGCCCGATCGCACAGCGGCCGAGGGTTACCACTTCACCGAGGATCTGACCGACAAGGCGATCGAGTGGATCAGCCAGCAGAAGGCGCTGATGGCCGACAAGCCGTTTTTCATCTACTTCGCGCCCGGCGCCGCGCACGCTCCGCATCACGTGCCGACGGAGTGGTCGGACAAATATCGCGGGCGGTTCGACGACGGCTGGGACGCGCAGCGCGAGCGCACGTTCGCGCGCCAGAAGGAGCTCGGCGTGATCCCTGCGGACGCGGAGCTGACCGCCCGGCCGGAGTCGATCCCCGCCTGGGACGACATGCCGGAGGACCTAAAGCCGGTGCTGGCACGTCAGATGGAGGTCTACGCCGGGTTCCTGGAGCACGTCGATCACAACCTCGGCCGGCTGGTCGACTCGCTCGCCGAGCTGGAGATCCTCGACGACACGCTCGTCTACTACGTGATCGGCGACAACGGAGCCTCGGGGGAGGGCACGATCCGAGGCACCTTCAACGAGATCCTGACGCTCAACGGCGCGGGCGCGCTGGAGACCACGGAGTTCATGGCTTCGCGGATCGACAAGTTCGGCACGCCGGAGGCCTACAACCACTACGCGGTCGGCTGGGCGCACGCGATGGACACGCCCTACCAGTGGACCAAGCAGGTGGCCTCACACTGGGGCGGGACCCGCAACGGCACGGTCGTGCACTGGCCCAACGGCTTCGACGCCCGCGGCGAGATTCGCTCCCAATTCCACCACGTGATCGACATCGCCGCGACCGTCCTGGACGTCGCCGGTCTGCCCGAGCCGATCAGCGTCAACGGCGTCTCGCAGATGCCGCTGCATGGCGTCAGCATGGCCTACTCGTTCGCTGACGCCGGAGCGGCCGAGCGCCACGAGACCCAGTACTTCGAGATCTTCGGCAACCGCGGCATCTACCACAAGGGCTGGACCGCGGTGACCCACCACAGCACGCCGTGGATCAGCACGGAGCGCCCCGCGTTCGACGACGACGTGTGGGAGCTCTACGCGCCCGAGGACTGGACCCAGTCCCACGACATCGCCGCCGAGAACCCGACGAAGCTCCACGAGCTCCAGCGGCTGTTCCTGCTCGAGGCGGGCAAGTACAACGTGTTCCCGCTCGACGATCGCGTGTACGAGCGCTTCAACGCCGACATCGCCGGCCGGCCGCAGCTCGTGCGCGGCAACACGCAGCTGCTGTTCGGCGGGATGGGACGCCTGTCGGAGAACTCGATCCTCGTGCTCAAGAACAAGACGCACGCGGTCACGGCCCTTCTCGACGTGCCCGAGACGGGTGCGCGCGGCGTGATCATCGCCCAGGGCGGCTCCTTCGGCGGCTGGTCGCTCTACGCCAAGGATGGGCGCCCGGCCTACTGTTACAACCTGCTCGGCCTGCAGCGGTTCAAGGTCGAGGGCGACCGCGAGATCCCGCCCGGCTCACACCAGGTGCGGATGGAGTTCGCCTACGACGGCGGCGGCCTCGGCAAGGGCGGCACCGCCACGCTCTACATCGATGGCGACGAGGTCGGCCAGGGTCGCGTCGACGCCACTCAAGCGCTGATCTTCTCCGGCGACGAGACCACCGACGTGGGCAGTGACGCAGCGACTCCCGTCGCCGACGACTACGGACGCGGCGGGAGCGAGTTCAGCGGCCGGGTCCGCTGGGTGCAGCTCGACATCGACGCGGCGGCCGAGGACAACGACCACCTGATCACGGGCGACGAGCGGCTTCGGATCGCGATGGCGCGACAGTAGGGAGCGGGACGCTGCCGATGACGCGGGTCCCATGGCCGGGGCTCGAGACGATCACGAGCTCGCCGCCGACGGCGGCGAGCCGATCGCGCATGCTGGTCAGGCCGAAGCCGGGCGCGACGCGATCGATGTCGAAGCCGGCGCCATCGTCACGCACCTCCAGCCGCAGCGTGTCGGCGTGCGAGAGGTCGATCACGACCGCGGTCGCTCCGGTTGCATGCTTGGCGGCGTTCTGCATCGCCTCGAGGCAGCAGAAGTACACCGCGCTCTCGATCTCGGGTGAATAGCGCCGGATGCCGGCGCCGAGGATCGTCATGGGCAGCGGGTTGTGCTGTGCCGCTGCCCGCAGGCCTTCGACCACGCCGCCACCGGCGAGCGGCGCCGGGTAGACGCCGTGCGTCAACGCCCGCAACTCGTCGAGTGCGTGCTCGACCTCCTCCGCGAGCCGCCGCATCACGGCGGCGGCGTGGTCTCCGTCGTCGCCGGCCCGCTCGGCTGCCATGCCGAGATTGATCCCGAGCGCGACGAGCCGCTGTTGCGCGCCGTCGTGCAGGTCGCGCTCGATCCGCCGCCGCTCGTCGTCCGCGGCGGTCCGCATGCGGGCGCGCGCTTCGTCCACGTCGCGCAACAGCGCCGCCGTCTGCGCCGACAGACGATGGTTGTCCAGCGTCATCCGCGCGTAGGCGGACGCGGTGTCGATGAACGCGCGATCGTCGCCCAGTGCCCGATCGTGGACGATCGCCGCGATCCTCCGGCCGTCGTCGTCGGTGACCTCGGTCACGCACCGCTCGGGTGTCGGGCGCGGGGTGTCTTCTAGACGGCCGGCGGCGTCCGCCCAATGTCCGCCACCGTCCTCGAGCCAGTACACGATCTCCAGCGACGGGTCGTCGAACGCCTCGGCCAGCGCCTGCCGAAGCTCGTCAGGCCCAGGGTGGCTGCGGAGCCGGGCGGCGAGCCGACGCGTCGAATGAGCGATGAACACCCACCACCGAGCAAGGCCCACCAGGAACGCCACGCACGTCAGCGGGATCATGAAGGCGAGTACCCACAACCAGACCTCGACGGCGGTGGAGTCTGGTGCGAGCTTCCGCAGGACGACCACCGCCGCGTAGACCCCACAGCGGAGGCCGGCGACGCCCAGCACGGGTGCCACCGTGCGGCGCATGAGGCGGCTCGCTCCGCGGATCCGCTGGGCGAGTCGCACGGCGACCGCCACGTACAGCAGCAGGAACACCACTTCGCGCACCGGGCGGACGAGGTTCTCGATGACCGCCGGTTCGCTGCTCGTCAGCATGAACGCGTTGCCGGGGCAGTCGCTCTGGCACGTCATCCAGGGTCCCGGTGCCGGGTAGGACTCGACCACCAACGCGGTCGGCAGAAACAGCACCGCCGCCAGCACGACCGCCGTGCCGACGAGCGCTCGATCGCTTCTACTCCCGAGTCGGCCGGTGGGGAAGGCCAGCAGCAGGTAGACGAACAGCGGCTCGACCGCCCAGCCCGAGACGCGCCCGATGCTGTAGAGAACGGCGTCGTCCGAGTTCGAAAGCGTCGTGAGGAACCAGGCGCAGCCAGTGAGCGCGAGCAACGCCCCGAAGCGCTCGAACGGGGGCCGGTACAGCGCGTACAGCCCGACGGCGAGCGGGACGCCCACGGTCAGCGCTCGTGCGAACGCCTCGAGCCACGCGTACTCGGACGCGGATCCCGACACCGTCACCGCAGCGGTGATCGCGCACAGCAGCGCCGCGGCTGGGATCAGTGCCGCCAGTGCCGATCTGGGGATTACGAGAGTGCGCAGCCGAGGACCTCCTCGGCTGCGACCCTACCGTCGCGAAGTGCTCAGGCGAGCGCCTTGGCCTTCAGCGAGTCGAACTCGGCCTGCGTGATCGCGCCGCTGTCGAGCAACTCCTTCGCCTTCGCGATCTCGCCCGCGGACCCGCCGCTGGTGGCGACCGACTGCACGTAGTCGTTGAACTGTGCCTGCTGGGCCTGCGCACGTGCGACGTGGCGCTCGCCCATGCCCTGGCCGTTGGCGATCAGGTAGATCAGCACGCCGAGGAACGGCATGAGGATCAGGAAGATCATCCAGATCGCTTTGTACCAACCGGACCGATCATGGCGGGAGAAAAGGTCGCTGAAGCAGATGATCAGCGTCCAGATCCACGCCACCCAGCAGAAGAAGATGATCATCGTCCACAGGACGTCGAGGAACGGATAATCCGCGGCGATCAGCATTGGTAAGCCTCCAGGGGTCGGAGCACCGGAAAGTGCTCGATCCGCTCATTGGACCACGATGTGCAGCGCCTGAACTCATCCCGTTGGGGTGATCTGGCGCTCGGGTTACGTGGTGCAGTTCTTCGTCAGGGTCTGCAATTCCTCCACCGCGGCGTTCAGGCCGCCGGTCTCGAAGGCCGCGCCGAGCGCGTCGACCGTGCCGAGCATGCACGTCTTCGTGAGCTCGAACCGCGCTTGCGCCTCCTCGATCTCGGCCCTCGCCGTATCGAGCGCGCCGGATGCGTCCTCCTTCGCCTGCGCGGCGTCGGAGACCTTGGCCGCGGCCGCCTCGAGGTCCTGCTGGATCTGCTCGACCGACGCGTTCGTCGCGCCTAGGTCGGCCGCGATCTGATCGAACTGCTCCTGCACCGCCGGGTCCGGCGTGGCTTCCGGCGCCGGTGTCGGCGTCGATTCCGGCGCGGCGGTCGGTGCCGGCGTCGCCGCCTGCGCAGCCTTCTCGGCGGATTCGAGCTTCGCCTGTGCGTCGTCGGCGTCGGACTGCGAGCTGAACGCCCACACGCCCAGGCCGACCGCGACCAGCGCGAGGACGCAGGAGAGGATGATCCAACCGGTTGGCTTCTTCGTCGGCATGTGGATCAGCCTGCCGAGCGATCCGCCCGAAGTCTTCATCCGGTCGGGATGATGCGTGCGCGCGCTCCAGCGACGACAGTCGCGGTATGAGCGACCTCGTTGAATATCCGCTGGGGAATGAGTTCCCGGGAGTGATCGGGCGCACCGTGCAGGAGTCGAGCCCGGCGTGGCCGAAGCCGTCACGGGCGAAGGACGGAGCCCCGAACGTGCTGTTCTGCGTGCTGGACGACGTCGGCTACGGGCAGCTCAGCTGCTTCGGCGGCCTTGTCGAGACCCCGAACATCGATCGCGTCGCGGCGTCCGGCCTGCGCTACGCGAACATGCACACGACCGCGCTGTGCTCGCCCACGCGCGCGACCATCCTGACCGGACGCAATCACCATTCCAGCGGCGTCGCCTGCATCCAGGAGCTGGCTACGGGCTATCCCGGCTACGACGGGCGGATGCCCGCCACGAACGGCATGCTGGCCGAGATGCTGGTGCCCGAGGGCTACAACGCGTTCTGCCTCGGCAAGTGGCACCTGTCGCCGTCGGAGGAGAACACGCCGGCCGGCCCGTTTCACCGCTGGCCGCTCGGGCGCGGCTTCGAGCGCTTCTACGGCTTCCTCGGCGGCGAGACCAACCAGTGGTATCCCGAGCTGACGCTCGACAACAGCCCGACGCGGGCTCCGAAGAGCCCTGAGGAGGGCTACCACCTCAGCGAGGACCTCGCCGACCAGGCGATCAAGATGGTGCTCGACGCGCACGTCAACGCGCCCGAGAAGCCGTTCTTCATGTACTACGCGCCCGGGGCCGCGCACGCGCCGCACCACATCCACAAGGAGTGGGCGGACCGCTTCAAGGGGAAGTTCGACGGCGGCTGGGACGCCTACCGTGAGACCGTCTTCGCCAACCAGAAGAAGATCGGGCTGCTGGGAGCGGATGCGCAGCTCTCACCGCGCGACCCGGACGTTCCGGAGTGGTCGACGTTGTCCGCCGACGAGCGTCGGCTGTACGCGCGGATGATGGAGGTCTACGCCGGTTTCGTCGCGCACGCCGACCACCACTTCGGCCGGATCCTCGACACGCTGGAACAGATCGGCGAGCTCGAGAACACGCTGATCATGGTCATCTCCGACAACGGTGCCTCGGCCGAGGGCGGCGTCACCGGCTCGTTCAACGAGATGCGCTTCTTCAACCAGGTGCCGGAGAGCTTCGAGGACAACCTGGCGCACATCGACGATCTCGGCGGGCCGTCGTCCTACAACCACTACGCGTGGGGCTGGGCGTGGGCCGGCGACACGCCGTTCCGGCGCTGGAAGCGCGAAACCTATCGCGGCGGTTCGACCGACCCGTTCGTGCTTGCCTGGCCGGCCGGAATGGCCGCGCGGGGCGAGGTCCGCACGCAATACGCGCACTCGATCGACATGGTGCCGACCGTGCTCGACGCGCTCGGTATCGAGGCGCCGGAGGCGATCAAGCGGCGTTCCGCAGACGCCGCTGGAGGGCGTCAGCTTGACGCACACGTTCGACGCCGCCGACGCTCCCTCCAAGCACGTCACGCAGTACTTCGAGATGTTCGGCCACCGCGCGATCTACCACGACGGCTGGCGCGCCGTGTGCCCGTGGCCGGCGGCGAACTTCACCGAAGCGGCCAAGCTCGGGCGCAAGCTCGGCCAGCCGATCACGCCCGAGATCCTCGACGAGCTCGACCGGACCGGCTGGGAGCTCTACTCGATGGCCGACGACCCGAGCGAGTCGACCAACATCGCGGCCGAGCACCCGGATGTCCTGCGCGACCTGATCGCGCGCTGGTGGGAGGAGGCCGAGAAGTACAAGGTCCTGCCGGTCGACGGCTCGATGCACACGCGGCTCGCGACGGAGCGTCCGCAGACCTCCAAGCCGCGGACCCGGTTCACCTACTACCCCGGCGGCTCCGTCGTGCCCGCGTTCGCGGCGCCGATGGTCTACAACCGCGCGCACTCGATCGAGGCCGACGTCGAGATCCCGGCCGGGGGCGCCGAAGGCGTGCTGCTCGCCCAAGGCGGCGACGCCGGCGGCTACGCCTTCTACGTGAAGGACGGCCAGCTCTGCTTCCTCTACAACTACGTCGGCCTCGACCGCTTCGAGGTGCGGGCCGAGAACGGCGGTCTCACCGAGGGCCGCCACGCCCTGCGCTACGAGTTCGAGCCGACCGGCGCGCCGGACATCGCCAACGGCAAGGGCGCGCCGGGGCGCGGGCAGCTGTACATCGACGGCAGGCTCGTCGGGGCGACCGAGTTCCCGCACACGACGCCGCTGTTCTTCGAGCTCGAAGGGCTGAGCTGCGGCTTCGACTTCGGGGCCCCGGCGGCCGAGTACGCGCCGCCGTTCCCGTTCACGGGCACGATTCGCCAGGTCTCGGTCGACCTCTCCGGCGAGCTGATCCAAGACGACGAGGCCGAGATGCGCCTCCTGATGGCGAGGCAGTGATGCGGCGGCTACGAGACCGAGGCGGGCCGGAGGGGACTCGCTACACGATGCGCGAGAAGATGTTCGCCGTCGGCGACGACTACTGGATCGAGACCGACGGCGGCGAGCGCGCCTTCAAGGTCAACGGCAAGGCGATGCGGATCCGCGACACGTTGGTGATCGAGAGCCGGTCCGGCGAGGAGCTGCTCAAAATCCAGGAGAAGAAGCTCTCCGTGCGCGACAAGATGGAGATCGAGCGCGGCGGGAGGACGGCCGCGACGGTCAAGAAGAAGCTGATCGGGATCCGCGACCGCTACTCGATCGAAGTCGAGGGCGGTGACGACCTGTCCGCGAAGGGCAACTTCGTCCAACACGAATACGAGATCGAGCGCGACGGCGAGAAGGTGGCCGAGATCTCGAAGAAGTGGCTCCGCGTCAGGGATGCGTACGGGATCGAGGTCGCCCCCGACCAGGACGACGCGCTGGTCCTGGCCATCACCGTCTGCATCGAGCAGATGGGCCACGACTGACGCACGCTACGCCCGCACGTGGCGAGCGCCGCGTGGTCGCGACACCTCCGCGGGAGCGCCCTCCATCGGCGGGCGCTTCTCGCGCGGGTGCCGCGCGAACCAACCGGCGTAGCGATCGGCGAGCGGCGCGGCCGTGAGGCCGTGGGCGAAGACCGAGAGCCCGACCGTGAGATAGATCGCGAGCGTGAGCAGGCTCTCGTGCGGCAGCCGCGACTCCTCGATCACGATCACGGCGAAGACGATCGACGCGAGGCCGCGGGGGCCGAACCAGCCCAGGAAGCCGATCGTCGGCGGGCGGGCGTGGGAGCCGATCATCGCCAGCGCGACCGGGACCATCCGCACCAGCGTGAGGCTGAGGACGGCGTACAACGCGAGCTCCCACGTCAGCAGCTCCAGCGCGGGGCCGAGCAGGATCGCGCCGAAGAAGATGAACGTGATCCCGTTCAGGAGTGCTCCCATCTCCTCACCGAAGCGGTTGAGCTCTCCCGGATCCTTCCGGTAGGCGGCCCGGAAGACCGCGCCGGCCACGAACGCGGCGATGAAGCCGGACCCGTGCAGGCCGATCGCGATCCCGTACGCGAGCGCGGCGCCCGCGACCGGGATGACCTGCCGCCATTCGGGCGCGATCAGGTTGCGCCGGCCCGCGCGGGTGACCACCAGCGCGATCAGCAGCCCCGCGATCACGCCGCCCAGGGCGCCGTAGCCGATCTCCTCCAGCAGCAGCGTGCCGGCACTGCGGCCGCTGGAGATCTCCGACTCCACGTCGGCGACGGCGACAGCGGCGAACAGGAGCGGCACGCAGATCCCGTCATTGAGCCCACTCTCGACGTTGAGGCCCTGGCGGATCCGCTCCGGGACGCGCTCGTCACTGACGACCGCCTGGCCAAGGGCGGCATCGGTCGGTGCCAGCACGATGCCGAGGATCACCGCCTCCCAGACGGTCAGGACGTCGAGCAGCGCGGCCGCGGCGAGCGTGCCGAGCGCGATCGTCAGCGGCAGCCCGATGCCGAGCAGCCGTGCCGGGACGTCGACGGAGCGCCGGAGGTGCTTGAGGTCGATCCGCGACGCGTCGCAGAACAGCACCAGCGCGAGCGTCACCTCGGCCAGCGTGCGGACCGCGCCGCTCGAGCTCTCGACGTCGATCCCGTCCAGCACCTGCGGCCCGGCGAGCAGCCCGAACGCGACGAACAGCATCGCCGGTGTGAGCGGCGTGCCCGAGAGCCGCCGCGAGACCGCCGCGACGCCGACGAGGGCCAGCGCGACGAGCGCGACGGCCCACTCCATCAGTAGTAGTCGCGACCTGCGGTCGAGCCCGAGTCCCGATTCGCGAGGACCAGCGACAGCACGAAACCGATCACGCCGATGACCATCAGGATCAGGCCGACGGTCTGGATGTCGATGCCGGCGAGCGTCGCGGTGACGGCGAAGTACAGGATCGCCCCGACGGCGATCAGAAACAGCGAGGATCCGATGCGCATCGCTGGATGGTCGATCGGCGCGCACCATGGCGCATCACCCGTCGCGGGTGATGTCGGCCCACGATCACCACGGCAGGCTGTGAAGATGGCGCTGCTCGAGTCTCCCGCTGCCCCGGCGACCGCGGACGGGATGGTGTGGGTCCGCGGCGGAGTCTTCGAGATGGGCAGCGACGAGTTCTACCCGGACGAGGCGCCGGTCCGGCGTGTCGAGGTCGAAGGGTTCTGGATCGCCCCGCACCCGGTGACCGTCGCGCAGTTTCGCCGGTTCGTGAAGGAGACCGGGCACGTGACGGTCGCCGAGCAGACGCCTGACGTCGCCGACTACCCGGACGCCGATCCCGCGCTGCTCGTGCCCGGCTCGCTGGTCTTTCAGCGCACGCCCGGGCCCGTCGACCTGGACGACCACCGCGCGTGGTGGGCCTACGTGCCCGGCGCGGACTGGCAGCACCCCGAAGGGCCGGGGTCCGACGTCTATTCGCGGGCCCGCCATCCCGTCACGCACGTGGCGTACGCCGACGCGCAGGCCTACGCGGCCTGGGCGGGCCAGACGCTTCCCACGGAGGCCGAGTGGGAGTACGCCGCGCGCGGCGGGCTCGAGCGCGCGCGCTTCGCCTGGGGCGACGAGGAGTTCCCGGGCGGCAAGGCGATGGCCAACACCTGGCAGGGCGAGTTCCCGTGGCAGAACCTGCGTATCGACGGCTACCAGGGAACCTCCCCGTGGGGCGTCTTCCCGCCGAACGGCTACGGGCTGTACGACATGACGGGCAACGCGTGGGAGTGGACGTGCGATCGCATCGGCGAGCGCATGGTCGTCAAGGGCGGTTCGCATCTGTGCGCGCCGAACTATTGCCTGCGGTACCGACCCGCGGCACGCCAGAGCGAATCCATCGACACGTCGACATGCCACATCGGCTTCCGCTGTGTCGTGCGACCGGAGAACCCGTGACCATGAGCGCGCAACTGCTCGTCTACCGCTTCGGCGCCGACGCCGGCTTCGAAGGACATCTCGTCGGCGCCCTGGAGCGGATCGAGGCCGGCGGCGCCCTGAAGGTGCTCGACGTCCTGTTCGTGGGTCGTGAGGCCTCGGGCGACGTGGTCGCGATCGACCTGCACGGCAGCCGTGCGGGCGGGATGGTCGCGCCGCTGCTCAGCTTCCGGTTGGACGTCGAGGAGCGCCGGCGCTCGACCCGGCGGGCTTCCAATGGCCCGCACGCGGCGCTGATCGACGCGCTCGGCGCCGGTCTGGAACCGGGGGACGCGCTGGCCGCGGTGCTGATCGGTCACGCGTGGGCACACGCGCTCGAGGACGCCGTCCGCCGGACGGGCGGCACCGCGCTCGTCAACTCGCTCGTGGAGGGCGCCTCGCTGACCGAGGTCGCGCCCACACTCCAGGGGCTACAGACCCGAGCGGTCGATGGGGCTTGACGCGGTCGTCCGGCGCTTGTCCGCCTCCGCCAGGATGGCCTTCTCGGCCTCTTCGGCGGTGGGCTTGCGGATCGCCCAGTAGATCACCGAGCCGATGAATGGCACCACGATGATCAGCGCGATGTACCCGAACATCGTCCAGCCCGAGTAGCCGCGGCGGAAGATGTCGACGAGCGTGAACACCCAGATGATCAGGATGAGCCCGGAGAAGATGATCCACATCATGGGTGCATGTTCCTCGCGTCGGGGGTGCCGCGCATCATCCGCTTCGGATGAGGTGAGTCGCGACTAGCGTGACAAGCGCCGCACGCCGGCCCAGAACGTGAGGTCGAGCAGGAAGGCCACGGCCACCGGGAGCCACTCCCAGCCGGTCACGGCGTCGGAGCTGATCGCCCACATCCACGCGTAGACCACGGTGGTCCATGGCAGGATGACGAAGCCGATCACGGGGATGATCCAGCTCGAGTACGCGCGGTCGAGCGAGTTGCCGAAGATCCAGTACGCGACGATCCACAGCCGCGGGAACAGCGAGAACGTGAGCAGGAGGCCCACCGCGATCAGCGGCCCCGGGTCGGCGCCCTTGGGCTGCGGCGGGTTGTGCCGAGGCAGAGGCTTCAGGGTCTGGGACATGGCCGGCCGATGGTCCCTGCGCTCGCGCGCGCGACCGTCATTCGATGCGGGTGATTCGCTCCCGCGGGGTTGACCGGGTCCTCTCGACCGCAGATAGTTCGTTGCGTGGGGGACCGATTTACGCCATCAGCGAGCCCGGGCCCGCCGCCTGCGCAGCCGCAGGCGGCGCTGCGCGTCGTGGTCGCCGACGACAACTACCTCGTGCGCGAGGCACTCAAGCACCTGCTCGACAGCGATCCGCGCGTCGAGCTGGTGGCGACGTGCGAGGACGGCACGGAGCTCGCGGCGACGGTCGAGGCCGAGCTTCCTGACGTCGTGGTGACCGACATCCGGATGCCGCCATCGGGCGACGCCGAAGGCGTCGCGTTCGCGAACCGCCTGCGCGAAACGCATCCCGGGATCGGCGTGGTGGTGGTCAGCCAGTACGCCGACCCGCGATACGGGCTCGCCCTGCTGGACGGGGGCTCCGATCGCCGCGCCTACCTGCTCAAGGACCGGCTGCGCGATCGCGAGCACCTGATCGCCGCCGTCTTCGAGGTCGCGGCCGGAGGCTCGGTGGTCGACGCCAAGGTCGTGGAATCGCTGATCGCGGCCCGAACCGCCAGCACGAGCTCGCCGTTGCTCGAGCTGACGCGGCGCGAGCTCGAGATCCTTGGGCTGATGGCGCAGGGCAAGAGCAACCAGGCGATCGCCGAGGAGCTGTTCCTCAGCAAGCGCGCCGTCGAGAAGCACATCAACTCGATCTTCATGAAGCTCGGGCTCGCGCACCAGGAGGACGTCAGCCGGCGCGTGAAGGCCGCGTTGATCTACCTGGCCGGCGCCGCCGACGGCCAGTACGCGACGCGCCCGTAAGGGACGTTCATCGCGCCACTTCGGCGCCGTCGTCGAGCAGGCCAAGCTCCCTCGCGAGCGCGACGGCCTCCGAGCGCGAGCGCACGTCGAGCTTGCGGTAGACGGCATTGGCCTGCGTCTTGATCGTGTTCGCGGAGACGTACGTCCGGTCGGCGATCTCGCGGAACGACAGATGGGTCGGCATGAAGTGCAGGATCCTGAGTTCCGCGCCGGTCAAGGATGCGGGCAGGCGCAGCGCGCTGCCGACGAATGCCTCGACGTCGCCGTCGGCCTCCTCAAGCCAGCGGTGGAGCAGGACCGCCTCGGGCGCCCGCGTGACGAGCCGGCGCGCCGCGGCGATCTGCGCCCGCGCTTCGTTGACGTCGCTCAACCGCAGCGCCGTGCGGACGAGCACGATCCGAACCTCCGCCTCATACCAGGGCGCCAGGTCGATCAGCCGCTCGAGCAGGGCCGCGGCGTCGGCGGCGTCGGCGTGCGCCTCCTCGACGCGGCCGCGCTGGGCGCGGACGAGCGCCGCAACAGCGAGCACCAGGGCGGTTGTCGGATAGCGCGCCAGCCCATACCGGGAGACCTGGGAACGGGCGCGCGTCATCAGCCGGGCCGCGCCTTCGGGGTCGTCGTCCTCGAGCGCGATCAGAGCGAGCTGCGTCAGGCAGAGGGCGTGGATTCCAGGGGCGGGGACGGCGGCCCGCCGCGCGCCCGCCTCGAGCCGCTGCCGCGCCATGTCCGAGTCCCCTCGGAGGTGGTCGACGACGCCACGCAGCAGGTCGCACAGCGCCTGGCAGGGACTCTCGGGCGCCAGCAGCGCGGTCGCCTGCTCGGCGTCCTGGGCCACCAGTTCCAGACCGTCGCGCCCGAGCGCGGCGCGCAGCGCGGCGACCCCGCCGGCGATCTCCGGCTCGGCGGAGGCTGCCGCGGCAGCGAGCCAGTGCTCGGCGCGATCGCCATTGCCGTGGGTGAGCTCCGCGCCCGCGGCCGCCAGGGCCAGGCGCGGGTGGCCCGCGATCTGGGCATCGGTGAACTGGCTCAGCCAATGCTCGACGGTTGCGCTCGAGCCCTGCTCGACCGAGCGCGGCACGCCGCTCCAGACCAGGTCGCCGGCGCGCTCGACCTCGTCCGCGGCGAGCGCATGGTGGAGCCCGCGCTCGGAGTCTCCGGCGCTGACGTGCCAGGCGCTGGCGCGCCGGTGCAGCCGCGCCTCGAGCCCGCGATCGGAGCGGTTCAGGTCGGCGCGAAGCAACTCGGCGAGAAGGCGATGGTGCCGGAAGCACTCGCCAGTGCGGTCGAGCGCCACCAGCGGGAAGCCGGAGCGCCGCAGGCCGGCGAGCATGTCGGCCGACCCTGCATGCCTCACGAGCGCGTCGCACAGCGGCGCGGTGAGCACGTCCAGGACGGCGGTGTGTTCGGCGAACCGCCGCTGGTCTGCGTCCAGCCCGGCCAGGACCTCGTCGCGCAAGTACTCCGCGACGAGCCGGTCGCCGCCTCCGAAGCGCGCCGCGCTCGGGCCCGCGACGGGCTGGTCGGCGAGCGAGAGTGCGGCCAGCGACAATGCCGCCGGCCAGCCTTCGGTGGTGCGCACCAGCGCGTCGACCGCATCGCGGTCGAGTTGGAGACCGGCCCCGCGTAGGAGCGAGGCGGCCTCGCCGCGCGTCATCGCCAGATCGCGCTCACGCAATTCGGTCACGACGCCTTCGGCGCGCAGCCGCGCCAGCGGCACCGGGAGCTCCGCCCGCGAGGCGAGCGCGACCGCGATCCCGGCGGGCAACTGGTCGACGACGGCGGCGATCGCGTCGCGCGACGCCTGACGGCGCAGGACGTGCACGTCGTCGAGGACCAGCACGATGCGACCGCCGGGAGCGTCGGCGCACGCGCTGTCGACGGCCAACGTCACCGCCCGCAGAAGCGTCGCAGGATCGTCGTGGCTCGTCTGCAGCGTCACCCAGGCGAACGGTCGCGGATCCTTGGCGGCCCACTCGCAGAGCAGCCGCGTCTTGCCGAATCCGGCGGGGGCGACGAGAACGGCAAGCCCCTTCGCGCCGGGACCGGCCAGCTCCGCGACGAGCCGTGAACGACGTACGCCGGCCCGCCCAGCCGGTCGTCGGATGGGAGCGACATAGGGGTCTCGCACCAGCTCGAGGAGGGGGGCCGCCGTCATGAGTCGCAGCATCCTCGCGTAGCGCGCGGGCCGGCAAGGGCGCGCGCTGGCGAGAACCGGGGGTGTGCACACCCCCTCCGCCGGGGGTGACCACGACCTCATCCCGATCGGGTGATGCATCGGACCCCGCGGCGGCGCGACTGTTCGGGGCCCGAGCAAAAGGAGGAACCCGTGACGCAACCAGACCTGGAAGAGATGGGCCCGATCGACTACATCGTGCTCGAGTGGCCGGGACGCCAGCCGACGGGCGAGGCCGCGCCGTTGATCATCGATCTCGTCGATCGCGGGATCATCCGCATCATCGACATCGCGTTCATGCGCAAGCTCGACGACGGCTCGATCGACACACTCGACCTCGGAGCGCTGAACGGCGACAGCGCCGGCTTCGACGCGTTCGAGGGCGCCTCCTCGGGCCTCCTCAGCCAGGAGGACCTGGAAGAGGCGGCCACGGCGCTGGCGCCCGGCACGACCGCCGCGATCCTCGTGTGGGAGAACCGCTGGGCGGCTCCCGTCGCGGTTGCGCTGCGCCGGTCCGGCGGGCAGCTCGTCGCCAGCGGGCGGATCGAGACCCAGGCCATCCTCGCCGCGCTCGACGCGCTCGAAGCCACCCTCTGAACCCGAAGGAGACACCATGCCCGGATTGATTCGCGGCGTCGCCCGCACAGCGGCGATCGCCGGCACGGCGACCGCCGTCAGCAATCGCGTCTCGCGCCGGCAGGCGTCGCGGTGGGGCGCACAGGAGGCCCAGCAGGCCCCGCCCCCGCCCCCGGCCCCGGCCCCGGCCGCAGCGCCCCCGCCGGCGGCGGATCCGATCGCCGAGCTGCGGGAACTGGCCAAGCTGCGCGACGACGGCATCCTGACCGAGGAGGAGTTCGCCGCCGAGAAGCACAAGATCCTCGGGTAACGGCTGACGCGCCGTGGCCATCGGACCGGTTCAGCTGCTCGTGCTCGGCTTCAACGATCGCGGCTTCACCGGCGCGATCGTCGAGGAGCTCGAGCGGCTGCGCGATAACGGCGCGGTCCGCGTGATCGACTCCCTCGCCGTCTTCAAAGACGCGGCCGGCGAGCTCGAGGTCCAGCCGCTCTCCGAGCCAGGGACGCTGGTCGGCGCCCTCATCGGTCTCGTCGTCGAGGGCGAGGAAGACCTCGAGCTCGGCGCCGAGGCCGCCGCCCCGCTGGCCGACGAGGACGGCTGGGACGTCGTGCAGGACATTCCGAACGACACCGCTGCGGCTCTGGTCCTGATCGAGCATCGCTGGGTGGTGCCGCTGCGTGAGGCGATCGTCCAGTCCGGCGGGTTCCGGATCAGCGACGGCTTCATCAGCCCGCTGGACCTGGTGGAGATCGGGCTCGTGACGTCCGAGGAGGCCGACGCTCTGCACGCCATCGAGATGGGAGCCGCCTGATGTTCGCATCGCGCCGGGTGGCCCGGCGGAATCCGTCGGCGGGTCGCCCGCGTCGTCGGCTTCCCTACGCGCGCTCGAGCGGCGGAGCGGACCAACGTTCGTGCAGCGCATCAGCCGCCGGCCAGTAGAGGTCGAGGGCGAGGCTGAACCGATCGCTCGGCGCCCGCAGCCAGTTCGATCGGCGCGCACGCGTCGGCGGCCGGTGCTGGATGTGGATGGGCAGCGAGCCATCGAGGTCGATCGCCAGCCCGTGGAGGTCGCCGGTCGCATGCATCTCGGTGGGCGCGCGCGTGGACAGCGACCAGAAGCCATGCACCGGCGGCTCGGCGTTCGGAGGGAAGCGAAGCAGATAGCGGTGCTCCCCGGACAGGGGGCGGCCGTCGCTATCGGCGTCGAGGCCCACGTGCAGGACGTCCGTCGCCGGAGCGACCGCTGAGACGACCGGCCAGCCACTGTTGGAGACACTCGGCGGTTGCGCGGGGGCGGGCGTCAGCGGCGCTAGCCGGAATCCGTCGCTCGCGCGCCGGAGGGCGTCCTCGTCGCGCTCGCCGGCCGCCTCGATGCAGCCGATTATCCGCGGCGTGTTCGTCGGAGACGCGATCGCGGTCATCTCGCGTGGGAGGTGGGTTCCGTGCGACGGCGGGCCCAGCAGGGCGAATGTGCCCGGTCCGGTACCGGTCGTGCGAGGGCCGATCGAAGCGAACACGGTGTCCGCGTCGTCCATCAGCCACAGGGCGTAGTAGCGCCCGCACGTGTCCGGGACGGTCAGGACCAGCGGTCCGGCCACGAGATCGAGCCAGGCCACGGATCGCAGCGTGTCGGGCGTGTCGCGGCCATGCACCAGCGTGTTGAGTGGCGCTTGCATCGTGCTCGGTCGTCGGACCCTAGGACCGAAGGGCGGACTGGGCATCCCCTGATGCGGGTGATCGGCGCCTACACGTCGAGTGAGCCGCCCGGCGCGATCGTCTCGACCCGCGTCAGCGCGCCCGCGTGCGAGGCGAACGCCAGGGGCGGCTCGGTCAGGACGCGCGCGTGGCGCTTGCCGAGGCCGATCGGCAGGAACGTTCCCCAGTGGATCGGGATCGCGATCCGCGGCCGCACGAGCTCGACGACCTTCGCGGCGTCCGCCGGATCGATGTGGCCCGGGCCGAGCGACGGTCCCCAGCCCCAGATCGGGATCAACGCGACGTCGACGCGGCCGCGCAGGTCCTCCATCGCCGGGTCGAGCTCGGTGTCGCCGGCGAACCAGATGCCGTCGGTCAGAAAGCCGAGCGTGTCCAGGTCGAGCGCGCCCGGTCCGGGGCGCCGGCGGCCGTCGTGCCAGGCGGGCACCGCCTCGACTGTCACGTCCGCGATCGCGACCGTGTCCCCGACGCGCACCTCGCGGACATCCATGCCGCTCAGGAGCTTCCCGATGCCGACCGGCGCGACCGCGACCGCACCGGCGAAGCGCCGCAGCGACGGCCGATCGAGATGGTCGTGGTGCAGGTGCGAGATCAGCACGGCATCGACGCGCCCGGGGTCTCGCGGCGTCGGGACCTGGCGGCGCAGGTGGGCGACGCGATCGCGCAGCACCGGGTCGGTGATCAGGCGCACATCGCCGATCTCGATCAGCACCGTCGCATGCCCGAGCCACGTGATCCGCCGCACCGCGCTCACGCCCTGATCCACCGTTCGGAGATCGTCGCCCCACCGGTGGTGGCGACGACGAGGACGACCGCCACCGCTACGAACCAGGTCAACATCGCGAAGCCGATCCCGATCACGCCGAACTGGGCCGCCGACGACGCGAGCGTGTGCGGCATCCAGATCACCGACCAGATCGCCACGCCGGTCATGCCGATCGCGGTCAGCAGCGCGCTCGGGAACAGCCGCCGGAAGCGCACCCGACGCCCGAGCAGCAGGTACGGCGTGATGGTCCACAGGACGACACCGAGCGCGACCGTGGCGCCGATCCGTACGCCGCCTTCGAGCGGTGCGACGGCGACCGGTCGCAGCGCCGCGAACACCCCCACGAACGCGAGCCACAGCACTGCCCGCGGTGTGTTCCTCACGCCCAGCGTCGGCAGTCCGAACGCGAGCTCGTACATCCGCTGCAGCCCGCGCGTGAAGGCCAGGGACGAGACGAGCAGGAGTACCACGCTGAGCGCCGTCACACTCGACTGCACGGCGCCGGCGGGCGCGAACGCCTGGCGCACGCTCGCGGCTGTCGCCCCGGTCAGCTCGAACCGGGCGCAGAGCAGGTCGGCGAAGCTCCGGTTCTCGCTACGCGGAAGCACCGACGCGTACACGATCAGCAGCGGCAGAAACGCGGAGTAGCTCTGGGCGGCGACCGCCATGGCGCGATCGATGCCCTGCACGGCCACAAAGCGCTCGAGCCACTCGCGGAAGAAGTTGATGACGGCTCTGATCACGCGGTAAGGCATCGTCCGCGCGAGGGGAAGGACGATGCCTCACCCGGTAGGGGTGACGTCACCTCACACCGTCGCGCGGGAACGTCTCGCTATGGCTACCACAGACACACAGGGTGCCGCGAGCGAAGCCCGCGAGCGTTCGATGGACGCCCGCTGGCTGGCCTTCGCGGGCGCCTACCTGATGATGGCCGGGGTGCTCAATCTGATCTGGGGCATCACGGCGCTGGCGAAGGACGACTACTTCGCCGAGGGCGGCCTCGTCTGGTCGTCGCTCAACACCTGGGGCTGGATCGCGATCCTGATCGCCGCCATCCAGATCCCCACCGGCGCGCTGGTCTACGCCCGCAAGTTCGGGGCCACGCTGATCGCGGTCCTGATCGCGATGTGCGGGATGGTCGTCAACTTCCTGTCCGTCGGCGCCTACCCGGTGTGGTCGATCGTGGCGATCGTCTGCAACGCGCTGGTGCTGTGGGCCGTCACCGTGCACAGCGGCGCCGTCCGATGACAAACAGGGTCGAGATCCGCGTGCGCGGTCCGATCGCGCTCGAAGATGCCGATCGCTTAGGGCTGCGCGCCTACGTCGAGCCGGCCGAGACCGTGCTCCGCGGGCCGGTCGCCGACGCGCCGGCGCTGCACGGCGCGCTGGAGCGGCTGCGGGCCGACGGGCTCGAGCTGATCGAGGTCCGGCGCCTGCCGGCCACCAGCGTCCGGCCGCGTTAGGCGAACGTCGCGGTCTGCTCGGTGGGCGTCGTATCGCGCAGCCCGCGCATCTGGAACCCGAGCACGATCGTCACGGCCCCGCGCAACAGCATCGAGATGGCGAAGAAGACGGCCAGCGTCGCAAGCCCGAGCTCGGGCCAGGACAGGATCACGATCCCGACGACGGCGTCGAACGCTCCGAGCCCGACGCCCCACCAGCGCCGGCCTTCGGAGCCGAGCGCGCGGACGATCCGGAACACTCCCGCAGCGACGAGGTAAATGCCGAGCACGACCACGATCGCGAGCAGGCTCTCGCCCGGGCGGCGGAAGCAGATCAGGCCCGCGATCAGCGTGATCACGCCGATGAGCGCGCTGAGCGCGCGGCCGCCTGGATCGCCGAAGATCGCGTCGAAGATCTCCATGATCGCGGCGATCATCAGGAAGATCCCGATGAAGATGCCGAGCACGAGCAGCGTCTTGTCCGGCCACACGATCGTGATGATCCCGACGGCGACGCAGATCACGCCGAGCACCACGAACAACCACCAGTTCTTGCCGATTGCAGGGACTTCGCTGACCATCTGACGCTCCTTTCGGGTTCTGCGCGCGACGCTAGGCCCTGGAAGGATGACGGCGCCTCACCCGCTTTGGACGATGGCCTCCACCGCTTCCCGCACCGTGGGGTGGAAGGGGACCTCGAGCACCTGGAGCCTCGCCTCCACGGGCGTCTTCGCGCGCGCGATGTGCAGTTCGACGCCGAGGTTGGTGGCCAGGTCGGTCAGCGCGTCGACCCCGGCCGTGTCGACGTGCGAGAGCCCCTCGGCGTCGAAGACCAGCGCGTGCGCGAGTGACGGCGCGGCACGCAGCGCCTCGCGCACGCGGCCCTTGACGTAGCCGGCGTTGGCGAAGAACAGCCGGTCGTCGAGCCGGTAGACGACGACACCCGGCGTCACGCGCGCGCTGGGATGGACCGAGACGTCGGCCCACCGGCCGAGCCGCGGCACCCAGCCCAGTACCGCATCGTGCGGTCGTGCGCTGCGCCGCACGACGTCGACGATCGAGAGCGCGACCGCGAGCCCGATCGCCGGCAGCACGCCCGCGATCACGACGCCGGCCGTCGTGATCGCCGCGATCGCGAACTCGACTCGGTCGGAGGCCCACAGCGCCCGCCACGCCGCCGGATTGACGAGGCCGATGCACGCGGCGACGATCACGGCGCCCAGCACCGCCTTTGGCAGATCGGCGATCGGGCCGGTCAGAAACAGCAGCACGAGCGCGACGATCCCTGCCGCGAGCAGCCCCGAGACCTGGCTGCGGGCGCCCATCGAGTCGTTTACCGCGGTGCGCGAGCCGCTCGCGCCGACCGACGAGTCCCTGCGTGAAGCCGGCGGCGGCGTTGGCCGCACCCATCGCCACAAGCTCCTGTCCGACGCCGATGTGTTGCCCGTGACGGCCCGCGAACGAGCGGGCGGTGAGGATCTCGTCGGCGAAGCTGACCAGAAATAGCCCGGCTGCGGCGGGGAGCAGCGACACGATCTCGTCCAGTGGCGGCGTCGGGATCTCTGGGCGCGGGAGACCCGACGGGATCGCGCCCACGACCGCGACGCCCTCGTCCGCGAGGCCGAAGGCGGCCGATCCGATGATCGCGGCGACGACCGTGATCAGCGCCGCGGGCACCCGCGGGGTGATGAAGCGCAACGGAATCAGGACCGCGAGCGCCGCCGCGCTGACGGCGAGCGTGAGGCCGCTTGTGCTCCCGATCTCGCGCACGACCTCGGCCAGCTGTGCCAGCGGCTTGCGGGCGTCGATGCTGAGCCCGAGCAGCTTGCCGAGCTGGCCGATGACCAGCACGACGGCGACGCCGTGGATGTAGCCGATCAGCACCGGGCGCGAGAGGTAGTCCGCGACCCAGCCGAGCCGAAGCACTCGGGCGACGACGAAGCACGCCGCCACCATCAGGGCGAGCATGGCGGCCAGTTCGCCGGCGTGCGCGCTCCCCGCTACGGCGAGGCCGAGCACCGACGCGGCGACGAGCGCCGACAGTGAGCCCTCCGGCCCGACGATCAGCTGCCGCGACGAGCCGAGCAGCGCGTACGCGACCGCAGGCAGCAGGAGTGCGTACAGCCCGGTGATCGTCGCCAGACCCGCGACCTCGGCGTAGGCCATCGCCGCCGGGATCGCGAGCGCGGCGACGGTGAACGCGGCCAGCACGTCGCGCCGCAAGGCACTCCCGCGGTACTCCGGCAGCTCCTTGGCCACCGGCAGCGCGCGGTGCAGCAGCGGGTCGACCGGCGCGGGGGCGAACGCCGGCCCCGTGTACTCGCGCGGCGGCCCCTCGTCTACTGGCCCGGTCGGATCACGCACCGGAAGCCGAGGTGGCTCGTCGACGTGTCGACGGTCTCGCCCTGACGCGCCGCCGGTCGGTACCGGAGGCAGTAGCTCGGCGCGCACAGGTGCGAGCCGCCCTTGATCACCTGGCGCGGGATGTCGCCGGCGGGCGGGCCGTGGCACGTGTGCGCGCCGGCGTCGGTGAACGGGTCCGCCGTCCACTCCCAGACGTTGCCGGTCATGTCGAACAGCCCGTAGCCGTTGGGGTCGAACGTGCCGACGGGCGACGTGCCGCGATGGCCGCGCCACGGGAAGTCGCCGACCCACCGGTTCGCGCGCTGCGGGTCGTCGTCGTCGCCCCAGGCGAACGCGGCACCGTCGAGCCCGCCGCGCGCGGCGTACTCCCATTCGGCCTCGGTGGGGAGGGCCGCGCCCGCCCACTCCGCGTACGCCTCGGCGTCCTCGGGCGTGACGTGGGTCACCGGGTGGCGTGCACGCGTGTATGTGTCGCTGCGCGGCCCCTCCGGACGCTCCCAGCACGCCCCGGGGACGTATTCCCACCAGCGCGTGTGGTCGTCGAGCGGCACCGGGCCGCGCGCCGGCTGGAAGACGAGCGACCCCGGAACGAGCAGCTTCGGGTCGGCGTCGGGGTAGGCGTCAGCCTCCGGCGCTCGCTCCGCCGTGGTCACGTGTCCGGTCGCGCGCACGAAGCGCCTGAAGCTCGCGACGGTCACCGGTGTGGTGTCGATCCAGAAGCCCTCGACACCCACCTCGCGCACCGGGCGCTCCTCCGGGTAGAACCGCTCGTCGCCCATCCGGAACGTGCCGCCCCCGATCCACGTCATCCCTTCGCGTGGCGGCGCTTTGGCCGGGGCCGTCACGAAGCCACCGCCACGGGCGCGGCGACCTCGGCCCGCGGGACGAGCACGACCGGGCAGCGCGCACTGCCCAGCACCTGGCGCGCGGCGCCGCCCGGGAGCACGACGCCTGGCGGCCCGTAGGCACGTGAGCCGAGCACGAGCACGCTGAGCCGCGCCGATGCGCGGACGAGCGCGTCGGCGGCATCGCCGACCAGCACCTGCGGCCGGACATCGAGCGTGTCGGCGTCACCCTCACGCGCGGCGGCGTCGATCGCCGCGCGGAGGATCTGCACCGCCGGCAGGTGGGCATCCGCGACCGCGGCGGGCGCAAGGCGGGCGGCGAGCAGCGCGGCGTCCGCCTGGTCGGGCGAGCGTCGCAACACGGTGAAGACCAGCAGCGGCACGCCCGCCGCTCGCGCAAGTGCGGCGCCGGCGCGCAGCGCGCGCAGGCTGTCGTCGCTCGGGAGCAGGCCGACGCCGATCGCCCGGATCTGCGGTTCGCCGTGGCCGCGTGGCACGACGGCGACGGGGCATCCGAGGCCGGTCAGCACTCTCTCCGCGGTGCCGCCGAGGCTGACCCGGCCGTGGCTGGCGCCGTGGGCCGAGCCGAGCACGGCGAGCGCTGGACGTTCGGCGCTGATCAGCTCCTGCAGCCCGGCCGCCGGTGAGGCCGCCCGCCATACGCGCAGCTCAGGGCCCGGCGGCGGCGCGTCATCGGGCTCCGCGCCGGCGAGACCGCCGGAACCGCGAACGTTGACCAGCGACAGCCGCGCACCGAGCAGATGGGACACCGCGCGCGCAAACGCGACCGGGGACCGGTCGCCGCTGGCCGGGTCGCACGCCACGAGGACCGTCGGGGGCATCAGGGCGACCGTACGCGCCCGCGGGATGGCGCCCCTTCATCCGGTTCGGGTGAACCGATTGTCCCATCCGGATGACCTGGGGGGCGACACGCCGACGCCGACGCTCGTCGACACGGCCCGCTGTCCGCTCGTCCTGGTCGGCCGCACTCCTCGCGGAGTTGGCGCGCCGCGAGTCATCCCGGCGGAGCGACGACCCGTCACCCACCTGAGCGTGACCATGCGCATTCCGTGGCATGACCCTGAATTACGAAATCCGCGTGCGAGGGCGCGTCGGCGAGCACCTGGCCGATGCGCTTGGCATGGCCGCCGAAGTGGAACCGGTGGAGACGGTGCTGCGCGGCCCGGTCACCGACCAAGAGGGCCTGCACGGCATCCTCGACCACCTGCAGGAGATGGGGATCGAGCTCGTCGAGGTCCGGCGCCTCCCCGCCGACGACTAGGAGCCCGTCTAAACGAGTTCGGCGACCGCGACCGGATCGCCGGGGAGCCAGTCGGCACCGATCTCGCTCGCCAGCGGGCCGTCGGCCGCCGGCCCGGCCAGCGCGAACGCGCATTCACCGGCGAGCTCGCGGAGCCCTTCGGTCGCGCCCGCGAGCGTGCAGCCGATCACGACCCGCCGCGGCTCGAGCGTGCGCGCCGTCGCGGCATAGGCCTGCGCAGGCGCGTCGCCACCGAGGTAGGCGATCCGCCAGCCGCGCCGGTGCAGCACGAGCGCGAACGCGATCGCGCCGAGTGTATGCCGGTCGCCGGGGCCGCAGCCGACGAGCGCCACCGGGCCGGGGCCCTCGTGCCAGCGCTCGCCCAGCGCCAGCAGCCGCGTCTCCAGCAACCGGGTGGCGAAATGCACGCGTGCCGGGCCCAGTTCCTCGCGGCTCCAGGCGTCGGCGGCGCGCGCGAGGGCGGGCAGGATCGTGCGACTCAACAGGACTTCCGGCTCCGGGGCGGCGAACAACTCGTCGAGCAGGGTCTGCGCGCGCTCGGCATCGAACTCGCTCCAGGCGTCGAGCAGCGCGGCGACGGTAGCGTCCGTCGCGGCCGGCCCGGCGAGCGCCAGCGCGGCCGCCTCGCGCGCCGCCAAGCCGCGCTCGAGGTACGCCAGCATCCGGCGCGCCCGGGCCTCGTCCTGAGGCGAGTAGAGCCGGAATCCGCCCTCGGTCCGGACCGGCGTGAACAAGTCGTAACGCGCCTCCCAGGCGCGCAGCACGCTGACGGATACGCCGACGGCGCGGCTGAAGGCGCCGATCCGCAAGAGACCCGGAAGCGGTGCGGTCACGGCTGCGTGAGTTCCCCCGTTCAACACTCGACAAAACCTGTACGCGCACATAGGGTGAGGCCGACATGCCGCGGGGGCAGTCGCTCGGTAAGGGGGATGACGGTTGAGTAGTAGGGCTCCGGCGATGGTGACGCAGTTCGCAGTCCCGTCGCCGCCGTTCGGCATGGTCGAGCGACCGCGACTGAGCGAGCGGCTGCGCAACGGCCTCGCCGGTCCGGTCACGCTGGTCTGCGCGCCGGCCGGCAGCGGCAAGACGGCCCTCGTCGCGGCCGGGGCCCAGCGCTGCGCGCGACCTGTCGCCTGGGTGACGCTCGAGAGCAGCGACGACGAGCCCGGCCGGCTGTGGGAAGCGGTGCTGACCGCGCTCCACGCTGGCCGGCGCGGTACCTCCAGATTCGGCGCTGGCCGCGCTCGCGCCTCCGGTCCGCGAATCACGCGACACGTTCATGCCGCTGCTGGTCAACGCGCTGGCTGAGCTTCCGGAGCCCGTGCGTGCTCGTGCTCGACGACGTCCACGTCCTGCGCTCACGCGAATGCCTCGCGCAGCTCTCGTTCCTGCTGCTGCACACTCCGGACCCGCTGCGCCTCGTGCTGACCGCCCGCTCAGACCCGGCGCTGCCGCTGCACGTCCTGCGCGTGCGCGGGCGGCTCGGAGAGATCCGCGGCGCCGATCTCGCGTTCACCGAGGAGGAGACCGCCGAGCTGCTCGCCGCCCACGGCCTAGAACTCGCGGACGACCTCGTGCGCGCGCTGCACGCCCGCACCGAGGGCTGGAGCGCGGGCCTGCGGCTGGCCGCGCTGAGCCTGCAGGGCCGCGAGGATCCTGAGCGCGTTCGTCGCCGAATTCGCCGGCGACGACCGCGTCGTCGGCGACTACCTGCTGGCCGAGGTGCTCGACCGCCAGCCGCGCGAAGCTGCGAGCGTTCCTGCTGCGCACCTCGCTCGTCGACCGCATCTGCGGCAGCCTGGCGGACGCGCTCACGGGCGACCGTCACGGGGCGGACACCCTGGCGACCCTGGAGCGCACGAACGGGTTCGTGATCGGCGTCGACGGCCATCGCGAGTGGTTCCGCTACCACCGCCTGTTCGCGAAGCTGCTGCGCACGCGCGCCGAGCGCGAGCTGGCCGACGAGCTGCCGGGCCTGCACGTCCGCGCCGCGCGCTGGTACGCCGAGCAGCGGCGCGGCCGTCGACGCGCTCCAGCACGCCGTCGCCGCCGGGCGACTGGGACCTCGCGGTCGAGGTCGTCGCCGAGCACTGGTTCGATCTCTACGTGCGCGGGCGACGCTGCCGCGGTCCGCTCGCTCGCTCGCCCCGCTCCCGCGCGACCGTGTCGAGACCGACGCCGAGCTGGCCGCGGCGCTGGCCTGCGCCGCGCTCGACGTCGGCGACACCGATGCCGCCGAGGTGCATCTCGCGCACGCCGAGCGCGGCCGCGGCCGGCCTGCCGGAGCCGCGGCGCCGGCGCTACCTGGAGACGATGGCGCTCGCGAACCTCGCCACGGCGCGGCTCGAAGGCGACTTCGAAGGCGGCGCTGGACGCCGCCGACGAACTGCTCGCCGAGGCGGCCGCGCACGCCGGCGTGCTCCGACGGCGCGCGCCAGGCGCTCGTGCACGCGATGCTCGGCGAGACGGCGCTGTGGGGCCACCGGCTCGACCGCGCGGGCGAGGAGCTCACGCGCGCCGTCACGCTCGCGCGCGCTGCACGGCCTCGACTACGTGGCGGTGTCGGCGCTCAGCGACCTCGCGCTGCTCGACGTGATGAACCACGGGCCGGCCGGCGATCAGGGTCACGCGCGCGAGGCGATCGAGCTCGCGGCGCGGCGCGGCTGGGCCGGCAATCCCGCAGACGGCGTGCGCGCACACCGCGCTCGCGCTCGCCGCGTTCTACGACCTGCGGCCGACCGAGGCCGCGGAGCACCTGCGAGCGCGCCGCGGCGGCGTCCGGCCAGGTCCGCCGGCGCCAGCTCGAGTTCGTGCGTCGCGCACCTGGCGGCGCGGCTGCAGGGCGCGACCGGAGCGCCGCGCGAAGGGCTGCGGATCCTCGACGAGTACGAGCTGTTGCACCGGCGCGGCGCCGCGCCGCCGTACGAGCCGGCGTCGCTGGCCGCGATGCGCGCGCGGCTGCTGATCGCCGCCGGCGAGACTCGAGGCGGCGGCTGCAGCAATCGCTCCTGCCCACGGGGCGCCCTGGCTGGTGGTCGACATCGCCGAGGCGCGGCTGGCGCTGGCCGCCGGCGACCCGGCCGAGGCGGTCGAGATCCTGGTCGCGGCCAAGCGCGACGGCAAGATCGGAACGCACGCCGTGACGGACGTCGAGCGCGCGGTGCTCGAGGCGGTCGCCCGCGACGAGGCCGGCGAGCCGGCGGCCGCGGCAGCGCGCGCTCGAGCGAAGCGCTCGGCGCTGGCCGAGGTCAACCGGCATCGCTGGCCGTTCCTCGAGCTCGGGCGCCGGATGGAGGAGCTGCTGCGCCGCCAGATCCGCGTCGGCACGGCGCACCGCGCGGTCGTCGGCGAGCTGCTCGACGCGTTCGCCGACCGCGCGCCGGCGTCGCGCACCGTCGACGCCGCTGCTCGAGCCGCTGTCCGAGCGCGAGCAGGCGATCCTGCGCTACCTGCCGACCGCGCTCTCGAACCGCGAGATCGCGGCCGAGCTGTTCGTCACGACCAACACGGTCAAGACCCACCTGCGCAGCATCTACCGCAAGCTCGACGTCGCCCGCCGGCGCGAGGCCGTCGAGCGCGCGCGCGACCTGCGGCTGCTGTCACCCGGCCCCGCCGGTGACGGTCCGGGCGCGGCTGCAGCGCGAAGCCGAGCAGGCCGAGCGGCAGCGGGAGCCAGTACGAGAACAGCCGGTAGGCGAACGTCGCCAGCACGGCGTCGCCGGCGCGCACGCCCGCCAGCGCGAGCATCGCGGTCAGCCCGGCCTCGACGAACCCGAGCCCGCCCGGCGTGACCGGGATCTGCGCCAGCACCTGCGCGCCGCAGAACGCCAGCAGGACGAGCCCGGGGCGCGGGTGCGAGCCGATCGCGGCCAGCGCCGCGAGCAGCGTCAGGTAGTCGAACGTCCAGCGCCCGACCGTCGCCGAACAGCGCGCGCTTCCAGCGCGGGCCGAGCGTGCCGACGAGCCGGTCGCGCTCGCGCAGCAGCCGCTCGGGCAGGTGATGCAGCGGCTCGGCGCGGCGCCGCAGGCGGTTGCGGACGCGCTGGATCGGCGCGCCCGACCCAGGCCAGCGGGCGGTCGGTGGACAGCAGCACCGCGCCGAGCGACGAAGGCGACGACGAAGATCGCGAGCCCGACCAGCGCCGTGTCGAGCAGCGTCCGGTCGACCGCCGCCGCGCAGCAGCGCCGGGATCGCGAGCACCGGCAGCGCGAGCACGACGGCGAAGACGAGCACGTTGACGGCGGTCAGCGCGGTCACGGTCGCCGCCGGGCGGCAGCCCGGCGCGGACGAGCATCCGGTACTGCAGCGCCGAGCCCATCGCGCCGCCGCCGGGCGCGACCTTGGCCAGCGCGTTGCCGGCCAGCTGGGAGGTGATCACCGGGCGCCAGCGGTGCGCGCGCAGCGCGACGTGCTGCAGCGCCCACAGGCACGCGAGCGACGCGGCCTGGAGCGCCGGCCATCGCCGCCAGCGAGCGCGAGCGAGAAGCGCGTGATGTCGCGCCAGGAGCCGAACACCTCGACGATCGACTGGGAACACGAGGTAGATCGAGACGCCGGTGACGGCGAGCCAGAAGATCGTCCGCCGGAGCCGTCGCGGCGTCGGCTCCGCCCGCTCGATCTCGGCCGCGACGTCGGTGTGCGCTTCGATCGCGTGCTCGACGCGATCGCCGAGCGTCTCAGCGGACGGTCGCTGAGGGCGTCCCGTAGACGGTGAGGGCGTAGATGACCACCCCGTCGAGCGCGAGGATGATGAGCGACCAGATCGGATACGCGCCGACCGAGAGCAGCGAGTTCACGGCGCTCAGCCCGGCGAGCATGATGCCGAGCAGCGCACCCACGAAGCTGCCGCGCCAGATCAGGAACGCGGTCAGCAGCTGGATCGCGCCGAGGACGAGGATAGATCGTGCCCCACATCGACAGGTCGCCGAACAGCAGTTCGTCGGCGGCGAAGTAGTCGTCGTTGGCCAGGAAGGCGATGCCGTCGAGGATGTTGAAGATGCCGACGACGAGGAACAGCACGGCCGCGAACGCGACCCAGTTCTTGCCCCGGTCGTCGGGTGACGGGATAGGCGCTCATGGCGTCAGGATCGCGCGACGCCGGGTGAGGGCGGATCACCTGGATCGGATGACCCACCTTCACCCGTCAGGCGCGGGAGGCTGCCGTGGTGCCGATGACTGACGCATCGCTGCAGGACGAGGTCGAGCGCCTGCGCGCGGAGAACGCCGCGCTCGAGCGCCGGGTCAGCCGCCGGATCCGGCTGCGCGCCGCCGCGTCGTGGTTGCTGCTCGTGCTCGGCTGCGGGCTGGCCGTGCTCTCGCTCGTCGCCGATCTGGCTGCGGGTGACGCTGCTCGACACCGACCGCTACGTCGACACGGTCGCGCCGATCGCCGCCGAGCCGGCGGTCCAGGACGCGGTCGCGGACAAGCTCGAGACCGCGATCTACTCGCGGGTCGACTTCGCCGCGCTCGCTCGCGAGGTGCTGCCCGACCGCGCCGACGTGCTCGCGCCGGCGATCCAGACCGGCGTGCAGTCGGTCATCTCGCGACCGGATCGCGGAGTTCACGCGCTCGCAGCGCTTCCAGGACCTCTGGGTCGAGGCCAACCGGCGCGCGCACACGCGCGTCGTGGAACTGCTCACGGGCGGGCGCTCGGGCCGGCTCGTGCTCGACGACGACACGCGTCTATCTGGACCTCTCGGCCGCGGTCGACCGCGTCCAGACGGGCCTTGCAGGAGCGCGGGCTGGACCGGATCGCGAGCCGCGATCCCGCCGAGCGTCGACGGCCGCATCGAGCTCGTGCAGTCGGAGGGGCTGGTGCAACGCGCAGCGCGGCGTGCGGCTGCTGAAGGCCGTCGCGATCGTGCTGCCGCTGCTCGCGCTGCTGTGCCTGGTCGGCTCGGTCTTCCTCGCGCGCCAGCGCCGGCGCGGCGCTGCTGCGGGCCGGGATCGGCCTGGCGGTGGCGATGCTGCTGCTGATCGCGGCGCTCGCCGTCGCGCGCTCGGCCTACCTGGACGCGCTCGGCCGCGGGCGCGCTCCCGCACGACGCCGCTTCGAGCATCTTCGACACGCTCGTCGCGTTGCTGCGCCACGGCGTCCGGGTCGTCGTCGTCGCCGCGATCGTGGTGGCGCTGATCGCTTTCGTCGCCGGCTTGCCGCTGCAGCGCCTGTTCGATCGCGCTCGTGACGAGCTCGCGCCGGCTCTGGATCGCCACGCACCGCCGCGACCGCTGATGCTCGATCGTCGGCGGGCTCGGGATGCTCGTGCTGCTGGTCTGCGAGCCCGCTGACCGGGCGGGATCGTGCTTGTCGACCTGCTGGTCGTCGCGGTCCTGCTCGGCGTGATCGCGACGCTCGGCCTACAGCCCGCAGATGCCGTCACCGAGCAGCTTGGCGCCGATGACCAGCAACAGGACGGCCATGATCACGGCGTTGTTGGCGGCCATCCATGACTTGAGCCCGTCGAGGATGTCCTTGGAGCGCTCGCCGAGCGCGAAGTAGATGACGATCGGCGCGCCGACGCCGATCGTGCCGATCACGATGAAGACGGCGAGCGCGAGTCTCCTGCTGGAGCCGAACTCGATGCCGGTCTGGGCGATCGCCGCGGCGGCGCCGATCGTCAGCAGCAGGTTCTTCGGGTTGACGGCGGCGAGCAGCACGCCGATCCCGAGCGCCTTGCCGGGGCCGAAGTGGTCGATCGCCTGCATCCACTTCGGTGCGGGCTTCTCGTCGTTTCGCGCCCGCGCCACTGCTTGACGGCCAGAGCGAGCAGCAGCAGCGCCGAGCACGAGCTTGAGCACGCTGACCCAGGTGGCGGGCTCGCCGTCGTCGGACGCGTCGATCCCGCTCGAGACCAGCAGGATCACGGTGCCGAGGATCGCCAGGCCCGCGACCCAGCCGATCAGGAACGCCGGGCCGTTGACCCGCGCTCGCGGCGTGGACGAGCATCAGCACCACGGCGATGATCGGGAACGGGCTCACGCCCACGCCGACCGCGAACGGCAGCATCTGTCCGATCGCTTCGTTCATGACGGGGGATCGTGTGACCCGGACGGGTGGTCCCGCTTCACCCGGGGGGCATGAGGCGTCGTCATCCGGGTGGTACCGAGACTCGGGCCATGTTCCTGCGCGGCTACGACCGGCGCTGGCTGCGGGGTGACCTTGTCGCGGGGCTCACGGTCTGGGCCGTGCTGGTCCCGGAGTCGCTGGCCTACGCGTCGATCGCGGGCGTCTCGCCGGTGGTCGGCCTGTACGCGGCGCCGGGCGCGCTGATCCTGTACGCGGCGCTGGGCAGTTCGCGGCATCTCGTCGTCGGGCCGATGTCGGCCACCGCGGCGCTGTCGGCGGCGACCGTGGCCGATCTCGTGCCGGTGGGGGACAGCCGGTTCGCGGCGATCACCGCCGGGCTGGCGATTACGACCGGGCTCGCGGCGCTGCTCGCCGGCCTGTTGCGGCTCGGCTTCCTCGCCAGCTTCATCTCCGAGCCAGTGATCAAGGGGTTCATCGTCGGGCTCGCGCTGACGATCATCGTCGGCCAGCTGCCGAAGCTGTTCGGCGTCGAAAAGGGGGAGGGGGACTTCTTCGAGCAGCTCTGGGACCTGGTGACCGCGCTCGGTGACACTGACCTGCTGACGCTCGCTGTGGGGCTGCTGTCGCTCGCCGTCGTGCTCGGGCTGCGGCGGGTCGCGCCGGTGTGCCCGGGTCGCTGGCGGCGGTGCTGCTCGGCATCGCCGTCGTTGCGGTGTTCGACATCGACGTCGACATCGTCGGCCAGATCGAAGGCGGCCTGCCGTCGTTCGCGGTGCCGGACGTCGACTACGGCGATCTGGCCGCGGGCGGGATCGCGGTGATGCTCGTCGGCTTCGCCGAGGGGCTCGGTGCCGCCAAGACCTACGCGGCGCGCGAGCACTACGAGATCGTCCCGAACCGCGAGCTGATCGGGCTCGGCGGCGCGAACCTCGCCGCCGGGCTGTCGAGCGGGATGGTCGTCAATGGCAGCCTGTCGAAGACCGCCGTGAACGGCTCGGCGGGCGCGAAGAGCCAGCTCTCTGGGTTGGTCGTGGCCGCGCTGACGATCGTCACGCTGCTGTTCCTCACGGGGCTGTTCGAGCAGCTGCCGGAAGCGACGCTGGCGGCGGTCGTGATCGCGGCCGTGATCGAGCTCGTCGACTTCCCGGCGCTGGCGCGGCTCTACGGCGACACGTCGCGGGCGCTCGGCCGCGCGTTCGGCGTCGCCGCTCGGCCGGACTTCATCGCCGCGGTCGCGGCGATGCTCGGCGTGCTCGTGTTCGACACGCTCCCAGGCCTGTTCATCGGGATCGCGATCTCGCTCCTGCTGTTGCTCTACCGCGCGTCGCGTCCGTACATCGCGACCCTCGGCCTGGTCAACGGCGTGTACGTCGACGTCGCCCGGAACGCGGAGGCGACGCCGCCGGACGACATCGCGATCCTGCGGGTCGAGGGCGGGCTGTACTTCGCGAACGCCGACGCCGTCCGCGCGCGGGTCCTGGCGACGGCCGACGGGGTGCACACGGTGATCCTCGACGCCGAGACCGTCGCGTTCGTCGATGTCACCGCCGCGCAGATGCTCGACCAGCTGGCCGGCGACCTGCGCCGGCGCGGCGTCCGGCTGATGATCGCGCGCGACGTCGGGCTCGTCCGCGACGTGCTCGACCAGGTCGCGTCGGACAGCGCGCTGCACGACGTCCACCCGAGCGTGCGTGCGGCGGTGGCCGAGGCCGGTGGCATCGTCCGTTGAGGGTGATGCCGATCCACCCCCGGACCACCCAGCATGGGGCGCTCCCGAGCAAAAGGAGCCTAGATGAGCAATCTCGTCGCCATCGCGTACCCCGACCAGGCCACCGCTGAAGAGGTCATGGGGACGCTGGGCCGTCTCTCGACCGAAAAGTCCATCGAGCTCGAGGACGCGGTCGTCGTGACTCGTGACGACAAGGGCAAGGTCAAGCTGCACCAGTCCAACAAGCTCGCCGCAGCGGGCGCCGCCGGCGGCGCGCTGTGGGGCGGTCTGATCGGCCTGATCTTCCTCGTCCCGCTGCTCGGCATGGCGGTCGGCGCGGCGACCGGTGCCGCCACCGGCAAGCTCACCGACGTCGGCGTGGACGACAACTTCATGAAGGACCTCGGGTCGAAGCTGCAGCCCGGCGGCGCCGCCGTGATCGTCCTGATCCACCGCTCGACGCCCGACAAGGTGCTCCCCGAGATCGCCAAGTTCGGCGGCGACGTGATCCAGACGTCGCTCGACAACGAGACCGAGGCGCGCCTGCGTCACATCCTCGAGACGCGCGACGCCGCGGCCGTCTAGCCCGTGGCCGGGGAGGGCGTGGTGCGCCGCGTCCTCCCTGCTTGGCTGCTCGGTTACCGGCGCGAGTGGCTGCGCGCCGACCTCGTCGCGGGCGTGGTCGTCTGGAGTGTCGTCACGCCGCAGGCGGTGGCCTACCCCAGATCGCCGAACTGCCGCCGGAAGTGGGATTGATGGCGGCGCCCGGCGCGCTCATCGGCTACGCGCTGCTGGGTACGTCGCGCTCGCTGATCGTGAGCGCGACCACGGCGACCTCGGCGCTGTCCGCCGCCGTGGTGGGGCCGCTGGCGGACGGCGATGCCCGCCGGTTCCTCGCCCTGTCGGCGGCGCTCGGCCTGCTCGCCGGGATCGTGCTGATCGCGGGCGGCGTGCTCGGGCTGGGCGCGATCGCCGACTTCGTCGCCAAGCCCGTGATGGCCGGGTTCCTGTTCGGGCTCGGGCTCGGGCTCATCGTCAGCCAGGCGCCGGCACTGCTCGGCGTCGCCGGTGGCGGAGACGACTTCTTCCCGCGCGTGGCCGACCTGTTGGAGGAGCTGGGGTCGATCCACTGGCTGACCGCCGCCGTCGGCCTGGCGAGCGTCGCCGCGCTCGTCGTGCTCAAGCGGCTCGCCCCGAGACTGCCCGCCACGCTGCTCCTGCTCGCGGTGGCGATCGGCGTCTCGGCGGCGTTCGGGCTGTCGTCGGAGGGCGTCGAGGTGATCGAGCTGCCCGAGGCGCTGCCGGATCCCGCGTTCCCGGACGTGTCCGGCAGCGATTTCGCGACCCTGCTCCCCGCGGCGATCGGCGTGCTGATTCTGTCTACTGAGGCCGTCGGCGTGTCGCGCGCGCTCGCCGCCGCCGACCACTACGAGGTCGACACGAGCCGCGATCTGGTCGCGATGGGCGCCGGGAACGTGCTGTCGGGCCTCTCGTCGGGCTTCGTGCAGTCGGGCGGCGCGAGCCAGACCGCAGCCGCCAACACCGCCGGCGGGCGCACGCAGCTCACGGCTGTCGTCGCGGCGGTGCTGATCCTGCTCACGGGCGCCTTCCTGGCGCCGCTGTTCACCGATCTGCCGCAGGCGGCGCTGGCGGCGATCGTGATGGTCGCGGTCGCCGGGTTCGTGGACGTGCCGGAGCTGCGGCGGCTCGCAGGGCTGCGGCGGAGCGCGATCGCGCTCGCGGTGACGGCTTTGGCCGGCGTGCTCATAGCGGGCGTCCTGGAGGGGTTGATCTTCACGGCGCTCGTGAGCCTCGGCTACGTGCTCAAGCGGCTCAGCCGGCCGGGTGTCGTCGCGCGGCCGTCGGGCGAGCCGGGCGTGGTCGTCGTCCGCCCGCACGCACCGCTGTTCTACGCGAACGCCCACGCCGTCCGTGAGAACCTGCTGGCGCTGGCGCGCGAGGCCGGCGCGCACACCGTCATCCTCGACCTCGAGCACAGTTTCGACCTTGACGTGGAGACGCTCGACATGCTCGTCGACCTGCGGCGCGAGACCGACTGCGGATCGTCAGTGCTCGCCCGGAGGCGCTCGCGATGCTGCGTCGTGCCGGCCTCGACGGCGAACCGTTCCGTCCGGATGAGGCACGCCCGCCTGTGGGTGCGTAAGACTGTCACGCGTGGATCTGCACCCTGACGAGAAGGTCGTCTTCGAGGGCCATCCCTCGTGGCGCGCCGTGCTCAGCTTCTACATCGGCGGCGTGGCCGGTGCGGCGGTGATCGCCGTGATCGTCGCGCTCATCTGGAGCGTCTTCTTCGCGGTCGTCGTCGGCGTCGTCCTGATCGCCCTGGTCGTGCTGGCCGGGCTGATCAAGCGCACCGCGACCGACTACATGGTCACCAACCAGCGGCTCTACATCCGCCGCGGAATCCTGTCCAAGAAGGTCCAGCAGACCCGCATCGACCGCGTGCAGAACGTGAACACCGAGCAGCGGTTCCGAGACCGCCTGCTGCGCGTGGGGACCGTGGACTTCGACACCGCCGGCACCGACGACTCGGAGTTCCGTTTCGTGGGGATCAGCGATCCGGTGAAGGTCGCAGCGGCGGTCGACCAAGCGCAACGCGACGCTGTGTCGGCTGCTCAGCGGCTCTGAGCCGCCGGCGAACGGCGGCCAATAAGGGGGGCGCGGGGAACGATCGTGATCGATCGTCCCCACCCCCTCCCCGGCCCCTCGCGAACCTAAAGGGGCCAGGCCCCTTTAAGTTCGCGCCGGGCACGTCTCAGTCGCGCGCCAGGTAGGCGAGCACCTCTTTCTCGTGGTCGACGTAGTGGTCGCCGCTGACGTCGATCACGACCCGCTCGATCGTGCCGCCCGCGAACGGGAACGGGCCCTCGTAGGACGACGAGACCGACGAGCCGTTGCCGCGCCCGACCGCGGCACCGCTGCCGCTGAGCCCGAACATGCCCGGCTGGGTCATCACCTCGCCGCTGCCGACCGACTCGGTGTCGACGTAGAGCGTCAGCGTTCCGGTCGCGCTCTTGGTGCCCTCGTCGTCGCCGGTCTTCTGGAACTCGGCCGTCAGCACGTGCGCGCCGGTCGGCACGTCGGCGTCCGAGCTGACCGTCTGCTCGTTCTCGCCGAGCCAGTTGAACGTGTAGTGCAGGCGGCCGTCCTGGATGTACAGCGCGTGGCCGCCCGCGCGGGCGCCCTGCGAGAACAGGACGCCCTCGGCCTCGGGCGTCTGCAGGTCGACGGCCGCGGCGATCGTGTATGAGCGCCGGCGGACGTTGACCGACACCGACTCCGGGACCTCGGCCGCGCCCGGGTAGTAGACGTAGCGGTTGCGCGGCTCACTCGGCTGCGGCCGCACGTCGCTGATGATCTCGAGCGCCGTGCGGTCGTCGAGCGGCAGTCCCTTGTAGATCCCGGCGTAGTACGACCACAGGCCCTTGAGCTCCTCGAGCCGCTCCGGGTGCTGGGCAGCCACGTCGTTCTTCTGCGATCGGTCCTCGGCGAGGTTGTAGAGCTCCCACCGGTCGAGGTGGAACTGGCCCCAGCCCGAGATCGGGGGATGCAGCGTGTTCGCCAGCCAGCCCTGGTGATAGAGCGCTCGCATTCCGAGCATCGAGTAGAACTGGGTCTCGCGCCCGGCGGCCGCCGGGTCGGCGAAGGAGGTCTCGACGCTGATGCCCTCGAGCGGGCTCTGGGTGTAGCCCTTCAGGACCTCCGGCGCTTCGATCCCGAGCATGTCGTAGAGCGTCGGGACGAGGTCGACCGCGTGCACGTACTGCTCGCGCACGCCGCGCGCCTCGATCCCGCCCGGCCACGAGACGAGCAGGATGTCCGAGACGCCGCCTTCGTAGCCCGCGAACCGCTTCCAATACGGGAACGGCGTGTCGAACGCCCACGCCCAGCCCGTGTTGTAGTGGTTGTAGGACTTCGGGCTGCCGAGCTCGTCGAGGCGTTCGAGGTTGGCCTCGACGCTGTCGGCGACGTTGTTGAAGAACTTGTTCTCGTTGAACGAGCCGTTCGGGCCCCCTTCGCCTGACGCGCCGTTGTCGGAGACGACCATGATGATCGTGTTCTCGAGCTGGCCCGACTCCTCGAGGTAGTCGAGCAGGCGCGCGATCTGGTCGTCGGTGTAGGAGAGGAAGCCGGCGTAGACCTCGGCCATCCGCGCGAACAGCTTGCGCTCGTCCTCCGACAGCGAGTCCCACGGACGCACGAAGTCCAGTTGCGGCCAGGGCTGCCCGGCGGGGCCGGTGACATCCGGCTCGCCGTGCGGGTTGATCGGCGAGAGCTCGGTGTCATCCGGCAGTAGACCGAGCGCCTTCTGGTTGGCCAGGATCGTCGCCCGGATCGCCTCGTAGCCCTCGTCGAAGCGCCCCGCGTAGCGGTCCGCCCAGTCCTTGGAAACATGGTGCGGGGCGTGGCCGGCGCCCGGGCAGAAGTACATGTACCAGGGCTTCTCAGGGGCGACCGCCTTCGAGTCGCGGACGAACTCGATCGCCTTGTCGGTGAGGTCCTTGGAGAGGTGGTAGCCCTCTTCGGGCGTGGCCGGCGGCGGGACTGTGTGGTTGTCGTAGACGAGGTCGGGATACCACTGGTTGGTCTCGCCGCCGAGGAAGCCGTAGAACCGTTCGAAGCCGCGGCCGAGCGGCCAGCGCGCGCGCCAGGACGAGAGGTCGATCTCGTCCGCCGGCGTCAGGTGCCACTTGCCGATCGCGTACGTGTTCCAGCCGTTCTCGCCGAGTACTTCGGCGATCGTGCCGTTCTCGAACGGGATCCGGGCCGAGAACCCCGGAAAGCCGGCCGAGCCCTCGGTGATGCAGGCCATGTTGTTCGACGTCGCATTGCGGCCGGTGAGCAGGCTCGAGCGGGTCGGCGAGCACAGCGCCGTCGTGTGGAAGTTCGAGTACCGCAGCCCGTTGTCGGCGATCCGGCGCATGGTCGGCGTCTCGATCGGCCCGCCGAAGACGTCCATCGCGCCGTAGCCGACGTCGTCCCACACGATCATCAGCACATTCGGCGCGCCCTCGGGCGCCTTGGGCTGCAGGAACGGTTCCCAGTCGGGGACCGAGTCTCGGATGTCGACGTTCACGACACCGCGGAACGGTTTCGGCATTGGCTGTCGCCTCCTTGGTGGTCGACCTAGAGCGTTCCGCGCCGGGGCGCGAGTGCGTATCACCCGGAACGAACGATTAGGAAAGACCCGCGGCGACGGCGAACCCGAGGACGGTCACGAGCCCCGCGACGCGGCCTGCCTTGCGCGTGGCCTCGGGGATCATCGAGTCGACGAGCATGACCAGCAGCGCCCCGGCTGCGAACCCGTTGATGGCCGCGCGCAGGTCACCGCTGGCGGCGTCGGCGATCGCGTAGCCGGCGACCGTCGCGACCGTGCAGACGACCGCGACGACGATCCATAGCAGCACGATTCGGGACGGCCGCCAGCCGCCGTCGCGCAGGTCCGTCGACGCGCCGATCGCCTCGGGGAGGTTCGAGACGAAGATCGCGGCCAGCAGGCTCACGCTCACGCCTTCGCCGGCGGCGATCCCGATCCCGAGCACGGCCTGTTCCGGCACGCCGTCCAGCAGCGAGCCGAGCGCGAGTGACCCCCCTTCGCCGAGTCGCTCCACCGCGCGATCGCACACGAAGTACGTCAACGCGCCGACCGCCAGGCCGGCGGCCACGGCCACGGGGCGCCCGACCTCCAGGCCCTCCTCGAACAGGTCGAAGCTCACCGCGCTGATCAGTGCGCCGGCGCCGAACGCCAGCACGACGCCGACGACCCGGTTGGGCCACTCGCGCACGAGGCCGAGGAGCCCGCCCAGGATCAGCGACGATGCGGCGAGCGCTCCCCAGCCGAGGGCTTCGATCATGCGGGGGGACGCTACCCGGCGTGGATGATCCGCAGCGCTTCCTGGTGGTCTTCATGGGTCCGGTCGCCGAGCGCCTCGTGCGCCGGCGAGCGGCGCAGCAGTGCCAAGGGGCGCCGGTTGAGCGTCGTCAGATGTAGCGTCACGCCGCGCGCCTCCAGTTCCTGATCGAAGGCCGGCAGGATCGTCAGGGACGTCGCGTCGATGCCGGACACGGCGGACATGTCCAGGAGCAGCACGCGCGGCTGCTCGGCCTCGACGAGCGCGAGCAGCTCGCGCCGGATGTGCTGGATGTTCGCGAAGTAGAACGAGCCGAGTACGCGGACGACGAGCACCTGCCCGCGGTTCGAGCACTCGGATGTCCGGGTGGTTGAGCGCGTGGACGAGCATCAGCATCGAGGCCAGCACGCCGACCAGCACGCCCTGCAGGACGCCGAGCGCGAGCACCGACACGAGCGTGAGCAATCCGAGCACGTAGCCGGGGCGGTGGATCGCGCCGATGGCGCGCAACGGCGCGAGCGAGACCAGTCCGAGCGCCGAGACGAGCACGAGCGCGCCGAGCGTGGCCTGCGGCAGTTCGGCGAATAGCCCCGTGAGGAACAGCAGCGTGAGGAGCGCGACGACGCCGCTGATCGCGCCCGCGACCTTCGTCTCCGCGCCGGCGCCGTCGTTGACGGCAGTCTGCGAGAGCCCGCCGCCGGCCGGCAGTGTCCGGAACGCGCCGCCCGCGAGGTTGGCCGCGCCGAGCGCGAGCAACTCGCGATCGGCGACGGGCTCGGGCTCGCCGGTCCGTGTCACCGCGCGACCGGCCGCGATCGACTCGACGAACGACATCAGCGCGACGCCGGCCGCGGCCGGCAGCAGCGGTCCGATCAGGTCGAGGTCGGGCGCGATCGGCATCGGCAGGCCACCGGGGACGTCGCCGGTCAGCGCGACGTCGAGCAGACCCGCGGCGCCGATCGCGATCCCGGCGCCGACCGCGAGCAGCGCACCGGGGACTGCCGGCGCCCAGCGCTTGATCCCTAGCAACAGTGCCACCGTGGCAGCGGACAGGGCCGCCGTCGGCCAGCTGATCTCGCCCAGGTTCTGCAGCACCGACCACGCCTTCACGAAGAAGTTGTCGCCCTCCTCCTCGATGCCGAGGACCTTGTCGAACTGACCGACCGCGATCAGCAGCCCCGTCCCGGCCTTGAAGCCGGCCAGCACCGGATGCGAGATGAATTCGGCGATGAAGCCGAGCCGCAGCAGCGACGCCGCCACCAGCAGGACGCCGGTCAGCATCGCGAGCGTCGCCGCCGCGGCGATCGCCCGGTCCGGATCGCCGTCGGCCACGCTCGCGACGGCCGCCCCGGTCAGCGCCGCGAGCGTCGATGTGGTGCTCACCGACAGCGCCCGCGACGTGCCCAGCAGCGCATAGGCCAGCAACGGCACCAGCGCCGTGTAGAGGCCGACCTGCACCGGCAGCCCGGCGATCGTCGCGTACGCCATCGCCTGCGGGATGACGACCGCGGCGGTCGTCACGCCCGCGATCGCGTCGCGGCGGATCACGGAAAGACGGTCGCCCAGTCGTCCTTGACGCTGACGACGGTCCAGCCGCCGGCCGCCGCGCGCTCCATCGCCGTCTCGGCACCGGAGCTGTAGGCGACCTCGCGGTCGGCGTCGTCATGGTTGATCAGCAGTCTCAGCCCGCGCGTCCAGTGCAGCATCGGCACGTCGCCGTTGGAGTTGCCGCCGGCGACGATCGGCCGGCGGCCGGTGCGGCTCCAGATCCGCAGCGGCTTGACCGGGCCGTCGTCGAACACGTCCGGCTTATCGAGATAGACGATCGAGCCGCCGTCGGAGTCGTCGACCCAGCTGAGCGCGTTCGAGCTCCCGACGACCCGCTCGGGCGGGATGCCGTAGATCTCCTGCGCGATCGCGCGCATGAAGTCGCGGTCGCCGCCGGAGGCGATGAACGTCGTCACCCCGTTCGCCTCGAGGTAGCGCAGCAGCTCGATCATCGGGACGTACGCGCACGCGCTGTAGAGGCGCCCGAGCGTCGGATGCTGCGTCCCGGTCACGAACGCGTGCGCCTGCTCCGCGTACTCGTGCACGCTGAGGCCGGCGAACGCCTTCAGGATCCCGACCATCAGGACCTTCACGAGGCTCTCGTCACCCGCGTAGTGGCGCTCGGCGACCGAGTTGAGCCAGGCGTAGTCGCGCTCGTAGGACGCCTTCCATGGCTGGGTCTCGCGCAGCGACGGATCGGCTTCGGCCATCTCCGCGAGCCGCACCAGGGTGAAGCCGAGCTGGATCGGCATTGGCTTCTCGCACCACAGCGTGCCGTCGTTGTCGAACACGGCGATCCGCTCCGCCTCCGGGACGTCGAATCGACTCGACGTAGTCGACGACGGCGGCCTTTGCCGCCCCGTCGTTCCAGGAGGGGAGCGGATCGCTCATTCTCAGTCGCGCGCCATCGCGGCCGCCAGGTGGCGCTCGACGTCCACGTATGCGTCGTCGGCGATGTCGAAGACCACCTGCTTGATCTCGCCGCCGGTGAACGCGAAGCGGTCGCCGGTGTACGCGCTCGACACGGAGTCGCCGCTGTCATAGCCGATGCACAGCCCCTCGCCGCACAGCGAGAAGTGCCCCATGACGGTGCGGATCTCCTGCTCGGCGACCACGTCCTCGTCGATGTAGAGCCTCGCCGGGCCGGTCGCCTCCCGGTGCTCGCCCATACCCTCCTTGGTGAACTCGACGCCGATGATGTGGCGACCCTGGCTGGGCACGGGCGCGGTGATCCGGTTCTCCGGCGGGATGCCGAGGAAGTTGTAGGCGTACGTGACCTCGCCGTCCTTGACGAACAGCGCATGGCCGCCAAAGCGCGAGCCGTGGGCGAAGATCACGCCCTCGCTCTCGGGGGTGAGGTCGACCTCGGCCAGCACCTTGTACGAGACCGCGTGCACGTTCGCCGCTCGGACGTTCCCGGGTAGTAGGTGTAGCGCCCGGACGGCGGCGCCGGGATGTGGAACTCCATCGCGACGAACTTCTCGAAGTCCTCGGGGTTGCCGATGATCTGGAGGTCGTTGAGCGGCAGCACGTTGTTGGCCTTGGCCTCCTGCAGCCACAACGCCTTGAGCTCCTCGAGCTTCTCCGGGTGCGCCTCCGCGAGGTCGTGTTCCTCCGCCCGGTCCTCATCGGTGTGGAAGAGCTGCCAGCGGTCGTTGTCGAAGCCGCTCATACCGCTCATCGGACCGTGCTCGGCGACCGCCTTCCAGCCCTGATGCCAGATTCCTCGGCTCCCGAGCATCTCGTAGTACTGCGTCTTCTTGGTCGTCGGCGCGTCGGCGGCGTCGAACGAGTAGGCCATCGAGACGCCCGACAGCGGCGTCTGCTCGATGCCCTCGAACACGTCGGGGAACTCGACCCCGCAGGCCTCGAGGATCGTCGGACGATGTCGGTGCAGTGGTGGTACTGGTCGCGCACCTCGCCGGCTGCCTTGATCCCGGCCGGCCAGTGCATCACGAGCGGGTCGCAGACGCCGCCCTGGTAGCAGTAGCGCTTGAACATCCGGTACGGCGTCGAGAACGCGGCAGCCCACCCCGTCGGGTAGTGGTTGTAGGTGTCCGGCGAGCCGAGCTGGTCGACCATCGTCAGGTTCTGCTCGAGGTCGTCCGGATAGCCGCCGAAGATCTTGCCTTCGTTGACCGATCCGTTCGGGCTGCCCTCGCCCGAGGCGCCGTTGTCGGCGCAGTAGATGATCAGCGTGTTCTCGAGCTGGCCCGACTCCTCGAGGTAGTCGACGATTCGGCCGACCTGGGCGTCGGTGTACTCCGAGAACCCGGCGTAGACCTCCGCCATCCGGGAGAACATCCGCCGCTCGGCGTCGTTGAGCTCGGCCCACGGCCGCACGTAGTCCGGCGGGGTGTACGTGCCCTCGGGCATCGGGTTGAGCGGAGTGAGCTCAGTGCCTTCGGGAAGGATGCCGCGCTCGATCATCCGCGGCAGAACCCATTCGCGGTACGCCTCGTAGCCGTCGTCGAACGCGCCCTTGTAGCGTTCGATGTACTCCTGCGGCGCGTGGTGGGGCGCGTGGTTGGCGCCCGGGCAGTACCACAGGTACCAGGGCTTGTCCGGCTCGGTCTGCTTGACGTCGCGGATCATCCGCAAGGCCTGGTCGGCGAGATCCTTCGACAGGTGGGAGCCGTCCTCCGGGCCGCACGGCTGGTCGATGTAGCGGTTGCCCTCGGCGAGCGACGGGAACCAGTTGTTGGTCTCGCCGCCGATGAAGCCGTAGAACTGGTCGTAGCCCTGGCCGAGCGGCCACCGCCGCTTCGAGGCGCCCATCGTCCACTCGTCGATCGGCACGTTGTGGTTCTTGCCGACCCAGAACGTGGCCCAGCCCGCCTCGCGGAGCACGGTGGCCATCGTCGCGTTCGACGGCGGGATGTGCGAGTGGTAGCCGGGGAAGCCGGTCGACGACTCCGAGATCGTCGCGAAGCCGTTCAGGTGGTGGTTGCGGCCGGTCAGGAACGTCGACCGCGTCGGCGAGCACAGCGCGGTCGTGTGCCACTGGGAGTACGTCAGGCCGTTCGCGGCCAGCCGGTCGAGCGTCGGCATGTTGATCCGGCCGCCGTACGGCGACCAGGCGGCCTGTCCGGTGTCGTCGTAGAGCACGACGAGGACGTTGGGCGCGCCGTCGGGCGCGCGCTCGGGCAGGAACGCGTCCCAGTCGCCTTTGGAGTCGCGGATGTCGAGGTTGATCACCCCGTTGAACGGCTTCGGCGTGCCGCGATCATCCGCGAGCGGCGGCGCAGCGTTCTTCACCCGGCGTGGGTGATCAGGCGGGCGCGCGCGGCTGGAACGCGCGCTGCTCGTCAGGGCCGTCCTGAATGATCAGCGCGGTCGCTTCGGGGATCGCCTCCCACACGCCGGGGAGGTCGCCGAGCGGCTCGGAGACGACCGCGCGATCCTCATCGCCGATCAGCTCCACCAGCTCGTGCTCGGGATGCAGCTCGCGCAGCGTCTTCGCGTCGGCCGACCAGAACAGCGTGCGCGACTGCCCGAGGCTCGAGTAGCGCACCGCGAACAGGCGCTCGCCGTCGCTGACGCCGAGCGTCATCTGCAGCGGATGCTCGATGCCGTGCTGTCGCCCCGTCGCCTCGACGAACCCCGCCATCCGCTCGAGCGCGGTGATCGGGTCGTTCTGGAGGCCGAACGTGAGCGCGAGGCAGAACATCACCTCGGAGTCGGTCGACCCCTCCATCACGTTGAAGAACCCCGGGTCGATGGCGAGGATGAGGTCGTGGCGGATGTCGAGGAACTGGTCGATCGCGCCGTTGTGGACGAACAGCCAGTTCTCGTGCCGGAAGGGATGGCAGTTGGTCTCCTGCACGGGCGTTCCGGTGGTCGCGCGCACGTGCGCGAGGTACAGCGGCGAGTGGATGTGGGCCGCGAGGCTGCGGAGGTTGCGGTCGTTCCACGCGGGCAGCAGGCTGCGGAACACGCCAGGCGCCTCGGCGGCGCCGGTGTACCAGCCGAGTCCGAACCCGTCGCCGTTGAACGTCTCCACGCCGAGCTTCGCGTGCCGGCTCTGCTCGATCAGCCCGTGGTCGGTCTTGTACAGCAGCAGCTCGATCGGCAGCGGCTGGCCTCGGTAGGCCATCCAGCGGCACATCAGGCCGGCACCTCGTCGGCCTTCTCGACCGCCTTCAGCTCGGCCATCCGAGCACGTCGCGGCCTGCCGGCCTCCTCGACCACGGTCTTGATCACGGCCGCGAACGGGACGGCCAGGATCGCGCCGACGACGCCCAGCAACGAGCCGGCGATCAGCACCGAGACGATCGTGGTGAAGCCCGTCAGGTTGACCGCCTGCCGGTACACGATCGGGTAGACGACGTAGTTCTCGACCTGCTGGTAGATCAGCTGGATCACGACCATCGCGATCGCCGCCTCCGTGCTCACGGTGAGCGCGACGAGCGTGAGGATGACCGCCGCGATCGTGGCCCCGACCTGCGGGATCAGGTCGAGCAGGCCGGTGATCACGGCCAGTACGAGCGGGAAGGGCAGCCCGAAGATATACGCCGAGACGCCGGCCACCGTTGCAGCCACGAGCGAGATCGCGATGTTCCCGATCAGCGACGTCGAGACCGCGGTGATCGAGTTCTCGAGCACCGGGCGCCAGCGGGTGGTGGCCTTGGGCGGCGCGAAGCCAAACAGCCAATCGGTGATCATCGGGCGCTCCATCAGCAGGAAGAGCGCGAGGAACGTCAATGTCACCAGCGACAGCACCGAGCCGAAGACCCCGCCGGCGATACCCAGCAGTGCCGAGGCGGCCTCCGGCAGCCCGGCGGCCAGGTCCTTGAGCGCCTCGCGGACCTTGTCGTCCGCGTTTCCGGTGCTGATGAGGCTCTGGAACCAGTCCTGCTGTTGCATCTCGTCCCACAAGGCCGGCAGCGACTGGACGAACTCCGTGATCTGGTCCCACACGGGCCCGGCGGTGACGAGCACGAGCGCGAACACCGACGCGAACAGGGCGGCGAAGACGACCAGCGACGCCGGCCCGCGCTTCCAGCCACGCCTGACCAGGGAGCCGACGATCGGATCGAGACCGAGCGCCAGCACCGCGGCCAGGAAGATCGACAGCAGCGTGCCCAGTGACAGGATCGCGAGCGCGACAAGCAGCCCGACTCCGAGCAGGGTCAGAAGCATCCGGCCGCCGATCACGACCTCCACGCGCTGTGGTCGCACGGTGCCACATTCGACGTGCGCCGGGCGACTCCGCTTCACCCCGTCGGGGTGAGGCCGGAACTACGCGCGCGCCTTGGCGCGCGTGCGTGCCGCCTTCTTGGCGGCGGTGCTGCGCTTGGCCGCGTTGCGCTTGCGGGTCGCCGCGGCCTTCTTCGCGGCTGCCTTGCGCCGCGCCGGCCCGCCCTTCGCGCGATCCTCAAGCTCGGCCGTGATCGACTTCAGCTCGGCGACCACGCGGTTCACGCGCTTCGGAGGCTTGCGGCCGGGGCGCGCGGCCGCGACGCCCGCGGCGAGGCTTTCGGCGACCTTCTTGCGCAGCCCACCCATCCGCAGCCGGTTGACGAGGTCCTTGTTCTTGGTCCTGGCCATGATCCATCGGCGTACCCAGCGGCACCGGTCCAGAATCGGACGGGCCGCTGAAGATGTCCGTTCCCTGTGGGTAAGCCCCGTTGCTCAAGCAACCCCAGGAGGACCGCGACATGGCCAAGACCGCACGTGACGTCATGACCGGCGATGCCCAGTGCATCGGCGAGAACGACACGATCACCGACGCCGCCAAGCGACTGAAGGAACTCGACGTCGGCGCGATGCCGATCTGCGGCGAGGACAATCGCCTCAAGGGCATGCTCACCGACCGCGACATCGTCCTCAAGGTGATCGCCGAGGGCAAGGACCCGAACTCGACGAAGGCCGGCGAACTCGGCGAGGGCAAGCCGGTGACGATCGGCGCCGACGACTCCGTCGACGAGGCGCTGCACACGATGGCCGAGCATGGCGTCCGCCGCCTGCCGGTGATCGACGGGCACGACCTTATCGGCATCGTGAGCCAGGCCGACCTCGCCCGGAACGTCGACGAGGAGAAGGTCGGCGACCTCGTCGAGGCAATCTCCTCGGCGCCGTAAGCGCATGGCGGGGACCGTAGGCGCGCACATCCTGGACCGATTGCGCGGACATGGGGTGCGGCGCGTCTACGGGTATCCCGGCGACGGGATCAACGGGCTCCTCGGCGCGTTCCACGAGGTGGAAGAGGTCGAGTTCGTCCAGGCCGCGCACGAGGAGCTGGCCGCCTTCATGGCGTGCGCGCACGCGAAGTTCAGCGGCGATGTCGGCGTCTGCCTGGCCACCTCGGGCCCGGGTGCGATCCATCTTCTGAACGGGTTGTACGACGCGAAGCTCGACCATCAGCCGGTGGTGGCGATCGTCGGCCAGCAGCAGACGCTGGCGCTCGGGTCGAGCTACCAGCAAGAGGTCGATCTCGGCGCCCTTTTCAAGGACGTCGCAAGCGAGTACGTGCAGGTCGCCGTGGCGCCCGGTCAGGTGACGCACCTCATCGACCGCGCGGTGCAGATCGCCCGCGCGACCCGGTCGGTGACGTGCGTGATCCTGCCCAACGACCTTCAAGAGGAGCCGTACGAGGCGCCCCCGCGCGCGCATGGGTCGGTGTTCACCGGCGGGCCGGTGCCCCGACCGCGGGTGCTGCCGGCCGACGCAGACCTGGAGCGCGCTGCGCAAGTACTCAACGCGGGTTCGAAGGTCGCGATGCTGGTCGGCGCCGGCGCCCGCGAGGCGGCGGCCGAGGTCGAGCAGGTGGCCGAGCTGCTCGGCGCCGGCGTCGCCAAGGCGTTGAACGGCCGCGATGTTCTTCCCGACGATCTGCCGTACGTGACCGGCTCGATCGGGCTGCTGGGCACCAAGCCCAGCGACGCGATGATGCACGGCTGCGACACGCTACTGATGGTCGGCTCCAGCTTCCCGTACAGCGAGTGGCTCCCCGAGCCGGGCCAGGCGCGCGGCGTGCAGATCGACCTCGACGCCACCCGGCTCGGGATCCGGTACCCGATGGAGGTGAACCTGGCGGGCGGCGCGGGTGAGACCCTGCGGGCACTGATTCCGCTGCTGGAGCGCAAGGCTGACCGGTCATGGCGCGAGGAGATCGAGGGCGAGATCGACCGCTGGTGGCGGGTGCTGGCCGACCGTGCGGAGATCGAGGCGTCGCCGCTGAACCCGCTGAAGGTCTTCCACGAGCTCTCCCCCCGCCTCCCCGACGGGTGCGTGATCACGGCCGACTCCGGCTCGGGCACGAACTGGTGGGCGCGCCACCTGCGGTTCCGCCGCGGGATGCGCGGCGCGCTGTCCGGCACCCTGGCCACGATGGGCCCGGCGCTCCCGTATGCGCTGGCGGCCAAGTTCGTGTTCCCGGACCGGCCCGTGATCGCCGTCGAGGGTGACGGCGCGATGCAGATGAACGGTTTGAATGCGTTGATCGATGTGGCCAAGTACCGCGACCGCTGGACCGACCCGCGGTTCATCGTGCTGGTCTTGAACAACCGCGACCTCAACCAGGTCACGTGGGAGCAGCGCGTGCTGGCCGGCGACCCAAAGCTCGAGGCGTCGCAGCGTCTACCCGACTTCCCGTACGCGCGCTACGCGGAGCTGCTCGGGTTCCGGGGCATTCGGGTGGACTCACCGGAGTCGGTGGGGCCGGCGTGGGACGAGGCGCTGGCTTCGGATGTGCCGGTCGTCTACGAGGCGGTCACCGACCCCGAGGTGCCGCCGCTGCCGCCGCACATCGAGTTCGAGCAGGCGAAGAACCTCGCGAAGGCGCTGGCGGGGGGCGATCCGGGGTCCGGCTCGATCATCCGCCAGGCGATCAAGGGCAAGCTCGCCGAGCTCGTGAACCGGTAGGCCTGCCGGGGCCGGCGAACTGCGCCAGCAAGGGGGTGTGGGAGCCGGTCGCGTGATCGATTCGCAAGGCGCCGCGAGGGGGTGGGGAACCAAAGGGGGCGCATAGGACACCTTTCGTTCCCCACCCCCTTTGCGCGGAGCGCGGTCGTGATCGTTTGCGAGTGGATCGGGCTCACGGACGAGCGATCACGATCGAATCCAGCGCCTCCCTCACCTGCTGCCGTTCGCCGGCCCCGGCACACGGCGACGCAGGTGTGGAGCACAGCACGCATGGGCACCTAAGCTCAAAGCCCCACTTTGACCAACGGGGAGAATCCTCCTTGCACGAGAGCCTCCAGCGCGAACGCCACGAGACCGAGCCGCTCGAGCCACCGACGGCCGAGCATCAGGCGCCCGAGATCACCTACGACGAGCAGTTCTATCCCGCTCGGCCGCAGCGGTTCCGGCCGCGTGCGCGGCGCTCGCTCAGGCGGCGGATCGCCGATCGCCTCGGCGGCGAGACGATCGCCGACAGCCGCGAGTATGTCGAATGGCTGGTCGAGGAGTCGATGCTGGCGGACGCGAACCGGCTGGCCTCGCAGCTCTCGGGCCAGGGCTCGATGTGGCAGAACCCGTTCGCGCACCCGGACTCGCGCGCGGCGGTCGACCGCGCCAGCGTGTGGTTCACGGCCTATCCGCTCTCGTTCGTCACCCGTACCGACGAGACGTACCTGTCCGCGCTCGCCGATCGGCGGCTGTGGGACGCGTTCCGCAAGATCGGCATCGACGCCCTCCACACCGGTCCGGTGAAGATGGCCGGCGGCCTCAACGGGCGCCGGCTCACGCCCTCGATCGACGGCCATTTCGACCGCATCAGCATGCAGGTCGACCCGGAGTTCGGGACCGAGGAGGAGTTCCGGATGCTCTGCGCCACCGCCGCGGAGTACGAGGGCACGGTGATCGACGACATCGTCCCCGGCCATACCGGCAAGGGCGCGGATTTCCGCTTGGCCGAGATGGGCTACAGCGACTACCCCGGCATCTACCACATGGTCTCGATCGCGCCGGAGCACTGGGACGTGTTGCCCGACGTGTCGGAGGACCGCGACAGCGTCAACCTCGACCTCGAGACCGAGTCGGCGCTCGAGCGTCTCGGCTACATCATCGGCCGTCTGCAGCGGGTGATCTTCTACGAGCCGGGAATCAAGGAGACCAACTGGAGTGCGACCCGGACCGTCACCGGCGTCGACGGGGTCGAGCGGCGCTGGGTCTACCTGCACTACTTCAAGGAGGGCCAGCCGAGCATCAACTGGCTCGACCCATCGTTCTCCGGGATGCGGCTCGTGATCGGCGATGCGCTGCACGCGCTCGCCGACCTCGGCGCCGGCGGGCTGCGGCTCGACGCCAACGGCTTCCTCGGCGCGGAGAAGTCGGCCGAGGAGGAGCCCGCGTGGTCGGAGGGCCATCCGCTCAGCGAGGCCGCCAACCACCTGATCGCGAGCATGATCCGCAAGATGGGCGGCTTCAGCTTCCAGGAGCTGAACCTGGCGATGGACGACATCAAGACGATGGGCGCGTCCGGCGCCGACCTGTCGTACGACTTCGTCAACCGCCCCGCGTACCACCACGCGCTGGTCACCGGCGACAGCGAGTTCCTGCGGCTCACGCTCAACACGTCGCTCGAGCTCGGGATCGAGCCCGCGTCGCTCGTCCACGCGCTCCAGAACCACGACGAGCTGACCCATGAGCTCGTGCACTTCTCGACGCGGCACCGCGACGACATGTTCACGTTCGCGGGCGAGGAGCTGACCGGCTGCGATCTCGCCGAGCGTGTCCGGACGACGCTCAACACCCGGCTGACCGGACCGCACGCCCCGTACAACCGGACGTTCACCACCAACGGCATCGCCTGCACGACCGCGACCGTCATCGCCGCCACGCTCGGCATCCAGGACCTCACGGTGCTCATGCCGGAGGAGCGGGAGCGGATCAAGCAGGTTCACCTGCTGCTGGCGATGTTCAACGCCTTGCAGCCCGGCGTCTTCGCGCTCTCGGGCTGGGACCTGGCCGGGATGCTGACCGTCGACGCGGCCATGGTCGCCGACCTGATCGCCGAGGGCGACACGCGCTGGCTCAACCGCGGCGCACACGACCTGAGAGGCGTGGACGACCCGCAGCGCGAGGGCCGGATGCCGCCGGGCCGCAGCCTCTACGGCACGCTCGGAGAGCAGCTCGCCGACCCGGACTCGTTCGCGCGCCGGCTGGCGAAGATCATCGAGGTCCGCCGCCGGTCCGGGATCGCCACCGCGACCCAGATCGACGTGCCCGACGTGTCGCACAAGTCCGAGCTCGTGATGGTCCACAACCTCGACGGCCATCAGCTCCAGATCACCGTGCTGAACTTCTCGGCCGAGTCGCTGACCGGCAGCGTCCGGTCTGAGCACCTCCCCGGCGGAGCGACCCTGACCGACATGCTGACCGGCGAGGAGATCGGCACCGTCGACGACCTGCACAGCTTCAGCCTCACGCTCGAGGGCTACCAGGGCCGCTCGATTCTCGTGACGGAATGAGCCAGCTCGACGGCAAACTCGCCGTCATCTACGGCGCCGGCGTGATCGGGAGCGCCGTCGCACGGGCGTTCGCGCGCGAGGGCGCGACGGTGCACCTCGCCGGGCGCAACCGGGCCACGCTGCAATCGCTCGCCGAGGAGATTGGCGCCGACACCGCCGAAGTGGACGTCACGGACCCGGCCTCCGTCGACGCGTTCGCCGACGCGCTCGAGCGGATCGACATCTCGTTCAACGCGGTCGGCGCCGACGACGTCCAGGGCACGCCGCTGGCGGACATGGACGTCGAGGACTTCATGCAACCGATCGTCAAGCTCGCGCGGTCGCAGTTCCTTACCGCCAAGGCGGCCGCGCGCAAAATGACCGACGGGGGCGTGATCCTGTTCTTCGGCGGCTCGGGTGAGCCGCTGCGCGACTACAGCATCGGCGGCTTTCAGATCGCGCTCGAGGCGGTCGAGGCGCTGCGGCGCCAGCTCGCGTCCGAGCTCGGCGGGCGCGGGATCCGCACGGTCTCGATCCGCACCGGCGGCATCATCGATTCGATACCGGTCGGCTTCGAGGGCGGCGAGGCGCTGGCCGAGGGGCTCGAGACGATGACGCTGACCGGCCGCGGTGCCCGGCTCGAAGACCTGGGAGACGTCGCCGCGTTCGTGGCGTCCGACAAGGCGCGCACGATGACCGCCGCCACCGTCAACATCAGCGCCGGGGCACTGATCGACTGATTCATACACTCCAGGCCAATGCCTGGAGCGCTGGCCGCCCGCAATGAATGGGAGCTGTCGGCTCACCCGGAGAGCGTCTCGGCCGCGCGGACGGCCGTCCGCGAATTCGCCGAGGCGCAAGGGGTCGACGAGCTCGTCCTGATGGACGTCGCGCTCGCTGTCACCGAGGCGGTAACCAACGCCGTGCTGCATGCGTTCCTCGACCGGCCGCCCGGAACGATCCGGGTCGCCGCGACGACCGGCGCCGGCGAGCTGACCGTGGTGGTGACCGACGACGGGATCGGGATGCGGCCGCGACCCGACAGCCCGGGCCTCGGGCTTGGGCTGCCCACGATCGGCCGCCTGGCCGCGCTCGTCGACCTGCGCGTGCCGGAGGGCGGCGGCACCGAACTGTCGATGACGTTCGTCACGCCCGGCGTGCGCGGCCCGGTGTTCGACGCCGACCTGCTCGACGCGGTGGCGCGGACCGCTCAAGGCGCGTGGCCGGGGGAGGGGGTCGAGCGGCTGGTGGACCTGCTCGTGCCGGCGGTCGCGGACGCCTGCGCGGTCGACGTGATCGACCCGACCGGCTATCCGGAGCGGTTCGCCGGCCGGATCGACGGCTCCGCCGAGGACTCTGCGTGGCTGGCGGCGTTGAGACCGCGAGCGGACGTCCCGCGCTCGGCCACGCGCGCGGCGCTGGAGACCGGCAGCACGCACGTGTCCGAGCTCACCCTCGACCTGATCGCGCGGATCACGACCAACGACGCCGACGCGGCGCGGATGGCCGAGACCGGCATCCGCTGGTGGATCGTGGTGCCGCTGGGCGAAGCCGGGCTGCTGCACTTCGGGCATCTGCCGGCTCGGGGGCGGCCGGGCGACGACGTGGTCGAGTTCCTGACCGCGATCGGGGACCGCGCCGCCGCCGGGCTCGCCCACCGGCAGCTCCTGGCCGAGCTCCAGCGCTCGCGCCGGCGCTTCGAGCACATCCTCGACGTGTTGACCGAGGCGGTCACCGTGCGCGACGCGAACGGCCGTGTCGTGTACGCGAACGCCGCCGCCCGCGAGCTCGGCGACGACATCGCCGGGCTGCCGAGCACGACGACGACGCTCGACGAGGGGGAGAGCCTCACCGTGACGGTCGTTGACCGATCTCGCTGAGCTGACGGCGCGGCTCGAGCGCGCCGGGTTCGTCGCGGCCGAGGAGGAGGCGGCGGAACTGCTCGCGGCGCCCGGTGACCTCGAAGCGATGGTCGCGCGCCGCCTGACCGGCGAGCCGCTCGCCTGGATCACCGGCACGGCGCCGTTCTGCGGGTTGTGGATCCGCGTCGACCCGGGCGTCTACGTGCCGCGCTGGCAGACCGAGGCGCTGGCGTGGCGAGCGGTCGAGCGGCTGCCGGCCGATGGCGTCGCGATCGACCTCTGCACCGGCTCGGGCGCGATCGCCAAGGTGCTGATGACGCACCGGCCCCGCGCGCGGCTGATCGCCTCCGACGTCGATCCGAAAGCGGTCGCCTGTGCGCGCTCGAACGGCGTCGAGGCCTACGAGGGCGACCTGTTCGAGCCGCTCGGAGACGTCGTCGCCGACGTGATCGTCGGCGTCGTGCCGTACGTCCCGACACCGGATCTCCCGCTGCTGCAGCGCGACACGTTCACGTTCGAGACGCCGCTGGCCTACGACGGCGGCGCCGACGGCCTCGACATCGTCCGGCGCGTGATCGCCGAGGCCCCGAGGCATCTGCGCGGCTCGTTGCTGCTCGAACTCGGCGGCGAGCAGGCCGCCGCCTTCAGCGGCGATCTGATCCTCGACGACGAGGGCGACGTGCGCGGCATCGAACTTCGCCCTTGACACATTCCTATATAGGAATATGATTGTTGCCGTGGCCCGAGCAGCAACCACAACCGACGCGTTCAACGCGGTGGCGGAACCCCGGCGGCGGCAGATCCTGGACGTCCTCGCCGGCGGGGAGCGTCCCGTCAACGACCTGGTGGCAGAGCTCGGCCTCGCCCAGCCGCAGGTGTCGAAGCATCTGCGGGTGCTCCGCGAAGTAGGAGCGGTCCAAGTGCGAGACGAAGGACGGCAGCGGATGTACCGGCTCAACGGCCACGCGCTCAAGCCCATCCACGACTGGGTGCAGCGTTACGAGGCGACGTGGGCCGAGCGGTTCGATGCTCTGGACGACGTGCTCGAAGAACTCAAGACGAAGGAGCTAGGAGATGGCGATGACCAGTAGTGGATCCGCGGTGGTGACCCTCCCGACCGACACCGAGATCCTGATCACGCGCGAGTTCGACGCGCCCAAGCACCTCGTGTACCGGGCGTACACGGAGCCGGACCTCGTCAGCCGCTGGTGGCCGGGCAAGCGCGGCGAGATGCAGTCGTGCGAGATCGACCTGCGCGTCGGCGGCACCTACCGGTACGTGATGATCGCGACCGGCGGCTTCGAGGTCGGCTTCCACGGCACCTACCAGGAGATCGTCCCGGACGAGCGCGTCGTCCACACCGAGGTCTTCGAGGGAATCCCGAACGGCGATGACGACCCGGCGCTGAACATCATCACGTTCGAGGAGACCGACGGGCGCACGACGCTCACGATGCTCACGCGCGTCTCGAGCCAGCAGGTGCGCGACATGATCATCGACTCCGGCATGGAGGGCGGCATGCAGGAGGGGATGGACCTGCTCGAGGAGCTCGTCAAGTCGCTCTGACGGCGTCCAGCAGCGCGCGCGTCGACGGCCGCGCCGCGTCGGCGGCGCGGGTGACGGCGTAGATCGTCCGCGCGACTCCCTCCAGCGGGCGCAGCGGGACTTGCGCCTCCTTGAGCGCGAGTTCCGGTAGCAACGTGACGGCGAGCCCTCGCGCGACGAGCGCGAGGGCGACCGTCGCGTTCTCGCACCGGTGGCGGATGTCGGGCTCGAAGCCGAACTGCTCGCGGCACGTGCGGCGGATCATCTCCTCCCAGGCCATGCCGGGCTGGCTGGCCGCCCACGCACCGGTCTCCTTCTCGCCGACCAGGAACACGGGGTCGTCGAGCAGCTTCTCGCGGGTGAGCCCAGCCGGCATCCGCCATGGGTGGTGCGGCCATTCGTCGCCGATCACCAGGTCGATGCCGCCGAGCGCGAGCTCGGGCAGGGCCGTCTCGGGCTCGGCCTCGACCAGCTCGCACCGGAGCTTCGGCGCCGTGAGGGCGAGCGCCTCGATCGCCGGCGCGGCGATGTGGACCGCCGCCGACTGGAAGGTTGCGATCCGGCCCCGGCCGCTGACCGTGCCCGTCGCCGCCGCGAGGTCGGACTCGGCGAGCGCGGCGCGATCCAGCAGCGCTTCGGCATGCTCGACGAGCACCAGCGCCGGATCGGTCAGCCGCACGCCGCGACCGGCCTTCTCGAGCAGCCGCACGCCGGTCTCGCGCTCGAGCATGGCGAGTTGTTGGGAGACGGCGCTCGGCGTGAACTGGAGCGCGTCGGCGACGGCCGCGATCGTGCCGCGCTCGTGCAGCTCACGGAGCAGGCGAAGGCGGCGCAGCTCGAGCATTGTGTAGAGACGCTACCGAATCATCGGTAGAAAGACGAATCGACACTGAAGCGTTGCGGAGGCAGGATGCTGGCCATGGGACCGCTGTTCGTACTCGGATCGGGCGCGGCGTTCGGCGCGATGGGCATCTTCGGCAAGCTCGCCTATGACCAGGGCGCGACGGTGGGGACGCTGCTGTCGGTGCGGTTCGCTATCGCCGCCGCGTTGCTGTGGGCGCTTGAAGCGGCGCGTCGTGAAAGGGGGAGCCGCCCCGGCAAGGCCGACGTGCTCGCCGCGCTCGCGCTCGGCGCGGTCTGTTACGCGCTCCAGGCCGGGCTGTTCTTCGCGGCGCTGGAGCGGATCGACGCCTCGCTGGCCGTGGTGCTCCTCTACACCTCGCCGGCGATCGTCGCGGTCGCCGCCGTTGTGCTGGGTCGCGAGCGGCTGCGTCCGCGCATGGTCGCGGCGCTCGTCGTCGCGAGCGGCGGCGTGATGCTGGTGATCGGCGAAGCCGGCGGGCTCGACCCGCTCGGCACCGGGCTCGCGCTCGGTGCGGCAGTTGTCTACAGCGCGTACATCCTCGTCAGCGACGGCGTCGTGCGACGGCTGGAGCCACGCGTGCTCGCGGCGCTCGTCTGCACCGGGGCGGCCGTCACCCTCGCCGCCGGAGCCGCTCTGGTGGGCGACCTCCGGCCCGGCGCGCTGACCGCCGCGGGCTGGGGCTGGATCGCGTGCCTGGCGGCGGTGTCGACGGTGGCGGCGATCGCGCTCTTCTTCGCGGGCCTGCGCCGGGTCGGGCCGACGAGCGCGTCGATCCTGTCGACGGTCGAGCCGCTTGCGACCGTGGTCCTGGCATTCGTGATCTTCGGCGAGACGTTGGGCGCGCTCCAGCTCGCCGGTGGCACCCTGGTTCTGGCGGCGGCGATCGAGAGGATGACGGCATGATTGCGTTGGTGGCGGGAGCGACCCGCGGCGCGGGACGCGGCATCGCGATGGGGCTCGGCGAAGCGGGCGCGACGGTCTACGTGACCGGCCGCAGCACGCGTGAGCGGCGCTCGGAGTACGACCGGCCCGAGACGATCGAGGAGACCGCTGAGCTCGTGACGGAGGCCGGCGGGCGGGGCATCGCCGTGGCCGTCGACCACCTCGAGAGCGACGCTGTCGCGGCGTTGGTGGAGCGGATCGACGCCGAGCAGGGACGGCTCGATGTCCTGGTCAACGACGTGTGGGGCGGCGAGAAGCTGTTCGAGTTCAGCTCGCCGATCTGGGAGCATGACCTCGACAACGGCCTGCGGATGCTGCGCCTGCAGCTCGACACGCACATCATCACGTCGCACCACGCGATGCCATTGCTGCTGCGCTCGCCGGGTGGGTTGGTGGTCGAGATCACCGACGGCACCGCCGACTACCACGAGACCCACTACCGCGAGTCGGTCTTCTACGACGTCTGCAAGACGTCCGTGATCCGGATGGCGTGGGGCCTCGCGCAGGAGCTCGGCCCGCGCGGCGCGACCGCGGTCGCGCTCACGCCAGGCTGGCTGCGCTCGGAGATGATGCTCGAGCACTTCGGCGTGCGCGAGGACAACTGGCGCGACGCGGCCGAGCGGATCCCGCACTTCTGCATCTCGGAGACGCCGCGGTTCGTCGGTCGCGCGGTCGCCGCGCTCGCGACCGACCCGGACGTCGCTCGATTCAACGGGCAATCGCTGTCGTCGGGCGGCCTGGCGCAGGTCTACGGGTTCACCGATCTCGACGGGACGCGGCCGGACGCCTGGCGTTACATCGTCGAACACCGCGACCAGGGCCTGCCGCCCGACGACTCGGACTACCGGTAGTCGGCCGGAAAGAACGACTCGACGCGGATCTCTTGCAACGTCACGTCCTGCGGCGTGCCGACAGTGGTGACGAGCGAGAAGTAGCGGACGTCGAGGTCGCCCTTGCGGAAGTGCACCGGGACGACCGGCGAGGCAGTGGTCGCGAAGTCCGGAGTCCGCCACGCCTCGGGGACGCCCGACAGGATCTCGTCCAGCAGCGCCACGGTCTTCGGATCGGGGATCCCGCCGACCGCCTCTCGATGCACGCGGTGAATCAGCGCCTCACCGGTGAGCTCGAAGTTCGCGACGTACGGCCGCAGCCGCGTGAACATCAGCCGCACGACATTGGCCGGCTCGGGGATCGCGCCGTCGAGCAGGAACCCGAACATCGCCGCTGCCGCGTCGTTGGTCTGGAGCACGTTCCAATGCCGGTCCATGACCACGGCGGGGTACGGCTCCTGCTGGGCGAGCATCCGGTCGAGCGCGGCCTGGACCTGCGCCATCGCGGCCGCGTCGAGCCCGGTCTCCTTGTAGTGCGGTGCGTAGCCGGCGGCAAGCAGCATCTGGTTGCGCTCCCGAAGCGGCACGTCGAGCGCCCGGGCCAGCGCCAGGACCATCTCGCGGCTCGGATTGGCGCGGCCGCTCTCGACGAAGCTCACATGCCGTTGGGTCACGCCGGCCTCGCCGGCGAGCCCGAGCTGACTCATCCGGCGCTCGCGCCGCCAGTGGCGCATCAGGGCCCCGACGGGGCTCACAGCGGCGGTCATGCGCGGACTGTACGTGCGCGGCGGGCGCGATTCGATTCCCTCGCTGGGAATTGAGCGGCGGCGCGTCCGGCGGGACGCTGCCGTCCATGTTCACCATCCACACCACGCAGACCGCTCCCGAAGGCTCGCGCGAGGCGCTCGCCGCACTGGAGCGCAACATCGGCTTCATCCCGAACCTGGCCGGCACGATCGCCGGCTCGCCGGTGGCGCTGACGGGATTCGTGTCGCTGCAGACGGCGCTCCGCGGCTCCCGCCTGTCCGCCCTCGAGCGCGAGGTCGTTGGCGTCACCGTCAGCCGCCTCAACGAGTCGCCCTACTCGCTCGCCGCCCACTCCGCGTTCGCGGCGAAGGCCGGCGGCTCGCCGGAGCTGATCGCGGCGCTGCGGGCCGGCGAGCCGCTCGACGACGAGCGACTCGACGCGATCCGCCGCTTCACCGAGGACCGCACGGCGCCGGCCGGACTCGACGTCGAGGAGGTGCTCGAGGTGGTCGCCCAGATCGCGTACACGACGCTCGCGAACCTCGCGGCGAACGTGGCGGACACGCCGATTGACGACGCGTTTGCGGTGGGCGCCGCCGCCTGAGTGAGCGGGCGCCATTAACAGCGGGCATCGAGGGGGTGGGTCCGTACGGCGAGGGGGGTGTGTCCGCTAAGTGTCGTATAGCGAGAGTTTCCGGACACACCCCCTCGCCGCGCGAGACGAACCCACCCCCTTAATGCAGGCAGTTCGCCGGCGCTCAGAACCGGTACGTGGTCTGCCCGTGCGGCTCTTTCGCGAAGGCCATCACCTTCGCCGGTTCGATCCGGAAGACCGCGGCCGCCATGTCGCCCGACCCGAACAAGCCGTCGCCGACGTCGAAGTGCCACACGCTGCCGTACTTGGCCTCATAGGCGTCCGCGAGCCGCTGGAGCTCGGCGTTGTCGGTGATCCTCACCGCGACACCCTCGACGACGACGTCGAGCCCGGCGGCCCACGTGTTGGTGCCGGTGGTCAGTGCCACCGCGGCGTTCGCCTCGAGGTTGTGCGCCTTCTGCTCGCGCAGGCCCGTGCAGAAATATGCCGTCGAATCCTCGACCAGCCCGATCAACGGCGTCACGTGCGGGCGGCCGTCGGCCCGTACGGTCGTGAGCCAGTACAGCTCGGCCTGCTCGAGCACGCGGGCGGCCTCGGCCCACGGAAGCGATTCGGCGGCGGCATCGCTGAAGCGCTTGTCGAGCGCTGCCTTCGTATGCGTCATACCAGTGTTGACCGGCTCAGGGCCCGGGAATCATCGCCGGCGAGTGGATGACGGTCGTCCGCGCCACCATGTCCTGGAGCGCGCGGCGCCGCGCGTCGAACAGGACCGGGATGAACCCGGCGAACAGGGGGATGATCGCGAGCCCCAGGAACACGACGCGGATCACGGCGCGGAAGAAGTGGGGCGGGTCGCCGCGGGCGTCGATGACGCGCAGTTCCATCAGCCGCATCCCAGGTGTCTGGCCCGTTGTGGTCCAGAACAACGAGAAGTACGCGATCAGCGCGATCAACCAGCCGGCGGCCGCCAGCAGGGCGACAAGCCACTGTGGGTGCAGGTCGCCGACGAGCGAGGTGACGAGCGACAGCAGCGCCGCGATCAACAGCACGCCTCCGTTGGCGATCGCGGCGTCGATCGCCAACGCGATGCCGCGCGTGGCAATGCCCGCGTACCGGCGGTCTATGCCGGGCGTGGCCGTCGCAACCATCCACGCACCGTCCGCTCGGCGACGTCGTCCAGGAGCTCCGCGCGCGTCCGCACGCCGGCGACCATCTCCTCGGCGAGCGTCGCGCTCTGTCGCGTCAGCGCCTCGCGGAGCTCAGGGCTCGCCGCGAAGTGCTCGATCACACGCTGCATCTCGGGACCGTTGAGCGCGCGGTCCGTGGCCTGCACGAGGACGCGGTCGAAGCCCGGGCTCAGGAGCACGGCCTGGACGAGCCGCTGCGTCGTCTCGGTGTCGAGCGCCTCGGAGATCGCGAGCTCGAGATCGACGCCCTCCACGATCTCGGCCGCCAGCCGTTCCGGGACCCGCTGTTCCAACAGCGAGTAGACGATCGCGTCCGGGAGCCGGCTGGCGAAGACACGGTCGACCAATCGGTCGACTTCGGGTGCCGCGAGCACGTCCTCGACGATCCCTTCCAGCTTCGAACGGGCGCGCGCACGGACCGCAGCGCCTTCTCGGGCCATCGTCTTCATTCCAGGCAGGTGCGCGGCGGCACGGAGCGGCAGGCGGGCCAGTCCGACCGCGACGGCGCCGGCGGCGAGAGCCGCGTCGGCGAGATCCGGGGTCGAGTCCACGCTGGGATCGTCGCGTCCCCCGGGATGACGTTTCATCGTCCGGTCGGGATGATGTGGGTGCGATGGCCGAGCGCGGCTACCTGCGGCTGGTCCTGCTCGGCGCGGCGATCGGCATTCCGGCGGCGTTGGTCGCCGCCGTCTTCCTCGCTGCCGTCCACGAGCTCGAGAACTGGCTGTGGCCGGACGACGCGCAGTGGTACCGCGTCGTCGGGCTGCCCGTCGTCGGTGCCGCCGTGGTGCTCGCGGCACGCAAGCTGCTGCCCGGCGACGGCGGCCATCCGCCGCTGGAGGGCATCGGCGGCGGGGTGACGCCGTTGTCGCACGCGCCGGGCATCGCGGTGGCGGCGCTCGGGACGCTCGCCTTCGGCGCCGTGCTCGGGCCTGAGGCGCCGCTGATCGCGCTGGGGTCGGTCGCCGGTGTGGCGGCAGCGAAACTGGCGCGGCTCGGGCCGAAGGACACCGCGGTCCTCGCCACGGCCGGGTCGTTCTCGGCCATCTCGGCGCTGTTCGGCGGGCCGCTCGTGGCCGGGATGCTGATGGTCGAGGGCGGACTCGGCATGGGCTCGGCGCTGTTGCCGACGCTGCTGCCCGGCCTGGTGGCGGCGGCGATCGGCTACGTGCTGTTCGTCGGACTCGGCGACTGGGGCGGTCTGGAATCGACGGCGCTGGCGTTCCCCGGCCTTCCCGAATACGACGGGACGTACGTCACCGATCTTGTGCTCGCGGTCGTCGTCGGGATCGCCACCGCGATTCTCGTTGCCGCTGTCCGACAAGCGGCGAAGCGGGTGGACGCGCAGGCCCGCGTCCGGACGCCGGCGCTTCTGCTCGGCGGCGGTCTGGCGGTCGGCCTGCTCGCGCAACTCACCGAGGCGCTCGGCGGCAATTGGGACGAGACGCTCTTCTCCGGCCAGTCCGCCGTGCCCGAACTGATCGCCGAAGGTTCGCTCGGGATCGTGCTGCTCGTGGTGACCACGAAGGCGATCGCCTACGCGATCTGCCTCGGCTGCGGGTTCCGCGGCGGTCCGGTGTTCCCGGCGATCTTCCTCGGCGTCGGCGTGGCGACGATTCCCGTGATCGTGTTCGACATGTCGCCGACGGTGGCGGTCGCGATCGGCACCGCCGCCGGCATGGCGGCCGGTACGCGGCTGCTGTTCGCATCGGTGCTGTTCGCCGGCTTGCTGGTCGGCTCCGCGGGACTGGACGCCATCCCCGCCGCCGTGCTCGCTGCGGCCGCCGCGTGGCTGACGGTTTCGGCGACCGATGAGTTTCGCTCGCGCCCGGAGTCTTAGTTCGAAATAATGCCGTTTGGCGCGGTCCCGCGCCGAACCTCCGATTCCGGCGCTCACGCCGCCGGCTCCAAGCGGAGGCAAAGGGGGCACGAGCCCTCGGGACGCTTGATCTGTGCCCCTCCGGCGGGGCATCGCGAGCGTGAGTCGCGGGCGCCGCCGTTGCACGGAGCACGAGATGACCAAGCAGAGATCGTTCAAGCGGCTCGTCCGGACCCGGATGGAGAAGACCGGCGAGAGCTACACGGCGGCACGCGCGATGGTGCTGAACGCCCACGAGGAGGACCAGCCCGTCCTGGCGACCTCTGACGACGCGATCCGCGAGCGCACCGGCCGCGGCTGGGAGGATTGGTTCGACGCGCTCGACGAGTGGGGCGCGGCCGAGAAGTCTCGCCGCGACATCGCGCGCTGGGTCGCCGAACAGCAGGGTGGGATCCACCCGCTCGCCTGGAACGCGCAGGCGGTCGCCCACAGCTATCAGCTCGCTCGCGGGCTGCGCGCCGTCGGCGAGCACGAGGATGGCTTCACCGTGACCGCGTCCAAGACCGTCGCCGTCGGGCTCGAGCAGCTCTACGACGCGTTCCTCGAGGAGGCGCGCCGGATCGGGCTGACCGAACGCACCGCGACGCGCCCGAAGTCGGCGCGGTTCGACTGGACCGAGGGCCCGAGCCGCGTCCACGCGACGTTTGCGGCGAAGGGCGAGACGAAGAGCGTGATCTCGGTCTCGCACGCGCGGCTGGCCGACGCCGCCGAGCGCGAGCGGATGAAGGCGTGGTGGCGCGAGCGGCTTGGAGGGCTGTGATGCTCGCCGTTGCGGCCGCCACCGTGGCGGCATTCCTGATCAGCACCGTCTGGTACTCGGTGTTCGGCGCGAGCACCGACGAGACGACGCCGCCATGGAAGATCGCGGTCGAGCTTCTGCGCTGCCTGACGCTCGCGCTCGTCCTCGCCGGGCTGGCCTCGCGGGCCGACATCGACACGCTCGCCGGCGGCCTCGTGCTCGGCCTGGTCCTGTGGGTCGGCTTCCCGCTCGTGCTGTGGGTCGGCGCGATGGTCTGGGAGCGCACGCCCTGGCGGCTCGCGGCGATCCACGGCGGCGACTGGCTGGTCAAACTCCTCGCGTTGACGGCGATCGTTAGCGTCTGGAGCTGAAATGGCGTCGTACTCGGTCAACCCACGTGCCGTCGAGCGGGCCCGCCGGCTGATCGAGGCGCGCCAATACGTCTTGGAGAGCGACTGGGGGGACGCGCAGCCGCGGGCCGCGGCCGAGAACGCGTTCCTCGAGTCGCACTCCTGGGAGGACTACGCCGAGTGGCACCTCGGGCTGACCGAAGGCGCGACCGACGAGACGAAGGCCCGCTACGCGTTCGTCTACGGCGACTTCCGCCGGATCCACCGGACGGGCCTGATCGCGTGCGTGTACCGCGCCTCCGAGTGGCGTCACAAGGAGATCGAGCTTGCCGCGCACGATCTCCTGCAGGAGCTCGACGCCAAGAGCGGCTGATGCGCGTCGCGGTGTTCGGCGACGTGCACGCGCACGCCGAGGCGCTGGACGCCGTGCTGGCCGCCGCCGACGGCGTCGACGAGCTGTGGTCGCTCGGCGACATGATCGGCGGCGGGCCGGACCCGGCGTACGTCGTCGCCCGGACGCGCGAGCGCTGTCGCGTCGCGCTGATGGGCAACCACGACTACGTCGCGACCGGCGCCGTCGAACCAGAGCGGCTCGGGCCCGCGTCGCGGTCGCTCGAGCTGGCGCGCGAGCAGCTCACCGAAGACGACGTCGCGTGGATGCGCACGCGCCGTCCGGCGGCGCGTCGTCACGGCGTGCAGTGCTGGCACGGCGGCCCGCGCGACCCGGTGTGGCAGTTCGTCGGGCCGCGGAACGCGGCGGAGTGCCTCGCCGCGCAGCGCGAGCCGCTCGGGCTAGTCGCTCACACGCACCTCGCGGCGGCGTTCCAGGAGGGTTCGCGGCGCCCGCACAAGATCGTCCCCGGAGACCCGCTGGAGCTGACCGGCAAGTGGCTGCTCAACCCCGGCGCCGTCGGCGCGCCCGTCCCGCCGCGGCGCGGCTGGTTCACCGCCGACAGCGCGTTCTGGCTGCTCCTCGACCTCGACGCGCGCATCGCGACCTGGAACCTCGCGCCGTTCGACCCGGCGCCGGCTCACTTCCGCGCCCGCGCGCTCGGGCTCGTCGATTAGGGCGAGAACGGGCCGGGGTCGCCACTCCCGATGTTGCCGTGCCGGCCGGCACGGTCGAAGTCTTCCTTGCGCGCCCGCTTCCTGCGCTCCGTGATGTCCGCCGCCCGCCGCTGGCCGTCGCGCCGCCGGTCCAGCCAGCGACGGAGTCGGCCCTTCGGCTTCTCAGATTGTTCAGCCAACGTTGATTTCGAACCTACGCTCATCCACGTGACGGGTCAACGCATCGAGTTCTTCACCGTCCAGCCGGATGAAGACGAGCAGTTCCTGTCTGTCTGGGCCGCGGAGCCGCGCGACGCCACGCTGCTCCGCGCCCTGCGCGACGACGTCCAGCCGCGGTTCGCGAGCCTGACCGACGCGCCGGAGGGCGGCGTATTCCTGATCGGGCAGTTCGAGCTGCCCGAGACGACCCGCCAGGGCTACCTCGGTACGCGCCTCCAGGACGGGGTCACGATCGTGCACTGGTCGAGCCCGCTGATGTACGCGCGCACCGGCTGGAAGCTCAACGGGGAGCTGTATGCGCGAGTGGGAACTCCGCCCGTAGCGTCGTCCCCGCACCCACCGGGCTCGTGACCACCAAGCGCCCGCGCAGTGCCTCGACCCGGTCGCGCAGGCCGATCAGCCCCGATCCGTCGAACGACGCGCCGCCGCGGCCGTCGTCGGCGACCTCCAACACCACGGTGTCCTCGATCCTCACCGTGACTCCGATCACGGTTGCCTCGGCGTGCTTGACCGCGTTCTGGATCGCCTCGGAAACGACGTAATAGATCGCCACCTCGAGCTCCTCGGGCAGCCGCTCCTCGGGCACCTCGAACTCGACGGGCAGGGGAGAGCGGGTCGCGAGCGCGCCGATGGCACCCGGCAGGCCGCGGGCCAACGCCGCCGGATGCAGCCCGCGCGCGAGCTCGCGCAGATCCTCGAGCGCCAACGCGATCTCGGCGACGATCGGATCGAGCTCCTCGATGCGCAGCATCCGCAACGCCAGTAGCGCGCTGACCAGCCGCTGCTGGGCGCCGTCATGGAGGTTGCGCTCGAGCCGCTTTCGCTCCTCGTCGGCGGTCCGCACGAGCCGGGCGCGCGACTCCAGCAACCGTTCGCGCGCATCCGCGCTCGCCAGCGCCAGCCCCGCCAGCTCGGCGAACGCGTCGAGCCGCGCCTCGGCGTCGTCCGGCAGCCGCTCGCCCGCGACCACGAGCGCGCCCCACACGTCGCCCTCGACGAGCACCGGCGCCGCGGCGCTCTCACGTCCGGACTCCTCGATCCGCGCCGGCGCTCCGGTGTGCCGGACCAGCCCGAGTGCGCTGCGCGCGCCCGCGCCGACCTCGCCGGTCACGTCCAGCCCGTCCTCGCGAAATCGCACGACGGCTCCGTCGGCAACGCCGCACACCCGTGCCGCCTGCTCCGAGATCGTGCTGAACACCTCCTCCGGCGCCGCGCCTCGCGCGACCAGCACGGCGACCTCTCGGAGCGCCGCCTCGAGCTCGCTCAAGGCTGCCGGATGCCGATCAGCGAGCTCAGCCCGAACCACTTCGGGAAGCCGCGGACGAGATGCGAAGGACCGTCGAGCGCGATCGTCCGGTGCCGCAATGCCTCCACCAACGGGATGTCGCCCATGTAGACCGAGGCGAGGATGACCGGGTCGCTGCGCACGGTCAGGTCGGTCCCGTAACCCGGGTCGGTGAGACAGAGATCGGTGGCGGGCGGCTCCAGCACGAGCCACCAGCAGCGCTTCGCCCGCGGCGTGGCGGTGAAGCGGAAGTTCACGGTGGTCCGACCCGGCGGTGCCGCGTCGGTCACGACGCTGCTGCGGATTGCCCACATCAGGTACGCCGCGTCGGCGTCGTCGCGCCGGATCGTCCGTCGGATCCAGCGTTCACCCCACACCGCCATCTGCTCGACGAGCGGTTGCAGCTCCTCGCCGGCCGGGGTCAACACATACTCGTTGCCGTGATGCTCGATCACGCCCACGGTCTCGAGCGTCCGCAGCCGCTTGGTCAGCAGCGACGACGACATCAGCGGCACGCCGCGGTGGATGTCATTGAACCGACGGCTGCCGTCGACGAGCTCGCGGATCACGAGCGGCGTCCAGCGCTCGGTCAGCACCTCGGCCGTCGCCGCGATCGGGCAGAACTGGCCGTAGCCCGCCATGCCCGCGAACCATGCCCCACCACGCAGTCGCGGTCAACTGCAGATCTTGCAGTAGAGGGGACACGCCGACGGCGTTAGAACCATCGCCATGACCAGCGTCAGAGAAGTGTGGGCGGCAGGTGACTACCCGGCCGTCGCGAGGTTCATCACCAGCGCGGCCGACGCGTGTGTCCGCGCGACCGACGTCGGCCCCGGCGACCACGTGCTCGACGTCGCGTGCGGCAACGGCAACGCCGCGATCGCCGCCGCCCGGGCCGGCGGGATCGCGACCGGCGTCGACATCACGCCGGAGCTGCTCGAGTCCGCCCGCGCCTCGCGCCCGACGTCGACTGGATCGAGGGCGACGCGCAGGTTCTGCCGTTCGACGACGACAGCTTCGACGTCGTGCTCTCGACGTTCGGTTCGATGTTCGCTCCCGACCACCGCCGAACCGCGGGCGAGATCGCGCGCGTGGTGCGCCCGGGCGGCCGGATCGCGATCGCCAGCTGGACGCCCGAGGGGTACGATCGGCGACTTCTTCCGCACGGTCGCCAAGCACCGGCCGCCGCCGCCCGGCGACTCGCCGCTGCTGTGGGGCACCGAGGCCCACCTGCGCGAGCTCTTCCCCGACCTGGTGCTCTCGTTCGAGCGCCAATCCGTGCGCTTCCAGTTCGCGTCGGCGCAGGCCGCGGCCGAGTTCTACTTCTTCAACTTCGGCCCGATCGTGGTCGCCCGCACGGTCATCGAGGACGAGGCCGCGCTGCTCGACGACCTGCGCGCGATGTTCGCCGATCACGGCGCGGACGACGGCCCCTACCCCGGCGAATACCTCATGGTGGTGGCGCGGACATGATCTCGATCAGGTGCCCGGCGGGATCGCGGACCGTGCAGCGCGGGGCGTCCCAGACGTCCTCGGCCTGACGCACGGCGTAGCCCGCCTCGCTCAGGGCGAGCACGACCCGCTCGAAGTCGGGCGCGACGCACGGCGACGTGGCCCTTGGCCGCGATCGCCGGATCGGCCTGCGGCATCAGGTGGATCTGCGTGCCCTCGCGCGCGACCCAGGTCGAGCTCGTCTGCAGCCGTGGCGGCTTGCCCGCGCGCTCGAAGCCCAGCAACGCCCAGAATGCGACGCAGTCCTCGACCGTGTCGGGCGCGACTTCGAGCGCGACGTGCTGGAGCATCAGCCGCGCAGGATCAGGTCGTCCAGGTTCGGCTGCTCCTCGATGAAGCCGTACTTGAGAGACAGATCCGACAGCGTCTGGATCGTCGGCTCGTTGAGATCGGCCTTCCAGGTCGGCAGGTGGATCTTCTCGATCACCTCGGGCGGGATCTGCGTGTACTCGCCGACCACGCCGCGCACCTCTTCGTCGTTGGTCGCCGCGTACTCGAGCGACTTCTTGATCGCCCGCTGGAAGCGCTCCACGACGTCGCCGTTCTCGGCGATGTACTCCTTCGACGCGAAGTAGGTGGCGACCGTCAGGTTCGGCGCCGTCTCGACGTAGGAGCTGAACAGCGGCGTGCCACCGCCGGCGACCGCGCCGGAGAACGCCGGCTCGACCGTGAACGCGGCATCGACGCGCTTGGACTCCAGCGCCGCGCCCATCTCCGGGAACGGCACCTCGACGTACTTGACCTTCTTGTAGTCGGCGCCGTTCTTCTCCAGCCAGCGGTTGATCGTGACCGGGCCGATGTTGTTCAGCGTGTTGACCGCGATCGTCTTTCCCTCGAGGTCCTTGGCCGTCTTGACGTCCGAGCCCTTCGGGAGCACGACCGCGTCCCACGCATCGTCCTGACTGGTGCCGCCCAGGACGCCCTGAGAGATGATCTGGACCGGCAGATTCTTGGACGCGGCGATCAGCAGCGACACCGCGTTCGAGAACCCGATCTGGTAGTCGCCCGACATCACCGACGGGATGATCGCCGCGCCGCCCTCGGCCAGCTGCGGCTCGATCGTCAGGTTCTCCTCCTTGAAGAAGCCCTTCTTGATCCCGAGGTACAGCGGCGCGACGTCGGCGATCGGGATCACGCCGACCTTGAGCGTGACGGCCTCCGCCTGTCCCGGGGCGGCGTTGGAGCCGCCCGCGGGCTCTTCGTCATCGCCGCCGCAGCCGACCCCCAGCGCAGCGCACGCCGCCCCGGCCGCCAAGAACTGGATCCACCGCGTCCGCATGACTCCTCCTACAGGTGGGGTTCTCGCGCGAACGATAGATCAGACGATTTGTTTTCCGCGCCAGGTGCGGCTGGCACCACTGAGCGTGGCGCAGGCCGTACTTCAGGACGCCTGTTCGCCCCCTCGGCCGGCCCCGGCCCGGGTGGGAGAGTTCCCCTTGCACGATGACTTCTCAAGCCACCACGCACCGGACCTCCTCCCTCCTCCACGCGTACATCCTCCCCGTCGTCCGCGAGCTGCCCTCGCTCCCCAGCGCCGCGCTCGGTTCTGCGCAGACCTGGTGACCGCGCTCACCCCACGACACTTGGCTTGATCTCGAAGGCCCCGCTCCCCGGCGGGGCCTTCATCGCTTAATCAGCGCGGATCAGCGGCGCAGTGCGAGCTTCCGCGTCAGCCGGCTGTGCTTCAGCTCCAGCCGGACGGTCCTGGTGCGCGCGAGAGCTGACGGCGGGCCGTCTTCGACAGCTGCAGCCGAACGGCTTTGGTGCGCCCGGCGGCGACCCTGACGTCGGCGCGCGCGATGACGGTGCGCCGCAATCTCAGCACCAGCCGGTCGGTGCAGGGCCCTTCGTTGCCACAGCGGAGTTTCACCGTCACGCGGCCGGCGCGCGTCGCGGTCAACCGGGTCGGCAGCGGGCGCGCGAAGCGCGCGATCCCGCGCACGGGAACCGGTGTGGTTTGCGGAGCGGGGGGAGCCGGGGGTGCGATCAAAGCGGGCCTGAACCGCTCGGCGACCTGGCCGGCGCCGAAGCCGCCGGCGACGAGCACGCCGCCGTCGGTGAGGGCGACCGCGACGTGTCCGGCGCGCCCGAATCCCATCTCCTCGGACTGCGACAACGTCTTCGATGCGAGATCGAAGATCTCCAGTGTCCGGTAGTAGGACCGACCGGCGAAGCCGCCCACGATCGCCGGTTGGCCCGTGCTCAACGTGAGCATCACATGCCCCTCACCGCGGGGCACGCTCAGGGCCCCAGCGCGCGTCCAGAAGTTCGTGGCGGGGTCGAAGATCTCGGACGTGCTGCTGCCGACGCTGACGCAATTGCCCCGGTGGCGTCCACCGGCGACCAGGACACGGCCGTCCGCCAGCGCGGCGATTCCCGGTTGCATGCGCGGCTCGCTCATCGCGCCCGCCGGCGCCCATTGCTGTGTCGCGGGATTGAAGACCTCGGCAGTGGCGAGGTAGGAATCGGAATAACTCCAGCCACCGACGGCGAGCACGGTGCCGTTGGCGAGTCGCGCTCGATTCCCAGCCGGGTCCCAGCTGACGCTCAGCCTCGGGCTGGATGCTTTGCGGCATGAACTCCGATCACCTCAGACGCCGCGAGGCCTTGATCGCGCTCGGCGGGCTCGGCCTCGGCGCCGCATTCGGCGCCCGCTCGCTGTTCGGGGCCTCGACCGCGCTCGCCGCGCCCGAGTGCCTGCTCCAGCGCGAGGTCACCGAAGGCCCGTACTACCTCGATCTCGATCTCGTCCGGCGCAACATCAAAGGAGACCGCCGCGGCACGCCGCTGACCCTGCGGTTCACCGTCGTGGACGCCAACACCTGCCGGCGAATTCAGGGCGCCGCGGTCGAGATCTGGCACGCGGATGCCGCCGGCGTCTACTCCGGCGTGTCGGGCAACCGCGGCAACTTCCTGCGCGGCATCCAGCGCACCAACGCGTCCGGGGTGGCGCGGTTCGAGACGATCTTCCCGGGCTGGTACCGCGGCCGCACGCCGCACATCCACATGAAGGTGTTCGTGTCCGGCGACGAGGTCCACACCGGCCAGGTGTTCTTCCGCCCCGCGGTGACCAGGACGGTCTACGGCCAGGGCCTCTACGCCTCCCGAGGCCAGGCTGATACGAGCAACACCGGCGACGGGATCTACCGCGAGGCGGGCGCCCGCGCGCTGTGCTCGCTCAAGCGCAAGGGCGGCAGCGTGGTCTCGTCGGGCTACACCGGCTCGATGACGATCGGCGTCGACGCGTCGTAGAGGGCTGGTCGCGACCAACCCAGGGGTCCCTTATCCGCGGGCCCACCGGCCGGGACAGTCCCGGCTATGAACAACCGAGGCACATTGGCGGCGGCGCTCAGCGTCGTTGCTCTCACTACCGCCCACGTCGGCGGCGGCCTGCGATTCCTCGACGACATCGGTCGTTTTCTGCATCTGTTGCCATCGGCGGCGCAGGAACTCAAGACGCTCGCCCGCGAGGGCGTCGAGAATCGCGACACGGTCTGCATCGCAATCGACTACGTGGAGCTCGCCACCAATCCAAGTTTCGAGGCCTTCTTCGACACCATCGACCAGACGCCGCGGGCGAAGGCCGAACGGATCTACGACGCGGCCCGCGACGTCTACGAGGACGGCGAGATCTACAAGCTCGTCGACATCGGCTGCGAGTTCTGACGGCCGGCGGGAACAAAACTCTTGAGTCGGGCGTCATGTTCGCCATCACCAGCCCGACTCACGGAGGAGACCATGACCAAGCTGAAGATGCTCGCGGCGGCGACGCTCGCGACCGCAGGGATCGGACTTGCCGCCGCGCCCGTCGCGTCGGCGAAGCCGATGACCTGCAGCCAGGCGATCGGAATGGCGAGGCTCTACATCGCCACGGGCGACGTCTACTACGCGCATGGCCAGTACTCGCTCGCGTCGGCGTACTACGGCCGCGCGCAGGGCGTGATGGAAGCTGCCTGTTAGGCGGCGTAGCGGGCTTCGAGCAGATGATGATTACGGGTGCGCCGTCGACAGGGTGAACGTCAGCGTCTTGGTGTACATGCCTGTGCGCAAGGCCTCGCCGGCGAGGATCGCCTGCTTGAGCCCGATCGTCACCTGGTCGGCGCTGATCGCTGCGGTGTAGGTCAGCAGCGTCAGCGGGTTCGCGCTGCCGGTCACCGGGGCGAACGCCGTGTTCTGGTTCGCCCCGTTGCGGGCTCGCGCCTGCAGTGCTCCCGTGATCGAGTACGAGCCGTTGATGAGCCGGCCGATTGAGGTCGCGCTCGGGTCGGCCACGCTCAGCACCGCGTCAGCCGCGGAGCTCATCACCGTCGCGGCGACCGACGTCTCGTACTCCGCGGCCACGCCCGGCAGGAACGGGCCGAGCGTCGCCGCCGGGCTCAGCGAGAGGGAGAGGGTCGCCGGGACCGAACCGATCGGAGTGACCGTCCCGGTGGCGGGTGGCGTCGCCGTCGGAGTCGCGGTGGCGGTGGCGGTTGGCGTCGCGGTTGCGGTGGCGGTGGCGGTTGGCGTCGCGGTTGCGGTGGCGGTGGCGGTTGGCGTCGCGGTCGCGGTGGCGGTCGCGGTTGGCGTCGCGGTGGCGGTGGCCGTCGCGGTCGGGGTGGCCGTCGGCGTCGGCGTCGCGGTCGCGGTGGCGGTTGGCGTCGCGGTAGCCGTGGCCGTTGGCGTCGCCGTGGCTGTCGCGGTTGGCGTGGCGGTGGCGGTTGGCGTGGCGGTGGCGGTCGGCGTGGCGGTGGCGGTCGGCGTGGCGGTGGCAGTGGCGGTTGGCGTTGCCGTCGCCGTGGCGGTTGGCGTCGCCGTAACGGTTGGTATCGGTGTCGGTGTAGGAGTCGGCGTCGTGCCGACGGTGAACGAGCGCGTCGCGGGCGACGCGTCGACGTTGCCCGCGGCATCGATGGCGCGCACCAAGAACGTGTACGCGCCGGTCGCGGTGGTGGCGTACGTCACCTCGCCCGAGATGCACGGGACGTAGTCGCCGGGCGCGGCGCCCGGCCTGTCGAGCCTGCACTGGAAGTACGAGTGGGCTTGCGTCGATTCGAACGCGAACACCGCCGACTGGACCGTCGTCGAACCGGCCGGACCGCTCGTGATCGACGTCTGCGGCGCGATCGTGTCGACCGTGAACGTCCGCGTCGCCGGCGACGCGACGACACCCGCGGGATCGGTCGCGCGGACCCAGAACGTGTAGATGCCGTCGACCAGCGGGCCGTACGGCTTCGGCGACACGCACGGGGCGTAGCCTCGAGTCACCCCGTCCGGCCCGTCGAGCCTGCACTCGAACGTCGACCCGGCCTTCACGGACGTGAACGAGAACGATCCCGAGATCTGGGTCGTGAGATCGGAGGGGAGGCCGAGGATCGGGCCGCCGGTGAGCGTCGTATCCGGGGTTCCACCCACGGTGAACAAGCCCGTGGCAGCGAGATTCTGGCTCGCGTTCCCCGCCGCGTCGTACGCGATCACGGAGAAGAAGTATTCGCTGCCATTCGGGACCGGGCCGATGGTGTGCGGCGAAGCGCACGGGTAGAAGGACGATGGCTGCTCAACCTGAGCGAGCATGCACTCGAACGTCGCACCCTCGGGCTCGCTCGTGGCGAACGTGAGCTGCAGCAGGCCCTCACCAGATGCGGGCGGCGCCGTGAGGATCGTCGCCACCGGCCCGACCGTGTCGATCGTGAAGGACCGCGTGGCCGGGGTCGCGTCGGCGTTCCCGGAGCGAACCGCGCGGACAGAGAACGTGTGGGGGCCGTTCGCGGTCGTCGTGTACGCCTGCGGCGCGGCGCACGGCGCATAGCTGCCCGCGCCGGCGGGCGTGTCGAGCTTGCACTCGAACGTCGAGTCCGGCAACGTCGCCGAGAACGCGAACGACGGCGCCGTGCCGTTCGTCGGCCCGGACGGCCCAGCGCTAAGGAGCGTGTCCGGTGTGTTCGGATCGGGCGTGTCGCCGTCGTAGCGGGCGAGGACGAAGTCGGTGATGCCGCCGAGGCCGGCGGTGCTGCCCACAGCGACGATCTTGCCATCGGCCTGGAGGACGCCGTCGACGCCAACGACGTTCGAGGCCAGGAGGGTGACGTCGGTGGTCTGCAGGCCGTCGCCCGAGAAGGTGGTGTCGGTCGAGCCGTCGGAGTTGTAGCGGGCGAGCGCGAATGCGCCGGGGACCTTCCCGGTGGCCACGATCCGGCCGTTGGACTGCACGGCGACGCCGTAGCCGAATGCGTCCGCGCCGAAGGCGGTGGTCTGCCGACCGTCCCCGCTGAAGGACGTGTCGAGCGCGCCCCTGGCGTCGTAGCGGGCCAGCTCGAAGTCGCTGGGGAAGTAGCTGCCCATCGAGTCCGCCGCGGAGCCGTGGCCCGCGACGACGATCCGGCCGTCGGCCTGTACCGCGACGCCTTCGCCGAGGTCGTAATTGCCGCCGAAGTCCGTGGTCTGCCTTCCGTCGCGGCTGAACGCCGTGTCGAGCGCGCCGTCAGGGAGATAGCGGGCCACCGCGAAGTCGGCAGCCGGGCCGGCTTCGCCGGAGAAATCGCTCGTGCCGGCCACGACGATCTTGCTGTCTGCGCCGATCGCGACGTCCTTGCCGAAATCGAACCCGCTGAAGTCGGTCATCAGCCGTCCGTCGCCGCTGAACGACGTGTCGGGTTCGCCGGCGACGGTATAGCGGGCGACCGCGAAGTTGTTGCCGGAGGCGCCCGCGACCACGATCCCGCCGTCGGCCTGGATCGCAACCGCCGCGCCCGTGTCGTCGGCGCCGAAGTCGGTGGTCTGCCTGCCGTCGCCGCTGAACGACGTGTCAGGTTCGCCGGCGATGGTATAGCGGGCGAGCGCGAAGTCGCTCCCAGAACTGCCCGCGACCACGATTTTGCCGTCGGCCTGGATCGCCACGCCTTGGCCGGAGTCCGCGCCGCCCAGATCCGTCGTCACCAGGCCATCGCCCGAGAACGAGGGGTCGAGTGCGCCGTCGGCGCCGTAGCGGGCGAGCGCGAAGTTGCCGCTGGAGCTCCCCGCGACCACGATCTTGCCGTCGGCCTGGGTCGCCACGTCCCCCGCGGTGTCATGGCCACCGAAGTCGGTCGTCTGCTTACCGTCGCCGCTGAACGAGCCGTCGAGGTCGCCAGGAGCTACCGCCGCGCGCTCGAGTTGACCCAAGGCCAGGGCGGGTACTGCGCCGGTTGCGATCACTGCGCACGCCAGCCACGGCACGTACCTCTTCATTCCCTGCCCCCCGACTACGACGGTGGACCCAGGTCACCGCCGACCGTAACCCAACCGGGCAGGGGATGTCAACAATTCAGGGGCCGTTGAACTAGCCCGCGTACCGCGCTTCGAGCGTGTACGGAGCGGGTGAGCCGGAGCGTCGCTGCACCTTGATCGTGAGCTTCTCGCTGCGGCGGTCGCGGCACGCGATTCCGAAGTGGATCCGGCCGTTCGAGCTGCGCTCGACCTCGTCTCCTCCCGCGCGAAGGATGAGGTCGTACTTCGTGCCCCGCGGGGCATCCAGCTTCACCGTGAACGCGCCGTCGAGCGTGAGCGGGAGCCGGAACGACTTCGTGCCGGAGCCGGAGAACGTCGCGACGGCGCGCCGAGTCCACGGCTGCGCGACGTCGGCCATCGCCGCCAGCAGCGCGCCCTGGGTCGGCCGCAGCAGCGAGGTGAACCGCCACGCCTCGTTCGGGAACACGAGCCGCGCGTACGCCTCGGCCCACGCCTCGCCGGGGTTCGCGAGATAGTCGTCGCCCTCGTCGCCGGGGGCGAGGCGGCCTCGCATGCTGTTCACGCACACGAGCTCGTACGACGCCCACCGCTTCGGGCCGTAGTCGAGCGCGGGCAGCGGCGCGTTGGAGCGGTTTGCGGCGATGTGGTGGCCGTACTCGTGCGCGATCACATACTCGACCGAGTACTCGGCGTCGGCGGGCGCTGAGTCCGGGACGATCATCGTCTGGTCGCTCGCGCCGTAGCAGGCGACGGTGCCGTCGTCCTCGCGCGAGCCGCACGCGGCGCCCACGTCGGCGGCCGCGACGACGACGATCCGCAGCTGCGAGAGCTCGGCGCCGTGCGGCAGGGTGCCGACGAAGGTGGCGTAGCGCTGGGCGACCGCGGGGTCGGCGGCGACGACCCGGATCATCGTCCCGTCAGCGGTCGGGTAGCTCGTCGGAGCCTGCGAAGCGCGCGCGGAGACGCGCTCGATCACGCGGTCCTTCAAGGGTGCGGCGGACGCGGTCGCGGGGAACGCGAGCGCTGCGGCGGGGAGGCACAGCGCCGCGAAGCGGCGGGGGAGCATTCTCCTCAAGCTACCCGCGGAATCTGAGGGACAACGAAATCTCACACCCTCTCGACGCGCCACGTTGCACTGGGTGTGACCCTTCAGCAACGCGTCGACGACCTCGACTGGAACGACCTGACCGCGCAGCTCGACCAGCGCGGCTTCGCGCTCACCGAGTCGGTCCTGACCACCACCGAATGCGCCTCGCTGGCCGACTTGTTCGACTCCGGCGCCTTCCGCTCCACGATCGACATGGCTCGCCACCGCTTCGGCGACGGCCGCTACCGATACTTCGCGCACCCGCTGCCGGACGCGATCGCGACCCTGCGCAGCGCGTTCTACGCCCACCTGGCCCCGGTCGCGAACGAATGGGCGACGCGCATCAACGGCGGCACCGCGTTCCCGCTCACCCACGAGGAGTTGATGGAGCGCTGCGCCGACGCGGGCCAGACCCGCCCGACGCCGCTGATCCTGCGCTACGGCCCCGGCGACTGGAATGCGCTGCACCAGGACCTCTACGGCGACGTCTACTTCCCGTTCCAGGTCCTGACCGTGCTCGACGACGACTTCACCGGCGGCGAATTCGTGCTGATGGAGCAGCGGCCGCGCGCCCAGAGCCGCGCGCACGTCCTCACGCCACCGCCGGGCGCGTTCGTGATCTTCCCCACGCGTGAGCGGCCCGCACCGAGCAAACGCGGCTACTCCAAGGGCGGTCTGCGGCACGGCGTGAGCACGATCACCTCAGGCCGCCGGACCGCGCTCGGGATCATCTTCCACGACGCGGCTTAGCACGCGCGAAGCGAACTGTCAGCCCGATCTGCGCCGGCACTACCCGGCGTCGAGCGCCGCGGCCACGACTTCGAGGTCGGCGACGAACGCGCGGTATGCCTCTTCACGGCGCGCTTCGTCGCGCTCGCGCAGGATCGAGGACGGGTGCACGGTCACCATCACCACCGGCGCGAGTTCGGACTCCAGCGGCTGGCCGCGGTCCTTGGTCACCTTGACCTGGCGTCCGGCGAGCGCCTGCGCCGGCACCGCGCCGAGGCACACGAGCACGCGCGGCTTCACCGCCGCGAGTTCGGCATCGAGCCATTGCCGGCAGGCGTTGATGTGCTCGGCGCGCGGGCGCTGATGGATGCGCCGCTTACCGCGCTGCTCGTAGTGGAAGTGCTTGACGGTGTTCGTGACGTAGACGAGCTTGCGGTCGATCCCGGCCTCGACCAGCGCCTTGTCGAAGATCCGCCCGGCCGGCCCGACGAACGGATGCCCCTCGCGATCCTCGCGGTCGCCCGGCTGCTCGCCGACGAACATCGCCTGCGACTTCGCCAGGCCCTCGCCGAACACCGCCTGGGTCGTGCCCGCGTAGAGCTCGCAGTCCCGGCATCCCTGAACTTCCTCGCGCAGGCGCTCGAGCTCAGTCATCGTGTTCGATGAAGCTGATCCGCCCGTTGGTCTCCAGCACGGCGAAGCGGACGTCGTCGAGCGAGCCGATCGACTTCTGGCGCGCCTCGGCGCGGACCTCCTCGATCGTCATTCGCTCGCGGCGCAGGTTGCGCTCGAGGATCCGGCCGTCGGCGATCAGCAGCGTCGGCTCGCCCTCCAACAGCGGCCGCAGCCGTTTGAACCTGAAGCTCAGCCACGCGGTGGCGACGAGCAGGACGGCGAGCGTCGCGACGACGGTCGTCGTGCCGGTCAGCGAGTAGTCGGCCTGGGTGACGCCCTGCTGGACGAGATCGCCGATCACCACCAGCAGGATCAGGTCGAAGGGCTCCATCGAGCTCAGCTCGCGGCGCCCGACCGCGCGCGTGACCACGAGGATGAGGACGAAGACGAATGCGGTGCGCAGGACGAGATCCATGACTACGGCAGCACCGTCAGCTCGCGGTCGATCCGGACGAGCGGGCGCGTCTCGTCGTCGAGTTCGACGTCGTAGGACCGGCGGCCCGGGCTCGTCGGGTCGACCTGGAACTGGAGCCAGAGCTTGAGCCGGTCGCCGGGCTCGAGCGCCGGGTAAGTCAGCACGACGCGGCCATCGCGGCCGACCTCGCTCTCGGCGGCAGGCTCGATCGAGTTCACCTGCATGCCCTCGAACCAGCCCTCGTCCAGCACTAGCCGCGGGGACTCGATCGCCGCCTGGGTCGTGATCTCGATGGTCGCCTGGAAGTACAGGCCGCCCCGGACCGTTTCCGGCGCCTCCAGAACCATCCGCACCCCGCTGGCCTCGGCCACGGAGCGGCTGTCGCGCTGGCCGATGAAGCCCCACAGTGCCAACGCCGCGACCGCCGTGAAGACGCCCATCAGCGCCCGCCGCGGCCACAGGTCGCGCGGCGCGTCCTGCACGTCGGACAGCAGGTCCGTCACGCAGCGGGGTTTCCAGCCTCACGGGCGGGTTCCTCTACGGCGCGGGGATGGGCGATTGTCCGAGCGCGCGGGCGACCGACAGCAGGGTCTGGGCGGCTGTCTTGCCGGTCGAGGTCGACCAGTCGCGCTCCTGTGTCGTCAGCCACTCTTCCTCGCCGTGACCGGGGCCTTGTTCCCGTCGGTGGTGACGCCCTCGTCGCGTAGCGCGCCCAGGACCACCTCCGCGAGCGCCTCGGAGTTGGACGGCTCAGGCGATCGCTTCAGCGTGCAGACGAGACAAGTGGCATGCATGCCCTGGGCACTACCCAGAGCGGCGCGGTACCTGCAGCCTCGGTTCCGAACCTGTCACCGGGACGCCCGTCTCCATCAGCTCGATCACGTGCCCGTCGGGGTCGGTCACGAACGTCCGCCGCACGCCGTCGCCGCGCGCGAAGACCTCGCCCGCCGGCGCGACGCCGTGCTCACGCGCGCGCTCGAGCGCAGCGTCCAGGTCGTCGACATGAAACGCCAGGTGGTTCGTGTAGCCGATCGCGACCTCGGCCGGGTCCCACGGCGGGTTCATCGCCTGCGTCCGCCCGGGCTCGCCCTCGCCGACCAGGTGCAACTGCTGCGCTTCGCCGATCGCGAGCCACGCGCCGGGCGCGTCGAAGGTCGGCGGTCGCGCGACCTCGGTCAAGCCGAGCGCGCCGGTGTAGAAGTCCACCGAGCGCCGGACGTCAGAGACGAGCAGCGAGCCGTGATCGAGCCGCATGCGTGGTAGTCAATCAGTCGCGAACGCTCGCAAGGCGGTGGCGATCGCCGCCACGTCGTCGATCTCCCCGCTCGCCACCGCGATCACGAGGGCATAGGCAGCATCGTCATCCGGATCGAGGTCCACGCCGTTCTTCGCGAGGAACACGTACGTCGCGAGCCACGCGAGCCGCTTGTTGCCGTCGAAGCGCGCGACCGAATGAAGGAGCGCCGCCCCCTCAGTGAAGAGATCTGAGTGTGTGCCGTCGGAGGCGAACCGAGCGATTCGCAGTGCCTGCTCGAGCGTCAGGTAGCTGATCACTCGCCGAGCCGGCGAAGCAACTCGGCAAAGCGCTCCGCGCCCCGCTCCGCGAGCCGAACGGTCAGCTCGTCGTCTTCCGCGCGCAGCAGATAGTCGTTCGACCGCGGCCAACGCGATCTGCTGCATGCTGCAGCAACCTAAAGGGGCCAGGCCCCTTTAGGTTGCGGTGGGCGACTCTCCTACGGCTGCGTCGTGGACAGCGTGAAGGTGAGCGTCTTGCTGTACGGGCCCGTGCGGAGCGGGTCGGTGACCGCGATCGGCTGCCGGAAATTCAGCGTGACCGTGTCGTTCGAGATCGGGCCGGGGTAGGTCAGGACCGAGGTCGGGGCCGACGAGCCGCCGATGGTGGCGAACGCGGCGCCCGTCCCGCCGGCGCTGGTGGCCGCGATCTGGAGCGGCTGCGCGAGCGAGAACGTGCCGTTGATCAGGCGACCGGTCGCGAACGGGCTCGGGTCCGCCACGCTCAGCGTCGAGCCCAGCGAGGACGTGATGACGTTGGCGGTGGTCGACGCGTTGTAGACGTTGGCGACGGCCGGCACGAACGTGCCGAATGCCGCCGACGGACCCATCGTCAGCGACAGCGTTGCGGGAACCGTGCCCGACACGTCTCCGAGCCCCTCATTGAGGTTCGAGGTGAGGCGCCCGAACAGGCCCGCTCGCTCGCCGTTCGGGCCGGCCGTGAAGAACAGCTGGTCGAGCGCGCCGTTGGCGGCGGTGCCCTTGCCGAACTGGAGCGCCCACAGACCGCCGATGAACAGTGGCTGGCCGTTGTTCCCCTTCAGCGGGCCGCGTGACGTCCACGTGCCGTCGGCGTTCTCGCGGAACGCGTTGATGCGGCCGTCGCCGAAGTTGCCGATCAGCAGGTCGCCGCCGAAGAAGCCGAAGTTCGCCGGGGACAGCGCGGTGCCCCACGGCGCGTTCAGGACGCCGCCCGGGCTCGCGATGCGGGCCAGGAAGTTGCCGTTGAGGTCGAACGCGTTGACGACGCCGAGCCCCGCGCCCGGACGCTCCCGGATACCCGCGGGAGCCTTCGCCGCGTAGGTGACGATGATGCGGTTGCCGACCGTCTGGATCCCGTAGGCGCCGTAGCCGGCGGGCAGGTTCGGGTCCACGAACGCGCCCGGCGCGTTCACGAGCTGCCACTGCCCGTTGACGATGTCGATCCGGTTGTTGGCGAAGTCGGCCGCGTAGAGCCGCGGACCGATCGCCGCCGAAGGCGTCGCGATCGTGAGTCCCATGTACACGGCGCCGACGCTCGCGCGCGAGATCCCGAGCTGCGCGTCATTGTTCGGGATGCCGCCGCGCCACGCGCGGATTTCGCCGCCCAGCGTGTTGAAGATGAAGTTTGACGCTCCGGCCGGCGGGCCGGGGATCTGAAAGTTGGTGCCACCGGGGCCGGCCACGACACCAGTCGGGCCGCCGGGCACGTTCGCTCGGGTAGCGTTCGGGATGTTGGTCGCCGGCGTGATCGTCGACGTATTCGAGCCCTGATTGGCCGGCCACCAGGGCGAGGTGGCGCTCGACGCCAGCCCCCACGGGTTCACGAGAAACGCGTCGGCGCGCTCGGCCGGCACGATCGTCGTGTCGTTCGAGACCATATTGCGGACCGTGTACCGATCGCTCGGTGCGGCGGATGCCGTGGTGACGAGCGCAAGGCTCGCGGCGGTAGTGACCAACAACACGCGTGCGTGCACAGCGACCAACCCCCTCCATGAACGCTGGATCGGAACGCTCGTCGTTACGCACGAGGCGCGAAAAGGTTCGATCGCCGCACCCCCCGGGCGGGGGGTCATCTCCAATGCGCGGGCGGATCCGCCGCTCCGACGTTCAAGGTGTGGGGGCATGATGACCCACGATGCTCCCCAGCCGGCCTCCTCCGGCCCCGACACACCGCCGTTTCCGCACCACTCCGCTCCTCCGCCCGCGCCGCTCGAATCGGCCGAGCGACAGCACGCCGAGCCGCCGCGCGGGGTCCCGCGATGGCAGCCCGAAGAGGGCGACTTCAGCTGACGGCCTCGCGCCCCAGTTCGGCGACCCGCGGGTAGCCGGCCAGCGCCAGCGCGATCTTGAGCTCCGCCTCGAGGATCGCGAACGCGCGGCGCCCGCCCGCCTCGCCGGCGGCGCCGAGCCCGTAGACCAGCGGGCGGCCGATCAATACCGCGCGGGCACCGAGCGCGAGTGCCTTCACGATGTCCGTGCCGCGGCGCACGCCGCTGTCGAGGAGTAGCTCCGCGCGGTCGCCGACCGCGTCCGCGATCGCCGGCAGCGCGTCGATCGTGGCCGCCGCACCGTCGAGCTGGCGGCCGCCGTGGTTGGAGACCACCAGCGCGTCGACGCCCATCTCCACGCAGCGCTGCGCGTCGTCGGTGCGCATGATCCCCTTCACGAGCAGCGGTCCGGACCAGCGCTCGCGCAGGTCCGCGAGGTCGTCCCAGGTGACGGTCGGATCGAACGCGCGGTTGACGGCGCTTGCGAGCGTCTTGGTCGTGTTCCCCGCCCAGCCGAGGTTCGCGGGCGTCATCCGCGGGCGGGCGAGGAAGCCCGCGCTCCAGCGCGGATGCGTGATGCCCTGCGCGAGCGTCCGGGCCGTGATCCGGGGCGGGACCGAGAACCGGTTGCGGACGTCGCGCTCGCGGACGCCCGCGACCTGCACGTCGACGGTCAGCATCAGCGCCTCGTAGCCCGCCGCCCACGCGCGTGAGAGCAGGTCGTCCACGAGCCCGCGGTCGCTCATCACGTAGAGCTGGAACCACTTCGGCCCGGACGCGGCGTCCGCGACCTCCTCGAGCGTGTAGGAGGCCATCGTCGACAGCGTGTAGATCGAGCCCGCGGCGTGGGCCGCGCGCGCGGCCGCCATCTCGCCGTCCGGGTGCGTGAGCCCCGTCAGGCCCGTCGGCGCGGCGATCACCGGCAGCGCGATCTCGCGCCCGAGCACGGTCGTCGAGAACTCCACCTCGGACACGTCCACGAACGCGCGCGGGTGCAGCGTGACCCGCTCGAACGCCTCGCGGTTGCGCCCCGCGGTCACCTCGTCCCAGGCGGCGCCGTCGACGTAGTCGAAGACGGGCCGCGGCACCGTCCGTTTCGCGAGCGCGCGCAGCTCGGCGATCGTGCGGCAGCGCGCCGCCCGCGCGTCGTCGGACCAGTGGCGCGCCAGCCGTCCCGGCGCGGAGCGGGCGTCGGCCGCGAACTGGCGCGCGGCGAGATCGAAGAGCTCGTTCATGGGCCGCGGTCCACCTACCCGGCTAGTCGGCGTCGGACTCGCGGCGCTCGACGGCCGCGGCGCAGAACGGGCCCGCGTTGCCGCCACACGCGCCCTCTTCGATCGCGAACACCGCGGCGGGAGTACGCCGCGAGCGCACCTCGTCCGCGGTGACGTGCGACTTGCAGCCCTCGAACTGCGCGTCACTCACCGCGCCATACGAGCAGTAGTCGTCGACGAGCCGGACGCCCTCCTCGCGCGCCAGCTCGACGGAGCCGCCGGACACGATCAGGACGAACCCCAGCGCGGCGCCGGCCGCGGCTGCGTGCCCGGTGTTCGCGCGCCGAAGGCCGAAGAACGCGAGCGCGATGGGTACGAACGTGGTCCAGGGCGGCGGGTGAATCAGTACCCGCCGCCGGTCGACGCTCGTCGAGACCGGCCGGAGAACACCCTGCGATCCGGGCCGGGCGGCGTGATCGTCGTCACCGGCAGCCCGAGCGCTTCGACCCGGTGGGGGAGGTCGCGCTTGAGCCACTCGGAGCTCTTCTTCGGCAGCGTGGAGATGATCGCGTCGTCGAAGGACTCGAGCTCGAGGATCTGCTTGACCGACTCGAACGGGTCCTCGCCGCCGACGCGGCCCTCGACCCGCGCCTCGAGCAGCCCCGACGGCCCGCGCGCCGCTCGGCGTAGCGCCTTCAGTGCGTCCTCGAGCGTCCAGTCGGGGCTTCGCTTCCACTGCGTATACGGGATCAGAAGCACGAAACTGGTGGCCTGCTCCATCGCGCGCCGCTGGACCTCCTGCATCAGGACTGGAGTCGAAGCGGTGCGGTTGGCCACGATCAGGGTGCGATGCATCGCCCGTTCGACGGTACCAACCTCCTCGCAAGCTCTCGCCAAACCGGCTTCCAGAACAATGGCGGCGGCCGCCCAAGCCACCCACTCCATTTCGGAGGAAGTTCGTGAAGACGACCTACCTGACGGTGAGCGCGGCGGTCATCGCCCTGCTCGTCACGGCCCCGGCGGCGTTCGCGCTCCCGCCCGTCGACGACGACCCGATCCCGCATTGCCCGCCCGGCTACATCCTGGTCGACGACATCTGCGTCAAGCGGCCGACGCCACCGCCTCCGCCGCCCTCCAACAGTCCGGCCGTGCGGATCGAGCTGGCACAGCAGACGACCAACGTGCAGGCGGTCCGCGTCACCGGGCGAGCGACCGACGCCGACCAGCCGGGGGCCGCGCTGACCGTCCACATCAGCGTCGACGGCGTGCACAAGCGGACGGTGGTCGCGAACCTCGCCGACCCGCCCGTCGCCACGCCGGGCGCGGCCAAGATCATCTTGCCGCCGACGCCCGGCGGCCATGGCTACGACGCCACCGTGCCCGCGCCGGCGGACGCCAAGAACGTCTGCGTGACGGCCGTCAACGTCGGGAGCACCGGTACCAACAAGATGACCTGCAAGGACATCGACAACGTGCGCGAGTTCAGCGCGAACTCGCTCGACTACAACGTCGCGCTGGCCAAGCTCAAGGACGCCAAGCTGGTGGAGCTCGACCGTGTCGACCATACGAACGCGACGAGCGTCCAGCAGAGCACGTCGATCGCCGGTTCCAAGACCACGACCGACACCCACACGTGGACAACGAGCGTGGGCGCCAAGGTGACGGTCAAGACGAAGGTCGGCATCCCGTTCATCGGCGAGAGCGAGGTGACCGTCGAAGGCTCGTTCAACTACACCGACACCGAGACCTTCACCACCACGAAGGTGTTCAGCTGGTCCCAGCCGGTGATCGTGCCGGCGCACAAGCGCGTGGTCGGGACGGTCTCGATCACCGAGACCGAGCTGGAGGTCCCGTACACGGTCGTCGGCGACTACGTCTATGACAGCGGCCTCCGCATCGCAGGCCGCGTGAACGGCACATACGCCGGTACCGACGGCCACGATCTGCAGGTCCGCCTCCAGGAGTTCAATCTCGACGGCTCCCCGTCGGCGAAGCCCGCTCCGCAGGCGCAGGCACAGCTGCTCCAGCAGAGCTGATCACGCGACCGGGGACCGCTGCACGCAAATGCAGCGGTCCCCGGTGCGGATCAGCTGATCGGCCGGACGTGCGCGTGGCTTTTGAGCGTGAAGCCCGCGAACGAGAGCAGGACGATCGCGCCGGCGGCGCCGGCGCCGAGGCCCGCCGAGCCCCAGTCGAAGCTGCGCTCGGTGGTGGTGATCACGGTCGGGGCGGCGGGCGCGGAGCCGGACTCGATGCCGATCGGGTGCGTATCGCCGATCGGGCGGGCGGCTGCGGCGGGCGCTGCGATCGCGGTCACCGTCAGAGCGACGGCGAAGCTGCGGGCGAACCGGCGGGAGTGGGTCTGACGGGACACGATGGGCTCCTTGCGGATGACCTGGATTGGACAGCGCAGACGCTGCCAAGCGGCGGGCGAGAACCGGTCAAGCGCGGTATAGATCGAGTCAATTCCGCGGTAGATGTCAGACCTGGCGAGGCGCGTCCAGCGCCGGCGCCGGCCGGGCAGGCGCCGCAGGGGGCCGCCCGTCCGCCCACGACGTCTGTGCGTGCTCAGGGCGCGACCGTACGAAACGCGGCGTGAGAGCGAGCGCCGCGAGCAGGATCAGGAACGGGTCGATCGGCGCGCGGTAGCGCGGCGTCTCGGCGGCCGTGAACACGACACTCAGGTACATCACCAACGGCACCGCCCACACCCACCACGGCACCGAGCGCCGCCTGAGGACGCCGACCAGCGCGAGCACGCCCACGATCCAGAAGCAGACGACGCCGCGGTCGGCCCACCGTCTCCTCGACGCTGACCGTCGACGCCGTGTGGCGCGACCACCGCCAGGAGGCGAGGTCGAGCAGCCGGCGCGTGTTCCAGTAGAGGACGGTCGCCACGTAGCCAGGGTGCTCGCGGATGTAGTCGAGCGAGGCGTCGCGCAGGCGGCGCTCGATGACGACCTCCGGCGTCGTGTACCACGGCTGGGTCAGCGGCAGGTAGGCCTTCACGCCGCGGATGGTCCGCCATGAGGCCGGGTCCTCGCGGTCCGTGCGCGCCTCGTCGTTGTAGGTGCCGGCCAGCGCCGCGCCGAACTGCGTCGTGACCGGGACGAACGCGTGCAGCTCGACGGCGTTGCGGATCGTCCACGGCGCGACCGTGAGCAGCGCCACCGCGACCAGGACCGCGGGCGGGCCGAACGACCGGCGCGGCGCCCACACCATGAGCGCGAGCGGCAAGAGCAGGATCATGCCGTTGGCGCGCGTCAGGATCGCCAGGCCGGCCACGAACCCGGCGGCGACCGCCAAGCCGCTTCGACGCGAGCACGAGCGCGCCCAGCATCAGCGCGACGAACAGCGGCTCGGACATCAGCGAGCCGCCGAGCGTGATCCAGGGCACGTACACGGCCGCGATCGCCATCGCGATCAGCCCCGCGCGGCGACCGAACCACATCACGCCGAGGATCCCGATCAGCACGACGGTCAGCGTCCCGATCACGACGCCGAGCCGCCGGGCGATCGGCCACCGTTCGGGCCCCAGCGCGTCCTGGACGCCGAACGCGCGGTACACGCCGCCGAGCAGGTAGGGGTAGCCCGGTGGCCGGAATGCCGTCGGCTTGGTGGTGATCTCCTCCGAGAACCCTTCGCCGTGCGCAATGGAGAGCGCGTGACGGTCGTAGTCGCGCGCGTCATGGACGGTCTTGTAGTCCGGCGTCGCCGCGACGTAGGCCATCCGTAATCCGAAGGCCGCGACGACGATCAACGCCGCCGCGGCCCACCACAGCCGTCCGCTCATCGGCGGACAGGCTGCCAGATCAGTTGACGGATCGGACGTGGCCGCGCGCCTTCACCGCGACGCCGGCGACCGAAAGCAGGACGATCGCGCCCGCGGCGCCCGCGCCGAGGCCGGCGGAGGCCCAGTCAAGGCCGCTGTCGGTGGTGGTGATCACGGTCGGGGGCGTGGTCGCCGATCCGGTCTCGATGCCGATCGGGTGCGTCTCACCGATGGGCCTGGCCGCCGCGGTGGGCGCGGCGATGACGGTCACGGCGAGTGCGACGGCGACGCTGCGGGCAAGCCGTCGAGTGTGGGACTGAGATGACACGATGCCGCTCCTTGCAGGTGGACCGAGTGGACGCCAATGACGGTGCCGTCGACCGGTCGAGCACCGGTCGAGGCCGGTCTATTTCCGGTCGAGGGGCCGGTAGAGGGAGTAGGGTCGGCCGGTAGGCGCCCGGACACCGTCGTGGCATGGACCTCCAGCTACTAGGACCGATCGAGGCGACCGCCGACGGTCGCCGGATCCGGCTCGGCGCCACGAAGCAGCGCGCGGTGCTGGCGATGCTCGCGCTGCCGCCGAACCGCACCGTGTCGGTCGACCGGCTGATCGAGGGCCTGTGGGGCGAGGTAGCGCCCGACAGCGCGGCGAAGATGGTTCAGCTCTACGTGTCTCAGCTGCGCAAGCTGCTGGACGGCAACGGCGCGGAGATCGTCACGCGCGGGCGCGGGTATGAGTTGCGGTTGCCGCCGACGGCGGTCGACGTCGGGCGCTTCGAGCAGCTGAGCGCCGATGGCGAGCCGCGCGAGGCGCTCGCGTTGTGGCGCGGTGACGCGCTGGCCGACGTCGCGCGGGAGCCGTTCGCGGCGGCGGAGGTCCGGCGGCTGGAGGAGCTATGGCTGGCCGCGACGGAGAGCGCGATCGACGCCGACCTGGCCGCCGGCCGCCACACGGAGGTGCTCCCGGAGCTCGAGGCGCTGGTCGCGGCGCATCCTCTGCAGGAGCGGCTGCACGCGCAGCGGATGCTCGCGCTGTATCGCTCGGGTCGCCAGGCCGATGCGCTGGCGGCGTACCGCGCCGCGCGTGAAGTGCTCGTCGAGCAGATCGGCGTCGAGCCCGGTCCCGAGCTTCGCCGCCTTCACGAAGCGATGCTCGACCAGGACCCGAAGCTCGACCAGCCCGCCGTCGCGCCCCCGCCCGCCGTGCGTCCCTCTCGCGCGCCGCCGCGGCGCGTGCTCGCGGTCGTCGGGGCGCTCCTCGTGGTGTGTGGGCTGGCGGTGTTCGCCGTCACCCGGCTCATGGAATCGGACGGGCTCGCGCGGATCGACGAGAACGCCGTCGGCGTGATCGACCCCGACTCCGGACGGATCACGACGCAGTCCACCGTCGGCCGCGGCCCGAGCGCCATCGCCGCCGGCGGCGGCTCCGTATGGGTCGCGAATCGGCTGGACGGCACCGTTACCCGGCTCGGTGGCGAGCAGGACGCGAGGATCATCCCGGTCGGTGACCGCCCGACCGCGCTGGCGTTCGCGGCGGGATCGTTGTGGGTCGTCGATGCCGAGGCGCGCAGCCTCGCGCGAGTCGACCCGGCGACCAACCGCGTCGAGGACCCGATCGAGGCCGGCAACGCGCCGAGCGGCGTCGCCGCCGGGTTCGGGGCGCTGTGGGTCACCTCCGAGGTCGACCGGACGCTCGCGCGAATCGACCCGCGGACAACGGCGCGGACCGAGATCGATCTCGGCGCGAACCCGACGGCGGTCGCCACCGGTGCGGACGCGGTGTGGGTGACGAGCGAGGAGGGGGGCGTCGTGTTCCGCATCGAGCCTCGCTTGCGGGCGGCGACCGCCACGATCGGTGTCGGCCACGGCCCGGTCGCCGTTGCCGTCGGCGAGGGCGCCGTCTGGGTCGTCAACCGCCAGGACGCGACCGTGTCCCGAGTCGACCCGGCGACGAACCAGGTCACGGACGTCGTGGCGGTCGCCCGAGACCCGAGCGCGATCGCGGTCGGCGCCGGCGGGGTGTGGGTGACGAGCGACAGCGAGGGCGCGGTCACACGAGTCGATCCCGCCACGCGGCGGCGCGCGAAGACGATCAAGGTCCAGAGCCGCCCGAGCGCGATCGCGGTCGCCGACGGCTCGGTGTGGACGGCGGCAGTCGCGGCTCCGGCCGGCCATCGTGGTGGGACGTTGCGAGTCGAGTCGCCGGGTCCGTTCGATCCCGAGCGCGTCGAAGCGGACGCCGACCTCTGGCTCATGCGCGTGACCACGCTCGTCTATGACGGCCTGGTCGCCTACCGGCGGACCGGCGGTTCGACGTTCGGAGCGCTGGTGGGCGATCTCGCCGCAGCGGTTCCCGATCCCAGCCCCGACGGCAAGAGCTACGTGTTCAAGCTCCGGCCCGGAATCCGCTTCTCCAACGGGGAGCCCGTCCGGCCCGAGGACGTTCGCGCCTCGTTCGAAGACGTAATCCGCCGCAGGGGCGTGCCGGACTACGCGGCGATCGTGGGCGCGCCGGAGTGCGCGGCGCACCCGGAGCGGTACTGCGACCTCTCCGAAGGGATCGCGACCGACGCGCGGACGGGAACAGTCACCATCCGTCTCACGGAGCCCGACCCGGAGATCCTCCACAAGCTGACGTTCCCGAGGGCCTACGTTGCACCCGCCGCGCACCCGTTCGGCAGCCGGGTCCCGGCTCCCGGGACCGGGCCCTACCGCTTCGCGAGCTACGACCGGCGGCGCGGCGCCCGCCTGGTCCGCAACCCCCACTTCCGCGTGTGGTCGCAGGACGCCCGCCCCGACGGCTTTGCCGATGAGATCGTGGTACGGGCGCGCGAGCTCGACAAGATCGACGCGCAGATCGCCGATGTACAACGTGGGGCGGCCGATTTCGTGGTGGTCGACCAAGGGGACGGAGGGCCCCTGGAGCCGGCGCGGTTCCCTGCGCTCAAGCGCCGCAGCCCAGGACGGCTGTTCACCGACGCCGTCCCCGGACTGCAGTACATGTTCTTGAATGTCCGCACGCCCCCGTTCGACGACCCCCGTGTCCGGCAGGCCCTCAACTACGCGGTCGACCGCCGCGCGATCGCCGATTTGACCGGTGGCCCCGATCTCGCCGATCCGACGTGCCAGATCCTGCCGCCCGGCTTCCCGAACTACGCGCCCACGTGCCGCTACACGCTGGACCCCGACCCGGGCGGCGGCTGGACCGCGCCGGATCTCGCTCGGGCACGGCGCCTGATTGAGCAATCCGGCACCACGGGCATGGACGTCACGGTGTGGATGCCCCGCTCCGGGCGAGCCACTGGGCAGTACTTCGTATCGCTGTTGCGCCGGCTCGGCTACCGCAGCCGGCTGCGGATGACCCCGGTCCTCTCCTACTTCGACCGCATCTTCGATCCCCGCACGCGCGCCCAGATCGGTATCTCCGGCTGGGGCGCCGATCATGCGGCGCCCTCCAATTTCGCCGCCGAGCTATTCACCTGCGACGGCAGCTTCAACCTCTCCGGCTTCTGCGATCGCGGCCTCGAGAGCCGCATCGACGCGGCACTCGCCGCGCACGGTCCGGAGGCCGGCACGCGCTGGAAGGACGCCTACGCGTACATCGCCGACGCGGCGCCCGCCGTTCCGCTGCACAACCGGCGGGCCGTCGTACTGCTGTCCGAACGCGCGGGCAACTACCAGCACAGTCCGCAGTGGATCGTGCTGCTCGACCAGCTGTGGGTGCGCTGAGACGCGCGCGGCGGCTCGTGCCGCCGCGCGCAGCGCGTTCAGCGCGGACGCGCCTCAAGCACCATGTTCAGCGGTGACTCGGCCACCCGCCGGACGGTGCCGAACCCTCCCTCGATCAGGACCTCGGCGAGCGCGGCCTGGCCGGCCTGCGTGCCGAGCCCGGCCTGGCCGGGCTGCGACAGCGAACCGGGCGTGCAGACGAGCGTCGACATCCCGTAGAAGTACCGGCTGATCGGGTTGATGTTGTCGGTGACCGAGTCGCCGGCGAGCGGCTCGACGATCATGCAGACGCCGTCCGGCGCCAACGCCGCCGACGCCCGCCGCGCCGCGGCGAGCGGGTCGCCGAGGTCGTGGAGGGAGTCGAAGAACGCCACCAGGTCGTAGCCGGAGCCCGGCAGGTCGGCCGCGCCGGCGGCCTCGAACGTGATGCGGTCGGCGACGCCCGCCTGGTCGGCCCGCTGGCGCGCGATCTCGATCGACTCCACGTGGTAGTCGATCGCGACGAAGCGCGAGTTCGGGAACGCCTGCGCCATCAGGATTGTCGACGCGCCGTGTCCGCAGCCGATGTCGGCCACAAGCGCACCGGCCTCGAGCTTGGCCACCACGCCGTCGAGGGCGGGGAGCCACTCGGTCAGCAGGAAGTTCCGGTAGGCGGTGGCGAACGCCCTATCGCTGCCGTGGAACAACCCGTGGTGGTGCTCGTGCCAGCCGACGCCGTCGCCGTCGATGAACCGCTCGGCGATCCGCTCGCGCATCGCGACCGCGGCGTTCGTGGCCTGGAACGAGCCCAGCATCTGGTACGGGCTCGACTCGTCGGCCAGCACGAGCGCATGCTCCGGCGGCAGCACGAAAGCGCCCTCGTCATACACGATGAAGCCGCTCGCGGTCTGCGCGTTCAGCCACTCGCGCACGTAGCGCTCCTGAGTGCCGGTCCGCTCGGCCAGGTCGGCCGGGGAGACCGGCTGCCCGTCGGCCATCGCCTTGTACAGGCCGAGCTCCTCGCCGAGCGTCACGAGCGCGACGTTGAGAGCGGCGCCCAGCTCGGTCGCGGCGTGGCCGAGGAAGGCCTCGAGCTTGGCCTCGTCGATGTCGGTGACGGCCATCAGACCACGCACCGATCGTGGTAGCGGGCCCAGGCCTTGTCCCACCACTTGACGGCCTTGTCGTAGCCGCGCCGTTCCTCGATCTGGCGGAACTTCGCCTCGAGCCGCTCGACGGCACCGTCGCAGCGGTACTTGTGAGCGTCGGCGGGGGAGGGGGCCACGGTGCCGAGGGCGGCTGCGGCGAGAATGCCGGCGAACAGAGCGCGCCGGCGCTTGATGGCGTTGGTCATGCAGCGAGCGTAAGTTCGACGCCGGGCCTGAACATGACCGTTGTCTGAGCGTTTGATGGGGACGGTGTGGATCGCCGCCAGATCCGGTGCGGCTACCACGGTGGCGGCGCTGGATGGCCGACCGTAGCGTCGCTGGCGTGAATCAGTACGTCGTTCCACGCACGCGCGCGTGGCTCTCCGAGGAAGAGCTCGCGGCCGCCCTCGACTGCGTCCCGGCCGTCAACGAGACCCTCCGCGGCAAGATCCGCTGGGTCCGCTCCTACATCGTGAGCGAGGACGACGGAACGTTCAGCGCGTTCTGCGTCTACGAGGCATCCGGGCCCGACGTGCTGATGGAGCATGCCGAGTCGCTGGGGCTGCCTACGGACTCGATCAATCGCGTCGTCCAGACGGTCGGACCCGCGTGAGGACGCTCGGAACGCTGCTGGCCGAACGTCGCGGGGCACTGGTCGGGCGCGAGTCCGAGCTGGCCGCCCTTCACGACGGGCCGTGCGTGACTGTGGTCCACGGCGTGGCCGGCTCAGGCAAGTCCTCGCTGCTCCGCGCGTTCCGCTCGGAGGTGACCGGGCGTGTCGTCGCGATCGACGGCCGCGGGATCGAGCCGACACCGCAGGGCTTCGTCGCCGCGATCGGAGACCACGAGTTCGACGTGCTGGTGATCGACACCGCCGAGCGGCTGCGGCTGATCGACGGATGGCTGCGGCTGGAGTTTCTGCCGTCCCTGCCCGCGCACGCGCGCGTGGTGATCGCAACCCGCGATGCGCCCGGCGCGGTCTGGCGGGCGTCGTTCGGCGAACTGCTGCAGACGATCGCGCTCGGGCCGCTGCCGCCCGCCGACGCGGCCGAGGTGCTGCGCGCGGCCGGGCTCGACGAGGATCAGGTCGAATGGGTGAACCGGTTCGTCCGCGGCCACCCGCTGTCGCTCCAGCTCGCCGCGTCCGCCGTCCGCGAACGGCCCGACGCGCCCGAGGACGTGGTCCTGCCGACCGTCGTGCAGGAGCTCGCCGCGCTCTATCTCGACGGGCTCGATCCCGAGACGCGCGAGGTTCTCGACGCCGCGTCCGTGCTGCGACGTGTGACGCTGTCATTGCTGGGCGCGCTGCTGCCCGAGCAGCGCCCGCAGGACGCGTTCGCGCGGCTCGACGCGCTGCCGTTCGTGGAGCTCGGCCGCGAAGGCCTGGTCATCCACGACACCGTGCGCGAGACGGTGTCCGCACTGCTGCGCGCGAGCGATCCGGTCCGCCACCGCCGGTACCGCGCCGCCGCCTGGCGGCAGGTCCGGAAGGAGCTCGAGACGCCGCGCTGGGCCTCGGTGGCCGACATGATCGCGCTGGTCGAGGAACCGCTCGTGCGCGAGGCGTTCTTTCCGTCCGCGGTGCAGCACTACGCGATCGAGACCGCGCGAGCCGACGACGGACCCGCGATCGCGGCGATCACGGCGCGCCACGAGGCCGAGGACGAGGTCGCTCGCATGCGCGCCTGGTGGGAGGCGGTGCCGAGCGCGTTCCGCGTCGCGCGCAGCCCGCGCGGGGAGGTCGTCGCCTTCACGCTGCTGTGCGAGTTCTCGCGCGTGCCACGGCGGCTGCTGGCCGACGACCCGTTGTGCGTTGCGTGGCGAGCGCATCTGCGCGCCCAGCCGGTGGCGGCCGGCGACGAGGTGCTGCTCGCGCGCCAGACCCTCGCCTGGGCCACCGGCTCCGCCTCGTCACCTTGCGTCGCGGCGCTGCTGCGCGACCTCGAGCGCGCGTCGCTGGCCGCCGGCCCGAGGCTGCGCCGCGTGTACTCGGCCGCGCGCGTGGCGGCGATGCGCGAGCAGCTCGCCCCGATCGGGTTCGTCGAGCTGGACGGTCCCGAGATCCTCGGCTACCGCCCGATCCTGCTCGATCTCGGGCCCGAGTCCGCGGTCAGCTGGCTGTCCACGCTCGCCGCGCGCGACCTCGACCTGCCGGCCACCGGGCTCGACGAGGGCGCCCGCGAGCTGCGGCTCGACGGCGACCGGATCGCGCTGTCGAAGCTCGAGTGCGACGTGATGCGATACCTGGTCGACCGCGAGGGACAGCCCGTGGCGCGCGACACGCTCCTGCGCGACGTCTGGGGCTACGAGTGGACGGGCGGCTCGAACGTGGTCGACGTCGCAATCTCCGGTCTGCGGCGCAAGCTCGGCGACCGCGCGGGTGCCGTTCAGACCGTTCGCGGCGTCGGGTACCGGCTCAGTCTCGGATGATCACGGGCGTCCCGAGCGGGACGCTGCGCATCAGGGCGCGCAGAGGCCGCTCGCCGACGCGCACGCAGCCCGTCGATACGGGGCTGCCGATGGTGGCCGGCAAATTCGTGCCGTGGAGAGCGATTCGGTTGCCGCCCGGCCAGTTCGCCGGCAGCTTCTCCTGGACAGCGGAGATCGCGAGTATGCAGCAGCCGTAAACGCTGCCGAAGCGGCGGCCGGCAAGCTTGTCGGTGATGCCGAACCGGCCGGTGGGCGTCGGGTGCGCCGTCGAGCCGATGGCGACACGCGTGCGGAACACGACGCGTGAGCCGTCGACCAGTTCGAGCCGGCGCGCGGAGAGCGTGATGACGAGCCGGTAGCCCGTGTCCCGCAGGCGGACCTCAGAAGCGCGGATCCAGGCGCGGCGGCGGTTGCCGGCCGTCTCCGTGCTGACCTGCAGCCATTCGCCGCGGCCGCCCACCACGGCCAGCCGGGTCCGCGAGCCGAACACCGTCTCGTCGCCGACGCGCTCGATCTGACGGCCGCCGCGGTTGTCGTAAAGCGCGACCGTGGTGCCGCGCTTGACCTCGGCGATGAGGCTGCGCGTGGGATCGGCGGGCTCGCCGCCGCTGGACGACAGTGCGGCGCCCGCAGGATCAGCGATCCCGGCGGCGGCGACTGCTGCCGCGGTCGCCACCCGCACGCGCAAGCCCATACATCACATGGTGCCCTACTCAGTACCAGCGCATGCGCGGCTGGGGCTGGGGATCGCGCGGGACTCGGCGGTAGAGAAATGAATGGAGGAGGTTGAGCATGGATTGCATCCTAGTACATATCTTCCTAAGACGCAAGTTCCTGAGACGGAAAATTAGATAGCCTTCGCGCCATGCCCGAACGCGACGGCGTGGACGCGATCATCGACCAGTGGAAACGGGAGCGGCCGGAGCTCGATCCGTCGCCGATCGGCGTCGTGGGTCGCGTCTCACGGCTCGCGCGTGAGCTCGAGGAGCGGCTCGAGCCCGTCTATCGCGAACATGGCCTCGAGGGCGGCTGGCACGACGTCCTGGCCACGCTGCGCCGGCACGGCCCGCCGTACCGGCTGCGGCCGACGGACCTCACCGACGCGACGATGCTCACGTCGAGCGGGACCACGAAGCGGCTCGACAAGCTGGAGAACGCCGGCCTAATTGCGCGCGAGCCCGACCCCCAGGACCGGCGCGGCGTACTGATCGCGCTCACCGACAAGGGGCTCGAGGCGATTGACGCCACGACCGCGGCGCATCTGGCGAACGAGCGCCGGCTGCTCGCCGCGCTCAGTGAGGCCGAGCAGCGCCAGCTCGCCGACCTGCTCCGCAAGCTCCGGCTCGGACTGCCGGACTGATGGAGATCCGGCTCTTCACCGACCCCGCGTGCCCGTTCGCGTTCTCGGCGGAGCCGAGCCGGTGGCGGCTGCGCTGGCACTACGGCGAGCAGCTCACGTGGCGGCTGACGATGATCGTGCTGACGCTGGAGCCGGGGGAGGCGGAGAAGCTCGCTCAAGGGGCGCCGAACCTGCAGCGCCGATATGGGATGCCGATCGACCCCGCGCCGTACCCGCGGCCGGCGTCCTCCGAGCCGGCCTGCCGGGCGGTGGTGGCAGCGCGGCTGAACGCGCCCGCCGCCGAGCAGACGCTGCTGCGCCGCCTGCGCGTGCGGGTGATGGCGGGCGGTCTGCTCGACGACCCGGCGCTGATCGCGGCCGCCGCGACCGATGCCGGCCTCGATCCGGTCGAGCTCGATCGCTGGTGCGCGACGCCCGCCGTGCAGGACGCTCTGGCTGAGGACATCCGGGCCGCGCGCTCGCCCTCGCGCGCCGCACGGGCGCTCGACCACAAGCTCGGCGGGCCGCCCTCCGAGCGCCGCTACACGGCGCCGAGCTACGAGATCGGCGGCTTCGCGCTGCCCGGCTTCCATCCCGTCGAGGCCTACGAGGCGGCGATTGCCAACGTCGCACCCGAGTTGACGCGCCGCGCCAAGCCGGAGTCGGTCGAGGCGCTGTTGGCGTGGGCGGGCGAGCCGCTCGCGACGGCCGAGATCCACACGATCATGGGCGGCGAGGAGGCGAAGCTGCGCACGGCACTCGCGCGGGTCGCTCAGCCGATCCCGTCCGGCGCCGACTGCTTCTGGAGGCTCTGAAGCACGCGCGCGTTGTGGGCGTGACCGCGCCACTCGTAGCCGATCACGGTCAGCCACGGCGTGAAGCTGAGCACGAGCAGGCACCACGCCATCGGCACGCCGTTGTCGGCCATCACCAGCGGCGCGATCAGGTTCACGGCGGTGGCGGCCAGGATGACGAGATGGAAGCGGTCGAGCGTGCGGGCCATGTACGTGTAGAGCGAGAAGATCCCGAGGAAGTAGACGGCGACCGGGATCGTCACCGTGTACATGGTCGCCTTCGCGGACAGCACGGACTTCTCTTCGAGGTAGTACGCGGCGACGTGGAGGCCGGCGCCGACGGCCACGACCGCGGAGATGATCACGATCTGCCCGTAGCCCCAGACGAACGAGCAGCTCGGGCGCAGGCGCAGGAACTCGCCGGACGGGACGACGAAGTAGATCCACCACAGGCCGAACGTCAGGCCCACGCCGCCCAGCGCGACAAGCCCGGCGTGCACCGACCAGCCCGGGCCCTCGGGCCCGACGACGGCCGACAGCGACGCGATCGTCCCGATGATGCCCTCGCCGAGCGCGATGATCACGAGCAGCCCGTAGCGCTCGGCGATGTGGTGCGCGTGCCACGGCGTGCCGCCCTTTCGCCGCTCGGCCACCCACGGGCCCGCGAACTCGAGCAGCACCAGCAGGACGACGAAGACGAACGTCACGGCCACGGTCGTGTGCGCGAACAGCAGCACGAGCCAGCCGACCTGGGCGACCAGGATCGTGACCATGTAGGTCTTGCAGGCCGATCGCCGCGCGGGGTCCTGGCGCGCCGCCCGCGCCCACTGGAACACCATCCCCACCCGCATCACGATGTAGCCCGCGACCATCACGCCGTTGTTGACGGTCTCGCCTTCATCGATCGACTCGAACATCACCGGCAGGCCGAGCGTGAGGATGACCACGCCGACCATCTGCAGCATGGTGGTGAGCCGGTAGATCCAGTCGTCGGTGTCGTAGGCCGAGGCGAACCACGAGAAGTTGATCCAGGCCCACGTGATCGCGAACGCGGCGAGCGCGAATCCGAGGATGCCGGCACGGATGTGGTCCTCGGCCAGGTAGTGGGCGAGCTGGTCGGCGGCCATGCCGTAGGCGACCACGAACGTGAGGTCGAACAGCAGCTCGAGCGGGGTCGCGGCCCGGTGCGATTCGGCCGGGTCGCGACCCTCCATGCGGTGTCGGCGGTGGTGGAGCGGGTGGGTCACCCGCCGGATGCTGTCAGGCCGGCGACTTCACTGACTCGATGTAGCCGCGCACGTCACCGGCCGGCTCGGTGTAGGCGTCGCCGAGCGCCTCCTCGACCGACGCCATGTAGTCGGTCGTCCACTGCGGGAAGTCGTAGTCGATCGCCTTCAGGAACTCGAGCGTGGCCGACCACCGGATGTCGGCGATCGACGGGTGGTCGCCGCCGACGAACTTCCGGCCCTCGAGGAAGTGCTTGTTGAACGCCTCGAGCGGCTCGGCCAGCGCCGCCTCGGCGTCCTTCTGCGCCTTCGCCTTCGCCTCGTCGTCGGCCTCGGAGGTGGCGACCTCGCCCGGATACTGTCCGAATCCGAGCGCCGGGTAGGTGGCGCGCGCGAGCAGCGGATAGAACGTGCCGATCAGGTAGAAGTTCGCGCTGTCGACCATCGCGCGCTCGCCCGGATCGGTCGGGTAGAACTGGTCCAGCCCGTGCTTGTTGCACAGGTAGGCGTTGATCGCGCAGCTCTCCCACAGCGACCCGCGCGGCAGGCCGTCCTCCTCGAGCAGCGGCGTCAAGTGAGCGGGGTCTTTCGCCAGGAACTCCGGCGTGGTCGTCTGGCCCCAGACGTTGGTCTCGTCGAAGTCGAGCCCGGCGGCCCGGACGAAGATGCGCACCGTCAGGTTGTTCACCGACGGCGGCAGGATGCTGAGCGAGTTTGCGGCCATGAGGTCTCCTCCTCTAGTACGGGTTCTTCGGTGAGCGGTCGTCGGACAGCGTCTCGCGGGAGCGCGTGACCAGCAACTCGATCGCGTCGCCGAGATGCTCGCGGTCGATGTGGTGATCGCCGCGCTCGACGCGCAGCTTGTGCGCCTCGAACAGGACGTCGGGGTGCGTGAAGCCGGCGGGCGGCTCGAAGCGATACGAAGCCAGCTCGATCAGGAGCCCGAGCGGGTCCGTGAAGTAGATCGAGTCCATGAAGCCGCGGTCCTTGACGCCGCTGTGCTTGATGCCGCGCTCGTCGAGCCGCTCGACGGTCTGGGCGAATGTGACCTGCGAGATCGAGAACGCGATGTGGTGCACGCAGCCGGGATCGGTCGCGGTGCGAGCCGGATCGGGCGTCCGGCTCTCGTCGGTGAAGATCGTGATCAGGCGGCCGTCGCCGGGATCGAAGTACAGGTGACTCTCGCCCTCGTTGTCGAGGTTCGGCTGCTCGAAGATGAACGGCATCCCGAGCACGCCCTCCCAGAAGTCGATCGACGTCTGGCGATTCGCGCCGACGATCGTGATGTGGTGGACGCCCTGGCTCTGGAGCTTCCGCATGGATGTCTTTCCTAGCGCTGAACGAGTCTGGACTTGTATTCGCTTCGTGGCAAGCTGCCCCACGGGACGAGCTCGACGGCGGTCTGCACGGTGAGTACCTGACGCAGACGGGCCGAGATGCGGTCGGCCAGCGCCGGGTCAACGGCGGCTCCGTCCGGCAGCTCGACAGTGATCGGGAGTGGCGGTTGTTGCTTGACGCCCGTGGTCCGCGGGCGCACGACGATGGTGCCGCTCACGTCGGGCGCGAACGCGCCGATGACTTCGCGAACGGCCGAGGGAAAGACGTTGACGCCGCGGACGATCAGCATGTCGTCGGTGCGGCCGATGCAGCGGATCCGCGGGCCGGTGCGGCCGCACGGGCACGGACTGATCTTGACCCGCACGTGGTCGCGGGTGCGGAAGCGCAGCAGCGGCGCGGCGCGGTGGCGCAGGTGGGTGAGGACGAGCTCGCCGGTGGCGCCTTCCGTGACTTCGATCGCCTGCTCGGTCTCCGGATCGATCAACTCGGGGTGAACGAACCCGTGCGCGCCCAGGTGCATCCCATCTTGATGCTCGCACTCGCCCCACAGCGAGACGCCGATGTCGCCGATCCCCATCGCCTCGGTGACCCTCGCGCCCCAGCTCTCCTGCAGCTGCTCGCGGAAACCGGGCTCGCCGCCGCCGGGCTCGCCGGCGACGAGCACCTTTGTGACGCTCGAGTCCCTGAGATCGCCGGTCTCGGCCAGGTACTTCGCGTACGACGGCGTCGCCACGACGGCCTCGGGTTGCAGGCGTTCGATCGCCATCAGCACGCGTTCGGTGTTGCCGGTCGCCATCGGGATGTGGCAGGCGCCGATGCGGTCGAACGACGCGAGCGCGGCGCCGGCGGCGAACGGGCCGGCGTTGTAGGTGGTGATCACGCGCATGCCTTTGCTCAGCCCCGATGCCGCGTAACTCCGGGAGCTCCCGGTGACCCAGTTGTCGAGGTCGCTCGCCGTCAGCGGGATGTAGCTCGGCACGCCGGTCGTGCCGGACGTGGAGTGGATGCGGACGATGTCCTCCGGGTCCGCGGCCAGGTGCGTGCCGAACGGGTGCTCGGCACTGATCGTGGCGCGGATCTCTGACTTGTCGGTCAGCGGCAGCGTCGCGATCTCGTCGAGCGTCACGCGCTCGATCCCCTTCGCGCGGTAGAACGGCGAGCGCTCGAGCAGGTAGGCGATCTGCTGGTCGAACGCGTCAGCGTCGCTCATAGCGGATCGCGTCCTCGGCGGCGCCCGCCATCAGGAAGCCGACCGGCTGTTCCTGCTCCTCGGCGAGGTGGGCGAGCAGGCTCGCGGTGCGGGCGAGGATCGGCACGGTCTTGACCGTCGAGGCCGGGAAGCCGAGGTCCAGCATCACCGCGGCGATCGGCAGCGAGACGTTCATCGTCAGCGCGCGGCCCCACACCTCGGTGACGGCATCGCGCAGCGCGCGCGCCTTGGCGACGTTCGGGCCGCTCACCCCGCGCTCGTCCGCGAGCTCGAGGATCCGTTCCGCGCGGGGGTCGGATGGCTTGTGCACCGGGTGGCCGAAGCCGGGCAGCCGGCCGGCCGCGGTGTGGATGGCGCGGGCGATCTCGCTTGCGTCGCGGGGGTCGAGGAGGATTCGCGCGCACTCCTCGGCGGTGCCCAGGATCACCGGGCCGCAGCCGAGGATCCCGGCCGCGACGGCGCCCTGCAGCGAGCCCGGGTCGGCGGCCAGCGTCATCCGGGCCGCGACGTTCGTCGGCATCATCCCGTGCTCGGCGAGCGAGATCAGCAGCAGGTCGAGGAACTCGCGCTGGTCGGGCGTCGGCTCGTCGCCGGTCAGCAGCAGATGGAAGTACTCGGTGAAGGTCAGGCGACCCATCAGGTCGCCGGTGAGGTCACGCCCTCGCACCTCGACCCGGTCGGGATAGGCCTGCGCGATGTGGCTGACCGGGTCTCCGGCCTTACCGATCATTGCCCGGGAAACTATCAGCCTGACAATTCAGCAGCCTGGCGCAGCGCCTCGATCATGCTGCGCGGATCGGCGACGCCCTGGCCGGCGATGTCGAACGCGGTTCCGTGGTCCACCGACGTGCGGATCACCGGCAGACCGACGGTGATGTTCACGCCGGCCTCGATGCCCAGGACCTTGACCGGGCCGTGGCCCTGGTCGTGGTACATCGCCACGATCAGGTCGTAGTCGCCGCGGCCGGCGAGGAAGAACGCGGTGTCGGCGGGGAGCGGGCCGTGGGCGTCGATGCCGTCCGCGCGGACTCTCGCGATGGCCGGCGCGATCTTCGCCTCCTCCTCGCCGCGGCCGAACAGCCCGCCTTCGCCGGCGTGGGGGTTGATGGCGCAGACGCCGATCTTGGGGTGGTCCAGTGCCTCGTGGCCGCGGCGGATCGTCCGCTCGACGAGGCCGGGCTCGATCTTCTCGATCGCGTCCACCAGCCCGATGTGGGTCGTGACGTGGATGACCTTGACCTTCGGGGTCGAGAGCATCATCGAGACCTCGTCGGTGCCGGTCAGGTGGGCGAGCAGCTCCGTGTGGCCCGGGAATCTGTGTCCGGCGGCGTGGAGCGCGGCCTTGTTGATCGGGGCGGTGCAGATCGCGTCGACCTCTTTGGCGAGCGCGAGCTGCGCCGCGCGCTCGATGTAGCGGTAGGCGGCCTCGCCGGCCTGTGCCGACACTTCGCCCCAGGGGAGGTCTTCGCGCAGCAGGTCGAGGTCGATGATGTTGCGCGGCGGTTCGGCGTCGAGGATGCGCGCCGCCAGCTCGAGCCGCTTGCGATCACCGATCACGACCGTCTCGAGGTCGGTGTCGTTGAGGGCCGCGACGACGATCTCCGGGCCGATCCCGGCGCCGTCGCCCATGGTCACCGCGATCGGCATGCTTCGACGATCTCTACCAGGCTGTCCGGACCGCCGAAACTGCCTGGGCGGATGACGATGTGGCGGCCGTCCGGGGTGCGGCACTGAACGGCGCCATGGTGGATCTGAGCGATCGGCTCCAGGGTGGTGACGCCGAGCGCGTCGAGCGTGCGACGGGCGGTCTCGCCGCCGGTCAGCACGAGGTCGGCGCGCGGCGCGGCCGCGACTCTCCGCGCGACTTCATCGGCCGTCCCTCGGATCACCTCGACATCTCGGAGTCGCTTCACCTGTTCGTCCGCGGCGCGGGTGCCGACGCCGACGAGAAGCGGAACATCGCGTGGGGTGGGTCGGGGAAGCGGAGGAGCGCCGAGCCGGCGGCCCAGCGCCGCCGCGAGGCCGGCCGAGCCGACCAGCGTCGCGTGCGGAGGCGCGGCGGCCACGATCGCGTCGAGGTCCTCGTCGGTCTCGGCGTCGAGCACCGCGATCGGCGTCGCCTGCGGGACGCCGTGCACGTGCAGGACGCCGTTGCGCACGGTCCGGCCCTCGACCGGCAGCGCGGGCGTGACGATCAGCTCGCCGGAGAGCGCCTCGAGCTCGGCCTGGACGTTGCCGCGCAGCAACGAGTCGATCTTCTTGAACGTGATCCGGCCGTCGAGCGCGCGGATCCGGCGCGCCGCCTCCTCCGGCGGGAGCGCCCGCGTGTCGAGGTCGACGACGTCGCCGTCTGTGTGGCCGAGCGCGATCCGCCTCGCGCCGAGCACCGCGGCCACTTCCACCGCACCGGAGAGATCGTCGGCGACGACAAGCATTGGGGCGGATCCTGCCCGGTAGCCTTGTCCGCATGCCCGCCAATGGTCCTTGCCCCAGTTGCGGAGGTCAGCTCGTCTCGCTCGAACGCAGCGGCGTCCACATCGACGCGTGCCGCCAGTGCCGCGGCGTCTTTCTCGACCGCGGCGAGCTCGACACGATCCTCCAGCGCGAGCGCGCGTACGTCCAGAGCACCCACGATGATGACGACGACGAGTTCTTCCGCGAGGTGAGCGGCAGCCAGGGCTCGCACTCGCATCAGAAGTACGGCTTCGACAAGAACACGGCTGAGAAGCTGTTCAAGGACTACAAGTCGCACAAGTCGTCGTCGCACCACCACAAGAAGAAAAAGAAGAGCTTCCTAGACGAGCTGTTCGATTAGGCCGACTCCGGACTACTCGCTGCTCGCGGTCGGCGTGCTGTGCGCGTCGACCGTCGCCGCCGCTGATCGCCGCGACCGCCGCGCCGGCGCTGGCGATCGCGTTCTGGCGCACCGGCGCCGCCGCGGCGCTGCTGCTCGCCGATCTCGCTCGTGCGCGGGCGAGCTGCGGCGCATCGCGGTCGCCGTGGCTGGCGGTGCTGGCGGGCGCGGCGCTGGCCGCGCACTTCGGGACGTTCATCCCGAGCCTGCAGCTACACGTCGGTCGCGTCCGCGTCCGCGCTCGTCTGCTCGCAGGCGGTGTGGGCGGGGCTGCTCGGGCCGGCTGCTCGGCGAGCGGCTGCCGCGGCCGGGCGTGGGTCGGGCACCGCGGTCTGCCTGGTCGGCGTGCTGCTGGTCACCGGCGTCGACGTGTCGCTGTCGGCGCGGGCGCTCGGCGGGGACGTGCTCGCGCTGGTCGGCGGGCGTGTTCGGCGGCGTCTACATCGTCACCGGCGGGTTCGTCCGGCGCGAACTGAGCACGCTCGCCTACACGCAGATCTGTTACGGCGCCTGCGGTGTGCTGCTGCTGGTCGTGTGCCTGATCGGCGGGCCAGCCGCTGACGGGCTACGCCGCCGCCGACTGGGTCGCGGATCGCGGCGCTGACCGTCGTCGGCCAGCTCGCTCGGGCACTCGCTCTTCAACTTCGTGCTGCGCTCGATCAGCCCGACGATCGTGTCGCTCGCGACGCTGTTCACGGTGCCGCTGGCGGCGATCATCGCCGCGATCGCGCTGGGGCAGACGCCGCCGGCGGCGGCGGTCCCGGCGCTCGCGCTGCTGCTCGCCGGGACCGCGCTCGTGATCAGCGCGCGCGAACGCGCGCAGGCGGAGGCGACCTGAGCATCCGCGCTGTCGTGATGGCCGCGAGCAGCGCCATGCAGATCGCCGAGCCGACGCACCAGATGCAGATCGCGTCGAGCTCGAACGACCTCGACGTAGGTCAGCCAGCCGCGAGAAGCCGAGCCCGCCGATCGAGAGGAACGCGGCCGCGGTCCGGGTGGTCTCGTTGTCGCGGATGAGCGCTGGCGAGGATCGCGACGATAGCCGAGCACGCCGAGCAGCGCGACCGGCACGCCCGGCGAGCTGCGCGTAGTCGGACTTCTGCACGGTCGCGCAGCCGTGGGCGATCGCGCACACCGGCTCGCCGCCGGCGTAGTGCACGATCGTCAGGTAGGTCGCGATCCCGAGCCCGACGACCGCGACGACGATGGCCGCGGCGCGGGTCATCACGCGAGCGCCTTGTCGAGCTTCGCGCTGGAGGTCGGTCGACGCCGACGGCGACGATCGTCTCAGGGCCGTCGCCGCGCTTGATCGTGAACGTCGGGGTCGAGTCGGCCTTCGACCGCGGCTGCGCGTCGCTGTCGGCACTGTCGAGCGCGCCGCTGCGCGTGCGGCGTGTCGGCGAAGTTCAGGGCCTTGTCCGCGTCGACGCCGGCGGCGGTGGCGACCTCGCGCAGGAAGTCGTCGGTCACGTAGCCGGAGTTCTCGGTCGCCCTGCGACGCGTAGAAGGTCTCGAGGAACGCCCACAGCTTGCCCTGCTGCCTGCGCACCGGCGGCGACCTTCGCGGCGCGCACCGAGTCCGGGCCGAGGAAGCACAGCGTCGCGCGCCTGCAGCTTGACCTTGCCGGTCCTGACGTAGTCGTTGATCAGGTGCGGGCAGCGTCGTCCTTCGAGGCCTGCGGCGCAGATCGGGCACTGCGAGGTCGACGTACTCGGTGACGGTGACGGGCGCCTTCGGGTCGCCGAGCACGCCGTTGCTCTCGGGGATGCCGGCGACGATCGAGGCGGCATTGGCCGTCGGTGGTGGCGCGTCGTTGGAGCTCGACACCGCGGCGACGGTCGCGACGAGGATCGCGGCGACGCCGGCGGCGATTCCGAGCCGCCACAGGCGGCGGCGACGGGTATCGGCGGCAGCGGCGGCCTGCTCGGCCGCCAGGCGGTGGGCGCGGCGCTGTTCGCGCAGCTCGCGCTTGGTCATGGGTGCTCCGTTCGTTGAAGGTGTTTGCGTGCGGTGGTGGCCGCCGGCCGAGCCGGCGGTGGCTACGCGAACACGGGTGGAGCACGGTCTCGTGCGAGCGAGACGAAGCGCGGCGCGAGCGGCCGCTTGAACGAAGCGGGGCGGAGCAGTGCGATCTCGGGCGGCGCTGAAGCCCGCGGAGCGACGAGCCGCCACGCCCGCGCCAGTGCGGGCACGACTCGCAGGGCGAGCGCGAGCAGCGCGCCGATGACAGCGCCGATCAACAGCAGCGGCACCCAGCCGCCACCCAGCGCAACGCCGGTGCCGAGCATCGACGCCAGGAGCGCCTGGCCGCCGCACGCCGCCCACAACCCGGCGGTGGCGAGGACCCACAGCAACGGTGGCGCACCGCGCCCGCGCGCGAGTCGCGCGACCAGCGCGGCGATGCCGAGCATGTACACGACGAGCACGATCGTGCCCGCGGCGCCCAGCCAACTCTGACCGGCGGCGTCCAGGCAACTCTGCGCGCCCGGCTCGCACAAGAACGACACGCGCGCCTGGTCCAGACCCACCGCGATCAGCGGGATCAGAACGAGCGCACGGAGCATCAGGGGCAGGCGAGCCACACCGGAACTGTCGGCACCCATCCTGTACGCAGAGTAAAAGACACGCCGTGACCGCCCTCGCGATCCTGCTCGGGCTGGCGATCGGGGTCGTCGTCGGCGCCGTCGGCGGCGGCGGCGCGATCCTCGCCCTGCCCGTGCTCGTCTACGTGCTCGACGAGCCGGTCGGGCCGGCGTCCACCGCTTCGCTGGTCGTCGTCGCGGTGGCGGCGGCGATCGGCGCCGGGTCGCTGGCGCGGCACGGCAGCGTGTGCTGGCGGCTCGCGTTCACGTTCGCCGTCCCGGCAGCGATCGGCTCGGTGCTCGGAACCCTGGCCAGCCGCGAGGTCGAGCGCCCGGCTGCTCGTCCTCGCGTTCGTGCCGGTGATGCTGACCGCGGCGGCGCTGACGTGGCGGCGCGCGGGGGAGAGCGGCGGCGACGGCGCCTGCCCGCATCCGCCGCTGCAGCGCGTGGTCGTCGCGGGCCTGCTCGTGGGCGACGCTCACGGGCTTCTTCGGCGTCGGCGGCGGGTTCGTGATCGTCCCCGTGCTCACGATCTGGCTCGCCGTCGCCGTTCCGCCGCGCGGTCGCCACGTCGCTGGTGATCATCGGCCTGACCGGGATCGCCGCGCTGGCCAGCCACCTCGTCGCCGGCGCCCGGCCCGACGTCGGCGTGACCGCGACGCTGGCTTGCGCGACCGGCGCCGGCGCGCTGATCGGCTCGCTGTTCGCCCACCGCGCGCCGACCGCCCTCCTCGGCCGTGCGTTCGCAGTCATCGTCGCGACCGTCGCGGTCGCGCTGCTCGTCGACGTGCTCCTCCTCGGCGGCCCGCCAACCTAAAGGGGCCAGGCCCCTTTAGGTTCGGGCGGCGGCCGGTTCGCGCGTCGGGCGCTCGAAGCGGGGCGCGGTCGAGTGAGCCTCGGTGGCCACGCGGTGCACGCCCCAGGCCAGCAGCGCCAGGAAGCCGAGCGCGATCGCCAGCACGACGCCGTACGCGACCGCCCACAGCCAGCCGGCGACGTCGGCCTTGCGCTCGCGCTGGAGCAGTTGCTGCTCGGGCCCGAACGCGCGCTCGAACTGCGCTTCGGCCGGGATGCCCTTGACCGGGATCGCCGGGTCGGCCGGCAGGTAGATCGGCAGCGCGGTCAGCGCGTTGCCGCGGTGCAGGCGGATCATCGTCTTCCACTCGCCGGTCACCGGGAGCGGCTCGGTGGTGCGATAGACGCCCGGCGCGGTGCGCTCGCAGCCGGTCGACGACCAGGCCGCCGCCCTGCCAGGAGGTCGCGGTGAGCCAGTGGGCGTCGTCGGCGCCGTCGACGCGGCGAGACGCGGACCTCGGCGTTGACCGTGCCCTCACCGGCGGGCGTCAGCGCGACCGTGCCGCGCACGCCGCTGCTCGCCGTCCGACAGCAGGCCGTAGCCCGTCAGCGCGAAGATCACCGCCGCGGCGAGCACGGCGGCCGGCCGCAGCCCGCCCGTGCGGCGCTCGCTCAGCCGGGCGCCCATCCAGCCGCCGACGCACGCGCCCGCGAGCGCCATCGCCAGCCCGAGCAGCACGCCCTCCGGCAGCAGCGCCGCGTTCCACGGGTACGGCATGAAGACCTGCGTCCAGCCCCACTCGGCGGCCAGGCCGACCGTGCCGATCGCGGCGCCGGACGCCAACGCGAACGGGAGCGGCTTGCGCACCCGCAGCGCGATCAGCTCGACGAGCGACCGCCTCGACCAGGTAGAGCGGGAAGTGCGGCGTCGGCTCGCCCAGCACGGGCCCGACGAGCACCGCCATCAGCCCGCGCATCGCGAGCCAGAACAGCGCCGCGCCCGAGCGCGGCGCCGCGCCCGAGCCAGACCCGCGCCGCGACGAGCGACACGCTCGCCGCGAGCATCGTCAGCATCGGGTGGAAGATCATCTGGAACTGCGGGACGCCGAAGTCGAACTCGGCCTGGAACGTCGAGAGCCCGAGCAGGAACGCGCCCGGCAGCGACACGCGGCGCATCCAGCGCGCCCACGGCAGCTCGCCGCGGCGCCCGGCCTCGCGCGTCGCCGCACCGGCCTCGACGAGCAGCACCGCGAGCCCGACGAGCGTCATCGCCGCGCCGCCGATCAGCATCAGGTGCGTCGGACCCCACAGCGTCACGTCCTGGCCGAACAGCCGGTGCCAGACGTCGTCCAGCGGGAAGCCGATCAGCGAGAACGCGCCGCACAGCCGCGATCAGCACGCCGCCCAGCGGCGCGTACCAGTCGCTGGTGATCCGCACCGCCACCCGGCTCGGCTTCTCCAGCGGCAGGCACATCGAGAGGAAGCCGGACGCGAACACGCCGAACAGCCCGGCGAGGATGAAGTAGTGCGCGGCGTTGGCCAGCGGGCCCTCGTCACGCCCCTGCGCGATGTGCAGCGAGATGTCCCACAGCATCCCGAACAGCGCCGTGACCAGCGAGACGACGATGATCCCGGCCGGGATCGCGGCCCAGTCCGGCAGCCCGGACACGCGCGGCTGAACCGGCCGAGGCGCCCGAGCACGCGCGACCTTGCCGCTGCGATGCCCGAGCCCGAGCCACAGCAGGACGATCGGTGACGAACAGCGCGGCGCCCGTCGCGATCGCGACCTGGTCGAGCGCGGCGCCGCCGGCGGGTTTCGCGGCGAGCAAGGCGAACATGGACGGCAATGTATCGTCGTTTGATGTCACGTTGTGTGATGTAACACCAGATAGCGGTACCCTCGAATGCGTGGCGGCTTGACGATCGACGAGCTGGCCCGCGAGACCGGGATGACCGTGCGCAACGTGCGCTCGCATCACGCGCGCGGGCTGCTGCCCGCCGCCCGAGGTCCGCGGCCGCACCGGCTTCTACGGTCCGGAGCACGTCGAGCGGCTGCGGCTGATCCAGGAGCTCCAGTCCGAGGGGCTCAAGCTCGAGGGCATCAAGCGCCTGCTCGGCGACTCCGGCGAGCGCCTGCTCGCGCTCAAGCGCGCCGCCGGCGAGGCGCCCGAGACGCCCGAGATCGTCACCGCGCAGGAGCTGGGCGAGCGACTCCGGCTCGGCGAGGGCGATGACCCGCGCAAGCTCGCTGGCCAAGGCGATCAAGCTCGGCATGCTGGTCCCGCTCGGCGACGGGCACTTCGAGGTGCCGAGCCCGGCGCTGCTCGCCGCCGCCGAGGAGGTCGTCAAGCGCGGCGTCGAGCCTCGTCGCACGCGCTCGACATGATCGAGAGCGTCGAGCGCCACTCGCGCGCGGTCTCGCGCGAGTTCATCAAGCTGTTCATGGACGACGTCTGGAAGCCGTTCGCCGACGCCGGCATGCCCGAGGCGAGCGCTGGGGCGAGCTGGCCGAGTCGATCGAGCACGTCCGCCCGCTCGCCGGCACAGGCGCTGCTCGCCGTCTTCCGGCGCACGATGGACGAGGAGGTCGAGGCGACCTTCACCGACATGGCCCGCCGCCTGCGCCGGGCAAGCGCTGACCGTAAGCTCCGCGGGTGGACTCGCCGCAGCAGCGCCCGACGCCGGTCCTGCTCACGCTCGTGGCGGCGTGCATCGCGTTCTCGCTGTCGCAGACGCTGGTCGTTCCCGCGCTGCCCGCGCTCGCGGAGGAGTTCGACGCCTCGCAGTCGGCCGTCTCGTGGGTGCTGACCGGCTTCCTCGTCTCGGCCTCGATCGCGACGCCGATCGCCGGCAAGCTCGGCGACCTCTACGGCAAGGGCCGGATGCTGACCGCGGTGCTCGTGCTGTTCTCGGTCGGCGCGGTGATCAACGCGCTCGCGCCGCACGATCGAGGTCGTGATCGCCGGGCGCGTGCTGCAGGGCGTCGCCGGCGGCGTCTTCCCGCTCGCGTTCGGGATCGTCCGCGACACGTTCCCGCGCGAGCAGATCGCCGGCGGGCTGGCGATCATCAGCGCGATGTTCGGCATCGGCGGCGGCATCGGCCTGCCGCTGTCGGGCGTGATCGTCGACAACCTCGACCTCGCAGTGGCTGTTCTGGATCAGCCTGATCGCGCTGCCCGCGGCGTTCGCCGCGCACCGGCTGATCCCGCCCTCGCCGCCGGTCGAGCGCACGCGCGTGGACTGGCTCGGGCGCGGTGCTGCTCTCGGGCGGCGCTGGCGGGGATCCTGCTCGGCGTCTCGCAGGCCGGCGAGTGGGGCTGGGGCTCGCCGGCGAACGCTCGGCTGCATCGCGGCCGGCGCTCGCGCTGATCGGCGCGTTCCTCGTTCGCCGAGGGCCGCGTCAACCAGCCGCTGATCGACCTCGAAGTGCTGCGCAAGCCTGCGGTCGCGGCGACGAACCTGACCGGCTTCCTGGTCGGCCTCGCGATGTTCGCGAGCTTCCTGATCTTCCCCCAGTTCGCGCAGGCGCCGGAGAGCACGGGCTACGGGTTCGGCTTCGTCGGTCACCGCCGGCCGGGCTGCTGATGATGCCGACCGCGCTCGCGCAGCTGCGCGGCCGGCCCGCTCGCGGCGAAGCTGGCCGACGCGGATCGGCTTCCGCGCGATGCTCTCGCTCGGCGCCGTGCTGATCACGCTGTCGTTCCTGATCAACACGTTCGCGCACTCGCACGTCGTGGGAGCTCGTCGTCGCCGGCATCCTGATCGGCGCCGGGATCACGTTCGCGTTCGCGGCGATGCGCGAACCTGATCGTCGAGGCGGTGCCGCAGGGCGAGGTCGGGATCGCGACCGGCATCAACACCGTCATGCGGACCGTCGGCGGCTCGTTCGGCGCCGCGGCGGTGACCGCGATCCTGACCGCGAGCACGATCGCCGCCGACGGAGGACGCCTACACGACGGCGTTCGCGTTCTCCGCGGTCGCCGGCGTGCTGGCGCTGATCGCGTCGCGGCTCGTGCCGCGCTCGCCGCGGATGCGGCTCGAGCCCGTCACCGAGTGATGGAACTCGGCATCTACACGTTCGGTGAGCTGACCGATCCGGCGCTCACGGTCGAACAGCGGATGGCGGACCTGCTGGAGGAGATCGAACTGGCCGACCAGGTCGGACTCGACGTCTTCGGCGTCGGCGAGCACCACCGCAAGGAGTTCACGGTCTCGGCGCCGGCGGTCATCCTGGCCGCGGCGGCGGCGCGCACGTCGCGCATCCGGCTGACGAGCGCCGTCTCGGTGATCAGCTCCGACGACCCCGTGCGGGTCTTCCAGGACTTCGCGACGCTCGATCTGGTCTCCGGGGGCGGGCCGAGATCATGGCCGGCCGCGGCTCGTTCATCGAGTCGTTCCCGCTGTTCGGCTACGACCTGGACGACTACGACGAGCTGTTCGCCGAGCATCTCGACCTGCTGCTCGCGCTGCGCGAGTCCGAGCACGTGATCTGGGCGGGCCGCCACCGCCCGTCGATCCCCGGCCTCGGCGTCTATCCGCGCCCGGTCCAGGACCCGCTGCCGGTGTGGATCGCGGTCGGCGGGACGCCGCAGTCGGTCGTGCGCGCGGGCTCGCTCGGGCTGCCGATGGCGCTGGCGATCATCGGCGGCCAGCCGGCCCGCTTCGCGCCGTTCGCGGAACTCCACCGCCGTGCGGCCGCCGATGCCGGGCACGAGCGTCCGGCGCTCAGCATCAACTCCCACGGCTTCATCGCCGACGACATGCGGACCGCGCTCGACCTCGCCTACCCGGCGCACAAGGTCGTGATGGACAAGATCGGGCGCGAGCGCGGCTGGCCGCCGATGACCCGTGCCCAGTTCGAGGCCGGCGCGACGCTCCAGGGCCACAACGTCACCGGCTCGCCCGCTGAGGTGATCGAGAAGCTCCTGTTCCAGCACTCGATCTTCGACCACGACCGCTTCCTGCTCCAGCTCAGCGTCGGCACGCTCCCGCACGACGCGGTGATGCACGCGATCGAGCTCTACGGCACCGAAGTGGCGCCCGCGGTGCGCGAGGAAGTCGCGCGCCGTAACGCTGTCCGGACGTAATCCGGACGCCGCGCCGCGAAGCTCGGCGCATGATCAAGCTCATCGTCTCCGCACTGTCCGCGCTCGTGTTCGCCGGCGCCGTGGCACAGCCCGCCGCGGCCGACAATCCCGGCGCCGGGTTCAACGATCTCGGCATCCCGGGCAAGACCGTCGGCCAGTACTGCGCGACCCCGTCCGTTGTCGGCGTCCCCGGCGTCAGTCAGTTGGGTCACTTTGTCGACGGCTGCACCGTCCGGGCTCGCTGCCCGTTCACGTACTGCAAGGTCGTGGGGAGCAAAGTCCACCCGTGGCTGTCAGACACGTACGCGAAGCTGACTTCGTCCACGTGGACCGGGCGTCAATACATCAACATGCGGCTTCGCGCATATGACGCCAACGGCTACCTGCGCTGGTATCGAGACTTCAGCTGCGGCCATACCTCCGCCACCGTCTGCCCGCTGGGCGGCGAATTCGGCCAGATCGTCCGCTACGGGGAGACCGTGACCGCGCAGGCCAACGGCGTCTTCGAGAACCCTGGCAGCCGGGCGACGGCCTTCATGAGGGTCCAGCTCGTCATGGAATGGCTGTAATCACCGCGGGCCGTGCCGCGTGACGACGATCCCGGAGACCGGCGGCATCGCGTCCAGCTCCTCGAGCCGTGAATGGAACGCGCGCGCGACGCGCTGCGCGTGCGACTTGGCCAGCTCGGCGCGCTCGCCCTCGAACAGCTCGTCGACGGTGTCGCGCCAGAGCACGAGCCAGCGCTCGAAATGGCCCGAGCGCAGCGGCACCTGTCATGTGCAGCGCGGCGTGCGGGCGGAACGCGCCGCCGCGGTAGGTCTGGGCGCCGAGCAGGATCGTCTCCCAGAACGACGCGATCTCCGGCACGTGGGCCTCGACGTCGAGCTTCGCGACGTCGGTGAAGAGGCAGCCGATGATCGGGTCCACCAGCGCGCGGGCGTAGAACGCGCGCACCAGGCGCTCGCAGTCTTCGCGGTTCGAGATATCCGCCACACCAATGATGTATCAGGCGCGCGTAGACCGCGCGCTCTGAGTCGCCGACATGAACGTCAACACGGACGCTGACGGCGCGCGATCGGACTCGCCGCCGCCGATCTGGATCGCTCCCTCCGGCCCTGGCCGCAGGAGGACCCCGCGAACGTCATCTACAGCGCGGAGTTCGAGGACGGCAAGATCATCCAGCTCCGGGCAGACGCAGCTCGAGCAAGGACGCCTTCGGCCGCGCCGAGCTCAAGCCGAAGGAGCTCAAGGAGGACAAGCTCCCCGGCCACGGCAAGATCCAGCCGGCGCTGCTGGACCTGATCGCCAGCGGCGACCCGCACAAGCCGGTCGAGATCGTCGTCAAGTACAGGACGCCGCTGACGATCCCGACGTTCCCGATGCCGGTGCTCGACGAGGACCGTGAGAGCCCGCGCAACAAGGAGCTGCTGAAGACCGACGCAGGGCCTGATCGCCGACATCAAGGCCCGCGCGCCGACCTCTACAAGCGCCAGGCGCGCCGAGCTCGAGAAGTTCGGCGGCAAGGTGCTCAACACGTACTGGCTGATCCAGGGCGCGCACGTCGAGCCTGCCGCTCGGGCAGGTCCGCGAGCTGGCGGTCCACCGACGACCTCGACGTACCTCGAGCTGGCCGACGGCGTCGCCAAGCCGCCCGCCGACGCCAACCCGGACAACGACCTGATCGACGCCCGCGCGCAGATCTTCTCCGATCCGTACTTCAACCTCGAACCAGACCTCCGGCTGGATCGGCCTGCTCGACACCGGCGTCCGCGAGACGCACACGCTGTTCAACTCGCCCGACCACATCGCGCTCGCGCAGGACCTGACCGGCGACGGCGACCCGTCCGACCAGTGCAACCACGGCACCGCGTCCGCGGGCCTGATCACCGGCAACGCGCCGGCTCGGCGGCAACTGGCGCGGCGTGTCGGCGATCACCGTCGACTCCTTCGACGTCTACGGCAACGACTGCTCTGTCGGCTCGGCGCCGACACGGTCGCGGGCTTCGAGACGGCCGTCAGCTGGCTCGACAAGGTGATCGTGGCCGAGATCCAGCTCAACGCCGGTGAGACCAGCGCGTCCTCGACCGCCGCCGACGCCGCGTTCAACGCCGGCTCGGTCGTGATCGCCGCCAACGGCAACTTCGGCGAGCCGGGCGCCGGCTCGGTCCGCTCGCCCGGCAACGCCCACAAGGCGATCGGCATCGGCGCCGCCGACCTGCAGACCGACGCGCTGATGGGCTACTCCGGCCGCGGCCCGTCCACCGACGGCCGCTTACAAGCCGGACCTCGTGTTCCCGACCAACATCGAGACCGCGCGCAGCGGCTCGAGCAACACGGCGCTCGGCTCCTTCGGCGGCACCAGCGCCGCGACCCCGGTCGCCGGCGGCGCGGCCGCACTGCTGCGCAACTGGATGCGCGGCGGCACCGGCTCGATCGACGCCGGCCACGTCTACAGCCACATGATCCTCGGCGGCCAGACGACCTACCCGTTCAACAACAACACCGGCGCCGGCCCGTTCCTGCTCGGCACCGGCGGCCACGCCTACTGGGGCAAGACCAACGTCACCAACGGCGGCCGCGTCGACATCCCGATCCCGGTCGCGGCCGGCAAGACCAAGCTCGAGGGCTCGCTGTGGTGGCCCGAAGGCACGGTCGGCCACAACGACGTCGACCTCGAGCTGATCGCGCCCGACGGCACGGTGCGCGACTCCAGCTTCTCCGGCGTGAGCGTCTTCGAGCGCGCCGGCGTGACCTAGCGGCGTCTACCCCGGCACCTGGAAGCTGCGGATCAAGGGCTACTCGGTCAGCGGCACCCAGAAGACCTACTGGTCGGCCCGCACCCGCTGAGCGATCAGACGTAGACGGCGCCGCCAGGCGTCGTCTACGTCCGGCTCGGTGGCAGTGGCCAATGCGCGTCGGCGCACCCAAGTACGCACGCGCCGCGGGTCCAAGCCCGCGGCGCTCGCGTGCTTCAGGCCAGCTCACCCATGTCGGCGGCGCGCACCGACACAGCGCGGCCGTCCCGCACGCGCCAGGTCCAGACCGACGAGCGGCGGACTTCCAGCCCCTGGCGGCGGCCGGTGACGTGGCCGATCACGATCACCGAGCCGGGCACGGCGCGGTAGTCCTCGGCATGGAGGACCAGTTCCTCCCACAGGCGCTCGACGTCGGCGAAGTACGGCCCGGATGCCCTCGTGCCCGCGGTAGGGGCCTTCGCGGCCGGCGACGCCGCGCCGTCCCCTCCAGGTACAGCTCGCAGTCCGGGCGCGACGTAGTCGAGCATCGCCTCGACGTCGCGGCGCGCGAACGCGTCGTAGACGGCACGGACGATCTCGATCTCGTCCGTGATGCCGGCCGGGTTGCCGTAGTACTCGGGGCGGGCCACAGACCCCGCAGCGTGACAGAGCGTGCGGCGGGCGTGCCTCAGCAGCCCCTAGACTCGCGCCGATGCGCACGAGTCTCGTCGGTTCCTACGCGCAGCCGAACTGGTTGATCGACCGCGAGAAGCTCCGCGGCCGCTTCCCGCCGCGGGTCCGTGCCCGCGAACTGTGGCGCGTCGATCCGGCGTACCTGGAGGAGGCGCACGACGACGCCACGCGGCTCGCGATCGCCGACCAGGAGCGCGCCGGGCTGGACATCATCACCGACGGCGAGATGCGGCGCGAGAGCTACTCGAACCGCTTCGCCACCGCTTTGGAAGGCGTCGACATCGACAACCCCGGGACGGCGCTGGACCGCAGCGGCCATCCGAACCCGGTGCCGCGCGTGGTCGGCCCGGTCAAGCGCAAGCACTCGGTGCAGGTGCGCGATCTCGAGTTCCTGCGCGCGCACACCTCACGCACGGTGAAGATGACGGTGCCGGGGCCGTTCACGATGTCCCAGCAGGCGCAGAACGACTATTACGACTCGCCGGAGGAGCTCGGCGCCGCGTACGCCGACGCCGTGCGGGAGGAGATCCTCGACCTGTTCGCGGCCGGCGCCGACATCGTGCAGGTCGACGAGCCGTACATGCAGGCGCGGCCCGAGCCGGCACGCGCGTATGGGCTCGCGGCGCTCAAGCGCGCGACCGATGGGCTTCCCGGCACGAGCGCGGTCCACATCTGCTTCGGCTACGCCGCGATCATCCACGAGCGCCCTGAGGGCTACTCGTTCCTGCCCGAGCTGGCCGAGACCGAGTGCGACCAGGTGAGCATCGAGACCGCGCAGTCCGGCCTCGACTGGCTGTGCTCGACTCGCTGCCGTCGAAGACGATCATCCTCGGCGTGCTCGACCTCTCGACCGACGAGGTCGAGACGCCCGAGACGGTGGCCGAGCGGATCCGGCGCGCGTTCCCGCACACGACGAACCTGATCGCCGCTCCCGACTGCGGCATGAAGTACCTGCCTCGCGCCAGCGCGTTCGGCAAGCTCGAGGCGCTCGTCGAAGGGGCGCGACTTGTAGGGTCCGGCGCATGAGCCAGATCGGGGTCACCGGGCTCGCCGTGATGGGGGCGAACCTGGCGCGCAACATCGCACGTCGCGGCGTGCCGATCGCCGTCCACAACCGGACGGCGACGCAAGACGCAACGAGTTCATGGCCGAGTACGGCGTCGGAGGGCGACTTCACCGCGCGCCGAGTCGCTGGAGGAGTTCGTCTCGGCGCTGGAGCGGCCGCGCCGGATCATCGTGATGGTCAAGGCGGGCGAGCCCGTCGACGGCGTGATCGCCGACCTGGTGCCGCTGCTCGACAAGGACGACATCATCATCGACGCCGGCAACTCGCACTTCGTCGACACGCGCCGGCGCGAGGCCGAGCTGCCGCGAGCAGGGGCTGCGCTTCATCGGCACCGGCGTCTCCGGCGGCGAGGAGGGCGCGCTGCACGGGCCCGTCGATCATGCCCGGCGGCGCGCGCGCCGCCTACGGCGAGGTCGAGGAGATCTTCACCACGATCGCCGCGCAGGTCGACGGCGAGCCGTGCTGCGCCTACATCGGCGCCGACGGCGCGGGCCACTACGTGAAGATGGTCCACAACGGCATCGAGTACGCCGACATGCAGCTGATCGCGGAGGCCTACGACCTGCTGCGCTTCGGCATCGGGCTCGACGTGCCGGCGATCAAGCGCGATCTTCGACGAGTGGAACGCGGCGACCTCGAGTCGTTCCTGATCGAGATCACCGCGACCGTGCTCGGCAAGACGGACGCCGAGACCGGCAAGCCGCTGGTCGACGTGATCGTCGACCAGGCCGAGCAGAAGGGCACCGGGCGCTGGACGTCGCAGGACGCGCTGGAGCTCGGCGTGCCGCTGACGGGCATCACCGAGGCCGTGTTCGCGCGCTCTCTGAGCGCGTTGCGCGACCAGCGCCGCGAGGCGAGCCGGCGTGCTCGCCGGGCCCGAAGCCCGGCGGGCTCTCCGAGTCGCTGGTGGACGACATCCGCGCCGCGCTGTACGCCTCGAAGGTCGTCGCCTACGCGCAGGGCTTCGAGCAGATGGCCGCGGCCGCGCGCACGTACGACTGGGACCTCCAGATGGGCGAGCTGGCCAAGATCTGGCGCGGCGGCTGCATCATCCGCGCCCGCTTCCTGAACCGGATCACCGAGTCCTACGCCGAGACACCCGGACCTCGTGAACCTGCTGATGGCGCCGTACTTCCGCGACGCCGTGGCCGACGCCCAGGACGCCTGGCGCAAGGTGATCGTGGCCGCCGTCGAGCAGGGCATCGCCGTGCCGGCGTTCTCGTCGTCGCTGGCCTACTACGACGGCTACCGGCGCGAGCGCGGCCCGGCGAACCTGATCCAGGGCCAGCGCGACTTCTTCGGCGCCCACACCTACCGGCGCGTGGACAAGGAAGGCTCCTTCCACACGCGCTGGTCGCAGGACGGCAGCGAAGTCCAGACCGACTGATTGCTGATCCTCCTGCCGCCCTCGGAGGGAAAGACCGCGCCGTCGCAGGGCGAGCCGGTCGACCTCGACGCGCTCGCCTTCCCGTCGCTGACCAAGACCCGCGAGCGGCTGCTGGACGTGCTGTCGCGGCTGACGTTCCCGCGGGCGCTGAAGTACCTCGACATCTCGCCCGGCCTGCGTGACGAGGCGGAGCGCAACCTGACGCTGCGCGTCGGCGCCCGCCGCGCCGGCGCACGAGGTCTACACCGGCGTGCTCTACGAGCACCTCGGGCTCGGCTCGCTGCCGGTCGAGAACGTGCTGATCGCCAGCGCGCTGTGGGGCTTCGTGCGCCCGACCGACCGGATCCCCGCCTACCGCCTGTCGATGGGCGCGACGCTCCCGCGGATCCCGTCGCTGCCCGGCGCTGTGGCGCGACCCGCTTGCGGCGGGCGCTGCCCGACTCCGGGCTGATCGTCGACCTGCGCTCCGGCGCCTACACCGCGGCGTGGAAGCCCAAGCAGGCGACCGTCGTCGGCGTGCGGGCGTTCATCGACGGCAAGACGATCAGCCACATGGTCAAGGCCACGCGCGGCGACGTCGCCCGGATCCTGCTCAGCCACGACCCCGCGAGGCGCCCGAGGACGTCGCGTCGCTCGTCCGCGCCGCCGGCCTTCAGGTCGAGCTGAACGGCTCCGGCCGCGTCTGGAATCTTGACGTCACCCAGGTGACCTAAGCGCCGGTGCGGCCGTGCCGATACATGGAGTGTCAGACAGCGACGGCACCCAGAGGGCTGAGACCTCTTTACGACGTCCCCCCAGCACATACGCCTGATCTTCTGATGGCCGAAGCCCGCGCAATGCGGGCTTCCGCGTTTAACACCTAAAGGGGCCTGGCCCCTTTAGGTTTACGCGCATGCTGCGCGAGCGCCGCGACCGGGTCGAACCGGGGGCGGCACCACACCCGGAGCGCACCGCTCCACACCTGCCCACGCTGAGCGCGGCAGGGGTGCTCGCGCTCCAGCGCTCGCTGGGCAATCAGGGCGTCGGGCGGCTGATCGCGCGCGCCGCGCCGGCGGCGACGGACGTTGCGCGCGAGCAGGCCCTGCGAGACGCGATCGTGGCCGCGGCGCCGAGCGCCTCCTACCCGGCCGGCCTCCCGGTGATCGTGCCTCAGCCGGCAGACATCGACATCGACCTGACATACGCCGACGACGCGGTGACCCGCTGGTCGGAGGTGCCTGCCAATCCGGCCAACTACTGGCACTGGATGCACTGGGGCCCGACGTCGGTGCGCGATACGGAGGCCAACACGCAGGCCGTGATCACCCACGAGCTCGTCCACGCGAAGCAGATCCACGGCTGGTGGCAGGACTGGCAAGCGCTGGACCCGGCCACGCGCGATCCGTGGGAGCTCTACATGGCGCCGATGAACGAACTCGCGCGCTTGCACGGCCCGCAGGAGCTCGAGGCCTACGCCACCGGGCTCGACTTCGTGCCGAAGCTGTCGCGTGCCGAGCGGGCGGCGGCGCTGCAGCAGTTGTTCGTCGCGTTCCTGAAGACCGCGCAGTACGTGCCGCCGACGGGCGTGACACCGGAGACGACCACGGTCGCCACCGCGCCGGTGATCCTTGGCGCGTTCACGGCGGCACAGACCGAGCTCCAGGCCGAGTACGGCGACATGCTGTGGTACGCGTTGATCGGTGAGAACCCCAATCGGGACGGATGGCTGCGGGTCCTGCGGGAATTGCTGCCGATCGCGAACGTCGGCTACGCGAACGCTGCCAAACAGACGTTCTACGACTCGTTCCTCAAGCGGGCCGGGCTGACCTGGGCCGAGGTCACGGCGCCTTAGCCCGCTTCGCGGACGACCTTCGAGGCGGGCTTGTCGAAGCGCAGGCCCTGGAAGCGCGGATGGCGCAGGCGGCCGGCGCTGGTCCACTCGGCGAAGCCGATCTGGCCGACGAGTTCCGGCTCGACCCAAGTCGCGTCGCGGAAGCGGGGCGCGTCGACGAACGGGGATTCGTCACGGCGCAACGGTTCGAGGCGCTCCGCGAGGTCGCGCAGGGTCGCGCGGTTGAAGCCGGTCCCGACCTTCCCCGCGTAACGCAATTCGTCGCCGTCGTAGACGCCGACGAGCAGCGCGCCGAGATCGGTCCGCGAGCCGCGCGGTGCCGTGTAGCCGCCGATCACCAGCTCCTGGCCCTGCTCGCACTTGAACTTCAGCCAGTCCTTGGAACGTTTGGACGTGTAGGGGCTGTCGAAGCGCTTGGCGATCACGCCCTCCCAGCCCTCCGCGCAGGCCTTGGCGAACAGCTCCTCGCCGGCCTCGACGCGGTATGACGTCATCCGGATCGGATCGTCCCACCGCAGCGCGTCGCGCAGCAGCGCCTTGCGCTCGCGCAGCGGCCGGTCGCGCACGTCCTCGCCGTCGAGCCACAGCACGTCGAAGACGTAGTACAGCCGCGGCCCGCCCGCGGCGAGGCCGGCGAACGTGCCGTCGGCGGCCACGACCTCGCCGTCGACGACGAACCGCGTCCGCTCCTGCCCGTCCAAGGCCTCGGCAATCTCCGGATAGCGGCCGTTCATCGACAGGTCGTTGCGCGACAGGAGCCTTACGGCCCCGCCGTCGCGGATCGCGACGCAGCGGATGCCGTCGAGCTTGCGCTCGAAGATCCAGTCCGGATCGCTGAAACGCTCGGGCGTGAGCACCGCCTTCATCGCGCCCGCGGTGGTGGGAGCGGAGCTCATCGCTCGTCCCGCCGCTTGATCAGCAGCCACTGCTTCTCCTCGGTGCGGTGGAGCGTCCAGCCGCCGTGCAGCTTCGCGCCTTCGAGCCAGAACGACGCGTGACCTTCGTCGAGCGACTCGGCCATCGCACGCTGATCGTCGAGCGGCCGGTACTCGCCGCGGTCCCAGATGCTCACGTTCGGCCCCTCGTAATCGCCATGCGCGAGCGAGTGGTCCGGGACCTGGACGGCCAGGCGCTTCTCGCTCGGGTCGGTCGACGGTCCCTTCGGCACCGCCCACGAGCGCAGCACGCCATCGACCTCGAGCCGGAAGTCGTAGTGGAGCGCTCGCGCCTGGTGGAGTTGGATCACGAATCGCGGCATCCCGCCGCGAGTTCTACCCGGCCGTGACCACGAAGCGCCCGACGAGCTGGTTGAGCTCGGCGGCGGTGACGGAGAGCCCGTGCGCGGACGCCGCGATCTCCTGCGCCGACGCGCCGGTCTGCTGCGACGTGGCGGAGACCTGCTCAGCCGAGGCGGACGACGATTCGGCGACCGCGGCCACGTCGTCGACCTCGCGCTCGGCGCGCGCCGCCTCGGTCGCGATCTGCTCGACCGCGGCCGAGATCTCGCCGACCCGCGCGGTCATCTCCTCGACGGTGGCGCCGATCTCCTCGAACGCGATCCGCGTGTGTGCGACGGTGGCGACGCCGGCCTCGGTGTGCCGGTGGTTCTCGGTCACGACCTCGACGACACGGCCCGTCTCGGACTGGATCTCGCCGATTAGCGCCGAGATCTCGGACGCGGCGGACTGGGACTGCTCGGCGAGCCGCCGCACCTCGTCGGCAACCACCGCAAAACCGCGCCCCTGATCGCCGGCTCGCGCGGCCTCGATGGCCGCGTTGAGCGCCAGTAGGTTGGTCTGCTCGGCGATCGCGGTGATCGTGTCGACGATGCCGCCGATCCGGCCCGAGCGCTCCGAGAGGTCATCGATCGCCGCCGTGACGGCGCCCGAGGAGGCGGCGATGCGGCTGATGCTGTCGCTGGCCCGCACAGCCGTGGCGGCACCCTCGACCGCGGCGACGCGCACGCTCTCGGCGGCCTCGCTGGTGGCGCGCGCGGTCCCGGCGCTGGCGGCGGCGGCGCGCGCCGCCTCCTGGACGGCAGCGCGGGTGGTCTCGACGAGCCGGACCTGGCGCTCGGCGCCCTGCGCGACGTCATTGACCGCAGCGGCGATGTCGCTCACCGACCGCCCGGTCTCCTGCGAGCTGGACGCCATCTGCTGCGACGCGGCGGAGACCGTCCCGGCGTTCGCCGAGACCGTGCCGATCACACTGGCGAGCGACGAGCGCATCCGGCTGTAGCCGGCGATCGACTCCGCGGTGCTCTCGAGGATCCCGTTGGCGGCGTCTGCGATCTGGCCAAGCTCGTCGCTGGAGGCGTACTCGATCGGCCGCAAGTCCGGCTCGATCTCGACGGTCAGATCGCCGCCGGCCATCGCATCCAGCGCCGCGCTCAGCTCGTGCGAGTCATCGCGCAGGCCCGCCAGCCGCTCCGAGATCTCGCGGGCGCCGCGGCGGGTGGAGACGAAGAAGCCGGCGAACAGGAACGCGGCCACGAGCGCGCCCAGGAAGACGATCAGCGCCACGCGCATGCGTGCGGCGGAGAAATGGTCCATGCGGGCGACCAGCAGCGCGTCGAGCTGCGGCGCGGCCGCCTTCTCGAGCGTGGCGATCGCGTCCAGCGAGGTCATCGCGTCCTGGACCGCGCCGACGCCGGGGGCCAGCGCCGGTTCGAGCTCCGGGTCCGCGGTCTTCTCGAATGCGGTTCCGAGCCCGCTGCGGTTCGCGGCCTCGGCCGACCGCAGCGCGCCCTGCGCACCCGCGAGCGCGATCTGGTTGTCGATCGAGTCGTCGGCGGCGACTACCGTCTCCAGATCGACGACGCGTCCGGCGTTGTCGGCGATCGCCGGGAGCTTCGTGATGAGCGCGTCCATCACGTAGTAGGAGTCGAGATCCGGATCGAGGATCAGGTTGGACCCGTTGCCGGCCTGGATCACGAGGTCGAGCGCGGCGGCGGCCGCGGCGTCGTAGCCCTCGTAGGCGGCTTGCGGCGAATCCGCCGGCCTCGAGACCGCCGCGGCCAGCACGATCGGGCGCGCCTTGCGCCAGACGCCATCGGTCTTGATCGCGGCACCGTCGGCGGCGTCGAGTGCAGCGACCGCCCTGCGCACGCGCTCGGCCGCGCCTGGCAGCGCGGCGACGGCGTCGGCGTCGCCGCCCGCGGCCCGCACCGCCACGCTGCGCGCCGCCGTCACCTTCACCACCAGATCGTTGGCCGGAATGACGTACCGCACTCCCGCGCGTTCGCTCTCGGCGAAAGAGATCGTGGCGCCCTGCGTGGACCAGTAGGCGTGGAGCGCGAAGACCGCGGGGGCGAGCAGGACCAGACCGAGCAGCAGGAACTTCCGGGCGTACGTCAGGCGCGACATGAGCGCGGCGGGGGCGGCGAGCGGAGTCATGTGCCGTCAGTAATCGGCAGCACGGCCCTTGTAATCCAGATGACCGGTACGCGCACGGACATCGGGTGGCATGGTTCACCCCCGTGAGTGATGTCCAGCCGGGCGCGGGCGCGCGAGGATCGCGCTATGACCTGCCTCCTCAACGTGATCTTCCACATCCCGAACAAGGTCCTCGACGTGATCCTGGGCCCCGAGGAGCAGATCGCCTACGTGAGCGGTGACGACGCGTCCGTAAGACGCCTCGTCACGATCCCGATCAGCCACTTCTGCGAGAAGGCGCGCTGGGCGCTCGACCGCGCCGGGCTGACCTACATCGAGGAGCCGCACGTCCAGGGCATGCACCGGCTCGCCGCGCGCCGCGCCGGCGGCGGCAACACCGTCCCCGTCCTGGTGACCGACGACGGGCGTCTTCGCGGAGTCGGAGTGGATCGTCCGCTACGCCGACGCGCACCTGCCGCCGGAGCTGCGGCTGTTCACGGGCGAAGAGACCGAGCTCTGCCGCTGGCTGGACGCCGGCCTCGGCCCGGACGCCCGGCGCTTGATCTACAAGCACATGCTGCCGCGCAAGCAGCTGATGCTGCCGTTCAACAACCAGGGCGTCCCGGCCTGGGAAGCGCGCGCGCTGAGCGGCCTGTATCCCGGTGGCGGTGCGCTGGGCGCGGCGGGAGCTGAGCCTCACCGACTCCGACGACGCGCCGCTCGTCTTCGCCGCCTTCGACGCGATCGCCGAGCGCCTGTCGGACGGCCGCCGCCATCTGTGCGGCGACCGCTTCACCGCCGCGGACCTGACGTTCGCCTGCCTCGCGGCCGCGGTCGTCGTGCCGCCCGAATACGGCGTCCGGCTGCCGCAGGATCTCCCCGAGCCGGTCGCGCGCGAGGTGCGCGCGTTCCGCGAGCACCCCGCCGGCGCCTACGCGCTGAAGCTGTTCCGGGAGCTCAGGCGCTCGCCAGCAGCCGCCGGATCCGGCGCGTGAAGCCCGCCCGGGCGCGCTCGGCGTCGTAGCGCTCGAGCATCGAGCCCTGGGCCTCCAGGCGCGCCTCCATCGCGCGCTCGAGCGCGTCGACGAGCTCCGGGCGCGCGGCCAGGATCGGCGCGTACTGGCGGCGGCCGATCTCGTACACGAGCGCGCCCTCGACCGCGCGCACGGTCGCGCTGCGCGGCGCGCCGGTGAGCAGCGACATCTCGCCGAGCACGGTCGGCGACGGACGCAGCCCGAGGTTGACCTCGACGCCGTCGTCGCGGCGCAGCATCACCTCGACGGCACCGTCGACGACGACGAACAGCGAGTCGCCCTCCTGGCCCTGGACGATGATCCGCTCCAGCGGGCCGAACGTGAGCGGCCGCGCGGTGTGCGCGAGCATGTCGATCTCGTCCGCGCGCAGGAGCGAGAACAGCGCCGTGCCGGCCAGCAGCTTCGCGAGGTCGGCGATCGGCGGCTCGTAGTCCGGCGGCAGCTCCGCGCCGACCTCGAGCCGCTCGGAGTCGTATCCGTCGCGCCGCTGCAGCAGCTCGACCCGGGTGGGCTGGTTCATGTGCGCCTCGAGCAGGCTGACCTGGCGCGGCACGGCCTCCTCGCCGGTGTGGTCCATCAGCCCGCGCTGCTTGGCCCAGTCCGCGACGTGGTTCATCGACGCCCGGTACTGGCTGCACGCGGACGCGAACAGCCCGTCCTGGTCGCCGAGCAGCCGCGGCAGCGGCCCGGGCACGCGCAGGACGCGGCTCAGGCCGAGATGGCCGCAGCCGGTGCCAGAGCACGAACCGCCGCACCTCGGTCGGGAGGTGGCCGAGCTCCGGGAACGCGTCCGGCGTCTGGCGCAGCACGGCCCGCTCGGCGTCGCGGAACACGCGATGCCATGTCTCCTGCGCGTTGTGCGACGTTCGGGCCCGGCGAGCTCGATCGCGTGCTGCAGGTCCTCGTGGTGGACGTGCAGGAACTCGAGCGTCGCGCGCCGCTTGTTGAGCAGGTTCAGAGCCGCCGACCGGCCCCGTGCGCGGCCCGCCCGAACGCGATCTGGCGCAGCGCCCACACCCGCTTCCAGCCCTCGACGTTGAGCGCGGATCCGTCAGATCTCGGCGAGCTCGAGATCCGCTGGCGTAGCAGATCGCCGTCGCCGACCGCCTCGGCGATCCCGAGGCACGTCAGCAGCTCGAGGTAGAGCCCGACGCGCACGAGCCAGCCCGGGTCGGCCAGGTTGCGCGCTTGTGGACGATGTCGCCGATCAGCGCGCGCGTGTAGAGCTCGGCCTTGTGCGAGCCGATCAGCAGCACCGGGAACCACGGGTGGTAGGCGTGCGCGAGCCCGTCCTGCTGGCGCGCCGTGTCCGGGATCACCACCCGATCGACGACCCGCGCGTACAGCGTCCCGAACTTCCGCACGTCGTAGACGTCGAGCGTGCCGTAGGCCACGTTTTCGTCCGCGAGGCGGATCTCGACCTGGAGTCGCAGCCCAGTGAACGGGATCTCGAGGTCGAGCTCGTCGGGGAGCAGCGTGAAGACGTACGGCCGATCGTCGCCGAGCGGCCATGGGCGCGGGGTCGTTTCGCCCGCGACGAACGCGGCGGGTTCGAACGGCCGGCGTTCCCAGCCCGGCACGCCCTTGAGTGTCACGTCGAGCGCGCCCGTCCCGTTGATCGCCAGCAGCAGATAGCAGCGGTTGTCGATCGACGGGTCCCCGAGCACGAACGCCACCTGGTCGCTGGACCCCAGCCACGCGTGGCGCGCCTCATCCGTCGGCCGGCGCCCAGGCGTGAATGGGATCAGCTCGACCGTGGCCACGCGCCCATCCTCTCCTAGGGAGCGCGCGAAAGCCAAGATAGGGAGGTCCTCCCGATGTGCCGGAGGGGTCCTGACCGTAGCTTCGTCGGCATGCACCAGACCACGAAATCGCGCTCCGAGTTGAAGGCGCGCCATGCCGCGATGTGGGCGTCGGGCGACTACCCCTCGATGGTTGAGACGTTCCTGCTCCCGCTGGGCCCCCGCCTGGTGGACGCGTGCGACCTCGGCCCCGGGACTCGAGTCCTCGATGTCGCCGCCGGCACCGGCAACGCCTCCCTCCCGGCCGCCGCCACCGGCGCTCACGTCGTCGCGAGCGACCTCACCCCCGAGCTGCTCGTCGCCGGCCGCCACCGCGCCGACGCCGCGGGCCTGTCGCTCGAATGGGTCGAGGCCGACGCTGAGGACCTCCCGTTCGAGGATGAGTCCTTCGATGTCGTGATCTCCGCCATCGGCGCGATGTTCGCTCCCCACCACCAGCTCGTCGCCGACGAGCTCGTCCGCGTCTGCCGCCCCGGCGGCAAGATCGCGCTGCTGAGCTGGACGCCCGAGGGTCAGATCGGCCAGCTGTTCAAGACCATGGGCCCGTACGCCCCGCCGCCGCCCCCCGGTGCTTCGCCCCCGCCGCTGTGGGGTAGCGAGGGCCACCTGCGCGAGCTGTTCGGCGAGCGCGTCGAGCTGAACACGCTCCGGCGCGAGATGCTCGAGGTCACGGCCTTCGAGCAGCCGCGCGACTTCGCCGAGCACTTCAAGGCCCGCTACGGCCCGACGATCGTCACCCGTGCCAACGCGGAGAAGAACGGGGTCGTCGAAGCGTTCGACGCCGCGCTCGACCAGTTCTGCGACGACCGGAACCTCAGCACGAACGGCAGCGCGCGGTTCGAGCTCGAGTACCTGCTGGCGGTCGGCACCCGCGCCTGATCCTCTGACAAGCTCCGGCACGTGCTCGACGAGTACGTGTCGGAGCTCGTCCGCGTTCTCCAGGCGCGGCTCGGGGACCGCCTGGTGGCGGTCTGGCAGATCGGGTCCGCCGCGCTCGGCGGCTGGGACCCGGCGACGAGCGACGTCGACGTGCAGGCGGTGTCGGCGCGGTTGTCCCGCCCGGAGCTCGAGGCGCTCGCCGCCGAGCTGTCGGCGGTGCCGTGTCCGGTGCGCGGGCTGGAGTTCGTGCTGTACGCGGACCCTCCCGCGTTCCAGCTCAACCTCAACACCGGCCCAGGGATGGAGCACCACGAGGGCTACGACCCCGACGCCGAGCCCCGGTTCTGGTTCGTGCTCGACCTCGCGATCGCGCAGGAGCACGCCAAGCCGCTGGTCGGCCCGCACCCGCGCGAACTCGTCGGCGAGTTGGACGTGCGGCCCGCGTTGCGCGAGTCGCTGGCGTGGTGGCGCGACTTCGGCGGGGAGCAGGCGCTGATCGCCGCCTGCCGCACGATGGCGTGGCTCGAGACTGGACGCTGGCTCTCGAAGCGCGAAGCCTACGCCTGGTACTTCGATCGCCTAGATCGCGCCGTCCAGCGCGGCTCGTAGCGCGTCGAGGTCATCGGCTCCGAACACGACCCGGTTGCGGGTCGCGACGTAGACCAGGTCGATGTTCACGCCCGCCTTCCCGATCTTGCGCGTGAGGTCCGCGAGCACCCCCGGCTGGTCCTCGACCTCGACGACCACCACCTCGCGCTCACGCGTGACCGTGACGTCGTGCGAGATTGCCAACGAATGTCGCGCGGCCTCTGGGTGCTTGACCAGGATGTGCAGCTCGGCCCGCTGGCCCGGGCCCAGGCAGGTGGCGGCGGCGATGTTCACTCCGGCGTCACTGATCGCGGCCGCAACCTTCGCCAGCGCGCCCGGCGTGTTGTCGAGGTCGATCACCAGGTCGTATGCCATCGCGCGATCATGACACTCACGTCCGCGCGATGGTGGCGGCAACGGCGGCGCGCGAACGGACGTCGAGCTTGCCGAAGATGTTCGCCACGTGGGTCTCGACCGTCTTGGTCGAGAGATGCAGGTGGGCGGCGATGCGACGGTTGGTATGGCCATCGGCCACGAGTTGCGCGATCTCGCGCTCGCGGTCGGTGAGCGCGCCGACTCCGGCCGCGGGCCGGCGGCGGCGGGCGCCCTGGCGGGCGACGCGGCGGCCGAGGCGGCGCAGCTCGCGCGCGGCCTGGTCGTCAAAGCGGCGCGCGCCGGCGTCCGTGAAGATCTCGCGGGCGGCGGTCAGCGCCTCCGTCGCCTCACGATGGTGGCCGCCGGCGGCCAGCGCCTGGCCGGCGAGCAGCTGCGCGCGGGCCGCGTCGAGCCGGTTGCCTACGCGGTCCGCCTCGCGCGCAGCGATCCGGGCCGCGCGGGTGGCACCGGCGCTGTCGCCCGCCGCCAGCAGCACGGCGGCGCGGGCTCGGTGCGCCTCGCTCGTGCGCGCGGGCAGTCCGAGGCCGGAGGCGGCCATCTCGGCATGGGCCGCATGGCGGTCGGCCTCGGTGAAGCGGCCGGCGGCCAGTTCGGCGCGCGTCAGGACCTCGTACCAGCGCGTCTGGAACGCGCGCTCGACGAACTGCAGCTCGGGGAGGAGCAGCTTGACGGCCGTGTCGTGGTCGCCGGCCTCGAGGTGGGCCTCGGCCAGATAGCAGGCGGTGAGGGCGCTCCAGTGGCTGCGGGGCAGCTGTGTCGCGTGCGCTTCCGCGCCGGTGCTCAACGCGAGGTCGAGATCTCCGGCCAGCGTCGCGACCCAGCAGCGCGTGGTCAGCGTCCAGCTCACGGACTGGGGGTTGCCGGACAGGCGTGCGGCCTCGATCGCCTCGTCGGCCAGCCCGGCCGCGGCCGCGAGCTCGCCCTGCCACAGGTACGCGATCGTGCGCCCGATCGTCATCGGGATCAGCAGGTAGCCCTGGCCGGTGGCGCGGGCGACGCCGAGCGCGCGCTCGTAATGGCGGTGGACGTCGTCCCAGCGGGCCAGGCACTGTTCGCCCCAGCCGACGAACAGGGCGGCGTCCAGCCGGCCGGCCAGCTGGTCGTCGGTCAGCGCGTCGAGCCGGGCGGCGGCCTCGTCGAGCAGCGGGCGGGCGGCGGTGACGTCCGGCAGGTGATATTCGGCGAGGGCCAGGATGCCGGCCGCGGAGGCGATCAGCGGCGGGTCGTCGAGCGCCCGCGCCGCCGCCAGAGCGTCCGCGGCATAGCGGCGCATCCCGCGCCAGTCGGCCACGAAGTAGCGCTCCTTGGCCAGCTCGATCCGGAGCGCGGCGGCCGGCCTTCCGTGAGCCTGGTCCGCGAGGGTCTCGGTGAGCAGCGTGTGCGCCTGGTCGTGGCGGCCGAGCAGCTGCTCGATCATCGCGATGAACGCGACGACCTGGCCTTTGACCTCCGGCTCTCGGATCAGTGCGAGAGCCTCGTAGAGCGCGTCGCGGCTCGCGGCCAGCTCGCCGCCGGCGCCGAGCGCCGTCGCGCGCGGGACGAGGAACTCGAGCCGGCGGTCGCTGTCGGCCGGGAGCAGCCGCAGCGCGGCCGCCCACCAGTTGGCGGCGGCGAGCGGCGCCCGCGGCGCCGCCCCCGCCGCGGCTTGCGCGAGCACGTCGATGGCGTGCGCGTCGCCCGGCTCCGCGCACTGCTCGAGGTGGTGCGCGCGCTGCGCGGCGGGCGCGCCTTGCCGCGCGAGCACGGCTGCCACTCGGGCGTGCGCCCCGAGCCGCCAGCCGGCCCCGGCGGCGGAGTAGATCGCGTGGCGCACGATCGGGTGGCGGAACCGGAACCGGCGCGGGATGTCGGTGGCGCGGATCAGGTCCGCGGCGAGCAGCTCGTCGAGCGCTCCGAGCGGGTCATCGAGCTCCGCGGCGGCCGCCGCCAGCTCCGGCCCGAACGGCTCCGCGGCCACCGCGGCGCCCTGCGCGAGCGTGCGCGCCTCAGGCGACAACGCGTCCAACTCGTCGCCGACGAAAGTTAAAGGGTCAGACCCTTTAAGGAGGGTTTCCAGGTAGAGGGGGTTGCCGCCGCTCTGTTCGTAGAGCGCGTCGCGGCGGGATACGGGGGCGTGGAGCAGCAGGGGGTCGGCGTCGGCGCGGGTCAGCGGCTCGAGCACGATCCGCTCGCCGCGCAGCGCCCTCGGCGGCTTCCGGTAGGCGAGCACGATCAGCGTCGCGTCCGGCGGGCGGCGGGTCAGGTGCGCGATCAGCTCGAGCGAGGCGGTGTCGGCCCAGTGGACGTCGTCGAGCACGAGCAGCAGCGGCCTGGCGTCGGCCATCCCGTTCAGGAGTGCACGGGCCGCGTAGTGCAGGCGATGGCGCTCACCGTCGAACGCGGGCGCGGGGGCGGCGATCGACGGCAGCATCGCGCCCAGCTCGCCGAGCCGGTCGCCGCTCAGCCGCCGTGCCCGTTCGGTTCCCAACGCGGCGACCGCGTCGTCGAGCGCGTCGGCGAAGATCCCGAACGGGACGTCGGCCTCGAACTCGGTGCCCCGGCCGGTCAACACCTGCCAACCGTCGGCCCGCGCGCACAGCTCGGCGATCAGGGCCGACTTGCCGACGCCGGGCTCCCCGGCCACTTCGATCGAACGTCCGCGGCCGCGGCGAGCGGCCCCCAACCGCGATTCCAGCATCGCGAGCTCACGCGCTCGCCCGACGATCCTCATGCGCCGGACGACGCCCGGATCGCGCCGGCTATTCCAGCGGGATCCGCCGCGGCGGCTCGCAGACCACGAACCGGCCGCGGCCGAGCGCCGCCGCGAACTGGGACGCCCGCTCGATCTGAGCCGGCGTGTACCGGTTCGGGTGATGGAGCATCTCGAGGTGAACGCCGGGGATCATCGTCTGCTTAAGCGTCCGACCGCGGCTACGGATACTCGCCGGGCCGGTCGACGATCCCGGCCTTCAGGCGCATCGCGGTGCCCCCGTCGCCGGGCTTGCTCGTCGGGCCGACCTTCACCGAGTGCTGGCCCGCGTAGGCGTATGTCGTGGCGTCGAGCAGGACTGATTGGCGCAGGCCGCCGTCGGTCAATGTCACCGCGATCAGCCCGCCGTCGCGGCCGACCGTCACGCCGGGCACGTCCTTCATCGCCCGGTACACGCCGGCCGCGAGACCAGGCGGGAGGACCCCGGCGCCGAGCAGCCCGCGGAAGACCGCGTAGACCTCGGCGTCCGCCGTGGTACCGGCGCCGGTGATGTTGTCGGTCTGCGCGTAGGCCCAGTCGAGCAGCGCCTTCGGATCGGTGGGGAGCGCGGCCTGCTGCTTGTAGCCGTCGAGCGGCACGCGCATGATCTCGACCTGGAGTTCGCCACGGTCATCTCGGATCGCCAAACCGCGGCCGTCGGCGCGCTTCCACTGTTCGCGGCCGCTGTCTCGCGTGTAGATCCATTGGTCGTCGCGCGGCGCGGTGAACGGTTGCTGCTGGGCCACGCGGGCGGCGCGTTCCAAAGCCGAGGCGGTCTCGACACGGGGCACGACCGGCACGTCACGGTCATTCGTCGCCACGGCGATCGCGGCGGCCATCAGGGCAAGCGCGGCGATCAGCGCCGGGCGGAGGCTTCGCCGCCGCGGGGGCTTGATCAGCGCGGCGCGAGCGGCCGCTCGCGCGGTGGGATCCGGCGGCTCCTCCGGCTTGAACGCGGCGTCGAGCAGTTCGAGGTCGTTCATGCTTCGTCCTCTCCGAGAGCGGCGCGCGTCTGCCGGCGCGCCCGGTGCAGCCGTGAGCGGGCGGTGCCGGCGGGGATGTCGAGCGCGCGCGCCGCCTCGTCGGGAGTAAGCCCGGCCCACGCGACGAACAGCAACACCTCGCGGTCGCGCTCGGCCGTCTGGAGCAGAGCTGCTGCGAGCTTGGCTCGCAGCGCCGTCGCGTCGAGTCGCGCGGAGTGGTCGTGATCCTCGGTTGCGCCGGGCGCCGCCGCCCGCGCGAACGCGCGGTAGCGCCGCATCTCGGCGCGCTGGTGGCGCGCGATCAGATTGGCGGCGATCCCGAACAGCCACGGCTTCGCGCTCGGGTGCGCGACGTCGTAGCGCCGGCGCCGGTCGAACGCGATCAGGAACGTCTCGGACGTCACGTCGTCGGCGATGCTCGCGCCCAGCCGCCGGGCGGCGAACGCGTGGATGCCGTCGTAATGGCGATCGAACACGTCGGCGAACCGCTCCGGCTCCCGCCAGGACCGCCGGATCAGGGCGGCGTCCGGCTCGGCGCGCCGAGCCGGCTCGGTCAGCCCACGATCACTTCAACCCGGCCGGGCCAGGGCGCGAGGAGGCCGGCCACGGGCTCGGCTGCCTCCTCCGATGGGTGCTCATAGACCCAGAACGCGTCGGGGGCCCTGGGCGCCGAGAAGTATGTGGCGTCGCCCTTGAACGGGCAATGCGAGGTGGTGTCGCTCGGCTCGAGCAGCTCCATCCGGACGTCGTCGCGGGGGATGTAGTACCGGGTCGGCAGGCCGGTCTCATCGAGCTCGGTGGCGTTTGTGGTCTCGGCGAGGACGGTCCCGTCGGCCGCTTCGACGCGGACGTGTTTGTGCGAGGGGCGGGTCGTGACCTTGTGCGCGCGCTTGGTTTCCGGCATGGGAGACACGGTACTTGGGTGCCGGCGAACGGCAGCAAATGAGGGAGGCGAGGTCGACCATGAACGCTCATGCCGGGCTCGCCTCACGACCGCACACGAACACGAGGGACCACCCCCAATCGATCGCGTCTCCAAACGATCATCGACCTGCCACCCACGTGGCAAGGCCAATCCTGCGTCCCCCTTAATGGCTGCCGTTTGCGAGCGCCACCAAGGCGACCGCCTGGCGAGCCATCTCGAGTTCCTCGTTCGTCGGAATCACGAGCACCGTGACCTCGGACGACGCCGCCGAGATCACCGGGCCCCCAGCGGCGTTCGAGTCCGAATCCAACCTGACGCCCAGCCGCTCGAGACCCGCGAGGGATCGCTCCCGGACGACCGGATCGTTCTCCCCGACGCCCGCCGTGAAGACGATCGCGTCGCACCCCCCGAGCGCGGCCATGTACGCGCCCACGTACTTGCGAATCCGGTAGCAGTAGACGTCCAGCGCGAGCTCGGCGGCGGCGTCGCCCATCGCGATCCGCCGGTGCACTTCGCGCATGTCGTTGTCGCCGGCCAGCGCGACCAGGCCGGAGCGCGAGTTCAGGACGGAGTCGATCTCGTCGTCGGTCAGGTTGCGCGTCCGCCGGACGTGGGCGACCAACGCCGGGTCGACGTCGCCCGACCGCGTCCCCATCACCAGCCCTTCTAGAGGTGTCAGCCCCATCGACGTGTCGACGCTGCGGCCGGCCTTGACCGCCGTGGCGCTGGCGCCGTTGCCGAGGTGCAGAACGATGCAGTCGATCGCCTCGGGCGGGCGGGCAAGGATCCGCGCGGTCTCGCGCGCGACGTAGGCGTGCGAGGTGCCGTGGAACCCGTACCGGCGCACGCCCCAGGCGCGCGGCACGGCATACGTGAAGGCTCGCTGCGGGATCGTCGCGTGGAACGCGGTGTCGAATACGGCGACGTGGGGCACCTCCGGGAACGCCCGCCGCGCGACCTCGATCCCGTCGGCGTTGACCGGGTTGTGCAGCGGCGCCAGCACCGACAGATCGCGGATGGCCGCGACCACCGCGTCGTTGATCAGCACCGGCGCCGAGAACCGCTCGCCGCCGTGCACCACGCGGTGGGCGACGGCGACGAGACCGTCCAACGGCGGGTCCGAGCCGAGCACGGCATCCAAGGCTGCGGCGTGGTCGGAGACCGAGCCGACCGTCCCCGACGCGATCACCTCGTCGTCGACCACCGACCACTTCAGCGACGACGACCCGCAGTTGACGACGAAGACCCTACTCACTGCGCCTGGATGGCCGTGATCGCGACGGTGTTGACGATGTCGTGGACGGTCGCGCCGCGCGACAGATCATTGACGGGCTGGTTCAACCCCTGCAGCACCGGCCCGATCGCGATCGCGTTCGCGGACCGCTGGACGGCCTTGTACGTGTTGTTGCCGGTGTTGAGGTCGGGGAAGATGAAGACGGTCGCCCGGCCGGCGACGGCGCTGTCGGGGAGCTTCGTCCGCGCCACACTGGCGTCGACGGCGGCGTCGTACTGGATCGGCCCTTCAACCGACAGCTCCGGCGCCCGCGACCGCACCAGCTCGGTCGCTTCCCGGACCCGTTCGACGTCGGCGCCGCTCCCCGACGTCCCGGTCGAGTAGGACAGCATCGCCACCCGCGGCTCGATCCCGAACTGCGCCGCGGTCTGCGCCGACGAGATCGCGATGTCGGCGAGCTGCTCGGCGGTCGGATGCGGATTGACGGCGCAGTCGCCGTAGACGAGCACCTGATCGGCCAGGCACATCAGGAACACGCTCGACACGATCGAGACGCCGGGCCGCGTCTTGACCAGCTCGAACGCCGGCCGGATCGTCTCCGCGGTCGTGTGGGTCGCGCCCGACACCATCCCGTCGACCATCCCCAGCGCGACCATCAGCGTCCCGAAGTAGCTGACGTCCGAGACGATGTCGCGGGCGGCATCCACCGTGACGCCCTTGTGCGCGCGGCGGGCCGCGTACTCGGCCGCGAAGCGCTCGACCAGCTCCGGATCCCGAGGATCGAGCACGTGCGCGCCGAACAGGTCCAGCCCGAGCCGGCCCGCCGCGCCGCGGACCTCCTCCTCGGGGCCGAGCAGCGTCAATTCGACGACGCGCCGGCGCAGCAGGATGTCGGCCGCGCGCAGCACGCGCTCGTCGGTGCCTTCCGGCAGGACGATGTGGCGCGGCTGCGCGCGCGCCTGGTCGAGCAGCGTGTACTCGAACATCAGCGGCGTCACCGCCTCCGAGCGGGCCACGTCGATCCGGTCGAGCAGATCGTCGCCGTCGACGTGGGTCTCGAATACCGCGAGCGCCTTCGTCACCTTGCGCGGCGCGTCAAGTGCGATCACGCCTTCATGCGCGCTCGCGAGCGTGACCGTCTCGTAGGTGTCGTGCGGGCTGAGGACGATCGGCGGCAGCCGCGTGAAGCTGCCGAGCGACTCGAGGATGAGATCGGGCGGGCGCAGGCCGCCGGTGAGCACGACGCCGGCGGGAGAGGGGAGCGCGGTCGAGGCGTGCGCGAACATCGCCGCCAGCAGGACGTCGGCGCGGTCTCCGGGCGTGATCAGCACCGCGCCGTCGGTGATCCGCTCCATCAGGTTCGGCAGCGTCATCGCCGCGACGGTCAGCTGCAGCGCCTCGCGGCCCAGCAGCTCCGGATCGCCGGCGATCACCTCGCCGTCGCACGCCGCCGCGATCTGGCTGATCGTCGGCGCCATCAGCAGGTCGACCTCGGGCAGGGCATACACGTCACCACCGGACGCGACGGCGTCGCGATCCTCGGCCCGGACCCGGTTGGCGACGACGGCGACGACGTGCGAGCCCCAGCGCCGCCACGTCGTCAGCGCCACCGAGATCGCGGTTTCGACCTCCGGCGGTGTCCGGTCGTGTCCGGAGACCACCAACACGGCGGGCAGCCCGAGGTTGATCGCCACGCGGGCGTTGAACGCCAGCTCGCTCGCGGTTCCGCCGTGCGCGAAGTCGGTGCCGACCACGAGCACGCCGTCGCACTGCGCGGCCAGCGCCCGGTAGCGCGCGACGATCTCCTCCAACGCGCGCGCCTCGTCCGCCCGCACCTCCTCATATCCGACGCCACACGAGGCCTCGTACGGCAGGAAGTCCGCGCCTGACGGGCGCAGGAGGTCGAGCAGCGGATCGTGCTCGGGATCGGCGATCACCGGCCTGAACACCCCGAGCCGGCCGACCCGCCGCGCCAGCAGCTGTTGCACGCCGAGCGCGACCGCAGACTTCCCGGTCGCCGGCTCGCACCCGGCCACGTACACCCCTGGCGTCATGGCCTGGCCTCTACCCGCACGGACGCGTCGCCGAGCGTGACCACGTCGCCCGCCGCGAGTTGGCGGCCGCGGCGCGTCTCGAGCTCGCCGTTGACGGTCACGGAACCCGATGCGAGGACCGCCTTCGCCTCGCCGCCCGAGTCCACGAGACCCGCCGCCTTGAGCAGCTGCCCGAGCCGGATCATGCCGTCACGTGCGTGGAACTCGTCGATGCCTGCATCATGACTGGCCATGGAGCTCCGCCACCTGCGCTACTTCGTCGTCGTCGCCGAGGAGCTGCACTTCCGCCGCGCGGCCGAGCGCCTGCACATGTCGCAGCCGCCGCTGAGCCAGCAGATCCGCCAGCTCGAGGAGGAGATCGGGGCGACGCTGCTGCTGCGCAACCAGCGCCGGGTCGAGCTGACGGCGGCCGGCCAGGCGTTCTTCATCCGGGCGCGGGAGATCCTCGACGCGGTTGAGGACGCATCGCGCCAGGCCCGGCGTGTCCAGCGCGGCGAGGTCGGCCGGCTGGCGGTCGGCTTCGTCGGCTCGGCGATGTACTCGTTCGTGCCCGAGCTGCTACGCACGTTCCGCGACCACGCGCCGGACATCACGTTGCGCCTGCACGAGCTCGGCACCAGCGAGCAGCTGCGCCAACTCGAGGACGGCCGGCTCGACGTCGGGTTCATCCGCGTGCCGCGCGCGCGGCCGGAACTGAGGATCGAGACCGTCGTCGAGGAGCCGGTCGTGGCCGCGCTGCCGGACGCGCACCCGCTCGCGACGCACCCGCTGCTCAAGCTCTCCGACCTCGAGGGCGAACCGCTGGTGCTGCTCACCCGCGCCGGCGCCCCCGGCCTGCGCGAGGCGCTGGCCCCGGCGATCGACCGCCTTGGCGGCGAGGAGCGGATCGTGCAGGAGGTGACCGAAACGCAGACCGTCGTCGGGCTGGTCGCCGCCGGTGTCGGCGTGTCGCTCGTGCCGGAGTCCATGCGCGCGCTCGAACGTGCGGGGGTCACGTACCGTCCGCTGGACGACGAGGCACCGAAGGTCCGGCTCACGATGGCCTGGCGCGCCGCGGACGACTCGGCCGTGCTCAACCGGTTCCTGGAGATGGCACGCGCGGCGGCCCCCGCCGAAGGAGAGAGAGGTCGACGGGGGCCGGCGCGACATTGACGTCACATCGGCCGCGGGGAGGAGAGGTATGTCCGGGACCGACGCGAGGTGGGGAGCCACCAAGTCGTCGGAATTCAAGGTACGGGATCTCCGGTGATCCTTCCAATATCCAATTGACACGCCGTTGATACTTTCCACGAATCAAGTCACGCTGACGTTCGACAACGGGCCCGACCCGGAAGCGACACCCCGCGTGCTCGACGTGCTCGCCGACCACGGGATCAAAGCCACGTTCTTCGTCGTCGGCGAGCAACTGCGCGAGCACCGCGCGCTGGCCGAGCGCGCGCACGCGGAAGGCCACTGGATCGGCAACCACACGCTCACCCACCCGCGCCCGCTCGGCGCGTCGCCGCGGGCCCGTCACGAGATCGAGGCGGTCGATCTCGGCGAGCTGGCGCACCCCGACAAGCTCTTCCGGCCGTCCGGCGCGGGCGGCGACCTCGAGCCGGGTCTGCTCAACCGCGAGGCCGTCGACACGCTCGTAGCCGGCGGCTATACGTGCGTGCTGTGGAACGCCGTCCCGGGCGATTGGGAGGACCCGGAGGGCTGGGTCGATCGCGCGCTCCAGCAGGTCGCCCAGCACGACTGGACGCTGCTCGTGCTCCACGACGTCCGCGACGCGGCGGCACCGAGACTCGAGGCGTTCCTCGACCGCGTCGAGGCCGCGTTCCGGCAGGACTTCCCGCCCGCGTGTGTGCCGATCCGCGGCGGGCGGATCACCGGGTCGCTGGCGGGGCTGATCTAGCCGCGCAGCAGCAGCGACAGCGCCACCAGATCACGCTGCGGCGAAGCCGAGGTGACTGAGGGACGGGGCTGTGACTTGTTCTTCATCGTGACGTGAATCGTCGCGCCCCGAGCGGACGGCGAACATCCCCCCAGGGGTGGAACGACGTCACCCGTTCAGGGGAGGGGGCACGCGATCGGCACCCGCGCATACGTGCGCTCCGGGGTGACGATGCGAGCGCGCGTGTAGATGAAGCCGCCGAGCGTCGCGCACTCGCGCGGGCTCGTGAGCGTGATCGTCGCGGCGACGCCGGCCAACCGCCCGCGCCCGGTGACCGAGTCGGCGTTCCAGTCCGTCCAGCGCAGGGCGCGCAGGCGCAGCCGCTCCCCGCGACAGCGCAGGATCACGACGCGTGGCTCGAGCGCGCGCCGCCCGCAACCTACGACGGCGTAGACGCGGCGGGTGACCGGCAGCGTGGCGGTGAGCGTGCGGTCGCACGAGGGCTCGGGATAGGTCACGCTCACGCGGTAGGGCGAGCCGTGCAGGCCGACCGTGAACTCCTGGCGGAGCCCACGCGCGGACTCGGAGGTCGCCGACCAGCCTCGCCCGGTGCGGTCGATCACGCTGATCGTCGCGCGCCCGTTCCCGAGTTCGCCGGCGCCCGTCGGATCGAGCCCGACCGTGTATGGATGACCGGCCACCAGCGCCGCCGGTAGCCCGGACATGCGCATCGCCGGCGGCACGTCGGCCGGACAAGGCGCGAACGTGGCCTACTCCTTGGGCGGCACGACGGGCTCCGCCTCTTCGTCGCCGGCGTCAACCTTTTCGAGCCGGCTGCGGAGGCGATCACGCAGCTCGTCGGGCGTGTAGTCCGACTGCGGGCGGCGCTGTTTGGCGGCCACTGCGCCGCTCGCGGCGACGCCGGCAGCGCCGGCCAGACCGAGGAGCTTCCATCGCGCCTTCATGGTTCGCGTAGGTTACCCGCCGTGAACCAATCCGCGCTGCCTTTCGACGAGGCCGTCGACACCGCCGCGACCGGTGACCTCTGGCTGTTCCGCGGACGCTCGGTGGCCGACCGCGCGATCCAGGCCGTGACCAACAGCCCGGTCAACCACGTCGGGATGGTGGTGGCGCTCGAGGACATGCCGCCCCTGCTGTGGCATGCCGAGCTCGGCAAGTCACTCCCGGACGCGTGGACCGGCCAGCGCCAGCGCGGCGTCCAGCTCCATAAGCTCGCCGACGCCGTGCGCACGTGGGACAAGAAGTACGGCCAGCGCGCGTGGTTGCGGCGGCTCGAGGGCGGAACGCTCACGCGCGAGCAGGAGGACGCGCTGATCGCGACGATCGACCGCTACAGCGGCAAGCCCTTCCCGACGACGCCGGGCCTGATGCGCTCGTGGGCGACCGGCCGCGTCCGTAAGCGCGAGGTCACGCGCGAGACGATCTACTGCGCCGAGCTGGTCGCGGTGACGATGCAGAACATGGGCCTGCTGCCCGGCGAACGCCCGATCAGCTGGTACGACCCGGGCAAGTTCTGGAGCGGCGACGACCTCGAGCTCGCGGAGCCGTTCAGACTGACTGACGAGATCGCGGTCCTACCGGGATAGCTCCGCGCGCGATCAGCCGGGTGGGCACGACGATCCGGCGCGGCGGTCCGTCGTCGCCCTCCAGCCGCGCGAACAGCATTTCGGCCGCGCAGCGGCCCAGCGCCACCGGGTCCTGAGCGACCACCGTGACGCTGACGAGCGCTCCGAGCGGGATGTCGTCGAAGCCGACCACAGCGCGACCTGGTCCTCGAGCCCGAGCTCGCGCAGCGCGTGCAGCACGCCCACCGTGATCCGGTTCTGCCCGCACAGCAGCGCGGTCGGCGGGTCGGGGTCGTCGAGCAACTCGCGCACCGCGTCGGCCGCCGCGCCGCTGTCGGTGAGGTTCATCCGCACGAGGTCGGAGCCGACGATCCCGCGGCACGCGGCCAGCCGCTCGGCGGCGGTCCATACCCGCGCGCGGTCGCCGAGATAGCCGATCCGCGTGTGGCCGGCGGCCAGCAGGTGCTCGGCCGCGGCGCGCATCCCGCCCGCGTTGTCGGACAGCACCGTGTCGGCCACGAACCGTTGCGGTGGGCGGTCGAGGAACACGATCGGCACTCCGGCGTCGCGCTCGCGCTCGAGATAGCGGTGGTCGTCGCCCGCGGGCACGATCACCAGCCCGTCGACGCCGTGTGCGCTGAACGACGTGACGAGCTCGCGCTCTTGCGCCGCGCTGTCGTCGGAGCTGCCGGCGAAGATCAGCACGCCGCGCGCGCGGGCGACGTCCTCCAGCCCGCGGTGGACGGTGGAGAAGAACGGGTTCGCCACGTCATCGACGATCAGGCCGACGCTGGCGGAGGCACGGTCGGCGCGGCGCAGGCCGGCGGCGGCCGCGTCGCGGCGGTAGCCGAGCCGGCGCACGGCCTCGTGGACGCGGCCGGCGAGCGCCGGGTCGACCGGGGAGTTGTTGACGACGCGCGAGACGGTGGACAGGCTGACGCCGGCCAGCGCCGCGACGTCCTTCATCGTGGGACGGCGAGTTGAGCGCATGGGGGAGTGGGCGAGCGGCGCGCACCACGCCGCTCGCCCGGGTTCGTCGGAGGGGTTAGCCCGACGGTTGGTCGGCCTTTTGGCCGTTGGCTTTGTCGGGGTGCTCGATGTCGTGCACCACGGCGCCGGTCATGATTCCCACGACCTCGTGCATCGTGTGGGTCTTCGGCGACACCACCGCGGCGCGGCGGCCGAGGCGGTGGATGTGGATCCGGTCGGCGACCTCGAACACGTGCGGCATGTTGTGGCTGATCAGGATCACCGGCAGGCCGGCGTCGCGGACGCGCCGGATCAGCTCCAGCACCTGCGCCGACTCGCGCACGCCGAGCGCGGCGGTCGGCTCGTCCATGATCACGAGCTTCTTCGCCCACGCCGCGGCGCGCGCCACGGCGACGCCCTGGCGCTGACCGCCGGAGAGCGTCTCGACCGCCTGGCTCATCGAGCGGATGCCGATCTGGAGCCGCTCCATGTGCTCGGCCGCCGTCTTCTTCATGGCCTTCTTGTCGACCATCCGCAGGACGCTGCCCGAGCGGCCCCGCCCGGCGCTGCTCGCGGCCGAGGAACAGGTTCGTCGCGATGTCCATCGCCGGCGACACCGCCAGGTCCTGGTAGACGGTCTCGATGCCCGCCGCGCGGGCGTCGAGCGGCGAGCGGAACTTCGCCGGCTCGCCGTCGAGGAAGATCTCGCCGGAGTCCGGGATGGTGGCGCCCGGAGAGCGCCTTGATCAGGCTCGACTTGCCGGCGCCGTTGTCGCCGATGACCGCGAGGATCTCGCCCGGGTAGAGCTCGAAGTCCGCGCCGTCGATCGCCGTCACGTGGCCGTAGCGCTTGACCAGGCCCTTGGCCTGGAGGATCGGCTCGCGCGTTTCCGTTTCCGTGGCCATTACTTGGTCCCCCTGCGCGCCAGCTGGTCTACGGACACCGCGAGGATGACCAGGATGCCGGTGATGAGGATCTGGTAGGTCGATGCCACGCCCATCAGCACGAGTCCGTTGCGCAGCACGCCGATGATCAGCGCGCCGATCAGCGTGCCGATGATCGTGCCGCGGCCGCCGAACAGCGACGTACCGCCGAGCACGACCGCGGTGATCGCCTCGAGGTTCTCGGTCAGGCCCGCATTCGGGTCGCCGACACCCGTGCGCGAGACCAGCAACAGCGCCGCGAAGCCGTAGATCACGCCCGCGACGATGTAGATCACCGTCAGCTGGCGCTTGACGTTGATGCCCATCAGGCGCGTGGCCTCCGGCGCGTCGCCGAGCGCGAATATGCGCCGGCCCCAGGTCGTCTGCGTGAGCACGAACCACGCGATCCCGAACAGCCCGAGGCACACCAGCGAGCCGTACGTGATCGCCGTGCCGGCGAACGTGAACGACTTCCCGAGCGCCGTGAACAGGCTTGGCAGGTCCGAGATCGTCTCGTCGTTGGAGTAGATGTGGGTCAGCGCCAACGCGATGTTGTACGTGCCCAAGCGTGACGATGAACGGCGGCAGGCCGATCCGCGTCACGAGCACGCCATGCAGCAACCCGAACGCGGCGCACGAGCCGATCCCGAGCAGCAGCGCGAGCGCCGGCGGCAGGCCGTTGACCACCGCGAGCTTGGTCATGACGATCGAGCCCAGCGCCATGATCGTTCCGCACGCCAGGTCGATGCCGGCGGTGAGGATGATCAGGGTCTGGCCGATCGCCAGCGTGCCGATCACCATCACCTGCTGGAAGATCAGCGAGAAGTTCTGACCGGATAGGAACCGGTCGCTCTGCGTCGTGAAGAACACGCAGACCAGCAGGAGCGCGATCAGCGGGCCGAGCTGCGCCAGCCGCTCACGGTTGAGTAGGCCGCCGCCCCCTGGGTCACCGGGGGCGGACGGCGGCGCCATCTGCGCCGCCGTATCGATTTCGGTGTGAGCCACGTGCTAGCCCCAGCAGTTCTCGGTGCCGTACGCCGAGTCCTTGGAGTCGACGCCGTCCTGCGCGTCGTCGGTGATCAGCGTCACGCCGGTGTCGGTGTAGCCGGAGGGCTTCTCGCCCTTGGCGATCGCCTCGACGCCGAGCTTGGCCATGTTCTGCGGGTACTGCTGCGACGTGGCGGAGATCTGACGCCGGTCTTGATGCCCTTCTCGATCGCCTCGCAGCCGCCGTCGACGGACACGATCGTGACGCCCTTCTCCTTGCCGGCCGCCTTCAGCGCCTGAGTACGCGCCGAACGCCGACGGCTCGTTGATCGTGTAGACGAGGTTGACGTCCGGGACCTTCTGCAGCAGGTTCTCCATCGCGGCCTGCGACTTGGCCTGGTTGCCCTCGGCGTCAGCGTGGCCGAGCACTTCCTTGTCGGTGATCCCGAAGCCCTTCAGGAAGCCGTCGTGGCGCAGGATGCCGACGGAGACGCCCGGGGCGAGGTCGATCGTGACGACCTTCGCCTCCGTGCCCTCCTTCTCGAACTTCGCCTTCGCCCACGCGCCGATCAGCTCGCCGGCCTTCGCGTTGTCGGTCGCGAACAGCGCGTCCGCGGCGTCCTGCGGCTCGGGCGGCGTGTCGAGTGCGATGACGGTCACGCCCGCGGCGCGCGCCTTCTCCATCGCCGGCACGATCGCCTTGGACTGCGCGGGCGTGATCAGGATGCCCTTCGCGCCCTTGGTGACCATGTTCTCCATCGCCGTGATCTGGGTCTGGACGTCGGTGTCGGTCTTACCGGCGGCGGTCGTCAGCTCGGCGTTGTTCGCTCCGGCGGCCTCCTGGGCCGCTTCCTTCATCTTCACGAAGAACGGGTTCGTGATCGGTCTTGGTGATCAGGCCGACCTGGACCTTCTCGCCGCTGTCGCCACCTGACGCTCCACTGCTGCTGCCGCTGTCGCTGTCGTCGCCGCAGGCGACGATGCCGAGCGCCAGTGCGCCCATGGCTCCGATGGCAGCCAGACGCGATCCACGCTTGCTCATACCTACTCCTCCGATATGGCGGGCGGTTGCTCCCTCAAGCCACGCACGCCGAGTTCCTCTACAGTCCTACAAACCTTTGTAGACGAGCGGCAGACTACGCCTTTGAGAAAACGTTGTCAAGGAGTATTCTCACGAACGTGACCGGACGACCCGCACGACCGACGCTGGCGGACGTCGCCGCTCAGGCGGGCGTCTCCCAGGCCACCGTTTCCCGCGCGCTCGCGGACAGTCCGCTCGTCAACGAGCAGACGCGCCGCCGCGTGTGGGAGGTCGCCGAGCGGCTGCGCTTTCAGCCCAACCGGCTCGCGAGCTCGCTGCGCCGCGGAGCGACGATGGCGATCGGCCTCGTCGTGCCCGACGTCGCGGCGGCGTTCTATGCGACGGCGCTCAAGGGCGTGCAGGAAGTGGTCGAGCAGGCGGGCTACCACGTCCTCGTGGTCAGCACCGAGCGCGACGCGCGCCGCGAGCGCGAGGCGCTGGTCAGCCTGCGCTCGCACCAGGTCGACGGCGTGATCGTCGCGACGTCGGGCGGCTACGAGGGGATCGGCGTGCCGGCCGTGTTCATCGACAACGTCCGCCCGGGAGGCGTGGCGGTGGCGCTCGACAACGCGGGTGGCATGACCGTGCTCGTCGACCACCTGGCGCTGGCGCACGGCCATCGTCGGATCGCTTACATCGGGCCCCCGGAAACGGTGGGTGCCGGTGGCGCGGCCGAGGGCGCGGGGCGCGAACGGCTCGAGGCGTTCCGGGCTGCGGTCGGCCGTCGCGGCCTGGCGCTTCCGCCCGAGTACGTGCAACTCTCCAGCTATGCGCTCTGGCAGGAGGAGGCGCGCGCGAGCACCGCCGAACTGCTCGCCCTGCCCGAGCCGCCGACGGCGATCGTCGCCGGCGTCGATCTGCTCGCGCTCGGCGTACTGCGCGGGCTGCGCGACGGCGGCCGGCGGGTGCCGGACGATGTCGCGCTGGTGTCCTTCGACGAGCCGGGGTTCGCCGATCTGCTCGATCCCCCGGTCACGTCGCTGGATCGTCACGACCGCGAGATCGGGCGCCGCGCGGCGCGTCTGCTGCTGGACGCACTCGACGGCGCGGACGACGGTACGCCGGCCGTGGAACGGGTCCCGCTGACGCTGTGCGCACGCCGCTCGTGCGGCTGTGAGGGTTGACAACGGCGAACCCTTCGTGCAAACCTTCTCTCGGGTTTGCAAAGCTTTGCAATGGAGTGAGAGTTGGATCAGGAGATAGGGATCGGCGTCATCGGGCTGGGCTGGATGGGACGCGTGCACACGTCGTCCTATCGTCGGATGCTCGAGCACTTCCCCGACGCGGGCGTGAAGCCGCGGCTCGTGGTCGCCGCGGACATCAGTGAGACGCGCCGGGCGCACGCCGAACGGGTCGGCTTCGAGCGCACGGCGGCCGATTGGCGCGCGGTGCTCGAGGACCCCGCGGTCGACGTCGTGAGCATCACGGTGCCGAACGCGATGCATCGCGAGGTCGCGGTCGCGGGGGCCGAGGCCGGCAAGCACATCTGGGTCGAGAAGCCGGTGGGCCGCGGGGTGTCGGACACGGAGGCCGTCGCCGGCGCCGTGCGGCGCGCGGGCGTGCTAAGCGGGGTCGGGTTCTGTTACCGGTTCGCTCCGGCCGTGCAGCACGCTCACGAACTGATCGCCGCGGGCGAGATCGGCGACATCACGCACTATCGCGGCGTCTTTCTCGCCGACTATGCGAACCGGCCGGACGCGGCCGCCTCGTGGCGGTTCCTGCGCGCGGACGCGGGCTCGGGCGCGCTCGGGGACCTGATGGCGCACATCGTGGACCTGACCCATTTCCTCGTCGGCCCGATCGAGCGGCTGAGCGGGCGCGTCGCGACGCACATTCCGCGCCGGCCGGCGCAGCCGATGGGGGAGGGGACGCACTTCACGCGGGTGGAGACGGACGAGCTGGTCGACGTCGAGAACGAGGACTGGGCCAGCGCGTTGATCGAGTTCCCGTCCGGCGTGGTGGGCTCGCTCGAGACCAGCCGGGTGATCGTCGGTCCGCACGTGAAGCTGCGGTTCGAGATCCATGGCACGCGCGGCGCACTGGCTTGGGAGCTCGAGCGCATGAACGAGCTCGAGCGGTTCCGATTCGGCGACGACGAGGGGTACACGCGCGTGGTCGCGGGCCCGCAGCATCCGGGCTTCGCGGCCTTCCAGCCGGGAGCGGGCATCCCGATGGGCTACGACGACCTGCGCGTGCTCGAGGCCGCGCACTTCCTGGCCGCGGTACGCGACGGCGAGCAGCGCGCGCCCGGCCTGGACGAGATGGTCGCGACCGCGCACGTGCTCGACGCGATCGAGCGGTCGGCCGAATCCGAGGCCTGGGTGGTCGCGGGCGCGCGCGAGGCGGCACGGTGATCGCGGTCGCCAACGCTCCGCTCTCCTACGGAGCGTTCGAGATGACGGTGGGAACCGACTTTCCCGTGCCCGACCCCGCACGGGTGCTGGCGGAGATGCGCGCGGCGGGCTACGCGGGCACGGATCTCGGGCCGCCCGGCTACCTCGGCGACGTCCGCACGCTGGCCGACCACCTCGGCGGGCTACAACTCGTCGGCGGGTTCGTCCCGGTGGCGTTCAGCGAGCGCGAGGCCGACCTCGCCGGCTTGCACGAGACGCTCGACCTGTTCGATGCGGCGGGCGCGACGGCGGCTCGGCCGGTGTTATGCGACGCGGGCGGCCCGGAGCGGATCGCGAACCCCGGCGCCGGCGCCCGGCTCGCGCTCGACGATGCCCGCTGGCGCATCCTCGCCGACCGCGTCGCGCGGGCCGCGGACATCGCGCGCGAGCGCGGGTACGAGCCGGTCTTCCACCACCACACGTCGACGTACATCGAGGGCGTGCCTGAGATCGAGCGGTTCCTCGAGGACACCGACGTGCCGCTGCTGCTCGACTCCGGGCATCTGCTGGTCGCCGGCGGCGACCCGGTGACCGCGCTCGCCGATTGGCGCGATCGGATCGGCGCCGTCCACATCAAGGACGCGCGGCTCGACGTCGTCGCGGCGGTCAAGGCCGAGCGGGCGGACACGCTTACGGCATGGCGGCGCGGCATGTTCTGCGCGCTCGGCCAGGGCGACGCGGACCTGGCCGCGTTCTGCGCCGCATTGCGCGACTACGACGGCTGGGTGGTAGTGGAACAGGACCGCGTGCTGGCCGACCTCGACGGAGACTTCGACCGCGCCGCGGGCGAGCAGGTGGCGAACCGCGAGTGGCTGCGGGAGCATGCGGGATGGTGAACTTCGACGTCATCACCATGGGCCGGATCAGCGTCGACGTCTACCCCCAGCAGGTCGGCGTCTCGCTGCGCGAAGTGACCTCGTTCGGCAAGTTCCTGGGCGGCAGCTCGACCAACGTGGCGGTCGCCGCCGCGCGCTACGGCCGCAACGTCGCGACGATCACGCGCACCGGAGCCGACCCGTTCGGCGAATACCTGCATGACGCGCTGAAGGGCTTCGGCGTCGACGACCGCTGGGTGAGCGCGGTCGGCGGCCTGCCGACGCCGGTCACGTTCTGCGAGATCTTCCCGCCTGACGACTTCCCGCTGTACTTCTACCGCTTCCCGAAGGCGCCGGATCTGGAGATCCACCCTGACGAGCTGGACTACGACGCGATCCGTGACGCGCGCGTGTTCTGGGCGACGGTGACGGGCCTGTCGCAGGAACCGTCGCGCAGCGCCACGCTCGCCGCGCTGGAAGCCAGCGACGGCATCACGGTGCTCGACCTCGACTACCGGCCGATGTTCTGGGAGTCGCGCGACGAGGCGCGCAAGTGGGTCCGCGAGGCGCTCCGGCATGTCGATCTCGCCGTCGGCAACGAGGACGAGTGGCGGACGGCCGGCGATCCGGACGTCGAGTTCGTGATCCGCAAGCGCGGTCCGCGCGGCGTGTTCGCACAGCGCGGCGACGAATCGGTCGAGGTCCCGCCGGTGCCGGTCGAGGTCGTCAACGGGCTCGGCGCCGGCGACGCGTTCGGCGGCGCCCTCTGCCACGGGCTGCTGGCGGACTGGCCCTTGGAGAAGATGATGCGGTTCTGCAACGCCGCGGGCGCGATCGTCGCGTCGCGCCTCGCGTGCGCGGACGCGATGCCAACGGAGGACGAGGTCAATGAACTACACGCGTCTGCGAATCCTTGAGCTGGACGGCACCGAGGCGTTCGACACCGGCGGCGACGAGCTGATCGTGCTGCCGCTGGCCGGTTCCTGCTCCGTCAGCATCGATGACGAAACGTTCGAGCTCGAAGGCCGCGAGAGCGTCTTCTCGGCGGTCAGCGACTTCGCCTACGCGCCGCGCGACGCGCACGTGACGGTGACCGGGACCGGCCGGTTCGCCCTCCCCGCCGCCCCCGCGCAACGGCGGCTCCCAGCGCGCTACGGCGCCGCCGATGACGTTCCGGTCGAGCTGCGCGGCGCCGGCAACGCGAGCCGCCAGGTCAACAACTTCGCGTCCGTCGAGGCGTTCGAGTGCGACTCCCTGATCGCCGTCGAGGTGCTCACGCCCAACGGCAACTGGTCCTCGTATCCGCCGCACCGCCACGACGACCTCGAGGAGATCTACTACTTCGAGATCTCCGGCGGCGGCTTCGGCTACCAGCGCGTCTACGACGGGATCGACGTGCTCCAGGAGGTCCGGTCAGGCGACCGGATCGACCTGCCGCGCGGCTATCACGGCCCGTCGATGGCGCCGCCCGGCTACGACATGTACTACCTGAACGTGATGGCCGGGACCGTGCGCGAGTGGAACTTCGTCGATGATCCCGACCATGCCTGGATCCGCGGTACCTGGGCGGACCAGGAGATGGACCCGAGGCTCCCGATGACGTCCGCGAGGAGGCACGCATGAGACTGACGGTCGCCCAGGCGCTGATCCGCTTCCTCAGTGTCCAGTACAGCGAGCGCGACGGCGTCGAGCAGCGGCTGATCGCGGGCTGCTTCGGGATCTTCGGCCACGGCAACGTCGCCGGCATCGGGCAGGCGCTGCTCGAGCAGCCGGACGAGATGCCCTTCTACCACGCGCGCAACGAGCAGGCGATGGTGCACACCGCGGTCGGCTACGCGCGCCAGAAGAACCGGCTCTCGACGCTGGCCTGCACGAGCTCGATCGGCCCGGGCGCGACGAACCTCGTGACCGGTGCCGCGCTGGCGACGATCAACCGGCTGCCGGTCCTGCTGCTGCCCGGCGACGTGTTCGCCACCCGCGCGCCCGGCACGGTGCTGCAGGAGCTCGAGGACGCGTCCTCCTACAGCGTGTCCGTCAACGACACGCTGCGCCCCGTCTCCAAGTTCTGGGATCGCGTCGAACGGCCCGAGCAGCTCGTGCCCGCGCTGCTCGCGGCCATGCGCGTGCTCACCGATCCGGCCGAGACCGGCGCGGTCACGCTGGCGCTGCCGCAGGACGTGCAGGCCGAGGCCTTCGACTGGCCCGAGGAGCTGTTCGAGAAGCGCGTGTGGCGGGTCCGGCGTCCCGTTCCCGAGCCGGACGTGCTCGAGCAGGCCGCCGAGCTGATCGGCGGCGCCTCGAAGCCGCTGATCGTCGCCGGTGGCGGGACGATCTACGCCGAAGCGACCGACGCACTCGCCGCATTCGCAGAGGCCACGGGCATCCCCGTCGCCGAGACCCAGGCCGGCAAGGGGTCGCTCGCATACGACCACCCGCAGGCACTCGGCGCAATCGGCGCCACCGGCACGACCGCGGCGAACGCGGCCGCGCGAGACGCGGACGTGATCCTCGGCGTCGGCACCCGCTGGAGCGACTTCACGACCGCGTCGCGCTCGCTCTTCGACGGCGTCTTCATCAATCTCAACGTCGCTGCCGTGGACGCGTTCAAGCACGCCGCACTCCCGCTCGTCGCCGATGCGCGGCTCGGGCTCGAAGCGCTGCACGAGGCGCTCGATGTGAGCTTCGAGACGCCGCCCAACGACTGGGACGCGATCGTCGAGGAGGCGTACACGACCCGCCATCAGCCTCCGGCGCAATCCGAGGTGATCGGCGTCGTCAATCGGGTCAGCGGCCCGCGCGACATCGTCATCTGCGCGGCGGGCAGCATGCCCGGCGACCTGCACAAGCTGTGGCGCACGCGCGATCCGAAGGGTTACCACGTCGAGTACGGCTTCTCGACGATGGGCTACGAGATCGCCGGCGGCCTGGGCGTGAAGCTGGCCGCGCCGGACCGCGAGGTGTTCGTGATGGTCGGCGACGGCTCCTACCTGATGATGGCCCAGGAGATCGTCACCGCCGTCGCCGAGGGCATCAAGCTCACGATCGTCCTGGTCCAGAACCACGGCTATCAGTCGATCGGGGCGCTTTCCGAGTCGGTCGGAAGCCAGCGCTACGGCACCAAGTACCGCTACCGTGGAACCGACGAGAAGCTGCCCGTCGACCTCGCCGCCAACGCCGCCAGCCTCGGTGCCCGGGCGATCGACACGCACACGATCGAGGAATTCGAGGCGGCTCTGCGCGAGGCGGTGGAGAACGATGAGACCACCGTCGTGCAGATCCACACCGATCCGATGATCGGAGCGCCCGACTCCGAGGCCTGGTGGGACGTGCCTGTGTCGGAGGTGGCGGCGCTCGAGTCCACGCGGGCCGCGCGTGAGGCGTATGAGCGCGACAAGGCTTCGCAGAAGACGTACCTGAAGAACCCGAAGACGACCGTGAGGACCCCGTGAGCACCGTCCAGCTCGAACAGATCAACCATGTGATCGGCGGCCGGCAGACCGCCGGCGCGTCGACGCGCACCGCCCCGGTGTTCGACCCCGCGACCGGTCAGGAGCAGCGGGCCGTGCTGCTCGCCGAGGCGTCCGACGTCGACGCCGCCGTCCAGGCGGCCAAGACCGCGTTCGCGACCTGGAGCGAGACGTCGGTGGTCAAGCGCTCGCGCGTCATGTTCGCGTTCCGCGAGCTGGTCAACGCGCGCACGGACGATCTCGCGCGGATCATCTCGGCCGAGCACGGCAAGACGTTCGAGGACGCCAAGGGCGAGGTCATCCGCGGCATGGAGGTGGTCGAGTTCGCCTGCGGGATCGCGGAGCTGACCAAGGGCGAGTTCTCCGACCAGGTGTCGACCGACATCGACCTGCACAGCTTCCGGCAGCCGCTCGGCGTGTGCGCCGGGATCACGCCGTTCAACTTCCCGATCATGGTCCCGATGTGGATGCATCCGGTGGCGATCGCGACCGGGAACACGTTCGTGCTCAAGCCGTCCGAGCGCGACCCGAGCGTCTCCAACCTGATCGCCGAGCTGTACGCCGAGGCCGGCCTGCCGGACGGCGTGTTCAACGTCGTCCACGGCGACAAGGTCGCTGTCGACGCGCTGCTCGACCATCCGGACGTGGCGGCGGTCAGCTTCGTCGGCTCGACGCCGATCGCGAAGTACATCCACGAGCGCGCGACCGCCAAGGGCAAGCGGGTGCAGGCGCTCGGCGGCGCGAAGAACCACGCGATCGTGATGCCCGACGCCGACCTGGACTTCGCCGCCAACCAGCTCACGGCCGCCGGCTACGGGTCGGCCGGCCAGCGCTGCATGGCGATCTCCGTCACGGTCGCGGTCGGCGAGGCCGCCGACCCGCTGATCGAGAAGCTGCAGGCGAAGGCGCGCGGCGTGAAGGTCGGTCCCGGGCTCGATCCGGACTCCGAAATGGGGCCGCTCGTCACCGGTGCGGCGCGCGACCGGGTGGTCGACTACATCGGCCGCGGCGAGGGCGACGTCGTCGTCGACGGGCGCGAGCTCCAGATCGAGGGCGACGGCTTCTGGGTCGGCCCGACGCTGATCGACAACGTCACCACCGACATGAGCGTGTACAGCGACGAGATCTTCGGCCCGGTGCTCACGGTGATCCGCGTTCCGACGCTCGACGCCGCGATCGACCTGATCAACGAGAACAACTACGCCAACGGCACCGCGATCTTCACCACGTCAGGCCACGCCGCGCGCGAGTTCCAGCGCCGCGTCCGCGTCGGCATGATCGGCGTCAACGTCCCGATCCCGGTTCCGCTCGCGTTCTACAGCTTCGGCGGCTGGAAGGACTCGCTGTTCGGCGACCACCACATCCACGGGCCCGAGGGCGTGAAGTTCTACACGCGCGCGAAGGTCGTGACGACCCGCTGGCCAGACCAGCCCCAGGACCCGACGCACCTGCACTTCCCGACGGCCTCATGAGGATCGGCGTCATCGGCGCCGGGCTGATGGGCACGACCCACGCTCGGCTCCTGTCCGGAGGCGTGCCCGGCGCCGAGCTCGTCGCGATCGCCGATCCGGTGCAGCCGGCGGCGGACTACCAGGACGGCCTCGAACTGATCGCGTCGCCTGACGTCGACGGCGTGGTGATCGCGTCGCCAGCGATCACGCACGAGCCGTTCACGCTGGCGTGCCTGGAGGCGGGCAAGCCAGTCCTGTGTGAGAAGCCGCTGGCGGTCGACGCCGCGGCGGCGCTGCGGATCGTCGAGGCCGACACGCGTGGGCTCGTCACCGTCGGGTTCATGCGCCGCTGCGACCCGGGCTACGTGGGACTGAAGGCGCAGATGGACGCCATCGGCCCGCCGGTGATCGTCCACTGCGCGCACCGCAACCCGAGTGTCCACGCCTTCTTCGACAGCGCGATGATCATCACCGACACCGTCGTCCACGAGGTCGACATCACGCGTTGGCTGCTCGGCCAGGAGATCGTGCGCGTGCAGGTGATGACGCCGCGCCCGTCATCCCGCGCGCGCGAGGGCCTGCGCGACCCGCAGCTCGTGATCTTCGAGACCGAGGGCGGCCAGCTCGTCACGGTCGAGGCGTTCGTGAGCGCCGGCTACGGCTACGACATCCAATGTGAGGTCGTTGGCGAGGCGGGCACGGCCGCGCTGCCGGTCGCGGTGTCCCAGAACTTCCAGCAGCGTTTCGAGACCGCCTATCAGCACGAGTTGGAGCGCTGGGTCGCGGGGGAGCCGGGCGCGAACGCATGGGACGGCTACGCCGCCGCCGCGGTCTGCGAGGCGGCGGTCGAGTCGCTGGAGACCGGCACGCCGGTCGACGTCAGCCTCGATACGCGCGGCGCCACGAGCGCCGCGCGATGATGGCGCTGACCAGCCGGTTCGCGAGGTAGACCGGCCAGCCGATGGGCCGCTCGCGCACTCGTTGCGCCACGGCCATTCCGCCATACAGAAGGACCATCGGCGCGATCATTCCGCCCGGCTGGTTGTCGGGCGTGACCCCGAGCCGGACGGCGCGGCGCCGCCGCGCATAGTGCTCGAGCGGCTCCACCGCCTGCCAGAGCGGGTACACGACGGCCCATTCGTGATGGTCGGTGAGCGCGACGGAGCAGCGTACGGCTCGGTCGGCACCACAAAGTTCCAGTGCCTCATCCCCACACCTCCGCGGCGGTCTCCGCGATCAACGCGAGCTTTGCCTTCTGATCGTCGATCGTCAGCTTGTTGCCCTCCTCGGTGGAGGAGAACCCGCACTGCGGCGACAGGCACAGCTGGTCGATGTCGACGAACTGCGACGCCTCCTCGATCCGGCGCTTGAGCAGATCCCTGTCCTCGAGCGCGGGCTTCTTGGTCGTGACCAGCCCCAGCACGACCATCTTGCCCTTGGGCACGAACCGCAGCGGCTCGAACGTGCCGGACCGCTCGTCGTCGTACTCGAGGAAGTAGCCGTCGACCTCGAGGTCGTTGAACAGCGCCTCGGCGACGAAGTCGTAGCCGCCTTCGGCGGCCCACATCGACTGGTTGTTGCCGCGGCACAGATGGGTGGTGACCGCGAGGTCGTCCGGGCGGCCGGCCAGGGCGCGGTTGATGTTGCGGATGTAGGACTCGTGCAGGTGCTCGGGGTCGCCGCCGATCGCGACGATGTGCTCGCGCTGCGCCGGGTCGTTGATGTAGGCCAGGCTCGTGTCGTCGAGCTGCAGGTAGCGGCCGCCGAGCTCGTACACGCCGCGCATCTGCGCGTTGTAGGCGGCGGTCAGGTCGGTCCAGAACGCCTCGAGGTCCGGGTAGACGTCGTGATCGATCGAGGAGTTGCCGCCGCGGTAGTGGACCATGCTCGGCGACGGGATCGTGAGCTTCGGCGTCTGCTCGGGCTCGGCGTGCGTCCTGAGGAACTCGAACGCCTCGGCGAAGACGGTGCGCGGGAGCGTGACCTTGCCCGCCACCTTCATCGCCGGCGGCGCGTAGTCGTATTCGCCCTCCTCGCTGTGGAAGTGCACATGGATCGACTCGCCTTCGACCTGCGTGATCCCGCCCAGCGAGTAGATGAAGTCCATGTGCCACGAGGTGCGGCGCAGCTCGCCGTCGGTGACCGTTTGTAGGCCGGCGTCACGCTGGAGCTCGATCACCTCGCGGATCGCGTCGTCCTCGACCGCTTTGAGCTCCTCCGCGGTCGCTTGGCCGGCCTTGAAGGCGGCGCGGGCGTCGCGCAGGCGATCGGGACGCAGGAGGCTGCCGACGTGGTCGGCGCGGAATGGAGGACGCGTACGCTGAGCCATGCTCGCGGTTATAGCCGGACGGCCTTGAAGGCGAACGAGCGATGGATCTCGACGTCCCCGCCGTGGACCAGGACGACCTGATCGCGGTCGCTCAGCACGATGTCGGCGGGGTTTCCGGCGCGCGGCTCGCCGTTGACCCACACGCGGATCGGCCCGTGGAACGTGAGCAGGCGGTCGGGGCCGAGGTCGGTGCCCCAGACCCGGAACAGGTCACCGAGCGTGAGTCCTTCGCGCGCGAGATGGATGACGCCGCCGGGCTCGACCGACCAGGCGGGAGCGTGCCAGAGCGCGTCGACGACGTTGCCGTACAGCGTCGTCCGGCCGCCCGAGACGCCGATGCCGCCGGGCACGACGACCACCTGCTGGTTGGCGAACAGCTCGAGGTGCATCCGCGCGCCCTCCTGGACGTTGCCGCGGAGCCCGCCGAACCCGGCTGCCCCCGCCAGCGGCCAGCGCGCCGGAGGCTGGTACTCGGGCGTCGCGCCGATCGGCGTCGGCTGAAAGGCGGCGAAAGCCAGCATGACCGCGATCGTCTTCATTCCGGTCTCTCAAAGCCTTGCACGCCGGGAAAAAATCTCACAAAGAGCTAAAGCTATTCAGCCCGATTGCCGACGGATGTTGTAGGTCGCAGTAACAAAGAGGTACCTCCCCCGACAAAGGCACCCCCTCCGCAAGGCGGGTTCGCAAAGTCAACGGGGCTCCGATGAGAGAGCCGGCCGGACTGCCGAAAGGGTCTTGGGAGATGCCGTCCCCCCGGAACCCTCGGAGGTCCGTCATGCGTCGCATCCGTCAGTTCGTCTGTTCGTCCCTGCTCGCCGTCACGGCCGTTGGTGCCGCCCCGGCGATCGCGAACGCCGCGTCCTGCTCGGGTGCCGACAGCTCTCCCGCCCAGATCGGGAGCAGCAAGGCGAACCGCGCGACCCTTTGCCTCCTCAATCGTGAGCGCCGCGCGCACGGCCTCCGCTCGCTGCGCAGCAACAGCAAGCTCGCCCGCGCCGCCCGCGGCCACGCCCGCGACATGGTCGCCCAGCGTTACTTCTCGCACGACTCGCGCAACGGCGCCTCGTTCTCGACTCGCATCAAGCGCACCGGCTGGACCCGCTCGCGCCGCTCCTACACCATGGGCGAGAACATCGGCTGGGGCGGCGGCTCGCTCTCCACGCCGCGCTCCATGGTCCAAGCCTGGATGAACAGCGCCGGCCACCGCGCCAACATCCTCTCGCGCTCGTTCAACCAGATCGGCATCGGCATCGCCAACGGCGCGCCGACCGGCGGCAGTGGCGCGACCTACGCCACCGACTTCGGCGGCTGAACTTAAAGGGGCCTGGCCCCTTTATCTAGCGGCTCCCCCTCACGGCCCGTCCCCTGGACGGGCCGTAGCCGCGATAATGGGTGTAGTGGCACGAGGTGAAGCTGTCCGGCGGCGGCAGGCCGGGGTGTTGGTCGTAGGCGCCGCCGAGCCGGAGATCCAGTCCTGGTTACGAGCCGCGGGGCACGCCCCGCGGGCGGTTCGGCGTGCCGAGGCGGCCGGCGCCGCGCTCGAGGAGGAGCCCGTCGACCTGGTGATCGTGGACCGCGACTCGTCCGGCCTCGACGCTCCCGCCGTGTGCCGGCACCTGCGCGAGGACCCGCGGCTCGGGGACGCGTGGATGCTGGCGATCACGGTCGCCGCCAAAGGCCGGATGGCCGACTCGGTGCTCGACGCCGGCGCCGACGACTATCTCCACCGCCCGTTCACCCGCGCCGAGCTGATCGCTCGCGCCCGCGCAGGGCTGCGCGCGGCCCAGGAGCGCGCCAACGACCGGCTGCTGCGGACGCTGATGGAAAACGTCCCGGGCGCGATCTACCGCTCCGCCTGGCACGCGGATTACACGCTGGAGATGATCACCGACGAGATCGAACGGATCTCGGGCTATCCGCCGGCCAACTTCCTCGCCTCCAAGCGCCGCACGCTCCTCAGCATCGTGCATCCCGAGGACGTCGACATGGTGCTGGAGGCGATCACGCAGGCCTCGGTCGACAGCGACGAGCCGTTCCAGCTCGAATACCGGATCAGGCGCGACGACGGCGCCGTGCGCTGGGTGCTCGACCGCGGCCAGCTCGTGCGCGGTGCCGGCGGGCGGCTGTGGATGGACGGCGCGATGTTCGACATCACCGAGCGCCGCGCGGCCGAGGAGGCGCTCCTGCGCCACGAAGTCGAGGCGGCCCGAACCGCCGAGCTGCGCGCCTCCCGCGCCCGCATCATCGAGGCTGCCGACAACGCCCGCCGCAAGATCGAACGCGACCTCCACGACGGCGCCCAGCAGCGGCTCGTCTCGCTCGTGCTCGACGTTCAGGTCGCGCGCCGGCGGCTGACCAAGGATCCGGCCGATGTCGGGGCGTTCCTGGAGAAGCTCGGGCGTGAGCTGCAGGACGCGTCCGCCGAGCTGCGCGAGCTGGCCCGCGGCATCCACCCGGCGGTCCTGACCGAGCGCGGCCTGGCCGCGGCCGTGGCGGCGCTCGCCGCCCGCTCACCGGTGCCGGTCGATGTCATCGACCCTCCGGCCGAGCGCCTCCCACCGGCGGTGGAGGCGACCGCCTACTTCACGGTCGCCGAGGCGCTGACCAACGTCGCCAAGTACGCCGAGGCCACTCACGCGATCGTGCGGCTCGAGTGCGGAGGAGAAGGGCTCGTGGTCGAAGTCCGCGATGACGGGATCGGCGGCGCCAGTACCGGTGCCGGCTCGGGCCTGAGCGGCCTCGCCGACCGCGTCGGCGCTCTGGACGGGACGCTGAGCGTCGAGAGCCCGGTCGGTCAGGGCACGGTCGTCCGCGCTGTGCTGCCGCTCAACGGGGTAGGTTCGAACCGTGCCTGACCGGCGGGTGGTGTACTCGACGACCGACGGCGATCTGCGCAAACCGCGCGACGCTTCTCGCCGCCCGCAGGCTGGAGGTCGGGTCAAGGTCCGGCGTGAGGTGGGTGGCAGGCGCGGGAAGACCGTCACGACCGTGTCTGGCGTGCCTTTGGCCGACGATGGACTGCGCGAGCTGGCCGGGCGGCTGAAGAAGCGCTGCGGCGTCGGTGGGTCGGTGAAGGACGGCGTGATCGAGCTGCAGGGCGATCATCGGGACGTGGTCATGGGCGTGTTGCGGGATGCCGGCTACGACGTGGTCGCTGCCGGCGGCTAGGCCGGTGCAACATCGACAATCAAGGCTGAGTGGTCACTCAGACCCGAACGTCTCCACTCATGAGCGTACGCAGCCGCCACTACCTGTAACTCACACACCAACACGTGATCGAGCCGCCACCCACCGCGGTCGCCGGAGAATGTCCAGCTCGCATCCCGCGTGCCGTACCCGTTGATCACGCGAAACGCGTCTGTCCAGCCCAAATCTCGCACCAGAGCGCGCTCCGCGCGGTCCCAGCGCTCGCCCCGCTCGGGCCGCAGCCGACCTTTACTGTCATGAGCGAATGTCAGTAACGTTCCATCTTCCAGTTCGCGCCGTGGGGTGTTCAAGTCGCCACACAGCACACGCGGGCAGGGCGGTAGTGAGTGTAAGTATGAGGACACCGCCTCGTGCGTCCGAATTTTCGCCAGTTCAGGTGAAGGGGCGATGGGTGAGTGAACATTGCTCACCTCGATGCCATCGACCGCACAGCACAGGACTCGCTCCGGCCAAGGAACCACCGGTGCCTCCAGTCGCTCCAACGGCGACCGCGCGGCCGTGAGCACGGCCAGGCGCCGCTTCGACGGCCGCGGCGGCAACCCGTCCAGCGCGTCCGCGACGAACGCGTAGCCCGCCCTCGACAAGGACTCGCGCCACAGCGGCGCCGTACGGATCGTCACCTCTTGGAGCGCGATCACGTCCGCGCCGGCGCCCAGCAGCGCATCCGCCTGCTCGCGCTGCCGCCCGATCCGCCCCGCGACGTTCCAGGTCACAAATCGCACCGGGAGGGTCTACCCGGACGAATGTCCGAATGTGCCGATGTCCGCATGTTGACAGGATGAACACCGCCCGGAAGGGCGCCGCACCGGCTGACCACCGGTGTTTCTCGCGGAGGGACTCGCGAACCCGTCGGCCCGGCGGCGCGGGAGGTCCTGGGATTCAACCGCGTCGCCGGCCGCGCCGAACGGAATACGTGCGCGGCCGAAGCGTCTCCGTCGTCTGAAAGCCAATGACGACATGGAGCCACACATGAACAGCAACGAGATCCGCCGCCTGATCGAAGAGGGCGCTCTGAAGGTCGCCCCGGTGCGCGCCCGCAGCGCCGCCGACGTCCCGCGCGTCCGCGCCGCGCTCAGGGCAGCCGCACGCTGAAGCGCCCGACCGCGTAGAGGCGGCGAGCGAAGCCTCGTACTCAAGCTTTGTGACCGAGCTGCTCTTTCTCCGAGTCGGTCAGAGGCCGCGAGCGCCGCGCCTCGCCGTCCCACGCCACCAGCACGGCCCGGCCCTCGGCGATCAACGTTCCATCCACGCGCCGGATCTCGTTGGCCACGGTCACGCTCGTCCGCCCGATCGTTTCGACGGTCGTGGTCACCTCGACCGAGCGGTCGGCGTGGCGCACTTCGTGCCGGTAGTCGAGCTCGATCCGCGCCAGCACGAACTGAAACCCACCCTGCTCCTCGATCAGCGGCGCGAACAATGCCCCGCGACCCTCCTCGAGGTACTCGTGGTAGACGGCCTGGTTGACGTGCCCGAGGTCGTCGAGATCGCGCCAGCGGATCGGGATCCGGATCGTGGCCATCAGCGCGCGAACACGACCTTGCCGAACACGTCGCCGCCGGCCAGCGACGCGAACGCCTCGCGCGCGTGCGACAGCGGCATCGTCGCCTCCACCACCGGCCGCACGTCGCGCTCGACGCACAGCCGCACGAGCCGCTCCAGCTCGTCGCGGGTGCCCATCGTCGAGCCGACGACGCTCAGCTGGAGGAAGAACACGCGCGTGAGACCGGCCGGCGGGTCGGCACCGCTCGTCGCGCCCGAGATCACGAGCGTCCCGCCCGGCTTCAACGCCTTCAGGGAGTGCTCCCAGGTCGCCGCGCCGACGGTCTCCATGACGGCGTCGACCCGCTCGGGCAGCCGCGCTCCCGGCTCGAACGCCTCGTCGGCGCCCAATTCGACCGCACGCGCGCGCTTGGACTCGGACCGGCTCGTCGCCCACACGCGCAGGCCTGCGGCGCGGCCCAGGACGATCAGCGCCGTGGCGACACCGCCGCCCGCGCCCTGAACCAGGACCGTCGCGCCCGGCGCCACGCCCGCGCGCGTGAACAGCATCCGGTAGGCGGTCAGCCACGCCGTCGGCAGGCACGCCGCCTCCGCGAACGAGAGCTCCGGCGGCTTGGGCACGAGGTTGCACCGCGGTACCGCGACGCGCTCGGCGAACGTCCCGGCGTGGCGCTCCGACAGGATCGAGCGGCGAGGGTCCAGCGTCTCGTCGCCGCGCCACGCAGGGTCCGAGATCACCGAGTGGACGACGACCTCGTTGCCGTCCTCGTCGAACCCGGCGGCATCGCAGCCGAGGATCATCGGCAGCGCATCCTCGCGAAGCCCGACGCCCCGCAGCGACCACAGGTCGTGGTGATTCAACGACGCGGCGCGGACTTCGACCGTCGTCCAGCCCTCGGGGACCGACGGCTCGGGCCGCTCGCCCATCTGCAGCCCGGACAAGGGATCCTCGGCGTCGATGGAAGCGGCGTAGACGGCGAACACGTTTACGAAACCCTAACTATCCCAGGCTTGAGTGGGCGCGCCCGAATGCCGACAAGAGTTCTAGATGATCCGAGCCCTCGCCTCCTCCGCCGTTGTCCTGTCCCTGCTTGCGCTGCCCAGCGCCGCCCATGCCTCAAAGAGCATGGAGCTGGCGCTGCAGGACGACGCCGTCTTCGTCGACCAGCGCTGGATGGACCGCGAGAAGGCGCTCGATCACGCCGCTGACCTCAAGACCAAGCGGATTCGCGTCAACGTCATCTGGTCGCGCGTGCTGGTGCACGGCACCTACCACTTCGAACAGATCGACAAGCTCCAGGCCGCGGCGGCGAGCCGCGGCATCAAGCTGCAGCTCACGATCACCGGTCCCGCGCCGGCCTCGGCGACGGCCGACCACAGGATCGGCGGCAACCGGCCCGACCCGGTCAAGTTCGCCGCGTTCGCGCGCACCGTGGCCGCCCACTTCAAGGGCCGTGTCGACCGCTACTCGATCTGGAACGAGCCGAACCTGAGCGCCTGGCTGTCGCCGTCAAAGAGCGCGCCGCAGCTGTACCGCTCGCTGTACAAGGCCGGCTACACCGCCGTGAAGACCGTCGATCCGAATGCCCAGGTCCTGTTCGGCGAGCTCGCCCCGAACCGGGACGGCCGCACGATCGCGCCCCTCAAGTTCCTGCGCGACGTCGCGTGCGCCAAGTGCGCCCCGCTGAAGGCCGACGGCCTCGCGCTGCACCCGTATCAGCTCACGAAGGCGCCGACGGTCCTGTCCGGCGGCCCCGACGACGCACCGATCAGCCAGCTCTCACGGGTCACGAAGACGCTCGACCAGCTCGCCAAGCGGCGGAAGCTGGCGACGCCGAAGGGTCGCGGCCTGGACCTCTATCTGACCGAGTTCGGCTATCTGAGCGCCGGACGCCGGAAGCAGTCGGCGAGCCGCCGCTCAGCGTGGCTGAGCTCCGCGTTCAAGCTCGCTCGCAAGAACCCGCGCGTGAAGCAGTTGCTCCAGTACCAGCTGGTCGATCCGCCTTCCCACGAGTTGTGGCACTCGGCGCTCCTCGACCGTCACGGGCGCAAGTTGGCGCCGTTCGCGGGCCTCGCCCGCGCTGCCTCAGCTCGCTGACAGATACGATCGCTCCCTCGTCGTCTGAGGAGGAGAGCCTCGTGAAGACCAGGGCCGCGATGCTGACCGCAGTGAACCGCGACTGGGAGATCGTCGAGCTGGATCTCGACGATCCCGGGCCGGGAGAGGTGACGATCCGCTGGGTCGCCTCCGGCCTGTGCCACTCGGACGACCACATCCGCACGGGCGACATCCAGACGCGATATCCGATCGTCGGCGGGCACGAGGGCGCGGGCATCGTCGAGAAGGTCGGGCCAGGCGTACAGCGTGTCGCTGAGGGCGATCACGTCGTGACGTCGTTCCTGCCGGCCTGCGGGCACTGCCGGTGGTGCGCCACCGGCCAGTCCGCGATGTGCGACGTCGGGGCGCTGATCACCGAGGGCTGCCTGCCGGATCTGAGCTTCCGCTTTCACCGGAACGGTGAAGACGTCGGCCAGATGTGCATGCTCGGCAGCTTGTCGCAGTACTCGACGGTCTCAGAGTTCTCGTGCGTGAAGGTCGAAGACGACCTGCCGCTCGAGACGGTCGCGCTCGTCGGCTGCGGCGTGCCGACCGGCTGGTGCTCCTCGGTCTACGCCGCCGACGTCGTGCCGGGCGAGACCGTCATGGTCTACGGCATCGGCGGCGTGGGCGCGAACGCGATCCAGGGCGCGGCGCACGCCGGGGCGGCGTTCGTGATCGCCGTCGACCCTCTGGCCAACAAGCGTGAGGCAGCCGAGGACCTGGGTGCGACGCACAGCGCGGCGAGCTCGCAGGAGGCGCACGACATCGCGCAGGAGCTCACGCGCGGCGTCGGCGCCGACAAGGCGATCGTGACCGTCGACATCGTCAACGAGCAGGTCGTCGCGGAGGCCTTCACGGCGGTCCGCAAGGGCGGCACCGTCGTGATCACCGGCCTCGCGGACCCGAACAAGATGACCATCCAGCTTCCGAGCGCCGTGCTGACGCTGTACCAGAAGCAGCTCAAGGGCACGCTGTTCGGCTCGGGCAACCCGATGCACGACATCCCCAATCTCCTCAACCTCTACCGCGCCGGCAAGCTCAAGCTCGACGAGCTGGTCACCAAGACGTACACGCTCGACGAGGTCAACCAGGGCTTCCAAGACATGCTCGACGGCAAGAACATCCGGGGCGTGGTGATCCACGAGCACTGAGCCGCACACCCTGCTGGCGCGGGTCGACGAGCGGATCGTCGGCCTGCGCCGCGAGGCCGAGGTGCTGGCGGCTTCGCTGGCGGCCGGCATCCATGTCGTGCTGGAAGGGCCGCCGGGCACGGGCAAGTCGACCCTGCTGCGGGCCGTCGCGGACGGCGCCGGGCTCGGCGTCGAGTTCGTCGAAGGCAACGCGGAGCTGACGCCGGCGCGGCTGGTTGGCCATTTCGACCCCGCGCTCGTGCTGGAGGCCGGCTACAAGCCCGAGATCTTCGTCGACGGGGCGCTGATCACGGCCCTGCGCGAGGGCCGGCTGCTCTACATCGAGGAGCTCAACCGCGTGCCGGAGGAGACGCTCAACGTGCTCGTCGGCGCGCTCGCCGAGGGCGAGATCCACGTGCCGCGGCTCGGTCATGTCGCGGCCAAGCCGACGTTCCGGCTGATCGCGGCCATGAACCCGTTCGACGCGGTCGGGACGGCGCGGGTCAGCCAGGCGATCGCCGACCGGATGTGCCGGATCGCGATCGGTTACCAGGACGCGCCCGGCGAGCGCGAGATCGTCGAGCGCGGGACGGACGCCGACGGCCCGCTGGTGAGCAGCGCCGTCGAGCTCACACGGCTCACCCGAACGCATCCGAATGTGCGGATGGGCTCGTCGGTGCGGGGCGCGATCGACATGGTCCGGCTCGGACACGGCCTCGCCGCCTTGCGGGGCGAGCGCGAGCCGGAACCCGGCGACGCCACCTACGCCGACGCCGCGGTCGCCGCGCTGTCCGGGCGGCTGCGACTCGAGGAGGGATGCGAGCGCACGCCGGAGGAGATCGTGCTCGAGCTGATCGAGCGGCTGATGCCGGCTCCGAAGCCAAAGCCGAGCGAGCCGCCGGGAAAAGCGGTTCCGGACGCTCGCTGACCGGCGCCGCCGCGCGCGACGTCGTCCGCGAGCGCGGCCGCCGGACGCTCGCCCGCGACCAGCTCGCCGGGCGCCACGGCAAGCTCGGGCAGGTCTCGCCGGCCGTGGGCGCGTTCGACGAGCAGGCGCTCCAGGAGTTGCTGGATGCCGATCCCGACGCGGCGGTCGCGATGCTCGCCGATCTCGGCGCGGCCACCGACCCGAAGCTGCGCGCGCAGGCGCGCCGGCTCGCCGCGCGGCTGTTCGTGCGGGCGGGGCGCCTCGGCCGCGACCCCGCTCGCGGCTACCGCCGGCTCACGCCGGGCCGCGCCGGCGGCGAGGGCGACCTCGACCTCGACCTGACTTTCGAGGCCGCAGGCGGGAGACCGCGGCACCTGGATGATCTCGTCGCCCGCCGCTGGACCGCTCCGCGGCGCGCGCTGTGCCTGCTGGTCGACCACAGCGGCTCGATGCGCGGCCACGCCGTCGGGCTGGCGGCGATGGCCACCGCCGCTGTGGTCCTGACGCGGAGCGACCGCGCCAGCACGAGCGTGATCGCGTTCGCCGCCGACGCGCTCGTCCTGCAGCGTCAGGACGAGGTCCGCTCGCCGGCCGCGCTGGTCGACGATCTGCTGTCGCTGCGCGGCAAGGGCCGCACGGATCTGGCGCTCGCTCTGCGGACCGCGGCACGCGAGCTGTCCCGCGACCAGGCCGCGGAGCGGCTCGCGATCGTGCTCTCGGATTGCCGGCCGACCGCGGGCGACGACCCTCTCGACGCGCTCGCCGGGCTCGATCGCGTCGACGTCCTCGGCACCAGCGACGCACCGGATTCGGTCGTGGCGGGCCGCGCCCTTGCATCCCGCGCGCGAGGGCGATTTCTGCCGGCGACCCGCTACGTTGAGCTGCAAGCCGGGCTTGTTTCGCTGCTCAGCTGAACGAAGTGTGGAGATATCTGGACGAATGGCGGCTTGACTCCGCCTCTCATCTCGCGTTACGTTCGCCCGCACTCGGGGTGGACGCGCCTCACGGGGAGAGGTACGCCCACGAAGCTCCGCAGGGTCAAATACGGGTCCACGATGGTTTTGCAGGAGGGAGAGTGGCAGCGATGCCCTCAGTTGGTCGGATAAGGCAGCTTTCGGTAGTCGCGCTGGCAGGCGCGATTCTTGGCATCACGGCGAACTCCGCTTCTGCGGCCAATCCCGTCTATCTGTGGGCGTGTCACGACCCCCAGGGCCACCCGATGACCGATCTCGGAAGCCAAGTGGTCTCCGACAACGGCGACGCCGTGTGCGCAGGGGAGGACCCCACCTTCAGCACGTTCGCCGACGGCCTGCGCACTTCGCTGCCCGTGGGCCGGCTGTCGTCATCGTGGCGGTTCGACGTCCCCCCGAGCCTGTCGCTGAAGGAAGTGACCGTCGTCCGGAAGACGTCGGAGCTCGGCGCGGGCCAGCGTTATGAGCTCGGCACGTCGAACGGCGTGCTCGAGACCCGCGCGCCCGGCGAGACGCCATTCGACGGCGGGAAGGTCTTCCGGCCGGTCGCTCCGGCCACCGATCTCGGCGACTGGGTCCGGTTCGGCGTGACCTGCGACATCGGCGGATGCCAGCAGCCGGCCGCCGGGACCGCCGGCGCCGACCTCAGCGTGGTCAGCCTCGGTGTTGTGGACGAGACGCTGCCGAACTTCGCGGTGGGCGGAACCAGCAGCCCCGCAACGGGCTCGATCCCGCTGGACATCCAGGCAACGGACACCGGTTCCGGCCTCCGCTGGGCGTCCGCACAGCTCGGTTCGGCGTTCGTACAGGACAACTTCGCGGGCGGCGACGATTGCCGTGACCTGAGCCCGGCCGCCGACCAGGTCGATATGTCGATCAACGCCGACTGCGCGGAGGTCGCCGCCCTCAAGCTCGGTCTGGACACGGTCAACGTGCCCGACGGCGACTACACGCTGACCGTGAAGGTCGCCGACTGGGCCGGCAACGTCCGCGAGAGCACGCAGCCGATCACGGTGCTGAACACCCGCCCCGTCAACACGCCGACGCAGACGCTCAGCATCGGTACCTCCGGTATCCAGACGCAGGGCAATACGAATCCCGGCGGTTCCGGCGGAGTGGCCGGCGCCTCGGCCCAGCAGTGCCGCTCGCCGCGCCTGTCGGTGGTCCTGGCCCAGAAGCCGCTGCGCATCTCGCGTAGCACGCCGGTGCTCAAGCGGGGCAAGCGCTACCGCTTCACCGGCCGGCTCACGTGCGTGGTCAACAATCGCCGCCGCTCGGCGCCGAAGCGCACGCGCATCGACATCCTCAACACCGTCGGCAAGAAGACATTGGAAAAGCCCGGAACGACGATCAAGAACAGCGGCGGCCTGTCAGTGATCCTCGCTTACAAGACCTCGCGTCTGATCACGTTCCGATTCACCAACAGCGATGGCCAGCGTTCGCAGGTCCGGATCAGGGTTCGGGTGGCGAGGCGCTAAGGAGCGCACGCGAGGCAGGGAAGGTTGTGAGATGAAGCGGTACATGGCGCTCGGCGCCGTGCTGGTGGCGCTCGGCGCCGGCGGCGCGGCGCTCGGGCAGAAGGCGGCGGCGGGTGGGGCCACCGCCGCGCAAAACGACGGCGGGCTCTCGGTGTTGCCCGCCGTCGTGGAACACGGCCCGCAGCCCGGGCCGCTCGGCACCTACACGATCGCGAACCGTTCGGCCGCCCCGTTGGCGGTCACGGTCACGCCTCGCCCGTGGGTGCAGGCGACGTCGGGCAAGGTGTCCGTCAACCGGCGCGCGAAGCTGCCGGGCGTCAGCGTCGACGCGCCCACGTTCACGCTCGCCCCCGGGGCCGAGCGCGGCGTGGTGGCGACCCTCAACACATCGCCGTCGGCCGGCTCGCTGTACGGCGCGCTGGAAGTCGTCGGGCTGCCCGCCGACGCCAATACGCGCAAGGGCGTCGTGCTCGGCTACCGCATCATCGGGACGATCCGAGTCGTGCCCACGTCGCCGCGGATCGGGCTCACCGCGGGCGCGCCGAAGGCGAGCAAGGGCACGGCCGTCCTCTCGATCCGCAACACCGGCAACACCGCCGAGCCGGTCACCGGCAGCGTGACGGTGCGGGGCGCCACGGGCTCGCGGACGCGCTCGGTCGACTCGCTGCGGATCCTGCCCGGCAAGTCCGTCAATGTCTCGCTCGGCACGCGGCTCACAAGCGGCCGCTACACCGCGACAGTGCGGCTCGTCCAGCGCGGCCGGGTCGCGCTGCGGGGCACCAAGCGGTTCACGGTGAAGTGATGACGCACGAGTCGCGTCAGATTCCGGGGCAGGGCGGCTACGCTCGGTCCGTTGGAGCGCTCGGGCGCTCCGATTCCGTCGCTCGGGTGTTGGGTGCGATGGTGGTCACGAAGCGAATGCTGGAAGGGACGAAATGAAGCTGCGAATCATCCTCGCCGCCACGGCGCTGGGCGCCGTCGCCGCGCCTGCGGCCTGGGCGCAGGGGACGCCGCCGATCGAGGGCGGCACGATTGTCGGCGGTAACGCGCCGAGCTTCCTCGAATTGACGCTCTCGCAGCCGAAGGCGGGCCTGAGCACGTTCCCGCGCGCGCGGACCTATACGACCAGCTTCGAGGCGCTGGTGACCACCACCGACGAGACGGCACTGCTGACGGTCGCCGATGGCGACGCCGCCAGCGGCTCCCGGCTCGGGCGCATGGCCAGCGGTTCCAAGCGGCTCTCGCAGCCGCTCGAGGCCCGCGTCGGCCGCTCGGCGTTCCAGAGCCTCGCGCAGTCGGTCGATCCGCTGCTCGCGCGCTGGTCTGAACCCAGCACGCGGTCGAAGACGACCGTCCAGCTGCGCCAGAAGGTGACGGCCAAGACCTCCGGCAGCTATCGCAAACTCGTGCTCGTCACGCTTTCCACGGAGACGCCGTAGTGAAGATCGCTAGGAGTCGGCTGGTGGCCGGCGCCGCCGGCCTTGCCGCCGCCGGAATCGCAACCGGTGGCGTGATCGCCCAGGCCGACGACGCGGCGCCGCGCGCCCAGGCGGCCCAGCAGGGCGGCGTGTCGATCACGCCCGCGGTGCTCGAGCAGACGGCGAAGCGCGGCACGGTCGGCACGTTCACGGTCAAGAACACCACGAAGGACACGCTCCGGGTGACGGTCGTCGTCCGGCCGTGGATCCAGAACCGCACCACCGCCGCCGTGGCGCTGAACAAGAACGCGTCCCTGACGCCGTACGTGCGCGCCAGCCCGCAGTCGTTCGACCTCAGGCCCGGCTCGCGCACGGTCCGGCTGAACATGCGGCGCGTGACCGCGAATGGCTCGCTGTACGGCGGCTTCCAGGTCTTCGCCAAGCAGAAGCGCAGGCGCGCCCAAAACGGGATCATCCCGCAGTGGGACCTCGTCGGCCGCCTGCGCCTGAACCCCTCGCGTAAGCGTCCGAACCTGCGTGTCGGCAACACCGACGTCGTTGGCCGTGGCGACGGCCGCTCGCTGATCCTTGCCGTGCGCAACATCGGCAACACGCTCGATCCGGTCGCCGGCACCGCGCGCATCACCGGCCCCACGGGCCGCAACGCGAACATCACGCAGGTCGCGGTCGTCCCCGGCCAGGTCGTGTACCTCAAGGGCGGCTCGATGCGCGGCATGCGCGGTGGCAACTACCGCGTCGACTGGACCGTCACGATGGGCGGGCGCACCTTCAGGAAGACGGCGAACTTCCGGCTCTAGGGCTGATGGTGGCGGGGGTGTGCGCTATGGTTGCTCAAGCAACCATATGTCGCTGCCCGCCGCCACACGCCTCGGTCCCACGCACCTGACGGTCTCCGACCTCGTACCGCTCGCTCGCCTTCTACCAGGACGCGCTCGGGCTGCGCGTCCATCGCCACGCCGACGGCGAGGCCGCGCTCGGCTCCGGCGCCGATGACGTCCTCGTGCTGGTCGAGCAGCCCGGCGCCCGCCCGGCGGGCCGACATGCCGGGCTCTACCACGTCGCCCTGCTGTATCCGTCGCGGCTCGAGCTGGCGTATGCGCTTGAACGGATCGTGCGCACGCAGACGCCGATCGAGGGGATGTCCGACCACGGCACGCACGAGGCGATCTACATCTCCGACCCCGACGGCAACGACCTCGAGCTGTACTGGGACCGTCCGCAGGCCGAGTGGCCGCGCGACGAGCAGGGCAACGTCGCGTTCGTGGGCGGCGAACTCGACCTCGAGGACCTGCTGGCTACGAAGTGAGCTCGCCGGCCAGGTCGGCCGCCATCAGCTCGCGCACATCGTCCGGCGTCCTTCCTTCGGACAGCAGCACCACGAGCTTCGTGTACGCGGCCTCGGTGGTCATGTCGAGGCCGCCGACCGCGCCGGCCTCGATCAGCGGGGCGGACGTCTTGTAGGCGGACAGGTCGACCCGGCCGTCGGTGCACTGGCTGACGACCGTGACGACGACGCCTCGCTCGGCGAGCGCCCCCACGAACTCGAGGTCGGCATCGGGCACGGTGCCGGCCCCGTAGGCCTCGAGGATCAGGCCCTTGGCCGGTGCCGCCATCGCCGCTCGCAGGAGTGATGCGGGCATGCCCGGATAGAGCCGGAGCACGCCGACCGGGGCGTCGAGGTTGAGCGGGAGCCCAATCTCACTGGGCACGGGGTTGCGCAGGCGCGACTCGTCGATCTCGATCTCCACGCCCGCTTCGCCGAGCGGCGGTTGGTTCGGCGACGCGAACGCCTCAAAGCCGCTCGCTCTGGACTTCACGGCACGCGCGCCCCGCAGGATCTTCGAGCCGAACACCAGACAGACCTCTTTGACGTCGTCTCGGGCGGCGACCAGCACCGCGGTGAGGAAGTTCTGGCGGCCGTCGCTGCGCAGGACGCCGAGCGGGATCTGCGAGCCGGTGATGATCACCGGCTTGCCGAGACCGCGCAGCAGGAAGGCGAGCGCGGAGGCCGTGTAGGCCATCGTGTCGGTGCCGTGGAGCACTACGAACCCGTCGTAGTGGTGGCGGTGCTCGACGATGTCGCGCGCGATCCGCAGCCAGTCGGACGGGCGGGCGTTGGCGGAGTCCAGCAGCGGCTCGTACTCCGTGATCGTGAGATGCTCACGAAGCTCAGGTCGGTCGCGGACCTGCGCCGTCAGGTGGCCCGGGACGGGCGCGTAGCCGCTGTCTGAGGCCTTCATCCCGATCGTGCCGCCGACGTAGGCGACGTAGATGCGCTTGCTCACGCGAGCCCCTCGAAATGCTCCTGCGCGGCTGGCGCCCACTTGTCGTGGCGGTCCTTGAACAGCTCATAGGCGGCGCGGCGAGGCCAATCGCGGGGCAGCAGGTCGTCCGGGAGGTCGGGGTCGATGAATGGGAAGCGCCGCCACGCGTGCACGAGCGCGGTCTGGGCGGCGAAGCTCGCGGGCCCGCCCCGAGGCCGGAGACGGTTGAAGTCGGTGATGAACAGCTCGTAGTGCTCGCGCAGCGCGGCCAGGTCCCACGCCTCGTCGATCACCTTCTGCGTCCCGCCCAGCGCGCCCAGCTCGGCCCGGAAGGTGAGCAGCTGCGCGGGCTCCTCGGCGTCGACGAGCACCTCGCGGTCGACGTGGGGCGTGATCCACAACCCGCCGCCGAGCGAGCCGAACCCGGCCCAGGCGAGCTGGGTCGTCAGGCGGTGGCGCAGCTCGCGCCTCGGCTCGGGAACGCGCAACACCAGCAGCAGCCAGCGGCCGTCCCAGCTCACCGGTTCGCCGAAGCCGTAGATGCGCCGCGCGCCGTCCCGGAGGAGCTCTGCGCTGCGCGCGGTCAGCCGCATCCGCGACCGCCGCCCGACCCGCTCGCTCTGCAACCACTCCTCACGCGCGCTCCTCACCACCGCCTGGCGCGCGGCGGACGGCGTGAAGCCGAGCAGCTTCAGACTGCCGATCAGGGCCTCCTGCCACGCGCCGTCCGGGCGGGGGAGGAGGAACTCGCCGAGGATGGTGAGCAGCGTCGAGCGCGCTGCGGGCGCGCCGACCGAGCGGCGTCTGAGGACGTCCTCCACGCGGGCAACCTATCCTGCGCCGCCATGGTGCTGGCGGGCGGGACCGTGGCCGATGTCTACACCGGCACGTGGATCGAGGCGAACGTCGAGGTCTCCGACGGGCGGATCACGTACGTCGGGCCGCGCGAGCCGTCGGGCGACGTGATCGATGTGCGGGGAAAGGTGCTGGTGCCGGGCTACATCGAGCCGCACACGCACCCATGGTGCCTGTACTCGCCGGCGTCGCTGCTCGAGGTCGCGGTGCCCGACGGGACGACGACGCTCGTCTACGACAACCTGTTCTTCTACCTCTCGCACGGGGTGGAGGGCTTGCGCAGCATCGTGGATCAGATGCGCGAGGCGCCGGCGCACATCTACTGGGTCGCGCGGCTCGCGGCGCAGACCGCGTATGCGCAGGACCGGTTTCCGCTCGACGCCATCACCGCGATGCTGTCCTGGCCCGAGGTGGTGGCGAGCGGCGAGATCACGAACTGGCTCGGGGCCGCGCGTGGGGAGTTCGCGGCGGGGATCGCGGCCGCGAAGGCGGCGCGCCGGCGGGTCGAGGGCCACAACGCGGGCGCGTCCTACAACCGGCTCGCGGAGCTCTCGCTGGCCGGCATCTCGTCCGACCACGAGGCGATCACGGGTGCGGAGGCGCTGAACCGGCTGCGGCTCGGGATGTGGACGATGCTGCGCAACTCGTCGCTGCGGCCGGACCTGGCGAACATGCTGCGCGACCTGGAGCCGGTGATCGGCTCGAGCCGGCGGCTGATGTTCACCACCGATGGCGCCGTGCCGAGCTTCTATGCCGAGGGCGGCATGATCGGCGGGGCGCTGAGGATCGCCGGCGGGCTCGACCCGATGCGCGCGCTCCAGATGGCGACCATCGACCCGGCCACCTACCTGCTGCTCGACGAGGAACTGGGCGGGATCGCGCCCGGCCGCCGGGCGACGATCAACGTCCTACCGGAGATCGGCGAGTGGCGGCCCGAGCGGGTCTTCGTCGACGGCCGTGAGGTCGCACGCGACGGGCGGCTGACCGTTCCCACGCCGGAGATCGACTGGCCCGCCGGCCCGAAGCTGGTCGCGCCGCCCCCCGACGCGTTCGCACCGCTGACCGGGATCCAGCCCGTCGCGCGCTACGAGAGCGCCGTGATCAACCGCCGTCACGACAGTGATGTCCACGAGACGCAGGCGGCGCTCGTCGCGCGAGACGGCTCGTGGATCACGAAGGGCGTCGTCGAGAACCTCCTGCCCGGCGTCGCGGGCTTCGCCACCACCGCGACGACCTCGCTCGAGCTGCTCGTGCTCGGCACCGACCCGGCGGCGATGGCGCGCGCGGCGGCGAAGGTCGCGGAGATGGGGGGCGGGTTCGCGTTCGACGGCGGCTGGAGCGCGCCGCTCGAGATCGACGGTCTGATCGCCGCCGGCGGCTACGACCGGGCGCTGCGGATTGAGCGCGAGCTGACCGAGCAGATGCGCGCCGCCGGCTACCCGTTCCACGATCCGCTCTACAGCCTCCTGTTCGCCTCGGGCGACTTCCTCCCGGAGCTGCGGCTGACGCCGATCGGCGTGCTGGAGGTGAAGTCGCGCACCGTTGTACGATCGCCCACGCATGGCGGAGATGTTCATCGGGGGTGAGTCCCTCGCCCTGCCGGAGCGCGACCGCAAGACGATCGAGAATCCCGCTTCCGGCCAGCCCGTCGACACCGTCCCGGTCGGCACTGCCGCGGATGTTGATCGCGCCGTGGAGGCCGCGAACTCCGCGTTCCTCCCGTGGTGGGAGACGAGCGCCGCGCGGCGCGGCGAGTTCGTGCATCGCGGCGCGCGGCTGGTCCTCAGCCACATCGGCGATCTCGCCCGGCTCCTGACCGACGAGCAGGGCAAGCCGCTCCGCGAGGCCAAGCTCGAGATCCACCGTTTCGTGCTCACGCTCGAGCACTACGCGGGGATGGCCAAGACCCTCCGCGGCGCGTACGTGCCCAACCTCGACAAGGACACCTACGGGCTCGTCACCAAGCGCCCGCTCGGCGTCGTCGGCGCGATCGTCCCGTGGAACTTCCCGACCACGTTGCTCGCGAACAAGCTCGCGCCGGCGCTGGTCGCCGGCAATACGGTGGTCGCCAAGCCGGCCGACACGACGCCGCTGACGACACTGCGGATCGCCGAGCTGCTGCACGAGGCCGGCCTGCCCAGTGGCGTCTTCAACGTCGTCACCGGTCCGGGCTCGGTGGTCGGCGAGGCGCTGGTCAAGCACCCGCTCGTGCGCAAGATCGGCTTCACCGGCTCAACTCCGGTCGGCGAGCGCGTGATGGAGCTGGCGGCCAAGGGCGCCAAGCGGCTGACGCTCGAGCTCGGCGGCTCCGACCCGTTCATCGTCCTCAAGGATGCCGACCTCGCCGGCGCCGCCAGTGCCGCATCCGTCGGCCGCTTCTTCAACTGCGGCCAGGCGTGCCTCGCGGTCAAGCGCGTGTTCGTCGAGGCCGAGGTGGCGGACGAGTTCACCGAGCGGCTGGTCGAGAAGGCGCGCAAGCTCAAGGTCGGCCCCGGCACGATGGAGGGCGTGTTCCTCGGCCCGCTGCACTCCGAGCGCCAGCGCGCGGAGATCGAGGAGCAGGTCGAGGACGCCCGCGGCACCGGCGAAGTCCTGACCGGCGGCGAGCGGCCCGACCTCGAGACCGGCTACTTCTACTCGCCGACGATCATCCGCGAGCCGGCCCGTGACGCGCGCGTCGCCCGCGAGGAGGTGTTCGGGCCCGTGCTCCCGATCTGGACCGTCAACGGATTGAATGAGGCGATCGAGCGCGCGAACGACTCGCCGTTCGGCCTCGGCTCCTCGATCTGGACGCACAACCTCGACGCGGCATCGTGGGCCGCCGAGCGGATCGAGGCCGGGTACACGTGGGTCAACACGGCGCAACGGGTGTTCGACGAGCTGCCGTTCGGCGGCTGGGGCGCGAGCGGCTTCGGGAAGGAGCACGGGGTCGAGGCCCTCGAGCATTACATGGAGGCGAAGTCCGTGGTCGTCCGCCGTCAGAGGCCGTCGTGAATAACGCCGGAATGCTCGTCGACCGCCGGCTGGAGGCCGGCCACGGCGACAAGGTCGCGATCCGCTGCGCCGGCGAACAGGTCACGTACGCGCAGCTGCACGAGCGCATCTGCGCCGTCGGCAACACGCTCTCCGAGCTCGGTGTCGGCCGCGAGGACCGCGTGCTGATGATCCTCGACGACTCGCCGACGTTCCCGGCCCTGTTCCTGGGCGCGATGCGGATGGGCGCCGTTCCCGCGCCCGTCTCGTTCCTGGACACGACCGACAACTTCCACCACTACGCGCGCGACTCCTACGCGAAGCTGATCGTGGCCGAGGACGCATTGCTGGAGCGGCTGCCCCAGGGCACGATGGGGCGCAGCGAGTTCGAGTCGCGGATGATCTCCGGTGAGCGCTCGCCGGCCGACACGCACGCCGACGATATGGCCTTCTGGCTGTTCAGCGGCGGGTCGACCGGCTTCCCGAAGGGCGTCGTGCACCTGCACCACGACATCCCGTACACGTGTGAGACGTACGCCAAGGAGATCCTGAAGATCACCGAGAACGACGTCACGTTCTCCTCGACCAAGCTCTACCACGCGTACGGGCTCGGCAACAACCTGACGTTCCCGTACTGGGTGGGGGCGACGACGGTGCTGCGTCCCGGCCGGCCCGACCCGAAGGGCCTGCTCGAGACCGCGGCGGAGCAGCGCCCGAGCCTGTTCTTCTCCGTGCCGACGTTGTACGGCGCGATGGTGAACCTGCCCGACGCGAGTTCACATGACCTATCGAGCGTGCGGATGTGCGTCTCCGCCGCCGAGCCGCTCGCGCCCGAGGTCCTGCGCCGCTGGCAGAAGTGCTTCGACCTCGACATCGTCGACGGCATCGGCTCGACCGAGATGCTCCACATCTACTGCTCGAACCGGCCCGGCGACGTCCGGCCCGGCACGAGCGGCAAGCCCGTGCCCGGCTACGAGCTCAAGCTGCTCGACGAGAACGGCGCGCCGGTGGGGGACGGCGAGGTCGGCAATCTCCACGTGCGCGGTGACAGCGCGCTGGCCTTCTACTGGCACCAGCACGAGAAGACCAAGGCCGCGATCGACGGCGAGTGGTTCTTCACCGGCGATCGCTACCGGGTCGACTCCAACGGCGACTACGTGTACGAGGGCCGCGCCGACGACATGATCAAAATCGGGGGGCTGTGGGCGTCGCCGATCGAGATCGAGAACGCGCTGGTCGAGCACCCGCGCGTGCTCGAAGCGGCGGCGGTCGGCGTCGATGCCGACTACACGACGCGTGTGAAGGCATTCGTCATCTGCCGCGGCGACGCCGGGGACGATGCGCTCGTGGAAGAGCTGCAGGAATGGTGCAAGGGGCGTCTGCGCCGCTACGAGTTCCCGCACTTCATCGACTTCGTCGACGAGTTGCCGAAGACGCCGACCGGCAAGATCCAGCGCTACAAGCTCCGCGGATGATCTTCACGGCACTGGAACCGAAGGACTGGGGCGAGGTCGAGACGGCGCTGACCGACGCCTTCCACCGCTCGCAAGCCGCCGCGCGCGACGGCGAGCCGGTGATCTTCGTGCTCTCCCAGGAGGACCTGCTGGGCCAGCGCGGCGCGCCGGGGGCGATCCTGGCCAACGCGCTGCTGTCCGGCATGCGGACGCTGGCGGCCGAGGGCGTGCAAGCGAACGCGGTCGCGGTCGGCCCGGACGCCGACCCCGAGGACCTGCAGCACTGGATCGCGCAGCTCGAGGCCGGCCGCGGCGTGACTGGCGAATTGGTCCGCGTACACGCCAAGCACGTGGGCAAGATCCAGGTATGAAGGCGATCGTCACCGGCGCCGCGCGCGGGATCGGAGCGGCGGTCGCGGACCGGCTCTCGGCCGACCACGACGTGCTGCGCGTGGACATCGACCCGTCCGTGGACGGGCTGGTCGCCGACGTCACCAACCCGGACGACCGGGCGCGGATCGTCGAGGCCGCCGGCGAGGTCTCGGTGCTCGTCAACAACGCCGGGATCACGCGCGACGCCCGGATCGTGAAGATGACCGAGGAGGACTTCCTCGCCGTCATCCGGATCAACCTCGGCGCCGCGTACGAGCTGACCCGGGCGTGCCGTTTCGCCGATGGCGCCAGCGTCGTCAGCCTCGCGTCGCGCGCCTACCTGGGCAACTTCGGCCAGTTCAACTACTCGATGTCCAAAGGCGGCCTGGTCGGCATGACCCGCGCGCTGGCGCTCGAGCTCGCGCCGCGCGTGCGTGTGAACGCGATCGCGCCATCGCTGACCGCATCCGAGATGACGCGCGCCATGCCTGCCAAGGTCTTGGACAAGATGATCGCGAGCATCCCGCTCGGCCGCCAGGCCGAACCGGAGGAGATCGCGGAGACGATCGCCGCGCTGGCCTCGCCGGCGACGGCGTACGTGACAGGCCAGGTCGTGGTCGCCTGCGGCGGCCGCAGCCTCGCCCCCTGAACCCGAAAGGACCGCTAATGACTGGCATGTTGATCGCGGGAGAGAGAACCGAAGGCTCGGCCGGGGAAGGCCTCGACGTCGTCAATCCCGCGAACGAGGAGACGATCGAGCAGGTTCCGCGCGGGACCGCGGCCGATGTCGACGCCGCGGTGGAGGCGGCCGACAAGGCGTTCGTCGAGTGGTCCAAAACCGACGCCGAGGATCGCGCCAACTTACTGCGTAAGGCGATCGCGTTGATCGAGCGCGACCGCAAGGACCTGACGATGAGCCTCGTGCACGAGCAGGGCAAGCCGGTCACCGAGGCCGGCGGCGAGGTCCATCACATGATCCACGGCCTCAACTACTACGCCGACCTCGCGACGAAGGTCCGGGGCTCCCACCAGGCGCTGCCGAGCGCGCTGAGCAAGGCCTACGGGATGGTGCTGCGCCGCCCGATGGGCGTCGTGGCCGCGATCGTGCCCAACAACTTCCCGCTGACGCTGCTCGGGACGAAGCTGGCGCCTGCGCTGATGGCCGGCAACACAATCGTGGTCAAGCCCGCGGCGTCTACGCCGCTGACGACGCTGAAGATCGCCGATCTGCTGCTCGAGGCCGAGATCCCGCCCGGTGTCGTGAACGTGATCACCGGCAAGGGGTCCGAGGTCGGCGACGCGCTCGTCACCCACGACAAGGTCCGCCGGGTCGCGTTCACCGGCTCCACCGCCGTCGGCCGCCACATCATGGGCCTGGCCGCACCGAAGCTGAAGCGGATGACGATGGAGCTCGGCGGCTCCGACCCCGTGATCGTCGCGCCGGACGCCAACATCAAGGCGGCGTCGCGCGGCATCGCGATCGGCCGCTACTGGAACTGCGGCCAGATGTGCCTCGGCGGCAAGCGGATCTACGTCTTCGACGAGGTCTACGACGCGCTGATGGAGGAGCTGACCCGGACCGTCGCCAAGTACGAGCCCGGTCTGGGCTGGGAGAAGGCCGAGAAGCCGAACATCCGCGTCGGCCCGCTGCACACGTCCGGAAGCCGCGACGAGATCATGGAGCAGCTCCAGGACGCGCTCGACGGCGGCGGCGAGCTGCTGCTCGGCGGCGACAAGCCCGAGGGCGCTGGCTACTTCATGCAGCCGACGATCGTCGCCAACCCGCCGCACGACTCACGCGTGGCGCGTGAGGAGACGTTCGGCCCGGTGCTGCCGGTGTGGCGCGTCGGTGACCTCGACGAGGCGATCGACCTGGCCAACGACTCCGAGTACGGGCTCGGCGCCTCCGTCTGGACCAACGACATCCGGATCATCCACCGCGTGGCCAACGAGGTCGACGCAGGTATGAAGTGGGTCAATCAGTTCCACTATGGCTATGACGAGCTGCCGTTCGGCGGCGTCAAGCAGTCGGGTTACGGCAAGGAGCACGGCATGGAGGGACTGGACTACTACCTCGAGGACATCAGCGTCGTCATCGGGGGCCTGGAGTAATGGCGGTCAGCTTCGAGGCCGACGGCGCGATCGGTTACATCACGCTGGACAAGCCGCCCGCGAACTCCTACGACAAGGACTTCATGGAGGAGCTCGGGGCGGCGGTGGACGCCGCCGCGGGCGACGACAACGTCAAGGTGGCGATCGTCCGCAGCGGCTCGAAGAAGTTCTTCTCCGCGGGTGCCGACATCAAGGCGTTCATGGCCAACGACACGGCCACGAACATGGCGATGATCGAGCGCGGTCACGAGGTGCTGGCGTCGATCGCCCGAATCCCGAAGGTGTTCATCGCGCAGGTCGAGGGCCACGCGCTCGGCGGCGGACTGGAGATCTCGCTCGCGTGCGACCTGCGCTTCGGCGCCCGCGGCTCGTACAAGCTGGGCGTCCCGGAGGTCACCCTCGGCCTGCTGCCCGGCAACGGCGGGACGCAGCGGCTGCCGCGGATCATCGGCGTCCCGAAGGCGCTCGACCTGATGATCACCGGCCGCCCGATCAGCCCGGGCGAGGCGCACGGGCTCGGGATCCTCAACCGGCTCTTCCCGGCCGCCGAGACCGCCGAGAAGACCCGCGCGTACGCGGAGAGCCTCGCCAATGGCGCGACGGTCGCGATCGGCGAGATCAAGCTCACGACCTACGCGGGGTCCGAGATGCCGATCGCCGACGCCCTCGCGCGTGAGCGCGAGGGGATCGCGCGGCTGTTCGATACCGCGGACGCGCAGGAGGGCTTCACGTCCTTCAGCGAAAAGCGCAAGCCGGAGTTCAAAGGTGCCTGAGCGAGAGATCGAGTTCCTGATCATTGGCGGCGGCGATGCCGGATTCGCCGCCGCGCAGAAGCTGCGCGAGGAGGGCGCGGACGGGTCGATCCTGGTCGTCTCTCGCGACCCCGACCCGCCGTACGACCGCACCGCCGTCTCCAAGGGCTTCCTGGGCGGCGAGAAGTCGCGCGAGGATGTGCTGCTCGGCGGCGCCGACTGGTTCAACGAGAACAACGTCGAACTGCTCACCCGCACGAGCGCGATGAAGCTCGACCCCGAGGCGCACACGGTCACGCTGTCCAACAAGGACGTGATCCGGTACGGCAAGCTCCTGCTCGCCACCGGCGCCAATATCCGCCGCCTGCGCTTCGAGGGCTGCGATCTCGACGGCATCCACTATCTGCGCGCGCTCGGCAACGCCGATTCGATTCGCAAGGACACCGAGAACGCCGAGCATGTCGTGCTGGTCGGCGGCTCCTACATCGCCACCGAGGTCGCGGCGACGCTGACCGCGCTCGGCCGCAAGTGCACGATCGTGATGCAGGAGGACACGACACTCGAGCGCACGTTCGGCAAGCAGGCCGGCGGGTTCTTCCAGAAGGTGCTGGAGGAGCACGGGGTCGAGATCCACGGCGGCCAGGACGTCGAGCGCTTCGAGGGCGAGGGGCGCGTGGCCAAGGTCGTGACCAAGGCCGGCCTCGAGCTGCCCGCGGACGCGGTGATCGTGGGCGCCGGCGTAACGCCCGACGTCATGCTCGCGTCGCGCGCGGGACTGACCATCGGCGAGCGCGGCGGCGTCTGCACCAACCCGCACCTGCAGACGTCCGACCCCGACATCTACGCCGCGGGCGACATCGCCGAGTACGAATCGGTGGTCCACGGGGGCGAGCGGATCCGGATCGAGCACTGGGACGTGGCCGAGAACCAGGGCAAGGCCGCAGCGCTGTCGATGATGGGCCGCGAAGACCCCTATGACACCGTCCCGTACTTCTTCTCCGACCTATCCGACTGGACCTGGATGGAGTACGTTGGGCCGGCATTCGGCTGGAGCGAGGAGATCGTGCGAGGCTCGATCGACGAAGGCGAATTCACCGTCTGGTACCTGGACGGCGACCGCGTGGTGGCGGCGCTGACCGTCGGGCGCTCCGATGATCTCGAGCGGGCGCGCGAGTTGATCAAGTCGCGCGAGGCGGTCGACCGGAAGGAGCTCGCCGAGCTTCCCTGACGCTGACCGCGGCGGCGCGCAGCTGCTCGGCCGCCGCGGGCACGGCCATCACGTCGGCCGCGAGCTCGAGGTTGCGCGCGAGCTGCTCGACCGGGAAGTCGCGCGCGCGGAGGATCCCGGCCAGCCAGAGCACCTGCTTCTCCAGGCTCGTGTAGCCCTTGACGTCGAGCAGCGCCCAGTTGAGGCAGTACAGCGTGTCGTGGATCTCCCAGGCCCGTGCCGCGTCGCCGTAGCGCTCGATGTCCCCGGGAAACTCCGCGAAGTAGCGCTCGGCCACCGCCTCGGCGAGCGGCGTCAACTCGATCCTCTGGCCCTCGAAGGTGGCCGTCGTAGGAGGGGGCGCGCCGCTCGGCGGGCGCGTCATTCCGCGACCACCTCGTAGGTGTGCAGGTGCTCGAGCCGTTCGAGGTTGATCGCGGCCTGCAGGTCCGGGTCGATCCGGTCGTGCGAGACGCGGTGCTCGGCGCTGCGCATGTAGGCGGAGAACGCGGCGCGGTCGCGCCAGCGCGACACCATCAGGACTTCCTCCGGGTCGCGGTCGGAGCGCCACACCTGGAGGTCGATGAAGCCGTCGGCGGCGTCCACGAGGTGTGCACGGCGGCGGAAGGCGGCTACCAGTTCGTCGGTGCGATCTTCGTGCACCCGCAGCCGTGACATCGAGACGTACACGCCGAAAACCTACCGTCCGACGAACGTGTCCCGGTAGGCGCGCGGCGACGTTCCGAGGCGGGCCGCGAACTGCGCGCGCAGGGTCGCCGCTGAGGCGTAGCCCGCGCGGCGCGCCACGACCGCGACCGGATCGGCGGTCTGCTCGAGCAGCCGCTGGGCGAGTCGCAGCCGCTCGCGCGCCAGCCACTCGCCGGGCGTCGTGCCGACGTGGCGGGCGAAGTGGCGGCTGAGCGTGCGCGTCGACAGGGAGGCGTGCGTGGCCAGGTCGTCGACCCGGATGCCGTCTCCGAGTCGGCCGCGCGCCCACTCCAGCAGTTCCGCGGCGGGCGGCTCGATCGGCGCGTCGATGTACTGCGCCTGGCCGCCCGGGCGGTGCAGCGGCATCACGAGCCGGCGCGACACGGCGGCCGCCACGTCGATGCCGTGATCGGCGGCCACCAGCGCGAGGCACAGATCGATGCCGGCGGCGGTCCCGGCCGACGTGTGGATCGAGTCGTCGCTGACGTACAGCGGGTTCGGGTCGACGTCGACTCCGGGATAGCGCCGGCGCAGCTCGTCGGCGTAGCGCCAGTGGGTGGTCGCGCGACGCCCGTCGAGCAGGCCCGCGTGCGCCAGCACGAACGCGCCGGTGCAGAGCGAGACGACGCGTGCGCCGCGCGCGTGGGCCGCCTGCAGCGCACCGCACAGTGGGTCGGAAGGGAGCTGCGCGGGGTCCGACCAGCCGGGCACGATGACTGTGTCGGCGCGGTCGAGATCCGCCAGCCCGAACTCGGTGTCGAGCAGGAAGCCGGTCTGAGTCCGGACCGGCGTTTTTCCCGCTGCTACCAGGAGAAACTCGTACCAGGGCGAGGCGATGTCGCTGCGGTCGAGGCCGAACACCTCGCACGGGATCGAGAGATCGAACGTCAGCGCCCCCTGGTCGACCACCGCCGCGACCGTGTGCATGTCCGAAAGCTAGCGATGGTTGTCGCAGAGCCCGCCACTCGTGTCGGCATGATCCGCCGCCATGCGCCGCGCGTGGCTCCTGCTGCTCCTGCTCGTCGCTGCCTGCGGCGGCGATGAGCCCGTGCCCGCTCCCACACCCACGGTCGTCGGCGCACTCCCCGGCGGCACGGAAGCGTGCGCGGCGGCAGGCGACTTCTGGCCGACGATGACGCTCGCGCTCGCCGGCGATACGGCGTGGGTCGCGTGCAAGGAGGAGTCCCGGATCGAGAGCCTGGCGGGCGAGGAGCTGGCGCTCGACGGCCAGGCGATTGCGGTGCTGAGCGCCCTCGATGCGGTCTGGGCGCTCGACGATCGCGGCTCGCTGTACCGCGTCGGCTCCGGAAAGGTCGCCGACCTCGAGCTGAGCAGGCCGTACAACCTCTGGACCGGGGCCGGCGCCGTGTGGGCGATCGACGACGGCTCCGGCGAAGTCGTCCGCGTCGACCCGGAGACCTACGAGACGACCAAGACCGCCGTCGGCGATGGCCCGGCGGACATGGTCTTCGACGACGACACCGTCTGGGTGATCAACCACCGCGACCGCAAGCTGATCCGGCTCGAGGGCGGCCGCGTTCGCGAACTGGCGACGATCGGCGAGGAGAACGTGGCGCCGGAGCGGATGGCGCTGCTCGACGGCAGCCTGTGGATCACTGGCCGCGGCGCCGACCTGTTCAAGGTCGACCCGGACACGGGCAAGATTCGCGACACGATCGAAATCGGCGGCAGCGGCATCGACATCGTCGCCGCCGGTGGCGCGCTGTGGGTTCCGAGTCGCAGTCCCGAAGTCGACCAGTCCGGGCTTCCGACCATGGAGGCGCTGCGCCGCGTCGATCCCGACGGCACCGTCACCACGGTCAGCGAGCCCTCGAGCCAGGTCGACGTCCACGGCCTCGTCGCGGACGACGAGAACGTCTGGCTCGCGGACAACACGGCGGGATTCGTCTATCGAATCCCGCTGGCCGGGTAAGACCCCTCCCCGGGTGGAGGACTTCTTCGTCGAGATCACGCGCGGGAACCCGGGCTCGGTCAAGACCGTGCTGGCCTCGGTCGTCCTCGCGCTCGCCGTCTACCAGCTGATCCTGGCCGCGATCGGCTACCGCAAGCTCCCGATCATCGAGGCCAAGCACGCATTCTTCACGCACCGCGCGTCCGGCGACACGATCGCGGTCCTGCTCGTGCTCGTCGCGCTGATGTGCCTGGGCGTGTACGGGATCGAGGACGACTACGTGCTGCACGTCGTGACCGGGGCGGCCGCGGTCGTCGTCCTGGCGATCAAGGTCGCGGTCGTGCGCAGCGGCGTGGGCGGGCGGTTCCTGCCGGTGCTCGGGATCACGCTCTTCACATTGCTCGCGATCTCCTGGTTCACCGTCACGCCCGACTTCCTGGCGGGGGAGGACTGATGCAGCTGATCGGCTCGATCATGGTCGCGGTCGCGATCGTCGCGGTGACGATCGCGCTGGTCACGTCGAAGCTCGGCCCGTTCGCCGAGGAGGATGACGGCGGGGGACGCGGGGGAGACCGTCAGGAGCAGGAGGACAACAGCGGGCGCGGCAGCGACGAGGACTAGCGCCGCATGTAGCGCAGGCGCTTGGCCTGGTACTCGTGCGCGGCGGTCTCGACCCAGCGCTGCGAGCTGCCGGCAAGCTCCTTCTTGACCCGCGCCGGGACACCGGCCGCCAGCACGCCGCCCGGGATCTCGACTCCCTCGCCGACCACCGCGCCGGCGGCGATCAGCGCGTGCGGGCCGACCGAGGCGCGCTGGAGCACGATCGCGCCCATTCCTACCAGCGCCCCGTCGCCGATCCGGCAGCCCTCGAGCATCGCCATGTGGCCGATCGTGACGTTCTCGCCGACGATCGTCGGCAGGTCGTCGGCGCAATGGATCACGCAGTTGTCCTGCACGTTGGAGCCGGCGCCGATCACGATCGAGCTGTTGTCGCCGCGCAGGACCGCGCCGAACCAGATGCTGGCCCCTTCGGCAATCGTCACGTCGCCGATCAGCACCGCGGTCGGCGCCACGAACGCGTCGTCGGCGACCTGCGGCGTCTTGCCGTCGAGCTCGATCACCGTCGCCATCGCGCCTCCTCCACCGCCCGCTTGTGCTCCTCGGTCCCAACCAGGAGGCTCTGCGCCAGGCCTTCGGCCACCATCCCGCTCTCGAGGTCGACGCTGGCCGCCAGCCAAAGAAGCCGCTTCGCGGCCGCGTAGGCCTGCGGGGAGCGCTGCAGCATCAGTGTGATCCGCTCCCGCGCTGCCGCGATCACGTCGTCCACTACGTCGGTGACGAGCCCCAGCCGGTGCGCCTCGGCGGCCGAGACCTCCTCGCCGCCGAGGATCACGTCGCGCGCCCGCGCGAGGCCGATCAGCTTCACCAGCCGGGTGACGCCGCCGTGGCTGGGGATGATCCCCAGCCGGCCCTCGCGATACACGAAGCGGGCGTCGGGGGCCATCAGCCGGACGTCGCAGGCGAGCGCGAGCTGCGTCCCGGCGCCGGTGGCGACGCCGTTGATCGCGGCCACGGTCGGCTTCTCGAGGCGCTCGACGAGCGAAATCAGCTGCGTCAGTCGATGCGAGTCGTGGCGGAACTCGCGTGGGTCCCAGTCGCGCTCGAAGCGGGTCAGGTCGCCGCCGGCCGAGAACGCGCCGCCCTTGCCGGTGAGGATCACGGCGCGAACGGTGCCGTCGTCAGCGGCGTTCTCGAACGCGAGCCGGAGCGCGTCGGCCATCTCGCCGTCGATCGCGTTGCGGCGATCGGGGCGGTTGAGCTCGACGAGCAGGACCCCGTCGTCGCCCCGCGTTACCGCCGCCGGATCCACTCGAACGGGCTCCGGCAGTCGAGGCACATGTACTGCTCGGTCAGGAGCGCCGGCCCCCATTCGCCGATCCGCTCGACGTGCTCGGACTCACACCAGGGGCAGGTCACGACAGCCGGCGCTGGAGCTGGTTCCATCGGTCCCACGGGAGGTCGTCGGTCGTGAGCGAGATCTGTGCAGCTTCGAGCACGGGCCGGATGTCGTCGAGGTATGCGGCGCGCAGTTCGGCGGAATCCATGGACAGCAGGCCTTCGGCCTTGAGCTCGAGGACGCCCTCCTCGTCGTCGGGCCCGAACCAGCACAGCATCTCGGGCAGCAGTTCGTCGATCCGGGCCTGCAACGCGGCTCGGCCGCCGTCCGTGCGTGCGAGGTCACGGACGCGACCGTCGGCGTACTTGCGGTGAAACTCCTCCTCGCCGGGGATCCGCGCGGCGCGCTTGCGCAGGTCCTCGAAGCTGCAGTCCTTCAGGGCGTTGAACATGACGGTGAGCGCCGGGTCGACGAGTGCCAGCGCGGCGACGACGTGCGCCCAGGTCTCCAGCGGCTCGTCGAGGAAGCTGACGACGTAGCGGCGGTCGCGCTCGTTGCCGCGTTGTAGCGGGCCTGGGGCCTCGGTGACCGGCATCTCCTCGAGGAGCGGGTACAGCGCGCGGGCGTGCCCGAGTTCCTCCTGGGCGAGCGCCGCGGCGGCGACCGAACTCTCCAGCGAGGGCGCGCCGGGGCACCACTCCGACAGCCGGCGGCCGAGAAAGTACTTGTTGTCGGCCAGGACGAGGATCAGGTTCACGAGCGCCTGGAGCGCGCGGCCCTCGGCGACGATCGTGTCAGCCACGCTGCACCACCCAGCGGATCGCGTCTTCGGGCACGAGCTGGATCTCGATCAACTCGGCGTCGTCGGGTGCCGCCGCGGCAGCGGCCTCGTCGTCGTCGGCCTCGAGATCGCCGTGCAGTTCCAGCGGCTCCTCGTACTTCGAGCGCGCGAACACCAGGTAGCGGCTCATTCGGGCCTCCTCACCTCGATCAGCGAGCGGCTGGGAGCGACGAACAGCTCCGTCCACCGCCACTGGTCATAGAGCTTGAACGCGAACACCTCGGCGTCGTCGGGCTCGGAGGCGCCGACGGTGCCGATGTGCAGCATCGGCTCGTCGGTCTTGCGGCGCGCGAACACCTGGTAGTACTCATGCTCGCGTTCGGCCTTCATGCCACACCCAGCTTGCGGAGTCGCTCAATGCCGCGCTGTGACATGTCCGATCGGTTCCACTCCTCGAAGACCTCCTCGACCTTCACTTGTGTCGCGCCAAGTGTGAGGAGACGCTCGCGGATATCGGCTTTGATCAGATCCTGGCACGGACAACCCATCGAGGTATACGTGAGTTTCACTGTGACAGTGTCACCGTGCACGTCGACGCCGCGCACGAGCCCCATGTCGACGATCGAGATCGGGTACTCGGGGTCGTCGACCTCGCGCAGCGCAGCGTGGACCTCGTCGACGGTCATGCCAGCATCTCCGTCATCTGGCGATAGCCGCGCTGGACCTGCTCGACGAGCTCCTCGTTGGCCGGCCCGCGCCGCTTCCAGCGCTCCAGCACCTGATCCCACGAGATCTCGCCCTCGTCCATCAGCCAGCGCTTGGAATCCTCGTCAAACTCGCACGGGAACGGGTAGTCGAGCACGTACGCGTCGCCGTCCTTGTGCGCCGGCACGTTGAGACCGTGCTCTTCACACAGCGGCACCGCGGTCGAGAGCCAGGTCTGACGCAACTGATCGTTCGTCGACCCCTTCATCCCGTACTCGATCTGCTCGGTGTGGCGTTTCATCTCGTCCGGCAGGCCGAACCACTCGAGTGTCATGGGGAACATCCAGTCCATCGCCTCTTGGAGTTGCGCCTTGGACGTGTCTGACTCAGACATGGTTGCCACCCACTGTTCACCGTGGCGCAGGTGAAAGTTCTCCTCACGCTCCACCTTCACCAGCGCGCGCTTCCACGGCCCGTAGCTGGAGTTCTGGAACACGTCGTCGAGGATGCAGAATCCCGCGCGGTCATAGAACGCGTTCGCGACCACCATCTCGGCCCAGGTATCAAGCGGGACGTCGAACGCGTATGGGTGGCGGAAGTCCTTCGGATCGCGCTCGTAGACGAGCTCCTCCACGTCGACGCCGAGGTCGCGCAGCAGCCGGTAGGCGATGTGGGCGTGACCGAGCTCGTCCTGGACGATCCCGGTGACCGAGATGTAGGAGTTGATCCTCGGTGCGTCCTGAGCGGCGCGCATGTAGGCGGGCGCGCTGATCAGCTCGGTGTCGCCGGAGACGATCAGGGTCCGCTTCAGGCCCTCGATGTAGCGTTCCGTGGCGTACTCGGGCCCCTCGACCAGCTTCCCGGCCTTGATCCGTTCGAGCAGCTCTTCCTCGGTCATGGCTAATGTCCTGCCCCGTGGGGGATGATGGCGATCTTTGGATCTGCGAGCTCTGCGGGTACGTCTACGACCCGGCGGAGGGCGATGCCGACGGTGGAATCGACCCTGGCTCGAGTTTCGAGGACATCCCCGCGAACTGGTCCTGCCCAGTTTGCGGCGCCCGTAAGGACGACTTCTCGCCGATGGATTGATCGCCACCTACGAGCATTTCCTCGGCCTGGCGAGCCGGCTGCAGTGGGACGACGCGGCGATCGACCTGAGCGCCGACGCCACGCCCGACGCGCGGGTGACTGAGCTGCTCGCCGGCTTCTGCGTGGGCGAGGCGGCCGTCGCCGAGCATCTGCACGACTTCTTCGACGGCCCCGCCGCAGCGTGCTTCGCGGCCCAGCGGCGCGACGAGGAGCGCCATGCGCGGTTCTTCGCCCGCTACGCGGAGAGCGTCGGGCTCGACGACCCGCGCGCGCACGTGTCGGACGAGTTCGCGGAGCTGTTCGAGGTGCGGCTGCCAGAGGCGGCCGCGCGGGCCGGGGCGGAGGCCGTCGCCGTCTATCACATGGTCCTGGAGGGCGTGGTCTTCACGGCCGGCCAGCTCGCGCTGCTCGACATCCTCGACGATCAGCGCCCCGGTCTCCGGCAGGGCACCGAGCTCGTGCTGCGCGACGAGCGCTGGCACGTCGGCTTCGGCACCCGCTGCCTGCTCGACGCCGGGCTCTCGGCTTCGGCCGAGGCGACGATCCTCGAGGAAGGGGCGCAAGCGGCGGCGTTGTGGGCGCCGGATCAGGCGGATCGCGTCATGGCGACGCTGCGCCGCCGGCTGAAGGCCGTCCGGTGAAGCTCGAGACCGAGGAGATGCCCGGCGCGGACCCCGCGCTCGTGTTCCTGCACGAGGGACTCGGCTCCGTCGCGCTGTGGCGCGACTTTCCGGGACGTCTGGCGGAGGCGACCGGGCGGCGGGCGCTGATCTACTCGCGCGCGGGACACGGGCAGTCCGATGTCCCGGACGTGCCGCGCCGGCCCGACTTCATGCACGACGAAGCGCTGAAGGTGCTCCCGCCGCTGCTTGCTTCGCACGGCATCGAGCGGCCGATCCTGGTCGGGCACAGCGACGGCGGCTCGATCGCGCTCATCCACGCCGCGCAGCACCCGGTGACCGGCCTCGTGCTGCTGGCGCCGCACGTCTTCGTCGAGGATGTCTCGGTGGCCAGCATCGCCGAGGCGCGCGAGACGTTCGAGACCACCGATCTCGCGGAGCGCATGAGCCGGTATCACCGCGACGCCGAAGCCACGTTCCGGCTCTGGAACGACATCTGGCTCGCCCCGGAGTTCCGGGACTGGAACATCGAGGACGTGCTCGGGGACGTGACGGCGCCGGCGCTGCTGATCCAGGGCGAGCACGACCAGTACGGCACGCTGGCCCAGATCGACGCGATCGAGCGCGGCGTCAGCGGCCGTGTGGAGCGCGCCGTGCTCGACTGCCGCCACGCGCCGCAGCTCGAGGCGCCGGAGGAGACGCTGGCGGCGGCGGTGGCGTTCGTGCGGGGCCTGCCGTGAGCGGGCTCGAGCATCACTTCGTCGTCCCGTTCGAGCGCAGCTTCGATGCCGCCTACGGGCTCGAGTACGTGACGCCGACGACTGGGCGGGTGACCGTCCGCCCCGAGTTGCTGGCCGAGGACGGGACCGTCTCGAGCGGCGTCTACGCCGCGATCGCCGAGTCGCTGGCGTCCACCGGCACGGCCGTCGAGGTGGTTCCGGACGGTCTGATCCCGTCCGGTCTGAGCAACTCGACGCACGTCGTCGGCGACGTCCGCGACGGCGTGCTCGAGGCGTCAGCCCGCTGTCGAGCGCGCGGTGAGATGGAGTGGCTATGGGACGTCGAGATCGGTCCGGCGGGCGGCGAACCGAGCGCGATCGCGACAGTTGCCATAGCGGTCCGGAAACGGCACGTTTAGGGCTCCCGAAATGGGGTAGCGGCGGCTCGTGCCCCATGCCGCGTGGTCTTTCAGTGCCGCGCGCGACACCCCCATGCAGGCCCGCCGCGCAGTCATAGACTGGGCGCAAGGCCACGTGGCCGATCGCGCGGTGCTGAGCGACATCGCATTGGCGGTGACCGAGGCAGCCACGAACGCGGTTTTACACGCCTACCGCGACCGCGCGGAGCCGGGATCCGTCGTGGTCGAGGTCGACCGCGAGGGCGATCACGTGTGCATCTACGTCCGCGACGAAGGCAGCGGACTCGCCCCGCGCGTCGACAGCCCCGGGCTGGGACTCGGCCTCGGTCTGATCGCCCAAGTGGCGGACTCCGCCGACGTCCGCGCGCCGGAATCCGGCGGCACCGAGGTGGTCATGCGCTTCAGCGTCGCGCGCGAAGCCGCCTAGGGGCCCGCTGAGCAATCCCGGTGCGCCTGCTGCGGCACATCCGCGGCGCCTCGCGCCACCCACGATGCTCACGTGCCAGAGGCACGCATCGCTATCGCGTGCGGCCCGAGGCATCCACGGCTGCACCACATCAGGCGGACCGAGCATTGCTCGCCGGACCCCTAAAGTAAGTGCGCATGCAACTGGTGCGTTCCGGGGCCGCCGGTTCGGCCGCCTTCGAGCTCGCGGTCTCACACGCGCTGCTCACGCGGGTCGCGGCGGGGGAGGTACCGCCGACGCTGCGCGTGTACCGGCCCGGCCCGACCGTCGCCTTCGGCAAGCTCGACATGCTGCGTCCCGGCTACGCGGCGGCCGCCGCCGCCGCGCGCACGCACGGCTACGAGCCCGTGCTGCGCCTGCCGGGCGGTCACGCCGCCGCCTATCACGCGCAGTCGCTCGGCATCGACGTCGTGTACGCGCTGGACGATCCCGTCGTCGGCACCCACGACCGCTTCCGCTCCGAAGGCGAACGGCTCGCGAGCGCGCTGGCATCTCTGGGCGTCGACGCGCGGGTGGGCGAGGTGCCAGGCGAGTACTGCCCCGGCGCCTACAGCGTCAACGCGCGTGGGCGCGTGAAGCTGATCGGCACGGCGCAACGGCTCGTCCGCGGCGGGGCGCTGCTCGGTGCGTCGATCGTCGTCGGTGATGGTCCAGGCGTCCGCGCCGTCCTGCGGGACGTCTACGCCGCGCTCGAGCTCGAGTGGGACGACGCGACCGCCGGCGCGGTCGACGAGGAGGTCGCGCGACGTCACCGTCGACGAGGTCGAGCGCGCCGTGATCGCCGCCTACGGCGCGCTCTCGCCGGCTGAGCTCGACGCGGACACGCTCGCGCTCGCACACCGCCTCGAGCCCCAACGCCGCCTAAACCCCACCTAAAGCGGGACTGTCCCGCTTTAGGGTTGGCTCTAGGTGCGCGCCGCCTCCTGCGCGTGGTCCTGCGCCGTGGACTTGAGCTCGGTCGCGTGCTCGCGGCCGCTCTCCTTTGCCGTCTCGGCGGCGTCCTGCGCGACCTCCTTGCCACGCTCGAGCGCCTCCTGGCCGGTCTCCTTGATCCGGTCGACGACGTCGTCGGACACGGTGCCGAGCTTCTCGTCCTCGACGCGGGTCGCTGGGATCAGCATCCCCGCCAGGAAGCCGACGGCGATCGCGCCGACGGCGAGCCCGAGCGGGTTCTCTTGGGCCACGCTCTTGGCGCGGCGCGCCTGATGCTTGACCTGCTCGGTGTCCGGCGTCTTGTCGCCGACGGTTTGGCCGGCGCCGACGAGGCGGTCCTTGGCCGACGAAGCGACGCCCATCACGCTCTCCTTCGTGTCCTGGATCGAGTCCTTGGCGCGCGCCTTCACGTCGGTCTTGTAACCGAGCGCGTCGACGGTCTCGCCCATCTCGGCGCGGGTCATCTCTATCTGTTCACGGATCCGGTCGGGTTCTTCGCCCATTGGATGTCCTCCTTCACTGTCTCAACGGTCTGGGGCACGGGGGGTGTGGCGGCCTGCAGCGCCTTCTTGCCAGACAGCGCGAGCACGGCGGCGACGGCCAGCCACAGCAGCGTCACGATCAGCGTCGCGAGCCAGAGCGGCAGGAAGCTGTCGAGGACGATGATCAGAAACGCGGTCAGCGCGCCGAGGCCCAGCAGGGCGACGACCGCGGCGCCGACGAGCATGCCTGCGCCCTTGCCGGCCAGCTTGCCCTTCTCGGTGACCTCGGCCTGCGCGAGCTTGATCTCCTGGCGGACGAGCGTGGAGGTCTGACTCGCGAGGTCTTTGACGAGCTCGCCGATGCCGCGCTCGCGCGGGTCGGCCTGAGCGCCGCCGTTGACTGGGTCCTGGGTCGCCATGGTCTAGCGGCCGAGGTCCGCCCCGGTGCCCGGCGTCGGCAGGCCGGAGCCCGTGCCGCCGTACTCGCCGGTGCGATCGCGGGGGTCCGGGCTGCTGCTCGGACCGCGCACGTCGCGCGGATCCAGGCCGGTGCGCGTGGTCGGCGCGCCGGTCGTCAGTCCGCTGGTCGGCGCAACGTCGGCGCGCGGCGCGGGCAGGTTGCGCGCGGTCTCGAAGCTCGACTCGTAGCGACGGGTGCTCGACGCCTTCAGGAAGCGCGAGGCGACGATCCCGAGCGCGAGCCCGCCGGCGATGACTGCCCACGGCCGCTGGCGGCCGAAGTCTTCGACGTCGCGCAGGATCGTGTCGCCGTCGGCGCGCTGCAGGTAGTCGCCGAGCGACTCGGCGCGCTCGGCGGCCTGCTCGGCGAGCTTCGCCGGCTGGTCTTTGCCCTGGTTGCGCAACTCCTCGGCGACGCTGCGCGCGTCGCCGGCCATCGAGCTGACGCGCTCGCCGGCCTCGGTCGACCGCTGGTCGACCTGGTCCCGGATGCCGCGCTTGGCCTGCTGCGCGCCCTCCTGGGCCTTCTCTTTCGCTTGCTCGGTCGTCGAGCTCGGCCCGTTGGCCGTCGTTGTTCCTCCAAAGCTGCTCATGCGCTCTGGCTTTGCCTCAGCGGCGGAGCTTCAGTCAGCGCGGGTGCGCGATGTGACCGGTTACACGGCTAGGAATCGGACCGCCGAAAATGTAACCAGCGTCAACCGGCGATAGCGGCGCTAGGCCGACCCGGCCGGCGGGGTCACCGGCATGACGGACCAAGTGTCGGACAATTCGGGCGTTGGGTAGCGCCGACGCATGATCCTTCGTATTGACCGTCTCCAGGCGGAACTGCCGCCCCCTCCACGCCCGATCCCGCGGGCGCTGCCGCCGTTCAGGAATTGATGGGCGGCAAGTTCGGCGAGATGTCGACGCTGATGAACTACACGTTCCAGTCGTTCAACTTCCGCTACCGCCAGGGCGCGCGCCCCTTCTACGACCTGATCGCCAACATCGCCGCCGAGGAGTACGGGCACATCGAGCTCGTCGCCGCGACCATCAACACGATGCTCACCGGCGTCGACCTGGAGGACGCCCACGACGAGGCGTACAAGCAGCACTATCTATTCGGTGGTAAGGGCGCGCTGCCAGCCGACTCACATGGCAAGCCGTGGAATGGCTCATATGTCCACTCATCTGGCGATCTTGTGGAAGACTTGACGCACAATTACTTCCTCGAGACCGGCGCTCGCAGTGGCAAGCTCCGTGTCTATGAGATGTGCGATCACCCCGCGGCGCGCGCACTCACGGGTTACCTGCTCGTTCGCGGCGGGGTGCACCAGGTCGCCTACGCTCGCGCGCTGGAGAACCTCACCGGCGCGAACATGAGCAAGCTCTTCCCGACGCCGCGGATTCCCACGGACAAGATCCCCGAGTGTCAGCCGCACATCGAGAAGGGTGAGCACCTGAAGCTGTACCGCTTCTCACCGAACGACTACCGCGAGATCGTCGCGGTGTTCAATGGGACACACCCGGAGACCGGCGAGGATCTTCAGGTCATCGACGAGGCGCCCGAGGGCTTCCCGCCCAACGACCTGCCGCCGCAGGAGGACGTCTTCGCCCCCGACTATGCAGCCGAGGAGATCGCCGAGATCGCGCAGAAGCTGCGCCAGGCCGCCGGCCTGCCGGACAAGGTGACGGGCATCGTCGCCGACCACAACGGCGCGAGCACGAAGGGTCTCAAGCGAGCCAAGATCTGACCTAAAGGGGGACAGTCCCGGTTAAGGTTGGCTTTAGGAATCGAACCCGAGGCCGAGGCGGTCGAGCGTCTTGCAGCCACAGCCCGCGGCGGCCGTCGTTTCGGTCGGCCGCCGCGAGCCGGTTGCGCGTGAACTGGATCACGGCCCAGCGCAGCGGCTCGGGCGGGAATGGGATTGGCTTGGAGCGCACGTAGCGCAGCCGGGTCGCCTCGGTGTGGCGGCCGTCGAGCAGGTCGAGCGCGGTCCGGCCTCCGAACCGCGCCGCGGCGACGCCGAGGCCCGTGTAGCCCGTGGCGTAGGCGAGCCGGCCGCCGCGCGCGGTGCCGAAGAAGACGGAGAACCGCGACGAGGTGTCGATCGCGCCGCCCCAGCGGTGCGTGAAGCGCGTGCCCTCGAGCTGCGGGAACGTGTGGAAGAAGTGCTGGGCGAGCGTCGCGAACGTCGGCGTCGTGATCATCCAGGCGGGGGCCGACTGGGCCGCGGTAGCGGTAGACGGCGTCCCAGCCGCCGTACAGGATCCGGTTGTCGACGGTCAGCCGGTAGTAGTGGAACTGGTTGCCGCCGTCGCCGATGCCCTGGCGGTTCTGCCAGCCGATCTCCGACAGATCGACCGGCTCGGTCATCAGCGCGTAGTCATAGACGGGCACGACGTAGCGGCGGATCGCCCGCACCAGCGGCGGGTAGGCACTCGTGGCGAGCAGGACCTTGCGCGCTCGGACTCGCCCCGCGGCGGTCAGGACGTCATCGCCGATCTCGTGTACCGCAGAGTGCTCGTGGACGCGCACTCCGGCGCGGATCGCGGCGTCGCGCAGGCCCGCGGCGAGCTTGCCCGGGTCCACGATCCCCGAGCCCGTGCGATCCCACACGCCGCCGCGGTACGTGGGCGAGGCGACCTCGGCGCGCATCGCCGGCCCGTCGAGCACCGTGGCCTCGTGGCCGAAGCGACGCAGCGGCTCCGCCTCCTCCTCGAGCCAGGAGTCCTGGTAGGCGTCGGTCAGCGCGAGCACGTCGCCCGTGGGCTCGAAGTCGCAGTCGATCGAGTAGCGAGTCGAGATCGGCGACCAGGCCGTCGAAGTTCTCCAGCGCCAGCCGCTCCAGCACCGGCATCTCGTCGGCGAAGCGCGCGAGGCCGTTGTCGATCCCGTGTGTGAGCGAGGCGATCACGAAGCCGCCGTTGCGGCCGCTGGCGCCGAATCCGGCCGTCTCGGCCTCGAGCACGACGACGTCGCGGGCCGGGTCGAGCTCCTTGGCGTAGAGCGCTGCCCAGAGCCCGGTGAAGCCGCCGCCGACGATGCACAGGTCGGCGTCGGTGACGCCGGCCAGCGCGGGCGAGGCGTCACGTGGGGGTACGAGCCAGAACGGCCGCGGCTCGGCGTCGGCAAAGGCGGCGCGGTGCGCGGCCGTCGGAGGCGACGACGGCCACGGCATCAGAGCGGCGGTGTCCGGTCCGTCAGCCCGGTCGCGCCGTTGATCGCGTGCGCAAGCCGCAGCAGCGCGAGCTCGCCGCGGTGGCGGCCGACGAGTTGGACGCCGATCGGGAGCCCGGTGTCCGTGAACCCGGCCGGGACGGCCACCGAGGGGTGCGCGGTGACGGTGATCCGGCTGCACGTGCGAAACCACTCGAGGTAGGTGGCCATCGGCACGCCCGCGACCTCGGCCGGGTACTCCGTCTCCACATCGAACGCCGGCACGGCGGTGACCGGGCAGGCGAGCACGTCGTAGCCGCCGAGGAACTCGCGCATGCCGCGTGTACATCTCGCCCCGCAGCTCGAGGGCGCGCGCGATCCGGTCCGCGCCTAGCGAGAGCCCGAAGCGCGTGTTCTCGGCCAGAGTCGGTTTGACCTCGTCGACGATCGCGCCGTAGGCGCCGGCGAAGCCGACGCCGCGCAGGACCTCGAAGCACTCGTCGGCGCCCTCGAAGTCGGGCTCGGCGTCCTCGACGAGGAAGCCCAGGTCGGTCAGCGTCCCGCGCAGCGACTCCAGCACGGCGGTCACCGCCGGGTCGATCGGCAAGCCGCCCAGGTTGCGGCTCCAGGCGATCCGAACCCCAGTGACCGGCTCGAAGCTCGCCGTGAAACGCTCCTGGATCGACAACGGGTCGCGCGGATCGGGGCCCGCGAGTGCCTCCAACAGCAGCGCCGCGTCGGGCGCCGTGCGCGCGATCGGGCCGTGGACGGCGAACGGGTCCCATGGATCGCCGGGCGGGAGCGTCGGAATCCGGCCCGGCGTCGGGCGCAGACCGACGAGGTTGCAGAATGCGGCCGGGTTCCGAACGCTCGCGCCCAAGTCCGACCCGTCGGCGAACGGCAGCATCCCCGCCGCGACGGCGGCCGCCGCGCCGCCGGACGAGCCGCCCGGCGTCTTGGTCAGGTCATACGGATTGCGCGTGGCGCCGAAGACCTCGTTGAACGTCTGCGACCCGGCGCCGAACTCCGGCGTGTTCGTCTTGCCGATGATCAGCGCGCCGGCCGCGCGCAGGCGCTCGACCAGCAGCGAGTCGTGCTCGGGGACGTGCTCCGCGTAGAGCGGCGAGCCCCATGTCGTGCGCATGCCCGCGGTCGGCTCCAGGTCCTTGACCGCGATCGGCAGGCCGTGCAGGACGCCGCGAGGCTCGTTCCGGTCGGCCTCGTCAGCCAAGCGCAGTGCCAGTTCCGGGTCCAGCGTGACGATCGCGTTGACGTTCGGATTGACGGCGGTGATCCGTTCGAGGTGGCTCTCCATCACCTCGCGGGCGGAGTACTCGCGGGCGCGAATGCCCGCGGCGAGGTCAGTCGCGGTACGCCCCCACACGGCCGCGGACTCTACTAGCGTGCCGGCGATGCCCGGTTTCGTCCACGAACTGCGGGTCCGCTACGGCGAGTGCGACCCGCAGGGGATCGTCTTCAACCCGAACTACATGGCCTACTTCGACCATACGGTCAGCGAGCTGTGGCGCGCAAGCGCGCTGGGGAGCTGGAACGAGATGGTCGAGCGCGGCGGGATCGACGTCGTGGTCGCGGAGGCGAACATCCGCTTCCGCGCGCCCGCGCGCTTCGACGACGTGATCGCGATCGAGGCCGTTGTGGCCCACTTCGGGAACACGAGCCTCAAGCTCGAACTGGCGATTCGGCGTGGCGACGAGCTGCTGGTCGAAGGCTGGCTGCGGCAGGTCTTCGTCGACGCCAAGACCTGGCAGAAGACGCCGATCCCGGACTGGGTGCGGGAGGCGCTGGAGCCGTTTACGCCGGCGCCGGCGCAAACGCCGGGGCGGTGACGAACCGCAGTGCGGTCACCTCGGCGGCCGAACCCCGGTCGAGCAGCGTGACCGACTCCCACCCCTCGCCGGCCGGCCCGCCGGCGGCGAGCAGGTCCTGCCAGCGGGCGACCTGACGGTCCATCTCGTCGCGCGCGACGGTTCGGCCACGGGCGACCTGGCCGGCCTCGGCGGTCGTGCGGTCGGCGTGGAGGAGGATCAGGTGCGCGGGACGCCCCCGCAGGCGCGCCAGCAGCGCGATCGTGCGGCGGGCGATTGCGTGGGTGCCGCGAGAATGGATCACGGCCGGGCGACCGCCGGCGATGGCGGCGGCGATCCGGGCGTAGTGGCCGGGGTAGAGGAGCGGACCGCGACGGCGGCGGTCGTCGGTGTCCACGACCCGTGCGCCGGCGCGGTCGACCGCGCGGCGGAGCAGCGTCGTCTTCCCCGCGCCGGGCACGCCGGCGACGACGATCACGGAATCTGAGGGGAAGATGAGCTCCACGGCCCCCAATTGTGGGGGCCGTGGATAACGGTGGGCTTAGCGGAGCTTACGAATGATCAGCAACAGCACGGCCGCGACGACGACGCCGACGGCGATCCCGCCGGGCCGCGACTTGATGATCGCGAGCGCGCCGCCGCTCGGCTCCGGCTCGGGCCGCGGCGGCGGCGTGTAGGTCGAGCGCGGCGCCTCGCTTGCGGGCGAGGGCGGCGGCGGAGCGACCGGGTCGGGCGTCGTGGCCGCGGGCGGCGTCGGCGGCGACGGGACGACGTCGGGCGTCACCGGGACGGCGATCCCGGGCTGGTCGAGCGACGTCGTGGTCGCCTCGAACGCGGCCGGCTCGTACGCGCTGCGGTCCGGCGGGCTGTGCGTGTCGAAGTCGGTCGATACGGGCTCGCCCACCGTCGAGTAGCTGTCGGCCGGCTCGGGATCGGTCGCCCGGTCGGTCATCGCCGGCGGCTCCGGGATGTCGGCCTTGTCGATCTCGGTCGGTGACGGCGGCTCGCCCGGCGGCGGCGCGTCCACGGTGTCGCTCGGCGCGACGTCGCTCCACGAGGAGCTCGTGGTCTCCTCGCGCGGCTCGGGCGTGCCCCAGCCGGTCTCGGTCTGGTCGGCCTCGCGCCGCTCGGGCGTCCCCCAGGCGGTCGGCACTTCCGCCGGGTCGTCGGTCGGCAGCCCGCTGATGGACTCGTCGTCGGTGTAGCCGAGGCCGTAGTGCGCGTACAGGCGGCGCTCCTCGGTCTCGTCGATGCGCGGTTCGGCGCCGATGCCAGGCGCCTCGCGGATCACCGTCGCGTCGTGCGCGACGCGGATCTGCGACGTCTCGACCGCCGCGTCTGCGAGCGGGACGAACCGCGCCTCGCCGCCGTCCACGTCAACGAGCACCCATTCCGGCTGCCCGGTCTCGCGGTCGAGGTAGATCTCGCGAACTCCTCCCAGCCGCTCCCCGCCAGAGTCGACGACGTCACGGCCCGGCCATTCGCCATAGTCCCCGAACAGGGACTCGTCGGGAAGCTGAGTCATACAAGGAAGGTTCCCGTTGCGAGCGGGAGCCATGCGTGCAGTCGGGTAGCGTGCGCGCATCCATGACCGACGCCCGTGTCCTCCTCGAGCGCCACAAGCCCAAAATCGTCTACGACGCGCTCGAGACGTACTTCGCCGACTCGGCCGCCATTTGGACGGATTCGGCGCACAACACGCTGCGCCGTGCCGACGGGACGGTGCTGGCCAAGCCGCCGAAGCTGCGCCTGGAGTTCCTCGGGCCGCACACCTACGAGGACAAGCGCCCGGTCCTGGCCGACGACGTGATCGGCGAGACCACCCGCAATTACGCCGCACATGCCGGTGCGTTGCACCGCGAGGCGAAGTACCGAGATCGCGTCTACGGCCACGCGAAGCGCGACCGCAACGGACGTCTTTGGCTCCAGTACTGGCTCTTCTACTACTACAACGACTTCCAGCTCCTCGGCCCGCTGGTCAGCGGCGGCAAGCACGAGGGCGATTGGGAACTCGTGCAGTTCCGGCTCGGTCAAAGCGAGCAGCCCGAGCAGGCCGTCTACACCCAGCACAAGCTCGCCGAGAGCCGCCCGTGGGCCGACGTCCGCAAGGCGGGAACCAACACGCCGATCGTCTACGTCGCCCGCGGCTCGCACGCGAACTACTTCCGCGCCGGATCGCACTGGACGGGCGTGTGGTGGGATCAGGCCGACGGGCGCGGGCCGCAGATCACACCGACGCTGGAGGTGCTGGAGGACCGGGCCCCAGCCTGGGTGCACTGGCCGGGCTGGTGGGGCGACACGAAGGCGACGGCGTCGCCGCTGGACTCGGCGAGCCCGCGCAGCCCGGGGCGGCGGCCGCATTGGAACGACCCGTCGCTGCTGGTCACCCCGCCGCGCCGTCTCGCGGCCACGGCAGCCACGCTGCAGCCGCCTCCTGGGCCTTCCGTCATCGCTCGCCGCGAGGGTGACCGGGTAATCGTGAAGGCCGAGGGCCCCGGGCCGATGGTGGTGGGGGCGCGCGAATCGCCTTCTGATCCCGCGCGGACGTGGCGGTTTGCCGATACGCAGGCGATGGTCGAGACGAGCGCCGAGGAGATCTGGGTCAGCGTGCGGAGTTCCGCTGCCGAGCGCGCCGTGGTGTAGCCGGCGAACAGCGGCAGTAAGGGGTGGGCTCGTGTCGCGTGACCGATTCGCGAGGCGCCGGGAGGGGGTGGGGAACGAAAGTTGTCCTCTGGCGCCGTTCGCCAGACCCTTTAACCGGTATTTCGCATGCCGGCCGCGATCCCAGTGATCGTGGCGAGCAACGGTGCGCGAGCCTCCTCGCGCCCCGCGCGCAGGCGCCGCAGCAGCTCGACCTGCAGGTGCGAGAGCGGATCGACCCACGGGTTGCGGTGCTCCAGACGGCGTTGCAAGCGCCGGCGTCTCGTCGAGCAGCCGCTCCTGCCCGGTGATGTCGAGCACACGCCCCACGACGCTGTCGTACTCGTCGCGCAGATCGGTCCAGAAGCGCTCGGCGATGTCCTCGTCGACGAGTGTCAGGTAGCGCTCGGCGACGCCGAGGTCGGTCTTGAACAGCGCCATCTCCAGCGTCCCGATCAGCCCGCGGAAGAACGGCCAGTCACGCCACATCTCGCGCTGCAGCTCCATCTCGCCCGAGCACAGCGCCGTACCGGCGCCGTACCAGGACGGCAGCAGCAGCCGGTTCTGCGTCCAGGCGAAGACCCAGGGGATCGCGCGCAGGGACTCGACGTCGCGCGAGGCGCGCCGGGACGGCGGCCGCGAGCCGATGTTGAGCTCTGACAGCTCCGCGATTGGCGCCACCTGGCTGAAGAAGCGCAGGAATTCCGGGTCGTCGTAAACGAGCGCCCGGTACCGCGCTCGCGAGACATCCGAGAGGCGCACCATCTCCTCGCGCCACTCGGGACGGATCGGCGGGTTCGGCAGCGCGCTGGCCAGCAGCACTGCGGAAACGGTCTGCTCCAACGACCGCTCGGCCAGCTCCAGGTCGGCGTACCGGGCGGAGACCGTCTCGCCCTGCTCGGTGATCCGGATCCGGCCCTGCACCGTGCCCTCCGGCTGGGCCAGGATCGCCCGGTACGTGCGCCCGCCGCCGCGCGAGGGGGAGCCCCCGCGGCCGTGGAAGAGCTCGAGCGTCACGCCGGCCTCGCTCGCCTGCGCCGCCAATTGCTCCTGCGCGTTGTACAGCGCCCACTGCGACCCGACGAACCCGGTGTCCTTGCCTGAGTCGCTGTAGCCGACCATCACCGTCTGCCGGTTGGCCTGCGCCCGCAGGTGCGCGACGTACGGCTCGCTCGCGTACAGCGTCGCCATCGTCGCCGGCGCCTCCTCCAGCGCCGCGCGGGTCTCGAACAGCGGCACCATCCGCAGCGAGGACGCGCCCGCCCGCTGGGCCAGCCACAGCGCGGCCAGGACGTCCGACGGCTGCTCGGTCATCGAGATCACGAACGCGGGGACGGCCTGCGGTCCGTAGGCCTCGGCCGACAGCGCGACGGTGTCGAGGACACGCAGCAGCTCGCCCGCCTCGCCGCCCGGGTCGTGCTGGATGCCGCGGCGCGCCGATACCAAGGCCTCGCTGAGCAGCGCGACCCGGCGCTCCTCGTCGGCCGCGGCGTAGCCGGGCAGCAGCGCCGACGCCGCCTCGCGCACGACGCCCGCGCCCTGCCGGATGTCGATCCCGGCCAGGTGGAAGCCGAACACGTCGACCTGCCACAGCAGCCGCCGGATCGAACCCAGCGCCACGTGCCGCGACCCGAGGTGGCCGAGCACGAGCTCGAGATCGCGCCGCAGCGCCTGCGCGTCCGCGTAGCCGGGCTCGCGCCCGCGCGGGCGCCCGGTGTTGACGAGCCGGTGCGCGACGAAGCCGAGCTTGGTCCGCAGCGGCTCCCACTCGTGGTGCGGGCGGCGCAGGACGTCGGCGCTCGGCAGCTCCTCGGTGTCGACCTTCAGCGACTCCTCGAGCTCCAGCGAGATCGGGATCCGCAGCGACGAGTGAGAGAACACCCGCGCCAGATGGTCCACCCGCACCCGCAGCAGCCGCAATGCGGTGACACGGTGCAGCTGCAGCGCGCTGGCCAGCGTGTCCGCGCCGACCTCCGGGTGCCCGTCCATGTCGCCGCCGGTCCACGAGCCGTAGGAGAGCACCGGCTGCACCAGCCGGACGCCGAGCGAATGCTCGATCTCGTCCAGCACGGCCGGCACGGCGTCGAACAGCACCGCCTCGATGAAGAAGAGATTGCGCCGCACCTCATCCTCGACCTTCGGGCGCACGCGTCGCAGCTCGTCGGTCTGCCACCACACCGTGAGCGTCTCGCGCAGCGCGTCGACCAGCGCCCGCCGGCGCGCCTTGCCGGTGCGCGGGTCGTCGAGCCGGTCGAGCAGCTTCGCGACGTCCCACTGGTGGTCCAGCACCGAGCGCCGCGTGGCCTCGGTCGGATGCGCGGTCAGGACGTGCTCGATCTCCAGCTGCGCGGCCAGTGGGGCGACGTCGACGCTGTTGCGGCGCAGGATCTCGGCCGTCTCGGCCAGCGACTCGCGCTGGACCTCGCCCGTCGCGTCGTACTGGCGCCGGCGCCGGACGCGCTCGCGCTCCTCGGCGATGTTCGCCAGCTGGAGCTCCAGCGAGCAGGCACGGATGATCGGCTCCACCGACTCGTCCGGCACGCCGCGCAGGTACGTGACGAGCCGCTCGACCGCGGTCTCGTCGCCCGCCCGCACGGAAGCCGCGGTCCGGAACAGCCACTGCAGCCTCGACGCGAACACGCGACCGGCCTGCTCCTCGAGGACCTCGTTGAGGGTCGCCGACAGAAGCTCCGTGTCATGGGCGAGACCGTCCGTGGCCTTCGTCGGCGTGGGGGGAACGTCGAGCCGGGTCATCCGGCTCGAAGGCTACGCGACCATCCCCGCCGCGACGGTGTCGTGGCTGGACTCGTCGACGAGGATGAACGCGCCCGTCGCGTGGCACTGCGAATAGGCGTCGGGCGCGATGTCGCCGCCCAGCCGCAGGCGCACATGCGCAATGTCGTTGAGCCGCAGCTCGTCGGCGGCGGGCCATTCGAGCGTCTCGAAGTCGATCCGCCCGTCGATCGAGTCGATCTTTGCCGGCACGGAGCGCGTGCCGTGCTTGAGCGACACGCGGTCGCCCGTGCGCGCGGGGCGATCGCCGAGCCAGCACAGCGTGGCGCTCAGCTCGCGCGTCACCTCGGGCGGGTCGGTCGCGATCAGCTCGCCGCGCGCGAGGTCGACCTCGTCCTCGAGCCGCACGGAAACGCTCAGTGGGGCGTCCACGGCTGCCGCGACGCCGTCGGCATCGCGGACCTCGGCGATCCGCGTGCGGATCCCGCTCGGCAACACGACCACCTCGTCGCCGGGCTTCAGCGTCCCCGCCGCGAGCCGGCCCGCGGCCCAGCGCGCGCCGCCCTCTCCTCGAATCACGAGCTGGACCGGAAGCCGGGCGCCGTGGACGGCGGGCGGCTCGACCGGGATTGTCTCCAACCGCTCGAGCAAGGGCGGGCCGGCGTACCAGGGCATGTTCGGAGAGCTCTCGACGACGTTGTCGCCCTTCAGCGCGCTGATCGGGACGAACTCGATCTCGTGCAGGCCGACCTTCGCGCCGAGGTCGAGCACCTGCCGCACCACGTCGTCGAACGCCTCCTCGGCGTAGTCGACCAGGTCCATCTTGTTCACGGCCACGATCACGTGCTTGAGCCGCAGCAGCGCCGCGATCGTGGCGTGGCGCCTCGATTGCTCGGTCAAGCCCGCCTGCGCATCCACGAGCAGGAGCGCCAGATCGGCGGTCGACGCGCCGGTGACCATGTTGCGCGTGTATTGCGCGTGACCGGGGCAGTCGGCGAGGATGAAGCGCCGCCGCGGCGTGGCGAACGACCGATACGCGACGTCGATCGTGATGCCCTGCTCGCGCTCGGCGCGCAGGCCGTCGGTGAGCAGCGCGAGGTCCAGCCCGTCGACGCTGCGCTCCTCGACGTGCGCGAGCTGGTCGGCGAGCACGGCCTTGGCGTCGTACAGGAGCCGGCCGATCAGCGTCGACTTGCCGTCGTCGACGCTGCCGGCGGTGGCCAGGCGGAGCAGGTCCACTAGAAGTAGCCCTCCCGCTTGCGATCCTCCATCGCGGCCTCGGACGCACGATCGTCGGCGCGCGTCTCGCCGCGCTCGGTGATGTTGGTGGCGGCGATCTCGGCCACCACGTCCGGCAGCGTGGCCGCCACCGAGCGGACCGCACCGGTGCAGCTCATGTCGCCGACCGTCCGGTAACGGACGCTCGCCTCGAACGGCTCCTCGCCGTCGATCAGCGTGACGAACGGCGAGACCGCGTACAGCATCCCGTCGCGGGCGAACACCTCGCGGTCGTGCGCGAAGTAGATCGGCGGCAGCTCGAGCTCGTCGGACGCGATGTACTGCCACACGTCGAGCTCGGTCCAGTTCGAGATCGGAAACGCGCGCAGGTGCTCGCCACGGCGCACCCGCGCGTTGTAGAGATCCCACAGCTCCGGCCGCTGGCGGCGCGGGTCCCACTGGCCGAAGTCGTCGCGCAGCGACAGGACGCGCTCCTTCGCGCGCGAGCGCTCCTCGTCGCGGCGGGCGCCGCCGAAGCAGGCGTCGAGCCCGTGCTCGGCGATCGCGTCCAGCAGCGTGACCGTCTGGAGCCGGTTGCGAGACGCGCGCGGGCCGGTCTCCTCGCGCACCCGGCCGGCGTCGATCGAGGCCTGGACAGAACCCACGAGCAGCTGCAGCCCGCCCTCCTCGACCATCCGGTCGCGGAACTCGATCACCTCGGGGAAGTTGTGGCCGGTGTCGATGTGCAGCAGCGGGAACGGAACGCGGCCCGGTGCGAACGCCTTCTGGGCGAGCCGGACGAGCACGATCGAATCCTTGCCGCCGCTGAACAACAGAGCGGGCTTCTCGCGCTCGGCCGCGACCTCGCGGATCACGTGGATGGCCTCGGCCTCGAGCGCGCGCAGGTGTGAGAGCGCCGGAGTGGTGATGGCGGTCACAGGTCGATCCTTACGTAAAGAAATCGCCTATACATGGATCCCGCACTCCGTCTTGGTCGAGGCCCGCCCAGCGGCCCTCACGGCCGGAGCCGGGATTCGTGCACGGTGCACAGCCGATCGACGCGTAGCCCTGGTCGTGCAGCGGGTGGTACGGCAGGTCGCGCGCGTGGATCCGCTGCCACAGGTCCTTCTCGGTCCAGTCGAAGAGCGGGTTGTACTTCCACATCCCCCGCTTGTCGTCGAACTCGATCGGCTCCGCGTTCGCCCGCGTCGGCCCCTGCTCGCGGCGGATGCCGGTGATCCACGCGTCGGCGCCGGCCAGCGCGCGCTCCAGCGCCGCGACCTTTGCGTCCCCGCAGCACTGCACCGCGCTCCAGTCACCCGTCGCGTCCTCGATCTCGACGTCGACGCCGAAGCGCTGCTCGAACGCCCGCCAGGTCGCGAGCGTCTCCGGGAACAGCACGCCGGTGTCGATCGTGACGATCCGGACGTCGGGCGCGATCCGCACCAGTTCGTCGATCAGGACCGACTCCTCCTTCTGGAAGGAGCAGAGCATCACCAGGTTCGGGTGGTGGCGCTCGACGGCCTCCGCCAGCACCTGCGTGGCGGTCATGGGCGCTCCATGTGCGCGACCGGCTTCGCCGGTGCGTGCCCATCTCGGCTTCGAGATCGCTTCGCGGATCTCATGCCGCGGCGGCTTCTTCGACCGGGGTCAGCTCCTGCGTCCACCACTCGGGCTCGGTGCGGCCCGCGAAGTCGCGGAACGTCTCGCCGTCGGCGTGGTTCTGCTCGTAGAGGGTGAAAATCCGCAGCAGAGTCTCGTTGAGCTCCCAGTGCGGGACCTTCTTGATCACGACGTCGCCGAACTTGGGCTCGGCGCCGAGACGGCCGCCGACGCGGATGTCCATCGCCTCGACGAACTCGCCGTCGACCTTCTTGAGGACGCCCTCGATGCCGATGTCGGCGATCTGGTGCTGCGCGCAGGACGACGAGCAGCCGGCGAAGTGCAGCCGGAAATCCTCGCCGTGGCCGTTGGGGCGCACGTGCTCGTCCAGGAACGCGGCGATCTCGACCGCGCGGCTCTTCGTGTAGACCTTGGCCAGGCCGCAGAACTCCTTGCCCGTGCAGGTCTGGAGGCCGCGCTGGAACAGCGTCGGCGTGGGGGTGAGGTCCGAGATCAGCGGCTCGAGCAGCAGCTCGTCCACGCGCTCGGCCGGGATCCACGGCAGCAGGACGTTCTGCTGGTGCGTGAGCCGGAGCGCGTCGTCGGCGTTCGCGCCGTATTCGCGCGCCAGCCGGGCCAGCTCGAACAACTGCGCCGCCTTCAGGCGGCCGACCGGGACGACCAGGCCGACCGTGCGATACCGCGGATCGGCCTGCGGGAGGACGCCGATGTGGTCCTCACCGGAGAGCCCGGGCGCCTTCGGCACGCCGCGCTTCAAAGGCCGGCCGACGCGGGCCTGGAGCTCCTCGCGAAGCGCCTCGGCGCCGACGCGGTCGACCAGGAACTTCAGCCGCGCCTTCCCGCGCGCCTTCCGGTTCTCCTCGGAGTCGCGGAAGATCCCGGTCATCCCGGCGATCACCTCGGGCGCCTCGTCCGGCGTCACGAAGACGTCCATCCAGCGGGCGAAGCGGGGATGGCTCGAAAGCCCGCCGCCGACCCGAAGGTTGAACCCCCGCGTGCCGTCCTCGGCAATCACGCCCGACAGCGCGATGTCGTTGATCAGCCCGCGCGCGCAGTCCTCGCCGCACCCCGTGACCGAGATCTTGTACTTGCGCGGGAGGTTCGAGTAGAGCTGGTTGTCGAGGAAGTAGTGGTGGATCGCCTCGGCGGTGGCGTAGCCGTCGACCACTTCGTCATGCGCGAGCCCGGCGAGCGTGCAGCCGACGACGTTGCGCGTGATATCGCCGCAGGCGCCGGATGACGTCATCCCGACACGATCCAGGCGCTCGAAGATCTCCGGGATGTTCTCGAGCCGGATCCAATGGATCTGGAAGCACTGGCGGGTCGTGCAGTCGATCACGCCGCGGCCGAATTCCTCGGCGATCCAGGCCATCGTCTCGACCTGATCGGCGCTCAGCTTGCCCTGGATGACCTTCACGCGGAGCATGAAGTGCCCGTCCTGGGTGTTGTGGGCGTAGAGGCCGTACCACTTGAGAAGGCCGACGTGATCGGGGTCGAGCGTCTCCCACCCCTCGCGCGCGGCGCGGAGCAGCTCAGGGAGCACGTCGAGGCCGTCCGTCTGGGCCTTGATGCGTTCGATCTTGCTCATGGGGTCCGGGGGACGGTACCCACGGACCGGGCAAATCACAAGTAATCGGATCAGGATTAAGAAGTTTCTATCCCGATCGGATTTATCGAGTCTACTCGATGATGACGCTGGTCGTCCTTCCGGAGGATTGCGTGCGCCGCAGGGATGACGCGCGAATCACTTCCTGTGCTGACGCCGAATCGTCAACCAGGCCGACGACGTGGCCCGTGGTTTCCCGGAGTCTTGTCGCACTCCCCAGCGACCTCTTGGAGACACACCATGGCTTTCACCGGACAGACGATCGAGAACCCCGTGAGCGGCGAGCGCATCACGTTCCTCCAGACCGCCGCCGATACGGCGGGCGAGCTGCTGGAGTTCGAGCTCGAGCTCTCGGCGGACGGTCGCGTGCCCGGCGCGCACGTCCACCCCTCCCAGGAGGAGCGCTTCCACGTGCTCGAGGGCACGATGACGTTCCGCCTCGGGATGAAGAAGATCGTGGCCGAGGCCGGCGAGACCGTCGTCGTGCCGGCCGGCCGCGTGCACAAGTTCACCAACGGCGGCGACGGCGTCGCCCGTGCCCGCGTCGAAGTCGTCCCGGCGCTCGACATGGAGGACCTGCTGACCACGACCACCGAGCTCGCCCTGGAGGGCAACGTGCTGCGCTCCGGCATGCCGAAGCCGCTGCACCTGGCGCTGTTCGTCTCGCGCTTCCGCCGCGAGGTCCGCGCGCCGTTCCCGCCCGCGTGGATGGTCCGCGTCCTGATGTCGCCGCTGGCCGCGATCGCCCGTATGCGCGGCCACGACGAGCGGTACGCGCTGGCCGCGGCCTGAGCCGGGTGCGGAGCGGTTACTGCGGCAGGTGAGGGAGGCGCAGGTACCGGGCGCATGGGGGGTGTGGCACATGAGCGTCCTGACGGGCAGCTCTAGTGCCTCACCCCCCGTCCGCGCGGCCGGTCCCCGCCGCGCGGCCTCTCTCACCACCTCCCTCACCAGCGCAGTTCGCCGGCCCCGGCAGACGGCCTAATCGAACAGCGAATCGACCGACACGCTGATCCGGCGCCGCGTGACAACTGGCGCGCCGTACGGGTTGAGCGGATCGTCGGGCAGCCGCGTGACGTCGCAGGCCGCGAGCACCTCGGGGGTGAGGAAGCGGGACGGTTTGCCGTAGCCGTGCGCGTCGTCGCGGCCGTGCGGGCGGTGGTGGTAGCGCACCGGGACGTACAGCTGCAGCGTCCGCCGCGCCCGCGTCATCGCGACATACAGCAGCCGCCGCTCCTCGTCGATCTCCTCGCTCGTGCCCGCGGACAGGCACGCCGGGAAGTTCCCGTCGTAGACCGCGAGCACGTGCACGCTGTCCCACTCCAGGCCTTTCGCGGAGTGGATCGTGGACAGCACGAGGTAGTCCTCGTCGAGGTGCGGAGGCTGCGCGAGGTCGGCGCTCGAGGAGGGCGGATCGAGCACCAGCTCGGCCACGAAGTGGCGCGGCTCGTTCGCCTGGTGCGCGGCGTCCACGAGCTGATCGAGGTCCTGCAGCCGCAGGGCGCCGTCGGGGTATCGCAACTTGACCAGCGGCGCCAGCACGTCACGCAGGCCCTCGGCGCGCGGGCCGGCGCGAGGCTCGTCGCGAGCCGCCCGCAGCGCGGCGATCACGGCATCCGCCCCCGCGCGGGCGCGCGCGGGAAGCGCCTCACGGGCGTGCGGCCACGCCGCCAGCCGGTCTGGCACCGCGGCCAGGCGACCCTCGCCGACTTCGTCGCGCACCGCCGCCGCGAGCTGGCGCTCACCGCCGTTCATCGCCTCCATCGCGCGGCGCGCGCTGGCCGGCCCGACACCCTCCACGAGCTGGAGGATCCGGAACCACGCGACGTCGTCGGCACCGTTGTCCGCCAGCCGCAGCAGCGCGATGAAGTCCTTCACGTGCGCCGCCTCCAGGTAGCGCAGGCCGCCGTACTTTACGAACGGGATTCGCCGCCGGTGGAGCTCCAGTTCGAGCATGTCGCTGTCGTGCGACGTCCGCATCAGGACCGCCTGCGCGCGCAGCTCCGAGCCCTGCTCGCGCGCCTCGAGCACGCGCGTGCAGACCTCCTCGGCCTGGGCCGCCTCGTCGCGCACGTGGATGACGCGCGGGCGCACACCGCCGGGCCGGTCGGCCCGCAGCTGCTTCTTGAACGCCCGCGAGGCCTGCGCCGCCACCGCGTTCGCGGCGTCCAGGACCGGCTGCGTGGAGCGGTAATTGCGCTCCAGGGTCACGACACGGGTCCCGCCGAAGTGGGCCGGGAAGTCGAGGATGTGCGCGGCCGAGGCCGAGCGGAAGCCGTAGATCGCCTGGAAGTCGTCCCCGACCGCGGTCACGGCCGGACCGGAGGCGCCGAGCGAGCGGACGATGTCCACCTGCAGGCCGTTGACGTCCTGGTACTCGTCGACGAGCACGTGGTCGAACGACGCCGCCAGCCGCGGCCCGATCACCTCGTCGGCGGCGAGCGCGCGCCAGAAGAGCAGCAGGTCGTCGAGGTCGATCACGCCGAGCGCCTTCTTACGCGCGGTGTAGGCCTTGAACAGGGTGGAGATCGCCTCGCGATGGTCCGAACACCACGGGAAGTGCGCTTCGATCACGCCCGACAGCGGCTCCTGCGCATTGATCGTGCGCGAGTAGATGTCCAGCAGCGTGCCCTTGCGCGGGAACCGGGTCTTGGCCTGCGCGTGCCCATGTTCCTCGCGCAGCAGATCGAGCACGTCCGCGGCGTCGCCCGCGTCGAGCACGCCGAACCCGCCCGGCAGACCCAACGCCGAAGCATGCCGTCGCACGAGCCGGTGCGCTACGGAGTGGAACGTTCCGCCGAGGACACGGGAAGACGCCGGCACCAACCCGCGCGCCCGCTGCAGCATCTCGCGCGAGGCCCGGCGCGTGAACGTGAGCAGCAGGATCCGCTCCGACGGCACGCCCTCGCTCACGAGCCACGCGACCCGTGCGCACAGCGTCGTCGTCTTCCCAGTGCCCGCCCCGGCCAGGATCAGCAGCGGCCCGCGGGCATGCGTCGCGGCCGCCCGCTGCTCCTCATTGAGCTCGTCGAGCCAGGGCCGTTCCTCGATCCGCGCGACGACCGCCATGGCCCACGGACGCTACGGACGGGCTCGGACGACATCCCGATACTCAGGATTTCCCAGCGGCACTCGATCCCGGGATAGGATCGGCGGCGATGGAGGCTCACGTCCGGCCGTTGCGGGCCGATGCCGCGAGAAATCGCACCCGCGTCCTGGATGCCGCGCGGACGGCGTTCGCCGAGGCCGGGCTGGACGTCGGCGTGGAGGAGATCGCGCGGCGGGCCGGGGTTGGGAAGGGCACGCTGTACCGGCGCTTCCCCACCAAGGAGGCGCTCGTGCGGGCGATCTTCGAGGACATCCTCGGCGAGATCGAGCGGCTGGCCGCCGAGGTCGACGAGGAGCCGGACGCCGGCGAGGCGTTCGCCCAGTTCCTCAGCCGGGCCGCGCGCATGCAGGCGTCCAACCAGGGTTTCTTCGACGTGGTCGCGCAGCGGATGGGCGCCGCCGCCCTCACCGCCGCGCAGCGCGAGAGCTTCGTCCGCACCGTCGCGCGCCCGCTCGAGCGCGCCCAGCAGGCCGGCGCCGTCCGCGACGACCTCGTGCCCGAAGACGTCCAGATGATGTTCCGGATGATCGGGGCGACGACTCGGCCCGCTCCGGACGGGACCCCGATGGACGCGCACTGGCCGCGCTACCTCGGGCTGTTGCTGGATGCGGTTCGGCCGGGCGCGGCGACGCCGCTCCCGGCCGATCCTTGGCGCGTTAAGCGCTGACTTTGAACCGGCGGACGAGCGCGTCGAGCTCGTCGGCGGTGCGCGCGAGGTGCGCGGCGCTGGCGGCGATCTCCTGAGTTGACGCGGAGGTCTGCTGTGTCGACGCCGACACCTGCTCGGCCGAAGCGGAGGACTCCTCGGCGACCGCGGCCACCTCGGCGACGTCGCCCTCGGCGCGCGACGAACCGGCGCTGATCTGCTCGACCGATGCTGCGATCGACGCGATCTGGGCACCGACGCCCTCGACGGCCTGGTCGATCAGCAGGAACGCCTCGCGAGTGCGCTCGACGGTGGCGACGCCCTCGTCGGTGCGCGCCGCGCCGTCGGCGACGACGCCGACGACCTGGCGGGTCTGCTCCTGCATCTCGCCGATCAGGGTCTCGATCTCGGCCGCGGCGCGCTGGGACTCCTCGGCCAGCTTGCGGACCTCCTCGGCCACGACCGCGAATCCGCGGCCCTGCTCGCCGGCGCGGGCGGCCTCGATGGCCGCGTTCAGCGCCAGCAGGTTGGTCTGCTCGGCCAGGCCGGTGATCGTGGTCACGATCCCGCCGATCTGCTCCGAGCGCGCCGAGAGGTCCTCGATCGCCTCGCCGACGGAGGCCGAGGCGGCGGCCACCGACTGGATCGCGTCGGTCGCCGACGCGGCGGCGGCGACGCCCTCACGGGCCACCTCGCGCGCCTCCTCGGCGGCGGTGGCCGTGGCGACCGCGGCGGCGGCGCTGGCGGCGGCGGCGGAGTTGGCCTCGAGCACGGCCCCGCGGGTCGACTCGACCATCCGCACCTGGCGCTCGGCGCCCGACGCGACGTCGGTCACGGCGGAGGCGATCTCGGCGACCGCGCGGCCGGCTTCCTCGGACGAGCTGGCGACCTGCTGCGAGCCCGCCGAGACGGTGCCGGCGCTGCGCGAGACTTCGGCGATCAGGTTGCCGAGCTCGGCGCGCATCGCCCCGTACGCGGCGATGCTGCGCTCAGCCTTCTCGAGCATGCCGTTGAAGGTCTGCGCGAGTTGCCCGACCTCGTCGGTCGCCTTCACGGCGATCGGCTTCGTGACGGCGTGCGCCTCGCGAGTGAGATCGCCGGCTGCCGCCGCTTCGAGCCCGTCCGTCAGCTCCTGCAGGCAGTTCTCGTCGAGGCTGCGCAGACGCCTCATCAGGCCACGCACCGGGGCGACGACGCTGCGCGTGATCAACACCGCGAAGCCGGCGGCGATCAGCTGGGCCACGATCATCACGATCAGCAGCAGGCGCGATGTGCCCGCGGCGCGCGCGGCGACGGCGTCGGCGGTCGCGGTGGTGTCGCGCTGCACGGCGTCCTCCAGCGACGCGACGACCTTCGACAGCTCCTTCGCGCCGGGGTCGATCTCGCCCGTGTAGAGCTCGCGCGACAGCGTCCGCTCCTCGACGTTCTCCACGGTCTCGCGGCGTGACAAGCGGATCGCGCGGTCGACGCGGGCGCTCCACGCCGTGAACTGAGCGGTGAAGTTCTCGGTGCCGCCCATCAGCTTCGCCAAGATCGCGCCGTCCGCGGCCGCCTCCATGCGCAGGGCATCGATTCGGGCGGCGATGTCGTCCTGGCCCTTCAGATCGCCGTCGAAGACGTAAAGGTGGTTGGCCGTCTCGCGTCCGATGCCCTGGATGTGCTCGCCGAGCTGGCCGGCGACGGCGATCGCGCGCATGTCGCGTTCGGCGAGCTGCCGCGTGTCGTCCTGGAACGTGCCGAAGGCGTGGGTGGCGGTCAGGGTGACGGCCAGCAGCGCCAGAGCGAGCAAGCCGAACGCGGCGCTGAGACGGACGGCGATGGGCAGGGAGGCGAAACGCGGCATGCCCCGGTGATCGGCACTGCTTTGGAGTGCTTTACCGCCGCCGGCGGGCTCGCCACAGCAGCACCGCCCAGTCCGCGAGCCCGGACGCGAGGTGACCGAGGGGGCCGGTGACGAACCAGGCGGCGAACCGCTCACGCATGCGTGCGCTTTGTATCGTTGACCGCCGCTCTCATGGCTACCGATATCAGCACCACCACCACCGAGCTCCCCGAATCCCGCGTACGCGTGGAGGCGGAGGTCGGTCCCGGCGAGGTCGAGCGCCGCGTGACCCAGGCAGCGAAGGCGCTGGCGCGCAACATCCGCGTGCCCGGCTTCCGCGCGGGCAAGGCGCCGCCGCCGATCGTGATCAAGCGCGTCGGGCGCGAGGCGGTGCTGGACGAGGCGGTCCGGGAATCGCTCGCCGGCTGGTACCGGGCCGCGATCGACGACGCGCACGTCGTCCCGGTCGGCGACCCGGAGGTGGATCTGGGCGACTTGCCGAAGGAGGGCGAGCCGCTGAAGTTCTCGATCGAGATCGGCGTGCGTCCCAAGGCCGAGCTCGGCTCCTACAAGGACCTCGAGGTGCCCAAGCGCGCCGCGGCGGTGCCTGACAGCGCCGTCGACGACGAGGTCAGCCGGCTGCGCGAGCGCGCCGCCAAGCTCGAGACCGTCGACCGCCAGGCGCAGCGCGGCGACTTCGTGGTGATGGACTTCGCGGGCTCGGTCGACGGCACGCCGTTCCCGGGCGGCGAAGGCCGCGACCAGATGATCGAGCTCGGCTCCGGCCGGCTCGTCCCCGGCTTCGAGGATCAGCTCGAGGGCGCGGTCGGCGGCGAGGAGCGGACGGTCACCATCACGTTCCCGGACGACTACGGCGCGGCCGAGCTGGCCGGCAAGGAGGCGGAGTTCGCCGTCACCGTGCGCGAGGTCAAGGCCAAGCAGCTCCCGGAGCTCAACGACGAGTTCGCGGAGGAGGCCGGCTTCGACACGCTCGACGAACTGCGCGAGGACATCCGCACGCGGATGGCGACCGAGGATGAGTCGCGGATCGAGGCGGAGTTCCGCGAGGCGGCGCTCGACGCCGCGGTCGCGAACGCGAAGCTCGATGTCCCGGACGCGCTGGTCGAGGCGCGGGCGCGCGAGATGTGGGAGTCGATGCTTCACACGCTCGCCCACCAGGGCATCAACCGCGAGACCTACCTGCGGCTGTCCGGCCGCTCGGAGGAGGAGACGATCGAGTCCTCCAAGCCGGACGCCGACACCGCGCTGCGGCGCGAGGCGGTGCTGGCCGCGGTGGCCGAGGCGGAGTCGCTGGAGCCGACCGAGGAGGAGATGCTCGAGGCCGTCGCCGAGGCGGCGCCCGGGGAGCGCATGGCGCCCAAGAAGCTGCTGGAACGGCTGAAGTCCAACGGCCGCCTGGACAGCCTCAAAGACGATCTGTCGCAGCGCAAAGCACTGGATCTTGTGGCCTCGTCGGCCAAGCCCGTCTCCGCGCCAGCGTCAGATTCCTGATGACGAGACGTTCACGATCCTGGCCGAACGACCCGGGGTGGACCACGTCAACCCGTTGCTAGTCTTCGCCCGAGTGGTACGGCACGGGCCGTCAGCCATCTGAAGGATTCGAGCGTTCGAAGCGAAACGAAGCGAGGACCGTGAGCCCACTCGTCCCAATGGTCGTCGAACAGACCTCGCGCGGTGAGCGAGCGTTCGACATCTACTCCCGCCTGTTGAACGAGCGGATCGTCTTTCTGGGGACCCCCGTGGACGACCAGATCGCGAACCTGATCGTGGCCCAACTCCTGCACCTGGAGTCCGAGGATCCCGACAAGGACATCTCGATCTACATCAACTCGCCGGGCGGCTCGGTGTACGCGGGTCTCGCGATCTACGACACGATGAACTTCATCAAGCCCGACGTGCAGACGATCTGCGTCGGCATCGCGATGTCGATGGGCGCGCTGCTGCTGGCCGGCGGAGCGAAGGGCAAGCGGATGGCGCTCCCCAACGCGAAGATCCTGATCCACCAGGTCAGCTCCGGCTTCCAGGGCCAGGCGACCGACATCGAGATCCATGCGCGCGAGGTGATCGAGCTGCGCCGGCGCCTCGACGAGATCATCGCCCACCATTCGGGTAAGGACGTCGAGAAGGTCCGGTCAGATACCGAACGCGACTATTTCATGTCGTCCGATGAAGCCAAGGAGTACGGCATCATCGATCGGGTCATCCACGAGCACTAGACGGTATGGCGCGACCCACGGATTCGAACGAACAGCTTCTCTGCAGCTTCTGCGGAAAGTCGCAGCGGCAGGTCAAGAAGTTGATCGCCGGGCCCGGGGTCTACATCTGCGACGAGTGCATCGACCTCTGTAACGAGATCATCGACGAGGAGCTCACCGCTCCTCCGACCTTCGACATCGACAACCTGCCGAAGCCGAAGGAGATCTACAGCGTCCTGAACGAGTACGTCGTCGGCCAGGAGCAGGCCAAGCGCACGCTGTCAGTGGCGGTCTACAACCACTACAAGCGCGTCCAGATGATGCAGTCCGACGACGCGGACATCGAGTTGCAGAAGTCCAACATCCTGCTGCTCGGTCCGACCGGCTGCGGCAAGACGCTGCTCGCGCAGACGCTGGCGCGGATCCTCAACGTCCCGTTCGCGATCGCGGACGCCACGGCGCTGACCGAGGCCGGCTACGTCGGCGAGGACGTCGAGAACATCCTGCTGAAGCTGATCCAGGCCGCGGACTACGACGTCAAGAAGGCCGAGACCGGGATCATCTACATCGACGAGGTCGACAAGATCGCCCGCAAGGCGGACAACCCGTCGATCACCCGCGACGTCTCGGGCGAGGGCGTCCAGCAGGCGCTGCTGAAGATCTTGGAGGGCACCACCGCGAGCGTTCCGCCGCAGGGCGGCCGCAAGCACCCGCATCAGGAGTTCCTGACGATCGACACGACGAACGTCCTGTTCATCTGCGGCGGCGCGTTCGCGAACCTCGACAAGGTGATCGAGCGCCGGATCGGCCACAAGGGTGTCGGCTTCGGGGCAAACATCGAGTCCAAGGCCGATCGCGACCTGGGCGAGCTGTTCGAGCGCTGCCTGCCCGAGGACCTTATGCAGTACGGGCTGATCCCGGAGTTCATCGGCCGCCTGCCGGTGTCGAGCGCCGTGCATCAGCTCAGTCGCGAGGACCTGATCACGATCCTGACCGAACCGCGGAACGCGATCGTCAAGCAGTTCCAGCGCTTCTTCAGCTTCGACGGGATCGAGCTGGTGTTCTCCACGGACGCTCTGAAGGCCGTCGCCGATCGCGCCCTGGAGCGCGAGACCGGCGCGCGCGGCCTGCGCTCGATCATCGAGGAGATCCTCCTGGAGGTGCAGTTCGAGCTACCCTCGCGGCGCGACGTCAAGAAGTGCGTCGTGACCAAGGAGACGGTGGATCGCGGCGTCAAGCCGACGCTCGTCACCGAGGCGGCGCCCGAAGAGGCGTCCGAGCCCGCCGCGAAGTCCGCCTGATCACCCTGCTCGGGTGACCCGCGCTCACCCGCCTGCCGGTAAGCCTCACCAACATGCGGTGGTGGGTGGTGGTGATGGCCGCGCTGGCCGCGGTGGTGGCACTCTCGGCGGGCACGGCGCGAACGGTCGTGGCGCAGTCCGATTGCACGGGCGTTGGCCCGGCATCGGACTACTCGATCGTCACCTTCGCATTGGTCTCGATCGCGAACTCGGATTCCGAGGGGCGCATCCTGGCCGGTCGCAACGCCACGTTCTCGAGCTATAGCGTCGCGTCGAAGCTGCCGCTCGATCGCAACCGGATCGATCTCGCCGTCGGGAACGACCTCAATGCGACCAACGTCGGTCTCAATCAGGGGCGTGCGACCTACGGCGGCACCCTGACCGGCAATCTGAGCGGTCAGTACGTCACCAAGGCGGCACTGCCCGTCGACGTACCGGCACTGTTCGACGGGCTGGCGATCCGGGCGTACTCATGGGCCGAGCTCACGCCCATCGCCGGCCAGCCGACCGTCTCCGGCGGCCAGCTGACATTTCTCGGGACGAACCCGACGCGCAACGTGTTCAAGGTCAGCGCCACAGCCCTGGAGAACGCGGGCGAGATCTTCATCCGGGTTCCGTTCGCGTCGACGACGCTGATCAACGTCACCGGGTCCGCTTACCGGAATCGTGCGACCTCGATGTTCCTGTGGGACGGCACGAAGTACACGCAGCCGGGTCACCCGACGTCAGACCCGAACATGGTCACGCTGCGCAAGCACATCGTGTGGAACTTTGCGCAGGCGCGTGCCGTGGAACTGAACACCATCCAGTGGCAGGGCAGCATCCTCGCCCCGTTCGCGTATATGACGACCGGCTACATGCAGATCAACGGGTCGATCGTGACCAACAAGCTGATCGGGAACGGCGAAGTGCACCTGTATACGCCTGACGTCTGCCTGCCGGATCCGGCGCCGTGCACGGGTGTCCCGACGGTTACGCCACATCCGACGAATGTTCCGACGGCCACCGCCACGGCCACGGCCACTGCGACGGCAACCGCGACGGCAACCGCCACCGCCACCGCTACCGCGACGGCGACCGCGACGCCCACGCGGACACCTACGCCGACGCGGACGCCGACACCGACCCGGACGCCGACACCGGGCCCGCCGCCACTCGTTCGTCCGACTCCGACGCCGGACACCAGCGACCCGAGCGAGCCGCTCGATCCGGTCGAGACGCCTGGGACGATCATCGTCGACGGCGAGACCAGCGACGTGAACATCTGCAAGAAGGTGATGACCCCGAAGGGCCGCGCGCTCGAGTCGGTCCGAGTCCACGCCGGCGACACCGTGCGCTTCCGCATCCGCGTGACGAACCTGGGCACGAACGTCGCGGAGAACGTGCTCGTGTGCGACATCGTCCCGCCGGGCCTCACGCTCGTGCGCGCGTCGGTGCCGGTGACCTACCGCAACGGCCGACCGTGCGTAACGATCCCGCACTTCAGCGGACAGCGCGAGGGGTTCGTGACCATGCGCGTCGCGCGCACCGCCAGCGGCACGATCACGAACGTCGCGGCGGTGACCAGTCGCAACGGCGGCCGCCGAACGAACCCGGCGAGCATCCGCGTCCTGCCCGCCGAGGCGGTCGGCGGGGGAGTGACCGGGTAGGTGCACGCCGCCGCGCTGCTCGCGGCGCTCGCCATCTCGGCCCCGGCTCCCGCCCCGCCGACACGCAGTGAGGCGTGGATCGCGCGGCTGGTCGCGGCCACGCCCGCGTGGCGGACTCCGCGTGCCGTCGGCTCGCCGCGGATGCTCGCGCCGCTCGGGCGCTGGACGGGCGGGCCGGTCGGGCTGCTCGTCCTCGAGGCGCGCGGCAAGTGGCTGCGCGTCTTGCTCCCAGACCGCCCCAACGGGCGGTCAGCCTGGATCGCAGCGGCGCGAGTGCGGCTCGTCCGCACTCGCTGGCGGGTCGAGATCGACCGCACCGCGCGGACCGTCCGCGTCCTGCGCGCCGGCCGTGTCGTGCGGCATTTTCGCGCCGTCGTCGGCGCGCCCGCCACACCGACGCCGCGCGGCCGCTTCGCGGTCTACGAGTTCGCCCGCCAGCCGAACCCGCGGGGCTTCCTCGGCCCGTGGGCCCTGCACCTCACCGCGCACTCCGACGTGCTCGACGACTACGGCGGCGGCCCCGGTCGCGTCGCGATCCACGGCCGCGACGGCGCCAGCCTGCGCGACCCGCTGGGTACGGCCCGCTCGCATGGCTGCATCCGCGTCGCCAACCGCCACATCGCGTTCCTGGCTCGCATACTGAAGCCCGGCACCCCCGTGGTCGTCTCCTAGACTCCCCGCGCGAATGGCGCACCCCCTCCAGGACCGCACCCGATACGACCCCGGCGAGAGCGAGGCGCGCGTCTTCGCGCGCTGGTTCGAATCCGGCCGCTTCCACCCCGAGCCCGCGGGCACGGCGGCCGAGAACTACTCGATCGCGATCCCGCCGCCGAACGTCACCGGCGCGCTGCACATGGGGCACGCGCTCAACGGCACGGTCCAGGACACGCTGATCCGCTACGCCCGGATGCGCGGCAAGCGCACGAAGTGGATCCTCGGCACCGACCACGCCGGGATCGCGACACAGACCCAGGTCGAGCGGCTGCTCGCCTCCGAGGGCACGAGTCGCGAGGAGATCGGCCGCGAGGCGTTCACCGAGCGCGTGTGGCGCTGGCGCGAGCAGTACGGCGGCACGATCCTCGACCAGTACAAGCGACTCGGCGCCTCCTGCGACTACGTCGAGGAGCGCTTCACGCTCGACGAGGCGTACGTCCGAGCGGTCCTGACCGTGTTCGTCGCGCTGTACGACAAGGGCCTGATCTACCGCGACAACTACATGGTCAACTGGGATCCGGGCTCGCGGTCGGCGATCTCAGATCTCGAGGTCGAGGACCGCGAGGTCACCGACACCCTCTACTACGTCGACTACCCGCTGGCGAGCGGGCACGGGTCGATCACGGTCGCGACCGTCCGGCCCGAGACGATGCTGGGCGACACGGCGATCGCCGTCCACCCCGACGACGATCGCTACACGCGGCTCGTGGGGGAGACCGCGATCCTGCCGATCGTCGGCCGCAAGCTGCGGATCATCGCCGACGAGTACGTCAAGCCCGAGTTCGGCACCGGCGCGCTGAAGATCACGCCGGGCCACGACCCGAACGACTTCGAGATCGGCCGCGCGCACGGGCTCGACGAGGTGCAGGTGATCGGTGAGGACGGGCGGATGACCGAGGCGGCGGGGCGCTTCGCCGGCCTGCCCGCGCTCGAGGCGCGCGAGGCGGTCGTCGCCGCGCTGCGCGAGGAGGGACGGATCAACCGCACCGAGCCGTATACGCATGAGGTGCCCTACTCACAGCGCTCCGGCGAGCGGATCGAGCCGCTGATCTCGCTCCAGTGGTTCATGAAGATGGACGAACTGGCCGCGCCGGCGCACGCGGCCGTCGCCGACGGCCGGGTCCGGATCCATCCCGAGGGCCAGCGGCGGCGCTACCTGCACTGGCTGGAGAACATCCGCCCGTGGTGCATCTCGCGCCAGCTGTGGTGGGGGCACCGGCTCCCGGTCTACTACCGCGGCGACGAGACCTACGTCGGCATGGACCCGCCGGACGGGCCCGGCTGGGAGCGCGACCCGGACGTGCTGGACACGTGGTTCTCGAGCGCGCTGTGGCCGTTCGCCACGCTCGGCTGGCCCGACGACACCGCGGAGCTGAAGGCCTTCTATCCCACCGACGTCCTGTCGACGGCGCGCGACATCCTTTTCCTGTGGGTCGCCCGTATGGTCTTCATGGGGCTCGAGTTCGCCGGCGACATCCCGTTCGACGACGTCTACGTGCACTCGATCGTCCAGGCGCCCGACGGGCGCCGGATGTCGAAGTCGCTCGGGACCGGGATCGACCCGATGGCACTGATCGACGGCGGCCCGCGCCCGCCGGTCTTCACCGAGGGCGGCGACTTCCCCGCCTACGGCGCCGACGCCGTCCGCTACGGCCTGCTCGCGATGTCCTCGACGCAGGACGTGCGCTTCAACGAAAAGCGCATCGGCGAGGGTCGCCAGCTGGCCAACAAGCTGTTCAACGCCTCGCGCCTGGTGCTGCTGCGGGTGCCCGAGGGTGTCGTGGTGCCGAGCGAGACGCCCGAGCCGCTCGAGGTCGAGGACACGTGGATCCTGTCGCGCCTGCAGGCAGCGAAGGCGCGCGTGGCGGAGGCGATCGAGACGTTCGATTTCCACCATGCCGCGCAGGCGATCTACGACTACGTCTACGGCGATCTGTGCGACTGGTACCTCGAGATGATCAAGCCGCGGCTGTATGCCGACGACAACGCCGACACGGCGCGGTTCGCGCTGCACGTGCTGTCCGAGACACTCGCGCTCTCGCACCCGGTGATCCCGTTCGTGACCGAGGAGGTCTGGGACCACCTGCCCGGTCCGAAGGATCTGCTGATGGGCCACCGCTGGCCCGACGCGGATCCGGCGCTGCGCGACCTCGACGTCGAGGCCGAGGTTCAGCGCGCGATCGAGGCCACGAAAGCGCTGCGCGCGTGGCGCGACAACGTCGGCGCCGCCCCGGGCAAGGCGGTGCCGGCGCGGCTCGAGGCCGAGGGCTACGAGCGCGTGGCCGATCACGTGGCCCGGATCGCCCGGTTCGAGTTCGCCACGAACGGCGACGAGCCCGTCGCCACCGTCGGCGTTCCGGGCGGGAACGTGGCCGTGCTGGCGTCCGACGCCGTCGACCTCGAGGCTGAGAAGCGCCGCGCCACCGATCGGAAGGCGACGCTGAAACAGGAGATCGCGCGCGCCGAGGGAAAGCTCGCGAACAAGGGCTTCGTCGCCAAGGCGCCTGAACACGTCGTCCAGGCCGAGCGGGACAAGCTGGAACAGCTGCGTCGGGAGCTGGACGAGCTCACATGAGCACGTGGGATCTGGGCCGGGCCGAAGAGCATCTGCTCTCGCTCGAGCTGTTCGGGATGCGCTTCGGCCTGGAGCGGATGCGGCGGCTGCTGACCGCGCTCGGGACGCCGCAGGAACGGTTCCGGGCCGTGCACGTGGTCGGGACCAACGGCAAGTCGTCGACCGTGCGGTTCACGGCAGCGCTGCTGGAGGCGCACGGAATCCGCACCGGCGCGTACCTGTCGCCGCACCTGACGACGTTCGCGGAGCGGATCCGGGTCGGCGACAACGACCTCTCCGGCCCCGAGTTCGGGGCCGCCATCCAGCGCGCCGCGGCGGCCGCGGCGATGGTCGACCGGACCGGCGACGGGGATCGTGTCACCCAGTTCGAGCTGCTGACCGCGGCCGCTTTGGACGAGTTGGCGCGGTGCGAGGTCGAGGTCGCAGTCGTCGAGGCCGGCCTGGGCGGCCGCTGGGACGCGACGAACGTGCTTGGCGCCGACGTGGTCGTGCTCACCAACGTCGGGCTCGAGCACACACGCTGGCTCGGCCCGACGATCGCCGACATCGCGGGCGAGAAGCTGGCGGTCGTGAAGCCCGGCGCGACGCTCGTGCTCGGCGACTCCTCGCCCGAGGTCGTCGCGCTCGCCGAGGAGACCGGTGCGACGATCGTCCGGCCCGAGCCGCTCGAGATCGACCTGCCCGGCTACCAGCGGACGAATCTCGCCGCGGCGGCCGCGGCGGCACGCGTCGTGATCGGCGCCCCGTTGCGCACGCTGCCCGCGAACCTCTCGGTGCCCGGGCGCTTCCAGATCGTCGACCACGATCCGCTGACGATCCTCGACGGGGCCCACAACGCGCCCGGGATCGCGGCGCTCGCGGGCTCGGTGCCCGAGGGAACGGTCGCGGTCGTGTCAATCCTGGATGACAAGGACGCGGCCGAGATGCTGCGCGCGCTGCTGCCTCGCTTGTCCGCCGCCGTGTTCACCCGCGCGCCCAATCCGCGGGCGCTCTCGCCCGCCACGCTGGCCGATCTGGCGTCCAAGGTGGGCGGCATCGCGAGCGAGATCGAGCCCGACCCGCGGAAGGCCGTCGAGCGGGCGCGGGCGCTGGCTGGACGGAATGGCACGGTGCTCGCGACCGGTTCGATCTACCTTGTCGCCGACCTACTCAGCGCCCCCGGCGAACGGAGGGCGAGCGCACTGTGAACGAAGGCGGCCCCAGTGTCATAGCGATGATCGCCCTGGTGGCGATCGTCGTCGCACTCGTCATCTTGATCTTCTTCGGTATCGGGTACGCCTTCGGGCGCGCCTTCCTGTAGGCCCCTGGCAGGAAATTCAGGCTCGCCCACTAATCTCACGGACAACACATGACCACAGTCGTCGCCATCCTCAGGATCGAGGACATCAAGAACGAGGGGCTGCAGACCGCGGCCAACATCGCGCTCCTGGTGCTCGGCGTCCTCTATCTCGCGCTGATCTTCTGGACGTTCGCCGACGCGCGGCGGCGGATCGACGACCCGTTGCTGGTCGTCTGCGCCACGCTCGCGTCGTTCTTCCCGTTCATCGGGACGATCGTCTATCTGATCGTGCGTCCGCCGGAGTTCCTCGACGACGTGCGGCTGCGCGAACTCGAGATGACCGCCGCCGAGGCGCGGCTCGCGAGCCTGGACTACTCGCTCTGCCCGCACTGCGACTACGAGATCCAATCGGACTACTTGCGGTGTCCGAGTTGCATGCGCAAGCTCAAGGAGCGCTGCTACTCGTGCTCGAAGCCGATCGATCCGGCCTGGCGGATGTGCCCGTACTGCGAGGCGGAGACGAGCGCGCCGACCGCCTCGACCACGCGCCGCCGGCGCCGCCAGACGACCGATCAGTCGACGGTCGCGACCGAAGCCGCGCAGCCCGAGCCGGCCGAGGCCGCCACGGGTGAGACGTCGCGCAGACGACGGCGATAGCTAACGTCGCACGGAGGTTGGCGTCCCGTCGATATTGTCGCGCCGGTTGCGCCCGAGACGGACGACGACCGTAGGGCGAAACCCTAATACGCGACACGAAAGGACCTTGATGGAACGGACACTCATTCTGGTCAAGCCGGACGCGTTCGCGCGCGGCCTGACGGGGGAGATCATCGCTCGCTTCGAGCGCAAGGGCCTGAAGATCGTCGCCGCCAAGCACATGACGGTTACCGAGGATCTGGCCAAGCAGCACTACGCCGAGCACGACGGCAAGCCGTTCTTCGGTGAGCTGGTCGAATTCATCACGAGCGGCCCGATCGTCGCGCTCGTGCTCGAAGGCCAGGACGCGATCCGCGCCGCCCGCCAGGTGATCGGCGCGACCAACCCGCTCGAGGCGTCACCCGGCTCGATCCGCGGCGACTTCGCGATCGAGGTGGGGCAGAACATGGTCCACGGTTCGGACTCGCCGGAGTCCGGCCAGCGCGAGGCGTCCCTGTTCTTCCCGCAAGGCTGACTCTCGCGAGTGCGTCGCCGCAGCGACGCGCGATCCTCGAGCAGATCGGCGTCTCCTTCGAGATCCGCCCCGCGGACGTGAACGAGGAGACCGAGGGCGACCCGGTCGCGGTCGCCGAGGAGAACGCGCGCCGCAAGGCCGCGGCGGTTCCAACCGCGCTCACGCTCGGGGCCGACACGCTCGTCGCCGTCGACGGCGACATCCTCGGCAAGCCGCGCGACGCGGCCCAGGCGCGCGACTACCTCGCGCGCCTGGCCGGCCGCACGCACCAGGTGGTCGGCGGCATCGCGCTCTCGCGCGACGGCGAGATCACCGACACCGCGGTCGAGATCACCGAGGTGCACTTCCGCAAGGCAAGCCCGTCGCTCCTGGACTGGTACGTGGCCACCGGCGAGTGGCAGGGCCGCGCGGGCGGCTACGCCATCCAGGGCGCCGGAGCGGCGCTCGTCGCGGGGATCGAGGGCGACTACCTCAACGTCGTCGGCTTGCCGCTGCAGCGGTTGCTGGACCTCATGCCGGAGTTGCTGCCAGGTCGCTAGGGAGCATGCCGGGCGGGCCGAGGATCGTGATGTCGTGGTCGGCGGCGATCCGAGCGAGCCGCTCGGGGTCCACCTCCCGGCGTTCCCGGTGACCGGCGGCGCGGACGAAGGACGCGAACCGGCCGGGCGATGTGGTGACGAGGTAGAGCGCCGGCTCGTCGCCGACGCGGTAGGTGTGGGGGACGCTGGGCGGCGCGGTGGCGCAATCGCCGGGCTCGAGCGTCACGGGCGCGGCGTCGCCGACCCACAGCGTCATCGACCCCTCGATCACATAGAAGGTCTCGCTCTCATACGCGTGCACGTGCAGCGGCGGCATTTCGCCGGCGGGCGCGTGCATCCGGACGACCGACAGGTCGCCTCGCTCGACGAGCACCTCGGCGAGGTTGGTGGTGAACCACAGGCGTTCCACGGGGGATCTCCAATTTCGACTAAGCTCCGATACAGAGCTTTATACCTCCGAAACGGAGCTAATGTCAAGCCCCCCGAAACTGACGCCGTTCTCGTACGCGATCCTCGTCCTCGTCGGACGCGGCGCGGGTCCGCACGACCTGGTCCAGATGATGCGCGACGGCCGGATCCACTGGACCGCGCCCGAGTCGCAGTTCTACGCCGAGCCCAAGCGGCTCGCGCGGCTCGGCTACCTGACGGCGACCAAACAACCCGGGCGCACGCACCAGCGCACGCACTACACGATCACGGACCAAGGCCGGCAGGCGCTGGCGGAGTGGCTCGCCACGCCGGCGCGGTTCGCCCGCATCCAGAACGAGCCGGTCGTCCGCGTGCTGGGTTCGGAGTACGCCGAACGGGGGGTTCTGCTCAAGAGCCTCGGAGCGCTCAGAAAAGAGTTGGACGAACTCGAGGACGGCCTCAAAGCCGCCGCCGACCGCGAGACCGGCCTGCCCCACCGGGCGACTGCACTGCGGCTCAACCGGCGCCTGGCGCAGCGGATCCTCGATGCGCACCGGGCCTGGCTCGACGAGGTCGAACAAGAGCTGTGAAGGCGCCTTTGCAGCCCATTTCGGCGTAACGGCGCTTCGGTAGACTCACCACACGGCTGCGTCTCCCCTTTCTGAAGGAGGCCCGCCCGCTCACGCATGGGCTTCTTTTCCTATCTCACCGGCTTCGGTGGCCGTGACATGGCCGTCGATCTCGGCACGGCCAACACGCTCGTCTACGTGCGTGGCCGCGGCATCGTCCTCAGCGAGCCGAGCGTGGTCGCGATCGACTCCCGGACCGGCGAGGTCCACGCCGTCGGGATCGAGGCCAAGCGCATGCTCGGCCGCACGCCGGGGACGATCAGCGCCATCCGGCCGCTGAAGGACGGCGTGATCGCCGACTTCGACGTCACCGAGGAGATGCTCCGGCACTTCATCCAGAAGGTGCACCAGAACCGCTGGGCGCACCCGCGCGTCGTCGTCTGCGTCCCGTCCGGCGTGACCGGGGTCGAGAAGCGTGCGGTCGAGGAGGCGTGCCTGAGCGCCGGCGCCCGGCAGGCGTATCTGATCGAGGAGCCGATGGCGGCCGCCATCGGCGCCGGCCTGCCCGTCGGCGAGCCGACCGGCAACATGGTCGTCGACATCGGCGGCGGCACGTCCGAGGTCGCCGTCATCAGCCTCGGCGGCATCGTCGTCAGCCAGAGCATCCGCGTCGGCGGCGACGAGCTCGACGAGTCGATCATCAACTACGTCAAGAAGGAGTACAAGCTCCTGATCGGCCAGCAGACGGCCGAGGAAGTGAAGCTCGAGATCGGCAGCGCGTACCCGCTCGAGGAAGAGGTGCAGGCCGAGATTCGCGGTCGCGACCTCGTCTCCGGGTTGCCGAAGACGGTCGTGCTGACCTCCGAGGAGGTGCGGGCGGCGCTCGAGGAGCCGCTCGTGCAGATCATCGACGCCATCAAGGAGACGCTCGACCGCACGCCGCCCGAGCTCGCGTCCGACATCATGGACCGCGGGATCATGCTCGCGGGCGGCGGCAGCCTGCTCCAAGGCCTCGACGAGCGGCTGCGCGAAGAGACGCAGATGCCCGCCCATCGCGCCGAGTCCCCGCTGACGTGCGTCGCGGTCGGCTCTGGCCGCAGCCTCGAGGAATTCGAGGCGATCCACAAGTCCAATCGCTCCAACAACCGCAACCGGCGGCCTCGGCGCTAGGTTGAGCTTGACCAATCCGCCGATCCACGACTTCATTTGCCTATGCACGACAGAGCGGTTAGACGCCGCCGTGCAGTGCTGGTCGTCCTCGTCGCGGCCTCGCTGATCCTCCTCACCGCCTATTACGGCGAGTCCTCCGACGGCCGGCTGCACCAGGTGCAGCGGGGCGTGCTCGGCGCGCTGGCGCCGATCCAGGAGGGCGCGAGCCGGGTCCTGAAGCCGTTCCGCGACCTGTTCGGGTGGTTCGGCGACACCATCGACGCCAAGGATCAGCGCGACAAGGCGATCACCGAGCGCGACGCCTACCGGCGCCAGCTCGTCGTCGCCCAGAACCGGATGCGCGAGGCCGAGCAGCGGGCGCAGCTGAACGAGATGGACACGACGCAGGGGATGAACCAGTACGGGCCGGTCGACGCCCGCGTCTACATCCACTCGCCCAACAGCTGGTATCAGCGCGTCACGATCAACAAGGGCACCGACGACGGCGTCCATCGCGGCGATCCGGTGATCAACGGCGCCGGGCTGGTGGGCAAGGTCCTGGACGTCACCAGCGGCGATGCGGTGGTGACGCTGCTGACCGACCAGAGCTTCGCCACCGGCGTGATCACGGGCGAGGGCCGCCACGCGGGCAGCATCACGCCCGCCGTCGGAGCGCCCGGCGATCTGCTGTTCGAGCCCGTCCAGACCGGCGCGCGCGTCCGCGAGAACGACCTCGTCTACACCGCGGGGACGACCGACAGCCGGCTCCAGTCGCGCTACCCGGCCGGGATCGTGATCGGCAAGGTGGTGCGGGTCGATCTCGGCGACGGCGACCTGGACCGGCGGATCCACGTCGAGCCTGCCGCCGACTTGTTGCGGCTGGACATGGTGCAGGTCCTGACCGAGCCCGAAGCCGACGTGGACCCGGACGCGAAGTGACGATCACGCCCGCGTCCGTGATTCGCCTGACGCTGCTTGGCCTGCTCGGCGGGCTCCTGCAGCTGTCCGCCGTCTCTCAGGTCACGATCTTCGGTGTGCCCGCCGACCTGACGCCGTTGCTGGTCGCGTTCGCCGGCTTCCTCGCCGGCTCGATCCCGGGTGCGATCTTCGGCTTCAGCCTCGGCCTGTTCGTGGACAACAGCCTGTATCAGGTGCTCGGTGTGAGCTCGCTCGTCTTCACCGCGGTCGGCTACGGGGCCGGGCGGATCCGCGAGCTTCGCGATCCCGCCCACGGCCTGGCGCCGGTGGCGGTCGGCGCGGCCGCGACGGCGATCGCGGCGGTCACGTTCACGCTGCTGCAGTTCCTGCTCGGCGTCCAGGCCCCGGTCTCGCTGCTCCTGCTGCGCGAGATCCTGATCACGGTCGTCCTCAACACGCTGCTCGCGCTGCCCGTGTACGCCCTGATGCGGCGCGTACTGCTCCCGTTCCTGCCCGACGACCCGCGCCGGCGCCGCCGCCGCGCGTACACGACCGGCGGGCTCAGCCCGATCTCTCGCGCCTAGCCATGCCGCGGAGGATCGAGGAACGCGTCCGGCCGATCACGCCCCAGCTGGCGTGGCGCGTCGCCGTGCTCGGCGGGGTCGCGTTCGTCCTGTTCGCGATCGTGTTCTTCCGGCTCTGGTACCTGCAGGTGCTGACCGGCGACCAGGCCGTCTCCAAGGCGCGCGACAACCGCATCCGCAAGGAGCGCATCGAGGCGCCGCGCGGGGACATCGTCGATCGCAACAACACCAAGCTCGTGGTCACTAAGCAGGCCGCCGTGGTCCAGATGGTTCCCTCGCTGCTCCCCAAGAGCGTGCGCGAGCAGGCCGACGAGTACCGCAAGGCGCTCGCCGCCGCCGAGCAGGAGCGGCTGGTGGCCTCCGACCGCAAACGCGCGTTCGAGCGCCAGCTGCGCGACGACGGGCGCAAGTCCAACCGCGCCGAGCGGACCGAGCTGCGGCGCCTGAAGAAGGCCGCCGGCAAGGCGCGGCCCGTCGATGTCCCGACCGCGCCCGAGAACGAGACGGACCTGCTGGAGCTCTACCGGCGCGTCGGCGAGGTCATCCACGTGCGGCCGACGACGATCCACGAGCGCGTGATCCGCGGCATCGCCGATGCGCCGTACTCGAACGTCACGGTCCGCACCGACGTGCCGCTCGAGCAGTTCAACTACATGCGCGAGCGGCCCGAGTACTTCGCCGGCGTCGTCGTCACCAAGCGCTACCTACGCGATTACCCGCACAGCGAGACCGCCGCGCAACTGTTCGGGACCGTCTCCGAGATCAGCGACAAGCAGCTCGCGAGCGACGGTTTCAAGGGGATCGAGCAGGGCACGCGGATCGGCCAGAGCGGGCTCGAGGAGCGCTACGACAAGTACCTGCGCGGCGTCGACGGCTCCGCGCGCGTGATCGTCGACGCGTTCGGGAGCCGCGACGAGCAGCGCAAGATCTCGGTGACCGATCCCAAGCAGGGTCAGCGGCTGAAGCTGACGCTCGACCTCGACCTCCAGAAGGCCGGCGACGCGGCGCTCGAGAAGGCGATTTCGAACTCCGAGTACCAGACCAACGCGGGCGCCTGGATCGCGATGGACCCGCGTGACGGCGCGATCCTCGGCATGGGCTCCAAGCCGGGCTTCGACGCCAGCGTGTTCGCCAAGCCGATCACGCAGAAGACCTACGAGTTCCTGACGTCCGACGACACCGGCGCGCCGCTGCTCAATCGCGTGACCGAGTCCGGCTATCCCACCGGCTCGACCTTCAAGCCGGTGACGGCGCTGGCCGCGCTCGAAGACGGCCTGATCAACCCGCGCACCACGATCACCGACACCGGCCACCTGAAGATCGGCACGCAGGAGTACCAGAACGCCAAAGAGGCCAGCTTCGGCACGATCAACGCGTCGGACGCGCTGAAGGTCTCCTCGGACATCTTCTTCTTCCAGCTCGGAGCGTGGGCCAACGACCGCGACCGGGTGATCCAGCGCTGGGCCAAGCGGCTCGGGTTCGGCCGCAGGACGGGAATCGACATCCCAGGCGAGGCCGCCGGGCTGGTCCCCGACGCCGCGTGGCGCAACGGCGCCTACCAGCGCTACAGCGAGTGCGTCGACAAGGCCGGCCTGGACGAGGGCACCACGGCCGCGCTCTACAAGTGCGGCGGGATCGAGAAGACCTGGACGCAGGGCGACAACGTGAACCTCGCGGTCGGCCAGGGCGACCTGCAGGCGACGCCACTCCAACTCGCCGTCGCGTATTCGGCGATCGCCAACAACGGGACGATCGTGCAGCCGCACCTCGGCCAGGCGATCGAGGACGGCAACGGCGTCAAGCTCCAGGACATCCGTTTCAAGCCGCGGCGCAAGATCAAGCTCAACCAGCGTGATCGCCAGGTCGTGCTGGACGGCCTCCAGCGGGCGGCGAACGAGGAGAAGGGGACCTCGGCGGACGTCTTCGCGGGCTGGCCGAAAGAGCAGCACATGGTCTACGGCAAGACCGGCACGGCCGAGCGCGCGCCGAACCCCGACCAGGCCTGGTACGCCTGCTTCGTCAAGGACGGCGGGCGGCCGATCGTGGTCGTCGTGACCGTCGAAAAGGGCGGCTTCGGCGCGAGCACGGCGGCACCCGCGGCGCGCCTCATCCTGTCCGAGTGGTTCGATGTGCGCGACAACGAGTTCCACGCCGGGACCAGCGCGACCCGATGAGCGCCCAGACGATCCAGCCCGCTTCCGAGCCGCCGCCCCCGCTGGTGCCGCGCGAGTGGCGCCTGCGGCTGGACCCGCTGCTGGTGGTGGCCACGCTCGGGCTCGTGGTCTGCTCGCTGATCACGCTCAAGAGCGCAACGGCCGACGACATCACCGGCGACCCGCTCTACTACGTCAAGCGCCAAGGCGTCTACGTGCTCATCGGGCTCGTGCTGATGTACGGCGTTTCGCGGCTCGACTACTCGCGGCTGCGCGAACTGCGCTACCCGATCTACGGCGTCCTGATCGTGTCGCTGATCACGGTGCTGGGGCTGGCGCAGGCCAAACGCGGGGCGCGCGCGTGGATCGAACTGCCCGGCTTCAGTCTCCAGCCGTCCGAGCTCGGCAAGGTGCTGCTGGTACTCGCCCTGGCCGGCTTCGTCGTCGAGCGGATGCGCGAGATGGGGCGCCAGACCACTGCGCGGGTGATGCTGCTCGGGCTGTTGCCGACGATGCTGGTCATGGCCGAGCCGGACCTCGGGTCGGCCACGATCTACGTCGCCGGAGCACTCGCGATCCTGTTCATCGCAGGCGCGCCGTGGCGGCATTTCGCGGCGCTGGTGGCCCTGTTCGCGGTCAGCGTCACGTTCGTGCTGGTCGCCGCGCCGAAGCTCGGGGTCGAGGTGCTCGAGCCCTACCAGGTGGCGCGGCTGACCGCATTCCTGCACCCGTCAGAGGATCCCGGCGACGATGCGTACCAGCAGTCGCAGGCGCTGACGGCGATCGGCTCGGGCGAGAAGACCGGCCGCGGCGTCGAGAACGCCACCCAGACTTCGCTCGGGTTCCTGCCCGAGCACCACACCGACTTCATCTTTGCCGTGATCGGCGAGACCTATGGTTTCGCCGGCTGCGCGCTCATCCTCTCGCTGTACGCGCTACTGATTTGGCGCGCGCTTCACATCCTGACGATCTCGAAGAACCTCTTCGGAGCGCTGATCGCCGGTGGCATCGCGGTGATGCTGCTGTTCCAGCTTTTCGTGAACATCGGGATGAATGTGGGGATCATGCCCATTACAGGCGTGACGGCCCCGCTATTGAGCTTTGGCGGCTCGTCGATGCTCTCCACTTTCTTGGCTCTCGGTCTCTTGCACTCCATCAACGCGCAGGCGCGCGAGACGGCGGATCGCAAGGGGAGGGCCACCATCTTCCAATGAGGTTGTCCCTTGAAAAAGCAAGTGCTAGTAACGGTCGACCGGGGCGAGACCCGCGTCGCCATGCTGGAAGCGTCCGGGGATCCGGCCGCGCCGTCCAAATCGCGGGCGCGCTCGCGCCGCCGCAAGTCCCATGAAGTTCCCGCCGGCTACCGCGTAGCCGAGATCTACTTCGAGCGCCGAGGCGGCCGCTCGATCGTCGGCAACATCTACAAGGGCCGCGTCGACAACGTCCTGGCCGGTCTCGAGGCCGCGTTCGTCGACATCGGGCTCGACAAGAACGGGTTCCTGCACGTCGACGAGATCGTGCTGCCCGGCGTGGAGCAGAGCAAGCGCGGCCGCGGCAACGGTCCGCGGATCAACGAGCTGCTCAAACCGGGCCAGGAGATCGTGGTCCAGGTCGTCAAGGACCCGCTGAAGACCAAGGGCGCGCGATTGAGTATGGAGCTCACGATCGCCGGCCGCTACATGGTCTACGCACCCACGGGCGAGGGCGTCGGCGTCTCGCGCCGGCTCGAGGACCGTGAGCGCGACCGGTTGCGCAAGGAGGCCAAGCAGCTCGATCTGGGCGGCGGCGGCGCGATCATCCGGACCGCGGCGCACGGCGCCCAGCGGCCGGATTTCGAGCGCGAGCTGCAGTACCTGTTCAAGCTCAATGACGTTCTGGAAAAGCGCGTGAAGTCCACGCCGGCGCCAGAGCTGGTCTTCCAGGAGGCCGACCTCTCGGTGCGCGTCGTGCGCGACATCTTCTCCGAGCACTTCGAGAAGGCGATCGTCGACGACAAGCAGCAGCACCACCGGCTGGTGTCGTTCTTCTCCCGCACCGCGCCGGAGCTGGTCGACCGCGTCGAGCTCTACGACGGCGGCGGCGGCGACCCGCTGTTCGAGGCCTACGGCGTCGATCCGGTGATCAACGGCATGCTCGAGCGGCGGGTCGACCTGCCATCGGGCGGCTACCTGATCATCGATTACGCCGAGGCGCTGACGGTGATCGACGTCAACACCGGCTCGTTCACCGGCAAGGGCAAGAGCGCCCGGCTCGAGGACACGATCACGAAGACGAATCTCGAGGCGGCCGACGAGGTCGTGCGCCAGCTCCGGCTGCGCGACATCGGCGGCATCATCGTCATCGACTTCATCGACATGGCGCGCTCGCGCAACCGCGAAGCGGTGCTGAAGGTCCTGCGCAAGGCGCTCGACGAGGACCGCACAAAGACGTTCGTGGTGGAGATCTCGCCGCTCGGCCTGGTCGAGATGACGCGCCAGAACGTCACCGACGGCGTCCGCGAGATCATGACCAAGGCCTGCCCGGTGTGCAGCGGCGAGGGTGTCGTGAAGTCCGAGGAGACGATCGCGATCGAGTTCTCGCGCCACCTGCGTCACATGGTCGCCGACGCCGGGCCGGACGGTCCCGAGGCGTACCTGCTGCGGATCAACCCGAAGGTGACGGCCTGGTTCATCGCCGACAGCGCGCGCGAGCTGCACGAGCTGGAGGAGGAGACCGGCCGCTACTTCCACTTCGAGGGGTCCGACGGGCTTCGCCTGGACCACTTCGCGGTGACGATGGAGGGCACGCGGGCCGAGATCGAAGAGCACGCGGTGCCGTTCCGGGCCGGCGAGGAGGTCCACGTCAACCTCGTCGAGCCGCACATGTACAACGACGACGACGCGGTGGCGAAGGTCGACGGCTACCTGATCGACGTCGTCAACGGCGTCGCGTTCGTGGGCGAGAAGAAGCTCGTCCGGATCGAAGAGGCGGGGCGGACGATCGCCACCGCCGTGCTGGTGGGCGCGGACGCCGAGGCGGCCGAGGAGGCCGCGAAGGAACGCGCGGCCGCGCGCGAGAAGACGGTGGTCGCCGCGCGGCGCTCGGCGGCGGCCAAGAAGGGCGCGGCCAAGCGGCGCGCGAAGGCCGACGAGGCGGCGGCGGCGCTCACCGACGAGACACCGGTGCCGGCCGGCACGGGCCCCGCGGTGACCGAGGAAGAGGACGTGCCCAAGCGCAGCCGGCGGCGCAAGCGCGGCGCGGACGCGGACGCACCGCCCCCGGAGGAGGCCGCGAAGCCCGCGCGGCGGCGCAAGCGCTCCGCCGACCCGGACCCCGAGACGCCCGCGGAGGAGACGAAGCCCGCGCCCAAGCGGCGAGCGAAGCGGCAGCCCGCGCTCGAGGAGGCGATCGAGGCACGCGACGCCGTCGCCGAGGAGCCCGAGCCGAAGCCCGCGCCGCGCGGACGCGCTCGCAAGCGCTCCCCCGAGGAGCCCACCGAGGAAACGCCGAAGCCGAAGGGCCGCTCGCGCAAGCGCGTCGCCGCGCAGGAGGCCGTCGAGGCGCGCGACGCTGTCGCCGAGGAACCCGCGGAGCCCGATGAGGACGGGGATTCCGACGACGACGCGCTATCCTCTCGCCCTCGGCGCCGCGGCCGCAGAGGTGGACGGCGCCGTTCGCGCGCGAAGGCACAGGCCGACGCCGAAGTCACGGATTGAGCTCTAGACCATGTCCTACGCAGTCATCAAGACCGGCGGTAAGCAATACCGCGTCATTGAGGGTCAGCACCTGCTCGTCGAGCGGTTGCCTGACGACGTCGGCGCGACAGTCGCGCTGGAGCCGCTGCTGCTCGCCGGCGACGGCGATCCCGTCTTCGAGGGCGACAAGCTGTCCAAGGCGAAGGTCTCGGCCGAGATCGTCGCGCACGAGCGCGGGCCGAAGCTGCGCGTCTTCAAGTTCAAGCCCAAGCGCGGATACAAGCGCCGCACGGGGCACCGTCAGGAACTGACGCGGATCAGGATCACCTCGATCAAGGGCTAGAGGGCAAGACTCATGGCACATAAGAAGGGCCTCGGCTCCTCCCGCAACGGCCGCGACTCGAACGCCAAGCGCCTCGGCGTGAAGGTGTTCGCCGGCCAGACCGTCACCGGCGGCGAGATCATCGTGCGCCAGCGCGGCACCCGCTTCAAGCCCGGCAACGGTGTCGGCATCGGCAAGGACGACACGATCTACGCCAAGTCGGCGGGGACGGTCGACTTCCGCGAAGGCCGCCGCGGCCGGGTTATCTCGGTCCTGCCGGCGGCCGAGTAGCGCCGAGAGCTTCTGAGACCTGCTCCGCGTGCTCGCGGAGCAGGCCGGCCATGTCGGCCGTCTCCGCGTGCAGGATCCGCGGCGTCGGGCCGGACACGCTGATCGCCGCCAACGGGAGCCCCGTGTGGTCGAACACCGGCGTCGCGACGCAGGCGACGCCGAGCTCGTGCTCCTCGTTGTCGGTGCTGTATCCGCGCCGGCGGATCTTCGTGAAGTCGTCCTGCAGCGCGTCGAGCGTCGTGAGCGTGCGCGACGTGGAGGGCTGGAGCGCCGTGCCGCCCAGCAGCGCCGCCACCTCGCCCGGATCGCGCCACGCTAGCAGCGCCTTGCCGGCGCCGGACGTGTGCGCGGGGATCGCGCGGCCGATCTCCGTGAACAGCCGCACGCTGCGGGTGCCGGAGACGCTGTCGACGTAGACCACGTCGCGGCCCTCCAGCACGACCAGATTGGTCGTCTCGCCCGTATCGGCCTGGATCGCCTCCAGGTGCGGCCGCGCGGCCGTCTTGAGGCGGTGCAGGCGGTCCTGCAGCCCGCTGGTGAGCTCGAGCAGCTTGTAGCCGAGCAGGTAGCGGCCGCTGTTCGGGCTCTGGGCGGCGTAGCCACGCGCGACGAGCGTTCCGAGCAGGCGGTGCGCCGTGCTCGGCACGAGGCCCGTCTTGGCTGCGACCTCCGATACGCCCAGCTCATCCGTACTCGCGAGCGCCTCGAGCAGATCGAGAGCGCGGTCGAGCGACTGGACGCGTTGCTGCGGCATTTCTGCGCCGCAGCCTATCGCATGTTGGAATCTGTGTTTCGCTAGACGCGATCGAACACGATGTCGAGCGCGCCCTTCCACAGCACGTGCTCGCCGAGCGGGCGGAGCTGGTCGATGCCTTCGACGATCGTCAGGAAGTGGTTGCCGGCGAGCTGGCCGACGATGCTCGCGAAGCGCGTGCCGCCGTACGGGAACAGCAGCTCGGTCTCGCTGATCCCGCCCGGATACCACAGGACCTGGCCGGGGGCGGGGAAGCTCGTCGCGTTCTCGGGGTCGCGGTCGAGGCCGATGTCGAGGTCGCCGAGCGGGATCCAGGCCGACTCGCCGCTCCAGCGCACGTGGATGATCTTCGAGTGGAAGGGCAGGATCTTCTCGAAAGCGGCGACGGTCTTCGGCGCGCGCTCGGATTCCAGCGCCCCGGTGAACGTGAACGGCCCGGCGGTGATCTTCAGCAGCGTCCCGACTTCGGTGGCGCTCATATGACGGGAATCCTCTCGGTTGCGGGGGTCAGGAGGCGGCCGGCGCCGGGAGCGGGATCGCTTCCGCGCAGCAGCGTGCGGACGACGCGCGCGCGCAGGCGGCGGCCGATCCAGGGGGAGATCTGATGACGGTAGAGCAGGTCCCGCGCTTGCAGCGTGTGGGTCGCGTTCAGGTCGACGAGCGCGAGGTCGGCGTCGGCGCCGGGCTCGATCCTGCCCTTGTGCGGCATGTTGAAGCGCTCGGCGGCGCCGGCGGAGGTGAGCCGCGCGAGCGCCGGCGGCGCGCACTCGCCGGCCAGCAGCATCAGCGTGGTCTGGCAGCCCGCGATCCCGCCCCAGGCGTCTCCGAACGGGCCTTGCTTGAGGTCCGGGCTGCTCGGCGAGTGGTCGGATGTGACCATGTCGATCTCGTCCATCCGCTCCCACAGACCGCGGTTGCTCGCGAACTGGCGGCGCGCATTTCGCGACCGCGCCGAGCCGCTCCACGTCGTCCGGCGTCAGGAAGAGGTAGTGCGGACAGGTCTCGCACGTCACGTCGACGCCTCTGAGCCGCGCCTCCGTCACCAGCGCTACCCCGCGGCCCGATGAGATGTGGACGATGTGGAGCGCGCAGCCGGTGTCCTCGGCGAACGCGATCGCGCGGCTGATCGCCTCGAGTTCGGCGATCAGCGGGCGCGAGTCCATGAAGTCGCGTGCGGTGGGACCCTTGGCGTGGGCCGTCAGCGCGTCGTTCTCGGCGTGGACGGCGACGAGGCGGCCGAGTTTGGCGCAGATCGCCATGCCCTCGTAGAGCGTCGCGTCGTCGGCGTGCTGGAACTCGTCGATGCCGCTGTTGGACATGAACGCCTTGAAGCCGATCACGCCGCGCTCCGCGAGCGCCTCGAGCTGGTCGGCGTTGCCGGGGACGAGACCGCCCCAGAGGCCGTAGTCGAGGCACGAGTTCACGCGCGCCGCGGCGAGTTTCGCGTCGAAGCCGGCGGCGTCGATCGTCGGCGGTGACGAGTTCAGCGGCATGTCGAAGAACGCCGTGAAGCCGCCGGCCGCGAGCGCGGCGCTGCCGGTCGCGAGCCCTTCCCAGTGCGTCCGGCCGGGCTCGTTGAAGTGCACGTGCGGGTCCAGGCCGCCGGGGAAGACGTGGAGCCCGGTCGCGTCGATCTCGGTGGCCGCGCCGGGCAGCTCGGGCTCGACGGCCGCGATCACGCCGTCGCGGACACCGACGTCCGCGCGCGATGACGCCCGCGGCCGTGACGACGTCCCCGCCGCGCACGACCAGGTCGAAACCGCTCAGCGGCCTCCGCGCAACCTAAAGGGGCCTGGCCCCTTTAGGTTCGCGCTCACGCGCCACCTCGGCGCGGGCGAGCGCGGTGACGAAGCGGGTCGCGGCCTCGATCGCCAGCGCCACGTCGGCCTCCTCGACGGACTCGTCCGGGTGGTGGCTGATGCCGCCGGCGTTGCGGACGAACAGCATCGCGATGTCGGTCACGCCGGCCATCGTGACCGCATCGTGGCCGGCGCCGCTCGGCAGCTCGCGGACCTCGACGCCGGTCTCGGCGACCGCCTCGGCCAGGCGCGCGACGAGCTCCGGCGTGCACGGCGTCGCGCCGTGCTCGGCGATCAGCGACCAGCTCGCGGTGATCCCGCCGGCGCTCGCAGATCTGGTCGGTCTGCTCCCGCAGCGTCGCGATCGCGCGCTCGCGGACGGCGTCGTCCTGGTGACGGATGTCGAGCGTCGCCTCGACCCGACCCGGGATCACGTTGCAGGCGCCGTGGGGGATGCCGATCTCCCCGACCGTCGCCACCAGGCCAGGCGTGTCGTTCGCCAGTCGCTCGGCGGCGAGCACGAACTCGGCGGCCGCTCCGAGCGCGTCGCGGCGCAGGTCCATCGGGGTCGTGCCGGCGTGGCCGGCGTGGCCCTCGAACGCGAGGTTGAAGCGGGTCTGGCCGGCGATCGCGGTCACCACCCCGAGCGGCAGTCCGGCCGCCTCGAGCACCGGACCCTGCTCGATGTGGACCTCGAAGTACGCGCGGGCGCCGTCGAACAGCGGCTCGCCGAGCGGGCCTTCGATGGCCTCGCCGAGCGTGACGCCGTCCGGATCGCGCAGCTCCAGCTCGTCGGCTTCGAGCTTTCCGACGAACGCGCGGCTGCCGAGGAACGTGCTCTGGAACCGCAGCCCCTCCTCGTCGGCGAACGCGACCAGCTCGACCGGCACATCCTCGTCCAGCGCCTCGACCACCGCGAGGCCGACCAGCACGCCGAGGATCCCGTCGTAGCGGCCGGCGTCGGCCACCGAGTCCAGGTGTGACCCGATCATCAGCGCCGGGCCGCCGCCGCGGCGCCCGACAAGGTTGCCGAGCGCGTCGCTGCGGGTCTCCATCCCGGCGGCTTCCATCCACTCGCGTAGCCGGCCCATCGCCTGCGCCAGCGACGGCGAGGCGAGCGGGCGGGTGATCCGTCCCGGCTCCTCGGTGAAGCCGGCGAGTTCGTCGGCCCGTTCGAGGACCAGGCGTGCGGCAGCGGAGGTCGTCACGCCTCCAAACTATGACATGACAGGTTGTCTGTCAACCCGTTTGCCCCTCATGTAGACTTCCGCCAATGCGCCCGAACGGACTCGTGCTCAACCCGGTCTCCACGGAGCGCGTGTCCGACGTGATCGCCGATCGTCTGACCGCCGCGATCCGCGACGGCACGCTGCAGCCGGGCGACCGGCTGCCCACGGAGGCGGAGCTCGCGCGTGACTTTCAGGTCGGCCGCACGTCGGTGCGCGAGGGCCTGCAGAAACTCCGCGCGCACGGGCTGATCGAGTCGCGCAAGGGGCTCGGCGCGTTCGTCAGGGCCGCGCCGGCGTCCGATCCGCTGGCCGACTTCGCGCGCTGGACGGCGAGTGACCCGGCGGCGATCGAGCAGCTCGTCGAGGCCCGCGTGGCGCTGGAGACGCTGGCCGCCGCGCTGGCCGCCCTGCGTGCCACCGAGGCCGAGGTCGACGAGTTGGAGCGGCTCAACATCGCCCACCGCAACGCCGAAGGCACCGGCGATCTGGTGACGACCGACCAGGCGTTCCACGCCGCGATCATGGCCGCGGCCCGCAATCGCTTCGTCAGCGGTGCCTACGAGGTCCTCATCCACGAGCTGACCGACTTCCGCGAGAAGACGCTCGCGCTGCCCTGGGCGAGCGATCGCTCCGTCCGCGGCCACGAGGCGATCGTGCGCGCGATCCGCGGCCGCGAGCCGATCGAGGCCCGCAAGGCGATGGCCGAGCACCTGTGGGTGCTCTACAGCGAGATCGAGCAGGCCGCGGCGGCCGAAGGCCGCCCGCCGGGCCTGCCGCTGCTGCCGCGTGAAGCGATCAGCTAAGGGATCTCGCGCACCATCACGAGGTTCGTCGCCCCCGGCGTGCCCGTGCGGCGCCCCGCGGTCAGCACGACACGAGCGCCCGGCTCGAGCCCCGCGTAGTCGCGCGCCTTCACCAGCGCGAGGTCGATCATCTCGTCGACGGTGTCGGCGGTCTCCATGCTCGTCGGATACACGCCCCACTCCAGCGTGAGCTGCTCGGCCACCCCCGGCTGGTGGGCGAGCGCGATGATCGGCCGGCGGCGGCGGTACTTCGCGCACGCTCGGGCGGCGCCGCCCGTGGAGCTCGGGACGATCAGCGCGGCGGCGTCGAGCTCGTCGGCCAGCTCGACCGCCGCGCGCATCACGGCTTCGCCGGTCATCCCCGTCCTCACCGGCCGCGCGCGCCCGTGGATCACCGGCGACTCCTCGGCGGCCAGAGCGATCTCCGCCATCGCCCGCACGGCCTCGACGGGGTATGCGCCGACGCTGGTCTCGGCCGAGAGCATCACCGCGGAGGTGCCGTCGATCACGGCGTTGGCGACATCGGTGGCCTCGGCGCGGGTCGGTTCGGGTGCCTGGATCATCGACTCGAGCATCTGCGTCGCGGTGATCACGAACTTGCCGTTCTGGGTGGCGCGCCGGATGGTGTCCTTCTGCATCAGCGGCACGCGCGCGACGCCGGCCTCGACGCCGTAGTCGCCACGCGCGACCATCAGCCCGTCGGCGACGTCGATGATCTCGTCGAGCGCCTCGTAGGCCTCGATCTTCTCGATCTTCGCCACGAGCCGGGCGGGCGCGCCGTGTTCCTCGGCCAGCGATCGCAGCTGCACGATGTCCGCCGCCGAGCGGACGAAGGACAGCGCGATGAAGTCGGCGCCGAGCTCCGCGGCCAGGCGAAGATCGGCGGCATCCTTGTCGGTGATCGCCGGCAGCGATGGCCGCGCGTACGTCACGTTGATCCCCTTGCGCGGCGCCAAGGGCCCCGGCGAGACGGCCCGCACCACGACTTCGTCACCCGACTCGGACACGACCGCAAACCGCGGCACGCCGTCGCCGATCACGATGTCCGAGCGCTCCGTCACGAGCGCCGCGAAATCGTCGAAGTCGACTACCACGCGGTCGTGTCCCGGCTCGTGACCGGGCGTCGTGAATGTGACCACGTCGCCGACCTGGACCAGTCGCGGCTCGGTCGCCGCCGACAGGCGCAGCTTCGGCCCCTGCAGGTCGAACAGCAGCCCGATCGCGCGACCGGCTCGCTCCGCGGCGGCGCGGACCTCGCCCGCCCGCCGCCGCAGGTCGTCGTGATCGCCGTGCGAGCAGTTCAGCCGCGCGCAGTCGAGCCCGGACTCGATCAGCCGGTCCAGGACGCCGGGAGCGTCCGTGGCGGGCCCGAGCGTCGCCACGATCTTGGTTCGCCGGTCCAACATCGGCCGCAGTGTTGCATCGAACCCGCGCCGAGCGCGGTGCGTAGGAACCGTGGGGGTCTCTGAACCACACGGGAGGTAGGGATGAGAGCAGTGCTCGGGATCGCCGCGGCGGCGGCGATGTTGACGTTCACGGCGCAGGCGGCGGCGCAGACGCCCACAGTGGTCGACCCGAAGCTCGAGGTGGGCACTGTCGTCACGGGTCTCAGTCAGCCGGTGCAGATGGAGTGGATCGGCGACGACGACTTCTTCGTGCTCGAGAAGCCGACGGGGCTGGTCAAACGCTTCAGGAACGGCCAGATGTCGGTGGCGCTCGACCTGACCGTCAATTCCAACTCCGAGCGCGGCCTACTCGGCATCGCGCTCGACAAGTACTTCCGCCACAACGGGTTCGTGTACCTGTACTGGAGCGAGACGACACTCGCGGCCGACAACAACGACGCCCTCGCCGTGCCGACGAGGGGCAACCGGCTGGACCGCTTCAAGTGGGACGGAACGAAGCTCAACTACGACATGACCCTCGTCAAGATGCGCTCGTTCCAGAACGACGTGACGAACGGCCAGGCGCGCGGCAACCACAACGGCGGCGTCGTGCGCGTCGGACCCGACGGGAGGGTCTACCTGATCGTCGGTGACACCGGTCGCCGCGGACAGACGCAGAACCTGGTCGACGGCCCGTTCGTCTACCCGTTCCCGATGGACACGTTCCGTGGCGACATCGACGACGACGAGTTCGGCGGTCCGGACCCCGACGCCCGGCATCTCACCGGCGTGATCCTGCGCCTGAACCCGGATGGGTCCGCGCCCAAGGACAATCCGTTCTACAAGGAGGGGGCCGAGCGTGGCGGCTCGGTCGGCGCGAGCCTGAAGAAGCTGTACGCGTACGGCATCCGCAACTCGTTCGGCATGGCGTTCGACCCGTTCAGCGGTGACCTGTGGGAGCAGGAGAACGGCGACGACAGCTTCAGCGAGATCAATCGCGTGGAGGCCGGCTTCAACTCCGGTTGGGTCCAGGTCATGGGCCCGCTGCATCGCGTGGCGCAGTTCCGCGAGATCGAGAACAACCGCGGGCCGACGGGCGATCCGGCGGCGGCCAGCTACTACGGCCTGCAGCAGGTCCGCTGGGGGCCCGAGAACATCGCCAAGACCCCCGGCGAGGCCTACGACCGGCTGTTCAAGCTCCCCGGCTCGCGCTTCAGCGACCCGGAGATGGCGTGGAAGTACGAGTTCGCGCCCGGCGGGATCGACTTCGTCGAGGAGCGCGAGCTGGGCAAGGACTACCGCGGCGACATGTTCATCGGCTCCGCGAGCGGCCGGGGCGGCAACATCTTCCGGCTGCCGATCGACAACAACCGCAAGGAGATCGACCCGCCGGACAGGGGCCTGCGGGACCGTGTTGCCGACAACACGCAGAAGTACGACCTGACGGAGAGCGAGAAGCTGCTGTTCGGCACCGGCTTCGGCGTCACGCCGGACGTGCGCGAGAGCCCCGATGGCACGCTGTTCGTCGTGTCGTCTTCGCTCGGCACGATCTACGAGATCAGCAAGAAGTAGGTAACGAGAGCGCCGCCCGGCTCCGGCCGGGCGGCCTTTCTCGGGCGTCTCATCCGCGACAGATCGGGCGTTCGCCCGATGCCGGCAGGCATACGCGGGCGTAGGGTCGTAAATGCGCAACGTCCCTGCACCGGTCCCATGTCTGACCTGCTTTTGGAGCGTGCGGCCGAGCTGGCCGCCATCGATCGGGCGATCCGCGTCGCCCGCGCCGGCCACGGCCGTCACGTGGTCATCGCCGGCCCGCCCGGAACCGGAAGGACGGCCCTGCTCGAGCGCGCACGGGCCCGAGCGGCCGACCAGGGAATGACGGTGCTCGAGGCCGGCGGCGAGGCCGGCGAGCGGGAGTTCCCGCTCGCGGTCGCGCGCCGTCTCCTGGCGCCCGGCGAGCGCTACGACGCGTTGCTCGAATTGCACGCACGGCTCGCAGCGGCCGCGCCCGTGCTGGTGACGGTCGACGATCTGCATCTCTGCGACGAGGCGTCGCTCGACTGGCTCGCGTTCGTCGCGCGCCGCCTCCGCCGGAGCGGCATCGCGCTGGTGGCCGGCGTCGACGTGGGCGAGAAGGGGTTGATCGGCACGTTGGAGGAGGCCGGTGCGCATGTGCTGCGCCTGCAGCCCTTCAGCGAGCGCGCGGTCGCGACCGTGCTGCGCGTCGAATTTGGCCACGCGGTCTCCGCCGAGTTCGCTCGCGACTGCCATCGCGAGACGGGCGGCAACCCCTCGCTGGTGCGGGCGGTGGCGCAATCGGGTGGGCTGGTGACGCGCTTCGTCGAGCGCCGCTTCGCCCCGCTTCCCACGGGCGTGCGGGCTCTGGCGGAAGCGCTCGTCGTTCTGCGCGACAGGCCCGCACTGCGCGACGCGGCCGCTCTCGCGCGGCTCGGAGCGGAGGACGCGGCCGTTGCCGCCGATGCACTGCTCACCGCCGGCCTCCTCGAGCGCGACGCCTTGGCGATCGGCCCGCCGCTCGTGGCCCGAGCGCTCTACGACGCGATCCCGCCGGCGCGACGAGCCCTGATGCACGGCGAGGCGGCGCGCTGCGTCGCCGGCGGAGGCGCATCGCCGGTCCGCCACCTCCTCCGGAGCGCGCCCGCCGCGGACCCGAGGGTCGTCACGACGCTGCGTCGCGCCGCCGAGCAATCGCTGGATCGCGGCGAGCCGGGCGAGGCGGCGACGTTGCTGCGCCGCGCCGTCGCCGAAGCGGGCGCCGACGATCCCGCAGGCCTGCTGACCACTCTGGCCGCCGCGGAGCGCAGGCTGGGTGATCCGGCCGAGATCCGCCACCTCAAGGCCGCAGCCGAGCTCGGCGGACCGCAGCCGACTGCGCTCGCCCTCGCGCGGCTGACGCACGGCCGCCCGGCTCGCACGGCCGGCGCCGATCCGGCCGAGCTCTACGCGGCCGCCCGCGTGTGCGGCTCCAAGCCGCAGGAGCACGACAACCAGGACCTCGCCTATCGGGCCGCCACCGCGGAGACGGCCGAGGCGGCCACGGCACTCGCGGTCGAGGCGCTGGAGAGTGGTCTCGATCCCGAAGGGTTCCGCTACGCCCTCGCTTGCGCGACGCTGGTCCGCTGCGAGCGGATCACGCTGGCCCGCGCGCACCTCGAGCGCGCGCTCTCCCACGCGCGCAGCCACGGCTCGGTGCCGGGACTGGTCAACGCCGAGACGTGGCTCGCCGTCGCAGAGCTCAACGCGGGCGATCTGGAATCGGCGGTGCTGCACGCCACGACCGCGCTCGGTGGGGGCCGGCACACGCGGCTCGTCTCACCGGCACGCGCAGCGCTGACGCTGGCGCTGATCGAGCGCGACCGGGTCGCGGATGCCGACCCGCTCGACGACGCGGACACGCCGGAACTGCTCTATGCCCGCGGACGGCTCCGTCTCGCTCGTCGGGATGCCCAGGGCGCGCTCGACGACTTCCGCGCCGTTGGCGACCCGCACCTGCCATGGCGCTCCGCGTCGGCGCTAGCCGGTGCGCCCGCGGCGCTCGCGCGCTCCGAGCACGCTGACGCGGTGCGGTTCGGTTCGCCGCGCGCGATCGGCGTTGCGCTGCGCGCCCTCGCCGCCGTCGGCTCGGCGGCGGAGCGCACCCAGCGGTACCGTGACGCGGTTGCCGTCCTGGCCGCAGGCGAGGCGCGGCTCGAGTACGCGCACGCGCTGTGCGACCTCGGCGCGAGTCTCCGTCGCGAGCGCGCCCGACGCGACGCTCGCGAGCCGCTCCGGCAGGCACTCGACATCGCCGTCCGCTGTGGCGCCGCCGCGCTCGCCCGGCGCGCCCACGAGGAGCTGGCCGCAAGCGGCGCGCGTCCGCGCCGGCTCGCCCAGTCCGGCCGCGACTCGCTCACCCCGGCCGAGCTGCGCGTCGCCGGCCTCGCCGCCCGCGGGCTGGCCAACCGCGAGATCGCCCAGACCCTGTTCGTCACGGTCAAGACGGTCGAGACGGAACTGGGGCATGCGTACGCGAAGCTCGGCATCCGCTCGCGGCGCGACCTCGCGGCCGTGCTGGGTCAGAGCTGAGGGCGCCAGGCCGCGCGCTGCACCGGCGCCGCGAAGTACTCGGGCACGTCGCACCATGCCTTCAGCGCCGGCCGCGGCGCGCCGCCGGCGCTGTGCGGCGTCGAGGATTCCGTCGTCGAAGCCGGTGTCGGCGAAGGTCGTGTACTGCGTGAGCATGCCAACGCCGGCGCCGGCTCCCTTCGCGAAGTGGTGGCGCGAGAGCGACTCGGTCAGCACCAGCGCTTGATAGTGCTTGCGCTCGCTGTCGGTGAGCGTGTGCCCGAGCGGCATGCTGAAGCGCGTGTTCATGGCGGCCAGGCGGCACCCGCCTTCGGTGCACCAAACCTCGGGGCCGCCGTCAAGCTGCCGGCCATTCCAGCCAGCCTTGACCAGCACTTGACGGAGGTCGACGACGTGGAAGTAGCCGCGCTCGGTGTCGGTGTAGTTGTGGTACGACCAGATCCACCGGTCGCCGCCCTCGAAGCCGCGTTGCCGTAGCGCCGCGAGCAGGGATTCCGCGAACGGATCTTCCGATGCCGTATGCCGATTCGTGTGAGGGATCGTCGACGTGCGCGGGGCTATGGTCAGGCTGTCCGAGCACGAGGGCGCGAGCAGGAGCGGCGGGTTCGAGTGCTGCCGCGCCAGCGCGTCAACTGTTTCCATCATCTGCGCGACCGCGGGAGCCACGAGGAGGGTCGTGTCCTTCGTGCCCCACACGATCTCGATGTCTTGCGATTCAACGGTGCTGCGTTGCGGCCAGAGTTGAAAGTTGGGTTCGTTTACGACCTCGAACGCGGCGATCCGGTCGGCATAGCGATCCCAGAGCCACGTGACGAAATCGCTCCATTCCGTGCCGGGCCCAAACCCGCCGGCGGCATCCGGTACTCGTGCTGTTTGTACGTCGGCTTGGGTCCCGGTCCGGCGCGCCAGGCCTGGTACGCGGTGAGCCGTGTGACACGGTCTTGGGGGAAGAACCAGCTGTCCTCTTCGTCGTTGTAGACGCGCTGCGCCGTCCCGTTTGCCCACTTCGCGGATAGCGGTAGGGAAGCAGGATGATGTTCATACCGTCGGCGAGAGCGGCGTCGATCTGCCGATCAAGTGCCGCCAGGGACAGGGCCGAATCGGGATCACCCTTGCCCGGGTCATGGCCCTCGGTTCGCTGCAGCGAAGGCCAGTCCGCCAAGAACCGCACCCAGCTCGTGGTTGCGCGCAGTGCCGGCCACCACGGCTGGTGGACGAGCTTGCGTAGTCGTTCGGCGGGTTCGCGCCGGACGTGTGATCGCCGTCGGCGCGATGTCGATGCACTTGCGCAGGTATGTGCTCATGTGATCGTGAACAGGATCGGGTGCGAGTCGCTCGGCTCGAGGTATGGCAAGCTCGCGAGGTCGAGCGCATCGCCGCTCGAGCCGGTGGCGAGCCGCTGACGGGTCGACGCGTCCCGACGCCTCGCTCGGCGACGTCATCGAGCACCGCGTCGGCGCACGCACGGAAGTCGTCGCCGCTCGCGGCGTAGATCTCGGCGAAGCGGCTGGCGCGATAGGCGCGGTCGGCCAGCTCGTAGCCGGGGTCGGCGTTGATTGCGTCGAGGATCGACGCGTACGTCACGGCACGAGCCGAGCTGAGCGCGGTCGGGTCCGCCGTCGCGGAGACGGGCAGTGCGCCGAAACAGACCAGCGCGGCCGAGGCTCCCCCGGTGCGGATCAGGAGCTGGCGGCGGGTGAGGGAACCGGGCACGCCGCGCAGTGTTCTCCTGCGCGCCACGAACCGCATCAGGGGTCACCCCTGATCTTTGCGCGTGGGTCTTGCGGACCCGCCGCGGGCGGGGGTACCGTCGACTCGCCTCCCGAGAAAGGACCGCGACATGCCAGCGTCACCGGCTCGAGCCCTCCGGGGCCGGGTTCGGCGGCTTGCCGCGGGCGTCTGCGCGTCCGCGCTCGTCTTCACGCCCGCCGCCGTTGCCGCCGACCGCGAGATCATCGTCAGCGCCGCCGCGCCGCAAGCGTGGCAGGGCCGCACGGCGCTGTCGACTGAGCTCTTCCATCCGGCGACCTTGAAGCCGTGCGGCGGCTCTGAAGGCGACGTGTGCGACACGACGTTGGTGAAGGTCGAGGGCGCCGGCACCCTGTCGCTCGGGCTCTCCCCGCGCGACGCGGGCACCGGGGACGTCGACCTCTACGTCTATCGCCCTGATGCGTTCGGGCTGTCCGGCCCACTCGTCGCCGCGTCAACGGGCGCTGGGTCCAATGAGACCGTTCACCTTCCGAACGCCACCGGAAGCTACATCGTCGCCGCCGTCTCGTTCGCGATGGGCGCTATGGGCTCCATGGGCGGGTTCGACGGAGCCGCCACGCTGACGGCGCGGGCCCCGGCGCCGCCGGACGTGGATCGTCCGCACGGGCGCCAGGAGGTTCTGGTCAGCGACCATCGAGCCGGTGCCGCGTCGCAGCCCGTCGTCGCCGTCAGCCCGCGCGACCGTGATGTACTCGTCTCGGCGTACCGCGTGTTCGCGGATCCCGCTGCATACGTGAGCCGGATCGCGACCGCGGTGTCGTTCGATCGCGGCGAGCGGTGGACTCCTCTCGGCGCCGTGTCGACGACCCCGGCCGCCAACCCCGCGCTCGCGTTCACGGATGACGGCGACGCCCTGCTGGTCACCAACGAGCAGGGTGGGTCATGGGGTCTCGCGGTGCGGCGCTGGTCGCATCCCTCACGGAGTGACGTCGCGCGACATCGCACGTGGGAAGCGCCGGCCGCGCTCGCGGCTCCTCCCGCCGGCTCGACCGACGAGCGGCCGGTGCTCGCCACCGGCCGCGACGGCAGCGCGATGGCGTGCTGGGCACGGACCACCGACGTCGGCGCGTTCGGCCGTCAGGCCGTTCTGTGCCGGCACTCGGCCGACGACGGCGTGACCTGGGGCGACCCCTCGCGACCCTCCCCGGCCCAGGTCGCCGGCGTGCCGTACGGCCCGTATGTCGGCGGCGTCGCGCTGGCGCGTCATCGCGGTGCCTACTCCGTCGCGTGGGTGGACACGCTCGCCGGCGTGCTCGACGGCTCCGGCCATGACTCCGCGTGGGTCGCGCGCAGCGACGGGATCGCGTGGGGCACGCCCGTGCGCGCGGCGCGGTTCCGCCCGCTCCCGGACCGCTTCGCCGGCGACAGCTTCCGCAACGTGACCCTGCTTTCGCTGGCGGGCACCCGCGAGCGGCTTCATCTCGCGTTCGGCACCGATGCCGGCGGCGACGCCGACATTCGCCTCACCCGCTCGGACGACGCCGGCGCGCACTGGAGTGAGCCAGTGACGGTCGGGGCCGGGACCGGCGACCAGTTCCAGCCGAGCGTGGCCGTGACCCGCGACCGCGTGCACGTGAGCTTCCTCGACCGCCGGCTTGATCCCAACGGACGTTTCGCCGACGAGTGGTTGGCCAGCACTCGCGACGGCGGGGCGACCTGGAAGGAACGCCGGCTCTCGCACGACTCGTGGGACCCGGCCGTCGGCGCGCCGCACTCGCCCACCGGCGACCTGCTCGGGGATCACCAGGCACTCGCCACAGCCGGCTGCACGCTGATCGCACTGACCGCCGACCCGCACCTGGCGACCCGCCGCGACCGCGACTTCGACCGCAAGCTGCCGCGGACTTCGGCCCCCCAGCTGTTCGCGTGGACGCTGCGTGCGTCTCGCCGGTGCTGACCGGCGAGACGCGTAGCGTACGGGTGCGTGAAAGAGCGGATCGACGAGCTGGCGAAGCGGCTGACGGAGCTGCGCGAGGCGTACTACGCGGCCGAGCCGCTGGTGGCGGACGCGGAGTTCGACGCACTTGAGGACGAGTTGCGGGCGCTGATCGCCGAGCACCCGGAACTGACGCCCGATCCGAACCCGCTCGAGCAGGTCGGCGCGCCCGCCGCGCTGCACGCGCCGGTTCGCCACAGCCGGCCGATGCTCTCGCTCAACAAGGTCACGAAGCCCGAGCAGGTCGCGGCGTTCCTGGAGCGTTTTCCGGGCCAGTCGGTGGTTGTGATGCCCAAGCTCGACGGCTTCTCGCTCGCGCTGGTCTACGAAGAGGGCCGGCTGGCGCGGGCGATCACGCGCGGGGACGGCACGACCGGCGACGACGTCACGGTCCTGGTGCGGGCGTTGGTCGACGACCTCCCGCTGAAAATCTCGGCGCCCGGGACGGTCGAGGTTCGCGGCGAGACCGTGATGTTGCGCTCTACGTTCGCCGCCTACAACGCCGAACACCCGGACAAGCCGCTGATCAACCCGCGCGGCGGCGCTGCCGGGACGGTCCGGGCGAAGGACCCGAAGACCGTGGAGGGCCGGCGGCTGCGGTTCTTCGCGTTCGACCTCGACGCTGACGAGGCGCCGAGCGACCTCGAGGCGGCGCTGCGCGACCTCGGGTTCGAGGCGGCGCAGATGGAGCACTGCGACGACGCCGAGACGGTCCAGAAGGTGATCACCGCGATCGAGTCCGGCCGCGACCAGCTCGACTACGACCTCGACGGCGCCGTCATGCGGCTCGCCGACCGCAACGCGTACGCCGCCGCCGGCACGCGCGCGAACTCGCCGCGCGGTGCGCTCGCGTTCAAGTTCGCGGCCGAGGAGAAGACCACGGTGCTGGCCGACGTGCTGTGGGACGTCGGCAAGACCGGCAAGGTGGCGCCGGTCGCGGCGTTGGAACCGGTATTCGTCGGCGGGACGACGGTCACGCGCGCGACGCTCGCCAACCAGGAGGTGATCCGGGCGCGCGGGATCAAGATCGGCGACACGGTGCTCGTGCGCCGCGCCGGCGACGTGATCCCCTTCGTCGCCGGCGTGCTCGACGAGTCCAAGCGCACGGGCGCGGAGCAGGAGATCGTGCCGCCGTCGGAGTGCCCGTCGTGCGGCGAGCCGCTGACCGAGCAGGGCAACAGCCGCGAGCTGTACTGCACGAACGTCGCCTGCCCGGCTCAGACCGTGCGCCGCCTGATCCATTGGGCCTCGCGCGCCGCGGCGGACATCGAGGCCGTCGGGCCGGTGTGGATCGAGCGGCTCGCCGAGGCCGGCCTGCTCGAGCACCCGAGCGACTTCTACGCGCTCACGAAGGACCAGCTGCTCGAGTTCGAGCGGATCGCTGAGGTGTCGGCGGCGCGGATGATCGACTCGATCGAGGCCAGCAAGGACGTCGGGCTGCGCAGGGCGCTGATCGGGCTCTCGATCCCGATGGCGTCCGAGGGCACGGCCGCGCGGTTGTGCCGGGCCGGGTTCGCCAGCCTGGAGGCGGTTGCCGATGCCGGGGCCGAGGCGCTGGTCGGAGTCGAGGACATCGGGCCGAAGGTCGCGGGCAGCATCGCCGAGCATCTCGAGCGGCTGCGGCCGGAGCTGGAGCGGCTGCGCGAGCACGGCGTCAGCCTCGACGTGCGCGAGGAGGACCTGCCGCCGCAGGTCGCCGCCGACGCGCCGCTGGCGGGCAAGACCGTCGTGATCACCGGCACGATCTCGGACCCGCGCAGCGGCGAGAAGATCCCGCGCCCGACCTTCCAGCGCCTGGCTGAGAAGGCCGGGGCGACCGCTGCCTCGTCGGTCTCGGCCAACACCGACATGCTGATCTGCGGCGCCGAAGTCGGCGCCAGCAAGACCGCCAAGGCGGAGAAGCTCGAGGTCGAGATCGTCGACCAGGCGGTGATCTGGGAGATGCTGATCGGCGCCGGAGTCGCTTAGGGGCCCGTATCGGAATTCTTCAACGAACCCCTAGCAGCGCATGCCGTGATCCAGGACGACTGCGTTGCTGTCCGGGCTGAGATTCCCGGCGGCGTCGACGGCGCGGATCGTGTAGGTGCGGCGGCCGAACGAGGTCATGATCACCTCGCCGCGCCAGGCGCCGATGAAGTACCCGTCCTCGAACACCTCCACGTCCCCGGAGCCGTTCCACATGAAGTCGGCGAAGGCGCAGCCCGGTGCGGTGCTACCCCACAGGCCGCTCGGCGCATCAGGTGGCGTGGTGTCGCTGCTCGCCGGAAGCGTGATGGTGATCGGCGTGCTCGAGGCGGACAAGTTGCCGCCCTCGTCGCGGCTCCGCACGGTGAACGTGTGCGTCGAGCTTGGCAGGAGATGGCGTGCCTCGTACGCGGGAATCAGCATTCCGGCGTAGCGCCAGTCGCCTGCGACCTCGGCCAGGAACGTGCCGTCCATCCACACCTCGTACGCGAAGACGTCCCCGCTTCCCGACCACCCGAGCGGCACGGTGTGTGGCGTCAGCCAGCCGTGGGACAGGTTCGCCGGAGCGGGTGGAGGCGTCGTGTCCGGGCTTTCGGGCGTGGTGAGCGTCACGTGCCCGGCGGCCGAGAAGTTGCCGCTGGCGTCGTAGGCCCTGACGCTGAAGTCGTAGCTGGTACCGTCGCGCAGGTTCCGGACGGTCATCGTGGTGTTGTCGCCGGGCAGCATGTGCGGCCACGGCTTGCCGTTGAGGTCGACGTTGTAGGAGACGTAGTTCGAGTCGTCGGTTGACGCGGGCCAGTTCAGCTGGACTTCGGACGGGCTGTAGGCGAAGCCTGAGACGACGGGGACGCTGGGCACCGTGGTGTCGCGCAGCGTGCGGACGGTGAGCGGCGCGCTTGGCCCCGACATCGTTCCGGCGGCGTTGATCGCGCGTACGGTGAACGTGTAGCCGGTGTTGGGCTGCAGCCAGTGCGCGGTGCGGCTCGTCTCCGTCGTCGAGTACGTCCCGGCGACGTTCGAATGCAGCTCGTACCGGGTCGCGCCCGCGACCGGGTCCCAGGCCAGCGTGAGCGTGTTCACGGTCGCTCCCGCGAGCCGCAGGTTGGCCGGCGTAGCCGGCGGGACGCTCGCGGGCGTCGTGGCGGTCACCTGGTTGCTCTCGGACGAGCGGTTGCCCGACGGGTCCGAGGCGGAGACGGTGAACCGGTACGTGCGGTTCGGGGAAAGCCCCGTCCACGCAAAGCTCGTCTGCGACGTCGTGCGCGTCATCCCGGCGGCCTCGCGCACCCGGTAGGTCACGCTGCCGGAGTTGTCGGTCGACGCGTTCCACGCGAGCGAGACCGATGTGGTGCTCGTTGCGGTGACCCGGAGGTTGCCCGGCGTCGTGGGCTTGGTCCGATCGGCCGCCGACGCGACGGCGGGAATCAGCATGAGCACCGTCAGTGCGAGCGTGAGCGCGCGCATGGGGACCTCCGGATGAGGACGGCAGGCACCGGCGACGTCAGCTCTCCTACGCGCCGGAACCACGAAGGGTTCGCTGTGCTGGTGAGCTTGTGCAGAGTGGCTAATTCGGTGCTTGCTCGGCTATGGATCTCTCACAATCCGCGACGTCGCGTCGGCAAATGGTGGCCGGCGCGCCGGTTGGGTAGCACCGCCATGCCCAACCAAGGAGGTCGCAATGAGCGATTCCACGCAGGACCGGACCGACGAGACCGACGAGAAGGCCCCGAAGCCCGGCGAGCAGGACACGGAGACCGTGGCCGGCCAGCCGAGGAAAGCGCCCGATTCCAAGGACGGCGAGGAATCGAAGCAGGACCAGTAGTCGGCTAGCTTCGCCGACGCCCGCGAGCTACGAGTAACCGTCCACGCAGGTTCCGGATCGGGAACCGCTCGTCTCCGGCGAACCCCATCGCGTCTCCCGGCTTCGGCCGGGAGACTGGAGGGGATATGAAATCGCTCCCGATCGTCATCGCCGCCGCGCTTCTGATTCCCGCGGCCACCGCCTCCGCGGCCGTCACGCCGCCCTCGCCGTCCGGGCCGGCGCCCGTCGGCTTCACTCGCACGACGCTGACCGACCACCAGCGCACGGAGCCGCTCGCGGGCGACACCGGCGCGCGCCGCGTCCCGCTCCGCGTCTGGTATCCCGCAGCCGCTCGCAGCGCCGCCCCCGCAGTGGTGCTCACGCCGGCGGAGCAAGCCGAGCTCGCCGGCGGCGTCGGCCTGGAGGCCAGCGCGCTCGACGGTCTCGGCTCGGCGGCCACCGCGGCCGCGCCGGCCGCGCCCGGTCGCCATCCCGTGCTGCTGCTTTCCCCCGGCCTCAACGAGACGACCGCGCTGCAGTCGGCCCATGCCGCCGATCTCGCCAGCCACGGCTACGTCGTCGTCGGAGTCGACATCGTCGGTGAGACGTACGGGCTCGACCTGGGCGACGGCCAGACCACGCCGGTGCGCATCACCGAGGCGTCGGCCGAGACCATCGCGCTGCGCACGCGCGACCTGCGCTTCGTGCTCGGCAAGCTCGAGACGGTGCGTGGCGTCGGCCGGATCGACCGCGACCGCGTCGGCGCGTTCGGGCACTCCAACGGCGGCGCGACCGCCGCCGACCTGATGCTCGCCGACCGCCGCATCCGCGCCGGCGTCAACATGGACGGCGGCCTCTACGGCCCAGTCCTGGAGCAGGGTCTGGACCGGCCGTTCGGGATCATGATGGGCGACGCGCTCGCGAGCTTCTACACCTACCAGGTGCGGCACTTCCGCAGCCGGCTGCGCGGCGCGCATCCGCTCGTGGACTACCCCGGCGTCGGCCACAAGGCCTTCGCCGACAACGTCTGGCTGGTGCCGCAGCTCGGGCTCGACCCGGTCGAGGCCGAGGTCGGCACGGTCGACGCCGCTACCACCGTGCGGCTGCAGAACGCCTGGCTGAACCGGTTCTTCGACCGTCAGATCAAGGGGTAGGGGTCCCAGATCGGGCCCGGATCGGGGGCGCCGTCGCGCACGACGGCGGCCTCGATCAGCCCGTACGGCCGGTCGTCGGCGTGGAAGACCTCGTTCGGGTTCTCGAGGCCGAAGGGGGAGAGGTCGACGACGAAGTGGTGCTTGTTCGGCATCGACAGTCGCACCTCCTCGACGGTCGGGCAGGCCTCGAGCACCGCCTCGCCCATCGCGTACAGCGTCTGCTGGAGCGAGAGGCTGTGGTGGCCGGCGAAGGCGTCGAGCAATGCGCTCCGCGCGACGTGGTAATCCGCGTCGCCGGGGTGGCACCAGCGCGCGGAGACCTCGGTCGCGAGCACGCGGTCGGTCGTCTCCTTCAGGGTCGTGAACCGATCGCGCGGGAAGCCGTGGAACTCGGAGTGGGTGGTCTTGAGGACCACCAGGCCGGCGATCCCGGACGAGTACCACGTCGAATCGCCCTCGGCGATCACCGACGCCGTGCGGGTGGCCCGATCGGACTGCGTGAACGCGTGGTCGTTCAGGCGCGTCCAGGGCGCCTCGCTCACCTCCACGCGTGCGCGGGTGATCGCGCCGCCGTCAAGGAAGTGGCGGGCAAGGAGCGCCGCGAACGTCTCGGGAGTGTCTATCCCGTACTCCTTGGCGAACGCGTAGACCGTGTTCTTTTGCGTATCGGTCGCCAGCACGGCGGTGTTGTCGCCGTGAACGTGGACCGCCTCCATGTCGCCGGAGAGCGCGACCGAGACGGTGAGGTCACGGATCTCGTGGACCTCACCGTCTCGGTAGACGCGCACCAGGTGCGTCTCCGCCTTGCCGTACTGGTTGATCCCGAGCCGTGCCATGGCTCGGGATCATGTCGCATCAGGCAGCGACCTCGGCGGCGTCCGGCACGGGCTCGAACTCGACGATCGAATCGAGCGCCTTGCCCATCGCCGCGTTCGCCTCGCGCTCGACCATCACCTCGACCAGGACCGGCACGCCGTTCTCCTCGGCGGCGGCACAGGCCCACTCGAGCGCGCCGGCGATGTCGCCGGCCTCCGTCACGCGCACGCCGTCGGCGCCCATCGCGCGCATGACGCCGACGTGGTCGATGCCCGGGCCCTCGTCCCAGGTCAGGTCGACGTCGGTCTTCATGTCGTACGGCTGCTCGGCCTGGCGGATCAGGCCCATGTAGCCGTTGTTGACCATCACCAGCACGAACGGCACGCGGTACTGGACGGCCACCGCGACCTCCTCCATCAGGAACTGGAAGGAGTAGTCGCCGACCACGCCCACGACCTGCTTCTCGGGAGCGGCGAGCTTGGCCCCGATGCACGCCGGGACCTCCCAGCCGAGCGGGCCGGCCTGGCCGCAGCACAGGTAGTGGCGCGGCTTGTACGTGCGCTGGAACTGGCCGCTCCAGATCTGGTAGAGCCCGATCGCGGTGACGAAGACGGTGTCCTCGTCGAAGTGCTCGTTGAGCTCCTGATAGACGCGCGGCGGCTTGATCGGGTTCTCGTCGAAGTCCGTGCGGCGCGTGTGGGTCTCGCGCAGCGTGGCGAGCCGCGCCGTCCACTCCGGGCGATCCGTCGGCGTCGCGCGCCGCGCCAGCTCGGTCAGCGCGACCTTGGCGTCGGCCACGATGCCCAGGTCGGCCGGGAACACCTTGCCGATCTGCTGCGGCGCGATATCGATGTGGATGAACGTGCGGTCGCCGCGGTAGACGGCGAGGTCGCCGGTGTGGCGGTCGCCGAACCGGGCGCCCACCGCGAGCACCACATCCGACTCCAGGAACAGCTGGTTCGCGTGGCGCTGGCTGGTCTGGATGCCCACCATGCCCGCCCACAGCGGATGGTCTTCGGGGATCGCACCCTTGCCCATCAGCGTGGGGGAGACCGGGATGTCGAGCATCTCGGCCAGCTCGATCAGCTCGTCGGCCGCGTTGGCGACGATCACGCCGCCGCCGGCGACGATGATCGGCCGCTCGGCCCCGGCGAGAAGCTCCAGCGCGCGCTCGATCGCGGCCGACTTGGGCGCCGGCACGGCATAGTCCAGGCGCGTGTCCGTCTCCGCGTCCCACTCGATGTCCGGGCCCTTCTGCACGTTGATCGGCAGGTCGAGCAGGACCGGGCCGGGACGGCCCTCGCGGCAGATCCGGAACGCCTCGCGGAACGCCCACGGCAGCTGCGCGGTCTCCTTGACCTGGTAGGCCCATTTGCAGACGGGCCGGGCGATCTCGACGATGTCGACGGCCTGGAACGCCTCCTGGTGGAGCACGTCGGTGCTCGCCTGGCCGGTGATGCAGATCATCGGGATCGAGTCGGCGAGCGCGGTGTACAGGCCCGTGATCATGTTCGTGCCTGCGGGGCCGGACGTGCCGATCGAGATCCCCGGCTCGCCGGTGATCCGCGCGTAGCCGTCGGCGGAGTGCGTGCCGCCCTCCTCGTGGCGCACGCTGATGTGGCGGATCGACGAGGTGCGGAGCGCGTCGTAGAGCGGAAGGATCGCTGCGCCGGGGACGCCGAACGCCACCGTCACGCCCTCGTCCTCGAGGACTTTGACGACGGCATCCATGGGCTTCATGCGGGGCATGGGACTTCCTCCTCGGCGCCGATCTGGTGCTGGGCGCTCTCCTCGATGACGGTCAGCAGTGCGGAGTGGTCGTCTCCGCCCTGGCCCTTCGCGCGCAGGGCGCGGAACATCTGCTGGGCGAGGCTCGTGGCCGGCAGCGGGACGCCGAAGGCGTCGCCGGACTCGAGCGCGATGTTCAGGTCCTTGTGGTGCAGGTCGACCCGGAAGCCGGGCGTGAAGTCGTGCTCCAGGAAGTTGTGCCGGCGCATCTCCATGACGCGGTTGGCGGCCAGACCGCCGCCGAGCACGTCGAGGATCTTCTCCGGGTCCACGCCGGCCTTGGAGCCGAGCACGAGCGCCTCGGAGACCGCCTCGATGGTCAGCGCGACCACGATCTGGTTGCAGGCCTTGACGGTCTGGCCGGCGCCGGGACCACCGACGTGCACGATCGTCTTGCCGACGGCTTCGAGGATCGGCCGGGCGCGCTCGAAGTCCTCGTCGGCGCCGCCGACCATGATCGACAGCGTGCCCTGCTGGGCGCCGACGTCACCGCCGGAGACTGGTGCGTCAACCGTGGCGATCCCGCGCTGCGAGAGCTCGATCGCGACCGTCGGGTGGATCGTCGACATGTCGATCCAGAGTTCCGGCGCCGCCTCGACGATCGCGTCGGCGACCGCCAGCACGGCGGCGGAGTCCGGCAGCATCGTGATCACGACGTCGGCACGCGCCGCCTCCTCGAGGCTCACGCTGCGCGCGCCGTCGACGTGCTTCGGCGTGCGGTTGTGAACGAGCACGTCGTGGCCGGCCGCCACCAGGTTGTGCGCCATGGGCTCGCCCATGACGCCGAGGCCGATGAACCCGATCACGAGCGCACCATCCAATCCAGGGTCTCCACGGTGGTGCGGGTCGGCTTGTATTCCAGCCCGACCCAGCCGGTGTAGCCGAGCTCGTCGATCTTCGGCAGCAGGTACTCGTAGTCGATCTCGCCGGTGCCAGGCTCGCCGCGCCCGGGGGCGTCGGCGATCTGGATGTGGGCGATCAGATCAAGGTGCTCGGCGATCGTCGGCAGGAGGTTCCCCTCCATGCGCTGCATGTGGTACGCGTCGTACTGCAGGCGCACGTTGTCGCGGCCGGTCGAGCGGACGAACTCCGCCGCGGCGCGGGTGTTCGAGAGCAGGTAGGGGCCGTTCTCGTACGTGTTGACGGCCTCGATCAGGATCGTCTTGCCGCGCGCGGCGTCGGCGGCGCGCTGCACGTTGCGGCGCGCGAGATCGAGATCGCCGAAGCCGACGAGCGCGTTCAGCTGCCGGCAGCCGATCGCGTCGGCCAGCGCGAGCGCGACCGGCACGTTGGCGTGGAACTCGTGCTCACGCGACGGGTCGCTGAGTACGCCGCGGTCGCCCGCGGGCATGTCGCCGGCGTCGAAGTTGAGCAGGACGACCTCGACGCCCGCGTCGGCCACGGCGGCCTCCACGGCATCGAGGTTCTCACCGCGCGGCCACCACATTTCGACGGCGTCGAATCCGGCGCTGCGGGCCGCGGCGAAGCGTTCGAGGAAGGGCACCTCGGTGAAGAGGAGCGAGATGTTGGCGCAGAACTGCATGGGTCGGAACCGTAGGCGGTTCGATTCCGTTTGTCAAGACGATCATTCCGTAATACGAAATCAGGTCGCCCAAACGGGGGGAATGCCTTGTGAGGGCTAGTAGGTCCCGTATGATGGAACGGTGGTTTCCGCGATCTGCTGTCCCGATAAGTTCCGCGGCTCGCTCACCGCGGCCGAGGCCGCGGCCGAGATGGCCGCCGGGCTGCGCGCGAGTGGGATCGCCGCGACGGAGCTTCCGCTGGCCGACGGCGGCGAGGGCACGCTCGACGTCCTGCTCGCCAACGGACGCCGGCTCACCACCCGCGTCACCGGTCCACTCGGCGACCCTGTCGACGCCGACTGGGGGCTGCTGGACGACGGCACCGCGGTGATCGAGATGGCCCGCGCCAGCGGGCTCGCGCTGGTGGAGCGCAACGATCCGCTGCGCGCCGACACGCGCGGCGTCGGCGAGCTCTTGCTGGCAGCGGTCGCGGAAGGCGCGACCCGCGCGATCGTCACGCTCGGCGGCAGCGCGAGCACCGACGGCGGGCTCGGCGCGGTCGAGGCGCTGGATTGGTCGCTCCCGCTGGAAGTCGTCTGCGCCTGCGACGTCGACACACGCTTCGTCGATGCCGCACGCGTTTTCGGTCCGCAGAAAGGGGCCACGCCCGAGCAGGTTGCCCTGCTCACGAACCGGCTCCAGGCGCTCGAGGTCCCGGACATCCCGGGCGCCGGTGCCGCGGGTGGTCTCGCCGGCGGCCTCGCCGCGATCGGTGCCACGCTGCGGTCTGGGTTCGACGTTGTCGCCGAGGCGGTCGGCCTCGCCGAGAAGCTCGAAGCCGCGGACCTCGTCGTCACCGGCGAGGGCAAGCTGGACGCGTCGAGCCTGAACGGCAAGGTCGTCGGCGGCGTGCTGCGCATGACGACGAAACCGGTGGCCGTGATCGCCGGCTACGTCGACGTCGAACTGGACGAGCACATCCAGGTGTCGTCACTCACGGAACGGGCAGGCTCTGCGGAGCGGGCGATGCGCGACGCGGCCGCTCTGGTCCGCTCCGCGGCGTCCGAGCTTGCCACAATGGCCGCGCACCGAGGAGATCAGGAGCCAAAATGGCATCGCAGGTCGAGGTAGATCCCCAGGAGACACGCGAGTGGCTCGAGGCGCTCGACGCCGTCGTCAACGCCGACGGTCCGCAGCGCGCCCAGTTCCTGCTCGAACGGGTCGTCGGGCACGCTCAGCTCACGGGCGCGGCACCCGCACCCGCGGGCACGACGCCGTACCTGAACACGATCCCGCCCCAGGACGAGCCGGATCCACCGGTCGACCCGGAGCTCGAGCGGCGAGTACGGTCGATCGTCCGCTGGAACGCGATCGCGACGATCCTGAACGCGAACAAGACGAGCTCGGAGCTCGGCGGCCACATCGCCAGCTACCAGTCGGCGGCCGTCCTCTACGAGACCGGCTTCAACCACTTCTGGCGCGCGCCGGGCGACAAGCACGGTGGCGACCTCGTCTACATGCAGGGCCACTCGAGCCCGGGCGTGTACGCCCGCGCATACCTCGAGGGCCGGATCCCCGAGGACCAGATGCGCAAGTTCCGGATGGAGGTCGGCGGCGGCGGGCTCTCGAGCTATCCGCATCCGTGGCTGATGCCGGACTTCTGGCAGTTCCCCACGGTTTCCATGGGCCTCGGGCCGCTGATGGCGATCTACCAGGCACGCTTCATGAAGTACCTGCAGGGCCGCGGCCTGGCCGAGACCGCCGGGCGCAAGGTATGGGCCTTCATGGGCGACGGCGAGATGGACGAGCCGGAGTCCCTGGGCGCGATCTCGATGGCCGGCCGTGAACGGCTCGACAACCTGATCTTCGTCATCAACTGCAACCTGCAGCGGCTCGACGGCCCGGTCCGCGGCAACGGCAAGATCATCCAGGAGCTGGAGACGAACTTCCGCGGCGCGGGCTGGAACGTGGTCAAGGTGATCTGGGGCTCGCGCTGGGATTCGCTCCTCGCGCGCGACCACGAGGGCCACCTGCTGGCGCGGATGAACGAGGCGCTCGACGGCGACTACCAGACCTACAAGTCGCGCAACGGGGCCTACGTGCGCGAGCACTTCTTCGGCGTCAAGCCGGAGCTGCGGGCGATGGTCGCCGACATGAGCGACGACGAGATCTGGGCGCTCAACCGCGGCGGCCTTGACCAGCGCAAGGTCTACACCGCCTACAAGGCCGCGTCCGAGCACCACGGGCAGCCGACCGTGATCCTCGCGAAGACGATCAAGGGCTACGGCATGGGTGAGTCCGGTGAGGGCCAGAACATCACCCACCAGCAGAAGAAGATGAACGAGAAGTCGCTGCTGGCGTTCCGCGACCGGTTCGAGCTCGAGCTGACCGACCAGCAGGTCAAGGACATCTCCTTCTACAAGCCGCCCGAGCACTCGCCAGAGGCGGAGTTCATCCGCGAGCGCCGCGCTGCGCTGGGCGGTTCGCTCCCGGCCCGCCGCCGGACGGCGCCGCAGCCGCTGCCGACGCCGGAACTGAGCGCCTTCCAGTCCCAGCTCGACGGCACCGGGGACCGCGAGGTCTCGACGACGATGAGCTTCGTCCGGATCCTGTCGACGATCCTGCGCGACAAGCAGCTCGGCAAGCACGTCGTGCCGATCGTGCCCGACGAGTCGCGCACGTTCGGCATGGAGGGCATGTTCCGCCAGCTGGGGATCTTCAGCCAGCTCGGCCAGCTGTACACGCCCGAGGACCGCGAGCAGCTGATGTTCTACCGCGAGGACAAGCACGGCCAGGTGCTCCAGGAGGGCATCAACGAGGCCGGCGCGATGTCGTCGTGGATTGCCGCGGGCACGTCGTACTCCAACCACGGCGTGCCGACGATCCCGTTCTACATCTACTACTCGATGTTCGGCTTCCAGCGGGTCGGCGACCTCGCCTGGGCCGCCGGCGACAGCCGCACGCGCGGGTTCCTGCTCGGCGGTACCGCCGGCCGGACGACGCTGAACGGCGAGGGGCTGCAGCACGAGGACGGCCACTCGCACCTGCAGAGCGCGACGATCCCGAACTGCGTCAGCTACGACCCGACCTACGGCTACGAGCTGGCCGTGATCATCCGCGAGGGCCTGCGGCGGATGATGGACGAGCAGGAGGACGTCTTCTACTACCTCACGCTGATGAACGAGAACTATCAGCATCCGGCGATGCCGGAGGGGGCGGAGGAGGGGATCCTGCGCGGGATGTACCTGCTGCGCGGCGCCGACGACGCCATGGTCCAGCTGATGGGCTCGGGCACGATCCTGCGCGAGGTGATCGCCGGCGCGGACCTGCTGCGCGAGGACTTCGGCGTGGAGGCGGACATCTGGAGCGTCCCGAGCTTCACCGAGCTGCGGCGCGACGGCTTGGAGGCCGACCGGTGGAACCTGTTCCACCCGGGCGAGGAGGCGCGCACGAGCTACGTCGAGAGCTCGCTCGCCGCGCGGACCGGCCCGGTCATCGCCGCGACGGACTACATGCGCTCGTTCGCCGATCAGATCCGGCCTTGGGTGAACGCGCCCTACCGGGTACTGGGCACCGACGGCTACGGCCGCAGCGACTACCGCAAGACGCTGCGCTCGTTCTTCGAGGTCGATCGCCACCACGTGGTGCTGGCCGCGCTGACCGAGCTGGGCAAGACCGCAGAGGCGAAGCAGGCGATCGAGAAGTACGGCATCGACACCGAACGGCCCGCCCCATGGCGGGTGTGAGGGAGGCGGGCGTGGCTGGCACCGAGCAGGTTCTGGTCCCGGACATCGGCGACTTCGACGACGTACCGGTCATCGAGGTCCTGGTCTCGGTCGGCGACGAGGTCGCCGCCGAGGACCCGCTGGTCGTGCTGGAATCCGACAAGGCAACGATGGAGGTCCCGTCGCCGGCCGCCGGCAAGGTGGCGAAGATCGAGGTCTCGGTCGGCGACAAGGTCAAGGAGGGCACGGCGATCCTGTCGCTCGAGGTGAGCGGCGGAAACGGTGCTGAGCCGGCGCCGCCGCCGACGGTCGCGGAGTCCGTCCCGGCCGCGGAGTCCAAAGATGTCGAGGCGGCGGCGGAGTCCGAGCCGCCCCCCGCGCCCGAGGCGCCGCCGCCCGCGTCACCGCAGGCGCGGCCGACCGAGGCGCCCTCGTACGCGTCGCCGGGCGTGCGCCGGCTGGCGCGCGAGCTTGGGGTCGACCTCTCGAGCGTGACGGGGTCCGGCCGCAAGGGCCGGATCACCAAGGAGGACGTGCAGAAGGCCAAGGACGCTCCCGCGGCGGCGCCTGTGGCGGCGGCACCGGCGGGCGCTGGGGTCGGACTCGATCTCGCCCCGTGGCCGAAGCCGAACTTCGAGAAGTTCGGGGAGATCGAGCGTCAGCCGCTGACGCGGATCCAGAAGATCAGCGGCCCGAACCTGGCCCGCAACTGGGTGATGATCCCGCACGTCACCCACAACGACGAGGCGGACATCACGGAGCTGGAGGCGTTCCGCAAGCGCACAAATGGCGAGCAGTCCGAGGCCAAGGTGACGATGGTGGCGCTGCTGGCGAAGGCGGTCGTCGCGTCGCTGAAGGCCTATCCGGTCGTGAACTCGTCGCTGGACGGCGACGACCTGGTGCTCAAGCGCTATTACAACATCGGGTTCGCGGCCGACACGCCGAACGGGCTCGTGGTCCCGGTGATCAAGGACGCCGATCGCAAGGGCATCCTCGAGATCGCCAAGGACCTGACCGCGCTGTCGGGCAAGGCGCGCGAGGGCAAGCTCGGCCCGGCCGACATGGCGGGCGCGACGTTCACGATCTCGTCGCTCGGCGGGATCGGCGGCACGAGCTTCACGCCGATCGTCAACGCGCCCGAGGTGGCGATCCTCGGCGTGACACGCAGCGCGATGAAGCCGGTCTGGAACGGGTCGGAGTTCGTGCCGCGGCTGATGGTGCCGCTGTCGCTCTCGTATGACCACCGGGTGATCGACGGCGCGCTGGCGGCGCGGTTCGTCGCACATCTCGTGAACGTCCTGTCCGACCTGCGGCGGGTGGTGCTCTGATGGAGGTCAAGGTCCCGGACATCGGGGATTTCGACGCGGTACCCGTGATCGAGGTGCTCGTCGGTCCCGGCGACGAGGTCCAGGAGGAGACGCCGCTGGTCGTGCTTGAGTCCGACAAGGCGACGATGGAGGTCCCGTCCCCGGCGGCCGGCAAGGTCGCCGACATCACGGTCAAGGTCGGCGACAAGGTCTCCGAGGGCTCGGTGCTACTCACGCTCGAGACCGCGTCGAGCGACGGGGCGAAGCCGGCGGAGCCGCCGGCACCCGCCGAGGCTCCCTCCGACGTCGACGTGCAGGTTCAGGTGGCCGTGTTGGGTGGCGGTCCGGGAGGCTACACAGCGGCGTTCCGCGCGGCGGATCTCGGGTTGAGCGTTGCGCTGATCGACCGCGGCGAGCAGCTCGGCGGCGTGTGCCTGAACGTCGGCTGCATCCCGTCGAAGGCGCTGCTGCACATTGCCAAGGTGCTGACCGAGGCGCACGAGCTCGGCGAGTCCGGGATCACGTTCGGCGAGCCTTCCATCGACGTGGACAAGGTCCGCGAGTGGAAGAACGGCGTCGTCGGCAAGCTCACGGGCGGCCTGGAAGGGCTGGCCAAGCAGCGCAAGGTCCAGGTCGTGCGCGGTTCCGGCACGTTCACCGGGCCGAACACGATCGAGGTCGGCGACACCGTCGTCGGGTTCGAGCACTGCATCATCGCGTCGGGCTCGGAGGCGGCGTCGCTGCCGTTCGTGCCTGACGACCCGCGTGTGATCGACTCGACCGGCGCGCTCGAGATCGAGGGCATCCCGGAGCGGCTGCTGGTGATCGGCGGCGGGATCATCGGGCTCGAGATGGCGACGGTCTACGACGCGCTCGGCTCGAAGGTGACCGTGGTGGAGCTGCTCGACCAGCTGATCCCCGGGGCCGACAAGGACCTGATCAAGGTGCTGGAGAAGCGCGTCAAGGGCCGCTACGAGGCGATCCATCTCTCGACCGGCGTGGAGGCGGTCGAGGCCACCAATGACGGCCTGGTGGTCAAGTTCGGCGACAGCACGGAGACGTTCGATCGGATCCTCGTCGCGGTGGGACGCAAGCCCAACGGCGGCGTGATCGGGGCCGACGCGGCGGGCGTGGCCGTCGACGAGCGCGGCTACATCGCGTCCGACCTGCAGATGCGCACGAACGTGCCGCACATCTTCTCGATCGGTGACGTCCGCGGCGAGCCGATGCTGGCCCACAAGGCCACGCACGAGGGCGCGCTGGCGGCCGAGGTGATCGCGGGCGAGGACGTCTCGTGGGACGTCCGCTCGATCCCGTCCGTCGCCTACACCGACCCCGAGGTCGCGTGGACGGGCCTGACCGAGACCCAGGCCAAGGCCGAGGAGCGCGAGGTCGAGACCGCGATGTTCCCGTGGGCCGCGTCCGGGCGTGCGCTGTCGATGGGGCGCGGCGACGGGCTGACCAAGCTCGTGCTCGAGCCCGACACTCGACGCGTGCTGGGCGCCGGAATCGTCGGCGTCAACGCCGGCGAGCTGCTGGCCGAGGCGGTGCTGGCGATCGAAGCCGGCCTCGACGCCGAGGACATCGCGCTGACGATCCACGCGCATCCGACGCTGTCGGAGACCGTCGGCTTCTCGGCGGAGATGGCCGAGGGCACGATCACCGACCTGATGCCCAAGCGCAAGCGCGCGAAGGCGTGAGCTTTCGGCCACCGGATCCCGGGGTCGCACCGCGCTTCACCGGGATCCGCACGTTCGCCCGCGCGCCGCACGTAGCGTCGGCCGACGGCGTGGACGCTGCGATCGTCGGCGTCCCGTTCGACACCGCGACGTCGATGCGGCCGGGCGCGCGGTTCGGCCCGGCCGGCATCCGCGACGCGTCGCTGCTGCTGCGGCCCTGGAACACGGCCCAAGAGGTCGACGTGTTCTCGCTCTCGCTCGCCGATCTGGGCGATCTAGCGACGACGCCGGGGAACGCTCTGCGCACGACGGAGCAGATCGCGGAGCAGCTCGAGCCCGTTCTTCGCGCCGGCGCCGTGCCGCTCGTGCTCGGCGGTGACCACTCGATCGTGCTCGGTGAGTTGCGTGCGCACGCGGCCGTGCACGGACCGCTGGCGGTCGTGCTGCTCGACGCCCACGCCGACACGTGGGAGGAGTACTGGGGCGAGCGCTACTTCCACGGCACGCCGTTCAAGCGCGCGATGGAGGAAGGCCTGATCGACCCGTCGCGGTCGCTGCTCGCGGGGATGCGCGGCTCGCTGTACGCGGCGTCGGATTTGGACGAGCCGCGGTCGTGGGGCTTCGAGATCGTGTCGTGCGACGAGCTGCGCACCTGGACGCCCGACGAGTACTCCGCGCGCGTTCGTTCGCGAGTGGGGGACGGGACCGCGTTCCTGTCGTTTGACATCGACGTCATCGACCCGGCGTTCGCACCGGCCACGGGCACGCCCGAGGTCTGCGGGCTCCTCCCGCACGAGGCGATCGCGTTCCTCCGAGCGCTGCGCGGCATGCGGTTCAGCGGGTTCGATCTGGTCGAGGTCGCGCCGGCGTACGACACGAATGCCCAGGTCACGGCGCTGTTGGCCGCGAACGTGGCGTACGAGATGCTCACGCTCGTCGCCTTGGCGACCGGTGCGTAACGAAGCTTCGCCCACAGCGAAGTTTCGTTACGCACCCTGCCACGCGGCACGGCGTCATGATCTGCCGCAAGACCGAAAGGAGCCGCACAGATGGCTGAGCCGTTCTTGGGGGAGATCCGCACATTCGCCTTCGACTTCGCGCCCAAGGGCTGGGCGAAGTGCGAGGGCCAGGTCATGCCGATCAACCAGAACCAGGCGCTGTTCGCACTGCTCGGCACCATCTACGGCGGCGACGGCCGGGTCACGTTCGCGCTCCCGGACCTGAGAGGCCGCGTTGCGATCTCCGCGAGCGCCATCCACCCCCAGGGCGAGACCGGCGGCGAGGAGACGCACGCGCTGAGCGTCGCCGAGCTTCCCGCGCACAGCCACCGCGCGAAGGCGAACGCGTCGAACGGGAACTCCAACAACCCGACCGAGAACGTCTGGGCCTCGAACCCCAACGCCTATCGCGCGAGCGGCACCGCGAACATGGACGCCAACGCGATCGCGAGCGTCGGCTCCGACCAGCCGCACAACACGATGCAGCCGTACCTCGCGCTGAACACCTGCATCGCCCTCACGGGCATCTTCCCGGCGCGGTCGTGAGCGGTCCCTCTGAGCTCGGCTCCGCGTTCGCCGACCAAGCGGTCTCGGTGGTCAAGCGCGCCGAGCTGCGCACGACCGATCCGCAGCTCGCGGCCGCGCTCGGCGCCGGGTGGTATCTCGCTGCGCTGTGTCACGGCGCGGGCGCGAACCGCACCTCGGCCGCCGTGCGCGGCAGCGCGATGGGGTTCGCCGGCTTCGAGTCCGGACAGGCGACCGCGTTCAGCCGCGATCAGGTGAAGGCGTCGGCGGCGAAGCTCGCGGAGCCGGTCAAGCGCGCCGGGCTGGCCCTGCCCGCGCTCGACGAGCTCGCGCCGGAGAACGCCCCGCAGGCCGACAACGACATGCTCGGCGCGCTGAGCGCCGCCGACTTCCGGCTCGGCAAGGCGTACGGCGTCGGCGCGGCGCTGCTGCAGCTCACGAGTCGCCCGTCCGATGAGCCGACGCTCAAGGAGCACCTCACGAACACCAACGTCGCGCCGCTGGTCGCGGCGATCGACGACCTTGGCTCGACGCTGCCGCCACACGCCGGTCACAGCGTCCGCGAGTCAATCCGCGAGTGGCAGAAGTCGATCGATACCGGCAGTCGCGTCGCCCCGGAAGCGCCCGAGACGTGGCAGCTGCTCGCACGCCAGGGCGAGCTGTGGCGCGCGATGCTCGCGGGAGAGAAGACCGGGCGCGACATGCTCGAGATCGACGACTACGTCGACGCCGCCGAGCGGCTCGCGAAGCGACTGCGCGGGCTCGTCCTGCGGCTTGTCGTGAAGGTGCCCGAGCTCACCCTGCTCGTGATCGGGCTGTTCGCGCTCGGCGTCTACCTGCTCGTGGCGACCGACGCCGAGGGCGCGATCATCGCCGGCGCCGGGTCGATCATCGCCAGCCTCGGCCTGACCTGGCGCGGGATCGGCCGCTCGCTCGGCGGCCTCGCGGGGATGCTCGAGCAACCGCTGTGGGGCGCGGAACTCGACACCGCGATCACCCAGTCGATCACGCTGCTGGAGCGTGAGAAGGGCCGTGACGTCGCCCGCGAGCGGCGCCGCGTCATGCGTTGAGGACGGTGTCGTGCGTCTCGGCGATCTGGGCCACGCGCCGGTCACGCTCGACGTCGCCCACGATGAACAGGCACAACGAGACACACGGCCGGCCGTGGAAGTGGGCATCCCAGGCGGCGTCGTACTCGACCGAACGCTCGATGATCGTGGCGTCGGGACCGATCGGGAACCGCGCCCACCACGCGGCGTCGAAGCCGCGCGCCAGCGCCGCCTCCATCTCCGGCTCCCACGCGTGCACCCAGTCGTCGACGCTGATCCCGAGTTCGATCTCCGAGAACACCATCCGGCCTTCGGCCTCCAGCCCGGCCACGTCAAGCCCGGCCTCCGTGAGCGACGCACGGTCGGCGTCGGCGCGCCCCGCGATCGAGCGGTGAAACAGCCATCCGTTGCGCTTGGCGCCGAGGGCGTAGAACGACGCGAGCGTCGGGGCGACCTCCTCGCGGTTCGTGAGCAGCATCGCTAGATGCGGGCACGAACCCGGTGGCACAGCATGTTCTAAAGCGGAATCCACAGCCTCACTCTCGTCCCGGCGCCCGGCGCCGATGTGATCTCACAGTCGCCGCCGTAGCCGCGCGCCCGTTCGCGCATCACGGTCAGACCGAGATGCCCGTCCTCGACGCTCGCCGCCGTCGCGGGATCGAACCCGCGGCCGTCGTCGGCGACGGTGACGTCCAGGCGCGTGTCGGTGACCGCGTAGCGGATCTCGACGACGTGCGCCTGCGCGTGCGCGTCGGCGTTCGCCAGCGCCTCGCTCACCACCCGCGACGCGAGCGTCACGATTTCCGGCCCGGCATCCCCGTGCCCGGTCACGTGGACGGCGGCGCGTGCCCGTCGCGCGGCGGTGTCGAGCGCCTCGCGCAGGCTCGCCGGCGTATCGGTGGAGAGCACCTGCAGCCGGGCCCGGACGAGCCGGTGGGCGGACTCGACCGCCTCGCGCAGGCGCTCGGAGTCGGGCTCGGGCAGCGACAGCTCGCGGCGGGCCACGGCGAGGTACTGGGCGAGGCCGTCGTGGACCTCGGCGGCCAGCGTGCGCCGCTCGCGCTCCATCGCCGCCGCCTGCACCTCGCGCCGCAGCTGAGCGGTCGTGATCCCGGCCGAGAGCTGGGTGCACAGCAGGCTCAGCACTGTGCCGCTGAGTGGATCGATCGCGATCGGCGCGGGCGCGCTCGCGATCACCGCACCCCCACTAACCAGCGGCAGGATCACCCAGTCGCGCGCCGGCGGCGTGAACGGATTCGCGACCAGCCAGCCCGCGGGCTCGCGCAGCACGATCGGTGCACCGCTGACGAGCCGCCACGCCTCCTCGTCGAACGACAGCTCCGGCGCGGCCTCGTCGCCGACGTAGCGGCGCAGGACCGGCTGACCGTCGGCGTCGGGCAGGTAGAGGACGGCACGATCGAGCCGAAGCGCCTCGCGCATTTCGTCGAGCGCCGCGCCGGCGAGCACGGGCAGCTCGCCGGCGCCGACGAGCGCGCGCGAGACCCGTGAGAGGGCCGCGAGCCCGGCTAGGACCTCCGGCTGCAGGCGATCGGCGAGCCCGTCTTCGATCACGATTCGACCCTACGCGATACTCCAAGAGTGCGCGTGATCATCGCCGACGACCACCGGTTGATGCGCGAGGGAACGGCCGCGCTACTGGACGCCGACCCGAGAATCGAGGTCGTCGGGCTGGCGTCCGGCGGTCGCGAAGCGGTGGAGCTCGCGGCGCGGTTGCAGCCCGATGTCGCGCTGCTCGACGTCGCCATGCCGGACGTCGGCGGGGTCGAGGCGTGCGCGGCGATCCGGACGCGCGTGCCATCGATCAGGGTGCTGATGCTCACGGTCTCCGAGGATGCGTTGGACGTGCGGGCGGCGTTACGCGTCGGCGCCGCCGGCTACCTGCTCAAGGACATGCCGCCGGGGGAGCTGGTCGAGGCGGTGCTCGGAACCGACACGATCGTGATGGCGTCCGACGAGGCGCCCGAGGACGAGCTGTCGGTGCGTGAGCGCGAGGTGCTCGAGCTGATCGGCCAGGGCCTGCGCAACCGCGAGATCGCCGAGCGGCTGGTGGTGAGCGAGGCGACCGTCAAGACGCACGTGCGGCATGTGCTGGAGAAGCTGCGCCTGCGGAATCGAGCGGAAGCAGCAGCGTTCGCAGCCCGCGGGAGAGGCGGGTCGTGACGTCGGCGGGTGTCGTGCCGAGCTGAGCGGCGATCCGGTCGCGCTTCCAGCCCAGCACGCGGGCTAAGACCACCGCGTCGCGGTCAGCGGGCGGGATCCGCGCGTAGATCCCGCCGGCGGCGAGGCACGCGCCACGGCCCGCCAGCACGTCGGGGGCGCCGTGGGGATCGGCGAGCAACACCCGGCGGGTGGCTTCCGCTGCGGCGTTGGCGTCCTGGGCCGCGGCCCACGCAGCTTCATAGACACGGTCCAGCGTGACCTCGAGCACCGGCAGAACCTAAGGGGGCTCGGACGGCTTGCCATCGACCAAAAGGATGATTCAGGTCTCCTGCGCGGTCGGCCGCACGAGGATCTCGTTCACGTCGACGTGCGGCGGCTGCGAGATCGCGAACATCACAGCGCGGGCGATGTCGTCGGCCGTCAGCGTGGCGTCGAGGTCATGGCTGAAGCCCTCGGTCTCGACCATCCCGGGCTCGATCAGCGTCACCCGCACGCCCGTGCCGTTGAAATCCAGCCGCGCCGCCTCGCCCATCCCGGTGACGGCGAACTTGGTCGACGAGTAGAGCGAGCCCTTGAGCGCCCGGCGACCGGCGATGCTCGACGTGATCAGCAGATGGCCCTTGGTCTCGCGCAGTGCGGCAGCGGCCGCTCGGATCGTGCCCCAGACGCCGAAGACGTTGGTCAGGATCATCTGCTTCGCGTCCTCCGGGTCGCCGGCTTCGAAACCGCGCGGGAAGCCGACGCCGGCGTTGGCGAACACGACGTCGATGCGGCCGAAGGCATCAAGGGCCTGCTGGACGAGCGCCTCGACGTCGCCGTACTCGCTCACATCGCACTCCACCGCGAGTGCCTTCTCGCCGAGTTCGTCGACCAGTTCCTTGAGCTTGGAGGCCGTCCGCGCGGCCAGCACGACCCTGAATCCGGCCTCGGCGGCCTGGCGCGCGGTGGCGGCGCCGATCCCGGTCGAGGCGCCCGTGATCACCATCACTTGGTCCATGTTCCTATCGTTACCCCGGAGCATGCTGGCCGATCGCGCGCGTATCGAGGTTCGAGCCGGGCGGGGTGGCGATGGATCGCTGTCCTTCCGGCGTGAGGCCCACGTCCCGAAGGGCGGGCCCGACGGCGGCGACGGCGGCCGCGGCGGCGACGTGATCATCCGCTGCGACGACTCGCTGCGGGACCTGCAGTCGTTCCGGCGCCGCGGCCATTATCGGGCGGACCGAGGCGGGCATGGGTCGAGTTCTTTGAAGCACGGCGCGGACGGCGAGCAGCTCGTCGTACGGGTCCCGCCGGGCACGCAGGTCGCGCGCTGGGACGGGCGCAAGTACGACCTCGTGCGCCCCGGACAGCAGGTGACGCTGGCCAGCGGCGGGTCCGGGGGCCGCGGCAACAAGCACTTCGCGACCGCGGTGCGCCAGGCGCCCCGGCTGGCCGAGAAAGGCCTCCCGGGGGAGGAGGGCGAGGTCGAGCTGCATCTGAAGCTGCTCGCCGACGTCGGCCTCGTCGGGCTGCCGAACGCCGGCAAGTCGTCGCTGCTGGCGCGGATGACGCGCGCGCAGCCGAAGGTCGCGGCATACCCGTTCACGACCTTGGAGCCGGTGCTGGGCACGATCGACGCCGACGATCGCCAGATTGTGATCGCCGACATCCCCGGGCTGATCGAGGGCGCGTCGTCCGGCGCCGGGCTCGGCCATGACTTCCTCGCCCACGTCGAGCGCACGCGGCTGCTCGTCCACGTGCTTGATCTGGCGCCGCTGGATGGATCGGACCCGGAGCACAACTTCGAGGTGATCGAGCGCGAACTGGCCGAGCACGATCCGCGACTGGCGGCGCTGCCGCGGTTGCTGGCGCTGTCGAAGGCCGACCTCGTGCCGCCGGAGGTCGCCGACCAGGCTGCGGCGGAGTGGCGCGAACGCGTCGCCTTCGAAGTCCTGGTGACGTCGAGCGCGACCGGCGCGGGCCTGCCCGAGCTGCGGAATGACCTGCTCGCGCGGGTGCCGGTCGCCGAACCGATCGCCGAGGATGCGGGCGAGGACGAGGTGGCCGAGTTCGCGGTCTTCCGTCCCGCGAAGTCGCAGGAGTTCGAGGTCACGCGCGGCCCGGACGGGACCTGGATGGTGCGCGGGGAGTCCGTCGAGCGGCTGTTCATGCGCTGGGACCTCGAAAACGAGGAGGCGCAGGCCCACGTCGAGCGGCGGCTGCAACGGATGGGCGTGATCGCGGCGTTGGAGCGGGCCGGCTTCGAGCCTGGCGACGACGTCGAGATCGGCGGGACCGTGTTCGAGCTGGATCCAACGTAGTGCCCGTCGCCGTCGTCAAGCTCGGGTCCTCGATCGTCGCCACCGACAACGGGGAGCTGCGGCTGTCGGTCGTGGGGCGGATCTGCGAGGAGATCGCGGAGCTGCACCGCTCCGGCGTCGACGTCGTGATCGTCACCTCCGGCGCGATCGCGCGCGGCATCCACCTGCTCGGGCTGGGAACGCGCCCGCGGGTCGTGGAGGAGCTGCAGGCGGCCTCCGCGGTCGGCCAGGGCCGGCTCTACCGCACCTACGACGAGTACCTGCGCGAGTGCGGGATCCAGTCCGCGCAGGTGCTGCTGACGTTCTTCGACATGAGCGCGCGCACGCACTATCTGAACGCGCGCCGGACGCTGCGAACGCTCGTGGACTGGCACATCGTGCCGGTGATCAACGAGAACGACACGACGACGACGGACGAGATCTCGTTCGGCGACAACGATTTCCTGGCCGCGCAGGTCGCGGTGCTCGTCGACGCGTCGCTGCTGCTGCTGCTGACGTCCACCGCGGGGCTGTTCACGGGCGATCCGCGGTCGGACGCTTCGGCGCGGCTCGTCGAGAGCGTGTCCGATCCCGCCGAGCTCGAGTCGCTGACCATCTCCACCGCGACGTCGCCGATGGGTTCGGGCGGGATGCGCTCGAAGGTCGCGGCGGCCGAGATGGCCACGGCCGCCGGCATTCCCACCGTGATCGGGTCCGGCTACGAACCGGGCGTGCTCGCCCGCGCCTGGGCAGGGGAGGCGACCGGGACGCGGTTCGCGCCGCACCCGGTGCGCCAGCCGTCGTTCAAGTTGTGGCTCAAGTACGCGAAGCCGTCGCAGGGCTCCGTCATGGTCGATGCGGGCGCTGCGCGGGCTCTGCGAGAGGGCGGCACGTCGCTGCTGCCGGTCGGGATCGTCGCCGTCGAGGGCGCATTCGAAGCCGGCGACGCCGTCGACGTCCGGTGCACGGACGTCGCCGTCGGCAAGGGCATCTCGAACTACTCGGCGGCCGAGCTCCGGCGCGTCATGGGGATGAAGTCAGGGCAGGTGCGCGAAGTGCTGCCGCGGGCGACCGACGAGGCCGTGCACCGCGACTACTTCGTGCTGGCCTAGGCCCTTAGCCGCGGCGCCGGGTCTGCGGACGGGTCGGCGCGGGCCGCGCCGTCGCGGTCTTGCGGCGCTCCATCGCCTCTTCCTTGAGCTGCTTCTGATGCGCCGCGAACTCCTCGCTGCGTTCGGCAGGAGTCTTCGACCGCGGTCGGGGCTGTCCGGGTTGACTGGGCGGCGGCGTCATCGCGCTGGTTCCTCACTCGCTTCCCTGGATGAGGTGATGCCGCGCGCAAGGGAGGGAGGCGGGGAGCCCGACGTGCGACGGTTCTGCTCTTGCAGCCTACCGGGCCGGCAGGCGCCATGAGCCGATTTGTCAGGCCCGGCGTGCGGTCTCGAGACGCTCGACGGCCGCGTCGGCGACGCGTTCGAGCTCGCGCAACCGTTCCGGGCTCGTGGGCTTGGCGCTGACGGTCCGCTGCCGGTAGAGCCGCACGCGGTCACGGTGGTAGCGCGCTTCGGCCTCGAGGTGCTCGAGATCCGGCTGCGGCGCCGGGGGGACGGGTGACGGCTCCTCCCGCCGCTCCGTGCTGTCCTCGCGCATCAGATCGCGCACTCGCGCGACCTGGCGCTTTCGCTTGAACATTACGGTCACCCTATCGCTGCGACCTGATCGGCCTCGCGGCTGAACACCACGTCGCCGCCGACACGCACCTCGAGCACCGACTCCTCTCGGGCGAGCGTGAAGATCGCGCCGAGCGCGGCTTCCCAGTTCGGGCTGTCCTCGAGCACGGCCTCGAGCGTGCTGCCCGCTGGAGGCTTGAGCAGGAACAGGTCGGCGGCCTTTCCGGGTGTCAGGTCGCCCGTGACGGCCCCGTGGCCGAGCGCGTCGGCGCCCGCCGCGGTCGCCAGATAGAGCAGGTGCGCCGGGCCGAGCATGTGGCCCTGCTCGCGGACCATCTGCACGTGGTAGGCGACGAGGCCCTCCTTGAGCATGCTCAGGCCGGTACCGGCGCCGACGTCCGTGCCCATCCCGAAGCGGACGCCGTGCTCGACGTGCTGCGCCATGGCGAAGATCCCCGAGGCCAGGAACGCGTTGCTGGACGGGCAGTGGGCGACGGCGGTCTTGGCGGCGGCGAGCCGGTCGAGCTCGCTGTCGGACACGTGAACGTTGTGCGCGAGCACCGAGCACTCGCGCAGCAGCCCGGCGTCCTCGTACGTGCCGACGTAGTCGCGCGAGTCCGGGAACAGCTCGCGCACGAACTCGATCTCACCCGGGCTCTCGTTGACGTGGCTGGTGAACAGCGCGGTCGGGTTCTCGTCGAGCAGGGCGGCGCAGGCCTGCAGCATCGCCTCGTCGCAGGAGACGCTGAAGCGCGGTGTGACCGCGTAGCGGAGGCGGCCGACGCCGTGCCAGCGCTCGAGCAGGTCCTTGCTGGTGGCATACGCCTGATCCGGCGTGACCTCGAGTTCCGGCAGCAGGTTGCGGTTGGAAACGACGAGGCCGGACGCGATCCGCAGCCCCATTGCGTCGGCCTCCTCGAACAGCGCCTGCTGTGCGTCGGGGAAGTGCGAGCCGAAGACGAGCGCGGAGGTCGTCCCGTTGGCGGCGAGGGCTCTCACGAACCGCTGCGCGGTCCTGCGCGCGTGCGCCGGGTCGCCCATCTTCACTTCCTCCGGCAGCGTGCGCGTGGCGAGCCAGTCGAGCAGCTGCAGCCCCATCGCGCCGATCACGGCGATCTGCGGATAGTGGACGTGGGTATCGACCAGGCCGGGGAAGAGGAAGCAGTCGCGGCGGTCGATCGTTTCCGCCTCGGGATGGGCGTCGCGGACCTGTGTATAAGGGCCGGTGGCGAGGATCGTGCCGTCATCGAAGGCGACCGCGCCGTCGTCGTAGGTCTCCAGGGCGCTGCTGTCCAGGAACGGGTCCCGCGGCGTGTGGGCGATGCGGGCGCGCAGGATCGTGGTCATGCTCTCTCCGGTTGGTAGCCGAGCTCACGCGAGAGCGCGAGCGCGTGGCCGGCAAGGAGCCGGCCGATCTCGTCGGTGCCGAGGCGGCGCAGCCGCGCCGCGGGGGAAGACACGCTGAGCGCCGCGACCGGCGCCCCGTCGTGCCCGAAGACGGCGACGCCGACGCAGCCGACGCCCTCCTCGTATTCCTCGTCATCGATCGCGAAGCCGCGCCGGCGCGTCTCGTCCAGGTCCGTGGCCAGCGCATCGGGGTTCGTGTGGGTGCGCGGCGTGAGCGCGCGAAGCTGGTCGGTTGCGGCCCGTGAGTGCCCGGGACCGGCGAGCGGGTGGTCGAGCGGCGTGTGCGCGAGCAGCGCCTTGCCGGACGCGCAGGCGTGGGCGAGGACGCGCTGGCCGACCTCCGTGAACAGCCGGACCGCGCGCGAGCTCGGCGCCTGCTCGAGGTAGACGGCGAATCCGTCCTCGAGGATCACGAGGTTCGCGGTCTCGTCGATCTCGTCGCGGACCGCGTGCAGGTGGGGTCGGCCGGTCGCACGCAACCGCGCGGTCCGGCGCTGGGGGCCGCCCGCGAGCGTAAGGACCTTATGGCCGAGCCGGTACCGGCTCGTACGCGGGTCCTGCACGGCATAGCCGGCGTCGACGAGCGTGCCGAGCAGTCGGTGTGTGGTGCTGCGGCCGTGGCCGGAGCGCTCGGCGATCTCGACCAGGCCGGCGTCCTCGACGGCGGCGAGCGCCTCGAGCACGGCGAGGCCGCGGACGAGCGCGTGAACGGTGGTGTCGCGTGTGGGAGCCATAGTCAGTTCCGGGGTGCGGAACCGGAAGTCTACACAACAGAGACAGGTTGACAGACAACCTGTCGAGCAGTATGGTGCCGCGACCGTTGCGGAACTGAAGTTCTGCAGAGCAGAACTAGGAGAGAGAGCCGTCATGGAGATCCTTCAACCCGACACATGGAACGAGGCGCTCGAAGCCCGCCGAGCCCACCCCGAGGCCAAGCCCGTCCGCGGCGGCACGGATGTGATGGTGGAGCTGAACTTCGACCACATCCGGCCGGCCGCGATGCTCGACCTCTCACGCGTGCCCGAACTGGGCGAGTGGGGGACCGAGGACGGCTGGCTGCGCATCGGCGCCGGCGTGCCCTACACGCAGCTGGTCGCCGATCTCGGCGACCAGCTTCCCGGCCTCGCGATCGCGTCACGCACCGTCGGCTCGCCCCAGATCCGCAACCGCGGCACGGTCGGCGGCAACCTCGGCACGAGCTCGCCCGCCGGCGACGGCCTGCCGCCGCTGTACGCGTGCGGCGCCGAGGTCGAGCTGGCGTCGGTCGACGGCACGCGCCGGGTGCCGGTCGGCGACTTCATCACCGGCCCGAAGCGCAACTGCCTCGCGTCCGACGAGCTGATCGCGGCCTTCTGGATCAAGCCCGCCGACGGCCCGCAGGAGTTCTCGAAGGTCGGCACCCGCAACGCGATGGTGATCGCGGTGTGCTCGTTCGCGCTGACGATCTCGCCGCGCACGATCACGACCTGCATCGGCTCGGCGGGCCCGACGCCGATCCGCGCCCTCGAGGCCGAGTCGTTCATCGCGGGCGTGCTCGAGGAGGAGAACTTGTGGGAGTTGCCCGCGCCGCTGAACCCCAGCGCCGCGATCCGTTTCGGTGAGCTGGTCGAGCAGGCGGCGCGCCCGATCGACGACGTCCGCGGCACCGCCGCGTACCGCTGGCACGCGCTGCGCGTGATCGGCCGCCGCGCGCTCACGCGCGCCTGGAATCGCCACGTGCAGGAGGTCTCGCGATGAAGCTCTCGATCACCGTCAACGGCGAGCGGCGCGAGGCCGACGACGTGTGGGAGGGCCAGAGCCTCCTGAACGCACTGCGCGACGACCTCGACCTGCCGGGCTCCAAGAACGCCTGCGAGCAGGGCGAGTGCGGCTCGTGTTCGGTGTACCTGGACGGCACGCTCGTGTGCTCCTGCCTCGTCCTCGCCGCCCAGGCCGACGGCCGCAACGTGACCACGGTCGAGGGGATCGCCGACGGCGAGAACCTGCACGCCGTCCAGCAGGCGATGGTCGACGCCGGCGCCGTTCAGTGCGGCTTCTGCACGCCCGGCTTCGTGGTGGCGTCGCACGACCTGCTCTCGCGCAATCCGTCGCCGAGCGAGCCCGAGATCCGCGAGGCGCTGGCCGGCAACCTGTGCCGCTGCACGGGCTACGAGAAGATCATCGACGCGGTCAAGGTCGCGTCGGAGCGTGCGGCATGAGCGCTCCGACCCTTCCCCGGCGCGATGTCCAGCGGCCCGGCCGCATCGGTGAGAACACCACGCGGATCGACGCCGTGCCGAAGGTCCGAGGCGAGTTCGCGTACTCGAGCGACATGCACGTCGACGGGATGCTGTGGGGCGCCACGCTTCGGAGCCCCCATCCGCGCGCCGACATCTGGTCGATCGACACGAGCGAGGCCGTCGCGATGTCCGGCGTGCGCGCCGTGCTCACGCACGATGACGTCCCCGGCCGCAAGACCTACGGGATGGAGATCGCCGACCAACCCGTGCTGGCCTGGAAGACGATCCGCTACCAGGGCGAGGCGATCGCGGTCGTCGCCGCCGACGATCCCGAGACCGCGCGCCGCGCCGTGCAGGCGATCAAGGTCTCCTACGAGGTCCTGCCGCCGCTGACCGACGCCGAAGAGGCGATGAAGCCGGACGCGCCGCAATTGCACCTTTCCGGCAACACGCTGCGCCACCTGCGGATCAACCACGGCAACCCGGACGCGACCGCGCCCGTCGTCGTCACCGGCACGTACGAGGTCGGCATGCAGGACCAGGCGTTCCTCGGCCCAGAGTCAGGCCTCGCGATCCCGGACGACGAGGGCGGCATCGAGCTCCACATCGCCACCCAGTGGCTCCACGTCGACCGCGACCAGGTCGCCGAGAGCCTCGGCCTCCCGCACGACAAGGTGCGGCTCAGCATGGGCGGCGTCGGCGGCGCGTTCGGCGGCCGCGAGGACCTGTCGATGCAGGTCCACGCGTGCATGCTCGCGCTCCACACCGGCCGGCCGGTGAAGGTCGTCTACAACCGCACCGAGTCGTTCTACGGCCACGTGCACCGGCACCCGGCGAAGATGTACTACGAGCACGGGGCCGATCACGACGGCAACCTGCTCTACGTCCGCGCGAAGGTCGTGCTCGACGGCGGCGCGTACGCCTCGTCCTCGCCCGCGGTCGCGTCCAACGCAGCCAGCTTCGCGGCCGGCCCGTACGCGGTGCCGAACGCGCGCCTCGACGCGTACGTGATGTACACGAACAACCCGCCGTGCGGCGCGATGCGCGGCTTCGGCGCGGTCCAGGTCGCGTTCGCCCACGAGGCCCAGATGGACAAGCTGGCGGCCGGGCTGGGCATGGACCCGGTGCAGCTGCGGATCAAGAACGCGATGGAACCGGGCTCGCTGATGCCGACCGGTCAGGTCGTCCCGACGCCGGCGCCGGTCGCCGAACTGCTCGAGAAGCTGCGCGCCATGCCGATGCCGCCCGAGGCGCCGGCGCAGCGCGACATCCGCGAGCTGCCGGGCGGCGTGGCCAACACGACCGACGGCGAGGGCGTCGTGCGCGGCGTCGGCTACGCGGTCTCCTTCAAGAACGTCGGCTTCTCCGAGGGCTTCGACGACTACTCGACCGCACGCGTGCGGCTCGAGCTCGACGAGGACGGCGAGCCGATCGTCGAGGTCCATACCGCCGCGGCCGAGGTCGGCCAGGGCGTCGTCACCGTCCAGGCGCAGATCGCGCGCACCGAGCTCGGCGTCGAGCGCGTCGTGGTCCGCAACGCGGACACGCAGATCGGCTCGGCCGGCTCCAGCTCCGCCTCGCGCCAGACCTACGTCACCGGCGGCGCGGTCAAGGCCGCCTGCGAGGCGGTCCGCGAGCGCTGGGAGGCGCACGGCGAGCTGCAGCCCGGTGACGTGATCGAGGAGACGCTGGAGTGGCGCCACAAGCCGACGTACAAGCTCGATGAACACGGCCAGGGCGACGCGCACTTCCAGTTCGCGTTCTCCGCCCACCGCGCCGTCGTCGACGTCGATGTGGAACTCGGCCTCGTGCGCGTCGTCGAGCTGGCCACGACCCAGGAGGTCGGCAAGGCCATGAACCCGCAGGCGCTCGAGGGCCAGATCGAGGGCGGCAGCGCCCAGGGTCTCGGCCTGGCGCTGCTCGAGGAGATCCAGGTCAAGGACGGCAAGGTCATGAACGCCTCGTTCACCGACTACCTGCTGCCCACGATCCTCGACATGCCGCCGGTGCGGATGGAGCTGCTGGAACACGCGGATCCGGACGCGCCGTACGGCCTCAAGGGCGTCGGCGAGCCGCCCAACATCTCGACGCCGCCGGCCGTGGCCGCGGCGCTGCGCGACGCCACCGGCAAGGCCGTGGCACGCATTCCGGTCCGGCCCGAGCACCTGATCTAAGAGGAGAGAGAGCCATGTCGTTCTACGTGGCCGCGGAGCCCCGCGGCGAGACGCACCCTGTCGACGAGGTCCTGCCGCCCGTCAAGCTCGCGGTGTACGGCGCGCAGCACGTGCTCGCGTTCTACGCGGGCGCCGTGATCGTGCCGATCCTGCTCGCGAGCGCGATCGGCCTGCGCGGCGAGGACCTCGTCTACCTGATCAGCGCCGACCTGCTGACGTGCGGCATCGCGTCGCTGATCCAGGCCGTCGGCTTCTGGAAGGTCGGCGTGCGGCTGCCGCTGCTCCAGGGCGTGACGTTCACCGCGGTGGCGCCGATGATCGCCATCGGCAATGCCAACGGAGGCGGCGTCGACGGCCTGCTCGCGATCTACGGCGCCGTGATCGTGGCCGGCGTGGTGACGTTCTTCGCCGCGCCGTACTTCAGCCGCCTGCTGCGGCTCTTCCCGCCGGTCGTCACCGGCACCGTGATCACCGTGATCGGCATCACGCTGCTGCCGGTCGCCGCCCAGCAGGCCGGCGGCGGGAACCCCGCGGCCGAGGACTTCGGCTCCTTCCAGAACATCGAGCTCGCGGCCGCGACGCTGATCTTCATCGTCGTCCTGCAGCGGCTGTTCCGCGGGCAAGTTCCTCGCTTCGGTCGCGGTTCTGCTCGGTCTGGTCTTCGGCACCGCCGTGGCCGCCGTCTTCGGCCTCGTCGACTTCGGCGGCGTGTCCGAGGCGAACTCGGTCGGCGTCACCACGCCGTTCCACTTCGGGCTGCCGACGTTCGGCGTCGCCGCGATCGTCTCGATGCTGATCGTGATGTTCATCACCGCGGTCGAGACGACCGGTGACGTGTTCGCGACCGGCGAGATCGTCGGCAAGCCGATCCGTCGCAAGGACATCGCCCGCGCGATCCGCGCCGACGGCCTCGCGACGACGCTCGGCGGCGTCCTGAACTCGTTCCCGTACACGGCGTTCGCCGAGAACGTCGGCCTCGTCCGCCTCACGCGCGTGAAGTCGCGCTACGTCGTCGCCGCGGCCGGCGTGTTCATGATCATCCTCGGCCTGCTGCCGAAGGTCGCCGCCGTCGTGGCCGCGATCCCGCCCGCCGTGCTCGGCGGCGCCGCGATCGTGATGTTCGGCACCGTCGCCGTGATCGGCATTCAGACGCTCTCGCGGGTCGACTTCCACGACGACCGCAACGTGATCGTCGTCGCTGTCTCGCTCGGCCTGGCGATGATCCCGGTCGCGTTCCCGACCTTCTACCAGCGCTTCGGTTCGGACGTGCAGACGATCGTCGGCTCCGGCATCACGATGGGCTCGCTCTCGGCGATCCTGCTCAACCTCGCCTTCAACGTGCTGCAGCGCAAGCCGAAGGCGGTCGAGGTGACACCGCTGGACCGGCTCCCGCTCGACGGGGTCAATGCGCTCTCCGACGAGGAGTTCGCGCGGACGTTCGCGTCGCTGTTCCAGGGCGACCATCGAGATTGCGGTCGCCGTGGCTTCGCAGCGCCCGTTCGAGAGCATCTACGAGCTGCGGCGGGCGTTCCACGACGCGCTGTTCGATGCCGACGACGACGCGCAACGCTCGCTGATCGGCTCGTACCCGGACATCGCGGCCAAGGTCGCGCTGGGGCAGGAGTCGCGCCGTGACCAGTCACACGCCGGGCTCGACCGCCTCGACCCGCTGGAGTACGAGCACTTCGACGAGCTCAACGACGCCTACCGAGCCAAGTTCGGCCACCCGTTCCTGATCTGCGTGCGCGAGAACACCAAGGAGTCGATCCTCGACTCCTTCGAGCGCCGGCTGTCGAACACCCCGCGCCAGGAGCAGATGGCGGCGCTCGTGGAGATCGGCAAGATCGCGAACCTGCGGCTGCTCGACCTCGTCGAGGAGCGGGATGAGCCGAAGGTGGTTGCGTGAGCGAGGCGGAGTTCGTGGCGGTGCTCGACGGGGTCGTCGAGCACTCGCCCTGGGTCGCGCGCGAGGTCTATCGCTCGCATCTGGGCGACGCGCTGGAGGCGGCGATCCGCGGGGCGTCGCGCGAGCGGCAGCTGGAGCTCGTGCGCGCGCACCCGGAGCTGTCCTCGGGCAAGGAGCTCACGTCCGAGTCTGCTTCCGAGCAGGCCCGGGCCGGGCTCGACCGCGGCGGCCTGGAGCAGCGCGCGCTGAACGCGGCCTACCGGAAGCGGTTCGGGTTCCCGCTCGTGGTCTGCGTGCGCGAGCACACGCCGGACTCGATCCTTTCCTGGGGTCGCGAGCGGCTGTCGAACCCGGTGGAGGTGGAGCTCGACGTGGCGGTCGGCGAGATCGCCAAGATCGCCCGCTACCGGCTTGGGGAGCGTCCATGATCTCGACGCACGTCCTCGATACGTCGCGCGGGCGGCCGGCTGCCGGCGTGCCCGTGACGCTCGAGGGCGACGGAGTCCGTACGTCATGCCGTGACCGACGACGACGGCCGCGTGGCCTCGTTCGGGATCGTCGCGGCCGGCGACTACCGGCTGGTGTTCGACACGGCCGGGTTTTCTGACTTCTTCCCGCGCGTGAGCGTGGATTTCACGGTGGGCGACGAGCGGCTGCACGTGCCGCTGCTGCTCAATCCGTTCGGATACAGCACTTATCGAGGGAGCTAAGCGATGCACCTGGGAGCGAACAGCTACGGCAAGGGCGAGGTTCGCCTGGTCAAGGTGGTCCGGACGCCGGGCCGTCACGAACTGCGCGACCTGACCGTCCACGTGGCGCTGGCGGGCGAGTTCGAGGCCGCGCACACCGTCGGCGACAACACCGACCTGCTCGCGACGGACACGATGCGCAACACGGTCTACGCGCTCGCGAAGGACGACCTGGGCCCGATCGAGGCGTTCGCGCGCCGGCTCGCCGACCATTTCGTGGCCGCCGGGCCGTCGGTGACGCGGGCGCGGGTGCGGATCGAGGAGCACCCGTGGGACCGGCTCGGGTCGCATGAGCATGCGTTCCAGCGCGGCACCGGCGGCACGCGCGTGTGCACGGTCGAGGGCTCGAGCGTCACTTCGGGGATCGACGACCTGCTCGTGCTCAAGACCACCGGCTCCGGCTGGGAGGGCTACCTGCGCGAGCAGTACACGTCGCTGCCGGAGACCGACGACCGGATCCTGTGCACGGTCGTGACCGCCTCGTGGGACTACGCAGCCGACGCCGACTACGACACCGCCTGGGAAGCGGCGCGGGACGCGATCCTGCGCACGTTCGGCGACCACTACAGCCCGTCGGTGCAGTACACGCTGCTGCGGCTCGGCGAGGCGGTGCTCGAGGCGGTGCCGGAGATCGAGCGGGTCCGCTTCTCGCTCCCGAACCGCCACCACCTGCTGTTCGACCTGTCGCGGTTCGGGCTCTCCAACGACCACGAGATCTTCCACGCCACGACCGCGCCGTACGGGCTGATCGAGGGCACTGTCGAGCGGTCGGCGCTGTCGTCGGATTCGAACCGGGAGCTTGTGGCGACTGCTTAGACTGGAGGCATGGCCGCCACCGTCGCTTCGAGCTCCGTCACAGATCTCGCGCTCGCCGCCAAGGCGGCGGCGCGGAAGCTGGCGACGGCGGACTCGGCCACCAAGGACCGTGCGCTGCACGCGATCGCCGACGCTCTGGAGGCGCGGGTCTCCGAGATCCTGGAAGCGAACGCGCGCGATCTCGACGCCGGGCGCGAGTCCGGGCTTTCGGCCGCGTTGATGGATCGGCTCGCTTTGGACGAGGGGCGCGTGCGCGGGATCGCGGACGGCACGCGGGCGATCGCGGCGCTGCCGGATCCGGTCGGCGAGGTCGTCGGCGGCGGCCGGTTGGCGAATGGGCTCGAGGTGCGCAAGGTTCGAGTCCCGCTGGGCGTGATCGCCGTGGTCTACGAGGCGCGGCCGAACGTCACGATCGACGCCGCCGCGCTATGCCTGAAGTCCGGCAACGCGGTCCTGCTGCGCGGATCGTCGTCCGCGGCGCACTCGAACGCCGTGCTGGCGCGGATCGCGCGCGAAGCGGCGGCGTCGGCCGGCCTCCCGGACGGCTGCTTGGCGCTGGTCGCCGGCGGCGGCCGCGAGGAACTGGCCGAGCTCGCCACGCAGGAGGGTGTCGTCGACCTGATCATCCCGCGCGGCGGCGAGGGGCTGAAGAAGGCGATCTCGGCGGTCGCGACGGTGCCGGTGATCTACGCCGCGGCCGGAAACTGCCACGTGTACGTGGACGCCACCGCCGATCTCGAGGCAGCGGAGCGGATCATCGTCAACGCCAAGGTGCAGAGGCCGGGCACGTGCAATTCCGCCGAGACGCTGCTGGTGCACTCGTCGGTGGCCGCGTCGTTCCTGCCGAGCGCGCTGGACGCGTTGCGGGCGCGGGGCGTCGAGTTGCGCGGCGATTCGCGCGTGCGCGACATCGACCCGTCGGTGGCGGAGGCGACCGAGTCCGACTGGGGCGAGGAGTTCCTCGCCCTGATCCTCGCCGTCCGGGTGGTCGACTCCGTCGAGGAGGCGATCGACCACGTGAACACGTACGGCTCCGGGCATTCCGAGGCGATCGTGACCAACGATCGGTCGGCCGCACGGGCGTTCCAGCTCGGGATCGACTCGGCCTGCATCTACGTCAACGCTTCGACGCGGTTCACGGACGGGGGCGAGTTCGGTATGGGCGCCGAGATCGGCAACTCGACCCAGAAGCTCCATGCTCGCGGTCCGATCGGCCTGCGCGAGCTCTGCTCGACGCGCTACTTGGTCGAGGGCGACGGGCACGTCCGCGCTTGAGACGGGGTCTGCTCGGCGGGACGTTCAACCCGCCGCACCTCGGGCACCTGGTGTGCGCGCAGGAGGCGTGCGCGCAGCTCGGGCTCGATCAGGTCGTGTGGATGCCGGTGTATTCACCTCCGCACAAGGAGGTTCCGGACGACCCGGGCGTGGACGTCCGGGTCGAGCTCTGCGGCCGCGCCGTGGCCGGCGACGAGCGATTCTCGGTGTCACGGATCGAGGCCGACATTCCCGGGCGCTCCTACACGGTCGATACGCTGAGACGGCTGCATGAGTCCAGGCCCGAGGACGAGCTGACCTTCATCATGGGTGGCGACATGGCGCACGCCCTGCCGACATGGCATGAGCCGGAGGCCGTCCTGTCTTTGGCGACGCTAGGCGTCGCGGAGCGTGAAGGCGTCGGGCGAACGGACATCATGGAGCGCCTCGCCGGGCTTGCCGGCGCCGACCGCATCCGCTTCTTCGACATGCCCCGCCTCGACATATCCTCGTCCGACATCCGACGCCGCGTCGCCGCCGGCCGCCCGATCCGCTACCTCGTGCCGGACGCCGTCGCCGCGTTCATCGAGTCCGAAGGGCTCTACGCATGAGCGCGTCGAGCGCCCCGGCGCAGCCGATGGACCCGTCCAAGCTCGCCGAGCTCGTCGCGGGCTACGCGTCCGACGTGAAGGCGCACGACATCGTCGAGCTCGACCTGCGCGGCGTGCTGGGCTACACGGACTACTTCGTGATCGCCTCCGGCGGCACCGACCGGCAGGCCAAGGCCGTGCACGACCGCATTCACGAGAACATGAAGAAGGAGCACGGGCTGCTGCCGCGGCGCGTCGAGGGCCTGGCCGAGTCGCGTTGGATCCTCATGGACTACCTCGACGTGATCGTCCACATCTTCACGCCCGATGCGCGCGAGTACTACCGGCTCGAGCAGCTCTGGGGCGAAGCGCCCAAGCGCGAGGTCGAATGAGAAAGGCCGCCCGATGGGCGGCCTTTCATCCAGTGGAGCTAGTCGGGCTCGAACCGACGACCTCCCGGCTGCCAGCCGGACGCTCTCCCAACTGAGCTATAGCCCCAAGCTCGTAGTCGGACGCGAAGTTTACCCGGTCGACTTGATTGTTTCTCGCCGGTCGGATCCTGAGGTGCAGGACGCGGTGACCAACGATCTTCGCAACGGGAACGTAGTAACACGCGTCTGTATCCGGGGAGTACGCCGCGATGGCATCGATCTCCTCCGCCGTGTACGAGCGGTACCTGAACCCCTCAGGCGCGCGACGCGTCGAGTATGCCCGGATCGCCACCGTTCCGCCAACAAGCGGTGCCCACTTGCACTGCACGCGCGCAAGTGACGCGTCCGCAAACGCGAAGATGAGATCGAATCGACCACCCTCCGCGACGGGGCGGTAGACCTCGATCCCGAGCTTGACCGCGGCATGGGCGATCGCAGTCTCGGCGACGGCGCCCTTCTGATTGGTGCTCAGCATGGCGCTAACCTCCGCGCCTCATGGCCGAGCAGCGGTACGAGCCGCGCGCGATCGAGCGCAAGTGGCAGGGCATCTGGGAGCGCGAGCGCACCTGGGAGGTGTCCAACGACATCGACGGCGCGCCGCGGTCGTACGTGCTCGAGATGCTGCCGTATCCCTCGGGCGAGCCCCACATGGGGCATCTGAAGAACTACTCCGTCGGCGACGCGGTCGCGCACTTCCGCCGTCGCAACGGCATGCGGGTCCTGCACCCGATGGGCTACGACGCGTTCGGCCTGCCGGCCGAGAACAACGCCATCAAGACCGGCGAGCACCCGCGGAAGGCGACCGAGGATTCGATCGCATCGTTCCAGCGCCAGTTCCGCGAGTGGGGGATCTCGATCGACTGGTCGCGCGAGTTCGGCACGCACGAGCCGCGCTACTACCGCTGGACCCAGTGGATCTTCGTGAAGCTGTTCGAGCGCGGCCTGGCCTACCGCAAGGAGGCCGCGGTCAACTGGTGTCCGAAGGACGCCACGGTGCTGGCCAACGAGCAGGTCATCGACGGGCATTGCGAGCGATGCGGCACTGCGGTCGAGCTGCGCCAGCTCGAGCAGTGGTTCTTCCGCATCACCGACTACGCCGACCGCCTGCTCGACGACCTGGAGACGATCGACTGGCCGCACCACGTCGTGACGATGCAGCGCAACTGGATCGGCCGCTCGGAAGGCGCCGAGGTCACGTTCTCGAGCCCTGAGGCCGGGCGCGACTACTCGGTCTTCACCACCCGTCCGGACACGCTGTTCGGCGCGACGTTCTTCGTGATGGCGCCCGAGCATCCGGACGTGTTGCGGCTGGCCGCGGGCACGGAGTACGAGGACCAGGTGCGCGAGTACGTCAACCGCGTGCTGACCGAGAGCCGCGAGGAGCGCGCGGATACCGAGCGCGAGAAGACCGGCGTGCCGCTGGGGCAGACGGTGATCAACCCGGTCAACGGCGAGCGAATCCCGATGTACGTCGCCGACTACGTGCTGATGGAGTACGGCACCGGCGCGATCATGGCCGTGCCCGGCCACGACGAGCGCGACTACGACTTCGCGCAGACGTTCAACCTGCCGATCCGGCGCGTCGTCGGTGGGGGAGACGAGCTGCCGTACAGCGGCGACGGCCCGCTCGTGAACTCGTCGCCGGAGTTCGACGGGCTGAACAACCGCGATGCGTTGGAGAAGATCGTCGACTGGCTCGACCGCGAGGGCAAGGGCCACCGCTCGATCAACTACCGGCTGCGCGACTGGCTGCTGTCGCGCCAGCGCTACTGGGGTTGCCCGATCCCCATCGTCTATTGCGACGCGCACGGCCTGGTGCCGGTCCCGGAGGAGGACCTCCCGGTGCTGCTGCCCGACGTCGAGGACTTCGCGCCGCAGGGCCGCTCGCCGCTGGCGGCCGCGGAGGACTGGGTGAACACGACGTGCCCGATCTGCGGCGAGCCCGCGCGGCGCGAAACGGACACGATGGACACGTTCGTCGACTCGTCCTGGTACTTCATGCGCTACACGGACGCGAACAACGACGAGGCGGCCTGGGACCAGAAGGTCCTGGATAGCTGGATGCCCGTCGACCAGTACGTCGGCGGCGTCGAACACGCGATCCTGCACCTGATGTACGCGCGCTTCTTCGTGAAGGCGCTTGCCGACCTGGGGCTGATGGAGGCCCAGGAGCCCTTCAAGGCGCTGTTCACGCAGGGCATGATCACCCGCGACGGGGCGAAGATGTCCAAGTCCAAGGGCAACATGATCAGCCCCGCGCCGTACGTCGAGCGCTACGGGGCGGACACCACGCGCGCGTACATGCTGTTCATCGGGCCGCCGGACCAGGATGCCGACTGGACCGACGAGGGCGTCGAGGGCGTGCATCGCTTCCTGGCGCGTCTGTGGCGGCTGGGCGTCGACGTCGCGGCGCAGACCGGCCAGCAGCCTCTGCTCGGCCCGCTGGAGCCGCCCGAGGGCGACGACCTGGAGCTGATGCGCAAGGCGCATTGGGCGATCGAGAAGGTCACCGCCGACATGGCCGGCCGCTTCGCGTTCAACACCGCGATCGCCGCCGTGATGGAGTTGCTCAACGAGGCCTATCGCCGGCGCGCGAACGCCAGCCCGGCGACGCTGCACTTCGCCGCCGCGACGGCCGCGTCGCTGATCTTCCCGTTCGCGCCGCACACGGGCGCCGAGGTGTACGAGATGCTCACGGGCGAGCGCGTGTGGGAGACACCATGGCCGGACGCCGACCTGTCGTTGCTGGAGCGCGACGTCGTGGAGGTCGTCATCCAGGTCAACGGCAAGCTGCGCGACCGCGTCCAGGCGTCCGCGAGCGCAAGCCGCGAGGAGCTCGAGACACTGGCGCGCGATCGCCCGAACGTTCACGCGCATATCGACGGCAAGCAGGTCATCAAGGTGATCGTCGTGCCGTCCAAGCTCGTGAACTTCGTCGTGCGCTGAATTTGGCACAGAGCGTTGCAGAATCGGCACATTTGCGTGCTGATCCGTAACGCCGGCCCGCCTAGGTTCGGGTCATGCTCGATCGCGACCCCCGCCGACTGGCCGCCTGGGCCGCGGCTGCCCTTGTCCTTGTGGTGCTCGCCGCCGTGTATTTCGTGCGGTCGCGGCCGGATGCCGCCGCCGCGCCGCCGCCGGCCGCCGCGAGCATCGAGGTCCGGTCGGCGGGTGGCGGTCGCGCGGTGGTGGACGTCGCCGGGGAGGTCGAGCGCCCGGGCGTCTACAAGCTGCCGGCCAGCGCGCGTGTAGAAGACGCGTTGGAAGCGGCCGGCGGCGCGACCCGGCGTGCCGACCTGAGCCAGATCAACCGCGCGGCCAAGGTCGAGGACGGTCGGCAGATCCTGGTCCCGGCGCGCGCACGGCGTGGCGAACCGGCGGTTGCGTCTACGGGCCCGGTGCAGGCCGACGCGCCGATCAATCTCAACACGGCCACGCTGGAGCAACTGGACACGCTCGACGGCGTCGGTCCGGCGACGGCCCAGAAGATCCTCGACTACCGCGACGAGCACGGCGGGTTCGGGTCCGTCGACGAACTGGACCAGATCCCGGGCATCGGCGAGAAGCGCCTCGCCGCGCTGCGCGAGAAGGTCCGCGTCTGACGTGCGTGCGCGGCTGGCAGCGATCCGCGGTCACGCGCGCCACCTAGTGCTTGCCGCGCTGGTCGCGGGCCTGCTGTTGGGGCCACTGGGTCCGGCGCCGGTGCTTGCCGCCGCCGCCGTCATGGCGGCGCTCGCGGGCCGCTCGACCGTGGCGCTGCTCGCGGCGGCCGCGGTTCTCGGCGGTGCGGCGCTCGCCGACGCGCGCCTCGCTGCGCTGGACGCGGGCCACCTGGCATCGATGCACGGCGACCGCGTCGACTCGCGCGCCGTCCTGCTCGAGCCACTGCGCGCCCGTGGCGGCGGCCGCTCCGTCGCCCGCGTCCGCCTGCTCGACGGCCCTGGCGCCGACGAGCAGGCCGTCCTGCGCGTGCGCGGGCCGGTGCGACCCGCGGCAGCGCGCGCGCCGGAGGTCGGCGACGTCGTGGCCGTCATCGGGCGAGTCGCGCCGCTCGGGGTGTACGACGCGTATCAGCGGCGGCGGAACGCGCATGCCGCCGTAGATGCGAGCCGGGTGGTGGCGACCGGCGCGCGGCGCGGCGGGCCGGCTGGGGCGCTGGACTCGGTGCGGCGGCGCGGTGAGGCGGGGCTCGAAAGAGGGCTCGCGCCACCGGAGGCGGCGCTCCTGCGCGGGATGGTGCTGGGCGAGGACGAGCGGCTGACCGAGGAGGTCCGCGACGAGTTCCAGCGGTCCGGCCTCGCGCACATCCTGGCGGTCTCGGGTGCGAACGTGATGCTGCTCGCCGTCCTGGTGCTCGGGGCGTGCGCGCTGTTCGGCGTCCCGTTGCGCACGCGGCTCGTGCTCGCGGCGGCGCTGATCGTGATCTACGTGCCGCTGGCGGGCGGCGGGCCGTCGATCCAGCGCGCCGGGGTGATGGGCGTGGCCGGTCTGATCGCTGCGCTCGCCGGGCGACCCGCGCGGCGCTGGTACGCGCTCCTGCTCGCCGCGGCCGTGACGCTCGTGCTCAACCCGCGAGCCGCCGGTGAGCCCGGGTGGCAGCTCTCGTTCGCGGCGGTCGTCGCGCTGCTCGTCGGCGCCCCGCCGCTGCGCGAGGCCCTCGGGCGCCGGATGCCCGCCGCCATCGCGGATGCCGCCGCGATCACGATCGCGGCGACGATCGGCACAGCGCCGCTGATGGCGCTCTACTTCCACCAGGTCTCGCTGGCCTCGCTACCCGCGAATCTGCTCGCGGCGCCGGCGATCGCGCCGATCATGTGGCTCGGCGTGCTGGCGGCTGCGGCGGCGCAACTCGCCGAACCGCTGGCCGCCCCGTTCACGGCCCTCGCGGCGCCGCTGCTCGTCTACGTCCAGCGGGTCGCCCATCACACCGCGGCGGCGCCCTTCGCGGCGATCGATGTCACCGCCTCGCCGCTCTTGATCGCCGTCGGTTGGGTCGTGCTCGTCGTCGCCGCCGGGCTCGCGCTGCGTCGACTCGGTCGCAGGTCGCGCCGGGCGTGGCGGCGGCCGCTAGTGGTCGTAGCGGCGATCGGGGCCGTCGCGGTCGTCGTCGCGCCGACGCGCGGTGCGCCGGCTCCAGGCGCCGGTGAGGTCGTGGTGACGTTCCTCGACGTCGGCCAAGGCGACGCGACGCTGATCCAGCGCGGCGCCACCTCCATTCTGATCGACACCGGCGTGCCCGATGGCCCGGTCCTGCAGCGGCTCCAGGAAGCAGGTATCGGCCGGCTCGACGCGCTGATCCTGACCCACGCCGAGGCCGATCACGAGGGCGCGGCGCCGCGGGTGATCGCGGCGCACCACCCGCGGCTCGTGATCAACGGCGGCGCCGGCTGGCCGTCATCAACGCAACGAGCTCTCGCGCACACCCGATCGCACGTGCCCGCCGCCGGCGAGGTGATCGCGCTCGGCGGCCTGCGGTTCGAAGTCCTGTGGCCACCGGCCCGCACCGCGAGCTGGCGGGCGACCGGCAACCCCAACGACAACGCGCTCGTGGCGCGGCTGGAGGCGGGCCGGTTCTCGATGCTGCTCGCCGCCGACGCCGAGAGCGGCGTGACCGCGCCGCTGTCGCTGGAGCCCGTCGACGTGCTCAAGGTCGCCCACCACGGCAGCGCCGACCCCGGCCTTCCCGCACTGCTCGAGCGCCTCAAACCGCGGATCGCCGCGATCGAGGTCGGCAGGGAGAACACCTACGGCCACCCGGCGCCCTCCACGATCGCGGCGCTCCGAGCCGCCGTCCCGACTGTCCTCCGCACCGACCGCGACGGCACCACGCGCCTGCACGCCGCGGCCGGACGGATATGGATCGACGACAGATGAGGTCGTCAGACCAGCGCAGGCTCCGCCTCGCGGGGGCCGAAGCGCTTCTGCGGCTCGGCCGCCGGCAGCGGCTCCTCGTCGGGGCGATCCGGGTCGGCCAGGGACGGATCGTCGAGTACGGCCTGGAAGCGGACGTCGTCGCGTTCGCCCTGGAGCTTGGCGATCACCATCGTCGCGACGCCGTTGCCGATGCAGTTCGTCAGCGCGCGGCCCTCGCTCATGATCCGGTCGATGCCGACCACCAGCGCGATGCCGATAGCGATCGACTCAGGCGAGAAGAAGCCGCCGAACGCCTGCAGCGACGCCGTCAGGGTCACGAGGCCGGCGCCGGTGATGCCGGCGGCGCCCTTCGACGTCAGCACCATCAGCGCGCACAGCGCGATCTGCTCGCCGATGCTCATCGACTGGCCGGCGGCCTGCGTGATGAACAGCGCGCCCAGCGTCAGGTAGATGCAGGTGCCGTCGAGATTGAACGAGTAGCCCGTCGGCAGCACGACGCCGACCGTCTGCTTCGACGCGCCGGCCAGGTTCAGCTTGCGCAGCAGCCGCGGCAGCACCGTCTCGGACGACGAGGTGCCGACGATGATCAGCAACTCGTCCTTCAGCAGCCGCACGAACTTGAAGATGCTGAAGCCGCTCCAGCGGGCGACGAGGCCGAGCACGACGAAGACGAACACGGCGCAGGTACCCCAGAAGGTGACCATCAGCAGCGCCAGATTGGTCAGCGCGCCGCCGCCGAACTGGGCCACCGTGTACGCCATGCCGCCGAACGCGCCCAGCGGCGCCGCCCACATGATCATGCGGATGACCGCGAACAGGATCTTCGAGATCACCTCGAACACGGCGATGACCCGCTCCCGTTCGCGCTTGGCGAGCACGGACACGCCGGCCGCGACCAGGATCGCGATGATGAGCACGCGCAGGATCTCGTTCTCCACGAACGGCTGGACGAAGCTCGTCGGGAGCAGGTCGTCCAACAGGAACCCGGTCAGGCCGCTCCCCGAGCCCGACGCCTCGGCGATCTTCTCCTTGGCGGCCTCGGCGCCCGCGGCGGTCGCTCCGGCGTCGAAGCCCGCACCGGGCTTGATCAGGTTGCCCGCGATCAGGCCGATCGTCAGCGCGGTCGCGGTCGCGATCAAGAAGTAGCCGAGTGCACGCAGCGCGAGTCCACCGGCCCGCGCCATGTCGCCCAGCGAGGCGATGCCAATGACGACGGTGACGAAGATCACCGGCGCCGTGACGGTCTTGATCAGCTGCAGGAACGCGTCCGCAAGCCACTTCGCGTCGGTCGCCGGCCCCGGCGCGACAAGTCCGAACAGCACGCCGGAGGCGATCGCCACCAGTACCCAGAACCACAGCTGCCGCTTCATGGAAGCAAGCTCCTCTCGTCTCTCCACCCCGTGGCTCCCCGGCCGCGAGAAGCGCGAAGGTACGGACGGAAAACCGCGCTGTCGTGCTTGTGGTCGTTGTGGTCGAAGGTGTCTTTGTGGTCGCGTCGCCTGGACGGGACGCTTCGGCGAGTTCCGCGAGCGGTGGAGCGGCGCGTCCGCCAGGGGAACTCGCGGTCGCAGGAACGCTCGCGAGATCGTGGGATCATGCGGCGATGCGGGTGCGGAGCCTCGCCGGGCGCCTGCTGGTCCTCCAGCTCACGGTCGTCGCGGTCACGGTCGCCGCCGGCGCGCTGATCACCGTGCTCGTCGCGCGCGAGCGCACCGAGACCGCGGCGCGCGACCGCAGCCTCACCGTGGCGCGCACCGTCGCGGCGCTCCCGGAGCTTCCGCAGGCGCTCGGCCAATCAGATCCGAGCGCGGCCCTCCAGCCGTTGGCCGAAAGGCTCCGCACCGAGGCGCGCGTCAGCTTCATCACGATCATGCGCCCGGACGGGATTCGTTTCACGCATCCGACGCCGAGCCTGATCGGCAAGCGATTCGTCGGCACGTTCGAGCCCGCTGCGCGCGGGCAGGCAGTGACGGAGACCACCACTGGCACGCTCGGCCGGTCCGTACGGGCGGTCGTGCCGGTGCGCGAAAACGGCGAGATCGTCGCGCTGGTCGGCGTCGGAGTGCTCACCGAGGCGATCGGCGACGAGGTCACTGCGCTCCTGCCGGGGCTACTCGGGTTTGCGGCACTGATCCTGGCCGCCGGCGGCGGGCTCAGCCTCCTGCTGGCGCGCCGACTCAAGCGGCAGACGCTCGGCCTCGAGCCGCAGGAGATCGCGACGCTCTACGCCCACCACGACGCCACCCTGCACGCACTGCGCGAGGGCGTGGTGGTGTTCGACGAGCACGGCCGAACCGCGCTGGTCAACGACGAGGCGGCGAAACTGCTCGGCGACACCAACCTCGACCCGGCCACGCTCGGCGACGACACGCCACTGGTCGCCGGCGACCGCGTCCTGCTGGCGTCCGCTCGTGACGTCGTGCGCGAGGGCCGCAAGGTCGGCAGCGTCGTCACGCTGCGCGACCGCACCGAGGTCGAGACGCTCGCGCGCGAGCTCGGCGCCACCAAGGCGCTCGCCGACGCGCTGCGCGCTCAGACCCACGAAGCCGCCAACCGCCTGCACGTGATTGCCGGCCTGGTCGAGCTGGGGCGGACCGAGGAGGCGGTCGAGCTCGCCGGCTCCGAGGCCGCCTCCGCGCAGGACCTGCTCGGGCGGCTGGGGGAGGGGATCGAGGAGCCGGTGCTCGTCGCGCTGCTGCTCGGCAAGACCGCGAACGCGCGCGAGCGCGGCGTCACGCTGCGCGTCGAGCCCGGCGCGCGTCTGTGCGCCGGGTTCCCGCCGACCGAGCTGGCGACGATCGTCGGCAACCTGATCGACAACGCGCTCGACGCGCTGGGGCCCGACCGCGAGGGCACCGTCACGGTCACCCTGTCCGACGACGGGACGAGCGCGACGATCGTGATCCGCGACGACGGCCCCGGCCTCCCGGCCGAGGTCATGCAGCGCGCGTTCGAGCCGGGCGTCACCACCAAGCCGCCGGGCCCCGTCGGCCGCGGCCTCGGGCTCGCGCTCGTCCGCCGCGCCGCCACTGCGCTGGGCGGGGACGTGACCGTCCACAACGAGGACGGCGCCGTGTTCACCGTCACGCTCCCGCACGCCGCCCAGCCGGCCCTCACACCGTGACCGTCCGGACCCTGATCGTCGATGACGATGTCCGCGTCGCCGACATCCACAAGAGCTACGTGGAGAAGGTCGACGGCTTCGAGGTCACCGGGATCGCCAACCGCGGGACCGATGCGCTGCGGCGCGTGCTCGAGGACGATCCGGACCTGGTCCTGCTCGACATCTACCTGCCCGACCTCGGCGGGCTCGAGGTCTGCCGAAGGCTGCGGGCCGCCGGCAACCTCGTCGACGTGATCGCGGTCACCGCCGCGCGCGACGTCGAGACCGTCCGCGCCGCGACCGGGCTCGGCATCGCGCAGTACCTGGTCAAGCCGTTCGCGTTCGCGACGTTCCGCGAGAAGCTCGAGCGCTACTCGGCCTACCGGGCGAGAGCCACAAAGGGCGGCGAGGCCGGCCAGGGCGAGATCGACGCGATGCTTGGCGAACTGCGCTCCAGCACCGCGATCCCGCTCCCGAAGGGCCTCAGCCGCGAGACGCTCGACCTCGTCGCCCGCACGCTGCGCGAGGCAGACACGGCGCTCGGCGCCGCCGAGGCGGCCGCCGCGGCGGGCCTGAGCCGCGTCACCGCCCGTCGCTACCTCGAGCACCTCGTGTCCGAGGGCAGCGTCGAGCTGGAGCTCAAGTACGGTGCGGGCCGGCCGGAGCACCGGTACCGCTGGGCGGCCCGCTAACGTCACCGAGGTGCCCAGCTTCCGCGCTGCATACCTCATTCACGGCGACGACCACGGTCGCATCGCCGAGCGCCGGGCCAAGCTGCGCGCGATGGCCGAGGACGCCGCCGGCAGCGCGGGCGTCGAGGTCTACGAGGCCGAGGCCTGCACGCCGGAGAACGTCACGGCCGCGCTGTCGACCATGACGTTCGCGCTCGGAAGAAGATTCGTGATCGCCGACGGCGTGGAGCGCTGGAAGGACTCCGACGTCGAGCCGGTGGCCCAGGCATTGCACAGCGCCGACCCCGAGACGCTCACCGTCGCCTTCTTCGCCCGCGAGGAGGGTCGCTACAAGGCGCCCGCGAAGCTCGTCCAGGCCGTCGAGAAGGCCGGCGGCCAGATCGCGGCCGAGCTCAACGTGAAGTCCTGGGACCTGCCGAAGTGGCTGATCGAGCAGGCCAAGCACAACGACCTCAGCCTCGACAAGGACGGCGCCAAGGCCCTCGTGGCGCAGGTCGGCGACCGCCAGCAGCGGCTGCTCAGAGAGCTCGAGAAGCTCGCGCTCGAGCACGGGCCGAACGCTCACATCGGCGCCGACGAGGTCGCACGAAGCCTGCGCCACGTCCGCCGAGCGCAAGGTGTGGACGCTCGCCGACGCGCTCGTCGCCGGCGACCGCCGGACATCAATAGAGCTGCTGATCGAGCTGCGCGAGCAGGGCGAGCGCGTGACCGGCCTGACCTACAACATGGTCCGCCGCCTGCGTGACGCCGTCGCCGTCGCCGAGCAACTCCAGGCCGGCCAGAGCGCGGCGAACGTCAAGAAGACGCTGCGGATGCCGCCGCGCGCGGCGGACAAGTTCATCAAGGACGTCGCCGCCCGTGACCTGACGAGCCTCCGGCGGGCCCTCGCCGCGATGGCCGACCTCGAGGTCGAGAGCCGCGGCGGCGCCGGCGGCGTCCTCAGCGAGGACACGACGGCGGTTCGGGCGGTACTGACGGCCGCGTTCTGAGAGGATCCGGCCGCATGTCGCTGGAGAGCTCGGATCGCCCGCTCGTCTCGCCGTTTCCGCCGATCGCGGACTACGGCTTCCTGTCGGACTGCGAGACCTGCGCGCTGGTCGCACCCAGCGGCGCGATCGAATGGATGTGCCTGCCCCGTCACGACGGCCCGAGCGTGTTCGGCGCGCTGCTGGACCGGGACGCGGGCACGTTCCGGCTCGGCCCGGCGGACACAATGGTTCCGGCGGCGCGCCGGTACCTGCCGGGGACGATGATCCTGGAGACGAGCTGGGGCACCAGCCGCGGCTGGCTGATCGTTCGCGACGTGCTGCTCGTCGGCCCGTGGCACGACACCGAGGAGCGCAGCAGCACGCACCGCCGCGCGCCCACCGACTACGACGCCGACCACGTCCTGCTGCGCACGATCCGCTGCGTCAACGGCTCGGTCGAGGTCCAGATGGAGTGCGACCCGATCTTCGACTACGGTCGCCGCTACGCCCAGTGGGACTACGCGGGCGACGGCTATGGCGAGGCGACGGCGAGTGCCGAGGGATGGCCGACCAAGCTGCACCTCACCACCGACCTGCGGGTCGGGTTCGAGGGCTCGCGCGTCCGCGCGGTCAGCACGCTGCAGGACGGCGACACCGCGTTCGTCGCGCTGGCGTTCTCCGATCACCCCGGGCCGAAGACCTACAAGGACGCGTACGACCGTCTGGTCAAGACCGCCGACTACTGGCACCAGTGGCTCGCCCACGGCGACTTCCCGGACCATCCCTGGCGCCAGTACCTCCAACGAAGCGCGCTGACGCTGAAGGGCCTCAGCTACAGCCCGACCGGCGCGATGATCGCGGCCGCGACCACCAGCCTCCCCGAGACCCCCGGCGGAGAGCGCAACTGGGACTACCGGTACTCGTGGGTCCGCGACAGCACGTTCATGCTGTGGGGCCTGCACTCACTCGGCTTTGAGTGGGAGGCCAACGACTACTTCTACTTCATGCAGGACGCCGCCCAGGCCGACGACCTGCAGGTCATGTACGGCATCCAGGGCGAGCGCGAGTTGATCGAGGAGACGCTCGAGCACCTCTCCGGCTACGACAACGCCCGCCCCGTGCGGATCGGCAACGGCGCCTACAACCAGCGCCAGCATGACGTGTGGGGCACGATGCTGGATTCGATCTTCCTGCACGCCAAGTCCCGCGACCACCTGCCCGAGCGGCGCTGGCCGCTGATCGAGCGCCTCGTCGAGGCCGCGATCGAGAACTGGCAGAAGCCCGACCGCGGCATCTGGGAGGTGCGCGGCGAGGACAAGCACTTCGTGAGCTCCAAGGTCATGTGCTGGGTCGCCTGCGACCGCGGCTCCCGTCTGGCCACGCTCCGCGAGGCCCACGAGCACTCCGCGCGCTGGCGCGCGAAGGCCGACGAGATCAAGGCCGACATCATCGAGCACGGGCTCAAGAACGGCGTCTTCACGCAGCACTACGACACCGAGGCATTGGACGCGTCCGCGCTGCTCATCCCGCTGGTGCGCTTCCTGCCGCCCGAGGACGAGCGCGTCCGCAAGACCGTGATGGCGATCGCCAACCACCTGACGGTGGACGGGCTGGTCCTGCGCTACCGGGTCGAGGAGACCGACGACGGCCTGGAGGGCGAGGAGGGCACGTTCACGATCTGCTCGTTCTGGCTCGTCAGCGCGCTGAGCGAGATCGGCGAGCACCACCTGGCTCGCGACCTGTGCCAGAAGCTGCTCGGCTACGCGTCACCCCTGCATCTGTACGCGGAGGAGATCGATCCGCGCAGCGGCCGGCACCTGGGCAACTTCCCGCAGGCGTTCACGCACCTGGCGCTGATCAACGCGGTCATGCACGTGATCCGCGCCGACGCGAAGATCGCGGCGGGGATGCAGCCGCTGTCGGCGCAGCCGGAGATGCTGCCGGAGCCGCCGGTTGTTTAGGACTTGACGGCCGCGCTCTTGCGCATGCGCTCGGCGCGCGACTTCTTGCGCCCGCCGGTATTGGCGTGCAGCGCACCGCGCTTGACGGCCTTGTCGATCAGCGACACGAGCTTGCGATGCTCGGTGGTGATCGTCTCCTCGTCGCCGCCGTCGACGGCGGTCTCGAGCCGCCGGAAGTACGTCTTGATCTGCGACGTGTAGTGGCGGTTCTCGAAGCGCTCGCGCACGGAGCGGTTGTTGCGCTTGATCTGTGACTTGATGTTGGCCATGGTGAGAACGCCGCGGAACCCCCGCAGCGGGCGCGTACTATAGCGCGCCGCTTGGCTTCCCAGCCCCCAGCACCTGCCCGCCGGACGGCGGTCAACACCCTGATCTTCTCGGTCGGGACGGGCCTTTCGCGGGTCGCCGGGCTGATCCGCGAGGTCGTCGCGGCCGCCTACTTCGGCACCGGCGGTCCGGCGTCGGCCTTCACGCTCGCGTTCCAGATCCCGAACCTGATCCGCGCGCTGGTGGCCGACGCGGCGCTCTCGAGCGCGTTCGTGCCGGTGTTCAGCGAGCTGCTGGAGCAGAAGAAGCGCAAGGAGGCGATCGAGCTCGCCGCCTCGCTCGCCGGCCTGCTGCTGGTCGCGCTGACGGTCATCACGCTCGTCTTCATCTTCCTCGCGCCGGTGATCATCCCGCCGATCACCGGCGACGAGTTCACGCCGGCGCTCGACACCCTCGCCATCGGGCTCAGCCAGGTCCTGTTCCCGATCGTGGTGCTGCTCGGGCTGACCGGGCTCGCGGTCGGGATCCTCAACGTCCACGACCACTTCACGATCCCGGCGATCGCGCCGCTCGTGTGGAACGTCGTGATCATCGCCGGGCTGGTCGGGCTGGCGCCGCTGTTCGAGGGGCCGAACCGGCTGTACGCCTACGCGATCGGCGTCGTCGCGGGCACGTTCGTACAGCTGCTGATGATGCTGGCCGCGCTGCGGCGGATCGGCTTCCCGGTGTTCCACATCCGGCTGCCGCGCTGGGGTGACGAGCGCGTCAAGCGGGTGCTGATGCTGATGCTGCCGGTCTCGGTCGGGCTCGGCCTGATCAACATCAACCTGCTGCTGAACTCGACGATCGGCTCGCTGGTCAGCGACCAGGCGCCGCGCGCGATCGACGCCGCGTTCCGGATCTACATGCTTCCGCAGGGCATGTTCAGCGTCGCCGTCGCGACGGTGCTGTTCCCGCAGCTGGCGCGGCTCGCGGCCCGCAAGGACTACGACGGCCTGCGGGCCACCACTTCGCTCGGACTGCGCCAGATCGCGCTGCTGCTGATCCCGGCCGGAGCGGCGATGCTCGCGCTCTCCGAACCGATCGTGCGGCTCGTGTACGAGCGTGGCGAATGGACGGCGGAATCGACCGAGCTGACCGCCGACGCGCTGTTCTGGTTCGCGTTCAGCCTCCCGTTCAGCGGCTTCGTCCTGATGCTCACGCGCGCGTTCTTCAGCCTCCAGCGCCCGTGGGTGCCGACGACGCTGGCGGTCGGCTCGCTCGCCATCAACGCCATCCTCTCCTACGTCCTCGCCGAGGAGTTCGGGATCGCGGGGATCGTGATCGGTACCGCGGTCTCCAACGCCGCGCTCGTGATCGCCGAGGCGATCTGGCTCGGCGGGCTCGATCTTCACTGGGCCCGGTTCGCCGGGATGCTGCTCGGCGCCGCGGTGCTGGCCGGCGTCGCTTACGGGGTCTGGTACCTGCTCGACGACCTCCTCGGCCGCTCGCTGATCGGCCAGATCGTGAGCGTCGGCGCCGCGCTGACCGCGGGCGGGGCCGCCTATGCGGGCGTCGTGCTCGGGCTCCGGATCCCCGAGGCGCAACAAGTCATCGCCCTCCTACGGCGGCGGCGCTCGTAGTCTTAGGGGGTCGTGGCTGACCAGCAGCACATCCGGAACTTCTCGATCATCGCCCATATCGATCATGGGAAGTCGACGCTGGCCGACCGGATCCTCGAGCTCACGCACACCGTCGACCCGCGCGCGATGCGCGCGCAGCTGCTCGACAGCATGGATCTCGAACGCGAGCGCGGGATCACGATCAAGGCCCAGGCGGTGCGCGTCTTCTTCACCGCGGCAGACGGCGAGCACTACCAGCTGCACTTGATCGACACGCCCGGCCACGTGGACTTCACGTACGAGGTGAGCCGCTCGCTCGCCGCGTGCGAGGGCGCGGTGCTGGTCGTCGACGCTTCCCAGGGCGTGGAGGCCCAGACCGTCGCCAACACCTACCTGGCGATCGACTCCGGGCTGGAGCTGATCCCGACCATGAACAAGGTCGACCTGCCCGGCGCCGAGCCGGAGCGGGTAGGGGAGGAGATCGCGGAGCTGATCGGCGAGGACCCGGACGTGATCCGCCGGATCTCGGCCAAGACCGGCGACGGCGTCACCGAGCTGCTGGAGTTGATCGTGCAGCGCGTCCCGCCGCCCTCCGGCGACCCGGACGCGCCTCCGCGCGCGCTGATCTTCGACTCCGAGTACGACCAGTACCGCGGCGTGATCGCGTACATCCGGATGGTCGACGGCACGTTCAAGAAGGGCGACACGGTCCGCGCGATGGCCGCCGGCACCGAGGCCGAGATCGACGACATCGGCTTCTTCACGCCTATGCAGCTCCCCGCCGAGCAGCTCTCGGCGGGCGAGGTGGGCTACCTGATCACCGGGATCAAGGACGTCACGACCCTGCGCGTCGGCGACACGCTCACCACCAAGGCGCGCAACGCCGCCGAGCATCCGCTGCCCGGCTATCGCGACGTCAAGCCGATGGTGTTCTGCGGCCTCTTCCCGATGAACAACGACGACTACCCGGAGCTGCGCGACGCGCTGGAGAAGCTGACGCTCAACGACGCGGCGCTGTCGTGGGAGCCGGAGACGTCCGACGCGCTCGGATTCGGCTTCCGCTGCGGCTTCCTGGGCCTGCTGCACATGGACATCGTGCGCGAGCGCCTGGAGCGCGAGTACGACCTCGAGCTGATGGCGACGATGCCGAGCGTCGAGTTCGAGATCACGTTGACCGACGGCTCCGTGATCCCGGTCCACAACCCGACCGACATGCCCGACCCGGCGCGGATCGCCGAGGTCCGCGAGCCCTACATCCGCGCCTCGATCCTGACGCCGAAGGAGTACATCGGGCAGATCATGGAGCTCTGCCAGGACCGCCGTGGCAACCACGCCGGGATGCACTACCTGAGCTCCGAGCGCGTCCAGCTCACCTACGACCTTCCGCTGGCCGAGATCGTGCTCGACTTCTTCGACCAGCTCAAGACCCGTACGAAGGGCTACGCGTCGCTCGACTACGAGCCGATCGGGTTGCGGCCCTCGAACCTGGTCAAGCTCGACGTGCTGCTCGGCGGCGACCCCGTGGACGCTCTGAGCATGGTCGTGCACCGCGACAAGGCTTACGAGCAGGGCAAGGAGTTGACCGAGCGCCTGCGCAAGCGGATCCCGCGCCAGCAGTACGACGTGCCGATCCAGGCCGCCGTCGGCGCGAAGATCATCGCCCGTGAGACCGTGAAGGCGTTCCGCAAGGACGTCACGGCCAAGTGCTACGGCGGCGATATCAGCCGCAAGCGGAAGCTGCTCGAGAAGCAGAAGGAGGGCAAGCGCCGGATGAAGCAGGTCGGTCGGATCGAGGTGCCGCAGGAGGCGTTCCTGGCCGTTCTCGAACTCAGCGACGACCGGTGAACTCCTACCTCGTCGGGCGCGAGAAGATCCGCGAATACGCGAGCGCGATCGGCGAACAGGCGCCCATTTGTCACGACGTCGAGGCCGCGCGAGCGGCGGGCTACGACGACCTCGTCGCCCCGCCGATGTTCGCGGCGGTCTACGCCTGGCAGGCGATGGCGCCGGTCGTGACCGATCCCGACGTCGGCATCGACTTCTCGCGCATGGTCCACGGCGGCCAGGAGTTCACCTGGCACGAGCCGGTGGTCGCCGGCGACGAGATCACGACCGAGGCGGCCTTCGCGAACCAGGCCAAGCAGGGCGAGCTGAACGTCTTCACCTTCACCTCCCGCTCGGTCAACCAGCGGGGCGAGCTCGTGTGCGAGGGGACATGGACGAACATCGTGAGGTGACCATCACGCCCGACCGGTACCTGACGTACCGGTACGCGGGCGCGTCCGGGGACTTCAACCCGATCCACCTGGACGACGAGTTTGCGACGTCCGTGGGCCTGCCGGGCCGAATCCTTCACGGCCTGTGGACGATGGCCCAGGTCGCACGCGTCCACGGCGAGATGGCCGGGGACCCGCTGGCGCTGAAGTCGCTGAGCGTCCAATTCCGCGGACTGGGCGTGCCCGAGAAGGAGATCACGATCACGTCCAAGGCCCGCGAGGAGGGCGTCTACGCCACCGAAGCGGTCCAAGACGGCAACAAGCTCGTGAGGCGGGGCCGGGCAGTTCTTAGACTCTGAGGGGTGCTGACTCCGCGCCAGGCCCTCCTCCTCGGCAAAGTGGTGGACGGCTTCGCGGCGACCGGTCAGCCGGTCGGCTCGAAGACGCTCGCCTCCGACCCCGACGTGACGGCGGGCCCCTCGACCATCCGCAACGAGCTCTCCGTGCTCGAGGAGCGCGGGCTGCTCGCGCACCCGCACACGTCCGCGGGGCGGGTGCCGACCGACTCGGGGTACCGCTACTACGTCGATCAGCTGCTGCCGGCGGCGCCCGCCGCCGAGCTCGGGCTCTCGCTCGTCCGCCACGAGGTCGACGAGGCGATGCGGCTCACCAGCGAGACGCTGTCTCAGGTCACGAACCTGCTGGCGATCGTGACCGCGCCGCCGATCGCCACGACGACGATCCGCCACATCGAGGTCCTGCTGCTGCAGCCGCAGGTGCTGATGGTGGTCGTGATCACGTCCACGGGCGGCGTCTCCAAGAAGCTCTTCACGTTCGACCGTCCGGTCGACTCGGGATTGACGGACTGGGCGAGCGAATACCTCAACGAGCGCCTGGTCGGGATGGGTCTGGGCGCGCGGATGCTCCACACCAAGCTCGCCGACCCGTCGCTGCACGGCACCGAACGCGCGTTCATCCACGAGCTGTCGCCGGCGTTCACCGAGCTGGTCGAGACCGCCGAGGACACGCTGTACGTGGACGGCGCGCACCGGCTGGTGTCGGAGTACCGCTTCCAGGACGTCTCGCAGCTCAACGCGCTGATGGAGATGCTCGAGCGGCGGGTGTCGATGCTCGGCGTGTTGTCGTCGGCGCTGGCGTCGCGCGGCACGTACGTGCGGATCGGTGGCGAGAACACCGAGCCGGCGCTGCACTCGCTGTCGCTGGTGGCGGCGAATTACGGGTTGCCGCAGCGAAATCTGGGCACCGTGTCGGTGATCGGGCCGACGCGGATGGATTATGCGCGGGCGATACGGTCGGTGCGCGAGGCGGCCCACGAGCTGTCGCGCTTCGTCGAGGAGCTGTACTAGGTGCCACGGGATTACTACGAGGTCTTGGGCGTCTCGCGCGATGCCTCGGAAGCCGACGTCAAGAAGTCGTTCCGCCGGCTGGCGCGCGAACTGCACCCGGACGTCAACGCGCACGACCCCGAGGCCGAGGAGAAGTTCAAGGAGGCCGCCGAGGCCTACGAGGTGCTCTCCGACGCGGAGCGGCGCCGGATGTACGACTCCTACGGCCACGAGGGCCTCAAGACCGGCGGCTTCTCGCCCAACTTCGAGGGGTTCGGGTCGATCAGCGACCTGTTCAGCGCGTTCTTCGGGCAGGGCGGGTTCGATGCCGCGTTCGGCGGCACCAAGATGCGAGGCGGCGCGGTCCAGGGCGGCGATGTCGCCCTGGCGGTCGCGATCGATCTCGGCCAGGCCGCTCGCGGGACGACCGTCGAGGTGACATACGACGCCACCGCGCCGTGCGAGACGTGCCACGGGAACGGGGCGGAGCCGGGGACGCCGATCGTCACGTGCGATCGCTGCGGCGGGGCCGGCCAGATCCAGCAGGTCCAGCGCACCCGGTTCGGCCAGATGGTGCGGACCGCGCTGTGCGACAAGTGCGCCGGCGACGGCCGGATCGCCGAGACGCCCTGCCACACGTGCGACGGACGCGGGATGGTCGTCAGTCAGCGTCGCGTGAAGGTCGACGTCCCGGCCGGCATCTCCGACGGCCAGCGGCTCCGAATGACCGGTCGCGGCCACTCCGGGGAGCGCGGCGGGCCGGCGGGCGACCTGTACGTCGTGATCCGGGTCAAGGAGGACGAGCGGTTCATCCGCGACCGCGAGGACCTCGTGACGGTCGTCGACGTCGCTGCGCCGCTGGCGGCGCTCGGCACGACGATCCAGGTGCCGACGCTCGACGGCGACGTCCCGCTCGAGATCCCCGCCGGCACCCAGCCGGGGGAGACGATCACGGTGGCGGGGCGCGGGCTGCCGCCGCTCGGGCGGGGCCGGACAGGCGACCTGCGCGTCGTGGTGAACGTCGTGATCCCGCGCAAACTGAGCCGCAAGCAGCGCGACCTGCTCGAGCAGCTCTCCGATTCGCTCACCGAGGAGAACCTGCGCGAGCCCGAGGGGATGCTCGCGAAGCTCAAGCGGGCGCTGGCCGGGTGATCCGGCTCGGCATCCGGGTCCGGGCCGCCGATGCCGAAATCGCGTTCGCCCGCTTGGAGCCGGTCCTGGCCGGCGGCGCCGAGGAGGTCGCGCTCGGCGAGGCCGTCGAGTTCGCGGTGTACGGCGAGGACGTGCCCGACGCGCGGCTGCGCGAGCTGGCCGGCGACACGCTGATCACGGTCACCCGCGAGCCGGTCGATCCCGGCTGGGATCGCGCTTGGCACGAGCACATCGAGCCCGTCACGGTCGGTGCGCTCACGTTCCGCCCGCCGTGGATCGAAGGCGACGGCATCGTGATCGAGCCGGGCCTGACCTTCGGGCTCGCGTCGCACCCGACCACACAGCTCTGCCTCGAGATCCTGCAGGCGTGCGAGCGCACCCCGCTCGCCGACTGGGGCTGCGGCAGCGGAGTGCTCGCGATCGCGGCGGCGAAGCTCGGGTTTTCGCCGGTGCAGGCGATCGAGATCGATCCGGCCGCGGTGGCGACGGCGCGTGAGAACGCGCGGCGCAACGACGTTGACGTGCAGATCACGCGAGGCGACGCCCGTCGAGTCGCCCCGTACGCGCCCACCGTCGTGGCGAACCTCACCCTCCCGGTGCTCGGCGCGCTCGAGATCGAGCGCCCGCCGGAGGTGCTGATCGCCTCCGGCATCCTCGCCGGCCAGGTCCTCCGGCTGCCCGGCCTTGTGGAGCGCGAACGCCGGGAGGCGCACGGCTGGGCCGCGCTCGTGCTGGAGCCGGCGTGATCCAGCTCGTGGTCAAAGTGGACCGCGAGCACGCCGACGCCGTGCTGGCCGAGCTGATCTCGCTGGTCCCCGCCGGTTTCGAGGAGCGCGACGTCGACGGCGGCGTCGAATACGTGCTCTACGGCGCGCCCGGCGAACTGCCCGACATCGGCGAGGTCCAGGCCAGTGCAGCACTCGTCACTACGACCGTGCTCCCCGACGACTGGGGCCAGAACTGGCGCAGCTTCCACAAGCCGATCCGGATCGGGCCGCTGACCGTGCGGCCGCCGTGGGAGCCGCCCGGCGAACTCGACGTCGTGATCGACCCCGGGCAGGCGTTCGGCACCGGCTCGCACGCCACCACGCGGCTCACGCTCGAGCTGCTCACGACCCTCGAGCCCGACGGCGCCCTCGCCGACTGGGGCTGCGGCAGCGGCGTACTCGCCATCGCCGCCGCCAAGCTCGGCTGGAGCCCGGTGCTCGCGTGCGACATCGAGCGCGAGTCGGTCGAGGCGGCCCGCGAGAACGCGGCGGTCAACGGCGTCACGCTCGAGGTCTCCCGTGGCGACGTCCGCGACGGCGGCCCGCCCGCGCCGACTGTGCTCGCCAACCTCGTCCGCCCGCTCCTGCTCGAGGTGGCGGCGAATCTGACTCAGGTCCCGGAGCGCCTCATCATCTCCGGCGTCGAGCTCCACGAGGTCGACGAGGTGGTCGCGGCCTTCGGCGCCCTGCGCGAGGTCGAGCGTCGCGATGACGCACAATGGGCCGCCGTGAAACTGGTGCGCAGATGATCACGCTCGACGACGTCCAAGCCGCGGCACGCCGGATCGACGGCGTGGCCCACCGTACGCCGGTCATCACCGGCCGCTCACTGGACGAGGCGACGGGCGCCGGCCGGGTCCTGCTCAAGGCCGAGAACCTCCAGCGCGTGGGCGCGTTCAAGTTCCGCGGCGCGTACAACACGGTCGCCTCGCTGAGTCCCGAAGAGCGCGCGCGTGGCGTCGCGACAGTGTCTTCCGGCAACCACGCGCAGGCCGTGGCGCTCGCCGCGCGGCTGCTGGAGGCGCCGGCCGTGATCCTGATGCCCGAGGACGCCCCGGAGGGAAAGCTGGCCGCGACCCGCGGGTACGGCGCCGAGGTCGTGCTGTTCGACCGCTACGGCGCCGACCGCGAGGAGTTGCTCGCGGCGCTGGTCTCCGAGCGCGGGCTGATCGGAGTCCACCCGTACGACGACGAGCGCGTGATGGCCGGCCAGGGCACGGTCGCGCTTGAGCTGCTCGAGGACGCCGGGCCGCTCGACGTCCTCGTCGTCGCGATCGGCGGTGGCGGGCTGATGTCCGGCTGCGCCACCGCGACCGCCGCGCTCAGCCCGGACACGCGGATCATCGGCGTCGAGCCGGAGGCGGGCGACGACTTCCAGCGCTCACTGGCCGCCGGCGAGCGCGTCCGGATCGAGGTCCCGCGCACGATCGCCGACGGCCAGCAGCTGCCGATCCCCGGCGAGCTCACGTTCCCGGTCATCCAGAAGCTCGTGCACGAGGTCGTGACGGTCACCGACGACGAGATCGTCTCGGCCATGCGGCTCCTGTTCGAACGGGCGAAGACCGTCGCGGAGCCGAGCGGCGCCTGCGCGCTCGCCGCATTGCTCGCGGGCAAGGTCGACGTGGCCGGCCGGCGCGTCGGCGTGACGATCACCGGCGGCAACGTCACCGCCGCCCGCTTCGCGGAGCTCGTGGCCTGACCGCCGCGGCGCTCGCGCTCGTCCTCGCCTCCGCGGCGCTGCACGCGGGCTGGAACGCGCTCGTCGCCGGCGCCCGCGACACGCATGCGACGACCGCGGTCGCGCTCGTCTTCGGCGCGCTGGTGTTCGCGATCCCTGCCGCGCTGACGTGGCGCATCGAGGCCGAAGCCTGGCCGTACATCATCGCGTCCGCGGCGCTCGAGCTCGTGTACTTCGCGCTGCTCGCCGCCGTCTATTCGCGCGCCGACTACTCGTTCGCGTATCCGATCGCGCGCGGCTCGGCGCCCGTGATCGTCCTGCTGATCTCCGTGATCGCGCTCGACGTGTCGATCGGCGTCGGCGCCGCGCTCGGCGTGCTCGCGGTCACTGCCGGCGTCCTGCTCGTCCGCGGCGTCGGCAGCGCCGCGCCCGACACGCTCTCGCTGCTGCTGGCGCTCGCGGTCGGGACGTGTATCGCGGGCTACACGCTGGTCGACGACCACGGCATCCGCCACGCCGCAGCGATCTCGTACTTCGAGGTCGTGCTCGTCATGTCCGCGATCCCATACGCGATCGCCGTCGGCCTCACCCGCGGCTCTGCCGCCCTCCGCGCGGCATCGAACTGGCGCGCGCCGGCCGCGGGAGCGGGGATGGTCGCCGCCTATCTGCTGGTGCTCGCCGCGCTCGAGCGCGCCGAGGCGGCGCCGGTCGCCGCGCTGAGGGAAACCAGCGTCGTGATGGCCGCTGCGGGCGCCGCGATCGCGAGCCGTGAGAAGGTCCCCGCCCGCCGGATGGCGGGCGCCGTGCTCGTCGTCGCCGGGGTTGCCGGAATCGCCTTCAGCTAGCTACGACTCGATCCCGCGCACGAACCGCCAGCGGCCGTCCTCGCGGGACAGCGTGACGGTCCAGATCGCCGGCGGGCGGGCGACGAAGCGCCCGGACGGCGCGCGCGTCGAGAGCCGGTAGACGACCTGCGCGAGCGCGCGGCGGCCGGAAACGAACACGCCCTGGAAGTCGAGCACCCGGATGCGCTGCGCGGCCTGCGTGCGGCCCGCGACCCGCGAGGCGAAGGCTCGCCGGCCCTCGGCTCCGAGCGAGGCCAGGATCGGCGCCGAGTAGACCTCCGACAAGGTCCGCTCGACCTCCACGATCGATGAGCCGTCCTTGTCACTCAGGCGATTCAGCGCGCGGATATCGCGGCGAATGTCGCCGCGGACCGCCTTCAGTTCCGCTCGGCTGCCGACGTCCGCGAACGGCGCCGGCGCGGACGGCGCTTCACCGGTCGCGCGGCCCGCGAGCCGGGAGATCACGCCGAGCCCGGGCAGCGCGCCGCGCTGGCGCAGGAGCGTCATCGGGTCCGGCTGACTGGCGAGGATCGTCCGGAACTGGGCGGGGACCTGGGCCGTGGCCGCCGGCGGTGTCGCGATCGCGCCGCCGCCGCCGGCGTCGTCGAGCCTCCCTTTCGCGAACGCGATTCCGGCAGCGATCGCCGCCACGACCAGCATCAGCCGGACCATGGCACGACGGTAGCCACGTTAACGAATTGCGGCATGAGTCCCAGGACCCATCCGCGCAATAGGACCAGGGCCCAAACCTAAAGGGGCCAGGCCCCTTTAGGTTGCGACCAGGCCGGCGGCGAGGAACGTGTCAGCGGTGCCGCCGCGGGCCTCGATCACGGACCGCGCGCGCAGGCAGGACTTCAGCCGGCGGGGCGGGACGCTTGGATCGACGCGCACGACGTGGCCGGCCTTGTCGAGCCAGATCAGGTCGAGCGGGAAGCGCATCGTGAACGTGTGCACGGAGCGGCAGCGTGGGATGTGCAGCGCGGTCGTCTCCGGCATGTCGTCGAGCTTCGCCAGGCCCTTCATGCGCGAGGCGCGCGTGCGCGCCTCGGCGATCCGCAGCCCGCCCGGCAGATCGCGCCCCGGCAGGGAGTCGAGGCGCGGGCAGCCCTCAGCCGATGCAGAACTCACAAGTGGGGCGCGGCTGAGTCACGGGACCGGGGTTGCCACCGCCAGCCGCCGCCGCCGCCGCCCTGCGAGGGAGTGCCGCCGCCGGTGCCACCACCGTTGCCGCCGCCGCGCGACTGCTGCTGTTGCTGATCGCGCCGGTCCGCGGCCGCCTGCCGGCGCGCCGCCGCGGCCTTGGAGGCCACGTCGCGCCGCTCGGCCGCCAGGGCCCGCGCGCGCTCGCGCTGGAAGTCCCGGCGCGCCTTGCGCGCGGCGGTCGTAGCGCTCTGCTCCGGCTCGGCGTTGAGCTTGAACTCGCCGTCGGAGGTCTCGTCGGCGAGCGTGCCGGTGAGCTCCGGCTCCGACGTCGGGGCGGCCTTCGGCGTCTGGTTGGAAGCGGGCTGCGGGGCCGACGGCGAGGAGGAGTTGCCGAACAGGACGGTGCTGACCAGCACGATGGCGCCGATGCCGACGGCGGCGTAGAGCGCCACGAGCAGCACGGGATGAAACCGGCGCTTGCGCGGAGCGGCGGCCGGCGCCGGCGCGGCGACGACATGGCCGTTGCCGTTCGTGGCCCACTCGCGCCCGGTCTCGACGCGCGTCGCGACCTCGGGGGCGGCCGTAGTCGTGACCACGGGCTGCTCAGGTACCCACACGCGGGGCGTGGAGCGCGACTCCTCGCCCTCCCAACCCAGGCCGTCATCGTCGCCGAGCCAGTCGCCCTCGTCCGTCGACGCGGCGGTGCGCCAGCGCTCGACGCTCGGCAGCTCGGTCGGAGCCTCGACCGGCTCGGCAGCGGAGGCCAGCGGCGACTCGGTCGCGCGCCAGCGCTGCCAGGCCTCGCGCGTCTCGGGCTCCGGGTTGGACTCGCCTTCCCAGCCAAGGTCGTCGTCCCAGCCATCGTCGTCGGAAGCGCTCGGCGGCGAGCCGTTCGACGGCGTCCAGGTGGACACCGCAACCGGAGCGGGCGCGGCGGAGGCCGCCACCGCGGCGCGGCGGCGTGCCGCCTTCACGGACGGCATGGACCGGCGCGCGCGCGGCTTGCGCTTGCGCTTGCGCTGAAGGCGGGGCACCACGAGCAACGCGATGCCGATGACGGCTACGACTAGGAGTACGACTTCCATTTCGTCTCTCTACATAGTGCCAGCAGATCTGGCATTGAGGGGCCTGATGTTCCTTCCTTGGTGTCTATTGTGGCCCTGTGCCCGCTCGGGAGGAAGAGCATTCGACAGATTTTGTGCCCGCTCCGCCTCCACCGGCACCGGACACGCCTCCCGCACCGGTGATCGTTGTGTTCGGGCTCAAGCCCGAGCGTCTGGTCGGCGCCGAGGGCCGCATCGACGCGGTTCCCGAGCCGCCGACCAACGAGCAGGCCGGTTTGCTGCTGGACGCGCTGAGCTCGGGCATCGCTGCCGGGGGCAGCGTGATCGCGATCGTCCCCGAGTGGTTCGCGCCCGACGGCCTTAAGCGCCTGGAAATGGCGCGCGCGCTGCTGGATACGGACCGGGTCGTGATCCACGTCACCCCGCTGCCGCCGCTCGCCGCCACGGCGCTCGCGAGCCTCGCGTCCAGCCTCGGGCCGCGGCTGCCGTCGGCGGGCCTGCTCGGCTCCGCGCTGCCCGGCCTCGAGGAGCAACTGCACGCGATCACTTGGCTGGGCAGCGTCACCGGCCTCAAGCACCCCGCGCCCAGCCTCGGCCAGCACGTCACCTCGCTGACGCCGAACAGCGCGTTCGGCGTCTCGAGCTACCCGCAGCCCGCCGTTCACAAGATCGCCAACGGCCAGCCGAGCGTCCCGATCCCCCGCGTCGTGCGTCCGTCGCGCCTGGTCGTCGCGCCCCGCAATGGCGACGAGCAGTGGATCACCGGGCCGGTCAACGCCCACCTGGGCGCGCTGCCGCTGGTCCGCGTCGAGCCGACGCCCGGCGGGCCGGCCTACTGGGGGACCGGCAAGCTCGTAGAAGCGGTCGTGTGCCCGGCCGATCCCGACGGGCTCGCGCACGAGCTGATGCAGTCGGTCGACTCGTGGGCCTGCCGCTGGTGCGGCGAGCTGATCGCCCGCTCGCCATGCCCGATGTGTGGTCATCGTGCGCGCCCGCGCCGCCGTCAACAGGGGGCTCGGACGTAGGTCGCCGGCTGGTCGCCGGTCGTCACGCGGACCTCGGCGGCCTCGAAGTAGCTGCGGCCGCGGCACTGCCGGACGCCGGACAGGGAGACCGTCGCCGGAGTCTTCTTCGTGCGCCCGCCGGCGCACGTCGGCTGGCACTCACGGAGACGCATCTCGCCCTCGCCGACCGCCCCGTCGGTACCCCAGCGCGACCACGTCAGCGCCTCGATCCGCACGTCATTGGCGGTGTCGAGCACCGTCGGGCGCACGCCGATCACGCCTGTCATACCGACCACGCCGATCTCGCCCGCCTCCAGTTCCCGCGCGACCTCTTTAGACGGCGATTCGAGCCGCGGAATCGGGATCTCGGGGGCCTCGCGGGGCACCGCCTCGCTCGGCCCATAGATCTTCGGGTCCGGCCCCTGGGAGAGCGCCGGGCCCTCGTCGTCGAGCACGCCGCACCCGGCGAAGAGGACTGCGCACACGACGAGCGCCAGCCGCATCAGCAGTATTTCTCCAGCAGCCCGTACGCCTGCTGGGCGACCTGGTCGTAGCGCTCGGGGAAGGCGGAGATCTGCACGTCCTGGGCGAGCTGCCCGGCGCTCTGAGAACCGTTGAGCTGGATCGCCTTCGTGATGAACATCATCGCCGCGTGGTCCGGGTTCATGATCTGCGCCGCGGTGCCCCAGGCCTTGACCTCGGGACGCTGCTGGAAGACGCCGAGCGAGTCACGGTCGCCGTAGTTGAGGTTGTGCACGCCGGACTCGACGATCGCGGCCTCGAACGCGGCCAGTCGGACCTTGGGCGACGCGTTGTAGCGGTCGAGCACACGGCAGATCACGCGCGCAATGTCCGGGTCGGGCGGGCCGCCGTAGGTACCGCCGCCGCCCAGCCAGCCCAAGCCGCCGAACGGCAGGTATTCGGCGTCCCAGTCGATCAGCTTCACGTGCAGCGACGTCTCCTCGAGCGCGCCGACCGCGCCGCCGAGGCCGAACCCGCCGCCGATCGGGCCGGAGTTCGCGATGTCGATGTGGATGTGGTCGAAGTGGCCGGCGGCGCGCCAGATCGTGCGATAGCCGAGCTCGTGGAGCGGTTTGATGATCGCGTCAATCACGCCCGCCTCGTTGAACTGGTCGTGGTTGACGTCCAGCGCGGCCGAGTTGCGGCACTGGTAGTGGTAGCCCGACGAGGAGTGCACGCCGGGCGCCGGGTTGTCGCCCATTTCGGCGTTCTCGCCGACCGCGAATCCGTGCTCGCGCAGCAGGTTGCCGAGCTTGACCAGGTCGTTCGACGAGGCGCTCGACCCGCAGGTCGGCGGGCCGTCGCCGATCTCCTCGCCGAGCTCGTCCCATTCCTTTTTGGAGATCGTCGGATCGCCGCCGCCGACGATCGCGCCGCCGATGTCGCCCGCGATGCCGGCGCCCGGGATCGCAAGCAGTTCGACGCGGGCGCGCGCCCTCGCCGAGCCGCGCGTGTCTTCGCGGTCGAGCCGCTCGGCGCCGCGGCCGAGCCGGTCGTTCGTGACGACCCACACCTTCACGTCGATGCCGCGGCGGTCGAGCTTCGTCACGTGGCCGCCGTTGCGCTGCGCGTAGGACTCGGCGGCGAGGCGGACCCGGATCGGGTCGATCAGCGCCAGCGAGGACGTGCCGGTGGCCGCCACCTGCTCCATCAGCTGCTGCTTGACGTTCTCCACGGCCGCCAGCGCCGCCGCGTCGGCGGCGGTCTGTGCCTCGGTAGAGAAGATCGCGGCGCGGCCGACCTGGAAGAACAGCATCCCGACGACTACGAGCGCGAGCATCATCATCACAAGGGCAGGGATGATCTGGCCGTCCTGGCGCCGCAACATCGTGGGCGAGAATGTAACTCTGCAATCCCGGGCACTCGTGGGTCCGAGGACCCAACTTGGGGCCGGGACCCGGGCTCAACTTGTGCCTGGGACCTGTCGGGCGCACCCGACAGGTCCTATCGTTCGGTCCGGAACCCCAGAGTTGACGTAATCGGCAGGGAGGCGGATGAATCCTCGACAGCGACGTGCGGTGCTCTTGCTCACGATCGCGGCGCTTGGCCTCGTGGGCGTGTTCGTGCTGGTCGCGAACTACGTCTCGGAGGTCGAGAGGGACGTGGGCGACAAGATCGTCGTGCTCGAGCTCACGCGGCCGGTGGCCGCGAACGAGGCCGTCCCGGATACCTCCGTGCGCCGCCGCGAGGTCCCGCGCCGATGGGCCCCGGAGGCCGCGCTGTCGGACTACACCCAGATCACCGGCCTCGTCGCCGGCTCCGACCTGCAGCCGAACTCGATCCTGCAGGAGGGCATGCTCGTCTCGCCCCCGCAGCTGCAGGAGGGCCAGCGCGAAGAGGCGATCCTGGTCGACGCCTCGACCGGCGTCGCCGGCCGCGTTCGCCCGGGCGACATCGTCGACGTGATCGCGTCCTACGGCGCCGAGCAGGGCGCCGAAGACGTCGAGGGCAAGCCGAACCGCACGATGGTGATCGTCCCCGGCGCCGAGGTGATCAACGTCGGCACGCCACGCCTGAAGGACGCCAACGGCGTCCAGGACGCGCCCGCCAACCCCGGCGAGGTGGTGCCCGTGACGTTCGCGCTCGACAAGCGCCAGTCGCTGAAGGTCGCGCACGCGTCCGTGTTCGGCGCCGACGTCCGGCTCGCGCTGCTGCGCCGTGGCGACCCGGCCGACCGCACGCTCGGCGAGACGATCTACCGCGGCGAGGATCCGAGCAAGCAGAAGGACGGCACGATCCGATGAGCGCACGGCTGCTGATCGCCGTCGCCGACGATGAGACCGCGCGCCGCGCGGCCGCGCAGGCGCGCGAGGCGGAGATGGACGTCGTCGACATCGTCGGCGAGCTCGACGAGATCCACCGCGCGCTGCGCCGGCTGGACATCGACGTGGTCCTGCTTCACGACGCGCTCGGCGGCACGCCGGTGCTCGACCTGGCCCGCGATCTCGCGTCCGCCTATCCCGAGGTCGGGCTGATCCTGCTCGCGGGCGAGGATTCGCCGGGCCTGCTGCGCGCCGCCATGCAGGCCGGGCTGCGCGACGTCGTCGCGCTCCCGCTCGCGCTCGAGTCGTTCGAGGCCAGCGTGCGCTCCGCCGCGCAGTGGTCGCGCACGATGCGCGACCGCGTCGCGGGCGAGGAGTCGGCCACGGGCGCGCTCGGGGGGCAGCTCGTCGCCGTCGCCGGCTCCAAGGGCGGCGTCGGCACCACGACGATCGCGCTCCATCTCGGCCTGGCCGCGGCGCGGCTGGCCCCCGGCCGCCCCGTCTGCCTGGTCGACTTCGATCTCCAGAAGGGCGACTTCCGGGCGCTGCTGGACACGCCGCACCGGCGCAGCGTCGTGGACCTGGTGACCGTCTCCAACGAGATCTCGGTCCGCCACCTCCAGGAGACCCTCTACACGCACAAGGAGGGCTTCCGGCTGCTGCTCGCGCCCGAGGAGGGCGAGAAGGCCGAGGACGTCGACGGCGCCGTCGCCCGCAACGTGCTGTCGGCGGTCAAGGCCCGGCACGCGCTGACCGTCGTGGACATCGGCGCGGTCGCCACGGAGGCGACGGCGATCGCGGCCGAGATGGCGTCGCAGGTGATCGTGGTCACCACGCCCGACGTGCTCGCGCTACGCGGCGTGCGACGGATGCGCGAGCTGTGGAAGCGGCTCGGCGTGCGCGAGGACGAGGACGTCAAGATCGTGCTCAACCAGGCGTCGCGGCGGCGCGAGATCCAGCCCGACCTGGCGCGCAAGGTCGTCGGCGAGACGATGGCGCAGACGGCGATCCCGGCGGACTTCAACGCACTCGAGGCCGCGGTCAACACCGGCTCGCCAAGCCGGATGGAGGACAACAAGTTGCGTAGCGCGTTCGAGTCGCTGGCCGTCGAGCTCGACGTCGTCCCGCACCCGGACGCCGAGCGCCCGCGCGACGACGAGCCGCGCGGCCTCATCGCCCGCCTCGGCGGCGAGCGCGGCCAGTCCACGGCCGAGTTCATGGGCCTGCTGCCGATCATCCTGATCATCTTCTTCGGGCTCTGGCAGATGGCGCTGACCGGCTTCACTTACGTGGTCGCCGGCCACGCGGCGCGCGAGGGCGCGCGGCAGCTCGCCGTCGACTCCAGCGACGAGGGCAAGATGCCGCCCTATCGGGAGGCGGCCCGCAAGGACCTCCCGGGCGGCTGGCGCGACCACGCGAAGATCGAGAAGCGCGGCGACGTGACGGTCTCGGTGCGGCTGAAGGTGCCCGTGCTGATTCCGGCCTTCAAGTCGCCGATCGAGGTCGGCACCACCGCCGACACGGTCGTCGAGGACGACCCGCTCCCCGACCGTCAAGTCGAGACACCGGAGCCAAAGCGATGAAGCGCTTGCTGACAGACCAACGCGGCCAGGCCTCGGCCGAGCTGATCGGGATGCTGTGGTGGATGCTGCTGTGCGCGCTGATCGTGTGGCAGCTGCTGCTGGCCGCGTGGACCGTAGATCAGGCCGCCAACGCGGCCCGCACCGCCAGCCGCGTCGAGGCGCGCGGCGGCGATCCCGAGAAGGCCGCTCGGTATGCGGTCTCGCAGGGGCTGCGGAAGGGCATCAAGGTCGACGTCCGCGGCGAGACGGCGAAGGTCAGCGTCCGGATCCCGATCATCGTGCCTGGGCTCGGCCACGAGAAGTTGCGGGCCACGCGCAGCGCCATACTCCCGTCGTAGTGGGCCTACGGGATCGCATCGTCGCCGCGGGCGCTCGAGGGGACGACGGCTCCCCGGACGGCGTCGGCTACTACCGGCGGCGGCTGCTCGAGGAGGTCGACCTCAACGAGATCGCCGTGCTCTCCGAGGAGCAGCGGCGGGCGCGCCTGGAGCGCGTCGTCGGCCGGATGGTCTCGCGCGAGGGGCCGGTCCTCTCCACCGCCGAACGCGCCGGCCTCATCCGCCGCGTCGTCGACGAGGCGGTCGGGCTCGGCGTGCTCGAACCGTTGCTGGCCGACGATTCGGTCACCGAGATCATGGTCAACGGGACCGATGAGATCTACGTCGAGCGCGACGGCCGGATCGAGCGCGCCGAGATCTCGTTCTCCGACGAGGCCCAGCTGTTCCAGACGATCGACCGGATCGTCTCCACGGTCAACCGCCGCGTCGACGAGTCGAGCCCGATGGTCGACGCGCGCCTGCCCAGCGGTGAGCGCGTGAACGTGATCATCCCGCCGCTCGCGCTGCGCGGGCCGACGATGACGATCCGGCGGTTCCCGCGGCTGTTCACGATCGAGGAGCTGATCCGGATCGGCTCGCTCGACGAGCCGACCGCCGCCCTGCTGCGCGCGCTCGTGCGAGCGCGTCTGAACATCGTCATCTCGGGCGGCACCGGCGCCGGCAAGACCACGCTGCTGAACGCGCTCTCGAGCGCCGTGCCCGACGGCGAGCGGATCATCACCGTCGAGGACAACGCCGAGCTGCGCCTGCAGCAGCCGCATGTCGTGACGCTGGAGGCACGCCCGCCCAACGTCGAGGGCCGCGGCGAGGTCACGATCCGCGACCTCGTGCGCAACTCGCTGCGCATGCGGCCGGACCGGATCATCGTCGGCGAGGTCCGCGGCGCCGAGACCGTGGACATGCTGCAGGCGCTCAACACCGGCCACGAGGGCTCGCTGGTCACGCTGCACGCCAACACGTGCGACGACGCGATCCACCGGCTGGCCACGCTGGCGTCGATGAGCGAGCTGCAGATCCCGTTCGAGGCGCTGCGCGACCAGATCAACTCCGCGATCGACGTGATCGTGCAGGTCGATCGCTACGCCGACGGCGGGCGCCGCCTCAGCGAAGTGGCGGCGGTCGCCTCGAGCCGCCGGGAGACGTTCCGGCTGGCGTCGGTGATGGAGTTTGAGACGGACCCGGTCGGGCCGGACCGGGTTGTCAGCGGGCGCGTGGTGCACCGCCGGCTGCCGGACGCGATCGCGCGCCGGCTGATGCTGGCGGGCCAGGATGTGCCGCCCGAGTTTTCCGTCGCCGAGGCGGTCGTGCGGCCCGCGGAGGACACATGACGTCGGCGTCGTGGGCGATGGTGGCGCTGCTGGTCGCCGGCGTGTTCGGAATGCTGGGGCTGTGGCAGTTGCTGGCCGGGACCAGCCGTCGCGCCGAGCTGGCCGAGCGCGGCCGCGCCGGTGGCATGGACGGGGGCGGCCGCAGCCTCGTGCGCGCGCTCGACGCGCGGCTGCGGCGGACCCGACGGGGCCAGCGGCTCAGCTCGTGGCTGCTGGGCGCGGGCGTGAAGCTCACGCCGGTCGAGTTCCTCGGGCTGGTGATCGCCGGCGGGCTGGCTGCGGCCGTCGTCTTCAGCCTGCTGTTCACGCCGTTGATCTCGCTGATCGCGGCCACCGCAGGGGCGATCCTCGTGTCGCGCGGCCTGATCGAGCGCCGCCGCGGCAACCGCCGCGACGCGTTCGTCGCGCAGTTGCCGGAGATCGCGCGGATGCTCTCCAACGGCGCCGCCGCGGGCCTGTCGATGCAGCAGGCGCTGCGGATGGCGTCGCGCGAACTGGCCGATCCGGGCGGCGCCGAGCTCAAGCGCGTGATCGAGGAGATCCAGGTCGGGCGGGGCGTCGAGGATGCGCTCGAGGCGCTGGCCGACCGCCTGCCGTCGCGCGAGGTCGCCGTGCTGATGACGACGATCGCGATCCAGCAGCGCGCGGGCGGGGACACCGTGCGGGCGCTCGGCGAGCTGGCGTCGACGCTCGACGCCCGCAAGGACCTGCGGCGCGAGATCAAGACGCTGCTGTCCGGCGTGGTCTTCACCTCCTACGTCGTCGCCGGGATCGGCGGCGCGACGATCCTGATGATCAACGCGATCTCACCCGGTGTGACCCAGGACATGACGGGCTCGGCGCTCGGACTCGCGGGCCTCTTCGTGGCGACGGTCCTGTGGGCGATCGCGTTCGTGCTGATCCGGAGGACGACGAGGATCGATGTCTGAGATGCCGTGGATCTTCGGGGGCCTGACCGTCCTCTGCCTGATGATCGGGCTCGCCGCGGTCCCGATGCTGCGCGACCAAGGTCCGGTCGAGCGGCTTGGCGGCCGGATCGGCGGTGTCCGTGAGCCGAACGCGCGTCATTCGGTGATCGCGAAGCTCGTGGCCGCGCTCGCGGCGCGGCTCGGGCCACGGCTGGCGCCGAGCCTGCGCGCGTCGCGGCGCGCCACGCTCGAGCACCGGCTCGACTACGCGGGCCGGCCGGGGAACCTCACCGTCCAGAGCTTCATCGGGCTCAAGGCGGCGCTCGCACTGCTGCTCGGGGTCGGTGTCGGCGGCCTGCTCCTGCTGCTCGGCTCGAGCGTGGTCTTCATGGTGCTGCTGGGCGTGATGGGGTGGTTCGGGCCGGACTTCTGGCTCTCGCGCGCGGGCCGGCTGCGCCAGGAGTCGATCGAGCGCACGCTCCCGGACTTCCTCGACATCCTGGCCGTGTCCGTGCGGGCCGGCCTCGGCTACCGGTACGCGCTGCGGCGCGTCGCCGAGGCGCTCGAGGGCCCGGTGAGCGAGGAGATGCTGACCGTGCTGCGCCAGATCGACCTCGGCCAGGAGCGCCGCGACGCGTTCCTGGCGCTGCGCGAGCGCAACAAGTCCGAGTCGCTGAAGTCGTTCGTGGCCGCGCAGTTGCAGGCCGAGGAGCTGGGCGTCCCGCTGGCCGAGGCGCTCAACGACATCGCGTCCGACATGCGCCGGCTCGCGCACCAGAATGCGCGCCGGCACGCCCAGCGCGCAGGCCCGCGCGTGAGCCTGATCGTCACCACCCTGATCGTCCCGGGCTCGATGATCCTTATCCTGCTGTCCGTGCTCTTCGCCACAGGCGCGGACGGCGGTGGCAACCCGCTCGGAGGATAAGCCCACGCGGCTGACCAGCCGCGGCGCCGACGGCGCCGGCGGCTGGCTGGCCAGTGCCTGCCGCCTGATCCTCAACGTCCGCCTGGGCATCCTGGTCGTGACGCTGCTGTCGCTCGGCCAGGAGGAGCATCGCGCGCTGACCGCGGCGGCGATCGTCATCGCCGCCGTCGCGTCGCTGTACCCCGTGCTGCGGTGGGACAAGGTCGGTCCGGCGCTCGTCCGCCACCCGTCCTACCTGGCGGGCGAGCTCGTGCTCGCGGTGCTGATCCTGGTGCTGACCGGCGTCGACAGCCCGTTCTTCTTCTACACGCTGGGGACTGCACTGCTCGGCGGGCTGGTCTACGGCTACGCGGGCGCGGCGCTGTTCAGCGTGATGCTGATCGTCGGCTTCGCGTACGCGATCTACATCCGCTCGGAGTTCGACTCGACGCTGGACGACTTCCGCACACTGGTCGTACTGCCGGCGCTGTACCCGATCGTGGCCGTCGCCGGAGCGGGGGCGCGGCGCGTGTTCGACCGCCAGGCCGAGGCCGAGGATGCGCTGGCCGAACAGGAGCGCACGATGGCGGCGCAGGCCGAGCGCGAGCGGCTCGCGCGCGACATGCACGACTCGCTGGCGAAGACGGTGCACGGGATCGGGTTCGCGGCGCTGGCGCTGTCGCGGCGGATCGAGGTCGACCCACCGGGGGCGGTGGAGGACGCCCGCAAGCTGGCCGCGGACGCGCGCACGGCGGCGCAGGAGGCGCGCGAACTGCTGTCCGGGCTGCGTGGTCGCGACGACGCCGAGCTCCCGCTCCCGACCGCGATCCGTTCCGAGGCCGCCCGCTGGGGCGAGCGGACCGGGACCCGGGTGGGCGGCTCGCTCGACGACGTCGGCCCGCTGCCGACCCTGGTGCTGCGCGAGCTGCGGTGGATCCTCAAGGAGGCGCTGGCCAACGTCGAGCGCTACGCGCACGCGTCGCGCGTGGACGTCCACCTGCGCCGGCTCGGCGACCGCGTCGTTCTCACCGTGGCCGACGACGGCGACGGCTTCGAAGCCCCCGACGACCTCGATTCGCTGGCCGGCGTCGGGTCCTTCGGCCTCGCCGGCATGCGCGAGCGCGCGCGGCTGGCGGGGGGCGAGCTGAGCGTCGAGTCAGAGCCGGGCGACGGCACCGTGATCTCGGTCTGGGTTCCGGCCGGCGCGCCTCCGCGCCAGCGCGAGACGCCGGAGCCGCCGCCCACCGCCGCGCCTTCCGATACCGTGCGCGACCAGGTGGAGGGATTCACATGGCAGTGATCCGCGTCCTGCTCGTGGATGACAACGCGATCGTGCGGCGTGGCATCGCCTCGTTGCTGTCCGATGCCCAGGGCATCACCGTCGTCGGCGAGGCCGGCAACGGGCGCGAGGCGATCGACATCGCGCGCGAGGTGCAGCCCGACGTCGTGTGCCTCGACGTGCGGATGCCGGTGATGGACGGCGTGGCCGCCGCGGGCCCACTGTCGGAGCGGGCCAAGGTGCTCATGCTGTCCTACTCCGAGGACGAGCAGCTCGTCACGGGCGCGATCCGCAACGGCGCCGCCGGCTATCTGGTCCACGGGCGCTTCGAGCCCGAGGAGCTCGAGGCCCGGATCAAGGCCGTCGCGGCGGGGGAGATGGTGCTCTCGCCGGCCGTCACGCCCGCCGTGTTTGAGGCGCTGCGCCGTGCTCCGGGCACCGAGAACGACGAGGACGAGCTCGGCATGGGCTCGCTGACGGCGCGCGAGCGCGAGGTCCTGAACCTGCTCGCACGCGGGATGTCGAACGCCGCGATCGCCGAGGAGCTCGTCATCACCAACAAGACGGTGAAGAACCACCTGTCGCGGATCTACGAGAAGATCGGCGTCCATTCGCGGGCCGAAGCCATCGCTCTGTGGCTCGGTGTGCGGGACCGCTAGGCCCTAGAGGTCCTACGCGAATTTGGGCCCTCGGGCCCCCTCCAAGTTGAGTCCTGGGCCTCTCGCCGGGTTCCCGGGCCGAACGTAGATTGATCGCAGTCGTTCGGTCAACCGATTTGCCCAGGGGGCTCAACCCAAATGTCCGACTTCCTCACCACCACACGCGTCAACACCGGCCTCGCCTTCGCGACCGCCGTGCGGCATATGCGCCGCCTCCGCCATGAGGCCGGCCAGACCGCAGCCGAGTACATGGGCGTGCTGCTCGTGGTCTCGGTGATCATCGCCGCAGTCTCCACCACCGGCATCGGTCAGGAGATCACCGGCAAGATGAGCGACCTCGTCAGCTACATCGCCAGCGGCAAGGACGGCAAGCAGGAGGCCGGCAAGACCGCCCCCGCCGCCCACAACGGCAACGGTGGCAACGAAGGCGGCGGCGGCTGATCCCTCCAGCCCCCTAGAGAGTCGCGGTTCGAGGACCCGCCGGGGAACCGGCGGGTCCTACGCGTGTCTGGGACCTTTGGCCCAGGCGCAGATGAGTCTTGGGACCCTGGCGGCGCGGCGTTGCCGCGCGTAGCGTGGATCTGCGATGTCCGAGCGCCTGATCCGTGCCCTCGTGTGTGCGCGTTCGCGCGCCCACGAGGCGCACGGGCAGACCGCCGCCGAGTACATGGGCGTGTTGCTCGTCGTCTCGGTGATCATCGCCGCCGTGGCCACCACCGAGGTCGGCCACGACATCACCAGGGCGCTGTCGGACCTGGTGCGCGACATCGCCGGTGGCGACACCCCCAAGAAGTAACCTCGTTTCGGTGCGGGTTCTCTTCGTCGTTGCGGTCGCGCTGTTCGTGTTGCCCGCGACCGCCTCCGGGCAGGCCACGGACACTCGCAACCGCGCGCTGATCGTTCTCGACTCCTCGAAGTCGATGAACAAGGACGCGGGCAACGGCGGCACGCGCCTGGACGCCGCCAAGCAGGCGGTCGCCGAGGTCGTCGACCGGCTGCCGACGGGCGCGCCGGTCGGCCTGCGCGTCTACGGGTCCAAGGTGGCCGAGACCTCGCGCGAGGAGGCGTGCAAGGACACCGAGCTGACGATCCCGGTCGGGCCGCTGGACAAGGAGCAGCTCATCGGCGCCGTCAACGCGCTCAACGGCAAGGGCCGGACGCCGATCGGCAACTCGCTGCTCGCGACGCCGGACGACCTCGGCTCCTCCGAGGGCCGCCGGAGCGTGATCCTGGTCTCCGACGGCGGCGACAACTGCGCGCCGCCGGACCCGTGCGAGGCGGCGCGGGATGTGGCACGGCAGGGACTCGAGTTGACGATCTCCGTCGTCGGCCTGCAGGTCAGCGAACGCGCGCGCCGTCAGCTGCGCTGCATCGCGAGCGCGGGTGGCGGCTCGTACTCCGATGTGCAGGACGCGGGTGACCTCGGCGATGAGCTGGCAGCGCTGCTGGCGCGGGCCTATCGCGCCTACGAGCCGTCCGGGACCGAGGTCGAGGGCGCGCCCACGAAGGGCGACGGGCCAAATCTGAGCGCGGGCCTGTTCCAGGACACGATCACGGTCGGCGATCAGCGCTGGTACACGCTGGAGGTGCCCGAGGGCCGCCGCGTGCTGGCGTCGGTGACGGCGATCCCGCCGTACGAGTCGGGTGGCGGCTCGACGCTGCGGACGGAACTGCTCGCCACCGACGGCGGCGACGTCGCGTTCGAGCAGGGCCTACTGAGCGGCGGGACGACGGCGACCGAGCTCGGCCGGGTCGAGACGCAGAGCGTCCGCACTTCGGGTCCGACCGACGGCGGGCAGTATCTGCTCGGCGTCTCGCTCGAGAGCGGCAACCTTGACGACGTCCCGGTCGCGCTCGAGCTCGGCGTCCAGTTCCTGGCTCCGGGCGAGGAGGTCGGGCTCACGCGCGAGGCCGGGGAGCTGGCGACCCCGACTCCGACGCCGACGGCGACCGCCCCACCGACCGAGTCGCTGACCGCCGAGGACGACTCCGGCTCGCCCGGGTGGCTGATCCTCGCCGGCGTCGCGCTCGCGGGCGCGTTGATCGGGCTCGCCGCCGCGTTCATCCTCGGCCGGCGGGCGGCGACGTGAGGCTGGCGCTCACCACCGTTCTCGCGCTGCTGGTGCTGGCTCCGCCGGCAGCGGCGCAGGACGACTACCAGCCGGTGGTCGGCGGCGGCTCGTTCAACGCCGCGCCGCTCATGGAGTCGGGCCGCTACCGCGACACGCTCCTGCCGACCGAGTACCTCTACTACGCGTTCCGGCTCGAACCCGGCCAGCGGCTGCACGTGACCGCCAACGGCGACATGCCAATTCAAGACTTCCAGCAGCTCGGGCTGAGCGACATCACCGCCAACCTCCACTCGCCGACTCGCAGCCGGTACCAGTCGGCGCCCGGCTTCGACGTTCGCGGCAACTTCCGCGTCGAGGGTGATCCGCCGCTGGACATCACCGGGCCGACCGTCACCGCCGAGGAGGACACCCAGAACCGCGGTCCCTGGTACGGGCCGGGCGTCGCCTATCTCGCGTTCTACGCGATCTACACCGGGGCAACCGGCGTGCCGCCGAAGGCCGAGGTCCCATTCCACTTCGAGGTGGAGGTCCAGGGCACCGCGCAGTCCACGCCGACGCCCAGCCCGTCGCCGACGCCCACGCCGTCGCCGACCGCCACGGCGACGCCGGAGCCGGCCGTCTCCGACGAAGACGGCGTGAAGCCGGCGGTCGCCGCCGGTTTCGGGGTCGGGGGCCTGCTCGTCGGGGTGGTCGGAGGGATAGTTCTGCGCCGCCGCCGCGGCTGAGACCGCCCGTTCTCGCCGTACACTGGGAGTAGGTGCAGATTGCCGACCGCATCAGAGCGGACGTGACCACCGCCATGAAGGCGGGGGAGCGCGACCGCGTCACGGCGCTCCGGCTCGTGCTCTCCGAGTTGCAGAAGGCGGAGAAGGACGGCGATACGGACGAGGTCGCGGTACTGCGGCGCGAGCGCAAGCGGCGCCGCGAGGCCGAGACGGCCTATCGCGACGCGGGCCGAGCCGAGCTGGCGGCGGGCGAGGCGTTCGAGGCGGCCGAGATCGAGGCCTACCTGCCCGCCGAGCTCTCCGAAGAGAAGCTGGACGAGCTCGTTCGCGCAGGCGTGGATGCCACCGGGGCTTCCTCGCCGCGCGACATGGGGCGGGTGATCAAGCATGTGATGGAGGCCGCCGGGGGTCAGGCCGACGGCCGGAGGGTTTCGACAAAGGTGAAGGAAGCGCTTTCGTAGATGGCAAGACGGCAGTTGGAGGTATCGAACGAGGTGGCGGCGGAGCTCGCGGGCTCCCGCGACGCGGCGTTGAAGACACTCGAGGACCACCTGGACTGCGAGGTCTTTCTGCGCGGCAACATCGTCACGCTCGACGGCGACGCGGAGGCGGTCCAGGCGGGCGCGACCGTGATCCGCGAGTTGTCCGCGCTGGTCGAGCGCGGGCATGACATCGGCCCGGCCACGATCGAGTCGGTCACGCGCGTGCTCGAGTCCGCGGAGTCCCCATCGCGGGTGCTCGAGGACGTCGTGTGGCGCCATCGCAACCTGCGCGTGGCGCCGAAGTCGGTCAACCAGAAGCGCTACGTGGACGCGATCCGCCGCTCGACGGTGACGTTCGGCGTCGGCCCGGCCGGCACCGGCAAGACGTTCCTGGCGATGGCGATGGCGACCGCGGCGCTGTCACGGCGCGAGGTCAACCGGATCATCCTCACGCGGCCGGCGGTCGAGGCGGGCGAGCGGCTCGGCTTCCTGCCCGGCGACCTGATGGCGAAGGTCGACCCGTATCTGCGGCCGCTGTTCGACGCTCTGAACGACATGATGGACCCGGAGCGGGTGGCGACGAACCTCGAGAAGGGCGTGATCGAGGTGGCGCCACTGGCGTTCATGCGCGGGCGCACCCTGAACGACTCGTTCGTGATCCTCGACGAGGCCCAGAACACGACGCCCGAGCAGATGAAGATGTTCCTGACCCGGCTCGGGTTCGGCTCCAGGATGGTCGTCACCGGCGACATCACCCAGGTCGACCTGCCGCGCGACCAGAAGTCGGGCCTGATCGTGGTGGGGGACATCCTGAACGACCTCGAGGGCATCGAGTTCGTGCGCTTCGGCGGCGACGACGTCGTGCGCCACAAGCTCGTGCAGCGGATCGTCGAGGCCTACGACGCGCACGCGACCGCCCAACCCAGCGGGTTGCGTCCGGCGAAGGACCAGCGCCGGCACAGCGCCTAGGTGCTCGAGGTCGACGTGATCGGGAGCGCGCTGCCCGCGGCCCGCGTTCGGGAGGCCGTGGGCTACGCCGTCGCGTCGGCCGGGATCGAGGACGGGCACGTCGCGGTGTCGTTCGTGACGCCGGAGCGGATCGCGGAGCTCAACGAGACGTGGCGCGGAAAGGCGGGACCGACCGACGTCCTGTCGTTTCCGGTCGACGAGGACGAGATAGGACTCCCACCCACCCAGCGCGAGATCGGTGACGTGTTCATCTGCCCTGACTACACCGAGGACCTAGTAGAGGCGGTCGTCCACGGCGTGCTGCACCTGACCGGGATGGACCACGAGGCCGACGACGGCGAGATGCTCGCCGTCCAGGCCGAGATCATGGTGTGGCTCCGATGACCCGTTCTGGCTTCGTCGCGCTCGCCGGCCGGCCCAACGTCGGCAAGTCGACGCTCGTGAACGCGATGGTCGGCCGCAAGGTCGCGATCGTTTCCGACAAGCCGCAGACCACGCGGCGCGCGATCCGTGGCGTGGTCACCGTCCACGAGGAATTCCAGCTCGTCCTCACCGACCTGCCGGGCGTGCAGCGCCCGCGCGACGCGCTGACCGCGCGGATGCAGCGGCGCGTCGAGTCCGAGCTGGCCGAGGCCGACGCGGCGCTGTTCGTCGTCAACGGCGAGCAGGGCGTCGGCGGTGGGGGAGACCGGTGGATCGCCGACGCGCTGGGCCGGGCGAGCGTGCCGGTCGCGATCGCGGTCAACAAGGTCGACCGGCTCAACCACGCGCGCACGGTGAAGGCACTGTCGATCGCGAGCGAGCTGGGATTGCCCGAGGCCGAGGTGTTCCCGATCTCGGCCCGGACGGGGCGCGGCGTGCCGCAGCTCGTCGGCTTCCTGGCCGGGCTGCTGCCCGACGGCCCGTTCTACTTCCCGCCCGAGGACACTTCCGACCAGCCCGAGCACATCATCCTCGCCGAGCTGGTCCGCGAGCAGGTGCTGGCCCGGACCCGCCAGGAGGTCCCGCACTCGGTCGAGGTCCAGGTTGAAGAGATCGAGGAACGCGAGGACGTCACGTTCGTCCGCGCCACGATGTGGGTCGAGACCGAGTCCCAGAAGGGCATCCTGATCGGCTCGCGCGGCCGGATGATCAAGGCGATCGGGATCGCGGCGCGGAAAGAGATCGAGCGGGAGTTGGCGGAGCACGTGCACCTGGACCTGTCCGTGCGCGTGCGGCGGTCGTGGCGGGCGGATGATGCTCTTTTGGACCGCCTTGGCATTACGTAGCGAACAGCAGCATTGAGAGAGGGTGGGCCCGTTTCGCGTGGGTGTACCGTTTTTGTTCGGAGGGGGTGAACAAAGTCGTTACACCCCTGCCACGCGGGACGAACCCATCCCCTTATCGGGCAGTTCGCCGGCGCTACAGCGCGGCCCAAGCCGACCGCGCGGCGCCCTCGTCCAGGTGCCGAACCCGCGCAGTCGTGCCCTTGCCAAACGCCACGCTCAGATCCGCCAGCCGAGCCCGCCGCTGGAACACGTTCTGGGACACCGTGTGCGACTCCCGAAACCGCGCCGGCGCGAGCACGGTCGTCCGCGCGATCACCAGCGAGCGGACCGCCAGCCGCCCGTCCCGCAGCCGCCAGCCCGCCGAGCGCCACCGCGCGAACCCGTAGAGCCCGATCAGCAGCGCGAGCAGCGCAAACGGGCCCACGAGAAACCACAAGCCGAAGCTCAGCGCAGCACCGACGAGCGCCGGGACGAGCACGTAGCGCCGCGCGGCGCGACCCGGCGGCCGCTCGAGCCCGGCCACCTCGTCCGCCATCTCGGGCAGGAACTCGGACAGGAACGCGGGCACCTCGCGCACACGGACGAGCGGGAACAGCGTTCGCGCCGCCGAGGCCTCCTCGGCGTAGCCCGTCACCTCGACGGTCAGCGACGCGAGCCCGAACGGGCGCCGCAGCAGGCCCTCGACAACCCGCACCGCGCGGACGCGGCCGATGGGCACCGTGGCCTCGTTGCGCGAGACCAGTCCGCGCCGGATCCGCAGGCGGTCGCCGTCGCGGGTCACGGTGAATCCACCGAACGTGACGATCGCGCCCAGCGTCGACAGGAGCCAGGCGGCAACCAGCAGCGCCGCGGCGCCGACCACCACCGCCGTGACGGAATGCGGGATGAGCCGCACTGCCTCCTCGCCGCGCTCGTCTTCCAGCACCTGCGACGCGGCCTGCCCGGCGGCCGCGAGCACGGGCAGGATCACCGCGAGCTGGCCCGCGGTGAGCGCCGCGAACGCGAGCTCGCGGCCGGAGATCCGGCGCTGCGGGCCGGCGTCGGCGGTCTCCGGCGCCGCGGCCCGGGGCCGCGCGGCGCGCAGCTCCTCGACGGCCGCCGGCGTCAGAGCGGGCAGCGACACCTCGCCGCCCTTGCCCGCCGCGCCCGTCTGCACATCGACGGCGAACACACCGAACGCCCGCTGCAACGGCCCTTGATGGACGTCGAGCGCCTCGATCCGGGCCAGCGGCACGACCGTGTCCTTCTCGCGCACGATCCCCGTGTGGTGGTGGATCGCCTCCGGCCCGATCTGGTAGGTCGTCGAGGTCCACCGCAAATAGCCCATGACCGCCGAGACCGTGACGCCGATGGCGCCGTAGATCGCGGCTCGCATCAGGTCCCGGACGTCGAAGCCGCCGCCCAGGACCGACATCCCGACGATCACGATCAGCGGGAACGCGGCGTTGCGCAGTGCGTCGGCCGAGTAGACGAGGATCGCGGCTCGGTGCAGGCGGCGCGGCTCAGTCATCGCTCCGCGCCAACCCGGCGATTCGCTCGCGCAGCTGTTCGGCGTCAGCCCGGCGCAGCAGCGGAATCGTGTGCCCGCCCGCGGCGGTGTGCACGACGACCGTCGCGAGCCCGAACATCTGCTCGAAGACGCCGCGCCGGGTGTCGACATGCTGGACGCGGATCCACGGCACGAGCGTGCGGCTGACCGCGAGGGTGCCGTGCTGGATGTCGATGCCCTCGTCGCGGATGTCCCACCGCCACCGCCGCCACCGCAGCGCCGGGATGGCGACCGTCGAGGCCACCATCACCACGAGCGGGATCGCCCACCACCATGCGCCGCCGGCGTCGACGTTCGCTGCCACGGCGGCGCCGATCGCGGTCACTACGCCCCAGAACCCGACCTGCTGCAACGCCCACACCCAGCGGGCGAGCGGGGAAAGCCGCCGCGCGGGATCGGCGATCACGTCGCGAACTCGCCCGCCAGCCGCTCGTAGTCGGCCAGGCCCAGCTCGGACTCGAAGACGAACGGGAGTGTCGTGATCGGCGCGTCGATCGCCGCGCCCAACCGGCGCAGGTGCGCGCGCTGGGTCTTGACGCGCTCGTGCACCGCGAGCGCCGCGTGCACGGCGCCGAGCTGGGACTCGTCGTGGCCGTCGCGGGTCGCGGCACGCAGCTTCGTCACGTCCGACGACGAGAAGCGCTCGGGCCACATCGCGTTCATCACGAGCGCGTCGAGCCCCAGCCCGATCGCGTCGCGCAACCGTCGCTCGAGCTCGATCGTCTCGTTCACCGGCATCTCCTCCGGGAGCGCGACGGCCACGTATCCCGTGCGCTTCGGGTCCGCGAGCATCTCTGAGACCTTGGTCGCCTGGCGCCGGATCGGGCCCACGCGCGCGATCTCCCCAAACGTGCGCGGAGTCGTCAGCATCCCGATGCCGTGGCCGGAGGCGGGCGCGTCGACGACGACGAGGTCGTAGCGCCGGTTGTGTTTGTCCCAGCGCTGCTTCTGCGCCAGCTCCCACACCTTCGCGATCGTGATCAGTTCCTTCGCGCCGGGCGCGGCGGCGACGAAGTACTGGAAGGTGTGCGAGTGCCCGAGGATCCGGCCGGCCGCGCCGCCGGCCTGCTTCCCGAGCCACTCCAACAGCGCCTGCGTGGGGTCGATCGTGATCGCCCAGAGGTCCTCGGCCAGCTCGACTTCCTGCTCCGGCCGGACGCCGTGACGAGCAAACGCGCGCGACATGCGATCCTGCTCGGCGACCTCGCAGACGATCGTGCGGCGACCCGTGCGCGCGGCGGCCAGACCCAGAGCCGCGGCGACCGTGGTCTTGCCGACGCCGCCCTTGCCGGTCACGTAAAGCACCGATCGATCCCGCAGCAGCGCGTCCACCGTATTCACCCTATGACAGAGCCCCTTATGGACCCGGCGCTTCTCGAGGGGTATGAGACGTCGCGGCGAATGCTGCTCCGCCACGACCCGACGTACTACTTCGCCACCCGCCGGCTGCCCGCTGAGCTGCGTCCCGCCACACACGCGCTGTACGGGTACGTGCGCACGGCGGACCAGATCGTCGACGGGCCGCGCCGCGCGCCGAGCGCCGCCGAGCGCCGCGCCGCGCTCGACGCGTGGGAGGCGGAGCTCGAGCACGGGATCGCGTCGCGGCAGCCGATCGTCCGCGCGCTGGCCGACGCCGCCGGGCGCCACCGGCTCCCGCTCGGCGAGCTCGGCACCTACATGCGCTCGATGCGGATCGACTGCGCGCCGGTCCGGATCGGCAGCTGGGACGAGCTGGTCGCCTACATGGACGGCTCGGCCGGCTCGGTCGGGCGGATCATGGCCTCGCTGCTCGGTGTGCCCGCCGACCACCACGGCGACCTCGGCCGGCTCGGCCTGGCGTTCCAGCTCGCGAACTTCATCCGGGACGTGCGCGAGGACCGGCGGCTGGACCGTGTCTACCTTCCGGCCGAGGACCGTGAACGGTTCGGCGTGACCGACGACGACCTGCTGGCGGCGCGCTCGACCCCCGAGGTCCGCGCGCTGCTCGCGCACGAGGTCGAACGCGCGCGCCGCCTGTTCGCCGCCGCGCGCCCTGCGATCGCGTCCGCGCCCGCCTCCGTGCGCCCGGGCGTGCGGTTCGCGACCGGCCTGTACCTGCGGATGCTCGGCCGGATCGAGTCCGTCGGCTTCGACGTGCTCGGCCGGCGCGCGGGCGTGCGGGTCTGGCATCTGCCGGGGGCCGCGCTCGAGGCGCTGCGGTGAAGCGGGCGACGCTGCGCGGCGAGGAGCGCACGCCGCTCGACGAGCGCCCGGACGTGCTGATCTGCGGCGCGAGCTTCGCCGGGCTCGCCGTCGCGCGTGAGCTGGCGGGGTCGGGCGCCGACGTGCTCGTCGTGGACCGCTACGAGATCGGCGAGCGGGCGACGTCGGCGTGCGCGGCGCCGACGCCGTGGCTGCACGCGATGGGTGTCGAGCGCGCGATCCGGCAGGAGATCCCCTGCATGGCGTTCCACACGCCGCACGGGTCGGCGCGGTTCCGGCTGCCGTGGAGCTGGTCGAGCTTCGACTACCGCGAGCTGTGCCGCGCGCTCTACGAGCAGACCGACGCCCGGTTCGAAATCGCGAAAGTGAACGGACGCACCAGCGACACCGTCCACACTGACCGGGGGGACATCACCGCGCCGCTCCTCGTCGACGCACTCGGCTGGCGACGGGTGCTCGGCAAGGGCTTTCAGCCACCGGATGCCCCGATCTCACGCGGGTTGGAGGTGCACCCGGAAGGTGGCGGCATCGACCTCGACGTGTGGATCGACCGCAGCCTCGTCCGTTACGGCTACGCGTGGTCGGTGCCGGCCGCGCGCGAGCAGCGCGTCGGCGTCGGCTCCTACGAGCCCCGTGATCACGTCAAGGAGCCGACGAAGGAGATCGCCCGGCGCCTCGAGGTGGACCCCGTCCGCTACCAGGGCAACTGGTTCCCGCACCGGCTGCGCCCCGCGGCCGAGGACGGTGTGTTCTTCGTCGGCGACAGCGCGGGCCACTGCCTGCCGCTGTCCGGCGAGGGGATCCGGACCGCGTTCTACTTCGGGATCGTCGCCGGGCGCGAGATCCGGGCGGTCCTCGACGGCGACGACAAGCCCGCAGCGCTCGCGCGCTACGGCGCGTTCTCGCGCAAGCATGCGCCCGCGTTCGCCTACGCGCTCGCCCTTCAGCGCCTGATCCCACGCCTCCCGCCACGCGCGCTGACCGCCCTGCTGAGCGTGATGGGCCGCGAGAAGCCCTGCCGCCGCGCCTTCGACTGGTATCTGGAGCAGGCGCATCCTCGCATTGCGGTCCAATAGTTGACACCGATTCCTAGATCGCCGCACATGCGCCGATCAGTCAAGAAGACTTGTCCGTGCTCGTCTTCAACGCTGCTCCGGGGCATGACGCCCTCACCGGTCTGCCCGACCGCGCCGCTTTCGTTGCCGCGCTGCGCGCTGCCGCCGAGACCGGCGACGGCGTCGCCGTGCTGTTCTTGGACCTCGACGACTTCAAGGTCGTCAACGACGGCTTCGGGCACGAGGCCGGCGACCGCCTGCTGATCCAGGTCGCCCAGCGGCTCCGCGCCGCTGTGCGCGAGAGCGATCTGGTCGCGCGCCTGGGCGGCGACGAGTTCACGGTCCTGTGCCGCGGCACGGGCGACCCGTCGGTGGCCTCGATCGCCGCCGGCCGGCTGCGCGGCGCGCTGTCGGAGCCGTTCGACGTCGCCGGCCAGCGCCGTCACGTGCGGGTCAGCATCGGCTGCCGGGTGGCCGCGCCCGGCGAGGTCGATCCCGACGTCCTGCTGCGTGACGCCGACGCCGCCATGTACCAGGCGAAGGAGGCCGGCAAGAACCGCGTCGAGCTCTTCAGCGACGCCACCCGCGCCCGGATCATGCGCCGGCTCGAGCTCGAACAGGAGCTTCGTGCGGCACTCGACAACGATGCGCTGGAAGTTCACTATCAGCCGCAGCTGGACCTCACGACCGGCCGGCTCGTCGGCGTCGAGGCGCTCGTGCGCTGGAGCCAGGCTTCGCCCGCCGAGTTCATCCCGGTCGCCGAGGAGACGGGGCTGATCGCGCCGCTCGGCACCTGGGTGCTCCGGACCGCGACGCACGCGCTCGCCACCTGGCACGCACAGGGCCTCACGCCGCTCACGGTCACGGTCAACGTCTCCACCCGCCAGCTCGACGACCCGGACTTCCCGGCCGTGGTTGAGGCCGCGCTGACCGCGGCGGGCATCGCCCCGGAGTCGCTGTGCTTGGAGCTGACCGAATCGGCGCTGATGAGCGCCGGCACGTCGTCGCTGGACGCGCTGCGGGCGGTCAAGGACCTCGGCGTGTACGTCGGGATCGACGACTTCGGCACCGGTCACTCGTCGCTCGCCCGCCTGCGCTCGCTCCCGGTCGAGGTGCTCAAGGTCGACCGCTCGTTCATCGACGGCCTCGGCACCGAGCACAGCGACTCGGCGGTGGTGGCCGCGATCCTGTCGCTCGCGCACGCACTCGGCCTGCACGTGATCGCCGAAGGCGTCGAGACACCGCTTCAGGCGAATCAGCTGATCGCGCTCGGTTCCCCGGCCGCGCAGGGCTTCCTGTGGTCGCCGGCCGTGCCGGCCGATCAGCTGCCGGCGCTGGCCGCGATCGGCACCGCCGCACACCCCCGCGTTGCGGGCCACCGCGGCGAGCGCAGCCTCGTCGACGAGATGATGCACCAGATCGGGATCGTCAAGGAGGGCCTGGAGTGACGATCTTCGCCGGCATCTTCGCGCTGCTCACCGGCATCGCCTACACCGGGCTCGGCGTGATCACCGGCTACGAGCTGGTCCGCTACCGCCGCACCCGCGGGTTCTCGCACTTCGGCGGCGCGTTTCTGGTCATGGCCTTCACCTGCGGCCCGCACCATCTCGTGCACGCCTGGCGCCACCTGGTCGCCGGCGAGGTCGCGCACGTCCCGATGCTGGCGTCGCTGGCGATCGGCCTGGCCCCCGGCCTGACCTTCATCGCGCTCCGCACCGAGGCCGCGTTCGGCGGCCGCGGCGACCGGCTGATCGCCGGTACGCCGGTCTGGGTCGCGGCGCTGCCGTGCATCGTGGCGGCGGCGCTCGGAGCGACCCTGTGGGAATCACTGCGCCACGCCGCGCCGCGGGACGTCGACGTCCGCTCCTTGGTCCCGAACATCTTCCTCGGCGTCAACTACATGCTCGTCGGGCTGTTCACCGCCCGCACGCAGCTCGCGCGGCGTCCGGTGCTCGGTGGTTGGTCGCTGTCCGGCGTCGCCATGAGCGGCGTGTTCGTGACCTGCGGGGCGGCGCACCTGATCGCCGGTCTGCTGACCGAGGCGCACGGTTGGAGCGTCGCGCTGGACAACGTCGGCGTCCCCGCCTCCTTCTACTTCCTGTGGGCGGTCCACCGCCTGCACCGCAGCTCGCTGCGCGACTGGAACCGCCAGCCGCTGGTCGGCCGCGCGGCGCCGCTGGGCCGCCGTTCCCCCTGGGCCGAGCCCGCGGCCTAAACTCCCCGGCTCCCGATGGAGCCTCCCAGTATCCGTTTCGACTCCAACGGCCTCGTGCCGTGCGTGATCCAGGATTGGCGCTCCGGTGAGGTGCTGACGCTGGCGTACATGAACGCCGAGGCGCTCCAGCGCACGAAGGACACGGGCGAGGTGCACCTGTTCAGCCGCTCGCGCAACGAGCTCTGGCACAAGGGCGCGACGTCGGGCAACACGCAGGCGGTCAAGGCACTCCGCTACGACTGCGACGCGGACGCGATCCTGGCCCTGGTCGAGCCCGCCGGTCCCGCCTGCCACACCGGCGAGCGCACGTGCTTCTTCACCGGCGACCTGGATGCCGCGCCGCACGAGGCACTTCCGGGACTGGAGCGCACCCTCAAAGACCGCGCGGAGAACCCGACCCAAGGCTCCTATACCGCCACGCTGCTCGCCGATCCGCCATTGATCGGCGAGAAGGTGCAGGAGGAGGCCGAGGAGGTCGTCCGCGCCGCGCGCGAGGAGTCCGACGAGCGCGTGGCCGAAGAGGCCGCCGACGTCCTCTACCACCTCGCGGTGCTGCTGCGCAGCCGCGGGCTCAGCCTCGCGGACGCCGAGGAGGTGCTGGTTGGCCGCCGTCGCTGAGCATCTCGAGGTCACACCGACGCTCGAACAGGCGCGCAACCTGACCGGCGACCACAACCTCGTCCCGGTCACGCACTCCTTCATCGAGGACTGCGAGACGCCGGTCTCCGCGTTCCTGAAGCTGCGCGGCGACGGGCCGGCGTTCCTGCTCGAGTCCGCCGAGCAGGGCCAGCACGTCGGCCGCTGGTCGTTCATCGGCTGGCGCCCGAAGCGCGTGCTCCGCTGGCGCCTGAGCGACGGGGGAGACCCGTACACGCTCGCCCACGACGCCGTGTCCGCGGTCCGCCAGGCGGAGATCGCCGGGCTGCCGCCGTTTGCGGGCGGCGCCGTCGGCTTCTTCGGCTTCGACTGCGTGCGCGCCGTCGAGCGCCTGCCCGAACCCAACCCGGACGTGCTCGGGCTGCCCGACATGGCGCTGATGCTCTCCGACGTGATCGTGGCCTTCGACCATCTTCGCCACACGGTCACGATCCTCGCCAACGCGTATCTCGACGACGGTGACGTCGACGCCGCCCACGGTCGCGCAGTGGAGGCGATCCGCGCCGTGCGGGCCCGGCTCGCGGGTCCGCTGCCCGCATTCGAGCCGCACGGGGAGCGCGAGGAGCCGACGTTCGAGCCCAACATGAGCCGCGAGGCGTTCGAGGCCAACGTCGCCCGGATCATCGAGTACATCCACGCCGGCGATGCCTACCAGGTGGTCCCGTCCCAGCGCTGGAGTGCTCCGACCCCGGTCGAGCCGTTCTCGATCTACCGCGGCTTGCGCGCGGTGAACCCGAGCCCGTACATGTACTTCCTCGACTTCGAGGACTTCCAGATCGTGGGAGCGAGCCCTGAGCCGCTGCTGACGGTCAGCGGCCGCCACGTCTCCACGCGCCCGATCGCCGGCACCCGGCCGCGCGGCGAGGACGACGCCGCGATCGCGGCCGAGCTGCTGGCCGACGAGAAGGAGCGCTCCGAGCACGTGATGCTCGTCGACCTCGGCCGCAACGACCTCGGCCGGGTCTGCGAGCACGGCACCGTGCACGTCGAGCGGCTGATGGAGGTCGAGACCTACAGCCACGTGATCCACATCGTGTCCCAGGTCGCGGGCACGCTGCGTCCCGAGGTGAGCGCGATCGACGCGCTCCGCAGCGTCCTGCCCGCCGGCACGCTCTCGGGCGCACCGAAGATCCGCGCGATGGAGATCATCGACGAGCTCGAGCCGGTCAAGCGCGGCGCGTACGGCGGCGCCGTCGGCTGGCTGTCCTACGCCGGCGAGCTGGACACCTGCATCTGCATCCGCACCGTCGTCGTCAAGGACGGCGTCGCGCACGTGCAGGCCGGTGGCGGCACCGTCGCCGACGCGAAGCCCGACTACGAGTACGAGGAGTCGCGGGCGAAGGCGCGCGGCGTCGTGCGGGCGATCGAGCTGGCCACGAAACAGGCGGCATGGCCGTGAAAGTCCTGATGATCGACAACTACGACTCGTTCACCTACAACCTCGTCCAGTACCTGGGCGAGCTGGGGGCGGACCTCGAGGTCATCCGCAACGACGTCACCACGGTCGACGACCTGCTCGCGCACGACTACGACCGGGTGGTCGTCTCGCCCGGACCCTGCACGCCGAACGAAGCCGGGATCAGCGTCGAGGTGATGCGTCGCTTCCCCGAGGCCGGCGTGAGGACGCTCGGCGTCTGCCTCGGCCACCAGTCGCTCGGCCAGGCGTTCGGCGGCAAGGTCATCCGGCACATCCCGGTGCACGGCAAGACGACCGAGATCACCCACGACGGCAAGGACATCTTCGCCGGCTTGCGGGACCCATTGCCCGTCGCGCGCTATCACTCGCTGGTCGTGGACGAAGATCTGCCCGACTGCCTGGAGGCGACCGCGCACGGCGGCGGCGTCCTGATGGCGATGCGCCACAAGACGCTCCCCGCGCTCGGCGTGCAGTTCCACCCCGAGTCCGTGCTCACCCCGGACGGCAAGCAACTGCTGCGCAACTTCCTTGCCTAATTCAGTGCTGACCCAGGCGATCGACGCGCTGGCGTCCCGCCAAGACCTGTCCGCCGAGCAGACCGCCGCGGTGCTGGCCGAGATCATGGCCGGCAACGCGTCCGAGGTGGAAACGGCCGGCGTGCTGGTCGCGCTGCGCACCAAGGGCGAGACCGTCGACGAGCTGGTCGGCCTGGCCACCACGATGCGCGCGTTCGCGACGCCCGTGACGACTGGCCGCGACGACCTGATCGACACCGCCGGCACCGGCGGCGGCCGGCCGACCTTCAACGTGTCCACGACCGCCGCGCTGATCGCCGCCGGCCACGGCTGCGCGGTGGCCAAGCACGGCAACCGCAGCGCCACCGGCCTGTCGGGCTCCGCCGACGTGCTGGAGGCGCTCGGCGTCCGCATCGACCTCAAGCCCGACGCCATCGCCCGCTGCATCAGCGAGGTCGGGTTCGGGTTCATGTTCGCGCCCGCCCACCATGGCGCGACCCGCTTCGTCGTCCCGGTCCGTAAGGAGCTCGCCGTCCGGACGATCTTCAACTTCCTCGGCCCGCTGACCAACCCGGCCGGGGCCCTGCGTCAGGTGATCGGGGTCTCGGACCCCGGCTTCCTGGAGACGATCGCGGGCGCGCTGGCCCGGCTGGGCGCCCAGAGGGCGCTGGTAGTGTCCAGCGCCGACGGTCTGGACGAAATGAGCACGTCGGGGACAACGCGCGTCGTCGAGGTCGACGGCGAGCAGCTACGGACATACGACGTCGCCCCCGAGGACGTGGGGCTGGCGCGTGCGGAGCCGGCTGCGCTGGCCGGCGGCACGCCGGACGTCAACGCCCAGACGACCCGGCGGATCTTCTCCGGGGAACCGGGCCCGGCGCGTGACGTCGCGGTGCTCAACGCGGGCGCCGCGATCTACGTGTCCGGCACCGTGCACTCGCTGGAAGCGGGCGTCCGCGCTGCCGAGGCGGCGATCGACGACGGCCGTGCGACCCGGGCGCTCGACGCGCTGGTGAACCTCACTCAGGAGCTGGCCGCGTGAGCGTCTTAGACCGGATCGTCGACGACACCCGCGACGAGGTCCGGCGGCGGCGCAAGTCGACTCCACTGGCCGAGCTCGAGTCGATGCTCGAGCGCCGCGCCGAGGGCTTCCGCCCGTTCAGCGAGGCGCTGACGCGGCCGGGCGTGTCGCTGATCGCCGAGCACAAGCGGCGCTCGCCCGTCGGCCGGCCCGATCCGCGAGGGCGTCGAGGTGGCGGACGTCGTGCGCGCCTACGAGCGTGGCGGCGCGACCGCGCTGTCCGTGCTCACCGAGCCGTTCCACTTCGCCGGCTCACTCGACGACCTGCGCGAGGCGCGCGCCGCGTCGACGCTACCGGTGCTGCGCAAGGACTTCATCGTCGACCCGTACCAGCTCTACGAGGCCGCGGCACTGGGCGCCGACGCGATCCTGCTGATCGTCGCCGCGCTCGACCTGCCCGAGCTCGAGCACCTGCTCATCGAGGCTCGGGCGCTCGATCTCGACGCGCTCGTCGAGGTGCACGACGAGCGCGAGCTCGAGGCGGCGCTGGAGGTCGAGGCCGACGTGCTCGGGATCAACAACCGTGACCTGTCGGACTTCAGCGTCGACATCGAGCGCACGTATGACCTGCTGGCCGACGTACCCGCCGGCAAGACGGTGGTCTCAGAGTCGGGGTTCTCGACCCGCGACCAGCTCGACGAGCTCGAGCGCGTCGGCGTCGACGCGGTGCTGATCGGCGAGACGCTGATGCGCGCGCCCGACATCGAGGCCGCGTGCCGCGAGCTGACCGGCGGCGGCGGGTTGTGACCAAGGTCAAGATCTGCGGGACCACGCGGCTCGAGGACGCCGAACTCGCGATCGGCCACGGCGCCTGGGCGCTCGGCTTCATCCTGTGGCCCCAGTCCAAGCGCTACGTGGACCCCGGCGTCGCGGCCGGGATCGTCCGCCAGGTCCGGCGCCAGGTCGAGACCGTCGGCGTGTTCGTCAACCAGCCGCTGGACGAGATCGCCGGGCTGGTCGACGCGCTCGGCGTCACGCACGTCCAACTGCACGGTGACGAAGGGCCCTCGTTCTGCAGCGCGGTCGCCCAGCGCACGGGCGCGAAGGTGATCAAGGCGGTGCGGATCGGCCACGCCTCCGACCTGCAGGACCTCGAGCGCTTCCACACCGACCTGCACCTGCTCGACACCGCGGCCGCCGGCCAGTACGGCGGCACCGGCCGGACGTGGGACTGGAGCCTGCTCGCTCAGCGCCGCGCGAAGGTGCCGTTCCTGCTCTCCGGCGGCCTGACGGCCGAGAACGTCGCCGAGGGGATCGTCGCCGCGCGGCCGTGGGGCGTCGATGTGGCGTCGGGCGTCGAGGCGTCGCCGGGGATCAAGGATCCGGAAAAGCTCGAAAAGTTCTTCGCGGCCGTGGACGGCATCCATGTCAGCCATTGAGCACCGCTTCGGGCCGTACGGCGGCCAGTTCGTGCCGGAGACGCTCGTGCCGGCGCTGGAGGAGCTCGAGGCGGCCTGGCTGACGGCGCGCGACGATCCCGACTTCCAGCGCGAGTTCCAGGCGCTCTTGAAGGACTACGTCGGGCGTCCCTCGCCGCTCTATCACGCCGCGCGGCTCTCGGAGACCGTCGGCCACGCCGTCTATCTCAAGCGCGAGGACCTCAACCACACCGGCGCGCACAAGATCAACAACGCGATCGGCCAGTGTCTGCTGGCCAAGCGGCTCGGCAAGCACCGGATCATCGCCGAGACCGGCGCCGGCCAGCACGGCGTCGCCACCGCCACCGCGTGCGCGCTGCTCGGGCTCGAGTGCATCGTCTACATGGGCACCGAGGACATGCGCCGCCAGAAGCCCAACGTGCTCCGGATGGAGCTGCTGGGCGCGAAGATGGCACCGGTCGACGCCGGCACCGCGACGCTCAAGGAGGCGATCAGCGCCGCGATCCGCGACTGGACGACGACGGTCGAGAGCACGCACTACGTCCTCGGCACGTGCGCCGGCCCGGCGCCGTTCCCGGCGCTGGTGCGCGACCTCCAGCGCGTGATCGGCGACGAGGCGCGTGCGCAGGTGCTCGAGCAGGTCGGCCGGCTGCCGGACCGCGTGATCGCGTGCGTCGGCGGCGGCTCGAACGCGATCGGCATCTTCACCGCGTTCGTCCCGGATGAGGCCGTCGCGCTCGTCGGCGTCGAGCCCGCGGGCGAGGGGATCGAGACCGGCCGCCACGGCGCGCCGCTGACGATCGGTGGTCGCGGCGGCGTGCTGCACGGCGCGTTCAGCGCGATCATGCAGGACGAGGAGGGCCAGATCCTCGAAGCCCACTCGATCAGCGCCGGCCTCGACTATCCCGGCGTCGGCCCCGAGCACGCCTGGCTGCGCGACAGCGGGCGCGCCAACTATGTCGCGGTCACCGATGCCGACGCGCTGGCCGCGTTCAAGCGCATGGCCGAGCTCGAGGGGATCATCCCGGCGCTCGAGTCCTCGCATGCGCTCGCGTGGGTGCTGGCCGACGATGCGCCCGCCGACACGGTCGACCTCGTCTGCCTCTCCGGCCGCGGCGACAAGGACCTGGCCGAGGCGCTCGACAAGCTCGGCATGACGGATGAGTGACCGCATCGCGGCGGCGTTCAAGGCCGCGCCCGGCCGCGCCGCGTTGATGCCGTATCTGATGGGTGGCTTTCCGGACGTGGAGACGTCGGTGCGAGTCGGGGTCGCGTACGCCGACAACGGCGCCGACCTGATCGAGCTCGGCGTCCCGTTCAGCGACCCGCTCGCCGACGGCCCCGTGATCCACGCGGCCGCCACCCGGGCGCTGCAGAACGGCGCGACCGTGCACGACGTCTTGCAGGCCGGCGCGCAGATCGCCGAGCACGTCCCGGTCGTGCTCATGTGTTACGCCAACCTGATCTATGCGCGCGGCCCGGAACGCTTCGCCGCCGAGTTGGAGCAACGCGGGATCAGCGGCCTGATCGTGCCCGACCTCCCGCTCGAGGAGTCCCAGGCGATCCTCGCCGCGTGCGACGAGCACCGCATCGCGCTCGTGCCGCTCGTCGCGCCCACCACGCCGGACGCTCGGCTGGACGCGATTGGACGCAATGCGCGTGGATTTGTCTACACGGTGTCGGTCACCGGGACTACCGGCGAGCGCGACGCCGGCGGCGGTGACGCGGCGCGTCTGCTCGCGCGCGTGAAGGCCCACAGCCCGGTGCCGGTCGCGCTCGGATTCGGCATCTCGACCGGGGCGCACGCGGCCGCCGCGGCGAGCGCCGGAGCGGACGGCGTGATCGTCGGCTCGCGGCTCGTGCGGGCGGTCGGTGAGGCGGCCGATCAGGGCGCGGATCCCGCCTCCGCGGCGGGTTCGGTGGTCGCGGAACTTGCGGCCGCCCTGGTCCGCTAGCCTTCGCGCCGAATGGCTTTGGTGCTGTCTTTCACGGCGGGCTGGGTGCTCGCGATCGTCTTGTGGGCGGCGAGCCTGATGAAGTTCTTCGACGCGTTCCTGATCGGGATGACGCTCGTGTTGCTCACGGCAACTGCGCTGATCCTCTTGAAGTACCTCCCGGGAAGCAGGGATTAAGTTCGGATGAAGGGGTGCTCCGCGCCCCGAACTTCCGCTGAACGTGCGTCTACGCTGTTGCACGCCTGAAGTGGGCGTGCGTAGAATCGCCGCCTGAATACGAGCCTCATGAGGAGGGGTTCTTTGCGCAACAAATTCATGGCAGCCACGAGCTGCCTGGTGGCCGCGCTTGCGCTCGGCGTAACCGCGTGCGGTGACGACGACGAGGGCGGCGACTCGAGCGGCGCCCCCGAGAGCACCGAGGCCAAGACGGTCACGGTCTACTCGTCGCTTCCCCAGCAGGGCGCGTCGCGCGACCCGGTCGCCGACGTCGTGAACGGCATCAAGCTCTCGCTCGAGCAGGCCGGTGGCAAGGCCGGAAACATCACGGTCAAGTACGTCTCGCTCGACGACTCGACCGCGCAGGCCGGACAGTGGACTGCTGAGGCCACGTCGGCGAACGCCCGCAAGGCGGCGCAGGACGACACCACCGCGGTCTACATCGGCGAGTTCAACTCGGGCGCGAGCGCCGTCTCGATCCCGATCCTGAACGAGGGCGGCGTCCCGCAGATCTCGCCCGCCAACACGGCCGTCGGCCTGACGACCGACAAGCCGGGCGCGACCGCCGGCGAGCCGGACAAGTACTACCCGACCGGCAAGCGCACGTACACGCGCGTCGTGCCGTTCGACGGTATTCAGGGCGCGGCGCTCGTCACGCTCATGAAGCAGGACGGCTGCACGAAGGTCGTGATGGCCAACGACAAGGAGGTCTACGGAGCGGGCCTCGCCGGCAACGTCGAGTTCTCCGCCAAGGAGGCCGGCCTCGAGGTCACGGCCAACGACCCGATCGACACGAAGGCCGCCAACTACCGCTCGCTGGCCCAGAAGGCCAAGGCGGACGGCGCCGACTGCTTCCTGTTCGGCGGCGTGACGGCGAGCAACGCGGTCCAGATCACGAAGGACTTCGCGGCGGCGCTGCCGGACGCGAAGCTCTACGGGCCGGACGGCGTCTGCGAGTCGGCGTTCGTCGACTCCGGCGAGGGCGGCATCCCCGAGGATCTGCACGCGCGCTTCAAGTGCACCGTGGCGACCCTGCCGCCGGACGAGTACCCGCCGGAGGGCCAGGCGTTCTTCACGGCCTTCGCTGAGAAGTACGGCGACGACGAGATCGACCCGTACGCCATCTATGGCTACGAGGCCATGAACCTCGCGCTGGACGCCATCGAGCGCTCCAAGACGGGCACCAAGGAGGACGTCCTGAAGGCGCTGTTCGAGACGAAGGATCGCGCGAGCGTGCTCGGCACGTACTCGATCGACGAGAACGGCGACACCACCCTGACGGACTACGGCGTCTATTCCATCAAGGACAACGCGCTGGCGTTCGACCAGGTCATCAAGTCGGCCCAGTAGTAGGGTCCGACCTGACGATGCCATTTCGATCGGGGGGCGGCATGCGCCGCCCCCCGATCAGGGCTATCTCCACCGCCTAGGAGTCACCAACCCACGACATGGAAGCCTCCAGCGTCCCAGCGGGTCCACCCGCTTCCCAGCGATGCAGGCATTCATCTCGACCTACGGGCTTATCGCCGTGCTGCTCGCATTGCCCGTGGCCTTCGCGATCGATGACCTCAGCAGCGCCGGGAATCTGACGCGGCTCGGCGAGAACGTCGCCGCCGGGATCTCCAACGGTGCCATCTGGGCGCTGGTGGCGATCGGTTACACGCTCGTCTATGGCATCGTCGAGCTGATCAACTTCGCCCACGGCGAGGTGTTCATGATCGGCTCGTTCGTGTCCGCCGCGGTCATCGGGACGCTCGGGCTGCACAAGGGCCTCAACACGTTCGCGCTGTTCGGCGGCCTCCTGCTGGTGCTCATCGTGGCCATGCTCGGCGCGGGGATTCTCAACGCGCTGATCGAGCGGGTCGCCTACAGACCGCTGCGCAGCGCGCCGAAGCTGGCTCCGCTGATCACCGCCGTGGGCATGTCGTTCATCCTGCAGAACGTCGGGCTCCTGTGGCTCGGCGGGTCGCAGGAGGGCATCGTCGACCTGATCAACGCGCAGAAGACGCTCGTCACGGTCTTCGGGGTCACGATCGAGAATGGCGACGTGCTCGCGATCGGGGTCACGATCCCGCTGCTGCTCGTGATGACCAGCTTCATCAACCGTTCGCGCCTCGGCAAGGCGATGCGCGCGACCGCGCAGGACCCCGAAGCGGCGCGGCTGATGGGCATCAACGTCGACACGACGATCTCGCTGACGTTCCTGATCGGCGGCATGCTGGCCGGCGCCGCCGGCCTGATCTACGCGCTGTATCAGACGACGATCTGGTTCTTCCAGGGCTTCACCGGCGGCCTGATCGCCTTCACCGCCGCCGTCATGGGCGGCATCGGCAATCTCCGCGGCGCCGTGCTCGGCGGCGTGATCATCGGCTGCATCCAGCAGATGTCGGACAACCGCATCGGCTCCGAATGGACGCCCGCAGTGGTCTTTGCCTATCTGATCCTGATCATGGTCTTCAAGCCGTCGGGCCTGCTCGGCGAGCAGACGAGGGACGCAGGATGAGCGTCGCCGCCAGCTCCCACGAGAAGGGCCGCCGCCCGAAGCTCAGCGTGCCGCCGTGGTTCGAGAAGGCACTCGTGCCGATTGTGATCGTGCTCGCGGCGCTCCTGCCGTTCGCCGTCGACAGCGGCGGCGTGTTCATGCAGAACTGCATCCAGGCGCTCGCCTACACGGTGATGGCGCTCGGGCTCAACATCGTCGTCGGCTTCGCCGGCCTGCTGGACCTCGGCTACGTCGCGTTCTTCGCGATCGGGGCCTACACGGCGGGGTGGTTCGGCTCGGGGTTCTTCTCCCGCGTCGGCAACGGCGAGGGCATCCACATCCTCGTCAGCGACTTCGCGGCCTCCCAGCCGGGAATCCACGTCAACTTCCTGCTGATCCTGGTCATCGCCGTGATCTTCACCGCGATCGCCGGGGTCTTGATCGGCCTCCCGACCCTGCGCCTGCGCGGGGACTACATCGCGATCGTGACGCTCGCGTTCGGCGAGATCATCGGCAAAGCCGCGATCAACGGCGACCAGGTCAAGATCGACGGCCAGCAGCTCACGGCGGGCAAGCAGGGCATCTCGCCGGTGGACAAGATCGACCTCCCGTTCATCGACCCGTTCGGCCTGCTGGAGCTCAGGCCGTGGTACTGGTTCGTCCTGGCGCTCGTGGGGCTCGTGCTGTTCGTGAACTTCCGCTTGCGCGACTCGCGGCTCGGGCGTGCGTGGATCGCGCTGCGCGAGGACGAGATCGCGGCGGTGGCCATGGGCGTGCCGGCCGTCAAGACGAAGCTGCTGGCCTATGCGACCGGCGCGGCGTTCGGCGGCATGGCGGGCGCGTTCCTCGGCTCGTTCCTGAACACCGTGAACGCCGACCAGTTCCAGTTCTACTTCTCGATCCTCGTGCTGGGCATGATCATCCTCGGCGGCCTGGGCAGCATCTGGGGCGTGGTGCTGGGCGCGATCACGCTCTCGTTCATCAACAACTACTTCATCCCGGAGGTCATCAACGACGTTCCCAGCAAGCTGGGCTTCGAGTTCGACATGTCGCAGATCACGTTCGCGATCTACGGCTTCCTACTGGTGATGATGATGATCCTGCGGCCGCAGGGCCTGCTGCCCGAGCGGCGCCACAAGATGGAGCTTGCCGAGCACGCCGAGACCTCCGACGAAACCCTCTACACGGCAAGGGCATGAGCGCGACAGAAGCCCCCACACCCCCGCCCTCGCTGAGCAACCCGGCGATCCTGACGGCGACGGCGATCACGAAGCAGTTCGGCGGCCTGACCGCGGTGAGCGACGTCACGTTCGAGTTGCCGGAACGCTCGATCGTCTCGATCATCGGCCCGAACGGCGCCGGCAAGACGACGTACTTCAACATGCTCACCGGGTTCTACCGCCCGACGCTCGGCAGGATCGAGTTCGACGGGAAGAACATCACGGGCGCGCGGCCGGACAACGTGATGAAGGCCGGGATGGCACGGACGTTCCAGAACATCCGGCTGTTCTCGACGATGACGGCAACCGAGAACGTGATGATCGGCGAGCACTCGCGCATGCGCGCCGGGCTCTGGGGCTCGATCTTCCGGACGCCGCGCGTACGCCGGGAAGAGCGCGAGACGCGCGAGAAGGCGCACGCCGAGCTCGAGTACGTGGGCATCCCCGCGCGCTGGCACGATCACCTCGCCGTCAACCTGGCCTACGGCGTGCAGCGGCGTGTCGAGATCGCCCGCGCTCTGTCCTCGGATCCGAAGGTGTTGCTGCTCGACGAGCCGACGGCGGGGATGAATCCGCAGGAGTCGGCGCACCTGACCGACTTCATGCGCAGGCTCCGCGACGAGCGCGGTATGACGATCCTGCTCATCGAGCACGACATGAAGGTCGTCATGGGGGTCTCCGAGCGTCTGACGGTGCTCGATCACGGCGAGAAGATCGCCGAAGGGCTCCCGGCCGAAGTGCGCGCGAACCCGCGTGTGGTCGAGGCCTACCTCGGCAAGTCCGCGACGGTGGAGGGCTGAGGAATGGCATTCCTGGAAGTCGAGGACATCCACACCTACTACGGGAACATCCAGGCGCTCAAGGGCGTCTCGCTGACCGTGGAAGAGGGCGAGTGCGTCACGCTGATCGGTTCCAACGGGGCCGGGAAGTCGACCACGCTGCGCTCGATCTCGGGGCTGACCCCGGCGCGGACCGGCTCGATCCGGCTCGCCGGCGAGGAGATCTCGATGCTGCCGCCGCAGGACATCGTGGCGCTGGGCATCTGCCAGTCCCCCGAGGGTCGCAAGTGCTTCCAGCGCATGACGGTGCGCGAGAACCTCGAGCTCGGCGCGTACCTCCGGCGTGACAGCGACGGCATCAACAGCGACCTCCAGCGCGTGTTCGAGCTGTTCCCGCGGCTGGACGAGCGCCAGTCGCAGAAGGCCGGCACGATGTCCGGCGGCGAGCAGCAGATGCTCGCGATCGGACGCGCGATGATGGGCCGGCCGAAGATCCTGCTGCTCGACGAGCCGTCGATGGGCATCTCGCCCGTGCTCACCGAGCGCATCTACGAGACGATCGTGGAGATCAACCAGCAGGGGACGACGATCCTGCTCGTCGAGCAGAACGCCAACCATGCCCTCGACGCCTCGAAGCGCGCCTACGTGCTCGAGACCGGCAAGGTCGTGATGTCCGACAGCTCGGATGCGCTGCGGACCAACCCCGAAGTGCAGAAGGCCTACCTGGGGACGTGAACATGCTCGCGCTCATCGGCGCCAACGCGCTGTACCTCACCTACCTGTGGCTCATATCGGCGATCGTCGGCTCCTACCTGTCCGACCGCAAGGGCTACGGCGAGAAACCGGGCCTCGCGTCCGGCCTCGTCCTGTCGGCCCTCGGGGCGCTCATCTGGGTGTTCGTGCCGGCCAAGCCCGAATCCAAGTGGAAGCAGATCGGCGCGTTCGGGCGCGGCGACGACGCGCCGAGCAAGCGCGTCGCGAGCTGATCTTCAGACCGCGGCGCGCAGGGCCGCATCGAGCTCGGGGTAGCGGAACGCGTACCCCAGCTCGAGGGTGCGCCGTGGGATGACACGCTGGCCCTCGGTGACGATCATCGCCATGTCGCCGTAGAGCGCCTTGATCGCGAAGCCCGGCGTGGGGAGGACCGCCGGGCGGTGGAGGGCCCTGCCGAGCGCCTTGGAGAACTCGCGATTGGTCACCGGCTCTGGCGCGGCGGCGTTGACTGGCCCGCTCCAGTCGTTGTCGATCGCGGCCAGGTAGATCCCGACGACGTCGTCGATGTGGATCCACGGCATGTACTGGTCGCCGCCGGCGATCGGGCCGCCCGCGCCGAGCTTGAACGGGAGCAGCATCTTCTGGAGTGCGCCGCCGTTGGAGTCGAGCAGGACGCCGGTTCTGACGATCACGACGCGCTGCTCGGCGCGCGCCGCTTCGCGCTCCCAGGCGACGCACACATCCGCGAGGAAATCGTCGCCGGGCGGCGTGTCCTCGTCGAGCTTTTCGTCGCCGTGGGCGCCGTAGTAGCCGACGGCGCTGGCGCTGATCAGCGCCGTCACGCTCGTGCCCTTGAGCGCATCGACGAGGCGGCGGGTGCCCTGCTCGCGGGAGTCGCGGATCTTCCGCTTGGCCTTGTCGGTCCAGCGCTGGGCGACCGGCTCGCCGGCGAGGTGGACGACGACGTCCCGGCCTTCCAGCTTCGGGGTGAGGTCGGTCTCCTTGCGCAGCGAGAGCGGGGTGACCTCGTCGCCGCGTTGTTCGAGCGCTTTCGTCAGCCCGCGGCCGATGAGGCCGCTGGCTCCAGTGATCGTGATCCGCATGCCCGGGGTACGGCGCTCAGGGCCGGACAGCGCGAAACTCCTCGGTCTCACCCGGCGTGTAGCCGACCTCGTCGCCGCGCGCCTCGGCCGTGCCCTGCGCCTTGGCTTCGTTCGCCACGGCGGCGGCCACCGCGTCGGCGACGTCGCGGTTGAACACGCTCGGCACGACATAGTCCTCGCGCAGCTCGTCGTCGGCCACGATCGACGCGATCCCGCGCGCGGCCGCCATCTTCATCTCCTCGGTGATGTCCCGCGCGCGGACGTCGAGCGCGCCGCGGAAGATGCCGGGGAAGCAGAGGACGTTGTTGATCTGGTTCGGGTAGTCGCTGCGGCCCGTCGCGATCACGCGCGCGTACGGCTCGGCCTCTTCCGGGGTGATCTCCGGGTTCGGGTTGGCCATCGCGAACACCATCGCGTCGCGGTTCATCCGCTGCAGCGCTTCCGGCTCCATCACGCGCGCGCCGGAGAGGCCGACGAACAGGTCGGCGCCCTCGATCACGTCGGCGGGGCTGCCGTGGCGCTTCTCCGGGTTGGTGGCCTCGGCGAACCAGCGTTTGATCGGCGGCATGCTGCCGTCCTGGTAGTCGGCGCGGTCGGTGTGGACGGCGCCGCGGCTGTCGCAGCCGACGATGTGCGTCACGCCGGCGCGCAGGAAGATCTTCGCCGTGGCGATCCCGGCCGCGCCGAGGCCGACGATCAGGACTCTGAGGCTCGCCAGGTCCTTGTTGGTGAGTTTGGCCGCGTTGATCAGCGCCGCGAGCGTGACCACGGCGGTGCCGTGCTGGTCGTCGTGGAAGACCGGGATGTCGAGCGTCGCCTTCAGCCGCTCCTCGATCTCGAAGCAGCGCGGCGCGCTGATGTCCTCGAGGTTGATGCCGCCGAACGCGGGCGCGATGTGGGTGACGGTCTGGACGATCTCGTCCGGATCCTTGGTGGAGAGGCAGAGCGGGAACGCGTCGACGCCGCCGAACTCCTTGAACAGCACGGCCTTGCCCTCCATCACCGGCATCGCCGCCTCGGGGCCGATGTCGCCGAGGCCGAGCACCGCACTGCCGTCGGAGACCACCGCGACCGTGTTGCGCTTGATCGTGTACTGGAAGGCGCGGTCGCGGTCCTGTGCGATCGCCGTGCACACGCGCGCGACGCCGGGCGTGTAGGCCATGCTCAGGTCGTCGCGGGTCTTCACCGGCAGCTTGTTGCGCTGCTCGATCTTGCCGCCGACGTGCATCTGGAACGTGCGATCGGTGATGTCGACCGTGCGGGCGCCGTCGATCTGATCGACGGCGGCGCCGATCTGGCTCGCGTGCTCCTCGCCGGCGGTCTCGATCGTGATGTTCCGCAGCGTGTGGCCGTGCTCGATCGCTACGAGGTCGACCGATCCGATGCTGCCACCGGCGTCGCCGATGGCGGTCGCGACCCGACCCAGCATCCCGGGTCGATGGTCGATCTCAACTCGGAGGACGATCGAGTACTGCGCCGAGACCGGAGGCATGCCGTGCAGGATGTCACGTAGCGTGTGGGGCCATGGGTCTGGACCGTGCGCTGTGGCGGCTGGCGGCTGTCGTCGTGCTGGGGACGATCATGTCGATCCTCGACACGACGATCGTCAACGTCGCGATCGAGACGCTCGCGCGCGATCTCGACGCCTCGCTGGCCTCGATTCAGTGGGTCTCGACCGGCTACCTGCTGGCGTTGGCGACGGTGATCCCGTTGACCGGCTGGTCGATGGAGCGGTTCGGCGGCCGCCGCGTGTGGATGGTGTCGGTCGCGCTGTTTCTGGTCGGCTCCACGTTGTGCGGGCTCGCCTGGAGCACGGGCTCGCTGATCTTCTTCCGGGTCATCCAGGGGTTCGGCGGCGGCATGATCCTGCCGGTCGGGCAGGCGATCCTGGCCCAGGCCGCCGGGCCGCAGCGGATGGGGCGGGTGATGAGCGTGATCGGCGTGCCGACGCTGCTCGGCCCGATCCTCGGCCCCGTGATCGGCGGGGTGATCGTCGACAACTTCTCGTGGCGGTGGATCTTCTTCGTGAACATCCCGGTGGGCGTGGTTGCGCTCGCACTCGCGGCCCGGACGCTTCCGCGCGCCGAGCCTCGCGGCACCCGTCCCAGCCTCGACGTCCTGGGTCTGGCGCTGCTGTCCCCGGGGCTCGTCCTGCTGGTCTACGCGCTCTCCGAGTACGGGACGCATGGCGGCCTCGAGGGGACGGTGCTGCTCGGGCTCGGTGCCGGCGTGCTCCTGATCGCGCTGTTCCTGTGGCACGCCGTCCGCGCGGCGGGGCACGCGCTGATCGACCTGCGGCTGTTCCGCGACCGCGCGTTCGCGGGGGCCGCCGGGACGGTGTTCATCTTCGGCATCTCGCTCTTCGGCGCGATGCTGATCCTGCCGCTCTACTACCAGGTGGCGCGGAGCGAGAGCGCGCTTTCCGCCGGTCTGCTGCTGGCGCCGCAGGGGGTGGGGGCGGCGATGGCGATGCCGATCGCCGGGCGGTTGACGGACAAGCTCGGCGCGGGGCGGATCGTGCCGTTCGGCGTCGTGATCGCCGTGCTCGGCACCGCCGTCTTCACGCAGCTGTCCGGGACCACCGGGTACGGCGTGCTGGGCGTCGCCCTGTGGGTGCGAGGCATCGGGCTGGGGATGACGATGATGCCGGCGATGGCGGCGGCGTACTCGACCCTCGACCGCGGTCAGGTGCCGCGCGCCACGACGGTGCTGAACATCATCCGGACGATTGGCGGCTCGGTCGGTACCGCGGTGTTGACCGTCGTGCTCCAGCGCCAGATCGTCGCCAATGTGCCGGGGGCGACGGGTGAGCTCGACGCGCTCGGCGGTGCCGGTGTGGGGCGCGTGGTCGAACCGCTCGCCCACGCATTCGGGCAGACGTTCTGGTGGGCGGTCGCGCTGACCGCTCTGGCGCTGATCCCGGCGTACTTTCTCCCGCGCCGGCCGCCGGGGGCTCAGAGCAGCGAGACGAACCTGCGCCGATCGGAATCGACCGAGTCCAGCCACGCCGCTACGTCCGTCCGCGCCTCGTCCGGCGGGGCCGAGTGACGAAACTTGCGCATATCGATGTTGGCATATAACCTCTAAGGCATGAAAGACGGGAAGCTATTTGAAAAGGACGGCCGGTACGAGCTCCGGTTCGAGCGCCCGCTCGAGCATCCGGTCGCCCGCGTCTGGAGCGCGATCACCGAGCCCGACGGCCTCGCGGCATGGTTCCCCTTCGACATCGAGGGCGAGCGCGCGACGGGCGCGCCGCTGCGGTTCGTGTTCCGCGAGGGCGAGGGCGAGTCGTTCGAGGGCGCGATGGTCGAGTTCGACCCGCCGTCGGTCATGGAGCTGCGGTGGGAGGACGACGAGACCTTGCGGCTCGAGGTCACACCGCGCGAATCGGGCTGCGTCCTGACCTTGATCAACCGGTTCGACGAGATCGGCAAGGCCGCGCGCGACGCGGCCGGCTGGCACGCCTGCCTCGACGCGCTGGAGGCGCACCTCGACGACAAGCCGGTGGACTCGGCCGAGCGCTGGCAGTCCGTCCACCCAGGCTACGTCGAGCGCTTCGGCCCCGAAGCGGCGACCATCGGCCCACCAACCTAAAGGGGCCAGGCCCCTTTAAGTTCGCGGTTCGAGCCGGCGTCGCTGTTCGCGCCGGCGAACTGCGCCGGTGAAGGAGGTGGTGCACCGGCGACCACTCGCCGTTGACCGGCTTCGGCTCGTGCAGCGAGGGTCGAATTTGTCACGAATTTCGTGACGAACTCGACTCTCGCGGACCGCGGCGCGGGGGTGCCGCGCCGCGGGTCGCTCGCCGTCAGGACGACTGGCGAGCCAGGTCTTCGGCGTCGCTGGCGCCGGTGCCGCCGCCGCTCTCGCCGCCCTGGTTCTGCGGTTCGGGCTCGTCGGCCGGCTTCTCGTTGCCGCGGACCGCGTCCTCGAGTTGCTCGAGGCCGATGATGCGGACGCTGGAGCGGAAGCTGCCGTCACGGCCGTGCTGCTCGACGTCGCCGCGCCCGGCGCCGCCGCCTCCGCCACGGTCGTAGCCGCCGCGGCCGCCGCCGCGACCGCCCCGCCGCGACCGCCGCCGCGACCGCCGCCGTACCCGCCGCCGCCCTGGCCGCCGCCACCGCCGCCACGCCCGCGACCGCCGCGGCCGCGGTTGTCGCCGTAGGCGGGCCGCGGGTTCACGATCGCCTTGACGTCTCGGACGGGCGTCGCCGCGAGGCGCACCCACGCGGTGAAGGTCGGGTCCCCGGGCTTGACGCCCTGGGCCTGCTCGGCGCAGACCGACGACCACTTCATCGTCTCGCCGTCGTCGCGCCGCTTGGGCTGCAGCGCTTCGAGCACGGCCTCGGGGCCGCCGACGCGCTCGATCGCGGCCGCGAGCCGCGCCTGTGCGCGGGCGGACCGGGTCGGCGACGTCGCCGGGGCCTGCGGCGCCGCCGCCGCGGCGACGGGCTGGGCCTGCTCCTCGCCCTCGGCGACCGGCTGGGCCTCGGCGCTCTCTTCGGCGACCGGAGCCGCCTCGTCGGCGGGCGCCTCGTCGGCCTCGAGCGCGGCCTGCTCCTGCTTGCGCAGCTCGGTGAGCTTCGCGAAGAACGTGCGGCGATGCCGCTCCGCGGCGGTGAGCCGGCGGCGGCGAGGCCGCTCGGGCCGCCCGGGCCGCGGAGGCCGCTCGCCACGCTGCTCGCCCGCGGGCGGTGTCGCGGAAGCCGCGACGGCATCGTCGGACGACGCGTCGACCGGCGAAACTCCGGCGCCGGAAGTCGCGGTCGCGGCCGTTTCCGCGGGAGTCTCGGCGGCAGCCGGTGTGGCGTCCGCGGCGGGCGTGTCGGCCGGTGTGTCGGCGGTCGGCGCGGGGGTGGCGTCGGCGGCGGGCGTGTCGGCCGGTGTGTCGGCGGTCGGCGCGGGGGTGGCGTCGGCGGCGGGCGTGTCGGCCGGTGTGTCGGCGGTCGGCGCCGGGGCGGCGTCGGCGGCGGGCGTGTCGGCCGGTGTGTCGGCGGTCGGCGCCGGGGCGGCGTCGGCGGCGGGCGTGTCGGCCGGTGTGTCGGCGGTCGGCGCCGGGGCGGCGTCGGCGGCGGGCGTCTCGGCCGGAGTGTCGGCGGTCGGCGCCGGGGCGGCGTCGGCGGCGGGCGTCTCGGCCGGAGTGTCGGCGGTCGGCGCCGGGGCGGCGTCGGCGGCGGGCGTCTCGGCGGGAGTGTCGGCGGTCGGCGCCGGGGCGGGCGTCTCGGCCGGAGCCTCGGCGGTCGGCGCCGGGGCGGCGTCCGCTGTCGGCTCGTCGGTCGGAGTGTCGGCGGTTGGCGCCGGGGCGGCGGGCTCGTCGGCCGGAGCGTCGGCGGTCGGCGCCGGGGCGGCGTCCGCTGTGGGCTCGTCGGCCGGAGTGTCGGCGGTCAGCGCCGGGGCGGCTTCGGCGGCGGGCGTCTCGGCCGGAGCGTCCGCGGCGGGGGCGGAGGTTGTCGCGGGCGTGTCGGCGGCCACCGGTGCGTCCTCGGCGGCGCTCACCTCGGTGCTGCTTTCCGCCGCGGGCGCGGAGGTCGTCGCGGGCGTGTCGGCGGCCACCGGTGCGTCCTCGGCGGCGGGCGCGGGGACGGCCGGCGTCTCCTCCGTCGGCAACTCGTCCGCCGGCGTCTCGGCCGGCTGGGTCTCGTCGAGACCGGGCGCGTCGGCGGCGACGGCGGCTTCGGCCGTGGCCTCCTCGGGCGTCACGGTCGCGGGGGCCGGATCGCCGTTCCCCTCTGAGGCCGCAGCCGTGGCTTCGGGCTGCTCGGGCGTCGGGGCGGTCTTGTTGTCCTCGGGGGAGGCGTCTCGGTCATGGTGGCGGACCTCGTGGCTGCTGGCTGGGCTGCGCGCAGGTGTTGTTCGTGTGCGCGCGAGGGCGAGGCATCCGGGCGCGGAACAGCGACCGGGACGCCGCGTCGCCAGCATAGCGTCCCAAAGACCGTGAACGGCGCTCGTTTGAGCCCTGACGATCACTAGCCTTAACGCGATGGCCGGCGGCAACGGAGACACCCCACGCGAGCTGTTCCTGATCGACGGAAACTCGCTTGCGTATCGCGCATTCTTCGCGCTTCCGGAGTCGATCTCGACCTCCGACGGGCGGCCCACGAACGCGATCTTCGGCTTCGCGTCGATGCTCGTGAAGATCCTCACCGACTTTGGCCAGGTGCCGACCGTCGTCGTGTGGGACGCGGGCATGTCCGGCCGCAAGGACATCAGCGCCGACTACAAGGCCCAGAGAAGCACCAGGCCGGACCTGCTCAAGCTCCAATGGCCGCACCTGCGGCCGCTCGTCGAGGCGTTCGGCTACCGGAACATCAGCGTCGAGGGTTACGAGGCCGACGACGTGATCGCCGCGCTCGCCGAGCAGGCCAAGCAGCGCGGGGTCCCGGTGATGGTCGTGACCGGCGATCGCGACGCCTACCAGCTCGTCGACGACGGCGTGCGGATCATGTCCACGTCGCGAGGCGTGACCGACACGAAGGTCTACGACCGCGAGGCCGTGATCGAGCGCTATGGCATCCCGCCCGAGCTGATCCCCGACTTCATCGGCCTCAAGGGCGACACGAGCGACAACATCCCCGGCGTCCCCGGGATCGGCGACAAGACCGCCGCGGACCTGCTCCAGCGCTTCGGCGACCTCGAGGGCGTGCTGTCCAGCGTCGACCAGATCTCCGGCGCCAAGCGCAAGCAGAACCTGACCGAGCACGCCGACAACGCGCGGATGTCGAAGCTGCTGGCGACGGTGGTGCGCGACATCCCGATCGACCTCGACCTCGAGGCCGAGTTCACGCGCACGCCGGACCGCACCCACCTCCGGACGGTGTTCCGCGACTGGGAGCTCCGGGATCCGCTCCGACGCCTGGAGGAAGCGCTCGAAGCTGCTGAGCTCGACGCCATTCCACGGCCGGAAGACGTCGATACGATCGAAGTCAAGACCGGTCCCGCGCGCTCGCCCTATGACATCTCGAGACTCAAGGGCGAGTACCTGACCCTCGCCGTCCTCCCGCCGGAGGCGCCCGAGGGCGAGCTGATCCCGCGCGAGCCCAAGTGGCGGTTCGCGGCCTACGCCGGCGGCGGCTTCGCGCTCGCGGGGGAGACCGATGACCCCGCCCTGGTCGTCCAGGCCGCCGGCGACCGCAAGGTCATCGCCCACGACGCCAAGGCGCTCACCGAGATCCCGCCGAACCTCGTGTTCGACACCGCGATCGGCGGCTACCTGCTGGACCCGGCCCGCCGCGGCTACCCGCTCGACGAGCTGGCCGAGGAACGCGGGATCGCCGCCAACGCCGGTGACGACCTCGCCACCACCGCCGTCCTGATCCACGAGCTCGCCAACCGGCAGAGACCGCAGATCCAAGAGCGAGGCCTGCAGAGCCTGCTCGACGAGATCGAACTCCCGCTCGTCCGCGTCCTGAGGGAGACGGAGAAGGCCGGGATCAAGCTCGACACGAAACAGCTCGAGACCGTCGCGACCCGCATCCGCGCCGACGTCGCACAGCTCGAGCGCGACATCTGGGAGCTGGCCGGCGAGGAGTTCATGATCGGCTCGCCACAGCAGCTCGGCGTCGTCCTCTTCGACAAGCTCCAGCTCTCCCGCAAGCGCCGCGGCAAGACCGGCTACTCGACCGACGCGCGCGTCTTGCAGGCGATCCGCGACGAGCACGAGATCATCCCCAAGATCGAGCGCTACCGGGAGCTGTCCAAGCTCGAGCAGACGTACCTCACGGCGCTCCCGAACTGGATCGGCGAAGACGGCCGCCTGCACACGACCTTCGAGCAGACGACGGCGGCCACCGGGCGCCTGAGCAGCATCAATCCGAACCTCCAGAACATCCCGATCCGGACCGAGACCGGCCGCGAGATCCGCGCCTGCTTCATCCCCGAGCCCGGCAACGTGCTGCTCTCGGTCGATTACTCGCAGGTCGAGCTGCGCGTCCTCGCCCACATCGCCAACGAGCAGGTCCTGCGCGACATCTTCGCCCGCGGCGAGGACGTCCACACCGAGACGGCGAGCGCAGTGTTCGAGCTTCCGCCCGAGCAGCTCGACGTCGGGATGCGCAGCAAGGCCAAGATGGTCAACTACGGGATCGTCTACGGCCTCTCCGCCTACGGCCTCGCCGACCGGCTCCGGATCGACCAGGACGAGGCGCAGGAGTTCATCGACCGCTACCTCGAACGCTTCCCGGCCGTCGCGCAGTTCATGAAGGACGCCGTCACCCAGGCAGAGCAGCACGGGTACGTGTCCACGCTCTTCGGCCGCCGCCGCCAGATCCCCGAGATCCGCGCGCGCAACTGGCAGGTCCGCAAGCTCGGCGAGCGGCTCGCCGTCAACACCGTGATCCAGGGCACCGCCGCCGACATCATCAAGGTCGCGATGGTCCGCGCCAGCGACGCCCTGAAAGACGCGGGCCTCCAAACCCGCGTGATCCTCCAGATCCACGACGAGCTCCTGTACGAGGGCCCGCCGGAGGAGATGGAGCAGGCGAAGGAGATCGTCACGCGCGAGATGGTCGGCGCGGCCGAGATGGACCCACCGCTGACGGTCGACGCCGGCGTCGGCGACAACTGGCTGAGCGCCAAGTGAACAAGGACCTCGCGCTCGTCGTCGCGCTGGTCATCGGCGGCGTCGTCGCGGTCCAGGGTCCGCTCAACTCCCAGCTCGCGCGCAGTACGGGCGGATTGGCGGCGACCACGATCGCCCTCGGCGTGTCGTTCACCTCGTTGTTGATCATCACCGCCGTCGCGGGGCAGCTCGGCAACGTCACCGACGCCGGCCGCGCCCCGGCGTACGTGATCGTCGGCGGTGGACTGGCCGGGGCACTCTTCGTCGTCTCGATCGTCTGGACCGTCCGAGCGCTCGGAGTCGGCGGCCTCTCCGCGGCCACGCTGTCGGGCCAGTTCGCCGCCGCGCTGGTGATCGATCACTTCGGCTGGCTCGGGGTGGACCGGTCGCCGATCACGGTCTCGAAGCTGGCCGGGGTCGCTCTACTGGCCGCCGGGACCTACCTGATCGTCTCCGACTGAATGAACCGAAGCCGGATCCTTGGGCTCGTAGCTGCCGCCGCGCTGGCGATGACCGGCTGCGGCGGAGACGAAGCCGCATCCGCCCCCGAGCCGACATCGACACCGACACCGACCGCGACCCCGACGGCCGCGTCCGAGCCCACGCCGGCCGCGGGTAAGTGCGACGAGGTGAAGTACACGCCGACGGAGGCGGCGGAGTTCACGCATCCCGCGTCGAACTTCTACGAGCCCGATGCGGGGATCTTCCCGGCGAAGGCCGATCTCGACCACCTCATGCTCCACGACAACGCGGTTGTGGTCACGTATGCGGCGGACACCCCGAAGAAGACCCGCGAGCGCCTCTACGACTGGACGTACGCGGACGTTGTCGAACGCACGCCGATCGTGGTCCCCGACAGCTCGCCGGACGCACTGCCGGTGCGCGCACACATCGCCACCGTCGAGCTGCGCTGCAACGGCTTCAACTTCAAACGGCTGACGGCGTTTGCCAACCGGAAGGACATCGCTCCGCTGCCACAGGACGGTTGAGGGCTAATCTCCAGCCGGAAGACCCCGGAGGAAGGCGCGGCCATGAAGCTGGAGAACGAGTTCACGGTTCCTGCATCGATCGACGACGCGTGGGCGGTCCTGCTCGACATCCCGCGCGTAGCGCCATGCCTTCCGGGGGCGACGGTCGAGCCCGGCGGCGACGACGGCACCTACAACGGCACGATGAAGGTCAAGATCGGCCCGATCAGCGCCAGCTACAAGGGCACGGTCAAGATCGAGGACGCCGACGAGTCCGCCCACCGCGTCGCCATGCGTGCGCAGGCCAAGGACGCGCGCGGCCAGGGCACCGCCGCGGCGACGATCACCTCGACGATGGAGGAGACCCCCGACGGCACGAAGGTGCACGTCGAGACCGACATGCGCATCACCGGCGCGGCGGCCCAGTTCGGGCGCGGAGTGATGCAGGACGTGAGCGCGAAGATGATGAAGCGCTTCGCGGACTGCCTGGCGGAGGAGATCGGCAGCGGCTCCGCGGCGCCGGCGGCCGAGGAACCCGCGGCGGCGGCCCCCGAGCCGCCGTCGAGCAACGGCGGCGCCGCCGAGGTGCCGAGCGCCTCCTCCGGCGTCTCGAGTGCGGAGGCCGAGGCCCCGCCGAGCGCCTCCTCAGGCGTGCCGAGCGGCAGCCCACCGCCGCGCCCCACCGAGGACGTCCTCGACCTCGGCGAGGTGAGCCGCGACGCCGTGCTCAAACGCGCGCTGCCGGTGGTCGGCGTCGCGGTCGCGCTGTTCGTGCTGCTGCGTTTGATCCGCCGTTGACGGCGGGAGTACGATCGCCTCGATATGCGCTCCCACAAGGTGCTGGCGACGCTCAGTGAGACGTTCTGGTTGCTGGTGCTCGGGGTGGTCGTGATGTTCGCGTTCTTTGCCGCGCTGGGCGCGTTCGAGGTCGGCGAGGCGATCGGGATCACGATCGCCGTCGCGATCCTCGCCGTGCTCTGGGTGGCCCACGCGATGTGGGTCGCCCGCCACAGCGACGGACGCGATCCCGCGAACGTCCGAGCCCGCGAGCGGCGCGGCTTCTGAATCTCGAACTGAAACAGATCCTCGACGCGCTGCCGTCTGACGGTCCGCCGGCGCACGAGGTGCCCGTGGAGCAGGCCCGTGCGGCGCACATCGCCGAGACCGAGGGCCTCGCGGGCCGCGGTCCCGACGTGGACGGCGTCCTCGACACGACCGCGGGCGGCGTCCCCGTGCGCGTGTACGAGCCGGAGGGCGCGCGCGGCACCGTCGCCTACCTGCACGGCGGCGGCTGGGTGATGGGCAACCTCGACTCGGTCGACGCCGTGTGCCGGCGGCTGGCCGTGGAAGCGGGCGCCCGCGTCGTCAGCATCGACTACCGGCTCGCGCCCGAGGATCCGTTCCCGGCCGCGCTGGAGGATTCGCTCGCGGCGGTGAGAGCGCTCGACGGCGACCTCGTCATCGCCGGCGACTCCGCGGGCGGCAACCTCGCCGCGGTGATCGCGCGCAAGCTCCGCGACCGTTTCCAGCTCCAGTTGCTGATCTACCCCGTCACCGACGCGGGCGTGAACACGCCCTCGTACGCGGAGTTCGACGAGGGCCACGGGCTCACGGCGGCCGCGATGCGGCGCTTCTGGGGCCTGTACCTGAACGGCGGCAGCGGTCTCGACCCGGACGCGTCGCCGCTTCGCGCGCAGGACCTGACCGGCGTCGCGCCCGCCTACATCGTGACCGCGAGCCACGACGTCCTGCGCGACGAGGGCGAGGCCTATGCCACCGCATTGGAACGCGCCGGCGTGCCGGTCACGCTCACGCGCCTCGAAGGCACGATCCACGGCTTCTGGCGCTGGCAGACGACCGAGGTCGCGCGCGCCGCGGTGCGCGATGCCGCAGCCGCGGTCCGCGCCGCGCTAGGTTGACGCCCGATGGCCTTCTGGCATCCCTTCGCGGACATGGCCGCGGTCGTGCAGGACGAGTTCGTGATCGAGCGCGGCGAGGGCCCGTGGGTCTTCGACAGCGACGACAAGCGCTACCTCGACGCGACCGCTTCGCTGTGGTACGCGAACATCGGCCACGGCCGCGCCGAGGTCGCCGACGCTGTCGCGGCGCAGATGCGCCGGCTCGAGGCGTACCACACGTTCACCGACGTCGGGAACCGGCCCGCGAACGAGCTGTGCATCAAGCTCGCCGACCGCGCGCCGATGCCGAACGCCAAGGTCTTCCTGGCGAGCGGCGGCGGCGACGCGATCGACGCCGCGGCCAAGCTCGCCCGCCGCCATTTCATCCTCCACGGTCAGCCCGAGCGCATGCATCTGATCTCGCGCACGCAGGGCTACCACGGCACGCACGGCTTCGGCACGTCGCTCGGCGGGATCGAAGCCAACACGAGCAACTGGGGCCCGCTCGTGCCGCAGACCTCGACGGTCGCGTTCGACTCGCTGCCCGCGCTGGAGGCCGAGATCGCACGCCTCGGCCCCGACCGCGTGGCCGCGTTCTTCTGCGAGCCGGTGATCGGCGCCGGGGGCGTCCACCCGCCGCCTGAGGGCTACATCCAGGGCGTCGCCGACCTGTGCGCCGAGCACGGCATCCTGCTCGTGATCGACTCCGTGATCTGCGGCTTCGGCCGGCTCGGGACGTGGTTCGGCGTGGAGCGCTGGGAGGACGTCAAACCGGCCATGATCACGTTCGCCAAGGGCGTCACGTCCGGCTACATCCCGCTCGGCGGCGTGGTCGCGAGCGAGGAGATCGCCGCTCCGTACTGGGCGGAAAAGGGTGGCCCGACGTTCCGCCACGGCGCCACCTACGCCGGCCACCCGGTCGCCTGTGCCGCGGCGCTGGCGGTGCTGGACATCTACGAGGCCGAAGACCTGATCCCGCGCGGACGCGAGCTCGAGCAGCCGCTGTACGAGACGCTGGCGCAGTTCGCGTCGCATCCGGCGGTCGCGGAGGTCCGCGGCGGGTGCGGGTTCCTGGGCGCGATCGGGCTCGTCCCGGACGCGAACGCGTTCGCTCTCGCCGAGGGCGCACGCGAAGCCGGCGTGCTCGTCCGGCCGCTGCTCGGTGGCATCGCGGTCTCGCCGCCGCTGATCTGCGACCAGTCGCACCTCGAACTGCTGGCCGAAGGCATCGCCACGGGCCTCGAGCGGATCTAGACCTTCGCCCAATCCCGACCGCGCCAGTCGTGATAAGTTAGGGCGACCTAATGATCGAGGCACCGATCGAGGAGCGGGAGGAATTCCCCACGGCAGGATTCAGGGCGCGCCGCTGGCTGCGGTTCGAGCGCGACCTGCAAGCGTGGCTGGACACTCCCGCGGGTCGCTTTGCCGCCTGGGACGCCACCCAGGCCGTCGGCGACGACGAGTAGCCTTTCGCTAATGCCGACCACCCGCCACGCCTCCGCGGGCATCCTCGCGGACGCGAATTCCGCCAAGCGCGAGGAGATCGTCGCGCTGCTCACCAAGGCGTACTGGATGGAGATGGAGACGGTGATGAACTATCTCGCCATCTCTTCCCACCTCGACGGCGTCCGCGCCGAGGAGATCGCCGAGGCGCTCGCCAAGGACGTCGATGAGGAACTCGGCCACGCGCGAGCGTTCGCGGGCCGGATCAAGGACCTGTACGGCACGCCGCCCGGCTCGCTGGACTTCGCCGCCGAGCAGGGCTACCTGCAACCGCCCGCCGACGCGACCGACGTCGTGACGGCGATCAACGGCGTGATCGAGGCCGAGGCCGGCGCGATCGAGCACTACACGCGGATCATCGAGGCGTGCGACGGCGTCGATTGGGCGACGCAGGACATGGTGATCGACATCCTCCGCGACGAGGAGAACCACCTGCGCACGTTCGAGCGCTACCTCACGGAATACGAGTAGCGAGGCGGGGCATCCCCTCCGCCCCACCCCGATCATCCGACCTCATTACGCCGCAACCCGCCCGGCGACCGCCCGCGCCGCGGGCGGTGCCGGGACGGCGAACGACGGCGGCGCGATCTCCAGGTAGTGCGCGAACGCCCAGTCAGACACGCGCGGGCGCGCGAACACGCGCGTGAGCGAGTCCAGCGGCCGCCCGTGCAGGTGCCGGATCGACTGCTGGGCGACGTACATCGCCTCGAACTTCCACTTGTGCGAGGCCGAGAAGGCCCCGTAGCGCGCCAGAGCATCCGAACGCTCCTGGCGGCCCTCCAGGACGGTGCGCAGCTCGCGCCCGAGCGCGATTCCGAAGTAGAACGCCGTCCGGATGCCCTCGGCGGTCAGCGGCAGGCAGTGCCCGGCGCTGTCGCCGGCGAAGAACACGCCGTCCTCGGCCGCGGGCCGGAGCCGGTGCGGAATCCAGTTGCCCTGGTAGCCATCAGGCGACGCCTCGACGTCCTCGACCAGCCGCAGCGTCGGCTGCTTGACCGGATCGTGCGGATCGAACGAGCCGACACCGATCCGCACCTCGTCGCGAGCCGGGAACGACCAGCCGTAGCCCGCGTCGACGTAGCGCGGGTCGATCCACAGCTCGAGTTCCTCACCGGCCCCGGCCGGATGCACTTCGAGCCCGCGCGAGAGCGCCGCCTCGGGCGGCTGCACATTGTCACCCGGCCCGAGCACCCGCCGCCAGCCCAGTGCATCGACGATCAGCGGCGCGCGCACCTCGCCGCGATCCGTTAAGACCGTGTTACGTGTGCGTCCACTGACCTTCGCGGTCTCGAACTCCGCCTCGCCGCCCTGATCCCACAGCCGCGCGCAGAGCTCCGGATAGTCGAACGTCGAAAACGTGAACGGCAGCGTCCAGCGCGCCCGCGCGACCCGCGGCGTGTGAACCAGCAGCGAGCCGAACGTCTGCCGGATCGAGGCCGCCAAATCGAGGTTCCGGAGCCATTCCGTTGGTGCCGCGCACGCCGAGGTCTGCCGCTCACCGATCTCGTAACGGTCGAGCACGAGCACACGGGCGCCGGTCGCGCGCAGCTCGCGCGCCACCGTCAGCCCGGCGAAGGACGCGCCACAGATGAGTACATCGGCGTCCGCGCCGGGTAGAAACGGTACGCGGGCCGCCCCGCGCTTCGTGGCTCGTACAGGCATTCTCGCTACAGTATCCGGCTGCTAATGGAAGCCACGCTCACTCCCCCTGCCATCCCGGATGCTCGTGTCGTCGAGGGCTCCGATGGGATGCTCCTCGAGATCGACGGCCAGATCGTCCCGAACTACGACGCCACGATCGTTCCCTTCGAAGAGGGCGACGTCGTCACCGGCAAAGTCGTACGGATCGACAAGGATGAGGTCCTTGTCGACATCGGATACAAGAGCGAAGGGGTCATCCCCAACAACGAGCTCTCGATCCGCAAGTCGGTCGATCCGAACGAGGAGGTTGAGCTCGGCGAAGAGGTCGACGCGCTGGTCCTCACCAAGGAGGACCAGGACGGCCGCCTGATCCTGTCCAAGAAGCGCGCCCGCTTCGAGCGCGCCTGGCGCAAGATCGAGGGCGCCGCCGAGTCCGGCGAGCCCGTCAACGGCGCCGTGATCGAGGTCGTCAAGGGCGGCCTGATCGTGGACTTGGGCGTGCGCGGCTTCCTGCCCGCCTCGCTGGTGGACATCCGGCGCGTGCCGAACCTGGACGAGTACCTCGGCCAGACCATCCAGACGAAGGTCATAGAGCTCAACCGCAGCCGCAACAACGTGGTGCTGAGCCGCCGCGCGGTGTTGGAGGAGGAGCGCAAGGAGCAGCGCCAGGCCATCCTGGAGCGCCTGCAGCCCGGCCTGATCATCGAGGGCCAGATCTCCAACATCGTGGACTTCGGCGCGTTCGTGGACCTGGACGGCATCGACGGCCTGATCCACATCTCCGAGCTTTCGTGGTCGCACGTGAACCACCCGAGCGAGGTGCTGTCGATCGGCCAGACCGTCGAGGTCAAGGTGCTCGACATAGACCGTGATCGTCAGCGCATCTCCCTGGGCCTCAAGCAGACCCAGGAGGACCCGTGGCAGCGCGTGGTGGACACCTACCACGTGGGCGACGAGCTCGAGGGCGCGGTGACCAAGGTCGTGGCATTCGGCGCGTTCGTGGAGATCCTCGAGGGCGTCGAGGGCCTCGTGCACATCTCCGAGCTCGCCCAGCAGCACGTCGAGAACCCGCGCGAGATCGTTCAGCCGGGCGACGAGGTGAAGGTCAAGATCCTGGAGATCGATTCCGAGCGCCGCCGGCTCTCGCTGTCGATCAAGCGCGTCGAGGGCCAGGTCCTGCCGCGCCGCACTGAGGGCCTGACCGGCGACGCCGGCGACCTCGAGGACATGCCGGAGCTCGGCCTATCCGAGGACGTGTTCGCCGAGCAGCCGCTCGCCGAGGCCGGCACCGAGGAGATCGTCGAGGGCGAGACCGTCGCCGAGGCCGAAGAGGTCGAGGTCGAAGAGGTCGAGGTCGAGGCGCCCGCCGAAGGGGACGAGGCCCCGGTCGCCGAGGCCGAGCCCGAGCCGGAGGCCGAGGAGCCCGAGAAGGAAGCTTAAGGCGTGCAGCCCCTCCGCCCCACCCCGATCATCCGACCTTAAGTGATGGCAGGACCGCCGTTCGTCGGCCTGACGGGCGGCATCGGCGCGGGCAAGTCGGAGGCGCTTGCCGCGCTGGAGCGCCTCGGCGCGGCGACGATCTCCGCCGATCAGGTCGTGCACGACCTCTATGACGATCCCGCAGTGCGCGCCGCCGTGGTGGCGCGCTGGGGGGAAGAGGTCGCGCCTGAAGGCCGCGTCGATCGCGCCGCCGTCGCGCGCCGCGCCTTCGCCACCGAGGAGGATCGCGGCTGGCTCGAGGGGCTGCTCTGGCCCAAGGTCGGCGAGCGGGTCGCCGAATGGCGGGCGGTCGAGTCCCAGAAGCACCCCCGGGCGCTCGTGGTCGAGACTCCGCTGCTCTTCGAGGCGGGGCTGGAATCCAACTACGACGCCACGATCGCGGTGATCGCGGACGAGACGGTGCGCGCGGAGCGCGCCCGCGCACGAGGGCACGAGGCCCTCGACGAGCGGACAGCCCGGCAGCTCACACAAGCCCAAAAAGCTGAGCGGGCCACCTACGCTGTAGAGAACTCCGGCAGTTTGCGCGATCTTGAGCAGGAGCTGTCGGAGGTTCTTGCGAAGCTGACGTCCTGAGATGAGTGCTCAACCGGTCACCACCCGCCGGTCCCGACCGGCGGCGCGAAGCCGACGCCCGTCGCGCGCGCGTGCGCTGCGCCGGCGGCTGACGCTCGCGGCCGGCCTGGCGCTCGTCGTCGTCGCTGTACTGAGCCTCGTCGAGCCCGCCGACCATGCGGTCAAGGAGATCAAGCTCCCGCTCCGCCACGAGGACATCATCCGGCAGCAGGCGGCCGACAAGAAGGTCGATCCGACGCTGATCGCGGCGGTCATATACACCGAATCGCGCTTCCGCGACCAGACGTCGCACGTGGGCGCCAAGGGCCTGATGCAGATCATGCCGGAGACCGCCGACTACATCGCGCGCAAGTCCGGCGGCACGCGGTTCGAGCGCGCCGATCTCGCGACCCCGCAGATCAACATCGCCTACGGCACGTGGTATCTGCGCTACCTGCTGACGAAGTACCACGGGAACACGATCCTCACGCTCGCCGCATACAACGCGGGGGAGGGGAAGGTCGACGAGTGGTGGCGCTCGGCGTCGAGCCGCGGCGAGAAGTTCCGCGTCGCCGACCACATCCCGTTCAAGGAGACGCGCGACTACGTGGGTCGCGTGCTGTCGGCGCGCGCCGACTACCGGCGTACCTACGCAGCTGAACTAGGCGTGTAACGTCGCCCGAGGTCCGAACTTGAGAGGACGGAGGGCGAAACCGGAATTTTTCGTCGGGTCCCCGCGTCATTGCGGGTATCGCCGCCACCGCCCCCACATTCACCCCAGGTTCTGAATTCGCCGGTTACCGGATCGACGAGGTCGCCGGTCGCGGCGGCATGGGCGTCGTGTTCCGCGCCACCCAGCTCACGCTGGGCCGGCCGGTCGCGCTGAAGCTCATCGCCACCGCGTACGCGTCCGACATCGCGTTCCGCGAGCGCTTCAAGCGTGAGTGGGAGATCGCCGCCGCGATCGACCATCCGAACGTCATCCCGCTCTACGAGGCGGGTGAGGCCAACGACCACCTGTTCATCGCGATGCGGTGGGTCGAGGGCCGTGATCTGTCCTACCTGCTCCATTACGAGCGCCAGCTGGCGCCGGATCGGGCCGTGCGGATCATCAGCCAGATCGCCGCGGCGCTCGACGCGGCCCACAATCGTGGCCTCGTGCACCGCGACGTCAAGCCGGCCAACGTGCTGGTCGCGGCCGAGGATCACGTCTACCTGACCGATTTCGGCCTCTCGCGCGACGCCGGCGCGAGCCGGATGACCAAGACCGGCCTGTTCGTCGGCAGCGTCGACTACGCCGCGCCCGAGCAGGTCCGCGGGGAGGCCACGAGCGCCCGCACCGACGTCTACGCGCTCGGCGCGATGCTCTACCAGGTGCTGACCGGCGCGGTCCCGTTCGACCGCCCGACCGAAGTGGCGAAGATGTACGCGCACATCACGGAGCCGCCGCCCGCGGTGACCGCGCTGCGCCCGGACGTGCCGGCCGCGTTCGACGCGATCGTCGCGCGGGCGATGGCCAAGGACGCCTCCGAGCGCTTCGCGTCCGCGGGCGAGCTGGCCCGCGCGGCGCAGGCGATTCTGGGGCCGCCTGCGGCCGCGCAGAGCTGGGCCGCCCCGCCGAGCTCGGTCCCGGGCTGGACGACCGTCGCGGGCTCGCGGCCCGCCGTCCCGGCGCCGCCGCCGGCGCCTGCGTCGGTCCGGGGCTCGTTCCCGGCCGTCCCGGCACCGGCCCCCGTCGCGGCCGTTTCGGCCCCCCAACCTTCAATTTCGGCGGCAGTGCCCGTCGGTTCGGCGTTGAGCTGGGCGGCCGCGCCGGCCAACGGGACCCCACGCGCCGAAGAGGCGACGTCGGCGGGCGAGGTGACTCCAACTGGGGGAGTCGCCGCGCCCGCCGACGGTCGCCGCCTCCGTCTCGGGCTCGGCATCGCGCTTCCGGTCGTCTTGCTCGCCGGCCTCGCGTTCGCGCTGTTCACCGCGCTCGGCGGTGAGGACCCCACGCCGCCGCCCCCGCCGCAAGCGACGCCCACGCCGACCGCAACCGTGCAGCCCTCCCGCGCCGTCGCGACCATCGAGGTCGGCGACGGCCCCGACGGCGTCGCCGTCAGCGACGGCCGCGTGTTCGTCGCCAACCAGCGCGACGGGACGCTCTCCGTCCTGGACTCGGCCACCAACGAGCCCGCCGGTGAGGCAATCCCGGCCGGCGAGCGACCGGACGGCGTCGTGGCCGGCAAGGGCGTCGTGTGGGTCGGCGCCGCCGGCTCAGATGCGGTCGAGCGCTTCGAGTCCCAGGGCGAGCCCGTCCGGACGGCGAACGTCGATGTCGGCGACCGCCCCGAGGCGCTCTCGCTCGGCAAGCAGCTCCTGTGGGTGGCCAACTTCAATGCCGGCACCGTCAACCGCGTCGACCGCGCCACGCCGTCGCTCGTCGGCGGCCCGATCGGCGTCGGCCGCGGCCCGGCCGGGATCTTCGTCGGCCGTCGCTTCGTGTGGGTGACGAACTCGAAGGACGACACCGTCAACCGCATCGACCCCTCGACCGCGCAGGTCGTCGGCGGCGCCATCGAGGTCGGCGACCGCCCGCGCGGTGTGCTCGAGACGGCCGATGCGGCCTGGATCGCGAACGCCGGCGACGACACCGTGACGCGCCTGGACCGCAAGACGGGCGAGCCGCTCGGCGACCCGATCCGGGTCGGGCGCAACCCGCGCCATCTCGCGTTCGGCTTCGACTCCGTGTGGGTCACCAACAACAACGACAACACCGTCACCCGGATCGACGCCAAGACCGGCCGCATCATCGGCGCCCCGATCGCGGTCGGAGAGAAGCCGCTCGGGATCGCCACCGGCGGCGGCGCGGTATGGGTCGCCAACCACGAATCCGACACGGTCACCCGGATCCAACCGTAGAGTTCGCGCGCGATGGACACGAAGGGCTTCTTCGACTACCCGACGGAGCCGTCTGAGCCCGAGGAAGCCGGTTTCCCCGACTTCCTCGGCAGCCGCGGCCTCGACGACTGGCAGATCCTGCTCGAGCATGCGGAGACGCGGCGCTTCCATCCGGGCGAGGTCGTGCTCGTCGCGGGCGAGCACGACCGCGCGCTGTATCTGCTGGTCGACGGCTGGCTGCGCGCGCCGAGCGGCACGATCCACCCGATTAGCCTGCTCGGCGAGGCGGCGTTCCTGGACGGCGCGCCGCGCGCGGTCAGCGTCACCGCGATGAGCGACGGCGAGATGCTGCGGCTGAGCTACGAGGGCTTCGAGGCGCTCGCCGCCCGCGATCCCGCGCTCGGCCGCGACATCCTGCTCGACGTCGGCCGGATCCTGGCCTCCCGCCTGCACGCCCACGGCGACCGGACGCCGGGGTGGACCGGTTGAGCGTCACGTTCCCGAACTACACGCAGATCCCGAGCCGCATCCCAGTCAGGGTGTGGCAGGCGATGCGGGCCGGCAGCCTGGTCGCCGGAGTCGCGGTCGCCGCGCTGCTGATCGTGGCGCCGGACACCGGGCTGTTCGTGATGTGGAAGGTGATCATCCCGACGCTCCCGGCGCTGTTCATGATCGCGCCCGGGCTGTGGCGCAACCTGTGCCCGCTGGCCGCCTCCAACCAGACGCCGCGCGCGCTGAAGATCACGAAGGCGCTGACCGCGCCGAACTGGCTCAAGGAATACGGCTACGTGATCGCATTCGCGCTGTTCGGCACGTTCGTGCTCCTGCGGCGGTTCGGGCTCGACGACAGCGGCCCGCTGAGCGCGCTCCTGCTGCTCGGGGCGATGACCGGCGCGTTCGCCGGCGGGATGGTCCTGAAGGGCAAGAGCGGCTGGTGCTCGACGATCTGCCCGCTGCTGCCCGTCCAGCGGATCTACGGCCAGACGCCGCTGGCGCTGATCGCCAACGCCCACTGCCAGCCGTGCGTCGGCTGCGTCAAGAACTGCTACGACTTCAACCCGCGCGCCGCCTACCTGGCCGACCTCCACGACGACGACAGCTACTGGAGCGGCTACCGGCGCTTCTTCGTCGGCGCGTTCCCGGGCCTCGTGCTCGGGTTCTTCGCGATCCCCGACGGCCCGTGGCACGAGGTGCTGGGCGGGATCGCGCTGTGCGTCGCCGTCAGCATCGCCAGCTTCGCCGTGCTGAGCACGTTCGTGAAGACCTCGCCGCACACGCTCACGTCGCTCTACGGCGCGGTCGCGTTCGGGATCTTCTACTGGTACGCGTCGACGATCCTGCCCGAGGCGCTGACCTGGGCGGTCCGGGCCGTCGCGATCGCGCTCGCCCTCACGTGGTTCGTGCGCACGGTCCGCAAGGAGCAGCCGTTCCTCGAGCACGCCGGCGACCGGCCCGCGCCGGCGAAGGCGTCGCCCGCCGCCGTGGCGATCGCGGGCGCCCGGGCCTCCGGCGGCAACGGCAAGGCCCCCGAGGTCACGTTCGTCCCGCAGAACAAGCACGTCGTGCCGAAGCCGGGCCAGTCGTTGCTGGAGATCGCCGAGGCCAACGGCCTGCGGATCGAGGCGGGCTGCCGGATGGGCATCTGCGGCGCCGACCCGGTGGCGATCAAGGAAGGAATGGAGTGCACGTCGGCGATCTCCGACGACGAGCGATCGACGCTCGAACGGCTCGGCCTCGCCTCGAACACGCGGATGGCCTGCTGCGTGCGCGTGAACGGGCCAGTCAAGGTCGACCTGACGCCGGACCGCGCCGAGGCACCCAGCATCAGCCGCGTCGCGAACTTCAAGTACGACCGCGACGTCAAGCGCGTCGTCGTGATCGGCAACGGGATCGCGGGCGTGACCGCCGCCGACCACCTGCGGCGCCGCCACCCGGAAACCGCGATCGACCTGGTGGCCGAGGAGCCCCACCATCTCTACAACCGGATGGGCATCTCGCGGCTCGTCTACGGCCGCTCGGCAATGCAGGGCCTGTATCTCAACCCCGAGACCTGGTACGACGACCGCGGGATCACGACCTGGCTGAACACGCGCGCGCTGTGGATCGATCGTGAGAAGCGCGAGATCGCGCTCGGGACCGGGGACAAGCTCGGCTATGACCGTGTGATCCTGGCCACCGGCTCGCGCAGCTTCGTCCCGCGCATCTCCGGCTTCGGCGCGGGCGGGAGCGGCGTCCTGCGGACCGCGGCCGACGCGATGGACCTGCGCGCGTTCGCGCAGCGCGTCGGGTCGCAGCGCGCGGTCGTGGCGGGCGGCGGCCTGCTCGGGCTGGAGGCGGCCTACGCACTGCTCAAGCTCGGGCTGCGGACCGTCGTGCTCGAGCGTTCCGCCAGCCTGCTCCGCCGCCAGCTCGACGCCCGCGCCGGCGACATGCTGCGCCACTACCTCGAGGGTCTCGGCATCGAGATCCTGCTCAACGCCGAGGTCGGCCTCGTCGAGGCCGGCAGCCGCGTGCGCGCCGTGCACCTGCAGGACGAGCGCCGGCTCGAGGCCCAGATCATCCTCGTCGCGGCCGGGATCCAGCCCAACGTCGACCTGGCCCAGGACGCGAAGCTGGAGATCAACCGCGGCCTGGTCGTCGACGCCCACATGCGCTCCAGCGACCCGGCGATCCTGGCCGCGGGCGACGTCGCGGAGTTCGACGGGCAGGTGCCAGGGCTGTGGCCGACCGCGGTCGCGCAGGCCGAGGTCGCCGCCGAGAACGCCGTCGGCGGCGACAAGGCGTACATACCGGTGATCCCGGCCACGATCTTGAAGGTCGTCGGCATCGAACTGACGTCGATCGGGAGGATCGAGGCGCAGCCGGGCGAGGAAGCGATCGTGCTCGAGGACGCGGCCGGGGGCCACTACCGCAAGCTCGTGATCGCCGAGGGCAAGATCGCCGGCGCGATCCTGCTCGGCCACGGCAACGACGCTGCCGCCGTGCGGACCGCGATCACGCGCGGCTTCGACGTCAGCACGCACCTGGACACGCTGCGCGCGGGCCGCTGGGAGATCCTGGCCGAGCTCAGCGGCGACCAGCCGCTCGTACCCGCCGCCGCGGCGTAGGCGGAATACGCGCCGGGGAGGCGGCGTCTAGTGGGGCATGCAGCCGAGAATCCTCCTCCCGCTCGCCGCTCTGGGTCTGGTCTTCGCCGCTCCTGCGGCGGCGAACGCCGCGGTGGCTCCCGCCGTGAATGGCAACCAGCTCACCCTCACGGGCGACGACACCGCCGAAACCATCACGCTGAACGTCAACGCCGACGGTCTGATCACGCACAACCTGACGGTCGCCGGGGGCATCGCGGACAACACCGACTTTGACGCCGGTGGCGGTAATCCCGTCACGCTGCCGAACGACGGCACGGTCATCGTCACGGCCAACCTGGCCGGCGGCAACGACACCGTCACGCTGAACGTGCCGAACCTCGAGAGCGCCACGGTCGCGGGCGGCGCGGGTGACGACATCATCACCGGCACGGACGGAAACGACACGATCTCCGGCGAGGCTGGGAACGACCGGATCACCGGCTTCCGCGGTAACGACACGATCACGGGCGGCGACGGCAGCGACGTGATGATCTGGAACAACGGCGACAACAACGACACCAACGACGGTGGCGCGAACAACGACGAGACGCTGATCACGGGCGCTGCCGCCGACGACATCATGACCGTCGTCCAGAACGGCACGACGACGCAGTTCGACCGCACCAACCTGGTGCCCTTCAACGTTCAGATGCTCAACGGCAGCGTGGAGAAGCTCTCGCTCACGCCGCTGGCTGGCAACGACTCGCTGGCCACCAACGCCGACGTGCCGATCGCGATGGCCGTCGACGGCGGTTCCGGCGACGACACGCTGACGACGGGCGCGGGCGCGGACCTGCTCACCGGCTTCGACGGCAACGACACGCTCAGCGGCCAGGGCGGCGGCGACCGGATCGTCGGCGACCGCGGCAACGACACCATGAACGGCGGCGCCGGCGACGACACCACGGTCTGGAACAACGGCGACAACAACGACGTGATGAACGGTGACGACGGCGTCGATCGCGTCGAGACCAACCTCGCCGCGGCCGGCGACCAGGCCAGCCTCAAGATGGAGAACGGCCGGCTTCGCTTCGACCGCCTCAACCTCGTGCCGTTCAACCTCAGCATCAGCGCCGAGGTGTTCGAGCTCAACGGGCTCGGCGGCGACGACTCCCTGACGACCACGGCCGACGTCGTGACCCCGCTCGTGATCGATGCCGGAGCCGGCAACGACACCATCCAGGGCGGCTCGGCCAGCGATTCGATCGACGGCGGCGACGGCAACGACACCATCTCGGTGCGCGAGAACGTCGCCGACTTCGTCCGCGGCGGCGTGGGCGCCGACACGGCGACCGTGGACGCGGTGGACGCGGTCGCGGCCGACGTCGAGACCGTCGATCGCCCGAAGCCCGGCGCCGGCCAGGCGGCCAAGACGGGCACCGTCAAAAAGGGCGTCGCGTCGCTGAAGGTCTCCTGCCCGGCGGGTGTCAGCGAGTGCAAGGGCTCCGTGACGCTGCGCACGGCCAAGGGCCGCATCAAGACCCTCGGCAAGGCCAACTACACGCTCAAGGCGGGCCAGAGCAAGACGCTCAAGCTCAGGCTGGCCAAGAACACGGCCAAGCTGGCCAAGAACAAGAAGCTGACCGTCAACGCGCGCATCACGAGCGGCGCCGGCGCGGCCAAGACGGCAAAGGTGAAGCTCAGCTTCCGCTAGCGAACTGGCTGCTTACATGTGAAGCAGCCGTGCCGAACCGAGATCTAGACCGCCGCGGACTGGCCGCTCTCGCGAGTGGCCATGCCGCGGCGGACTTGTGTCAGGGGGCGGTTCCCGCGCTGATCCCGTTCCTGATCGTGCAGCGCGGATATTCGTTCGGCGCTGCGGGCGCGTTGCTGCTGGTGGTCACGATCAGCTCGTCGATCATCCAGCCGATCTTCGGCGCGGTGTCGGACAAGCTGGCGCTGTCCTGGCTGATGCCGGTGGGCGTCTTCCTGGCCGCGATCGGCGTCGCCGGCGCCGGGGTCACGACGACGTTCCCGATGACCGCGCTGGCGGTGGGGATCGGCGGCATCGGGATCGCCGCCTTCCACCCGGAGGGCGCGCGGTATGCGAACTACTCGTCCGGGAACCGGCGCGGAACGGGCATGAGCTTGTTCTCGGTCGGCGGCAATGCCGGGTTCGCGATGGCGCCGGTGCTGATCACGCCCGCGGTGCTCGTGTTCGGGCTCAGCGGCACGGCGCTCGTCGCGATCCTGCCCGCCGTGGTCGCGATCGCGCTCGCGATCGAGCTTCCGCACCTGAAGCGGCGCACGGCGGGCGCCGCAGAAAAGGCCGCGACGATGGGGCGCGAGAACGACCGCTCGGAGGACGACTGGGGCGCGTTCACGCGGCTCAGCGGCCTGATCTCGGTACGCGCTGGGATCTACTACGGCCTGCAGACGTTCGCGCCCGTGTGGCTGATCACGCAGTACGGGCTCAGCGAGGCGGGCGGCAACGCCGCGCTGGCGGCGATGCTGATCGCGGGCGCGTGCGGGACGCTCGTCGGCGGGCGGATCGTCGACCGGGTCGGCCGCCGGCGGGTGCTGATCAGCTCGACGCTGGCGCAGGTGCCGCTGTTGATCGGGTTCATGCTCGCGCCCAGTGGCCTGGTGGCCGGCGTCCTGATGACTGGGATCGGCTTCGTGACCGTGATGTCGTTCAGCGTGTCGGTCGTGATGGGACAGGAGTACCTCCCGAGCCGGCTCGGGATCGCCTCGGGCGTCACGCTCGGGCTGGCGATCGGCATGGGCGGCGTCGCGGCGGCGATCCTCGGGCCGCTCGCCGACCACAACGGGCTGGAAAGCGCAATGTGGGTGATCGCCCTGCTCCCGTTGGCGAGCCTCGCGCTCGCGCTGACGCTCCCGCTGACATCGTTCGAGCGTCACCGCGCGGCCCGCGCGGCGACCGCGTAGAATCGGTTTCGTCATGCAACGCACTCGAACGTTCTCGTGGTCCGACCCGCTCGCCACAGCGCAAGCGGCCGCCGACCTGCCGGGCATCGACGCGATCCGTGCAATCGCGGCCGGCGAGCTCCCGCCACCGCCGATCGCGGAACTGCTCGACTTCGAGATCGCGCTGGTCGAGCCGGGGCGCGTGATCTTCGCGATCGAGCCGGCGGAGTGGATGTACAACCCGATCGGCTCGGTGCACGGGGGAGTGGCGGCGACGCTGCTGGACTCGTCGCTGGGGTGCGCCGTTCACACCGTCCTGGAGGCGGGCGCGCGGTACACGACGACCGACCTGCACGTGCGCTACGTGCGGGCCATGACGGCCGACACGGGCCGCGTCCTGGCCGATTCGCGCGTGGTTCACGTGGGGCGCAAGCTCGCCACGGCCGAGGGGCGTTTGTATGCCGAGGCGGACGAGAAGCTCTTTGCGCATGCCACGACGAGTTGCCTGATTCTCTGAGGCGGCGTGCTGCGCGCCGTTGAACTGCGCCAGTAAGGGGATGGGTGCGGATCGCGTGATCGATTCGCGAGGCGCCGTGAGGGGGTGGGGCACTACAGCTGCCTGTGAGGCAGCTCTAGTGCGCCACCCCCTTTTGTGCGGAGCGCGGACGTGATCGTTTGCGGGCGTTTCCCGCTCACGGACGGTCGATCACGATCGACCGACACTCCCTCGATGCTGCCGTTCGATGGCACTCAGCTCGGGCGCCGCGGAGGAAGCGGCCGGCGCCGATCCAGAGCGGGCCGCGGGTGGGGGTCGTCAGACGGCTCAGGCTCGAGGCGGCGCCGCGGCGGCCTCGCGCTCCGCGTCCTCGGAGCGCCCCACGGCCAGGAACACCATCGACACCGCGAGCACGCAGCCGACACCCAACAGACTCACCGCCGCGGCCTTCCCCGCGGTCGAATCGCCGGCGACCGCCAGCACGATCACGCCGGCGGCACAGATGGCGAGGATGGCAGCGACCAGAGCCCGCACGCCAAGCAGCATAATCCCCGCGATGTCCGAGCCGGCCTGGTGGCAGCGGGGCGCCATCTACCAGATCTACCCGCGCTCCTTCGCCGACTCGAACGGCGATGGGGTGGGGGACCTGAGGGGCATCATCTCCCGGCTCGACTACCTCCAGGAGCTCGCCGTCGAGGCGATCTGGCTCTCGCCGATCTTCACGAGCCCGATGGCGGACTTCGGCTACGACGTCGCCGACTACCGTGACGTGGACCCGATCTTCGGCACCTTGGCACACCTCGACGAGCTGATCGCGGAGTGCCACGCGCGCGACATCAAGGTCGTCCTGGACTGGGTACCGAACCACACGTCCGACCGCCACCCGTGGTTCGAGGAGTCCCGGTCGAGCAAAACCAACCCCAAGCGCGACTGGTACGTGTGGCGCGACGAGCCCAACGACTGGGTCTCGCAGTTCAAGGCCGTCGGCCCGTCGTGGACGTACGACGAAACCACGCGGCAGTACTACCTGCACAGCTTCATGGCCGAGCAGCCGGACCTCAACTGGGACAACCCGGAGGTCGAACAAGCGATGCACGACGTGCTGCGGTTCTGGATGGACCGCGGCGTCGACGGCCTGCGGCTGGACGCGATCCACAAGATCGCCAAGGACCCGCTGCTCCGGGACCACACCATGGCGTCGCGGCGCCACGACCAGGATTGGGAGTCGATCCACGACCGCCTGCGCGGCATCCGCAAGGTCGTCGACGAATACGACGACCGGATGATCGTGGGGGAGGTGGCGCTGGAGGACCTGCACCGGATCGTCGCCTACCTCGGCTACGGCGACCAGCTCCACCTCGCGCACAACTTCGTCTTCATCGACCAGGAATGGGACGCGGAGACCTACGCGACGTCGATCGCGGACTTTGAGCGGCTCGCCGAGCACACGGCGTGGCCGGCCTGGTTCCTCGGCAACCACGACAAGCCACGTCCGGCATCGCGCTTCGGGCCCCGAGAAGCCAGAGCGATCCTCGTGATGCTCTACGCGCTGAGGGGCACCCCGTTCATCTACCAGGGTGAGGAGCTTGGCCTCCCCGACGCCCACATCCCGCAAGACCGAATCGTCGACGTCGACGGCCGAGATCCCCAGCGCGCCCCGATCCCGTGGACACCGGACGAACCGGCCTTCGGTTTCACCACGGGCACCCCGTGGCTGCCACTCGTGTCCGAGGCTCACTCCCTCAATGCAAGAACCCAAGACCAGGACCCGCGCTCAACCCTGAACCTGACCCGGCGTCTGGCGCGACTGGATATCACCGGCGAGCAGACGCCGGTCGAGGCTGCTGACGGCGTGCTCGCCTTCCGCCGGGACGAGCTGCTCGTGGCGATCAACTTCACCAACGAAGAGCGCCCGCTTCCGGAACGAGGCGAGCTCGTCATTTCCAGCGACCCCGACCGCACAGCGATGAGCGCCTCGCTGAACCCCAGCGAGGCGCTCATCCTGCGAATCGTCTAAGCCGCGGTCAGCGACTTGCCGGAGTCCGCGTCGAAGAAGTGCATCTTCGTCGCGTCGAGCCAGACCTCGGTCGGCTCACCGGTCTTGGCCCGGCTCTCGGCGGAGAGCCGCGCCACGACGACGGCTTCGCCCTCCGCGGTGGTCTCGCTCACGCCGCCCTGGTCCTGCAGGAGGTCGTCGACCTGCGAGGACTCGAGCTGCTCGGCCTTGACGCCGAAGTGGACGTAGTACTCCGCGCCCATCGCCTCGACGAGGTCGAACGTCGTGTTGAACGTGGTCCCGCGACCCTTCGTCTCGGCCGCCACATGCGAGGCGTCCTCGAAGTCCTCGGGCCGGATGCCGGCGATCAGCTTCTTGCCGGGCTCGACGCGGCCGACCCGCTCGGCCAGGTCCTGCGGCAGCTTCACGTCGACCATCGGCAGCTTTGCCACGCCGCCCTCGATCGTCGCTGGCAGGAAGTTCATCCCCGGCGACCCGATGAACCCGGCCACGAACAGATTCCGCGGGGAGTTGTAGAGGTTCATCGGCGAGTCGACCTGCTGGAGCTCGCCGTGCAGCATGATCGCTACCCGGTCGCCCAGCGTCATGGCCTCGGTCTGGTCGTGGGTCACGTAGACCGTGGTGGTGTTCAGGCGGGTCTGGATCCGCGCCACCTCGGCGCGCATCTGCACGCGCAGCTTGGCGTCCAGGTTGGACAGCGGCTCGTCCATCAGAAACGCCTTCGGGTTGCGGACGATCGCCCGCCCCATCGCCACGCGCTGGCGCTGGCCGCCCGAGAGGTTGGCCGGCTTGCGGTCGAGGTGGTTCTGGAGGTCGAGGATGCCCGCCGCCTCGTTGACCTTGGAGTCGATCTCCTCCTTCGGGCGCTTCGCCAGCTTCAGCGCGAACGCGATGTTGTCGCGCACGGTCATGTGCGGGTACAGCGCGTAGCTCTGGAACACCATCGCGATATCGCGATCGCGCGGCGCCTTCTGATTCACGACCTCGCCGCCAATCCGAAGCTCGCCGGACGTGATGTCCTCGAGCCCGGCGATCATGTTCAAAGCGGTCGACTTCCCGCAGCCCGACGGGCCGACGAGGATCATGAACTCGCCGTCCGCGATCTCCAGGTTGAGCTCCTTGACGGCCTCGAAGCCGTCCGGGTACTTCTTGCCAACCTTGTCGAGCACGATGTCAGCCATGCCTCGCCCCCTTATCCCTTCACCGCGCCGGCGGTGAGGCCGGAGACGATGCGTCGCTGGAAGATCAACACCATGATGAGAATCGGGATCGTCACGACCACCGCGCCGGCCGCGATCGCCCCGCTCGGATCCTCGAACTGAGACGCGCCGCGGAAGTACGACAGCGCCACCGGAGCGGTGCGGGCGGCGTCGGTCGCCGTCAGCACGTTCGCGAACAGGAAGTCGTTCCACGCGACGATGAACGCGAGGATGCCGGCGGTGAACACGCCCGGCATCGCCAGCGGCAGGATCACCTTCCGGAACGCCTGCATGCCGGTCGCACCGTCCATCTGCGCCGCTTTCTCGAGGTCCCAGGGGATCTCTCTGAAGAACGCCGACAAGGTGTAGATCGACAACGGCAGAGCGAACGACAGGTACGGCAGGATCAAGCCCGGCCAGGTGTCGTAGAGCCCGATCACGCGCCAGACGTTGAACAGGCCGCCGACGATCGAGATCGCCGGGAACATCGAGATCGCGAGTGCGCCCGCGAGGATCAGCGTCTTGCCCGGGAACTCCAGCCGTGTGATCGCGTACGCCGCCATCGAGGCCAGCGCCAGCGCCAGCAGCGTGGTGATGATCGCGATGCCGATCGAGTTGAAGAGCGCCCGGTTGAACCCGAGGCCCGGATCGAACACCGAGTCGTAGTTGTCGAACGTCACTTTCGATGGGAAGAATTTCTGGTCGCCGATCGTCGCCGGGTCTTTCAGCGACAGCGAGATGATCCAGACGACCGGGATGAGGGCGTAGAACAGCACCACGAGGGTCCCGAGCGCCCAGAGGATCCGCTGATTGCGCGAATAATCCATGGCCGCTTTACCTCCTCTCCGGGCTCGCGCCCAGGAAGCGGAAGAAGATGAACGCGATGATCATCACGCAGATGAAGATCAGGATGGACACCGTCGACCCGAGGCCCAGGTTGAGCCGGTTGACGAGCTGGTTGTAACCCAGGATCGACACCGTCTCGGTGTCGTTGGCACCGCGCGTGATGATGAACGCGGCGTCGTAGATCCGGAACGCGTCGAGCGTGCGGAACAGGACGGCCACCATCAGCGCCGGTCGGATCAGTGGCAGCGTGATCTTGATGAAGCGCTGCCAGGACGACGCCCCGTCCATCTTCGCGGCCTTGTAGAGGTCCTCCGGGACCAGGGCCAGGCCGCCGAGCAGCAGCAGGGCGATGAACGGCGTGGTCTTCCACACCTCCGCGAAGATGATCACGAACATCGACCCGTAGTGGGTCGTCAACGGCGGCGGGTCGAGGTTGAACAGCGAGACCGCGAAGCCGGTCGCCGGATCGAACGCCAGGCGCCAGGCGAACGCGGCCACCACGGTGACCGCGCCGTACGGCACCAGCACCGACGCCCGGATCGCGGTGCGGGCGAAGATCGCGCGGTACATCGCCTGCGCGATCAACATGCCGAGCACGAGCTCGAGCACGACCGAGATGATCGTGATGAACAGCGTGTTCCCGAGATCGTTCCACCAGGTGCTCGACCCGAGCACGGTGATGTAGTTCGAGAGCCCGACGAATTCGCCGGCGTCCGGGAACCGCAGGTCCTCGCGCCTGAGCGAGAGCCAGAACGCGTAGATGATCGGGAATCCCGCGACGAGCAACATCGTGATCACCGCGGGCGCGCACAGGTAGTAGGCGAGCTTGCGCTCGGCCTTCGCGCGATCCGTCAGGCCGGTCGGCGTGGTCGGCGCGGTGGTGTCCGCGGTCGGAGCAGCGACGGCCATCAGTACATCCCTCCGTCCGCCACGACCTGGAGATTGCTCTGGAGCTTGTCGTACGACGCCTTCGGGTCGATCTCCGCAGGCGGGTGGATCGCGTCCTGGATGGCGAGCGTCACGTCCGCGTAGGACGGCGTCGCCGGACGGACGACCGAGTCGGCCAGCGTCTCACGGAGCTCGTCGGCGAACGGGTACTGCTTGCGGACCTCCGGGTCGTCGTAGGTCGAGTTCGTCACCGGCGGCAGCGCCTCGTTGATCGCCTCCTGGGCCTGCCACTTGGCGCTGGTCATGCACAGCGCGGCCTGCGTCGCGAGCGCGGGATCCTTACCGTAAACCGAGACACCCATGTTCGCGCCGCCGATCGAGACCTTGCTCGGCTGGCCCTTGGTGACGCCCGGGAACCGCGCCCACGCGATGTTGTCGAACACCTTCTTGGCGGTCGGGTCGCCGGTCTTCGCGGCGTCGCGCGCCGACGCGTACACGAACGGCCAATTCAGCATGAAGGCACCCTTGCCGGCCTGGAACGCGAGCCGCGCCGTGTCCTCCACCATCGTCGAGAGCGACGGGTCGGCGCGGCCCGAATTCGCGACGTTGCGGATGATCTCGAGGGCCTTCGTCGTCCCGTCGTTGAGCGTTGGATCGCCCTCGGCATTGACGATCTTGCCGCCGGCGGACGCGACGAGGTTGTTGAACCACACGACGTAGCCCTCGTACTTGTTGCCCATCTCGATGATGTTGCCCTCGCCGGCCGGGAGCTTCTTGGCCATCTCGATCATCTCGTCCCATGTCTCAGGCGGCGTCTGGACCAGGTCCTTGCGGTACCAGAGCAGCTGCACGTTCGTGTTCGAGCGGAACGCCGTAGGTCTTGCCCTGCCATTGGACGGAATCGGCCGGGCCCGCGAGCACGTCGTCGAGCGCGTCCTCCTTCTCGGCGCCCTTGAGCTCGCGTAGCCAGCCGGCCTCGGCGAACTCGGGCGTCCAGATCGTGTCCATGTTGATCAGATCGATGTTCTTGTCCTTCGCCGCAAGCCGCCGCACGAGCAGCTCGCGCGAGATGTCGACGTTGTTCGAAAGCGGCGAGATCTCGATCGTGTACTTGCCGCCGGACTGCTGGCTGCACTCCGCGGCCGCCTTCTCGTTCGTGTGCGCGTTGTCGCGCTGCGACATGTAGTTGAGGGTCACTGGCCCTCCACTGTCCCCGCCGCAGGCTGCGACCCCGATTGCGCATACGGCGGCCGTCGCGGCCATAACGCCGATGCCCGAACGCCTCATTGAACTCCTCTCCCCTACGACATCGGAGGTCGCCCGACGTCAGATCCGACGAGGTACCCAGCGTCACGATGGCGACATCGGCGACGCCTGGCCGGTGTCCTACCCGGTGCTTTTCACATCCGCAACGTGCGGCTCATACGAACCGGTGCATCCGGTACACCCGAATGGGTGATGCGCCTCATGCGATCAGCCCGTGGTATTGGGCCCGCCGGACGGCCTCCGTGCGGTTGCGGGCGTCGAGTTTGCGATACGCGCTGCTGGCATGTTGCTTGATCGTGTTGCGCGAGAGCGCCAGATCCGTTGCAATCTGCTCGTTGGTTTCGCCGCGGGCGATGCGGGCCAGCACCTGCTCCTCACGCGGGGTGAGATGGGGCGCACCCCCGGACAGTTCCGGTGGCGCCAGGCCGAGCCCCAGCCCGGCCAGCCGGACGGCCGCCACGATCTCCTCTGTGCGCCACGCTTTCGAGACGAATCCGCACGCCCCCTTGATCAGCAGGGACGGCACGGAGCGCCGCTCGGTCATCACCACGAGCTGGCTGGTCGGCGACGCGATATGGAGGCCTTTGAGGCCCTCGTCCTGGGCCAGCGAGCGCTCGACCAGGATCACGTGCGGCGTGTAGCGGCTCGCGAGCGCGCTGGCCTGGATGAGGTCCGTGGCCTGTAGGCAGCGCTCGACCCAAGGCTGCTGGGTGAGGACCGTGCGGAGACCCCACGTGACGAGCTCGGATGGATCGACCGCGAGCAAGCGGACGCTACTCGTCGCAGGGCTCATGGGTTTTCCCCGTCCTCCTCAATCCCGACGTAGTGAAACCGGTTACATATGATCCCATCATTGCACCTATGGCTTGTCAAGCGGACCTTAACTCGCTTGCGCGGCGGATTACGCTGCTCCACTAATGGCTTCACTCTCATCGTCCCCGAGAGGCCGGGGGCCGACGATCCGCGACGTGGCTCGTCACGCCGGCGTGAGCGTCGCGACGGTGTCGCGCGTGCTCAACGACAGCCCGCTGGTGGTGGAGCCGACCCGCGAGCGCGTGCAGGCCTCCGTCGACGAGCTCGGCTACCGCCTCAACGCGACGGCGCGCAACCTCTCGATCGGGCGCGCGGCGGCGATCGGCGTCGTAGTGCCGTTCCTGACCACCCCGTCGGTGATCGAACGCGTGCGCGGCGTCGTCGAGCGGCTGGGCGGGGGGCCCGGCTACGACCTGCTGCTGTTCGACGTCGAGGCGCCGCAACAACGCGCCGACGCCATGCGCAATCTGGCGCGTCGCGACCGCGTCGCCGGGCTGCTGGTGATCTCGCTCCCGGTGCACGGCTACGAGATCGACGCGTTCGAGCGGGATGGGCTGCCGGCCGTGCTCGTTGACGTCACTCATCCCCGGCTCCCCCGCGTCGTCATCGACAACGTCCAGGGTGGGGAGCTCGCTGCCGCACATCTGCTCGCGAGGGGCCATCGCCGCATCGGCTTCGTCGGGGATCATCCCACTAACGAGTACGGCTTCACGTCCAGCGAGGATCGCCGGCTCGGATTTCGCGCGGTGCTGGGGAACGCGGGGGTCGAGCCGGTCGAGCGCTGCGGGCCGCACGGGCGCGAAGAGGCCGTCGCGATGGCTGATTCGCTGTTGCGGCTGCCGGACCCGCCGAGTGCGATCTTCGCCGCGTCGGACCTCCAGGCCATCGGAGTGCTGAAGGCGGCCGAGACGCTCGGAATCCGCGTGCCGGAGGATCTGGCCGTGATCGGCTTCGACGACATCGACCTGGCCGAGATCGTCGGGCTGACGACCATTCGCCAGCCGCTGCGAGAGGGCGGCGCGCTGGCCGCCGACCTGCTGCTGGCGGCGATCGAGCACGGCGTCAACGAGCCGGTCGAGGAGCTCCAGGAGCTGACGGTCGTCGAGCGCCGCACGACGTGATCGACGCCGTGCTCTCGCCGGAGGGGTGGCCGTACGCGTCGGCGCCGCCGGTCGAGCCCGGCGATCCCGGCCGCTACCACGCGCTGTTCGGGCGCGACTCGCTGATCACGGCGCTACAGCTGCTGCCGGCGCGGCCGGACGATCGCGCGCGCGACGCTGCGGGCGCTGGCTGAGCGCCAAGGCGTGCGCGATGACCCGCTGACGGGGGAGGCGCCGGGGAAGATCGGGCACGAGTTCCGCGATCAGCCGCCGGAGGAGTTCGACTGGCCTCGACCGGGCGAGTTCCGCTACTACGGGACGGCCGACGCGACGCCCTGGTTCATCGTGCTCGCGTGCGCGGTGGGTGGCTTCGAGGACGCGGTGGCCGCCGCCGCCGGCTGGCTCGACCGGACGCTGGACGGCGGGCTACTGCGCCATTCGCCGGGGCGGTTCGGCCTCGCGCAGCAGGGCTGGCGGGACACGATCGACGCCGCGGCCGACGCGGACGGCGGCGGGTACCTGCGTGCGGACGGGACGAATCCCGCGCCGCCGCTCGCCGACGCCGACACCCAAGCGGTCGTCGTCGCCGCGTTACGCGCGCTTGGCCGGGACGTGACGCCGATTGTCCGCCTGATCAGCGAGCGGTTCGGGCCGGACGTGATGGCGCTGGAAGCCGGCGACGTGGTCGTGCCGGGCGCGGGCTCGCAGCTCGGCTGGCTGCTGTGGGCGGACGCGCTCGAGCCGGATGCGGCCGCCGCGGCGGCGGCGCGGCTGTGCGAGCCGGACATCCTGACGGACTTCGGGCTCCGGACGCTGGCGAGCAGCGCGCCGGCGTTCCGGGTCGACGGCTATCACCGCGGCACCGTGTGGCCGTTCGACTCATGGCTGGGCTGGGGCGGCCTCCGAGCCGCCGGGTGCCTGGAAGAGGCCGAGCGGGTGCGCACGGGCGTCCTGGAGGCCCTTGAGCGGCTCGGCCACGCGCACGAGCTCTATGGCGTGAGCCTCGCCGGCGAGCTTGCACCGCTCGCCGGCTCCAACCGCGTCCAGGCGTGGTCGATCGGCGCCCACTGGGCGCTCGCACACGAGTGGGACGCTAGATCTCTGCCTCGGGGTTCGTGACCTCGCCCTGACGCAGCCGTGAGTGGCGGTAGCCGTAGAACGCATAGATCAGCAGTCCGAGCGCCATCCAGATCGCGAACCGCCACCAGGTCGCGCCTTCGAGCCGGGTCATCAAGTAGATCGCGAGCAGCGCGCCGATGATCGGCACGACGGGCACCCACGGCACCCGGAACCCGCGCTCGAGGTCCGGGCGCGTCCGGCGCAGCACGATCACGCCGATGTTCGTGACCACGAACGCGAACAGCGTGCCGATGTTGACCAGCTCGACGATCGCACTGAGCGGGACGAACGCGGCGATCAGCGCGATGAAGATCCCGAACCCGGCGGTGATGCGCACCGGCGTTTGCCGGGAGCCGATCTTGGCCAGACCGCGCGGCACCAGGCCGTCGCGCGACATCGCGAACATGATCCGCGTCTGGCCGTAGAGGATCGTCAGCACCACGCTGGTGATCGCGATCAGCGCGCCGATCGAGATCACGGTCGCGCCCCAGTCCATGTCGAGCGACCGCAGCACCTCGGCCAGCGGCGCCTCCTGGCCCGCCAGGTCCTTGTACGGCAGCGCCGCGCTGGCCGTCAGTGCGACCAAGATGTAGAGCACGGTGCAGATGGCGAGCGCACCGAGGATCGCGATCGGTAGGTGTTTCTGCGGGTCCTTGCTCTCCTCGCCTGACGTCGAGATCGCGTCGAATCCGATGTAGGCGAAGAAGATGACCGAAGCGGCGGTCACGACCCCACCCATCCCCTCGGGCGCGAACGGCGACAGGTTGCCCGAGTCGAACCCCGTGAACGCCAGGATGATGAAGAGGATGACGATCCCGACCTTGATGAACACCATCACGGTGTTCGTGCGCGCCGTTTCGCGCACGCCGTAGATCAGCAGCGCCGTGACCGCCAGCACCAGGAAGACCGCCGGCAGGTTGAACTTGCCGCCCTCCTCACCGGGCGGGTTCGCGAGCGAGTCGGGCAGCGTGACGCCGAGGAAGTTGTCCAGCAGGTCGTTGAAGTACTGCCCCCAGCCGACGGCCACGGCGGCGACCGAGATCCCGTACTCGAGGATCAGGTCCCAGCCGATGATCCACGCCGCCAGCTCGCCCATCGTCGCGTAGGCGTACGTGTAGGCGCTGCCCGAGACCGGAATGCTGGACGCGAGCTCGGCGTAGGCGAGCGCTGAGAACGCGCACGTGATCCCGGCTAGGACGAAGCTGAGAATGATCGCGGGGCCGGCGTCGCCGATCGCCTCCCCGAGGATCACGAAGATGCCGGTGCCGATGATCGCGCCGATGCCCAGCGCGGTGAGGTCCAGGAGGCCGACGGCGCGCTTCAGCTGACCGCTTTCCTCCTCGGTGTCGGCGACGAGCCGGTCTACCGGCTTGGTGGCGAACAGGGGCGAGGCCATGGCGCGTCCTTACCCGTCCGGCGACACCTCTATCGTTCATGAGCCGTGCCGCCGTTCAAGCTCGATGCCGTCTACTCACCGACCGCCGACCAGCCGAAGGCGATCGAGCGGCTCGCGCAGGGCATCGAACGGGGTGATCGCGGGCTGACGCTGCTGGGCGCCACCGGCACCGGCAAGACGATGACGATGGCGGCGACGATCGAGGCGGTCCAGCGCCCCGCATTGATCATCGCGCACAACAAGACGCTCGCGGCGCAGCTCTGCAACGAGTTCCGGACGTACTTCCCGACGAACTCGGTCGAGTACTTCGTCTCGTACTACGACTACTACCAGCCCGAGGCCTACGTCCCGTCGAAGGACCTCTATATCGAGAAGGACTCGGCGATCAACCAGGAGATCGACCGGCTGCGCCACGCCGCCACGGCCGCCCTGTTCGCGCGCCGCGACGTGATCATCGTCGCATCGGTCTCGTGCATCTTCGGCCTCGGCTCGCCGGAGACGTACAACGACAACTGCCAGGTGATCGTCAAGGGCGGCTTCGTGGACCGCGACGAGCTGCTGCGCAAGCTCGTCCACCTCCAGTACAACCGCAACGACACAGCGCTCGGCCGCGGCACGTTCCGCGTCCGGGGGGACACGCTGGAGGTCTTCCCGGCTTACGAGGAGACCGCGTTCCGGGCGCTGCTGTTCGGCGACGAGGTGGAGCGGCTGCAGCACTTCGACCCGCTGACCGGCGAGCTGATCCGGGACGATCTGGAGCACGTCGCGATCTGGCCGGCGACGCACTACAACGTCAAGGAAGGCACGATGGAGCGCGCCGTGGCCGAGATCGGCCACGAGCTGAACGAGCGCACGGCTCAGCTCGAGGCCGAAGGCAAGCTGCTCGAGTCGCACCGCCTGCGCCAGCGCACGCAGTACGACATGGAGATGCTCAAGGAAGTCGGCTTCTGCTCGGGCATCGAGAACTACTCGCGCATCCTGGACGGGCGGATGCCGGGCTCGCGGCCGTACTGCCTGATCGACTACTTCCCGAAGGACTTCGTCTGCTTCATCGACGAGTCGCACCAGACCGTGCCGCAGATCGGCGGCATGTACGAGGGCGACCGGTCGCGCAAGACCGACGCTGGTCGACTACGGGTTCCGGCTGCCGAGCGCGCTGGACAACCGGCCGCAGACGTTCGACGAGTTCCTGACCATCACGCCGCAGCTCGTGTTCGTCTCGGCGACGCCGGGCGCCTACGAGCGCACGCACTCGCAGACGTTCGTGGAGCAGGTCGTGCGGCCGACCGGGATCGTGGACCCGGAGATCGACGTCCGCGAGACCAAGAACCAGATCGACGACCTGATGGGCGAGGTCCGCGGGCGGGTGGATCGCAACGAGCGCGTGCTCGTGACCACGCTGACCAAGAAGATGTCCGAGGACCTCACGGACTACCTGCTCGAGATGGGCTTCCGCGTGCGCTACCTGCACTCGGAGATCGACACGCTGGAGCGGATCCAGATCATCCGCGAGCTGCGGCTCGGGCGAGTACGACGTGCTCGTCGGCGTGAACCTCCTGCGCGAGGGCCTGGATCTCCCCGAGGTGTCGCTGGTCGCGATCCTGGACGCCGACAAGGAGGGCTTCCTCCGCGGCGAGACGTCGCTGATCCAGACGATCGGCCGCGCGGCGCGCAACGTGGACGGCAAGGTCCTGATGTACGCCGACAAGGAGACCGACGCGATGCGCAAGGCGATCGGCGAGACCGACCGCCGGCGCGCGATCCAGCGGGCGTACAACGAGGAGCACGGGATCACGCCGGAGACGATCGTCAAGGGCATCTCGGACATCACGGAGTTCCTGATGTCGGACTCCAAGGTCCCGACCAAGGGCCGCCGGCGCCGCGCCGACAAGCAGATCGACATGACGCCGAACGAGATCGAGCGGATGATGCGCGACCTCGAGGAGGAGATGCTCGCGGCGGCCGAGGAGCTGCGGTTCGAGTACGCGGCCAAGCTGCGCGACGAGATCCGCGACCTCCGGCGCGAGCTGGACGCGGCGACCGCCCCGGCGGACTAGATGTACCGCACGTCCTTCCGCTCGCCGGAGGACGGACGCGAGGCGCTCCTGGACGCGCTTCTGCCGCTGCTGCCCAGCGGCGTGCACGAGGGGTCGGACACGCTCTCGGTGATCTCCGGGGCGGCATTGGACCGGGCGGCGCTGGAAGCGGCCGCCGGCCACGCGTTGGAGGACTGGACGGTGGAGGAGGTACCGGCCGACTGGCGGCACCGGCGCGGCGAGGAGGGGGTCGTGATCGGGGGCCGCGTGTGCATCCGGTCGCCGTTCGATCCGCCGCCGGCCGAGGGGATCGTCGATGTGGTCGTAGAGCGGCGCGGGAGCGCGTTCGGCTCGGGCTCGCATCCCACGACGCAGATGTGCGTCTCGCTGCTGCTGGAGTTGTCGCCGGACGGCGGCGCCGTGGACCTCGGCTGCGGCGTCGGGACGCTGGCGATCGTGGCCGCGAAGCTCGGCTGGGCGCCGGTCGTGGGCGTGGATCGCGTGCCGGTGGCGATCGAGGTCGGGCGCGAGAACGTGGCCCGCAACGGGGTTCCGGTGCAACTGGAGGTGGCCGACCTGGCGGTCGAGCCGCTGCCGTTGGCGCCGCTGCTGCTCGTCAACGCACCGCCGCCGGTGCAGGAGCGCGTGGTCGCGTCGATGACGGACGAGGTCCGGCACGTGATCGTGTCCGGGATCGTGGCCGACGAGGTGCCGGCCGTGGTGGCCGGCTACAAGGGCGTCGGCTTCGAGGTGGCGCAGGCGCTGGGGACGGAGGACGAATGGATCGCGCTGCGGCTGAGCTGCTGAACCCCGACCGGGCGGCCGCCGAGGGCGCCGCGCTGGGCCAATTGGCGTGCGAACTGCCCGGCGGCGGGCTGCTGATCACGGCTTCCCGGCTGGTCGAGTTCGGCGCCCGCGCGGCGATCCTGCTCGCTCCCGGGCTGTTCCGGCTCGATCTGACGCCGCGCGAGGAGACGCTCGGCCTCTATCCCCGCGCGCTGTGCGACTGGGAGGTCGAATGGCGCGCGGGCGAGGACTCCTGGGACGGGTATCGCGACCCGAAGGGCCCCGGCCCGATCGAGCTGCTCGGGCTCTTCGACGTCCCGGACGGGCCGCTGCGGGCCTGGATCCACGTGCTTTCGTTCACCGAGCGCGACGCGCTCGCGACACACTTCGTGGCCAAGTGCGAGATCACATGGACGTCGGCGCACTCCTGAGCTGGTACGAGCGGGTGCGGCGGCCGCTGCCGTGGCGGGAGACGCGCGACCCGTACGCGCTGCTCGTGTCCGAGGTGATGCTGCAGCAGACGCAGGCACTGCGCGTGGTGCCGTACTACGAGCGGTGGCTCGGGCGGTTCCCGGACGCCGGCGCGCTTGGCGCGCGCCCCGGTCCGCGACGTGCTCGCGCAGTGGAGCGGGCTGGGCTACAACCGGCGCGCGCTCGCGCTGCAGCGAGCGGCGACGGTGGTCGCCGAACGCGGCTGGCCCGCCGATCTCCGCGAGCTGCCCGGCGTCGGGCCGTACACGGCGGCCGCGGTCGCATCGTTCGCCTGGGATCGGCAGGTAGCGGCCGTGGACACCAACGTGCGGCGGGTGCTGTCGCGGCGCGACGGCGTCGACTACGGCGCGCGGGCGCTGGCGGTGCGCGCCGAGCGAACTGCTCCCGGCGGGGCGAGCCGCCGTCTTCAACCAGGCGATGATGGAACTCGGCGCGACGGTCTGCCGCCCGCGCGCGCCGCGGTGCGGGGAGTGCCCGGTCGCCGGTGGCTGCGCCGGGCCGCGCGAGCTGCCGCGGCGGCCGCCCCAGCCGCGCTTCGAGGACACGGATCGGTGGGCGCGCGGGCGGGTCCTGGCGGCGCTGCTGGCCGGCGAGGAGCCGCCGGTGGACGGCGCTCGCCGCGAGCGCGCGCTCGCCGGGCTCAGCGCGACGGGCTGGTCGTGCGCGGCCCGGATGGACGCGCCCGGCTGCCCTGAACCGGCGTCCATTCGCGCCGCGCGTCCTATCCTGAGCGGTCGTGGACCGCGAGGAGATCGAGCGTCGCGACTTTCCCGTGGGCCGCCGCGGCTACGACCCGGCAGCAGTGGATGAGCACCTGCGTCGGGTCGCCGACCGGTTCGAGGCACACGCCGACGCCCCGGCTCCGTCGCTGTCGACGGCCACGTCCGAGCAGGTCCGCCAGATCCTCCAGGCCGCGGAGCGCAGCGTGTCCGAGATGCGCGCCCGCGCGAACGAGGAGGCGTCCGACCACGTCGAGCGCGTCAAGCAATCGGCCGACGGCATGCTGGCGAAGCTGGACGACCTCGAGCGCGAGCTCGGGAACCTGCTGGCGGCGCTGCGCGCCAGCGGCGAGCGGCTGCTGCAGGGGCTCGAGGACCTGCAGGCAGAGGTTGGCGGGGGCGAATCAGTCCCCGAGGCTGTGCCGGAGCGAGGACTTCGCGGCCGCCGCGCCCGCGCCCGTCGCGGACACCGATGATGCCGGGGCGCGCCTGATCGCGCTCAACATGGCGCTGAGCGGCAGCTCCCGTGAGGAGACCGCGCGCTACCTGGCCGACAACTTCACGCTTGACGACGCCGAGGCGCTGCTGGACGACGTCTTCGCGCGGGCGGGCCGATGAGCGACCGAGCCCGCCGAGCTGACCGAGCTGCGCCGCCGCGCGCGGGAGATCTCCGACCTGACCGGGATCGGCGGCCTGCTCCTGTGGGATCAGAACACGATGATGCCGCCGGGCGGCGCCGGCGCCCGAGCCGATCAGTTCGAGGCGCTGGAGCGGATCCAGCACGATCGGCTGACCGATCCCGGACTGGAGAAGCTGCTCGACGCGCTCGAGCCGTGGGCGGCGTCCGCCGATCCGGACTCCGACGACGCGTGCCTCATCCGCGTCCTGCGGCGCGACCACCACAAGGCCGTGCAGGTCCCCACCGAGCTGGCGGCCGAGATCTCGAGCGCCGCCGCGCACGCCCAGCAGTCCTGGCTGGAGGCCCGCGAGAAGGGCGACTTCGGCCATTTCGCTCCCGCGCTCGAGCGGGTGCTGGAGCTGCAGGCCCGCTACATCGCCTGTTTCGACGGCACGGGCGAGTTCGCACACCCGTACGACATCCTGCTCGACGACTACGAGCCGGGGCTCACGACGGAGGAGCTCCAGGGCATCTTCGCGCGCCTGCAGGCCGAGCTCGTCCCGCTGGTGTCCGCCGCCGCGGCGGCGGGCGAGGACGGCCACGTGTTCCCGGGGCACTTCCCGCGTGAGGCCCAGCAGCGGATGGCCGACGAACTGCTGCACGCGGTCGGGTTCGAGACCGAGCACTGGCGCCTCGATCCCTCCGTCCATCCCTTCGCTCGCAGCATGGCCGCGACCGACGTGCGGCTCACGACGCGCTGGGAGGAGCACGACCTGGCGATGGCGTTCTACTCCTGCCTGCACGAGTTCGGCCACGGTCTGTATGAGGCGCAGTTCGAGCCGCGCCACTACCGGACGACGCTGGCCGAGGCGACCGGGCTCGGCGTGCACGAGTCGCAGTCTCGGCTGTGGGAGAACCTCGTCGGCCGCTCGCGTCCCTTCTGCGAGTGGGTGCTGCCGCTGCTGCGGCGCAATCTCGGCGGGGCGTTCGAGACGATGGACGCCGCGTCGATGTACCGCGCCGTCAATCAGGTCCGGCTGTCGCTGATCCGGATCGAGGCCGACGAGACGACCTACAACCTCCACATCGCGCTGCGGTTCGAGCTCGAGGTGGCGATGGTCGAAGGCCGGCTCGCGGTCGCCGACCTGCCGGACGCCTGGAACGAGGCCACGCACCGGCTGCTCGGGCTGGAGACCCCGAGCGTCATGGAGGGCGTCCTGCAGGACATCCACTGGGGCGCGGGGATGATCGGCTACTTCCCGACGTACACGATCGGGAACCTGATGGCCGCCGAGCTGTGGCGGGCGCTGTCCGACGATCTGCCCGACATCGACGGCCAGATCGCGGCCGGCGACTTCGCCCCGTTGCGCGAGTGGCTGCGCGCGAACATCCACCGCCACGGCCGCAAGTACGACTCCCGCGAGCTGCTCCGGCGGGCGACGGGGGAGGAGCTCAGCGTCGAGCCGTGGCTGGGCTACCTCGAGGGCAAGCTGCTGGATGCCGGATTGCTGACCGCCCGTCCGCGTTCCCCGCTCGTAACCGTCTTCGCCGATCGATCGTGGATGCCTCGTTGTCGTGGGCTCCGCTGATCGCGAGACGCGACCCGCGAAGCGCCGCGAAAATCGGTGAAGCCGGGTTTTGCGAACGTCTGTTCGACGAGCCGTCCGGCGCCCGCCTAGAATGTGGGGCGGTCTTATGTCTTCTCGTCAGAACTCCATCGTCGTCACGGGCGCCCGCGAGCACAACCTCAAGGACGTCACGGTCACGCTGCCGCGAGACTCGCTGGTGGTCATCACCGGCCTGTCCGGCTCCGGCAAGTCGTCGCTGGCGTTCGACACGATCTATGCCGAGGGGCAGCGCCGGTACGTCGAGTCGCTGAGCGCGTACGCGCGCCAGTTCCTGGGGCAGATGGACAAGCCGGACGTGGACTCGATCGAGGGGCTCTCGCCGGCGATCTCGATCGATCAGAAGACCACGTCACGCAACCCGCGGTCCACGGTCGGGACGGTCACGGAGATCTACGACTACCTGCGCCTGCTGTGGGCGCGGATCGGCAAGCCGCACTGCTTCAACTGCGGCCGGCCGATCGCGGCGCAGTCGGCGGAGCAGATCATCGATCAGATCATGGGGATGGAGGACGGCACCCGCTTCATGGTCATGGCGCCGATCGTGCGCGGGCGCAAGGGCGAGTACGGCAAGCAACTCCAGGAGCTGCGGTCCGAGGGCTTCACGCGCGTGAAGGTGGACGGCGAGCTCCGCACGCTGGAAGAGGACATCGTCCTCGACAAGAAGTACAAGCACGACATCTCGGTGGTCGTGGACCGGCTCGTCATGCGGACGGATCTGCGCAAGCGGCTGGCCGACTCGGTGGAGACAGCGGTCGCTCTGGCCGACGGCATCATCGAGGTGGAAACGGTGCCGCGCGACGGTGGGGGCGAGGTCTTTACGTACAGCGAACGCTTTGCGTGCCTCCACTGCGGGATCTCGATGCCCGAGTTGGAGCCGCGGTCGTTCTCGTTCAACGCGCCGCACGGCGCCTGCCCGAAGTGCACCGGGCTGGGTTCGATGATGGAGATCGATCCGGAACTCGTGGTGCCGGATCCGTCGCTGACGATCAACGAGGGCGCGATCCTGCCGTGGTCGTCGGGGGCGACGTCGTACTACGAGCAGATCGCGCAGGCGATCGCCGAGCGCTACCAGGTGGACGTGGACTCCCCGTGGGAGGACCTGCCGGAGGAGGTTCAGAACCTCTTCCTGTACGGCACCAACGGCGACAAGCTCTACGTGAGCTATCGCAACCGGATGGGGCGCAAGCGGTCGTACATGACGACCTTCGAGGGCATCGTCCCCAACCTGGAGCGCCGCTACAAGGAGACGGACTCCGACTGGTCGCGGGAGAAGATCGAGGAGTACATGTCGATGCGGCCGTGCCCGGAGTGCAAGGGCGCGCGACTGCGGCCGGAGTCGCGGGCGGTCAAGGTCGGCGGGATTCCGATCCACGAGTTCACGGGGCTGAGCGCCAAGCGCGCGATCGAGTGGATGGATCAGCTCGAGCTCTCGAACCAGGACCGCGCGATCGCCCGGTTGATCCTGCGCGAGATCGACGAGCGGCTGCGGTTCCTGGACAACGTGGGCGTCGGCTACCTGTCGATGGAGCGGGCTTCCTCGACGTTGAGCGGCGGCGAGGCGCAGCGGATTCGGCTGGCGACCCAGATCGGCTCGTCGCTGGTCGGCGTGCTCTACATCCTCGACGAGCCGTCGATCGGGCTGCACCAGCGCGACAACGCGCGCCTGATCGCCACGCTGGAGCGGCTGCGGGACCTCGGGAACACCGTGCTGGTCGTCGAGCACGACGAGGGCACGATGCGGGCGGCCGACTACCTGGTGGACATGGGGCCAGGCGCCGGCGAGCACGGCGGGCACATCGTCGCGCAGGGCACCGCTTCGCAGGTGGAGGCGGTCGCCGAGTCACTGACAGGGCAATTCCTGGCCGGCACGCGGCGGATCGAGGCGCCGCCGAAGCGCCGCAAGCCGTCCGGCTACGTCGAGATCCAGGGCGCTACACAGCACAACCTGAAGTCCGTCGACGTGAAGGTGCCGCTGGGCGTGTTCTGCGCCGTCACCGGCGTGTCCGGCTCAGGCAAGTCGACGCTGATCAACGAGATCCTCTACAAGGCCGTCGCCAACAAGCTGCACCGCTCACGGATGCGGCCGGGCGCGCACAAGCGCATCCGCGGCCTCGAGCACCTGGACAAGATCATCAGCGTCGATCAGTCGCCGATCGGCCGCACCCCGCGGTCGAATCCGGCGACCTACATCGGGCTGTTCGACCAGATCCGCGATCTGTATTCGAAGACCCAGGAGGCGCGGGCGCGCGGCTACAAGCCGGGGCGGTTCTCGTTCAACGTCAAGGGCGGCCGCTGCGAGGTCTGCCGCGGCGACGGCCAGATCAAGATCGAGATGCACTTCCTGCCGGACATCTACGTCCCGTGCGAGCAGTGCCACGGCAAGCGCTACAACCGCGAGACGCTGGACATCCGCTTCAAGGGCAAGACGATCGCCGACGTGCTGGACATGCCGGTCGAGGAGGCGCTGGAGTTCTTCGCCCACATCCCGAAGCTCCAGCGCCGGCTGCAGACGCTTCACGACGTGGGGCTGGACTACATGCGGCTGGGCCAGCCCGCCACGACGCTGTCCGGCGGCGAGGCTCAGCGCATCAAGCTCGCGGCGGAGCTCGCCAAGGTCGCGACCGGCCGGACCCTCTACATCCTCGACGAGCCGACCACCGGCCTGCACTTCGCGGACATCCAGAAGCTCCTCGAGGTCCTGCAGCGACTCGTCGAAGCCGGCAACTCCGTCGTCGTGATCGAGCACAACCTCGACGTGATCAAGACCGCCGACCGGATCATCGACATGGGCCCGGAGGGCGGCGAGGAGGGCGGCACCTTGATGGCGTCTGGTACGCCCGAGGAGATCGCGGCGGTCGACAGCTCGTATACCGGCCGCTTCCTGCGCGGCCTCACGAAGCCGGCGAAGCCCAAGGCGGCGGCGCGCAAGCGGGCGGCTCGCAAGGTCGCCGCCGCCGCCTGACACGCTGGCCGCGCGCTTGACCGGCGAACTGCGGCAGATGAGCGAGGCGGTGACGCCCGCGGCGCGGCGACATTCGGCGCCGCGCTGGCGCGTTGCCGCTCGGCGGTGCCGCGAGAGTCAACTTACTCGACCTCAGCCCGAGTAACTCGCCCCTCGCGGCGTTTCGTGGCACGTTGCCGCTAGTCAAGCGCGCGAGAGTCGACTTTGTCACGAAATTCGTGACCAACTCGACCCTCGCGACTCTCGCGCGGCTCGCAACCGCCACCGCGGCCGGTCCACCACCGCCCTCACCGGCGCAGTTCGCTGGTCGCGCCACGGCGCAAGGCCGCGCGCCGCGGGTTCGCTCGCTACCCCGCGGCGACCGCGGCTTCCGCGACGCCTTCGCGCGACTCGCGCGTCGGTCGCAGCACCACCAGCGCCACGAGCGCGGCGGTCACGAGCATCCCCGCGGCCACGAGGAACGCGAACTGGTACCCGTCGACCAGTGCGACGGCTCCGGTGCCACCGCCCGTGCGTTCGGCGGCGATCGTCGCGAGCACCGAGATGCCCAGCGCGCCGCCGACCTGTTGCGTGGTGTTGACCAGCCCGGAAGCGAGCCCGGAGTCCTCGGGTGTCGCGCCGGACATCGCCAGCATCATCAGTGTCGGGAACGCGAGTCCGGCCCCGACGCCGATCACGATCATCGCCGGCAGCAGATCGACGGCGTAGTGCCCGTCGACCGGCGCGCGGGCGAACCACAGGAGGCCCACTGCCACCAGCGCGAGCCCTGCGATCAGCACGCCGCGTGCGCCGTAGCGCCCGCTCAAGCGGGCCGTGAACCCGAGCGAGAGGGTGCCGATCGAGATCGACAGCGGCAAGAACGCGATGCCGGTGCCGAGCGCGCCGTAGCCGAGCACGCCCTGGAGGTACAGAACCGCCACAAAGAAGACACCGAGCATGCCGCCCACCATCAGCATCTGGGCCACATTTGCACCGACGACGTTGCGCGACCGCAGCACGCGCAGCGGGAGCAGCGGGTGCTCCGCAGTGGCCTGGCGAACAAGGAACGCGGCGAGCAGCGCCGCCGCGAGGACGCCGAGCAGAGCGGAGTGCGCGTCGACGATCGTGTAGACGCCGAGCATCAGCGCTGCCGTCACGAGCACTGCGCCCGGAGCGTCGGCCCCTGCACGCCAGCCGGCGCCGACCTCGGGCTCCAGCAGCCGCGCGGCCAGTACCCACACGGCGGCGCCGATCGGGACGTTCACGAAGAAGATCCAGTGCCAGTCGAGCGTCTCGGTCAGCACGCCGCCGGCCAGCAGCCCGATCGAGGCGCCCGCCGATGCGACGAAGCTGAAGACGCCGATCGCCCGCGCCTGCTCGCGGGGTCGCGGGAACAGCGTCACGATCATGCCGAGGATCACGGCGGAGCTGAGCGCGCCACCGAGGCCCTGCACGAACCGCGCGCCGATCAACATCTCCGGCGAGCCGGCCAGCCCGCACAGCAGCGAAGCGGCTGTGAACACCGCCAGCCCCGCGAGAAACACGCGACGGCGGCCAACGAGGTCGCCGAGGCGTCCGGCGAGCAGCAAGAGACCGCCAAAGGCGATCAGATAGCCATTGATGACCCAGGCGAGGCCGGCGGCGGAGAAGCCGAGGTCGCGCTGGATCGCCGGCAGCGCGACGTTCACGATCGTCTGGTCGAGGATGATCATCAGCATCCCGGCGCAAAGCACGAGGAGCGCGAGGTATCGTCGGTCCATGACTTGGACCGTATCAGATGATCTATAAGTAGACGATCTCGTTCAGAACTATTTGCCGCGTCTCCGCCTGACCGGCCGGTCGCAGGCGGGAGGCGTGGCCAACCGGTCGGCGACCAGCCGCGAGAGCCCGTCCACGAACGCGTCGCGCTCGCCGGCAGGTAGCGAGCCCAGCACCTCGGCATAGATCCGCTCGACGATCTCGTCAGCCTGCGCCGCCTTTTCCCGGCCGGCGTCGGTTACCGCGATGATCCGCGCGCGGCGGTCGGAGGGGGAAGGGCGCCGCTCGGCGAGGCCCGCCCGCTCGAGTTCGTCGAGCGTGACCACCATCGTGGTCTTATCGAGCGCGCAGCGCTCGGCGAGCTTGATCTGGGTCTGCTCGCCGTCCATCGCCTGCGTCAGAACGCAGTGCGACCGCGGCGTGATCCCGAGACCTTGCAACTCGGCGGTGAGTTCGGTGATGAGCGCGTGCGCGGCCTGCGAGAGCAGGAAGATCAGGTCCGCGGTGCGCTCGGTCGTGGCCACGCCGAGAGGCTAGCAAGTTGATCCGCAGCCAGATTATCTGGCTGCGGATCAACTCGAGCGTGTCAGCCGCCGAAGCGCGGGCGCAGCGCCTGTACGTTCGCCACGTACTGGCGCGTGTCGTCGAACACGCCGCGCGACCGCAACGCGCCCAATCCCTGGTAGTAGGCGGCGATCGCCGCGCTCTCGTCGCCGCCGGTCTGGTTGAGCAGGCTCTTGAGGTAGAGCACGCCGGCGGTCACGTTGTCGTGGGCGGAGTTCGGATCGAGTGTGCGGCCGGCGAGGTTCTGCTGCACGTATTCCCACGTGCCCGGCATGACCTGCATGACGCCGCGGGCGTTGGCCGAGGAGACCATCCCGTTGTTGAAGCCGCTCTCCTGCCACGCGATCGCGGTCGCGAGCGACGGCGAGACGCCGTGCTGCGAGGCGACCGACTGGACGTCACCGGCGCCCAGGCGGGTGGCGGTGGGTGCGGGAACGGCCTTCGGCACGACGGTGGCGACCGGGGCGGGCTGGGAAGCACGAGCGGGAGCGGGGGCGCCGGTGGGCAGCTTGATCACCGTGCCGGCGAGGAGGACACCGTTGGGATCGAGGCCGTTCATGGCCGCGATCGCGTTCAGCGACACGCGAGCGCCGGCGGCGAGGCCGGAGAGCGTGTCGCCCGGCCGCACCGTGTAGCCGCCGAGCGGTGCGGGAGCGGAGGCCGGCGCCGGAGCGGGAGCGGACGACGGCGTGGCCGCGACTAGCCCCGCCTTCTGCAGGGCGGCGTAGCCCTCTACGGTCGTCGGCACCATGATCGTGCTGCCGAGCACGACCTGGGAGTTCTCCGACAGGCCGTTGACCGCGGCCACGGTGCGGGTGGTCAGGTTGTTGGCGGCCGCGATCGACCACAGCGTCTCGCCGGGCTGCACGACGTGCGGCACCGCGGCGCTTGCAGGAGCGGCAAAGAGGAGCGCGAACAGTACGGCGAACAACGGGGTGAGACGCAAGACACTGCCTCCAGACGGGGGGTTCGTCACATCCCGAGGCTTGCCCGAATGTCAGCTCAATGCCAGTGCTGCGCGCGGCATTACGTTTCCCTGCATGCGATCTGCCGCACAGCTCTGGGCCCAGAAATGGCGCTGGTATGAGCGGAATTCCCTGCCCTGGAACCGCGCGCGGATCCATTACGAGTTCGCCAAGCGCAGCGCCTTCGTGCGCTGGCCGGTCCACGGCAACGTGCTCGAGATGTTCGAGGAGGGCCGGCTGGAGATCGGCGAGCACGCCCTGCTCGAGCCGAATGTCTGGCTGACGGCGCCGGCACCCGGCCGGATCCGCATCGGCGGCGGCACCTTCCTGAACCTCGGCGTCCAGGTCGCGGCCGTCGAGCTGGTCGAGATCGGCGAGCACTGCATGTTCGCCAACGGCTGCTTCGTGACCGACGGCAACCACCGCTTCGATGACCCCGACAAGCCCGTCACTTGGCAGGGCTTCACGTCCAAGGGCCCGACCCGGGTCGGCGACAACGTGTGGTGCGGCGCCAACGTCGTGATCACCAGCGGCGTCACCGTCGGCGAACGCTGCGTGATCGGCGCCAACTCGGTCGTCACCACCGACCTGCCGCCGTTCTCGATCGCCGCCGGCGCGCCCGCCAAGGTCCTGAAGACGATCCAGTACCCGGGTCAGGAGTTCCCGGCCGGCGGCTAATCTTTAGTAAGCATCACCTGGACGCCGAGCACGATCATCGCTGCGAACGCGACCAGCGACACCAGGGCCAGCGCGCCGTAGGCGAAAGCGACGCCGCCACGCCCGGTGCGCCGTGCTTCCGCGTACCGCCCGGTCCCCAGCACCACGAACGAATACACGAACGTCAGACCCACGCCCGCGATCAACGAGACCCAGATCACCTCGAAGATCTGCCCGACTTCGACGACCGCCAGCCTCATTGCACGCTCTCCGCAGGCACAGCGCCGTTCGACAGCCGGCGCGCAAGGAACACGAGCAGGCCGAGCAGCAGCACCACCGCGACCACCACGGGTCCGACCGACCCGGTGCCGAAGATGCGCACGACGCCGTACGTCAGCGCGCCCACGGCGGCCGAGCACGGCAGCGTCAGGATCCAGGCGACGAAGATGTTGCCCGCGACGCCCCAGCGCACGGCCGACAGCCGCTTCGCCGCGCCGGCGCCCATGATCGCGCCGGACATCACGTGCGTCGTCGACAGCGGAAAGCCGACGTGCGAGGCGGACAGGATCACCGCCGAGCCCACGCCCTGCGCCGCGAAGCCCTGCGCCGGGTCCATCTTGATGATGCGGCTGCCCATCGTGCGGACGATCCGCCAGCCGCCGAAGTAGGTACCGAGCGCGATCGCGGTCGCCGAGGAGACGACGACCCAGTTCGGGATCGCGTCGTCCGCGGTCATGTTCCCGTTCGCGATCAGCGCCAGGAAGATGATCCCCATCGTCTTCTGCGCATCGTTGGTCCCGTGCGAGAGCGAGAACAGCGCGCTCGACGCCCACTGACCGAGCCGGAAGCCGCGCGACACGACCCCCGGCGACTGGCGCCCGATGATCCGGTAGGCGACGAGGATCGCGAGCCCGGCGGCGAGCATCGCCAGCACCGGCGCGACGAGCGCCGGGACCATGACCTTCTCGACCAGGCCGTCCCACTGCACCCCGCTCAGGCCCGCGGAGGCGACCGTGGCCCCGACCATCCCGCCGATCAGCGCGTGCGAGGAGGAGGACGGCAGACCGAACCACCATGTCGTGAGGTTCCAGGCGATCGCGCCGATGAGCCCGGCGAACACGGTCAGCAACGTCACCGTCCCGGCCTCGACGATCCCGCTCGCGATCGTCGCCGCGACCGCGAGCGACAGGAACGCGCCGACGAAGTTCAGCCCCGACGCCATGATCACCGCCGCCCGCGGCGACATCGCGCGTGTCGACACCGACGTCGCGATCGAGTTCGCGGTGTCGTGGAACCCGTTCGTGAAGTCGAACGCCAATGCGGTGCCAATCACGATCCAGAGGATGAGATCGGAATGCACGGCGCTACCGGTTCTTGATGATGACGCCCGCCAAGATGTTGATGGCGGTTTCCGTCGAGTCGATCGCATCCTCGAGACGCTCGAAGATGTCCTTCCAGCGGATCACCATCATCGGGTCGATCCCGTGATCGAACAGCGATGCGACCGCCTCGCGCAGGATCCGGTCGCCCTCGTTCTCCAGGCGATTGACCTCCACCGTGTAGTGGTGGATGTCCTTCAGCGTGCGCAGGCGTGGGATCGCGTCGTTGATGTGGCGGGTCGACTCGTGCAGGACGCGCGCCATCCGCTGCGCCTGCTCCATCGGCGCCTCGATCCGGTACAACCCGAGGAAGTCCGCGACCTCCTCGATGAAGTCGACGATGTCGTCAAGCCCCGACGCCAGCGCGATGATGTCCTCGCGGTCGAACGGCGTGACGAACGTCTGGTTCAGCCGCTGGATGATGTCGTGCGTAATCCGGTCGCCCTCTTGTTCGCAGACGACCACGTCACGCAGTTTCTCGCCGTGGTCGGGCCACTCGTTCAGCATCTCCTCGAGCAGCCCGGCGGCGCGCAGGCAATTGGCTCCGGCCTCCTCAAAGAGGTCGAAGAACTCGCGTTCTTTCGACGCGAAAAGCTGACCCAACCGTCCCATCGCGGGCCAGTGTATGTGAACGACTTGTTAGTGGCGGGAGCGCTCCCCCACCTGAGGTAGCGCGGCGTGGAAGCGCTCCAACTCCTCCGGAGCGATCCCGTACGTGTGCTCGGGAGCGGGGAACTTGCGCGCCCGTACCTCTTCGGCGTAGGCGTCCACGCCGCGCCGCATCTCGTCCTTGACGGACGCGAACCGCTTCGCGAACTTGGGCTGGAAGTCATCGTGAATCGTCAGTAGGTCGTGGAGCACGAGGACCTGGCCATCCGTGCTCGGCCCCGCTCCGATCCCGATGATCGGGATACCCATGTACGGCATGATCGCGTCAGTGACCTCGGCGGGGATCGCCTCGAAGACGATCGAGAAGCAACCCGCCTCCTGCAGCGCGATCGCGTCGTCGAGCACCGCTCGGGCGCGCGCAGCGGTCCGGCCCTGGGCGCGGTAGCCGCCGAGCATCGTGGCCGTCTGGGGCGTCAGCCCGACGTGGCCCATCACCGGCACGCCGGCGCGGACGATCGCCCGGGCCCGCTCGGCGGACGCCCCGCCGCCCTCGAGCTTGACCGCGTCACAGCCCGCCTCCTTGACGAACCGGTGGGCGGTCTCGATCGCCTGCGCGTCCGACGCCTCATATGAGCCGAACGGCAGGTCGCCGACGAGCAGCGGCGTCGTCAGGCCGCGCCGGACGGCGCGGGTCAGCATTAGCAGCTCGTCGACCGTGACCGGCACCGTGTCGGCGTAACCGAGCACGTTGTTGGCCGCGGAGTCGCCGACCAGCACAACGTCGACGCCAGCCTCCTCGACGATCAGCGCGCTCGGGTGGTCGTAGGCGGTGATCATCACGATCGGCTCACCGAGCGCACGCATCTCGGCGAGCTTGGTGAGCGTCACGCGCTTGCGGTTGGGGTTCTTGGGGGGCGTGGACATGGGGGTCCTTTCGTGGTTGACGCCGGGCTAGCCGGTCGCCACCGGGGCGGGGACGGGTTCAACTACGAGATTGTCGATCAGGCGGACGGGACCCACGTGCGCCGCCACCGCGACGAGCGCGGGCGCGACGAGCGTGGTCAGTTCAGTGAAGCTCACGGGGTCGACGATGGCGAGGTATTCGGCGTCGACGTCGGTCAGTTCCTCCAGCGCCGCGGCACGGACCCGGTCGGCGTCGCGCTCGCCGGCGGCGACGGCTTTTCGCGCCGCGTGCAGCGCCCGCGAGAGCCCGAGCGCCCGAGCGCGATCGGAGCGGGAAAGCCGCACGTTGCGGGAAGAAAGCGCGAGCCCGTCCGGCTCGCGAACGGTTGGCAGCACTTCGATCCGCACCGGCATGTCCAGGTCGCGCACCATCCGCTTGACCACGGCGACCTGCTGCGCGTCCTTCTGGCCGAAGTACGCGACGTCCGGCCCGACGATGTTCAGCAGCTTGTTGACGACGGTGCAGACGCCGGCGAAGTGCCCGGGGCCGCGCTCGGCGCCCTCGAGCACCTCCGAGAGGCCCTGGACGCTGACCGTCGTGGAGAAGCCCTCGGGATAGATCTCGCTCACCGGCGGGGCGAACAGCACGTCGACGCCGAGCTCGGCCGCCTCGGCGGCGTCGTTGGCCTCGGTGCGGGGATACGCCGCCAGGTCGCCGGTGTCGTTGAACTGGGCCGGGTTGACGAACAGCGACACCACGACCGCGTCCTGCTCGGCCCGCGCGGTGCGCATCAGCGAGTGATGGCCGGCGTGGAAGGCGCCCATCGTCGGCACGAGGCCGACCGTGCGCCCTTCGGCGCGGGCGTTCCCGAGCCACGCCCGCAGCTCGCCGATCGTCCGGATGGTCCTCATGCCCACGCCGTCCTACCCGCTAGCGACCGTGTGGCGTCGGCCAAGGCGTCCCAGAGCTCTAGCAGCTCCGGGGTGCGCTCGGCGACGGTCTCGCGGTGGCGGGCGACGACGGCCTCGTCGCCACGCACGATCGGTCCGGTGAGCGCCGCCTCCGGGCCCATCGTGGCCCACTGTTGCGCCGTCGCGAGGACGAGCGGCGCGAGCTGCTCGCGGCTCACGCCCGCCGTCGCCGCCAGCCGCTCCGCGCAGCCCTCCAGCGCGACCAGGAAGTTCGCCGCGATCGCTGCCGCGGCGTGGTAGGCGACGCGATCCTCGGGCTCGACCCGGGTCGCTCGCAACCCAAGCGTCTCGGCGAGCGCACGCGCGGTCTCCAGCGCCCACTCGCTGGTGCCGTCGATCGCCGCACCCGCGCCACGCAGGACGCTCGGCTCGCTGCCCGTGGGGACCGACATCAACGGGTGCAGTGAGAAGCCCTCGCGGTCGCCGAGCGCCTCGAGCCCCGTGGCGCCGGAGCAGTGGCCGACGAGCGGCCCGGGCGGGACCGCCGCGGCCGCGGTCGCGATCTGGCCGTCCGGCACGCACAGCAGCACGACCTCGGTGCCGGGCGGAAGCGGCTCTGCACGCCGCAGCGCAACGTGCGCGGAGAGCGCCGCGGCCAGCACCGTGCCAAGACGACCCGCGCCGACGACGGCACAGGCAGAGGGGGGCGGGGGGCTCTTGGGGTCCAGTTCTCGCATCGAGATACCGGCTGAGTTTCATTTTACTGCCGAGAATGCGGTGAAAGAGCCCGGTTCTGCCGTCCACGGCGGTACCGTGGCGCCATGTCCGGCGCAGCTGAGCGGCGCGAGGAGCTCAAGGCCGTCTTTCAGCAGGCCTCGACCTGCCAGAAGTGCCCGCAACTGGCCGCAACCCGCACGACCGTCGTCTTCGGCTCCGGCAACGCAGACGCCGACCTGATGTTCGTGGGCGAGGCGCCGGGGGCCAACGAGGACAAGCAGGGCCTGCCGTTCGTCGGCCAGGCCGGCCGGCTGCTGGACACGCTGCTGGGCGAGATCGGCCTCACGCGCGGCGACGTGTTCGTTGCGAACGTCTTGAAATGCAGGCCTCCCGGCAACCGCGACCCGCTGCCGCAGGAGATCGACGCCTGCCAGGACTACCTGTACCGGCAGCTCGAGTTGATCGAGCCGAAGGTCGTCTGCACGCTCGGGAACTTCGCGACGAAGCTGCTGCGCGCCGACCCGATGGGGATCACCCGCCTCCACGGCCGCGCGGAGCTCCGCCAGCTCGGCCCGCGCCGGGTGCGGCTCTACCCGCTGTTTCACCCGGCCGCCGCGCTGTACACGCCCTCGATGCTGGACACACTGCGCACCGACTTCCACCGCATCCCCGAGCTGCTCGCGCTTGAAGCGCCCGAGCAGCCGGAGCCAGAACCCGAGCCCGAGCCGGAACTCGTGGTTCCGGAGCCCGAGCTCGCGCTCTCTGACCAGCTAGGCCTTTTCTAGCCTGAAGCGAGTAACCAAGCCGTTGAGCTGCGTGGCGGTCGCGGCCAGGCTCTGGGCCGACGCGGCGATTTCCTGCGTCGATGCCGAGGTCTGCTGCGTCGAGGCCGACACCTGCTGGGCCGACGCCGACGACTGCTCGGCGACCGCCGCGACCTCGCTGACGTCCTCCTCAGCGCGCCCGGCCTCGCTTGCGATCGTCCGCACCGCGCCCGTGATCTCCGCGACGCGCGTGCTCACGTCCCCGATTGCGGTTCCGATGGCCTCGAACGCCTCGCGCGCCTTCTCGACGGTCGCGACACCCTCGCCGGTGCGCTCGGCGCTGCCTGCGACTGCGTCGACCAGGCGACCGGTCTCGGACTGGATCTCGCCCACGAGCCCGGCGATCTGGCCGGCCGCGGCCTGCGATTCCTCCGCGAGCTTGCGGACCTCCTCCGCCACGACCGCGAACCCGCGGCCCTGCTCGCCGGCGCGGGCGGCCTCGATCGCGGCGTTCAGCGCGAGCAGGTTCGTCTGCCCCGCGATGCCCGCGATCGTGTCCACGATCCCGCCGATCTTGTCCGAGCGCTCCGACAGCGCGCCGATCGCGGTGCCGACCTCGCGCGAGGCGTCCGCCAGCGCGGTGATGGCGTCGGTCGCGGTGCCGGCGGCGCGCACGCCGTCGTCGGCCAGGTCACGCGCCTTCTGGGCCGCCTCGACGGTGCTCTCCGCGCTCGCGGCGCTCTCGGAAGCCATCCGCGACGCGGCGTTGACCGCCGCGCGGGTGGACTCCACCATCCGCACCTGACGCTCGGCGCCCTGGGCGACGTCGCTGACCGCGGTGGCGATCTCGCCCACGGCCCGGCCGGCCTCCTCGGAGGTGGCCGCCATCTGCTGCGACGCGGACGAGACGGTGCCGGCGCTCTGCGAGAGCTCGCCGACGAGGTCCGCGAGCTGCTCGCGCATCTGGTTGTAGGCGTCGATCGAGGCGGACGTGTTGGCGACGATCTCGTTGACGGCGTCGGCGACGCGCCCGATCTCGTCGGTTCCCGGGTTCTCGATCGCGGCCGTCGTCGGCTTCACGGGGCGCGTGAGGTCGCCGCCGGCGACCGCGGCGAGCCCGGCCGCGAGGTCCGTCGAGTCGTTGTCGCGCAGCGAACCGAGCCGCTCGAGGATCGCCGCCACGCCGCGCGTGATCCCGCGGGTGATCAGGAACGCGCACGCTCCCGCGAGCAGGAGGGCCACGATCGCGACGATGATGATCAGGCGCTTGCCGCCGGTCGCGATGGTCGCGGCCCCGACGGACGCCGCCTCGCTGAACTCTTCCGACTGCGCCTCGACCGCTTGGTTCTTCTCCACGAAATCCTCGAAGGCCGGCAGCGTGACCTTCTGGCGATTGGCGCGGGCGGCGCGCAGGTCGCCCTCGCGCACCAGCTCGACCGTGCGGGCGACGGAATCCTCAACCTTCTCGCCGGCGGCCTCGTCGGCCACCAGGCGCTGCGGCATGTCGAGCACGGCGAGGCGGCGCGCCTCGGCCAGCGACTCCGCGAACGCGTCGCCGTCATTGCTGTTCCACGCGCGCTCGAGCCGCTCCGCGAGCTCCGGCGAATCGCCAGAGATGATCGCGCCGGACTCGACGTCGAGCGCCTCCCGGACCGCGATCTCCATCGACATGATCTGCTCATCGAGCACCGCGCCGCGCTTGGCGTCAGCGGTGCGATCCGACAGGGCATCCATCTTGGTGACGGCGAGTACCGCCGCGACGATCATGAGGAGGAGCGTCAGGCCAAAGGCGGACGCGAGCTTGGCACCGAGCGACATGTTCGCGATATCGGCGCGTGCGGGATGGGCTTGAGCGGTTTGGAACTTTTAGGCGGCTTCCGATGCCTTCGCGGCCGCGTGTTCGTCGGCGGTGATCGCGTAGCGCTCGTGATCGCGCCACTGGCCGCCGATCAGCAGGTAGCGCGGTGAGAAGCCCTCGAGCCGGAACCCGGCGCCCCGCGCCAGTGCGATCGACGGTTCGTTGCCGGGCTGGATGTTGGCCTCGACCCGGTGCAGGCCGAGCGGACCGAACGAGTGGTCGAGAATCTGCTCGAGCGCCTCGCGCATCAGGCCCTGGCGGGCGTGCGCCTCGTGCGCGTAGTAGCCGAGATACGCCGACTGGAAGGCGCCGCGGACGATCTGCGAGATCGTGAACACGCCGGCGATCGCGCCATTGTCCGTGCGGACCGCGACCACGCACAGGAAGTCGTCCCGGCGCGAACGGCTGTAGAGCTCGTCGAACTGGTCGGCGCGCTCGGGCGGATACGTCCACGGCCGGTGCAGGCGATGGCTCTCGCGCGCCAGCGCCAGGAACTCGGTCCGGTCGTCGCGCGCCAGCACGCGCAGCCGCACTCGCGCACCGGGCGGCGGGTCGGCGGGAAGAATGTCCGCGGGACGCACCACGTCACCCGGACGGCGGCGAAGCACTGGCCTCTTCACGCCAGCCAAGATAAAGGGCCTGGCCCTTTATGCGATCAACGCGCGCGCCGCGGCGCGACCCGAGCTCGGCGGCGTCGAGCGCTGGACGCGTGAGCTCAGCTCGCGGCTGCCCTACCGGGTCGTGAAACCGCCGCGGGCGCTGTCGCATCGCGCCGGGCACGCCTGGGAGCAGGCCGTGCTGCCGGTGTTGACGGCGCGAGCGCCGGCACTGTTGTGCCCGGCGAACGTGGCCCCGCTGGCGGCCCGCAACGTCGTCGTCGTGATCCACGACGCCGCGCCGCTGCGCCATCCCGGCTGGTATTCGGGCACCTACGCGGCCGTCCAGCGGCGGTTGCTGCCGCTGGTCGCGCGCCGCGCGCGGCAGGTGATCACGGTGTCCGAGTTCTCGAAGCGCGAGCTGGCGGAGCTGCTCGGCGTCGAGGCGGAGGTCGTGCCGGGCGGTGTGGATCCGCGGTTCGCGCCGCAAGCGAGCCGCCGTGACCGGCCGTACGTGCTCACCGTCGCCTCCCACACGGCGCGCAAGAACCTGTCGGCGCTGGTACCGGCGGCGCAGGCGCTGGCGCGCGAGGGCGTCGATCTGCTCGTCGCGGGCGGCCATCGCCCGCAGTTCGCGGCCGAAGCGAACCTGACCGGACTGACGCTGCTCGGCCACGTACCGGACGACGAGCTTCCCGGCCTGTACGCTGGCGCCGAAGCGTTCGTGCTGCCGAGCGTCTACGAGGGCTTCGGGCTACCGGTACTGGAGGCGATGGCGAGCGGCACGCCGGTCGTCGCCGCGGATGCGACCGCGCTGCCGGAGACCTGCGGCGGCGCGGCCCGCCTGGTCGCTCCGGAGGCGGAAGCGCTGCGTGACGCGCTGACGCAGCTGCTGGGCGACACCGGCGAGCGAGCCCGGCTGCGCGCGCTCGGGCTAGAGCGAGCGCGCGAGTTCAGCTGGGAGCGGACCGCGCGCGAGGTCGACGTGGTCGTCAGGAGGCCGCGATGACGCGGCGCAGCGGCGCCGGCAGGCGAAGCTGGTGCAGGCGCGGCTCGGGGGCCGGCTCGATCGCCGACACGCGCTCCTCGGCCACGACTTGGTAGGCGGCCTGTACTACGCGCGGATCGAAGCGCGTCCCGGCCGCGTTCTCCAGCTCGACCAGCGCGTCCGCGTGCGAGAGCCGCGGGCCGCCCTGGGCGGTCAGCGCGCTCCACGTGTCCGCCACCGCGACGATCCGCGAAGTCATCGGTGTCACCGGCCCGCGCAGCCCGGCCGGGCCGCCGCCGCCGTTCCACCACTCGCCGACATGGCCCGCCTCCCAGGACGCACGGCTGGGATCGCGCAGCGTCTGGCGCGCGTACGCGATCGGATCGCCGGTCTCGGCCCGGCGCGCGAACGCCAGCTGGGCGACCCGGGTGAGGTGACGCCGCTCCGAGCGGTTCAGGCCCAGATGCAGCGCCAGCGCGTGCGCGTACCGGCGCGTCGCGGTCAGCGGATCGAGCGCGCCGACCGGCCGCGTGCGCGCGGCGTACGTCAGAGCCGATTGCGGCAGCACCGCGATCAGCGCGAATGGCGCCAGGCCGATCAGGCCGAGTGGGCCGACGAGCACGACCGTCGCCGTGGCCAGCACGACCATGCACAGCGTCGCGGGCACGGTGTCCGCGAACATCCGCGGCAGTGCGGACGCCGGGTGGCCGAGATGGAGCGGAACGTAGAAGCCCGGGCCGACCCAGAAGTTGACGACCATCATCACCGCGCCCGCCAGCAGCAGCCACGGAACGGCCTCGAGGCTCAGCGCGGAGACGCCGGCGGCCGTGAGCAACGCGGCGGCGGCCACGGTCTCCCAGCCGTAGGCGGCGACGTTGGCCAGGTTGCCGGGCCGGATGATCCGCTCGCGGCGGACCAGACCGCCGACGGCGATCGGCACGAGATCGACGAGGATCGCCGGAAGGGGGCCGAGGATGGCGAGTGCGATCAGCGCGATGGGAAGACCGGCGTCGAACCGCAGGCCGCTGAGCAGGGGAATCTCGTTGAAGTCCGCGATCACGGCGAGCGCGATCAGCACCAGCAGCAGCCCGGGGCGATCCCAGTGCGATTCCGGGCCCAGCCAGATCAACGCGGGCGCGAGCGCCGCGACGGCGGCGCCGTGGATCGCGAGTTGGGCACGCGGACGTGTGGACAGCTTCGACACCTCTGATCGCAAGCGTATACACCGCACAGGCGGTCCGCCCCTCCGGATCGGTGGGTTTGGGGCGTGCGGCTGTCTGCACGCCGACAGTCGGCTCAGCACTTGACGTGGCTCATGGACCCCTCCCGAGTTCGCGGTTCCCCTGACGCACGCGATACGCCGTCTGCCGGAAGGTACTCAACGCACCCGCGTAACCGGGGCTCGTTCGGGTTCGCGTGCAGACATAACTGCGGCAGCCGTCGCCGGAACGAGCCCGCAGAGGGCACAAGCCGCTCCGAACCACAGACCAAACTCCGGTCCAGCGCTCTCGCTCACGGCTCCCGCGACCGCTGCGCCGATCGCGAGCCCCCCGTTGTTCGCGGTGACCAGCCACGCAAACGTGCGAGTACCCGATCCTTCGGGTGCCAGCCGGTCGACAAGCATGTATAGGGACATGAAGAGCGCCCCGAGCACCGCACCGGGCACTATGAGCGCGGCCCCGAGCAACCACAGCTCGCTCGCCGCCGCGGCCGACAGCGCGACCCCGAGCGCCATCAGAACCTGCAGCACGATCACCCGGTGGATCGGCGCCCAGCGCCACTCGCGCTTGCCGGAAAGCAGGCTGCCGGTGACCGTGCCGACCGCCATCGCCGCCAGCAGCACACCGGCGGTCGTCGCGCTGCCCTGCTCGCGCGCCGCCGCCGGTACAGCCACGTCGATCGCGCCGAGCGCCGCCGCCGTCGGGACGAGCGATGCGAACACCAGCCACAGCGGCCCTGGAAGCCGGCTCGCGCTCCCGCGCGGTGCCGCGGCGGCCGGGGCGAGGTCGGCGGCGAGCCGGCTGCGGCCGGCGGCGATCGTCCCGGCGAGGAGCCCCAGCGCCGCCACTACGAGCGCCGCCCGGGCGGACGCGAGCGCGATCACCAGGGCGACCGCCAGCGGCGAGACGATCAGTGCCGCCTCCTCGCCCGCGGAGTCGAGCGCGTAGGTGCGCTGAAGGCGTTGCTCGCGCTCGCGCAGCACGAGCCCCCACACGGAGCGCGTGAATGGCCCGAGGGGCGGCGCGGACAGCCCGGCCAGCCCGGCCAGGAGCAGGAGCACGGGGCGGGGCGCGTCGAGCGCGGTTGCGCCCACCAGCGTCAGCACCGCGGCGGCGCAGCCCAGCGAGAAGGCGACCAGCGCCGCCGGCCCGCGGCGGTCCACGACGCGGCCGCGAGCGGGCGCCAGCGCGCTGGTGGCCGCAAACGCCGCGACCAGCACGCCCGCCGTCGCCGTCGAGCCCGTCTCGGTCGCCGCGTAGAGCACCAGCCCGAGCGGCAGCATCGAGAACGCGACCCGCCCGGACAGCGACGCGAGCAGCAGGCGGCGGATCGGCCGCTCGGCCAGGACCGCGCGATAGCCCCCGTCGTCCCGCACGCGGGAAGAAGCTTCTCAGGCGCAGCGGCGCGCGTCGCCGACGCGCTTGGTGCATCCCTGCAGACGCTTGGCCAGCCGCCGGAACGTCTTCAACGCGGGCGCGTCGTGCAACTGGCCGTTGCGCACGCGGCGCAGCCCCGAGTAGTCGAACGCACTGCCGGAGAAGCCCTCGGCCGAGAGCCACGTGTACCAGTACACGCGCTCGATCCGCAGCGCCCGCCGCTGCTCCGCGAGCAGCGGCAATCCGGCCGCGAGCCGGCGCGACTGGCCCGACTCGGTCGTCTCGAAGTCGCCGTGCTGGTCGGTCTTGCCCTGGGCGGCCGGCCACGACAGCTCGGTCACCCACACCGGCAGCTTCGGATCGCGATGACGCTCCATCACACGACGGACGATCTTCACGATTCGGATCACGTTCTTGGGCTTGCCCGTGTACGGGTGAAGTGTCGCGACATCGAACGAGCCGCGCGCGCCTGCGTCGTAGATCGCCTCCATCGCCTTCCAGCTCTCGTTCGGCAGGCCTGCGAGGACCGTCTTCGACTCGCGGTCGGCCTTCTTGAGCGCCCTGTCGGCGGCCTTCAGCAGCTTCACGTAGGACGGCGCCCAGGGGGCGACGCTCCAGTAGCGCGTCAGGTTCGGCTCGTTCCAGATCTGCCACGAGCGGATGGGCTGCTTCGCGACCTCAGGGTGCTCTGCCCACAAAGAGCCGCTGGGCCCGTAGCGCGTGACGAGCATTGTCAGCAGACGGGCGTAATCGGCGGGATCGCGCGGCGGCGACGCGGGATCGCCGGCCTTGACCGCCGCCCAGTCCGGCGTACCGTGGACGACCGGCAGGACGCCGAGCCCGCGGCGCGCAGCGGCCAGCACGACTGCGTCGGACGCCACGAAGTTGGCCTCGGCGGGACCGGTGGGCTGGATCTGGCGCCAGTAGACCGCCGCGCGGATCGATTCCGCGCCGCTGCCCGCGAGGTTGTCCCACTCGGGGTTGCCCGCGAACGAGGGGTCGAGAAGGGGGCCGTCGATGACCACGCCGAGCCAGCCGTGAGGGACCTGACGGCGCGCCGCGTCGGCGGTCGCGGGCCATGCGAATGTCAGAACGAGGAGAAGCAGGAGGGTGCGACGCATCGGTCACCTAGGATGCCGCGCGATGCGGCGAGTTGCGCTTGTCCACGATTTTCTGCTCGATCTCCGGGGCGCCGAGCGGGTGTTCGCCGCGATCTGCGACGCGTGGCCCGAGGCCGACGTCTACACCGCGATCTACGACGAGCGGGGCACCGAGGGGCGTTTCGCCGCCCGCTCGCCGCAGGCCTCGTTCCTGCAGCGGCTGCGGCCCACCTCACGGACGTTCCGGCCGCTCCTGCCGCTGTATCCGCACGCGGTCGAGTCGCTCGACCTGCGCGGCTACGACGTCGTCGTCTCGTCGTCGAGCGCATGGGCGCACGGGGTGCTGATCGATCCCGGCGCGGTTCACGTCTGCTACTGCCACAACCCGTTTCGCTACGCGTGGTCGGAGCGCGAGGCGACGCTTGAGGCGCGCAACCTTCTGACCCGCCCCGCGCTGCGGGTGCTGCTGTCACGCTGGCGCCAGTGGGACTGGATCGCCGCCCAGCGCGTCGACGCGTACGTGGCCAACTCGGCGGTGACCGCGGCCCGGATCCGGCGCTACTTCGGGCGCGACGCGAAGATCCTCCACCCCCCGGTGGAGCTCTCCCGCTTCTCGCCGGGGCCCGTCGGTGCGCACTACCTGGTGCTGGCGGAACTGATGGCGCACAAGCGGATCGACGTCGCGATCCGGGCGTTCAACGCGCTGCGGCTGCCGCTGGTGGTCGTGGGCGACGGGCCGGAGTGGCGCCGGCTGCGACGGCTGGCGGGGCCGACGGTGCGGCTCACGGGGCGCCTGTCCGACGGCGAGGTGGCGGATCTGCTGCGCAGCTCGCAGGCGCTGATCGTCACGGCCGAAGAGGAGTTCGGCATCGCCGCGGTCGAGTCGCTCGCCTCGGGACGCCCCGTGATCGGTCTTCGCTCGGGCGGCGTACTGGAGACGGTGCAGGAAGGCGTGACCGGGACGTTCTATGACGACGGCGACGATCCGCGCGCGCTGGCGGCCGCCGTCGCCGGGTTCGAACCGGGCGCCGTCGACCCGGCGGCTTGTGTGACATCGGCACAGAGGTTCGGCATCGAGCGCTTCCAGGAACGGCTCCGTGCGATCGTCGACGAAGCGGTCGCGGGCGGCGGCGCAGCGCCGATTTCGGAGCGTCCGGCCGGTGGGTTGCTTCCGCGCAGATCGCCACGACGTGGCGCGGAAAGCATGAGGATCCGTTAAATCTCTCGCGCCGTGGGCACAATCAGCGTAACCCCGTGGCATTCTACGGGTTGTCTCTTGTGCGCGGACATTGGTCCGCGCGCCTGATCACGCCGCAACGGTCACAAGCTTAGCGGGGTGGTCAGGAAGCCCTCGGGGGGACGGCCGTGGATGACACGGGCGCCCCACGAAGAAGGAACGCCGCCGGTACCGGCGAAGTGTCGCGGGCCATCGGCGGTTGTGGTTGCAGAATCAACGATTTGAGCTATAATTCCTACTGGGTTAGTAGGACTTAGATTTCGAGCGAAGGACCCCAAAACGAGCACTATCACCGACACCCCACGCCGCCGCGAGATTGAGCACGAGGTCGATCCGACCCTCGATTCGCTCCAGCTGCTCCTGCGTGAGGCTGGCCGGTACCCGCTGCTCAAGCCGAGCGAGGAGATCGAGCTCGCCAAGCGCATCGAGCGGGGGGACCTGGCCGCCAAGGAACGCATGATCAACTCCAACCTCCGCCTGGTGGTCGCGAACGCGCGCCGCTATCAGGGCCAGGGCCTCGCCCTCGGTGACCTGATCCAGGAAGGGATGCTGGGTCTGATCCGCGCCGTCGAGAAGTTCGACTGGCGCAAGGGCTTCCGGTTCTCGACGTACGCGACCCTCTGGATCCGTCAGGCGATCCAGCGCGGCCTCGAGAACACGAGCCGGACGATTCGCCTTCCCGTGCACGTCGCGCAGCGCTCCCGCAAGGTCGGGCGCATCGAGCGCGAGCTCACGACGAAGCTCGGCCACGAGCCTTCGGACGAGGAGATCGCCTCGGCTGCGGACCTGCCGCTGGAAGACGTGATCGAGATTCGCAAGGCCGACCGGGCCGTGGTCAGTCTGGACAAGCCGGTGGGCGACGATGGCGACACCGCCTTCGGCGACCTGCTGGCGATCGAGACGCCTGCCGTGGACGAAGAGGTCCACGAGGCGCTCAAGTCCGAGACGCTGTTGACCGCGATCGCCGAGCTCCCCGAGCCCGAGCGGGATGTGATCGAGATGCGCTTCGGCGCCGGCGATCGCGAGCCCCAGACGCTGTCGCAGGCCGGCCGCAAGCTCGGTGTGAGCACCGAGCGGGCCCGCCAGATCGAGGAGCGCGCCCTGAAGCGCCTCTCGCAGCGGCCAGAGCTGATCGCTCTCCGCGAAGCGGCCTAATCACTTTCGGCCCGGGCATTGCCCGGGCCGAACTCTTTAAGGAGCGCGCCCAGTTGGGCGCGCTCTCTTTCGTTCGGGCGCTTGACGAACGCGCGCGTCGCGAACGTGAGCAGTTGCGCCGCGTCGTCGAGTCGCCGTGCAGTCGTCCCACGCGTTCGTTGCACGATATTCCGGCGGTTGCGAGCAAGTCGCACGAACGGCTCGACGTCCACGCTGTGCCGGCCCGTGTGGCAGACGCGCAGGTCGGGGTGGTAGATCGTGCGAATGCCCTGCGCGCGGGCGCGCAGGCAGAGGTCCATGTCCTCGGCCCACAAGTGGATACTCGGGTCGAAGCGGAGCTCTCGAAAGACGTCCGTCCGGGCGGCGAGCGCGGCGGCGACGGCCCAGCCTACGGTCCGCGGCGTCTTCGCGCGGAACGGCTCGGCGCGAAGCGGCGCCCAGGGCAGCAGCGCGGGGATGAACGCCCCGAGCGTGCCGGGGAGCGGATGCGCGCTGCGCTGGACGGTCCCGTCGGGATCGACCAGCCGGGGCGCGTGCAATCCGCCGGGGCGGGCGCGCTGGACGAGCTTGCCCAGCGCGTTGTCGACCGGTTCGGTGTCGGGGTTCAGGAGCACCGTCACGTCCTCGGTGACGTGCTCCAGCGCGAGGTTGCAGGCGGCACCGAAGCCCGGGTTGTCGCGGCGCTCGAGCACGGTCGCGCCGTGCTTGAACGCGAGCGCGGCACCGCCGTCGTCGGGCCCGTTGTCGACCACCACCAGTTGGGTGCCGCGCGGCAGCGCCGGCAGCAGCGCGCGCAGTTCGTCGCGTGACCGGTACAGCACGATCACGGCTGCGAAGCTCATCCGCCCACCGTGATGTCGCTGGGTGGGCGACGCCCGGCGCGGGTCAGGATGGCGGTGTCGATCGCGGCCGCGAGCCGGCGGACCGAGTCGCGGACATCGAAGGTGGCTTCGGCGCGGCGTCGGGCGGCGATCGGCGCGTCCGGGTCGGCGAGCACGGCGCGCAGCGCCCTGACGGCCGCGTCCGCATCCCCGGGCGGGTACAGCCGGCCGGCGCCGTCGCGGACGATCTCGAGTGGGCCGGCGGCGGCGGGCGCGACGACCGGGCGGCCGGCGGCCAGCGCCTCGACCAGCGCGAGGCCGTACGGCTCGGCGTCCGCGCAGTGCAGCAGCACGTGGGCGCGGCTGAGCGGTTCGCGCACGTCGTCGACGTGGCCGGCGAACGTCACATTCGCCGGTACCGGCGGCGAATAGGTCTCGCCGGGCAACGGGGCGCCCGCGAACGTGACGTGGACGTCCGGCATCCGGCGCGCGATCGCGATCGCGAGGTCCGGGCGCTTCCAGCCGACCAGCGCGCCGATCACGAGCGCGTGCGGCGGGCCGTCGGGCAGCGGCGCGGGCGTGAACGCGTCGAGATCCACTCCGAAGTGCAGTACGGCGGCGCGCAGCCCGAGTCCGTCCGCGATCGCCTGCGAGGCCGCGGCGACACCGTCGGCGCGGCGGGTGGCGGCGCGGACGACCGCACGGACGGCTCCGTGGTGCAGGTCGTGGTGGACGGCGAGCACGCACCGGCGCAGTGGTGCCGCCGCGATCACCGCGCGTGCCCCCCACGCGACCAGCAGCTCGCCCTCGAGCCTCGAGAGCGCGCGCGACATCCGCACGAGCGCGACGGCGTGGCCCGGGCCCAGACGCAGCGGACCCGGCGGAAGCGGCACGTGGAGCGCTCCCGCCGCCTCGGCGAGCGGCCCGGGCGGGCAGGCGATCGTCACCGGCCGGTCGAGCCGCGTCGCGCAGTCGAGCAGCACGCGCTCGGCGCCGCCCAGCAAACCGGAGTAAGAGGCGAACAGGATCAGGAGCCGAACGGTACGTTGCGCGCGTGCGCCGGATCGTGACGATGGGCGGCGGCGGCTTCTTGATGGAGCCGGAGAACCCGCTGCTGGACGAGTTCGTGCTCTCGCTGGCGCGTTCTGAGCGGCCGCGGGTCTGCTTCGTACCGACCGCGTCGGGCGACGCCGAGAGCTTTGTCGCCGGCTTCTATCGCGCGTTCTCGACGTTCGATTGCCGGCCCTCGGACCTCACGCTGTTCGCGCGCAAGGTGGCGGACCTGCGCGCGTTCGTGCTCGCCCAGGACGTGATCTACGTCGGTGGCGGGAGCACCGCGAACCTGCTCGCGGTCTGGCGCGTGCACGGGCTCGACGCGATCCTGCGCGAGGCGTGGCAGGCGGGCGTCGTGCTGTGCGGCATCAGCGCCGGGATGAACTGCTGGTTCGAGCAGTCGGTCACGGACTCGTTCGGCGCGCTCGCCCCGCTCACCGACGGTCTGGGGCTGCTCCCGGGCAGCGCGTGCCCGCACTACGACGGCGAAGGCGAGCGGCGGCCGGCGTTCCGGCGGCTGATCGAGGCCGGCGAGCTGAGCGGCGGCTGGGCGGCCGACGACGGCGCCGCGCTGGTGTTCGACGGCACCGGCGTGGAGGAGGTCGTCGCCTCGCGTCGCGGCGCCCAGGCGTATCGCGTTGAGCGCGGCCGCGAGGAGCCGCTGCCGGTCCGCTTTCTCGGCGACTAGCATCGCGGCCCATGGAGAAGCCTGGCCTGCGTGCGCGCACGGCGCGCGGCGGGGCGGTCAACGCGGCGTTCCTGTCCGGCGCGGAGCTGCTGGTACTGCTCCAGGGGCTCCTCGCCACGGCGCTGCTCGCGCCGGCCGAGATCGGCCTCTACGGCGTCGTCACGACCACCGCGATGACGATCGTGGCGCTGCGCCGTGTGGGCATCGACGAGGCGTTCGTGCAGGTCGACGCCGCCGACGAGGAGGCCGAGTTCCAGCGCGCGCTGACGGTCGAGCTGGCGCTGGGGCTGCTCGGCGCGCTGGCGGTCGCGGCGCTCGCGCCGGTGCTGGCCGCGGCGTACGACTCCGACCGGCTGCTCGGCCTCACGCTGGCGGTGTCGTACCTGCCGGTGGCGTTCGCGCTGCAAGCGCCGCAGTGGGTCTTCTTCAAGCGGATGGAGTACGTGCGGCTGCGCACGCTGCAGGCGATCGTGCCGCTCGGGACCGTGGTCGTCGCCGTGCCGCTGCTGCTGGCCGGGGCCGGTGTCTGGGCGCTCGTGATCGGGCCGTTCTGCGGCAACCTGGCGGCGATCCTGGCAGCCTGGCGGGCCTCTCCCTACCGGCTGCGGCTGCGCCTCGATCGGGGCGCCGCGGCGCGATATCTGCGGTTCTCCTGGCCGGTGTTCGTCACGGCGGTCGTGGCGCTGTTCGTCGCGCAGGGGCAGATCGCGGTGTTCGGGCTCTCGGACGGGCTGGCGGCCGCGGGCTGGATCACGCTGGCCGCGACGCTCACCCGGTACGCCGACCGCGCCGACCAGATCCTGGCCACCACGATCTATCCCGCGATCGTGCGCGTCCGGGAGCGCGGCGACGTGCTCGAGGAGCTGTTCGAGAAGGCCAACCGGCTGACGCTGATGTGGGCGTTCCCGTTCGGCGTCGGCCTGGCGCTGTTCGGGGCGGACCTGATCGTGTTCGTGCTCGGTGACGAGTGGCGGGGCGCGATCGTGCTTCTCGGCGGGCTCGCCGTCGCGCACGCGCTGCAGCAGATCGGCTACAGCTGGTTCGCGTTCTACCGCGCGCGCGGCGAGTCGTGGCCGCAGGCGGTCGAGTCGGCGGCGTTCGGGGCGGCGTTCGCCGTGCTGGCGATCCCGGGCGCGCTGCTCGGCGGCTCGTGGGGGTTCGTGGCGGGGCGGCTCGGCTGCACGGCGTGCCTGCTCGCGGTGCGCAGCGTCTACGTCCACCGGCTGCTCCCGGGTGTGCGCCTGTTCGGGATCGCGGCGCGGGCCGCGGTGCCGGTGCTCGTGGCGTCGGCGCCCGTCCTGGCCGTGCGTCTCGCGCTGTGGGGCGGGGAGCGGACGCCGGCGCAAGCACTGGGCGAGCTCACGCTGTGGATCGCCGGCATCGCGCTGGCTACGCGGCGGATCGAGGGCGGCTTGCTCGCCGAACTGCGCGGCTACCTGCGTCCGGCGTGAGAATCGCACTCCTCTGGCTCGCCGCGGCGCTGATCTCCGGCTTCACGCTGCGCCGGTTCATCGGGCCGCTCGACGAGGGGATCCTGATGCAGGCGGCGACCCGCATGGCCGACGGGCAATGGCCGTGGCGCGACTTCGGCTGGGCCTACGGGCCCGGCGAGCCGCTGTTCGTGATGGTCGCGAACGCGATCTTCGGGGACTCGCTGCTGTGGTGGCGGCTGCTGCGCGTCGCGTCGGACGCAACCGCGGCGGTGCTGATCTGGGCGCTCGTGCGCCAGTGGCGCCCGGGGTGGGCGATCTGGGCGTGGGCGGCGGCCGCGGTCACCGCGGCGCAGCCCGTCAGCGCCAACCCGACCGCGCCCGCGCTCGCGTTCGCGCTCGGCGCGGTCTACCTGGCGACGCTGGGCCGTGCGGGTTGGGCTGGCGCAGCCGCCGCGGGCGCCGCGTTCTTCCGCCCGGACGTGGGAGTGCTGGCCGCGATCGCGGCAGCCGTGACGCTGGTGGTGGCCACGCGGAACACGGGACCGCGCCGCCCCGGTGCGGCGTCGTGGCAACGCTCCGGCGCGCCTAGCGGTGCGGCGTCCTGGGGCGGCACGGGCTCGCCGAACGGTGGAGGGTCGTCTCGGAGCCCGGGCCCACGCCTCTTCTCGTCGTCGCGCAGCGCGCGGCAGCGGCAACCCGCGCCCGGCGCGGGCGCGCTCACGTGCCTGCTCGTGGCCGCGCTGGCCGGACTGGTCCTCTACCTGCCCTTCGTGGTCGCGGCCGGGCCGGGCACCATGTGGGACGCGCTCGTGGTCCAGGCGAGCCGCGACGGGTCCTGGTGGCGGCTGCCGTTCCCGCCCGGCTACGACGGCGGCGACGTGAAGGACTTCGCCACGTGGCTGGCGCCATGCGCCGCGTTCATCACGCTCGTGCTCGCGATGCTGCGGTTCCGGCGTGTCGCCGGTCTGCTCATCCTGGGCCTCGGCGCGCTCGTCTACTACCGGACACGCGCCGACCTCGAGCATGCGCAGGCGCTGCTGATCGTCTGCGCGGGGCTGGCGGCGCTGATCCGCCCGAAGCCCGTCGGTGCGGCCGTGCTCGTGCTGCTGATCGCGGTGGGTGTCGGGAACCGCGCGTCGGCGCTGTTCAAGCCGCCCGACCTCGCGCCGCTGGCGGGCGTCCGCGTCCCGCCAGCCGACGCGCGCGACGTCGCTCGCCTCAAGACCCGTGTCCAGCGGCTCGTGCCGGAGGGCGAGCCGATCTACGTCGCGCCGCGCCGCTCGGACCTCGTGACGTTCTCGAATCCGTTGCTGCACTACCTGCTCGAGCGACCGAACGTCCTGCGGCGCGACGTGCTGCTGCAGGCCAAGCCCGCCGAACAGGAGCGGATCGTCGCGGCGCTGCGGCGAGCGGCGCCGGTGGTGGTGCGCTGGATGTCGCCCGAGTCGGCTCGCCCCGAGCCGAACCGGCGCGGCCGGCCGTCCGGCTCGACCGCGCTCGACGACTACCTCACCGATCAGTACCGGCTCGATGAGCGGTTCGGTGACTACGAAGTGCTCGTGCCGCGCTCCAGGGCCTCGCGGTAGAGATCGAACACGGGTCGCTCGCCGTCGGCGGGGAAGGCCCGCCCGGCGCCGGGCTCCGTCATCGCCAGCAGGGCACCCGTGTCCGGGTACTCGGCGACGTCCGGGAAGTTCATGGTCGACACCAGCAGGACGCGGACCGGCTCGTCGCCGGGGTTCGTCACCTGGTGCGCGCCTTCGGGTCCGCGCCGGAACGCGATCACCGCGCCGGGGGCCAGCTCCCGTTCGCCTTCGGGCGTCCGCAGCCGCGGCCGGCCGGAGAGGACCACCATCAGCTCCTCGTTCGCGTGATGGACGTGGTAGGGCGCGACGGCAGCGTGCGGAGCAAGCTCATAGAGCGTGACGCCGAGCTCCTGCGCCCCGGCGGCGGCCGCGACGCGGACGCCGCGCAGCCCCGGCGGCGTGCCCTGCTCCCATTCGGGCTCGAAGACGTTCGGATCGCTCATGGCGTCCCCGCCCACGACGCGACCCAGTACTCGGCAAAGCGCCCGTCCTGCACGCGCAGGATGTCGTTGCCCAGCAGCGGCATTTCCCCCTCCTCGGTGCGCCCGACGCCGGTCCAGCGGGCTGCGACGAGGTCGCCGTCCTGGATCGGGCCGAGCTCCAGCTTGAACTCGAGCGACGTGAACATCGCGTGGGTGCTGCGGATCAGGTCGACCAGCTCCGCGCGGCCCGAGACCTCGCGGTCCGGCCAGTGGCCGGCGAAATCGTCGGTCAGGATCTCGTCCGCGACCGCGTAGTCGCCGTGCCAGAGCTCCAGTAGCCAGCGTTCGTACAGCATGGCCAGCGATACTGGCACGCTTGGTGCGAGTCCTCGTCATTGTGATCGCGCTGGCCGGCGCGGGCTTCTTGGTCGTGCAGGAGCGCGGGGCGCGCGCGGCGGACCGGCTGACGGGCGCGGCGCTGACCGCGAAGGCGCCGTCGCCGGCCGACGAGCGGCGCGCGACCAAGTGGAATCCGGACACCCAGCCGACGCTCGACTTCGCCATCGCCGAGGCGCGCGCCGGGGAGTTCGATCAGGCAGGCGCGCGGCTCATGGCCGTCACGCGAGCCGAGCCTCGCAACGCCCGGGCGTGGACGCTGCTGTGCACGGTCGCGAAGCGCTACGACTCGGGCTTGGCGGCGACGGCGTGTGCACGCGCGCGGGATCTGGCTCCGCCGGTCCCGCGCGGCTCTTTGAACCGCAGCAGCGGGCGCTCGACGATGTAGTAGCTGGCCGCGGCGGTGATCGTGACGGCCACGATCACGAGCGCCGTGTAGAGCGCCGTGCCCGCGAACGGCAGCCACAGCCGGGTGTCCAGCAGGGCGAACACCCACGGCTGGTGGTAGAGGAAGATCCCGTAAGAGACGAGCCCGAGCCATGCCAGAGCGCGGGTCGAGAGCAGCGTGGCGGGCAGCGAGCGGCGGCCGTCGTGGAAGACCATCGGCGCGACGACGAAGAACGCCGTGCCGCCGTAGCAGAGGTGCTGGAGCTGCAGGCTGAGCGTCGAGTTACGCGCGAACGGGTCGCGCTCCAGGCCGATCGCCCAGGCGGCGATCGTGAGGCACGCGAACGCGAGGCCCCAGCAGGCGAGCGGGCGCTCGGCGAGGAATCGCACCGGCCGTGGGCGGTCGGTGCGCTGGGCCATCCACGCGCTCGTGACGGCGAGCACGAGGCCGCCGGTGAACCACGTCCAGGTGCCCCAGAGCTGGTTGCCGAACACCGAGGTGGGCCAGATCGCGTGCACCGTCGCCCGCACCGCGATCGCGGCGACGGCGCTCGCGGCCAGCAGCTTCAGCTCCAGCCGCGCCTGGGCGTCGCGGTCGCGGCGGCCGAGCAGCTTCGCCATGAACAGCGCGTAGACCGGCAGCAGGACGTAGAACGCCATCTCGACGCTGAGGCTCCAGGCCACGCCGATCCCGGAGATGATCGTCTCCTTGCTCCAGCTCTGGAGCAGGCCGAAGTAGATCCACCAGTCGTCGCTGAAGATGTTCGGCGTATGGGTGGCGTCGAGGAGCCCGAGCACGATGCACGCGACCCAGTAGGCGGGCAGGATCCGCAGCGCGCGGCGGCGCGCGTAGCGACGGACGCGCGGCCCGTTGCGCTGGTCGAGGCGGGCGGACACGAACGGCCGGTAGAGCAGGAAGGCCGAGAGGACGAAGAAGATCGCCACCCCGCTGTCGAGCCGGACGGTCCAGGCTCCGAGGAAGTGCTCGCGGTTGAAGCCGCCGAGCTGCGTGGTGTGCGTGATGACGACGAAGAGCGCCGCGATCGCGCGCAAGGGATCGAGCAGCGGGAAGCGCGGGTTGCCGGGCGGCGGCTTGACGACGTCGGGCGTGCGGGCCACTGCGGCGAGCTTAAGGCTCCTGGGCGGCGATTACGCGCGCTGCCAGCAGAATCGCGACCAGGCTGAGCGCGGGCAGCTCCCAGTCCCAGTCGAGGCCGGCGTGCAGGGCGAAGGCGGCCAGGGCGGCGACCGCGGCGGGCTCGCGCGCTCTGCGGGCGGCGAGGACGATGCCGGCGATGAAGGCGATCAGCGCGGCGAGCCCGACGATCCCCAGTTCGGCTGCCGTCTCGAGGTAGAGGGAGTGGGCGTCGCGGACGTTTTCGGCGATCTCGCGCCGCTCCAGCCATTCGACGCCGAACGAGCCGGAGCCGATCCCGTTCAGCGGGTGCTCGGCGAATACCTCGGCGGCGACGCGCCAGTACGCCGAGCGGTTGCTCTGCGTGGAGACGAGCCGTTCGGCGTCGGTCGAGCTCGCCGGGCCCTGGCCGCCTGAGGCCGCCGCGATCACGGTGCCGGCCAGCAGCAGGATCAGCGCGCCGAGTGCGAGCGGGCGGGCGAGCCGCACCGGCGCGTCGTCGCCGCGTCTCACGAGCAGCGCCCCGAGCGCGCCCAGAATCAGCAGGACCGCGATCATCACCGCGCCCTGGCCGGACGATCCCTCCATGGCCTGCACTCCCGGCAGGGCCAGCGCGACAACGGCCGCGAGCGCCGCCGCCCCACCGACGATCAGGGCCGCCCGGAGGGCGGCGCGCGTGGGCTGCAACGCCACCAGCACCGCGAGCCCGGCCAGTCCGGCGCCGATTGCGCCCCGCGAGAGCGTCAGATACAGGTCGAGGCCGAGGATCGGCGCGGTCGCGGCGGCGGCGGAGCGCAGCGGGCCCGGCCGGGCGGCGATTCCCGCCGCGAGCACGAGGCCGATCGCCGCCAGCGCGCCCTGGCCGTTCCAATACGTCAGTGGGTGCGCGAGGCGGTCGCCCGCCGCGGGAAGGCTCTGCAGCTCCACCAACCACGGCGTGAGCCGCTCTGACAGCCCGTAGAGGGCGGCGGCGACCGTCGTGGCGAGCAGCGCCGGCTCAACCCAGCGCGTGTCGCGCAGCAGCGCGATCCCCGCCGCGAGTGTTGCCGTGTACAGGATCAGCCGCTCGAAGTCCGCGAACGCCGGGCCGCCGAGCGGCGCCCACAGGATCGAGAGCCCGGTCCACGCCGTTAGCCCTGCGAGCCCGCCCAGTGCCAGCCGGCCGGGCGTCGACCGGGGAAGAGGCCGGTCCGCGACGACCGCGGCGACCGCGAGCAACAGGCACGCGAGGATCGCCACGCGCACTCGGGTGACGGCGAAGTAACCCCCACGGCCGAACGCGAGCAGCGCGGGCAGCGCGAGCAGCGCGGCGGCGGCGAGTCGTCGCATGCGGGTGAAACCTAAAGGGGCCAGGCCCCTTTAGGTTCGCCCATATCCTCACCGACGTCGTGCTTAGGGGTCGGTTTCTCCCAGCCGCGCTGGCGGCGCTCGCGCTCGTGCTCGCGCTGATTCAGCGGCCGGGGCGCGCGTCGTCGGACACGAAGATCGACCTGCACGTCGATCCCGGCGGCTTCCTCGCCGATGTCGCGTCCGCGTGGTCGTCGACGGGCGACCTCGGGCACGTCCAGGGCGGGCAGTACGGCGGCTACCTGTTCCCGATCGGGCCGTTCTTCGCGCTCGGGCATGCGATCGGCGGCTCGCCGTGGCTGGTGCAGCGGCTGTGGCTGGCGCTGGTGCTGGCGCTGGCGGCCTGGGGCGCGGTCCGGCTGATGGACGAGCTGGCGGGCCCGCGCGGGCTGCCGCACGCGGTCGCCGGGCTGCTGTTCCTGCTCAACCCGTACGTGGTCGTGTTCTCGGCCCGCACGACGATCACGCTGCTCGGCTACGCGGCGCTGCCCTGGCTGCTCGTCTGCGTGGCGCGGGGGTTGCGGGGCGGACGCTCGTGGTGGTGGCCGGCGGCGTTCGCGCTGATCGTGACCGCGTCGGGCGGTGGCGTGAACGCCGCGGTGACGGCGTGGGTACTGCTCGGGCCGGTCTTGCTCGCGCTGTACGAGCGGTTCACCGGAGAGATCACGTGGCGCGAGATCTGGCGCTTCGGGTGGCGGACCGGGATCGCGACCGCGGCCGCGTCGGCGTGGTGGATCGTGCCGCTGCTCGTCCAGTCGCGCTACGGGGTCGACTTCCTGCGCTTCACCGAGCAGCCGGGGACGATCTGGAGCACGACCAGCCTCCCCGAGTCGCTGCGGCTGATGGGCTACTGGATCTCGTACCTCGGCGTCGGCTACGGCGGCGGGTTGCGGCCGTACTTCGGGGGTGGCGCGGTGCTTCTGTTCGCGCTGCCGGTGGTGATCGCCGGGCTGCTGGTGCCCGCGCTGGCGCTCACGGGCTTCGCCTGGACCCGAAAGCACCGCTACGGAGCGTTCGCGCTCGCGCTCGTGCTGGTCGGGCTGATCGCGATGACGGCCGGATTCCCCGAGGGGACACCGCTTCGCCGGGCGTCGAACTTTACGTACAATCACTTCTTTCCAGTCCAGTTCCTCCGCACGACCTACAAGGCCGGGCCGCTCGTGGCGCTCGGCATCGCGTTGCTCGGTGGGCTGGCGGCGATCCACGTCCGCGCGCTCAGCTTCGCGGTCGTCGGGCTGGCCGTCGTCGCCTGCTGGCCGCTCGTCAGTGGCCGCGCACTCGACAGCCAGTTGCTCTGGGATGACGTGCCGTCGGCCTGGCGCGCCGCGGCCGACCACGTCGACGCGACCGCCGGCGACGGCCGTGCGGTCGTCCTGCCGGGCCAGCTCTACGCCTACTACGACTGGGGCGGGACGATCGACCCGATCCTGCCCGCGATCGCGGACAAGCCGGTGGCGACCCGCAACTCCGTCGGCTATGCGGATCTGCGCGCGGTCGACATGCTGTGGACGGTCGACGCGCTGGTGGAGCAGCGCCGCGCGCTGCCGGGCCAGCTCGACCCGCTGCTCGACCTGCTCGGCGCCCGCACGGTGCTGGCCGGCGCCGACGACGACCGGACCCGCAGCGGCGCCGCGCCTGCCGCGGAGGCCGCCGAGGTGCTCGACCAACTCGGCCCGCCCGACCACCGGTGGGGCGAGCAGCGGGAGCGCCCCGGGGCGGCGGGGACACTCGGCCCGCCGCGCGCGCTGCCGGAGGTCCGCGCTTGGGACCGCCCGGACGCACCCGGGCTCGTGCGAGTGGAGCCGGCGGAGCCGCGGGTGGTGGTCGACGGGTCCGCCGAGGGCGTCGCCGCGCTGGCCGCGACGGGCGGGGATCTCTCCGCCCTCGCCTACGCGGGCGACCTCACTGCCGCGGAGATCGCCCGGGCTCCGCAGGTCGTGATCACCGACTCCAACCGGCGTCGGGTGCTCGTGCCGTCCCGGATGGCCCAGAACGCCGGCCCCGTGCTCGCCGCGAGCGAGGAGCCGTCGATCGATGCGGCGGTGCTGAACCCGTTCCCCGACCGCGGCAGCGACGGGCAGACCGTCGCCGTCTACGACGGCATCGAGGCGATCACGGCGCCGTCCTCGCCCGGCTTCCCGCAGTTCCCGGAGCGGCGGCCGTTCGCGGCCGTCGACGGCGACACGGCGACGCACTGGCAGGCCGATCGGGCGCTGACGCAGGACCGGCACACGCTCGAGATCACTTTCACCGAGCCGCGAGACATCCCGACATTCAGGCTCCTGCCGTACAACGATCGGCGCGCCACGGTCACCGCGGTCGAGGTCCAGGGCCGCCGGTTCGACGTCAAACCGGGCTGGAACACGCTCGAGCCGGATCTCGAAGCCGTACGCACGCTGCGCATCCGGATCGCCGAAGTGCGCAAGCCAGAAGGGCCCACCGCCGGCGCCGGCGGGATTCGCGAGCTCCAAATCCCGGGGCTCGAGGCCCGCGAGTCGCTGCGGCCGCCGACGCTGGCCGAGCGAGCGCGTCCGCGTGGCGCGCTGACGTACCTGTTCCAGCGCACCACCGGCGACGACCCGTTCCGCCGCACTCACGAGCGCGGGTCGGCCGGCGCCGCGCTGGTCCGCGACAGGCTCGACGGTGAGGTCGGCATCACGCGGACCTTCAGCCCGCCCGCGGCGCGCTCCTGGACGCTGGACGGCTGGGTCACCGCCGCGCCCGCCGACCTGCTCACCGATGTCCCCGGCCTGTTCGAGTCGTCCGCGGTGTTCGAGGGTCGGCCCGCCTTGCGGGCGTCGAGCGCGTTCGACGGCACCGAACAACCGTGGGTCGGCGCGTGGCTCGACGGGCGCCAAGCATGGCTGAGCTGGACCACCGAGCGCGACGAGACCGTGACGTCGCTGCGGCTGGACCCGGTTCCGGGTGTGCGGCGCCCCACGCAGGTCCGGCTGAACGACTCGCCGCCGGTCGAGGTCGCGCCCGACGGAACGCTTCGGCTCCCGCAGCCGATCCGCGGGCGCAAGTTCCGGTTGACGATCCTGCGCGCCGCCTTCCCGCCCGGCACGCCCGGATCGACGCGACAGCGGCGCGCTGTCGGGATCGCCGAGGTCCACGGCGGCCCGACGGTCAGCGTCCCTCGCAGCGGCCCGCTCCCGCGTGACTGCTTCGCCGCCGGCACCATCGGCGAGAACGTCGCGCTCTGGCGGCTGGAGGCGACGATCGAGGATCTCGACGCGGGCCGTCCGTTGCGCACTGTCGGGTGCGAGCCGGTTGAACTCCCCGCCGGAGACACGCGGCTCGAGTTTCCCGCCGGCGTGGTCGTGCCGTACCTCGTCCGCCTCCGTTCGGGCGACGCGCCCGCGCCGGCGTCGCCGGGCCGCGTTGTCAACGCCGGAGCTGCGGACCGGAGCGGCGGCCGCACGCGTATCCGGCTTGATCTGCAAGGGCCGGCGCGGCTCGTGCTCGCCGAGAGCTACAACCGCGGCCGGCGAGCGAGCTGCGACGGCCAGGACCTCGGCGAGCCGGAGGTCGGCACGGGCTTCGGCACGGCCTGGCGCGTCCCGCAGACGTGCCGGAACGTGACGATCGCGTTCGCGCCGAACCGGCTCGTGACCGCCGGGTACGCCGTCTCCGCGGTCGTCGCGCTGCTCCTGCTCGCGCTGCTCCTGATCCGACGGGCGCCGCCGCGGACTCAACCGGTGGCGCTCCCGGAAGCGCGCGCCAGGCGGATGCCGGCCCGGCGCGCGGCGCTGATCGCCGTCCCGGCGGCGCTCGCACTCGGGTTCATCTTCGCCGCCCGCGCCACGCCGCTCTTCTACGCGGGCGTCTTCCTCGTCCTGTGGCGCGGGATCGACGCCCGGCAGCTCGCGCTGGCGGGCGGCGCGATCCTCGTGATCGCCGTCCCGGTCCTCACGCTGATCATCCGCCCCGAGGACCGCGGCGGTTACAACCCCGAGTACGCGATCGACCGCATCGCCGTCCACTGGGTGGCGGTGGCCGGGATCACGCTGCTGATCCTCGCGCTCAGTAGGGCCATGGCGCGGCCGGGTCGAGCCCGAGCCGCTCCGCCCACCGCCGCCGCCCGGCCAGCACGAGCACCTTGATCGCCACGTTGCGAGCGAACCACGGCAGCTCTACGACATGCCGCAGAGCGTCGACGGCGCGCTCCGGATAGCTCCCCGGTGCCACGCGGCGCTCGTACTCGGCCAGGCTCCCGGTACGCCCGGCGTAGCGCCACGTCCGCGAGCCCGCGCAGACGGTGAACAGCGCCGCGGTCACGCCGATCGAGGAGAACGCGTCGTGGACGAGCATCGTCCCGCCCGGCGCGACCCGCGCGCCCCAGTGCGCGACATCGTCGCGGGCCGGCCCGAAGCGATGCGCGCCGTCGACGAACAGCATCGCGATCTGACCGGAGACGTCCACGTGCGCCTCGGCAGACGGCTTGCGCACGTGGCGGACCCGGTCGGCGACGCCCGCCGCCTCCAGGTTGGCCACGAACGCGTCGTGATCGGCCTCGCCGAGAGCCGCGTCGGGCGTGATCTCCTGCGGGCCGCGATCGCCGCCGCCATGCGGGTCGATGGCGACGACCGACCCGGCGGCCCGCGCCAGCACGACCGTGGAGCGCCCGCGGAACGACCCGATCTCGACGACCGTGCCCGCGGCCCGCGACGCGCACGCTGCCAGGCGCTGCGCCTGCGCCTCGGTCAGCCAGCCCTCGATCTCGGTCACGGCGCGGTCGCGGGTCGCCGGACCGGCGCCAGCAACCCGATCGCGAGCACGGACACCGCCGCGGTCGCCTGCACGGCCAGCACGATCATCGAGAACGTGAGCAGGGACTCGATCCCCAGCCCGCCGAGCAGGACGATCTCCGCGCCGGCCACCACGGCCAGCGCCGGCAGGAACCCGAGCCGCCCGATCGCGAGCAGGTACTGGACCACGAGGTAACAGACCGCCAGCAGCGTCATCGCCAGCCCGAGCACGAACAGCGCATCGGCCGCGATCACCGTGTCCTCGCCGAACGCGAGCCGCAGCACGGTCTTCGGCGCGATCGCGTAGACGAGCAGCATCGGCAGCGCGACAGCCGCGACCACCAACAGCGCGCGGGCCAGGAACGGCCGCGCGTTCTCGCCGTGGCGCGCGGCGCGGGTCGCCTCGGGCAGCAGATGCAGCCCGATCCCGATCGCCACCCATACGACCGCCTTCGCGGCCACCGCGGCCGCCGCGTACGCGCCCGCGGCCTCGCCGCCGATCTGCCGCTTGACCATGATCACGTCGACGTTCTGGAGCACGGCGACCAGGAACAGTGCGAGCACCGCCGTCCAGGCACCGCCGACCAGATCCCACAGCCGCCGGGCGCCCACGCCGACGCCTGGGCGCCCGAAGCGCTGCCGGCCGATCCACCACAGCCCCAGCGCGTTGACCAGCAGCGACAGCGGCGTGCCCAGGAACGCGCCGGCCACGCCCATCCCGACCGCCAGCAGCGCCATGCCGAAGACCAGCCGCCCGAACGCCTCGAGCACGATCGACCACGCCACCGGCTTGTAGGCGTGCACGCCCTGCAACGCGCCTCGCTCGACGCAGAGCAGCAGCCACAACACCGCGGTCGTCGCGGTCGCCGCCGCCGCCCATTCCTGCGGCACCGAGATCAGGTCGGCGATCGGCTCGCGCAGCAGCACGGCGGCCGCGGTCACCGCCGCGCCCGCCAGCAGCAATCGTCTGCGCCAGATCGCGAGCGTGGCCGCCACCTGCGGCCCCGATCCGAGCCGGCCCAGTGCGATCTCGCGCGCGACGGCGACCTGCACGGCGGATCCGGGGACCATCAGGATCACGAGCGTCGACACCAGCACGGCCAGCGAGCCGTAGTCCTCAGCGCCGAGCAATCGCGCGAACAGCACGGTGAAGACCAGCGCGAGCGCGTTGTTGGCCATCGTCGCGGCGGCCATGCCGACGGCCTTCAGCGTCTCCGAGCGCGCCAGGACGCTGCGCAGCGAGACCCGCTCGCGTGCCGCCGTCGACTCCAGGAGGTCGAGTGACTCGCGCGCCGTGCGCTCCCACGTGAACTCCGCCGCGCGAGCCCGCGCGGCCTCGCCCATGCGCGTTCGCAGCGGGGCATCCGCCACGAGCCGCCCGACGGCGGCCGTCAGGCCGGGGCCGTCGTCGGCCAGCAGCCCGGTCTCGCCGTCGACGATCGACTCCGGCAGCCCGCCGACGCGCAGCGCCGCGCTCGGCGTGCCGCACGTCGCCGCCTCCATGACGGTCAGGCACCAGCCCTCCGCCGAGGATGCCGTGAGATTCACCCATGCCCGCGCGTACAGCGATGCCTTCTCCGCCTCGGATACGTGCCCGTGCAGCACGACCCGGTCCGCCAGGCCCCGGCGCGCGATCTCCGCCTCCAGCTCCGGCCGGTGATCGCCCTCGCCGGCGACATCCAGCACCGCGCCGGGGATCTCGGCGACCACGTCGAGCAGCAGTTCGATCCGCTTGTAGCGCTTCAACCGCCCGAGATACAGGAGCCGCGGGGTCTCGGAGCGCGCGGGGAGCGGCGCATCGAACGGCACGACGCCCAGGTAGCCGACGTGGACATCCTCCTCGGGCACGCCCAGGTCGACGATGTCGGCCTTCGCGGACTCCGAGATGGTCAGGAACGGCGCGCCGCCGTAGAGCAGTTTCAACGGCAGCGTCTCATTGATCAGCGCCGCGACCGCGCCCACGCGTCCGAGTTCGGTCACGTAGTGGTCGCGGTGGATGTGGTGCACGAGCGTCACCCGCGGGCGACGCAGCCATAGCGGTGTCAGAAACGTGATGCCGTTGACGACCTCGAGCACGACGTCGGCGTCGCGCGCCAGTCCGCGCCGCACGGCCCACGCCGCGCGGGGGAAGACCGTGAGCCGCGAGCCCATGTGGTGCAGCTCCAGCCCGGGCGCCGGGCGCTCGACCGGCGCCGCGCCGTCGTACGTGCCCGCGACGACCGTGACGCGATGGCCCCACTCCAGCCAGTAGGCGACCTGACCGAACAGGTTCGCGCCGGTCCCGCCGCCCTGCGGGTGCGTCCAGTCGCGATCCGTGAGCAGCAGGATGTGCGCCATCGGGCGAGGACCGTAGCTAAAGCTGGCTCTAGACTGGCCCGCTTATGCCGCTCGCTCCGCGTCTCCGGGTCGCCGCGAGCGCCGCCGCCGCGGCGCTGGCGCTTGCTCCCGCCGCCGCCTTCGCACAGGGGGCGGGCGATGACCAGTACCAGGACCCGTTCGGCGACGAGCAGCAGGAGGAAGCGACGCCGGCGCCGACCCCGGCTCCGACGACAGCGCCGCCGCCGGTCCAGTCTGCGGCCACTCCTGCGCCGCCAAGCTCCACGCCGCAGCCGAAGGACGCGCTGCCCTATACCGGGATCGACGGCTGGCCGGTCGCGATCGCCGGAGCGCTCCTGCTCGGCGCCGGTCTCACGCTCCGCGTGCGCCTACGTGCTGACGAGCGACCCTGACGAGACCGAACGCGCCGGGGCGCAACTGGCCGCCAATCTGGCGCCCGGCGACGTCGTGCTGGTGTCGGGGGAACTCGGCGCGGGGAAGACGACGTTCGTGCGGGGCGCGCTGCGCAGCCTGGGCGTCGAGGGCCCGATCACGTCGCCGACGTTCGTCGTCGGCCATCTGCACGACGGCCGCGACGGTCCGGTCGCGCATCTCGACCTGTACCGGCTGGCGGGGATGGGCGGCGAGGACCCCGGCCTGCTCGACCCGTTCTTCGGCGACGACGCGATCGTCTTCGTGGAGTGGCCCGAGCACGCCGAAGACGCGTGGCCCGACGGCCGCGTGAGACATCGGGTCCGGCTCGCACACGCGGGCGGCGACACGCGCCGGATCGAGGTCGAGTGATCGTCGGGCTCGACACCTCCACGAGCGCGGTCTCGGTCGCCGTCGTCACCCCGGTTGGGGAGTTCGAGCGCCACGACGAGCCCGACCGCCCGCGCCACGCACAGACGCTGCAGCCGCTGCTCGAGCAGGTCTTGACCGACGCGGGCGCCGGCTGGGGCGACGTCGAGCGGATCTGCGTCGGCACCGGCCCCGGCGGGTTCACCGGCCTCCGGCTCGGCATCGCGACCGCGCGTGCGCTCGCGCAAGCCCACGACCTGCCGCTGGTGGGCGTGTCCAGCCTCGAGGCGCTCGCGCTCGGCGCGGAGGAGGACGACCACCACGACGTCCTGGCCGTGATCGACGCGCGCCGCGGCGAGGTCTTCGCCGCGCTCTACCGCCACCGTCGCTGCATCATCGAGCCGGTCGCGATCAGCCCCGCCGACCTCGCCGGGCGCCTGTCGCCGCGCCGCGAGTGGGGGCGGGAGGCGATGCTGGGCGTGGGGGACGGGGCGGTACGCTTTCGAGAGGAGCTCGAACAGGCCGGAGTGGCGGTGCCGGCCGACGGTTCCCGGGCCCATCGTGTCAGCGCCCTGATGGTGTGCCGGCTCGGACGGGACTCCGAACCCGTCGACCGCGACGCCCTGCTCCCGGACTACCGACGCGAGCCGGACGCCAAGCCCCAGTGACAGCCCCGCCAGCAGCCGCCATCGAGGTCCGCCGACTCACGTACGCCGACCTGCCCCAGGTCGTCGCGATCGAGCGGCGCGCGTTCACGAGCCCGTGGTCGCTGGCGATGTTCGTGCTCGAGCTCTCCAAGCCGAGCGGGATCTGCCTGGCGGCCGAGGTCGACCATGAGCTGGCCGGCTACCTGATCTGCTCGCGCTACGACACGGTCTGGCACGTCATGAACGTCGCCGTCGATCCCACGCTGCGGCGGCGCGGGATCGCCACCGCGCTGATCGAGCGGCTGCTGGACCGTGTCGAGCACGACGCCCAGCTGACGCTCGAGGTGCGCCGCTCCAATGCCGGCGCGATCGTGCTCTACGAGGGATTCGGATTCCGCTCCGCCGGCGTCCGGCGCCGGTATTACCAAGACAATGGCGAGGACGCGATCGTTATGTGGCGGACCCCGGCAACGCTGCGGGGCACACTGGACGACGTCCCCGGCACATGATCCTGGCCATCGAGACCTCCTGCGACGACACGTGCGCCGCCGTCGTCACGCGCGACGGCGCGATCCGCTCGAACGTCGTCTCCTCCCAGATCGTCCACCAGCGCTTCGGGGGCGTCGTGCCGGAGTGGGCGTCGCGCCACCATCTCGAGGCCGTCAATGACGTCGTGGACACCGCGTTGGACACGGCCGGAGCGACGCTGGACGACGCCGAGCTGATCGCGGTCACGCAGGGTCCCGGGCTCGTCGGCGCGCTGCTGATCGGCGTCGCGACCGCAAAGGGCCTCGCCGCCGCCCGCCGGCTGCCGCTGGCCGCGGTCGACCATCTCCAGGGGCACGTGGCCGCGAACTTCCTCGAGGACGGCTTCGAGCCGCCGTTCATCTGCCTGCTGGCCAGCGGCGGCCACACGCTGCTGGCCCGGGTCAGCGAACACCACGGCTACGAGACGCTTGGCCAGACGCTCGACGACGCGGCCGGAGAGGCATTCGACAAGGGCGCGCGGCTGCTCGGGCTCGGCTACCCGGGCGGGCCGGCGCTCTCGAAGCTGGCGGCCACCGGCGACCCGACGGCGTTCGACTTCCCGACCGGCGCCCGGGTGAAGGGCCTCGATTTCAGCTTCGCCGGCGTCAAGACGGCGCTTTTGTACAAGGTCCGCGACCTCGGGCCCGAGGAGACCGAGCGCCTGAAGGCCGACCTCGCGGCCAGCTACGAGCACGCGATCGTGCAGGCGCTGATGGCGCGCACCGAGCGCGCGCTGGAACTCGAGCCGCGGCTGGCGATCGGCGGCGGCGTGGCCGCCAACCGCCTCCTGCGCGAGCGCGCGCTGGCGCTCGGCGTGCCCGTGCACGTGCCGCCGCCCGCGCTGTGCACCGACAACGCCGCGATGATCGGCTCGGCCGCGCGCTACGTGGAGCCTCAACCATTCCCGGACTACCTGGCATTGGACGCCTACGCCACGCGCCGCGCGGCGTGATCTGGGGGCTCGCGGCGGCAGGCGTCGCCGTCGTCGTGGTCCTCGTGATCCTGCTGACGCGTGGCGCGGGCCCGCTCCCCGACGTGACGCCGCCGTCCGCGTCGCTCGCCGACCCCGTCCCGTACGACGGGCGCTCGCCGCTGCAGCCGCCCGGGCCGGAGCAGCGCGTGCTGGTCCAGCTTCGGCGGCCCGCGCTCGGCGCGCTGGACAACGCCCGCGCGATCGGCGCCGAGGAGCAGCGCCGGTACCTGGCCTCGCTCAAGAAGGAAGCCGCCACGCTGCGCTCGGCGCTCGAGGCGCGCGGCGTGGTGCTGCGCGACGTCGTCGGCTACTACCGCGTGTGGAACGGGTTTTCGGCCACTGTCAGCACGCGTGACCTCGCGCGGCTGAACTCGCCGGGTGTGCGGGTCCGGACCGTCCGCCGCGCGTATCCGGCGAGCGGCGAGCCCGTCCCGGTCGCAGGCAAGCCGGAGCTCGAGCGCGCCGGGCTGAGCGGGCAGCCGCCGGTCGCGGTGCTCGACACGGGCATCGACAGCGACGCGCTCGAGGGTCACGCCGATCCCGGCTACGACGCCGTCGACCGCGACCGCGATCCCGCTCCGGGACGCGATCCGGGCGGCGGCGAGCAGCGCGAGACATCCGGCACCGCGCTCGCCGGCGTGGTGGCGGCGACCGGAGAGCGCGTGCTGCCGATCCGGATCGCGTCACTGCGGGCCGTCGGGGGAACGGTCGAGGCGTCGACGACGACGGATCGGCTGCTCGCCGGCCTCGAACACGCGGTCGATCCGAACGGAGACGACGACACGTCCGACCACGTCCCGGTCGCGCTGGTCGGCGTCAACGCGCCGTACGCCTCCTTCTCGAACTCGCCCGAGGCACAGGCCGTCGAGGGCGCCGCGGGGCTGGGCACGCTCGTGGTCGCGCCGGCCGGCAACGAGGGCCCGGCAGCGCCGGGCAGCAGCACGATCGGCTCGCTCGCGTCCGCCCGCGAGGCGCTCGCCGTCGGCACTCTGACCGGTACGGAGCCGTCGCCGCGGGTCTCGATCGGCGGGATCGGCGAGGGCGCGGTCCTGTCCGGCGACCCACCGCCGAGCGGCACGACGGCCGGCCCGGTCGAGGACACCGATCCGGCCGTCCTGGGCAAGGTCCAGACCCGGATCCGCGGCAAGGTCGTGATCGTCCGCGCGGGAGCCAACCCCGCCGCGCAGGCGGCGGCCGCCGCCGCGGTGGGCGCGAGCGCCGTCCTGCTCGCCGATCCCCGCGAGCGGCCGCTCCCGGCGCTGGCCGCCGGCCGCGCGGCCGCTCCGGTGATCGGGGTCACCGGCGAAGTGGCGGACGCGGTGTTGAAGCTCAAGCCCGGGAGCGAGGTCAGCTTCGGCGAGACCGAGCGCGCCCCGAGCACCGACGCGGCGCCGGAGATCTCGCCGTTCGCCTCCCAGGGCCCGAGCGCCGGCGGGCTCCCGAAGCCCGACCTGGCGGCGGCCGGAAGCGCGATGACCGTCGGTCCCGGCGGCCGCGCGGCGGTCGCGGGCGGTAGCGCGATCGCCGCCGCCCGCGCCGCGGCCGCCGCCGCCCGGCTGGCGCGCACGCGGCCGGAGCTCAGCCCCGCCCAGCTGCGGGCGGCGCTGATCGCCGCCGCCGATCCGGCGGACCTGCCCCCGGACCGCGCCGGCGCCGGCGTGCTGCGCGCGCCCACCGCGTCGCCGGGGGTCACCGCCGACCCGCCGACCGCCGTCTCCGGCGCGCTCGATCCGGTCAGCCTCGAGCTCCAGGCCGCGGCGTCCGTGCAGCTGACGCTGCGCGCGACGGACGGCGCGAGCGTCTCACCGCAGACGCTCTCCTTGACTCCAGGGGCGCCGGCGCCGGTCACCGTGCGGCTCGATAAGCCCGGCATCACGAGCGGCCGGCTGGAGGCGCTCGACCCGACGGGACGGTCCGTCGCCTCCGTCCCGTGGCTCGTGCGCCCCGACGAGGTCGAGCCGATCGCGGTGGGCCCGCTGCGGACCAGCTCCGGCGGGCGCCGGGTCCGCTTCACGCTCGGCTCGTTCAAACGCGGGGAGCAAACGTCGATCCAGGTCGCGGAGCGGCTGATCCTCGATCTCGTCGACGACCAAGGCAGGGCGCGCCGCAGCCTCACGTTCCCCGGCGGCGCGCGCGAGCTGATGCCGGCCGAGTACTCCTACACGCTTCCGAGCGGGGGCCGCGGCCTCAAGTTCCGCGTGCGCGCCTGGGCGCCGCGCCAGGTCGAGCCGACGACGCGCACGTCGTGAAGACCGTCACGCTCTACTCGCGGCCCGGCTGCCATCTCTGCGACGACGCGCGCGTCGTGCTGGAACGGCTCTCCGCGCAGGCCCCGTTCACCATCGAGGAGATCGACATCACGCGCGACGACGCCCTGCACGCGCGGTACCTGGAGCGGATCCCCGTCGTTGCGCTGGATGGCGAGGAGTTGTTCGACTACGAGGTGGACGAGGGAGCCCTCTTGCGGCGCATTCTCTATCGTGAGGGCGGATGAGCTTCGGCGACGTCGCCACAAAGTCGGGCGGCGGCGGGTCACAGCAAGGCGACGGCGGGCTCGGTCCTCTGTCCGACCGCCTCTCGCTGGGCGTGGCCGCCCGCCTCTCGCGCTACCTGCAGGTGCTCACGCAGGCGCGCAAGATGGGTAAGGAGACGATCTCCTCCCAGGAGCTCTCCGAGTACACGCACGTCAACTCGACGCAGATCCGGCGCGATCTGTCCGGCTTCGGCAAGTTCGGCAAGCGCGGCGTCGGCTACAACGTCGACTCGCTGGTCTCGCAGATCCGCAAGATCCTGCGCACCAGCGGCCAGCACAACATCGCGCTGTTCGGCGCCGGGCACCTTGGCAAGGCGATCGCCAGCTCCGACATCTTCGCCGACCACGGCTTCCGGGTCGTGGCGATCTTCGACATGGACCCGGCGAAGCTCGGCGAGCGCGTCGGGCCCGCGGCCGTTCGCCATCCCGACGACCTGAAGGCGGTCGTCGAGGAGGAGGACATCGTCGTCGGGGTGCTCGCGGTCCCGACGGCCGCGGCGCAGGAGCTCGCCGACAAGCTGGTGGACGCCGGCGTGAAGATCATCTTCAACTACTCCGAGGCGCTGCTGCAGGTGCCGCCCGAGGTGACGGTGCACACCTCGAGCCCGGCTGTAGACCTCCTCTACGCCCTCTACTTCTACCTCACGTAAGTGGACCTCCAAGCGGCGCGCGAGGTCTTCGAGACCTCCCAGGACCTGACGGTGGGGATCGAGGAAGAGTGGGCGATCATCGATCCCGAGACGCTCGAGCTGACCTCGCGCTTCGAGGATCTGCGCGACGCGGGCGCCAAGGACGACGTCCTCGCCACCGCGATCTCGGGCGAACTGATCTCGTCCGAGATCGAGATCCGGTCGGGCCGCGGTGAGGACGTCCAGCACGCGCTGAAGCTGCAGCGTGAGGCGCGCCGGCGGCTGTTCGCGCTCGCCGATGCGCATGGCGTCGGCCTGGCGTCGACCGGCACGCACCCGCTGTCTGACTACCGCGACCAGCACATCATCGAGACCGCGCACTATCACCGCGTACAGGACGGCCTGCAGTACGTCGCGCACCGCAACAACACGTTCGCGCTCCAGGTCCACGTGGGCGTCCGCGGCCCCGACCGCGCGATCCAGGCCTGTGACCGCCTACGCCCGATCCTGCCGGTGCTGCTGGCGATCAGCGCCAACTCGCCGTACGTCGACGGGCGCGACTCCGGGCTGCACTCCGCGCGTTCGCAGACCTTCACGAAGTCGTTCCCGCGCTGCGGCGTTCCGGACCCGTTCGTCGATTGGGCGACGTGGCAGGACTACGTCGCGCTGCTTCTGCGCACGAACTCGATCGTCGAGTACACGCAGCTGTGGTGGTCGGTGCGCGCGCACCACGCGTACGGGACGATCGAGGTGCGCATCTGCGACGCCCAGACCACCGGCACGGAGGCCGACGCGCTGATCGAGCTGATCGTCGCCTGCGTCGCCCAGGCCCTGCGCGAGATCGACGCCGGCGAGACGCCCCCCGACATTCCCGGGCGGCTGATCGAGGAAAACATGTGGCGGGCGATCCGCTATGGGCAGGACGGCAAGCTGCTCGACCTGTCCGCACCGGAGCCGTACGAGTATCCGGCGGCGGAGGCGATCGAGCGGCTGAAGGCGTGGACGGGGGTCGACGTGGCGCTGCCCGAGCTCAACGGCGCCCAGCGTCAGCGCCGGATGATCGACGCGGGAGCGTCGCCCTACGAAGTCTTCAAGCAATGCGTGGAAGAGACCCGCGCGACGTACACCGCACAGGAGAAGGTCCGTTGAGCGAACGTGAATTCAGCGAAGAGGAGATGCGCGCGATCGAGGCCGAGATGGAGAAGCTCACGGTCGATGACGTGCTCCTCCAGACGCTCGTGACGCTGATCAACCTCGGCGCTCGCAAGGCGGGGCTGGCCGAGCCGCCCGGCGAGGAAGAGCCGAAGCGCGATCTGGAGCAGACCCGCCAGGCGATCGACGGCGCCCGCGCGCTGCTGCCGGTGCTCGAGGCGCGCCACGGCGAGCAACTCGGGCCGGTGAAGGACGCGCTCTCGCGGCTCCAGATGGCCTTCGTGCAGCTTTCCGGCGGGACGCCGAAGCCCTCGCCGGAGACGCCAAAGGCGGACGATCCGGGGCGCGCGCAAAGCTCAGGGCGCCTCTGGGTTCCAGGACAGTAGGGGGTGCCCAACGGGCCATCGCTCAACACGGAATGGTTCGTTGGGCGGGGTCCCCCACTTTTTCGCGCGGTAGACTGCCCGGCGCTCACACGGCGGCCCGCTCCGGGCTGCCGTTTCGCTTTGTCTGAGTCCAGAGGGGTTTTCTCTTGTCCGAATTCCTGACTGATTACGGCGCGCTTCTGGCCGTGGTCTGCGCGCTACTGGCCGTGGTGTACGGCGTGGTGACGACGCGCTCGCTGCTCGCGCTCTCGCCGGGCAACGAGGTCATGCAGCGTCTCTCCCTCGCCATCCAGGAAGGCGCGCAGGCGTACCTTCGGCGCCAGTACACGACGATCGGGATCGTCGGCGTGGTGCTGTTCGTCGCGCTGATCTTCCTGCAGGACATCGAGGTCGCGATCGGCTTCGCGATCGGTGGTATCGCGTCCGCGGCGGCCGGCTTCATCGGCATGAACGTGTCGGTGCGCTCGAACGCTCGTGTCGCCGAGGCCGCCCGCGGCGGCATCGGCAACGCGCTCGACGTCGCGTTCCGCGGCGGCGCAGTCACCGGCATGCTGGTCGTCGGCCTGGCGCTGCTGGGCGTGGCCGGCTACTACCTGATCCTCACGGAGCTCTTCGACGTCAACACCAAGGATTCCGTGGACGCGCTCGTCGGCCTCGGCTTCGGCGGCTCGCTGATCTCGGTGTTCGCCCGTCTGGGCGGCGGCATCTTCACCAAGGGCGCCGACGTGGGCGCCGACATCGTGGGCAAGATCGAGGCCGGCATCCCCGAGGACGACCCGCGCAACCCGGCCGTGATCGCCGACAACGTGGGCGACAACGTCGGCGACTGCGCCGGCATGGCCGCCGACCTGTTCGAGACCTACGCGGTGACCGCGGTGGCGGTCATGTTGCTCGGCGTCCTCACGTTCGAGGGCGAGGCCGTGGTCCTGTTCCCGCTGGTCCTCGGCGGCGTGTCGATCATCGGCTCGATCCTGGGCACGTTCGCCGTCAAGGGCGACAACGTCGAGCGCGCGCTCTACCAAGGACTGATTGTGGCCGGCGCGATCGCCGCGCTGCTGATCCTCCCGGTGACGATGTGGATGATGGACGACCTCGTCCGCCTCAACGGCGAGGCCGCGCCGAGCTGGGGCGACATCTACATCTGCGCGCTGGTCGGCCTCGCGGTCACCGCTGCGCTGTTCGTGATCACCGACTACTACACGTCGACGCGGTTCGCGCCCGTCCGGTCGACGGCGCGCGCGTCGGAGACCGGCCACGCGACGAACATCATCCAGGGCCTGGCCCAGGGCCTGCAGGCCACGGCCGCGCCCGCGCTGGTGATCGTGCTCGGCATCTACGGCGCGTCCGAGCTGGCCGGCGTGTTCGGCGTCGGCGTGGCCGTGATGGCGCAGCTCTCGCTCTGCGGCGTGATCGTGGCGCTGGACGCGTTCGGCCCGATCACCGACAACGCGGGCGGCATCGCCGAGATGGCCGACATGCCGCACGAGGTGCGCGACATCACCGACCCGCTGGACGCCGTCGGCAACACGACGAAGGCCGTCACCAAGGGTTACGCCATCGGCTCGGCAGCGCTTGCGGCGCTGGTGCTGTTCGCGGCGTTCAAGATCGAGCTCGAGGAAGAGGTCGGCAACATCATCACCTTCCAGCTCGACGACCCGCTCGTGCTGATGGGCCTGCTGATCGGCGGCCTGATGGTGACGCTGTTCGCCGCGCTCTCGATGGAGGCGGTCGGCCGCGCCGGCGGCGCCGTCGTCGAGGAGGTCCGCCGCCAGTTCCGCGAGAAGCCCGGGATCATGGACGGCACCGAGCAGCCCGAGTACGGCCAGTGCGTGGACATCGTGACCCGTGCCGCGCAGCGCGAGATGATCATCCCGTCGCTGATCCCGATCGTGGTGACGGTGATCGTCGGTGTGTTGTCATACACGATGCTCGGCGGCCTGCTGATCGGCGTGATCGTCGTCGGCCTGTTCTTCGCCGTGATGATGACCTCGGGCGGCGGCGCGTGGGACAACGCGAAGAAGCTGATCGAGGACGGCGCGCACGGTGGCAAGGGCTCCGAGGCGCACGCGGCGTCGGTCACCGGTGACACCGTCGGCGACCCGTTCAAGGACACCGCCGGCCCCGCGATCAACCCGATGATCAAGGTGGCGAACATTGTCGCCCTGCTGATCATCCCGCTGATTGCCTAAACGGAGGTGTAGCTAGGCGCGGTCCCTGCGCCCATACCGTGCTCGCCGACGGGACAGTCGGAGAGGGAGGGGTAAGTGCAGGGACTCGCACGCACTGCGGCGCTGGCGGCAACGCTGGCGCTATTGGGCACGTCTGCCGCACAGGCAGACGTCATCGACCCAGGAGCGGAGCCGCTCGGGCGTTCGCTCCAGACGGTCGACGGACAGGTGACCGGAGCTCGTTTCACGGCGGAGCCGCCGACGAAGGGCCAGACCGCGCTCGGCACGAACGCGCTGGCGGGCTTCCCCACGTCGGGCGCGGACTATGCGCTGCTGACGACCGGCGATGCCGCGATCGCCGGTGAGCCGGACACCGCAGAGAATTCGGGCAAGGACCTCGGCGGCACGCCGGTCCGCGGCAACACCGACTTCGACGTCACGGTCATCGAGATCGACCTGAACGTCCCGGCCAACACGAACTGCATGATCGGGATGGACTTCCGGTTCCTGTCGGAGGAGTTCTCCGAGTACGTCAACAGCCAGTACAACGACGCCTTCATCGCCGAGATCGACAACTCGACGTGGACGACGTCCGGCTCGACGATCAGCGCCCCGGGCAACTTCGCATTCGATCCCGACGGCAACCCGATCTCGATCAACGCCGCCGGCGTCACGAGCATGAAGGAGGAGTTCTCCGCGGGCACCACCTACGACGGCGCGACCCCGATCCTCAGCGCCGCGACGCCGATCTCGCCCGGGCCGCACAAGCTCTACCTGTCGATCTTCGACCAGGGCGACCCGGTCTACGACTCGGCCGTCATGGTCGACAACATCCGCTTCGCGCGGGTCTCCGACGTCACCCGCGACTGCCGCCCGGGCGCCGAGCTCGCCGACGCCTCCAAGCACGTGATGCTGGGCGATTCGTACTCGTCGGGCTTCGGCAACGGCTCCTACGACGAGGGCACGCACGAAGAGGACGGCAACGACTGTCAGCGCTCCTCGCACGCGTTTGGCCCGCTGGTGGCCGTCGCCCTCGAGCTCGAGCCGTCCAACCACGCCTGCCAGGGCGCGGTCACCAAGGACTTCTACTTCGCGCGCAACTCGACCTGGGGCGAGGTGCCGCAGCTCGACCATCTCGACCCCGAGACCGGGTTGGTGACGTTCTCGATCGGCGGCAACGACGCGGACTTCTCGACGATCGTGAAGGAGTGCGCGCTGGGCTTCGAGCTGCTGCCGTTCAACACGTGCTTCAGCGAAGACAAGGTGACCGAGCCGGTCAAGGAGGCGTTCGAGCGCCTTGACAACAAGCGCGCCACGCCCGCCGACACGACCCCGTACGACACGCTCTACAAGGACGTGCGCCGGCGCGCGCCGTTCGCGACCTACGTCGCGATGGGCTACCCGCCGTTCTTCACGCCCGAGGGCTCCGATCGCACATCTCTGCCCGGCGGCCGCTGCGAGTTGATCAAGAAGGCCGACCAGAAGTGGATGGTCTCGAAGATCGCCGACTTCAACGAGCTGATCAAGCGCAACGCCGAGCGCAACGGCTTCCGCTTCGCCGACCCGACGTCGCGGTTCCTCGGCCACGAGCTGTGCGGCGAGGGCGAGGAGTGGTTCTACGACGCGCTCAACGCGGGCAAGTTCCACCCGACCGTGGCCGGCCAGCACGCGATGAGCGAGACCGTCCTCGAGGAGTTGCTCGCCGACGACGACCGCCCGCGCTTCGAGGTCCACCCGGGCGAGACCGCCGAGTTCCAGTTCGTGATCGACCGGCTGCTCGAGTGGCTGAGCACGATCATCAGCTGGCCGGGCTCGGACGTCGAGCTGACGCTGATCTCGCCGTCGGGCAAGGAGTACACGCGCGCCGCGCCCGGCACCGGCGTCAAGCACGACAACGGTCCCACGTGGGAGCAGTTCGAGATCCCGAATCCCGAGCAGGGCACGTGGACCGTGAAGATGTACGGCGCCGACGTCAACCCGGCGGGCGAGGAGGTCCGGCTGTCCGTGGTGCAGCAGGAGCCGGCGAACAAGCCGCCGGTGGCGAAGATCAAGTGGGCCAAGGTCGGCGATCAGATCACGCTCGACGCGACCGGCTCGACCGACGCCGACGGCACGATCAAGTCCTACTCGTGGTACCTGAACACGAGTGAGGGCGAGCAGACCAAGACCGGCACGACGTTCACGTTCCCGCGGCCGACGAAGCCGCAGTCGGTGATGCTGGCCGTGACCGACGACGACGGCGCGACCGCGTTCGATTCCGTCAGCACGCTCCCGATGGACGTGTTGCCCGGCCTGCGCCTGAATCCGATCATCCCGTCGCTGCGGGTGCCGCTGCCAGTCTCCATCCTGTCGACGGCGGACTTCGACGCGACGAAGCTCGATACGTCGACGCTGCGGCTCGGCCGCGGCGAGGAGAAGGTCATGAAGATCGGCGGCGTGACCAAGGTGGACCTCAACCGCGACAAGCGCAAGGACCTGCTGCTGCTGTTCTGGCAGCCGGACGTGCAGATCAAGCGCGGCGACAAGTCGCTGTGCATGACCGGCACACTGCCGGACGAGCAGCAGTTCACGAGCTGCGACGAGATCCGCACTCTGTGAGATACGTCGTCGTGATCGTGGCGGCCGGCCTCGGAGCACTCTTCGGGGTCGGCTGCCTGATCGCGGCGCTGTTCGAACTGCAGGGCTTCGGAGCGCCCCGGGACTCGGACCCGCGGGCGCTCTACCTGCTCTCGCTCGGCCTCGGCTTCGCCGTCTGCGTGGCGGGGCCGCTGGCGCTGTGGCGGCTGCTCTTCCCGGAGAGCGCCGTCGGCTGGGGCGTCGTGGGCGGCGTATTCGCGGTGATCGTGGTCGTCGCCGTGCTGGGAGTCGGCGTCACGCGCTGAGCGGCTCATAGAATCGCCTCCAGCGCATGGCACGACGCCGGCTGGAGGGACTGGAACGAGTCCTGGGGGTCAACGCCCTCTTCTCGACGGCCTACGGGAACGTCGGTTCCTCGATCTATTACGCGCTCGGCCTCGTCGCCGCGCTGGCGCTCGGCCTGACGCCGATCGTCTTCCTGATCACGGGGATCTTCTTCCTGTGCACGGCGGCGACCTACGCCGAGGCGACCGCGATGTATCCCGAGGCCGGCGGGTCGTCGAGCTTCGCACGCCGCGCGTTCAACGAGTTCTGGTCGTTCTTCGCCGCCTGGGGCCAGATGCTCAACTACGTCGTGACGGTCGCGATCTCCGCGTTCTTCGTCCCGCACTACCTCGGCAGCGTGTTCTGGGAGGAGCTGCGCCATTCCCCGGGCGACATCATCGCCGGCGCGATCATCATCGCGATCCTGGCCGTGATCAACGTGTTCGGGGCCAAGGAGTCGGCGGGCCTGAACATCGCGCTCGCGGTCGTCGACTTCCTCACGCAGGTGCTGCTGGTGGTCGTCGGCGCGGTCCTGGTGCTGGGCGCCGATCCGGGGCAGCTGGCGGACAACGTCCAGTGGGGCATCGCGCCGACGTGGAAGGACTTCATCCTCGCGATCCCGATCGGGATGATCGCCTATACGGGCATCGAGACGATCTCGAACATGGCCGAGGAGGCGCGTGACGAGGTCAAGACGATCCCGGCCGCGATCAAGCGCGTCGCGATCGCGGTGTTCGCGATCTATTTCACGCTGCCCGCGGTCGCTTTGGTCGCGCTACCGGTGCAGCAGGGAGCGGACGGCGAGTACTACACGCTGCTCGGTCTGCCCGAGGAGGAGGGCGGCTACGCGGGCGACCCGATCGCCGGCCTGGTCGCGAACCTGAACCTGGGCGTGTTCCAGACGGCGGCCGAGGTCTACGTCGGCATCCTCGCCGCCACGATCCTGTTCCTGGCGACCAACGCCGGTCTGATCGGGGTGTCGAGGCTCGTGTACTCGATGGGCATCCACCGCCAGCTGCCGGACCAGCTGCGGCGATTGCACCCGCGCTACCGGACACCGTGGATCGGGATCATCGTCTTCGGGATCGCCGCGATCATCATCACGCTGCCGGGGCAGGCCAACTTCCTCGGCAACCTGTACGCGTTCGGGGCGATGCTGTCGTTCACGATCGCCCACCTGGCGCTGATCAAGCTCCGGATCTCGAGTCCCGAGGTCCCGCGGCCGTACCGGCCGCCGGGGAACGTGAACTGGCGCGGGAGGGACATCCCGGTCTTCGCCGTGGTCGGCGGTCTGGGTACGGCGGCGGCGTTCGTCGTCACCGTCGCGCTGCATCCGGACGTCGCCGCCACCGGCGCCGCTTGGCTCGCGCTGGGCGTCGTCGTGTACCTGCTCTACCGGCGCGCTCAGGGGCTCGACCTGTCCTCGACGCACAAGGTCGCGATCCCGCAGCCGGTCGTCGATCACGAGGCCGAGTACGACTCCGTGCTGGTCCCGCTGGCGGATGGCGCCTACGACGAGTCGGTGGTCGCCACCGCGGCCAAGCTGGCCGCGCGGCGGCGGCGCGGCATCCACGTGATCGCGCTGGTGACGGTGCCGAGCGCGCTGAAGATCGACGCGCCGATGCCGGAGGCCGAGGCGGCCGCGCGGTCGCTGATCGAGCAGGCGCGGGTGCAGGGCGGCGCACGCGTGTCCGGGCACGTCGAGCGCGTCCGCTCCGGCCAGGCCGGGCGGCGGATCATCGAGGAGGCGACCGACATGCGGGCGGCGGCGATCGTGATGCCGCTGCCGCGACGGATCAACGGCGCGTCGCTGTTCGGCAAGACGCTCGAGACCGTGCTCGCGGAGCGGCCCTGCCGCGTGATCATCGAGTCCCAGCCGGGGAGCGCCCCCCTGCAGAGGATCTTGCTGTGATCCGGGGCTACATCCTGCCGGCCGCCATGGTCCTGATCGGGATCGCGTTGATCGTGCGGACCCTGATCGCCGAGGCCGATGCGAACTCGATCGGGCTGATCCTCGGCGTGCTGTTCATCGCCGCGGGCGCCGGCCGGATCTATGTGGAGCGCAAGCTGTGAGCGGTTTGAGACGCCAACTCGGCTCGCCGGCGCTGTTCGGGATCGTCCAGGGCTTCATCGCGGCGTCGATCTACTTCTCGACCGGCCTGGTGGCCGAACGCGCTCTGGGCTTGACGTGGGCGGTGTTCGTGGCGGGCGCGGTGCTGTTCGCGGTCGTGGTGCCGTGTTACGTCGAGGGCGCTTCGCTGCACCAGGAGCGCGGCGGCGCGACCGTGATCGCACGCTACGCGTTCAACGAGCTGGCCAGCTTCATCGCCGGCTGGGCGATCTGTCTCGACTATCTGATCCTCGTCGCGCTGTGCGCGTTCGCCTCCACCGACTACCTCGGGGTCTTCTGGGACGGCTTCAACGAGGGCTTCAGCGAGTTCCTGATCGGCGCCGCGATCGTGCTCTACGTCGCGTACACGGCGATCCGCGGGCCGGGTCCGCGGCGGTTCGAGCGCGCCGCGGTGTTGGTCCTCGCCGATCTCGGGGTCCAGTTGCTGGTGCTGGTCCTGGGGTTCGTGTTGCTCTTCCAGCCCGAGGTGCTCACCGATCCCGCCTCGATCGCGGGCTCGCCCTCGCTCGAGAACATCGTGTTCGCGTTCCCGCTCGTGCTGGTCGCGTTCTCCGGCATCGACGCGTCCTCGGGCCTGGCCGGGCAGGTCGCGATCGGCCGGCGCGGGCTGCGCCGGCTGATCGGCGTGCGGCTGATCGCCGCGGTTGTGCCGTACGTGGGGATCGCGCTCGTGGCGTCCTCGGTGCTCCCGCAGACCGGCGGCCGGTGGATCGAGGCGCCGGTGATCGGGATCGTCGCCGCCACCGACCAGGAGTGGCTGCAGTACGTCGTGGCGGTGTCCGCGGTCGTGATCCTGGTCAGCGCGGCGCAGGCGGCGATGCTGGGCCTGTCGCGGCTCGGCTACGCGCTCGCCGTGAACCGGCAGATCCCGTCCCGGTTCGGCGCCCTGCACTCCACGCGGGCGACGCCGGTGCGGATCATCGTGTTCGGCGCGGTGGTCGCGATTGCGCTGCTGATCCCGGCCGATCTCGAGTTCCTGGCCGCGATCTGCGCGTTCGGGGCGACGATCGCGTTCATGCTCGTGGGAGCGTCGGTCTGCCGGCTGCGCTACAAGGAGCCCGACCGCGATCGCCCGTACCGGATGCCGCTCAACATCGGCAAGCTGCCGATCCCGGGCGTCCTCTGCGTCGTGCTCTCGGCGATCGGGTTCGTAGCGCTGCTGGTCGAGCACGGCGACGCGCGGTGGGTGGGCGTCGCCTGGATGCTCTCGGGCATCGTCCTGTATGTCGGCTACCGCACGTCGCAGGGCAAGCACATCCTCAAGCGCGTGACGGTGCCGGAGTCGGCGCTGACCCGGCGCGCCGCCGAGGCCGAGTACGGCTCGATGCTGGTGCCGATCCTCGGCACGCCGCTCGACGACGACATCATGCAGACCGCGGGCCGGCTCGCGGCCGAGGAGAACGCCGACGACGGCGAGGGCGGCGCCGTGATCGAGGCGCTGTGGATCTTCGAGGTGCCGATGACGCTGGCGCTGGACGCGCGCGTGCCCGACGAGGAGCTCAAGCGCGCACGGGCTGCCCTGAAGCGGGCGAAGGCCGTCGGGGAGGAGTACCAGGGCGTCGAGGTCGCCACCGCGGTTGTGCGCGCTCGTCGTGCCGGGCAGGCGATCGTCCACGAGGCCAAGCGGCGGGGCGTGGAGGCGGTCGTACTGGCCGCCGAGGAGCCGACCCGGGTGGGCGGCGGATTGCGGCTGGGCGGCAAGCCGGGGCTGCACGACACGAGCGTGGGGGAGACGACTCGCTACGTCGTCAACAAGGCGCCGTGCCGCGTGATCCTGACCGCGCCGCCGGCCGCTGCCGCGCTGGATCCGATGGGCCCGGTCCCCGCCGACGCGCCGCTACCGCTCGGACACTCGGTGGGCGTGGGGGATCGCTAGGGTTCTGGCTGTGTTCGTACTCGTGGTCGGGGCGGGGCGCGTGGGTGCTGCCCTTGCTACGTCGGCATTGGGCAACGGTCATACGGTGTCGGTCCTCGACGAGGATCCGCTCTCGCACGAGCGGCTCGACGTGGAACTCGGCCGCTCCTGGGAAGAGGCCGGCGGGCGCTTCACGATCGGCACCGCGCTGGAGGTCGACGCGCTAATAGAGGCCGGTGTCGAGGAGGCCGACGTCTTCATCGCGTCCACCAACGGCGACAACACGAATCTGGTCGTGGCGCAGATCGCACAGCGGCGCTTCACCGTCGATCGGGTCATCGCCCGTGTTCTGGACCCGCGCCGCGCGGCGTGGTATTCCGAGCAGGGCCTGCAGACGATCTGCCCGACGCAGATCGCGATCGAGCAGCTGACCGAAGCGGCGTTCAGCGAGGCCTGATGGCAGACGAGGGGCTCTACGTCATCATCGCCGGTGCCGGCAAGGTCGGCTGGAACCTCGCCCGCGAACTACTCGAGAAGGGGCACGAAGTCACGTGCCTGGAGCAGGACCGGCGCCGCTATCTGACCGTCGAGCAGGAACTCGAGCACGCGGTCCAGTACGGCGACGCGACCGAGTTGTGGGTGCTGGAGCGCGCGGGCATCCAGCGCGCCGACCTGGTCGTCGCCGTCACCGGTGACGACGAGGACAACCTGTTGATCTGCCAGGTGGCGAAGGAGAAGTACCTCTGCGAGCGGATCATCGCGCGCGTCAATAACCCGCGGAACCTCGATCACTTCAAGCTGCTCGGCATCCAGCCGGCGGTGTCCGCCACCGACCTGATCCTGCGCCTGATCGAGCACGAGGTTCCGCGTTACGGACTCGTCCACCTGCTCGATCTGCCCGAGGAGCGGCTCGAGATCATTGAATTGGTGGTAAGTGATGACGCACCGGCCGCCGGCAAGGCGATCGGTGACATCGGGCTACCCGACGGTTCACTCGTGATTTCGGTGCTTCGCGGCGGGTCGGGCTTCGTGCCGAAAGCCGACACGGTCGTCGAGGCCGGCGACGAGGTGCTCGTCGTGCTCGATCCGGGCATCGAGCAGGACATCACCGCCGTGTTCGTTGGAGACAACGACCACGGCTAAGGCTCCGTTCCCGTACCATTCGGCGCAAGACGAACTCGCCGCCGCCCGGGTGCTACCCCGCGCCCGGCCTGCGAACAAGGGCACCCCTCCGCCCTGGGCCCAGTGGGCATAGGCGGCGCGAGCGGCAGGCGACCCGCCCCCAGGGGGCGGGTCGCCACCGCCGAAGTCGTTAAGCCGTGTGGCGCTCGAAGGCGATGCTCGGGTGATCCGCGACCGGCTTCTCGCGCGCCTCGGGCGGATTGCCGAGCAGCAGCCAGCCACCGTCGGGCCGACGCTCGACCTCGCCGCGCGCGATCAGCTGCCCGAGCGCGGTGGTCACGGACGGCCGGCGAGCGCCGACCATCCCGGCGAGCGTGCGATGCGGAAGCCTGAGACTGACGACCACGCCGCCCGGAGCCACGCGACCCCAGCGCTCGGCGAGGCACCACAGGAGTGCAAGAAGCCTGTCATCCACGCGCGTCAGGTGGGCGATTGCTTGCATCACCACCAGCCGCTCCGCCCTTCGGGCGGCGCGCTCGACGAGCGAGGCGAAGATCTCCGGCCACTGCGCCGCCCTTACGGCGAGCGCTTGGTCGATCACCGCGAGCCGGACCGCGCTCAGCGCGCTCCACTCGACGGTGCGCGGAAGCAGTACCTCGGCGTCCCGGTCATCCCAGGCGCGAAGCAAATCACCTGGCCCAAGCAGCTCGGCGCATGGGTGGTCGCCCACGATCGCCTCCCGGACCAGCAGGCCGTCGAGCACGAGCAGACCAATCGGGTTTGTCCCACCGGCAAGCGCACGGGCGGGCGACCACGGGCCACGCGGAACGTCGATGGACCGCGCGAACAAGCGCTGGCTGACCTCACGGACCCGACGTGGATCCAGCCCACGTGCGAGCTCGGGGTCTGCCTCCAGGAGCTGAACTGAGCCGTTGCCGGCGTCTGGCATGCGAGCGATTCCCTCGTCGTTCGGACGGGAGCCCACGAGCCCCCGCTGGGCCGAGTTCAATGTAGCGCCGAGAATACCTGCGTGGAAGGACCGACGGACCGACCGGTCCGGGTGATGCGGCCTATACTGATCCGCCGACCCGTTGCCGGGTGGTGTAATTGGCAGCACGCCAGATTCTGGCTCTGGTAGTTGGGGTTCGAGTCCCTGCCCGGCAGTCCCTCTCGCAGGTTTGTTGCACCTTCGTCACGTTTGCGCGTAGATCCGCGCGCCCCGAGGCCTCAGGCTGGGGGGTGTGTCCGGAAACCTCCGCCAGGCGATAGTTAGCGGACACACCCCTTGGCTCATTGCGGCGTTGGCGGCCCGTCAGCACGGACTGGTGACGGTCGCGCAGTTGCTCGCCGCGGGCCTTGATCACGCTGCGATCGCTCGGCGCGTCGCCGAGGGACGTCTGCATCGAGTGAGACGCGGGGTCTACGCGGTCGGTCATGCCGGGCTCTCTCGCGAGGGTCAGTTCTTGGCAGCAGTGCTTTGGGCAGGTGAGGGGGCGGCACTGGGGCAACTAGCCGCCGCGGAGCACTGGGAGGTGCGTAGGTACCGGGCCTCCCTCATTGATGTCGTTGCGCCCAAGCGGCGGCATGCAGACGTTGGTGTGCGGCTTCATCGCGCGCGGACGTTGGACCCGCGCGACATCACGACGTACAAGGGAATACCCGTGACCACGATCGCGCGGACGCTCGTGGACCTCAGCGACATCCTCACGCCGTACCAACTCGCGAACGTGATCCACGAAGCCGCCTACAGACGCCGGTTCAGCGAACGAGCCACCCGAGAGGCGATGGCCCGAGCGAACGGACGGCACAACCTGCAAGTCCTCGAGAAGGCCCTGACCCTCAATGCGGCCGGCAGCGCCGGAACCAAGAGCCGCAACGAGGACGCCTTTCTCTCGATGATCAAGGACCTGCCCGAACCGCTCGTCAACACGAAGCTCAACGGCGAGGAGGCCGACTTCCACTGGCCGGCCCAGAAGCTCGTCGTCGAGGTCGACGGCACAGGCCACGACAGGCCGCGAACCCAGCGCGAGGACGCGCTGAAGGAAGCGGCGTGGCGCAAGGCCGGCTACTCGGTTCTGCGGCTCCATTACCGATCCATTACCGCGCCGTAGCCGGCCCCCGCGACAGTTCCCCTTGTCAGCACCACCGAGAACTCAAAGGGGTTCACCAACATGAAGAAGATCAAGATCCTCGCCACCTCCGCCGCTCTCTCGCTGCCGGTGATCCTGCCGACGGTCGCCCAGGCCAAGGCCTCCTGGACCTAGGCCTCAATCACGGAAGGGCCGCGGCGTGGGTGTCCACCCACGCCGCTCCGCGTCCCGCTTGAGGACGCCATTGACGAAGCGCCCCTTCGAGGGCGCGAGAAGGAACTCCTCGAACAGCATCTCGCTGCACGGATAGTCGTAGACCATCCGCCCCTCGACGTAGACCAGCTCGAGGACGCCGTCGCGCCACCGATACGCAGCGATCGCGGACGAAGAGCAAGGCTGCCACTCCACCCGGCCAACATAAAGGGGCCAGGCCCCTTTAACTAGGCGGTGGCTTGCTCGCGCCAGTCCTCGTGCAGCCGCCAGTAGTGGCCGCGCACCGCGAGCAGCTCCTCGTGTGAGCCCTGCTCCACGATCCGGCCGTGCTCGAGCACGACGATCTGCCCCGCGCGTTCGATCGTGGAGAGCCGGTGGGCGATCACGATCGCCGTCCGGCCGGCCAAAAGCCGCCGCAAGCCGGCCTCGATCCGTGACTCGGTGTGGACGTCGACGTTCGACGTCGCCTCGTCCAGCACCAGGATGCGCGGGTCCGCGACCAGGGCGCGCGCGAACGCGACGAGCTGGCGCTGGCCGGCCGAAAGCTGGACGCCGCGCTCGCCGACCGGCGTGTCGTAGCCGTGCTCGAGCCCTGCGATGAACTCGTCGGCGCCGACCGCGTGAGCGGCGGCGCGCACCTCGTCGGCAGATGCGTCCGGACGCCCGAACGCGATGTTCTCCCCGATCGTGCCGCTGAACAGGAACGCCTCCTGCGGCACGATGCCCATCTGCGACCGCAGCGACGACGCCGTGACTCCGCGCAGGTCCTGCCCGTCGACAAGGACGCGCCCGGACGTCGGGTCGTAGAACCGCGCGACGAGCTTCGCCAGCGTGGACTTGCCGGCCCCCGTCGTCCCGACCAGCGCGACGGTCTGCCCCGGCGGCACCGTCAAAGTGACCTCATCCAGCGCCAAAGCGGCGCCGCCGTACGAAAACGTCACGTCGTCGAGCACGATCTCGCCCCGCAGCCGCGCGAGCACGATGGCGTCGGGCGCGTCGACCAGATCCGGCTCCTCGTCGAGCAGCTCGAAGATCTTGTCCAGCGCCGCCATCCCGGACTGATAGGTCGTGTAGAGCTGCGAGAGCTGCTGGATCGGGTCGAAGAAGTTGTTCAGCGCGGCCAGGAACGCGACCAGCACGCCGATCGTGATCTCGCCGTCCACGGCCTGGAGCCCGCCGTACAGCAGGATCCCGGCCGTCGCCAACGCGGAGAGCAGCTCGACGCCCGGGAAGTACGCGGCGTTGAGGTAGACCGTCTTCATGTTCGCGCCGCGGTTCTCCTCGTTGAGCTCCGCGAACCGGTCCAAGTGCCGCGGCTCCTGTGCGAACGACCGCACGACGCGGATCCCGGACAGCGTCTCCTGCAGGTAGGCGGTGATCGCCGCGACCTTTTCGCGCGTCGCGCGGTACGCGTCGGCGGACACGATCCGGAAGATGAACGACGCGATCCCGAGCACCGGGAAGACCGTGTACGTGATCAGGGCGAGCTCGGCGTCGAGCGTGAACAGGATCACGGCGGTGCCGACCAGCGTCAGCGTCGACCCGAACAGCGTGACGATCCCGTCCGAGACCAGCGTGTCGAGCGCCTCGACGTCGTTGGAGAGCCGTGAGATGAGCACGCCGGCGCGCTTGCGCGAATAGAAGCCGACCGACATGCCCTGCAGGTGCGAGAAGAGCTGGATCCGGAGGTCCTGGAGCGCCCGCTGGCCGATCCAGCCGACGAGGTAGGTCTGCGCGTAGGTCGCGCCCCAGTACACGACGGCGGAAACCAGGAACGCAACGACGATCCACGACAGCGCGGTCAGGTCCCCCGGCACGATCCCCTTGTCGATCGCCAGCGCGGCCAGCGGTGGGGGTGCCAGCGCCGCGGCGGTCGCGAACACGAGCGAGACGAACATCAGCGCGACGCGCCCGCGGTACGGGCTGAGCAGCACGATCAGGCCGCGCAGCTTGCGCCCGCGCCCGGACGTGGAGCGCCAGCGGCGCACGAGGTCGTCGCGGCGCGCGCTCACAGCCCGGCCACCCGTTCAACGGGATCGCGGTTGAGGAACACCTGGTCCGGCAGGCCCTTGGTCGCGATCTCGGCGTACAGCGGCGACTGCGAGAGCAGCGCCTCGTGATCACCGCGGGCGATGACTCGCCCGCCTTCCAACACGACGATGTCGTCCGCCAGCGCGATCGTCGAGAGCCGGTGCGCGATCACGAACGTCGTCCGCCCGCGCATCACCTCGCGCAGCGCGGCCTTGATCTCGCGCTCGGTCGTCGCGTCCACCGACGAAGTGGCGTCATCCAGGATGAGGATCCGCGGATCGGCCAACAGCGCCCGCGCGATCGCGATCCGCTGGCGCTGGCCGCCGCTCAAAGTCAGGCCCCGTTCGCCGACCCGCGTGTCGTAGCCATCCGGCAGCTCGGCGATGAACCCCGCCGCCTGGGCGCGTTCCGCCGCCCGCTCGATCTCCTCGCGCGAAGCAGAAGGCTTCGCGTACGCGATGTTGCCCGCGACGGTGTCCGAGAACAGGAACGGATCGTCGTCCACGACCGCGATCGCGCGTCGCAACGACACCACGTCGACGTCGCGCACATCCGCCCCGTCGATCAGGACCGACCCGGACTGCGGGTCGTAGAGCCGCGGCAGCAGCCGCACCACGGTCGTCTTGCCCGAGCCCGTCGCGCCGACCAACGCCACCGTCGAACCCGCCTCGACCGTCAGATCCACGTCGCGCAACGACGACGGCCCGTCCCCATACGCGAACGACACTCCGCGCAGCTCGACCCGCCCGCGTCCCGGAGGCAGCGCAGCCGCACCTCCGACGATCCGCGGCTCGCGGTCCAGGATCTCGAACAGCCGCATGCCGGAGGCGACCGCCCGCTGCGTCAACCCCAGCGCGACGCCGAGCATCCGCATCGGGCCGATCAGCATCAGCAGGTACGTGTAGAACGCCGTGAAGTCGCCCAGCGTCATCGTTCCGCTGATCACCTGGCGCCCGCCGACGAGCAGGATCACGGCGAGCCCCAGGTTCGGCAGAAACGCCAGGAACGGGTTGTAGAACGCCCGCAGCCGGGTCGCGAACATCGACTGCGTGAACACCCGCGCGACCGAGTCCTCGAACCGGGTGAGCTGCCGCGGCTCGGCCGCGAACGCCTTCACCACACGGACGCCGGAGATGTTCTCCTCGACGTCCGCGGTCACCTCCGCGATTCGCTGTTGCACCTCCTGCAGCGCCGGCCGCGAGCGGCGCCCGTAGCGCGCCGCCACCACGACCACGAACGGCACCGGGATCAGCGCCAGCGCCGCCAAGGCCGGATCGAGCAAGAACATGGCGACCGCGCCAAGCAGAATCGTCAGCGCGCTCTGCAGGATGAAGACGAGCCCGTAGCCGAGGAAGAACCGCACCGCCGCCAGGTCGACCGTGGCGCGCGACATCAGCTGCCCGGTCTGCTGACCCGCGAAGAACCCGAGCTCCAGTTTCTGCAGGTGCGAATAGATCAGATTGCGCAGGTCGTACTCGACCCCGAGCGACACCTTTCCGGACACGAGGCGCCGCGCCACCGACAGACCGACCCGCGCCAGAGCGACGCCCACCACAGCGAGCGCGAGCATCCGCAGCCCGTCGCGATCGCCGGCGGAGATCTCGTCGACGGCGCGGCCCGTCAGCCACGGGATCGCGACCGTACAGACCATCGCGAGCGCAGCGAGAACAAGCGACCAGAACACCCCGCGCTTGTACGGGCGCAGGAATCCGAGGAGCCGTCCGAAGGTGTGCACGCAACTACACGATAGGGAGCCGCGTGCCCGGGTTCGCTCGGCTCTTGGTCCTAAGACTCACCGGTACACTCCGCGCCCGCATGACCGACCCGATCGTCCTCCGCAACCGCTTCGCGATGGTCAAGGGCGCCTGGGACGAGCAGCTGCGCGGCGTCCCGTTCCCCTCACTGGGGGAGGGCACCGCGGAGCAGAAGATCGAACGGCTCGAGCTCGCGCTGGTCGACGAGATGCGCTCCCGCGCGACGCCCGAGACCGCCGAGCAGGTCGCCGACGCGATGTGGGGTCTGGTCCACGCCCGGCCCGACGACGACCCCGTCAAGCTGCGGGTGACCCGTCATCACGAGGATCTGGCCCGGCTGGGTCAACGACGGATATGAACCCCTCGCAACGCACGACCGGCAGCCGCGGGTACTTGGCGTAGCCGGGCTCGCCGGCCAGGCCGCGTTCGCACATCGAGAACACCGAGCCGCGCGTGTTGGCGATCACGCGCTGATGCGCGCAATCGCCACAGAGGCCAAACTCAGCGATCGAGCACCAGAGTCGTGCCGGGCGGCTGCGGGATCGACACGTCGAACAGGTTGGAGAGCGTCAGCGTGTCGATCGTCTTCGCCTCCGCCGCGTCGAGCGTGTCCGGCGTCGGCGCCCGCGCCGGCACCGTCACGCCGAGCGGCACCTGCAGCTGCTGCCTGAGGTCGCCCGGGCGGTAGAAGATCGCCTTGCGGGTGGTCGACGGATCCGGCGTCGGCTGAGCCGCGACCCCGTTCGCCGGGGTCGCCGTAGGCGAGGCGGTCGCGGCCGCCTCCGGTGGCCGCGGCGGCAGCACAGTCACCACACCGTCGGCGTCCGGCAGGTACCGGAACGTGTACAGCGCGAGCTCCAGCGCCTCACGCTGCAACACCTTGTGGCGCTCCTCCGACACCTTGCCGCCCTTGATCGAGCCGGCCGGCCCGAGGCCGTCGAGCTCGTAGATGACTGTGGTGCCGTCGATGTCCTCGATATCGCCGGCGGCCGGGCGCAACACGACATCGAGCGGAAGCGGCCCGCCCTTGACATCCACGAGTTGCTTGCCGTCGGGATGCCGGTACTCGGCGCCGACCTTCTTGGCGATCTCCGCCGCGCCGCCCTCGATCGTCGTGTCCTCCGGGTGCCACTTGGACCAGTTCGGATGCAGGCCCTCGTCCACCGCGGGATCGCCGCCCGTCGTCGAGATCACGACGGCCAGCACGAGCGCGGAGACGACGACCACGCCCGCGAGCGCGCCGATCAGGAACCCGAAGCGGTTGCGGAAGCGGGTCGGCGGCAACGGCCCCGTCGGCTGCTCCTGGGCGGGAGCGGCTGGCGGCGGCTCGGGCGGCAGCTCGACGAGGCGCGGGGTGCCCTGCTGCTGCGGCCGGCCGGCCGGGGAGGGAGGCGGGATCAGATCACGGGCCATTGACTGTCATCCAGGACGTCGATGTCGGGCTTACGCAGGCGTGCTTCGTTGAGGAGCGCGACGACGTCGTCGCCGTAGAGCTCCTGGGCTTCGACGAGCCGGTCGGCCACCGTCTCGGTGGCTTCCTTGTTCGCGCGGATCGTGTTCCAGGCGATCACGAACGCTTGACCCAGGAGGCCGGCGACCTGCTGGCGCTTCGCCGGGTCCTTCAGCGACGAGTCGTACGCGCTGTCGTCTCCGCCGGAGCGGTGCATGATCTGGTAGCCGATCCGCTCGAAGCGTTCCAGCACGCGCTTCTCTTCCGCTTCGCGCTTCTCGCGGTCCGCGAGCCGATCCGAGAGATCGATCGGCGCCGGCGCCATGCCGGCGAGAGCCACCATGTGCGCGGCGTGGTGCGTCACCGAGTGCAGGTCGCCGCCGACGCCCGTCGTGTTCTGGCCGTAGAAGATGTGTTCGGCGGCGTAGGCGCCGAGCGTCCAGATGAGGCCGCCGACCTCCTCCGAACGCCAGTGGACGAAGCGGTCCTCGACCTCGGCGATCTGGTGGTGGCCGCCGCTGTGGCCGCGCCGCCGGATCGACAGCCGCGTCGACATCCCGCTCTCCATGTAGAGATGTCCGCAGACCGCGTGGCCGGCCTCGTGGATGGCGATCGAGCGGCTCTCGTGCTTGGGGTAGGTCTGGCCGATCGCGACACCGGCCTCGACCGTCGTCATCGCCTCCAGGATGTCCTTGCGCGAGAACACCGGCCGCCCGTCAGAGTGCGCGTAGGTCAGCGCCAGCGAGCACACCTGGTCGATCATCGCCGGCGAGTAGCCCGACGTGATGCGGGCGAGCTCGTCGCGCGCCTGCGGGGAGTCCAGCGACTCCTCGTGCGCGACCTTCGTGATGTAGAGGTCGAAGACGTCGCGCCGGTCCTCCCACGTGGGGGTCCGGAAGTAGATGTGGCGACCCATGCGGCCCGGGCGGACGAGCGCGGGGTCGAGGACCTCGATCGGGACGTTGCACGCCCCGATGAAGTAGATCTGCTCCTTGCGCGGCGCCGGCGGCTTGATGCGGATCTTCTTGCCGAAGACGCGCTGCGGGATCACGTAGAGGGCGTCGACGAACGTGTTGAACTTCTTCGTCATCCACTTCTTGCGCAGTGGCGGCTCGTCGATGCCGTCCATGACGACCAGCAGCTGATTGAGCGCCTGGCCGCCGCCGCCCATGCCGCCGGGGACGATGAACCCGCGCACGCGGTTCGCCACGGCGGCGACCGGCGCCGGCAGGAACCCGGGCTTCGGCTTGGCGCGCAACTCGAACAGGCGGTCGCGCCAGGCGGCGGTCTCGTACGAGAGGTCGCCGTCCCACGTCAGCGCGCCCCACTCGCCGAAGAACAGGTCGTCGTGGATCGTCCGCGTCTTCAGCGGTGTGAAGCCGCTGCCGAGCGACTGCCGGCGCATGCCGACGGCGTCGATCTCGTCGATGAACACGATGCACTGCCCGCCCCACTTGGCGGCGAGCTTCTTGGCCTTGCGCGCCATGTAGCGAACGATCAACGCGTCCATGCCGATGAACATCTGCGCGAAGCCGGAGCCCGGGATCGTCACGAACGGGCAGTTGAACGACGTCGCGATCGCCTTCGAGAGCATCGTCTTGCCGGTGCCGGGAGGACCGAGGAACAACACGCCGCGCTCGCGCTTGCCGCCCGCCTTCTCGAACTCCTCGCCGGACTGCCACAGCGAGACGACGCGCCGGATCTCCTCCTTGGCCTCGGCCTGGCCGCGCACGTCGGCGAGCTTGACGCCCCAGTCCGCGTCGCCCGGTTCGTAGCCCTTGATCTGCTGGATCGAGAAGAAGAAGAGCGGCCCGAAAAGGATGATCAGGTTGATGAAGAACAGCGCGAACATCAACATGCCGTAGTAGCCGAACATCGGGGCCGCGGCGCCCGCCCACGACACCAGCTGATCCCAGCCGGCCGACCAGGACCACGAGCCCGCCGCCCACATCGCGATGATCAGGACGATCGTGAAGAAGATGGCCAGGTAGAAGAACCGGCGGAACTTCGTCTTCCAGTACCAGTGGCGCCGGCGCGAGATGACGTCCTCCTCGCGCAGCTTGTCCTCGGCGCCGTAGAGCGACGGGAACGGCACCATCCGGTGCGCGATCACGTCGATGGCGCCGCGGAAGATCGCGATGCCGGCGAACGCGCCGAGCAAAGCCCACCCGACCGCCCAGTCGAAGCGGTTGTGCAGGATCACGTACGTGGCCGGCGACGTGAGGATCGCGACGAACGTCGCTACCCGGCCGAGTTTCCGCCACTCGCTGGCCAGCGATAGCGCAGAATCATTCACGCCGCTGGGGACCAGCGCGCGACCCTCTTCCCGTTTCACGCGCAACAGTCTACGGCCGGTCAGATGGCCCGTAAGTCCTGCTTTAGGCGCCTCTTAGGCACGGACGAATGTCCTATTCGAGGGTGTTCTGAAGCGCCAGAACGCGCGCCGCGGACGCCGCCACGCGCTCCCGGAACGAGCGCGACGCGCGGGCCTCGGCTACCAGCGCCCGATACACCCGGATCCAGGATCCCTTGCCGGTGGTCAGGACGATGTCATTGCCGGCGCGGATCGAGCGGATCGCGATCTGCTCGGTCGAGCCCGTGGTACGCGCCGCGGCGGCCTCGATCGAGTCCGTCATCACGACGCCCTCGTAACCGAGCTGCTCGCGCAGCAGTTCGGTGAGGATCGCCGGCGACTGCGACGCGATGCGGTCGCCGTCGAGCCGCGGATAGCGCGCGTGTGAGCTCATGATCAGCGGGACCCGGGCGGCGATCGCGGCGCGGAACGGTGCGAGGTCGGCGCGAGTCGGCGCGCCGGCGATCGACGCCGACCCGTGATCGGTGTTCGTGGTGGCGCCGCCGAGGCCGGGGAAGTGCTTGGCGGTGGTGGCCACACCGCCGGCGCGCCAGCCCTCGACCGACGCCTTCACCGCCGCCGACGCCTCGTCCGGGTCGCTCGAGAATTCGCGGCCGCCCATCGCCGCGCCCGCCACCGACGGCACGTCCGCGACCGGTGCCAGCGTCACGTTGATCCCGAGCTGTCGCAATGTCCGGGCGGCGGCACGAGCGTCGCGGCCGGGCACTTGGCCGGCCTGGGCGGAGGCCGGCGGCGCCCAGCTGACGTTGCGGATCGCGCCGCCCTCCTGGTCGGTGCAGACGATCGGCGTCACGCGCGCGCCGCGGCGGAGCTGGCGGGTGAGCGCCCGCAGCTGGGCCGGCGAGGCGATGTTGTCGCGGAACAGGATCGCGCCGGCCGTCTGTCCGCGGCGCACGGCATCGCGCACGTACGCCGGCGCCGACGTGCCGTCAAAGCGCAGGACGACGAGCTTGCCGACCTGCTCGCGCAGCGTCAGGCGCTCGACGGCCGACGGCTCGGGCGAAGCGATAGGGGCCGCGAGCCGCAACTCGGCGACCGGGGCCGGCCCGGTCTCCTCAGGCGGGGCCGCCTCGTCGCCGGAACCGGCGCCGAACGACACGCCGAGCACGAAGGCGGCAGCGGCGACTCCGAGCACGGCCGCCTGACGGCGACGGACGACCTTGGCGGACGGCACGGGCACTCATGATGACTTCCATTTCCGGTACTCGGCGCGCATGCATGCGCCGCACGGCCGATATCCGGCCGCGATCGCCGTCCCCTCGTCGGCGAAGAACACGCGGTGACGCGGCACGAAGCCGCGCCGCAGCAGGCTCAGCGCGACCGGGCAGTCGAGCCGTCCGTACACCCGCGTCCGCGAGTGGCCGCCGAGCAGCCCCGGCGTCGAACTCGTGTACGCGACGCCGTCGGCGCTGAGCAGCGTGTAGGTCTTCATGGCCCCTAGTCGAGCGCGCGGACCCGCTTGCGCTCGGAGCGCTCGCGCGAGGACGCCTTCGGCCGCCACGAGTCGGTCGTCTTCGGCCGCCACGACTTCGGGCGCCACGAGTCCGACGTCTTCGGCCGCCACGAGTCGGCTGAGGAGGACGCGGCTCCCGCGGAGGCCGGCGCGGAAAGGGCGATCGCGGCGATCGTGGCCGCCGTGAGCAGGTGCGAGGAACGCATTGGAGACCTCCTAGTGGTCTTGCGGGGTCTTGAACTCGCCGCCATCGATTAGCTCAATGCGGTAGCCGTCCGGGTCCTGCACGAAGCAGATCCGGCCGATCTCCGCGCGGCCGCCGGGGGCGAAGGGGGGCTTCTCGGGCTCGACCCCGATCTTGGCCAGCTCCGCGAGCTGGGCGTCGAGATCGTCGAGCGTGATCGCGATGTGGTTGTAGCCGTCGCCGAGGTCGTAGGGCTCGTCGCGGCCGACGTTGACCGTCAGCTCCAGGGTGTCGGCATCCCCCGGAAGGCCCATATAGATGTTGTAGGCGGTCTCGAACTGCAGCTTGCCGCGACGCTCGTATCCGAGCGCCTCATAGAACGCGACCGAGGCGTCGGGGTCGAGCACCCGGACGCAGGTATGGACGTAACGCTTGGGCACGGCGCGAAGCGTACGACTCGAATAGCGGGTTGTGATTGGAAACCTCGAAACAGGGGGAATGTCACTTTCGGGACATCCTCCGAGGAGAGGAGACACATGACGGGCTTCGGTCTGATGATCGAGGAGCTGGACGCCGGAGCCGTGAGAATCGCGCTCCGTGGCGAGCTCGACCTCGCGCATGCGTACACGTTCGACGAGGAGCTGCGCCGGGTCGAGGAATCGCGCCCGTCATGCGTCGTCCTCGACCTCCGCGAACTCACGTTCCTCGACTCGTGCGGGCTGGCCCGCCTGCTCGCCGCTCGGCGCCGCGCCCGCCGTGCCGGTCATCGGCTCGTGCTGGTGCGCGGCCCCGCCGCCGTGCAGCGGTTGTTCGCCCTGTCCGCGGTGGACGAGGCGTTCGAGATGGTGAGCGAGGTTCCCTTCGCGGTGACCTCTACCTAAGGCACCCAGCGGTCGCCGGCCGGCGTGACCACGAGCTCGTGCGTGTAGGCGCGCGGGCTCTGGTTCGCCAGGTACTCGACGGCGCGCGCGATCTCCGCCATGTCGGCGCTCTCGTTCTCGGGGCGGCCGGCGATGAACCGCGCCGTCTTCGGCGAGTCGATCGTGGCGTCGACGACCAGCAGCGCGACGTGGATACCGTCCGCGCGCAACTCCTGGGCCGCCGCGTGAGTGATCGCGCGCGTGGCGTGGGCGGCCGCCGCCCACAGGCCGCGACCGGGCATCGCCCGTCGCGCCGAGCCGCCGGTGATCTGGATCAGCTTGCCCGCGCCGGCTCGCACGCCTTCGCTCAGGAACACGAACGCCTGGCGCGCGTTCGTCACCGTCCACTTGTCGAAGTCCTGGAGCTCGGCATCGCGCAGCGGTCCGCCGCCGAACGGGCGGTCCGGGTCCGGGACCACGGCGCTGACCGCGTTGACGATCAGGTCGAGCCGACCGAACTCGCGCTTGGCCTGCTCGAGTGCGGCACGGAGCTGCTCCGGATCCGACGCGTCGGCCTGGATCGGCAGCCCGCCCGCGCCGCGGACGGTCTCGAGCGTCTCCGGCGAGCGCGCGACGGCAGCGCCGCGCCAGCCGTTCTGGAGGTGATGGGCGAGGATCGCGCCGCCGAGGTTGCGAGCGCCGAGGACCACGAGCGAGGGCATGCCCTCATCGTGCCACTCGGCGCATCGGGAGCTGCGCCACGGCGATCCCCGCGACCACGAGCAGCGCGCCGCCCACCGCCAGCGCCGTCACGCGTTCGTCGCGGAACGCGGCGCCGAGCGCGAGCGCACCGAACGGGATGATCATCGCGATGAACGAGACCGTGACGGCGGGCAGCTCGCGCAGCAGGACGGTGAGGATCACGAACGTGAAGCCGGTCCCGACCACGGCGAGGTAGAGGATCGAGCCGATCGAGGCCGGCGACCACGTGGTCGCCGCCCAGTCCTCGCTGAGCGCGGAGACGGCGAGCAGCAGCAACCCGCCGGTGACCATCGCCCAGCCGTTCATCACCAGTGGGTCGATCCGCTGGCCGCGGCGCTTGATCATCACGTTGCCGATCGCGCTCGCGATCGGCGCCAGCACGACCGCGCCGGCGGCCAGCGCCGTGTACTCGCCCGATCCGAGGTCGAGGCTCTCGCCGAACGCCACGACGAGCCCGCAGAACGCGATCCCGACGCCCACGAACAGCCGCGGCCGCAACGGCTCGTCGGGGAGCAGGAACGCCGCCATCAGCGCGACATAGAGCGGCAGCACGCCGAACAGCACCGCCGCCAAGCCGGACGTCACGTACTGCTCGGCCCAGTAGATCAGGCCGTAGCTGGTCGCGAACGGCAGGATCCCGATCGTCGCGGCCAGCAACACGTCGGTGTGCAGGGAGCGGCGCAGCAGCGCGGCCGCGACCAGCACGCCGACGCCCGCCAGCGTGAACCGGATCCCGGCGCCGAAGAACGGCGCGATGTCCTCCAGGCCGACGGCGATGACGACCCACGTGCTCGACCAGACGAGCACGCAGATGGCGTAGAGGGTCCAGACCACGGCGCGCGACACGGCGCGAGAGGGTATGAACTAGCGCCATGAGGGTCGCGCTGATGATCGAGGGCCAGGAGGACGTGACCTGGGAGGACTGGGTCGCGCTGGCCGACACCTGCGAGCGCTGCGGCATCGAGGCGCTGTTCCGCTCCGACCACTATCTCTCGGTGATGGGCGCTGGGGAACGCAGCGCCTTGGACGCCTGGGGCACGATCAACGCGCTCGCGGCCCGCACGACGTCGCTGCGGCTCGGCACGATGGTGTCGCCCACCTCCTTCCGGCACCCGTCGGTGCTGGCCAAGCTGGTCGTCACCGCCGACCACGTCTCCGACGGACGGATCGAGCTCGGGATGGGCACCGGCTGGTCGGAGGTCGAGCACACCGCGATGGGCTTCGATTTCCACTCCATGAAGGAGCGGATGGACGTGCTCGAGGAGCAACTCACGATCGTGCACGACGGGCACTTCAAGGACGGCCCGTTCAGCTTCGAGGGCGAGCACTACACGATTCAGGACCTCACGTCACGGCCACTGCCCATCCAGCGCCCGCACCCGCCGCTGATCCTCGGCGGCAACGCCGGACCGCGCGCGGCGCGGCTCGCCGCCCGGTTCGCCGACGAGTACAACACCGTGATGCCGACGCTCGACGAGGTGCGCGAGCGGCGCGCGAACATCGCGGCGGCGTGCGAGAAGGCCGGCCGCGAGCCGATCCCGTTCTCGGTCATGACGACGGCGGTGATCGGGGCCGACGAGGCCGAATACGACGAGCGCATGCGCGAGCTGGAGGCGTGGACCGGGGGGCGCAACGAGAACCGGGAGACGATGCTCCTGGGCACGGTCGAGCGCGTCGCGGCGCGCCTGAAGGAATACGAGGAGGCCGGAGTCGAACGGATCTTCCTCCAGCACCTCGCACACCGCGACACCGAGATGGTCGAGCTGATTGGGCGCGAGCTCGTGCCCGCGGTCGCCTGATGTCCGACGACGACGACTGGGTCGGCGAGCCGCCCGAGGGCCGCCACTCGCGCGACCGCGCCAATCCGGGCTTCTGGGCGAATCAGTGGCAGGGCGGCGCGATCACCGGCGCGGTGATCGTGCTGCTCATCCTGATCGTGCTGCTGATCGTGCTGCTGGGCTAGCGCGCCCCGCGTTCTCGACGATCGCGTCGATGATCGTCGGCCACGCGCCGCGTGGCAGCCCGTGCCCCATGCCCGGCACCTCGACCAGCTTCGCGCCGGGGATCGCCCGCGCGGTCGCGCGACCGCCGGACTTGCGCACGAGCTGGTCCTCGGTGCCGTGGATGACGGTCACCGGCATCCGGAGCTTCGCGAGTTGCGGGCTGCGGTCGCGGTCGGCGATGATCGCGCCGAGCTGGCGTGACGAGCCCTTCGGGTCGTGCCCGCGGTCGTAGCTGCGGCTGGCGATGTCGCGCAGGTCCTCGATGTTGGGCTCGAAGCCCGAGCCGCCGATCTTGGCGAACGTGTCGACGGCGCGCTGGATGAACGCGGAGCGCTCGTTCGGCGCCGGCCGCAGCAGCACGGCGTACATCGCCAAGGCCGGCTGGCCCTTCCAGAAGCTGCCGGTGTTGGACATGATCGAGACCATCGACAGCGTCCGGTGCGGGTACCGGATCGCGATCGTCTGGGCGATCATCCCGCCCATCGAGGCGCCGACCACGTGCGCGCGCTCGATCCCGAGGTGGTCGAGCACGCCGACGCTGTCGCCCGCCATGTCGGCGAGCGTGTAGGCGGCGGCGCGCTTGTCGCGGCGGGCGAGCTGGACGAGCGTCGGCGTCGGCGCGCCGTCGAGCCGCGTCGAGCGCCCGATGTCGCGGTTGTCGTGGCGGATCACGAAGAAGCCGCGATCCGCGAGCTGCTCACAGAAGTCCTCCCGCCACGCGACCATCTGGGTGCCGAGGCCCATGATCAGGAGGATCGCCGGGTTCTCGGAGTCCCCGAACGTCTCGTAACAGATCTCGATCTCGCCCACGCGACAGAACTGCTCAGCCATCAACAGAGCGTAGTCTCGCCGCCGTGCGCATGCATGAGATCGCCGGTCCAGGCGGGCGGACACTCACGGTTCTCGAGGACGGCGACCCGGACGGTGCGCCCGTCATCAAGCACCACGGGACGCCGGGCTCGAGGTTGGCGAACCCGAAGTGGGTCGCCGACGCCGCCGACCGCGGAATCCGGCTGATCGGCTACGACCGCGCCGGATACGGCGGCTCGGACCGCGACCCTGGGCGCGACGTCGCCGCCGTCGCCGCCGACACCGCGGCGATCGCGGACGCGCTCGGAATCGAGCGCTTTGCCACGTGGGGCGGCTCCGGCGGAGGCCCGCACGCGCTCGCGTGCGCCGCACTCCTCGGCGACCACGTCGTCGCCGCGGCGACCGTCGCCGGTGCCGCGCCCTCCGACGCCGGCGACCTCGACTTCAAGGCGGGAATGGGCGAGGACAACGTGCAGGAGTTCAATGCGGCCATGGATGGCGAGGCAGTCCTGCGACCGTTGCTGGAGTCGATGGCGAACGCGATGGTGGGCGTCACGCCGGAGGCGTTGGCCGAGCAGATGCGCACGATCCTTAGCCCTCCCGACGCCGCCGTCGTCACGGGCGAGCTCGGCGAGTTCCTGCTGGAATCGATCCAGGTGGGTCTGAGCGGCGGCGTGGACGGCTGGGCTGACGATGACCTCGCGTTCGTGAAGCCGTGGGGATTTGACCCCGCGACGATCGCCGTGCCCGTGCAGATCTGGCAGGGCGAGCAGGACCTGATGGTCCCGCTCGCCCACGGGGAGTGGCTCGCGCGCCACGTCCCGGGCGCCGACCGGCGGATCTCACCGCAGGACGGCCACCTCACCATCACGGAGCTCCGTATGGGTGAGATCCACGCCTGGCTACTCGCGCACTTCTAGCCCGATCGGGCAGCTGACGCCGGTGCCGCCGAGGCCGCAATAGCCGTTCGGCACCTTCGCCAGGTACTGCTGGTGGTAGTCCTCGGCGTAGTAGAACTCGCCCAGCGCCGCCACCTCGGTCGTGATGTCGCCGTAGCCGGCGGCGCGCAGGCGCTCGCCAAACATCGCGCGCGACGTCTCGACCGCGGCCGCCTGCTCGGGCGTCGTGGTGTAGATCGCCGAGCGGTACTGGGTGCCGACGTCGTTGCCCTGGCGCATCGCCTGGGTCGGATCGTGGCCCTCCCAGAACAGCCTCAGGATCTCTTCGTAGGTGATCTTCTCCGGGTCGAACACGACCAGCACCGCCTCGGTGTGGCCGGTCTTGCCGGAGCAGGTCTCGTCGTACGTCGGGTTCGGCGTGTAGCCGCCGGCGTAGCCGACCGCCGTCGTGTACACGCCGTCCGCCTGCCAGAACACGCGCTCGGCGCCCCAGAAGCAGCCCATCCCGACCACGGCGGTCTGCAGACCGTCGGGGAACGGGGGCTTCAGCGGGGTTCCGAGCACGAAGTGCGTGTCGGAGGTGGGGATCGGATTGGGGCGGCCGGGGAGTGCGTCCTCCGGCGCCACCATGCGGGTCTTCGAGCCTAGGAGGAACATATGCCTAACAGTCTGACGAGGCCCGAATCCGTTACGCGGAGCCGGTTAGTCCTCGTCCTCGTCCGGCCCGGTCATCGCCTCGAGCAACTCGAGCGCGGCGGCCTGGGCGGGCGTCACGAGCACCTCGCCGCCGACGTCTTCGAGCTGCGGGAAGAAGCTCGCGTGCACGGCGACCTCGGCCTCGCCTTCGTCCCTGAGGTGGACGTCCTCGAGCACGATCACAGCCCGGCCGGGCGCACCGCTATCGCCGTTCTCCTCGCTTCCGAGCGCCGCCCCGGCAGCGGTGAGCACCGCCACGGCGATGTCGTGCCAGTGCCGCAACGCGTCCTCGCGCTCGGCGTCGGTCATCTGCTCGAGGTGGTGGCGGTTGCGCTCGGCGAGCGCGGCGACCGCCGCGCTGAGCGGGGCGTCGGCCAGAAGGTCGTCGGGAGAGGACACGTCGTCCAGCGTACCCCTCAACACGCGGATGTCGCCGGCACCGCGAAGTCCGGCCGCTCGGCCGCCTCGATCGTCGCCGCTCCGACGTCGAACGGCGCCTCGTCGCGGTAGCTCTCCAACTTGACGGACGTGTCGCCCGGCAGCGTCTCGGTGCGCGTGCATCGCAGGTAGGGCAGCTCGATCCGCGCGTCGCGGACGGTCACGGTGCCGAGCGTCGGCACGTGCGCCCACCACTCGGCGTTGGCACCCGTGATCAGCACGCCGACGCGGTGCCCGGCCGGGATCTTCCAGTCGTCGCCGTAAAGGTCCAGCGACACCAGCCCGTTGCCGCTGAGGAGGTACGCGCCGCGCGAGATCAGCGTCGCGTTGCGGCCGGAGTCGATGTCGTAGACGTCGATGACGAGGTTGGCGTTCTGCGGCGCCGAAGCCACGTCGACGGTCACGTTCGGCACGCCCGCGAAGTGGGCGTCCTGGGGAGCCGCGGCGAGACCGTCCAGATGCCGGCGCCCGCGCCTTCCCGGTGCCGATGTTGGTGCCGTCGTCGGTGTAGGAGCCGCCGTTGAGCGTGCTGTCGACGGGCGTCGAATCGGCCGGCGGCCAGTTCGGCTCGGCGCGCCACGTCCCGTCCGGCTTCGTGTTGTTCTCGATGAAACCCTGGGTCAGGAACAGCGGCGTGTCCTGGCCGCGCGTGGAGGCGATCAGGTCGCGGTCGCGCCAATAGGCGGCGTCGTGGTCGCCGTCTTGTTGCGAGAGCCAGTTGAGCGCGAGGCAGTCCGGCGTGTTGACGCTGTTGGCGTTGAGCCGGTCGACCACGGCTGCGCCGCCGCCCACTCGACCGCCGCCTTCACGTCGGCCTGCTCGCCCGGCCCGGCCCAGTCGAGGCATCCGCTGGAGCCGCCGAACCCGCGCAGGTCGACCTGCACCCAGGTGTAGCCGCGCTCCATGAGCCTGGCGCCGTTGTTGAAGTCGTAGAAGCGCGCGGACGGCCCGGAGCCGGTCGCAGGATGTCGGCGTGCAGCTTCGTCCCGTCGGCCTCGGTGATGTAGCGGGGCCGGTAGCTTGCGTCAGATGGGTGCCCGACTCGGACTGGGACTCGCGGCGCTCGGCCGCCCCGGCTACCTGAACCTGGGACACGGTGCGCAGTTGGGCGACGACCGCTCGGTCGGCGCGCTTCGGGCGCGCACGCACGAGGTGCTCGACGCCGCTTATGAGGCCGGCATTCGAGACTTCGACGCGGCGCGCTCGTACGGGCGCGCGGAGGAGTTCCTCGGTGAGTGGCTGCGGTCGCGCCGGCCCGACGATGTGACGATCAGCTCCAAGTGGGGCTACGTCTACACCGCGGACTGGGAGGTCGCCGCCGACCCGCCGGAGGTCAAGCACCACGACGTGGAGACGTTCCGGCACCAGCTCGACGAGACGCTCGAGCACCTCGGCGACTGGCTGGCGCTCTACCAGATCCATTCGGCGACGCCGGACAGCGGCGTGCTGTCCAACGACGCCGTGCTGAGCGCGATGGTCGACGCCGGTCTCCCGCTCGGCGTGAGCGTAAGCGGTGTGTCTCAGGCCGAGACGATCGACCGCGCCGTGTCGCTGCGGATCTTCAGCGCCGTCCAGGCGACGTGGAACCTGCACGAGCGCGCCGCCGAGGACGCGCTGGCCCGCAGCGGACTGAAGGTGATCGTCAAGGAGGCGCTGGCCAACGGGCGCCTGGCGGCGCGCGACGATGAGGCGCTGGCGGCGGCGCTCGCAAAGCCGTGGGCCTCGGTCGTCTTGAGCGGCGCGGCGTCGCTCGACGTGCTCGAGTCGAATCTCCGCGCTCGCGACACGCCGCCGCCCGGCGACCTCCCCGAGCTGATCGAGGACAGTGAGGCCTACTGGGCGCTCCGCGGAGAACTGGAATGGAACTGAGCCTCGGTCTGGCGCAGATAGGCGAGGACGGCATGGACGCGGCGGTTGTCGGTCGGCGTCGACGGAATCGCGAGCTTGCGGAAGATGCTGCGGGTGTGCGACTCGACGGTCTTCTGACTTAGGTAGAGCGCCTCGCGGATGCCTCGGTCCGTTCGTCCCTCGGCCATCAGGGCGAGCACGTCACGCTCGCGCGCGGTGAGCTCGGACAGTGGTGTCGAGCGCACGAGGGCCTCGACCAGCGTGGGCTCGATGACGCACTCGCCGGCCGTGAGCCGGCGCAAGGTGTCGGCCAACGCGGGGATGTCGACGATGCGGTCCTTGAGCAGGTAGCCGAGTCGTTCGCCGCCCTCATGGATCAGCTTGAGGGCGTAGGTGACATCGATGTACTGGGACAGGACGAGCACGCCGATTCGCGGGTGCCGGGCATGCAGCTCATGGGCGGCGCGAAGGCCCTCGTTGGTGAAGGTGGGCGGCATGCGGATGTCGACGATCGCGACGTCCGGGTCGTACGCGGCAGCCGCGCGCAGGAGATCGTCGCCGGTTCCGACCTGGGCGACGATCGAGAGGCCGTGATCGGCGAGCAGCCGCGCGAGGCCCTCCCGGATCACCACGGCGTCGTCGGCCAGGATCACGCGCATGGGATCTCCGCGCGGATGCGCGTCCCCGTCGTGGGGGTGCTCAGGACGCCGAGCGTGCCATCCAGCGCCTCGACGCGGTCGCGGAGCCCACGCAGCCCGCTGCCGTCTGGGTCGGCGCCGCCGCACCCGTCGTCGCTGACCTCGATCACGGCGCGCCCGTCCGCGAGCACGACGTCGATCCGCGCGCGGCTGGCGTGGGCGTGCTTGTGGACGTTGGCGAGTGATTCGGCGGCGACGTAGTAGGCGGCGGTCTCGACGGGGACGGGCAGCCGCTCGGGGCAGTCGCAATCGACCTGCGTCGCGATCGCGGCGTGGCGGGCCAGGGCGGCGAGCGCCGGCTCGAGCCCTTCCTCGCTGAGGATCGGTGGGTGAACGCCGCGCGCGAGCGTGCGCAGTTCCTCGACCGCGCCTTGGAGCTCTTCGTCGATGTCGGCCAGCAACGTGTCGAGCTCCTGCGGGTCGCCTGCCCGGTTGCGGGCGAGCCGGACGGCGAGCCGCAGGCCGAGCAACGTCTGCTGGGCGCCGTCGTGGAGGTTGCGCTCGATCCGGCGGCGCTCCGCATCGGTCGCGGTCACGAGCCGGGCGCGCGACTCGCGAACGTCGTGCAACCGCGAGCGCAATTCGGCCTGCAGGCGCGAGTTCTCCAGCGCGAACTGCGCGGCCGCGGACACCGCCCCGAGCAGCTTCGGATCCTCGAGCAGCGCCGGGTCGTAGACAAGAGCCGCGAGCGGCTCGTCGGCGTCGTCGCGCAGCACCGATACGCGGCGGCCGTCTTTGTCGAGGGACACCGGCGAACCCGAGGCGTCGACGTAGATGCGGCGGTCGGGCAGCCAGTACGCCAGCTCCAGCGAAGGATCGCCGAGCGCGCGGGCGAGCAGGGCGCGCAGGTCCTCCGGACCCGGCTGGGCGCGCAACTGGACCATCAGGTCGGCGACCACCGAGTGGTGCTGGCGGGTTCGCAGCATGCCGATCAGGACCCCGACCGGGATCAGCGCGAACGACCAGAACGCCGGCTTGTCCGGGCGTCCGTCGCCCAGGCCGAAGCCGAGCGGCACGAGGAGCACGGTGAGGATTGCGTACTGCAATGTGCCCCACAACATCGGATTGAGCGCGCGTCGCCCAGGCGCGCTCGCCGCGCGCCAGCGCAGCGCCAGGATCAGGGCGGTCAGGGTCCACGCGACGATCGCCAGCGGCTCCCTGACGTCAGAGATCACGTCGCTCCATCCCTGATCGGCGAACGGGAGCGGGTTGGGCGGGCACGCCGGGCAGCGTTGCGAGCGCGTGTCGAGCGCGACCGCGATGGCTCCGATGAACCAGCCGGCCCAGGCGAGCCCCACGACGACTCGCGCGGGCCGCGTCAGCCGCCCGCTCGGGAACGACAGCGCCAACTGGTTGATCAACGTCGCGATCGGGACGACGATGAAGAGGACCCACTGCACGTAGCCGCCGCCGAGCCCGCCGAGGAGTGGCTCCGCCGGGTGCATCCAGCCGATCAGCACCATCAGCGGGCCGACCTTGGAATCCGGGCGCACCCTCCAGGAGATCAGCCCCGCGACCATCCAGACCGCGGCGCCGGCCGGCCCGATCACCATGTTGCGCCGGCTGCGCACCCGAGGCAGGTCGATCGTGAGCTCGCCGATCACGATCCCGGCCAGCGTGGCCGCACAGATCACGAGCGCCGCCCACCACAGGCGCCGCGAGGCGACGCTCATCCGACGACGGCCGCCAGCGCCGCGCCCGACAACTCGTCCTTGTGCACGAAGCCCGCCACCGGCGCCGCGCGCAGCCGCCGGCCGAACTCGTCGGCCGGTCGGCTCGAGGTCAGCACGATCGCGAGCGCCGGATCGAGCGCATGGAGCTGCTCGGCCACGGCGAAGCCGTCGCGTCCGGGGAGCAGCACGTCGAGGAGCACCAGACCGGGTCGCAGCCGCACTGCCGCGGCGAGCGCCGAGGCCTCGTCCTCGGCCTCGCCGACGACGTCGAACCCCTCGCTCTCCAGTAGGGAGCGCGCGAAGCGGCGGAAGCCGGGGTGGTCGTCGACGATCAGGATGCGGCTCACATCGGGCTCATACTCCCATGTCGCGCCCTCAGGGTTAACCCTGGAATCTCCACGGTTTCAGGGTTTTCATCGAGGCGTCGCGCCGCAGGCCGAACGTACGGTCGGGGCATCCGAACCAAGGAGGTAGTAATGCCTCGTCACGTTGGGTTGACGGTGCTGCTGAGCGCGACGCTGCTGGTGCCTGGATCGGCGGTCGCTTCGGGTGGCCACGGACGGGAGTTCCGGGTCACTCCCGATAACCGGCCCGGCTCGTACCAGCGGCTCGACGCCACTCGCGATGCGCTCCACGATGCATGCTCAAGCCGTCGCCGCCAGCAGGCCGACCCGTCGATCGCGGTCAATCCGCGCAACCCCCGCGTGATCGCCGCGGGCGCCATGGACGCCTGCATCGCGTTCCGCAACCCGGCCCCCGTGCCGCAGCCCCAGCACGCGCTCGGGCTCTACCGCAGCACCGACGCCGGCCGGACGTGGGGCGCGAGCCTGTTCCCCGGTTACGTCGTCTCAGACACCGGGCCCACGTCCGAACTCGGCTGCACGATGCATGCCAACCCGTCGTTGGCGTTCGATCGCCAGGGGCGCCTGTTCTACGCCGCGTCGTGCCCGGTGTTCGCCGGCGTCGGGACGCTTGACTTCCAGGTCGCGGTCGCGACCTTCGACCGCGACGGGAGCCGTTTCGTGCAGGCGGTCCGGGCCGACCCGACCCCGCCTCCGGAGCAGGAGCGCGTGCGGTCGACCACCCAGGTCACCCTCGCGGTCGACACCTCGCACAGTCGGCATGCCGGCAACGTGTACGTCGCCTATCTCGAATGCGCCGGCTCCGCGCCGAGGGGACCGTGCGCGAACGAGACCGAGTCCGTGATCCACGTCGTGCGCTCGACCGACCACGGCCGGACGTTCTCCCCGCCGGCGGTGATCGCAGGCCCCGAGGGCCGCTTCACGAGCATGCCGGATCTCGCCGTGGGACCCGACGGCGCGGTCCACGTGACGTTTCGCAGTTCCCCGACCAACAGGCAGCGGCCGATCTGGATCGCGCGCTCGACCGACGGCGGCGCGTCGTTCTCGCCGGCGCAACTGGTGGCCAGGTTCACGACGTTCGAGTCCAGCTACTTCGCGCTCACGGCCGGCGAGACATCGCAGTGCGGTGACGGGCCGTTCGCGTGCCCGAGCGGCTTCACGTTCCCGTTGTTCTCGACCTTCGCCCAGGTCACGGCGGACTACAGCGGCGTGCACGTGATCTACAACCAGGTACTGGCGAGCGGCCAGAGCAAGGCGTTCGTCCGCAACTCGCCCGACGGGGTCTTCTGGACCGCGCCCCCGGTGCAGATCGACGGCGTAGCGAACGGACACCAGTGGTGGCCGGACATCGCCTCCACGGGCCGCGTCATCACGGCGGTGTTCCTCGACTCACGCGGCGACCCGGCCTATGCGCCCGACCGGCCGCCTGGCAACACGGCCCAGGGGACGAACCCCGGGCCGGCGGTGGACACCTACATCGCCCGCTCGCGCGACGGCGGGCGCACCTGGAAACAGCGACGGATCAGCCGGCGGCCGAGCACGCCCAACTACGAGACCTACCTCGAGGCGCGCTTGCCTTGGTACGGGAACCGCATCTCGGTGTCCGGCGTCGCCGGCGCCGGCGTCCTCGCCGCCTGGACGGACTCGCGCGACGTGGTGGCCGGCGACGACACGCGGCCCGACAGCCGCGAGAACGGCTTCGACGTCCACGCCCCGTGCACGTGGGCCCCGAACAGCGTCGCGGGGCCGCCGGTCGGCTATCAGGCGCCCGCACCTTCGGACCCGTGCCTCGACCAGGGCGGGCTCGATCTCAACATCTATGGCGCGTGGGTCGGCCGCGGTCGCGGGAGGTCCCACTAGGGCGGCGTACTGCTCTCCATGATCCGCTGACGGAGCGCGTCGCCGCGGCCTGCCGCCACCGCACGCGCGGCGCGCTCCTCCGTAAGTTCGACACCGCGGGCGGCCGCGAGCTCGACGAGCGCCTGGCGCTCGTCGCTCTCGCTCGCCGCGCGCAGGAACAGCCAGCAGAAGAGCCCGATGGTGACGATCGAGCCCTCGATCATCATGATCGCGCCGGCCGCGCTCTGATCGTTGGCCGCCGAGATGCCCCACTCGGCCTGGCCGGCCGCGTAGCGGGGGTACAGCACGCCGCTCGACCACAGCAGCGCGTTGGCCAGCACGCTCTGGATCAGCCGGACGGCGATGATGTAGCCGATCTTTGCCCCGTTGCCGAACCACGCCGGCTTCGGCAGCGGCCCGAGCAGCGCCATCCAGATCGAGATCCCGAAGGACACGAACAGGATGTGCTGAAGCGCGTGCACGACGTCGCTGGTGATCGCGGCCTGGTAGAGCGCGGGCAGGTGCCAGACGTAGAAGTTCGCCGTCCACGCGGCGAGCGCAACGATGGGATGCCCGAAGACGCGCAGCCACGGCAGCGCATGCAGGACGGGCTGCAGCAGCGGGCCGGTCAGCCCCAGGACGAGCAGCAGCGTGCCCAGGTCGGCGAGCAGCAGGTGCTCGATCATGTGGGCGAAGAACAGCTCGTCCGCCAGGTGCGCGAGCGGCGAGACGAGCGTCGCCACCATCAGCGCCAGCCCGCCGTACCAGCACCATTGCCGCCACGCGGGGACGGGAGCACCGCGGCGCCGCAGCGTGCGCGCCCGCCGGCCGTAGAGGATCGCGGCCACGACGGCCGGCGCCAGCTGCAGCGGCGCAACCTCGAACATGCTCGCGAGCGTAGCCCTTCCCCTTGACAGAACTATTCACTTGGTGAATAGTGTGGACCGTGTCGCTGTCCGGCTCTGTCACCGCACATGTCGTTCTCGGCCTCCTGGCCTCCGGTGCCCGGCATGGCTACGACATCAAACGCGAGCACGACGAACGGCTCCCGCAGGCCAAGCCGCTCGCGTTCGGCCAGGTCTATGCGACGCTCGCGCGGCTGGCGCGTGACGGGCTGGTCGAGAGCGCGGGCGAGGTGAAGGGCGGCGGCCCGACCGCCACCGCCTACGAGCTCACCGACGACGGACGCGTGGCGCTGGAGCGCTGGCTGGGCGACGTCGAGCCGCCCGCGCCGCAAGCCACCAGCATGCTGCTGGCCAAGGTGGTCGTGGCGCTGCTGGTCGCCGACGGCGACCGCGCTCAGAAGTTTCTGGTCGCGCAGCGCCACGCGCACACCGCCCGGCTGCGCGAGCTGACCGCGGCCAAGCTCGAGCCCGACGTGTCGCTCGGCGACGTGATCGCCGCCGACTTCGCCATCGCCCATCTCGACGCGGACCTCCGCTGGCTGCAGGCCAGCCTGGACCGCGTCACGGACCGGAAGGTTGTGTCATGAGATCTGCGAAGCGATCTCTCAGTCGAAATGGGCACGCACCGGCGAAGCCGGTCGCGCACATGGAGCGCCCATGACCGCGCTGTTGTCGGCCCGCGGAGTCGTCAAGTCCTACGGCCGCACGCAAGCGCTGCGCGGCGTCACGCTGGCGATCGAGGCGGGGGAGATCGTCGCCGTCACCGGCCCGAGCGGCTGCGGCAAGTCGACGCTGCTGCACTGCCTGTCGGCGATCCTGCGCCCGGACGCGGGGGAGACGAGCTACCGCGGCGAACGGCTCGACGAGTGGAGCGAGGCGGAGCGCTCGAAGCTGAGGCGGAGCGAGTTCGGCGTGCTGTTCCAGTTCGGCCAGCTCGTGGCGGAGCTGTCGGCGGCCGAGAACGTCGCGCTGCCGCTGCTGCTGGCGGGCACGAAGCGCAGCGAGGCCCGGACAGCGGCGCTGGCGTGGCTGGAGCGGCTGGGCGTCGCGGACCTGGCCGACTCAACGCCCGGTGAGATGTCCGGCGGCGAACAGCAGCGCACCGCGCTCGCCCGCGCGCTGGTGACCGAGCCGCGGGTGCTGTTCGCCGACGAGCCCACCGGCGCGCTGGACACGCTCGCGGGCGAGCAGGTGCTCGGGCACATCGTCCGGCTGGCGCGCGAGCAGGAGACGACGGTGGTGCTCGTCACCCACGACGCCCGCGTGGCGGGCTACGCCGACCGCGAGATCGCGCTGCGCGACGGCACGCTCGACCCGACCGGGTTGGGGATCGCGGTATGAGGCCGTCCGCGCTGCTCCGGCTGGCGCTCGCGGGCACCCGCACCGACACGCTGCGCGTCGCGCTGACGGCGCTCAGCGCGGTGCTCGCCGCGCTGTTCGTGTTCGCGGCGGCGACCGTGCTGTCGATCGACGACGACGCGCCGCAGTACGGCTCCAACCTGCTCAATGAGGCCGGCCTGCGCCCGGGCGTCGCCACCGCCCTGCTCCTGCTGACGCTGCCCGTGCTGGCGCTGGCGGGCCAGTGCGGTCGGCTCGGCGCTCCAGCGCGCGACCGCCGGCTCGCGGCGATCCGGCTCGCCGGCGCGACGCCGCGCCAGGCGGTCGCGCTCGTCGCCGCCGAGACCGGCGCCGCCGTGAGCGTCGGCGTGGTCGCCGGGCTTGCCGTCTTCCTCGTCGGCCGCAGCGCGCTCGACGGGCGCGGGCTGCCGACGGACGTCCTTCCGCCCCTGTGGGTGATGGCGCTGCTCGTCGTGGGGCTTCCGCTACTCGCCGCCGCGGTGGCGGCGTTGATGCTGCGGCGCGTCGCGGTGACGCCGTTCGGCGTGGTCCGGCGGGTGCGCACCGGTGCCCCTCGCCCGTGGCCGGCGTTGCTGATCCTGCCTGCGCTGTTCTCGTTCGCCGTGTACGAACCGCTCGCCGACGTCGACGTCCCGGGCTGGTTGCTGCCGTTCGTGGGCGGCGCGATCGGCATCATCGGCGTGGTCTCCGGCGCCGGGTGGCTCGCGTACGTCGCCGGCCGCGTCCTGCACCGGTATGCGCGCGGGCCCGCCGCGCTGTTGGCCGCGCGGCGCTTGATGGCCGATCCCTGGGCTGGGAGTCGGACGTTCGCGGCGCTGCTCGCGTGCGTGATCTTCGGGGCCGGCGCGGCGCAGTTCCGCGCGTGGCTGGAGGCGCTGATCGACAGCAGCTACAACGAATCGGATCGCAACTTCTACTTCGGCTCGATGAACCTGGTCGACGCGGCGGTCGCGGTCGGCGTCGCGATTGCGGCCGCGGGCCTGCTCGTCGCGCTCGCCGAAGGGATCGTCGCGCGGCGCCGGACGTACGCCGCGCTGGTCGCCACGGGCGTGCCACGGGCGACGCTCGCCCGCTCGATCCTGTGGCAGGTGTTCGCGCCGCTCGTCCCGGCGATCCTCCTGGCGCTTCTCGTCGGCCTGTCGCTGGTGCGCGGACTGTCCGGCGTGGACGCCACGCTCTCGATCGACATCCCGTTCGCGGGCCTGGCGGCCGTCGGCGGCATCGCGCTCGCCGCCGCGCTGCTGATGGTCGGGGTCGGCCTGCTGTTCCTGCGTTCGAGCACATCGTTGGAGGAACTGAGGACGGGGTAGCGTGCCGGGCATGTCTGTCCGGACCTCACCGCCGTACCGCGCCGACCATGTCGGCAGCCTCCTGCGCCCGCCGGAGCTGCTGCAGGCGCGCGAGGACTTCACCAACGACAAGATCACCGCCGACGAGCTCCGCGCCATCGAGGACGACGCGATCCGCGACGTCGTGAAGCTCCAGGAGGATGTCGGCCTGCGATCGGCCACCGACGGCGAGTTCCGCCGCGCGTCGTGGCACATGGACTTCATCTACCAGTTGGGCGGGATCTCGAAGGCGCCCGGGAACCTGAGCGTCAAATTTCACAACGCCGACGGCGACATCGAGTTCACGCCGGCCGCGATGCACATCGACGGCCAGGTCACGCTCGAGAAGCCGATCTTCGGCGAGGACTTCGAGTTCCTCAAGGGCGTCACGTCGAACACGCCCAAGCTGACGATCCCGAGCCCGAGCATGGTCCACTACCGCGGCGGCCGGGCTGCGATCGAGGAGTCGGTCTATCCCGACATGGACCAGTTCTGGGACGACCTCACGACCGCGTACGCTGACCAGGTGCAGGCGATCGGTGACCTCGGCTGCACCTACCTGCAGTTCGACGACACCAGCCTCGCCTACCTGAACGACCCGAACCAGCGGGCCGAGATGGCGGCCAAGGGCGACGACTCCGAGCACCTGCACGAGAGCTACATCCGCCACATCAACGAGGCGCTGGAGAAGCGGCCCGACGGGATGGCGATCACGACCCATATGTGCCGCGGGAACTTCCGCAGCTCCTGGGTCGCCGAGGGCGGCTACGACTTCGTCGCTGAGGCGCTGTTCAACGACCTCGGCGTCGACGGCTTCTTCATGGAGTGGGACGACGCGCGCTCGGGCGGCTTCGAGCCGCTGCGGTTCGTGCCCAAGGGCAAGGTCGTCGTGCTCGGGCTCGTCACGACCAAGTCGGGCGAGCTCGAGTCCAAGGATCTGCTCAAGCGGCGGATCGAGGAGGCGTCGCAGTACGTCGACGTCGACCAGCTCTGCCTCTCGCCCCAGTGCGGGTTCTCGTCGACGGTCGAGGGCAACGCGCTCACGCGCTCCCAGCAGGCCGACAAGCTGCGCCTGATCGTCGAGACCGCGCAAGAGGTCTGGGGCTGAGCTGATGTTCACGCGCCGCCCGCCGCTGCTCGTCGGAGTCGTGGCGGCGGCGCTCGGCGTGGCGCTGACCACGCTGGTGGTGTTCGCGCTTCGCGACGTCGCGCCGGTGCTCTCGCTCGGCGTGGTCTACCTGCTCACAGTGCTGGTCGTGGCGTCGCTGTGGGGCGTCTGGCTCGGCCTGGCGACGGCGCTGCTGAGCGCGCTCGCGTTCAACTTCTTCCACATCCCGCCCACCGGCCGGTTCACGATCGCCGGCGGCGAGAATTGGGTCGGGCTCGTCGTGTTCTTCATCGCCGCCGTGTTGGCGTCGTCACTGGCCGAGGTCGCCCGGCGGCGCGCCATCGAGGCTGACCAGCGCCGCCAGGAGGCCGACCTGTCGGCGGAGATGGCGCGGCTGCTGCTGCGTGGTGGACGGCTGGAGGAGACGCTCCCCGCGGTATCGGAACGGCTGGCGCGGGCGCTCGACCTGCCGAGCGCCTCGATCGTCGCGCGGGCGGTCGACGGCACGTTCCCGCTGCGGGAGGGCACGCGCCAGATCGGGACGCTGAGCGTGGACGCGCCCGAGCCGGTGCTGCGGCGGATCCAGGTGCGGATCGTGCCCGCGCTCGAAGCGCTGCTCGCCGCCGCGCTCGACCGCGACGCGCTGATGGCCGACGCGGTCGAGACCGCCGCGTTGCGCCGCTCCGACGTGATCAAGACCGCGCTGCTGCGCTCGGTCTCACACGACCTGCGCTCGCCGCTGACGGCGATCCTCGCGTCCGCCGAGGCGCTCCGGATCGACCCGTCCGAGCGAGACGCGCTCGCCGCCGCGATCACCGAGGAGGCGACCCGGCTCTCGCGCTTGATCGACAACCTGCTCGACCTCTCGCGACTGGAGGCCGATGCCGCCGAGCCGCGCCCGGAGTGGTCGTCGGTCGAGGAGGTGCTGGGCGCCGCGATCGAGACCGTGCCGGGAGAGTTCAAGATCGCCGTCGACGGCGACCTGCCGCCGGTGCGCGCGGATCCGGCGCAGCTCGAGCGGGCGTTCGCGAACCTGCTCGAGAACGCCCAGCGGCACTCGGGAGGCCATGCCGTGTCGATCCGCGCCCGCGACGTCGGTGGCCGGATTCTCGTCCGCGTCGTGGACCGCGGGCCCGGCATCCCGAAGGCCCAGCAGGAGCGGATCTTCGAGCCGTTCTACCGCTCCGGCACCGACGCCACCGGGCACCGCGGCTCCGGCCTCGGCCTTGCAATCGTGCGCGGGTTCGTCGAGGCCAACGGCGGCCGCGTGTGGGTCGAGTCGCTGCCCGACCAGGCGACGACGTTCGTCGTCGAGCTGCCGGTTCAGAAGTGACCGCTGACCGCGTCGCCGGTCACGCGGCGGTGGTCGGCGAAGCCGGCGCGCAGGATCAGCACCTCGGCCGGTGCCTGTTCGAGCAGCCACACGAGATCGTCGCCGGACAGCCCGCTGCGGGCGTCGCCGACGGCGGGCACGATCACGCGGTCGACGGGCTCCTCGTCGAGCAGCCGGGCGAGTGCGTGCCGGTACGTGCGGCCGCGGGCGACGCGCGCGTCGACCGGGATCTCGGCGCTGGTTGCCGCCTGCTCGATCGCTTCCAGCAGCGGCATGCCGAGGCTGCACTGCGCGGGCACGGCGGCGTCGAGCGGCAGGTGACGGGGAACGGTGGCCAGGAACGCGGGCACGAGCGTCGCGTCCTCGGCGCGCGCGAGCCGCAGCGCGGCGTCGAGCGAGCGGCGCGAGATCGCGGTGCCGGTGAACGGCAGCAGGATCCTGCGCACGCGACCGGCGCCGCGGGTGCGCCGGCCGCGCACGATTCGGGCGAGCAGGAACCCGCCTCCGGTCCCGATGGCGATCGCGACGAGCGCGACGATCACGTGCGTGGAGGTCACTTCTCTCTCCGCGCCGCCACGATCCGTACGTCGACGCCCGCGGCCCGCATGAGCCGCTGCGGGAGCGGCTCGCGGAGCCGTCCGAGCCCGCGCCGCGGCGGCGACTCGCCCATCAGCACATATGTCGTGCCGCGTTCGCGGATCTCCTGGGCCGCGGCCTCGACCAGGTCGTCGGATTCGCGCACGATCAGGTTCGCGCCCAGCACCGACGTGAGCTGGCGCAGCGCGACGAGTGAGCGGGCGCGCTCGTCGGTCGGCGCGCGGCCGGGCGGTTGCACCCACAGGACGTCGAGATCGGCGCCGAGGCGCTGGGCCGAGCGCCACGCCCGGCGGACGAGTCGCTGCGCGCTCGGCTGCGGCTGGACGAGCGCCAGCAGCCGCTCGCCCACGGCGGGGCCGTGTGCACCTCGCGCTTGGACACCACTTCCTCCGCGACCTGGCGCAGCGCGGTCTCGCGCAGCGCGACCAGGTTCTCGATCCGGAAGAAGCCATTGAGCGCCGCGTCGATGCGCTCGGCGGGATACACCTTGCCCGCGCGCAGGCGCTCGAGCAGCGCCTCCGGCGTCACGTCGATGAGGACGATTTCGTCCGCGCGCTGCAGCGCCTGGTCGGGCAGCGTCTCGCGCACGCGGACCCCGCTGTGCTCGGCGAGCTGGTCGTTGAGCGACTCGAGGTGCTGGACGTTGAGCGTCGAGAAGACGTCGATCCCCGCTTCGAGGACGTCCTCGACGTCCTCGTAGCGCTTGCCGTGCTCGAGCCCGGGCGCGCTCGAGGATCGCCGGCAGATCCATGTCGGTCATCGTCGTGCCGCGGTAGGCGATCTCGCGCCGCGGCACGAGCTCGAGCCCGTCGGCCAGCGTGGCGGTGTCGGCACGGCCGTGCGTCTCGAGCAGCCCGATCACCGTGTCACGCCCGTCCGCCCGGCCTTCCTGAAGCATGCGGTAGGTCTTGCCGACGCCCGCGGCCATGCCCAGGAAGACCTTGTGACGGCCTCGGGGCATCAGAGCGCGTGGCGCGCCTCCTCGGCCGCCGCGGACAGCTCGCCGGGCGTCCACGGGCGATACAGCGGGCCGCCGCCCTCGCAGCGCAGCCGGAGCGTGAGCGCCACGCCGCGCGGCGATGGGTCGCGGACCTCGACGAGATCGTCGGCGAGCGCCTCCAGCGCCGGCCGCGCTTCCAGCACCGCCGCGCGGCACACCGGCACACCGGCGCCTCTGCCGTCGATTGCCCGCCGCAGGCCGCCGGCGTAGCGGCGGCGCCGGCTCACCAGTTGCGCCGCGCGCAGCGCATGCTCCTCGCTGCACCCCGGATCGACGCCGGCCGCCAGCTCGGCGTCGAGCCGGGGCTGATGCCATGCGACTCGGAGGCGCGCGGTCATGCGCCCAGGAGGTTGTGGATGATCAGGTCGATCAGCTTGATCCCGACGAACGGCGCGATCAGGCCGCCGACGCCGTAGATCAGCAGGTTGCGGCGCAGGAGTGCGGTCGCGCCGACCGCCCGGTAGCGCACGCCGCGCAACGCGATCGGAACCAGCATCGGGATCACGAGCGCGTTGAAGACGATCGCCGAGATGATCGCCGACTGCGGCGTGCCCAGGTCCATCACGTTGAGCTTCGACAGCGGCCCTTCGGACTCGCCGGCCGCCGCGTAGGTGGCGACGAAGATCGCGGGCAGGATCGCGAAGTACTTCGCGATGTCGTTGGCGATCGAGAACGTCGTCAGCGCCCCGCGCGTGATCAGCAACTGCTTGCCGACCTCGACGATCTCGATCAGCTTCGTCGGGTTGGAGTCGAGGTCGACCATGTTGCCCGCCTCGCGTGCCGCCTGGGTGCCGGTGTTCATCGTCACGCCGACGTCCGCTTGCGCGAGCGCGGGCGCGTCGTTGGTGCCGTCGCCGGTCATGGCCACGAGCCGGCCTTGGGCCTGCTCGTCGCGGATCAGGTCGAGCTTGCGCTCCGGCGTCGCCTCGGCGAGGAAGTCGTCGACGCCCGCCTCCTCGGCGATCTTGGCCGCGGTGAGGCGGTTGTCGCCGGTGACCATCACGGTCCGGATGCCCATCGCGCGCAGCTGCTCGAAGCGCTGCTTCATGCCGTCCTTGACCGTGTCCTTGAGGTATACGACGCCAAGGATCTGGGAGTCGCGGGCGACCGCGAGCGGCGTGCCGCCCTCGCGCGCGATCCGATCGAGAACCGGAGCGAGTTCGCTCGGCGCCTGGCCGCCCTCGTTCTCGACGAAGCTGATGACGGCGTCGCCGGCGCCCTTGCGCAGCCGGGTGCCGTTGTAGTCGATGCCACTCATCCGCGTCTGCGCCGTGAACGGCACAAACTGGTGCTCACCGATGTGGCGCTCGCGGATGCCGTAGCGCTTGGCCAGAACGACGATCGAGCGGCCCTCGGGGGTCTCGTCGGCGAGGCTGGCCAACTGCGCCGCCTCCGCCAACTCGACCTCCTCGACACCCGGCATCGGAACGAACTCGGCGGCTTGGCGGTTGCCGAGCGTGATCGTGCCGGTCTTGTCGAGCAGCAGGACGTCGACGTCGCCGGAGGCCTCGACGGCGCGGCCGGACAGCGCGAGCACGTTGCGGCGCACGAGCCGGTCCATGCCGGCGATGCCGATCGCGGACAGCAGCGCGCCGATCGTGGTGGGGATCAGGGCGACCAGCAGCGCGATCAGCGTCGTGACCGAGATCTCCGTGCCCGCGAACTCGGCGAAAGGCTTCAGCGACACGACCACGAGCAGGAAGATCAGCGTCAGGCCGGCAAGCAGGATGTTGAGCGCGATCTCGTTCGGCGTCTTGCGCCGGGCGGCGCCCTCGACGAGCGCGATCATGCGGTCCAGGAACGACTTGCCGGGCTCTTGGGTGATCTCGACGACGATCTGGTCCGACAGCACGCGCGTGCCGCCGGTCACCGCGCTGCGATCGCCGCCGGACTCGCGGATGACCGGGGCCGACTCGCCGGTGATCGCCGACTCGTCGACCGAGGCGATGCCATCGATCACGGTGCCGTCGCCAGGGATGACCTCGCCGGCCTCGACAACCACGATGTCGCCGCGCTGCAGCGCCGAAGCGGCGACCTCGCCGCCGGTCTGCAGCCGCGCCGTGGTCTCCGAGCGCATCGCTCGCAGCGACGCCGCCTGTGCGCGGCCGCGGCCCTCGGCCAGCGCCTCGGCGAGGTTCGCGAAGACGACGGTCAGCCACAGCCACACCGCGATCGTGAACGTGAACCAGCGCGGGTCGCTGGAGTCACCGACAACCCACGCGATGGTGGAGATCGCGGCGCCGAGCTCGACCACGAACATCACCGGGTTGCGCACCTGGACACGCGGGTCGAGCTTCTTGAACGATGCGCCGATCGCAGGCCAGAGGATCTCCGGCGTGAACAGCGACTTCGATCGCCGAGGCGTCGGCGTCTGCGTCGTGACTTGAGCGGTGGCGGTCATCGATCGAGGGCCTCGTTGAGCTTTGTCACGTTCACGCCGGGCTCGCCGAGCAGGCCGAGGAAGCGCCCGTCGGTGTTGTCCTCGACGAGTTGCTGCACGCGCTCGAGCGGGATGCCGCGCACGCGCGCGACGCGGCGGGCTTGGATCTCGGCGTTCTCCTCGGAGATGTGCGGATCGACGCCGGACCCTGACGTGGTGACGGCGTCGGCCGGTGGATCGGCTCCGTTGAGCTCGCGATAGGCCGCGACCTGCTCGCGGTAGAACTCGACGGCCTCCTTCGAGTTCGGCCCGCGGTTGGAGAAGAACGTTGCGTTCGGGTCGTACTCGGTCTGCGACGGCCGCGGCTGGAAGTAGCGCGGGTTGCCCTTCATGTCGCGCGCGATCAGCGTCATGTCGCCGTCGGCCTTGGCGCCGAATGCGACCTGCGCGATCCCGGTGACGACGAGCGGATAGACGATCCCGAGCAGGACCGTGAAGACGACGACGGCGATGGCGGAGGTGATCAGGTTTCGTTTCATCTCAGAAGAGGCGATCGGTAAGGCCCTGGACGGTGGGTCCGAGCAGCAGGGCGGGGAGGAAGGTGAGGAGGCCGATCAGCACGACGGTGCCGATCAGGAGGCCGCCGAAAGTGGGCGTATCGGTCCGCATGGTCCCGAGCCCGGCAGGCGCGACCTTCTTGCGCACCATCACGCCGGCAACGGCGAGCGTGAAGACGATCGGGATGAAGCGCGCGAGCATCATCACCGTGCCGCCGAGCAGGTCGGCGAACGTGATCCCGAACGCGCCGATGTTGCCCGGCTCAGGCTGTACGTAGCCCGTGTAGCCGGCGAACGCCGAGCCGTTGTTGTTGGCCTGCGACAGGTAGGCGTAGAGCGTCTCGGAGAACCCCTGTGGACCGTCGGCGAAGATCGACGGCGCGCCGTAGGAGGTGCCGACGGCCAGGCTCGTGGCCATCAGGATCGCCAGCGGCGTGAACAACAGCCCGAGCACGATCAGTTTGACCTCGCGCGCTTCGAGCTTCTTCCCGAGGTACTCAGGCGTGCGGCCCACCATCAGCCCGCCGATGAACACGGCCAACAGGACGTAGAGCAGCATCGTGTATAGGCCGGTGCCGACGCCGCCGAAGACGCTCTCGCCGTAGCCCATGTTGACCATCGGGACGAGCCCGCCGATCCCGGTCAGCGACTCGAACGCCGCGTTCACCGCGCCGCACGAGGTGACCGTGGTGACGGCGACCCAGAGCGCCGAGTTGGCGGTGCCGAACCGCAGCTCCTTGCCCTCCATGTTCGCCCCGGAGATGCCGGCGGCGGCCTGGGCGGGCGTGACGCTCGACTCGGCGATGTAGACGACCGCGACCGAGACCGCGAACAGCACGAACATCGCGCCGAAGATCGTCCAGCCCTGGCGCCGGCTGCCGACCATCCGCCCGTACGTGTAGGTCAGCGACGCCGGGATGACGAGGATCGCCAGCATCTCGAGGAAGTTCGTGAGCCCGTTCGGGTTCTCGAACGGCGTCGCGGAGTTCGTGTTGAAGAACCCGCCGCCGTTGGTCCCGAGCTCCTTGATGATCTCCTGCGAGGCCACCGGCAGGTCGATCGACTGAACGACTCCCTGCGACGCGAGGACCACCGCTCCGACGACCGAAATCGGCAGCAGGATGCGCAGCACGGCGCGCCGCAGGTCCTCGTAGAAGTTGCCGAGCGGGCGGCCGGCGATCCCGCGGATCAGCGCGACCGCGACCACGAGGCCGACGCCTGCGGAGAGGAAGTTCTGCACCGCCAGCCCGGCCATCTGGCTGAAGTTCGAGAGCGTCGTCTCGCCGCCGTAGTACTGCCAGTTCGTGTTCGTCACGAACGACGACGCGGTGTTGAAGCTCAGGTCCCAGGTGCCCGAATGGAAACCGTTCGGGTTGAACGGGTGCAGCGTCTGCGTGCGCAGGATCGCGTACAGCACGAGCCACGAGACCAGCGAGAAGACGATCACCGATCGCGCGTACGCCTTCCAGTCCTGCGGCTCCCGCGATTCGTAGCTGAACACACGCGCCATGTAGCCACCCAGCAGCGGCACGCACGCGGTCAGGACGAGGCAGAAGACGATGATCTGAATCCAGCCTTGGAGCATCGCTAGAACCGCTCCCCGCGCAGCAGCGCGTACAGGAGGTAGGCCGCGACCAGGGCGGAGACGATGAGGCCCATCAGGTCGACGACGCTCATATGCGATCGACCAGCGCGATGAGACCGTAGAGCGCGAAGAAGGCCACGAGGGCCAGTGCGACGGCGACGATGTCCATGCCGTCGATGCTGCGGCCCAGCCGATGAAGGCGCCATACAGAAGCGCGGTCGACCTATACAGATTTCGTTAAGTCGGCTTAGGCTCCACGGCGTGGAGCCCGCCGAATTCGAAGCGTGGGGGCGCGCCGTGGTCGAGCGCGCGGCGGAGCTGATCCTCGCCGAGATCCCGCCCGCACAGCTGCCGGAGGCCACGAAGACGAAGCGCGCCATCCGGGCCGGCCGCGCGTCCGTCTCGCGCCATGTCACGTTCCGGCACCCGGATCAGCCGGCCGAGCGCGCCGTGTGGCTGTTCGCGGCCCCCGCCGGCCACGGCCACGACCTCAAGCCGCCGCACGATCGCGTCGGCGCGGGCCTGAAGCAGGATCCGGACAACGAGCTCAGTTCGAGCCGGTTCGCCGCCGGCCTGAACCGCGCCCCCGCGTTCGCGTGGAAGACACATATCGACGCGCGCTTCGAGGGGTACCGGCTGGCGATCAAGGTCGATCCGGAGTCCGACGACACCGAGCGACGCGCGGAAGAGCTGGCGTCGGAGGTGCTCCGCAACCTCCGGCTCGCCGGCCTCATCGGCGGATTGCCGGGCTGATGCGCACGTGCAGGTGGTTGTCGTGGTTGGGGAGCGGGGCGACGATCCCAGGCGGGCCGCGCAGGTCCAGGTTCGGGCCCACGAAGACCTTCTGCGCGCCGGCCTCGACGAAGCGGTCGACGAGGTCCTGGGCGAGTTTGCGATCGACCTGGGCGACGCGTAGCGGCGCGCGCTCGCGGCGGTCGCGGCGCGGGTAGTACACGTCCGCGTCGAGGCCGTTCTGGTGCGAGACGTGGCCGAGCGGGCCGAAGCGACGGCCGAAGTCGCCGCCGTGCGGGCGGCTGAGGTCACCGATCACGATCCGCGGCGCGCTCGGGTGGGCGGCGCCGAACTCGCGCGTGACCCGGAGGAGGATGCGGACGAGGTCGTCGGTGCCGTTGCGGCGCCACCCGCGGTTCGGAGTGCGCTTGCGCACCGGGTCCCAGCTGACGAACTCGCGGCCGCCGGCGGGCAGGCGGACGGCGTTGCGCAGCCGCCCTGCGCTCGGACTCCCGAGCGCGACCGACGAGCGCCACTTGATCGCCGGCGGCTTGCGCTTCACCGGCTTGGGCTTCGGGGTCGGCGTCGGAGTCGGGAGCACAACTCGGGGCACCGGCGGCGGCGGCTCGTAACCGGCGATCACGACCACGATCGCCGTGGACGACACGATCAGCGCCGCGACGGCGAGGAAGCGCATGAGCACTCCGAGACCTACGACGGCGGCGCGTCGCGCGGTCCCGGCTCAGGCGGTGAAGCGGTACCCGACGCCGGGATCGGTGTGGATGAACCGCGCGCCGATCTTGCGGCGCAGGTTCGCGATGTGCACGCGCAGGACCTGCACATCGTCGGCGTACTCTGGCCCCCACACGTCGATCAGCAGCGACCGGTGGGTCATCAGCCGCCCGCGGTTGGTCGTCAGCGTGCGCAGCAGGTTGAACTCGATCGGGGTCAGATGCACCTCGGCGCCGTCCACCCGCACCGTGTGTGCGGCGAGGTCGAGCTCGAGCCCGTCGGCGCTGATCACCGGCTCGGACACGCCGGGATCGGCGCGGCGCAGCGCCGCCTGCAGCCGCGCGACGAGCTCGCGCGGCCCGAACGGCTTGGTCACGTAGTCGTCGGCGCCGGCCGCCAGCGCGCGCACCTTCTCGTCCTCCTCGCCGACCGCCGACAGCACGAGGATCGGCATCCGCGACCACGCGCGCAGCTCCTTGGTTACCTCGACGCCGTCGCGGTCGGGCAGCACCAGGTCGATGATCGCGGCGGCCGGCGGGCGCAGCGACGCCTGATCGAGCGCCTCCTCGGCCGTCGAGGCCTGCAGCACCTCGAAGCCCGCGTCGCGGAGGATGATCCGCAGCGCGCGCAGGATCTGCGGCTCGTCGTCGACGACGAGTACGCGGGGACGGTCGTTCATGGCACGCTGAGCCTACGCATGGCCGGTCACTACAAGATCTTTTTGGGCATGGCGGCGGGCGTCGGCAAGACGTACCGGATGCTCGCGGAGGCGCAGGCGCAGGCCGAAGCGGGCCGCGACGTCGTGATCGGCCTGCTCGAGACGCACGGGCGCGCCGATACCGCCGGGCTCGCGGATGGGCTGGAGGTCGTGCCGCGCCGGCGCGTGCCGTACCGCGGGGTGAGCCTGGAGGAGATGGACCTCCCGGCGATCGTCAAGCGCGCTCCCGAGCTGTGCCTGATCGACGAGCTGGCCCACACGAACGCGCCCGGGCTCGAGCATCCGAAGCGCTACGAGGACATCGCCGACGTGCTGGCCGCGGACATCGACGTCTTCTCGACCGTCAACGTCCAGCATCTCGAGTCGCTGAACGATCAGGTCGCGGAGCTGACCGGCGTTCGGGTGCGCGAGACGGTGCCCGATGACGAGCTGTCGAAGGCCGACGAGGTCGTGCTGATCGACCTGCCGCCCGAGGATCTGGTCGCGCGGCTGCGCGACGGCAAGGTCTACGACGCCGCGCGCGTTCCCGCCGCGCTGAACGGCTTCTTCCGCGTCGAGAACCTGCGCGCGTTGCGCGAAGTAGCGCTGCGCCAGGTGGCGGAGAACGTCGAAGCGCGCCGGCTCGACGTGCGCGAGGCCCAGCCGATCGCCGAGCGCCTGCTCGCGCTCGTCGGGCTCGACGAGGCCGACGAGCGCGTGGTGCGCCGCGCCGCGCGTTCAGCCCAGCGGCTCGGCGGCGAGCTGGACGTGCTCGTGGTCCGCGACCCGGAGTCCGAGGCCTCCGCGGCCGAGCGCGGGCGGCTCGAGGCGCTGCGCCGGATCGTGGCCATGCTCGGCGCCCACCTGCTGATCGAAGAGGGCTCCGACACGATCGCCGTTCTCGAGCGCGTCGCCCGCGATCGCGGCACCACCTATGTGCTGATCGGTCCGCCCGCCCCGAAGCGCGGCCTCGGACGCTTCAGCGAGCCGCTGATCATGCGGATCCTGCGCGCGCTCCCAGACGTCGATGTTCGCGTCGTCGCGCGCCGTGACGGCGGTTGAAATCCCGGTGCAATTGGTCAGCACGACAACACACCGACGTCTTGGCTAACGGACGTTTCGGTGATTTGTTCGGGGCCGCCGAACCCTGCCCGGTCCAAAAAACCACGTTTTGCGGCTCATTCAGCTCACATTCTCCGTGGACCTGACTAATGACGTGAATTAGGGTCGCCGCGAGCCATGGGGGCGATCCAGTTCCGCATTCTCGGACCGTTGAGCGTCGAGTACAGCGGCAGCCCCGTCGCTGTCACCGGCGCGCGGTTGCGGAGCCTCTTGGCGCTGCTCCTGCTCCACCGTGGAGAACCGCTGAGTGCCGAACGACTCGTGGTCGAGCTGTGGGGTGAAGGCCAGCCGAGAGAGGCCACGAAACGCGCCCAGATGGCTGTCTCTCGCCTGCGGAAAGCGCTCGGGCCTGAGATCGGTTCACGGATCGAGACCAATGGTGCCGGTCAGTACCGACTCGCGGTGGCGCCGGAGGAGCTCGACCTCTGCCATTTCGAGCAACTCCTCGCGCAGGGCCGGGCCGAATTCGGCGCCGGCGATCCGGAGCGAGCGGCGGTCACGCTCTCCAGCGCCCTCCATCTCTGGCGCGGCCCGCCGCTGACCGACCTCGCGTATGAGGCGTTCGCCCAGGCGGAGATCGCCCGGCTGCAGCAGCTGCGGCTCGACGCGCTCGAGGAACGCGTCGAGGCCGACCTTGCGCTCGGACGCCACACCGCGCTCGTGCCGGAGATCGAGAGCCTCGTCGCCACCAACCCCTTCCGCGAGCGGTTGCATGGCCAGCTGATGCTGTCGCTCTACCGGTCCGGTCGTCAGGCCGACGCGCTCGACGCCTATCGGCGTGCCCGCACACAGCTCGCGGACGAACTCGGTCTCGCCCCCGGGCCGGCGCTGCGGCGGCTCGAGCAGGAGGTGCTGGAGCATGCATCGGCGCTGGACGCACCCGCGCAGCCCGCCCAGACGTCGGCGGACCCGCCGCCGTCCTCGTCGCTGATCGGTCGCGAGGCGCCGTTGCGCGAGCTCTCGCAGCGACTGGCCGATCCTGCGGTGCGCCTGATCACGCTCTGCGGCCCAGCCGGGATCGGCAAGACACGGCTCGCGTTGGCGGTCGCGGACGCGGTGCGCGACCGATATCCGGACGGGGTGCACCTGGTGCCGCTCGCGGGCGTGCGGCGCGCGGATCAGGTCGCCGAGCAAGTCGCGAAGCGGATCGGGCTCGTGGACAAACGCGGGGACGACGCGACGCTCGGGTTGCTGGGCTTTCTCGCCGACCGTGAGGCATTGCTCGTACTCGACAACTTCGAGCACGTTCTCGGGGCCGCGTCGCTGGTTGGCGAAGTACTCGCGGCCTGCCCGCGCATGAACGTCCTGACGACCAGTCGCGCCGCCCTTCGGTTGGCGGCCGAGCGCCGGTGGACGGTCGCGCCGCTCTCGTTGCCCGACGAGAGTGAGCCGCTGACGCGCAGCGCCATTGAGGCTGCCGGAGCCACCGCGTTGTTCCTGGCCCGGACGCGCGCGCTCGATGCGGAGATCCCGGACGGTCCCGAAGAGATCCGGGCCGCGTCAGAAATCTGCCGGTTCCTCGACGGAGTCCCGCTCGCGATCGAGCTCGCCGCGGCGCGGATTCCCGTGCTCGGCGTGCGGGAACTGGCCGCGCGGCTCGACTCGGCACTCGCCGCGCTGGGACCCGGGCTTCGCGACGCTCCTCCGAGACAGCAGACGCTGCGTGCGACGCTCGACTGGAGCTACGACCTGCTCACGACGGAGGAACGACGGGTCCTCGCCGGGCTGACGGTCTTCTCCGGCGGCTGCACAGTCGAGGCGGCCCAGGACGTGCTCGACACCGATCTCGACACGCTCCAGAGCCTGGCGGAGAGCAGCCTGCTGCGCCGACGGCCCGGCACCGACGGCGTGACCCGGCTCGTGATGCTCGAAGTCGTTCGCCAATACGCGCGCGAGCAGGTTGGGAACGAGGAGACCTGGGAGCGCCTGTGCGTGGCTCACAATGACTACTACCTCGCGCTCGTCGAGCGCGCGCGAACCGAGTTGCACGGCCGTGAGCAGCTGCTCTGGTTCCGCCGCCTCGACGACGAAGCGGGCAACCTTCGTTCCGCGCTCCAGTGGGCGAGCGACGACGCCGCGCGCGCGCCGGACGCCGTTCGGCTTCTATCGGCAAGCGTCTACTGGTGGGACCGCGTGGCCCCGAGCGAAGGCCGTCGCCAGCTGGAACACGCGCTGCAGTCGGGCGGAATGTCGCTGCCGGACCTCGTGCGGGCGGCCGGGAATCTGGCGTTCAGCATGCTCGTCGCGTCGTCGGGGGACAGTGAGCAGGGCTTGCGGGTGGCGATCCAAGCGCTCGACGCTGCCGAACGTGCCGGAGATCCCGAGCTCCTCACGCGCTGTCTGATCCAGCGCGCGTTTCTCGAGAACATGGAGCTTGGGCCGGACGTCGCGTTGGTCACGAGCGAGCGTGCGCTCGCGATCGCCCCGGACACCTGGACCATGGCGATCACGCTGTTCGCGCGAGCGAACGCCCTCGCGGCGAAGGACTCGGTCGCCGCCGCCCGCCCGCTGGTCGAGGAAGCCATCGAGCTGTTGCGCGAGCACGGCGACCTGCGGCACGTTGCGGCGATTCAGTCGGATCAGGCGTACATGGCCGTGCTCGAGGAGGACTTTGCGACCGCCAAGGACCTGATCGACGGCGTGGTCGCGATCTCGAGACAGACGAAGGATCCGACGAATCTCGCCGTCGCGCTCGGCAACCAGGGTCTCGTCGCGCTTGGACGGCGCGAGGATCGCGCGGCCGCCGCGGCGCTGCGCGAATGTCTCGCGCTGTGCGACGCACACGGCTACTTCGCGCCCGCATCCGAAGCGCTGACCGGGCTCGCTGTGCTCGCCATTCGTGAAGGCGCGCACGACGTCGCGGCGAAGCTGACCGGCGCGGCGAGCGCGATGCGCGCCGGCCACCTCACCCCGGTTGAGGAGCAATTCCAGCGCGTGCTCGACCAGGCGCGCGATCAGGTGGGCGCCGACCGCTGGAAACGCCGGTACGCGTCTGGCGCCCGGCTGGAACGCCACGAAGCCGTCGTGTACGGCCTGAGACCCTGGACCACAACCGAAGGGACACGACATGGCCGAGCCGCCTTTCCGACCGCCCATCAACCCGTGGGACGAATATGACGACATGGACGAGGAAGCCGCGATCGCCAAGCTGAACACGACGTACCAGGCGCTCTCGAAAGACAACAACTGGGGCTACGCGCAGGTGTTCGTCCTCGCCGTGTATGCGATCGAGCACATCCGGAGCCTGGATGAGGAGGATCCCCAGGTGCGCCCCGCGTTGCGAGAGCGCGCCCGGGAGCTGTCCTACGACGTGCTGAAGAACTAGCTACGGCCCGGCGAGCACGAGGTTGCCGGTCAGCTCGCCCGTCACGCACACGGCGAAACCCTGCGGCGGCTTGAACTCGCTCGTGGTCGCGACGACGATCCGGTACGTCCCGGCCGGTGCCGCGTCCAGCCAGATCACTTGGACGTTGTTCCGCGTGCTCCACGCCGCCCCGGCCGGCGGGCGGCCTGCGTCGCCGAGCCAGCGCTGCCGCGTCGCGGTGTGCTCGAGATAGAAGGTCAGGACGCTGTGCAGCCAGCGACCCGGCCGGTCGATCCAGGTCAGACAGAGTCGCAGCGGTCCTGCCTTCTGCGTCTGCATCGTGTACCTGCGCTCGCGGCCGGTTGCCGTGAGTTGCTCCATCCCAGGGCTGTGCGTGTCGCGAAAGGCCAACCGGCGCCCGCTCGGCGGCGACAGGATGCCGGTGAGGTCGAGGGAGCCGAAGCCCTGGTGCCAGTTGGGAGGCGTCTGGCGGTCGGCCAACGCCTCCGAAGTCCGTAGCCAGCGCGTGCCGTTGATGAGGGTGGCCTTCAAGAGCGCGGCGCTCGGGGTGTGAGAGAACCGTCCCCGGTACAGCTGGCGCACCAGCGCGGCGGAGCCCGCGACGATCGGCGCCGACATACTCGTCCCGCTCATGAAGCCGTAGTCCGGGTCGGACGGCCCGGGTGTCTCGTATTCGCCGGCTGGGGCGTCGCGCGAGCGCGGCGCCTGGATCTTGGTTCCGGGCGCGAGCAGATCTGGCTTGATGCGAAACCCGTCATCACACGGTCCGCGATCGCTGAACGCCGCGACGTTGGTCGGCCCGCCGGAGACGAGCCCGTCGCGGATCGGGGGGTCGGGGAACGCCTTGGGCCAGCGCTGCCCCCACGTAGGGTTTCCGGCCACCTTGCGGTCGCTCGTACTGGCCCCGACGGTGAGGGCGTTCTTGGCGGTCCCCGGCGATCCGACCGATCCGGTCTTCACCCACCCTGCCTGCTGAGAGCCGGCCGCCGTGCCCTTGTTCCCAGCCGAGACCACGACGAGCATGTCGGGACGTCGCCAGACGAACGCGTCGACCTCGTGCGAGAACATCTGGTAGTCGCCCAGGCTGTCCGCGGCACTCCAGCTCATGTTGTAGATCCGCGCGCCCTGGGCGTACGCCTCCTCGAGCAGCACGCCGAGGTCGGCCGGGAGGCCCGTGAACCCGCCATTTGCCCCGTCCAGCGCGTGGACGACGAGCTTGGCGCCCGGTGCCGCGCCGCGCACGGTACCCCCGGAGGCGGCCCCCGTTCCCGCGATGCAGCCTGCGATGTGCGTCCCGTGTCCCGTGCGGTCGCGGGGGTCATTCAGACGGCCGCGTGCGTACCACTTATGGACCCGAGGGCCCACGTCGGGGTGTTTGAGGTCGATCCCCGAGTCGGCGAGCCCGACGATCTCACCCGTCCCGTTGTAGGCGGACGCCGAGAATCCGTGCTGCACGGGAATCCCCACGAGCGCCAGCGCTCGATCGCACGCCGGCTCCGGCGGGTTGAACTTCTGAACGCGCTCAACCTCGGAGCGTGAAGCGAGCGCGACCAGCGCGTCTGAGTCCGGAACGGCGCGGAACCGCAGCTTGTCGGCGGTGACCTCGACCATCTCGATCCCGTCGACGCGCAATTGACTTGCGATCTCGGCAGCGTCGACCCCGGGGTGGACCCGGGCGTCGTAGAGGATCGGCTCCGCGGTGGACTCGGCCGGCGACAGGTCCGCCGGCGCGATCGTGTCGTCCAATTCGTATCGCCGGAACGCCCACACGAAGTCGAGGGCGGCGATGACAGGCGACTGTGCCGCCGGCGCGCGCACAGCGAACGTGCGCCGATCGATGGCCGAGAGCAACTCTGCTCCCGCGTCGGTGAGCGCCTCGCGCCACGGCTCCATCACGGGTCCGGCCAATGTCACCACGTAGACATCCGCGGAGTCGCCGCCGGACGGCTCGGGCGTCGGGGACGGCCCCTCCGGCTCGTCTATCAGCGTCACCAGCAGCCCGTCGGCTTCGAATTGGCGGATCGTCTGTTCGTCGCCATCGCCTACGACGACCGCGCCAGAGACGACGGCGTTGCTCAGGTCGCTACACGCACGCTCGAGCTCGGAGGGGTCGGTCGTGAGGATGGTGACGCGCCGGGCCATCGCTGGTCACCGAACGTACGCTTCGGCGTACGTGCGGTCAACAAACCCGCACTGGGGTCCGTGCGTCGGCGGCGGCCGGAACATCGGCGATCGTCGCCACGAACGGGCATTCGTCGCGCTCCTGAGCGGCGACTGCTGCGGCGCGCAGGCGCTCGTCGTGGCGCGCGAGGCCCAGCAGCAGCTCCTCACTCGGAAGTTGGTCGGTGTCGCCCGCGACCAGCTCTGCGGCGCGCATCAGGTCGACGGCCGTCGAGCGGACGCTCTCGCCGAGCGCGTCCGGCGCGGTGTTCGCAGCGGCGCTCGCCGCCAGCTCGCGGGCGTCCTCGGCGCGCTCGGGATCGTCGTAGGCGGCCGCCAGCTCCCACACCGAGCGGGCGAGGTTCCCGACGGCGGGCGCGACCTCCGGGGACGCGTCGCCGGTGCGCAGCGCGCGGTGCGCGTGGCGGGCAAGCACGCGGGTGTTGCGGACGGCGAGGTCGATCTGCTCGAAGCTGCGGTCGTAGCGTTCGACCGGCTCGCGCTCGCCGAAGCGCGGCGGCGCGGTGCGAACGGTCTCGCGGCCGGTGGTGAGCGCATCGTCGAGCGTGTCGATCAGGTCGTCGATCGCGCGGGCCTGTTCCAGCGCGGCGTCGGCGCGCTCTGGATCGCCGGCTTCGAGCGCGCTCGCCGTGCGCTCGAGCGAGCGGCCGAGCTGGCCGAAGACGGCCTGAGCGGCGCGGCTGACGGTCAGCGCGGCCTTGGGCGGGAAGAGCAGGGCGATCGCCAGCGCGACGGCGCCGCCGATCACGGCCTCGAGGATCCGGTTCGGCGAGAACCCGCCGCCGAGCATCAGCAGCAGCATCGCCGAGACGGCCGCCTCGGAAATGACGAGGTCCGAGCCGTTGAGCAGCACGGCGACCGACATCGCGAGCACGATCAGGAGGGCCATCTGGGGGGCGCCGGTCCCGATCACGTGGACCAGCACGACGGCGACCGCCAGCCCGACCACGACGCCGGCCACGAGGTGCAGTGCGCGCTGGCGGTGCTGGCCGTGGGTGGCGCCGATCGCCACCACGGTCGCGATGCAGGCGAAGATCGGCTGCGGGTCCGGCAGCAGCAGCACGCTCAGGTACCACGCGGCGAGCGCGGCGACGGCGGTCTGGAGGATCGCGTGGGTGCGCGAGCGCAGTCGGTGAGTGGCGAGCCGGAGGGCAGTCATACGTCCTACTCGTGTCCATCGGCGGCATGGCAAGGTTCCTCAAGTGGCGATCTTCGATGCGCACTTTCACGTCATCGACGTGAGGTTTCCGCTGGTGGCGAACCAGGGCTACCTGCCGCCGCCGTTCTCGGTCGACGACTACCGCGCGCGGGTGGCGGGCCTCGACGTCGCGGGCGGGGCGGTCGTGTCCGGCTCCTTCCAGGCGTTCGACCAGACCTACCTCGTCGATGCCCTGGAACGGCTCGGCGACGGATTCGTCGGCGTCGCGAATCTGCCCGACGACATCACCGACGAGGAGATCCTCGCGCTCGATGCGGCGGGCGTGCGCGCCTGCCGGGCGAACCTCCACCGCGGCGCCGACTTCGACTTCGTCCGGCTCGCACGGCGCGTGCATGAGCTCGTCGGCTGGCACCTCGAGGTCTATGGCGACCCGGCGGACCCGCGGCTGCGCGAGGTCCCCCGTCTCGTCATCGACCATCTGGGGCTCCGCCGATCCGCCCTGCCGGCATTGCTCGAGCTCGTGGAGGCCGGCGCGTACGTGAAGGCGACCGGCTTCGGCCGTGTCGACCACGACGTCCCCGCCGCCCTGCGCGCGATCGCGCAAATCAACCCCGCGGCTCTCATCTTCGGCACCGACCTGCCGTCGACCCGCGCCCGGCGGCCGTTCGAGGACGCCGACATCGATGTCGTGCGGGAGACCGCCGGCGAGCGCGCGCTCTGGCAGAACGCGGCCGATCTGTACCTTCGTTGAGATGGTGCGGGAGATCCCGGAGGGGGAGACGGCGGTGGCGGCCGAGGCGCTGCTGGAGTTGCGCGGCCACCACGGGACGGTTGACGCGCTGGCGGCGCGGATCGACGCTCAGCGCCCCGACGGGTACCGCGTCGTGGCGTCGCTCGAGGACGGCGTGGCGGCCGCGGTCGCCGGGTTCCGGGTCGCCGAGAACACCGCGTGGGGACGGTTCCTGTACGTCGACGATCTCGTCACCCGCGCCGACATGCGCGGGCGCGGGCACGCCGACGCCGTGATGGCCTGGGTCGAAGCGGAGGCCGCGCGGCAGGGCTGCGACGAGCTGCACCTGGACTCGGGCGTGGGCCCCGAGCGCGAGGACGCCCACCGGTTCTACTTCCGCCACGGGATGCGGATCACGTCGTATCACTTCGCCAGGAGACTCGGATGATCGGAACCCCGCGGCGCCGCCGCGACGGCGACGCCAAAGTGCGCGGCGCGACGCGCTACGTCGCGGACATGCCGGTCCACGGGCTGCTGCACGCGCGGCCGGTGCTGGCCGCCGAGGCGCACGCGCGGATCACCGGCATCGAGGGCAGCGCCGCGCTGGAGGTCCCGGGCGTCGTGGCCGTGCTCACCGCCGCCGACCTGCCGCTCGTCGGCGGCTCCGGCCGCACCGCCGAGCCACTCGCACGTGAGGAGATCGTCTGGTCGGGCCAGCCGGTCGCGCTCGTGATCGCCGAGTCCGAGGCCGCCGCCGAGGACGGTGCCGCGCTGGTCGTCATCGACGCCGATCCGCTGCCCGCGGTGCTCGACATCGAAGCGGCGATGGCCGCCGGCGCGTCGCCGGTCCGCGTGACCGCGCAGGCGGGAGAGGGCGACGGCGCTGCGGGCGCCCACACCGGCCCGCCGTCGGGTGAGGAGGGCGAGGCCACCGGCGCCGAGGCGGCCGAAGACGCGGCTGAGCCTGAAGGAGACGAAGCGTCGCCCAACGTCGCCGTGCGCCAGCGGATCCACGGCGGTGACGCCGCGGCCGGACTCGAGCGCGCCGACGTCGTGGTGTCCGGCCGGTTCCGGACCAGCTGGGTTCACCAGTCGTATCTCGAGCCGCAGTCGGCGCTGGCGTGGGTCGAGCCCGACGGCGAGCTCGTCGTCCACTCGAGCACGCAGGGCGCGTTCATGGCGCGCGAGGCGCTTTCCACATCCCTGGGGCTCCCGATCGACCGCGTCCGGGTCAAGGCCGCGCCGATCGGCGGCGCGTTCGGCGGCAAGCTGATGATCTCCGAGCCGCTGGCGGCGGCGGCCGCGCTCAAGCTCAGGCGGCCGGTCCGGATCGTCTTCGACCGGAGGGAGGAATTCGCGGCCGCCAACCCGGCGCCCGGCGAACTGATCGACCTCGAACTCGGCGCGACCCGCGACGGCGACCTGACCGCGATCCGCGGCCGCGTCGTCGGCGACCGCGGCGGGCTGGGGGACATGGGCGTCGAGACGATCTCGACGATGCTCTCGGCCGGCCCGTACCGGTGGCCGGCGCACGATCTGACCGCGCTCGGCGTCGCCACGAATCGCGTGTCGCCGGGTGCCTATCGCGCTCCGGGCGCGCCGCCGGCCGCGTTCGCGGTCGAGTCGCTGCTGGACCGGCTCGCCGCCGAGCTGAACCTCGACCCGATCGAGCTGCGCCTGCGCAACGTGATGACGGCCGGCGATCGCGGCCTCGACGGCCAGGAGATCAAGTCGTTCGGCGCGCGCGAGTGCCTCGAGCGGATGCGCGACCACCCGCTCTGGCAGCGGCGCGGCGAGCTCCCGGACGGCGAGGGCGTCGGCGTCGCGCTCGGCTTCTGGCCCGGCGGCCTGGAGCCGGCGGCCGCGATCTGCAAACTCGACTCCGACGGCCGGCTCACCGTCGTCACCGCCGCCGCGGACATGAGCGGGATCGAGAACGCGTTCGTGGCGATCGCCGCCGAGGCGTTCGGGCTCGCCGAGGACAGCGTGCGCGTGACCACCGGCGACACGTCGAGCGCGCCGTACGGCGGTGTCAGCGGCGGCAGCAAGATCACGTACACGTACGGCCCTGCGGTCGAGCGCGCGGCCGCCGAGGCGCGCGAGCGCCTGCTCGACGTGGCCGCCTCGGAGCTGGAGATCGCGCCCGAGGACCTCGAGCTGGTCGATGGCGAAGTGCGCCCGGTCGGCGCGCCCGGCCGCGCGGTCAAGATCGCCGATCTGGCGGCCAAGACGTACACGTTCGGCAGCCCGCATCGCCCGATCGAGGGCTATGGCAGCACCGCGCAGGTCAGCCGCGCGCCCGGCGCCGCCGTCCATCTCAGCCATGTCCGCGTCGATCGCGACACCGGCAACGTGACGCTGCTCGCGCACGTGGTCGCGCAGGACGTCGGCAAGGCGCTCAACCCCGCGCTGGTCGAGGGCCAGATGCAGGGCGGCGCCGCCCAGGGCATCGGCTGGGCGCTGCTCGAGGAGATGTCCTACAACGAGGATGGCCAGCTGCAGGGCGGCTCGTTCGCCGAGTACGCGCTGCCCTCGACCGACCAGGTCCCGCCGATCGAGACCCTGATCGTCGAGGTCCCGGCGCCCGACGGCCCGTTCGGCGCCAAAGGCGTCGGCGAGCCGCCCGTCGTCGCCGCGCCGCCGGCGATCGCCAACGCGATCGCGGCCGCCACCGGCGTCCGCCTCAACGAGCTCCCGATGACCCCCGCGCGCGTGTGGAACGCATTGACGTAGTCAGACGGAGAGCCTTCGAGGTGGCGTACCGGATGCTCGGCAGCGTCACTGAGGCCGAGGACGTTGCGCAGGAAGCGATGGTGCGACTGGTCCGGGCCGACCAGCCCGACCAGCCGGCGGCCTGGATCACGACGGTCTCGACTCGGCTCTCGCTCGACGTGCTGCGGAGCGCTCGCGTGCGGCGCGAGGCGTACATCGGCCCGTGGCTGCCGGAGCCGCTCGTCGGCGACGTGGCGGACCGGGTCGAGATGACCGACTCGCTTTCGCAGGCGTTCCTCGTGCTGCTTGAGCGGCTGACGCCGACCGAGCGCGCCGCGTTCGTGCTGCGCGAGGTCTTCGACTACGACTACGCGTCGATCGCGGCCGTACTCCACCGCGGCGAGGCGAGCTGCCGCCAGCTCGTCGTGCGGGCGCGCAAGCGGCTCGCGACCGGCGCGCCGCGCTTCGACGCCGACGTTGCGCGCCGCGACGCGCTGCTCGAGCGCTTCCTCGCCGCCGCCGAAGCGGGCGATCTGCCCGCGCTCGAGGCGATGCTGGCCGAGGATGCGGTCTTCTACGCCGACGGCGGCGGCAAGGTCGCCGCCGCGCGCCATCCGCTCCACGGCGCCGCCCGGATCGCTCGCGCGTACGCGGCGATCGCGCGCAAGCAGCGATCGCTCGAGCGGCGGCTCGTCCACGTGAACGGCCAGCCGGGCCGGATCCTCTTCGACTCCGCCGGCAACGTCGTCGACGTCCTGGCGGTCGACGTGATCGACGGGCGAGTCCACGCGATGCGGATCGTGCGCAACCCGGACAAACTCTGTCACGTCTCGGGCGGCCGTCACGTCAAGGCGGTATGACCAAGATCTTCTTCGCCGGCGCCACCGGAGCCATCGGTGCCCGCCTGCTTCCACTGCTCGTCTCCAACGGCCACGAGGTCGTGGCGATGACCCGCACACCGTCCAAGCAGGACGCGCTGCGCGCGGCCGGCGCGACGCCGGTCGTCGCCGACGGCCTCGATCGCGACGCGGTCCTCGCCGCCGTCGAGAAGGCGTCGCCGGACGTGATCGTGCACCAGATGACCGCGCTCACGGGCGTTACGTTCGCGGACTTCGAGCACGAGCTCGCGACCACCAACCGGCTGCGGACAGAGGGCATCGACATCCTGCTCGAGACCGGCGTCCGCGTGATCGCCCAGAGCTACGGCCAGTGGCGCTACGACGGCCCCGGCCCGCTCCACACCGAGGACGAGCGGATCGAGGACCCCGCGCCGACGATGGTCAGCACGGCGGACGCGGTGCGCCACCTCGAGTCAGCGGTGACCGGCGCCGGCGGCACGGCGCTGCGCTTCGGCATCTTCAATGGGCCCGGGACCGGGTTCGAGTACCTGCTGCAGATGCCGATCTTCGGCGACGGCTCCGGCGTGTGGTCGTTCATCCACGTCGACGACGCCGCCGCGGCGACCCTGGCCGCGATCGAGCACGACAAGCCCGGCGTCTACAACATCGCCGACGACCGGCCCATGGCGGTCGCCGAGTGGCTGCCCGCGCTCGCCGAACCGCAGCGTCTGCCGCTCGACGGCGCTCCCGAGTCGTTCGCGTACATGCACACGCGGATCCAGGGCCTCTCGAACGAGAAGGCGAAGCGCGAGCTCGGCTGGAGCCCGCGCCACGCGAGCGTCCTAAACGGCCGCTGACTGATACGCGTGGCCGGCGCGGAGAACGGTTGCGTCGTCGAAATGGCGCCCGACGAACATCGCCCCGATCGGCAGCCCGTCCGAGGTGCCGCACGGCACCGACAGGGCCGGGTTGCCGGTCACGTCGAACGGCGACGTGTTGTGCAGGTTCCCGAGCGCGGCGGCGAGCACCTCCGGGATGCTCCCGTCGACCGGGATCGCGCGCGCCTTCATCGCCGTCGTCGGGAGCAGCAGGACGTCGAAGCGCTCCAGCGCCGCGGCGTACTCCGCATTCAGCCGCCGGCCGAGGTTCCGGGCCTTCGCGTAGTAGTGATGGTTGTAGTCCTCGCTCAGATAGGTGCCGAGCAGCGCCGTGAGCTTGACCGTGACCGAGTAGTCGGCGCCGCGGGCGCGCCGGGCGCGACCGTAGAAGTCGACGAGGTCGGTCGTGTAGTGGCCCTTGTGGTTGGTGCCGAACGCGTCGCCGCGGACCATCAGGTCGGTGGCGCCCTCGGTCGCGATCGCGTTCCAGATCGCCAGGCCGTCGGAGTGCAGCGGGATCGAGACCTCCTCGACCGACGCGCCCGCTCCCGCCAGCACGTCGGCGGCAGCGCGCACCGCCGCGTCGACGTCCGGTTCGGACGCGTCCGGGATCCCGAAGCCCTCCGACAGCACGCCTACGCGCAGACCCGACGCGCCCACCTCGAGCGCGCTCGAGTACTCCTGGACCACCACACCGATCTGGCGCGGATCGCGGTCGGAGTCCACGCCGGCGATCGCGTCCAGCATCAGGGCGCAGTCGGCCACCGTCCGGGCCATCGGCCCGATGTGGTCGAGGGTCAGCTCGATCGGGAAGATCCCGGTGTAGGGCACGAGGCCGTGCGTCGGCTTGTGCCCGCAGCACCCGCTCCACGAAGACGGCATCCGGATTGAGCCGCCCTGGTCGCCGCCGAGCGCCAGGTCCGCCTGACCTTCGACGACCACGACCGCGGAGCCGTTCGACGATGCGCCGGCGAGATACGCCGGGTTGTGCGGATTGACCGGCTGCGGATCGGGATAGCCGGTCAGCCCGCCGCCGTCGAAGCAGAACGCGGGCACGGCGGACTTGCCGATGATGTGCGCGCCGGCGTCGAGCAAGCGTGTGACGACGGTCGCGTCCTCGCGCGGGACGTAGCCCTCCATGATCGGCGAGCCGTTGAGCATCGGGATGCCGGCCACGCACACGTTGTCCTTGACCGCGACGGTGCGACCGGCCAACGAACCCGACGAAGCGCCCCGGATCGAGCACTTCCAGGCCCAGCCGTTGGACGGGTTCTCGTCGCCGACCGGCCGGTACCCGAGGTCCTCGCGCGGATACTTGACCGGCAGCGATTCGTCGGGCAGCTCGTCCAGGCGCCGGAAGACCCCCACCGACCCCGCGATCGCCGCCTCGAACACGTCGAGCTCTTCCTCGGTGAGCTGCATGTGCAGCGCGTCGGCGATCCACTCGAGCTGCTGCCGGGTGGGCGGCTGGACGGGCATGGGGACTACCTCCTCTGGCCGATCTCCTCGAGCTCCTGCAGCGCGTGTGCGGCTCCCTCCAGGAACGCCCACGCGTCGTCGATCTGTTCGCGATCGCCGACGATCCCGAAGTCGACGCGGTTCTTGTAGCTCACGACCGTGATGTTCAGCCCGACGCCGTCGACGATCACGGAGATCGGGAAGTTCGACTGCAGCTCCGCCCCCGCGCAGTAGAGCGACGTGCGCGGACCGGGGACGTTGGAGATGACGAGGTTCAGCGGCGGTCGCGTGCGGCCCAGGATGTCCATCGTGTTCCGCGCGGCGAGTGAGGCGACCGCCGGCGGGATGAAGGCCGTCGCGTCCGTCAGCAACGACGCGGGCAACGCGCTGTGGCGCTCCTTCGCGCTGCGCAGCAGTTCGTGGGTCCGGCGCAGCCGCATCGCGGGATCCGGCTCGTTGGTCGGGATCGGGACGATCATCATCGAGATCCGGTTGCCCCAGGCGCCTTTCTCGCTGCGCTTGCGCACCGACATCGGGATCAGCGCCACCAGCGGGTCGGCCGGCAGCGCGTCGCGCTCCATCAACCAGTCGCGCACCGCCCCGGCGCAGATCGTCACGACCACGTCGTTGACGGTTGTGCCGAACTCGCGCCGAACTTGGCGTACCGCGTCCAGCGAGAGCGAGCCGAAGGCGAAGCGCCGGTGCGCGGAGACCGGCCCGTTGAAGGGCGTCACCGGCGCGCGGGCCTTGGTCACCTCCAGGATGCCGGTGCCTTCGTCGGAGCCGAACGTGCGCCGTACTCGCGAGTAGACATGCGAGAGCGTCGGCACACCGGGCAGCGCATTGACGCCCGGCAAGTCGGTGAAGCCCGTGAACGTGGTGGGGAGGGAACGCATCGCGCGCAGCGGCTGGCGCGGCATCCCGCGCAAGCCGCGAACGAACATCTCGCGGTCACGTGGCACTGGCGACGGAGGAGCGGTGTCGTCGGGCGGCGGGTCGATCACGCGCCCCTCGGGCTCCGGGTCGAGCAGCGCGGCCATGATCTCGTTGCCCGAGATGCCGTCGACGGCGGAATGGTGGATCTTGGTCAGCAGCGCGACTCGCCCCTCGGGGAGCCCGTGGATGACGTAGAACTCCCACAGCGGCCGCCCCCGGTCCAGCGGCCGTGCGAACAGCCGTGAGACGGTCTCGGCGAGCTGGCGATCGTCGCCGGGCGGCGGGATCGCCGACTCGCGGACGTGGAAGTCGAGGTCGAAGTCGGGGTCGTCGATCCAGTAGGGCAGGTCCAACCCCAGCGGCACCTCGACGAGCCGCCACCGCAACGGCGGGAGCAGGTGGAGGCGGTCCGCGAGCAGCTGCTGGACCTCCTCGGCGCCGAGCTTCCCGCCCGGCGCGGTCGACGGATCGTAGATCCCGAGAAACGCCACATGACCGAAGGTCCGGGCCGATTCCACGTTCAGGAACTGGGCGTCGAGGCTGGTCAGTTGGCGCATCGAATGATCCAAGAGGCGGTGGTTGCGCGAAGAAGTATGCGATGAGGATCGCGATCGTCGGCGCCGGCATCTCGGGACTGGCCACCGCACATCTGCTGCACCGCGCACACGAGATCACCGTGTTCGAGGCGGGGCAGACGGCGGGCGGCCACGCGAACACCGTTCGCGTCGACACCGAGCACGCCACGCATCACGTGGACACCGGCTTCATCGTCTTCAACAACCGGAACTATCCCAACTTCGAGCGTCTGCTCGTCTCCCTGGGGGTGGCGTCGCAACCATCGGACATGAGCTTCGGGGTCTCCGACGGCGGCGACTTCGAATACAACGGTTCCTCCCCGAACGGCCTGTTCGCCAAGCGCGCGCATCTCGTGACGCCGTGGTTTCACCGCATGGTGGCCGATCTGGTGCGGTTCAACCGCGACGCGCGAGCGCTGCTGGCGACCGGTGGCGAAGGGCCGTCGCTCGGCCACTGGCTCGACGAGCGCGCGTACTCGCGGCCGTTCGTCGAGCGGCTCATCGTCCCGCAGGCGAGCGCCGTCTGGTCGGCCGACCCGCGCCAGATGTGGACGTTCCCGGCGCGCTTCCTGATCGAGTTCTTCGCCAACCACGGCATGCTCGGGTTCGCGAAGCGACCCCAATGGCGAACCGTGGTCGGCGGCTCGCGATCGTACGTCGACGCGGTCGTGAAGCCCTGGCGGCACCGGCTCCGCGTGAACACGCCGATCCGCGCCATCCACCGCTTCGGCGACCACGTGACGGTCACGCCGGTCAACGGCGAGCCGGAGCGCTTCGACCACGTCGTGCTGGCGTGTCACTCCGACCAGTCGCTGGCGATGCTCGCCGATGCGACCGACCGCGAGCACGAGATCCTCGGCGCGATCCCGTACCAGCGCAACGAGGCCGTCCTGCACACCGACCGGCGGCTGCTGCCCCGCCGCCGGCGCGCGTGGGCGAGCTGGAACTACCACCTGCTGCCCGAGCCCACCGGGATGACGACGGTCACGTACCACATGAACCGACTCCAGTCGCTGGACGCCGACCGTGATTTCTGCGTGACGCTGAACCGCACGGGAGCGATCGACCCGGGGAAGGTCCTGCGCACGATCGAGTACGCGCACCCGGTCTTCACGACCGATGGCGCGCGCGCTCAGGCGCGCCACGCCGAGATCAGCGGCGTCGAGCGAACCCACTACGCGGGCGCGTACTGGCGGTGGGGCTTCCACGAGGACGGCGTCGTGAGCGCGCAGCGGGTGGCGGAGCGACTGACGTGATGTACGCCGGCACCATCCGGCACCGCCGCTTCGCCGTCCGCGGACACGCGTTCCGCTATCGGATCGCGCTCGCCTACCGGGATCTTCCGATCCGCGGCTTCCTCAGCCGTGCCGAGGTGTCCAAGCTCGTCGGCGAAGCGTTCTCCGGGCCGATCAAGCTGCTGGCCGCGCCGCGCACGCTGGGCGTCCTCTACAACCCGGTCAGCTTCTACTACTGCTTCGACGGCGAGGATCTGCGCTGGATCGTCGCCGAGGTCACCAACACGCCGTGGGGCGAGCGCCACGCCTACGTGCTCGGCCCGAACGGCGGGACGCTCGAGAAGGCGCTCCACGTCTCGCCGTTCATGGCGATGGATCACACCTACGAGGTGCGCGCGACGGTGCCCGGGGAGACGCTCTCGATGCACATTGAGAGTCGTCGCGACGGGGTGCTCGCCTTCGACGCGACCTTGAATCTCCGCCGCCGGCCCTACCGGCGCCGCGCGCTGATCGGCGCCTCGCTGCGCACGCTCGTCCTGATCTACGCCCACGGGGTCGCGCTGAAGCTCAAGGGCGTCCCGCACCACCCGCACCCGGAGGTCTCGTGAGACGCGTCGCCCTTGCACTGCTCAAGCGCATCGAGTCCGGTCAGCTGACCGTCATCGAGGACGGCCGGCGGCTCGTGTTCGGCTCCGGCTCGCCGCAGGCGACCGTGGTCGTGCACGACGCGGCCGTCTGGCGCGCGGCGCTGCGCGGAGGGCGCGGGCTGGCCGAGACATACGTGGACGGCCTGTGGGACTCGCCGGACGTGACGGCGGTGATCGAGGTCGCCGCCCGCAACCTGACCGGGATCGACCGGCTGCGGCAGCGACTGCGGCCGCTGCGGGTGCCGCGGCCCCGCAACACGCCGGGCCGCGCGCGCAAGGACATCGCCGCGCACTACGACCTCGGGAACGACCTGTTCGCGCTGATGCTCGACGAGACGATGATGTACTCGGGCGCGATCTTCGAGCGCCGCGACATGACGCTCGCCGAGGCGTCGCGGGCCAAGCTCGAGCGGATCTGCGACAAGCTCGACCTCGGGCCGTCCGACCACGTGCTGGAGATCGGGACCGGCTGGGGCGGGTTCGCGGTCCACGCCGCGGCGACCCGCGGCTGCCGCGTCACGTCCACCACGCTCTCGCGCGAGCAGCGCGAACTCGCGCTGGAGCGGGTCCGCGAGGCCGGCCTAACGGACCGGGTGACGATCCTGCTCGAGGACTATCGCGAGCTCACGGGCACCTACGACAAGCTCGTCTCGATCGAGATGATCGAGGCCGTCGGCTGGAAGGACTTTGGGACGTACTTCGAGCGGTGCGCGTCGCTCCTGCGGCCGGACGGCGTCATGGCGCTGCAGGCGATCACGATCGACGATCGCCTCTACGACGTCGAGAAGACCCAGCGGTCGTTCATGAACTCGCTGATCTTCCCGAACGGCTGCCTGCCGTCGATCGAAGTGATCGCGCGCAACGTCGCCCGCCGTAGTGACCTGCGGATGGTCGATCTCGAGGACATCACGCCCCACTACGCCGAGACGCTGCGGCGCTGGCGGGCGAACGTCGAGGCCGGGGCGGAGAAGCTCGCGGCGATGGGCTACGACGAACGCTTCATGCGCCTGTGGCGGCTGTACCTGTCGTTCTGCGAGGCGGGGTTCACCGAGCGCCGGATCGGCAACGTGCAGGTCGTACTGGCCAAGCCGCGCTGGCGCGGCCATCTCGCCACGGCCGAGGCGCCTGCGCAGCCGTCGGTCGTTGCCGGGGTGGGCGCGTGAAGGCCGCCGTCGCTGTGCTCGGAGCCCGCGTCGCCTACGGCGCGGCGCTGCTCGTGGTGCCGGAGAAGGTCACGAAGACGTGGCTCGGCCCGGTGGACGACCCGGCGAAGGTCGCGCTGCGCGGCCTGGCGGCGCGCGAGATCGCGGTCCACGGGTTCGGGATCGCCGCCGCGCTGACCGGGGCGCCGCTGAAGCCGTGGCTCGCGGCTAGCCTCGTCGGCGACATGAGCGACATCGCCGCCACATTCACCGGCCGCGCGGGGTTGCCCGACGGCTCGCCGGCGAAGACCGCGGCCGTCGCGGGCGTGTCGGCCGCACTCACCGCCGCGGTGCTCGCCGCCGCGTGATCGCGCACACCCGCCGCGGGAGCGGCCCGCCGCTCGTGCTCATCCACGCGCTCGGCACCGACCGCCACATGTGGGACCCGGTGCTCGACCGCCTCGCCGCCGAGCGCGACGTGATCGCGGTCGACATGCCGGGCTTCGGCGAGTCTGCGCCCCGCGAGCCCGCGACGCCGCACGACCTCGCCCGCGCGATCCACGCGCACGCGCTTGCCCTCGGTCTCGATCGGCCGCACGTGGCGGGCAATTCGCTCGGCGGCTGGGTCGCGCTGGAGCTCGCCCGCGCCGGCCGCGCCCAGTCGGTCACGGCGATCGCCCCGGCCGGGCTGTGGGCGCAGCCGCTGATGCCCAAGCGCTCGACGGCGCGAGCGCTGGCGCGGGCACTCGGCCCGATCATGCCCACGCTGCTGCGCAGCGAGCGCGGCCGGCGCACGGCGCTGGGCGGGACGATCGCGCACCCCGAGCGGGTGCCGTACGCGGCCGCCCTGCAGCTCGTCCGCGCGTACGCCGACGCGCCCGGCTTCGAGGCGGTCAATGCCGGCATGCGCTCCGGCCAGTTCACGGGGCTGGCGGAGGTCCGCGTCCCGCTCACGCTGGCCTGGGCCGAGCACGACCGGCTCGTCGCCCGCCCGCGCGACGTGCCCGCGAGCGCGCGCGAGTTCGTCCTGCGCGGCTGCGGCCACATGCCGACGTGGGACGATCCCGAGCAGGTCGCCGAGGTCCTGCTGGCCGGCTCTCAGTCCCCGGCCCCGTAGGGCGAGACGGTGAGCGAGACCACCTTGCGCTTGCGGATCTCGGCGCTCAGGCGGTCGATCAGATTCGGCGGCCCGCCGACCCGCGACGGCTCGAGCACGAGCGCCCACACGTAGCGATACGGCCCCGCCTCGCCGTAGAGGTCGGTGAACCGCCGCAGCTCGGGATAGAGCTCGCGGACGCGGTCGAGCGAGTCGCCGACGCGCAGCCCACGCTCGGTCACCCACTTGTCCGACGTGATCTCGATCCGCTGGATCCGGGTCCGGTCCGTGCACGGCGGACCGCCGCTGAAGTCGGCCGTGATCAGCTGCAGCCCGAGCCGCCGCCAGATGTTCCCGCAGCCGTTCTCGTCGCGCCGGTCCGGCCGCCCGTAGGCGCGGATCGCGTTACGGCGGTTCGGGACGACGCCGTTGCTGAAGCCGTCCTCGCCCAGATACTGCTTGGGCTTGAGGTCGCCGACGCGGCGGATCTCGCCCGTGTCGCGGACGTCGATCGTGAAGGACGTCGCCGCGAGCGCGACGGTCGCGAGCGTGGCCGCCAGCATCAATCCTCCAGCCCGATCCGGCGGTCGAACCCCGCCGGCGCGTGGATGTTGATCATTCGCACCGGGATGTCGCCGGCGTTGCGGAACCCGTGTCGGTTGCCCGGGGGCACCTCATCGGCGTGGGCGTGCCGCTCGAGCTCGCGGCCCGGCTGGATCTCGATGATCCCGAACGTGAACCGCGACGTGTCGGCCGAGCGGGCGAGGAACTCGACGTTCCCGACGCGATGGCCCGCACCGGGTGGCACTACGACTGGCTCCATCCGCGGAGCGTAGCCGCGCGGCGGCGTGTGGCTAACCCCACTTGCGCGGCCTCGCCCGCCGGTCTAGCCTCGCTCACGACGCCTCTGCTGATCAAGCTGAACACCGCCGCCGACTGACACAGGCCGTACCCAACGGTTCTGTCCCTGCGCGCCTGCGCGCGCTCACGTCGGAGGTTTGATTGAAATGCGAGTTCCCGACGACTGGTTCGTGGGATTTCACAAGGGCTTGGCGGCGCGCTTCTGGGCGGCCGCGGGCGAGACGATGATCGACGCGGACGCGGCGATAGTGAGCGGTCTGCTGCCGCTCGGCACGGTGTTGGACGTTCCGTGCGGCGACGGCCGCCTGTCGGCACGGCTGGTCGAGGCCGGCTATGACGTGACCGGCATCGACGTGTCGCCGGACGGGCTCGAGCGAGCGCGTGCACGCGGCCTGGAGGCGCGGTTCGTGGAGGGCGACCTCCGGGCGTTGCCGGACCTCGGGCCGTTCGACGGCGTCGTGAGCTGGGGCAACAGCTTCGGCTACGTGACGCCGCCGGAGACGGTCCGGTCGCTGGCAGCGTTCCGGCGCCTCGTCAAGCCCGGCGGGCGGCTGGTGCTCGAGTCGGCCACCGTCGCCGAGTCGCTGCTCGTGGCCGGGATCTCCGAGCACCGGGAGATCGAGTTCGGCGGCGTGAAGATGACCAGCACCAACCACTACCGCGTGAGCGAGAGCCGGTTGGAGAGCGAGTACGTGTTCGAGAGCGCCGACGGCGTCGTCGAACACAGCCGAGGCGCGCATCACGTGCACACGGCCGGCGAGGTCGTGCGGATGCTGCGCGGCGCCGGCTTCGAGCAGGTCGAGTTGCTGGACGGCTCGGGCCCGTACAAGCTCGGCTCTCGGCGGATGATCGCCGTGGCGAGCTAACCACGCAGCGGCAGCCGGCTGCGCAGCAACGCTGCGCGGCCGGCCTGGCGTGTGTCGCCGGCGCGCTCGAAGCGATCGGAGAGGCCCATCAGGGCCGCGAACGCGAGCTCGTGCGCGCAGTGGGGACGCAGGCTCCACGGATCGGCGCGGCGGCCGTCCATCGTCGCGTCGACCAGCCACAGCCGCTCGCCGTCGGCGAGTCCTGCGTACCAGCCCGTGGGGGCGGACAGGACGTGGACTTCGAGGCCTGCCCGCCGCCCGACCTCGGCCGCCAGCGCGGCGAGGATCAGCGGATGACCGCGGCGCGTCTGGAGCACGCGGTCCAACCAGAGAGCGGAGACGCTCGTCCGGTCGGCGTCGAAGCCCGGCTCGCTGTCGAGCACGGCGGCGAGGCGGCCGGCGGCGGTGCGGTGATCGCCGCCGGCGAGGCCGAAGAGGGGGAGTGCGAGCTCGTCCAGGTGGGTGTCCGCGGCGGTGGGATCCACGTCGTGGAACTCGGCGGCGAGCGCGAGCAGGAGGTCCGCCAGCGGAGGGCAGCCGCTCTCCGCGGCCAGGCGCGTGAAGCCAGTGCCTGCCATTTCCGACCAACGCTATCAGGATTTATTAGGCGACCCTAACCTGCTCCGAGTGGGCAGAACGGTCCACATGACGATCGTGACCGTTTCGGCGGCGTACGGCGCGCTCGGCTCCGAGGTCGGGCCGCGGCTCGCCGAGCGGCTCGGCGTGCCGTTCCTCGATCGCGCGATCCCGTCCGAGGTCGCCCAGCGGCTGGCCGTCCCGCTCGACGACGCGTCGGCGCGCGACGAGTCGATCGGCGGGTTGCTGTCGCGGATGGCGATGCGGCTGGCACCGATGGGCCAGGCGTTCGGAGCGACCGCGACGATCCAGGACGCGGTCGACGAGGAGGCATTCCGGCGGACCACGGAAGCGATCATCCGCGAGCACGCCGCGACCGGCGAGGTGGTGGTGCTCGGTCGCGCCGGCGCGCTCGTCCTGCGCGACGACCCGCGGGCGTTCCACGTCCGCCTCGACGGCCCGCGCGACCGGCGGCTCGAGCAGGCGATGCGGCTCAGCGGCTCCGATCGCGCCGAGATCGAGCGGGCGCTCGCCGAGACCGACCGCGCGCGCGAGACGTACGTCCGCCACTTCTACCGCGCGGACGCGCGCGATTCCGCGCTCTATCACCTCACGATCGATTCGACCGCGCTGCCGCTGGACGCGGTCGTGGACCTGATCGTGCTCGCGGCGGAGAGCCGGACGCGGTAGCGTCGACGGCGATGGTCGCCGTCTTGCTGGCGCTCGCGCTGTGGCCGTCGGTCGCGAGCGCGGACACGATCGTGTTCCGGCGCGGGACCGACGTCTGGGCGATGGCGCCGGACGGCACCGGCCAGCGCGCTGTGACGCACGGGGAGCGCAGCTACGAGTGGCCGTCGGCGGCCGACGACGGGACGATCCTGGCACCCGACACGTCCGGCTGGCTGCACCGCCTGACGCCTACTGGCGGCGAGACCGGCGCGCCGATCCCGACCGCCGCGACGGTGGCGACCGAGGACACGCCCGCGGAGCCGCCGACCCACGTGCGGGTCTCGCCCGACGGGTCCCGGATCGCCTACGACGAGGCGATCGACGGGGATCCCACGACGCTGTGGTGGCCGGGTGAGGGCAATCAGTCGCTCGGGCAGCAGGGCTTCGTGGCGCCGTCGTGGATCGGCAACGACCGGCTGCTGGTCAGTCGCGACATCTCGGCGCCGGGCGGGGAGACGTTCGCGCTGTACACGGTCGGTGGCGCCGACAACAGCGCCGCGCCGCTGTTCAGCGACCCGGGCGCCGCGTGGGCGACCGGCTTCGACGCCGCCGCTTCACGCTCGGGACGCCGGATCGCCGTGCTCGCGGAAGACGCCGCGGAGGCGGGCGGCACGCCGCGCCGGGTCGCGCTCCGGCTCTTCCTGGACCGGGAGTTCCAGTGCGAGATCCCACTCGAGGCGGCGGACACGTACAGCTCGGCGAGCCCGACGTTCTCGCCCGACGGTTCGCGCGTGGCGTGGGCCGAGAGTGACGGCATCCATGTCGCCACCAACGAATGCGAGGCCGAGCAGGTCGTGACGCTGCCGGGCGCCTGGGAGCCGCACTGGAGCGCGTATTCGCCACCCGCCGCGCCGGCCGCGTCGCGTCTCACGCTGGCGCTGCGCGCACGGGTGCGCGGTCGCCGCGTCACTGCGCGGGTGACCGTGAGCGCGCCGACCTCCGTCCGGCTGACAGTCCGGGCCGGGGGGAGGCGGTTCGTCACGACGCGGCGGTTCCGGAACGCGGGCACGCGGACCATTCGGATTCGCACGGTCCGGGCGAAGCGGTTCGTCGTGCGGGTCAGCGCCATGGGCGCAGTCAGCGTCTCGCGGACTGTAAAGCCTACATAAAGGGTCTGACCCTTTATGTAGGCTGGTTGAGCAGGCCGTCGACCGAGCCGGAGCCCCACGTGTCGCCGAGCTTGAACCCGGCCCCGAGCGGGTCCGAGGGGTCGACGACCAGCTGATGGAACCCCGTGATCCACGCCCGGCCGGTGATCGCGGGCACGACGGCAGACCCCTCGCGCCGCACGATCCGGCCCTCGAACCGGGTGTCGATCACGGACTCGGCTACGTACGTCGAGCCCATCTCCCCGCGGCGGTCCAACACCGCGATTCGCGCTGAGGTGGCCGTGCCGGTGGGGGAGCGGTCGAGCCGGCCGGGGGAGACGATCGTGGCGTGGCGCGCGTCGCCGCCGACGCGCGGCGGGGCGACGAAGACCACGAACGACAGGTGGCCGATCGGGTGGTCGATCGTGACCTGCTGGTTCACGTGCGGACGGATCTGCTCGCCGAGCGAAGCGAGGTCGCGTGCCTCGTCGGGCGTGATCGCGAAGCCCAGCGACGCGGCGTCGACGAACGCGCAGAACGCGCCGCCGTAGGCCACGTCGACGGACAGGGTGCCGACCCCCGGGACCTCGACCGGCACGTCGAGCACCTCCACGAACGACGGGACGTTCTCGAACGTGATCCGCTCCACCCGCCCGCCGGCGCACTCGGCGCGGACGCGGACGAGCCCGGCCGGCGCCTCCAGGACCATCTCGGTCACCGGTTCGACCATCTCCACCAGGCCCGTCTCGAGGAGCACGGCCGCGGTGTTGATCGTGTTCGTCCCCGACATGCCCTCGTAGGACGAGGACTCCATGATGATGAAGCCGGCGTCGGCCTCCGGGTGCGAGGACGGCAGCACGAGGTCGGCCGAGAGCGGCGCGGAGCCGCGCGGCTCGAACAGGAGGATCCGGCGGAGGCGGTCGTCGCGCTCCAGCGCGTGCATCTTGTCCAGCATCGTCTCGCCCGGCACGTCCAGAACGCCGCCGACGACGATCCGGCTCGGTTCGCCCTCGGCATGGGCGTCGACGCACTGGATGACCCTCGCGATCCGCATCCGTGGCACGCTACCGCGCATGCTCGAAGGGAAGGTGGCGGTGGTCACGGGCGCGGGGTCGGGGATCGGGCGCGCGACAGTCCACAGGTTCGCGGCCGAGGGCGCGCGGGTGATCGCCGCCGATCTGGACTTCGAGCGCGCCCACGAGACGTGTGCCGGGATCGTCAACGCCACGCCCGCGCGCGCCGACGTCACCAAGCGCGAGGACGTCGAGCGGCTGCTCGACAAGCACGACCGGATCGACGTCTACTTCAACAACGCCGGGATCCCGGAGACGGTCAAGCCGCTGGCCGAGATCACGCGCGAGGAATGGGACGCGGTGATCGACGTCAACCTGACGTCGCTGTTCATCGCCGCCCAGGTCGCCGCGCCGAAGCTCAAGGGCGGCACGCTGCTCGTCACCGGCTCGATCATCGCCAACCGCGTCCGGCCCGGCCTGAGCGCCTACGTGGCATCGAAGGCGGGCGTGATCGGGCTCGCACGGGCGCTCGCGATCGAGCTCGCGCCGGACGTCCGCGTCAACGTGATCAACCCCGGCCCGGCGAACACGCCGATGCTGGCCGGGTTCGGCTTCGACAGCGACCCCGCGCAAGCGTTGCCGCTGAAACGCCTGATCGAGCCCGAGGACATCGCCGGCGCCGCGGCCTACCTGGCGTCAGACGACGCCCGCGCGATCACCGGCGCCGTGTTCAACGTCGACGGGGGACGCGACCTGTGAGTAGCTTCATGGCGATCGATCCCTCGACGGGCCACGAGTTCGCCGAGCTGCCGGAGACGACGCCGGAGCAGGTCGCCGAGATGGTCGAGGACGCGCGCCGCGCGCTCGACGTCGAGCGCGACTGGCGCACGCCGCTCGTCCGCTCGCGCACGCTGGCACGGCTCGCGCAACTCGTCGACGACGAGGCCGCCGCGCTGGCCGACCTCGAGTCCCGCGACACCGGCAAGCCGCTGTCCCAGGCGAAGGCCGATGTCGCCGCGACCGTTCGCTACCTCGAGTACTACGCGGGCTCGATCGAGCGGCTGGAGGGCCGCACGATCCCACTCGGTCCTGACGCGCTCGATTACACGCTCCGCGAGCCATGGGGCGTTTGCGGCCAGATCATCCCGTGGAACTATCCGCTGCAGGTGACCGCGCGCTGCGCCGCGCCCGCGCTCGCGGCCGGCAACGCCGTGATCCTGAAGCCCTCCGAGCTGGCCTCGATCACGCCGCTGCGGTTCGGCGAGCTCGCCGAACGGGCCGGCGTCCCGCGCGGGATGATCCAGATCGCGACCGGCCACGGCGAGACCGGCGCGGCGCTCGTCGAGCACCCAGGCGTCGACCACGTCACGTTCGTCGGCTCGGCCGCGACCGGCGCCACGGTCGCCACCGCCTGCGCCAAGCGCCTCGCGCCGCTCGACCTCGAACTCGGCGGCAAGTCGCCCAACGTCGTGTTCGCCGACGCCGACCTGGAGAAGGCCGTCCCGGCGATCGTGCGATCACTGCTCCAGAACGCCGGCCAGAGCTGCTCCGCCGGCAGCCGCTTGCTGGTCGAGCGCTCGATCTACGCGCAGACGATCGCGCGCGTGGCCACCGCTTTCGATGCTGTGCAGATCGGACCGGGCCTCGAGGATCCGGACCTCGGGCCGCTGATCTCCGAGAAGCAACTGCAACGGGCGGTGGGCATGCTGCGCACCGCACGCGACGCGGGCGCGACGATCGTGACCGGCGGCGAGCACACCGGTCTGTTCATGCAGGCCACGCTCGTGACCGACGTGCAGCCGGAAATGGAGATCTTCCAGGAGGAGGTCTTCGGCCCCGTCCTGGCCGCGCTGCCGTTCGACGACGAAGCGCACGCGATTGCGCTCGCCAACGGCACGCCGTACGGGCTGGTGGCGGGCGTGTGGACGCACGATCTCGGTCGCGCCCACCGGGTCGCCGCGGGCATCCGCGCGGGCCAGATCTTCGTCAACGGCTATGGCGTCGGTGGCGGCGTCGAACTGCCGTTTGGTGGCGTCGGTCGCTCGGGTTACGGCCGCGGGAAGGGTGTAGAAGCGCTACTCGGGTACACCCAGACGAAGAATGTCTGGGTCGCTCTGTGATCTGGTCGACGAACTCGCCGACGATCTCGTCGCGCTGCTGCAGCGACTGATCCGGGTCCCCACCGTCAATCCGCCGGGCGAGTGCTACGAGGAGTTCGTCGCGGACTTCAAGTCGGTGCTCGACGAACTCGGCTACGCGACCGAGGTTCACCACGCGCCGACCGAGCTCGCGCCGCTCGGCCAGGGACTGCCGCGGCCGAACCTGATCGGCAAGCTCGAAGGCGACGGCCCGCTCGTCCACCTCAACGGCCACTACGACGTCGTCCCGGTCGGCAACGACTGGATCCAGGACCCGTTCGGCGGCGAGCTCGTCGACGGCAAGATCTATGGCCGCGGCGCCGCCGACATGAAGAGCGGGCTCGCGGCGCAGATCATCGCCGTCGAGGCGCTCAGACGAGCTGGCCTGAAGCCCAACGTCCATCAGAGCGCGGTCCCCGACGAGGAGACCGTCGGCGTCCGCAACGCCGGCATGGGCTGGCTCGTCGAGCAGGGCCTGCTCGAAGGCGACGCCGTGATCATCACCGAGCCGTTCGGGCCGGACGGCGTCGGGATCGGCCACAAGGGCGCGATCTGGGGCGAGATCACGATCTATCGGCAAGCAGGCGCACGGCTCCGCGCCGCAGCTCGGCGTCAACGCGATCGAGCTGATGGCGTCGCTACCTGAGCCATCTCGACCAGCACCTCCGGCCGCAGCTCGAACAGCGCGTCACCGACTACGGCGTCACGCCCGACAACCCGCGCGCGACGCTGTCCTTCGACACGATCCGCGGCGGCCACGCGACGAACATCGTCCCCGACCGCTGCACGGTCACGTTCAACCGCCGCCTGATCCCGGGCGAGGACCTCGACAGCGCGCGCCGCGAGCTGCTCGACCCGCTGCAGGACGTCGGGCCACGATTACCACGAGCTCTACAGCACCGAGCCGACGCTGGTGAGCGAGGACGAGCCGGTCGTGCAGGCGGCGATCCGCGCGGTCACGCCAGCTCGGCCTCGAACCGAAGATCCTCATCTCCGCCGGCAGCGACGACCAGCGCTTCGTCGTCCACAACGCCGGCATCACCAACTCGCTCGTCTACGGCCCCGGCCAGACGCCGCTGTCGCACATCGCCGACGAGCACATCACCGTCCATGACCTCGTGCTGGGCACGAAGGGCCTCGCACTGATCATCGCCGACCTCTTGGAGAGCGCATGAGCAACCACGTCAAGGGCCGCCGCTCGCTGCTGTGGCTGACCGTCCCGTTCCTGGTGTTCGTCGCGGCGCTGCCGCTCGCGAACCGGATCGACCCGGTGGTGCTCGGGTTGCCCTTCCTGTTCTTCTGGGCGCTGATGGCCGTGATCGTGAGCCCGCTCGCGATCTGGCTCGCCGCCCGCAGCGACCCGTATGTTCCAGCGCGACGAGGCGGAGCCGACCGATGTCGACTGACGCCAAGGTCGCCATCACCATCTTCGCGGTCGCCATGGTCGGCACGCTCGGTCTGGGCATCGCCGCCGCCCGCGGCCGCGACGCGAACCTCGCCGAGTGGTCGGTCGGCGGCCGCTCGTTCGGCGTGATTCTGACGTGGGTCCTGCTCGCCGGCGAGTGCTACACGAGCTTCTCCTACCTCGGCGCCGCCGGCTGGGCGTACGGCTACGGCGCGCCGATCCTCTACCTCGTCGGCTACATGGCGACGGGCTACGCGACCGTCTACCTGTTCGCGCCGATGGTGTGGAGCTACGCCAAGCGCCACGACCTGATCTCGGTCTCCGACATCCTCGCCCACCGGTTCAAGTCGCCAAAGTTCGGGATCGTGATCGCGGCCGTGGCCACGATCGCGCTGCTGCCCTACATCCAGCTCCAGATCCAGGGCATGGGCCTGGTCGTCTCCGCGATGTCCTACGGCGAGATCGGCCTCAAGACCGCGTTCGTGATCGGCTTCGTCGTGTCCGCCGGCTTCGTGCTGATCAGCGGGCTGCGGGGCAGCGCGTGGGTCAGCGTGCTCAAGGACGGCCTCGTGATCCTCACGATCGCGTTCCTGGCCATCTACCTGCCGCTGAAGCTGTTCGGCGGCTACGGCGAGCTGTTCACGCGGCTGCGGACCGAGCGCCCGGAGTGGCTGACGCTGCCCGGCAACGAGTCGCCCGGCCTCGGCGTCCTGTGGTTCATGTCCACCTGCATCCTCAACGGCGTGACGTTCACGGTGTTCCCGAGCTTCGTGGCCGGCTACCTGGGCTCCAAGAGCCCGAACACGATCCGCCGCAACGCGATCTTCTTGCCGATGTACTCGCTGCTGCTGCTCGTGCCGGTGATGCTCGGCATGGCGGCGCTGTTCGTCGTCCCGAACCTCGAGACCAACGACCTGGCGCTGCTGACGATGGTCACGCAGGAGCTGCCGGCGTGGGTCGTCGCGCTCGTCGGCGTCGCCGGCGCGCTCAGCGCGATCGTCCCGATGGCCGTGTTCATGCTCTGCATCGGCACGTTGTGGGGGACGAAGAGCGTCACCCGCGCCCGGATGGTCGTGGTCGCGAGCGGCCTCGCCGCCCTGGCCGGCGCGCTGCTCGTCCCGGACGCGCTGGTGCGTCTGAGCGTCCTCTCCTACGAGGGGATCGCGCAGCTCGTCCCGGCGCTGGTCGGCGGCCTGCTGTGGCGGCGGATGACCGTCCAGGGCGCGCTGGCGGGCCTGCTCGTGGGCGAGGCGATCGTCGTGCCGCTGGCGCTGTCCGGCAACGACCCGTTCCTCGGCATCAACGCCGGGCTGATCGGGCTCGTCGCCAACGTGCTCGTCAACGTCGCGGTGAGCAAGGCACGGCCAGAGACAGCCGCGCCCGACTCACCGCGGTTCACGCGCGATCAGGCGACGGTCTCGTCCTCGACGTAGACGCGCTCCATGTCACGCAACCGGTCGCGCCCCCGGCTGGCGAGCCAGAAGGCCAGCGCGATCCCGAGCACCAGCCACACGAGCGCGACCCAGTTCGCGGCCTTGATCGGATAGGTCGGCGGCGCCTTGTAGAACTGGTAGTAGAGCGGGAAGAAGAACAGGATGATCCCGGCCACCGGCAGCACCAGGTGGATGAACGGATTGAACTCGCTGCGCCGCTCGACCAGGTAGTACCGGATGCATCCGACCGAGACGATCATGTAGACGAGGATCACGACCGGCACCGCCATCGTCGCGATCATCGCGAAGCCGGTCAGCGGGTCCCAGATCGCCCCGAAGGCGAGCGCCAGCACGAGCGCGAAGCCCGACATCCAGATGATCGCCACGTGCGGGGTCTTGAACTCGGGGTGCGTGCTCGCGAGCGGCTTCGGCGCTAGCCCGTTGCGCGCGAGCGCGTAGAACACGCGCGTGGCCGCGTTGACGGCCGCGTTCGAGTTCGCGGCGATCGAGTTGCAGATCGCGAGGAAGACGAGGATCCAGCCGGTGCCCCAGAAGACCTCGCCGAGGTTGCGCCACGGGTCGGCGCCGGTCGCCTGCTCGACGAAGCCGTCGAAGCCGGCGCCGAACACCCACGCGTAGGAGCAAGCACGTAGAACAGGCCGATCGCGACCGCCGAGCCGACGACCGCGCGCGGGATGTTGCGGCGCGGGTTGCGCGCCTCCTCACCGAGCGGCGCCGCCGCCTCGAAGCCGATGAAGGCGAGGATCGCGAACACCATCCCCTTGAACACGCCGCTCCACTCGCCCTCGGCGTTACCCGGGTTGAACGGCTGCAGGTTCATGTCGCCGGCGTTCGAGAGCAGCATCCAGATCGCCAACCCGGCGAAGATCACGATCTCGAACGCGCCCAGGATCACGCCGGCGGTGGTCGAGATGCGGACGTCGCGGTACGTGAGCAGGAACACGATCACGGTCATCAGCAGCACCCAGATCCACCACTGCCCGTCGTAGTGCCACCCGACCGAGTTCTCGAACACCTCGCTCATCGCCCAGCCGAACTCCAGGTACAGGAACGGCGCGACGAGCGGCTCGAACATGATGAACAGCCACGCCACGAGGAAACCGGCGGTGGGGCCGAGCGAACGAGCGGCGTACGTGTACATGCCTCCCGCCGACGGGAATTGCTTCGCGAGCTGCCCGATCGCCGTCGCGGCGCAGATGCAGGCCACGAGGGCCAGCAACACCGAGAGCGGCAGCGCCTGGCGCGCATCGGGGACCGAGATATAGATCGAATACGCGACGGCCGCCGCCGGGGCCATGTGCGTGATCGACTGAAACAGCACCTGCGGCAGGCCGATCGAGTGCTCGCGCAGGTGATCGAAGGTGCGGGGGCCACTGGCAGTCCCCTCCATCGCCATCCCCTCCTTATTGGTGGGCTATGGCGAAATCATCCCTCGCTGAGCCCGAACCGCGCGTGCAGCCGCGCGAGCGGGCGCGGCGCCCACCAGTTCCACTCGCCCAGGAGCTTCATCAGCGACGGAACGAGCAGCGCGCGCACGATCGTCGCGTCGATCAGCACCGCGAGCACGGTCCCGACGCCGAGCTCCTTGATGAAGATGATCTGCGACGTCGCGAACGCGCCGAGCGCGATCGAGAACAGCAGCGCCGCGAACGTGACGATCCGGCCGGTGCGCTGCAGGCCGACCGCGACCGCCTCCGTGTTCTCGAGTCCGCCGTCGTGCGCCTCCTTGATCCGCGTGAGCAGAAAGACGCCGTAGTCGGTCGAGAGCCCGAACGCGACCGCGAACAGCAGGATCGGCTGGGTCGACTCCAGCGCGCTCTGGGTCGTGTAGTCGAGCAGCGACTCGAACCGCCCGTCCTGGAAGATCAGCACCAGCAGGCCGAACGCGGCGGTCAGCGTCAGCAGGTTCATGATCAGCGCCTTGATCGGCAGCACCACCGAGCCGGTCATCAGGAACAGCAGGATCAGCGTCGTGACGCAGAGGATCGCGAGCGCGATCGGCAATCGCTCGGCGAGCGAGGATTGGAGATCGACGAACGCCGCCGTCTGGCCGCCGACGCGTCGCTCGAACGGCGCGGGAACATCGCGCACCGCGCGCACCACGTCCTTCGCGGTCCCGCCGAGCACTGCGCCTTCGGGGATGACGTCGATCCGCCACAGCCCGCCCACCGGATCGCCGACGGGCGCTACGACGGCGACGCCGTCGATCTGCGCCAGTCGCCGCGCATAGTCCTCGACCGCAGCGCGCTCGCCGCCGCGGACGGCCACGAACAGGGCACCGCTCGGTACCGGCGGGAAGTCGCGCTTCAGAGCGTCGTCGACGATCCGCCCGCTGGCGTCCTTCGGCAGCACGCTGGCGTCGACGCCGGTGAACTCGACGCGCAGGAACGGGATCCCCATCGCGATCAGCAGCACGGACGTCGCGATCGCGACCGGCGTCGCGCGCCGCATCACCCAATGCGAGAGCCGGTACCAAAAGCCCTCCGGAGCGGTGGTTCGCCAGCGCTTGAGACCGAGCGCGTTCACCCGCGGCCCGAGCACGGCCAGCAATGCGGGGAGCACGGTCAGAGACACCAGTGCCGCCATCAGCGCCACGGCCGCGCCGCCGATCCCCATCGAGTACAGGAACCGCTGCGGGAACACGGTCAGCGACGCCAGCGCCGCGGCCACGGTCACCGAGGAGAACAGCACCGTCCGGCCGGCGGTGGCCAGCGTCCGGCGCAATGCGGCTGACGTATCCGGTTGGCGCTCGAGCTCCTCGCGGAAGCGCGACACGACAAAGAGCGAGTAGTCGATCGCCAGGCCTAGGCCGAGCCCGACGATCAGGTTCAGCGCGTAGATCGACATCGGGATCACCGTGTCGACGCCGCGCATGATCAGGAACGACCCGAGCACGGTGGTGATGCCGACGCCCAGCGGCAGCAGCGCCGCGACGACCCCACGGAACACGAACAGCGAGAACAGGAACAGCAGCGGGAAGGCGAGCAACTCGGCCCGCGCCAGGTCCTCGGAGACCTGCGTGCCGACCTGCGGCGCGGCGACCGCCAGCCCGCCCAGAGTGACCTCCGGCCCGAGCGCGCGCTCGAGCCGCTCCGTCACCACCTCGTCGTCGGTGCCGGTGCGCGTCCAGGCCAGCAGATATGCCGAGCGGCCGTCACGCGAGCGGTCGCCGGGCACGACGCGGGCGATCCCGGGGTCGGCGCGCAGCACCGCCTCGGCATCGGCGGTCGGCCCGCGGACCAGCGCGATCACGGTGGGGAGCGCCGACGCGCCGGTCGCGCGCTGGACGTCACGACTCGCCTGCAGCGCCTCGGCGTTCGGGTCGTCGAAGTCGGACGCGCCGGTGTCCAGCAGACCCGCGACCGGCCCGCCGAGCGCGCCCGCCAGGAAGACGAACACGACCGCGGAAGCGAGGACGAGGCGCCGGCGGGTCTCGGTGAAGCGGGCCAGGGCGTCGAACACGACGCCCTGGATTGTTAGTGACTACTTACTCCTTTGTCAAGCCGCGGTCGCCGGGATCGCTCACGCCCTCCTCGATCCACGTGTAGCGGCCGTCGAGCAGCTTCTGGGCCGCCGCGTAGCGCTCGTCGTCGTCGTTGGACCACAGCGCGTGGAACAACTCGTCCGCGCGCCGCCGCGCCTGGATGCAGAACAGGTCGGCCAGCTCGCGCGCCGAGTCGGCCCGCTCCGGCGTCTCGCGCGCGATCGTGTCGGCGTAGACGACCGCCGCCGACATCGCGAACAGCTCGGCGCCGATGTCGACGATCCGACCCAGGAACGACTGGCGCTGCTCGAGCTTGGCCTGCCAGCGCCCCATGGCGTAGAACGTCGAGCGCGCGAGCCGGCGCGACCCGCGCTCGGCGTAGCGCAGGTGCGTCGCCAGCTCGCCAAACTCGTCGTAGCCCTTGGGCTTGTAGCCCTCGCCGACGATGAGCTTCGGGAACCACTTGGCGTAGAACGCGCCCGCGCCGACGGCGCTCTTGGCCTTGTCCTGGATCGGCGTGTCGGCGTCGAGCACGTCGCCCGCGACCTGCAGGTGCTGGTCGACGGCCTCGCGCGCGATCAGCAGGTGCATGATCTCGGTCGAGCCCTCGAAGATCCGGTTGATGCGCATGTCGCGCAGCGCCTGCTCGGCCGGGATCGGCTTCTCGCCGCGCGCCTTCAGCGACTCCGCGGTCTCGTAGCCGCGGCCGCCCCGGACCTGGACGAGCTCGTCGAGCACCTTCCAGCCGATCTCGGAGCCGTACAGCTTGGCGATCGCCGCCTCGATCCTGACGTCGTTGCGCTTCTCGTCGGCCAGGCGCGACGCGACGTCCAGCATCGCCTCCAGCCCGAACGCGGACCCGGCGATGAACGCGTTCTTCTGCGCCACGGCGTCGTGCTTGCCGACCGCCTTGCCCCATTGGATCCGATCGCACGACCACTCGCGGGCGATCTTCGTCGCCCACTTGGACTGCCCGACGCAGATCGCCGGCAACGCCAGGCGGCCGGTGTTCAGGGTGGATAGCGCGATCTTGAGCCCCCAGCCCTCCTTGCCGATCAGGTATTCCTTCGGCACGAAGACGTTCTCGAGCTGGGTGACTGAGTTCTCGATGCCGCGCAGGCCCATGAACGCGTTCCGGTGCAGCACCGTCACGCCCTCGCTGTCATAGGGGAGGATGAACGCGCTGATGCCCGTCTTCGGCGTGCGCGCCATCACCACCACGACATCCGCGACCGCGCCGTTGGTGGCCCACAGCTTCGTTCCATTGAGGACGTAGCCGCCGTCCACCGGGTCCGCGGTCGTGGCCACGCGGGCCGGGTCCGAGCCGACGTCCGGCTCGGTGAGCAGGAACGCCGAGATGTGCGTGCGGGCGACCTTCGGGAGCCACTCGCGCTTCTGCTCATCGGTCCCGAACATCCGCAGCGGCTCGGCGACGCCGATCGACTGGTGCGCGGAGAGCAGCGTCGCGATCGCCGCGTGCCACACGCCGGCCATCGCCAGCGCACGGTTGTAGTAGACCTGCGAGAGCCCGAGGCCGCCGTACTCCTCGGCGACCTTCATCCCCATCGCGCCGATCCGCTTCAGGCCCTCGACGACCTCGTCCGGGAGCTTCGCGTCGCGCTCGATCTGGAGCGGGTCGACCTCGTTCTCGAGGAACGCCCTCAGCTCGGCGAGGAACCGCTCGCCCTTCTCGATCGCCGCGTCGTCGAGCCGCGGCTGGGGATGGATCAGATCGAGGCGGAAATTGCCGAGGAAGAGCTCCTTGCCGAAGCTCGGCAGCTTCCACTCCTGCTCGCGCGCCTCCTCGGCGACCTGCCGGGCCTCGCGTTCGGTGACGTTGGTGGCCATGTCCTGCTCCCGGAGCGTAGTTTCAGGGGGTATGTCGCAAGCATCATCCCGAGCCCGAGCGCTGACCGTCGCGGTCACAGCGCTCGCGAGCCTTGGCGTGGCCGCGCCCGCGGCCGCACATCCGGATCTCCCGTCGCCCGGCGCCCCGGACGTACGGGACCGCCTCTTCCCAGGTCTGGGAAATGGCGGATACGACGTTGAGCATTACACGCTCGACTTCAAGTACCCGACCACCGCGTCAGTCCAGAGCGTGGACGCGGTGGCCGCCATCCGCGCCCGCGCGACCCAGGCGCTGTCGCGGTTCAACCTCGACTTCGACGGTGACGCGGTCCGCGCGGTCAGCGTCGACGGTCGCCCGGCGCGCTTCGAGCGCCAGGGGGAGGAGCTGGTCGTGACGCCGCGTTCGGCGGTGGGCAACCGGCGGACGTTCACGGTTGAGGTCTCCTACACGTCCGGCCCGCGCGCGATCCCGCCGAACCCGGACCTCAACACCGTGCTCGGCATCGCGTGGTTCGCCACCCCGTCGGGCTCGATCACCGCCGCGCAGCCCAACCGCGCGCACCGCATCTATCCGAGCAACGATCACCCGTCGGACAAGGCCTCGTACACGATCCGCGCGAACACGCCGGCGCAGTCGACGTTCGTGGCCAACGGCGAGCTGACCGGCAAGTCGACGAAGAACGGGCGCACGAGCTGGACCTACGAGAACCGCGAGCCGATGGCGAGCGAACTGATCCAGCTCGCGTTCGGCAACCACGCGGTCAAGGTGCGCGGCGTCCACCGCGGGATCTTTCTGCGCGACGTCGCGCCCGCCGCTGATCTTGCCGCGCTCGAGCCGGCGTTCGCGCGCGAGATCCCGCACCTCGACTACATGATCGAGCGCGTCGGCCGTTACCCGTTCCGGTCCTACGGCTCGTTCGCGTCGGACGCCACGTTCCCGTTCGCGCTCGAGACGCAGACGATCTCGCTGTATCCCACGTTCCTCTTCTTCCCTCCGTTCACGCCGTCCATCTACGAGCCGATCATGGTCCACGAGCTGGCGCACATGTGGTTCGGCGACGACGTCGCTCCGGCGCGGTGGAGTGACGTGTGGCTCAACGAGGGGCACGCCACCTGGTACGAGTGGCTGTACGCCAACGACGAGTTCGGCGTCGACTTCGAGGCGCGCGTCCGCACGGCGTACGCGAACGGAGACCAGTGGCGCGCGCTGTACGGCCCGGTGGCCGCTCCGAGTCACGGTGGGGAGGACGTCGCGTCGATGTTCAGCCCGAACATCTACGACGGCGGGGCGACCGTGCTGTTCGCCCTCCGCGAGGTGATCGGGCCGCGTGCGTTCGCCCTGCTCCAGCGGGCCTGGGTGACGCTCGGCAGCCGCCGCTCACTGACGACGCAGGACTTCATCCTGCTGGCATCGGTGATCGGCCACCGCGACCTGCGCGGGTTCCTCAACGACTGGCTGTACGGGACGAAGACGCCGCCGATGCCCAACCATTCGGAATGGACGGTGAATCCGGTCGGGGCGCCGACCACGCTGCGTGGCGCGGAGGTGCCAGCCCTGCTCAAGCGCTGAGAAGCACCGCAACTCCCAGGGTGGGGGCGGCGTTTGGATCGGCAATGCGCTCGATCCTCGCCGCCCTCGCCGCCATCCTCATCCTGGCCGCCCCGGCCCACGCCGCCGGGCCGGAACTGGGGATCGCCGACGACCGCATCCTGCTCGCCGGCGGCCCGCTGGCCGACGAGGCGGTCGCCGAGTGGGCCGACATGGGCATCGAGCAGGTTCGGATCCTGGCGCTGTGGAGCCGGATCGCGCCCAACCACGCCGAGGGCGCCTACGACTGGGCGTCGCTCGACCACGCGGTCGACCGCGTGGTCGCGGCCGGGATGGAGCCGATGCTCAACGTCACCGGCCCGGGTCCGCTGTGGGTGAGCCGGCGCGCCGAGCGGGGCGAGCCGCGCTACGACCCCGATCCGAGGCTCTACGGCGAGTTCGCGCGCGCCGTGGCCGAGCGGTACGGCGACCGCGTCGATCGCTACATCCTCTGGAACGAGCCGAACCTCGCCGGCTGGCTGATGCCACAGGCGAGCTGTGTCGGCACGCGCTGCTCGTCGGTGGGGCCGCACCTCTACCGTTCGCTGGTCCGCAGCGCCTACCCACTGGTGCACGAGGCAGACCCCGACGCCGAGGTGCTGATCGGCGCGCTGGCCCCACGTGGCGACGCGCTGCGGCGCGAGAACGCCAAGCACCGCCCGCTCGCGTTCCTGCGCGCATTCGGCTGCGTCGACGCGAAGTTCAAGAAGCTCACCACGGGCCGGTGCCGGGGCTTCCAGCCCGCGATCGCCGACGGGTTCGCGTTCCATCCGCACGGGGTCCTGACCTCGCCGGAGACGCCGTTCGCCAACCCGGATGACGTCTCGTTCGCGTCGCTCTCGCGCCTGACGAGCACGCTCGACCGGCTCCAGCGCGGCGGACGCATGAAGCCCACGACGCGCCGGTTCAACCTGTTCATCGACGAGTTCGGCTACCAGACCAACCCGCCGGACAAGCTGGCGGGGGTGACGCCCACCCAGCAGGACCAGTGGCTGCAGCGCGCCGCCTATTTGGCGTGGCGGAATCCGCGGGTGAAGCTGTTCAGCCAGTACCTGTGGCGTGACGAGCCGCGCGGCCTCAACTCCACGTACAGCGGCTGGCAGTCGGGCCTGCGGTACGCGGACGGTCGCGCGAAGCCGGCGCTCAAGCACTTCATCACTCCGTTCGCGCTCGACTCCACCCGCGGCCGGCTGTGGGGTCAGGTCCGGCGGCGCGACACCGAGCGCGTCACGCTCGAGAGGCGCCTGCGCGGCAGCACCCGGTGGCGGACGGTGGCGACGCGGGCCACCGACTCCCGCGGCTACTGGAGCTGGAACACCCGTCTGGTTCCCGGCGCGTCGTACCGCTATCAGGCGGCCGCGGCCACGAGCGCGACGCTGAAGCGGCGATAGAGTCCGCGGCGGGTCTCGCCGCGTGTCCAGTCTGCCTGTCGATCCGCCTGATCACGCCGCCCGCCTGCGGGCTTTGGAGCGGGCCGACCAGGTGGCCGCGGCGCTCGAGGCCGAGCCGACGTTCGCCGGCCGGCTGGAGCGGCTCGCTGCCGAGCTGGCGCCGTGCGGGATCGAGGCCCTGGACGGCGAGGGCCAGCCGATCTCGGCCGGCGAGCCGCCGCGCGACGGACTGACGCTGCCGCTGAGCGCCGGCGGGCGCGGATTCGGCTCGCTCGTCCTGCCCGCGGACACCGACCGCGCGCTCGCCATGGCGGTGGTCGCACGCGCGGCCGCGGCGCTCGACGCCGCCCGGCTGCTCGAGTCAGAGCAGCGCGCGCGCCTGCGGACGGAGGTGCTCCAGGGCGTGACGAGCGCGCTGTCGGGCGCCGCGACGCCGGAGGAGGTGGGCCACGCGGTCGCCGAGCAGGGCGCGCGGGCGCTCGGCGGCACCGGCGGCGTGGTCTACGCGCTGGCGCCCGGCGAACAGACGCTGCGCGTGATCGGGAGCTGGGGCTACGACCCCGACGCCATCGACGCCTACCGGGCGGTGGAGATGACCGCGGAGCTGCCGGTCGCCGACGTGACCCGCGATCGCCAGACGATCTGCATCCAGACACAGACCGAGTTGCAAGAGCGCTACCCGATGCTGGTGGACCGGGTCGTGGGATCGCTGTGCGCGGTGCCGCTGCTGGCCGGCGGGGAGGTGCTCGGTGCCGTCGGCGTCAGCCGCTCGGACTCGCGCGGGTTTTATCCCGCCGAACGCGAGCTGCTCGAAGCGCTCGGGCGCCAGGGCGGTCAGGCGCTCGAGCGAGCGCGGCTGTACCGCCGCCAGCAGCTCGCGAACGATCGCCTGTACCGCCTCCAGGAGACCACGGCGGCGCTGGCGCGGGCGCTGACCCCGCACGAGGTCGCGGCCACCGCCGCCGCGCAGGGCCGCGACGCGCTGGGCGCCGACAGCGCGTGGGTGGCGCTGCTCGACGAGCACCGGCGTGCGCTCGAACTCGCCCACGCGGCTGGCCATGCGGCCGACACGGTGCAGCGCTTCCAGTCATTACCGCTCGACGCGGAGCTCCCTCTGGCCGAGGCCGCGCGCACGACCACGCCGCTGTGGCTGGAGAGCGCGGAGGCGATCTTCGGCCCGTACCCGCGCTTTCGCGAGGTGCGCCCGCAGGCCCAGTCGGCGGCGCTACTTCCGCTCGCCGACGGCGGCGTCGCGCTGGGCGCGATCGGGCTCGTGTTCGACCGCCAGCGGACGTTCAGGCCGCACGACCGCGACTTCCTGCTGACCCTGACGCGCCTGTGCGGCCAGGCGCTGGGGCGGGCGCGGGTCTACCAGACCGAGCACGACCTGGCGTCCACGCTCCAGCAGGCGCTGCTGCCGGAGTCGCTGCCGCGCGCGGACGGAATCGAGATCGCGGTCCGCTACCTGCCCGCCGAGGGCGCCGCCGCGGGCGGCGACTTCTATGACGTGGTCGAGCTGCCCGGCGGGCGGCTGGGGATCGCGGTCGGCGACATCGTCGGCCACGGCGCCGAAGCAGCCGCCGCGATGGGGCAGCTGCGCAGTGCGCTGCGCGCCTACGCGCTCGAGGGGCGCGCTCCGGCGCGGCTGCTGCAGCTCCTGAGCCGCTACGCGGACGGCGTCGCCGGGGCGCGCGGCGCGACGCTGGTCTACGCCGTCGTCGATCCGGCCGCGCGCGAGGTGCGCTACGCCGCCGCCGGGCATCCGCCGCCGCTGCTCGTGGCGCCGAACGGGCGTGCCCGCTACCTCGAGGGCGCGCGCGGCGTGCCGCTCGACCGCGCGCTCGGGCACGTGTACGAGGACGCGGTCGCGGCGGTGCCGGAAGGCACGACGCTCGTGCTGTATTCCGACGGCGCGATCGAGCGCCGCGGCGAGGCGCTCGACGTCGGCCTGGGCCGACTCGCGGAGGCCGCGGCGGAGAGCTCGCGGCTCGCGCCCGAGGGGCTCTGTACGCGCTTGATCGACGCGCTGCTGACCGGCACGCGCCGCCACGACGACGTGGCCCTTCTGGCGGCGCGCGTGCACGCGCCGGCGATCGCGCCGCTGCGGCTGTGGTTCGCCGCGCGCGCGGACCAACTCGCCGTGGTGCGCGAGGCGATGCGCAGCTGGCTGGCGTCGGCGGGCGTGGATGCGGGCGACGGCGAGGTGGTCGTGCTGGCGGCCGGCGAGCTGTGCGCGAACGCCGTCGAGCACGCCTATCCGGCGGGCAGCGACGCGGCCGTCGAGGTCGCGCTCGCCCGTGACCCTGGCGGAGGGCTGACGCTCGTCGTGCGCGATCGCGGACGGTGGCGACCTCCGCCGGCCGATCCGGGGTCTCGAGGACGCGGGCTCGCGATCGTGCGCGCGCTCATGCACGCCGTGGACATCGACGAGGGCGTCGAGGGGACCACGGTCAGCGCCCGCTTCCAGCCTGGCTCCGCCGGCGTCACGCCGCAGCGGGTGGCGCCCGGGCCGATGCGCGTGGAGATCGATCGCTCCGGCGCGGTTCCGGTCGCCCGGATCACCGGTGAGATCGACCGCGCCAACGCGGGCCACGTGGAGCCGCTGCTGGCGGAGCTCGCGCCGGGCCCCGCGATCGTCGACCTCTCCGGGCTCGCGTTCCTCGGCAGTGCGGGGCTGCAGGTGCTGTTCTCACTCGCCAACCGCTGCGTGCGGTTGGCGCTCGTCGCGCCGCCGCGGTCCGCGTTCCGGCGCGCGATGGAGGTGGCCGAGCTCGGCCGCGTCGCGCACCTCTCAGACACTCTGGGAGCGGCGCTGGAACACTGCGTGAGTCCATGATCGCCGACTGCGCGCTCTACCGCGACGGTCGTCGCCAGCATGCCGGGAAGATGGACACGGCGGAGGCGGCGGCGATCTGCCGCGACGACCCGGGGTTCGTCTGGCTCGGGATGGTCGAGCCGTCGCCGGAGGAGCTCGAGAACGTGCAGATGGAGTTCGGGCTGCACGAGCTGGCGGTCGAGGACGCGCAGAGCTTCCATCTGCGGCCGAAGGTCGAGAGCTACCAGGATGGGATCACGTTCGTCGTGCTGCGCACGGCGCGCTACGTCGACGAGCGTGAGGAGGTCGAGTTCGGCGAGGTGTCGATCTTCGTCGGGCCGGGGTTCATCATCACCGTGCGCCAAGGCGCGGCCAGTGACCTGCACGGCGCGCGGCTGCGGTTGGAGGAGCGCCCGAAGCTGCTCGAGGAGGGCCCGGCGTCGGTGCTGTGGGCGATCATCGACAAGATCGTCGACGACTACGCGCCGGTCGTCGAAGGGCTCGAGCGCGACATCGAGGAGGTCGAGCACACCGTGTTCTCGGGCTCGGCGGCGCCGACGCACCGGATCTACCTGCTGCGCCGCGAGGTGACCGACTTCTACCGTGCAGTGCACCCGCTGCTCGGCCCGGCGGCGGCGATCACGCAAGGCGGCGTGCTCGAGGTGAGCCCCGGGCTCCGGCAGTACTTCCGCGACGTCGACGACCATCTGAAGCTCGTCAACGAGGAGATCGTCGCCCAGCGCGACCTGCTCACGACGATCCTGCAGGCCAACATGGCGGTCGTCTCAGCTGAGCAGAACGAGGTCGTGCGCAAGATCTCGGCATGGGCGGCGATCATCACCGTGCCCACGTTCGTGGCATCGGTCTACGGCATGAACTTCGACGACATGCCGGAGCTCGCCTGGGGTGCGGGGTATCCGCTCGCGCTCGCGCTGATGGCGATTCTGGCGCTCAGCCTCTACGCGATGTTCAAGCGGATCGACTGGCTGTAGGCGTCCAGCGGATCGGCAGCGCGTCGAGGCCGTAGATGCCGTCGATCGTGCCGTACACGGGGTCGCCGGCGAGTGTCAGTTCCGGCATCCGCGGGGCGAGGTACGAGAGCGCTTCCTGCATCTCGGCCTTGGCCAGGTTCACGCCCAGGCAGTAGTGCGGGCCGGCGCCGAACGTGAGCAGGCGCTTTTGGTCGCGCGTGATGTCGAACGTGTCGGGGTCCTCGTACGTGCCGGGGTCGCGGTTGCCAGTCTGCGCGCACACGAGCACGATCGTGTCCTCCGGGAACGTGACGTCGCGGTAGGTGACGTCCTCCATCGCGATCCGGGCGGTGAACGGCGTGATCGGCTCGAAGCGGACGATCTCCTCGACGGCGTTCGGCGCCAGCTCCGGGTTCTCGCGCAGGCGCTCCCACTGCTCGGGGTGCTCGGCGAACAGCCGCAGGCCGTGCGCGAGCTGGCTCTGGGTCGTGTCGACGCCGCCGACGAGGGTGTTCAGCACGAGGTTGAGCAACTCGACGTCGTCGGCGCGGTCCAGCAGCTCGGAGATCAGGTCCTCGCCGGGCGTTTCGCGGCGGGCCTGCATGAGGCGTTCCGTGTAGGCGTAGAACTCGGTCACGGCCTGCTCGATCTGCGGCCGTTCCTCGGCCACCGTCATCCCGAACTGGCGCTGGATCAGGTTCGACCAGTCCCAGAGCTGTTCCGCGTCCTCGAGCGGCGCGCCCATCAGCTTGGCGATCACGCGGCTGGGATACGGCTTGGCGAGCGCTTCGACGGCGTCTGCGTTGCCGTTCAGCGGCTCGAACAGCGCTTGGATCGTCTCGCGCATGAACGGCCGCCACCGCTCGACGGCGCGGGGCGTGAACGCGGGGTTCACGAGGCCCCGGAGCCGGCTGTGGTCGGCGCCGTTGATGTGGAGGATGTTGCGACGGATCTCGTCGTAGAGCGGGCCGTCGTCGATCCCGAAGATCTCGGCGATCTTCATCCCGGGGAACGTGAAGCTGCGGCTGCGCAGGAAGAACTCGCCCGCCTCGCGGTCGAGCACGACGAACCCGAGCGGCATCGAGGCCAGCCAGCCGGTCTCGCGCAGCTGCTTGAGGTTCTCGTGGAACCGTTCGCCCTTCAGCTCGGGGTTCAGATACTCGAACTCGGGCAGCTCCAGCTCGTCCACGGCGGTCGACATCCGCCGCGAGCCTATCCCTCTCGCACGACCATCGCGGCAGCCAGGAAGCCGGAGGCGATCGCGGTCGCGACGGACTGCGGCTGGCTCGACAGGTCGCCGGCCGCGTAGACCCCGGGAACGGTCGTGGCCAGCGTCCCGTCGACTTCGAGGAAGCCCTGGTCGGTCACGGTGACCCCCAGCTGCTCGGCGAGGTCGGAGCGCTGGTGGAACGTCACGGCGACCAGGAGCGCGGTGCGCGGCAGCGTCTCGCCGTCCTCGAACTCGATCGCGGTGAGCTTGCCGTCCTCGGCGACGAGGCGCTTGATCGGGCGGTCCGGGCTCAGGAGCACGACATCGTCACTCCAGGACCGCAACAGGCCGGTGAGGTGGTCGGCCTTCTCGCCCTCGGCGAGCACGGCGATCGGCTGGTCGCGGACCTCCCAGCCATGGCAGAACGGGCAGTGGAAGACGCTGTCGCCCCACAGCGGCTCCAGGCCCGGGATCTCCGGCGTGCGGTACTCCATGCCGGTCGCGAGCACGATGCGGCGCGCGTCGAGGTTCTCGCCGCCCGCCAACTCGAGCCTGAAGCCGTCACCGGTGGCGGTCGCGCCGGTCACGCGGCCGTCGCGCAGTTCGACGGACGGGTACGGCACGAGCTGCTCCCGCCCGAGCGCGTAGAAGTCCGCCGGCGGCCGGCCGTCATGGCCGAGCAGGCCGCCGATCCCGTGCGCGAACCGATTGCTCGGCTCGCCGGCGTCGACGACGAGCGTGCGTTTCCGGGCGCGGCCCAACACGAGGGCGGCGCTGAGACCGGCGGCACCGCCGCCGACCACGATGCAGTCATAGATCATGCGGCTACGGTTGCGCATGTATGACGAATCTGCCAAGTTAAGTTGCTGAATTGGCAAACGACCTCGACACGCATGTCCGCCAGCGGCTCCGCGAGCTGCGCGCCGAGCGCGGGCTGACCTTGGAAGCCGTCGCGACGCGCGCGCAGATCGACGTCTCCACGCTGAGCCGGCTGGAGTCCGGCAAGCGGCGGCTCGCGCTCGACCACGTGCCCGCGCTCGCGGCGGCGCTCGGCGTCAGCACCGACGACCTGCTGACCCGCGCGCGCCAGGACCCCCGGGTGCGGGAACGGCCGCGAACCCGCGACGGCCTGACGATGTGGCCGCTCACCCGCCACGGCCCGGCGCACGGACTGCAGGCGTACAAGTTCCGCATCAGCGCTGCGCGCCGCGAACCGCCGGCGGAACTGCCGACCCACGAGGGTCACGATTGGATCTACGTGCTCACCGGCCGGATGCGGTTGCTGCTCGGCGAGGACGATCTCGTCATCAAGCCGGGCGAGGCGGTCGAGTTCAGCACCTCGACACCGCACTGGTTCGGCGCCATCGACGGTCCCGTCGAGGTGATCGCGATACTCGGCCCTCACGGCGAACGCGTGCATCTGCACTCCTGATGTCCACTCCGATCACGGTCTACGGCGACGTCGACGAGCGCGCCGTCTCCCAGCTCCGCCGCTGCGCCGAACTCGCTGTCCGCGGCGCCCTCTGCGCGGACGGCCACGTCGGCTACTCGCAGCCGATCGGCGGCGCCGTCGCCTATCCCGACCACATCAGCCCGTCGGGCGTCGGATTCGACATTGGGTGCGGGAATAAGGCGGCGAAGACGAACCTGCGCGCCGACGAGATCCGCCCCGACCTCGGCCGGATCATGGACTCGATCTTCCGCCGGATCAGCTTCGGCGTCGGGCGCAAGAACGAGGAGCCCGTCGATCACCCGGTGCTCGACAAGATCAAGCGCGCGGACTTCGCTCCGCAGCGCAAGCTCTACTCGCTCGCGGCCAAGCAGCTCGGGACGGTCGGCGCCGGCAATCACTACGTCGACCTGTTCGAGGACGAGGACGGCTGGGTGTGGGTCGGCGTCCACTTCGGCTCGCGCGGTTTCGGGCACAACACTGCGAGCGGGTTCCTGGCGCTCGCCCAGGGGCAGTCGTTCGACGGGCACGCGAAGGACACGGGGATGGACAGTCCGCCGGTGCTGTTCCGCACCGACTCGGAGGTCGGCCAGAGCTACATCGCCGCGATGGAGCTCGCCGGTGATTACGCCTACGCAGGCCGTGACACGGTGGTAGACAAGGTGCTCGAGATCCTCGGGGCGAAGGCCACCGCGGAGGTCCACAATCACCACAATTATGCCTGGAAAGAGCGGCATTTCGGGACCGATGTGTGGGTGATCCGCAAGGGCTGCACGCCGGCGTTCCCGGGCCAGGAGGGGTTCGTCGGCGCGACGATGGGCGAGCCGTCGGTGATCCTGCGTGGTTCGGACTCGGACGCGTCGCGCGATCTGCTCTATTCGACCGTGCACGGCGCGGGACGGGTGATGTCGCGCACGCAGGCGGCGGGCAAGCGGCGCAAGGGCAAGGTCGTCAAGCCGGGCCTGATCGACTTCGCCGCGGTCAAGCACGAGCTGACCGCCAAGGGCATCGAATTGCGCGGCGGCGCCGCTGACGAGGCACCCGGCGCGTACAAGCGCCTGGACCAGGTGCTCGCCGCGCACGGGGACACGATCGAGATCGTCCACCGGCTCACGCCGCTCGGCGTGGCGATGGCCGGGGCCGACACGTTTGACCCCTACAAAGACTGACCGTAGTGTCGCTCCATGCCCGGACCACTTGGACGTCGCCCTCCGAGCGACTGGAAGCACGTCGACAAGTACCCGCTGACCGCGGCCACGGCGCCGTCGAAGCCGAGCCCTGTCGTGATCGGGGTCAACTGGTACGTCGAGTTCGACAAGCCGCAGAAGGACGCCCAGGGCCACCACTGGATCGCGCGTGACGGGAAGCTGACGAAGACGCGCGGTGGCCACTGCGTCTGCCTCAAGCCCCGCGGCCACACCGACCCCGACGCGTGGTGGGACTTCTACAACCAGGGCAGCGAGGGCGCGTGCGTGGGATTCGGGATCTCGCGGCTCGCCTCGCAGCTCAATCGCAAGCTCTACGACGGCTTCTGGCTCTACCACGAGGCGCAGAAGATCGACGAGTGGCCGGGCGAGGACTACGACGGGACCAGCGTTCGCGCGGGCCTCGACATCCTGCGCACCCGCGGCCACTGCGAGAACAAGGAGGGCCGCGTCAGCCCGGAGGCGATCGCCGAGGGCATCATGAAGAACCGGTGGGCTCGGAGCGTGGATGACGTGCTGAACACGCTCGGCTACGGCGGGCTCGACTACGTCGACGTCCTCAATTCGTGGGGCCGCAGCTATCCGCACCTCACCCGGATGCCGGCGAAGGTGCTCGAGCGGCTGTGGAAGGAAGACGGCGAGGTGGGGATCGTCACCGACCGTTGATACCCTAGGGGGGTATGAGCCTCAATCGCCTTGCATTCAGTGCCACCGCACACTGTCTGACCGGCTGCGCCATCGGCGAGGTGCTGGGCATGATCATCGGGACCGCGCTCGGGTGGTCCGACCTGCAGACGATCGTGCTCGCCGTCGCGCTGGCGTTCCTGTTCGGCTACTCGCTGACGGCGCTGCCGCTGCTGCGGGCGGGCATGGCGCTCGGCGCCGTGATCCCGCTCGCGCTGGCCTCCGACACGATCTCGATCGCGGTCATGGAGATCGTCGACAACGCGATCATCTTGCTGATCCCGGGCGCGATGGACGCCGGCCTCGGTGACATCGGCTTCTACGCCGCGCTCGCATTCGCGCTGCTGATCGCCGGCGCGGTCGCGTTCCCGGTCAACCGCTGGCTGATCTCACGCGGCAAGGGCCACGCCGTCGTCCATCAGCACCATCACGCTACATAAAGGGTCAGACCCTTTAACGAGGCTTTAGGACACGGATCGTCTGGAAGTCCGGGTCGCTGGCGCCGTGCAGGCGCGCGCCGACGGCCTTCAGCGAGCGCAGGTAGTCGATCACGTCGTCGGTGATCCGCTCGCCGGGCAGCAGTACCGGGATGCCCGGCGGGTAGCCGGCGATCGCCTCGGCGCTGACACGGCCGATCGAGTCATCCACCGCGACCGGTTCGGACTCGCCCAGGAACGCCTCGCGCGGCGCGGTCACGACTTCGTTCTCGAACGTGCCCGACGGCAGCGTGACCTCCTCGATCTCGCCCGGCCGCTCCATCCGCGAGACGATCGAGGTGAGGTCGTGGATGAAGCGCTCGAGCTCGCGCGGCTGCTCGTCGATCCCGAGCACGAGGACGATCGTGGCCTGGGTCGCGAGCTCGACGTGCGTGTCGAAGTTCGACCGCAGCGACGCGGCCATGGCGTAGCCCGTCGCGCCCGTTCCGCGGACATCGATCACGATCCGTAGTGGATCGCGCCCCGCGACGCCGGGCCGGCCGATCTCTTCGTCGCCGACGACCCGGCAGCCGGGGATCTGATCGATGGCGGCGGCCGTGCGGCGTGAGGCAGCGATGGTGGTCGAGAGGATGGCCTCGCCGTGCAGCACGAGCTGACGGCGCGCCCCGTCCAGCGACAGCATCAGCAGCGACGACGGCGACGTCGAGCGCATCAGCCGCAGCGTGCGCGCCACCGCGTCGGGGTCCACGCGCCCCGAGTCGGACACGTGCAGCAGCGCCGACTGGGTCAAAGACCCCGCGATCTTGTGCACCGACGTGAGCATCGCGTCGGCGCCGAGCGACAGCGCGCTCGGCGGCAGGTCGCGATGGAACCCGAGGTGCGGGCCCCACGACTGGTCCACGACCAACGGGACGCCGGCCGCGTGCGCGACCTCGGCGCAGCCCGCGACGTCCGCCGCCATCCCGTAGTAGGTGGGGGAGACGATGAACGCGGCGCGCGCGCCCGGGGTCGCCTCCAAAGCGGCCCGCAGCGAGTCCGGCGTCACGCCGTGCGCCATGCCCAGCTCGGGTTCGTACTGCGGCGCCACCCACGTCGGCAGGCCGCCCGACAGCACCAGACCGTCGATCACCGACGCGTGCGCGTTGCGCTGGACGACGACCGGCGCGCCCAGCGGCGCCAGCGCCAGGCACAGCGCGTGGTTGCCCTGGGTGGCGCCGTTGGTGAGGAACCACGAGCGCGCGGCGCCGTACGCCTCGGCGGCGAGCTGCTCGGCGCGCGCATACGGCGTGACGCCCTCGCCGAGATCCACCCCGTGGATGTCCTGCGGGATGTCGAGCTTGAACGTCTGCCAGCCGATCGCGGTCCGGACGCCGAGGTCGGCGCCGTTGCCCGCCTTGTGGCCCGGCACGTGGAAGCGGGTCGAGCCGCGGAACCCGTACGCGATCACCGCGTCCAGGTACGGCGCGGTCGGCTGGTCAGCGGAGGCCATGTCAGCTCAAGCTTGCCATGACGTGCTTGACGACCGTGTAGTCCTCGAGCCCGTACATCGAAAGGTCCTTGCCGTAGCCGGACTGCTTGAAGCCGCCGTGCGGCATCTCGGAGACGAGCGGGATGTGGTCGTTGATCCACACGCAGCCGAACCGCAGCGCCTTCGCGACGCGCAGCGCGCGGCCGATGTCGCGCGTCCAGACGGAGGACGCGAGCCCGTACGGCGTGCCGTTGGCCCACTCGATCGCCTGCGCCTCGTCGCTGAAGCGCTGGACGGTGATGACCGGGCCGAAGACCTCGCGCTGCGCCAGCTCGTCGTCGGGGCGCAGGTTGCTCACGACCGTCGGCTCGAGGAAGAAGCCCGGCGAGTCCGGCTGCTTGCCGCCGGTGACGAGCCGGGCGTGGTCGGGCATGCGCTCGATGAAGCCGGCCACGTTCGAACGCTGGCGGGCGGAGTTGAGCGGGCCGAGCGTGGTCTCGGGATCGGCGGTGTTGCCGAGCGTGAGTCCGCGGGCCTGCTCGGCCAGCGCCTCGACGACGTCGTCGTGCATGCGGTCGGAGACGAGCACGCGGGTCGCCGCCGTGCAGTCCTGGCCGGCGTTGTAGTAGCCGGCGCCGGCGATCCCGGTCGCCACGGCTTCGAGATCCGCATCGTCGAAGACCACGACCGGCGCCTTCCCGCCGAGCTCGAGGTGGACGCGCTTGAGCGTGTCGGCGGCGGCGCGGGCGATCCACTTGCCGGTCTCGACCGAGCCGGTCAGCGAGACCATGTCGACGTCCGGGTGCGTGACCAGTCGCTGCCCGGTCTCCCCGGCGCCGGTGACGACGTTCAGCACGCCCTCCGGCAGGATCTCGTTCGCGAGCTCGCCGAGGCGCAGCGTCGTCATCGGCGTCGTCTCGGCCGGTTTGAGCACGATCGTGTTGCCGGTCGCCAGCGCGGGCCCGATCTTCCAGATCGCCATCAGCAGCGGGTAGTTCCAGGGCGCGATCTGGCCGACGACGCCGACCGGCTCGCGCCGGATCATCGACGTGTAGCCCTCGAGGTACTCGCCCGCGGCCTTGCCCTCCATGCAGCGCGCGGCGCCGGCGAAGAAGCGCAGGTTGTCGACCGCGGCGGGCATCTCGTCGGCCTTGACGGCGGCGAGCGGCTTGCCGGCGTTGCGCGACTCGAGCTCGGCGAGCTCGTCGGCGTGCGCCTCGACGGCGTCAGCGAGCTTCAGCAGCGCCTCCTGGCGCTCGGCCGGCGTCGTGTTCGACCAGGTGCCGAACGCGCCGCGGGCAGTGGCGACGGCGCGGTCGACGGTGTCGGCGGTGGCGACCGGAACCTCGGCGATCGACTCGCCGGTGGCGGGGTTGAGCACGTTCAGCATCGGCCGCAAGCTATGGATGCGAGCGTCGCGTGTGGAGTGTGAAATCTCCAACGTGGAAGGATGCGCGCCGTGGTCGTCACACGTGAGTACGTGGACATCGGGACGATGCGGACCTTCGTCGCGGCGCCCGCCGCCGAGGGCTCCTATCCCGGTGTCGTCTTCTACACCGACATCTTCCAGCTCACCGAGGCCAGCCTGCGGTGGGCGGTTCGGCTGGCCGGCCACGGGTTCGTGGTCGCCGCCCCGGAGATCTACCACCGGGTCGAGCCGCCGGGAACCGTGCTCGAGTTCGACGACGAGGGCAAGGCACGTGGGCAGGCTGACGTCGAGGCGCTGACCACCGCCCAGTTCGACGAGGACATCGCGGCGGCGCTCGCCTGGCTCGGCGAACGCTGTGATGCGGTCGGCGCGGCGGGCCACTGCACCGGCGGCCATCTCGCGTTCCGCGCGGCGTTCGATTCGCGGGTGCGGGGCACGGTCTGCTGGTACGCCACCGGCCTGCACAACGGCAAGCTCGGCGCGGACAAGACCGACTCGCTGGAGCGTGCGAGCGAGATCGGCGGCGAGATCCTGCTGATCTGGGGCACGCGCGATCCTCACACGCCTCAAGATGGGCGCGACGCGGTCCGCGCCGGCCTCGATGGGACGCGGTTCACCTGGAGCGAGTACGACGCCGAGCACGCCTTCGGCCGCGACATCGGCCCTCGGTTCGACCCGGAGGCGACCGACCTGGCGTTCGCCGAGACCGTCGCGTTCTTCCGGAGGGCGCTGTGATCCTCTACGACCACCCAGCGTCGTCGAACTGCATGAAGGTGCGGATCCTGCTGCGGCAACTCGAGCTGCCGTTCGAGAGCGTGGTGGTGGATCTGTTCACGGGCGAGACGAAGCGCCCTGAGCACATTGCCCGCAACCCGGACGGGCGGATTCCGGTGCTCGAGCTCGACTCCGGCGAGCAGATTCCGGAGTCCGGCGCGATCCTGCTCCACCTTGCGGAGGGCACGCCGTATCTGCCGCCGCCCGGCCTCGCACGCACACGGGTGCATCAGTGGCTGATGTTCGAGCAGAACCAGGTCGAGGCGAACGCGGCCGTCGCACGCTTCATGGCGCTGACCGGCCGCGCGCAAGGTGCGCCGGAGGTGTTCGCCGACCGCCGCGACCGCGGCCGTGGGGCGATGACGACCGTCTCACGCGCCCTGAGCGACGGTCGCCCGTTCATCGCCGCTGAGGACTACACGGTCGCCGACATCGCGCTCTACGCGTACGTCCACTGCGCCGACGAGGCGGGCGTCGACCTGCTCGACCACCCGAGCATCTTGTCCTGGCTCGAGCGGGTCGAGGCGACGCCCCGGTTCCTCAACGACCTGGCGCCGATCCCTACAGGCCCGTAGAAGTCAGCTCGTCCAGCAGATACGGGCCTAGGGTGCCCGAGAACGCCCCGGTCATGTGCGTGCTGTCGCGGAGCACCAACACACCACCGACGACCGGGTAGCAGCGCGTGCCGCAGAAGAACCGCGTGAGATCGACACTCGCGACCCGCGGGCTGTCGAGCCGCGCTGCGGCCGTCATCGCCGGGTCACGCTCGAGCGCGATCGACTTCGAGACCGCGCACGCGGTCCCCGGAGGCCGACGCCGATTGACGGCGCGGGTCACGCACGCGTCCGTATCGCCCCGGACCTTCGGCGTGTCGCGGATCACGACGATCCGCGTCACGGTCGAGGGCAGCGCCCGCCACGCGTCCGCGTAACCCTTGACCGACGTCTCGAACCGGCTGCGCCCGTTTCGCGGCACGACGCCTGAGAACCCGGTCAGCCCGCCCACGAACACGGTGCTGACCTCGGGGTGTCGCGCGAACCACGCGAACACCTCGTCCTTCCAGCGCGCACACGACGTCCGCCGCGGCTCGGGCAGGTCTCGCAGCGCCTTCTGCAGCGGGCAGCTCGAGTGCGTGATCGACAGGCCGCGCCAGCCCTTGGCCTGGGCCACGTGATCCACCGCGGCGCGCCAGTGCCCGACGTGGCTGTCGCCGACGAGCGCGACCGTCACGGCGCTGGCGCGCGCGCCGAACCCGCAGACCGACGGACGCCGCTCGAGCGGCCGGCACGGGCTGTTCGGCAGCTCGCGCGCCTCCTGCGGCGTGGGGGTCACCGAGTGCCGCTGCGCGACGTTCGAGCACAGACGGTCGGGGTCGCGAGCAGCCGCGCCGAAGCACGTCGGCGTCTGCCCCAACGCGTCGCCGGACGAAGCGGCAACGCCGACCGCGATCCCCGCCACGGCGAACGCGAGCCTCCATCGCGTTCGTCGGATCTGCAAGACCGGGCATGGTACCCGCTACGCGGCCTGGCCGATCTCGTGCTCGATCGCTTGCCGCAGGTACGGCCCGAGCGACTCCGCGAACACGGTGGTGAGATGCGTGTAGTCCTTGTAGACGAGCGCGCCGCCGACCACCGGATAGCACCGGGCGTCGCAGAAGAACCGCGTCAGATCGACGGTGTGGACCCGCTCCGAACGCAGCCGGGCCGCCGCCACCGCCGCACCGTCGCGGTCGAGCGCGACCGAGCGCGGCACGGCACACGCCGGTCCTGCGGACCGCTTGCGCGTCATCGCCCGCTCGATGCAGATGTCGGTGCTGCCCTTCATCTTCGGCGTGTCGCGGATCACGATGATCCGCTCGACCGAGGCCGGAAGCTTGCGCCAGGCGCCGATGTAGCCCCGGACCTGCGCTTCGAAGCCGCCGGACTCGACACCGTTGCCGCCGGTGATCGCCGCGACGAAGATCGTGCGCACCTCGGGATGGCGCTTGAACCATTGGAAGACCTGCCGGCGCCATCGCATGCAGCTGGAGCGCGTCGGTTCCGGGATGTTGCGCGGGGCAGTCGACAGCGGGCAGCTGGTGTGCGTGATCGAGAGCCCGCGCCAGCGGCGCTGGCGGGCGACCACCTCGAGCCCCGCACGCCAGTGCGAGGCATGGCTGTCGCCGAGCAGCGCGATCGTCGCCTGCGCGTCGCGCTTTCTGACGCCGAACGCGCACACCTGCAGCGGGTCGACGCGCTCGATGATCGAGCAGGGCGCGTTCTTGCGGTTGCGCGCCGCCAGCGGCGTCGGGACCACCGACAGCCGGAGTTTCGCGTTCCGGCACGGCCGCTGCGGATCGCGCGCCGCGGCGCCGAAGCAGTTCGGCTTGGAGGCGACGAAGGCCTCCGAGGCGCTCTCGGCTTCGCGGACCTGGCGGTCGACGTAGGACGACGCCCCGCCCGTGAGCAGCAGGAGGATCAGCGACACCGCACCGGCGGCGGCGAATGTCGGTACGGGGCGGGCGAGCGATGGGGCGGCTCTCACCGGATCTTCGATCAGGCGCTTGGAGAGCCAGGCGAGCAGCAGGGTGAGCATGAGGATCCCGATCCTGGTGTCGGAGGTGAGCTCGCTCGAGAGGGCGAACGGAGCCAGCACGATCAAGGGCCAGTGCCAGAGGTAGACGGAGTAGGAGATGTCGCCGAGGAACTGGACGGGGCGCACCGCGAGCGTCCGCGAGGCGGCGCCCGCGCGGATCACAGCCACGGCGCCCAGCACGGGCACCAGCGCGGCCCAGCCCGGGAACGGCGTGGCGACCGAGAACAGCAGCGCGCCGGCGACGATCGCGGCCAGCCCCGCGGCGCACAGCCACGGTGACGGCCGAGCCGCCGGCCGCGCGAAGGCCAGCAGCCCACCCGCCCCGAACTCCCACGCGCGCGTCGGAGTGACGAAGTAGGCGGCGCCTGGGTCGGCCGCGGTCATGTACAGGGCGTGCGCGAGGCTGAGCGCCGTGAGCACGGCCATGCCGATGACGAGCGCACGACGGCTGCGCGCCGTCACGAGCAGCACCACCGGCCACAGCAGGTAGAACTGCTCCTCGACCGACAGCGACCAGAAGTGCTGCACGGGTGAGGGGGTGTTTTCGGCGACCGCGAAGTAGTCGACGGCGTCGGAGGCGAGCTGCCAGTTCTGGATGTAGAGCGTGCTCGCGCGCATCTCGTCGATCCACTGCGGCCACAGGCTCGGTGGCACCAGCGCCACCACCGCCAGGCCGCAGACGAACACCGTCACGAGCGCGGCGGGCAGGATCCGGCGCGCGCGCCGGGCCCAGAACGCGGACAGCGACACCGTGCCCGTCCGCTCGATCTCGCGCAGCAGCAGGGCGGTGATCAGATAGCCCGAGATGACGAAGAAGACGTCGACCCCGATGAAGCCGCCGGGCAGCGGCATCCGGCCACAGGTGGTAGACGACGACGAGCGCGACGGCGACCGCCCGCAGGGCTTGGATCTCGGGGCGGACTCCGGTCCGGCGAAGTGCCGGTGGGGCGGGCGGCGCCAGCATGTCGCGACGCTACGTCCGCCCCTCGGAGCCCTACATCGGGCGATTGCCCGATTCTCGGGCGCTCGATCGCCCGATCTTCAGTCGCAGCCCGCCCTAGTGGTGGTCGCAGTGCGCCGGCGTGGGCGGCACGTCGAGCGCGGGGTTACGATCGAAGAAGCCGAAGGGCTTCAGCCAGAACGACACCGTGTCCACGGGCATGATCGGCCAGTCCTCCATGCGCGTGATGTGGTGGATTCCGAACACGTACCAGAGCACGACGTCGGTGTTCTCGATCGATCGGTCCGCCGCCGTCCACGCCGGCAGCCCGTCGTCGGTCAGCGACTGGTTCGGGAACTGCCCGCACGGCCAGCGCTCGTCCGGGCGATACGGCGTCACCCACAGCGTGTGGCGCAGTGCCTCGGCGGTTCGCAGCACTGGCGAGTCCTCGGGGAGCATGTGCGGCAGCGCGGCGCCCGGCACGAGCTTGTACGCGACGGGCGTCCCCACGTGGTTGAGCGAGCCCTCATTCACGACCTTCCAGGCCCGCTGCGTCTCCCACCGGTAGTCCTGCTTGCCCTCGGACTCCGTCCGCAGCGGGACCGCGCGCTGGATCAGCCCGAGCCCGTACGGGTCGTCGTCGCCGTAGCCGGCCGGCCCCGACTCGACCATCTGCACGGTGTTGTCCGAGCCGTCCACGTCCATGTCGAGACGCGCGATCAGGAAGTGCTGGTGGAACGGCGCGTATGTGCGCTGGTCGACCATGGTGCCGTGCCGCGCGGGCTCGCCCTCGGGCAGGTGCCCGACGACCATGATCCCGGTCGCGCGGACGTGGCACTCGATTGAGCCGTCCTGGTAGAGCCGCCAGTACACGAGGTACTCGTAGTTGGCGACGGTCACGTGCACGGAGACCACGAGCCGCCGCGAGCGCCGCACCTCGGCGCCCTCCTGGTGGTCGACGTGCTTCCACAGGACGCCGTCGTCCTCCTCGTGGATGCAGATGGCGTTCTTGATCGTGTACGGCTTGCCGGCCGTGTCGTGCAACACGGCGTCGACGTAGGTGATCTCTCCCAGGCAGTCGCAACCCAGCTCCAGTGACTGGGTCATGAAGCCGAGACCCCACTCGCCGATGTCGTACGCGGTGCGGCGGTAGTGGTCCGGTGACGGGTCGCGGTAGGGGACGACCATCTCGGCGATCGAGATCCGGTTCGCGACCGGGCGTCCGGCGAAGGCGAGCTCGTGCAGGACGAGTCCCTCACGATGGTTGAAGCCCAGCCGCAGCGTCCAGTTCTGCCAGGCCAGCGCGTGCCCGTCGAGCGTGAAGCTGACCCCGTCGGGCTGCGTGATCTCGACGGACCGCAGATCCTCGCGCAGCCTCATGTCCGGCACGAATCGCCGCACGTACTCGCCCATGATCTGCGGCCGGTCGACCTCGAACGTATCCTCGATCTCCAGCAGCTCCATCGAGTTGAGGTCGACGACGCAGTGAAGGCCGTTGACGGGGTTCGCGTACGGGTTGGAACCGGGCACGGAGCGGAACCAGATGTCGGTCCAGCCCAGCCGCCGGCCCGGCCAGCGGTCGGGAAGCAGGAACCCGCGGTAGCCCCAGACGTCGATCAGGACGTGCTCGATGTCGGTGATCCCGCGCTTCGCAAGCGCCTCGATCAGCCGCGGGTCGTGCCTGAGCACGTCGTCGCACTCGTGCCACTCGTCGGGGGTGAGGTTGGGCTGGATGCCTTCCAGCGGTTCCCACGTGGCCGAGTCGCCCGCAAACGACACCACGGCCCGATACGCCGAGCCGGAATCGCGATCCCAGCACACGACGATCGCCTCGCGCGGAGGGTTGCCGACCCCCTTGGCCGGCTCCTTCAGCTCGATCGAGGCGAAGCGCCAGCGCTCGCCCACGCCATGGTCGCGCCGCAGGATCGCGGCCGCCTGCCGGAACTCGCCGGCAGACAGGGGGTCGAGGGGATGCATTACGCGAGCGAAACTTCCAGGATTTCCAGGCCTCGCGTCAGGTCGTCGTCGGAGATCGTCAGCGGCGGCAGCAGCCGGATGACGTTCCCGTGCAGGCCGCAGCCGAGCAGGAGCAGGCCCTGCTCGCGAGCCGCGGCGATCGTCGCCGCCGCGCGCTCGGGCGCCGGCGTCTTGGAATCGCGGTCGCGGACGATCTCCAGCGCGAGCATCGGGCCGAGCCCGCGGACCTCGCCGATCGCATCCACGCGGGAGGCGATGCCGTCGAGGGCCGAACGCAGCTTGGCGCCCAGCGCCTCACTCTGCGCCTGCATTGCCGGGACCGCGTCGAGCACGACGTTCGCCGCGGCGCAGGACACCGGGTTGCCGCCGAACGTGCCGCCGAGCCCGCCCGGATCGACCGCGTCCATGATCTCCGCCGGGCCCGTGACGGCCGCCAGCGGCAGCCCGCCGCCGAGCGACTTGCCCGAGACGAGCAGGTCGGGCTGCGCGTCGTAATGCTCGATCGCCCACATCGGTCCGGTGCGGCCGACGCCGGACTGGACCTCGTCGTCGATCCAGACGATCCCGTGGCGGTCGCACAGCTCGCGAAGCTTGGCCGGGAAGTCGGCCGGCATCGGGATGAAGCCGCCCTCGCCCTGGACCGGCTCGAGGATCACGGCCGCGACGGTGCTTGGATCGACGTGCGCGAGGAACAACTGCTCCAACGCCGCGATCGAGTCGTCGCTGCTGATGCCTCGATACGGGTACGGCGCCGGCGCGCGGTAGACCTCCGGCGCGAACGGCCCGAAGCCCTTCTTGTACGGCTTGACCTTCGACGTCAGCGTCATCGTCATCAGCGTGCGGCCGTGGAAGCCGCGGTCGAAGGCAATGATCGCCGGCCGCCCGGTCTTGGCGCGCGCGATTTTGACGGCGTTCTCGACCGCCTCGGCGCCGGAGTTGAAGAGGATGCTCTTCTGCTCGGTGCCCCGACAGGGAGACAGCTCGCCGAGCTTGCGGCAGACGTCCACATAGGGCTCGTACGCCGCGACCATGAAGCACTGGTGCAGGTACTGGTCGACCTGCTCGTGGATCGCGCGGACCACGTCCTCGGGGTTGTGGCCGAGGTTCTGGCAGCCGATGCCGCCGGCGAAGTCCAGGTAGCGGACGCCGTCGGCGCCCTCGACGTGCGCGCCTTCCGCGGCGACGGCCACGATGGCGGGCGCGCTGACGCCGCGCGCGACCCAGCGCTCGCGGGCGGTCAGCAGCGATTCGCTCTGAGTCGATGCGGTCATGGCCGGGAGTCTGCCCGTCCACGCGCACGCCGACCAACTGTGGGGCGGCCAAAGCCGGGCGCGGGGATTGGACATCCCACCATTTCGCCAACCGCGCCGGTCCGGGAGTCTGCGTGGCCATGGAGATGAGTGCTGTCGAACTGGCCGCCGCGCTGCGGCGCCGCGAACTGTCCGCCGTCGAGGCGTTGGACGACGCGCTCGAGCGCGCCGACGCCGTCCCGGAGGCGTTCGTGGTCCGGCTCGACGAGCGCGCCCGCGAGGCGGCCGCCGCCGCCGACGCGGCCCTCGCCCGTGGCGAGGATGGCCCGCTGACCGGCATTCCGATCACCGTCAAGGACTCCCACTGGCTGGCGGGCGTGCCGACGACGTTCTGCTCGCGCGCCGTCGACCCACTGGTCCCCGTGGAGACCGTCGCCGCCGTGCGCCGGCTCGAGGACGCGGGCGCGGTGATCTTCGGCAAGACCACGACGCCCGAGTTCTGTTACGCCGGGACGACCCCCGGGCTCGTGAACCCCCACGACCCGACGCGCACGCCCGGCGGTTCGTCGGGCGGCGCCGCGGTGGCCGTCGCGTCTGGCGCGGGCTCGCTCGCGCTCGGTGGCGACGGCGGCGGCTCGATCCGGATCCCGGCCGCGTTCTGCGGCGTCGTGGGCTTCAAGCCGACGTTCGGCGCCGTGCCCCGCGAGCCCTCGTCCGCCGGCTGGAAGACGCTGGTCGCCTACGGGCCGCTCGCCCGCTCGGTGGCCGACGCGCGGCTGATGTTCTCGACCCTCGCCGGCCGTGACGCGTTCGATCGCCACAGCCTTGACGTCGACCTGGCACCCGCTCCGATGCGGTTCGCCGCCTGCGACGACCGCGGCTCGCTCGACGACGACGTCCGCGAGCTCTTTCACGCCGTCTGCGCACAACTCGACGTCACGTGGGACTCGCCCGCCGTCCCGCCGTCCGCGGCCACGTGGGCCACGATCGCGACCGCCGAGGCGCGCTGGGCCGAGGCCGAGCCGTTCGAGCAGCGGCCGGAGCTGCTCACGCCGGCCGCCCACGCGTTCCTGGCCGCTGGCGACGCGGTCACCACCGACGTCTATCTCGCCGCGCAGGTGCAGCGCGAGACCATCCACCGCGCGTACGCGGACCTCTTCGCCCGTTCCGGCCTGCTGCTGACGCCGACCGTCGGTTGCGAGGCGTTCGACGGCTCACGCACCGCCCCGGAGTCCTTCGCGGACTGGGGCGCGTTCCTGTTCGACGCCAACCTCGCGGGCCTCCCAGCCTGCGCGATCCCCATGGGCATCGGCGACGAAGGCCTGCCCGTGTCCCTGCAGATCGTCGGTCCGCGCGGCGCAGACGGCGCCGTGCTCGCGGCCGCGGAGCTCATCGAGGAGGCGCTCCATGTTGCGCGGTATGTCTGAAATTCGCGGCTACTTCCGGACCAACCGGACGCCGATCTACTTCATCTCGCCGACGTCGTTCAATCTGCTCGGGATCGACCGCTGGGTGCGCAACTTCCAGTACGTCAACTACTTCGACTCCTTCGCCGGCGCGCACCCGCAGGTGTTCGTGCCGAACGAGCGGCCGTACCACGAGTTCGAGTCGATCGAGGACATCAACAACTACCTCCTGTCGCACAAGGAGGTCCTGGATCGGATCGGCGACAAGGGCGGTCTGGCGCTGTTCGTCTTCCTCGATGAGGAGACCGAGCGCCTCGCGGCCGACGCGGGCCTGAAGGTCGCGCTGCCGAGCGCGGCTCTGCGCCACCGGCTGGATTCGAAGATCGTCACCACCAAGCTCGGCAACGAGGCCGGCGTGCCGTCGGTGCCGAACCGGATGGGCCGCGCGTCGACCTACGAGGAGCTGCTGGCGCTCGCCGGCGAGCTCGGGACGGACCTGGTCGTGCAGACGCCGTACGGCGACTCCGGCAAGACCACGTTCTTCATCCGCGGCGAGCGCGACTTCGACGCCGCCGCCGGCGACCTCGTCGGCGAGGAGCTGAAGGTGATGAAGCGCATCAACTGCCGCGCGGCGGCGGTCGAGGGCGTCATCACCCGCCACGGCACCGTGGTCGGCCCGGTCATGCGCGACCTCACCGGCTACCCCGAGCTGACCCCGTACAAGGGCGGCTGGTGCGGCAACGACATCTTCGCCGACGCTTTGTCCCCGGAGCACCGCGATCGCGCGCGTGTGTTGACGGAGCAGCTCGGCGATCGCCTCGCGACCGAGGGCTACCGCGGGTTCTTCGAGGTCGACTACCTGGTCGACGTCGACACCGGCGAGCTCTACCTGGGCGAGCTCAACCCGCGCCTGTCCGGGATTACGTCGATGACGTCGGTGAGCGCGGGCGCGTACTCCGACATGCCGCTGGTCCTGCTGCACCTGATCGAGTACCTCGACGTCGACTACGAGATCGACGTCGCCGAGCTCAACGACCGCTGGGGCCGGACCGCCGCCGCCGACGAGTGGAGCCAGCTCGTGATCAAGGAGACGCGCGAGGACGTCGAGCTGCTGACCGCTGCGCCCGCGACCGGCATGTGGCGGCTCGACGGCGGCCGCGCGACGTTCGCCGGCAGCGGCAACGACTGGCACAGCATCTGCGACGATGGCGAGGCGTTCTACCTGCAGGTGCTCGGCGCGGGCGAGTACCGCTACCCGGGCGCGGATCTGGGCCTTTTGGTCGCGCGGTCGAGGATGCAGACGGACGGCAACGAACTGACGCCGCGGGCGCGCGAGTGGATCGACGCGATTCGGTCGCAGTTCCACGGCGTGCCTTTGGAGCCGGCGGAGGTGGCGGCTCGGCCGCATGACGCCTTGGCGTTCAAGGCGTAGCGGCACTTGGCTTCGCGGCGGTTACTGCGCCGGTAAGGGGGGCGAGGTGCACCCGCGCCGCGGCGTCCAGCGCACGGGCGAGGTCGGGGCGTGCGGGCGTGAGTTGTTTCAGAGCCGGATTCCGGAACCAGAACAACTCGCTTGAGCTCAGCGAGCGGCAACGTGCCACAACCCGCCCGCCGAGCGGTGGCAAGGTCGTCCTCGCCTCCCTCACTGCTGCCGTTCGCCGGTCTAACCTCCCCGGCTGCATGGATGCGGAACTCACGTTCACCGCAATCGCGGACCACCCGGCCTTCCAGACCCGCTGGCAGGCGCTCGCGCCGGCACTGACGGCCTGGTACCTCCGCGACGGCGACGCCGCGCGCCCCACCTACGCGCAGGCCCGAGCCGCACTCAAAACGCACATGCCGGAGCTCGTGCCGACCTGGCAACACATGACGGAGCTCGCGGGCGGGGGAGACCTCGCCGCCCGCATCCTCGCCCTCTACGACCCGCCGCCGCTGCTCGCGGGTTGCTCCCAGGCGGTGATCGACGGCACGCTCGTGCGCAACTACGACTACCACCCGGACCGGATCGAGGCGACGGTCTGGAACAGCCGCCTCACGCGGCCGGTCCTCGGGATGAGCGACTGCCTGTGGGGTCTGCTCGACGGAATCAACGACGCCGGTCTCGCCGTCGCGCTCGCCTTCGGCGGCCGGCAGACCCGCGGCGACGGCTTCGGCATCACGATCGTCGTCCGCTACCTGCTCGAGACCTGCGACACGGTCGAGCAGGCGATCGCGACGCTCCAGAGGCTCTCGGTTCACGCCCCGTACAACCTCACGCTCGCCGACACCCGCGACGCCGCCACCGTCTACGTCGGCCCCGACCGGGCGGCCCGCGCCGTCACGCCCGCGATCGCGACCAACCACCAGGAGCAGGTCGACTGGCCGGAGCACGCGCTCGCGACGCGCAGCGTCGAGCGGCTGGCCGCGCTCACGAGCGAGGACGCGTTCCTCGAGCCGCCGCTGTACGCGACGGAGTACGCCCGCGGCTTCGGCACGCTCTACACGGCGGCGTACCGGCCGAGCGATCAGAGCGTGAGCTACCGGTGGCCGGACACGGCCTGGCACCAGAGCCTGCACGCCTTTACGCCCGGCACCCGGACCGTCAGACTCCGGGAGCGTGCAGACCGCCACGTCGGCGCTGGTCCTCGGTGACCTCGTCGCCCAAGAGGACCTCGGGCTCTCGCTGCTGAGCGGAGGCGCGGGTGCGCTCGACCGCGAGGTCGCCGGCGCGCACAGCATCGACGTCGAGAAGCCCACTCGCTTCCTCGAGCGCCGGTGGGTGATGTTGACCGCCGGGATGCGCCTCAAAGGCAGCGTCGCCGCCCAGAAAGCGCTGGTCGAGGAGCTCGACGAGGCTGGGATCGCGGCGCTCGGGATCGGTATCGACCTGGTGTTCAAGCGCGTCCCGCCGGCGCTGCTCGAGGAGGCGCGCGAGCGGTCGTTCCCCGTCCTCGCCGTGCCGCTCGGGACGGCGTTCCGGGACATCGTCAGCTTCATCAACCGCTCGCTGCTCTCCAGCGACCTGCACACGTACCAGCGCCTGACCGCGATCCAGCGCCACCTGGTCGACGCCCTGAGAGAGCCGAAACCGCGCGCGGCGATGGTCGAGCGGCTGGCCCGCATGCTCGACGCCGGCGTGCTCCTGCTCGACCCCGAGGGCGCGCCGGAGTGCGCCGCGGGCCAGACCCCGGACCCCGCCCGGGTGCAGCGGCGGCTCGCCGAGCGGGAGTTCGAGGAGGACGGCTGGCACGTCGTGTCGGTGCCGATCGGCGCCAACGGCTGGCTCGCGATCGCGAGTCGCGGCCGGCTCACGGCCCGGCTGGCGCGACCCGCCGCACAGGCCGCGGTGCCGCTCCTGGCGGCGACCGAGCGGCTCGGCGAGCTCGCGCGCGACCAGGAGCGCGCGGTCCGCAGCGCGCTGCTCGACGAGGCGCTCGACCTGACGCAGGCGAGTGGCCGCGAGGTCCGCGCGCTCGCCGCGAGAATCGGGTCGTGCGGGATCGACCTCGCGATCCCCGCGTGCGTGATGGTTGTCGCGGGCGCCGACGCGGACGCGCTCGAGCGCGAGGCGTCCACCGCCGGCCTCCCGCATCTGGTGACGACCCGCAAGGACCGCGCGGTGGCGCTCGTCCAGGGCGGCGAGGTCGCGCTCGCCGCCGCGCTCGACGGGGTCCGGGCCGGCCTCGGCCGCCCGATCGAGGACATCGGCGACGTCCCGCGCTCCTACCGCGACGCCGAACTGGCCGTCGAGCGCGTCCGCGAGGGCACGCTTGCCTACGAGGACTTCGATCTCGCCACGCTCGTGCTCAGCGAGGTCGCGCCGGAGCACATCCAGCCGCGCGTCGACGAGCTGATGGCGCCGCTGCGCGCCAATCCGCCGCTGCGCGAAGCCCTGGTCGAGTACTTCGCGCGGGACATGGACGTCAACGCCACCGCGGAAGCGATGCACGTCCACCCGAACACCCTCCGATACCGCCTGTCCCGCGTGGAGAAGCTGCTCGGCCGGTCCCTGCGCAATCCCGCGACGATCGCCGAGTTGAGCCTGGCGCTACTGGCCGACGCCTAGCAATCGACGAATCCGAGGGGCGGCGAGCCCGCCGACGATCAACAGCAGCGCGCTCGACGTCAGCGCCAGGTCCCAGTTCGCAGCCAGCTTCTTCGCATTCATGTGCTGACACGCTGTCACGGCTTCCTTGGGCAAACCTTGACGCAGCCTTGTGCCGCCAAGAGGATGGGCGTGTGGCCGGGCGCAACACCGAGCGGGACGGGGCGGCCAATGAGCTCGAGTTCCACGTGCTCACGCACTACGAACCGGTGTGGCGCGTGCTCCAGCGCCCGCGCCTGCGTCCCCACGTCAACCGGCTGCTGATCAACTCCGCGATCAGCAAGGTTCCGACGCGACCGAACCCGCTCAGCACGCTCGCGTCGTACACGTCGTGGTCGTCGCTCACCGACCGCAGCTACGACGCCCGCCACCTGCCGCCGCGGCAGATCGAGAAGCTGCCGCCCGCCGAGGAGGTCGCCGACCTGTTCGTGCGCCGCGGCGAGGACACGCTGTGCGCCAAGTCGACCGTCACGTTCGCCTACTTCGCGCAGTGGTTCACCGACGGCTTCCTGCGCAGCGACCGCAACGTCGCGCGCGACCCGCGCCGCAACGACGCCACGCATGAGATCGACCTGCTGCCGATCTACGGCGTACGGCCGTCCTGGACCGAGCAGCTGCGCGCGCACGAGGGCGGGCGGCTGAAGAGCCAGCTGATCGACGGCGCCGAGTTCGCGCCGTTCTTGTGCGAAAACGGCGAGACCAAGCCCGAGTTCAGCGAGATCAAGGTCGTGCGCCCGGAGCAGATTCCGCCCGAGCGCCGCGACGAGTTGTTCGCGGCGGGCAGCGACACGATGAACTCCCAGATCGGGTTCGTGTTGATGAACACGCTGTTCCTGCGCGAGCACAACCGGATCGCCGGCGCGCTCGGGCACGAGTATCCGGAATGGGACGACGAGCGCCTGTTCCAGACCGCCCGCAACATCCTGATCGTGCTCCTGATCAAGCTCGTGATCGAGGAGTACATCAACCACATCGCGCCCTACCACTTCAAGCTCGTCGCCGATCCGAAGCCGTTCAAGAACGAGCCCTGGTACCGCACGAACTGGATGGCGATCGAGTTCAACCTCCTCTATCGCTGGCACGGGCTGATCCCGACGCAGCTGCGCGTCGCGGGAGCCGACGAGCCGATCTGGCGCACGGTCTTCAACCCCAAGCTGGTGGTCGAGCACGGGCTCGCGCGCCTGTTCGACGACGCCTCGCACCAGCGGGCCGGGCGGGTGGGCCTGCGCAACACGTCCCCGGCGCTGCGCGAGGTCGAGCACAACAGCATCCTCCAGGGCCGCGCGGTCCAGCTCGCCCCGTACAACGACTACCGCGAGCTGGCCGGGTTCCCGCGCGTCACCAGCTTCGACCAGATCTCGAGCGATCCCGAGATCGTGGCCGGCCTGAGCAGCCTCTACGGCCACGTCGACCGGATCGAGTTCTACCCGGGCCTGTTCGCCGAGGACGTCCGGCCCAACTCGGTGCTGCCGTCGCTGATCGGGCGCCTGGTCGCCGTCGACGCGTTCTCGCAGGCGCTGACCAACCCGCTGCTGTCGCCGCGCGTGTTCAACGCGCAGACGTTCTCACCGGTGGGCATGGAGATCATCGCGACGACCGACTCGCTGTCGGACATCGTCCACCGCAACGTGCCCGAGAGCCCGGGGCGCCACCTGGTCACGATGACGCGGTCAGACTGGCAGCGCGTGTAGCCAGGAGGTCGCGCTCGGCGGCGTTCTCAGTCCGCTCGAGCGCCGCCTCGTAGGCCTCGGCGGCTTCGCTCGGCCGTTCCAGCCGCCGCAGGAGGTCGGCGCGGACGGCGTGGAACAGATGGTAGGCGTCGAGATCGAGCGCCTCGACGAGTGTCAGCGCCGCCCGCGGCCCGGCGACCTCGGCGACCGCGACGGCCCGGTGCAGCGCGACCACCGGCGTCGGCGTGAACGCCAGGAGCTGGTCGTAGAGCGCGACGATCTGCGCCCAGTCGGTCGGTGGGTCGCTGTGGACGGCATTGATCGCCGCTTGGATCTGGTACGGACCGGGCTGGCTGCGGCGCAGGCAGCGGCGGACGATCGCCTGCCCCTCGGCGATCAGCGCCGCGTCCCAGCGGGCCGGATCCTGGTCGGCGAGCAGGATGAGGGCGCCTTCCGGCGTGGCACGGGCGGCCCGCCGCGAGTGGACCAGCAGCATCAACGCCAGCAGGCCCGCGACTTCGGGCTCGTCCGGCATCAGCTCGGTCAGTACGCGGCCGAGCCGGATCGCCTCCACGCACAGCTCCTCCCGGTCCAGAGCGCTGTAGCCCTGCGTGAAGATCAGGTAGACGACCGCGAGCACGGCCTGCAGCCGATCCGGCAGGTCGGCCTCGCGCGGGACCCGGTACGGGATCTTGGCGTCGCGGATCTTGCCCTTGGCGCGGACGAGTCGTTGCGCCATCGTCGCCTCCGGCACGAGGAAAGCCCGGGCGATCTCGGCCGTCGTCAGGCCGCCGAGCAGCCGGAGCGTCAGCGCGACCCGGGCGGCCGGCGAGAGCGACGGATGGCAGCACGTGAAGATCAGGCGCAGGCGGTCGTCGTACACGGGTCCCGCCTCCTCGGCCCCCGCCGCCTGCGCCTGGAGCAGCGCGGCCTCGGCCTGCTTGTCCGCGCGGGAGGCTTCGCGGCGCAGTCGGTCGATCGCCCGATTGCGGGCGGTGGTGATGATCCAGCCCGCCGGGCTCGGGGGCACCCCGGCGGACGGCCATCGCCGCACGGCCTCGGCGAATGCCTCCTGGACGGCGTCCTCGGCGACGTCGATGTCGCCGAAGACACGCACCAGGACGGCCACGGCGCGGCCGTGCTCGGCGCGGAAGACACGGTCGATCTCCGTCAATTGTGGTAGAGCGGCCGCACCTCGACGGGGAGCGTCGTGGCGAGTGCCAGCCGGCGTCCCCACTCGAGCGCCGCGTCCAGATCGGAGACCTGCACGATCGTGAACCCGCCGAGGTGCTCGTGGCCCTCGGTGTACGGGCCGTCCGTCATCAGGACCGAACCGTTCTCGGGCCGCATGACGGTGGCGGTGGTCGGCGGGTGCAGGCCGCCCGAGAAGACCCACTCGCCGGCGGCCTTCATGTCCTTCCGGAGCACGCGCAGGTCTTCGATGATCGGTGCGAGGAACTCGTCGTCGGGCGGCGGGCCGTCCGGCTGCATGATGCTGAGCAGGTACTGCGTCACGGGGTCTGGCCTCCTTGGCTGGATGGCGTTTCACCCTCTACACGAACGGGATCGGCCCAGATCGACATCGGGCTCGGCATCCTGGCGGACAAGGCTGTCAGCTGAGAGCCCGGGGCGCTATCCGGTGACCATGACCCGCGAGGGCTGGCACCGGGAGTAGCGCCCCGGGGCACCTCTTATCCGGTCGGCTCGATGACGACCTGGTCCGTGCCGGTGAGCGGCGGCAGGTTGCCGCTGCCCGCGTCGGTGTAGGACGCCGAGAACACGGCGTTCAGGTCGTCGGTCGCCGGGTCGTGACCGCCCGCGACGCTCGTCGTGATGGAGCCGGAGCACCCGAAGGCCGTGGACTGCGGATGCCCGTGCGTGTCGTGGCCGAGGATGTAGGTCACCGACACCTTGTTGCAGTCGACCGGGTCGTCGTCGGTCACGGCGACGGTGTACTGCACCGTGTCACCGAACTGGAACCCGTTCGCATCGGTCGTGACCGTCAGGTCGACCGTCGGCCGCTGGCCGACGGTGATCTCCACGTAGTCCGAGACGGTACGACCGGCCTGGTCGGTCACCTGCAGGGTGGCGCGATACACGCCCTCCTCGGTGTACGTGTGCGACGGGTTCGGCTGGCGCGAATCCACGTCGCCGTCCGCGTCGAAGTCCCACGCGTACTTGAGCTTGCGGCCCTCCGGGTCGGAGACCGTGCTCGTGAACTGAACCGTCAACGGCGCGGGGCCCTCGACGTCGTCGGCGGTCACCGTGACGGTGGGCGTGCGGTCGCCCTTCGGCCCGAGGTAGTCGATGCGCACCAGTTCGGCGCCCGGCAGGTTCTTGCCGAAGAAGCCGTTGCCGTAGTTGAGCACGTACAGCGACCCGTTCGGCCCGAACTCCATGTCGATCGGGTGGACGAGCGTGAACGAGCGCACGACGTTCTCGATCCGCGTCACGTCGCCGCGCTCGGTGAAGAACGCCTTGATGTAGTCGCGGGTCCACTCGTAGAAGAGCGGGACGTTGTCGTAGTACGCCGGCCAGGCGGTCGGATTCTTGCCCTTGGCCGCCTTGGAGTCGAACTGGTACGCGGGGCCGGCCATCGGGCCGATGCCACCGGTCTCGAGCTCGGGGAACTCGGCGGACGCGGCGTACGAGTACCAGACGTCCGGCTGCGTCACCGGCGGCAGGTTGGTCGCGCCCGTGTTGTTCGGCGACTGGTTGACCGGGTTCGCGCAATTGAACGCCGGCCCCGACTGCCCCGTGGCGAAGTCGTAATCCCGGTAGGGCAGCTCCGCGGTCGCGCAGTACGGCCAGCCGAAGTTCGCCGCCTTGGTCACGACCGACCACTTGCCGTGCCCGGCCGGCCCGCGCAGCGGGTTCGGCGCGTTCGCGTCCGGTGAGTAGTCCGCGATGTAGAGCTCCTGCGTCTCGCGGTTGAACTCGATCCGGAACGGGTTGCGCAGGCCCATCAAGTAGATCTCGGGCCGGGTCAGCGCGTTGTTGTCCACGAAGAGGTTGCCCGTCGGGATCGTGTAGCCGCCGCCGGCGATCGGCGTGATGCGCAGGACCTTGCCGCGCAGGTCGTTGGTGTTGGCCGCCGTGCGCTGCGCGTCGAACGCCGGGTTGCGTGTCGGCCGCTCGTCGATCGGCGTGTAGCCGTCCGACTGGAACGGGTTCGTGTCGTCGCCCGTGGACAGCAGCAGGTTGCCCTTGCCGTCGAAGACGATGTCGCCGCCGACGTGGCAGCAGATGCCGCGGTCGACCGGGACCTGGAGGATCTTCTGCTCCGTGCCGAGGTTGATCGAGTCGCCGGTCCACTGGAAGCGAGACAGCTGGATGTAGCCCTTGAACGGGGCGAAGTCCGCCGCGGTCCCGGTCTCGGGCGCGTCACCCTCGTTGACCGTCGGGGTCGCCGGGTTGTCCACCGGCGTGTTCAGCGGCGGCGAGTAGTAGAGGTAGATCCACCGGTTCTGTTTGAAGTTCGGGTCGATCGCGATGCTCTGCAGGCCCTCCTCGTCGTGCGAGTAGACGTCGAGCTTGGCCGCGAGCGTCTTCAGGCCGGTGTCCGCGTCGTGCAGCCAGACCTCGCCCGAGCGCTCGGTGTGCAGGACGCGGCCGTCCGGCAGGACGGCCAGGTCGATCGGCTCACCGGGGGTCTGGTCGATCGGGACCTTCTGGAACTGCGAGTCGGGCGGCGGCGACTGGGCCGAGGCGACCGCCGGGAGGCGCACACCGCCAGGGCCCCTGCCAGGGCCGCGAGCCTCGTGCTGTGCGCACGTGTCCTCCTTGGGATCTGCAGGAACGAACGGCGGCGCGGCGGCATCGACCGCCGCGCCGCCGGCACTGCTCAGAACCTCACGCAGTCAGGTAGTCGAAGCCCTTCTGGGCGGCTTCGAACGGGTTGAACGTCGGGTCGCCGAAGCGCGGGTCGTGCTCGACGACGTAGTACTTCGTGCTGCCTCCGGCCGCGGCGAAGATCGCCGGGAAGTCGATGATCCCCTCGCCGACGATCTCGATCCGGCCCGGGAACGGCCCGGCCGCCATGTCCTTGACATGGAACAGCTTGATCCGGTTGCCGTAGCGCTCGATCACCTCGAGCGGGTTCTCCATCCCGCCGCCGTTGGCCGCCCAGTACAGGTCGAGCTGGAAGACGACGTTCCGCGGATCGGTGTTGGCCATCAGGATGTCGAACACCGTCCGGCCGCCGAAGACCGTCTCGAACTCGATGTCGTGGTTGTGGACCATCAGCGTCTGGCCGGACTTCCGCGCCGCCTCGCCGACCCGGTCCAGGTACTTGGCGTATGCGACCCACTGCGCCTCGGTGGTGTAGATCGGCGGGAAGATCGGGGTCGACCCGGAGCCGAAGTACTTGATGCCGAGCGTCTTGTTGTCGGCGATGATCTGGTCGATGTTCGCCGGCCTTTCCGGTGTGCCGACGTCGACGTGGCGCGCCGACGCCTTCAGCCCGTACTTGTCGAGCAATGCGCGGTACTGCTCGGCGGTCAGGTTTTCGCCGAGCGAGAACGGCTCGACGTTGCGATAGCCCATCTCGCTGAGGCGGCGGAAGACCTCCTCCGTGCGCTGGACGTCGTTGCCGAAGTTGATGTACTCGGCAAACGTCCAGAGCTGGACGGAGATCTTGCTGTCCGGGACCCCGCGCCCGGCGCAGTCGCGGTTCGCAGCGGCCGCGGTGTTCGCCGCGCCCATGCTCACGCAGGCGGCGACGACCACGACGAGCAGGCCGCGCACGACCTTCGAAGACTTCATGCTCCTCCCCTTCCCAACAGGTTTTGCCTGAGGCTCACCTGTAACCGGAGAGCGAGATGTCTTATCCGCGGTCGTCCGGGCCGAGACTGCCGGTCTCATTTGCGTGACGAGCAGGCCTTGACGGCCCTGGCCGGCGCACGGGCCTGCGTGCGCCGGCCGGCCACCATCTCGCTACGGAACTTGCCATGCCTCCTGCGTCTGCGGGTTGGAATGGCTCCACGTCTTGGCCCGCTTCGTCACGGAAGCGAGCGAGCCGGTGAGGCGATAGACGTCCACGCCGCGGTTGGCCGCGTCGCCGCGGCGGCCGAGGCCGCTGTTGGAGAAGATGCGGCCGTTGTACCAGTAGGACGACCACTCGTCGGCGAGTCCGGTCGCGTCCGCCAGGTCGGCGAACGCCACCTCGCGGATGTTCGAGAGGTCCGTGAAGTCCACGATCGACACGCCGCCCTGGTAGTAGGCCACGCTCATCAGCTTGCGGCCCTTGATCGGAATCACCGTCGCGTTGTGCGACACGCAGACCTCCGACCCCTGGCTGCGCGGGATCGTGTAGCGGCTCCTCAGCGCCGGCGCGGGGTCACCCGGCCGGACCATGTCGTAGAAGTAGTAGAAGCCGTTCGTCGAGGCGGCACCGAAGCAGTGCGGTTCCACGCCGCCGCCCGTCTCGTCCATGATCGCGAACGTCTTCCCGTCCCAGCTGACGACGCCCGAGTGGATGAACTCGAACGAGTCGGCCGCGGACGGGCTGTAGATGTGCGTGTGCTTGCCCTCGACGTTCGCGGTCGGGTTCCACGGATCCGAGATGTCCCACAGCTGCGCGTCGCCGGCGCAGGACGCCACCGCCGTCCGCCTGGCCATGAAGAACTGGATGTCATGGCACGCCTGGAAGCCGCGGTTGAACGCCGTGTCGTCGCTCAGCGGCTGCTCCTTGAGCTCGGACTGGAACGTCCCGCCGGGCGCCGACACCTTGATGATCGAGATCTTCTTGTGCGGGATCTCGCACGAGCGGTAGTCGGCGTTCGGTGGAGTCGAGCCGGGCGGCGTGATGCTCGAGCCGAGCGGATACGACGCGACGTAGATGTACGCCTGCTGGCCGGCCGGCACGATCGAGTGCGTGTGCGAGCCGCACGCCGTCTGGATCATGTCGATGAACCGCGGGTTGGCCGCGTTCGTGACGTCGAAGACGCGCACGCCCTCGTAGCCCACGCGTCCGCCGTTGAGGATCGGAGCGTTGGTACTCGAGCAGTCCTCGGCCGTCTGCGCGGTGTCGACTGACTGGAACAGGAACCGCTTGCCGCCCATCTCGTAGACCGAGACGTCGTTCTGCGGGCCGTTGCAGACGTGGTCGACGACCACTCGCGGCTGGTCGGCGGTCGCGTCGAGGATCCGGAAGCCGCCGTAGTGGCCGGCGTAGACCAGGTTGCCCCAGAACGCGAGGTCCGAGTTGGTCGTGTTGTCCTTGTCGGCGTTGCCGACGAGCGACAGTCCGCCGGCGCCGCGCGCGCCTGCGGCATTGATGTCGCGCGCGGGCTCGGGGGCGGCCGGCTCGCCGGCGAGCAGCCAACTCTGCTCGCTCAGCTTGTCCGTCCACGGGACGTGGATCTCGCCTTCCTCGATGGGATGCGCGGAGACGGCGGCGGGCGCGAGCGCGCACGCGATGAGCGCCGCGCCTAACGCGGCGACAGGTCTGTACATGACACCTACCTCACATCAGCGCAGGACCGCGTCCTGCGTTTGCGGATTGGAGTGCTGCAGCTTCTTGGCGCCCGCGCGCGCGTTGTCCGACAGCAGCATCACATCGACCCCGCGACCGCCGTCGTTGGTGTAGATGTGGCCGTTGTACCAGTACGCGGACCACGTGTTGGCCCCGTGCGGGTCGTGATGGCCCACCTCGACGGGGCGCGTCGGATCCGTGAAGTCCACGACTGTCGTCCCGGCCGCGTACGCGGACGACACCAGCACGTTGCGCTTCGTGGTCGGCAGCGTGTTGAAGTTGTGCATCGTGCAGTTCGCCGCTCCCTGGAAGCGCGGAACCTTCCAGTGGCTCAGCGGCGCCTCCGCGGCCACGCCGTCCATGGTGTCCAGGCTCGCGACGTCGTAGAACCACAGCGCGCCGAGCGTGTCGGCGTCGACGCCCTCACGGCAGCGCGGCTGCGTGCCGCCGCCGGCCTCGTCGCCGTAGACCACGGTCTTGCCGTCCCACGAGAACGTCGCCGAATGGAAGAACTCGACGTTCGCGTTGTGGACGCGCGCGATCGTGCGCGGGTGCGCCTTATCGGATATGTCCCAGATCTGGCCCTCGCCCATGCACGCGGACGCCGCCCGGTTGATCGCCATGTAGACCGAGATGTCGTGACAGCCGTTCCAGCCGTCGCGGTACTCGTTCTGCGGGAAGCGCGGCTCGCTGACGACGCTCGCGCTCGCCGGATCGTCGAGCGGCACCTCGACGACCGAGATCTTGTTGTGCCGCTGGCCCGTCTCGTCGACGCGCAGGCAGGCGTTGCCATACGTGGACTCGGGGATCTGCGACGCCGTGTAGGACGCGACGTAGAGCAGCACCCGGCCGTTCTCCGCGTCCGGTACCAGCGTGTGGGTGTGCGAGCCGCAGTCGGTCGGTACGCCCGCGATGAGTCGCGGCGCCGCCGGGTTGGAGACGTCGAAGATGCGCATCCCCTCGAAGCCGGGCGATTGCGTGGTCGAGTCACACGCCGGGCTCGTCCGTGGCGTCTCCACTGAGACGAACAGCAGGTCCTCCCACACGGAAACGTCGTGCTGAGACCCCGGGCACCGGAAGTCGACGATCTGGCGCGGAGCCTCCGGATCGGACGCGTCGATGATCTGGAACCCGTCGTAGTGACCGGCGTAGACCCGCTTGCCCCAGAACGCCAGGTCGGAGTTGCGATAGGTCGAGTCGGCGCGCGTGCGCGACACGCTGCCGAGCATCTTCACGTTCTTGGTCTGGCTCTCCGGGCTCGGCGTGTACCAGCCCGGATGGTGGGCCCCGAGCAGCCACTCCATTCCGGACTGGCCGCCCTCGACCTCATGCGCGCTGGCCGGCGCGGCGAGCGCGAGCGTCGCAATGACCACCGGCGTCAGACGGCGTGCGAATTTCACGTGTGTCCCCCTCCCGAGACGAGAAGACCCCCTGAGGTCGCTCAGTACCCCCTCAGACGGCACTCATCGTCGGGGCGCCACACCGCTGACACCCGGTCACACGCCGTTGACGAGCTACTTGGGCGGCGCGGCTCCGAACTTCTCCATGCCGATCACCGGGCGCACCCCGCGTTCGAGCTCGCGGTCGGCGAACGCCTTGCGCATCACGTCGCGGCCGAGTTCGTTGCCGAGCGCGGCCATGATCATCCCCTGGTCGAGCGAAAGGTAGAAGTCCGAGGCAACACCGGTGTCGACGTTCACGCTGTCGCGGAACCCCCAGCGGCCGTACATCTCCGGGAACTGCGCCAGCCGGCGCAGGTTCGCCTGCACGTAAGGCTTCGCGTACGGCAGCGCGAGGAACGCGGCGTGGGGCGTGACGACGCCGTTCGTGTAGGCCGATGGCGCCGGATCGGGTTTCGCGGGGCGGTCCGGGCACCCCTCAAAGCCCCGATCCACGAGCGTCTTGTCGTTGTTCGAGGGGTTGCCGTTCGGGTCGAGGCCGATCGCGTCGACGCCGTACACCGTGTAGCCGCCTTCGGGCACGTTGGCCGGCGAGAAGCCCCAGACCCCGTAGTTGGCGTCGAGGAGGCCGTGCAGGATCTGCGCGCGCACCGTGAGCGGGTGGTTGACCCCCCAGCTGCGCGGGGCCCACTTCGCCTCCGGAACGAAGAGGTCGACCATCAACGCCTCGAACATGCTGCCGCCCCACGAGGGAACGACGAGCGAGTCACGGTACGCATGCGCGCCCTCGAAGACCCGCACGCCGTAGTAGTCGCGATACTGGCCGACCGGCTTCGTCTCGAGCCAGCTGTAGTCGCACGTGGGCGGGAAGGTGCGCCAGCGCTGGAAGTACGCCTTGGCCGGCAGTTGGCCGCGCGCGATGCCGATGTAGTCGACGATCCGGCTCTCGCTGACGGTCGTGTCGTAGCAACACGGGGAGTTGTTCGGGTCCCCGGGGACGATGTGGAAGCGGACGAGGTTGCGCTCGGGGACGTAGTAGATGCCGAAGTCCATCGTCCGATAGAGGTCGCCGGCCGGCCTTGAGAGCTCCGGCACGCTGTTCTGGACGACGCGCAGGCCGACGGCCAGCCACCCGTTGTCGACCGACGACAGCCAGTTGAGGAAGTCGCCCTCGGGGTTGGGCGGCCAGTGGTCGAGCTTTTCGCCCGTCCGGTGGTCGTACCAGTTCCAGTACTGGCCGCCATCGGAGCGGTCCATCCGCTTGAGCGTCGACAGCGTCCTTGAGAGCCGCCTGACGAGCTCGAAGCGGGAGATCAGCCCGAGCCGGTGCGCGACCACGGCGCTCCACATGTACGCGCCGATGTTGGTCGTCGAGGTCTGCACGCTGCGGGTGCCGTCCTTGTGCAGCGAATCGGCGGGCAGTCCTGAACGTTCGTCGGTCATCGCCACGAACGACGCCCATGTGCCGCGAGCGTACTCGCGTAGATCTCCGTCGTGCGCGGACGCGCTCGAGGGCGCGATGAGCAACACCAGTGCAACCAGAACAGCAGCGGACATGCTCCGCATAAGGCACCTCCCCAGGGACAAGCGGTGGGCGTTCCGTACCCTCCCTGCGTGAGCGGAAACGCGTACGCCGACCTCGCCGGTGTCTACGAATGGCTGACGCCGGAGGCGCTGCTGACGCCCGAGGGCAACGTCGCCGCGTTCGCGGCCTGGATCGACCCGCTGCCGGCCGGTGCACGCGTGCTCGACTGCGCGGCCGGGGTGGGCCTGCTCGCGGTCGGGCTCGCGCAGCGGGGATTCGCGGTCGAGGCCACCGACATCAGCCCGGCGATGATCGAGCGGACGCGCGCGCTCGCCGATCAGCACGGAGTCGATGTGCGCGCGAGCGTGTGCGCGTGGGAGGACCTGAGCGGCGAGTCGCGCTTCGACGCCTTGTTCTGCGTCGGCAACTCGATCGCTCATGCCGAGGACCGGGTCGGCGCGTTCGAAGCAATGGCCGGCGTGCTCAAGCCGAGCGGTCTGCTCGTGATCACGTCGCGCAATTGGGAGCGCGAGCGGTCGGCGGGCTCGCGGCTGGAGGTCGACGACCGCCTCGTCGAGCGCCGCGGCCGCCGCGCGCTCGTCAGCCGCGCGTGGATCATCCCCGACGATTGGGAGGATCCCCACACCGTCGACGTCGGCGTGTCGTTCATCGACGCCGAGCCGGTCGAGACCGTCGCCGAGCGTCTGACCGTGTGGCCGTTCACGCCATCCGAGCTCGCCACCGACCTCCGGACCGTCGGGTTCGAGGTCGAGCAGACGACATTCACCCCGGAGGTCGAGCGATACCTCGTATCGGCTCGCACGTGAGCGGGTACGCTAGACACGAATGTCCGACGCGGTCGACGCCATCGAGCGTGCCCTCGCCGGCCTGGTCGATGTCGTCGCCGGTGTGGCGGCGGGATGGCTCGTGCTCGGCGTGGCGCTGCATCTCGCGAATCAGGCGGCGCGTGGACGCGGGTGGTACGCGGTCGTCCGGACCGCGTGTGGCGCCGAAACGACGCCGCGCCGCCGCGATGTACTCGCCGCCTGGGTAGCGGGCGCCGGCGCCGGCGGCGTCGTGTCCGCCCGCGGTGGCGACGCGCTGCGCATCATCCTGCTCAACCGGCGGATGCCCGGGAACAAGGCGGTGATCACCGGGACGCTGGTGGCGGAGACGGCGGGGGAGAGCGCACTCGGCGCGGCCCTGCTCGCACTCGCGCTCGCGTTCGGAGTCGGACCGTCGATGGCCCCGTCGACCCAGACCGCGCTCTACGTGCTCGCCGGCGTGCTCGCGCTGACCGGCGCGCTGCTGATCGGCCGCCGCCACCAGCGCGTACGGGGCTTCCTCTCGCGCGTCGGCTGCGGATGCTCGTCGCTGCGCTCGCCGCGCCGCTACGCGCGTGAAGTGCTCCCGTGGCAGCTCCTCAGCCGCGTACTGCGGTTCGCTTCGCTCTTCTGCTTCCTCGCCGCGTTCCACCTGCCGGCGACGCTCGCCGCCATCCTGCTCGTCACGTTCGCCCAGTGCAGCGGCCGGCTCGTGCCGTTCTCGCCCGCGGCGGTCGGCGCCGGGACGGCGATCCTCGCCGCCTGCTTCGAGCCGGTCACCGGCACCGCGGTGCCGGCGTCGCAGCTCGCCGCCTTCTTCGTCGGCACGAGCACGGTGCTGACCGCGGTCGGCACCGTGCTGGCCTTGGCGATCTGCCTGAAGAGCGCGGCTCAGGCCTCGGCGAACGCCGGGCCGAGCGAGGAGCGCGTGCCGGTCGGCCGCGTGATGCGGATCCGCGCGGCCATCATGCCGAGGGCGTAGCCGAGCACGCTGCACACGATCCCGGCGATCGCGTCGAACACGAAGTGGTTGCCGGTGGCGACCACGACGAGCGCGATCAGCGGACCCCACAGCAGCGAGGCGTAGCGCAGGACGGGGTTGCGGAGCGCCGCGAACAGCGCGAAGCTCACCGCCATCGCGAACCCGACGTGCAGGCTCGGCACCGCCGCCAGCTCGTTGTAGAAGCTCGTCGACACGCTCGACTGCATGTTCATCGTGTGGACGCTGACCGTGTCCACGATCCCGATGTCGGCCAGCCGCGGCGGGGCGACCGGGAACAGGCCGTAGATCGGCACCGACAGCAGCCACGTCGCCAGGATCGTGTTGCGCAGCGTCCGGTAGATCACCTGGTTGCGGAACCACAGGAAGATCAGGGCGGCCGGGATCACGCCCAGCTGGGCGATCAGGTACAGGTGGTTGAACAGCCACACGATCCACGAGCTGTCGAGCGCGCCCTGGACGGACGACTCGACGCCGATGTGCAGCGAGTTCTGCAGGTCGACGATCCAGTGGGCGTTGTCCTTGGCGCTGCTCAGGTCGCCGATCGTGACGAACCGGGCAGCGCTGTAGACGAGGTAGGCGAGCAGGAAGAGCCCGATCTGCGTACGGGCTCGCGGAGAGAAGGGGAGCCGGAGTACGCTCGACGGACGAATGGGGGTGGCGGCGAGCATGGACGTGAATCTACGTTTCGGGGCAGGGCGTTACAGCGGGGGAGACACCAGAGTTCCGGTGGGGGTTGGAGCAGGTTCGAGTACGGATAACCCCACCTGGTGAGCGCGTTCGGTCGGTATCGCGCCGAGCTGGAAGCGCTGGCGACCGACGAACCGATCCGACGGGCGCTGGGGCTGACCGGCGAGTGGCGCCGCACCTACGGGCGGTTCTTTCCGGACGTGGAGCCATTTGCCGTCCTTACGCTCCAGGGCGCCGGCCGGATGCTCCGGGTCGACGTGTTCGACGGGCTGCGGTTCGAAGCGACCGAGCTGCCTCCGGGGACGGTCCGGTACCACCCAGGGCGCCGACTCACGGTCCGCGACGGCGATCGGTTCGGCAAGATCGGCGTCGGGCCGGAGCTGTTGACGGCGCAGCGCGAGCTGTGGGCGCACCGGCACGAGCTGGGCTTCGCGGTGGCCGAGCCGCTCGGCTACGAAGGCGACATCTTGTGGCTGGCCGCGGTTCCCGGGGTGCGGCCCGACCCCACGCCGGAGCTCGCCGCGCGGATGGGAGCGGCGCTCGCGACGCTTCACCGCTCGAGCGTCCGGCCGGCGACAGCCCGCGAGACGCCTGACCACGCGACCGAGCTGATCCGCCGCGTTCCCGCGCTGCGCGACCGCGTGCTGGAGCTGCTCGCCGACCCGCCGCCGCCGGGGCCGCCGCGGCCGATCCACGGCGCTCCGCATCCTCCGCAGTGGCTGCTCGACGGCGACAGGCTCGGCCTGATCGACTTCGACCGGTTCGCGCTCGGCGACCCGGAGGCGGACGTCGCCGCGTTCATGGAAGCCGCTGCCGCCGAGGATGACGGCGAGCCGGTCGCCGCAGCGTTCGCGCGCGGCTACGGCGCGCTCGACCCGCGCCGGCTGGACTACTACCGGCGCGAGCGACGCGTCGCCAAGGCGTTGCGGGCGGCATCCGCCCTGCGCCCCGACGGCGACGCAAGAGCGGCGCGCCGGCTGCGTTGAGGCAGCCGGCGCGCTGGGATCCCTACGGCTGTGTCGTGCTCAGCGTGAACGTGAGCGTCTTGCTGTACGCGCCCGTACGGAGAGCGTCGGTCTGATTGATGCGCTGGCTGAAGCCCAACGTGACCGTATCGTTGGAGATCGGGCCGCTGTACATGAGCAGGTTCAGCGGCGATGCCGACGAGCCGACGTTGTTGTACGCCGTGCCCGTGTTGGCCGCGTTACGGGCGCGAGCCTGCAGCGGCTGCGGCAGCGCGAACGTGCCGTTGACCAGATGGCCGGTGTTCTGCGAGCTCGGGTCGGCCACGCTCAGGAGCGCGTCGCCGGCGGACGAGATCACGTTGGCCGTGGTCGACGCCTCGTACGTCTGGCCGACGCCGGGCACGAACGGGGCGAACGTCGCGGCCGGGCCGACCGACAGCGACAACGTCGCCGGGACGGTGCCGTTCACGGGCGCCGTCGGATCCGGAAGCGCTGCGGCCTGATCGAGCGCCGCGTTGCCGCCGGCGATCGGCAGCGTCACCTTGCTCGCACGCGTATCGAGCGTGACCGGCACGTTGTTCGGCCGGCCGGAGTTCGACACCCGGCTCGTGTTGTAGCCGCCGACGATGACGGCGATCTGGCTGCCCGCCTTGAACGTGTGCTCGATGCTCATCGTTGGGAACCGCAGGCGGTACTTGTCGGTGATCGTCACCGGCGTCAGCGCCGCCTGCTGGAAGAACTTCGAGTCACGGTTCTCGACGTCGAGGGTGCCGTGTGTCACGCGCCACGAGGTGACGCTCGTGGTCGCCTTGACCGGGTCCAGGTAGCAGGCGTTCTCGACCTGCGCGGCGGCGCCGGTCGGCGAAGTGCACGCCTCGCCGAGCGCCTTGCCCTCGCAGGCGTTGCCCGGAGCGCCCACGCCCCAGCAATGGGCGGTGGTACCCAGCGTCACGCCGTCGCTGCTCTTCGAGGTCTCCGTGAAGGGGATCAGCGCTCCGGCGGCGTCACGCGTGGCGGAGTACTCCGCGATCACGACGCTGAGCCCCGGGCAGTTGCGGAACGACTGCGCCGGGAAGCCACCCGAGGCCGCGACGTTGGTGACGTTGCAGGCCGTGCCGAACTGCGCCATCAGATCCGCGGTCGGCGTGCCGGAGATGCGCACGTCACGGGTTAGCGGCTTCGACATGAAGACACGACGGTTCGTCTGCTGGCCCGTCGGGTTGTTCATCAGGTTCGCTTCGCTCTGGTTCGCGGCGCTGAAGCTCAGCGAGTCGGCGCTGCCGCCGGTCACGCTGGCGAGCGAGCCGGCGCCGGCGAGATTGCCCTCCGCGCGCAGGAAGAGGTCCACGTTCTGCGTGCCGGGGACGGGCCACTCGGCGTAGTCGCCCCACTGGTCGATCTTGTCCTCGATGTGGACCTTCGGCTCGTTCTCGATGCCGTTGTTCACGCCGTAGAGGTAGCGGTCGAACCAGCGGTGCAGGGTGGTGACCCAGTTGGCGCGCTGTGACTCGAACGGATCTTCGTGACCGGCGCGCAGCAGCCACAGCTTGCGCGGCACGTTGTTGGCCTTCAGGGCCTCCCACCACGCGCCCAGCTGGTCCATTTTCACGTTGTCGTCCTGGAAGCCGTGCGTCGCCAAGACGGCGGCCTTGACCTTGCTCGCGTCCTTGACGTGATCGCGGTCGTTCCAGAACTTGTTGTAGTCGCCGTGCGCGTCACCATCGCCGCCGTCGGAGTTGGCGTCGTTGTTGAGCAATGCGTTCTCATCGGCGCACGGACCCGTCGCCGGGTTCCCCTGCTGGAGACGGCGGGGAAGATTGACGCCGGGCGGGTTGTTCGGGTTGCCCTCGGTCGTGACCGTCGGGTTGAGGCTGCCACCCGGATAGTTCGTGTTGTGGCGGACGCCGCCGGTGCGCGAGTACAGGTACCAATCCGAAATCGCGGAAACCGGGACGATCGCCTTCAGACCGTCGACGCCCGTCGCCGCCACGCCGTTGGACAGCGTGCCGTCGTAGGACTTGCCGATCATCGCGGAGGAGCCGTTGTGCCAGGAGGCGACGACCTCCTTGGTGAGATCCGGGGTCGTCGTGTCGCCGGCCACCGCCTTCGGCGTCTGCGCGTAGGCCTTCACGCGGCCGTTGAGCCAGTCGACGACCGACTTGTGGCCGGCGATGTCGCCCGGGCCGCCGTGCATCGGGCAGCCGTGCTCGGTGTAGCCCGTGCCGTTGCCCTGGCTGAGGATGTACGCGTAGCCGCGCGGGACGAAGTAGTTGTCGTAGAACAGGGGCCAGCGGTCATTGGTGCCGTCGTCGTCCCAGTCGGCCATGCACTGGCCCTCGGCGCCGCGGCAGACCGTCGTGTAGTACGGGCTCGGGTCGATAATCGCCGGCATCTTGTTCGTCGCCGACCCCTCGGCCGGCCTCAGGATGTCGACGGTGACGAAGTCGTCGCCGTTCAGGCCGTCCTGGTCGATCCCCGGCTGCGGGATGAACACCCGCTCGCGGACCGCGTTCGTGTAGTCGTAGACCGCCTTGGTCTTGCCGTCCTCGAGGACCGGCCCCTGCGCCTGAGCGACCCCACCGCTCAGAAGCAGCGCCGCCAGCGTCAATGCGCCGGTCAGCCCCTTCGCCCTACTCCTCATACAACACCCTCCGTTGCACGGAACCCACGCCGTCACCACCGTGTGAACGGCTCCTGGGGCGAGACACTGACGGGCCGGGCGGTCGAATGCCACCCCATTGCCCGTGCAGAAGGCTAAACGCGCGCCTAATCGTCAGCCGGGAGGCGGGGCGAAGACGATGCGCTTGAGCTCGTCCACCATCCGCCCGCCGACGCGCAGCGAGGTCATGAAGCCCTCGAGGCCGAGTTCGCCCGCGTCGAGCGCGTTCCGGAGCTCGGTCAGCGGCGCACGGTCCTCCTCGGCGACCGAGTCCTTGCCCGCCTCGACCAGGACCAGGTGGCGCGCGCGCCGGTGCGCGTGGGCCAGGCGCACGTAGTGCTCGCGCTCGTCGGCGGAGAGACGCCTCGAGCGGAATCACGACCGACTGGCCGGCGACGAAGCGCTTGGTCGCGGCGGCGTCGAGCAGCTCCTGGGCCTTCGCCTCGAGCTGGTCGGCCGGGACGCGGCCCTGCAGCAGCGTCCGGACCTTGTCGAGCGAGAGGATCGCGCTCTGCTCCTCGATCACGCGCGCGGTGAACCTGTCGCGCAGCGTGCGGTCGGCGGACGCGATCAGCACCAGGCTGCCCGGCGAGTACCGCATCCGGTCGGTAGGCGCGAGCACCCGTCCGCGGACGCTGACGTCGACCTTGCGGGGCGGCCGTTCGGGCTGACCGGGGCGGCGCGGACGGTCGGAAGACCACCCTCCCCGCTCCTCGTCTCCGATCTTGACGCTGCGGGGCTCGGGCATGCCATCAACAGTACGACGCGAGCGCCGGCCCGGGACCGGGCCGGCGCTCGCTCGTCGCTACGGCGTGCTCGTGGAGAGCGTGAACACCAGCGTCTTCCCGTAGGTGCCGGTCAGCAGGGCCTCGTGGCCGCCGATCGACTGGCGGAAGCCGATCGTGACCGAGTCCTGGCTGACGGGCCCGGGGTAGGACAGCAGGCGCACCGGTGACCGGTCGGTGCGCAGCGGGGCGAACGCCCCGCTCGGGTTCGCCGCGTTGGTCGCCTTCACCTCCAGCGGCTGGTCGAGCCCCACGGTCCGGTTGACGAGCCGGCCGGTGAACGTGAAGCTCGGGTCGCGGACCGACAGCTCAGCGGTCGTCGCGGTGGAGATCACCGTCGCCGCCGTGCTCGCCGTGTAGTCCTGGGTGACGCCCGGGACGAACGTCCCCAGCGAGCCCGGCGCGCCGAGCGAGAGCGACAGCGTCGGCGGCACCGAGCCGCTGATGCCGCCCTCGGTCGACGTCTCGACAACGCCGCAGGCCGGATCGGCCACGTAGCCGGCCGCGACCTCGAGCCCGCCCATCAGGTGGGCCAAGAACGCGGGGTCGACGTAGGACGCCTCGGTGTGCCCGAGGCCGGTGTACCAGGCGCGGCCGCCGTCGTAGCGGTGGCACCACGCGATCGGGTGGTCGTCGTCGGCGCCGTCGGAGCCGTCGGCCTCGGCGTACGTCGACTCATCCATCGTCAGCAGCACGTGGATGCCCTCGGTGTTGCGGGCGCTGTAGTCGGTACCGCCGCCGTTGACCACCGGGTTGACCGGCGATTGGTAGTTGTACCACTCGTCGACCCGCGTCCAGCGGGCCGGCAGGTGGGCCGTGGACTTGTGCGTCGTGTCCTCGACGACCACCGTCGCCTGCGGCGTGCCATTCGGGTGGTTGCGGAAGTACGCGCCCACCATCTGGCCGTACCACGGCCACCCGTACTCGGTGTCGGCCGCGGAGTGAACGCCGACGTAGCCGTGGCCGCTCTGGATGTAGCGCTCGAATGCCGCCTGGGCGGCGTCGGGCAGCGTGTCACCCGTGGTCGACATGAAGACGACCACGTCGTAGCGGTTCAGGAACGCGTCCGTGAACAGCGACGGCTCCTCGATCGCGTCGACCGCGAAGCCGTTGTCGGTCCCGAGTTTCCTGACCGCCGCGATCCCCTCGTCGATCGCCGAGTGGCGGAAGCCCGCCGTGCGCGAGTAGACGAGCACGTTGAACTTCGCCGCCGGGTCGAGTTGCGTCGGCAGCACGTTGACCGTCAGCGTGCGGTTCGAGACACCGCCGAACGGGTCGGTCACCCGCAGCACGGGCAGGTAGGTGCCGGCCGTGTTGTAGGTGAACGTCGGGTTCTGCGTGGTCGTCTCGAACGTGCCGTCGCCGTCGAGGTCCCAGCTGTAGCTGACGGTGTGCCCGTCAGCGTCGGTGGCCGCGCCCGTGAACTGCACGGCGAGCGGCGCCATCCCGGCCTGCGGCGTTGCCACCGTGGCGTTGCCGATGGTGGGGTTGCGGTTGGCCTGGACGACCACGGTGAGTTCCGCGGAGCCCGTCCCGCCCTTGCCGTCGGACACCGTCACCTTCACGGTCCGGGTCGCGGCGGCCAGGAACGTGTGCGTCGGGTTCTGCTCCGTCGACGTGTCACCGTCGCCGAAGTCCCACGCGTACGTCAGCGGGTCGCCGTCCGGGTCGGTCCCGGTCGCCGTGAAGGCCACCGGCACGCCCACGCGGACGTTGCCCGCCGGGGTGCGCGCCGCGGTCACCGTCGGGTTGGCGTTCTGCGGCGTCGTGACGACTACCGCGAGCGTCCGCGAGGCGGTGCCGCCCTTGCCGTCGCTGACCGTGACCTTCGCCGAGTAGGTCCCGGCGGCGGTGTAGGTGTGCGAGGGGTTCTGCGCCGACGACGTGCCGCCGTCGCCGAACTCCCACGCGTAGGTCAGCGCGTCGCCGTCGGCGTCGGTCGCCGCGGCGGCGAACTCCACCGCCTGGCCCGTCGTGACGTCACCCGCGGGGGTGCGCGTCGCCGACGCGATCACCGGGTCGGCGTTGGAGCACGTCGGCGGCACGTTGGCGCCCGTCGATCGTGAACCAGTCGAACGTCGGCGTCGACCTCGGTCGCGGCCGCGTTCGAGAGCGCGAAGAACGCCGACCTGCGCGTTCGCCGGCATCGCCGTCGAGGTCCGGCCGGCCTGCGTCCACGTCTGCCCGTCCGTCGAGTACTGCCCGGTCAGCGTGGTGCCGTTCCAGACGATCCGCAGGTAGAAGTCCTGCGGGAACGTGGCCGCCAGGTTCGCCGTGCGGTCCGTGGGCGGCGTTGCGCGCGGTGGCGTTGACCTCCTGGATGAACTCGAAGAACTCCGTGTTGGCCGCGGTCGGCGTGTTGGACGCCGTGCGGTCGAGCTTGACGTAGTTGTCGTCGGTGCCGTAGACGATGATCGCCGGCCTGCTGGTACTGCACCAGGCCCTTGTGGTTGAGCTTGGCCGTGATCGTGAACGGTGCCGGTCGGCGCCGGCCGCAGCACGATGTTCTTGGCCGTGTTGGCGGTCTGGTAGAGGTCGCCGGTCTGGGTCGGGATGCGTCAGCACCCGCCGCCGACCGTCAGCCGCGCGTCGCCGCGGACGACGCTCCAGCCCGCGCCGAGCGCGGTGCCGTTGAAGTCGTCGCGGTAGCCCGGCGACGCACGGTCGGCCCGGTGACCGTGATGCCGACAGCGTGTCGCTCGCCGTGCCGCCGCGGCCGTCGGAGACGTGACGCGTGCGGTGTAGGTGCCGGCGGTCAGATACGCGTGCGACGGGTTCTGGGCCGTCGACGTGGCGCCGTTGCCGAAGTCCCACGCGTACGTGAGCGTGTCGCCGTCCGGGTCGGTGCCGGTCGCCGTGAACGCGATCGCCGTCCCGGTCGTGACGTCGCCGGTCGGCGTGCGCGCCGCCACGACGGTCGGGTTGCGGTTGGCCTGCGTGACCACGACGGTGAGCGTCGCGGTGCCGGTGCCGCCCTTGCCGTCGGACACCGTCACCTTGGCGGCGTAGGTGCCCGGCCGCGGCGTAGGTGTGCGAGGGGTTCTGCGCCGACGACGTGCCGCCGTCGCCGAACTCCCACGCGTACGTGAGCGGGTCGCCGTCCGGGTCGGTGCCGGTCGCCGTGAAGGCGATCGCCGTCCCGGTCGTCACGTCGCCGCTCGGCGTGCGCGCGGCCTCGACCGTCGGGTGCTGGTTGGCCTGCGGCGTGTTGCCGCATGCCGCGGACGGAACGGTGCCGGCGGTGATCTCGATGCCGGCCTGCAGGTGCCCGAGCATCGCCGCGTCGGAGAACGAGGCGTCGGTGTGCGCGAGCCCGCTGTACCAGGCGCGGCCGCCGTCGAAGCGGTGGCACCAGGCGATCGGGTGGTCGTCGTCGACGCCGTCGGAGCCGTCGGCCTCGGCGTAGGTGGACTCGTCCATCGTCAGCAGCACGTGGATGCCCGTCGGTGTTGCGCGGGTTGTAGTCGTCGCCGCCGCCGTTGACCACCGGGTTGACCGGCGATTGGTAGTTGTACCACTCGTCCGAGCGCGTCCAGCGGGCCGGGATCCCGGCCGTGGACGGGTCGGTCGTGTCCTCGACGACGACCGTCGCCGTGCGGCGTGCCGTTCGGGTGGTTGCGGAAGTACGCGCCCACCATCTGGCCGTACCACGGCCAGCCGTACTCGGTGTCGGCCGCCGAGTGGATGCCCACATAGCCGCCGTCGGCCCGGATGTAGCGCTCGAACGCCGCCTGCTGGGTGTCGGTGAGCACGTCACCGGTGGTGGACAGGAAGATCACCGTGTCGTAGTGGCTGAGGATGTCGTCGCGGAACCACGCCGCGTCCTCGGTCGCGTCGACCTGGAAGTTCTTCTCCGTCCCGAGCGCCTTGAGCGCGGTGATCGCCCGCGGGGATCGAGCCGTGGCGGAAGGCCGCGGTCTTGGAGAACACGAGCGCGCGTAGCTTGGCCGACGGGTCGTCCGGCGCGAGCACCGTGGTCGAGATCGTGCGCGTGGCCACGCCGCCCTTGCCGTCGGTGACGGTCAGCTTCGCGGTCGGCGAGCCGCCGGCGGTGTACGTGTGCGCCGCCGACGCGCCGGTGGCGTCGATCGTGCCGTCGTTGTCGAAGTCCCACAGGTACGTCAGCGGGTCCCCGTCGGCGTCCGTGGCCGCGGCGGTGAAGTCCACCGGCAGCGGCGCGATCCCGAAGGACTGCGATGCGGTCGCGGACGTGATCACCGGGTCGGCGTTGGCGCCGCTGCCGGGCGTGCAGTTCGGATCCGGCGGCACGTTCGGGCCGTCGATCGTGAACCAGTCGAACGTCGGCGTCACCGTGGTGGCGGCCGCGTTGGAGAGCGCGAAGAACCCGACCTGCGCGTTCGCGGGCATCGCCGTCGAGGTCGCGGCCGGCGTTGCGTCCACGTCTGGTCGTCGGTCGAGTACTGCCAGCGGTCAGCGTTGGTGCCGTCCCAGACGATCCGCAGGTAGAAGTCCTGCGGGAACGTGGCGGCGAGGTTCGCGGTGCGGTCCTGGTGCCGCGTTGCGCGCGGTGGCGTTGACCTCCTGGATGAACTCGAAGAACTCGGTGTTCGCCGCGGTCGGCCGCGTTGGACGCCGTGCGGTCGAGCTTGACGTAGTTGTCGTCGGTGCCGTAGACGATGATCCCGGCCTGCTGGTACTGGACCAGGCCCTTGTGGTTGATCTTGGCCGTGATCGTGAAGCTGCCGGTCGGGGCCGGCCGCAGGACGATGTTCTTGGCCGTGTTGGCGGTCTGGTAGAGGTCACCGGCCTGGGTCGGGATCGACACGAGGCCGTCGCCGACCGTCAGCGTCTGATCGCGCCGGAGCACGGTCCAGCTCGGGGCCAGGTCGACGCCGTTGAAGTCGTCGCGGAAGCCGGGCGGACAGGTGCCGATAACGGCGCCGACGCTGATCGGCGTCTGGACCGCGGTGACGCCGCCGTCGGCATCGGTCACGGTCAAGGTCGCGACGAAGCTGCCGGGCGCGGTGTAGAGGTGCGTCGGGTCCTGCTGCGTGGAGTCGGGCGAGCCGTCACCGAAGCTCCACGCGTAGCTCAGCGGACCGGAGCCGTCGGGGTCGGTCGCCGTCGTGTCGAAGACGACGCTCATCGGCGCGTTCCCGGACACCGGGATCGCGTTCACGGTGACCGCGGGCGGCGCCGTGACCGCCGCGCCCTGGCCGACGAACTCCAACTGGTTGACGTTGATCAGCGAGCCGCTCGCGCCCGGGTTGCGGAACACGAGGAACAGCTCATGCGTGCCGGCGGTGGCCGGGATCGCCAGCTCGACCGTCTTGTAGGTCTGGGCGCCTCCGGTCGCCGCGATCTGCGCTGTCTCGGCCACGAGCGGGCCCGTGGGGGAGTCCAGGCGGACCTGGATCGCCGCCGTGTTGGTCGCGGACGCGACGCGGAAGCGCAGGGCCGAGATGTTCTTCAGGCTGACCGGCTTGTAGGAGACGTAGTCGCCGTCCTCGATCGCGGTCAGGTTCAGTCCGCCGCCGATCGCGTCGGTCGTGTTCTGCGTGCTCGCGCCCGCGGTGCCCTCGGTGGAGCCGCCGGCCACCCGGCCGGTCGAGGCGAAGAACTCCGCCTGCTTGGTCTTCGGCTGCAGGATCGCCTCGGCGCGACCGGTCAGCGGCGCGATGCCGCCCGGACCGCCCTTGTCGGTGTAGGCGACGCCGAGGACGGTGAACGTGTTGGCCTCGGATCCGTGGCCGGACGTCAGGCCGGCGTTGAAGGTGCCCTCGCAGCCGGTGGCCTGCGACAGGCCGTGCGAGTGCTCGTCATGGCCGAGCGAGATCGTCACCCGGACGTCGGCGCAGCTGATGCCGGCGCCGGTCGTGCCGTCCTCGGGGTCGGTGACGTTGATCCGGTAGCGGATCTGGTCGGTGAACGACGCGATCTGGCCGTTGTCGGGGAACTCGATCGTGACCTGCGGCGTGCGGTTGCCGACGGTCACGACGGTGTTGGCGACGCCGGTCAGGCCGCCCGCGTCGGTCACGGTGAGCTTGACCTGGTAGACGCCATTGCCGGTGAAGGTGTGCGTCGGGTTGGCGGCCGTCGACGTGGCGCCGTCGCCGAAGTCCCACGCGTACGTGACCGGCGTGCCCTCGGGGTCGTTGGAGCCCGCGCTCGAGAAGGTCACCGACAGCGGGGAGAGGCCCTCGGTCGGTGTCGCGGTGGCGCGCGCGACCGGGTTCTGGTCGCCCCGCAGGTAGTCGACCCGGTAGACGCCGGAGTCGGCGTTGTTGCCGTTGAACCCGGAGCCCCACTCGATCACGTAGAGCGCGCCGTCGGGGCCGAAGTCGAGGTCCATCGGGCGCCGGTAGCCGGTGCCCAGCGCGAAGTTCTGCACGCCGGTCATCGCGCCCGAGGCGTTCAGGTCGGCGGTCTTGATCCAGCCGTTGTTCCACTCGCCGATGAACCACTTGTCGTCATAGAACGCCGGGAACTTGCGCGACGACGACGAGCGTCGGGTCGTAGTGGTAGCGCGGGCCGCCCATCGGGGCGCCGCCGGTGCCGAGCGCCGGCGTGAAGCGCGGATCCTGATCGTTGAAGCCCATCCAGGCGGTCGCGCCGCGGGCGGGCGGAAGGGTTGTGCAGGCCCGTGTTGTTGGGCGAGGTGTTGGTGAGGTTCGCGCAGTCGAACTTGGGGCCCGACGTCGAGGTCGCGAAGTCGTAGTCGTTGTACGGCGTGTTGTCGCGGATGCAGTAGGGCCAGCCGTAGTTGCCGGCGCTCGTGATCGCGTTGTACTCGACGCTGCCCTGCGGGCCGCGGTTGGCGTTCGTGGAGCTCGCGTCCGGGCCGTAGTCGCCCATCAGCACCCAGCCGGTCTCCGGGTCGACCGTGAACCGGAACGGGTTGCGGAAGCCCATCGAGAAGATCTCGGGCCGCGTCTGCGCGGTGCCCTCGGGGTACAGGTTGCCGGCCGGGATCGTGTACGTCCCGCCAGGGCCGGGCGAGCCGAGCGGGATCTCCATCGGCTTGACCCGCAGGATCTTGCCGTTGAGGTCGTTCGTATTCGCGCTGGTGCGCTGGGCGTCCCACGCCGTCCGGCCGGAACGCTCGTCGATCGGGTTGTAACCGTTCGAGTCGAAGGGATTCGTATTGTCGCCCGTCGAAATGTATAGGCTGCCGTCTGGACCAAAGTACAGGGATCCGGAGGAATGGCAGCACTGGCCGCGCTGGTGCTGGAAGGTGAGGATCCGCTGCTCGGAGGTGAGATCCAGCGTGTCGCCGTTCATCTTGAAGCGGGCGATGATCTGCGTATTCGTGTTGTCGGGGAGCTGCGAATAGAACAGGTAGACCCATTGGCTGAACGCGAAGTCCGGCGCCAGCTGGAGCCCCAGGAGCCCGTTTTCCTGACTGGTCGTGACCGGCACTGTGCCTGCGGTCACGGTCTGTTCGGTGTTCGGCTTCCAGATCATCAGGCGACCGTCGCGCTCGATGTAGAACACGCGCCCGTCCGGAGCGACGTCGAGCTCCATCGGGTTCTGCGTGTTGTCGTCGATCGTGACCTTCTGGAAGTCACCGGCGACAGGATCCTGCGCCTGGGCCACGCCGTTCCATCCGAGAACAACCAAGAGCGACACCAGGACCGCCGCGATCGCTTCCTTGCTCCACCGACTCATTCGAGCTCTCCTCGCTTCGACTACCGCGCAGATTCCTCAATCTGCACGATTCGTTGGGAGAGTACACGAATTCTGGCAGCTTGTGTCTGACTGTCATACAAGATAGGTTTTCCTCATGGAGGAGAGTTGGAGGAGAGCGATCGAGGCGGTCGCGTACGAGCTTGCGCGCCGGAACGGCGAGAGCCCGCTCGACCGCGGTGCCGCCTTGCGTGAGCGTGTGGAGGCGCTCGCGGCGAAGGATGGCCTGCCGCACGCGTTCGAGCGGCTGGCGCAGGAGCGCGGCTACCGCGGCGAGGAGAGCGGGGAGGAGTCCGCCGCTCGCGTGTACGCGCTCGTGAACGGCGTGGCGCCTACGCTGGTAGCCGCCTGATGACAGGACTTGCCGTCACACCGATCTCCACGACCGAGGCCGTCGTGGTCTCGCTGCGCGAGAAGATCCTCGACGGCGCGACCGCGCCCGGGGCGCCGCTCCCCGAGGCCGACCTGACGCGCGAGTTCGGCGTCGCCCGCCCGACCGTTCGGGCCGCGATCCAGACGCTGTGCCACGAAGGCCTGCTCAAGCGCGAACGCAACCGCAGCGCGTTCGTCCCGGTCCTCGGTCACGATGAGGTCCGCGACCTGTTCAGCGTCCGGATACCGATCGAGTGCCTGATCGTCCGCCAGGCGCTCGAGCGCGCCGCGCCGCTCGGCGAGGTCCACGCGGCGATCGGCCGCCTGTCCGAGCTGACTGCGGACTCGCACTGGAGCGAGGTCGTCGAGGCCGACCTCGGCTTCCACCACGCACTCGCGCGCGCCGTGGGCAGCCCGCGGCTCGAGCGGCTCTACCTCTCGATGAGCGGCGAGATCCGGCTGTGCATCGCCCAGCTGCGCCCGGCCTGGGCCGGCCCGACCGCGATGGCGGGCGAGCACCGCGAGCTGCTCGACGTGATCGAGCGCGGCGACGTGGACGCTGCCGTCGCTCGCATGACCGCGCACCTCGAGCGCGCGGTCCGCGACCTCACGCAGCCACCACGCTGAGCCGGCCCTCCCACGCGGCTTCGAGGATCCGCTCGAGGCCGCCCGTATCGAGCGGGCGGGGGTTGTTGTCGATCAGGCGCTTGATGCCGACCGACGCCTCCGCCATGCCGCGCAGGTCCTCGCGGGCGACACCGATCTCGGCCAGCGAGGCGGGGAGTCCGATCCGGCGGCCCAGGTCGTGGACGAACGACACCGGCTCGGCGCCGAAGATCCGCTCGAGTTCGGCCAGCTCCGGCTCGCGGGCGGGCCGGTTGTACTCCATGCAGTAGGGGAGTAGCAGACCGGTGCCGAGCCCGTGCGACGTGTGCGTCGCGGCGCCGACTGCGAACTGCAGCGCGTGCGCGGCGGACACGCCGGAGTTGCCGAATGCGATCCCGGCCAGCAGGCTGCCGTAGAGCATCCCGGTTCGGGCCTCGAGGTTGGAGCCGTCTTCGACGGCGCGGGTGAGGTTGCGCGCCAGATACTCGGCGGCGGTCAGCGCGAGCGTGTCGGAGAGCAGGTTCTTGCCGACCTGGGGCCGCCCGAGCACGAGGTCGGCGCTCGGCTCCGCGCGCGCGGCCATGTAGGCCTCGACCGCGTGCGAGAGGGCGTCGATGCCGGCGTGCGCCGTCACGGTCGGCGGGGCGCCCACGGTCAGCAGCGGGTCGCAGATCGCGTGGCGGGGGATCAGGTGCGGGCTCGCGACGCCGATCTTCATCTCGGTCTTGGGGTCGGTGACGACCGACACCGGCGTGGCTTCGGAGCCCGTGCCGGCTGTGGTCGGGAGCGCGATCAGCGGTACGACCGGGCCCGGGACCGACTGCACGGGGTAATAATCCTCGAGCGCACCGCCGTGGGCGAGTAGCAGCGCAGAGACCTTCGCCAGGTCGATCACGCTGCCGCCGCCGACGGCCACGATCACGTCCGGCTCGTGCTCGTGGCCGAGCGCGACCGCTGCGTCGATCGCCGAACGCGGCACGTCGACCGCGGCGTCGGCGAACACGACCACGTCACCCTGGAGCGACTCGCGGACGGTGGCGAAGCCCGGCGTCTCGGCGATGATCGGGTCGGTGCAGACGAGCACCCGGCGACCGTGCTCGGCAGCGACGCGCCCGGCGGCCGACGCCATGCCGACGCCGAACAGCACCTGCGATGGGGCACGTAGGACGGCGAACTCGTTCATCGCAGGAAGTTCCTCACCAGGTCGTTGAATTCATCGGTACGTTCGAGCGGCGTTGCGTGTCCACAACCGCCGAAGATGTGCATCCGCGCGTCGGGCAGCGCGCGCAACAGCGCCAGCCCATGGTTGAGCGGCACGATTCGGTCGTCCGATCCGTGGATCAGCAGGACGGGCACGTCGATCGCCCCTAGCTCGTCCGGGGTCAGCGACAACGCGTCGACCCACCGCTGACGCGGCGCGGGAAACAACTCCCGATAGTGCGATTGCGTGTCCATCGCGCGGCGCCGCACCGCCACCGCCTCCTCGGATACCGGCCCCGGGAAGATCAGCTCCAGCACCTCGCGCGCGTCGTTCGACGCCCACAGGGCATCCAGCGCCGGCGGGATCTCCACCGGCGCGCCCATCGAGCCGACAGCAACGACGCGCGTGATCGCGCGCGCGTGCGCGAGGCGCAGCGCGAGCGCGCCGCCCGCCGAGTTGCCGACCACCGCGCACGGCCCGAGCTCGTCGACGCGCGCCGTTGCCCACTCGGCCCAACCTAAAGGGCCAGACCCTTTAGGTTCGGCCCCGAATCCCGGCAGGTCGGGCGCGATCACCCGGTGATCCGGCGCGAGCGCCTCGGCCAGAGACGCCCACGCCGCTCCGGTCGTTCCAGGCCCGGAGCCGTGCAGGAGCAGCACGGTTCCGGTCATCAGCTCAGGCCGGGACGGCGGCCCGCTCGAGCACGTTCATGAACGCGCGCGACCACTCGGGCATGTCCGGCCAGCCACGGCACGAGACCATGTTCCCGTCGACGCAGTCCGGGGCGTCCACCACCGTCGCGCCGGCGTTCTCCATGTCGCCCTGCAGCGGCGGGAACGCGGCGGTCTTGCGCCCGCGCAGCAGCCCGTAGACGGCCGGCACCAGCGGCCCGTGACAGATCGTCCCGACCGGAAGGTCCTTCTCGAAGAAGTACTCCGTGATCCGGCGCACGTCGGCGTCCAGCCGGATGTACTCGGGCGAGCGCCCGCCCGGGATCACGAGCGCGACGTACTCGGAGGGATCTATCTCGGAAAACGCGATGTCGACTGGTAGCTTGCGTCCGTTCTTCTCGGTGTAGGCGTCCGAGTTCGGGTCGAAGTCGTGGATCACGAGCTGGACCTCGCGCCGCGTGAGCGCGGCGACGTCGGCCTGGTAGCCGGCCTCCCGCAGCCGGTAGATCGGGTACATCGCGTCCAACTCCTCGCAGGCGTCGCCTACGAGCACGAGCACTTTCTGCATCAAGCCTCCTCTCTCGCTGACCGGTGTTGGAGCCTAGCCGTCGGTGATAGGCAATGCAAGAAATTGCGAAACGAGTTGACAAGGAATGCAAAAACGGCGTAGCTTTCTGCAAGCCTCGTGCAAGGTTCAGCAGTGCCGCCGTTTATCGGAGCAGTACAACCCTCGTGGAGGAGGAGCAATGAAGGGGAGACTCGCGGTCTCGGCAGCGCTAGCAGCGTTCGCCCTGTCGCTCGGGGTCATCGCCTGCGGTGGCGATGACGACGACGCCGGCGGGGGCGGTGGCGGTGGCGGTAACAATGCGGCGACGGACGCCACCAAGCTTTCCAGCGATCCAATGACGCTGACGTTCCTGTGGTTCGAGTGGCCGCCGGCGCAGGCGCTGGAGGAGCTCGGCAAGGAGTACACGAAGACGCGTCCGAACGTGACTGTGAAGGTCAACACGGTGCCGATCGCGCAGTGGCACGACGCGATCTTCACCCAGTTCGCGGCGCGCAAGACGAACTTCGACCTGCCCGTTCTGGATTCCCAGAACATCGGTGAGGCGGTGACCAACGGGTCGATCATCGAGATGACCGACTTCGTCAAGGAGAACGTCGACACGTCGCAGTACGACCCGTACTTCCTCGCGGCGTACGGCCAGTACCCGCAGTCGCAGACCGGCGAGCCCGACCCCGACGCGAAGACGTACGGCGTCCCGCTCCTGGGCGACACGTGGGCGATGATCTGGCGCAAGGACCTGATGGGCGACACGCCTCCCGCCACCTGGGAGGAGATGATCGCCGCCGCCAAGAAGTGCCAGGACGAGAACGAGGGCATGAGCGGCCTCGCGTTCCATCAGGCCGGCGCCGCGGACGCCGCGGCCGTGACCTACAACGTCATGAATGGCCTCTACGGCGGCAATCTCTGGGATGCCAAGGGCCGGAAGATCGAGGGCGTCATCAACGACGCCGCCGGCCAGAAAGCGATGGACGTGCTCGTCAACCAGATGGTCCCGCTCACGCCGAAGGGCTCGAGCAACTGGTTCATCGACGAGGTCAACGCCGCGATCAGCCAGGGCCAGGTGTGCGTCGGGTTCCAGTGGGTAGCCGCGATGGGCGGCCTGCTGGACCCGGCCAACTCCGAGCTCGGCAAGACCAAGGAGGAGATCCTCGAGAAGCTGGCCTTCGCGCCGCTGCCGAAGCAGGAGACCGACCTCGTGCCGCTCGGCGGCATGGGTATGCACGTCTCCAAGTACATCCCGGAGGAGAAGCAGGCCGAGGCGCTGAACTTCATCAAGTGGATGCAGACCACCGAGGCCCAGAAGAAGTGGGCGCAGCTCGGAGGCGTGCCGGCGCGCAACGACGTCCTCGCCTCGCCCGAGTTCCTCGAGGCGGCGCCGTGGAACTTCGTGATGAAGGATTCCGTCCCGCGTCTACGCGACTTCTGGAACCTCCCGGAGTACGCGAAGCTCCTGAACGTCCACTCGACGCAGGTCAATGCCGCGATCTCCGGCACCCAGGAGCCGAAGGCGGCCCTGGACAAGCTGGCGGCTGACGAGCAGGCGATCCTGGACGAGAGCGGCGGCGAGTAAGCAGAGCAGCGCAGAGAGGCCGGGCCGCTTTGAGGCCCGGCCTCTCGCCGCTTCGAATCAAACGACATGGCCGACACGCTTCAAACACCTCCCCAGGCATCGCCGGCCGCCGACCGGCTCGTGGCGCCTCCCGCCGCCAAGCGCTTTCGCTGGCTGAAGGACGGATGGCTCGCCACGCTGTTCGTCTCGCCGGCGATGGCGATCCTGATCTTCCTCTCGATCGGGCCGCTGATCTGGCTGATCCTGCTGTCCTTCACGGACTACTCGGCGACCCGCGACGTCGGCTACAACTGGATCGGCTTCGAGAACTACACCGACGTCCTGACGTCGGAGGTCGTCCGGGAGCGCGCAGTCACGACCGCGCTCTTCGTCGCCGGCGCGATCTTCCTGCAGACGTCCCTCGGGTTCACGATCGCCTACTTGATCTCGCGTCGCGTGCGCGGGCGGGGCGCACTCACGACGCTGTTCCTGATCCCGATGATGCTCTCGCCGATCGTCGTCGGGCTCTTCTGGAAGTTCATGCTCGACACGCAGTTCGGCGTCGTGAACTCCTTCCTCGACAGCCTCGGCCTCGGCCGCGTCGAATGGCTCACGCAGCAGCGGCTCGCGCTGCTGTCGCTGATCATCGTCGACACCTGGCAGTGGACGCCGTTCATCATGCTGATCGCGCTCGCCGGCCTGACCGCGGTGCCGAAGTACCTCTACGAAGCGGCGGAGATCGACCGCGCCTCGGAGTGGTTCAAGTTCCGCCGGATCACGTTCCCGCTCGTGTGGCCGCTGCTGCTGATCGCGGTGATGTTCCGGGCGATCGAGGCCTTCCGCCTCTTCGACCTCGTCTACATCCTCACCCAGGGCGGCCCCGGCGGCACGACCGAGACGCTGTCGTTCAACGTCTACAAGGTCGCGTTCTTCGGCTTTGACACCGGGCGCGCGTCCGCGTACGGAATCCTGATGGTGATCATCGTGATCATCGCCGCGCAGTTCTACTTGCGTTACCTCAACCGCCTCCAGGAGCGCTAGGCCATGGCGACCCACATCCAAGGCGGCGATCTGGCCGACGCGGGCATTGCCGGCGAGTCGGCGGACCCGCCCGTCCGCCGGGAGCGCAAGCTCAGCTCCGGGGTCGAGATCGTCCTGCTCACCGTGTTCGCGATCGTGATGCTCTTCCCGGTCGTCTGGATGCTCGAGACCGCGCTCAAGGAGGGCCGGGACGTCTACGCCGTCCCGGCCAAGGTCATCACGGGCTGGACGCCGACGCTCGAGAGCTTCAAGAAAGTCTTCAGCGACGACTCCCCGGTGCTTCAGGGATTCAAGAACTCGATCTGGGTCGCCGGGTGGTCGACGATCATCGCGACGGCGTTCGGCGTCCCGGCGGCGTGGGCCTACTCGCGCTTCAACATCCCGGCCAAGAAGGACCAGCTGTTCTTCATCCTCTCGACCCGGTTCATGCCGCCGGTCGTGGTCGTGATCCCGCTCTTCCTGATGTTCCGGCTCGAGTACATCGACCTGCTGGACACCCGACTCGGCCTGATCCTCGTCTACTCGGCGTTCAACCTGCCGTTCACGATCTGGATGATGAAGGGCTTCATCGACGAAGTCCCAGCCGAGTACGAGGAGGCCGCGATGCTCGACGGGTTCTCGCGCTTCGAGGCCTTCTGGCGCGTGACCATGCCGTTGCTGATCCCGGGCATCGCCGCGACGGCGGTGTTCGCGCTGATCTTCTCCTGGAACGAGTTCGTGTTCTCGATCTTCCTGATCACGACACCGGAGACACGGACGGCGCCGGCGGCGATCGCCGGCCTGATCGGCGGCACGACGACCGACTGGGGCCTGGTGGCCGCATCGGCGATGGTGTTCGCGGTCCCGGTATTGATCTTCGCCTTCCTCGTGCGCAAGCACCTCGTGGCCGGCGTGACCCTCGGGGCGGTGAGGCGCTAATGGCCGAAGTCCTGGTCAAGCGGCTGCACAAGGAGTTCCCCGACGGCACCGTCGCCGTCGAGGACCTCGACCTCACGATCGCCGACGGCGAGCTGTTCGTGATGCTCGGCCCGTCCGGCTGCGGCAAGACGACCACACTGCGCTGCATCGCCGGCCTGGAGCAGGAGACGTCCGGGCAGATCTTCATCGGCGACGAGCTGGTCAGCGGGCTGCGTCCGTCGCAGCGCGACATCGCGATGGTGTTCCAGTTCTACGCGCTGTATCCGCACCTGACCGTGCGCGACAACATGGCGTTCCCGCTGCGGGCGGCGAAGCGGCCGGAGTCCGAAGTCAACGAGCGCGTGCTCGAGGCGGCCAGGATGCTCCAGCTCGAGCCGTACCTGACCCGCAAGCCGAGCAAGCTGTCCGGCGGCGAGCAGCAGCGCGTCGCGCTCGGCCGCGCGATGGTGCGCCACCCGAAGGCGTTCCTGATGGACGAGCCGCTGACGAACCTCGACGCCGAGCTGCGGGCCGACATGCGCGCCGAGCTCAAGCACGTCCAGCAGCGGCTGAACTCGACGATGGTCTACGTGACCCACGACCAGACCGAGGCGATGGCGCTGGGCAACCGGATCGCGATCCTCAACGAGGGCAGGCTGGAGCAGGTCGACGCGCCGCTCGAGGTCTACAACCGCCCGGCGTCGCTGTTCGCGGCGCGCTTCATCGGGTCGCCGCCGATGAACCTGATCGAAGCCGAGGTGACCAACGGCTCGCTGACCGCCGCCGGTGGGCTCCAGATCGCCGCGCCCGAAGGGCTCAACCGCGGCGACAAGGTGATCGCCGGCGTGCGGCCCGAGCGGCTGACCGTTAGCGAGTCGGGCGAAGGCGTGCGCGGGCGTGTCGTGTCGCGCGAGGCGCTCGGCGACGAGACGATCTACGTGGTCGAGGCCGAGGCCGGGCTGTTGCACATCCGGACCCCGCCGACGGTTCGCTTCGCGGAGGAGCAGGTCGTGACCGTGCATCACCAGGGCGCGGCGCCGCCGGCGTACGACCCGACGACCGAGAAGGTGGTGAGCGCATGAGATCCGCGAAGCGATCTCGCTGCCGCGATGGGCACGCACCGGCGAAGCCGGTCGCGCACATGGAGCGCCCATGACCAGCGCGATCGTCGCCTCGGGCATCTCGAAGTCGTTCGGCGACGTCGATGCCCTGAACGGCCTCGAGCTCGACATCCCCGAGGGCGGCTTCTTCGTCCTGCTCGGTCCGTCCGGCGCGGGCAAGACCACGACGCTGCGTGTGATCGCGGGGCTCGAGAAGCCGGACATGGGCACCGTGCACCTGAACGGCATCGACGCCACGAAGGCCACGCCGGCCGAGCGCGACCTGGCGATGGTGTTCCAGAGCTACGCGCTGTATCCGAAGCAGACCGCGTCGCAGAACATCGCGTCGCCGCTGCGGGCGCGCCGGATGTCGAAGGCCGACATCGATGCGCAGGTCCAGCGCGTCGCCCAGCTCCTGCACATCGAGGAGCTGATGAACCGGCACCCGGCGCAGATGTCGGGCGGCCAGATGCAGCGTGTCGCCCTCGGGCGCGCACTGGTGCGCGACCCGCGCGCGTTCCTGATGGACGAGCCGCTGACGAACCTCGACCTCAAGCTGCGCGTGGAGATGCGCACGGAGCTCACGCGGATCCACCGCTCGCTCGGCCGCACGTTCCTGTACGTCACGAACGACCAGGTCGAGGCGATGTCGATGGCCGACCAGGTCGCGGTCCTGCGCCAGGGCACGGTCCAGCAGGTCGGCTCGCCGACGGAGATCTACGACAACCCGGCCAACCGCTGGGTGGCGACGTTCGTCGGCTCGCCGCGGATGAACCTGCTCGAGTGCACGGCCAACGGGCGGCTGGAGGGGGACGGCTGGACCCTGCCCAACCCCGGTTTCGGTGTGGAAGGCGACCAGAAGGCGCTATTCGGGGTCCGCGCCGAGGACTTGTCGCTGGACGTGCGCGAGGAGTCGGCGACGCTGGACGGCACGGTGTATGCCGTCGAGCCGCTCGGCGACCGCACGCTGGTCGACATCGAGATCGGGTCGCACCGCGTGATCGTGAAGGCCGCGCCGACGACGACCTACTCGATCGGGGACAAGGTCCGCGCCGCCGTCGACCTCGAGCGCGTCCACCTGTTCGACGCCGCCACGGAGTCGGCGATCGGGCGGCGATGATCGACGCCCCGCTGCCGCCGGTGCTCCGGCGCGCGCGGATCCTCGAGCGGGTGCAGCGCGAGGGCGGTGCGACGCTCGCGGACCTCGCGTCCGAGCACGCCGTGTCGCCGGTCACGGTCCATCGCGACCTCGAGTTGCTTTCGGGGGAAGGGCTGCTCGAGCGCGTGCGCGGGGGCGCGCGCTCGCTGCCCGACGAGCGGCCGCGGATCGAGACGGCCTGGAATGCGCGCGTGCGCGAGGCGGCGCACGAGAAGGACGCGATCGCCGCGCACGCCCGGACGCTGATCGAGGACGGCTCGACGATCTTCGTCGACGCGTCCTCCACCGGTCTAGCTCTGGCCCACGCTTTGGAGCTGGCGCCGCCGACGGAGCTGACGTTGGTGACGAACTCGCCCGCGATCGCTTTGGGCCTGACCGCCGATTCGATACACGTGATCGTGCCGCCCGGCGAGCTCAATCAGCACATGCGGGTGCTGACCGGCCGCTGGACGGTCGAGTTCCTGGCCGAGCTGAACATTGCGGTGGCGTTCATCTCGGCCGCTGGGGTGACGTTGGAGCACGGGCTGACCACCTCGCGGTCCGGACTCGCGGACACGCTGAACGCGGCCGCGGGGGCGGCGGCGAGGACGGTCGGGCTGCTCGACTCCTCGAAGTTCAAGCGCGCGTCACTGCTGACCGTGCGCAGCGCCCAGTCGCTCGATCTGATCATCACCGACGACGGGCTGGACGCGGTGACGATCGCCGAGTTCCGCGCCGCCGGCGTGAACCTGGCCGTCGCCGCCCAGGCCGCCGCCGCGTAGCTACTCGTTCCGGAACGGCAGGATCTGGTGCGTCTGCGTCAGATCGAGCAGGCGGCGGACCGGCGCCTGCAGCGGGCCGGCGAGCGTGAGGTCGGGGTACTCGCGCGCGGCGCTGAGCAGGGCGCGCAGGCCGGTCGAATCCATGAACGCAAGCTCGGACAGCTCGATCCGGACCGGGCGGCCCTTGGCGCGCGCGAGCGCGGATTCGAGGATAGGCTCGCTCACCAGGTCGAGCTCGCCGCTCAGGCGCAGCACGACGGTTCCGTTCGCTTCCGCGGCCTCGACGTCGAAGCGTGGGGGACGGAAGGCTCCCGCTTCCGGCTCAGCGCTCATGCGCCGCATGATCGCATCATGTAGTGACGAATGAACGAACTGTCTGAACTTCTGTCGCGGTTGGTCGAGATCGACTCGGTCAATCCGTCCCTGGTCGAGAGCGGCGCGGGCGAGGGTGAGATCGCCGCGTTCGTCGACCGCTGGGCGCGCGACAACGGGCTGGAGTCGACGGTTCTGGAGGGCACGCCGGGGCGGCCCAGTGTGGTCGTCCGCAACGGGAAAGGCGGCGGCCGGACGCTGCTGCTGTGCGCGCATCTGGACACGGTCGCGGTCGCCGGGTCGTCGCTCGAGCCGCGCGTGGAGGGCGACCGGCTCTATGGGCGCGGCGCCTACGACATGAAGGCGGGGCTGGCGGCAGCGCTGCTCGCGTGCCGTGAAGCCGGGGGCGATGTCGTGGTCGCGGCCGTGGCCGACGAGGAGCATTCGAGCCTTGGCGTGCAGGAGGCGCTGCGGGACGTGCGGGCCGACGCGGCGATCGTCACCGAGCCGACACAGCGGCAGATCATCGTCGCGCACAAGGGCTTCGTGTGGGCCGACATCACACTGCGCGGGCGCGCGGCCCACGGCTCGATGCCCGAACAGGGCGTGGACGCGATAGCGGCGGCGGGCCCGGTGCTGGTCCGGCTCGCCGAGCTCGACGCCTCACTGCCCTCGCATCCCATGCTTGGACGCGGCTCGATTCACGCTTCGCTGATCGCGGGTGGCACCGAGCTCGCCACGTATCCGGCGGCCTGCACGCTGTCGATCGAGCGCCGCACGCTGCCGGGGGAGGACCTCGACGGTGAGCTCGCGGCGTTGCTGGGCGACGCCGACGGCTCGTATCGGGTCACGCTCATCCGCGAGCCGTTCACGGTCGACCCGGAGGCGGAGATCGTCCGGCTGGTCCGGAGCGCTTCCGGCGCCGAGACCGCGGGCGCGCCCTACTGGACCGATGCGGCCTTCATCGCCGCCGCGGGCATCCCCACGGTGCTGTTCGGGCCGGGGGGAGAGGGAGCGCACGCCGACGTGGAGTGGGTGAGCCTGTCGGACACGCAGGCGGTGTTCGAGATCCTGGTCGAGGTCGCGCGGCGGCTGTGTTCCTGAATCCCGCGTACGACCCGGCGGCCGTGCCTGCGCCGTCACCGGACGCGCTCGCCTTCCACCTCGGCCTTGAAGGCTACGCGCCGACGCCCGTGCGCATGCTGTCCGAGACGGTCGGCGTGAAGGACGAGTCCAACCGGCTCGGCTTGCCCGCGTTCAAGATCCTGGGCGCGTCCTGGGCGGCCGAGCGAGCGCTGCGGGAGCACCCGGGCGTCGACACGCTGGTGGCCGCGAGCGCGGGCAATCACGGTCGCGCGGTGGCGCGGGTGGCGGCGATGCGCGGTCTGCGCGCTCGCGTGTTCCTGCCGGCGCGGGCGCTCCCGGCCCGGCGCGAGGCGATCGCCGGTGAAGGCGCCGAGGTCGTGATCGTCGACGGCACCTACGAGGACGCCGTCGCGCGCGCGACGGCGGAGGCGCGCGAGCCGGGCTGCTTCGAGCTCGCCGACGTCGGGGCGTCCGGCCCGGCGGAGTGGGTGATCGACGGCTACGCGACGCTGTTCGACGAGCTCCAGGCACCGTGGGACGTCATCCTCGTCCCGATCGGCGTCGGCTCGCTGGGCGCCGCCGCCGCCCGCTACGGAGCGGCTGCGGGGGTGACCGTGATCGGCGTCGAACCGGAGTCCGCCGCGTGCCTGACCGCGGCGCTGCAGGCCGGAGAGCCGGTCGAGATCCCGACCCCCGGGACGACCATGGCCGGCCTCGACTGCGCGATCGTCTCCGACGCCGCCTGGTCCTCACTGCTGCCCGGCATCCGCGGCACCATCACCGTCTCCGACGTCGAAGCCCACGCGGCGATGGCCGAGCTGGCCGACGCCGGCCTGTCGATCGGCGAGTCCGGCGCCGCCCCGCTGGCCGCGCTGCCGTCGCTGGAAGTCGATCCCGGCACCCGCGTGCTGCTGATCGCCACCGAGGGCCTCACCGCGACCGGGGCCAGGCCCCTTTAGGTCCGCGTTGCGTAACGCCGTGCCAGACCGAGTCGAAAACCTAAAGGGGCCTGGCCCCTTTAACTTAGACCCCGCTGACCTGCCGATCCGGCGCAACACGCTCCTGCTCGCGGTCGCGATGGCGGTGTACTCGTCCGTGCTGCAGCTCGTGGCGGCGGTGTCGTCGATCACGTTCGTGCTCGTCACGGGCGTCACCGGTCTGCTGGGGCTGGGGCCGGCGATCTTTCTCGTCTCCAGCGCCCTGGCCGCGATGCCGGCCGGGCGCCTGATGGACCGGATCGGGCGGCGGCCGGTGATCGCGGGCGGCTACCTGGCGGCGTCCGCCGGTTGCGCGCTGACGGCGCTGGCGACGAACGTCGACTCGCCTGGCCTGCTGATCCTCGGCTTCGTCCTGACCGGCGCCGCGAACGGGACGGCGCTGCTGATCCGGACCGCGGCCGGCGACATGTACCCGGTGGAGCGCCGCGCGCGCGGGATCTCCTACGTCCTGTTCGGGTCGGTGTTCGGCGCGATTCTCGGCCCGGCGGTGTTCGGCCCGCTGTTCTCCGGCCGCGAACTCGACGCCGCCGCGCTGACGGTCCCGTGGCTCGCGGCGGCCGGGATCAGCCTGATCGCGCTGGTCGTCGTGTCTTTGGTGCGGCCCGATCCGAAGGAAATCGCGGAGATGCTGCGCGGCGACGAAGGCCCGTCGCCACCGGCCGCGCCACTGGGTGAGATCCTCAAGCGGCCTGGCGTGAAGCCCGCGATGCTGGCTGCCCTGGCCAGCTTCGGCGTGATGGTGTCGGTGATGAACCTCAGCGGCTACGTGGTCGTCGAGCACCACCATCACCACCAGTCCGACGTGTTCCCGATCATCGGCGCGCACGTCCTGGGGATGTACGCGCTCGTGATCGTGGTCGGCACGATGATCGACAAGATCGGGCGCCCGATCGCGCTTGCGCTCGGCCTGCTGGTGATGGCGGCATCGACGATCGCGCTGCTGTGGTTCACGAGCGTGTTCGCGACCGCGGTGTTGCTGTTCGGGCTGGGCGTCGGATGGAACGTCTCGTTCGTCGCCGCGACCACGCAGATGGTCGACCTCACCGAGCCCAGCGAGCGCGGGCGCTTGATCGGCTTCAGCGACCTGCTCTCGGCGCTGCTCGGCGCGAGCCTGGCGCTGCTCGGCGGCTACGCGCTGGATTCGATCGGCGTCGCCGCGCTGGCGATCGGCGCGACGGTGATCGTCGCCGCACCCGTTCTGTGGCTGCGGCCGCGCCGGGAGGCAAGACTGGCGTCTGGCTGACTACTCTGTGGCACCTCCCCACCTGTTCTCCTGGAGGCTCCCCGTATGTCGGAACTACTCGCGCGCCTCGCCCGCACGCTGACCCATCGTTGGAAGCGAAGCCTGCTCGTCGCGGTGCTGGTGATCGTCGTCCTGATGGGCGCCGCCAGTCAGGCCGGCCAGGCGGTTGACGACTTCACGGCGCCCGGTACGGAGACCCAACAGGCGATCGACCTGCTGAAGGCGCACACGCCGGCGCTGGCGGGCGTCGACTCGACGCTGGTATTCAGCGTCGAGCAGGGAAAGATCTCCGATCCGCAACCGCGGGCCGCCGTCGAGGGCGCGCTGGCCAAGGTGAAGGAACTCAACGGCGTCGCGCAGGTCGGCGACCCGTTCGCCGAGGGCGGCACGATCTCGCCCGACGGCCGGCTCGCCTCCGTCGATGTCCGCTACACGCTGGACCCGAGCGAGGTCGAGAAGGACGACGGCGTGGCGCTGCTCGAGGCCGCCGAGACCGGCGAGCGCAACGGCGTCGACGTCTCCGCTCGCGGCGTGCTGATCGACTTCGCCTCCGAGCAGGAGTTCCCGGTCGGCGAGCTCGTCGGCGTGCTGGTCGCGATCGTGCTGCTGACCGTGCTGTTCCGCTCGTTCGCCGCGATGGGCGCCACGCTGATCGGCGCCCTGATCGGCGTGATGGTCGGGCAGCTGCTGCTGGCGATCCTGTCCGCGCCGCTCAATCTCCCGTCGTTCGCCTCGGTGATCGCGGTGATGCTCGGCCTCGGCGCGGGGATCGACTACGCGCTGCTGATCATCGGCCGCTACCGAGAACAGATCGTGCTCGGCGACAGCCGCCGCGACGCGTCGGCCAAGTCGGCGGCGACGTCCGGCGCATCCGTGGTCGCGGCCGGGCTGATCGTGATGCTGGCGATCGCGGGCCTGCTCGTGATCGGGCTCCCGTTCATCGGCAAGCTCGGGGTCGCGTCGGCGATCGGCATCGCGGCCGTGGTGGTCTCGGCGATCACGATCCTGCCGATCATGATGGGCGCGTTCGGCCGCTGGCTGGCGCCCAAGAAGCCGGAGCACGCGGGCGGCTCGCCCGCGTTCGGCCGCTGGGGCGAGCGCGTCACGGCGCGGCCGTGGGTCTCGATCGTGGTCGGCACGCTGATCCTGCTCGTGTTCGCGGCGCCGCTCACCCAGTTGCGGCTCGGGCAGCCCGACGACGGCAACCAGCCCGAGTCCCGGACGCAGCGCGTCGCCTACGACCGCCTGAGCGAGGCGTTCGGACCCGGTTCGAACGGCCCGTTCCTGTTCGCGATCGACATCCCGAAGAGCGCGGCGGAGAACGAGGCGCAGTTGGCCAAGCTCCAGCAGGCGGTCGCGGACACGCCCGGGATGGCGCAGGTCGCTCCGGCCGCGCCGAGCGAGGACGGCGAGATGGCGACGATCTTCGCCATCCCCGAGTACGCGCCGCAGGACGAGCGGACGACGGACCTGCTCGAGCGGCTGCGCGAGGACGTGATTCCCGCCGCGGTGCAGGGCACGCCGCTGAAGGTCTACATCGGCGGCAACACCGCGGGCTTCGTGGACTTCTCGGACAAGGTCGCGGCCGGCCTGCCGGTGTTCATCTCGGTCGTGATCGGCCTCTCCGTGCTGCTGCTGATCATGGCCTTCCGCTCACTCTGGATCCCACTCGTGTCGGCGGTGTTCAACCTGCTGTCGGTCGGCGCGGCCTACGGCGTCGTCGTCGCGGTCTTCCAGATGGGGATCGGCGCGAGCCTGATCGGCTCCGACAGCGACGTCCCGATCGTCTCGTTCGTGCCGGTGATGCTGTTCGCGATCCTGTTCGGGTTGAGCATGGACTACAACGTCTTCCTGCTCTCGCGGATCCACGAGGCCTACAACGAGGGCGACCGGCCGCGCGAGAGCGTGATCCACGGGATGCAGCGGATCGGGAAGGTCGTGCTGTTCGCCGGCCTGATCATGGCTGCCGTGTTCCTCGCGTTCGTGACCCAGCCGGACGTGATCGGCAAGATGATGGGCCTCGGCCTCGGCCTGGCGATCCTCATCGACGTGCTGTTCGTCCGTCTCCTCGTCGCCCCGGCGGTCGTGACGCTGCTCGGCGACAAGGCGTGGTGGTTGCCCGGCTGGCTGGACAAGATCCTGCCCAACGTCTCGCTCGAGGGGCACCTCGTCGAGGGGCTCGATACGCCGAAGCCGGAGCCGGCGACGGGCCTAGAAGAGCGAGCCGCGGGGCGCGAGCCAGACGCTGTCGAACGTTAGGTCGGTCTTCTCGGCCAACACGTCATAGTCGCCGTCGTAGTGCAGGACGCCGAGGCCGTGGCGGTCCGCTACGGCGGCGACGAGGAGATCGACCGGCGGCAGCCGGTGGTGGCCGACGCGCGCGAGCTGGCGCTGCGCGTCGAGCGCGCGCTGCTCGACGTCGTGGTCGACCGGGAAACGGGGGAGGGCCGCGAGGTCGGCGAGCAGCTCCTCGTGCTCGCGCGCGTCGCGGGCCGAGTAGCCCGCCTCGAGCAGGAACGGCAGGCAGGTCGCGATCTCGCCCGCCTCGATCAGCGCCGCGATCTCCCCGGCCCGCCACCGCGGCGCCGCCGCGAGCCGCGCCCACGCCGAGTTGTCCATCAGCAGCGTCACTGACGGGCCCAGCCGGATCGCCGGACCTCGTCGGCCGCCGCGTGGTCCACCGCTACGACGCCCTGCCGGATCCGCTCGGCCAGCTCGCGCCGCCGCTTCGTCACGTCCACGCGCTCGGCGCGCAGGCGCGCGGCCTTCTCGCGCGCACCGAGGATCACCAACTCGCCGAGCTCCACGCGATCGTCCCCGAGCTCATGGCGCAACTCGTCGAGCGCCTCCTTCACACGAGGCGTTTCGGTAATCGCATGTCGAGGGCGCTTGGTCGGAACGGTGTGCAGTGTAACACCGGTGCGACACCTACCTCAGGGGGGTCTGACCCCCCTGAACGCCTGCTCGGTGGCGTCGATCTGGCGGCGGGCCTGGGCGACGGCGACGCGGCGGGTCGCGCGGTCGACGGCGAAGACCGTCCAGCCGTCGCCGTCCTCGCCGCTGAGCTTGATCAGCAGGACGTCCCTGTCGTGCTCGACCCGCAGTCGGTGGGCCGGGTTGCCGTCCTCGCGCAGCGTGCGCGGCGGATCCTCGGAGGGGTCGGCGACGAACGAGGTCCAGCGCGAGCGGCGCGGCATCAGCGGCGGGCGACGAGGAAGCCGGCGAGCGGTGGGGAGTCCGGGAGGTCGAGCGTGAGCGTCGCGAAAGCGGCGTCGGCGGGCGCGTTTACCGGCACCGAGCGACGTTCGCCCGGGGCCAGCGTGCCGTCGGGCAAGGGCGCGACCTCGGTGGCGGTTCGGTAGACGGCCAACGTCGGAGGACCGTCGCCATCGAAGGCGGCGACGCGGGGGCGGACGACCGAGACGCCGACCGGCTCGCGACCGGGATTGGACAGCACCAGTTCCGTCCCGTCGAACTCGAGCCGGACGGTGGCGACGGGGTGGCGGCGCACCTCGTCGAGGACCGAGCGAAGCTCGGCCGCCTCGGGCGGCGCCGTCGCGAACGCGCCCCAAACGACCTTCCCGCCGTCCTCCCCGAGCGTGATCGAACTGCGGCCGGAGTCGGCGCGGATCGGGCCGTGCTCGCCGGGTGACAGTCCCGCGACCAGCTTGCGCAGCGGTTCCGGATCGACGCGGGTCTCGTACAGCCCGGCCTCGTCCTGCGGCTCGCCGCGCGGCCACGCGGCGGTGACGATCGCGCGCGCCGTCCCGTCCTCGAACACCCGCAGGGACTCGAGCGTCGGTGGCGGCGACCCGCCCGACACCGAGTACGCGACGAGGAGCGTCACCCTCCGGCCACCGCCCGGTACGGCCGCTCGCCCGGGATCCGGTTCGCGTTCAGCCACGCGACGAACGGGGCGAAGTGGCGGCCCTGCGCGGCCTCGTGGTGGTCGCCCATGACGCCCGGCGCGTCGTACCCGTCGGCGGGCATCGGGCCGGTCGGGGCGCTCCCGGTGACGTCCTCGTACATCTGGGCCGTCAGGTTGTACTCGTCGGCGAGCCCACAGAGGTGGCCGAACTCGTGCGCGGCGGTGTCCCCGTCGGTCGTGTCCTGGGTGTCGTGACTCGGGTCAGCGTTCGGCCCCGCGTACCAGTTGGACGAGTCCTCGCGGTCGACGGGTGGGAGGTGCAGCTCGATCTCGTGATGCTCGTCGGGGGAGTTCCAGACCGGCTCGAAGATGATCGGGAGCGAGCGGGTGCCGTTCTCGACGTGGTAGTGGCCGTTCCACTTGCCGGTGATCCCGTTCTCCCAGATCGCGATGTGGGCGGGGGTTGGCACCTCGCCCGTGAACGCGATCTTGACGCTGATCCTCAGCTCGGTACGCGTGTAGGTGATGTCGTACTCGGCGTCGGTCCCGAAGTCCTGGAGCGAGTAGCCCTTGCTCGTGTCGTCGGGGTCGACGAGCTCGTAGTGGGTCTCGGTGAACGTCGCGTCGACGTCGGTCTCGGAGTTCAACAGCCCGGTGGTGAGCATCGACTTCGCCCGCTCGTAGTCGCCGCTGCTCAGCTCGCTCTCGAGGCCTTCGTCGAGCCACTTGGGCAGGGGGGAGTCGGTGTACAGCTCGGACACCGGTGCGAGCCCGATCACCGGAAACACGAGCTCACCGTTCGTTCCCTCCGCGATCATCCAGTCGAGCTTCTGGGTGACGGTCCCGCCGAGGAGCTTGACGACTTCCGCCATCTCCTCGTTGTCGCACAGCCCGACGAAGAAGTCGCGCAGGTACGTGCGGCTGTAGACCGCGGTCTTCTCTTCCGCCGGCGTGTCCGTCCTGGCGATCAGCGGCTTCACGAGCTCGTACGTCGAGCCCTCCTCCGACAACCAGTTGAGCTTCTGCACGAGCGAGCCGCCGCGCAGGCTCTTGATCCCCTGCGCCATCTCCTCGTCGTCGAACGTGTCGACCGCGGCGGTCCGCACCGGCTCCTTGCCGAGCGCGGTTGCCGCGCCTCGTCCTTGTCCAGCGTGGCCATCTTCGCCAGCGCGCCCTCCTCGTCGCCGTCGTCGAGGAGCTCGCGCAGCGCGTCGATCGGCGTCGTGGGCGCCGAGACCTCCTGGCGCGCCAGGTAGGCGGCGACGGCGGCGTTGCCGACGCCCTGCTGGAGGCGCATGATCAGCGCGGCGGGCGTGCGCGGCGCCGCTGCCACGGGGGCGGCCGCCGGTTCGCGAGCGTCGGACGTCGGACCGGCGTCGCCGTGGGTTCTGGGCGGCACGGGCGCGAGTCTCTCAGGACGGCCTCACCAGCACAACGGGCGTGCGTGAAGCCGAACGGGCAGCGCTCGCCGTAGTCGCAAACGTTTGCAACAATCGCCGCGTGATCCGTCTGTTCCTCGCGGCCGTCGTCCTGCTGCTGGCAGCGGCGCCGGCCGCGCGTGCGGACGGGGATCCCGCCGGCGACGTGCTGATCCAGCAGAACGTCTTCTACGGCAGCAAGCTCGACCTCCGCTCCAAGGAGGCGGCTCAGCTGATGGCGCTGACCGAGCAGGCCAAGGAGAAGGGCTATGAGATCCGCGTCGCCGCCCTCACCGTGCCCGAGGACCTGGGCGCAATCAACTACCTGTGGGACGACCCGACGAACTACGCCGACTTCCTGACCGCCGAGATCCAGTCGGTCTACGGCGGGCGCACGCTGGTCGTGATGCCGAGCGGGCTGGGGATCTGGTGGCGCGAGAAGGAGTTCGCGGACGAGCAGGCGATCCTGGACGAGCTCGGCGGGCCGGGCGAGGACCCGACGGCGGTCATGCCGCTGGCCATGGACGCGATCGTCAAGCTCGCCGCCGCGCAGGACATCGAACTGACAATCCCCGACGTCGAACCTCCGCCGGGCGGCGTCACACAGCCGGCTTCGCACTTCGCGCAGAGCCAGAACGCGCCCGCGTCGGCCCCGGCGGAAGCGGGCTCCGGGGGCTCCTGGCTGTTCGCGCTGCCGGCGCTCTTCGTGGTTCTCGCGGCCGCTGTCGTGCTCGTGCGCAGGCGCCTCTCATCGCGCGCTTGACACGCGAATGACCCGGGCGTAGGGTAGCCGCACACGTTTGCTGCAAACGATTGCAGCCGACGACGCCGGAGAGGGCGGAGGAGAGGAGACGTCTGATGCGCTTTAGGCCGGACGGACGACGAATGTGGCGCGCCGGAACGGCCGTCGCTGCGACGGTGGCGGCCGTCGGCTCCGCAGCGGTGCTGGCCGGAGCGGTCCCAGGCCTGGGTGGTCCGGGGGCGACTCCGAACGTCGCAGGAGCTCCCGACTACGTCCTCTACAACGGCCGGATCTCGACCGTGGACGCGGACAACACCGAAGTCCAGGCGCTCGCGGTTCGAGACGGCGACATCATCGCCACCGGCGAAGACGGCCCGATCCGCGCGCTCGCGACCCAGCACACCAAGGTCATCAACCTCAAGGGTCGCCGTGTCCTGCCGGGCCTGATCGACGGGCACCTGCACGGCATGCGCGAGAGCTATCACTGCTGGACGCAGGGCGTCCGGCTCGATCTCGTCACGTCGCGTGCGCAAGCGCTCGCGATGTACGCGGCCAAGGCCGACCAGCTCGCGGACGGCAAGTGGATCTGGACCGGCGGCGGCGGTTGGAGTCTGAGCCAGCTCGACAACCCGACGGTCTTCACGTTCGCCGAACTCAATGCGGCGATGCCGAAGAACCCGGCGTGGATCACCGGCGGCGGCGTCCCCGGCCCGCGCGTGAACCAGGCGACGCTGGACGCGCTCGGCCTGACCGCGAGCTCGCCGGGCGTCGAGGTCGTCGGTGGCCAGATCACCGGTCGCCTGACCGGCGCGGCGAGCTTGGCGGCGAATGAGGCGATCGTGAAGCACATCGATGCGATCGGCATCGACGGCGAGGCGAAGTGCCTGGCGGACTTCATCAAGGAGGCCAACATGCGCGGCCTCACCGCCTGGAAGGACGCGATGGGCAACCAGGCGCCGTGGTCGCCCACCGGCTCGATCAATCAGGGCCTGCACGTGGACGAGTCCACGCAGCACCTCTACCGCACCGACGGCCTCAACGCCCGCATCGCCTACAACAACATGTCCGACGCCTACGGCGCCAACGCCCTTACGCACTCAAAGGCCGCGCTCGAGAACGCGATCGGCTTCCAGGGCGACGACATGTTCAAGTACCTGGGTCCGGGCGAGGACTTCATGGCTACGACACTGCAAGACGGGGTCTTGGTCTACCCCGACTATGTGAAGTTCGCGGCCGAGAAGCGGCTGAGCGTCGAGACCCATGTCGGCGGGGATATCAACAACATCCTCAGCGGGATGGAGGCAGCGAACGCGGTCTACCCGATCAAGAACCTGAAGTGGAAGATCGCGCACCCGAACGAAGGCTCGCCGACCGACGCGCAGCTCGACCGCGCGAAGGTGCTGGGCGTCGGCTGGTCGCTCACGTTCTCAAGCGTGAGGACGGGCAGTGACGGGCCGCGCTTCAAGAGCACGATGAACAACAGCGCGCACATGTGCCTGGCCACGGACGCGATGAACGTCGCGGCCTGGGCGCCGTTCCAGATGATCTGGATGGTCGTGTCCGGCAAGACACTCCTGCCGGCGCCCGCCGACACCGGCGTGCCGGCCGACCAGCGTCTGACCCGGACCGAGGCGCTGCGCCACTACACCACCGAATGCGCGTGGTTCATGGACCAGGAGGGGCGGCTCGGCTCGCTCCAACCCGGCTATCACGCCGATCTGATCGTCCTCAGCGACGACTACTTCAACGTCCCGCAAGACCAGATCAAGGACCTCAAGTCGGTCCTGACCATGGTCGACGGGCGCGTCGTCCATGACGACGGCACGCTCGCGGTCGGCAACACGTCGCAGACCGAGGTGCTCGGCGACGCGAACGGCATCGTCGTTCCGACGCTGTCGCTGTCGCTCGGCACGCCCGCGACCTTCAGCCCGTTCATCGCGGGCCAGGCCCGCGACTACACGGCGACGACGACGGCCAACGTCATCTCGACCGCCGGCAACGCGGCGCTGACCGTCCACGACGCGAGCAGCAATGCGACGGGCCGGCTCGTCAACGGATCGTTCTCACTCGCGCAACCGCTGCGGGCCCAGGCGGCGTCCTCCAAGGGCGGCGTGGCCGCGGCCATGGCGCCGGTCGGAGGGGCGTCATCGCCGACAGCACTGCTGACGTACAGCGGCCCGGTCAGCAACGACATGCTGACGCTCGCCTTCAGTCAGACGGTGGGCGCCGGTGAGGCATTGAGAACCGGGACCTACAGCAAGACGCTCACGTACACCCTCTCCACCACGGCGCCATGATGAGACGCAAGCGAATCCTCACGGCGTCAGCGGCCACGGTCGCCATCGTCGCCTCGACGGCAATGATCGCGGGCGCGGTGCCCGGCATCGGCGGCTCGGACGTCGTTCCGAACGTCGCCGGCGCACCCGACCTGCTGCTCTACAACGGCAAGATCTCGACGGTCGACTCCGACAACACCGAGGTCCAGGCGATCGCGATCCGCAACGGCGACATCATCGCCACCGGGTCCGACGCCTCGATCCGGCCGCTGGCCAAGCAGCACACCAAGCTCGTCGATCTCAAGGGCCGGCGCGTGCTGCCGGGCCTGATCGACGGGCACCTGCACGGTATGCGGGAGAGCTACCACTGCTGGACGCAGGGCGTCCGGCTGGACCTGGTCAGATCCCGCGCCAAGGCGCTGGCGATGTACAAGGCGAAGGCCGACGAGCTGGCGGACGGCAAGTGGATCTGGACGGGCGGTGGCGGCTGGAGCTTGACCCAGCTCGACGACCCGACGATCTTCTCGTTCGCCGAGCTCAATGCGGCGATGCCGAAGAATCCGGTGTGGATCACGGGCGGCGGCGTGACTGGCCCGCGCGTGAACCAGGCGGCGCTGGATGCGCTCGGGTTGACGCTCAGCTCACCGGGCGTCGAGCCCACGGGCCGCCTGACCGGTGCGGCCAGCCTGGCCGCGAATGCGGCGATCGTCAAGCACATCGATGCGATCGGCATCGATGGCGAGGCGAAGTGCTTGGCGGACTTCATCAAGGAGGCCAACATGCGCGGCCTCACCGCCTGGAAGGACGCGATGGGCAACCAGGCGCCGTGGTCGACCACCGGGTCGATCAACCAGGGCCCGCACGTCGACGAGTCGACGCGTCAGCTGTACCGGACCGGCAAGCTGAACGCCCGGATCGCGTACAACAACATGTCCGACGCGTATTCGCTGACGAATCCGGCGCTCCCGCACGCGCTGGCCGCGCTCGAGAACGCGATCGGCTTCGAGGGCGACGACAAGCTGCGCTACCTCGGGCCCGGCGAGGACTTCATGGCGACGCAGGGTCAGGACTACGTCGACTATGTGAAGTTCGCGGCCGAGAAGCGGCTGAGCGTCGAGACGCATGTCGGTGGGGACATCAACAACATCCTCAGCGCGATGGAGCAGGCCAACGCGATCTACCCGATCGGCAAGCTCAAGTGGAAGATCGCGCACCCGAACGAGACCACGCCGACCGACGAGCAGCTCAGGCGTGCGAAGGAGCTGGGCATCGGCTGGTCGCTGACGTTCTCGAGCGTCCGGAGCGGCGGCGACGGGCCGCGGTTCAAGAGCACGATGCTCAACAGCGCGCACATGTGCCTGGCCACGGACGCGATGAACGTGGCGGCGTGGGCGCCGTTCCAGATGATCTGGATGGTGACCACCGGCAAGACGCTGCTGCCGGCGCCCGCCGACACCGGCGTGCCGTCCGACCAGCGGCTCACGCGCACGGAGGCGCTGCGCCACTACACCACCGAGTGCGCCTGGTTCATGAACCAGGAGGGCCGCCTCGGCTCGCTCGAACCGGGCTATCACGGCGATCTGATCGTCCTCAGCGACGACTACTTCAACGTCGACGACGACATGGTCAAGGACCTGAAGTCGGTGCTGACGGTGGTCGACGGCGAGGTCGTCTACTCGGACGGGACGCTGGCTAGCGCGACTGAGTAATCGCGCGCCAGAGCTTCTCGGGGGTATAGGGGGGATCCACGCGGATCCCCCCTATTGCGTCCGCGACCGCGTTGCCGAGCGCGGCCGGGACGCCGACCGTGCCGCCCTCGCCGATGCCTTTGGCGCCGAGCGGGTTCAGTGGCGAGGGGGACTCGACGAACGCGGTGCGGATCTCGGGGACCTCTGCCGCGGACGGCATCGCGTAGGCGGTGAAGTTGGCGTTCAGCGGCTGGGAGTCCTCGTCGTGGAAGAACTGCTCGAGCAGGCTGACGCCGAGGCCGTGGACGCTGCCGCCGAGCACCTGGCCCTCGGCCAGTTCGTGGTTGACGATCGTGCCGGCGTCGTCGACGGCGGCGATCCGGCGCACCTCGAGCGCGCCGGTGTCGGGATCGATCGCGACGACCGCGGCGTACGCGCCGGAAGCGAACACGAAGTCGGACTCGAAGCGGGCGTGCGCCTCCAATGGCGGCCGCTCGCCGGCGTCGAGCCTCGCGCGCAGCTCGCGGGCGGCGAGCAGCAGCGCGGACCCGCCCATCGCCGTCGTGCGCCCGCCATAGGTGCCCGGGCCTTCGGCGTCGCCGAACCGCAGCTCGACGTCCTCCGGCGAGACGCCCAGCGCCCCGGCGACGATCGGCGCGAACGTCGTCGCGTGGCCCTGGCCGTGCGGTCCGGCGGCGCTGTGGGCGATGACGCGCCCGTCCTCGAGCAGCTCGACGCGCGCCTCCTCGAACTGCCCGCCCGCGCGCTCGACGTACACCGCGACGCCGGTGCCGACCAGCGGCCCGTGCTCGGGCTCGACGAGCTCGAGCGCCAGGTCCAGACAGCGCTCGTAGTCGCCGGAGTCGTACGTGAACCCCAACGGCGTCTGATGCGGGAAGGACCGGATCAGGTTGCGGCGGCGCAGCTCCATGCCGAGCTCGCGCTCGGCCTGGTCGACGGTCCACTCCAGGAACGCGGCCGCCTCGGGGCGCCCGGCGCCGCGCAGCGGGCCGGTCGGGACCTTGTCCGAGCGGATGCCGATCGAGGTCACGCTCGCGGCCGGGATCGCGTACGGGCCGCACATCAGCATCGCTGCCGTGTGCGGTGGCATCGGGCTGTTGGCGAACAGGTAGGCGCCGACGTCGGCCTCGATCTCGGCCCGCAGCGCGAGCATCCGGCCGTCGGCGTCGAACGCGAGCTCGACGTCGGCGCTCATCCCGCGGCCCTGATAGGACGTCAGGAAGTTCTCCGTGCGAGTCTCGATCCACTTCACCGGCCGCCCGACCCGCTGCGCCGCCGCGACCACCGCGACGACCTCCGGCCCCGGCGGTCCCTTGGAGCCGAATGCGCCGCCGACCTCGGGCAGGACGATCTCGAAGTCGCGGCCGAGCGCGTGCTTGAGCCCCGCGCGCGTGCGATAGGTGTCCTGCGCCGAAATCCACACGATGTCGCCGTCGACGAGGACGCCGCGCGGCTCGATCGGCGCCGCGACCACGCGCGGGATCGAGTGCCGCGCGCGCACGACGTGCGCGGCCGTCGCGAACGCGCCGTCCACGTCGCCGCCGGTCTTCTTGAAGCGCACGAGCGGCTCCGGCGGCGAGGGCGGCAGCTCCTCCCACTCGACGTCGACGCGCTCGGCGGCGTCGACCGCCTCGGCGCGCGACTCCGCGAGCACCATCGCGACGGGCTGGCCGACGTAGCGGACCTCGTCGGCAAAGATGGGGTGGGGGGCGTCCGCGGTCCAGACACCGGGTGGCGCCGTGATCGGCAGCGAGCCGTCGAAGTCGCGGATCACCGGCCCGTCGACGCTGATCACGCGCGCGTGCGCGAAGGGGCTGCGGACGAACGCGGCCCACAGCTGCCGCGGCCGGTTGAGGTCGTCGACGTAGCGGCCGGCCCCGCGGACGAGCGGCTCGAACTCGTTCACTCGAGGTGCGCGCGCAGCCAGTCGGCGACGAGCGGGCGCGTGATGTAGGGGATGTTCGCGCACACGTGGTTGCCCTCCTCGAGGATCACGAACTCGCCTCGCGGCGCGGCGTCGGCCTGCTTGAGCGTCGACTCCCAGGGGATCAGGCGATCGCGCCGCCCGGTGACGAACAGCGCCGGTGCCTCGAGCTGCTCGAGGACGCCGTCCAGGTCGAGCCTCAGCGCCCGCGCTCGGGCGTCATCGTCGTCCGACGCGCCGGACTTGCTCGCGAACGTCTCGCGGGTCAGCTCCGGCAGCGACTCCCACAGCGCGCCGAAGTTGAACGCGCCGCTGATCCCGGCCACGGCCTTGATCCGCGTCTCGAACGTGGCGGCGCGGGGCGCGTAGTACCCGCCGAGGCTGACGCCGAGCGCGCCGACCCGGTCGAAGCGGCCGTCCAGCGCGTCGAGGATCGCCGTCGTCGCGACCTCGTAGTCGTGGCGGATCGGGAGCGTGTAGCCGCCCTCGCCCTGGCCGGGCCCGTCGAGCGACAGCACCGCCATCCCGCGCGCCAGGAAGACGTTCTCGAGCCGCCAGAACTCCTCCTTGGTCGAATCGAGGCCGGGGATCAGCAGGACGAGCGGCGGGTCGTCGTCGTACCAGGGCACGCGCAGATTGCCGACCACGCGGCCGCCGTCGAGTGACGCCTCGATCCGCTCCGCCGACGGGTCGAGGTGATGATGGGCAGCGTAGATCGCCGCCACGGCGCGATCCGCGACCACCCCGGCACGCGCGGTGTCGACCATCCACACGAACTTGGCGAAGTGATAGGCGACGGCGGCGTGCAGCCACGCCTCGCCGGCGGTGACACGCCGATCGACGTGCTCGGCCTCCTCGGCGCGTTGCGCGTGGTGATCGCCGAGCGCGGCGAACGCGTCGAGCCAGTCCTCCCAGCGATCGACGGTCGCGCTGACGCGCATGAAGTCGCTGTAGTCCATCCCCGCCTGCACGAAGCGAGGTGCCCAGTGGCTAATGGCCGACTGCACGCGCGCGTCCGGCACTGTGCACCACCTCCTTCAACTCCAGTCCGAGATCCTGCAGCAGCACCATCGCCGCGTTGCGGCCCGGCGCGCCGGTGATCGAGCCGCCCGGATGGGTCGTCCCGCCTGTCTGGTAGAGGCCCTCGAACGGCATCCGGTGCGAGGCCCAGCCGGGCGCCGGTCGCAGCGCACCGCTCTGCGGATACGTCCGGTTGCCGCCGTGGAACGTGCCGCGGATCATGTGCTCGTTGGCGGCCTCGATGTCCTCTGGCGCCTTCACGAGTCGCGCGTCGAAGTCGAAGGTTGCGACTCGTCGCAAGCGCTCGAGCTGCCGGTCGGCCTGCTCCTCTTTGCGCTCCGGGAACCCGTAGGACTGCGCGCACAGGAACTTGACCGTGTGGCGGCCCTCCGGCGCGCGCGAGGGATCGACGAGCGTCGGCGTCGCCACGAGCAGCCACGCCGGGTCCTCGACGTAACGGCCGTCGCGCAGCGCGCGCCCGTAGGAGATCACGTCGCGCGGGAAACCGGCGAGCCCGGCCGAGACCGCCGACACGCCGCCCTCGAAGACCGGCGGCGCCGAAGCCGCCATGTAGGTCGCCATCGCCGACACGCCCACGTCGAACGTCTCGACCCCGTACCGGAAGCCTTCGTCCCAGCCCTCGGCCATGTCGAGCAGGTGCTTGACGTGAATCGTCGAGACCACCGCTTCGCTAGCTGTGAAGCGCTCGCCGTCCTCGGTCTCCACGCCGACGCAGCGGCTGCCCTCCACCAGGAGCCGGACGACGCGGCGGTTGCACAGCACCTCGCCGCCGTGCTCCTCGATGCAGCGCACGAGCGCCTCCGTGAGCGCGCCCGAGCCGCCACGGGGGATCGTCCACGAGCGGCGCTGGCGCCCGAACACAAGCGAGTACGCGAGCTGGCCGGAGCCGTCCGAGTCGACGGGGACGAGCGTCTGGTAGGCCTGCCACAGCAGGAACGCCTGGATGTGCTCGTCCTCGAAGTGATGGCGGATCACGTCCCAGGCGCTCATCGCCCGCCGGCGGAGCCAGATCGGATGGTCGGCGAGGCGCTGCTCGAGCGACGGCCCGAAGCCGACCGGCGTGAACGTCGCCGCGCCGAAGATGTGCTTGACCTCGTCGTATTCGTCGAGCAGCTGGCGATAGGCCTCGGCGTCCTTACGAGAGAACCGCGCGATCTCCTCGATCGTGCGCTCGCGGTCCAGCCATGCTGTGAGGTGTTTGCCATCCGGGAACGCGACGTGCGCGAACGGGTCCGGCTCGATGTATTCGAGCCCGTAGCGGCCGCGCAGCCCGAGCTCGTCGTCGAGCAGCAGCGGGTTCGTCTGGATCAGCGTGTGGCCGGTCGAGCACGAGTCGATCACGTACCCCGGCCCGAGCAGCTCCTCGGAGGCGGCGCCGCCGCCCGGGATCGACCGTGAGTCAAGCACCACCACCGCGTAGCCGGCCACGGCCAGGTACGCGGCCGTGATCAGGCTGTTGTGCCCGGCGCCGGCGACGACGATCTGGGCGTTCATGCGAGCAGCACCTCCGCGTTGCCTCCGAGGATCGCCGCCGCCGCGGTCAGGCTCACGCCGGAGGCGCGGACGGTCTCGGCCGGGTCGGGGTCGGCCATGTCGAAGGGATGGTCGGAGCCGGCCAGAACGCGCTCGTGGCCGGCGAAGTCGACCAGCGCGCGCAGCACGGCTGGGTCATGAGTGATGGTGTCGTAGTAAAAGCGCCGCAGCGAGGCCTCGACGTCGACGTTCGGCGCGGCGGCGAGGTGTTGGGACGCGTGCCGGAGCCGCCCGCGGAGCGTCGTGACGGCGCCGCCGCCGTGGGCCAGCAGCACCTTCAGGTCGGCGTGGCGTTCCATCACGCCCGACGTGACCATGTGCGCGGCCGCGACTGTGGTCTCGACCGGGTTGCCGACGGTGTTCCACAGGTAGTGCTCGTCGGGGCCCGCGAACCCGCGCGTGCTCGGGTGGACGAACACCAGCGCACCCGTTTCCTCGGCGGCTGCCCAGAAATCCGGGGCGAGCGGCTCGGCGGCGGTCACCTCGACGCCGACGAACGGCCCGGTCATCAAGTCGCGCAACTCGTCCGCGGACGCCGCGCTGCCGAGCACCGGTTGATCGAATTCCGCCATCGCTTCGTTGAGTCCTGGCGTCCCGAGCAGCTTCACCCACGGCGCGAGCAGCACCCGGTCCGCGCCGGTCTGCTCGAGGATGCCGGAGACGTGCGTGAACTCGCCGGTGACCGACGCCGGCACGTCGGCCTCGAAGCCCTTCGGAAGCACGTGGACGTGGCAGTCGATGAAGCTCATGTAACCGCGATCAGGGCCAGCGCCCCGCCGACGACGAGCCCGGCACCGGCCCACACGCGCGGCGTCACGCGCTCGAGATGCTTGCCGACCAGCAGGGGGGAGAGGAACAGCACGACCGGGACCGACAGCAGCCCGAGCGACACCACAACGGCCACGTCGGCGCCGTCGATCGCGATCCAGCGCCACCACGTGGCCAGTGCCACCAGCACGCCCGCGATCACCTTGAACGCGAGAGCGTCGAACGCGATCACCGGGGGTCGCGGCCCGCCGCGGCGCGCGAGCAGGAACCCGCCGTACGCCGCGACCGCGGCCAGCAGGCCGACCGCGACGCCGAGCAGCGGCGAGTCCAGCCCCTCGAGTCCACGCACGGTCAGCACCGGGCTGACTCCCCACATCAACGCGCAGGCCAGGCCCGGCAGCGCGTCCGCGCCGCGCGCCTCCGAGCCGCCGCCAGCTACCAGGTACGCACCAGCGATCATCGGCACGATCGCGACGAAGGCCAGCGCCCCCGGGATCTGCCCGACCGCGAACGCCGCCACCACGAGCGCGAACACGGGCGACATCGTCAGCAGCGGTGACGTGCGCGCCGCTCCGATCCTGCGCTGGCTGATGTTCAGGAACGTCCAGCCGAGCAGGAAGTGCACGATCCCGGCGGTCGCGAACGCGGCCACCGCCCAACCGTCGGCCTCCCACACGCGGCTGACGTCCTCGGTCACGACCGCCAGCAGGATCAACGCCGCCGCCGCGATCGCGATGTTCAGGAACGTCGAGACGTACGGGTCCTCGATGTCGCGCACCGCGCGCCGGTTGAGGCTCTGGAAGAGCCCGAACCCGATCCCGGAGGCGGCTGCCCACAGCGCCGCCGTCACGCCGGCGTGGCCTGCTGCTTCACCGAACCGCCGAAGTACAGGTCGGCCATCTCCGGGTTGTTCAGCACGTCGTTCGCCCGTCCGTCAAGCAGCACCCGCCCGCTCTCCATCACGATCCCGTGCGTCGCCATCCGCAGCCCGAACCGTACGTTCTGCTCCACCAGCAGGATCGTCTTGCCCGCCTCGATCATCCGGGCCACGCTATCGCCGACGTGCTTGAGCGCCTTCGGGTCCAGGCCGAGCGACGGCTCGTCGAGCAGGACCAGCTTCGGGTCGAGCATCAGCGCGCGCGCGAACTCGACCATCCGCCGCTGGCCGCCCGAGAGGTTGCCGGCCTTGTCGTCGGCCCGTTCGGCGACGACCGGGAACACCTCGCGAACCTCGTCGTAGCGCTTGCGGACGAGCGCCCGTTCGCGGCGGATGATGTAGCCGCCCATCAGCACGTTCTCGCGCACGGTGATGTTCGGGAACAGCGCGTCGGACTGGGGGACCTGGGACACGCCCGCGGCCAGGATCTGCGCGCAGTTGAGCGTGTGCAACTCGGTGCCGTCGAGGACCACGGTGCCCTCGCGCGGGCGCAGCAGTCCGCTGACCGTGCGCAGGACCGTCGACTTGCCGGCACCGTTCGGGCCGACGATGCACGAGATCGAGCCCTGTTCGATCTCGAGGTCGACGCCCTGAAGCACGTCGCCGCCGCCGTAGCCGGCGATCACGCCGTTAAGCCGGAGCAGCATCGCGCTCCACCACGTAGTCGTCTCCCAGGTACGCGTCGAGGACCTTCGGGTCGCGCTGGACCTCGGCCGGGCGGCCGGACGCGATCGTCTTCCCGCGCGCGAGCACCAGCACGGGGTCGCACAGGCCGAGCACGAACGGCATGTTGTGCTCGACGATCAGGAACGTCGTCCCGCGCGCGTTGAGCTCGCGGATCATGTCGCCCATCCGCTCGATCAGGGTCGGGTTGATGCCGCCCGCCGGCTCGTCGAGCATGATCAGCTTCGGGTCCAGCATCAGGATCTGGGCCAGCTCGACGAGCTTGCTCTGGCCGAACGAGAGCGCGCCGGCCTTCGCATCCGCGTACTGCTTCATCCCGACGAAGTCGAGCAGGTCCATCCCGCGCTCGGCCTCCTCGCCGCTGACGCCGTCGGCATTGAGCTGGCTGATCCGGAAGCCGCGCAGCGGCGCCACCACGTTCTCGAGCACGGTCATCTCGCGGAACAGCCGCGTGATCTGGAACGTCCGTCCGAGCCCCGCATAGGCACGCGACCATGGCCGCAGCCCGTCGATCCGCTCGCCGCGGAACCACACCTCGCCGGCGTTCGAATGCATCGTGCCGCCGATCAGGTTGAACACGGTCGTCTTGCCGGAGCCGTTCGGCCCGATCAACGCCGTGATCGAACCCTCGGGCACGGCGAACGACGCGCCGTCGACGGCTCGCAGCCCGCCGAAGCGCTTCTCGAGCCCCTTCACCTCGAGGACCGGCTCGCCGCTCGGCGCCCGTCGTGGCGGCAGCTCCGGCCGCTCGCGCACCTCGAGTCGCGCGCCGGACAGTCCGATCTTGCCGCGCGAGCGCCAGCGCTCGATGTAGGTCCGCGTCGTCGGGATGATCCCGCGCGGTAGGAAGATCACGACCAGCGCCATCAGCCCGCCGAAGATCAGCAGCCGGGCGTTGCCGCCGCCGAGGTTGTTGTTCGAGTACTCGTTCAGCGGCTCGATCAGGAACGCGCCGAGCACCGGTCCGAACAGTGTCCCGCGGCCGCCGAGCAGCATCGAGAGCAGGATCTGGACGCTGAGCAGGATGTTGAACATCCCGATCGGGTCGATGAACGCCAGGTAGTAGCCGTAGACGGCGCCCGCCATGCCGACGAACACGGCGCTCGCCACGAAGCCGAGCAGCTTGTAGACGGGCGTATTCACGCCGACTGTCCCGGCCTTGTCCTCGTCCTCGCGCATGGCGACCAGGCCCATCCCGAACTTCGTCCTTCTGATTCGCCAGCTCATCAGCAGCGACAGCCCGAGCAGCCCCGCGAGCACGTAGTAGAAGGGCCAGTTCTGGTACTCGATGTTCCACATCGGCAGCGGCGGCGTGATGCCCGCCGTCCCGCCTGTGAGCGACCGCCAGTTGGTGGCGATGATCTGCAGCAGGAACAGGAACGCGATCGTCATGATCACGAACGACGGCCCGCGCGTCCGCATCGCGATCACGCCCAACAGCGCCGCGAAGATCCCGGCCACGACGCCCGCGACGGGCACCCACACCCAGATCGAGACGCCGAACTTGGGGGAGAGGATGCCGAGCGTGTACGCCCCGATGCCGAGGAACGCTCCCTGGCCCAGCGAGATGTAGCCGCCGTAGCCGGAGATCACGTTCAGCCCGACCGCCCCGATCGCGAAGACCAGGGACAGGATGATCATGTTCTGGTAGTAGAGGTTGTCGCTGACGACGGGGTACGCCAACAGCGCCGCGGCACAGAGAACGACCAGGATCCGCGACGGCTTCATGCGGGGGCTACGTCCTCGCGCAGGCGAACACCCATCAGACCCTGCGGCCGCACGAGCAGCACGACGAAGATCACGACGTAGGGGACGGCGCCGGCCCACGACGGCGAGATGTAGGTCTGGGTCATCGCCTCGGCGACGCCCAGCAGCAGCGCGCCGACCGCCGCGCCCTGCAGGCTGCCCAGCCCGCCCAGCACGATGATGCTGAGCACGCGCGCGATCCACTCGTAGTGCGACCCGGGCAGGAACGGATACAGGACGCTGACGATCGAGCCGCCGGCCCCGGTCGCGCCGACGCCGACGGCAAAGGTCAGCGCCGCCACGGCGCCGACGTTGACGCCGACCAGCGCCGCGCCCGACGGGTTGACGGCGCTGGCGCGGATCGACCGCCCCAGCCACGTCCGCATCAGGATCAGCCACAGCGCGGCCAGCACCGCCGTCGCGACGATGAAGCCGTAGACCTGCGCCTTGGGCAGGAACAGGTCGCCGATCGTGAACGACTCGTTGAAGTACGACGGGCGCACGGAGTGCGACGTGTTGCCCCAGATGATCCCCATCAGCCCCTCGAGCACGAGCGCGAGCGCGAACGTCAGCAGCACCGACGACGACATGTGCGCGCCCCGGATCCGCCTGACCGCGAGGAGATACACGACCCATCCGAGCGCGAACATCAGCGGCGTCGTGACCAGGATGGAAAGCAGCGGATCGATGTCCGCCGCCTTCCACAGCGAGTAGGTCACGAACGCCGCCAGGATGATGAACGCGCCGTGGGCGATGTTGATCACGCGCATCACGCCGAAGATCAGCGTCAGGCCGGATGCGACCAGCGCGTAGACGCCCCCGACGAGGAGGCCGAGGATCAGGGTCTGGACAAACTGATTCAGGAGGTCCCTCCGGGCTTGTAGCCCTCGATGATCGTCTCAGACGTGGCCGCGTCCTCGGGCAGCACGATCACCGGCTTGCCGCCCTGCCACTGGCCGACGAGGAACTCGCCCTTCGGGCTGCCGTCCTCGTTCCAGCTCAGGTCGCCGAGGATCGTCGGCACGGTGTTGGTGCGGATCCAGTCGGCCAGCTTGAGCTGGTCGGCCTTCTCGACGGTCTTGTTGGCCTCGACCGAGGCCTGCAGGACCTGCGCCGCCGCGTACGCGTCGGCCGCGTCCTCGGGCACGTTGTCGCCGCCGAACATCTCCTTGTACTTGGCCACGAACTCCGGGTTGCCCGGCGTGTCGGAGTCCTGGCTGTGGCTGACGGCATAGAAGACGCCCTCGGTGTTCTCGGCGCCGACACCCTCGGCGTACTGATCGCCGAACGACGGCGCGTTGGTCTGGTAGAGCCACTTCGGCGTGAAGTTGACCTTGCTGAGCGCGCGCATGAAGCCGATGCCGTCCTCGAACTGCGTGCCGGCCACGACGAGGTCGGGGTTCTTCGCCTTCACGGCGTTGGCGATCGCGTCGAAGTTCTTCTGGTCACCGGTGTAGGTCTCGCGGTAGACGGTCTCGACCCCGGCCTCCTTGAGGATCGCCTCGATGCCCTCCGACGTCGGCGTCGTGAACGGGTCGTCGAGCGTCGGGTAGGCGGCGGTCTTGGGCCGCTTGTCCTCGGGCAGCGCGGCGATGTAGTTCGCCCACGTGTCGCCCTGGTGAGCGGCCGTCGCCTGCTGCGAGAAGAACACCATCTTGAAGCCGCGCTTGAAGATGTCCGGATTGCCGCCCGCCGGCTCCACATAGACCATCTGCGCACGCTCGGCGACGGCCGAGGCGGGCAGGTTGAGCAGCGAGGAGAACGTGCCGAGCAGCAGGTCGACCTTGTCGCCCGAGATCAGCGCGTTGTAGTCGGAGACGACCGTGTTTTGGTTGGACGCGTCGTCCTTGATCACGAGTTCGACCTTGCGCCCGAGCAGGCCGCCCTTCTCGTTGATCATCGATTGCCAGACCTCGTAGCCCTGCTGGGCCGCCTTGCCCGGCTCGGAGAACTCGCCGGTGAGCGGCAGGGAGGCGCCGATCTTCAGCGGCTTCGACTCATTCTGGGCCGGCGCGCCGCCGCTGCTGTCGGGCTCGTCATCACCTCCGCAGGCGGCCACGCCGAGCGCGAGGGCGCCGACGATCGCCAAGGCCGACCAGCGTGTGCTCCTGATCCCCATTGTGCTTCCTCCTCCGCCGCGTGCAAACGATTGCAGCAAACGTGTGCAACCTATCGTCAGGTCTATTGGGTTGTCAAGGACGAGCTGCGCACCACGAGCTCCGGCGCGAGCACGATGTGACGTGCCGGCGCCTCCGGATCCTGGAGCCGTTCGAGCAGCAGATCCGCCGCCGACGCGCCGATCTCGTAGTGCGGGATCCGGATCGTCGTGAGCGGCGGGTTGAAGCGCTCCGAGAAGGGCATGTCGTTGAAGCCGACGACCGAGAGGTCGTCCGGGCAGCGCAGGCCGCGGGCGGCGAGGACGTCGTAGACACCGAGCGCCATCAGGTCGTTGCCGGCGACGATCGCGGTCGCGCCCTCGTCGACCAGCTCCCCGGCCAGCCGGGCGCCCTCGGGCTCGGTGAACGCGGTTCCGCACAGCACCGGCCCCGGCTCGAGCCCGGCGTCTGTCATCCCGTCCAGGTAGCCCTCCAGTCGCAACCGCCCGGTCGAGACCACCTGCGGGCCGCCGAGGTGGGCGATCCGGGTGTGGCCGAGGCCGATCAGGTGCTTCACGGCCAGCCGCGCGCCGGCGTGGTCGTCAGCGGTCGCCGAGGACAGCGGGCCGTCGTCGAGCCGGCGGTTGACGAGCACGATCGGCAGGCCGTCCGCGGCCATCTCGTCGAGCAGGCCGTGGTCGAGCCGCGCCGTCGCGGTGATCACGCCGTCGACCTGGCGCGCGCGCATCGCCTCGAAGTCGTTGCGCTCGCGGTCCGGGTCGTTGTCGGTGTTGGCGATCAGCGGCGTGTAGCCTGCCGCCTCGAGCTTGTCCTGGATCCCGCGCACGATCGGCGGGAACAGGGGGTTGGTGAGGTCCGGGACGAGCACGCCGATCGTGTGCGAGCGGTTCGTCTTCAGCCCGCGCGCGATCGGGTTCGGCCGATAGCCGAGCTGCGCCGCGGCCTCGACCACGCGGCGCGCCGTCTCCTCGTTGACCATCCGCCGCGTCTCGGGGTTCAGCGCGCGCGAGACCGTGCCGGGATGCACGGCCGCGAGCCTGGCCACGTCGCGGAGGGTCGCGGGCGTCGCGGGCATCAGACCCGGACGGCTCCGTTGCGGCTCGGGGTGGCCTCGCGGGCGCTGTCGTCGAGCGTCGTGTTCTTGTCGGACGTGACCTCGCGCTCGAGCGGCAACGTGCCGCCGACCGTGTAGTACGGCTTGCCGGCGATCACGAGGTCCTCGGCCGGGAAGCGCGTGATCACCTGGCAGCCGTCCTTGGTCACGACGAGCTGCTCCTCGATCCGAGCCGCGCTCCAGCCATCGCTCGCGGGCCAGAACGTCTCCAGCGCGAAGACCATGCCCTCCTTGATCTCCTCCGGGTGATCGAGCGAGACGAGCCGACTGAACACCGGCTTCTCCCAGATCGAGAGGCCGACGCCGTGGCCGAACTGGAGCGCGAACGCCGCCTCCTCATCCGGGAACCCGAACTCCTGCGCCTCCGGCCACACCTCGACCACCTCGCCGGTGGTGACGCCTGGGCGGATGCGATCGATTGCCGCGTCGAGGTAGTAGCGGCAGCGCTTGTAGGCGTCGACCAAAGCCGGGCTCGCACTCGCGATCGCGAAGGTGCGGTAGTAGCACGTGCGGTAGCCGTTGAAGGAGTGCAGGATGTCGAAGTAGGCGGGGTCGCCGGGGCGCAGCGCACGGTCGGTGAACACGTGCGGGTGCGGGGAGCAGCGCTCGCCGCTGATCGCGTTCACGCCCTCGACGAACTCCGACCCCTGCTCGTAGAGGTTGCGATTCACGAGCGCGACGCACTCGTTCTCGCGGATGCCCGGCCGCATCGTCCGGTACAGCTCCTCGTAGGCGGCGTCGACCATCGCGCACGCGGTGTTGAGCAGCGTGATCTCGTCCTGCGTCTTGATCACCCGCGCCTGCTGCATCAGCTGCTGGCCGTCGACGATCTGGATCCCCTCGGCCTGCAGCGCGAACAGCACCGCGGGCTCGATCGCGTCGACGCCGATCGGCTCGTTGAGCAGCCCGCGTTCCTCGAGTTCGACGCGGATCTTGTGCGCGACGCTCTCGGCGCGGCCGGACTCCGGCGACATCGCTCCGCGCAGCGTGGAGATGCCGGCCCGCGACCGCTCCTCACCGAGCCACGGGCAGTAGATCGCGTGATGTCGTGCCGCGGAGCCGAAGTCCCACATGATCGGCTCGTCGCGCTGCGGGAGCAGGCAGAAGCGGTTGAGCTTGTCCTGCGCCCACGTGCCGATGTGCGTCGCCGTGATGTAGCGGATGTTCGTCATGTCGAAGCACAGCAGCGCGCCCATGTCCGACGCCGCCAGCTCCGCCTTGATCCGGGCCAGGCGCTCCTCGCGCAGCCGGTCGAACCGGACGCGCTCCTCCCAGTCGACGCCCATCGTGCCGTACGTGTGCAGCGCCATGTCAGGCCCCTTCCAATGTCACGGACACGACGTCCCGCAGCGCGGCTCGATCTCGCCCTCCCAGCGCCCCGGCGTCGCATCCCTCGGCGGGAAGATCGAACCGGTGATCACCACCTCGCCGGGCTCCAGCTCGCGGCCGATGTTCTCCTCGACCATCCGCACGATCGCGTCGTGATCGAGCAGCTGATCCGTGCGCTCTCCACCTAAACGAGCCCTAAAGGGGGACTGTCCCCCTTTAGGTTCGCTTAAGATCCAGTGGCGGTGGTAAATGCCGCCGGCGACGACGCGATCGGCGTCGTCAGGCGGAAAATCGACGTCGGCCAGTTCGATGGCGACGCCCAAGCCCTGTCCCACGTGCACTGCGACCTCGAGCTCGATCTTCGGGTTCGTCCAGCTCGCTGATGTCGACGGTCGCGCCGTCCGGGAGCAGCGTGTTGCCGGGCAGGGGCGCGACGAGCGTCTTGAAGCCGACCTTGAAGTTCATGGCAGGTCGTACCCCGCGGCCTCGAGCGAGCCGGCGCCGCTCCAGCCCCAGATCAGCAGCACGTCCTCGTCGCCGGTGTTGTCGAAGCCGTGCCAGTTGTTGCGCGGCGTGAAGATCACATCGCCCGCGCGCGAGGGCTCGCGGCCGTCGTTGGTGTAGATCTCGCCCGCGCCGCTCATCACGATCAGGAACTCGTCGCAGTTCGGGTGCGCGTGGCGCTCGTGGCGGGCGCCCGGCGTGAGCACGGTGCGGCCGACGAGCAGCTGCGGGCGAACGGATCAGGAACTGGACCTGCATGTCGATCCAGCCCTCGTCCTCGCGCAGGCCCTGCTCGAGCGGGACGTCTTCGATCCGGGTCCGGAAGGGCTCGTTCATCGAGTACGCCTCGTGGACGCTGACGATGAAGTCGCGGTCGCGCTTGCCGGTGCCGCGGCCGGCGGACAGCATCTCGCTGGCGGCGGAGCACGTCGGCACCATCGCGCCGAGCCGGCGCGCCAGCTCCTGGGCGAGCACGAGGTCCTTCTGCTGGAGGTCGACGTCGGCGAACACGGCGTCGTCGTCGACGAGCAGCGGCGCGCGGTAGCCGATCACCGGCGAGGCGATCACGCTCTTCAACGCCGCGTCGACGACCGCCGCGCGGTCCACGCCCGCCTTCTCGACCAGCGCCACGCCCTCGGCGAACGCGGTCACGGAGACCACCAGCGCGAGGTTGATCGCGACCTTGGTCAGGATCGCGTGGCCGTTCTCGCCGATGTAGGTGACCTTCGGGCCGATGGCGTGAAGGACCTCCTCGACACGGTCGAACGCCTCCCGCTCGCCACCGACCATCACCGACATCTGGCCCGCGGCGAGCGTCGCCGGGCTGCCGGACACCGGGCAGTCGAGGAAGAACGCTCCGGTCTCGCGCACGCGCCGCGACAGCGCGACGCTGGCGTCGGGCGAGATCGTTGACAGATCCGCCCACACCGTGCCGGGCCGTAGCGCCGGGAGCACGTCGGTCGCGACCGACTCGATCGCGTCCGTGTTCGTGAGCATCGTGAACAGCACGTCGACGCTGCCCGCCAGCTCCGCGGGCGAATCCGCGATCGGCAGCCCCAGTTCCTCCGCCTTCGCGCGCGTGCGATTCCAGACCGTGACGGGATGCCCGGCGTCGCTGATCCGCCGGGCGATCCCGGAGCCCATCGCGCCGAGGCCCGCGAACCCGATCTGCATCAGACGTGCGTGCCGAGCCGCGCCCGCACCGACGCGACGATCTTCGCCTTGTCGGGCATGAACGCGTCCTCGAGCGTGGGGGAGTAGGGCACCGGCGTGTCGTCGGTGGCGACGATCCAGACGTCATCCAGGTCGTGCAGTCCTTCCTCGGCGACCGCGCCGAGCACGCCCGTCGACCAGCCTCCGGTACGCGGCCCTTCCTCGACCGCCAGCAGCCGGTTGGTCTTCCCGACCGACTTCAGCACCGTCTCGAGATCGAGCGGCCGCAGCGTGCGCAGGTCGACCACCTCGGCCTCGATCCCGTCGTCGGCCAGCTCGTCGGCGGCGGCCAGCGCGTCGCGCACGCCTTTCCCGATCGAGACGATCGTCAGATCGCCGCCGGAGCGCGCCACCCGCGCGTGCCCGAGCTCGATCGCCTCGACCGGCTCGAACACCTCGTCCTTGACCGAGTACAAACGTTTGTGCTCGAGGAACACGACCGGGTTGTTGTCGCGGATCGCGCCCTTCAGCAGTCCCTTGGCCTCCGCCGAGGTGGACGGCATCGCGATCTTGATGCCGGGGATGCCCTGGAACCACGTGCCGTGGATCTGCGAGTGCATCGCGCCGAAGCGCCCACCGCCGCCGACCGCGGACCGCACGACCAAAGGGATCGACGCCTGCTCGTTGGAGATGTAGAAGTACTTCGCGGACTGGTTGACGAGCGAGTCCATGGCCAGCGCCATGAAGTCGCCGAACATGATCTCGAAGATCGGTCGCAGGCCGGTCGCGGCGGCGCCGAACGCAGCGCCGGCGAGCGCCAGCTCGGAGATCGGCGTGTCCATCACGCGGTCGGGGCCGAAGCGCTCGACCAGCCCTGGTGTCGCCTTGAACACGCCGCCGGCGACGCCGACATCCTCGCCCATGAAGATCACGCGGTCGTCGCGCTCCATCTCCTCGGCGATCGCGTCGCGGATCGCGGTGCGGAACTCGAGCTTGCTCATGGCGCGAACTCCCGGGCGGCGTCGACGTCGGGTTCGGGATACGGCGCGGCCAATGCCGCGGCGACGGCGCGGTCGAGTTTGGCGCCGATCGCCTCCTCGGTCGCCGCGATCTCCTCCTCGCTCACGCCGGACTCCAGAAGCCGCGCGCGGGTGAGCTTCAGCGGATCGCGTTCAAGCCACGCCTCCAGCTCGCCCTCGGGCCGGTACGTCGCCGGATCGGACTTCGAATGGCCGTAGTGGCGATACGTGCGCATCTCCAGCAGCGTCGGCCCGCCGCCCCCGCGGGCGCGCTCGACGGCGGCTTGCGTCGCCTCCGCGACCGCCCACAGGTCGTTGCCGTCGACGACGGCGCCCGGCATGTCGTACGCGGCGGCGCGGCCCGCGATGTCAGCCCCCGCGGTGACGAGCCGCATCGGCGTGAACTCGCCGTACAGGTTGTTCTCGCACACGAAGACGGCGGGCAGCTTCGCCGCCGCGCAGAAGTTCAGGCACTCGTGGAAGTAGCCGCCGTTGGTGGCGCCGTCGCCGAAGAACGCGACCGCGACGTTGCCGGTCCGCTTGGCCGAGAGTGCGGCGCCCGTGGCGGCGCCGATCGACCCGCCGACGATCCCGAAGCAGCCGACCATCCCGTGCGCGAGGTCGATCACGTTCATCGAGCCGGAGCGGCCGCCGCACACGCCGGTCTGGCGCCCGAGCATCTCCGCCACCAGCGCCTCGGGCTCGGTGCCGGCGGCCAGGCAGTGCCCGTGGCCGCGGTACGTGCCGGCGATCCAGTCGCCAGGCTGCAGCGCCCACGTGACGCCGACCGCGACCGCCTCCTGCCCGGCGTAGAGGTGCGTCGTGCCGTGCACCTCGCCCTTCAGGAACAGCCGGTGGATCTCGTTCTCGAATTGCCGGATCAGCAGCATCCGCCCGTAGCGCTCCAGCGGCGTGCGCTCGATGGCGCGTTCCTCGGTGATCGCCATCACGCCACCACTTCGTCGCGCAGGCCGTCGGTCACCGGCGCGTCCTCGGAGATCAGCTCGAGCCCTGAGAGCTGCGCCTGGAGCTCCAGCAGCACCGCGAAATCGATGTCTTCGTCGCCCCGGCCGACCAGCGCCTGCACCACCTGCTCGGCGGCGGAGGAGACGGGCATCGGGATCTCGTGCTCGCGAGCCGCGTCGCCGCCGAGCCGGAAGTCCTTGAGCAGCAGCTGCGGCGTGAACGTGGGCTTGAAGTCCAGGTTCACGTACGCGGGCGTCTTGTAGCGAGTGAACATCGATCCCATCACGCTGTCGTTGAGGAACGCGAAGAAGTCGGCACGTGAGACGCCGCCCTTCTCGGCCAGCACCGTGATCTCGGCCAGCGTCTGGGCGACCACGCCGAGCATCAGGTTGTGACAGATCTTGACCAGCCGCGCGCGGTCGCCGTCGCCGACGTAGGTGACCTTCGCCGCCAGCAGCTCGAGCAGCTCGCGCGCCTGGAGGTAGGCGGGCTCGGGCCCGGAGACCACCATCGTCAGCCGCCCGGCGGCGACGACTTTGGCGTTGCCGGACACCGGGGCGGCGAGCACGCCGGTGCCGCGCTCGGCGGCGACCGCCCGCACGTCGTCGGACGCGGCCTGCGAGATCGTCGTCGAGTCGACCAGCACGCGGGGGACCGCATCGGGCCGCGACAGCACTCCATTCGGGCCGATCGCGACCTCCTTGAAGTCATCGGACCCGGCCACCATCGTGAACACGATGTCGCGGTCGGCGAGGTCGGCGGGGGAGTCCACCACCACGGCCCCGGCCAGCGCCTCGGCCTTTGCGCGGGTGCGGTTGTAGACCGCCACGTCGTGCCCGGCTTCGAGCAGCCGCGTGGCGAGTGCGGCGCCCATGCGACCGGTGCCGATCCAGCCGATCCGCAGGCCGTTGTGCTTGGTCATGTGCTCCTCGTCAGTTGCTGCAATCGTTTGCACGAGGCTAGCTGAGGCGGGATCGACCGTCAAGCGCCGGCGGCACGCCCGACAGCGTGCCGCCGGCGCGAGGGGCTACAGCAGACCTGCGAGCAGGAGCTGCCAGTTGACCAGCACCTCCAGCGACGAGCCCGGGGTCTTGATGTTCGCGTCGGCGAACAGGTAGACCTTGCGGCCGTCGCTGCGGACCACGGTCGGCGCGCAGACGGACGCGATCGCGACCTCGCGGCCGTCGCCCAGCTGCAGGTTCCCGTTGCGGAGCACGTACTCGATCGGGAACGGATCGGCGGCCGAGCCCGGCGACGGGATCGGCGGGTCGCCGCCCTGCGGCTGGCCGAGGTTCGGCCGCAGGCAGGACAGATCCGGGCCCGCGTCGTTGAGCGGGTCCGAGTAGGCGGGCGTGAGGATGTCGCCCCACTGCCCGAGGTCGGGCACGAGCGGCGTCTGGATGCCCGGCAGGTACAACGGGACCGTCTGGTTGGCGCCGGACACGAGCGGCGACTTGGGGCCGCCGATCGGATACGGCACGTACGTCGGGGCGCAGTTCTTGCGCGCGACGTTGATCGTCGTGGTGCCATCCGGGTTGGGGATGGTGGTGACCTGCGGGCACGCGTGGTGGTTGGCGGCTGAGAACACGCCGGAAAATTGCTGCGAAAGCACCGATGAGTTTCGGTTGCGGCGGCCGTCTTTACTGACATGACCGCCATCGCCACCACCCCCCGCCGCATCGCCACCAGCCACGCTTATACGGTCCCCGTCGTCCGTGAGATCGCGCCTCCACGATCCGCTCCTTCAGGAGACACCTGGTAGCCCAGATATGCGGACCTGACGGACCCGAGTAGCTCCCCGCTCGCTCCCGCCGCCACCACACGTCCCTGTTGCAGTACGTAACCGCGCGCCGCCACTCCAAGGGCGGCGCGCGTGTTCTGTTCGACGAGCAGGATGCTCGTGTCGCGGAGCTGCGCGAGCCGGTCGAACACCTGCCGGACCGCGAGCGGCGCGAGCCCGAGCGACGGCTCGTCGAGCATCAGCAGCCGCGGCGCCGCCATCAGCGCACGGCCGATCGCCAGCATCTGCTGCTCGCCGCCGGACAGCGTGCCGGCCTTCTGGCGCGCGCGCTCGGCGAGCCGCGGGAACAGCGCGTAGACCGGCTCCAGGTCGGCCGCGCCGCGCCGGAGGTAGCTGCCGAGTACCAGGTTGTCGCGCACCGACAGTTCGGCGAAGATCCCGCGCCCCTCCGGCACGAGCGCGATCCCGTCGCGGACGAGTCGCTCGGCGCGGACGCCGGTGATGTCGCGCCCGTCGAACTCGACGCGGCCCGCCGTCGGCCGCACCAGCCCGGCAAGCGTTCGCAGCAGCGTCGACTTTCCCGCGCCGTTGGCGCCGAGGATCGCCACCGCCTCGCCCGGGCCGACCCGCAGGCTGACCGCGTCAAGCGGCCTGACGCGCAGTCCCTCGACGTTCAGCATGTCCCCAGGTACGCCGTGACGACCCGCTCGTCGGCCTGGATCCGGGCCGGCGGCCCTTCGGCCAGCAACGCGCCGTGGTCGAGCACGACGATGTGATCGGACAGCGACATGACGGCGTCCATCGAGTGCTCGACGAGCAGCACGGCGGTGCCGGCGTCGGCGAGCGCACGGATGATCCGCCCGGTCGCGTCGATCTCGTCCTGCGCGAGCCCGGCCAGCGGCTCGTCGAGGAGCAGCAGCGCGGGGTCGGCCGCGAGCGCGCGGGCCAGCTCGACCTGGCGTTGAAGTCCGTGAGGGAGCGCGGTCGCGGGCTGGTCGGCGTAGCGCTCGAGCCCGAATCGGGTCAGCTGCGCCTCGGCCGCCTCGTGCGCGCGGTGTTCGTCGCGGCAGTGGCGGGGGAGCCGCAACGCCGACGCGATGGTCCCGGCGCGCATCGTCGTGTGCAGGCCGACGAGCACGTTCTCGAGCACCGTCATGTCGTCGAACAGCGCGATGCTTTGAAACGTGCGGGCCATCCCGAGCCGGGCGATCCGGTGCGCGCGCCAGCGCGTGACGTCGCGGTCGCGGAAGTGAACGGTTCCCGCGTGCGTGCGCGTGAGGCCGCAGATGACGTTCATCAGCGTCGTCTTGCCGGCGCCGTTGGGGCCGATCAGCGCGGTCAGCCCCGATCCGGCACTGACACTGATGCGGTCGAGCGCCCGTACGCCGCCGAAGCGGACAGAGACGTCGCGCAGCTCGATCATCGCTTCACCATCAGCACGACGACCAGCGCGAGCCCGTACGCGACGATCTCATAGCCGCCGGCCGCGTCGAGCTCGCGCGTGACCTCGGTGAGCGCGACGACGGCGACCGCGCCGATCGTCGCGCCCCACACCGAGCGCAGCCCGCCGACGACCGCCATCACCAGGAACTCGAGCGAGACCAGCACGCCGAATGCGTCCGGGTTGATGTACGTCACGTACATCGCGTACAAGCTGCCGGCGACCGACGCATAGAGCGCGCCAATGACGAACACGCCGACCTTGGCGCGCGCGGTGTCGATCCCGCACACGCTCGCCGCCGATTCGGAGGCGCCGAGCGCGCGTAGCGCGCGACCGGTCCGCGAGTTCACGAGGTTGCCGGCAAGCGCCACCGCCACGGTCAGCACCGCCCACGTGACCAGGAAGGTCGACTCGTCGCGCTCGAACGGTGCCAGCGTCGGGATGCCGCCGAGTCCCTGGTTCGCGCCCAGCGCCTCGGAGCCGCGCACGAAGAAGAACGCGATCAGGCCGAACGCGAGCGTCGCCATCCCGAGGAAGTGGCCGCGGATCCGGAGCACGGCGGCGCCGAGCAACGCGGCCAGCGCGGCGGCGATCGTCGCCGCCACGAGCAGCGCCGGGCCGAGCGCCCAGCCGGCCTTGACCGTCAGCACCGCGAACCCATAGGCCCCGACGCCGTAGAAGGCGGCGTGACCGAGCGACACCTGCCCGGCGAAGCCCATGACCAGCGTCAGCCCGGTGGTGGCGAGCGCGGCGAAGCCGATGAACACCAGGTTGCTCGTGCTCAGCACCGGGGCCAGCAGGAGCAACGGACCGGCACACGCGAACGCGGCGAGCTTCACGCCGGCCTCGCGAGGATGCCCTGCGGCCGCACGGCGAGCACGAGAAGGAGCACGACGAACGCGATGATCGACTCGTAGTTCGAGGACACCAGTCCGGCGGCCAGCGCCTCGACCACGCCGAGCCCGAACCCGCCCGCGACGGCACCGAGCGGGGAGACGAGGCCGCCGACGACCGCCGCCGTGAACCCGTTGATGGCCAGGAAGAGGCCCATGTCGTAGCGGGCGTTCGTGACCGGCACGAACACGACACCGGCGACGCCGGCGATCACGGCCGCGAGCGCGAACGCATATAGCGACATCCGCGCGGGGCTGATTCCCTGCAGGCGTGCGGCGTCGCGGTTCATCGCGCACGCGCGCATCGCCTTGCCCGCGACGGTGCGCGTCAGCAGCAGCGTGAGCAACGCCGCGACGGCCAGCGCGCAGCCGATGATCCACAGGCTCTGACGGCCGAACGCGAGCCCGAAGATCTCGACCGGCGGACCGGACGTGAACGGGTCGTAGCTGCGCGGTTCGACGCCCCAGATCAGCAGCGCGACCCCGCGCAGCGTGATCGACACGCCGACGGTGATGATGATCAGCGTCAGCGCCGACGCCCTCCGTACGGGCGCGATCGTTACCCGCTCGGCGACGACGCCGACCGCCAGCGTGATCGCCGCCGCGCCCGCGAACACGAGCGCGAGGGGCACGCCCACGGCGGCGAGGCTGGTCGCCGACAACGCGCCGACCGTCACGTACTCGCCCTGCGCGAAGTTGATGATCCCGGTGACGTCGTAGATCAGCACGAAGCCGACGCCGACCATCGCGTAGATCGCGCCGGTGGCGAGCCCGCTGGCCAGCAGCGGCGCGACTTCGATCGCGAACATCTAGCCCGGCAGGACCCAGTCGCGGTCGGAGACCTCGAGGATCTCCAGGTCGTCCGGCGAGGAGCCCGCGTGCCGGTCCGGCGAGAACCGCACGGTGCCGCTCACGCCCTGATACTCACCCAGGCTCTCGAGCGCATCGATGACCGGTTGCGAATCGGTCGTCCCGGCCTTCTCCATCGCCGCTTTCAGCAGCCCGAGCGCGTCCCACGCGTATCCGGCGAACCCGGACACCTCGCCGTGGGCGGCCGTGTAGGCCTCGCCGAACGCCTTCAGCTGCGACGCCGACGGATCGCTCGCGGGGACCTGCTCCCAGACCAGCGACCGCGGCTGCGCGAGCCGGGCGCCGTTCGCCGACGCGCCGGCGAGCTCGAGGAAGAGCTCCGCGCCCGCGCCGCTGTCGAAGTACATCGGGACCTTCACGCCGAGCTTCTCGACCGCGTTGCGGCGTACCGTCGGCGCGCCAGGCGGGATCGCCCACACGATGATCGCGTCCGGCTCGGCCGCCAGCAGCCGCGTCAGCTGCGGCGTCGTGTCCGAGTCGTCGGCCTCGAACTTCTCATGCGCGACGAGCTCAAACTGGCCGCGGTCCGCGAGCGCCTTGACCGCCTGCAGGCCGTCGTCGCCGTACGGATTGTTGGTCGAGAGCAGCGCGATCCGCTTGAGCGACCGCTGCTCGAGATCGCGCGCGATCGCCTCGGCGGCGACGTCGCCCTCGGGCGTGGTCTTGAACACGTTCGGCTTCTCGGCCGGCGGCGTGACGATCGCCTTCGCCGAGCCGAGCGAGAACGTCGGTACGCGCGACTTCAGGATCGCGCCCATCGCCGCGAGGCTGTTCGGCGTCGTCCCGGGGCCGATCGCGGCCACGACCTCTTCGCGCTCGGTCAGCTCCTTGGTCAGCGTCAGCGCCTGGGTCTGATCCGAGCGGTTGTCGGTGACGACGAGCTCGATCGGGCGGCCGAGGATGCCGCCGTCCTGCTCGTTGAAGGTCTTCGCGCGCAGGCGCGCGGCGTTCGCGTAGGCCTGGCCGAGTACCGAGGCCGCGCCGGACATCTCGACGTTGACGCCGATCTTGATCGGCTCCTCGTCGCCGGCCGGCTGCTCGTCGCCGCCGCACGCGGCAACCGCGACGGCCAGCAGGACGATTGAGTTCTTGACTCGCATCCGACGAGGTTTGCGCGGGAACCCCGAGCGCTCTAGATGTGCAGTGCACTGTGCTTGCGATTCAGTGCACGGCCCGGAACGCGGCCGGCGCGACGCCGTACGCATCCCGGAAGCAGCGGCTGAAGTGCGCCGGGTTGGTGAGCCCCCAGCGGGCCGCGATCGTGGTCACCGAGTGCTCACGGAGCGCCGGATCGAGCAGGTCGTGCCGGCAGCGCTCCAGCCGCCGGCGGCGGATTCCAGCCCGCCACGCCGGTCGGCTCGGCCTCGAACAGCTTGTGCAGGTAGCGCAGCGAGATGAAGTGGGCGGCGGCGATCACGCGCGGCGTCAGCTCGGGGTCGTCGAGCCGCTGCTCGATGTAGGCGTAGATCCGGTCGAGCATCGGCGGGCGCGTCTCCGGCGGTTCGTGGCTCACCAGTGCGATCGTGACGAGATCGAGCAGTGCGGAGCCGAGCCGCGCACCCTCAGCCGGGCCGCAGTCCTCGACGTGCGCCATCAGCCGTCCCGCGAGCGCGGAGACGAGCGCTCCGGCACCACGGTCGCCGGCGATCCGGACCCCCGTCAATCCATCGGGAGGCAGCGGAAGCAGCGGACGCGGGAACGCGACCGCGACCATCCGCATCGACGCCATCGCCCAGCGGGCGGGCCGCGAGAGGTCGACGAGCGCGAGATCGCCGGCACGCAGGTGGGCAGCGCGCCCGTCCTGCTCGACGATGCCGTGGCCCGTAATCAGCACGTCGATCTTGCAGTCGGCGCTCGAGCCGCGATGGCGGGCGGTCCGGGTCCCGTTCGTGGTCACGTCGGCCACGGTCAGCGCGCCGACCGTGGCCAATCGCAGGCGATCACCGGCGGCCAGCTGACCCGGCCAGAGAGACACGGGGTAGCCGCACCGACGCTCGCCGGGATGGTTGACACGATCAGGTAGCACGCCACGCCGCAAGCTTGATCAGCGTCTCGTCCGCGAGCACCTTGCCGGCCAGCACGCACGTGCGGCCGTTGCGCTCGAACACGGCGACGCTCTTTTCGCCTTCGTGATACAGCTGAATCGCCAGTCCGTCCCGCACGATCCGCGTCCCGCGCGATGGGAGCCCGACCGAGTTGCCGGCCAGCACGGTGTAGCCGATGCGATGACCCATGTGCCCGTAGTAGACGGTGTCGGACTCGCGGCCGCCGGCCTCGTCGCGGCGGGCACCGCTCGAGTGCCAGCCGAACTCGTGACCCCAGTCCGGGAACGTCACGCCTTCGAACGAGCGGTGGTGCGAAACCGGCTCGGTGGCGGGCTCGGCCGCGAGCGCGACCGCGTCGTCCAGCGGGCCGCCGCCGCGAGTGATCGCGAACACGCCCACGACGGCCAGCAGCAGGACGGTCGCGAACGCGAGCACCAGGCCGCGCGGGGCGCGCGCGGGCGTCCGAGCGGGAGCCGGGGGCGCGAACGCGCGGGTCGCCGACAGCGAGCGGCGCTGTGCGGCCAGCATCTCCGAAGCTCGCGGCGACGCGGCCACGCGAGCCTCGACGTCCGCGCGGCGCTCGGGCGCCAGGCTGCCGTCCGCCAGCCTGAGCAGCTCTTCGACCGTGACCCCGTCGATCTGCTGTGCTCGTCTCAAGAGCACCGCGCACACCTTCGCACGCGATGAACGCCGTCTGTTCGTACTTCGCGATCACCCTGATCGCCGGGCGCGGAGAGTCCCGCTCGGGGCGTGGAACCATGTGGTCCGGGGTGCCGACGGCTGACCATGAGCTCGACCCGGAGCGCCTGCCGCAGCACCGCGATCGCTTGTTGCGTACGGCGATCGTGATGACCGGCTCTCGCCAGGATGCCGAAGATCTCGTCCAGGAGACGTATGTCCGGGTGCTGCGGCGGCCGCGCTTCCTGCGTAACGACGACGATCTCGCGTACCTGATGCGGACGATGCGCAACGCCTGGCTGAACATCCGCCGCGGGCGCGGCGCCGAACAGGCGGCAGTCGAGGAGTCGGCGAGGCTGCTCGAGGAGCGGCCGGAGCCCGATCCGCTGATCTCCATGGAGGCACACGCGCTGCTCGAGGCCGTGTCCGAACTGCCTCCGATCTACCGCGACGCGATCGCGGCCGTCGACGTGCTCGGCCTCAGCTACAAGGATGCGGCGCGGGCGCTGCGCACCCGCGAGGGCACGATCATGAGCCGGCTGTTCAGGGCGCGTGTCCACGTCGGCAAGGCGCTCGGGCGCGAGTCCTCCTAGGCAGTTTCCATCAACTGCGGCGCGAACCGCGCGTCGATCGATTTCTGGATCTCGCGGCACGCGGCGATCGTGGCGTCGCAGAACGTCTCGAGCGTCGGCGTGAGGTCGCGCTCGGCGTGCCACACCAGCGACAGCACGCGCGGGCGGACCGAGTCGTCGAGCGGCAGCGCCGCCACCGAGTCGTCGTCGTGGTCGACGGACAGCGCGGGCAGGATCGCCGCGCCGATCCCGGCGCCCACGAGCGCGTGCACGCTCGCATCGTCGTCGGTGGTGTGGACGATACGGGGCTGGACGCCGAGCGCCTCGAACTGCGCGAACGCGGTCTCGGTGTCGCGCGCGGCCGAGCGCCCGATCAGCGCCAGTGCCGCGACCTCGGCCATCCGCGGCCCACGGCCGCGGCGCGCCAGCGGAGCGTCGGCGGGGACGAGCAGCACGAGCGGGTCCTCGATCACGCGACGGCCGATCAGCGGGCCGTCGGGAAGCGGTCCCGAGACGAGCGCCGCGTCGATCCGGTTCTCGGCCAGGGCCGCGCACGCCGCCTCGTCGGCGGTCTGCGTGACCTTCACGCGCAGCTTGGAGTCGCGCGGGAGCCGCGGCAGTACCTCGGGGACGATCTGCGCCTCGACGCTCGCCGGCGCACCGAAGCGCACCGCGCCGGCGCGGCCGTCGCTGAGCGCCTCGACGTCGGCCCACGCCGCGCCGAGCCGGATGAGGATCTCCTCGAAGTGGCCGAGGACGAGCCGCCCGGCGTCGGTCAGCGCGACGGGGTAGGTGCCGCGCGCGCGCTCGATCAGGCGGACGTCGAGCGTCCGCTCTAAGAACGCGATCTGCTGGCTGACCGCCGACTGGACATATCCGAGGCGGTCGGCGGCGGCGCGGAACGAGCCCTCTTCGGCGATCGCGGCCAGCGCCGCCAGATGCCGGAACTCGATGCCGAGCCAGTGCTTGCGGGGGAGTGTGCTCTGCAAGGACGTCTGCCTCTCTGAGGATGAAGCCGTGCAAGCAAGACCCGGCACTCGCGAGTTCATTCCCGGGCGTGTCAGCGCACCGACACCGCATTCCGGCGTTTCGAAGCGCCCGCGGCTGGAAAACACGCCGCTGATGCCCGTGCGCCGGGCTGACCGTCACCCCTCCGACGGTTGGCGGAGTTTGACCCGCTCCGCTGCTTTCAGCCCGGCGCGCGGTACTCTTTTGCTACGAGATCGGCGCGCGCGCGGGCCTCGAAGGCCGGCGCGCCCGCAGAGCGCGAGCGCGTGCTCGAAGTGCGCGATCGCGACGTGCGTGTCGCCGCGAGCCGCGGCGAGCAGCCCGAGCGAGCGGGCGGACAGGGCCCGTCGCAGGCCGCGTAGCCGATCTGCACCAAGCGCGACGCGAACGGCTCAGAGCGCCGTGTACAGGCGCTCGGCCGCGGCGCGCCGAGCGCGGCCGCGCCCTCGCTGAGCAGCGTCATCGCGGTGAGCCAGAAGAAGTCGCGCGGGATCGCGTCGAGCGCCGTCGACGAGCGCGTCGAGCTCCGCGCGGGCGCGTCCGCCGTCGCCCGTCCGCGAGGTGGACGAGCGGCAGCGCCGCCCGCCAGGCGGCGAGCGCCGGGTACTGCTCGACGGCCTGCGCGACGGCCGGCAGCAGCTCGCCCACCCGCCCCTGGGCGCGCCGGATCATGAAGAGCTGAGCGGCGAGGACGCTCTCGGCGTCGCGGGTCTCCAGCCGGCGGCGCATCTCGTAGGACTGCCAGCGCGAGCCGCTCGGCCTCCTCGAGCCGGCCCGTCGATCTGGGCGAACGTGCACCACCAGCCGACGACGAAGTGCACGAACAGCGGCTGCCGGAGCTCGCGCGCGAGGGCATCGAGCCGGCGAGGTCCTGCGCGGCGCCGATCAGTCGCCGAGCGTGAGAGCAGGTCGAAGATCCGCGCCTGGAGCGGTCTGGCATCTCGAGCTCGCGGTCGCCGAGCTGCCTCGGCGATCGCGAGTCAGCCGTCGCTGACGACCAGCCGCTCCTCGACGGTGCGCGACGTGCAGCAGCGAGACGTGGCGCCCGGCGAGCGCCGCGGCCAGCACGCGGTCGTCGCCGAGCGGCGTGCGCGAGCGCGACCGCCTCGCGGGAGAGCCGCAGCGAGGCCTCGCTGCTCGCCGGCGAAGTGGAGGATCTCGGCGAGCCGGGCCAGCAGCCGGGCGCGCAGCGTCGCCGCTCGTCGCCGCCGATCTCGAGAGCGCCTCGCGCAGCAGCGCGATCAGCTTCGGGTCGATCACGCCGGCCTCGTAGTAGCGGCCGCCGTAGCCGATCGCGGCGCGCGCGAGCTGCTCGGGCGAACGCCCGCGGGCGAGCGCGGCGGCCTCCGCGAACGCGCTCCGAGAGGCGGCGTGGCCGGCGCGCATGCGCGCCTCGCCGAGCGCGAGCAGCAGCTCGCGCGCGCGTCAGGGTCGCGGGCTCCGGAGCCCGCCAGCTCGAGCGCGCGCTCGAGCTGGAGGGCCTCGTCCTCCCAGGCGAGCGCTCGGCGGCCGCGCTGTCGGCGGCCTCGCGCGCGTAGCGGATGGCGGGCTCGGGCGCCGGTCGAGGTGGCGCGCCTGGAAGAAGTGGTGGCGCGAGCTCGGCGGGGTCGGGCCGCAGCTCGGCGCGGTGCGCCTCGAGGCGTCTGGGCGACGCGCTGGTGCAGGTGCACGCGGCGTGACGTCGCTGAGCTCGCTCGTAGAGCGTCTGGCGGATCAGCGCGTGCGACGAACGCGAGCCGGTCGGGAGTCGCTCGGTCGCCGACGAGCAGCCCGGCGGCCAGCGCCTGGTCGAGCACGTCGACGACGCCTCCGGCGAGCCTCGCTCTCGAGCAGCGCGGCACTGAACGTCTGCCCGGCGACGGCGGCGAGCGTGAGCACCTCGTGCGCGGGCTCGCCGCAGCCGCCCGACGCGGCGCAGCACGACCTCCTTGACGCCCTCGGGCCGGGGCTCGTCGCGCCGTCCTCGGCCGGCGCACGCGCCAGCTCGCCGAGGAACAGCGGGTTCCCGCCCGTCAGCTCGCGCAGCCGCTCGCGCCGTCCGCCGCTGCCAAGGTCGGTCAGCAGCTCGCCGGTCTCCGCCGCGTCGAGGCCGGCGAGCGCCATGCCGCTCGAACGACATGCTCGCGCCGCAGGTCGGCGATCAGGGCGTGCGAGCGGCGGCGCCGCCCTCGACGTCGCGATAGGCGCCGACGAACAGCAGCCGCTCGGGCGTCGCGGCGCGGGCGAGGTGCCGGACGAGCAGCAGCGTCGGGGCGGTCGGCCCAGTGCAGGTCGTCGCAGACGAGCACGAGCGCCCCGCCGCGCGCGAGCCGCGCGAGCGCCGCGACCACGGCCTCGAAGAGCCGGTAGCGCTCGACGCCTGGCCGCTCGGCGGCCCGGCGCGAGCGGGCCGCGGCGCACAGCGGCCGGGCCGTGCTGCCGCATCATCTCCACGAACGGCTGGTACGGCGCGAGCGCGTCCTCGTCGCAGCGGCCGTAGAGCACGACCGCGTCGCCGCGCTCGTGGGCCTGGCGCGCGAACGCGGCGAGCGAGGCTCGTCTTGCCGATGCCCGGCTCGCCCGCGAGGAACACGAACCGCCGCTCGCCGCCGACCGAGGCGCGTCGCGGAGCGCGCCAGCGCCGCGGCGCGGCCGACGAACGGCCGGCGTCGGCGAAGCCGCTCGCAGCGCGCGCGGGAAGCGACGGCGCGGCAGCGGCCCGTCTCCGAGCAGCCGCTGGTGGACGGCGCGCAGCTCGGCCGAGGGCACCGTGCCCGAGCTCCTCGCGCATCGGCCGTGCGCAGCCGCTCGAACGTCTGAAGCGCCTCGGCGATGTTGCCTTGCGCCGCCTGCGCCTCCATCAGCAGCGCGTAGCCGGACTCGCGGAACGGCGCCAGCGCGACGATCCGCCGGCGCGGCGGCCTGGGCGTCGATGCGCGCCGCCGGCGTCGAGCGCCGGCGCGCGAGCAGCTCGAGCGCGGCGAGCCGCTCGTCGTCGAGCTCGCGCCGGCGCTCGTGCGAGCCACGGCGCGTCGAAGCCGGGCAGCAGGATCCGCTCGAGCACGTCCAGGGCGCGCTGCGCGGTCGGCCGTCGGTCCCGAGCGCGCGCGATCGAGATCGGCGACCGCGCGCTCGACATCGATGCGCGCGTCAGCGGGCAGCGCGAGCTGCAGCTCCCGCGGCCCTGCACGATGCTCGGGCCGAGCGTCGGCGCAAGCCCGAGAGCAGCGTGCTGAGCGTGCCGCGCGCCTCCGCCGGCGCGCCGTTGGGCCACAGCGCCTCGATCAGCTCGTCGCGGGTGACGGCGCGGTGGCGATTGAGCGCGAGATAGCCGAGCAGGACGCGGCCGAGCCGGCCCGGACAGCTCGCGCTCGCGGCGGCGGCCGTCGACCTCGAGCCGCACCTCGCCACAGAGCTCGATGCTGACCTGGTCGTGGCAACCACGGCGCGACGATATCCCCGTCGGGGTCATTCAGGTTTCTTTGAGATCGGTCGCGGGAGGGTGCGCGCTCCTCCCCAGTTCGCCCCGAAAGGAAGTCCATGCGCAAAGTCGGCCTCGCTCCTGGCCGTCGCCGCGCTGCGCGCCGCTCGCACCGCGTCGCGCGGCCAGCGAGATCAGCGGCAACGGTTCGACCGTGACCTACACGGCCGCCTCCGGCGAAGCGAACAGCGTGCTCGTGTCCGTCGTGCCACTACGACACGTCCTGTGGCAGCGTCGGCGCCCCATGCCTGTCGGTCTTCGGACAGCGGCGCGCATATCACCGAAGATGTCCGGAGGCTGCGAGCTCATCTCGCAGCGACCCGATCGACGGCGACAGCGCCGTCTGCTCGGTCCCGAGCCTAGGTCGTGGCCGACCTCGGCGACCGCGACGACGCATACTGGGACTGGGACGGTCCCAGCACCGTGGACGCCGGGCACGGCAACGACAACCCGATCGTTCGGCACGGGCGGCAACGACGTCGATCCGCGGCGGGATCGGCAGCGACGAGCTGCTACGGCGAGGAGGGCGACGACACGCTCGACGGCGGCCCGGGCGACGACTACCTGGAGGGCATCCCGCTGCGGTCGAGGACGAGTACATGCACGCACGGCGCGGACAGGTACAGTCGGCGGCGGGGGCAACGACAGCATCACCTACGAGGGCCGCACGCGAGGACCTCGTCGCTGAGCCCGGACGGCGTCGCCAACGACGGCGCCGCCCGGCGAGGGCGACAACATCGGCGCCGGACGTCATGGCGATCGTCGGCGGCCACGGCGTCGGACGTCATCACCGGCAACGCCGGACCGCAACGTCCTGGTCGGGGGCGAGGGCGACGACGAGCTCGACCGGCGGCGGCGGCGACGACCATCTCGGCGGCGGCCCGGGCGACGACCGGCTGACGCGGCGACGACGGTCAGGACACGCTCGGCGGCGACGACGGCGACGACACGTCGACGGCGGCGCGGGCGTCGACCGCTACTGGGGCGACGAGGTCGGCGCCTGCATCGCCTACTCGTGCGCGAGCGGGCAGGACCGGATCGACGCGCGCGACGGCGAGCGGGAGGAGATCAACTGCGGCCCGGGCACCGACACGCTCAAGGGGGACGCGAACGACATCGCCGAGAACTGGGTCGACCTCTCTGACGAATGCGAGAGCGTCGACGGCCTCGCCGCGGCGGCGGGGACGGCGGCTCCCGCCGCGACGTTCAAGCTCGTATCGGCGAAGGCGGACGCGCAGCCGGCGGGTCACCGTGCGCGTCACCGTCCGGGCCCGGGGAAGGTCACGGTGCGCGCGCCCGGGCTGCGCGCGTCGCGGACGGTTCGCGCCGCGGGCTCGGTCAAGCTCCGGCTCAAGCCGTCGCGGCGCGCGCGCCTGAAACTGAAGATCACGTTCACGCCGTCCGGCGGCAAGCCGGTGACGCTGACGAAGACGGTGCGGCTCCGTGATTGATTTTCGTGTGCGTTAGCCTGGGTGTTTGACGGGCGTTTGCCGATACAATAGGAGACGCCATGGCCACCGCCTTCGCCACCGAAGCGACGCACATCCAGAAGACCGGCCACCTCTCGGCGGCCGACATCGCCCGCGCCACCGGCGCGAACGAGACCACCGTACGCGCCTGGCTGCGCGGCTCCCGCTCGCCGTCGGGTGCGCGCGCCGAGCGCCTCGCCGAGCTGTCGGCGATCGTCGACCGGCTCGCGCGCGTGATGCAGCCCACGTACGTACCGGTATGGATGCGCAAGCCGGTACCGCTGCTCGACGACGACAAGCCGCTGGACGTGATCGCGGCCGGCGACTACCGGCGCGTATCGCGCGTGGTCGCGGGCCTCGAGGCCCCCGGCGCGATCTAGTTGCAGGTCTCGCTGGAGGGAGTCTGGTTCCGCCAGATTCCTGCAGGCGCCGACCCCTCTCGCGCCCTCCGGATCCACCTGACGGACGCTGGGCGCGGCTCCGTGGTCGGCGCGATCTACTTCGGCGACAGCCCCGAGACGGTGTGGGCGGAGTGGTACCGGGCGCTGGCCGAGGCGGCGATCCCGCCCGCGATGGCACTGCCGCGCGACCTCTGGCAGTGGGAGATCGATCTACCCCTGGTCGCCGTGCCGGCCAGCGGCTTGCCGCCGCTCGTGCCGAGCCGGCGCCCAGTGGCCCGTGTTCCAGGCCGTCGGCGAGCGCTTGTTCGCAGAGGGCTGGCCGGCGCTCGTCAGCACGTCAGCGGCGCGTCCGGAAGGCCGCGTGCTGTGCGTCTTCCGCGCCGGGCACGCCATCGATGGTGCGACACCGCTGCCGCCGCCGGAGCGGGTGAGCGACCCGCCGGTCGTCCCGACGGGTCTCCGCACCTAGTTCTGATTCAAGGGCGAGTCCTCGCAGCTCGTCAGCGAGTCGTTGCGGTCGCCGACGCACGAGTCGATGCCGGCCTCGGCGTCGAGCGAGTCGTTGCGCTGGACGCCGTCGGCGCCGAACAGGTCGTCGTTGCCGCTGCCGCCGCGCAGCCGGTCGTCGCCCGCACCGCCGCTCAGGTCGTCGTTGCCGGCCTCGCCGTAGAGCCAGTCGAGACCGCCGAGGCCGCTCACGTCGTCGTTGCCCGGCCCGCCGTAGATCCAGTTGGCGGCGGCGCTGCCGGACAGCGTGTCGGCGCCGCTGGTGCCGATCAGTGTCTCCACGTCGGACTTGACGTTGTCGCGCTCACCGGCCTCGCCGTCGTCGGCGACGTTGTCTTCGTCGACGCGGACGCCGACCGGTCGGCCGGTGTAGCTGACGGAGTCGGTGCCGGCGCCGCCGTTGTAGGTGTCGGCGCCGTCGCCGGCGGCGCCCCACCGGTTGCCCAGCAGCGTGTCGTCGCCGGTCGAGCCGTTGAGGACATCGTCGTCATCGCCGCCGATCAGGCGGTCGTTGCCGCCGAGGCCGTTGAGGGTGTCGTTGCCTCCGTTGCCGTCGAGCTCGTTGTCGGCGGCGTCGCCGGTGAGGGTGTCGTCGCTCCAGCCGCCGGTGATCCGCTCGACGTCGGTGTCGACGTTGTCCAGCTCGCCCGTCGCCCCGTCGTCCGCGACGCCGTCGTTGTCCACGACCACGGTGTCGTTCCGGCGCCAGTAGTCGACCTCGTCGATGCCGTACCCGCCGTAGAACGTGTCGCGACCGTCTGGGGTGGAATCGCTGATGAAGAGGTCGTCACCGTCGTCGCCGCGGTACGAGTCGCGGTCGGGGCCGCCCGTCAGGATGTCGTTGCCCGAGAAGCCTTGGAGGACGTCGTTCCCGGGACCGCCCTCCAGCTGATTGTTGAGCATGTTGCCCCACAGCACGTCTCTGCCCGACCCGCCGAGGATGTTCTCGACGTCCCAGCGGACGTTGTCGCCTTCGCCGTACTCGCCGTCGTCGGCGATCCCGTTGTCGGCGTAGATCCCGAGGTTGTTGGTCCTGGCGCTGTAGTCCGCGGTATCTACGCCGTTGACGCCGCCGTTGAGCTCGTCCGGGCCGGTCCCGCCGATCAGCCGGTCGTTCTGCGGGCCGCCGGTGAGCGAATCGGCGCCGGGGCCGCCGTCGAGGATCGAGGGCTTGAAGGTCCAGCGGCCGACGTTGATCGTGTCGTCCCCCTCGCCGAGTGTGGCGTGGATGTCCGTCACGCCGCCGTACGGGCACGCGACGATCTCGGGTGTGATCAGCTGGCAGCCAAACCCGGGCGTGATCGGGCTCGCCGTGTCCCTGACCCGCAACTCGCTGCCGGCCTGCCACAGCTCGACGACATTGGTCTCGTTGCCGATCGAGTCGATCCGGAGCGTCCCGGCGACGTTGGACACGGTCGTGGTCGCGTGTGCGGCGGACGCCGGGGCGAGCAGCGCCGTGGCCGCGAGGAGTGCAATCCGCTTCATGCCGGCGAGCCTCCCGGGCCACGGCCGGCGGAGCCAGAGACCCTAGGGGTACGCCACCTACCCCGGGGTCGGGACGAGCGCGGTGCCGCGAAGTGTGACGAGGACGTGGCGGCAGGTCGGCGGGCAGTTCGGGCCGTTCGGCTGGCTGATCGTGACGGGCGCGGTGCCGCGGCCGCGGGCGACGACGAGGCCGGAGCTGTTGCGCACCGTCACGGTCACGTCGGCGGTGCGGCCTTCGACGGGCATCTGGACGCTCATCCAGCCGATCGATCCCTCGCCTCGGGCGATCTCGCACCGGTCCTCCGCGCAGATCCGAACGCTGACGTCGCCTTCGTACGCTGGGAGCCTGACGATCACGCCGTCGCTGCAGCCGATCGCCGTGCACGCGGCCTCGTCCTCCCGCAGCCCGCGACGAGCGCGAGACCGAGAATGAGCGCTCGGCGCAGCACTGCGACAGAGTTACCCCGTGGCCGTCGACGTCGTCACCGAGATCGAGATCGCCCGCCGGCGCGCCGAGGTCGCTGCCTATGCCGCCGACGTGGACCACACGACGGAGTGGTACGAGAACATCACGGCCGTCGAGTGGAAGTCCGAGCCGCCGTTGCGGGTCGGTTCGCGCGTCGCTTTCGTCGCTCACTTCCTCGGCCGCCGGCTGGAGTACACGTACGAGATCCGCGAACTGGTCGAAGGCGAGCGGCTCGTGATGAGCACCGAGCAGGGCCCGTTCCCGATGGAGACGACGTACGCGTGGTCGGACGCGGGGGAGGGGGCGACGCGCATGACGCTGCGCAACCGCGGCGAGCCGGCCGGCTTCAAGCGCGTGGCGGGAACCGTGATGGCGGGCGCGATGCGGCGCGCGAACCGCAAGGATCTGGAGCAGCTCAAGCGGATCCTCGAGGCTCAGGCGTCGGCCAGCGCGCGATAGTGCTGGGTCACGCCGGCCCAGCCGCGCCGGTTGCGGTCACGGCGCTCCTCGGCGACGGCGCCGAGCCGCTCCCACCCGCGATGCTCGATCCGCACCGCTGTCCCGTTCTCGGCGGGCGTGAACGTCACCTCGACCTCGGTCGCGTCGGAGCGATCGAAGCGCAGGTGCCACAGGTAGACCAGGCGCCGCGGCGGATCCCACGCCAGCACCTCGCCCCAGTCGTGCTCGACGCCCTCGGGCGTGCGCTCGAAGATCCGCCCGCCCGGGCGCGGCTCGAACGTGACGGTCAGGCCTGGCTCGCCGGACACCGAGTGGCCGTGCGGCCACCACCGCGACGTCTGCTCGGCCCACAGCGCGAACGCGCGCTCCGCGCCGCACCGGACGGTGAACTCGAGCTCGAGCGGCTCCATCAGTTGTCGGCCATCATCCGGTAGCGCGCGGCGGCTTCGCCCCACACCTGCTCGAGGTAGGCCGCACCGCCTCGATCCCCTCGTCGTGCAGGCGGTAGAGCCGGCGCGTGCCTTCGGCGCGGTCGACGACCAGGCCGGCGTCCTTGAGCAACTTGAGGTGCCGCGACACGGCCGGGCGGCTGATCGGGAGCGCGTCGGCCAGCTCGCGCACGGACCGATCGCCCTCGCGCAGGAGCTCGACGATCGCCCGCCGGTGCGGGTCGCCGAGGGCGTCGAACGGGTCGCCGGACAGCGCGTGGAGCGAGATTGCCGAACGGTAGCAAAATTGTTACGGTCGCCGGCCATGAGGAGTTACGAGGTGACCGAGACGATCCACGCCGCCGCGGACGACATCTGGGCGGTGCTGAGCGAACCCGCGCGCTATCCGGACTGGGACTCCGGCGTCGAGCGGGTCGAGGGACGCCTGGCCGAGGGCGAGAAGCTGAAGGTCTTCTCCGAGGCCAATCCCGGGCGTGCGTTCGCGGTGAAGGTGGCCGAGCTGCGGCCCGGGAAGGGGATGACGTGGCGCGGCGGCATGCCGCTCGGGCTCTTCAAGGGCGTGCGGACCTACCGGCTCACGCCGGCCGAGGACGGCGGCACCCGGTTCGACATGCGCGAGGAGTACACCGGTCCGATGGTGCCGCTGATCTGGCGCTCGATGCCGGACCTGCAGCCGTCGTTCGACAAGTTCGCGCGCGGGCTGAAGGCGCGCGTGGAGAGGGGGAGCAATGGGTGACGGAACGCCGGACAGCCCGTGGCAGCTGAAGACGCCGCCGGGCTCGTCGGAGTACGAGGCGTGGCGCGACGAGTCGCTCGATCCGCCGGCACTCGTGGTGCAGGTCGGCAAGACGCAGCTGCGCTACCACCTGCGGGCGATCGACGATCTGGTAGCGATGCTGCGCGAGCACGGAGACTGGATGCCGCTCGGCAGCGCGGACGAGCAGAAGCCGGCGGCCGATGGCACGGTGGAGGCGTGGGCACGCTCCGAGGACAACCCCGTCGGCGGCTGGTACGGGCTCAAGAAGGGCCTGCGCGGCCGCTTCGGTATGTACGTGCCGCCGGTGCTCGAGGAGCTCGGCCTCGCCGAGCTCGAGCACAACGCACGCAACAACCGGATGCGCGCTACATAAAGGGCCAGACCCTTTATGTAGGGTTCGCGCGCGTCGCGGAGGTGGTATTTAATGGCTTCGTTAATTAACCGATCCGTTAGATGCCGACCGACCAGCTGAGTCTCACCTTCGCCGCCCTCGCCGACCCGACCCGCCGCGCGATCGTCGCGCGGCTGGCCGAGGGCGAGGCGACCGTGAACGAGCTCGCCGAGCCGTTCCCGGTCAGCCTGCCCGCGATCTCGCGCCACCTGAAGGTGCTCGAGCGCGCCGGCCTGATCGCCCGCGGCCGCGAGGCCCAGTGGCGCCCGAGTCGCCTACAGGCCGACCCCCTCGACGACGCGATGGAGTGGATGCAGGCGCGCAAGCGCACCTGGGAGGGTCGGATGGACCGGCTGGACGCGCACCTACGCCGCAAGGGAGAGCCCGATGACTGATGTCGCCAACGAGGTCCTGATCACGCGCATCTTCGATGCGCCGCGCGAGGCCGTGTTCAAGGCCTGGACCGATCCCGAGGAGGTCGCGGCCTGGTACGGCCCGGAGCAGTTCGACACGCCGCGCGAGAAGGTCCGGATCGACCTGCGCGTCGGCGGCCGCTACGAACTCACGATGGTCCAGCGCGACAACGGCGCCGAGTTCGCGATCGGCTACGACATCGTCGAACTGGAGGAGCCTGCACTGCTCGTGCTGCGCTCCGACCCGATGCCGGAGATGGGTATGCACGAGCCGACCGTCACCCGCGTCGAGTTCCACGACCACGGCCCCAAGACGCGCATGACGCTCAGCGACGGTCCGTATCCGGGTGGCGGCGGCCACGCCGAAGCCGGCTGGAACGCGTCCTTCGAGAAGCTGGCCCGCCACGTAGCCCTCACCTGAGGGTGGTCGAGCGCGGCGCGGGTGTCCCTGTCGAAGCGGCTCAGGAGACGACCGCGTTCACGCAGGGCTCGCACGACGATCTTCGTCCGCGCGTGCCTGCGCAACGGCCCGCGCGGAACGATCCACAGTTGCGGGGCGACCGCCCGGCTCACGCCGCGCTGAGCCGGGCGCCCCGAGGTTCGAGCTAGCGGCGCACGGTCACCGTCCGCTGAGCGCTCACAGCGCCGGTGATGCGCAGCGTGACCCGCAGGCGTCCGCTGCGCGCGAGCTGCCGGCGACCGGCCGCGTTCAGGCGCGCGGTGAACGTCCGCTGCCGGCCGGCGGCGATCGAGACCGGCGCGACGCGGCCAACGCTCCGCCGCCCGGCGATGAGCGCGCCGCCGACCGAGCACGTCCCGGTCTCGCAGCGCACCGTGAACGTGATCGCCGTGCCGCGAACCCGCGGCGCCCGCACGAGACGAGCGCGAGCGCGCGCCGGAGCCGTCACGACGGGCGCGGGGCCCGTGGCCGGGGGAGAGGCCGCCGGCGGCGCCTCGGCGGCAGGCGCGGCCGGCGTCGGAGCCGGCGTGGGCGCCGGGGCCGAGGGGTCGAGGTGGTCGGCGAGCACAGCTCGGCTCAGCTCCAGCCGGTCGATCGTCGAGGACACGATCGGGCTGGTCTGGTCGAGCCGGCCACCGTCGGTCGCGGACTGGCCCGTGGCGCGGCCTTCCCGGACATACGGTGTGATCGCCGCCTCGAGCGCCCTCCGGTGCTCGACGAACCGCAGGCCGAGCGTCTCCAGCGGGTCGCTGACCGGTTCCCGCGGCTGCATGAAGCGGATGAACGCCGCGACCTGGTCGGGCACGTTGGAAGCCGGCTCGGCACGGCCGTCGTCGACGAGCGGTCGGGCGAGTGCGTTGCGCCCGTCGCCGGCGACCAGGCTGCGCAGCGTGTCATCGGTCGTGAGCGCCTGCGGCAAGCCGAGCGCCACGTAGCCGTTGAGCAGCGTCTGCGCCCCGCCGACGCGCTGGGCGGCGGCGCGAGCGTTCTGGGCCTGGGGGCCGTGGCCGCTGGTGAGCGATCCGTCGTCGGCGAGCCAGTTGTCGAGGATCTCGGCACGCAGCTCACGGAAGCGCGTCTCGATGCGCGGCGTGACGGCCTGGACGCCGGCGTTGAAGCCGGAGATGTCGCGACGGCTCCCGGGCACACCGCGCGCGGCGAGTTGGAGGTCCTGTGCGCTCAGGCCGGAGCATCTATCCGTGCCCGTACCCGTGCCCGGCGGCCACCCGTTCACGACCGTCAGGGCGGCGGAGTCGGGACCCCCGGCGCAGTTCTTCTCGATCAAGCGGAAGGCCTCCACCCAGCCGAGCGGGATCTCGCCGCCGGTTCCGGTGAGCGTGTACGTCATCCTCACCAACAGGCTTCCGGTGATGTTTTGCGCCGGGGGCGTGCCGGTCCAGCGTGCCGTCCACTGGACCCGGACTCCGGCGACCCCGAGGCGCACGGCGTTCAGGACCTCCGCCGGCAGCCAGTTGACGAGGTCAGGCGTCATCCGCAGTCCCGAGAGCATGAACCGACCGTCCTCGGAACGGGGCTCGCGGAACGACGGTGTGTCGAACACGTCGACGTCACCGAGCGGCTGGTTCACGCGCCCGTAAGGGTCGATCAAGGGCCCGGTCGCCTTCACGCCGCTCGGCCTGACGGTGGTGAGGTAGCGGTCACGCTCGGCGCGCAGCGCCTGCAGCAGCGCCGGCGGGCCGCTCGGCCGGTCGGCGCCGCGGCCGACCCACGAGTCGTAGTAGTCCAGCGAGGCGTTGAAGAGCCGGCTGCCGGTACGGCTGTCGGTATCGCGGGCGGCGATCCGGTCGAATGTGCGCTCGAGCGCGTGACCGCCGGCCAGCATCGCGTCGAGCTGGTCGAGGCGGTCGCGCGTGACCACGTTGCGGTTCTCGAGGAGCAACTGCGTATACGCCCGCGAGGACGCGGCCCAGAAGTCGGGCGACGGTAGGCACAGCCCGCGGGTCGGGCTGCCGCCGGGGCACGTCGAGGCGAGCGAGGGCGGCCAGGCGATGCTCGCGGGCGAATCGCTGACCTGACCGGGGAAGAGCGCGAAGAAGTTGACGTTGGGGTCGAGCTCGCCGCGCGTGCCGGCCGTCAAAGCGTCGAAGGCGTCGGTCGGGTTGAGCACGGTCTCGGTCAGCGCGATCCGCGTGGCGTCCGTGTAGAGCGCGCCGGCCGGAACCCGGAGCTCGTTCGCGGTCAGGCCCCCGCCGCCGAGCCACGTGTTGATCGTCGTCTCGAGATCGTTGCGCGCGCCCTGCGCGAACAGGCGCTGAATCTCGGCGTGCAGCCGGTCCACGGAGGCCTGCAGGTTGATCAGCGCGCTGCTCAAGCCGGTCAGCTGCGTGCGCACCTCGTCCAGCTGGGCGCTGAGCTCCTCGGCCAGCGTCGCCACGTCCCGGGTCAGCGACACGAGCCGCGCGTCGAGGGTGCGGAACTGCGCTTCGGTCGACCGCGCGAACGCCGAGAGCTGCTGGGAGATGCCCTGCAGGCTCTGCAGGATCACCTCGTTCGCGTCCGGGCCGACCTCGCGGGAGATCACGTCGCGGACGATGTTGACCACGCCGCTGACGGCGGCGGCCGGGTCGACGTACGCGATCGAGAGCGAGACGAGCAGGCCGGCGACGTCACCGGCGGCATGCAGCGCCTGCGCCGTGTCTGCGGCCGCGAAGTAGGAGTTGATGGCGTTCGCGACCTGCGCGGCGGCCTGCGCCTCGGCGGCGACAGCGGTGCCGTAGTCCGCGTTCTGTAGCTGCAGCAGCCCGCCGGCGGCGGTCACCGCGGCCTGCTGCTCGGCGATCCGGAGGCGGGCGGCGGCGCTGGCGTCGCGGGCGGCGTCGCGCAGCGCCTGGCACTCGAAGCCCGGGCACGCCCGCTCGATCGCACGATGATCGGCCAGCGACGCCGTGCTCTGCGCGCCCACGGTCTGCATCCCGTCGCTGACGAGGTCCTCGACGTCGGAGACCGACACCGTGAGACTGCCGTCGGACGCGATCCCGTCGGTGACCGCGCGGACTGCGTCGTTGCGCAGCTCCGGGTTGCCGGCCAGCAGCGAGAGCGACCCGTCGCGCACGCTCTGGTGCGAGATGTCGGCCCACACGCCATCGCGGGCGCGCCCAAAGCGGCTGTTGGCCCGCGCCAGGTCGACGGTGTCGCCGAGCGTGCGGGCGGGGGAGAAGCCGCCGTACAAGACGGTGGAGAGGCTGTCCGCACCGGCATTGAAGACGTCGCCTACCGGCCGTGCCGTCCGCGAGGACTCGGTGAGCGCCTGGTCGGCGACGCGTGTGATCGCGCGCCGCACGCCCACCGGCGGATTCGAGCGCCGCAGGCCGGCGAGGATCGCCAGCACGCGCTGGTTGCCGGGGGCCGTCGACAGCGTGGCGGCGGATGTTGCCGCGCCGGCGCTCGCGAGCGCGTCGTGCAGCGCTTCGATCTCGCGCTCCGCGTCCTCCGGCGCGAGCGACGGCTCGTCCCGATAGCGCTGCTGGAGGACCTTCTCCAGCACGGTGTCGACGGTCCCGCTGGGCGTCCGGTTCAGGCGACGGACGTCACCGGCCACGAACAGCAGCCGGGCGGTCTGCTCGGGTGTCGCGCGAACCGTGTCGGAGGCCTGGGCCATGCCCGCGGGAAGCAGGCACGCGGCGGCGGGGACGGCGATCAAGAGACGCCGAACCGCTCTGGGGAGGTCGATCATGTGCGCTTCGTCACGCGTCAGCGCGCAGCGTTACAAAACCGGCTGTCACCTGTTTGACAGCCGCGATTCATCTGTTGATCATGCCGTGATCGCATTCCCCCGGCGGCCGTGGTTCTCGCCGCAGCCGTTGCCCTTCCGGCCCAGCGGAAGGGGCGAACAGAAAGGCTCCCCATGCGCCGCCGAAGCTCCCTCTTCGCTGCAGTAGCCGGACCCCGCGCGAAATGGATCGTGTTCGGCGTCTGGTTCGTCGTGATCGCGTGGGCGGTCGTCCTCGACGTTCCCGGGAAGTACACCGACGCCCAGCAGAACGAGTCGACGTCGTTCTTGCCCGGCGACGCCGAGTCGACCAAGGCGCTGCTCGCGACCGAGGATCTGCAGGGCGGCGAACTCGCCCCCGCGGTCATTCTCTACCGCCGCGAGAGCGGCCTGACGGCGGCCGACAAGCAGAAGATCGTCGCCGACGTGGGACGGCTGACCCAGCGGCGCTTCCCGGGCGTCGTGCCCGACGGCGCGACGGCCGCCTCCGGCGGCGGCGACGCTGCCCCCGGCGGACCGCCGCCGACCGAGGGCTGCGGCGGACCCACCACGACGATCCCTGGGCAGCCGAACGGCTACGCGCCGTTCGTGGGCCCGGTGTGCTCGCCGGACGGCAAGTCCGCGCTCGTGTTCGCCTACGTCCGCGGTGACGGCGAGTCCGCGACGCTGCTCGACCCGGTCGCCTACTGGCGCGAGACGGTCAGCGATCCGGGCGGCGGCCTCGAGGTCAAGATCACCGGCGGCGCCGGCTATGCCGCCGACGCGATCGAGGTCTTCGAGAACATCAACGGCACGCTGCTCGGCGTCGCGACGCTGCTCGTCGATCGATCCTCCTGATCCTGATCTACCGCTCGCCGATCTTCCTGTTCATCCCGCTGGCGTCGGTGATCTTCGCGGAGTTCCTGTCGCAGACGCTCGGCTATGCGCTCGCCGAGGCGGGCGTGACGATCAACGGCCAGTCGAGCGCGATCATGTCGATCCTCGTGCTCGGTGCGGGCACCGACTACGCGCTGCTGATCGTCGCCCGCTACCGCGAGGAGATGCACCGCGAGGTGGACAAGTACGTCGCGATGCGCAACGCGCTGATCTCGGCCGGCCCGGCCGTGTTCGCGAGCGCGGCGACGGTGATCGCGGCCCTGTTCTGCCTCTCGATCGCGCGTGTGAACGGAACCTCCGGGCTCGGCCCGCTCGGCGCGCTGGGCGTGTTCTGCGCCGCGCTGTCGATGTTGACGTTGCTGCCCGCACTGCTGCTGATCTTCGGCCGGCGCGCGTTCTGGCCGTTCGTGCCGCACACGCCGGCCACGCGCCCGACCCCCGAGGGTCTGACGGCGCGCGGCCAGAAGCTGTTGCAGCGGTCCAGCGTCGGCGCTCTGGCACAGGCGGCCGGCGCGTGCCTGATCGCGTTCGTGCTGCTCCCGGTGACCGTGATCACGGCGTTCATCCGCAAGGTCTCAGGCGGCGCCACGCCGTCGGTCGTGTCGGTGCTCGACGGGCCCGTCTTCATCCCGTATGAGTTGCGTCGCGTCCGGCACGAGCACCAGGTCGACGAGACCCACGGCTTCTGGAAGCGCGTCGGCGACCGGGTCGCCGTCCGTCCGGCGCGGACGTTCATCGGCGCCGTGGCGATCCTGCTCGTGATGTGCCTCGGTCTGACGTTCTTCTCGACCGACCTGACGACGAACGAGGGCTACCGCACCGAGGTCGAGTCGGTCGAGGGCCAGGAGCTGCTGGCCAGGAGCTTCCCGGCCGGGTCGAGCGCGCCGACCGACATCATCGTCAGCAATGCTGCCGACGTCGAACGGGTGTCGGCGGCGGTCGCCGAGTTGCCCGGCGTCGAGGCGGTGAGCGCCGCCCGTCGCCCAGGGCGACGACGGCCGCGTGCTGATGCAGGCGACCCTGGAGCCGCCGCCGTACTCCACGGAGGCGTTCGACCTGATCGAGCCGATCCGGGCCGCCGCAAGCGGCGCCGGTTCGGGCGAGGTGTTGGTCGGCGGGGCGACCGCCGTTGAGTTCGATGTCCGCGACGCCGCGGCGTGGGACTCGATCGTGATCCCACCGATCGTGCTGCTGGTCGTGTTCGTGATCCTGATGCTGCTCCTGCGCGCCGTCGTCGGCCCGCTGGTGCTGATCGGCACGGTGATCCTGTCCTACGCCGCCGCGCTCGGCGTCTCGTACTTCTTCTTCGACGTCGTGTTCGGCTTCGCGGGCTCGGACCCGTCGCTGCCGCTGTTCGGGTTCGTGTTCCTGGTCGCGCTGGGCGTCGACTACAACATCTTCCTCGCCGCCCGGGCGCGCGAGGAGACGTTCACGCACGGCACCCGGCAGGGGATCCTGCGTGCGCTCGCGGTCACCGGCGGAGTGATCACGAGCGCCGGCATCGTGCTCGCCGGGACGTTCGCCGTGCTCGGCACGCTGCCGCTGGTGTTCCTGACCGAGATCGGCTTCGTGGTGGCTTTCGGCGTGCTGCTCGACACGTTCCTCGTGCGGTCCGTGCTGGTGCCGGCGGCGACGCTGCTGATCGGGCCGAACTTCTGGTGGCCGTCGGCACTGGCGAAGACCGACGGCGCGCCCCACGAGCAGGAAGAGCTCGCGCGCGTGTAACCACCGGGTGACATTCCGTCAGCGGGCGGACCGGGGCGCTATGAGGCGCCGATGAGCCGGGAACACGGACCGCATGGGTGGACATCTCGCGCGTGCGGGCGCCGCGGCCTGGGCGCTGCTCGGGATCGCCGCGGTCGTGTTCGTCAGCGCGTGGCTGATCGGGCGCCTGATGGCCGTGATCCTGCCGTTCGCCGTCGCGCTGCTGCTGGCGACGCTGCTGCGGCCCGTCGCGGCGCGGCTCGAACGCAATGGCCTGCGCCCGGGCCTGGCCGCGACGATCGCGGTGGCGCTCGCCGTGGTCGTGCTCGCGCTGCTCGTTTCGCTGATCCTGCCGCCTGTCATCGCCCGGCTGGGCGACCTCGGCGCGAGCCTGCAGGAGGGCGTCCAGCGCGTCGCGTACTCGGCGGGGGAGAGCGTCGCCGGGATGGACCGCGCGCAGGTCGACCGGATGCTCGATGACGCCGGGTCGCGGCTGCAGAAACAACTCGGTGGGAACGCCATGGCGGGGATCTCGTCCGCGGCCGGCGCGCTCGCGGGGGCGGTTCTGATCGTGTTCCTGTGCTTCTTCCTCGTCAAGGACGGGCGGCGGATGTGGGCGTGGATCGTCGAGTTGCTGCCGGAGCGCCGCCGGGACGGCGTGGACCGAGTCGGCCGGCGCGCGTGGACGTCGCTGACCTCCTACACGCGCGGCGTCGTGTTCGTGGCCACCGTCGACGCGGTCCTGATCGGCGCCGTGCTGCTCGTCGTCGGCGTGCCGCTGGCGCTGCCGCTGATCGTGCTGACGTGGGTCGCGGCGTTCTTCCCGATCATCGGCGCGATCGTCGCCGGCGGGGCGGCCGTGCTGGTGGCGCTGGTGTCCGAGGGACCGAGTTCGGCGCTGATCGTGCTCGGCGCGATCGTGGTCGTCCAGCAGGTCGAGGGCAACGTGCTCTACCCGGTGGTCGTCGGGCCGCGGCTGCGGCTGCATCCGGTCGTCGTGCTCGTCGCGGTCGCGCTGGGCGGGACGCTGGCCGGGATCGCCGGGGCGTTCCTGGCGGTGCCGGTCGCGACGGTCGCCGCCACCGTGATCGCGTTCCTACGCGAGAAGCGCGACCGCCGCGAGGCGGAGGTGCCGGTGCGTCAGGGTGTGCTCGTCGGCAACGGGCGCAACTGACCGTGCGAGCAAAGATGGGGAGATCTCCCGTGTTTGCCGGCCGCGTCCGGCCGTAGCGTCGGCTGCATCGAGCGCGCGACGGACACGAGGGCGACGAGAGACGGTGCGCGGTCGCCCGTGCTGACGGCCGCGAACCTGCTCGCACTCCAGCGCCACGCCGGCAACGCGGCGGTGACCGCGTTGCTGGCGCGCCAGGTGACGGAGCTGACGCGGGATCAGGTCGCTTACGCCGTCGAGCAGACGCGAAGCCGCCTGAATCGCACTTCGATCCAGACGCTCCAGGAGCTCTTGGGCGGCAACGCCGACGGGAACTGGACGAGCTCGTTCGTCCAGTCCCTTGTCCGCTTTCAGGAACGGACCGCCGGGCCGGCCAATGGTCTGATCGGAACCGCCACGCTCGACGCGCTGATCGAGCGCGCGCTCGGCCGGTCGCTGGAGACCCGGGTCATTCACCTTGTCGCTGACTTCTTCGACCTCGGGACGGACAACGTGTCGTCGATCCGGTACGCAGGGTGGCTGCAGCAGCCGTACTACGTCACCGGCGCGCATTCTGTCGGCCAGGTGCTGATCGGCCCGCCGGCGATGGGGAACTTCTCGTCGATCAAGGATGCGCTGGAGCAGGCACTCGCGTCGGTCGCGGTCTCACCCGTGGCGGGCCAACCGGTCGGCATGCCGGACGACCAGGTGGAGCGAACGCTCGGGATCAACGGGGACGTACTGCGCGATCCGCGCTCGATCCGCGGGCTCCAGTCGTACCTGCAAGGCGAGGTGACGGGGAGGTGGGAGCCCGACACCTGCCATCGCATCGCCGACTTCCAGCTCCGCGAAGGCCTGCCGAACGGCAGGGGCGACCAGGGACGGCTCTACGACGACACGATGCGGCGGATCCTCGACCTCCTGGGCGGCCACGCCTACAAGCGCGACCTGGTGATCCGGATGATCGTCGACTGGTACCGGATCGACGAGCGGGGAGTGGTGGACGTGCTCTATGAGCCCGCCCAGTACGCCGCGCAGGACGTCAAGTTCACGGGGCGCCCGGGGCCCGGCGAGATCACGTTCGGCACCGAGGCCTTCGCATACGGGCACGAGTCGCTCGTGCACACCGTGCAGCAGGCGTTCGCCGAAGCCAAGCATCACGCCGCGGGGCTGTCGCCGATGCAGAGCGAGTTCCTCGGCGCTCGAGCGCGGGTGGTGAGCGATGTCATCGACGATTTCTCCACGGATCCCGACCCGCTGCTGAGCCGGGGTTTCGTCCTTGATGCGAAGGAGGCACTCGACGCGTTCCTCGCGCTCCCGCAGAGCATCCAGGACCGGCAGGCGACGGCCTTCGAGAGCATGCGCAAGGTCGTCATCGGGCGCTACCAGCTGGCGACCCCGGCGGAGCGCACCAGCCACGCCGCGGTGCTCGCCGCGTACCAGGCCGTGCCCATCACGACTGTCAAGAAGCCTTGACAGGCCTCAAATCAGTAGTTTCCCGCGCTCCGCCGTGAGCGATCGATGAGGAGGGGCGGATGAAGCGATTTGGTGCAGGGGTGGTAGTGCTCGGGGCCCCTACTGACCGCACCCGCGGGTGCGCAAGCGGCACCCCCGCCGGCAGGGTCGGCGATGTCGGACAACCTCGAGTACATCGCCCGGGTCCCCGAGGCTCGGGGCATCACCGAGGGCAAGTTCGACGAAGTCCGTGGGAAGGACGTCCTGGTCATCACGGGCCGGTTCGGCTTCAAGACCTACGACGTGGAGAACCCGGAGAAGCCGAAGCTGCTGGACGAGTTCCTCCCGGCCGATCTGGCCGCGAACGGCTATTGGCAGAACGAGGACATGGAACTCGACACCAAGCGCAAGCTGATCATCGGCGCGCTTGATCCTCGCCATACCGAGTTGGGTGCGACGAGCACGTCGCCGTGCGCCGGCGGCGGCGTCGGCGGCACGGCCCAGCCGGTGATGCTGATGCACAACTCCGGCCGTCCGACCGACGGCTCGGTGCGCGCCTCTGGCATCAAGCGGGGCAATGTGCTCGTGGGCACCGAGGAGGACTTCACGACGCCCTGCGCTCAAAGCGGCAAGATCGTGCTGTCCGACCTGACCGACTCCTGGGGCGGCGAGCCGGCCTCGCAGTCGTCGCTGGGCATGCCGTACCGGATGAAGCCGCTCGATTCGTTCCATCCGATGATCGACACGCCCGAGACGGTGAACGCGGACCTCGGGTGCTCGGCGCACTACTTCGAGATCGAGGGGTCCACGCTCGGAGCCGGTTGGTACGGCCAGGGTCTGCGCTTGCTGGACATCGGCAACGCGCGCGATGTCCGCCAGGTCGGCTACTACCGCGTCACCGGCACGGACCCGACGGCCAACCCGTCGTCGAACTCGTGGGACATGGCGTTCAAGGAGCAGCGCCGTAAGGGCGACCTGGTCTACCTGTTCGACATGAACCGCGGTGTCGAGATCCTGCGCATGGAGAAGGGCGCGCACCACTCGGGCGACATGAAGTCCGTGACCGCGCCGAGCCTGAAGGCGGATCGGTTCGCGGCACAGCCCGTCTCGTCGCTGAGCGACGACGGCGGCACGGGCTTCGTCTGCCCGCTGTTCCTCTGATGTGAAACGCTGGGGCGCCGCGGTTGCGCGGCGCCCCGGTGTCACAGCCGGGCGCCGTGCCGCGTCAAGTGGGTGTGACAGACGTGAAAGACATGGATCTCGAGGCGCTCCGCCGGCACGGGTTCGGCGTCGCGTACCGAATGCTGGGCAGCGTCGCGGAGGCCGAGGACGTCGCCCAAGAAGCGCTCCTGCGCCTGACGCGCGAGGAACAAGAAATCGACGAGCCGGCGGCCTGGATCACGACCGTCGCGACGCGCCTCTCAATCAGCGTGCTGCGGTCGGCACGGGCGCGGCGCGAGTCCTACGTCGGACCGTGGCTCCCGGACCCGCTGCTCGAGGACCCAGAGCCCGGCCCGGCGTCACGTGCGGAGCTGGCCGACTCTCTGTCGCTGGCGCTGCTCGTGCTGCTCGAGCGCCTGACGCCGGTCGAGCGGGCCGCCTACCTGCTGCGCGAGGTGTTCGGCTACGGCTACGCGGAGATCGGCGAGATCATCGAGCGGACCGAGGTCAACTCGCGCCAGCTCGTGACCCGCGCGCGCAAGCACGTGGAGGCCAGCCGTCCCCGCTTCGACCCCGACGAGGAGGCCCGCGACGCCCTGCTCCAGCGGTTCCTCGCCGCCGCCGAAGAGGGCGACCTCGAAGGGCTCGAGGAGATGCTCGCCAAGGACGCCATCCTGTACGCCGACGGCGGCGGTAAGACGATCGCGTCCCCAGTGCCTTTGAGCGGCGCCGCGGTTATCGCCCAGTTCATGGCCGGGGTCGCGCGCGTCCGGCGCGACATGGGCTCGTTCGAGACTTCCCTGGTCCACGTCAACGGCCAGCCCGGCCGAGTGATCCGCGCCCGCGGCGAGGACCGCTTCGACGAAAGCCAACGGGAGGCGGTCGCGAAGGCGGCGGCGCTCCTGAGGTCAGGCGACCTCGACGCGGATCAGATGACGGCGATGATGCGGCGCGCGCTCGCGCCCGCCATTGCCGACCCTGACGCCCCGCTGCGCGTCTGGGACGTCCTCACGGTCGATGTGGTCGACGGCCGCATCCAGACCGTCCGCATCGTCCGCAACCCGGACAAGCTCGCACACCTCTAAAGGAGGTCAACTCCCATGAGCACGCACGCTGCCGACTTCGTCGGTACGACTCACTGGCGCCTCGACCCGGAGCGCTCGAACATCGAATTCCACGTTCCGACCATGTGGGGACTCGCGACCGTCAAGGGGCGCTTCACCCGCTTCCACGGCCAGCTGGAGGGGTCCGACGTCGAGCTGACCGTCGAGGCCGACAGCATCGACACTGCTAACGAGCGGCGCGACAAGCACCTCCGCTCGGCCGACTTCCTGGACGCCGAGCGGCATCCGTACATCCGGTTCGCGGGCGTGATGACCGACGACGGGATCCAGGGCCAAATGCGGGCGCGCGGCGCGAGCGTGCCGCTGGACGTCGGGGCCACGGTGCGTCGCGACGGCGACGAGCTCGAAGTCGAGGTCGAGGCGGTTGCGGATCAGCGCCGGCTCGGGATGACGTGGAACCGGCTCGGCCTGGTCGGCGCCCCGACCAAGATGATTGTCACCGGCCGCTTGGTTCAGGATCTCAGCCGCTCGGCGAGCCAGGCCGCCTGACGCTCGCGCTCGGCGCGATACGCGTCCATGCCGCCGCGCTCCTCGGCGATCGCGGCGGCCATGAACCCGAGCATGGCCGGGCCGCTCGGAGATCGACGGTTCGATGTCCTCGTCCAGGGCTGTCAGCACCGGCTCCGCGCGCGCGATCTCGTGCGCGCGGTCGGCGCACATGCGGGTGAACTCGTCGCGCAGCCCGTCCTCCCAGGCGCGGACGCGCCGCAGCAACCGGCCGCGCGACGCGATCACCTTGTGGCGTTGCTCGACGATCTCGCCGTCGAGCTCGATCTCGTAGAGCGTCTCGCCGACCCAGTAGGACAGATCGCCCGCCCGGCAGGCGTGGATGCCGCTGCGGCACGGATCCACCGGCACTTCCACCCACGGGCCCGGCTCGCTCCCGGGCAACGGCCAGCTGAAGCCGGAGAAGACCGTGGAGCCGTCGGCGCGCAGGAACTTGTAGCCGATCACGTCCGCTTCCACTCGCGGAACGCGCCGAGCAGCCCGTCGAGCGTTTCCTGCGGGACGTCCTCGGGTTCGACGCTGCCGACCGTCTCGATCGCTGCGCGCATCTGCCCGAGATAGGCCGCGCAGCCGTCGCAGAAGTTGATGTGCTCCTCGAACTGCGCGGCCGTCTCGGCGTCCAGGGCGTATTCGAGGTAGTCGGTGACGAGTTCGACGATCTCCTGGCACGTCAGGTGGTGGTCACGCACTGAGATGCACCTCCAATGCCGCGCGCACGCGCGAGCGCGCGCGGTGCAGCAGGACGCGCTGGTTCGCGGCCGAGATCTCGAGCGTCGAGCAGACCTCGTCGGCACTCGAGCCCTCGAGGTCGCGCATCCGGATCACGGTCTGCTGGGCGGGCGGCAGGTCGGCGATCGCGCGCATCGCGACCCCCAGTGTTTCGCGGTCCTCAGTCACGACATCCGGCGCGGCGGACGGCGCGGAGCGCCAATGCCCGGCGTAGATCTCGCCGCGCCGGCGGAAGCGCGAGGGGTCCACTGCCGGTTCGTCAGGGCCCAACGACGTGAACGGGACGCTGCGGGCCTCGCGCACGGAACGCGTCTTCGCCTTGTTGATGACGATCGCGATGATCCAGGTCTTCAGCGACGAGCGTCCCTCGAAGCGGTCGAGGCTCTGGAGGACGCCGAGCCAGGCCTCCTGCACGACCTCCTCGGCCACCGCTCGCGATTTCACGTAGGTGCGTGCCACGGCCATCATGGTGGCGTAGTGGCGCGCCACGAGCGCCTCGAAGGCCTGTTCGTCACCGGCGCGCAGGAGCGCGATGGCCCGCTGGTCATCGATGGGCTCACTGGTCACCCGCGGAGCACGCTATCGGACAACCACGGGATCCTCATGGCGCCGTTGTCTCGCAACGGCGCCATGTGTTACACGGCGCTACTCCTCGTGGTGGCAGTGGGAAGCGGGCACGGGCATGTCGAGCGCGGGGTTGCCGTCGAAGAACCCGCTCGGCTTGAGCTTGAAGCCGATGTGGGTGACCGGCATCACCGGCCAGTCCTCGGGACGCGCGACGTGGTGGGCGCCGAACGTGTACCAGAGCACCACGTCGGTGTCCTCGGTCGGGCGGTCGGCCGCGGCGAAGCGCGGCAGCCCGTCGCCGCCTGAGTGCTGGTACGGGTAGTCGCCCGCGGCGAAGCGCTGCTCGGGGTCGTAGGCGGTCACCCACACGTGGTTGCGCGTGAAGCCGGCCCGCTGCGCGAAGCGCGACTCCGGCGCGAACATCGGCGCGACGTTCTCGCCCGGGACGAGCTTGTAGGCGACCGGATCGCCGAGCGCGGACGGCTTGCCGGCGTTCTCGATCTTCCAGTAGCGGCCGCGCAGGGGATCGATCTGCGCCTGCGCCTCGCCCTCGCTGCGGTAGACGGTGCGCTTGGTCACCCAGGCCGTGCCCTGCGGGTTATCCGGGCCGGCGGGTGCCGGTTCGGAGTCGACCTGCACGACCGAGTTCGCGTTGCCGTCGACCGCCATGTCCAGCCGCACGCAGAAGAAGTGCTGGTGGTGCGGCCCGTAGAGGCCGGGGGCGACCATCGTGCCGTGCTCCGGCCGGACGCCCGGCTGCAGCGCGCCCGTCGAGATCACGCCGGTCAGCTTGATCTCGTACTCGATCGTGCCGTCGGTGTAGAGGTACCAGAAGTAGCCGTACTCGTAGTTGCCCACGGTGGCGATCGTCGAGATCACGAGCCGCCGCAGCCGCCGCACCTCGACGTCCTCGGTGCGGAAGTCGGTGTGCTTCCATCCGACCCCGGCGTCCTCCTCGTGCATGCAGACGGCGTTCGGGATCACCATCGGCTCGCCGTCCTGGTCGTTGACGACGCCGTCGAAGTACTTGATCTCGCCGAGGCAGTCGCACCCGAGCTGGAGCGGGTTCGCGAGCCAGCCGACGCCGTACTCGCCCATGTCGAAGACGTTCTTGAACCGGTGCGTCGGCGCCGGGTCGCCGTAGGGCACGAACATCTCGGCCAGCGACGCGCGGTAGATGATCTTCCGGAGCGTGCCGCGGTCCTCGTAGCCGATGTCGTGAAGGACGAGTCCCTCACGCGGCGTGAAGCCGATCCGCAGTTGCCACTTCTGCCAGCGCACCATGTGGCCCTCGACCGTGTAGCTGGGGCCTTCCGGCTGCGTGATCTCGATCGGCTTCAGGTCCGTTCGCGGCCCCGGGAAGCTCGGGACGTTGTCCGGGTCGGTCATCCGCTCCTGGTCGTAGTTGCCGCGCTTGGGCGGGATCGGGACGACCCCGTAGTCGTGGACGGCGACGACCGCCATCGCGTCGAGGTCGAACTCGACCACCAGGCCCTCGATCGGCCGGGCGTAGCCGTGCTCGCCCGGCTCGGAGCGGATCCACGTGAGCGGACGGAGGATCCGCCGTGCCGTCGCGGCGTCCTCCTCGCCGGTGTAGCCGGCTGCCCAGGGGTCGACCATCGCGAGCGAGAAGTCCTCGACGCCGCGCTTGCGCATCGCCGCCTGCCACTCCGAGTCGGCCTGGACCGCAGCCTCACAGGCCATGAACTCCTCGAACGTGATGGGCGACTGGACGCCCTCGATGTGGCGCCAGCTGAGGACCTCCTCGTCCGTCAGCGAGACGATCGCCTCGTAGGTCCTGCGCTCGCTGCGCTCGTTGAGGACGATGAACGCCTCGCGTGCCACCGGCTCGCCCGCCTGCACGGCCTCCTTGGGCGGCTCGTGCAGGGCGATGAAGACGAACCGCGCCGTAGGCCCGAGGCCCTTCTGCGCCTTAAGGATCGAGGAGGCGGCGCTGATCTCCTCCGGCCGCAGCGGCTCCAGCGGATGCAGGGTCGGGGGTGCCTTCAGTGTGCTCATGAGAGTGCCTCCACTTCTTCTTCTCGTACGAAGCGCCCGATGCCCGCATAGCGCTCCTTCGCCCGCTTGCGCATCCACAGCGCCGTCGCGCAGCCGATCAGGAATACCGTCAGCACGACCCAGGGGATGAGCTTGATGTACAGCGCGTCGCCCGCGCCCGACAGCGCCGCGCGGTTGTCGATCAGCAAGTAGCACGCGCCCGCCATCGCGAGAAAGCCGATCACCGGCGCGATCAGGGTCTTGACCGGGTGGAACCCGTCGCGTGCGTCGGTCAGGAAGTACCGGATGATCGCGATGCAGCAGAGCCCCTGCACCGCCAGGATCCCGAGCACGCCCATCAGCGGCGTCCACGTCCCGAGCTTGAGCAGCGCGGCGAGCGTGCTCGAGTCCGCGAGCGCAAAGCACAGCATGTAGACCCCGATGATCGCCGACACGAGCATCGACGCGTTCACGGGCCCGCGCTGCGTCGGGTGCACGCGACCGAGCGCGCGCGGCAGCACGCCCTCGCGCGCGAGCGAGAACAAGTAGCGCGAGCCGGTGTTGTAGAAGGCCATCGAGCACGCGAACGAGCTGGTGATGATCAGGATCTCGACCATCGTCGTCAGGCCGGAGCCGACGTACTTGTCCGTCAGCGGATAGAACGCGGAGGCGTACTTGCCCTCGAACTGGTCCGCGACGGCCTGCACGGAGCCGGTCAGGCCCCATCCGGACACGAACATGTACGAGACGAAGACGTAGAAGATGCCGAGGCCGATGACCGACGTGTAGGTCGCGGTCTTGGCGATCTTGCGCGGCTCGCGGGATTCCTCGGCGTAGTTGGGCGCCATCTCGAAGCCGACCCACGACCAGAAGGCGCCGAACAGCGCGATCCCGACCGCCGCCGCCCCGAAGACCGCTATCGCGGCGTCGTTGTCGAAGAGGTTGGCCGGATTCAGCGGAGCCGCGCTGTAGCCGTCAGGTCCGCCGCCGTTGACGAGGATGCCCGCGCTCATCACCAGCAGCACCAGCACCTCGCAGATGAGCGCCACGCCGAGGATCTTGGCGGTGAGTTCGATGTGGAACCAGGCGAACCCGGTCATCATCGCCAGGAACAGGATCTGGTAGGCCCACGCGGGAATCGCCGCGCCGGTCCAGGCCTCGATCGACGTCGACGCGAAGTAGCTGCCAACGCCCGTCACGGCCGCCGCGAAGATGATGTAGCAGAAGGCGATCAGCAGGCCGGACCCCATCCCGGGGACCCGTCCCAGGCCATGCGAGATGAACGTGTAGAAGCCGCCCGCCGCCGTCACCCGCCGCGACATCTCGATGTATCCGGTGGAGAAGATCGTCAGCGCCACGGTGGCGACGATGAACGCCGCGGGCACCGCGTAGCCGCCGCCAGATACCGCCACCGGGACGTTGAACATCATCGCCGCAAGCGGCGCGGCGCCCGTGACGATGCAGAACAGCACCTGCGGCAACCCGAGCGCGTTCTTGGCGAGAGCGTGGTGCTCCGGCGTCGTGGTATCGACGGGCGCTGCTTCGGTGACGGGGCTCATGCAACCTCCGCGACGGGACGTATGGAATCCGAGGGAGCACCGGCGCGACCCACGCCGGCGGAGCGGGTGCGTTGCAATCTACCGGTCCGTTGACCCCGGCGCGATTTTTCGCCGCGCGAGCGGGTTCGCCGGTCCGGCAAACGATGTCCGATTTGCTCAAGACGACTGCTGCCAGAGCCGCCATCGTTCATCCCATGACCCATACACATCACGCGATCGACTACTTCGAGCTAACCGTGGCGGACATGGACGCCGCCAAGGCGTTCTACTCCTCGGCGTTCGGGTGGTCGCTGACGGACTACGGGCCCGAGTACGCCGGGATCCAGGGCGACGGCTCCGAACAGGGCGGCCTGCGCCTCGATTCCGCGAGCGCGGCGCCCTTGGCGATCCTGTACTCGGAGGACCTCGACGCGACGCTCGACGCGGTGGGCTCGGCCGGCGGGACGATCGTGCAGCCGATCGAGCCCTTCCCAGGCGGCCGCCGGTTCCACTTCTGCGATCCGGCCGGCAACGAGCTCGCCGTGTGGTCGGATCGCTAGCCCACGCCGAGTAGGCGCCGGGCCGTGGCGCGGTCGCGCCGGAACTCCTCCACGGGCGCGGCATGGACGAGTTGCCCCTTCTCCATGACCCGCACCTCGCCGGCGACGGCGAACGCCAGCCGCAAGTCCTGCTCGATGAGCAGCACGCCGACACCTTCGGCGCGGATCTGGCCCAGCACCTCGCCGATCTGGCGCACAACGGCTGGGGCCAGGCCGTCGGAGGGCTCGTCCATGACGATCAGCCGCGGGTTGGCCATCAGCGCGCGCGTCACGGCCAGCATCTGCTGCTCGCCGCCCGACAGGTGACGCGCCGGATGGTCCATTCGCTCGCCGAGGCGCGGGAACAGTTCCAGCACTCGCTCCCGCGTCCACGGACCGTCCCGCCGGCAGCACGCCTCGGCGAGCGCGAGGTGCTCGCGCACCGTTAGCGGCGCGAACACACGCCGTCCCTGCGGCACGAGCGCAACGCCGGCGCGTGCGAGCACGTCGGGGCGGCGGCCGGCGAACTCGGTGCCGTCGATCCGCACGCTCCCGGCGCGCGGGCGCAGCAGCCCGGTGATCGCGTGCACGAGCGTCGATTTGCCGACGCCGTTGCGGCCCAGGATCGCGACGGCGCCGCGCTCGGGCACCTCGAGGTCGACGCCGTGCAGAACGGTGCCGAGCCGGTAGCCCGCCACCAGGCCGGAGACCTCGAGCAGCGTCATGACACCGCCTCGTCGATGAAGATGTCGTCGACCGACGCGCCGCCGAGGTAGACGCGCGCGACCTCCTCGGACGCGCGCACCTCGGCTGCCGAGCCGGTCATCAGCAGCGCGCCGAGGTGCAGCACGCTGACATCACGGGCGACGCGAAACACGAAGTCGAGATCGTGCTCGACGATCAGCACCGCGAGCTCGGGATCGAGGTCCTCGATGATGGTCGCCAGGCGCTCGGTCTCGGCCGGCGACATGCCGGCCGCGGGCTCGTCCAGGAGCAGCAGCCGCGGCTGCGCGGCGAGCGCGATCGCCACCTCGAGCTGGCGCTGCTCGCCGTGCGAGAGCGTGGCCGCCGGCCGCGCGCCGAAGCCGTCGAGCCCGACGCGTTCGAGCAGCGCGTCGGCCTCCGCGGTCAGCGCGGGTGAGCGGCGACCGAAGGGGCGCCGCGCGTCGCCCGTGCGCCGCTGCAGCGCCAGCAGCACGTTCTCGCCGCAGCTCAATGCCGCGAACAGGCTCGAGTGCTGGAACGTCTGCGCGATGCCGAGCCGCACCCGCTGGTGCTCGGCGACGCCAGTGATGTCGCGGCCGTCGAAGCCCACGTGACCGGCCGACACCGGCTCCGCGCCCAGGATCAGCTTGAACAGCGTGCTCTTGCCGGCGCCGTTGGGGCCGATCAGCCCGTGCCGCGCGCCCGCGTCGAGCCGCAGGTCGACGCCGTCGACGGCGCGCAGGCCGCCGTAGATCCGCGTCACGTCGTTGAGCTCCAGCAGCGCGGTCATCCGCGGGCTCCGGCGCACGCGCGCGGCCGCGCCCGCGATCCCGCCCGGCAGCAGATAGACGGCGGCGACGAACACGAGGCCGAGCAGGAGCGGGCCGTGGCCGCCGAGCGATGGCCCGATCTCGTCGCGCACGATCACGACCACCGCGGCGCCCAGGCACGGTCCCCACAACGTTCCCGCGCCGCCGATGATGACCGAGACCAGCGCCACCACCGCCGTGCCGAACGCCGCGTCGGCGGGCGTCACGCCCTGCTGGTGAGCGGCGAGCAGCGCGCCCGCCAGGCCCGCCACCGCGCCGGCGATGCAGAAGGCGCCGAACTTGTACGCCCGCGGCGAGTAGCCGAGTGCGCGCATCCGCTCCTCGTTGCCGTGGATCCCGCGCAGGACGAGGCCGAACGGCGAGCGGGCGATCATCCACAGCACTCCGAAGCCGATGCAGAACACGGCGAACACGAACCAGTAGCGCAGCGCGGGTTGGGTGAGCGCGTCGCCGCCCGGGACGATCTGCATCACCGGGATGCCGAACAGGCCGTTGGAGCCGCCGGTGACGTCCTGCAGGCTCTCCGCGAGCAGGAAGATGATCTCGCCCACGGCGAGCGTCAGCATCAGGAAGAAGATCCCGCGACTGCGCACGGTCAGCCACCCCGTGACGGCCGCGGCGACGCCCGCGGCGAGCACCGCCGCGGGCAGCGCCACGACGACGAGCGCGCTGACGTCCTTCGCGACCAGTCCGGCGGTGTAGGCGCCGACGGCGAAGAACCCGGCGTGGGCGAGCGAGGGCAGGCCGGTGATCCCCACCAGCAAGTCGAGGCTGGCCGCGAGCAGGGCGAAGTAGACGATCCGGCCGAGCGTGTTGAGCGTCGCCGGGTCGAGCGCGAAGGGCGCGAGCGCGAGCAGGAGGAAGGCGCCGATCCCGGCCGCCGTCGCGGTGGCGCCGGCGCGCAGGCGCGGCGGTGCCTCGGGGACGCTGCTCTCGGTCGCGGTCATGTCGCGGCCGCGGGCGACCCGAACAGCCCGCGCGGCCGGAAGAGCAGCACTAGGCCCATCGCGCCGAACAGCAGGAACGGCGCCAGGTCCGGCACCAGCGCCCGGCCGAGCGACTCGACCTGCCCGATCACAAGCGCGCCCACGAGCGCGCCCTTGATCGACCCGAGCCCGCCGATCACCACGACGACCAGCGCCAGCAGCAGGATCGAGTCCTCGAGGCCCGGCCGAGCACCGTAGATCTGCGCGCCGAGCGCGCCCGCGAAGGCGGCGAGCGCGCAGCCGGCGGCGAATACGCCGAGCAGCACCTTGCGCGCGTCAACGCCCATCGCCTCGAGCATCGCGCGGTCCGCCACCGCCGCGCGGATCAGCGAGCCGAGCCGGGTCCGTTCCACGATCACGTAGATCGCCAGCGCCAGCGCCAGCCCGATTCCGATCAGCGCGAGCCGGTAGACGGGATACGCCTGCCCGGCGATGCTGACGCTGCCGTCGAGCCCCGGCGGGGCGCCGACGCCGTGGACGTCACGGCCGAACGCGACCACTACGAGGTCGGCAAGCACGAGCGCGACGCCGAGCGTCAGCAGCGCCTGGTCGAGGTGCCCGCGTCCGGCCAGCGGCGCGGTCATTCCCGCGAGCACGCCGCCGCAGAGCGCGCCCGCCGCCAGCGCGACGACGATCGCGGTGGCAAATCCGGCCCACGACGCGTCGTCGCCGATCAGTGCGTATGCCGCGTAGGCGCCGACCAGGAACACCGCGCCGTGCGCGAGGTTCAGGACGTCCATCATCCCGAACACGAGTGACAGCCCGGACGCCAGCAGGAACAGCAGGCAGCCGATCGCCAGCCCGTTGAGGACGCTGACGAGGTTCGTGTCGAACCACTCGGGCATGGGTTATGGCGCCGGCGGCACCTCGCCCAGCTCCTCGACGACGGCGTTGGTCACGGCATCGCCCTCCGCGCGCACCTCGCGCAGGTACATCTCCTGCACGGGGCTCTGGTCCTGGAAGCTCCACGGGCCGCGCGGGCTGTCGGCGATCTCGCCGAGACCGCCCATCGCTCCCGACAGCGCGTCACCGTCGAGCGCGCCGGCCGCCTTCACCGCTTTGTCGAGCACGGACGCCGAGTCCCAGGCCTGCACGGCGTACACGGTCGGCGGCTTGCCCGCCTTCGTCTCGTACGCCTTCGCGAAGCTCGTGTTCGAGGGGTTGTCGAGCGCCGTCGCGTAGTGCAGCGCCGTGTGGACACCCTCGGCCGCGCCGCCCTGGGCGGTCAGCACGCCGCCCTCGGTCAGGAACCCCGAGCCGTATAGGGGCGCGCGGTCGGAGAGCCCGAACTCCTCGTACTGCTTGACGAACGAGACGGCCTCGGCGCCGGCGTAGAACACGAACACCGCGCCCGCGCCCGAACTGCGCGCCTTGGCCAGGAACGGCTGGAAGTCCTGCGTTGTCCCGAACGGCGTCATCTCCTGGCCGACGAGCTCGCCGCCCCCTGCCTCGAAGCCCTTCTTGAAGCCGGCGATCGCCTCCTCGCCCGCGGCGTAGTCGGCCCCCATCGCGTACACGCCCTTCTTGCCCTCAGGCGTCGTCGCGAGATGCTTGCCCACGGCGTAGCCGACCTGGCCGTTGGTGAACGACGTGCGCCAGATGTACTTGTTGGACCCGGTCAACTGGTCGGCGCCGGCGTTGGCGACGATCAAAAGCTTCTTGGCCCCGTTGACGACGTCGACCGACCCGAGCGCGGTCGCCGAGTTCACGATCCCGACGACGGCGTCGACGCGATCCTGCTGGAGCACCTTCTGGACCGCGGGGACGCCGGTGTCCGGACCCTCGCCCTCGTCGACGACGACGGTCTCGACGTCGCGTCCGCCGATCTTGCCGCCGTGCTGTTCGAGCCATAGGTCCCAGCCCGCCTTCATGTCCTCACCGAGCGGTGCGTACACGCCGGACTGGGGGATCACGAGCCCGACCTTGACCGGCCGCGAGCTCGACTCCTCGCCGCCGCTGTCGGAGCTCTCCTCACCCACGCTCCCGCACGCGCCCACCATCAGCGCGAGAACTGCGGTCGCGACTCCCGCGCGAAGCGACCTCAACCTCATGACGACTCCTCCTTCGTCCGACGATCTGACGCCTTAGTGCCCGATCCGCTCCGCTCTGATGCGAATCCGTGCCTGGGGCGGGCTTGACCTCCGGAACCGGGCGGATCTAGGCTCGCACTCAGTGGTGCAGACCCAGCGAGCGGTGCGGGCGGCGCCCGCCGAGCAGGACGCGAGGGAGCGCGCCGCGCACCGGCTGTCTGTTGGGCTGCGTGTGGTCGCGGGAGTGCTGTTCGTCGCCACCGGCGTGTATGTGATCGCTCCGGTCGCCGGGCTGGCGGAGGACTTCTTCCGCGAGCCTCCGTTCGTGTCGAACTCCGCGGTCAAGGTCGCGCTGATCGGGCTCGCCTGCCTGTACGCCGCCGGCGATGTGAGGCGCCGCCGCGGGCTCGTGGTGGCCGTCATCGCGGCGCACATCGTGCTCGTCGTCGCGGTCGGGCTGATGCTCGCGTTCGCCGACACCAGCATCGAGTTCGAGTTCGGCCTCACGCTCGCCACCGTGCTCTGGGGCGCCTTGGCGTTCGACGCCGCGATCGCGCTCGGCCTCGGAGTGCTCCTGTGGCTGGCGCATCTCCCGGGCGAGTCGCCCGATACGGCGTCGTTGAGCGCGGTGGAGCGACGCGTCCGAGCGGTGCTGATCATGTTCACGGTCGTGTTCGGGCTCGGTGCCGTTGCGTACGCGGCGGGACCGGTGCTGGAACCCGACTTCTTCCGAGAGTTGCCGTTGATGGCGAACTCGGTCGTGAAGGTCACGATGCTCGCGTTGCTGTGCGGCTACGCCGCCGCGGCGCTGCGGCGCAACCTTCCGATCCTGGGCCCGATCGTCGCCGTCCACGTGCTGTCGGTGCTCGTCAGCGCTCTCTACCTGGTGACGCTGGACACCGATTACACGCGGCCGCTGTTCGGCGCCGACGTGCGGATGACCGCCGTCCTGTGGGCCGCGATCGCGCTCGACGGCGTCATCGCGGTGGTGTTCTTCGTGCTCGCGCGCAGCGCGTGGAACGCTCGCTATCGGCCCGCGTTCTTCGCGCAGATGCAACTCCGCGCGCTCGTCGCGGTCGGAGACGTGCTCGTCGCAGGGCCCTCGGAACGGGTTGCCCCGGAGGAGATCGCGCGCAATGTCGATCGGCACCTGGCCGAGCTGCGCGCCCAGCGCCGATGGCTCTACAAGCTGGTGCTGGCGACGATGCAGCTGCGGCCGCTGCTCGAGCTGCTGCCGCCGCTATCGGAGATCGAGGCGGACACGCGCCGGCGGTACCTGGAGCGACGGTTCAAGACGCCGCCGCTCTGGCCGCCGTTCATCAAGCACCTCACGCAGGTCATGATCCGGATCTGCCAGCAGCTGAGCTTCGTCGGCTACTACGGCGATCCGAGGTCGTTCGAGTCGATCGGCTATCAGCCGTTCAGCGAGCGCGCCCGCGTGGCGGATCTGGACGTGCCGGAGCCGGGCCCGCACCCGCTGAAGGTGGACCGGCCCGAGAACATCGGGGTCAAGGAGATCGAGACCGACATCTGTGTGATTGGCAGCGGCGCCGGCGGCGCGATCCTCGCCTACGAGTTAGCCAAGAAGCACCCGGATCGCGAGATCCTCGTGCTCGAGCGCGGACGGTACGTCGAGCCGCGCCACTTCACGGAGGACGAGGTCGGCATGATCGTCCAGCTGTACGCCGACGGGATCATGCAGCAGACCGAGGACTGGCGTTTCACCGTCCTGCAGGGAAGCTGCGTCGGCGGGTCGACGACGGTCAACAACGCGGTCTGCTTCGATCCGCCGCCGGCGGTGCTCGCGCGCTGGAACGCGGAGTACGACGCCGGGCTGGACCTGCCCGATCTGCGCGCGAGCGTGAAGGCCGTTCGCTCCTTCCTGCGCGTCGTGCCGCAGACCGACGCGGTGCTCAATCCCTCCGGACTGAGATACCTGGACGGCGCCGGAAAGCTGCCGGGTGGAACGCTCAACGCCGACGTCGTCAGCGCGAACATCGAAGGCTGCTTCGGCTCGGGGTACTGCAACATCGGCTGTAAGTGGGGGAAGAAGCTGTCGATGCTCGAGACCGTGCTGCCGGCGGCGCAGCGCGAGTTCGGGGATCGGGTACGGATCGTGTCCGATTGCGAGGTCGAGCGGATCGTCACGCTGAGCGGTGAGCCAAAGCGCGTGGCGTGCTTGCGGGCGAAACTCGCCGACGGCCGCGGTCTGACCGTGCGGGCGCGGACGTACGTCGTCGCCGCCGGCGCGGTCGCCTCCAGCTACCTGCTGCTGCGCAGCGGCGCCGGCCGCGGGCTGCCGGTGGGTCGTGGGTTCTCGTGCAACATGGGCGCGCCGCTCACGGCCGACTTCGACGGTGAGCCGATCCGGTCGTACGACGGACTGCAGATCTCACACTTCGGGATACCTCGCCAGGAGGGGTTCGTGTTCGAGACCTGGTTCAACCCGCCGGTCTCGCAGGCGCTCAACATGCCGGGGTGGTTCGAGCAGCATTTCGCCAACATGGCGCGCTACGACCACCTGATGGCGGTCGGCGTGCTCGTCGGCACCGCGAGCAACGGCCGCGTGATACGCGCACTGACCGGCGGTGCCGGCGTCGACTTCCGGCCGCAGCCGGGCGACCTGGCCACGCTCGCGCGGGGCCTACGGGTGCTCGGCGAGTTGCTGTTCGAAGCCGGCGCCGCGCGCGTGATGGTCAACTCGTGGGGCTACGACGAGTTCACGTCCCCGAGCGAGTTGGGGCGCATCGACCAGATCGCCTCCGACCCGGACTACATCTCGCTCGGCACCGGCCATCCGCAGGGCGGCAACGCGCTGAGCCGCGATCCGAAGCGCGGCGTCGTCAGGCCCGACTTCAGGGTCCACGGCTACGACGACCTCTACGTCTGCGACGCGAGCGTGTTCCCCACGAGTTTGACGGTGAACCCGCAGCTGACCGTCATGGCGCTCGCTCACTACGCCGCACAGCGAATCGCGGTGTAGCCATGTACGAGGTCACGCCGGCGCGCGTGCTCGTGGTGCTGGCGTTCTACTTTGCGTTGCTGGTCGTGATCCGGCTCGTCAAGCCGCAGATCGAACCGTTCGAGCGACGCACGTTCTTCGTTGTGGGGCTGTGTTGGGCCGTGCCCGTGTTCATCGCCAACTACGTGCTCTACCAGGCGGGAGCGATGAGCTTCCTGCCGTGGGTGACGAACTTCATGCACACGTTCCTGTGGATCGGGATCTGTCTCACGTTCCTGTACCTCGGCGTGCGCGAAGACCAGCCGATGGCCGTGCAGTTCGTGGTCTTCGCGACCTTCAGCATCATCGTGAAATACGCGGAGCAGTTGGCGTTCGGCACCTGGGATCTCGACCACTTCTTCAACGTGTTCGACGGCAACTTCGCCTACGTACTGGGGTGGTCGTTAGCCGACGGGCTGTATCCGGTGATCACGCTCTTCGTGCTGCGGCTCGCGGGGCAGCGGATCCCGCGACTCGCCGTGATCTAGGCGGGGCCCGACGCCAATCGGGCCCCGCAGATTGTCATCAGGCCGAAGCGGGGATCCACTTCTGGTACGAGCCTCCGTTCTCGGGCAATGTGTAAACGTCGCCCGAGGGGTTGCTGTCAATCACGAGGCCCGTCGCGAGGTTGCGGAGCACGACCGTCCCGAACTCTCTGTTGAGGACGAACCACTTCTGGAACGAGCCTCCGTTGCACCAGAGGGTGTAGACGTCCCGGTTCGTGTTGCTGTCCAAGCAACGCCCGGTACCGGCGTTCCGCAGGGTGACCGTGCCGAAATCGGACGGGCTCACGACCCACTTCTGGAAGCTGCCGCCGTTCGCGGACAACGCGTAGACGTCGCCCGAAGGGTTGCTGTCGAGGACGAAGCCGGTGGCGAGGTTCCCGAACGTGACGACCGGCGGGAGCGCGGCGTTGGCGGACTCGGCCGCCATGGCGGCGGTTCCCCCGCCGATGGCCAGCATCGTGCCGCCGAGCGCGAGGATGCGACGCAGGTTGGGATTGGGCATGTGAAAGCTGCGCATGTGAGGCTCCTTACGTGATCGTCCAGAGCTGGGCGGGGTTGTTGGACGTGCAGCGGTAGATCTGGATCACCGCGCCGTCCTGGAGCGACCCGCCCCTCACGTCGAGGCAGCGCCCGCCTCGGCCCGACTTGATCTGAGTCGGAACGTACGAGGGCACCGGCGCCAGCCACGACATGCCGTTGTAGTTGGTGCAGGCCCACTGCTGGACCGGGGTCCAGTCGGCGTTCTGGCCGTCGCGAACGTCCATGCACTTGCCGCTGCGACCGTTGACGAACCGGTGGTATCCGCCCCCGAGCGGGACGTCGGCCCACAGCTGTTCCGGCGAGCCGTTACACGGCTGCTGCACGACGGTCGCGCCGTTGTAGTAGTACTCGAACGACCTGATGCCGGCGCACATGCCGCTGCCGTAGTTGGCGATCTGGTAGTAGCTGGCGTGTGCCGGGGCGCTGGCTGCGCCGACCGCGACCAGTGTGCCGGCCACCGCGAACAGCGCGGCGATTCTGCGATGTGTCTTCATGGTGCGTCAGAGCCGGCGTGCGGCGTCGCGGAATACACCCCGGTGCGAGGTCGAGGGATTTCCCTGACGCGACGATGCGGGCGGCGCGGCGAGAGTCGCCGCCATGCCCCACGACGAACTCGCCGGCGCACTCGCCGGCCAGCCCGGCGCGTGGGATCGGCTCGTCCGGCGTTTCGAGCGCCTGCTGCGCGACGTCGGTCGCCAGTACCGGCTGACGCCCGCCGACCTCGACGACGCGATGCAGACCACCTGGCTGCAGCTCTTCCGCAGGATGCACGCCATCCGCGATCCGGAGGCGCTGCCCGGCTGGCTCGCCACGACGATGCGGCGCGAGTGCCTGCGCACGATCCAGCGGCCGGTTCGCGAGGTGTTGATGGGCGACGAGCCGATCGAGGAGCCGGAGCCCGCGCCGGGCGCGCTGCGCGGGATGCTCGTCGCTGAGCGCCGCGACGCGCTCAGGCAGGCGCTCGTCGCGCTCCCCGAGCGCCACCGCGACCTGATGATCCTGCTGACCGACGCGGTGAGCTACGCCGAGGTGAGCGAGCGGCTCGGGATCCCGGTCGGGAGCATCGGCCCGATCCGTGCCCGCTCGCTCGCGCGGCTGCAGCACGACGCGCGGCTCCGGCGTCTCTGCGCCTAAGCGTCGCGCATCGCGACGGCGAGCTCGCTGCGTGAGCGGACGCCGAGCTTGCGGTAGACGCGCGTCAGGTGGGTCTCGATCGTCTTCGGGCTGAGGAACAGGTCGGCGGCCGCCTCCTTGTTCGTCGCCCCGCGCGCGACGCAGCGCGCGATCTGCAGCTCCTGCGGCGTCAGTCGCTCGCGGTCACGCTGCGGGCCGCGCGGCACGCGCTGGCCGCTCCCGGCGAGCTCGCGGCGCGCTCGCTCCGCCCAGCCGCGCGCACCGAGCGCATCGAAGCACACCAGCGCCTGGCGCAACTGCGCGCGCGCGTCGATACGCCGCCCGGCGCGGCGCAGGCGCTCGCCGTAACACAGCCGCGTGCGCGCGAGCTCGAACGGCATCTGGCTGCGTTCGTGGCAGGCGATCGCGGGCTCGAACGCCGCATCGATGTCCGCCTCGCCGGCCAGCACGCCGCGATAGCGCGCGACGACGCCCTGCGCCCAAGCGCCGCCGGTGCGACGGGCCTGCCCGTCGAGCGCCGCCAGTGCCTCGGCCGCGTCATCGCGCCGGTCGGTCGCGATCAGCGCCTCGATCAGATCGGCCGGCCACAGCACCACCGCAGGCTCTCCGCGGCCGGTGCGCGCGACGTCGGCGGCGAGCGGCTCGAGGTACTCGAGCGAGCCCTCCGGTCGGCCGCGCGTGAGCTCGAGCGCGCCGAGCGCGAACGACGCGTACTCGTCAACCACGCGCAGGCCGTGGCGACGGCCGAGTTCACGTGCCTCGCCGGCGTCGTCGCGGGCCTCCCGCTCGTCGCCGCGCGCCGCCTCGAGGATCGCGAGCATCGCCCGCGCGTACGCCAGGTGGACGCTCTGCCCGACGTCCCGCGCCAGCGCGACCGACTCCGCGGCGTCGGCCAGCGCCCGTTGCCAGTCGCCGGTCCGGTAGCCGAGATCGGCGCGCAGGACGAGCGCCTGGTTAAGCACGGAGAGGTCGCCGCTGCGGCGTGCTTCGGCGATCACGTCGTCGAACAGCGTCCGCACGCGCGTCTGCTCCCCGAGCCACATCAGCGCCTCGGCGGCGTACTCCGCACCGCTCCGCCGCGGCTGGTGCTCGTACCAGCGGACGGCGCCATCGAGCAGCGGTCGCGCGCGGACGCTGTCGCCGCGCAGGGCGAGCACGCTGCCCAGCGACTCGCGCACCGCGACCAGCGTCGCCTCGGAGAGCTGCGTTGCCGGCACCCGGCGCGCCTTGAGCGCTGCCTCGAGCGCCGCGTGCGTGTCGCCCGCGACCACGGCCATGGCCGCGGCATAGCCGAGCGCGACCGCCCCGAGCTCCGTCTCCCCGGCGTGCTCCGCGACGCGCACGTAGCTGCGCTGTGCAGCCAGCGTCGAGCCGTGCCACGCCTCGACGTGCGCGCGCAGCAGCTCGGCGCGGGTGCGAAACGCCGGATGTGCGAGTGCCTCGGACGCGAGCTTGTCCGCCCACTCGATGCGCCCGGCGCGACGCGCGCACTCGCCGGCGTCGATCAGCCGCCGCGCGCGCTCGGACGCGTCCGGGCTGAGCCGCGCCGCGCGCTCAAGCGCTCGCGCGGCGGCGGCGTGCCCCGCGTGGTCGGCGGCGCGCTCAAGCGCCGCGGCGATCGTCTCGTCCGGGCCGATGGCGGCCGCCGCGCGGTGCCAGGCGGCACGGTGCGGCGCGCTGCGCAGCGCGTCCGCGAGCGCCGCGTGCGCGGTCCGCGACGCGGAAGGCGAGGCGCGACTGGTGACCGCGGCGCGCAGCAGCGGGTGCTCGAACTCGATCCGGCCGGGCTGCAGGCGCACGACCGACGCCCGTTCGGCCTGCTCCCAGGCCGCGTCGGTCGCGCCGAGCGCGGCGGCCGCGCGCACGATCGCGTCGGCCTCACCCGTCTCCTCGAGCGCCGCCACCAGCGCCGCCGTCGCGGCGGCGTCCGGCAGCCGCTCGACGCGTTCGCCGAACAGCCGCTGGACGATGCCGCCGGGAAGCGCTAATCGGTGCTCCACCTCGTCGCCGAGCGCGGCGAGCTCGACAAGCGCGAGCGGCACGCCCTCGGCAAGCTCGACGACGCGGCGTAACGCGGCCTCGCCGAGCGCCCGCCGGCCCGCGAGCGCGCGCGCCGCCGCGGCGTCCAGCACCTCCAGCCGCAGCTCCGGCGGCCGTGCCGCGCGCAGCGCCGCGGGCACCTCGCGCGCCGCGAACACGAAGAACACGCGGTCGTCGACCAGCCGCCGCGTCGCGAACACGAGCGCGTCCAGCGACGCCGTATCCACCCATTGCGCGTCGTCGATCACGAGCAGCAGCGGGCGGCGTTCGCTGCAGATCCCGAGCAGCGAGACGACGGCGGCGAACGTGGCGAAGCCGTGCGCGTCGAGCACGAGCGCCGCACGCTGGTGCTCGGGAAGCTCACGTACGCGTCCGAGCAGTGGCGTCAACAAGGCGTGCAGGCTTGCGAACGGCAACTCGGACTCCGCCTCGATGCCGATCGTGCGCAGAACGTCGAAGTCCGCCGCGCCCTGGATCGCCGCCTCCAGCAGCGCGCTCTTCCCGAGCCCGGGCGGCCCGGTCACGAGCAGCGTCGCGCCACGTCCGGAGCGCGCGGCGTCGAGCATCGCGTGCACATGGGCGAGCTCGGCGTCGCGCCCGACGAGTGCGGGCACCGCTCAGTCGAGCTGCTTCGGCCAGGGGCCGGGGGCGGGCGTCTCGTTGACGAGCGCCGCGAGGTGGTCGGCGAGGAGAGCGATCGGCTGCTCCAGCGCCGGGAGCGAGTCAGTGAACCAGCGCAGCGTCTTCCCGTCGTAGTTGAGCGTCACCGTGGTGTTGGTGATCGCGATCGAAGCCGCCCGGATCGGCCTTCCGTCGCGTTTTATGACTCCCGCGGTCAGGAGCGCGTTGTACACCGTCTGCAGGAGCTGGCGGGGAGCCGGAAGCGACCCGTGCGGGCGCTCCTGAGCGAGGTACGCGTTGAGCTGGTCAACATCGACGTGGAACGGTTCAGGCATCGGCCGACTCTACGCACGGGCCTTGGCGCAACCTTGGGACCACGCGAGACACGGCTCCTACTGCGCCGATAGCGGACGCGCAGCAGCTCGCGCGCGTCGCGGGTTGAGGACCGTCGGCGTCTGCGGTCGATTCGGATGCTTGCTGCGCGGCCACCGAGGATCGTGCTTGTCGGCGAGGCCGCTGAGGGCGACCGGCCTTGACAACCCGCGCCAGCTTCTGGCGTTCGCGGAGCCGGTGAGGCTCTACACGGCTGAGCCTCGGCCGGATCGCGTGGTCGGGGCTCAGCGCGTGGAATGCGGAAGGGGGTTTGGCGCCGTCTTTGGCTGTATCGGGGTGGGCAGGCGACTCACGGTTTTGGCGCTCGGGCTCTTGAGCAGTGTCTCGAGCGCGAGCACCGCGTCCGCGTCGAGGCGGTGCGGCGTGTCGGCGCGGATGAGCTCGAGCGCGAGTTCTGAGGTTCGCGCCGGCCGGTAGGGGCGCGGTGAGGTCAGCGCTTCGTAGACATCCGCGACGGCCAAGGCTCGCATCGGCATCGTCAGATCGGGAGCGGCCCGGCCGCGGGGATAGCCGCTGCCGTCCAAGCGCTCGTGATGCGCGCCGGCCAGCGCGGCGACCTCGCGGAGGCCTGGAGTGCGCTCGAGCATCAGCTCGGTGATCCGGGGATGATCCTTGACGGTCGCGAACTCCGCGGGCGTGAGGGGGGCAGGCTTGTCGAGGATCAAATTCGAGATCGCGAGCTTGCCGATGTCATGCAGGCGGGCGGCACGCCCCAGGTCGCGCAGCGTCGCCGGGTCGGCACCGAGCCTTGCCGCGATGCTGGTCGCGATCAAGCTGGTGCGGTCGGAGTGCCGGTAGGTCCAAGGCGACTTGGCGTCGATAACGGCGGCGAACGCATCGGCGATTCGGTCCAGTTGCCCACTGTCGACCGCGAGTGGTCGGTCCGAGGGCGCGACTCGGCTGAGATCCACGGTCCGTAGCGAGGCCCAGAAGCTCGCGTCGTCGCGAACGGCGCCGAGCGCAGCGACCAGCGCAGGATCGAACCATTCGCCCCGGCGCCGCTCGGCCACGGCGTACGCGCCCTGAACGCCGTCAGCCGCCCAGAAGATCTCCAGGGTCTGCGCGAGGCACCCGATGCGCGCGCCGAGCGGGATCTCTGCACCGCGAAGCCCGCGCGGATGGCCCGCTCCGTCCCAGTGCTCGTCGAGCGCGTAGATCGCTTCCGCCGTGGCCTCGGAGAGCCCGAGCATGCGAGCGATCTCCGCGCCGCGTTCGCAGCGAGCCAGCATCAGCGAGCGTGTGACCTCGCCCTCGGCGCGCACGGCCAGGAGGTGACGGGTTCGACCGGCAAGCGAACCTCCGGGGGCCGCCGTCCGCGCCGCCCAGACGAAAGCCGGCCAGGATCGCGCCCAGTCAACCCGCTTCGAGCTGTGCTTGGCGTCATGGTCGTCGGCCCCGAACAGGGCCGCGAACCGCGCCGCGTTCGCGGAGCAGCCCGCATCCTTGAGCAGCAGCGCGTAGAAGAGATCCGAGCGATCCGAGGCCCGGTCCACGCCGAGCTCATCCGCGAGACGCATCCCGATCAGGCACGAACGGGCGGCGTGACCGGCCGGCTCGCCCTCGGTCAGGTCGAGCGCGTACGACAGTCCCTGGATCACTTCAGTGAGTCGGAGCTCGACGAGCGGGCGCAGCCGCGGGAGCAGAATTCCACCCGACCGCGCGGCGGGGCGCTGATAGCCCGCGGCGGCTTGAACACTCGATGGCCGCCACTGCGTGCCGCCGCGCAGCGTCGGAACCCCATCGACATTGAGCGCATCGGCGATCGCTTGCAACGTCATCCCGCTCGCGCGCAAGGTTGCGATCCGCGCGCTCAGCCGGGGATCGTCGCGAACCGACCGACCTCGCGCCGAACCCGGCCGCCTCACTGCGGCCAGCCCCGGCCGCGTTCGCGCGTCGAGGCGGTCGCGTTCCCAGTCGCTGACCTCGATCAGGGCCTGCACGGCCAACGCTCCCGAGACGGTCGAACTGTCGATGTCGAAGTCGAGCGCCATCACCCGCGCCTGCGCAGCATCAAGCCAACGCAGCATCGCGCCGAGCTCGCTGACCGAGCCCGTGAGGTCGTTCAGGCGGGCGAGGACGAGGCCATCGGCAGCCCCTGCGGCGATCTGGCTGAGGACATAGGCCAAGCCAGGGCGATCGCCCGTGAGACCGTTCCGGGGCTCGACGTCGTGGACCACGGTCGTCAACGTCAAGCCACGGGACTTGCACCAAGCCGCGATCGCGGCCGCCGCGGCGTCGAAGTCCGTGCCGGAGCGCGGCGCCACGCTTGCGTAGCCAACGACACGCAACGGCGACGCGGACGGCGCCGGCCGCCGGACACCGACCGCGGTATCCAGTCCATCCTGCGACTCACCAGGCTTCGCCGAAACCGGCTGGGCCTCGCGATTCGCGTTCCTCCACCACAGCACGTTGATCACAACGGGACCCTTCGTCCACACACTGGTGCGCACACCGCTCGAAGGCCGCGCCGCACCATACTCGCCTCACTGCCCGTCGCGGACACGCGAAGTGATCCTTCGACAGCCACTCCGGGATCAAGAACGACTGCTCGCGATCAGCGCCAGATTTCTGCGTATGACCCCTTGCGGAAATGTGCATTTCCGGACGCGGGACGCTCCTTGTCGGGGCTCCGACCCTTGTACTCTGGATCCCTGCATGTAAGAGCTCGGACAATACCGTTGGCAATCGGTCTTGTGCTGCTTGTTGGGCCGGGATCGTCGTGGGCGCAAGAGTCCGCGCGCAGCCCATCGCCTGAGGAGCTCTGGAACGCGTACCCGCTTGACCCAGGGGGGACCGCGCTGACCATGGAGCAGGAGTCGCGGCCAGCGGACGCCATTCCGGCCCGGTCGCCGGCGCCGAACGGATCGGACGATGACGGCGGGTTCCCGGCCGGCGTCGCGATCGCGCTGGCCGCCGCCACGTTCATCGCCGGCCTCGCCCTTGGGCGAGGGCGCCGGCGCGAGGCCGCGACCGAGACCGCGATGGCGACGCGCGCCGAGGCTCCCGCCGGGACGCCGTCGCCCGCCGCTCCCGAGCGTCGGTTCGTGTGGCGCGATTATCCACAGCCGTCGCGCCCGGCTCCGCCACCTCCGCCGCCGCCCGGGCGCGCGGCGACCACCGTGGCCGTTGCACCCCACCCGTCGCCGTGGCCGCAGCGGACCGTTCGGTCCTGGCGGGCCGAGGTTGTGCGGCGGCCGGGGGAGGGGGTAGAGGTCGTGGTTCTCCGCCCCGGCGCGCAATCGCTGCCGCCCGGCGACCCGCTCGATGACGACCCCGAGCTCGCTGACGCACTGCGTGACGTACACGCCGCGATCGAAATGGAGGGGTGGACCCCCGTCGGCCCCCACCGCTTCGTCTGGCCGCACGTCGAACCGCCACCCGGACGAGGAGTACGACATTGACCGCCATGACCCGCGCGGCGTCCATAGAGGCGGCCGCGCTCGCTCTCGCAGGAGTCGCGGTGGGCGGCGTCGTGCTGGGCGAGCACGCCGAACCAGCCTTCTCGCGCCCGTCCGCCAAGCAGGACGCCGAGATCCTGAACTTCGCGCTGCTGCTCGAGTACGTGCAGTCGGCGTTCTACGCGGAGGCCTTCCAGCGCGCCGGTCTCACTGGGGAGTTGCAGACGTTCGCGACGACGGTCGGCTTCCACGAACGGGCGCACCTCGATCTGCTGAAGGAGACGCTTGGAGCGGCGGCGCGCAAATCACCGAAGCTCGACTTCGGAGACGACACCGCGGACGCTGAGCGGTTCGGAGCCGCGGCGCTCAAGCTCGAGGACCTCGGTGTGGCGGCGTATAACGCCCAGGCGCCCAATCTCACGCGCCCGGCACTGGCCGCCGCCGCACGCATCGTGTCCGTGGAGGCCCGCCACGCTTCCTGGATCCGCGATCTGCGGGGTGAGAACCCCGCGCCCGAGGCGGCCGAGCCGACGATCTCAGCGGAGCGCGTCATCGACACCTTCAGGGGGAGCGGGTACGTGCAATGAGCCCTCTCACGCTGGCCGACATCGACCGCGACGACGCGATCGCCGAGGCGCTCGACGGACTTCACGGCACGACCCGCGCCGCCTTCCTGCGCCGCGCGGCCCTGGGGAGCGCGGCGCTGTTGGCCGCCTCCGCCGCGCCCGCCGAGGCGCGGCCCGGCCGCCGCGACGCGGCGATTCTCAATTACGCGCTCACGCTCGAGTATGTGCAGGACTCGTTCTACAGCGAGGTCGAGCGGCTCGGCAGCCTCTCCGGCAAGCTCGCCGAGCAGGCGCGCGTCGTCGGCGCCCACGAGCGCGCGCACGTGGTCGCCCTGCGTGGGGTGCTCGGCAGCCGTGCCGTCAAGCGCCCGCGCTTCGACTTCCGCGGCGCGACGGAGGACCCCGAGCGCTTCCGCAAGACGGCAGTCGCCTTCGAGGACCTCGCCGTCGCGGCGTACAAGGGCCAGGCACCGCTCATCCAGAGCCGCGCATATCTCGTCCCGGCGCTGGCAATCCACGCCGTCGAGGCGCGCCACGCCGCCTGGATCCGCCGCCTGGCCGGCATTACGCCCGCCGAGGACGAGTTCGACGAGCCCCGCTCCAAACGCAGCACGCTCGCGATCGTTGCCGACACTCGCTTCGTGGTGCGGTCCAGCAGCCGGCGCAAGCCGCGCTTCACGGGGTGAGGCTCGAACCCGGGCGACGGAACGTCACCGCGGTGGCTCTCTTCGCCGCCGCGGCGATCCTGCTCGCCGCGGCGCTGCTCTCCCGCTCGCCGGAGCCGCGGGCGCGCAACTCGGCAGGGATTGCCGCGGCCTCGCGGCTCCCCGCCGAGCCTGAGGCCGCCTTCGCGATCGGCCCGCCGGTCGAGCTGGACCGCCATCCGCATGAGACGACGTGGGCGGCCGTGCGGCGTGACGTCACCGCACGAAGGCGCCCGACCGGCTCGGCCCCGGCCGTCGGCATCCTCACGGCCCGCACACCGGAGGCGACGACGACGATCGTCCTGCCACTCGCCCGCCGGCGCGACCAGCGCGGCGACCTGTGGATCCGCGTCCGGCTCCCGGCGCTGCCCAACGGCACGACCGGCTGGGTGCCACGCGCTGCGCTCGGGGCCAACGGGACGGTGCGGACGCGACTCGTCGTCGACCTCGCGCGGCGGCGCGCGACGCTCTTGCGCGACGGTCGCGCGACCTTGAGCATGCCCGTCGGCGTGGGCACCCCGGACGCGCCCACGCCGCGCGGCGAGTTCGTCATCCGTAACCGGCTAATGCGCTATCAGAGCGCGTTCTATGGGCCGGTCGCGTTCGGAACGAGCGCGCGATCAGCGACGCTGACCGACTGGCCAGGCGGCGGATATGTCGGCATCCACGGCACTAACCGCCCAGATCTCATCCCCGGCGCGGTGTCGCATGGCTGTATCCGGCTTCGCAACGCGGACATCCTGCGCCTCGCGCGGGAGATGCCCGTCGGCACGCCGTTGACGATCCATTAGCGCCGGGCTCAGCGGCGGCGGACGACACTGCGACCCGAGTCTGTTCCTGCTGTGCACCTGGTCAATCACGGCCAATCTCCGTTTCGGCTGGGGACCCGGGAGTCTTATGAGTTCCCAGGCGCCTCCGTGCAGATCGTCGAGCTCGCCGACGTCGACGAGATCGCGCGGGCGACCCGACGCGAGCTTCATCGCGCGCAGATCGGCGAGCGAGCAGACGGACGCGATCGCGCCGTTCCCGAGGTCGACCGGGATCGCGGTCGACCGAAGGTGGGCGTAGGGCGGAACGGCGGGCATCCGGTTGAGGACCTGGACGTCCCCCTCGTTGGTGCGCAGCTTGAATGACACGGGACGCGCGAAGGACGGGCCCGTGAGCGCGCCGTCGATTGGATGCTCGGCGCCGAGGCCGGCAAGCGTGCCGGCCAGGCGCTCGAGGTTCTCCTCGCTGGGCTTCGGAACCAGGCCGAGGTCGCGCGTTGCTCGGACGACGCTGTGGGCGGCGACCGCCAGGCCACCGACGATCACGTACGCGACGTCGTTCGCGTTGAGCGCCGCGACGATGCGCTCAGGGGCGAACGGTGGGACACTGAGGTTCGAGGCGCCGAGGGGGGTTCCGAGTATTTCCCCTGCTAGAGCGAGAAATCCGAGGTACAAGAGGGATGCCGGAGGAGGGACGCGAACCCCGGACACGCGGATTATGATGCGACAAGTTTCGGTGTTCAGTGGGATTTGCAGGCGTTTCGGGCGCTCTGAGGGGGACAGAATCGCGCTCGTCGCGCGTCGGATTTACGGAGCCGTGTCCGCGCCATCAGCGGCTCTCTGGTCGCCGCCCGACTCGTTTACGAGGTCATTCCCGGCGAAGTCAAGGATTGCCGGGTCACAAGCCCCGCGGCGGCTGCGAACGTGAACTTCACGACATAATGCTGCCGTCGTACCCGCGTTCTCTCGCCGCCCTTCCGCGTTGAATCATGCGAGCCGCCGTGCGCGTCTATACCCCGCAGGACCTGAGCGCGGTGTTGCAGCTCTGGGATGCGGCCGGCTGCGTCCCGCGGGGCCCCGACGGGCTGAGCGTTGACGAAGCCGTCGAGCTGATCGGGTCCGAGCAGGGCGTGACGGTGCTCTCCGAGGCCGACGGGCGGCTGGTCGGCATGGTGCTCGGCACGGCTACCACCCCGACCGCCTGGATCCATCGTGTTGCGGTTGCCGGGGTCGATCCGGCTGAAGTCGCCGACCGCCTTCTGGAGTACGTGGAGGCCGAATTCACCGAGCGTGGTGCCCGCCACGTGGCAAGCCTTGCGCCACCGGACGGCGGGCCCCGACACTGGCTCGAGCGCCGCGGCTACGAGGCCGACCCCGCGCTGGTGTACGTCCAGCGCGACCTCTCGCCGATCGCCCGGGCGCCGCAGGCGATCACCCGCCTGGGTGGGCGGATCATCGGTCCAGGCCTCTGGGACGAGTTGCGCGGCGTTGAGGAGGCGAAGGAACTGATCGAGCGGCGGGTGATCCTGCCGCTGGCCGAACCGCGACTCGCCGAGCGCCACGCGGTGGCTCCGCCCAAGGCGATCGTGCTGTTCGGTCCTCCTGGTACCGGGAAGACCACGTTCGCCAAGGGGATCGCCTCCCGGCTGGGTTGGCCGTTCGTGGAACTCGAACCGGCGCGACTCGGCGGACAGGGCGCCGAGCGCGAAGCCGGGCCACTGGTCGATGCCTTCGATTCGCTGCTCGAGCTGCCGTCCGTGGTGGTCTTCATCGACGAGGTCGAGGACATCGCCTCGATGCGCCAGGCAGACCGTCGCGTGAGTTCGAGCTTGACCAACGAGTTGCTCCGTCAGATCCCGCGCATTCGCGACGCGCGCGAGCACCTGCTGGTGTGCGCCACGAACTGGGTCGGGCGGCTGGACCCCGCGTTCCTGCGGCCCGGCAGGTTCGACTACATCCTTGCCGTCGGCCCGCCCGACGCCGAGGCGCGCGCGGCGATCTGGCAGCGATACGTCGACGAGATCTCTGACGAGGACATCGACATTTCGGCCCTCGTCGAGGCAACCGACCTGTACACCCCCGCCGACATCGAGTTCGCCGCGCGCAAGGCGGCACAGCGCGCGTTCGAGCGCGAGCACTTCGAGCACGCTGGTCCGCGGGCGACGACGGATGACTTCCTGATCGCGATCCGGCAGACACGACCCAGCCTCGCGCGCGACATCATCGACGGCTTCGAAGAAGACCAGAAGCAGTTCGCTCGGCACTAAGGGCACGACCGGTCACCTGAAGGACAATTCGCACTGGGGCGGGATCGACGCCGTAGCATCCGCAGTCCCAACTGGAGCTCGGTTTGCACAGTCCTTGGGTCGCAGTGGATCTCGCGGCGGACCCCGTTGCACGAGCGCGCCTGCTGCGCCGTGCCCATGAGGTGGTGCTCAGTGGGTGCGGCACGCCGCCGGTGCTGCGCGACGTCGTCGTTCAATCGTGGCATCGCTGCACGGCAGCCGGCGTCGATCCCGACCGCCCCGCGCCGATGATGCTCGGCGCGGACGAGGCGGCGTCCCGCTTCGCGAGCCATCCGCTGGCCGCGGTCACGCCGCTCGTCCGCGGCCTGCTCGGCGCGGTATCCGCCGAGGCCCGTCACCTCGTCGCGATCAGTGACGCCGATGGGACGCTGCTTTGGGTCGACGGGCATCCGCGGATGCTCGAGGCCGCACTGGCCCCGCACTTCAAGCCCGGCGCGTTGTGCAGCGAGGCGGCGGTCGGCACGAACGCCGTCGGGACCGCGCTCGCGCTCGAGCACGCCGTGCAGATCTTCTCGGCCGAACACTTCAACCGTCTTCTGCATGGCTGGACCTGTGCCGCAGCGCCGGTGCACGACCCGGACTCGGGCGAGATCCTCGGGGTGATCGACCTCTCGTGTTCCTTCCGGAACGCGCATCCCCACACGCTCGCGCTTGTGACCGCGGTCGCGCAGGCAGCCGAGACGCAGTTGCGTCGCGATCGCGCGCTCCGCGACGCGGTCCTGATCGAGCGCTACATCGACCGGCTCCCGGCGGCGGGAAAGCGCCCGAGTGCGCTCGTGGCCGCCGACGGACGCGTCCTGGCCGCGTCTCCCCAGGGATGGCTCGGGCAGCGGGTCGAGATGCTGCCCGACAGCAGCCAGGCCGTGCTCGAGCCCGTCGCGAACGGGGCGCAGATCGTCTGGGCCGTGCGCGGGCGCGAGCGCCGCGTGCCCCGACACGTGCTGAGCATCCGCGCGCTCGGCGCCGACCCGCCGGGGTTCCGCGTGGGGGGCGCTCCGCTTGCGCTCACGTCGCGCCAGGCCGAGTTGCTCATCGTGCTCGCCATGACCCCGGCCGGGCTGTCCGCGCAGGCACTCGCGCGCTGCCTGTACGGGCCGGGCGCGAAGGCGGTGACCGTGCGCGCCGAGGTCGCCCGCGTGCGGCGCGTGGCCGGCGGGCTCATCGGTGCGCAGCCCTACCGACTGGCGGCCGACGTGCGCGCCGACTTCCTCGACGTCGAGCGGCTGTTGTCGCGCCGCCGGGTCGCGGCCGCCGTCACGCGCTATGCCGGACCGCTGCTTCCCCGCTCGCGGGCCCCGGCGATCGTGGTGCGCCGCTCTGCTCTTGAGCGCGCGCTGCGCGACGCGGTTGACGACGCGGGCGACGTCGCGCTAAGCCGGCGGTGGGAACGCAAGCGACGACGGACTGCAACCCCTTGCAACCCGCCGCGGATCCGCAGCGTTCCGACCCGGCGTTGAAATCCTGACACCCGTCGCGCGCCCCCGACCGAGGAGGAACAGCGAGCGATGGCCATCGATTTCACCCTGTCCAACGAGCAGCGCGAGCTGCAGGCGAACGCTCGCGAGTTCGCCGAGAACGTGCTCGCCCCAGTCGTGCGAGCGGCCGACGAGGACCCCGATCCGCTCAGCGCCTTCCAGCGCACCAAGGAGGCGTACGTCACCGCCTACAAGAGCGGGATCGCGTTCTGCATGCTCCCGAGCGAGTACGGCGGCGGCGGCCTGAGCAACGTCGACCTGATCATCGCGGCGGAGGAGATCTGCGCGGTCGATCCCGGCTTCGCCTGCACGGTGCTCGTCAACGGGCTCGGCCTGCTGCCCGTCTGGTACTACGGCTCGGAGGAGCAGAAGGACCGGTTCCTGCGGCGCGCCACGTCCGATCCCACCGGGGAGTACATCGTCGGTTACGCCGCGAGCGAGCCGGCCGGATCCCCGGGCGGCACCGCCAACTTCGACGCGCCGCTGCCGTCTCCCGTCGGCATCGGCGTGATCGCGCACCGTGACGGCGACGAGTACGTGATCAACGGCCGCAAGTACTGGCCGTGCAACGTCGCCGGCTGGGACGGCAAGGGCGCGAACACGAGCATCGTCGTCGTCCGCACCGCGCCCGAGAAGGGCGGCACGGAAGGGCTCTCGGCGATCATGGTCGACCGCGGGACTCCCGGCGTCAGCTTCAAGCTGATCAAGAAGGTCGGGCACCGGCTGACCCCGAACGCGGAGATCATCTTCGACAACGCCCGCGTGCCGGCGGAGAATCTGATCGAGGGCGCCCACGGAAACGGCGACCTGCTGATCAACCGCAACTTCGCGTGGTCGGGACCCGTGGCCGGCATCGCCGCCGTGGGTGTCGCGCGCGCGGCCTACGAGGCGGCGCTGGACTGGGCCAAGACGTACACGGCCGGCGGCCCGCACCCGATCATTCACTACCAGTACCCGGGGTACGTGCTCGGCGATGTCGCCGCCAAGATCGAGGCCTGCCGGTACTTCTGCTGGAAGACGGCGCACTACCTCGACCAGCACGACTACCACGGCGAAATGATCGGCGCGATGTGCAAGGTGCACTGCACCGAGTTGCTGTTCGACGCCGTCTACAAGTGCATGCAGGTCGTCGGCGTCAACAGCGTCGACTGCCGGCACCCGTTCGAGAAGCTCCTGCGCGAGGCGGCGATCTTCCCGCTCTACGACGCCGGCAACTTCGGCATGCAGCGGCGCCGCGTGCATGGCGTGATGAGCGCCGACTCGTTCAACCCGCGGGCGATCATGGACGACGAGCCGCAGGAGTACACGAAGGCGATGGAGGTCACCGACACGATCTCCGGACACGAGCTCGAGACCCGGCACCTGGCCACTGTCGGCTGACGTGCTTGCGACCGGGCGGGAGCCTGCACCTCGCCCGGTCGCCGAGGTTCGATCACCGGAAGCGCCGCGGGAACTGCTTGATGATCCCGTCGCTGAGCGTGTCGGCCATCATCAGGATGTGACGGTGGATCGTGTCGTAGTCGCGGACGTCGGCCGCGTAGTCGCCTCCAAGCCGGTGGACCGTTTCGCTGATGGTCTGGTCGAGGTGCGCCTTCATCATCCGGCGCAGCTCCGCGCGTGACCAGTTGCGCGGGTTCGCCCGGTTGAGGAAGTCGGCGATCTCGCGGCCGTTGGCCTGCCACTCCGAGGTGCGTTGAGCGACCAGGCTCTGGTCGCCGGCCTTGGCGGCCTGCAGCAGGGCGACCGCGCCGGTGATGTGCTCAGTCAGCAGTGCGGTGAGCTGATTGCCGGCGGTGCGGCCGTAGTAGGGCTTGATCGCATTGCCGATGTCGGCTTGATTGCGCAGGAGGCGGTCCTGGGTGGCGGGGAGATCGGGCAGGTCGTGGGCGAAGCTGACGATCGCGAGCCGGGTCCAGGTGACGTGGTCCTCCCAGAGCTTGCGCATCGCGTCGTGGAATGCGGCCTGCTTGGCTGTGGCCGCGGCCACAGCGGCGGCGTGATAGTGCCCTTCCTCGGCACGCACTGCGGGAGTGCCCGAGAGGACGACGGCAAGACTGGTCGCGCCGACGGCGATCAGGCCGCCGCACGCCGCGGAACGCTTGTTGCGCATAGACAACACTCCTTGCGAGGTTGCAGATCCACCCGCTCATTGGCGTCCCGCCGGCCGAGGTCTCTTACGCGATGGCCGATTTGGTCAACAGAAGCGCTGGAACCTAATGCCCGTTGAGCTCGTCGAGCTCCGCGACGTCAACAAGGTCCCGCGGGCGGCCGGAGGCCTGCTTCATCGAGCGCAGATCAACGAGAGAACACACCACGGCCCGAGCCTCGGGAGCAAGGTCGACGACGATGGCGTTCTCGCGCAAACGAGCGAACGACGGTACTGCGGGCATCCGGTTGAGTACCTGAACTTCACCGTGACGCGTTCGGACCTTGAAGGAGATCGGGCGGGCGAGCGAAGCGCCCGTGAGCGCTTCATCCACCGGATGCTCGGCTCCGAGGTCGCTCAGCACCCTGGCCAGTCGGTCGAGGTTCTCGGCGCTCGGCTCGGGGACGAGGTCGACGTCACCGGTCGCGCGCACAACGCCATGCGCCGCGACAGCGATTCCTCCGACGATCACGTAATCGACGCTGGCAGCGTTGAGCGCCGCGACGATCCGCTCAGGCTCGAACGTCGGCTCGGTCATCGGTAACGCGCTCGGCATGAGCGAACCGCAGCGCGGCACGACTGATCTGGATTGCCAGGGCGACGCGCTCCGATGGGGTCATCGCGCGGTGGCGGTTGATCGCCTCGGTGTCGTTCCAGGTTTCGCCGCGCTGCGAAGGCAGGTCTTTCGGCGTAGTGGTCACGCGCGAAGCGTGGCACGACCGCGGGACGTCAATCGTGCTCCGTTCCGGGCCGGCTGCGTCCTGAGCCGGGCGGAGTTGGGCGAGATGCGGTCGGTCCTCGCTCTCCGAGGGCCGACGGGCCAAGCTCCGGGGCGGCCGTGGAGACAAGTCGACGGCGGAGGGTTCAATGGCACGTGGAGAGTCCATTCGACGCGGGGCACGAGGCTTCGTGTCGCTGGCGCTGCTTGGGGCGGCGCTCCTGCTGGTCGGAGGGTCACAAGCGTTCGCGGACGAGAACGGACGCAGGCTGATCATGGTCACGGCGGACACACCGTCGAAGATCGATCAGCTCCAGGACAAATATGACGTCGGCTACGTCGGTGAACCGACAGAGGCCGCTGTCTACCTGGACAGCGAGGAAGAGGCGCTGCTGCGCGCCCAGGGCTACGAGCTCGGCGAGGTCGTCGAGGATCACAAGACATGGCTCGACCGGCGCGCCGAGATCGACGCGACCACACAGCGCGAGACGCTGGCGAAGGAATTCGCCCAGCGCGGCATCCCGAAGGCGGGCGTCGTACGCGACGGCAAGAAGATCGTCCCGGTCCCGGGCGAGGTCGTGATCATGCGCGCGTACACGTTCACGAACTACGCCGGGCGGTTCCTCTACGTCGAGGCGCACGACAAGAACCACACCACGACCGCCGGCCCCGCCCTGCAAATGGCCTACTCCGGCCCCGACGGCGTGTTCCGGCCGCCCTATGCCTTCACGACCAACGGCATCGCCCCGGACGCCAATGACAACCCGACCGGCGGCAACAAGCTCAACGACGCCGGCCAGTACATGTATCACCGGATCTTGCGCCCGCTACTGGGCGCCGACGCAAATCTGAGCGCGCAGAACATCACCGTGCGCGTGGCGTCGAGCACCGGGGCCTCCGACACCAGCGCCGTGACCGAGTGGGCCGGCTCGCAGCTGCCCGCGCGCGTGGCCGAGTTCCAGAAGGACTTCATCACGAAGTACATGGACCCGACCGAGATCTACGGCCGGATCGACCAGATCGCGCAGCAGTACCCGGGCATCGCCGAGATCGTCAACCTGCCGGAGAAGACCGCCGGCTACCAGCGCAAGTCGATGGCGATCATGTCCGGCACCGGCGACATCGGCACGGCCCCGCCTGCTGTGCTCGGAGCCCCGCTGATCGACACCACGGGCGAGATCACGGCCGCGCAGCCAGTCGCCTCGATCCCGTTCACGGCCACCGCGGGGCAGTCCGTCTTCGCGACCGTGGACGGAGTCCCGTCCGGCTCGACCGACTTCATCTTCAGGCTCAAGGACCCCAGCGGCACCATCCTGACGACGATCGACACGGGAACGAGCCCGGAGTTCATCACCCGGACGTTCACCACGGCCGGCACGTACACGTTCGAGGTCTTGGGCTTCCAGGGCGACCTCGGCGACTTCACGCTCAAGATCCAGCCGATCCTCGTCAGCTCCACGCAGGCAGCGGCCGGCGCCGTCGTGCTGACCGCCAAGGCCTGGGGCCAGGAGGGCGGCAACCAGATCCGCGCGGAGTTCCGCAACCCCGGCATGGCGAACTCGCCGCTGACCGTCACAGTCGCGCCGAACGACATCACCGGCAGCGACATCACGGTCAACCTCGCCACGAGCTCGACCGGCGCGCTGACGAGCACGGCGGCGCAGGTCGTCGCGGCGATCAACGCCAGCCCGGCCGCGAGCGCGCTCGTGACCTCGACCACGTGGGCCGGCAACGCCGGGGCCGACATCGTGCAGCCCCGCGCGCGCGTGAACCTGTCCGACTTCCTGAACGCGCCCGCGAGCGTCAAGCGCGGCCCGTTCCAGCAGCGCGTGCTGCGGATCGGCAAGCAGCGCGACGGCTCGAAGGTCGGCGTGTTCATCTATTGCCAGCAGCACGCCCGCGAGTGGGTGACGCCGATCACGTGCCTCGAGACGGCCGAGCGGCTCGTGCGCAACTACGCGATCGACCCGACGACGAAGGCGTATGTCGACAACCTCGACATCTTCATCCTCCCGTCGTCGAACCCGGACGGCGCGCACTACTCGATGTACGACTCGAGCGTGCAGCGCAAGAACATGGTCAACTACTGCCCGGTGACGGCGACGACCGGCATGCCGTCCGGCCGCGACGCCTGGGGCGTCGACCTGAACCGCAACAACACGATTGGGACGCTGTTCGACGGCTACGCGGGCGCGAGCACGGCGTGCAACAGCGAGACGTACTCGGGCCCGTTCGAGAAGTCAGAGGTGGAGATCAGAAACGAGCAGTGGGTCGCGGACACGTTCCCGAAGATCAAGTTCGCGATCAACATCCACACGCACGGCGGCTACTTCATGTGGGCGCCGGGCGCGTACATCCAGCAGGGCCGTGTGACGCTGCCGGCCCCGAACATCGGGATCGAGAAGTACTTCTTCGACGTGTCGGAGACGATCCTGTCGCACATCAAGTCGTCGCGCGGCACGGTCGTGCTGCCGCAGCGCACGGGCCCGATCGCCGACGTGCTGTACTCGGCCGCGGGCAACTCGGCCGATGACCAGTACTACCGCAAGGGCATCATCGCCTACTCGTTCGAGGCGGGTGCGCAGCGGATCTCGGTCAACCCGACGACGGGCGCGATCGCGAAGACCAATGTCGGCTTCCAGCCGTGCTTCGGCGGGCCGGGGACCAACGGCGGCCAGGGCGCCAGCTGCGGCACCGTCGCCGCGCCGAACCCGCTGCTGGTCAACGAGGGCCACGACTCGACGATGGAGTTCACCGAGGGCAACTACGGCCTGCTGCAGGGCGCACTGGAGTACTCCCAGGACGTCACCCCGCCGAAGACGATGATCGAGTACTCGTCCGCGCAGACGGCGGGCGACCCGATCAACTTCCGGTTCAACTGGGCCGACGAGCCTTCGGTCATCTACTACACGACCGACGGCTCGACGCCGACGGTGGTGGACTGCGTGAACCCGACCGGGTCCTCGCGCTGCTACGGGAACCAGGGTCCGCGCCGTCCGGGCGAGGTGCTGACGCTGAGCGCACTCGGCGCCCACACGATCAAGTGGATGTCGGTGGACATCAAGGGCAACCAGGAAGCGGTCCAGTCCCAGCGCCTGCTGGTCGCGGCCGACGACGCGGTGGGCGATGTCAGCGGCACGGTGCCGCCGACACTGGCGCTGTCGCTCGGCACGCCGGCGACGTTCAGCCCGTTCACGCCGGGGATCGACATGGTGTACACGGCGTCGACGACGGCGAACGTGATCTCGACGGCCGGTAACGGTCTGCTGTCGGTGGCCGACCCGAGCTCGAACAACACGGGCAAGCTGGTCAACGGGGCGTTCTCGCTGGCGCAGCCGCTGCAGGCCTCGGCGTCGAGCCTGTCCGGGGCCGGCGGGGCGTTCGCTCCGGTCGGTGGCTCGGCCAGCCCGACATCGGTGCTCACCTACGCCGGCCCGACCAGCAACGACCCGGTCAAGCTTGACTTCAAGCAGACCATCGGTCGCACGGAGCCCCTGCGCACGGGCACCTACAGCAAGACGCTGACGTTCACGCTGTCTACGACTCAGCCGTAGGCCGAACGTGACCTGTCGGTCCTCGCTCTGCGAGGACCGACAGGCGAAGTTCCGGGGCCGGCCGTGGAGCAAGTCCACGGCCGCCATCCGCGCCGCGGGAGCCGGAGCTCACGCCAGCTCGCCGAGCAGGTCGGCGAGCTGTTGGCGGAACACGCCGATCGCGAGCGCGTGCTCCCCGCGCATCGAGGCGTGTGCGGCGGCGGCGTAGGCCAGTCCGTCAGGCCGGGGCCGCAGGCGCACGAACGGCGGTAGTCCGTAGCGCCGCGCCGCCCAGTTGGCCCACATGCGCGCGGTCCGCCCGCTGCCGTTGGCGAACGGGTGAATCCTGACCCACTCGCCATGCAGCGCCGCGCACAGCGCGAGCACGCCGTAGAGCTCGCGGTCGTCGGCCGGGATGGCGCCAGCCGCCACCACGGCGTCCAGCCGCGCGCTGGCGTCGACGGCGCTGCGCTCGAACGCCGCCAGCGCCTGCGGCACGTCGCGTGCGGGAACACCCGCGTTTGGGACGACGGTCACCTCGTAACCGATCAGCTCCGGGAAGCGCTCGTCATCGTCGCGCACCTCGCCCGCGTAATAGTCGACCGGGAGCGGGACGCCGGCGTAGATCTCGCGATGCCAATCCTGGGCGGCGACGACGCTCGGCGGCTCACGCCGCGGCGCGTTGGCCGCGAGGCGGGTCAGCAGCGCGCGGCAGTTGGAGACGATCCGCTCGCTCCAGGCGGGCGAATCGTCGTCCCAGGCGATCGGCATCTACGCGCCGGCGAAGGCGCCGAGGATGCCGAGCGCGAAACTCGGCGGTCGCGCTGGCGGCAGGGGGCCGCGTCGTCTCGCCCGCCGTTACAGCCGCCGGCGGCCGTACTGGTGCGGGAGCCAGCCCAGCCCCAGATCACGAGCGGCTCGAGCGGCACCGTCCCGAACTCGCGGACGTCACGATCCACGAGAGCCCCCATCGGACCGTCAAGGATCGAACGCCCGGGCCGGAACTGGACGTTCGGCGGATTCCCAGTGCGCCGGGCCGTTCCTACGGTGGCGCGGATTCTCTCGCGCGGGCACGGGCCCGCGCGATCACCGAGGTTCGCCGAGGGGGTGACACGCATGAAGAAGAAGACCAACCTCAAGGCTGGCGCCCGCTCCTGGCGCTGATCAGTGCGGCAAGCGGCTCGGCGCGACCCCAGCGCGGGCCAGCGTCGCGCCGGGTCGCGCGCAGCCGCGTGAGCGTGTCCGGCCGCCACGCGTCCGGCGTCAGGACATCCATGATGGCGTGCATCGTCACCGGGTGTCGCGAGCAGAACAGCGTGTAGCGGCCGGGCGTTCTGAATGTGCTTGTCCTGTGCTCCCCACGATTCAGCGTCGAGGTAAACACCATTCGGGGGCCGCTCGCGAGCCTGACGTTGTGGGCGAGGGTGCCGGTGAAGCGCCAAGTCAGCTTGGTCGCGCTTGGCACCGTGAAACGCTGCGGCTTGAAGCCGGCATCGGTGACTTTGACCTCGGCATTCGCTCCGAGGGACACGATCGGCCATGGCGGATCGACGATCGGGTGGGTTCTGCCACGCGCGTCCAGGCCATTTAGCGGGATCTGAAGCTGGGGCGGATCAGGGCGTGTGGGGCCGGGCTTGGTGATCTCGACGCGATCCTTGGGGAGAGGCTGGCAGCCTCGCTTGACGGCTGGCGTTCGTGCGACGTAGACGTGCATCACCGCCATCACCGAACGCGGCAGCTCACCGTCGTAGACCGCGTGAAGGCGGATCTTCTCCCCGGCAGCGGCCGCGATGCCGGTGCGCGATGTGAAGAAGCGGGTATCGATCGGCCCGGGCTCGTGCAGAACCGGACGCGCGCGATAGTAGAGGTGGTCGGGCATCGCGTAACTCGGGCGGTTGTCGAGCAGGCGGCGCTTGCGGCACCGTGGCTGCGAGAGCCACATGTCTTTGGCTCCGCCATGCAGGTGCCCGCCCGCCGCAACGATGCGCATGTTGTACGGAACGGTCCAGGTAAACGCGGCGCGATGCGTGGACCCCGGGGTGCCATTGCCATTGATGTGGTACCCGGAGCCGCCGTCGCAGCCGTTGGCGCGCAGCCAGAACGCCTGCACGGGGATGAGCCGCCGGTCGGTCTCTACATCGACGGTGTACTCAATGAAGACGCGCGTCGGGCGTACGGTGTGAGACATCAGCATCGAGCGCATCTGCCAGCGGTCGGTGCTCCGTATGCGGTAGCCGTACCCGCGCGGCAGCCGCAGGCGCTGGTCTTCCTCGCCGGTCCCGTAAAACGCCTCGGCTCGCTTGCTGGCGCACGCATAGTTCGCCGGCTTGCCCCGTTCGCGATGGAAGAAGATGTGGTGCATCATTACATCGCGAATCGTCACCGGTCGCCCGCGGCTATCGACGAGCCGGGCATGCATTGCGGTGATGAAGCCGTCGATGCGCGGGGTCTTGACCTGCGCGCGGGGAAACACTGTGTCATACCCGCCGACGTCGACCGGTCCGTACCGCAGCCGGTGTCGCTCGACGCTGGCGTCTGCCGGCGCGGCCAGAGCAGCCGCGGCAGAGACGAAGAGCGCCGTGACCAGCGTCTCAGCAAAGCCCCATTTAACGAGGGCAAGCCGCATTGGTCAACCATAACGGTTGGGTGCTCACAAGCGCAAGTGCCGGGCCAGCGGGCAGCCAGTTGATCGAACGCAGAGGAAAAGGCCCAGCTCGCGGGCACTCGTCAAATCCCAGGAGGTGGTTAAGAGGTCGCGCGCTTCGCTCGTCGGTGGGGGCGACGGCGCGCCCCGTAATGGCACTCTCAGCGAGCTCGGGGAGACTCGTGTGTGTCGGCCAGCCACGCTGGAGCCGGTCGAGCGCGCGCAGAAGGTACCGGCCGAGCGTGGCGGAGAAGGTGCGCGTCATGTGCCCAATGTCCTTATGCACGAGCACGCCACCGATGACGTTGTAACAGCGCGCAGCGTCGCACATCAACGGGGTTAGGTCGATCACTTGGATGCGCGGCGTGGCCGCCCTGGTGGCCGCGACGACGGCCGGGTCGGTTGCCAACGCCTCCTGTCGGGGAACGGCGCACGCCAGGCTGGCCCGCTTGCGCTTCGCGAGGGCGCGCTCGACGCAGTCGTTGGTGGTGGGCCGAGCGTCGGGAGTGTCTCGCAGCACGATGATGTGCTCGACGGAACTCGGTAACGCGGCCCACGCCGCAGTGTACCCCGCGACTTTGGCCTCGAACGGATCCTCGGCGGCACCCACCCGCACTCCGCCCTCGGCATTGTGGGACACAACGACGGTCTTGACCGAGGGGTGCGGTACGAACCATTGCCGCACGTCGGCCTTCCAGCGCGTGCACGCCGATCCGTCGGGCTCCGGGAGTGTTGTACGCGCGTTGGAATATGGACAGCGGGATCGGCTGATCGAAAACCCTCGCCAGCGCTTGCGGCGCACGACCACGTCGAGCGCCGCGCGCCAGTGCACGGCATGGCTGTCGCCGACGAGCGCGATTGAGCCCTTGCGATCAGTGGGCGGGGCTCCGAAGGCGCAGACGTCGGGCGGGCTCGACGATCTGAGCGGCGTGCATGGCGAACTTGGCTGAAGCACCGCGTCCTGAGGCGACGGAACGACCGAGCGCGTGAGACGACGCTCCTCGCAGGGCCGTGCGGGATCGCGCGCCGCCGCTCCGAAACACTGCGGCTGACCCGCACCGGGGGGTGCGGCGCCGAGGCCGGCGCCGACCGCCAGGAGCGCGACGATGCAGGCGCGGGCGCTGACCCGATCCGCGGGTATGTGTGCAGAGCGGTGCGCGCGCCGCGGCGGCACGTCACCCAGCCGCCGATCTCACGAGGGATCGTGGTGGAATTCTCCTGGCGGGCGTAGCCACGCACCCCCCGGTGGCAGCGCCCCTGCAGGCACGACCAGGTCCGTCAGCGGTAGTACGCCACGGCGAGCCAGCGGCCTGCGGCGCACGCGTCCCTATGACGGTCAGCGAAGCGAAGACTCCCGATCCCGGGTACTGCGGCACGCTGCACCTGCACGTGCACATCGTACGGTCAACCCTAATACAGAACTGGCGCCGGATCAGAGCAGCACCGCGCGGCCCAGCACTTGCGCGCCGGCCACTTGCCCGGGATGCCGCGCGCCGGCGCACGATCGCTCCCGCACCCGGTCGCTTCCTGCACCACCACCCCAAAGGCCGACAGCGCCGGCCGCGAAGCTGGTTCCAAACAAGGCCGGCGCTTGACAGCACGACCATAGAACGGGTTGAGTTTCCTGACCAGGTCGTCATCGGCAGTGGAGGATTGTCATGATGCGAATGGGTAACCGTCGAGTGCTGCTCGCGGCGTTGGTCGCGGCGAGCGTCTCGCACGCCACACCGGCGTCCGCCGCGGCGAACGAACTGCCGCGTGCGCGCTCGGCCGCGGTTTGTGATCCGCCCGACTATCCCGGTCAGGGCTACTTCACGTCGCTCTCCGTCACACGAGCGAGCTGCGCAACAGGTCGCAAGGTCACGCTCGCGTACTACCGCTGCCGGATTCGCAAGGGCCGCGCAGGCCGCTGCACGAGTTCGGTTCTTGGATACCGGTGCAGCGAGCGGCGCCAAACGATCCCCACCGAGATCAACGCTCGCGTCACCTGCAAGCGCGGCAGCAAGCGCGTGGTGCACACCTACCAGCAGAACACATGAGGCGAGGCGCCGGCGCGGCTTATCCTGGCGTGGGCCCTGCGGGGGCCCGCCGCCGGAGCTGACGAGCCATGGGATCCGGACCCTCCGGTTCATCATTGCCCGTCTGGGCGGCGTGCTCACCCACAGGGACCAGGACCACCTCACGCAGGTGTTTCGCGGACGCTCGGGCCGTACTTCTTGCGCCCGTTGACGGCTGATATGGCCGTCGGTGGTCAAGCGGCCGTGGTTGATCGCGGTCGCTGGGCGGCCGGGTGAGCGAAGTTGTCGCCCGGTGCGGCGCCGGCTGATGTGCACCTCTCGGCTGTGCTCGCGTGATCGGCGGCGTGCCCGTGTGCAAGAACGGCTCGCACCTCACGCGAGCGTTCTCCACTACATGGGGCCGTACGTCCTCAACGCGATCCGGCCCGTCCGCTAGTGCTAGTACTCGAAGTCCTGGGCGAGCCGGTCGAGCACCGTCGCGGCGAGGAGCTCGGCGCCCTTCTCGTTGAGGTGGATCCCGTCCGAGGCGCGAACGATGGTCTGCGTCCCGTCGACGTCCATCGCCGCGCGGAAGCCGGACGGAGTGAAGATCGGCACGGTGTCGATCACTCGCACGTCGGTACGCCATGGCTCGGCGGCGACACGGATCGCGGCGTTGACGGTGCGGCTGATCGCCGCGCGTTGGGGAGACTTGGGCGTCGGCAGGGTGACCCAGTAGACGCGCGCGTTACCGCCCTGCCGGTACGTGTGCATCATCGCGCGGACGCGGTTGGCATAGGCCGCCGCCCAATGCGGGCCGCAGCATTCGACCTTGCGGCCGTTGGCCCCGCTGAGCGGGAAGCCCTCGTTGGCGCCGATGAAGACCACCAACGCCTCCGGGCGCAGGCGCTTGACCTGTCGGGTCGACAACTCGCCCCAGTCGACGAGGAAGGACTTCGAGAGCCCGGAGCCAAGGTGCGGCTCGCGCACGACTTCGGCATCGGACGAGGCGAGCAAACGCGCAAGCCGCGTGTCCAGCGGCGTGGACATGGAGTCGCCGGTGATCAGAAGCCTCGTCAACGGCCGCTTGGCCGGAGGCTTCGCGCCGAGCTGGCGGGGATCGAACGAGTCGGCAGTCACGACCGGCACTTCGCTCGACGGTGCGGCGGCCGTCGCGAACGAGCCCACCGAGACGCTCTCCGGATCGGGCGATAGCCACGCGGTCGCGTCGTCCAGCGCCCGCGAGATCGGCAAGCGATCCGAGAGCCAACCGGCCGGCCTGCCGATGGCCAGCACCATGTCGCGACCGACTCCCGGGTTCATCTGTTCGCCTGCCCGCCGGATCGATGCGCCTTCGGCGATCAGCAGCAGAAACGCGACGGCGGTCACGGCCAGCACGGCGTCGCGCGCGGTGAAGCGGCGTAGGCCTTGCCGATCGAAGCGGCTCATGAGGCTGTCGTCGCCGGACGGAATGGTCATGGGTTCAGAAGCGGAAGTAGATGAAGGGGGCGACGCCCAAGTCCGAGACCGTCGCCGCGACGAGCAGGATCACGACGGTGAGCGCGGGTGCCAGGACGGCGGGGCGCAATCGTTCGATGCGCACCTGCAGTCTCTCGACGATCCCGCCCGGGAGCAGCTGCAGACCGATCACCATGATGACCGCGGCGAGCGCGGCAGGCGTCCACAGCGTCGGCGGACCCAACGTCACGGCGCTCCTGAGCATCTGACCCACAAGGTCGAGGCTCTGCGAGCGGAAGAGGATCCAGGCGAACACCACGAGGTGAAACGTCACGAACCAGCGCACCCACACGGGCACGCGCTCGACGCGCTTGCCCAGCGCATGCTCGACGCAGAGCCCGACACCATGGAACGCGCCCCACAGCACGAACGTCCACGCCGCCCCGTGCCACAGCCCGCCCAGGAGCATGGTGAGAAACAGGTTGCGGTAGGTCTGTACGCGTCCGTTTCGGTTGCCGCCGAGCGGGATGTACAGGAAGTCGCGCAGGAATCGCGACAGCGTCATGTGCCAGCGGCGCCAGAAGTCGCGGAACCCGATCGCGCGGTACGGGCTGAGGAAGTTCTGCGGGAAGACGTAGCCCATCAGCAGGGCGAGGCCAATCGCGATGTCTGTGTAGCCCGAGAAGTCGCAGTAGATCTGGGCTGCGTAGGCGTACGCGCCGAGCCAGACGTCCGGAGCGGAGTACGCCTCGGGAACCGCGAACACCGGATCGACGACGGTCCGCGCAAGGTAGTCCGCGATTACGACCTTCTTGACCAGGCCCATGCCGATTAGCGTGAGCCCGGAGCCGACCGCAACTCGCCGTGGGTCGCGAGGGCGCTTCAACTGCGGCAGGAACTCGCGCGCGCGGACGATCGGGCCGGCCACCAGGTGTGGAAAGAAGCTGAGGTAGACGGCAAAGTCGATAAAGCTCGCGGGCACGACGAGCCCGCGCTTGACGTCGACGACGTACGAGATCGCCTGAAACGTGAAGAAACTGACGCCGACGGGCAGCGCGATCGCGAGCAGCGGGAGCGGCATGGGTATCCCGAGCTGGTCGAAGGTGCGCTGGAGGTTCTCGGCGAAGAAGCCGTAGTACTTGAAGATCGCCAGCACGCCGAGGTCCAGCGCCACAATGACGCCCACGATCCACCGTGCCGCGCGGTCGCGAACGCGGTGGACCAGCTTGGCGGCGGCCTGATTGCCCAGTGTGATCCCGGCCAGGAGCAGGCAGAACCGCCAGCTTGCGTAGCCGTAGAAGATGTAGCTGGCGACCAGGATGAACGGTTTCCACAGCCACGGTCGCGACATCAGCGCCCACGACAGTGCGAGCACGACTGGGAAGAAGAGCGCGAACTGTATGGTGGGGAACAGCATCGGCGCTGGGCTGGAGCGACACTGGCCTGTGATTCACTCGACCAGATCCCGAACGGCCAGTCAAGGGACGGCGTCCGCGAGCTGAGTGCAGCGCGCTCGGGAACCGTTACGGAGCGGCGCGCGATCCGGCACCGGTTCGCGGGCGAGTCACCGACGAGGAGCGCTGGGGCATCGGCACGCTCGGTTGGGCCGCGCTGGGCGAACAGGGAGGGTGATCGACGAGCGCTTCGTCGAGTGCAACGCTCGCGAGTTCCCGTTCAAGTCGCACATCTGGATCAAGGCTGGAGTTCCCCCGGTTTCCGGACACTTGACGAGTCGCGCCCGCTGGGCGCGGAAGGATGGTGTCCAACGTGCCAAGACCCGACCCGCGTACCCACCGGAGTTCCGCCGCGAGGCGGTGCAGATGCTGCGTAACTGGCGTCGCCAAGCCGAGGCCGATCGCCGCGAGCGCACCGATGTGCCGACCAGCGCCGAGCTGGAGGAGCTGCGGGCGTTGCGGCGTGAGAACGCGCGTCTGAAGCAGGAGCGCGATCTGCTCACACGATCCGCGACCTTCTTCGCAGCAGAGGGGAACGAGCGCCGGTGACTGCTTACCGGTTGATCTCGGCGGAGAAGGCCCGCACCACGATCAGCGTCCCCGGCGTCCGCGTCGCCGACGACCTCGTCGAGCGCCAGTTCCGGCCCGCCCCCTCTCTGCCAAGCTCGTGTGAGACAGGTTGTACCGCTGGTTTACTGAGCCTGAGGGCGAGAACGGACGTGTCGTTGTGTCGCAGTTCTCCGCAGGGAAGTTGGAGGAGCAGGAGGCCCGCGCGGTCGGCGGGGGTCCCGGATCCGGAGCTGGTGCCGCGGGCGTCGCGGCGGCGGTTCACCGCGGCCTATAAGCTGAGGATCGTCGTCGCGGCCGAGGCGTGCAGCAAGCCCGGTGAGGTCGGCGCGTTGCTGCGCCGCGAGGGCTTGTATTCGTCGCTGTTGACGGAGTGGCGGCGGGCGCGCGACAGCGGCGCCCTGGGGGCGCTTGAGCCGCGGCAGCGTGGCCCGAAGCCGCCGAGCGCGGAGCGCGTGGAGAACGCGGCGTTGCGTCGTCAGCTCGAACGCTCCCAGGCCGACCTGCAGACGGCGCGTCGGGTGATCGAGGTGCAGGGAAACGTCTCCGCGCTCTTGGAAGAACTGCTGGCCAAGAGCGCGCCCGAGCTGACCAGCGAGCCGCCGCCGTCGTCATGATCGACGCGGCCGTCACCGAGATCGAGCCGCTGGTCGGCACGCTGGGCGCGTGCCGCGCGATCGGCGCCTCCAGGGCGGGCCTGTACCGGCGGCGCAGTCCGCCGCCGGCCAGGGCGCCCACGCCTCGGCGGGCGTCTGCGCGCTCGCTCAGCGAGGACGAGCGAGCGGCCGTGCTTGAGCAGCTGCACAGCCCCAGGTTCGTCGACGCCTCGCCGGCCGAGGTCTGGGCGACGCTGCTGGACGAGAGCACCTACCTGGCGTCTGAGCGCACGATGTACCGGATCCTCGCCGCCGAGCACGGCGGGGTCCGCGAGCGTCGAGCGCAGCGGTCGCACCCGCCCTACGCGGCGCCGGAGCTGCTCGCCGAGCGACCCAACGAGGTGTGGTCCTGGGATATATCCAAGCTCAAGGGCCCGGCGAAATGGACGCACTTCTACCTCTACGTGATCCTTGACGTCTTCAGCCGCTACGCGGTCGGCTGGACCGTCCAGCACCGCGAGAGCGCAGCGTTGGCCAAGGCGCTGATCGCCCAGGCGATCGAGCAGCAGCACATCGGCCGCGACCGGCTGACCGTGCACGCCGACCGCGGCAGCTCGATGACCAGCAAGCCGGTCGCCTTTCTGCTGTCAGACCTCGGCGTCGTGCGCTCGCACAACCGGCCCTACACCTCGACCGACAACCCCTACTCCGAAGCGCACTTCAAGACGCTGAAGTACCGGCCCGCGTTCCCCGCCCGCTTTGACTCGATCGACCACGCACGCGCGTTCTGCCGCGACTTTTTCAACTGGTACAACCAGCAGCACCGCCACGCCGGGATCGGGCTGATGACCCCCGCGACCGTCCACCACGGCCAAGCGCAGGCCGTCCACGCCGATCGTGCACGCGTCCTGGACGCCGCCTACGCCGCCACCCCCGAGCGGTTCGTCCGACACCCACCCAAGCCGCCCGCGCTGCCGACCGCCGCGTGGATCAACAAGCCCGACAGCGAGCAGACCGCCCACTAAATTCCCGACCCCGCTGTCTCATCCGGCTTGACAGGCTCCGGCCGGGCCCAATCAGCTCTGGGTCGCCGACGTGACCTACCTCAGAACCTGGGAGGGCTGGCTCTACGTGGCCGCCGTCCAGGACGCCTACAGCCGCGCGATCGTCGGCTGGAGCATGGCCGAGCACATGCGCGCAGAACTCGTCGTCGATGCGCTCCAGATGGCCATCACGCGCCGGCGCCCCGAGCGCGGGCTCATCCATAAGCGACCAGGGATCGCAATACGTCTCGCTGGCCTTCGGCCAGGCCGCCCGCGACGCGGGCATCTCACGCTCGATGGGCTCCAAAGGCGACGCCTATGATCAACGCCGTCGCCGAGAGCTTCTTCGCCACCCTCAAGAAGGAGCTGGTTCACCGCCGCTCCTGGCCCACCCGCCACGAACTCAGCTCGCGAGGTCTTCGAGGACATCGAAGCGTTCTACAACCGCACGAGAAGGCACTCGACGCTCGGCATGCTCGCGCCGCTGGAGTTCGAGAACAGCACTCTCATGCCTCGCCGACCCAGCCTCGCCGCTTCGCGGCTCGGGGTCTCACACAATCAGATCATCAACACCTAGAACCCGAAAGCCCAACCCTGTCCGGCGAACCGGGGAACTCCACAGTTGCGGTTCCGCTGAGGTTTGGGCGCTGAACGGCGATCAGCGAGATTCTGCCTGCTAGAGCGCGAAATCTGAGCGGTACGGGGGATGCCGGAGGAGGGACTCGAACCCCCGACACGCGGATTATGATGCAACCGAGGTTCGGCCTTCATACCGGTTTACAGGGATTTCGGGAGCTCTGCGGGGGACAGAACCGCGCGATTTCTGCCGCGAGTTTCACGAGCGCTTGTAACGAGTCGCTTTGTATTCGTCGACCCACGCCTTGGAGCTCCGCCAGCTCCCATCAGCCGCCTTGGCGGCCTTGAGCCGTCCGCGGATCGCCGCCACGCGCAGCGCGTCGGCTGACAGGTCCGGCGACGCGAGCGCCGGCAGCGGAACCATCCTCGCCGGGCCGGCGACCGCCGGAACGACGAACTTGTAGAGGTTGTCCAGCACGGCCCTCGCGAGGAATTCCCCCAGCGGGCCTGGATCGCCCTGGTCGGCCCGCCGCAAGGCATCGAGATAACGCGATCGATCCCCCTTATAGATGATCGCCGGCGGGATGCCCAGCCGCACGAACAGGAGATTCAGGACGAGACGTCCGGCTCTGCCGTTGCCATCGAGGAACGGGTGGATCTGCTCGAACCGGGCGTGAAGGACTGCGAGCGCCTCGGCGATCGAGGCCTCGTCTTCGCGGCGAAGCGCCACTGCATCCCGGATCCAGTCATGCATGAGGGCCGGTACCTCAGGCCATTGCGGTGGTTGCATTCCCCCCGGGAACGGCTCGATGTCGTGGCCGCGGAAGGAACCCGGACCTTCGCGGTCGGTTGCTCGTGGGTGGGGTGCGACGTCCCAGACGGGCGTCATCGCGAGCGCATGGATGTGTCGCACCTCAGCCAGCGAGATCAAATCGCCATCGGACCACATGCCCGGTCGGAGGCCGTGGCCGTAGACCCAGTCCGCTGCCGTCGCGTAGCCGCGAACCTCGAGATACTCGCTGAGCTCCTTATTGCCAACAGCTCGGCCCTCGGCAAGGAGGACTTCGACCTGTTTCAGGACGAGGGTGTTGCCCTCGATGGCGGTGGAGTGGTGCGCCTCCTCGAGCCAGATCCCGCGCCAGATCCCCTCCGCCTCGAGGGGCGACGGTAGTCCACCGAGTCGCTCCCGCAGCTCGTCGATTTGGACTCGGAGCCGCTCGTACACCGCGGCTCGCGATGGCCGTCCGCGTTGGGTCGTTGGGCTTTTGTTCGGCTGCGGCAGAACCCAACTGTACCGAACACTTTGGCGAAGTTGTGCGGCTTGCGCCCAAACATCGGTAGCGAACAGATTCTCAGGATCCGAAACCGGCACGCGGGGCGAAGACGTCGCCCAGCGTGAGCGCGGCCGGTGCCGCCGGTGACGTCTGCGGCGCCTCGGCGACGCCGTGTTGCAGCACTAGCCGTCCGCTCCGGCGGGCGGAGTCGTTCAGCGGCGGGCGGCGGCGTACAGTCGCGCGGAGGTGGCCGCGGAGCCGATCTTGTCTTCGCCGCAGTAGAGACGGCGGCCGAGCGACAGCGTCGGTAGCCGGTCGGCGGTCACGCCGAGCAGGCGGCGCGCGGCCGCCTCAATGGCGCCGTCGCGGCGGTCCTCACGCGCGGCCCGCAGGCATGCGTTCAGCGGCAGGCCAGCGGCGGCGGCCGCCTCGGCCAGGATCTCGGGGTCATCGAGGGCAAATCCGCCCGCGAACGCCAGCCGCGCGGCCGCGAGCGCGAACGCTCCGCCGCGACCGTGCTGAACGGCGTGATGGGCGACGCGCATCGCGGCCGGCACGGGCGCGGGCCAACGCTCGGGCCACGCGAGCGGCAATCGCAGGACGCCGGCGCGCTGCTCGGCCCGCTTGACGACAGCGTCACACTCGGCCGGGTTGGTCGGGAGCGAGCGGCAGCGCAAGGTGCGCGCGCAGGCTGGCGACCACGTGACGGCATTGAAGCCGCGCTCGACCCGCTCGGCGGCGAGATAGGTGAACGGCGACGCAAGGTCGAAGAAGAACTCGGCCCGCACGGTTTCGCGCGCCCCGAGCACATCTGACCGGCGCCGCTTGCGGTGGTCCGCCAGCCTGATGATCTCACCCATGCGGTGCGTCCCTCATCGCGTCCTGCCGACGGCAGGCCGGGGAGCGGCAGCCCCGACTCAGGAGCATGAACACGCCAGGGCGGGCGAACTTGCGCTCGCGATCACTCCCTGACTCGCCCGCGATGTTGATGTCACCAACCCTTCGTTCGGCCAAGGGGGTACTCTACGCGCCATAGCGCCGTACCGTACCCAGCGAGGCGTCCCATTCCCACCGTTCCGCCGCCCAAGCGTCACCCGTACGATCAATGGTCGCCGGACGCCCGGGCGCTCGACGTCGTCGGCGATAAGTGGACGTTGCTGATCATCCGCGATCTCGTGGCCGGCCCGCGCCGCTTCGTCGCGCTGCAACGCGTGCTGCCGGGGATCTCCACCGAGCAGCTGCGCTCGCGCCTGAACCGGATGGTGGCCGACGGCCTGCTCACCCGCCAGCGCTATCGCGAGGTGCCGCCGCGCGTGGACTACGAGCTGACCGACCGTGCGCGCGAGCTGACTCCCGTGCTTGGCGCGCTGGCGCGCTGGGGCTTTGAGTGGACGTGGAGCGCGCCGCGCCCCGGCGAGGACGTCGACGTCGGCGCGATCTTCCGACTCGCACCCGGACTGCTCGCCCCGCCCGCCGCTATGGAGGGGACGGTCGAGCTGATCGTCGAGCCCGACGCCGACGCGCCCGAGCGCCGCTACCTGATCACCCTGGCCGCCGGACGAACCGCGATCTCCGAAGTCGGCGGACCCGAGCCGAGCGCGAGCGTGCGCGGCCCTGCGGCCGCCTGGGTCCGCGCGCTCGGCCCAAACGGTACCTCCGACGCGCTCGCCATCTCGGGTGGCCAGCCGCTCGCCGCCGAGCTGCTGGCCGCCTTCGCCACCGCACGCCGCGACGGAGTGGCCACTGCCGCCTACGGCTGAGCCCCCGGCCGGATCGCGTGGTCGGGCTCAACGCGTGGAATGCGGAAGGGGGTTGGCGCCGTCGGCCGTATCGGGGTGGGCAGGCGACTCACGGTTTTGGCGCTCGGGCTCTTGAGCAGTGTCTCGAGCGCCAGCACCGCGTCCGCGTCGAGGCGGTGCGGCGTGTCGGAGCGGATGAGCTCGAGCGCGAGTTCTGAGGTTCGCGCCGGCCGGTAGGGGCGCGGTGAGGTCAGCGCTTCGTAGACATCCGCGACGGCCAAGGCTCGCATCGGCATCGTCAGATCGGGAGCGGCCCAGCCGTGGGGATAGCCGCTGCCGTCCAAGCGCTCGTGATGCGCGCCGGCCAGCGCGGCGACCTCGCGGAGGCCTGGAGTGCGCTCGAGCATCAGCTCGGTGATCCGGGGATGATCTTTGACGGTCGCGAACTCCGCGGGCGTGAGCGGGGCAGGTTTGTCGAGGATCAGATTCGAGATCGCGAGCTTGCCGATGTCATGCAGGCGGGCGGCGCGCCCCAGGTCGCGCAGCGTCGCCGAGCCCGGACCCTCGCGGTCAGTGGCGCGCGGGTGTGGCGTGACATCCCACACGGGCGTCATCGCCAGGGCGTGGATGTATCGGACCTCGGCGAGCGAATCAAATCACCGTCCGACCACGCGCCCGGCTGGAGTCCGTGACGGTAAACCCAGTCCGCCGCCGTTGCGTAGCCGCGAACCTCGAGGTACTCGCTCAGTTCCTTGTGCCGACCGCGCGACCCTCGGCGAGGAGGACCTCGACCTGTTTGAGGACGAGCGTGTTCCCCTCGATCGCGGTCGAGTGGTGCGTTTCCTCGAGCCAGATCCCATGCCAGATACCCTCGGCCTCGCGCGGCGATGGCAGCCCGCCGAGTCGTTCCCGCAACTCGTCGATCTGGGCCCGGAAAGCCGCTCGTATACGGCAGTGCGGGTGGGCCGACCGCGCTGGGCCGCCGCAGTTTTGTTCGGCTCCGGCATGCTGGAACTGTACCGAACACTTTCGCAAGTTGTTCGCATGGGCCACTGTCATCGGCATCGAACACATTCGGCCAAGAACCGGCTCAGAGCCCAACTCGATCGATCAGAGCGTTCTATACGACTGCGTCACCTTGGTGGCATGGTCGCCGGCGCGAGCGCTAGGGGATCGCCAATCGCGTCCTCATCGCCGCGGTTCTCGATGACGACTCCAGGCCATGTGCCGCCTTGGCGGCCTTGAGCCGTGCTCGGGTCGCCGCCACGCGCAACGCGTGGGCTGACAGCTCGGCTTCGCCAGTGCAGGCAGCGGAACCATGCGTGCCGGCCCGCGAACCGCCGGGACGACGAACTTGTACAGGTTGTCCAGCGAGGAATCTCCCAGGCGGACCACGGTCCCCTGGTCGGCCCTCCGTGGCGGTCTCCACACTCGCGGTGGCGGGCCAGTTCAGCCACGTGCGGGGGCGCATCCAGGACTCGTCGACCGGCGGTTCCACCGCCTCAAACCCGAGGCGGTCCGCAATGAGCATCGCGCGTGAGCCAGTGAGCTTCGGCGGTCGTCAGAACGCCGCGCGCAAGGAGATCGCCGCCCTATGTCACCGTCAGAACCTCCCCGCCCGAGTCTCGCTCTCGTCCGGCAGCGGCCCCAGGAAACGAGTGTTTTGTCATTTGCTCGCCGAACGCTGATCCAAAAGGGGGAATCGGCTTCAATGCAGATAGCCGGCGTCAGTTTGCCTATTGCTCTTGCTGGACCCGTCATGGGATAACCGAGGCACCTCGCAATTCCGGGCGGGGCGAGCGCGAGAGAACACGTCGCGTCGAGCGGGTTGCGCCGGGTTCTCTCGCCAGAAGGAGAGGAGTGCACCATGGCGTGTCGGTCTCGACGCCTGTTCGGCTTCGCGTTGGGGGTCGCGGTGTGCAGCGCGGCGACAGATGTGTCGGCGCGAGCGGACGCACCGGACCCGCGACTCGTGCAGCAACTCTCGGCGGGTGCGGATGGCGCGGTCCAAGTCCGCGCGAGGCCCGGAACCGGCCGTATCGGTTTCATGCAGGCCGGTCGCGACGGCGATCTGCTGCCGACGCGCGCCGGGGCGCAGCCGAAGACGAAGGCAGTCGACTTCCTCGCGCGCTATGCGCCGCTGCTTGGGGTGGAGGACGACTCGACGCTCGCGGAGGTCGCGAGCGAGGTCGACGCGAATGGCACGACGCACGTCACCTATGCGCAGCGCTACAAGGGCCTTCCGGTATTCGGCACCCAGATCAAGGTGCACGTCGATTCCGATGGCGATCTCACGGCGGTCAACGGAGTCGCCGTGCCGGACATCGACCTTTCCGTTGCTCCGCGCCTCTCGCCGGCGCAGGCGGCGGCGCGGGCGATCACCGTGGTCGCTGCCGAGCCACTGGCCGACGACGGCGGCGCTCGGCCCACCGCCGGCCTGCGCGCCGATTCCGCGTTCCTGGTCGTCTATCGGACCGGCCTTATTCGCGGCGTCGAAGGAACGAACCAGCTCGCCTACCAGGTCGAAGTCGCTGACGGCGCCGGCATCCGCGAGGTGGTGTTCGTGCACGCGAACGCCGGCAAAGTCCTCAACCGGTACTCGGCCACGCCTGACGCGCTCCATCGTGTGCTCTACGAGCAAAGCCCCGCGAACAAGGTCTGGGAGGAGGGTGACCCCTTCCCCGGCGCGCTCAATGCCGACCAGCGGAACATCGTCGCGTTCAGCGGCGACGCCTACCGGCTGTTCTCGAACGCGTTCGGCCGGGACTCGTACGACGGGGCCGGCGCGTTCATGCGAGCCGTCAACAACGACCCAGGCATCGCGTGCCCGAATGCGAACTGGAACAGCACGACGACCAACTACTGCAACGGGGTGACTTCCGACGACGTCGTCGTGCACGAGTGGGCCCACGCCTACACCGAGTTCACACACGATCTGATCTATCAGTGGCAGCCGGGCGCGCTGAACGAGTCCTACTCGGACATCTGGGGCGAGGTCGCTGACCGGATCAACGGCGCGGGAAGTGACTTGCCGGACACCGCGAGAACCGTCGGGACGTGCACCTCGCACACGACCCCGCTCCCGATTCTCCGCATCACAGCCCCATCGGCGATCGCGGGCGACTGTGCGGCCGGGCCCGCGCTGTTCGGCCCGTCATTGTCGCTGCCCGGAGTCACCGGGAACGTCGTCCTGGCCACCGACGGTGTTTCGGGCACGGACACGTCGACGACGAACGGATGCACGCCGCCATTCACCAACAGTTCCCTCGTCGGCAAGATCGCGCTGATCGACCGCGGCGTGTGCAACTTCGCCGTCAAGGTGAAGAACGCGCAGAACGCCGGCGCGATCGCCGTCGTGATCGGCAACACCGCGAACACCACGCAGCAGATGACAGGCGGTGACGCTTCGATCACCATCCCGTCGCTGCTCGTCGCGCTCGACCACCGCAACCTGATTGCCGGGCGGCTCGCTGCCGGTGACACCGTCAGCGTCACGCTGAGGCCCAAGAGCGACACCACGCCGGAGGACTCCTATCGCTGGCTCGGAGCGGAGGATGCAACCGCGTTCAACCCGAGCGCGCCGGCCGGCGGGCACGCGATCCGGGACATGTGGAACCCGAACTGCCTTTCCGACCCGGGCAAGGTCACCGACGCCGAGTACCACTGCGCGACTACCGATGCAGGCGGCGTGCACACCAACTCGGGCGTCCCGAACCACGGCTTCGCGCTACTCGCGGACGGCGGCACCTACAACGGCCACACCGTCGCGGGACTCGGGCTCACCAAGGCCGCCCACATCTACTGGCGCGCGCAGGCCGTCTACCAGACGCCGGCCAGCGACTTCGCCGACCACGCCGATGCCCTCGAGGCATCCTGTAACGATCTCGTCGGCGCGCCGCTACGGGGCCTGAGCACCGGCGCACCCGCTGGACCGTCCGGTCAAACGATCGCCGCAGCGGACTGCGGAGCGATCAAGGAGATGGCGGCCGCCGTCGAGCTCCGGACCAGCCCCGTTACACAATGCAACTTCCAGCCGCTCTTGCAGCCGGGCAGGCCGGCGCTGTGCGGCCCCCGAACCAAGCGCAAGGTCGTGTACGCCGCCGGATTCGACCGCGGCCTCGACGGCTGGACGGTGTCCAACGTGGGCCGCTACGCCGGCTGGCCACGGCTCAACTGGCAGTCTCGCGGCGCGCTGCCCGGTGGCCGACGCGGACGTGCGGCGTACGCCGTGGACCCGACGGACGGCAGTTGCGACCAAGGCGCCGGAGACTTCTCCGGCGTGATGCAGCTGACGAGTCCCTCGATCAAGCTGCCCTCGAACCGGCGCTTCAGCCCGCGGCTGACGTTCGAGCACTACGTCGCCACGGAGTTCGGTTATGACGGCGGCAACATCAAGATCAGCGTCAATCGCGGGCCGTTCGCGCTGCTTCCCGCGAGCGCATTTCGCTTCAACGCCTACAACACGACGTTCATCACCGAGACCGACGGCAACACCAACCCGCTCGCAGGCCAGTCGGCCTTCAGCGGCACCGACGGAGGCGAGGTGACGGGCAGTTGGGGCCAGTCACAGGTCGATCTGTCCTCGATCGGTGTGCGCCCGGGCGACCGGGTGCAGCTGCGATTCGACTTCGGGATGGACGGTTGCGGCGGCGTCGACGGGTGGTACGTCGACGACATCCAGGTGGAGGTGTGCGAATCGAAGAAGCATCACTTCGGGAAGCTGGACTGACAGTTCGCGCCGGCCGCCGCGACCCACCGCGGCGGTCGGCGAGACCTGGTTGTCGGACAGTCGCGTTCAGTGAGCCGCACCTTGTCGGGGAGCTACTGCTCTGCAGCGCCGCCGAGTCGTCGAACCCTGGGCACCTACGCCCTCCCGTCGGGTCGTCGGTACGGTCCGGTGCGCGTTGATCGTCGCCGGACGGCGACCTCGCGGGGCCGCGCGATATCGCGGGCAGCTGGGACGGCGGACTAGGTGATGTTTGAGACGCGCGCCTTATGACGAATCCAGCGTTCGGCTTTTATGCTGGTTTGCAGCGATTTCGGGCGCGCAGAAGGGGACAGATTCGCACGATTTCCGCGCACGGGTTCATGAGCGTTTGTAACGAGTGGCTCTGTATTCATCGACCCATGCCTTGGAGCTCCGCCAGCTCCCATCGGATGCCTTGGCGGCGTTGAGCCGCCCCCGGATGGCGGCCACTCGCAACGCGTTCGCGGACAGATCTGGCGTCGCGAGCGCGGGCAGCGGCACCATCCTCGCTGGGCCGGCGACCGCGGGAACCACGAACTTGTAGAGGTTGTCCAGCACGGCGCGCGCGAGAAACTCTCCTAGCGGACCTGGGTCGCCCTGGTCAACTCGCCGCAAGGCGTCGAGATAGCGCAACCGGTCGCCCTTGTAGATGATCGCCGGCGGAATCCCGAGCCGGACGAGGAGGAGGTTCAGCACCAGCCGTCCGGCCCTCCCGTTGCCGTCGAGGAACGGATGGATCTGCTCGAATCGGGCGTGAAGTTGGGCCAAGACCTCAGCAATCGGCCCTCATCTTCCTGTCGAAGTGCGACGGCTTCATGACTCCAGTCGCGCATGAGCGCTGCAACGTCGGTCCATTGAGGCGGTTGCATACCTCCCGGGAACGGCGCGATGTCGTGCTCGCGAAAGGAGCCGGGACGTTCGCGGTCCGTAGCAAGCGGGTGCGGCGCCACATCCCAGACGGGCGTCATCGCGAGGGCGTGGATATGACGGATCTCAGCGAGGGAGATCAAGTCACCGTCCGACCACGCGCCCGGCTGCAGACCGTGCCCGTAGACCCAGTCCGCTGCCGTGGCGTAGCCGCGCACCTCGAGGTATTCGCTCAGTTCCTTGTTGCCGACCGCGCGACCTTCGGGAGCAGCGATTGAAGGGGACACGCTCGTCCTCAAGCAGGTCGAGGCTCTGAGTGGTGGGCCTCCTCGAGCCAGATCCCGCGCCAGATGCCTTCCGCTTCAAGCGGCGATGGCAATCCGCCGAGTCGGTCTCGCAACTCGCCGATCTGCACCCGTAGGCGTTCGTAGACCGCAGCGCGAGATGGCCGTCCGCGCTGACTGGCCGGACTTTTGTTCGGTTGCGGCACGATGCAACTGTACCGAACACATTCGCGGAAGTTGTACGGTTCGCACGCGACAGATCTGTACCGAACAAAGTCGAGAGGCGGCCACGGGCCCCCGGGTGGCCTCAGAAGCGACGCTACTCCGACCATTCGCGGGCTCGGCACCCTATGCTCCGAAAGATGGGCGCCGCCCAGCCGCCGGACTTCCAAGTCGCATTGCGCGGTCTTCGAGTGAAGCGCGACGAGGCGCAGTTGACCCAGTTCATCGCAGGTGCGGCGAGCACTGACCGTGAGTTCGCCTCGGCACTTGCGCGGGTGCTCGTCGACAACGCACCAGCGCCTCGAAACTTCTCACCGCCGATCGATGGCATCTTCGAGATGCCTGGCGAACTCGTCTGCCGGCCCGAGCAACGCGTCTGGGACCTCGCGGCGAGTTCAAAGGGGTACGTCGATCTGCTGTTTAGAACGGCGGATCGACAGTTCGTGCTACTGGCGGAGCTCAAGCTCCACAGCGGCTACGGGCGCGAGCAGGTGCAGCGATATCTGAGCGGGCTCGGCGTGTACCGCAATCACGGGGGTCCGAACAGTCGCGCCGGTCTACTCGCAGTGACCCGCAACCCACCCGCGTACGGCGAGCCCGAACGCAACCGCGAAGGGTGGCTAGGGTCGGTCCGATGGGCGGCGATTGTCGGGGAACTGTCCCGACTCACACATCGTGACCCGGACGTTACCGCCATGTGGCGCGCATTCTTCTCAGTCCTCGAACGCGAGGGGGATTTCGGTATGACGGAGGTGGATCAGGATGCGGTGCGGGCGTGGGCCCAAGCCAAGCGCGGCCGAGACCAGTTGGTTCGCCTCCTCAGCGAGTTGGCGGAGCCTGCGCTGCAGGTCGTCCGGGAGGCCCTCGGCCGGCACGACCGGAGTCCCCGGGGAAGACCTGGCCCGGCTCGCGAGGCGCGGAAAATACGAGAAGACGCTCGTGTTCCCGCACCAACGTGCTGTCCACCTTCGCGTCGTCATCCCGTCCGAGCGCCGCAGCGAGCGCCTGCGTATCCAGTTCACGCCGGGACGCGAGAGTGGGCCACGTTTCAGCGTCCAGGCGCGACATCCGAATGCCGCACAGCTGCCGTTGCCAATCCAAGAGAACCTACGCCGTATCGCCGAGGAGTTGCGGTTGACGTGGGGCTTTCAGGAAGCCTCTGAGCTCACCGACTTCCGGACACGCTGGTCCCGAAGCTACGCGCTCGAGGAATGGCTCGGCGACGGCGGACCGACGGTGGTCGACCGTCTATTGCGACTCGTTCGCGAAGACGTCGAAACCTTGGCAGCCACAGGAATCTTCGATCGGCGGGACGGGATCGCTTATCGGAGCGAACAGACTCCCGAGCCCGCTGCTGAACGGGACGCCGACGAAGCGGACGAGGAGTGACTGCTCGGCGAGCCTGACAGCTGAAGAGCAAGCCCGAGGCGGCTCTTACAGCCGGAGAGAGACGCGCAGCTTATGATGCAATCGGCGATCGGCTTCATGCCCGTTTCCAGTGCTTTTGGGCGCTCGGAAGGGGACAGTTCCGCGCGAAAGTCGCCTTCGCACGCTAACCGGCGGTACCCTCGAGAGCTGCTCTGCCGAGCGCCGCCGCGACTTCGTGGTCGACATCGGAATACTTGAGCTGACGAGCACAATATGCCTACGCGTTTGCTGCGACTTCGCGATCCTCAGCGGCATGTTCATGCGCCCACCGGCGACACGCCATCATGAATTCCGCATGAGGGCAATCGGCATAGAACCGGTGGGCGTCAACCACACGCTTGGGTCAGCATCGCGCCATAGCCCTCTGACCGGGCTCTTTGGGTGGAGAATCGCGCTCAGCTCGAGGGTCACGGGGTCAAGCGCGGCGGTCCCTCGCCGTACCATCCCGAAGTCGATCAACAGTGGATCGGTCCACAAGGAGGTTCAGCCCGTGAAGGTCACCATGGGCGGTTGCTCTATGCGGAGACGTCCAAGCAAGATCGAATGAGCTCGATGATCGATGTCTGCCCACACCACGAGTCCGATCAGTACGTTCACGCCGGGAGTGAAATGCAGATCGAGGCCGCGAAGAAACCCGCCGTCGACTCGTAAGTGGTGATCACGCAGCGAGGCGCGCCATGCACGATCAGCACGTCTGAGGCGAGCCGCCGGTCGCCCGGCGCCGGCCGCGACGGCAGCCGCGATCTTGGTCACCGGGCTGCTCCGGTCAGACCACAGGCCGTAGACCGCCAACGCGAGCGCCGCGGCCGTCAAGGCGCAGACCGTGATGGTGGGTCGGCGACCGCTGGTTACCGGCGACCCGATGGCCGTGGAGACCTTGACCAGGTTTGCGTCCATCGGCGCCATTCAACGGTGCCGACGAGGCGCTGACTTCGCCTGCCCCGGCCATCTTGTAGTGGCCGGATTCGGCGACGAGCTAGATCAGGCCGAGGCGTCCGGCCTGCGCCACCGCGGCGGCGCGAGAGGGCTGGTTGAGCTTGGTGCGGACGTTGGCCACGTGCCGGTGGACCGTGTGGGGGCTGAGCACCAGCCGCTCGGCGATGTCGCCGTCGCTTAGCCCCGCGGCCACGAGCCCGAGCACCTCAAGCTCCCGCGCACTGAGCCCAGGCTCGACGTGCTCGCCTCCAGCTCCTAGCCGGCGTTCTCGTAGCGGTGAGCCGGCGCCGGCGCTGCGGTCGAGAAACTCGCCCACGGCGTCGGCGATCGCGGTGGCGTCACCGCTCCAGGGCACGTGCTGGCTGCCCCCCAAAGTGAGCAGGCGGGCGCTCGGTACTGAGGCCGCGAGGGCGCGTCCGAGCTCGAATGGGATTGCGCGGTCCTCGCGGCGATGGAGCACCAGCGCAGGAGCATCGATCCGCGCAAGTTCGGCGGCGACGTCGACCGAGAAGACGAACCCCAGCCGCGCGGCCGCGGTTTCCGCCGATGCCGCGTCGCGCTGGAAACGGGCGAACGCCTCGAGCTCCTGGCTGCCTGCCTCGGGCAGGAACACGTCGGCCAGCAGCCGCGAGCCGAGCCCCCAGTGTGCACGCACGAGGCGCACCATCGACTCACGCACCTCGGGCGCGGCCAGCTCGGCCCCACGCGCGTAGCCGCCGTAGAGCACCAGCGCCTCGACGGCGCCCGGGTGCCGCGCCGCGAAGGCCGCGGCCAGACAGGCTCCCAGCGAGATCCCCAGCATGGCGGCGCGCCCGAGCTTCGCAGCGCCCATCACGGCCGCCAGCGCTTCGAGCTCGCCGTCCAACCCGCCGTGGCCGCCTGCGCGGTCGGATAGACCCATCCCCGGCGGGTCGTAGCGGATCACGCGGCGGCGCGCGGCAAGGACCTCGACGAAGGCACGGAAGTCCGCGCTCTCCCACTCCAGCTCGAGGTGGCTGACCCACTTGGCGGGCAGCACCAGCGCCGGCCCCGCGCCCACCTCAGCGTAGGCAATCCGCCCGGTCGGAATCGAGCAGAAGCGGATCTGTTGATCCATGACGGTCAATTGCGGCAGGCCCTGCCCAGCAGCCGCCGGGCAGGGCCGTTGTCAATCGGTCGATTCGGGCTTCTCAGCTTCGCGTCGCGCAAGTGTGGTGCGCGGCGATGAGCGTGTTCGGGTGTGTCATCTGCACGATCAGCTCCTTGAGGTTGGAGGTCGGGAAGAGCATCTTCAGCCAGGTCGGGCCGGGGTCGCTGATGTTGGGGCCCGAGGCGCCACCGCCCGGGCCGTGCAGGAAGGAGCCGAGATCGCAGCTTGAACCGGCGAAGCTCGGGTCGACGGGATCGGGACCCTCGCCCTCGACGTGGATGCCGCCATCCGGCCTTGCGCAGACAGCCCAGGTGGTGAGCTTCCAAGTCCTGAGCGTGCCGCCGTGGCCGGCGTCCTCGCGGCCGGTTGCACGAGCGATGTCCATCGGCCCAGACGTGCGCATCATCTGTAGCCCGACGCTGCCATCGAAGACGCTGACGGCACCGCCAGCGCTATACGCGACCTTCCCGCCTGGGCAGGATGCGGTGCCTGGCAGGTGGACGCGCGAGGTGGGATTTTCCACCGTGTTGGCGACCGGCTGATAGTCAAGGTCGCGCAGCCTCGCGGCATCGGCACAGATCGCGAACCCAGTCAGCTTCCAGGTGTAGTCGGCATTGGGCGGAGCGGCGGCGGAAACCACCCATCGAGTTCCCGACGGCATGGACTGCGTCAGCCGCACGTCGTTGCGAAACCCGTCTTCGATTTCGAAGCCGCCGCCGATCGGGAGCTTGCCCTGCGGACAGTCGACGGGCACGGACTTGAAGGGCGTGTTATCCCGGTTCGACGCCTCGAAGGCGCGTTCGAGACCCGGCAACGCGTGCGCATCGCTGGGCCCGGCCAACTGCACCGTCGCGAGCATCGCAATGCCCGCGATCAAAAGGCCGGCCGCCCTACGCGCGCTCGCGCGGCCGGCAATCTGGTTGTGGACGAGAAGGAACATCGCATACCCCCTGCGGATCGATGATTGGCTCCTTCGCCGTCTGAGACTCCGCCGGCCCGGGTGGTATTCCGCGGCCCTTCGGAACTGGCCTGTACAGGCCATCTTGCGGTGGGCCTATCCGGCCAAATACGGGCGAGATCCGCGTCGCGCTTGTACAGTCCCGCCGCGGTGACCGAAGTTCGACTTGTCGTCATGCCGTACGAACTGGGAGGCCTGCGCGAAGGCGTCGGGCGCGGGCCGGAGCGGTTGCTCGAGCACGGGATCGAGGACGCGCTGGGAGCCTGCCGCGCTCGGGTGAGCACGGAGCTCGTCGAACTCGACGAGGACTTCAGCAACGAGATCGATGCCAGCTTCGCGCTGATCCGCAGGGTGGCGGACCGGGTGCGGGCAGCGATCCACGAGGGAGCGTTCCCGGTGGTGCTGTCCGGCAGCTGCATCGCGGCCGTCGGCATCGTGCCCGGCTTGGACGAGCCCGCGCCCGGCGTCGTGTGGTTCGACGCTCACAGGGACTTCAACTGCCCCGAGACGACCACGTCCGGCTATTTCGACGGCATGGGTCTCGCGATCCTCACCGGCGGGGCCTGGCAGGGACTGCTCGCCACCGTGCCGGGAGCGAGGCCGGTGCCCGAGTCGGCGGTCATCCTCGCCGGGGCGCGCTCCCTCGACCCGCCCGAGAAGCCGCGCCTCGAGGCCTCGGCGGTCGCGTGGCCGCCGCCCGCGAGCATCGGCTCCGCCAGGCGATTGGAGGAGGCGATCGCGGTCATGGATCCCGCTCCCTCCGGGCTCGACCTGCACGTGGACCTCGACGTGCTGGACACCACGGAGGCGCAGGTCAACATCTACAGCGCCTCGGGTGGGCTCAGCGCGGCGCTGCTGGAAGAGCTGGTGAGCGCCGTGCTGGTGGGCGGCGACGTCCGCGCTCTGTCGATGACGGCATACGACCCCGAGTGCGACGCGAGCGACGCGGTTCCACCCATCGCGCGGCGCCTCGGCGGCCGGCTCGCCGAGCATCTCTCGCGCTCGTCGGTATAGGGCCGCCGTGCCGGTCGCACTGGTCACCGGGAGCTCTCGCGGCCTCGGCCGTGCGATCGCGGAGCGGCTCGGGCGCGACGGGTTCGCCGTTGCGGTCAACGACCTTCGGGGCGAGGGCGACGACGCCGCCGCGGCGATCCGCGACGCCGGCGGTGCAAGCGCGGCGTTCGCGGCTGACGTCACGGACCCGGAGGCGGTCGCGGGCCTGATCGACGCGATCGAGCGCGAGCTCGGGCCCGTGGATGTCCTGGTGCTCAACGCGACCGGGCCGCAGCCCGACGCGCCGCTCGCCGAGGTGGGTTGGAGCGAGCACCTCGATCAGCTCGGGTTCTTCGTCAAGAGCCCCGTGCTCCTCGCCCGAAGGGTGCTGCCAGGCATGCGCCGGCGCGGCTGGGGGCGGATCGTCCAGGTCGACTCGGAGGTCGTCGACCGGCCGCCGCCGGGCCGCTCGGCATATGCGGCGGCGAAGGCGGCACAGATCGGGCTCACGCGGGCATGGGCGCGCGAGCTCGCGCCGGACGGCATCACGGTCAACACCGTTGCGCCGGGCTTCGTACCGGTGGAGCGACACGCCGACGTGCCGAAGGCGGAGCGCGACGCGTACGTCGCCTCCGTCCCCGCCGGCCGGTTCGGCACTCCCGCCGAGATCGCCCACGCGGTGAGCTTCTTCGCGTCGGAGCAGGCGGCCTTCGTGACGGGGCAGCGGCTCGTCGTCGATGGCGGCCGCGGCCTGGCGTAGCTGGCCCGATCAGCGACTCGCCTCGATCGCGGCGTCCAGCCCGGACCGCTCGCATTGTGAGCCGCGAAGGCGGAACCGCGCTGGCTCGGCGTTTGTTCGCCCGCGGCAGAGGTAAGAAAACGGCCGAACTGCGCAGTGGGACGCAGTCGGTCGCTGTCCAGCGATCGCCTCCGGGCGAGCCGATGTCGCCGTCACGGCGCTGAAGCGCCTGATGGTTCGGGCTCGGCGCTGAGCTCGGCCGTCGCGTGGTCGATGGGGTCCTGCACAAACGAGATCAATCCGCTGTCTCGGAGCAGGGCGACAAGGCCAGCCGGGGACATCGCCGCAAGCATCGGCCCGTCCAGTCGCTGTGCACTCGGGCCGCGCGTCGTGCCCTGAATCGAGGTCGCAATGGCCGGGAGCAGTACGCGCTGAACGTACGGCGTTGTGAATGATGCGATCGGACGTCCCATGTTGGCGAGGAACGCATCAGCTTCGCTTTCGTTCGGCGCGCGGCGGCGCCATGGGCTTCCAGGGCGAACTTGCGCAAACAGCGAGAGACCGAGGGCGCTGACGTTCATCCTCGCGTCCGTTGGCAGCGCACTGGAGATCCGCCAGTTGGCAGGGTCGAGACTGCCGTAGGCGTTCGCGAAGAGGTCGGAGACCAGGTTTTGTAGCCCGGAGCCGATGCCCTCGATGACTTCCAGGGCGCTAGCAAGGCCCTGCTCGACAGCCTCGGTGACTTCAAGGATCGCGCGTGCCCAAGCCTCGACACCACAGAACGCGCCGCAGCCGACGGCGATCGCCGCATCGATGACCGCGATGACCTTGCGCACAATCTGCTCGGCTGCGGCGAGGCTCGCGGTCTTCAGCCCCGCTCGCGCGAGCGCCGTGAGTACTCGCGTCCGCACCGCGGTCGCGCGCGCGGCGCGAATGACGATCCCCATCCCGAGTTCGCCGGTCATGAGAAAGCGGAACGCTTTCGCCAGCAGGCGGATCTTCGAGTAGGCGCTCAGCTCTTGGCGATACTCGTGGAAGCGCTCCCGGGCCGTGCCGACGTCAGTCGCCACGAAATGCTCGTATGCAGCCTCCAGCATCCCGGCGACGATGTCCTTGAACATCGACGGGGGAATGCCGAGGTAGCAGAACGCGGTGCAAATCAGAAAGCCGGGATCGTGAAGTCGCTCATCGTCCTCAGCTATTTGCTGTCGCGCCAGCACCGATCCGCTGGCGGGCGCATCGCTGTGTCCTCGACGCTTGCATTCGGCGCATTGCCCGTCGGGTCCCATCACCCCGCCGCAGTCGCATCGTCTGGGTGCTCGCTGTAGAGCAGACGCGGCGGGTGTACCCGGAATGGGAACGCCGCGCCACAGCGACCCAAGCAGTGGTTCAGAGGCAGGTGCCATAGTGGCGGAAGCCGATCGCTCGCGCCGGGCCAGAGTCGCGAACGTCCCATGTGCGAGTTCGCCGTTGGACACGGCGTCCGCAAACTCCGCGTTCGCGACGACCCTGGCGATCAGGGCGGACGTCACGACTCCCGGGGGCGGGACGGCGCTCCGACGGGACATAGGCCCCACCTCCCCGTGCGTCGCAGAGCGTTGGCATAGCAGCCGTCCGACCGCATGGTTGCCGACGCTTCGCTGCAGGGAGGTCACGATACGCGCGCGGTCGTCGACTCCCATCCCGGCCATCGCCTGTTGCGGCGACGAGGCTGGAACGTTTGCAGGCGACGGTACGAATGTTGAAGCATCGCCCGTACCGATCTTCGGCGAGGGCCGGAAATCAGTGGTCGGCTGGTCGTCGTGGTTGTGTTCACTCATCGGCTGATCACGAGCCCACTGGCCCCGGGCAAGTTGAACCGTGCGGCGCGGACCGTCCAGGCGAGGTCGGTCCCGTCGGCCTCCTCGTTCGGCGCGACGTCCTTGCCGAACGCCCGCAGGAACGCCTGCGGCGAGAACACCGAGATCCGCTGGCACGAGACGGGAACTGTGTTAACCCTGAGGACGCCACGCCGAAGCGCGGTATTCCCGCTCATGGGCGGTCACCGCCGATCGCCGCGCCCTGGTCGCTGAAGTCGACGATCGTCCGCGCGACCAGCTCGGGGTCGTCGCCCATCGGAACATGGCCGAGGTCGGGCAGCTCGACCAGACGCGCGTGGGCGATGCGGTTGAGGAAGTAGCGCGCCTGGTGGGGCGGGGTGATCCGGTCGCGGCCGCCGAAGACGATCAGCACCGGGCAGCGGATCTCCTCCAGCCCCTGTGCGGTCACGAGCCCGCCCTCGGGCGTGGCGTTGACGTCGAAGATCTCCGCGAACGCCGGGCAGCGCACGAGCGCAGTCAGGCCGTGGCGAGCCTCGGCCGGCTCGAGCCGACCGGGGCGCGCGTAGAAGTCGCGCAACAGCGCCCAGCGACCGGCTCGGAAGCGTGCCAGCGACAGCGCGGGCCGGTACAGGCGTTGGATTCATCGCCGCCGAGTTCGAGCAGGACCAATGAGCGCCGCCTGCGCATGATCGGGGGCAACAGCCGGTCTCGCTACGGCGCGGTGGCGATCATTCTGCACTGGCTGCTGGCCGCGGCGATCCTGTTCATGGGGTGGCTCGGTTTCTTCATGATGAGCCTGGAGGACACGGATCCGTGGATGTCCCGCTGTTCCAGGTCCACAAGTCGATCGGGCTGACCATCCTGGTGCTGAGCGCGGCGCGGCTGGTGTGGCGGCTCGCCAATCCGGTGCCGCCCCTGCCCGTTCCATGCGGGGATGGGAGCGCGTGAGCGCCCGCGCGGTCCATATGCCTTTCTATGTGCTGATGATCGCGGTCCCGCTGCTCGGGTGGGCGACCGTGTCGTCGGCGCCGCTGGCCGTGCCGACGATGTGGTTCGGCCTTGTTCGAATGGCCGCATATTCCGTTTCCTGGCCGATCTGCCGCGCGCGGAAAAGCGCATGATCGAGGGGCCGCTGGCGGTGGCGCACAGCGCGCTGGCGCTTTCGATGCTGGTGCTTGCCGGGCTGCATGTCGGCGGCGGCGCTTAAGCACCATTTCGGGATCGGGACGACGTGTTGAAACGCATGCTGCCTTGGACGAAACTGCCGACATGAGAGAGTTCATCCTTCTTGCCGCGGCGCTGGCGTTGTTGCCGGCGGCGGTCGATGCCGCGCAATGGCAGGTCGATGCGGCAAAGAGCACGCTCGGCTTTGTCGTGACCTGGGACCGCGAGCCGTTCCGCGCCTCGTTCAAGCGGTGGACGGCGGCGATCGATTTCGATCCAGCGGACGTCGCCAAGGCCAAGGCGGAGGTCACGATCGATATCGCCAGTTTCGTCTCGGAAGACCCCGAGAACGACAAATACCGCACCGGGCCGAACGGCCTCGATGTCCGGCGCTTTGCCCAGGCGAAGTTCGTCAGCAAGAGCTTTCGCGAGACCGGACCGGGACGCTACGAGGCGGTGGCGGACCTCACGATCCACGGCGTCACCAAGGAAGTGAGGCTGCCGTTTGCGCTGGCGATCAATGGACGCTCGGCGCACATGACAGGCGAGCTGACGCTGTCGCGCGTCGATTTCGGCGTGGGCACGGGGAGCACGTGGGGCATCGACTGGTCATCCGAGCGCACAGTGGCCCACGCGGTGAAGGTCACGGTCGATCTCGTGGCAACAGCAACACCGTAAAGCGCTACATTCCATTGATGGAGACGATTCCGCCGCCGCGAGCAACGCGCAGCGAGGCCGCCACCGAGGGCGTCATCGCCGACGCGGCGCGGCTGCTGCGGGAGGGGCGGCTGGTCGCGTTCCCGACCGAGACCGTGTACGGGCTCGGCGCGAATGCGCTTGATGAGACGGCGGTGGCGTCGGTGTTCGCGGCGAAGGATCGGCCGCGGTTCAATCCGCTGATCGTGCATGTCATCGCGCGCAAGCGAGGCGGATGCGCATGTCTCGTTCAATCCGTGGCGGAGAAACTCGCGGCTGCGTTCTGGCCGGGCGCGCTGACGCTGGTCCTGCCGAGGCGCGAGAGCTCGCCGCTGGCGCTGCTTGCAAGCGCGGGGCTCGATACGGTCGCCATGCGCTCACCAAATCATCCGGTGGCGCGCGCGCTGCTGACGGTTGCCGGCATTCCGATCGCCGCACCGAGCGCCAATCGCGCCGGATCGGTGAGCCCGACCACGGCGGCACATGTCGCGCGCGATCTCCACCGGCGTGTCGATCTGATCTTGGACGCAGGCCCCTGCCCGCTCGGGATCGATTGACGGTCATCGGTTTCAATGACGGCGGCCTGGTGTTGCTTCGGCCCGGAGCGATCACGCGCGAGGCGATCGAGGATATCGCCGGACCACTCGCCGAACCGGCAAAGGACGACGTGGGAGGCCCCCGGCATGCTGGCGAGCCATTATGCGCCGCGCGCGCGGCTGCGGCTCGACGTGCACGAGGTAAGGACGGGCGAAGCGCTGCTGGCCTTCGGCCCGAACGTGCCGAGATCGTCGAACCCGATCTGCAATCTCAGCCCGCGCGGCGATCTCTCTGAAGCGGCTGCGAATTTGTTCGCCATGCTGCGGCAGCTTGATCAGTCGGGCGTGGCGACGATCGCGGTGATGCGGGTGCCCGACCGGGGGCTCGGCGAGGCGATCAACGACCGTCTGCGCCGCGCGGCCGCGCCGCGCGAGGCGACGCCATGAGCATGCCCAATGAGACGACGGCGCGCCGTCTCAAGGCGGCGGCGGGTGCTGACGGCTGGAGCGAGGATCCGGCGAGATCGCGCCGCATCTGTCGAGCTGCGCGGGCGCTGGACGGGGCGGACATCGCTGCTGCTCAAGCCGTCCGACACGCAAAGCGGTCGCGCGCATTCTCGAGGTTTGCAACGAGACCGGAACGGCAGTGGTGCCGCAGGGCGGCAATACCGGGCTCGTCGGCGGGCAAGTCCCGACGCGCGGCGAAGTGCTGCTGTCGCTCGAGCGCATGAACCGTATCCGGACGATCGATCGCCGGACGACAACTCTTGATCGCGGAGGCCGGGTGTCGTGCTGCAGCGCGTGCAGCAGGCGGCCGACGACGCCGGATCGCCTGTTTCCGTTGAGCCTCGGCGCGGAAGGCAGCTGCACGATCGGCGGCAATCGTCTCGACGAATGCCGGCGGCGTGCAACGTGCTCCGCTACGGGATGATGCGCGATCTCGTGCTCGGGCTCGAAGTGGTGCTGCGGACGGGCGCGTGCTCGACCGGCTGCGCGGCCTGCGCAAGGACAATACCGGCTACGATCTGAAGCAGCTCTTCATCGGCGCCGAAGGGACGCTCGGGCATCGTCACCGCCGCGGCGTTGAAGCTGTTTCCGAGGCCATCTCGTATACCACTGCCATCGCTGCGATTTCGGGTGTCCCGGTGGCGGTCGATCTGCTCCATCGGCTGCAGCGCGCCACAGGCGGGCTGGTGACGGCGTTCGAGCTGATGCACCGCCGTTCGCTCGACCTTGTCGAGAGGCATATTCCCGGGGACGGCAAATCCCCTGCCCCATCATGACGGATGGCTGGTGCTGATCGAGGTGTCGAACCCGAGCGCGTTCGATGCGACCGAGGCGATGCAGCAGGCGCTCGCGCAGGCGATGGACGAAGGCGCGGTCAGCGATGCGGCGTTCGCCAAGACCGCGCGCGATCGCCAAGCGCTGTGGAAGCTGCGCGAGACGTTGCCCGATGCACATCGGCTGGATGGCGCGACGATCTCGAACGACATCGCAGTGCCCCTGTCGCGCATCGCGGCGTTCCTGGACGCGGCCGATGCCGACATACGCACGGTGCTCGCGAGCGCACGATCCTATGCGTTCGGCCATGTCGGCGACGGCAATCTGCACTATGCGATCAAGGCGCCCGGCGACGACGCTGCGCTGAAAGCTGCGCGCGCGGCGCTCGAACGCGCCGTGCAGGAACAGGCCGCGAAATTGGGCGGCTCGATTTCCGCCGAGCACGGGCTCGGCCTCGCGAAGAACGAGGACATCTTGCGCTACAAGAGCGAGATCGAAATCGGAACGATGCGTGCGCTGAAGCGCACGCTCGATCCGAAGAACATCCTCAATCCGGGAAAGCTACTGCAGTAGGAACTACTGCTTCTGCACTTGGAGGAGCGCCATGTTGAAGACGAGCGTCTGGTTCGGCGGGATGACGCCGCCAGCACCCTGCGCGCCGTAGCCGAGCTCGGACGGGAGCACGATCTCCCACTCGTCGCCTTCCTTCATGAGCTGAAGCGCTTCGACCCAACCCGGGATCAGCGCACCTGCGGGGAACGTCGCCGTTTGGCCGGGCGGCGTTTCGTCGAACACGGTGCCGTCGATGAGCCAGCCCTTATAGGTCACGTTCACGACGTCGTTCGCCGTCGGCGAGGCGCCGGTGCCGGCCTTCATCACGCGATACTGCAAGCCGGAGGCCGTCGTCGTGACGCCCTCTTTCGCCTTGTTGTCTGCGAGGAATTTCTGGTTGCCTTCAGGGGACATATCGGCCGTTGCTCCAGCTGGTGGTGCGCCCGCGGCAGGCGGCTCTGCGGCAGGCTGGTTACTGGCTTGCTCTTGTCCGCAGCTTGCGAGCGCGAATCCGGCCAAGCCCATAACCGCAACCGCGATGATCATCCTTGAGCGCATGTATAGTCTCCTCGTCGCTTCGCGACCTTCTTAACCGCAAAGGACCGAATAAGGAAGCTTGGACCCGGGAACCCTGGGGACCGGTGATTTCGCCCCTTTTGCCGTGCAGTATGGACCTATGGCGGAGCAAATCCCTGTCGCGTCGCGATCTCCCGTGCTGGGCGTGGGCGCGGTCATCTGGAACGACAAGGATGAGATCGTTCTCATCCGGCGCGGCAAGGCGCCGCGGCAGGACCAATGGAGCATTCCCGGCGGTCATCTCGAATGGGGCGAGTTGCTGCACGATGCGGTGCTGCGCGAAGTCGCGGAGGAGACGGGGCTCACCGTCGAAATCGCGGGCTTGATCGATACGGTCGATCTGATCATGCGGGATGAAGCCGGCTCGATCACCCGGCACTACGTGCTCATCGATTTCGCGGTGCGCGTTGTCGCGGGCGAACTGCGCGCAGGGTCCGACGCCGCCGAAGCACGCTGGGTTTCGTTCTCGGGGCTTGGCGACTATTCGCTGTGGAGCGAAACGCTCCGCATCATCGAGGACAGCAGGCGCGTGCTGGGAACCGATTAGGTCATTCCCAGCACGAGATTGCCGAGAATGAATGCGCCCGATGCGCTCACCAGCACGCCGAAGACGTGGTTGATCGTTCGCATCACGCCGGTGTCGATGTGGCCGTGAAAGATGCCGACGAAGGTGGTGAGCATGAACCACCAGGTTGTCGAACCGGCGATCACGCCCAGAACGGTTATGCCTGCATCTAAGAACGTGGTGCCCTCCCCCGCCAAGCTGCCGAACCCGGCGAACAGCGCCGTGAAACCGAACAGGGTCGCGGGATTGGCGATCGTCAGCGCGAAGGTCGAGAGGAGCATCCGGAGCGCTGAGGGCGGCTTGTCGCGCACGATCTGTCCTTCCGCGTCGCGCAACACCGATACGTCGGTCTGAAAGACGGTGAGACCGAAGCCGAGCAGCATGATTCCGCCCATGAGCTGCAACGGCTTCGAATAGCCCTCGATCAGTTGGGAGATCGCAGTCAAGCCGAACGCGGTAACCGAGGCGAAGACTCCATCTCCCAGCGCGCCGCCGAGGCCGGAGAGGAATCCGGCGAGCGTTCCGTAAGAGAGCGTCCGCCGGATGCAGATGAGATTTACGGGACCGATGGGGATCGCGACGACAAGGCCGATGAGAAATCCACCGCTGAAAAGAAACAGGTAATACATTCCCCGAATGTCCTTCCGGCCGGCGCGAGGGCTAAACGCGCAGCCGTGATGCGAGTTGCAGGCTCACCGCTGTCCGCAACCGAGCCGGATTGCGCGCGTTCGTCAAGCACGGAACTCCGTCACAGTTTTGTCCCTATTGGGTCGTGAAATGAGAGGCGGCAGGAACTTTGCAAAGCGGAAAGGATTTACTGCTAACGTCAAGATGCGAGAGTTGATATGAACAGCCTATCTGAGATCTTGAATGGTTCCCGGTTGACGACGGCCGAGATCCTCTACCGTCGGCCCGATCATCCATCTTTGCTTCAGACGTATGTCTGGCAGGAATACGACCAGTGCCCGAAATTCCCCAAACTGAACGCGTTTCTCCGTTTCTGGCAGTCCGAACTTGACGGCAAGCTGCACTCGGTGTGGGTTGCTGCTAGCGGGATTATCGAACCGTCCGAGCTGAAATACTATCGCGGCGAATTCAGGCTCCAGTAGTTCCGAGCGTTTCCAGAAAGCGCAGCGGCCGTCCCTGCGGCGTGCCCACGAGCCCGCCGTCGCGCATGACGATTGGCCGCGGATGATGGTGGCCACCGGCCAGCCGGTGGCCTCCATGCCGTCGAAGGGCGTCCAGCCGCAGCGCGAGGCGATCCGGCGTTCTCGATCGTGCCGCTTCGCCTTCAGGTCGACGATGGTGAAGTCGGCGTCGTAGCCGAGCGCGATGCGGCCCTTGCCGGCGATGCCGAAGACGCGCTGCGGCCCGGCGCTGGTGAGGTCGACGAAGCGCTCCAGCGTCAGCCGGCCCGCGTCGACGTGGTCGAGCATCACGGCACCAGCGTCTGCACGCCCGGCATGCCCGAGGGCGAGTCCGGATAGAGGCCGCGCCTTCTCCTCGCGCGTGTGCGGCGCGTGGTCGGAGCCGAGCACGTCGACCACGCCCTGCGCGATCGCCGCGCCAGAGCGCGGCGCGGTGGCGCGCGTCGCGGATCGGCGGGTTCATCTGCGCGAAGGCGCCGAGCCGCTCGTAGCACTTCGGGCGCGACCAGCGTCAGATGCTGCGGCGTCGGCTTCGACGGTCGCGATGTCCTTGCGCGTCGGCGAGGAGCTCGATCTCCTCGGCGGTGCGTGACGTGCAGCACGTGCACGCGCCTGCCGGCTGCGCGCGCGAGGCGCAGCAGGCGCGCTCGGTCGACGCACGCGCGGTTTCCGCGTCGCGCCACACCGGATGCGTGCGTCGAATCGCCCGGCGCGCGCGAGCTTGCGCGCGCTCGTTCAGGCGCGCTTCGTCCTCGGCATGGAACGGCCGCGCGGCGGCTGAGCCCTGACGCACCGCGCTCGATCGCCCTCGTCGTCGTCGACCAGCAGCGTGCCGGTCGAGGAGCCCATGAACACCTTGACGCCGGCAGCAGCCGGGCAGCCGCTCGAGCTCGCGAGCAGCGCGCCGAGTTCTCGTGCGTCGCGCCGACATAGAAGGCGTGGTCGCAGTGCATGCGGCCCTTGGCGCGCGGGCGAGCTTGTCGTCGATGAGCGTCGCGCGTGGTGGTGGGCGGATTGGTGTTGGGCATCTCGAACACCGCGGTCACGCCGCCCAGAGCGGCGCCGCGGCGAGCCGGTCTCCAGGTCTTCCTTGTGCTCGATGCCCCGGCTCGCGGAAATGGACCTGGGTGTCGATCACGCCGGGCAGCACGTGGAGGCCCGCGCGCGTCGAACACCTCGGCGGCCGAGGCGCCTGAGAGGGCGCCGATGGCGGCGATGCGGCCGCGCTGCACGCCGATGTCGGCGGCAACACTCCCGCCGGGGTGGCGCAACATGCCGCCGCGGATCAGGAGATCGAAGCTGTCCGTCATCGCGCCTCCAGCACGGTCATGATGTCGCCCTCTGCCGTCGCGGCCTTCCACGTGGATGCGATGCCACAGAGCGTAGAACAAAAGCTGCCAGCACGCGGCGCCGTCATGCTTGCCGGCCGTGGCGCCGAAAGCGCGGAACAGGGCGTCGACCTTGTCGGGGTGGCAGATCTGCCGCGATGCCCTCGTTGCGCGCGACGAGGGGCGCGAGAGCGGATGCACGTTTCGCGATCCATTCGGCGACGGGCACGGTGAAGCCGCGCTTGCGTGAGAATGCGTCGCGCGGCTGGGAGGGCACGGGTCGAGCCAGTTGCGCAGGAGGTACTTGCCCATGCCGTTCCTGATCTTGAGCGCATCGGGCAAGCGGAAAGCGAACTCGGCGACGTTCGGATCGAGGAACGGCGTGCGGCCTTCGAGACCGTGCGCCATCAGGCAGCGATCGAGCTTGACCAGGAGATCGTTGGGCAGCCAGTCGGCGCAATCGAGCGCCTGAGCCTGCTGGAGGCGGGTGCCGCCGCCAGCGGCGATCCGGCGTTCGGCGTCTTCCATGCCGTCACGCCAGCCGGTCGCGGTCGCGCAGGATGCCGAGGCCGTCGAAAATTCCGCGACGGCGCATCTGGCGGCCGCCGAACCAGCGCGGGCGGAGCGCGCTGCGATAGCGGCCATAGCCGGCGAACAACTCGTCGCCGCCTTCGCCGCACAGCACGACCTTCAGCGTGTCGCGCGCGCTTCCTTGGCGAGGAGATAGGTCGGCAGCGTGGCGTAGTCGGCGGCGGGATCGTCCATCGCCGCAGCGATCGCTGGCAGGGTGCGTCCAGAAGTCGTCTCGGTGACTTCGATCTCGACGTGCTCGGCGCCGGCGGCGCGGGCGACCGTCTTCGCGTGCGCGCGCTCGTCGCGGGCGTCGGTGCCGGGAAAGCCCGCGGTGAACGCGCGGACGGGCCGGTCGTTCAGCTTCGCCATGCAGGCGAGCAGCGCCGAGGAATCGATCCCGCCCGAGAGGAACATGCCGTAGGGCACATCGGAGCGCTGATGCACCAGCACGCTGTCCATCAGGACCGAGTCGAGCCGCGCGAGGGCCTCGTCCTCATCGAGTGAGAGCGGCGGTGCATGCGGGAAGCGCGGCGATGCGCTGCCGGCCGGCGACGCGGCCGCTGCGCGGAGCGTCAGCGTTTCTCCGGGCGCGACCGCGCTTGATGCCGGGGAAGATCGTGCGTTCGCCCGGTAGTGAATTGCAGCTGCGAGCAGCTCGGTCGCGACCTTGGGCGAAACGGTGCGCGCCACGAGGCCCGTTTTCAGGATCGCTTCGCGGCTCCGAAGCAAAGAGAAGGCCTCCGGCACATCTCGGCGTAGTAGAGCGGCTTGATGCCGAAGGGATCGCGCGCGAGATAGAGCGCTTGAGCGCGCGCGGATCGGCGAGCGCGATGGCGTACATGCCGCGCAACGGCTTGGCGAAATCGGCGCCCTCCTGCGCATACGTCATCAGCGGCAATTCGCAGTCCGAGCTGGTGGCGAATTTCTGCTGAGGGAAATTCCGCTTCAGCTCGATGTAATTGTAGATCTCGCCATTGGCGATGAGCACGGCCCCGTTCGGTCCGTAGAGGGGCTGGTCGCCGGTCTTGAGATCGATGATGGCAAGCCGGGTGTGCACGAGGCCGAGACCGTGTTCGACGTGACGCTTCACGCCGTCAGGGCCGCGATGGGAGAGCGCGCGCTCAAACGTGTCGAGCACGGAAGCGGGCGGCGCCGCGCGATCGGTCAGCATGAAGCCCGCGATGCCGCACATCAGGTCGATACTTTCCCGGTGAGGCGTTCAAACAGGTCAATGTAGCGCGCGATGATCGCGGGTTCGGAGAATTCCTCGGCGACGCGGCGATGGCCCGCGGCAACGAGCGAGGCTCGCAACTCGGGAGCGGCGAGGACCCGTCCGATGCCGGCGGCTAGAGCTTCGACGTCATCGACCGGCGTCATGAGCGCGTCCTTGCCATTCCGGACGAGCCAGCGTGGACCGGTGCTCGCAGTCGTCACCAGCGGCGTGCCGCAGGCCCAGGCCTCGACGACGACATTGCCGAAGGGTTCCTCGCGCGAGGGGTAGACGCAGAGATCGGCGGTCTTGAAGAGCGATGCGCGGTCGTTACGCCAGCCGAGGAATTTGACGCGACCGGCGAGGCTAAGGTCCTGCGTCAAGCGCAGCAGGTTCTCGCGTTCAGGGCCCTCGCCGGCGATCCAGACGTACAGATCAGGTATGGCGGCCGCGGCGCGGATGAGGATGTCGAGCCCTTTGGCGCGATGCAGACGGCCGAGCGCAAGCGCGAGGGGCGCGTCATAGGGAGTATCGAAGGCGGCGCGATCGAGCTTCGGTCCATCGGCGAGCGCGGGAAAATTCGGGATCAGGGACACGCGTTCTTTGGCCCAACCGCCTTCGGTCACGTACCGCACCAGATCGGGTGCGTTGCAAACGAGGTGGTCGCAGCGGCGGAAATTCTTGAGGTTGTAGTAGCCGCCCAAGCGTCCGATGCGGACATGAGGACCGTGCGGCAGGAACGAGGCGGCGCGGCCGGCAAAGGCGAGAACCACGTCGGGACGAAACTCTTCGGCGGTTCGCCGCAGCACGCCCCCGGTGGTGAAGTCGAGCACCGAACCGAACGGCGCGGTGAGGTACTTGATGCCCTGCCCCACGAGCGCGGCTTCGCGATCCCGGTTCTCTTTGAGCACCGAGCGGACGTCGAGGCCGGCCCTTGCCAGCGCGCCGGTAAGAGACAGGAAAAAGGTCTCGGCGCCGCCGACCGACGCTCCCGCCAACACAGTGAGGACCTTCAGCGTCATGCGGCCGATTCGTAGAGCTTGAATTGTGGCATGATGGGCCAAACATTCTCGCCAGTAGCAAGAGCGGAGTTTCATGGCAT
>CAVYHO010000007.1:0-241875 GCA_963768375.1 uncultured Solirubrobacteraceae bacterium
CACTCCGTACGTGTTTACGTTCGAGATGTTGTTGTTCGCGTCGAGGTGGAAGTGGAGCAAGTTCCGGCCCGTGCCAGGATTCAAATAGAGCGACTTGCCCCACGGCATCGTGGCTGGCTGCAGCAACGGCTCGCGCTCGAGTACCTCCAGCGCCGCGTCCTCACCCTGCGGGATGTACGCAAGCGAATTCCCGCGTGTGAAGACCCAGTCCGAGACGGGCTTGAGAGTCTCTGAGTCGAACGGCCAGAAGCCGCTCTCGGTGACGTAGTTGGAGACGGTGTACTCGTACTGGAAGCGACCGTAGCCGCGCAGTAGCCCGCCCGGTCAAGCGTTCGCCTTAATCAGGAGGTACGGTCTCGATCCGATTCGCGATCGCGCTGCGGTTGACCGCTGGCAGGCCGCCCTGCACTGTCTGTATGTACTCCGGCTTGAGCAGACGCTGCAGAAGCTCGCGGCGTGTATCGGAGTCGCTCAGGTTACACTCGGAGGCCACCGCGTCTACGTCGCGGGTCACCCGGTCGATCTGGTTGAGCAGGTGCGTGACGATGCCGTCGATTTTGCGCGTCGCCTCCGCGTGGAACCCTGCGCGATCGATGTTCGTGGAGCCGCTCGGCGCGGCGGCACCTACGGCGATGCCGGCGACGCTGACCACGAAGGCCGTCCCGCCGGTGGAGAAGCACGCCGCCGCCCAGATCAGGTTGCCCGCAAGCGCGGTGAGGAAGGAGCCGTAGTCGAACTGGTTGCCCAGCACAGCCTCCGCATCGGACAGCCCGTCGCGCGCCGCGCTCGCGTATTGCGAGTTGATGTAGCTGTCGGCCAGCGTCCGCAGCCCCGCGATGTCCGGCCTCGCGCCGGCCGCGCCAGCGACCGGCGGCGGTGCCTGCTGCGTTCCGTGATCCTGACGCGCGAGCTGCTGGACGTACTGGTTGCCGTGGCCGCGCTGCATCCGTGCCACGATCCTGGCACGCGTCGCTGGATCGAGCCGCGAGAGCCTCTGCCCCATGTCAGCCAGCGGCATCGCTGCTATTCCGGAGAACGGCGCGGCGACGGCATCCGCGAAGTCAGCCTCCGGCACCACGCCGTGGAGGGGAGCCTGCTGTGACTCCTCCAGGCCCTGGTCCGCGCCACTGGCCATCACGACGACTCTACTCCCCCACGATCCGCGGCCAAGTGCCCTGACCAAACCGCAGCACGGCCGACGCGAACCCCATCAGAGCGGTGCTCGCCTGCTGAACCGACCCAACAGCACCTCCAGCCCGACACCCGGGCCACTCGCGTTCAGACACAGCATACGCCGACCGCAAGGCCGACAGCTCCCAGTCCCGACCGAGCCGGCCGTCCGGCGGTTCCGACAAGATTCGCGCATGGCTTCGCCGCGCAGGTGCTCGAAGCTACGGCGAGTGGCTCGACCGCCAGGCGCTGGCGCCGCGGACGCGCACGGCGTACCGGCGCTGGGTCGCGCGAGCTGGTCGAGCACCTGGCCGCCGGCGGCGAGCTCGAAGCGTTCCTCGCGCCGGCGGGCGATGATGATCGCCGGGCCCTGCTGGCGGACTGGCGCCGCCGGCTGGTCGATCGTCGGCTGGCGCCGTCGACGGTGAATCTCGCGCTGGCGGCCGCGACGTCGTTGCTGGACTCGCGGGCGCTGCGCGCGCCGGCGGTGCGGCGGGTCGAGGTCGATCCGAAGGAGGCGCGGGCGCTGTCGCGCGAGCAGCTGCGCGCGCTGCAGCGCGAGACCGATCGGCTCGCGTCCAGCCGCGATCGCGCGATCGTGCAGCTGCTGCTGCTCACCGGCGTGCGGATCGGCGAGCTCGCCGCGCTCGAGGTCGACGACGTCCGCCTCACCCAACGCACCGGCGAGCTGGTCATCCGTCACGGCAAGGGCGACCGCCGGCGCCTCGTGCCGCTCAACCGTCCGGCGCGCGCCGCGCTGCGCGAATGGCTGGCCGACCGCGCCGCGCACCACAGCCGGCCGAGCGTGACGAGCGGGCCGCTGTGGATCTCCCGGACCGGCGAGCCGCTGTCGGTGCGCTCGCTGAGCAAGATCGTCACCGCGGTGATGGCCAAGGCGGGCATCGAGGAGTCCGCGCACGCGCTGCGCCACACGGTCGCGACGCGGCTGGTGCGCGATCACGCCCACGACCTGGTGCTGGTCGCCGACATCCTCGGCCACGCCGACATCAAGACCACGCGCCGCTACGCGCGCTCGGACCTCGAGCAACGCCGCGCCGCGCTCGAAGACCTCGCCGACTGATCCTCGCCGACCTGTAGGAAGAGGTTCGATCACGGTCGAAAGGTGTGCTTTTCCACAATAGAGCCACTTTGGCCGGCGAGCTGTGGCCGTTCCGATTCACGCGATTGGGGAGGGCGACGGCACTCGAGCCCTGCCTGTTCGACCTCACGGCGCCGGCGTCGTGCCTATGCACCGCATCAAGTAGTCGAGCCGGGCGGGCGCTCCTGCTGGTCGTCCATTGCGCTAGTGCGAGCTGATCGACTCGCGCTAGCGCGTGTGCCTCAAACCGATAGCGGGCTCGACACGCCTCTTAGCCTTCGGTTGAGTTCGCGATCACGCGCTCTACCTCGCGCGCGATGGGCTCGGGGATCACCCGTTCCATCTGGTGCGGGGTGTCGACGATGATGAGGCGCCCCGGCGAGAAGCGGGCAACGAAATCGCGCTGGTTCTTGCGAAAGCCCGCGGCGACCACCTTGCGCGGCCACGACCGCGGGAACTCGATCCGCTTTATTGCGATGTAGCTGACCGGGATGCTGGGCTCGTTTCCCTGGAGCGCTCGCGCCTGGCGGAAGGTTGTCAACAGGTCGTTCTGCTCCGGGTCCTGCTTCCAGACGTTCGGCTTCAGCTCCCGCTGGGCCTTGGGGACGTAGCGAAACTCGGTGATGAGATCGTCGGGCAGGAGCGCGTCGAGCAGCACCATCCCGACCACGTCGTCGGGATACGTGGCGGCGTACATGTCGGCGAGCAGGCCTCCGCGTGACGCGCCCAGGAGCACGTATGGGCCGGCGACGTCCGCCGCCGCAAGCAGAGCATGCAACTCCGCGACGCTGTCCTTGCCGGTCAACGGGCCTTCGACGCCGTCGCTGATCCCCGAGGCGTTCGGCCGGTCGTAGGCGCAGAAGCGATGGCGGTCGCCAGCTTCTCCGCGATCTGGTCGGCGCCGCTGGCCCGGCCGTCCGCGCCGTGCAGATAGACGATCGTCGGGGAGCCGCTTCCGCGGCATGTCATGAAGATCTCGTGGCCATCCACATCGATGAGACCGGCCGTCGCCGCCTCGCCATCTGATGGAGTCGTCGCGGCACTGGCCCGGGGTGCCGCCGACTTCTTGGCCGTCGTGTCGGGATCGGACCCGCCACCGCATCCCAGGATCAGCGCCATCACTGCACAGACCGTCACCTGCGTCACCCGTTTGGCCATCTCGGCCTCCTCGCGTAACCCCAAGCGTCGCGCTTGCGGTCGGAGCCGACGCTACGCGCGACGGCATCGGAACGCAAGAACACGACTCAAGGAGTCAAGCGCCTGGCGGCTCGAAACGCCGCGGGCCGCTGCTGCTTTCGCGTTGGACGCAATAGGGCCGACCGCCACTCGGCGACCGTCGGGATTCGTCCATTCCGAGCGTCTCGCGGGCCTTGACCGGGACGCCTCCTTGCGCCGGACAGCAGAAGTGCCCGAAATCCACAATCTGGGGGACAATCGCCGCCGGGTCCGCGGATACTGCCTTCACCATGACGCGCGAAGCCGCAGCGGGCGAGCACTCGCCGTGCATATCCGGCGGACATCGGCGCTCCCCCAATGGGTCGACGAGGGAACCCCGGGCTTGTCATCCGGGGCTGACGAAGGCGATGTCCGCGACGACCTTGAGGTGGTCGCGCATCGCCTGCGCTGCGGCGTCTTCGTCTTGGGCTTCGATGGCGTGCAGGATCGCGTCGTGTGCCATTAGGGAGCGTGGCGGGCGGCCGGGGCGTGAGAGTGAGGTGCGCCGGGTCTGTTCGAAGGGGTCGGCGAGCTGGTTCATCAGGCTGACGAGGAAGTCGTTGTGGGAGGCGGCGGCGATCGCGTTGTGGAAGCGGCGGTCGGCGTCGGCCGCGTCTTCGCCGGCGTCGAGGAGCTTGGACATCTCGGTCAGCGCCTGGCGCATGTCGTCGAGGTCCGTGTCGGTGCGTCGGCGGGCGGCGAGCCGTGCGTTCTGGGTCTCGAGCGCCTCGCGGACCTCCATGACGGCCGGCAGCTGAGCGTGGCTGTCGAGCAGCCCTTGGGCGAGTGAGGGGACGACGTCCTCGGGTGAGCGGACCAAGAAGACGCCGTCGCCGTGGCGGATGTCGACCAGGCCCCCGACCTTCAGCGCGGTCAGGGCCTGGCGCACGGAGGTGCGGCTGACGCCGAGGCGCTGAGCGAGCTCGCGCTCGGACAGCAGCCGGTCGCCGGGCTGGAGTTGCTGGACGTCGATGAACGTCCGGAGGCGCTCGACGACCTCCTCATAGAGCGGGCTGCGGCGGATCGGCTCGAGCTCGGCCACACGTGGATCCTAACGGATTGGTTGACAGGACCAGAGGTCTAGTGGCACACTGGTCCAACCAGTAGCCGAGTACCGAGGGAGAGAGAGATGTCGGCAGAAGTGATTTCGATCGTGGCACTCGCCGCGATGTTCGTGGTGGCGACCGTGCTGCCGATCAACATGGGGCTGCTCGCCTTCGCGGCCGCGTTTCTCGTCGGAACATTCGCCGGCGACCTGACCACGGATGAGATCCTCGCGGGCTTCCCGGGCCAGATCTTCATCGTGCTGGTCGGCATCACGTACCTGTTCGGGATCGCCAAGGCCAACGGGACGATCGATTGGCTGATCCGGCTCGCGGTGCGCGCCGTGCAGGGCCGGATCGCCGCGATCCCGTGGATCATGTTCGGCGCCGCGGCCACGCTGACCGCGGTCGGCGCCGTCAGCCCGGCCGCGGTGGCGATCGTGGCGCCGATCGCGCTCGGCTTCGCGGCCCGCTACCGGATCAATCCGCTGCTGATGGGCGTGCTCGTCGTGCACGGCGCGCAGGCCGGCGGGTTCTCGCCGATCAGCGTGTATGGCTCGATCGTCAATGGCGTCGTCGCCGACAACGGCCTGCCGCAGGACGAGGTGTTCCTGTTCTTCGCCAGCCTCGCCGTCAACGCCGCGATCGCCGCCGTGGTGTTCGTCGCCTTCGGCGGGCTGAAGCTGCTCGGCACGCGGCCGGATGGCGCCGGCGCGCCGCGGGACGTGGCCGGCCGGCCCGTGATCGCCGGCGGCTCGCCCGAGCTCGACACGCGGCTGACGGCCCCGACGCCGTACCAGGCGTTGACGCTCGCCGGCCTGTGCGCGCTCGTCGGGCTGACGCTCGCCTTCGACCTCGACGTCGGCTTCATCGCCATCTGCATCGCGATGCTGCTCGCGCTCTTCTCGCCGGCGGCGGCCAAGGAGGCGACCGGGCAGATCACGTGGTCGGTCGTGCTGCTGATCTGCGGCGTGCTGACCTACGTCGGCGTGCTCGAGCAGATCGGCACGATCGAGTACGTCGGCGACGCCGTCGCGGACGTCGGCGCGCCGCTGCTGGCCGCGCTGCTGCTGTGCTTCATCGGCGCGATCGTGTCGGCCTTCGCCTCCTCGGTCGGCGTGCTCGGGGCCACGATCCCGCTCGCCGTCCCGTTCCTGCTGACCGGAGAGGTGAGCGCCGTCGGCTTCGTCGCCGCGCTCGCGATCGCCTCAACCGTCGTCGACGTCAGCCCGTTCTCGACCAACGGCGCGCTCGTGCTGGCCAACGCCCAGAACGTCGACCGCGACGCCTTCTTCCGCAAGCTCCTGATCTACGGCGCGCGTCATGACGCTCGCCGTGCCGCCGCTCGTCTGGTTCCTGTTCGTCGTGCTCGGCATCGGCTGAGCCTCCCGATCTCGCCCTGGAGGCAGCGTGACCAATCTGCTCCTGCACGCACCGCTGCTGCCCTCGCTGAGCGACGCCGGCGACCGCGAGGCCCTGCGCTTCGGCGCTCGCGCGCTGACCTACCGCGAGCTCGCCGGCGCCGCGAGCTACGTCGCCGCCGCGGTCGAGCACGCCGCGCGCGTCGCCGTCTGGGCGACGCCCGAGATCGAGACCTGCGTCGCGGTCGTCGGCGCGCTCGAGGCCGGCGTCCCCGTGATCCCGATCAACCCCAAGTCCGGCGAGCGCGAGCTCGCGCACATCCTCGCCGACGGCGCTCCGGCGCTGCTGCTGGCCGCGCCCGGCAGCGAGCTGCCGGCCGCGGTCGCGCGCGTGCCGCGCGTCGACGTCGACATCACGGCCCGGGCCTGCCGCGAGCGCGCCGAGCCGTCGCCCGAGGCGCCGGCGATCGTCATCTACACGTCCGGGCACGACCGGGCCGCCGAAGGGCGTCGTGCTGCCGCGCCGCGCGATCGCGTCCAACCTCGACGCGCTCGCCGAGGCGTGGGAGTGGACCGGCGAGGACGTGCTGGCGCACGGGCTGCCGCTCTTCCACGTCCACGGGCTGATCCTCGGCATGCTCGGGCCGCTGCGCACGGGCGGCACGCTGCACCACCTCGGTCGCTTCAGCTCGGCGGCCGCGGCCGCCGAGCTCGCCGGTCCGGCGACGATGCTCTTCGGCGTCCCGACGATGTACCACCGCCTGATCGCCGACGCCGAGGCCGACCCGGAGATCGCCCGCGCGCTGCGCCGCGCGCGGCTGCTGGTGTCCGGCTCGGCGGCGCTGCCCGCGTCCGACCACGAGCGCATGCGGCGCCTCACCGGCCAGCGCATCGTCGAGCGCTACGGCATGACCGAGACGCTGATGAACACCGCCGTGCGCGCCGACGGCGACCGCCGCCCCGGCACGGTCGGCGCCGCCCGTGGCCGGCGTCGAGTTGCGCCTCGTCGCCGATGACGGCACGCCGATCGGCGCGGGCGAGGACGAGGTCGGCGAGATCCAGGTCCGCGGCCCGAACCTCTTCCTGGAGTACCTCAACCGCCCCGACGCGACCGTCGAGGCGTTCAGCGACGGCTGGTTTCGCACCGGCGACGTCGCCACCCGCGACCCCGACGGCTACCTGCGCATCGTCGGGCGCCGCGCGACCGACCTGATCAAGAGCGGCGGCTACAAGATCGGCGCCGGCGAGATCGAGTCCGCGCTGCTCGAGCACCACGCCGTCGCCGACGCCGCCGTCACCGGCGAGCCCGACCCCGACCTCGGCGAGCGCGTCGTCGCCTGGATCGTCCCCGCTCCCGGACACCGCCCGCCGGACCCCGACGAGCTCTCCGACCTCGTCGCGCGGCTGCTCAGCCCCCACAAGCGCCCGCGCGTCGTGCGCTACCTCTCGGCGCTGCCGCGCAACGAGATGGGCAAGGTCCAGAAGAGGAGGCTGGCGGCGATGAGCGCGCTGCCCGCCTTCCGCGCCGTCGGTCTCCGAGGGCGGTGCGCGCGCCGCGATCGCGGCCGTCGCCGACACCTTCGCCGAGTTCGACGGCGATCTCGAGTCGACCGACCCGCTGGCCTGGCCGGGCTATCGCTCGCAGCTCGCTCGCGCGCGCGCCCGCACAGGCGAATCGGATGCCGTGGTCTGCGGCGACGCTCGGATCGGCCTGGTCGACGTCGTGTTGATCGCGTTCGAATTCCGGCTTCATCGGCGGCTCGCTCGGCGGCGCCGGCGGCCAGAAGATCGTCGACGCCTTCGCCCGCGCCGTCGCGCTGCGCCGGCCGGTCGTCTCACTCGTCGCCTCCGGCGGCTGCCGGATGCAGGAAGGGCGTGCCCGCCCTGGCGGGCATGCAGCGCATCGCCGCCGCCGCCGAACGGGCGCGCACGGCCGGGATCGCCCACGTCAGCGTGCTCCGCGACCCCGTCACCGGGGGAGCGTGGGCGTCGCTGGCCGCCGCCGCCGACGTCGTCCTCGCGTTGCCGGGCGCGACCGTCGCCTTCGCCGGCCATCGCGTGCGCGGCGCGTCCGGCGCGGACGCGTTCACCGCCGAAGGCAAGCTGGCCCACGGCCAGGTCGACCAGGTCGTGACCGAGCCGGAGCTGCGGGCGACGCTGATGCTGGCGCTCGAGTTGCTCACCGACGGCGCCCGCAGGTACGCCGTCGACGGCGCCCGTGCCGGCCGCGCTCGGGCGCACCGATCTGCCGCCCACGGGCTGGGCGGCGGTGCGCCGCGCGCGTTCGAGCGAGCGCCCGCGCGCGCACGCCTATCTCGACGACTACTTCGACGCCCGCCTGCCCTTGAGCGGGGATCGCACGGGCGGGCGCGACCCGGGCATGCTGTGCGGGCTCGGCCGCCGCGACGGGCGCGCGATCGCCTACGTGGCCCAGACCGGCACGCCCAACACACCCGCCGGCTTCCGCACCGCCGCGCGCATCATCCGGCTCGCCGACCGGCTCGGCCTCGCCATCCTCACGCTCATCGACACACCCGGCGCCGCCAACGACGAGGCCGCCGAGGCGGCCGCGATCGGACCGGCGATCGCCGACGCCTTCGCCGCCATCGCCGCCGCGCGCGTGCCCGTCACCACCCTCGTCATCGGCGAAGGCGGCTCCGGCGGCGCGCTCGCACTCGCCTCGACCGACAACCTCTGGATGACACCCGACAGCTACTTCGCCGTGATCGCCCCCGAGGCCGCCACCGCGATCCTCAAACGCGCACCCGCCGACACCCCACCATCGCCGGCCAGCTCCGGCTGCGCCCTCAGGACCTCGTCGAACTCGGCATCGCCCGCGGCATCGCCGCCGGAGGTAACGCATGAACCCGCAGACACTCATCCTGCTCGGACCGCCCGGCGCCGGCAAGGGCACCCAGGCCGAGCGCCTGCGCCAGGACCTCGGCCTCCACCATCTCTCGACCGGCGACCTGCTCCGCCGACACGTCCACGAATGCACGCTGTTGGGCGTCGAGGCCGCAGGGCACATGGCCGAGGGACGGCTCGTCCCCGACGCCCTCGTCAGCGGCATGCTGCTCGAGGAGCTCGCCGCAGTCCCCGACGCCGGCGTGCTGCTCGACGGCTTCCCCCGCACGTTCGACCAGGCCGATCTGCTCGACGCGGCGCTCACGCACACCGGCCGCCGGCTCGACGCCGCGCTGCTCCTCCACGTTCCCGACGAGCACATCGTCGCCCGCATCTCCGGCCGCCTGCAATGCCCCGCCGGCCACATCTACCACGCCGACCACCGCCCGCCCCGGCGCCCCGGCATCTGCGACCACGACGGCGCCAGGCTGAGCCGGCGCCGCGACGATCACCCCGACACCGTCCTTCGCCGACTGGCGGTCTACCACCGCGAGACCCGCCCCTTGATCGCGTACTACTCCAAGCACGACGTGCTCCACCGCATCGACGGCACCCGCCCGAGCGACGAGGTCTACCAACGCATCCGCCACGTACTCGCAGCAAGCACCAACGTCAACCCATAACGGACTCACACCCGTCGCACCGCCACCCCAGCCACGCATTCCGCTCGTCGATGAGGGCACATCATCGCGACCGCCGAGAACGCGAAGCGCACCGTCGGCGCAAAGTGCCCAATTCGACGATGCGAGCACTCTCGCTTCCGGCCCGGTTGCGAGCGAGTTCGGACCGTCGCTCCAGACGCTCGCCCCGGACGACGAGCGGGAGCGCGACGCGGCTCGACTCGGTGGACGCAGTACATAGGCACCGCGTCGACGACTGTCAGGTCCGGAGAGGACGGAGCTCCAACACCGTCGCTTGCGCTATGCGCGAAACGCAGCGGCGCCGGCGGGCGACGACGAAGTCCCCGTATTCGACGATGTCGACACTCTGTTCGCCCAAGGTCATCGCCGAGCGCGTTGACCGCCGCTTCTAGGCTCGGCCGCGATGGCCTGGAGACGCGTACCCGACGCGATGGTGGGAGCAGGACCGTGGCTTACGCCTCGCAACTGCGTCGCTGAGCAGAGTGGAGGAAGCGAGGCCCGACCGTCGCGGTGGTCGCCTCGAAGGCGATCACAAGCGCCGGGCCGCACATCCCGGCGAGCGTCGCCGCGACGACCGTGATGGGGCTCGACATCGCCTCGGCGAACGTCAGCCGACACAGGTGACGCGTTCGCAGCCGCGCAGGCGATCCGTGCGATCGGCACGGACGCGGTCGCACGTGGCCCGCCGAGACGAGAGACGGCGCGCCGAGCGCGACACCGAACGCGACCGTGGCTGCGGCGAGGGCACCGATCACGTGGCGGGGGCCGACGCCCCACGATGGAGCGATCCTGACCCCACTACCCAACGAGTCGAGCGCGAGCGAGGTGTGTCACAGGCGGCGCCTCCACTTCGTCTTAACGGACAAATGAGACGACAGGAGCAGTCATGAAGGTCTTTGTAGCCGGCGCCACAGGCGCTCTCGGCAGACAGCTCGTCCCGCAGCTCGTGGCGCAGGGCCACGAGGTGGTCGGTATGACTCGAAGCGCGTCCAAGCAGGACCTGGTGCGCAGCCTGGGAGCGCGCCCGGTCGTGGCCGACGCTCTCGACCCCGACGCGGTCGCCCAGGCGGTGGCGTCCGCCGAGCCCGAGGTGATCGTGCATCAGCTCACGGCGCTGTCCGGGAAGATGTCCGCGAGGGAGATGCGCCACCCCGAGCGCGCGGCCTCGGCGATCATGACGAACCGGCTGCGTACGGAGGCGACGGACCATCTCTGGCCGCCGGCCGCGCCGTCGGGGCACGGCGCTTCGTGGCGCAGAGCTTTGCGGCGTTCCGATTCGCCCGAACCGGCGGGCCGGTGCACACCGAGGCCGAGCCCCTCACTCCCGACCCGCCGGGGGCACTGCGGGCTATGCAGTCGGGATACCTCTATCTGGAGCAGGCGGTGACGTCGATCGAGTGGGGCGAGGGTCTCGCATTGCGCTACGGCGGGTTCTACGGTCCGGGAACCGGGCTCAGCGCGGCTCCGGATGCGGTCATGGCGGCGCCGATCCGCAAGCGTCAGTTCCCGATCGTCGGCGACGGCGGTGGCGTCTGGTCGTACATCCACATCGAAGACGCCGCGGCGGCGACCGTCGCCGCGATCGACCACGGCGAGCCGGGTGTCTACAACATCGTCGACGACGAGCCCGCGGCCGTGCGGGAGTGGCTGCCGGTGCTGGCGAGCGCGCTGGATGCCAAGCCACCGAGGCGTGTCCCGCGCTGGCTCGGGCGGCTGGCGGCCGGTGAGGCGGCGACGATCATGATGACCGACGTGCGGGGAGCCTCGAACGCGAAGGCCAAGCGCCAGCTCGGCTGGCAGCTCCGGTATCCGAGCTGGCGGCAGGGCTTCGCGCAGGGGCTCGGCTGAGCGATGACCGAGGAGGAGTTCGACGAGCTCCGCCCATCGGCGTTCGCGATCGCCTACCGGATGCTCGGGAGCGTGAGCGAGGCCGAGGACGTCGTGCAGGAGGGATTCCTCCGCCTGCACGGGGCGCGCGCGGGCGGCGAGCGGATCCAGTCGCCGCGCGCCTATCTGTCGACGGTGGTGTCGCGGCTCTCGCTCGACCACCTTCGCTTGGCGCGGGTCCGGCGCGAGACCTACGTGGGCGAGTGGCTGCCGGAGCCGCTCGTGTCGAGCGCCGACGACGATCCCGCTCGAAAGGCCGAGATCGCGGACTCGCTGTCGCTCGCCTTCCTCGTCGTGCTCGAGAGCCTGTCGCCCGAGCAGCGCGCCGCGTTCCTGCTGCGCGAGGTGTTCGACGAGCCCTACGACCGGATCGCGGAGATCGTCGGCACGAGCGAGCAGAACGCCCGCCAGCTCGCCACACGAGCCCGCCGCCACGTGGAGGAGCGGCGTCCCCGGTTCGAGGCCTCGCGCAAGCAGCGAGACGAGCTCGCGACCCGCTTCTTCGCGGCCGTCGAGGAGGGCGATCTCCAGGGGCTCGAGGAGCTGCTGACCCACGACGTGGTGTTCCGCGGCGACGGCGGCGGCAAGGCTCCCGCCGCTGCACATGCGATCCACGGCCGCGCCAGGGTGGCGCGCGGGCTGGCGGCGGGGCTGCGCGCCACTGCACGCTTCGGCGGTTTCGACCTGCGCCGCGAGGAGGTCAACGGGCAACCGGGTGCGCTGGTCTTCGACCGCGAGGGCAAGCTGATCAGCGTGATGATCCTCGACGTCGCCGAGGGCCAGATCCAGGGCGTGAACGCGATCGTCAATCCCGACAAGCTGCGGCACCTGGGCCCGGTCGCCGACCTGCGCGCGCTGCTGCGCGAGCGAAGGTAGAGGACGCGCCGCTCGGCGGCGCGCTCGAGCACCCGCTCGACCACCCCGCGCCTCTCGCCGAGGCCCAGCGGCTCGCGCGCGGTGCCGGCTGCACGCGCCTGTGGCGTAACGTCGACGCGCTGCGCTTCTACCAGCGCCGCGGGTTGCAGCTGGCAGGCGGCTCCAGTGCGCGACGTGTTCGACGCCCGCGCCTCCGTCAACCGGCACCCCCAACGGCGCGTCCGGCGTTGCCGGCAAAGCCGCTTATCGACGGTCTCGAGACTTCCGAGACGACCGGAATCGCGGCCGCCCAGGGGGCCGCACGAGGTCACGGCAAGGCCTTCGACGCACCACTCGTTCTCGTCCATAGCGCGCGCAAGTCGCGTCGCGGGCTGGCTCGCCGAGTCGCGGCCTGGGCCGGGCTGTTCGCTGGCTGGGAGCAGCCAAAGGGCATGGATGCGCTGCTACCTACAAGTAGGCGAAGAGTTCGTCGATGTCGAACTCGCGCGCTGTCTCTGACTCGGGCGCCGGACGGCGCGTCGGAGGCTTCGCCGGCTCTTCGTCATCGGGCGCGTGTCGACGAAGGCGGTTACGGGTCGTCGATGCCTTCCTCTGTGTCGGGGTTCAGCCGAGCCGATACTTCTGCTTGCGTTTCAGAAACGCCTCCTCGCCCCCGTCGAGCACCGCGCACGCGTGTTCGCGCACGCCACATTGCATCAGCACAAGCCCGCTACGTCGATCTCGATGGCGAGGTGCGGCAGTCCGGGCGCTTTGAGCGCAAGGGCGACGCGATCGCACACACCACGGCGCTCGTGGCGCGGCTGAACCGCGACGGGCGTCCGGCGTCGCGCGTACCGACGCTGGTGCGGTTTCTGGAGGAGTGGCCGGAGCGGTTCCCGCGCCACCCGCGGACGATGGCGACCAACAGTGAGCGGATCCGCCGCTACCTGCTGCCGCTGCTACCCCACGAGGGCGAGCTGCCGTTGGACGAGCTGCGTCGGGCGGATCTGCGCGCCGCGCAGGACGCGCTGTTGCGCCGGCGGCTGGCCAAGACCACGATCGACGGCGCGTTCTCGGCGCTGTCGGCGCTGTTGCGCGACGCGGTGGACATCGAGCTCATCGACGCCAACCCCGCCGCCCGGTTGCGCGTGCGTCCGGCCGACCCGCGGCTTGACCCGATCCGCGGAGAGGTCGAGCGGCGCGCGGTCCCGCCGGCGGAAATCCACGCGTTCATCGCCGCCGTGCCGGCCAAGGACCGTGCGGTGTGCTGGGCGCCGCTGCTGACCGGCTGCCGGCCGGGTGAGCTGTTCGCGATGCACCGCGGCTCGCTCGACCGCCGCCAGGAGCTGATCTACCTGCATCAGACCGTCGATCGCTACGGCAGGCTCATGGACGGCCTCAAAGGCACCCACCACATCGCCGACGAGGCCAAACGCGGACGCTGGACACTTTTCCCCCGCCCGCTCGTCGAGTTGCTCGAGCAGTACCCGGCCGCGGTGACGGGAGTCCTGTTCCCGTCGCCGCGCGCAAAGCTGTGGGCGATCCGCAACTTCTACCGTAACGTCTGGACCCCGGCACAGGCTCGCGCCGGTGTGCAGTTCACGTTGTACGACCTGCGCCACACGTTCGCGTCGCGGCTGCTGGCAGCGGGGATCCCGGTCGTGGAGGTCTCGGCCTGGATGGGGCACGCGATCCGCGCCGGCGGGCACGAGATCACGAACACCACCACGCGCGTGTACGCGCACGCGACCGGAGAATGGCGCGCCGTCGCGCTCGCCGAACTCACCTCACTGATGCACGAGAGCAACGCCGCGAACGCGGGCGGCGCTGCTTGAGTCCGTCTGCGCGCCCAGCCACAATGCGCCGCAGTGAAGGTCCGCCACGTCGAGCACACGCAACCCCCGAACTCGCCGTTGCGACGCGTGCGGCCTGGAGCGGTCCGATGCGACGCGTAAAAAGGTGACGCGAAAGTGACGCGGACGCGAGCGAAACCCCTATTTTCCAGCGACTTCTCTCGGCGAACCCCCGCTCTGTCACGCCGGAGGTCGCGGGTTCGAGTCCCGTCGCTCCCGTCACCAAACCCGCTGCAAAACAGCGGGTTTTTTCATGCCCTCGACGCGCCCCCGACACGCCCCCCAAACCGCCGTGGGGCAGCGAAACGACACCCCGGACCGATGCGTCCGGAAAAACGTGAGGAAACTCTAAGGATCGCGGTCCCACAGGGCTGCACCGCTCGTCAGGCCGCCTCTTCCTCGTCCTCCGCGTCCAGATCCCGCGGCGCTGGCCTGGTATCGCTTCGAGCGCCGTGACCACGCGGACGCGCCGAACAGGCACCGCGCGGCCGCCCGCGTTTGCAGTCCGCATTCGGCCCCGCTTCGTTGACCGAACTGACCGGTCGAGACTACGGTTGAATCCGACCGAAGGAGGAAGCGATGCACGCTCGGCTGAACCGTCTCGAAGGCTCCGCGGATCGATTCGACGACACGGTCCGTCGAACCGAGGAGGTAATCCTCCCGCTGCTGCGCGAACTCGACGGCTTTCAGGCCTTCACCGTGCTCGGCGACCGCGACAGTGGCACCTTTATCGCGATCTCCTTCTGGGAATCCGAGGAGGCGATGCGCGCCTCTGAGGAAGCGGTCAAGCAGCCGCGCAAGGAGGCCGCCGACGCGGCAGAAGTCGCCTCCGAGCCGGTCGTCGAGCGCTACGAAGTCGTCTTGCAGTCCTAGCCCCAGCGAGCCGCAAGGCGGGGTGCGGCCAGCACCCGGGCAACAGGCGTGATCCGCACCCCGTGAGGCGGGCTCGGCACCGCCTAGACGCCTGCCAGCCGCCTGAGAACACGGGCGCGCGAGTGGGAGGGTTCCGAGTGTCATGAACCCCTCGCTGATCCAGATCCACCACGCCACCGCATACCACGCCGAGCGCACCGCGCGCCGCCGCTCCCGCAAGCCTCGCCACTAGCCAGAGAGCCGACCATGACCGTTCTCGCCACCACCGCCCCCCGCCGCCCCGTTTCGCACGCGTTCACGGTTCCCGTCGTGCGCGAGCTCGCCCCGCAACTCGCCCAGTTCACGGCCGGCACCGCCTGGTAGCGCCGCCTGCGACGGTGTACCACCTCAGCGGTACACTTGCTGTATGCCGTCCTCCCAGCGTCGAGTGCAGGTGACGGTCGACCCCGAGCTGGAGGCCGCCATGGCCGCAGTCGACCCCAAGCCCGCCAGTCGCTCGCGCCTGATCCGTGACCTCGCCATCCGTGGCGCCGAGGTCGAGCGCGAAGAGCGCGAACGCCAGCGAGCGGCCGTGGACTACCTCCTGAGCATCGCCCGCGGCGAAACCGACTACGACTTCGAACGGGCGCGCGAGATCCACACCGAACGCGAAGCCGACCTTGGCTGAGCCGTTGGCGGCGGTCCCGCTCGTGGTCGACACGTCAGCCTGGGTCAGACAGCGCGACCCCAACGTTCGACCGCGCTGGGAAGCGACCCTCGAGGCCGGCCTGATCGCCTCCTGTCCCGTCGTGGCCCTCGAGCTGCTCGCCGCCGCCCGCAACGAGGACGAGTACACCGCCCTCGCCGCCGCCCTCGACGCGCTGCCACAAGCGCCCGTCACAGTCAGCGCCTGCCGAGCCGCACTCACGGCCTCGCGCGACCTGCACGGCAGCCGCCGCCTGCCCGCCGCCGACTACCTGATCGCCGCCGCGGCCGCCGAACGCGGCTTCGGCGTCCTGCACCAAGACCGCCACTTCGACACCCTCGCCCAGGTCCTCGGCTTCCACAGCGTCCGGCTCTCCGACTGACCGACCGACCAGGGCTTTCGTCGTTTCGGGGGCCGCGGCGTTACGCCTGAGGGCGTTCCTCGGAATACGTTGTGATGCCACTCGCTGTGTTGCCGGATCCAGAGCTCATCGCGCGCGTGCCCGCGCCAGACGCGGTGCGCGCGCTGTACGAACGCCACGTGGAAGCGGTGCTGCGGTTCGCGGTTCGCCGCTGCCGCACTCCCGAGGATGTGGCCGATCTCGTTTCGAGCGTGTTCCTCGAGCTGTTCGCAGCCGCTCCGAGCTTTGACTCACGCTACCGCGACGCGCGGCCCTGGCTGTTGGGAATCGCGGCGCGGTGTCTGGCCGACGCCCAGCGCGCGCAGTACCGTCGCGCCGACCTCGTGCAGCGCCTGGGCGCCCGACCGGCGTTCGCGGAGGACGAGTACGAGCGTGTGGAGCAGATGCTCGATGCCGCGAAGCTCGGTCCACGCGTCGCGCATGCGCTCGAGCGACGGCTCACAGCGGGCGAGCGTGATCTGTTCCTGCTGGTCGCAGCCGACGGTCTGACGCCGGCGGAAGCCGCGCGAGCGCTCGGCGTGAGCGCGGTAGCCGGTCGCATGCGCCTCGCGCGCGCCCGCCGCAAGCTCCGAGCGTCCCTCTGCGCGCCGGATCCGAACGCCATCCGAGACCTTGAACTCGATCACCAGCCGCGAGGTGCCCGATGAACGACGCAGTCGAGCAGACCCCGAGTGCCGCCGGGCTCGATCGCTTCACCGCTGAGCTCGGTGACGCACTCGAGGCCCATGCGCGTGGGTTGCCCGCGCGCAGCCCCGCCGCGCGCGGGATGCGCCGGCCTCGCCGGCTCGCAGTCGCGGTCACTGCGGCAATTGCCGCGGCCGGCGTGCTGACGATCTCTCTCGGCGAGGACCGTGTGGGCTCCCCACCGGTCGCCTCCGCCGCTGCGGTCATGCGAGCGAGCGCCGATGCGCTCCCCAGCGATCCCAGCGGGCTCCTTCCGACCGGTGCCTACTGGCACGTGATCGTCGATGTCTCGATGCGCCATGGCGGAGCGCGCGCGGACGACTTCCAGTACACGACCACGCAACGGTGGGAGACGTGGCAGGCGCGTGACGGCTCCGGTCGCGAGCGCCTGACACCGACCGCCCGGCTCGATTTCCCCACGCCGGCCGACCGCAGCTCGTGGATCGCGGCCGGTTCGCCCGACCTGGCCGAATCGTCCTCCGACAGGCGAGTCCGCCGTACCGATCGCCCGTTCGCGTTCGGCTCGGACAGTCTCACGTACGACCAGCTCGAGAGCCTTCCCACCGAACCGAGCGCCCTGGCGAGCGTCCTCGGCGACATGGTCGCGCGACAGCGCGACGAGATCCCGACCACGTTCGACGCCGGCCAGGCCCGCGCGTACCTGCTCTTCACGCTCATCCGCGACAGCTTTCAGGCGCCCACATCCCCCGCGTTGCGCGCCGCGCTCTACGACCTCGCGGCCACGACACCCGGGCTCGAGCTTGCCGGCACCACGACCGACAACGCCGGCCGCACCGGCACCGCTGTCGCGGTCGTGCTCGGCGACGCACGGTTCGTCCTGATCGTCGATCCCAGCACGGGCGCCCTGCTCGAGACGCAACGCATCGTGCTCCGCGACAGTGACCAGTTCCCGGGAATGACGCCGGGACTCATCAGCCGCGCAACGTTCCTTCGCAGCGACGTGGTCGGCAGCCTTTAGACCAGTGAGCGACGCTCGGGGTCGTACGGGAGCAGCTTGCGGTCCTCCATGAGCTGCTCGAACGCCTCCTGGCCGTGTTCGAACCGCCACTCACGCTCGGCGTCGGTGACGGGCACCGCCCACAGCAGGTGCGCGCTGCCGAGTGGGTGCCGCGTGACCCTGAACTCGGGCGGGCGCAGGTACGGCGTCGACATGTACAGGTGGTCGCATTCGGAGCCCGGCAACCACGGCCGGCCGATGTTGAGGACGTGTCCCTCGTGCACGCCGTCGTGGTCGCCGGTCAAGGCGTAGTGGGCGGCCATCGTGACCAGCTCGACGAGTTGCGGCGCGGTGTCTGAGGCGACGACGAAGAACTCGTGGCCCGTGCCCTGGACTTGTCGCTCGGCCGAGGCGCCGGCGGAGGCGTAGAGCCAGAGCCCGTCGTCGCGGGGCGAGGCGCAGAGCACGCGGAACTCCGGGTGTTCGCGGTGCATCGGTCCGCGCTCCCAGGCGAACTCCTCGCACGGCCCCCACCAGTGCTCCAGGTGGGCTCGAAGCGAGTCCACCACCGACCTCTCGACCATTCACGCGAAGTGTGCCGTCGCGCGGCGACGAGGGCGCCGCTTGACTCGAGTGTCCTCCTCAAGTCGTACGCGCGGGCGCGCCGAAGATCAGCCTCGAGGGCGTTGTGCGCGACAGCGGCCGCGCACCTAGCTTGGCCGGCGATGATCGAAGCGACGGAACTGACGAAGCGCTACGGCGACAAGACGGCCGTGGACGGGCTCTCGTTCACGGTCCGGCCCGGGCGTCGTGACCGGCTTCCTCGGGCCCAACGGCGCCGGCAAGTCGACCACGATGCGGATGATCCTCGGGCTCGACGCCCCGAGCGCGGGCGAGGTGCGCGGTCGACGGGCGCCGCTACCGCGACCTGCCGGCGCCGCTGCACGCGGTCGGCGCGCTGCTGGAGGCGCGCTCCATCCACCCCGGCCGCTCGGCCGACCAACCACCTGCTGGCGCTCGCCCAGACGCACGGCATCCCCCGCCGGCGCGTCGACGAGGTGATCGACCTCGTCGGCCTGCGCCAGGTCGCCCGCAAGCGCGCCGGCACGTTCTCGCTCGGCATGGGCCAGCGGCTCGGGATCGCCTCCGCGCTGCTCGGCGACCCGGCCACGCTCGTGCTCGACGAGCCGGTCAACGGCCTCGACCCCGAGGGCATCCACTGGATCCGCAACCTGCTGCGCGGGCTCGCCGCCGAGGGCCGCACGGTCTTCGTGTCCTCGCACCTGATGAGCGAGATGGCGCTGACCGCCGACCACCTGATCGTCGTCGGACGCGGGCGGCTGCTCGCCGACATGCCGATGGCGGACTTCATCGCGCAGGCGTCGCCGGCGGTCGTGCGCGTCCGCTCGCCGCACGCCACGCGGCTGCGCGAGCTGCTGCTCGGCGACGGCGTGACGGTCGGCAGCGACGAGCCGGGCGTGCTGGAGGTCGCCGGGCTGAGCACCGACGCGATCGGCGAGCGCGCGGCGGCCGAAGGCCTCACGCTGCACGAGCTGTCCTCGCGCCAGGCGTCGCTCGAGGAGGCGTTCATGGAGCTGACCCGCGACGCCGTCGAGTACGAGGCAGCGGCATGACCGCCGTCACGCAGGCGCGCGTGGTCGCGTCGGAATGGACGAAGCTGCACTCGCTGCGGTCGAGCCGCATCACGCTGCTCGTCGCGCTCGGCCTCGTGGTCGGGCTCGGACTGTTCGTGCCGCTGGCTGAGCGTGACGCGACTGGGAGCGCCGGAACGCCGACGGCGGGCTACGACGCCGTCGAGCGCAGCCTCGGCGGCATCTTCCTGGCCCAGCTCGCGTTCGGCGTGCTCGGCGCGATGGTCGGTCACCGGCGAGTACGCGACCGGGACGATCCGGGCGACGTTCGCCGCCGTGCCGCGGCGGCTGCCGGTGCTGTGGGCGAAGCTCGGCGTGTTCGTCGCGGTCACGCTGGTGCTGGGCACGATCGCGTGCGTACTGGCGTTCGTCGGCGGCCAGGCGATCTTCGCCAGCAAGGACGTCGACGCCTCATTCGGCGACCCGCACGTCGCGCGCGCGGTGTTCGGCTCCGGGCTCTTCCTGGCCGGGATGGGCGCGTTCGGGCTCGCGCTCGGCGCGCTGGTGCGCAACACCGCGGCCGCGATCACGACGCTGACCCTGGTGCTGTTCGTAGTGCCGGCGATCGTCGACCTGCTGCCCGTGGGCGGACACGATCGGCCCGTACCTGCCGGGCACGGCCGGGCTGGCGATCGCCTCGATCGCTGCCGGGCCAGCTCGGGCCGTGGGAGCGGCTTCGGCGTGCTGTGCGCCTACGTTGTGGTCACGATGGCGAGCGGCCGCCGTCATGCTGGTCCGACGGGACGCGTGAACCGCCTGCACCGTCATCCGCTTCCTGGCCGACTTGCTGCTGGCGCTGGTCCTGCTCGGCATCTGCGTGGCGAGCGCTGCCGACGGCGAGGCGCGGCTGTTCTCGGTCGCGCTGATCGCTGCCGCTGCTGTGGCGGCGGCGGGCGCCGTTCGCAGTCTTCTGCCTGATCGCGGTGGTCGCGTTCGCCCACTGGCTGGGCCGACGTCAGCCTGTCGGCCGACATCGCACTGCTGGTGGCGATCTACACCGTCGCGGCCCAGGAGCCGCGCGGGCGGGTGATCGCGGCGTGCGCGATGCTCGAGCTCGGCATCGTGCTCGCCGTCTTCCGCTGGGCCGAGCAGGCAGAGCTGCCGGCGCTCGTGCTGCTGACCGGGATGGCGACCGCGGCCGTGGTGCTCGGCCTCAACGTCCGCACCCGCCGGGCGTACCTCGCCGCGCTGGAGGAGCGAGCGGAGCAGCTGGAACGCGAGCGCGACCAGCAGGGCCAGCTCGCCGCGGCCGCCGAGCGCGCCCGGATCGCGCGCGAGATGCACGACATCGTCGCGCACAACCTGTCGGTGATGATCGCGCTCGCCGACGGCGCCGGCTTCGCGGCCGAGCGTGAGCCGGCGCGCTCGGCGGGCGCGATGGAGCAGGTGTCCCGGACCGGCCGGCAGGCGCTCGCCGAGATGCGGCGGCTGCTCGGCGTCCTGCGCGACGACGAGACCGCCGCGCTGGCGCCGCAGCCGGGATTGGCGGATCTCGACGCGCTCCTCGAGCAGGTGCGCGCCGCCGGCTTGCCGGCGACGCTCGAGACATCCGGCACGCCGGTGCCGCTCGGCGCGGGCGCGGAGCTCACGGTCTACCGGCTCGTCCAGGAGGCGCTCACCAACACGCTCAAGCACGCCGGCCCGCACACCCGGGCGACGGTGCGGCTGCGCTACGACGCCGACGGCGTCGAGGTCGAGGTCACCGACGACGGCCACGGCCGCGCGCGCGTGGCCGCGGGCGGACAGGGGCTGGCCGGGATGCGCGAGCGCGCCGCGGTCTACGGCGGGGCGGTCGAGGCCGGTCCGGCGCCCGGCGGCGGCTGGCGCGTGCACGCGCGGCTGGACAGCGCGGCATGATCGCGGTCCTGCTGGTCGACGACCAGCCGCTGCTGCGGATGGGCTTCCGCATGATCCTCGAGGCGCAGCCGGACATGTCCGTCGCCGGCGAGGCCGCCGACGGCGACGAGGCGGTCGCGCAGACTGCGGCGCTCGCGCCCGACGTCGTGCTGATGGACGTCCGCATGCCTGGCACTCGACGGGATCGAGGCGACGCGCCGGATCGTGGCCTCCGGCAGCTCGGCGCGGGTGCTCATCCTGACGACGTTCGACCTCGACGAGTACGCGTTCTCGGGCCTGCGCGCGGGCGCGAGCGGCTTCCTGCTCAAGGACGCGCCGCCCGACGAGCTGCTGGCCGGGATCCGCGCCGTCGCCAGCGGCGACGCAGTCGTCGCCCCGACCGTCACGCGCCGGCTGCTGGACGCCTACGCGCACCAGTTCCCGGACGGACACGCCCCCGCGACGCGCGACTCGCGCCTCGACCCCCTGACCGAGCGCGAGCGCGAAGTGCTGCTGGCGATGGCCGGTGGGCTGTCGAACGCGGAGATCGCCGAGCGGCTGGTGGTGTCCGAGGCGACCGTGAAGACCCACGTCGGGCGGATCCTCGCCAAGCTCGAACTGCGCGACCGCGTCCAGGCCGTGATCTTCGCCTACGAGACCGGCATGGTCCGCGCCTCGCAGCGCTGAACACCTGGTTCACGTGCCTCGGCGTGCCGGTCATCTAGACGGAGACCGGACGAGGCCGCGGCGCGCGCTCGCGCGGCGCACCGCGCGCTTGACCTTCACGCGCCGGTAGCCCGCCCACATGTCGTCGTTCGGCCATGAACGGGTGGTGTCGAACCGCACCTCGTACGTCCCGGGCGAAACCGGGCGGAACGCGAACTCGCGGAAGCGTGTCGTCAGTGTCGAGCACGGACCGCTCAAGGCACCGACGCGGAGTGTCTTGACCAAGCGGCCGCGACGGATGTAATGGACGAACAGCGTCCGGCTGTTCGAATCGATGTACCCGCCGACGTCGAGGTCGCTCACGAAGCCGGGCCGTCCCGGAGCAGGTCCGTCGGTGTTCCAAGCCGGGTAATACGCGCCAAAGAACGACACGCCGACGGTGGTCGCGGCCGAGTGCTCGGCGGCGGTCGCACCCTGTGCCGCCAGCGCCGCGTCGGTCGCGGTGATGTTCAGATCCAGGTGGTCGACGAAGATCTCGGGAAGCTCTTGGGCGTAGGTGAAGGTGCCGGCGGCGTCGGCGGTCGCGGTCAGCGCCGGCCCGAACCGGCTGGATCCGTCTGGGGCGATCCAGGTCTCAGAGAGCTGTACCGCCGCACCGGGTGTGAATCCGGTCCCAGAGATCCGGAGCGGCGTGTAGACGCTGTAGCACTCGTGGTCGGTGGTGATCGTCGGCGCCGCTTGCGCCGGTGCCGCCGCCAGCGAGGCGACGGCGACCGTCACGGCGACCGCCGATCGCAGGATGGTCATCGCACCCGCACCCTGCGGTAGGGAGTCCCGAGCCGCTTGTCCAGCGTTCGCGAGCCCTGGAAGTAGATCGAGTAAACGCCGGGAGCGACCGGGCGGAACGGGAACTGCCGGATCGTCTTCTTGAGGTCGCCGCACGGTCCCTTGAGCGGACCGATCTCGACGGTCTTCACGCGCTTGCCCTTCAAGACGTAGTGCGCCCAGAGCTTCGTCGCCGGTTCATAGCCGTAGGCGGTGATCTTCGTCTTGCCGCGCGGGTCGATGCGGCCGCCGCGCTCCCACTCGTCGACCCAAACGTCGAAGACCGACAGCTCAACCTGCGAGAACCCAACCGTCTCCTCGGGCGCGATCGGCGGCGCGCCCGGCGCCATGCGCGTCTGGTCGTTCGCAGTCGTGAAGAGCTGCTCGCGCGAATCGTCGGTGGACGCGAGGCCCGGGGCGTTGAACACGGTCCGGATCGCGCCGGCGGCATCGGCGATGACCGGATCGCGTCCGGACAACAACTTGCTGCCGTTCTCGCCCATCAGCGAGAAGAAGAAGCCGACCTCGCCGCCGGGCGTGTACCCGTTGCCGGTGAACGTGATCGGCTCGTCCGGTGTGTAGCAGGGCTTGTCGGTCTGGAGGGTCGGCGCGGCTTGTGCCGATGCCGGGAGGATCGCTGCCGCGATGACGGCTCCCAGGGTGTATCGGACTCGCATCGCTGCTCCCTTCGGCTCGTGACGGTGAGTCGACGGTAAGCGCGGGCCCGCGGGCCCACATCGGGCGAACGCCCTATCTCCGTTGCGGGAAGCGCCCGATTCTGCGACGGTCGCCGCGCGCAAGGGCTCGAACCCGTATTGGGCGATCCGGGGGGCAGTAGCCTCGCCCGTCGGTGCTGCTGACCGTTACGACGACACACCGCCCGGCCACCGACCTCGGGTACCTGCTGCACAAGCATCCCGCGCGCGTGCAGTCGTTCTCGCTGCCGTTCGGCGCCGCGCGCGTGTTCTATCCCGAGGCGACCGAGGAGCGGTGCACGGCGGCGCTGCTGCTCGACATCGACCCCGTCGGCCTCGTGCGGCGCGGGCGGGGCGTAAACAACTTCGCGCTCGCCGAGTACGTCAACGATCGCCCGTACGTCGCGTCGTCGTTCCTCTCGGTGGCGCTCGTCAACGTGTTCAAGAGCGCGATGGCCGGCACCTGCAAGGACTATGAGCAGCTGGCCAACACCGCGATTCCGCTCGAGGCCTGGTTGCCGGTGGTGCCGGCGCGCGGCGGCGAGCCGCTCGTCCAGCGGCTGTTCGAGCCACTCGGTTACGCGGTCGATGCCACCCCGATCTCGAGCCGGCACGTCGGGCTGACGCTCACCGGCGAGCTGCGCCTCGCGGACCTCCTCAACCACCTCTACGTGCTGCTGCCGGTGCTCGACGACGACAAGCACTACTGGGTCGACGAGGCCGAGATCGACAAGCTGCTGCGTCGCGGCGAGGGCTGGCTGGCGGCGCATCCGGAGCGCGAGCTGATCGTCCGCCGGTACCTGCGCAAGCAGGCGCGGCTGTACTACCCCGCGCTCGCGCAGCTCGACGACCCCGCTCCGCCGACCGAGGAGCCGGCCCGCGAGGAGCAGCTCGAGGAACGTGTGTCGCTGCGCGATCAGCGGCTCGGAGCGGTCGAGGCGGTGCTGAAGGCGTCCGGCGCGCGACGCGTGCTCGACCTCGGATGCGGAGCCGGCGCGCTGCTCGAGCGGCTGCTGCGCGGCGACTACGAGAAGGTCGTCGGTGCGGACGTCTCGGTGCGCGCGCTCGAGCAGGCGGCGCGGCGCCTGAAGCTCGACGCGATGCACCACGGCCAGCGCAAGCGGATCGAGCTCATTCACAGTCCGCTCACCTACCGCGACAAGCGCCTCGTCGGCTTCGACGCTGCCGCGCTCGTCGAGGTGATCGAGCACCTCGACCCGCCGCGCCTGGCCGCGGTCGAGCTGAACGTGTTCGGTTCGGCACAACCGAGCACCGTCGTCGTGACGACCCCGAACGCCGAGTACAACCCGATGTGGGAGACGCTCCCCGCGGGGCAGATGCGCCATCCCGACCACCGCTTCGAGTGGACCCGCGAGGAATTGAAGACCTGGGGCACGGCCATCGGTGAGCGCTACGGCTACGCCGTGCGGTACCTGCCGGTCGGGCCCGAGGCGCCCGACGTCGGCGCCCCGACCCAGATGGCGGTATTCACGCGATGAGGATCGAGCTCCCCGACCCCAGCCTCGTCGTGCTGATCGGAGCGTCGGGCTCCGGGAAGAGCACGTTCGCCCGCACCCACTTCGCGGCCACCGAGGTGATCTCGTCCGACTTCTGCCGCGGGCTCGTCGCCGACGACGAGAACGACCAGCGCGCCACCAAGGATGCGTTCGCGGTTCTGCACTTCATCGCCGGCCGCCGGCTCGCGCAGCCGCGCCTGACCGTGGTCGACGCGACGAACGTGCAGCGCGAGTCGCGCCGGCCGCTCGTGAACCTGGCCAAGGAATACGACCTGTTTCCAGTCGCGATCGTCCTCGACCCGCCGGAGGAGGTCTGCCAGGCGCGCAACCGCGCGCGGCCGGACCGCGACTTCGGCCCGCACGTCGTCCGCCAGCAGCGCGCGCAGCTGCGTCGCTCGTTGAAGGGCCTGCAGAAAGAGGGCTTCCGACGCGTCTGGGTGCTGCGCTCCGACGAGGAGGTCGAGGTCACCCGCGCGCCGCTGTGGACCGACCGCCGAGCCGAGCCCGGCCCGTTCGACATCATCGGCGACATCCACGGCTGCGCCGGCGAGCTGGTCGCGCTGCTGCGCGCGCTCGGCTACGACGTCGACGGCACGACCGTGACGCCGCCACCAGGCCGCCGCGCGGTCTTCGTCGGCGACTACGGCGACCGCGGTCCCGACACGCCGACCGTCCTGAAGCTCGTGATGGCGATGGCCGAGCGTGGTACCGCGATCTGCCTCCCCGGCAACCACGACATCAAGCTCGTCCGCAAGCTCAAGGGCCGCGACGTGCGGATCACGCACGGGTTGGCCGAGACGCTCGAGCAGCTCGACACGCAGCCGGACGAGTTCCGCGCCACGGTCCGCGACTTCCTCGAGCCGCTCGTCAGCCACGTCGTGCTGGACGGCGGCAAGCTCGTCGTCGCCCACGCCGGCATGAAGGAGTCCTACCAGGGCCGATCCTCGGGACGCGTGCGTGACTTCGCGCTGTTCGGCGAGACGACCGGCGAGACCGACGAGTTCGGCCTCCCGGTACGGCTCCAGTGGGCGGGTGACTACCGCGGCCCGGCGGCGGTCGTCTACGGCCACACGCCGGTCGCCGAGCCGGAGTGGGTCAACAACACGATCAACATCGACACCGGCTGCGTCTTCGGCGGCCGCCTGACGGCGCTGCGCTGGCCCGAACGCGAGTTGGTCTCGGTCGCGGCCGAGCGCACGTATTACGAGCCGGTCAAGCCACTGAGGCCCGCGATCGAGGAGCGGCCCTCGTTCCTGCTCGACGTCGACGACGTCGCCGGCAAGCGCATCATCACCACGCGGCTCGCGCGCACCGTGACCGTGCGCGAGGAGAACGCCACCGCGGCGCTCGAGGTGATGAGCCGGTTCGCGACCGACCCGCGCTGGCTCCTCTACCTCCCGCCGACGATGGCGCCGACGGCGACCTCGCAACGCGCCGATCTGCTCGAGCATCCCGAGGAGGCGTTCGCCGAGTACCGCACGGCCGGTGTGCCGCACGTCATCTGCGAGGAGAAGCACATGGGCTCGCGCGCGATCGTCGTCGTCTGCCGCGACGCCGGCGCCGCCCGCGACCGCTTCGGCATCGACAGCGGCGAGACCGGCGCCATGTACACGCGCACCGGACGGCCGTTCCTCGATGACGCCGAGCCGGCACTGAATCGCGTTCGTGGCGCGGTCGAGAGCGCAGGCCTGTGGGACACGCTCGGGACGGACTGGCTCGCGCTCGACTGCGAGATGCTGCCGTGGTCGGCGAAGGCGATGGAGCTGATCGAGCGCCAGTACGCCGCGGTCGGTGCCGCCGCGCGCGCCGGGCTGACCGCGACGCTGGCGACGCTCGAGCGGGCCTCCGCCCGCGGGCTCGACGTGCACGAACTCGCCAAGGCCCAGGAGCGGCGCCTCGCGCACGTCGACCGCTACGTCGACGCGTACCGCCGCTACGTGTGGCCGGTGAACGGCGTCGCCGACCTGCGCCTCGCCCCGTTCCACATCCTCGCCGCCGAGACCGGCGTGTTCGTCGATCGCGACCACGCCTGGCACATGGACCGCTGCGACGATCTCGTCACCGCCGACCCGACATGGATGCAGCGCACCGACCGCCGGATCGTCGACGTCACCGACGCGGACAGCCAGGCCGCGGGCGCGGCCTGGTGGGAGGAGCTGACCGCAGGCGGCGGCGAGGGGATGGTCGTCAAGCCGATGGACTTCGTCGTCCGCGGCCGCAAGGGCCTCGTCCAGCCGGGCATCAAGTGCCGCGGGCGCGAGTACCTGCGGATCATCTACGGCCCGGAGTACGCCGATCCGAGCCAGATCGACCGCCTGCGCTCACGCGGCCTCGGACGCAAGCGCTCGCTGGCGCTGCGCGAGTTCGGCCTCGGCGTCGAGGCGCTCGAGCGGTTCGTCCGCCGCGAGCCCCTCTATCGCGTCCACGAGTGCGTGTTCGGCGTGCTCGCGCTCGAGAGCGAGCCGGTCGACCCGCGCCTGTAGTTCAGGTGAACATCGCTAGTTTTAGCGGTTTGAGTCCCTGCGGGAACGGTGATCAACCCTGGGCCATGCGAAGGCCTCTTATCCTCACCGCCCTCCTAGCAGGGCTCCTCTCAGCCGGCGCCGCTCCCGCGTCGGCCGCCACCCGCGAGTTCGACATGTGGACCTCCACCGACGCGACACTCGGCCGCGCGCACGCGTACGGCTCCGTCGACTTCGAGTATCACCACGTGACGGTCCGCGGCCGGCTCAACGACGTGTGCAACAGCAGCCCCGGAGACGGGCACGGCGCCTACCTGCGCGCCACGGTCGTCCTGGACAACGGCAATACCCGCGTGCTGAGCGCAAAGGACACGACCGGCTGCCAGAACCCGGACGGCGTGGACGTCTGGCTCGCGTTCGACGCCCCTCGCGAGATCCGGGCCGTGCGGCTGTACCTGTACGAGTACGACGCGCAGCGCAACAGCACCGCCGACACTGCCAACAAGACGATCAAGGCGCCGTAACCGATGAAGATGTATCGCTCACTCGTCCCGCTGATCGCCGCCGGCGTGCTGGCGGCGGCGGCGCCCGCCGCCCATGCCGAGGTCAATCGCTCGTTCGACTTCCGGACGCCGGTGTTCGTCAACGAGGGACGCGCCCACACGTGGGGCTTGGCCAGTTTCAAGTCCGGTCGCCGGGTGGTCCTCACGGGCCGGCTCAATGACGAGTGCCCCGGTGACGGCTTCGGCGCGTACCTGGACGTCACCGCCTATAAGGAGGGCGGCGGCCTCGACCTCCGCTACACGGCCAAGGACATCGGGGGCTGCAAGGACAAGGACGGCATCGCGTACTCGTTCGACATCCGGAGCGCCGACAAGATCACGAGCCTGAGCCTGAGGCTCTACGAGTGCGACACCGACGGCCTCTGCGGCGGGTACGGCAACGAGAAGGTCGTCAGGTTCGAGAACCCGTACGGCTGACTTGCGCGCGTCGGCCCGCGCTGCAAGTGTGGGCCGACGCCAGCATGCGCACTCCTGGGGCCCCTGAACGGCAGGATCGCGCTACCGCGTCGGATACTCCGGCCGTGGTCGCTGCGCCGACGCCGGTCACGCGCGTGCTCCGGCTACAGGAGAGCGCCGGCAACGCCGCCGTCGCTTCGGTACTGAATCGCCAGCCGGTCGCGGCGCCGTCGCGGCCGATGGTGCGGCGCGGCTCGCGCGGCCCGGCGGTGTCCGACGTCCAGAGCCGCCTCAACACCGCGAATCCCCCGGCGGCGCCTCCGCTCGCCGTCGACAGCATCTTCGGGCCGCTCACCCACGGCGCCACCGTCGACTTCCAGAACGCCGCCGAGCTCGTCCCCGACGGGATCGTCGGCCCGCTGACCCACGCTGCGCTCGACGCGCGCCAGGGTCCCGGTCCGGCGCCGCCGGTGCCGCCGACGCCGTCCGGGGCGCTGACCCCCGAGCAGGAAGCCGACGCGCTCGCCTTCAACGCCACGTACGACCAGCAATCGGTGCGGATGATCCAGCAGCAGGTCGGCGCACCCGTCAACGGCGTGATGGACGCCGCCACCGTGCAGGCCGTCGCGCGCTTCCAGCAGACGCACAACCTGCCGGTCAACGGGCAGGTCGACGAGGCGACGCTGAACCCGATGATCGCCGACCGCGTCGCGGTCCTGATGCACGACCACGCGATCCACCTGGTTGTCGACCTCAACGATCTCGACATCACGACAGACACGCTGTCGGTCCACTTCGTCTCTACCCAGACCGCGCCCAGCGCCGTGAAGTTCGAGACGGGTGGCGTGCGCGTGGTCACGCTTGGCCCGGCCGCGTTCGCGAATGCCGCCGTCTTGCATCAGGAGATCGAGACGCAACTCCAGGCGGCGGCCCCGCTGCCGAACCTGCCCGGCCCCGCGCCGACGGTCCTCGACCCGATGGACGCGCAGATCGTGGCGCTCCTGAATTCGAACAAGATCGCCGACCCGCGCTCGGTGATGATCATCCAGGGACTGTTGACGGCGCCGATCGACGGCGTCTGGAGCGCCGAGCTGGTCCAGCGCGTCGCGGGCTTCCAGCAGCTCAACGGCATCCCGGCCAACGGGCTGATCGACGACAAGCTGACGCTGCCCGCGATGGTCGCGCGGCTGAAGTCCAACAACGAGAACGACGCGATCCTGCGCCTGATCGTCGACTTCTACGACTTCGCCGAAAACGGCAACCTGATCTCGGTCTACTTCGACCCGACGATGGGAACGGGCAAGGTCGCGTTCGCGGGCGTCCGTCGCGACGCCGAGCAGGCGGGCAGCATCCAGGTCGGCCCGGAGGGGATGAACCAGCCGTTCGAGGGCATCGTGCACACGCTCGCGCACGAGATGGAACACATCCGCCAGCTCACCGGCGGCCCGGCGGCCAGCGCGACGCGGGAGTTCCTGGCCCATTCGATCGGTGTGATGGCCGAGGGCATCCCCGAAGAGGCGGTCGAGGACCACGACCAGATGACGAATCCGCGGCGGCCGTTCGGCTTCGCCAACAACGCCCGCCGCACGGTCAACGAGTGGAACAGGATGCCGGCCGCCGATCAGCAGCAGCACCGCGACCGCTTCTTGGCGGACCACGACAAGGTCTTCCAGCGGATCCAGCCCGGTACGCCCGAGGCCGTCATCCACGCGAAGCTCCTGCAGGCCTGGACCGACGCCCGCAACAAGCTGCCGTGAGGGTCGACGCTCGCCTGCTCGACGCGCGGCGCCTCGAGATCAAAGTCACGAACGACTCGGCCGCGCCGGTCGTCGTCAACGCCCGGCTCGCCCCTGGATATCGCGAGAGCTCCTCGCGGGAGCTGTTCGTCGAGGTGTTCGACGGTGACCGGCAGGTCGCGGCCCAGGCGATGGACTACGACCGGCACCCGCCGGAGCGCGACGACTACGCCGAGCTCGCTCCAGGCCAGAGCGTCGCCACCGAACTCGACATCCCGTACTGGTACCGGCTGCCCGGCCCCGGCGACTACGAGCTCGTCGCGTACTACCAGGCCGACGAGCCGCTCGCGCTCGAGGTGCCGGGCCTGGTGCGCGGCACGTTCGCCTCCGCGAGCGTGCCGCTACCGTGGCGACCGTGACCGGCAGTTGCTGTAACCCGCGTGGCTGCGACGAGTTCTTCAACCCGCGCTTCGCGCGCCGGATGGCGCGGCGCTACCGCAAGCGCGGGCTCGACAAGCCGTCGCGCCGGATGGTCGAGTTCCTCGAGCAGGGCGCCGACCTCGACGGGGCGACCGTGCTCGAGATCGGCGGCGGCGTCGGCGAGATCCAGCTCGAGCTGCTCAAGCGCGGCGCCGCGAGGACGCTCAATCTGGAGCTCTCGAACGCCTACGACGCCGAGGCGGAGGCGCTGGCGCGCGACGCGGGGCTGCAGGACCGCGTCGAGCGCCGGATCCACGACATTGCGGTCGCGCCCGACGCAATCGAGCCCGTCGACATCGTGATCCTGCATCGGGTGGTGTGCTGCTATCCGGACTACGAGCGGCTGCTGACCGCGGCCGGTGACCGCGCGCGCCGGGCGCTGGTCTTCAGCCATCCGCCGCGCAACCTGTTCTGGCGGACCTTCGTCGGTGTCCAGAACCTGATCTTCCGGGCGCTCCGGCGCGAGTTCCGAACGTTCGCGCATCCGCCGCAGTCGATGCTCGCCGTGCTGCGCGAGCGCGGGCTCGACCCCGTGTTCGCCCACCACGGCTTCCAGTGGCAGATCGACGGTGTGGGGCGGCGCCGAAGCGCCGCCCCGTAACCCTGCCTACGGCTGCGTCGTCGACAGCGTGAACGTCAGCGTCTTGTTGTACGTCCCCGTGCGCAGCGGCTCGTTGGCGCCGATCGACTGCTGGAAGTCGAGCGTCACCGCGTCGTTCGACGTCGGGCCGGTGTAGGTCAGCACGTTCGTTGGCGACTCGCCGAGCGGCGCATAGCCGCTCCCGGCACCGCCCGCGCTGGCCGCCTTGACCTGCAGCGGCGCCATCAGAGCGAACGCGCCGTTGACGAGCCGGCCACGCGCGTTCGCGCTCGGATCGAACACGGACAGTGCACCGTCGCCCGCCGACGAGATCACCGTGGCGAGCGTGCTGGCGTTGTAGGTGCCGGCCTGGCCGGGGATGAACGAGCCGAACGTCGGCGCGGCACCCAGCGAGAGCGACAGCGTCGCCGGCACGCTGCCGGTGATGGTGCCGGGAACCGACGTGCTCAGGAAGAACGTCGTCGGGTTCATCGCCGGCTTGCCGCTCTTGTTCAGCCACTGGTCGAAGAAGATGTCCAGCTTCGCCAGGTTCGACGACTCGAAGCCGGCCCGGTCGCGGGCGATCCGCTTCGCGAGCGCGACGAACTCGGCGGCGTTGATGTCCGCGTACCCATGCTCCTCGAGCAGCGCGCGGCCGAACGCGAAGAACGCCGTCTCACCGACGATCTGGCGGTAGGCCTCGAGCATCAGCGCCGGGCGCGTGTAGACCGGGAACGTGTCGAACAGTTCCGTCGCGTCGGGCAGCATCGTCGGCGGTGTGACCCAGTTCCCCGCGGACGCGCCGTAGCCGGTCGTGAACTGCTGCTCGACCGTGGTCCCGCTGCCGTTCGCCTTGTTGGCCCAGTACCAGGCCCACCAGGTGGCCCAGCCCTCGTTGAACCACAGGTCCGACCACGTGTCGGGCGAGACGCTGTTCCCGAACCACTGGTGCGCGACCTCGTGCGCCAGCGTGCCGAGCCCGATCGAGGTGCCCGAGAAGTGCGACTTGGTCTGGACCTCGAGCGCATAACCGAGCGACGTGCGATGCAAGACCGCGCCGTGCGACTCGTACGGGTACGGACCGACTCGGTCGGCGATGAACTTCACGATCCCGTCCTGGCGGCCGGCGGCGGTGTTGGCGGCGGTCTTCTGCGCCGTGTTCAGCGCGCGCTCGAACGCGTTGTAGATCTCAAGCGGACGCCCGCTCTTGCCGACGGCCGTCGCGCCGAGCTGCGGCGTCTCGCACTGCGTCGCGGGCAGCGCCGGCGCCGGGACGCGGCAGTCGAAGATGCCGACCGTGGACGTGCTCAGGTAGGTCGCCATCGGGTAGGCCATGCGCCAGTTCCACGTCGACGTGCTGTTGGCGTTATCGACCTTGGAGACGATCTCGCCGTTACCGAACGCGGAGTGCGTGCTCGGGACCGTGATGTGGAAGTCGAACGTCGCCTTGTCCTTGGGGTGGTTGTTGCTCGGGAACCAGCCCATCGCGCCGATCGGCTGATTGACGACGAACCCGCCGGTGGAGATCCGCGCCCAGCCCTCGAACGAGCCGTCCGGATCCTGGACCTGGACCGGCGTCCCCGAGTACGACACGACCGCGTGGAAGACGCGGGCGTTGGCGATCCCGGCGGCGGGCGTGACGACCACCTTGTCGGCGTCGCGCGCGACCGTCGCGGCTACGCCGTCGATCGTGACGCCGGCGACGGTGAGGTTGCGATGCAGGTCGAGGCTGAACTCCGATAGGCCCTGCGTCGCGCGCATCGTGATGTCCGCCGACGACACCATCGAGTTCGCAACCGGGTCGTAGCCGATCGTCAGGTCGTAGTGCTGCGCGTCGTAGCCGCCGTTGCCGATCGTCGGCAGCAACCGGTCGTTGAGCGTGCGTGCTCCAGGCGTGAACTGCGCGTTGGCCGTCGAGCACAACGCGAGGCTCAGGACCACCGCCCCGAAAACCGCCCTCCGTTTCATCCCTAACCCCTATCTCCGTGCGCGCCCTGCTCTCCTGACCGGCGCAATTTCGCGCGACGGTACCAGTCTGAATGCGGCATGAGAAGGTTCTTGGGCGACGCCTGGACGTTTGGGCTAGGCAAATCCCACCACTGTTAAAACGGTGTGAAAGCAATTCTGCGTTGACCGACACGCCGAAGTGGCGTAGCGTCGCACCGTCTGCTTCGAGCAAGGGGGAGTGACGTATGGCGACGATGGATCGACGTGCGTTTCTGGGTCGGACGGCCGCGTTCGCGGGAGCGGGACTGTTCAGTTCGACCGCGGTCGAGACGCTCGTCAACCGCCAGGCGCTCGCCGGCGGTCCGCGCTATCGCGGGCACGAATACGGGCAGCTGTTCCCGACCCCCGACCTCACGACCGGCCGCAACCTGCTGGCGATCCCGAAGGGCTTCAGCTACCGCACGTTCGGTGCCATCGGCTCGACGATGTCCGACGGCAACATCACGCCGCTCGCGCTCGACGGCATGGCCGCCTTCCCGCATCCCACCGACTCGAACCTGATCCGGTTGATCCGCAACCACGAGGATCGCAACGGCACCAACAACCCGTCGAACCTGGTGACGGCCGCCGAGGCGCCGTTCATCTACGACCCGAGCGCCGGCGGCGGATGCTCGACGCTCGACTACGACCCGCGCGACGGCGGCCGGCTCGTGCGCGACTTCGTCTCGCTCAAGGGCACGATCATCAACTGCGCCGGCGGCTACAGCCTCGACTACCGCCATTGGCTGACCGGCGAGGAGGTCGTCAGCGTCCGCAACAACCGCCGCCACGGCTACGTCTTCCCGGTGCCCGTCACGCGCGAACCGGGGGAGATGCCGAGCGGCACGCCGATCGTCCCGATGGGTCGGTTCGCGCACGAGGCGGTCGCGGCCGATCAACGCAACGGGATCGTCTACGAGACCGAGGACGCCGGCACGGGCTTCGGCTCGGGCTTCTACCGCTACATCCCGGTCGACCCGTACGACCTCTACGCGGGCGGCACGCTGCAGATGCTGGGCATCGCCGGCCGGCCGGGCGCCGACCTGCGCCAGGGCCAGAGCCCCGGGCACGCGCTCCCCGTCGCGTGGTTGGAGATCAACACTCCCGACACGAACTCCACCAACAACAACCAGGCCGGCAGCGTGTTCCGCCAGGGCTTCGACCAGGGCGGCGCGCGGTTCAACCGGCTCGAGGGCATCTGGTGGGACGGCGAGGACTCGATGTTCTTCGCGTCCACGAGCGGCGGCGACGTGAAGAGCTCGCTGACGCCGGCCGCCGACGGCTACCGGCCCGGGTTCGGGCAGATCTGGCAGTACCGCGCCAACGGCGCGACGATGGAGCTGATCCTCGTCTACGAGTCCGACGGCACGGACGCGCTCGACTCGCCCGACAACCTGTGCGTGACGCCGCGCGGCGGTCTGCTCCTGTGCGAGGACGACGCGTCGAACGATTCGGACACGCACCCGCACATCCCGCCGAACATCACGAACGTCAACCGGCTGGTCGGCTTCGCCCGCGACGGCCGCGTATTCGACTTCGCGCTGAACATCTTCAACGGCGGCGAGCTGGCGGGGGCGACGTTCAGCCCCGACGGCGAGATCCTGTTCTTCAACATGCTCGGTGACGGGACCGGCAGCGTCCGGCCCTACCGCGGCACGGAGGGGATGACGTTCGCGCTCACGGGCCCGTGGGAGAAGGGTCCGTTGTGAGATACCAGTCGCGCGGCGTCTGAGGCGCCTCCGGGACGGGGCCGCGCGTGCGGGGCGCGGCCCACAGCACCGCGTTGGCCAGCACGCGCTGGATGTCCGGGTGGTGGTAGACGGGGTAGTCCTGGTCGCCGGGGCTGAAGTAGAAGATCCGGCCCGCGCCGCGCGTGAAGCAGCAGCCGCCCCGGAACACCTCGCCGCCCGCGAACGACGAGATGAAGACCAGCTCCTCCGGCTCCGGGATGTCGAAGTGCTCGCCGTACATCTCCTGCGCCTCGATCACGATCGGGTGCGGCACGCCGGCCGCGATCGGATGCGCCGGCGCGACGGTCCAGACGAGCTCGCGCTCGCCCTCGTTGCGCCAGCGCAGGCTGCAGGAGGTGCCGAGCAGGCGCTTGAGGATCTTGGAGTAGTGCGCCGAGTGCAGCGCCAGCAGCCCCATCCCGCCGACTACGGAGTCGTGCACGCGGGCGACGACCGCGTCGTCGACCTGGTCGTGCGCGATGTGGCCCCACCACGTCAGCACGTCGGTCTCGTCGAGGAGCTGCTGTGTCAGCCCGTGCTCGGGCTGGTCGAGTGTTGCGGTGCGAACGCGCACCTGGTCGCCGAGCAGATCCGAGAGGCCCGCCGCGATCGCGGCGTGCATGCCGTCGGGATAGATCGCGCGCACCGCGGGCTCGTTGCGCTCGTGGACGTTCTCGCCCCAGACCGTGACTCGTACCATCGTCGTCCATCACTAGCAGGCCGACACTTCGGGCGGGCGTGATCGGCGTGGGCTGGGCCGGGCACCAGCACGCGGACGCGTACGCCGCCCATCCCGACGTCGAGCTGGCGGGCATCGCCGGGCTCGAGGAGGACGTGCGCGCGCAGCTCGCTTCGCGGCACGGCGTCGAGCGCCATGTGGCGCGCTGGGAGGAGCTGCTCGAAGACGACGGGCTGGACGTCGTCAGCATCGCCGTGCCGACGTTCCTCCACGCGCCGATCACCGTGGCCGCGCTCGAGCGCGGTCTCCATGTGCTGTCCGAGAAGCCGATCGCGCGCACTCCGGAGGAGGCGGCGACGATGGTCGATGCCGCGCGCGGCGCCGGCCGCGTGCTCGACGTCGCGTTCAACCACCGCCAGCGCGGTGACATCCAGACGCTCAAGCGGGTGATCGAGGCGGGCCGGCTCGGCCGGCCGTACTACGCGAAGGCGTGGTGGCTGCGGCGGACCGGGATCCCGACGCTCGGGAGCTGGTTCACGAGCGTCGACAAGGCCGGCGGCGGGCCGTTGCTGGACATCGGCGTCCACGTGCTCGACTACTCGCTGTTCCTGCTCGGCCAGCCGCGGATCACGGCGGTTTCCGCATCGACCTACGACCTGCTCGGCAGCGCCGGCTTCGGCTCCGGCCCGGGGATGGAGAAGAGCGGCGCGACCGGCGCCAAGACGTTCGACGTCGAGGACCTCGCGACGGTGTTCATGCGGCTCGAGGACGGCGGGACGCTGCTGGTGGAGGCGAGCTGGGCCGCGCACCGCACTGCCGGCGACGAGTTCGGGATCACGATCTACGGCACCGAGGGCGGCGCCGAGCTGATCGTGCGCGACATGGAGGAAATCGGATCGCTGCGGATCTTCACCGACGAGGCGGGCGTGGCGGCCGAGACCGCCCTGAGCCCGCCCGCCGGCTCCGGCCACCACGCGGTCGTCGCGCAGTTCGTCGAGAAGGTCCGCAACGGGGGCGGCGATAACGGCTCCAGCGCGGTCGAGCTCGCCCGGATCGTCGACGCCTGCTACCGATCAGCCGCGGACCAGCGGGAAGTCCGTCTCGGCGAGTAGCCGCCCGCCGGGCGCGAGCCAGCGCTCCGCCAGCGCGCGAGCGCGCTCGGGCTCGCGGTGGAAGAGGCCGACACGCACGGCCAGGATGGCGTCGAAGCGGCGCTCGCCGAGGTCGACGTCCTCGAGGTCGCCGACGATGCACTCGGCGTCTGGGTTCCGTTTGCGCGCCGCCGCGATCATCTTCGGTGAGCGGTCGATCGCGGTCACTCGCGCGCCTCGCTGCAGCAGGTAGGTGATCGCGACGCCATGCCCGGGACCGATCTCGAGCACGCGCTCGCCGGGCTGCACATCGAGTGCGTCGACGATCCTGCGCAGTCGCTCGCTCACTTGCGCCGGATGGTCCTGAGCCCGCCCTCGGCCGTCCAGACGTCGATGACGAGGCCGTTGCGCTCCTCGTTGAGGCCGACGATCGAGACCTCGTGCAGCTCGAGCCGGAACGAGTGCGCCGGCTCGCCGGCATGGACGAAGTTCTCCAGTTCGACGGCTACCCCGGCGATCTTCGCATCGCCCTTCCAGTCGTCGGGCTCGTCGGAGCCGCTGTGGAGCGCGAAGCGTGGGTCGCGCTGCAGGTCGAGCGCCTTCACCGCCCGCCACATCGAGCCGATCGTCAGCTCGCCGTCCGCGATCCCGGCCTCGGTACCGGAGATGCGCGGCGAGCCGTCGCTGCGCAGCGTGGCGATCGTCTTGTGCCGGTGGGCGTCGAGCCGCTCCTGCACGCGGTGGGCGAGATCGGGCGCGGCGGCGGCGAATTCGGACCAGGAAGCCATGGCGCGGACGGTGCCGGGTGGCGGGCGTCGCGTCCAGTCACACGTCGAATCCGATCAAGATGTGCGCGTGGCCGACCGCCTGCGCGAACTGATCGACATGGTGCTGAGCTCGCTCGACGAGCCGGGCGCCGACGGCGCCGAACTCGCGCGGCGCGCGCACTTCTCGCGCGATCACCTGGACCGGCTGCTGGCGGCGGCGACCGGCGAGTCCCCCGTGGCATTACGGCGACGGCTGCTGCTCGAACGCGCCGCGTGGCAGTTGCGGACCGGCGCGGCGACGCCCTCGGAGGCGGCGGTCGCTGCCGGGTATGGCTCGCTGGCCGCGTTCTCGCGCGCGTTCACGCGCGCGCATGGAACCTCACCGAGCGCGTTCGACGGCGAGGTCCAGATCGAAGCGCCGAACGGCATCCACTTCCATCCGCCCGCCGGGCTCCTCGTGCCGGCGACCCCGCGCCGCGACCTCACCGACCGGCTGGTGATGCATCACGTGGATCGCGTGCGGGAGCTGCTGACGGCGGCGGCGACGCTGCCGGACGAGGCGCTCGCGCGTGAACTCCGGCCGGGGATCGTGCTCGTGTGGTTCGAGGGCCCCGAGCCGAGCGCGGCCCTGATGGCCGAGCGGCTCGTGTTCACGCTCGAGGTGTGGGTGGCGGCGATCACCGGTCAGCCGGTCCCGGAGGGCGGCGGCGAGCTGCTTGAACGGTTCGAGCGCGCCGCGCGAGGCTTCGCGCGGATCGCCAAGCGCGTGCGCGATGAAGGCGCCTACGACGACGCGTTCGTCGACGCGCTGTGCGAGCCGCCGGAGGCGTTCACCTACGGCGGCGTGCTCGCGCACGTGCTCACATACGGCGCGATCCGGCGCGAGGCGCTGGCCGGCGTGCTCCGCGAGCTCGGCGCTGACGTTCCCCATTCGGACCCGATTGAGTGGGAACGCGCCAACTCGCTGCGGATCGCTCAAGCTCCTCGAGCGCGCGGCCGATAACAGCGTGTACGAGCCGCCGCAAGGCGGCTCAACTCGGTTAATCGCCTGTGGGAACGACCGCAGCCGGTTCGACCATCACGATGGCCGTCTTCACCGGCGCGCGCGTGCGGTGCATCACGCCACGCGGGACCGTGTAGCCCTGGTGCGGGTTCAGCGTGACCGTCTCGCGATCCTCGAGGTCGATCAGCAGCTGCCCCTCGAGCACGAGGAAGAACTCGTCCTCGACGTCGTGCTTGTGCCAGTGGAAATCGCCTTCGATGATCCCGAGTCGCACGACGCTGTCGTTGACGGTCGTGAGCGTCTGGTTGAACCACGGCTCATGCGCCGCGATCTCCCCTGGGATGTCGATCAGCTCCAGGCTGCCGAATTTGTCGTCGAGATGAATGTCGTAGTCAGGCATCAGCGATGTAGTGTCGTTGGTGGTCGGCAGGGTCGATCCAGACGCGCATCACGCGCTGCGTGCTGGGGTCGATGAAGCGCTCCTTGGTCGGCACCCACGTCGGCTCGGCGGTGCCGGGTTCGCCGTGACGGCGGCCCCCGTCGACGCTTGGCCGCGGGCGCGTCGAGCGGTGGGAGCCCGGCCAGCGCGTCGTGTGGGCTGGCGCCGAACGCGAGGTCGAGCCGCTGCTCGAGCTCGTCGGCCTCGAGCCGGCCGGCGGCATAGTGGCGCCCGAGCAGGGCCGCGAGCGCGTCAGGCTGGTTCGACAACGACCGCGGTCCCGTAAGCCACGACCTCGGTCAGCGACGAGCCCATCTCCGAGGAGTCGAACCGCATCGACACGATCGCGTTGGCGCCGAGCAGCTTGGCGTTGGCGACCATCCGGTCGATCGCGTGCCGGCGAGCGTCCTCGAGCAGCTCGGTGTACTCCGGCACCTCGCCCTTGCGCAGCGATCGAAACCCGGCCGTGACGTTGCGGGTCATGCCCATGCTGCGGACGACGAGCCCGAACGCGATCCCGAGGTTCTCGCGCACGACCGTGCCAGGGAGCTCCAGCGCGGTGGTGATCGGGATCTCGACGCTCACCCGGCCGAGGGTACCGCCGCCATCCAGTCGCGCCACCGCTCCGCCTCGCCCGGGTCGGCGGGGCTCGTAGAGGTAGAGGTGCACGAACGTGCGGACCCGCTCGCCCATCGGGTACGCGAACAGCAGCGCGACGCCAGGCCCCGGCTCGTCGATCCGCGCGATCAGCTCTTGCTCCGCGCGGTGCTCGACGATCCCGCCCAGCCGCGGCCCATTCACCGTCCGGATGCGCTCTCGCACCGTCGCGCGCTCGATGCCCAGGCGCCGGACGAGGCCGGCGAACGCGCGCGGCGCCGGGTCGTCGGACTCGGCGCTGGCAAAGATCGTCTCCACGTTGCGGCCGGCGAAGTGCGTGCAGTAGAGACGCAGGATCAGCAGGTAGCCGTCCCAGCCGCTGCCCAGGTCCTCGAGCAGACTCGTCCCAGCTCGTCGCCGTCGGCGTGGAGCGTGCTGACGATCCGCACGACGCACGTCCCGCCGGACTGGGCCTCGACCAGGAACTCCGACGCGGCCGCCGGCAGCTCCCTTCCTCGTCGTAGGCGAACCGGTGCGGGGGCTCCCAAGCGCTGACCGTGCCGCACTCGTCCATGCCGGTGCCGATATCGATCGCCACCCGGCCGCCGACGCGCGGCTCGACCTCGGCCGGGACGAACCACGCCTCGATCCCGTGACCGGTCGCGATCGCTCCCACACCTCCTCGGGCGTGCCGGGGACCTCGATGCGGTTCTCGATCTTGCGACTCATCGGTCCTCCTTCGGGAGCGGATGGGCGGCGACGACGAGCCGGTGCGGGAGGCCCTCGTCGTGATGGTGGCGCGCGATGACCTGCATGACCGCCGCGCTCAATTCCTCGGCGAACGCGACGCGATCCTCGGGCGTGCGAAAGCGCACCTCGGCGTCGAGCGCGAGCGTCGGCTGGCGCTCGTCGAGCGGCGCGCCACCTCGCGCACCATGCGGGCCGCGAGCGCGATCAGGTAGCGCGCCGACAGGCGGTTCTTCGTGCTCAGGTCGCCGAGCGCGGTGGGCGAGACGACGTACGACGCCGCAGTCGCCTCCAGCACGCGCTCGGTCAGGCCCCCGTGGCGGCGCTCCTCGGCCACCGTGACCAGGCCGTGGGCCTCGAGCGTCCGCAGGTGGTAGTTGACCTTCTGGCGCGCCAGCCCGACCGTCGCGGCCAGTGAGGCGGCCGAGCCGGGCTGGGCCAGTTCGGCCAGCAGCCGCGAGCGGATCGGGTCCAGCGCAACGGCTGCGGCGGCCGGATCCTCGATCACCTCAACGTCAAGCATGCCTCTATGAGAGCATTGACAAACTTTCTTGTCAAGCTACGGTGGCCCCCGATGCGGATCGTGCTCGCGGGCGGGTCGGGTCAGATCGGGCGCGTGCTGGCGCGCGAGTTCGCGGGCGACGACGTGGTCGCCATCGGCCGTGGTCGGGCCGGTGGTGCTGGGACGGGCGCACACTCGGTCCGTGGGTCTCCGCGCTGGAAGGCGCCGACGCCCTGATCAACCTGGCCGGCCGCAGCGTCGACTGCCGCTACACCGCCGCGAACCGGCACGCGATCATGTACTCGCGGATCGCGTCCACGCACGTGCTGCGCGAGGCGCTCGAGCGCGTCTCCGATCCACCCAAGGTGTGGCTGCAGTCGAGCACGGCGACGATCTACGCCGCACACGTACGGCCCGGCGCACGACGAGGAGCACGGCGTCCTGGGCGGCATCGAGCCGAAGCTGCCGGACACGTGGCGCTTCTCGATCGACGTCGCCCGCGCGTGGGAGGAGGCGGCGGCGGGCGCGCCGGTCCGCACCGTGCTGCTGCGCTCGGCGATGGTGATGAGCCCGGACCGCGGCGGCGTGTTCGACACGCTGCTGACGCTGGTCCGGCGTCGCCTGGGCGGTCGCGCGGGCCACGGCCGGCAGTACGTCTCGTGGATCCACGAGACCGATTTCGCGCGCGCCGTCCGGCTGCTGATCGAGCGCGGCGACCTCTCGGGCCCGGTCAACCTCGCCGCGCCCAACCCGCTGCCCTACGCCGAGTTCATGCGTGCGCTGCGCGCGGCGGCGGGCGTGCCGGTTCGGGCTGCCGGCGACGCGGCTGGATGCTGGAGGCCGGCGCGTTCTTGATGCGCACGGAGACCGAACTGGTGCTGAAGAGCCGCCGCGTCGTGCCCGGCCGCCTGCTCGAGGCGGGCTTCGAGTTCGCGCACCCGGACTGGCCGGAGGCGGCGCGGCGACCTCGTCAGCCGCTATCCGATCGGCTGAGCGCGGCGACGGTCAAGTCCCGCGACACGCGCGTACCTCGTCCGGCACGTCGTCCAGATTCACGCCGCGAAACAGCTTCAGCGAGCGGCCGAGCGGAGCGAAGAAGTCGTCGTAGTGCGTCGGGACGAGCACGCGCGGGTCGAGCTTGGGGAGGATCCGCTCCCAGTAGTGCGGCGTCACCTGGCGGCCGGTGACGCCGGCCAGGAACACGTCGACCGGCTCGTCGCCCAGCGCCGCATCGTCGAGGTCGGCGCTGCCCTGGTGGTAGAAGCTCGTTCCCGCGACCTCGATCCGGATCCCGTATACGGCGCCGCACTTGTACGCGCCCGGCGCGCAGCGCGTGCAGGTCGTCGCACGTCAGCGGCCCGTCGAACGGGACCTTGCGCCCGAACAGCAGCTTCGAGTGGCGGCTGCGGACGAACCGGACCGCGAACGGCCCGAGCTCATAGCTGCGGCTGCGGCTCGACTTCGACCGCCGTCCAGCCCATGCAGGCGCATCAGCCGCGCGAGCGAGTCCGACCCGTAGGCCGGGCATCCGAACCGCCGCGCGATCGCGGGCGCGTCGACCGCGTGATCCCAGTGCGTGTGCCCGATCAGCACGCCCGCCACCGGCCCGGGCGCGCGCACATAGCGCTCGATCAGCGTCTCGTCCGGCAGCGCCGGCCGCCGGAAGATCAGCGACGTCAGCGGCACCCGCGACACGTACGGGTCGACGAAGATCGAGACGCCCTCGTACGTCAGCCGGTACCCGGCGACGCCCAGCCACTCGAGCTCGAGCCCGTCCGGCAACCCGAGCGGCACCCGCTCCAACTCGCGCAGCAGCGACACCCGCCAAACATAAAGGGTCAGACCCTTTATGTAGAGCGGATGAGCTTGAGCTTTGCCGCGGGGCCCGGTTCGCGTTGCAGTTCGGCGACCGGGACGACGGTGATCGGGATCGGCGCGGCGCCGGCGTCGTGGAGGGCGCGGGACAGCTCGCCGGCGACCGGGTCGGTGGTGCCGCCGGCGCGCAGGACGACGCGCGCGAGCAGCGTCTCGCCGTCCCAGTCGATCTGGAACTGGCGCACGTCGGGCAGGCGCGTGAACGGCTCGCCGAGCCGGTACGGCAGCACGTCGACGCGGCCGCCGGCGAGCGCGGGGAGGTGCAGCGTGTCGTTCGTGCGGCCCTCGATCGCGCTCAGCCACGAGTACGGGCGGCCGGTCGGGTTCGGGCCGGCGCCGAGCGTGACGCGATCGGCGAGCTCGTAGCGGATCAGCGGCAGGGTGAAGTTCGCGAGGTTCGTGATCAGCACCTTTTCGCCGACCTCGCCGGGCGCCACCGGGTGGTTATCGCCGTCGACGACCTCGACGACGAGCACGTCGTCGGGAATCTCGAGCACGTCGGGCGCGGCCGGCGTGCTGTTGGCGACCAGCAGCGCCTCGGTGGTGGCGTACGCGTTCGCGGGATCGCAGCCCCACGCGTCGCGGATGCGCGCGCGGATGTCGGCGGTGAGCGGCTCGGAAGTGCCGAGCACGGCAAAGGGCGCGATGTCGAGCCGTCCGCACAGCTGCTCATCCGCCAGCAGCCCGAGCACGCCGTTGTAGCCCATCAGCACCTCGGGTCGGTAGGCATTGAGCGCCGCGACCATCTCCGGCAGCGGCGTCAGCGCGTGCAATGCCGGCGCGCCCGACGGACGGCCCGCCTGCAGCGCCGCGAAGATCTGCTTGGAGATGTGCACTTCGTCGCGCGCGGCGATCGAGATCGTTCGCGTGCCCGGCCGCACGCCGCAGCGCAGGATCGCCCGGAAGCTGGCCGCGGTCGACATCGCAAAGTCCTCGATGCCGTGGGCGAACAGGCCGCGGAGCCCGCTCGCGCCAGAGGTCGTGCCGACGTTGAAGCGGCCCAGGTAGCGCCCGACGGCGGCGGCCTCGACATGCGCCTCGACGCCGGCCAGGCTGAGTGCCGGATCGCATGCAATCTGGTCCCAGTTCGTCATGAACGTCGACTTCGGGAGCGTCGGGAGCTGCTCCAAGGGGCAGTCGGCCGACAGCACGTCGCGGTAGTACGGCGAGCGCTCGATCGCGTGATCGATCAACGCGCGCAGGCGGTCGTGCTGGTGGGTGAGGAGCTGATCGCGCGACCAGCCGTCGCGCGCCACCAGCTCGGGTACGAGAGTGCGCGGGTCAAGCGTGGCGGTCATGGCGCGACAGCCTCCCGGCCCGCGGTCGCCTTCGCATCGGGTGGGGGGTCCTGGAGTTTTCCCGCCAGGTGCTCGCGCGCGTTGACGCCGAGCTTGCGGTAGATCCCCCCGAGGTGCGTTTCGACCGTCTTGCGCGTGACGAACAGCGCCTGCGCGATCTCGCGGTTGCTCTGCCCGGCGGCGGCGAGTTGCGCGACCCGCAGTTCGCTCGGCGTCAGCGCGTCGACGCCGGTGCGCACGAGCCGCCGCGGGCGGGCGCCGCACGCGACGAGCTCGTCGCGCGCGCGAGCCGCCAGGGCGTCCGCGCCACAGTGATGGGCGAGCTCCATGCCCGCGGCCAGCTCCTCGCGCGCGTCGGCGCGGCGATTGGCGCGCCGCAGGGCGGCGCCCAGATCCACGCGGGCCCGCGCGTACTCGAGCCGCCGTGGCGAGGGGGCGAGCGCGTCGACGCCCGCCCGCAACAGCTCCAGCTCGCCCGTGACGAGACCCTGAATGCGCAACGCCATGCCGAGGGTGCTGGGCACCGCCCAGCGGCGCGCGTGCTCGACGGCACCGGCGGCGAGCGCGCGCCTCCTCGGTTCGGCCCAGTGAGAGCGCCAACACGGCCGCGCCGAGCACGCTGACGCCGCCGCCGCTCGAGCGCTGCGCGTGCGCGCGCGCAGCGGCCTCGGAGGCCTTGCCGCGGGCGCGGTCCAGTGCCGCGCGCGCCTAGCCAGTTCGTGCTCGCGCTCGAGCACGGTGAGCCTGGCTCAGTACTGCGGGCGCCACCGCACGGACGGCGGCGGCGACGGCCGGCGGCGGCGCGTGGCCAGGGCGATCAGCAGCGCTACGAGGAAGAACGGGCCGAGCAGGAAGCCGATGCCGAACACGATCGCCAGCAGCCCGAGCGCGAGGCCGATCACGATTGGACCGACCGTCAGCAGCAGGAACAGGCCGCCGCAGACCATCAGCACAGGCTTGAAATCGGGCCGCGGTGACCGCGGCGACGGCGACGCGCACTGCCGGCGCGGGGCGGGCCGGTGGCCGCGGGGCAGGTCGGCGATCAGCCGCTCGAGGTCACCGACGGTGACCGCGGCGTAGGCGAGCCCGATGCGCTCCTCGAGCTCCTCGTCGTTCAGGCGGCCGGCCAGCGCGTGCTCGCGCAGGAAGGCCACCACACGCTCGCGCTCGGCGTCGGAGGCGCGGAGCTCCGGGTAGGGGCGCTGCAACGGCATGAGGCAAGTTTGGGCGCTCGCGCACGTGATTGCAAGGTCAAAAGCGCAGGTCTCTGGCTAACCCCACCTCGCGCGCAGGCGCGGCGCCAGCCGCGTCTGCGAAGGCGAGCGGGTCGCTCGGGCGTCAGCCCGAGCGATCGCGCAGACATCTGCACGCCCGGCCGGTTGACATCGGCGTCCGCTCCCGGATTGAGTTGCGTCGGGTCAGTATCGCCACCAGGGAGAGGTGTCAAAGTGAAGCTCGTTTCGACGGTCTGCGTGCTCGCAGGCCTGCTGCTTGCCGCGTCGCCGGCGCGCCGCAGCCGATCCGGCGCTCGACCTCGAGCGCATCGACTGTCGCCGAGCTGCAGCGCAAGATGGCCGCGGGCCAGCTCACGAGCGTCCAGCGACGCGCGCCTACATCAACCGGATCGCCGCGGTCAACGCGCGCGGGCCGGGGCTGAACGCCGTCCGCGATCACGAACCCGCGCGCGCTGTCCGACGCGTCGCTGCTCGACCTCGAGCGCGCCACCGGCCACGTGCGCGGCCCGCTGCACGGCATCCCGGTGCTGGTCAAGGACAACCTCGACGTCGCCGGCCTGCCGACCACGGCCGGCAACGTCGCGCTCCAGAACTCGATCCCGGAGCGCGACTCGACCGTCGTGGCCAAGCTGCGCGCGGCCGGCGCGGTGATCCTCGGCAAGACGAACCTGACCGAGTTCGCGAACTTCATGACCAACGGCATGCCGAACGGCTACTCGCTCGCTCGGCGGCCAGGTCCTCAACCCGTACGACATCGACTTCGGCCCGAGCGGCTCGTCGCGCCGGCTCCGGCTCCGCGGCCGCCGCCGGCCTGGCGGCGATCACGATCGGCACCGAGACCTCCGGCTCGATCGTCAGCCCGGCCGCGCAGCAGGGCGTCGTCGGCCTGCGGCCGACGGTCGGCCTCGTGTCGCGCACCGGCATCCTGCCGATCTCGCGCCTCGCAGGACACCGCCGGCCCGATGACCCGGACCGTCGCCGACGCCGCCGCCGAGCTGCAGGCGATCGCCGGCAAGGACGCCGGAGGACCCGGCCACCGACGACGCGCCCGCCACGGTCCCGAACTACCTCGCCGGGCTCTCCACGACCGCGCTGGCGGGCAAGCGGATCGGCGTCATCAACAACACCAACGCGCAGTACGTGGCCGCGATCGCGGCGATCCAGGCGCTCGGCGCGACGACGGTGCAGATCCCGACGCCGAGCCCGGCCGCAGAACTTCAGCGACATCCTCACCGCGGAGTTCAAGCGCGACCTCAACGCCTACCTGGTCGCGGCTGCCCGCGAGCGCGCCGATGAAGTCGCTCGCCGACATCATCGCCTACAACACCGCGCACGCCGACGAGGCGCTGAAGTTCGGCCAGACGCAGCTGACCGCGAGCCAGGCCGTCGACCTCAACGACCCGGCGCAGAACGCCGACCTACGTCGCCGACCGCGACGGCGGCCGCGCCGCCACCCGCACCGCGATCGACAACGCGCTGACGACCAACAACCTCGAGGCGATCATGACGCCGTCGGGCACGCTGACCGGCATCGGCGCGCGCGCCGGCTACCCGCAGATCGTCGTCCCGGCGGGCTACGGCGCGGCGACCGCCGGCCCGGTCGGCATCGCCTTCAACGGCACCGCCTACAGCGAGGCGAAGCTGCTCGCGTTCGCCTACGCCTACGAGCAGGCGACCAAGCTGCGCAAGCACGCCGAGCGAGATCAACCCGGCGGCCTGGCGCTGCTACGCCGGCGCGCCGCGCTCCTGCCCGCCCGGCACGGAGGTCGCGACCGGCGTCACGCTCGCCTTCCCGCTGGAGACGGCGACGGTCGCGGACCTGCAGGCGCGGATGACCGCCGGCACGCTGAGCGCGGTCAACGCTGACCAAGGCCTACCTGCAGCGGATCGCGCTGACCAACACCGAGGGCCCGTCGATCAACGCCGTCCGCGCGCTCAACCCGAAGGCGCTCGAGGAGGCCGCGGCGCTGGACGCCGAGCGCGCCGCCGGCACCGTCCGCGGCCCGCTGCACGGCATCCCCGTGATCGTCAAGGACAACCTCGACGCGGCCGGCATGCCGACCACGGCGGGCTCGCGTCGCGCTCGAGAACTCGATCCCGGACAAGGACTCGCCCGTGGTGGCCAAGCTGCGCGCCGCGGGCGCGATCCTGCTCGGCAAGCCAACCTGTCCGAGTTCGCGAACTTCCTCGCCAACGGCTGATGCCGAGCGGCTACTCGCTCGCTCGGCGGCCAGGTGCTGAACCCGTACAACGCCGACATCACGCCGAGCGGCTCGTCGCAGCGGCTCCGGCGCCGTCGCGGCCGCCGGCCTGGCGGCGATCACGATCGGCACCGAGACGTCCGGCTCGATCGTCGAGCCCGGCCGACGGCGCAGGGCGATCGTCGGCCTGCGGCCCACGGTCGGGCTCGTGTCGCGGACCGGCATCCTGCCGATCTCGCGCCACGCAGGACACCGCCGGGCCCGATGACCCGCACGGTCGCCGACGCGGCCGCCGAGCTCGGCGCGATCGCCGGCAAGGACCCGGAGGACCCGGCCACCGACACGGCGCCCGACACCGTGCCGGACTACCTCGCCGGCGCTCTCGCCCACCGCGCTGGCCGGGCAAGCGGATCGGCGTCATCAACAACACCAACGCGCAGTACACGGCGGCGGTCGCCGCGATCCAGGCGCTCGGCGCGACGACCGTCGACGGTCCCGTCGCCGAGCGCCGCGCGCAGCTCGACTCGATCCTCGTTCCAGGAGTTCAAGCGCGACCTCGACGCGTACTTCGTCGCGGCTGCCCGCGAGCGCGCCGATGAAGACGCTCAAGGACGTCATCGACTACAACACCGCGCACGCCGACGACGCGCTCAAGTACGGCCAGGCGACAGCTGCTGCACGAGCGAGGACACCGACCTGACCGACCCGGCGCAGAACGCCGCCTACGTCACCACGCGCGACAACGGCCGCCGCGCAACGCGCAGCAGGCGATCGACAACGCGCTCACCCGCGGCACGGCCGACCCGGCGGACGACGTCGAGGCGATCATGACCCCGGCGGACGACGCTGATCGGGATCGGCGCGCAGCGCCGGCTACCCGCAGCTCGTCGTCCCGGCGGGCTACAACGCGGCGAACGCGCGACCCGGTCGGGATCGCGTTCACCGGCACGGCCTACAGCGAGGCGAAGCTGCTCGCGTTCGGCTACGCCTACGAGCAGGCGACGAAGCTGCGCAAGCCGCCGAGCGAGATCAACCCGAGCCTGTGGCGCTGCGTGCCCGGCAACGCGTACACGGTCACGACGCGCGCGTGCGCGCCGAACGAGCCCGCGAACGCGGACGTGATCGCGGGCACGGTCAGCGGCACCGTCCCGGCCACGCTCGTCGCTGACGCTCGGCACGCCGGCGACCTTCGGCGCGTTCACGCCGGGCGTGGCGACGGGACCTACACGGCGAGCACGACCGCGAACGTGATCTCGACCGCGGGCGACGCGACGCTGAGCGTGGCCGACCCGAGCTCGAACGCCACCGGCCGTCTCGTGAACGGCGTCGTTCTCGCTGGCGCAGGCGCTGCAGGCGCGCGCGAACAACGGCGCCTCGCGCGGTCGGCGGTCGAAGACGCTACACCAGCGGTCCGATCTCCAACGACGCTCGTGACGATCACGTTCAGGCAGGCGATCGGCGCCAACGAGCCGCTGCGGACCGGTGCGTACGCAAAGACGCTGACGTTCACGCTGTCCACGACGAACCCGTAAGGCTCACCGTTGACTCGATCTCCACGCCCGCCGTTTCGGCGGGCGTGGAGATCGGGGGTATTTTCGGCCCTTCCTAGACGGGAGAGGGGGAATAGATGAGGGGGAAGGTTCTTCGTCGCGGCGGTCGCCGCGGCGCTGGTCTGGCCGAGCAGCGGCAGCCGCGCAGCAGGTCACGGGGTTGACGGCGACCCAGGAGTCGGGTTCACGACGCTCAAGTGGAACCCGGTCGCCGGGCGCGACCGACTACCAGATCGAGCGCCAGTCGGTCGACGCCGACTGACGCGCCGGTCGGCACGGCGACGATCGTCGGCCTGTGGCAGCCGCATGCGCACGATCAACGCCGGACAGTCCGTCGTTCGCGGAGTCGGGCTACACGCTCGGCGGCCGCTACCAGTGGCGCGTCCGCGCACGGCTGGGCACGGCGAATCCGCAGCCGTACTCGGAGCGCGTCGTGGGGACGACGCAGAGCCACTGGGGTGCGGGCCCCGCGGCGATCCGCACGGGCTGGGAGCAGCGCCTGATCTCTGGGGTCGGGCGGCACGACGTACACGACCGACGTCGAGGAGGCGCGACGTACACCGCCGCGCTCGACGCCGCCACCGACCGCATGCGCGTGGTCGAGCTCGCGCGCGACGATCGCAGAACCGGCCGATGAACCTGTTGATCATCGGCTACCCGAAGCCGCCGGACACGACCGCGGCGATCTCCGGCGAGGCCGATCGATCGTGATCAACTGCAACGTGCACGGCAACGAGGCCTCCGGCCGCGAGTCGTGCTTCACGAGGCCCGCCAGCTCGCGTTCAGCGACCGACCCGGCGATCGTCGAGATGCTGAGCCGGATGACGGTGCTGATGGTGCCGTCGATCAACGCCGACGGGCGCGCGGCCAACACCCGCGGCAACACGCACGGGCCAGGACCTCAACCGCGACCACGCCCTGATCGAGCAGAACGAGACCAAGGGCTTCGCGAAGATGATGCGCGACTACACGCCCGACGTCGTGGCTCGACAACCACGAGGGCGACAGCGAGGACCTGCCGATCCTCGCCGCGCGCCACCTCAACGTCTACGAGCCGCTCTTCGAAGAGGGCAAGTCATGGTCAACGACGTGGATGTACGGCGCCGCGGCGCAGTCGGGCTGGTGGATGGGCCCGTACAGCACCGGCGGCGACAGCCACGAGGGCATCCTGCGCAACACCGGCGTCGCTCAAGAACGGCGTGAGCATGCTCGGCGAGGCGCGCGCGGCGGCGGGCCCGACGCGGCCGGCCGAGGGCGGCAGCAACTCGCGTGCCGAACCGGCATCCGCAAGGTCTACGCGCACCTGTGGGAGAACTGGGAGGGCGATGCGGTACTTCGACGCCCGCATGGACACCGATCCGGGCCGTCAACGCCGCAGTCCGAGGCGGCGGCCAGCTGGCGAACGTCGACCGGCACGACGATCCTGCGCGGCTCGTACCCGTGGCCGCTGTCACCGAGGTCGGCGAGAACCCGAACGACCAGCCGGACGTGGACACGCCGCTGGCAGCGCGGATCCTCGACTCCGGCGCCCGTGCGGCTACTTCATCACCACCGGCCGAGTACACGGTGGATCGCCCGAGCGAGGCCGACGAGGACGTCATGGCCGGCAGCGTGGCGCAGCGCCTGGCGATCCACGGCATCAAGGTCGAGCCGCAGGTCCGGGCGGCGTGTTCGTGCCGCTGCGGCAGCGGCTGCGCGGCCTGATCGCGCCGATCCTGGACTCGCAGGCGGTGCTGCCGATGATCGAGACCGCGCGAGCGCCGCTTCTGCTTCCGCGAGCGACCTGCCGGTCGGCGGCACCGTCCCGGCGACGCTGTCGCTGACCCTCGGCCCGCCGGCGACGTTCGGCGCGTTCACGCCGGGCGTCGACCAGGGACTACGACGGCGTCGACGACGCGCCAACGTGATCTCGACCGCCGGTGACGCGACGCTGAGCGTCGCCGATCCCGAGCACGACCGACACCGGCCAGCCTGGTCAACGGGGCGTTCGCGCTGGCCGCAGCCGTTGCAGGCCAAGGCCAACGCCGGCACGTATGCGCCGGTCGGTGGCTCCGCCAACCCGACGTCGCTGCTGACCTACCCGGCGTCCGGTCTCCAACGACTCGGTGACGCTCGGCTTCAAGCAGACGATCGGCGCGCAACGAGCCGCTGCGCACCGGCACGTACGCCAAGACGCTCACGTTCACGCTGAGCACCACTAACCCGTGATCCGGAGGGCGCCCGGCGCAAGCTGGGCGCCCACCCGCAACGCGGCGATCTGACCACGGGCGTCCGCCTTCCACTTCCCCGCGAGGTCGAAGGCGGTCCCGTGGTCGACCGACGTCCGGATCACGGGCAGCCCGAGCGTGGCGCTCACCGTGCCGAAGAAGTCGAGCGTCTTGGACGCCACGTGCCCCTGGTCGTGGTAGAGCGAGATCACGCCGTCGAACCGGCCCTCGTGGCCCTGATGGAAGACGGCATCGGCCGGCACGGGCCCGGAGATGTGGACGCCGTCGGAGCGCGCGGCCTCGACCGCGGGGCGGAGGATCTCGATCTCCTCGTCGCCCATGATCCCGCCCTCGCCGGCGTGGGGATTCAGCGCGGCCAGCGCGACGTGCGGCTCCTCGACGCCGAGGTCCTTCAGCAGCCCGGCGACATGGACGATCGCGCCGTGGACGCGGTCGACGTTCAGCGCGTCGATCGCGTCGCGCAGCGAGAGGTGGCGAGAGTAGAAGAAGATCCGCAGCTTGCCGACCACGAACATCGTGTAGACGTCGTCGGGATCGACGCCGAAGCGGTCGGCGAGCAACTCCGTGTGGCCGGGGAACTCGAGCCCCCCGGCGCGCGCCGCTTCCTTGTTGATCGGGCCGGTGACGAGGCCGTGGACGCCGCCGTCGCGGGCCAGGGCGCACGCGTAGTCGATCCATTCCAGCGCGGCGCGGCCGTGGTCGGCATCGATCTCACCAAAGCGAACCTTGCCCATGTTGTCGAGGTCGATCAGGTTGACCATGTCGGGCTCGGCGTCGGCCGGTGAGTCGATGCGGTTGACGCTCAGGTCGAGGCCGCAGCCCTCGATCACCTGCCCGAAGACGCCGGCGTCGCCGACCACGACGGGGATGAGCGCGTCGAGGGTCGAGCCCTCGGCGAGCGCCTTGGCCATGATCTCCGGCCCGATCCCGGCGGGGTCGCCGAGCGTGAGCGCGAGCGTGGGGCGGTCCATCAGTCCCTCCAGAGGTCGTCCACGAGCGTGCGAAGCGTGTTGTCGGCGCCGACCAGCCCGCCCTTGGTGATCACGGGCAGACCCGACCAGGCGCCACCGGCCAGCGTCCCGCGGGCGCACAGCGGCGCGACCTCGCCGGCCACGGCGAGTCGCTGCGCGCCGAGCGCATCCACCAGCCGCGACGCCATGTGGCCGCCGCTGGCGACGACGCCACGGCACTTCAGGCCCTTCTCGTGCGCCTGGGCCAGGAGGGCAGCGGCGGCGTCGGCCGCATCGTCGACGAGCTGCGGATCGCGGTGCACGTCGTCCGGTTCGCTGTCTGAGATCGTCTCGACGACGACGGTCTTGCCGCCTTCTGCCACGGACTCCCAGTCCGGCGTGCCGAGCCCGATCACGAGCGCGTCGAGCTCCTCGAGCTGCCGGTGGTTGAGCTCGGTGTTGGCGCCGAGCACGACGAGGGCGAAGCCCTTGCCGGGCCGCGCCGAGACGGGGTGGTGGCGCAGCCAGGCGCCGGGTGAGGCGGTCACGATCCGTAGCCGGCCCGCTCGAGCGCGTCGACGGCGACCGCGGCGGCGCGCAGGTCCGCCTCGGTTTCGCCGTCGACGATCAGCCGGGTCGCCCCCGCTGCGACCCGGCCCTCGAGCTCCTCCGGCCGCACGGATGCGGCCTGCCCGTCGAAGAGGGTGTCGGCGACGTCGATCCGCCGCCGGCCCGCGCACTGGATGCCGTCGACGCAGGTGCGGCCGGCGTCCGGCCAGGCGGGAACGGCGACCACGATCGCGTCGGTCAGCTCCGCACCTTCGAGCAGTCCGGCCAGCTCGTCGGCGGGCGAGCCGCGCAGAGTGGAGTCGATCCGCTGCTCGAAGCGGGTGCAGTCCATCTTGCGCAGCCGTTCGGCCCATGCGGCGGCGGTCGCGCGCGGACCGGCGGGCGAGTCGCGGGTGCGCATGTCCACCACCGCGGCGCGCGGGCGGAACTCGCGCGGCAGATCCTCGGGGCGCCAGACGACGACCGGCTCCAGCCCGCCGGCACGCAGACGAGCCGCCGAGCCCAACGCGCCCGTGAGGTCGTCCGCCAGTACCCCGATGGCGCTCACTGTGTGAAGGGGTGCCCGCGTGCCCTCGTTTGAAACGATTGCCGCGATGAGGATCACCGGGTGCACACCGCCGTTGTCGAGGCGAACTACGACTGGACCTTCGTGCGCGTCGACGCCGACGGCGAAGGGCTGTCCGGGATCGGCGAGTGCTTCTGCGCGCCCGGGCTGACCGCGATCGTGCGCGACCTCGCGCCGCTGCTGATCGGCGAGGACGCGCGCGACGTCGACCGCCTGTGGGCGAAGCTGCGCTGGGGCTCGCTCGGGCGCGGGCTCGTCGGCGGGGATCGTCTACAACGCGATCTCGGGCATCGAGGCCGCGCTGTGGGATCTCGTCGGCCAGCACTACGGCGTGCCGATCCACCGCCTGCTCGGCGGCCGCTTCCGCGACTCGATGCGGATGTACGCCGACTGCCACGCCGGCGAGGCGCTGCACTCGATGGACGCGACGATGGTCGAGCGGCCGGCGCGCTGGGGCACAGGAGCCGCCGGAGGCGGTCGCGACCGGCGCGATCCGCAACCCCGAGCACGGTCGCGCGTACGCCAAGGGCGTCCCGGACGAGGTGTTCACGCCCGAGCTGTACGCCGAGCGGGCGCAGCAGGTGGTCGCCGACCTCGGCTTCAGCGCGCTGAAGTTCGACCTCGACGTGCCGACGCCGTACCAGCAGGACACCGCGTCCGGCACGCTGTCGCGGGCCGAGATCCGCTACATGGTCGGCCTCGCCGCGGCGGTGATCGACGCCGTCGGCGACGAGGTCGACGTCGCCTTCGACTGCCACTGGCGCTACCAGGTCTCGGACGCGTCAGCGGCTCGCGCACGAGCTCGAGCCGCTCGGGCTGATGTGGCTCGAGGACCCGGTGCCGCCGGAGAACGTCGCAGGCGCTGCGCGCGGGTCACGAAGTCCACCTCGACGCCGATCGCCACCGGCGAGAACGGCTACATGCGCCACGGCTTCCGCGAGGCGTTCGAGTGCGGGCGCGATCGACATCGCCGCGCCCGACCCGCAGAAGACCGGCGGCCTGCTCGAGACGCGCCGGATCGCCGACTACGCCGACACGCACTACATCTCGATGGCGCCGCACTGCATCGCGTCGCCGATCGGGACGATCGCCAACGTCCACGTCGCGCGCCGCGATCCCGAACTTCCTCGCGCTCGAGTGGCACGGCATGAGCGTGCCGTTCTGGAACGACCTCGCGTCCGGCTGGGACGGGCCCGTGATCGATCGCGGCCAGCATCCGCGTGCCGGACGCGCCGGGCCTCGGCGTGACATTGAACCTGGATCTCGCGCGCGCAGTACGCGCAGTCCCGGCGAGCCGTTCTTCGACGAGTCATGATCGCCGCGACCTACTCGGCGACCGGCGGCTCCGACGTCCTGAGCGTCGGCGAGGTCGCGACGCCGGCACCGGGTCCAGGCGAGGTGCGCGTGCGGCTCGCGGTGGCGGGCGTGAACCCGACCGACTGGAAGTCCCGCGCGGGAACGACCGGCGACGTCGCGTTCGCGTTCCAGGTGCCCGGGCAGGACGGGGCGGGCGTGATCGAGGCCGTCGGCGAGGGCGTCGCGAAGACCTGGGTCGGCGAGCGCGTGTGGGTCTACTTCGCGGCCTGGCAGCGCCAGTGGGGCACGGCGGCGCAGTACACCGTCGTGCCGGTCGCGCAGGCGGTCCCGCTGCCGGCGGACGCGTCGCTTCGACCTCGGCGCCTCGCTCGGCGATCCCGGCCCTGACCGCGTACCACTGCCTGTTCGCCGACGGGCCGATCGACGGCCGGCGGGTGCTCGTCGCGGGCGGCGCGGGCGCGGTCGGGCCACGCGGCGATCGAGCTCGCACGCTGGGGCGGGGCCGAGGTCGTGACCACGGTGTCGAGCGACGAGAAGGCCGAGCTGCGCCGGCGCCGCGGACCTGGTCGTCAACTACCGCGAGCCGGGCGCCGCCGAGCGGATCGGCGAAGGTCGACCGGATCGTCGAGGTCGCGCTCGGCCCGAACCTCGAGCTCGATCTCGCGGTCGCGAATCCGCACGCGGTCGATCTTCACCTACGCGGCCGACTCACCGACCGCCGAGGTCCCGATCCGGCCGCTGATGACGCCGAACCTCGTGCTGCGCTTCGTGCTGCGTCTACACGATCCCGAACGCGGCGCTCGCACGCCGCCGATCGACGGCGTCGCGAAGGCGGTCGGCGCGGGCGCGCTGACGACGCTGCCGCTGCACCGCTTCGCGCTCGTCGACACCGCTGCCGCCCACGACGCGGTCGAGGCGCGGCGCCGTCGGCAAGGTCGTCATCGAAACCTAAAGGGGCCTGGCCCCTTTAGGTTTGGCGACGTAGCGGTCACCGGCGCGGACGGTGACCGTGCGGCGGCGGGTCGCGTCGCGGACGCGCGCCCGGCCTTGCGTGACGCGCGTGACGGTTCCCGCGCGGGTCTCGCGGACCTGCCAGCGTCCGCTCGCGGTCGTGGTGCTGTGGCGGCCGATGATGCGGAACGCGCCGTCGACGCGCAGTGGGTCGCGGCCGGAGAGCCGAAGCTCGGTGGGGCGGCGGACGATGAAACGCCCGCCGGAGAAGCGCGCGGTGCCGGTCTGCGTCGTGAGCTCGACGACGCCGCGGCGGGCGTCGATCGTGGCGCCGAGCGGGACCTCCGTCGCGCCGGTGAGGGTGTCGCGGTTCACGCCGACCGTCCCGCTGACGCGCGCGGCCGTGACCTGGAGCGGCGCGAGGTGCAGGGTGAGGCTGACGTTGTCGGCGTAGCCGTCGTTGAAGTCGCCGCCGGCGCGCAGCGACGCGAGCCGGACGACGATCGTGCGCGTCCCGCGTGGGACCGGGCCCGTCGCCAGGCGTCCCAGCAGCGTGGTCTGCGCGCGGCGATCGCCGGCGGTCGCCGTCGCCAGCGCCGTGCTCGCGAGCGGGTTGCCGCTCGCGTCGACCGGCGTCGCGGTCACGGTCGCCGCGTCCCCCTGGTCCTCGTAGCCGCCGATCAGCGCGGAGAGCGCGAGCGTCACCCGTCCGGCGTCGATCTCGGCCGCCGCCGCGCCGACGTCGACGTTCTGGGTCGCGGCGCTCGAGGGCGTGTCGGGACCGCCGGCGAAGAAGTTGGCGCCGCCGCCCCAGCTCGCGCTCTGCGCGGGCGTCGGGAAGCCGAGGTCGTCGCTGTACGGCAGCGTCGTGAAGTTGCCCTCGAACGTCCAACCGCCGTCCGACTCGGCGCCGGGATTGACGACGAGGTTCCCGGTCGGCACGGCGAGCAGCATCGCGGCCAGCACGGCGAGCATGACGCGAGCGTACGTCACCCTCTACGGGTGCTGACGCTCAAGACGTTCCGAATCGTGGCCCTCACCGAGGCGACCAGCTTCCTGTTGCTGCTCGTCGCCTCCGTGCTCAAGCGCACCGCCGACGCCGAGATCCTCGTGACGATCCTCGGCCCCATCCACGGGGCGCTGTTCCTCGCCTACGTGTTCCTGGCGCTCTATCTGCGGCCCGACGAGGGCTGGAGCGGCCGCGCGACCGCGCTGATCCTGCTCGGCGCGGTGGTCCCGTTCGGCGGCTACGTCGTCGACCGCTGGCTCACATCGTCTTCCCGATCGCCTGAAGCGCAGTCGGCAGGATCGTGAGCTCGGGGACGAACGCGCGCGGCGGCAGGTCCACGACGAACTTGCAGGCCGCCGCGACGTCCTCGGCCATCAGCATCTGCGCCCGCATCTCGGCGTCGGGCGGCTCGGGCCGGCTCTCGAGGATCGGCGTGTCGACGACGCCGGGCAGGATCGCGGTGGTCCGGATCGCGCCGTCGACCTCGAAGCCCGCGCCGCGGGTGAGCGCGATCGCCCCCGCCTTGGACGCCTGATAGGCAGGGCCGGAGCGGTCGGTCCACGCGCCGGAGACGCTGCTGATCACGATGAACGTGCCCTGGACGGCGCGCAGTGCGTCGTGAAACGCGTGCAGGAGGTTGAACGGCCCGTTCAGGTTGGCGTCAATCACCTCGTCCCACGACTCCGGCGTCAGCTCGTGCAGACGCCGCTTTTTGATGTTCGTCCCGGCTGCGACGATCAGCGCGTCGACGGCGTCGAACGGCGCCGCGAACGCGGCCACCGCCTCCCGGTCGGTGACATCGAGCCGGTGCGCGGTGATCCCGGTCTCGGAGATCTCGCGCCGGGCGGCGGCGTGGACGGTGTCGCCGGCGTCGGCGAACGCGCGCGCGGTGGCGGCGCCGATGCCGCTCGAGGCACCGGCGACGACGATCGTGCGCGTCATGCCTCTCGCCCCGCTCCGGCCAGGAAGACCTTGAACTCGGGCGGCGGCGGGCCGTCGGCGAGCCGCGCGAACTGCTCCGGCCCGTCCTCCAGCGGGCGCACCGACGTCAGGTCGTCACCGAGGTGCGCCTGGCCGCTCACGAGCCATTCGTGGGCCTGCTCGAAGTCCGGCATCGTGTACGCGTAGGAGCCCTGGATCCGGTGCTGGCTGCGAACCACGTCGTGGAAGCCGAGCGTCGTGTCGTCGTTCGCGAGCCCGATGCAGACCATCGTCCCGCCGGGCCGCAGCAGCTCGAGCCCGAGCCGGCGCGTGGCTTCGGCGCCGACCGCGTCCAGCACCAGGTCCGGCTCCTCGGTGTCGTCTGACGCGCCCAGCGACAGCGCCCGGGCGCGGCGCTCGTCGTGCGGCTCGACCACGGCGACATGCGGGATCCCCTCCAGCAGCGCCGCCTGCAGCGTGACCAGCCCGATCGTGCCGGCGCCGATCACGACCGCGCGCTCGACGCCCGGCGGCGCCAGCCGCACGGCATGCACGCCGTTGGCCAGCGGCTCCATCAGCGCACCCACGCGAGACGAGATCCCGTCGGGCAGCACGCGTGCGTCGGCGGCGCGGACCTTGACGAAGTCGGCGAACGCGCCGGGAACATGCACGCCGACCAGCACCCGGTCGCGGCACAGGTTCGTGTCCCCGGCGCGGCACAGCTTGCACTTGCCGCAGCCGCTGAGTGGGTTCACAGCGACACGCTGCCCGACCAACTCGCTGTCGCCGGCGACGACGGTGCCCGCGAACTCGTGGCCCATCACGAGCGGCGGCGTGCGGTTGCCCATGTGGCCGAGATACCCCTCGACCTCCGAGCCGCAGATGCCCACCGCCTCGGGCTTGAGGATCAGCTCGCCGGGCCCGGGATCAGGCGGCTCCGGCTGCTCCTCCACGGTCATCTCGTTCGGCCCTTGCCAGATGATGGCCCTCATACGACCTCCACGGTGTTCACCAGCTCTCCCAGGCCGGTGATCGCGATTCTCACCTCATCTCCGGCGCGCAAGGTGAACTCGACCGCCGGAATGACCGACGTACCCGTCAACAGCACCGCGCCCACCGGGAAGTCCTGGGCGCGGAAGAGCCATGACACGAGTTCGTCCAGTCCGCGCTTGAGCAGCGCGACCTGCGTGGCGCCGGTGAACACGTCCTCGCCGTCGCGGGCGATCGTCAGCGTGATCTCCATCTCCTCCGCCGGTGGCGCCTCGTTCACCGGCACCAGGCACGGGCCCAAAGCGCACGATCCGCGGTAGACCTTCGCCTGCGGGAGATAGAGCGGATTCTCGCCCTCGATCGAGCGCGAGGAGACGTCGTTGCCGATCGTGTAGGCGACGATCTCGCCGGCAGCGCTCACCACCAGCGCCAGTTCCGGTTCCGGCACGTCCCAGCCGGAGTCCTCGCGCACGCCGATCACGCCGCCCGGTCCGCGCACGCGACCGGGCGCGGCCTTGAAGAACAGCTCCGGCCGCTCGGCGTCGTAGACGAGGTCGTAGAAGTCGTGGCCGCCCTTGGACTCCTCGTTGCGGGCGCTGCGCGACGCGGCGTAGGTCACGCCCGCCGCCCACACCTCCTGGCCGGCGACCGGGGCCAACACGACGGATCCGGCCGGAACCGGTCCGTCGGCCTCGGCGGCGAGCGTGCCGGCGGCGAGCAGCGCGTCGAGAGTGCCGGAGAGCAACTCGACGGGCCCGCCATCGACCGGCCCGCGCGCGAGCCGCTCGCCCTCGGCGGTCTGCACGCGCCAGAGCGCCATCAGCCCGCGGGCCCGATCGTGATCGTGTGCGTCGTCGTGTACAGCTCGCGCGCCGCCTTGCCCTGCTCGCGCGGCCCGAACGACGACTGCTTCTCGCCGCCGAACGGCGCGTGGAAGTCGACGCCCGACGTCGGCATGTTGATCCGGATCATGCCGGTCTCGAGCCCGTCGACGACGGTCAGCGCCGAGTTCAGGTCGGACGTGAACACCGACGTGACGAGGCCGAACGCGACGCCGTTGGAGATCTCGACCGCCTGCTCGGCGGAGCTCGCCTTCAGCACCGTGACGATCGGCCCGAACACCTCCTCCTGCGCGAGCCGCGCGGTCGGCTCCTGGCCGTCGACCACGGTCGGGGAGAAGAACAGGCCCGGCCCGTCGAGCGCCTGCCCGCCGGTGACGACGCGCCCGCCGTCTCCCGTGACGCCGTTGGCCGCCGACACCAGATCGTCGCGCGCCGGCGGGTTGATGACCGGACCGACCACAGTGCTGCCGTCCGCGGGATCGCCGACCGGCAGCCCGTCGACCGCCGCGGCCAGCGCGTCGGTGAACTCGGCCGGGTCGCCGAGCACGATCACGCGCCCGGTCGCGGTGCACTTCTGGCCCGCGTAGCCCATCGCCGCGCCGGCGATCGTCTTGGCCGCGAACTCGAGGTCGGCGTCCGGGAGCACGATCGAGGCGTTCAGCCCGCCCATCTCGGCCTGGGAGGTGATGCCGCGCGCCGTGGCGCCTGCGGCCACGCCGAGCCCGACCGCGGTCGAGCCGGTGAAGGACACGACGTCGGCCATCTCGACCACCGCCTGGCCCGCCGCTCCCGGACCGGTGACGACGTTGAATACCCCCTCGGGCAGGTGCTCGCCGAGGATTTCCTGCAGCCGCAACGCGCACGCGATGGCGTCGGACGCGGGTTTCAGCACGACGGTGTTGCCGTACGCCAGCGCGGGAGCCGCCTTCCACAGCGGGATCGCGAACGGGAAGTTCCACGGCGTGATCAGCCCGGCGACGCCACGCGGCCGTCGTCGCGACAGCAGCAGCGTGCGCATGTCCGCCGGCGGTGCGGTCGGATACGTGTCGCCGTCCGGGTCCATCGCGGACTGCGCCTGGTAGCGCAGGATGCGCACGGCGCGGCCGTGCTCCATCACCGACTCGGTCAGCGGCTTGCCCACCTCGCGCACCATCAACTCGACCACGTCATCCTTCGCGGCGTTCAGCGCGTCGGCGGCAGCGGACAAAGCATCGGCGCGCGCCAGCGCGCTGCGCGACCACTCCGGGAAGGCCTCCCGGGCCCGCTTGAAGGCTCCCGCCACCGCCTCGCGATCCGCGGCCGGGACGGACACCACGACGTCGGACTGGTCCTGCGGTGACCGGCTCTCGATCGTTGAAGTGCTCATGCGCTTGACCCTACCCATCGGCGTGGGGACATCACGATCGGCCACGCTAACCTGCGGCCGCCGTGGACGCCTTCCAAGCCATCGTCCTCGGCATCGTGCAGGGGCTCACCGAGTTCCTGCCGATCTCGAGCACGGGTCACCTGCTGCTCGTCCCCACGTTCCTCGGCTGGGGCGACCCGGGCGCCGCGTTCACGGCCGTCACCCAGCTCGGGACGATGGCCGCCGTCCTGCTCTACTTCCGCACCGACCTGTGGCGGATCGCGAAGACGTGGTTCCTGAGCCTGCGCAACCCGGAACTGCGATCCGAGCTCGACGCCCGGATGGGCTGGTACATCGGGCTCGGCACGATCCCGATCGCGATCTTCGGCTTCCTGTTCCGCGACCAGATCGAGAGCGGCGCCCGCTCTCTATACCTGGTCGGCACAACGCTGATCGTGCTCGGCCTGTTGTTGCTGCTCGCCGACCGAACGGCGAAGCTCGACCGTGACATCGGCGAAATCCGTCCCCGTGACGCGGCGCTGATCGGCTTCGCCCAGGCGCTGGCGCTGATCCCTGGCGTCTCGCGCTCTGGTGCGACGATCACTGCCGGCCTGCTCTCCGGCTTCGACCGTGCGTCCGCCGCCCGCTACTCGTTCCTGCTGTCCGTACCCGCGGTGGTGCTCTCCGGACTGTTCGAGGCGCGCAAGATCGGCGAGGAGGGCGGCGCCGGCTTCGTCCCGACGCTGCTGGCCACGATCGCCGCCTTCATCGTCGGCTACGCGTCGATCGCGTGGCTGCTGCGCTGGCTGGCCACCCACTCGATGGCCGTGTTCGTGGTCTACCGCGTCGTCCTCGGCGTGGTCGTGATCATCCTGACGGCGACGGGCGCGATCTCGGCGTCGTAGCCTTCAGGGCCATGGCTGTCCGCGAACGCGTTCGCCTGGCGCCGTCCGTCTTCCGCCTGCCGGTGGAGAAGATCCGCGACGGCTACTACTCCGACGCGTACTTCAACCTCACGAAGTCGCTGCTGGAGGCCGACAGCCACCATCCGCGGGTGCTGATGCAGGTGTTCCAGCGCGACGAGTCGATCCTCGGCGGGATCGACGAGGCGGTCGCGGTGCTCAAGCTCGGCGCGGGCCATTACGAAGGCGACCAATGGGTCAGCGGCTGGGACAACCTCGAGGTCCGGGCGCTGCACGAGGGCGACGAGATCGCGCCGTGGGAGACCGTGATGACGATCGAGGGCGACTACAGCGAGTTCGCGCACCTCGAGACCGTCTTTCTCGGCGTGATGGCCCGCCGCACGCTGATCATGCGCAACGTCCGCGAGGTCGTCGAGGCTGCCGGCGGGAAGCCGATCCTGTACTTCCCGGCCCGCCACGACCACTGGCTCGTCCAGACCGGCGACGGCTGGTCGGCGCACATCGGCGGTTCGATCGGCGTCTCCACCGACGCGCAGGCCTCGTGGTGGGGCGGCCGCGGCATCGGCACCGTGCCGCACGGGCTGATCGCGGCCTACGGCGGGGACACGGCGCTGGCCGCGCGCAAGTTCGCCGACCGCTTCGGGCGCGACATGAACGTCACCGTCCTGGTCGACTTCGTGAACGACTCGGTCAAGACCACGCTCGAGGTCGCGCAGGCGCTCGGCGACGATCTGTGGGGCGTGCGGCTGGACACGTCGGACAAGCTCGCCGACGAGTCGCTGCGCCGCAAGTACGGCGACGACGCGCCGACGGGCGTCGCCGCCGAGCTCGTCGAACTGGTGCGCGCCGAGCTCGACAACGCGGGATACCGAGACGTCCACATCGTCGTCTCCGGCGGCTTCACGGCGGAGCGCATCCGGGCCTTCGAGGCGGACGGCGTACCGGTCGACTCCTACGGCGTCGGCTCCTCGCTGATCCGGGGCTCGAACGACTTCACGGCCGATGTCGTGATGAACGAGGGGCGGCCGGCGGCCAAGGTCGGGCGGGAATACCGCCCGAATCCGCGGCTTGAGTCCGTTCGCTAAAGGGTCAGACCCTTTAGATCAGCGGGACGAACCGCACGCGCTCGAGCCCCGTGCGCTGGAGTCCTTCGGGCGTGCGATGGACCACGAACAGCCGTTGGTCGCCGTCCTGGACGGGCACGACGAGCCGGCCGCCGTCGGCGAGCTGCTCCTCGAGCGCTGACGGGATCGCTTCGCCCGCCGCCGCGACGTTGATCGCGTCGAACGGCGCCTGGACGGGCAGGCCGCGCGTGCCGTCGCCGACGACGAGCGTCACGTTCTCGACGCCCGCCGCCGCGAGATTGCCCCGCGCGTGTTCCGACAACACCGCGTGGCGCTCGACGCTCCAGACGTGGGCGCCGAGATACGCGAGCAGCGCCGCGTGATAGCCCGAGCCGGTGCCGACGTCGAGGATCCGCTCGCCACCGCCCAGGTGCAGCAGCTCGCACATGCGCGCGACGACCAGCGGCTGCGAGATCGTCTGGCCGGAGCCGATCGGGAGCGGCACGTTCTCCCACGCGTCCTCGACCAGGTGCGGCGGGACGAACTTCTCGCGCGGGATGGCCTCCATCGCCTCCATCACCCGCTCGTCGGCTATGTGCGGGCGGAGTAGGTCGAGCAGCCGATCCCGGTCGGATTTCACGCCATCACGCCACCTGCCGCGCGCACCTCGGCCAGTGCGCGCTCTGAGTCGCCCTCGTTCACCTCGACGCCGCGGACCGCGGTGGAGTCGACGGTGACCTGGAAGCCCGCGCGCAGGGCGTCCAGGGCGGTGTTCTTGACGCAGTAGTCCGTGGCGAGGCCGACGACGGTGACCTGCGTGATGCCGCGGTCGCGCAGCAGCGACTCGAGGTGGGTGCCCTCGAACCCGCTGTAGCCATCGGTGTCGGGCGACTGGCCCTTGTCGACGATCACGTCGACCTTCGAGGCGTCCAGTGCCGGGTGCAGCTGCGCTCCCTCGCTGTCGGCCACGCAGTGCACCGGCCACGGCCCGCCCTGGGCGGCGAACGACCCGTGGTCCGGCGGATGCCAGTCCCGGGTGGCGATGATCAGGTCGTAGTCGCCCGAGGCGGCGAGCGCGTTGATCTTGCCGGCGATCGTGTCGCCGTCCGGGACCGCGAGCGCGCCGCCCGGCGTGAAGTCGTTCTGGAAGTCGACGATGACGAGCGCGCGGCTCAAAATCTCAACAGGGCGCCGATGCCTCCGAGCGGGGCGAGGTCGTCGTGGTGGCGCACCACCATCGCATGCGCGGACTGCTCGATCGCCTTCTCGATCGCCGGCTCGACGATGTCGTCGACGGGCTCGCCGGTATTCGCCTCCTCGGGCAGCAGCAGCCCGGCCTGGAAGTCCATGCGCCCGGCGGCGCGGAAGTTCTCGCTGATCAGCAGCGTCTCGACGCGCGCCTGGTTGAGCGCGTCGAGCACCTCGGCGATGCCCGCCGCGCCGCGGCCACCACGGCCGACGCCTTCGGCCAGCCGGTCGAGCGCCTCGCGCTCGAGGCGCATGACGTGCGCCGTGATCGCCGCGCCGGCGGCGGTGCACACGTCGTCGAGCGACGCGTTCTCGACGTCGACGGCGATCTTGCCCGCGATCCGCTCGGCCAGGTACGGGTGCAGCTTGCCCTTGAATTCCGTGATCAGCTCGCCCGGCACACCGATCAGCACGCGGTCGGCGCCGCGCTTCTTGTAGAGGTCGAACGCCAGCTCGGCCGTGTGCGCCAGGTGGTCGGACACCTCCTTCTCCACCGACCGCTGGTAGTTGAGCTGCGACCAGCCGCCCTGATCGTGCTGGGAGTGCACGTCGTCGACGATCCGGTCGGTCTCCTCCAGCGCGTCGCCGGGGCCGAAGAACAGTCGCGCCGCGCGGCGGTTGGTGAGCAGCACCATCCACCGCTCGTCGGTGCCCTGCATCACGAGCGGCTCCACGAACGCCGTGCGATCGAGCACCACGCGGTTGGTGACCGGACGCCGCAGTCGCACGACCTCCAGCAGGTCCTCGGGCCCGCACGCGTAGACGGCGACCGCGCGCGTGCCGTTGGCGGCGATGTCGGACCCGATGAGCACCTCGCGTACGCGCTCGACGTCGTCGCGCAGCGCCATCCGCTCGTCGTGCGAGAGCCCGTCCGACTCCTCGACCTTGTGCGCCGCCGCGGTGATCACCGAGGTGATCGCGGACGATCGCGCGTTCGGCGTGGCGAACTGCGCCGGGTCGAGGTTCAGGAACACGGACAGCACGCGCCCCTGGTCCGGGTGCACGGCGGCGAGTGCCCGAAGGCGTGCCTGCGTGATCGGTTCGGCCATATTTCGCGCCTACCCCACGTGTGCGGCAGCCGAACCGGGTTGCGTGAGCACACGCACGCGGGTCTCGTGGCCGCCGGTCGTCGGCTTCGCCTCGGGAAGGATCCCGAGGCCTTCGAGCATGATGAAGAACGCGCGTGCGAACGGCGACTCGGCGGTCCGGCCACGGACGTCGTCCCAATCCACCCGCTCGCGCAGCGCGCGGGCGATCGGCAGCAGCGACTCGTAGCGGAGCGAATGCTCACTCAGTGCCATGAGCTTCGTCACCAGCACGTCTTCCAGCGCCATCACGCGCATCTCCATGCCGAGCACGGACATTACCTCCCCGCGCTCGATCAGGGCGTCGTCGGCCGGAATTCCCTTGGGGGCGAAGATCAGATCGACCAGCGTGTTGCCGTCGTAGGCCTTGACCAGCCACTCCTCCGGCGGGTCCTCGGAGCGGAGTCCGGCCTCCTGCAGCGCCGCCATCGCGCGCTCGACGTCCTCGGGCTTGATCACCAGATCGAGGTCGTGTCGCGTCTCGGGACCGCCGCGGGCCCAGCTCGCGAGGCTGCCCGCGAGGAGGAATGGGACGTCGGCTTCGCGCAGCGCCGCGCCGGACTTCTTCAGTGCGTCCTCGAGGTCGGAGAAGGGTTGCTCGTCATCCGTGGCCATGGCTCCTGGCTACCCGGGGTTGGGGAGCGGGTATGCCGGAAGGCAATGAGCTCAAGCGTGGCCATCGACTCCAAACCCGCCGATCGCGGCGAATGCCGCATCCGGATCGCCGCCGCGGGAGACATCCACTACGGCGAACGCGCCGACGACCGCGAGCGCGCCGCGGCGGCGTTCGGTGCCCTCGAAGACCGCGTGGACCTGCTCCTGCTGGCCGGAGACCTCACCACGCACGGCGAGCCGGAGCAGGCGCAGATCGTCGCCGACGCGGTGCGCGGCCTCGAGATCCCCGTGCTGACCGTGCTCGGCAACCACGACTGGCACGTCAATCGCGCGGACGAGTTCGCCGCCGTCCTGCGCGAGGCGGGCGTGATCGTGATGGACACGAACCACTCGCACGAGATCCTCGACCTCTGCGACACCGAGGTCGGGATCGTCGGCGTCAAGGGCTTCATGGGCGGGTTCCCGGGCTCGCACCTGCCGGACTTCGGCGAGCCGTCGCTGCGCGGTGTCTACCGCGAGAGCGTGGAAGAGGCCGCCGCGTTGGACGCCGGGCTGCGCGCGGTCGCGATGTGCCCGTTCCGGATCGTGCTGCTCCATTACGCACCGACGACCGAGACGCTCGAGGGCGAGCGCCGCGAGATCTGGACCTTCCTGGGGACCGACCGGCTGGCGCCCCCGATCCTCGAGCACAACCCGGACATGGTCCTGCACGGCCACGCGCACGCAGGGACGTTCGAGGGCCGGCTCGGCGAAGTGCCGGTCTACAACGTGTCCGTGCCCGTGCTGGGCGAGGACTTCTGGATCTTCGAGCTGGCCGGCGACCGCCGCGTCCCCTCAGAAGTGCACTAGCTGCCGCGCTTCGCGCCGACGTCCTTGAGATCGCCGGAGTCGTTCGGGCCACCGTCGGTGACCGCGTCGGCCCGATCTCCGGCTTCGAGGTCGATGCCCTCCTCGGTGGCCGGCGTGCCGTCGCCGGTCGTGCGGCCGACCTCGGGAGCGTCTTCGTCGCCGCTCAGCTCGTCCGGCACGATGCCCTCTTCGGCCGTCTCGGCCCAGGTTCCCTTGTCTTCGTCCATAAACGGGGTCTTACCCGCGGCCGGGCCACGTGAGGCCCCGTCCGCGCAGGTTCGCGACCACGTAGGGCGGATCGGATGCCCTGCGCGAGATAGAGCGACCATCCGCGCGGATCGAGGTTCAGCAGCGCGTACTGGACGTCGGCGAGGCCCTTGGACTTGACAGCGCGACGGGCTGTGCGCGCCATCCGCTCGATCGCCGCTGGGTCGATCCGGTCGATATCGACCGGTTTCACCGGCACGCCGGTGGTGGCTCGGATGTCGCGCGACGTGAGCTGCGCGTCGTAGCCGTAGGCGAGGGAGAGCGTGCGGCCGTTGGCGTCGAGCTCGATCGACACGCGGTCCGGGCGGACGTCAAGCGCGAGCACCTTCGTGCCCTCCTTGCGCGCCGCGGCCAGGACGCGCTTGAGGTTCTTCGCCCGCAGCAGCGAGTCCGGCCCGGCGCCGACCGGCTCGGGGTTCGGCTCGCCGGGCAGCCGCACTCCGCTGCCGTCGAGGTTCGCGACGTAGGCGTCCGGCTCGCCCGAGCGCATGTCGACGTGCCACTCCCGCGTCCCGCCCTGGAGCGTGAGCCGCTCGATGTCTGGGCCGGTCTTGGCCGGTGATCCGGTCGATCGCGGCCGGGTCGATCCGGGCGACCGGCACCAGCCCGGCCGGGTCTGCGCGGTCGCCGTCGCGGGCGCGCGAGCGGCCGGACGCGTCGACGTCGACGTAGCGCAGGCCGCCGTTGCGCTGCGCGATCGCGTTGGCCACGAACAGCTCGACGCTGAGCGACTGCACCGCGCCCTCGGCGCCCAGCTCGCGCTGGAGCGCCGTCGACGACCCGCGCGAAGTTGTCTGACTCGATCAGCGAGCCGCCGTCGGGCGGGCGCGTGGCCGCGTCTCCGTAGCCGAATTCGTCGATCCGGTTGTCGGGGCCGACGGACTGGATGAAGCCGAACGCCAGGTAGGAACCCGCGAACGCGGCCACGATCCCGACCAGCGCCGCGAGCGCGCGCATCACAGGCGCCGGCGCGCTTCTTCGTACGCTGCCTCGTCCATCAGCCCGGCCTCCTTGAGCTGATCGAGTTGGCGCAGCCGCTCGGCCGAATCCCGCCGATGGCGCGGTCCTCGCGAACGGCATCCGCGCTGTGCGGCGCTTCCCGAGCCCCGGGAGCGAGAAGAGCAGCATCGGCGCGACGACCGCGACGACGATCTCGTAGCCAGGACGCGTGTCGTCGGCGTGCAGGTCGACGATCCCGAGGGCCACCCCGGCCAGGACGGCGACGATGATCACGGCGATGAACCGGATCAGGCGCCCGGCGACCGCCGCGCCGACGATTGCGACGAACGTGCCGAGGACCATCAGCGCGATCATCGGACCCATCCCCGGTGGGCACGGCGGGCCGACCGAGTTGCCGTACTCGTCCGTTCCGCAGCTTCCGACCTCGATCGCCTGCGCGATCCCGTAGACGAGGAACGTGAGCCCGGCGGTGGCGACGGCGAACCCGACCAGGACGCGGATGACGAGGCTCACCGCGCGATCCTAACGGTGCGTTGCAAACTGAACCTGGGCGGCTTCTGCGTGGTAGTTGTCGTGCCGATGGAGGTCACGCGCAAGGAGCTGCTCGCTTCGGGGGCCGCGTTCGCCCTCGTCGCCGGCTGCGGTGGCGGCAAGAAGCCGGCCGCGGCCGCCCCGGCCACCGGCTGGGCGGCGGTGCGCGCGCAGTTCATGCTCGACCCCCGCGACCGTCACTTCGACGCGTTCCTGTTCGCGCCACACCCCAAGCCCGTGCGGGCGGCGATCGAGACGCACCGCAAGGGTCTCGACGCCGGCGCGGCGGCGTACCTGCACGCGCACGAGCGCGAGCTCGACGACGCGGTGAACGCCGCGGCGCAGGCCTACCTCGGCGTGACGCCGGGCACGCTCGCGTTCGTCGATTCGACGACGATGGGGCTGGCGATGGTCTACTCAGGCTTGAAGCTCAAGCCCGGCGACGAGGTCCTGACCACCGAGCACGACCACTACGCGACCCATGAGTCGCTGCGGCTGAGCGGCGCGACGGTGCGCAAGATCCGGCTCTACGACGATCCTGCGCAGGCCACCGCGGACGGCATGATCGACGCCATCAAGAGCGCGATCACCGACCGCACGAAGGTGCTCGCGGTCACGTGGGTGCACTCGGTGAGCGGCGTGAAGCTGCCGATCCGCAGGATCGCCGAGGCGCTCGGGAGCAACCGGCCGCTGATGGTCGTCGACGGTGTACACGCGCTCGGCGTCGAGCCCGACACGATCGAGATCGAGTTCTGCGACGTGTTCGTCGCCGGGACGCACAAGTGGCTCGGCGGTCCGCGCGGCACGGGCCTGATCTGGTCGCTCAAGGGCTGGGACAGGATGAACCCGGTGATCCCGTCGTTCGGCTTCGAGCCCTACATCGCGTGGATGGAGGGCGGGTCGGTCGACCCGATCGACGTCGAGAACGTCGGTGTGCTGTTCACGCCCGGCGGCTACCACAGCTTTGAGCATCGGTGGGCACTCGCCGACGCGTTCGCTTGGCAATCGGCCCTCGGGCGCGACAAGGTGGCGGCGCGCATCCACGGACTCGCCAAGCGCCTGAAGGATGGGATCGCCGACCACGTCCGGATGGTCACGCCGAGCAGCCCGGAGGTCTCGTCGGGGCTGGTGTGCTTCGACGTCGACGGGATGGAGCCGGAGGACGCGGTCGAGCGCCTCGCGGCCGAGCGGATCCGGGCCACGGTCACGCCCTACGCGGACCGCCACGTCCGCCTCGGCACCTCACTGCACGTCGACGAGCGCGACGTGGACGCAGCCGTGGGGGCTATCAAAGCGCTTCAGGGGTAGGCTCACTGGCACATAACCCTCCTTTCACAGGAGTCGAAAACGTGTCAGACAATTCCTTCGACGCCCGCGCTGACCTCGAGGTCGGCGGGAAGTCATTTGAGATCTACCGGCTGGACTCGCTCCAGCAGAAGTTCGACGTCGCCCGGCTGCCGTTCTCGCTCAAGATCCTGCTCGAGAACCTGCTGCGCACCGAGGACGGCGTCTCCGTCCGTAAGGAGGACATCGAGGCGCTCGCTTCGTGGGACCACAACGCGGAGCCCTCCGAGGAGATCGCGTTCACCCCCGCGCGCGTGGTGATGCAGGACTTCACCGGCGTGCCCGCGATCGTCGATCTCGCGGCGATGCGCGACGCGATGGCCGACCTCGACGGCGACCCGTCGAAGATCAATCCGCTGGTGCCGGCCGAACTGGTGATCGACCACTCGGTACAGGTCGACTCCTTCGGGTCGCGCGATTCGTTCCGCTTCAACGCCGAGCGCGAGTTCGAGCGCAACGAGGAGCGCTACGCGTTCCTGCGCTGGGGCCAGACGGCGTTCGAGGGCTTCGTGTGCGTGCCGCCGGACACCGGGATCGTGCACCAGGTCAACCTCGAGTACCTCGCGCGCGTCGTGTTCGAGCGCGACGGCGTGCTCTACCCGGACACGCTGGTCGGGACCGACTCGCACACGACGATGATCAACGGCCTCGGCGTGCTTGGCTGGGGCGTCGGCGGGATCGAGGCCGAGGCGGCGATGCTCGGCCAGGCGATGTCGATGCTGATCCCGCGCGTGGTCGGCTTCAAGCTCGGCGGCGAGTTGCCCGAGGGCGCGACCGCCACCGACCTCGTGCTCACCGTGACCCAGTTGCTGCGCGAACACGGCGTGGTCGGCAAGTTCGTCGAGTTCTACGGCCCCGGCATTCCCAACACGCCACTGGCCGACCGGGCCACGATCGGCAACATGTCGCCCGAGTTCGGCTCCACGTGCGCGATCTTCCCGATCGACGCCGAGACGATCCGCTACATGCGCTTCACGGGCCGCTCCGACGAGCAGTGCGAGATCGTCGAGGCCTACGCGCGCGAGCAGGGCCTGTGGCATGACGAGAACAGCGAGGAGCCGACTTACTCGGAGACGCTCGAGCTCGACCTCGGCGACGTGGTTCCCTCGCTGGCCGGCCCGAAGCGCCCGCAGGACCGGGTGGCGCTGACCGAGGCCAAGGCCGCATTCCGGATCGCGCTGGAGTCGATCCTGCCCGATGCCTCCGACGAGGCCGAGGCGGACGAACCGGGTGTGCCGGGCCACGGTTCGTCAGGCGATACCGACGTCGACGAGGAGTCCGAGGGGTCGTTCCCGGCCTCCGACCCGCCGTCGCACAACGGCCACGGCACCGGAACGGACGGTTCCGAGCCGGCCGGCGGCGGCACCGGCGGCCTGCAGGTCGCCGAACGCGAGGAGCACCACGTCGACCTCACTTTGGAGGACGGCACCGAGACCGAGCTCGACCATGGGCACGTGGTGATCGCCGCGATCACGTCGTGTACGAACACGTCGAACCCGACGGTGATGATCGCCGCCGGGCTGGTGGCCAAGAACGCGGTCGAGCGCGGGCTGGAGTCCAAGCCGTGGGTCAAGACCTCGCTGGCTCCGGGCTCGAAGGTCGTGATGGAGTACTACGACAAGGCGAACCTCGTCGACTCGCTGGAGTCGCTCGGCTTTCACCTGGTCGGCTACGGCTGCACGACGTGCATCGGCAACTCGGGGCCGCTGCCCGAAGAAGTGGCGAGTGTGGTGCAGGCCGAGGACCTGGCGGTCGTGTCCGTGCTCTCGGGCAACCGCAACTTCGAGGGCCGGATCAACCCCGACGTGAAGATGAACTACCTCGCGTCGCCGCCGCTGGTCGTGGCGTACGCGCTGGCGGGAACGATGGACATCGACCTGCTTGACGAGCCGCTCGGCCAGGGCTCGGACGGCGAGGATGTGTACCTGAAGGACATCTGGCCGTCCGCCGAGGACGTCGCGCGGCTGGTCGAGGAGTCCGTCCACGAGGAGATGTTCCAGAGCTCCTACGGCGAGGTGTTCGAGGGCGACGAGCGCTGGAACTCGCTCGAGATCCCGGAGGGCGACCGGTTCGACTGGTCGGACGACTCGACCTACGTGCGCCGCCCTTCGTTCCTGGAGAACATCCCGAAGGAGCCGTCGGATCCGGGCGATATCGAGAGCGCACGCGTGCTGGCGGTGCTCGGCGACAGCGTCACGACCGACCACATCTCGCCGGCCGGCGCGATCAAGGAGGACTCGCCCGCGGGCGCGTACCTCAAGGAACACGGAATCGAGAAGAAGGACTTCAACTCCTACGGCTCACGCCGCGGCAATCACGAGGTGATGGTGCGGGGCACGTTCGCGAACATCCGCCTGCGCAACCAGCTCGCGCCGGGCACCGAGGGCGGCGTCACACGCTTCATGCCGGACGGCGAGGAGATGACGATCTACGACGCGGCGATGAAGTACGCGGAGAACGACACGCCGCTGGTCGTGCTCGCGGGCAAGGAGTACGGCTCCGGCTCGTCGCGTGACTGGGCCGCCAAGGGCACGAACCTGCTCGGCGTCCGCGCCGTGATCGCGGAGTCCTTCGAGCGCATCCATCGCTCGAACCTGGTCGGCATGGGCGTGCTCCCGCTCCAGTTCGCCGACGGCGAGAACGCCGAGTCGCTCGGGCTGACCGGCGAGGAGGAGTACTCGATCACCGGCGTCGACGGAGGCGAGGCGAAGGAGGTCACCGTCCGCGCCGACGACAAGGAGTTCACGGTGCGGGTGCGGATCGACACGCCGAAGGAAGTCCAGTACTACCAGCACGGCGGCATCCTGCCGTTCGTTCTCCGACAGCTCTTGGCAAGCTGAGATGGCGCTACCCGAGGTTCTCGGCCGGCTGCTCTCCGCAGCCGGCCCCTCCGGCTATGAGCAGGCCCCGGCCGCCGTGTTCCGCGACGCGGCGGCGGCGTTCGCCGAGGTCACGTACGACTCGGTCGGTTCGTCGGTGGCGCGCGTGCCCGGAACATCAGACGGGCTGTCGGTGGCCGTGATCGGCCACATCGACGAGATCGGGCTGATCGTCCATCACATCGACGACGACGGCTTCCTGTGGTTCACGGGCGTCGGCGGCTGGGACCCGATCGTCCTCGTCGGCCAGCGGGTGTCGATCGCCACGCGGTCGGGGGCGGTCCCGGGCGTCGTGGGCAAGAAGCCGATCCACCTGATGAAGGACGACGACCGCAAGAAGGTCCCGCTGCTCAAGGATCTGCATATCGATATCGGTGTGTCCGGCGGCGACGAGGCACGCCGGCTGGTCCGCGTCGGCGACGTCGCGGTGATCGCCGGCGAGCCGGTCGAGTTCCCCTCCAACCGCGTCGTCTCGCGCTCGATGGACAACCGGATCGGGTGCTACGTGGCGCTGGAGGCGGCGCGGCTGGTGGCGGAGGCCGGTGGCGCGCCGGGCGATGTCTTCGGACTGGCCGTGACGCAGGAGGAGATCACGTTCGCGGGCGCGCGGACGTCGGCCTACTCGCTGCGGCCGGACGTGGCGATCGCCGTCGATGTGACGTTCGCGACCGACCAGCCCGGGCTCGACGAGAAGGAGGTCGGGCGCCACCGCTTCGGCACCGGACCGGTGCTGACGCGCGGCTCGACGCTCGACCCGCGCGTGTTCGAACTGCTGCACGAGGCCGGCGAGGCGGAGGGCATCCCGTTCACGGTGACGGCGTCCGCGCGCGCCACCGGCACCGACGCGGATGCGTTCCACATCTCGCGCGCCGGGATCCCGACCGGGGTCGTGTCCGTGCCGCTGCGCTACATGCACTCGCCCGTGGAGATGGTCCAGCTCGAGGATGTCGAGAACGCGGCGCGGCTGATCGCGGCGTTCGCCCAGCGGTTGCCGGGCGACACCGATTTCAAGCGGTAGTGCTCCTTCTGCTGTTCGACATCGACGGCACGCTGCTCCAGCAGGCCGCGACCGAGCACGCGCTGGCCCTGCGCGAAGCGGCGGGGGAGGTCCATGGCGTGTCGCTGCTCGACGTCGACGCCGTGGAGTACGCGGGCCGCACCGACGTGGCGATCGCGCGCGACCTGCTGGCCGCGGCGGGCGTGACCGACGTCGACGCGCGCTGGGAGGACGTCGGCCGCGCCGCCGCGTCGGCCTACGAGCGCCTGTGCCCGGCCGACCTGTCGGCGAAGGTGGCGCCGGGCATGGTCGAGTTGCTCACCGAGCTGGCGGCGCGGCCGGATGAGTACCGGCTCTCGCTCGTCACCGGCAATCTCGAGCCGATCGCACGGCTGAAGCTCGCGCGGGCCGGCGTCGGCCGGTTCTTCGAGGCCGGGCAGGGCGGGTTCGGCTCCGACCACGAAGACCGTGGCCGGCTGCCGGCGATCGCACGCTCGCGTGCCTCGGAGCCGCCATGGCCGCGCGAGCGCACGGTGGTGATCGGCGACACGCCGCGCGACATCGCGTGCGCGCGGGCGGACGAGGTGCGCGTGGCCGCGGTCGCGACCGGGCCCTACGCCGTCGCCGCGCTGGCCGACGCGGACGCGGTCGTCGACGACGCCCGCTCCCTCCTGCCGGTCCTCAACGACTGGCTCTAGAACCGCCGCGGTCCACCCGGAAGACGACTGGCGCCGGCGGCTGGCCGGGGCGCTTGCGTACCCGCGTGAAGTAGACGGCGTCGAGGCTGGTCGCGGTGGTGGTCAGCGTGTCGGTGACGCCGGCCGGCGGGCGATCCCAGAGCGGCTTGTTGATGTGGCCGCGGGCCGGGAAGCGGCCGGGCTCGTGGCCGGAGTCGCGGCGGGCGCTCGGGGTCGTCCCGTACAGCGCGGTGTCGCTCGCGGGCCGCTGGGGTCGCAGCGGGCCGATCATCACCTGCTGGCGGCGGTAGGTCGCCTTCACGTACGCGAGCCGGTCGCCGAGGATCGAGGGCCCGCGCAGCTCCGCGCGCGCTTCCCGGCGAAGCATCGTGCGTACGCCGGTCGCGAGGTTGTACGACTCGATCCGGCCGTCGATCTCGAACACCAGCAGGGAGCCGTCCAGTGCCGGCCGGCCGACGGCACCACTCACCAGAAGCTGCGGCGGCGCGCCGAGCGGCGCCTCGTAGAGCGCCGCGCCGGCCCGCCAGGCGACGTGGGTGTCTGACACCGCGACGGCGTCGGCGCCGGGCGCGTCGTAGGCGATCACGCCGGGCACGACGACCACCTGGCCCTCGATCCACGCCCTCTGCGAGCCGCCGACGACGGGGTGGTTGCCGAGCGTCGGCTGGATCCCCGCCGGGCCGCGCAACTCCCCGGTCGCTCCCGGACGGTGCAGCGCCAGCGTCTCGCCGGACACACTCGGGTCGGAGAAGCCGATCGCGGTGACGGTGACGGCGGCGCTCGCGGGCGCCGCGAACAGCGCGGCGGCGCACCCGGCCAGCGCGACCGCGTCGACGATCCGCAGCGACCGCAGGATTCGCGGCCGCTCCGCCATCGCCGCGTGCCAGCGGCCGCCGCCGACGGGAGCGAGCGCGATCACGGGCACCGCGCGGCCGGCGCCGAACGCCACTCCGATGGCGACGCCGAGCGCGGGATCGCCGAGCGCGACGGCGATGCCGGCCAGCGCCCACACCGCGAAGCTGAGGATGAAGGTCGTGAAGCCGAGCCCGAGCAGGACTCCGTAGAGGCCGGCGGCGAGCGGCACCGGCATCACCCGGCGCCACGACTCCGGAACCTGGCGGCGGACCTGCGGGACGATTCGCGCGCCCTTTGCCTCGCCGATCGCCGCCGCGAGCGCGACGGCCGCCGCCACCGCGGGCGCTCCCGCGCCGAGCGCGCCGCCGAGGAGCGCGAGACCGCCGAACGTCACGATCCCGCCGGTCAGCGCCCCGGCGGCGAACGTCGCGCAGGCAACCGCGGTCGTCCGCAGCCGCCCGGCATAGCCGGCGGGCGCGAGCGTCTCCACCATCGAGAAGCCGCACGGCGACCACGCGCCGGTCACGCCGGCCGCGAGGGCGGCGATCGCGATCACCGCCGTCAGCATCTCGTGTTCGTGTCGTAGTACATGACGCAGAACACTTTCCGGCCGCGGAAGCAATAGCCGGTCAGCGCTCGATCGCCGTTGACGCGGTTGCGGACGTGGCCGCAGCAGTCGACGAGCTTGCGCACGCGGCCACCGCAGCACCGATACCAGGCGCCGTCGACGTGCGGCGTGAACCCGTAGACGTCGGCGGTGGCCTGGCACACCGGCGTCCGCGTCGCCTTCGGCAGCGGTGTGCCGTCGGCGTCGGTGAGCCACTGACCCTCGTCGTCGACCGGGTTGCCGAGCGCGTCGACGTAGCGGCCGAGATCGTCGACCGGCCGGCCGTCACGGGCCTTGATCGGGAAGCCCCTGCGGTCGATCCGCGGCAGCCCGGTCGGATGCGGGCACGAGTCGGTCGTGTAGATGTGCCCGCAGAAGTGGTAGGCCTCGGCCTCGCGGGCGCCGAGCAGCGAGCCGGCGCCGGCGACGCTCATCGCCGCCGCACCGACGCGGGCCAGGAAGCCGCGGCGCGAGCTCGTCGCCGCCACCGCGTCCGCGATCCGCGCGCCCTCGCGGCTCACGCGCGCACGGCTCCGCGGCGCCGCTCCGCCGCGGCCAGCACCGTCTCCAGCTGTGCACCCGTGTTGAAGGTGCCCTTGGCCAGCACGGTGCCGTCGGTGTCGATCGCGACCACGAACGGGCTGCCGGGCACGTCGGCGGCCGTCCAGGCGTCCGCGTCGCGCACCTCGTCGAAGGTCTTCAGCGCGACCGCCGGGTGGGCGGCGAAGGCGGCGACGGCGGGCTCAAGGGCCCGGCACATCCCGCAGCCGTCGGACGTGAAGACGGCGACGCCGAGCTTCCCGGGCACCAGTGCGCCGCCGAACGCGCCCGCGAGTGCGCTGCGCGCGCCGATCTCCGGGCCCTCGTGGTCGACCTCGAGCGCGCCGCGCGGGGCGACCGACAGTCGCAGCATCCCGATCTCACGCGCCAGTGCCAGCACGACGAGGCTGAGCGCGACCAGCCCGGCGAGCGCCGCGACGAGCCCGATCGTCAGCCACTGCTCGGTGGTCGGGTCCTCACGTGGGAGCAAAGGAGCGAGCGCGAACGCCGCCGCCAGCACCGCCGCGCGGCCCGCCGACGCCCGGCCGACACGACCGCGCGCGCCGAAACACGCGCACGGGGCACCGGACCGGCCCGCGAGGATCGCCGCGACCTGCGCCGCGCAGGCGCAGGCCATCAAGAGAGCGGCCGCCCGCGCCGCCCACGCCTCTCCTGCCGCGACTGCGACGCCCAGGCCCGCCTCGACGGCGATCAGTGCGCCCCAGACCGCGAACGCCGCCCGCGACGAGCGCACGCCATAAGTGGCGAGCGCCGCACGCGCCGCCGGGCCTCCGGCCGCCTTCATCGCCGCCGCAGCGACCAGCACCAGCCCCAGGACGAGGCAGACCACAACTGAGACCATCGCGGCGCGAACCTAACAGCATCCGGGGGCGGCACTACGCCAGTAGGCGCAGCGCCGCCCTCAGGAAATGCTCAGCCGGTGCAGCTCTTCTGCGGGCGCGTCTGGCCCGGCAGCACGCAGAACGGCTGCGTGGTCGGGATCTTGCCCTTCTTGAGCGCGTAGCGCGAGACCTTCGTGTTGAAGTTCGGCGCGCTGATCCACACTTCGACCGTCTGGCCGGCGCGGAATTTGCGCTGCTTCTTCGACAGCGACCCGATCACGTTCGAAGCGCTGCGCTTGACCTTGCCCTTCTTGAGCGTCTTGGACTTGAACGGGCACTTCGAGCCCTTGCAGAGGATCTTCACCGACCAGCCCTTCGGGAACTGCTGGGTGACCTGCAGGGTCTTGAGCGTGATCGCATTGCCCTTCGCGGCCCAACTGGTCGCGACGCCCGACGTCAACGTCGGGAACGGCTCGGCCAGCCCGTCGCAGTTCTCGTCGGTGCGGTTGCCCTTCACTTCCACCGCACCAGGTCGGATCGCCCGGTTGGCGTCATTGCAGTCCTGACCCGCGAAGAACCCATCGCCATCGCCGTCCAGGCCCGCCGGCAACACCGTCCCGCCGCCACCGCCACCGGCACTGGCGGCGACGTCGATCGTCACCCCGGCCGGATCAGCCGTGACGCCGGCCGCCGTTGCGGTGAACTGGAACGAGTCCGCGCCGACTGAGCCGACGAGCGGGCCGTAGGTGATCGTGCCGTCGGCCTGCAACGCGCCGAGCTGGCCCTTGGCCGGATCGGACAGCTTCGTAAAGGCGATCGGGTCGCCGTCGGCGTCCGTGCAGTCGAGCTTGAGCGTGAGCGCGGTGTTGAACGGCGTCGTGAGCGGCATATTCCGGCACACGGGCGCGTGATCGACCGCGAAGCTGTAGACCCGGCCGAGCCCCATGGCGTAGACGTGCCTGCCGTCCGGGCTCGGGATCACGTACTCGACGTTCGTGCCCCCTTGGAGCACGTTGCCGCAGCCTGCGGCGGCCGCCAGGCATCCAAACGGCGAGGGCTTGACCCTTGCGCTGCCGTCGCCGAACACGTCGAAGACACCGACGCGCTGGCCGGCGAATCCCGCGGTGTACATATCGACGCCGTTGGGGGAGAGCGCCACGTCGAACACGTCCGTGAGCGCGGGGGTGGTGTTCGGCGCCCCGCAGGCGGAGATGCTCCCGGGCGCCTCGTTGCACCATGTGGTGTTCGGGGCGATGTTGCCCGTACTGGGATCGCGGTTGACGAGGTGGATCGCGATGTTGCTGAACCCGCGCTGGGTCACGTAGATGCGCCGCCCGTCGGGCGACACGGCCATCTGGGTCGGCGCCCAGAACCGCTCGCGGACCTTGCACCGGCCGAGTTCGTTGTTCCACGTGATGCAGCCCTCATCGCCCGGCTGGAACGAGAGCGTCCCGTTGGCGGCGCGGTCCATGGCGAGGATGTTGAGGCCATTGTCCGTGACGCCGTTGTTGTAGCCGTTGTTGAGGATCAGCACCTGCTTGCCGTCCGGCGTCACCTCGATGTCGCGCGGGTTCAGGAACAGCCCAGACGGGGTGCAACCCTCGGAGTTGTCGCGCCGGAAGCACTTCTGCGCGTTCGTCAGCGAAGCCTGGTTGAGGGCCCCGGTGGAGGGGTTGCGCTGGAACACCGAGATCGCATTCGCGTTGAAGCCGGCGACGTAGACCGAGGTGCCGTCCGGGCTGACCGCGACCGCGGCGGCATTCCCGAGCGCCGGCGCCTGGGTGCACGTGCCTCCCGTGCTGAGGCAGCTGTCGTAGGTCGGCATGCCATTGGCGGCGAGCGTGAAGTGGGCGATGCCGTCGGCGGCGGCGCCACCCGCCGCGCCTCCGACGACGTACAGGCTCTTTCCATCGGCGCTCACCGCCGCGGCCGTCGCATCCTCGAGCGGCGACGCATTGGTCGTGGTGCATCCCGTCGCGGCGGTGAACCGGAAGCAGGCACGCTCGGTCAGCACGCCGGTAGTGGGATTGCGGTCGAACATGACCAAGGAATCCGAATCCCGGCCCGGGACGTAGAGGTGGAGCCCGTCAGGCGACATCGCCGGCTCGCCGACATTCGACATCAGCCCGACGACGTTCTTGCACCCGGCGGCGGAGAAGTTGGCGAGACAGCCTCCCTGGGCCAATGGAAGCTGCTTGAGCTGCCCGTTGACCGCGGCCGAGGCCGCTGAGGGAAGCGCGAGCGCCCCGAAGAACGCGACGACGAGTGCCACGCCGCGGAGCGTTCGCAGTTGAGTTGAACCTTGCATTCCGCCTCCGAAAGCGCCTTCTGTCGTCCTGGACGTACCGTCCGTGAAGAAGCGACGCTATCCGGGGGCTTTTCGTGGAGTCAACCCCTATCGGCTAGGTATCGACGAACGGTTGAGTCGTCAGGCACAGGACTTTCGTGGCTTTGTCGACCCCGGAACGGCGCACAGCGCTTGGGTCGTGGGGACCCTGCCGGATTTCAGCGCCATGCGGGCGACCTTGGTGTTGAAGCCCGGCGCGGAAACAAAACCCTCGACGGTCTGACCGGCGCGGAACCGCCGCTGCTTGGGAGACAGCGACGCGATCGCGTTGCGGGCACCGCGGCGCTGCTTGCCGAGCTTCAGCGACTTGGTCTTGAAGGGGCAGCCGCGGCCCTGGCAGAGGATCTTGGCCTTCATCCCCTTCGGGAACTGCTGCGTGATCGCGAGCGTGAGCAGCCTGAGGCTCGCGCCGTCGACGTCCCACGCATTGCTGACGTTGGCGCCGAGGGTCGGGAACGCGGCGTCCTTGCCGGAGCAATCCTCGTCGACGCGATTGCGCGGGATATCGCGGGCGCCGGGGCGGATCGCGCGGTTCGCGTCGTTGCAGTCGACCGGGCGCAGGGAGCCGTCGGCGTCGCGATCCAGGTTCACGGCGTCGGCGCCGGAGCAGTCCTCGTCGAGGCCGTTGTCGGTGACGTCGGCGGCGCCGGGACGGACCGACGGGTTCGCGTCGTCGCAGTCGGCGGGACGAGCCGAGCCGTCGGCGTCTCGGTCGAGGGCCTCAGTGTCCGCACCCGAACAGTCCTCGTCGATGCCGTTGTCGATCACCTCGCTCGCGCCGGGGCGGATCGCCGCGTCGGCGTCGTTGCAGTCGGTGGGTACAACCGCGCCGTCGAGGTCGCCGTCGTCGCCCGCGAGCCGGCCGAAGAGCTCGAACTCGTTGTCGGCCGTCGGGGGACGGTTGTCGTCCGCCTCCCACGCGTGCAGCCACGCGCGGCGGGTCCCGCTCGCGGCGGTCGCGCCGTCCTCGGGGGCGGTGTTGGTCGCGCCGTCCACGCCGGTGGTCGAAAGCCGGATGTCGTCGACGCCGACCTGCCGGCCGGCGGCGTCGATCGCCTGTCCATAGCGCTCGAACTCCTGGTCGACCATCCCGGGCAGGTCGTTGTCGGCCGCCCAGGTCACGAAGTACTGGTCGAGCAGCGGGTGGTACGTCGCCGTCGTGGTGCGGGCGAGGTTGGCGCCGAAGGCCTGGTTGGCCGCCGGGCCCATGGTCGAGATCCGGACGTCCGGTGTGTTCGCGGGCACCTGGGCGCCGGACGACGAGAGCCGCTGCATGAAGGCCTCCGGGCCCTCGCCCGCGATGTCGTTCTTGAGGAACGCGACGATCGCTTCGTTGCCGCGCGTGTTCGCGGCGAGCGACGGCCGCACCGCCTCCGCCGAGCCGGCCGCCGCCGAGACCGGCGTGTCGTTGGTGATGATGCTGCTGTCGAACTTCTCGACCTCGACGAAGATCTCGCTGTCGCCCGCGGCGATGTCGCCTTCCCAGGCGATCACGTAGCGCTCTTGTGCGGGCAGGTACACGATGTCGGGATCGTTGGCGTCGCCCGCCGCGGTCGTCGAGACCTGGAAGGAGGGGATCCCGTCCACGTCGATGAGCGTCGAGCTCACGCGGCGCGTCTGGACCTCGAAGTCGCCCTCGACGGTCGTGTCCGCGCGCCACACGAACCGGAACTGGTCGTGCGCCGGGTCGTAGGCGACGGCGGGGTCGGAGGCCTGGTCGGCGTCGGCGTTGAACGGATCGGTGTCGGAGATCCGCGCCGGCTCGCCGGACGGCGCGCCGGTCGCCGTCACGATCTGACCGATGATCTCTTCCTGGCCGGCCGGGTTGTTCGGGCCGGCCGGAGCGGCGGCCGCCGTCGCGAGGAGTCTGAGGAGAGGGCTGGGCATGCCCTCGCGCCAGACGGCGCCCAACGGCGCGCTATTCCCTGACTATGCCCGCGTGAGCTTCTTGTACGTGATCCGGTGCGGCCGGTCGGCCTCGGCGCCGAGCCGTGAGCGCCGGTGCTCCTCGTAGGCCTCGAAGTTGCCTTCGAACCACACGACCTGCGAGTCGCCCTCGAACGCCAGCACGTGCGTCGCCACACGGTCCAGGAACCAGCGATCGTGGGAGATGATCACTGCGCATCCCGGGAACGCGAGCAGCGCCTGCTCGAGCGCTCGCAGCGTGTCGACATCCAGATCGTTGGTCGGCTCGTCGAGCAGCAGGACGTTGCCGCCGCGACGCAACAGCTTGGCCAGGTGGACGCGGTTGCGCTCGCCGCCGGACAGCACGCCGACCTTGCGCTGCTGATCGGAGCCTTTGAAGTTGAACCCGGCCACGTAGGCGCGCGAGTTCAGCTCGCGGTCGCCCACCTTGATGTGGTCGTAGCCCTCGGAGATCTCCTCCCACACCGACTTCTCGGGATCGAGTGCGTCGCGCGACTGGTCGACGTAGGCCAGGTCGACGGAGTTGCCGAGCGTCAGGGTGCCCGAGTCGGGCTTCTCCTCGCCCATGATCATCCGGAACAGCGTCGTCTTGCCGGCGCCGTTGGGCCCGATCACGCCGACGATCCCGGCGGGCGGGAGCGAGAACGAGAGATCCTCGACCAGCAGCTTCTCGCCGAACCCCTTGCGCAGGTGCTCGGTCTCGATCACGGTCGAGCCCAGCCGCTGGCCGGCCGGGATGTGGATCTGGACGTCCTCGACCTTCGCGTTGCGCTCCTCGGCGAGCAGGGCGTCATACCGATTCAGGCGTGCGCGCGACTTGGTGCGCCGGCCCTTCGGGTTCGTGCGCACCCACTCGAGCTCTTCCTTGATCGTGCGCTGGCGGGCGGACTCGGTCTTCTCCTCCTGCGCCAGCCGCTTCTCCTTCTGCTCGAGCCACGAGGAGTAGTTGCCCTTGAACGGGATCCCGTGCCCGCGGTCGAGCTCGAGGATCCAGCCCGCGACGTTGTCGAGGAAGTAGCGATCGTGGGTGACGGCGACGATCGTGCCCTGGTACTCGGCCAGGTGCTGCTCGAGCCAGGCCACCGACTCGGCATCCAGATGGTTGGTCGGCTCGTCCAGCAGCAGCAGATCGGGCTGCGAGAGCAACAGCCGCGCCAAGGCCACGCGACGGCGCTCGCCGCCCGAAAGCGAGGTCACGTCGGCATCGCCCGGCGGGCACCGCAGCGCGTCCATCGCCTGGTCGAGCATCTGGTCGAGCTCCCAGGCGCCGGCCGCGTCGATCTGGTCCTGCAGGCGCGCGAACTCGTCCGCGGTCTCGTCGGAGTAGTTCATCGAGAGCTCGTTGAAGCGGTCGAGCAGGTCGCGCAGGCCGCGCACACCGTCCTCGACGTTGCCGCGGACGTCCTTGCTCTCGTCCAGATGCGGCTCCTGCTCGAGCAGGCCCACGGTCGCGCCCGGGGCGAGCTGCGCCTGCCCGCGAAAGTCGGTGTCCTTGCCGGCCATGATCCGCAGCAGCGTGGACTTGCCCGTGCCGTTGAGCCCGAGCACGCCGATCTTGGCCCCGGGGAAGAAGCTGAGCGAGATGTCCTTCAACACCGTCTTATCCGGCGGATGGACCCGGCTCAGTTTGTACATCGTGTAGATGTATTGACTCGACATCGCGCCGAGCAGCATATGACGCGACCATCGGGCGAATCGCCCCGCCGGATATTTGGACCTTCGGTGGGTGTATCAATCCGGCCCGCTGCCGATCATTGCAATATGCGGCCTTTGATCGGCGTGACGACTTCGGAGCTTCGCCCCAGCGCGATGGCGACGACGCGCCGGCACGGCGAGCCCGCGCACCCCGAGATGGCGCTGGGCATGACGTACCTGCGGACGCTCGACGCGGTCGGCGCGATCCCCGTCGTGCTGCCGCCGGTCGGCACCGATCACCTGGCGCCGCTGCTGGACCGTCTCGACGGCATCTGCCTGTCCGGCGGTCCCGATCTGGACCCGGGTGCCTACGGCGCCCCCGACCGGCACCTCGAGCTGGGCCCGACCGAACCGTCGCTCGACGCCTTCGAGCTCAGCCTCGCCCGCCAGGCGCTGGCCCGCCAACTGCCGATCCTGGCGATCTGCCGCGGCGCGCAGGCGCTGAACGTCGCCTGCGGCGGCACGCTGCACCAGCACATCCCGGGCCATCGCCAGACCGACCCCGCGACGCAGGCCACGCACGACGTGCAGATCGCCACCCGCTCACGCCTGCACCGGATGTTCCGCACCCGCACGCTGGCAGTGAACTCGTTCCACCACCAGGCGGTGGACCAGATCGGCGCCGGGCTGCGCGTCGTCGCCCGCGCCGAGGACGGCACGATCGAGGCGATCGAGGGCGCCGGGTTCGTCGTCGGCGTCCAGTGGCACGCCGAGACGATGCACGCGCACGTGCCGCTCTTCGAGGCCCTCGTTAGGGCGGCTGCCCGTACCGAACTGCGCGTAGCCGCGTGACACCCTGGGCGGGGTGCCCGCCGTTCGCCTGCAAGGCGTGGTCAAGCGCTTCGGCACGCTGACCGCTGTCGATCATCTGGATCTCGAGGTGCCCGAAGGCACCTGCGTCGGCCTGCTCGGACCCAACGGTGCCGGCAAGTCGACGACCATGAAGCTCCTCACCGCGCAGGCGCTGCCGGACGAGGGCGAGATCGAGATCCTGGGCCTGAAGGTGCCTGAGCAATCGAAGGCGGCGCGCGCCCTGTGCGGCGTCGTGCCCCAGCTCGACAACCTCGACGTCACGCTCACCGTCGAGCAGAACCTGCTCGTGTTCGCGTACCTGTATCGGGTGCCTCGCGCGGACCGCAAGGCCGCTGTCGAGCGCGCGCTCAAGATCGCCAATCTGACCGAGCGCCGCGACACGAAGGTCGACAAACTGAGCGGCGGCATGCGCCGGAGGCTGCTGATCGCGCGCGGCCTCGTGCATCAGCCGCGGCTGATCCTGCTCGACGAGCCGACCGTCGGCCTCGACCCCCAGGTCCGCCAGGAGCTGTGGGCGTTGATCGACCTGCTGCGCTCCGAGGGTGCCTCGATCCTGATGTCGACGCACTACATCGAGGAGGCCGAGCGGCTCGCCGACACGGTGACGATCATGTCGCACGGCAAGGCGGTCGCGGCCGGCTCGCCGCGCGATCTGATCGTGGAGCACGCGGGCACCGAGGCGGTCGAGGTCTACGGGCCGCCGGCCAAGCTCCAAGAGGTCGAGCGCGAGGCCGCCGACCAGGGCCTCCGCACCCGCCGCACCGGCACCTCGATCTCGGTCCTGAACGCGAACGGCTACGAGGGCGAGCGACGCCCGTCCAATCTCGAGGACGTCTTCGTCCTGCTGACGGGTGAGGAAATTGGCTGAGGCACGGCTGGGCCGGCTCGAGCGCCCCGCGATGCTGGGCGTGCTCGTGCGCGAGCTCATCAACTTCTCGAGCTTCTGGCGCTCGTCGACGTTCAGCGCCACGGTCGAGCCGACGATCTACCTGCTCGCGTTCGGCTTCGGCTTCGGATCGCTGGTCAGCACCGTCGCCGGCTACGACTACATCGACTTCATCGGCACCGGCATCGTGGCCACCGCCGTGCTGTTCAGCAGCGTGTTCCCCGCCATGTTCAGCACGTTCGTGAAGTACAAGTTCCAGCGCACCTACGACGCGATCCTGGCCGCGCCGGTGGACACCGAGGAGCTGGTGACCGCCGAGGCGCTATGGATCGCCGTCCGCGCCGGGACGTTCGGCTGCGTGCCGATGCTGGTGGCGATGCTGTTCGGGCTGGACCCGAGCTGGGGCATGCTCCTGGTGCCGTTCATCGCCTTCATCGCGGGCTTCGGCTGGGCCGGCTTCGGCATCTCGGTGGCCGGCAAGCTGGACACGATCGACAACTTCAGCTACGTGATGAGCGCGGTCATCACGCCGCTGTTCCTGGTCGCCGGCACGTTCTTCCCGGTCGACGGCCTGCCTGAGTGGGCGCAGGTCGTCTCACAGATCAACCCGCTGTTCCATCTCGTCGAGCTCGTGCGCGGCGCCGTGTTCGGCTTCGAGCTGGTGGACCTGTGGAACCTTGCGTTCCTGATCGGCTTCGGGCTGCTGACCTGGCGGATCGCGATCCGCTGGATGACTCAGAAGCTCATCGTGTAGGCGGGCCCATCACAAACGGCCCGTCGAGCACGCCGCGGACGCGGCGCTGGACCTGCAGCTCGGCCTCGAGGTCGGCGATGTGGCCGAGATGGTCGCTCTGGCGACCGCGCAGAACCTGGGTCGCGAACAGCCACACGAGCCGGCCGTCGAGCTGCGTGCCGGCGACGTGGCGCAGCTCGTCCTCGGCCTCGGCGGCGGGCAGCTGGATCCGGTAGGAGTCCGGCGCGGTCATCACGTCGTAGGCCTCGGCCACGGCCAGGATCCGGGCCGTCATCGGGATGCCGTCGCCGGACAGCCCGTCGGGATACCCGCGGCCGTCGATCCGCTCGTGGTGCGCGAGCACGGCGGCCGCGACCTCGCCCATGCCCTCGACGCGCAGCAGCAGCCGCGCGCCGTCGGCCGGATGGCGCTCGATCAGCCGCCGCTCCGCCGGGTGCAACTCGCTGCGGCCGATCAGGATGTGGTCGGGCAGCGCCTCCTTGCCGAGGTCATGGACCAGGCCGGCGGTGTGGACGATCGCCTGCTCGCGCTCGGACAGGCCCGCCGCGCGGGCGAGCTCGTGCGCGTAATGGGCGACGGCGGCGGCATGCCGCGCCGCACTTGGATCGCGTAGCGCAAGCGTCTCCAGCAGCAGCCCGAGCATCCCCTCGTGGCGGACGTCGAGCTGGTCGGTCTTGCGCTCGATCTCCTCCGAGTGCATCTGGCCCTCGAGCAGGGCCCGCAGCAGCAGCTGGTAGACGCCGAGCGCGAGCGCGAACAGGCCGATGATCCCGGGGCCGATGACCTCGAAGCCGTAGACGGCCATCGCGGTCATCACGGCCGAGGCGACCTCCCACGGCAGCACCGGGATGAACACCGTGCGGAACATCTGCGGCAACGAGCCGCCGCGGAGGATTCGCGTGTGCCCGGCGATCATCAAGAAGTTGAGCGCGTTGGCGGCCAGGAAGACGGCGAACACGGCGAGCGCGTAGACGCCCTGCTCGGAGTCCGGTTGGTAGATCGCCTGCAGGACGATGCCGCCGAGCAGCGGGAACGTCGAGTACGTGAGCAGGTTGTTGAGCAGGTAGGTCCCGCGCACGCGCCGGCGGAGTGCGTCGATCAGCGCCGAGGTGAGGCCGAGGAACGCCGCCGGCGCCGGGCCGAGCAGCGCCATCGCCAGCACCAGGCCGGTGAACGAGCCGCCGATCCGGAACCGCTTGGCGTCCAGCACGAGGATGTCCGAGCCGACGACCAGCAGCGCGAGCAGGCCGACGAGCCCGATCGGTTCCCACTGGCTCTCGTCGGAGAGGTAGATCGCGGACCCGAGCACGATCACCAGGCCGATCGCCTGCGCGCCCGCCATCGCGCGCCGGCGGCCCGCATACGGGACGGTGCCGAGCGGCAGGCGCTCAGGCGGCTCCGGCGCCGGGACAGGGGCGTCCGCGCCGGCCGCCCCTCTCACCACGGAGAGGGACCAAATGACCAGCCCTAGCCATACGACAAGTGCGATCCAGACGATCACAACTAGCAACTTAATGCGTACCCCCGTTGGAGCGCAATCAGGCCAAGGCCCGAGTTTGTCCAAAGTGACGAATCGGGGACCTCGATGCACATGTTTCTGGTGTTGGCGTAAGGTTCCCGGTAGCGGGTACCACGATGCCAGCGGGGGTCAGCCCGCTGTTCCATACGCCAACGACCGTCAGGGGGGTCATCATGGGTTGGCGGAACTAGTCCGGTGACGTGTGCCGGTCCGGCGAGGCTGTAGGGGTCGCCGGACCGGCAAACACCGGTAGTGGTTCGTTTCGCACCTCGGTACCGTAGGAGGGTCATGCCGCTGGTGCTCGACGTCGAACAGATGGTGCTGCTCCTCGAGCTGGAGCCGCCCTTCGACAAGCGCGACGTCCAGCTCGCGCGCCGGCGCCTCGCCAAGCAGTGGCATCCGGACATCGCTCCGCCCGGCCGCCAGCACGAGCACGAGCGCCACCTGAAGGCGATCAACGAGGCCGCCGACCAGCTCTCGGAACTCGCCGAGGAGTCGCGCGGCGGGCGCGTCTCGAAGAACGCCGTCAAGGTCAGCGCCGCCGCCGCGCGCAAGCGCCGCGCCGAGGAGGGCGCCCGCGCCTACGCCGAGGAGCAGCGCCAGCGCGCGCAGGACGCCGACCGCGCGAAGCACGACCCGTTCGCCTCGCGCGTGCCCGACCACTCGGTCGTGCACCGCTACGCGCGCTGCCTGTCGTATCCCGAGTGGGGTGTGGGGAGCGTCCAGGGGATCTACTTCACCGGCGACGGCGACGACGTCCAGCAGTGGGCGCGCGTCTCCTTCCAGCCGGGCATCCGCACCGTGCCCGCGGGCTCGCTGCAGTTCGTCGACTTCTCGAAGCCCGATCCCGGCGCCGACCGCGTCCAGCGCTTCATGACCGCGGCCAAGCACGCGCTCGCGGAGGGCGACTTCAAGCTCGCCGCGCGGCGGCTCGTGTTCGCGCGCGACGCCGAACCGTCCAACACGCAGGTCCTGCGGCTGATGACGCTGGCGTTCTGGCAGGCGGGCGACTACAGCGCCGCCGGCCGCGTCCGTGCGCGACTGGATCCGGGCCGAGCGCGAGCGTCCGGCGCCGTATCGCTACGCGGCGCGGATCTACGAGGGCATGGGCGCGCTGTCGCAGGCGGTCGACGCGGCCGAGCGCGAGACGGCCGCGGCCCCGAACGACGCCTCCGCCTGGGAGCGGCTGGGGCGTCTGCGCCTGCGTGTCTTCGATCGCGAGGGCGCGCGCGAGGCGCTCGAGCGCGCACGCGAGACCGGCCCGTCCGAGACCGGCTTGCTGGACCTCGCGCTGGTCGCGAACCTGCTCGGCGACGTCGGCGCCGAGGTCACGGCGTGCGAGCAGGCGACGCAGCTGGAGCCGGACTCCGAGGTCGCGTGGGCGCGCTACGCGCACGCGCTGGCCCGGACCGACCGCGTGTCGGACTGTCTCGAGGCGTGCGAGCGGGCGCTGACATTGGCCGACGATCCCGAGGTGCGCGACCTCCGCGATCAGGTCGTGCGGATGGTCCCGCGCGAGCTGCGCGCGGCCTAGATGGCCACCGAGCTGGTCTATCGGTACGCGCGCGAGTCGACCGCCGGCCCCGAGGGGCTGGCGCTCGCGACCTCGTCGCAGGACGCTCCCGCCGGGCTCTACTTCCGCGGGTTCCTGGAGCGGCCCGACATGGGCGCGACCGCGCTCCTGTGCGTGGCCCGCGTCGCCCGGACGAGCTTCTACACCCCGCCGGGGAGCGCGTCGCGACGGTTCACCGATCCGGTGGTGACGAGCGAGCCGGGTGCGCTGCGGTTCGAGAGCTTCAGCGGCTGCTGCGGCGTGCACGCGCGCTTCGACGTCCTGCCCGACGGCCACGACGCCGACGTGGTCGCGCCCGGGACGGTCAACGTCGACTTCAACGAGCCGATGCGGGCGGCGCTGGCCCGGATCGTGGCCCGGTCGCCGCTGCGGCTCCAGGTCGGCACGAGGCGGTGGAGCTCGAGACGCTCGACAGCACCACCGTGGAGCGCCGCGTCCCGCTGCCGGATCGCTGGGTCAAGGGCTTCGCCGAGGTGCAGGTCGCGGTCGCCGGTCTCGAGCCGGTGCTCTCGTTCGAGGCGGTGGCGGCGCAGCGGTTCCTGCGCGGGCTGCCCGGCGGCAAGGCGACGCTGTGGGCGCGTGAGGGGCGGCTCAGCGCGCGTCCGGGCGGGGGCGCCGTGTGCGTGGCGGCGCCCGAGCGCCTGCGGGTGCTCCAGCCGGTCGCGCGCTTCCTGAGGGGCCTGACGGCGTACGCCGTGCCGGACGAGGAGGCGGCGTCGGTGTGGGTGGCGGAGCTGCCCGGCGCGCGGCTGCTGATCACGCTGAGCCCGCACTTCTCGCGCGGATTCTCGGGCGAGGGCGGCCTGCTGGAGGATCTCGCCGACGACGCGCTGGCGATCGAGGCCGAGTTCCTGGACCGGTCGCTGCACGGGCGCTGGCGCTTCGCATCCGACGAGCTCGGCGCGACCGGCCTCGATCCCGCCCGAGCGCGGCGCGCGCTGAGCTGGCTGGGCGCGCACGGACGGATCGGCTTCGATCCCGTCGAGCAGGTGTGGTTCCGGCGCGAGCTACCGTTCCCGTCGGGTGCGCTGGCGGGAGACCCGCCGCGGCTGCGCGACGCGAAACGGCTGGTCGACTCGGTCGTCTGGCGCGCGCCCGGCGAGGCCGAGGTGCGCAACTACGCCGTCCGGCTCGACCCACCGCGCTGCACGTGCCCGTGGTGGAGCCGGCACCCCGGCGACCGCGGGCCCTGCAAGCACCTGCTGGCGGCGCAGATCGCCGCGAGGGGACTAGGTCCGGAGCTCGTGCTCGGGCAGGAAGAAGGCCAGCACGAGGATCAGCGCCGCGAGCGGGACGATCGCGACGAACACGGCGTGCGTCCCTGACTCGACGCCGGTCACCAGTCGCGCGGTGAGCAGCGCGCCGAGGCCGGCCACGGCGAGGCTGCCGCCCATCGAGCGGAAGAACTGGATCGCGGCGGTGGCGACGCCGATCTCGGTCATCTGCACCCGGTTCTGGGTCGCGATCACGTAGACCTGGAACATCGTCCCCATCCCGAGGCCGACGATCGTCAGGTCGAACGTGACCAGCCACCGCGAGGAGTTCTCGTCCAGCAGCGCCAGCAGGATGCAGCCCGCGAGCACGAGCGCGGCGCCGAGGATCGGGTAGACCCGGTAGCGGCCGGTCTTGGAGATCAGCTGGCCGGACGCGAAGCTGGCGAGCACCCAGCCGAATGAGAGCGGGATCAGGATCACCCCGGAGCTGGTGGCGCTGGCGCCGAGCACGCGCTGAACGTAGACCGGCACGTAGATCGTGATCCCGAACAGCACGCCGCCGATCAGCAGCGCGGCCAGCGTCGAGACCGTGAACGTGCGGATCCGGAACAGGCTGAGCGGGAGCAGCGGCTCTCGCACGCGAGGCTCGAGGAAGGCGAAGCCGGCGAGCGCCGCGACGCCGATCACCGCCGCGCCCACGACCTGGACGGAATCCCACGCGAAGCTGGATCCACCCCACGATGCGGCCAGCAGGATCGTCGTCACGCCGAGGGTGAGCAGCAGCGCACCGGCGTAGTCGATCGAGTGCTCGCGGACCTGCGTCGGCATCCGCATCGTCTTCACGACGACGACCAGGGCGAGCGCGCCGAGCGGCAGGTTGATCAGGAAGATCCAGCGCCACGACGCCGCGTCGGTCAGCGTCCCGCCGAGCAGCGGGCCGGCGACCGCCGCGGTGGCCCACATCGCGCCGATGTAGCCCTGGTAGCGCCCGCGCTCGCGCGGCGAGAAGAGGTCGGCGATCGCGGCCTGGGACAGCGGGATCAGGCCTCCGGCGCCGATGCCCTGGAGCGCCCGGAACGCGATCAGCTCGCCCATCGACTGCGCGATCCCGCACAGCGCCGAGCCGAGCAGGAAGATCGAGATCGACACGACGAACAGCCGCCGGCGCCCGTAGAGATCCGACAGCTTCCCGTACAGCGGGACGGTGACCGTGGTCGTGAGCAGGTATGCCGTCACGACCCAGCTCAGGTTCCGGAAGCCGTTGAGATCGTCGGCGATCTCCGGCAGCGCGGTCGCGACGATCGTCTGGTCCAGCGCCGCGAGCAGCGTCGCCAGCATGATCGCGCCGAACGCGACGAGGACCTGACGCTGGGATCGAGCTTCGGTGGCCATCGAACTACCTACGGTACCCAGGGCTGATGAGAGTCAAAGTTCGGGGTCGACTCCCGATTTACAGGCGCGGCCGCAGTCTCCAAGCTCGCCCGCCATGAACCTCCCGATCCGAATCGCCCTTACGGCTCTCGCGGCCTTCGCCGTCCTCTCCCCGGCGGCGCATGCCAAGCGCACGGAGCCGATCCCAACCGCGATCCAGGTCCCGGCCGGCCACAAGCTGTTCGAGGCCCATCACGCGATCGGCGTCCAGATCTACGCGTGCAACGGCACCGCGTGGACGTTCGTCGCCCCACGCGCGAACCTCTACAACACGCGCGGCAAGTTCCGCATGAGCCACTTCTTCGGCCCGACCTGGATGGCCAAGGACGGCAGCTTCGTCGTCGCCCACAACGCGGTTCCGTACCCCGTCGCGGGCACGATCCCGTGGCTGCGGCTGCAGGCCAAGTCGACGGGCGCCGGCCCGTACGGCGACAAGCTCGAGAAGACCACCTACATCCAGCGGCTGCACACCACCGGCGGCCTCGCCCCGGACGCCGCGACCTGCAACGCGACCACGGCGGGCACCCAGGCCGAGGTGCCCTACACGGCGGACTACCTGTTCTACCGGGAGAAGTAGTCCTCTGACCGCACGCGTCCGGCGGGCTGCATGGCCTGCCGGACCCGTGACGGGATGCGGACGGTCTCCGTCGCCGAGCAGTAGGGGCCGTAGGCTTCGCAGACGGTGAAGGTGTAAGTGCCGGAGGCCGCGAGTGGCGGCCGGTCGGTGAGCGTGTTCCCGCTCAGCAGCCCGACGCGTTTGCCGCCGCGGTAGACGCCGTAGATGGTGCCGGGGGTGCCGTTCCAGGAGAGTTGGACGGTAGGGACGCCGCCGACGAGCGAGCCGGTGGCGGTGAGCCGCAGCAGCGCGAGCGTCTGCGCTCGCGTGCCGGTGGCGCCGGAGCCGTCGGTGACCGTGAGCGTCGCGCTGTAGGTGCCGTATTGGGCGAAGACCTTGCGGACGTAGGAGCCGGTCGCGCTGGTGCCGTCGCTGAAGTCCCAGCGGTAGCCGGCGACCGGGCCGTCGGGGTCGCTCGAGGTGTGCGCGTCGAGGTAGCAGTTCAGCCCGCTGCAGCTGAACGCGTAGCGCGCGGTCGGCGCGACGTTCGCGGCCGGCGCGTCGCCTTGGTAGCGGGCGGACAGCATGCTGCTGCCGGACTCGAAGGTCGTCCCGATGCCCACGAGGACGATCTTCCCGTCAGGCTGGAGTGCAGCGGCTGTGGCGTGACTGGAGAACCCGATCGTGCTGAGCACTTTGCCGCCGGTCCCGAACGAGCTGTCGGGTGAGCCGTCCGTTCGCAACCGGGCGAGCATCACCCGGCTGAGGATCGACGCGTTCCAGTCCTGCGAGGCCGCTTGCCCCGCAACCACGATCTTGCCGTCGGACTGGATCACGACGGCGGCGGCGAAGTCGTCGACACCGGGTTCGCCCGTGGTCTGCTGGCCGCCGGTCCCGAACGCTGTGTCGAGCGCGCCGTCGGAGCGGTAGCGCACCGTCGCGAAGTCGAGACCGCCTGAGGTCGCGGCGCCGCCGGCGACGACGATCCGGCCGTCGGCCTGGAGCGCGACCGAGCGCGCGTAGTACAGCCCCGGAAGGTCGGTGATCACGTTGCCATCGCCCGAGAACGCGGGGTCAGGAGAGCCGTCCGCTCGGTACCGGGCGAGCCGGAAGCCGTAGCCGCCCGCGAGCACGATCCTGCCGTCGGCCTGGATCGCCATGGCCTGGGCGTCGAGGGCCGTCGACACCTTGCCGTCGTCCGAGAAGCCGGGATCGAACGAGCCGTCGGAGTTGAATCGAATGAGCGCGTTGCCACCCGCCACGACGATCTTGCCGTCGGCCTGGATCGCCACGGCGTTGGCGGTGCTGTAGTCGCCGAAGTCGGCGACCGTCAACTTGCCATCGCCCGAGAACGTGGGGTCGAGCGAACCGTCGGCGCGGTAGCGGACGACGGCGAGGTGCACGTACGGGTTCTCAACATTCGACTCGCGCTGATTTCCCGCGACCACGATCTTGCCGTCGGCCTGGAGCGCCACGGCTTGGGCGTACGCGCCGAGGTTGGGGCCGAAGCTCGTGGTCTGCCTGCCGTCATCGCTGAACGATCCGTCGAGCGACCCGTCGGCGTTGTGGCGGGAGACCCCGAACTCGCCCAGGTAGAGGCCGCTGTCCTGCTCGTAGTTCGACGTTCCGACGGTCACGATCTTGCCGTCGGGCTGGATCGCGACACCGAAGGCGGCGCTCTCCGGGCCGAAGTGCGTCAGCTGCATCCCGCTCCCGCCGAACGTCGTGTCGAGGTCTCCGGGCGCTGCAATTGCCGTGGCGGGTGCCAAAAGGACAGCGGCGAGGACAGCGGCGAGGGCGTGGACGCGCATAGAACCGCACTCTCCTCGCGCGCCGGCCGCTGTCGCGCCGGGGAATCCCCTAGTTGTTTAGCTCGAAAGGAGGCCCGCACTCGCGGCCTTCTGTCGTTCTGGGCCGCGCCGGTATACGGTCGTCGGACACTCGACGGAGAGGAACCGTCATGGCCGTCTCGACTATCACCTTCCGCGTGGATGACAGCGAGCGCGACGAGCTCGTCGCGCGCGCCGCGCGTGAAAAGGTCAACCTCTCCGACTACATCCGCGTGCGCCTCGGGTTGCGCGGACATGGGTCGGACGGCGACGACGTGCAGATCGACGCTCACAACGAGGTGGCGCTGCAGGAGCAGCTCGCCGACCACGAGCTGCGGCTGCGGGCCCTCGAGGCGGCCGACCTCGCCAGGCGGGAGCGGGCTTAGCTGGCCCGTGGTCCGTGTCCAGGCCTGACCCGCAACACTTTGATCCCGCCTCGCTTGCTGCCGTCGACGAGCCGGTCCGGCGCTACCTGCTCCACGCGATCGCGGAGGGAACGGCGATCTCGACCGGGGTCCGCCTGACGATGGTCGGCCGCATCAACGTCGGCCTCTGGTTGTCGTTCTCCGCCGAGCAGGAGTTCATCGGTCGGGCGTTCTCGTGGCGAGCCCGCGCTGGCTGGGGGCCGCTCAAGCCGCTGCACGTCGTCGACCACTACGCCGACGGCGCCGGAAGCACGGAGGGGAGGCTGCTGGGTCGCGTGCGGTTCATGCACGCCGCTGACGCGAACACGACTCGCGCGGCCGCGGCACGGGCCGCGGTGGAGAGCATCTGGGTGCCGGGCACGCTCTTACCCGGGCCCGAGGTGGCGTGGCGGGCGGAGGCAGACGACCGGATCGTCGCACGCCTGCACGTTCCTCCCGAGCGGCCCGAGGTCACGCTGCGGGTATCCGAGAGCGGAGCTTTGCTCAGTGTCAGCCTCATGCGGTGGGGCAACGTCCGCCAGAAGGACTTCGGCTACATCCCGTTCGGTGGGATGGTTCGAGCGGAGCGGCGCTTCGGCGATGTGGTCTTGCCTAGCGAAGTCGAGGTGGGGTGGTGGTTCGGGACGCCGCGGTTCAAGCCGTTCTTCGAGGCCACCATCGTCGATGTGGAGCCGGCGTCTTCCGCCGACACCGGCGGCGGCGGCCCACCGGGTCACCGCCGCTCGTGACGGTGGGTGCTGGGCTAGCGGAGCGTGCGCGTGACGCGTGCCGCCAGGCCGGCCTGGTCGCGGGAGAACACGGTCACCTTGACCGTCGAGCGCTTCCGCACGGTGGCGGTGCGGCTGCCTGTGGCGAACCTGACCCGCAGCGTGGCGGATTCGAGCGACGACAGGTCGAAGCTGCGCCGGACCCGCGCGTCGCGTCCGTTTAGGAGCGAGACGTTGCCGCTGCAGATGCCGGCCTTGGCCGGGCAGCGGAGGCGGATCGAGGCGACGCCGGTGCGCCGGTTCAGTCGCGACGACAGGATGTTGACGCGGGCCGCCGTCGTATTGGCGGTTCCGCTCGCGCCGGTCGCGCCGGTCTGACCCCGAGCGCCGTTCTGGCCGGTCGGAGCGATCGAGCCGTTGACCCCGGGAATACCGGCGGCCGGCGGGGCCGGTGGGACCGGTGGGACCGGCGGCGCCACCCTGGCCGCCGTAGCTGCGCGAGCTCACGTCGTCGACCAGAAAGCCCTTGCCCTGGAGCGCCGGCTGCGCGGCCGAGCTGACGCGCAGCAGCAGCTGGTCGACGACCGGGACGCGGCCGGACGGGTTCTCGGAGTCGTGACGGTAGTAGTTCTCCCACGATGAGCCCGTGACCCGGAGGGCATCGTCGACGTAGACCTTGACGACGTCGTTGCTCTCGCCGGGTACGAAGTCCATCGAGATTCGGACCGTATGCGGGACGGTGCGGTCGAGCGATTGTGCGATGTCGATCTGATTGAAGTCGACATGCCCCGCGTCGGTGGCCGCGGACGGGACGTCGACGAAGTCGATCGTGAGCCCGGTCGGCGTGTCACGCAACCGGAGGAAGCTCATCCGCCCGCCATTGCCCGAGTCGGGGCTGATGGTGACCGCGAGGCCGGGTTGCTCGGCACCGGGAGTGGTTGAGAGGAACCGGAACGTCGCGTCGAAGTGCGGCTGACGCTCGCCGCCGGCCTGTCCGGCCTCGGTTGAGGTCGACTCGCCCGCGCCGTCGGTCAGCGGGGCCGAGAACGTCTGGTCGGCGAACGAGCCGCTCGTCTTGGCGTTGGAGATGCGCAGGCTGTGCTGGCCGAACGCCACCGCGGCCGCGCTCGAGTTGGCGACGATGGTGGCGTCGTAGTTGCCGTGCGGCAAGCGCACAAGTCGTCCAGTGACTAAGTCTCATGGTGTTCCTTTGTGAGACGGCTCGATCCGTTGCTGGAGGACGAAACCGTCGTGAGGGGTCGCCGCGAGGCGCCGGCCGGCGGTGCTCTGCGCGAAACGGCTGCGCAAGAGCGGCTACATGGCCGTACCTCGTCACTACCCCTTTCCTGAGTTTTGAACCAAGTCTGCGTTTGCGGGTTTCGCGCAGCCGATCCGCGCCGAATTCCGGACGCGCGGCGTTCCGTGTACCGCTGGAATGGTGAGCGACCTTCAAGACAACGCAGCCAGGAGAACCAGGAATGCGCAAGCTCCTCCAGTACGGCGGCATCGCCGCCAGCATCGTGCTCATCGTCTTCGGCATCGGCGCGATCTACACCGGCTTCGACGGACGCAGCCAGGTCCGTAGCGATCTTGCCGCCGAGCAGATCGTCGGCACCGACGACTCGACCATCCCCGGGCAGACTCGTGGACACCGGCAGCGAGGCCCAGGCCTTTGCCCTCGTCATGCGCAAGCACACGCTCGAGGCCACTGATGGCAAGACCTACGCCCAGATGGACCGCTTCCTCGACAAGAACGGCAAGCCGACCAGCGACGAGAAGCTCGCCGCGATCAATCCCGCCAGCCGCCAGCCGGTCGAGAACGGCCTGCGCGCCATGTGGGTCAACGAGACCGCGCTCACCACCGCACTCAACACGGCGTACTTCGCCGAGCGCGTGGCGACCTTCGCGATCGTCATGGGCTTCGCCCTGCTGCTCAGCGGCATCGGCTTCACCGTCATCAGCCTGCTGGGCGCTGAGCCCCGCCACCGCCCGCAAGCCGGAGCGCGTCGCCCCGGTTGCGACCCCGGTGCCCGTGGCCTGAGCGACCCGCGTCAGCACTCGCTCAACCGCCGCCCCGGCCTACCCAGCCGGGGCGTTGGTCGTTCAGGTACGGAACCTCACGGTTCCGGCTCTCCGCTGGACCGCGGCACAGGCTGCTCGAACCCGACGTCGATGACCTCGAAGCCCTTGTGTTGCTCGCTGTCGGCGTAGCCGGTGTACGCGCGTTCGTCCCCGGGCGTCAGCCGCACGCGATCGGTGAAGGGGGTCAGCAACGCCCGCGGCCACAGCCGCCGCTCGGCCACGACACTGGTCTCAACCGCGAGCACCGTGACCAGCGACAACAGGTAGATCCACGCGATCAGACCGAGCACGAGGCCGAAGACGCCGTAGGCGTCACTCGCGCCTCTCAGGACGTGCGTCACGAAGTAGGTGCCGACGATCTGCACGACCTGCCAGCCGACCCCGGCCACGACGGCGCCGATGCGCAGGTCGCGTGTGGCCACCTCGGTCGCGGTGAGCACGCGGAAGACGAGCATGAACAGGCCGACGTTGGCGATCACCGCTAGCACGAACGCCAGCACACGGAGCGCGGTGCCCATGTCGGCGCCGTAGGCGTCCGCGCCGGTGGTCAGGCTCACGAGCGCGGTCGTCACGAGGATCCCGACGCCCAACACGGGTAACAGCAGCAGGCTCCGCAGGCGGGACGTGATCGGATTCGGGCGCCGGTTTCGGGGCACCGCCCACGCGCGGTTGAACGCGTTCTGCATCGCGCCGGCGACGCCGAGGCAGCCGTAGAGCGTCAAGAGGATGCCGACGGCGAGCCCGGCGCCGTTGCCCGTAAGTGAGTGCACGTTGTCGCGCAACTGGCTGCCGATCACCGGAAACTGGGCGAGCGCCGAGTCCACGAGGTCGGCCTGCAACTGCGGATCGCCCTGCAACACGAAGCCGAGGATCGTGACCAGCAACAGCAGCAGCGGGAACAGCGACAGAAACCCGTAGTAGGTGATCAGCGCGGCCAGGTACGGGCCCTGATCGTCGGCGAACTTGTAGACCACGGCGATCGGGAAGCCCAGCCAGCGGTGGGTGCGCTGGTAACCGTCCAGCGTCGCGAGGACTCGGCGAAGCACGTCGGTGACGGAGCTACAGCCAGCGCGAGGACCACAGCACGGCGGCCAGTACGAGCGACGTGGTCGACACCACCAGCCCGATCAGCCACGCCGCGGAGCCTTGCGAGCCCATGATCGCGGCGATGGCGACGGTGATCCCGACGATGCCGGCCGAGGCCACGGCCCGCATCAACGGCGCCTCGAGCGGCAGCCGCTTGCGGCGATTCGGGATCATCACGCCCGGACGCTGCGCGGATGGCTCGCGGCGTGAGTCACGCTCCTGGCGCCGCGCTTCGCGCTCCGCTCCGGGGTCGCTCTTGGCCGGCGTGCCGGTGGGGCGTTCGGGTGCGGGGATGACCCCCGGGACCGGAGAGCCGTTCGGCTCGGTCGTGCGCTTGGTCGGCATGTCAGCGACCTTCCCGAGCGTTGATCGCGAAGTCGCACGCTCCGTGGGGGATGGCTCTTCCGTCGCTGGGGAGAAACAGTCCGTGAGGTGTCGCCGGCGTCAGTCGGCGTGCTCTGCGCGAGGCGCTTCGCGCAGCGGTGAAGTGGCCCTGTCCATCCATGATACTCGGCCGCGAAATCTGATACGCCTCAGCAAGCGGCTGGTATCTCCCGAGGGGAGCGGCTATGGAGAGTTCAGAGCGACGCGAACTCCTGGTCTCGAAGGGCTGGGTCCAGGCGGTCGCGCTGGTGCTGCTGTTCGGCTTCTTCGTGATGGGGCTGCTGGCGTATCGGACCTACGCCGCCAGGCCGCCGATTCCTCGGCGCGTCGTCGATCCCGCGGGGGCGGTGGTCTACACGGCCGCCGATGTGCAGGCCGGCCAGGAGGTGTTCCTGCACAACGGGCTGATGGGTCGGCTCGGTCTTCGGGCACGGCGCCTACCTGGGCCCGGACTTCACCGCCGACTATCTGCGCCGCGCGTCGGACCTCGTGCGCTCCGCGTACGGCGGACCGCGCTCGGACGGCGCGGTTCGCCGCACGGTCGAGGACTTCCGCACCAACCGCTACGACGAGCGCACCGGCACGCTCACGCTGACCGCGGCGCAGGCCGCTGCGCACCGCCGGCTCGTCGGTCACTACAGCGCGCTTCTTCTCCGAGCCGACGACGAAGCACGGCCTGCGGCCGGATGCGATCACGGATCGCACCGAGCTCGCGCAGCTGACGGCGTTCTTCGGCTGGACGGCCTGGGCGGGGGCCGCCGAGCGGCCCGGCCACGACTACTCCTACACGAACAACTGGCCGCCGGAGCCGCGCGTCGAGAACGGCCGACAGCGAACGTCGTCGTGTGGAGCGTCCTCTCGCTGATCGCGCTGCTCGGGGGTATCGGGCTGCTGTTCGCGGCTTTCGGGCGCTGGGGCCGGCGGCTCGGCTGGCACGGGCGCGAGCAGGCCACGCTGTCGTTCCGCGCACCCGGCGACGTGGCGCTGACGCCGGGCCAGCGCGCGTGCGCGTGGTTCTTCTTCGTGATGGCCGCGCTGTTTTTGATCCAGACGTTCGTCGGCGCCGCCTCCCAGCACTACCGGGCGGAGCTCGCGAGCTTCTTCGGCTTCGACCTCGCGCAGGTCTTCCCCTACAACCTGATGCGCACCTGGCACGTGCAGCTCGCGCTGTTCTGGGTCGCGACGTCGTTCGTGGCCGCCGGGATCTTCCTGGCGCCGATGATCGCGCGGCGTGAGCCGCGCCATCAGGGCAAGCTCGCGTTCGCGCTGCTCGGCGCGCTCGCGGTCGTGGTCTTCGGCACGCTGATCGGGTCGTTCCTCGGGATCCACGGCGTGCTCGAGGGCGCAGTGTCGAACTGGTTCGGGCTGCAGGGCTTCGAGTACCTCGACCTGGCCCGGATCTACCAGGTGCTGCTGTCCGCCGGCCTGTTCATCTGGGTGTTCATGCTCTGGCGCGTCCTGCGCACGCGGCTGCGCGGCGAGCACCCGGCGAACATGCCGTGGCTGTTCTTCCTCGCCGCGCTCGCGATCCCGGCGTTCTACGCGGTCGGGCTGATCGCCCGCACCGGCGATCACTTCACGGTCACGGAGTTCTGGCGCTTCTGGGTCGTGCACCTGTGGGTGGAGGACTTCCTGAGCTCTTCACCACGGTGATGGTCGCCTACATGTTCGTGCTGCTCGGGGTCGTGCGCGAGAAGGTCGCGCTCGCGGTCGTCCTGCTGGACATCAGCCTCTACTCGGCCGGCGGCATCATCGGGACGATGCACCACCTGTACTTCTCCGGCGAGCCGGCGGAGCACATGGCGCTCGGCGCGTTCTTCTCCGCCGCCGAGGTGATCCCGTTGACGTTCCTGACCGTCGAGGCGTGGGCGTTCCTGCAGCTCGGCTCCGCGCAGCAATCGCGCTCGGCCACGCCGTTCCCGCACCGCTGGGCGGTCATGTTCCTCGTCGCGGTCGGGTTCTGGAACTTCCTCGGCGCCGGGATCTTCGGCTTCCTGATCAACCTGCCGATCGTGTCCTACTACGAGATCGGCACGGCCCTGACGGCCAACCACGGGCACGCCGCGATGATGGGCGTCTACGGGATGCTCGCGATCGGGCTCGCGCTGTTCTGCCTGCGCTATCTGATCCCGGCCGAGCGCTGGCCGGAGCGGTGGGCGCGGATCGCCTTCTGGTCGACGAACCTCGGCCTCGCCTGGATGTGCTTCGCGACGCTGCTGCCGCTCGGGATCGCGCAGCTCTACGAGTCGGTCGACAAGGGCTATTGGGAGGCGCGCGAGCTCGAGTTCCTCACGAACGACACGAACGCGCTGCTCGAGTGGCTGCGGCTGCCCGGCGACATCGTCTTCATCGGCGGCGGCGCGCTGCCGGTGCTCTACATCACCTACGTCGGGATCCGCCACACGGTCAAGCGCATGACCCTCGTGGAGCCCGACGACATCCTGTTCACCGAGATCCACGAGCCCGCCGGCGTGGCGAGGATCGGCGACGAGGCCGCCGCGGCGAAGACGACGCCATGACGCCCGAAGCGATCCTCGCCGCGGGGTACGCGGTCTTCCTGCTGGCCGCCGCCGGCGTGCTCGAGTGGCTGTCGGTCACACGCACCGCCGCTCGCTGCGCTACCGCACCGCCGGCTTCGAGTACGACGCCGAGCACGACCACTGGCGCTGCCCGGAGGGCCAGTACCTGTGGCCGGACGAGGTCGACCACGAGCGGCGGCTTCTGCGCTACCGCGCGAAGGCCCACATCTGCAACGGCTGCGCTGCTCAAGGACGCCTGCACGGACTCCGACCAGGGCCGCGAGATCGTGCGCCCGCTCGACCCGTGGCCGCACTCCGAGGCCGGGCGCTTCCACCGCGCCGTGTCGCTGGTGCTCGTCGGTCGTCGCGCTGCTGGTGCTCGTCGTGGGCGGCGTGCGCAACCACGCCCCGGCCGAGGCGGCCGCGCTGCTGGCGTTGCTCGTCGTGGCGCTCTCGGTCGGCCGCTGGCTCGCGCGCGACCTGCGCGCGCATCCAGCGAACTTCCCCGAACCGGCGCGCGTCACACGGCTTGCGCGTGGTGCGGGAGCGCGACTAGGGACAGCATGCGGACTTCTCATACAGCAGCCGTAGATCTGTATTGGATTCCGCTCGGCGCGGGTGGCCACTCCGTCCGCTTCAACGGCCGAGTCTTCGAGGCCATCGCCGCGGCGCGCCAGCATCGCCAGCGATGCGACCTCTTTCACGCGGCGCTCGTCGTCGAGCTGGACGGCGATCGCTACGCCATCGAAGTCGCGCCTTCACCGGACGCCGACGAGGCGAGTCGGGGCGTCGTCAGAACAGGCGCTGTCGGGAGCCGCTACCTCGGCTGGTTGCGCCTGTTTCGCTACGAGGTCCGCTGCCGACGTGGTGGGTCGATTCCGGATCTCGGCGAGGCCGTCGGAGGGGCCCGCCGGCTCGCCAGCGATCCCTCGGTCGCCAGCCGTGTGCTCGACCTCGTCACGACCGTGCCAACGCCTGTGTGGGGCCGCGACGAGCTCAAGGCGGGCGAGATGTGGAACTCCAACTCGATGATCGCCTGGCTGATCGCCACCGCAGGGTTGTCGACGGAGCGCCTCCGACCGCCTCCGCGCGGTCGCGCTCCGGGCTGGAACTCAGGTCTCGAAGTGGCCGGGCGAGAACCTTAGATCTCGACGAGCCCGTGCTCGAGCGCGTAGCGCACGAGCTCGGCGCGGGACGTTCGGCGGAGCTTCTGCTGGATGTGCGCGCGGTGCGTCTCGACGGTGCGTGTAGAGAGGAACAGCTGCTGCGCCATCTCGGTGTTCGTGTGCCCGAGGGCGATCAGGCGTAGGACCTCGAGCTCTCGTTCGGTCAGGTCGTCGGGCGGGCCGGTGGGCTCGCTGGGCTCGGCGGCCAGGCGGGCGCCGAGGCGCGGGTTGAGGTAGGTGTCTCCGACCGCGGCGAGGCGGATCGCCTCGAGCAGCTCTTCGTCGGCGGCCTCCTTGAGGACGAAGCCCAGCGCCCCTGAGCGCAGGGCCTGGCGGGCGAAGGCGGGATCGTCCTGCATCGTCAGGACGACGATCGACGTGTCGGGCGCCTCCTCGCGCAGGCGCGCGATCGCCTCGAGGCTGGAGCCGCCCGGCATGTTGAGGTCCAGGACGAGCACGGACGGCCGGTGCGCGCGGGTGAGGCGCTCGGCGTCCGGGACGGTGCCGGCCTCGGCGATGACCTGCAGACCCGCCTCGTTGTCGATCAGCAGCCGCAACCCTTGGCGGACGACGGTGTGATCGTCGGCGATGACGACGGTGGTCTTGTCGCGGTCGGCCTGCTCGGCATCCATGGTGTGAGGTCCGGTGGCGGCGAGCATCTAACGCCCGGCCCGGTGGACGCGATCGTACCGGTCATGGACGAGGACGCCGGGCGCACCGGTGTCTCGCGCCTCGCACGCGGCAGCGCCCTCGGCGGCCGTCGCACTGGTGTGCTCGGACAGCGGTCGAGCCTCGCCTTCGCGCTGGACGTGCCAGCCGCCGAGCCGATCGGGGACGACGTGCAGCGGCGGGGAACAGACAGCGCTTGCCCGCAGCCGCTCGTCGAGCATGTTCGCCAGGTGTTCGAGCAACGCGGCGGTCGACTGCGTCGTGTCGAGCCGGGCCAGCGGCGGCGCCGGCGCCAGGAACGGGCCGCGGTACGTGGCGAGCTCGGGGGCGACGACCGCCGGTCCGGCGTCGGAGACCGATCTGTGGAACCGGCGCGCCCGCGCGCGGTCCAGCAAGCACCGCCGGGGGCGCCTCGCAGACGAGCCATGCGGCCGCCGCGGCGGCGGGGGACGTCGCGGCGAACGCGTCGGCGTCTGTGGCGCGGCGGAAGGTCGCGTCGACGATGGCGCCGCCGTCGCGGCGTGCGGCGGCCGTCGCGCGCCGAGCAAGCTCCGTGTAGACCGCGCGGCTTTCGCCGTCGCCGTAGGCGCTCGGCGCCGCGCGTTCGTACGGCTCGATCCCGGCACGTAGCTTGCGGATGCGGTCGGAGGACAGGACTGTGCGTCCGGCCGCCGCCGCCGAGCGCCTCAGCGACCGTCGACTTGCCGCTGGCGGCCGGCCCGTGACGCAGACCACGCAGGGCAGTCGGGCGCGCCAAGCGAAGCGCTCGGCCACGGTGAACAGCTCGATCGCACGGGCGGTCCGCTTGTCCGCGGCCGCGCCCGTGAGCTGCGCGGCGCGCAGGAAGTCGACCTTGGCGCGGATGAGCGCGCGCACCGCGCACAGGAACGCGAGCAGCCCTTCGCCGCCCGGGTCGCCGCCGGCGGCGCGGTAGCCGCGCAGCAGTGCGCGGGCGAGGTCGTCGTCGCGGCGGGCGACGTCCATGATCAGGAAGGCGAGGTCGTAGCCGACGTCGGCGACCCGCAGGTCGGGGTCGAACTCGACGCCGTCGACCGCCTGGATGTCGCTGCCGAGGAGGACGTGCTCCGCGCGCAGATCGCCGTGGCCGTCGCGGACGAGGCCGGCCGTGGCTCGGTCCGCCAGCTCGGGGCCGAAGGCGGCGAGCGCGGCGCGGCAGAAGCGGGCGAGATGCGCGAGCCGCCGGGCGGGGGCACCGGCGGCGGCGAGCGTGGTCAGCGTTTCCTCGACGACCGCCGCGAGCCGCTTCGCGCTGTCGCCGGGCTGGACAGGTGCGGCGGCATGGAAGCCCGCGATGGCAGCGCCGACGGCGACGAGGTCGGCTTCGACCGCTCGGCCGTCGGCCAGATGGGCGGCCAGCGTCGCGGACTCGTCATAGCAGGCCATCGCGACCGCGTACTCGACGGCGCGCGGATCGTGCGCCGACGCCACGGCCAGGCCGTCAGGACCGCGAGGCACCAATGCGACCACCCTGCGGTAGACGGCTGAAGAGAAGCGGCGGTTGAGCCGCAACTCGGCGTTGCAGCATGCCCGCCGGCGCTCGAGGGTGCCGTAGTCGACGAACGGGAGGCGAACGGGCTTCTTGACCTTGTACGCGGTCTCGCCGGCGAGGAAGACCCACGAGATGTGGGTCTCGCGCAGTTCGACCGACTCGGGCCGGAACGGGTACGCGGCGGGATCGAGGAGGGCGCCGGGCAGACCGGCCGTGTTCTCGAACGTGGGCGGAGCGGCACGGCCTGCGGCCGGTGCGGTGGCTCTCATGATTTCCGTTCCTAGGTAAGGGCGATCATCCGATGCTGCCACCGGATGGGCTCTTCGCCATCGGGGAAAGTCCCGAGGGCGTACGTAGTTCTCCGCAGACCCTCGTCGCCGGGGGCCTGCGTGTAGCCTCGCCGGTGCGATGCGCCGGGCCGCTCGACGAAGACGATTCCGTGGATGAGCGGCGGCTGCGGCGGCTGCTGGACGTCGGGCGGTCGCTCATCACCGAGCTCGATCCCGAGGCGGTGTTCGAGCGCCTGCTCGAGGTCGCGCGTGAGTTGACGGGCGCGCGCTACGCGGCCATCGGCGTGCTCGACGAGCGGCGCGAGGCGCCTCGAGCGCTTCCTCACCGTCGGCATCGACGACGACACCCATCGCGCCATCGGCGAACTGCCCGCGCGGCCGCGGGCGTGCTCGGCGTGCTGATCAGCGAGCCGCGGCCGCTGCGCCTCGCCGACGTCGGCGCGCACCCGCAGTCCTACGGATTCCCGCTCGCGCATCCGCCGATGACGACCTTCCTCGGCGTGCCGATCGTCATCGAGGGCGAAGCGTGGGGGAACCTCTACCTGACCGAGAAGGACGGCGGCGAGTTCACCGACGACGACGAAGAGGCCGCCGTCGTGCTCGCCGACTGGGCCGCGATCGCGATCAGCAACGCCCGCCTGTACCGGGCCGTCCGCGAGCGCCGCGACGAGCTCGAGCGGACCATCCGCGGTCTCGAGACGACGACCGAGATCAGCCGCGCGCTCGGCGGCGTGACGGATCTCGACCGGGTGCTGGAGCTGGTGGTCAAGCGCTCGCGCGCGCTGCTCGGCGCCCGCGCGGCGGAGATCGCGCTGCGTCGAAGGCGACGAGTTCGTGATCGCGGCGGTCGCCGGCGAAGGCGTCGGAAGGGCTGCAGGGCACGCGGATCTCGATCGAGGAGTCGCTCGCGGGCGCGGCGCTGAAGTCCGGTCGCTTGCAGCGCTTCCCGCGAGATCCCGCCGGACACGTTCGCCTATCGCGAGCTGGGCGCTCGCTCGGCGCTCGTGACGCCGATGTCGTTCCGGAACCGCCCGGTCGGCTTCCTGGTCGTCTTCGACCGGCTACGCGGCGACCGGCCGTTCAACGAGGAGGACGAGCGTCTGCTGGAGGCGTTTGCCGCGAGCGCCGCGATCGCGGTGGCGACGGCGCAGCACGCGGGCGACGAGGCGCTGCGCCGCGAGCCTCGAGGCGTCCGAGCGGGAGCGCAGCCGCTGGGCGCGCGAGCTGCACGACGAGACGCTGCAGCAGCTCGCCGGGCTGCGCGTGCTGCTCTCGGCGGCGCGGCGCAGCGGCGACCGGACCGGATCGACACCGCGATGAGCGAGGCGATCGAGCACATCACGACCGGCATCGGGGATCTGCGCTCGCTGATCACCGACCTGCGGCCCGCGGCGCTGGACGAGTTCGGCATCAAGCCGGCGCTCGAGACGCTGGTCGCGCGCGTGTCCCGGCAGTCCGATCTGGCGGTCGACCTCGAGATCGACCTCGCCTACGAGGGCGCCGAGACGCGAGCTCCGGCACCCTGCCGAGATCGAGTCGACCGTGTACCGGGTCGTGCAGGAGGCGCTCACCAACGTGGTCAAGCACGGCGAGGCCGCTCGCGTGCAGGTCCGCGTCAGCGACCGCGACGGCGACGTCGAGGTGCTCGGTGCACGACGACGGCAAGGGCTTCGATCCGCAGGCGCGCTCGCGACGGCTTCGGCCTGCTCGGCATGCGCGAGCGGCTGGCCCTGGTGCGAGGGACGCTCGACGTCGAGTCCACGCCGGGCGCGGGGACGACGCTGCGCGCGACCATCCCGCGCCGGCGCGACGCCGGCGTTGTGCGACGGCCCCCGCTTAGGCGGTCGCGGTCGCGGCGGCGGCGAAGAGCGCGCCGAGCGGCTCGTGCGCGCCGCGCGGGACGACGATCATGGGGCACTGGACGGTGCGCATCAGCCGGCCGCTGACGCCGCCGACGAGCACCGAGCGCAGCGGGCCGTAGCCGCGCGAGCCCGCGAGCATCAGGTCGAGCCCGGCGCTGTGCTCGCCGAGCTGCGTCGGCCGGGTCGCCCGCGAGGCGCACGCTCTCGCCCGTGACGTCGTCCGGCAGCCCGGCGACCGCGGCGTCGAGGCCGTCCTGGATGGAGCGCTCGATGTCCTCGCGCAGCGTGACGGAGTCGGCCCGCCCATCATGGCCGTGGCGGCTGTCGAGCCTCGGGGGCGACGACCCCGATGATCTCGAGCTCGGCGTCGAGCGCGCGCGAGAGCTCGACGGCCGCGGCGACGGCGGCGTCGCCTCGTCGGAGCCGTCGTAGGCGACGCCGATCCGGCGGATCGGCTCGCTCGGCGCGCGTGCGGTAGCCGTGCGGGACGACCGCGACGGCGCACGGTGCGCCGTGCAGCAGCCGCTCGCCGGTGCTCCCCGGGGCGACGCGTCCCAGCCGGCCGGTGTGGGAGGAGCCGACGACGATGAGCTCGGCGTGCTCGGCCTCCGCGAGGTCGTGGAGGGCATGCGCGGGCGAGGGGTTCGGCGTGATCGTGATCCGCAGGCGGTCCGCGGCGATCCCCTCGAGCCGGTCGCGCATGTCGCGGGCGGTCTGCTTGGCATCGTCGCGCGAGGGCCTGGCGGTAGGACGCGTTGGCCGCGCGGCTCGGCGCGTCGCTGTACGGGAAGGCGCAGGCCACGACGACGTCGGCGCTCGAGGCGTCCGCGAGACGGCGTCCGAAGGCGATCGCGTCCTCGGAGCGCGCCGAGGCGTCGACGCCGATCAGGATGGTGCTCATGGTGGGTCCTTCGGTCGTTGGGTGAGCGAGGACCGGCCGCCGGGGCCGGTCGGAAAGCGTGTCGCCGGGCTCGCCGCCGGCCGCGAGGAACCCCGTCAGGTAGCGGCCGCCGATCTTGCCGGACGGCCACCAGAGCTGGGAGCGCGAGATGCCCACGGGTGCCCCGCGCAGCGGGCGGGCGAGCGGGCTGTCGTCGTCGAGGTCGCGGCGCAGGAACAGCGGCGCCTCGCCGGTGAAGACGACGCCGCGGAGCACGCGGCGGCAGGCGCGCGGCGTGAGGTGGGCGCCGGCCTCGGCCGCGATCGTCTCGGCCGCGGCGTCGGCCTGCTGGGCGGCGAGACCGCCCTGCTTGATCGCCCCGGCTGTCGCGTCGCCGGCGGCGAAGACGTCACACGCGCCGGTGACGCGGCTGTGCTCGTCGACTCCGATGAAGCCCTCGGCGTCCGCCGGCAGGCCGGCGATCTGCGGCCCCTGCAGGCGCGCGAGCGCGATCACGGCGTCGGCAGCGATCAGGCGCCCGTCGCGGGTCGAGAGCGCGCCGCCGACGACCGCCTCGGCCACCGTCTCGCCCTCGAAGCCGATGCCCGCGCGATCCAGCAGGCGGGCGAGCGCGTCGGAGGCGACGGGCCCGAAGAGGTCCAGCGGCCGCGGCTCGGGCGTGACGATCGTGAGCTCGGGGCCGTCCGGCAACTCGTGCGCGGCGAGCAGCGCCAATTCGTAGAGCGGCAGCGTCCAGCCGGCGCCGGCCGGAAGCGTGAACAGCACGCGCTCGCGCGCCCGGCGAAGCGCGCCCTCGACCGCGCCCGCGCTCAACGGGCCGCGGAACGTGGTCGCGCCGGGCACGCCGTCGACGGATCGCGCGCCGGTGGCGACGATCAGGCGGTCGTAGCCGAGGCGCACGCCGTCCGTCGTGCTGGACCTCGTGGCGTTCGGAGTCCACTGCGCCGAGCGCCCCGTGACGACGGGCGACCCCGAGCTCCGCGAGGCCGCTCAGCGGCACCCGCGGGGCGCCTCGCCGCTGAACGGCGACAGGACCGACGATGGGCGCTCCACGAAGTCGTCGCCGGGGGCGAGCAGTCTCGATCGAGACGCGATCGCCGGCCAGCGCGTGGAGGGCCAGGACGGCCTCGATCGCGGCGACGCCGCCACCGGCGACGAGGACGCGCAGTGGATGGGCGGCTGAGGAGCGTGATCGGGTCATGGTCCGAATGACCGTATGGCCGGCGCTGGCGCGCGTCATCGGGGAGGCCCGCGCCGACGCTGCGGGTTTCCCGCAGGCAGGACGCGTCGTCAGTGCGGATGTCGGGCGCGTCGGCCGGACCTAGTTTTGATCGCATGCCCACGAATGTCCTGATCGCCGGCGGCGGACCCGCTGCCCTGGAAGCCGCGCTCGCCCTGCACCGGTTCGCCGGCGACCGGGTGGCCACCACCGTGCTCGCCCCCGAGAGCCACTACACCTACCGCCCGCTGAGCGTGCTCTCCCCGTTCGCGGCCGGCGCCGCGACGACCTACCCACTCGAGCGCATGGCGGCCGACGCGGGTTTCACGCATGTGCGCGGCCGTCTGGGCCGCGTCGATGCCGCGGCACACACCGTCAAGACCGTGACCGGGCGAGCGCTCAGCTACGACGTCCTGCTGGTCGCCTCGGGCGCGCGTCCCGTCGATGCCGCTCGGACGGCGCGATCGCGTTCACGGGCTCGCTGACCGACCAGGAGCGGCTGCACGGGATCGTCCAGGACGTCGAGGGCGGTTACCTGCACTCGCTGGCCTTCGTCGGCCCCGACCGGCAGCACGTGGCCGCTGCCGCTCTACGAACTGGCGCTGATGCTCGCCGAGCGCGCCTACTCGATGGGCGTCGACCTCGAGTTGCACTTCGTCACGCCCGAGGCGTCGCCGCTCGCGCTCTTCGGTCCCGACGCGGCGCGCGAGGTCGCGGGTCTGCTGGCCGAGGCCGGGATCACCGTCCACACCGGCGCGCAGGCCGAGGTCCTCGGGCAGGGACGCCTCCGGCTTGCGCCGGGGGACGAGATTCTGGAGGTCGAGCGCATCATCACCCTGCCGCGACTCGCGGGCCCGTCCGTCCCCGGGCTCCCGTCGGACGCCGAGGGCTTCCTGGTCACGGATGACCACGCGCGGTCCAGGGCGTCCCCGACGTCTACGCCGCCGGCGACGTCACCGCCTACCCGGTCAAGCAGGGCGGCATCGCGTGCCAGCAGGCCGACGCCGCGGCGTCCGACATCGCCGCCCGCGCGGGCGCGCCGATCGAACCGGAGCCGTTCTCACCGGTGCTGCGCGGCATGCTGCTCACCGAGCGCTGGGCGCGGTTCCTGCGTCGCGAGGCGGGCGAAGCGAGCGTGGCGGGCAGCGCGCTCTGGTGGCCGCCGACCAAGATCGCCGGACGCGAGCTGGCCGGCTACCTCGAGGGCCTGGACGAGGAGGCCGGCCGTCCCGCGGGACTCCCGGTCAGCGTCAAGGTCGGCGGCGCCGGCACGGGCGGCATCGAAGTCCTGAGCCTCCACTAGGCGTGCCGTGCCCGCGCTCGCCACCGATCTCGAGCAGCAGCGCGGCGATGCGATGCGCGCGGCCGAGAAAGAGCGGCGGCGCTGGGCGCGCACGCTGCACGACGACACGCTGCAGGGGCTCGGCGCGCTGCGCCTGCTGCTCGCCGCCGCCCGCCGCAGCGGCCATCCCGAGCGCCTGCGTGCCGCGGTCGACGAGGCGGTCGACCGGATCGACCAGCAGATCGCCGGGCTGCGCGGGCTGATCCGCGAGCTGCGCCCAGCGACGCTCGACGACCTCGGCCCGGCTGCCGCGATCGAGGGACTCGCGCGGGCGGCCGAGCTGTCCGGCATCGCGGTGACTGCGAACGTGCGCCTGCCCGGGGCGCGCCACCCACCGGAGCTGGAGACCGCGCTATTTCGGATCGTGCAGGAGGCGCTCACCAACGCCGTTCGCCACGCCGGCGCCGGTCACGTCGAGATCGCCGTGTCCGCGGCCGGCGGCGTGCTGCACACGCGCGTACGCGACGACGGCCGCGGCTTCGATCCGAGCACACCGAGCGGCGGCTTCGGGCTCGCGGGCATGCACGAGCGAGTCGCCCTTCTGCACGGCCGGCTCGAGATCGCATCCTCGGCCGGCGGCACGATCGTCACCGCGGCGTTTCCGACTCCGTAGTCCGCCCCACGTTGCGGCGGGCTTCACCTGATGGCGTGCGGCGGGCCGGGGCGTACCGTCGGTCGTATGACCCAGAACCCGACCGCCGCTCCTGAGATCCTCGTCGTCGGAGGGGGCATCGCCGCGCTCGAGTTCGTGCTCGCGCTTCGAGACCTCGCCGGCGATCGTGTCCACGTGACGATCGTGGCGCCGGAGCCCGACTTCGTGCTGCGACCGATGCTGGTGGCCGAGCCGCTCGGCCGCGGAACGGCGCACCGCCGCCCGCTGAGCCGGATCGCCTCCGACCTGGGCTGCCGGCTCGTGCCTGCCGCCGTGGCCTCGGTCGACCCCGCGCGGCGCCGCGTGGTGCTCCATAGCGGCGACACGCTGCCCTACGACACGCTCGTCCTCGCTCCCGGCGCGCGGATGATCCCCGCCTTCGACGGCGTGATCTCGCTCGGCGACGCGGGGGGCGCCGACGCGCTCGCGGAGATGCGCGACGAGATGCGGCAAGGGGTCGTGCGCAGCGTCGCGTTCGTCGCACCCACGAAAACTGACTGGTTGCTGCCGCTCTATGAGGCCGCGCTGCTCACGGCGAGCGGCGATCCGCTTCACGTCTCGCTGGTGACCCCGGAGGAGCAGCCCCTCGAGCTCTTCGGCGCCGAGGCGAGCGCGACCGTCGCGCGGGCGCTCGACGCGGCCGGCATCGAGTTCGTCGGCGCCCAGTCGGCCGACGTCTCCGCCGGCACCGTGTGGCTGCCCGGGCACGCACGCGGCTCGCTGTCCGCCGACCGCATCGTCTCGCTGCCGCTCGCGCGAGGCCCGCGGCTTCCGGGAGTTCCCGCGACGGGCCTGTACGGGCTCATCCCGGTCGATCTCTACGGTCGTGTCGACGGCCTCCCCGACGCGTACGCCGTCGGCGACGCCACCGACTTCCCGCTCAAGCAGGGCGGCATCGCCTGCCAGCAGGCCGACGTGGTTGCCGCGAACATTGCGGCCCGCCACGGCGCCGACGTCACGCCGGCGCCCTTCCAGCCAGTGCTGCGAGCGAGCCTGCTGACCGGAGACGGCCCGCCGATCTCGCTCGGCGTCCCGACCGACGGGGTCCATCCCACGAAGCTGCCCGGTCGATTCCTCGCGCCGTACCTGCAGTCCTACGTGGAGCTGCGTAACGTCGACCGGACGGCAGGAGTCCGGTAGCGTTGGGGACCGTTGCGGCCTCTGCCGTCGCGATGAGCGAGGAGGCCAGGATGAGGGGCGCGAGCATGCTCTCGACGGGAGCCGTCTGATGTCGACCGGACGAGATCTGCGCGACGCCGCGGCGGAGCGTCGCGACGTTGTCGCCGACGAGCGCGATGGTCTCGCGGACGTCCGCGAGCGCGCAGCGAACGAGCGAGAGGCCATCGCCGACGAGCGCGAGCGGAACTCGGACAGAGACGCGCCTCGCCGCAGTGGCGAACGTGGGCGCCGGCTTCGTGAGCGTGCGCGGCTCGGGCGGGCCGGCGACGCTTTGCTGCGGATCGTGGCGCGGCTCGCCCGCACCGACTCGAGAACGGCGAGGGACCAGACGGCCGCGGAGCGCGAGAACGCCGCGAGCCGGCGCCCGAATCCGCCGGGCGAGTGACGAGAACGAGGCGCTTGCATCCGGGCGAGGCGATACCGTGCCCAACTTGCGCTTGATCGTCGCCCGCTGCTCCGTCGAGTATTCCGGCCGCCTGTCGGCCCACCTGCCCGAGGCGCTGCGGCTGATCATGCTCAAGGCCGACGGCTCGGTGCTCGTGCACGCCGACGCCGGCGGATACAAGCCTTTGAACTGGGACTTGCGCGCGTTGCCGCCTCGCTGAGGCTGCTAGCGCGGGTTTGCTGGTCCGACATCTCCATCCGCGTTTCGCGCGTGGGCAAGCGCGACGAGCTCGCGACCCACCTCAAGAGCCGGCCGCGCTGAGCCGCCACAGCGCGCCGCTGCCGGGGACCGCGCAAACGCGGCCGGCCGCGCCCATCTCGAAGTCGCCGAAGTCCAGCACGAACACATCCCCGTCGGGTGCAACCGCGACGTCGATCGGGCGCTTGAGCGGCGCGCGGGCGATCAGGTGCAGCGACCAGTCTGCGGGATCGATGCGCGCGAGCGCGCGGCCGGCGCGCGGCCCGCCAGGCGCGGTCATCGGCCGCTCGTCACCGAACAGGGCGACGACGATCTGGCCGGGCCAGACCGGGTGGTCGGCCGGCAGCGCGGCGAGCTTGACAGCGGCGGCGTGCGGCGGGAACGCGAGCAGCGGACGTTCGGGGCCCGGCAGCTCGTCGTGGTTGGCGATCAGGAACCGCGGCGGGCCGCCGCGCTCGGGCTGGAAGCGGCCGTCGGTGGCCGGGACGCCGCCGACGAAGTCCGGCCAGCCGTACCAGCGGCCGGGCCGGATGTCGTAGAGCAGGTCGGGCGCCTGGCCGAGCGGGCGACTGCCGCGGTCGTCGGCGCCTTGGTCGGTGACGAGCAGCCGGCCGTCGGGCAGGAACGCGATGCCGTAGGCGTTGCGCAGGCCCCAGGCCACGAGCCGCAGGTCGCTCCCGTCGAGCGCGCACGACATCACGGCTGCTGTGCACGGCAGCCGGGCCGAGATCCGCTCACCCGGATACGAGCGCGTGCCGAACGGGCGAAACGCGCCGGTATCGACCGTCGCCACGCTGTCGACCTGGTCCGGCGTGCGCGCGTTGACCCCGGTCAGCACGAGGTCGTGGCCGGGCAGGTCGTGCGCGTGCGGGAGCCGGCGCAGCCAGCCGATCTCGTACGCGTCGAGCCCAACGATGCCCGTGTTCGTGAGTGCGCCCTGACTGAAGTACAGCCGACCGTCGGGCCCGACGGCCGTCATGTTCGTGTGGTAGTTGCCCGGTCCCGGGAGGTCGCTCAAGACTGGCTCGCGCTGCCCGGCGGCGTCGATCCGGGTGATCGCCGCGGCCTCTGACACGAGCAGGTCGCCGTCGTGAACGGTGAGACCGTTGACCGGTGCGTGTAGGCCCTCGACGAGCACCTGCGGCGCGCGTCCCAGCCGGAGCACGCGGCCGCCGGGCGGCGCGCCGCCGAAGCCCACGCCGGACTCGGCGACGAGTGGCGCGCCGTCGGCGGCGAACGCGACGCTCGTTGGAAACGTGAGCGCGCCCGCGACGAGCTCAAACGTGGCGTCAACGGCCGGCGGCGCGATCACGCCAGGTGTTCCGGGCGATACGGCGGCGGGTCCGGCCCCGGTCCGGGCGGCCACGGGAACGGGAACGACTCCGGCGGCCAGGGCCACGGGATCGGCTTGAACTCCTCGATCGGCCAGTGCCACGGGATAGGGAAGCGCCAGCGCGGGCCGAGGCGGAAGATAGACACCTCGTTGCCCGCGCCGACCACCACGTAGTTGCGGTAGATGGCGGGGCCGAGAGTGAACTTCCCCGGCGCGAGGCCGGGCGAGGACCACAGGCAGTGGCCGTCCGACACGGCCAGCGCATAGAGGCGCGCTCGCTGACTGCTGTACGGCTCAGGGCTCGTGGCCACGAACACGACGTCGCCGACGACCGCCGGCGAGCTGAGGCCCACCTCGCTCGATGTGTACATCGGCGGCTTCGTGGCCGTGTAGCGGATGACGTTGTCGGCGCCGACGGCCGTCGGCCACGCGTCGTGCAGGTCGTCCCAGCGCACCGCGCGCACGAACGGGGAGCGTGTCGGGTCGGCGCCGCCGGTGTCCAGCGCCATCCCGTTGTAGCCGCCCAGCCCAACGAACAGCTTGCCGCTGGCGGCGTCGACCGCAGGCGTCCCGAACACGCCCCACTTGTTCTCGCCGGTTCCGCCGTTGGGCACGACGGCGTTGATACCGGTGCCGCGGTCGCCGGGGAGGCCCGTTCCGCCGGTGCGGGGCAGGATCTGTCGGCGCGCCACGACGTTGGTGACATCGGCGGCGTCGAGGATGAACACCGACCCGTTCTTGCTCCCGAACGCGACCACGCGGCGCCCTCCCAGCCAATACACCGTCGCGGCGCCGGGAACGTCGATGTCACTGTCGCCCGGCCAGTAGCTGTCGTCCGGCGAAGGCTGAAAGAAGCCGCGGAACGCGCCCGTCACGGCGTCGAGTGAGATCAGGCCACTGCCGTACAGCTCGTCGGGCTGCGCCGTGTCGGGGTACAGCGAGTTGCCGGTCCCGACGTAGATCGCGTGGTTGACCGTGTCGTACGCGCACGACGACCACACGCTGCAGCCGGTCTCGGGTGGGTTCGGGCGCACGGTGAAGCCGTGGCTCGCGGCCCACGGCGCGGCGACGGCGGTCGGCAGCTGGTTCGGGCCGTTCTCGGCCGCGCCGGCGAAGCGGCAGGTGCAAAAGCACCAGATGACGTCGCCGGTGTTCGCGTCCAGGCAGTACACGAACCCGTAGGTGGGCGGAGACTCGCCTTCGCCGCATCCGACGTAGACGCGCCCATTGACGACGAGCGGGCCGCTCCAACAGTCCGCGTCGGGGTTGGTCACCGGTTGGTTGTGGCCGAGATCCGCCGCCTTGAGAGAGACCGACCAGATCGTGGCGAATGTCGTCGCGTCGACGCAGTAGACGCGGCCGTGGACGCCGGTGAAGTACACGCGGCCGCCGGTCACGGCCGGCGTGCCGCCGACGCCCGACACCCACGAGTAGAACGCCGTCCCGGTCGTGGTCAGCGTCTGCTCGACGGTGCCGGTCGCGAGGTCGATCCGGTAGAGCGTCCCGCCCGTCCCGCCCGACTTGCCGGAGCCGATGTAGACCTTGTTGTCGACGATTGCGGGCTGCGTGATGACGGGTCCGTCGACGGCCACCGTCCTGTGCCGGTAGAGCCCGCTGACCGTCGTCGAGTCGATGTCGCTCGACCCGGAGGCGTGGCCGCTGTGGCGCACGTCGTGGCCGTACATCCACCAATCCGGGTCTGTCAGCCAGGGGAGGTACTTCACGATCTCGACGACGTCGGTGTACTTCCACAGCCGCAGCCCGGGGTGGAGCGCGCTGTGGTCGACGCCCTTCCACGGGCCAGCGGACGGGCGATCCCACGGCGGCTCGCCGTGGCGAGGCACGGACGGCGGGTAGAAGAGCTGCTCCTCGGGCAGCCCGCCCGGCAGAACCTGCAGCCTCCCGAGCCGGCGGCGGAACTCCTTGAGGCTCGCGCCGCCCGGCAGCTTCACGCCGATCGGATGGCCGCCGGTCCCCAACTCCATGTCGGCGAACGACAGGCGATCGGCGGAGCTCTGGAGCTCGATCCGGGCCAGCAGCGCGCGCAGCTCCTCGAGCCCGTCGTCCGGCAGCTCGCGCAGGAGCCGGAGCCCGGCGTCGTCGGCTTCGCCGTCGAGCCGGCGCTCGATCGCCATCGTCCGGATCGCCTCGAACAGCAGCGGGTCGCGCGGCAGCCCGATCAGCGCATAGATGCCCTCGCGCGTGATCCGCGCCCATGTCTGCCCGAGCTCCAGGTTGACGCCCGAGCGCCACACGGGCTCGAAGCGCTTGCCCTCTGCCTCGAAGCGGAAGACGCGCAGACTGGACGGCCGAATGCCGACGAGCGCGCGCGCCTCGAACGGCTGGACGAGGATCGCCTCGCTGAAGCGCTCGGCGCCCGTGACCTGCGCCACGACACCGATGTCGCACAGCGTGTGCGATGTCGGGATCTTCGACTTGCGCGCCCGCAGCTGGTCGGTCAGTCGCGGGCTCGCGCCGCTGGGCAGGAGGTAGGGCGTGGGCCGGGTCGGCCCCTCGTGCTCCGCCATTTGCGGCCTCCTTATGGACGGGAGTAATAGCCAATCAGGGTGTCTGGAGCTTTGCCAAATCACCGTAAACTGGCGTCTTATTGAGTGCTAAGGACGCGTGTCGGCGCGCCGACGATGTTCGCGCGCTAGCGACCAAGCCATCGCGGCTAGCCAAGAGCGCAAGGCGCTTGCATCCGGGTGGGGCGATAGCGTGGCTGCCTTGCGCTTGATCGTCGCTCGACTCTCTTGCAGGTACAGCGGCCGGCTGAACACCGAGCTGCCCGAGGCCCTACGCCTGTTCATGATCAAGAGCGATGGGACCGTCATGATCTGGTCGGACGGCGGCGTCGGCCAGAAGGTCAAGCCGCTGAACTGGACGCATCAGCCCACCGGTTGAGCTCGACGCTGAGAGAACGGGGCCAGCGTTGAGATACCACCATCTGGGCATTCCGACGACCGAGACACTCGTGGACGAGATCCATCTCGCGCACCTGCATATGTACGTCAGTGGTTACGGGAAGAGTCCATACGGCGTCGAGTGGACCCGCTATGAGGCCGATGCGCCCTATCCGACCCTGGTCAAGACTGTTCCGCACGTCGCATTCGAAGTCGACGATGTGGCGGAGGCGATCCGCGGCAAGCACGTGATCATCGAGCCGAACAGCCCAAGTCCCGGTGTCGTCGTCGCCTTCATCGAGGACAACGGCGCCCCGATCGAATTGATGCAGATCGACCGCCGCATCGCCGAGGACGGAATCTAAGTGCTCCGCCGGCGCGAAGCCCGACAGGCCGAGCCCGGTCGGGCGCCCGTCCGGGCACGCTCATAGGATCTCGGCTCCGATGCGCCTGATCGTCGCTCGACTCTCCTGTAAGTACACCGGTCGGCTGAATACCGAGCTGCCCGAGGCGCTGCGGCTGCTCATGATCAAGAGCGACGGCACAGTGATGATCTGGAGCGACGGCGGCGTCGGCCAGAAGGTCAAGCCGCTGAACTGGATGACGCCGCCGACGGCCGTGATCGAGGACGAGCGCACGATCGTGGTCCGCAAGCTCAAGGCCGAGGACCAGCTGGAGATCACGCTGCACGAGGTGGTCTCGGACGTGAACCACGTCATGGATTTCGACGCCGACCGCCTGAGCAAGGACGGCGTGGAGGCCGACCTGCAGGTCGCGCTGGCGGACGCGCCGCACTTCTGCGGCGAGGGGTTCCGGCTGGTGCGGCGCGAGTGGCCGACCGACATCGGGCCGGTGGACTTGATGTGCCGTGACGAGGCGGACGGCTGGATCGCGGTCGAGATCAAGCGGATCGGGACGATCGAGTCCGTCGAGCAGCTCGCGCGCTACCTGGAGCGGATCCGGCTGGACCCGGGCAAGGCCGACTGCCGCGGCGTGCTCGCGGCTCAGGTCGTCAAGCCGCAGGCGCGCGTCCTGGCCGAGGCACGTGGCATCGCCTGGGTCGAAGTGGACCTGGCCGAGCTGCGCGGCGAGCGCGAGCCCGCCCTCACGCTATTTGGCTGATTCGCCCGGCGTCCAGTCCTGACTGAGACCGTCGGCGCGCCAGAACTCGTCGCCTGCGTGCTGGGTGAACTCGACGATCGTGTGCGACGGCGGCCACCCCAGCTCCTCGTCGAGCACCGCGGCGATGGCCGCGCCAAGCCGCTCGCGCTGCTCCGCGGACCGGCCGCGCCGGATGTCGCACTGGACGAGCACGACGGGCTCGACTTCGCCGTCGACGCCGAGCCGCAGCACACCGTGTTCGCCCAGATCGCGGAAGCCGACGGTCGGGCGCCGCGGGTCGGTCTCCATCACCTCGGCGTACAGCCGGGCGAGCCGGCCGGCGATCCGCGCTCGGTCGCCGGCCTGGACCGCGAGCGGGAGATCGAGGTGCAAGTAGGGCATCCCGAACGCTATTCGCCTGAGAGCGTGAGGATCAGCGAGCGGGCGCCGCCGTGGTCGCGGTGCTCGCACAGGTAGATGCCCTGCCAGGTGCCGGTCGCGAGCCGGCCGGACGAGACCGGAAGCGACAGGGACGGGCCGAGCAACGAGGCCTTGATGTGCGCGGGCATGTCGTCCGGGCCTTCGATGGTGTGCGTCCAGTAGCGCGCGTCCTCCGGGACGGCCTCGTTGAAGTAGGACTCGAAGTCGTCGCGGACGTCCGGCGAGGCGTTCTCGTTCAACGTCAGCGAGGCGGACGTGTGGCGGATGAACACGTGCAGGAGCCCGACCTGCAGCCGCTGGACCTCGGGCACGGCCTCGAGCACGTCGCGCGTGATCAGGTGAAAGCCGCGCGGCCGCGGCCGCAGGGTGATCTCCCGCTGGACCCACATGCTCGACTACGGTATTCGAGCCTGGCGCATGTCCACGCGCTCGCCGCGGAACGGCACGCCCTCGGCCTCGAGTTGCGCGCGCTGGTGGGCGCCCTTGGCCAGCGACCCGTCGGCGCGCACGATCCGCCACCACGGGACGTCCTCGTCGGTGTAGGCGAGCACCATCCCTGCGAACCGGGGCGCGCCCGGGGACACGTCGCCGTAGGTGCGCACGAAGCCCTCCGGCGTGTCGCGAACCCGCGCCAGCACGTCTTGCTCCCTATCGTGCCCGGGATGCGTCACGGCACGTATTCAATCGTCGCGCTCGATCCCGCGACGGGCGAGCTCGGCGTCGCGGTGCAGTCGCACTGGTTCTCCGTCGGCCCGCTGTGCGCGTGGGCGCGCGCGGGGGTCGGCGCGGTGGCGACGCAGTCGGTCGTCGAGCCCGCATACGGCCCGAATGCGCTCGACCGGCTCGCCGACGAGGTCGGCGCGCAACAGGCGCTCGGCGAGCTGCTGGCCGCCGACGCGCTGGCGAACGTCCGCCAGGTCGCCGTGATCGACGTCCGCGGCGGTCTCGGCGTCCACACCGGCGCCGACTGCATCCCGCATGCCGGCCACGTGACCGGCGAGCACTGGAGCTGCCAGGCCAACATGATGGCCCGCGAGACCGTGCCGGCCGCGATGTCGGAGGCGTTCGCGAGCGCGCCGGGATCACTCCCGGAGCGGCTGATGGCGGCGCTCGACGCTGCCGAGGGCGAGGGCGGCGATGTACGCGGGCGCCAGTCGGCGGCGATGGTCGTCGTCGGCGCCGAGGGGGAGCCGTGGCGGCGGACGATCGACCTGCGGGTCGAGGACGCGCCGGACCCGCTGGGAGAGCTCGAGCGGCTGCTGACGCTTCAGCGCGCCTACGACCTGGCCGGCGCCGGCGACGAGCTGCTGGCCGCGGGCCGGACCGACGAGGCGGGGGAGCTGTACCAGCGGGCCGCCGAGATCGCGCCCCGCTCGGACGAGCTGCTGTTCTGGTCCGGGCTGGCCCGCGCGCAGGCCGGGGACCTCGAAGGCGGCGTCGCCGCGGTCCGGCGGGCGGCCGAGGAGAACCCGAACTGGCTGGTCCTCCTCGACCGGCTCTCACCGGAATTCGCGCCAGCTGGCGCGGCCGTGCGTCAGCAGATCACCTGAAGGTGGAACGAGCCGGGAGCGGTCAGCTCCACATTCACGCTGTCGGCCGTGTTCGGCGTCGCCGTGACACCCGGGGCGGTCGCGCTCGGGGACCCGACCGGCGAGGCCGTGAACGAGCACTTCGAGACGTCCTTGTTGAACTTGACCGTGTAGATGTTGCCGTTGACGCTGGACGAGACGGCACCGCGGCCGTTCGCCCCGAGCGAGCCGTCGGCGGCGACCTGCGCGGCCAGGAGGCTGGCGGAGAGCGCCGTGACGTCGGTGGCGGCGGCGAAGTCGGCCGCCTCCTTGCCGTCCACGCGATCGGCGTTCAGGCCGGTGGCGACGCCCGTGGCGTTGGTGGTGAACGGCGCGCCGGCGGTGTTGCCGACCTCGATCCGCCCGGTCTCGGTGCCGACGGTCGAGAACTCGAAGGCGCGGCCGCCCTTGAGGTTCGCGGCGCGGATGCAGGGCTCATTGCCGGTGTTGGAGCGGCAGCCGTAGATCGCGCCGCCGCCGTCGCCGTCGCGCTTGTTCGACTGGCGCGTGCCGTACGTCGAGGCGTTGGAGATGATCTCGGTCTCCGTACCGACGGCGAGATTCGAGTTGCTCGAGGGGTTGCGCTTGCCGAGGAGCAGGCTGCGCCCCTCGCCGAAGCCCACGGCGACCGACGGGATGCCGAGCGCGAGGATGAGAGAGCAGATGACCGCGGCGCGGCCTGAGAATCGGAAAGACTTCATGACCGATGCGACACCGGCTGCGCAACCAAGTTGCGCCGCTGCAACGCACCTGTCAGGGAGCTAGCGTTCCCCGGGCTGCTTGGTGGGATTAACCGAAACCGGCACGCTCAGGTCGAGAGCGGTTCGGATGATCCGGGTCTGCTCGACGGTGTGCGCGGCCGGATAGCCCTCGCCCGGCGACGCGCGCTCGGGCCGGCCGATGTAGCCGAACTCGATGTCGGCCGGGAGGATCTGCAACAGGCGCGGCGACATGTGGGCGCGGGCGCCCATGTTGCGCGGCTCCTCCTGCACCCACACGACCTCGCGCAGGTTCGGGTAGCGCCGCACCTCTTCCATGATCTGCGCCTGCGGGAACGGATAGAGCAGCTCCACGCGGGAGATCGCGACGCCCTCGTTGTTCTCGCGCGTCGCGTGACCCTTGAGGTCGTAGTAGAGCTTGCCGGTGCACAGCGCCAGCCGGGTGACCTTCTCCTCGTCGATCCGCGGCTCGGGCAGGACGGGGAAGAAGCGACCGTCGGACAGGTGCTCGAGCCGCGAGGTCGCCTGCGGCAGCCGCAGAAGCGACTTCGGGGTCATGATCACCAGCGGGCGCTGCTTGGCCACGCGCGCCTGGCGGCGCAGGAGATGGAAGTACTGCGCCGGTGTCGTCAGGTTCGCGACGCGGATGTTGCCCTCGGCGGCGAGGATCAGGAAGCGCTCCATGCGCGCGGAGGAGTGCTCCGGGCCCGAGCCCTCGTAGCCGTGCGGCAGCAGCAGCGTCAGGCGCGTCGTCTGGCCCCACTTCGACAGCGCCGAGACGATGAACTGGTCGATGATCACCTGCGCCGAGTTCACGAAGTCGCCGAACTGGGCCTCCCACAGCACGAGCGTCTCGGGCGCCTCCATCGAGTAGCCGTACTCGAAGCCGAGGCACGCGATCTCGCTCAGCGGCGAGTTGTGCAGCTCCATCGGCGCCAGCGCGCCCGGGAGCGACTGGATCGGGGAGATCCGCTGGCTGGTCTTCGGATCGTGCAGCACCAGGTGGCGCTGCGAGAAGGTGCCGCGCTCGGCGTCCTGGCCGGTCAGACGGACTGGGGTGCCCTCGGTCAGCAGCGACGAATAGGCGAGCGCCTCGGCCTGCGCCCAGTCGATCCCGCCCTCGGGCCCGACCGCGGTCCGCCGGCGCTCGAGTTGCTTGATCAGCTTCGGGTGGATCGTGAAGCCCTCGGGGACCCGCAGCAGCTCCTCGTTGAGCGTCTGCAGGCGCTCGGTCGACACGGCGGTCTTGACCTCGGGCGAGGCCGAGCGGTCGAGCTCGTAGCCGCCGGTGGGCTGCTCCTCGCCGGCGCTCGCGAGCTGCTCCTTGAGCTCCTTGTGGCGGCGCGCGAGGTCGTCCCAGATCTCCTGGGCGATCCCGTCCGCCTCGTCCTGGGTGAGCGTTCCCTCGGCCACCAGCGCCGCCGCGTACAGCTCGCGCACCGGCTTCTTGGCCTTGATCTTGGCCGTCATCTCCGGCTGCGTGTAGGCCGGCTCGTCGGCCTCGTTGTGGCCGTAGCGGCGGTAGCCGATCAGGTCGATCAGGACGTCGTGGCCGAACTCCTGGCGGAACGCGAACGCGAGCCGGACGGCCGAGACGCACGCGGCGACGTCGTCGGCGTTGACGTGGAAGATCGGGACGTCGAAGCCCTTCGCGAGGTCCGAGGCCCAGCGCGTGGAGCGCGAGTCGTCCGGGTCGGTCGTGAAGCCGACCTGGTTGTTCGTAATCAGGTGCAGCGCGCCGCCGACGGTGTAGCCGTCGAGCGCCTGCAGGTTGAACGTTTCGGCTACGACGCCCTGGCCGGGGAAGGCGGCGTCGCCGTGCAGGATGATCGGCACGGCGGCGTTCGTATCCAGCGTCGCGTGCGTGCCCTGGCGCGAGGTCTGGACGGCGCGCGTGGCGCCCTCGACGACCGGGCCGACGTACTCGAGGTGCGACGGGTTGGACTCCAGCCGCACGAGCACGCTCTGGTCCTCGCCGCACTGGTACGTGCCCTGGGCGCCGTGGTGGTACTTGACGTCGCCGGTGCCGCCCTGCGGGATCGTGGTCACGGCCTCGATCGAGGAGGCGCCCTCGAACTCGCGGAAGATGGTCTCGTACGCGCGCCCGAGGTTGTGCGCGAGCACGTTCAGGCGGCCGCGGTGGGCCATCCCGATGACGACCTCGCGCGCCCCCTCGGTGGCGGCGAGCTGGATCATCTCGTCGAGCATCGGGACCGTCATGTCCAGGCCCTCGATCGAGAACTGCTTCTGGCCCAGGTAGGCCTTGTGCATGAAGCGCTCGAGCGAGTCCACCTGGGTCAGCCGGCGCAGCAGCGCGATGTTCTCCTCGGGGCTCAACGGCTTGCGGTAGGCGCCGGTCTCGATCTTCTCGCGCAGCCAGACGCGCTGGCGATGCGACGCGATGTGCTCGATCTCGTACGCGATCGTCCCGCAGTAGGTCTCGCGCAGGCGCGGCACGACGTCGGCCAGCGTCTCGCCCGGCACGCCGACGCGCAGGATCGAGGCCGGGATCCTGGTCATCAGCTCGGGCGTCAGGTTCAGTGGCTCGGGATCGAGCGCGGGGTCGCCCTCGGGCTCCGAGCCGAGCGGATCGAGTCGCGCCGCGAGATGGCCGTGCGTGCGGTGGGCCTTGATCAGCGACATCGCGGCCTGGACCGCCTGCAGGAGCTGGAGGTCCGGCTCGCCCGCGACGGCGGCCGACGGCTCGGTCGCCTCGGTGGGAGCCGGCGCGGCGACTGTGGCCGGCGTCGGCGCGGTGGGCGCGGCCCCGATCTCGACGCCGAGGTCGGAGAAGACCTGCTCGTAGAAGCCGTGCTCGCCCTGCAGATAGGCCTCGACCACCTGCAGGAACTGGCCGGACTCGGCGCCCTGGATGATGCGATGGTCGTATGTCGACGTCATCGTCATCACCTTCTCGGCGCCGATCGTGGCGCCGATCCCGGACAGGCCGGGCGGGTAGCCGATCGAGCCGGTGGCGACGATCGTGCCCTGGCCGTTCATCAGCCGCGGGACGGACGCGATCGTGCCGATGCCGCCCGGGTTGGTGAGCGACAGGTTGGCGCCCTGGAGGTCGTCGGCCGTGAGCTTGTTCTCGCGCGCCTTGGTGATCAGCTCGTTGAAGGCATCCAGGAACTGCGGGAACGTCAGCCGGCCCGCGTCCTTGATCACCGGCACCATCAGCGTGCGGCCGCCGCCCTTCTTCTCGACGTCGACGGCGATACCGAGGTTCACGCCGCCGTCGTCGATCACGTGCGGCTTGCCGTCGAGCTCGGCGAAGTGGACCGCCATCACCGGCATCTGCTCGGTCGCGGCGCGGGCGATCGCGTGCGCGATCAGGTGCGTGAAGGAGACGCGGTGGCCGGCCTCCTTGAGCTGCTTGCGGCGAGCGTCGAGGTTGGTGACGGTGAAGGTGCGGAACGATGTCGCGGTCGGGATCGCGCGCGACTCGTCCATGTAGCGGGCGAGCATCGCGCTGGCGCCCTTGAGCAGCGTCTGCTTGGCCTCGGCCGCGACGGGCGCGGCACCGTTCTCCTCGAACGCGAGCACGTCGGCCTTGCCGATCCGCCCGTCCGGACCGGTGCCGGTGACCTGCTTGAGGTCGATCCCGTGCGCGGCGGCGACGCGCGCGGCCACCGGTGTGACCTTCAGGCCGTCGGGCGTACGGACCGTCTCGGCGTCGCCGGCGGAGCGAATCTCGGTCGGCTCGGGCTTCGGCGCCGCGGCGGGCGTCGCGCCGTTGCCGGAGGTCATGCGGGCGATCACCTGGCCGACATGCACCGTGTCGCCGGCTTCGGCGAGTAGCTCGGTGATCGTGCCGGCGGCGGGCGCTGGGACCTCGGCGTCGACCTTGTCGGTCGAGATCTCGACGATCGTCTCGTCCTCGGCGACATCGTCGCCGGGCTGCTTGGCCCACTCGAGGATCGTGCCCTCGGAGACCGACTCGCCCATCGCGGGCATCGCGATGTCGATCGTCTTGGCCTCGGTCGCCGGCTCTGCCGGTGCCTCCGGCTCGTCGACCTCCATCGCAGGCTTGGCACCGTTCTCGCCTGGCGCGATCTCGGCCAGCACCGCGCCGACGTTCACCGTGTCGCCCTCGGCGGCGTGGATCTTCACCACCGTGCCCGCGACCGGTGCGGGCACCTCAGCGTCGACTTTGTCGGTGGAGATCTCGACGAGGGTCTCGTCTTCCGCGACCTCGTCGCCCTCCTGCTTGTGCCACTCCAAGACGGAACCCTCGGAAACCGAGTCGCCCATCGGCGGCATGACCACTTCGACGGTGGTGTTCACTGCCATATCGAGGCCTTAGACCATACCGCGTTGCGTAGAGGCTGCACGGCGTTCTGCAATCACGAATCCAGCGCTCCCGGCGAATGGGCCGACGCCGCCGACGACGGCGACCATGACGCCCAGCCATAGAGGGATTACCCGGCGCCGGACCGCGTCCACACACAGCAGCGACATCACGATCCAGCCGATGCCGTGCGCCCAGCCCAGTCCGTACTTCGAGGGTGTCCGCCGCGCCCGTGACCGCGAGCACCAGCAGAGCCACGTAGATCGCCGAGTGCGTGAACGACAGGTACTTGAGCGTGCTGAAGCTCACACCAACAACAACGTCGCTAGCCGGCGGAGTTGCGGGTGAGCGTGGTCGGGCCACTCGGCGGGGTCGGGCGGCCACCACGCGTGCGCGTCGTGCTCGTGGTCGCGCTCGACCTCGGCTCCGGGCGCGAGCCAGGCCTGGCCGATCAGCATCGCCATCCCGCGTCGGGATGGCGATCAGCGCCTCGACGTCGAGCCGCTCGGGCTCGACCGACCACTCCTCGGTCAGCTCGCGGCCGAGCGCGAGCGCGGGGTCCTCGCCGGCATCGACCGCCCCGCCGGCGCCGAGCGCCCACACGCCGGCCCAGGTCGCGACCCACTCGGCGCGCCGCCCGGCGAGCCACCGGCCCTCGTCGTCGCGCACGACGCACAAGACCGACAGCGCGCCCGACGGCGTCACCGAGCAGCCGCAGCGCCCAGCGCATCTCCTGCAGCTCGAGCGCCAGCCCGCCGTCGGTGACGTCGAAGGCGGCCAGCCGGGCCGAGACGCCGTCGTGCGAGGGCGACCCGCGGCCGCGCAGCTCGGCGATCGCCTGGTCGGCCTCGGCCGTCTTCTCCGGCGAGGGCTCGAAGAACGTGTCGGTCCAGCGCGAGGCCACCCGGTCCGGCGGCCAGGGACCGCGCGCGAGGATTCCGGGCGGGTAGCTCAACGATCTGAGGGTAGTCTTTTGGGGGTGAGCGTCGAAGCCTCCGGCAAGAACATGCAGGCCGTCTGCAAGGCCAAGGAGCACCACGACAAGACGTGTCCGTGGGGCGGCAAGGCCAACCAGGTCCACCTCTCGTGGTTCGACCTCGAGCGCATGGGCTGGGAGGAGGGCGACGTCATCTGCGGTCTCGTCGTCGTCGGCGACGAGAAGGTTCAGACCGGCCGGATGCAGGTCACCTGCGATGCCGAGCCCAGCGATGACAAGCACGAAGAGGAAGAGGTCGAGGAGGTCGTGGACGCTGTCTCGACCCGCGAGCTCACCCCTTCGCTGAACTAGCGGTAGAACGCGGCCTCGGCGCGGCCCAGCTCCGTCGCGGGCTCGTCGTCGTAGATCCACTCGCGCGCGATCCGGTGCCAGTTGGCGCGTGCGCGCAACTGCCCGAGCACGGCCAGGGTCAGCATCTCGACCCGGCGGCCGAAGATGTGGTCGGCCGGCAGCGTCTCGTGGCGCATCTGCCCGAAGTGCTCCGACCGCGGGTCAGACATGTCGATCATCACCTGCGTCGCGACCTCCGGAACGAGCTCGATCTCCTCGTCGGTCAGGTACCACCAGGTCGCGTCGAGGAACTGCGAGAGCACCTTGTCCGGGCGGAAGCGCTCCGGCTTCTTGAGCAGCCCGCCCTCGACGAAGATGTCGTAGAGCCGCTGGGCATCGCCCTCGTGGCCGGCGCGCTGGCATTCGAGCTCGAGCTCGAGCAGGTGGCGCGGCATGACCTTGAAGAGCCCGAAGTCCAGGAACGCGACGCGATCATCGCCGAGCAGGAGGAAGTTGCCGGGATGCGGGTCGCCGGAGAACTGGCCGTGGCGATACATGCAGCCGAAGTAGAACCGGAAGAGGATCTCCCCGACCCGGTCGCGCGTCGCGTGGTCGGTCTCCTTGACGGCGTCGAAGCCGACGCCGTGGACGAAGTCGCTGACCATGACCTTCTCGCGCGAGAGCCGGGTGACGACGTCCGGCACCACGATGAAGGGGTGATTGCGGAAGATGCGCGCCAGCGAGCGCTGGTTGGTCGCCTCGAGCTCGTAGTCGAGCTCGTCGCCGATCCGTGACCGGATCTCCTCCGCCGTCGCCTTGACGTCGAGGCCGGGCGCGACGCGCTTCATCAAGCGCAGGATGATCCCGAGGTTCTGCATGTCGGCGCGAACCGCGGCGCCCACGCCGGGGTACTGGACCTTGACCGCGACCTCGCGCCCGTCGTGCAGCTCGCGCGCGGTAGACCTGACCGATCGAGGCGGCGGCGATCGGCTCGGGATCGAACTCGGCGAACGTGTCCTTCAGCGGCTCGTCGAGCTCGGACTCGATCACCTTGCGCATGTCGTTGAAGCGGACCTTCGGCGCCGCGTCGCGCAGCGCGCCGAGCTTGCGCTGGAACTCCTCGCGGTGCTCCTCGGGGACCAGCCCGACGTCGAGGAAGCTCATCACCTGCCCGAGCTTCATCGCCGCGCCCTTCATCGTCCCGAGCGCGGTCACGATCTGCTCGGCGGCCTCGATGTGCCGTCGCTCGAGTGCGGCGCTGCGTCCCTCCTCGGAGCGTGCGAGGTTCGTCGCGCGGGTGCCGAGGTGGCGCGCCGCCTGGCCCGCGGCCAGACTGGACACGCGGGCGGTGCGCGAGATCCGCGAGGTGGGGATCTTGTCCTTGGCCATCAGGAGTTCGTTGAAGAATGGTCGGTCCGACTGATGTGGTGCAGCCGTGGATGACTCGGGCCGCACGCGATAGGCGATGCGTGCCTCTGGCACGTGAGCATCGTGGGTGGGTCGAGTCGCCGCGGATGTGCCGCAGCAGGCGTACTGGAATTCTTCATCGGGCTCCTTACGGCGTCGGCGTCGGGGCCGCCACGGTGGGCGTCGGCGTGGCCGAGAGCGGGGACGGTGCGGCGGACACGGTCGGCGTCGGGGCCGCGGTGGCCGTCTCTTCAGGCGCTGTCGTCTCCTCCGGCTCCGCGGTCTCGGTCTCCTCCGGCGCGGGCGTCGGCGTTGCTTCCTCCGTCGGGCTCTCGTTGCCGCCGAACACGCTGGTCGAGCGGTCCGAGCCGCTGACCGAATGGCCGAAGATCGCGAGTTCGGAGGCGGTCACGACGGCGCCGCCGATCACGGCCGCCAGCAGGCCGGTGAGGACGGCGAGCTTCCACCACGCGCGCTTCGGGCGCCGCTCGGGCGTCCGCAAGCCGAACGGATCGTCCTCCGGCCCCCACGCCCGCTCCGGTCCTTCGCCGCGCGCACCGACACCGGTCGGCTGCTCGGCCCGGACCGCAGCGCCGGTCGCGCTGCGCCGGGTCACGCGCGGGGTGACCTGCGTGATCACCTTCGCCGGCCGGTTCAGGCCTTCGCTCACGAGGGCGACGATGATCGGGGTGATGGCGGTCGCGAGCAGCGACCCGCGCTCCCAGAACATCGGGACGATCACGGCCGCGGCGACCGCCGCCGCGCTCGAGATCACGAGGGTCTGGATCGAGATTCCGCTTGTCTTCTCTTCCTTCTCGGGACTCACCCCATCGACGTTAGCGGTCGACCTTGGAGCCCGGGACGATGTCGTCGCGGCCGTCCGGCCAGCGCACCCAGGCCTTGTGGCCGCCGTCGTAATCCGGCCCCCACAGCACCAGCGTGGCGTCGTCTCCGAGCGCCTTGCACGGCTCGTCGCCCTCGTCGTCCAAACCGCGCCAGATCCGCACGAACGGGTTGTTCTCGAGCTCCTCGGCGACCGTGCTCGGCTCGGTGTGGCCGGGGCGCAGCACGGTCTCTCCGGGCAGCGTGAGGATCGTGTCCATGATCGAGGATTTGAGGTCCGCGTAGGAGGTCGAGCCAGGCGCGCGGACGCCGCCCACCGAGCCGCGGAACAGCGTGTCGCCGGTGAACAGCTGGTCATCGACGAGCAGGGCGAGCATTCCCCCCGTATGGCCGGGGGTGTGCAGCGCCTTGACCGTCAGGCCGCCGATCTCGACCTCGTCGCCCGGGTTGAGGTCGCCGGTCGTGCCGGGCACGCGCTCGTCGGGGTGGGCGAGCACCTGCGCGTCCGGCCAGCGCTCGAGCGCGGCGCCCAGCTCCGCCACGTGGTCGCCGTGGTGGTGCGTGAGCAGGATGTGGGTCACGTTCAGGCCGTGCTCGTCGGCCTTGGCGAACAGCGGGTCCATCGGGCCGCCCGCGTCGACGAGGAAGGCGTCGGAGTTCGGACCCGCCGCCACGAGGTACGTGTTGGACAGCCAGGAGTCGGTCATGGAGCGCTCGACGATCATGCCCTGGACGGTACTCTCGGCCGCGTTATGGAGCTGATTCACACGTGCTACCGGATCGGTGAGATCGACCGGTCCGTCGCCTTCTACGAGGCGCTCGGCTTCGAAGAGCGGCGGCGGATGCCGATCCGCGACGAGGCCATCAATGTGTTCATGGGGCTGCCGGGCGATGGTGACCGGCTGGAGCTCACCTACAACCACGGGGTCGACTCCTACGAGCTCGGCACCGGTTACAACCACATCGCGCTGACCGTCGACGACATCTCCTCGACGCTGTCGCGGCTGGGCGAGCAGGGCATCGAGCCCGAGAAGCCGCCGTACCGCGTGCGCGAGGGCGGGTCGCTGATCGCGTTCGTGCGGGACCCGGATGGCTATCGGATTGAACTGATCGAGCGCTCGTGAGCGAGGATCGGCTCGCCGTCATCGACTGCGGGTCGAACTCGTTCCGGCTGGTCGTCTTCACCTACACCGACTCGTGGTGGAAGCGCACGGACGAAATCCACGAATCCGTGCGCGTCGGCGAGGGGCTGGAGGCGACCGGCGAGCTCGGTGAGGAGCCGATGGAGCGCGCGCTCGAGACACTCGAGCTGTACGCGCATTTCTGCAACGCCACCGGGATCGACCAGATCCGGCCGGTCGCCACGTCGGCGATCCGCGACGCCGACAATCAGGCGCAGTTCCTCGAACGCGCGCGCGATCGCTCCGGGCTTGCGGTCGAGGTGCTCAGCGGACCGGCCGAGGCGCGCTACGGCTACCTCGCGGCGATCAACTCGTCAACGCTCTCCCAAGGCGTGGTGCTGGATCTCGGCGGCGGGTCGATGCAGCTCACTCGCGTCGAGGATCGCGAGGCGCTCGATGCGCGCTCGTGGCCGCTCGGGGCCGTGCGCATGACCGAGCGCTTCCTGCCCGACGGCGACAAGGCCAAGCGGAAGCAGATCAAGGCGCTGCGCGAGCACGTCGCGGAGCAGGTCGAGGCGGCCCCGTGGGTCGGCGATGGCGGCCGGCTGAGCGGCGTCGGCGGCACCGTCCGCAACCTGGCCGCGGCCGCGCAACTCGCGGCCGGGCTGCCGTCCTACGGCATCCAGGGCTACCGCGTTACGCGCGCCGCGCTCGGCGAGCTGATCGAGCGCTTCACCGAGATGACCGCGACCGAGCGCGGCGACGTGCCCGGGATCAAGGCCTCGCGCGGCGACCTCATCCTCGCTGGAGCGCTCGTCATCGACACCGTCATGGAGGTGGGCGGCTTCGCGATGCTCGAGGCCACCGACGCCGGCCTGCGTGAGGGCGTCTTCTTCGAGACGCTGTTCGGTGAGCCACCGCTCGTGATGGATGTGCGCGAAGCGACGGTGCGCAACCTCGCCGCGCAGTTTCACACGGACTTCGCGCACGCCGACCACGTCGCGCGGCTCTCGCTCGAGCTCTGGGACGCCCTCGCGGCGGCCGGCGTGCACCGCGGCGATCCCACCGAGCGCGAGCTGCTGTGGGCGACGGCGATGCTCCACGACATCGGAACCGCCGTCGACTACGACGACCACCACAAACACTCCCGCTACCTGATCCTCAGCGCCGGTCTGCCGGGCTTCAGCCCGCGCGAGGTCGGCCTGATCGGCCAGGCCGTCCGCTACCACCGCAAGGGCACTCCGGGCCTCGGCGAGTTCTCGTCACTGGCGCGCGAGGGCGACGACGAGGTCCTCAACCGGCTCGCCGCCTCGGTCCGGATCGCCGAGCAGCTCGAACGCTCCCGCGACCAGGCCGTGAGCGCGTGCGACGTCAACGTCCACGACGGCCGCGTCGAGCTCCACCTCCACGCCTCCGAGGACGTCACGATCGCCCGCTGGGCGACCGAACGTCAGGGCGACGTCTTCAAGCGCGCCTTCGGCCGCGAGCTGAGCGTGAGCTGACCGCGCGGCGAGAGGCGGTAGCCGGGGTTGAGGGACTCGGTGAGGCCGAGTTCCTTGAGCTTTCGGACGTCGCGCTTGAAGTCCAGCCGCTCGCGCCCGACGGACTCCGCGAGGTCGCCGGCCCGCACCGCGGGGCGGTCGGCGATCAGCTGCAGATACTCGTACGTCCACGGGCCCATCCGGTCTAGGCGAGCGAAGAGCGCGTCGTCGGGCGGGGTTTCGCGCAGCGCGACGCGCGGGTCTGGTCCTTCCAGGTGCAGCGCCACGCGGTGGATCGGGCCGCGCGGTGGCATCGCTGCGTGGACCTGCTCGGGCGTGTCGAACCCCGCCGCACGGGCGTCCTCGGCGCTGATCTTCTCGACGACCTCGACGGCGTCGAACGCGATCACGCCGATCGGCGTGCGCTGCGTCGATCCCGGCTTGACCCGCGGGCGCTCCCAGCGCCGAAACGCGAGCGTGATCTCGCCGGCCGCGATCCGATTCAGGTCAGCGGGGCGAAAGAGCACGTGAACCCAGGGCCTTTCGGCGCGGCGCACATCGGGCCCGACGCCGCGCCGTCGGCGAGCGGGGCGAGCCGGACGGGCTGGTCGGCGCACAGGATCTGGATCGCGTCGTGTTCGCGCACGGCGCGGATCGACCACCACCCGTCGGCGTCCGGCTCCGGAGCCGGCTGCTGGGACCAGTCCGAGACGCCGTTGGTGACCACGACGCTGAGCCATAGGCGCCCGTCGGCGAACTCGAGCCCGGCCTTGACCCAGTGCTCAGCGTCGACGCGCAGCATCAGCCCCGCCTGGTCATACTGGGCCTGGAACTCGCCGCGGAACCGCAGCCCCATCTCGCCGGTGTCCGCGAAGTGCCCGTTGTCGGCGATGAAGCCGGTGTGGGTCGTGCGCCAGAAGTCGGTCTCAGGCTCCGCGCGCACCGTCAGCACGTCGCCGTCGAGCGACCAGTGATCGGGCTCGTGGAGCCAGATCACACTTCTTGCACCTGCAGCAGCGAGGTTGTGCCCGGCTTGCCGGAGGGCAGACCGGCGGTGATCGCGACGCGGTCGCCCGGCTGGCACCACCCGAGCTCCACGACCCGCTTGGCCGCCGCCGCGATCAGCTCCTCGGTCACTTCGTAGCGCCGCATCGACGCCGCCCTCACGCCCCACATCAGCCCGCACCGGCGCACGGTCTCGCGGCCGGGCGAGAGCGCGTAGATCGGCACTGTCGGCCGGTGCGCCGAGATCAGCCGCGCCGAGCGCCCCGACAGCGTCGGGCACACCAGCGCCGCCAGCCCGAGCTCGTGCGCGGTCTTCGTCGCCGCGTAGGCGAGCGTGTACGCCGGGTCGCGACGGTCGCGCCGCACGCGCCGCTCGTTCCAGTCCCGGTACGGCAGCGTCTGCTCGGTGCGCTTGGCGATCGTCGCCAGCATCGCGATCGCCTCGACCGGGAACTGCCCGACCGCGCTCTCCTGGGAGAGCATCACGGCGTCGGTGCCGTCGAGGATCGCGTTGGCGACGTCCGTGACCTCGGCGCGGGTGGGCCGCGAGGACGCGACCATGCTGTCGAGCATCTGCGTCGCGGTGATCACCGGCCGTGCCAGCGCACCGGCCAGCCCGATGATCTGCTTCTGCACGATCGGGACCTCCTCGATCTGCATCTCGACGCCGAGGTCGCCGCGGGCGACCATCACGCAGTCCGCCGCGCGCACGATCTCCTCCGCGCGCGTCACGGCCTGCGGCTTCTCGATCTTGGCGACGAGCGGCAGCCGCGTGTGCCCCCGCAACTGGGTGATGTCGTCGGCCCGGCGCACGAACGACACGGCGATGATGTCGACGCCGATCCGCTCACCCGTGCGCACGTGCTCGAAGTCCTCCTCCGGCACCGACGGCAGCGCCGCCGTCTCGCCCGGGATGTTCAGCCCCTGGCGCGAGGCGACCGCGCCGCCGACCTCGACGACCGCGTCGATCTCGCCGTCGTCTGGCCGCACCGCGCTCACGCGCAGCCGGACGGCGCCGTCGGCGAGATACATGATCTCGTCGCGCTCGACGGTCGCCGCCAGCCCGGCGTAGGTGATGAACAGCCGCGTGGCATCGCCCTCGCCGCCGTTCGGCCCGCACACGAACGTGGTCTGGTCGCCGGGCTTGAACTCGGCGACGTCGTCGCGCAGCTTGCCGATCCGCAGCTTCGGCCCGGGCAGGTCCTGCATGATCGCGACCTGGCGGCCGGCGCGACCGGCGGCGTCACGGACGAGTCGCGCGGTCTCCGCGTGCTCGTCGGCGCTGCCGTGGGAGAAGTTCAGGCGCGCCACGTCCATCCCGGCCTCGACCATCCGGGCGAGGATCTCGGGATCGCGGGACGCGGGGCCGATCGTGGCGACGATCTTGGTGCGACGCTCCATGGATGTCCGGAAGTTAGCGGGCCGGGTTCGCCGGGTGTGACGCGGCGGGTAGCGCGGTCATATGGCCTCAGACGTTCCCGATCAGCCGACCGACCTCCCCAAGGAGTCCTGGCCGGCGATCCTCAAGCGCACCTTCAAGCAGTTCAGCGAGGACCAGCTCACCACGTGGGCGGCGGCGCTGACGTACTTCGGCATCCTCTCGCTGTTCCCGATGCTCCTGGCGCTCGTGTCGGTGCTGGGCGTGATCGGGCCGTCGGCGACGCAGCCGTTGCTCGACAACCTGAGTTCGGTCGCGCCCGGCCCGGCGAAGGACATCCTCACGAACGTCCTCACCAACCTGGAGCAGAATCAGGGCGGGTCGCTGGTCGCGCTGATCATCGGCCTGGCGGCGGCGATCTGGTCGGCCTCGGGCTACATCGCCGCGTTCATGGACGCGTCCAACAACGTGTGGGACGCGCCCGAGGGCCGGCCGATCTGGAAGAAGATCCCCGTCCGCCTCGGCGTGACCGTCGTCCTGCTCGTGCTGCTCACGATCACCTCGCTGGCCATCGTCTTCACCGGTCCGGTGGCGCAGAAGGTCGGCGACATCATCGGGCTCGGCGACACGTTCGTGGACGTGTGGGGGATCGTGAAGTGGCCGATCCTGCTGCTGATCGTCTCGTTCATGATCTCGCTGCTCTACTGGGCGTGCCCGAACGTGAAGCAGCCGGGGTTTCCGTGGGTCACGCCCGGCGGCCTGTTCGCTGTCGTCCTGTGGCTCATCGCCTCGGCGCTGTTCGCGCTCTACGTCGCGAACTTCAGCGCCTACAACAAGACCTACGGCAGCCTGGGCGGCGTGATCGTGTTCCTGATCTGGCTCTGGATCACGAACATCATCATCCTGCTGGGCGCCGAGCTCAATTCGGAGATGGAGCGCAGCCGCGCGATCCAGGCCGGTCACCCGGAGGACAAGGAACCGTTCCTGCCGCTGCGAGACGAGCCTAAACCGCAAACGTGAGCTCACGCCCGTAGCGCTGGCCCATCACGACGCGGACCGTGCGGGTACGCAGGTCGTAAGCGACCGACCAGCGCGTGTGCGGCTGCTTGACGCGCTCCAGCAGCCGTAGCGCGTCGGTCCTCCCAAGCCCCGCTGCTGCTGTGCGGTAGCGGTCGTCGGCCGGTGCGTCGCCGGTCAAGACGAAGTTCGTCATCACGCGCTGGTCACGCAGGACCCGCACGCGGCCGCGGACGTACTCGATCACCGCGCTGGCGCCGGCCGCGTCGGCGACCATGTAGTGCAGCGGCGGGCCGCCGGTGAAGTCCACTGCGGTCGCGCGGAAGATCGCGATCGCCTCGTCGACGCTCGCGGCGCGGTCGAGCACGAGCCGCATCACGCCGAGCGAGCCGACGGCGTCACCGCGCGGCGAGCGCGCCTCCGGGACGGCGGCCATCGCGACGGCGACGCCGCGCTCGTTCATTCCGTCGAACGGCAGCCGCGCGGCGCCGGCAAGCTCCTCGGCCGTCGGCTCCTCGCCGCGCTCGACCCCGAGGTACGCGATGTCGACGAGCGACACCGACTTGTAGGCGCCCGGCGGCCGGTGATGGAGCAGCAGCGCGGGATGGTCGTCGAAATCGAAGTTGCGTCCGAGGACCCCGCCGGCGAAGAACACCGTGCACGCGCCGCCGCCGCTCGCCCGCGCCAGTGACGGCGTCGGTGAGGTGGTGGTCAGCTCGTAGAGCGGGAACGGGTCGACCTGGCGCAGGCGCTCGCTCTGCCCGCCGCAGCCGGCGAGCAGGACGACCAGGAGCGCCAAGCGTCGCATCTCACATCTGGAATTGCCCGTCCTCGAGGATCGTGTCGCCGTCTGCGCTCAGCCGCCCGCCCTGGCGCAGGTCGCAGATCAGGTCCCAGTGCACGACCGACTCGTTGGTTCCGCCGGTCTCCGGATACGACTTGCCGAGCGCGAGGTGGACGGTGCCGCCGATCTTCTCGTCGAACAGGATCGCGCCGATCGAGCGGTCGATCCCGAAGTTCGTGCCGATCCCGAGTTCGCCGAGGATGCGGGCGCCGTCGTCGGTGTCCAGCGTCGCTTGCAGGTACCCGTCGCCGCGCTCGGCGCGCGCGGACACGACGCGGCCCTCGCGGAACTCGAGCGTGACGTCCTCGACGACCACGCCGCGAGGGGACGTCGGGATCGTGAAGCGGATGTGGCCCTCGGCGGAGTCCTCGTGGGGGCCGGTGAAGACCTCGCCGGACGGCATGTTCCGCTTGCCGTCCGAGTTGATCCACGTGCGGCCCTCGACGTTCAGCTTCAGGTCCGTGCCGGGCGCTTCGATCCGGATCTCGCGCACCGGCGCAAGCCGCTCGATCAGCTTCGCCTGGAAGTCGTGCAGCTCGCCCCAGGCCGCGACCGGGTCCTCGCGGTCCAGGAACAGCGCCTGCTCGACGAACGCCTCGAAGTCCGCCGTGCCCATCGCGGCCTGCTGGGCGGCGGCCGCCGTCGGCCACAGCGTGATCGCCCAGCGTCGCTTCAAGACGACCTCGCGCAGCGGCGCGCGCGAGCGGGCAGCGCGCGACAGCCGCGCGGGATCGACCCCCGCCAGCGCGTTCGTGTTGACCTCGGCCTGGATCCGCAGCCAGGCGTCGACGTGCTCGGCCTCGGCGAGCTCCGCCGAGGGGACGCCGTCGAGCTGTGGATCGCGCGCGGCGTTCCAGAAGCCTTCGTCCTGGCCCGGCAGCGTGGGCCGCAGGATCGGCCACGCCTCGCGCTCGAGCAGCTCGCGCTGGAGCGCCAGCAACAACGGTGCGGCGAGCGTCGTCGAGACGACGGCCACCTGCTGGCCCGGCTGCGCCTCGATGCAGTAGTCGGTCAGCAGCCGCGCGAAGGCGTCGGTGTTCACGGGGCCTCCAGATCCGGGAAGTGCTCGGCCAGGTGGGTGCGCAACGTGTCGCGGATCCATCGCCGCTCGTCGGCCGACGCGAACCGAAAGCGCGCCAGCAGGTCCTTCTGACGCGTCAGCGGCTCGGTGCCGGCGATCTCCCAGCGCACCGCGAGCCGCTCGAACAGGTACTCGACCGCGCGCTGCCAGGCGTCCTCCTGGGAGAGGATGTTCCCGCCGGCGACCTCGGCGTACTGCGTCCGCGTCGCCGGCGTCATCGAGCCGCGCAGGACGAGCACCGAGCCGTGCTCGTCGCGGTACTCGAACTCGGGCGCACGGATGCGCTCGCGGCGGCCCTTCTTCGCCATCGCCGGGACGGTAGCGTGCCCCAATGATGCGGGGGCCCCACCCGACCGACGGAGAACGTGTGGAGCGTCCGCCGGTCGGGCACCCCCGACGTAAGCCGACCCGACCGCGCGAGGTGGGCCGGGGCGAACGCGTGCTGCCCGGCGTGTGGCGGCTGCGGATGCCGATCAACCTCCCCGGCGTGCCGCACGTCAATGCGTGGGCGCTGCGCGCCGGCGACGGACTCGTGCTCGTCGACACCGGCATGCACGAGCGGGGCTCGATGGCCCATCTCGAGCGCGCGTTCGACCAGATCGGGCACCGGATCGAGGACGTCCGGCTGATCGTCGTCACGCATGCGCACCCGGATCACAGCGGCCAGGCGCCGCTGCTGGCCGAACGCGCCGGCTGCGAAGTCTGGATGCACCCGGCGTGGACGCTGCACGCGAAGTCCGACCTCGACCGCAGGATCGAGGTCGCGCTCCAGAGCGGCGTGCCCGAGGAGCCGCTGCGCCGCTGGGCCGAGCTTCGCCGCGGCAAGGGCACCGGCCAGGCCGAGGGCCTGCGGGCCGATCGCGACCTCGTCGAGGGCGTCGTGGTCGAGACCGACGTGGGCGCGTGGACCGTCGTCGAGACGCCCGGCCACGCACCGTCGCACGTCTGTCTTCACCAGCCCGACCGGCGGCTGCTGATCTCGGGCGACCACCTGCTCGGTCGCGTGTCGCCGTACTTCGACGTCGGCTACACGCCCGATCCCGTCGGCGAGTTCCTGCAGTCGCTGGACAAGGTCGACGCGCTCGACACCCGGCTGGCGCTCGCGGGCCACGCGCGGCCGTTCACGGACGTTCGCGGGCACATCGACGCCAACCGGCAGCACGTCGCGCGGCTGTGCGACGCCGTCCGCGACGCGCTCGCCGGCGGGCCTCGCACCGCGTTCGAGCTCTCCCAACTCGTCTACGCCGACCGCTTCACCCCGGAGATGGCCAGCTGGCTGCTGACGATGACCCGCGCCTGGCTCGTTCACCTCCAATCCCTCGGCGAGGCCGAACACGACGATCAGCCAGTCGAGCATTGGAACCTCACTTCTAGACTCGCCTGATGCGCATCGACGAGCGGATCGCGAGCGGGGCCGAGCCGGCCTTCTCGTTCGAGTTCTTCCCGCCCAAGACGGACGAGGGCGAGGCGAACCTCGCGGTCGCGCTGCAGGAGCTGGCGCGGCTGGAGCCGACGTTCGTGTCGGTCACCTACGGCGCCGGTGGCACTCCCGCGCAGCGTGAGAAGACGATCGAGATCGTCTCGCGGATCAAGGCCGACCACGGGCTGGAGGCGATGGCGCACTTCACCTGCGTCGGCCAGACCGTGGGGGAGCTGCGCACGACGCTCGACCATATGCGCGACGCCGGGATCTCCAACGTGCTGGCGCTGCGCGGCGATCCGCCCGCCGGCGTCGACGCGACCGAGTGGGTCGCCGCCGACGGCGGCCTGCGCTACTCGCGCGAGCTGATCGAGCTGATCCGGGCCGACTACGACTTCGCGGTCGGCGCCGCGTGCTTCCCCGAGGTCCATCTCGCCGCCGAGTCGGCCGAGTCCGACCTGCGCTACACGCGTGAGAAGGTCGACGCCGGCGCGCGCTTCCTGATCACCCAGCTGTTCTTCGACAACCAGCTCTACTACGACTTCGTCGCCCGCGCCCGCGACATGGGGATCGACGTCCCGATCATCCCGGGGATCATGCCGATCACGAACGTCGCCCAGATCCGCCGGTTCACGCAGATGTGCGGTGCCTCGATCCCGCCCGGCCTGCTGCGCGAGCTGGAGCTGCGCACCGAGCAGCCGGAGGCGGTCGCGGACTTCGGCGTCGCCTACGCGACGATGCAGTGCGCCGACCTGCTGGCCAACGGCGCGCCCGGCATCCACTTCTACACGCTCAACCGCTCGCCCTCGACGCGCGCGATCCTGAGCGCCCTGCGTTGCCTCGCGCCCTGGCGGCGCGCGGTCGCGGCTTAGTCTCGGCGGCGTCCGCCGGGTTTGCCGGCGTACAGCTCGCGGTCGGCGGCCTCGATCAGCTCCATCACGTCGGCGCCGCCGGGCGGCGTCTGTGCCATCCCCACCGTGATCCCGACGCCGCCGAGCACGAGCTCGGGCGGCAGCGACGCGGACACGTCCTCCGGGATCGCCTGGCAGGTGGCTCGGCCCGCCTCCTCGCCCTCGCGGACCCAGATGCCGAACTCATCGCCGCCGAGGCGCCCCGCGACACCGTGACGAGCGAGCACGCGTGCGACCTCCGTGAGTACGAGGTCGCCGGCGCGGTGGCCGTGCTGGTCGTTGACCGACTTGAACTGGTCGATGTCGCACAGCAACACCGCGCCCTCGGTGCCGGCCGCAAGCTCGCGCCGGACGGTCTCGATCCAGCTGCGGCGGTTGTGCAGGCCCGTCAGGTCGTCGGTGTGGGCGACGGCCTCCAACCGGCCGACGGCCTCGGCCAGGTCGCCGGTCGCTCCGGTCGGCGCGACGCCGGCGCGCTCGGCGACGTCGTCGAGCAGCTCAAGTTCGGCATCCAGGCGTTCGAGCGCGATCCCGAGCAGCGTCTTGTCGGCCTCGCCGCCGGTCAGCAGGTGCGCGACCGAGTCGGCGACGACCACGCACGCGGTCTCGTTGGACGGGCACGCGAGCCCGGTCGGACCGCCGTGGTGGTACGCGATCGCGCGGGTGACGTCGTCGGCGGGCTCGGACAGGCCGACGAGCAGCGCGCCCGCGGCGGCGTGGTCGAGCCCGAGCCGCTTGCGCTCGAGCTCCGCCCGCTGGGAGCCCTGCGGCGCGAGGGCGGCGATCTCCTCCAGCGGTTGGACGCCGAACGCGGCCGGCATCAGCAGCTTGCCGACGTCGTGCAGCAGCCCGGCCAGGTGGGCGGTATCGGCGTGTGCGCCGGTCAGGTCGGCGGTGGTCGCCGAGTACGCGGCGACGCTGACCGCGTGCACGTGGAGTTGGCCACGCGAAAGGTGCGCGCCGCCCGGGAAGCGCTCCAGGAAGCGGTAGGTCGCGGCCTCGAGCGCGATCCGGACGAGCGCGCGCCGGCCCAGCAGCGTCACCGCCTGGCGGATCGTGCGTGCACGGATCGGCCGAGCGTTGGCCGCCGAGTTCGCGTACCGCAGCAGGTTGGCCGAGAACGCCTCGTCGGACTCGATCACCGCTACGAGGTCGGTGGTCGTCCCGTGCGGATCGCTCGCGAGCGTGCGGATCCGGGCCACGGTCCCACCCAGGACCGGCAGCGGGCCGATCCGCCGGAGGGCGTCATGGACACGGGTGTCGGGCTTGTCGGGGGCCATGCTGGTGCTACATCGGCGTTCCCGCGGGCGAGTGTGAGCCTCCCCCTAGGGGCGGGTTTTCGGAGTGTTGGGCTCGATGTCGAGCGCATGAGCCACCTGGGGGTGGCCGTCTCTGTCCCAGGCTACGTCGACTTGGTCGTTGCGCCTATAGGTCCCAATACCCCATGCGCCCAGGAACCAGCGCCAGAAGCCAAGACGACCCTCCTTGACCAGTTCGCGTGTGAACACGAGCTGCCCGTCCGAGACGCGGAAGTCGTGGCCCAGCTCCTGCTTTACGCCGTTCACGTAGACGGTGAACGGCTCGCGCACACCGGGCGGCAGGGGAACCCGCGACTCCGTCATGGCCTGAGGGTACGCTGCGCAACCGCCGTGTCCATGCCGTACCGCATCCGCCGTTCCGACCGCGCGCGTCGGATCCGTGTCAGCGTCGACGGCAACGGCGAGATCGAGGTCGTGCTGCCGCGCCGCTCGCCCGAGCGCCATGCGGCCGAGGCCGTGAAGGAGTTGACGCCGTGGATCGAGCGCCGCCGCCGGGCCGTGGCCCGGGTCGCGCTGGAGATCGCCCGCACGCCGGGCACGGTGCCGTACCTCGGGGAGTCGCTGCGGCTCGTGCCCGAGCCGGGCCGTACCCGCGTGCACCGCCGCGGCGATGCGTTGCTCGTCCCGGAGGGCGATCCGCGCCCGGCCCTCGAGCGCTGGTACCGGCGCCGCGCGAAGTCTGAGATCGGCCCGCGCCTGGATGCGGCCACGAAGCGCGCCGGTTCGCGCTACACGGGGCTGACGATCCGAGGGCAGCGGACGCGGTGGGCGTCCTGCTCGTCGACCGGCACGATGTCGTTCAACTGGCGGCTGCTGCTGGCGCCGCCGGAGATCCTCGACTACGTGGTGGAGCACGAGGTGTGCCACCTCGAGGTGATGGACCACTCGCCGCGGTTCTGGCGGCTGCTCGCGTCGCGCTCGCCGAATTGGCGCGCGCACTCAGCCTGGCTGCGCCGCTACGGGCCGACGCTCAACCTCTGAGCGAGCGCTTCGTACGGGTCATCGCCGTCGAGCACCTTGCGGAACGCCCGGCCGGTCCAGGCGATCACGGCTCCGTCACCGCGGACGTCGATGCCGCCGCGGCCGCCTGGCCCCTTGAGCTCGACGCGCACCGCGACCTGATCCGCGGCCTCGTAGCGGCGGCCGATCGCCTCCATGGCATCGCGGCGGCGCGAGCCGCGGACGAAGCGCTTGGTGATCTCGATCGCCTCGTCCAGCGTTTCGGCGCGTTCGTGCGAGACCTGCGGCCCGCGCCGGACCGTAACTCGGTAGCTCAACGCACCTCGGCCAGCAGCGCCTCGACGCGCTTCCAGCGCTCGACCTCGCAGCCGTCGCTGCGCGAGAACGTCGCGTCGACCGGCTCGCCGCGGATCGTGCCCTTGATCGTGGCCGTCTCCGGGCCGCCGAAGATCTGCGTGCAGGCGGTGTCGGCGGGCGTCGGCGCGAGATCGCGCGCGGACACGCCGGCGGCGGCGCCGCAGGCCTGGCTGTCCGTCGGCTCGTGGCAGGTCAGCTTCAACTCGCGCGCGGCGGCGCCCGCCTCTCCGTCGTCATCGACCGTGATGACGAGCTCGGCGAGCGTGTCGTGGCCCGGCGCGGCCGGGTTCGGATCGTCCGAGCCGCAGCCCGCGAGGACCGCGGCGGCGATCAGAAGGAGCGCGGCGAGGCGCATGCCTCCAGACTAGAGCCGAGCGGCGCCGGAACGCGCTCGCCCCAGCCCAGCGCGCCGATCGGCTCGCCGTCGGCGTCGCGCGACAGCGACCAGCGCCAGCTCACGCCCGCGGTGTCCGGGAGCGTGACGCCCTCACCCGCCAGGAACGCCGCGCGCGCGTCCGGCCGGTTGACGACCTCGAACCAGTCGCGACCGAGCAGTTCGTCCTCGCCGACGCCGAGCGCGCGGCAGGCGGTGCCGTTGGCGATCTCGACGCGGCCGTCGGCGTCGAGCGCGACCACCAGCGCCTCGGCGCCGTCGAACGCGCGCCGGGCGCGCGCCCGCTTGCGCCGCCGGGCCAGGTAGGAGGCGAGCTGGCCGCCGACCGTGGCGAACATCGCCGACACCTCGGCGTTCGGCTCGCGTGTTTCGCTCGCGTAGAGCTCGATGACGCCGATGCACTCGTCGCCGAGCGCGATCGGGAACGCGGCGCCGCTGACCAGGCCGGCGCGGACCGCCTGGCCGGACAGCTCGGCGATCCACACCGGCCGCCGGAATGCCCACACGCGGCCGGGCAGCCCCTGGCCGGCGGCGAAGCTCTGCTCGCGGGTGGCGTTGGCCAGCGTGGCCACCGCGGCGCGCGCGCCCTGCACGTGCCAGGCGGAGACGCACCGCAGCACGGCGCCGTCCGGGCGCCAGATGGCGCCGGAGGTGAAGTTCAACGACTCGCCGAGCGTGGCCAGGACGCGATCGCACAGCTCGGTCGGCTCCAGGCCGGCTGCGAGGTGGTCGCCGATCGCCTGCTGGGCGGCCAGCAGCCGGTGCGCGCCGCCGACGCGCTGGCGCATCCGCGCCTGCTCGAGCTCGCGGGTGAGCACCCCGGGCAGCTTCGAGAGATCCGAGACCGTGGGCACGCCGCCGGGGAGGCCGCGCAGCACCGCGGACAGATCGCCGGGGCGGTGGTGCGCCGAGACCGCGATGAACGGCAGGTGCGGGTCGGCCAGGCGCACGAGCGCGAGCGCCTTGCGCGACGGCACCGCCTGCGGTCCGTCGCCGCCGTACAGGACGGCCTGCCAGCCGCGGCGACCGAGCGCGGCCGAGAGCGCCTCGGCGCCCTGGACCGGCAGCGCACGCACGTTGAAGCCGGCGTTCTCGAGCGTGCGTTGGAGCAGCGCGGCATGGCCGGCGGGAACGTCGACGAGCAGCGCGCTGACAGACCGATGGCGGCTCACTGTCTTCACCATCGGGCGCGCGCCGCCCGCGCTTGAGCGCGACGGTCAGGCGGCCAGACGTGTGACGACTTCGCGGACCCCGTGCGAGATCACGTCGCGGTCCACGTGGGTGCCGAAACCGCGCATCAGCTTCAGCGCCGGCGCGTTGCCGGCCAGCATCGTGCCCGCGATCTGCGTGACGCCCTGTTCGCGCGCCCGTTCGGTCACGAGCGCCACCAGCTGGCGTCCGAGGCCGAGGCGCTGCCACGGGTCACCGACGACGATCGCGAGGTCGGCGGTATGCGCGTCCGTGCGCACAGTGCGGACGACCGCGACAAGCGTCTCGCCCTGCAGCGCCACGTACGCGATGTGGTCGCGCTGATCGACCTCGGTCAGGTAGCGCAGCTCGGCTGCGCTGAAGGACACCTTGGGCGTGAGGAAGCGCCGGAACGCGGTCTCGGGACTGATCTGGCGCAGCCCTTCCGCGAGCAGCGGCTTGTCCTCGGGGGAGATCGGCCGGACGAAGACTGTCGAGCCGTCGAGGAGGGTGAGGAGCATAGTTGCATGATGCAACCCAACCCCTCACCCGCGTAAGGGGGCTAGCTCTACTAACGCTTGTCGACCGGGATGTATTCCCGATTGCGCTCGCCCGTGTAGATCTGGCGCGGGCGCGCGATCTTCTGCTCCTTGTCGTCGATCATCTCCAGCCACTGGGAGATCCAGCCGCTGGTGCGGGGGATCGCGAACAGCACCGTGAACATGCCGACCGGCATGTGCAGCGCCTCGTAGATCAGCCCCGAGTAGAAGTCGACGTTCGGGTACAGCTTGCGCTTGACGAAGTACTCGTCCTCGAGCGCGATCCGCTCGAGCTCGACCGCGATGTCGAGCAGCGGGTTCGTGCCCGTGACCTCGAAGACATCCTCGGTCGCCTTCTTGATGATTTTCGCGCGCGGGTCGTAGTTCTTGTAGACCCGGTGCCCGAAGCCCATCAGGCGCTCCTTGCCGTCCTTCACGCCCTTGATGAAGTCGGGGATGTTCTCCTTGGTCTCGATCCGGCGCAGCATCCGCAGCACCTGCTCGTTGGCGCCGCCGTGCAGCGGGCCGTAGAGCGCGGCGATGCCGGCCGCGACCGCCGAGTACGGGTCGACCTGGGAGGAGCCGACCGCCCGGACGGCGCTCGTGGAGCAGTTCTGCTCGTGGTCGGCGTGGAGGATGAAGAGGATGTCCAGCGCCCGCTCGAGCCGCGGATCCGGCTCGTACTTGAGCTCGGTCATCTTGAACAGCATCGAGAGGAAGTTGCCGGGATAGCGCAGGTCGTTGTCCGGATAGACGTACGGCTGTCCCATGTTGTGGCGGTACGCGAACGCCGCCAGCGTCGGCATCTTGGCGATCAGCCGGATGATCTGCAGGTAGCGGGTGTCGGGATCGTGGATCTTGTTCGCGTCCGGATAGAACGTCGAGAGCGCGCCGACCGAGGCCAGCAGCATCCCCATCGGGTGCGCGTCGTAGCGGAAGCCCTGCATGAAGCTGCGGACGTTCTCGTGCACGAACGTGTGGATCGTGATCTGGTGCGTCCACGCGTCGAGCTGCTGCTGATTCGGCAGCTCGCCGTGGACGAGCAGGTAGGCGACCTCGAGGTAGGTCGAGTGCTCGGCGAGCTGCTCGATCGGATACCCGCGGTACTCCAGGACACCCTTCTCGCCGTCCAGGTACGTGATCGCAGAGCGACACGAGGCCGTGTTCATGAACGCCGGGTCATAGGCCATCACGCCGAAGTCTTCGTCGTCGACCTTGATGTCGCGCAGCGCGGTGGCCCGGACGGTTCCGTCCTCGATCGGAACCTCGTAGGTCTTGCCGGTGCGGTTGTCGGTGATCGTCAGGGAGTCCGACGCCGTGGCCACGCCACCACCATTCTCGCTCTGCTCCTCAGTGCCCATTTCGCTCCTCTGGAGGGGGAGGGTCAATCTCTACCCCCATTGTGGCGGGTAGCGAACTAGCCGGTGATGACGGCGGTGGCCATCACGCCCGCGACCAGCACCGCGCCGACCAGCATCAGACCGGTAGCGAGCCCGCGCGTGGGCGGAAATGTCTCGTGCCGGAGCGTGCCCACGGTCGACAGCACGGCGGCGTAGAGCACCAGCAGCGCTGACGCGACGTAGAACGGCGCCTTTGAGGTTTCCTCGGCCGCGTGCTCCGCGGCCTCCTGCAACACGGCCAGAATCACGGCCGGGAAGCTACCGCATGTACCGGCTCTCGGTGGCCGCCACCTGGCCCTGGTAGTGCGAGCCGAGTTCCTCGGAGCCGTAGGGACGCTCGGCCGCGTGATCGAGCGCCATGAAGGAGAGCTGGGCGATCAGCAGCCCGGGATAGAGCTTGATCGGGACCCGCGTGAGGTTGTTGAGCTCGAGCGTCAGCGTGCCCTTCCAGCCCGGGTCGATGAAGCCGGCCGTCGCATGGACGATCAGCCCCAGCCGGCCGAGGCTCGATTTGCCCTCGATCCGCGCCACCACGTCCTCCGGCAGCTCGACCCACTCGGCCGTGCGCCCAAGGCAGAACTCCCCGGGGTGGATGACGAAGCCTTCCTCGGGGGTCGTCTCGACGGCCTCGGTCAGGCCCTCCGGCGGCCCGTCGCGCAGGTCGATCGCCGACGCGCGGTGGTTGTGGAACACGCGGAAGCTGTCGCCGAGGCGTAGGTCGACCGACGCCGGCTGCACGAGCGACGGGTCCCATGGCTTGATGACGATCCGGCCCTCCTCGACCAGGCGGCGGATCGTGCCGTCCGAGAGCACGGACACGGCGCGAAACCCTACTGATGGAGCTCGCGGGCGCGGCCGGCGGCCGTCACCGAGCGGATCCGCGGGCGCGGCGCGGCGAGGCGCGCACCGCACGCCGGGCCGCCACGGCGTGGCGGGCGGGGGCGACGGGGGCGCGGATGCGGCCGGCGCGGGCGCGGCGAGCCGCCGCTGTCGCTCGTCACGTCATCGGGGTCGGTCGTCTGCCGGACCGCCCACCAGATGATGTAACACGCGGCCACGATCGGCAGCTTCAAGAACACGAAGAGGTAGAGCATCGTCCAGCCCACGACTCCGCGGATGGTACGCCGCTCAGACGCGAAGCGGCACCGGTGTCGCATCGAAGACCGTCACACGCTGAAGCTCGGCGACGCGTTCGTTGACCTCGTCGGCGGTGAGTGTCTGCATCCGCTCGGTGCCGAAGGCCTCGACGTTGAACGACGCGAGCGCGGTGCCGTACGCCATCGCGCGCCGCAGTAGCTCGTCGGTGATCTCCTCGTCCGCGTGCGCGGCGACGTAGCCCATGAAGCCGCCGGCGAACGTGTCGCCGGCGCCGGTTGGGTCGACGACGTCGGCGGTCGGGTATGCGGGCAGGCCGAACACGCCCTCCCGCGTATACATGGCCGAGCCGTACTCACCCTGCTTGACGACGACGACGCGAGGGCCCAGCTCCATCACGGCGCGCGCCGCGCGCACCATGTTCGGCTCGTCGGTGAGCTGACGAACTTCGCCGTCATTGACGATCAGGCAGTCGACGGTCGCGACGGTCTTCAGCAGCGACTCGCGCGCGATGTCGATCCACAGGTTCATCGTGTCCAGCGCCGCGAACCGCGCGCCGGTGCACTGCTCGCGCACGGCCCGCTGCAGATCGGGCTGGATGTTCGCCAGGAACAGCACGTCGGCGTTGCGTGAGGCATCCGAGAGCTTCGGCTCGAAGTGCTCGAAGACGTTCAGGTCGGTCTGGAGCGTGTGGCGGATGTTCACGTCGCGCTCGTAGCGGCCGGCCCAGAAGAACGTCTTGCCGCCTGGGACGTGCTCGACGTCGTCGGTGTTGACGCCGCGATTGTGGAGCACGGCGTACTCGGCCTCGCCGAAGTCGTCGCCCACGGGGCCGACGACACGGGTCTCGGCCAGGAACGACGAGGCGAGCGAGAAATGCACGGCGGCGCCGCCGAGCAGGCGGTCGCGCTTGCCCGACTCGGTCTCGACGGCGTCGAAGGCGATGGATCCGACCACGGTGAGCGACATAAGCGGCGAGAGAGTAGCCGCTCCCGATCGCTAGATTCATTCGTTCGAATGACGACCTTCGCCGAGCTCGGGCTGTCCGAGCCACTCATGCAGGCCCTCAACGACGTGGGCTACCAGTCGCCGAGCCCGATCCAGGAGCAGGCGATTCCGCCGCTGCTGGAGGGTCGCGACGTCATCGGTCAGGCCCAGACCGGCACCGGCAAGACGGCCGCGTTCGGCTTGCCACTGCTCGAGTCGGTCGATCCCACCGAGGATGATGTCCAGGCGCTCGTGCTCACGCCCACGCGCGAGCTGTGCATCCAGGTCACCCAGGCGCTGCGCGCGTACGGCGCGCCGAAGGGCATCGATCCGGTCGCGGTCTTCGGCGGCGCGCCGATCCGCACTCAGCAGGCGCAGCTGCGCCAGGGCGGGCAGGTCGTCGTGGGCACCGTCGGGCGGGTGCTCGACCTGATCTCACGCCACTCGCTGATGCTGCACTCGTGCCGCTACATCGTGCTCGACGAGGCCGACGAGATGCTCGACCTCGGCTTCCTCGAGGACGTCGAGAAGATCCTCTCGCTCGCGCCCGGCAGCCGTCAGACCGCCCTGTTCAGCGCGACGATGCCGACCGAGATCCGCCGGCTCGCGGAGCGCCATCTGTACGACCCGGTGACCGTCCAGGTCAAGGCCGCGACGCTGACGATCGACACGGTCGAGCAGTTCTACGTCGAGACCAAGCCGCAAGAGAAGCTCTCCGCGCTCGTGCGCGTGCTCGAGGCCGAACGACCGAAGCAGGCGATTGTCTTCACGCGCACGAAGATCCGCTGCGAGCAGCTCTTCCAGACGCTCAAGAACCAGGGCATGAACGTCAAGGCGCTGCACGGCGACATGAGCCAGGGCTCGCGCGACGGCGTGATGATCAACTTCAAAGGCGGCCGGACCACCATCCTGGTCGCGACGGACGTCGCCGCCCGCGGCCTCGACATCTCAACCGTGACGCACATCGTCAACTACGACGTGCCGACGTCGCCCGACGTCTACGTGCACCGAATCGGCCGCACCGGCCGGGTCGGGCGCTCCGGACGCGCGATCACGTTCGTGGAGCCGCGCCAGCGGCGCGACCTGGAGGCGATCGAGCGCCACGCGTCGACGAGCATCGCGCCGTGGGTCGAAGGCGCGCACGTCGCGCCCACGCCCGCATCCGAGCCGCGCCCGCGCCGTCACCGCAAGCCGCATGACGCGCCGACCAACGGAAACGGCACCGGCTACGCGAAGCTGATCGCGAACGCCGGGCGCCACGAGGGCATCGAGGCGGCCGACCTGATCGCCGCGATGACCGCCGGCGGCCTGGACGGCGAGCGGATCCGCAACGTCCGCGTGCTCGAGCGCTTCGCGCTCTTCGAGGTACCGACCGACGCCGTCCGCGAGTCCGTCGAAGTCCGCGGGCGCACAGTGGCACTGGAACTGATACGAAACTGAGGAGGCCCTCGATGTCGCAAGCGACGATGACCACCACCCACGGTGACATCACATTCGAGCTCTACGACGAGGACGCGCCGAAGACCGTCGACAACTTCCGCACGCTCGCGGACAAGGGCTACTACGACGGGCTCACGTTCCACCGGATCATCCGCGACTTCATGATCCAGGGTGGCTGCCCGCAGGGCACCGGCACCGGCGGTCCCGGCTACGAGTTCGAGGACGAGATCAACGAGCACAAGGTCACCCGCGGCGCGCTCGCGATGGCGAACGCCGGCCCGAACACCAACGGGTCGCAGTTCTTCATCGTCACGACCGCCGCCGCGCCGTGGCTGGACGGCAAGCACACCGTGTTCGGCCGCGTGACGGACGGGATGGACGTCGTCGACAAGCTCGAGGGTCTGCCCACCGACGCTCGCGACCGGCCCCGCGACGACGCGAAGATCGAGAAGCTCAGCATCGCCTAGCCCCCATGGCCACCACGCACGCTGCCACCACGATCGCCGTCGAGAATCCGGCCACCGGCGAGACGATCCGCGAAGTGCCGGTGACGGCCGACGTCGCCGCGCTCGCCGCCCGCGCCCGGGCGGCCCAGCCGGCGTGGGAGGCACTCGGCTATGAAGGGCGCGGCCGGGTCCTAAAGCGCGCTCAGAAGTGGGTGCTCGAGCACGCGGACGAGGTTGCGGACACGATCGTGGCCGAAACGGGCAAGGCGCGCGAGGATGCCCTGCTGGTGGAGCTTGCCTACGGCGCGAACGCGCTTGGCTTCTGGCCGAAAAAGGCGCCGAAATGGCTTGCGGACGAAAAAGTCCGGACGGGTAACCCTTTCGTCCTCGGGCGTCGCATGGTTGTCCGCTACCGCCCCGTTGGCGTCGTCGGCGTGATCGGGCCCTGGAACTACCCCCTTGTCAACTCCGTCGGTGACGCCATCCCAGCGCTCGCCGCGGGGAACGCCGTCATCGTCAAGCCATCCGAGGTGACGCCGCTGACGTCCCTCCTGTTCGAGCGTGGACTCCATGAGAGTGGCCTTCCGGAAGGCGTCTTTCAGGTCGCGATAGGCACCGGTGAGACCGGCGCGCAACTGATCGACGAAGTGGACATGGTGATGTTCACGGGCTCGACGCGCACTGGCCGCAAGGTGATGGAACGCGCCGCGCAGACGCTCACACCCGTCTCCCTCGAGCTCGGTGGCAAGGACCCGATGATCGTGCTGGCCGACGCCGACCTGGAACGCGCGGCCAACGCCGCGGTCTACTACTCGATGCAGAACGGCGGCCAGACCTGCATCTCGATCGAGCGCGTCTACGTCGAGGCGCCCGTGTATGACGAGTTCGTCGCCAAGGTGACCGAGAAGACCAAGGCGCTGCGCCAGGGCCCGCCCGGCGGCCCGGGCACGGTCGATCTCGGGGCGGTGACGTTCGCGCCACAGATCGAGATCGTCGAGCGTCACGTCCAGCAGGCGCGCGATGCGGGCGCACGCGTAACCACCGGCGGCCACCGCGGGCCGGGGCCAGGTCGCTTCTACGAACCCACCGTCCTCGCGGACGTCGACCACTCGATGACCGCGATGACCGAAGAGACGTTCGGTCCCACTCTCCCGGTGATGAAGGTCGCGGACGCCGACGAGGCGGTCCGCCAGGCCAACGACTCGCCGTACGGCCTCGGGGCGGCTGTCTTCACCAAAGACCTGGCGCGCGGAGAACGCGTGGCGCGCCGGATCGACGCCGGCGCCGTGTGCGTAAACGACGCGGCGCTGAACTACCTGGCGCTGGAACTGCCGATGGGCGGCTGGAAGGAGTCGGGTCTGGGCGTACGTCACGGCCCGGCGGGACTGCGTAAGTACACCCGCCAGCAGGCCCTGATGGTGACGCGCTTCGCTCCCAAGCGGGAGATCCATTACTTCCCGTACAACGCTCGGGTGACGAAGCTGATCACGCGCGGCATAAAGCTCTTCTGGGGCCGCGGCTAAGCGGCGTATTTCGCGGGCGCCCAGCCGGCCTGCGTGAGTTCCGCCTGCAGGCGCCGGCGCGCCCGGTGCTGGAGCGCGTGCACGGCGTCGACCGAGCGGTCGAGCCGGGCGGCGATCTCGCCCGGCGTCAGACCGGCGATCAGCCGCAGGAGGATCACCTGGCGCTGATCGGAGGGCAGCGCAGCGAATGCGGAGTGCAGGTCCGCGAGTCGTTCGCGGGCCTGCGACTCCGCCGTCTCCCCAGACGCATGAATCTCAGCCAGGGGCACCGAACGCTGCGCTCGAAGATGATCGAGCGCAGCGTTTCGGGCGACCCGCAAAAGCCACGCCGCGAAGGGGGTGGAGCTGACCCGGTAATGGGTGAGCGCCCGCGGCAGGCGTGCGAAGACCTCGCTGGTTATGTCCTCGGCGTCGTGCTCGTCGCGGACGATCGCCAGCACGTAGCCGAAGACGTTGTCCGCGTAGAGCAGGAACAGCAGGCGCAGCGCGTCATCGTCTCCGTCCCGGGCGCGGTCGGTCGCGGCAGCGACCAGCGCATCCGCGTCCGGCGGATGGACGAGTTGACGGCGGCGCCGGTATCCCGACCGTGCCGCCGTCGCCTCGAGACGGTCCGCCGCCCGGCGAACCGCCACCTGTCCCGTTCCTTGAGAGATGAGCAACCTTGCCCTTGTCCGAGTCCCGCCATCCTTGACGGGAACTGCACGCAATGTCCCACCGATCGGGCTGCGTGGGTAGCCCAACATGCGTCCATATGGACACGTGATCGATCTAGGAAATTGCGGTGCGGCGTGCGCGCTCGGCGATCTCGGGCACGCCGTCCTTCAGGCGGTCGAAGAAGGGGTCGTCGGTGGTGCCGGCCAGTCGGCGCTTATACGAGCCCTCGAGGAAGATCGCGGACTTCCACAGGGCGAGCGTCGTGTACCAGCGCAGATCGGACATCGAGCGGCCTGATCGGTCCTCGTATCTGTCTATAAGGTCCGAACGGGTTGGGAATCCGGGCTGGCGCGTGACCGTGGTGAGTGAGGCGACCGTGCTCGGTGCGTCGTCCGGTTCGGCCCACGTCGCGATCATGTAGCCGACATCGGCGAGCGGATCGCCGATCGTGGCCAGCTCCCAGTCGAAGATGGCGCTCAGCCGGTCGCCGGTGAACATCACGTTGCCCAGCCGGTAGTCGCCGTGGACGATCGTGGCCGGACCGGACTCGGGGCGATGCTCGCCCAACCAGGTCGTCACCTCGTCGATCGCCGAGATCTCGCGCGTCGCGTTGTGCTCCCACAGGCCGGTGAAACGGCGCACCTGACGCTCGAGATAGCCGGTCGGCTTCCCGTAGCCCTCGAGCCCGCAGGCCTGCCAGTCGGCGGCGTGGACCTCGACCAGGGCGTCGATCAGCTCGGCGCCGATCCGGTCGCCGGTCAACCCCGCCGGCAGCTCTTCGTTGAGCACGATGCCCTCGATCCGTTCCATCACGTAGAACGGCGCGCCGATGACGTCCTCGTCGTCACAGGTGGCGAGCACCTTGGGCACTCGGATCGCGGTGCCCTCGACGGCGCGCAGCAACCACGCCTCGCGCAGGACGTCGTGCGCCGAGGGCGGCAGCGGCGGCCGCGGCGGGCGCCGCAGCACCCATTCGCCGCCGTCACGGCGGATCACGTACGTGACGTTCGAATGGCCGTCGCCGACCGGTTCGGCCTCCACCTCGCCGCTCCCGAGACCGTGCTCGTCGAGGAACGCCTCGAGCGGCCTCCGGACCAGCAGCGGCGGGCGATCCAGCGCTGCAGCCTCTTCTGCAGTGTCGACGATCACGTTGGCGATGCTAGTTGTATGGGTAGCGCAACCTCTACGACCCCGTTGGGTTGCAAGCAATGAGCCGGCTCTCCCCGCTACCGCCGGCGCTCCCCTTTATGCGACGAATCCTTGTGATCCTGCCGCTGCTGGCCGCCCTGTGCTGGCCTGCCGCCGCCTCCGCCTCCTCGCGCCAGTTCGTGACGTTCGAGGCACCGCGCGAGCTGCTCACGGCGTCCACGCGTGACGCGACGCTCGACCAGATCACGTCCTTCGGCGTCACCCACGTGCGCCAGCTCGTGTACTGGCGCGACTTCGCGCCGGACCCGTCGAGCCGGACGAAGCCGAGTTTCGACGCGAGCGATCCCGCCGCGTACCCGGCCGACCGGTGGGCGAAGCTGGACGGGCTGGTGGCCGCGGCCAAGGCGCGCAAGGTCACGCTCACGCTGACGCTCACCGGCCCGGTCCCGAAGTGGGCCACTCGCGACAAGCGCGATGACGTCTCGTATCCGGACGCGAAGGAGTTCGGCGCGTTCGCGACCGCGATCGGCCGCCGCTACGGCGACGACGTGAGCATGTGGTCGGTCTGGAACGAGCCCAACCAGCCGCAGTTCCTCAAGCCGCAGTACCGCAAGGGCAAGCCGTATTCGCCGAAGCTCTACCGCAAGCTCTATCAGGCCGCTTACGCGGGGCTGCGCGCCACGCCGGCGAACGCCAAGGACACGATCCTGATCGGCGAGACGTCGCCGCGCGGCAACGCGAACGTCGTGCGGCCGCTGACATTCCTGCGCGGGATGCTGTGCCTGGACTCGAAGTGGCGCAAGTCGGCGTCGTGCGGCGCGCTCCAGGCCGACGGCTATGCGCACCACGCCTACACGACGAGCGCCGGCCCGCGGTTCAAGCCGGCGTCCAAGGACGACGTCACGATCGGCGTGTTGCAGCGGCTCGTGCTCGCGCTCGACCGCGCGGCCAGTGCGGGCGCACTGCCCGCGCATCTGCCGATCCACCTGACCGAGTTCGGTATCCAGAGCTCGCCGGACAAGATCGCCGGCGTGTCGCTCGAGCGCCAGGCCGCCTACCGTGCGGTCGCGGAGCACATCGCCTACGTCAACCCGCGCGTCGCATCGTTCTCGCAGTATCTGATGAGCGATGACCCCCCGCGTTCCAGCGGCTACCGCTACGCGGGGTTCGAGAGCGGTCTGCGACGGGCGGACGGGCGACCGAAGCCGGCGTACGAGGGCTTCCGGCTCCCGCTCGCGGTCGAGGTCTACGGGCGCAACGACGTGCTGTGGGGTCTCGTGCGGCCGCTGCGCGGCGTGAGCAAGGTGACGATCGAGCACCGCACGAACGGCGCCTGGAAGGTGCTCAAGACCGTCGACACGACCGCGGTCGGCGTCTACGCGCTCAAGACCACCCATCGCTCGGGCCAGCACTATCGCGTGCGCTGGACCGGGCCCGACGGCCAGACCTACACCGGACCGTCGGTGCGCGGCTACTCCTAGGGTCAGGACCCGATCTGCTGAGCACTAGGGTCTTGACCCGGTGCGGCGAAATTCGCTCCGCTCCGATGCTTTGGCCATGCGGAAGCGATGGACGCGATACGGCCTTCTCGGCCAGGAAGTCATCGACGGTGCCGGCGTCCTCGTCGGGCAGGTCGTAGACACCTACCCCTTCGACGGCGGCGAGGTTGAACTCGTCGTCGTGCGCCTCAACGGCGCGTTCGGCGGCAAGCGGATGCTGGCCGTCGAGGACCTCTACACGGACCTGTTCGGACTGCGCACCCCCTTCGCGTCCTGGCAGGTCGAGGACTCGCCGCCGCTGAGCGACAGCCGCCACGCCGCCGAGGATCCCTACCGCGCCCGGAGCTACTGGCGCTTCGAGGAGCCGGCCGAGCATCTCGCAGCGGCGTAGCCCGCGTAAGCTGTGGCGCGCGATGGCGCGCCAACTGTGGATGTTGCGGCACGGCGAAGCGGTGCCGCATGACTCCAAGCCGGACGACGAACGCGAGCTGACCCCGCGCGGTCGTCGTCAGTCCGAGACGGCCGGCGCGGCGCTGGCGGCGCTCAACGAGGAGTTCGCCGCTTGTTACTCGAGCCCGAAGGTCCGCGCGCTCGAGACCGCCGAGCTGGCCTGCCAGTCGCTGAACATCGAGCCGGTCGTCGAGTCCTCGCTCGCTGACGGCTTCTCGCGCGTGGACGCGCTGGCGCTGCTGGACGCGCACGACGAGGACGCGAAGATCCTCATCGTCGGCCACGAGCCGACGTTCTCGCAGGTCGTCTACGACTTCACGGGCGGCCGCGTCGACTTCAAGAAGGGCGGTGTCGCCGCGATCAAGGCGACCCGCTCCGGCGGCGAGCTGCTCGCCCTCGTGCGCCCGAAGGAGCTCGAGGCGATGGCGCGCTCAATCGAGGGCTGACGCGATCACGGCCAGCGCCACCTCGGCGCGCGGCTGCAGCGAAGCCTCCAGCACGAACTCCTCGGGGTTGTGCGCCTTCCCGCCACGCGGGCCGAGCCCGTCGATGGTGATCGGAATCGTGGCCGCGAAGTGGCTCGCATCGGACGCGCCGCCGCGCGCCGCGGCGGCGACGCGGCGCCCGAGCCGCTCGCTCGCCCGCTCGAGCAGCGGCGCCGTGGCCACCTCCGAATGCATGCCCGGCCAACGCCGGATCAGCTCGGGCTCCAGGTAGGCGCCGCCGACCTCGTCCGGGATGTGATCGAGCACGGCCTCGATCGCGTCCAGCTCGTCCGCGCGCAGGTCGCAGAACAGCTCGCCCGAGCCGGGGACGACATTGAACGCGTCGCCGGAGCGCAGCACGGTGGGCACGGCGGTGAGCCGCGACGGCCCGGCCGGATCGTGATGGGCCGCGATGGCCTGGGCCGCGGCGGCGAGCGCGAGCAGCGCGTTGCGCCCGCGGTCCGGCGCCGAGCCGGAGTGGGCGCTGCGCCCGTGCCCCACGACCCGGATCGTCCCCGCCGCCTTGCGTCGCACGACAACACCCTCGTGGGAGTCCTTCATCTCGCCGGCCTCGAAGCACAGGCACGCGTCGAAGCCCGCGAACCGCTCGACATGGGAGAAGTCCGCCGTCCGCCACTCCTCGTCGCAGACGAGCAGCAGCGCGATCTCGGCGTAGAGCTCGGGCCGCTTGGCGAACTCCCGTACGGCGCCGAGTGAGAGGACCACTCCGCCCTTCATGTCGACCGTCCCGGAGCCCACGAGCTGCTCGCCGGCGCGGGTCAGCGGCTTGTGCTGGCCGTGCGCGACGACGGTGTCGATGTGGCCGACGAGCAGCACGCGCCGCGAGCCGGTGCCATGCAACCGGGCCACGAGGTCCTCCGCGTGGTTCGGCGAGGAGCACGGCACGCGCTCCACAGCGGCCTGGTCCGGGAGCAGCGCCGCGCACACCGACGCGCACTCGTTCGCGCCATGGACGTCGCCGGAGGGCGACGAGACGGCCACGAGCGCCTCCAGCTCGCGCGGCGCACGGCGACCGATCTCCGCCGCCGCCTGGAGAATCCACGGGTCCATACCCGCCGCAGGCTAACGTGCACGGTCGTGCCCGAGCTGCCCGAGATGGAGATCGTCGCCCGCCGGCTGGCGGCGGCGCTGCCGGGCGAGCGGATCGAATCCGTGATGACGCCGGGCATCAATGCGCTGAAGACGTTCGACCCGCCGCTGAGCGCGCTCGACGGCTCGACGTTCCGTGACGTCCGCCGTCGCGGCAAGCTGCTGCTGCTCGAGGCCGAAACCGAGTCGCACGGCCCGCTGACGTTGCTCACGCACCTGATGTCGGCGGGCCGGATGATGCTCTACGAGAAGCGTGCGTCGATGAAGGACCGGACGTCGCGCGTGCTCGTCCGGTTGCCCGGCGACCGCGAGCTGCGCGTGCGCGAGTTCGGCACCAAGCAGGCGGCGTGGATCAAGCTGCTGACGCTGGACGGGCTGGAGGCCGAGCCGTCGCTGAAGACGCTCGGGCCGGAGGCGTGGCCGGACCCGCCGGAGCTCGAGGAGCTGCTCGCGACGCCGCGTCCGCTGCACACGCTGCTGCGCGACCAGCAGGTGATCTCGGGGATCGGGCGGACGTGGGTCGACGAGATCCTGCACGCCGCGAAGCTGTCGCCCTTCAAGCGTGGCGACGACTTGTCCGAGCGCGAGGCGGCAGCGCTGCGCGAGGCGATGATCTCCGAGCTCGGCCGCGTCCTCGACGTCTACGAGGAGAAGGTCGACCTCCCGCTGCCGGAGAAGTTCCCGAAGCCGACGAAGGTCCACGCCCACCAGGGCGAGCCGTGCCCGCGGTGCGAGACCGTCCTCGAGGCGGTGTTCTACGAGGACTACGTGATGACGTACTGCCCGCACTGCCAGACCGAGGGCCGGATTTTGAAAGACCGCCGTCTGTCCAGGCTTCTGAAATAATCTGGAACGTTTCCAGATTACGTGCCACACTGCCGGGCAGTGCCGTCGGTCTCGGAACTGGAGCGCATGCTGCGCGGCGTCTCGCTGCACATCACCCGCCCGCGGGTGGCCGTGCTCGCCGCGGTGTATGACCATCCGCACGCCGACACGCACTCGATCGTCGATCTCGTTCGCACGGAGCTCGGCCAGGTGTCCCAGCAGACCGTCTACGACGGGCTGCGTGCACTGACCGACGCCGGCCTGGTGCGGCGGATCCACCCGCCGGGCTCGGTGCCCCGTTACGAGTCACGAGTCGGCGACAACCATCACCACGTCGTGTGCCGGTCGTGCGGCGCGATCGAGGACGTCGATTGCGCCGTCGGCACCGCACCCTGCTTGACCCCCTTCGACAACCACGGCTTCGTGATCGACGAGGCCGAAGTCGTCTATCCGGGCCTGTGCCCCGAATGCTCGCGTACATCTGATCCTGAGAGAGGTTCCCTTGTCTGATCAGCCCAACGCCGAAGTTGGAGAGATGAATGAGTCGACGCGGGAGGGTTGCCCCGTCGACCACGAGCGCGCCCCGCATCCCACCCAGGGCGGCGGGAACCGCGGCTGGTGGCCGGACCGGCTCAACCTGAAGATCCTGGCGAAGAACCCCGCCGTGGCGAACCCGCTCGGCGAGGAGTTCGACTACGCCGAGGCGTTCAACTCGCTCGACCTCGCCGCGGTCAAGCAGGACATCGACGACGTGCTGACGACCTCGCAGGACTGGTGGCCGGCCGACTTCGGCCATTACGGCCCGTTCATCATCCGGATGGCCTGGCACAGCGCCGGCACGTACCGGATCAGCGACGGCCGCGGCGGCGCCGGGGCCGGGCAGCAGCGCTTCGCTCCGATCAACAGCTGGCCGGACAACGGCAACCTCGACAAGGCACGCCGCCTGCTGTGGCCGGTCAAGCAGAAGTACGGCCAGTCGCTGTCGTGGGCGGACCTGATGATCCTCGCCGGCAACGTCGCGCTGGAGTCGATGAGCTTCGAGACGTTCGGGTTCGCCGGCGGCCGCGAGGACGTCTGGGAACCGGACGAGGACGTCTACTGGGGCCCGGAGACCACGTGGCTCGGCGATGAGCGCTACAGCGGCGAGCGGCAGCTCGAGGAGCCGCTGGGCGCCGTGCAGATGGGTCTGATCTACGTCAACCCGGAGGGCCCGAACGGCGAGCCGGACTTCCTCGCCGCGGCCACTGACATCCGCGAGACGTTCAAGCGGATGGCGATGAACGACGAGGAGACCGTGGCGCTGATCGCCGGCGGCCACTCGTTCGGCAAGACGCACGGTGCCGCCGATCCGGATGAGCACGTCGGGGACGAGCCGGAGGGCGCCCCGCTCGAGCTGCAGGGCCTCGGTTGGACGAACAGCTTCGGCACGGGCAAGGGCGCGGACGCGATCACCAGCGGGATCGAGGTCACCTGGACCACGACGCCGACGCGGTGGAGCAACAACTTCCTCGAGAACCTGTACGGCTACGAGTGGGAGCTGACCAAGAGCCCCGCCGGAGCCCACCAGTGGCAGCCGAAGGACGGCGCCGGAGCGGGTGCCGTGCCCGGGCCCGCGCCCGACTCCGAGCGGCGGACACCGACGATGCTCACGACCGATCTCTCGCTCCGGTTCGACCCGATCTACGGGCCGATCACGAAGCGGTTCCTCGAGCACCCGGACGAGCTCGCCGACGCGTTCGCCCGCGCGTGGTTCAAGCTCACGCACCGCGACATGGGCCCGATCGACCGCTACCTCGGGCCGGAGGTGCCGGAGGAGCGGCTGCTGTGGCAGGACCCGGTCCCGGACGTCGACCACGACCTGATCGGCGCGCAGGACGTTGCCGAACTCAAGCGGCAGATCCTCGCGTCAGGGCTGTCCGTGGCCGAGCTGGTGTCGGCCGCGTGGGCGTCGGCGTCGACGTTCCGCGGGTCCGACAAGCGCGGCGGGGCGAACGGTGCGCGCGTCCGGCTGGAGCCGCAGCAGGGCTGGGAGGTCAACGACCCCGAGCAGCTGGCGAAGGTGCTGAGCACGCTCGAGGGCATCCAGGCTTCCTTCGGCAAGCCGGTGTCGCTCGCCGACCTGATCGTCCTTGCCGGGTCGGCGGCCGTCGAGAAGGCGGCCGCGGACGGCGGCGTGAACGTCGAGGTGCCGTTCGTGCCCGGCCGTACGGACGCGTCGCAGGAGTGGACCGACGTCGAGTCCTTCGACGCGCTCGAGCCGACCGCCGACGGGTTCCGCAACTACCTCAAGGGCCCCCACCGGCTCGGAGCCGAGTACCTGCTGCTCGACCGCGCGAACCTGCTGACCCTGAGCGCGCCGGAGATGACCGTCCTCGTCGGCGGCCTGCGGGTGCTGGGCGCCAACCAGGGCGGGTCGTCGCTCGGCGTCCTCACGGACCGGCCCGGCACGCTGTCGAACGACTTCTTCGTGAACCTGCTCGCGATGGACACGACGTGGTCGGCGTCCGGAGACGCCTACGAGGCCCGCGACGCGAGCGGCGACCTGCGCTGGACCGGCAGCCGCGTCGACCTCGTGTTCGGCTCGAACTCCGAGTTGCGGGCGCTGGCCGAGGTCTACGCGTCCGACGACGCGCGCGAGACGTTCGTGCACGACTTCGTGGCGGCGTGGGCCAAGGTCATGCACCTGGACCGCTTCGACCTGAGCTGATCTGGATTCGGGTGCCGGCCGCTTGTTGGCCGGCACCCATCGCCCGGTTGATCGATCGACTCCGCAAAAAATGATCGGTTAACTTGTTTTACTCAAGAATCGCGCGCTACTCTGGCTTTCAGTCGGGAATCCCGCGGCATGGTCGAGCTTTACAGCTCCCATGCGTAGTCGGGGGTTCAGCCGTGTGGATGCTCAACCGAGCGTCCTAGCTGGCCCAGGGGACTGGGCTCAATACAGCGCGCTCGCCAGGAGCGGTGCGCCATATGTCGGGCGGGGCCCTTGTGGGTCCGCCGCCCGCGTCCCGCGGCTTTCAGACCTTGCTTGTTCCGAGTACCGGCTCGGGACGGGAGACGAAGCCGTCGCGCACTCTTCCTCCCGGCTACCCGATCGGAGGACGGCTCCATGAGCGCGTCCAAACTGACTCTCCTACTCGCCTCCGGCGCGCTGATCGCGGCCTGCGCCGGCAGCACTCCGGCGCACGCCGCCGACGCCGAATGCTCCAACCTCGACGTCGCGCCACGCGCGAACAATGCCGATGACGTCGGGGCGGCAGTCCTGTGCCTGATCAACGCCGAGCGCACGCAGCGTGGCTTGCGAGCGCTGCGCGAGAACGCGAAGCTGCGCCGGGCGGCGCTGGCGCACTCGTCGGACATGGTCCGCGGCGGCTTCTTCTCGCACACGGCGCGCGACGGCGACACGTTCGTCGACCGCATCATCGGCGCCGGCTACGCGCGCCGCAACGAGGGTTGGACCTTGGGCGAGAACCTCGCCTGGGGAACCGGCCATGTCGGGACGCCCCGCGCCATCCACGTCGCGTGGATGCGTTCGAGCGGACACCGGGGCAACATCCTCAAGCCGGCCTTCCGCGAGCTCGGCATCGGCGTTCGTGCCGGAGTCCCGCATAACGACGGCGTCGGTGCCACCTTCACGACCGATTTCGGCGCGAAGTCATGAGCATCGCCATCGCTCCACGCGATCCGCGCGACACCCCGATGGTGACGGTCCAGGCGCCCGTTGGGGTGGCGCGTCAGCCGATCTTCGACCGCTCCGGGAAGATCGTCGGGTACGAGCTGCTGCACCGGCCGATGCCGATCCGCGACGCTGATGCCGCGACAGCGAACGTGATCGTGCGATCGGTGGTCGATATCGGACTCGAGCAGCTCGTGGGCGCGCACCCCGCCTACATCAACGTGACGCGCGAGTTCCTGCTCGACTTCCGTCCGCTGCGGATCGCTCCCGGCCAGTTCGTGCTGGAGCTGCTCGAGAACCAGACGATCGACGACGCGCTGCTCGAGGTCATGCATGAGCTCACCGCGGCCGGCTTTCGGATCGCCCTGGACGACTTCCGCTTCGCGGACGGCTGGGAGTCGCTGATCGAGTTCGCAGGCACGGTCAAGCTCGACATCCGCGAACTCACAGGCGACGCGCTCGTCGACACGTTCGCGAGGCTTGGGGACCACGACGTGACGCTCCTCGCCGAGAAGGTCGAGACGCGTGCGGAGTACGAGCTCTGCCGGGCACTCGGGTTCGACGCCTTCCAGGGCTACTTCTTCGCCAGACCTGAGCTCGTCACGACCGCTCGCTGAGGCGCGACGTGCGGCCGTAAGGTGCTGGTATGGCTCAGTACATGCTGCTGGTGTATCACGAGGAGGTCGACGAGGCCGCGCAGGCCGAGCGCGAGCAGATCACACCGCTGTTGCTGGAGTTGAACGCCGGCCTGCGCGAGGCCGGGCTGCTCGTCGGCGTCCAGCGCCTACGGTCGACCGAGAGCGCGACATCGGTCCGCATCCGCGACGGCCGGACAGAGATCATCGACGGCCCGTTCGCCGCGACCAAGGAGGTCCTGGCCGGCTATTACGTTCTGGAGTGCGCCGACCTCGACGAGGCGCTCAAACAGGCGGGGCGGATGCCGATGGCGCGCTGGGGGACGATCGAGGTGCGCCCGATCATGCCGCCCGAGGAGTGGTTGGACACGGCGCGCCGGGCCGGCGTCGAATTGTCGGACGAAGACGTGAGCAACCTGGGGTGAACGATGCCGTCGCGCGCGCGTTCCGCGAGGAACGGGCGATCGTCCTGGCCACCCTGATCCGGCAGTCCGGCGACTTCCAACTGGCCGAGGACGCGGTGCAGGACGCCTTCGAGGCCGCGGTCACTACCTGGCAGCGCGACGGTATCCCGGCCAATCCGGGCGCGTGGATCACGACAACCGCCCGGCGGAGGGCGATCGATCGCCTGCGCCGGGAGCGAGCCGTCACGGGTCGCGTCGAGCGGCTCGCCGAGCTGCTGCGCCTGGACGCCGAGCCCGAGGACCGCGACGCGAGCGCGATCGCCGACGACCGGTTGCGGCTGATCTTCACCTGCTGCCACCCGGCGCTGGAGATGCCGGCGCGGGTGGCGCTCACGCTGCGCGCGCTCGGGGGCCTGACCACCGGCGAGATCGCGCGCGCGTTCCTGGTCGCCGAGCCGACGATGGGCAAGCGGATCGTGCGTGCGAAGCGCAAGATCGCGGAAGCCGGGATCCCCTACCGGGTCCCGGAGGACGAGGAGCTGCCCGGGCGCCTGCGCGCGGTCCTACAGGTGGTCTATCTGATCTTCAACGAGGGCTACGCGGCCGCCGAGGGCGACCGGCTCGTGCGCGAGGAGCTGTGCGACGAGGCGATCCGCCTCGGCGAGCTGCTGGCCCGGCTGATGCCCGACGAGCCCGAGGTCTGGGGGCTGACGGCGCTGATGCTGCTCCACGACGCGCGTCGGGCCGCCCGCGTGGACGCGAGCGGGCGGTACGTCGCGCTGGATGCGCAGGACCGGTCGCGGTGGGATCAGGACCGGATCCGCGCCGGTCTCGCGACGCTCGAGCGGGCGGTCCGGATGGGGCGCCCGGGCGAGTACCAGCTGCAGGCCGCGATCGGCGCCGTCCAGATCCAGGCCCCGGACGATTGGGCGCAGATCGCCGAGCTCTACGGCGCCCTCGCCGTGATCAGCCCGTCGCCGGTGATCGAGCTCAATCGTGCCGTCGCCGTCAGCTTCGCGTCGGGGCCCGCCGCCGGACTGGAGCTGCTCGAGCCGCTGCTCGCCGACCCAGCGCTCGAGCGCTACCAGCCGCTCTACGCCGCGCAGGCGGACCTGCTCAGCCGCTCCGGCGACGCCGAGGGCGCCGCACGCGCGTACGACCAGGCCATCGCACTGTCAGCGAACGACGTCGAGCGCGAGGAACTCGAGCGGCGGCGCGCCACATTGCGCTGAGCTGTCCAACCCGCCACTCCTGCTGCGTCGTCTTTTCATGAAGACGCCACCGATTGTTTCGCCCCAGAAATGGACCGCGGCCCGCGAGGCGCTGCTGGTCAAGGAGAAGGAGCACATGCGCGCCGGCGATGCGCTGGCCGCCGAACGCCGCCGGATGCCGTGGATGGCGGTGGAGAAGGACTACCGCTTCGAGGGCCCGGATGGTCCGGCGAGCCTGCTCGACCTGTTCGACGGGCGCCGCCAGCTGATCGTCTACTGCGCGTTCTACGCGCCGGACGTCACGACCTTCCCGGAGTCGGGCGGCGGCTCATACCCGGAGCGAGCCTGCGTGGGCTGTTCCATGGTTGCCGACAATGTCGGCCACCCCGCCCACTTGAACGCGCGCGGCACGACGCTCGTCTATGCCTCGCGCGCCCCCCAGGCCGAGATCCAGAGCCTGAAGGAGCGCATGGGATGGCAGCTGATCCCGTGGTACACGCTCACGGACGACTTCGACAAGGACTTCGACGTCGACCAGTGGCACGGGCACAACGCGTTCATCCGCGAAGGCGACCAGATCTTCCGCACCTACCTGATCAACGGGCGCGGCGACGAGGCGCTCGGCTCCAGTTGGAGCTACATGGACATGACCGCGCTCGGCCGCCAGGAAGAGTGGGAGGACTCGCCCGAGGGCTCCCCGCAGACCCCGCCCTACGGGTGGTGGAACTACCACGACGCGTATGGTGAGCGCGAATGATCGCTCACGTCGCGGGCATGCCGCTCGAGGAGATCCTGCCGGCGGTCCCAAGTCTGACCGCCGGCTTGCTGCTGGCACGCGCTTGGCTGACCCAACGCGTGCGACGCGGCCGGGAGACCCGATAAAGTCTCTGTACTGCGCCGCGATCCGCTCGATCGCGGCTCCGTTTGCCGTCTCGCCGGTACGCGGCGGTCGTCAGAGAAGCCGGTTCTGGTGATCTGCAAGCGCTCACGCGCGCATTCACGACCCCGGCGGCTCGACGAAGGGATTGCCGATGGCGTCCAGTTCTAAGAAGAAGACAACATTCGCGAAGCTCAATCGCGAGAACAAACTGCGCGAGCGCCGGCAGGAGAAGGAGGCGCGAAAGGACGCTCGCAAGCGGGAAGCCGCGGCGTCCCGGCTCGAGACCGACGACGGCGCCGCGGCGGCCACCGGCGACGACGCCGAGCCCCGCGAGAGCGACGACCGGTAGCCCTTCTCGCCACTAGCGCGCGGTCCGTCCGTGGAGGAGTAGCGCGTAGGCGAGACAGCCGAACGCGGCGGTGGACACAACGGTGCGGACGATGTGCCACGCCACCCACTTGTCCTCGAAGGCGTCACGGACGCCGGCCAGGTCGGTGATCCGGCTCGGATCACCCGCCTCGGCGAGGTCGTTGTTGAGCGGCACGTTGATCGCCATCGTGGTCAAAAACCCGAGGCCGTAGAGAACGAGGGCGGCGAGGATCCACGCGGTTGCCCGCCGCGATCCGAGGCGCCGCTGCAGATACGCCGCGGCCGCGGTCAGCCCGACCGCCCCGAGGAAGGTGGCGAAGAAGAGCGGGTCGCCGCGGCGAGCACGATGCCGGCCTTCCGGCCGTCGCCAGTGGTCATCTTGGACCTCCTCGTTCAGGCTCGGACGTCGACCGGCCGCGCTGACGATGGCGCGGCTGGGCGATCGCGGCGTCGCGCGAGCCAGGCCAGCGGTGCGAGCACGATGCGCTGCAGCCAGCGGGGCGGAAACGCTCCCTGTACCTCGTTCTCGAACTCCTGCGTGAACACGGCGAGGTCGAGCGGCCGCGGGATCCCACCGAGCATCGTGCGGCCCTGCTCGGCGAAACCGACGGCGGTCTCGAAGAGCTGCTCCATCTTCAGCGCCGGGCGCACCTCGACGCGGACGAGCGCGTCACCGTCGCCGACGTTCGCGAAGTCGTGCTTCTGGCCGGGCGCGACGACGACTGTCTCGCCGGGCCCCGCGACGACCCGCTTGCGTCCCAGCTTGAAGCGCATCGTGCCCTCGACGACCTCGAAGCGCTCCTCCTGACGCGGGTGAATGTGCTGGCCGCCCGGGACCCGCCGGTTCGGCGGAAGCGTGAGGTCGATCGCCAGCAGCTCGCCGCCCGTGGTCGCCGACGTCTGACGGAACGTGATGCGCTCTCCGCTGGCCGGGTTCTCGAGTGTCTGTCCGATGTATGCCATAGGTCCAGCTTCTCGTACGAGCGCCGGATGATCTATGACTGTTCCGACGTGATTCATGACAGATCGTCCATGACACTGGATGATCAGGCATACTGGCGGCATGGACGCGCTCGATCCCTTCCCCCCGGCAGATCCTCTCGGCGAGGCGCTGCACTTCCTGCGGATGGACGGCGCGTACTACTGCCGCTCCGAGCTCACCGCACCGTGGGGCCTCACGCTGCCGCCGATGCCGGGATACCTGTGGTTTCACGTCGTCACGTCGGGCCGGCTCTGGCTCGAGACCGGGACCGACGAGCACACCTGGATCCAGCTCGGTGACCTCGCGCTCGTGCCCCACGGGGAGGGCCACGTCCTGCGCAGCGAGCCCGGAGCCCCTGCGCCGGCGATTCTCGACCTCGACCGTGAGGTCGTCAGCGAGCGCTACGAAATCCTGCGCCACGGCGCGGGCGGTGCGCCCACCGGCCTGATCTGCGGAGCGGTGCGGTTCGCGCACCCGGCCGCCGGCAACCTCATCAAGGTCCTGCCGACGACGATCCACGTCGAGGCGTCCAGCTCGCCCCGGCTCGAGTGGATGCAGAGCACGCTGCGGCTGATGGCCGCTGAGGCCGGCGAGCTCCGGCCCGGCGGCGAGGCCGTGATCACGCGCCTTGGGGACATTCTCGTGATCCAGGCGATCCGGGCGTGGATGGAGAGCGATCCAGCCGCCCAGAGGGGCTGGCTCGGTGCGCTCCAAGACGCCCAGATCGGCCGTGCCATCTCACTCATTCATCGCGACCCCGCTCGCCACTGGACGGTCGCTGCCCTGGCACACGAGCTGGCGATGTCGCGCTCGGCGTTCGCCGCCCGCTTCACCGAGCTCGTCGGCGAGCCGGTGATGAGCTACGTCACACGCTGGCGCATGCACGTCGCGGTATCCGCGATGAAGGAGGAGGGCTCCACGGTCGGCCAGCTCGCCGACCGGCTCGGCTACCGATCCGAGGCCGCCTTCAGCCGCGCGTTCAAGCGCGTCATCGGCGTCGCGCCGGGCACCGTCCGGAGAAGCGCCCGCGGCCAACTGGCTACGGGGTGACCGTGCGCTCCAGGAACGCCAGCGTGCTCTCGATCATCGGAGCCTGCGTCGGCTGGCCGTCTTCGAGCATCTTCGTTCCGTGCAGTTCGGAATCGAGCACCACCAGCTCGCCGCCGCTCCAGTCGGCCCAGGTGCGGGCGTGGTTGACCGCGCCGAAATGATCGCTGTCGGCGGCGAGGAACAGCGACCGCTCGCCCACGCGACGGAGATCTGCCCGCGTGAACATGTAGGGCTCGACCGCCCGGTTGATGCCCGCCACGGAGACCAGCGCCTCCACGTCGACGCGCTCCTTCGTGACGGCGTACAGCGACGCCATCGCGCCGTTGCTCGCGCCCACCAGCGCGACGCGCTCAGCACCGTCGCGACGGGCGAAGCGCACCGCTCCCACTACGTCGCGCCAGGCCTCGTCGAGGTCGCTCTCGCCGTCCGAGCAGTCGAAGTTCCGCGCGCAGACGCCGCGCTGGTTGTAGATGACGGCGCGATAGCCGGCGTCCGCGAGCCGGCTGACCAAAGGCAGCCAGTCCTCCTCGTTGCTGCGTTGCGAGCCCATGTGCGCCAGCACCACCCACGAGGTTCCGTCGCCGAAGCTGCGGCCGCGCAGTTGCACACCGTCGCTCGCCCGGAACGTGACCGGCTCGCCGGCCGGCGGCCCAGGCGAGGGCGTCTGCGTTTGCGCCACCGGCGGGGGCGCGGATCGCTCCCCGCCGCCGCAACCCGCCAACACCGCGAGCACTGCGAGAGCGAATACCGCGCGACGAAGCCTCACAACTCAATCGTAGGCAAAGCTCACCCGGCTCTCCGGTCGGAGGTTCAGCGCCACCACCGCGATCGCAGCGATGCCGCCGGACACCACCAGCACGGCGGTGCTCAGGCCGTCCGCGGTGGCGGTGCGCAGGGCTTCGTCGCTGAGACCGCCAGTGCCGGCGTTGGCCACCAGCACGAGCAGCGCCAGTCCCACCGCGGCGCCGATCGACGAACTGGTGGAGGCGATGCTCGATGCCACTCCCTGGTCGCGGTCGTCGACACCGGTGCCGGCGGCGATGAACATGGCGGTGAAGACCACGCCGTCGCCGATGCTCAACAGCACGAGGCCCGGCACCAGCGTGCCGTAGGAAGCGGTCGGGGACATCGTCACCGCGAGCGCGAGCGCACCCAGCGCCCCAAGGCCCAGCGCGCCCACGAGCGTGCGTTTGAGCCCCCAGCGCGTGACCAGTTGCCCGGCGAGCGTCGAGGCGGTGACCACGACGACGGTGGGCACGAGGAACGCGAGGCCGGTCTGCAGGGCGCTGTAGGAGTGCACGTCCTGGAAATAGAGGGTCAGGAAGTAGAGGACCGACCCGAACGTGGCCCAGAACAGGAACGCGATGGCCGCCGCGGTGGACAGGTTGCGGTTGGCCACCAGCCGCGGCGGGAGCAGCGGATCGCGGCTGCGGGATTCGATCAGCGCGAACGCGGCGAGGGCCAGGACACCGGCCGCGGCGGAACCGACCACCGCAGGCGAGCCCCAGCCCAGGCTCGGTCCCTCCACCAGTGCGAACACGATCAGCGTGATCCCCACCGTGGCACTTAGCGCCCCGGGCAGATCGAAGCTCCGCTTGTGCTCCCTCGCACGGTCGGCCGGGATCAGCACGAACGCGAGCGCCATGGCCAGGGTGGCCAGCGGCACGTTGACGAAGAACACGGCCTCCCAGCCCAGCGCCTGCGTCAGCACGCCGCCCAGCAGCACCCCGATCACCAGCCCGGCCGCCCCGGCGCCTCCCCAGACGGCCACTGCGCGGTTGCGCGCGTGGCCCTCGGCGAACGTGGTGTTCACCAGCGAGAGCGTGGAAGGGAAGACCAGCGCCCCACCCAGGCCCTGCAGGGCCCGCGCGGCCAGCAACACCTCCGGCGCGGACGCCAACCCGCCAAGCGCCGACGCGCCGGCGTACAGCGACAACCCGGTCACGAACACGCGCCGCCGACCCAGGAGGTCGGAGGCGCGCCCGCCCAGCAGCAGGAAGCCCGCCGATGCCACGGCGTACGCGCTGATCACCGCCTGGAGCGTCTGGGACGTGAATTCGAGCTCGCGCCCGATCTCCGGCAGCGCCACCACGACGATGTACTGGTCCAGAGACACGATCAACATCGCGAAGGCCAGCAGCGCCAGCGTGGCGGTCTTGCTGGGTGGACTGGAGTCCAAGTGCACTATACTGACGGTAACACAATGAATTCACCGTCAGTCAAGCGCGTCGATCCATCGTCGATCCCAGTCGACGAGATGCCGCTCCTCGGGGAGCCGTTTGCGGTCGAGTTCGCCAACACCCGGTACGCCGGCGAGCGCGAAGACGTGGACTTCCTCGAGCACGAGATCGCCGTGCGGACCTGGTTCGCACATGCCTCCGACCTGGCGGTCCCGGCCGTGCCGACCGCCGCGGCCCTGCGCCACATCCGCGATGCGGCCCGCCTGCTGCTGACCGAGCTGGCCGACCGCAGCCCCACGCTGTCCACGACGGCCGCCGAGGCGCTCAACGCCGCGTCCCGCCGCGCCCCGGGGCACCTGGCGCTCGACGTGGGCGGGCCGCCGAGCTGGGGGCTGAACCACGGCGGCACACCAGAGGACGTGTTCGTGGCGACGGTCGCCGCGCGCTGCATTCTGTTTCTCGCCGGCGACGACGCCGGCCGGGTCCGCCGGTGCGCGCGGCCGGCATGTCCGCTGCTCTTCATCCAGCACCACCGGGCACGCCGATTCTGCTCCGAGCGCTGTGCGCACGGCGTGCGCCAGGCCCGCTACTACCGGGCGACCAAGCGCGCCTAGCGCGCCCGCACCTGGGTGGTGGCGTTGACGTAGCCGCGTTTGGATGCGGTGGCCCTGTGGCGGCCGGGCTTGAGGTCGGCGGTCGCGCGGCCGCTCGCGTTGGTGATCAATGAGCGGCTCGCGACCTTGATCTTGGCTCCGGCGATCGGGTCGCCCGCGTCGAGTACGCGGAAGGACTGGGTCTTGCCGCTCGTGGCGATGAGCGTGAGTCCGGGGCGGATCTGGTCGGTGGCCAGGCCGACCGTGCCGGCGTCGGTTTGGGTGCGGATGACAGCGTCGACGCGGTCGAGTTGAGCGTCGAGGTTGAGCTGGACGATGCGCCCGGGCGGGAGCGTGACCGCCACCGCCGCGCCCCACTTGGTCGCCGTCATGTTGGAGCGGCGGAAGACGGCCTTGGCGGTCTCGGAGTCCTGCCAGCCCGCCCACAGCCGGCCGTCGGGGGTCGCCGTCAGCGCGACCTGCTGCTTGAACGAGCCGCCACCGGCGATCGTGACCGCCCGGCGGGAGCCGATCGGCCAGACGAGCACCTTGCGGCGCGTCGCGTCGGGCGCGGCGATGACGAACCCGCCGCCCCGGCGCGCGACGAGCTGCGTGCGCGCGGCAGCGTCGCAGTACCCGGTGCCAGGCATGTTCGAAGCTGGGCCGGCGGGGGCTCCGGTCGCCGGCGTCACCGCTTGCACGAAGACGCCGCCGGTCGTACACCAGGCGACCATCGCGTCGCCCGCCGCTGAGGCCGCCAGCGCTTGATTGGTCCCGCTGCCGTAGCCGCCGGCCGCGCCCACCGCCGGGTCCACGCCGGCGTGGACGACGGTCTCGCGGCCGGTGTAGAACGCCTGCAGGAACGTGCCCGCGGCGGCTACGGCAGCGGGCGAGCTGGCAAAGCCGTCGAAGCTGATCGCCCTGGAACCGACCGCCCAGGTCCGGCCCCCGTCTGCGCTGGCCGCGATGTCGATGCCGGCCTGCGGGTCGCCGGTGACCAGCGTCGGCGAGCCGGGCCAGAACGCGGTCAGCGCGGCGCCCTGTGCGACAAGCACGGGGTTGCCGGCGCTAGCCCAGCCGCTGACGATCGGCACCGCGGTCCCGACGGTGCCGGGCGGGCTGACCGGCGTCTGCAGGACGTCGTAGCCGGCGCGAAACCAGCCGACGTGAAGGATGCCATCGCTCGTGCGCGCGAGACTGACCTGGTCGGAGATGTTCATCCCGCCCGAGGCGAACGGCTTCCACGCCGCGCCGGCGCTCGGTACCGCAACGGCGAGCCAGCAAGCGACCGCTACTCCCACCTTCGGTGAACGTCTCAATGCGGCCGCGCGACGAGCGCGGAATCGGAGCATCACGCGATGAACGGCTTGACTTGGTAGCCGTTCGCCCACGTGATGACTTTGATGATCTCCTTGTCGCTGGTCCACCATCCGAAGTCGTCGACGCCGGAGGCCTTGGTGATCCCGAGCGTGTCAAAGCGCTCCTCCACGGCCGTGCTCGGCGACACGTAAGTGAATCCCTGTTCGACGTTGTCGATCTCGCCCTTGGCGACTTTGAGTGCCGGCGCCCATTTGGCCCAAAAGGCCCGTTCGAGCTCGTCGGCCATCACGTCAACTGTGGGCAGTTTCGCGCCTCCGGAGAGCAGGTCGGCCTTCGCGAGCCAGGCGGCGTAGGGCGCGGTCTGCGCCTTCTCGTCGTACTTGTCCCAGTCGGCGTCGGGCCGCTTGAGGAGATCGGCGGTGAAGGTCTTGAACTGCGTGTGGGCCTGCAGCTGCGCCGCCTTCAGTCGCCCCATCCGCTGGTTCTGGAAGACGAGCGGGTCGTCGGAAACGGCCGTCTGATCGACGGTCGGGACGCGCTGATCCAAGCCCGGGCCGTTGGCGCTGAAGGCCTCGGCGGCGCTGTTTTGCAGGACGTCCTCCAACGTGTTGGTGAGCAGCGACGCCTCGGCGGCTGCACCCTTCGCAGCCTGTACCGCTCCGCTGATCCAGGCGAGGCCGCCCGCGCTGGCGACGGTCAGTAGGGAGAACATGACCTGCGATTTGATCGCGTCGGCCTTCTTTTTCTTCTCGACCGCGTCGCTGTGGTTCTTGGCCGCGCGGGCGTAGGCAGAGCCGAGACTGAGGATCGCGATCTCCCATCCCGTGATGCGGATCAGGACCTCTTCCTTGAACTGGTCCAGGAGGAGCGTCGCGCGCTGCTGGTTCTTCAGCCGCGTCGCCTGGGTCTGCAGCTCGGTGACCTTCGGATCCGTGGTCGCCGCGGTGGGCGCGGATGCCGCCGCCGGAGCGGGGTCGCGCTGCACCAGCTGGCTGACTGCGGGGCCCGGGCCCAGCGCCTTCGCCGGAGTCGTGGTCGGCGCGGGGGCACCGGGGCCGGGAGTCGGCGGCAGCGTGCCGGGCGACACGACGGCCGGCGGGGCGAGCGCGTTCTGGGCCGGCGCGCCGACGGTGGCGGCGACGGTCTCCGGAGGCCGGTCGGTCGCCGTCTCGCGCGCGACCAGGCGCCGGCCGGCCTGGGCGGCGAGCATCCGGCCCACCGCCTGATTTCCGACCGTCCGCTGAAGCGCGAGCGCCTGCGCGGGTGAGACGCCTGCCGGCAGGCTTGCGAGATTCGCGGTCTGCCACGTGTCGAGCGGCAGCGCCGGCTGTGGCGGGCGATGCGGCGCGATGCCAAGAGCCGGAGCCTGGTGCCCCGGGCGGTCGCCCATGTCGTCACGATACGTCGCGGAGCTATCTGACCAGCGACGGTATCGCACGGCTCGCATGCGCGTTGCGCATGGGTCAGACTCCAGGTGTGAACGCGGAGGGCGGATGAGCGAGCTGACACTCGTTGGACTGCGGGTGGTGCAGGAGGTGGCCGCGCGGGGCTCGTTTACCGCGGCGGCCGACGTGCTGGGCTACACGCAGTCGGCGGTCTCGCGACAGGTCGCGGCGATGGAGCAGGCCGCCGGCGCGCCGCTGTTCGAGCGCCTGGCGCGCGGCGTGCGGCCGACCGGCGCCGGCAACGTTCTGCTGCGTCACGCCGCTGTTCTGTTGGAGCGCGTCGACGCCACCACGCTCGAGCTCGCCGGGCTGCGCGACCGCTTGGAGGGTCGGCTCGCCGTCGGCGCGTACCCCTCGGCACTCGCGGCGCTCGTGCCGCGCGCGCTCGCACGCCTGCTCCGCGCGCACCCCGCCGTGGTCGTCACACTGCGCGAGGGCTCGACGCCCACGCTCTTGCGCCGTCTGCGGGCCGGGCGCCTGGAAGTCGCCGTCGTCGCGCTGGACCGCTACGCACCGCCTGCGCTCGACGATCTGCGCGTCGAGCGGCTGCTCGAGGGTCGGCTGCTGGTGGCGGTCCCCGCGGCACATCGCCTGGCGCAACGCGGCACGGTCGACGTCGCGGAGCTGGACGACGAGCCGTGGATCGTCGGGGACGCCGATCCACTGCTCGACGTCTGGCCCCGCTCGCCCGCCGCGCGGCGGGTCGCCTATGCCGTACGCGACTGGCCCGCCCGGCTTGGTCTCGTCGCCGCCGGGCTGGGAATCACCCCGGTCCCGAGCATCGCCGCCGGCACAGTTCCGCCCGGAGTCCGGCTGGTCGCCGTCGACGAGCCACAGCCGGTCCTGCGCTCAATCGTCGCCGTGACGCGGCCGGAACGTTCCCCCAGCGCGCTCGCGCTCGTGCGTGCCCTGCGAGCAGAGGTAGCGCCCATCGTCGAGACCACCCGCCAGGCCCTCGAACCGTAGCCCCGTTCGAGCGCGAGTGCTGCGGGGCTCGCCTAGCGGCGCAATCTGTCCTCACTTGCAGGCACGCTCGACCGTCCGGCGCTCGAAACGGACCGGCCGCGTGCTGCGTCGCAGGCGGACGACGTGATACGGGCTGGTCAACACGCCTCCCGCAAGGCAGCCTCGGCCCGGTCGGGTCTCGACCACGCTGACCAGTAGGTCTTTGTTGCGGTCCTCGATTCGTTCGATGCGGACCGCGTGGCCGCCTGACGGCCGACGGCCCTGCATGACGGCGATCACCATGTCGCGGTCGAAATCGATGGCGGGCGGGTCGCCTCCCTCGCCGAGGTCGTCCCATAGCGCGCGGAAGCGTCGCTCACCGCGGATGGTCAGGTTGCGTGCGCGGGTGAGTCCACCCGAGCCGTCGCTCTTGGCCACGGTGGAGAACGGGACGGTGATGATCGGCGGGAGCGCCGACGCGGTCGCTGACGCCGCGCCGCGTCCGGTGGTCACCGACGGGGCGGTGGGACATGCGACTCGTCGCAGGGGCACGTTCGGCGAGAGGCAGCGATACGGGCCGCGGTCGACGTCCTCGCGCGTCACCCGGAACCTCACCGTCAGCCCGAACGTGTTGGGCCGCGTTATGAAGACGTGCAGGGTCGCGCCCGGGCGCAGCGCGCCGTAGCCGCGCGGCATGACGTCGACGAACGGGTCGTCCTTGCTGGCGGTGACGCGCTTGGTGAGGTCACTGGCTGGGCAGCCAGGTCCGCGGCAGATGATCTGGACAGTCGAGCCGCGCGTCACGTCGGTGATCGCGAACCGGCCGACTTTCGCCCCGCGGTGCGTGAGCGACACGGCGGCGCACGGGATCGCGCCGATCTCTACCGGGAAGCCACCGCACTGGGTCTCGAGGACGGGACCGCTGTGCGGGCGTGGGCGGATGGTCGTGACGGTCGCGATGCCGCGGCCGGCGACGACCACCCGCAGCTCATCCGGGGGCTGCACGCGCCAGTCTCGGAAGACTGTCGGCCGCCTGTCGAGGACGAGCTTCTGCTCCGGCGTCTTGCAGCCTTCGCCTGCGCACGAGACGGTGACCGTCGAGCCCGGCAGCGCGTCGAGCACGGACAGCGTGTCGAGGTGGGTCCCGGCCGGCGTCGGTCGATCGCTCCACCGGAGTCCGACTCGCTGCGGCGGCCGCAACGCACCCGGCCGCATGCGCACCACGTTGTCCGCTCCGGTCTCGATCGCTCCGTCGCGATACTGGACGACCAGGCGGTAGTGGTAGGTCTGCTTGTAGGCCAGCCCGTCGACGTTCGCCCGCACGATCACTGCGCCGTTCTCGCCGAATATCTCCTCCGTGTCGTTCTCGGCCGTGGTGCGCTGCCCGTACTGCGGTGTCGTGCCGTACTCGAACCACCACTCGGCGTTCTCCGGACACGGGAACTGGCCGCCGAACCGGACCAGCACTTTCCCGGGAAGCTTCGGAGAGTCCGCCGCCCCGGCGCCGAACGTGCCGGGGCGCGACACATCCGACGAGCAACGCCCCTGCGCGACGGCCGAGCCGGGCGCACAGAGCCCGAGGCCAACCGCCGTCACCGCGAGCGCCATAACGGCTGCGACTGCGCGTCGTGACCAAACGCCCAGCGTGCGATCGCTGGCGGCAGATCGAGAAATGCACGGTACGTCCATGGTGTCCTCCCGGAGGGAAAGCGTGCGGCGCTTGACGCGCTGCTCACGACGACGCCGTCCGCGCCGCCGTTGTTCCCCACCGAGCCGTTACGCGTCCTCAAGAAATGCGGCGAGGTTTGCCCACGCGACGCTGCTGGGTGGGCGGCCCGGACACCGCCTCGCTCACGAGGCGAATCGCCCATGCGTTAGCCGCCCAATCGACCAGGACCGCAGTCGCGGCGTCATAAGGCCAGTTCCGAAGGCATTGCCGGCGCTGCGGGAGCTCACGATCGTGACCGACCGGCACGGCCTCACGGGCGTGTCCGTGAAAGCCACACTCGAAACGATCGACTGGTCAGCCTCGAGTGAGCGTCGTCGGGGTCGGGGGGCTCAAAGCGATTCCGCCGATCCATGTCGATCTGGGATTCCTCGCCGAGCTGCCGCAGCTCGAACATCTCGATTTCTTCCCTGGGGTATGGCACGCCGGCCGTGGCAGCAACCCGCTGGAGCCGCCGTTCGAAGGCCTGCCGCGAACGCTCCAATGGCTGCGCTACGACGCCTGGGATCCCGACACGGTGCAGCCGGCGGTGCGCGCATACCTCGGGCACGAGGAGGCGGTCCACGTCGGTCAACGCTATGGCCACGAGCCGGCCAAGGCAGCGTGGACGCTCCACCACGACGGCGACGACGGCGGCTGGCACACCTACGGCACCCTGGCCGACGAATTCGACTGCGAGACCGAGAACGAAGCGCTGAAGATCGCCCGGCAGAAACTCGCCGCGTCCGCACCCGAGCTGCTGTCGCGCCTGGACTTCGACCAGGAGAGCTCTGGCACTGGCATCACCGCTCCGCGGCGCGAGGACCTCGAAGCTGCCTTGGAGATCCTCGGCATCACGCCTACGCCGCTGGGCCTGCGCTAGCGCCATCGTTCACGGTCCCAGGCAGAGGTGACTGCGGACTAGGGCAGCATGGATCGTCATAAGTCCCGTCGAACGCGCGTCGGGCCCGACATAGGACTTCGTGCGGCCGTTGGCGTCGCCCGGGCTAGGCGGGGCGATGGAAGTCCCCGCCGCAGCGGTCCCATACCGCGGCGCGGCGCGCCTTGGCGTGGCCGGCTGCGGCTTGGTAGCGCGCGAGCCGTGCGAAGGGGTTTTCGAAGACGTACACCGACGCCCAGCCTGAGCGAAGCATCAGCTGGCCGAGGTCGCCTTTGCCGCTCGCGTCGACGTAGGCCAGCGTACGGCCGTAGCGGTCCGTGGTGTCCTGGCTCGGGTCGGTGACGAGCGTGACGAGCCGGCCGCGGCTGCGTTGAAACGCGATTCGTTGCATGTAGGAGCTGGCCGGCGTGCCTCCGCACTCGACCGCCGTGCCTGGGCGCTTGGTCTCGGGCGTGTCGATTCCGATCAGGCGTACGGTGATCTGTTGGCCTGAGGACAGGCGCACGCGAAGCGTGTCGCCGTCGATCACACGGACGATTCGGGCCGATCGCCGGGTGGCGGCCGGCTGAGGCGCGGGCGACGGCGTCGAGGTCGGTGTGGGAACCGCCGTGGGAGTCGGCGTTGGCGCCGTGCCGGGACCCGCGCCGCACGGGCATGGCAACGCCTCGCACGCGACGCCATCAGAGTCCCCGTCGAGTCGATCCGGATCGGATGTTGGGCCGCCGAGCGCGATGAAATGGGCCTGTGCTTCGGCCTGGGTGGAGAAGTGCCCGCAATCGCGGTCCTGAGCCGGCGCCGACGGCACCGCAACGACGCCGCCCAGAACAACGATCCCGAGGGCCGTGCACATGCGTGCGCGCCGCGACAGCTTCCCAATGATCCAGCTCACGCTCCGGGCCTCTCTGATCTGAGCATCCCGATCGGCGGCTTCGCGAATCCGGCCACCCCGTTGTCTTCATGGTCTTCGCTACGCACAACCTGACCAGTGATCGACCGCCGATCGCACGCGCAGCATCGGACATCCGTCGACAGGGACTACGGCGTTTCCCAGGAGGAGGCGAACGGGCGGATCTACCCTGGGCCAGGTGCCGAATCGCGACTCGATCTCGAGACGCCTCGAGACGCGGCGAGCGCTCTGGTACTCCATCGCCGCCGTGCTTCTCGGCCTGATCTCAGGATTCGCCGGGCTGCTCCTTCAGGGGATCGCCTGGGCCTGCGAGAACGACGGTTGTCCCGGAGACCTCGCGGTGTTCCTCTTCAAGCTGGTCACCGTCCTCGGCTTCGTGGCACTCTGGCTGGGCGCGATCGGCCTTCTCTTCCAGATCGTTCTGCGGTTCAACGACCCCCGATACCACGGACGAAATCACTAGCTCTGGGCTCAGTGTCAGGCTGCGTTTGCGCGATCGAGCAGCGTCGACACGATTTTCGAACGGTCTGCCTCTACCTCGCCGCCGAGAGCTCGTGCGACCGCTCTCATCAGTCGTCTGCCTGGGACATAACGCCGTCCGCGAGTCTGGCCGACCGCTTCTACGAGTCCGGCTGCGGCAGCGGCTTGGAGGTCGTTGCGAGCAGTCGCGGGGCTTGCGTCGATGAGGTCGCGGTAGTAACTCGCAGTGATGTCGCGACCGAAGAAGCTGTCGTACAGGGCGTTCGCTAGTCGCGGCGGGAGCGCGTGGTCGTCGAGCATGTTCTCCAACGCCGTCCACAGCAATCCCTCGGTGCGTTGGCGAAGCGCGAGTTGGTAGACCTGACTGAGCTGGGCGTGGAGGTGTGTCTCGATGAAGGTCGTCACGTCTACTTGCGAACTGAACGTGCGCCCGAGGCAGTCGAACGCGGCGTAGTAGTCCCGAGTGTTCTTACCCCACCACTCCTCTAGGTTCGTGAAGGCAGGGTGGCGAAATCCGCCGCGATACATGGTCAACGACGACAAGACCCGCGCCGTCCGGCCATTGCCGTCTCGGAACGGATGGATTGCGGCAAGCGCGACATGAATCCATGCGGCCGCCACGGCTGGGTGCCATTCCGCGTCTTCTGTCGTCGCGCACATCTTGTCGACCAGGTCCGGGACGGCCTCGTGAGGTGGAGGTTCGAACACGACCGCGCCAGTGACCGAATGCGTGACCCAAGCACTTCGCTCGCGAAGTCGACCCGCGCCGTTGGCAAAGTTGCCGGCCAGCACCCTGTCTTGGACCGCCACGACGAGCTCTCGGTTCCAGCGGAGCTGTCCGTCATCCGCACGCCGTTGGACGTACGTCATTGCGTCGCGGTAGCCGCGGACTAGCGCTTGGTCCGAGGCCGAAACGTGCTCTGGCTGGTCGCCCGCCAGGATCTTCAGCGTGTCATCGACAGTGACTGGAACGCCTTCCATTCTCGTAGAAGCAGCAACTGCCTCGGCCTCCAACGCCCTCCTAAGCCGCCCGAACCAACGGCGAGGCAGGATGCGCTCGTCGAGCTGGCGAGCCCACTCGTCCAGCGGGTCCGTGAGCTCTCGCAAGTGGCGTTCCTCGAAAGGAAGAATCATTCGCTAATAGATTAGCGAATGATTCGGACATCCTCTATCGAACTCGGCCGCGGACATCGCGCCTACACCGGGCCCGCGCTAGAAGCGCGCTCGTTCGCTCGCCCCAGGCCGATGTGAGGTACGTCATCAGCATTCGGCCTGTCGCCGCCGATTAAAGTGGCATGACCGCCTGGAAGACGCGCGCCGTCTGCGCCGCGGGCCTGCTGTGGTGCGGAATCGTCCTCTTGTTACACACGCTCGCGGGTCAGTTGGTCTGCTGGGGCGACACGAGCAGTTGCGCGGTCGGTCGTGAGAAGAAGCTGGTCTATCAGGGGGTCCTGGCGGATTCGCGCGGAAGGCCGCTTGCCGACACGCCGTTCACGGTTGCGTTCGCCTCGCGCGAGAACAGATCACGCGTAGGCGGGCTCCGGACCGACGCGTACGGCGGCTACTGCGTGATGTGGGCTGTTGAGCGGGCGATCCCGATGATCTACGTCGAACACGGCGAAGGCCGGACGTTCGCCTCGCCGGTTCCGATGGAGATTCTGGACAAGCCGGGTGCGCCTCCGCCGGCGGGGTGCGCCGTGCCGCATGCGGGCGTCCCTTGGAACCGCACCGACGAGGTGGCTGACACGTGGCAGTACCGCTCGCTCCAGGTCGTGGCGATCACCGCTGCCCTCCTGGCGACGCTCGGCCTCGTCCGCGGGCGCGGATGGCGCCCGGGCATCGCGCTCGCCGGAGCGGCGTCGGTGCTGTGGGCAGCGCTGTGGCTGACGTAGTGCTGAGTGTCGCGCGCGCCGCCGCAGATGCATCGCACCCAGGAGGTCTTTCGATCACTTGCCCGGCTTGTAGCTCCTCTCGATGTGGCCCTTGAGGTCCTTGGGGTCGAAGTAGACCGGCCGGAGATCGCCGCTGGCGAAGCGTTGGGCCTGGTCGAAGAAGTGCGGCGAGTCGGGATTCCCGCTGTTGCCGCCCTCCCTCACCGCCAACGCGCGGAGCTCCCGCCCGAACTCCAGGACTGAGACGAAGGTGTTCCCGCTTGTGGCGTAGAAGCGTGTCGTCCCCGGCCGGCGCGACCCCGGGTACGAGGCGAGCGAGCCCCACGTCGCGGACGTGAACGGCACCGGGATGCTCGGCTTCGCGTCGTCGAACGTCTGGGCGATCGCGCCGTCGTTGCGCTGGAAGCGGTTGATCTCGCCCCACGGCACTTTCCAGCTGCCGAAATCATCGGTCAGCCGGTTCACCGCGGCGTCGAGCGACGCGAGTCGCTGCGCATCCGTGTTGCGCGGCCCTTCGCCCCAGAACACGGCCAGCGACGTCTCGATCGAAGTCACGCCCCAGCGGTAGTCCCAGTTGCGGAGCAGCTCGATCGGCTCCGCGAGCCTCGCCTTCTGCTCGGTGCCGTCCGGCAGGCGCTCCCACGCCGCGACGAGCTGCGGCAGGAGCTGGGCGAACGTGCCGAGGTAGGAATCGAAGGCCACGTCGCGGAGCCCCTCCAGGCTGAAGTCGCTTCGCGCGGACAGGAGCCGGATCGCGTGCCGCCCGCGCTCGTTCTCGGCGCCCGTGTTGAAGTAGCGCGGATAGTCGGAGGAGTTGGGGCTGTCCGCGCCGCAGCACGTCCACGGCCAGTTGTTCGTGTTGTACACCCAGCCGTTCTGCGGGTTGACCACGTGCGGGATGCTCTCGAGGCGGTGCAGCCCCTGCCAGTCGGTCGCCGGATCGCTCCCGTCGACAGGCTGCAGGTAGTTGAAGCGATCGTCGCGGATCGGCATGAACTGCGGCAGGAGGAAGGCGATGTTGCCCTCCGAGTCCGCGAACAGCGTGTCGTTCGAGCTGTTGGCCTTGAGGTTCGCCACCTCGATGTACTCGGCGTAGTCACGCGCCTTGGTGCGCAGGAAGCTCTGCTGCAACGCCTCGATCGGGCTGTTCAGCAGCGCGGAGGCGACCCACCTGCCGCCCGTCTGGCGCACGATCGGGCCGTGATGCGTGGCGTACGTGGTGAACGTGCGCCGCGCCTGCTCGCCGTCCGTCGTGCGGTAGGACAGCGTGATCGGCTTCGTCGTCACCGGCCGCAGTTCGTCGCCGTACCGGTAGAAGCGGCCGCCGTCCTCAGTCACGATCGTCTCGGCGAATTCGTCCACGTTGTCGACGGGAGCCGACGTGTGCATCCAGCCCGCGTTCGCGTTGAAGCCCTGGTAGATGAAGAACTGCCCCCACGTGATGGCGCCGTAGACGTCGAGCCCCTGGCGACTGGTCACGTGCTGCACGTGCCGGAAGTAGTGGCTGGTGTGCGGGTTGATCAGCAGCAGCGCATTGCCGTCCCTCGTATGGCTCGGCGCGATCGCGATGCCGTTCGAGCCGTTGGGCTCGGCATCGGGCTCAGGTTCGGGGAACAGAGGCCAGGGCTCCGCCGCAGCGGCCATCGCCGGCCCGCCGGTGTCGTAGAAGCTCCTCAGCTGGGTGAGCGAGATCCGTTCGATGTCGCCGCCGATGCTGCCCTCGCTGAAGCTGAGCGCCATCCACGGCTCGAACCGCGTGATCGCGCGCGGCTTCACCTCGCGATGCGTCGCCAGGTAATAGTTCAGCCCGTCCGCCCAGGCGTCCATCAGCTCGCGCAACCACCGCGGGGAGCTCGCGTAGAGCGCCTTCAGCTCGTCGTGATCGAGGAATAGCCGCTGGCGCAGGTCCTGCCAGATCGCGCTCTCGCCCTCGGCCTCTGCGAGCCGGCCGAGGCTGACGAGATAGTTCCTCTCGACGCGGTTGAAGTCGTCCTCGGCTTGGGCGTAGATCATCCCGAACACGGCGTGGGCATCGGTCTTGCCCACCACGTGCGGAACGCCCAAATCGTCGCGCGTGATCTTCACGTGCGCGGCTTGCGCGAGCCAGCGTGCGTGCTCCGGCGCGTGTGGCGGGGGAGCGGCGGACGCCTCGGTAGATACGAACGCAGCCGCGACGGCGAGAACGGCTGCCGAACGCAACAGCGCACGTCGGCCGAGTCCCACGCGGGACTGCTCGTCGTCGACGGTACAAGCCTCCCAGCTTGCGTCGATGTCACACATGGCGACATCCCCCCTGACCGAGAACTGAACGAACGCGGACCGTACCACCGCGACGCCTAGAACGTGCCGTGCCACGATGGACGGCATGCTCGAAACCGGAACCAAGGCCCCAGATTTCACATTGCCCGACCAGGACGGCAACTCGGTGACCCTCACCGAGCTCAGCGGGACCACGGTCGTCGTGTACTTCTATCCCAAGGCGGACACGTAGGAGTACATTTGCAGTATGGCTCGCCGCGCCATCGGCCTCGTTCGCGTCTCGCAGGTCAATGGCAGAGAAGGCGAGTCGTTTGCATCGCCGGGCGAGCAGCGCGATCGGATCATCGCGGCGTGTGAGCGCGATGGGCTCGAACTGCTGGAGACGATCGACGAGCTCGACGTCTCCGGCGGGAAGCCGCTGGCCGAACGCGTCGGGTTGCGGCGCGCGATCGAGGCGGTCGAAGCCGGCCGCGCGGATGTCATCGTCGCCGCGTACTTCGACCGCCTGGTGCGGTCGCTGCGCGTGCAGGACGAGTTGGTCTCACGCGTCGAGCGCGCCGGCGGCCAGGTACTCGCGCTCGACGTCGGCCGTGTCACGAACGGCAGTGCCGGCCAGTGGCTGTCTGGCACCATGCTCGGCGCCGTGGCCGAGTACGCGCGTCGAACCGCCGCCGAGCGCTCTGCCGAAGCGCAGGCACGAGCCGTCGCGCGTGGGGTTCTGCCGTGGCCGAACGTGCCGCCCGGCTATGACCGCGGCGTGGATGGCGTGCTCGCGCCGAACTCTGATGCGGACGCGGTCCGCGAGGCTTTCCAGATGCGCGCCGGCGGTTCGACGATCCAGGCGATCCGCGAGCATCTCCGGGCCGCGGGTATCGAGCGCAGCTACCACGGCGTCTCCTCGATTCTTGGCTCGCGCGTCTACGTCGGCGAGATCCACTTCGGAGGTCTGCACAATCTCGCCGCGCACGAGCCGATAGTCGACGGCGAGCTGTTCGCGCGCGTGCAACGCGTCAAGGTCTCGCGCGGCCGCAAGGCGAAGTCGGATCGGCTGCTCGCGCGGCTCGGCGTGCTGCGCTGCGGCACCTGCGGCTCGCGGATGGTGGTCGGAACAAGCAATAACAGCAGCTACTTCCTCTACCGCTGCCCACCAACAGGCGACTGCCGGCGCCGAGTGACGATCAGCGCCGATCTCGTGGAGCGAGTCGTCGTGGACGCGGTCCGAGCCGCACTAGCCAACGTCGAGGGACGCGCGTCAGTGGAGTCGAACGCGCGCGAGGCCGAGCAAGTGCTGGCGCGCGCTCAGGCAAGCCTCGACGCCGCGCTCCTGGCATTCGAGGGCTTCGATGACGAGGGAGCCGCGCGCGAGCGCTTGCTGGCGCTGAAGGCGCAGCGCGACTCAGCGCGCGAGCGCGTCGAGCGCCTCGGCGGCGAGCGAGCGACGCTCGTGATCAATGCCAACGCCGACTGGGATCGTCTCGCCCTCGAGGCGCGCCGCCAGATCATCCGCGCGACCGTCAACCGAGCGGTCATCAAGCCGGGCCGCGGGGCCGGCCGGATCAGCGTCGAGCTGTTCGGCCAGTAGGCGCCGGGCTTCCGCGTCGAGGATGCGTTGCACTTGAGCCCGCACCCGCTCCGGGAGCTGGGTGCCGATGCGCAGCTGGCTCGCTGAGGCAGGGTCGCGTGCAGCACGTTCCACATCCACGTGTCGGCACGATGCTCTTGGCGACACGCTCGATGGCGCAGCGGCAGTCTTCTCGAACCCGGAGAGACACGGTTTTCAGACGCGGACAGCCGGCCGTCTAATCAGGAGAAATGCCTGGAAAACAGCGGTTTCTTACGCGGCGTCTCCATGCCCAAAGCCCGCAAATTGCGGTCTTTCTATCGCAATTTTTGGGCAGTGAACCGGGGTTCGATGCCCAATGGAGTCGGGCGTTGGATCCCTCGACGTGTGCTCCAGCACGGTCGCTTGGCGCGCTCCATCCCGAGCGGCACGCCGGCAAGCGCAGTCCGTCCTAGCGCGCCTTGTTGTTGGACGCTGCCCGTAGCGAGAGCGTTGTCACGTGCGGCCGGCGCCGATACCGACCCCGACGCGTCGTCGCGCCTACGCCGCGAACAGGCCGGCGGCAAGCCCACCGGGAGACGCCGACGCGCATCGCGCTCGGTGAGCTCATCAAGTGAAGGCACCCGGCACCGCCATGTGCGGCGACCCGCCGGGCCGCGGCGGCGCGTTCGACTCGTAGCGGACAGGGCACAGCACGCGCCAGCCCCAGTAGGCCGGTCACTCGGCATCTGGGGACTGCCGGGCGCACGTCTGCACCAACCACCGAGGGTGGATGGAACACGGGCGCCCTTGGCATCGACGGTCATGCCGCTGACGGCTCGGCTGCAGTCATACCACTTCACAACCGATAAGTTGTATAGTTGTGCACGTGACCGAGCCAGTCTCCATTCCCCATCCGCTTCCGGAGGCGCTCGTCGAGCTCATCGCCCAGCGCTTCCGGGTCATCGGCGAGCCGTTGCGCATCCGCCTGCTCGACGCGCTCCGCGACGGGCCGCTGACCATCAACGAGCTGACCGAGACGCTGGGTGCCTCGCAGCAGAACGTGTCCAAGCACGTCGGCGTGCTCGCCCAGGCCGGCATCGTCGCCCGCGAGAAGGACGGCAACCGCGTCCGGTGCTCGATCGCCGACGACTCGATCTTCGAGCTGTGCGAGCTGGTCTGCGGCGGCCTGCGCCAGCAGGTGGCCGAGCTCGACCAGCTGCTCGCCGGGGGCGGTGAGGCATGAGCGCTTGTTGCGCTACTTCCCGCGTCGGCTGGCCGCTGGAGCGCGTGCTGTTCGCGCTCGCCGGCACCGTGACGCTGCTCAGCGCCGCGCTGGCCGCGCTCGTCTCGCCCTGGTTTCTGCTGCTGAGCGCGTTCGTCGGCATCAACCAGTGGCTCTACGTGGCCGCCGGCGCATGCCCAGCGTCCGTGCTGCTCACGCGGCTCTTCGGCCTACGAGCCGCCGCCGACACCTCGCCCATCCCCTAGCCCGCCACCACGAGAAGATGCCTCCCACACCCTCCTTCGGACCCCTCGGCCGCCTCGGCCGATGGACCGCCACCCACTTCAAGACCGTCGCCCTCGCTCTGGGCGGTCATCGCCGTCGGCTTGGGCGTCTTCGCGCCCAAGGTCGAGCACGGTCTCTCCGGCGCCGGCTGGGAAGCCACCGGCTCTGAGTCGCTGAGCGTCCGCGAGACCGTTGACCGCGAGTTCGGCGGACTCTCCTCCTCCGCGCTGATGGTCGTCGTGCACTCCGACGAGAAGACCGCGGCCGACCCGGACTTCCAGGCCGTCGTCGCTGACGCTCAACGAACGCTCGCGGCCGACCCGCGGGTCACGCAGGTCATCGCGCCGCGGCCGGGACAGTCGATCTCGCGTGACGGTCACACCGCCGTCATCCAGGCCGGCGCCGCCGCCAGCTCGAACGAGATGGTGCGCGCCGCCGACGATCTCAAGACCCAGCTCGCCGAACTGCCCGGCGATGGGGTGCAGGTCTCGCTGACCGGCGCATCGGGCATGTGGTCGGACTTCAACGAGGCCAACAAGTCCGCGATGATGAAGTCCGAGCTGATCTCCTGGCCGGTCACGCTCGGCATCCTGCTGCTGGCCTTCGGGTCGCTCGTGGCCGCCGGGCTGCCGCTGATGCTCACCATCCTCGGCCTGGTCGCCTCCGCGGGGTCGCTGTACCTGGGCACGCAGGTGCTGGACATCTCCATCTGGGCGATGAACTTCGCGCTGATGTTCGCGCTCGCGCTGGGCATCGACTACGCGCTGTTCATCGTGATGCGCTTCCGCGGCGCCTTCTTCGGCTCCAGGGAGCCGGTCGAGCAGGCGGTGGCCGAGACGATGGACACCGCCGGCAAGGCCGTCCTGTTCTCCGGGCTGACCGTCCTCATCTCTCTCAGCGCAGTGATGCTCGTGCCGTCGCCGGCGTTTCGCTCGATGGCGCTCGGCATCATGCTCTCCGTCGCCTTCATCCTGGCGGCGACGCTGACGCTGCTGCCCGCCGTGCTGGCCAAGCTCGGCCCGCGCGTGGACAAGCTGTCGCTGCCCTGGGTGCACTCCGGTGAGCACCGCTCACCGCGCTTTGCCGCCTGGGCCGAGCGCCTGTGGCGCCGGCCGCTGGCCTACGGCGCCGTCGCCGTCACGGTGCTGGTGGCCCTCAGCATCCCCGTGTTCGGGCTGCAGACCGGCATGCCGTCGATCAAGGTCGTCCCCGAGGGCGACGGCTCCCGCACCGCGTACGCCCAGGTGCAGGACGCGTTCGGTCGCGGTGCGCCTGGCGCGCTGCAACTCGTCGCCCCCAAGGCCGACGCCGAGCGCGCGGCCGCGGTCGCCAAGGCCGACCCCGGCGTCGCTCAGGTGATGCCGGTCGATGCCCGGGCGCGGCGAGAACGTGATGGTCCAGGTCGTGCCCCGCCAGGACCCGTCGGACCCGGCCGTCGGCGCGACGATCGATCGGTTGCGGTCAGAGCTTCCCGCCGGCGCGCTGGTCGGCGGCTCGGTGGCCGAGAACCACGACCTCGAACAGGCACTGAACGCCAAGACCCCGCTGGTCATCGGCGTGGTCCTCGCGCTCGGGTTCCTGCTGCTGCTCGTCGCGCTTCAGGCACCGATCCTCGCCGCCGTCGGCGTGGTCACCAATTTGCTCGCGGTCGGCGCCGCGTTCGGCGTCGCCCGGCTGATCTTCCAGGAGGGCCACCTCGCCAACCTCCTGGGGCTGGAGCCGCAGGGGTTCCTGAACGCCTGGGCGCCGGTGTTCTTCTTCGCGATGGTCTTCGCCATCTCGATGGACTACACGGTGTTCCTGCTCTCCTCCGCGAAGGAGCACTGGGACCGCAGCCACGACCCGCGCGAAGCGATGGTCGGCGGGGTCGCGCACTCCGGCCGGGTCGTGTTCGCCGCCGCGGCCGTGATGGTCGCCGTGTTCTTCACCTTCGCCCTTTCCGGCCCGCTGCCGCCGAAAGAGATGGGTGTCATCCTCGGCATCGCCGTCCTGCTGGACGCCGCGCTCGTCCGCCTGCTGCTCGTCCCCGTCGCGCTGCGACTGCTCGGCAAGTGGGCGTGGTGGCTGCCCAAGCCACTCGACCGCATCCTCCCCGACGTCCGCTTCGGACACGCCTGATCATCCACATGAACCTTCGTCTCTTCCGCGGCGACGCCATCGACGTCGCCCAAGCCGCCACCGAACACCGCGCCGGCCGCCTGATCCTCGTCGACGTCCGCGAACGCGACGAACGAGCCCAAGGACACGTCCGCGGCTCCCGGCACATCCCGCTCCGCGAACTCGAACACAACCTCGACGAGCTCCCCAAGCACCGCCCCCTGGCCTTCATCTGTCAGAGCGGCCGCCGCTCAGCCATCGCCACAACCGTCGCGCGCCGCGCCGGTCTTGACGCTCACAACATCCGCGGCGGCATGAACGCGTGGCAGCGCGTCGGACTCCACATCGATCGAAGGACCGCATGATCTTTCGCCAGCTCACCCACGACGACCTCGGCTGCGCCAGCTACCTCATCGGCGACGAGAGCGCCGGCGTCGCCGCCGTCGTCGACCCCAAGCTCGACATCGACGAGTACCTGCGCCTGGCGCGCTACCTCGGCGTCCGCATCGAGCACATCCTGGAAACCCACAACCACGCCGACCACGTCTCCGGCCACGGCCGCCTGGTCGCCGCCACGGGCGCGACCATCCACATCCACCGCGAGGCAGAGCCCGACTATGACCACCAGCCCTTCGACGACGGCTGGGAGCTTCAGCTCGGCGCGCTGACGATCCGCGCGCTGCACACGCCCGGGCATCGCCCCGAGCACACCGCGTTCGCGCTCATCGACACCGCTCGTTCCGAGCAGCCCTGGGCGATGCTGACCGGCGACACCCTGTTCGTCGGCGATATCGCGCGGCCCGACCTGGCGGTCGACAAGGACGAGGGCGCACGCGGCATCTTCCACTCGCTCAACGACAAGCTCATGGGCCTGCCCGACACCGTCGAGGTGTGGCCCGGGCATCTCGGCGGATCGCTGTGCGGCGGGCCTGGCATGGACCTCAAGGTCGCCTCCACGATCGGCTTCGAGCGCGCCAACCAGGAGCTGTTGCAGGTCACCGACGAGGACGAGTTCGTCGAGCAGACCACCTCGACGCTCGGGCCACAGCCGCCGAACTTCCAGAACATCGTCGCGCTCAACCGCGGGCCGCTGGTCAAGGAGACCGTCGAAGCGCATCCCCTGAGCCCGCGACAGGTCAAGCAGGCGCAACAGGACGGCGCGCTGGTCGTCGACGTGCGCACCGAGTTGCAGTTCGACGAGGCGCACATCCCGGGCGCCGTCTGCATCACCGCGCGGCGTGCCGGGTTCGGCTCGAAGCTCGCGTGGCTCGCCAAGCCCGAGCAGCCGATCGTGCTCGTCGGCCGCGACGACGAAGACGCCCTCGAGGCCGCCCACCTCGCCGGCGCGGTCGGCCTGCGCAACATCGCCGGCTACCTCGCCGGCGGCATGACCTCATGGCGCGAAGACCAGCTCGACGTCGACCGCGTGCCACGGATGACGGTCGCCGAACTCCACGCCCGCTGGGAACGCGACGGCGAGGGTCTGCAGGTTCTCGACGTGCGCGAGCGCAGCGAGTGGGACAACGGATACATCCCTGGCTCGGTCCACGAGCCCTACCACGACATCCATGCGGTCCCGGACGGCATCGATCCCACCAAGCCCGTGGCGGTGATCTGCGGCTCTGGCCAACGCGCGGCGGTGGCCGCCAGCCTGCTGCAGCGCTTCGGCGGTCGGCAGGTCATCCACGTCGTCGAGGGTGGCGTGCCGCTCTGGAAGCGCGAGGGCTGGCCGACCGAGCAGCCCGAAGGGGCATAGTTCCGTTGCTGCTGGCCATCCCGTTCGGGCTCGCCATCGGGCTGGCCGTCGGCACCCTCGGCGGCGGCGGCTCCGTGCTCGCCGTCCCCGTCCTCGTCTACGTCCTGGGCCAAACCGTCCCCGAGGCCACGACTGCATCGCTGGTCGTCGTCGCCGCCGGGGCCGTCGCAGGGGGCCTCAGCCACGCGCGCGCCGGCCGCGTCTGCTGGCGCCACGCCGGCTGGTTCACCGCCGCCGCCATCCCGGGCATCGCGCTCGGCACGCTCGCCGCCGAAGCCGTCAGCGGCCCGCTGCTGCTCGCCGGCTTCGCGCTCGTCATGCTCGCCGCCGCCCACGCCACCTGGCGAAAGGCCCAAGACAGCGAACCCGAGCCCGACGGACGATGGGAGCGCACCGGCACCTGCCCACCGCTGCGGCTGCCACGCGACCTCCTGGCCGGCGCCGCCGTCGGCCTGGTCACCGGCTTCTTCGGTGTCGGCGGCGGCTTTCTCATCGTGCCCACCCTCGCCATCGCGCTGGCCTTCACCATGCGCACCGCCGTCGGCACCTCACTGACCATCATCACCGCGACCTCGCTGCTCGGCCTCGGCGCGCACCTGCTCGCCGGACGGTCCGTGCAGATCGACGTCACCGCCGCCATGACGGTCACCTGCGTCGCCGGCGCCGTGGCCGGCGCCGCTGTCGCCGGCCGAATCCCGCAGCGCGTGCTCGGCCGCGGGTTCGCCCTGCTCGTCGTGGCCGTGGCCGCCTATCTGCTCGTCTCTGTGGCGTTCCTCTCCGGCCCACCGGGCGCCGGGTGACTGCTCGCAACTGCCCGTTTCAGTGACCGCGCCGAGGACGCCGTCCACGGCCATCCGCTCGGGTTCAAGCTCGCGTCGCGCGGCGAACCGGCCACGCTCGGTCCTGCTGGCGGCTGTGCCCTCGGCTGGCATGGTCGCAGCCGATCTCGTCGTCAGTCGACGAGACGCCCGGCGCGCCGTGGGCGCGCCGGGCAGATCGCCGGGGGCGGACCGCCCACCGGTGCCGCACGCCAACGGGCGCCCGCTGTGACGGCGGGCGCCCGTCGCCGGCGATCCGATCAGACGAAGGCGGGGGCGGCTGCCGACTGGCGCTCGCTGCTCTGGCGCCGGGTGGCGGGGATGAAGCCCTTGGCGATCAGGTAGATGCCGAAGGTGAGCTCCCAGATCATCTCGGGGAAGGTGAGCAGCATCTGCGGGGGGGACTGGGGCTCGTAGATGCCGAACAGCGCGCCGGTGGCCGCGACGATCGCAAAGCTGCCCGCGACGATCCCAAAGGCGGCCAGGCGGCGGGGCATCAGGCCGGAGCGGAGCATGATGAAGCCGAGCAGCAGGCCGTTGCCGATGCCGGCGCAGAAGCCGGGTCCGAGCAGGAACGTCCAGTCGTGGAAGGCGACCAGCGACTGCCCCGCGATGGTGAGCGTCTCCGGATCGGCGCCGGTGCCGGCGAACTGCTGGCGAAGCGTGAGCACGGCAAGGAGGCTGACGACGCCGGCGACGATGATGGTCCCCTCGACGATGCGCAGCGCGACGTAGCCGAGCGCCGCGCGGTGTACGTACCGCTTAGCGACCGGGTACAGCGCGATGGCCGTGCCGATGTTGCAGATCGCGGTCAGGATCTCCAGCAGCGCGCCGACGGTGATCTGGGTGTCCTGGCCGGCGCCGAGGACGTACTTGGGGTGATCGAGCAGCGGCCCGTAGAGCAGGTAGCCGGGGATCGAGAACAAAAACGTGCCGAGGAACAGCCAGCCGACGAGGCGCGCGGTCTTGCGGTCTGACATGGGCATGGGGTGGGCTCCTTCCAGCGGTGGGCGGTGGTCCGGCACCCAGCGGACCGGGCGAGTCGGAGATTGCCCGCGACGCAAGCGCACAGCCAAGCGTTGTTGCTGTTTCTGGGAACGACTTCTTCGAGCCGTGCTGAGGCGTCAGTCGTGGTGGTGCTCGTGGCGCGGGGCGGCGCGGACTTGCATGCGCTCGCCGTGGGTGCCGTGCACGCTGAGGATCTCCACCGGCTGCTCACCCGTGGGGCCGAACCAGTGCGGCATCCGCGTGTCGAACTCGGCGACCTCGCCGGCCTGCATGACGATGTCGTGCTCGCCCAGGATCAGCCGCATCTCCCCGGAGAGCACGTAGAGCCACTCATAGCCCGCGTGGGTACGCAGCCGGCGTTCCTTCTCCGGCGGAATCACGACCTTCCACACCGCCATCGAGCTCGACTGCCCCGTCAGTGGATAGACGAGCCGGCCGTTACGGGTCTTCGCCTGGGTGCGGATCCGCGGGTCGCCGACCCGCGGCGCGCCGACGAGCTCGTCCAGCGGCAGGTGAAACGCCTCCGCCAGCGGGAGCAGCAGCTCCAGGCTGGGCTTGCGCTCGCCGTTCTCCAGCCGCGAGAGCGTGCTCTTGGAGATCCCGGTCTGCTCCGCCACTGCCGTCAGCGTCAGGCCGCGGCGTTCGCGCAGCCGCCGTAGCCGGGGGCCGACTTCGGCCAGCACGTCCGGGCTCGCGTGCGCGTGCGCCACGAGGCCGACGCTACCGGCGTTTCCCGGAAACGGCAACGAACCCTTCCCAAGACGTCGACCGCCGCGCAGGCTGCAGGGCATGAACACCGGAAGAGAGCCTGAGCTCTACGAGGTCGCGATCATCGGCGGCGGCCCCGCGGGCCTGAGCGCAGCGCTCGTGCTCGGTCGTGCCCGCCGCCGCGTGATCGTCGTCGACGCCGCCCGGCCGCGCAACGCCCCCGCCGCGCACATGCAGGGCTTCCTCTCGCGCGACGGCACGCCCCCAAGCGAACTCCTCGATCTCGGCCGCGCGGAGGTCCTGCACTACGGCGTCGAACTCGTCACCGACCGCGTCGTCGACGCGCTCGGCGACTTCACGCTGCGCCTGCTCAGCGGCCGGGTCATCGAGGCCCGCCACGTGCTGCTGGCCACCGGCGCCGGCGACGTGCTGCCCGTCGGGATCGATGGCGCCCGCGAGCGCTGGGGCCGCGACTTCCTGCACTGCCCGTACTGCCACGGCTGGGAAGTCCGCGACCGGCCCGTCGGCGTGCTCGGCTCGGTCGAGCACGCGCACCTGCTGCGCCAATGGACCGACGACCTGACCCTCTTCACCCACACCACCGCCGTCACCGACGCCGAGCGCGCGACGCTCCAGGCCCGCAGCATCGCCGTCGTCGACGGCACCGTCGAGCGCTTGGTCGTCGAGGACGACCGGTTGCGCGGCGTGCAGCTCGCCGGCGGCCGCACGGTCGAACGCGAAGCGCTTTTCATGCGCCCGACGCTGCGCGCCAACCTCGACAACCCAGCAGTCCTCCTCGGCTGCGAACTACGCGAGGACGGACTGGCGCACACCGGCCCGGACGGACGCACCAGCATCCCCGGCCTGTGGGCGGCCGGCAACGCCACCAACCCACGCGCCCAGGTCATCACCGCCGCCGGCGAAGGCTCCGCCACCGCCATCGCGATCAACACCGAACTCGTCCAAACCGACATCACCGCCGCCGCTGCCCGCGCGCTCCCCAACGCGGCCGCGGCGGCCTGACCTCCACGAACCAACCACGAAAGACAAAGCTCCCATGACCTCCGATACCACCCCTGCGCCACGGCCCGCGCCGCCGAACCGCCACCAGCTTGCCCTGATGATCTGGCTATGCGTATTCCCCACCCTCACGCTGCTCAACGTGACCCTCACCGATTGGCTGGCGCCAATGTCCACAATCCTGCGCACCTTCGTGCTGGCCACGATCGCCGTGCCGATCGTCATCTACGGGCTGATGCCGCACCTGCACCGCGCCCGCGGGCGCCTGCTCGCCCGCGGCCGCTGAAGACGCGGACGCGCACCAGGCGGCTGGCAGGAGCGTGCGACGCCGCAGAGCGGGAACGCGCCAGGAACGGCGCACCGCTAAAGGTCTGCACGACCCCGCCGATAACACGACTACGAGCCGCCCACGAGGCGGCTCTCGTCGTTCTGGGCTCGTCTCGTCAGCCGCTATGCGATTCGCGCACGTGTCCGATCGAGGTGGCAGGCAACGCAAAGAATGAGGGCTTGCGCCGGCCCGGGCGCGACGGTGGGAATTCCGGTTGTCGTCGCAGCGGTGAACTGATGCGGTCGTGGTGTTCGTCGGTCCGCAAAGCGGCGAGCTGTCCCGGTGTTGGCAGAGGGTGCTGTTCTGGGACTCCCGTACGCACCGTCTCGAGCGTTGGCGGCGCCGACGGGAAACGACCTGATCGGGCTCTGTCTGCCGCGGGCGAAGTGGGTCCTCAGCTGGCGGCGAGCGCGTCCTGGAAGAGGTCTGCGGCCCACGCTCCATTCGAGCGTCGTGCGGGCCGGTGGTTGATCTCCAGGGCGACGCGCTGGGTTCCTAGGTGGTGTGGACGCTGAGGTCGGTGGCGTTCGTCCATCCCGTTCGTTGACCCGTTCGCCCAGGCGTGCGGCCGGCCGCCGTCTTTTGGCCCTAGGGATGGGTTGGTGTGGGGGGTTGGGGGATCAGACCACGCACCCCCACCGTAGAAAGGACAAGTGTGTGGGTGTGCGTGGTCTGATCCCCCACCCCAGGAGCGGCGGCGAGGGACGGGGAACGGCGGCCGGGAGGGACGGATGGGATCGGGTCATCGGGGGGGAACAGCACAGTCAACGTCAACGGCAACGGCAACGGCGGGACGGCAAGGTCAAGGGCAAGGGCAGGAACGGCAAGGTCAACAGCAGGGGCGACGGCGAACGGCGAGAACGGCAGAAGTGAGCTGCCGGAGGCAGCGATGCGGTTTGCGCTGAGCGGCGAGGAGTGCGGAGCACGGGCGGGGCCAGGGTGGTGGTCGGTGAGCGTGTAGGTGCCGGGTTGCGGGTCGCGGGCCGGATGGTGCCGTCAGCGCGGGATGAGCCTCCAGGGTTTCGACGCGCGCGCTTGACGCGCGCGAGCGTGAGCGGCGTTCGGATTCCGCGCGCGAGCCGCGCGAGCTCAAGGCGGGCCAACGGCGGACCGCGAGCTCGCGCCGAATGAGGCGGTGCTGGCACGAATCGCGCGGTTCCCGGTTATGTCGGCGGCGACGGCGGCGGATCGCCGGGGGCGGGAGCGAGCGGCGGTTGCGCGTGCGGCTGCGCCGGCTGGAGCGCCCCGGGGGCGGCGCGGAGGTTTCCCGGGCACCGCAAGCAGCAGCGACCAACTGGCAGCGGACCGGGCGTCGCTGCGAGAACACACCGTGCCACGATGACGACCATGCTCGACATCGGAACCCAGGCGCCCGTCTTCACCCTGCCCGACCAAGACGGCGACTCCGTGAGCCTCTCGGAGCTCAGCGGGACGACCGTCGTACTGTATTTCTATCCCAAGGCCGACACGCCCGGCTGCACGACGCAGGCGTGCGGGATCCGGGACCACCTGCCGGACTACACCGAGGCCGGCGTGCGCGTGCTCGGCGTCTCGCCGGACCCGGTCAAGCGTGTGAAGAAGTTCCACGACGGCCAGAACCTCAACTTCACGCTGCTGGCCGACGAGGACCACGCGGTGTGCGACGCGTACGGCGTGTGGGGGGAGAAGTCGATGTACGGCAAGACGTACTGGGGGGCGCAGCGGGCGACGTTCATCATCGACGGCGAGGGCGTGATCCGGCACGTGATTCCGAAGGCGTCGCCGAAGACCCACGACGACGAGGTGCTCAAGGCGCTGGGCGAGCTCGCGGCTGCTTGAGGCCGGTCTGAAGCTTGTTGGTGACCTCGCGGCGGACGCGTGCCGCGAGGTCGTGACGCGCCAGGAACTCGCGCACGGCCTCGGGGTCGTGGACGATCAATTCGCGTAGCGCCCAGGAGAGCGCCTTGACGACCATGTCGTCGCGGTCGGCCGCCAGCCGCTCGCAGACGGCCAGCGTGCGCGCCGTGTCGCCGGTGCCGCCGGCCGCGCGGAGGTTCAAGGGCACGGTGGAGACGAGCGAGGCGCGGCGCCACCAGCGGTCGGGTGAGGCGGCCCAACCGTGGATTGCCTCGTCCGGGATCTGCTCGCGCTGCCACGCGGGCCCGGAGATGTAGCGACCGAACGCGTCGACCGCGCCCCAGCTGTCGATCCCGCGGCCGAGCCGCTCGACCAGCCGCAGATCGAGCGCGGCGAGCGCGGCGGGGTGGTGGTACACGAGTTCGTACGCCACCCAGCGGTGTCGCGGCAGCAAGGCCTCGGCGAGCGCGACCACCTGATCGGCGGGCGCCGAACGCAGTCGCGCCGACCACGCGCGCCGGATCCGCCGCACGGACTCCACGCTCTGGTCCGACAGCGCCTCGATCTCGATTGCGATCACGCCGTCATCTTCCTTGACGCGCTTCTATTCAACCAGTAGGTTGTTCAACCGTATGGATGATCAGCTCACGACGACGTTCGGAGCGCTGGCCGACCCCACGCGTCGCGCGATCCTCGCGCGGCTCGCGGACGGCGAGGCGACCGTCAACGAGCTGGCCGAGCCGTTTCCGATCTCGGTCCAGGCCGTGTCGAAGCACCTGAAGGTGCTCGAGCGCGCTGGGCTGATCGTCCGCGGGCGCAGCGCGCAGCTGCGCCCGTCGCGCTTGCACGGCGAAGCGCTGCGCGAGGCGGCCGAATTCCTCGACGACTACCGGCAGTTTTGGGACGAGAGCTTCGATCGGCTGGGCGAGCACCTCGGCCGCTGACCATCACGCGCGTCTACGCCGCTCCCCGTGAGGCGGTGTGGCGCGCGTGGACGCGGCCCGCCGAGCTCGCGCAATGGTGGGGCAAGCGCGGCTGGAAAGCCAACCTCGACTCGATCGTGCTCGACGTGCGGCCCGGCGGCACGTTCCGCGTCACGACCGTCAACGCCGAGGGTGACGAGATGACCAACGAGGCGACCTTCCGCGAGGTCGTCGAGCCCGAGCGGCTGTCGTTCGGCGACGCCGTCGTGACCTTCAACGATCTCGGCGACGGCCGCACCGAGATGACCTTTCAAACAACCGTCCCCAGCGAGCGCGCCGCGGGCGGCATCAGAAGCGCGTTCGAGCGCCTCGAAGAACACCTCAAGGAGACCGCATGAGCACCGTCACCGGCGTCGATTTCGTCTCGATCCCCTCCAGCGACCTCGCGGCCGCGCGCGAGTTCTACGAGCAGGTGCTCGGGCTCGAGGCCTCAAGCGTGTGGCAGCGGCCGGGCAGCGAGGCGGTCGGCGCCGAGTTCGAGACCGGAACCGTCACGCTCGCGCTGCTCAACTGCCCCGGCCTCGGGATCGAGTTCAGCCCCAACGCCGTGCCGGTCGCGCTCCAGGTCCGCGACGTGACGAAAGCGCGCGCCGACCTGGAGGCCAAGGGCGTGACGTTCGACGACACGATCGACAGCGGCGTCTGCCACATGGCGCACTTCCGTGACCCCGACGGAAACACGCTCATGCTGCACCACCGCTACGCGCCGCGGAACTGATTCACCACGGAATCGCGCCGGCGGCATCCTGGTAGGTCCCGGTCGGCCCCTCGGGGCCGACCGTCGCCATGCGCACGATGGCCTCGGCGCCCTCTTGAACCGTCTGCGTGCCCGAGTGGCGGTTGAAGTCGGTGGCCGTGTAGCCGGGATCGACGGCATTGATCCGCATCTCGGGATACGCCCGCGCCCACTGCGACGTGAGCATGTTCAGTGCCGACTTGGAGGACGGGTAGGCGAGCCCGACGAACGTGGACTCCACGCGCGCCGGATCGCTCGTGATCGCCAGCGAGCCCATCCCGCTCGAGACGTTGACGACGACCGGTGCGTCAGAGCGTTCGAGCAGCGGCCGGAACGCCTGCAGGACGCGGACCGGCCCGAGTACGTTCGTCTCGTAGACCTCGCGCAGGTCCTCGGCGGTCGTCTCGGGCACGGTCGCGCGGCGGCCGACGATGCCGGCGTTGTTGACCAGCACGTCGAGCCCGGTCTCGGCCGAAACGGTGGCGACGGCCGCCGCCACGGACGCGTCGTCGGTCACGTCGAGTTCGACGAAGCGGGCGCCGAGTGCCTCGGCGGCTGCGCGTCCGCGCCCGCGATCGCGCGCGGCGACCCACACGTCGTGGCCGGCACCGACGAGCCGGCGGGCGGTCTCGAAGCCAAGTCCCTTGTTCGCTCCGGTGATCAGTGTCGTCGTCATGGCACTCAACATGGATCCGCGGGCAGCCGCCGACAATGGCCCTGTCAGGGGTACCTTCGGTGTGTGGACGATCTCGCTGCCAGCCTGCGCGCCTGGCGCGACAGGCTGCCACCGGCCGAGGCCGGACTTCGCACGCACGCCCGCCGTCGCGCGCCTGGTCTGCGCCGGCAGGAGGTCGCGGAGCTCGCCGGGCTGTCGGTCGGCTATCTCACGCGGCTCGAGCAGGGCCGCGCGACCCACCCGTCGCCGCTCGTGCTGGGCGCGCTGGCCCGTGCGCTGCGGCTGACCACGGACGAGCGGGAGCACCTGTTCCGGCTGGCCGGCCACGCGGCGCCGGCGGGCGAGCGCATGAGCCGCCACATCACGCCCGGCGTGCAGCGGATGCTCGACCGGCTCAAGGACCTGCCGGTGCTCGTGTACGACGCCGCGTGGGAGATCGTCGAAGTCAACCCGCTCGGCGCCGCGCTCCTCGGAGAGCCGGGACCGGGGCACAACATCGCCCGCGCCTCCTTCACGGGTGGCCCCGGCCGCGTCGTGTGGAGCGTCGAGGACAAGGCCGTGTTCGAGGCTGGGATCGTCGCCGATCTCCACGCCGCGTCCGCTCGCTTCCCCACCGACCAGCGGCTCGCGCGCCTGATCGAGGAGTTGCGGCGCGACAGCCCACGGTTCGCACAGCTGTGGCAGGCCCGGCCCGCCGCCGTGCACACGACCGCCCGCAAGACGATCCAACACCCCGAGGTCGGCCGGCTCACGCTCGACTGTGACGTCCTGCTCGTCCACAGCACGGACCTGCGGATCGTCGTCTACAGCGCGCCTCCGGGCTCGGCCGACGCCGACGCGCTCGCGCTCGTCGGCGTCGTCGGCCTCCAGACGTTCTAACCGAAGCGGTCGGGATCGGGCCCGGTCCGCTCGCCGCGGTCCAGCGCCTCGATCCGGTCCATCTCCTCGCTCGTGAGCTCGAAGTCGAAGATGTCGATGTTCTCGCGCAGCCGCTCGGGCTTCATCGACTTCGGGAAGACGACGTTGCCGAGCTGGATGTGCCAGCGGAGCACGACCTGCCCGGGCGCCTTGCCGTGCGCCTCGGCGATCTCCAGTACCACCGGGTCCGCCGTCGCCTTGCCCTTGGCCAGCGGGCTCCAGGCCTCGGTGACGATGCCGCGCTCGGCGTGCTCACGTCGCAGCCCCGGCTGCGTCAGGTACGGGTGCAGCTCGATCTGGTTGACCGCGGGCGTCACGCCGGTCTCGTCGACGATCCGCCGCAGGTGCTCGGGCTGGAAGTTCGAGACGCCGATCGCGCGGGCGAGCCCGTCCTTCTGGGCCTCGATCAGCGCCTTCCAGGTCTCGACGTAGAGATCCTGGGCCGGCGCCGGCCAGTGGATCAGGTAGAGGTCGACGTAGTCGAGCCCGAGCCGCTCCAGGCTCTTCTCGAGCGCCCGCCGGCCACGGTCGTAGCCCTGGCTGTCGTTCCAGAGCTTCGTGGTGATGAAGAGCTCGTCGCGGGAGAGTCCGGAGGCGTGCACGGCCTGCCCGACCTCGGCCTCGTTGCCGTAGGCGGCGGCGGTGTCGATGTGCCGGTAGCCGGCCTCGAGCGCGTGCGTGACGTTCTCGACGGTGGTCTCGGACGGCACCTGGAACACGCCGACGCCGAACTGCGGAATCTCGCTGTCGCCGAGCGACAGCGTGGGAATCTCAATGCTGGTTGCCATGACAACCACGCTACCCAACGACCAGATCGTCACCCACGCGCACCTCGCCAGGCTCGACGCAGGAGCCGTAGACGGCGGCGCAGTTCTCGCGCTGCTGCGCGACGGCGCGCAGTACGGCGGGGTCGCGCTCGGCGGTATGCGGATCGAAGTTGATGACCATGCAGCGCGTATCGCGCACGTCGAGCCGGACTCGGGCCCCGCCGATCCGCACTTCGCGGCCGATCCACGCCTCCTCGGGGAATTCGAGGCCCGGCGCGTCGATAACGATGTTGGGCCGAAAGCGCAACGGGTCCAACTCGCGGCCGACCAGGTCGCTCACGGCGGCGACGGTCTGGAGGCTGATCACCGACACGGGGAAGGCATCGAACAGCCCCCGCTTGCTGTGCAGCAGGTGCACCGGGCGACCGTGCGCGGAAAGCTCGTCGGCCAGCTCGGGCGAGTCCACGTCCAGCTCGCGACCGGCCGGCGTGCGGACCACCACCGCGCCGTCGCGCAGCGCCGGCACGTAGGTGGTGAGCGCCGGCACCTCGCGGATCGTCAGCCACGGGAAGTCGCTTCGGCTCTCCGACTGGACGAACGCGTGCCGCCGGTCGCCCTCGAAGCCGGCCCAGCCCAGTTGCGCGGATTCCAACGCCTCCCCGGCCATCGCCTTGACCGGGTAGCGGTAGAGCGCCGCGACGATCAGGCGTTCTGCTGGTAGGAGTGGACCACGCGCTTCTTCTTGTTGGAGCAGGTCACCTTGGCGTTGATCCCGGCGGGCGTGGTCGTGCGCACCTCACGGCACGCGTACCCCTGGACCTTCTTGACGCAGCGGCCCGTGGGGCCGTTCTTCGCGCGGCAGTGGTAGTACGCGACCGCGACCTTGCCGCCTGTGGTGCAGCTGACCTTCGTGACCGACAGCGAGGTGATGGTGCCGTTGCCCGGATAGGCCGGCGGAGTGCACTTCGCGGCGGATGCCGGGGCCGCGGTCAACGCAACGGCCGCGAGCGTGGCGGCAACGATCAAACCCGTTCGCATCCGCGGAGCCTAGCTCCACGGCGCCTCGACGCCGACTCGTTCGTCTAGGTCCCACAGCACGCAGTCCTCGCCCGCCCGCGCGACCATCGTCCACGCGATCCTCGTGCGCGCGAGCTGATCTCGCATCGGGTCCCCGCCGCCCTCGGGGTGATGGTGCAGGAAGCGCCCGTACGCGGCATCGCAGAACGCGGCGTAGCGCGCGGTGCACAGGATCAGCCCGTGCCACGCCTCGTCGACGGCGCGCGACGGCATCCCGATCACCACATCGTCGCGCAGCGCGGCTCCCGCGCAGCGCAGCCACTGCCGGAGGCCGGTGTCGATCAGTTCGCGCGGCTGCCACGGGCAGGTCTTCCACACCGCGGGCGTGAGTTCGAGCGCCGCCACGGCGCGATCCACGCGCTCAAGACTGATCCGGCGTCGCACGGCGCTGAGACTAGGGCTACCTTGGCGGCATGGTCACCGCCCTCATCGTCATCGTCGTCGCCTCCGTGGTGACCGGGCTCCTGCTCGCCGCCACCAGGCGCTCCAGCGACCGCAAGAAGCGCCGACGCTGGTCGACAGGCAGCTCCGCGGCCGCCGGCGGGGTCGCCGCCGGCTACGTGGCGACCGACAGCAGCGGCGACTCCGGTGGCGGTGACTCCGGAGGTGGAGGCGACTCGGGCGGTGGAGGCGGCTGCGGCGGCGGGGGTTGCGGCGGCGGCGGCTAGCGCGCTACGTTCTTGAGCGCCTCGCGGCGACTCAGCCCACTCAGCTCGTGGGTGTTGCAGTAGGCGACCACGGTCTCCGGATCGACCCACGCGTAGGACCGCAGCGCCCACCCGATCGCCTTGCGAATGAAGAACTCGCGGTCGCCCCGGTTGGGTTCGACGCACTCCGCCAGCAACTCGAAGTCGGTGCTCGCCCGCCGCTTGACCTGAGCGATGATCGATGAGCGGCGCTTCCACATGTCCGGATCGACCGACCACGCGCGCAGCGTGGATGCGACCTCGGGGAGCAACGCCGCCGAGCGGCCCGGTGGCGACGGCGTCGACGTAGTCCCACCACGCGCCGGTGACGATCAGCTCCTCGTACACCGGCAGCGCGGCCAGCTCCGGCACCCTTCGCTCCAGCAGCGCCAGCGCCATGTAGCGCTCCTCGCGATATGTGGCCTCCCGCCACAGCGTCAGCACCGTGTCGAGGGCGGGCCGCGCCGGGAACACCTCCCGCGCCAGCTCGGCCCGCCCCGGTTTCTGCACGCCCAGGAACGGCATCTCCGACTTCATGTAGCGCTGCATGTCCGGCGCCTTCGCCGGGTTCGCCCGCTCCCGCAGACCCTCGCGGATCAGCCGTATTGCGGTGTCGTCGCCTGGATCGTGCATGTCTCCGGGTCACCGCCGGTAGCGGTGTTGAAGCAGGAGCGCCAGCCTCCGCCGTCGTGCAGAACGTACGTCACGCCCGCGCCGCGCGCCTGCCACAGGTCGTACCGGAAGATGTCGGCCCGCGCGCTCTCGCCGGTCGAGTAGCGGTACCGGAGCAGCCCGGAGCGGTGCGGGCAGCCCGACTCGTCGCCCTGGCACAGCCGCGCGTAGTAGAGCTGGCCGGCCTCGAACGCCGGCGCGGTCAGCGAGATCGTCGTCAGCCCGCCGCCGCGGATCCGGTCAACGCGCCGGGCCTTGCCCGTGATCACGTCATCGAGCCATAGGTCCGACGCGGCGCCGTCGTACGGCCCGGGGTACTCCCAGCCGAACGCCAGCCGGCGGCCGTAGAGGTCGACGCCGTTCGGCCGCCCATCGGCTCGCCCGACCGGCATCCGCCGCGATCCGTTGCCGCCGCGGCGCGAGTACATGAGGGTCTTGCCGGATGCGTACCGGCGCGCGAACGCGAGTCCGTCCTTCCACACCGCCGGCTGCGTCTCGTCGGCGCTCTTCGAGGACGCGGGCAGGCGGCGTTCCACACCGGTCGTCACATCGAGCTCGAACAGATCGCAGCCGCGCCCCAGCGAGTAGTTCGGCGGCGCGTCGTCCTCGACCGGGTCCCACCGCGGCTCGCGCTCGCAGCGCGAGTAGACCGCGAGGGTGCCGCTCGGGCCGGGGCCGAGGTCGGCGTCGAACGGCACGGCGCGATCGGGCACGTCGAGCGGCGCCGGCGGCCGCCCGGGGTCCGTGTACCAGAGCTTGAAGCGGCCGGTGGCCGGGTCGCGCTTGGAGAACAGCACGCCGGAGCCGAACGCGCTGACCTGAGTGGGCCGGTCGACCGCGACAATCGGGACCGGAGGTGGGGGTGCAATCAGCATCTTGACCCTGCCAACCCGCGCCGGGCACGGTCGGTACGGTCCCCTAGGGTGACGTTCACCTCCACCTTGGCCGAGACGCTGGCGCCGGACCTGCTCGACCGCTTCCTGCGCTACGTCCGCATCGACACCCAGTCGCGCCGCGACCGCACGCAGAGCCCGAGCACGCCGGGCCAGCTCGATCTCTCCCGCCTGCTGGTGGACGAACTCAAAGCCGCGGGCCTCACCGACGCGACGCTGGACGAGAACGGCTACGTCATGGCCACGCTGCCGGGCGTGGGCGAGACGATCGGGCTGATCGCCCACGTGGACACGAGCCCGGACGCGCCCGGCGCCGGCGTCGAGCCGCTCGTCCACCGCGATCACGACGGCTCGCCGATCGCGCTGCCTCACAACGGAACCGTCGTTCAGGCGCCGGCCGGCCACGATGTCGTGACCTCGAGCGGCGACACCCTGCTCGGCGCCGACGACAAGGCCGGCGTGGCCGAGATCATGGCCGCGGTCGCGTACCTGGCCGCCCATCCGGAGTGCCCGCGTCCGAACCTGCGGGTCTGTTTTACGCCTGACGAGGAGATCGGCGAGGGCGCGACGTTGTTCGACATCGAGCGCTTCGGCGCCGTCTGCGCCTACACGCTGGACGGCTCCGACCTCGGCGAGTTGCAGGATGAGACGTTCAGCGCCGAGGAGGTCATCGTCACGATCGGAGGCGTCGACGCACACCCCGGCTGGGCCACCGGCGTGCTCGTGAACGCCGCCCGGCTGGCCGGCGAGATCCTGGCGGCGCTGCCCGCCGATCTCACGCCGGAGCGAACGTCCGACCGTGACGGATTCATCCACCCCTACGAGGTCGAGGGCTCCGCCGGACGAGCCGTGATCCGCGCAATCGTGCGCGACTTCGACGACGACAAGCTGGCCGCGCACACTGCGCTGCTGCGCCGTACGGCCGAGGAGGTCGTGGGCCGGCATCCGACCGCGCGGGTCGAGGTCGAGGTCACGCCGCAGTACCCGAACATGCGCCGCTACCTGGACGAGTTCCCCCGCGCCGTCGAGGCCGCCGAGCAGGCGATTCAGGCTGAGGGGATCGACGTCGTCCGCACGCCGATCCGCGGCGGCACCGACGGCTCACGCCTGAGCGCGATGGGCCTGCCGACGCCGAACCTGTTCACGGGCGGGCATGACTACCACTCGCCGCGGGAGTGGGCGTCAGTGCAGGAGATGGCCGCGGCGGCGGCGACAATCGTTCGTCTGGCCGAGGTGTGGGCTCTCGGTGCAGCCCCACCCCCGCGATGACGAGCGCGATCCCCGCCGCGTCGGTCATCGTCGGCACCTGCGTGAGCACGATCAGGCCGATCACGGTCGCGGTCGCAGGGAGCAGCGAGACCATCAGCGCGTAGGCGGCGCGGCTGAGCTGCCTCATCGCCACCTGATCGGCGATGTAGGGGATCACCGAGCTCGAGATGCCGACGCCGATCCCGGCCGCGATCGCGACCGGGTCCGCGAACGCGGGGATCGCCGCCCAGCCCGCCATCGGCGTCACGAAGACGAGCGCGACGATCATCGCCGCCGCCAGCCCGTCGACGCCGGCGCCGGATGACGCCACCCGGTGCGCGAGGACGATGTAGGCGGCGAACAGCCCGGCGTTCGCGAATGCCAGCGCGACCCCGAGCGGCTCACCGGACAGGTGCACGCCGGTGAGCAGGTAGACGCCGGGCACCGCAAGCGCGAGCGCCGCTGTGTTGCGCCGCGTCTGCAGACCCAGCGCGGCCAGCACGATCACCGGCAGGAACTCGATCGCCGCCACGGTCGCCAGTGGCAGCCGGTCGATCGCGAGATAGAAGCAGCAGTTCATCGCCGCCAGCACGGCGCCCCAGGCCAGGATGTCGCGGTCGCGCAGGAGCCGCCACGGCCGCCGCCAGAGGGCGAACACGAGCGCCGCGGCCGCGATCCGCAGCCATGCGACTCCGAGTACGTCGACGCGCACGAACAGCAGCACCGCGAAGGCTGGGCCGAGGTAGTGGAACACGGCGCTGACGACGAACGGAAGGCGGGCACGCATCGACCAACAGATTCGCTGCCCCAACACCCTGACGGAATGGGCGATCGCAGCTATTCTCTGTCACATGCCTTCGAACAATGGGGCGCTCGACGCGACGAACCTTCGATTGCTCGATGAGCTCCAGGCCGACGCCCGGATCAGCCAGGCCGAGCTCGGGCGGCGTGTCGGGCTCTCGGCTCCCGCCGTCGCCGAGCGCCTGGGCCGGCTCGAGCGCGACGGCGTGATCGCCGGCTATCGCATCGACGTCGATCCACGCGCGCTCGGCTACACGCTCGCGGCCGTCCTGCGGATGCGCCCCGCACCGCGCCAGATCCCGGCCGTGGCCAACGTCGCGCGGGCCACGCCCGAGGTCGTCGAGTGCCATCGCGTCACCGGCGAGGACTGCTTCTACATGAAGCTCCACGTGCGTTCGGTCGAGCACCTCGAGGAGGTGATCGACCGTTTCACGCCCTACGGCCAGACGACGACGTCGATCATCCAGTCATCGCCCGTTCCCCGCCGGGGGCTGGAGCTGGCCTGAGGCGATCCGGCCGGCGACGTCGTCGATCATCCGGCCGCTCGCCCGCCAGCCCACGACCGGCGTCTGGTGCATGTCGTCGCCTGAGCGGGCGACCACGATCCAGGGCCGCCGGAACACGACGCGGCCGACGATGCCGCCGATCACCAGGATCGCGATGATCAGCAACTCGATCGCCAGCGCGACCACGTTGAGCAGCACGAGCGCGAGGAAGGCGATCAGGACGAGCGCGACCAGCGCCAGCACGATCGCGCCGATGACGCCGAGGTCGTCGCCGAAGTCCGTCCACGACCCGTCGCCCATGTCGCGCATCCGTGGGCGCCAGACCCGCCGCCGGCCCGGGAACCAGCGCCGGCCGACCTTCCACGTTCGTCCGTCGGGCGACGTGACCTTCCGCATCGTGCGGCAGGGTATGCGGTCTCGTGCGTCAGCGCATCACGCTCCCGCTCTACATCGGCGGCTTCCTCGGTCCGTTCGGGGGCGGGATCGTGGCCGTGCTGTTGCCGCAGCTGCGCGACGCGTTCGACGCCACGACCGCAGGTGTCGCCGCGTCGATTCCGGCCTATCTGGTGCCGTTCGCCGCGCTCCAACTCGTCTCCGGCACGATCGGCGAGCGGATCGGGCGCCGGCGCGTCGTGCGGACCGGCTACATCGTCTACGCCGCGCTGATGGCAGCCGCCGCGCTGGCGCCGAATCTCGGCACGTTCCTCGTGTTCCGCGCGCTGCAGGGGGCGACGAACGCGTTCCTGACGCCGCTGCTGCTCGCCGGGCTGGCCGACGAGGTCCCTCCGCGTCAGATCGGTCGCGCGGTCGGTACGTTCGCCGCGGTCCAGACGGCGGCGGTCGCGTTCTCGCCGCTGGTCGGCGGCGCCCTCGGCGCGGTCGACTGGCGGCTTGCCTTCCTCGTCCCGGCGGCGGTCGCGGCCGGGCTCTCGCTGCTGCCGCCCGCCGACGGCCAGCGACGCGGTGACGTGCCGCGGCTGCGCGCGGTCTTCACACGCCGGGTCGGACTGCTGAGCGCGGCGGCGTTCACCGGCTACGCCGGTGTCACCGGCGTGGGGTTCCTCGTCGCCGTGCTGGCCGCGGACGAGTTCGGCCTCTCATCCGTCGCGCGCGGCGTCCTGCTGGCCGGGTTCGGCGTCGCGGGGATGCTGTTCGGGCGGGCCGCCGGTGACGCGGTCGACCGCTTCGGCCGGGTCCCGGTGGCGCTCGCCGGCGTCGCGCTGTGCACCGCACTCGTCGCCATGCTCGGGATCGCTCCGACGGCGGCGGTGCTCGGCCTGGTGTGGTTCGGGAGCGGGCTCGGTTCGGCGCTGCTGTGGGCGGGGGTGAACGTGATGGCGGTCGAGGCCGTCCCCGGCAACCGCGCCGGCGGGACCTCGGTGGTCTCGGCGTTCAAGTTCGCCGGCAACGCCGCCGCGCCGCTGATGTGGCTGCCGCTCTACCACGCCGATCCGGTGCTTGGCTTCCTCGGCGCGGCCGCGTTTGCCGCGGTCACCGGAGCGCTCATCCTCCCGTTGCGCGTGCCACGCTAGAGAGGTGCTTCTCGCGTCCATCGGCGACTCGTTCAGTTCGTTCTTCGACGCCGTCGGGTCGTTCTTCTCCAACCTGGCCGCGGTCGGATGGGTGGCGCTGATCCTGGCGCTGGTGCTCTTCACCGCCTACCTCACGCTGCGCGCGTTTGCTGCGTTGCACATCCTGCGTGCCGCGTATCCGGACACTGAGATCGAGTTCAAGCGCGTCTGGGGCGCCTACTTCGCGGGGTACGGGTTCAACGCCGTCGTCCCGGCGCGGGGGGGCGACGTCATCCGGCTGTTCCTGACCAAGAACGCCGTGCCTGGCTCGAGCTATCCCGCGATCGCCGCCGCGTTCAGCGTCGAGTTCGTCTTCGACCTCACGATCGCGGTGCCGGTGCTGGGGTACGCGTTCAGTCAGGGCGTCTTCCCAAAGCCGCCGGACTTCTCGTCGCTGCCGGCGTTCGACCTCGCGTTCTTCGCCTCCAACCCGCGCTTCACGCTGTTCCTGCTCACCGCGCTGGGCATCGGCGCGATGGTCGCGTTCGCGTTGCTCTCGGCGCGCGTGCGCGCGTTCTGGGCGCGGGTGCGTCAGGGCCTGACGATCCTGCGCGACCGGCGCCGCTACTTCCGCGAGGTGTGGCTGATCCAGTTCGCCGGCTGGCTGTGCCGGTTCGCGGCGTTCTGGGCGCTGCTGGAGGCGTTCAATGTCGGCGGTTCGGTCTCCAACGTCCTGCTCGTGCTGGGCGTCAACGCGGTCGCCGCGCTGGTGCCGTTCACGCCCGGCGGCGCCGGCGTTCAGCAGGCGCTGCTGGTGAAGGTGTTCGGCTCGGGCGCGACGGTCGCGGCGTACTCGGTGGGTCAGCAGATCGCGATCGCGGCGCTGACGTTCGGCCTCGGGCTCGCGGCTGTGGTGTGGATCTTCAAGTTCCGTTCCTTCAAGGAGGTCATCCGGGCGGGGCGGGCGCAGCGGGAGGCGGAGAAGGCGACGACGTGAAGCTGGCCGCGACGCAGCCCTTCGACGGCGCTTCGCTGCTCGCGTTCCTCGCCGCGCGAGCCGTGCCGGGCGTGGAGGAGGTGGTCGGCGACACCTACCGGCGCAGCCTGCCCGACGGCAGCGTTGCCGACGTCACCGTCCACGCGGACGGCATCGAGACCGACAACCCGGCGGTCGCCGACGTCTTCGACCTCGACGCGCCCGCCGCCGAGATCGCGGACGTGCTCGGGCGCGACCCGCACCTGCGCTTCACGCCGGGCCGGCGCGTGCCGGGCGTGGTCGACGGCTACGAGCTCGCGATCCGCGCCGTGCTCGGCCAGCAGATCTCGATCCAGGCCGCCGCCACGCACGCCGCCCGGCTCGTGGCCGTCGCGGGGGAGCCGGTGCCAGAGCCCCGCGGCACCGTCACGCACGTGTTCCCGACCGCCGAAGCGGTCGCCGCGGCACCGGACAGCGCGTTCGCGATGCCGGTTCGGCGCCGGGAGACGTTGCGCTCGCTGGCGGGGACGCCGCTCGACGACCTGATCTCACTGGCCGGGATCGGGCCGTGGACGCAGGCCTACGTCGCGATGCGCGCGCTGCGCGACCGCGATGCCTGGCTGCCGACCGACCTGGGCGTGAAGCACGCGCTCGCCCGGATCGGGCACGACGGCGACGCGGAGCGCTGGCGGCCCTACCGCGCGTACGCCGTCGTGCACCTCTGGAGCGTGCTCAGTTCGGCGCCGGAACGATCCTGATGTACGGCTTCGGGGACTCCCAGCCGTCGGGGTAGCGCTCCTTCGCCTGGTCGTTGGTCACCGAGCCGGCGATGATCACGTCCTCGCCCGGCTGCCACTGCGCCGGCGTCGCGACCTGATGGTTCGCGGTCAGCTGCAGCGAGTCGATCACGCGCAGGACCTCGTCGAAGTTGCGGCCGGTCGTCATCGGATAGACGAGGATCAGCTTCAGCTTCTTGTCCGGGCCGATCACGAACACGTTGCGCACCGTCTGGTTCTGCGCCGGCGTGCGCTCGGTCGCCTCGCCCTCGACGTCGGCCGGCAGCATGCCGTAGGCCTTCGCGACCGCGAAGTCCTTGTCGCCGATGATCGGGTAGTTCGGCGCCGTGCCCTGCGTCTCTTCGATGTCCTTCGACCAGCCTTCGTTGTTCTCGACGGGGTCGACCGAGATGCCGGCGATCTTCACGCCGCGCTTGTCGAACTCCGGCTTGATCGACGCCATGTAGCCGAGCTCGGTGGTGCAGACCGGCGTGAACGCCCGCGGGTGCGAGAACAGGACGCCCCACGAGTCGCCGAGCCACTCGTGGAAGCTGATCGGGCCTTCTGTGGTGTCCGCCTCAAAATCGGGCGCAGTATCGCCAAGTGACAGGGCCATCCTCACTCCTCTAAAAGGGGATCGTGTTAGAGGGATATTAGCCCTCAGTCGATTGTGCAGACACGGCGCGCGAGCATGTCGACGGCGCCGGGCGCCCGCAGGCTGTCGGGCAGCACGGCGACCGCCCGGGTGCGTTCCGGCGACCGGATCCCGCCGCGGTCGTACCCGCGCTGATAGTCGACGCAGAACCGAAGCGCCGTCTTCTGGTCCAGCGCATAGGCGTCGCCGACCAGGCCGCACCCCTGGCCGAGGTCGCTGTCGTGCACGCCGAGCATGATCAGCCTGCCGCGCAAAGACGACTCGAGCAACGCGGCGTCGTAGTTCACCCGCTCCAGTGCCTGTCGCAGCTCCGTGATCTCCTCGCCCTCGCCGACCGCTCGCGCCGCGCTCTCGAGCTGCGGGATCGTCCGCCGGAGCCCTGAAGGGTCACGCGCGCTGACCGCCGCGGCCTGCAGCGTCGCCGCCGACCAGCGGGCGATCGCCCGGCACCGGGGCGAGGGATCCGGCGCGCGTGGCGTGTACGGCTTGGCGCGCTGGATGCGCTCGGTGTCGCCCACGTAGACGTCGTCGCCGGGGCCGACGGCCAGCGCCTCCACCTGCTCCAGCGGGCCGCGCGTTCCGCTCCCGGCGACGACGCGCAGCCGGCCGTCCTCGAGCGCGAGCACCCACGCCACGCCGCGGGTCGCGACGTAGAGCGTGCCGTCGTCGGCGACGGCCAGCGCATCGACGCCGAGGCAGCGCCGCGGGTCGAGCGCGAGCGGGTCGTCACCGCCCTCATGGACGCAGCGGGGTCTGGCCTCCGTGCCGAGCAGGGTGGTCAGGCGGCCGTCGCGCTCGACGCGAACCACTCGGCCGTTGCCCGTGTCGGCGACGTACAGCCGGCCGTCGCGGTCGACGGTCATGTCGTCGGGTGCGAACAGCTCCGATGTGACGACGGTGACCTGCCCGGCGCGGTAGTGCAGGACCTCGTTGCCGCTGAGGATGTAGAGGCCGCCGTCCGGGGCGGGGGCGAGTGCCCGCGGCATGAAGCCGTCACGGACGACGGCGCTCGCGGGCGGGCGCTCGATCCGGGGACGCGGTGGGCCGGCGATCAGCACGGTGCGGGTGCCGTCCGGCGTGATCCGGATCACGCGGTCGGCGTCGGTGACCGCGACGTAGAGCGCGCCGTCGCGCACGATCACGGACTCGACCTGGACACGCACCGGGCTCAATTCATCGTCGACAGTGACGGCGACGGCGAGGTGGTCTCCTTCGCTCAGCGCGGGCGACCCGAAGTACCCGGAGTACAGCGTGCGCCCGTCGAAGAACATCGTGCTCGCGGGGGTGTCGAATACGTCGCCACGCGGCCACAGCACCACGGCCACGATCGGGCCCAGCGCGATCGCGAGCGCCATTCGGGAGGCCGCGGCGGCGGCGATGACCGCGGCGCCGAGCGCCGCCACCCACGCACCGGCGCCGGGGTCGGTCTCGACGAACAGGCCGCCGGCGGTCAGCGAGCCGAGCGCGGCGTGCAGCGCGATTGCGGCCAACGTGACACCGAGGACGCACACGGCGGGCCGTACGAAGCGGAACACCACCAGCGCGGTGGTGAGCGCGAGGATGACCGCGAACACGGCCGGGCCGCGGTCGGTATCACCGCTGCTCGCGAGCGAGTCCCAACGCTCCCACGGCAGCAACAGGCCGATCCATGCCAGCAGCACTCCGGCTGCCGCGACTTTCCTGGGTTCCATCCCAAGCGTTGGGTCGCCGGACCGGCGCGATCCCAAACGAAAGGCTCTCTAAAGGTGCTTTTCGAACCAGTGGTGCGCGTACGGCTCGGGGCTGAAGCGCTCGATCTCCTGATAGCCGGCCGAGTGGTAGAGCCCGATCGCCTCGCGCAGGTTCCGGTTGGTCTCGAGCCGGATCGTGCGCACGCCGTGTCGCTGCGCGTGCGCTTCGAGCTCGGCCAGGATGCGGCGGCCGACACCGAGGCCGCGGACGCCGTCGGCGATCCACATCCGCTTGATCTCGGCCCAGTCCGCGTGGAAGCGAAGGGCGCCGTTGCCGACCGGCTCACCGCGCAGCCGCGCGATCAGCAGGACGCCTTCCGGCTCGGTCAGCTCGGCCGGGTCGGCGACGACGCTGACGGCGGGGTCGAAGCCGGCGTCGAAGCGCCGGTTGAGCTCCCCGAAGTACGACTGGAGGCAGAACCGGGCGGCGTCGCTCGTCGGCGGCTCGACCGTCACCGCGACCAGCCCGGCCGTGAGCAGCCGCTCCACGCGCCCCATCGCCTCTACCAGGTCGTGCTGCTGCCGGCCGCCCAGCGGCGCCAGCAGCGAGGAGGCGAGCGCGTCACTGCGGCGGTCGAGCTCGGCGACCTCGGCGCTCCCGGCGGCGGTTCGTGAGACGCGGCGAACGCGGCGGTCGTTCGGATCCGGTTCGATCGCGATCAGGCCTTCGCCCTCGAGCCCGCGCAGGAGCCGGCTGAGATAGCCCGAGTCGAGCCCCAGCCGCTCGCGCAGCGCCCGCGCATCGGTCCCGTCACCGATCTCCCACAAGACCCGCGAGGCGCCGAGCGGCCGCCCACGCGCGAGAAATGAGTCCTGGAGCGCACCCACGCGCTCCGTGACGGTCCGGTTGAACGACCGGACCTGTGCGACGCCATCCATATGTCTGACTTTAGTCAGAGATCACGGCACTGAGCAACCACGCCGGGACAACCCCGAACCGCGTGTGGAGCTCATCCGGAGTGAGCGAGGCGATGTGCCAGCCGTGTGCGAACGCGGCCCGGACCTCCGCCTCGCTGACTGGATGCGGGCCGGCGTCGCGGAAGCAGAGGACGTACAGGGCGCCGAGCGTGACCGACGCCAAGCTGGCGACGTACGCCTGCCGCTCGTCGCCCTTGAACGTGTGGAACAGCCCGCAATCGAGCACGGTGTCGAACGTGCGATCCAGGCGGTCGAGGTGCAGCGCATCGGCGACGACGAACTCGGCGTCCAGCCCACGGGCAGCGGCCTTTTCGCGCGCCGTCGCCACTGCGGTCTCGGCCACGTCGACACCCAGAACGGGCAGGCCGAGGGCGGCGACGAGGAGCGCGTTCTCGCCCGTGCCGCAACCGGCGTCGAGCACCGCACCCGTGAACGCCCCATCACTCGCCAGGCGGACGATCGCCGGTTGCGGCCGTCCAATGTCCCACGGCGGCGGGCCCCCGGTGTAGGACGCGTCCCAGGGTTGGTCTGCGTGCCGCTCGTGGCTGGTCGGTGGTCGCGAATCCATCGCTGTAAGTTCGCACTTGGAGCCGGACAGATGTGGGCATGAAGCCGGTGACCCTGGACATGGCGAGGCCGTCCGGCGAGCGTGAGCAGTTCGCGGCGCTATATGAGGCGCACGGCGGCGCGGTGCTCGCGTATGCCCGTCGGCGGATGGCCGCCGACGAGGCCGAGGACGTGCTCGCCGAGACCTACCTGGTGGCTTGGCGCAGACGGCGCGACGTGCCGGCCGACGCCCTCCCGTGGCTGTATGCGGTCGCGGGCAACGTCATCCGCAACCGCCACCGGTCCGAGCGCCGGCGCGTGGCGCTGCACGCGCGGATCGCGTCCCAGCCGGCGGGCGTCGAGGACGCGACGGACCCGAAGCTGCGCGACGCGCTCGCGCAGTTGAAGCCGATCGACCGCGAGGCGCTGCTGTTGACCGCCTGGGAAGGCCTGACGCCGGAACGGGCGGCGCGCGCCGCGGGCTGCAGCCGCGCGACGTTCCATGTGCGGCTGCACCGCGCTCGCGGTCGGCTCGCTGATGCTCTAGCCCGGATCGAGGAACAGTCATGAACGACGTGATGGATCGCTTGCGCGCCGCAAATCCGGTGCTCGACGACCCGGCGCCCCCGCCGGTCGAGCCACTGCTCGCGCGCCTGGACCCCGCACCGCCGCCGCGGCGGCGGCGCAACCGCCCGCTCGTGCTGGCGCTCGCCGCGACCGTTGCGCTGGGGGCCGTCGTGCTCGGCAGCGAGTTGCGCAGTCCGGGCGTCGACGTCGTCGCCGAGGCCCGCGAGGCGCTCGGCGGAACCGAGGGGATCATCCACATGCGCGTCAACGAGGAGAGCTTCAACGCGGACGGCTCGCTGGTCTCGCTGTCGGGCACCCGACCCGAGGTCTGGGTGGCGCGCGATCCGCTGCGCCTTCACGTCCGCCAGCGCTCCGCGCGGTCAGGCAACGTGTTCGAAACCGCGTACGCCGACGGCGTCACCAAGGCGGTCGACACGACCACCGGAAAGGTGGAGACCAACCGGATGGACGCGGAGGCGCAAAGGGAGTTCGAGGCCGTCGACCGCAATGCGAGTCTCGGACAGCCGGGCCTCGACCCGGTCCCGGCGATCCGCAGGCTGCTGGCCCAGGGCAAGCTCAAGCACGACGGCTCCACGACCTTCAACGGTCGCGAGGTCGAGCGGCTCGTCGGCTCGGACGAGGTGCAGGTCGAATACCTCGTCGACGCGCGCACCTACGCGCCCGTCCGGCTCGCGACCAGCGCGACGAAGAACGGGCGCCCGGTCAATCACTACCGGATCACGTTCGAGCTCTACGAGGTGCTGCCGCTGACGCCGGCCAACGAGGCGCTGCTGCGAATCCCCGATTAAGCGGGGACGAGCAGTTCCTCGGTCGGCGCGCCCGCGTCCTCGATCGCCGCGTCGCCGACCAGGTCGGCGGCGCGGCGCAGGTCGACCGCGGTCGAGCGGACCTGGCCCATGACCTCGAGCGTGGCGTCGCCCGCCAGGGAGCCCGCCCGCAGCGCGTGCGCGTGCGCGCTGATGATCTCGTCGGGGCTGTCGTAAGCGGCGGCGAGCGACCAGACGGAGCGCGCGAGTTCGCGAACGGCCTCGGCCAGCGTCTCCGGCGCCGGCTGGCCCGAGCGCAGGCCGCGCACGGTCACGCGCGCCAGCACACGGGTGTCACGGATCGCATAGTCGACCTGCGCGAAGCTGATCGCGTAGCGATCGAGCGCGGCCAGGACGGTACGGCGCCGCGGCGACACCTGCGCCGCCTCGCGGCCCTGGGCGACCGCCTCCGCGAACGTCGCGAGCTCGAGTGCGCGCGCATCCTCCAGCGCCGCGCCGGCCGCGGTGGCTTCGCCGGCGTCGACCGCCGCCGCCAGCCGCTCCAGCGAGCGGCCGAGCCCGGCCAGCGCCGCCTGCGCGGCGCGAGTCACGGGCAGCACCGGGTCGGCCGGGAACAGCAGCGACGACACGGCGAGCGCCACGCCGCCCCCGATCACGCCCTCCAGGATGCGGCTCGCGGTGAAACCATCGCTCGATCCGGGGTCGAGCGAGACGATCAGGATCGCCGACACCGCGGCCTCGGCGGTCAGCAGCTCGCCGCCGCCGAGCAGCACCGCGACCGCCATCGCCAGCGCGACCATCACGCCGATCTGCAGCGGCCCGGCACCCATCACGCTAACGAGCGCCGACGCCACACAGATCCCGAGCACAACGCCCGCAACCAGCTGCAGCGCCTTCGAGCCACGCTGGCCGTGCGACGCGCCGAGGCAGATCACCGCGGCGATCGACGCGAACGACGGCCGGCCGTCAGGCAGGACGACGACGGCCAGGCACCACGCCGCTGTCGCTGCGACGGCGGTCTGCAAGATCGGCCAGGTTCGGCCGCGCAAGCGCGTCAGAGGTTTCACGATAAACATGTGTAGCCAACGGGCGCGCGGATCCCGCTGGTTCTTCACAGCGCTTCACGCGCGTGACTGGTCCCAAGGACAGGCAGCGACATTGCATTGGGCGACCGGCACGGGTGTAATGGAACTTACATGCGCACCTTTCTGGTCCTGGCCACCCTGGCGTTGGCGTTGGGGGTTACGGGCCAAGCGAACGCCGCTTCGGTGGCGTACATCGACAACGGCGAGGTGTGGCTGTCGTCGCTCGACGGCGCGCAGAAGGTGCGCCTCGCCGCCCCGGTGGCCAACACGTCCGGGACGATCGACAAGTGGCTCGACGTCGCGGCCTCCGACAGCGGCCGAATCGTCGCCGTGCGCAACGAGCCGGGCAAGACCGCGCGGCTGTCGTGGTTCAAGGTCTGGGAGCCCGACGGCACGTCGACGGTCGAAGGCCAGCTCAACGCCCTCAACGGCTGGACGATCTACGTGTATCCGCTGAGCTTCGACCTCACAGCCGACGGCGCGCACATGGTCTACGGCTACTCGAACAGCTCCCAGAACTCTCTCGCCACTGGCACGTACGTGCGCCCGGTCTCGAACAGTCCGCTGGACCCGATCAGCATCTCGGGCCAGCAGCATCCGACGGTATTTGGCAACCGCGTGATCGCGCACTCGGGCACGACCATCTACGCGCAGGACGTGGGTGCGGTCTACGGCTCGGACTTCACACCGTGGCTGAACGCCGCAGACGCGGGCCTAGAACTGCGACGGACAGACGTCGCGGCCAACGGCCGGCTCGTGGCAATCGCGGGCGAGCAGTGGAGTGGCGGGACGCTGACGGTCGGCAAGATCGCTGCGGTCTCGATCGACGGGGTCGATCAGGGCCCGGTGGGCCCCGTGAACTGCTTCGTGCCCGCCAGCGGCGTGGCCGAGGACCCGTCGGTGTCGCAGGACGCGAGCAGCATCGCGTGGAACGACGGCCAAGGCCTCAAAGTCGCGGGCGCTCCGGTGAGCGCCGCCGACCCCTGCGAAATGACGTCGGCGCCGGTCGTGATCTCGCCCAGCGGCGAGCATGCGGCGATCGGTGGCGCGAACATCGCCGCGTTCCTCCCGCCCGTCCCCGTCACGCCGCCCCCGCCGCCGCCGACCCCCGCCAGGCCGCTCGCCGCGCCCGCCGCGACGCTCCCGGCCAAGGTCACCACGAAGGCGCTCGGCAAGGGGTTGAGCGTGAAGGTGAAGGTCCCCGAGGCCGGGAAGGTCACGCTGACCGCGACCGTCCCCGCCAAGGCCATGGGCCGCAGGGGCAAGCCGGTCAAGATCGGCACCGGGAGCGCGACAGCGCGGGGAGCCGGCACGGTCACGATCAAGCTCAAGCTGAACTCCGCCGCCCGCAAGCGCCTGAAGAAGCTCAAGGGCGCGAAGGTGACGCTGCGCTTCGCTCAGAACGGCCGAACGACGACGAAGACCGTCAGGCTGCGCTAGGACAGGCCCTGGCGCGCTTCGCGCACGAGCGTGACGGCCTCGGGGAAGACCGTCGCCATCACCGTGCGGATCTGCTGGGCCTGCTGCTCGGTCGTGCCCTGGATGTTGACGCGGTTGATCGCCGCGACGGTCATGTCGACCGCGAGCTTGATCGCGTTGTCCGCCCACGCCAGCGTCTGGGCCGACTGCATCTGCTCGGCCATCTCCTGCATGCGACGCTGGAAGTCTGGGTCGTTGAAGAAGCCGCCGAAACCTTCCATGGCTCAACTGTACTGATGCGCCAGTACCGTGCGACGACGCCGCTTCGCGGTCGTGCGGACCGGCGCCTCGCCGGCGTCTTCCGCCTCCCAGCGCGCCACCGTCCGGCGGAGGGAACCGAAGGCGAGCGCGCCGGGAGCGATCGGGAGCCAGAAGGCGAAGAAGCGGTATGCGAGGACGGCGACGATCGCGGCCGCGGGGTCGACGCCGAACGCGACGAACGCGCCGATCATGCCGCCGTCGACGCTGCCGACGCCGCCGGGGAGCGGGAGCGTGTTGGCGAGCATGCCGACGAAGTAGCCGACCACGAGGATGCCGACGGCGGGGGCGGCGCCGAAGGCCTCGAACGCCGCCCACAGCGCGGCGATGTCGAAGGCCCACCACATGAACGCGCCGAGCAGGCCCGGGTTGCCCTGGCGGATCAGCCGGCGGGCGCTGCGGACGCCGTCGCCGACCGGCGACAGCCAGCGCCGCAGCCGGCTCTCGCCGGGCTTGACGAGCTGGGCCGTGGCGACGAGCGCGATCACGGCCGCGCCGAAGATCGCGGGCACGATCGTCATCGCGAACGAGCCCCCGCCCGGGATGACGCCGCTGTAGAGGCCGAGGCCGCCGATGACCAGCGCGCCCATGTACACCGCGTAGAGCAGCACCATGAACGTCGTCATACGCGCGGCGACGTCGCGCGACTCCATGCCGGACTTCTTCAGCGCCCATGCGGTGAGCGCGATGCCGCCGGCGCCGGCCGACGCGAACAGGCGCGTCGCGGCGTGGCCGGCGAGCGTGACCTCGGTGCTGGCGCGGAAGCCGATCCGCGAGCGAGTGCCGTCGGCGTCGATCGACACGGCCCGGAACAGGATCGCGTGACCGACGAAGGACATGATCTCGAGGCCGAGCGCGAGCGTGAGCCAGCCGAGGTGGCCGCTCATCAGCTTGCCCCAGACGTCGGGGAGGTCGGCGATCGCGGGGGCGATGACGACGAGTCCGGCCACCATCGCCGCGCTCGCGACGATGAGCACGATCACCTGTCGGGGGAGACACGTTCCCGAGGGGAGAGCGCTCGACGGGTTCGGCGATGGCGGCCATGACAGGAAGACTCGCGCGTGGAGAGCGCCGCTTCGATTGGGCGAGCACCCCAAAAGGAGGTGGGGTTATCTCTACGTGAGGCGTTCGGTTCGATGGACGAGACGCGACTCCTCCAGCGGGAGCGCCGCCACGCCGCCCATTGCCCGCTCCGGGAGCAGGGCGAGCCCGTGGCCGGCGGCGACGAGCGAGAGCAGCCCGCGGACGTCGGACCCGTCGTAGGTGAGAGCGGCGCGGAACCCGTCGGCGCGGGCGATCGCGGCGAGTTCGGCGAGCGGTGCACAGATCGCCGGCGCGTCGATCCAGCGGGCGTCGACCAACGCTTCCAATTGGATGGGGCGAGAGAGCGGGTGATCGTCCGGCACGGCGACGGCCAGCGGCTCCTCGGTGAACGACTCCACGCGAGCACCGGCTTCCGGCAGCCGCAGCGGATCGCCCGCCGCCGCGACTCCGTCGACGAAGCCCGTGTCGAGCTCGCCGGTGGCGACGGCGCGGGTGATCTCATCGCGCGCGCCCACGCGAACCGTGACCGCCAAGGCGGGAGCGACCAGCTCGGCGGCGAAGGCGGCGGCCAGCGGTGTCGTGCCGATCCGCAGCCGCTGCGGCGGGCCGGCCGCCACCCGGGCGACATCGGCACGCGCGGCGTCGAGCCGCAGCAGGATCGGCTCGGCGTGCTCGAGCAGGCGCGCGCCCGCCTCGGTCGGCGCCACCGGGCGGCGCTCCAGCAGCACCGTGCCGAGGTCGGCCTCCAGCACCGCGATGTGCTGGGAGACCGCCGACTGCGTGTAGCCGAGCTCGCGCGCCGCGGCCGAGAACGACTCCAGCCGGACGACGGCCACGAACGTGCGGAGGAAGCGTGGGTCCATCAGCAACACTGATCGTACGGCCACGGAAGATCGTTGGACGTGATCGGCACGAGCGGCGAACATCTCGGCCATGCCCACCGCCAAGCTCGCGCTGGTCGGCGACCGCTCGCCCTCCGTTCGCGCCCACACGCGGATCCCGCTGCTGGTCGACGCGCTGCGCCGGCGCGACGGCCTCGTGCTCGACCCGTACTGGATCCCGAGCACGCAGGCCGACCGACCTCGACGGCTTCGACGGCATCTGGGTCGTACCGGGAAGCCCGTACGAGGACGCCGAACGCGTGATCGCGGCGGTCACCACCGCCCGCGAACGGGACATCCCGTTCCTCGGGACCTGCGGCGGCTTCCAGCACGCGATCCTCGAGCTGGCCCGCAACCTGGCCGGGATCGAGGCAAGCGCACCACGCCGAGTACGGCCTCGGTGTTGGGGGCGGGGGGCGGGATCCAATCAATGTGATTGTCGAGCTGGAGTGCTCGCTCGTCGGCCACGAAGGGCCGATCCACTACACGCCCGGCACCCTGATCGCCGAGATCGCGGGCGTCGAGCGCAGCGTGGAGCGCTACCACTGCGCCTACGGCATCGCGAACGAGCTACATCGCGCCGCTCGAAGAAGCCGGCGTGATCTTCGGCGCCCACGACGCCGACGGCGCGCCGCGCTCACTGGAGCTCGCCGGCCACCCGTTCTTCCTCGGCACGCTGTTCCAGCCCGAACTGGCCGGCGACGGCACCCGCGCCCACCCGGTGATCCGGGCGTTCGCCGACGCGGTCGTCAGCCGCCGCGCGCGTGGAAGTAGAAGTCCGGCAGCGCGGCTCGCGTGACCCGCGCCGACAGCTCGGCGGCGAGCCCGCTCGCAGCGAGGTCGTCCAGCGCGACGACGCCCGCCAGCTCGTCGCCGGAGACGACCACCAGCCTGCGGACGCCGTGACGGACCATCAGCTCGCCGGCGTCCTCGGCCGGCAGGTCCGGGTCCGCCGTGATCACGGGCGCGGAGGCGAACTCGCGCGCGGGGTCGGAGCCCGCGCGGCCGGCGGCCAGCACCGACACGGCGAGGTCGCGGTCGGTTAGGAATCCGACGGGCTTGCCGCCCTCGACGAGCACCACCGAGCCGACGTTGCGCTCGCGCATCAGCTCGGCGATCTCCTGCACCGAGGCGTCGGGCGCGGCGGTGACCACCGATTCGGTCATGACCTCGTGGACCCGCACGCCGGCGAGTCTACAATCGCGCGCCGTGGCCTATCGCAGTCCCGAGCAGCTCTCCCGGCGGCGCCGGATCGAGTCACTGATCCGCATCGCCGCGCCCGTGCTCGACGTCGTCCTGTACGCCGGGGACCGCGCGTCGCGGATCGTCGGGCGCAACGAGATCGGTCCCGAGCGGCCGCACCGGCCGGGGCTTCCGAAGCCCGAGCGCCACTAGAGTGTCCGCGGTGGACGCCGAGACGCAACTCGCCTGGGAGAAGCGCCACCGTCCACGCGCCGGGATCGCCGCGGTGCTCTCGGCGATCGGCTTGGTCGTCTTCTACATCGGCGATCAGATGCTGCGCCAGGACGTGCCCTCGGCCAGCGGGCTGGAATCGCTCGTGCGAGCGGCGCAGCCCGGCTCCGTGGGTGATCTGCCGTCGCTGCGCACCGAGTACTTCCAGCTCCTGGACACGAAGACGTCGCTGCTGCTGCTGATCGGCATCGGCGGCCTGATCGGCTTCGTCGGGATGGCGTGGGCGGTCGGGTTCCTCGGCGTCGCCGCGCGCGGCCGCGAGGCACCGATGCGCAAGGTGATCCTCTACGTGCCGATCGTCGGTGGCGTCGTCGTCGGCATCAGCGTGCTGATGGCCCAGATCGGCACGCTCACCCTGACGAACGACTTTCTCGCCGGCCCGCGCACCGTCGCGGCCGCCGTGACGGCCGAGAACGACTTCCTGCTGTGGTCGAACGCGCTGTTCCAGCTCGGGTCGCTGACGCTCGCCGTCGGGCTCGTGCTCGTCTCGCTCAACGCGATGCGCGTGGGGATACTCACGCGGCTGATGGGCTACATCGGCATCGTCGCCGGGGCGATGCTGGTGTTGTTCCCGCTGCCGGTCGTGCAGATCTTCTGGATGGGAGCGCTCAGCGCACTGTTCTTCGGCCGCTGGCCCGGTGGCGATCCGCCCGCGTGGCGGACGGGCAAGGCCGAGCCGTGGGAGCCGCGCGCCGCCGCACCCCGGCCGCAACCCGCCTCGGGACCGGCAGCGACAGTGCGCCGCAAGCGAAAGAAGCGTCAATAGGGAGGACATCGCGATGGCGACCGAAGGTCAGACGCTCGAGCAGCAGCTGGAGGAGCTTCTGGATCAGGAGACGTTCTCTCCTCCGGAGGACTTCAAAGAGCAGGCGGTCGTCTCCGATCCCGAGATCTACGAGCAGGCGGAGGAATACGAGGACTTCTGGGCCGAGCGCGCCGAGGCGCTCGACTGGGACACCAAGTGGGACAAGGTCCTGGACTGGTCGAACGCGCCGTTCGCGAAGTGGTTCGTGGGCGGCAAGCTCAACGTGTCCCACAACTGCGTCGATCGCCACGTCGACGCCGGCAACGGGGACCGTGTCGCGTATCACTGGCGCGGTGAGGAGGGCGAGGAGCTCGACGTCACGTACGCCGACCTGCACCGCGACGTCCAGAAGCTCGCCAACGGGCTGAAGGATCTGGGAGTCTCCAAGGGCGACGTCGTCGCGATCTACTTGCCGATGATCCCCGAGGTCGCGGTGGCGATGCTGGCCTGCGCGCGGATCGGCGCGATCCACAACGTCGTGTTCGGCGGCTTCAGCGCCGAATCGGTCAAGGAGCGGATCGAGTTCTCCGAGGCGAAGACGCTGATCACCGTCGACGGCGCCCGCCGCAAGGGCAAGGCGGCACCGATCAAGGAGCAGGTCGACGAGGTGATCGGCGATCTCGTGGACACGATCGTGGTCGTCAAGCGCGTGGACAACGACGCGCCGATGAAGGACGGTCGCGACCACTGGTATCAGGAGGTGCTCGACAAGGCCGACGACGAGTGCCCGCCCGAGCCGATGGATGCCGAGGATCCGCTCTACATCCTCTACACGAGCGGCTCCACCGCGAAGCCGAAGGGCATCCTGCACACCACCGGCGGCTATCTGACCGGCGTGGCGTACACGCACAAATCGGTGTTCGACCTCAAGCCGGACGAGGACGTCTACTGGTGCGCGGCCGACGTCGGCTGGGTCACCGGCCACAGCTACATCATCTACGGCCCGCTGGCCAACGGCACGACGTCGGTGATGTGGGAGGGCGCGCCGGACTACCCCGGCAAGGACGTCTGGTGGGACATCGTCGAGCGCTACAAGGTGACGATCCTCTACTGCGCGCCGACCGCGATCCGCGCGTGTATGAAGTGGGGCGTCCAGCACCCCGAGGGCCATGACCTGAGCAGCCTGCGGCTGCTCGGCACGGTCGGCGAGCCGATCAACCCGAAGGCCTGGCTGTGGTACTGGAAGGTGATCGGCGGCGGCAACTGCCCGATCGTCGACACGTGGTGGCAGACCGAGACGGGCGCGATCATGATCACCACGCTCCCGGGCCTGCTGGACACCAAGCCCGGCTCCGCGGGCCGGCCGCTGCCCGGGATCGAGGCCGCGGTCGTCGACGAGGAGGGCGAGGACGCCGGCACCGAACAGGGCTACCTGATCCTCAAGCGCCCGTGGCCGGCGATGCTGCGCACGCTCTACAAGGAAGACGACCGCTTCATCGAGACGTACTTCGAGAAGTTCGGCAAAGAGACGTACCTGGTCGGCGACGCCGCGCGGCGCGACGAGGACGGCTACTTCTGGATCATCGGGCGCATCGACGACGTCGTGAACGTCTCCGGCCACCGGCTCTCCACGGCCGAGGTCGAGTCCGCGATCGTCTCGCACCCGAAGGTCGCCGAGGCGGCCGTGATCGGCCAGCAGGACGAGGACACCGGCCAGGCCATCACCGCGTTCGTGACGCTCGAGGGCGACGACGACGAGGGCACGGACGACCTGATCGACGAGATCCGCGAGAAGGTCGCGTCGCGGATCGGCAAGTTCGCGCGCCCGAAGCGGATCATCTGGGCCGGCGATCTGCCGAAGACGCGCTCGGGCAAGATCATGCGCCGCCTGCTGCGCGACATCGCCGAGGGCCGCGAACTCGGCGACGTCACGACGCTCCGCGACCCCGACGTGATGTCCAAGCTCGAGGACAAGATCAAGGAGCGCCAGGCCCAAGGGCGAGTAATCCGCTTCGTCGCACGCGCGCGACCGCTCGTCGCGCCGTAGCCACCGCTGATCGATTCCAGGTTTGGGGGTGCCGTCCCACGCGTACGGTGCCTCCAAAGCCAGCCTGGAGGAGAGACGCATGCCGGATTGGGAACGGATACAGCGCTCGGACGAGTTCCAAGAGCTTGTGAAGCGGCGTCGGAGCTTCGTCGTACCGGCGACGATCTTCTTCCTCGCCTTCTACATGGGGTTCATCCTGCTCACGGGCTACGCCCCTGACTTCATGGCCGAGTCCGTGTACGAGGGCCTGACCGTCGGCTACTGCCTGGCGCTGACCCAGTTCGTGATGGTGTTCGTGCTCGGCATCTGGTACCTGCGCAAGGCCGACAAGGAGTTCGACCCGCTGGCCGACAAGGTCGTCGAGGCGGCCGCCGAGCGCGAAGGCGATGACGTGCGCTTCGTGCGCAAGGATGAGACGGAGGTCGCGCGATGACCATGTTCGCGAAGATCAACGTCGAAGCGCTGGTGATGGCGGCGATCATCCTCACGATCACGCTCGGCGTCACCTTCTGGGCCTCCAAGCGGGCCTCGAGCGCCGTCGGCTTCTACGCCGCCGGCCGCCAGATCACCGGCCGTCAGAACGGCCTCGCGATCTCCGGCGACTATCTCTCGGCCGCCTCGTTCCTCGGCATCGCGGGCCTGATCTTCCTGTACGGCTTCGACGGGTTCCTGTACTCGATCGGGTTCCTCGTCGCGTTCCTCACCGTGATGTTCCTGCTCGCCGAGCGGATGCGCAACGCAGGCAAGTACACGATCGCCGACGTGCTGTCGTTCCGGCTCAATGAGACGCCGGCACGCGCGGCGGCGGCGCTCGGCACGTTCGCCGTGGTCGCCTTCTACCTGATCGCGCAGATGGTCGGCGCGGGCGTGCTGATCGAGAAGCTCGTCGGGATCAACTTCTCGCTGGCCGTCCTGCTGACCGGCGCCTTCATGCTGTGCTACGTCGTCTTCGGCGGCATGGTCGCCACCACGTGGGTGCAGATCATCAAGGCCGTGTTGCTGATGAGCGGCATCTTCGTGATGTCGGTCTTCGTGCTCGGCAAGGTCGGCTTCAACCCGATCGAGCTGTTCAACCGCGCGAACGAGAACAAGGGTCCGGAGTCGACGTTCTCGCTCGGCCCCGGCACGTTCCTGCCGAAACCGCTGGACACCGTCTCGCTCGGCCTCGCGCTCGTGCTCGGCACGGCCGGCCTGCCACACATCCTGATGCGGTTCTTCACCGTGCCCAACGCCAAGGCGGCGCGCTCGTCAGTCGTGTGGGCGATGTTCATCATCGGCTTCTTCTACCTGCTGACGACGTTCATCGGCTTCGGCGCGCGCGCGTTCCTGGGCGAGGCGGGCGTCGAGGGCGCCGGCACCGGCGGCAACCTCGCAGCGCCATTGCTGGCCGCGTTCCTGGGCGGCGGCGAGGGCACGTTCGGCGGCGACCTGTTCCTAGCCTTCATCGCCGGCGTCGCGTTCGCGACGATCCTGGCGGTGGTCGCAGGCCTGGTGCTGAGCGCCTCGGCGGCGTTCTCGCACGACATCTGGTCCTCGATCATCCGCAAGCACAGCGACTCCGAGCACGAAGAGGTGCTCGTGGCGCGGATCGCCGCTTTCGCGATCGGCGCGATCGCCATCGCGATCGCGATCATCGGCGGCTCGGGCCTGAACGTGTCGTTCATGGTCGGGTTGGCGTTCGCGGTGGCCGCGAGCGCGAACTTCCCGGCGTTGCTGCTCGCGTTGACGTGGCGGCGGTTCAACACGACTGGCGCGATCACCGGCGTTGTACTCGGCGTCGTGAGCTCGATCTTCCTGGTCATCGTCAGCCCGAAGGTATGGCCGGGGGCCGACACCGTGACGGGCTCGCCGATCGGCTGGGAGCTGTCGAACCCGGGCATCATCTCGATCCCGCTCGGGTTCCTCGGCTGCTTCCTCGGGACGATGCTCAGCCGCGAGCACAAGGCGGAGCGGACGTTCGACGAGCTGTTCGTGCGGGCTGAGACCGGCCTCGGCTCCGAGCGCGCGCTGGAGAAGGTCGAGGACAAGCGCGAGCTGGAGACCGTCTCGTAGTTTCATCAGGGGGACACCGCCTCCGGGACGTGGAGCGCGGCCATGGCCGCGCCCACGCCCTGGGGGGCGCTTCTGAGTGACAGCAGGATCATCGTCGCGAACGCGATCGGCACCGACACGACGGCCGGTTGCAGCAGGATCGCGCCGATCGCGGACTCCTCGGACACGTCACCGATCAGGCCGGCGGCGATCATCCCGGTCGCGACCGAGGCGCCCGCGATCAACCCGGCGGCCGCGCCACGCGCGGTCAGCCGCGGCCACCAGATGCCGAGCAGCAGCAGCGGGCAGAACGTGCTGGCGGCGAGCGCGAAGGCCCAGCCGACCAATACCGAGATGTCGAGCTCGCGCGTGGCCAGCGCGAGCAGGGCCGGGGGGATCATGCCGGCGACCGATGCGATCCGGAACCGCGCCCGTCGCCGCCGTCGCTTCCCGGGGATCACGTCATGGGACACGGTGCCGGCGATGCTGACCAGCAGGCCCGACGCGGTCGACATGAACGCGGCGAACGCGCCCGCGGCGACGATCGCGGCCAGGATGTCGCCCGGGAGGCCGGGCCAGGCGGCGGCGGGGACGCGCAGCACGACGGAGTCGGTGTCGCCGGTCGTGTACAGCTCGGGCGTGAACGCGCGGCCGAGCAGGCCGTAGACGGCGGGGAACAGGTAGAACGCGCCGAGCAGGCCGAGCACGCGCACGGTCGTCCGGCGCGCCGCCGAGCCGTCCGGGTTCGTGTAGAAGCGGACGAGGATGTGCGGGAGTCCCATCGTGCCCAGGAACGTGGCCAGCAGCAGGCTGTAGATCAGCAGCGGCGAGCCGCGGCCGGATTCCGCGACCGGGCGCGACCACTCGTCGCCGGTCTGGGCGTCGATCCCCTCGGCGACCGGGTACGCCGTCTCCGGCGGTATTCGCAGGTCGCCGGCGGGCACGGTTTGCGTCTCGCCGGTGTCCGGGAACGTGAGCGTCTTCGGCTCGTCCAGTTCGACGATCGCACCGTTGGGCCCGGTGCGGGGCAGCTCTTGGCCGAACAGCGCCGCCTGGGCGGGAAGGCCGCCCAGGTAGAGCAGCAGCAGGATCGCCGGGAACGCGATCGCGAACACCTTCACCCAGTACTGGAACGCCTGCACGTACGTCACGCCGCGCATCCCGCCGAGGCCGACGTTGAGCGCGACGATCGCGGCCACGACGGCGACCCCGACCCAGTACGGCGAGCCCGTGATCGCGCGCAGCGTCACGCCCGCGCCTTTGAGCTGGGGCACGAGGTAGCAGCCGCTGATCAGCAGCACGATCGCGGCCGCCAGCAGCCGCATCCCGGGCGCGGGCAGCCGGGCCTCGGCGAAGTCCGGGATCGTGTAGGAGCCGAACCGCCGCAGCGGCGCGGCGACGAACAGCAGCAGCGTCAGGTAGCCGGCCGTGAATCCGACGGGCAGCCACAGCGCGCTCGCGCCGAACTTCAGCATCAGCCCGGCGACGCCCAGGAAGCTCGCCGCGCTCAGGTACTCGCCGGAGATCGCGGCCGCGTTCCACCAGGGGGTGACCGCCCTCGACGCCACGAACAGATCGGAGGTGGTGCGCGCCAGCCGGACGCCGTAGGTACCGATCCCCAGCGCGGCACCCGTGACCGCGATCACCGCGACGATGCTGAGGGTCATTCCTCGACGAGTTCTCGGAAGGCGTCGTCGAGGCCGTCCGCGCGCCGCTGCTCCAGCAACCCGATCGCGAAGAACAGCGGGAACGGCGGGACGACCACGAGCCAGATCGGCAGCGGCACGCCGAGCACGTGCACGTCCTGCAGGCCGGGCAGGAGGTAGAGGATCAGCGGCAGCGCGCCGATCGCGCCGCCGAACGCGACGAGGCTGAGCAGCGCCAGCCGGAGCTGCTCGCGGCGCAGCCGGCGCAGATAGACATCGCCGTGGGCGGTCGCCTGCGCGAGGTCCTCAGGCGGCAAACTCATGAGCGCAGGCGGCGTCGCAGCTCGGCCACTTCGCGGCGGGCGATCGGCAGCTCGGTGCCGTCGGCCAGGATCAGCAGCGCGGTGCCGTTGAGCTGCGGCCGGACCTCGGCGGCCTTTCGGAGGTTGACCAGGAAGCGGCGATGGACGCGGTGGAAGCTGTGCGGGGCCCACCGGCGCTCGATCTCGCCGAGCGTCCCGCGCACCAGGTGGCGCGCGTCGGCGGTGACCACCCGGACGTAGTCGCCGTGTGCCTGCAGATAGATGACGTCCTCGCGGCGGATCAGCTTCGTGCCGCCGCCGGGGGCGTCGACGGCGAGCGTGTCGTGGACGTCCTTCGGCCGCTCGGTGATCCGGGCGAGCGCCTCGGCCACACGTGCGCGGCTCACAGGCTTCATCAGGTAGTCGAGCGCACGCAGTTCGAACGCCTCGACCGCGGCCGACTCGTAGGCGGAGACGAAGATCAGCGCCGGCGGCGAGGCGAAGCGGCGCAGGACGCGGGCGAGCTCGACACCGTCGAGCCCCGGCATCCGGACGTCGAGAAACACCGCGTCGTAGTGCTCGTCGGCGAGCGCGTGCAGCGCCTCCTCGCCGGACTCCGCCGTCTCGACGTCGGTGACCGCGGGCTGCGAGCGCAGCACCCGTGCGAGGTCGTCGAGCGCCGGCCGCTCGTCGTCGACGGCGAGGATTCTCATGCCGCGCGTACTCCGGCGCGGAACTTCGGCACCAGCATCTTCACGATCGTCCCGCCGCCGGCGGGCGACGAGACTTCGAGCCCGTACTCCGGGCCGAACGTCGACTGCAACCGCGCGTGGACGTTGGCCAGCCCGATGCCGCCGCCGCGGCCCTCGAGCGCGGCGGTCGCCTCCTCTTCGGACATGCCCGCGCCGCCGTCGCGGACGGTCAGCTCGACGTCGGTGTCGAGGTCGGCGCCGAGGATCTCGACCCTGCATGGGCCGGTCGCCTTCTCGACCCCGTGCCGAACCGCGTTCTCCACCAGCGGCTGCATCGACAGCACGGGGACGACCGCCGTCAGGACCTCGGGCGCGACGCTCACGCGTACGTCCAGCCGGTCGCCGAAGCGCGCCTTCTCCAGCCGCAGGTACTTCTCGACGTAGTGCAGCTCGTCGGCGAGCGTCACATACGAACGGTTGCCGCGGAACGCGTAGCGGGTGAACTCGGCGAACTCGGTCAGCAGCTCGCGCGCTTCCTCGGGGCGGGTATGGATGCTGTTCGCGACTGCCGCGAGCGCGTTGTAGATGAAATGCGGGGAGATCTGGGCCCGCAGCGCGCGCAGCTCCGCCTGGGCCAGGCGCTCCTCCTGGGCGGCCAGCGCGGACAGCTCCACTTGGGCCGAGACGAGGCTCGCGACCTCTCCGACTACGCGCGTGTCCTCCGGCCGGAGCCGTCGCTCCGTCCCGTAGAACGCGGTCAGCCGCCCGATCCGCTCGTCGCCGACGACGAGCGGCGCGACCACCGTGTGGCCGTACGGGTCGGGCCCGCGCTCGACCGACACCCGTTCGGAGTCCGGCAGCCATCCGGGCGGTGTGTCGCCAGTACGGATCCCGTCCGCGGCGAGCACGTGCTCGCCGTCGTCGATCAGCACGCCGACCGCGTTGGTCAGCGCGTGCAGGTGCACGATCGCCTTGCCCGCCGACTCCTTCGTCAGCCCTCTGCGCAGGTGCGGCAGCGTGGCCGCCGCGGCGTGCAGCGCCGACCGCACGCCTTCCTCGCCGGGCGCCAGCACGCGTCGCGGCCGCGCGAGCCGCCCGAGCGCCACCGCGGACGCGGTCAGCACCACCCCGAGCAGCACGCCGAGCAACACGTCCACACGGGAAACCTAAAGGGGCCTGGCCCCTTTAAGTGCCGCGCGTGCGGCGGCGTCGCCGGGGACGCCGTGAACGGCGCCACCCGGGAACGTCGCCGCGCTGCCGATGTAGAGGCCTTTGAGCGGCGTGGAGTACGGCGAGAGCTTCGGGAGCGGGCGGAAGACGACCTGCCGCAGCCGGTACGAGCCGCCGCCGACGTCGCCGCCGGCCAGGTTCGCGTTGCGCGCCTCGAGATCGGCGGGGAGGAGGGTGTGGCGGGCGAGGATGCGGTCACGGAAACCGGGCGCGAAGCGCTCGACCTGTGCGTCGATCCGCTCGACGATCCCGTCGGTCCACGGCGCGTCCTGCGGCCCGTGCGTGTACGCCCAGGCCGTGTGCTTGCCCTCCGGCGCGCGGGTCGGGTCGGCGACGCTCTGCTGGCCGAGCAGCAGGAACGGCTGGTCGGCGGGGCCATCGTGGGCCTGCTTCACCGAGTGCAGGAACTCGTCCTCGGTGCCGGACACGTGGACCGTTCCCGCGCCGAGGACGTCCGGGTTCTCCCACGGGATCGGGCCGTCGAGCGCCCAGTCGACCTTCACGGTCGCGGCCCCGCGGGCGTAGGTCTTCAGTGCGGTCGAGTACCAGCAGGGCAGGTCGGCCATCTTCCGCAGCGCCTCCGGCATCACGTCCGCGACGACGATCGAGGCCGGGAAGCGCTCGTCGGCGGTTGCGACGCCGGTCACGCGGCCGGCGGCGCTCATGACGCGCTCGACCCGCGCGCCGGTGCGGACCTCGCCGCCGAGCGAGCGCAGGTAGGCGACGAGCGCGTCGGTCAGGCGCTCGGCGCCGCCACGAGGGCTGGGCCAGCCGACGGCGTGGCCGAGCACGTTCAGATAGAAAGCGGCGATCGCGGAACCGGCGCCGTCCGGCGGCGTGTCGCCGTGCATCGCGGCGCCGTAGAGCCACGCGCGCGAGGCGCCATGCTCGAACAGCCGCTTCCCGAGCCCGACGGCTGATCCGGGGAGCATCCGCGCCATCTCGACCAGCAGCTTCGGCCCCAGCCGCAATGGCCCTCCGATGGGTGGGAAGCCGGACAGCATCGTGTCCCGCAGCGCCGTGAAGCGCTCCAGGAACGGCGCGCTGAACTCGGCCCAGCGCTCGGCGTCGCTGCCGGGCAGCGCAGCGCGATCGCGGTACAGCAGCGCCGCCTCGCCGCCGGGCAGCGGGTGCGCGTAGCAAGCGTCGGGGTGCACCCACTCGACCGTGAGCGGCATGCGGGCGAACACCGGCGACGCGACGCTCGCCGGATAGACCGCCGAGAACGTGTCGTGGAGGAAACCGGGCAGCGTCAGCTCCTGCGTCCGCACGGCGCCGCCGGGCGCATCGGCGGCCTCGAGCACGAGCACCGAGCGCCCGGCCTCCGCGAGCCGGATCGCGGCCGCGAGCCCGTTCGGGCCCGCGCCGATGACGATCGCGTCGTGAGGCATCGTGCGTCTCATACCCAGGACCGGCGCCTATCCTGTGGGGTCGGTCGCAGACGAGGGAGGAGCCCGTGAGCACGACGTCTATTTCGTCCTACGAGGAGGCTGTCGCCAACCACGAGTGGCACGTCCCCGAGCGCTACAACATCGCCGAGGACGTCTGCGACAAGCACGCCGCGGACAAGCTCGCGATGATCCACGAGCACTTTGACGGGACGGTCCGGCGCGTCGAGTGGGGCGAGCTGCAGGAGCTCTCCAACCGGTTCGCGAACGTCCTGCGCGCGCACGGTGTAGAGAAGGGCGACCGTGTCGCGATGCTGCTCCCCCCGACGCCCGAGACCGCGGCCGCGTTCTTCGGCACCTGGAAGTGCGGCGCGATCCTGCTCTCGATGTCGGTGCTGTACGGCGACGACGGCATCCGTCACCGTGTCAGCGACTCGCAGGCCAAGGTCCTCGTCACGAACGCGGCGAACAAGGATCGCGTCGATCCTTCGCTGGTCGAGCACGTATTGCTTCTCGATGACGAGCTGCTGCAGTCCGGGCACGCGTCGTTCGAGCGCGAGGATACGCTGGCCGACGATCCGGCCCAGCTCTACTACACGTCGGGCACGACCGGGCTGGCCAAGGGCATCGTGCACGCGCATCGCTATCTGCTCGCGCACGAGGAGTTCATCTACTGCCACGACGTGCGCGACGGCGAGGTCTTCCACGGCATGGGCGAGTGGGCGTGGGCGGCCGGCATCGCGCCGCTGCTCGGTCCGTGGCGCTTCGGCGCCGTCCAGCTCGTCTACCAGCGCGAGGGCGGGTTCGATCCGCACAAGCAGCTCGACGTGCTCTCCCGCCACGAGGCGAGCAATGTCTTCACCACCCCGACCGCGATGCGCTCGATGATGGGGATCGGCGACGCGGGAACCCGCTACCCGCAGAAGTTCCGCATCGTCTGCTCGGCCGGCGAGCCGCTGAACCCCGAGGCGATCCGCTGGTTCCGCGAGCAGTACGGGCTCACCGTGCTCGACTACTACGGCCTCACCGAGTCCTATCCCCTGTGCGCCAACTATCCGTTCATGGACGTGCGCGAGGGATCGATGGGCAAGCCGATGCCGGGCTGGGACGTGCAGATCCTCGACGAGAACGAGCAGCCGCTCCCGCACGGCGAGAAGGGCGAGATCTGCTTGCGCGCGCGCTCGAACCCGCACTATCCGCTCGGCTACTGGAACAACGACGAGGCGGCGGAGGAGACATTCGGCGGCGACTGGTTCCACACCAAGGACGCGGCCCGCTTCGACGACGACGGCTACGTCTGGTACGAGGGCCGCGCCGACGACGTGATCATCTCCGCCGGTTACCGGATCGGGCCGTTCGAGGTCGAGTCCGCCTGCCTCGAGCATGCGGCGGTCAAAGAGGCGGCCGCGATCGCGGTGCCGGACGAGCGCCGCGGCAGCGTCGTCAAGGCGTTCATCGTGCTCGCCGAGGGGCACTCCGGCTCGGATGAGCTGATCTCGGAGATCCAGGCGCACGTGCGCTCGCGGCTCTCCGCGTACGCGTATCCGCGGAAGATCGAGTTCGTCGACGACCTCCCGAAGACTTTGACGGGGAAGATCCGCCGGATCGAGCTGCGCGAGCGCGAGGGCGCGTCATAGCCGTCCCGGTTCACGCCGTCCAGGCCGGACGCCGCTCGCAGCGAGCGCGGCCGGTCACGCGCGCGCTGCTTCCGCAATGGATCGCGCGGCTGCTCGCGTTCGCGGCGCTGGCCTCGATCGGCGCGCTCGAGTGGCAGCGGATGGTCGCCGGGCTCAGCAGCTGGCGGGCGTTGCTGTGGGTCGCGGTCGCGGTCACGGCAGCGGCCGCGGTGCTGCCCGCCGCGCGCGTGGTATCCGATTGGCGGCGCGGGTTCGCGCTCGGGACGGTGGCGATGGGTGCCGTCCTGGCCGGCTATGTGGTCTCGGGTCCGGAGCTTGACCTGCTGCGGCCGCGCCATTGGGATGAGCTGTTCGCCGGGTTGAGCGGCGGGATGCAGACGCTCGGCACCGTCCGCCTCCCGTACGCCAGCGCCGACCCGTGGCCGCGGATCGTGCTCGAGCTGCTCGGCACCGAGTTGCTGATCCTCGCCGGGCTGCTCACGTTCTGGCCCCGCTTGGCGGTCGAGCCGGATGTGCGGACGCCGCTCGCGGTGCCGGATCGCGGCTACCCGTTCGTCGCTCTCGGCGTGCTGATCATCGTCGTGGCGTCGCCGGTGGTGTCGCTCGGCGGGCCGGAGTCCCTGCTGCTGGGGCTGGCGCTCGCGGCGCTGTCGGTCTGCTTCCTGTGGCTGGAGCGGATGCCGCTGCGGCCGGGGCTGGGGGTCGCGGCGCTGCTGGCGATCGTGCTGGCCGGCGCGCTGCCGCTGGCGGCGATGGCCGACCGGGGCGAGCCGTGGTTCGATTACCGCGCGTTCGCCGAGAGCCTCGGGCCAGACGACCCCGTGCGGTTCTCGTGGACGCAGAGTTACGGGCCGATCGACTGGCCGCGCAACGGCAACGAGGTGATGCGGGTCACGTCGAGCGAGCCGTTGTACTGGAAGGCGCGCAACCTCGACGTCTTTGACGGCACGGCGTGGACGGTCCGCGACGACCCTGCCGAGAACCCGCGCGGCGACGAGCCATTCGAAGCAGACGTCCCATCGAACTGGCACACACGGCCGGCGTGGCGCACCAAGGTCGACTTCAGTATCCGCCGGGTACGGACGTCAGACGTCTTCGGCGCGGGGACCACGATCAGCGTCGACGACTCGTCGCGCCTAGTTCATGCCGCGCTGTCCCCGGGCACTTGGGATGCGCCGAGCGGCCTCCGGCGCGGCGACTCTTACACCGTCGAGGTCCGGGTGCCGAAGCCGTCCGTCAACGAGTTGGAGGACGGCACGTCGGGGGTGCGCGAGCGCCAGGACGGCATGCGCACGCTGGTGGTCCCGTTCAAGCCGGGCAAGCGGGCGCCGATCAGCATCATCGGCTCCGACGAAGACCGGCCGACCGAGGCCGTCGTGAACTTCGCGCCGTTCGATGGCGAAGGGCTCGCCGTGGCCAACTACCCGTCGGTGAACCGGGCGGAGTTCCGGCTCGACCGGGTGATGAAGCGGTCGCAGTACGAGCGCACGTGGGAGCTCTCCGAGCGGCTGCGCGAGGGCACCGAGAACGCGATGGACTACATCCGCGCGGTCGACGAGTACCTCCACCAGCCGGAGTTCCGCTACGTCGAGCGCCCGCAGCAACCGGGGGTCGGCGTCGCGCCGCTGGACTTCTTCCTGAACGACTCGCACGAGGGCTACTGCCAGCACTTCGCGGGCGCGATGGCGGTGCTCCTGCGGATGGGCGGCTTGCCGGCACGCGTGGCGACGGGCTTCACGCCGGGCGGCTACTCGGAGCGCCACGACGCCTGGATCGTCCGCGACACCGACGCCCACGCGTGGGTCGAGGTCTGGTTCGACGCCTACGGCTGGGTGACGCTGGACCCGACGCCGGCCGCCACACCGGCGCGCTCGCAGGTGGCCGCGCTGGCCGCGCCGCCGTCCTCGGCGCCCATCACTCCCGACCGCGGCCCGGGAGCCACCGCTGACGACGGCGGCTCCGGCACGCAGCCGAGCGTCCGCCCGGAGCTGCAGGTGGGCCCCGGCGACACCACCGGCAGCGGCACCGCGTCGGAGGGCAGCCTCGGATGGGTGCGGTGGTTCGGACTCGCGATGCTGATCGCGGCCGCGCTGCTGGCGTTGTTGCTGTTCCTGCGCCGCCCGCGCGGCAAGACGCCGATGGACCGCGCGATCGCCGAGGTCGAGGCCGCGCTGCGCCGGGTCGGCCGGCCGGTCACGACGGGGACGACGCTCGGCCAGCTCGAGCGCCGCCTCGGCTCGCACTCGCCAGAGGTCGCGGCGTACTTCCGCTCGCTCGCCTCGGGGCGCTACGGGCTGGTCTGGGTGCCGCCGTCGCGCGATGGACGCAAGGCGTTGCGGCGTGCGTTGGCTTCTGGTCTCGGGTTCATTGGCCCGCTGCGCGCGTGGTGGGCGATGCCGCCGCGGTTCGAGCGCCGGCCGCCGCGCGAGCGGGTGCTGGAGATCGATACCAGCGTTCGCGGTTAGCCAGCGAACGGCGGGCAGTTCGCCGGCTCACCCGGACCGATGGAAGTCGCTCGCACAGGCCCCGTGCACGCCAGCCCCGCGCCGCTTCGCATCCGACTCGGCCGCGCGGTAGGCGCGCAAACGTTCAAAGGGCTCGTCATACACGTACGGCGTCGCCCAGCCGCCCCGAACCATCGCTTCGCCCGCGTCACGCGACCCGACATCCACGTACGCGAGCGTCCGCCCGTACCGGTCCCGCGCGTCCTGCGTCGGATCGCGCACGAGCGTCGCGTCTCGCCGTGCCACCAACTGATTCAAAGCTGCGCCCGCCTGCTTGGCCCCGCACTCGACCGGCGTGTTCGGTCGCCGGCTCTCCGGCGTGTCGATGCCGACGAGCCGGACGGTCTCGCGTCCGCCGTCGGCGAGCCGGACCTTGATCGTGTCGCCGTCGACCACGGCGATCACGCGCGCCCGGCGGGGGCCGCTCGGCGCTGCGGCGACGGCCGCACCGAGCGACTCACACGCCTGGCCGTTGCCGTCGGAGTCGAGCCCGTCGGGATCGCCGGGATGAGCGTCGAGCCACTCCTGGGCGGCGGCCTGGTCGTCGAAGTCCCCGCAGTCGCGGTCGGCAACAGGCGTCGCGCCGCAGCCGGCGACAGCCAGCACGACGAGCAGCCAGCGCGAGCTCACGGTCCCGCGTGGCCGGCGAGAACGCGCCACACACCGTTCTCGCGCACCCACGTCAGCGTCAGCCGGACCGTGTGCGAACCCGGCTCGCCCGCCCGCTCGAAATCGTCGTGAACGGCCGCGGTCAGCACGGCGGTGTCGCCGACGACCACCACGTCGGCATCCGAGAGTCGCTGGTCGCGCCAGACGAGGTCGCCCTCGGTGTTGCCGGCGACGTAGGCGTCGAGGTCGCGTACGTCGCCCCGGTGCGTCGTCCAGCGCAGATCACGATGGTGTAGCTCGCGCAGTGCCGCGGCGTCGCGCTCGACGAGCGCGCGCGATCGCCGCTGCGCGGCGAACAGGATCTCGTCCCGTGCGCTCAAGCCGTGAGCTGCGCCCGGCGCGACTCACCGCGGATCTCGGCCAGGATGCGCTCGAGGCGGGGCTCGGTCGTGTGGTCGACGTGCTTCATCGCCGCCGCCACTGCCGGGTGGTGCTCGGCGATCGCCGTATGCATCGCCTGCGCGACGGCGCGATAGCCGGCGTGGCCCTCACGGGCCGAGCGCAGCTCGCACAGGTGCATCGCCTCGCGGGCATTGAGGTCCAGCACGTAGCGGATCCGGTAGCCGAGGCAGAGCGCGTACGGTGCCGCTTCGGCCATGCCGGCGTCGCGCAGCCGCTCGTACTCGGCGCGCGAGCGGTCCAGCGCGCGCTCGTAGTCGTCGCCGCAACCCGCCTGCGCGACCTCTTCCGGCACCTCGGCGCCGAGGTATGGCGTCAAAGCCTGCCACTGGACGGTGAGCATCCGGTGGCGCTGCAGATCGCGGAACGCGCCGTAGTCGGACACGATCTCGAACCGATAGCGAAGCGCCTCGAAGCCGCGGCCAGGACGGTGGCGGCGGTTCGACCGTTCGCCCACGAGGTCCGTGAGCATCTGCGCACGCGCCTTCTCGTCGAGCCCGTGCACCACCTCCAACACGCGGTCTTCGGACACGTCCGCGGCCTCGAACAGCAGCGCCGCGAGCAGCCGCTCCTCGTCGCCGTCGATGTGCATGAGCCGCACCGACGACCGCTCGTCCGCATCCACGTCGCGGTCCAGCCCAAGCTGCGACGTCCAGCGCCGCTCGGCCGCCCGGCGCTCGCTCAGATGGTCGATCCAGACATCGCCCCGGCCGCAGCGCTCGACGCGCGCGACGAAGCTCGGCATCACGGCCTTGACCGCCTCGAGCATTCGCTCGCCGCAGAGACGCGCCTCCGGCAGCGGGTGCGCGAGCAGGTGCAGGATCAGCTGCTCGTAGGCCTGGCCGGACGCGTAGATGCCCATGTGCGACAGCGACGCCGCGGGCAGCAGCCCGCGCAGCAGGTCCAGCGCCTTCGCCTTCACCGCACGCCGCCGCACCGCCTCGGACTCGTTGGGCGTTGCCGGGAACGTGGAGTCCACCCACGCGCTCACGCGCGGGAGCGACTCCGAGTACGTGTCGAACAGGAAGTCCATGCTCGCCGCGTACTCGGGGCCGAGCGACTCGTCGCGGTAGTAGCGGTAGCCGCCGCCGGGCATCGGCGCGTCGTAGGCGATGTAGCGCGTCGACTGCTCGAGGTAGCCCGCCAGCCGCGGACGCTGCAGGACCTTCGTCAGGACGTTCGACACCCACTCGCACGCGATGTGCGCGCCGCCGAGCTGCGCGACCGAGTCGTCCCCATAACCCACGAACACCCGCTCGAACAGCTCCGACGCGCGCGAGCCCTCGACGTCTGTGCCCGCCAGCGTGCCCTCGGGGAGCGAGTCCGCGAACTCGTCCAGGAACAACCTGCGCAGGGTGCCGGGGTACCGCGAGTAGCGGGCGAACATCGCGGCCTTGACGGTCTCCGGGAGACCGACGAGCGCGAACACCGGCCCGTCCACGTTCGAGAAGTGCGGCGCGAGACGGGCGCGCTCGGCTGGCGTGAAGTCCTCCACGTCTTCGACCTTAGCGACGAACTCGGCCAGAATCGGGCGTATGGGAATCCCCGTCACCGGTGTGAGCGAACTCGTCTTGGAAGTGGTCGACCTCGAGGCGGCCGAGGAGTTCTACGCGGGCGCGCTGGGCCTGCCGGTCGTGGACCGCTGGCCGGACCGCGAAGCGATCTGGGTGATGGCCGGCGACCGCACGCGGATCGGCCTCTGGCGCCCGCAGGTCGGCTTGCAGGGCAGCCGCGGCGGCGTCCACGTCCACTTCGCCCTGCACATCGCCGAGGAGGACTACGACCGCGCGATCACGACGCTGAAGGCGGCGGGCCTCGACGTCCGCGAGCACGAATTCAAGACCCGCCCGCACTCGCGCTCGGCCTACGTCAACGACCCCGACGACCACCTCGTCGAACTGTGGACCTGGGACGTCGCCGGCCACGTTCGCTAAGCGGTCGCGCAGTCGAAGCGGTCGCGCTCCGCGCCGCCCGTCCGCGCCGTCGCCTCGACGAGTCGCTTGTGGACGTTGATCGACTTGAAGCTGGCGCCGTACTTCGCTGTGCCCTGGACGCTCCCCGAGACGCCGGTAGATTCGTCCACGATCTCCAGGACGGTGCGCTCGATCGTGCCATGGGTTCCGATCCGCCGGATCACGTCGTCAACTCGGTTTCGCAGGTCCAGCGGCCATGGCCAGCGGGTGTCGATCAGCGGTTCCGCCACCGCGCGGTTGCCCGCATTGCGCAGATCGAGCCGCATCACGGTCTCAGTCGAGCGTTCGCCGTGGTCGCTCGCGTCCACCCGGCGGAATGCGAGCTCGCGCGGGCCTTTGCCATCGAACGTGTACTCCGCGACCCATTCCTCGCGCCCGTGGCCGATCGGCGACGGGAAGAACGGGACCGATATCTCGCCGTCGAGACCGAGCCGGCCGTAGAGCGTGACCACGCCGTTGGCGAACCGCGCACCAAGCGCGTCGTCGCCGGACGCGTTGACGCCGAAGACCTGAAGGCGGTCCTTCGCGCCCCTCGCGCCGATCGCGGTTCCGATCATCCCGGACAGTTCGCCCCCGCCGTCGACCGACGTCCAGTCGACCGGGAAATCACCCCACTGGTTGAAGCTGTTGAAGATCGCGTGATCGAGGAATCGGTCGGCAGTCGCCTGGTCGGGAAACACCCATCCGCGCGCTTCCTGTACGCGCAGCCGGGCCGCGCCTGAGGCGCTGTGGTCGAACACCACGGGGCCGAGGCCGCGTGTTGCTCTCCGCGGACCGCCGGCGATTCCACCGCTCCCGCTCGCGGTACGCACGACCGCGACGCTGCCGTCCGACTGCGGCGTGACCGTCAGGGTCCAGCGGTGGCCGACCTCGATGCTGAACGCCGTCACCGAGACCTCGTGGCCGGAGATGTCCGTCTTCATCGGGCACGGCGAGAGGCCGGCGTCTCGAGCGGCTTGCGCCGAGCAGACGTCATTTGCGACGAGGCAGATGCCCAGCCGGAGCTTCGAGACGATCAGACGGGGGACGTCCGGTGCGCCCACCGCCGGCGCGGCGACGACGAACAGCGCCGCCAAGAGGGCGAGCGCGGCGACGTACTCGATCGAAGCTTGACCGGCGGTGCGGCGTCTGGACACGACCCCCTTAGGGCCGTGTCAGAAAACCTCGCCCCCTCAGACCAGTGAGCGGAGCGCGTCGCCGGCGTCGCGGGCGACGTCGAAGAGCGGCTCCGGGTAGATCCCGATCGCCACCGTCAGCGCTGCGCAGAACACCGCGACGAACACGACCTCGGGCTGGCGCAGCCGCCGGCTGACGACCGGCTCGTCGCCGTCGTCGACGGCGACGACCGCGCCGGTGTCCGGCCGGGTCGCGGGGACCGAGGCGCCGGGCTCGCGACCGACATCGCGGTCCTCGTCGTCGGCCTCGGGCGAGCCGCCCGCGATCGCGGGCCGGGCCGCCAGCAGCGTCGCGGGTGCCTCGGACGGCGAGCGCATCCACACCGCCGCGACCACCCGCAGGTAGTACGCCAACGACACCGCGGACCCGAGCACGATCACGACACCGAGCCACGCGTAGCCGTTGTCGACGGCCGCGTTGATCAGGTAGATCTTCCCGAAGAAGCCCGCCGTGGCCGGGAAGCCGGCCAGCGCCAGCATCGCGATCGTCATCGGCCAGGCCAACGCCGGCCGGTCGGCGCCGAGCCCGTACAGCGAGGAGATGTCGTCCCCGAGGCCGGTCTCGCGCTCGCGCGCCACGATCACCGCGAACGCGGCCAGGTTCATCACCACGTAGATGGCGAGGTAGAAGACGGTCGCCGCGATGCCGAGCCGCGTCGTCACCACGACGCCGGCGAGCATGTAGCCCGCCTGCGCGACCGACGAGTACGCCAGGAGCCGCTTCAACGACGACTGCCCGATCGCGCCCACGTTGCCGACGACGATCGTGATCACGGCCAAGGTCGCGAACGCCGGCGCCCACGTCGTCGTCGCGTCGATCAGCGCGCCGTCGAACAGCCGCAGGATGATCCCGAACGCGGCCGCCTTGGTCGCCACCGCCATGAAGCCCGTGACGGGTGTCGGTGCGCCCTCATAGACGTCCGGCGTCCACTGGTGGAACGGCGCCACCGAGGCCTTGAACGCCAACCCCGCGAGCACGAGCGCGATCCCGGTCAGGAACAGCGGGTCGTCGGCCAGCTCGGCGCCGGCTGCCGCGATCGCGTCGAAGTTCGTCCCCCCGGCGGCGCCGTACAGGAACGCGAGCCCGTACAGAAGCGTCGCCGACCCGAGCGAGCCGATGATCAGGTACTTCAGGCCCGACTCGAGCGACTGTTCGCGCCGCATGTGGGTCGCGCACAAGACGTACAGCGGGATCGACAACAGCTCGAACCCGATGAACAGCACCACGAGGTCGTTGGCGGCGACCAGGACGACCATGCCGAGGATCGAGGTCAGCATGAGCGCGAAGTACTCGCCCTCGCCGGCCTCCGACGCGGCCATCGACCGCCACGACAGGAACACGGCGAACATCCCGCCCGCGACGAACACGCACGTGAGCGTCAGCGTCAGGTTGTCGACCACCAGCGCGCGGGCGACGATCGCCTCGTTGACGTCCCACTGCCAGACGCATAGACCCGCCGTGACGGCCAGCGTCACCAGCGTCAGTACCGGCACGACGGTGCCGCGCACGAACCGCGACCGCGCCAGCCCCACGAGCAGCACGACGCAGGCACCGACGGTCAGCGCGATCGCCGGTGACAGCGCCTCCCAGTTGATCTCCGGGCCCTTGACGGTCGCCTGCGCGAGCAATGCATTCATCGGGCCGCCACCACCTCGACGGTCGACCGGATCGCCGACTCGCCCGCGTCGAGCGCGAGCTGCGGATAGAGCCCGAAGGCGATGATCGCCACGACCAGCGGCACCAGCACGAGCCCGTCGCGGAACGACAGGTCGAACGACGTCACCTTCGCGCCGACGCGATTGTGCATCGAGCGGATGTAGAACCGCAGCGCGTAGACGGATGCCAGGATCACGCCCAGCGAGGCGACGATCGCGATCGCCTTCGACGTCGTGAACGCGCCGAGCAGGATCAGGAACTCGCCGGCGAAGTTCGCCGAGCCGGGCATCGCCAGCGTCGCCAGCGCCACGATCAGGAACAGCACGGCCAGCACCGGCGCGCGGAATGCGATCCCGCCGTAGTCGCGGATGTCCTCGGACCCTCCGGCGCGGTCGGCCAGCAGCGCGATGACGAAGAACAGCGGTGCCACCACGAGCCCGTGATTGATGGACTGCAGCAGCGCGCCCTGCGCGCCCTGTCCGGCGCCGTCGATGGCAAAGATCCCGAGCGTGATGAAGCCCAGCTGCGCCACCGACGAGTAGCCGAGGATCAGCCGCGCGTTCGTCTGCGTGAACGCCTGCAGCGAGCCGTAGAGAATCGACAGGATGGCGAGGATCAGCAGGATCGTGTTGAAGTCCTCGGTCGCGGCCGGGAACAGCGGCAGCACGAGCTTCAGGAATCCGTAGGCGGCGACCTTCGAGACCACGCCGGAGAAGAACGCGAGCGCCGGCAACGGCATCGTCCGGTACGCGTCCGGCATCCAGCCGTGGAACGGGAACGCCGGCATCTTGATCAGGAACGCCAGCGCGAACGCCGCGAACAGCCACTTCTGCGTCGACTCCGGCAGCGGGTTCGCGTACAGGTCGGTCAGGACGAAGCTCAACTGCCCGGTCGTGTCTTCGGTCAGCACCGCGGTCGCCACCGCGGCGGCGAGCATCAACAGCGAGCCGACCAGCGTGTAGATGACCATCTTGATCGCCGCCGCGACCCGGTCCGGCCCGCCCCATTGCCCGACCAGGAAGTAGAACGGCACCAGCATCAGGTCGAAGAAGAGGACGAACAGCGCCAGGTCCTGGGCCAGGAACGCGCCGAGCACGGCGGTCTGGCCCAGCCCCATGTGGAACGCGAACAGGCCCGCGCGCTCGACCGGGCGCACGATCAGCCACGTCGCCGAAGCGAACGCGACGACCGAGGTCAGCGCCACCAGCCACAGGTTCAGCCCGTCGACGCCGAGCTTGTAGCGGATCCCGAGCTCGGAGATCCACTCGTCGTCGGTCACGTGCTGGAGCCCGCCGGCGGTGTCGAAGTCGGCGATCAGCATCACCGCGTAGGCGAGCGGGACGACGGTCCCGATCCACATGATCGTCGGCGCCACGCCGCGCGGCGTGAACGCGCTCAGCACACCGCAGAACAGCGGGAAGAAGATCAGGATGCTCAGGTGGATGTTCACGCGGCCACCAGGAAGTAGGCGGCGAGACCCGTGAAGCCGATCAGCAGCAGCGCCGCGTAGTAGCGCAGGTAGCCGGACTGGATCCCGCGCACGGCCGCCGACAGGATCCGCACGGCGCCGGTCGAGCCCCCGATCAGCGCGCCGTTGACGAACACGCGCTCGACCGTGCTGGCGCAGAAGCGGCCGAGCCAGGCCGTCGGGCGCACGATCAGGAAGTTGATCGCCTCGTCGAAGTACCACTTGTTCACGAAGACCCGGTGGAGCGCGCCGAACCGCGCCTGGATCGCCTCGGCCTTGCCGCCGTGGCCGTAGATCCTCCACGCGATGCCGATGCCGGTGATCCCGATCACGGCGCCGATCAGCAACCCGATCCATTCCTGCGTCACCGACGGCTCGAGCGTCTCGTAGAGCTCGGAGTCGTGGAACGTCGGCTCGAGGAACTGATGGAGCTCGCTGCTGACGCCCGGGATCTGCAGCACGCCGCCGACGATCGTGAGCACCGCAAGCGCGCCCATCGCCACCTTCATCGACAGCTCTCGCTCGGCGATGTGGTGCTCGGGACCGGGGAAGCCCACGTCGGTGTCCTCCACCTCGCCGGTCATCGGATTGGTCGGCTCAGGCGCGTGATACAGGTGCCCGTGCGCGAGCTCCTCGGCCTCCGGGCACGGGTCGCCGTGGAACGCCCGGAAGATCATCCGGAACGTGTAGATCGCGGTCATGAACGCGCCCAGGTACGCGACCACGCCGAGTACCACGTGCCAGCCCCCGCGCTCGAACTCGAGCGCGATGATCTCGTCCTTCGAGAAGAAGCCCGAGAACGGCGGCACGCCCGACAGCGCGAGACCGCCGATGATCATGCACGCGTAGGTGAACGGCATCACCTTGCGGAAGCCCGACATCTTGTCGAGGTTCTGGGTGCCGCCCATCGCCGCGATCACCGAGCCGGCGGCCATGAACAGCAGCGCCTTGAAGAACGCGTGCGTCATCAGGTGGAACATGCCGGCGGCGTACGCGGCGCTCGAGACGGCCATGATCATGTAGCCGATCTGGGACATCGTCGAATACGCGATCACGCGCTTGAGATCGGTCACCACGAGGCCGATCGTGGCCGCGATGAACAGCGTCGCGGCACCGACGATCGCGCCCACCGCGGCGGCGTCCGGCGCGACCTCGAACAGCGGGTGCAGGCGCGCGATCAGGTACACGCCGGCGGTCACCATCGTGGCGGCGTGGATCAGCGCGGAGACCGGCGTCGGGCCCTCCATGGCGTCCGGGAGCCAGGTGTGGAGCGGGACCTGGGCGCTCTTTGCGAACGCGCCGACCAGCAGCAGGATGCAGCCCGCGACGAGGTCGGGTTCGTTGGTCGTGAAGGCCTCCGCCCCGACCGCCTCGAACGCGCGCAGGAAGTCGACCGTGCCGGTGCCACGGAACACGAAGTAGGTGCCGAGCACGAGGCCGACGTCGCCGGCCACGTTGATCACGAACGCCTTGATGCCGGCCTCGGTCGCCGTCGTGCGCCGGTACCAGAACGAGATCAGGAAGTACGACGCGGCGCCGACGAATGCCCAGCCGACGATCAGCATGAAGAAGTTCGCCGCCAGGACCAGCAGCAGCATGCTGAACACGAAGAAGTTCAGGTAGGCGAAGAACCGCGTGTAGCCGCGGTCGCCGCCCATGTAGGACACCGAGTAGAGGTGGATGAGCGTCGAGACGCCGGCCACGATCAGGCACATCAGCGTCGAAAGCGGGTCGATCAGGATCGAGACCTGCGCGTCGACGCCGACCGTGCTGGCGTAGTCCCACAGCACCGAGACGACCTGGCGCTCCTCCTCGCCGCGATCCTGGAGCGCCAGGAACATGAAGACCGCGCTCAGGAACGAGATGAAGATCGCGAGCGTTCCGAGCACGCCGTGGATGCGCTGCGGCAGCGCGCGGAACGTGAGCCCGATCAGGATCGCGCCGGTGAGCGGCGCGAACAGGACGATCCAGCCGTAAGTGGTGATGTTCACCCTTGCAGCTCCCGCAGCTGGTCGACGTCGATCGGCAGCCGGCGCCGGTAGAGCGCGACGATCAGGCCGAGGCCGACCGCGACCTCACAGGCGGCGACGACCATCACCATCAGCGCGAAGATCTGGCCGCCCATGTCGCCGTGCGCGCGCGCGAAGGCCACCAGCGCCAGGTTCGACGCGTTCAGCATCAGCTCCAGGCAGAGCAGGATCACGAGCGGGTTGCGGCGCGTCAGGACGCCGCCGGCACCGATGCAGAAGATCAGCGCCGAGACGATCAGGTACCAGATGAGGCTCATTGCTGGGGCGGGCCCCCGGCCTCGATCATGGTGCCCTCGGGCGCGTCGCCCTTGGTGAGCGGCGTGCGCAGCGCCTCCGCCACCGAGATCTCGCGCGCGTCGGCCAGCCCGGAGCGGCGGCGGGCGAGGATGACGGCGCCGACGGCGGCGATCAGCAGCAGCAGCGAAGCGACCTCGAACGCCACCAGGTAGTCGGTCAGGAACAGGCGCCCGACGGTCGCGGGCTCGCCGAAGCCAGCCACGTAGTCGGCGCCCTCGGTCTCGATCGCGTCGATCCCGGTGCCGACCAGCGCGAGCGTGAGCTCGACGAACAGGACCAGCGCGAACAGCACCGAAAGCGCCCGCAGACCCGGCCCGCTGCGGCCCGCCAGCCCCGCCTCCATGCCGCCGACATAGCCGACGACGAACACGTAGAGCACCATCACGGCGCCCGCGTAGACGATCACCTGCGCGGCCGCGACGAACTCCGCGCGCAGCAGCAGGAACAGCATGGCCAGGAAGATCAGATGGCAGACAAGCGCGAGGACCGAGTGGAACGCGTCACGCAGCGCGACCGTCCCGACCGCCCCTGCGACGGCCCCGATCGCCGCGAAGAAGAAGAAAACCTCAGCCAAAATAAGGTCGGATGATCGGGGTGGGGTGGAGGGGCTGCATTGCCTTATTCATCCACCAGGCGCAACGGAGTGCGCTCCAGCGGTTCGGCGAGCAGCATCTCCTTGGTGAAGATCAGATCGGACCGGTTGTAGTCCGCCATCTCGTAGTCGTGGCCCATCGTGATCGCATCGAACGGGCACGCGATCTCGCAATAGCCGCAGAAGATGCAGCGCGACAGGTTGATCTCGTACACGGCGGCGTAGCGCTCACCGGCGCTGACGCGGACCTCCGGCGTGTTCTCGGCCGCGACCACGCGGATGCAGTCGGCCGGGCACGCGGCCGCGCACAGCGAGCAGCCGACGCACTTCTCGAGCCCGGTGTCCTCGAAGCGGTGGAGCTTGTGCCGGCCGCGGAAGCGCGGATAGACCGGCGTCTTCTCCTCGGGAT
>CAVYHO010000008.1:0-1705398 GCA_963768375.1 uncultured Solirubrobacteraceae bacterium
GGCCTAGCAGCGCTTCCCGAGTGACACCGAGGCGGTCCGCGGCCGCGGCTCGCGGTCGACCCACACGCGCAGGCGGACGCACTGCGGCCGGTCGGCGAGCAGGAAGCCCGACCAGAACGTGACCGGCGCGCCGTCGGCATCGCTGCCGGAGGCCTCGTTCTCGCTGGCAGGCGACGACGTCACGCTCGTGGCCGTCCCGCAACGCGCACCTCGCCCTCTGGCAGCGGCCCGTAGGCCGAGTGCCGCGGAGCGCGTCCAAATTCAACGTCGATCGTCACGCGGTGGCCCGCCCGGACGAGCAGCGGGAACTTGTCGCCGCCGAACTCGCGGACGGTCGCCCGGTCGTGAGGTGCCGCCGCCCATCATCGAGAGCGGCCCGACGACGAGGTTGCCCGGGCTCGTAAGGCGCCCGGGAACTCTGCCATCGAGCGGGTCGCGCACGTCTCGCGCACGCCGGTCGGTGCGGCGGCCCGCTGCGGTGCCTGCCCGCAACCCAGCGCCAGCACACAGACGACTCCGATCGCAAGACGCATGTGCCCACCGTACGCCTGTCGGCCAGCCGAGGTTCCGCGTCAGCAAGCTGACACTCGCGATGCGGGCCGAGGCGAGCGTTTGGTACGGCTAGGCGAGATGGACGCCACTCGTCGGACCAGCGTGGCGAGGCTGCTGGCGCGGGCCCGCGGCCGGCGCGTGCCGGTCGCTCCGGAAAGCAGGCGATCGGCTACGTCTGTGGCGATCCGCGCGCGCACGCAGCGGCGATCCGGGCCCGCTGCGAGGAGCACGGACTGGCGCTGGCGACGATCGTCCACGACCTCGACCCCGCCGGCGACGATGCCCGACCGTCGCTCGCGTGGGCGCTGCAACAGATCGCCGAACAGCACGCGGATGCGCTCGTGGTGGCACGACTGAGCGATCTCTCGGCGAACCCCGCGAATATCGCGCCGCTGCTGACGTGGTTCGACCAGGAGCAGCGAACTTTGATCGCACTCGACACACCGGCGGGCCGGAGCGCCGTTTCGGACCTGCCCGAGCTGCAGCGGCGGATCGCGGAGATGCGCGAGCAGGGCATGACGCTGCAGGCGATCGCCGACGTGCTCAACGACGAGGGCGTGCCGACCGTCCGGGGCGGCGCCCGGTGGCGGCCGTCGAGCGTTCAGCGCGCGACCGGCTATCGGCGCCCCTCGAGCGGCGGGCGCGGCATCGCGCCGCGCTGAGCGGCTCCGCGTGGCGCCGGGTCCACGCGAGGGGATATGGCCCGGCGCCGTAGCGTTTCGCGGAGTCCCGCGGCGTGGGTCCAACGCCGCAGAAGCGGACGGTGGGACGGCATACGAGGCGTTCCCCAGACCTCGGCCCCCTCACCGCCTGCAGCGGGCATGCCCCGACCTCGCGCACGGCACGCACCCGCCCGAGAATTTCTGACGGGTTGTTGCGTATATCTACGCGGCGCGCGACACCCGGGAGGCGGCGCGGGCGTCGAAACGGTCGCGCGCCTCCTCCACCCGCTTGCCGTGCGTCAGCGACCAGGAGCCCAGCGCCTTCAACGGCGGAGCCATGGTCGCGCCCAACGACGACAGCGCGTACTCCACCCGCGGCGGCACCTCGGCATGGACGCGGCGGACGAGCAGTCCGTCGCGCTCCATCGAGCGCAGCGTCTGGGTCAGCACCTTCTCCGAGATCGGCGCGAGGTCCTCGAGCAACTCGTGGTAGCGGCGGGTGCCGTCGCCCAGCGCCAGCAGGACGTCGACTGACCACTTCGAGCTCAGGAGCCCGATCGAATCGCGGATCAGCCGTGCCGATCGCGTTCGCTCGGCGATCCTTCGCGCGTGCGCGTGATCGGCGACTGGCGGTGCGGTCATGCCTGTGCTCCCCTCAGCTTGAGTCCCAGCGCGCGTAATGCGCGTGAGACACGCAGTCGCGCGGCGTTCTGGGTGCAACCCAGCGCGCCGGCGACCTCCTCGTAATCCAATTGTTGAACAATCCGTAACTCGAGCGCCTTCTGCTGCTCGGCGGGCAGTGCGCGCACCGCCACGCGCAGCAACGGCGCCATCGATGACGCCTCCATGCGCTCGTCGACCGCGTCGTAGTCCTCACACTCGGCCCAGGCGGTGGGCATGCCCAACCGCTCCCGAGCCGCACTCTCGATGCGGTTGTGCTTGTGGTACTGGCGCAGCAGGTTGCGGGCGATCCCGAACAGCCACGGCGCCCCCGAGCCGTCGGCCATGTCCTTAAAGCGCCGCGACGAATGCCACGCCTGGGCAAAGGTCTCCGCGGTCAGGTCCAGCGCAGCGGTGTCCGAACCCGTCTGGCGGGAGAACCACGAGTGCACCCAGGCCGCGTACCGGTCGTAAAACTCCCGGAACGCGAGCGGATCGGTCCTCGCTTCTGCCAGTAGGTCGGCGTCGGTTCTGGTCACGTGGTGCGTAGCGGCTCCCAGCGGTTCGCTACCTGATGATGACCTTAGGCCGACATGTGTGCTTAAGCGCGTGCGAAGGGCGTTGGGCTCGATCGAGCGCTCGAACACGCGCTCCATGATTGGCTCGCCGGTTCCGTCCTCCGGCGGCAGCGCCTTGACCAGGACGAACTTGGCGCGCCGGCCCTCGAGCTCGAGCCACGCGACCTGGTTGTTGAACCACGGCTTGTCGTGCGCGAGCCGCCAGCGGACGTCGGGATCGCGCACGCCCGCGGCCTTGGCGAGCAGCGCGCGACAGCGCCCGCCGGCGCGCGTCCAGGCGGCCAGGATCACGCGCCGCTCCTTGGAGTCGAGCGGATTGCGGAACGGGGAGCAGACGGCCTGCCAGACCGCGGACTGCACGCCCGAGTCGCGCGGGAACCCGACCTCGGCCAGGTACGCGTGATGGACGTCGCCGGACAGCACGCAGATCGTCGACGGCGCCTCGCCGCGGTGCCCGCGCCGACCTCCCGCAGGTGCTCGCACATCCGCCGGAACGAGGTCTGCAACGCCGGCCAGTGCTCGAGGTCGAGCTCCTGGCGCAGCTTCTCGGCGACCTTCTTGGCCAGCTTGCCCCACGCGCCGTCGCGACCGGCTCGCTCCAGGCCTCGAGCCAGTGCATCGCCGGGCCCATGAACAGCGGCAGCGACGTGCCGATCAGGAGGTGGTCGACGTCGCCGCGCGGCGTGGTCGGTGATCCAGTCCCACTCCTCGGGGTCGACCATCGAGCGGTTGCCCGGGTCGAGCACCCGGCCGGCGCGCGAGTCGATCATCACGACCCGCGCCGGCCCGATGTCGCGGCAGAAGCTCCAGCGCGTGCCCTTGACCTCCTCGTCGGCCCGCTTGGCGAACTGCCCGCAGCCGCGGCGTCGGGTCGGGCGCGGTGCGCAGGTGCTCGTAGAGCTCGAGCTCGCGCCCGCTCCTCCGGCGACAGGTTGCCGAGGTGCTGGTAGATGAAGTAGCTCTAGAACGCGGCGACGATCCGCTTGCGCCACCAGTCCTTCTCGCGCATCTCGCTGACCCACTCGATCGACGTGTTCCAGTCGTCGTGGACGTCGTGGTCGTCGAAGATCATCGCGCTCGGCACCGTCGACAGCAGCCACCGGATCACCGGCTCGCCCCAGGACGGCGATGTAGAGCTCGACGTAGTCGTCGTAGGTCGGCGACCTCCTCGCCGTCGAGCTGCTCCTCGACGTGCGGGATGGGCCTCGTCCGCGTAGACCTGATCGCCAAGCAGCAGCAGCGCGTGCGGCCACTCCTCGGGGTCGGCTGGTCGCATCACTGAGCGCGAGCCCGCGCAGCGCGTCGACCTCGCGGCCCGCGGGGTGCTCGTCCTTGCGCAGCGTGTGCGGCGCCTCATGCGGCGCGGCGACCCGGCAGGAGCCGAAGACGATGCTCACCCGTCCTCGCGCGTGTGGGTGCGCAGCACGCTCGGCGGGAACCCGAGTCGGGCTCGGGCCACACGACGGTCGCCGTCCAGCGCGACCTCGTACGGGATCGCGGCGTCGGCGGGCAGCCCGGTGACATGGACGAGCGCGTAGTGGTGGCCCTCGACAGTGAACGTGTGCTCGGTCGCCGCCGCGAAGCCCTCGGGGCGGACCTCGACCTCGCACGGCGCGTCGGTCTGCACCCACACCGTCGCCTCGTCTGAGCCCGCGTGCCGCAGCAGCGGCCCGAGCCGCAGGGTCGTCACGCCGCGGCGGCGAGGTCGTAGTGGCGACGGAGGCCGTAGAGGGTCGTTCGCTCGGCCGCGGGGCGGCCGGCGCGGTGGGCGGCGGCGACGAGCTGCTCGGGCTCGAGCTTGACGCCGTGATCGGCGCCGGCCATCCGTGAGATCGACTCCTCCATGAGCGTCCCGCCGAGATCGTTCACGCCCCAGCGCAGGGCCTCGGTGGCGGCGTCGAGGCCCATCTTCACCCAGCTCGCCTGAAGGCTCGGGATCGTCCGCCCGAGCGCGAGCCGGAACACGGCCGTGTGCTTGAGGTTCTCCTCGCGCGAGATCTCGGCGATGCCGTGCGTGCGGCCGAGCAGCGTCTGGAACGGGATGAAGGACAGCGGCACGAACTCGGTGAAGCCGCCCGTGTGCTCCTGCAGCGTGCGCACCACGCGCATGTGCTCGGCCAGCTCGGCGGGCGTCTCGATGTGGCCGAACATCACCGTCACCGTCGAGCGCAGGCCGACCTCGTGGGCGGCGGTGATGATCTCGACCCAGCGCGCGGCCGGCAGCTTGTTGGGGCTGATCCGCTGGCGGACGCCGTCGTGGAGCACTTCGGCGGCGGTGCCGGGGACGCTCCCGAGCCCGGCCTCGACGAGCTGGGCGAAGACTTCGTGGCGGGAGCCCCGTGACGTCGCACATGTGCGCGACCTCCATCGGGCTGTACGCGTGCAGGTGGACCTCCGGTGCGGTCTCCTTCGCGAGCCGCAGCCAGCTCAGGTAGTCCTCCAGCCCCCAGTCGGGATGGATGCCGGACTGCATGCAGATCTCGGTCGCGCCGAACGCGACCGCGTCGTTGACGCGGCGGACGAAGTCGGCGCGGGAGTGCTCGTACGCGTCGGGCGAGCGCTTGGAACGCCGAAGCCGCAGAACGCGCAGCCGACGGTGCAGATGTTGGAGACGTTGATGTTGCGGTTGACGACGAACGTCACGAGGTCGCCGGCGAGTTCGTCGCGCAGCTCGTCGGCGGCTTGGCGCATGTCCTCGATCACCTCGGGACGGCTCTCGGCGAACATCGCCTCGAGCTCCTCCGGGGCGAGGAAGCGGCCGTCGCGGGCGCGCTCGATCGTTTCGGGACGGACGCCCGGCTGGGTGCGGCGGGGCGTGAAGGAGGCGTACTTGGACCGGATCACCTCGAGCACGCGCGGTGACTGCCACTCCTCGTTCATGTACTGCGGGTAGACGCACAGCCGCTCGCTGGGCGCCGCGATGCCCTGCAGGCGCTGGCGGACCTGCTTCGGGCTCGGGAACGGATGCTCGGGCGAGATGTGGTCGCCGTTGCTCGAGAGCCCGCCGAGGTCGGTCGCGCCGGCCTTGACCAGCTCGGGCCACCAGTCGGCGAGGTTGGGCGGGACCTGGATCCCGACGCCGGGCAGGAGCCGCTTGGCCTCCTGCACGAGCCGGACCATGTCGTCGAGGTTGACCGGGGTCGACCACTTCGGAGCGTCGCGATGGGGCGCGTCCGAGAGCCCTGTGCGCCAGTAGTTCTCGGCGGCCTCGGTGGCGATCTCGGCAGGCTCCTCGCCGTAATAGCGGCGGTGCGGGACGAAGTTCTGGAGGATGACCTCCTGGATGTGGTCGAAGCCCTGAAGCGCCTCGAGGCTCTCCATGCGGTCCTGTTCGGACTCGCCGATCCCGACCAGGATCCCGCTCGTGAACGGGATCTTGAGGCGTTGCGCGTCACGGATCGTCTGCAGCCGGATCGCCGGGTGCTTGGTCGGCGAGCCCTGGTGGGCGACGAGGTCGGGGTTGGTCGACTCGAGCATCAGGCCCTGGCTGGCGGTCACCTCGCGCAGACGGGCGAGGTCCTGTGGCTCGAGCACGCCGAGGTTGGTGTGCGGCAGCAGGCCGTGTTCCAGGCCCTTCTCGCACGCCCAGACGACGTAGGCGACGAAGTCCTCGAAGCCGAGCGCGGCGAGCTTGTCCTCGACCGCGGGCGCCTCGCCGGTCAATACGAGCAACTCTTTGACGCCGCGGCGGGCGGCGCGATCGATCAGCCGCCCGACCTCGTCCGGCTCGTGCAGGTGGGGCTTGTGCGTCGCGAACGCGCAGTACTTGCAGTGACAGCGGCACGTCCGCGACAGCGACAACGTGACATTGCGCGAAAACGTGACCCGGCGCATGGGTCCGCCACCATACCGGTGTGCGTCTCTCGGCCGTCTTGCTTGTGTGCGTGATCGTCGCCGGCTGCGGCGGAACGGCCTCGACGAGCCGGTTCGGGGAGGTGCCGCTCGCGATCGAGTCGGCCCCGGGCGCGGACGAGGCTGGCGTGTACTTCGCGACCGCTCGCGGCTACGACGACGCCGAGGGGGTCGAGCTGGAGCTCACGCAGGAGCGCGCGGACCTGCGCCTCGTCGAGCAGCCGCCCCCGGGTTGCATCGCGGTGCTGGCCGTCGTCCGGCCGGCGAAGCTCGTGCTGTGCGCTGACGAGATCACGCTCCAGGACGAGCGGCCGAAGGTCCTGGCGGTCGCACGTGCCCTTCGGCGCGGGTACCTACAGGCGCAGCTCGAGCCCGACGAGGCGGTCGCGGCGATGGTCGAGCAGGTGCCGGGTCTGGATCACGACCGGCTGTCAACCGACCTCGACGCCGCGGCGCCGACGTGGACCGCGGGCGCGCCGTACTTCGGCGAGCTGGCGCCCGGGCCGGGGCGCGATCCCTCGATCGCCCGCGAACTGAACGACGAGTGAGCTACTGGGACCGGACGCGGCGGAATTCCTGCCGCACGGACTCCGGCCGGCCCCACATCTGAACCGTCTCGACGCGCCCCGCGCGAACCTCGCGCAGCACGAGCTCGCCCGCGATGCCCGCCTCGTCGAGCAGGCGCAATGTCCCGTGCGTCGTCGGAGCCGCGGCCGCGTGGCCGAATTGGTGGGCGACGATCAGGTGGAAGTGCCAGTCGTGCTTCGAATACGGCTGCGCGTTGATCGTCACAAGCAGCGTCGCAGCATCGATATAGCGGTCTTCCTGCACGCGAAGATCGAGCTCGAGATCCGTCCAGTCGGACGGGAGCGAGTCGAGGATCTCCTGGAATTCGTCGGCAAGCGGCATGATCTGGCTTGGAGCGTACATGGCCGACTCTCTGCCTCTCGACCTCGAAGGGCTGCTCGCGCTGCTCGAACGGCTGGACGGCGCGGAGGAGGCCGCCGTCGTGCGGTCGGCGCTCGAATACGGCCTCCCGCGCGACCGGGTGATGGAGGAACTCGAGCGCGAGGTGGAGCGGCGGCTGGCCCGCGTCGAAGAACGCTAACGTTTCGTCAGTGACCTTCGTCGTCGACAGATCCGAGCGGGGCAAGCTCGCGTTGACGGGAGCCGAGGCCAAGGACTTCCTGCAGGGCCAGGTCACGAACGACGTCCTCGGCCTGACGCCGGGGCAGGGCTGCTACGCCGCGTTCCTCACCCACAAGGGCAAGATGCTCGGGGACATGCGGGTGTTCGATCTCGGCGACGAGCTCCTGCTCGACTGCGAGCGGGTCGTGCTGCAGGAGCTGTTCAACATGATCCGGCGGTTCAAGCTCGGGCGTGAGGTCGAGCTGCACAAGCGGACGCTGGAGATGGCGCTGCTGTCCGTGATCGGGCCGGAGGCGCCACGGCTGGCGGGCGACGCGGAGCACTCGTGTGCGCGGGTCGCCGTCGGTGGCGTTGCCGCGATCGCGGTGACGACCGACGTTGGCACCGACCTGTTCTGTGCGGCTGACGACCGCGAGGCGTTGCGCGACGCGCTGGACTTTCCGGACGGCGACGAGGCGACGGCGGAGATCGTCCGCGTCGAGCGCGGGCGGCCGCGCTACGGCGTCGACCTCGACGACTCCGTGATCCCCCAGGAGGCCGGCCTGAACGACCGCGCCGTCTCGTTCACCAAGGGGTGCTACGTCGGGCAGGAGACGGTCGCGCGGCTGCACTACCGGGGCAAGCCGAACCGGCGGCTGCTCGGGCTGCGATTGAGCGAACCGGCGCCGTCGGGCACGGAGCTGCGGTTGGGCGAAAAGGTCGTGGGGCGACTCGGCTCGGTCGTGGTCTCGCCGTCGCTCGGGCCGATCGGGCTCGCGTTGATCCGGCGCGAGGCAGCGGTCGGAGACACGGTCGCCGCGGACGGCGCTACGGCTGTGCTGGTAGACGTGCCCTTTTCGCGCGGCGATTCGTAACACCAGCATCGAGGGAGTGAAGTTCGACGGCCTCAGGAGGGGGTGCCGCACAAGAGCGTCCCCTGAGGCAGTCCATGTGCGACACCCCCTTGCGGACTGCCGCGCGAGACGAACTCATCCCCTTAATGCTGCCGTTCGCCGGCCCCTGCACGCGCTCTCACGAATGCGCGGTACAGTCGGCACAAGACACCACGTCCGGACCCGAAGGGAGCTGCCAATGGCCGCTCACGTGATCGTGCTCGCCAACCGCACCGCTGCGGCGCCTGAGCTCATCGAGGCGCTCGTCCACAGGAGCGAGCGCGGGCCGATCCACGCGACGTTGGTCATGCCCGCCGCCGGGCCGGGGAGTGCCGATCGCGCGGCCGCCACCGAACGGATGAACGCTGCGCTCGAGGCGTGGAAGGCGGCCGGGGTCGAGAACTGCGAGGGCGTCGTGTGCGACCCGATTCCGCTGGAAGCGCTGACCGAGGTGTGGGATCCGATGCGCCACGACGAGGTGATCGTGTCCACGCTGCCAGGGCAGAGCTCGAAGTGGATCCGCAGCGATCTGCCGCACTCGGCCGCTCGGTACACGGGCGTATCGGTCCTGCACGTGGTGGCGCAGGACCCGGATGTGCACCCGGAGACGTCGCCGGCGCCGGCGCACGAGAAGGCGGCGCTCGGGCCGCTCAGCGTGCTGGCGTGGGGTGGGCGGCGCTCGTAGGCAGTTCGGCGCGCACGACGGTTCCCTCGCCCGGCGGGCTCGAGACCTCCAGCAGTCCATCGAGCGCGGAGACGCGGTCCGCGATCCCGCGCAGTCCGCTGCCGGCGCTCGGGTCGGCGCCGCCGATGCCGTCGTCGCGGACGTCGATCACCACGTGGCCGTTGGTCTGGCGAACCGACACCTCGGCGGAGGTCGCGTCGGCGTACTTCGACACGTTCGTGAGCGCCTCTGAGATCACGAAGTAGGCGGCGGTCTCGACCGCCGGCTCCAGGCGCCCGTCGAGCTCCGCGGTGACCGTCACCGGCACGAGTGAGCGCGACGCGAGCCCGGCCACCGCCGCCTCCAGCCCGCGTTCGGTCAGGACCGCCGGGTGGATTCCGCGCGCCAGCTCGCGCAGCTCCTGCAGCGCGTGCTTGAGCTCCTCGCCGGCGCGCACCAGGTCGGGATCATCCGGGTGCCGCCGCGCGGCCATCCGCAACATCAGCGCCAGCGAGACAAGGCGCTGCTGCGCCCCGTCGTGCAGGTCTCGCTCGATCCGCCGGCGCGCCTCGTCACCGGCGGCGACCAGACGGGCCTGTGACGCGCGCAGATCCTCGTAGCGAGCTCGCAGCTCAGCGTCGAGCCGCTCGTTGCGCAGCGCGAGCGCGGCCGCCGCGCCCGCCGCCCGCACCAGCTCCGGCTCCTCGAGCAGCGCGGGGTCGTGCACGATCGCCGCCACCTGCTCGATCTCCGTCACGGCCTTGGACTCCGGCAACTCGACGGGTCGGCCTTCGGCGTCGACCCAGCGGCCGGGCCGCGGCAACCAGTAGGCGAGCTGGAGATCGGGGTCGCCGAGTACCTCGGCCAGCGCGTCGCGCACGCTGACCGAGCCGAACCGTTCGACGAGCCCGCTCACGGCGCCGGCGCGGGAGAGGCTCGAGCGCATCAGGCCGACGAGGAACGCGAACGGCACGGCGCTGATCAGCGTGATCAGGACGAGATTCCAGGCGTCCTCGCCGGCGCCGATCGACGCCGGGATCACGCTCAGGATGCCGGCCACCGCGACCGCCGCGCCGGTCAAGAGCACCGGCGCCAGGGCCTGCCGTTGCACAGGCCCCGAGCGGCGCCAGCGTTGCACCAGCACGTATCCGAGCACCGCGAGTGTGCCGACGCTCGCGAGGCCGAACAGCGAGCTGAGCGCGTCGCCGACGTCCTCGTTTTCGTCGATCAGGAGCAGGTTCTCCGGGCAGCCTGTGCAGTCCTCGGGGTTCATGAACAGCCACACGACCCCCTGCACGCTGGCGATGAAGTAGCCGAGCCGCACGAGCCAGCGCTCGAGGCCCGGAGCGACGCGCCCGCTCGGGAAGGCGACGAGCAGGTGTGCGAACGGACCGAACCACAGGCCGCCGAGCGCCGTGCCGATCGTGAACAGCAGCGCCGAGTCGGACTCCGGCAACGCGTTGATGAACCAGACGAACCCGACCGTCGTCATCAGCAGCCCGATGCGGTTGCCCGGGCGGCGCCATTGCGCGTAGAGCCCGGTGCCGATCCACGCCCAGCCGAGCGTCAGCCCGACGATGATGATCGGGTCGCTGACAAGCTGATGCTCGCTCGAAAGTGCGAGCGCAATCCCAGCCAGGCCGAGCACCAAGCCGGCCACGGCGAGTCCGACCAGCGAGCCCCGCATGCGTGGACTATCTCAGCCCGACGCGACCAACTCCAGACGGTTGCCCCAGGGGTCCTCGGTGTAAAAACGCTGGACCCCTGGGATGGCGTCGTCCCAGTGGACGGGCGCGCCGGCCAGGATCAGCCGCTCGGCGAGCGCAGCGAGGTCGTCCGCCGCCAGCGCGGGGTGCGCCTTCGACGCCGGCGTGAAGTCGGCGGCGATCCCGATGTGCAGCTGCTGCACGCCGCACGCGAACCACACGCCGCCCCGCCCGGCGAGCGCCTCGGGCTTCTCGATCTCGGCCAGCCCCAGCAGCCGCCCGTAGAAGCCGCGCGCCTCCGCCTCACAGCCGGGCGGCGCCGCCACCTGCACGTGGTCGAGGCCGGTGATCACTCACTTTTGAGGCTAACGGCTGCATGCGGAAGGCGCCCCCTGACACATGCGGACACCACTCGCGGAGGGTGTGGCTGCCCAACCCCCCGACGGGAGCTACCGCGCTGTTTGGTGCCCGTCATCTAGGGCATCTTGTGGGTGTGCCTCAGACCGTCCTCATCGTCGATGATCACGCCGGGTTCCGCCAAGCGGCGCGAGCCCTGCTCGAGGCCGATGGCTTCGACGTGATCGGCGAGAGCGCGAATGGCACCGACGGCATCGCGGACGCGAACCGGCTGCGGCCCGATGTTGTTCTGCTCGACATGTGTTTGCCCGACGTCGACGGAATCGAAGTCGCCGGGCGGCTCAAGGGCGGTCCCCTCGTGGTCCTGACCTCCAGCCGCGACGCCAGCGACTACCCGCCGCACTTCGAGAACTGCGGCGCCCGCGGCTTCATCGCCAAGGCCGAGCTATCCGGCTCGGCGCTGGCCGCGCTGGCGGCCTAGGAACGCTTCGAGCTCCGCCTCGGTGGTGCGAGGCCCGAGTTCCAAGATCGGCGGGTTGTTGGCCGCGATCCACGCCCCGACGAGCCGCGACTCCGGGATCGCGTCGGCCGGTAGCCAGCCTCCGAGCCGCCCCGACGCGGGCGCCCGGGTGAACGCGCGTGCCGAGCGGGGCGCCAGCGGCGAGCCGTCAACCGCGCCCCAATCCACGACGCGCCCGCCGGCGATCCACAGCGCGTCGAACCGGCCGGCCGCCTCGGGATGCGGCGCCAGCACGAGCCGGGCGCCGGTGTGGATCGCTCGCAACACGCCGCCCAGCCGGCCCAGGAGCGACTCCAGCCGGGTCCGGCGGCGCTGGAGCCAGGCCGCGCGCTCGTAGCGCCGCGCCGCCGACGCTTCGGCCATCTGCTCGTCCACGCGCGCGAGCAGCTCCGCGCCGCCCTCGCGACCCACGAATAGCCGCAGCGCGGCGTCCAGCCGCTCGCGATAGACGTTCGGGTCGAGGTCGTTCAGGCACGGCGACAGGCACCGCCCCATCTGGCCGTACGCGGACGGGTGCTCGCGCCGCGGCAGCGTCCGCCCGCAGTGGCGCAGCCCGAACAGCGAGTTGAGCTGCTCGACCAGCTCCGCCGCCGCCGACCGGCCCCGCACCGGACCGACGCACACGGCGTGGCCCGCGGCCGGCTCGCGCGCGACCTCGAGGATCGGGAACGCGATGTCGAGCCGGCAGCGGATGTACACGTAGCCGTCGGGCTCCGTCTTGCCGCGCACGTTGCCGGGCGGGCGCAGTGCCTTGATCAGCCGGTCCTCGAGCAGCAGCGCGCCGAGCTCGGACTCGGTCGTCTGGTGGTCGACGTGCTCGGCCTCGGCCGTCCAGGCCGCCCCGGATGTGAAGTGCGAGCGGGCGCGGGTGCGGAGGTCGATCGACTTGCCGACGTACAGGGGACGCCCGTCGGCGTCCCGGAACACGTATACGCCGGGCTCGTGTGGGAGCGCGGCGAGGTGCGGGCGCTCGCCGCGCGGGCGCCGCGGCACCGTCGGCGGCCGAACTCGGACCTTGCGCGCGCCGAGCAGCGTCAGCGCGTCCCCGATCGTCGGCGCGTTCGCGCACAGCCGCCCGAACAGCGCGCAGAACACGCGCGCGCACGTGCGCGCATCGGGGAGCGCGCGGTGCACCTCGTCGACGTCGATACCCAGCGCGCCCGCGAGCGTGGCCAGGCCCCGTCTTCTCTGCAGCGGCGCAAACCGGCGAGCGAGCTGGACCGTGCACATCACAGGCGGATCCGGCCATTCGAGCGCCGCGCGCGCGAACGCCTGGCGCAGCACCCGCACGTCGAAGCGCGCGTTGTGGGCGACGAGCACTCGGCCTCTGAGCTCCGCGGCGAGTCTTGGCAGCACGTCCTCCGGCGCCGGCGCTGTGTCCACCATCGCCTGTGAGATCCCGGTGAAGCGCTGGATGTAGCGCCCGAGCGGGTTCGCGACCCCGACCAGCGACCCCCATTCCTCGTGCAGCTCTCCCCCGCCCACCAGCACGGCGCCGACCTCGGTCAGCTCGCAGCGCTCGCCGCCGAGCCCGTTGGTCTCGGTGTCGACGGCGACGAACTCGGCGGTGGCCAGGGGCAGGTCGAGCATGGACCTTCCAGCATCCACGCCGGTCCGGACGGTGCAACGGCGCGTGCAGCCTCGCCGCGCGGTACCTTGCGCCAAGTGCGCCGATTCGCCCTGATCGTGCTGGTCTTCGCCGCGGGGTGCGGCAGCACGCCGCAGCGCGAGAACCTCGAGCGGCCCGCGCCGCCGGTGATCATGACCGCCGCCGTGCAGGACGACACGATTCGCGTCTCACCGCGTGCGGTCGGCGCGGGGCAGATCGAGCTCGTGGTGTCCAACCAGTCCGATGCAGCGCAGACCGTGACGTTCGAGACCGACGAGCTCGGAGGTCGGACGGGCGGCAACCGCGCTTCCAGCTCTTCGATTCCGGCTGGTGGCACGGGGCGGCTGACGATCGACGCGCGGCAGGGCACGTATGCCGTGCGCGTCGCGGACGATGCGATTCGGGCCGCGCGGGTGCGGATCGGGCCGCCGCGCGAGTCGGGGCAGAACCAGTTGTTGCTGCCGTAGCCGGCGAACGGCTGCATCGAGGGAGAGGTGTCGCCACTCGCGCGGCGCGGCCGACGTGACCGTGCCTCGAATGTGCGCGAGAGTCGACTTTCTCACGGATTTCGTGACTAACTCGACCCTCGTGGGTCAGCCGAGCGGGAACGCGCCACGGCCGGGGGCCGACCGCCGCCGCCCCGCGGCGCCACTCCCTTACCGGCCGCCGTTCGCTAGCTCCACCGGGCGAACGGAGGCCGACCGCGCCTCTCCGCCCCGGAACAAATCGAGCTGCACCACAGCACCGATCCGGTCGGCGTCCATCAGCCGCTGCAGGTCGTCGACCCCACGCACCGGCACGCCATCGACCGCCACGATCAGGTCTTCCGCGCGCAGCCCCGCGTCGGCCGCCGGCGAGCCGCCGACCACCTCGACGACCTCGACGGCACGGTCGCGCCCCAACACCGCGGCGGTCCGCGGCGGGACCGGCCGCGCCCCGCCGGCAATCCCGATCCAGGCTCGGCGCACGCGGCCGTCTCGCATCAAGGACGAAACGATCCGGCGTGTCGTCGCATTGATCGGAATCGCGAGCCCGAGCCCAACGCCCGCCACGGCGGTGTTGATGCCGACGACGGTCCCGTGGCCCTCGACCAGCGCGCCGCCGGAGTTGCCGGGATTCAGCGCCGCGTCGGTTTGGATCACGTCGTCGATCATCCGCGTCGTCCCGCCGTCGCGGGCCGGCAGCGAGCGCCCCAACGCAGACACCACGCCCGCGGACACGGACCCGGTGAAGCCATGCGGGTTGCCGATCGCGACGACGAGCTGCCCGACCCGGAGCTGAGCCGCGTCGCCCAACTCCGCCGCGGGAGCGACACCCGACTCCGTCCGCAGCAGCGCCAGATCCGACAGCGGATCGACGCCCACGACCGAAGCGGCCACGTCGACGCCCGAAGTGAACGACACCCGCACAACCCGCCCGCCCGAGATCACGTGCGCGTTCGTGAGCATGAACCCGTCAGGCGTGATCACCACGCCCGAGCCGGACCCACGACGACCCACGCGAAGATTCGCGACCGACGGGCCGAGGCGCTCGGCTACGCCCACCACCACTTGCGAGTAGGCGTCCAACGGAGTCACTTGCACAATAATAGTGACGTCTCCGCCAGTAGCGTGCCGGGCGGTGCACGTCCTCACGCAAGTCGACGGCGACCAGATCGCGGAGCTGCGCAAGCGCGACGAGTTCTTCTGGATCGACCTCTCGAACCCGTCGGACGCGGAGATCGAGCAGCTCGGCGAAGCCCTGCACCTGCACCCGGTCGCGCTCGAGGACACGCGCGAGTTCGGCCAACGACCCAAGCTCGACCCGTACGGCCACCACGTCCTGCTCGTCTTCTACACGGCCCGCACGACCGGCGATCCGGCGTGGCCGGCCGACCCGCTGGAGGTCCACGTCTACCTCTCGGGCGGATTCATGGTCACCGTCCGACGCGACGAGTGCACGATCATTGACGACCTCCGCCCCCAGCTCGCCGAGACCGGCACCGACGACGAGGAGGTGCTCGTCTATCGCTTGCTGGACGCGCTCACCGACGCGTTCTACCCGGTGATCGCGGCGATCGAGGAACAGGTCGACGCGCTCGAGGGCGAGGTGCTCACCCGCCCCCGCCGCGAACATCTCCGGCGCGGCTACCGGCTCAAGCAGTGCGTGCACCAGCTCAACCGGCTCGTTTCCGCCCAGCGCGACCAGTTCCAGGGAGCACGCGAGGCGATCCTCGGGCTCGAGGGCCTCAAGCTCGGCGCGCGCCCGTACCTGCGGGACATCGGCGATCACCTGGTGCAGGTGGCGGGCGAGTTCCAGCGCCAGATCGACGACCTCACGGCGCTGACGCAGACGTACTTCAACGCGAACTCGGACCGCCTCAACCGGGTCGCCACGCGGCTGACGATCGGCGGCACGCTGTTCATCCTCTACACGGTCGTCACCGGGTTCTTCGGCCAGAACTTCGGCTGGCTGGTGGACAACATCGACACGAAGAAGGACTTCCTCATGTACGGGGTCGGCAGCATCACGGTCCCGACCGTGATCCTGCTCACACTGTTCTGGGTCAAGCGTCGCGAGTGGTTCTGACGCGCATATAGGCTGCGGGCCATGTCAGTCGACACCAGCCAGATCGCCAAGCTCGACGTCGAGCCCGGCGAGCTCCCCGAGACGATGGCGGCGTGGGTCATCCGCGCCGAGCGTGAGGGCGAGCCCACCGAGGCCTTCCAGCTGGAGGAGATGGAGGTACCCGAGCCCGCCGCGTTCGAGGTGATCGTGCGGGTGATGGCCGCGGGCGTGAACTTCAACAACGTGTGGGCGGCGCTCGGCAAGCCGATCTCGGTCTTCCGCTACCGCCAGGAGGACCACCACATCGGCGGTTCCGACGCCTCCGGCATCGTGTGGAAGGTCGGCGAGGGCGTCACGCGCTGGAAGCCCGGCGACGAGGTCGTGGTGCACTGCAACCAAGCCTCCTATGAGGACCCGGAGGTGCACGGGCTGGACCCGCTGGCGGCCCCAAGCCAACAGATCTGGGGCTACGAGACCACGTGGGGCTCGTTCGCGCAGTTCTGCAAGGTCCAGGCCCAACAGCTGCTGCCCAAGCCGGCGGCGCTGGCGTGGGAAGAGGCGGCCTCCTACGGCTTGACGTTCTTCACCGCGTACCGGATGCTGGTCGACCAGGCGCGCCTGCAGGAGGGCCATCGGGTACTGATCTGGGGCGGCGCCGGCGGCCTCGGCGTCTTCGCCACCCAGCTCTGCAGGCTGTCCGGCGCGGACTCGGTCGGCGTGGTCTCGAGCCCCGAGAAAGGCGAACTGGTCAAGCAACTCGGCGCCGTGGACTACATCGACCGCAACGAGTTCGCAGGAATGATGCGCCGCGGCGACGAGACCCCCGACGAGGAGAAGGCGCGCTTCAAGGAGTCGCGGCGCTTCTGCAACGCGGTCAAAGAGAAGCTCGGCGGCGAACCCGACATCGTCTTCGAGCACGTCGGCCGCGCCACGTTCCCGACCTCGGTGCTCGTGGTCAAGCCGTTCGGGACCGTCGTCATCTGCGGCGCGACGTCAGGCCACACGCTCGATTTCGACGTCCGCTACCTGTGGATGCGCCAGAAGCGCATCATCGGATCGCACTTCGCCAACGCGTGGGAGTGCCACCGCGCGAACGAGCTGATCGAGGCCGGGAAGGTCCGTCCCGTACTCTGGAGGACGCTGGGCTTCGACCAAGTCGCGGAGGCCCACCAGCTCATGTACAGAAACCAGCACCTCGGAAAGATCTCGATCCTCGTCGGCGCGGAATCCGAGGGGCAGGGCAAGACAGCGGACGGCCCGGGCGCGATCCGGGCGGAGGTGGGGGCCTGACATGGCAGCCGGAGTTGCGCAGATCCCGTGGTACGCGACGCTCTTCAGACACGAGGCGTTCGCCGAGGCGGTGGCGGAGATCGCACCGATCGCGATGCGCTATGGCGCGACCGACTACCTCGTGTATCGCAATCGCGACGACCAGTACAAGTTCCTGCAGTGCGCGACGTTCGAGAGCAAGACGGACTTCGAGGCGTACTGGTACGGGCCTGAGATGAACGACTTCCGGGCGGTCCACGCCGGCTGGTACCAGGTACCGATCCTGTACACGTGGGCCGACGTCATCTCGCAGGGCAGCCGCAACGGCGTCCCGGCTGGTGAAGCGGCGTAAAGACAAGCCTCCGTCGACCGACCTCGTCGCGCCGGAACCGCCGCCTGCCGCGGATGACCGCGCGTGGTCGTCGCGGCGCAACGTGCCCGAGCGCGCCGCGCGCGCGGATCTCGTCCCGTTCATGGCGCTCCCGGCCGAGACCGGGCCGACCTGGGCGCCCGACCGGCTCTCGATCTGGCCCGTCGAGGGCGGGCGGTTCGGGATCGACGCGCACTACCAGGGCAAGAGCGGCGTGGCACGCGCCAATCAACAGGCGACGCGACTGCAGCGCGTGAACCTCGCCGTCGCACTCCGCGAGGACGACGACGGCGCGACGCTGCGGCTCGGCCCGCTCGCACACAAGGCGACGTTCATCGCGATCGAGGCCTTCCTCGGCCGCCCGATCGAAGACAGCGACTAGCCGAACTTCTGCTGCCAGCGCGCCAGCCCCATGTGGAGCTGGTCGAGCGGCGCCGCAGCGAGCATCGACTCGGTGTCGTCCCCCACGGCCGCGCGGGTCCGCTCGGTCATCGCCGCCACGAACGCGTCCTGATCGTGCTCGGCCGCGAGGTCGCGCTGCGCGTACAGCGCCTCCAGACAGCGGTCGAGCTGCTCCGGCGGCGCCTCGCCGAAGTGCGTGATCGCGAGCGCCGACGGCTGCCAGGCGCGGATCGTCTCGATCGAGCGCTCCCACGCCGCGATGTCCACATCCGGGGGCGGCGTCGGCGCGATCGTGAAGTCGTGCGGCGGGATCCGGGCGCCGCCGGTGTCGCCCACGAACGCCACGCCCGACGCCTCGTGGAAGTAGGAGACGTGGTGCGACGCGTGACCCGGGGTGTACTCGACCCGGAACGCGCCCTCGACGTCGCGCTCGCCGCCCGAGAGCACGCGCAGGTTCGCCTCCGGGACCGGGATCACTTCGCCCCACAGCTCGCGTAGCCCCTCCTCCCCGCCGTACAGGCGGCCGGCGCTCGCGACGAGCTTCGCCGGGTCGGCCATGTGGGGCGCGCCGCGCTCGTGCACGTAGACCGGCAGATCGGGCCAGCGCTTGACGAGGGCGCCGGACGCGCCAGCGTGGTCGAAGTGGATGTGGGTCAGCAGCAGCGCGCGCGGCAGGAGACCGTCGAGCGCGTCAAGCAGCGTGCCGACTGCGATCTCCGGGCCCGGGTCGATCAGCACCCCGTCGACCTCGTAACAGCAGATCACCTTCTCCACGCCTTTGTGCCGCACATCGATGGCCCGCATCGGCCCGCACCCTAGCGAGAGGCGGGAATTTGGCTGTTAGGGTGACCTAAGGATGCACGGACGGGTCGAATCGATCGAGTGGCTGACCCCGAGCTATGTGCGGCTGGTGCTGAACGGCGACGGCCTGGCGGAGTATGCGCCGGTCGCGTGCACCGACAGCTACGTCAACGTCGCGCTTCCGCCGGCCGACGCCCCGTATGCCGCCCCGTTCGCGCTCGACGAGCTCAAGGAACTTCCGCGTGACCAGCGGCCGTTCCGGCGCCGGATCACGGTCCGGGCGTGGGACGCCGAGTCGCGCCGGTTGACGCTCGAGTTCGTCACCCACGGCGACGAGGGGCTCGCCGGCCCGTGGGCGGCCCGCGCCGGCGAGGGGGACGCGCTGGTGTTCACCGGCCCGGCCGGCGCCTACAACCCGGATCCCGATGCCGACTGGCATTTGATGGTCGGCGACGAGTCCGCGCTGCCGGCGATCGCCGCATCGCTCGAGGCGGTCCCGCCCGGCGTGCCGGTCGTCGTCCGGCTCGTCTGCGATGGCCCGGAGCACGAGATCGCGCTAGAGACGCCGGGCCGTCTGGACCTGGGGTGGCTGCACCGCAACGGCGACGCCAAGCAACTGGCTGACGCGGTGGCGGCGCTCGAGTTCCCAGCGGGACGGGTCGATGCCTTCATCCACGGCGAGGCCGCCGAGACCCGGGCCGTCCGCCGGCACCTGCTCGCCGACCGCGGCCTGAACGCCGAGCAGCTTTCGTGCTCGCCCTACTGGCACCGCGGCCTGACCGACGAGGCCTGGCGGGCGATCAAGGCGGCCTGGAACGCCGAAGTCGCCCGCGACGTGACCTAACTCGTTGACTCGGGAGTCAACTAGAGTTCCCGTATGACGCATCGGCTGCCCGAGCGGGACCGTCCGTGGATGATGCGGACCTACGCCGGGCATTCCACGGCGGCGAAGTCGAACGAGCTCTACCGGCGCAATCTGGCCAAGGGCCAGACCGGGCTGTCGGTCGCGTTCGACCTGCCGACGCAGACCGGCTACGACTCCGACCACGAGCTCGCACGCGGCGAGGTCGGCAAGGTCGGCGTGCCCGTCGCGCATCGCGGCGACATGGCCGCGCTGATGGACGGCATCCCGCTCGGCGAGATGAACACGTCGATGACGATCAATGCCACCGCCGCATGGCTGCTGGCGCTCTACATCGTCGCCGCCGACGAGCGGGGCGTCGCGGCCGACGCGCTCCAGGGCACGACCCAGAACGACATCATCAAGGAGTACCTCTCGCGCGGGACGTATGCGTTCCCGCCCGGGCCGTCGATGCGGCTGATCGCGGACATGGTCGCCTACACGGTCGAGCACGTCCCGAAGTGGAATCCGGTCAACATCTGCTCGTACCACCTGCAGGAGGCGGGAGCGACGCCGGTGCAGGAGATCGCGTACGCGATGTCGACCGCCATCGCCGTCCTGGACGCCGTCCGCGAGCGAGTGCCGGACGAGCGCATGGGCGCGGTGTTCGGGCGGATCAGCTTCTTCGTCAACGCCGGCGTGCGCTTCATCGAGGAGCACGCGAAGCTGCGCGCGATGGCGACGCTGTGGGAAGAGCTGGGTCGCGATCGCTACGGCGTCACCGACGAGCGCCAGCTGCGGTTCAGATACGGCGTGCAGGTGAACTCGCTCGGGCTCACCGAGTCCCAGCCGGAGAACAATGTGCAGCGGATCGTGCTCGAGGCGCTGGCGGTCACGCTTGGCCGCAACGCGCGAGCGCGCGCCGTCCAACTGCCGGCCTGGAACGAGGCGCTCGGCCTCCCCCGCCCCTGGGACCAGCAGTGGTCGCTGCGAATCCAGCAGGTGCTGGCGTTCGAGACCGACCTGCTCGACTACCCGGACATCTTCGAGGGCTCGAAGGTGATGGACGGGCTGGTGGGCGAGCTGCTGGAAGGCGCGCGCGCGGAGATGGCGCGCGTCGAGGAGCGCGGCGGCGCCGTCGAGGCCGTCCCTTACATGAAGGCGGCGCTGGTCGAGTCCCACCGCGAGCGGATCGGGCGGATCGAGTCCGGCGAGCAGGTCCTGGTCGGCGTGAATCGCTACACGGAGACCGAGCCGTCGCCGCTGACCGCCGACGACGGCGGGATCCTGGTCGTGGACCCGGGCGTCGAGGCCGAGGCGGTGTCGGCGTTGCGCGAGTGGCGCTCGCAGCGCGGCGACGTCTCCGCCGCGCTGGACGAGCTGCGGCGGGTCGCGGCGAGCGACGAGAACATCATGGAGGCGACGCTGGCCGCCGCCCGCGCCGGCGTCACGACCGGCGAGTGGGCCGGCGCCCTGCGCGAGGTGTTCGGTTCCTACCGTGCCCCGACGGGCGTCGGCGAGGCCGCGTCGCCGGCCGCTGACGAGGCGCTCCGCGACGAGGTCGCACGGGTGAGTGAGGCACTCGGCCGGACGCTGAAGATCCTGGTCGGCAAGCCCGGGCTCGACGGGCATTCCAACGGCGCCGAGCAGATCGCCGTCCGCGCCCGCGACGCCGGGATGGACGTCGTCTACGAGGGCATCCGGCTGACGCCGGCGCAGATCGCCCGCTCGGCAATCGACGAGGGCGTCCACGTGATCGGGCTCTCGATCCTGTCGGGCTCGCACCGTGAGCTGATCCCCGACGTGATCGCCGCGCTCGACGGCGCCGACATCCCGGTCGTGGTGGGCGGGATCATCCCCGAGGCCGACGTGCCAGAGCTCAAGGCGGCCGGCGTCGCGGCGGTCTACACGCCGAAGGACTTCGAGCTCGACCGGATCATGCACGACATCGTGGCGCTCGTTGCCGAGCGAAACTCCGTCACCGTCTGAACTCGGCGAGCGACTCGCCGCGGGCGACCGCACCGCCGCGCCCGCCGCGCTCAACTTGCTCGAAACGCGCACGGCGCGCGAGCAGGGCGCGGAGCTGGTGTCCGCCGCGGGCAACGGCGCCGGCCACGTCGTGGGCGTCACCGGGCCGCCCGGCGTCGGCAAGTCGACGTTGCTGTCGGCACTGCTGCACGAGTGGCGCGGTCGCGGGCGCGCGGTCGCCGTGCTCGCCGTCGATCCGTCTTCCAAGCGCTCCGGCGGGTCTTTGCTCGGCGACCGTGCGCGGATCGAGCACGACCCCGCCGACCGCGACGTCTTCATCCGCTCGATGGCCGCGGGCGAGCGGCTTGGGGGCCTCGCCCCGGCGACCCGCGCCGCCGCACAGGCGCTCGCGAACGCGTTCGACGTCGTCGTGATCGAGACCGTCGGCGTCGGCCAGTCCGAGACCGACGTCGCGGAGGCGGTGGACACCGTCGCCGTCGTCGTCCAGCCCGGTTCCGGCGATGCGCTGCAGTTCCTGAAGGCGGGGATCATGGAGATCCCGGACGTGCTGGTGGTCACGAAGGCCGACCTCGGTGCCGTGGCAAAGCGCGCCGAGCACGATCTGAAAGCGGCGCTCGGCGCACTCGGCGCCCGCGGAACGCCGGTGCTCGCGGTGTCCTCGCTCCCGCCGGGCGAAGGCATCGACGCGCTGGCCGACGCGCTCGCCGCCCACCGCGAAGGCCTCGACCTCGACGCCAGCCGCACCCGCGCCCGCCGCCTCGGAGCGCTCGCCGACTTCCTGCACGAGCACGGGGAGCGTGGGCTGCGCGCACTCGGTGGCCGCCGTGCCGCACGGCGCTGGCTCGAGGAGCAGCCACCGGAACTCGACGAGCCGGAACTCCTTCGGCGGTTGGAAGAGCGACGAAACCATCTCCGTTCTTCGGAGTAGTTGACCCCGATGGACGATCATGTCCGTCCACACCGACGATGAAGCTGCCCAAGAGACGATCGAAGGACCTCCAATCCCGACTGCTGGACGCCGGGAATGACGTGCGCGGCGTCACCCGCGCCAAGGGTGCCGACATCGGCAAGGAGATCGCGCGCCAGTACCAGAAGATGGACGTCTCGTGGGCGCGCAAAGCACCGGCGAGCGTCGTCCGCGGCGGCATCCTGGCCGGGATCCTGACGCCGCTGCTCTTCCTGTACGTCAAGCGCCGCGTCGCCGGCCGCGAGGTGCTCGGCGAGGAGATGACCGACCCGGTCATATTCGTCGCCAACCACTCGAGCCATCTCGACACGCCGACGATCCTTCGGGCGATGCCGCCCGCATGGCGCAAGCGGACGGCGGTCGCGGCCGCGGCCGACTACTTCTACAAGTCGCGCTGGCGCGCGCGGGGCGTCGCGCTGCTGTTCAACACGATCCCAATGGGCCGTACCGGCGGCGGCCTCAACAGCGGCGCGAGCGATCATGTGCACAAGTTGCTCGACGAGCAGTGGAACCTGCTGGTCTTCCCCGAGGGCACGCGCTCACGCGAAGGCGACATCGGCAAGGTCAAGTCCGGTGCCGCGGTGCTCGCCGCACAGCACAACCTGAACATCGTGCCGATCTGGGTCGGCGGGACGCACGACGCGATGCCGCCCGGCCAGAACTGGCCGAAGCGGCTGCCCGGGCGCTTCTTCTCGCGCCGCACCGAGGTCGAGGTCCGGTTCGGGCCGCCGATCTCGCCGCGCGACACCTCCGAGCGCCGTGAGGTGATGGCCGAGGTGCTCGAGTTCTGGGAGCGCGAGGGCCGGCCGGCCAGCGGCGAGGAGCCGCCGTCCGCGCACGACGTGCTGATCATGCACGCCGCGCTGCGCGCGCATGAACGCGAGTTGGCGGACGCCGCGGAGTCGGCCAACGGCAACGCCGCTCATACGCCTGATTGACCTTCCGTATACGGTCCCGGTTTGAATCACCGGTCGACCGAGTGGAGGGCAGATGAAGAAGCTCATCAACGACCCCGAGGCTGTGGTCCGCGAGGCGCTGGAGGGAATGGAGGCCGCGCACCATGGCGCGATCCGCGTGCAGTACGACCCGTACGTGGTCGTCCGTGCCGACGCTCCGGTCAGCGGCAAGGTCGGGATCATCTCCGGCGGCGGATCCGGTCACGAGCCGATGCACGGTGGTTTCGTCGGCCCCGGAATGCTCGACGCGGCGTGCCCGGGTGAGGTCTTCACCTCCCCGACACCGGACCAGATGCTCGAAGCGACGAAGGCTGTCGACGGTGGCGCGGGCGTCCTGCACATCGTCAAGAACTACACGGGCGACGTCCTGAACTTCGAGATGGCCGCCGAACTCGCGCAAGGCGAGGGCATCGAGGTCGAGGCGGTCGTCATCAACGACGACGTCGCGGTCCAAGACAGCCTCTACACGGCCGGGCGCCGCGGCGTCGGCGCGACCGTGCTCGCGGAGAAGATCTGCGGCGCGGCGGCCGAGGAGAAGCGCTCGCTCGCCGAGGTCACCGAGCTGTGCCGCAAGGTCAACGCGAACTCGCGCAGCATGGGCATGGCACTGACGCCGTGCATCACGCCGGCGTCGGGCTCGCCGAGCTTCGAGCTCGACGAAAACGAGATGGAGATCGGCATCGGCATCCACGGCGAGCCGGGCCGCTACCGCGAGGCGCTCGCGCCCGCGGCCAGCATCGTCGAGCGGCTGGCGTCGGCGATCGTCGAGGACCTGCCGTACGAGTCCGGCGACCAGGTGCTGGCGTTCGTCAACGGCATGGGCGGCACGCCGCTGGTCGAGCTCTACATCGTCTACCGGGAACTCGATCGGTTCCTGCGCGACAAGGGCATCACGATCACGCGCAACCTGATCGGCGACTACATCACGTCGCTCGAGATGGCCGGGTGCTCGATCACGCTACTCAAGCTCGACGACGAGCTGACGCGGCTGTGGGACGCGCCCGTCGACACGCCGGCCCTGCACCGAGGCTGATGAGCATCACCGCCGACGACGTTCGCGGCTGGATCGGGGACTTCGCGTCGGCCGTCACCGAGCATCGCGCGGAGCTTGTTCGGCTCGACACGGCGATCGGAGACGGCGACCACGGCACCAACATGGACCGCGGGATGCGCGCCGCCACCGAGAAGCTCGCCGAGGTCGACGGTGACGACATCGGCGCGGTGCTGAAGGCGGTCGGGATGACGCTGATCTCGAAGGTCGGCGGAGCCGCCGGCCCGCTCTACGGGACGCTGTTCATGCGTATGGCGACGGCCACCGCGGGCAAGACGGAGCTCGACCTCGAGCGGTTGGAAGGAGGCGCTCGAAGCCGGGCTCGCCGGAGTCCAGCAGCGCGGCAAGGCCGAGCCCGGCGACAAGACGATGGTGGACGCGCTGCTGCCCGCCGTCGAAGCCCTGCGCGGCGGGGGCGATCTGCGCGCTCTCGGCCGATGCGGCCCGCGAGGGCATGCTGGCGACGATCCCGATGGAGGCCCGCAAGGGCCGCGCGAGCTACCTCGGTCCGCGCAGCGTGGATCACCAGGACCCGGGCGCGACGTCGACCGAGCTGCTGCTGCGCGCAGCTGCCGAGCGCTTCAGCTAGTCGTTCGACATTGTCGAACGACAATCCGAGTGTGCGTCACGCGGTGACGCACACTCGCTGCTGCTGTTCACATCCTCAGAACATCGTTTGACATTGTCGGACGGGCAGGCGTACGATGCCGCCCGTCGGTAGTCCGTCCGACGTGAGAGGAGTGGAGGAGCCTTGAGTATTTTTCCCGCCGAGGTGATCGGGACGGCGATCCTGATCCTGCTCGGCAACGGCGTGGTCGCGTGCGTCCTGCTGGCTCAGTCCAAAGGTCTGAACAGCGGCTGGATCGTGATCACGTTCGGTTGGGGCATGGCCGTCATGACAGCGGTCTTCATCGTGGGGCAGTTCAGCGGCGCGCATCTGAATCCCGCCGTCACATTGGGATTGGCGATCGCCGGCATCGACGGAGTGGAGCGACGTTCCCGCGTACTTCGCGCGGCGAGTTCGTCGGCGCGTTCATCGGCGCGACGCTGGTGTGGTTCGGCGTACCTCGACCACTGGAAGGAGACCGAGGACCCGGGCCTGAAGCTAGCGTGCTTCTCGACCGGACCCGCGATCCGCAACCCCGTGTCGAACGTGATCACGGAGATCATCGGCACGTTCGTGCTGGTGCTCGGCGTGCTGGCGTTCTTCGCGCCGTCGGAGCCCGACGGGCCCCTGCCTGTCCCGGTGCTCGGCGGGCTGATCGTCGGCCTGCTCGTGTTCGCCATCGGTCTGTCGCTCGGCGGCCCGACCGGCTACGCGATCAACCCCGCCCGTGACCTCGGCCCGCGCATCATGCACGCGATCCTCCCAATCGCGGGCAAGGGCCCGTCCGATTGGGCCTACGCGTGGGTTCCGGTGATCGGGCCGCTGATCGGCGGCGCGCTCGCCGCCGTGTTCTTCAACGTGGCGTGGCCGATCGTGTAAACCCGTGCGACAGAGGAGAGACTGATGGCGAAGTACGCGGCAGCGATCGACCAGGGCACCACGAGCACCCGGTGCATGATCTTCGACCACGGCGGCAACGTGGTCAGCGTCGCTCAGAAGGAGCACGAGCAGATCTACCCGAAGCCCGGTTGGGTCGAGCACGACCCGATGGAGATCTGGGCGCGCACGCAGGAGGTCGTCGACGAGGCGATGGAATCCGCCGGGGCCTCCGCGGACGACGTGGCCGGCGTCGGCATCACCAACCAACGTGAGACGACGGTCGTGTGGGACCGCACCACGGGCGAACCGATCCACAACGCGCTCGTCTGGCAGGACACGCGCACCGACAAGCTCGTCGACGAGTACTCCAAGGACGGCGGCCAGGCGCGCTTCCAGGAGAAGGTCGGGCTCCCGCTCGCGACCTACTTCTCGGGACCGAAGATCCGCTGGATCCTGGACGAGACCGGTGCGGCCGACCGCGCGTCCTCGGGTGACCTGCTGTTCGGCAACATGGACACCTGGCTGATCTGGAACCTGACCGGCGGCAAGGACGGCGGGCTGCACATCACGGACCCGACGAACGCCAGCCGCACGATGCTGATGGACCTGCGGACTCTGGCGTGGGACGACGGGATCCGCGACGTGATGGGCGTCCCGCTCGAGATGCTGCCGGAGATCAAGCCCTCGAGCGCGCCGTACGGCGAGGTCAAGGGCGGCGCGCTGGCGGGCGTGCAGATCGCGGGCGACCTCGGCGACCAGCAGGCGGCGACGTTCGGCCAGACGTGTTTCTCGCCCGGCGAGGCGAAGAACACGTACGGCACGGGCAACTTCCTGCTGCTCAACACCGGCACCGAGGCCGTGCCGTCCAAGAACGGCCTGCTGACTACGGTCGGCTACAAGATCGGCGATCAGGACGCCGTGTACTGCCTTGAGGGCGCGATCGCCATCACCGGCGCACTCGTCCAGTGGCTGCGCGACAACCTGAAGATGATCCAGGCCGCGCCCGAGGTCGAGGAGCTGGCCAAGTCGGTCGACGACAACGGCGGCCTCTACATCGTGCCGGCGTTCTCGGGCCTGTTCGCGCCGTACTGGAAGTCCAACGCCCGCGGCGTCTTCGCGGGCCTCACGCGTTACGTCAACGCCGGCCACATCGCCCGCGCGACGCTGGAGGCCACGGCCTACCAGAGTCGCGAGGTCGTCGAGGCCATGAACCAGGACTCGGGCGTCGCGCTCGAGTCGGTCAAGGTCGACGGCGGCATGGTCGGCAACGACCTGCTGATGCAGTTCCAGGCCGACCTGCTGGGCGTGCCGGTGATCCGGCCCAAGGTGCCGGAGACCACGTCGCTCGGCGCGGCGTACGCCGCCGGGCTCGCGACCGGGTTCTGGGGCGAGATCGAGGATCTGCGCGAGAACTGGGTCGAGGACAAGCGGTGGGAGCCGACGATGGACTCCGCCAAGCGCGACGAGTACTACAAGTACTGGAAGCGCGCGGTCACGCGCACGTTCGACTGGTTCGACTCAGAGTAATTACGTCATATCGCCGCGGGGCTTCGGCCCCGCGGCCAGAGACGCGGGATCTGTTGCATATGCCCGGGCGGATTCAGTCGATCGAGCGCGCCGCCGCAATCCTGCGGTTGCTTTCCGGGCGATCCCGCCGCATGGGCGTGGTCGAGATCGCCGGCCAGGTCGGGCTTCCGAAGACGACCGTGCACGGCATCCTGCGCACGCTGCTCGACGTCGGGTTCGTCGAGCAGGACGCGGAGACGGGCAAGTACCAACTCGGCGCCGCGCTGCTGCACATGGGGTCCAGCTACCTCGACGGCAACGAACTGCGCACGCGCGCGTTGAACTGGTCCGATTCGCTCGCCTCTCGCAGCCACGAGAGCGTGCGGATCGGCACGCTCCACGAAGGCCGCGTCCTGATCGTCCACCACGTGTTTCGGCCCGACGACAGTCTGCAGGTGCTCGACGTCGGCACGCTGCTACCGGCGCACGCGACCGCCCTCGGCAAGGCACTGCTGGCGGACAGCCCGTACATCGCGTCAGCGCTCACGGGCGCCGGGCTGGAACGCTTCACGCCGGCGACTGTGACCGATCCGGACGCGCTGCGGGCCGAGCTCGAGGAGACGCGCGACCGAGGCTGGGCCGCCGAGATCGAGGAACTGATCGAGGGCGAGGCGTCCTACGCGGCGGCGATCAAGGACCGCCGCGATGTGCTGGTCGGGGCGATCGGCATCTCCGGGCCGGTGGAGCGGCTGCTCGCCGGCGGCGAGCCGTCTGCCGCGCTGATCTCCTATGTTCGCGAGACGGCACGCGCGGTGTCGCGCGACCTCGGAGCGATCCCGTGGTGAGAGCGCCGTCAGTCGTCGTCGTCGACCCAGTCGTGGGTCCGCACGACGGTCTTCTTCCACTTGCGATACGACTTCTCACGCACCCCGGCGTCCATCCGCGGCAGCCACTCCGCGGCACGATGCCATTGCGCGCGCAGGCTGTCGGTGTCCGGCCAGAAGCCGACCGCCAGCCCTGCCGCGTAGGCCGCGCCGAGCGACGGCGTCTCGGCCACGATCGGCCGCACGACCGGCACGTCGAGCACGTCGGCCAGGAACTGCATCAGCAGGTTGTTCGCGGTCATGCCACCGTCGACGCGCAGCGATCCGAGGTCGACCGTCGCGTCGCCGTTCATCGCGTCGACCACTTCACGGGTCTGGAACGCCGTGGCCTCGAGCACGGCGCGCGCCAGATGACCCTTCGTGATGTAGCCCGTGAGCCCGGCGATCACGCCGCGCGCATCGCTGCGCCAGTGCGGGGCGAACAGGCCGCTGAACGCCGGGACGAAATAGCAGCCGCCGTTGTCGTCCACGGTCCGCGCGAGCGTCTCGATCTCGGGTGCCGAACCGATCAGCTCGAGGTTGTCGCGCAGCCACTGGACGAGTGCCCCGGTGACCGCGATCGAGCCCTCGAGCGCGTACGTCGCGGCGGCGTCGCCGATCTTGTAGCCGACGGTGGTGAGCAACCCGTTCGCCGAGTACACGGGCGAGTCGCCGGTGTTCATCAGCAGGAAGCTGCCGGTGCCGTACGTGCATTTCGCGTCGCCGCGCTCGAAGCAGGTCTGCCCGAACAGCGCCGCGTGCTGATCGCCGAGCGCCGCCGCCACCGGCACGCCGCCGAGGATCAGCGCCTCACCGTAGATCTCCGACGACGAGCGGATCTCGGGGAGCATCGCGCGCGGGACGCCCATCGCATCCAACAGTTCCGGATCCCAATCGAGCGTCGCCAGATTCATCAGCATCGTGCGACTCGCGTTGGTCACGTCGGTCACGTGCCGGCCCGTCAGCTTCCAGATCAGCCATGAGTCCATCGTCCCGAACACCACCTCGCCGGCGTCGGCGCGTTCGCGCAGGCCGTCGACGTGGTCGAGCAGCCAGGCCAGCTTCGGACCCGAGAAGTACGTGGCCAGCGGTAGCCCGCATTGCTGCTTGAAGCGATCCTGGTCGCCCAGCTCGCGGATCAGCCTGTCCGTGCGCATGTCCTGCCAGGTGATGGCGTTGTGCACCGGGCGGCCGGTCTCGCGGTCCCACACGACCGTCGTCTCGCGCTGGTTGGTGATCCCCAGCGCGGTCAGGTCGCCCGCCTGCAACCGCGCCTTCGACAGCGCCTCCTGCACGACGGAGACGACGTTGTGCCAGATCTCCTCGGGGTCGTGCTCGACCCAGCCGGGCCGCGGGAAGATGTGGTGGTGCTCCTTCTGGCCGACGGAGACGACACGCGCTTCGGAGTCGAAGATCAGGCACCGCGAAGAAGCGGTCCCCTGGTCTACCGAAGCGATGAATTCGGCTCGCACCCGGCGCGATCATAATGCACCCCCGCGAGGAGTAGGGTTGCGTTGATGGCGGTCGCGAGCAGGCGGATCCAGACGGAGGTTCTGGTGATCGGCGGCGGCGCCACGGGTCTCGGAACGGCCTGGGATCTCGCCCTGCGCGGCTTCGACACGGTGCTCGTCGAGCGCGCCGATCTGATCGAGGGCACGAGCGGGCGCTTCCACGGCCTGCTGCACTCCGGCGGGCGGTACGTCGTCAAGGATCCGGTCGCGGCCAAGGAGTGCGTCGACGAGAACGCGCTCCTGCGGCGGCTGATGCCGGACTGCATCGAGGACACCGGCGGGCTGTTCGTCGAGACGCCTGACGACGACCCGGAGTACGCCGATCGCTTCCTCGAGGGCTGTCGCGCCTCGTCACTCCCGGTCGAGGAGCTCTCGGTGGCCGAGGCGCTCCGACGCGAGCCGCGGCTGAACCCGAAGATCCGGCGCGCGTTCGCGGTGCCGGACGCGTCGATCGACGCGTGGAAGACCGCGTCGTCGCTGGCGCGCGGCGCCACGGCGGAGGGCGCGCGCGTGCTCACCTACCACCGGGTCGTCGACCTGCACCGCGACGACGGGGCGATGACGGGCGCGCGGGTGCGCGACGAGCGGTCGGGCGAGGAGTTCGACATCGAGGCCCGCTTCATCCTCAACGCGTCGGGCCCGTGGGCGGCGCAGATCCTGCACATGGCCGGGATCGAGGACGTCGGTGTGATCCCCGGCAAGGGGATCATGATCGCGATGAACCACCGGCTGGTGAACACGGTGATCAACCGCTGTGTGATGCCCGCCGACGGCGACATCCTCGTCCCGATCCGCACGGTCAGCGTGATCGGGACCACCGACATGCGCGCCGCCGATCCGGACGAGCTCGAGGTCACGCAGGACGAGGTCGACCAGATGCTCGAAGACGGCGAGCGGCTGGTGCCGGGGTTCAAGCAGGCGCGCGCGCTGCGCGTGTGGGCGGGCGCGCGACCGCTGTTCCAGGACGCGCGCGCGGGCGAGGTGGCCGATACGCGCGACGTCAGCCGCACGCACGCGGTCGTCGATCACGCCGCGCGCGACGGCGTGAAGGGGCTGCTCACGATGTCCGGCGGCAAGCTCACGACGTTCCGCTTGATGGCGCAGGACCTGGTCGACGCGATGTGCGACCAGCTCGGGGAGCAGCGGCCGTGCCGGACCGAGGAGGTCAAGCCGCCCGGCAACGAGGACGGCGAGTACTACGACATCGGCTCGCGGCTGCGCCGGCGCGAGCGCACGATGGCCGACGACGAGCTGATCTGCGAGTGCGAGCTGATCGGGCGCAAGCGGCTCGAGGAGGAGCTCGTGCGGCGCTGGACGACGAACCTCGACGACATCCGGCGGCTGTTGCGCCTCGGGATGGGCCCGTGCCAGGGCGGCTTTTGCATCTACCGGGCGACCGGGATCATGCACGGGGTCGAGCGGCTCGACGGCGAGCAGGCAGCGCTGTCGCTGCATCACTTCCTCCAGGAGCGCTGGAAGGGCGTGTGGCCGATCCTCTACGGCGATCAGCTGCGCCAGGCGCGGCTCGACGACTGGATCTTCCAAGGCCTTCTCGACTCGGGGACATCGAGCATCTGCGCCGGCCGGCGAGGCGGGTCGCCCGTGAACCAGCACGACGTCCTGGTGGTCGGGACCGGGCTTGCCGGCCTGTCCGCGGCGGTCCGGCTGGCCCAGTCAGGGGCGCGCGTGCGGGTGCTGGCCAAGGGTGTCGGCGCCACGCATCTCGGCGGCGGGACGATCGACGTCCTCGGCTACACGCCGGAGCGCGTCGAGCGGCCGGGTGAGGCCCTGGCCGCGCTGCCGTCGGGACATCCGTACACGCGCGTGGGCGCGGCGCGGGTGGCGGCCGCGCTCGACTGGTTCAAGTCCCAGTTCAGCGGCGGCTACACGTACACGGGGTCGCTCGAGGAGAACCTGCTGCTGCCGACCGCGATCGGCGTGCCGAAGCCGACGGCGCTGGCGCCGGTGACGATGGCCGGCGGCGACCTGCGGTCGGTCACCGAGGTGATGGCCGTCGGGTTCCGCGGGCTCAAGGACTTCCATCCGGCGCTGCTGGCCGACGGGCTGTCGCGCACGCTGCCGTCGGTGACGGCGCGCGCGACCGAGTTGCACCTCCCGGTCGAACGGCGCGTCGAGTTCAATGCGCTCGGGCTGGCGCGCGCGTTCGACCAGCGCGACTTCCGGCGCACCGTGATCGCGGAGCTCTCGTCGCGGCTGCGGCCGGGCGAGGTCGTGGCGTTCCCAGCGGCACTGGGGATCGCGTCGCCGCACGATGTCTGGAGCGAGTTGGAGCACGGGTTGGGGCGGCCGGTCTTCGAGGTGCCGACGCTGCCGCCGTCGGTGCCCGGGATGCGCGTGTTCGCGATCCTGCACGACGCGCTGCGGCGGGCCGGCGGGAGCCTGTTGCTCAACAACGTCGTCGTCGGAGCGGAGCGTTCCAACGGCCGCGTCAGCTCGTTGCGCGTCCGGGTCGGGCTGCGCGAGGAGCGCCAGGGCGCCGACTGGATCGTGATCGCGACGGGCGGGTTCGCCAGCGGCGGGCTCGCGCTCGACTCTGACTGGACGGCGCGTGAGACGGCTCTTGGGCTGCCGGTCGCGGGCGTCCCGGAGCCGGGCGCGCGGCGCTTCGAGCCGCAGTACTTCGCCGCCCATCCCATCGCGCGCGCGGGTGTCGCCGTCGACGACCGGTTGCGCCCGGTCGGCGCGGATGGGTTCGAGAACGTGCTGGTCGCGGGCGCGACGCTCGCGGGCGCGGAGCCGTGGAAGGAGAAGAGCGGCGACGGGCTCAGTCTGTCGACGGGACACATGGCGGCCGAGCTCGTACTGGCGGAGTCTGGAGCGACGAAGGAGGCGATCGCATGAGTGACGACGTGTTGGGCACGCTGCTGATGCGTGACTCGCTCGACCACTGCGTCAAATGCACGATCTGCGAGACGTTCTGCCCGGTGGCCAACGTCACGCCACTGTTTCCCGGACCCAAGTACGCGGGACCGCAGTCGGAGCGCTTCCGGGTCGCCGACGAAGCGTCGCCGGACTCCTCGCTGGACTACTGCTCCGGGTGCGGGATCTGCACGCAGGTCTGCCCGCAGGGCGTGCACATCGCGGAGATCAACACGCAGGCGCGCGCGAAGCTCCGGGAGAAGACCGGGCACAAGCTGCGCGACCGCATGATCGCCCGGCCGACGCTGACGGGCAGGCTCGGGACGCCCGCCGCGCCGGTCGCGAACTGGACGCTGTCCAACCCCGCGTTCCGGCTGCTGGTCGAGAAGACGATGGACATCCATCGCAGTGCCCCGTTGCCGAAGTTCGCCGGGCGGACTTTCCAGCGCTGGGCGCGCAAGCACACGTCGCCCGCGGCCGAACGCCGGGTCGCGTTCTTCCACGGCTGCGGCACGAACTACTACGAGCCGCGGCTGGGCGAGATGACCGTCGAGTTGCTCGAGCACAACGGGATCAAGGTCGAGGTGCCCAAGCAGGACTGCTGCGGGCTGCCGCTGCAGTCGAACGGGATGTTCAAGGACGCGCGGGGCTACGCGCACCGGCTGTCCGAGCGGCTGGCGCCGTTCGCCCGTGCGGGCGTGGACATCGTCGGCACGTCGACCAGTTGCACGCTGATGCTCAAGCGCGAGGCGCTCGAGATCCTGGAGATGGGCGACGACGAGGCGCTGGTCGCGGTGTCGTCGCGGGTCTACGACATCTGCGAGTACCTGCTGATGCTGCACGCGCGAGGCGAGCTCAAGACCGACTTCGCGGCCGTCGAGGAGACCGTCACCTACCACGCGCCCTGCCAGCAGCAGGGTCATGGCATCGGCAAGCCGGCGCTGGACCTGATGGCGCTGATCCCCGGGTTGAACGTCGTCGAGAGCACCGCGTCGTGCTGTGGCATCGCCGGCACCTACGGGCTCAAGCGCGAGAAGTACGGGATCGCGATGGACGTCGGAGCGGACCTCTTCCGTCAGGTCGCCGCGAACCAGTCCGACGAGGTGGTGTGCGACTCCGAGACCTGCCGCTGGCAGATCCAGGGGGCGACCGGCGTGCACAGCGTGCATCCGGTCGAGATGCTCCATCGCGCGAGCGGGCTTTGACGGTCAACCTCGTTCTCGTCTCCCACAGCGCGCGGCTGGCCGAGGGTGTGGCCGAGCTCGCCGCGGAGATGGGCGGCGGCGAGGTGTTGATCGAGCCGGCCGGCGGGATCGACGACGGCGCGATCGGCACCGACGCCGAGCGCGTCCGCGCGGCCGTCGAACGCGTCCGTTCCGACGACGGCGTGCTCGTCCTGATGGACCTCGGGAGCGCGCTGATGAGCGCCGAGATCGCGTTGGAGATGCTCGAGGCCGGCGGGCCGGTGATGCTGTCCGCGGCCCCGCTCGTCGAGGGCGCCGTTGCCGCTGCTGCGCGGGCGCGCGGCGGCGCGGAGCTGGCCGAGGTCGCCGCGGAGGCGCGCGGCGCGCTGGCGGCGAAGGCCGCACAGCTCGGCGAGGAGGACGACGAGGCCCCGGCAAAAACCGCCGCGATCGGCGACGGCGGGTCGGTCCGGTTGCCGATCGGCAATCGGCTCGGGCTCCACGTCCGGCCGGCGGGACGGATCATCGAGCTCGTCGCCGACCACGACGCGTTGGTCGAGCTCCGCAACCCGGCCCGGGGCACCGGCCCGACCGGCGGCCGCAGCCTGACGGGGATCGCGCTCCTGCGCGCGGTGCAGGGCGACGAACTCGAGGTCGTCGCGAGCGGCCCGCAGGCGAGCGAGCTCCTCGCGGCACTGGGGAAGCTCGCGGCCGCGAACTGGGGCGACGGGCCGGAAGCCGCGCCGCCGAGCGGCGCGGGCACGAGCGGCGCGGCCGGCCCGGACGTGGCGGTCGGCCCCAGCGGCGCGGCCCCGCCCGCCGCGGCCCTCTCCCCCGGCGCGACGCTTCCCGGCGTCACCGCTGTGCGCGGGCTCGCGCTCGGGCCGGCGCGGTGGGTCAAGGCGCCGGAACTCGACCTTGACGCGCTCGAGGCGGGCTCGCCCGAGGAGGAGGCCGCGCGGCTCGACGAGGCGGTTGCCGTCGCGCGCGCTCAGCTCGCCGAGACCGCGGCCGGCCTCCCCCGCGCCGAGGCCGAGATCTTCGCCGCGCAGGCGCTGCTGCTCGACGACGAGAGCATCGTGGCGCCCGCTCGCGCCGCGATCGCGGACGGCGAGCCCGCCGGCGATCGCGTACCAGCGTGCGAGCGAGGCGACCGCGGAGGCGTTCGAGGGCATCGACGACGACTACCTCCGGGCCCGTGCGATCGACGTCCGTGACGTGGCGCATCGGGTCGTAGCCGCGATCGCCGGTGCCGCGCCGCCTGGGGCGCCGGCCGAATCCGGCGATCGTCGTCGCCGACGTGCTCACGCCGGGCGCGGTCGCGAGCCTGGACCCCGAGGTCGCGTGGGGCATCGCCACCGCGCGCGGCGGCACGCTCGACCACGCCGCGATCGTCGCCGGGGCGCTCGGCATCCCGTACGTGGTCGGGCTCGGCCCGGCGCTGCTCTCGGTCCAGGAGGGGGCGACGCTCGCCCTCGACGGCGACAGCGGCGAGGTGACGGTCGAGCCCGACGACACCGCCGCGTTCGAGGCTCGACGGCAAGCGGCCGCCGAGGAACGCGCCCGCGCGCTCCAGCGCGCGTCCGAGCCGGTCCTCGTGGACGGCCGGCGGATCGAGGTGTTCGCGAACATCGGCAGCGCGGCCGACGCCGACCTGGCGGTCGCGAACGGCGCCGAGGGCGTCGGGCTGCTCCGCACCGAATTCCTCTATCTCGGCCGCACCGAGCCACCCACCGAGGACGAGCAGGTCGAGGCGCTGACCGAGATCGCGACCCGGCTCAAAGGCCGCCCGCTGATCGTCCGCACGCTCGACGCGGGCGCCGACAAGCCGCTGCCGTTCATCGCCACCGAGCCCGAGGACAACCCATTCCTCGGGAGGCGCGGACTGCGGCTCTCGCTCGCGCATCCGGAACTGTTCCAGACCCAGTTGCGCGCCATCCTGCGCGTCGCGAAGGCGCACCCCGTCTCCGTCATGTTCCCGATGGTCTCGACGGTCGACGAGGTCCTGGCCGCGCGCGAGCTGCTGGGGCCGACCGACATCGAGGTCGGCGCGATGATCGAGGTCCCGGCCGCCGCGCTCCAGGCCGATCTGCTCGCCCCACACCTGGACTTCTTCTCGATCGGCACCAACGACCTGTCGCAGTACACGATGGCGGCCGAGCGCGGCAATCCCGCGCTCGCCCCCCTGCTCGAGGCGGCCCAGCAGCCGGTGCTCGCATTGATCGACGCCACCGTGCGGGCGGCCGAGCGTCACGGCCGCTGGGTGGGCGTGTGCGGGGAGCTCGCGGGCGACCCCGAGGCTGCGGTCCGGCTGGTCGATCTGGGCGTGCGCGAGCTCAGCATGGCGCCGGGCCGGATCCCCGCCGTGAAGGAGCGCCTGCGCCGCTGGGACGCGGACGAGCGATAGCATCCGGCTCCCTCGTGGCGACCCCGAACATAGCCCAGGGCGGCCTGCGCTCCGCCCGCCTGATCGCCGCGGGCACGATGCTGCGCATCATCCTCACGCCGGTGATCATGGGCCTGGTGCTGACCGGCGATGAGGACGTCGAGCCGATCTCCGCGGGGCTGTTCTTCATCGCCGCCGCGACCGACTGGTTCGACGGCCGCCTCGCCCGCCGCTGGAACGTGACGAGCAAGCTCGGGTCGTTCCTGGACACCACCGCCGACAAGCTGCTGGTGTCGGGCGTGCTGATCGCGCTGCTCGCCGAGGGCCGGGCGTCGCCCTGGATCGTGGCCATCATCGTCGGCCGCGAACTCGTGCTGATGGGACTGCGCGGCCTGATCGCCTCCGAGGGCGAAGTGATGGCGCCCTCGATGCTCGGCAAGCTGAAGACCAGCATCCAGTTCCTGGCGATCCTCCTCGCCATCCTGCGGCCCGGCGAGGAGATCGGCGGGCTCTACATCGACGAGTGGGCGATGCTCGCGGCCGCGGCGATCACCGTGTGGTCGGCGGTGGACTACCTGGTGCGGGCGATCCCCCTGCTGACCGCGGAGTCGCCATGACCGTCTTCGTCACGGGCGGCAGCGGCCTGGTCGGTGGCGCGCTCGTCGCACGCCTCATCCACCGCGGCGATGACGTCGTCGCGCTCGCCCGTTCCGATGAGGCCGCGGCCAAGCTCGAGGCCAAGGGCGCGCGCACCGTTCGCGGCGACATCCTCGACGAAGCGGCGATGACCGAGGGGATGCGCGGCAGCGACCTGCTCTACCACGTCGCCGGGATCAACACGTTCTGCCCGACCGACCCCGCGGCGCTGTTCCACGCCAACGTGCGCGGCGCCGAGATCGCCGTGCGCGCCGCGAAGGCCGCAGGCGTGAGCCGGATCGTGCTCACGTCATCCGCCGCCACCCTCGGCGAGGAAGGCGGCACGGTCGGCACCGAGAAGAGCCCGCACCGGGGCAGCTACATGTCGGTCTACGAGCGCTCCAAGCACGAGGGCGAGGTCGCGGCGCTCGCGGCCGCGAAGAACGCGGGGATCGAGCTGGTCGCCGTCCTGCCGTCGTCCGTCCAGGGTCCCGGCCGCGCCGGCGGCACGGGCCGGATCCTGATCGCCTACCTCAACGGCAAGCTGAAGGCGTTCGTCGACACCCGGATCAGCCTCGTCGACATCGACGACACGATCGAGGCCCACGTGCTCGCGGCCGAGCGCGGCACGCCGGGCGAGCGCTACCTGATCAGCGGCGCGACGATCACGTCGCTGGAGGCGCTGGACATCGTGAGCGGGATCGGCGGCGTGCGCCACGACGTCCGGCTCCTCCCCGCCCCCGTCGCGCGCGTGGTCGGCGCCGCCGTCGAGGCCGGGTTCCGCGTGCGCGGCAAGAAGCCGCCCGTGTGCCGCGAGATGATCCGCACGCTCCTGCACGGGCATAACTACGACGGCTCGTACGCCGCCGCCGAACTCGGGCTCAGCTACACCCCGGTGGAGGACACCCTGCGGCGCACGATCGAGTGGGCGCGTTCGGAAGGACTCGTCCACGTCTGAGAGGGGTAGGGTTCGTGGTGAGGTGATGCCAGTGGAAACCCACCGTGAACCGTTCCCCGATGAGAACGATCCTGATTACGCCCGTGGCCAAGACCATGAGGACCCGCCGGGGCGTGAGCGCCACAACCAGTTCAGCGAAGGGCAGGAGGAGCTTCCGCCCGACACGCCGGAGAAGCTGCACGATGGCAGCTTCGCCGAGGGGCAGGAGGACCTCCCGCACGACCATTCGGACGAGAGCGACTTCGCCAGAGGCCAGGACGAGGGCTAGGCGGCTTTAGAAGCCTGCCGGTCGGCGCCGAGCGCGGCCTCGACCAGTCGCTCGCCCTCGACGGCGCCCGCCGTCAGGACGACCGGGTCGCGCTCGAGCTGGCCGACGCACGGTGTGCCGTCCGGAGGACGCAGCCCGAGCACGAACGGCGGCTCGTCCCCGGGCTCGCCGGACCTCCGCGCCAGATCGTCGACGAGCTTCTCGTAGTGCCCGATCCGCTCGCGGTACACCGTCACCAGCGCGGGATTGAGCCCGCGCAGGTGACGCTCGATCAGGCGGTCACCGATCCGCGACGCGCTCTTACGCGGGATGCCGAACGGCCGCGTCTGCAGCGCGAGCACGTGCGTGGCGCCGACCGCGATCGCCTCGGCGACCGGCACCGGCGAGATCATCCCGCCGTCGAGGTACCGGCGCCCGTCGATCTCGACTGGCGGCCCGCCCGCCCACGGCATCCGGCTGGAGGCGAGGATCGCGGTCCACACCTCCTCCTGCGTGCGCATCCCGGTCAGGTCGACGGCCTTCGCCGAGTCCACGTCGGTGGCGATGCAGTGCAGCACGATCGCGCCGGAGAGCAGTCGCTCGGTTCCCGCGACGTCCGAAGCGGTGATGACCGTCAGCACGTCGTTGACGTCGATGACCGGCTTGCCCCGCAGCACGCGCAGTGGGTTCACGAACGACTTCGACGCGAGCGGCCCGCAATAGGCATCCGAGGCGCGCTGCGCCACGCCGGAGAGCAGCGCCATGCCGTTGATCGCGCCGGCCGACGAGCCGACGATCAGGTCGAACGCGTCACTCATGCCGAGCCGCTCCAGCGCGGCGACCATGCCCGCCGAGACCACGCCGCGCATCCCGCCGCCCTCGAGCGCCAGCGCCACGCGATGCGGATCCTCGCGCGCCCCCGGCACCGAAGCGGCCTCGGCGCGTTCGCGCAGAAGTCTCGCGACGGGATGGTCGTTCGGTGCCACAGCTGACATCGCCCTGCACCGTAGCGGAGGCTGGTACGTTCCCGATCGCATGAGCGCGCCTCTGGTGATCGGCGTCGACGTCGGTTCGCAGGGCACATGCGCTCAGGCCCTGGAGCTCGACGGGACGCTCGTGACCGCGAGCTACGCCGCGCATGAGTTGTCCTATCCGCGCCCCGGCTGGGCCGAGCAGGACCCCGCGGATTGGCTGCGCGCCCTCGTCGGCACGTTGTCCGAGGTGCGCGAGACGTGTCGCGGCCGCACGATCGCCGCGCTGTCGTTCGGCTCGCAGCTCGACGGGCTGGTCGCAGCGCGGGCGGACGGCAGCGTCCTCGCACCGCGCGCTGATCTGGTGCGACCGCCGCGCCAGCGAGGAGTGCGACGAGGTGGCGGCGCGCGTGGACCCAGCGGAGCTGCGAGCGCTGACCGGCTGCAACATCGACCCGAGCCACGTTGGGCCGAAGATCGCGTGGCTGGGCCGCCACGCGCCCGACGTCGCGGCGGACGTCTTCCTGCTCCCAGGCTCGTGGGTGGCCTGGCGCGCCTCCGGCGTGCTCGCCGTCGATCCGTCGAACGCGTCCTCGACCGGCCTCCTCGACCCGCGCGTGCGCGCGTGGTCGCCCCAGGCCTGCGACGCGTACCGCGTCGACGTCGACAAGCTCGCTCCGGTCGTCCCCGCGCACGCGCCGCTCGGCCCGATCGCCCCATGGCTGCGCGACGCGACCGGACTCGACGCCGAAACGCTGGTCGTCATGGGGTGCGGCGACGAGATGGCGGCCACGCTCGGCGCCGGTGTCGTCGAGCCCGGCGTCGTATGCGACGTGCTCGGCACGGCCGAGCCGGTGTGCGCCGTCGTGGCCGCGCCCGCGCACGACCCGACCGGCGTCGTCGAGCTCCATCCGCACGCCGATCCGGACACGTGGCTGCTCGAGAACCCCGGCTGGCTGTCCGGAGGCGCCTACCGCTGGTTCCGCGATGAGCTGGGAACGCCGGAGATCGCCCGCGCCGACAGCACGGGCGAGGATGTCTACGAGCTGCTCAACGCGCTCGCCGGCCAAGCGCCGCCGGGTGCCGACGGCGTGATCTGGGTGCCGGCGCTCGCCGGCGCGATGGCGCCCGAGTGGAATCCGCACGCGCGTGCGGTCTGGTTCGGGCTCACGGCCGCGCACGGGCGCGCGCACCTCACGCGCGCGCTCATCGAGGGCAACGCGCTGGCGCTGCGCGACGTGCTTGGAGCCATCGCCACGTCCGGCGCCGACGCGCCGCGCGAGGTCGTCTGCGTCGGCGGTGGAGCGCGTGGACGTCTCCTGCTCGAGGTCCGCGCAGACGTCACCGGGCTGCCGGTGTCGCGGCCCGAGGACGTGGAGACGACGGCACGTGGGGCGGCGATGCTGGCGGCGGCCGGCGCGAGCCTGCACCCGAGCGTCGCCGACGCCGCGCGCGCGATGGCCGGCCCGCGCGGCGACGCCGTCGAGCCCGACCCGCGCCGGAGAGCGGTCTACGACGATCTCCACGAGCGCTACCGGCGCGTCTATGACGCGCTGCTCCCGCTGTTCGTGTAACGCCGCGTGCGGCATCGGTGTACGGCTCCGCTAGGAGGACTCACCGCTACCCATGGATTCCAACAAGCTGCACGCCCGCGCCCGTGCCAAGGGCGTGAACCCGATCGTCTACTGGCTGATGCGCGCCTGGCTGCAGCCGTTCGCGCACCTCTACTGGCGCCTGAGCCGGATCGGTCGCGAACACATCCCGACCGACGGCCCGGTGATCTTCGTCTGCAATCACCGGTCGTTTATCGACCCGTTCATCGTCGGGCTCTGCAGCCGCCGGCCGATCTACTACGTGGCCAAGGAGGAGATCTTCCACATCCCCTTCGTCGGCTGGCTGATCAGCGCGCTTGGCGCGTTCCCGGTGCGCCGCGGCGCCGCGGACGCGGACATGATCGAGACCGCGAAGGCGATCCTGGAGCGCGGCGACGCCGTCCTGATGTTCCCGGAGGGCACGCGCACACGCCCGGGCGCGCTCGGCAAGCCCAAGCGCGGCGTCGGCCGGCTCGCTCTCGAGACCGGGGCGACCGTGGTCCCGGTGGCGATGATCGGCACCGAGGCGATCCGCAAGGGCTGGCGGATCCGCCCGCACAAGATCCGGGTCCGGATCGGTGCGCCGCTGAGGTTCCCGAAGGTCGAGACCGCGACGACGCCGCTCGCGGCCGCGGTCACCGACCGGATCTGGCCCAACGTGATGTTGCAGTGGGAATGGCTGGGCGGGCTGCCGCCGTTGCGCCGCGCGGCCGTGGTCGGGACCGGCCCATGGAGTACGTCACTCTCGGCCGCGCTCACGCGTGCCGGTATCGACGTGGACCTCGGGACGGAACTCGAGCTTCACCGCTACGACCTTGTCGTGTTCGACGTGCCCGCCTCGGAGTTGCCCGCAGCGGTCGCCGAGTACGGGCCTCGGATCCAGCACCGGACCGGCGTGCTCGTACGCTCCACCGGACTCGTGCCGCCGCTCGGCACACTGCCCAGCGGCTACGTCGGCGAACAGCTCGACACATGGGCGGTCGGCGCGCTCGGCGGGTCCGCGGACGTCCTCGAGGACGATGCCGCGATCGTCGTCGCGTCACAGAACGACGCGTTCTCGCGCCAGGTCCAGATGGCGCTGCGCGCGGCCAAGCTGAAGGCCACCCGCACCTCTGACGTGACCGGCACCGAGCTGGCGAGCTGCGCCGGCACCGCCGCGGCAGTGGCGGCCGCGGCCGCGGCCGCCGCCGGCCCGGATGCGCAGGACGCCGCGGCCCGTCAGGTGCTCGCGGAGCTCGACGCGTTCGCGCGCCGGACCGGCTCGATGCGCACCGGCCTCGGCAGCACCGACGAGCTCATCGGGACCGCGGTCGCCAGAAGCAACCGCTTCCAGCGGTCCGACGACACCGCCGGGATCTCGCTGCTCGCTGCCCGCGTCCACGAGGCCGGGGTCGAAGCGCCGGTGCTCGAGGGCCTCGTCGGGATCATCGAGGGCCGCGTCGAGCCCGGCGTCTGGGCCTCGGCGCTGGACGCCGAGCCGCCCGCATTGAAGCGCGCCGTATAGCGTTCGCGGGGTCCCCTGAGGAGGAGGCCCCATGTTCCGTGCCGAGGTGATCGGGTCGTTGCTGCGTCCGTCCTATCTCAAGGAGGCGCGCGCCGCGTTCGAGCGCGGCGAGCTCGCCGCGAGCGACTTCAAGCGTGTCGAGGATCGCGCCGTCGACCAGGTGATCGCGGTGCAGGAGGGCGCGGGGGTCGACGTGGTCACGGACGGAGAGATGCGCCGCTTCCTGTTCATGGGGCCGATCACGGAGGTCGTCGACGGGATCACGCCGGTCGAGCACGGCAATGCGATGCCCTGGAACAGCCCGGAGGGCGAGCTGGACTGGGTCTTCCCCGCCGCGGTCACGTCGAAGCTGACCAAGCGCCGCTCGATGGTCACCGAGGAATACAGCTACGCCCGCGCACGGGCGCGGCGACCTCTGAAGGTCACGGTGCCGAGCCCGCTGGTGCTCTACGGGCTCTGGAACCCGCGCTATTCGACGGCGGCGTACTCCGACGCGTTCGAGATGTTCGCCGACGCCGCCGCGATCGGCCGCTCGGAGATCCTCGAGCTCGTGTCGCTGGGATGCGAGTACATCCAGGTCGACGCGCCCGAGCTCGCGACGCTGGTCGACCCGCGGATCCGGGACTGGACCGAGTCGATCGGGATGCCGGCCGAGCGGATGCTGACCGAGGGCATCGAGCTGATCAACGGCATGGTCGAGGGGATCTCCGGCGTCCGGCTCGGAATTCACCTGTGCCGAGGCAACAACGCCGGCATGTGGATGGCCAGCGGCGGCTACGACTCGATCGCCGGCGCGCTGTTCGAGCGCGCGACCGCGTTCGACGCCTTCTTCCTCGAGTACGACGACGCCCGCTCCGGCTCGTTCGAGCCCCTGGCCGGCGCGCCCGACGATAAGCAGATCGTGCTGGGACTGGTCTCGAGCAAGGGGCCGGAGCTCGAGTCGCCCGCAGAGCTCAACGCCCGCATCGAGGACGCCAGCCGGCACTTCCCGCGTGAGCAGCTGGGCCTCTCGACGCAGTGCGGATTCGCCTCGATCGCGGCCGGCAACCCCCTTGACGAGGTCGCGCAGGAGCGCAAGCTGCGGCTGGTGGCCGACGTGGCCCACGCCGCCTGGGGATGATGCGCGTCCCGCACTGGACATCCGCCGCGCCGGTGCTGGGCGTCCTCTCGCTCGCGGTGACGTGGGGGCTCAAGGACCCGCCGGTGGTCGTGCTCGTCGTCGTCGGCGTGCTGCTGGCCGCCTCGGTGCTGGCCGCCGTCCATCACGCCGAGGTGGTCGCGCACCGCGTCGGTGAGCCGTTCGGCTCGCTCGTACTCGCGGTTGCGGTGACCGTGATCGAGGTCGCACTGATCGTCACCCTGATGATCGCGGGCGGCGACGACACCGCCACGCTCGCCCGCGACACGGTGTTCGCCGCGGTCATGATCACCGCGACCGGGATCGTCGGCTTGTCGCTGCTGGCCGCCACGCTCCGGCACCGCGTGGCGACGTTCAACGCCGAGGGCACCGCGACCGCGCTCGCGACGCTCGCCACGCTGGCGACGCTCTCCCTCGTCGTGCCCACCTTCACGACCAGCCGTCCCGGGCCCGAGTTCTCGAACTCGCAACTCGCGTTCGCCGCCGTCGCGTCGCTCGCGCTCTACGGGCTGTTCGTGGTCGTGCAGACGGTCCGGCACCGCGACTACTTCCTGCCGGAGACGGCGGAGGAGCACGCGGCGCCGCCGACCAACCGGGCCGCGCTGACGAGCCTCGGCTTCCTGTTCGTCTCGCTCGTCGCCGTCGTGGGGCTGGCCAAGATCGAGTCGCCGGCGATCGAGGATGCGGTGGAGTCGGTCGGCGCGCCACACTCCGCCGTCGGCGTCGTGATCGCGCTGCTCGTCCTGGCGCCCGAGACGCTCGCCGCCTACCGCAACGCGCGCGCCGACCGGATGCAGACGAGCTTCAACCTCGCGCTCGGCTCAGGGATTGCGAGCATCGGGCTCACGATCCCGGTGATCGCGATCGCCACGATCTGGCTCGACGGCCCGCTCGTCCTCGGCCTGGAGTCGATGCAGACCGTGCTGTTCGCGATCACGATGTTCGTGACCGCGCTCACCGTCCTCCCCGGCCGCGCGACGCTGCAGGAGAGCGGCGTTCACCTGGCGCTGTTCGCGGCGTTCCTCTTCCTCGCGTTCAACCCCTGAGTATCTCTTCGACGGTTTGGAGCACGCGCTCCGGGTCGCGGTAGATCTCGTGGCCGACTCCGTCGGCCCGCACGAAGCGCCCGCCGTCGCCGACCCGCGCCAGCGCGCGCATCGACCGCGTCAGAGGCGGGATCACACGGTCGCAGAAATCCGTATCGCAGTCCTCATCGAACATGATCGCGTAGGGCATGCTCGGCGGAAGTGGAGGGACGAGCATCGGCTCCTCGAAGCTGATCTTCTCTTCGTTCTCACCGCGGTTGAACGCCTTCTCGTAGGCGTATTCCTCGCCGACCCTACGCCTGTGCGCCCGGGGCGGTCAACTGCTCGCACAGTGCCCACAGCTCCGCGCGGTCGGCTTCGCTGTCGGGCGACGCGCCAAGCCGATAATGGGTCGGCCGCCGGCGACGGTCCATCCAGAACTCGCCGGTGCTCTGCTGAGGCTCGGGCGCGGCGCCGAGCCACACGATCGTGTCAGCGCCGGCGTCGAGGTCGCGCAGGATCAGCCGCGTCACGGTGCGGAAGGCTGGCATCGCACTTTGCACGCCCTTCGTGTCGACCCAGCCCGGATGCATCGCATGCACCACGGGCCGGTCCAGGCGTTCCGCCCACTGCTCGGTGATCACGATCTCGGCTCGCTTGGAGCGCGCATAGAACAGTTTCGGGCTGTACTTGTCGTGCTCCGACATCAGGTCGCCGGTGTTGAGACCCTGCGCGTACATCCCGCCGGAGCTGACGTTGATCACGCGCTCGAGGATCGGCGCGAACCGTTCGATCAACACGAACGGCGCGAGGACGTGGGTGGCGAAGCACAGCTCGACGCCGTCAGCGGAGCGGGTGCGCTCGGGCGGCATCACGCCGGCGTTGTTGACGAGCACGTCGAGCCGGTCGACTTGCAGTGCCTTGAGCGCGGCGACGCTGCTGACATCGCAGGCGATCCCGCGCGCATCGCCGCCGATCGCCCGCGCCGCCTCGTCCGCCCGCTCCTGGCTGCGCCCGACGGCGAGCACCGTCGCGCCGAGGCGTGCGAAGCCCTGGCCCGCCGCGAGTCCGATCCCCGACGCGGCGCCCGTGATCAACACGACCTGCCCGTCCATCCGCGGCGGGTCGTCCGGCCAGTCGGGCAGCCGCTTGCGGATCGCGAGCCCGACCTTGCCATAGCCCGGGGCGATGGTCCGATCGAGCGCGGTGTCGACGAGGGAACTCATGTCCTGGTGCTACGAGTCCGCGGGTGGCGGCGGATCAGGCCTCGCGAGATCGCCGGCGCCCGACACAGGAACGTCGTAGGACCAATTCCCTATCGAGCCCAAACTCGCGCTGCCGTAGATTCGATGAGACCGCGATGAATTTTCGCCCGAATCGACGTCTTAGGAAGTGATGACCACGAATCTTGCGATCGAGGCCTCCGGCCTCGTCAAGGCCTTCGGCGACGTACGCGCCGTCGACGGCGTCGATCTGGCGGTACGCCGGGGCTCCGTCTACGGCGTGCTCGGGCCCAACGGCGCCGGCAAGACCACGACCATCCGCATGCTCGCGACCCTGCTCTCCCCGGACGCCGGCACCGCGACCGTGCTCGGGCACGACATCGTCCGCAATGCCGATGCCGTCCGCGGCCTGGTGAGCCTGACGGGCCAGATGGCGTCCGTCGACGAGGACCTCACCGGCCGTGAGAACCTGATCCTGCTGGGCCGGCTCCTCGGCCTCAAGCGTCAGGCGGCCAAGACGCGCGCCAACGACTTGCTCGAGGCGTTCGACCTCGGTGACGCGGCCACCCGCCTCGTCAAGAACTACAGCGGCGGCATGCGGCGGCGGCTCGACATCGCGGCCAGCATCGTCGTCACGCCCGAGCTGATGTTCCTCGACGAGCCGACCACCGGGCTCGACCCGCGCTCGCGCAACCAGGTGTGGGACATCATCCGCGAGCTGCGGACCGCCGGGACCACGATCCTGCTCTGCACGCAGTACCTCGACGAGGCCGACCAGCTCGCGGACGGGATCGCGGTGATCGACCACGGCCGTGTGATCGCCGAGGGGACGCCCGGCCAGCTGAAGGCGTCGGTCGGCAGCGGCTCGCTGCACGTGCGGCTGCTCAACCCGGACCAGCGCGCGCAGGCGGAGACGATCCTCGCCCGCGAGCTCGGCGTCGTGCACCTCGAGCCCGATCCCGCGGGGCTGCAGGTCGCCTGCGCCGAGGCCGACCGTGGCGCCGAGGCCGTCGCGGCGCTCGCCCGCGCCGGCGTCGGCATCGCCGCCTTCTCGCTCGGCCAGCCGAGCTTGGACGAGGTCTTCCTCGCCCTCACCGGACACCCCGCCGAGGATCAGCAGGAGGTCACGGCATGACCACCGACGACGCCACCCTGCGCAACGCGCTCGCCTCCACCCCGCGCCCGCCGCGCGCCTCCGCCGCCTCCGCGGCGTTCACGTTCGGCTGGCGCGGCATGTTGAAGGTCAAGCACGTGCCCGAGCAGTTGCTGGACGTGACGATCACGCCGGTGATGTTCGTCCTCATGTTCACGTACCTGTTCGGCGGCGCGATCTCCGGCTCGACCGCCGCCTACCTCGAGTACATCCTGCCCGGCATCCTCGTGATGTCGGTGCTGTTCACCACCGTCTACTCCGGCGTCGCGCTCAACACCGACCTGACCAAGGGCGTCGTGGATCGCTTCCGCAGCCTGCCGATCTGGCGGCCGGCACCGCTCGTCGGCGCGCTGTTGGGCGACACCGTGCGCTACATCATCGCGGGGACGGTGATCGTCGTGCTCGGCGTGATCCTCGGCTACCGGCCGGACGCGGGCGTGCCCGGCGTGGTGGCGGCGATGGCGCTCGTGCTCATATTCGCGTTCGGCCTGTCGTGGGTGTTCACGACGCTCGGACTGCTGCTCCGCACGCCCAACGCGGTCATGAACGCCGGCTTCATGGGGATCTTCCCGCTGACGTTCCTTTCCAACGTGTTCGTCGATCCCGAGACGCTGCCGGCCGCGCTCGAGTGGTTCGTGAACGTCAACCCGATCTCGATCCTCGCGGACGCTTCACGTGGGCTGATGGAGGGTGGAGCGCAGGGCAGCGACATCGCGATCTCGCTCGCGGTCGCCGCCGCCCTGACGCTCATCTTCGCGCCGCTGACGGTGCGGCTGTACAAGAGTCGTTAGCGCTTCAGCTTCACCTTCTTCAACGCGCTCGTCTTGCCGTCGGCGGACTCGACGGTCACCTTCAAGGTGGCCGTCACGTTCCGCCGCGGCTTGGCGAACTTCAGCGTCAGCTTCGCGTTGCCGGCCTTCAGCAGCGTCTTGCGGCCGGTGGCCAGCTTCTTGCCCTTGGCCGTCAGCGAGACGGACACCTTGCAGGCGGCCGCGCACGGGACCGTGACGGTGCCCTTCTTCTTGCCGGACGCCTTCCACGAGAACTTCTGCTTGGACGGATCCGTCGGCTTCACGGGCGCGACGCCGTCGACCGTCTCGCAGTTGGCGACGACGTCGATCGTGTCGACGACGGCCTGATCGGTGCCGACACCGCAGTCGACGTTGTCGACCTCGCCGTCACGAGCGTTGATCACATCGTTGCCGAACGGGATCTTGCACGTGTAGGACCAGTACCCGCAGGTCGTCGAGTTGGCGTCGCCCTGGATCGTGTCCTGGCCGGGGCCGCCGGTGATCGTGTCGTTGCCGTAGCCACCGTTGAGCATGTCATTGCCCGGCCCGCCGTCGAGCTGGTCCGTGTAGTCGCCGGCGATCAGCTTGTCGTTGCCGCCGTTGCCGGCCATCACCGAGTTGCCCTCGTCAATGTTGGCGAAGATCCGGAAGTCGTCATCGCCGTCGCCGCCGGCGAGCGTGCCGGACACGTGCGACTCGACCTTCTCGATGTTCATCACGTTGTCGCTCTCACCCGGGCGGCCGTCGTTGGCGGCACCGTCCATCGTCAGCGACACCGGCGGGTGGTAGTCATCGCTCGGGATCGAGTAGTCGTCGATCAGATCGAAGCCGGGGCCGCCGTCGACGTAGTCGTTGCCCGGGCCGTAGTACGTGTCGGGCGAGAGCGTGTCGTTGCCGTCGCCGCCCTCGACGCGGTCGTTGCCGCCGCTGCCGTTGATCTCGTCGTCGCCGGGGCCGCCGCGCAGGGTCTCGTCGGTCTGCCAGCCGTTGAGGATGTCGTTGCCGGCGCCGCCGTCGAGCAGCGCGTTGGTGGCGCCGTAGCCCTTCAGCTGGTCCTTGCCGTCGCCGCCGTAGACCTCGACGGCGATCGCTGGGAACGTGGAGGCGAAGCCGACGCCGTCGTCGCCGTCCTCGAGGTGCATCACGATCCTCGAGGGCATCGGGCAGTACGCCGGGCCCCACGAGAACTCCTGCTCACAGCCGGCCGCGATCGTGAGGCCCGACTCCACGATCGAGAGCCGGCCGTCGTCGGTCTTGTCGAAGAACGGCGAGTTGCGCTCGCCGCCCGCCGCCTGGAAATAGAGGGTGTCGCCGTCATAGGACAAGGTTCCGGCCTGCGCCGCCGCGGGGACCAGCAGGACCGCCGCGAACGTCGCCAGGAAGGGGATGGTCAGTCTCATGGCCGACATGGTCCGGGCTGCCGTGCCGGAGCACATCAGGGGAACCCCTAGGGTTCGGGCTGTGCTCGCCCCGGGCGACGAGTTCCCGAACCTCCGGCTGGACGGCGTCGACGGCCGCGTCGAGCTGCGCGAGCGCTGGCGCCGCGGTCCGCTCGTGGTGATGTTCATGCGCCACTTCGGCTGCGCGTTCTGCCGCGAGCACCTGATCCGGATGGGCCAGGCCGCCAAGGAGTTCGACGCCGCCGGGGCCGAGGTGATCGCGATCTTCCAGTACAGCGCGGAGGCGACGCGCGACTTCTGCGCGTCGCGCAAGGTGCCGTTCGAGTGCCTCGGCGACCCGCTGCGCGAGGCCTACGCCGAGATCAGCCTCGGCCGCGCCAAACGCGCGCAGGTGCTGAGCTTGAAGATCGCCCGCCGCCACTTGACCGCCTTCCGCCAAGGCGCCGGCTTCGGCGGCCCCAAGGGCGGCGACATGATGCAGCTACCAGGGACGTTCGTGATCGACCGCGAGGGGCGCGTGGTGTTCGCGCACTACGCCGAGAGCTCGGGGGACAATCCCCCGGTCGCGACCGTGCTGGCGGCAGTCCGCAGCCAGGGTGTGAGCACCGCCTCCGGCTGAGGGCGGCTCAGGTGGTAGCCCTGGACGAGGTCGCAGCCGAGCGCGCGCAGGGCCTCCCAGCTCTCAGAGTCCTCGACGCCCTCGGCGACCACCTGCAGCCCGAGGCTGCGGCCGAGCTGGACGATCGAGGCCACGATCACCGAGTCGAAATCCATCACGAACGACTTGTCGATCTTCAGCGTGGTGACCGGCAGCTCGCGTAGCCAGCCGAGCGACGTGTAGCCGGTGCCGAAGTCGTCGACCGCCAGGCCCACGCCCATCGCGCGCAGCCGCGCCAGCACGGCCTTGGCCCCCGCCGGGTCGGCCATGATCGTCGTCTCGGTGATCTCGAGCTCGAGCCGGTCGGCGGGCACGCCGTGGCGTTCGAGCAGCGCGTCGACGGTCTCCGGCAGGGTCGGATCGAGCAGATTGCGGGTCGAGACGTTCACCGACACGCCGTACTCGAGGTCCCATGCCCGGCACTGCGCGAGGGCGCGGTCGAGCACGTGGTGGGTCAGCGGGCGCATCAGCCCGGTGTTCTCGGCCAGCGGGATGAACGCGTCGGGGAAGACGAGCCCGCGCTCCGGGTGCTGCCAGCGCACCAGCGCCTCGACGGCCACCACGCGGCCGGTCGTCAACGCCGCCTTGGGCTGGAAGTACACGACGATCTCGTCGTCGTCGAGTGCCCGCCGCAGGTCGGCGATCAGCTCCAGGTTCTCGCGCGAGTAGCCGAAACCGTCGCGGTAGACGGCGCTGCCGCTGCGGGCGCGTTTGGCCGCGTACATGGCCGCGTCCGCGCGCTGCAGCAGCGTCTCGGGGTCGTCTCCGTGCTCCGGATAAGTGGCGATGCCGACGCTCGCCTCGACCTCGACGCCGATGCCCTCCAGCTCGAGCCGCTCGGAGATCGCGGCGCGGATCCGGGCCGCGGCGTCGATCGGGTCGCCGGTCACCAGCACGGCGAACTCGTCGCCGCCGAGCCGCGCGACGCAGTCGGCCTCGCGCGCCAGGCGGGCGCCGACCATGCACAACAGCAGGTCGCCGTTGTGGTGGCCGAGCGTGTCGTTGATCTCCTTGAAGCGATCGAGATCGATCATCAGCACGGAGGCCGGGCCGTCCGCGATCGCGCGATGGACGCGCTCGTGGAACAGCACGCGGTTCGGCAGCTCGGTGACGGGATCGTGGAGCGCGGCGTGCTCGTTCGCGGCGGCCTGGGCGCGCAGTCGCGCCGACGCCCGCCGGGCCAACAGGACGTAGAGCACGGCGAGCACGCCCAGCACGATCCAGACCATGACCCGGTAGTCGGCCCAAGCTTGCGACACTTCAGCGCCGATGACTCACATGAAGGCCCGGCTGGCCGCAGGCGAGACCCTGTTCGGCACCTTCCTGACGCTCGGCAGCCCATTGGCCGCCGAATCGCTGGCGCTGGCCGGCTTCGACTGGCTGCTCGTGGACCTCGAGCACGGCGGCGGCGACGAGTCACTGCTGCTCGGCCAGCTACTCGGCGCGACCGCAGGCGGAGCGCATGCGCTGGTGCGCGTGGAGTCCGACGTCCGCGGCCGGACCGCCCGCGCGCTCGACCTCGGCGTCGAGGGCGTGATGTGCCCGCAGGTCAACTCCGCCGAAGCGGCGGCGGAGTGGGCGGCCGCGATGCACTACGGAAGCGGCCGCGGGATCGCGCTGTTTCACCGCGGCGCGCGGTTCGGGACCGACCCCGACGCGCTCGAGAACGCGCGCGAGCGGGTCTTCGGGATCGCGCAGATCGAGTCGCCGGAGGCGGTCGAGGACGTCGAACAGATCGCGGCCGTCGACGGGATCGACGTGCTGTTCGTCGGTCCCTCCGACCTGTCGTTCTCGATGGGGAAGTTCCGTCAGTTCGACGATCCCGAGTTCCGCTCGGCGATCGAGCGCGTGGTCGCCGCGGCGCGCGACACCGGCAAGACCGCCGGCATCTTCCTCACCTCGCCGGATCAGGTTCCGAGCGCGGTGGCGGACGGGTTCCGGATGATCGCCCTCGGCTCCGACGGCGGCTTCATGATGAAGGCCGCGCGCGAGGAGATCGAAGCTAGTAAGCGCGCTCTGCGCCCGGGCTGAGCGCGGCGCGCATCACGTCGGCGCACAGGTCGCCCAGCGGCCACAGGAGGCTGCGCGCGGCAGGCAGGGCCTCGCGGTCCTCTTCGCGCGTCCACTCGGCCTCGTCGCGCGTCTCGACGAAGTGCGTCAGCGCATGCCGCCAGGCGTTCAGGCGCGATGGGCGCATGACCAGCGTGCGGATGCCCTTCTCGAGCGCGTGCTGGCCGAGCTCGTCGGCCAGGGCGGTCAGCTCGCGCATCTCGAGCACGTCGTCGACCGACATCTCCGCCGTGCGGAAGCGCTCGGTGCAGATCACCTGGACGGCGTGCGCGGAGGCGGCGATCTCCGCCTCGCCCAGATCGAAGCACGCGAGCACGACGGCTTCGCCGTCGAGACCCTGCGTGATGTCGATGCGAGCGTGCTCCATGTACCTACGTTAACGGCGACGCCTAACGGTCGCTTGATATTCCACTACCCGGTTGGGCAGTTCGCTTACCAAGGGTACGCTCCCTGCATGCCATCGCCCGAGATGCCTCTGGCGGGCTCCTGCGCGTGCGGGACCGTCCAGTTCCAGGTCACGGCGGAGTTCAAGACCGCCGGGTACTGCCACTGCTTCCGCTGCCAGCGGCGCACAGGCGTGCCGTGGTCCATGAACGGGATGGTCGGCCCGGACGATCTCGAGGTGCTCGCGGGCGAGGATTCGGTCAGCTATTGGCGCCCGCCGGACGGCCTGGCCAAAGCGTTCTGCTCGGCCTGTGGCGGGCACGTCTGGTCGGGGGAGCCGGGCGTCGGAGACGTGGTCGGGGTGCGCTTCGGCGCGCTGCACGGCGACCCGGGGATCGACCCGCAGTGGCGCCAGTGGCTGGAATCCGCGCCCGACTGGTATCCGATCCCGGACGACGGCCTGCCGCGGTTCCCGCAACGTCGGCAAACCTGACGTGGAGCATCGCGAACTTGGCGCGTCGGGGCTCTCGGTCTCGGTCCTGTCCCTCGGTGCGTGGCGCACCTGGGAGGAGATCCCGCGCGAGGACGGGATCGCGACGCTGCAGGCGGCACGCGCCGCCGGCATCGACCATCTGGACACCGCCCGCTACCACGACGCGGCCGGCCACTCCGAGATCGTGTTCGGCGAGATCTTCCGCGCGTCCGGCTGGCCGCGCGACGAGGTGACGGTCGCGAACAAGCTGTGGTGGGAGTTCTGGCCAGAGCAGAGCGCCGATGAGGAGATCGACGCGTCATTGCGGCGGACCGGGCTCGACTATTTCGACTTCATCTATTCCGACCCGCCGCCGACCGAGCTCGGGATGGCCGAGGTCGTCCACGCGGTGACGGAGCTGCTGTGGGCGGGCAAGGCGCGCGCGTGGGGCGTCGTCAACTGGCCGGCCGAGTGGATCGCCGAGGCGCGCGAATTGGCCTCCCCGCAGCCGTCCGCGGCGCAGCTGCCGTACAACCTCGCGCAGCGCTCACCGGTCGAGGACGAGGACATGATCGAGGCGCTCGGGCCGATGAGCGTCGTCGCGTCGTTCGTGCTGGCCGGCGGCGCGCTGACCGGCAAGTACCCCGGCGCCACCGGTCGGCTGTCGCGTGAGCTCGAGAACCCGCGTTACGCGGCGGCGCTGCAGGAGGCGGAGCGGCTGAAGGCCTCCGGGATCGACCCGACGGCGGCGGCCATCGAGTTCGCGGTGCGGGCGCCACGCGTGGCGACGGTCCTGGTCGGCGCGACATCGCCCGACCAGGTTCGCGACCTCGCGATTCACGTCTAACCCGATCAGGTATCCTCGTTGCGGTGCACCAGCAACTGGCGTGGTACATCGGCGGGCCGGTCGTCGGCCTCTGCGTGGTCGCGTTGCGGTGGCTGCTCAACGAGCGCCTCGGCGCCACCGGCGCGTGGTCGGACGTCGTCGAGCGGGCATCGGGCCGCAACCCCGCTCTCGGCACTCCCGGCTGGCTGCTGATCGGGCTGATCTTCGGTGGGATCGTGTTCGGGCTGTTCGGCTCGAGCCTCGAGGGCTACGGCTGGCTGACGGACAACTTCAGCGGCTGGGGCGTCGTCGCGATCCTGGCGGCTTCGGGCGTGCTGATCGGATATGGCGCGAAGACAGCGGGCGGCTGCACCTCGGGCAACGGGCTCAGCGGGAACGCGATCCTCTCCCCCGCCGCGCTGGTCTCCACCGGCACGTTCTTCGGCACCGCGATCCTCGTCAGCTTCGTCACGGAGGCGCTGATATGAGGCGGTTCGCGGCGTTCGCCGTCGGCGCGATCTTCGGGCTGACGCTGTCGTGGTCGGGGATGACGAACCCCGATGTCCTGCGCGACGGCCTGCTGTTCCGCGATCCGTACCTGATGCTGTTCTTCGCCTCCGCGCTGGCGACGGCGTTCGTCGGGCTCCGCGTGCTCAAGGTCCTGCGCCCGCGCGCGGTCCTGACCGGCGAGCCCGTCAGCTGGACGACGGTGCGCCCGGAGCGCCGGCACATCGCGGGCAGCGTGTTGTTCGGCACCGGCTGGGCCGTCGCCGACGTGTGCCCGGGGCCGATCGCCGCGCAACTCGGGCAGGGCGTTCCGTGGGCGCTCGCGACGACCGTCGGCGTGGTGTTCGGGATCTGGCTGTACCTGCGGCGGTCAGCGGCCGTAGCGACGGAGCGCCGGCCGCGCGCCCTCGGGCACCGTCCAGAACGTGCGCCCATCGCGGCTGAGGGCTAGCGTCTCGCCCTGGCCCTCGGCCAGCAGGTTCGCGGCCGCGATGCACGGCTTGCGTTTCAAGGCGCGCGCGAGGGACTCGCTTTCGCGCCGCGTCCAGATGTAGGCCTTGTCGTAGCCGCGCAGCGCGATCGTGCGGCCGTCGGCGGAGACGTCGCCGGCGGTGATCGGCCCCAGGTCCTTCAACGTGGCGGCGTGACGCAGTCCGCGGCCGACGTAGACGCCCGCCGAGCCGGTGAAGTTCTTGGTGACGATCACGATCGTGCCGTCGCGCGGGTCCACGAGCAGCGCCTCGGCGTCGTGCGGGCCCTCGGGATAGCGGAGCGTGATCTTCTCCACGACCGTACTCGTCTCGCGCATCCGGTAGACGGCGATCTCCGGGCGCTGGGCCAGGTTGTCGCCGATATCGCCGATGTACAGCGTCCGGCCGCGGATCGCGATGTCCTCCCAGTCGACGTGCTCGGCACCGGCTACCGCCACCTCACGCCGGACCGCGCCGTCATTCGCGAGCCGGAGGATCCGCGGAGCGTCGCCGGAGTCGTTGTGGGCCCAGAACCCGCCGTCGCTCGCGCGCACCAGGCCGGAGAGCTCGCCGGCGGGCGCGCCGACCCGGCCGACGACGCGCACGCGCAGCCGGTCGCAGAGCGGCGGCACGGCTGCGGGGCGCGCGGCCGGCGCACTCGCCGCGGGCCCGGCGGGCGCCGGGTCGCGGTCGCCGCCGCAGCCGCCAACGGCGGTCGCGATCGCGACCAGCGCCATCGCGGTCCGACGCGCGATCTCGCTGCCCCGCCTCAGGCCACGCGCGCGCCGCGCGCCGGCGGTGCCGGCAGCCCGCGCCGCGAGCCTTCGTCGACAAACTCGCCGAGCCGGGTCGCGCCGCCCGCCCCGGTCGGGACGCGCACCGACAGCGCCGCGTACAGCGCGGCCCACTTCAGCGCGTCGTCGACATCCATCCCGACCGACTCGCCCCAGGCCCACGCGGCGACGAACAGGTCGCCGGCGCCCGTGGTGTCGATCGAGTGGCCGACGTCGTAGCCGCCGACATGGACGGAGCGGCCGTCGATGCAGGCCGCCGCGCCTTCCGCGCCGAGCGAGACGACGACGATCTTCACGCGCGCGCCGATCATCTCCGCCGCCTCCGCCGCCGACCCGGCGCCGGTCAGCACCAGCGCCTCACGCTGCTCGATGAACAGCCCGGTCGCGCGCGACGCGGCGCCCGGGAGGCGGCCGGCGAACGCGCGCGCGTCGTCGTCGCCGACGCTGACGTAGGCGCGGGCTCCCGCCGGGACGACGTCGAGCTGGCTGAGGCCGGTGATGACCGCGCGCGGCGCGAGCGAGGCGACGTCGGAGGCGCGCGCGCGAATCCCGGGGTCGTATGTGACCATCGCGCGCTCGGGACCGACCGGCATCACGGCCGTGATCGGCGTCCGCGGGCAGCGCGCGCCGACGAGCTGGACGCCCTCCGCCTCGAGCATCGGCCCGATCAGGTCGCCCGCGGCGTCCTCCCCCAGGGGCGCGGCCAGCGCGGTGCTCAGACCGAGCCGGGCGGCGCCGATCGCCGTGATCGCGCCACCGCCGGGCGACCGGACGAGATCGCCGGCGAAGCGCTCCTCGCCCAGCGCGGGCAGCCCTTCAAGACCGACGAACGTCATGTCCATGAAGGCCGGCACGGCCACGACCACATCGACGCTCATGGACGCACTCTTTCAGGTTGCGCGGCGGCGGGCCAATCGGCCGAGCGGCGAACCGTCGATCGCCTCGCCCAGCGTCCCGACCGCGGCGCCGAGCTTGGCCCCCGCGCGGCCGAGCGTGCCTTCGTCCGCGGGCGCGATCGCGTCCTGCGGGTCGGCGGCCATCGCGGCCGCCGCCGCTCGTCCGCGGTCCTCGAGCGCGCGCAGGCGGCGCTCCCAGTCTTCGTGCCAGGCCGCCAGGGCGGCGTCGCCGCGGGTGCGGGCGAGCGCCGCGAGGTAGCCGAGCAGCGTCACGACGTGCTGGAGGTCGAGCAGCGCCATCCGGAGCGCTTGGTTGCGCTCGAGCAGCAGGTCGGACACTCCGCGCGCGCCGGCCAGCCGGGCGCCGACCGCCTGCGCGGCGGGCTGGCCGTGCAAATCGTGGTCGTCGCCGATCCGGGCCTTGAGCTCGGTGAGGAGCTCACCGGCGGCCGCCGCGCCCTCGCTCAGCAGCGTCTCGGGCTCGCCGCCGAGCCGGTGGGCCAGCTTGCGCCAGTGGCTCTTCATCGCGCGGGCGGTGGCGTGGAGCTCGCGCAGCGCACGGTGCTCGGCGGGGAGCAGTCCCTGGGCGGTGATCTCGCTCATCGGCGGCTTGAGGCTAGCGGGGGTTGCGTACGCGGCAGTCGGTGGGAGAGGATCAGCGCGTGGATCGATCCGGACCACGGCTGCTGGTGGCGGGAGTGCTCGGCGCGCTGGTGGCGATGACGCTCGGGCTCTACGGCAGCATCCACGACCCGGCGAGTGACCTGTCGATCACGCTCGGGTTCGCGGACACGATCACGATGAAGGTCTGGCTGGCGTCGCTGTCGGTGCTGTTCGCGCTGATCCAGCTCGGCTCGGCGCTGTGGCTGTACGGGAAGATCGGCGGCCCCGCTCCGGGCTGGCTCGGGCCCGTCCACCGGATGTCGGGGCGCCTTGCGTTCCTGGCCAGCCTGCCGGTCGCCTACCACTGCCTGTATCAGCTCGCCTTCCAGGACACGACGACGCGCGTCCTGCTGCACTCGATCCTCGGCTGCGCGTTCTACGGCGCGTTCGCGGTCAAGGTCGTGATCGTGCGCTCGCACACGCTCCCCGGACTGGCGCTGCCGCTGGCCGGCGCGACGATCTTCAGCGTGCTCGTCGGCACGTGGATCACGAGCGGGCTGTGGTTCATCTCCGAGAACGGGATTCCGGCGCCGTAGTGCTCGCGGTCGCTGATCGGGTGCTGGCGTGGGTCACGTGGCTGGCCGCCGCGCTGGTCGTGGTGGCGCTGTTCGCGGGGCCGAAGCTGCTGGCCGCCGAGAAGGACGTGGACGCGGCGCCGACACCGGCGGCCGACCCTGGCGCTGCCGTATTCGCGTCGTCGTGCGCGAGTTGTCACACGCTCGCGGCCGCGGGCGCATCCGGCGCCGTCGGGCCGAACCTCGACGAGCGCAAGCCTGACGCGGCCAAGGTGACGGCGATCGTGACCGCCGGCGGCGGCTCGATGCCGGCGTTCTCGGGGCAACTGTCGGAGGCCGAGATCGCGGCCGTGGCCGAGTACGTGGCGGCGAACGCGGGCGGCTGATGCGGGCTGCGGTCGTACTGGTCGTGCTGGCACCGCTGCTCGCGGCCGTGTTCGTCGCCGGGCTGCGCGGCGCGGGTCTGTTCGACGAGGAGGAGCCCCCGCCGGCCGCCGCGGCCACCGCGACCGCCACCGCATCCGCGACCGCGGCGCCACCGACCACCATCCGCGTCGGCCGCGGGCCGGATGGCATCACCGTCGCCGATGACGGCGTCGTCTGGGTCGCCGATGCGACCGCGGGCACGGTCGTCCAGATCAGCGGCGATGCGGTCACGGGCGAGCCGATCGACGCCGGCGCCCAGCCGGACAGCCCGGTCGTGGCCGATGGCGTGCTGTGGGTCGTCGCGTCCGCCGACGATGCCGTCCGCCGGATCGAGGACGGCGATGTCCAGACCATCCCGGTCGGGAATGCGCCGGAATCATTGGCCGTCGGTGGCGCGTTCGTCTACGTCACCAACGGCGGCGATGGGACCGTCTCCCGGATCGACCGCGCGTCGGGCGAGGTCGTCGGCGGGCCGATCGGCGTGGGCGGCCGGCCGCTCGACATCGCGATCGACGGCGAGGTCGCGTGGGTGACGAGCTTCGACGACGGCACGGTGACACCGCTCGACATCACCTCTTCGGAGCCGGGGGAGCCGATCGAGGTCGGCGGGTCGCCGCGTGGCGTCGTGGTCGGCGACGGCTCCGTGTGGGTGGCGAACGCAGGCGACGGGACCGTGACCCGGATCGACGCCGAGGACCGCGCGGTCGTCGGCGAGCCGATTCAGGTCGGCTCGAACCCGCGCGAGATCGCGTTCGGGGAGGGCTCCGTGTGGGTCGCGAACGCCGGCGACGACACCGTGACCCGGATCGATCCGGCGACCGGCGAGGTCGTCGGCGAGCCGATCGAGACCGGTGACGACCCGATCGGGATCGCGGTCGGGGACGGTGCCGTGTGGACGGCGAACTTCCGCGACGGGACGGTCACCAAGATCGTGCCCTGAGCGTCGCTAGGCGCTCGACGGGCTCGGCGCTGAACACGAACCGCACGTAGCGTGCCGCGACGTCGGCTCCCCAGCCGATCATCGGCGTCGCCGCCACGCCCGCTTCGAGCATTGCTTTTGACGCAGCCGCCGGGTCGTCGACCTCGAGCAGCAGCGACCACCCACCCGCAGGGCGCACCAGGCGGTGCTCGGGCAGGGCCTCGAAGATCGCGTCGCGGCGGCGCTGGAGCTCGGCCGTGGTCTCGGCCACGTGGTCCTGCGGGCCGCGCAGGACCGCCGTCGCCGCCTTGCGGGCCACGGACACGGCCCCGGTCGTGTTGTAGACGTGCACCCAGCCCGCGTCGCTGACGAGCGCGTGCGACCCGGCGATCCACCCCACGCGCCAGCCGATCATCCGGTAGGCCTTCGACATCGAGCCGACGATCACGGTCCGCTCGTCCATCCCCTCGTGATCGAGTGGTCCGACGGGCGTGCGGCCGTCGAACAGGATCGCCTCCATCGCGGCGTCGTAGATCAGGAACAGGTCGTGCTCGCGACACGCGTCGGCGACCGCGGCCCAGTCGTCGTGGTCCAGCACGCAGCCGGACGGCATCGACGGGCTCATCAGCAGCAGCGCGACGGTGCGATCGGTGATCGCGGCGCGGAGCGCGTCGCGGTCGAGCCGCCATTCGCCGTTCTCCACCGCCAGCGGCGCGAACGTCGGAGTGCCGCCGGCCAGCCGCACCCGATTCACGAGCCCGGCGTAGATCGGGTCCGTGAGGATCACCTCGTCTCCCGGGTCGATCGTCGCGAGCAGGACGTCGAGCACGCCCTCGCAGCCACCGCACGTGACCACGATCTCGCGTCCGGGGTCGTAGGTCTTGCCGTGGCGCTGCGCGATGTGGTCCGAGATCGCCGCGCGCAGGTCGAGATCGCCGGTGAACGGGAGCCACGAGTTGCTGACCGGGTCGTCGAGCGCCTCGCGCGTGACCCGCACCGCTTCGGGCGGAAGCGGGAGGTCGGTGTCCAGGTTCTCGAGCCGGAGCACGTCCGGATCCGTGATCGCCGCGGCCACTTGGTCGATGCCGAAGCCGGCGACGCCGTCCATCCGTTTCGCGCGCTTCATCGCGACCTCCCAGTCAGGATCAGAAGGGTGCCCGAGGCCGGTTCGAGCGCCTCGTAGACATGCGCGACCGAGCCGGAGTACCGCGCGTAGTCACCCGCGCCGAGTTCGATCGGCGCGGTCGCCGGGCCGACCCGAACCGTGCCGACGTGGACGTGCAGCAGTTCCTCGACCCCGAACGGATGGGGCGGCGCCTGGCGCGCCGCGCCAGGGTGAAACCGGATCGCGTACAACTCGCCGAGAAGGCCGGGCCGGTCGATCCGCTCGAGCAGGTGCGCGTCGAGCGCCGCGCCCTCGACGTGCGCGCCTTCGCCGCTACGGACGACCTTCGGGCCCTCTTGCGGTGCCTCGAGGAGGGACGCGAGCGGGACGCCGAGCGCGTCCGCGAGGGCGTAGAGCGTGTCGACGGTGGGGTTGCCCTCGCCGCGCTCGAGCGCCGCGATCGTGTTGCGGGCGACACCGGAGCGTCTCGAGAGCTCGAGGACGCTGATGTCGCCGCGGAGGGCTTTCAGGCTGCTGCGCATTGAGTCGCGCATAGTTGCACACTTCGATGCGCAACTGGGCGCCACCCAACGACAAGCATTGAGGAAGTGTGGGTCGATCGTGATCGACCGTCCCTGAGCGTGATCCGCGCGCAAACGACCACGTCCGCGCTTCGAACAAAGGGGGTGGGGAACGAAAGGGGCGTATAGGACAACTTTCGTTCCCCACCCCCTCACGGCGCCTCGCGAATCGATCACGCGATCCGTACCCATCCCCTTACTGGCGCAGTTCGCCGGCGCTACTGCAACGACGCGATCCGCCACCCATCCTCGACCCGCACGAGCTGCAACGTGTCGGCGGAAGGCTGCTCTCCCGCCGCCGCACTGCGCACCTCGGCCGTCGCGTCGTCCCCCCGAACCTCGATCCGGCCGATGGTCAGCGTCGGGGCCTTCACATCCCCGAGCCCCTGCCGCAACGCGACCTCGCACGGCAGCCCGGACTGCTCGACCTCCGAGACCAACTTCGGGGCCAGCAGGTCGTCGCACATCCGCTGGTAGTCCTTCGCCGCCGTGGCACGACCGAACGCCTCGACGGTCGCCTGCACGCGCTCGGTGTCCGACGGCCCGCCGCCGCACCCGGAGAGCGTCGCGCCGAGTACGAGCAGGGCGACGATCAGGCGGCGCACAGCCCGGAGCATAGAATGGCGCTCCATGTCGACTGCGGGACCGATTGGATCGTGGCTGCGCTGCTACCGCTGCTGGTCCCAGGACCTCGAAGTGCAGGTCCACTACGAGGGCATCCATCGCATCGATCCCGTCACCGGCAAGCGCGCCGATGTCGTGGACGAGTTGCAGGAAGCCGTCGTCCAGTGCCTGGATTGCATGCACGACCAGCCGCACCTGATCTTCCACAACGACCGGATCGAGCCGGTCGAGGACCGGTGGGAGCGGATGGTGGTCGGGACGCCCTGGGTGGCGTCGTGCACCGTGACGGTCGACGCCGACAGCGTCGAGACGTGCTCCGGCCCGGAAGCCGCTGACGCGCTCGCGTACGCCGCGTTCGGCGACCACGGGACGCGCGAGTTCTTCACGCACGTGCGCTTCCACAAGCACGAGGACGACCAGATCGTCGTGCACCTGCTCGTCGAGCTCTACGCGCGCTCGTCCGACGAGGCGACCGGCGTCCTCGAGGAGGCCGCGCGCGGGCTCCTGACGCTCACGTCGCTGGCGGAGGAGTCACGCCCGCCGGCGTCGACCGGCGGCGGCGACCACCCGCACTAGTCAGAGCAGGCCGAGGCGTGCCGCGTGTGCGGCTGCGGCTGCGCGCGATGCGAGCCCCAGCTTGGTCCGGATGTTGGCGACGTGCCGATGCACCGTGTGCGGGCTCAGTACCAGTCGCTCGGCAATCTCGGCGTCGCTGAGGCCGTCTGCGACCAGGCGAAGGACCTCCAGCTCGCGCGCGGACAGGTCTGTGTGGGCTGCAGCAGTCAGCGGTGCGATCTCGATCTCGACCTCGGGCCGGTCGACGCCTGCGAATTCGAGCACTGCCCTCGCCACGACTCCAGCGTCCCCGTACCAAGGAAGATGATCATCGCCCTGGAGGGCGACGAACACCGCGCCTGGAATGCGGGCGGCGAGCTGACGACCGAGCTCGAACGGAATCGCTCGGTCGTTCTTTCGGTGCAGCACCGCGGTGGGTGATCGGATCTGGCCGGCGGAGTCCTCGACGCTGTAGGTGTACGTCGCCTCGAGCGACCGCGCCGCGAGTTCCGCCGGAGCCGAGTCGCGCTGAAACGAGACGAACTCGTCGCGCTCCGCGGCGGTCGCGCTGGGCATGAATACGTCGGCCAGGACACGGGAGCCGAGTCCCCAATGTCGTCGGATCAAGTTGGTCAGCATCTCCCGCGCGGCGGGGTCCGCGATCGCGGCGCCGCTCAGGTAGGAGCCATACAGAACGAGACGTTCGACCTGGCGCGGATGCTCCGCCGCGTACCGCGCGGCGATCGGCCCGCCCGCCGACCCGGCTAACACGGCTACCGATTCGGCGCCCACGGCACGAACGACGCCCGCGAGGACCTCGACCTGGTCTTCGAGACTCATCGGGGGCGGGCCGTCTCGATCCGAAAGACCGGTGCCTGGAGGGTCGTAGCGAACGACGGTCCGGTAGCGCGCCAGCGCCGTGACGAAGTCGCGAAATCTCCGGTTGCCCCAATCGAGCTCGAGGTGGCTCATCCACCACCCGCCCATCACCATCGGCGGACCTTCGCCGACAGCGGCCCAGGCGACCCGACGGCCTTTCACCTCTGCGAATCGAACCAGTTGCTCGTGGCTCGACATGGGGTGAGCCTATCTCTCGGTTGGCCGGTTCCGGCCATCGGATCTGGCCGTAAACGGCGAAGTCAGGCGCGCCCGATCGCGATGCAATTCGCCGCGATGACAATGACGAGTACCTGGTCGCGGTTCGGCGCGGCGATCTACGACCCGTTCCTGGCGCTGGGCGAGCGTCGCGGGATGCGCGAGCGACGCCGACGCCTGCTCCGAGAGGCGAGCGGGAGCGTGCTCGAGATCGGGGCGGGGACCGGGCTCAACCTCGCGCACTATCCCGGTGAGCTCGACGAACTCCTCCTCAGCGAGCCGGTCGAGCCGATGGCTCGCCGTCTCGAGTCGCGGCTCCGGCGGAGCGGCGTCCGTGGCAGGGTCGTGCGCGCGAGTGCGGAAGCGCTCCCGGTCGCCACCGGCTCCGTCGACACGGTCGTCTCGACGATGGTCCTGTGCACCGTGCCCGATCCCGAGTCCGCGCTCGGTGAGATCCGGCGGGTGCTGCGCCCCGGCGGCCGGCTCCTGTTCTGCGAGCACGTGCGCTCCGACTCGAACCGCCGTTCGCGCTGGCAGGAGCGTCTCGCCGGTCCGTGGGAAGCGTTCGCCGACGGCTGCCGCTGCAATCAGGAGACGCTCGGGCTGATCGAGCGAACGCTGCGCATCGAGCGCCTGGAACACGAGGCGTGGCGCGGCATGCCGGGGCTCGTGCAGCCGCTGATCGTCGGCGAGGCAAGGAGTCCGAAGTGAGCAGCTACGACGCGATCGTGGTGGGCGCGCGCTGCGCCGGCTCGCCAACCGCGATGCTGCTCGCCCGGAAGGGCTACAGCGTGCTGGTCCTCGACCAGGCGACATTCCCCTCGGACACGATTTCGACCCATCTCATCCACCCCGCCGGCGTGTCCGCCCTGAAGGAATGGGGTCTGCTCGATCGGCTGACCGCGACCGGTTGCCCCGGCATCGACACGTATGCGTACGACGTCGGCCCGTTCACGATCTCCGGCAGCCCCGGAACCGCCTACGCCCCGCGACGCACCGTGCTCGACGCGCTGCTCGTCGACGCCGCGTCAGAGGCGGGCGCTGAGGTTCGGCAGGGGTTCACCGTCACGGAGGTCGTGATCGAGGAAGGCCGCGTCACCGGCATCCGTGGACACCAGAAGGGCGGAGCGACGATCACCGAGCGTGCCCCGGTGGTCGTTGGTGCAGACGGTCACCACTCGCGCGTGGCGCGCTCCGTCAAGCCACAGCAGTACAACGAGAAGCCGCCGCTCCAAGTCAGTTACTACACCTACATGAGCGGTCTGCCGATGGACGGACGGTTCGAGGTCTACCTTCGACCCGGCCGAGGGTTCGCAGCATGGCCCACGAACGACGACCTGACGGTGGTCATCGGCGGCTGGCCGCGGTCGGAGCTCGCGACGAACCGGAAGGACTTTGAAGGCTCCCTCCTCGCAACGTTCGAGTTGGTGCCCGACTTCGCCGCCCGCTTTCACGCTGCCCAGCGCGAAGCACGCTTCGTGGGCATGTCCGAGGCGAACTTCCTGCGCGAGCCGTTCGGACCGGGGTGGGCGCTGGTGGGCGACGCCGGCTACACGAAGGACTTCATCACGGGCCTCGGGATCAGCGACGCGTTCCGAGACGCCGGTCTCTGCGCCACAGCCCTGGACCAGGCGTTCTCCGGCAGCGGTCCGTTCGACGAGGCGATGACCGCCTATCAGTCCGAGCGCGATCGGCAGGCGCTTCCGTTCTACGAGTTCACCGCACTGCTCGCGACCTTGCAGCCATTCCCGCCGGAGCTCGAGCGGGTGCTGAACGCGGTCCACGGCGACCAGGACGCGATGGATGCATTCGCCCGCGTCGGCGGCGCGGTCACGTCCCCGGCGAAGTTCTTCGCCGAGTGGTCGCCGTAGCGCCGGGTATCGTTCGCGCCGGAGTCGATCGTGCCCGAAGCAACGGGCCAGGGAATCCGGTTCGAAATCCGGAGCTGGCGCGCAGCGGTAGGGACGCGCGAGACGGCCATCGCCACTGGGCCCAAGGCCTGGGAAGGCGGCCGTCCGATCGCGTCCGAGCCCGAAGACCTGTCGACTCTGCCCCACGCGGGGCAACCGACAACCGCGGTCTCGCGACATAGGCCGCTCGGACACAGGAGCATTACCGGTATGAGCGCGCTGGAGCGACTTCCGGAGTGGGCGACCACCGGGGTCGGGAGCCTGCCGCACACCGACGTCGACGAGGCCGTGGCGCACGTCGCCGCGGCCTACGACGTCCCGTTCTGCCCGCAGCTACCGCGGCTGGACGGCGACATGATCACCGAGTGGCTCGGGTCCGATCCGGGCGGCTGCGGTTGGTCGCCCGCGCGCGATCGCGAACGGCCGCGGGCGTGGAACGCACTGCTCGCGGCGCTGGAGCATTCCCCACCGCCGCACCGGATCGTGAAGCTGCAGGTCACGGGCCCGGCGACGCTGGCCTACGCACTCGGGCAGCGTGCGCTCTCACGCGATGTCGCCATCTGGCTCGCGGCCAACGTCGCCGATCAGGTCCGGGCGCTCGAAGGGTTCGACGTGCTGCTGATGATCGACGAGCCGGCGCTGCACCTGACCGACACGACCGACGACGTGTGGGATCCGCTGCGCGCAGTCGCGCCGCTCTGGGGTCTGCATCTCTGCGGCCCGGTGCCGTGGGCCGTCGTCGCGCGCGCGGAGCCCGACGTCCTGTCGTTCGATCTGTCGCTCGCTCCCCCCGACGAGGATGTGGTCGGACAACTGGTCGCACGCGGCGGGCGGATCGCCTGGGGCGTCGTCCAGCCGCACCGGGCCGAGCACGGGCTGCACGCGCTCCAGCGCCTCTCGGCACGGCACGACGACGGCCCGTGGTCGCTGCTGACGCCCGCGTGCGGGACCGGGCGGATGTCGCTCCGGCGCGAGCACGAGATCGCCACCGCGTTGTGGGACACGGCCTACGCGCTGCGGCGCGTCAACGCGACGAGGTAGCGGCACGGACGGCGAGTCGGGTTGCCGAACGTGCCCGGTGCGGGCGGGCCGAGCTGCAGGCAGTCGCCCACATCGAGGTCGTGGACGACGTCGCCCTCGCGAAAGCGCAGCCGGCCCTCGAGCACCCAGATCTGCTGGTGGATGAACGCGTACGTGTCGGCCGGATAGGTGACCTCCGCGCCCGCCGGCAGCTCGACCTCCACGAGCTCGAGCGGACCGCCGCTGACCGGCGACAGCGCCCGGCGCGTGTAGCCGCTGTCGGGATCGGTCCACGTCGGCTGCTCGGCCGCGCGCGCGAGTCGCCGGTCGGCGTGCTCGGCCCGCGCCACGAGCTCGGAGAGCGTCATCCCGAGCGCCGCCGACAGTCGGCCCAGCAGCGCGGCGGTCGGCTGCGCCTCGGCGCGCTCGACCTTGGCGATCATCGCCCTCGAGACGCCCGAGCGCTCCGCGAGCGCGCTCGCCGAGAGGCCCTGAGCCGTGCGGGCGGCCTGCACCGCCTCCGCGAGCGACGTCGTGAGATCGCCTGTCACCATAATCGACAGAGCCGATACTATCGTTGCCATGCGGGTACGGACCGCGACCGAGGCCGACGGAGCGGCGTGCGCCGCCGTCTACGCACCGTACGTCACCGACACGGTGATCACGTTCGAGCTCGAGCCGCCGTCCGCCGAGGACTTCGCCGCCCGGATCGCGACCGCCAACGAGCGTCACGCCTGGCTCGTGCTCGAGGACGAGGGCCGCGTCGTCGGCTACGCGTACGGCGGCACCTACCTCCCACGCGCCGCGTACCGCTGGGCGTGCGAGGTCAGCGTCTACCTCGAGATGGGCCGCCGCCGCACCGGCGCCGGGCGGATGCTCTACGAGGCGCTTCTGCACCGCCTCACCGAGCGCGGCTTCCTGACGTTCATCGCCGGCATGACGCTCCCGAACCCTGCCAGCGAGGGCCTGCACCGCGCGCTGGGCTTCGAGCCGGTCGGCACCTACCGCCGCATCGGCTACAAGTTCGGCGCCTGGCACGACGTGGCCTGGACGCAGCTCGTCCTCCCCGCCCCCGACGAGCCGCTCGAGCCTACATAAAGGGGCCAGGCCCCTTTATCTAACGCGAGACGACGATGAGCAGCCCGGGACGCGCGTCGAGGATCGCGTCGGCGAGCCGCTCGACCTCGCGGCTCGCGCCGGTGCGCCCGAACAGCGTCATCGGGAAGTCGAGCCGCATGCCGCTCTCCGGCTCGCGGTACGGCTGCTCGTACGGATCGTGGGGCGGAACCCAGTTCATGCGAGCGTCGCCACCCCGATCCGGGGCGCTTCGGCGGCCGCGCGGACGAGCCCAGGGATCTGGTCCGCCGGGACGGGCGGCGAGTAGTGGAAGCCCTGCGCGAGGTCGCAGCCGATCGCGGCCAGCACCGAGGCGGACGCGGCGGACTCGACTCCCTCCGCCACGACCTGCAGGCCGAGCGAGCGGCCCAGCGCGGCCGTCGAGGCAACGATCGCGCGGTCGGCGGAGTCGCGGTCCATCGTCATCACGAACGACTTGTCGATCTTGAGCTCGTTCACCGGCAGCCGCTTCAGGTGCTCCAGCGACGAGTACCCCGTGCCGAAGTCATCCAAAGCGAGGTTCACGCCGAGATCGGCGAGATCGGCCAGCACCTCGCCGGCGCGCTGCGGGTCGTGCAGCATCAGCGACTCGGTCACCTCGAGCGTGAGCACCGACGGCGGCAGGCCGTGCTCCGCGAGCAGCTCGGCGACCTGGCCGGGCGTGCGCAGGTCGAGCAGGTTCTGGACCGCGAGATTGACCGCGATGTGGAGGTCGAGGCCGTCGATCCGCCACTGGGTCACCTGCGACAGCGCCGTCTTGAGCACGTGCAGAGTGAGCGGGCGCATCAGCGCCGTGTGCTCGGCGTGCGGGAGGAACGCGCCCGGGCCGCGCAGGCCGTGGACCGGATGCTGCCAGCGCACCAGCGCCTCCACGCCGGCGACCCGGCCGGTCGCCAGGTCGACCTTCGGCTGGTAGTGCAGGATCAGCTCGTCCCGCTCCAGCGCGTGGCGCAGCTCGGCGATCAGCGTCAGCCGCTCGCGCGAGTGGCGGTCGCGCGACGGGTCGTACGGCTGGAACCCGGTCCGCGCGTCCTTGGCCTGGTACATCGCGACGTCGGCGCGCTGCAGCAGCGCCTCCGCCTCGGTGCCGTGGTCCGGAGCAAGCGCGGCGCCGACGCTCGCGTCCATCACTACTTCGAGCCCTTCGATCTCGAACGGATGCTGGAGCGCGACGCCGATCCGGCGCCCGACGTCCGACGCCCGCGCCAGCCCGGCGCCGGGCAGCAGCAGCGCGAACTCGTCGCCGCCGAGGCGCGCGACCAGCCCGTGCTCGCCGACCGCCTCCTGCAGACGCGGGCCCAGGAGCGCCAGCAGCTGGTCACCGGCGTGGTGACCGAGCGTGTCGTTGAGCTCCTTGAAGCGGTCGAGATCGACCATCGCGACCGCGAGCGTCGCGCCGTCGGTGGCCAGTTCTGCAGCGAGCCGCTCGTGGAACTGCCGCCGGTTCGCGAGCCCGGTCAGTTCGTCCGTCAGCGCCAGCTCGCGGGTTGCGTGCAGCGCCGTGTTCTCATGAAACGTCAGTGCCATCCGGACCAGCACCAGCACGAGCGTGGCCGCGGACAGGAAGACGGCGGCGTCGATCGTCTGGTGGAAGTGGTCGGCCACGAGCAGCCCGCCGGCCATGATCGCGAGCAGCGAGGGCGTTACGAGCATGCGCCAGCCCTCGAGCGTCACGGCCCGCGGCGAGCGGTCCGGGCTCCACGCGGCGGCCGCGATCAGGAGCGGCGAGAGCAGGCCGAGCACCGGCACCCACAGGGCCCGGCGCTCGTGTGCGAGCCCGGACGACACGTAGCCGATGTCGGCGACGACATGGGCGATCAGGCCGACGGCGAGCAGCGCCCACACGGGGCTCACGCGCCAGCCGCGCAGCGTCACGGCGACGACGATCATCACCACGAGCAGCACGTCGCCCATCGGGTAGGCGAGTGCGACCGCGGTGGCCCAGCCGTTACCGGTGGCGCGGTCGACCGCGCCGCCGAGCAGCTGGGTGACGATCGCGGCGGCACCGACCGCGCCGATCGCGGCGTCGAGCCACAGCGCCGGCCCGAAGCGGCGCAGCCGGGCGCGCGCGAACAGCACCGCCGCGGCGAAGGTGGCGGGGAAGAACGCGAGCAGGACGACGTCGGCGGGAGCGGGAAAGCGCGAACCGCCGCCCGGGACGGCGAGCCAGATCGCGCCCGTCGCCTCGAAGACGAGGGCGAGGCCGAGCGCGATCCATGCACCGCGATCCTGCGACCGCAGCGCGGCGCGCAGGAGCACCGCAAACGTGGCGGCGAGGACGGGAAGCCCGGCGGCGAGCAGTATCACGCCCGGGGAATCGGCGCTCCCGAGCGAAAACTTGACGATCTGGACGAGTGTTTCAGGCTGTGCGGCCGGCTCGTCGCGCGAGGTAGATCGCGGTCGCCACAGGCACCAGCAGGCTGATCAGCGCGACGGTGATCGCAAGCGCCGGCGGAATACCGCCCGAGCAGCTCGTTTCGATCACCTGCTGGCCGTCCTCGCCGGTGGTGCCGATGACGCCACCGGTGCAGGTCTCGGGGTTCGCCGCCGCCATCAGTAGGGCGACGCCCAAGCCGGTGGCGAGGCCGCCGGGCCATAGCAGCGTCCCGACCAGCTTGTCGCGTGTCGTCCACGCTCGCGAGCTCCACAGCAGGATCAGCCCCACGATCCAGCCCAGGAACGCGACGAAACCCCCGAGCAGCAGCAGGAAGATGGCTGCCCACTCGCGCGTGCCGCGGGGATCGGCCGGCGGGGCGGGACGCGGTTGTTCGGCCGAGACGATCTCCTCCGGAGCGCCGAGCCGATCGAGCGCGGTGAGCACCTCGGCGTCGGACGGCTCGGGTCCGAGCGCTTCCGAGAGATGCGCCGCTATGTCGCCCGTGAGCTCGGCTCGGCGCGCGGGCGGCAAGTGGGCGGCGGCGGCCTCGAGGCGGCCGAGATAGTCCTCGACCAGCGGGTGGCGCGTCTTGGTCATCATTTCTTGCTCCCCGTGGCCAGTAGCCCGTCGACAGATCGGCAGAACCGCTCCCACTCGGCGGTGAAGGCCCCCAGGACCTCCTCCCCGCGGGGCGTGAGCGTGTAGTAGCGGCGCGGCGGCCCGGACGGCGACTCGCGCCACGTCGTATCCACGACTCCTTCCCGCCGCAGCCGCGAGAGCAGCGGGTAGAGCGTCCCCTCGCTGGTGACCATGCCATCGGCCTCCCCGAGCGTGCGGACCAGATCGAACGCGTAGCGCTCGCCGTCACGCAGGAGGGCCAGCACGCAGTACTCGAGCACACCGCGTCTCAGCTGGGTGAGGACCGGTGCCATGCGTCACAAGGTAGCTGGTGACGCTTACATGTCAAGCGGCGCGCCAGGCGAGGTACCCGGCGGTGGCCAGCGGGACGAGCAGGCCGACGACGATCATCAGCGGGTCGTCGCCGAGCACGAGCGCGAACAGGAAGACGCCCGTGGCCAGCCCGCCGGGCCACAGCAGCGTGCCGAGCAGCTTGTCGAACCGGTTCCAGGAACTCGAATTCCACAGCTGCGCCAGGCCGATGATCCAGCCGATGCCGAACGCGAAGCCACCGAGCAGCAGCCACAGGATCGTCGACCGCTCGTAGCTGCCGAGGTTGCTCACCACGGCATACCTACCAGACAATCCGGTCATGGCCTACGACGAGCAGCTCGCGGACCGGATCCGCGAGCACATCAACGTCCGCCCCGGAGTCGTCGAGCGCAAGATGTTCGGCGGGATGGGCTGGATGATCAACGGCAACATGGCCGTCGGCGTGATGCGCTCCGACCAGCTGTGCGTGCGGATCGATCCGGAGGAAACCGAGGCGTTCCTGAGCGAGCCGCACACCAGCGAGTTCGGGCGTCCGGGCGCCAAGCCCATGACGGGCTTCCTGCTGGTCGAGCCGTCCGAGCTCGACGACGCCACGTTCGCCCGCTGGGTGGACCGCGGCGCCGAGCGCGCGTCGTCGCTCCCGCCTAAGTGACGCGTGCGAGGTCGGCGGCCAGCGCGACCAGCTCGCCGTGCACGCCCGGGACGGCGGCCAGGGCGCCTGCCGAGCCCAACGTCAGCGGCGCCCCCGCGTAGTCCGTGACGACCGCGCCCGCCGCGCGCGCGATCGCGTGGCCGGCGACGACGTCGTACGGGTTGTTGTGAGACAGCACCATGCCCTGGATCTGGCCGCCGGCCAGCCACGCCCACAGGACTGAGGCCGCGCCGACGCAGCGGAAGCGCAGCGCACGGCGGTGCATTTCGGTGCCGAGCGCGAGGTAGGCGTCCATCCGCGGGCCGCCGCGGTGAAACGCGTCCCCCTGAGCGACGATCGCTTCCTCGAAGGCGTTCACGTCGACGATCGAGCCGGTATCCACACGCACACCCAGGAACGGCAGGTCGATCACGCCCAGCACCGGCTCGCCGTCCTCGAGCAGCCCGAGCATCACGCCGCACAGCGGCGAGCCGGTCGCGTAGTTGACGGTTCCGTCGAGCGGGTCGGCGACCCACACGCGCCCCGAGTGCAGGTCCGCGCCACCACCCTCCTCGCCGAAGAAGCCGATCTCCGGCGTCCAGGCGGCGAGTGACGCCTTCATCGCCGCCTCCGACGCCAGGTCGACCTCGGTCAGGAAGTCCTTTGCCGCTTTGCCGATCCGCGTGAGCGGCTCATCGCGGCCCGCGAGCAGCACGGCGACCGCGTCGTCGACCGCGGCGTGCGCGGCTTGCAGCTCGCGGCTCACACGGGCAGCGTACGGGACACCGCGCGCAGCACGGCGGGCTCGGCGCCGGGGTTGTGGAGCGCCCGCAGCGGCACGTTGTCGAGCCAGATGAGGTCGCCGCTGACGAAGCGCCGGCGGCTCCCGCCGGCGCCTCGCAGCTCGATCTCGCCGCGCTCGACCCACACCACCGCGTCGAGCCACTCCGACTCGACGAAGGCCCGCTCGCCGCCCGGCGCGACGGCGACGACCCGGACCGCGAAGTTCACAGCGTGTCCGGCAGCCCGAACCAGGCGAACGACTTCGAGCCGAACGTGACGATCTCGGCGATCTCGCCGCCCTCGACCCGCAGCACATCGAGCGCCATCGAGCGGTACGTGTCGTCACCCGGCACGCGCACGTAGTTCGCGATCGCCGGCTGGCGGTTGGCGCGGGTCTCGAGGATCTTGAAGCGCCCGAACTCCTCGGTGCCGAAGCCGCCCTCGATCCAGTAACCGACGATCGTGTCGCGGCCGACGAACAGGCCCGGCTCAGGCGGCATCGAGAAGCGCGCGTCCTCGATGCATCAGCGCGGCGATCGCGTGTGCATCCCCGTCCTCGCTGGCCTTGACGTAGCGCGCCAGCAGCTCCCGCTCGGCGGGGCTCCCCGGCGCGTCCCACTCGAGCCGCTGCTCGGGCAGGTGCTCCTTGAGTCCCGCGCGGGCGCGCTGGAGCGCGCTGTTGACGCCGGCCACGCTGATCTCCAGCGCCGCGCCGGTGTCCTTCGCCGACCAGCCGAGGATGTCGCGCATGATCATCACCGCGCGCGGCCGCGGAGCGAGGTGCTGGATCGCGACCATGAACGCGAGCTCGATCGTCTCGCGGGCCACGACCTCCGCGTCCGGCTCGTCATCGGCCGGGATCGCCTCCAACAGCTCATCGGGATACGGCTGGAGCCACGCGATCTCGCCGTTCGGCGACGGCGTCCGCGGCCGCTTCTCGAGCGCGTCCAGGCACGCGTTGGTGGCGATCCGATAGAGCCAGGCGCGTAGCGACGCGCGGCCCTCGTAGGTCTCGCGCCGGCGCCACGCGCGCAGGAACGTCTCCTGCGTGAGGTCCTCGGACTCCTCGAACGAGCCGAGCATCCGGTAGCAGTGCACCTGCAGTTCCCGCCGGTGGCGTTCGACGGCCTCGGCGAAGGTGGTCTCGTGGTGAGCGGTCATACCTGTTTGACGGGAGCCTGGCGGAAAACTCATCACAGTGCGTGCTATCACGGCGCCCCGCGATGAAGGCGCTCGAGATCACGGACCTGGTCAAGCGGTACCCGACGGGGACCGAGGCGCTCAAGGGCGTCTCACTCGAGATCGAGCAGGGCGAGTTCTTCGGACTGCTCGGACCAAATGGCGCCGGCAAGTCGACGCTGATCCACTGCACGACCGGGCTCGCCCAGCCCACCTCCGGGTCGATCGAGGTGTTCGGCCACGACGCCGTGCATCACTACGAGGCCGCGCGGATGGCGGTCGGCTTGGCCCCGCAGGAGCTCAACCTCGACTGGTTCCTCACGATCGAGGAGTCGCTCGACTACCACGGCGGCTACTTCGGGATGCCGCGCCGCGAGCGACGCGAGCGCGCCCACGAGCTGCTCGACGCGTTCTCGCTGCTCGACAAGAAGGACGAGCGGACGCGCTTCCTGTCGGGCGGCATGAAGCGGCGGCTGATCCTCGCCCGGGCGCTGATGCACCGGCCCAAGCTGCTGATCCTCGACGAGCCGACGGCGGGCGTCGACGTCGAACTGCGGCTCGAGCTCTGGCATTACGTACAGCGGATCAACGGCGAGGGCACGACGATCCTGCTCACGACGCATTACCTCGAAGAGGCCGAGCAGCTGTGCAGCCGGATCGCGTTCATCAACGACGGCCAGATCGCCGCGACCGGTTCGACGCGCGAGCTAGCCACGGAGTACGGCGTCTCGTCTCTGGAGGACGCCTACCTGGGGCTCGTCGGCCGCAAGGAGCTTTCGCGCGCGCACATCGGGAGCGACGTCGAGTGAACACGCGACAGATCCGGTTCTTCACGCTCGTGCGGCGCGAGACCATCCGCTTCTGGAAGATCAAGCGCCAGACGCTCGGCGCGCCGCTGCTGGAGACGTTCCTGTACATCTCCGTGTTCGGCGCGGCGCTGGGCTCACGCGTAGGCGCGTTGCACGGCTACGAGTACATCGTGTTCGTGGTCCCTGGCCTGATCATGATGGCCTGGGCGACGAACGCGTTCGCCAACAACTCGTCGTCGCTGCTGCAGCAGAAGTTCCAGCGCTCGATCGACGACCAGCTCTCCTCGCCCGCGTCGCCGCTCGAGCTGTTGCTGGCGTTCTCGCTGGGCGGTTTCCTGCGCGGGATGATCGTGGCGACGCTGACGTTCGTGGCGGCGTCACTGCTCGTCGACATCCCGCTCGAGCACGTGCTGGTGCTCGTCCCGTCGCTCGTCCTGGTCGGCTCGTTCTTCGCGCAACTCGGCGTGCTCGTCGGCCTGCGCGCGGAGCAGTTCGACGACGTCTCCTTCTACCAGACGTTCGTCCTGCAACCGCTGATCTTTCTCGGCGGCGTCTTCTACTCGGCGTCGCTGCTGCCGGAGCCGTTCGAGACGCTCACGCGCTTCAACCCCGTCTACTACATGATCGGGCTCGTCCGCTACGGGTTCCTCGGCTACAGCGAGACGAACATCGCGCTGTCGCTGCTGGTCCTCGCGGCCGCCGCGTCGACGCTGTTCGCGATCAACCACCGCCTGTTCTCGATCGGGTACCGCCTGCGCGCCTGACATCCTGCGTCCCGTGTTCGAGCGCTTCACCGACGCGGCGCGAGCGGTCGTGATGGCCGCGCACGAGGAAGCAGTGCTGATGCGTCACGACCACGTGGGAACCGAGCACGTGCTCGTCGCCCTGGCCGGCGACGACTCGGTCGGACCGCTGCTCGCGCCCTACGACCTCACGCGCGAGCGCGCGCGAGCGGAAGTGGTGCGCGCCGTCGGGATGGGTGATCACTCCGAGAGCGGCCAGCTGCCGTTGACGGCCGCGGCGCAGGACGCGCTCGACGCGTCGTTGCAGGAGGCGATGCAGGTCGGCAGCGAGCTCGTCGAGCCCGCTCACCTCCTGCTCGGTGTGTTGCGCCAGCGCGATGGTGTGGCGCGGCGCATCTTGCTCGCCGCGGGCGCGACGCCGCGCGAGTTCCGTGAGGCGGTGCTCAGCGGGATCGCCGCGCCGCCGCCCGATGTGGCGATTGGCTCGCCGCGTGCGGACGCGCAGATGCTGCTCGCGATATTGGAGCGCGGCGGGCCGGTGGCCGCGTGGTTGCGCGAGCGTGGCGTGGACGAGGATGCGGTTCGGCCCATGCTCCGCTAGGCCGCTTTAACGGCAGCATCGACTGAGGTGGGGTTCGACCGTGAACGCTCGTCCGCGGGGCCGGTTTCGCGCGCAAACGATCACGACCGCGCTCCGCACAAGGGGTGGAGAACCAAACGGTCGCATAGGACAACTTTCGTTCCCCACCCCCTCCCGGCGCCTCGCGAATCGATCACGCGATCCGAACCCGTCCCCTTACTGGCGCAGTTCGCCGGCAGCTCAGTTAGCGGGCTCTGTCCGGACTGCCGCTGAGGCGCCGCGCGACGAGCTCCTCGGCGGCATGGACCGGCGAGCGCCCGTCAGCGGCGGCGTAGAGCTTCAACAGCAGGTCGCCGAGGCCGAGCAGGTGCGCTTCGAGCGTGGCGTCGTCCCAGCCGAGCATCTCGCGGCCCGCTCCGTGCAGCACGCCGCCGGAGTTGATGATGTAGTCCGGCGCGTAGAGGATGCCGCGCTCGTGGAGGCGGTCGGCGAGCGCCGGGTCCGCGAGCTGATTGTTGGCCGCGCCCGCGATTATGCGACAGCGCAGCAGCTCGACGGTGTCGGAGTCGATAACCCCGCCGGCCGCGCACGGCGCGAAGACGTCGCACTCGGTGCCGATCACGTCCGCGGGATCGACCGTCTGCCCGAACACCCGCGACGGATCGACGTCGGAGACGACGACCTCAGCGCCAGCCGCTTCGAGCTCGCGCGCCAGGATGGCCCCGACCGCGCCGACGCCCTGGACCAGCACGCGCACGCCCCGCAGGTCACCGCCGACGCTCGCCCGGATGCCGTAGAACACCCCGCGCGCGGTCGCCGGCGCGGTCGAGCCGGAGCCGCCGTTGTCGGCACTGCGGCAGACGACGTACTCGCAGCGCTCGGCGATCACATCCATGTCGCGCTCGGACGTGTTCATGTCCGGCGCCGTCGTGAACAGCCCGCCGAGCGACGAGATGAAGTCGCCGTAGCGGTGGAGCAGCTCGATCCGCTCTGCGCCGTCGAACAGGCGCGGGACCGCGAGCACGCCCTTGCCGCCCCCGCGCGGCACGTCGCAGACGGCGAACTTGCGAGTCATCGCGCCGGAGAGGTTCAGCGCATCGGCCAGCCCGTCCTCCGGCCGCGCATACACGCGCATCCGCGTGCCGCCACCCGCGGACCCCAGCCGCGTCGAGTGGACCGCGATGAACATCCACGTGGCGAGGTCGGCGTCGTAGCGGACCGCCACCTGCTCGCCGTCCCACCGCTCGATCAGCTCCTGGAACGCGCTACCCATGGCGAACGAGCGTATAGGTATGCGCATAGGCAAAGATGGGTGATGCCTGCCGATGCGCGGATTAGGCAGCTCCGGAGACAGTTGCAGCGTGATGTCTCCTCCCCTCCCCTCTGTGCTGAACCCCACCACGGCCGCCGAGCATCGCTCCCGCTTGCTCGAGGTCGCGCTCTCGCTCTGCGGGTCGCGCCACCTGGCCGAGGACCTGACCCAGGAAACCTACGCTCGCGTCCTGGCGAAGCCGCGCAGCCTCCGCGACGGGGCCGTGTTCCCGTACCTCGTGCGGTCGCTGCGCAACGTCTGCAAGGACCACTGGCGCAGCGAGCAGCGCCGGCCGGTCGTGATCGGCGAGCTCGATCCCGAGGACCCGAGCCTGCGGACGGACCGCGATCCGCAGGACCAGGTGATCGCGGCCGAGATCTATGACGCCGTCGCCCAGCTCCCCGAAGAGTTCCGGCGCGTCGTGGCCGCGGTCGACATCGTCGGGATGAGCTACGCCCAGACCGCCGGCACGCTGAAGATCCCGCCCGGGACGGTGATGAGCCGGCTCTCGCGTGCTCGCGTGCAGCTCGCCGGCGCCCTGGCCTAGGGGTATCAGCTTTACCCCCAGGGTCTCTGGCGACTGATCCCTCCGTAGGGGACGGTGCACGAAGCGCCGTCAACCGAAGGAGAGTCAGATGCCACGGAAGGCCATATTCGCTCTTGCCACCCTGCTGTCAGCGCTCCTGGCGCTGCCGGCGGCGGCCAAGGCGGATGCCTGCGGCTATCAGGGATCGGGCAACTGGAGCGCGGCAGCGAGCTGGTCGTGCAGCCACGTGCCGACCGGAGCCGATGACGTCACCCTCGGCTCCGGCGACAACGTGGTGCTCGACCAGAACTCGAGCGCCGCGACGCTCGTGCTGGACGGCGGCACCCTGCAGACGGGCGGCGCCCGCACGCTCACCGTCTCGGGCGCGACCACACTGCGCTCGGGTACGGTCACCGGGTCCGGCACGCTGGCCGCGGCCGGCGCGCTGACCAAGACCACCAGCGCGCAACTGCGGATCGAAGGCGGGACGCTCGCCGTCGGCACGGCCTCGACGTGGAACGGCGGTGACATCTGCGTCCTCACCGGCGGCGTCATGCGCCTCGATGCGACGCTCACGATCGCCACCGGCGGCGGGAACTTCGTCTGCAACAGCGGCAACGGCCAGGTCCAGGTCGCGGCCGGCGGCCGGCTGCTCAAGGACTCGCCCGGCACCTCCACGGTCTCGACGCTGCTGGACAACGACGGCACGGTCCAGGCCGCGCAGGGCACGCTGTCGGTCGCCGCGGGACCCGCGGTTGCGGCCGACGCCGGCGCCTTCCTCGCCGACACCGGGGCCGAGCTCACGCTGGCCGGCATCCGGACGGTCAACGGCCGCGTCGGCGGTGCCGGGCTCATCCGCACCACCGCCAGCGTCACGCTGCCGAGCGGCGCCATCCTCGATCCCGCGGCACTCACGCTCGACAGCGGCACGCTCACGCTCGACGGCGCCACGCCCGCCACAACGCTCCCGCTCGTGACGCTGTCCGGCGGGACCTTCAGCGGCGCCCGCAACCGCATCATCGGCACGCTCACCGCGACGTCGGGCACGCTGTCCGGCGGACATACCGCGACCGTCACCGGCGCGTTCACGAAGGCCACCGGCGGCCAGATGCGGCTCGAGGACGCGATCAGCTTCCGGCCCCAGGCCGACTCGACGTGGACCGGCGGCGACATCTGCGTCCTCACCTCCGCCGCCTTCCGGATCGAGGCCACCTTCACGATCGGCACGGGCGCCGGCAACTTCGTCTGCAACAGCGGCAACGGCCAGATCCAGGTCGTCGCCGGCGGCCGCCTGCATAAGACCTCCGGCGGCACCAGCACCGTCTCCACGCTGCTCGACAACGACGGCACCGTCCAGGCCTCGACCGGCGTCCTCTCGCTCGCCGCCGGCACCGGCACTGACGCCGGAACGTTCCTCGCCGACTCCGAGCTCACCTTCGCCGGCATCCGCACAGTGAGCGGCCGGATCGGGGGCGCCGGTCACGTCCGCACGACCGCGAGCGTCACGCTGCCCGGTGGCGCCACGCTCGACCCGGCCGCGCTCACGCTCGACAGCGGGACGCTGACGCTCGACGGCGCCGCGCCCGCGACGACGCTCCCGCTCGTGACGCTCAGCGGTGGCACGTTCAGCGGCGCCCGCAACCGTTCGATCGGCACGCTGAACGCCACGTCCGGCACGCTCGCGGGCGGCCACATCGCGACCGTCACGGGCGGGTTCACGAAGACCACCGGCGGTCAGCTGCGGCTCGAGGACAGCATCAGCCTCCGCCCGCAGATCGACTCGACGTGGACCGGCGGCGACATCTGCGTCCTCACCTCCGCCGTCTTCCGGATCGAAGCGACGTTCGCGATCGGCACCGGCGCCGGCAACTTCGTCTGCAACAGCGGCAACGGCCAGATCCAGATCGTGTCCGGCGGCCGCCTGCACAAGACCTCCGGCGGCACCAGCACCGTCTCGACCCTGCTCGACAACGACGGCACCGTCCAGGCCTCCAGCGGCGTCCTCTCGCTCGCCGCCGGGCCCGCGTCCGATGCCGGGACGTTCCTCGGCGACGCCGAGCTCACGCTGGCCGGCCCCCGGACGCTGACCGCAGCCGGCCGCATCGGCGGCGCCGGGCTCGTCCGCACGACATCGAGTGTGACCCTGCCCGACGGCGCGACGCTTGACCCGTCCGCACTGACCGTCGACAGCGGCACGCTCACGCTCGACGGCATCGCCCCCGCCACCACGCTCCCGCTCGTCACGCTCAGCGGCGGCACCTTCACGGGCGGCCGCAACCGCAGCATCGGCACCCTGAACGCCACGTCCGGGACGCTCGGCGGCGGTCACGTCGCGATCATCACGGGCACGTTCACCAAGTCCACCGCGGGTCAGCTGCGGTTCGAGGACAGCGTCAGCGTCCGTCCGCAACTCGACACCACCTGGACCGGCGGCGACATCTGCATCCTCACCGGCGCCGTCCTGCGCATCACCGCGACGTGGACGATCGGCACCGGCGCCGGCCAGTTCGTCTGCAACAGCGGCAACGGCGAGATCCAGGTCATGGCCGGCGGCCGGCTGCAGAAGAGCCCGGCCGGCGCGACCACGATCGCGACCCGGACCGTCAACGCCGGTGCGGTCACGGTCGGCGCCGGTCAGACGCTCGACTTCTCCGGCGGGCTGACCGTGCAGCCCGGCGGGACGCTGACCGGCTCCGGCACGGCCGGTGGCACGATCACGAACGCCGGCGGCACCGTCAGTCCGGCGACCGGCACGTTCGCACTCGGCGCGCTCACGCAGGCGTCGGGCGTGACCGACGTGGCCGCCGGCGAGACGCTCGTGATCGGCGGCGCCCACAACCAGTCCGGCGGCACGACGCCGGTCGAGGGCGCGCTGACCGCGGGCTCGCACGCGATCTCCGGCGGCAGCATGACCGTCAACGGCACCGCGGGCGGCGGCGCCGTGACGCTGACCGCGACCGGCGTGCTGGCCGGCAACGGACAGGTCAACGGCAACGTCACCAACACCTCGGGCTCGGTGCGCCCCGGGCGCCTGACCGTCGCCGGCAACTTCTTGCAGAGCGCCGGCGGCACCCTCCAGATCGAGGTGGACGGCACGAGCGCCTTCGACCAGCTCGAGGTCACCGGCGTCGCGACGTTCGCCGGGACATTGGCGATAGTCAACAGCTTCACGCCCGCCGCCGGCGACACGTTCCAGATCGTCACGTCGGCTTCGCGCAACGGCACGTTCGGGACGCTGACGGGCGCGGGACCGTACGCCGTCGACTATCCCGGCGGGCCGTCCTTCGGGGCGCGGCTGAGCGTCGGCGGCGTCCCCGCTCCCGTCGCCGGCACGCCGCAGGTGACCGGCACGATGCAGGTCGGCCAGACCGTCACCTGCAACCCGGGCGCGTGGACCAACAACCCGACGTTCACGTTCGAATGGCTGCGCAACGGCTCGCCGATCGCGACCGGGGCCACGCACGTGCTGACCGGCGCCGACGCGACGCACCAGATCGCGTGCCGTGTCACGGGCACCAACGGCGGCGGCAGCGCCACCGCCACGAGCGCGCCGCGCAACGTCCCCGCGGTCTCCCCCAGAACACGGCGCCGCCCGCGATCAGCGGCACGCAGACGCTCACGTGCGACCCCGGCATCTGGGCCGGCAGCCCGGCGCCGACGCTCACGATCGAGTGGCTGCGCGACGGCACGGTGATCGCCACCGGCGCCACCTATGACCTGACCGCGGCCGATGCCGGCCACGTCATCACCTGCCGCGTGACCGCCACCAACCAGGGCGGCAGCGCCACGGCGACCAGCGACCCGGTGAACCCGCCGGCCCCCGTACCGACCGCGATCCCGACGCCGGTGGCCACGCCGAAGCCGATCGTCGCGCCCACCCCGCCGCCGCTCCAGAACGCCACGCCGACCCAGGTCGCGACCGCGTTCGGCCTGCCACCCGCAACCCAGTGCGTCAGCCGCCGGAACTTCCCGATCCGGCTCAAGCAGCCCGGGGGCATCGTCATCAAGTCGGCAAAGGTGTGGGTGCACGGCCGCAAGGTGGCCGTGCGCAAGAGCGCCGGCCGGTGGCGCTCGCAGGTCGACCTGCGCGGCTTCCCGAAGGGCCGGTTCGTGGTCAAGATCGAAGTCAAGACCACCGACGGCCGGACGCTCAAGGGCGACCGCGCCTACCGGACCTGCACGCCCGGCAACAAGAAGCCGCAGCTCTAGGAGCCCACGCCGAGCGTCTCGGCGGCGGCCGCCGCGTCACGGCGCGAGCGAACGCCGAGCTTGCCGAGGATCGCGGCCACATGGTGGTCGACGGTCCGCACGGAGAGCACGAGGCGCTCGGCGATCTCGGCGTTCGTCAGTCCATCGCACAGGAGTTCCAGCACCGCGAGCTGGCGCGCGGTCAGCCCCGCCGGGTTCGCCTTCGTCTCCGGACGCGGGCGCGGCGGGACCCGCGCGCCGAGCTCGCGCAACCGCGCCCGCGCCCGCTTCGCCGCGGGCTCGGCGCCCAGCCGGTCGAGCGTCCGCAGGCCGATCGCGACCGCCTCGGCGTCGCCCTCGATCAGCTCCAGCGCCTCCTCGTAGGGGTCGCCGACGCGCCGCCACGCCTCGGCCGCGGTCCGCCAGTCGCCCGCCATGCCCGCCGCCCACGCGGGCGGGCAGCGGTCGAACGGCTCGGCCGGCAGGCCGGCGCGGGCCAGGTAGCGCAGCAGCTCGCCCCTGAACGGCGCCGCACCCCGGTGCTCGATCCGCGGGAGCAGCGCCTCAGCGACCTCGCTCGCGGCGTCCGGCTCGCCCGCGAGCCACGCCCACTCGGCACGCGCCAGCCCGGCGTACGCTAGGCCGAGCAGCAGCCGCTCGCGCATCGCCCGCTCCCACGCCTCGGCCAGCAGCCCGGCAGCGGACGGGTCGCCGCGGCGGGCCAGCAGCCGCGCCAGCCACGGGATCGTATACGCGGAGCCGATCCCCGCGTCCGCGACGGAGGCGATCAGCGCGCGCAGCCCGCGCTCGGCCTCGTCCCATTCGCCGCGCCGCAACAGCAGCAGGCAGCGGTGGGTCTCGAGGTTGTACGCGTGCGACCAGAACCCGCGCTCGCCCGTGAACGCCAGCCCGTCGCGCACGCACCGCTCGAGCTCGATCAGGCGGCCGGCGCGAAACAGCAGCTCGCCGAGGTTCGTATAGCCGCGGGCCGTGGCCTCGTGGTGCCCGCCGGCGCGGGCGATCGCGATGCTGTTGCGCATCGTGTCCAGCCCGCCCGTGTCGCCGTCCTCGAAGCGAGCGATCGCCAGGTAGTTGAGGCACAGCGCCGCGAGGTCCGGGCGCTCGGAGTAGAGCGCGAGCCGGTCGGCGTGCTCCAGCACCGGTGTCGCTTCCGCCGACTGGCACGTCATGGCCAGGATCGCGCCGAGGGCGAGCATCGCGTAGGCCTGCGCCGCCGCATCGCCCTCGGTCCGCAGGATCCGGACGGCGCGATGCGCGCTGTCCTCGGCCTCGTCGGTCTCGCCGATCATGAACAGGTGGCGTGAGAGCCGCACGAGGCAGTGCGCGAGCGCGACCGAGTCTTCGAGCTCCTCGTACAGCCGCGCCGCGTCGCGGCCGGTGTCGACCGCAGCGCGGAACTTGTGGGCGTTGTAGAGCTCCCACCCGTAGTCGTCGAGCAGCTCCGCGCGCTCGCGCGGCTCCAGCCGGCCGGCGTGCGCCATCACGGCCTGGAAGTGCGCGAGCGCCTGGCGGTGCGAGCCCGCACGCGCCGCTTCGCGCGCCGCCGCCGGGCCCTCCTCGAGCAGCGTGGCGACGTCACCGGCCTCGGCCGCGTGGTGCAGCAGCCGGGCCCGCTCGAGCTGGCCGCTGTCTCGCAGCGCGGCGACCACGTCCTGGTTGAGCAGACGGCGGCGGATGATCGGCAGGCTCTCCTCGATCGCCCGCCGCGCCAGCTCGTGCCGGAAGCCGATCCCGCCGGGGCGGGCTTCGATGAGCCCCGCCTGCTCGGCCTCGGCGAGCGTCTCGATCGCCGGGCCGAGCAGCCCCTGGGCGAGCTCCCCGGGCACCGTCGACGGCACGACCGAGAGCCGCTCCAGTGCCTCGGCGCACTCGGGGCTCACCTGGCGCAGGCGCGCGAGCACGGCGTCCTTGACGCTCGCGGGCACCGCGTCGGGCGGCGCGGCGAGCGCCTCGGTGACGAAGAACGGGTTGCCGGCGGTGAGTGCGTGAACGGCGGCAGCGTCGCGCCCGGTGCCGGCCGCCAGCGCGTCGACGGCCTCGCGTGACAGTGGGGCGAGCTCGAGCCGGTGGACGGGCTGCCCGGCCAGCGTCCCGAGCAGCCGGTGCAGCGGGTGGCCCGGGACCAGCACCTCGTCGCGCAGCGTGACGACGAGCAGCGCGCCGAGCGGGCCGACGCGGCGGGCGGCGTAGCCGAGCACGTCGACGGTGGCGTCGTCGGCCCAATGGGCGTCCTCGATCAGGAGCACCGTCGGCCGCTGCTCGGCGAGTTCCTCCATGAGCGCCGTGAAGACGCGGTCGTCCGCGCCACCGCCGGCGAGCGCCTCAGCCAGTGGACCGTCGGTCCCGACGGCCGCGTCATGGAGCGGACCGAGCGTCCGCGGCGTGACCAGGTCATCGCAAGCGGTCACCAGCAGACGCGCCCTCGAAGCCGCCTGCGCGGCGAACGCGCGCACGAGGCTGGTCTTGCCGATCCCGGCCTCGCCCATCACCAACGCGGTGGCGCCGTGCCCCGCCTCGGCGTCCTCGAGCGCGCGGAGCAGCTCGCCGAGAGGGGCGTCGCGCTCCAGCAGCCGGGGGGCCATGGCGCGATGATGACGCGCCATGGCCCCCGACCGCTAGGACCTCACGGCAGAACCGTGTCCGACCGGCGGCGGTCGATGACCGCCGAGACCGGCGAGTTGGCTTTGATGTGGTCGATCACCACGTCCAGCAGCAGGTCGCCCGTCTGGAGGACGTTGGTGCCGCCCGCCAGCGCCGTGTACCCGTCGCCACCGCCGTACATGAAGTCGTTGGTGACGATCCGGACGGTGCTGCCCGGGCCCAGTGGCGCCGTGGTCGGCTCCGGGCCGGGCGGCGCGAGCCACACGTTGTCGATCACCGGCGCGGTGCCGTTGCAGTGCCACTTCACCCACATGCCGGAGTACTGCGGGGTACGCCCTGTCGCGACCGCCGAGTTGCACGGCGGCGCGAAGCCGGACGTCAGCGCCGCCACGAGCTGCTCGTAGGTGAGCGTTTCGATCACGGTCGAGTTGCCGAACGGCAAGACCGCGAACGCCTCGCCCCACGTGATCGTCTCACCGCCGGGCGGCGGCGCGTCGACGAGGTCCGCACGCAGGCCGCCTGAGTTCGTCAGCGCGACCTGCACGCCGTCGTCCTGCGCGTACTTCGCCCGCATCGCATCGGTTACGAAGTTGCCCATCGAGGACTCCTTCAGACGCGCGGGGTTGTCGCGCGTGATGCTGCCGTTCTGGTTGCCGATGACGACGTTGCGCAGCGGCGCGGTGTCGGCGCTCGCCTTGTCGACGATCGCCTTCACGTCGGCGCGCTGAGCGACGCCGATGTTCTTGGCCAGGCGCGTCGCCGCGCCCGCCCACTGCACGTCGCCGTCGTCGACGAGCAACTGCGCCACCGAGTAGCTGATGCCGGCGTTGAAGCCCTCGACCACGGGGATGCGGCCGATGACGGTGTTCGCCGCGCGGTGCGTGTGGCCGGCGACCACCAGGTCCACCGTGGTGGACTGGAGGCCGTTCACGATCCCGACGATCGGGCCCTCCCACGCCGCGGCCGGACGGCCGTCGATCGCATTCGCGCCCAGCGTCGCGCCCTCGTGGATGACCACGACCTGCACGCGGACGCCCTGGGCGCGCAGCTTCGCCGACTCGCGCCGGATCCGCTCCGCCTCGTCGAGGAACTCGAGGCCCGCGGTGTTACCGGGCTTCACCAGCTCCGGCGTCGTGCGGACGACCGAGCCGATGACGCCGACCCGCACGCCATTGACCGTGAAGACCTTGGACGTCTTCATCCACGCCGGCTCGCGGCCGGTCGCGGTCTCGACGACGTTGGTGGCCAGGAACGGGAAGTTCGCCCGCGCCTGGTGCTTGAGGATCCGGTCGATCCCGAAGTCGAACTCGTGGTTGCCGAAGCTCGTGGCGTCGAGCCCCCACGCGTTCTCCACGTCGATCGCCGGGATGTCCTCCAGCAGCGCCGACTCCGGCGGGGACGCGCCCACGTTGTCGCCCGCCGCCAGCAGTAGCGACTGGCCGGGCAGCTTCGCCGCCTCCTCGTCGAACATCGTCGCGAGCTGCGCGGCGCCGCCGACCGGGACAGCCGTGTTGGCGTCGAGCGTCGTCGCCGCCGGGAGGAGCTGGCCGTGGAAGTCGTTCAGGCCGATGATGTTCACCGGCGTGAAGTCGTCCCCGTCATCGATGATGTCGCGCCGGACGGTGCCCTGGCTGTGCTGCGGCGCCGGGACGCCGAGCAGGAACGCCGCCGTCGGGGCGAGGTCGATGCTGCGGACGTTCTTCGCCACGCCGCGGTCGATCCGGTCGCCGCCGGCGAGGAACGTCGCCCGCATGTTGGTGTTCGAGCGCAGGTCCTGCACGTCCGGCACGTAGCCGTGCTGGCCGAAGAACGCCGACGGCGCGATCAGCGTGCCGGGCGTCGCCGCGTCGAACTGGTACGGCGGATAGCTGAAGGCGACCACGTCACCCGTACGGGTCGGGTGGGCCATGTCGGCCGTGCTGTTCGCCCCGTTCGGGATGTAGCGGGCCTCGGCCTTTGTGTAGACGCGGTCGATGACCTTCCAGTTCTCGGGCTGGCCGTCGTGGGTCCAGTCCTTGGTGTCCTTCAGGCCCTGGAACGCGGCCTTGATGCGGCCGACCGCGGCCGCCTCGGTCTCCTCCGCGGGGAGCGGGGGAGTCGTCGAGGCGGGGGAACCGATCTGCCGGAACCCGCCCGCCGGGTCGCGCCCGAATAGGTTCAAGTAGATCTGCACGGCGCCGCCGGCGAAGCAGGCCTTCGCCTTGCCGATCGTCTCGCCGGTCGCGAAGCGGCAGTTGGACGTCTGCGGGTGCGACAGCAGGCCGAGGTCGACGAGCACCTTGCTGGCGTCGATGGCCAGGAACTGCGGCGCGAAGCCGTGGTCGGAGCCGACGAAGGTCGTCAGGTCGTGGTCGCGCATGCGGTCCTGGGCGAGCCGCATCGTCGTGTCGGAGCCCTCGTAGGCCTCCTCGATGAACCGCTCGCGCTGCTTGACGCGGTTGTCGCGCTTGCCGTCGAGGTTGACGTCGTCATACGACGGGTTGTTGTCGCCATTGGGCAGCTTGCGCGTGACGAGGCCGAGGAACTGGTGCTGGACCTCATCGGTGACCGGATAGCCGACCATCGCGAGATCCGGCCGGTGCTTGTCGATGACGTACTTGATCAGCGGGTGGTAGGACTTCTCCCAGTACTCACCCTGCTCGATGTAGGTCTCCTCGCTCACGATGCCGGCCTCGAGCACGGCGAAGTCGCCGGCCTGCGAGGACGGGAAGCGCTCGGCGACGAAGTCTTCGAACGTGCCGGTGAAGCCGCGCTCGCTCCAGCCGTTCCACGTCGCGATCGCGCGCGTGACGCTGGTGTGGAAGAGGCGGACGTGCGAGAGGTCGGAATCCAGCCGCTCGACCTTGACCAGGAACGCGCCGGTCTTGCCGTTCAGCGCGTCGGTCGTGTTGAGCGTGACCTTGACGTCGGCCCACTCACCCTCTTCGAGGTTGCCGACCGAGTCGCCGCCGCTCTTGGTCTTGCTGAACATCACGCGGTCGTACTTGGTCCGGTGGTCGTTGCGGCTGTCGTAGATGTAGGCGTTGAGGCCGTACTTGTCGACGCTGGTGTTAGGCGTCAGGCCGTCCAGCACCCGCAGCCGCATCTCCTTGGCCGGGCTGTAGCTCTTCGGCACGTTGGTCCAGCCCGTCGCCGGTGACGGCGCCGCCTGCAGGAACGGGTTGTTGCCCGCAAAGCCCATCGGGTGGTCGAACTGGAGCCCGAACGACGCGGTGAACGTCGGCGAATCCTCGGGCGCGATGTAGTTCGTCGCCACGCCACGGCCGGAGCGGAAGTTGCGGAAGTCGAGCGTCGGGCCGTTGATGGCGCCGCCACGGCCGCCCGCCCACTCGATCTGGGCGACGCGCTTGCCGGCGCGCTCGGCCGACTGCGCCAGCGTCTCCGCCTGCAGGACGCCGTTGTCGAATGCGGCTGTGCGGCTCGGGCTGAATGTCTGGGCGGCACCGGACGCGCTCAGCGCGCCGTTGATGTGGAAGGTGTTGTTGGTCGAGCCGTGGACGCCCGGCCACGCGCCGGTGGCGAGTGTGAACCAGCCCGCGCCGGTGTTCGGCGGCGCCTGGGTCAGCAGCCCGTTGTCCGACGCCTTCGTGCCCTTGCGCAGCAGCTCGCGGAAGCCTGGCGTGTCGCCGTCATCGGAGAACTCCTCGACACGGTTCTGCACGAGGCCGTCGGACGCGAAGAACAGCAGCTTGCCGGACTCGTCGTTGCCGTGATGGCCGTGGTGCCATCCGGTCTTCGAGGCCTCGGCGCCGACCCACGGCACCGTAAGCCCCGCGGCTACTGCAGCCGCGGCAATCGCTCCAACGACACGCGTTCGCCGCCGGCCAGTGCCGGCTCGACCCTCTCCACTCATTCAACCCTCCTGATCCTCAGACTTCCGGTCAGGCCCGTACCCTACGCCCGCGCGGGCCGCCTGGGGGAAGTATTCACAAGTTGGTCGCGTGCCTTACCGGCCTATGCGGCGTAGCCCGTCGCCTTGTCGACCGGCATCCGCATGGTGATCCGGATCGCCCCCGGCGGGTCGGGGTCCGGGTCGCGGCCGTCGTAGACGTGCGACAGCCCGGTGTCGAACGCGCGGTCGACGTCCGGCTCGAACGTGATCCGTCCGCGCAGCTCGACGTAGTTGTCCAGATCATTGGAATCGATCGAGGTGGCGGTACTTGCGGCGGCCGACGAGGGTCGACATCAGCACGTCGTCGCCCTCGCGGCCGACCCACATCGCGGACGTCTGCGGCCCGCCGTCGGGGTTGATGGTCGCCAGGACCGCGTAATGGCGGCCGTCCAGCAGCCGGCGGATCTCGTCGTTGAGTGCGATGCCCATGACGGGAGCCTAAGCGGGGTACAAGCGCGTGGTGCGCGTTCTGATCGCAGTCTGTCTCCTGGCGTTGACGCCGAGCGTGGCCTCCGCCGACACCGGCGTCGTGCCGATCTCGCTCGCGGAGGGCAGCTTCGCCGGGTTGCGCGCCAGCTCGCCCGGGCGCTTCCAGGACACGGGGTCGACGATCGCCGACGTGGGCGACGTCAACGGCGACGGCGTCTCGGATGTGGCGGTGGGCGCGGCGCACGTCGACGCGCCGGGGCGCACCGCCGCCGGTGTCGTCTACGTCGTGTTCGGCGGGACGCCGCTCGGCCGGGTCGACCTCCGGACGGCGCCCGGCTTTCGGATCGTCGGGCCGCGCCAAGGCGCGAACCGGCCGCTCCCGAGATTCCAGCCCGACGGGCCGCCAAAGGGGGCAATGGCGGGCAGCGCTGTCGCCGGGGCGGGCGACGTGAACGCGGACGGCCTGGCCGACATCCTGGTCGGAGCGCCGTTCGCGGGGCGGCGCGGGCGCGCGTTCTCGGGTTCGGTCTACGTGGTGTTCGGGAAGCGATCGACATCACCGGTCGACCTCCAGCGTCTGGGCCGCGGCGGCTTCCGGATCGACGGGCCGCGGCGCGACGCGGCCGCGGCGAACGAGGTGGCGGGCGTGGGCGACGTCAACGGCGACGGGCGCGCGGACGTGGTCGTGAGCTCGGGTCGCGTGCAGGTGTCGACGGCGTACGTCGTGTTCGGGAAGGCGTCGGCCACGCCGGTCGATCTTCGTCACCTGCGGCGCGGCTTCGCGATCCGCGGTGGCCGGCGTGAGTTCGGCGACGTCGGCGATGCGGTCTCGGGCGCGGGCGACTTCAACGGCGACGGGTTCGCCGACGTCGCGGTCGGAGCGCCCCAGTCCCGCGCGGCGAGGCGCGAGGGTGCCGGCGCGACGTTCGTCGTCTTCGGCGCGCGGCGGCCCGGCAACGTCGACGTGCGGGCGCTTGGGCGCCGCGGGGTCGAGATCGACGGCGAGCACGAATTCGCCAACTTCGGCGAGACGCTCGCGCCTCTGGGCGACGTCAACGGCGACGGTCGTGGCGACCTCCTCGTCGGCGCGTCGCAGGTCTCAGCGATGGATCGGTCGTACGCGGGCGCGGCCTACGTGGTCTTCGGGCAGCCGGCGTCGGGGCGGATCGACCTGCTCCGGCCGGGCGCCTCGGCGTACCGGATCCTCGGCCCTGCGACGCCGGCCGGCGGGCAGGCGCGTGCGGGAATGGCGGTGGCCGCGCTCGGTGACGTCAACGGCGACGGCCGCCGCGACATGATCATCGGCGCGCCGGGCGCCGGGCGCCGGTGCAGCGCCGACGAAGGCGGCGCGTACGTCGTGTTCACGCCGGCGGCGCCGGCACCGATCGACCTTGGCGATCTCGGCGCCGGCGGCTATCTGATCCGCGGCGGGGTCGACGACGCCAACGCGGGCACGGCGGTCGCCTCGGCCGGCGATTGGAATCGCGACGGCCGCGCCGATGCGCTCGTGCTGCGCACCGACTTCGACGACAGCACGGACGGAAAGCAGGCGCCGCAGCTCGACCTCCTGCTCGGCCGCGAGCCACCTCCATCGCCTCCGGCCGGCTCGCCGCCGCAGCTCGAGCTCGTCCAGCCGTCGCTGCCCGCGCTGTTCAGCCGCCGCGGAATCGAAGCCCGCGTGACCGTGGCCGAGGCCGCGGCCGGCGAAAACATCGACGTGGTCGTCACGATCCCCGACCAAGGCCAGGAACTGCCGCTCGCCGCCGCCCGAGTGCCACTGTCTGCGCCTGGTACGTCGCCCCTCAGGCTGAGAATCTTCGACGTGTTCTCCCGTGCGTTCCAGCGCCGAACCCGCCTGCCGGTCACGATCTTCACCTCGCACTGCAAGACCGCGGGGCACGAGTACTCCTCAACGACCGCGGTCACCCTCACTCGACCGTGAGCGTCATCCCCGCCGCGCGGAGGCGCTCGACGAGCGCGGTACCCATCGCGGTAGCAGGGGTCAGGACGCCGAAGCGATCCGGGAGCGAATCGAGCGCGAGGCAGAGCGCGGCCTCGCCCATCATCGGCGCGGTCGCCGCGTAGCCCGGGTCGCCCTTGGCGGCGACCTTCGCGCGGCGGCCGTCGGCGTGGACCTCCATCTTGAAGTAGCCGCTCTCGCGCGACTTCTCGCTCGGGCCCTCACCCGGGTCGGGCAGGATGCGATCGAGGATCTTGCGCGTCGGGCCGAACGCGAGGCCGCCGGCGAGCGCGCCGAGGCCGGCGGTCGCAGCAGTGGCGATCAGCGGATTGCCGAACGCTGAGATCTCGCGGTACCGGAACTGCGGACCGTAGTCGAGCAGCACGGCGCTGCGGCGCACGATGCGGGTGTTGTAGCTCGCCATCACGAACGGCCCGATCCAGCCGTACTCGGGGTGACGGGCGACGCGCCGCAGGTCGCGCTCGCCCGTGGTCGTCCGGCCCGGGGCCAGCGCGTTCGGGTCGCCCATCACGCGGCGCGCCGCGCGGTCACCGCGGATCTCGTCGATCTGGCCCTTGAGTGACGCGAGCGTGCCGCCGCTGAGCCCGCCCTTCAACGCCTTCACCACCAAAGTCGTGTCTCCGAGCTGGCCGGCCGCCTCGTGCAGCAGAAACACGCCGAGGTCGCTGGGGATCGAGTCGAAGCCACAGCTGTGCACGATCCGCGCGCGGGCTGTCGCCGCGTCGTCGTGGCGCTCGATGCTCGCGTGCACGAACAGGATCTCGCCGGTCAGGTCGAGGTAGTCCGACCCGGCGGCGACACACGCGTCGACCAGCTTCAGGCCCGCCGGCCAGTACGGGCCGACCGTCGTGCACACCACCCGCGCGCCGCCGGCCAGCGCGGCCAGCGACGCCTCGTCGCCCGTGTCGGCCACCACCAGCGGCCAGTCGACGCCCAGTTCGGCCGCGGTCCGCTCGAGCTTCTCGCGCGACCGGCCGGCGAGGCCGATCGTCACGCCGGCCGGGGCATGCTCGGCGAGGTATCCGGCGACCAGCCGGCCCACGAAGCCCGTGGCACCGAAGACGACGATGTCCATGGGCTGGACCCTACTCACGGTCGCGGTTACGCTCGCCGCCCATGAAGGGCAGTCCGCGGCGCGAGCGACGTGACGTCTTCGTCTCCTACGCGCGCGAGGACGTCGAGTTCGTACACCGGCTCGAGGACCGGCTGAAGACGGCCGGCAAGACCGTCTACGTCGACTACCACGACATCCCCCAGTGGTCGGAGGACTGGCAGCGCGATCTGTACGCACAGATCGATGCGGCCGACACCTTCGTGATCGTCCTGAGCCCCGATTCGGCCGGCTCGCGGAACGTCGGGCTCGAGGTCGAGCACGCGATCGCGACACGCAAGCGGATCCGGCCGCTGCTGGTGCAGTCGCTCGAAGGCGCCCCGACGCGCGACGAGCTGCGGCGCCCGCAGTGGCTCTCGTTCCGCGACCCGGCGGCGTTCGACGCGAGCTTCGCGCAGCTGATCGCGGTGCTCGAGACCGACGTCGACTGGGTCGAACACCACACGCGCCTGCTGCTCGAGGCGATCGACTGGGAACAGCGCGGCGAGGACCGCAGCCTCCTGCTCGGCCGTACGGACCTGCGCGCGGCCGACGCCTGGCTCGCGCGCCAGGCCGAGAAGGAGCCGCCGCCCAGCGACCTGCAGGTCCGCTTCATCGTCGCCAGCCGCGAGGCCGCCGAGCGGCGCCGGCGGACCGTGTTCGGCTCCGTGGTCGCGGCGCTCCTGATCACCGCCGGGCTCGCCGTGTTCGCGCTGATCCAGCGCAGCGAGGCGATCCGCCAGCGCGACGAGGCCCGCTCGCGCGAGTTCGCCGCGCTGTCGGCCGCGCAGCTCGACACCGACCCGGAGGCGAGCGTCCGGCTCGCGCTCCAGGCGGTCGACGTCAAGCGCAGCAGTCAAGCGGAGATGGCGCTGCAGCAAGCCGTCGCCCAGTCGGACGTGCGGGCCGGGTTCCAGGCGCCGAGCGCTGTCCTCGACAGCGCCGTGACGCGGGACGGCCACTACGCCGTGACGGGGCACACCGATGGCGTCGCTCGAGTCTGGGACATTCGCACCGGCCAGGTCGTCGCCACGCTCACCGGCCAGAACGGAAAGGTGGACAACGTCGAGATCAGCGCGGACGGCCGCCGCGCGGTGACGGCCACCACGCTGGACGACGACACGGCGCGGGTCTGGGAGCTGCCATCGGGACGTCTGGCCCACAGCCTGCGCCACGAGGCGCAAGGGGTCGACGAGCTTGCGTTGAGCCCCGACGGACGTCGGCTCATGACCACGGTGTACGGGGGCTTCGGCGACGAGGCCACGATCTGGGACCTCGGTACGGGCAAGCGCGTGACAGCGCTCGGCGACGAAGTCCAATCCGGAGTGACCTGGGCACCGGATAGCCGTCGGGTGGCGACGATCGGCGACGGGCACATCACGGTCTGGGACGCCCGCACCGGACGGGCGCTGCGCAGCCTCCCGGAGCGAAGCGGCGACTTCGGGGAGCTGCTGGCCTTCAGCCCGGATGGCCGCCGGCTGGTGATGGCCGGCGATGGCGGCGCGTTCATCGCCACCCTCGCCACCGGGAAGATCGTGCGGCTGCGCGGGCCTCACGAGCGGCCGACCGAAGTCAGCTTCTGTCCGGACGGCACCTGCTTCATGACGGCGTCTGATGACGACACGGCCCACATCTGGGGCGTGTCAGGCCGCGAACGCGCCGTGCTCCGCGGGCACACCTCCGACGTCGTCGCGGCCTCGGTCAGCCGCGACGGGCGCTACGTCGTGACCGCGAGCGAGGACAGCACCGCGCGTGTGTGGTCACGCCACAGCGGCGCCGAGCTCGCCGTGCTGCGCGGCCACGACGGCGCGCTCGAGGGCGCGCATTTCCTGGGCGCGGGGAACCGGGTGTTCACGGCCGGAGCCGACGGAACGGGCCGCGTCTGGGATCCGGGCGTGATCGTGTTACCGGGCGACCGTGACGTGCTCGAGGACGCCCGCTTCAGCCCCGACGGCCGCAGTGTCGCGACCGCGGGCTTCGACGGCACGAAGCTGTGGACCGCGGGCGGCCGGCAGCGAGCGAGCCTGCGGTGGGCGGATGGCTCGTCGCACACGGCCGTCGCGTTCAGCCCCGACGGGCAGCGACTGCTGATCAACCAGGACATCGACTCGCTCTGGTCCGCCACCGGGAAGCGCCTGCGCACGTTCGACGACCTCGATGCCGACTACGCGGCGTTCAGTCCGGACTCCAAGCTCGTCGCGACCGGCGCCTCGGATGCCGTCGCGCTGATCGACGCGCGCACCGGACGCGACGCGGGCACGCTGAAGGTCGGCCGCCGCACCGCCGTCTATCAGCCGGCATTCAGCGGCCGGCAGGTGGCAGCTCCCGGCGCGCTCACCGGCGCCCACGTCTGGGACCTCCAGACACGCAAGCGCACCCACGACCTGCCGGCTCCGGAGGGCATCGCGGCGGTCGTGTTCGAACCGGACGGCAAACGTCTGGTCACGTTCGGCGAGGACGCGAAGGCGGTCCGCATCTGGGATCTGGACACCCGGCAGAACGTCGTCCTCGACACCTACCCGACCGGCGTCAGCGACCTCTCCTACAGCCCTGATGGCGCGCTGATCGCCTCCGTCTCCGACGGCGAGCGGCGGGTCCGCGTCCACGACGCCGGGACGCGTGAGCGGCTTGCGGTGCTCGTCCAAGAGAACGAGGCGTTCTCCGCCGCGTTCTCGCCCGACAGCCGGTTGCTGCTCGTGCGCAGCAACCAGAACACGGCGCAGCTGTGGGAGGCGCGGACCGGCACGCTGGTGTCCACGCTGACAGGGCACACGGACACGATCAGCTCCGCGCGGTTCAGCCCGGACGGCCGTCGCACGATCACCTCCAGCGCCGACGGCACGGCCGTTATCCGCACCTGCGACGAGTGCCTGGGTTTCGAGAAGCTGGTCGAACTCGCACGCGGCCGGGTCACGCCGTTGTCGGCCGGGCAGTAGCCGGATAGGGTCGGCCGGTGACGGATCGCCTCCACGAGCTCGAGCGGCAGGTCGAGCGCGGGAACCTGTTCACCCACAGCCAGATGAGCGAGCAGGCGTCGCGCGTCCACAGCGGCGACGCGCTGGTCAACGGATTGGTCGCGCTGCTCGTCCAGCGCGGCGTCGTCGACGCCGACGAGCTGATGGCGGCCGTCGACTCGGCGCGCACGGCGATCGAGGATCGCGGCCACGGCCCGAGCGTCGACGTCGCGGTCCGGGTCGACAAGGAGGGCGCCGGCCACGACGGCGTCGACATCGATTGCGAGGCGCGGATCCCGTACTGCCGCGCCGCGTGCTGCCGGTTCCACTTCCCGCTCAGCGTCGAGGAGATCGAGGCGGGCTCGATGAAGTGGGATCTCGGACGTCCGTACATGAACCGTCACGGCGCCAACGGCTATTGCCACCAGTTCGACGACGACACCCACGGCTGCGGCATCTACGAGAACCGCCCGGCGCCGTGCCGCCAGTACAGCTGCGTCGGCGACGAGCGCGTGTGGAAGGACTTCGACGCGATGATCCCCAACACGGAGTGGCTCGACGAGAACTTCGCGAGCGCCGACCGCGGGCCGGTCGAGCTCTTCCTGGACGCGGCCGCGAAGCCCTAATCGACGATTGTGCGGAGCTGGCGGACGGCCAGCGTCAGCCCGGCGAGGTCGGGCTCGCCCTCGCGCGAGAGGGAGCGCAGGAACGCCGTGAGGCGGCGTAGGGCGGCGCCACGTTCGGCGAGGAACCCCTCGACGGCCTCGGCCGCGGTGCCGCCGCTGCTCTCGGCGAGCACGCAGCCGGCAAGCTCGCGACGGACCTGAGCGGCGTCCTCGCGCACCGCCTGCAGCGCCCACCGTTGGGTGCGGGTCGGGGCCGGGACGCGTTCGAGCTGCGATTCGATCCAGTCCAGGCGCAGCTCGGCGCCGACCGTGAAGAACACGTCGGCGACCTCCTCGATCGGACGGCCGGTCGCGCCCGCCACCCACACCATGTCGGGCGCGTAGCGCAGCTCGGGCCGCAGCGCGTGGGCGCGCGCCAGCGGCTCCGGGACCGCCATGCCCAGCAGCCGCTCCGCGGTCTGCTCACGGCGGCGCCGGCGCTCCTCAGAGCCGAGCTCGCCGAGGACTGCCGCGAGCCGCTCGAAGCCGTCGCGGCCGGCCGTGATCGTGGCTTGGATGTCGCCCTCGGGCTCCCACGTCAAATACCAGCGGGTCGTCTCCTCCACCAGCGTGTCGACGCCGCCCAGCAACTCGAGCTGCGCGACGCGGTCGACGCCGTCGAGCCGCTCGACAACCTCCCACCGCGCGTCGGCGCCGGTCACCTCGCGCGCGATCCGGAACGCGCGCACCACGTCGGCCGGCTCGGCGCCGCGCTCGGCGACCAATTGCGACACGAACGACGGGCCGAGCGCATTCACGACCGCGTTCGAGTTGACCATGCAGATCAGCTCGCGGCGAAGCGGGTGCTGGCCCAGCAGGTGGCCGAAGCGCTTGACCACCGCGGGCGGGAAGTAGCCACGCAGGTCGCGCTCGAGCCACGGCTCCTCGAGGAAGTCGGTGCGCTCCAGCGCCCGCGCCAGTTGCTGCTTGGAGTAGGCGACGAGGACCGCCAGCTCGGGCCGTTCCATCCCGCGGCCGGCGCGGCGGCGTTCGCCGAGCTCCTCGTTGGACGGCAGATCCTCAGAGACCCGGTCGAGTATCCCCTTCTCCTCGAGCAGCATGATCAGGTCCTCGTAGGCGAACAGCCGCGAACCCGAGCGGTCGACCTCCTGGGCGATGATCTGCGCCTGCAGGAACGAGTCGTACAGGACATGCGCGACGACGTCGTCGGTGACCTCGAGCAGCAGCTCGTCGCGCTCCTCCCGGGTCAGCTCGCCGGCCTGCTCGGCCAGCCCGAGCAGGATCTTCAGGTTGACCTCGTGATCTGAGCAGTCGACGCCGGCCGAGTTGTCGATGAAGTCGGCGTTGATGCGCCCGCCGCCGGTCGCGTACTCCACGCGGGCGCGGCGCGTGAGGCCGAGGTTGCCGCCCTCGCCCACGACCTTCGCGCGCAGCTCGTTCGCGTCGACCCGGATAGCGTCGGACGCGCGATCATGGGCATCAGCGTCGGTCTCGGTCGAGGCCTTCACGAGCGTGCCGATGCCGCCGTTCCAGAGCAGGTCGACCGGGGCGCGCAGGATCGCGCGGATCACCTCCGTCGGCGGCAGCGACTCCTCTTCGATCCCGAGTGCGGCCCGACCTTGCGGCGAGAGCCGGATCGACTTCGCCGCACGCGGATATACCCCGCCGCCCTCGGAGATGAGCTCGCGGTCGTAGTCGTCCCACGACGAGCGCGGCAGTTCGAACAGCCGCTTGCGCTCCGCGAAGCCCACCGCGGCATCCGGGGTCGGATCGATGAACACGTGCCGGTGGTCGTACGCCGCGACGAGCCGGATCTGCTCTGAGAGCAGCATCCCGTTGCCGAAGACGTCGCCCGACATGTCGCCGATCCCGACCACGGTGAATTCGTCGGCCTGGGTGTCGACGCCAAGCTCCTTGAAGTGCCGCTTGACCGACTCCCAGGCGCCCTTGGCCGTGATCCCCAGCGCCTTGTGGTCGTAGCCCGCGGAGCCGCCGGAGGCGAACGCGTCATCGAGCCAGAAGCCGTACTCGTGCGAGACCTGGTTGGCCGTATCGCTGAACGTCGCCGTGCCCTTGTCCGCCGCGACCACCAGGTACGTGTCGTCGCCGTCGCGGACCCGCACGCACGGCGGCTGGACGACGCGCCCGTCCACCAGGTTGTCGGTGACCGACAGCAGCGAGCGGATGAACGTGACGTAGTGCTGCTTCACGTCATCGCCGCGCTTGATGTAGAAGCCGCCCTTCGCGCCCGCGGGCACGATCACCGCGTTCTTGGTGACCTGCGCGCGCATCAGCCCGAACACCTCGGTCCGGTAGTCCTGCCGGTCCGACCAGCGCAGGCCGCCGCGGGCGATCGGCCCGCCGCGCAGGTGGATGCCCTCGACGTCGGGCGAGTAGACGTAGATCTCGACGAACGGCGCCGGCTGCGGGACCGCCGGCACGTCGGCCGAGCGGAGCTTGAACGCGAGCGCCTCGCGGTCGGCGTTGTAGGCGTTCGTGCGCAGCGTCGCGTCGATCACCGACAGCTGGTTGCGCAGGATCCGGTCGTGGTCGAGCGAGGCGACCTCGTCGAGATCGCGCAGGATCTCGTCGCGCAGCGCGTCCTCGGTCGACTCGTCGTCCTCCAGCTCGGGGTCGAACCGCAGCTCGAAGTAGCGCACGAGCTTGGCCGTGACCTCGGAGTTCGCGACCAGCACGTCGTTCTGGTAGCTCTCGGTGAAGCGCGAGCCGACCCGCTGGCGGTACTTGCGGTACGCGCGCAGGATCGCCACCTGGCGGCGGTCGAGTCCGGCCGTGATGACCAGCCGGTTGAGGTTGTCGGTCTCCGCGTCGCCGCGGTGGACGGCGGCCAGCAGCTCCGCGACGCGATCGCCCAGGGTCTCGATGTCGAGCGGTTCGCCGTCCGGCCCGAGCACGCGGAACTCCTGCACCCACGTCTCGTCGTCGCCCATCAGCCGGGTGGATATCTCCTCGATCACGCGCAGCCCTAGGTCCTCGAGCATCGGCAGCGCGTCGCCCAGCTCGATCTTCGGGCCGCGCTTGTAGAGCGCGACGCGGGTGTGCCCCTCGAGCGGCTGCACCGAGACGAGAAACGGGCCGGTTTCGGCCAGTTGCTCGAGCAGCGCGATGTCCATCGCGCCGGTCTGCGGCGCCGTGTAGCCCTTGTAGTGGTCCGGGAGCGTGCTGCCCCAGATCGACCACAGCAGGCGGCCGCGAGCGGCGCCGAAGCGCTCGGCCAGCGCGTCGCGCAGCGCGTCATCCCAGGTGCGGGCGAGTTGCACGACCTCGCGCTCGAGCTCGGCAGCGTCGACCTCGGGCAGAGCCGACGAGTGCACGAGGAAGTGGACGCGCACGCGCGTCCCCTCGCCGAGCATGTGCTGCGCCTCGACGTGGCGGGCGCGGAAGCGGCGTTTGAACAGCTTCCGCACGCGCTCGACAAGCAGTTCGCGGTAGCGCTCCCGCGGAAGCGCGAGGATGAACGAGGCGCTGCGGCCGTCGGCGGCGCGGCGGCCGAGCAGCCGGACGCGGTCGGTGCCCTCCAGCGCGAGCAGCGCGACGACCGCACGACGGAGGTCGTCGACCGGCGCGGCGAACAGTTCGTCCTTCGGGAACGCGTCGAACAGCGCGACCGCGGCCTTGTAGTCGTGCGAGCCCTCGATCAGATCCTCGGCCTCGAGCACGCGCCGCAGCTTGCGGTGCAGGACCGGGGTCTCGGACGCGGCCTCCTGGTAGGCCTTGGTCGTGAACAGGCCGAGCAGGCGCGCCTCGCCGGCCAGCTCGCCGTCGGCCGTGACGCGGCGGACGCCGACGTAGTCCATCCGCTCGCGCCGGTGGACCGGCGCGCGCGCGTTGGCTTTGTCGACGATCAGCAGCTCGCCGCCGGTCGCGAGGTTGCGCAAGGCCTCGGGGAGGTCGTTCAAAGGCACGGGCGTGGAGTACGCGGAGCGCTCCTCGTCGGCCAGGATCCCGAGCCCGGAGCCCGGGATGCAGCGGTACGCCTCGTCCTTGATCTCGTACTCGCGCGCGCCCAGCAGCACGAAGTTGCCGCGCAGCAACCAGGCCAGGAAGTCGACCGCCTCGCGGACCTCGTCGGCGTCGTAGCGCGAGCTCCCGCGGCGCGCGAGCGAAATCATCGACTCGACCCGCTGCGTCATCGCGCCGAAGTCGTTGACCGTGTTGCGGACGGCCAGCAGCACCGCCTCGATGTCGGACGTCAGCTCGTCGAGCTCGCGCTCGGTCAGCCGCCGGCCGAGGTCGAAGTGCATGAACGACTCGCGATGGACCGCGTTGCGCGCGTGCGAGACGGCGGTGATCTTGCCGTCCTCGCGCGCGACGCCCATGATCGGATGCACCATCCGCGCGACCATCTCGCCACGGGCCTGTAGCGCGGCGCTGACCGAGTCGACGAGGAACGGCCAGTCGTCGGTGTTGGTCTCGAGCACCGATCCGAGCGGCTCGTAGCCGTCCGGCTCGAGCTTTGGGTTGAACGCACGCACGGCGACCGGCGCCCGCCCGCGCTCACCCGCGAAGACGAACGCGCCGAGCACCTCGGCGGCGAGATGCTCGGCGGAAATCCCGTCGGCCGACAGCCGGCGGACGTACGCGGCCGCGAACGCGCGTCCTGTGTCACCAGCCTCCTGCCCGACCAGGTCGAGCAGGCGGTCCCGGTACTCGCTTGAGCCGGCCTCGGTTTCCTCCGCGAGGCTCACGGCAACTGACCCTAGCTCAGGCGCTCTTTCAGTGCCTCGAACTGCGTGTGAATCTCCTGAGGCAGGCGATCGCCGAACCGCGCCAGGTGCGTCTGCGTCTGGTCGAGCTCCGCGCGCGCCTCGTCGAGGTCCACGGTCAGCGCCTCGGCCACGGCGTCCTTGTCCAGACCGTCGATCGGCAGGTGCTCCGGCTTGGGCACGCATCCGATCGGGGTCGTCTCGGCCTCGGCCTCGTCGTCGCAGCGCCGGAAGATCCAGGCCAGGACGCGCGAGTTCTCGCCGAACCCGGGCCACAGGAACTTGCCGTCGTCGTCCTTGCGGAACCAATTGACGTGGAAGACCTTCGGGAGCTTGGCGCCGTCGTGCTCGCCGATGTTCAGCCAGTGCTGGAAGTAGTCGGCCATGTGGTAGCCGCAGAACGGCAGCATCGCGAACGGGTCAAAGCGCAGCTCGCCGACCGTGCCGGCCGCCGCCGCGGTCTTCTCCGACGCCATCGTGGCGCCGAGGAACACACCGTGCTCCCAGTCGAACGCCTCGCGGACGAGCGGCGCGCCGCTGCTGCGGCGGCCACCGAACAGGAAGGCGTCGATCGGCACGCCGGCCGGGTCCTCCCACTCGTCGGCGATCGACGGGCACTGCCCGGCGGGCGTCGTGAAGCGGGCGTTCGGGTGGGCGGCCGGGCCGTCGTTTGACTCCGGCGTCCAGTCGTTGCCCTTCCAGTCGATCAGGTGATCGGGCGTCTCGCCCGACATGCCCTCCCACCAGATGTCGCCGTCGTCGGTCTTCGCCGTGTTGGTGAAGATCGTGTTGCGGCCGATCGTGTCCATCGCGTTCGGGTTCGTCTTCTGCGCCGTGTTGGGCGCGACGCCGAAGAACCCGTACTCGGGATTGACGGCGTAGAGCTTGCCGTCATCGCCGAACTTCATCCACGCGATGTCGTCGCCGATCGTCTCGACCGTCCAGTCCTCGAGCGTCGGGACGAGCATCGCCAGGTTGGTCTTGCCGCACGCGCTCGGGAACGCGCCCGCAAGGTACTTGACTTGCACCCTCGGGGCTCGTGAGCTTGAGGATCAGCATGTGCTCGGCCAGCCAGCCCTCGTCGCGGGCGATCACCGACGCGATCCGCAGCGCGAAGCACTTCTTGCCCAGCAGCGCGTTGCCGCCGTAGCCGGAGCCGTAGGACCAGATCTCGCGCGTCTCGGGGAAGTGGACGATGTACTTCTCCTCGTTGCACGGCCACGCGCCGGACTTCTCGCCGTCCTTGAGCGGTGAGCCGGTCGTGTGCAGGCAGGGCACGAAGTCGCCGTCGTCGCCGAGCACGTCGAGCGCGCCCTTGCCCATCCGGGTCATGATCCGCATCGAGACCGCGACGTACGCGCTGTCGGTGAGCTGGATGCCGATCTCGGCGATCGGCGAACCGAGCGGACCCATGCTGAACGGCACGACATACAGCGTGCGGCCGCGCATCGAGCCGGCGAACTTGTCGTGCAGGACCTTGCGCATCTCGGCCGGGTCGCGCCAGTTGTTGGTCGGGCCCGCGTCGTCCTCGGACTCCGAGCAGATGTACGTGCGGTCCTCGACGCGCGCGACGTCGCCCGGGTCGCTGCGCGCCAGATACGAATTCGGGCGCTTGGCCTCCGACAGCTTCTCGAACGTCCCCGCATCCACGAGCTCGGAGCACAGCGCGTCGTACTCCTCCGCCGAGCCGTCGCACCAGTGAATCGCCGCCGGCTTTGTCAGCTCCGCCACCTCCTCGACCCAGGCGAGGAGCTTCTTGTGCTTCGTGGGAACGGTGGTTTCGATCGTCACGGGCGGCTTTGACCTCGGTGTCGGGGTGGCTGGAAGGGATTTGCCAGAGGGCTACAAACCTGGCTCCCCAGGAAGCCGAAAGTGGCGCCCGCGAGTGCGAACGCGCCATTTCGACGGTCCTGCATCGGCCGTAGCTTAGATGAGGGTTCCCCGGAGCGCCACCAATCGAAGCGCCAGTTCGCTCTATACGGTTTTGCCCGTTACGTTCAAACTTCGCGCTTGGGCACGAGCACAAGTCGCTTGAACTCAGCCACAAGCGTGCCGTCCTGGTTGAGGACGCGGGTGTGCACCTTCACGGTGCCGCGGTCGGGTTTTGACCTCGATTCCCGTATTTCCAGCACTTCCGTCTCCGCAAACAACGTGTCGCCATGGAACACGGGCGCGGGGTGGCTGAGCTCCTCGGTGGCCAGGTTCGCGATCGCCTTGCCGGAGATGTCGGACACGCTCATGCCGAGCGCGAGGCTGTAGACGTAGGGCCCGACGACGACGTTCTTGCCCTGCTGGGACTGGGCGGCATAGACGTCGTTGATGTGGAGCGGGTGGTGATTCATGGTCAGCAGGCAGAACAGGTGGTCGTCCGCCTCGGTGACCGTCTTGGCCGGCCAGTGCTTGTAGACCGCGCCGACCTCGAACTCCTCGAGATACCGGCCGTACGGGTGCGCGCCCGACGCCTCGCGGGTCGGGCCATCGGTTTCAACGGTGCTCATGGAGCGCCATGATGGCGTGGATGCGCAACCCTCGCTTCCACTTCGCGCCGCTGGCGGTTGGCGCGCCTTCGCCGCTGCACGAGATCCCTTTGAAGCCGTCGCGGATGATCCATTTCTTCGATCCGTCGAACGAGAAACTCCGCGCTCGCGTGCCCGATATGGCGCGCTCCGCCGACGTTCTCCTGGGCAACCTCGAGGACGCGATCGCCGCCGACCGCAAGGAGGCGGCGCGCGCCGGTCTCGTCGAGGTCGGGCGCACGGCCGACCTCGGAGACACGCCGCTGTGGACCCGCGTGAACTCGTTGGAGTCGCCGTGGGTGCTCGACGACTTGGTGACGTTGGTCACAGAGATCGGTGACGTGCTCGACGTCGTGATGATCCCGAAGGTCGAGGGGCCGTGGGACATCCACTACGTGGACCGGCTGCTCGCTCAGCTGGAGGCGCGGGCGGGCCTTGAGCGCCCGATCTTGGTCCACGCCATCCTCGAAACAGCGCAGGGCGTGGCCAACGTCGAGGAGATCGCGAACGCGTCGCCGCGGATGCAGGGCATCTCCCTGGGTCCGGCCGACCTGGCCGCGTCACGGCGGATGAAGACGACCCGCGTGGGCGGCGGGCACCCGGGCTACCGCGTGCTCGCCGATCCGGAGGGCGACGCCGCTCGTCCGTCCTACCAGCAGGATCTCTGGCACTACACGATCGGGCGCATGGTCGACGCCTGCGCGGGCGCCGGGATCTTCCCGTACTACGGCCCGTTCGGCGACATCAAGGACGTCGAGGGCTGCGAGGCGCAGTTCCGCGCCGCGTTCCTGATGGGCTGCGTCGGAACCTGGTCGCTGCACCCGGTCCAGATCGACATCGCGAAGAAGGTGTTCTCGCCCGAGCCGGAGGAGGTGCGGTTCGCCCGCAAGGTGATCGAGGCGATCCCGGACGGCCGCGGCGTGCACATGATCGACGGCAAGATGCAGGACGACGCCACCTGGAAGCAGTCGAAGGTGATGGTCGACCTGGCCGAGCTGCTGGCCCGCAAGGACCCGGAGCTGGCGGAGGCCTACGGCATGTGACGATGAGTTCCGGCCATCGGCCGGGTCATTGCTTCGATGACACTCTCACGCGTAATCGTCTCCCTGCCGACCGCCGATCGGCGCACCTCGTTCGCGTTCTACCGCGACGCCCTGGGGCTGGAAGCGATCGGCGAACCCGCCGATGACGGCGTCCCGGAGCCGCTGCAGTTCGACGTCAACGACGGCTTCCGGCTCATGTTCATCCCGACAGGCGGTTTCGGCTGGGTGATCGGCGATCACGAGGTCGCGGCGCGCGGCCGCAGCGAATGCGTGCTGAGTTTCAGCGGAGACGTCGACGAGCTGATCGCCCGGGCACGGGCGGCGGGCGCGACCATCGTCTTGGAGCCGGGGGACCACGGGTGGGGGTACGCGGGCTCGTTCACCGACCCCGACGGCCACCTCTGGATGGTCACGGCCAACTCGGTCCCTCATAGTTGAGGTTCATGTACTACGAGATCCACGGGTCCGGCGAGCCGCTGGTCCTGTTGCACGGCGCCTACATGACCATCGAGGGCATGGGGCCACTGCTCGGCCCGCTCGCCGAGTACCGGCAGGTGATCGCGGTCGAGTTGCAGGGCCACGGCCGGACGGCGGACACGGACCGCCGGATCACGTACGAGGGGATGGCTGACGACACGGCCGCGCTCCTGGATCACCTGGAGATCGAGCGTGCCGACGTGGTCGGTTTCAGCATGGGCGCGGGCGTCGGGCTGCAGCTGGCGATCCGGCACCCGGAGCGCGTGCGCAAGCTCGTCGGCGCGTCGACGGCGTACGCCTACGACGGGATGCCCGCCGAGGCGATCGAGATGTTTCCCACGATCACGCCCGAGATGTTCGCGGGCAGCCCGTTCGAGGCGGAGTACAAGCGGCTCTCGCCGCACCCCGACAAGTTCGAGAGCCTCGTCTGGAAGCTGAAGGAGCTCGACACCACGGAATTCGACTGGTCTGACGGCGTGCGCCGGATCACGGCGCCCGTGCTGATCATCGTCGGCGACTCCGACGTGGTCCGGCTCGAGCACGTGGTCGAACTGTTCCGGATGCTGGGCGGCGGCGTGATGGGCGACCTCGCCGGCCTGCCGAAGTCCCAGCTCGCAGTGCTCCCGGGCACCTCGCACTTCGTGCCGCCGGGCTCGGGCGTGCTCGACCGCGCCGATCTGATGCTGGCGATGATTCGGCCCTTCCTGGAGGCGGAGTGAGCGCCGGTCCGCCCGCCCCGGGCCCCTACATTCAGACCGTATCCGGGCGGTGGGTCAACCCGTTCGACCCCGACCCGGAGCAGCTCGACGCCGCCGACATCGCCCGCGCGCTGGCGAACCAGTGCCGGTTCGGCGGCCACACTCGGGTCTTCTACTCGGTCGCGCAGCACTCGGTGATCATTTCCCGGCTCGTCGAGGAGCGCGGCGGCGATGTCGAGGACGCGTTCGCCGCGCTCATGCACGACGCCACCGAGGCGTACCTCGGCGACATGCCGCACCCGCTCAAGCACCGCAGCCCGCTCGGCGCGGCGTTCAAGGACGCCGAGGACCACCTCGAGCACGCGCTCCGCGAGCGCTTCTCCATCAAGCCCGACGTGCCGGAGATCAAGCGCGCCGACCGCGCGCTGCTGGCGACCGAGCGGCGCGCGTTCAGCAGCGAGGCGTGGCACTGGCCGGAGCTCGAGGGCGTCGAGCCGCTCGATATGGACCTGCAGGCGTGGCCGCCCGACGAGGCAGAACGCGTCTTCGCCGAGCGCTACGCAGAGTTGGACGAGAGGCGGTAAAGCATGCGTGCACTCCTGATCGGTATCGCCGGGCTCTTGATCCTCCCCGGGACGGCGTCCGCGCTGCCGCCGTTCACCACGGCGGCGAAGACGTCGCCGGGCGGCACCCGCCAAGCCGAGATCTACGCACCCGCGGCCGGCTGCCACGCGACATACGACCGCTACGTCGTCCGCGCACGCTTCGCGAGCCCGCGCTACGACGTGCGGTACGTCAGCCAGATCGTGCAGGACGGGTCCGGCAACCCGGTGTCCCTGCTCGGCCGCTATCGCCTCCGCGTCCTGTTCCGGAACGCCCGCGGCCACACCTCCAACGGCACCACCAACCTGATCCCGAACCTGACTCCGCGCTGCCCGAACCTGCTCCAGATCAAGCACGCCGGCGACTTCGAGGGCGTGGTCACGCTCGGCATCGGCCTGCGCAAGCGAACCGGCTTCCGCGTGTTCCGCTTGACCAACCCAACGCGGGTCGTGATCGACGTCGCCCACTGAACATAAAGGGCCAGACCCTTTAACTTCGCCGGCGCGATCCACCACGTCTTCGCCCGCGGCGCCACTGGACAAGACGTCTACCTCGATGACGCAGACCGCCAGCGGTACCTGCAGTTGCTCGCGCGCGCGGTGAGATGGACGTCGTGGCGATGTCTCGCGTATTGCCTGATGACCAATCACATGCATCTCATCATCGAGACGCCGAAGCCGAACCTCTCGGACGGGATGCAACGGTTCCACGGTGACTACGCGCAGTTCTTCAATCGCCGCCACAAGCGAGCCGGCCACGTGTTCCAGCGCCGATTCGAGGCGGTTGGGATCGAGGACGACGCGCAGCTCTGGACCACGGTGCGCTACGTCATCAACAACCCGGTCGAGGCCGGCCTGTGCGACACGCCCGACGAGTGGGAGTGGAGCAGCCACGCGGCGATTCTCGACGGAACCGCCCCACCCTGGCTCGACGTCGCGCGGCTGCTCTCCTATATCGCCGCGTACGGCGGCGACCCGCACAGCCGCTACGCATCGCTAGTTAAAGGGTCTGGCCCTTTAAGTTCGCCGCCCCACTCCTCCGGGGCGACGTCGCGCAGCGTCTCGGAGAAGATCCAGCGGTGACCGGCGGGATCCTCGGCCTCGTACTGCCGCTCGCCGTACTCGAAGTCGGTCGGCTCCATCCGGATGATCGCGCCGTGGGTGCGGGCGTGCTCGCAGTGCGCGCGGGCGTCGTCGACGCGCACGAGCACGGAATGCGTCTCCTCGCCCGCTCGGGGTGGCCGCCGCTCGTGGCGCACGTCGCCGACGATCAAGCCCCCGTCGCCGAACCGCAGCTGCGAGCGATGGTTCTCGCCGATTCGCACGCGCTCCTGGAATCCGAACGCGGCCGTGAGCCACTCGACCGCCTCGCGGACGTCGGGATACACGAGCACCGGGACGACGGTCGCTGATGGAATCGAGCGGTTAGGGCGGATGGGCGGCCAACCCTACCTGGCTGAGTGGGCAGTACGCGGCCGACTGACAGGGTGGCCCCGTGTTGATCCGACGCACACCACGCGATCATCCATATCACCATGAACAGCACCTTCCGCCGCCTCCGCACCGCCCTCTCCGACCTCGTCGCCGAGGACCGTCCGGCCTACAAGCGCATCGACGCTTCACCCGCGCGTTACGACGACGGTTCCTGGCTGGAACCCCGTCGGTAGTGGATCACCTCGCGATCCCGGTCAGTGATCAGGAGCGATCGCGCCACTTCTACGAGTCGCACTGCGGGTTCGGCGCAAAGCCGGGCCCGCACCTACGATGACGGCGTCCTGATGCTCTACAACGCGGCCGGGTTCGCGCTCGCACTCGGCCCGATCGTGACGCCGTCCTCGCGTTCAAGGACCGGCTCACGCACGACGGCATCGAGCTGGTCGAGCACTTTGACGAGCCCGACTACGTGAGCATCAAGTTCCGCGACCCCGACGGCTACATCATCGAGGCGTCGTGGGAACCGTCGTGACCGGCTCGAAGTTCGCCGGTTCCGCCGGGTCGTAGACGACCTCGATCGTCGCTCCCTCCGCGTACGTGTTTGGGAGCGCGAGGAACTTCGTCGACACGGTGTTGCCCGAGAACCGCACGGTCAGGTTCGTGCTGACCTTCGCGCCGCTGTGGACGTTCGTATTGAGCCGCACGCTGACGATCTCGGCGGGTGTCCGCAGCCCGGCGCGCCGGCGCCGGCGGCGCGCGATCTCGCGCCGTTGCAGCACGCCGAACGCGACCGCCAACACCAGCCCGACCGCCGTGAACACCGCGCCGAGATACGCGAACGACTCCGGCTCGCCGCGGTCGACGTCGTCGGCCAGCAGCCCGATCGCGCCGAAGATGATCCCGATCGGCAGGAACGTGACCGCGAAGATGAACAGCAGCATCCGTGCCAGCATCGCGCGAGCCTAGTCAGTCGCCGACGACCCCGCCACCGTCGGGTAGCCGGCGCCGCGCGAACTCCCCCGGCGCACAGCCGGAGAACTGCTTGAAGTCGCGGATCAGGTGCGCCTGGTCGTAATAGCCGCAGGCGAGCGAGATCTCGCCCCAGCTCAGCGGCTGCTCCATCATCCCCACCGCCCGCTGGAAGCGCAGGATCCGCGCCAGCAGCTTCGGGGTCACGCCGACGTGCGAACGGAACCCCGCGTTGAGGTACCGGCGGCTGCAGCCAAGTTCGTCCGCGAGGGTCCCGATCGGCACGCTGCCGGCCGTCGCCCGCAACCGCCCGAGCGCGCGCGTGATGCTCGGCACGGGCGACAGTTCGTCGTCCAGCCGCGCGAGGAAGAACTCGTCGAGCACGGCGAACCGCGCCTCCCAACCGTCCGCGCCGGCGAGCGCCTCGCGTAGGTACACGCCGGAGCGGCCCAGCAGGTCTTCCAGCGTCACGACCCGGTGCGTGAGCTCGTGCATCGGCAGCCGGAACAGCAGGTGCGCGCCGACCGCGCTGAAGTCGATCTGCACGCCGCGCTGCGCGCCGCACGTCTCGGTGATCGCATACGAGTCGTGCAGGCCGGCGAGGAACCCGTCGGGCTGCGTCGTCCACTCCCCCTCGTACGTGCACACGCGGATCGGCTCGCCGAGGTTGACGATCCCGACGACCCGATCCGAGGGCAACTCGCGACGGCGGACGAAGCTGCCCGTGTGTTCGTCGTAGGCGCAATACGACTTTACGTAGCCGTCGAGGCGCGGGTCCGCGGCGCCGAAAACCATCTCCCAGCGGTCGCGCTCGGACGCGTGGCGGACGACCCGTGTCATCCCGCCGGTGGCTCGTGGAGGCCGAACGGCGAGCCCTGGTCGTCCTTGCAGAACTTGAAGCGCCCGAAGCGCTTCTCGGAGTCCTCGCCGCCGCCGTCATCGAACGGGACGATCTCGCCGCCGAGCTCGGTCACGCGCGAGAGCGCCGCGTCCATGTCTGCGACGGAGAAGAAGATGTACGGCGTCGCGCCCGCGTCGCCCGGGTGCATCCCGCCTGGGACGTCGGGCGTCGAGATCACCCACCCGTTGCCCGACGGGCCGGTCTCGAACCGCCAGCCGAACAGGCCCTCGTAGAACGCCCGCCCCTTCTTCGCGTCGGCCACGCCGAGCTCGAAGAAGCTCACTGCTCCGCTCATGGTTGTCATGTTCGCAAAGCTACGCCCGGCCTCCGCCGCGGTCTTGGACGAAAGTGACTTAGTTGTCGACCGTGACGCTCGTGCTCGAGACGCGCGAGTGGCCGGCTTCGTCGAACGACGTCGCGGTGATCTCCGCCAGCCCGTCCGCGATCCCCGTCGTGTCGAGGCTCCACGTGTAGGGCGCGGCGATGTCGATGCGCCGCAGGACGCCTCGAACGCGGAACTCCACGCGAACGACGCCGACGTTGTCCTCGGAGGCCGCCCGCAGCCTCAAGGTCCCCGAGACGGTCGGGGTGAGCACGATGCTCGGCGCCTCGGTGTCGCGGAACACCGCGGTGGACGTCTGGGAGTGCGTCACAACCGCCGTGCAGGCCGGCCCGTAGCCGGCACAGGCTCCGGTCCAGTGATCGAACCCGAACCCGGTGCCCGGGACGCCGGCGGCGGACACGTGCACGATCGGCGGTATCGGGATGCAGATGGGCTGGCAGATGATCTGATCCTGGAAGAAGGCCGAGCACCGCCCCACCGGTGCCGGCGCGCCCGCGTCGCGCACGCAATCGATCGCTCCGTCGCCGGTGATCCGGCCCGGCCCCCCGTCGATCCCGACGGAGAACACTCCGGAGGCCGCTGCCGTCGACGCCGTGAGGGCCGGTACCGCGAACGACGCGATGAGCGCCGCCGCTGTGAGTCCTGTTCGCATGAGGAACACCCAATCGCTCGGCCATTGGCGGGCGCTTGGTGGTTCCTTGGTTTCGGATCTTCCTTTTTGCAGGGAAATGTCCGAGCGCGGACAATCGTTAGCACCACGTATCAGGGATACGTAGTGTCGGTCTGTTCATTACAGGAAGGCAATGGCGCACGGATGACCGGACAAGTGATCGAGGTGCCCCTGGCAGAGGGCGGAACGGTGCTCGTCGAGGTCGACGACCTGTACGACGCGCCGGTGGTGCGCGGCGGCGGCCGCGGCGGCGGGCTGGCGATACCGCCCATGACCGAGCCACTCGAGCATGTCCTGGCCGGGCTCGGCCCCGCGACGAAGGCGGTCCTCAACCAGCTCCAAGGGCTCGCCGACTCGCCGGGCGAGATTCACGTCGAGTTCGCGATCAAGCTCACGACCGACGCGCGGATCATCATCGCCAAGGCGGGCGCCGAGGCGAACTTCAAGGTCTCGCTGAAGTGGACCCGGGATGGCGCGACCGCTCCCTGAGTACGACGAGCTCGAGATCCGGCTCACGCCGGGCCGAGGCGAGGCGTACAACGTCGAGATCGAGTCGGCGTCCGAGGCGCGCGGCCACGGCCAGTTCCTGGCGCCATCCGACTTCGATCTCGAGCGCTTTCGGCTCGCCGTCGACCCGCGCAGCCGGCGCGTCCGCTCGGGCGCCCGCTCGCTCGACGCCGCCGCGCAATTCGGGTCCGGCCTGTTCGACGCACTCCTCCAGGACGCGAGTGTGCGCGAGGTCTACACGGCGGCGCGCCGTGACGCGCGTGCGGCCGACCGGGGCCTACGGCTCCGGGTGTCGCTGCGGGCGGCGCCGGAGCTGGCCGGAATCCCGTGGGAGTTCCTCTACGACAAGCCCCGCTTTCTGGCGCAGCACGTCCAGAGCCCGGTCGTCCGGTTCGTCGAGCTGGAGGACCCGCCGCCGCCGCTGAAGGTCGAGGCGCCGCTGCGGGTCGTCGGCATGGTCAGCCGGCCGAGGGACGCATCGCTGGCGACGCTCGACGTCGAGGAGGAGCAGGCGTTGCTCGAGGAGCGGCTCGCTCCGCTGATCGAGTCTGGCCAGGTGACGCTCAAGTGGCTCGAGCGGGCGACGCTCCGCGCGCTCCAGCAGGAGCTCGATCACGGCGAGGAGTGCCACATCTTCCACTTCATCGGCCACGGTGAGTACGACGAGCAGGCCAACGAGAGCTGCCTCGTGCTCGAACACCCGGACGGGCGCGCGCACCGGGTCGGCGGCCTCCAGCTCGGCAACGTGGTGGCCGGGCGCGGCAGCCTCCGCCTCGCCGTCCTGAACGCCTGCGAGGCCGGGCAGTCGTCGGCGCACGACCCGCTGGCGGGCGTCGCCACGAGCCTGATGGAATTCGACGTCCCCGCCGTGGTCGCGATGCAGTTCGCGATCACCGACGAGGGCGCGCTCGTGTTCGCCGACGAGTTCTACGGCGCGCTCGCCTCCGGGTACTCGGTCGACGCCGCGGTCACTCAGGGCCGCCGCGCGCTGGCGGCCAACAGCGAGGTCGAGTGGGGCACGCCGGTGCTGTTCACGCGCGTGAAGGACGGGCGGCTGTTCGATGTCGCGACGACGCGGGTGACGCCTCCTCGCTTCAAGCCCAAGCCCAAGCCGCCCGAGACGCCCCCCGGCGGACTCGCGCGGGTGATGTCCCGCCTCGCCCACAACGGCTGGGTCCGGGGCGTCACGTTCAGCCCGGACGGGGCGCGCGTCGTCTCGGCCAGCGACGACCGCACGGCCCGGCTGTGGAGCCGCTCCGGCGGCCCAGAGCTCGGCCGCATCAGCCATGAAGGCTGGGTCCGCGCCGTCGCCTTCAGCGCCGACGGCAAGCGGATGGTGACCGGCGGCGACGACCGCGCGGCGCGGATGTGGGACGCGCGCACCGGCACTCAGATCGGGCTGGTCAGGCACGGCGGAGGCGTGTGGGGCGTGGCGTTCAGCCGCGACGGCACCCGGGTCGCGACGGCGAGCGGGGACACCACCGCGCGCATCTGGGACGGCGCGAACGGCAACCCGCAGCTCACCGTCAGCCACGACAGCGGCGTCCTCGCCGTCGCCTTCAGCCCCGACTGCGAGCGATTCCTCACCGGCGGCGCCGATCAGTCCGCGCGGCTATGGAACGCGCACACCGGCCGCGAGATCGGCCGCGTGAGCCACGGCGGCGGCGTGCTCGGCGTGGCGTTCAGTCCCGACGGCACGTGCTTCGCCACCGCCAGCGCGGACAAGACGGCACGCATCTGGGACGCCGCCAACGGCCGCCAACTCGCCTGCTTGAACCACAACGGCTGGGTCTGGGGCATCGAGTTCAGCCCCGACGGCACGAAGGTCGCGACCGCGAGCGGGGACACCATGGTCCGCGTCTGGAATCGCGCAACCGGTGACGAGATCGCCTGCGGCGGCCATAGCGGTGGCGTGCTCGCGGTCGCGTTCAGCCCCGACGGCACGCACATCGCCACCGCCAGCGGCTACGCCCACGACGACGGCGACGACACGCTGACGGCGCTGATCCCGAAGCGCTTTCGCGCCAGCCGCGTGGACGGCTACCTCACGCTCTGGAAGCTCGGGTAGCCGCGCCGACGTCCGCGTGCATACGTCGCACCCGCGACGGCGCACGTGGACGCTGGAGCCCGGGCGAGCGACAACTCACCGCATCCTCAACTCGCTCCAACGCACCCTCACGTCGCCCGAACCGCTCGAGGCGCTCGCCTCGCTCACGACCCTCCGCTCGGAGCTCGACGCGTTCGAGCGCGAGCAGGTCCGCCGCGCGCTCGAAGACGGCTACAGCTATTCCGCCGTCGCTCGCGGGCTCGGCATCTCGCGCCAGGCCGCGCACCGGCGCTACCGCTCCCTCCGCACGGCGGAATCGCTCCGCGACGCAGTACGGCGCGCGCGGTTCGAAGCAGCGCGCCGCGGCTCGACCACGGTCGAGCTCTGCGACCTCGTGCAGGCCGGGATCCCGGAATCAACCGCTCGGCGGTTGCTGGAGCGCGTAGGATCGCAGGGCCGTGGCGCTGACCGACCTGTTGCGCTGTGAGGTCCCGATCCAGCTGGCACCGATGGGCGGCGTGTCCGTCTCGCCGGCACTGCCGATAGCGGTCGCTCGGGCGGGCGCGCATGCGATGTACCCGGGGCTCATTCACTCACCGGAGACGCTCGGCCCGATCCTGGACGCGCTAGAGCCGCCGTTCGGCGTGAACTTCATCGTGCCGATGATGGACCGCGGTGCGTTCGAGCTCGCGTGCGAGCGCGCACCGTACGTCGACTTGTTCCTCGCCGAGCCGGACGAGGCGCTGGTGGGACTCGTCCGCGGTGTCTGCGGCTGGCAGGTCGAGACGGCCGAGGAAGCGCGCGCCGCCGAGGCCGCGGGCTGCGACGTCGTGATCGCGAAGGGCTGGGAGTCGGGCGGGCGCAAGCGCATCGAGGGCCCGGCGCTGCTGCCCCTGCTCGAGGAGACCCTGAACGCCGTCTCGATCCCGGTGATCGCCGCCGGCGGCATCGCGACCGCGCGAGGGGTGGCGGCGATGCTCGCGGCCGGCGCAGCCGGAGTGCGGGTGGGGACGCGCTTCATCGCCTCCGAGGAGTCGGACGCGCACCCGAAGTGGATCCGCGCAGTGATCGAGGCGAGCGCGGGCGATGCGGTCGTCAGCGAGGCGTTCAACGTCGGCATGCCCGTGCCGGGGCCGCACCGCGTGCTGCGCAGCTCGATCGAAGCGGCGGCCGCTGTCACGGACGAGTTCGCGGGCGAGATCAACGGGATCCAGCTGCCGCCGTTCGCGCCGTCCCCGCCGCCCCATTTCGCCACCGGCACGATCGAGGCGATGCCGTTCTACGCCGGGCAGTCGGCGGGCGCGGTCACGCAAGTGAAGCCGGCGGCGGAGATCGTCGCGGAGCTGTGGCCGTGACGCTTCGCACCACCGAACATGGCGATGGCGAGCCACTGATCCTGCTGCACGGCGGCTTCGGCGCGGGCGAGCTGTTCGAGCCGATCCTGCCCGCGCTGTCCGCCGAGCGGCGCGTGATCGCCGTCGACCTGCCCGGCCACGGCGGCTCGCCCGATCCTGGGCGGCCGCTGCGCGCCGAGTCGTTCGCCGACGACATCGCGGCGCTGCTCACCGAGCCGACCGACATCATGGGCTACTCGCTCGGGGGCATCACCGCACTGCGCCTCGCGATCCAGCATCCCAGCCTCGTGCGCCGGCTGGTGCTCGTATCGGTGGCCGCGCGCCGCAGTGGCAGCCATCCCGAGGTGCTGGCCGCGATGGACGCGATGACGCCGGAGTTCGCCGAGCCGATGAAGCAGTCGCCCAACTACACGCTGTACTCGCGGCTCGCGCCGAAGGACGACTGGACGCTGCTCGTCGAGCGCACGGCCGAGGCCCTCAAGGTCGACTACGACTGGACGGCCGAGGTGCCCGAGATCAAGGCGCCGACGCTGCTCGTGTACGCCGACCAGGACTCGATCACGCCGGCGCACATCGTCGAGTTCTACGGGTTGCTCGGCGGCGGCCTGCGCGACGCGAGCTGGGACCGCTCGCAGCGCGCGCCGAACCAGCTCGCCATCCTGCCGGGCACGACCCACTACGACGTCGCCGACTCCCCCGCGCTCGCTCCCACGGTCCTCCCGTTCCTACGCGACGCGGCGCAGTGACGGCCGCGTGGCCGCCGCGGCCAGCGCCAGCCGGCCCGCCTCGACGGCGCTCGCCCACGCGACCTCGCTGAGGAGCCCGGGCGCGGCGACCCAGTCGCCCGCGAGCAGGACGCCGCCGCCGCGATCGACGGCCGGGCGGTCGCGCCATGTCTGGCCGGGTGGGTCGAGCGCGCCGCTGCGCCCATCCATGACCAGCCGCCGGTGCCAGGTGGTGCGAGCGGCGCGGTCGGGGAAGGACAGATCGAGCAGCGCGTCGAGGCGGGCCGCCGCCGCGTCGGCATCTTCGCCGGGCCGGATCGGCATCTGCGCCTGGATCAGCTCTTCGCCGGGCGGCGCCAGCGACGGGTCGGCGGCCGTGTAGCGCTCGGCCCAGCCGCAGTCGTCGAGGTCTGAGACGACGAACGGGTCGCCCCGCCGGCGCTCGATCGCGAGGTCGAGGCACACGGTGTGACCGCTGAGCACGCGCAGGCTGTCGTCGCCGAGCAACGCGCGGGCGTCGGGCGGTTCGACCGCCACGATCACCGGCGTCGCCGGCAGCTCGGTGACGCGCTCCCCCAGCCGGAGCGTCACGCGGAGTTCGCGGGCGCGCGCGACCAGCGCATCGATCATCACGCTCCAGCCGCCGAGGACGTACCGGACGGCGGGCGGCGGCGTCAGCACGCGGCTGGTCCGGTCCCACACGAACGCGGCGGAGAGAGCGCCGGGGTCGTGGTGGAACGTATAGACGCCGGCGAACGCCGAGAGCAGGCCGGCTGTACGCGCGTCGGTGTGACGCGTGACCCACGCACGGAAGCTCTCGTCGGCGGGCGCACGGCGGCCGCGCAGCTTGAGCATCGTGGGCACGAGCGCGAGCGGCGGCGTCCGGTGCAGCTCGCCGCCGTAGCGCAGCCGGATGCCGGTGAACGGCGGGCCGACGTTCGGCGGGACGAGCCCGCGTTCGTCGAGCCAGCGGTACTGCGGTCCGGTGTAGAGGACGTGCGGGCCGAGATTGGCGCGGTACGACCCGTCCAGGCTGCGCCCGCGGCCGCCGGGAGCGGCATGGGCGTCGTAGAGCACGACCGGCGCCCCGGCCTCCGCGCAGGTGATCGCCGCGGTCAGCCCCGCGACGCCCGCGCCGACGATCGTGATGGTCTCCATGCGCCGCACGGTACGCCGGTGCTGGTCTGAATTACAGTGCCAGTTGTGACCGTCCTGGGAGGTCCAGTTGACCACGACAGCGATCTTCCGCTCCACGAGCAGCTCGAACGGAGGCTGCGCGAGGACATCCAGGCGGGGCGGCTCGCGCCGGGCACGGCGCTGCCGTCGACGCGCGGGCTCGCCGCCGCGCTCGGCGTCTCCCGGGGTGTCGTCACCGAGGCCTACGGCCAGCTCGCGTCCGAGGGCTACCTGTCCATCCGCCAGGGCGCCCCGGTGCGGGTCGCGGCCGCCGTCCAGCGCCAGCGCCCACGCGAACCGGCGCGCTCGCTGCTCCCGGCCTTCGCCTACGACCTGCGCCCGGGCGTGCCAGACCTGGCCGGCTTTCCGGCTGACGCGTGGCTGCGCTCGATCCGGGCGGCGGTCCGCGCGGCGCCGTTCGCCGCGCTGGGCGAGCCGGACCCGCGTGGGGTGCCCGAGCTACGCGAGACGCTCGCCGCCCAGCTCGCGCGCGTGCGCGGCGCCGCCGCCGATCCCGAGCACGTCGTCGTCTGCGGAGGCTTCCGCGCCGGCTTCTCGGCGCTGTGCCGATGGCTGCGCACGCAGGGTGCCGACCGTGTCGCGGTCGAGGACCCGGGCTGGCACCCGCACCGGCTGGCGATCGAGCAGGCGGGGCTCGAGGTCGTGCCGGTACCCGTCGACGAGCAGGGGCTGCGCGTCGACGCGCTGGACGCGGTCCGGGTCGTGGTCGTCACGCCCGGGCACCAGTTCCCGACCGGCGCCGTCCTGAGCCGCGAGCGCCGCGCCGCGCTGGTCGAGTGGGCGGCGGCGCACGAGGCCCTGATCGTCGAGGACGACTACGACAGCGAGCTGTCCGACCAGCGGCCGGGGGCGCTGCAGGGCCTCGCGCCCGAGCGGGTGGTGCTGATCGGTTCGCTCAGCAAGCGGCTCGCGCCAGGTCTAAGGCTCGGGTGGATGTTGAGCCCTTCGTGGCTGACGTGGGCGATCACGTCCGGGCAGGCGATCGAGGCCGCGGGCGGCGACGTGATCGCGCAGCTGGCGCTGCGGGATTTTCTCGAGCGCGGCGAACTCGAGCGCCACCTGCGGCGGATGCGCTCCCGCTACGCGGCCCGGCGCGCGACCCTGCTCGAAGCGCTGCGCCGGCTCCCCGAGGTCCGCGTGCGCGAGACGCCGCCCGCCGGCCTCTTCGTCCTGGCCGACTGCGACGGCGACGAGGCCGCGATCATCGCCCGCGCCGCCCAGGCCGGCGTGGGCCTCGAAGGCCTCGGGCTGCACCGGTTCGAGCCCGGAGGCCCCGGCGGGCTCGTGCTCGGCTACGGCGCGCTCGCCGAACCCGCGCTCGAGCGCGCCGTGGACCTGCTCAGCGCGGCGGTTCGGCGATCCCCAGAAGCTGCTGCGCGATCGAGTTCGGCAACGGCGGCTGGCGCTCCGGAGTGAGCCATCCGGCAGCGAACGCGCCGAGCAGTGACGCGCCGGCGGCGACCGCCATCGCCACCTCCGGCTTGAGCGAGTAGACGTCGGTCATCTGGAGCAGGATCGGGATGAACCCGGCCGCGCCCGCCCCGGTGGTCGAGGCGGTCACCTTGCGGCGCACCTTCCGGCTCTCGCGCGTGACCTCGGCGGCGGCCAGCTCACGGGCGGCGGCCTCCAACCGGCGCAGTCGTTCGTCGGTCTCCGACGAAGGCGCGGACATCAGGGCACCGGCCTGGCCGGCGATTCCGATCAGCGCGTCGAAGGCGGGGTCGCCGACGCCGTCGATGTCGTCGAACGTGGCTTCGTCGTCGTCCTCGTCGTCGTCGTCTTCCTCGTCATCGACGTCGAGCTGCTCGTCCTCGGCCTCCGGCACGGACCACTCCTCGAGCAGATCCTCGGAGTCGTCGGTGAGGAGGTCGAGACCCGCGTCCGGCGGAAGCTGGGTCACGGTGATCTCGGGGGTCTGTTCATTCTCGGGCATTGGTCTCCACCTGGTTTCAGTCGCGTGCGGCGAGGTGCAAGTGATCGCGATGGTCGGCCGCGAGGCCCGGAGGCATCGTCCACCGGTTGCCGTTCTTGATCACGGCCTTGGTGTCAGGCCCGAACAGCTCCAGCAACCGCGGCCCTTCCTTCAACAACTCGCGCTGGAAGCGGATCAGCCGGCGCGTCTTCTCATCGAGGCTCATCGACCCGGGCACGATCCCGAAATCGACCGCCAGACCCTGGTAGTGCCAGCTCGTCTTGGCGTGCTTGTCGCCGGTCGTGCTCGTCACGACCAGCCCGAGCTTGTGCGCGCGGGCGATCGCGCGCAGCAGGTACTTGGACCGCGGCGCCGGATGGCCGCGCAGCAGGTTCCGGACCGGCGGCGTGGCGTGCTCCTTGCGCAGCCGCGCACGGTATTGCCCGCGCTGCTTGGAGCGGGCCTTCATCTCCGGCGTGCGCTTGTCCGGGTCGATGATCATGCTCCGCACGCGAGGCCCGAAGCCCTTCCTGAACTCCGCCAGCGGGATCCCCAGGCCGCGGGCGACATCGCGCGCGGTGTTGGCCGTGTCGGAGCCGAAGCGGCCGTCGGTCTCGAGCCGCTTGGCCACCTTCCACGCGGCGAGCCGCGCGTTGATTCCGCGCTGGAAGCGCTGGACGTCCGGGCCCCGCATCTCCGGGCTGGTGACCTTCAATACGCGCGTGCCGCTCGGGGCGGGCCCGGCGCTGCCGCCGAGGCGTTCCCTCCACTGGCGATAGCGCGGCATGACGAGCTTGTCGGCGTAGTGGTCGCCGGCTGCGCTCCAGCTGTTGTAGGCCTTGACGCCGTTGCGCACGCCGCCGCCGACGGTCCGGGTCTTCTCCACGAGGACCTGCGCGCCCACCATGATGTTCGCCCCCGGCTTCCAGCAGCCGCCGAGCTTGTCGGCCCGGTCCTGGTAGGAGCCCGTGGTCAGCTGCATCGGGCCGACGCCCTGCTGGCCGAGCCCCTTCCTGCGATTGCGCAGGTACTCCTGGTAGAGCGGCTTCGTGACCTTCAGGAACGGCCGGCCGCGGCTCTTGATCGGGTTGGCGACGTTGTCTGAGCCGAAGACGTTCTGGAACCCGGTCTCGGTTTCGATGATCGCGCACAGCAACGCGACCGGGACCTTCGTGGCCCGGGACGCGGCGATGATCTCCTGCTCGTAGCGTCCGCCGTGGCGGCGGATCAGGGCTGCGATCCGGTCGTCGCTCGCCGGCTTGTGCGGTTTGTCGGGCTTCTGCGGCCGCTCGGGCTCGGGCTTGGGCTTGGAGGGCGGGCGCTGCGGCAGCGTTCGGCGCTGCTGGGCGAACAACTCGCGCAGGCGCTTCTCGTAGTCCGCGCCGTCCGCGCTCGCGCGCTTGGTCTCCTCGTCGGTCCGGGTCGCGAGCGCGCCGGCGACGATCCGGTACGTGCGCATATCGCGCGCCGGTGCGACGCCCAGCATCCGGCAGATCCGCTTGAACGCGCGCTCGGTGTGCTCCCCCCACTTGCCGTCGACGCCGAGCAGGTACGGCGAGTCGAGACGCAGCAGATGGTCGTTGAGGTTGCGCTGCAGGAACGCGACGTACGCGCGGTCGCGCTCGTCCTTCGGCAGCGAACGGCCCCGCACGACGACCTTGGCCGCGCCTGTGTGCTGCAGCTTGTCCGCGACCTTGGCGCCGTCCTTTTGCGCGCGCTGGCGCTCTGCCGGGGTGCGCGCGGCGATCGCGCCGGCGATGATCCGGAACGTCCGCGTCTTGCGCTCGGGCGCGATCCCCAGCAGGAGGCACACCTGCTGGAACGCGTGCTCGGTGGGTGCATCCCACACGCCGTCGATGGACAGCTCGGTGCCCGTCCGCAGGCGGCGCAGGTGGGTGTTGAGATCCCGTTGCAGGGTGGCGACGAACGCGCGCTGCGCGTCCTCAGGCGACAGCGGCGCACCGCCGACCAGGCCGGTTGGGTTCACAACCCGCTGCTGCGTGAAGCGCGCCCGCAACTCGGCCTCGAACGCGAGCCCGTCGGTGCTGCGCTTGACCTTCTCTTCTTCGGTCGGCGCGGCGACCGCGCCGGCGATCAGCCGGTACGTGCGGACGTCGCGTTCGGGCGCGACCCCCAGCACGCGGCAGACGTCCTGGAACGCGGCCTGCGTGGCGTCGTCCCAGACGCCGTCGATCGCGAGCCGGGTCGGGGCACCGAGCACGTTCAGGTGCCGGTTCAGATCGCGCTGCACGCTCGCGATGTAGGCCTTCTGCCGCTCCGGGTCTGCGAGCGACTGCCCGCCCTGCTCACGGAGCGGAGGGGCGGGGGGATTCTGGATGTTGGTCACGCCACTTCCTTGTGCTGTTCGTGACGTTTCTCCCGGATCCGAGGGAGCGGAGTCAAGTCCCGATGTCACGAAGTCCGTGACGCCCTGCCTCCTGCCGGTGTTCCGGCGAGGACATAAATGTGTAAGCAGGCCGACAACTGGGCAATGACCGACGCGGAGACGGTTTCCACCGAGGAGAGCCCCATGGCCGTGATCGCAGCGCCTGCCCGTCCAGTCACCGAACTGAGCGACCGTGTCGTTCGGCGGGCCGAGGTGGTCGGCGTATGGGCTGTGGATTGCGTCTGCGCGCATCGTGCCGACACCGACTGGGCGATGGAGCTGCTGGGCGACGAGGAGCATCGGCTCGAGCAGGCGACGCTCGACGACGAGGGCTTCCACGTCGATTCGTTCGCGGTCGAGCCCGTCGCGCACCAGCGCGGCACCGCTTACGTGCGGCTGGTGTGCGCCGTCACGGTGCGGCCGGCGCGCCTGTCCCCGAGCCTGGCGGCGCGGACGCTGCACGGGATCCTGGACGAGCTGATGCTGGCACGCGCTCGAGCGCGTGCGACCTACGCGCGCCTAATCGACGTCGCCGTCGTCCCCGCGCCGTAGAAACTCGCTCACCGCGGCGCGCAACCCCGGCGCGTCGGACTTGAGTCCGTGATTGCCGCGCAGCCTGACGACGGTGCGGCCCGGCGCGTCCGGCGGCATCCCGAACGGGTCGCTCTCCCCCTGCACGATCAGGACCGGCACGGTCACCGCCTCGAGCTCGGCCAGCCGCGTCTTCTCCGGCCGGCCCGGCGGGTGGAGCGGGAACGCGAGGCACAGGACGCCGGCCGCGTTCGTCGCCGCGGCGGTGCGGCACGCGACGCGCGCACCCGACGACCGGCCGCCGACGAAGAGCGGCCCGTCGAGTTCCAGTTGCTCGACGACGGCGATCCACGCAGTGTCGAGCTGCGGCGCGGGCGCGGCCGACTTACGGCCGGCGATCCGGTAAGGCTGTTCGACGAGCACGACGGAGACGTTCTCCTCCAACGCCGCCTGCGTGGCCGCCGTCAGGTCGGGCGCGGTGACGCCGCCGCCCGCCCCGTGCCCGAGCACGAGCGTGGCGCGCGGATCAGTCGCCGGGTGCAGATGTGCTCGCGCCGGGCCGTGCGGTGTCTCGAGTTCCACAGCGATCCATGTTGGCATTCCGCCGGCGCTTGAGCTCGGCGGACGCGAGCGCGATCCCGATCACGATCGGCAACCAGTACTGCTTGCTCTGGAGAATCGCTCTAATCCAGTCCGGGACAGTGACGTTCGGGAGATCGGGCAGCGGCAACGACGGCAGGTCGATCGAGGGCAGGTCGATCGACGGCAAATGGATCTCGGGCAGGAAGCTGAGTGCGAACGTGATCCCGATGATCGCCACCGCGACCTGGGCCGCGCCGCCGACGATGTGGCGGGCGGCGAACACACGCGGGTGCGCGTGCTCGAAGCGGTCGATCCGGGCGGCGCGCGTTCCCGGCTCCGGCTTCAGCCGCACCCGCTCGCCGGTATCGGCGACGAGCTCGGCGCGGGCGACGCTGCCGCCCCAGAACGGCATGACAGCAACGATCGTGAAGCCGTCGCCCTTCAGCGTCGTCCGCTTGCCGTCCGCCTTGCGTTCGGCGACCGTCTCGCCGTCGACGAGCAGGCGCACGCGGTCGCGCTCCCACAGCGAGTCGGGCACGACCTCGATCAGCCGTCCCTCGTGCTCGGTGGAGAATGTCGCCGGCATGCCACGAGCGTACCATACGACTGTATGACACCGGCCCCGGTCGACCACGACGAACGCCGCGCCCGGCTGACCGAGGTGCTGCTGGACGTCGTCGCCGAAGTCGGCCTGGAGGGCGCGAGCATCCGCGCGATCGCGGCCCGCGCGGGCGTGTCGATCGGCACCGTGCAGCACTACTTCCCGACCAAGGACCACATGCTCCGGCAGGCCTACCGGCACGTCGGCGCCGACCTCGGCGCGCGCGCCGAGGAGCGCGCGAACCGGGCGACGAGCGTGAAGGGCGCGATCCGCGAGGTGATGCTGGAGCTGCTCCCGCTCGACGCGCGCCGGACCGCGGCGTTGCGCGTCAGCGTCGCGTTCGCGGCGCGGGCGATGTTCGCCCCGGAGCTCGGCGCCGAGCTGCGTCGCGATCTGCGCGAGCTGCAGGACGCGATCGCCGCCGCGTTCGCCGAGGCGGGCGTGGCCGAGCCGCAGCGCGAGGCGATGATCGCGCTCGCGGTCACGAGCGGCCTCGCCGAGCCGTTGCTGTTCGGCGACGGGACGCCGGAGGACGTCGTCGCGGCGCTTGACGCCTATCTGGACCGCGCGCTGTAGCCTCGCCCGCGAAAGGAGGTGATGCGTATGGCTCAGCCGACCAACGAGGCGATCGTCCGGCTGCTCGAGGAGGTCAAGGAGCAGCTGGCGGAGATTCTCGCCGAGTTGCGCGGCCGCACGAGTACCTCGTAGCGGCGGTCCGAAGGGGTGGAGGGTGGATCGGACCTAGCCGCGCCGCGCGAGTCCCGCAACTTAAAGGGGCCAGGCCCCTTTAGGTTTCTGTAGTGTCGCGCTGTGGTGAAGCGCGCCCGCGTTGCTTGCCTCGCCGTCGTCGCCGTTGTCTGGCCAGCCGCGACCCCGGGCGCTGCCCGCGCGCATGACAGCCTGGCGCCGCGCAACGCAGGCCACAACTGGCTGCCGCACGAGGAGTGGGTCCATCGGCGTTGGATTCCGTTCGACGAGCGTGCGCTCAACGTGAAGCTCGGCTTGGGGCCGGGCGACCTTCGGGCGTACCTCTACAACGACCACCACACGCTCGCCGACCTCGCGCGGCGACGCGGTGTGGCTCCACGGGCCCTGGCGAGGCAGCTGGTCGCCCCGTGGCGGGGCATCTCGGCGAAGCGACGCGCCGTGCTGCTGGACCGGACCTGGCGGATCCTCACGCAAGGCCACCTCTCCCAGCACGTCTTCTTCCACGTGTTCCACGGGTTGCCCGTGCACATCAATTCACCGGACCTGTTCGGAATGCCGGACGCGACATACCAGGCGCTTCGCCAACAGGGACTGTCCTACGCGGCGGTCGCGGTGCAGGGCGGCGTCCCGCTCGAACGGCTGCGAGCCAACATCGTGACGATGATCGACAGCGACCATCGCGACGGGATTGCGCGCCGCGAAGCCTGGCCGCGTCAGTCCGCCCGGATCCGCGACCGCACGCTCGCACAACTGATGTGCTGGCTGCAGCAACCGCCCGTCGCTCGCGATCCCGCGAACCCATTCGGCAAGAACCGGTTCCTTCACGGCCGCCACGCCGCCGGCTGGCCGAGCACCGCCCGCGAGCGGAGCGTTGACGAGCGCCGCGTCGAGCGTTTCCGGCGGCAACTGCCGAAGAGCTGCTGGCCGCTCCCGAAGAGATGGAGATGACGTCATGAAGCGCAAGCTCGCCTACGCCTTGGTCGCCGCGAGCCTGGCCGCGCTGCCCGCCGGCTCCGCGGCCCAGGAACCCGAGCCGAAGATCTGGAACTACCCACCGTCGATCTATCCGGACCTGACCGTCGCCCCACCGCAGGACGTGACCGACGCGCGGCGCCTTTGGCAGCGCTCCAAGAACTCCGCCGAGCGCCTGTTTCCGACGGTCGCCGCCACCCGTGCGCGCGGCTACAAAGGCGACGTCAAGAACGTCAAGCGGCCCAAGCCGTTCTTCTTCCACCTCCGCAACACGTCCTACCACCACGACGGGCGCGAGCTCGACCCCCGCCGTCCGGAGGCGGTCGTGTACTGGTACGACCCGCCACGGCCAATGGTTCTCGTCGCGTTCATGTATCGCGCTCGCGAAGGCAAGGAACCCGCGCTGGCGCGCTCTGTCCTGCCGTGGCACTCGCACTGCGACGGCTGGTCGGTGGTCGTGCACACGTGGTTCACCAACGACCTCCGCAGCGGAGTCGCGAGACTCGCACCGCGGCCGGAGTTCGCGACCGCGTTCAACCGCGACTTCGGCGATCCGACGCCGGATTCCGCCGCAGGCTGCCAGCCGACGCAGCCCCCATCACGAGGACGGCTAGCGCCGGGGCCGGCGGGCAACCTGGCGCCTTGCTAGATGTCGACTGAGCCGTACGTGAACTTCTTGGAGCTTCGACGCGGTGATGCATGAGCGGCTTCCGGTAGGCGCGTGCGCTTGCCGGAGACGAACACGTAGGTCGCGGCGACCTTCGAGGTGTCGAGAGCGCCAGCGTCAGCCGCCCTTGCCGCCGCGCACGCTTCACGCGTCGCGCGGGTGACCGGCGCTGCTTGTCGCGCGCGGCCGGCTTGACCGTCTTGCCGCCGACGGCCACGGCGCCCAAGCCGCCGAGCGCGACGACGCGGCCGCCGAGCCGCGAACGCGCTTCTCGCGCACCGGCGCCCTTGGTCGACAGGTCGCGGACCATCGGCGGTGCGCCGGCGGCAGCTCGACGCGGCATGTCGCTGCCGCCGCGCGCCACGATCTTCACCGAGCCGCCGAGCTCCAGCACCTGCACGAGCTCGAGCCGCTCGGCGTCGCGCAGCGTGTAGGAGCGCCCGGCCGCAACAACCGCGGCGCCTTGGCCGAGAGCTCATCGCGGTCGAGCGAGGTCGGGATGGAAGTACGACAGCTCGCGCGCCTGGCAATAGGAGATAGTCAGCGCCTCACGGACTGCCTCAAGGCGGATCAGGAAGTCGCCATGAGTCGCTGTCACGGTGTGGTCAGCGACGTTCGCTGCCGCAGACGTACGTGCAGCCGGTCGCGCGGCGTGTCCATCGCGGCCGAGAACATCGGCACGGTCTTGTCGCCGGACACCCAGCGAGACGTCGTAGGTCGTCCTGGACGCCGTGGCGCGAGTCCGACGGCGCCGATCGTGGGCACGCCGCCGCCGACGATCACGTGGTAGTGGACGCCGTGGTCGCGCGTAGTGGTCGAGCACGCGGCCGTGCTCGGCGCGCGGCGCTCGTGTAGATGCTCGGGTCGACGCCGATCCGGCGCAGGTACGTGCGCGAGGCCGTCCATGTCGAGCGGCCGCCCGCCGTTCATGCCGGCGACGCTCAGCCACGGGCCGTAGCCGAACGCCGGCGTTAGTGGGAAGTGGCCGGGGAACGAGCGCGAGGCCGCCTTAGCCCGGGGGTCGAGCCACACGTCCTGGCCAAGAAGATCGAAGACCCGGCGCCGCGGCGAGCGGGAAGATCGACTTCGGCGAGCCCCAGTACGGCGTGCCGACGGTCACCATCGCGCGCGACCTTGTCGGCGCTGCGACGGTCGTTCGATGTAGTGCGCGCATCACGAGCCCGCCCATCGAGTGCCCGACGAGCACGACGCTGCTTTCGCCCACGCCGTGCGCGACGCGGGCCTGGTCGACCAGCGCGTCGAGACCGGCGACCGCGTTCGGTGACGTCCTTGCGCCAGTCCCACACGTAGTCGTAGTGGCGGCCGGGCCAGGTGATGTCTCGAAGTGCTTCGACGTGTCGCCGTAGATGTCGGCGCCGGCCACGTCGAGCAGCAGGCCGTCGGCGCGCGCGTTCTGCGAGCACGTCGGTGCCGCCGGCGGCGTCGCGCAGCGGTTCGCCGTCCGCGCCGAGCCGCATGTCCATCAGGTCCGGACCGAGGCGACGCGGCGTTGAACCACATGTACTTGCCCGGGCAGGAGATCCGCGAGCCGCCGTAGCCGTGGACGAAGATCACGACCGGCCGCGCGACGCCGTGGTCGACCCTGACGACGTCATGGGTCTTGGACCGCAACCCCGTCGATCACGCACGTCGCAGGGCGCCGTGCAGTCCGCCCCCGCCGCGCGCTCGAGCACGAGCGGCGGCAGGTTGCCGCCGGCCGCCTGGTAGCGCGACGGGATCGGCAGCGAGTAGTAGCCGGTGATGTTGGTCTTGTAGGTACGCGGGCTCGCCGGGATCGGCCACGCCGTCGCGGTCGTCGTCGAGGAACACGCGCAGGAACGGCGCGCCGTCCTCGCCCGCCTCGCGGACGCCGTTGTCGTTCTTGTCGTCCCAGATCATGCCCGTGATCTGGACACGCCCGCGCGCGGGAAGTCGACGTCACGCAGCGTCTCCCCGGCCGTCGACCCGGACCACCTGCGCACGCACCCGTGCGCCGGCGGCAGGCACTTGATCGCGAAGTCCTGGTTGCTCGCGCTGACTGCGGCCAGTCGAACTGGATGCTCACCCGATCGTCGCCCATCGGAGCTTGCGCGTGTCGACCGGCAGCCGGTACGTGCCGTCGTGCTGGACCTCGACCATCGCCTCGCCGTTCTGGCGGCGCCCGTCGCCGTTGTAGTCGGCGAACACGCGCAGGCCCGGATACACGCGATCGTTCTCGTCGCCGTCGCGGACGCTGTTGGCGTTGTAGTCCCACCACGACTCGCCGGTGACGACGGCCGACAACGGGTCCTCGAGGCAGGGGTCGTCGGCGGCGCACGCCCCGGCCGGAGAGGCCAGAACGAGCTCGAGGACGGCGGCCGCGGCGATCAGGACGGACGCTCATGCCCGGCCTCCCTTCTTCGTCTTGTTGCCGGGGGTGCAGGTCCGGAACGTGCGGGTGTACGTGACGACCTTGCCGGTCTGGTCAGCGTCACGGCGATCTGGACCTTGAAGCGGCCCTTGGGCAGCCCGCGAAGGTCCACCATCGCGGTGTCGCGCATGCCGCGCAGCACCTTCACGCGCTTGCCGTTGACGAGCACCGATGACCTTCCGGTAGTCGCCTCTCTTGATCGCGGATCCGGAAGTTGCGGCGGCTGACGCAGCTGCTTGTTCGACGGGCAGCGTCGCCGACCTGCTCGGCCGTCGTGATCACCTTCGGCGCCTCGCCCGTGAGCTCCTCGACCACGCGCTGGTCGATCGGGCTTGGTGCCCTCGAGCCGCGGGCGCGCCACCGGCGGCTGGTCGGGCCGGATCGGCGGCTCGCCCGGCACCACCGACCTCGCCCGGATCGATCGGCACGCCGCTGTCGACGTCGACGGTGACGGTGGCGGTCGCGGACTGGCCGCCGGCCGGCCTTCACGCGGTAGGTGAAGGTGACCGGGCCGATCGCTTCGCCCGCGGTGTAGGTGACGTCCGCGGCGGTCGGCACCGGGCTCGGATCGCGCATCTGCACGGAGCCGGTGCTCGGCTCGTCGACGATCTCGTATTCCAGCGGCTGGCCCTCGGGGTCGCGGGCCGGCAGGTCGAGGTCGACCGCTTCGCCGGCGACCACCGTGGCGCTGGCGTTGTCGGCGCGTCGGCGGCGCGTCGACCGGGGCGAGCACGCGGGTCGCCGTGGCCTCGGCTTCGCCGCCGTCGCCGTCGGTCGACGACGACCCTGGCGCTCGTCGACCGGCCCGGCGCGGTCGCGAGCACGACGGAGCCGTCGCCGGACGGCGATCACCGGCACCGTCTCGCCGGACGTCGGAGCCGTTCCAGAAGACCTTGGCGGTCGGATCGTCGGCCGCGCCCGGGTCGGCTGATCCGTGGCGCTGAAGCTCGCCGGCTCGCCGTCGTCGACGCGCGCGTCGGTGATCGCCGGGCCGGCGTTGGTGACCTGTCACCTCGGCCGTCGCCGTCGCGACTGCCGCCGTCGGCGTCCGTCACCAGCACGCCGACCGAGTAGGTGCCCTCGTCCGGGAAGCTCGTCTTCGGCGCCGACGCCCTCGGCGTCGGTGTACGACGCCGTCGCCGTCGAGGTCCCAGCCGTACGACGGCGATCGCGGCTTCGTCGGCGCCCGGCTTCGAACCGCGAGGCGTCGAGCGTGATCTCCGCACCCTCGACGCCGGTCGCCGCGGCGCCACGGCGGCGTCGGGCTTGCAGCTCCTCGAGCGTCGGCTCCGGCTCGGGCGCGACGCCGCGGCGCGGCTGCACGTCCGGGTACCGGAAGCCAGTGGCTCGTCGGCCGGCCGTCGACGATCTTCTGCGCGCCGGTGCCGTCCGGGCGGATCTTCCAGATGTCCGTCGAGCCGAACCCTGTGCCGCCGCCGCGGTCCTTGTTGGAGCCCCAGACGATCCACTCGCCGGTCGGCGACCAGGTCGGGTGCTCGTTGTAGCCGCCGAACTGGGCGTTGGTGAGGTTGCGGATCTGCCTTGGTCTGGAGGTCGAAGATGAACGAGATCGACGCGGCTGTCGGAGTCGCTGCGGTACTCGGTCGATGACGCCGTAGCGACCGTCGGGCGAGAGCGACAGGCAGTCGGCGCCGTGGAAGAACGCGCGAGCAAGTGGACCGGCTCGCTGCCGTCGGCGCGCGACAGCGAGAACGTCGTCCACGGCAGGTTCCACGGCCGCGACCAGGCGCGTGCCGTCGCGCGAGAAGCTCGCACAGCTTGCCGTGCGCGAGCGCGCGAACGGCGTCTCGGCGCCGGTCTCCGGGTCGATCACCGCGTTGTAGTCGTGCGAGCTGCAGGCGCCAGTAGTCGACGAGGATCTTGTCGCCGTCGGGCATCCAGATCGCGCCCATGTACTGCTCGCCGCCGCCGGCCTGCGTGACCTGGCGGATGTTGCTGCCGTCGGCGTTGGCCGTGAAGAGGTTCGCCGATGTCGTCGAACGCGAGCTTGCGGCCGTCGGGCGACCAGCGCGGCCGGTAGCCCGACCTCGGGAGCGGCTTGAGCATGGTCCCGCCAGCTCGACCGTCCAATAGGCCCGTGCCAGTCGTCGGACGACGACCAAGCGTCGGACAGCAGGCCGCCGATCGCGAACGCGCCGGACTCGGCGGTCGACGGTGTTCCAGCCGTCGGTCGACGATCACCCGCACGCGAGTCGGCGCCGGCGAGGCTCGACGATCGCCTTCACCGTCAGCGAGGTGCCGGTGGTGGCGTCGCCGAGCGAGCGCCACGTCGCGCCGCCGTCGAGCGAGATCGAGACGAGCGAGGTCAGCGTGCCGCCGTCGGCGTCGGTCGCGGTCCAGTTGAGCGTCAGGTCGGCGCCGATCTCGACGCGCGCCGGGCGTCGTGACCTTCACCACCGGCGGCGGCGGCCGAGCGGGTGCGGGTGAGCAGCACGTCCTCGCCGCGGCGGATCCGCAGCGAGCGGGCGTTGGCCAGCGCCGGCACGCGCAGCGAGAACGCGGCGTCGTTGGTGACGATGTGCTTGTCGCCCGTGGAGCGTCGCGTTGCCGATCGGGCCGAGCTTGTTGACCGCGCCGAACGCTGCGCGTCTGCAGCGACGCCGCCGCCGGCGTCGAGCTGCTCGAACGTCAGCGGGCCGAGCCCTCCTCGGCTCGGGCGTCGCCGGGCAGCTCGTACGCGCCGGGCCGACCTTCGCCTCGCCCGTCTGCGAGACCGAGCCGCTGACCGACAGCGAGTCGCCCGACGCCAGGCCCTGGCATGACGCCCGTCGGACGAGCTTCGTCGTGAGGTAGTCCCACGTCTTCTTGGACATCCAGCGCCCGGTGGGGCTCGCGGACGTCGGCGCCGGCGGTGTTGAACTGCATGATGTCGAGCGTCGAGGCGGGGATGTCGCGGCGCTGCGGTGACCCAGTAGCCCGCCGCGGGCTCGTCGTCGAGGTGCATGTCGTGCGCGCCCGTCGTCCTCGGTCCAGCCGTGGTTGTGCGCGAGCTCGTGCGCGACGACCCAGCCGCCCGTGTTCTGGCGCTCGACGATCGCGGCGTCGAGCGCCGCCGCCGAGCGGCGCGATGCCGACGGCCTCGGCGAAGCCGTCGATCAGCTGGCGCGAGAACCAGCCCTCGGGCACGACGCCGACGACCTTGTCGACGCCCGCCGCGCTGAACTTCAGCCGGTCGATGCGGGACATCAGCATCGCCGCTGCTCCATCAGGCCGGCCTCGGTCAGCCCGGCGGGATGCTCGATCGGCGCCGAGCAGTCCACGACCGTGCTGAGCGTCGCCGGGTCGACCGGCCACGCGGCCATCAGGAACTCCTCGGTGCCCTGCGGCGACGTCGCGCACGTCGGGGCAGCGTCGGCTGCCCTCGTCGTCGGCCGCGACCGGGACGAACAGGATCTTCAGCGGGCGCGGCTGGACGACGGCGCGCGAGCCCTCGCCGGTCGTTGTTGGACGGGATCGCTGTCGGCGACGTCCGGGTTGACCGTGACCTTGGCCGTGATCCGGCCCGGCCCGACCTGATCGGAGCTCGGCAGCACCTGCACGGTCAGCCCGGTCCGCAGACGACGTCCTCACGATCGGCTCTCCACGCGGCCGTTCGCGTCGTCGTACGCGAGCTCGATCTTCGACGTGCACCGCTGGCGCGGATCGGCGCCCGCGAGCGCAGCATCGTGCGGATCGTGGTCGGGCGGCCGGCGGCGAGCCGGGCGGCGTCCTGCGCGACCTGCTGCGGCCGCACGTCGATCACCTCGATGTCGGGCTGCGGCCGCGCTCATCGGGGCGAACTTCACGTGGGTGTCGCCCGCTGTAGTAGTTGTCGTCCCACGACCACCAGGCGAAGCCGGCGCCCGGCGGGTCGGGGCCCCAGGCGGTGGCGACCGGGTACAGGTCGCGCTGGCTCGCCCGAGGCGATCGTGCGTCATCGTGGAACGACTGGCCGTGATCGCTCGAGAACGCGCGCCGACGACGTTCGATGTCCCAGCTGCCCGGGACGCGACGCCGCGTGTACCAGGTGGCGACGACGTGTCGCCCCGGACCGAGACGACGGGCTGAGGACGAGCGCATTACAGAGACGCTCCGATCACGCGTCAACCGGCGAAGCCGCCGCCGACGCCGGACCGCGCGAGCCACATGGTGCCCTTCGCCCGCCAGGCGACATAGATGCGCCCGTCCGTCGATGTCGACGGTGTACGTCGAGACGCAGTAGTCGCCGACGCAGCGGGTGGCCTCGCCGCCGAGGTGCCTCATGAGTCCAGCTCGCGCCGCGCGTTGTTGGACGTCAGGACCTCGGGCTCCCAACCGAAGTCCGTGCCCGTGCGGTCCTGGCGCGGCATCCGGTACTCCTTGCTGATACACGATCGCGACGACGCCGTCCTCGGCGCGCGATCCGCGGCACGCCCGGGTAGTTCCAGTTCGTCGGGGTTGTCGGTAGACCATCGCCGGCGGCTCGAGCGTGCGGCCCGCGTCGGTCGAGCGGCGAGTCCAGATGTCGAGCGTCGTACTCGGACAGCCAGGTCCAGATGACGCGTGTCCCCGTCGACGGCCAGCGTCGTAGTCGGCGCCGCCGTCGACGCGATCGCCCGGCACGGGTGATCTCCGCCATGCACGGGAAGGTGCGGCCGCCGTCGCGGCTGCCGGCGGTCCAGACGCGGTCCTTGTTGTCGACGAACGAGACGAACACGTTGTCGCCGTCGGCCGCCAGCGCGAGGTCGCAGGCGCCCCCGCCGCGTGGTGTGCGGTCCGGCCATCACGGCCTGCTTGAACGTCCGGCCGCCGTCGTAGCTGGTGGCCACCACCGCGTGCTTCTCCGGCGTCCAGAACGAGGCCCTGGATCCAGGCCACGTAGCACGTTCTCACTGGACATCGCGATCTGCGGGTCTTCACCGAGACGGTCCCGGGCGACTGGAGCGGCAGCGACGCGCCGATCTCCGTGCCGGTCGCGGAGATCCGGTGCACGGTGATCCCGCTCCGTTCCTCCATGTAGGCGACGAAGGTCGTGTTGCCATCGCTGGCGATCGCCGGCCACCACGTGATGGAGGCCGGCATGTCGGAGAGGTGGTGGTCTCGCCCAGCACGGGCGACCGCACATCGGCGAAGGCAGACGCGGGAATCAGGAGCGTCGCGAGAAGCACGAAGGAGAGCCGGATGAGGAGCATTGCGGCCCACTCTTTCCGCGCGACCTTGCCGGCGGATTGCCACAGCCTTGCCACCGGCTCGACTCCACTGGCGCACCGGGAATAGGTTGGACTTTCCTACCCAGTCGAGGAGGGTCGCAATGTGTACTGCGCGGGTCGTCGGCCGCCGCGTTGCGTTTGTCGCTGCGCTCGTAGCCGGTGTCGTGGTACGGGGCTCGAGCGCGTCCGCCGCCGATGTCGGTCACACGGTCAAACGCATGACCGTTCCCGGCACGCTGCCGAACGAGGTGCGGGCGGTCGACGTGCACCTGTGGTACCCGGCCGACGCGGCCTCCTTCACGTCCGCGGCACCGACTGTGTATCGCTCCGCGCTGTACGGCGACACGCGCATTCCGGCCGGGTGGAAGCCGCTGTCGTGGTCGCTGAACGCCAGGCTCGCCCGCGAGGCGACGGTCTCGCAACAGGGCAAGGCGTTCCCCGTGATCGTGTTCTCGACCGGCAACCAAGGACCGACGAGAAGCGCACAGCTGGAGGGATCGCGAGGGCGGGTTCGTGGTGGTCGCGCCGTGCACGTGACGGACACGCAGGACGACGTGCGGATGGACTACCTCAACGCGGCAGGCCGCGGACGCCGCGGTGTTCAACTGCAACGACGGGCTGCAGGCGACCTGCCGAACGACCCGATCGACTACGCGTACACGCTCGAACAGATCGCCGCCGGCGGCTTCGTCGTCGCCGCGCCGTACCACGCCAACAACACGGGCGACGATGTGCGGATCGACTTCATCAACGAGCAGGCGCGGCAACTTGGGCTGCCGCGGTTGATCAATTGCAACGACGGTCTGCCGCCACGAACCTTGCCGCCCCTGCCGGCCCTGCCGGTCGCGGACTGCTCCAAGACCAACGTGCCGAACAGCATCGCCGACCGCGTCCGGGACACCTCGTACACGCTGAACGCGCTGCCGGGGTGGCTCGGCAATCGCGTCGACGTCGCGCAGGCGGGCGTGTTCGGGCATTCGCGCGGCACGCTCACCGCGCTCACCGCCGCGGGCGGGAGCACGGTGTGGAACGTCGCGCCGGAGCCGCGCGTGCAGGCGATCATGGGCGTGTCGATCGGCATCCAGACGCTCGCCGAGCAGGTCTCGCTCACGAACGTCAAGACCCCGGCGCTCCTAGTCGCCGGCTTGCGCGACGCGACCTCGCCGCCCTCCGTGAGCAAGTACGCGTTCACCAACATCTCGAGCGTCGACAAGCGTTACCTCGAGATCACGGACGCGTGGCACCGGACGTTCGACTCGACGTACTGCGATCAGGCGCAAGCGGCGGGGGCGATCTTCAAGGCCGACCCGGACCGGAAGATGGACCAGCACACGTTCAACCTGATGGCGACCCATCCCAGTTCGGGGCAGATCCAGAACTACTGCCCGTACTCCACGTTCACGACCCCGGTCGACATTACGGTGCAGCTACGGAACGCGAACACCTTCGTCGTCACGCCGACCAACGTCCCCTTCAACGGCGTGCCCGTCGACCCGGTCACGAAGCAGGTCGCGGATCTGGCGATCGAGTTCTTTGGCGCGAAGCTCGTCCGTGCAGCTAGCGGCGGCGTGAGCGGCACCGTGCCGGCGACGCTCTCGCTGACGCTCGGCCCGGCGCCGAGCTTCGGCGCGTTCACGCCGGGCGTGAACGGCACCTACACCGCGACCGGGACGGCGAACGTGATCTCCTCCGCGGGTGACGCGGCGCTGTCGGTCGCCGATCCGTCCTCCACGGCAACCGGGCGCCTGGTCAACGGCACGTTCTCACTGGCGATGCCGCTGCTGGTGGGCGGGAACCCGCTGCCGACGACCGTCAAGACGTGGACGGGGCCGACCTCCAACGAGGCGGTGCAGCTCGCGTTCTCGCAAAGCATCGGCGCCAACGAGGCGTTGCGCACCGGGACCTACAGCAAGACGCTGACGTTCACGCTGTCGACCACGAGCCCGTAAACGCGAAGGGCGCCCGCCGAAACCCGGCGGGCGCCCCTCTCACCATCTACGCGGCGACCGGCTGCGCCCGCGGAGCCGGCGCCGGCGCGCGGCCGCTCGGGAGGCGGAACAGGACGAGCACCGCGCCGGCGAGCGCGACCAGCGCGGCGGCGGTGAGCCCGATGCCGAGCGCCTCCGTGAACGCCTTTCCGGCCGTGTCGGCGAGTTGCTGTCCGGCCGAGCCGCCGAGCTGACCGGCGACGGCGTGGGCGCCGCCGACCGACTCGCTCGCCGCCTCCGGCGCCCCGCTCATGTCGTTCGAGTACGCGGTGGCGATGATCGAGCCGATGACGGCGACGCCGAGCGCGCCGCCGACCTGCCGCGTCACGTCGCTCATCGCGGACCCGACGCCGGCCTTGGCCTCGGGCACGGCGCTCATGACCGACTCCGTGGCCGGAGCCATGACGGAGCCCATCGACAGCGCGAGGCCGAACGTCACGAAGCCGAGCAGGACCGGCGCCATCTCAGGCGTCCACAGCAGGCTCGTGCTGAGCACCGCGGCGACGCCGATCAGCCCACCGGCGATCACGCGTGGCTGGCCCAGGCGCACGGTCAGCCGGTTCGACAGGCCCGCGCCGACGACGAGCCCGAAGGCCAGCGGGATCATCGCGGCGCCGGCCTCGAGGGCGCTGAAGCCGCGGGCGAACTGCAGGTACTGCGTGAAGGCGAAGACCGAGCCCATCATCGCGAAGAACACGAGGCCGACACTGACGGACGCGACGCTGAAGCTGGGGTTGCGGAAGAAGTCGAGCGGCAGCATCGGCGCGGGGACGCGGCGCTCCCAGACGACGAAGGCGACACCGAGGACCGCCGCAAGCGCGAAGCAGCCGAGGACGAGCGGATCGGTCCAGCCGCGCGGGCCGGCCTCGATGATCGCGTAGACCAGCGAGACGAGCGTCGCGATCGAGAGTCCGGCGCCCGTGAGATCGAACGCGCCGGGGTGCGGGTCGCGGCTCTCCGGGACGAGGAAGCGGCCGGCGACCAGGGCGATCGCGACGATCGGCACGTTGAGCCAGAACACCGAGCTCCACGAGAACCACTCGAGCAGCAGCCCGCCGACGAACGGGCCGAGCCCGATGCCGACGCCGGCGATCGCGGACCAGATGCCGATCGCCTTGCCGCGCTCTTCACGCGGGAACACGTCCATGATCACCGACAGCGTCGCCGGCATGATCATCGCGCCGCCGATGCCCATCACGGCACGAAGCACGATCAATTGATCGGCGTTCTGTGCGAAGGCGGCGAGCACGCTCGCACCGCCGAAGATGCCGAGCCCCCATTGCAGGGCGCGTTTGCGTCCGAAGCGATCGCCGAGTGTGCCCATCGTGAGCAGGACGCCGGCGAACGACAGCAGGTAGGCGTCGACGATCCACTGGAGCGTCGACCCTGAAGCCGAGAATTCCGTCTGCAACGTCGGCAGCGCAACGTTCAGGACCGTGTTGTCGAGCCCGATGATGAGCAGGCTGAGTGACAGCACGGCAAGGGTCTTCCAGCGGCGTGCGTACGCCTTCGGGTCAGGATGCATGGGGAGCCTTTGCGGGGAGGGATCAGGGGATCTGGATGTCTCGGACGGGGATCGCGTCGGTGCGGTGGGCCACGTAGGGCGGCAGGAACGCGAGTGCGGCCTGCCGGCTCGGCGCGTCCACGCGCCACCAGACGGCGTGGCCGCCCTCGAGGCAGGTGGACGGAACCCAGTGCCGGCGCAGCGGGCTGTCGTAGCCCCGCCAGGCCGCGAACGCCGCTGCACATTCGCTGGCGGTGTGTCGGTGGTGGAGGAGGAACGACGACATGGCCCCAGCGTCGCCGAACCAGCGTCCCCGAACATCAGGGGGGCACCCTCAACCTGCACCCTGATCAGGGTTAGGATGGCCCTACGGTGGCCCTGAGCCACGACCATCCGGTCGGGCGCGAGCCTGAGCTCGAACGGCTCGGGGAGGCGCTCGACGATCTGGAGCGCGGTGGGCATCCCTGCGTTGCCGTGGAAGGGGAGCCGGGGATCGGCAAGACCTGGCTGCTGTCCGAGCTGCGGCGCCGGGCCGAGGCGCGGGGCCATGTCGTGCTCGCGGGATCGGCGGCCGAGTTCGAGCGCGACCTGCCGTTCGGCGTCTGGGTCGACGCCCTCGACGCGTACGTCGCATCACAGGAGCGCGAGCCGCTCAGCGCCGTGCTGCGTTCCACAGGGTCCGGCGACGAGCGGCATCGAGTGCACCGAGCGCTGCGCGGGCTGCTGGAGGAGATCGCCGAGCGCAAGCCACTCGTGCTGGTGCTCGACGACCTGCACTGGAGCGACGCTGCCTCGATCGAGGTGCTCGCCGCGCTGCTGCGCCGCGGCACGACCGCGCGCGTGCTGCTGGCGCTGGGTTTCCGGTCGGGGAAGGCGCCCGCGAAGCTGGTCGCGGCGCTTGCGGGGGCGACGATCATCGACCTCGGCCCGATGAGCGAGACCGAGTGCGCCCGCCTGATCGGTGCCGGCCCCGATGCGGACGCGATCTTCGCCCAGAGCGGCGGCAACCCGTTCTACACGCTCCAGCTGGCGCAGGCCACCGCGTTGCCCTCGCGCAGCTCGACGGGCGATCGCCTGGCGCGTGACGCCGGGGTTCCCCGCGTCGTCGCGGCCACGATCGTCGAGCAGCTCGAGTCGCTGAGCGCGGACGCGCGAAGCCTGGTGAACGCGGGCGCGATCGCCGGCGATCCGTTCGAGCCGGAACTCGCGTACGCGATCGCGGAACTGTCCCCAGATGTGGGCGTCGTCGCCCTCGACGAGCTCCTCGACGCGCGCCTTCTGCAGCCGACCGAGGTGCCGCGGCGATTCGCGTTCCGGCACCCGCTCGTGCGCCGCGCCGTGTACGAGACCACCAAGGGCGGTTGGCGGCTCGCGGGCCACGCCCGTGCCGCTCAGACGCTGGCGGCGCAGGGCGTGACCGCGGCCGCGCGCGCCCACCACGTCGAGCAGTCCGGCGTGCGCGGTGACCGTGCCGCGATCGACGTGCTGCTCGAGGCGGGCGATGCGATCGCCCCCACGGCACCGGCCGGCGCCGCCCACTGGTACGCGGCGGCGCTGCGGCTGCTGGGAGATGACGACCGGCCGGGACGCCTGAACGCGCTCGTGAACCTCGCCCGGATGCAGCAGATCACCGGCGACCTCGCGCACTGCGCGACGACGCTGCTGGAGGCGATCGAGCTCGCCGACGACCCCGCGCTCCGGCTCCGCCTCACGTCGGCGTGTGCGTCGTGCGAGAACTTCCTCGGCCGCCACGACACCGCCGAACGACGGCTCGTCGCCGCCCTGGAGGCACTGCCCGACCAGGACTCGCACGAAGCGGTCGCGGTGCTGTTGCAGCTCGCGACCGGCGCGTTCTTCACCGCGGACACCGATCGAATGTGCGCGCTGGCCCGGCGCGCGCTCGCCGCCGCCCACGCCCTCGGCGACGCCACCCTGATCGGGACGGCGGCCGCGGTGCTCGCCCACGGCTGCGCGTCGGCGGGGTTGGTCGCCGAAGCGCGCGCGAACGCCGACGACGCGGCCGCCTACGTCGATCGGCTCTCCGACGATGCGCTGGCGCCCTCGCTGGACGCCGTCAGCCGCCTGGTCTGGGCCGAGTTCCTGATGGAGCGCTTCGACGACTCGATCCGGCACGCCACGCGCGGCGCCGCCGTCGTCCGCGCCACCGGCCAGGGCCAGTTCGCACCGCTGATCCTGAGCGGGCAGGCGATGAGCCTGACCGCGCGTGGCGATTTGGCCGCGACCACGGCGGCATTGGATGACGCGCTGGAGGCGGCGACGGTCGCAGCGAACGACTACCTGACCAGCGCGGTCCTCACCGCGCGCGCGCACGTCGCGACCGCGAGCGGCGATCTCGACGGCGCGCGTCGCGCCTCCGAGCAGAGCGTGGAACGCGTCACCGGCGCCGGGCATCTGGCCGCGATGGCCGAAGTGCGCCTTGCGATGGCGCGGCGGGAGCTCGGCGAACCGGCGGCCGCCACCGCCGCGCTGATGGCTGCCCTGCCGCTGATCCCGCCCGTCTGGAGAGTCGGGTACCAGGCCACCCTCGCGCGCGTGGAACTCGAGGCGGGCCGGCTCGAGCCGGCGATCGCCCACGCGGATGCGGCCGAGACGGACGCCGCCGCGCTCGGGCTCCCGCTCGCCACCGCGATCGCCGAGCGCGCCCGCGCCGCGGTCCTGCTGGCGCAGGGGCACACCGACGCCGCCGCCGCTCTCGCGCTCCGTTCGGCGGAGGCCGCCGACGAGGCCGGTGCTCCGCTGGAGGCGGCGCGATCGCGTGCCGTGGCCGGAGCGGCACTGGACCGCGACCGCGCCGTCGATCTCCTCCGCCGCGCCGAGCGGGAGTTCGACGAACGCGGTGCCCTGCGCGACCGCGGCGAGGCGCGTCGTGAGCTGCGCCGGCTCGGTGCCCGGAGCGAGCCGCGCGGTCCGTCCGGCGCGGGAGACGGTCTCGAGTCGCTCTCCCGGCGCGAGCGCGAGGTGGCGGCGCTCGTCACGGCCCGCAAGACGAACCGCGAGGTCGCCGCCGAGCTCTTCCTCAGCGAGAAGACCGTCGAGTCCCACCTGCGCAACATCTTCGCCAAGCTCGGCGCGTCCTCACGCGTCGATGTGGCGCGCGTGATGGAGGCCGCCGCCGGCGACCGATGAGTTTCCGGAGGCGGGTCGGTCTTATAGGACATGACCGCCTCCACCGACAGAAACCGCTGGGCCGCGCTCTACGTGCTGTGCGCCGGCATGCTGATGATCGTCCTCGACGCCACGATCGTGAACGTGGCGCTCCCGTCGATCCAGGACGACCTGGGCTTCTCCCAGAGCAACCTCGCCTGGGTCGTCAACGCCTACCTGATCGCCTTCGGTGGTCTGCTGCTGCTCGCCGGCCGCGCCGGCGACCTACTCGGGCAGCGCCGCGTGTTCCTCGCCGGCCTGTCCGTCTTCACCGTCGCTTCTCTGCTGTGCGCGATCGCGCAGACGCAGGAGATGCTGATCGTCGCGCGCTTCGTCCAGGGCGTCGGCGGCGCACTGACCTCCGCCGTGATCCTGGGCATGATCGTGACGATGTTCCCCGAGCCGCGCGAGCAGGCGAAGGCGCTCGGCGTGTACGGGTTCGTGGCCTCCGCGGGCGGCTCGATCGGCCTGCTCGCCGGCGGCGTGCTGACCGACCTCATCAACTGGCACTGGATCTTCTTCATCAACCTGCCGATCGGCATCGTCACCGGCGCTGCTGGCCGTCCGCCTGATCGAGGCGCGCCCGGGCCTCGGGATCTCGCATGGCGCCGACCTGCGCGGCGCCGTGCTGCTGACCGCCGGCCTGATGCTCGGCGTGTACACGATCCTCGGTGTCATCGAGTACGGCTGGATCTCGACCCGCACGCTGACGCTGGCCGGCATCTCCGCCGTCCTGCTGGTCGCGTTCGTCGTCCGTCAGGCCCGGATCGACAACCCGCTGATGCCGCTGCGCCTGTTCCGCTCGCGTGAGGTCACCGGCTCGAACATCGTGATGGCGCTGCTGGTCGTCGGCATGTTCGGCCTGTTCTTCCTCGGCGCGCTGTACCTGCAGCGGATCCTCGGCTACTCGCCGCTCCAGGTCGGGCTCGCGTTCCTGCCCTCGACCGATCGTGATGGGCGCGACGTCGCTGCGGTCTCGCATGCGCTTCGCGCCGCGGGCGATCCTCGCCCCGAGCATGCTGCTGATCGCCGCCGGCATGCTGTGTTCTACCGCGCGCCGGTCGACGGCAACTTCGTCATCGACATCCTGCCCGCGACGATCCTGATCGGCCTCGGCGCCGGCCTCTCGACGCCCGCGCTGATGACGCTGGCGATGCCGGCGTGCAGCCGACCGACGCCGGCCTCGCGTCCGGCCTGGTCAACACGACCGTGCAGGTCGGCGGCGCGATCGGCCTGGCCGTCCTGGCCACGCTGGCCAGCGAGCGCACCGGCGCCTCGACGGCTCCGCCAGGCGCTGCTGGACGGTTACCACCTGGCGTTCCTGATCGGCGCCGCGATGCTCGGCCTGGCCACGCTCGTCGCGCTCGTCCTGCTGCGCCCGAAGCGCGAGCGTCAGGCGAAGTGGTCGGGCGAGTACTCCGCCTCGGTGACCTGATCTCCCCACACGGCGTCGGACCCGTCGTCCGCGACCTCCTGCATCGCCAGGTGGGTCATGAAGGTCGACGGGCCGGCGCCGTGCCAGTGGTCCTCGCCGGCGTCGAAGAACACGATGTCGCCGGCGCGGATCGGCTCGATCGGCCCGCCCCGGCTCTGGGCCAGGCCGGCCCCCTCGGTGACGTGGATCGTCTGGCCGAACGGGTGCGTGTGCCAGGCGGTCCGCGCGCCCGGCGCGAAGTGCACGCTCAGCAGCCTCACGTGCGGGCCGGTCGAGATCGCGTCGATCAGGACCTCCCCGGTGAACCAGTCGGCCGGGCCGCGGCGGGTGCCGGGCGCTGCAGGGGGCGGATGACGTCCATCAGTGCGTGTGCGGGATCTCGTCCGGGCCGAGCACCAGGCAGTGCTGGTCGCGGAGCACGCAGCGGCCCGTGGATCGGGCGGTCGAACTCGCCGAACGCCTCGGTCCACCAGCGCGCGCCGTTCCACAGGTGCTCGGGTGCGCTGTTGCGGTCGTTGGCGCCGGGCGTCAGGTCGAGCTGGATCTCCTCGAAGCAGTACTCGATCAGCGAGGACGCGGCCATCGGCACGCCCGTTCTCGAGCGGGTTCGCCGTGCCGCGGGTCCACAGGAACGACTGCCAGAAGCCGAGCGTCTCGAACAGGTCGTAGCGCAGGCGCTCGAGGTTCGGCTGTTCGGTCGCGCGGGCCGCCACCGCGGCCGCCTCCTCGGGCGTGGTGCGAACGGCGAGCAGCGCGACGTTGGGATCGACCTGCGCGCTGTTGTAGTGCTCGAGCGTGGCCGCGGTGATCGCGTTGTCGGCGGGCTCCGGGAAGGCGCCCGAGCGCGAGTGGCAGCGCGACCTCACGCAGGTTGCCGCCGGTGTCGACGAGGAGGAACGCGTGCGACCACAGGCTCGGCCGGCGGTCCCAGCGCAGGATGCTCTGGGCGCGCCGCAGCGCGACGCCGGGCAGGTCGCAGCTGCCGACGAGCCCGATCAGCGCGAGCCCGTCGTGGCCGAAGCCGTCGGTCTCGCTCAGCGACTCGATCGCGTCGGCGAAGAACGCGGCGTTGTCCTGGTCGGCATAGCGCTCGGTCCAGTCCTCGACGTGTTCGGGTTGTCCTGTTCGCTCTGGGAGTGCCGGAGCACCTGGTCCTCCTCAGCGGAGCTCGAGTTCGAGTGGGTCGTGGATCGGCTGGGCGCCCTTGGCCGGCTTGCGCCCGAAGAAGCGCCGGGCGACGCCGGTGAACGGCCGCACGCGCCACAGCTGGAGGGTGAAGCGGTAGCTTGTCGTTGCGTCCGGGCGCGATCTTGATCAGCCCGACGTTGTTGTCGACAGTCGGGCGTCAGCCGGCGATGGCCGGTGATCGTCCACGTGCGCTGGTTGATCGTCAGGCGGTCGGGCAGCGCCGAGGGCTTGTGGCCCCACGGCGGCAGATACGGCGTGACCAGCGAGGCGGGCGAGGCGACGAGCTCGAAGATCGTGCCCGGCAGGCCGACGATCTCGGCGCTGCTGACGCGGCCGGTGTGGATGTCGCCGGTCAGGATCAGGATGTCGTGCGGCTTGCCGTCGGCGGTCTGGCCGCCGAGCGCGCGTTCGAAGATCGCCGCCAGCCGGTCGGACTCCTTGAAGTCGACGCAGCGTGCGGTCGGTCTTGGCTGCCGCCGGCCTTCAGCAGCGGCTGCGGGAGCACGAGCACGCCTGGGCCGTCGAGCCCGGCCGCCCAGTCCTCGAGGTCCTGCCACTGGGGCTCGGTGGCGAGCGCCGCGCTGCGGGTCGCTTGTCGCGGGTGCGGTTCGAGCGCGTGTCGGCGATGAAGAACGAGATCGGCGTGACGCGGAACGACGTCCAGCGCCTGCCGCCGGGGTTGAGCGATGCCTGGTAGGCGTCGTAGAGCTCGGTGCAGCGCGATCCCCGTTCTCCGGCGCGTAGCGGTCCCAGCTGTACGGGACCTGGATCTGCGGCTCGGGGAAGTCGTTCCAGAACTCGTGGTCGTCGCAGCTGACGTAGGTTCGGGCACGCCGCGAGCAGCTCCTGGTAGGCGGCCGTCGCCCCAGTAGCGCTCGTACTTCTGCGCCAGGCCCTTGCGCAGGTCCTTGAGCGGCTTCGGCGCCCACACGTCGACGTAGAGCTGGTCGCCCATCAGCACCTTGAACGCGAGCCGCTCGCGCTGGACGAGCTCCTGGACCGCCGCCGAGTAGAAGCCGTCGCGGTCGTCGTTGATCCAGAAGCAGGAGCCGATCAGCAGGCTCAGGCCGGCGTCGGGGATCGCGGCGGGAAGCGTGCGCCAGTAGAGCGGGCGACCGCGCTCGGGGATCGTGACCTCGTACAGCTCGCCGGGCGTGGCGTTCTGGATCCGCAGCTCGCGGACGCTCATCTGGCGCGCCGAGCCCTTGACCGGCGGCGCCGGCTGCCACGGGCCGGCGGTGACCGGCATGTCCTGGCCCGCCGGCGTGCGCACCGCGGCGTCGCGGGCGTGAACGGCGCCGGTCGGCCACGAGTACCAGATGCGCCAGCCGTCGCCGCTCTCGAGCGGCGCGCCCGCGGTCACCCATTCGCCTGCCATGGGGGCAAGCAAACACGAACCGGGCCCCGCGGCGCAAGCCCGCGGTCAGCGGTCCTGCTTCTTGGCCTGCCCCTTGTTGAGCGGCTTCTCCGCGGTCGGGAGCCGCGGGGGCGGCCTTCGGCCTGGCTTCTTCGCCTGGCCCGGCGGCGGCGTTTTCTCCGGCTTTGGCGTCTTCGCCGGCTTCGCGGCCTTGACCTTCTCGGGCTTCGGAGGCTTGGGCGGCTTGGCCTGCTTCGCGCGGCTTGACCGCGACGGCCGGGATCGGCGCGGCGAACGGCTTCTGAGCGCTTGCGATCCGTGGTCGCCGGTCGACGTGAACGCCGTGCGGGCTTGCTCCGCTGCGGCTTCGCCTTGGCCGGTGCGGAGCGGACGGGCGCCGTCTGCTGCGGCACGCTCGTCTTCACCGGGAGCACCCGCACGACCTCGCGTCTTCTCCCGCGGCCGGCTCTCCGCGGCGGCGGCCGGCGGCGCCGTGCGCTTCGGCACCTCGTGCATCTCGACGGCGCGACCGTCGTGCCGCCGCCCGCGATCGCCACGCACGCCAGCAGCTTCACCGCCGTCGAACCGCCGAGCAGCTGCGAGAGCAACGTCGCCGCGCCGGCCACCGGGCAGCGGCGGCGCGAGCATCCGCAGCGCGGCCGGCCGATGCTCGAGGTCGCTCCTGAAGCGGCGGCAGTCGGGACACGAGCGCAGGTGGGCACGCACGCCGCGGCCGCGCAGGATCCGGCCGTCGCCGTCCGAGAGCATCCGGCGGACGTCGTGGCAGGGCATCTCACGGCCCTCCCGGCAGCTGAACAGCGCGGTGCGCGCCTCGAAGATCGCCTGCTTGACCGCGGCCGGCGTGAGGTCGAGCACGGTCGCCGATCTCGGCGTGGCTGAGCCCGTTGAGCTCGCGCAGGACGAGCGCGGAGCGCTGGCGGTCGGGCAGATCGGCGAGGTCGTGGCGCAGCGACCCGCAGCTCCTCGCGCTCGGAGACTCGCTCCTCGATCTCGGTGTCCTGGCCCGGCAGGTCGCCGAGTTCCGAGGTCTCGCGGCGGCGGCGCAGGATCGAGATCGCCTCGTTGTGCGCGATCCGGAACAGCCACGGCCGCAGCTCGAAGTCGCGCCGCTCGTCCTGGAGCGCCGCGAACGCCCGCGCGAACGTGTTCTGCAGCGCGTCCTGCGCGTCCTCCTCGTGGCGCAGGATCGACCGGCAATAGCGATACAGCGCCTGATGGTGGCGCTCGTAGACCGCCGCGAACGCGGTCGCGTCGCCGCGCGCGGCGCGCGAGCGGAGCACTCCCTCGCGGCGCAGCCGCAGGGTGGCAGGCACGGCAGTCATGTCCCACAGGTCCTCAACGAACGAGTCCTCTCAAGGTCTGGTGTAACTAGTACCCGACCTTGGCTGTCACGCGCCGTTGTCAAGGGTATGGCCCCTAGACGCCCAGCGCATCCTGTCGTTGCTCGAGCGGGCGCTGACCGCGCCCGAGCCGACCGCCTCGCTGCGCGCGCTGACCCAGATGCGCGCCGAGCTCGACACGCTCGAGCGCGTCCACGTCTCGCGTGCCCTGCAGTCCGGCGCGACGTTCGCGGACGTCGCGCGGCCGCTCGAGATCTCACGCCAGGCGGCGCATCGCCGCTATCGCGATCTCGCCGCCGCGCCAGCCCCCGCCCCGCGCTCTCCCGCGCTCTCGGCCGAAGCCCGCGCGGCCTTGATCCGCGCTCGCGAAGAGGCAGCCCGCCACGGCTCCAGCAGCATCGACAGCGAGCACCTGCTCGTGGCCATCGCGCGCACGGCCCGGCGCGCGCCGCGCGGTCTCGACCTCGATGCGGCTCGCCGCAACTTCGGCCCGCCGACGATCAACGCCACGACACCCTCGGGGTTCCGGCCGTCGTTGCATGCATTGCTCTCGCGCGACGCCGGGCCGTTGAACCTCGACCACCTGCTGGCCGCGGCGCTCGAGGACCCCGACGGGGGCGCCCGGCGCCTGCTGGACCGGCTGGGGATCGCCCCGGAGACGTTGCGCGAGGCGCTCAGGGCTTGATCTCGTCTACTACGTCCCAGACGCCACTGAGCAGGATGGACTCCTCCAGGGGCGCGATCCGCCGCAGCCGCCGCTCCTCGCCCGCCATCCAGTCGGGCGTGTCGCGCATCGCGTCGAGCTCCTCCTCGGTGCCCTGGAAGAACCCGAGCGTGATCACCTGCGTCGGGTCGTCCTCGCTGCGCAGGTGATACGCGCGCACCATGCGCTCGTGCCAGGTGTGCGGCGCCCACGCCTCGCGGAACGCCTCCTCCTTGTCCGGCTTGAGTCTGCGGACGGTGAGCATGCACAACATCGTTGCCTCCCCTTACGACTCCAAGAGCTTGTTGACGGTCGCCCAGTTGCGGACGGTGGCGGTGCCCGCCAGGCCCGGCTTGCCCAACTCTTTCATCAGGCGGCTGTTCTGCATGCCGTCCGGGCACCAGGCGTAGAGCTCGCGGCCGTTGGCGGCGAGCTTGTCCGGTGAGAAGTCGCCTTCCAGCAGCGGGTCGAGCTTCGCGGCGTTCGGAGCCGCGTCGAGGAAGACGACGAAGTAGCGCGTCGGGTTCGTGACCTCGTCGCCGAACGGGTCGGCGTCGACGACCGCGTGCAGTTCCTTCATCGTCCGCAGGATCACGTCGATCTGCATCCCGAAGCGGTCCGCCAGTGCCTTCTCCAGCTTCTCGCGCGACTTCGCTCCGGTCATGACGGCGTTGCCGGAGGCCAGCACGGTGCGCACGTCCGTGTAGCCGATCTCCTCCAGCAGCGCGCACAGGTCGGCCATCGCGACCCGCCGTTTGGCGCCCAGATTGATCCCCCGCAGCAGCGCGACGAGCTCGTGCCATGGCCGCGAAGGTAGCCGTTCGAACAGTTTGCCGCCAACCTGAAGGTTCTCTTACGAGAGTCTTCAGAAAGGACTTAGGGAACCCCGAGAGACTGCCCGGGCGCTGAAGATCTGCGCAGCGGACATGGGTTGGTCCGCGGGTCTATATCGGGAGGGTTCTCTGATGGTGTCTCGTCGTACGAGTCGGCGTCTTGCCGCGCCGGCGCTCATCGCCTGCGCGGGCGTGTTCGGTAGTGCCGCAACCGCGCATGCGCAGGGTTCGGGTGGTCTCTCCGTGACCCCCGCGATCCTCGAGCACCGAGCGGCCGTGGGCGGCGTGGGCTCGATGACGCTCACCAACACCACGAAGGAGACGCTCCGCGTCACCGTGCGCGTGCGCCCGTGGCGCCAGGAGCTGAGCGGCCGCGTCTTCACCGACGACCGCTCGACGTTCTCACGCTACGTCCGCGCGAACCGCACCTCGTTCCGGATCGGCGCCGGTGCCAAGGTCCCGATCAGCTTCCGGATGCTGCGCCGCACCCGCAGCGGCTCTCTGTACGGCAACGTGGACGTCCTCGGCAAGCCGGTCAACACCCGCGGCCGCAAGGGCATCATCCCGCAGTACCGCCTGATCAGCACGCTGCGCCTGCACCCGTCGCGCAAGTCGTTCTCGCTGCGGACCGGCGCGGCGCAGGTCCGCGGCGGCCAGATCCTGCTGCCCGTCCGCAACCTCGGCAACACGATCGAGCCCGTCGCCGGCAGCTTCCGCATCACCGGCCCGACGCCGCGCAACGGCAGCTTCAAGGGGATCGCCGCCCTGCCGACGAAGCTGATCGCGCTCGGCGCCGGCCCCGCCCGCGGGCTCAAGAAGGGCCGCTACACGCTCAACGCGACCGTCACCCAGGGCGGCCGCCAAGTGACCGCGCGTACCAGCTTCACGATCCGTTAGTCGGGTAGAGACCGACTCGATGTCCCCGCACGAGTCGGTCTTCACCCTCGAAGCGACCCCGATCAAGTTCGGCCCCGGCGCGGTGGACGATGCCGGCTGGGAGCTGAAGCGGCTCGGGGTGACGCGCGCACTGCTCGTCACCGATCCCGGCGTCGCGGCTTCCTGGCATCCCGACCGCGTGCGCGAGGCGATCGAGCGCGAGGGCATCGAGGTCGTCGTGTTCGACCGCGCGCAGGTGGAGCCGGAGCTCGACTCGTTTCAGGCGGCGGCCGACTTCGCGCTGGATGCCGGCGTGGACGGCTTCGTCTCGGTCGGCGGCGGTTCGGCGATCGACACCGCGAAGGTCGCCGACCTGATCGTCAGCCACCCGGCGCCGGTGATGGACTACGTCAACCCGCCGATCGGCGACGGGCGTGCGCCGGCCGGGCCGCTGAAACCGCATCTCGCGATTCCGACGACGTGCGGGACCGGCAGCGAGGCGACCACCGTGGCCGTGCTCGACATCCCCGACCGCAAGGTCAAGACCGGGATCTCGCACCGCTACCTGCGGCCGGCGCAGGCGATCGTCGACCCCGAACTGGCCCGCTCGCTGGCGGCGGAGGTCGTCGCGTCCAGCGGGCTCGACGTCATCTGCCACGCCGCCGAGTCGTTTCTCTCCAAGCCATACACGGCGCGCGAGAAGCCCGCGAGCCCGGACGAGCGCCCGCCCTACCAGGGCGCGAACCCGGTCGCCGACGTGTGGTCGCAGAAGGCGCTCGAGTACGGCGGGAAGTTCCTGCGCCGCGCGTACCGCGACGCCGACGACATCGACGCGCGCGGCGCGATGATGCTCGCCGCGTCGATGGCCGGCGTCGGGTTCGGCTCGGCCGGCGTCCACATCCCCCATGCGTGCGCGTATCCGATCGCGGGGCTCAAGCATTCCTACCGTCCGGCCGGCTACCCCGACGACCATCCGTTCGTCCCGCACGGGATCTCCGTGATCGTGACCGCGCCGGCCGCGTTCGCGTGGACCTACGAAGCGGACCCGGAGCGTCACGACCGAGCGGCGGAACTGCTCGGCGGAACGTCGCTGCCGGAGGTGCTGATGGACCTGATGAAGGACCTGGGCGTGCCGACGAGCCTGACCGAACTCGGGTACACCGAGGCCGACATCCCGGCGCTCGTCGAGGGCGCGATGGCCCAGCAGCGCCTCCTCGTCGGCGCGCCGCGCGAGCCGAGCGAAGACGACCTCGCGGACATCCTGCGGGCTTCGCTAGACGAGCAGCACGAGTAAGAGGGCGATCAGCACGAGCGCCACCGCCAGCACCACCCAAATCCACGGCCCGCGGCGATGTTGCGGTGCCGGCTGCGACTGCGGGTGCAGCAACTCGGGCCGCTCACGCTCGCGCACGAAGCTCATCTCGTAACCCTCGAAGCCGCCGGACGGCGCGGACTGGGACTTCGGAGGCTTCGGCTTCTCAGCGGCCACGACGCGATCATCGCCGCGTCGGTTGAAGCCGTGGGATTTTCTTCAGTCGAACATCTCGTTGAAGGCCAGGCACAGCGCCTGGCCGGCGACCGCCAGCAACCCGACCAGCAGCGCCAGCGCCGCCAGGTCGGCGAGCCGCGCCTTGCGGTCGTTCAGCTCTCGATCGTGGCTGATGGCCCGCGCGAGGCTGGCCAGCATGTTCCCGTTGATCTCGACCGGGTCGGTCGACGTCCACGGCGGCGCGGCGAACGCACGCAGCTGGTCGGCGTCGATGGTCAGGCGCTGCTGCGTCCGGAGCACGCCACGGATCGCGAGCGTGCCCGCGATCGCGAGCGCGACGACGCTGACGATGAACAGGACCGGGACGAGATCGTCGGCGGGATCACGGAGCGGGCGTGCGAACAGGTCGCGACCGAGCGCCAGGACGATCGCCAGGATCGTTCCGCTGAACCCCGCCAGCGTGGACGTCTTCGTGGTCAGTGCGGCGCCCCGCGCGCGTTCCTCGTCGGCGACGCGCTGCGTCAGGCTCAGCAGCGCCTCGACCGACTCTGCGCGGGGTGCCTTCTCTGATTCGGGCATGGTCGCGGGACCTTACGGCGCTGGCATCTTTGGAGGGATGAACGCGCTCGCCGCCGCCGCCCGACGAACGCTCGAGGAGGAGAGCGCGCGGATCACGCTGCAGAGCTTCTGGCACCCGCCGAGCGAGCACGGACTTACCGGGAGCAGCGGCGTGGGGCTTGTCGACTTCCGGCGCAAGCGGGCCTACGTGCGGAGGTCAGGCTGGGCTGGCCAGGTCATCGGGCTGATCGTCGAGCGGTTCCCGTGGCTTCCTCCGGATGACGCCGAGGATCCGGGCGATCAGGACGACCCGCCGATCGAGAACATCTACGCGGACGGTGAGTCGTTCTGGTGCGTGAACGACAAGTGGCACCGCCGCGACGAGGAGACTTGGGCCGAGGCCGACCCGGTCGCGCTGCTCGAGCGTCTGGTCGCTTGCGACGAGGTGCACAACCGCGACGGGTGCCTCGGGTTCCTCATCGCCGAAGGCCGGGACCGCGTGTATGGCGACGCCTGGCTGGACGAGGAGGGCCGCGTCGACCGCGTGACCTATCGGTGGTGGTGTTCCGCCGGTGGCGCGCATCGCTCGGCCCCGCTCCCGAGGAGAAAGGGAGCGGGGCCGAGCGAGCTTGAGACGACCTACGGCTGCGTTGTCGAGAGGGTCAGCGTCAGCGTCTTGCTGTACGCGCCCGTGCGCAGCGCGTCATTCGCGTTGATCCGCTGGCGGTACGACAGCGTGACCGAGTCGTTGCTGATCGGACCGGTGTAGGTGAGCAGCGACGTGGGATTCGCGCTCCCGCCCACGTCGGCCAGCGCCCCACCCGTGCCGGCCGCGCTCGCGGCGCGCGCCTGCAGCTTCGTCGGCAGCGCGAACGCGCCGTTGACGAGCTGACCGGTGTTGGTGGTGGCGGGGTCGGCGACCGACAGGGCCGCGTTGCCGGCGGTCGAGACCACGTTCGCCGTCGACGTGGCGTCGTAGTTGGCCCCAACGCCCGGGACGAACGGGTTGAACGTCGCCGCCGGACCGAGCGACAGGCCCAGCGTGGCGGGGACGTTGGCGCCCGCGGTCGTGTCCGCGTGAGCCGCGAACAGGATCTCCGGAGCCGCCGCGGTCTTCCAGACCGTGGCGCCGCCGGCGTCGACGTTGGCTGCGCAGTAGACGGCCTTGCCGACGTCGGCGAACGTCGGCGTGTAGGTGTCGCTCGTGCCGATGATCTGCGAGTCGACCCAGGTCAGGTTCTGGTTGCCGTACTCCGGCACGGACGGCGTCGTCACGTTCCAGTAGTCGAGCTGGCTCGGCGCGCGCACGCGCGGGCTGCTCGCCGGGATCTTGTTCGCGCGGTACCAGCGCGTGAAGTGCGTCGCGCCCGTCGGCTCGTTCCACGCGCCGTGGTTGCAGGTCAGCGGCTTGCCCGTGTAGGCGATACCGCTCGGGCTATTGCTCGTCACCGACGGCGCGACCGTATTGACCGGGACGTCAGCCGAGCCGAACTCCTTGACCTGGATCTCGCGGTAGGAGATGCGGTCAGTGCCGCCATGCGTCTGCAGGCCGAGGTAGCCGCGCGCGAGCTGGCGTGCCATCGTCGGCGGGTCGCCGTTGCGCGAGGCGATCTTCGGGATCGAGTTGTCGAACTGGTTGATCACCTCGCCGTCGACCAGGATGGTGTACTGCTGGCCGATCGTGCGGATCTCGAACTCGTGCCACACGCCCTTGTCGAGGCGCTGGTAGGTCTTCGATTGCTGCGCGTTGAGGTTGCGGAAGCCGTAGACCGAGCCGGTCTTGATCGTTTCCCCGCTGCCCGTGCCCGGGTTGTTGCCGGTGAGCGTCTCGCTGATCTGGATCTCATGGCCGCAGTAGACCTGGGTCCAGTGCTGGTGGTTGGCCGCGCTGGCGTTGGTCGTCAGCGGGTTGCCGTTGAGGCCATTGACGTCGTAGACGCCGGCCGCGGTGTTCCGCGCGCAGTAGCCGCCGGTGTACGTGCCTGGCGGCGGGAACGGACCCGACGCGCCAGCCCACGTGTAGGTCGTCGACCCTGCGGGCGTGGTCAGATTGCACAGCGGGATCGCGCCCGGGCACACGTCGAAGTTGAAGCCGGTCGGCTTCAGCGCGAGCGTCGCAGCATTGCCGCTGGCGGTCGAACACCCGATCCGCGGACCGGTCGGGTTGGCCGGGTCCGGGCAGCTGTAGCGGACCTCGGGGGAGCGGACCATGACGCCGCCGTTGCGGGTCGACGTCGGCGTGTTCTGGACCGTGTACTGGATCCGGAAGACGGCGTCACCGAACGGCTTCTCGGGATACCAGTAGGAACCAAACGGCGACGCGCCGACGAGGAATGAGCCCTCGACCGGGTCGAGCGTCGCCTGGCCCTGGCCACCCGGGGCCCCGCCCGGCAGGTTCGGGGCCTGGTTGGACTGGGCGAGCGTGCCGGCGGCGAACTTCCACTTGTCGAACGACGCCTGGGTGCCGTCGAAGATGTAGCTGAAGCCCGGATCCGGCGGCGGCGCGACGTACTGCGCGTGCGCAGTCGGCGCGAGTCCGAGGACGGCCAACGCGGTCCCCACCGCGAGGCATCGTCTAACAGTGCTGCCCTCCATTGCGCCTGCTCCCTCCTCCTGGGCCAATGACGCCCTCGGCCAACCCCTCACTTTGTGCCGAAGGCCTCCACGACTTATACCGGAAATAGGGCGGCTTCGGCAGGGTGTTGAGTCATTTCTGCGCCCGAGAATGTCGGGCGCCCGACACGGGAAGCCTCCGGCTGTGCGATTCCGCCCCGGCGCCAGACTCAACACCGGCCAGGTCCGGGACCGGCGCGGTGGCGCCGGAGTCGCCGTCGGGGGCGGCGTCGGCACGATTCTGATCGTGATCGTGCTGGCGGTACTGGGCGTCGACCTGCCCGGCGGGACAAGCGCGATCCCGCTCGACCAGCCGGCCACGGACCTGTCGCAGACCTGCAAGACCGGCAGCGACGCGAACCAGCGCGAGGACTGCCGGATCGTCGGCGTCGTCAACTCGGTCCAGGAGTACTGGAGCGGCCAGCTCGACGGCTACCGCGAGGCGCCCACGAACTTCTTCTCCGGCCAGGTCTCGACCGGCTGCGGCGGGGCCAGCTCGGCCGTCGGGCCGTTCTACTGCCCCGCCGACCAGAACATCTACATCGACCTCGGCTTCTACGACCAGCTCCGCAGCCGGTTCGGGGCGCGCGGCGGCCCGTTCGCGGAGGCGTACGTGATCGCGCACGAGTACGGACACCACGTCCAGCACCTGCTCGGGACCGACGAGCGCGTCGGCAACGACCGCGAGGGCGAGACGTCGGGCTCGGTCCGGCTCGAGCTGCAGGCCGACTGCTACGGCGGCGTGTGGGCCGCGCACGCGGTCGAGACCGGCTTCATCGAGGACCTCACGGAGGCCGACATCGCGGACGGGCTGGACGCGGCGGCCTCGATCGGCGACGACCGGATCCAGGAGCGCTCGAGCGGCCGCGTCGATCCGGAGAGCTGGACCCACGGCTCTTCGGCCTCCCGCCAGAAGTGGTTCAACACCGGCTATCGCACCGGCGACCCGCGCCGGTGCGACACGTTCGCCACGAGCGATCTATGACGGCGGAGGGTGCTGGTCGAACGGCACCTTGACGCCGTCGCGCAGCCCCCGCATGTAGTCGGCGAACCCGACCGGCGGGATGTGGAAGTTGAGGAAGCGCACGTCGGCGTCGCTGCCGTTGCGAAAGCCGTGCACGACATGCGGCGGGACATGGACGAGCTCGCCCGGCCCGAGGACGACGTCCTCGTCGACGAGCATCACGGTCAGCTCGCCCTCGAGCACGTGGAAGATGTCGGTGTGCTCGTGGTGGACGTGGAGGTCGGCACCGGCGCGGCCCGGCCCGTAGCGGCTCAGCGTCGCGTGCACGTCGTCGTGCTCGCAGATCAGCTCGACGGTGCGGTCCGGCGCGTCTCCGAGCGATTCGATCACGTGCGCGGGACGTAGCGGTGGTGGAGCATCAACATGTTGCCGTCCGGGTCCGCGAGGAACGCCATATGGCAGACGCCGGTATCGACGATGTCGCCCATGAACGCGACGCCGCGCTCCTCGAGCGTGGAGCGCGCCTCGGCCACGTCGGCCACCTGCAGCGCGATGTGGTTCTTGTTGGCGTTGAAATCCCCGATGCCCATCTGCTTGGGGTCGTGGACGTTGAAGGTCACCGTTCCGGTCTCGAACTCGGCGAACCCGTGCTGCGGTTTGTAGACCGACCGCTCGAGGCCGAGTGTCTCGCCGTAGAAGGCGACGGCGCGCTCGAGGTCCTGGGTCGGAACGGAAACGAAGTCGACTCCGGTGACGATCATGGACTGCACTAAACACGACCGCACCTTCGTGTGATCGATAGGGCATGTGGAGACGCTCGGCAGATCCCGATGCGCTGGCCGCGATCGAGGCGGTGTACCGCGACCGCTTCGCCGGCTTCGTCCGGCTCGCGCACGCGATCACCGGCGACGAGCAGGCCGCGCTCGACGCCGTTCACGACGCGTTCGTGCGCGCGGTCCGCTACCGGCGCAGCCTGCGCGACAGCGAGTCGGCGGCCGGCTGGATCTGCCGGATCGTGATCAACGAGGCGCGCCGGAGCCGGCGCACGCCGCCGCGCGTCGAGGTGCCCGAGGCGATCGTGATCGACTCCTACGACGACGGCGCCGACGTGCGCGCAGCGCTCGCCGCGCTGCCCGAGCGCCAGCGCCTGGCGCTGTTCCTGCGCTACTACGCCGACCTCGACTACGCCGCAATCGGCGCGGCGCTCGGGATCGCCACGGGCACGGTGTCCGCGACCCTCCACGCCGCCCACTCGAACCTGGAGACGCACCTCAAGGAGGTCACGCGATGAGCGAGCTGATGGAGCGCGCCGTGCCCCCGTACACCGGCACCGGCGACTGGGGAGCGGTCGTGCGCGACGCCGGCGCCGCCCGCCGCCGCGCCCGCCTGCGCCCCGCGCTGGCGTTCGCCGTCGTGGCGGCCGCGCTGGTCGTCGCCTGGCAGGCCGCCGCCCCCTCCTCGACGATCGACCGCGCGCTGGCCGCGGCCGGCGACGGCCGCGTTCTCCACCTGGTCTTCGAGGGCTCGCTGCCGAAGCAGCTCGTCGACCTCCGGACCGGCGAGCGGCGCGAGCTGCGCGGCACCCACGAGGTGTGGTTCGATCCGGCCACGGGCGCGCGCGAGCGTGAGACGTTCGGCGGCGTCGTGCAGTGGACGTCGCTGAACACCACCGACCACGGACGCGAGATCTACTCGAGCCTGGGCACGGGCTACCGCGACGCGCTGCGTTCCGGGAGCGCGCAGGTGGTCGGCGAGACCGACTCGGTGTACTGGATCCGGATCTCGCCCGGCCATGACGTCGCGGTCTCCCGCGACACGTATCGCCCGGTGTCCCTGCGGGTACGCGACATGCCCGAGACGCGGATCCTCACCTACGAGACGCTGCGCGAGCTGCCGGCCGCGCCTGCGCCGCAGCTCCCGCCGCAGCCCCGTGCGGGCGGCGGCCGGATCTCGCTCGCCGAGGCCGAGCGCGTCCTCGGGCGCGCGCCGCTCTGGCCCGGCACGGGGTGGCCCGTGGTGCGCCGCCTCGGCACGGACGCGGTCGAGCTCCGCGGCGGCGACGTCGTGATCTCCCAGTCGGCGAGCGACGCCGTGGCGTACCTCGCGGGTGTGCGCGGCTATGTGCCGCCCGAGGGCTCAGTCCTGATGGAGGGCGCGATCGGGCTCATGCGCGCCGGCGGGCTGGTCGTCGCCGTCCACGCCGCCGACGAGGGGCGGATCCTTTCGATTGCGCGCTCGCTTCAGTAGCAGCGCGCCGACGCCGAGCACGACCACCGCGGCGGCGAGCCACGGCCACAGGCCCGGGCCGAAGCTCGCCCCGTGGCGCTCGGCGAGCGCTTTCACCGCGACCTCGGCCGACGCCGCGAAGTCCTCACTGCGCTTCGGCGGCGGGACGCCAGCCAGCAGCTTCTCGTCGGCGGCCGTGTGGAACGTGCCCTCGCACGGATCCGAGTAGCCCTCCTGCGGCCGCGGCTTGCACTTGTAGATGCCGTAGCCGTTCGGCATCACGACCAGCAGCCAATCGCGGTTGAAGTTCCCGAGCTCCTCGGCCAGGAACTTCGCGTAGGCCTGCGGCTTCTCGAACAGCAGGCCGGCCGAGCCGAGGTCGAAGTCGTGCGCGATCAGGGCGACCCGGACGCGGACGCCCTGGTCGGTCGCGCTGCGGATCGTCTCCTGCAGCGCCTCCGTGTCCGCCTTCGGGAGCTTGACCTCGTACGGGAAGAAGACGCGCTCCGAGATCAGCACATCGCTGGCCGGGTCGCCGTCGGCGAGCGCCGTGGGCGCGCCGAGCGCGAGCGCCAGCGCCGCGAGCAGCGCGGCCGCTCGCGTCACCCCAGCGAATCCGTGCGCAGTGACCGCTCCCAGGTGAACGCTCCGTCTTTCACCTTCAGGATGACGCGGTTGTCGTAGAGCAGCGTGTGGTCGCCGGCGAACCGGACCGGGCCGAGCGCGTTCGCGAACTTGGCGTCGAGCGTCGTCATCGCCTTCAGGACCTTGCCGCTCTCGGTGCTGCGGGACCGGTTGATCGCGTGCGCGAGCGTCCGTACCGCGTCGAAGCCCTGCTGAGCCTCGAAGCCCGGCTTGCGGCGATAGCGCTGCTCGAAGCGCGCGCTCCACGGCTCGGCCGTCGGTGTGTTCAGCGGCGCCGCCGTCGCGGTGACGAACGCGCCCTCGCCGGCCGCGCCGGCGGCAGCGAGAAAGGCGGGATCCTCGGATGCCGCGGTGGCGGTGAACGTGCCCTTGTAGCCGGCGTCGCGGAGCGCCTTGACGAGTTGGCCGCCCGCGGCCGCCCCGCCGGTCCACAACACGAAATTGGGTTTGGCCGCGATCGTCGCCTTCGCAATCGTCGTCAGGTCCTGCCCACCCGGCTCGACGGTCTGCAGGCTCACGAGCTTGGGCACCTCGTCGACGGCCGCGATCGCCTGGCGGGCGAGGTCCTTCGACTCGGGAGTCTCGTCCTGGAGGACGGCGAGTCGCTGTGCCCCGCGGTAGTTCATCCAGTACATGGCCGACAACCCCTGCTGGTAGGTGGTGCCGTTGAGCATGTACGCCGAGGTCGAGTCCTGGCTGACGATATCGCTCGCCGTCGCGGACGTGATCAGGTACGGGATCGACGATCCCTCGATCACCGGGACCGTGCGCGCCGCGGACACGTCGCACATGCCGCCGACCACGCCGGCGATCTGCTCGCCGGACACGAACGCCTTCGACGCCTCATAGGCGATCGTGGCGTCACAGCCGTCGTCGACGAAGCTGAGCTCGAGCTTGCGTCCGAGCACGCCGCCGGCCGCGTTGGTCTCCGCGACGGCCATCTGCGCGCCCTCGGTCAGGTCCTTGGCGCGAGCGCCGAGCTCGCCGGGGCGACCCGTCGGCGCCAGCACGCCGAGGGTCACGGTCCCTTTGAGCTCGACCTTCTCGTCCTTCTTCCCGCCGCAACCCGCGGCGGTGAGCGCCATCAGCGCGAGCGCGATGGCGCTTCTCGTCACGTCTCCTAGCATGTGCTCCCTATGCCCCGCATGATTCTAGGGTCGTTGACAACGTGAACGTCAGCGTCTTGCTGTACGCCCCCGTTCGTAGCGCGTCGTTGGCGTTGATCCGCTGCCGGAAGTTCAGCGTCACCGGATCGTTGCTGATCGGGCCGCCGTACGTCAGCAGCGACGTCGGCGCCGCCGAGCCGCCGACCGAGGCCAGCGCGCCACCGGTGCCCGCCGGGCTGGTGGCCGCGGCCTGGACCGGCTGCGGCAGCGAGAACGTGCCGTTGACGAGCCGGCCGGTCGCGTTCGACGACGGGTCGGCGACGCTCAGCACGCCGTTGCCGGCGGTCGAGATCACGTTGGCTGTGGTCGACGCGTTGTAGTCGTTGCCGATACCGGGGGTGAACGGGCTGAAGATCGCCGACGTGCCGAGCGAGAGCGCCAGCGTGGCCGGGACCGCGGCGCCGACGTTGATGGGATCGCTCGTCGCGCACCTTCGGCGGCGTCTGCGAGGCGTCGCAGGCGTTCCAGCAGACCAGCGGCTGGACGACGCCCTTGATCTGGCCGGTGTAGCGCAGCACGTCGATGCCACGGCTGTAGTCGGCGACGTAGATGTAGCCGTTGTGCCAGTAGACCGCCGACGCGTTGTTGGCGGGCTGTGCCGCGCCGCTGGCCGGAAGCCGGAAGTAGGCGGCCTGCTTGATGTCGGTCGGGTCGGACACGTCGAGGATCCGCGTGCCGTTGCCGTAGAACGCGATCGCGACCATGTCGCCGACGACGGTGAACCAGTGCGCGGAGCAGCTGGAGCCGTTGGCGGAGCCGGGGAGGTCACGCGGCGTGTAGTCGTCGAGCTTCTCGATGAAGTAGCGCTTGGTCGGGTCGCTCGCGACCAGGTTCGGGTCCCACGCCTTGCCGTCGTAGCTGCCGGCGAGGTTGGCGATCACGAACCGCCCGGAGCCGCCGCCGCTGGTCGAGGTGCAGTTCGCGACGTTCTCCTGCGTGACGTACTGCAGGTCGGTCTTGCGGATCGTTCTCGCCCGACGCGGTCGTGACCGTCGGCGACGACTTGTCCGAGGCGGCCTGGGTGACATGGAACGAGTTGTGCTCGAGGCTGACCTGCGCGTACTGCGCCGGGGTCTCGAGCGACGGGACGCTGCCGCCCGCGTACGGGACCGGGTCGGTCGCGGTCGCGTAGCGGTCGACGTTGAGCACCGGGTCGTGACGGAGGCCGTGCGTGTAGAAGCCGCGGACGCCGCCGAAGCCCGACGTCCACGCGATGCCGTCCTGGTCGACGTCGACGCTGTGCGTGTAGGCGGTCGTGTTGTTGTTGCGCTTCATGTCGACCGGCTGCGCGTACGTGTACGGATGCATCGGATCGCGCACGTCGGTCACGAACGCCGGCACGCCAGTCCACTCCGGGTGGCGGAACTGGGCCGGCACGACGCCACCGGTGGCCGGGGGCGGCGGGTCGAGGTAGCCGTTCCCATCCTGCGGCTGGCCGTTGACGCGCGAGCCGTTGTTGGCCGGCCCAACGCTCCACAGGTAGCGGCAGTCGTTGATGCAGGTCGCGGTGTGGCCGGCCGGGACCCAGCTGTAGCTGAGGATCTCCGGATTCCACGGGTTCTTGACGTCGATGATGTAGAGGCCGGTGCGGCCGCCCGGGTGGTTGTTGTTGCCGAAGCTGCGCGGGTCGCGGGCCAGGAACGCCAGCTTGCGGCGCGAGTCCACGGTCGGGTTCTCGCCCTCGTAGAAGCCGCCCGGTGGTGTCGGCCGCGCCGTGGGCGTCCGCCGGCTGGCGGAGCTCCGCGGCGGTGACGGTCGGAGATGTACTGCGGCCTGGCCGGGTCCTTCAGCGACCAGATCGCGAGGCCGCCCGTGCCGTCGCCGAACAGGAAGTCGTAGCCGAGGTTCTCGTAGTGGATGAACGTCGCGCCGGCGTAGTTGCCGTTGACGGCGTTGGGGTTGGTCAGGTTCGAGCTGACACCGCGCGAGTTGGAGACCCACTCGATGTTGGCGCTCTTGTCCGGCGTTGGCCGCGGGGTTCTGGACGTCGGCCGGGAGCGTCGGGTTGGCGGGCGCGGTCGCGATGCCGCCGTTCACGGCGGCCAATGACGCGGACTCCTTGACGGCGTTCGCGGTCTTGGCCGCGCAGTCGGCGGCGTCGGCGGCCGCCTTCGCCGTCTTCTCGACGTTGGTCGGGTCCGCGTCGCGCGCGGCGGCCGAGGCGGCGGCGGCCGCACAGGCCTGGTCGCGCAGCTGGTTCGCGCGGTCGACGGTCGCCTGGGTCGTCTTCGCCTGCGTCCCGGGATCATCCGCGCCCGTCTGCGCGAGCGCCGCGGGCGCTCCGATCAGGAGGGCGGATGCAGCCAGCAACGAGCCCAACGCCCTGCGCCTGCAGCCCCGCATGTGAGACCCCCTCCATCGACCGGTGACCTGTGTGCGAGCCTAATCGGACGCTTAAGACCGGTCAATGCAACCAGTTGTGGAGGAGGCTCAACGCGCTCGCGTTGGTCGTGGTCATCGCCGGCTGCGGCGGCGCGCCCGCGCGCGCTCCGGAGGAGACGGTCGACCCGAGCCTCGCCGCCGAGCACGGCCTGATCCCGACCGCGATCGGCCGCGGCCCCGAGTTCCACCCGCGCGCGCGAGTGCCGCAGGCCTGTGCCTCGGGTCCGGTGGAGGGTCGCTTTCGGGCGCATATCGAGCTGTTCGGACGCCGTCAGGCCGTCGTGATCCCGGCCGGCATCGGGCTCGCGCCGCCGTTCACGCGCGAGCACCACCGGATCGTCGGCGCGCGCTGCCGAGCCGAGATCCGCACGCTCGACCCCGCCGGCGTCGTCGAGTTCGACCGCCCCGACCTCCGGCTCGCCGACCTGTTCGCGATCTGGGGCGAGCCGCTCGGTCCGCGCCGGATGGCGTCGTTTGCAGGCACCGTCTCGGCGTTCGTGGCCGGCCGGCGCGTGACCGGTGATCCGGCGAGGATTCCGCTCCGAGACGGCGCCCAGATCGTGCTCCAGGTCGGCGGCTACATCCCGCCCCATCCCACGTTCAAGTTCCCGCCCCGCGGCCGGTGAGGAAATTGCCGACGGCGCGGAAGTAGGCGTCGGGTTCCTCGACCCAGGGGCGGTGCGCGCTGCGCTCGAACACGATCGTGCGCGCATCGGGCAGCGCGCGCGCCGCGGAGTGGGCGATCGCCGGGCTGGTCAGCCGGTCCCACCGGCCGGTGGCGACCAGCGTCGGCACCGTGATGGTCGCGAGGTCCGGATCAAACCCAGCCATCGCGCCGGTGACGGTCCACTCCGGGTCGTCGCCGACGATCGCGGCGTAGACCTCGAGCCGCGCGCCGTTGTACTCGTCGTGGTGAAGCGGTGGATGCCCAAGCGGGTCGACCCACTCGAGGTCCGTGATCACGTCGTCGAAAAGCGCCTGATAGCGCGAGTCGAGCGACTGCACGCCGGCGTCGCGCAGCGCGAGCAACTCGGTCCAGCGCTCCGGGAACTGTGCGCGGAGGGCGGCGTTGACGCTGTCGATGTTGCCCGCCTGCCACGTCGCCGCGCTGAGCTGGGCGTTGCTGAGCACCAGCCGGTCGAGATGTTCTCCGTGATCGAGCGCGAACCGCAACGCCGGCATGCCGCCGAACGAGATGCCGATCACCGAGACGCGGTCGAGTCCGAGCTCCCGCCGCAGCGTCTCGATCTGGTCCGCGAAGGCTTCGATCGAGTACTCGCCCCGGTCCGAGCGGCCGGTCCCGTAGTAGTCGAAATAGACGACCCGCGCCCGGTCGGCCAGCCGGCTGAACCACGGGTGGTAGTGCGAGTGTCCGGTGCCGGGACCGCCGCCGGCGATGATCACCGTCGGGCCTTCGCCCTCCACCTCGTAGTACGTGCCGTCGACCCGCGAGCCCTCACCATGCATGGGCTCAGTGTGCGGGCGTCGCACCACGTGGTCCAATGCGGATTCGTAGGCCTCCTATAGCGTGCGGTCATGCCGATCGTGACCGTCCAGCAGTCCCCCCGCGACCTCGACGCCAAGCGGCGCCTGGTGGAGGGCATCACGCAGGCGTTCGTCGACGCCTACGGCGTGCCGCCCGAGCACGTGCAGGTGTTCATCGCCGAGTTCGACCACGAGCACTGGGCGAAGGGCGGAATGCTCGCCGTGGATCGCTAAGCAGCGCCGAGCCGCCGCAGCGCGGCCTCGGCGCTCGCCTCGACGCGCAGGAACTCGCCGAGCCCCGAGAGGTCGAGCAGCCGGTCGAGCGTGCTGCCCGGCTTCACGGCCAGCACCGCCTTGCCGCCGAGCACGCGGACCTCGCGCACCGCACCGACGAGCGCTCCGAGGCCGGTCGAGTCGCTGAACTGGAGCTCGGTGAGATCCACGACGACGCGCGGGGGCCGCAGCGCGGTCTCGGCCGCGGCGGTGTGGATCGCACGGCACAGCTGTGCAGCGGTCGACAGGTCCAGCTCTCCGCCCACGCGGACGATCGGGACTGGGGCGTCCACGATCTCCGTGGTGAGGAGTTGCAGGTCGGTGGGGGCCATGCCCCCACCGATACCCGCATCACGCCCGCTTGAAGTGCAGGATCGCCAGCTCGGTCGCGAACTTCTCGTCGCCGCGCGCCGCGCTCTCGGACGCGATCGCGAGCGCCTGCTCGACCGTCCGCGCCAGCAGCTTGTTCAGCTTCTTGCGGCCACGCTCGTCGAGCTCGAGCGGCGTGCGCGTGAGCACGAGCTCGGGATCCTCGAGCATGCCGGCATCGGCGGCCGCTGCGAGGTCGTCGATCACCGTCTGGATCGTCTCGCCCGACAGCTCGCCCCGCAGCCCCGACGGCAGCGTGCGCCACTGCTGCTCCTCGAAGTTCGGGCGCGCCGTCGCGCGATAGAAGTGCTGCAGCGCGCCGCGCCGCGGTTCGGTGCGGACGAGCTCGACGCAGTCGTAGTCGCGCAACATGCGGACGTGATAGCTGACGACCCCGAGTGGAGCATTGAGCTCCACCGCTAGATCGCCGGGGCTCGCGATCCGCTCGCCGAGGCGCTGGAGGATGCGTGCGCGCAGCGGATGCGCCAGGGCTTTGGCGATCCGCGCTTCGGAAGTCTCACCGGGAGGACGTCCGTGGCCGTTAGTGGATGGGGATGCAGGAGTGGTGGGCATGGTCGAACACCACGCTACGGCATCTTCGTGAGAACCAGTTGGGACGCCCAGCGCGGGAACTCGTGACCGAGGCCGTCGATCAGCAGGAGCTCTGCACCCGGAATCTCGCGTGCGAGCGCCTCGCCGTGCGCTGCGGGGAACAGGGGATCGGCGGTGCCGTGGACAACGAGCGTCGGCGCCGTGATCTCGGCGAGCCGTGCCCGTTCGATGTCACTGCCGTCGACGATGAAGTGGTTGTTCGCGCTCGCCATGGAGATCGAGCGGTCGTACGCGCGGCCGATGATCTCCCGCAGCTCGTCCTCGTCGATCCCGCGCGTGCCGGCATACGGTCGTTCGGCTTCGAGCAGGAACGCGATCGTCTCGTCGCGGTCGGTCCAGTCCGGCTCGTCGGCCGCCTCGCTGAACACGGCACGCATCGCGTCCGACATCGGCGGCAGATCGGAGCCGCCCGTGCCGATCGGGCTCGTGCACATCAGCGTGAGACCGCGCAGGCGCCGGGGATGGTCGACCGCGATCCGCTGCGCGATCGCGCCACCCATCGACATGCCGACGACGTGCGCGCCCTCGATGCCGAGCCCGTCGAGGACCGCGACCGCATCCGCGACCAGGTCGTCACCCGTGTAGCCCGGCCGCCCGGGCGGGTACGTCGTCGAGCCGCCCGTGTCGCGATGGTCGTAGCGGATGACGTAGCGGCCGTGCTCGGCGAGCCGCTCGCAGAAGCGCGGCTCCCAGCGATCCATCGAGGCGGCGCCGCCCATGATCAGCAGCACGGCCGGTTCCGCGGCGTCTCCGAAGGTGTCGACACACAGCTGCGCGTCTTTGACGTCAATTCGCATGGAAGCTATGACCGCCGGCGCCGCCGAAATTCATCAGGTCAGCCGTCGCACAAAAGCGCAAGCAACCTGCACTGAATGGGTTGCGACTTCGCGATCAACAGGCACAATGTTGTAGCGCCCGCGTGCCGGTCGCCTCGTCACTCTCCTCGACAGGCTCGCGACGGAATCTGACCAACTCCACGCCGCTCTGCCGGCACGCGGGCGTCCCTGCTGAACTACCGGCATGGAGCTCGTCTCGATCGGAACCGTCCACTCGCCGCTCAAGCACCGTGACGACGCGCCCAAGCAGGGCGACGAGGGCGCGCCGGAGGCCTGGCTCGAGCTCCAGCCGGCGGTGACGGATGGGCTCGAGGGGATCGGCGAGGGTGACGAGTTGCTCGTGTTGACCTGGCTCGACCGCGCGGAGCGCGACGTGCTGCGCGTGAACCCCCGCAACGACCCGGCGCGCGGCATCCAGGGCGTGTTCAGCACGCGCTCGCCCGACCGGCCGAACCCGATCGGGCTGCATCGCGTGACGGTGCTCGAGATCGATGGTGCGAAGCTGCGCGTGAGCGGCCTCGAGGCCTTGGACGGCACACCCGTCGTCGACCTCAAGCCGCTCTTGCGCAGCGTCGAGGAGCGCTAGAAGCGGGCGGAGCGCATCAGCAGCTCCAGCGAGGCGCGCCGCGGGAAGTACGCGACGACGACCTTCGTCCGCACCCGCTTGCGCTTGCCGAGCGCCCGTTCGCCGGCCGGTGTCGGCGCGAGCAGGAGCCGGACGCGCCCCGCGCGGCGGACGCGCATGTCGCCGGTGAGGATCGTCGTGAACGGGCCGGCGCCGGTGCGGCGGTTGGACGGGAGCGTGACCGACGCGCTCACGCGGCCGCCCTTCGGGACGCGCAGCGACAGCGTCGCGCGGCCGCTGCGCAGCCGCTCGGAGTCGACCAGCGCGAGCACACGGGGCGCGCGGCGCCGCGGGCCGACCTCCTCGCCCTGGAACTCCTCGTCGAGCTGGTCGCCCTCATCCCAATCCTCGAACCAGTCGTCCTCCCAGTCCATTCCGAGGCCGCCACCGTCGACGTCCTGTGACTCGTCGCCCATCCCGTCGGCGTCGACATCTGGCTCGAGCACGGCGTCCATCAGCAGCTCGATGCCAGTGCCGCCGTCCATCCCGCAGGGGTCGCACGGAGCCGTGAACGATTGGATCGCGCCGTCGGGCTTCGGCCGCAGCTTCACGCCGAGGTCGACCTCGCCGGTCCGGAACATGAAGCCGACCGAGTCTCCGCGCTGCATTGGCAGATGGAGGTCGTCGACGCGCGTGACCTCGCCGGTGAGCGCGATCGGCACGGAGTCGACGACGCGTTGCGACACACCGTTCTCATCCGGGCGCAGGATCGCGATCCGCGGATCCTCGGTGCCCGAGATCCGCTTGGCGTTGAAGCTGACCGAGACGAGCACGCCGTTCTCCGGCGCCTCGATCGTCGCCTGACGCAGCGCGAACTGGCGGAATCCGTACGTCGTTCCGGCCGGGCACGCGGCGCAGACGTACCCGTCGGGCGTGGCGGTCGCGTCGGCCGAGCCGAGGTAGGTGGAGGCGTCCGCCCCCTGGGCGGCGAACAGCATCGCGGCGACGGAGAGTGGGAGGGCAAGCCGGGAGGTCATGACCCCCAATGCGCACGAGACGCGCTAACGGATGTCGTGCAGCACGAACGCCGCCACCGGACGTGCCTTGCCCTTCACGGTGAACTCCGGCAGCGCCTCGACCGACGCACCCTCCGGTAGGCGGTCGAGTGTGGCCGCGCCGATCACGACGCCCCCGGGCGGGGCGTGCCCCTGCAGCCGCGCGCCGAGGTTGACCGTGTCCCCGAACACGCCGTGGATCCGGTGGCCGCGGTCGCCGACGATCCCCGCTAGCACCGGCCCGCTGTTCAGCCCGACGCGGAACTGCGGCCAGTCGGGATGCGCCGCGCGGATCGCCTCGGCCCGCCGCTGCAGTTCGAGCGCGGCGCGCGCGGCGTGCAGCGCGTGATCGGGCTGGTCGCCGCGCTTGTTGAAGATGGCGAAGATCTGATCGCCGACGAAGTCCTGCACCTCGCCGCCGAATCGCTGGGTGATCATCGGCGTCAGCTCGCCCCAGTAGGCGAGCAGCATCGCGTGCACGTCCTCCGGCCCGCGTGACTCCGAGAACGGCGTGAAGCCCGCGAGGTCGGCGAACAGCAGCGTCACGTCGCGCCGGCCCGCCAGCGTCTCGTCCAGGTAGAGCGCGCTGAAGCGCTCCTCGTACCACTCCGACCACGCGGCGGCAGCGATTGCCACGAACGAGATCGACATCAGCACGTGCCACTCCCACCAGCTCAGTTGCCAGCTGGTCGTGAGCGACGCGATCACGACGACCAGCGCCTCGGCCAGCAGCGCGAACGCGATTGCGACGGCGAACGCCAGCCGGCTCCCACGGCGCCGCCAGACGCGGAAGTACGCGAACGCGGCGTATCCGTACATCGGCACGCCGATCGCGGCCAGGATCGTCAGCGGCAGCTCGACCTGCTCGGGTGTGACGCTGTCTCGCAGCGGCGGCAGTCCGGCGCTCGAGATCACCGCCCAGATCACGATCACCCCGAGCACCGCCGCCGTCAGCGAGCGCGAGTGGCGCACGATCCGAAGCGACGTCTCGAGCCGGTACTCGACCGCCGACGCGGCCGCGAACGCGCCAGCGGCCACCAGCCCGAGCGGCGTCGCCAGCACGAACCCGGCGTTCGCGCCCTCGACGAGCACGGTCGGCGTCGCGATCGCGTGCAGACCGAGGAACCCCGCGCTGACCAGGAACGCGAGCCCGATCAGCAGCAGCCGCGCGTCGCGCCGCCGGCGCGCGTTCTCGGTGATCGCGATCGCCAGCACGGTGTTCAGCGCGCCCGCCGCGAGCACGATCCAGAAGTGCGCCGTGCGGTCTTCCCAGCGCTCGTCGATGGCCGGCTCGGCGCGCAGCAGCACGATCAGCCCGATCGGCAGGACGAGCACCAACGCCGCGACGATCGCGCGCATCGGCGAGACGCTACTGAGAGTCGAGGAACGTCGTGATGTCGGCGATCTCCTCGCCGCGCAGTGTGAGCACGGTGATGCCGTGTGGGACGTCGCCGAAGAAGTACGTGAAGGCGATCTGGCCGCTGAAGCCTCCGAGGACCAGCCGCGAGCTCTGCTCGCCGGCCAGCGGGTACTCGCGCAGGAAGCCCTCAACCGCGTCGCGGCCGCGGAACCATGTCGGGCGCGGCGGCATCGTCAGCGTGACGTCCTCGGTGAGCATGGCGACGACGGCGTCGACATCGCCGTTCTCCCACGCGCGCACGAATCGGTCGACGAGCGCGCGCACGCGCTCGTCGCCCAGCGCGGTGAGCGTTGCCTGCTGGCTCTGCTCGGGCAGCCGCGCGTCGATCGTGCGGTGCGCGCGCTGGAGCGTGCTGTAGACGGCGTCGGGCGTGGTCTCCAGCGTCTCTGCCACCTCCGCGCCCGAGAAGCCGAGGACGTCGCGCAGGATCAGGACGGCGCGCTGGCGCGGCGCGAGGTACTGGAGCGCCGCGACGAACGCCAACTCGACGCTCTCGCGCTGCTCGTAGGCGAGGTGCGCGTCGGGATACGGCTCGACCCACACCGACTCGACGAGTGGCGCGGCGGGCGCGTCGCCCGCGTCCGCCGCCGGGCCGTAGTCGATCGCCAGCATCCGCTGCGGCCGGCGCTCGATCAGCTTCAGGCACGCGTTGGTGGTGATCCGATACAGCCACGAGCGCAGCGAGCTCCGCCCCTCGAATCGGGGCAGTGCTCGCCATGCGTTCGTCAACGCCTCCTGCAACGCGTCCTCGGCGTCCTGGACGGAGCCGAGCATCCGGTAGCAGTGAGCGTGGAGCTCGATCCGGTACGGCTCGACGAGTTGCTGATAAGCAGTCTCGGCTCCCGTCATAGGCGGTACGCCCCGATTGCGGCCAGCTCGGTGACCGCCGGCGGCTCGTCGCAGCGGTCGCGGATCTGCGCGGTGAAGCGCTGGAACGCGTCCAGCTTCGACAGCGGCGCGTCGCCGTTCGTCCACGCGAGGTGAACGAAGCTCACGCCGTCCTCCAGCCGGAACGTCGCGTACCGGAAGTCCGCGGGCGCGACGGCGTGGAGCTCGTCGTAGACGGCCCGGACCAGCGCCTCGTTCTCGGCCACCAGCTCAGGCTTGACCTTGTAGCGCACCATGACCTGCTTCATCGGTTGACCTCCTGATTGTGAGGGTGGGGAGAGCGAGTCCGGCAATCGCGCCAGCGATCGCGAGCACGGCGCCGACGCCGATCGCGGGCGCGAAGCCGTCGACGAAGGCGTCCGAGGACGCGTAGCTGCCGGCCGCCGCGAAGACGGCGACGACGATCGCGATGCCGAACACGCCGCCGAGTTCCCGCATCATGCTGTTGGCCGCCGCGGCCTTGCCGATCGCCTCGAACTCGACCGACCCCACCGCCGAGTTCTGCGCGGACGGGATCGCCATCGAGATTCCGACTCCGGCGACGATGAGCGGCGCGAGGATGCTCGTGTAGTCCAGCCCGGGCTCGGCGATCAGCGCCAGCCACCCCAGCCCGAGCGCCTGCAGCGTCAGGCCGACCGTCATCAGCGGCCGCTCGCCGATCCGGTCCGCGAGCGCGCCGGCGACCGGCGCCACGGTGATGAATGTGGCCGTCCACGGCATCAGCCGCAGTCCGGCCTCGAGCGGGCCGTATCCGAGCCCGACCTGCATGAACTGCGCGAAGAAGAACACCGCGCTGAACAGCGACGCGAACGTGAAGAACATCGCCACGTTGCTCGCAGCGAAGCCGCGCGAGCGGAACAGGCTCAGGGGCAGCATCGGCTCCCGCGCGCGCCGCTCCCAGGCCACGAACGCGGCGATCAGCGCCACGCCACCGGCGATGCTGAGCACCACCTCCGCGCTCCCCCACCCCGCGGGGTTGCCGCGGACCAGGCCCCAGACGATCCCCAGCGCGCCGGCGCTGACCAGCGCGAGGCCGGGGAGGTCGAGCGCGGTGTCGGGCCCGCGGCTCTCCTGCATCCGCGTCAGCACCAGCGGGATCGCGACGACGCCGATGGGGACGTTCAGCCAGAAGATCCACTCCCAGGCGAGGCCCTGAACGACGGCGCCGCCGACCAAGGGCCCGAGCGCCACCGACACGCCGGTGATCGCGCTGAAGATCCCGATCGCGGCGCCGCGCCGCTCGGGCGGGAACGCGGCGCTCAGCAGCGTCAGCCCGAGCGGCATGATGAACGCCGCCCCGACCCCCTGGAGCGCGCGGGCGGCGATCAGCGCCCCTGCGCCGGGCGCGAGCGCGCACAACACCGATGCCGCGGTGAACAGCGCCAGTCCGGCGGCGTAGAGGTTCCGGCGTCCGAAGCGGTCGCCGAGCGCTCCGGCCGTGATCAGCAGCACGGCGAAGCTCAGGTTGTAGGCATTGACCGTCCATTCGAGCGCCTCGACGGACGCGCCGAGGTCAACCCGGATCGTGCTGAGCGCGCTCGCCACCACCAACGTGTCGAGCGCGGCCATCAGCGAGCCGATCGCGGTCAGGACGATCACCCAGCCGGTCTTCTGTTTCATACCGGTGTAGATCCGGGGTGAGGCCCAAATCCATCGCAACACCGGTACCGGTCGCGTCAAACCCCGGCAATTTCACCGATGTAGGTGGTCCCGGCGCGCCCGTACGGTCGCGGCATGCGTCGAATCCTCCTCCCCATAGCGGCGGCCGCGGCCATCGCGTTCGCCGTCGTCGCCATCCCCTCAGCGGGCGCCGGAGACGTGGCCCATCACCACCCCACCAAGCGTGATCGCGACACGCGCGAACTGGCCAAGCAGATCGCCCGCGCGCGCCTCGCGCTCGCCCCCTACGCGACCGATCTCGGTGCCGCGCAGGCCGCCGGCTACAAGCTCACGATCACGCAGATGATGCCCGACATGGGCTGGCACTTCATGAACCCCGACGTGACGGAGTTCGATGTCACCCGCCCTCCGATCCTGGTCTACGTCCGCAAGGATGGACGGGACCAGCTGGTCGCCGCGGAATGGGTGTGGCCGAAGCGGCCGGCCAAGCCGCCGCTCCCGGGAGCGACGTATGGCTCCTTCGCTGCCGCCTGCCACTACGTCGACGGGACGTTCACGCCGCAGAGGCGGGAGTCGAAGTGCGCGAAGACGAGTCCTGACAGCGGCGCCGCGTTCAGCTTCTGGCACCCCGACCTGGTGACGATGCACCTGTGGCTCTGGTATCCGAACCCGGACGGCGTCTTCAACGGCACCAATCCTCTCATCGCGCCCTTCAACCGCTAATCCGCTTCAGGACTCTTGAGCGTGGTCGATTGCGTGAGACGTGGATCGTCTTCGCGAGAACGACGTGGTGACCGTGAACCTGCCGTCGAGCGGGATGCTGTTCCGCGTCGCCGATTTCGATGCCACCGTGATCGCGCTCGTCGAGTCCGGAGCCGCGCTCGAGCCGCTCGGAATCTCCACCGACCTGCTGCCCGCCCGCGCCGACGATGTGTTCCTCTCGTTCGTCGACGGCGGGCAGCTCGTCGGCCTCAAGGGCACCCTCAGCTGGAACGGGCACAGCCTGCGCTTCCAGGTCGCCGACGGCGTGCTCATGCGCCGCAATCGCTACACGCGCGTGGACGCCGAGCTGGCGGTGACGCTGCGCCGCGGCGACGAGACGTACGAGGGCGTGACCGTCAACGTCGCGCCCGAGGGCCTGCTGGTGAAGGCGCCGAGTTCCTGGGCCATGGACCTCGAAAGCCTTGAGACGAGCTTCGACCTCATCGCCCCCCGGTGACGAGCTCGTCGAGATCTTCTACGCCAACCTGTTCGCGACGGCCCCGGCGGTCATCCCGATGTTCGCGGGCACGGACATGAAGCGCCAGCGCGCGATGCTGCTGTCGGCGCTCGTGCTGCTGCGCAAGTCGCTGCGCAACCTTGACGCGATCGTGCCGACGCTGCACGCGATGGGCGCCCGTCATGTCGCCTACGGCGCGCAGCCGGAGCACTACCTGGTCGTCGGCGAGGTCCTCATCGACGCCATGGCGCAGGTCGCCGGCGACGCCTGGGAGCCGCGCTTCGCGGCCGCCTGGGAGGCCGCCTTCGGCGTCGTCGCCGGCGCGATGCTCGCGGGCGCGGCAGACGCCGAGCTTCCCGCCGCCGCCTAGTCATTTTCGCTGCGTAGGCTGGGCGGCGATGGCCGCCCAGCACGCGCCGCAGAACGCGATGCGCGATCCGTTCGAGATCGCGCTGTTCTACGACCGCTGCAGCGACCTCATGCGCGAGCTGCTCGACGCGCTCGCCACCGCCCCGGACCGGCCCCGGCCGTTCCCGGAGATCGAGGACTCGATCGGCTGGCCGCGCCGCCGGATCGCGTCCGTGCTCGGCGGGGTCGCCCGGCTCCGGATGCTGGAGTTCGGCGGCCGCCGGCCGTACTGCTTCTACGACGAGCGCGCTGCCGTCTCCGGCCGCTGGGAGATCTGGGTCGACGCCGACCAAGCGGCCGCCATCCGCGACGCCGCGGAAACTTAAAGGGCCAGACCCTTTATGTAGCGTTCGAGTACGAACTCGTAGTGCTCGTCGGCGCCGTAGGCGCCCCATTCGGCCGCGGTCGCGACCGTGATCGGGAAGACCTCGGCCGGGAGCGCGCTGAGCGTCGCCTCGACGTCGAGATCGCGGTCGACCGTGAACGAGGCCCAGCCGTAGTTGATCGCGATCACGCCGCTGAACGCCGCGACGGCCTCGGAGTCGGTGAAGCCGCCGCGCTTGAGGATCGCCATCGCCAGCTCTCCGATCCGGACCGCGCTGATCCCCGGGCTCGGGTTCGTGAAGATCGGTGCGACCGCCCACGCGTGGCGGGCGAGCAACTGCCGGTGCGCGCGCGCGAACGCGCGCAGGTCCTCGAGCCAGTCGTCGGTCGGCGGCGGCGGCTCGAAGCGGCCGAGGACGCGATCCAGCAGCGCCGCGACGAGCTGCTCCTTCGTCGCGAAGTGGTTGTAGAGCGCCATCGGGACGGCGCCGAGCCGCGCGGCGACGGCCCGCATGCTGAACGCGTCGAAGCCCTGCTCGGCGACCGCCTCGGCGGCGTCCAGGATCACCTCGGGGCTGAGCGATCCGCGCTTGCGTCGGGGCCGGGGGTACGGCTGGCTCGAGTCTTTGGTCATGGGTCTTGACGGGAGTTCATGTACAGCGTACGTTATCCCCGTAACGTACACCGTACACCAAGTGAGAGAGACCCCATGACCTTCAAGCGCTGGCTCCCGACGTTCCTCGCCTTCCCGATCGGCGGGTTCATCGCCGTCCAGGCCATCGGCTCGCTCGACGATCCGGTCTCGGCGGCGGCAGGCGGCCTGATCGCCGGCGCGGTGATCGGCGCCGGGCAGTGGCTGGCACTTCGCTCGCAGGGCATCGGCCGGCGCTGGATCGGCTATACGGCGGCGGCGATGGCGGCCGGCAGCGCCATTTCGGTCGCAGTGACGAACGCGGGCACCGATCGCGCCGACGTGATGCTCGCAGGCCTCATCACCGGCGGGCTGGTCGGCGCCGCGCAGTCCACGCTGCTGCCGCGCGCCGCCGCACTCTGGACCGCCGTGAGCGCCGGCGGCTGGGCGCTCGCGTGGCTGACCACGTCCGCGGTGATCGTCGACATCGAGCGCGGATACGCCGTGTTCGGCTCCAGCGGCGCGGCCGTCGTCACCGTCCTCACCGGTCTGACGCTGCGCCGGGTGGCCTGACGTGAGCACCACGACGCTCGCCGGTCTGCTGCTGATCGTGGTCCCGCTCGCCTTCAACGGCGCGTTCGCCGCGCTCGCCTCGCGCTTCGACTACCCCGACGTGCTGCGCCATCCCACGTCCGAGGTGCTCGCCAAGTTCCGTGAGGGCGGGAACTCGCTGGTCCTGCTGTGGTGGGGATTCGCGCTCACCGCGGTGGCGATGGTGCCGCTCGTCGTGCTCCTCTCCAGCGCGCTCGCCGACGCCGACGCGACGCTGCTGTCGCTCGCCACGTGGGTCGGCGTGCTCGCCGCGCTGGTCCAGTTCCTGGGCCTCATCCGGTGGCCGTTCCTGGTTCCATACCTGGCGCAGGTCGAGGCCGACGATGACGTCGTCGACGTCGTCTTCCAGGCGTTCAACCGCTACCTCGGCGTCGCCGTAGGCGAGCATCTCGGCTACCTGTTCACCGGTGCCTGGACGACCCTCGCCGGCGTCGCGCTGATCCAGAGCGCCGCCGTCCCGGGCTGGCTCGGCGTCGTCGGGATCGTCATCGGCCCGGTGCTGGCCGCGTGCGCACTCGAATTCGTGGGGCGCGGGTGGAAGCCCGCCGAGCGGCTCACGCCGATCGCGTACATCGCGTGGTCACTGTGGCTCGTCGCGACCGGCGTCGCGCTGATCGTGACCTAGACTCGCCGCCGTGGTGGGGTTCGCGATCGGCCTGCTCGTGATCTCGATCGGCGCGATCGCCGCCGGGTCCGGATACATCAAGACCGCGCGTCGGATGCGCTCGTTCGGGACGGTACCCGGGACGGTCCTCAAACGCGAGGTCGGGACCGTGCCGTCCGGCGATCGCACCGAGGGCCGCTGGGGCCAGGGCGGCGGCAGCGTGCCGAAGGTCACGTACCGCTACACGGTCGACGGCGTCACGTATACGAACGACCGCTGGAGCTACGCCTGGCGCGGGATGAAGCGCAGCATCATCGAGGAACAGCTCAAGACGATCCCCGCCGAGGTGCCGGTCCACTACGCCCCGGAATCGCCGAAGGAGTCCTACCTCGAGCTGCATACGCCCAGGACCGGGCGGTACTTCGTCGCCGGCGGCATCACGGGTGTGAGCTTCAGTCTCTTCGTGTTGCTGGTAGAGCTTCTGGCCTGATGAACCTGCCGTACGAGTTCGAGCCGCTCCGCACCGAGCGCCTGCTCCTGCGCCCGATGACCGAAGCCGATGTCGATGACATCCACGCGTACCAGTCGCGCGAGGACGTCTGCCGCTACCTGCCCTACGAGCCCCGGACGCGAGACGAGGTCGCCGAGAAGGTGGCGAAGTTCTCCCTCGCGGTGACGCTGGCCGCGGAAGGCGACTACTGGCAGCTCGCGATCGAGCGCGCGGGGCGGGTCTTGGGCGACGTGTACTTCACGATCACGAGCATCGCCAACTCGACAACCGAGATCGGCTGGACGCTGCACCCCGACCACCACGGCCAGGGCTACATGAGCGAGGCGGCCCGGGCCGTCCTGGGGATCGCGTTCGGCGAGATCGGAGCGCATCGAGTGATGGCCCAGCTCGACCCGCGCAATCACGCGTCGATCGCGCTCTGCCGGCGCCTCGGCATGCGCGAGGAGGCGTACTTCGTCGAGGACCTGTGGTTCAAGGGCGAGTGGGGCGACACCGGGATCTACGCGATCCTCGAGCGCGAGTGGGGCTCCTAGATCAAGCGAGGTGAGATAGTCGGCCGCAGGATGGCCGGGCTGATCGGCAGGGATGACGAGCTGAACGAGATCCGCTCGCTGCTCGCCTCCCCACCGGGCGTGGTGGTCATCGAAGGCGAGCCGGGCATCGGCAAGACGACGCTGCTGCGTGCGAGCGTCGCCGAAGCGCGCGGCTCCATCGTGCTCGAAGCCTCCGCCGCCGGCGCCGAGACGCGGCTGTCCTTCTCGACGGTGCGCGATCTGCTCGACGGCGTCTTCGACGAGATCGCCGACGAGTTGCCGGCGCCGCGCCGGCGGGCGCTGGCGGTCACGCTCCTGCGCGAGGAGCCCGGCGCCTCCGCCCCCGACCCGGGCGCGATCGGCGTGTCACTGCTGACGGCGCTGCGCCTGCTCGCGGCCCGGCAGCCGGTGCTGGTCGCGATCGACGACATCCAGTGGCTGGACCCCGGGTCCGCGGCACCGCTGGCGTATGTGTTGCGGCGGCTGCGCGACGAGCGGATCGCCGCGCTCCTCACGCGCCGGCCGGGTGCGCGGCTGCCCGACCGCGTGCCGTACACGACGATCCGCCTCGGCCCGGTCAGCCTAGGATCGCTCGGCCGCCTCCTGCGCGAGCGGCTCGACGTCACCTACCCGCGTCCGACGCTGCAGCGACTGCACGCCGCCACCGGCGGGAACCCGCTCTTCGCACTCGAGGCGGCGCAGGCGCTCGGGCGTCCGCTCGCCTCCGGAGCGCCGCTGCCGGTACCGCCCACGCTGCGCGCGCTCGTCCGCGACCGCCTCGTGGCATTCGGCGACGCCACGCAGCAGGCGCTGCTCACAGCGGCGGCCCTCGCGCGGCCGGACCTCGCGCTGATCGGGGCGACAGCGGCACTCGACGAGGCAATCGCCGCGAACATCATCACGCTCGACGGTGACGCCGTGCGATTCGTTCATCCGCTGTACGCGGCGGCGGTCTACGAGCACGCGTCCGAGAGCGCGCGGAGGGACGTCCATCGGCGCCTGGCCCGGGTGGTCCGCGGCCTGGAGGAGCGGGCCCGTCATCTGGCGCTCGCCTCCCAAACGCCCGACGAGCGTGTCGCCTCGGTGGTCGAAGCGGCGGCCACCGCCGCGTCCTCGCGCGGCAGCCCGGCGGCCGCCGCGGAGCTGATCGCGCACGCGCGGCGGCTGACGCCGCCCGACGAGGAGCAGTCCGCCCGCCGGCGGGCGCTGGCGGCGGTCGACTACGAGTTCGCCGCCGGCGACACCGCGCGTGCCTCGGCCCTGCTCGACGAGGCGCTGGAAGGCGAGCCGGCCGGCCGGTACCGCGCGCTCCTCCGGTCCCGGCGGGCGCGTCTGCGGCACTTCGCCGACGACATCGGCGCGAGCGCCGACGAGCTCTACGCGGCCCTCGCGGATGCCGGCGACGATGCCGCGCTCCGGGCCGAGATCGAGGAGAGCCTCGCGTGGCGGCTGCTGCTCGTGCGCCGCGACATCGGGGCCGCGGCGGAGCACGCGGGCGCCGCGGCGCGCTGGGCCGAGCGCGCCGGCGACCGCGCCGCGCTCGCACAGGCGCTGGCCGCCGACGCCCTGACGCGGTGCGTGCTCGGGCGTGAGTGGGAACCCACGATGCGCCGCGCGCTCGCCCTCGAGGACGCGACCGCGCACCTGCGCGTGCTGGCCCAGCCGAGCTTCGCCTACGGCTACTGCCTGAGCTGCGTGGACGAGATCGACCGCGCCCGCGCCGTGTTCGAGGAGCTCCGCCGGCGCGCGTCCGAGCAGGGCGATGAGAGCGCCATGCCGTCCATCCTCAATCACCTCGCGCTGCTCGAGTGCCTCGCGGGCGACTGGGACGACGCCGCCAAACTCGCCGACGAGGCCCACGCGCTCGCCCTCGAGGGCGGCCACCGGCCGACGCAGGCGTCGACGCTCGCCAAGCGCGCGATGGTGGCGGCGCGGCGTGGTGACGTCGACACCGCACGTGACGCGGCCGAACGCGCACTGGCGCTCGCCGGCGGCCCGGAGGAGGCGCTCGCCCGCGGCGGCGAGACGGCGATCTGGACGCTCGGCTTCCTCGAGCTGTCGCTCGGCGATCCGGAGGCGGCCGACCGGCATCTGCGGCCGCTCGCCGACGCGCTGCTCGCGGCCGGGGTCCGCGTGCCGGGTGAGATGCGCTGCCTGCCCGACGCGATCGAGGCGCTGGCCGCGCTCGGCCGGCCGGATGAGGCCGAGGCGCTCGGCCCGGCCGGGCGCGGCCGTGGCCTCGTGCTCGCGGCGCGTGGCGACCACGAGGCGGCGCTCGCGGCACTCGAGCAGGCCGCTGCGTGCGACGAGCTGCCGTTCGAGCACGCACGCACGCTGCTCGCGCTCGGCATCGAGCAGCGCCGCGCCCGGCAGCGCCGCGCGGCACGGACCACACTCGAGGCGGCGCTGGCAGCCTTCGACACGCTCGGGGCCTCGCTGTGGAGTGCGAAGGCGCGCGCGGAGCTCGGCCGGATCGGCGGGCGCGCCCCCTCGACCGGGGAGCTGACGCCGGCCGAGCGTCGCGTCGCGGAGCTCGTCGCCGCCGGGCGCACGAACCGCGAGGTGGCCGAGACGCTCGTCCTGTCCGTCCACACCGTCGAGGCAGCGCTGACCCAGGCGTATCGCAAGCTCGGCGTGCGTTCGCGCACCGAGCTCGCGCGGCTGTATCGCTGAGCAAAGTCCGGGGGTTTCCAGGTTTCCGCGAGGCCTTCGGTCGAGGAGGGTCGCGGTGTGCCCCGCTTCCTCGTCGAGTGCTACGTGCCGTCCGAGAGCACGTCCGTGCAGCCCGATGGTGTCCGCCGCGTGTGGAGCACGTTCCTGCCGACGGACGAGACCGCGCTGCACCTGTTCGAAGCAGCGTCCGCGCCTGCACTCGCGGAGGCGCTGGGACGCGCCGGGCTCGCCTACGACCGCATCGTCGACGCCGTGGAGCTCACATGAAGTTCGCCGCCCTGATCGCCTTCCTGCTCGCTTTCCCCGCTCCCGCGTTCGCCGCCGAGTCGTGGCGGTCGCCTGAGCCGCTCTCACAGACGGGCACGGACAACGGCACCGCCCGCCTCGCCACCAACTCCCCCGGGGTCGCCGCGTTGATCTGGACCGAGTTCGCCAACGGCCGCACGCCACGCTTCCGGATCCGTGTCTCGACGCGTCAGCCGAACAGCACCTGGACGCCGTCGGAGCAGCTGTCGGGCGCCGGTGAGGCCGGTTCCGGCGCGGTTGGCGTCGACCCGCAAGGCCGGATCACCGCGGTCTGGGACGAGGCGGGCGCGATGCGGTTCGCGACCAAGGCCCCCAGCCAGCCGTGGACGGCGGCCGAGGCGATCCCCGACGGGGCCGGCGGCAAGCCGGACCTGTTCGTCGCCTCCGACGGGACGGCCACTGCCGTGTGGCAGCAGGGCGCCCCGCCGAACATCGTCATCCGCACCGTCCGGCGGCCGCTCGGCGGCGCATGGTCGGCGGTCGAGACGATCTCGCCGCCGTGGTCCTATCGCGCGCACATCGAGGGCGATACGGCCGGCAACGTCTCCGTGTCCTACACACGTGACGTGGCCGGCGGCCATCACTTCTACGCCGTTGACCGCCCGAACAGCGGGCCTTGGGGCGCCCAGACGCCGCTCGCGGGGCCTGCGCTCGCCGACAACATCTCCGACCTCGTCGTCGCGCCCAACAGCGGCCGCGCCACGGTGTTCTGGCAGGACGGCGGGTTGTCGGCGCCGCTCGCGGCGCGGGTGCGCGGGTTGGGCACCCAGTGGAGCGCCGGTACGACCACCCCGATCTCCGGCAACACCGCGGGGCGCCTGGACCTCCAGGAGCGCGACCGCGCGGCGGTGGACGGCATGGGCCTCGTCACCGCGGTCTGGAGCGCCGGCCGCAAGGTTCTGACGGCGTATCGCAGCGAGACCACCGCGGCGTGGACCGCGCCCGTCACGCCGGCGCAGATCGACGCGGGCGACGGGACGACACCGCTCGAGAACGTGCAGATCGCCTCCAACGCCTTCGGCCGCGCGATCACGACGTGGTCGGCGATCGGCAGCGCCAACCGCTACGCGCTGCGCGGGCCCGGCGCCGGCGAGCCGTGGGCGGCGCCCAAGCCGATCGACGGAGTGCCCGCGGACGCCGCCGGGCTCGACGTGGCGGTCGATGACACGGGGCGCGTCTCGTACGTGTGGGCCGCCGACGAGGGCTTTAACGTGTCGACGCTGGCGGTCTCGACCTACGGCGAGGCGCTGAGCAACCCGCAGCCGGACGCGCCGGAGGGCCCGGCGCCGCCGACGAACCCGCAGCCGTCGCCGGGCGGGCCGCCTCCAAGCGTCGGCGGCTCTGGCGCCCCCGCGTCGGCGCGTGCCGCCCTCCAGGGCACGCCGACCAGCGCCCGCGGCGCCGCGTTCGTCGTCACGATGCCGGCCGCCGGAACCGCGCGGATCGTGATCCAGCGCGCGCGCTCCGCGAACAAGTTCCGCAGTGTCGGCACGGTCAACGTGCGCCTCAAGCAGGGTCGCAATGTCGTCCGCGTCAAGCGCGTCAAGCGCCGCAAGCTGGCCAAGGGCAGCTACCGCGCGACGATCACGCCGAAGGTCGGTACCCGGTCGCTGGTGCCGCTGCGGGTGAGGTTCAAGATCCGCCGGTAGCGTCCTGATCGTCCGGCCACGGGAGTGGGAACAGCGGTCGCAGCGGCCGTGCCTCCTCCACTACACGACTGACCGCGGGCCGAGCCAGCAGGTCGCGGTAGTAGCGCGTGATGTTCGCGTGCCCTTCGTCCCAGCGATGGATGGCGCGCAGGTAGAACAAGTCCGGGAACGCGGCGCAGTCGGCGATCGTGAACGTCTCGCCGCCGGCCCACGGCCGGTCTGCGAGCCGGTTGTCGAGCACCTCGTAGGCGGTGTCGAGCGCGCGCCGCGCCTGGCCCACGCCCTCGGGGTCGGTGCGGCCCTCGGGGCGCAGCGTGTCACCGACGATCTTCTGCATCGGCGTCGCGAGGTGCTGGTCGGCGAAGCGGTCCCACAGCCGCGCCTGGAGATTCGGCACCAGCGTTCCGTCGTCGACATACTCGATGATCGTCGTCGACTCGGGCAGCACCAGGTCGCCGTCGGTCAGCACGGGGATCGTCGCCATCGGCCACAACCGCGCGAGCTCGGCCCGCCCTTCGACCCCGTCGACGAGATGGGATTCGAACGGCCGGTCGAGCTCGTAGAGCGCGATCAGGACCTTCTGGCAGTAGGACGCGAACGGATGTTGGTGCAGGACGAGGGCCACGCCCTGCACTGTGTCACTCGTCGAAGACGACTTCGCCGTTGAGCAGGACGTCGTCGCCCGCGTTGCCGATCAGGATGTCGTCGTGGGCACCGCCGTCGAGCACGTCGTCTCCCTCCTCGCCGCGGAGCACGTCGTCGCCCGCACCGCCGAGCGCGACATTGTCGCCGCTGCCGGTGAACAGCACGTCGCTGCCGTTGCCGCCGATGTGGACGTCGTCACCCGCGCCGCCGAGCAGCGTGTCGGCGCCGTCGCCGCCATCGGCCTGGACCCGGACGCCGGTCCCAGGGACGGCCCGGGTGTCGATGACGTCGTCGCCGCCGAGACCGTTGATCGTCAGCTTGTCGCGCGCCTCGGCGTTCGCCACCGACACGCGGCCGACCGTCACGGGAGCGGTGACCGTCAGCTGATCGTTCACCGCCGTGCCAGTCACCGTCACCTCGTCGGTCGCGTTGTCACCGCCGAAGTTGCCGACCTCAGCCTTGACGGTGGTGATTCCCGTGCCGGTGAGGTCGCCGACCGTGATCCGATCGGCGCCGGACCGCGCGAGCGCGTCGATGCGCTCGATCCCGGCCATGTCGAGTACCACGGACTCGAGGTCCCGCGTGAATCGGGCGCGCGCGCCGTTGGCCATCAGGGTGAGCTTCTCCGCGGCGGCGTTGCCGTCGTAGCGAAGCTGGTCCGCCGCCCCGCTGCCGCCCTCGATGATGTCGTTGCCGTCACCAGGGCTCCAATGGGCCAAGTCATCGCCATCACCGAGGTCGATGACGTCGTCGCCGAAGCCGCCGTCCGCGACGTCGAAGCCCGGGCCGCCGCGCAGCACCTCGGTCCCGCTATTGCCCACGAGCGTGTCCGATCCGGCGCCGCCGTCGAGCGTGATGCCGATCCGTGGCGCGACCGCGTTCTGCAGCACGATCGAGTCGCTGCCGCCGGAGCCGAACAGCGTCAGCCGATCGTCGAGCGCGGCGGCGTTCTCGACGTGCAGCTTGATCGCCCCGAAGACCTGGACGACATCGTCCAACGCCGTCACGCTGATCGACTCGACGGTCGCGCGGCCGAGGAACGCGATCTGATCGCGAGCGCCGTCCGCGACCCCGGCATCGGCGTCCACGCGCACGATGCCGGTGCCCTCGAGGTTGCCGACGTCGATCAGATCGCCGCCGGCGGCCGCGTTCACCTCGGCGGTCTCGACCCCGGCGACGTCGGCCCGCGCCGCGGAGGTGTCACGCGTGAACAGGGCCCGGTTGCCGAAGGCCTGGACGGTGAACTCCTCGGCCTGGCCGGTGCCGAGCACGCGCAGCGTGTCGAGGCCGGCCTGGCCCTCAATGAGATCGCGCGCGTCGCCCTCGTGCTGCAGCACCGTGTCGTCGCCGGCGCCGAGCTGAACGGCGTCGTCGCCCGCGCCCGGGCTGACGAAGTCGCCGTCGTCGCCGGTCACGATCACCTCGGCGCCCGAACCGCCGCTGACGACGTCCGCTCCCGCGCCGGTCTCGATCGTCGTGATCTCGGTGTCGGTGAAGACGCCGCCGGACTCGTCGATCCGGACCTCGTCCGCGCCGGCGCCCGGGCGCACCGCGATGCGACTGAAGGTCGTGCGGTTGAAGGTGGAGCCGTTGACCTGAAGGACGTCCGGAGCCGAGAGCCGGAGCGTGATCTGATCGGCCGCGCCGTCGCCGGTGACCGCCAGCGTGTCACCGGAGACGTTCGAGAGCACGGCGGCGTGCGCGGCCGACGGGAGCACCGCGGTGGCGACCAGGGTCAGGAGCAGGATTCGGAGCATCGCGCCATCCTGCGGCGCCCCGCCGCTCCCGCATATGGGGGATCTCCCCGAACCTAAAGGGGCCTGGCCCCTTTAGATTTGGTGCGCGGCGCGGAACTGGACGACCTCGACGGTGGCGACGCCGCCGGTCACGAACGGGTCGCCGGCCGCGAGCGCCTCCATCTCGTCGCGGTCGTCGCCGTGGGCGAGGATCACGCCGCCCGTGCGCGGGATCTGCCGTCCCCACGTGACGAAGCGGCCGGCCGCGCGGTGTTTGTTCAGCCAGGCCATGTGGGGGCGCATCAGCGCGTCGACCTCGTCGAGCGGCTTGGTGTAGGTGAGAAGCAGGACGAACACGATCGGCGACGGTACAACAGGTGCAGTGCCGACCGAGATCGAGTTCTTCAAGCCGGAGGGGCGCCGGTACCGGTCGGTGTTGCACCGCTTCGATGGCGTGCTCGTCGAGCTCGACGGCGGCGGATACAACAAGCTCGACACCGGCGAGCTGCCCCACGATCTCGCGCACTTCGTGGTCGAGGACAGCCTCGGCCTGGAGGCCGGCCTGTGGGGCACGATCGCGGCCGGGGGGTTGTTCGGGCACACGAAGGTGATCGCGGGGCGGCAGCCGCCGCACGCGGCCAAGCGCGCGCAGGCCGTCGTCGACAGCGCCGGCGACCGGCTCTCGCAGGCCGAGATGCTCACCCGCGCCGTGTGCGACCTCGCGCTCGCCCGCGCCGACAAGGACGTTCGCCGGCTCCGCGCCGCGACCGGCGAACGCTGGTGGACGCCGACGGTCACCGCCGAGCAGGTCAGCGCCGCCTGTGAGCGGCTGCGGGAGACGAGCATCGCCTGGCGGGACCTCCCGCCAGGCGACGCCCTTCGCCTGCAGTGGCGCCTCAGCAGACCGCGATCACGTCGAAACTGACGAGTAGAACCGCCGATGCAGTTCGTGGACCTGCTCGGCGAGCTGCTCGCTGGAGCTGACGTAGAGGCGGCAGGTTCTCGGCGGCCCAGCGGGCGAGCGCGAACTGGCCTGGAGCTTGCCAGCTCAAGCGCCCCGGCCGCGAACGGCCGGGGCGCGGGTCGAGCTACTTCACGAGCAGGTTGCGGGCGAGCGCGGCCATGCTGGCCCGCGGGAGCGTCCGCGACTTGCCGTCGATCTTCAGCACGGTCTTGCCGCGCGTGGTGCGGGCGTGGCTCGCGAGCCACTTCTTGCCTGCGGTGGTCGCAGCGGTGACGGTGTTCGCCGAGGCCGAGTCGATCACGACGTTGTCGCCGGTGCCGCCGTCGAGAATGTCGGCACCGGGCCCGCCGATCAGCACGTCGTCGTCCGCATCGCCGAGCAGCGTGTCGGCACCGTTGCCGCCGATCAGGATGTCGTCGCCGTTGCCGCCGCTGGCGGTCAGGAAGACGCCCGCGGACAGGCTCGAGGCGTCGACGACGTCGTCGCCGGACAGCGCGTTGACGGTGACGCGGTCGCTGCCGGCGCCCGCGCCGGAGACCGCGACGGTGGACGCCAGTCCGAGCACCGAGACGTTGGCACCGGAGCCGGTGACCGTCGCCACGTCGTCGCCGTTGGTCGCGTTGACGATGACGTTGTCGGCGTTGGCGTCGTCGCCGCCGGCGGCCGCGGCCAGGTCGGGGTTGACGCTGGTCACGTCGGTCCCGGACAGGTCGTTGACGGTGACGGTGTCGGTGCCGGCCAGCGCCTTGGCGACGATCTTCTCGGTGTCGTCGAGGTCCATGACGATGTTGGCGATGTCGCGGGTGAAGCGCACCCGGCCGCCGTTGGCCGAGGCTTCCATCCGCTCGTTGGCGGCGCTGCCGTTGAACAGCATCGTGTCGCTGCCGTCCTGGCCCTCGATCACGTCATTGCCGTCGCCCGGGTCCCACTGGAACGTGTCGTCGCCGGCGCCGAGGAAGCCGACGTCATTGGCCTGCTGGCCGTCGACGAAGTCGTTGCCGTCACCCGCGATCAGGATGTCGATGCCGTTACTGCCGAGCAGCGTGTCGTTGCCCGTGCCGCCGTCGACGGTGATCTTGATCAGCGCCGCCAGGTTGCCGGTCGCCGAGAAGCTGTCGTCGCCGCCGTTGGCGTTCAGGACGAGGTTCTCGGAGGTGCCGATGTCGATCGAGAACGGCGCCGGGTTGAGACGGTCGAACCGGACCCGCGTGCCGTTCGCCGTGGTGGTGAACTGCTCGAGGCCGTTGCCGCCGTTGACCTCGACCGTATCGGTGCCGGCGCCGCCTTCGTTGAGGTCGGTGTCGTCGCCGGGATTCCAGATCATCCGGTCGTTGCCGGACTGCCCGAACGCCTGATCGTCGGCGTCGCCGCCCGTGAGGGTGTCGTTGTCGTTGCCGCCGAACAGGAAGTCGAAGCCGCCCTTGCCGAGCAGCGTGTCGTTACCGCTCTCGCCGAACAGCTGGTCGCCGCCGGACCCGCCCGTGAGCACGTCGTTGCCCGAGCTGCCGAACAGGTTCGCGGCGGGCAGCGCGCCGTTGACCTCGCTGATCGTGATCGTGTCGTTGCCACCGAGCCCGAAGACCTGGATCTTCGCGGTGTTGGCCACCGTCGGCGAGCCGCTGACGGCGACGGCGCCGCCGTTGACGAGGATCTGGCCCGCCGCGTTGCGGCTGACCGTGATGTTGTTGTCGAGGCTGTCGCCGTTCACGCTCAGCTGGCCACCCGAGAAGGTGGCGGTGACCGCCGCCTGTGCGGAGGCGGTGGTGGCGGCGAGGATGCCGGCGGCGAGCGCGCTGCCGGCGATCAGGCGGCGCGCCGCCTGGCTACGTCCATGTGTCATGTCGTTCTCCGTTGGTGCGTGGGGTCGCAAGACCACTGACGCCCGGAGTCCCGACTTCATTCCGGTTGGTTCAACCTTCATCTGCGCTTGAAGCGGCGTTGATGGCCGCTTGGGTGGCGCCGACGATCCTGTGTGGCATGGAACAGTTCGCCGTCATCGTGATCGTCCTAGGCGCGTCGCTCTGCTTCGCCATGCTGGCCTGGGCGGGCCAGCACCGCAGCTAGGGTCTCGGTCAGCCAGGCCGCGTAGCGGTCCGGCGGGAGCCCGGCGCCCTCGGTCATACGCAGGTAGGTGCTCTCGCTCGCGATCGCGTACAGGGTGTCGGCCGCCTCGGGCGCGCCGAGGCGATCCGCGATCACCCGGAACGCCGCCCGCAGGTTGCGATGCGCGCGCTCGCGCAGCGGGTGCAACTCGGCGTCCATCAAGCTCGCCCCCTCGCCGAGCGCGATCAGCCGCGCCGCACGCGCCATCAGCACCGCGTTCGACGACGCCATGCGCGGGAGGATCTCCTCCACCGGCGCAGCCGCGATGACGTCGAGCGGCTCAGACGCGTTGTCGCGGGTCGCGCGCACGATCACCGCGTCGAGCAGGGCGGGCTTGTCGGCGAACGCGAGGTAGACCGTCGCCTCCGCCACGCCCGCCGCGCGGGCCACCGCCCGGATCGAAGTGCGTGCATAGCCGTCACGCAGGAACAGTTCCTCGGCCGCGGCGCAGATGCGGTCGCGCGTCGCGGTGGCCGCCGCGCGCCGCGACGTCGAGTCGTACTTGCGTTTGTCCGCAGACATTGAGTAGAGTTCTACTCTAGTGAATATTGAACTGAATCGCGAATGGAGTCTGTGGCCCGAGTTCGCCGTGCGCAGCTCGGGTTTCCCGGTCGAGGGTCTCGACGCGTTCGGGCCCGACGAGGACACGCGGCTGGCCGACGTCGCACGCGACCCGTTGTTCCGCGAGGCAGTCGCGTGGCAGAGCCGCGAGTCGCTCAAGAGCGCGGTCGAGAAGATCGACCAGGGAAGCCCTTCGCGCCGGCGCCGCCGGCGCGATGTGGTCGGCGCGTACTGGCAGCGCTACTGCGCCAAGAACGACACGATCGGGTTCTTCGGGCCGCTCGCATGGGGCTCCTTCGGAGATGTGACCGAAGTGCGCTCCGGCGCGCTCGAGCGCGAACGCGTCGTCCACTTCGAGACGTGGGCGATGGAGGCCCTCGCCGCGAAGCCACTGCCCATGAGCCCGTTTCCCGAGCACGCGCTGCCGCCGGATACGCCCGGGCTCGCACGGCTGCTGGCCGCCCGCGAGGCGGTCTCCGGCGCCACCGACGTCGCCGCCGCGCTCGACGCGCTGGACCGCGTGTTCGAAGAAGTCACCGGGCGAGCGGCGGCGCGCAACGGCGACGACAGCGGCGGCGGCCGCACGATCGCCTACCTGGACTCCATGCGGGACCTCGACCTGACGCTCGGCGGCCCGGTGCTCGACGAGCTGCGCGCCTCGCTGCCCCGGGTGCTGGATGCCTCGCGCTGGTGGTGCGGTCGCGTGTTCGCACGTGGCACCGAACTGCTCGAGCGGATCGCGCACGACGGCCCGCTCGCTCCGCAGCTCGGGCCGCTGATGGGCGCGGGCTTCGGGCTGTGGAATCAGATGGGCGACGAGCAGCGCGAGCTGCAGCACCGCTGGGCGACCGGGGACTACGCCGACTGGGCGCCGGCCTGGCACGGCTCGAACTATCACTCGGCCGACATCCAGATCGCCGCCCGCGACATCGGCAACGGGGACTTCCTGCTCGTGCTCGGGGACTTCCACGGTGGCGACAACCCGCTCGCGCAAGGGCTGTTCGGGCGGCGTCATCCCGATCCCGGCGCGCTGCTGCGCCGGATCGCGGCCGAGACCGGACCGGGCGTGCACCTCTCCCCGCCACGCCGCGGCGTGGTCGAGATGACCGCACGCAGCTGGCCGATGTACCCCGAAGGCGACATCGTCGTGGTGAGCGGTGACGAGCCGACTCCGGACGGAACGCACCGCGTCGCGCTCGAGGACGTCGTGATCGACGACGGACACGTGACCGACCGCCGCCACACGTTCCGGGTGCCGCTCGCGCAGTTCCTCTTCCTGCCGATGTTCGTCGCCGCCCTGCGCAGCTTCGACCCGATCGGCGATCACGAGGGCCGCGCCGAGATCGGCCGGCTCGTGGTGCGGCGCGCGGGCTGGTCCGCTCCAGCGTCCGAATTGCCCGACGACATCGCCGGCTGGGCGCGCGACCGCGGCCTCCCCCGTCGCGTGTTCGCCCGCTCACCGCTCGAACGCAAGCCGCGCTACGTGGACTTCGAGTCGCCGTCGCTGCGCCGATCGCTCGCCCGCTTCCTCGCGCCCGCGCGCGAGAACGGCGGCTTGGTCGAGTTCACCGAGATGCTCCCGGGTCCTGACGAATGCTGGCTGGAGGGCGAGGGCGGTCATCACACCAGCGAACTGCGAATCGTCGCTCTCGACCGTGTGACCTGACCCGATCGCGGGGAGTACCGTCCCGAGTTGGTCATCAAAGCGGGAGGAACTTCGATGAGAAGCACGTCTTGGCGGGCGCTGCTGACGCTGGTCATCGCCGTGGTGGCGATGTCCGCGGCGACGGTGGCTTCGGCGGCCGGCGGGCCGCACGACAAGCGCGGTGGGCACGGGCACGGCCACGGTCACGGCGATCACCACCCGCCGCCACCGGCGGCGAAGAAGGAGCCGACCGCGTTCGGCTCCGGCGGCGCGGCGGCGACGGTTGACCTGCTCGCGACGCAGGCCGCCATCGACATGATGCGCCGGGGCGGCAACGCCGTCGACGCCGCGGTCGCGGCCGCCGGCGTGCTCGGCGTCACCGAGCCGTTCTCATCCGGCATCGGCGGCGGCGGCTTCATGGTCATCCGCACGCCGCGCGGCCAGGTGACGACGATCGACAGCCGCGAGACGGCGCCGGCCACGATGAAGCCGGACTCGTTCTGGGAGAACGGCGCAGCGCTCGCGTTCAACGACGCTCGCTTCAGCGGGCTGTCCGCGGGCGTCCCGGGCACGGTCGCGGGCTGGGAGTACGCCCTCAAGCGCTATGGCAGGACGTCGCTCGACAAGGCGCTGCGGTCCGGGACCGACGTCGCGCGCAAGGGCTTCGTGGTCGACCAGACGTTCTTCGACCAGACGGCGGCCGTCGTCGACTACTTCAACGACGTCCCGTCGACGGCCGCGATCTATCTCGACCCGGACGGCACGCCGCGCGACGTCGGGACGACGCTGCGCAATCCGGACATGGCGCGCGCGTACGACATGATCGCGCGCTACGGCGCCAACGGCTTCTACCGCGGACCGATCGCCGCGGCGATGGCCAAGGCCGCGCAGTCGCCGCCGATCGCCGCGGACGCCAACCACAAGTGGCGGCCCGGCCTCATGACCGAGGGCGACCTCGCCGCGTACCGCGCGCCCGAGCGCGCGCCGACCCGGATCGGCTACAAGGGCCTGGATGTGTGGGGCATGGGCCCGCCGTCGAGCGGCGGTTCGACGGTTGGCGAGATCCTGAACATCCTCGAGGGCTACCCCGACCTCCGCGCGAACCGGACGCGCGCGTTGCATCGGTTCCTCGAGGCGTCGCGATACTCGTTCGCCGACCGCGGCGCGTATCTCGCCGATCCCGCGTACTTCAACGTTCCGCTCCGGTGCCTGCTGTCGGATCGCTTCGCTGCGGAGCGCCGCGCGCAGATCAACGACACGGCCGCGACCTCGCCGGTCGCCGCTGGCGACTGCAGTGGGAAGAACGCCGCCGGACCCGACGGCGAGGGCCCGTCCACGACCCACCTGACCGTCGCCGACGACGACGGCATGGTCGTCTCGTACACGTTCACGATCGAGTCGACCGGCGGCAACGGCATCGTCGTCCCCGGCTGGGGCTTCCTCCTCAACAACGAGCTGACGGACTTCGACTACACCAGCCTGACCTTGCCCAACAAGGCCGAGGGCGGCAAGCGCCCGCGGAGCTCGATGTCGCCGACGATCATCACCAAGCACGGCAAGCCGTTCCTCGCGGTCGGTTCGCCGGGCGGCTCGATGATCATCACCACCGTGTCGCAGGTCCTGCTCGAACGGCTGGAGCTGGGCAAAACGCTGCCGGAGGCGATCGCGGCGCCGCGAGCGTCGCAGCGCAATACCGCGAGCACGAGCGCCGAGCAGGCGTTCATTGACACCGACGGCGTTCCGCTCAAGGTGGCGCCGTACCTGCAGACATTCGCGACATCGGCGGAGATCGGCGCCACCACCGGGATCGAGTTCTTCGATCGCGGCAAGATGCTCGCCGCCGCGGAGCCCGTCCGCCGGGGCGGCGGCAGCGCGATGGTGGTCAAACAGCGCTAGCGAGTCATCGCGGCAACGATCCCCGCCCGCGGCGGGGTGAAGACGTCCAGGGCCCGGCATCCGTCGGGCCCTGAGACGCCGCCATGCGGCACGTGCGGCGGGATCACGACGCAGTCGCCGGCGTGCATCACGCGCTCCTCGCCGCCAACCGTGAATGTCAGCTCGCCGGAGAGGATGATCGCGATCTGCTGCTCGGGGTGATGGTGCATCGGCGCGGGCGCATTCGGCGCGAACGTGACGAAGTTCGTCATCACGGAGTCGGTCGTGACCGGCCGGAACTCGAGTCCTTCCAGCAGCACCAACGCCTCGAGCTCGTCGACGTTGACGAACCGTCCGGGTGCATCGGATGGCTCGCCGGCTTGATCGAAGTAGGGCATCACCCGGGAGCCTGCCACGCCCGCGCGATGTCGCGCATCATCGGCGGGTACACGAGCCGGTGGCGGAACGGCATGATCGCCGCCATGTAGGCCTTCCCGAGCCGCCCGTTCGGCTTGACGTAGACCGCCATCTCGCCGCGGTAGCCGCCCGCATCGTCTTCCACCCACCCGACGTGCACGACGCCGTGGACGGTCCGGTTGGCGATCTCCGCGGCCCACTCGTCGTCGAGCAGGTAGACGGTCGAGAACGGCAGCGTGATCGCTCCCGGGCCGGCGGTCGTCTCGCGCAGATCGGGCGGCAGCCGGTCGCGCAGCGTCGGCACGCGCGCGCCGACCCCGGCCTCCGGCTCGTCCCACCCGAACCACTCGCCCAGCTTCCACCGGAGCGCCCACAGCATCCGGGCGACGCGTGAGGACCCCTGCGACGGATCCGACTCCGTCATCACCTTCACCAGCCGCGGGAAGTCGTCCGGCCCGCCGGGCGTCGGCAGCGCCCAGACGTCCTCGAGCCGGAAGTCGCGGACGAGCTCGTGGATCCGCCACGGCCGGGCGGTGTGAACGGTGCTCGGAAGCGTCGTCGAGCTCAGTCCAACACTTGGTCGAAGAATTGGAGCTCGCCGAGCGACGAGCGCAGTTCGTCGGTGATCGTCCCGTCGATCAGCACGAAGACCATTCGCACGGGCTGGTCGGAGCGGTTCGCCCACGCGTGGTTGGTGCCGCGCTGGACGACGGCGTCGCCCGGCCCGACGCGGGTCTCGGAGCCGTCGTCGAGCAGGAGCCACGTCTCGCCCTCGAGCACGACGCCGACGTCGAGCGTCTCGGTCCGGTGCATCGGCGACTCGGCGCCTGGCGCCATCTCCGTGAACCGCACCATCACGCCGTTGGCGGGCGGCGGGGTCCGGATCGGGCGGTCGGTCGGCTCGGCCTCGGTGGCTGGAATCGGCGTCGGCGTCTGATCGGTGATCCAGATCTCGTGGAACGCCGCGCTGCCGATGTCGAGCGTCTTCGGGTTCGGGCCGTCCGAGAGCACGACCGACTTCCCGGAGTCATCGTGACCGGTGACGATCCGGCGCGGGGCGCTCATGAGGCGAGGAACCGTTCGCGAAGCACGTACTTCTGGACTTTGCCAGACGCGGTGAGCGGGAAGGAGTCCACGATCGTCCAGTGGCGCGGCGCCTTGTGTGGCGCGAGCCGCTCACGGCAGTAGGCGAACAGCTCGTCGGGATCGGGAGCGCGGCCGTCCGCCGGGCGGATGAACGCGGCGACCTGCTCGCCCCACGTCTCGTCCGGGACGCCGAGTACCGCGACGTCGGCCACATCCTCGTGGTCGAACAGCACCTGCTCGATCTCGCGCGGGTAGATGTTCTCTCCGCCGCGGATGATTAGGTCCTTAAGGCGGCCGCCGATCCGGCAGTAGCCGCGCTCATCGATCGACACGAGGTCACCGGTGTGCAGCCAGCCGTCGGCGTCGATCGCCGCCGCCGTCGCCTCGGGGTCGTCGAAGTAGCCGGTCATCACGTGGTAGCCGCGCGTGCACAGCTCACCGTCGACGATCTTCACTTCCGTGTGCGGCAGCGGCCGGCCGAGCGTGGTGGCGCGGTCCTCGGCGTCGTCATCGGGCGCCGTCTGGGTGATCACTGGCGACGACTCGGTCTGGGCGAAGACGATGCTCATCCGCGCGTCGAACGCCGCCTCGACCCGGCGGACGAGCGCCGGCGGGACGACGGCGCCGCCGCTGATCACGACATCGACCGAGGACACGTCGCTCGTCGCGAAACGCGGATGGTCGAGCAGCCCGATCAGCATCGTGGGCACGCCGAGCAGGCACGCCGGGCGGTGCGTCTCGACGAGCTCGAGGATCAATCCCGGATCGAAGTACGGCGGCAGGATCAGCGTGCCCTCGCACGCGATCGAGCCGAGCACGCTCATCGCGCAGCCCGCCGTGTGGAACAGCGGCATCGGGCTGAGCTGCACCAGCCCTGGCTGCGCGCCGATCCGCTCGTAGGCGAGCCGCGCGTTGTTGACGATCCCGCGGTGGTTGAGGACGGCGCCTTTCGGCCGGCCGGTCGTGCCGGATGTGTACTGGATCTGCGCCGCGTCGCGAGGGTCCACGTCAGGGAGCTCGCGGGTCGAGCCGCTGGCGACGAACGCGTCCCACTCATCGAAGCTGATCGCCTCGCGCAGGTCACCTCGGACGGCGTCGAGCATCTCGGCCATTCGCGAGCCGCGGTATTCAGGCACGAGGAAGATCCCGTCCGCGCGCGATTGCTCGAGCAGGAATCGCAGCTCCTCGGCCCGCAGCGCCGGGTTGACGGTCACGATCGTGATGCCGGCCAGGCCCGCGGCCAGCTCGAGCAACACCCACTCGGGGATGTTGGGCGCCCAGATCGCGACCCGGTCGCCGGGCGCGAACCGCGCGAGCAACGCACGCGCCGCGCGCTCGGATTCCGAGAGCAGCTCGGCGTACGTCCAGGAGCGCTCGCCGGCCACCAGCGCGACGGTGTCCGGCACCCGCGATGCAGTCCGGCGAAGCAGTCCTCCGACGCTCTCGTCGAGGATCATGGGTCAATCATGACCGCCGACGAGATCATCGAGTTCGCCGCCGGCCTGCCCGATGTCGCCGCCATCACCGCGCGCGAGGGGGACGGCTCTCCCGAGGTCGCGTGGGGCGACACGTTCATCTACTACGACGAGAACCGCAAGATGCCGTGGGCCACGATCGTGACCAAGGACTACGAGGGCTGGGACGACGCTTCGAACCTCAACCGCCCGGACGTGTTTCGGCTCAACGTGTCGGTCGGCCGCGACGAGGTGCCTCCGGCCGACGACGTCGACTACACCGCGCTGAACGTCCTCCTCCCCCACCCCACCTACGCGACGCAGGGCTGGGTGGCGATCCTCAACCCCAGCGATCCGCGCGACCTGCTGGCCCGCGGACATGCACGGGCCAGCAAGCGCGGCACGGCCTAGTCGCCGATCACCGTCGTGTTGAACGGCAGGACGAAGAACGGTCCGAACACGACCGCGTTGTCACCACCGAACGGCAGCGCCGCCCGCTGATGGCAGGTGCCGCGGTCCACGACCCAGTGGGCCGAGTGGCCGGTCTTCTCGTCGACGACCACGCGCCCGACCAGCGAGGCGCGATCGCGGATCTTGCCCTGCGAGTCGACGAAGAACGCGTGGATCGGGTTCGAGGAGACGAAGAACCGACCCAGCACCCGGACCTCGTTGGCGAGGTCGGACATCATCAGCGTGAACGTCTCGCCGGCCTCGTTGGTCACCGTCGCCGTCAGGGTGCCGACGAACGTGAACGGATTCCCGAAACCGGTGTTGAACGCGTCCGTATACGGCGGCACGGGGCGCGGCTTGTCGCTCGACACCCGCTCCACGCCTGCGAAGATCCCCCTGCCGGCCGCGGTCGCCCGATAGGTGCCGTTCTCGCACACGTACGGGCGCGCCCCCGGACCCGGGCCGATCTGCGACGGGCGCTCGATCGGGTGATCGGGGTGCGGGAACCCGAACCGCGCGTCGTCGATCTGCGTCGTCAGCGCGTCCTTGGTCAGCTTGACCTTGAACCCCGGCCCGTCGACCTTCACCTGCGACCGGCTCTCGTCGATGTCCAGCACGTAGCGGTCCAGCAGGTCCGCGGACGCCGGCGCAGCGGACAGCGCGACGAGCGCTAAGGCACCGACAATCACCCCTGCGAAGCGCTTCATGAGCTACTCCTCCCCTCCTCATGTTGTCGAGAAGGGCGGAACATACGCGAGCGTTCGCGCGATGGCCGCTACGCCGCGATTCTTGTCCCGTTTTCCACGCACTACGCGGTATGGATCGCGCTGTGGAGCCCGTCGAAGTAGTGGTCGGCGAACATCTTCGCGACCAGCTCTCCGCGGCTGGAGACGCCGGCCTTCTCGTAGACGGACTTCAGGTGGTCCTGGACCGTGTAGCGGGACAGATGCAGATCCTGCGCGATCTCGATCGTCGTGAGCCCTCGCGCGAGCGCGCGCGTGACCTCGACCTCGCGCGGCGTGAGCGCGTAGGCCTCGACGATCAGGGGCGCGACCTCGCTCGCCTTGGCCGGCTCGATCACGACCGCGGTGGCGTCGGAGCCATCCAGGCGGGAAGCGTGGATCAGCATCCAGACGCCGCTTCGCGTTCGGGCGCGCGTGCGTGCGGCGCCGGCGCGAGCCGCCTGAGTGACGACCGTGACCTCACTTGGGATGTCGTGGCCGAGCACCGGATCGGGCACGCGGTAGGCCGACTCGAGCTCGTCGAACCATGCCATCGCTTCAGGCGTGGCCGACACGATTCGACAGTCGGGTCCGACGATCGCCATGCCGGGCCCGCGCACGACGGCCCCCTGGGCCGGGTGCGAGATCAGCGACTGACGCAGCCCGCGGCCCACCACCGGCGCGATCGCGGCGACGAAGTCGACCTCCTCGTCGCGGAAGCCGTGCGCCGCGCCGGCGCGGTTGAGCTGGAGCAGCCCCCATCCGCGCCCGCCGGCGGTGAAGGTGGCGCGGAGTTCCGCGTCGGAGTCCATCAGCGTCCGTAGCTCGCGCCAGCGCGCGCTGCGCTCCGGGCGCCCGCCCGTCGCGGCGTGCAGGTCGGCGACCGGCCGCGGCCCGCGCGCGAGGTCGGTGAACTTGTTGAAGTCGGGGACCTCGAACTCGTACTCCCAGAAGGGAGCGCACACGGTCTGCGGCATGTCGTGCACGACCCCGGCGCCGAGCCCGAGCATCGTGTCCGGGTCGGTCGCGGCCAGGATCATGGCGTCGATCGGCATCGCCGCACGCATCTCGTCCGCCACGGCCTCGATCAACTGCTGGGTCGGCAGCTCCTGGGCGGCCAGCGCGTCGATCCGTCGCGCCGCTCGCGCGAGGTCGCGGGTCGATGTCATGAGGCGGACGTTACGTTCGGCGACGCGATGCGGACGATGCGGCTAGCTCCACATCGGCGTGTGGCTGACCGCCCCCACCCCCTGAAACGAGGGGGTGCACGCGAGCCAACCACCCCGCGATTCGGGGATCGACGGCGCGCCTCGCAATCCGCACCATCGCCGCATGCTCACCGCGCTCCCCTCGTTGACCCTCCTGCTCGCCGGCGACCCCGGCTGGGATGAAGCCCGCTCCGCCTTCAACCTCCTGCTCGACCAGCACCCGGCCGCGATCGCGCTGCCCACCGACGACCAGGGCGTCGTCGCGGCGGTCGCGTACGCCCGCGAGCTGGGGCTGCGCGTCGCGCCGCAGGCGACCGGCCACAACCAGGGCCCGCTCGGCGACCTCGAGAACACGCTGCTGCTGAACGTCAGCGGCCTGCAGGAGGTGCGCGTCGACCCCGGCGCCCGGCGCGTCCGCGTCGGCGCCGGCGCCAAGTGGGAGCGCGTCGTGAGCCGGCTCTCGGCGCACGGCCTGGCCGCCCTGCACGGCTCGTCGCCGGACGTCGGGATCGCCGGCTACTCGCTCGGCGGTGGCATCGGCTGGCTGTCACGCAAGTTCGGCATGCAGACCAACGCCGTCACCGCGCTGGAGATCGTCACCGCCGACGGCAGCCTCGTCCGCGCCGACGCCGAGCACCACCCGAACCTGTTCTGGGCGCTGCGCGGCGGCGGTGGCAACTTCGGCGTCGTGACCGCGATCGAGTTCGAGGTGCAGCCCGCTCGACGAGCTGTACGCCGGCGCCATGTTCTTCCCCGTGGAGCGCTCGGCCGAGGTGCTGCGGACGTGGAGCGACCTGCTCCCGTCGCTGCCCGACGAGCTGATGTCGTGGGCGTCGGTCATCCACTTCCCGCCGATCCCGGACGTGCCCGCGTTCGCGCGCGGCCGCTCGTTCGCGATCGTGATGGCGGCCTACCTCGGCACCGAGGCCGACGGCCGCGATCTCCTGCGGCCGCTGCGCGACCTCGGCCCGGTGCGCGACACGTTCGCGATGGTTCCCCCGATCGTGCTCGCCGACCTGGCGATGGATCCGCTCGACCCGCTGCCGTTTCACCTCACGCATCAGCTTGTCGACGCGCTGCCGGTGGACGCGATCGACGAATTGATCTCGAAGGCCGGGCCGACCGTCACCATGCTTCAGTTCCGGCACATGGGCGGCGCGCTGGCTCGCGAGACGCCCGGTGCCGGTGCGCGCGCGACGCTGCCCGGCGAGATCTGCGCGATGGCGCTCGGCGTCGTGATGGACGAGGCGTCCGACGTCGCGGTGCGTGCGGCGCTCGCCGACTTCGACGCGGCTTTGGACCCCCACCGCGCCGGCGACTATCCCAACTTCGTCGAGGTCCCGGCCGACGCCAGCCGCTTCTTCGCGCCCGCCGTGTGGGAGCGCCTGCGCGGCATCAAGAGCGTCTACGACCCGGCCGACATGTTCGTCGGCAGCCATCACATCCCGCCCGCCTAGCTGCTCGCATCGCTGCTGTCGCTGGGTGCTGGGGTGCAACCGGCAGCGGCGCAACTGTCCGTACCACCGGCGCCGATCGAGACCTACGACGGTGATCCCGGTCGGCTCGGCGACCCGATGCGCTGACGCTCGGTTTCAGCCAGCGCGTCAACGCGAACGACGCGCTCCGCACCGGCACCTACGCCAAGACGCTGACGTTCACCCTGTCAACCACCACTCCGTAACCAGGGAGACGGACCACTGATATATCAGGGGACTGTCCCCTGATATATCAGTGCGCGGCGTAGCCTTCGAAGCATGACCTGGACCGTCGACGTGCCGGAGGCCACGCATCACCCCGTGCCACCGCTGCCGAACGCGCAGCTGGCCGCGGTCAGTGAGGCGCTGGCACGGCCGGCGGTCCAGCAGCCCGCATGGCCGGACCCGGAGTACGTCGAGCGGGTCCGGGCGCTGCTGGAGACGGTTCCGCCGATCGCGGTGCCGACGGAGGTCGACGCGCTCCAGGAGCGCCTGGCGACGGTCGCGCGCGGCGAGGCGTTCCTCCTGCAGGGCGGCGACTGCGCCGAGACGTTCGCCGACAACACCGAGGCACACCTGCGCGGCACGCTCCGGACGTTGCTGCAGATGGCCGTCGTCCTGACGTACGGGACGTCGATGCCGGTGATCAAGGTCGGGCGGATCGCGGGCCAGTACGCCAAGCCGCGCAGCTCCGACAAGGACGCCGTCGGCCTCCCCTCCTATCGCGGCGACATGATCAACGCGCTCGAGCCGACGGCCGAGGCCCGGCGGGCCGATCCGGGCCGGCTCGTGCGCGCCTACGCCAACGCGGCGGCGGCGATGAACCTGACCCGCGCGATCACCGGCGCCGGGCTGGCCGATCTGCACCACCTGCACGAGTGGAACATGGACTTCGTGCGTGAATCGAGCGCGGGTGAGCGCTACGAGCGCGTGGCGGGCGAGATCGATCGGAGCCTGCGGTTCATGTCAGCGTGCGGCGTCGACGACAGCTCGCTGCGCACCGTCGAGATGTTCGCCAGCCACGAGATGCTCGTGCTCGACTACGAGCGCTCGCTCCTGCGCTCGGCGGGCGACCGGCTCTACCTCCTGTCGGCCCACCAGGTCTGGATCGGCGATCGGACACGCCAGCTCGAAGGTGCCCACGTGGCCCTGGCCGCGCTGATCGCCAACCCAGTCGGCGTGAAGATCGGCCCGACGGTGACTCCCGACGAGGCGGTCGACATCGTCGAGCGACTCGATCCCGACCGCATCGACGGGCGCGTGACGCTGGTCTCGCGGATGGGCAACGAGAACGTTCGTGCACAGCTCCCGCCGATCATCGACGCCGTCAGCCGCGCCGGACATCGCGTCGTGTGGCAGTGCGACCCGATGCACGGCAACACCGAGGAATCGCCGAGCGGCCACAAGACCCGGCACTTCGATCGCATCATGGACGAGGTCGAGGGGTTCTTCGAGGTCCACCAGCAGCTCGGCACGCACCCCGGCGGGATCCATGTCGAGCACACCGGCGAGGACGTCACCGAGTGCCTGGGCGGCGCGCAGATGATCTCCCATAGCGAGCTCAGCTCGCGCTACGAGACGGCGTGTGACCCGCGGCTCAATACGCAGCAGGCGCTGGAGCTGGCGTTCCTCGTGGTCGAGATGCTGCGGCGCTAGCCGGTCATCTCCGTCGCCGTCTTCGGCGGGACGATCGGCGGGATCCGCGCGCCGTAGTCATAGAACTCGGTAGTCACGATCTGGCGCCCGTTGCCGCCGATCGTGAGGGTGCGCAGGCGGCGGATTCGCCACTCCTCGTCGACCCAGAAGTCGATCGGCTCGATTTGGTAGCCCGGGAACTCGACCTCACCGCCGTAGCGAGTCGTCGTCACGCCGGCGACCTCCTCGGTGCGGATCCGCCCGACGTTCTTGACGTAGGGCAGAATCGAGAGCTGCCCCGCTGGATCGCGCGCGCCGAGCACCGCCCGCCTGCGCACCGGGCCCCCGGGCAGCTTTGACCGTACAACGCTCCATTCGCCCGCGACGCGCGTATAGATCGCGTGCTTCTCGGAGATCGTCTCGCACTCGAACTCGCGCTCGTCGATCGTCCCGGCCATGGTCACCGACACGCGCCCACTGCGGAAGTCGATCGCCCCGTGCCCGCGGGCGCGGGTCGTGATGCGGTCCACGCGGCTGCGCATCGTCGTCCGCAGCCGCACCGAACCGAGGTCGCGCATCGACGTCTCGGCGCGCCGGACCGCGCCGGAGGCGCCTTGGAGCTCGACGTCGGAGCCGCAGCCGGCCAGGCCGGCGGCGATCACGAGCATGAGGATGGCGACCCGCACCCCGGCACCGTAGACGCGCCGGTCACCCCCGCGAATCGAACCTTCGTCTGTCCACTCCAAGAATCGGCCAATGGCACGCCAAGGCACGTGCGATTGGCTTCGGCGCCTTGAGATTCCCGGGAAACAGGAGAACGCACTTGCGCGCAATTGGCAGGCAGATCGTTGTTGTGCTGGCGCTGGCCGTCGCGGCGCTGGCGACGATGACCTCCGCCGCGTCGGCGGGTGAACTGCCGTCCAAGTGGGACAAGCGCGCTGTCGCCGTCAACCGCGAGCCCGGGAACACGTTCCTGCTGCGGCCGGGGCAGATCCTTGTCGGCCCGGGCGACGCCCCCGACGTAGGGCGCGTGCTCAAGGGCTGGAAGCCGCTCGAGCAGCGCCCGTTCGGCATCACGGTCTTCACGCGCCCGACGCAGAACCCCGCCGATCCGGCCCGCGAGGTGATGGCCGCGCTGGCAAACATCCGCCGGGCGACCGCGAATCGCCCGCAGGGGCCGGCGCAGGTGGCGCCCAACCACGTGTTTGTCGGCGAGGCGGCCTCCGCGATCAACTTCACGGGTGAGCCGCGGATTCAAGGCGGCCCGGGCTCGAGCGTCCAACAGGCGGCCATGCCCGCCGCGCTGCCGATGCGCACGACCCGCAGCGACGATGGCGGCGGCGTCAAGATCGCCGTGCTGGACACCGGCATGTTCGAGCACGAGTGGCTCACGGGCGTCCAGCGCGCTCCCGGCGCCAACGACGTCTGGGACGTGGAGAGCGACGGGTACGGCGACAACGAGGCCGGCCACGGCACGTTCATCGCGGGCCTGATCCTGCAGGTGGCGCCCGCCGCGTCGGTCTACGCCGTCAAGGTGCTCGACTCGCACGGGGTCGGCGACGACTTCACCGTCGCCCAGGCGATGGCGCAGCTGCCGGCCGACGTCGACATCGTCAACCTCTCGCTCGGGGGCTACACCGACAATGACGCTCCGCCGCTGGCCGTGCTGAACGCGATGGCCGCGATGGGCCAGCAGCAGCGCGTCGTCGTGGCCGCCGCCGGTAACCACGCCGCCAGCCGGCCGTTCTGGCCGGCCGCGTTCGATGAGGTCCTGGCGATCGGAGCGGTCGACGAGCGCTTCGGCAAGTGGAACCGCGCCTGGTACAGCAACCACGGCCCGTGGGTCGACGCCACCGCCCGCGGCTCGGACCTCCAGTCCACGTTCGCGAACGCGAAGACGAAGGTCGCGGTCGGCGCGACGACCAGCCCGAGCGACCCCACGATCGCCTTCCACGGCTGGGCCGCGTGGGACGGGACGTCGTTCGCGACGCCGATCGCCGCCGCGATGATCGCGCGGACGATGACGCGCAACGGCCTCGCGTCGCCCGCGATGGCCCAGGCGGAGCTGCTCGCCTCGTCACCGACCGCACCGCAGCCCGACTTCCCGAACGCCGTTCTGATCGACGAGATGGAAGCGATGCCCGCGCCCTCGTAGCTCAGGGACCCGGCCGCTCAAGGATTCTGAGCAACAAACCGAAGATCGGAGTGTGCTGCTCGCTGCAACGCTGGCCACTCTCGCGCTCGCTCAGCCGGCCCCGGTCGACGCGGACCGCTACCAGCCGGTCCCGCCGGCGACGGTGACGCTCACGCACAAGCGGATGCGGCCCGCCCAAGGCGGCCAGCGCGTGCGCGTCACGATTCCGATGTCGCCCGGGACCAACGCCTACGGCGACACGATCACCTACCGCTGGAACACGCGCGTGGACGGCGGGCGGCGCTGCCAGCCCGGCGCGCTGCCGGACCTCAGCGCCGTCACCGCCGGCACCGTGATCGACGCCCCGCTCCGGCGACCGCCGGGGGGCTGGTGCCGCGGGTCATACGGGGCGGCGCTCGAAGCCGTCATCACGATCAACTGCGGGGACGATCCGTACTGCGACCCGGACGAGCCCTACACGCAGCAGGTCGGCAATGCCAGCTTCCAGGTCGGGAAGCGACCCAGGTCGATCTGCCGGGATGTCGGTGAGGCGCAGCGCTGCCGGTACGAGGGCACATATCGCGAGCCGGCGAGCTGGGGCGTGTACGCCCTTCTCGACGACCTGCTCGGCCCGGATGGCGCGACGTCAGAGGCGGACCCCTACTTCGAGCACGCGTTCCGCGGCGAGCCGGCCATCCGCGACGACTGGGAGACCGACGACAACACGTTCTACGGCTTCCCGGACAACGGCGCCGAGGCGACCTTGATGGCCAAAATCGTCGATCGCGTGCTCCGCACCGGCCCGTACTACGAGGCTACGTCTCGGTCGCGGCCGCCGGACTGACCTCCTGCAGCCGCATCAGCGCGACGTACGCGACGGCCGACAGCCCGAACGCCACGAACACGCCATACCGGTAGAGCTGGTCGAGGAAGTTCGGATCGGCGACCACGCCGCCCTCGGTCGTCGCCGCATTCAGGAAGCCGGGCAGCACCGGGATCACGCCCACGGCGACGGCGACCAGCGCGCGCCAGTTGAAGCCCTTCCAGAACCAGTACTCGCCACCCTCGCCGTAGCGGTAGAGCTCTTCGACGTTCAGTCGCGCCTTCCGCAGCAGCCAGTAGTCGAACACCATCACGGCGAGGAAGCTGGCGAGCAGGCTGCCGTAGCCGACCAGCCACGTGAAGATGTACGCGCCGACGTCTTCATAGAGCTGCCACGGGAATGAGATCACGCCGATGACAGCCGTGATCAGGCCGCCGGTCCTGAACGAGATCTGGCGCGGCGACAGGTTCGAGAAGTCGTTCGACGGCGAGACGACGTTGGCCGCCATGTTCGTCGAGATCTGCGCGATCACGACGATGATCATCGCGAGCACGAGCAGGATCGGCATGTCTGCGAGCAGCCGGGCGACGAGCGTGACGGGGTCCCAGATCGGCTCGCCGAACTCGACGATCGTCGCCGCCGTCACCGCGATGCCGATGAACGAGAAGCCGGTCATGGTGAGCGGCATCGCGATGCTCTGACCGACGACCTGCGAGCGCTGGTCCTTCGCATACCGCGTGAAGTCGGGGATGTTCATCGACAGCGTGATCCAGTAGCCGACGTTCGCCGCCAGGCCCGGGCCGAACAGCGCCCAGAAGGACTGGTCGTCGGTGATCAGCTGCGACGACGCCGAGAAGATGTTGCCACCGACGCCGAAACCCCAGATCAGCAGCGCAATGCTCGAGCCCAGGAGCAGCGGGGCGGCATAGCTCTCGAGGAACTTGATGCCCTCGATGCCGCGCAGGATGATCGCCACCTGGATCAGCCAGAACACGGCGAACGCGATCGCCTTGTGGCCGCCGACGTCCGCCCAGCCGGACGCCAGGGTCGTCATCAGCGTGTCCAGCGCCAGCGCGCCGATCCACGTCTGGATCCCGAACCACCCGCAGGCCACGAGCGCGCGCGCCATCGCCGCCACGTTCGCGCCACGGATCCCGAAGCTCGAGCGGACCAGCACCGGGAACGGGATCCCGTACTTGGTGCCCGGATGCGAGTTCAGCAGGATCGGGATCAGCACGATGAAGTTGCCCAACGACACGGTCAGCAGGCCCTGCCACCACGACATGCCGGCGGCGATCAGCCCGGACGCCAGCGTGTAGGTCGTGATGACGATCGAGAGGCCCACCCACAGCGCAGCGAGGTTGTACGTCCCCCACGTGCGCCGCTCCGGGCTGGTCGGCGCAAGGTCCTTGTTCGAGAGGTGTGACTCGGCGATTGAGCTCATACGGCCTCCGACGTCGGCAACGGGTGATGTTTAGTGCACGCCCCGGACCGATCGCGCGCTCTGCCCGCGACCGAGACCCCATGTGACGATCCGCTCCGGATGGATCCGGATCAGCGGCGTCGGGAGCGCGATCGCCTCGCCGCGCCCGCGGACCTCGATCCCGCGCGCGCGCCAGGGGTCGGTGCTCGCCAGGTCGTCGATCACGATCGCCGCGCGCCCCGTTCGGGCCACGTCGCGGAACTTCTTCGTCCGCTCGAGTTCATGGCCGCCGACGTCGATCGTGTCGCGCGCCGCGTTGTAGATCCACCCCACCGGGACCACGTGCGGCGTGCCGTCCGCACCGACCGTCGCGAGCCGTGCCAGCTGCAGCCCGCCGACCATGTAGTGCAGCTCGGCCTCCGTGAAGACGCTCACCGCGCGTGCACGCTACCGTCCGAAGCGATGTCGCTGCACCTGTTCGCCGGCTTGCGCGTGCGCGACCTGCAGGCGGCCCAGCCGTGGTACGAGCGCCTCTTCGGCGAGCCGTCGTTTCACCCCAACGACACCGAAGCGGTGTGGACGTTGGCCGACGACCGCTCGGTCTACATCGTCGAGCACGCCGGCGCGGGCCAGTCCGTGGTGACGCTCTTCGTCGAAGACCTCGACGGCTACGTGGCGGCGGCCGCCGCTCGCGGCCTCGAGCCCGACGAGCGGCTCACGTACTCCAACGGCGTCCGCAAGGCGCACTACCACGACCCGGACGGCAACGAAGTGGCGTTCGGCGGCCCGCCCCTCGAATAGTGCTGTTCAGTGCCAACCTGCACGAGCCGCTGATCGAGGCGGCGTGGGCGCCGGCCGAGGTGGAGGCGGAGATCCGCGCGACCGTGCGCGACGCGGAGGAGGCGTTGTCGCCCGACTGGTGGCCGGGTCATCCGCTCGACTATGAGGAGGGCGACCCGGACGTCTGGCACGACATCTATCTGGGCGCCGCGGGTGTGCTGTGGGCGCTGGATTACCTCGGGTCGCGGCTCGATCACGCGCGACTCGCGGGCGAGGTGCTGGAGAGCTACCGCGCCCGCCCCGAGGTCAACGGCCCGGGCGCATGGACGGGCGAGAGCGGGATCGCACTGGTGGCGTGGCGGCTCGCGCCGAGCGATGCGCTCGCGGACCGGCTCGCCGAGTTGGTCGCCGTTCCGGACGACGACACGCTCGAGCTGATGTGGGGCAGCCCCGGGCTGCTGCTGATCGCGGACGCGATGCTGGAGGCGACCGGCGAGCCGCGCTGGGCGTCGGCGTGGGACGCGCTCGCGGATCACGTGATGAGACGGCGGGACGAGCGCGGCCTGTGGACCCAGGAGCTGTACGGGAAGAGCGCCAAGTACCTCGGGCCGGTGCACGGCATGGCCGGGGTGGTCGAAGCGCTCGCGCGCCGCCGGTCGATCGACACGCTCGACGCGCTCGAGAGCACCGCCGTGCGCGAGGCGGCCCATGCGAACTGGCCCCCGGTCGCCGACGTGCCGCTGGAGCGCAAGGGCGCGATCAGCACCCAGTGGTGCCACGGCGCGCCCGGAATGGTGACCTCGATGGCCGCCCTGCCCGCCGACGAGCGGCTCGACGCGCTCTTGCTCGCCGGCGGCGAGTTGACATGGGCCGCGGGACCGCTGCGCAAGGGCGCGAACCTCTGCCACGGCACCGCCGGCAACGGCTTCGCGTTCCTGAAGCTCTTCACCCGCACCGGCGACGAGCTCTGGCTCGAGCGCGCGCGCCGGTTCGGGATGCATGCCGCCGCGCAGGTGGCGGCCGCCCGGCGGCAGTACGGCCGCGGCCGCTACACGCTCTGGACCGGCGACCTGGGCACCGCCGTGTTCCTGCAGCAGTGCATCGCCGGCACGTCCGACCTCCCCGCGCTCGACATCTGGTGATCAGGCGAGCAGCGGCTGCGCATGGCCGTCGTAGCCCGGCTGATCGGGCCAGGTCCGTTCGCGGTCGGGAAGGACGATCTGCACGGCGTCGAAGGGACGCCGGCGGTGGAGCCAGTCGGCATACGTCAACAGCTCCGTGCGCCGGCTCGCGGAAACCGCGCCGAAGCGCACCGGGTATCCATCGATTACGTCGTCACTGCAGTCATCGGGCCGGAAGCGGCCGCCCTCGTCGATCAGCGACACGACGGCCGCCAGGATGGCGTGGGCTTGCGCCCAGCGACCGACGAGCACAAGTTCGGGGTGTCCGCGCGTCAGCCACAGCCCGGCGGTGTACGCGAACGTCGCGTCGTAGACCGGATGCGGCCCGAGAGCCAGGTTCGCGGCGGTGTGTTCGGGATGGTGCTCGTCCGCGACGAGCACGCAATGCCAGCCGAACTGGCGCACGTCGGCGACGAGCTTCTCGTCGAACGCATCCTCGGGCTCCGGAAGATCGAGGAGTGGCGCCATCAGCGCCCAGCGGATCGCTCGATCGCATCCAGCGCGAGCTGCTCGTCGACCTCGCCCGGTAGCCCGCTGACGCCCACCGCGCCGATCCGGCGGCCGTCCTCGAAGACGGCGACGCCGCCGAGGAAGAACGTGAAGAACGGATCGAAGCTCGCCCGCTCGGCCGCATCGGCGCGCGCCTTCTCGGCCAGTTCGCGCGTCGAGGTCGCGTCGCTGCGCGCGGCGGTGTAGGCCTTGCGCTGCGCGTTCAGCCGCGTGTCCGGCGCGGCGCCGTCCATCGTCGCCGCCGCGACCAGTTCGCCGTGCGTGTCGGCGACGAACACCGAGACCGGCCCGGACGCGTTCGTCACCACGTCATCGACGATCGCTCGCGCTCGCGCCAGTTGCATGGGGCGATCCTACGTGGCTAACCTACAACCACATGGTTGTAGGTGAACCCGAAGTCGACCGGCTGTTCCACGCGTTGGCCGACGTCACGCGCCGCGACATCCTCCAGCGCTGTGTCGTCGGCGAGCCGTCGGTGTCGCGGCTCGCCGAGGTCTATCCCGATGAGCTTCGCCGCGGTGCAGAAGCACGTCGCGGTGCTGGAGCGGGCCGGCCTGGTCACGAAGGAGCGCCGCGGGCGCGAGCAACTGGTACGCACGGATCCCGCCGGCGTCGGCCGGGCGCGGCGGGTGCTGGACGAGCTCGAGATGGCCTGGCGCGGGCGCGTGGAGCGAATGGCCGACCTCCTCGCCCAATGACGCTCGTCCGCGTCGAAAAGGACGTCGAGCGCCTGGGCCTCACCCTGGTCGCCGACTTCGACGCCCCGATCGAGCGCGTGTGGCAGTTGTGGGCCGACCCGCGCCAGCTCGAACGCTGGTGGGGTCCGCCGAGCCACCCGTCGACCGTCGAGACGCACGACCTGATCGCAGGCGGCGAAGTCACCTACTTCATGACCGGCCCCGAAGGCGAGACGTCCCGCGGCTGGTGGCGGATCACGGCCGTCGACCCGCCGTCCTCGCTCGCGTTCGTCGACGGTTTCGCCAACCGCGACGGGACCCCGAACGCCGACACACCGACCACCACCGTCCAGATGCGGCTGACCGAGCACGGGGGCGGGACCCGGATGGAGCTGCGCTTCCGCTTCCAGTCCCGCGAGCACATGGACCGGCTCGAACGCTGGGGCGCCTTCGCGGTGTTCCCGCAGTCGGTCGCCCAGATGGACGCCATCATCGCCTAGGAGGCAACCGCCAGTGCGCAAGATCAAGTCGTACTTCTTCATCTCGCTCGACGGTGTCGTCGAGGCGCCGGACAAGTGGCACTTCCCGTACTTCGACGACGAGATGGGCGCCGCGGTCGGCTCCGGCTACGCCACCGCCGACGCGATGCTGATGGGCCGAGTGCTCTACGACGAGTGGGCCGCGTACTGGCCCGAGCATGCCGACGAACCGTTCGGCGACGTCATGAACTCGATGCAGAAGTACGTCGTCTCCGACAGCCTGCAGACGGCGCAGTGGCAGAACTCGGAGCTCATCGCCGGCGCCGACGCGGCTCGCCGGCTGAGCGAGATCAAGGCCCAGGACGGTGGCGACATCGCCATGTCCGGCAGTGCGACCACCGTCCGCTGGCTGCTGCGCGAGGGGCTGCTGGACGAGCTCAACCTGCTCCTGCACCCGATCGTCGTCGGCGACGGCCTCGCGCGGCTCTTCCCGCCGGACGAGCCGAGCACCCCGCTCGAGCTCCTGGCTTCCCAGGCGTTCAAGAGCGGGGTGCTGAACCTCAGCTACACCACCACGGGGTCGAAGTAGCCGGCCGGCGCCACCGCCACCGCCTCCCAGTGTCCCGGCGAGCGCTCGTCGTCACCGCCGCGCCACAAGGCTGCCCCGCTTCGTGCGAAGTTCACGGAATCCCCGTCCTCGTCGATCCGTGGCTCCTCGCCGGTGATCCGGCGCAATAGGTCGACCGCCTCCGCCTGGCCGACCGCCAGCACCTCGACGCCGTCCAGCACGCCGCGGAGCGGGCCATGCGACAACTCGACGAACTCGAGCCGCGCGTCCGGGAGCGAGAACTCCGCCACGAGGCACCGCTGGAACCGGATACGGACCGGATCTGCGTCATCGCGCTCCCGCTCACCCGCGATCCCGATCGCCGCCATCGCGTCGGTCGCCTCCTGCTCGGTCATCCCGATGAGCAGCGGGCCGAATGCCGTTCCCGGCCGGATCTCGAGTTCCATCATCGCGCGTGACACTACGCCGTCAGCGCACCTTGGCGCTGATGCGGCGGGTGTTGACGTTGCCGCCGGCGTCGCGCGCCTCCACCGTCAGCACCACCTTCTCGCCGCGGAGGTGACGTCGTTGCGCAGGACCGCGGGGCGGCTGATGTCGGCGGCGGGGCCGCTGTCGTTGCGCTCGATCGAGACGTAGATCCGGTTGGCGTCGCCGCCGGCGAGCTTCACGCCTTCGGCGTCCGGCACGCCCGACTCGTCCGGGAACACCAGCGTCTTGCCGGCGGCCCAGCCGTTGGCCGTGTCCGGCGTCCACTTCGTGCCGCGCTGCTTCCGGGCCAGGCGACGGGGGCGGCAGATGCGGGCGCGGCCGTCGCGACGAGCGCGCCGAAGACGGCGAGCGAACCGATGTGTCAAGCCCGCGACACCTGCGCGGTGGGGCGGCGCAGGCGGGCGCCGAGGCGGTTGAGCCCGATCCCGAGGCCGAGGATGACGGCGTTGATGACGAAGTACGAGACGCCGATGTCGTCCGCGTTCTCCGAGTGGACGACGACCGTCTGGATCGGGAAGACGATCGCCCAGAGGGCGAGATAGAGCACGAGGCCGTGGCGGCGGGCGAAGTAGCCCAGCGGCCCGGCGACGAGAACGGCGGCAATGAGTTCCATGAGCGGAAGTCAATCCGTCGGCCGGGCGCGCGTCGTCGCCCTGTGGGGCGAATTCGGCCTCATCCCTGAGAGGTAGGGATCTGGGCGTAGAGGCGCCATCCGCCAGGATCCGCCGGCCCGGTTTGGAGGTTCCCGCCGAGCAACTCGACGCGTTCGCGCAGGCCCTGGAGACCGAGACCCGAGCCGGAACCGGCGAGCGTGCCCGGAGCTGACCCGCGGCGGTCGCGCAGCTCGATCTCGAGCACGCCGCCCGCCAGCGCCAGCCGCAGGCTGACCTCGGAGCCCGGGGCGTGCTTGATCGCGTTCGTCAGCCCTTCCTGGACGACGCGGTACGCGACATCGTCGAACTCCGGCGGGACGTCGGTGACGCCTTCCACCTGCAGCTTCAACCCGGTTGCCTCGGCGTCCGCGACAAGTGAGTGGAGCCGCGTGCCGCCATCCGGTTCCAGCAGCCCGGCAAGTCGGCTCATCTCGCTGAGCGCCTCCTCGGCCGAGCGATCGATGCGGGCCAGACGCTCCGGATCCTCGCGCGGGTCCGGGGCGACCCGGCCCGCTCCGGCTTGGACCACGACGACCGCCAGATGGTGGGCGACGATGTCGTGCAGCTCGCGCGCGACCCGGGCGCGCTCGTGGGCGACGGCGAGGCGCGCGAGCGACTCCTGTTCGGCCTCGAGCTCTGCTGTGCGCCCGCGCAGGGTTTCGACCAGCGTTTCGTGGGCGCGCACGACACGGCCGACGGCCCAGGGCGCGACGGTGCACAGCAGTGCAGGCACGACATCGCCTCGCGCGGCCAGGATGGCGAAGAGCGCCAGCGCCCCGGCGCCGCCGAGGCGAAGCCCGGCGTAGCGCCCGCACGTGTAGGCCAGTGCCGCGACCGCCAGGCCCAAGACCACGTCAAGCATCGGCCGACACGCTCCGCAGCACGCCGAGGAGCCCGCGCACCTCGTTCAGGGCCGTCCGCGCCTCGTCCTCGATGTCCTCGAAGGCCGCTTCGGCGGCGACCAGCTCACGGATCGAACCGAGGCGCTCGCGCAGCGTGGCATCGACGACCGACGCCAACCTCGCGCGCTCGATGTCGACCGCGAAGTCGGCCCGTCTCTGGCGCGTCTGCGCGAGCTCCGCGGTCCGTTGCGCGAGCTCGGCGGACAGGCGCGCCCGGACACGCACCCACCGGCCGGCGAGCCAGATGCCCGCGGCGAGCGGGACCACGAACGCAGCGCCGACGTCGAGCACAGGATCGGTGAACAGGAGGAACCCGAGACCGGCGAGGACCGCGGCGAGGCCGGTCCACGCTGCCGCGCGGCCGGTGTGAACCGCGACCGTGAACACGATCAGCAACGCCGCCGGGATGGCCACCCCGCAGCGCGTCTGGTCGAAGGTCGGAATGGCACTCACCACCGAGCCCGCGGCGAACGCGAGCGACGCCCCCAACGGCGCTCGATGCCTCCAAGCGACCGGCAGCGTCACGGCCGGGATGAGGAGCGTCGCCACCACCGTGCCGTCGAGCGTGAGCCCGAAGCCGAGGATCGTCAGTCCCGCGGCGAGCGCGAGATCGGCCCGGTGGCGGAGCATCAATCGCGATGCTATTGCGCCGCCGAAGCTCCGCCCTCATCCTGCGGGGGGATCCGCTCCTGCTCGGAGCGGATGAGGCGGCGCGCCGTCGTCGGCGATACGGTCGGCGGATGGAGACCGTGTCGGTGGTCGTGGCTGACGATCAGGCGCTCGTGCGCGCCGGGTTTCGGTCGATCCTCGACGCGCAGCCCGGCATCACCGTGGTCGGAGAGGCCAAGGACGGCCGCGACGCCATCGACCTCGTGCGCCGGCGGCGACCGCGGGTCGTGCTGATGGACGTCAAGATGCCCGACCTGGACGGGATCGAGGCGACCCGCCGGATCGTCGCCGAAGCCGGAGACGAGACCGCGGTGCTCGTGCTGACGACGTTCGACGCCGACGAGTACATCTACAACGCGCTGCGCGCCGGCGCGAGCGGTTTTCTGCTCAAGGATGTCCCGGCCGAGCAGCTCATCGAAGCGGTCCGGATCGTCGCCCGCGGAGACGCGTTGATCGCCCCGGCCGTGACGCGGCGCCTGGTCGAGGCGTTCATCCGCACGGCGCCCGCGCATGCGCCCACCGAGGCGCTTGGCGACCTCACGCCCCGCGAGGTGGAGGTCCTCACGCTCGTCGCGCGCGGGCGGTCGAACGGCGAGATCGCCGCCGATCTGGTCCTGAGCGAGGCGACCGTCAAGACGCACGTCAAGCACGTACTGGCGAAGCTCGGCGCGCGCGACCGCGTGCAGGCGGTCGTGTGCGCCTACGAAGCCGGTCTCGTGACCCCGCGGGGCTAGGTCCCGCAGAAGGTCTGGTAGGGACCGAAACTCTCGTCGGCCGGGGCGGCGTAGCGCTCGAGGCCGGGCCGTTCGTCGAAGGGTCGCCGTAGGACGTCGACCAGGCGGTGGAGCAGCTCGAGGTCATCGGCCGCCAGCGCTTCCTCGACGAGGTGGTTGCGCGGGATATAGACGGGGTTGACGCGGTCCATCGCGTCTGGGTCCGGTGACTGCTCGCGCCAGCGCTCGGCCCAGGCCTGGAGGCCGGGCGGCAGCAGCGCCTCGCCGCGCAGCCACGCCGACAGAGTGCGGAACGTGGAGGTGTAGTCGAGCTTGTGTTCGCGCAGCAGCGTGAGGAACTCGTCGATCAGCTCGTCGTCGGAGAGGCTCAGCTTGGTCCGCATCCCGGAGCGCCAGTGCTGATTGAGGCGTTCGGGGAAGCGCTCGAGGGTCGTCGTCGCCGCCGCGACGGCCGCGTCGGTGTCGTCGTCGAGCAGCGGCAGCAGCGTCTCCGCGAGCCGCGCCAGGTTCCACGCCCCGATCGCGGGCTGGTTGCCGTAGGCGTAGCGGCCGCCGTAGTCGATCGAGCTGAACACGGTGTCCGGATCGAACGCGTCCATAAACGCGCAGGGGCCGTAGTCGAGCGTCTCCCCCGAGATGAACATGTTGTCCGTGTTCATCACGCCGTGGATGAAGCCGACCAGCATCCACTGGGCGATCAGCGCGGCCTGCGCTTCGACAACCCGCTCGTAGAACGCGAGGTAGGTGTCCGCGTCCGAAAAGTGGCGCTGGATCGAGTAATCCGCGAGCCGCTTGACGAGCTCGGTACCACCGTTCATCGCCGCGTACTGGAACGTGCCGACGCGGATGTGGCTCGCCGCCACGCGCGCGAGGACGGCGCCGGGCAGCGGCGTCTCGCGCAGCACCCGCTCGCCGGTGGCCACGACGGCGAGCGCCCGCGAGGTGGGGATGCGGAGCGCGTGCATCGCCTCGCCGAGGATGTACTCGCGCAGCATCGGGCCGACCGCCGCCTTGCCGTCGCCTCCGCGCGCGAACGGGGTGCGGCCGGAGCCCTTCAAGTGCAGGTCGCGGCGGCGGCCCTGCGCGTCGATCACCTCGCCGACCAGCAGCGCGCGGCCGTCGCCGAGGCGCGGCGAATAGCCGCCGAACTGATGGCCGGCGTACGCCTGCGCGATCGGGGAGGTTCCCTCCGGCGCGACCGCGCCCGTGAGCACGGCGGTGTTCTCGCGCAGCGCCTGCGGGTCCCCCCCGAGATCGGTGGCCAGAGCCTCGTTGAGGACAAGCAGTTTCGGGTCCGAGACGGCCGCGCCCTGCCACGGCACGTACAGCCCTTCCAGTTCGCAGACGAAGGAGTCGTCGAAGGCGAACAGCGATCTCGCGAGGACACTCACCCCATTGAGGCTAGCCTCACGCCGCGAGGTCGACCGCCACGGGCGCCGGTGCGATGTTGTAGCCGGCCCCGAAGACGTTGTCGGGGTCGTACGCGCGCTTGAGCTCCTGCAGCCGCCCCCAGTCGCGCGACGTGTACGCGTCGCGCGTGCGCGAGGTGTCCTTGAGGAAGTTCAGGAACGACCCGCCGGTGACATGCGGTGCGAGCGGGGCGATGTCCTCGCCGTCGACCGTGACCGAGAACGGGCTCTGCCGGTGGCCGGCGGGCGAGTTCCCGCGCGCGATCGCGCCGCCCCAGCGCTTGACCTCGACGGCCTCGGCCGTCTCGGCGGTGCGGACGATGGCGTCCACCGGGACGTCGGCCAGGAACTCGAAACGCCGCGGCGCGGTGCCGCCGATCGTGCCCGTCTCGCTGTACGGCATCGGGCGGAACGTGTCGCTGAACGGCTCGCCGGGGAACAGTGGCGCGAGGGCGTGCCAGGCGTCGTCGGCGCCGCCGGCGTAGACGCCGCGCAGCGCGACCGCGTCGGGTGTGATCACGACCGAGACGTTCAGTTCCTCGGGCATCGCGTACTCGCGGAAGCGCGCGAGCAGGTGCGACGCGAGCCCGCGGTCGAAGCGGGCGACGCCGCCGAAGACCTCGCGCACCGCGTGCAGCCTGACCTCGAGCGAGGTCGCGACGCCGAAGTTCCCGCCGGCTCCGCGCAGCGCCCAGAACAGGCCGCTGCGGCGGTCCGCGCGAGCGGTCAGCGTCTCGCCGTCGGCGGTGACGATGTCGGCGCGGAGCAGGTTGTCGGCGGCCAGGCCGTACTTGCGGGCGAGGAACCCGTGGCCGCCGCCGAACGTGAAGCCGGTGACGCCGACGGTCGCGTTCGTCCCCGAGACCGGCGCCAGGCCGAACGGCGCGGCGGCCTCGATCACGTCACCCCACGTTGCCCCCGGGCCGACGCGCGCGGTGCGCCGCACAGGATCGACGAGCACGCAGCGCATCTGCGACGTGTCGATCAGCAGCGTGTGAGGCGTCGGGTCGCCGAACGTGCCGTGGCCGGTCGCTCGCACCGCGACACGCAGCCCGCGGGCACGGGCGGTGAGCACGGCACGGCGAACGTCGGCGGGGGTGGTGGCCTCGATGGTGTGTGTCATGCCGGCTTAGACCGCCGCCGGCCGCGGAACTCATCGGCGCATCGTCAGCGGGGCATGAAGCCGATCAGGATGGCGATGATGCCTTCGCTGCCTACCTGGGTGCCGTGCAAGACGGTGAGAAGCGTGTTCAACATTGGGAAGCCTTTCGTTCGGGGAGGGCAACGTCTACACCCGCCGGGTTGGCGAAAGGTTGGCCGGTTGCGTCTTATCTCCCGCTGACAGGATCGGGGCAGCCTTGATCTGAGTGCGACGTGCGTTCGTCCTGGGTGCCGTGCTGCTGGGCTTGGTCCTGGCCGCGCTCATCGTGCTCAGAGGCACGGAGGACGAGCCGCGCCGGGCGGCACCCTCACCTACGCGTACGCCAGGCCCGCTGGCGGGCGTTGAGCGGCGCATCGGCCCGACCGGACTCGGCGAGCACCTGGCGGCGCTCCAGGCGATCGCCGGCGAGCACGGCGGCAACCGCGCCTCGGGGTCCGACGGTGAGCGCGCGACGGCGGAGTATGTCGCCGGCCGGCTGCGCGCGGCGGGATACCGCGTGACGGTCGAGGAAAGCGACGTGCCCGGCTTTCGCGAGCGCTCGGAGCCGCGCCTGACCGCCGGGTCGCGCTCGTATGAGGCGCGCACGCTGCAGTTCTCGGGCAGCGGCTCGATCGCGGGGACCGTCCGCGCCGTCGGGCTCGGCTGCTCGGCCGCGGCGTTCGCGCCGCTGCGTCGGGGCGAGGTGGCGCTGATCCAGCGCGGCACCTGCTCGTTCCGCCAGAAGTCGCTGGCGGCTCAGCGGGCAGGAGCGGCGGCGGTGCTGATCGCAGACGACCGGCCCGTGCGCGGCTCGCTCCAACGTACGGGCGTCCACGTCCCGGTGCTGGCCGTCGGCGCGGACGCCGCAGTCCTTGCCGGTCAGCGCGTCCGCCTGACGGTCGACGCGACGTCCGCGGATCGCCGCTCCCCGAGCGTGATCGGCGAGATCGGCGACGCCGACGCCGAGCGCGTCCTGATGGCCGGCGGCCACCTCGACTCCGTGCGCGAGGGACCGGGGCTCAACGACAACGGCAGTGGCGTCGCCGCCGTGCTCGAGATCGCCGAGGAACTCGGCGGGCGCCGCGTCCCGGCCGGGACGGCGCTGCGGTTCGCGTTCTGGGGCGCCGAGGAGATCGGCCTCGTCGGCTCGCGCCGCTACGTCGAAGGTCTCTCCCGTGCCGAGCGCCGCCGGATCGCGGCTTACATCAATCTCGACATGGTCGGCACGCCGGACGCGGAGCCCGCGGTCTACGACGGCGACGCGAGGATCGAGCGCGCCCTGCGCCGCCATCTCGGGCGCGACGCGCCGCAACGCGACCTCGGCAATTCCTCCGACCACGCCCCGTTCCGCTCCGCCGGGATCCCGATCGGCGGCATCTTCACCGGCCTCGACGACTGCTACCACGAGCGCTGCGACACGATCGACAACGTCGACCGCGCGGTGCTCACCGAGGCGGCACGTGCGGCCGGGGCCGCGCTTGTGGACATGGCAAGCGCTCGAGCGAGATGAGCGGGGCGCCGAGGTCTCGCACCTTGGCCAGCACGCCGTGGAGCTGCGCCTGGTCGGTCACGGCACCGCTCAGCGTGGTGGTGCCGTCGACCTCGCGGGTGATGCTCAGCCCGTCCAGCCAGGCCGACCAGTGGTCGTCGAGGTGCCCGCCGAGCCGGATCTCGTAGTCGCTCATGCGATCGCCACCCGCCTGCGTGCCGCCGGCCGGCGGATGAACCACTCGGCGACGGCGAGATTGATCACCCAGGCGAGGCTCATCGACACGTCGCGACCGAGGGCGGCCTCGCCGAAGCCAACCGTGAACGCCTGGGTGCCGGCGCCCAGCGCGAGCGCATAGGCGCGGGTCATCCAGGCGCGGTGCCGGGCGATGTCGCGAGCCCGGATCGCGGTCACCCCGAGGACGACGCTGATGCCCATCCCCGACGCGGCCAGCAGCCGGAACACGAACAGCAGCTCGCCGGTCCCTTCCTGGCGCGGGTAGAGCAGCGTCATCCACAGGCCCGTAACCGCGACCGCCAGGCCGAGCACCGCGAGCACGCGCCCGGCGCGGCGGTGCCAGCCGCGATGCCGGCGGCGAATCCCCGCGGAGAACTGGAACGCGCCGAGCAGCGCGTAGCCGATGGCGGCGACGATGTGCACCACGAGCGGCACCGGCGAGGCAGCGAAGCGGGCATCGGTCGGGATGAGCTCCGGCCCGCCGAGCAGCTCGATCAGGCGCGCGGTCCCGCCGAACACGGGGATCACGCTGAGCGCGACCAGCGCGGCGGGCACCCAGCGGCGGGTCACCGGGCACCGGCGAACGCGAGCGTGGACACCGACTCGGGGGCGCGCTGGTCACGGATGAGCGAGTAGCCGAGCCCGACCAGGGCGACGCCGACGGGGAACGCGGCCAGGCGGTCGAGCGAGTGCGGCAGGACCGCCGTGGCAAGCGCGGCGAACGTGCCCGAGGCGAGTAGCAGAGCGGCCCAGCGAGCGAGCACGCCGGCGCGGTAGAGCGCGATCCCGAAGATCAGGGCACCGAACATGTACGTCACGCCCGAGATCGGGTTGACGGCCGTCAGCGCGCCGAGGCTGCCGCCGACCTCACCGCCGGTGAAGAGCGCGAGCCCGTCGTTGACGTACCGCGGCGCCTCGTCGGCCAGCTCGGGCAGGACGAACGCTTCGACGAAGGTCCAACACATGACGACGAGCGACCAGGTCACGAACAGGACGTAGCCGATGAAGCCGAGCAGGCCCATCTCCTTCACCTGGCGCAGGTAGATGCCCGTGATGCCGACGACGAGGAAGACGGCCATCAACAGGGTCAGGATGTGGGTGACGGTCCAGGCCGTCGTGACGACTTGGGTGACGTCCTCGTGCGGATGGATGATCTGCACGAACATGTAGAGCAGGCCGGCGATGAGGGCGGCGAAGCCGGCGAGGCGGGTGAGCTTTGCGGGAGTGATCGTCATGCCGCGAAGCTATGGCGCGATGTGGTGAGGAGTCATCACCACACGATGTGATTTGACGTGATGATTTAGAGCAGTCCCAGCTCGCCGGCGCGCCGGACCGCCGCCTCGCGGCTGTTCACGTCGAGCTTGCTGAAGATGTGCTTCGTGTGGGTTCTCAGCGTGTTCAGCGACACGTACAGCTCGCGGGAGATCTCGGGCCCGCTGAGGCGCGTCGCCAGCAGCCGCAGCACCTCCACCTCGCGCGCGCTCAGGCCCGCGACGTCCGGAGCCTCGCGAGCAACGAGCTCGGACCCGCTCGCCTGAAGGAGCCGCTCGATCGGCTCGCCCTCGTCGAGGAACAGGCGCACGTAGCCGGCGGGCACGCCGTCCGCGAGCGCGCGATCGATCTCCGCGCGCGCAGGCTCGTGCTCGCCCTGCGCCTGGTGGGCGAGCGCTCGGAGCATCGCGATCTCAACTGCGCTGCGTCCGGTGTCGAGCAAGGCGAGAGCGGCGCGCGCGTCGCCACGCGCGATCTCCAGCCGCGCGAGCGTCAGCCGGTTGTACTCGTTCAGATACGAACGGTCGTCCGACACGCCGCGGGCCCAGTCGGAGGCATCGTCCAGGCGGCTTTGGGCGATACGGACCCTGGCCCGAGCGGCGGGGATGGGAGCGACGTCGGGAAAGAAGCCGGGCAGGTAGACCGCCTCGGCCTGGTCCAGCATCTCGACCGCCTCGTCGAAGTCGCCGCGTGCACGGCGGAATCCCGGCCATGGCGGTGAACCACCGGTGGCGGTTCTCCAGCAGCGACGCGTAGTCACCGAGCGCGGTGCTCGCTTCCAGATGCTGTTCGGCGGCGTCGAGTTCCCCCTGCTCCCGGAGCACGTCCGCGAGGCCCGCATGAAGATCACCGGTCGTCGACAGGCCCGGGTGCTCTCGAGCCTGCGCGAGGGCGCGTTCATAGAGACGGCGCGCCGTCGCCGGCTGTCCGCGTGCCACCCACATGCCCGCCAGGGGCACGGTGGCGCCGAGCGAATCGGCCACCATGCCGCCCAGTCGCATGCTTCTCACGGCCTCGGAGAACGTCTCGACGGCGGTCTCGAGGTCGCCGGCCGCCCACGCCGCGAGTCCGAGGAAACCGGCGCCTCCGCTGCGGGCGAAATGGTCGTCAGGGCCAGCGAACTCGAGCGCCCGGCGGGAATGCTCGGCGGTGGCGTCCGCGTCGCCTCGAGCTTGGGCCACTGACGCCCGGTAGACCTCGATCGTCGCTCGGAGCTCGTCGTCGGGCAACGCGCGTTCGGCGTCCCGCAAGTGGTTCTCGACGCCCTCGAGGTCACCCTCGATCAGTCGCATCCACGCGAGGACCGTGCACAGGAGCGCCCGGCCGCGGATCACCTCGTCAGGCAGGGCTTCGAGCCAATCGCGGAGCGTGCGCTCCTGCCGCCGGCGGCGGACCTCGGGCATGGCCAGCGCGATCAGGTCGGCGGCCCGCTCGGCGTCGCCGGCCGCGATCGCGTGGGTCACGGCATCCTCGAGGAGTTCGTGGTCCGCGTACCACCGGCTGGCGGCGCCGTGCAGGTGGGCCATCCGGTCAGGCTGCTCGGCGGCCAGACGAGCGCGGAGGGCGTCGGCGAACAGGTGGTGGTAGCGGTACCAGCGGCGCTCGTCGTCGAGGGCGACGATGAACAGGTTGTTGCGCTCCAGGGTCTCGAGCGTCGCTTGCCCGTCGGCCGAACCGGTGAGCGCGTCGCACAACGAGCCGGTCATCTGGTCCAGGAGGGCCGTTTGGAGCATGAACTGGCGCACATGCTCGGGCTGGCGGCGCAGCACCTCCTCGACCAGGTAGTCGAGAACGAAGCGATGGCTGCCGGCGAACGCCTCCACGAACGACGACACGTCGTCATGCCCCCGCAGCGAGAGCGCCGCGAGCTGGAGTCCGGCGGCCCAGCCCTCCGTCCGAGCGTCGAGGGTGGAGACGTGGTCGGAGCTGAGCTCGAGCCCCATCACGCGGTTGAGGAACGCCTCCGCCTCGTCGACGGTGAAGCGGAGGTCGGCGACGCGCAGCTCGAGCAGCTCGCCGCGACTGCGCAGTCGTGCGAGCCCGAGCGGTGGGTCCGATCGCGTCGCGATCGCGACGCTCGCCGTCTCCGGCAGATGCTCGACGAGGAACGACATCGCCTCGTGGATCTCGGGCGTGTCGATCACGTGGTAGTCGTCGAGCGCGAGAACGGTCTCGCCGGGCAGCGCGTCGAGGTGGTTGACGAGGCTCGTCATCACCGCTTCGCTCGGCAGATCGGTCTCGGGCGCTTGCAGCGACACCGCAAGGTGACTGAGGAAGCGACGCACGTCGTTGTCGGCCTCGTCCAGCGACAGCCACGCGACACGGGAAGTGGACTGCGTCAGCCACTCGCTCAGCAGCGTCGTCTTGCCGAAGCCGGCCGGCGCCGACACGAGGACCAGCCGCGGGGGCGTGTCGAAGCGCAACCGCTCGGTCAGGCGCGGGCGGGGTACGAGCTGACGGCGAGCGGTCGGGATGCGGAGTTTCGTGCTCGGCACCGCCATTGGCACGAGGATATTTGCCCGGTAGGGTCGTCGCGGTAGGTGCTGATGTACGAGCGTGCGCGATCCGACGAGCCGACCAGCAAGCCGGCTCCAGCGAGCGAGCCATCGGAGGTCGCCCCCGCGCTCCCCTCGCGTTGGGTACCGCTCGCTGGTGCGCCCGTCACGGAAGCCCCGCAGGACGCGCGCCTCGCGCGCGCCATCGCCACGGTGGCGCGCGAGCGGCGCCTGCTGCGGTCCAAGCTCTCCGACGAGTTGGGCAAGGCCAAGACCGACGCGTGGACCAAGGACAAGGTCTTCGCGCTCCTGCGCCAGCACGGCCCGGCGGCGAGCGATGCGGATGCCAAGGCGGCGATCGCCGCCCTCTACAAGGACGGCAGCGACGAGCGGTGGATGGCGGAGAAGCTCCTGGCGCTCGGCCCCGAGCCGCTGTGGCCGGCCGCCGATCTGGACGACCGGGCAAAGCACGCGCCGGGTCCCGAGGCGGGCATCGAGGCCGACTTGCCGTATCCGCCCGAGGCGGGAACGAAGCCGCCTCCGCCGGTGGAGGCCTTCTTCTTCCCGGGCGTCACGACGCGCCGGGCCCTGATCATCGGCGGTGTCCATGGCAGCGAACCGCAGGGCGCGCGGGTCGTTGAGGGCCTGCGCGAGGAACTCGAGACGATGGCCGCCGCGGGCAAGAAGCCGCATTTCACGGTGATCCTCGTCCCGGTCCTGATCAAGCGCACGCACGACCCGAAGCTCGAGAAGCGCAAGTCGCGGTATGTGGGCAAGGTGGAGCCCAACCGAACGTTCCCGCGCCCCGGCGAGGACTACAGCGACGTGCGCGCGCGGGTGGCGGCCGGCAAGCCCGAGTTGATGATGGACGACCCGGCCGCTCCGGGCGGGATGCGCGAGCCGACGGGCAAGCACGCGACGACGGTGATGCTGCCCGAGACACGCGCCCTGGTCGCGCTGATCGAACGCTACGCACCCGAGCGGATCGCGAGCGTGCACGCGCACTCGATCGATCCGAAGGGGCTCGGGCGGCCGGGCGACGATCCCGGCGTCTTCGTCGATCCACGCAAGCCGCGCGCGGGCAAGACCAATGCGCCGCAGGTGGCCGAGGACGACGCGCTGGCGCAGGCGATGGTCGAGGAGGGCCAGATGCGCGTGCCGGCGGGTCTGCACGACACCGCCAACGACCCGTATCTGGGCAACGTCGGCGGCAAGACGCCGTTCCCGACGCCCACCGTGCGCTACGCCGCCAGCCACCCCGAGGGACACTCGCTCGGCGACTGGGCGCCCGCACCCACCGCCACGCGCGAGGGCATCACCACGGTCACGATCGAGGTGCCGCAGTACGACGGTTCGGTGCCGGCGGCCGACAAGGCAGCCGTCGAGGAGGCGCATCGCGATGTCCTCCGCGACATCTTCCTCGGCGACCCCGCCCAGGTCGCGGCCAACGCGAAGATGCGCGAGGTCATCCGCGAGCTCGCCAAGCAGGCCAAGAAGGGCCTCGACGCGGCCGGCGACTGGCTCGGCGTGGGAGACTGACGCGCATCGTGACGACCGAGCCGCACCGGATCGCCTTCTCCTCGTTGGAGCCGATCTCGCACGACCCAGGCGTGCACGACAGCGAAACCGAGATCGGCGGGACGCGGTGGGCGCTCGTCGTCTACCAGCCAGGGGCCGGCCGGGAGGAGTGGTGCGAGACGCCGCACTCCGGGATCGTCCTCAGCGGGGCGCTGACGTACAGCTTCGAGGACGGGCGCACACCGTTGACGCTGGGCGCGGGTGACGGGTTCGCGCTCCCGGAATCGCCCCGCCACCGCGGTCGCAACGAAGGTACCGAACCCACGCGGCTCTTCATCATCGACGCGCTCATTTGAGATGGTCGACCACGTCGTTCTGCTCGCGCTGCGCGCCGGCGTCCCGGAGTCCGACCTCGCCGACTTCGGCGAATTGCTCGCCGGGCTGCCGAGCAGGATCGACGGGATCGAGTACGTGCGCTACGGACCCAGCTCGAGCCCTGAAGGCCTCGAACAGGGCTACACGTACGGGTTCGTCGTGGGCTTCGTCGACGCGGCCGCGCGCGATCGCTACCTGCCCCATCCCGAGCACGCACCGGTCAGCGCGAAGGCGCAGGAGATCGCCGAGCGCGTGCTCGTGTTCGACGTCTAGGTCGGTGGAACCAGGCGCTGGACCGCGGGCGGGAGCCGCGTGGCGAGGCTCGCCGCCCATGCCTTCCCGTAGCGGGCCAGCGCGATCCCGAAGCCCATGACGGCCAGCCCGAGCACTGCGACCGCCAGCGGGAAGAGGAGCGTGTCGGCGAAGACCTCGGCGGAGAGCCACCCGAGCCACGCAACGATCCCGAACGCGCCGAAGACCGCATACACGCGACGCCGCAACAGGACGGCGACGACGAGGCCGACCACGCCGAGTGCCGCCTGCACGTGCCACGGCCAGTTCGATTCGAGGTCGGTGCCGAGGTAACAGAACGACCCGGCGATGCACATGAGCCCGAACAGATGGAGCCAGAAGGCGTGCGCCCGGCGGCGCCGCAGATCCAACTGCCAGGCGGCGGCCAGCATGATCAGGCCGACGCCCGCCGACACCCCGGCGCGTGCGTTGTCCGACGCGTCCTCGCCGAACACGACCTCGGTGAAGTCCATGGACGCGAACCAGGCGACGAACGCCAGCGGCATGACGAGGAACGGGAATCCGACGAGCCGCAAGGCCAGTAGGGCCGCGAGGACGGTCGCGACCTCCATCGCGAACCATCCGCCCGAGATCCAGTCGTAGAAGTCTCCGTACTCGCCCAGGTCCCGATCGGGCCAGAGGCCCACGACCCGCTCGAACGAGTAGACGATCAGTGGCACGAGCGCGACCACGACCGTGGCCACCAGGCCGCCGGGGACGCGCCACCCGCGGCGCAGCAGCACGGCCGACAGCACCGACAACGCGGCCGCCGCGCCGAGCGACATCGCCAACGCGGCGCCGACCCCGGCCGCGTTCCACGCCTCGCCCATGAGCCACGTGAAGGCGGACAGGACCAGGAGGCCGCCGACGTAGAACGCGACGTGCGGCGCGTCGAACCGCTCCTCTCCCTCGCGAGGCGCGGTGAGTGCCGCCCACACCGCGTCCGCGCGTTCGTGGTCGATCCCCGCGCTTGCCGCGGCATCGTGCAGCCGGTCGCGGTCGATGCTGACGGTGTGGCCCATAGGCCCCTGTTACCCGCGATGATCGCCGGATGCGCCTCGGCATCGCCGATCATCTCGGCTGGGCGATCGCTGTCACCGCGTCAATCGACCACATCGTGGTGGACCGTCGCAGAATCGAGCTGGTCGAACCCGGCATCACGCCGGCCCCGATCCACTACGAGAGCCACCCCACCGCTGCGCTGGTCGAGAAGGTGCGAGCGTCCGTCGCTCGAGCATCGTCTGCCGCGCTCGACGAGATCGCGAGCGCGGTGCCCGAGCCGATCGTCGCGATGTCGCTGCGCGTCTGGCCCCCCGACTTCCCCACCGAGATCGCCGTCCAACGTCGCGCCCCGTATGAGGCGCGCGCCGACGCGATCATGTATCGCGACGTGCTCTCCGAACTCGCGCATGCTCGCGGTTGGGAAGTGCACCTCTACGACGCGAAGGCGGTTGAAAGCCAAGCGGCCGGCATCCTGGCCGAGCGAGCCGACGAAGTGCTCTACGGTCCGCGGGAGACGCTCGGCCCACCGTGGGCGAAGGACCATCGAGTAGCGCTCGCCGCGACGATCCTGAGCTTGGAGCGCCGGGCCTAAGCTCAGAGCATGCCTGCCTACGTGATTGCCGAGATGGAGATCCACGACCCGGAGCAGTACAAGCGCTACACGGACGCGGTTGGAGACGTGATCGCTCAGCACGGTGGCCGGTTCGTCGCACGCGGCGGCGACCTGGCCGTGCTCGAAGGCGACTGGCAGCCGAAGCGCCTGGTGGTGCTGGAGTTCGAGAACCTCGAGACGGCGAAGCGCTGGTACGAGTCCGCTGAGTATCAGGAGGTCAAGCGGTTGCGCGACGGCGCCGCCGACCTGCGCGTCGTCGCGGTGGAGGGCGTGTAGCCGCCCGAGTTGCGATGAGTTTGCGAGTCGTTCCCGGTCTCACTCGGGACACGCAACACGCAAAGGAGACACAAAGATGCCCGCACGAATCGTTGTGACGGAGTTCGTCTCGCTCGACGGCGTAATGGAGGCGCCGGGAGGCGAGCCGGACTTCAAGTACCCCGGCTGGACCTTCGAGTTCGACCGCGGCGACGACGGCAACGAGTTCAAGCTCGACGAGACCCGAAGCTCAGACGCGCTGCTGATCGGCCGCCGCACCTACGAGAGCTTCGCCGGCGCCTGGCCGCACCGCGAAGGCGAGTTCGCCGAGAAGTTCAACACGATGCCGAAGTTCGTCGTCTCGACGACCCTCAAGGACCCCGAGTGGAACAACACGACGGTCCTCGACAGCGGCGACGCGGCGGCCCAGGTGCGCCGGCTCAAGGAGGACTTCGACGGCGAGATGCAGGTGGCGGGCAGCCACCGGCTCGTCCAGGAGCTGATCGAAAACGACCTCGTCGACCAGTTCAACCTGATGGTCTTCCCCGTGATCCTCGGCACCGGCAAGAAGGCCTTCGAGGAGACGCCCGAGCGACGCAACCTCCGGCTCAAGGAATCGAAGGTCGTCGGCGGCGGCGTCCTCGTGCTGATCTACGAGCGCGCCGCCTAACTGCAGCGCGCGACCGCCGGGCGCGCGGTCGGCGCCAGTCGGACCGCGGGCAGCCACGCCTCGCCGTCGCGCGTCTGCACGCGGTACCAGCGATCGCTGCTGCGCCCGTCCTCGGCCGTGACCGTCGTCGCTCCGGTGACGGAGCATTCGGCCACCAGCCGATCGCCGTGGCGGACACGGCCGACGACGTTCGCGGGCCCGTACTTCGCGTACGGATCGCCCACCAGTCCGAGGCGGCAGTCGTCGCTCCGTGAGCTCTGACAGGCCGCCTCGGCGTTGAAGACGGTCAACGGCGCCCCGCTGGCGGCCTCGGGGCCGGTCACGGTCAAGGCCAAAGCGACACCGACGACCGCCACCGCGGCCGCTCCGGCGGCGGCCAGCGCCGGCCAAGGACGACGGCGAGTGCGCGCTCGCCCCGGGATGCGCGCCAGGATCGACGCCGCCGTGTGCCGCCGCCGCGACTTGTGGTCGGGAGCGAGGCAGTCGGCGACGATCGGGCGCCACTCCGGCGGCAGCTCGTCGGCCAGGCGCAGCGGTGCGCGCCCGTCGGCGTACGCCTGCGCGGCGGCGGCGCGAGCGCGCGAGTCGGCCCCGGGGAACGGGTGCAGGCCGGCGGTCAGCAGCTGGTGCATCGTCACCCCGAGCGCCCAGATGTCGATCGTCGGCCGCACCGGGATCCCGCGCTCGGAGATGCGCTCGCTCCACCATTCCGGCGGCAGGAAGTCCGACGAGCCGACGCGAGGTGCGTAGGCGTGCGTGCCCTCGAGCTCGCGTGCGAGGCCGAAGTCGGCGAGTCGGACGGAGCCGTCGGCCATCAGCAGCACGTTGCTGGGCTTGAGGTCGCCGTGGACCCAGCCGGACGCGTGGATGTGGACCAGCGCCTCGCAGATCGCGGTGATCACGGGGACGGGATCGACGTCGCCGATCGCATCCCGGAGGTTCCGCTCGCCGCGCTCCATCGCGACGACGACCGCCGCCAGCGACGGCTCGACGAACGTCTCGAAGGTGCGCACGAGGAACGGATGGTCGGCCTGCTCGTTGAAGCGCGCCTCATCGAGCTGCGCGTACTGGGACGGCGAGAGCAGGTCGCCGGCGATGAACTTCAAAGCGGCCTCGGTCCCGTCCTCGCCACTCGCGGCGTACACACTCCCCCAAGAGCCCGAGGCGATGTGCTCACCGACCCGCCATGCGCCGGCCTGGAATCCGCGCGGGACGTCGACGACCGGGGTCATGCTGCCCTCCGTCCCAACAGGCGACGGTGCTCGTCGCGGACGATTCCGTACCGCAGCGCGATCGCGACGAGCGCCTCGCGCTTGCTGTCCAGCCGGCCGGGCTCAGGCGCCTTGACGCGCAGCTTCTCGATCGCGAGGTAGTCGATGTGGTGATTGACGGCGGGGCGGGTCAGCTCGACACGTCCGCGCAGGCGCTCGATGATCTCGCCGGCCGTCGGCAGGGCGACCGAGGCGCCGTCGCGCAGGCGCGGCTCGCACAGCGCGACGAGGATCAGGAAGTACTTGGCGGTCTCGTCGAGCGCGAACGCCGCCACGGTGCGATCGCCCTCGAGCGATGGCCCGGTCTCGGCGTACGCATGCTGCGGCGCGAACACCAGGAACTCGGCGGGGCGCGCGTTCGTCGGCAGCGACACGCGGGCGAACTCGAACGGCACGGGCGCCGCGATCCGCCGCGGAGCGACCGTGATGTACTCACCGCCGCCCTCGGGATTGTCGACGACGTAGCTCGCCTCCGCGCTGAGGTTCGTGATCAGCCAGTAGTCCTCGGCGGCCGTGAGCTCCCCGGCGAGCCGTGACACGCCCGGGTCGGCGAGCTTGATGTCCACGTCGCCGCGACCGAAGCTGAGCGTCTGGCCGGGCTGCACGTGGACCACCTGGGAAGGGAGCCCCCCGTCCGGTGAGGGGACTTGAACGACAACGGTCTCCATCAATGGGCCTGACCCACTTGGGCGCGAAATATTCCCGCCGGTGGACCCTGAGAGCTCTCCGGTTCACATGCGGACCACCTCGCCCAAGACTGCGGCCGCATGAAGACCATCACTCTCACCCACCGCACGGCATTGCTCTTGGCCGCGGCCCTCGTGGGGCTCGTGGCCTGGTCGGCCTTGCCGAGCACCGCCGACGCGGCCCTCTGTCGCGGCGGAAACTTCTGCCTCTGGGAGCACGCCAACGGCACCGGCGGCGACTACTTCTTCCATGGCAACGACGCCAACCTCCACAACGACCTTTTCAACAACAGCACGAAGGTCGGGGACAACGGAACGGCCGTGGCGAATGCCGGGAATCCGAATGACCCGAGCGGGCTGATTGACGTCCGTGCCTACCAGCACACGAACTTCGGCGGCCCGAACCTGTGTATCCCGGTCGGGACGGCGGTCAAGAACCTGAAGGTCAAGGGGCTGCCCGGGGACCGCGACAAGGGCGACTCCAAGGCCTCGGACGAGCCCGACCGCACGTGGAACGACGACATCAGCTCGTTCCGCTGGGTCGCCAACTGCTAGGAGAACGACGGTGCGCGCAAGCGTTGCCGGGCCGGTGATCGGCCTGGCGGCGATGGTGGTCGGCTGCGGATCTACGCAGCCGGCCACCGCGCCTCCCACCGCCCGCGACGAACTCGCGAGCGTCGCCTTCGAGGACCCGCAGGCGCAGACGTTCGCCGCGGCCCGTGCGCAGCTCGTTCGGCGCTGCATGGCCGAGCGCGGGTTCACCCTTCCGACGGCGGCGCCGGCACCGTCCGTCCCGACCGCGGACACACCACCGTCCGGCGCCGGCTACGGCCTGTTCGCGCAGTTCGCGAAAGCCGAGCGGCCACGCGCGGACGCGACGGAACCCGGCTTTCGTCGCGCGCTCATGGGATCGGCTCGTCAGACCGGCACGCTGCGTCTCCCGGACGGGGCCATCGTGACGTACCGCACCAGCGGCTGCTATGCGCACGCCATGGCGACGCTCTACGGCAGCGCCCGCCGTTACCAGTGGCTCGTTTTCACGCGCAACGTCGTGCGCAACACGGCGGGAGAACGCCTCGCACGCGATCCGCGGCTCGCCGGAGCGCTGACCGGCTGGACGCGCTGCATGCGGATGCGCGGGTTCCCCTACCCGTCGCCTGAAGCCGCGCGCCAGGACGTCTACGACGCATACATGAAGGGCTCTGACCGAGCGCGAGCCCGGCAGCGCGAGCTGGCGATCGCGGCGGCCGACCGCTACTGCGCGGAGCGCACCCAGATCTACCCGGAGCTCGCACGCGCACAGCACGACGCCATACGCACGATGTCGAGCGACGAGCGCACGGCGGCGGTGGCGATCGCGAGGTCGCGTGCCACCGCGCTGAGCCGCGCGCGGCGGATCGTGACGACGTCCCCAGGCTGACCCGAATCGCCGCGGGGTCTCAGACATACGCGCACTTGCCGATACCGGGGATGTGACCTCGCCCGTTTTCAAGCGCGCCCTCCCTGCGGCGCTGACCCTCGCCATCGCCCTCGTCCCGACCGTCGCCGGCCCCGCCGACGCCGCTTCCAAGCGCCGCAAGCACAAGGCCAACCAGACCACCACCAAGACCGTGGCCCCGAAGCGCGCCACCCCCAAACGCACGGCTCCGGCGGCCACGGCAACGCCCGCCGTCACCCCCGCTCCCGTCGCGGCGCCGACGTTCACGTCGGTCATCAGCATCGGCGGCTACGTCTTCTACAACCTCACCTACGCCGAGGCCGCCGAGGCCTACGCCGCCGCGGTCGCCGCCGCCCCCGCCGGCTACACGCCGCCTCCGGTCACGTCGGTCTCGGTCACCACGACGATCGGCAGCACCGGCTGACCCTCGTAGGGTTCATCGGATGGACCACTCGGAGTTGTCGCCTTCGCCGGGGGCACTCCGGGAAGTTCAGCGACTGGCCGGCGCGTCGGCCGTAATCCGATCCGTGGTGAAGCTCGAGGGTGGCCAGCACGCGGACACCTGGAAGGTCGACACCGCGAACCCTGCGCTCACCGTCGTCGTCCGGCAGTTTCCGGCCGGTGATCCAGCGGCCGCGCACGAGCAGCGGGTACTGCATGTGCTCGACGGGCTTGGCGGACTGGCCCCGCGACCCCTGGGCAACGGCCGGTGGTCGCTGATCAGCTGGCTCGACGGCCACGCCGACATCACGCCGGCCGACCCGGAGCAGTGGGCGGAGCAGCTCGGTCACGCACTCGCCACCGTGCATGCGGTTCCCGTCGATCGCCTCGCGGCGCTGCCGAGCGTGTTCGACCGCAGCCGCGCGTTGGCCGGGCCGCTCGCGACGACGATCCGGTCTCGCTGGACGGAGATCACGAGCCCGGCCGAGGTGCTCGCCCACAACGACTACTGGTCGGGCAACGTCGTGTGGCGAGACGGAGCGCTGACGGGCATCGTCGACTGGTCGGGCGCCGCTCGCGGTCCACGCGGCTACGACGTGGGCTGGTGCCGGCTCGACCTCGTCCTGCTCTTCGACGAGCGCATCGCCGACGTATTCCTGGCGGCGTACGAGCATCCGATCGGCGACATCGCGCTCTGGGACGGCTGGGCCGCCGCGCGCTCGCACAATACGGTCGAAAGCTGGGTCCCGAACTATGCGCCGCTGGGGCGCGCTGACCTCACTCAAGAGGAGCTACGACGGCGCCACTCGCGCTGGACCACGCGGCTTCTGGAGTCCTAGCCGAGCAGCTGCGCGCAGAGGGTGTCCGCGCACCACGCTTCGTACTGCTCAGGCGTCCAGCCGCGCTCACCGACGAGCAGTTGCCAGAGGTTGGGGTGGTTGATCGTCCAGAGGATGTCGGCGGCGCGTTCGACATCGAACCCTGGCGCGAGCGCGCCCTTGTCGGCGAGGCTCTGGGCGATCACGCGCTGATTGGCGTGGAACTCCATCCCGATCCGGTTCCACAGCGCGGCGATGTCCGGGTCGATCGGCGCGGCGCCGCGGATCATCTCGAGCACAGGTGCGATCCGGAGCTTGACCACGCGCGAGTTGCGGGCGTCGAGGCGTAGTTGGCGCTCGGGGTCGGGTTCGTCGAGAAGCTCGCGATACCACTGCTGCTGCGTGACGGGCAACTCGTCGCTCTCACCGCGAAGGCGCAGGTTCCAGAGCGCGCGTAGGACGCCGCTCTTGGTCTCGAACGCGACGTAGACGGTCTTCAACGCGACGCGCGCCTCCGTGGCGATCGCGGCCATCGTCGTGGCGGCGTAGCCCCGGCGCTCGAAGAGATGCTCAGCCGCCTCGAGGATCTCGCGCCGCGTCGCGGCTGCCGCCTCGCGGCGGCGGGGCGATTCGTACCGGCGCTTGGCCTTGACAGGCTCAGCCATTCGTGTAGTCTCGCACAAACTTCAATACTCGTAGCATGTACTCAATTCATGCGAAGAGTTCTCAATCTGGAGAAGTGGCCATGAGCGCGACGATGGAGCTGAGAGAGCGCCTGCACGGCATGTGGTCTGCGGTCGCCCCCGGGTGGGCGGACCACGCGGACTACATCGACCAGCGTGCGGCGCAGCTCACTGCCGAGTTGCTCGAGCTGGCCGCGCCGCGACCGGGCGAGCGGCTCCTCGAGCTGGCATGCGGCCCCGGCGGCCTTGGCCTCGCTGCCGCGCCGCGGGTCGCGCCGGGCGGCGAAGTCGTGCTGTCCGACGTCGCTTTGGAGATGGTCGCAATCGCCGCCCAGCGCGCCGCCGCGCTCGGGCTCGACAACGTCAGCGCGCACGTGCTCGACATCGAGCAGATCGACGAGCCGGACGGCGCCTACGACGTCGTGCTGTGCCGCGAGGGGCTGATGTTCGCCGTCGACCCCGCGCGCGCGGCGGGCGAGATACGGCGTGTATTGCGACCGGGCGGGCGCGCCGCGGTCGCCGTCTGGGGCCCGCGCGAGCGCAACCCATGGCTGGCGGTGATCCTCGACGCGGTGTCCGCACAACTCGGTGCGCCGGTGCCACCACCCGGTGTCCCCGGTCCCTTCTCGCTCGCCGATCCCGAGCGGCTGGCCGCGATCCTTTCCGGCGCCGGGCTCACCGACGTGTCGGTCCGCGAACTGCCCGTGCCTCTGCGCGCCGGCTCGTTTGAGGAATGGTGGAACCGGACCACCGCGCTCGCCGGGCCGCTGGCCAAGATCCTCCAGTCGCTCTCCCCCGCGGCCGTCGAAGAGATCCAAGCGCGCGTGCGCGACGCGATCCGCCCGTACCAGACCGCGAGCGGGTTCGAGCTCCCCGGGCTCACCCTGATCGCCGCGGGGCGACGGGAATAGGTCGCGCCGGCTCGTCGTCTCTCCCTATGTGACCACCGTGGGCGTCGTCGGCGGAGGGATCGGCGGGCTCACCGCGGCGCTGGCGCTCCTTCGCGGCGGCTTCGACGTCCACGTCTTCGAGCAGGCCTCCGCGCTGAGCGAAGTCGGGGCCGGCGTGCAGATCAGTCCGAACGCCTCCCGCATCCTGCATGGCCTCGGGCTCGCCGAGGACCTCGCGCTGACGGGCGTGCGACCGATGGCCTGGCACCAGCGCCGCTGGGACGATGGCCGGACGCTGTTGCGCACGCCACTGGCCGAGCCGCTCGAAGCCGCGTTCGGCTTTCCGCACTACCAGATGCACCGCGCCGACCTGCTGGACGCGCTCGCCACGGCGATCCCGGACGAGCGCGTGCACGTCGGCCATCGCCTGACGCGACTGATCGATCACGGCGATCGCGTCGAGGTGGCGTTCGAGAATGGAGTCCGTGGCGACTTCGACGTGCTGGTCGGCGCGGACGGCATTCATTCCGTCGTCCGCCACAGCCTGTTCGGTCCCGAGCGCCCGCGCTTCACGGGGTGCATCGCGTACCGCGGCCTCGTACCCGCCGAGCGGTTGCGTGACCTCGGCCTCGAAGTCACCGCGCAGGTCTGGATGGGCCCCGGGCGGCACTTCGTGCACTACTTCGTGAGCGGGGAGCGCTCCGTCAACTTCGTCGCCGTCGTCGAGCAGGACACGTGGACGCGCGAGTCCTGGACCCATCGTGGCGAGGTCGCCGACGCGCTGGCCGCCTTCGAGGGCTGGCACCCGCAGGTGCGGACGATCCTCGGCGCGGTCGACGAGATATACACCTGGGCGCTGTTCGACCGCGCCCCGCTGGAGCGCTGGTCGGCCGGGCGAGTGACACTGCTGGGCGACGCCTGCCACGCGATGCTGCCGTTCATGGCCCAAGGAGCCGCCCAGGCGATCGAGGACGGCGCCACGCTGGCGGCCTGCCTGACCGATGCCGACGTGCCTGGCGCGCTGCGTCGCTACGAGACCGTGCGCGCCCCGCGCGTCGCCCGCATCCACGCCGCGTCGGCGGGCAACAAGACGCGCTTCCACCTCGCGGACGGCCCCGAGCAGCAAGCGCGCGATGCGCAGATGGCGGAGGGATCAACCGACTGGTCGTTCAGCGCCGTCGCCTGGATCTACGGTCACGACGCCGCGCGCCTGCCGGCCTTGGCCTGAGCGAAGTCAAGGGGAGCCGCCTGCGTAAGTTCAGGGCAGCGTCCCGATTGTCGGCAGCGCGTGGCGCCGCTGTCATGTCGGGATGCGACGACTCAGACACGGCCTCGGAAATCCCAGCCTCGTCCTGTTCGCGTGCCTGTTCACGTCGCAGTCGGCACTGCTCGTCCTGTCGCCGATCCTCGTGGACGTGGCGCGCGAGTTCGACGTCTCGACCGCCGCCGCGGGCCAGTTGCGCTCGATCTCGGGCGCCATCGGCGGCGTGACGGCCCTGGTCATCGCCACGGCGGCTCGCAGGCCGGGCCTGCGAGAGCTCTTGAGTGCGGGCGCGGCGCTTGTCGCGCTCGGCTCGATTATCAGCGCGGCCGCGCCGTCGTTCGCCGTCCTGGCCGTCGCCCAGGCCGTGCTCGGTGCCGGGGTCGGTCTGCTGGTCGCGGTCGGCATCGCGGCGGCCGGCGAGTGGCCGCCGCCGCATCGGCGGCCGCACGTGCTGGCCTGGACGATCGCCGGGATGCCGGTCGCCTGGATCGCCGGGATGCCGGTCGTCGGCGCCGTCGCCGAACACGGATGGCGCGCCGCGTGGCTCGCCGTCCCCGCACTCTCGGGTGTCATCACGCTCGCGCTGGTGCGCATGCGCCCGGCGGATCTCCGGTCGCGGCGCACCGGCGCTGCGATCGCGACCTGGCGGCGTCCCGACGTCGCGCGGTTCGCTGGCGGCGAACTGCTGGCCAACGCGGCCTGGGCCAGCGTATTGACGTACTCGGGAGCTCTGTTGCTCGAGAGCTACGCGATCACGCCCACGGTCGCGGCGCTGTGTCTCGCGCTGATGGCGACGGCAATGGTGCCGGGGACCTTCAGCGCCCGCCGCCACGTGACGAACCCGACGCCGCACCTGCTGGCGGGACTCACCGCGTTTCAGGGCGCGGCGGCCTTGGCGGTGGGCGGGTTGCGTCTCGGCGTCGGCGTGACGATCGCGCTGCTCGCGGTGATGGCGTTCGTCAACGGCGTCCGATCGATGATCGCCAGTGCGCTCGGCATGGACACCGCCCCCGAGGATCGCGTCGCGGTCATGTCCATGCGCGCGGCAGCGAACCAGTTCGGCTACCTGCTCGGGGCCGCCGCCGGCGGTCTCGCGCTGGCCGTTGACGGGTTTGCGCTGCTCGGCCTGACGCTCGCCGCGATGTTCTTGATCGCGGCGCTCGTCCACTCCCTCGCGATCGCTCGCGTGCCGCGCGAGGCCACCACGTAGCCTGAGGGAGTGGCTCGGCTACCCGCGGGAGATCCAGCGCCGGCCGACGGCGCACTACCGGCCGAGGCGCTCGCGGGTGTCGGGACCCGGCCGTTCGCGTTCTACGTGCACGTGCCGTTCTGTGCGTCACGCTGCGGATACTGCGATTTCAACACGTACGTGCCCGGCGAGAACGGTGCCGAGCAGGCCGGTGGATATGTCGGCGCCTTGCTCAGTGAGATCGACCTCGCGGCGCACGTGCTGCCGTCCCTGCCGCGCGTCGACACGGTCTTCTTCGGCGGCGGGACGCCGACGTTGCTGCCGGCCGGAGACCTGGCCCGGATCCTGCGCCGGATCGACGAGCGCTTCGGCCTGAAGGCCGGCGCCGAGGTCAGCACCGAGGCCAACCCCGAATCGGTCGATCCCGGCAAGTTGGAGGCGCTGCGCGAAGCCGGATTCACGCGGATCTCGCTGGGGATGCAGAGCGCCGTTGGGCGAGTGCTGGCGATCCTCGACCGCGCGCACTCGCCCGGCCGCCCCCAGCAGGTCGTCGCCGAGGCGCGGGCGGCCGGCTTCGATCAGGTCAGCCTCGATCTGATCTACGGCACTCCGGGCGAGACCGCGGACGACTGGCGCCGCTCGCTCGACGCCGCGCTGAGCGCCGAACCCGATCACCTCTCGACGTATTCGCTGATCGTCGAGCCGGGCACGCGGCTCGCCGCGCAGGTGCGCCGCGGCGAGTTTCAGGTGCCGGGTGAGGACGTGATCGTCGACCGCTTCGAGACCACCGAGCGCGTGCTCGCCGAGGCCGGGATGCAGTGGTACGAGACCTGCTCGTGGGCGACGGGTGAGGCCGCCTGGTGCCGGCACAACCTCGGGTATTGGGGCGGCGGCGACTGGTGGGGCGCCGGGCCAGGCGCGCACAGCCACATCGGCGGGGTCCGGTGGTGGAACGTGCTGCACCCGCGGGCCTGGAGCGAGCGGCTCGCGAACGGAGCGTCGCCGGCGGCGGCGCGCGAGACGCCCGGCGAGGACGAGCTTCGCCTCGAGCGCGTGATGCTCGGCCTGCGGCTCCGCGCGGGCGTCGCGCTCGGCGAGCTCACGCACCGGGGACGATCGGCCGCCACGCGCCAGGTCGCCGACGGGCTCCTGGAACCGACAGACCACGCGGCCGGCCGCGCCGTGCTGACGCTCCGAGGCCGCCTGCTCGCCGACCCGCTGACGCTCGACCTCGCCGCCTAGAGCATGAAGCTCAGTCGTCAAGGTGTGGTGGTCGACAGCGTGAACGTCAGCGTCTTGCCGTAGGCGCCCGTCCGCAAGGCTTCGCTGGACCGGATGTCCTGACGGAACCCGATCGCGACGGCGTCGTTGCTGGCCGGCGCGGTGTACGCCAGAAGCGCGAGCGGCGAGGAGGCCGCCGTGCTCAACGGCACGAACGGACCGGCGTCGGCTCGGAGCTGCAGCGGCTCACCGAGCGCGAACGAGCCGTTCACAAGCCGGCCGGGCGCCGTTGCGCTCGGATCCGCCACGGATAGCGTCGCATCGCCCGCGGTCGACGTGACCGTCGCGGTCGTGCTCGTCTGATAGCTGCGCCCCGTTCCCGGCGTGAACGTGCCGAACGAGGCCGAGGCTCCGAGCGACAGTGACAAGGTCGCCGGCACCGAGCCACCCACACCGCCCTCACGCACGGTCTCGGCGTAGTCGCGCAGTGTGAGGACGACCGCTTCTCCGGGGCCCATCGTGACCGGCAGCGGTCCGCCTTCGGTCTTGGTCACGGTCGGCTCGAGCCCGGGGAACGTCCCGTCCGGGGCGACCGCGTGACCGTCGATGCGCATGTCGCGAGCGTCGAGAGTCCGGCCCGCGCCGGTGGGGTCGTAGGGCGTCATCCGGTTCATCTCAATGAGGGACGGGGGCGCCGGCACGTTGACCGTGACGGGCGTCGACCCCTTGTTGACGAGAAACAGGCGTCGGTCCGAGCGGGTCGTGCGCACTTCCCACGCCGAAACGGGCACGGTGGCGTCCAGCGTGACTGGACGCAGGTCGGTCGTTCCCTGGGCGAGCCGCGCGAACAGCAACAGTGCGTAATACGACGGCCCGGGGGTCGGCGCACCGACTGCGGGAGTCGGGTCGTACCGGATCGCGTTGTAATAGGCGTTGCCTTCGTGCGGGAAGAAGTACGCCCGCACTTCTGAGTTGTGCACGTTCACGCCGGTGGCGCCCACGTGGCAGTCGGCGTTCGCGCCAGGCTGATCGGGGGGCTGCGGGCACGCCGCGTGAAACATCGTGTCGAGCGTCCAGGCGGCACTCGCCGCGACGTCGCTGACGCCCGGTGCCCCGCGACCGGCGGCGGTGTTCGTCTCGTCCATCCGGTACCGCAGGCCCCGGCGCGCCGCCTCGGTCGCGTGCAGGTAGACCTGGTAGTCGAAGTTGTCCATGCGTTCCTGTGACAGCAGGCGCTCGATCGTCGGGCATCGGTACGGGTCGGTCGTGCAGGTGCGCGCCATCGGGTAGTAGTGGTCGGTCGCGAAGGGCCCGAGCGCCCCCTGCTTGTCCTTGACCGTCGAGGCGACGGTGTCGAGAATCACGGGCCAGTCCCAGAACCACCGGGTGTTGATCGTGCGGTCCCTGAAGCTCTGCCAGGTCCCGATGTTCTCGCTGCTCGCGGGGACGACCCGCGGCCACTGGTTGACGTGCGCGGCACCGGCGTAGGCCGGAAACTCGCTGAGATAGCGCGCCAGGTCAGCCGAGTAGGTCAGATCCGGCTCGTTTCCGAGCGCGATGCCGGCCACGAACCGCCGACCGGCTTCGTCTCCGAACGCCGGCTCGACCCCGTCCCGGACGAACGCGACGGCATGATCCGCGGTGCGCCACGCGAAGCCCGACGTGGTGGACGGCGCCATCGCGGTGCCGAGCACCGTCACCCACTCCGGCACCAGGTTCAATGTTTCGCGAACCCGCGCCAGGTCGTGTGGCGTGACGCGGTCGTCGGTGTCGGCCGCCGCCGCGTCGAACCGCACCTGGTCCTGCGAGCTGCCACCGATCCGCAGCACGCCGGAGCCGAGGTTCCGCAGCAGGTTCGCGAAGGCCGGCCGCGAGTTCGGGCCCATGTAGCGATCGGTCAGCGTCCATTCGATGCTGACGCCGACGAAGTGCTCGCCGATCTCAGGTCCGCTGGATGCCGCACTCCTGTCCGCGCCAAAGGCGAGCGCGGAGGCCGTCAGGGCCAGTGTTATCGCCGATCCTCTCGCCTGCATGACGAGCAGGATCAGGCTCGGGGCACCGTCGCGCATCGGGCGAACACCCGATTGTCAGCGGCTGGCGCGCCCTAGAAATCCGCCGCCGGGGTCACCACGACCTTGCCGAGGGCGCGGCCCTCGCCGACGTGGGCCAGCGCCGCAGGTACCTCGTCGAGCGCGAACGTGCGATCGATGTGGATGCCGACGTCGCCGGCGACGATTAGGACGGCGAGCGGCTCGAACCGGGCCGGTCCCTCGCGCACGGCGAGGACGCCGATCCGGCGTCGCGTGACCCGGCCGACGACCCAGCCGATCGTCAGGACGCGCAGCAGCGTTCTGACCGGGCCGCCGACGCAGCGATAGCGGCCGCCGCGGGCGAGCGCTCTCCGGTAGGCGAACACCGATCGGTGGGCGACGAGGTCGAGGATCAGGTCGTACGGCTCGTCGGAGCGCGTGAAGTCGTCGCTGCGATAGTCGATCACCTCGTCGGCGCCGAGCGAGCGCATGAAGTCGAGCTTGCCGGCATTGTCGACGCCCGTCACGTGCGCACCCAACCGCTTGGCGAGCTGGATCGCGAAGGTCCCCGTGCCGCCGCCGGCCCCGTTGATCAGCACTCGGACGCCGGTTGCCGCACCCGCGGTCCCCTGCAGCGCGATCGCTCCCGCTTGCGGGATCGTCGACGCCTGCGCGAACGTCAGCTCCTGCGGCTTGTGCGCGAGCGCGGCCTCGGGCGCGACCGTGAACTCGGCGAAGCCGCCCTTGAGCGCGAGGTTGTCGCCGTACACCGCCTCACCGTGCCGGAAGCGCGTGACGCCCTCGCCGACGCCCTCGACCCAGCCCGCGATGTCTGAGCCGAGCGTGGGGCGCGCCGGAGCGCGCAGCCCGCCGATGCGCGAATACGCCGGCGAGCCGCGCAGGGTCTCCCAGTCGCTGAGGTTGATCGAGGTCGCCTCCACCTTGACCAGCACCTGCCCGGCGCGAGGCGACGGCATCGGGACCTCCTCGATCCGCACCACATCGGGCGACCCGTAGCGGTCGTAGACCGCCGCTCTCACCTCGGACCCTCGCTGGTCATACGTCTCCGAACCGACAAAAGCATGGCGTGCGTCGCGAAAAGTTCTTGTACTATCGCGATGGGAGGGCGCAACGATACGGACTTGCGCCGTCGAATCTTCGGGAGGGAGATCTCGATGCTTTCACGCGTACTGGCGCTGCTGTGCGGCCTGCTCGTGCTTGGTGCCGCGGCGCCGCTTGCCAACGCCCAGGACCCGCCGCCGCAGGATCCGGGCGTGACCCAGCGCGTGTTCCAGCTGGGCGGCGCACCGAGCGAGATCTGCCCGATCAAGCCGGGCCAGACGCCGAACGTCGACGAGCTCAAGCCGACGATCGACTGGGAGGGCGACGGTGCCTTCGGGGGCCTGACGCAGAACTTCATCGTGCACGCGATCGCGACCCTGACCGTGCCGACCGCCGGCGAGTACACGTTCCGGCTTCGCAGCGATGACGGCTCCGAGCTGTTCATCGGCAACACGCTGGTGATCGACCACGACGGGCTCCACGGCGCGTCCGACAAGGACGGCACGATCCAGCTGACCGCCGGCCGGCACGACCTGCGGGTCAACTTCTTCGAGGCGGGCGGCGGCCAGGAGCTGCGGCTGAGTTGGCGCAAGCCCGGCGACAGCGGCTTCACGATCGTCCCGACCTCGGCCCTGAGCACCGACCGCGCGGTGCGCGTGACCGCTCCGGGCACGAAGCAGTGCGAGGGCGAGATCGACACGCCCGGCGACGGACTCCCGCTCGACGGTGTCAACCCCGCGTACAACCTCGTCAACCTGCGGCCGACCGGCTTCGAGCCGAAGGTGACCGGCCTGGAGTGGATGGGCGACGACCTGCTCGTGCTCACCTGGGGCGACGACGACGGCGACCCGAGCAGCGTGACGGCCGCCGGCGAGGTGTGGAAGCTCACCGGCGTCAAGGACGCCACCAGCCCCGCCGCCGTGACGCCCACCAGGATCGCCGAGGGCCTTCGTGAGCCACACGGCATCAAGGTCGTCGACGGCGCTATCTACATCCCCGAGAAGCACCAGCTCACCAAGCTGGTCGACGCCGACGCGAACGGCGTCTACGAGGGCAAGACCAAGATCGCGGAGTGGCCGTTCGACGGGAACTTCCACGAGTTCGCGTTCGGCCTGCTCTACAAGGACGGGTTCTTCTACATGAACCTGTCCGTCTCGATCGACCTGGGCGGCGCCACGACCGTGCCCCAGGGCTCCAACGACCGCGGCACCCACCTGAAGATCAATAAGGACACGGGAGCGGTCGAGTACGTCGCCGGAGGCCTGCGCACGCCGCACGGCATCGGCTGGGGTCCCGAGAACGAGATCTTCGTCACCGACAACCAGGGCGGCTGGCTGCCCGCCAACAAGCTGATCCACATCCAGCCGGGCAAGTTCTACAACCACTACACGACCGGCCCGACCGGTCAGCCCGGCCGCTGGGACGACCAGCGGCCGACGCCGCCCGCGCTGTGGATGCCGCACAACGAGATCGCCAACTCGCCGAGTCAGCCGGTGCTGATCCCGAGCGGCCCGTTCGCCGGCCAGATGTGGGTCGCCGACGTGACGTACGGCGGGATCCAGCGGGCGTTCCTGGAGAAGGTCGAGGGCGAGTATCAGGGCGCGTACTTCCGCATGACCCAGGGGCTGGAGTCCGGCCTCACGCACATGCTGCTCGAGGACGACGGCTCGATCATCGTCGGCGGCCTCGGCGCCGGCGGCAACTGGGGTCAGGAAGGCAAGCTCCAGTTCGGGCTTCAGAAGCTCGTCCCGAACGGCACCGAGACGTTCGACATCCAGAAGATGGAGCTGGCGGACGGCGGCTTCAAGCTGACCTACACCAAGCCGCTGTCGGACGCGACGCTGACTGACTTGGCCGAGAAGTACCAGGCGCGCCAGTGGACGTACGCGCCGACGTCGAGCTACGGCGGCCCGAAGATCGCCGACGAGGCGCTTGACGTCACGAGCGCGACGGTCTCGGCCGACCGTAAGGTCGTCACGCTCAAGCTCGACGGCCTCAAGCCCAACCGCGTCGTCTACGTGCGCTCACCGCGGCCGTTCGCCGCCCAGGACGGCACGAACCTGCTGAGCACCGAGGCGTGGTACACGCTCAACAAGCTGCCCGGCTACGTCGCGCCTGTGGGCGACGGCCTCTACGAGCTCGAGGACGGCATCCTCACCGGCGGCGCGCAGTTCGACACCGAGCACGCCGGCTACAGCGGCACCGGGTTCGTGTCCGGGTACGGCACGGTCGGGGCGTCGACGAAGATCGCGGTCAACGCGCCCAAGGCCGGCGACTACCGGGTGGCGCTGCGCTACGCCAACGGCCCGAACCCGTTCAACGGCCCGAAGAAGATCACCTTGATCGTCAACGGCGCGAGCCGGCAGATCACGCTGCCCGCCACCGGTTCGTGGCCGAGCTACCGGCTGTATCTCGACACCGTCGCGCTCAACGGCGGCGAGAACACGATCGAGCTCAAGCACGCGACGGGCGACGACGGCCACGTCAACCTCGACTCGCTGCGGCTCGCGCCGGCGGGCACGCAGCGCTACGAGGCCGAGGCGGCCACGCTGGCCGGCGGCGCGAACGCGCAGACCGAGCACGCCGGCTACAGCGGCACCGGCTACGTCGGCGGCTACCAGAACGTGGGCGCGAGCACGACGTTCAAGGTGATCGCGTTCGCTGACGGCGAGACGGACGTCACGCTCGGCTACGTGAACGGCCCGAACCCGTTCTCGGGCATCAAGCGGGTGAGCCTGTACGTCAACGGCAACTTCGTGAAGAAGCTGCCGCTGCCGGACACGGGCGCGTGGACCAACTACCGGACGTTCAGCGACAAGCTCGTGCTGCGCGCCGGGAGCAACGACATCTCGATCCGCTACGACATGGGCGACGACGGCAACGTCAACCTCGACTACCTCGACGTCAAGCAGAACGAGCCGATCCAGTGCGAGCCAGTCGAGGCGAACGACCCGTTCGACGGCACGTCGCTGAACCGCTGCCGCTGGACGACGATCCTCAATGAGGACCCGTCCGGCTACTCCGTCGCCGACGGCAAGCTGCAGATCAAGGCCCAGGGCGGCGACATCACCGGCGGCACGGTCAGCGCACGGAACGTCGTGCTCCAGCAGGCGCCCACCGACGGCAGCTGGGCGGCGACGACGAAGGTGTCGATCGATGGCACGGACGACTACATCCAGGCCGGGCTCGTCGCGCACGTGAGCGCCTCCGCGTGGGCCAAGGTCGTCGTCATGCGCCGGCCGAACGGGGAGTGGACGACCGAGCTCGGCCGCCAGAACGGCTACCAGAACGGGCCTGCGCTGCCCGCCAACGCGCAGAAGGCGATCACGCTGCAGATGTATGCGCGGGACGGCCAGCTCCGCGGGCGCTACTCGCTCGACGACGGGCAGACCTGGACCGAGATCGGAGATGGGTTCCCACTCGACGGCCTTGCGAACGCGGGCATCGGCCTCGCCGCGTACAACGGCGCCGGCACCGAGGTCGGCACGTTCGAGGCGTTCACGGTCGGCGAGCCGCCGGACCTGCCGCCGACGCCGCCCTGTGAGCAGCCGTCCACGCCCGAGGCGGGCTACACGATGCTGTTCAACGGCACCGACGAGTCGCTGGCGAACTGGACGTACTCCGGCGGCGGGCGCTTCGTGCGCGACGGCTGCACCATCAAGTCCGTCGGCGCGTTCGGCCTGCTGTACACGAAGCAGGACTACGAGGCGCCGTACTCACTCAAGCTCGAATGGATGATGCCCGGGGACGACAACTCCGGCGTCTTCGTCGGCTTCCCCGACACCGGGGCGAACACGGTCGACACCTCGATCAATCAGGGCGAGGAGATTCAGATCGACCCGACGGACAACCCGGCCCAGACCACGGGCGCGATCTACCTCGAGCAGGCGGCGGACGCGGCCGCCCGTGACGCGGCGTTGAAGCCACCGGGTCAGTGGAACGAGTACGAGATCGTCGTTCGGAACGACCGCATCATCGTCTTCCTGAACGGCATCAAGATCAACGAGTGGCTCGACGACGACCCGAACGTCGACCTCGCCACGGGGCACATCGGTCTGCAGACGCACGGGGCGGGCGACGACGTCTACTTCCGGAACATCCGCGTCCGCGACCTCGAGGACAGCGTTCAAGTCGAAGCCCCGGTCAGTGGCACGGTGCCGGCGACACTGTCGCTGACGCTCGGCGCGCCGGCGTCGTTCGGGACGTTCACGCCCGGCGTCCCCGGGACCTACAACGCCGCCACGACGGCCAACGTGATCAGCACGGCGGGTGACGCGGCGTTGAGCGTGTCGCCGCAGCCGGCGTATCTGGCCAACGGGGCGTTCACGCTCTCGGAGCCGTTGGGGGTGACGCTCTCGAAGGCGGCGTGGACGGGGCCGGTATCCAACGACCCGGTGACGATCGCGTTCAGCCAGCGCATCGGCGCGTCGGAGCCGTTGCGCACCGGTAGCTACAGCAAGACGCTGACGTTCACGCTCTCGACAACGAATCCGTGAGCGTCTCGATGCCGGCCGCCGCCTCGCGCGGCGGCCGGCGTCGGCGCGGCCTAGCGGCCTTCTCGGATCTGGAGCCGGTTGCCGTCGGGGTCCTGGAACTGCGCGACGGAGCCCCAGGGGAATTCGAGGACGTCCGAGGCGAACTCGACGCCGCGCGACTTCAGCTCCTCGGCGGTCTTGTGAATATCGTCGGTCTCGATCGTGATCGACGCCGGGGGGCGTCCCATCGCCGGCTCGGCCTGCCCCGGAGTCCCGGGCCAGAGAACGAGCATGAAGTCATCGCCCTTGACGCCGACGGTCACAAACCGCGGTCCGTCGGGAGTCGGGTTCTCGACCCGCTTCTCCATCCCGAGGACGTTCGTGTAGAAGTCGAGCGCCTTGTCCTGGTCGCTGACGAGCACGCTCGTGTAGAAGACCTTCTCCAGCATCGTGTTCCTCCGGTGGTCGTGGTCACTAGACGCATGACGCACGGCGAGCAGCAAACGTGACAGCGCGGCGATGAGTTTCCGTCTCGGGTTACGCGCTTGACGACCGCGCGACCCTTCATGCGATGAAGCTGCCCGAGGACGAGGCGCGGGCCCGGCTGGCGGCGCACGACCACGGGATCCTGTGCACGGTGCACCCCGAGCGGGGCGTCGACGCCGTGCCCGTCGTCTACGCGGTGGACGACGACGGCTACGTGGGCGTGCCCGTCGACCGCGTGAAGCCGAAGGCGTCGACGCGCCTGCAACGAGAGCGCAACCTCGAAACCGATCCGCGGGGCACGCTGCTGGTCGAACACTGGGACCGCCATGACTGGTCACAGCTGTGGTGGGTGCGGGCCGAACTGCGCTGGCAGGGCGACTCCGCCAACCGCGCGGCGGCGCTCGCCGCCCATCTCGCCGAGCGCTACCCGCAGTACCGCGACCAGCCCTTCGACCGGGTGCTGCTGCTGCGCATCGTCGGTCTGACCGGCTGGGCCGCCGCGGGCGGCTGATCCAGGCGGGAGCCGTCTAGCGATCGGCCTCGGTTGTCGTGAGTCAGGTGGTTGCAATCAGCTTGCAATGAACCTCCGGGCGTGACGCGCCAGCGCTCGCGAAAGCGATCCTCGTCAGTCGGCGATGCGGTGACGTAGGCTCGGATGGGCTAGACCGTCAGATCAACTTCGGCGAGGATCGAAGCACGCGCGTCGCGCGTCGACGCTTCGAAGGGGGACACGGTGGACGAAGAGGTCTTCAACATGTCAGTGCGGCGGTTCCTGAAGACTCTGGGCGTGACCGCGCAGCGGGAAATCGAACTTGCGGTCCGCGAGCGCCTGGACGGCGGTGAGCTGCAGGGCGACGAGACACTCGACGCGACGGCGACGATCACGGTGGCCGGGCTGTCGGGCGACGTGGTCGTGACCGGGCAGATCTCTCTTGCGTAGAGCACCTCTGCATGGGCTACACCGCGCGAAGTCCCGGCATCCTGGCGAATCGCGGCCTGCAGGGCATCGACAATGCCGAGATCATCGAAGCCGTGCACGCGCGGCGAGCACCGATGGTTCCCGTCCATCTCACGCTCGGCCGCTGACCGGCGGCGCGACCTTGCTCGGTTCGACGTCCGGGACGGCGAGCCTAGGGTTGTAGCCGGCCGCGACGACGCGCGTCACGAATCCGGCGGCTTCTTCCAGCTGACCGGCGCTGTCAAGGCCACCGACGACGGCGGCCCTGGCGCCGAGATCGGCCACGAGCGTGCTCGCGACCTTCAGCGCGCGCGTGTCGTCGCCGGCAATCGCCACAACCGGCCGTTGCTCCTGCGGCCCGGCATAAGGCCACGAGCTGCCTGCGAACAGGTGCAACGCCTTGACCACGTGCGCGCCCTCCGCCAGTCGTGCCACGAGCTCGGCGGCCGAGCCGGACGGCGGCTTCAGCCGGCCGGTCACGTAGTCGAGCGGGTTGGTGCAGTCGATCACGGTCTTGCCGACCAGGTCGCCGGTGGGTCCGCCGGCGAGGGTCAGGGCGTTCTCGACTCCCTGCCAGGCGACCGCGATCACGACCGCGTCAGAACGGGCCGCGAGGGTGGTCGGGTTCACGGCGTCCGCCGCATCCCCGATCTGCCCGACAGCGGCGGTGGTGCGCGACCGATCTCGGCCCGCAACCAGGAGCCGGTGCCCGGCCAACGCCCACGCTCGGCCGAGCGTCACGGCCAGGTTCCCGGTGCCCACGATGCCAACGTTCACAGCGCTTTCCTTCCAGCCGAGGCCAAGGTCCCCGTGAACGCTAAGAACGCATCTCCTACCATCCGGTAGGACCGGTGATGCGAGGCTCGACGCTGTGATCGACGCGACCTGCCAGACGTTTGTCTCTGACTGCCACGTCCGGGCCGCAACCGATCTCGTCAGCCACACCTGGGATCCGGTCGTGCTCTCCGCACTGCGCCTCGAAGGCATCGCGGGCATCAGCGACAAGGTCTTGACGGAGTCCCTGCGGCGGCTGCAAGAACGCCGACTGATCGCGAAGGATCAGCCGGCATCGAGCGATCGGGCGGTGTAGCGCCGGGCTGCACCGGTAGCCTCGGCGGAGATGTTCGATCACGTCGGAATCGCCGTCGCGGACCTCGCCGCGTCCGAGCGCTTCTACCGCACCGTCCTCTCCGTGCTGGGCGCCGAGCCGACTCATGCGGACGCCGTACTGGTCGAGTGGTACGACTGGGCGATCGATCTCGCGGATGGCGAGCGCCCCGTGACCCGCGGCCTGCACGTCGGCTTCCGAGCGCCGTCCCGAGAGGCCGTGGACGCCTTCTGGCAGGCGGGGATCGACGCGGGCTACCGCGACGACGGCGCGCCCGGCCCGCGCACGATCTACGGCCCGGACTACTACGGCGGCTTCCTGCTCGACCCAGACGGCAACAGCGCGGAGGCGGTGCACACGGAACGCGAGGACCCCATGCCCGTCGAGCACGTCGACCACCTCTGGATCCGCGTCCGCGATCTCGCCGCGTCCAAGCGCTTCTACACGACGATCGCCCCGCACGCCGGGCTGCGGATCGGCGTGGACGAGCCGGACCACGTCCAGATGGTCGGCGAGAACTTCAGCTTCTCGCTGATCGACGACGATCGGCCGCTCACGGAGCACGTCCACGTCGCGTTCACGGCGCACGACGACGCGACCGTCCAGGCGTTCCACGCCGCCGCGCTCGCCGCGGGCTACGAGGACAACGGCGGACCCGGCGAGCGCGTCGTCTACCACCCGGGCTACTACGGCGCGTTCGTCCTGGACCCCGACGGACACAACGTCGAAGTCGTCAACCACAACCGCTGAGCTGATCCCGGTGTGGCGACCGGCTTCGTCCGTTTGCAGGCTGACAAGCGCGTGGCCGCCGATGGAATGTCCCGCGCGTGACGTTGTCGTTAACGGGTGAACGGGCGGACGGTACTGCCGCTCCGCCATGCTCCCCAACCCAAGGAGGTGCAGGGATGTCCATCCCCGCCACCACACCGGGCAACCCCGGCCGCGTCCGGATCCCCAAAGCGGCCATCATCCGACGTCTCGCCGTCGCCAGCGCGCTCGCCGTGACCGCGCTCGGGCCCGGCGCGTCCGCAGCGTCCGCAGGCTCAGACGAGAGCATCACGACCAAGCACGGAAGCGCCGCGTTCATCGACAGGGGTGAGACCCTGATCGCCAACGACAAGCTCAAGGACCGCTTCAGCGTCATGGCGTCCCTGACCTGGACGGACCCGAAGACGGGCAAGGGCCGCTCGACGACAGTGCGAGACGGCAACGGCCCCGGCAACACCCCGAACAGCAAGAACCTTCGGATTGGCGAGGGCACGAAGGTGCACCTGAAGCTCTGCTACGTCGATAACGGCGTCGTCTTCAAGTGCAGCAAGGCCCAAGCCGCCACGGCCTGACGACGGAATCTCCGGGCGCCTTCGCGCAATGAAGGAGAAGCGGCGGACGGGCTCGCGCCCGTCCGCCTCTGCCCCGGCTCATCTGAGCCGGCGTCCGCTCGGCAGCGCGTAGTGCAGCACGCGGCCCATCGCCGCCACGGTCAGCTTGCGGCCGCTGCGGTCGGTTTCGAGCGTTATCCCGTCGTTGTGACTGTCGCCGGGCCACACGTTGAGCGTGGTCCGGCCGGGGCGCGCCAGGCGGGCGTGGTAGAAGGCGGCCTCGGCACCGTCCCCGCCGATCACGTATGCCACCGCGCCGCCGGACCCGATGCGGGTGTCCATGATGAATGCGTTGTCGTCCTCGTCGGCCGTCGCGAGGGTCCGCCGAGCCCCTGCCGTCAGGGTGCCGCTGCGCAGGATCGTGCGCTCGCCGGCCGCGTGGGTGAACGCGAGCCGGCCGCGAAACAGGCTCGGGAACACGTCCTCACCGCTGGTCCCCGGCACGCGCCGCAGCCGCGGACGGGCGACTGACGACCAGTACAGGCCGCGCCGGCTTTGCAGCACGACGGTGAGTCGCCCGTTCGCGTCGAGCCCGAGGGCGACGTTTTCCCCCCACGGTGAGCGCATGCGCCGGTTGCGCTCGGGCAACTTGACGTCGAGCACCTGCGGCGGCGCGCCCGCGTCTTCGAAGACGAGGCGCCGCTTCGCGCGATCGGCCGGATCGCGCTCGAGCCAGATCCAACTGCGCCCGTAGGACTGCGAGCTGATCGCGTCGTCTGGTGGTGCGGCGAGCGCACGGCCCGGGTCGAGCGCCGAGGCCAAGCCGACCAGGACGAGGATGCCGATGGTGCTGCGGTGCCGCATGAGGTGCCTCGCTACTTGTACGCGATGCCGGCGCTCGTTGGACCGGCGAGCGGAAGGACGTCCACCTCCCTGAAGCCTGCCTCCTTGCACCATGCGGCAAAGTCGGCGCCCGTGAAGTCAAACGCGTCGCCGAACTCGATCAGCATGTTGAGCGACATGAGGAGGCCGAACGCGTTTTCGCGGCGGGCGTCGTCGATGAAGTTCTCGATGACGATGTAGGTCCCGCCCTCCGGCAGCGCGTCGTAGGCCGCCTTGACCAGCTGCTTCTTCCGCTCGAGGTTCCAGTCGTGGAGGATCATTCCCATCGTTATGACGTCGGCCTCGGGTAGCGGTTCGCCGAAGAAGTCACCGCCAACCGCCTCCACCCGATCGCTCAATCCAGCCGCTTCGATCGTGCGCTTGGCGATCGGCTCGACAACCGGCAGGTCAAAGGTGGTGCATTTCATGTGGGGGTGCCCGTTGGCGAGGATGATCGAGAGCTGACCGGTGGCGCCGCCCACGTCGCAGAGGGTCTCGTACTTGGAGAGATCGAACTTCTCCGCCAGCGCGTGGAACGGCCCCGCGGAGATCCCGGCCATCGCGTTCATGAACTGTTCGAGCCTGCCCTCGTCGCGATAGAGCTCCTCGAACATCGGCTCGCCGGTGTGCTTGATCTCGTTCTGTGGCTCTCCGGTCCGCAGAGCCACGGTGAGATCGCCCCAGAATCGATACAGCCGTGCGTTGGACATCTCGAGGATCCCGCCGATGTAGGCCGGACTGGCCTTGTCGAGAAAGGCCGCGCCTGCGTCCGTGTTGCGGTAGACGGCAGCGCTCCCATCACCCTCGCGATCGAGGAGCTGGAGGGCGACGAGCGCGTCGGGGAAGTCGGGAACCGCCCGCTTGTGAAGCCCCAGCGCCTCGGCGATCTCCGCAGCTGTCATCGCGTCACCGCCCAGCCTGGTGAACAGCTCGAGCTCGACTGCAGACAGGAGCGTCTTCGACGCCCAGAACCCCATACCGATCTGCATGATCTCCGAAGGGTCGACTTGCCCGGCCATCCTCTCCTCGGTTCCGGCAGGTTGGTGTTCGGTTGTCATGGACTGAGGCTGCCGACCCTCGCCCCAGCCCACAATCCCAAGATGCTGGGTGATCTCGGCTGTCGTCCCCCGAACCCTGAGACCTCTCCGGTTCACGTGCGGACGATCTCGACCGAGAATGGCCGGCATGACGACCACCGACACCAATCTCGAGGACGTTACGGGCGTCGTCGTGCTCGCCGCGGACGGGTCGACCGCGTTCCTCGACGACGCCGCAGAAACCTGGATCGACGAGCTGGGTGGCCGCGGGCCGGTTCCACCGGTGGTGAACGCCGTCGCGGTCCGCGCACGGGCCGCCGTCGCCGCCGGCCGAGTCGCGGATGCGCGTGTGCGGGCCGAGTCGGGACGCTGGCTGACCGTTCGCGGCTCGGCGCTCGCAGACGGCCCCGGCGCGCAGGTCGCCGTCATGATCGAGCCCGCGCGTCCGCATGAGCTCGCGCCGCTCGTCGCCGATGCCTACGGCCTCACCCCGCGCGAGCGAGAAGTGACCCACCACGTCGCTCGCGGGCTGTGCACCACTGCCATCGCGGCGCGGCTGCACCTGTCGCCGTGGACAGTGCAGGACCATCTGAAGGCGATCTTCGAGAAGGTCGGCGTCACCACCCGCGGCGAGCTCGTCGCGCACGTGTTCTTCCAGCAGCACGTGCCACAGCTGTAGTCACGATCGGCGGCTCGAGGGCGCGTCGGCTGCCCGTGTCGAGCGACGATCAGGGCGTCTGAGGGTTCCAGTCTCTACCGTTTCCACCTCTTGTGACGGAAATCGACCGCGACGACCTCGAGACGTGCTTGGCCGTGCTCGCGCGCGTCGAGCAACTCCCGGTCGAGCATCCCCAGGCAGTGGCGGTGCGCCGCGCGACCGCGAAGATCTTCAAGACGGTGAAGGAGCTGCGCCGCGCCGAGCGCCGAGCGGCGGTAGCCGCCGCCGACCGCGGCGTCCTCGCCGCCACGGCCACGGCGGCACCCGGGCGGATCGACGACGAGACGCGCGGCATCGAGCTGACGAGCGCGGCGGGCGCGACCGCCGGCACGCTGATCCGCGCGCGACCGTGTTATCAGTGCAAACGCAAGTACACCGGCGTCGACGCCTTCTACCACCAGCTCTGCCCGGAGTGCGCGGCGCTCAATCGAGAGCGCCGCGAGGCCCGCGCCGATCTCACCGGGCGACGTGCGCTGCTCACCGGCGGGCGCGCGAAGATCGGCATGTACATCGCGCTGCGGCTGTTGCGCGACGGCGCGCATACGACGATCACGACCCGCTTCCCGAAGGACGCGGCGCGCCGCTTCGCAGCGATGCCCGACAGCGCCGATTGGATCGATCGCCTGAACATCGTCGGGATCGACTTGCGCCAGCCCGGGCAGGTCATGGCGCTGGCCGACGCGGTTGCCGCCGGCGGTCCGCTCGACATCCTCATCAACAACGCTGCGCAGACAGTGCGCCGCTCGCCCGGCGCGTACGCGCTGCTCATCGCCGGCGAGGCCGAAGCGCTCCCGGCCGCACCTCACGTGCTCGAGCTCGGTGCCGCCCACGATCTGCACCCGGTGACCACGCTCGCCCTCACCGCCCGCTCGACCGCGGTGGACGCCGGCGGTCTGGTGCCCGACGACGTCGACCACAACAGCTGGACCCAGCGCGTCGATCAAGTCGACCCCGTCGAGATGCTCGAGGTCCAGCTCTGCAACACGACGGCTCCTTTTCTCCTCATCGGCCGGCTGCGCGCCTCGCTGGCGGCGTCCCCGGCGCGGCGCGCCTACATCGTCAACGTGTCGGCGATGGAGGGCAGCTTCGGTCGCGGCTACAAGGGCCCCGGGCACCCGCACACGAACATGGCGAAGGCCGCGCTCAACATGCTCACGCGCACGAGTGCGCGTGAGTTGCTGATGACCGACGGCATCCTCATGACCAGTGTGGACACCGGCTGGATCACCGACGAACGCCCGCAGACGACCAAGCTGCGACTCGCCGACGACGGGTTCCACGCGCCGCTTGACCTCGTCGACGGCGCTTCGCGCGTCTACGACCCGATCGTGCGTGGCGAGGCCGGCGAGGACCTCCACGGCGTCTTCCTCAAGGACTACGCCCCCACGCAGTGGTAGCGATCACGCTGAAGCTTCTCGTCGTCCAAAGCGCAAGCGCGGGGGGCACTATTGGCCGGGCGCCTCGATCGCCGCCTTGATGCGGGCGAGTCGCTGGTCCCAAACACGCTGGCCGATGCGACGGACAAGTGGCGACAACAGCTTGAGCGGACCGACTGGATTCGGCGCAACGCGCACGGTCAGCTTGGCCGCCCCGCCGACCGCTGCGATATCGAAGACGCCGGAAGGCCGAAGCGGACCCACGTGGCCCTCGAATCCGATGCGGCGGTTCGTCTCGACGGACGTGAAGCGCATGGTCGTTTCCCGACCGTTGCCGTGATTGAACCGCAGCGTGGTTCCGGGACCGACGGGACCTTCCGGTGTCCGGGCAATCGACTCGACCCCGGCGTCGGTCGGGTGCTCATCGAGGTGGAGGAGGAACTGAAAGACGTCGTCCACCGGCCGCGTGATTGTGGTCGTGGACTCGATACGGGCTGCCATCGCGGCTCCTTCGCGTCGAGGGTGGCGGCAGTGACGCTAGGTCCGGCGAGAGACGCCGGCAATCGGGAGTTTTCCCGAGTCGACTAGTCCGTGGCGCATCGCGAAGAGGGTGGCAGCCGCGCGAGTCGAGACCCCGATCTTGCGGTAGGCGCTCTGAAGGTGGGAGTCGGCCGTTTTGACGGAGATCCCGAGCGCGCGTGCGACCTGCTTGGTTTGCAGTCCACGTGCAATCAGGGCGATCACCTGCGACTCGCGATCGGTCAATCCCGCGGGCCGCTCGACGCGCGGCGCCGGCTGGCCGACGGCGTCGAGCACTGCGGCGACGGCGTCGGCATCCAGCCGGCCGGCACGCGCCTCCTGGCTGAGGCTGTTTGCCGCCTGCGCGGTTGGGAGCGCCAACCGATGGGGACGCGGCTCCGTCATGGCGTGGTAGGCGTCAACCGCGGCGAGTAGCCTCGCCGCGGGCGTAAGTCCCGAGGCGTCCGCGCCGCGGTGATACCCCGAGCCGTCGAGCCGCTCGTGGTGTGCGGTTGCGACCGGCGCCAAAGCGCGCAGGAACGCCGAGTGGGACAGGATGCGCTCGGTGTGGTACGCGTGCAACCGGACGCGCTCCCAGTCTCCCGCCGTCAGCGGTCCGCGTTTTTGCCAGATGCGGACCGGCACGGCCACCCTCCCGACGTCGTGCACGCGCGCCGCGCGCTCAAGCGCACGCTGGTCTTGCGCGTCGAGCCGAGCGTGCGTGGCCGCGACGGATGCCAGCCGTGCCACGCCGGCCGAATGACCGACGAGGTACGGCGAGGCGAGGTCGGCGAAGTCGCCGATCGCCGCCAGCGCGCTGTCGACGGCTTTGCCCTCCAGCATGAAGCGCGGCTCCGGCTCACGCGCGAGAGCCCGGTCCCAGGCGTCTGGGCCATCGGTGACCGCGACGATGTCCGCCGCGGAGTCGGCGAAGCAGGCCGCAACCGCCGGGTCGAACGCGCGACCGGCCCGCCCGCGCACGACCGCGACCGCGTGCTGCGTGCCGCCGAGCCGCCCGTGGGTATCGGCGTCACGGGCCACGTGAGCGATACGCATCGCGAGCGGGATCTCGTCGCGCCGGGCCCAACCGGGATCTCCTTTACCGTCCCACCGCTCCTGAAGCTGAACGAACAGCGGAGCGATCGAGCTGCCGAGGCCGAGCCGCCTGACCAACATCTCCGCCACCTCACAACGGGCGGCGGCGTTGATCTCCGGCCCGGCTCGGGCGGCCTTCGGAAGCGCCTGCGCAATCGCTGCGGCCCGCACGACCACGGGGCGTCCAGGGGCAATCGTCCTCATGAGCGCCCGCGTCACCTCATGCGGCGAGCCGAATAGCACCGGGATCAGGTTCCTCGACAGATCATCAGCTCCGTCACCGAAGACCTCCAGGGCGACGTGCGCGCTGGTCGTACAGCCCACGTGGAGCAGTAGGCACGTGTAGTACGTCTGCACAGCCGTCTCATGATCGACGCCCAGTCGCTCGGCCAGAGACATGGCGATCAACGTGCTGCGCAGCCCATGCTCCAGCTCGACTCCCAACCCGAAGTCGGTCGCCAAGGACAGGGCGGCCATCACCTCCGCCGTCGAGACCCGATCGCCGCCCGGTGGCGGGCCGTCTCGCACAACGCGACATTACCGGGCCGCGCGGTCCGTGGCGATACGGAGCTGCGCGACGCGCGGCCGTCGGGAGGGCTGCGCGAGTTGCCGCTGCTGCCTGAACACGCAAGCGGAACGCGGCCCAGTGACTGTGGCTTGTCGCTCTCGTTAGGGTGCTTCGCGCGATGGAGACGCTCCAGTATCAAGGCAGCGCGATTGCTGTTCGCGAGATTGGACGACCAGTTGGGTGGTCATGCCGCGTGCTGGTCGCTGAGGATGGGAGCGCGTACCTGGAGTACCTCGTGTCGGTGGGCCCGTACAAGATCGATTTGGCTGTCGTGCACCCGCTTAGCCGTGAGGACTTCGCCGCCTTCGAGGCGGGCAGACTCGACCTTGGGATCCTGGCGCGAAATCTCGCCGAGCACGATCAGGCGATTGGCGCATTTGAGCGACGCGACTGACGGCACGATCTCGCCTTCCCAAGTACGTCTTCAATTCGTCGAGCAGCGGCACTTTCGCTTCTCGTCGAGGCTGTCGCATAAGTCGGGGTGCCGTCCGAGGCGTTTAAGACGATTCGGTGATGGGCCAACGCTTCGTCGCGTGTGATCGAGAGCAGTCGTTTCTGATGCCGCCCGATGTCCGAGAGTGGCTGCCGGAAGGGCACCTCGCGTGGTTCGTCATCGACGCCGTCGGCGAGATGGATCTCGACGGGTTCTATATCGCCTACCGTCAGGACGGACGGAGCCGGCCGGCCTATGACCCGGCGATGATGGTGGCGCTGTTGCTCTATGCGTACTCGCGCGGGCTCCGGTCCTCGCGCGTGATCGAGCGGGCGTGTGAGGAAGACGTCGCCTTCCGCGTCCTGGCGGCCCAGCAGCGGCCCGATCACGCGACGATCGCGCGGTTCATCGAGCGCCACCAAGACGCCATCGCCGACCTGTTCGGCGAGGTGCTTTCGCTGTGCGCGAAGCAGGGTCTGGTGACGGTCGGCGTGATCGCGGTCGACGGGACGAAGCTGGCGGGCAACGCGAGCCGCAACGCGAACGTCGACTACGAGCGACTCGCGCGCGAGATCCTCGAAGAAGCCCAAGCCGTCGACGCGGCCGAGGACGAGCTCTACGGCGACGCGCGCGGCGATGAACTGCCCGAGCAACTGCGCACCGGCGAGGGTCGTCGGGCGTGGCTGCGCGAAGCCAAGCGCCAGCTCGAAGCGCAGCGCGCTAAGGAGGCGCGGCCGGTGCCGCGCAGCCGTCCCAAGCGGCTCAAGGAAGCCAAGCGGCGCCTGGACGAGGAGCTGTGGAGCGAGCTGCGCGCCAACCGCGCCTACGAGCACTACCGCAGCGGACGCATGAAGGACGGGCGCCGCTTCAGCCGGCCGCCAGACCCCCACACGCCGCCCGCGACACCGCAGGGCCAGATCAACCTCACCGACCCCGACTCCCACGTCGTCAAAGGCTCGCGCGGGCGCCGGTTCCTGCAGGGCTACAACGCCCAGGCCGTCGCCAACGAGCACCAGATCGTGATCGCCGCCGAGGTCATGACGGTCGCGCCCGACTTCGGGCACCTAGAACCGATGCTCGACGCCGCTGAGCGCGAGCTGCACGCCGCCGGCGTCACGGCAGTTCCGGAGGTGCTCGTCGCCGACGCCGGCTATTGGCATCAGCCGCAGATGGAACGGATCGTCGATCGCGGCATCCCGGTGTTGATCCCACCCGACGCCAAGAGCCGCAAAGGCACACGGCCCGGCTGGGACGGAGGCGTCTATGCATTCATGCGCAGAGTCCTCGCCAGCGACCGCGGCGGCGAGCTCTACGGCCAACGCCAAGCGATCATCGAACCGGTCTTTGCCAACACCAAGTTCAACCGCGGCATCGACCGCTTCAGACGCCGAGGACGAGCTGCCGTCCGAGCCGAATGGCGACTGATCACGACGACGCGCACAACCTGCTCAAGCTCCACCGGCACGCCCTCGCGGCCGCTTGAGGCGGCTGCGGCGCCCGCAGTCGCGGCGCCGGACGAAACGCACCCCCTCAGAGAGCGCACTCGTCGACAGCACCAACCAAAGAATTACGCGACAGCCTCCGTCCAAAGCGCTAGTGCGGCTATGGCTGCCGGCGCTGTCGGTTCTGCCTCCAAGGAGGAGCGCGGCGAGCGGCGACGGAACTGCTCGGCGCGCTGCGGCGTGTCGTCTCGAGCGCTACTCGCCAGAACCCACGGCCCCGATCGGGCCGAGCTTGTCGATCAGCCACTCGCCCGTCGCGATACGTCGCAGCTGGAGCGTGTCGCCGGGGGGGTCCGCGAAGGTGGCGGCCGCTCGGTCGCCGCTGATGGCGATTCTCTCGACCATCGCGCCGCGGTGCTCCGCTGCCCACCGCTGCGTCATCGGCCTGCAGTCCTTGATGACCTTCCCCCCTTCCCGTTGGCACTTCACCTGCGCGCAGAGGGTCGGGCTCGTGTAGTCGTTGCAGGCCTGAGCGCTGGAGGCGAACTGCCGCGCCCAGTTGTTCGCAGTCTCGGTGATCAGCTCCCTCGCTCCCGGCGGCACGCCGGGGAACGTCCCGAACGCGAGGATGCTGCCGGACTGGTCCTCGAGCCGGCACCACCTCGAGACGTCGCGCGGGAAGCGGTAGCTCATGCTCGCGGACCCGGACGGCCAGTTCTGGGTGAGCGTGATCTCGCCCCGCGGGTCACCCGGCGGCGCGCCGACGTTCGTGCCGCAGGTCGCGCTGATCCGCGCGCGGCTGACCGTTTCGTAGGTCTCGTTGAGCCTATCTGCAAGCAGCACCACTGTGAGTTCCCGTCCGTCGAGGCCGAGGGAAATGCCGCGCTCGACGTCGGTGACGACGACCTCCATTCTCGGCGCCGGCACAGTGTCGACCGGCTGAGGGCGCCGGTCGGCGTCATTGTTGTCAATCGTGCCCAGAACCGCGAGTACGACGACCACCGCCCCGACCGCCGCCGCCGCGGCGGCGACCGGCACCGAGAGCAGGCGGCGAGGGTTGACGATGCGCCGCAGCGCCGGCGCGCGCTTGAACTCGCGGAGCTCAGCGGCCTCCAACTGCCGTTGTAGGCGGGTGATGAAGTCGTCGCTCATTCGCGTGGTCCCATTCGCTTGCGGACGGCGGCCAGGCCGCGGCTGACTCGCTTGCGCACGACCGCCTCGGAGGTGCCCTGCAGGAGGGCGATCTCGCCATACGGCCGCTCGTCGATCACGTGCGCCCGGATCGCGTCGCGCTGCTCCGGACTGAGCCGCTCCAGCAACACGCGTGCCCGGGGATCCGACCCCAGCGCGTCGATGCGGTCGATGTCCGCGTCCGTGAGTTCGATCCGCTCCATACCCAGCCGCCGGCGTGCACGCCGCTCGGCCGCCGCGCTGCGCTCGACGCGCGCGAGCTTGTGCAGCGCGATCCCGTACAGCCACGCCGATCCGCTGCCGCGGGCAGGGTCGAAGCGCGTGCGCGCAACCAGCGCGGCCGCGAACGTCTCGGCGGTCAGGTCGGCGGCAAGCTCGGCGTTGCGGGTGCGGCGCATGAAGAACGCAACCAGGTCCTCGACGTGGCGGCGATAGAAGACCGCGAACGAGCCCGGCTCTCGGCTGGCGAGCAGCTCGTCGTCGCTCTCGGGCGCAGCAAGCATCTACCCGCCACTTTCCTCCAACAGGGTGCGCTGTGACCACTTTTTTCCGCGAAACCAGCTCGGGCCGGGCCGCGCCGGCGCAGGAAGCGCTGCAAACTCACGTGGGCGCACGTCAACGGGTCAAGACCGCCTCCCGTACTCGTTGAACGCACCCGGCCCGTAGGCAGCGAGGAGCGCGCGGCTGCTGGAGTCTGGCCTGCGGTGCCGAGTCGTCGGGTACTCTCGGTGAGCGCGTCGTGACTGGCGCCTCGGGTGGAACTGACCACCGGGAAGCGATGCGCCCCTGACCGCCGCGCGCCTGGGCACCGATTCCGACTGTTCGGAGATGCCCATGCCCGCCATCATCGAAGCCGCCGACGCCCGCGTCGCCGAATTGATCGCCGCCGAGCAGGCGCGACAGCACGACACGCTCGGCCTGATCCCGTCCGAGAACCACGTCTCGCCCGCCGTGCTCGCCGCGACCGGGTCCGTCCTCACGAACAAGTACTCGGAGGGCTACCCGTCGCGGCGCTACTACCAGGGAAACCTCGTAGTCGACGCCGTGGAGGCGCTCGCGGCGGAGCGCGCACAAGCGCTGTTCGGCGTCGAGCACGCCAACGTCCAGCCGCTCTCCGGCGCGCCCGCGAATCTCGCCGTGTATGCGGCGTTCCTCGAGCCCGGGGACACCGTGCTTGGCATGTCGCTCGACGCCGGCGGGCACCTCACACATGGCTGGGGCGTGTCGATCACGGGGCGTTGGTTCCGCGCCGTTCGCTATGGCGTGCGCCGCGAGACGGGCGTCGTTGACCTCGACGAAGTGCGCGAACTCGCCCTGCTCGAGCGGCCGAAGCTGATCTGGTGCGGCGGCACCGCGATCCCGCGCACGATCGACTTCGCGGGGTTCGCCGCGATCGCCGAGGAGGTCGGCGCCGTGCTGGCAGCCGACATCGCGCACATCGCGGGCCTGATCGCCGGCGGCGCGCATCCCTCTCCCGCCGCCCACGTCGACGTCATCTCGACCACGACGCACAAGACGCTGCGCGGGCCGCGCGGCGCGATGCTCATGTCACGCGACGAGCATGCGCGCGCGCTCGACCGCGCTGTCTTCCCCGGCCTGCAGGGCGGTCCGCACGACCACACGACGGCCGCGATCGCCGTCGCGCTACACGAGGCCGCCCAGCCGGCGTTCGCCGACTACGCTCGCGCGATCGTTGCCAACGCGACGGCCCTTGCGCGCGAGCTGATCGAGCGCGGCTACGACCTCGTCTCGGGCGGCACCGACAATCACTTGCTCCTCGTCGACCTCACGACCCAGGACGTCGGCGGCCGGGCCGCCGCGGAGGCGCTCGAGCAGGCGGGGCTCGTCTGCAACTACAACGCCGTCCCGTTCGATCCGCGCCCGCCACGGGACCCGTCGGGCATCCGGCTCGGCACGCCCGCGATCACCACCCGCGGCCTGACACCTGACCACATGGCTGAAGTCGCGCGCTGGGTCGACGAGGGCGTGCAGGCCGCCCGCCGTGAGGACGCCGCGGCGCTCGAACGCATTCGCGGCGAGGTCGTCGAGCTCGCCCGCGCGTTCCCGCCCCCCGCCTAGACGGGTGAGCTACGTGAGGAACTCCCTCAACGACCTCTGCACCTCGTCGGCCACGTGCCGGACCGTCACGATGAGCGCGCGGCGGTAAGCGCGACCTTGCCGGCAATGTGCCCAGCGTCAGCGTCGTGGCGCCGCGACGCGTCAGCCTGTCCGGGCGGCGGAGGAGAACGCGGAGTCGCGGCGCTCCGCGATGAGTTCGCGGTCGCGGTGCGGTCATAGGCACATGACCAACCGTGAGCCCACAGCAACGACCCCTCTGGACAGGACGTCCGAAACCGAGCCGCTTCCGTGGAAGCGGGCGCGTGATCTGCTTGACGCCGGTGCGCTCGCCGAGGCGGCCTCCTTCCTCGGCACCGTGCGGCCTGACGGCAGGCCGCACTCGGCGAGGATCGGCGCCGCCTGGTACGACGGCAACGTCTATTTCCAGACCGGGCGGCAGACCCGCAAGGCCCGCAACCTCGAGGTCAACCCGGCGTGCACACTCTCGACGAGCTTGCCCGGGATCGATCTGGTGTTCGAGGGCGTGGCCGAGCGGATCACCGACGGCTCGACGCTTGAGGCAGTCGCCGCAGTCTGGCGGGAGCGCGGCTGGGCGGCTGAGGTCAGCCGGGACGGGATCGTCGCGCCCTACAACGCGCCCGGCACCGGACCGCCGCCATGGCAGGTCTATCGCGTGGCCGCCCCCATCGTGTTCGGCGTCGCGACGGCAGAGCCGTACGGCGCGACACGGTGGCAGTTCTGACCCCCACCCCAGCGATCAGGCAACCGAGATGAGCGACGCAATCCAGTTCCCCGGAGACCCGCGCCAAGGCGGCGGAGCAGCTGGCGGATCGATGCATGACGCTCTGCCACTTGTCCGGGTCGCGCGGCTCAGGAACACGTTCTTCGTACCTCTTCGTCCAAAGCGGAAGCCGGCCGATTACGGCGAGACCGACAAGGCAGGTGAGACGAGGTTTCTAGGGCTGCCGGCTCAGTAGCGTGGCGGCCACGCGCTCCGGTGCCTCGAGCGGCGGCCAATGCGCAACGTCCTCCAGCGCCGTGAACGGCGCGTCCGGGAGTCGCTCTCGGATGCGCTCGGCCATGTGCGCGCCGGAGACCGGGTCGAGCATTCCCCAGACGAAGGTCAGCGGTACATCGGTCGTCTCGAGTACCTGCGTCCAGCGCTCGGCGTTCTCGCGGCGGTCCTCGATGTAGCGGATCAGGAGATGCGTGTTCTCCTGTCCGTTGTGCAGGTGGAAGCTCTGCCAGATCCCGGCGGCATCGGCAGCCGAGTCGTACCCCTCCGGGAATGTCGGCGCGAGGCCGGCGATGAACAACTCGCCGTTCATCGCGGCGCTTATCTGCGGCCCCTGCTCCGGATCGAGTAGGGCTACCTGCACGGGCTGGGGCCGGTGCAGGTCCGGGTAGAGGCCGCCATTCATGAAGTGGAGCGCGCGCAAGCCGACCGCGAGCGTGCCGGCCGCGCGCCGCGTCAGGAGCTCCTGCGCGACGCTGACCGAGTAGTCGTGCGCCACGACCACGGTCGACTCGATCCCCTCGCGCCCCCACAGCGCCTCGACCAGGTCCGCCTGCTCGAGCAGCGAGTAGCGGTGCTCGCGCGGCTTGCTGGACGCGCCGAAGCCCAGCAGGTCGGGCATCGTGAGCGCGTAGCGCTCGGCCAGGGCAGGGGCGACCTTCGCCCAGTCGTGCGATGAGCTGGGGAACCCATGCAGCAGCGTCATCGACGGCCCCGACCCCTCGCGGCGAACGAACACGCCCTGCTCGGTTCCGCTCAGCTCCAGCGGAACCAGTTCGCCGCCTGACCACCAGGCCTGCACATCCACGGGGGACAGTATTCCGGGTAGCGAGCAGCTGCCGCTACTGTCGTCCGAAGCAAAGCCGAACGAGACGATGCGGGATGATCTTGGCGGGTGTCTGCGATGGACGACTATCTCGATGACCTGCAGCCGGCGCAGAAGGTCGCGCTGGAACGCGTGCGGGTCGTCGTCGGTGGACTCGTGCCGGATGCCGAGGAAGGCACGAGCTACGGAGTGCCCGCGTTTATCTTCGCCGGGCGCCCGCTGCTCGGGTTCGGCGCCGCGAAGAAACACTTGAGCATCTTCCCGTTCAGCCCTGCGGCGATCGAGGCCGTCAGGGAGCGGCTGGACGGCTTCGACCTCGCCAAGGGAACGATCCGTTTCTCGCCCGACAGGCCGGTGCCGGAAGACGTCCTCGCAGACCTCGTCCGCGCCCGCCAGCAAGAGATCGCAACGAAGCGGTGAGTGGTTGGGCGCTGGGCGATCACCAGGCGCAGGAGCGATGAAGGAGCTCTCGGACCGCTGACGCCCATGCGGCCAACCTGCGCGACGTGCTCGGGGTCATACCTGCGTACACCCGACCCACCCCGGAAAGGGGGCGCACTATGTTCAGCTCCGAGCTCAAGCCCGCGCTCGTAGGCATCATCGTCACGGCAGGGCTGCTCGTGTCCGCCGTGCCGGCCAGCGCCGGAACGTTCGTCGGCAACCCCACGTAGGCCTGGCCCGACCTTGGCTCGGTGATTGCGTGGGCGCAGCAAGTGCAGCGTCCACACGTTCGCTTCTCGTCCCAAAAGCGACAGTCTCGAGATTCCACGAGACCGCTGAAAAAGTCGGTGTTGAGTGCGGCGTCCTCGGTGGTCGGGCGGGTCGCCGGGGTTGGTTTGGGTCGGTTGTCTCGGCGGCTTCAGGCGGTCTGCCCTCGTAGGGCAGTTCCGATCGGGTGCAGGTTGACCAGGACGGCGGTCCAGACGGCCTGCAGCGTCGCTTTTCGGGCTCCGCAATATCGACTCTTGCGGCCGTGGTAGCGGTGGACGATGAGACCGAGGAGCCGCTCGATGCGTGGTCGGACGCGTTTGAGGTGACCGAGCTGGACGGGATCGGCGAGTTCTCGTAACGCGGCTTGGCGGAGGTCCTCGCGGCGGTGAACCCGGACCTGGCGCCGGCCGTTGGGAGCGCAGCGTTCTCGGAGCGGGCAAGGCTCGCAATCGTTCGGGGTAAAGCGCGCGACGCGGGTTCCGTCGGCAGCGGGCCCGCTGGGACGGGGCTTGTAGATCGGTGCCGTCTTGCCCTTTGGGCAGGTAACGGTCTCCGTCTGGAGGTCGATCGCGAAGCGGTCCTTGTGGACGGTGCTCTCGTTGTTGGCGCCGGTGAGATGCAGTGGCGCGAGCACTCCGATCGCGCGTTGCTCGAGCTGTTCGCGGACTTCGACGTTGCCGTAGGCGGTGTCACCGATCACGCGAGTCGGCCGGCGCCTGGCGGGTTGTTGTTCGACGAGTGCCGCGGCGTGATGGCCGTCGTGTTCGTTGCCCGGGGAGATCGCGATCGCGGTCAACAGCGGCGTCTTGGTCGCCGTCGCGGCGTGCAACTTGTAGCCGGTGAAGCGGCGCGCGTTGGTCTTGCGGCCATGGCGCATCTCGGGATCGTGCGCGGAGATGATCTGCCGCGTCTGGCGGCCGTGCCGCGGCCGCGGAACGTCCTCGTCGTCGGTGGTGTCGAACTCCTGGCCGACGATCTCTGCCAACAACCGAGTGGCCTCGCCGACCGTCTCGTCAGCCACGAGGTGCGGATCGTCCTCGACCGCGCGCAGGGCGCGCTGCGCGTCGGTGGCGACATCAACCAACAACGTCTCGCGGGTCGGCTTGTCGTGCCAGTCACCGGCCGGCTTCTCCCGCGGGCGCGCGTAGTCGAACTTCAGGCTCGCGGTCAGTTGCCGAGCCGCGCTGGCGTTGGCGGCCTTGACCGCATCCAGCAGCTTGCGGACAGCGGCCCGGACCAGGTGCACGGTGTCCTGGATCGCGGCGGCGCCGAGCATCGGCGTCGAATCAACGATCTGCTCGATGTCACCGTCGAGCAGCCCGAGCTCGGTGGCCAGCTCGATCGAGCGCTCAAACACGACCCGCTCCTTGCCATGCAGCAGGAGCCGGGCGCGGAACTTGACCAGGCTCGTGGGGTGAAAGCCGGGATGGTCGACGGGCAGATCCAGCGCAACCTTCCAGCGCAGATCAAACCGCAGCGACTCCATCGCGCGCTCGTCGGAGAGTCCGTCGCGATAGGCCAGCAACAGCACCTTCGCGAGCAGGCTCGGCGGGATCGACGGACGCCCCGTGCTCGCCGAATAGCACTCGGCGAAGTCCTCATCACGGACGAGCCGCTCGCCGTGCTCGGCCAGCAACGCGTAGATCGAGCGCTCCGGCAACAACCCCGAGCACCACGCCGCGTCAAAGAACCCCCGCTGACCGTCGCTCCTCGCAAGCACCACACCCTCCGAAGTCGCCGATTTGCAGGTAAATCTACCCCTCAGACCGGACGGATCCTCACGTCGAGAGCACCGACTTTTTCAGCGGTCTCCCACAAACTCGACACTTTCAGCTGCCCGCCGCATGCTGCTCCTTCCACGCGATAGCGCAAACCATGCTTGTGGCCCCGACGTCGCCGGCCGACGGGACGTGGGCCTATGCAGCGTTTCGTGTCCGGCTGACGGAGCGGCGCGCCTGCATCTCGTCCACGGGGGGCACGCGGCAGACCGGGGACTCGGGCGCTCGCATTTGCACGAAAGGGGTCATCCGTGCGACGCGGGATGGGTCGGGGGGAGCCGACATCGCTGCATGAGACGCGGGGCGATGAGGAATTTACGACCCGCTGATCTTGGGCGATCCAGGTAATCGCCAGGTTCGTTCAAGGCGCGGGCGCCGCCCTAGTCGCGCCCAGCCGTCCTGGCGGTCCTGACGGCGGTACTGGAATCGGCAGCCCGACGCGAGGCACCTCCAGAAGTTCGGTGTCGCCGACGCTAGGCGGAAGGCGCCCGGGCGCACATCCAGCGAATGCCCATGCCGAGCCTTAGCCGGCATCGCGCGACCTCGACCGGTGGGGCAAGGACGGCGACGGCACCCATGGCACAGGCCCCCTCTGCTCGGGTCCTCCCGGCCCAATCATCCCGGTGAACCGCGGGCCAGGTCGAGGCGTCTGCCTCCCCGGGAGCCCGTTCCGGCTCCTCATCGTCCGACGCCGGATCGAGTGCGGGTCCCGTCGCGCCGGTGAAATCCGTCGGTCTTCTCTCCGGACGTAGAAGAGGCGCGGCGGTGGCGTGGGATCCGCAGTTGCCGCAGCGCATGGCGCATCGCGAAGCGACCGACCTTGCGCCCGACGTCGATGCCGGTTTCGATCGCGAAGCGGAAGTGGAATCCGACCAGCACGCGCGACTCGGCGTTCTCCAGTTCGGCCCGCGTGAACGAATGCCAGCACCGCTGCGTCCCGGCGGGTGTCGAGGTCGTCGAGACCATGCAGAACGGGAAGCCGTTCCTTCCGGTGAACTCGCGCAGGATCTCCGCGGCGGCGCCGCCGAGCAGGCTGTGCGTCGACGGGTAGTCGGGCAGCGCCGGCGTCGGGCGCAGCGGCAGCCAGGACGGATCGGGCGCGGTCCTGGGGTTGGCGTCGGTCTCTCCCTCGCGGATTGCGGTGACCGGCCGCCAGGACGCGAAGTGACGCTTCTGGTACCAGCCGATCACGAAGCCGTCGGCCATCGCCATGTTGAGCAGGGCCTGCAGGCGCGCGGTGCGGTGCAGGTCATAGCGGAAGCGCGCCGACACCAGGTTTCCGACCCGGCTCCAGCCGCTCGGCGAAGGCTCGGCCCAGAAATGGGCGACGTGGGTCTGGTCCGCGCTTCGCGCGGGGCTGATGTCCTGGCCGATCAGCTTAACCTCGTTGTAGTCACGGGCGTAGCTCCAGCTCGTGAGCGAGGGTGGCGGATGCGGCAGGAACTGCGTGCGGTCGCGAAGCGCGAACGGCGCCACGTTCTGAAACTGAGGTTCGAGCATCGGCGCGAACGCCGGCGGGGTCGGTTCCCAGATCCCGGGTCCAGGCGCGAGGCTGAACGGATCCGTTGTGCCGTACCCGTCGTCCGCGCGCGCCTCCAGGACGACGTCACCCACCGCGCGGCCGAGTGCCACGCCCGCGTCTTCGGCGTCACCGTCCGGGACGGCCGAGAGCGACTCCGCGAGCCGCTCGTCGAGTGCCGCTTGGTTTGCCGGGAAGAACGCGACGAGCACCCGGTGCGCGGCAGCGGCGGCTGCGGCCTCGGCGCCGGCGCCGGGATCGTGGAGCGTCGAGACGTAGGTCTCATACCGCGACTGCGCGCCATTGACCGCGTCATGTTGCGCGGCGTGCATGATCGCCAGGATCCGCGCGAGCCGAAGCGAATTCTCGAAGGGCTGCGAGCGCGCGGTGTCGTTCCATGCGCGAACGACCTCTCCCGAGGACCCGTCCCGCGCCGAGGCGACGGGTGATGCCGCTGCGAATGCGAGCACGGCGGCGCAGCCGATGATGAGGCGATTCACTGTGGTCACCGTCGTGCGATGTAGGCGTAGTAGTTGCACGCGGCGAAGAACGTGCCGTCCGCGGCGGAGCGGCGTTGAGCCGCTAGCCAGGCGTCGACGTCCGCGGCGGGCAGTTGACTGGTCGTTGCGGTCAGCGGCGCGTAGGTCTCGGCGAGACTGAGCATGAACGTGCTCGATCCGGCCTCGGCGTAGACGTGCGCCTGTGTGGCGGCTAGACGCAGCCCGGCCTGCGGCAGCAGGCGCGGGAGCTCGCGCATGATGCGCGGCGAGCTCATGATCGTCGACCGCAGCGCGGGCTCCATCCTTTCGCCGAGCGACGGGTTTGAGCAGTCGAAGGTCAGCGATGCGTAGTCGCCGTCGAAGACGGCCACGAACCCGCCGGGGCGCACGACGCGCGCGGCCTCCGCGAGCACGGCGAGCGGGTCGCGGACGTGGCTTACGAGCGTGCTGGCGATCGCGGCGTCAAAGCTGGCAGCCGGAAAGTCGAGCGCGTGCGCATCGCCGACGGCGAATTGGACCCGGTCGCCTACGCCGTCGTCGGCCGCAAGCGACTCGGCGGCCGCGATGAAGTCGTCGCTCAGATCGATCCCCGTCACGGTGCCGGCGAATCCACCGCGCGCTGCGACGGCGCGGGCGACGACGCCGGTGCCGCAACCGAGATCCAGGACCGCAGTTGCTCGGGGCAGGTCGATCAGTTCGAGGTAGGCGTCGCGGTAGGCCACGAAGGTTGGATCCCTGCCGCGGAGCTCGAGCCGTTCGATGAACCGCTCGCGTGTCGCGGCGTCCTGATCGTTGACGAACTGCATCGCGTCGCGAACTTGCAGCTGTGGCGCCATGACTCTCTCCTTGTCGGGCATCGTCGCGTGCTCTTTCAAAGCGCGCCTAACCGCGCGCACGATGTGCATGAGCCTGCGGCTTGGGCCCAAACGGGCCGGGAACGGCGAGCAAACGGCGGCTTAACGCCGTGCTACGGTCGTTCCGCAGGACGCGTAGATGCCGATCGAATTCCGGATCCTCGGCGCGCTCGAAATCAGCGCCGACGCGCGCCTGCTCCCGTTGGGAAGCCCGAAGCAGGCCGCCCTGCTTGGACTGCTCTTGGTGCACGCCGACGAGACGCTCTCACGCGATCGGCTCATCGAGGAACTGTGGGGAGAGACGCCACCGGCGACCGTCGACTCCGCCCTACACGTCTACTTGTCGCGGGTGCGACGGCTGCTCGAATCGGCCGGGGCGGGCGGTGCGCTGGTGCGCGAGCGGTATGGCTACCGGCTGCGGATCAAACCCGAGCAGCTCGACGCGAACCGGTTCGAATGCCTGGTCTGCGAGGGCAGCGAGGCGCTGGCAGCGGGGAAGTCAGCGCTCGCTGCCGAGCTGTTGCGGCAAGCGCTCGCCCTATGGCGCGGTCCGGCGCTCGCCGACCTGCAATCCGAGCGCTTCGCCATCACGGCCGCCGCCCGGCTGGACGAGGAACGCGTCGCCGCGCTGGAGCAGCGGCTCGAGGCCGACCTGGCGCTCGACCATCACCGGCAGCTGATCCACGAGCTCAAGCTGCTCGTCGCCGAGCATCCCTACCGGGAGCGCCTGTGCGCACAGCTGATGCTCGCCCTTTACCGATCCGGGCGCCAGGCCGAGGCCCTGCACGCTTACCAGCAGGCGCGGCGCACCCTCGCCGACGACCTCGGGCTCGAACCAAGCCGAGAGCTGAGGCAGCTCGAGCAGGCGATCCTGCGCCACGACGCGACGCTGACGCGCAAGCCGCCCGCCGAGCTCAACACCGAACCAGAGCTCCCCGTTGCGCCCGCTCGGCCGCGTCATCCGGCGTCGCGGCGACCCGCGGTGCGCTACGCGCGGAGCGGCGATGTGAACATCGCCTACCAGGTCGTGGGCGAGGGTCCGAGAGATCTCGTGCTCGTCTCCGGCTTCGTCTCGCATCTACAACTCGATTGGGAAGAGCCGCGCATGGCGCACTACCTCGAGCGGCTGGCCTCCTTCTCGCGCCTGATCCGCTTCGACAAGCGCGGCACGGGCCTCTCCGACCGACCCGGTGGTCTCCCGGACCTCGAAACGCGGATGGACGATGTGCGTGCGGTGATGGATGCGGCCGGCAGCGAGCGGGCGGCCGTGCTCGGCACCTCGGAGGGCGGGCCGATGTCGGTGCTCTTCGCGGCGACCCACCCGGCGCGGTTGACGGCGCTCGTCCTGCACGGGGCATACGCGAAACGACGCGATCCCGACGATGACTACCCGTGGGCGACGACCTGGGAGGAGCGACAGGAGCATGCGAGGGAGATCGAGCGATCGTGGGGCTACCAGGCGGACATAAAGCGGATGATGCCCTCGGCTGACGAAGCGATGGCGGAATGGTGGGCGCGCCGCGCACAAGCAGCGGCGAGTCCGGGAGCTGCCCGCGACCTGATCCTGATGAATAGCCAGGTCGACGTCCGGCACGTGCTGCCCACGGTAACGGTGCCCACGCTCGTGCTGCACCGGACCGGGGACCTCGACTCGCGTGTCGAGGAAGGTCGCTATATCGCGGAGCGCATCCCCGGCGCGCGCTTCGTCGAACTGGCCGGTCACGATCACGTCCCGTGGGTCGACGCCGACCAGATCGTCGACGAGGTAGAGGAATTCCTCACGGGAACGAGGCCGCCTCCGCATGCCGACGGCGTGCTGACGACGCTGCTGGTCACCGACATCGCCGGCTCGGAGCAGCGCGAGCGGGAGCTGGGCGAGCGTCGTTGGAGACAGCTCATCGACTCGCTCCACGCAGTCGTCCGCCGCGAGCTCGACCGATTTCGCGGCCGCGAGATCGACACGACTCGCGACGGCTTACTCGCGACCTTCGATGGCCCCGCACGCGCCGTGCGCGCAGCGTGCGCGATCCGCGACGGCGTGCGAGCGCTTGGCCTCGAGATTCGCGCCGGCATCCACACCGGCGAATGCGAACTCGTCAACGGAGCCGTACGCGGCATCGCCGTGGACGCAGCCGCTCGGGTCGTGGCGCAAGCAGCACCCGGTCAGGTGCTTGCCTCCTCGACCGTCCACGACCTAATCGCCGGCTCGGGCATCGAGTTCGCCGAGGCAGGCTGCGCTGAGCTGAAAGGCGTCGGCGTCTGGCAGCTCTACGAAGCCATCGCCGCCTGAGGTACCGATGCATTTACAAAGGTGGGGTGGCTCGAGCCCGACAGACGCCTACGCATGGGGCATCGTCGACCGGGTGGTGCGCGCTAGGTCCGAAACACGGCGGTCTCGTAGTGAGCGGCACGATCGTCGAAGCGCACCAGCAGTTGGGCCGCCTGCGGCTCGATGACCGGTACATCCATCGGCTCGCCGGCAAACGCACGAATGTCGTCCATCGAGGCGAACCGCGTCAACGTGACGAACGCGACCTCGTTGCCGTCAGGACGCCGGAGCACGTCGGCACCGAGGAATCCCGGGATGCTGCGCATCGACGGGAACAGCTCCTGCAGCAAGAACCGCTCGTAGTCATCCGCGGCGGTGTGCTTCGTCCAGCCCCGCCACATTCGAGTGATCGCCATGTCGGCAGCGTGCCAGACCGCTAAACCGCCACACACAGCAAAGCGTTCCTTTTCGACGAACTCGAGAACTGTGCGACCGTCGAACGCACGGTCCACGCGCCGCTGGCTCCGGGCGAACCAGCGGTCGGATCGCGTGTGGTCGGCTGTTGCGGTCGCCGCGCGCAGCGGCGGTCGCGAGCGTTGGGCGAGTTCGTTCGCGCCTGCCGATCTGGTCGCCGGCGCGCTCGGCGGGACACGTTCTCGACACCACGACGTGTCAGCCAGTGGCGGAGGTCAGCAGTGCTGCGAGCCGCTCGTAGTCTGCGACCGTCACCGTGAGCTCGGGGTGTTTGATGAGCCGGAGAGGGTCGAGCCCGGGCACCGACGCGTGGAAGTCGATGCGCACGCCGCGGTGCCCGTTGGTGGCGAACGTGAGCCCGCGATCGGTGATCGCCAGGCGCGCTGGCCCCGCGGTCTTGATGCGGGCGTACGGTCCGGTCACTTCCGCGCCGGTGACGTTCACCAGCGGCGTCGTGACGCGCCAGGGCCCGAAGCGGGCCTTCAGCAGCCCGCCGCCGACCTCGACCCAGGACGACTCCGGCGTCACTCCAAACGGCCGGCTCAGGCGCCGATACGTCGGGTCGAAGGCGAAGGCAAACCGCTCGGCGTCCATGACAGCAGCAGGATGGCGGATCCGCTGACTGCCAGTCCCCTGAGGCAGTGGGCCGGGCGGATCGCCCGAACGGGGTGATGCGCCCGCGCGCCCGGCGCGGGATTGATAACCGCATGGCGATCGCCTGGCCGCTGAGGAGCGTCCTCGCCGGAACTGCCGGGACGGCGACGATGACGCTCGCGTACGCCGCGGAGCGACGGCTGCGGCCGCGCGTTCACGAGCCGTTTGACTACGACGACTCGCTCGTACCCGGCCAGATCGTGGCCTCGATCATGCACCTCCCGCACGTGACCGCGCGCGAGGATCGCGAACTGGGGCTGATACTGCGCTGGAGCTACGGTTCCGCCTTCGGCCTTTGGCACGGGACATTGCGGCGCCGTATCCCGGAGCCGTGGGCGAGCGTAGTGTTCGGCGGCACGCTGATGTCCGCCACCTTCACGCTGTTCCCGTTGCTGGGTCGTACGCCGCCGCCATGGCGCTGGCCGATCGATGTGCTCGCGACAAGCATCGGCACGCATGTCGCCTACGTCTCGGCCGTAGCCGCCGTCGACGACGGCATCCGACGCGGCTCCGGATCCGCATGAGGCTGTCACCCAAAGCGGGCGCGGGAATACCCGCACAGACGCTCGACGATCTGCGACGCGCAACGACCAGGGGCGACTGCACGTCCGGTGCCGTTGGCGTGCACCGTCAGCAGAACGCCAGCCGCTCGCGTGCCGGGCGGCGGTGCGTGTCGTTGCTGGGCTCGACCAACGCCGCCGCTCGCGCGCTCTACGCGTAGGAAAGACGGATTCCGACGACGAGCTCTAGGAGAATCTGGGAGCCGAGGACTCGAGATACCGCCGCTCCGCCGCCGGGTCCAAGGAGCGGCCATCAGACTGCGACGGCGGTGGCGAACGGCTCAGACGCAAAGTGCCCTAAATCGACGAAACGGCGTCGATCGCCGATGCGCTCGTCGAGGATGCGACGATGTCGGCGCAACGCGGCGTCGGCGGAACCGCTGCCTTGCATGGAAGGCGATACCGGCGGCGCGACTGCTGTTTTCTATGCATGCAGGAGCGAGGTGGGAGCCGATCGCGCGCCGGCGGACGACTGGTCCTCGTCCGAAGCGGGCGTCCGGTGGACGTCGGCGGACACGCGCGCTTCTCGCTCCAAACAGTCGCGCACCTCGCCCAGGAGGGGGCGCTCGGAGGAGTTCAGGGAGTGCCCGCACATGTGGTAAGCGCGCGCACTGAGCGCGAATGACCCGCTGGCGAGCCGAGCGTTTCGGTGGGCGTCAGCGCGCGCGCTCACGGACTCGCCGATCAGCGGTTTCACGAGGCGAAGCGCGCGGTGGTCGCGACCGCGACGTCGCGAAGCTGTGCTTCGTTCGCGCTCGAGCAGCGGGGCCGCTGTAGAGTCCGCCCGGACCGCTGGATCCCACGGGGCAGGACGATGGCGCACGGCGAGCTGGGCGGGCTGGTGGAGCGGAGCGTTGAGCTTGGCGTGATCCGTGCGGCCGTCGAAGCCGTGGCGGCGGGTGCGGGGCGCGCGGTGGTCGTGGAGGGTCCGGCGGGGATCGGTAAGTCCGCACTGGTCGCCGCGGCGCGCGAAAGCGCGCGCGAGGCGGGGCTGACGCCGCTCGCGGCTCGCGGGGCCGAGCTCGAGCGCGCGTTCGGGTTCGGGGTCGTGCGGCAGCTGCTCGAGCCCGCGGTCCACAACGGCGGCGCCGCGGCGGCCTTTGAGGGCGCGGCGCGCCATGCGGCGGCGCTGCTCGACGTCCCACTCGCGGAGCCCGCCCCCCTGCCGCTTGGGCCGGAGGGAGCGTTCGCCGTCCTGCACGGGCTGTACCGCTTGACGGCAAACCTCGCCCGCGACGGGCCGCTCGCGCTGCTCGTCGACGATGCGCACTGGGCCGACGCCGCGTCGCTGCGGTTCCTGGCGTATCTCGGAGGACGGCTCAGCCACACTCCGGTCCTGCTCGTCGTCGCCGCGCGGCCGCTCGGCGAGCCCGGCGGCGCCGCCGTCGCCGCGATGCTGACGGAGGGAGGCGCGCCCGCGCTGGTGCGCCCGACGGCGCTCAGCGACGACGCGTCGGCGGAGCTGGTGCGCGCCGCCGTCCCCGAGGCGGTCCCGGCGCTCTGCCGTACCTGCCACGCGCTCACGGGCGGGAACCCGTTCTTCTTGCGCGAGCTCGCGGGAGCGCTGCGCGAGGCCGGCCCGGATCGCGCCGCGGACGTGCTCGGCGCGGCGCCCGACGGCGTCGTCGCGGCGGTCCGGGCGCGGCTCGCCCGGTTCCCCGTGCCCGCCCAGCAGCTCGCCGGCGCGGCGGCGGTCGTCGGCGACGGCGCTCTCGTCCGGCACGCTGCCGCGCTCGCAGACCTCGACGCTCGCCAAGCCGCCGAAGCGGCCGACGCGCTGCGCGGCGGCCGGATCCTGGCCGAGAGCCGCGCGCTGCAGTTCGTGCACCCGATCATCCGAAGCGCCGTCCACGAGCAGCTCCCAGCCGCCGCGCGCTCGGCCGGCCACGAGCGGGCGGCGCGCATGCTCGCCGCGGAGGACGCCGCTCCCGAGCGCGTCGCCGCGCATCTGCTCGCCACCGAGCCGCATGCCTCGGAGTGGGTGTGCGACCGGCTCCGCAGCGCCGCGCACGTGGCGGTGCCGCGCGGCGCACCTGACGCTTCCGTCACCTACCTGCGCCGGGCGCTCGAGGAGCCACCCTCCCGCGACAGCCGCCCCGCTGTGCTGCTCGAGCTGGGGCTCGCCGAGTCGCTGACGCTCGACCTGGAGCCCGCGATCGAGCACCTGCGTCACGGCGTCGAGACGACGACGGACACCGTCGCGCGGCTCTACGCCGCTCGCACGCTCGCGGCCATCGTCGGGATGGTCAACCCCCCCGCGGGCGTGGAGATCCTCGACCGTGCACTCGCGGCCAGCCCCGACGCGGATCCCGCCCTGGCCATGCATATCGAGGCGCATCTGGCCAGCATCGCGCGCTACGCCCTGACGTCCCGTCGCGCCACGTTCCACCGCGCCGTGCGACTCCGCGAGCGCGTCGAGGCGGGTGAGCTCGACGGCGCGCTGGAGCTCTTGGTCGCCGCCACCGAGGTGACTATGGCCGGCGAATCGGCGGAGCGCGCCGCGGTCCTGGCGAAGCGGGCGATCGACGCGGTCGGGGCCGACCCGATCCTGGCCGTCGTGGTCGGGTTCGCGGTGCGCTGTCTGACTCTGGCCGATCGCCTGGACGACGCGCAGCGGATCCTCTCGGCGAGGGTCGACAGCGCCCGTCGGCAGCAGGCCAACTACCGTGTCGGGCCGCTGCTGGCGTTCCGTTCCGACGCCCGCTTCCGCGCCGGAGCGCTCCGCGACGCCGTCGGCGACGCCGAGGCCGCCCTCACGGCCTACGGGCACGCTGGCCGGTTGGTCATCCTCGGGGCGACGGCCGCGCTCGTGCAGGCGCTCGCCGAGGGCGGCGAGTTCGCTGCCGCCGAGGCCGCGCTCGAAAGCGCCGACGCGCATGGGGCGCCCGGCGCGATCGGCGACGGCTACACCGGCACGATGCTCCTGAACGCCCGCGCCCGCCTGCGCCTCGCGCAGGGTAACCCGCGCGCCGCGCTCGCCGACGTGCTCGAGGTCGGCCAACGCCAGGAGGTGATGCACGAGCCGAATCCCGCCCCGGCCGACTGGCGCTCGCAGGCCGCCGTGGCCTATGCCGCGCTCGGCCAGCGCGACAAAGCGCTCGCGCTCGCGCAGGAGGAGCTCGCGCTCGCTCGCCGGTTCGGCGCTCCACGTGCGATCGGCATCGCATTGCGCACCCTCGGCGTGATCGGCGACGCGCTCGACCATCTCAACGAGGCGGTGGACGTGCTGGCAGCCTCACCGGCCCGGCTCGAGCACGCGCGCGCGCTCAGCGAACTCGGCATCGCCCTCCGCCACCGCCGCCGCATCGTCGAGGCTCGCGAGCCGCTTCGCCAGGCACTCGATCTTGCGATCCGCTGCGGCGCCGCGCCGCTCGCCGAGCGCGCCCGGACCGAACTGCGGATCGCCGGCGTGCGCGGCCCGCGCGCCTCGACCCAGCGCGCGCCCGGTGGGCTCACGGCGCGCGAGCTCGAGGTTGCGGAGCTGCTCGCCGACGGCCTCACCAACGCCGAACTCGCCGACACCCTGGTGATCTCCGAGCGCACCGCCGCCCACCACGTCAGCAGCATCCTGTCCAAGCTCGAGCTGACCTCGCGCACCCAGGTGGCCGGCTGGATGCTCGAGCACGCAACATAGGCCGCGCCGCGCCGAAGATGGGCCGCGCTGCCGATGCCCGGCGGTGGAGGCCGCCGTAGCGTCGGCGCATGACCGTCAACATCCTTGATGAGGCACCGCTCGACGCCGCGAAGCTCGAGCAGTTCGTGTTCCGCGCCGTCGACGAGGTCGGCGCCACCCTCAACGCGGCGCTCGTGGTCATGGGCGACCGGCTCGGCCTCTACCGCGCCCTGGCGGGCGCCGGCGCGCTCACGCCCGCAGAGCTCGCGGCCCGCACAGGCACCGGTGAGCGCTACGTGCGCGAGTGGCTCAACGCCCAGGCCGCCGGCGGCTACGTCGACTACCACCCGTCCGAGGGCCGCTACAGCTTGGCGCCCGAGCAGACCGTGGCGCTCACCGACCCCGACAGCCCGGCCTATCTGCCCGGGTTCTTCGAGATCGCGCTCGGCTCGGTCCTGGACTCGCCGCGGATCACCGACGCCATCCGCCGCGGCGACGGCTTCGGCTGGCACGAGCACAACCAGCACGTCCACGACGGCTGCGAGCGGTTCTTCCGGCCCGGCTACAACGCCAACCTGATCGACGCCTGGCTACCCGCGCTGGACGGCGTCGTCGAGCAACTCGAGCAGGGAGCTCGCGTCGCCGACGTCGGCTGCGGACACGGGGCGTCGACGATTCTGATGGCCGGCGCCTTTCCGAACTCCGCGTTCACCGGCTCCGACTACCACGCCGGCTCGATCGAGACCGCCCGCCGGCGCGCCACCGACGCCGGCGTCGCCGACCGCGTCCGCTTCGAGGCCACGCCCGCCGCCGCCTACACGGGCGAGGGCTACGACCTCGTGACGATGTTCGACTGCCTGCACGACATGGGCGACCCCGTCGGCGCCGCACGCCACGTCCTGCGCACGCTCTCCCCTGACGGCACGTGGATGATCGTGGAGCCCGCCGCCGGCGACCGCGTCGAGGACAACCTCAACCCCGTCGGACGCGCCTACTACGGCTTCTCGACGCTGCTGTGCACGCCCGCGTCGCTCTCCCAGGACGTCGGCCTCGCGCTCGGCGCCCAGGCCGGACCCGCCCGGATCGAGCAGGTCGTCACCGACGCCGGCTTCACACGCTTCCGGCGCGTCGCCGCGACCCCCTTCAACCACGTCTACGAAGCGCGGCCGTGATGGTCCCCCCGAGGCAGCGCACCACGACGATGGAGCGATCCGCGGCGGCCGTCCAGTCACCGGTGATGCGGCTGCCGACCCGGCTCAGGCCCCTCGAGGTCGTCCCATCAATGACCCCACGCCCGCGCCGGCGCACCCGCCAACGCCTTCCGCGTCAACCAGAACGTCCGGCCGAAGGCGTAGGTGCAGCATGACGACAGTCAGGCGGCCCACCGACCTCACCGCGTACGCGTCGGTGCTGCCGTACGCGAGTGAGCTCTCGGGTGTCTACCAGCCGCTGCTCGGCTGGAGGTCCGTGCGGATCGAGAACCGCTTCCGCGAGGGCCTCAAGCGCGACAAGCCACAGGTCGTCGAGCGGCTCGAGCGCAAGTTCGCCGGCCTGGCGCAGCTGCGGCTCACCGGCGACAACCGGCTTGACATCCAGCTCGCCCCCGGGATCGCCGCCGGCGGGCGGCTGCGGTCGACCGACAGCCTCGTCGTCGAGCGCCTCGCCGCGGGCCTGCCCCCGCTCGACGAGTACCACCCGAGCGTCTGGGACACCGTAATCACGCCGGACCGGATCGACGGCGTGCTCCGCAGGGACGTCGTTGACTTCTACACCCAGGCCTATGAGGGCGTGCGTGACAGCGAGCTGCCGGGCACTCGCCTGAGCACCGGCGACGGCGGCGCCGCCCGAGTCGGAGCGCTAACGCACCAGCTCCAGTTCGAGTCGGCGATGGCCGGCGCGCTGCTGCATCTGGCACGCGGCAAACACCACGACGCGCTCAGGGAGATCTTCTACGCGTCCAAGGACGACCTCGACGCGGCCGAGCAACTGGCGAAGATCGCCGGGGCGGAGGACCCGGTAGAGGCGTACCTCGACCTCGACCACATGGACCCGGGCGACGCCGAGCACGTGCGCAACGTCGCGCTGTCGCCGATCGGCGTCGTACACCTGTTCCGGCAGTACTTCTTCGAACTCGACACGTTCCTCGGCACCCCCGAGTCCCACGTCTGGCTGAGCCCAGGCTCGTCGGTCGAGCTGATCGAGGTGCACACACGGCGCTCGACGGTCGAGCGGACCCTCGAGACGTCGCTCGACGTGCTGACCCGGACGGAGACCGTGACGGTCGAGCAGGAGGAGATCTCGGAGGCTGTCAAGGCCGAGAACCAGCGCGACACCAAGCTCGGCGCAAGCGTCACCGCGTCCTACGCCTCGATCCAGGCGACCTCGAGCCTCGACCTCTCGACGTCGCAGAGCCAGGCGCGCGAGACGACGCACAAGCGTATGCGCCAGCAGACCGAGACGGCCTCGTCGGAGATCCGCAAGAGCTTCAAGTCGACATTCAAGACGCTCTCCGAGATCACCGACATCTCCAGCAGCAAGCACCTACTCGCCAACACCACAGACTCGCTCGTCAACTACGAGCTGCGCCGCAAGATGCGCCAGGTGGGGGTGCAGGTTCAGGACGTCGGGACGTACCTCTGCTGGCAGGCCTACGTCGACGATCCCGGCAAGGCGCTCGGGATCGCCAAGCTCGTCCACCTCGCCAAGCCAGCCGAGCTCGAAGCGATCCCGCACCCCGACGAGATCCCGCCGCTTCAGCCCTTCCAGGAAGAGCAGCTCGTCACCATCCCGTTCGTCTCGATCGAGGACACGGGCGCCGATAACGCCGGCGAGGTCTACGTCGACGGCGTCGAGGTCGACGACAGCGAGTGGTTCGGGAACCTCGAGAAGATCCAGGCGGACTTCACCCAGGAGTTCGTGTGCGAGCGCTCCGGGTACGTGCTGTCGAACGTCGAGCTCGACGCGCAGGGCCTCCCGGTCAGCGCCTCGCGTCGGAGCCCGATCACCAACGCGAACGGTCACGCGTCGTTCGTCCTACATCTGGACTCCGCCGACTTCCAGGGCAAGAACAGCCTGCAGCTCAAGCTCGTGCTGCACTGGGCGCCGACCGCGGAGATGAACGCGGCGATCGCAGTGAAGAACCAAGAGAACGTGGCGGCCTTCAAGGCGGCGGAGCGGGTGGCGCACGAGCGCGCCTTCGTGGAGACCGTCCGGGACCGGGTCACGCTCGCCAGCAAGATCGCCACGAGGCGCCCGGAGGACCTGCGCGACGAGGAGCGGATCGTCGTCTACCGAGCACTGATCCAGGAGCTCCTGCTCAAGGGCGTCGAGCTGCCCGACGATCGGACCCGCCACGTCGTGGCGGAGGTCGTCAACTCGATCTTCGATGTCGAGAAGATGCTCTACTTCGTCGCCCCGGAGTGGTGGCGCCCGCGCCTGCACCGCAGCCGCCAAGAGCTGCACGAGCGCCCGCAGAAGCGGCCGAACCCCTTCGACGTGGGCGGCAAGCTCGACGGCGTCCTGAGCCGCGGCTGGGGCAGGCGGGCCGAGAGCGCGAACCTCGCCGGCGCATCCGGTTCCATGAGCGCCAGCTCGGTCGGCTGGGGCGGCACGAACGACCCCGACCGCGACAACTACTACATCACCGACGAGTCCGACCCGGCCCAGCTCGGCAGCTCGCTCGGTTGGCTGCTCCAACTCGACGGCGACAGCATGCGCAACGCATTCCTCAACGCGCCGTGGGTGAAGACCGTGATCCCGGTCAGGCCCGGGAAGGAGAAGGCGGCGATCAACTGGCTCAAGGGCGTCGAAGGGATGAACGGGATCACCGACGACGCCATCTACCACGCCGCGAGCCCGGACGAGGTCGACATCGACGGCCAGCCCTTGGACGGCCAGACCATGATCGCCGTGCTCGAGGACCTGGCAGAGCGGATCCGGCACAAGCACGCCGAGGGCAACGCGAGCGGCACGTTCCCGACGCAAGACGAGGTCAGCGACCCAGCGCTCGTCAACGACGACAGCACCGTCTCCGCGACGCCGGTCGACCGCGTCTACGAACACGGCTTCTTCCCGCTCGCCGGCGGGTTCCGACTCGACGTCACGAAGCCGTACGAGCTCTTCGACCAGTGGATCGAGATCCTGCCGACGGACCAGGCCGTCCCGGTCGAGGTGGAGTACGACCCGAAGACCGGCCGCCAGCTCTAGACGGGCCGCCTGACCATGAGCAAGACCTGGCAGGAGATCTTCCCCGACGCGGAGCGAGCGCAGGCCGAGTTTCTGCTCGACGGCGAGGCCACTTTCGCCGCCATGAAGGCGGCTATCAAGCGAGCGGACTCCAAGCAGCACTACATCTACATCCTCGGCTGGATGCTCGAGAGCGGCTTCCCGCTCACGCACGATTCGAGCGAGACGCTCTTCGATCTGCTGTACACGGCCACCGAGAAGGGCGTCGAGGTTCGCGGCCTGATCTGGGACAACCCGCTCTACGAGAAGGAGACCAGCAAGTCGTTCCTGCAGCTCAAGGCCCTCAAGGACGCCAAGTTCTACACGGACCCGCACACGTACTACCCCGAGCAGTCGAACCGGGTCCTGCAGGTGCTGACGGACACGGCGCGCCGAGTGATCCGCGGCCTCGACAACGTCGGCGTCCTGCGAGTCGCTTTCGACGCCAAGCAGCAGGCGAAGGTGCGGGAGTACTGGGGAATGCTCAACCGCCCCTGGGGCACCTTCCGAAACCTCGGAGCCCACCACGAGAAGATCCTGATCGTCAAGGGACGCGACGGCCTGGTCGGCTTCTGCGGCGGCCTGGACATCAACCACAACAGGGTGATCACAACGGTCAAGGGCACGGAGACCCGGCTGCCCGAGTACCACGACACGGCCTGCCAGGTCCACGGGCGAGCCGCGCTCAACCTCCTGTTCAAGTTCAAGATCCGCTGGGCGAACCATCCCGCCGCACGCTCAACCCCCCTGCGCGGCAAGGATGAGCCCTGGCCGGAGGAGCCGCCGGATGGCACCTACGCGCCGTACGCGCAGGTCGTCGGCACCTACAACCACCCGAAGGGCGGAAGGGTGCAGCGGGACCGCAGCGCCCGCCGGGCGTACTTCGACGTCATCGAGAACGCGCAGGTCTACCTCTACATCGAAGACCAGTACATGGTCAGCCACGAGATCGCCGCGCGGCTGAGGAAGAAGATCCAGGAACCGGGCTTCAAGTACCTGACCCTCGTGATGCAGCAGGCGAGCGAGACGGCCGACATGCTGATCCCGAACCGCAAGCGGGCGGAGTTCCTCGACATCCTGCTCGACGGCACCTCCCAGGACGTCCGCCGGAAGGTCGCGGTGTGCGTGATCGACAAGTCCCGCTGGGAGCGCGACCGCTACCACCCCGGGCTGCATTCGAAGGTGCTCATCGCCGACGACACGCTCGCGATCATTGGCTCGCCGAACATCAGCCGGCGGTCATTCACACTCGATAGCGAGACATCCGTGGTGCTCTTCGACGGGCAGCTCTCTGAGCAGAGCTTGGCCCGCAGGTTCCGGCAGGCGACGTGGAAGGAGTTCTCCAGGGACAAGCACCTGCCCGCGACCTATCAGTACGACTGGAGCCTGCCGCTCACCGTCAACCACACAGACCAGTACATCCTGACGAGGTATACCGGCGGCGACGTCGAGGACGTGGACGTCGCGGCGAAGAAGGCGCTCCGCTCCAGCTCCGTCACGGCGAGCCTCGCCACGGAGATCGACGCGCTGTTCTACAACCTCTGGGAGCACGTGATCGACGCGTGGGTCGATGACTAGCGCGCGGCACCGGTCAGCGGAGCAGCTGGCTGACGGCGAGTTCCAGCACGTCCGCCGCGTGTGCCCGTCGTGGTCCGCCCGCCCTCAAGCCCACAGTCAGCACAGGCTTGCGCGGATCGCCCCGGGCAGCAACGACGGCCGCGCGCCGGACCCGCCGGCACCGTCGGCCGCCGTGCCCGTAAGAATCGTCTAACGGGACACCGACTGACGTTCGTCGTGGTACGAATGCGAGCGCTCGCCGGGGCCTTCTGCCGGCTCTCCCCTCGGAGGACGCGCAGGCGCGCAGCACGAGGCTTCTCCTACTTGATGGAAGCGACGCTCCGCGCGGCGTGCTCCGTGCCCGCCTCGTGATCGCGACTGCCGAGATCCGGCAACTCCGGGCCGGCCTTGGAGTGAGTGCCCCCTGATCGACGATCTGGAGAACTTCGCAGCCGTAGCCTGCGTGGCCCGGTCGCCTGGCGCTGCGCGTCAACGCCGGGCGCCGAGTGCTGGTGCGCCGATCTCGCACGTTCGCTCGCGCAGAGTCGGCGACGGTCCGCGTGCGACGCACGGCCGCCGGCCGCCGCGCCCGCGCGCCGCCAGTCACGGTGGCCGCCACGTTCCCCCCGCGGGGCGGCGCACCGGTGACGGCACGGCAGCGGGTGACCCTCCGCCGCTGATCGTTGCGACGATGCGCTCGTGGCGCACCCGTTCCTCGACCTTCCAGCACCTGTCGTCATCGCGCACCGCGGTGCCTCGGCGACCGCGCCCGAGAACACGCTCGAGGCGTTCCAGGCGGCCGTCGACCTCGGCTGCCGCGTGCTCGAGACCGACATTCACGTCACGCGCGACGGCGTCGTCGTCGCGTTCCACGACCATCGGCTCGACCGCCAGACCGACCGCCGCGGCGAGATCGAGGCGCTCACGATCGCCGAGGTCGAGCGCGCCGACGCAGGCTTTCACTTCGCCGGCGACGACGGGTCGTTCCCGTTCCGCGGCCGCGGCGTGCGCGTGCCACGGCTCGAGCAGATCCTCGAACGGTTCCCTGACGCGCGCCTCGTGATCGACCCGAAGACCGACCGCGGGGTCGCCCCACTGGCCGCGCTGCTCGACCGCTTCGCAGCTTGGGAGCGCGTCTGCGTCGGCGCGTTCTCCGACCTGCGGCTGGCCCGGATCCGCCAGCTCGGGCGCGGCCGCGCCTGCACGTCGATGGGCCCAGGGGCGACCGCGATCGCGCGGGCGGCCAGCGTGAGTGGCCGCCTCCCGCGACTCGGTGCCGACTGCCTCCAGATCCCGATCCGCCACGGCCCGGTCCCGCTCGTGACCGAGCGCTTCGTGCGCGCCGCGCATCGCGCGCGGCTGCCGGTCCAGGTCTGGACGATCGACGACGCGCCGACCATGCGCCGCCTGCTCGACCTCGGTGCCGACGCGATCATGACCAACCGCCCAGCGCTGGCGTTCGAGATCGTCGGCACCTGAGCCACACGGCGCCTCCAAAGTCCCGCGTTTCGACGGAAGCGAGCACACGGCGCACCGACTCGGTGCCAGGCCAGGGCGCGGCTCAGCAACACCGCGGACCAACGCTCATCACGCCGCTGGCGCCGTGCATCGCGGGTGGCGCGGGGCATCACTAGCCGGAACGGGGCGCCAGTTCCAAACGGGCGAGTCGCCGGTGTCTAGCGCCATACGATGGAACCATGGCACGCACCGACACGGCCTCGAGGGTGATCGCCGCGCCGCGGGACCGCGTTTACTCGGCCCTCGTCGACCCCGAGGCGCTTACAGCCTGGCTACCACCCGACGGGATGAGCGGCAGATTCGAGCGATTCGACGCCCGGCCGGGCGGGTCGTACCGACTCGTGCTGACGTACGCCGACGCCTCAACTGCGGCGGGCAAGGCGACCGCCGACTCCGACATCGTTGAAGCCCGCTTTGTCGCCGTCGTCCCCGGTGTGCGGGTGGTGCAGGCTGTCGACTTCGTCTCCGACGACCCCGCCTACGCCGGCACGATGATGATGACCTGGGAGGTCATCGCACTCGACGCCGGGACGCGGGTGAACATCCGCGCCGACAACGTCCCCGCGGGCATCTCCGCCGAGGACCATGCTGCCGGACTCGCGTCCTCTCTATCCAAGCTCGCCGGCTATCTCGAGCAGTAGCGAGCCGGGTACGACCAAGGTGAGTCCTTCCGAGCCGCGCCTCGCACTCCCGGCTCCGAACGACCAGCACAGACGAATCGTCGCTATCGCAACGCGCGAGAGTACAGCGACGCGGCCTCCCAGTGAATATGCCGCTTAGGAACACCCGGGGAGGAGCGCTGCGGCGGGATGGCGGTGCCCGGCATGTAACCAGCGGCCCTGCCGCGTTGGAACGAGCACGATCAACGCGACCGGCCACGCGCCTCGCTACGTCGTGACCAGGCAGAAGCCGTTGCCAAAGGGATCTGCGCAGCGCGTCAGGCTGCCCCAGTCGCCCGACTCCTGGCCCTCGACGATTCCGCCGAGCCTGGTGATCTCCGATGTGGACCGCCCGACGTCCTCAACGGAAAAATCGAGGTGAACAGGCGTCCAGTGTCTGGCGAATGAACGCCCCTCGGTCGCCGCGAGGAACGGCATCGAGCCCTCAGGCCGCAGCATCAGGTAGAGCTCGTTGCCACCCGCAGTCAGCTTCACCGTCCGCGAGGTCCGCCCAACCTCGGTGCACTGCAGCGCCTGGCAGTAGAACGCGCCGGCCTCGTCGAGGTCGGCCACGTCGATGCAGATCTTCACCGTCGTCATTCGGGCGCGCCACGATATCCGACTTGGCTCAGACAGTCGACGGCGACTGCGGCTGGCCGACCACGGCGCACATGCCATGGATCACTCGTCACTCATGGTTCCCCGAAGTGGCACTCGCCCGATCCCACCCCGCCACCGAGCGTGCTCGGCCTCGGGGGTAGGAAGCTACGCCCACTTACCGCTACCACGACGAGGCGGCATGGGAGGCGACAGCGCGCGATTCGCCGGCCGCGACGCAACTTTGTGGCGATGAGCGTGACTGATGAACTTGCGGGAGATGCAACGTCGACTGGTGCCTGCCGAAGCGCTCCAGCAAGCGCACCGCGAGTCAACGGGCTGACCAGCGTGGGCGCCGCGAAACCTCAGAAGACGCGACTTCCTCCCCGCTGGTTCATCCGGTTCGTCTGGATCTTCCATCGCCGGCTGTTCCAGTGGTCCGGCGGCCGACTCGGTCTGTGGCGACCGAAGCCCGAGGGCTGGGGCGGCATGCGCCTCACAACGATCGGACGGCGGACGGGACGAGGCCGCGCGGTCATGCTCGGCTACTTCGAGGACGGTCCGAACCTCGTCACCATGGCGATGAACGGTTGGGGCGACGCCGAACCGGCTTGGTGGCTCAACCTCCAGGCCCGTCCCGATGCGACGGTCGACCTCGTCGACGGTCCTCGGCAGGTCACCGGCCGCGCGGCACAGGGCGAAGAGCGCGAGCGCTTGTGGGACCGATGGCGACAGACGAACAAGAACCTGGACGCCTTCGCCGCGCGCCGCTCGATGGAGACCACCGTCGTCATCCTCGAGCCGAAGCTCCCGTCCTAATCGCCGCCGGAGCCCGCGCCGCGCCAGCGCGTGATCGCGCGCTGACACGGCGGAGGGCGCTATCCCATCCTGCTCTACGGCTGCGTCGTGGACAGCGTGAACGTCAGCGTCTTGCTGTACGTCCCCGTGCGCAACGCCTCATTGGCTCCGATCGATTGCTGGAAGGCGATCGAGACCATGTCATTGCTCGCCGGTCCGTTGTACGACTTCAATGACGTCGGACTCGACGAGCCACCGACCGCCGCGAACGCGCCGTCGGCCTTCGCCTGGACCGACTGCGCGAGCACGAAGCTGCCGTTGACCAGCTTGCCTGTGTTCGTAGGACTCGGGTCCGCCACGGTCAACGTCGCGTCGCCCGCGCTGCTGGTCACCGTCGCCGTCGTCGACGCCATGTAGTCACGCGCGACACCGGGGGTGAACGCCCCGAACGTGGCGGACGCGCCGAGCACGAGCGAGAGCGTCGCCGGCACGGTACCGCCGACCGACGAGGACACCGACGTCGCATAACACGCGCTGACCCGCTCGGCAGCCACGATGGGCTCGGGCGGCTGCGCGGGGTCGAGCACGACGTTGACGAGCCCACGCAATGGCTGGGCCAACGGCACGAAGTACGTGTTCGGATCGATCGGCACCACCCGGATCCCGTGGGCGTCGAGGCGCTGCTGGAGCGACGTGCGCAGATTGACCGGAAGGCCGCCGTCGTCCAACGGGGTCGTGTACTGCGCCCGGGTCACCAGGTAGCCGCACGGCGCCGGGTTGAGCAATTGGCCGGCGCCCGGCGGGCGGGTCGCCGGAGGGCTGTCGCCAGGATGCGGCGCCGGGAAGGGAGCCAAGGGCCAGTCGCCGTCCAGCGCGATCGGGCCGACGTTGGACGACTGGAAGGCGATCCCGTCTGCGATCGCTTGCTGGATACGAGGGAGGTTCGCGCGGTGGTAGTCGAACGCCTGCTGGATGCTCCACAGGTGGGAGTAGGCGAGCCGCCGTCGGTTCTCGCCCCCGGCTTCACCGGGCCGGGTCGGCCCGGCGGGGGAGCGGGCCTCGACCAGCGTGACGACCATGTTCTTCAGGCCGTTGACCCGGGTGAACGATGACGCTCCGGGGATGGGCGCGGCCGGGTACGGGCACGGCCACCAGCCCTCCACCGAGTGCTCGTAGAACCAGCCCTCGACGAGTCCGTTCTTGCTCTCGTTGTGGATCGAGGGAGCGGTGTTGAGGTGTCGAGGCTGCAGCAGCGGCAGGTCGCAGGTGTTGTTGTCACCGAAGTGGTGGCCGTCGACCATCACCTCGGGTGTGTAGTCGCGCACGAACTTGGCGAAGGCGAAGGTCTCGGGCTGGGTGAGGAGTCCGTGGTCTCGGTTGAGGTCCTGGCCCGTGGCGTTGCCTCGTGAGTTGGCGGCGCGGCCGTCGCCGTTGATCGAGGGAACGATCAGCACGGTCGCGTGCGAGAGGATGTCGGTCACCCACGGCTCATTCGAGAACGCCAGCTTGCGGATCATCGCGAAGCACGCTTCGCGTCCGGTCGGCTCGTTCCCGTGCACGTTGCAGTTCGCACCGACGGTCGGCGACTTCGAGATCGCCTCGGCGGATGCCAGGGGGGCGGGAGAGCCGATGATGAACAGGTTGATCTCCCGGCCCTCCACGGTGTGGCCGATCGTGACCACCCGCACGCGGTCGCTCGCCGTGTCGAGCCGACGAGTCCACTCGATCTCGGCCTCGTAAGGCGTGTAGACGGCATCGGAGGTCTCGAACGCGGTCAAGAACTCCTGCGGGCCGAACGAAGACAGTGTCGTGCCGAACACTGGCTCGGAGTACGGCTGGGCTACGGTTCCGAGCCGGGCCCGGACCCGCCACTGGAAGCGGTCACCCAGGCGGAACCCGGCATCGGCGAACGCCGGCGACTGCGGCGTCACGTGCCGATTGGGACGCCACAGCCCCCGGATCACGGACGGCCCGGTGGCTTGGTTACTGGCATCGACCGGAGTGCGCTCGATCTGGTAGTCGGTGGCGCCGGCGACCGCGGTCCAGCGCAGCGTTGCGAAGCCGTCCCGCTGGGCGACTGTCAGACCGGTCGCCGTCTGCGCTTGCGCCTGCGCCGCCCCCCAGGGCGCAAGAAGCACGCACGCCAACAGGCCGCCGAGCCACGCTCCCCGACGCGACGCGACGCGAACTCGGAACACAGCGGTTCGTGCCTGGCGATACATCGGCCTGCCCCCTCGTTTAGGCCTGCTCAGGATGCGGGCGGTCCGTGAACCGCCGCGACTCCGCAACGCTTGCCAAAGTACCAAGATCAGACGAGGGCAGCCACGGGGCTGGCCGGGGCCTGGGCCGCGGCGTTCTGACGTCGCGCGGCCGCGGTGAAACCCTTGGCGATCAGGTAGATGCCGAACGTGACCTCCCAGACCATCTCGGGGAAGGTGAGCAGCATCTGCGGGCCGGACTGGGGCTCGTAGACGCCGAACAGTGCGCCGGTGGCGGCGACGACGGCGAGGCTGCCGGCGATCATCCCGAAGGCGGCAAGCCGGCGGGGCAGCAGGCCCGACGTGAACATGATGAATCCGAGCACGAGGCCGTTGCCGATGCCGGCGCAGAAGCCAGGGCCGAGCAGGAAGGTCGCGTCGTGGAACGCGACCAGGCTCTGGCCGGCAATCGTGAGCGTCTCCGAGTCGGCGCCGGTGCCGGCGAACTGCTGGCGCAAGGTCACGACCGCGAGGACGCTGACGACACCAGCGACGATGATCGTGGACTCGACGATGCGCAGGGCGACGTAGCCGAGTGCGGCGCGATGGGCGTAGCGGCGGGCGAGCGGATAGAGCGCGATCGCGGTGCCGATGTTGCAGATCGCGGTCAGGATCTCCAGCAGCGCGCCGACGGTGATCTGGGTGTCGTGACCGGCGCCGAGGATGTAGTTGGGGTGGTCGAGCAGTGGTCCGTAGAGCAGGTATCCGGGGATCGCGAAGATGAACGTGCCGAGGAATAGCCAGCCGACGAGGCGCGCGGTATTGCGATCTGAGATGGTCATGTCGAGGGGCTCCTTCCGAACGGTGGGCGGTGTGGGCCCCGCGGAGGTTGCTCGCCGCCCCAAGCGACTGCCAAGCGTTGTTGCCGTTTCCGGGAATCGCCCGTCGGGTCAGGCGTGCTCGTGGCGCGCGGCGGCGCGGACGTGCATGCGCTCACCATGGCTGCCGTGCACGCTGAGGATCTCGACCGGCTCCTCGCCGGTCGGGCCGAACCAGTGTGGTAGGCGAGTGTCGAACTCCGCGACCTCGCCGGGCTGCATGGTGATGTCGTGCTCGCCCAGGATCAGCCGCATTTCGCCGGAGAGCACGTACAGCCACTCATAGCCCGCGTGGCTGCGCAGCCGGCGCTCGCGCTCCGGCGGGATCACGACCTTCCACACCGCCATCCCACTCGCCGGTCCCGTCAGCGGGTACACGAGCCGGCCGTTGCGCGTCCGCGGCCGCATCCGCACGCGCGGGTCGCCGACGCGGGGCGCGCCGACGAGCTCGTCCAACGGCAGGTGGAAGGCCTCCGAGAGCGGCAGCAGGAGCTCCAGGCTGGGCTTGCGCTCGCCGGTCTCCAGGCGGGAGAGGGTGCTCTTGGAGATCCGGGTCTCGGCGGCCAGCGCGGTCAGCGTCAGGCCGCGACGCTCGCGCAGGCGCCGCAGTCGCGGGCCGACCTCGGCCAGCACATCCGGGATCGCGGTCACGTCGGCCACGGAACGACGCTACCGCGTTTCCCGGAAACGGCAACGAACCCTTCCCCACACGCCGTTCGCCCACGACGCTGCGAAGCATGGACACCGAAACCGAGACGTATGAGGTAGCGATCGTCGGCGGCGGCGCGGCGGGCCTGAGCGCGGCGCTCGTGCTCGGCCGCGCCCGCCGGCGGGTGATCGTGATCGACGCCGGCGCACCGCGCAACGCCCCGGCCGCGCACATGCAGGGCTTCCTCTCCCGCGACGGCACACCTCCGAGCGAGCTGCTGGCCGCCGGGCGTGCCGAGCTCGCCCGCTATGGCGTCGAGATCGTGACCGATCGGGTCGTGGACGCGCTCGCCGGCTTCGCGCTGCACCTGGAGAGCGGCCGCCTCGTCGCGGCCCGCCAGGTACTGCTGGCCACCGGCGCACGCGACGTACTGCCCGTGGGGATCGAGAGCGCCCGCGAGCGCTGGGGACGCGACTTCCTGCACTGCCCGTACTGCCACGGCTGGGAGGTCCGCGACCGGCCGGTCGGCGTGCTCGGGTCGGTCGAGCACGCACACCTGCTCCGTCAGTGGACCGACGACGTCACCCTGTTCACTCATACCAGCGCGATCGCCGACGCCGACCGCGCGGCACTGCTGGTGAGAGGCATCGCCGTCGTGGACGGAACCGTCGAGCGGCTCGTGGTCGAGGATGACCGGCTGCGGGCCGTGCAGCTCGCCGACGGGCGCACCTTCGAGCGCGAGGCGATCTTCATCCGCCCGGCGCTGCGCGCCAACCTCGACAACCCGGCCGTCCTGCTCGGCTGCGAGCTACGCGACGACGGGCTGGTGGACACCGGCCCGGACGGGCGCACCAGCGTCCCCGGCGTGTGGGCGGCCGGCAACGCCACCAACCCGCGAGCACAGGTCATCACCGCCGCCGGCGAGGGCTCCGCCGCCGCCATCGCCATCAACACCGCGCTCGTCCGCAGCGACATCACCGACGCCGAGCGAACCCTCGCTGCCGGTGACAGTACGCAGCCCACGCTGTTGCTCAGGAACTACGCCGCGTAGGCACCATCGCCGTCGAGGCGGTAGAACCGCCAGAAGTCGTTCTCGATCGGCAGCACGCTGACGCGTAAGCCGGCGGCGTGAGCGTAGGCGCGGAGCGCGTCAGGCCGCATTGCAGTGCCGGTAGCCGCTGAGTTCGCGTCTCCGGCGCGGCCGACCGCGAGGCAGTGGACGACGCTGAATCCGTACATCAGCCGCTCGAGGTCATCGCCCGGAGCGCCGAAGTTCTCGGCCACGCGCTCGTCGGCCACGATCACCGAACCACCTTGGGTGAGCATGCGGCGCGCGTTGGCAAGCGCCTCCACCGGGCGCGCCATGTCGTGGAGCGCCTCGAAGATCGTGACCAGCTCGACGCTGCCGGCGAGCGACGGGTCGCTGGCGTCGGCGACGTGGAAGTGGACGCGATCGCCGAGTCCCTCGTTGCTCGCGTTGTTGCTGGCGGCCTCGATCGACGCGGCGTCGGCGTCGAAGCCGTCGACGGCCACGCCCGGATATGCGCGCGCGATCGCGATGCTCGACCAGCCGGTGCCGCAACCGAGGTCGGCCACGCGTGCGCCGGCCGCGAGCCGCTCGTGGATGTCGGTGACCGACGGCAGCCAGGCACTGCCGAGCTCGTTGACGAACATCACGCGGTTGAGGTCGGCAATGCCCTCGCGCGTGTCGTCGCCGTACGCCTCGTACGGGATGCCAGCGCCGGTTCGGAACGCGTCCACGAGTTGCGCCAGCGGTCGCAGCATGCCCAGCGCCTGACGTCCCAGCGGAGCGGCGTACCTCGGGCTGTCCGCGGCAAGCAGAACCTCGGCGCGACCCGCTGGGAGCGCGTAGCGGCGTGGGTCCGAGTCCTCGGCGAGCGCGAGGATGTCAGTGACCGCTTGGTGCTCGAGCCACTCGCGCACATAGCGCTCGTCGGTTCCGGTGCGCTCGGCGAGCTCGGCGCTGGTCGCCGGCCCATGCTCGTGAAGAGCGCCGTAGAGGCCGAGGCGATCGCCGAGGTGCACGCTGGCAAGGTCGAAGAGCCCGATCGTCGACGTGACGATGCGCTCGACCAGCGCGTCGGCGCGAGATTCATAGATCGTCGTCTGACTAGTCATCGGCGCCTCCTGCAACGCGAGCTGCATGTCGCGAAGGACGCTAAGTGCGAGCCGCCGGGTGCGCCATCGGGAGTTCTCCCCACGCCACCAGCCCGTGCTCCATTGCGAATAGCGTCGCCGCGGCGCGGCTCGAGACGCCGATCTTGCGGTACGCGTTCTGTATGTGGCGGTCGGCGGTCTTGACCGAGATCCCGAGCGCGCGTGCCACCTGCTTGGTCTGCAGCCCACGCGCCAGCATCGCGACCACCTCGGCCTCGCGCGCGGTCAGACCGGCCGGGCGCTCGAGCCGAGGCGCGCGCTGGCCGGCGACCTCGATGACCGCCGTGACCACGTCGGCGTCGAGCCGACCGGCGCGCGCCTCACGTGCCAGCTCGGCGGCGGCGTCCACGGGTGTCATCGCGGGGCGATGCGCGCGCGGCTCGGTCATCGCGTGGTACGCGTCGGCCGCGCCGAGCACGCGCGCGGGCAGCGTCAAGTCCGCGCCCACCGCTCCACGGTGATACCCGGAGCCGTCGAGCCGCTCGTGGTGCGCACAGGCAACACGGCACAGCGGTGACAGGAACGACGAGCGCGCCAGCACGCGCTCGGTGTGGTACGCGTGCAGTCGCACCTGCTCACGCTCATCGGCGGTCAACGACCCCGGCTTCTGCCACACCCGCGCCCGGATCGCGACTCGCCCGAGGTCGTGAACCAGCCCGGCGCGGCGAAGCGCCGTCTCGCCCTCCGCGTCGATCCCGCAACGCCGCGCTACGGCCTCCGCCAAACCGGCGACGCCGGCAGCGTGACCGGTCAGGAACGGAGAGGTCAGATCGGCGAAACTGCCCATCGCCGCAAGCGCGCGATCGACCTGCGCCCCCGCGAGCACGAGCGCCGGCCGCGGCTCGCGGGCGAGAACCTCCGGCCACGCCGACTCCTGCGCGGCGGGCGCGAGGATCTCATCCGCGTGATCGGCGAGACAGCTCGCGATTTCGGGGTCGAACGCCGTCCCCGCGCGCTCACGCACGAGTTGCGCTGCGTCTGCCGGGCCGACGAGCACGCACTGCAGCGCCGCGTCCCTCGCGACCGAGACGATCCGCATCGGCAACGGAATGTGCTCGCCCCGCGCCCGCCGCAGTGGCCCGCGGCCGTCCCAGCGCTCGGTCACGTACGCCAGCAGGCCCGCCGCCGCCGGCGAGACCCCGAGGCCACCCGCCAGCCTCTCGGCCACTTCGCAGGTCGCCGCGACCTCGAGACGCATCTCGCGGACCAGCCGCGGGAGCGCACGGGCCACCTGCGTGACGCGCACCGGCACCGCCCGCTCCGGGTCGGGCAGTGCGCGCAGCAGCCCGAGCGCCGCCTCCCGGCGTGACCCGAAGATGACTGGGTTGAAATGCGTCGTCAGCGAACCGCCGAAGATCTCGGCGGCGACGTGCGCGTCGGTCGTGCAACCCGCATGCGAGAGCAGACAGGCGTAGTAGGTCTGCGACGCCGTCACGTGGTCGACGCCGAGCCGATCGGCGAGCCGCACCGCGATCAGCGTGGTGTGCAACCCGTGCTCGAACGGAAACCCCATCCCGAGATCGGTGGCCAGGCACAACGCGCCAACCAGCTCCGCGGCCCTGACCTGCTCGCCCGACGCTCCGGGTACCACACAACGACAGTACTGCCCGGCGCGACCGGAACGGGGGGCTCAACTATTCGTCCGAACCTGTCGCAAATGAGAATGTCGCGCTACTTAACGGTCGCGCCGCTCGTCACACGACTGGACCTTCCCCTTGCGCCTGCCCCGTATTTCACTCGACCCCTTGGCCACGCTCTTCGCGGGCCTGGCGGTGGCTCTCCTCATCGTGTTCCTCGTGATGCTCGGCTCCACGCAGCCGCACAGCCGGGGGACCGAGGTGCCGTACACGACGGTCCAGCGGATGGCTGAGGCGGGCAACGTCCGCCGCGCCCGCCAGCTCGACTACGACCATCGCATCCTCATCTCCGACCGCGTCGGCAAGGACGTCTGGGCGAGCTACCCGGCCAACGGGGCGCTCGAGGACCAGCTGCTCACCACGCTCAATCGCAAGGGCGCGTCGGTCGTGGTCGACGCGCAGAGCGGCAAGCAGGCCAAGCGCCTGATCGTGCAAGTGCTCCTGCCGATCCTGATCCTCGCCTCCCTGTTCGCGCTCTTCATGCGCGTCAGCCAGCAGTCCGATGCGAGCGGGATGGGGGCGTTCAGCCGGTGGGCCGGCCGGCGCTCCACGCTCGGCCCCGGCCGCCCGGGGGGCCCGTCGTTCGCCGATGTCGCGGGCGCGCCCGCCGCCGTCGCCGAGCTCGAAGAGCTGTGCGATCTGTTGCGCTACCCCGACCGCTACCGCGCGCTCGGCGCCCGCCCGCCGAAGGGCGCTCTGCTGGTCGGGCCGCCCGGCACGGGCAAGACGTTGCTCGCGCGCGCGACCGCCGGCGAGGCCCATGCCGCGTTCTTCTCGGTCTCCGGCGCGGAGTTCGTCGAGTCGCTCGTCGGCGTCGGGGCGGCGCGCATCCGCGACCTGTTCGCCAAGGCGCGCAGCGCGGCGCCCGCGATCGTCTTCATCGACGAGCTCGACGCCGTCGGCCGCAAGCGCGGAGCGGGCGTCGGGCAGGGCAACGACGAGCGCGAGCAGACGCTCAACCAGCTCCTGGTGGAGATGGACGGCTTCGACGCGGGCGGCGGTCTGATCGTCCTCGCCGCGACCAATCGCCCGGACATTCTCGACCCGGCGCTGCTGCGTCCCGGGCGCTTCGACCGCCAGGTCACCATCGATGCGCCCGACGCCGAGGGCCGCGAGCAGATCCTGTCGCTGTACCTCGGCGACCGCCCGTGCGCGGAGGACGTCGACACGGCCGAGATCGCGCGCCGCTGTCCCGGCTTCACGGGCGCCGAGCTCGAGAATGTCGTCAACGAGGCCGCGCTGCTCAGCGCGCGCGGGGGCCACACCGCGATCGGCATGCGCGACCTCGACGAGGCGATCCAGCGCGTGGTCGGCGGCCCGCGCAACGACACGCACGTACTCGGCCCCGACGAGCTGGAGACGATCGCGGTGCACGAGGCCGCGCACGCGGTCGTCGCCGCCGCGCACCGCGACGGCGCGCAGGTGCACCAGGTTTCGATCGTCTCGCGCGGGCGCCGTCTCGGCCGCGCCACCGCCTTGCTGCTCGACCGCGACCGCACGGTCCTGCGCCGCTCGGACCTCGAGCGTCAGCTCGACATCGCGATGGCCGGCGCCGCCGCCGAACGGATCGCGTTCGGCGAGGTCTCCACGGCGGTCAACGACGATCTTCACACTGCGACGCAGCTCGCTCGTTCGATGGTCACGTCCTTCGGCATGTCGTCGCTCGGCCCGGTGACGATCGGCGAGCAGAGCGCCGAGGTCTTTCTCGGGGCGTCGCTGCAGGAGCTGGGCAGCGTCGGGCCGGGGACGCTGGAGCGCATCGACGCCGAGACGCGCGTGATCGTCGAGGCCGCCGAGGAGCGGGCCGCGCTGACGCTGAACGCCAACTGGGTCATCGTGCAGGGGATCGCGCGCGATCTCGTTGCGCACGAGACGCTGGATGACGCCCGGCTCGCGGAGCATCTCGCCGCTGTTCGCGCCGCGCCGCGCAACGGCGGGCACGCGGCGCGGTGAGGCGCTGGGTCGCACTCGGCGCGACGGCGGTCGCGACGGCCGCCGCGGCCCTCGCCTTCGCGCAGGACGGCGGCGCTCCCGCCGCACCCGCGCCCTGGTCCACGCGGCCGGAGGTTCCCGGTGCGGCGCGCACGCTCGTGCCGTTCGGGGTCGAGACGACGCCTGCCGGCCCGCGCGCCTGGGCGCTCGGCCGCGCGGGCGACGCGACCGTCGTCCTGTCGCGCTCCCCGGGCGGCGGCTGGTCGGCGGCGCGCCTGGCTTCCGGCCGGCCCGTCGGCGGCGAGGCGCCGCAGCACGCCGGCGAGATGACCACCGATGGCCATGGGGCGGTCCTGCTGGCCGAGCCCACGAGGCTGTTCACCCGCACGCCGGGCGCCGCGTTCACGGCCGCCCCCGATCCTGGCGCCGCGCTGGCCCCCGACGAACAGCTCGTCGGGGGAGGCGACGCCGCCGCGACCGCCCGCACGCTGCTTGCGGTCATCGGCGGCGAGGACCCGGCCACGCTCGTCGCGCCGACGACCGCCGAGGGCGTCGGCCGCGCGGTCCTGCGTTTGGACGCTGACGGCTGGCATCGCGAGCCCGTCGACGCGCCGGATCCCGTCCATCCCGTCGCGCTGGCCGCCGCCGGCCCCGAGCGCGCGTGGATGCTCGCAACGGCCGGCGACCGCGTCGTCCTGCTGCGCCGCGACCCGACCACTCCGCGCTGGGTCCTCACGAGCTTCGACGACGATCTGCGCAACGCGGTCTCGAAGGTCGAGGTCGCCGCGCCCCCCGCCGACCCGCTCACGGCCACATCCGACGGAGTCTGGATCGACCTTCGCGTCACGCCGGCCGGGGCGACGGCGCCCGTCGACGTCACAGAGCGCCTGAAGGTCACCGAGGCGCCCGCAACCCCGGAGCCGACGGCCACTGCGCACCGCGACGCCGAGCGCGACCCCGACGCCCGCCGCACCACAGCTGGTCGTCGACGGCCGCTGGTGCGACGTGGAGCCGCTGTGTGATCACGCGCTGGGCTTCACGTTCGCCCGCGGCGCCCGCGGGTACCGCTCGGTGGCCACGGCCGCGACGCCGGACGCGAAGTTCGGTACGCGCGAAATCAGCGCGCCCGTCGACCGCGGCCTCGCCCCGGACGCCCGTGCCCACGACGCCCAGCGCCAAGGCGGCTACGCCGCGTTGGAGGGTGAGGCGTTCGCGCTGCGCGACGGCATCGGCGAGGACGGCAACCTCAACCACGCAGGCCATCGCCTTCGCCGCCGACGGCACGGGCTTCACGGGCGGGACGGTTGCGTTCGGCGCGGTGAGCCGCGCTGCGATCAGCCCGCCGCCGACTCTGGAGCCGTTTCCCATGGGCGATGCGCTCATCTCCGGGGCGACCGCACCCACGGGCGACGGCCGCGTCTTCGCCTTGGCCCGCTCGTTGGGCGCGATGATCTACTCGCCTGACCGCGGCTGGTCCCAGGCGTACACCCCATTGCTGGAGGTCAAGGTCGCCGCCGCTCGTCATCGCCTGGCCGCGCAAGAACCTGCTGATCGCCGGCGGGGCCGCCGGCCTGCTGGCGACGGCCAACGCCGACCCGCTCAGCATCAGTTTCGACTTCGAGGACCGGCAGTTGCCCTCTATGCGGGTCTCCAACTTCGACGCTCTGAAAGTCCAGGACACCGTCCTCGCGATCGCGTGCACGCCATCCGACCCCCTGGACTGCATCGCCGTCGGCCTCAACGGGCTGATCGTGCGCGGCGACGGCACACGCTGGCGCCTCCAAGCCCTGCCGGACGCGGCGCCGGAGCACACCCACATCACCGGCGTCGCGTTCGACGGCCGCACGCCGCTGCTGGCCACGACCGACGGGCTCTACGTGGGCGCGGCGTCCGGCGACGGCTACGCGCGCGACGATGATCTTCGCGCCCGCATGGCCGCCGCGGGTCTGCCCGCCGCGGTGCGCACGGTCGCGACCGTCGCCGGCGGCGGCGTCGTCGGTCGACGGTCGGTTCGCGCGCGACAGCGGCACGGCGGAGTGGCGCCCGACCGCTGCGCCGCTGGAGCTGCACCCCTACGCCCTCGCCGCCTACCGCACCGCGGACGGCGCGGTCCGGGCGATCGTGTCCGCGACGTCTGACCCGACCCCGTTGCCGGATCCCGTCGAGCCAGAGGACGACAATCCGCCCGACGATCTCCCGCAGCAGGGACCGGCGCCGCTCGCTCCATCACCGACCGACGCGGTGGTGTTGCGGGAGACGGCCGACGGCTGGATCGACGTCGACCGCTCGCGCTTCCAGCAGTCGGGAGGCCGTGACCTGCCGGACATGACGCCCAACACGCGCGCAATCCTCGTCGACGGAGACGGCAGCGGGCATCTGCTCGGCGGCGTGTCCGACACGTCGACGACGCCCGTCTACAGGGGCGGTCCGGACGCGCCGACCCTCGGCGGCGTGGCTTCGGTGCGCACGCTCGAACGCGGTGCCCTGGCGCCCTCGCCCAGCCCGACGTCCCAGACCGCCGAGACGCCTGCGCCGCTCGGCTCGGTGCGCCTCGCGGTGGGCGGCCATCCGGCGTGCCTGGACCGCTGCAGCGGCGCCGGCGGACAGGGCTACGCACCCGACACGCACCTCCACTCGGCGCTCGCCCGCGTGCGGGCGATGGCGGCCGGCGGCGCCGGCCCCGCGGCGCTGCTCATCGGCGGCGGGCGCGCCTCGCTCGGCGGCGAGCCGCTCGACCCCGGCGGAGCGCGCCGCTATCGCGAGCTCACACAGGGCGCCGGCGTGCCGACGTATGTCTTGCCGGGTCCGGGCGACCTTCCGAACGGCGGCGCGGAGGCGTTCGCGTCGGCCTTCGCCACGGCGCCCGCGCCACAGGGCACGGGCGCCGCGCCCGCCGGCGTCGATCTCCTCACCGTCACACAGCCCGAGGCGGCGGTCGCCGGCCAGGCACGGAGCACGTTCGCGTTCGACATCCAGGCATCCGCGGGCACCGTCCGAGTCATCGCCATCGACAATGCCGCGGGCCGGCTCGCGGGCGGGCCTGACGGAGCGCAGGCCCGGTGGATCCGCGAGACGATGGAGCAAGCGCGCCTGCACGGCGTCCCCTCGATCGTGGTCGGCAGCGTGCCCTTGGACGACAGCCAGAACGCGAAGCCCGCCGAGGACGCCGCCGACGAGATCGCACTGCTCGGGGGTCATGCGTCCGCCTATGTCGCGACCGCCGGCGTGGACGACCCTGCCGATCAGTACTTCGGCGGCGTGCTGGCTCAGAACGTCGTCAAGCCGCCCGGCGTCGACGCGCTGCTCACCCTGTTGCAGTCCTCGACGCTCGGCTACGCGCCTTCCCAGAAATTCACGGTCGACCCGGATGACGTAGAGGCCTTCCGCCAGACGAACGCCGCGCTGCTGATGATCGACGTCGCCGTCGGCCGCTTGGACCCGAGCACCGGGATCGCGCCCGTCGAGGCCGTGTCCGAGCCGCTCCTGCAGGGCCTGGCTCTGGATCAATCCTCGCGAACGATCCCGCTCGGCTGGGCGTTTCCGCTCTTCGTCACGGCCAGCGACCCCAGCCCGCGACGCTTCCTGATGTCGCCGGGCCCGGACGAGCCGCTGCAACCGGCGAGCCCCGGCACCACCTCCAGCCCGCTGATCGACCAATGCCGGTTCTTCCTGCAGTCGTGTGCGACCGTCGTCCCGACCGACACGACGTTCACGTCCTCGGAGCCCCGGATCGCCCGCTTCGTCGCGGTCCGCCGCGGAGAGGACGACGGCCGTCCCCAGGTCATCCTCGACGCCTCCGGGCACGTCGTCAACGATCCCCGCGGCTTCCTGTGCCCACTCGCGCTCGGGTCGGTCGACGTCGCCGTGACCGCCCTCGGCCAGCGCGTCACGAGCCCGGTCCGCGTCATTCCGGTCTCGCGCCTCGGCGACGACATCCGGTCGACCCCGATTCCGGCAGGCACGTGCGCGTTCCCGAGCTTCGACAGGCCCGACGACGAGCCGAAGCCCGCCGCCACCCCCGAGTCGCCCGCCGCCACCACGCCGCCGGCGGCCAATCCCGCTCCGGCGGCGGCCGAACCGCAGCCTCAGCCCGAGCCACAGCCGGCGCAGCCGCAGCAACCGGTGCCCCCGGCGCCGGTGTCCGCGCCGCCGCCCGTGCCCGCGGCGCTCGCACCGCTCGCGGCCGTAGCGCCACCCGCGGCCGATCCGGCGCGCCCGCCGGTGGCTCCCGCGCCCAAGCCCCCGGTCGCGCCCGCACCGCCGACGCCGCCGCAGGGCCTCCAGATCCAGGCGGGCGACGCGCCGCAGGTGCAGCCGTCCCAGGCGATGCAGCACGCCGAGCAGCGCCGCCAGGAGTACGCCTTCGAGGCCGACAGCATGGCGGTCGCCTACGCGCACCCGCCATCACCCCTGCCGTGGGAGATCGCCGGCGGCATCGCCGTGTTGGCGCTCGCGATGGCCGGCGGTGGTCTCGCGGGCCGGTCACGCTCGCGGGCCCTCGCAGTCGCTAGGTCTTCAGCCGGGACATAAGACACGGCCCACGACACCAGGAGACCTATGACGATTCAGCGGATGGATAACGTTCTCGTCGTTGTCGACGACCTCGAGGCTGCCAAAGCGTTCTTCGCCGAACTCGGGATGGAGCTGGAAGGCGAGGCGACGAACGAGGGGCCTTGGGTGGACCAGGTCGTCGGGCTCAACGACGTCCGTGCCGACGTCGCCATGATGCGGACCCCGGACGGCCACGGCCGGGTTGAGCTGTCGAAGTTCCATACGCCGACGGCGGTCAGAGCCGACCCGGAAAGCGCGCCGGCGAACACGCTGGGGATCCGCCGCATCATGTTCACAGTCGACGACGTCGATGACGTCGTTGCCCGCCTGCGCAGCCACGGCGGCGAACTCGTCGGCGAGATCGCGCAGTACGGGGACAGCTACCGGCTCTGCTTCCTGCGCGGCCCTGAGGGCATCATCATCGGACTGTCCGAGCAGCTGAGCTGAAACCTCCATGAGGATCCGGGTGATGGTCGTCGTCGGGTCCGGGCTGCTCGCCATCGGCTGCGGCGACCGCGCGGCACCGCGTGCCGCCGGGCCGCAGCTCGAGGACGTCGTCGCTCGCCGGTTGCAATCGTCGTTGGAGGCGACCGTCAACGAGACCGGCATCGCCGGCGCGTCGGCGGCGATCGTGTTCCCCGACGGCCATCAATGGGCCGGGGCCGCCGGACGAGCGGTCCTGCGACCGCCGCGGCCGATGACGACGCGGACGGCGCTGCCGTTCGACAGCGTGACCAAGGTCGCGACCGCGGCGTTGGCGCTGCGGCTTGTCGAGCGCCACCGCCTGAGCCTGGACGATCGCATCGCGCGCTGGTTCCCTCGATGGCGCGGTGAGCGCGAAGCGACGGTGCGCGACCTTCTCGGGCATACCGCCGGCGTGCAGGATGCGCCTCTGGGGACTGTCATGCGCACACTTCGGCGCAACGAGCGTCGGGATCCCGTCCGCGCGATCGTCGATGCCGCACCCAAGCCCGGCCGGCGAACGACAGCGGCGGTGTACTCGAACACAGGCTTCGTCATCGCCGGGTTGATCCTCGCGCGCGCGGCCGGCGAGCCGGTAGCCGACGCCATGCGCCGTGAGCTCTTCAACCATCCGGGCGGCGCCGGGCTCGCGCTTCAGCCCGGCGAGCAGCCCCGCCCGCCGCTCGCACACTCCTACTGGCACCCGCCCGGCCTGGTGGACCCGCAGGACATCCACGACGGCGGCGCGTTCGTGCCGTCGCGCGAATACGCGACCATCGCCGGCACCGCCGGAGCGCTTGCGGGCGATGTCCCATCGCTCGCCCGCTGGGCGCACCTCCTGCTCGGCGGCGACATCCTGACCGCCGAATCACTGCGCGAAATGAGCCGCTTCCACGAGAGTGCCCTCTGGCAGGGCTACGGTCTCGGGCTTGCGCTCGACTCGATCGACGGCCGTCCGATGATCGGTCACGAAGGCGCCGGCTTCGGGAGCCACAGTGAGCTTTGGCACCTCACGCGCGAGAACCTCACCGTCGCCGTGACGTGGAACGACGACGCCGTCGGGCGCGACGCGAACGCGCTGCCGGCACTCGTGCGCATCGCACTCGCCGACACGAGATAGAACTTGAGGAAGATGAAGCGCTGCGAAGAGAAGATCCGCTACCGCACCGCCGCCGGCGCCAAGTGGTCGTTGTGGGGCATCTGGCTCGACCGCTACCTGCGAGGGAAGCGGCGCCGCCACGAGCGGCGCGCGTACGCGTGCCCGCATTGCGGTGGCTGGCACCTCACGTCGCAGCCCAAACGGCGGCCGTAAGACATGCTGATCTACTCGATGAGCGTTTCGGTGGACGGCTTCATCGCCGACCGCGAGGGCGCATTCGACTGGACGGCCCCCACCGAGGACCTGTTTCGTTTCCACACCGCGCTGGTAAGCGAGCTCGGCGGCTATCTGCTCGGCCGCAGGCTCTACGAGTCGATGCTGGTGTGGGAGACGGACCCGTCGTTGCGCGACAACGAGCCCAGGGCCGCGTTCGCGGACCTCTGGTGCGCGATCCCGAAGGTCGTATTCAGCCGGACGCTCGACAGCGTCCAGGGCAACGCCCGGCTCGCCGAGGCGCCACTTGCCGAGGAGGTCGCAGCGGCGCTCGCCGCGACTGACAAGGCTGTCTCGATCGGCGGCGCCGGCCTGGCCGCGGCGGCTGTCGAGCTCGGCCTCATCGACGAGTTACGGATGTTCCGCTATCCGGTCATCGTCGGTGGCGGCACGCCGTTCCTGCCACCCGTCACCGACGACATCGCGCTGGACCTGATCGAGACCCGGACGTTCGGCTCGCGCGTGATCTACGAGCGCTACAGGCCACAGGTCGCAGCCGGCGGTCCGGCCTAGTCAACGCCTGGACGGGCAGCGCGGCACTCGGATAGTCCGGATCGAAAGGCGCCGGTGGCGCCGCGGTCCGATCAACCGTGATGCCACAGCCGGTCTCGTGCCGGGCCAGGGTGGCCACCTTCAACTGCGAGCGGCACTCGGACGCGCCCGAGAAGTCCGCGCCTAAAGCGAGGGTGAGCGCGACGCAAGCGCCGGCTCTCGCATCTGCCTCATAGGAGCACCCACCCGCGATGCCCGGCTGGTGCGATCGGGCCTGGGTACAGGAATGAGGAGGGCCCGCGCGGAGGCGGGCCTTCTCTGAGCTACGTGATTGACGAGACTGAAAGGCGGGTCGGCCTGCAGCCGGCCCGCCCATTCCTAGGTGCTGCTGGTACTACGCGACCGGCGCGACTTCGACTTGCGTGTTCGGCAGGTCGATGCCGTTGACTTGGAGGCCACCGACTGAGTGCGACTGGTCGACGTGCATGGTCGAGAAGACCGTGGAGCCGTGACCGGCGCAGGAGTAGGTCGCGAAGCGGCCGGTCCCGTCGTCGCCGGTGGTGAAGCCGGTCGTGGGGCCGTAGGCGCTGATGGAGCCGTCGAGGATCCAGCCGCTGGTCAGCTTGCCGGCCTTGTTGGTCTGCGCGACGGCGTTGACCTGGTTGTCGCTGACGGTGTTGAAGTAGTGGTGCTTGACGGTGCCGTCCGTGCAGCTCCACGACGTGTCCTTCACGGTCTTGAACGTGCTGGTGAACTTGACCTTGCCCTTCGACCAGGCGTTCTGAATGCGGGCGTCGTTGAAGCTGAGCAGCGACTGCACGTCGCCCTTGCCGATGGTGCCGGCGTTGTCGGTGACGTTGACTGACGCCGACGCGGTGCCGGCGATGGAGAGGAGCGCGACCGTGGAGGCGACAGCGATGATGATGAGCGTGCGCACTTGATGTGTCTTTCTGTCGTTGGTGGTCCTGCGTCGCCCGACCGCCGACTCAAGCGCGGTCTCACTTCCTTGTTGGCGACATGCTAACAAGTTATTGACGAATCGCCAACAACAATTACACTCCCCTTATGAGCTCGCCGAAGTTCAGCCGCCTCGATCCCGCCCAGCGGCGCGACCAGATCCTCGACGCCGCCGGCGCGCTGTTCGCCGAGCGCGCCTACGACGCGGTCTCGGTCGAGGACATCGCAAGCGCCGCGGGCGTCGCCCGCGGGCTCGTGCACCACTACTTCGGCGGTCGCAAGGAGGTCTACATCGGGCTGCTGGAGCGGCTCGGCGCCCACCGCGAGGACGAACTCCGGCCGCCGACGGGCCGCAGCGCCCCGGCGCGGGTGGCGGATAGCGTGTCGCGCTGGCTCGACTGGACCGAAGCGAATCGCACGATCTGGCTCGCTACGATCGCGCACGGCGAGGACATCGCCGACCCCGAGGTCAGGCGCGTCGTCGCCGACCTCGTGCGCCGCGCCGTCGCGCTGCTCACGACGTTTCACGCCGACATCGCCGAGGACACGCCGCGGCTGCGCTACGCGCTCGAGTGCTGGACCGCCCTCAACCGCGCCGCCACGCGACGATGGCTACGCGGCGACGCCACCCGCGAAGCCACGCACGAACTGCTCGCTTCGACGCTCGAGCACGTCCTGCGCACCTTCGGCGCCCTCCGCCGCACATCTCCTCCCTGAGATCAGAATCGTCGAGTTCCACGCCAGCCAGCGGCGCCGCCAGCGCCAGACGGCCATAAGCCACTATCGGCTCCGCCTTCGACAGCGCCGAGATCATCGACACCGTCCACGCCCGCCACGCACCAGTGGTGCCGGTCAACAGCACGCCGCGGCCGTGACCGCGCCCGCTGCTGGTCGTCGTCGATTGCGAGCGCGACCCGATGCTGAGCCAGAGCTCTTGAATTCGCGCGAAGCGGGAGCGGCACGCGGCGGGTCGGGCGTTGATCGCCGCGTCTGCCCAGGTGCGCTGCCCTCATCACGGTGCGCGATCCGTCGCGGGACGGTGTCCAAGCTTCCACGTCGCCGTGGCGATGAGGCCGGCGATCAGCGTCGGAACGACGGTGAGGAAGCGGTAGATCAGCGTTGCCGCGACCGCGTCGGCGTCGTTCGCGCCGAACGCGACGAGGACGCCCGTCAGCCCGAGCTCGACGAACCCGACGCCGCCCGGCGTGATCGGGATCGAGCCGAGGATCCGGGCCAGCGTCCAGGCGGCGAACGCCTCGACGATCGTCACCTCGGCGGGCGGCACGCCGACCGCGCGGACCGAGGCGACCAGGACGAGGAAGACCGTTAGTTGCCCGGCGAGCGTCGCCGCGGTGAGGGAGAGCCAGCGCCGGCGGATCAGCTCGATCGACTCCCCACGAAAGCGCACGAAGGTTGCGCCGTTCCACTTGACGGGAGCCTTGCGGATCAGCGCCTTGGCACGGCTCGCGAGCCGGGCGGCACGATCGCCGATGCGGCGCGCGAGGCGCGCGCTCGACAGACCGATGGCGAACCCGACGACGATCGCCGCGAAGGCTGCGAGGCCAATGATCGCAACGAGCTCGAGCGTGCGGTTGCTCCCACCCTGAGCGGCGAGGCCGGCGACGGCGAGGATCGGGAAGCCGAGGATCACGAACTGGTTCCAGACGCTCTGCACGGCAACGGCGAGCCCGGCGCGGCGGCCCTCGAAGCCCCAGGCGCGTAGCATCGCGAACGACGTCGCCATTCCGACGGCGGCGCCGCCCGGGGCGACGGACGACAGCGCGGTCGATGCGAGCGTGACGCGCGTGGCGCGGAAGTACGAGATGCCCGGGAGCGCGGCGACAAGGGGCGGCCCGTAGGTCGCGAGGTTCAGGAGCACGGCGACCACGAGAGCGACGACCCATTCCCAGGACAGCGTCTTGACGACGTCCCAGACTTCGCCGTAGCCCGCGATCCGAGGCAGGGCGAACACGAAAACACCGCCGACGACAAGAACGGAGGCGACGATGCCGATGATCCGCGCCCGGCCGGTGCGGCGCTTCTTGCGCGCTTCATCCAACTCGGCCCGGACGATCTGGTCCTCGGGCTCGACGGATAGCCCGGCGTCGACCTCGCTCGCGGACACACAACGAGTATCCCGTGCCGGCGGAACCGGTAGGAGCCCACTTCAGACACCGTGGCGCGCGCGGCTACAGCGGCGGGGCAGGACGCAACTGGAGCCCGCGGGTTCCACAGGAGGCCAACATGGCCCGCATCGCGGCACTTCCCCTGGACCCGATCCGGTTCGATGTGGCGAACGCGCTGGTCGACGTGCACTTCGACGTGCACTTCAACCAGTCCGACAAGGACAACCTGTCCGACCCCATCCCCGGCGGCCGCTTCACCGCCGTGGGCGGCGACACCATCAGGGCGGACGGCGAAAATGAGCTGCCGTTCAACCGGAGCGCGACGGTGGCCCGCGAGAACCTCAACGAGGACCTCGCGCACAACCCGGACGAGATCAAGGCCCGTGTGAGCTTGTAGACGACGGCGGCAACGAGAAACGTGGCCAGGTCCGTGCGCACAGCGCCGACACGAGAAGAGCGAAAGGCGCGGACGCGCGCGGACCTGGTCGCGGCCGCGGATCGGCTGTTCACGGGCAACGGCTTTCATGCCACCTCGCTCGACGCGATCGCCGATGAGGCGGGCTACACGAAGGGCGCGGTCTATTCGGGCTTCGCGTCGAAGGAGGATCTTTTCTTCGCCGTCTACGAGCGCCGCGCAGAGCGCGGGATCGCCGACTATGAGCGCGGGCTCGCCGCCGCGCCGACCTTTGAGAGCGGGCTCGATGCCCTCTCGCTCGCGGCGGAGCGGCGGCGCGGCGAGAGCGACGGCTGGCTCGCGGTGTTCTTTGAGTTCTGGGCGCACGTCGTGCGCCGGCCGGCGCTGCGTGAACGCTTCGCGGAGATCCACACGCGCGCGCAGGAGCCCTTCGTCGCCGCCCTCGCGCGCCACGCCGACGATCACGGCTACGAGCTGCCGGACGACCCGCGGAAGCTGACGGCGGCCCTCTATTCCATGCAGCTAGGCCTCTCGCTCGAGCGCCTGATCCTGCCCGAGCTCGTGGACGAGCGACTCGGTCAGCGGATGAGCCGCTTGTTCCTCGATGACCTCGCGCGAGCGGGCCGGGAGGAAGGTGACACCGATGACGCTCACATATCACCGCAAGCGGCTGGCTGACTTCGCCGCCGCCGCGCGGCTGTCGCGCGAGCTCGCGGAGCGCGAGCGCTGGCCACGCGAACGCCTTGCGTACTTTCAGCAGCAACGCCTCGATGAGCTCGTGGGCCACGCGGTGCAGCGCTCGGCCTTCTACCGCGAGCGGATCTCCCGGCCGACTGGCCCGATTGCGCTGGGCCGGCTGCCGACGCTCGAGAAGGCGACGATGATGGAGCGCTTCGACGAGCTCGTGACCGACCCGCGGCTGCGTCGCGACGAGCTGCTCACCCACGTCGAATCGTTGACCGGCGACGCGCTGCACCTGGGCCGCTACCGGGTGACGACCACCAGCGGGTCCTCGGGCCGCAAGGGACTGTTCGTCTACGACCGCCCGGCCTGGCGCGCGCTGATCTCACAGTTCCTGCGCTACAACGCGATGGCCGGCGTCCGCCCGCGGCTGCCGCGCCGGCTGCGCGTGGCCGCGCTCGGCGCCGCCTCGCCGTCGCACGCGAGCAGGCGCATCACGCAGACCGTCGACATCGGGCTGCACAGCGTGCTCTGGCTGCCGGTCACGCTCCCGCTCACGCGGCTGGTCGAGCAGCTCAACGACTTCCAGCCGCAGTTCATCAACGCCTACCCCTCTATCGCGGTGCTGCTCGCGGAGGAGCAGCTCGCGGGCCGCCTGCGGATCTCACCGGAGCGCATGTCCACCAGCAGCGAGCTGCGCACGCCGGCGATGACCGCGCGCATCCAGCAAGCGTTCGGCGTGCGGCCCTTCGACCTGTACGGCACCACCGAAGGCCTGTGGGGCGCCGAGTGCGACCAGCACACCGGCATCCACCTGTTCGAGGACATGACGATCGTCGAGAACGTCGACGACGACCACCGGCCCGTGCCCGACGGTCAGCCCGGCTCGCGGCTGCTCGTCACCAATCTGTTCAACCACACCCAGCCGCTGATCCGCCTCGAGGTCGCCGACGCGTTCGTGCTCGACCCCGACCCCTGCCCGTGCGGGCGCACGCTGCGGCGCATACGCTCGATCCGCGGCCGCAGCGACGACGTGCTCGCGCTGCCCGGCATGGGCGCCGCGACCGTCTCCGTTCACCCGCTGCAGTTCGCGGTCGTCGCCCGCGACCGCGAAGTGGTCGAGTTCCAAGTCGTACAGGAAGGCCCGCGGCTGCGGCTGCTCGTCGTCGCCCGCGGCGAGGCGCCAATGCTCGAGACGCGGCTACGCACGGCGGTCGAGCAGCGCCTGCGCGACGTCGGCGTCGCCGAGCCGGCCGTCGAGGTCGAACGGCTTCCCGCGCTCGCGCGCCAGCCGGGCGGCAAGCTCCAGATCGTCGTCGCCGACCCCGCCGCCCGCCAAACGGCGGAGCCACCTCATAAAGCACACACGTAGGAGACCTCCGGGCCGCGGTGCCCGAAGCCGCCTGCGGCCATCCCCAAGACGAAAGAGGCACTGATGTGCCGCACGTTCCCGAGCGCCCTGACGGTGCCGGCCGCCGTAGGCGGCTACCCCAACGCACCGCCCGAAAGCCCCGCGATGCCGCGCGCCGAATCCACCCCGGCCCCGGACCGCACCTACGCCCCGTGGGGCATGCTCGCAGCGATCGACCTGCACGGCTGCGAGTCCGGGCGGCTCGCGGACCCCGACAGCATCCGCGCGTTCGTGCCGGCGGTGATCAACGCGATCGGCATGCGCGCGCATGGGCCGCTGCACCTCGAGCGGTTCGGCGACGGCGAACTCGAGGGCTGGTCCGCGATGCAGTTCATCGAGACCAGCTCGATCACCATCCACGCCGACGAATTCTCGGGCCGCTGCTTCATCGACGTGTTCTCCTGCCGAGAGTTCGACGCGATGGTCGCGGCCGCGATCGCGGTCGCGCACTTCGGCGGCACACCCACCTTCGGCGTCTTGCAGCGATGAGCGCCGCCCGCGCGCTCGCGACGCGGGCAGCGCGACACCGCGTCTGCCCGTGGCTCGCGACCGGGCTCGCGACGGCGGCGTCGACCTATGCGCTCGAGGCGTTCGCCACCGCAACCGGCGTCCTACTCGTCGCATCAGGGCTGCTGGATGGTTTGGGGCTGCCGCCGTTGCTGGCAGTCCTCGCGGCGACGTACGTGGCCTGGGCGGGTGGCATGCGCGTCAACCTCGCGGCGAACTGGTCGCTGCTCGAATCGACCGGCAGCAGCACCAACGTGCTCTCGAAGGGCGGGCACGCCCTCGCACAGGCGCGCGGCGCCAGGCCGCGCACCCGCCGCCTGGCCGCCTCCACCGGGTACGTGCTGACGGAGCTCGCCAAGGAGCTGCCCTACTACGCGGGCGCCTTCGGGGCCGAACTCGCGAGCGACGCGGTCTCCGCCGACGACGCGCTCGTGTTCCTGGCCGGTACGAATCTGGGCGCCGCGCTCTACGGGTACGGCGTCGCCCGCGCGACACGGACATTCCTCAAGGCTCGACAGTCGTGAACCGCCGACAGCTCCCTCGTGCGCATTGCCGACCCGGGAGCCGCCTTGCGCGGAAGGACTGAGGGCATCACCAATCCAGACGGAACGATCGATGAAGCGGATCTCGGCGAACGACGTGCGGCGAGCCGCAAAGCGTCAGTCAAGCCCTGAGCCGCACCCGCGTGACGGTATCCGCTGCGGCTGACCCCGCACCAGCGGATCGAAACATGCATCTCAGTAGCGGGCGCCCCTGCTGTCGCATAGCGGTGTGATGGTCGCGAATCATCGCGGACAGCTCCCGGCCGTCGCGCCCAGGGAGCTCAGAGCAGAACCCCCCTGACCTCGTCACGACGGAACCCGGCAACGTGACCGCACTTCGGATAGCAGGCGAGTCGCGTCGTGACGTGGGCACGGTTGCCCGGTGACGTCAGGCCCGGCGCCGGCTCGCTGCCGCCAGCACCGTTCAGCTCGGCGATCGGTCCGGCCTGACCGGGCACAGCCAGTGCAGCGACCGCGATTGAGATCAGGACAAGTTTGCGCATCGTGGGTATGCGCGGCACCGGCGCGATCGGATCAGGCCCGCCGTCACACCGCCATGCGTCGCCGGAGCCGGCGCGCTCTGCATCATCATCGACTCGAGCAACTCCTGTCATCGATCTCGGGAAGGAAGCGGCGCATGGCCTCACTGGTCGCTGCTCCCGTCGGTTGGTGCGACGAAGACTGGGGCGCTGCGGGACGCTCCGAGGACCCTGAAGATGTCCGTCTCGCTCGACGGCTCAAGGTCTCGACAGTCCAGCCGGCGCCGCCGGCGTGATCGATGAGTACCGCCTTGTCATCCAACCGGTCGTCCTGGGCGCGGGCGAGCGGATCTTCCGCGCGCCGCTCACCATCGAACCGGTGAGCACCACCGTCTTCAGCGGCGGAGCCGTCGCACGCGTCTTCGCGGCGCACCCGTGATCGAGCCCGCTCGGCAACCGGGGTCTTGCTCTGTTCACGGGTGACTCGGGTCTGGTAGACCTGCGTCCCCGCCGTCGAAAGGCCGTTCGTGGTTCCTCTGTCCGAGACGTCGTTGACTCGCCGCGACGCCATCAAGGGCGCAGTCGGCTTGGCGACACTCGCCGCATTGCCGGCCAGCGCCGCCGGAAGGGAACGACCGAGGTCGGGGCGCGAGCGCGTGGCGATCATCGGCGCCGGTGCGGGCGGCGTGGCCGCCGCCTACTTTCTCGCCGGTAGCTTCGACGTCGACCTCTTCGAGGCGCGATCCAGGATCGGCGGCCACTGCGATTCGCGGGTGATCAAGCACCGGGGGCGGAGAATCACCGTTGATCTCGGCGCTCAGTTCTTCCACCCCGACACGCACCCGATCTACGTCACGCTGCTGGAGGAACTCGGCCTTTACAACCCTGAGCACCCCGACGCCGACGCCACGTTGCAGGCTCCCGCGAGCCTGTGCATCTTCCCGACGGCCGGGGGCGCTCCCATCTTCTCGTCGTCGCAGCCGCTCTCGACGCCGTTGCATGCGGGCGACTTTGCGATGTTCACGCAACTCGCGCGACAGGCGGTTCTGTCGGACATGTCGTGGGAGATCACCGTTGACGCCTGGATCCGCAGCCTGTCCTTGCGGCCGGAGTTCAAGAAGGACGTCCTGTATCCGTGGATCACGGCGACGATCGGGTGTACGCGGGCCGACGCGCGGCGAGCGTCGGCGCGGTCGATCCTGCAGACGTTCGCGCTGGCGTTTCCGGCCAACCTTGCCGAGGGCGCCACCACGTACACCTCGAAGATCGGCCTGCAGGGGAACCTGCGGCGGATGTTGGACCGCAGCCCGACCGTCGAGGTGCACCTCGGCACACCTGCGCAGGCCCTGAGTCGCAAACGCGGCGACTGGTTCCTGCGGACGCCGACAGGCCGGAAGGGGCCATACCGGTTCGTGGTGTTGAACGCGCCTCCGCGTGCTGGACGCGAACTGCTGCGTCCGCTGCCCGCCTTCGCCGACGTCACCGCGTTGCTGGACGAGTACAGGTACTTCGACTCGCGCCTTCTGGTTCACACCGATGCGGCCTACATGCACCGCGATCGCCGCAACTGGGGGGCCTACAACGCCGGGGTCGACGGTCTCAATAGCGAGGGCAGCGCCTGGCTCGGTGCGCTGCAGGAGAAGCCTGCCTCGGGCACGAGTGTCGACGTGTTCAAGTCGTGGTCCACGCGCCGGCCCGCCGACCCCAAGCACATCGTCTTGGGGCGGCGGTTCAAGCACCCGTTGATCACCCGCTCGACCATCAAGGCGGCACGCGCCTTGCGTCCGCTCCAGGGTCGACAGGGCCTGTACTTCAGCGGCCAGTACACCACCGGCATGGACTTGCAGGAGTCGGCGCTCTACTCGGCCATGCAGGTGGCCGAGGCGCTAGCTCCCGCCAGCCAGACACTGGCGTCGCTGAAGACGCGTTTGAGCGCGCGTGGGCGCGCCGGCATTTCATACGACCTCTGATTCCACGATCTGGTCAGCGCAGCGGCAAGGAAAGCGAGCGGGTGTTGCCAGCCCGGTCGCGCGCCGTCAGCCGCAGCGTGAGCTTGCTGCGCTTGGCCGTCCGGCCCGCTCCCTTCAGGCTGATCCGCAGCCTGCCGGTCCCGGCGCGGCCGATGCTGTCGGTCGCCGTGCCGACCGTCTTACCGCGCAGCCGCACGGACGCGCGCACGAAACACGCCTCGTTGCACGAGAAGCGCACGCGCAGCACGCCGCGCTTCAGCGCGCCGGCCTTGGCGCGCAGCACAGGCGCGGTGGTGTCTTTGCCGGGCCCGGGGCTGGGCTGCGGCGTCTGAGCGGTGTCGTCCACCACGACCACGCTGGTCGATGACTGCGGCCCGAGGATCGCGTTCGCGCTCTCGTCGCTCAGCGTGATCGTGACGTTGCCGGTCGTCGGCACCGTGATGTTCTCTTGGTAGTCGCCAGGCGCGAACGTCAGCATCCCGCCGCCGCCCCCGGAGAGGGAATACGCCACGGTGGTCGTGCGGTTCGCCGGTCCCGTGCGCGTGACCGGGATCTGCACCTGCCCGCTGCTCTTCATCGCCGTCGTGGCAGACGAGGGGAACTGGAGCAGCGAGGCCGGCACCACGGACAGGCTCTCGAGCGGCATGCCGCCGGTGATCGTGCCCACCGGGGTAGCGGCGCCCGTCGACAGGTCGAGCTTGTGCAGCACCGAGCGGCCCAGGCTGCCGGCCAGCTCGAACGAGGCATAGGCCGTGCCCGACGCCTGCGCGATGTCGAGGCCCGCGTTGTCCGTGGTGTCGACGCCGAGCGGGCCGACGTCGATCAGGTTGCCCGTGTTCGGTGACACCGGCGCGCCGCCGACCGAGCCCTGAGTGAACAGGCGGTCGGAGCCCGAGTCAATGTCGTAGAGCGTGGTACTGGTCGCGCCGTCGAAGGAGTTCGTGTAGTCGGCCGCCACGATGCGCGGGTCACCGGGGTTGAGGTTCTCGTCCCGTCCGAGCGAGTTGCCGCTGTTCGGGCTGAAGCGGAAGTTCAGGTTCTCCTCCTCGACGACGCGGATCGCGTCCGCGACGGGGTTGAAGCCGAAGCCGAAGTCGTTGAGGAAGCTGCTGAAGAAGGGGCTGACGAACGGCGTGACGTTGACCGCCGTCGCGTTGAACTGCCCCGGCCGCCGCAGCGGGCGTGAGCACGTACAGCGTGCCGCGGCTCGCCTGGGCGTAGAGAGCGCCGCCGCGCGGGCGGTAGTCGAGCCCGATCAGGTTCGTGTCGGGCCCAAGGATGCCCCCGTCGACATTCGGGAAGTTGATCGTCGCCGGCGTGGCCGCGCCCGGGTCGCCCACCGGGAAGGTCACGAGCGTGCTCGGGTTCGCGTTGGTCAGGCCGACCGCAGTCTCCGCGGCATTCGCCACGTCCGCTGTGAGTGCGCTGAGCACTCCGGCCACCGTGATCCACGCGGCGGCTCGGGTCGCGCGTTTGCGCGTCATCGTTGCGTCCTTTCGTCAGCCCCCCGAGGACGAGGGGCGGGATGCTTACGCCGGTGGACTGCGCGCCAGCCGCCGCTTCGGTTCACCTCCGAAGGCGCCACGATGAGGACGTCGGGCACCGGGAAGAAATCGGCGGCCAGCTGCGTCTTCGACAGCACCCCCTCTCAATCAAGGAGACAAAGCCATGCAACGACGCGTCCTCGTCCTCGCCGCAACCGCGGCGGTGCTCGCCGCGTGCGGCGGCACAGCCCTCGCCGCGGGCGAGTTGATCACGCGCGGCGACCAGATCGCGCCCAACGTGATCGACGGCGGCCACGTCAAGGCGCACAGCATCGCCAGGACCGACCAGCAGCACGCCTCGCTGCGGCTGCGGGTCACGGCCAGCGGCGGAACCTTTGGAGACGCCAGCGACGCGACGGTCGACCGGTTCGAGATCGGTGGCTACTTCGTCCGGTTCGACCGCACGGCAATCATCGACGAAGTCGCGGCGCCGAGGAACCCGCGATGGCTGGACGACTGCGCAGTGGTCGCGACGCCGCGCGTCGGGGGCATCTCCTCGGTAGGCACCGGTCAGGACGTCACGCTGGTCACGATGCGTGGCGCGAGCCCCGGCAGCGTGATCGTTGCGGCGGCCAAGCCCGACTACGAGCTCAAGCGGCCCGTTCCGGTCGACGCCCCATTCGAACTGGCGGTGATCTGCTGACCCCATCCAGCTCGGTCGGCGCGTTGGCGGGCCATCCACTGCCAGATGTGCGTTCCGTTGATGGCCGGGTCGTTGCGTGAGGGGTGCCGCGACCCGAATGGCGCCGCGTCGCGTGCGTGCGCGCGGCGCGCGGCACGCAGGCTCAGATCACCTAGCCCCTGGAACGCTCGAGCGCATCGAGGACCAAGTTGAGCAGTTCGTCGACCCGATTCGTGATGCCAAAAGCGAACGGCGGCGTCCCGCGTGCGGGCTCATAACGCCCCACGGCCAGAATCGTCGGACGGCTGATGCCGCGATTGACCGACGCTTTCAGCATCTCTACGCCCGCCACCTCGTCGTCCGCGCGCCTCATGTCCGAGACGACAACGTCGAAGTCGCGTGTTTCGAGCGCTTTGAGCGCCTCGTCGGTCGACGTTGTGATCGTCACCGAGAGACCGAGTCCCTGGAGAATGGACACGACATGCCGCATCTCCCCAGGCGCGTCGTTGACCAGGAGCACTCTCGCTCCCGTGAGCACCGGCGCTAGACGTTCGGCGCGACGAGCCACCTGCGTTCGCTGCTGCGAGTCGCCGACGGGCTCCGTGTCGGCAGCCCGATCGAGTTCCTCCCGCACGAAGGTCGCCTTAACGCCGAACGCCTCAACGCCCTCAAGGCGCGGTAGCAGCCGTTCCCGGATCGACCTCCGAAAAAGCAGAACGATGACGAGGAGTGTGCCCGCCCAAACGATCGACGGAATCAACCGAACAAGCTCAATCGTCACGTCAGAGGCGGCGAGCACGCAGTGATCCTCTCAGGCGATGGATGCTGGGCGTTCGGCTCATGTTCGAGTCGGGCCGTCCGTGGCCAAGGACCTCGGAGTCACCTCCCAGGTGTGGCGCAAGCGTGTGCGTAGACCGTGTTCCGTGGCGCGTGCAGGCTGGTGGGCCGTGGCCATGACTTGGCCGCCAGCCTATGGGCAGAGCTCGCTACGCCCGGGACCTCATGGCCCGAGCCCGTGGTTCCGCGAGCCAGGAAGCCTGAGCGGCGGGGCGCGCATGATGGCGACGATCTCCTCGACGGTGCGTGGGTCGGCCGGGTAGCGCATCCCCTTGTTGCGGGGCGGGCGACCGGCGTCGAAGCCCGCCAGCGTGGCGGGCGAGCGGCGACGACCGGCGGCATCGAGCAGGTACTCGGAGATCGGTCCTCCTTCGGAAGACGATCCTCACCGCCGAAGATCCGCGGCTCGCCCGGTGCCCAGGCGGGCACGACCAACGCGAGCAAGTTCAGCGCGCGGCCAGCCTCAGCAGCCCGCGCGAGCCGACGGCGGCGGCGCTCGGCGCACGAGCCTTGCGGCCGGGGAGACCGGGGCGCCGGCCGTGAACACCGATACGCCGGCGGCCGCGCAACGCCCGCGCAGGCGCTCGCAGAACACGCTGATGGAGCGCCGGCTGGTGCGAGCGCGCTGACCGGCGGGCTGGTAGACGGCGACGCGCACGTTCAGCTCGGTCGCGCAGTCACGGCGCAGTTCACGCCGCTGCGTGCGCCCGAGCACGAACGCCAGCCGCGCCAGCTCGCCATCCCCGACCACGGCGGCGCGGCGCTGGCGGCCGCTGCCGACCTCGACGAAGCAGCGCCCGCCCGGCTCGGTTCGGCAGCGGCCGATGACGTCGACGGAGCCGCCAGTGTCTGGCACGAACACCGGGTCGCGGATGACGACCCTCGCCGGGTCCTCGGGCTCGGACGGCTGCGGCCCCGGCACGGGCGGCTGCGGCGTCGGCTCGGGCGGCGGCGTCGGCTCGACGGGCGGCTCGGTGGGCGGTGCCGGCGGCATCGCGAACGAGGCCACGTAGTTGAAGTCCACCGGCGCCCCGACGGCCAGGCCGTCATACAGCCACCCGACCGCCATCGCCGTGTCCCACTGCTCGTTCTCGCTGACCCTGTTAGACAGCGCGGCACCGGCGCTGATGCGGTCCCAGACCGTCTGGTAGAAGCCCTGCATGTACGTGTAGCCCTGGTCGCCGAGGGTGGTCGGCAGCAGCACCTGGCGCGCCCCGTTGGGGCGGTTGTCGGGATGCTGCGAGCAGCCGACGCCCGTGATGAGAAACGGGGCGGTGAAGGCATAGCCGTAGCTGACGCCGAAGAAGCCGCCGTCGGGCAGATGGCAGTCGGCGGCGTGGTAGAGGTAGAGGCCCAAGTCCCGGCTGCCGTGGTTGGTGATCCTGACGTCGCCGGAGTACCAGTTCTCGCCGGTCACGTAGAAGATTCTCTCGCGGACCTGCACCCCCGCGAACTGACCCGCGCGCCGTCCCAGTCGCACCACGGTGGTCACCAGGTAGGGGTCAGCCCGGGTGCCCGTCCCGCTCACCGGCGACTGGCTGACCGCTCAAACGGCTGGCGCACGACGACGCGAAACGAGCCGGCCGGCCCCCACAGCTCGCCGCCCGTGACCGAGCCGCCCGCGACCGACAGAAACGTCCCGCAATCGCCGAGCTGCTCGTCGGGATGCCAGTACATGCCGTCGCCTCCGACGGTGACTTGGCAGTCCAGCGTCGGCCCGACCGCGATATCGGTCAGCGGCCCCGACGAGCGGATGTGCGCGGGCTGCTGCGCGGCGGCGGGAACGGCGGCCACGAACGCGAGCGCCGAAGCGAAAGCGACGGCCCGGCGCAGCGAGCAGAACAGCACAGCCCCCTCCCTCCTCGAAACCGCCTTCATGACTCATGGCACGGCAAGAACGGCCTCCATGCTCTCACGCGGACGGCGAGAGTGCCGTCCGCCTCGGAAACCATCGTCGCCGGCGTGCCGCACGAGCGCGCCCGAAGATCGCCGGCGAGCAATGCGCCCGCTCTGGTCCGCAAGCAGGCATCTCGATCGACGCCAACGAGACTGTTGCACGGACGACGAGCAGGTGCGAAGGGCGAGACTGCCCCTTCGTGACGACACCAGCCGTCTCACTGTCGCTCGATCGAAGCGCGCTCGCTATCGAATTGGACGAATCGCGGCACTCGCCGGCGGCCAGCGGAATATCGCGTGAGGCGTAAGAAGCTGGTGCACGAGCGGCGACGCGGCTATGCCGCGTACGACGTCGACGAGGCTGGCTCAGCGACCCGCGGCCCGGTGGCTATCTGGCTCCGGCTGGGGCGCTGACGTCCTGGCCGACGTGACCCGATCCGGCTCGGTCAGCGCGTTGGCGGGCCATCCACTGCCAGATGTGCGTTCCGTTGATGGCCGGGTCGTTGCGGGCGACATAGATCCACGACCAGTGACCGTTGAACCGGTAGCCGTTCCAGATGACCTGGTCGTACAGGGTCATCAAGGAGCCGGGGATGAGGTTGTGGGCGTGGACGGTGTTGGGCTCCGCCGGCACGACCGGGTCGTCGCGCGAGGTGACGAGCCACGTCGGGGTGTCGATCTCCCTCAGTTCGTCGTCGGTGAGCAGCGGTGGGCCGCCCGGCTCAAGGGACTCGACAACGCCGCAGATCGGCACGGCCGCAGCGAACAGGCGACGGTAGATCGACGTCATCTCCATGGTCATGTAGCCGCCGTTGCTGCAGCCGGAGACGTAGATCCGCTCGCGGTCGATCGGGTACCGGCGGACGAGATCGCCGATGATCTCGCGGATGAGCGGGGCGAAGCGGGGTCCGTCTTCGATCCAGAACGAGGTGCTCTGTGGGGCCACGACATAGGCGCCGCCGAAGATCCTTTGCGCCTCCTCCGTGGCAAAGCCCAGCGCACCGCGGTTGGCCCGCAACGGCGTCTCGTTGTCGTAGTAGCGATCGGGCAGCGAGCCGCCCTCACCTCCGCCGTGCAGCCAGACGACTAGCGGCTGCCTGCCTCGTCCGGCAGCGTGGAAGCGGCGGTCGCGGCCGGGCGAATACAGCCGATAGTTCATGCCGGAGCCGGAGCGGTGGTAGCTGAAGGCGTCCACTTCGGGATCTGACAGCTCGCCTTGCACGAACCGCGAGATCGTGAGCGGGCGGCGGTTGCGCAGGACGATCGGGGAGGTCTGCGCAATCGTGTAGACGAGGTCGAGCATGACGTTTCGGCCCCGCCCCACGATGTAACCGAGGGTGCCGCCGCCGACCTGGCCCTCGCCGTATGCCAGGTGCAGCACGATATTGCCCCAGTGGTCGAGCCGGACAGCGGTCACCGCGCGGTCGAGGTCGTACTCGCTGAAGATCAGGTCGCCGGGCGCGAGCGGGATCGGGCTGGTCGCCTTCGCGTGCACCCTGAAGGTGCCGGTGGTCAGGCTGGCCGGGTTGATCGAGCCGAGCCGGGCAGTGTGGAGCGTGAGCGACGTGACCTGCTCACCACCGTCGAGCACCTCTGCATTGAGCGTGAAGCGCACGCCCTCGTTCGAGTGACCCCAGGCGTAGGCGGTGGCGCCGGGCAAGAGCGCACCAGCGGCGGCCGCTCCGGTGGTGGTCAAGAACGTGCGACGCGAGATGGGCGCTGCCATGTGGGACTCCTTCGTCTCAAGGCCGTCCCTAGCTGGTGAACCGATTAACACGCTATATCGCACAATGGAAGGCCGAGGCGCCCAGCCGGCGGCGCAGGTCCGTTTCGGGACCCGCCGGCGACCGCGTTCGAGTTCGGGCGGACTATCCGCCCGGCAGCGCGTAGGTGTCGAAGTTGTCGGCGTGGATCTGCGGCTTCTCGACCGGCGGCCGGCCGGGGCCGGGAGCCGCGGTCGGGTAGCTGGTGTAGAGCCATTGGCGGAAGAACTCGGTCCACCGCGCCGTACGGGTCGGGTCCGTCCGCTTCACCAGGGCGATGAACTCTTCGGTCGTGGCGTTGCCGTACGCGTGTTCGGTCAGCCAGCGACGCATCATCGCTTTGAACACTGCGTCGTTGCCGAGGATCTCGCGGACCGCCTCGATCGTGGCCGGCGCGCGGCGGTACATGCCGTCGCGGTCGAAGAGGTCGTTCGGCCGCGCCGGGTTGGCGGGAGGGACGCGCCAAGAGATCGGGTACTGGGCGTTGGCGTAGACGTCGAGGTACTGGACGCGCGGCGGGATCGGGAAGAAGGTGCCGGTGGACGACCACACCCAGGCGGAGAAGACGGCCATTCCCTCGCTGAGCCAGACGTCGCGCCACCGAGCAGGCGTCACGAGGTTGCCGAAGAACTGATGCGCCAGCTCGTGCGCGACCAGGTCGACCCCGGGTCCGGACGTGCTGTCGATCTTCGTGATGGCGTACGTGGGCTTGCCCTGGGTCTCGAGTCCGAGGCCGAACGACTGAAGGGTCACGATCCCGCCCAGCGACGTGAATGGGTAGCGTTTTCCGTAGTAGGAGGTGTAGAAATCGACGATCTCGGACGAGCGACCGAGGTCGGCTGCCGACTGCGCCTTGCCCTTGGCGGGCAGCGATGACGTGATCGCGGTGTAGAACGGCAGCGGCTTGTTGCGGCTCCCTGTAGCGGGCCTGGTCTTGTTCGGCTTGGCCGGGTTCAGCGAGTTGACGTCGAACTTGCCCACCGAGACCGACACGAGGTAGGTCGACGTCGGGGCGGTCTCCCTCCAGACGAACGTGCTCGTGGCCTTCTTGGCGCGTCCCGCGTCACGTCGGGAGGCCAGGACGCCGGTGGCCAGGGCGCTCCAGCCGCGGGGAACGGTGATGCGGGTCGTGTAGGTCGCCTTATCGGCGGGGACGTTGTTGTTCGGGTACCAGCCCATGGCACCGATCGGCTGAGCCACGACGACCGCTCCGCTCTTCGGGTTCGGGACCCATCCCTCCTTCAGGCCGGTCGTCCCCGGGAACGGCCGCTGGATCCCTCCGTAGCGCACGACGGTACGAAACCGACGACCGTCGCGAATTCCGCGCGGCGGCGTGATCTTGAGCTTGGAGCGCTTGGCGTCAACGGCGAACCTCGCCGGCCGGCCATCGACGGTCACGCGTCGGACCACGTTCCATGCCGTCAGGTCGAAGGTGAAACGGGAAAGGCCCTGCGTGGCGACGGCATCGATGGTCGCCGTCCCGTCGAGCCGCTTGCCTGGCAACCGCGTAGTTGAGATCGAGGTCGTAGTGCCGAACGTCGTAGCCGCCATTGCCGATCGTCGGAAACAGCGAGTCGCCGAGCGACTGGGCCCCGGGGGTGAGCCCAGGTCGGGCGGCCGCGAGGCTCCCGGCAGGAACGCCGAGCACGACCCCGGCCGCAGCGACGACGCACGCCGCCCAGACGTGTCTCACCAGGAACATGACGGCCTCTCGTGGGCGGCTGAGATCGGGACAAGCGGAAATGCGTGTCGTAACCCCTTCACTGACAGCTTCTTTCCGTTGACCAAGCGCGTCGCGATCACGTCGGAAGAGTCGAGAAGGCGGGTGAGCACGGCGAAGATCTCATGGCCTGACGAATGGCCCCACCAACTTCCTGAGATCGGCTCACCCGCGATCTGCTCTGCCAGATTTGGCAGAGGCCCCCGAGCGGACTGCAACACGACGCCCTGCTCGCACACCCAGTCCAACGGATCCATTCGCTCCGAGTCAACCACGCCGGATGTAGAGTGGTGGCGCTCGTTATCGACCATGCGCTCGGGAGTCTGGTGGCAAAAGCATCGTTCTCGGCAATCCCGTGGTCGCGCCGCAGTGATGTGCGCGCGCTGGTGCTCGGGGCCGTCGCGGTGGCAGGGATCGTTGCGACGACGCTGACGCTGTGGGCGGTCGCGCGCAGCCCGATCCTCGTTGACCCGAAGTCGGTTTCGATCTGGCGAGCGCTGGTCGTGGCCTTCTATGTGGCGGTGGGGCTGTATAGGTGGTGGCGTCGACCAGACGGTAGGTTCGGCCCGCTACTCGTGGGGAACGGATTCCTGTATGCCGCGACGTCGTTCAATGCGTCGGGAGCATCGCCGGCGTACACGCTGGGGATGGTGTTTTGGGCCGTGTATGTCGTGTACACGGCGTATCTGTTGCTGTCCTATCCGGGGGGTCGTCTCGAGTCGAGGCTGGAGCGCGTGTTCATCCGTGCCTATGCGCTGAGCACGGCTGTGTTGTGGAGCCTGGTCCTGGCCCTATCGCCGACGTTTCCCGGGGCCGGCTCGTTCAACGACTGCGGGACCCGCTGTCCTCCCAATGCCCTGGCCGGCGGCGATGCTGTGATCGGGACGGCGCTGAACACGGCGGTGAGCATCGTGTTCACGATCGCGCTGATCGGCCTCACGATGCTGCTCTTCGACAAGGCGCGTGCGCCGGGGCCCGTGTTGCGCCGCGCGCTTACCCCGGTGACCGCCGTCTTTACCGCTACCGTCGCCTGGTTTGTGATCTCCCTGTACGTTCTCCCCGCCTATCCGGAGACAGCGTCGGTGGTGACGATCGTCAACGGTGTGCTGGGATTGGCGATTCCGACGGCAATTCTCCTCGGACTGGTCTGGGGGGACCTGTATGCGGCGAGAAGCGTTGGACAGATCGCGGTGCGCGCGGGCGGGAAGCCGCTGACTGCCGCGGGTGTGCAGACGGTGATCGGCGAGGCGCTTGGGGATTCGACCACCGCGCTCGCCCTGTGGGCGCCCGAGCGCGCCGGTTACGTCGACGTGGACGGCGCGCCGCTCGAACTTCCACGAGACCCGCAGGTGCGCGGCGTCACTCACATCACAAACGGCAACGGCCCGGTCGCCGCTCTGATCCACCATCCAACGCTCGATATCGACTCCGATGCCCTCGAGGGCCTAGCGGCGACCTCGCTGATGCTGGTCGAGAACCTACGCCTGCTCGACGAGTTGCGCGCATCGCGCTTGCGGATCGTCGAGGCCGGCGAGCACGAGCGCCGCCGAATGGAGAGCGAGCTGCACGACAGCGCGCAGAACCGCCTGGTCGCGCTCCAAATCAGGCTCAGCCTGGCGCAGGAGCGGACGGGGGACGACGCCCTCAGGGAGCTCGCCGACGAGGTGGGGGCCGTCGGCGAGGACCTGCGACGCATCGCGCGCGGACTGTCGCCGCCGATGCTGGCGACGCAGGGACTGGCCGCCGCCCTCACAGCGGAAGGGCCGCGCAGCGCGATACCGGTAGAGGTCGTCGCCGGCGACATCGGCCTGAGCGAGCCGCACGTCGAGCGGGCGGTATACCTGTGCTGCCTGGAGTCGATCCAGAACGCCGCCAAGCACGGCGGCGATGGCACGTCGGCCACGGTGCGGCTGCGCCGCGAGGACGGCGAGCTGCTGTTCAGCGTCACGGACGACGGCCGCGGGTTCGACCCCCGAACGGTGACCCCCGGAGCAGGGCTCGCCAACCTACACGAGCGCGTCGACACAGCCGGCGGGCGCGTGGAGATTCTGTCGGCGCGGGGGCGCGGCACGACCGTCACCGGTGCCGTTCCCTGGCCCGCGCGCTCGACTCCCGAGACCACCTGATCGCCGGGACAGATCACTAGGCGGCCGCCCGGGCAGCGGTCGTTGCACCGTTACCGCCTCAGGAGCTGCGGCGCTGTCGCTGTCGCGATCGTGCGCTTGCCGACCCGGAAGACCGCCTTGGCGGTGATCTGCAGACGACGCGCGTGCCTGAGGAGCGCCGTTCCCTTGGGGGTGAGATCGATACGGATGTCCTGCCGGCCGGTCACGAGCTCGGTGCCGCCGGCGACCAGTACCCGCGTGCGCTTTCCGTGCTTGGTAACAGGCGCGGTCCAGGTGATCCGAACGACGCCGGGATGCGGCGCGTCGAACGGCGCGCTGTATCCCCCGTGCCTGAGCAGCCGACCGATCCGGCGCGGCTTGCCATCGAGGGTGAGCGTCTGGAGCAGCAGGTCGTGGGCGGAGTAGCCGATCGGGAACGTCGCGAGACGGCTGTAGACGGGGACGCCGGCGCCGCCGGGGTTCGTGGCCCTGACCATCGTGATCATGCGGCCGCCCACGTACGCGCTCGTCAGCAGGATCGTCGGGCCGGTGGCGCCGGCGATCGGGACGCACGTCGGCCGGCAGAAGAGCCACTGATAGCTGAAGCTGATCGGCTCCACGCCGGTCCATGTTCCGGGCGTTGTCGTAAGTGTCGCGCCGACGACGGTGCGGCCCGAAATCACCGGAGCGGTGACCGACTCGGGCGGCGGCGGCAGCGGAGTCAACGCGGCCGGCGCTTCCGGCGTCGGCGAGGGGATCGGCGGAGGCGTCGGCTGCACGGTGTTGGTGAGGTCGATGGCCGCCGCCGGGAGGCTGCTGCCATCCGCATTGGTCGCGATCTCCTGCGCCGTGAGGTTTGCTCCCACGTCGGACTGCCGAATCGAGTACGTGTGGCCGGTCGCCCCGGGGATCGGGGTGCATTGGAACGTGCCCGCGCCGGTGGATCGGCAGGTCAGCCACTGGACCGCCAGCGACGTCGGCTCTCCCGTCCAGACCCCGGGTGTCTCGGTCAGCACGCTGCCGGGGAACAGCCGCCCGTCCTCGCCGGTGACCCTCGGACGCACCACGTTGGTCGGGACGGCCGCTCGCGCCACCGCCGGCGGGGCGAGTCCGATCAGCACTACCACGACTGCCAGCCATCGCTTGCGCATCCGTGCCGCCTTTGTCGTGAGCGCTCGCACACTACTCCCGGATGGCGTTCGAATCCACGCCTCGCGCTGGCCGCCGAGCCCAATCATCGACAAGCGCAACTCGGCTAGCCCGTGGAGGTGTCCGTCCAGAGCCGGTCGTAGCGCGCCTCGGCCAGATCCTCGTGGAGGATGACAACGGCGAGCGAGCCGCCGATGCGATGCGGACCGTCCCGGTCGGGCTGGAGCCGGTAGCCGGGCCGGACCGCCGCCAGGATCGCGTCACGGTGCTCGTCGAGGTCGTGCTCTCCGATCAGCGCGACCACTTCTTCGCGAGTGAGCAGCGCACCGGGCACCGCGAGGGGCGTTCCCAGGCGTCGACGATTCAGAACACGAGACTCGTCAGGCGGCTTGCGAATCGCCGGCGTTGATCGCCCATTGGGCGGCGAAAGCCCGTTCGTATGCGGGCCGCGCTTCGCCGCGAGCAACATAGGCAGCCAGTTTCGGAAACTCGTCCAGAAGGCCCGAAGGTCTCAGCCTGAGCAGCACCGACACCATCATGAGGTCGCCCGCGCTGAACGCCCCATCGAGCCAGTCGGCATCGCCCAAGCGGGCAGAGAGTTGGCCCATTCGATCGCGAATGCGGTCCTTGACCAGAGGCAGGCGCTCTTCGGCCCAGGGCTTGTCGCCCTCCGCAAACTTGGCGGTCACGAGTTCGAGGATCGGCGGCTCCACGGTGTTGAGCGCGGCAAACATCCAGGTGATCGCACGCGCCCGCGCATTGGCATCGTCCGGGAACAGGCCCGCATGGTGCTCGGCGATGTGGAAGACGATCGCGCCAGTCTCGAACAGGGCGAGATCGCCTTCCTCGTAGGTTGGAATCAGGCCGAAAGGATGAACGCGCAGATGCGCGGGTTCCTGCTTCGCATCGAGCGAGACAAGGCGAACCTCGTAGGGCTGGCCCACCTCTTCAAGCGCCCAGCGAACGCGCGTATCGCGCGCCAGGCCGGTGCCGCCATCGGGCGACCGTTCAAAGGCGGTGATGACGATGGTCATCCTGAGACGCTCCTCCGGACCAGAGAGGCCGCTACTTTGCGCATCGGACGATCTCGTCGTCTTGCGGTCAGGGTCATATACACACGACTCGGCCCACCTCGGAAACTCATCGCTGGCCGCCGAGAACTCGATGAGGGCAGGACCGCCGTCCTGAAGATCTACGAGCTAGTGGCCTACGTCGATGAGCCGGTAGAAGCGCCAGAAGTCGTTCTCGATCGGAAGCACGTCGACCCGGCCGAAGCCGGCCTGGGTGGCGTAGGCCCGGACGGTGTCAGTGCGGATGACCGTGCCGGTTGCGGCCGAGTCGTCGTCCAGCATGCCGACCGGCAAGCAGTGCAGCACGCTGAAGCCGTAATCGAAACGCTCGATCTCGTCGCCCGGCGCGGTGAACCGATCCGCCACGCGCTCGTCCGCGATCACGACGCTGCCGCCCTCGGCGAGGCTGTTGCGGACCGCTTGGAGTGCCTCGACGGGATGGTTCATGTCGTGCAACGCCTCGAAGATCGTGACAAGGTCATAGCGGCCGCCCAGGTCCGGATCGCTCGCGTCGTGGACCACCGGCCGAACGCGGTCAGCCAATCCGGCAGCCACGACGTTGGCATGGGCCGCGTTGATCGACTCGGTGTCGTCGTCGATCGCGTCAACCGTCGCTTCGGGATAGGCCCGCGCGATCGCGATGCTCGACCAGCCCTGCCCGCACGCAACATCGGCGACTCGGGCGGGCGGCTGGGCGCGCAGGCGCGCGTCAACGTCCGGGATAGCGGCGAACCAGTCCCCGAGGAAATTGACGAATTGGGGTCGGTTCATCGCGGCGATGCCATCGCGAGTGTCGGCGCCATAGGCCTCGTAGGGGACGCCGCCGCCGCTCCGGTAGGCCTCGACCAGCGCGTCGACCGGCCTGAGGACGCCCGTCGCGAGTTGAGCCAAGCCCATCAGGTAATTGACATCCTCCTCATCCACGAACACGGCACGGTGAGCCGCTGGCAGCCCATAGCGGCGGTCCCCGGCTTCGCGCCGTGCGTCGTCGACGGTCAGGAACCCGGCAACGGCCTGCTCTTCGAGCCACTCACGCACATAGCGCTCGTGGGCATCCGTACGGGCGGCTAGCTCACCCGGCGTCGCATCGCCCCCGACCGCGAGCGCGCGATAAAAGCCCAGCCTTCCCCCAAGGTGAACCGATGCCAGTTCCAACGTGCCGATCGCCGCCATGAACAGACGCTCGACAAGTGCATCCGTCGCGCTGTCCGACGCTGCAGTCGTACTCATCGGAAACCTCCAAGAGTGATGAGAAGACGGTCGGCACGACCCTCGCAGGCCGAATCCACGGCGTCAATGCACATCCGCACACGAGTGCCGCTGCGAGAGACTGACGCGCCCGGGCCCGACGGCGGGGCGACCCCGCACGCCGCCGGCTAGCGGCCGTTCAAGGCGACGCCTGAGGAGGCGTCGAAGTACCGCAACCCAGAAGGCACGAGCCCGAACTCGATCGTCTCCCCCACGTCGCGCGTCGCCCGGCCCTCCTCGAACACGACCAGCCGCGACGAACCGACATCGACACCGACGAACGTCTCACGCCCCAGCGCCTCGACGAACGTCACACGACCCTTCAAAGGACCGATCAGCCCGTCCCGCCACGGCCGCACGTGCTCCGGCCGCACACCCACAACCACCGAGGACGGCAACTCAGCGCCGTTCACGGAGAGATCGATCTCCTCCGCGCGCAACCGCCCGTCGGCGAACGACGCCTCAAAGAAACTCATCGCCGGAGACCCGATGAACCCGGCGACGAACCGATTCGCCGGACGCTCGTAAAGCTCCTCCGGCGAGCCGACCTGCTCCAGCACGCCCTCGTTCATCACCGCGATCCGATCGCCCATCGTCATCGCCTCGACCTGGTCGTGCGTGACGTAGACCGTGGTGGTGCGGACCTCCTGCTGCAGCCGCCGGATCTCGCCGCGCGTCTGCGTGCGCAGCTTCGCGTCCAGATTGCTCAAAGGCTCGTCCATCAGGAACACCTGCGGCTCGCGCACGAGTGCGCGCCCCAACGCCACGCGCTGGGCCTGACCGCCGGAGAGCTGCCCGGGGCGGCGCTCCAGGAGTGGCTCGAGCCCGAGGACGGAAGCAGCCTCCCCGACGCGGCGGTCGATCTCGGCCTTGGCCACCTTGCGCCGCCGCAGCCCGAACGCCAGGTTGTCGAACACCGTCATCTGCGGATACAGCGCGTAGTCCTGGAAGACCATCGCGATATCGCGCTCGCGTGGCGCGATCCGATTGACCTCCCGGTCGCCGATGTACACCGCGCCGGACGTGATCGCCTCCAGCCCGGCGAGCATCCGCAATGCCGTCGTCTTGCCGGAGCCCGACGGCCCGACGAGCACCATGAACTCTGCGTCGGCGATGTCCAACGACAACGAGCGAACGGCCTCGACGGACCCGAAGGTCTTGCCCACGTCAGCAAACCGCACGACCGCCATCAGCCCTTGACCGCCCCAGAGATCATGCCGCGGATGAAGTGACGCTGCAGGAACACGTAAAGGATCACGACCGGCAGCGCGACGATCACGGAACCGGCGGCCATCAAGGTCAAATCAGAGGTGTTGCGCCCCTGGAAGAACGAGAGCCCTAAGGGCGCCGTCCGCAGGTCCTCGTCCGAGACCATCACCAGCACGAGCAGGAACTCGTTCCACGTCCACATGAACAGCAGGACGGTCATGGTCAGCACGGCCGGCCGCGCCAACGGGAACAGCACCCGCCACAGCGTGAACCAGGACGACGCGCCATCGATCCGGGCGGCTTCAACCAAAGAGCGAGGCACCGTCCGGAAGAACGACCGCATCCAGAACGTCCCGAACGCCACCGATGTCGCGATCTGGGGCAGGATCAGCGCCCAGTACGTGTTGGTCAACCGAAGGTCGCGCAGGTCGTAGTAGAGCGGCACGATGATCGCCTCCATCGGCACCATCAACCCCAGCAGGAACACGTAGAACAGCACGACCGATCCGCGAAAGCGCATCATCCCGAACGCGTAGCCGGACAGCACTGAGAACAGCACGGCGAAGAACACGACCGACACCGTCACGATCACCGACGACTTCAGATACGTGCCGAAGTTCGCGTCCTCCCACGCCGTCGTGAAGTTCTCGAAGTGCAGCCCGCCGAACGATCCGAACCGCGTGATCTCGTCCGGATCCTGTAGCGCCGTGAACACGATCCCTACCAGCGGCAGCAGCGCGATCAGCGAGAACACGCCGAGGATCACGTAGGCCATCGTCTGCTCGGTACGCGACGTCACGTGCCGCGCTCCGCCACCCGGTTGATCCCTACGGAGATCAGGAATATGAACGCGGTCAGCGTGATGCCGACCGCGGCTGCCGACCCGACCTGCCCGCTCTCGAACGCGCGCGAGAACACCTGGAACGCGGGCACCGAGGTGGAGTTGCCCGGGCCGCCGTGCGTGGTGATGTAGACGAGGTCGAAGTTACGCAGCGCGTAGATGGTGGTCAGCGTCAACGACACCGCGATCTCACCCCGCAGCCCCGGCAGCGTCACCGCCAGGAACTCGCGGAACGGCCCGGCGCCGTCCACGCGCGCCGCGTCATACAGCGACGTCGGGATCTTCTGCACGCCGGCCGTCAAGAGCACCATCACGAGCCCGAAGTAGAGCCACGTGCCGATCAGGCCGACCGACGGTAGCGCCAGCGAGAAGTCTCCCAACCACGACTTTCCCTCGATCCCGAACCAGCCCAGGATCCGGTTCAGCGCCCCGCTGTCGGGGTCGTAGATCATCTTCCACATCACCGCGACGACCACCAGAGCAATCACCTGCGGCAGGAACAGGATCGTGCGGAAGAACGCGAGCCCGCGGACCTGCGCGCGCGCCATCACACCGGCCAGCAGCAACCCGATCAGCAACGGAAGCACCGCGTAGAAGATCAGCAGGACGAGGCCGTGCCCGAACGCGCCCCGCAGGTCCTCGTCGGTGAAGACGTCGGTGTAGTTCGAGATGCCCGCCCACGTCGCGACCGTCAGCCCGTCCCACTTCCACAGCGAGATCCAGGCCGCCCGCCCGAGCGGATACAGCACGAAACAGGCGAAGACCGCGAACGCCGGCAGCAGGTACAGGTAACCGACGAGCCGGGGCTCGCCCGGCGGTCGGTCGGAGGTACCGCCGGCGCCCGCTACACCCCGGGCCGCCGCTGCGACCGGAGAGGTGGCGGGCGCCGTCGCGGTCACGTCAGCGGGACTCCGCCCACTTGCTGTAGCCCTCCTGGACCTCCGAGGTGAACTCCTGCGGATCCTTCTTGCCCGCCATCAGCTCCTGGATCGCACTGCTGATGTCGTCGTAGAAGGTCGGCGTCGCGTAATCGATGTAGGGGATCACGCCGTCGGCCGCGTTGAGGGTCTCCCAGGCTTTGGCGACGTCCACCGACACGCCGCTGGTCGGCGCCGGGGCACCCTTCATCGCAGGCAGGTTGTCGGTATCGACCAGCACCTTCGCTGCGTTGGCGTCGGTCAGGAAGTCGATGTACGCGGCGGCCACATCGGGGTTCTTGGCCGACGAGGTGATCGAGAACGGCAGGCTCTCGCCGCCTAGCGACACCGGGGCATTCGGATCGTTGCCGGGGAACAACATGAAGCCGACGTTGTCGCCCATCGCCTTCGCGAGGTCGGCCGTGAGCCACGTGCCGGCGATCAGGTAGCGGCTCTTGCCCTCCGCGAAGTCCGCCCACGCCGCGTTGTAGTCGATGCCGTTGAAGCTCTCGTTGAAGTAGCCCTTGTCGACCCACTCCCGGAGCTTCGTGGCACCGGCCTGGAACTCCGGCGTGTCGAACGACGCGCCCTCCTTCGCGAACACGAAGTCACGGACCGCCTGCTTGTCAGCCGTCGTGCCGAGCACGCTCTCGAAGTTGTGGATGCCCGGCCACTTCTCCGAGTTGCCGAACTGGATCGGCGTCTCGCCCGCGGCCTTGGCCTCCTCCAACGACGCCTCGAACTCGGCCAGCGTCGTGGGTGGTGTGGCAACCTTCTCCTTGTTGTAGAAGACGCCCACGATCTCGCCGATCTGCGAGAGCCCGTAGAGCTCGCCGGAGCCGAATTCCTTGCCGTCCGGTGAGAACTTGTTGAGGTCCAGCAGCGTCGAGGAGTAGCGGTCCTCCCAGCCGTAGACCTTCGCGTAGTCGGTGATCGGGCGCAGCAGTTTGGCCTTCACCAGCTCGCCCATGATCGGGCGTCCCTGGTTGGCCGGGACGATGTCCGGCGCATTCGGGTCCGATGCCGCGAGCTTGATCGTCTTGACCGTGTCTTCGAAGGACTTCGCGATCCGCTCGACCTTGACGTTCGGGTACTTCGCCATGAACTGCTTGTTGAGCTCCTCGATCTGCGCCTGCTGGCCGCCGCGGACATCCTGGTCCCAGACGGTCAACGTGACGTTGCCCGCCTTCGAGATGTCCGGCTTGGCGGCGGCGGTGGCCGCCGGGGTCGCCTGGCTGGCGTTGTCATCGCCATCGTCTCCGGGTGCCCCACACCCGGCCACCAGCGCGGTCAGCGCCAGCGCGGCAAACACGCTCCGTGCCTTCACCTGTCCTCCTTCATCGCTGCCGACGGCTGTCGCACTGGCGACGTCAGCCCGTGTTGCGCGCCCTCCTCCAAGAGCGCCCTCAATGTGACCGCACCCGCAACCGCGGTCGCCACTCTCACCGAGAGTGATGCATACAGCACCGACCAGCGCAGCCGCTGCTCGAGCGACGCCCCCCAGTGGTCGGCCCAGACATAGGCGGCGGCGAACAAGTCGCCGGCGCCGGTCGTATCGACGACATCGACCGGGACGCCCGGCACGTGCGCGGTTCCCTCCGCGCCCGCGGCGAGCGCGCCTTCCGAGCCCAGGGTGACGATCGCGAGCGGGACCCGCTGCGCCAGCTGCGTCGCCGCGGACTCCACATCCGCGACGCCGGTCAGCATCAACGCCTCGCGCTCGTTGACCAGCAGGGCACGCGCGATCCGGAGACTCTCCGGAAGCTCACCGCCGGCGAGCGCGCGCGCGTCGACGTCGCCTACCGACGCATACACGCGCGCGCCCGCCGGCGCGAGGGGCAAACGGGGGATGGAGAGCACGACCGCGCGCGGCTCGACGGCAGCAAGCTCGTCGGCGGTCACCCCCTCCCCCGGGTCAAAAGTCGCCATCGCCCGGTCGCCGTTGGTCGGCATGATCACGGTCACCGGCGTGCGCGCCACGAGCCGGCCGTCCCAGCGGACGCCGTCGTCGGCGAGCAGCGTCCGCAGCAGGATCCCGACCGCGTCGTCGCCGAGCGGGGAGACCAGCGAGCTGGAGAGGCCGAGCCGCGCGGCGCCGACGGCCGTGATCGCGCCGCCTCCCGGCGAGCGCAGGAAATCGGTCGCCATCCGCTCCTCACCCGGGCTCGGGATCGCGTCCAGCCCGGTCAAGGTGAGGTCGAGGAACGCCGGCTCGGCGCAGGCCAGGTCGATCATCCCGGGAACGCCTCCTGGAGGGCGGGGAGCCGCGAACGATAACCGTCGAAGATCTCGCGCGCCGTCGACACCGACGGGACGAGCGGATGCAGCGAGAGCGCCTTCACGGCCAGCTCGCGCGAGCCGAGCAGCGCCGCGTCGATCGTCGTGCGCTCGACGTCCTTCATCATCTCGACGAGCGCGCGCGCGTGGGCCGGAACGGTCCCCATCGCCAGCGGTACGGGACCGGCGCGGCCGACGACGCACGGCACCTCGACCACGGCGCGCTCGTCGAGGAACGGCAGCGAGGAGCGGTTCGCGGTGTTGAGAATCAGCACTTGGCGGCTGTTGAGCGCGATCGCCTCCAGCACCGCCATCGCCTCGCTCTCGTAGCCGGCGTTCGCGTCGTTGTCGTGCTCGGAGTGATCACCGGCGGCGGTCCGGGCCTCGGCCATGTACGTGCGCTCGCGGTCGTGGCGGGTGGCGCGCCACGCGGCGAGTGCGTCAACGCCGCCCTGTCCATTCTGCGCGTAGAACGCGCGCTGCTGCTCGAGCAGGAAGTGCCCGCGGGAGGCGGCGCTGCCGCGGATCGCGTTCACCGTGTCGGTGGCGTAATAGAAGTAGTAGAGATACTCGTTCGGGATCATTCCGAGCGACCGCAGCCACTCGGGCCCGAACAGCCGGCCCTCCTCGAAGCTCGTCAGCCGCGCGTCGTCCTCCAACAGGCCGTCGAGCAGCTGCGCGCCGCCGGTGTCGCGGACGCCGCGCAGCCAGCCGAGATGGTTGAGGCCGAAGTAGTCGAACCACAGCTCGCCGGCGTCACGGCCCACGGCGCGCGCGACGCGCCGGCACAGGCCCGACGGCGAGTCGCAGATGCCGACCGCGCGATCGCCGAGCACCTGCTGGACCGCCTCGGTGACCATCCCGGCCGGGTTCGTGAAGTTGATCAGCCACGCGTTCGGCGCGTGCTGCGCGATCGTCTCGGCCAGCCGCACCATCACCGGAATCGTGCGCAGGGCGAAGCAGATGCCGCCCGGTCCGGTCGTCTCCTGGCCGAGCACGCCGAGGCCGAGTGGAACGTCCTCGTCGACGACGCGGCCCTCGAGCTGGCCGACGCGGATCGCGGAGAACACGAAGTCCGCGCCCTCCACCGCGTCGACGAGATCGGTCGTGGCCCGGAACGGGAGCCTCGTCCCGTGCTCGGCGGCGAGCCCGTCGAGCACAGGCTCGATCCGCCCGAGCCGGGTCGAGTCGATGTCGTGCAGCACGACCTCGTCGAGGCGCAGCCGCTCTGCCTTCTCGAGCAGCGCCCCGTAGACGAGCGGGACCCGGAAGCCACCGCCGCCGACGATCGTCAGCTTCATGCGATCGTCACCTCGATCCCGGCGGCGTCGACGGTCGATCGGCAGGCAGCGGGGAGCGGCGCGTCGGTCACGATGTGGTCGATCGACTCCGGCCCGCACACGCGCACGACGCCGGTCATCGCGAACTTCGCCGCGTCGGCGATCAGGACGACGAGGTCGGCGCCGCCGATCATCAGCCGCTTGATCGGGACCTCGACCATCGTGGTGTCCCACACGCCCATGTCGACGTCCACGCCGGATGTCCCGATGAAGCAGATGTCGGACTTGAGCTGACGCAGCGAGTCCTCGGCCAGCACGCCGACGAGCGAGCGGTAGTTGCGGCGCACGATCCCGCCCGGGAGCACGAGCTCGATGTCCGGATCGGGCAGCAGCTCCTCGACCACGGCGAGGTTCGTGGTCACGACGGTGAGCTTGCGCCCGTGCAGATGGCGGGCGAGCTGGAGCGTCGAGGTGCCGATGTCGATCATCACCGTCTGACCGTCTTCGACCAGCGCCGCGGCCGCTGCACCGAGCCGGTCCTTGACGTCAAAGCGCTCGACCTCGATCTGCGAGAACCCGGGCTCGCGGCCGTTCTCGACGGCGCCGCCGTGGACGCGCTCGAGCTTGCCGTCGCGCGCCAGCGCGTGGAGGTCGCGCCGCACCGTCATCTCCGACACGCCGAAGCTCTCGGCCAGGTCGGACACGTGCGCGGTGCCCCCGCGGACGGCGCGCAGGATCTCTTGGCGTCGCTGTGCGGGCAGGAGCGTCATCGGGCGAACACAAACACTAGTGAACAGAAGTCGGCCGACTTCTATCAGCTTCGAACGACGGCGTGGCGGAAGTTCGACTAGAACTCGAGCCGCAGACGCGGGCACGACTGGTCCGGATTGCCCATGCCGGAACCCAACGAGGCGCGGAAGCAGCTCGCGTAGCGGAAGGCGCCGTTCCAGGAATCCGGGACGTTGAAGTCGACCGTCGAGAGGTACTTGCCGGCCCGTGTGCGCGTGACGTCGCCGCTCACCCGGCGCGTCGCGCGCTTCGCGCCGCGGGGGCCGAGATAGAACAGCGTGGGCGACTTCAGCCGGACGTTGCGGGGCACCGTGTAGCGCTGATAGAGCCGGACGACGCCGGGCCGCAGGGCACGGAACGAGAGCTCGAACTCGGGCAGCACGTACGCGCGCATGATCGGCGAAGTCTGCGCCACAGCGGGCGCGGTCACGCGCAGGCGGTGGTTGCGATCGAGCTCGGCGTCGAGCGTGAACTCGCCCTTTGCGTCGGTGGTGGCGCGGGCGATCACGCGGTAGGAGCCCTGGTAGGGGTACCGGCGGCCCTCCAGCACGACCTCCTGGCCCACGACCGCTGCCGTGCCGTCCAGCAGCGTCCCCGTGACCCGGTGCTCGGCTCCGTAGCGGACGGAGTCGCTCGTGAGCTTGACGCGCAGCAGCGGAGCGGCTGACGCACTCGCGGGCACGACGAGGAGGGCGGCCAAGGTGGCGGCGACGACGAGCGTTCTCACGTGCATGAGGGTAGTGGCGACGAACTTGACACGCGCCGAAACCCGGGAATAACGTACCGCCAAAGGGTGTTCGATGTCGTGCGAAGGGGTGCGAGTATGAGGGGGATGAAGCGTCTCGGCGTGGTCCTTGCGGCTCTCGCCGGGCTCTTTGCGGTGGGTTCGCCCGCGCAGGCGGCGCCGTACACGGCCGACAAGGCCGTGAAGATCAACGTGATGGGCGAGTGGGCCCATCCGGATGACGACACGAGCATCATCGGTCCCTGCGGTGTCTGGCATCAGCGCTACGACGTCCAGTGCGGGATCATCATGGTCACCCGCGGCGAGGGCGGCGGCAACGCCACCGGCACCGAGATCGGCCCGGCGCTCGGCCTCCGGCGCGAGAACGAGGACCGGGTCGCGCACTACCGCTCCGGCACGATCGACATCTTCAACGTCGACAGCGTCGACTTCTTCTACAACACGAGCGCGCCGCTGACGCAGTTCTTCTGGGGTACCGAGACGCTGCGGCGGATCACGCGGATCATCCGCACCACCCAGCCGGACATCTACATCGGCTTCTCGCCGCTGAACATCAATCACGGCAACCACCAGATGGCCGGCCGGTACATCTGGGAGGGCGTCAAGGCCGCGGCCGACCCGAACATGTTCCCGGAGCAGCTGACGGGCCCGAACGCGCTCAGCACCTGGCAGGTCAAGAAGATCTTCTCCGGCGGTTCAACCGCGCCGGCGCCACCCCAGGGCACGCAGTTCAACTCGCCGAACTGCACGAACGACTTCATCCCGGCCGCGACCAACATGGACACGGTCGCCGGCGTGTGGACCGGCTATGACTCGCCGTACCGGTGGCCGCCCGGCAACCAGCAGGGGCGCCCGGCGGGCAGCGCGAAGATCTGGGCGCAGGTCGCCGCCGAGGGCGGTGTCGCGTACCCAACGCAGAGCCGCCAGATGAACCGCACGGTGGCCAATCCGGGCTGCTCGCGCTTCGGCATGACCGACTCCTATGTGCCGTTCCAGCCGAACGGGCCCGCGGGGACCACGCAGGCCGGCCTTGACGAGGCGATCCTGTTCGGCGCCACGAGGCCCGATCCTGGCGGCCTGCCGCTCGGGACGCTCGAGTACTTCTCATTCTCGCGCTTCTTCAACACCCCCGGGACGTCGTTCCAGGCCACGCTCAACCTGCGTTCCGGTTCGGGCACGCTGGCGCCCGGCACCGTGGCGCTGACACTGCCCGCGGGCTGGACCGCGGACGCGATGTCCAAGCCGGTCGGCGCGATCACCGACGGCACCTCGAACACGGTGATGTTCACGATCACGCCGGCCGCGGATGCCGCGGTCGACCAGATGTACAAGATCGCCGCCCGCTACACGACCGGCTCGGCGACCGGATACACGGACGACACGGTGCGTCTGGTGGCGCCCGCCGAGGGCCGCTACCAGCGTTTCGGCAAGTGGTCGGAGTACGACAATTGGCTCGAGAACACTGCCCCGGCGGCGCGCCGGATCGGTCGCTCGGCCGCGCTCGCCACGATCGTGATGGGCGAGACCATCGACTTCCCGGTCAACGTCCACAACTGGTCCGAGGTCCCGCAGAGCGGCAGGGTCACCCTGACGTTCCCGGCGGGCTTCAGCTCGCCGCAGCCGTCGAAGGGGTACGGGCCGATCGCGCCCGGCGGCGACGCGACGGTCACCTTCCAGGTCATGAGCAGCCACACGGCCCAGGCGGCTCCGGGCGCGCAGCCGTCGATCACGGTCACGACGACGAACGCGACGCGCGGGGAGGGCTCCGAGGCCGTGAGCATGTCGGTGCTGCCGAAGACGACCATCCCGCAGGCACCGGCCACGCCGGCGCTGGACGGAGCCGAGAGCGCGGGTGAGTACCCCGGCGCCGCGATCGACATCGGCCGCATCTGGGAAGGCGGCAACAGCTGCACGCCCGACGGCGTCGACTGCGGCACCGCCCCGGGCGTCACTCCCGGAACGCCGAACAGCACGTACGCGAAGGCGGTGTGGCGCGACGACGCGCTGTACTTCTTCATCAACGTCCGCGACGAGTTCCAGAGCTACGCGGTCACGCCGGCGGAGTGCGTCGGGCACTGGCTGGCGGACTCGGTCGAGATCCTGATCGACCCGCGCGGCCGCGCGTCCGACAACGCCATGGACACCGCGAACACGTTCAAGCTCGGGATCTTCCCGTTCACGAACGATCCGTCCAACTCGAACGGCAACGGCGCCAACGGCCCGTGCTGGGCGCGTGACGCGGACAACCACCAGGGCTACTCGACCGGCCCGCTCGCGGCAACGGTCGAGGGCGGCCCGAACGCGCCCGGTGTCCAGGTCAAGTCGACCGCGACCTGGGTGGGAACCAACGAGACGACCACTCCGCACGGCTATGCGGGCGGCGCCTACCAGCTCGAGGTCAAGATCCCGGCGTCGATCCTGCCGGCCGCGATCGACCCGAACCGGATGTCACTGAACATCACGCCGTACGACAACGACAACACGGCGGCCGCGGGCACGACCACGCTGCAGCACATCGACAACAGCGCGCGACTGGCGTGGTCGACATTCGGCAGCGTGCAGTCCGATCCGTACCGCTGGGGCCGTGCCGTGCTTCCGGGCTACACGCCGCCGGCGAGCCAGCCGACGACGCCGGCCGCGCCGAAGCTGGCGAAGCCGCTCGACAGTGCCAGCTCGCCGCAGACGATCGCCCAGTCGGCGCGCAACGGCGTGCCGATCTCGGGCCGCGAGCCGGCTCCGGCTGCCCGCGGGATCACGATCAACGGCGTCACGTTCCCGGGGAATGAGCTGCGGCTCAGCCTCAACGCGGCGGCGCCCGGCACCGTGCGCGCGTTCCTGTACGACGTCAACCCGCTCGACGGGAACAAGAGCTACACGCGGGTCTGGAACACGAGCTGTAACCCGCTGACCAACCCGGCGCCGGATTACGGGCTCACCTCGTGCGCGGCCACGGACGGCACGACGCCGCCATGGGCGCCGGACATGATGGGAGGGATCGCCGCGTCCGGTTCGTGGGAGGTCGGCGCGGGCGCCGGCAGCCTCTCGATCCCGCTCAACGCGGCAACGATGAAGAAGTTGGAGGACGGTTCCTCGCTGCTCGTCTCGTTCGTGAATGCGAGCAATGAGGTGCAGGCGTTCGACGTGCCGATCACGGCGACGTCGAACGGCACGGTCGGAGGGACCGTGCCGGCGACGCTGTCGCTGAGCCTGAGCGCCACGCCGGCGGCGTTCGCGCCGTTCATCCCCGGCCGCGCCGCCGATTACTTCGCGACCACCACCGCGAACGTGATCTCGACGGCGGGCGACGCGGCGCTGTCGGTCGCCGACCCCAGCTCGAACGCGACGGGCCGTCTGGTCAATGGCTCGTTCGCGCTCACGGAGCGGGTCCAGGCGGGCGTGGGTGGCACGTACGCACCGGTCGGCGGTTCGAGCAGCCCCACGACGATCAAGACGTGGAGCGCGCCGACCTCCAACGAGATGGTGACGATCGGCTTCAAGCAGTCGATCCTCGCCAACGAGCCGTTGCGCACGGGCAGCTACAGCAAGACGCTGACGTTCACGCTGTCCACCACGAACCCGTAGCGGAGGGGTCCCATGGGCGCCGGCCGCGCGGTCGGCGCCCCTACAGTTTGGGTGATGGGATCGGGCGCGGGGGCATGGCAGCGGAGCTTGCTGTCGAGCGGACTGCTCGAGCCCGGTGAGGGCCGCCGGACGGTTCGCGACTGGGTCGTCGACGCCGTCGTCTTCGGCGCCGCGCTCGCGTCGGGCATCTTCGTGCTGGCCTCGACCTGGGAGCAGCACTCGACCGCGATCGCGGTCGCCGACGTCGCGCTCGGGGGTGTCGCCTGCGCAGCGCTGTGGTTTCGCCGCGCGCACCCACTGGGCGTCGCGCTGCTGGCGGTGACGCTGTCGGCGGTTTCAGCGCTCGCCGCGATGGCGACGCTGCCCGCCGTGTTCAACGCCGCCATCCGCCTGCCGTTGCGGACGCTGGCGGGAATCGTCTCGCTCGCGGTCGCAGCGACAGCGGTGCTGCCGCTGCTGTACCCGCAGGTCGACGGCAGGGACTACTCCTGGCAGGTCGTGGTGGGCGTGCTCCTGACCGCGGTCGCGCTCGGTTGGGGGTTGTTCGTGCGAGCCCAGCGCCAGTTGCTGCGCGAACTTCGCGCGCGTTCCGAGGACCGTGCGCGGGAGGCCGAGCGCCGGCGGATCGCGCGCGAGATGCACGACGTGCTGGCCCACCGGTTGTCAATCCTCAGTGTGCACGCCGGGGCACTGGAGAACGCCGGTGACGTCCTACCGCCGGAGTACGCCGAGACCGCCGGCGTGATCCGCGCGAGCGCTCGGACGGCGCTCGACGAACTGAGGCAGGTGATCGGGCTGCTGCGCGAGCCCGAGCGGCCGGCGGCGCCCGAACCGCCGCAGCCGACGCTCGCACAGATCCCCGCCCTCGTCGCCGAGTCACGCGCAGCGGGGCTGTCGGTGCACTATCGCGAGGAGGTCCTCATGCCGATCCCGGACAGCGTCGGCCGCACCGCGTTCCGGGCGGTTCAGGAAGGGCTCACGAACGCACGCAAGCACGGTGGCGGGATCGTCGACGTGACGCTGAACGCCGCCGGCGGACCGCCGCTGGTGCTCGAGCTCGTCAGCCATGGCTCGGCGGCGCGCGGCGGCGACCGGCTGCCTGGGACCGGCACCGGCCTCGTCGGCCTGGCCGAGCGCGTCGAGCTCGCCGGCGGCGAGTTCGTGAGCGGGCCGGACGGGCACGGGAACTTCGTGCTGCGCGCGGAGCTGCCGTGGACGCCATGAGCGCGATCCGCGTCCTGCTCGTCGATGACGATCCGCTGCTGCGTTCGGGCCTGCGGCTGATGCTCGCGCCCGAGCAGAGCGTCGAGGTCGTCGCCGAGGCCGGCGACGGCGACGAGGTGCTCGCCGCCCTCGACCAGCATCGTCCCGACGTCGTGCTGATGGACATTCGCATGCCGCGCGTCGACGGCATCACGGCTACACGCTTGCTGCGCGGTCAGCCGCGGCCGCCGGCTGTGATCATGCTGACGACGTTCGACGCGGACGAATACGTGGTCCGCGGCCTCGAGGCGGGCGCGATCGGCTTCCTGCTCAAGGACACCTCGCCCGCCGAGATCGTGCGCGCGATCGAGCACGCGCACGCCGGCGAGACCATGCTGTCCCCGACCGTGGCGCGCCAGCTGGTGGCGATGATCGCCGGGGACCCCGAGGTGGGATCGCGCCGCGAGGCGGCGCGTCGCCGCCTCGCGGAGCTCAGCGCGCGCGAGCACGACGTCGCGCTCGCCATCGGGCGCGGGCTGTCCAACGCCGACATCGCCGGCGAGCTGCACATCGGCGTCGCGACGGTCAAGTCCCACACGACGCAGCTGCTGGCCAAGCTCGGCGCGGACAACCGTGTCCAGATCGCCCTGCTCGTGCACGAGGCGACGGTGCTGCCGGGCTAGCGGAGCCGCCGGGCGGACCACCACAGGGCACCGAGCACCGCCCCCGGCGGGACGGCGAACCAGAGCCACCACGGCGAGTCGAGGCCGCCGCCGATGATGCAGACGAGCGCCCAGATCGTGAAGTGGACGAGCACGAGCGCCGCCCAGGCGAAGGTGGCGATCCGCAGGGTGAAGAGCAGGTTGTTAGAGGGTCTCGACATCGGTCACCTTCAAGCGTCGGGGGGACAGCAGCAGCGTTGGGATCAGCACGAGTGCGATGACGAGCGCGAGCACGCCCAGGAACACCGAGAGGGGCCCTGACGGCAGGGGCGAGCCGGCGGTCGCGATGCTCAGCGGGACGAGCCCGGCCACGGCGACCACGGTTCCCGCGATCGCGCCGACGGCGGCCACGACCAGCGCCTCCGCCTCCAGCATCCGCCGGATCTGGCGCCGGGTGGCGCCCGCCAGCCGGAGCAGCGCGAGCTCCCGCCGGCGGCCGGCCAGCGCCGCGACGAGCACGTTGGTCAGCGACATGGCCGCGAACGCGACGAACACGGCGACGACCGCGTAGGTGATCCACGCGTCGACCTGCAGGCCGGTGTCGAAGTCGTCCGCGACGGCGTCGCCGCCACGGACGGTCAGGGTCGGATCGCCGGCGAGCGCCCGCGCAACCCGCTCGCGCACGCCGTCGTCGCCGTTCACGAGCAGTTGTGCCGGCCGGCGCTCCGTGGTGTGCGCCGCGAGCAGCGCAGGCGGCAGGACGATCGACGCGTAGCGGCTCGAGCCGCCCAGCAGCGCGGCGACCCGCAGACGGACGTGCGCTCCGTCGCCCAGCACCATCCCGATCGTGTCGCCGACGCGGACCTGCAGGTCGTCGGCCACGCCCGCGGGGAGCGCGACGGCGTTCCCGCGCAGCCCGTCGACCGACCCGCCTTCGACGTCCGTCGCCAGCGCGGGCGCATCCACGCCGAGCAGCGGCCACGGGTCGATGCGATGCGAGCGATCGACCGGATGCTCGATCCACCCCGCGCTCGTCGTCAGCGAGGAGGCGGAGCCGGCCGCGCGCGCGAGCTCGACCGCGCGCTCCGGGATCGCACCGGTGCTCGACGTCACGACAGCGTCGGCGCGCAGGCTGCCGACGTAGGCCGACCGCATGGCGTTCGCCTGCGTCGTCTGCTGGTAGATGTTGGCCAGGGCGATCGACACGACGACGATCACCGGGATCACGAGCGCGGCGGTGCGGTGCGCGCGCGCCCGGACGTTGAGGATCGCCAGCTCGCCCGGCACGCCGGCGAGGCGTGCGGTCAGCCCCGACAGCGCCTGCGCGAGCCGCTCGGTCAGCTTCGGCGCGACCAGTGCGCAGGCGATCGCGCCGCCGAGCGCGGTGCCACCGCCCGTTGCGGCGGCGTTCGCCGGCGGCATGAACAGCGTGATCGCGCCGCACGAGACCGCGCCGGCGGCGGCGACCGCGGCCAGGATCAACCGCACCGGTCCAAGCTCGCCGGACGCCGCTTCGACCTCGCCGAGTGCCTCGTGCAGCCGTGCGCGGGCGGCTCGGCGCGCTGCCAGACCCGCGCTGACGCGCACGGGGAGCAGGGCGGCGACGGCGCCGACCACCATCGGGAGGATGCCCTGGCGCAGGGCGAGCACGTCGGGGACGACACCGGCGTGTTGCACACGCGCGAACAGCTCGCGGCCGAACATTGGCCCGGCCAGCGCGCCCGCGGCCGCCGCCAGGAACGCCGGACGCATCGTCTGGCGCACCACCAGGCGGCGGACCTGCCGTGGCGTGGCGCCGATCGTCCGCAGCAACGCGAGCTCGCGATGGCGCTGCTCGATCGCCAGCGACGTGATCGAGGCCAGCAGGATCGCCATCACGACCAGTGCCAAGCCGCCGAAGATGCTCGACATCAGAATCAGCTTCAGGCGGCTCGCGGCGACGCCCGTCTCCTCGGCGCGGCCGCGGTCATCGCCGGTGAGCACGGCCACGCCGGGCAGCCGGTCCTTCAGCTGCTCCTTGAGCGCATCACGGTCGGCGCCGGGCCGCGCGCTTACTTCGACCGCCGGCCCGCGCTGCACGGCGCGCGCCACGCCGGGCACGCCGGCGATCTGCTCGCGCAGGCCCGCGGGCAGACCGGGACGCTCGCTCAGCGTGACGGTCTGCGCTGGGCGGCCGCCGGCCTCGGCCAGGCGTGCGTGTTCGCTCGCGGCCACGACGATGTCGGCGCGCGCGAGTCGCTGCGGCGGCGCGTCGAGCGCGAGCGCCGTTTGGAAGATGCCCGCGCAGGCGGCTACGAGCGCCGCGCCGAGCGCAACCGCGGCGACGATGGCGACCAGCGGGGCCTTGCGGTGACGGAGGCCTCGCATCGCTAGGCCACCAGTGCGGCGAGCTCGGTCAGGCGCTCGGCCACGAGCTCGGCGGTGGGCGTCGTCAGCTCGCTCACCAGCCGGCCGTCGGCGAGGAACACGACGCGTTCGGCGTACGCGGCTGCGACCGGGTCGTGCGTGACCATGACGACGGTCTGGCCGGTCTCGCGCAGCAGCGCGAGAATCTCCGACGCGACGTGGGTGTCGAGGGCGCCCGTCGGCTCGTCGGCGAATGTCACGGCAGGGTCGGCGATCAGCGCGCGGGCGATCGCCACGCGCTGGCGCTGCCCGCCCGACAGCTCGTATGGGCGGCGGCCGATGCGGTCGCCGAGCCCGACCCGCTCGACGATCTCGCGAACGCGCCCGCGCGGCGCCCGCCGTCCCGCGAGCCGCAGTGGCAGCTCGACGTTCTGGGCCACGTTCAGAGTCGGCATCAGGTTGAACGCCTGGAACACGAAGCCGACGTGCTCGCGGCGCATCAGCGTCAGCGCCGTCTCCGACAAGCCGTTCAGCTCACGACCGGCGAGCTCGACGCGCCCTGACGTCGGTGGCTCGAGGCCGGCGGCGACCTGCAGGAGCGTGCTCTTCCCGGAGCCCGACGGGCCCATGACGGCCGTGAAGGTGTGCGCCTCGAACTCGATGTCGACGCCGTCGAGTGCGCGCACGGCGTGCGGGCCGCGGCCGTACGTCTTCGTCACGTCGAGCAGCCTCGCGGCGACGTTTGGTCTCTGGGTCGGTTGCATGGAAGGCAGCTTCGGGAAGCCGCGCGCGAGCTCCCACCACCCCAGAGCGAAACCGACTCCCACCAAAGTGGGAGTGATAGCGTCGGCGGGTGCCGCGGCAGGTGGGGCCCTACCAGATCGTCAGCGAACTCGGGCGCGGCGGGATGGCCGTCGTCTACCTCGCGCGCCAGCCGGCTTTGGGGCGCGACGTCGCTTTGAAAGAGCTCGCGGCCTTCCACGCCGCGGACGAATCGCTCGCCCAGCGGTTCATCCGCGAGGCGCGCGTCGCGGGCTCGCTGAGCCACCCGAGCGTCGTGACGGTCTTCGACTTCGTCCATGAGGAAGGGAAGCCGTACATCGCGATGGAGTACCTCGAGCGTGGCTCGTTGCGGCCGTTCGTCGGCGCGATGACCGTGCCGCAGGTGGTGGGCGTTCTCGAGAGCCTGCTCGCCGCGCTCCAGCACGCGGAGACCAAGCGGATCGTCCACCGCGACATCAAGCCCGAGAACCTGCTCGTGACCGAGGACGGCGGCGTGAAGATCGCCGACTTCGGGATCGCCAAGGCCTATCAGCAGGTCGTCACGGAGGAGATGCTGACGCCGGCCGGCGCCACCGTCGGGACGCCCGCCTACATGGCGCCGGAGCAGGCGATGGCCTCCGAGGTCGGTCCGTGGACGGACCTCTATCAGACCGGCGTGGTGGCGTTCGAGCTGCTGTCCGGCGGCGTCCCGTTCCGGGTCGAGGGCAACCCGCTGGCGGTGATGATGCAGCACATCAGCGATCCGGTTCCGGCGCTCCCGGCGGGGACGGACCCGGCTCTGGAGGCGTGGGTGCGCTCGCTGCTGGAGAAGGATCCGGCGGCGCGGCCGGCGAGCGCCCGAGAGGCGTCGGAGTCGCTCGAGGAGATCGTCGTCGGCGCGGTCGGACCCTTGTGGCGCCGCTCGGCACGGCTCGGCGACGCGCCGGCGGCGGCCGCCTCGACGCCCTCCGAATTCGTCTCGTGGCAGGCGGACGTCCCGGCGTCGACCGTCCGGCCGGCGCCGCCCCCTCCTCCCCCTCCGCCGCCCACCCCCGCCACACCACCGCCGGCCTCGCCGCCGTCGTCCGACGCCTACAGGACGTTCTCGCCCGGCAGCGCGGCCCCGCCCACGCCCGCCGCCGACACACCGGCTCCGGCACCGGCCGCTGCCACACCCCCGCCGGCTACCCCGACGCCGCCTGCCGCCGCACCGCCGCCCGACACGCCCGCTCCCACACCGCCTCCCGCAGCCGCGACGCAGCTATCCGCCGCCGACCCACCCGCTCCAGCGCCGACCGCCGCCCCCACGCGGCCGCTCGCGGCGGCGCCGCCGGATGCTCCGCGCCGTGACTACACCTCCCGCCGGTGGCGGGCGCCGCTACTGGCCGGCGCGGCGCTGATCGTCGTCGCTGTCGTGCTCGGCGTTCTCCTGCTGTCCGGGGAAGACCCCGACGACCGCGCGATCCGCGATCCAACGCCGACCGCGACCGCTTCGCCGACCGCCACGGCGGCCGCCGGCCCGTTCGCGGTCGGCGAGGGCCCGGACGGCGTCGCCGTCGGCGCCGGCGCGGTCTGGGCCGTGTCCAGCGGGGATGGCACGCTGACCCGGATCGACCCTGCGACGGGGGACACGACGACTGTCGAGGTGGGCACCGGACCGGACAGCGTCGTCGTCGCGCTCGACTCCGTGTGGGTGACCGTGACCGACGAGAATCAGGTCGTCCGGCTCACGACCGACGAACAGCCGGAGGTGACCGACGTCTACGACGTGGGCGCAGCGCCCGAAGGGATCGCCGCCACCAAGAGTGCCGTCTGGACGGCCAATTCCGGCGACGGCTCGGTCAGCCAGATCATCGTCAAGACCGGCAAGATCAACACGGTCGCGGGCGTCGGGCAGGCGCCCCTCGGGATCGCGATCGGCGCCGGGGCGGTATGGGTCGCGGATCCGACCGGTGGCACCGTCGCCCGCGTCGATGGCGGGCAGCTCGAGCTCGCGAAGACGATCGACGGCCTCGGGCCCGACCCACGTGCGGTCGCGATCGTCGGCCGCAGCGTGTGGGTCGCGACCTCCAGGGACGGGCGCGTCTGGCGCATCGACGCGGACGAGGAACAGGGCACGGTCGCCGGCTTCGTCGAGGTTGGAGGCACCCCGCGCGGCCTCGCGACCGACGGCGAGCGCCTGTGGGTCACGGATCGCGAAGGCGATCGCGTCATCACGGTGGACCCGGACGCGATGCGGGTCGTCAAGCGCGATCGTGCCGCGGGCGGCCCGCTCAACGTCGCCCCCGACGAGGACTCGCTCTGGGTCACGCTCTTCGACGCGGGTGACGTGCTCCGCCTCAAGCGGTGACCACGACTAGGATCGCTGCCCTCACATGAGCGCCGCGCTCCAGCCGCGACCGTCGCTCTACTCGACGTCGGTCGGCAAGAAGTACACGATGGCCATCAGCGGGATGGTGCTGATGGGCTACGTGCTGGCGCACATGATCGGCAACCTGAAGGTGTACTTCGGGGAGAGCTCGCTCGATCGCTACAGCGAGTGGCTGCGGCAGGTGGGCGAGCCGCTGTTCCCGCCGCAGGCGCTGCTGTGGGCGGTCCGAGTGGTCCTGCTCGCGGCGGTCGCCGTCCATATCGTCGCCGCGTACCAGCTCACGGTGATCAACCGGCGCGCGCGAACCGACGCCTACCGCTCCAAGCGCGACTACGTGGTGGCCGACTTCGCGAGCCGCACGATGCGCTGGACCGGCGTGATCGTCGTGCTGTTCGTGATCTTCCACCTGCTCGATCTGACGTGGGGTCCGGCGAACCCGGACTTCATCCACGGCGCGCCGTATCACAACCTCGTCACCAGCTTCGAACGGGTTCCGGTGGCGCTCGTCTACATCGTCGCCAATCTTGCGCTCGGCCTGCACCTCTACCACGGGGCGTGGAGCTTCTTCCAGAGCCTGGGGTGGGTGTTCTCGTGGCGGCGGACGTTCGCGATCGGCTTTGCCGCGGTGATCGTGATCGGGAACGTGTCGTTCCCGCTGGCCGTACTGACGGGGGTGGTCGGGTGACGTTGACGCTCGAGTCGATGATCCCGCCGGGCGCGATCCAGGAGGCGTGGGACAACCACCGCTTCACGGTCCGGCTGGTGAACGCGTCCAACAAGCGGCGGTTCCGGATCATCGTCGTCGGCACCGGGCTGGCCGGCGCGAGCGCCGCCGCCACGCTGGCGGAGCTCGGCTACGAGGTCGACGTCTTCACGTTCCACGACTCGCCGCGGCGAGCGCACTCGATCGCGGCGCAGGGCGGGATCAACGCGGCCAAGGACTACCGCAACGACGGCGACAGCATCTTCCGGCTCTTCTACGACACGATCAAGGGCGGCGACTTCCGCTCACGCGAGGCGAACGTGTACCGGCTCGCGCAGGTCTCGAACGAGATCATCGACCAGGCGACGGCGCAGGGCGTGCCGTTCGCGCGCGAGTACGGCGGGCTGCTCGACAACCGCTCGTTCGGCGGCGCGCAGGTCTCGCGGACGTTCTACGCGCGCGGGCAGACCGGCCAGCAGCTGCTGCTCGGCGCCTACCAGGCGATGATGCGCCAGGTCGCCGCGGGAAAGGTACGCCTGCACACGCGGACCGAGATGCTCGACGTCGTGGTGGCCGACGGCCGCGCGGTCGGAATCGTGGTGCGGGATCTGCTGGACGGAGACGTCCACTCCGTGAGCGCCCATGCGGTGGTGCTGGCGACGGGCGGCTTCTCGAACGTCTTCTATCTCTCCACGAACGCGAAGGCGTCGAACGCGACCGCGATCTGGCGTGCGCACAAGCGCGGCGCGGCGCTGGCGAATCCGTGCTTCACGCAGATCCATCCGACCTGCATCCCGCAGTCCGACGACACGCAGTCCAAGCTCACGCTGATGAGCGAGTCGCTCCGAAATGACGGACGGATCTGGGTGCCGATGAAGGCCGGCGACGATCGTCCTGCCCAAGCGATTCCCGAGGCCGAGCGCGACTACTTCCTCGAGCGCCGCTATCCGGCGTTCGGGAACCTGGTGCCGCGCGACGTGGCGTCGCGAGCGGCCAAGGGAATGATCGACGAGGATCGCGGCGTCGGCCCGCGCCGCAACGGCGTGTATCTGGACTTCGCCGACGCCATCGCTCGCCTGGGCGTCGACGTCATCCGCGCTCGCTACGGGAACCTGTTCCAGATGTACGCGCGGATCACGGGCGAGGACCCCTACCGCGTGCCGATGCGGATCTACCCCGCGCCGCACTACACGATGGGCGGCCTGTGGGTCGACTACGACCTGATGACCACCGTCCCCGGGCTATACGCGATCGGCGAGGCGAACTTCTCCGATCACGGTGCCAATCGCCTGGGCGCCTCCGCGCTGATGCAGGGGCTGGCGGACGGCTACTTCATCGTGCCGGTGACGATCGGGGACTACCTCGCGCCCCTGCTCGGCCGCGAGCCGGCGGATGTCGCCGGCGACGCGTTCGTGGAGGCCGAGACGCACGTGCGCGAGCGGGTCGCGGGGTACCTCAGCGCGGGCGGCGAGCACTCGGTCGACTGGTTTCACCGCGAGCTCGGCAAGATCATGTGGGACGCCTGCGGGATGGCGCGCAACGGCGCCGGGCTCGAGCACGCCATGGCCGAGATCGCGTCGCTGCACGAGCGGTTCCGCGCGGGCGTGCGCGTGCTCGGCGACGATGAGACTCTGAATCAGTCGCTGGAGAAGGCGGGACGCGTGGACGACTTCTTCGAGCTCGCGCGGCTGATGTGCCGCGACGCGCTGCACCGCGAAGAGTCCTGCGGCGGGCATTTCCGCGAGGAGCATCAGACGCCGGAAGGCGAGGCGCTGCGCGACGACGAGAACTTCTCTTACGTCGCGGCCTGGGAGTACCCGGACGTGCTGCACAAGGAGCCGCTCTCGTTCCAGTACGTGCGCCCGACGCAGCGGAGCTACGCATGAGGCTCACGTTGCGGGTCTGGCGCCAGGCGGGAGCGGATGTTGAAGGCGCCTTCGAGACCTACGAGGTCGACGAGCTCAGCGAGGAGATGTCGTTCCTCGAGTTGCTCGACGTTCTGAACGAGCGGCTGATCGCGGAGGGCCGCGAGCCGGTCGCGTTCGACTCGGACTGCCGCGAGGGCATCTGCGGCTCGTGCGGGCTGATGATCGACGGCCACGCGCATGGGCCGCAGCGCGGCACCGCGACGTGCCAGGTGCACCTGCGGCTGTTCAACGACGGCGACACCGTCGTGGTCGAGCCGTTCCGCGCCACCGGGTTTCCCTTGGTGAAGGACCTGGTCGTCGACCGGCGCGCGTTCGACTGCATCATCGAGTCCGGCGGCTACATCACCGCGCCGACCGGCTCGGCGCCCGACGCGAACCTGATCGCGGTGCCCAAAGCCGATTCGGATCGCGCGATGGACGCCGCCGCCTGCATCGGCTGCGGCGCCTGCGTCGCCGCGTGCCCCAACGGCGCCGGCCAGCTCTTCACCGCGGCGAAGCTCGCGCATCTCAACCTGCTGCCGCAGGGCCAGCCCGAGCGCCAGATGCGCACGCTCGGGATGGTCGAGGAGATGGAGCGGTGGTTCGGCTCCTGCACCAACCACCGCGAGTGCTCCGCCGCCTGCCCGAAGGAGATCAGCATCGACTTCATCGCGATGCTCCACCGCGACTATCGAAAGGCCCGCCGGAACTCGTGAACACCGCCCAGATCGACCGCCTGCTCTCGTCCGTCCCGGAGACCGCCGAAGAGGGCACCCGCAAGCTCATCCAGGGCTACGCGGCCGCCGCGCGTCGCATCGATGGCCGCATCTCCCGCCTCCGCGAAGACCTCTCGCGCGCCCTGCGTGCCATCGACCACGCCGCCGGCGAGCAGGCAGCGGACGAGGCGCTCGAGATCGCCCGCGAGCTGGACTCGCTCGAGCGGATCCAGCCGCGCGTGGACTCCTGGCTCCGCGTCGCGGTCGGCGCCGTCGCCGACGACCCGGGTCTGGAGCCATTCGGCGAGGGCCCGGCGTAGCGGCGGAGTACGCTGGGGCCCATGGAGACCAGAGACGTCGGAGAACGCGTGAAGGTCGCCACCGGCGGCCCCGAGGTCGACGGCCTCGTGTTCGACACGCCCAGCGCCCACAAGGTCGTCGTCGCCATCGTCGACCCGAGCCGTGGTCCGGTGTTCCGGACGGTGGCTCCCGAGGCCCTCAGCGAGCGTGCCGAGGACGGCCCGCACGACAAGGCACTGCGCCTGCTCATCAAGCGGACGCCGCCGCCGGTTCACGGCGGGGCCCGCGGCGGCACCGGCGGCGTCCGCGGACGCACCGGCCACAACCGCCCCGCGACACACCGCACCGCCGACCGGTGATGGCCGCGTATTCGGTCGCCCGTCGCGAGGACGCGACGGACTTCATGGCCGACTGGCCCGAGTACGGCGAACAGCGCTGGTTCACGGACGCGGTCGGCGCCGAGCAGGTGTCCTTCAGTTGGCGCCGGATGTTGCCGGGCACCGGCGGGCGCGGCAGCTACGGACACCGCCATCCCGGCCACGAGGAGCTGTACTTCGTGTTCTCGGGGATCGTCACGTTCAAGCTCGGCGACGATGTCTTCGAGGCCGGGCCTCAGACGGCCGTGCGAGTGGCCGGCGACACGTTCCGCTCGCTCCACAACGACAAGGACACGGAGGCCCAATTGCTGATCTTCTCGACCCGGCTCGACGCGCCGCCGACCGAGAAGCAGGACGACTTCTGGCCGTAGGGCGACCGGTGACCCAGTTCAACACGGTCGTACTGTTCGACGTGGAGAACCTGCTGGGGGCGCCGTCGGGATGGAAGCAGGCGGCCGCCGAGTTGTCGTTCGGCGACATCATCGCCCAGCTGCGTCGTGATGAGTCCGGCCTCATCGAGGGCTTCGCAGTGAGCCGCGCGTACGCGAATTGGAGCGATCCCTCGATGGGCACGCTGCGGCGAGAGATGACCGAGAACGGCATCGAGCCGCGCCAGATCTTCGCGTTCGATCCGCGCGGCAAGAAGAACGCCGCCGACATCGAGCTCGTGATCGACGCGCTCGACCTCGCGTACACGCGGCCTGGAATCTCCACATACGTGGTGGTCACCCGCGACGGCGGGTTCTCGTCGCTCGGCCGCAAGCTGCACGAGCTCGGGAAGGGCGTCGTCGTGTGCGCGGACTCGAAATGCTCCCAGGCACTGCGAGCCGTCGCCGACGCGTTCGTCGAGCTGCCCCGCGAAGGTCTGCTCGTGGTCGACGAGCCCGCCACCGACGAAGTCCAAGGCGGCGACCTCGGAGCCGAAGGCGAGCGCGCGCTCGATGACGCTCGCGCCGCCTCGATCAGGGAGATCAAGGCGCTGGCGTCGCGAGAGGGAGCACGCTTCAAGAGCGAAGGAGTCCTTCTGTCGAGCGTCGGACAGGTCTTCGCCAGCGGCGTGCCATCACTGGCGGTGGCGCGCTCGGCGTACCCAGGGCTGCGGGAGTTCCTTCAGTGGGCGCTCGCGGACACGCCGTACTGCGTGTTCACGGACGGCTCCCATTACCGACTCGGGCTGCGCACGAGCCGCGCCGCCGACGACGCGCTTCCGCCGCTCGAGCGGCGCCCGCCCCGCGTACGGGACAAGGTTGACGTCTATCGCCTCCACCTGAGCCAGGGCCAGCCGTTCCTTCGCCTGCCGGGTCCGGACGCTGCGGCGCAGGTGCTGCGGGCGATCTCCAAGACCGGGATTCGCGACGAGGAGCTCGCCTCGGTCATCGAGCGCACGGCTGACGCACTGGCGGGCAAGGTCTCCACGGCGGAGGTGAAGTTCGCCGTGCTGGCGCTCGCCCATAGCCACGCGATGCGCGGAACGCCCACGACGGTCCCGATGAGCGACCGGAGCTACACGCTCGATCGCGAGTCGCGCGCGTTCCCCAAGCTCCGCGCCGCGCTGCTCGAGACCGTGCGAGACAAGCTCGCTCGACGTGGCGACGTCGACGATGCGGTGATTGAGCAGCTCGTTTCGAACTGACTATCCTGGAGGCACGGCCGCAGCGCGCGGCCGTCCGGACGAGAGTTCGCGCCGTACCCGGCCTGACGACGGCGCGTCACCTATGGAGGTCCTCATGGACCAACTCGTCCAGGTGTTCGGCTCGCTGCTCATCCTCGCCGCGTTCGCGGCCGCCCAGCGCGGCGTGCTCGACCAGTCGTCCCGCACGTACCTGTCGCTGAACCTGATCGGCTCCGCGATCCTCGCCGTGCTCGCCGTCCATGAGCAGCAGTGGGGCTTCCTGCTGCTCGAGGCGAGCTGGGCCGTCGTGTCCGCGCTCGGGTTGTTGGGGCTCGGGCGCGCGCCCGAGCCCCATGCGCATCAGTAGAGGCGGTAGCGAACGGTCGCGTCGCCGAGCTTCAGGCCGGCCGGAACCGTCCCGGCCGGGAGCCCGAAGGCCTGGTTGAGCGCGCCCGCCGCGACCGGCGTCAGTGAGCCCGCCACCGGGCCGAGGGTCAGCGAGCCGCCCCCGAGCCCGAGCCGGGCGCGGGAGAAGTCGAGTGCCAGGATCGGCACCCGCGCGCCGCCCACGAGCGCCGTGAGCTGCCGTCGCAGCGGCTCGATGGTGAAGCTCTCCAGCCGCACGGTGATCGCGCCGGCGGTCAGCGCGATCCCGCCGCTATGGCGGATCGCGCCCGAGAAGAGCGCGCCGATTGGCGGCGTCGTGATCGGGAACGCCAGCGTGCCGGCCGCGACCGCCTGGGCCGGCGCGATCGGCGCCGGTGTCACGCCGAGCCCGGTGAGCGCCGCGATCGCGCCGGCGTCGAGCGTCAGCGACGTCGCGCCGTACGCTTGGCGGCTCGCAGCGACGGCGGTGGGCGCATTCGTGTCGGCCTGGACGGTGGCCGTGCCGAGCAGCAGGCCCTCGGTGAACGCCGTGGTCGAGAACGCCTGGTTGAGCGCTCCCGCGGCCGCCGCGGTGAGCTTGAGCGCCGCGCCCTCGAGCGTGATCGCGCCGTTCGCCGCCGTCGCCTTCAACGCTGCCAGATCGACGGTCAGGATCGGCACCCGCGTACCGCCGACGAGCGCGGTCAGCTCCGGAGTGCCGTCGATGCCGATCGCGAACTCCGTCAGCTCCACGCGCGTCGCGCCGCGGGTGAGCGCGATGCCACCGGAGTGGACGATCGAGCCCGCGTACGTGCGCGCGTTCACGCGCCCGCCGGTGATGGGGAACGCGAGCGCGTCGGTGCCGATCGGCGTCGCGGTGATCCCGAGGCTCTGGAGCGCGCCGGCCGCGCCCGCGTCGAGGGCGACCGCGGTCGTCCCGCCGCGAAGCTCGACGGTCCTCGGCCGCGCGCGCACCGTCACGCTGCCGAGCTCGAGCCCGCCTCGGAACAGGTGCGTCCCGAGCGTCGCGTTCAGCGCACGTGCGGCCGCGGTGGTCAGCGACGCACGGACGCGGGTGATCCGGGTGTCGAGCCCGGGGCGAGTAGCGCGTGCACGGCTCGTATCCAGCCGTATCAACGCGACGCGCGAGGCACCCACGCGCCCGCTGAGCGTCGCGCGGCGGCCGAGGCTGACCGTGAACGAGCGCGCGGTGAGCGTCCGGCCGCCGGCGGAGAACCGCAGCCCGCCGGAGTGCCGGATCGTGCCGCGCGCGCCGTCGAGCGAGCCGCCCGTGATCGGAAACGCGACGCCGGCGCGCGCGGGCGCGACCGGCGTCACGCGCACGCCGCCGGCGGTCAGCGCGCGCGCCACGGCGGCGTCGAGCCGCAACGTGGTGTTGCCGCTCGCGAGCGGATCGGCCGCCTGCACGGCCGGTGCGGCGAACAGGAGCAGCGCGGCGGCCGCTCCAGCGGTCAGGGTTGGATGCATTGGTTCCTCCGGGGCCGGATGACCTTGTCGCCCGCTGCTACGAGTGCTTCGCGCGTACCGGTTGGAGGCAACCGAATGCGCGCGTGCCACGTATGAAGAGATCGATGCCTCGTGCGACAACATGGGCCACGCCGTGGCCACCGGAGATCGCGCAGAGCGGCGCCTCGCGAAGCGCCTGTCCCGCCGGGACCCGGAGGCGCTGCGCGCGCTCTACGCCGAGCACGGACGCGCCACGTTCGGCTTCCTGGTTCGGGTCCTGGGCGACCGGGCAACGGCTGAGGACGTCCAGCAGCAGGTGTTCCTCGAGGCCTGGCAGCGCGCCGGGCGCTACGACCCGGAGCGCGGCGGACTGCGCACCTGGTTGCTGGCGATCGCCCGCAGCCGCGCCATCGACCAGATGCGCCGACGGGTGCCCGAGCCGCGCGACCCGACGAGCGCCGTCGCGCTGGCCGACCGCGCCGAGGAGGCGCGCGTCGACGAGTTGCTCGAGCACTGGCTCGTGGTCGGCGCGCTCGCCGACCTGCCCGACGCCGAGTCCGAACTGCTGCGCCGTCGCTTCTATTTCGGCCAGAGCCAGAGCGAGATCGCTCAGGAGACCGGGGTGCCGCTCGGGACCGTGAAGTCGCGGATGGTGAGCGGTCTGAGCCGGCTGCGCGACGTGCTGGAGGACGAGCGATGAGCGAGCCCGTCGCCTACCTCTTGGGCGAGATGGACGCCGACCAGGCCGCCCGCTTCGAACAGGCGATGGCGGCCGATGCCGCCTTGCGTGCCGAGGTCGAGCGGCTGCGAAGCGTCGTCGTCCGGCTCGAGCGGGTTCCCGCCGAGGCCTGGGAGGCGCCCGAGCCTCCGCCCCTCGTCTCGCCGCCGGGCCGCGCGCCGCGCCGCCTGGTGCTGCGCCCGGCCTTAGCGGTGGCCTGCGCGATCGCGCTGCTGGCGATCGGCGTCGGCGTCGGCACGCTGCTTGACCGCGAGCGCGAGCCGTCCGCGCAGCTCCCGCTGGCACCGATTGGCAACCTCGATCCATCGGCGCAGGGCCGTGTCAGCCTGGATGACGACCGGGTCACGATCCGCGTGGACGGCCTGCGCCCGACCGACGCCGGCGCGTTCTACGAGCTCTGGCTGCTCGGCCCCGACCAGCGGCTCGTCGGCCTCGGCTCGTTCCGCGTGGGCGAGGACGGTGCGGCGACGTTGCGACTTCCGCTGCCGGTCGACCCGCGCGCGTTCGACTTCTTCGACATCTCGCTCGAGCCCGCTGACGGCGACCCGGGACACTCGGGCGCATCCGTCCTGCGCGGACCGACGCGAAGCTGATCGACGCCGCTGTGACGGGTGGTGGGGTGCGCGCGTAGTGCGGGTATGACGGGACGCGTGCTTCGCTCCGGATTCCTGATCGGTCTGCTGCTGATGGTCGTCACTGCGCCCGCCGCGGCGCAGGAGAAGGTGTGTCGTGGGCAGCACGCGCCGAAGCCGCCGCCGACGCCGGCCGAGAAGGAGCAAGCCGAGCTGGAGCACTACGCGGCCTCGCGCGCGGAGTTCGGATTCCGGCACGACCTCCCGTACGTGAAGGAGTTGATCCGGCGCGGTGTGTGGGAGTACGACGTCAGCTACTTCCCGGTCACGCCGGCCGAGAACCGGTATCTGCGGCTGCGCGACCGGCTCGACCTGGGCTCCAAGGCACGCCGGTACCTGCGCCGGCACCGTGAGGACGCGGGGTCGATCTCGATCGAGGACGACTGGCCGCGCGAGCCCTACATGGCCGTGCGCTTCAAGCGCAACGTCGCCCAGCACCGGCGGGCGCTGCGCCCGCTCGTCCGCTTCCCGGACAACCTGCGCGTGATTCGGACCCGCTTCAGCGAGCAGGACCTGAAGCGGCTCACGGAAGAGATCTGGCGCGACAGGGCCAAACTGCGGCGAGCCGGTTTCACCCTCAGCGGCACCGGCATCGGAAGCAACCGCGCGCAGGTGGACGTGATCACCAAACGCACCGATGCCGCCGCGTACTTCCGCAAGCACTACGGCGCCGGCGTGAAGGTCGAGGTCAGCGCGGCCGAGGAGCACGTGCTCGAGTGCTCGCCGTCGGGCACCTACGAGATCGCGCCCGACGGGATGAGCCTGACGGTCCACTGGGAGAGCGGCGGGAGCAACAAGCTCGAACGGATCGAGGTCACCGAGTTCCCGGACCGCGTCGAGATCGGCGTGGTCGAGAAGGTCTACACCGGCGTGAACACCGCCGACCTGCGCTACGAGAACGCGCCGGCCGCGCTCAGCGCGCCGCTTGGTGACCGCGCGGTTATCGACGCCGGCACCACCAGGCGCATGCTGCAGCGCGGGCCGAGCCCGGGTGAGCCGCCGTGTCCCGTCCCGGCGGAGCCGACGCCACTCGAACAGGGGATCGCGGACCGGCAGGGGCGCGGCCTGCCCGCCGATGCCGCAACCGTCCAGCGCCGGCTCGATCGCGGCAGCCTCTACACGAACGCGGAGCTGCGCTGGCTGAACGAGGTCGGGACGTTCGACAACGACGACAAGGTCGAGACCTACCTGCGCCGGCACACCGCCGACTACAGCGGCTACACGATTCTCGCCACGTATCCGGCGACGCCGACGATCGTCTACCGCTTCGCCCGCAACACCGCGACGCACGAGGCCGCGATAAAGCGCCGCAGCCGCCACCCGAAGCAGATCCGCACCGAGACGGTCCCGTTCACCTCCGCCGACATCGAGCGCCTCGAGGAGACGATCGAAAACGACGCGTCGGCCGGCGACGGGTTCTTCGACGGGTACGGAGACGCCGGCTTCCGGTTCGCGGGTGCGTCGTTCGACGACCGCACCGCACAGGTGATCCTGCTTGTCCGGACGCCACGCACGGACGCGACCGCGTATTTCGCCGCCCGCTATGGGCCGCTGGTCGCCGTCCACGTGGTCGGCGACCGCTTCGAGTGCCCTGACGTGCGCTAGTCGCGCCGCGCGCGACTGCCGCCGAACCACGACCCAAGGTCCAGCAGGAACGCGAGCCCGACGACGAACCACTCGAAGCCGGTCACCGCGTTCGTGCCCGCATCCCACATGACCGCGTAAGACAGGGTCGTCCACGGCAGGATGAAGAACCCGATGAACGGCACGATCCAGCTGTCCATCGAGCGGGTCAGGATGTTGCTGAAGATCGCGACGAAGATGATCGCGAGCCGCGGCGAGATCAGGGCGAACAGGGCGGCGAGGCACGGCATGCCCGGAACACTACGCCTCGGGCAGGCCGGACCCGATCCTGAACGTGTGCCCGTCGGGGTGGCGGAGGTGAAACTCGCGGACGCCCCACGGCTCGTCGGTCGGCGGCCACACGATGTCGAGCCCGAGATCGACCGCCCGCGCGTGCGCCTCGTCGACGGCGGCAGGTGACTCCACCCACCAGCTCATCCACACGCCGTCGGTGTCGTCGTCGCCGACGAATCGCGGGCGCCGCTCGCCGCGCGAGCCCTGCGCGCCTTGGCACAGGAAGACCTCGACGTGACCGCACCCGACGGCGCCGAACCCGCCGTCCCCCTCCCACCGCCACAGCCGCTTCCATCCGATCGCCTCGAACCACCGGAAGCTGGCCTCGATGTCGGACACGTTCAGGATCGGCGTGAGACCGCGGACATTCATCGGCTGCGAGGCTACAAGTGATGCCGACGTCCCGCAGTATTCAGCGCACATACCTGGTGCTGATGCTCGGCAACACGCTCGCGGCGTCATTCATCTGGGGCATCAACACGATCTTCCTGCTCGACGCGGGGCTGTCGAACCTCGAGGCGTTCGCGGCCAACGCGTTCTTCACCGCGGGGATGATGATCTTCGAGGTGCCGACCGGAATCGTCGCCGACACCGTCGGCCGGCGCGCGTCCTACCTTCTCGGCACGCTCACGCTCACCGGCTCGACGCTGCTCTACGTCCTGCTGTGGCAGATCGAGGCGCCGTTCTGGGCGTGGGCGGGTTCGTCGCTGCTGCTCGGGCTCGGGTTCACGTTCTTCTCGGGCGCGGTCGAGGCGTGGCTGGTCGACGCGCTCACGGCGACCGGCTACACCGGCCAACTGGAGACCGTCTTCGGGCGCGGCCAGATGGTGTCCGGCGCGGCGATGCTGATCGGCTCCGTCGCCGGCGGCCTGATCGCGAGCGCGGCGAGCCTCGGCACGCCGTTCGTCGTCCGCGCCGCGGTCCTCGCCGTGATGTTCGTCGTCGCGTTCGTGATGATGCATGACGTCGGCTTCACGCCCGAGCCGGGCGGCCAGCCGCTGGCGGAGATGCGCAAGATCGCCAGCGCCTCGATCGAGGGGGGCTGGCGCGTGCCCGCCGTGAAGTGGCTGATGGTGCAGTCGTTGTTCACGGGCGGCGTCGGCATCTACGGCTTCTACGCGCTGCAGCCCTACCTGCTCGAGCTCTACGGCGACCCCGAGGCGTACACGGTCGCGGGCCTGTCGGCCGCGATCGTGGCCGGCGCGCAGATCCTCGGCGGGCTCGCCGCGCCGAAGATCCGCGGCCGATTCCGGAAGCGCACATCGGCGCTGCTGGTCACGGCGACCCTGAGCACGATCACGCTGGCGCTGGTCGGCGTGTTCGAGCACTTCTGGGCCGTGATCGGGCTGACCGTCGTCTGGGCGTTGCTGTTCGCGGCCACGATGCCGATCCGCCAGGCGTACATGAACGGGCTGATCCCCTCGCGTCAGCGCGCGACGATCCTCTCGTTCGACTCGCTGATGTCCTCCACCGGTGGCGTCTGGGCGCAGCCTGTGCTCGGCCGCGCCGCCGACGTCTGGGGCTACGCGCCGAGCTACGTGCTGAGCGCCGGGATCTCCGCGTTCGCGCTTCCGTTCATCTACCTCTCGCGCCGTCAGAACGCGACCGCCGACGTCGTCACCGAGGGCACTGACGTAGACCCACCGAGAGCTGAGTGACCGGCCGCGCCGCGGTTCCGGCGCGCAAGCGCTTGGCCCACGAGGACCGCACCCCGGCGACATCCTCCGGCGTCGCCGGCCGTGTCCGTACCAAGAGCCCGTGCCGGGCGTACACCGCGGCCAGGTCGTCGGCCGGCGCCGGGACGCCGTCGCGCGGCAGGACCGAGAGCAGCACCGAACCGTGGCCGCCGGGAGTCAGCAACGCCGCGACGCCGGCCAGCACCGCGTCGTCGTGTCCGAGCACGCCGCGCAGCAGCGAGCCCCAGGGGAAGTGGACGGTGAGCGCGTCCGAGCGAGCCGCCGCGGCGGCTAGCACGTAGCGGCCGTCACCGGTGCCGAGATCGATCGCGATGCGGCGATAGCCCGCCGCCAGCGCCTGAAATCAGCCGACGTCGACTTCGTGGAGCTTGCGCCCGCGGATCACTCGGAGCATGAATTCGAGTCTAAGGGAATAGGACGCGGCCGCGACACGTCTGGCGGAAGAGGTGCGGATTCTCTTCGCCACCACCCGCGGCGCTGGTCACGTCGGACCTCTCGTCCCGTTCGCTCACGCGTGCGTGCGCGCGCGGCACCACGTGGTCGTCGCCGCGCCGCGCGCCGCGGAGCCGCTGATCCGCCGCGCCGGGCTTGGCTTCGTGCCCCTCGACGACGCGCCGGATCGCGCCGCGGCGTGGGCGCCGGTGTTCTCGCGCGAAGAGGCGCCCGGGCGCGCCCTACGTGATCCAGGAGCTGTTCATCGGGCTCGACGCGCGCGCCGCGCTGCCAGGGATGCTCGTCGGCGGTCGAGGACTGGCGGCCGGACCTGATCGTGCGCGAGACGTGCGAGTTCGCGTCGTGCGTCGCCGCGGAGCGGTTCGGCGTCCCGCTGGCACAGGTCGGCATCCACCTCGACGCGCGCACGGACGCCGACCCGCAACTGCTCGCGATCGCCGGACCCGCGCTGCGAGCACTCGGCCTCGACGACGTCGACGCCGTCGGGCGCACGCCGGTCGTCACGTGCAGCGCGTTCGGCGACGTGCCGGAACGAATGCACCGCTTCCGCGCCTCCAACGGCATCCCGCCGTCGCATCCGCGCGACCTCGTCTACGTCAGCTTCGGCTCGGAGGCACCCGAGTCGCACCACTTCCCGAGCCTCTATCGCGACGCGATCGAGGCGCTCGCGGACTTCCCGGTCCTGCTCACGATCGGGGACCGCCGCGACCCGGCCGAACTCGGCCCGCTGCCGCGGCGGGTCCGTGTCGAGCGCTGGGTGGCCCAGGACGAGGTGATGCCGCGCGCGGCGGCCGATGGTCGGTCACGGCGGGTCGGGCTCGACGCTGACCGCGCTCGCCGCCGGCGTGCCGCTCGCGCTCGTGCCGCTGTTCGTCGACGGCCCGGAGAACGCCCGCCGCGTCGCCGGCGCCGGCGCCGGCGATCGTGGTCGACGACGCGACCCAACTCGCGAACGCCGTACGCGAGCTGCTCGACGAGTCGAGCTACGTCGACGCCGCGCGCCGGATCGCAGACGAGATCCGCGCGCTGCCGCCAGTGACCGAAGCCGTCGACGCCCTAAGGATCGACGCGTAGCTCTGCGATCGGCTTCTTCGCATCCTCGAACTCGATCTCGAAGATGCCGTCGATGTCCGCCTTGAAGACGACTCGCGTGGTCTCGCCGGCCTTGACGTCCTTCATGATGTCGTAGCCGTGGATGTGGACGTGGTCGTCCTGCGGCGACCGCACGCGGAAGCGAACGGTGTCGTCCTTGTCGACGCGGAGCTCCTCGACTTCCTCGCCGGTCAGGACCGGCCCCGGATCGACCGTCGGGCGCGGTGTCGGCGAGGGCGTCGGCGTCTGCACGTCCGCCGGCCGTCGGCGTCTCGGTGGGCGCCGCGACGTCGGCGTCTCGGTCGGCGTGTCGGCCGTCGAGTCCCTCGTCCTCGGCGCTCGGCCGCAGCGCGATGAACGCGACGACCAGGATCACGATCGCCGACGACGAGCAGACCGATGCGTGCGCCGCGACTCATGTCGCGTACCCGGCCGCGCGGCCCGCCTGCGCGATCCGCTCGGCCATCTTGCGGTTGGCCTCGTCGATCATCTCGCCTTCGAACATCGCGGCGCCCTGTCCGTCGCGGTGCGCTTCGTCGTAGGCGCGCGAGCATCGCCTCGGCGCGCTCCCACTGCTCGCGCGCCGGGCTGAAGACCTCGTTGACGATCGCGATCTGGCCCGGGTGGATCGTCCACTTGCCGTCGAGCCCCAGCGCCCGCGCGAGCGCCGCGCGCGCGCGCAGCCCGTCGTCGTCGCCGACCCGCGCGTACGGACCGTCGATCGCCTGGATGCCCGCCGCGCGCGCCGCCACGACGAGCCGCGAGTAGACGTAGTTGAGATGGTCGCCGGGATAGCCCTCGGGCGCGGCGCCGATCGTCGTGATCGGGATGCCGACCGCCGCGCTGTAGTCGCCCGGGCCGAAGATCAGCGTCTCCATCCGCGGGGAGGCGGCGGCGATCGCCTCGCAGGCGATCAGCCCGGTCGCGTCCTCGATCTGCGCCTCGATCCCGATCCGGCCGACCTCGTAGCCGCTCGCGAGCTCGATCTGGGTCAGCAGCTTGTCGGTCATCTCGACGTCGCCGGGCGTGCGGACCTTCGGCAGCATGACCGCGTCGCAGGTGCTCGCCCGCCTGCTCGACGACCGCGATCAGGTCCTTGTAGTAGTGCGGCGTGTCGGTTCCGTTGACCCGCACGACGACGGTCTTGGCGCCGAAGTCGAGCGTGCGCAGCGCCTCGATCACGCGCTCGCGCGCGCTGTCCTTCTCGTTCGGCGCGACCGCGTCCTCGAGGTCGAGGAAGATCTCGTCGGCCTCGAGGCCGACGGCCTTGGCGATGAAGCGCTCGTTGGAGCCGGGAACGGCGTGGCAGGTACGGCGTGATCGCGGCATGCGGCGAGGATCGTAGCCTCAGGCGTATGCCGGAACTCCCAGAGGCCGAGCGCGCCCGCCAGCAGATCGAGCGGGCGCTGGGCCGCGAGATCGTCGCCGTCGACGACGCCGACACCTACGTCTGCCGCCCGCACGCGCCGGGCGAGATCGCCGCGGCGCTGACCGGCCACCGGCTCACGCAGGCGCACCGCCGCGGCAAGTTCCTGTGGGCCGAGACCGACGGCGGGCCGGACCTCGGGCTGCACCTCGGGATGGCCGGGCGGATCGTGATCGACGAGGAGCCGCACTCGCGCTGGGACCGCTTCGCGCTGCGAGTTCGCGGACGGCGGCCGGCTCGCGCTGCGCGACAAGCGACGGCTCGGCCGCGCCGTGATCGAGCCCGACTTCGACCACGTCGGCCCGGACGCCGCCGAGGTCTCGCGCGACGTCTTCCGCGAGCGCGTCGGCCGCGGGACGATCGCGATCAAGGCGCGCCTGCTCGACCAGGGCTCGATCTCCGGCGTCGGCAACCTGCTCGCCGACGAGACGCTGTGGCGCGCGAGGCTCTCTCCCAAGCGCCCCGCCGGGTCGCTCAGCGAGGAGGAGCTCGACCACCTGCGCCGCGTGCTGCGCGCCGCCACCCGCGACGCGATCCGCAAGGGCGGCGTCCACACCGGCACCTTCATCCCCCATCGCAAGCCGCGGCGGGCATTGCCCGCGCTGCAAGACCGAGCTCGAGCGGGCCACGATCGGCGGGCGCACCACGTTCTGGTGTCCCACGTGTCAGAAGTCTTGACCCCGCTTCAAGCGCGCGGGCTCTGAGGCCGATCAAGGGAGGTGATGACTGCTGCTCGCTGGGTAGGGGTCGGCGAGTCCGCCGACGCGAATCCGTTCCGCGCCGGGGCCGAAGCCCGCGCCGCGGCCGTTGACGGCCGCGCGGATCTGCGTGCCCTGATCGTGTTCGCGAGCGCGAGCCTGGATATCGAGTCGGTGCTCGACGGCATTGCGCCTGGCGACGTGCCGCTGATCGGCTGCTCGACCGCGGGCGAGATCGGTTCGAGCGGCCCGGCCGACCGGAGCGTCGTGGTGATGGCGCTCGGCGGCGAAGGCTTCGTCGTGTCCAGCGCCGCCGCGACCGGGCTCTCCGGGCGCTTGCGCGAGGCCGGCGCCGAAGTCGCGACCTGCATCGACGACCTCCCCGAGCGCGCCGCACCAGACCCTGATGCTGCTGACCGACGGCCTGGCCGGCAACCAGCAGCGACATCGTCCGCGGCGCGTACGACGTCGCCGGCTCCGTGATCCCGCTCGTCGGCGGTGGCGCCGGCGATGACCTGTCGCGATGACCGACACCTTCCAGATGCACGGGCGCGAGGTCCTGCGCGACGCGATCGTCGCCCTCGCGATCGGCTCCGACGCGCCGCTCGGGATCGGCGTGCATCACGGCTGGCGCCGGGTCGGCGACCCCGTGCTGGTGACCAAGAGCGCGGGCAACCGCGTCTACACGCTCGACGACCGGCCCGCGCTCGACGTGTACCTCGAGCGCCTCGACGTGCCCGAGTCCGCCTGTACGGACGCGACCGAGTTCATCCGCTTCGCCCGCACGCACCCGCTCGGCCTCGGCCGCCGCAGCGGCGAGGACCACGTGCGCTTCGTCGGCGAAGCCCACTTCGAGGACCGGTCGCTCGGATACATACGCGGAGGTGCCGCAGGGAGCGATCGCGTGGTTCATGGAGGGCGACGCCGACTCCGTCCTGGGCGCCGCCGAGTCCGCATGCCTCGCCGCGCTGGAGCCGCTCGGCGGCGAGACGCCGCTCGGCGTCCTGGCGTTCGACTGCATCGCCCGGCGCGGCGTCCTCGGCGAGACCGGCATCGTCGACGAGGTCGCGCGGATCGGCGAGGTCTGCGGCGGCAGCCCGATCGCCGGCTTCTACACGTTCGGCGAGATCGCGCGCACGCGCGGGATCAGCGGCTTCCACAACCAGACGCTCGTCGTCCTGGCGCTGGGATGACGATGGATCCGCTCGCGTACACCTGGGCTGCGCAGCAGCTGTCCGAGTACCTCACCGCGCTCGGCGCGTACGAGGATGTCGAGAAGCGCGCTGACCGCCGGCGTGGAGCGCGCGGCCGAGGCCTTCGAGGCCGAGGCGGGCGTCATCGTGCGCGACGGCGAGGTCGTGGCGAGCATCGGCTTTCGGGCCGGCGAGCCGCCCGACGCGACGTGGACGGGCGGCATCTCGGCGCCGCTCGACGAGGCCGGGACCGCCTGGCTCGCCCTGTCGCGCGAAGACGAGCCGTTCAACGTCGAGGAGACCGCGCTGCTGCGCGGGATGGCGCGCGCGCTGGCCCAGACCGTCCGCACGCTGGAGCTCGTCGGCTCGCTGCGCGACCGTCAGGCGCTGCTGGAGCGGCTCGCGCAGATCCAGCGCTCGATCGTGCGCCGCACCGACCTCGAGTCGCTGCTTGACGCGATCGTCGTCGGCGCCCGCGAGCTGATCGGCGACGAGGTCGTCACGCTGCGGCTGCTCGACGAGCACGATCCGACGTTGCTTCGCCTCGTGGCCTCTGCGGGCCTCGTGAATGAGACCGACCGCGCCCGCGTGCGCCGGCTTCCCGAGGGGGCCGACATCGGAGCATTGCCGCTCTATCGTGATCGAGGACGGCGGCATCACCGACCCGACGCTCGCCGCCGAGGGCATCCGTGGCCTGATGAGCGCCCCGGTTTCCCGGAACGGCGTGGTCTGCGGCCTGCTCACCGTCGCCACCCGTGCCCAGGGCCGCCGCTACGACGCCGACGAGCGCGACGTCCTGGTCTCCTTCGCCGAGCACACCAGCCTCGCGCTGACCGACGCGCAGAATCACTCCGACGCGATCCACCGCGCGCTGCACGATCCGCTCACCAACCTCCCCAACCGCTCGCTGTTCCTGGACCGGCTGCGCCAGGCGGAGCAGCGCGCGGCGCGCGCGAACAGCGTCGTCGGCGTGCTGTTCGTCGACCTCGACGGCTTCAAGACGATCAACGACTCGCTCGGCCACGCGCGCGGCGATGAGCTGCTGATCGCGGTCGCGAAGCAGCTCGCGGAGACGCTGCGGGCCGGCGACACCGCGGCCCGGCTCGGCGGCGACGAGTTCGCCGTCCTGCTCGACGGCCTGAACGACGAGCGCGAGGCGATGACCGTCGCCGCCCGCATGCTCGAGGCGCTGCGGCCGATCGCGCCGGCGAGCATCGGCGTCGCCACGGCGCGCGAACCGGGCGGCGACCTGCTTCGGGACGCCGACCTCGCGATGTATCAGGCGAAGGCCCAAGGGCGCGACCGCGTGCTCTCGTTCGACGGATGCACGAGGCATGCTCGCCGGCATCGCGCTGGAGAACGACCTCCGCCGCGCGCTCGACGCGGACGAGCTGTACCTGGCGTTCCAGCCGATCGTCGACCTCGAGACGGGCGCGCTGCGCGCCGCCGAGGCCCTCCTGCGCTGGGACCATCCGCGCCACGGGAACGTGTCGCCGGGCGAGTTCATCCCGCTCGCCGAGGAGAGCGGCCTGATCGTCCGGATCGGCGCGTGGGTGCTCGAGGAGGCGTGCCGCACGGCGGCCGGGTGGGAAGGCGGGCTGCCGGTGACGGTGAACGTCTCCAGCGTCCAGTTGCGCTCCGACGCGTTCCTGGACACGGTGGAGGCGGCGCTCGTCGACTCGCGGGCTGCCCGCGCAGCGACTCACGATCGAGATCACGGAGACCGTCCTGATGGCGGACGTCGGGCGCACGGCTGCGCTGCTGCGCTCGCTGAAGGAGCTCGGCGTCCGGATCGCGATCGACGACTTCGGCACCGGTCACTCGTCGCTGCAGTACCTCCAGCAGCTTCCGCTCGACACGCTCAAGATCCCGAAGCCGTTCATCGACGAGCTCGATGACCCGGACGGCGAAGGCGTGCTCGCGCGCGCGATCCTCGAGCTCGGCCGCAGCTTCGACCTGCACGTGATCGCCGAGGGGATCGAGACCGAGCGCCAGCGCGCGCGGCTGCGCGAGCTCGGCTGCACCCGCGGACAGGGCTTCCTGTTCGCGCGCCCGCTGCCGCCCGAGGCGCTCGCCGGGCTCGCCGCGGTCCCGGTCGGCTAAAGATCGGGGAGATCCCTGATCGATCGGGGTTGGAGACCCTGGGACGGTTCGTGCCGCAACCGCTACCAGGAGGCACGAATGCCCCGCATCACCCCGCTCGCCATGGCCGGCGCGCTCACCGCAACGGTCGCTCTGCTGGCCGCGCCTGCGGCCTTCGCCGGCACCGCGTCAGTCGACAACGGGATCGCGCGCTACCAGGCCGAGAACCGCGAGGACAACAGCGTGATCGTGTCGGAGTCCCCGCACCCGACCAATCCGCAGTTCAAGGTCGTCACGTTCCGCGACGTCGTGCAGGTCGACGCGGGCCCCGGCTGCGCCCTCGACAGCGCGTTCATTGCCAGCTGCAACGTTCCCGCTACGGCGACCCTCATCCGCGCGGGCCTCGAGGATCTCTCCGACGGGCTCCAGCCGTCGTCGTCGCTGGTCTCGATGGGCTTCTCGGTCGAGGGCGACGGCGATGGCGACCGGCTGCTCGGCACCGCTCGGCGCGACGTGCTGGACGGCGTTGACGGCAACGACACGCTTCTCGGCAACGACGGCAACGACTACCTCGAGGGCGCGACCGGCGAGGACAACCTGTACGGCGGCTTCGGCGAGGACGACATCTATGGCGGCCCCCAGGCCGACCGCATCAACGCCGGTCCCGACAACGACTACGTCGATGCCGGGGTCGGTGACGACCAGGTGATCGGCGGCGCCGGTGCGGACAAGCTGTACGGCAACTATGGCGATGACACCATCAACGCCGACGACGGCTTCGGCGACGACTACATCGACTGCGGCCCCGGCTTCGACCACGCGATCTTCAACCACGGCGACCAGGTCAACGCCTCGAACTGCGAGATCCTGGAACCGCGGTGAGGTAGGCCTCCGAGCGCGCCTGACTCCGGTCAGGCGCGCAGGAAGGCGAGCACGGCGAGGACGCGGCGATGCCGCTCGCTTGACTCCGTCAGGCCGAGCTTTCCGAACACGCTCTTGATGTGTGCCTCGACGGTGCGGTCGGTGACGAACAGCCGCGCCGCGATGGCGCGGTTCGACAACCCCTCGGCGACGAGCGAGAGCACCTCGCGCTCGCGCTCGGTCAATTCCTCGAGCGGATCCTGGCGCCGGCGTCGCCCGACCAATCGCGAGACGATCGTCGGATCGATCACAGTCTCGCCGTCGACGATGCGTTTGAGCGCGTCGAGCAACACCACGACGTCGAAGACGCGCTCCTTGAGCAGGTAGCCGACCCGTTCGGGGTGCTCCTCGAGCAACCGCATCGCATACCGGGGGTCGACGTATTGCGAGAGGAGCAGCACCCCGACGGCCGGATGTCGCTCGCGAATGCGCTCGGCGGCGACGAGACCCTCGTCGGTGTGCGTCGGCGGCATCTTGATGTCGACGATCGCGACGTCCGGCTTGGTGGCGGCGACCTTGCGCAGAAGCGCGTCACCGTCCTCAACCTGTTCCACGACCTCGACGCCCGCGCCCTCGAGCAGCCGGACGATCCCTTCGCGGGTCAGCATCGTGTCCTCGGCGACGACTACGCGCATGGGATCTCGGCCCGCAGTCTGTCGCCTTCGACGCCGATCCGGCCTCCGAGCGCGCCGACGCGGTCGGCGAGGTACACCGACGGCGGGGACGCATCCGGGCCGATCTCGACCGCGAGCGTGTCGCCGTCGCGCGTGACGCTCACCTCGGCGTAGTCGGCGAAGCCGTCGATCGTGTCCGAGACGATGATGTACGCGGCGCGCTCGACGGCCTCCGGGAAGCGTTCGTCCGGCCACCCGGCGAGCTCGACCGGGATCGCCGCGTCGTCGGCCAGCGTCTCGAGCGCCGGGCCGAGCCCGGCTTCGGTGAGGACCGCGGGATAGATGCCGTGCGCGAGGTCGCGCAGCTCTTCGAGCGCCGCCTGCACCTCATCGCTGGTCGTCGCGAGCAGGGTTGCGAGGGCGGCGTCACCGGTGGCGGCGCGCGCGAGCCGCAGCTCGAAGGAGACCGTCAGCAGGCGCTGCTGCGCACCGTCGTGGAGGTCGCGCTCGATGCGCCGGCGCGCCGCGTCGCCCGCCTCGACGATCCGTGCGCGCGAGGCGCGCAGGTCCTCGAGCTGGGCGAGGACGCCGGCCCGCAGCCGCTCGTTGTCGACCGCGAGCCGCGCGGCCGCGCCGACCTCGCGCTCGAGCTCGCGCGCGCCGGTGAGCGCCGCGTCATGGATGACGACCGCGACCGGCTCGCCGTTGCGGACGATCGCGGTCGTGGCCCGCTCGTCGAGCGCGAGCGGCCGGCCCTCGGCATCGACGTAGCGCTGCGGGCCGGGCAGCGGGTAGGCGACCTCGAGCCGCTGATCCCCGAGCGTCCGCGCCAGCACGGCTCGCAGCGATCCCGGCTCGGGTGTCGCGCCGAGATCGGCCGCGAGCCGGGCGATCGCGGCCCGCGTCCTGCGTGCCCGCACGACCGTCCAGGCCACGCCGACGGCGAGCGCGACGAACGCCAGCGCGCGGGCGACGAAGACGGCGTCGAACACGTCGCGCCGCGGATCCTCGGCCGGGTCGGCAAGCAGCAGCATCGCGTGGGCCGCTCCGCCCAGCGCCGCGAGCCCGGCCGGCACGAGGATCGTCCAGGTCGCCGCGCGTCCCGGCCGGCTGGCCGACCACAGACGCCAGACCGCGAACGTCGCGACCAACAGTGAGGCCACGACCGAGAACGGGAGCCAGAATCCCTCGATCAGCCGGACGGCGCCGGGCGAGGCGTGCACGAGGAAGACGTTGTCGGTGCAGTTGCTCCAGCAGTTGGGGTCCAGGAACGGATCGCGCGCGAACGCGAGACCGGCGCTGACCAGCGCGGTCACGGCGTACGTGAGCGCGACGACGCGCGTGGCCGAGCCGACGACGAGGTGGGCGAGCAGCGGCAAGAGGAAGGGCGCCGCAACCATGGCGATGCTCCGGGCGAACGCCGGGCCCTCGACCCAGCCGACCCAATCCTGCGCGAGCCACGCCACGCCGAGCGCCACTGTCAGCGGGCCGACCGGTCGCTGCGCCCAGGTCAGGACTCCCGCAGCGATCAGGCCGACCCCGGCCGCGAGGTCGAGCGCCGCGCGTCCCGGCATCGCCGCGTAGGTCGTCTGGACCTCGGTGTCCAGCGTTACCACCACCGAGGCGGCCGCGAACGCGAGCGCGAGGGCCGGCAGGATGAACGGACCGGGCTGGGCCGGCCGCGTCGCGCGGATGGCCGTCACGGCGCGATTCTCCCACGCATCCCGCAGGCGAGGGATTGTTGCCAGCACGAAACTCGTGCAGGATGGTTCCGTGCTACCCGCGATGTCTGCGGGCCGCCGGTTCCCTAGCTTCGGGGCATCTGATGAAGCACACGACGCGCGGCATAGCCAGTCTTGCGGCCGTTCTCACGGTTCCCGCGCTCGCGGGGTGCTTCGACGGTGGGTCGGCGACGAAAGCGGGCGGGACCGGCGGACCGCTGACACTGCGGCTAGCCACCGATGATGTAGCCACTCCGGCCGTTGCACAGGCGGAGGAATTCGCCCGCCGCGTGAAGAAGCTCTCCGGTGGCCGGATCCGTGTCGAACCGGTGACGGACGCTGTCGGTTCCCATCCGGACTACGAGCGCCGGCTGGCCGACACGGTCGCGAGCGGCAAGCTCGACATGGGCCTGATGCCCGCGCAGTACTGGGACCTGACCGGGGTAACGAGCCTGCGCGCCTTGAATGCGCCGTTTCTCATCACCAGCCACGCGCTGCTGGCTGAGATCGTCTCGGGAGAGGAGGCGAACGACATGCTGTCCGGGCTCGCGCGCGCCGGCGTCGTCGGCCTCGGGCTCGTGCCTGATGGCCTGGTCCATCCGGTCGGTCTCGACGCGCCGCTGCTCGGTCCCGCGGACTACGAGGGGACGATGCCCGGCTCGCGGTCGAAGACCACCACGGCCGTGATCGAGGCGCTCGGCACCACGGTCGTGCAAGGACAGGATGCCGACCGCCGGCTCCACGTCGGCAGGGTCGACACCTATCGCCCGTTCCCCGAGGGACCGGTGACCGGCAATGTTTCGCTGTACGCGCGCGCCAACGCGATCGTCGTCAACGCCCGCGCATTCGAGCAGCTCGACAAGGGGCAGCGTGCGCTCCTCGCGCAAGCGGCGGATGAGACCCGTGCGTCGACAATCGCGTCGACCCCGGACGACGCCGCGCTCGCACGGTCCTACTGCGAGTCGGCGCCAGGATCGGGCCGGGTCGTCGTGCTCGCGAGCGACGCCGATCGCGCCGCGCTGGAGGCGGCGACGGCCCCCGTCTACGCCGAACTCGAGCGCGATGTGCTGACCAGACGCGTGATCGAGCGGATCCGCGAGCGCAAGCGCAGTGGGACGGTCGCCACCACCTCCGCGGCCTGCGGCGCGTCCGCCGCGACCCTGGCGAACGCGAAGGCGACCTCGGCGCTTAACGGCAAGTATCGCTTCGAAGTCACCGACGAGGAACTGCGCGCCGAGGGTGGGACCGACGCGGACGTCATCAACAACCGCGGTGTGTGGACCTGGACGCTGTCCGACGGCGAGTACTGCTGGGTGCAGCGGGCTCCGACCAACGTCGCGAACAACCCCGACGTGGTCCCGCAGGAGTGCGGCAGCTATGGAGTCGACGGCGATCGCCTCGTCCTCCGGATCGCCGGGGGCCCGGGCGCCGTGTGGCGCTGGCGCCGGACGGCCGCCGGCGACCTTCAGTTCGCGGTCGAGACGGCCGGCGCAATCGGCAACGAAGTCGCGCGCGCCCTGGTCTCAGACCCCTGGAAGCGGATCGGCGACCGATGAAGCTCGCGACGCTTGCCCTCCTGCTGGCCACTCCCGTGCTCGCCGGGTGCTTCGACGGCGGGTCGGCGACGAAGGCGGGCGGGACCGGCGGCCCGCTCACGTTGCGGCTCGCCACCCTGGATGATCCACGCCATCCGGCCGTTGCGGAGGCGAACGAGTTCGCCCGCCGCGTCCAGGCGCTCTCGCACGGCCGGATCCGGGTCGAGCCGGTGACGGACGCCGTCAAACCCCATCCGGACGCCGAGCGCCGGCTGGCCGACACGGTCGCGAGCGGCAAGCTCGAGATGGGCGTGATGCCCGCGCAGAATTGGGAACGGGTCGGGGTCACGAGCCTGCGCGCCCTGAACGCGCCGTTCCTCATCACCAGCAACGCGCTGCTGGCCGACGTCGTCTCGGGCGATGAGGCAGACGACATGCTGTCCGGCCTCGAGCGAGCGGGCGTCGTCGGGCTTGGTCTCGTGCCCAACGGCCTGGCCCATCCGATCGGTTTCGACGCGCCGGTGCTCGGCCTGGCCGACTTCAAAGGCAGAATTCTCGACTCAAAATCGAAGACCACCACGGCCGTGCTGGAAGCCCTGGGCGCCACGGTCGTACAAGGTGAGGACCCCGACCGCCGCCGCCTCGTCGCCATGGTCGGCGGGTTCCGCCCGCCCCCGGAGGGACCGGTGACCGGCAACGTCACACTGTTCGCGCGCGCCAACGTGATCGTTATCAATGCGGACGCATTCGAGCGGCTCGACAAGGGGCAGCGTTCGATCCTGGCGAAGGCGGCGGACGAGGTCCGTGTGTCGAGGATCGCGTCGACCCCGGACGAAGCCGCGCAGGCAAAGGCATACTGCGCGTCGGAGCCCGGATCCGGCCGGGTCGTCGTGCTGGCACGCGACGCCGACGTCGCCGCGCTCAAGGCGGCGACGGCCCCGGTCTACGCCGACCTCGAGCGCGACGCGCTGACCAGACGGGTGATCGAGCGGATCCGCCGGCGAAAGCGCAGCGGAACGGCCGCCCCGATCCCCGCGGCCTGCGGCGAGTCCGCCGGAACCCTCGCGAACGCCAAGGCGACCTCGGCGCTCGACGGCAAGTACCGCTTCGAGGTCACCGATGAAGAACTGCGCGTCGATGGCGCGCCCGAGGCAGACGTGATCGAGAACCGCGGCGTCTGGACCTGGACGCTGTCCGGCGGTGAGTACTGCTTCGAACAGAAGGCTCCGACCCCCATCTCGGGCAACCCCGACGTGGTTCCGGGCGAGTGCGGCACTTACGGGATCGACGGCGATCGCCTCGTCCTTCGGATCGCCGGGGGCCCGGACGCCGTGTGGCGCTGGCGCCGGACGGCCGGCGGCGACCTCCGATTCACGGTGGAGACGGCCGGCGCGATCGGCAACGAAGTCGCGCGCGCCCTGGTCGCCGACCCCTGGAAGCGGATCGGCGACCGATGAGGCTCGCGACGCTTGCTCTCCTGCTCGTCACTCCGGTGCTCGCCGGGTGCTTCGACGGCGGGGCGGCGACGAAGGCGGGCGGGAGCGGCGGGCCGCTGACGCTACGGCTCGCCACCGACGACGAGGTGGGATCCGAGCGTCGACCAGTCGCGAGAGTTCGCTCGCCGGGTCGATGCGCTCTCGAACGGTCAGCTGCGGATCGAGCCCGTCATGGACTCCGTAAAGCCCGGGCCGGACTACGAGCGGCAGGTGGCCGGCCTGGTCACGAGCGGCGAGCTCGACATGGGCCTGATGCCCACGGAGTACTTCGAACTCGTCGGCGTCACGAGCCTGCGCGCGCTCGATGCGCCGTTCCTCGTCACGAGCGATGCGCTCCTGGCCCAGATCGCCGCGGACGATGTGGCGGAGGAGATGCTGTCGGGCCTCGAACGGGTGGGCGTCGTCGGGTTGCGCCTGCTGCCGGTGGGCGTCGAGCATCCAGCCGGGCTCAACGGCCCGCTGCTCGGTCCCGGGGACTATCAAGGCGGGGTGTTGTTCGGGACCAGGGCGAAGACACCAAACGCGGTAGTCCGGTCGCTCGGCGCTTCCTTCGTCCAGGGCGTGGTGCCCGACCGCCGGCCAGCATGTCGGAGGCGTGGGCGCGTACGGGTTCGTCTCGGGTGAGACCGTCACCGGCAACGTCACGCTTTCTGCCTGGGCCGACGCGATCGTGATCAACGCGCGCGCGTACCGACAGCTCGACGAGCGCCAGCGCTCGATCCTCGCGACGGCGGGGGATCAGACGCGCGAGTGGGCGATCGCTTCGACGCCGGGCGACGCGCGGAAGGCCCGCGCCCACTGCGAGACGGACCCCGAGGCGGGCAATAGCATCGTGCTCGCGAGCCGCGCGGACATTGCGGCACTCCAGGCGGCCACGGCCTCGGTGTACGGCGAGCTCGAGCGCGACCCGCTCACGCGGCGCGTGATCGCGCGCATCCGCGAGCTCAAGCAGCGCCTCGGGGGCGACCCGGTCGCGCCCCCCGCGTGCGGCGTTCCGGTCGCCACCCTGCCGAACGCGAAGGCCACGACGGCGCTCGATGGCGTCTACCGCGTCGAGGTCACCGAGGCGAAGCTGCGCGCGGAGGGTCTCACCGACCCGGGGGCCATCGCGGAAATCCCCGGCGTGTACACGTACACATTCAAGGGAGGGAAATACTGCGAGGTGTTCAAGCCGAAGACCAACGCCTCGAACATCACGAACCCGGATTACGTCCCGGGCCAATGCAGCACCTACGCGGTCGACGGCGATCGCATCATCATGCGCTCCGCGACCGAGCCGCCGACCGTCTCGCGCTGGAGCCTGACGACCCGCGGCGACCTCAGGTTCTCACCCGGCCGCGGCGACTCGATCCGCAAACGTGTTGCGCGCGCGTTCGCCAAAGATCCCTGGAAGCGGATCACCGACTAGAGCGGGATCTGAGCCGTCAGCCGCGTTCCCTCGCCGGGCGGGCTGGCGAGCGACAGCGTGCCGCCGAGCGCCTCGACGCGATCGGCGAGGCCCTGCAGGCCGGTGCCGCGAGAGCGGTCGGCGCCACCGATGCCGTCGTCGGCGACGCTCAGCGACACGTGGCCGTCCGTCGCCGTGACGTTCACCCCCGCGCGCGTTGCGCTCGCGTACTTGGCGACGTTGGCGAGCGCCTCGGCGCACACGAAATAGAGCGTGGCCTCGAGCTCGTCGGGCAGGCGCTCCACGCGCACGTCGAGCTCGACGGGCACCGGCGCATGCTCGGCGAGTGAGTTCAGCGCCCCGCGAAGACCACCCTCGACCAGTTCGCGCGGGTGCAGCCCGCGCGCGAGCTCGTGCAGGTCGTCGAGCGTGAGCGTGAGCTGGCGGCGCGCCCGCGTCAGGTGCTCGTCGGCCTCGGGCAGGCCGGCGAGGATTCCGTCGACGTCCACGAGCCGCTGCTCCGGCCCCCGCCGCAGCCGCGTCTCGAGCGCGCGCCGCTCGCGGTCCGCCGCCACGAGCAGCCGCCGCCGCGAGGCGACGAGCTCGCTCGCCCGCGCCCGCCGCTCCGCCTGCAGCGCGACGTTCGACGCCTCCAGCCGCGCGGCGGACGCCACCGCCTCGACGAGCGCCGGGTCGGAGAGCACCGCGCCATCGTGCACGAGCACCGCGAACGGCCTCCCCTCGCGCTCCACGCGCGTCACCGATCGCCCCGACTCCGGCTCCGGAAGCGCGAGCGGGCGGCCCGCGGAGTCCAGGTAGCCGCTTGCGTCCGGCGACCAGTATCCGACGGCGAGCGTCGGGTCGCCGAGCACGCGGGCGAGCCGGTCGCGCAGCGTCCCCGAGCGGGTCTCGCCGAGTTCGACCACGAGGTCGGCGACCGTCGCCGCCGGCGGGCGCAGTCGCGTGTACAGCCACACCGCGCTCCCGAGCAGCACGGCCTGGAACGCGAACAGCGCGGGCTCGAGCACATCCACCGCGAGCACCGCCGCGAACGCGACGGCGACCTGGAGCGCAGTCAGCCGCTCGCGCCGCGCAGGGCCGGTCGCCGTGGCGAACCCGCGCGCCACAACGGCCACGAGCGCGATGGAGAGCACGACGGACACCGGATCGCTGCCCCACACCGGAGCGGCGACCGCAGCGGCGTATCCGACCGCGACTGCGAAGCCGTCGAGCCGCGTGCGCGGCCGCACGCCGGCGTAGGCGACGAGGAGGTGGACGAGCGGGCCGCGATACAGGTACAGCAGGTCGGTCGAGAAGTTGCCGAGGAACCAGGTGCAGCCGGTGGCGGCCAGCAGTACGCCGGCGCCACGCCGCCGGGCGAGCGCCCCGGTCGCGATGAAGCACAGGCCGACAGCGAGGTCCGGGAGCCAGAGTCGCGGCTCGTCCCACGAGTACAGGGCGGCCTCGGCCGCGAGACCCAGCGCCAGCGCCGCGACGGCGAGAAGCGCCTTCAAGCCAGGAGCCCGGCGAGCGCCGCGCCCGAGAGCTCGCTCTTCGCGATGAACCCGCGCGCCGGGGCCTGCTTCAGGCGTGGCCCGTACGCCGCCGCGCGGCGGCTCGAGACGAGCACGACCGCCGGCGGATTCCGGCCCCGCCGCGACCCGCTCCGCGACGGCGATCCCGTCTAGGCCCGGCAGCTGTACGTCGAGCAGAACGACCATGGGTCGAAGGGCAGTGACGGCCTCGATCGCCGCCGCGCCGTCCGCCGCCTCGCCGACGACCGCGAACCCCTCCGCCTCGAGCAGAGCCCGAGCGGCGGCACGGAATTCGTCATGGTCGTCGACGATCAGGACGGTCGGACGCACAGCAGTGATCGTTTCACGCGGTGCGCCGGCGCACACTGTGGCTGGCACGGAATCCGCGATGTCTCGCGGTTTCAGTCTGCGGTCGTCGCCCAACGCTGGCGGTGGGCCAGGCGTCGCAGCGGCACGTCGTTGCCGGCGCGGTACGCATGGGCGGCTCGCACCAGTGCGACCCGGCGAAGCTCGGCCGAGCCGAGCCGCACGCGCTTCTGCGTTCCGTCGACGTCGCGCTCGCTCCAGATGAGCGGCTCGCGGCTGAGCTGGTTCTCGAGCCACGTGAGATCGCCGACGCGGTCGCGGTCGGCGATGGAGGGGGCTGCGGCGGCGCCCGCGAAGGCCACCGTCACTGCGCTCAAAACGATGATGCGGTTCATGCCGAGAACGCTAGATTCGCGCCGCTCCGGGCGAAACGGGGCAGGCAACAATCTCGCCTTGTGGCTGGCAACAAGTTCCCCCGCGCCTGGCCGGGCATCTTCCGCGACCTCACCCGGCCGGGATGAGGGTCGCCAACGAGGCGATGTGGACTCTCATCGCCGCGTCGACGGCCTCACGGTCCCGGGTGGCGAGCAGGTCGAGCAGCAGGCCACGGGTAACCGCGATGCCGAGCCGCGCCACCGCGTGCGGCTCGGCGAAGCCGTGCTGGGCGAGGATCGCCGCGGAGGGCTCGACCCACGCCTCGACGATCCCATCGAGCAGCTCCGTCGTGCCGGGCCGGCCCTGCAGCGCCTGGCCGTAGAGCTCGAAGAACAGCCGCTCGTTGGGCCACAGCGACTGGTCGGAGATATGGCGCCACCACAGCCACATGGCGTCGCCGAGCGGCATGTCGTGGTCGGGGAGAACGTCGGCGAGCGCCGCTCGCTGGCGCTCCTCGACCTCCCGGACCACCGCCACGCGGAGCCCCTCGGCGCCGCCGAAGTGGTGGATCAGCATCCGGTGGCTGGTGCCGATCCCCGCCGCGAGCTCGCGGAGGCTCAGGTCCGAGATGCCTCTCGTCGCGATGTGGTCGATGACCGCATCGAGCATCCGCTGCCGGGCATTTGACTTCGGCACGGGCCGAACTGTACCATGTGGTACATCATGACCTCCCCAATGACCGTTTCCATCGATCTCCCCCAGCCCCGCTACGAGGTGTTCGCGTTCCTCGACGTGATGGCCAACCACGAGTCGTTCACCGATCACATGCTCGTCGACTGGAAGCTCTCCGGCCCGGCGACGGGCATCGGCTCGAAGGCGCAGGTCACCGCCAAGGTCGGCGGCATCACCGATGAGGCCGACATCGAGGTGATCGAAGTCGATCCCGGTCGCCGGATCAAGGAGCGCAACATCGCCGCCAAGGGCAAGCGCCACGGGACCGGCACGTACGTTCTCAGCGACCTCCCGAACGGTGGCACGCACGTCGAGTTCACGTACGAGTTCGAGCGTCTGCCCGGCTACGAGCGGCCGCTGCTGCCGCTGATGCGCAGGATGCTCCGGCGCGGCAACGAGCGCGCGATGGCACGGCTCGCTGAGCAGCTCAGCGTCAGATCGCCTGAGCCGCTGCCGACACGTTGATCAACCCGAAGCCCGTGGCCAGGTCCCGGCCTGGCCCGGCCGGCTCGTTGAAGCGCGGGTGGTTACGCCCGACCCGCACGTCGACGGCGGTGGTCGACAGCGCCTGAGCGACCTCCGCCGGCGTCGCGCCGGGCTTGATGCCCCGCAGCACCGCGACCGCGCCCGCGACCTGCGGGCAGGCGGCGGACGTGCCGGAGAACAGCGCCCAGCCGTCGTTGGCAGCCGTGCCGTCGGCCGGGTCGCCGCCGCCGGCCGCGGCGCGCTCGACGTCAATCGGGCAACCGGCCGGGATCGGCAGCATGAGGTAGGACGCGCGCGGGCGCATCCCGACGAGGCCGCTCACCAGCGGAACGTCGACCCCGCCGAACCAGGTGCTGTGGTAGCCGCTGGCGTAGTCCGAGGCCTGCAGCTCCAGTCCGGCGTCCGAGTAGACGCCCCCGGCCGCGATCACGCCCGGGACCTGCGCCTCGGCGCTGAAGCTGCCGTTGCCGGCCGCGAACACGACGACGATGTTCTGCGCGATCGCGTCGCTGATCTCGAGCGCCAGCGCGCGGTCGGCGGGATCGGGCTGCGCCGGCACGGGGTCGTCGTAGTCGCCGCCCCAGGAGTTCGTGAGCACGTCGGGCGTCGCCTGCTTCGCGCGCACGAACGCGGCCAGAGCGCCGACGAGGTTGCCCTGATCGTCGGCCGCCCGATAGGGGCGCAGCGTGCACTCCGGCGCGATCGCGAAGACGTTCGCCGACTCGCCCGTCCCGTGCCCGTGCGGGTCGCGCGCCGGGTTGGTACCCGGGATCACCGTGACCGGCGTCTCGACGGCGTACCCGTGGGCGGTGAAGAACGGGTGGCGGTACCAGCCGCTGTCCACCATCGCCACGGTCACGCCCGCGCCGCGCTGGCCGTTGCGGTGCGCGTCTGCGGTGCCGAGGATCGTGGCCACGTCGTCGGGCACGCGCAGGTGGAAGCGCCCGACCGAGGGCGGGATCGGCGCCGGGAACACCGCCATCGGCGAGCGCGGACGCTCCAGGACCACCCCGTCGATGACGTCGCCGACGCCCGCGCCGGCACCGAGGGCGCGCGGCTGGCGCGAGCCGACGATGTCCAGGTGGGTGACGTACTCGACCCGGCCGCTGCGGGTGTGCATGAGCCGCTCGAACGCCTGCACGGTGCCGCCGGTCAGCTCCTCGTAGGCCGCCGCCGGCCCGGCGACGGCGATGCCGAGCCGGCTCTCGGCGATCACGATCAGGCCCGCCTGCTCGACCGCAGCGGCGGCCTGATCGGGCTCGCGCCCGTAAAACGGCACCGGGTCGGCGATGTCCTCGGCATCCAGGAACGACACCTCGCCGCGCACCGACACGTATCCGATGACGGTAGGCGGCAGCGGGTTGCTGGATTCGACGATCGGCGGCATCGACACGGCGGCTCCTTCAGTTCTGCAAGCGCTTGGGCCCGGAGACGGACACGGATTTCACATGCGCGGACAGCTCGTCGGCGACGGTCTGCGCGTTCCGGACCGCCGCTTCCTCGCCGCTCGCGAGCAGGCCGACGGTCATCGGCAGCACCTCGAGCCCGCGCTGCCGGAGCCATCGCTCGACGGCGGCGGCGTCCGCGCCGGGGCGGAGCTCGACGATCAGCTCCTGTCTCACGCCAGTATCAATACCGCGTTGAACGACGACGAGTTCCTGCAGTGGGCGCTGCCGCGGGCCGGCCTGCGATGGGCCGGGTTCCGCAAGCCGCGGCGGCAGGTACTGCGACGGCTGCGGGCGCGGGTCGAAGAGCTGGGGCTGGACGGTCTGGATGCTTATGGGTCGTATCTCGAGGCGAATCCTGACGAGTGGTCGCATTTTGTTTCGCTGACCCCGGTCACGATCTCGCGCTTCTACCGCGACCGGGCCGTATTCGCCGCGCTCGAAGCGGTCGTACTGCCCGCGTTGCGCCCGCGCCGCGCCTGGAGCGCGGGCTGCGCGTCCGGCGAGGAGGCGTACACGCTCGCGCTGATCGCCCCTGAGCTCGAGATCCTCGCCACCGACCTTCACGAGCCGGTGCTGCGCCGCGCCCGCGCGGCGGTCTATCCCGAGAGCAGCTTCGCCGAGCTGCCGGACCGGCTCCGCGCCCGCATGCGTGACGGCACGTATCGAGAGCGCGTCGAGATCCGCCGGCACGACCTCCGCGAGGCGCCGCTCGACGGGCCGTTCGACCTGATCCTGTGCCGCAACTCGGCGTTCACGTACTTCGCCGACGACGTCCAGTCGCGGGTGCTGGAGCGGCTGCTCACCGTGCTCCGGCCCGGCGGCGCGCTCGTCGTCGGCCTCCACGAGCACCTCCCGCTGGAGCCGTGGCCGGGCGCACGCGCCGTCTACAGGAAGCCCCGCACGCGCTCCAGCACCAGCGCCGTGGCGTCCGCGTCGTAGGCCGGCAGGCTCGAGTCGGTGAACAGGTGCCGGTCGCCGGGATACAGGAAGAGCTCCGCGAACTCGAGTGAACGCGCGACGTCCACGTCACCCAGCTCGTCGTCCTCCATCACATGGATCTGCAGCGGCACCGACTCCGGCCAGGAGCCGCCGAAGTACTCCAGCGGGACGGTGGCGTGCATGAACACGGCGGCACGTGCGCCAGGCCGCGTCATCGCCAGCTTCTGCGCCGGCATCACGCCGAGGCTGAAGCCCGCGTAGACGAGGTCGGGAGCCAGCGAGTCGACGGCGGCCTCGCCGCGCTCGATGATCGTCTCGAAGCCGACCTGCTCGGCGTACGCCATCCCGTCGGTCAGCGTGTCGAAGGTGTTGCCGTCGTAGAGGTCCGGCGTGTGGACGACGTGCCCCGCCGCTCGCAGCTCCTCGGCGAACGCGCGGCAGCCCGCGGTCAGGCCCTGCGCGTGATGGAACAGCACGATCTCAGCCATCTGCGCGCAGGCTAGCGGCCGTGCGCACGGCCTCGGACGCCTCCTCGTAGGAGAGGCCGAGGCCGGTCAGCAGATCGGTCGCCGTGGAGCGGATCTGGCCCACGATCACCGAAACGGACATGTTCGTCGTGCCCTCGAGCACCTGTGTCGCGGTCGCCGCGGCCCGGAGCGCCGGCTCGCGGACCGCCTCGAGCTCTTGACCGGTCTCTAGCGCGTGCGCGAGTGCCAGGACGGCGCGCGCGAGGTCCTCGAGCGCGTCGGCGACCTCCGGCGGCACGTTCTCGTCGAGCGCCAGCGCGCGCATCGCCCCGCGGGCCAGCACGCGGACGTTGCGCACTGCCAGGTCGATCCGGCCCGCCGCCTCCTCGTAGATCTGCACGGTTCCTCGCGCGCGCCTGCGCGCGGGAGACATCCGGGCGGTGTCACGGCTCTCGCGAGTGGCGTCGAAGAAGCGCGCGCCGAACTCGTCGATGCCGCGGGCCCGCACGAGCGCCGCCTCGGCTGCGTCCGGGTCGCGCGCCCGCAGAGCCGCCGCGATGCCTTCGAGCGTCGCCGCGAGCTCGTCGAGCACTGGCCGCGCGGCGTCGCGGAGCATCCGCACCGGGTCCGCGGGGAGGATCAAGGCGGCGACGGCAAGCGCGATCAGCCCGCCGGTCAGCGCGTCGACCGTGCGGGCGAACGACACCCCACCGGTGGGCGGCGTGATCGTGAACACCAGCGCCGCCGAGATCGCGACCTGATTGACGAACAGCTGGCTGGTCCCGAAGAACATGCCGAGCGATACCGAGACTGCGACGGCCAGCGCCAGCTGCGGCACGCCGGTGCCGAGCTGGTAGGCCAGCACGTCGGCGACCGCGACGCCGATCGTGACCGCCACGACGAGCTCGACCGCCCGGCGGCTGCGCTCGTGGTAGGACTGGCCGAGCGCGATGATCGCGGCGACGGGCGCGAAGAACGGCGCCGGATGGCCCCAGACCCACTTCGCCACCGCCCACGACGCGGCGCACGCGACCGCCGCCTGCACCGCGGTCCGCCAGCCCGCCCGCACGCGGCCAAGGCGGGTGCGCATCGAGACGCGCGACCGCTCGGCGGCGTCCTCCCAGGGAATCACAGCGCGCGCGGGCAGAGACGGCGGTACTCGACCAGGTCCAGCCCGAGCAGCGGCTCGGCGAACGCCCGGCCCGCGAGTTCCCAGCCCTCGCGCTCATAGAACGCACGCGCGCGAGCGGCGCCGTACGGCGTGTACAGCCGGATCGTCTCGTAGCCCTGGCGCGCGGCCTCCTCTAGCCCGAGCGTGTGCAGGCGCGCCGCCAGGCCGCTCCCCCACCAGCGCGGCCGCACGAACAGCATCCACAGGTGGGCGCGGCCCTCGAGCCGCACGTGCGGACGCTCGCGCTCGCTGGCGTGGGTGATCCCGACATGCCCCGCGGGCTCACCCTCGGCGTCGAGTGCCATCGCGCACCAGGTGGTGTCCGCGCGCAGCCGCTCGCGGATCGAGCGGATCTCGAGGCTGTGCGGCGGCGGGCGCCAGCCCTCCGGCGCCCACTCGCGATAGGACTCGAAACCGAGCCGGGTGGTCCCCGCCAGCGCCGCCGCATCGTCCGGGACGGCGAGCCGGATGTCCAGCGTGGCGATGTCCACGTCCTCAGACTAGCGCCGGAGGCGTATCTCTAGCTCAAGTTGAGGGTGAGTTATAGCCCAGATCGGGTCACAACCCTACCTGCACGGCTCAAGACGGCCCCCCAGGGTGCCGACACCGAGGGGGACGTGACCCGCCGAATCCTCTCCACTGCCCTTGTCAGCGCCGCGGCCTTCGCCGCTGTGCTCGGCATCCCCGCGACCGCGGACGATCCTACGGCTACGCCGACGGCGTCGTCTTCTGCCGTTGCGGTGGAGACGCCTTCGCCGGCCGCCACGGCCGCCCAGGCCCCGACGGAGGCTCCGACCGAGGACCCTACGGTCGCGCCCGCGGTTGAGACGCAGACGGCCAACCCCACGGAGACGGCCACCGAGGCGCCCGCGTCGACCGAGACTCCGTATCCCTCGCCCGTCGAGACCACGATCGAGACGCCGGCCCCGAGCTCTACGGCGACCGCCGCGCCCACCGCGACGGCCACGGCGACCGCCGATGCCGCGAAGAAGCGCACCAAGAAGCGTGCCGCCAACCGCTCGAAGGGTCAGAACGGTCAGGCCCGCGCGTGCACCGAGAAGGACACGGGCAAGGCTTCGACCTCGACCTCAGCTTCAGGGTGTGTCAAGGTCGAGGAGCCGGAGCATGTCGCCCCGGCCGTGAATGTGCCGACTCTCACAAACGTCGACGGCAGCCCCGCCCAGTCGAACCCGAGCTACTCGCTCGCGGTCCCGGGCCCCGCGAAGATCGGCGTGCCGAACTTCTTCATCGACAAGTTCCGGATTCCCCCCTTCCTGCTCCCGATCTACCAGGCCGCGGGCATGCAGTACGGCGTCCGCTGGGAGATCCTCGCGGGCATCAACGAGATCGAGACCGACTACGGCCGCAACCTCAACGTCTCCTCGGCCGGCGCGCTGGGCTGGATGCAGTTCATGCCCGCCACGTGGAAGGCCTACGGCGTCGACGCCAACCGCGACGGCGTCAAGGACCCGTTCAACCCGGTCGACGCGATCTTCGCCGCCGCGCGCTACCTGAAGGCCGCGGGCGCCGACAGCGACATCCGCAAGGCCGTCTTCGCCTACAACCACGCCGATTGGTACGTCGACTCGGTGCTGATGCGCGCGCAGGTCATCGGCGGCATCCCCGGCGACCTCGTCGGCTCGCTCACCGGCCTCACGCAGGGCCGCTTCCCGGTCCGCGCCAAGGCGACCTACGCCGGCGCGCTGAAGAAGGCGGACCGCACGACCAAGGGCGCCAACAAGGCCGTTGTCGTCGAGTCCGACGAGACCCGCCGCAACATCGAGATCTACGCCAAGCCCGGCTCGCCCGTGATCGCCGTCAACGACGGCAAGGTTCTCAAGCTCGGCGCCAACAAGCGCCTCGGCCGCTACGTGATCGTGCAGGACGTGTACGGCAACACCTACACGTACGCCCACCTGAAGACCGTCGCCAAGACCTATCCGGCCCCGAAGAAGCGCACCCGCTCCGAGAAGGACAAGACCTCCAAGCGCCGTGGCCTCGAGCCCGAGTCCAAGGCCGACGTCAAGGCCGCCGACACGCAGCCGGCCGAGACGAAGACCGAGGAGCCCACGGCCGCCGCGCCCGTCGCCAAGGTCCGCCTGTTCGCGAACCCGACGCGCAAGAACGCGAGGAAGGCCGGCGGCGACGTCCAGGTCGCGGGCGGAGAGACCGCCAGCGCCGGCGCTCCGCTGGGCCTCGATCCCGACGACTTCGTCGCCAAGCCGCTGCGCAAGGGCGCCCGCGTCCTCGGCGGGACGACGCTCGGCCGGATCGGCAAGGTCTCCAAGTCCAAGGCCCCGCACCTCCTATTCGAGATCCGCCCGGCCGGCCGCGGCGCCCCGCGCATCGACCCGAAGCCGATCCTCGACGGCTGGAAGCTGCTCGAGTCGACCGAGGTCTACCGCGCCAAAGGCAAGAACGCGCTGTTCGGCTCCGACACCGACGAGCCCACCATCGGCGAGATCATGCTCATGAGCAAGGAGACGCTGGTCCGCCGCGTGCTCGACGACCGCCGGATCGAGATCTACGGCTGCGGCCGCGCCGACGTCCGCGCCGGCGCCATCGACCGCCGCGTGCTGGCGACGCTCGCCTACCTCGCCTCCGCGGGGCTGAAGCCGACGGTGTCTTCGCTCAAGTGCGGCCACGGCTACATGACCGCGTCCGGAAACGTCTCCGAGCACAGCACCGGCACCGCCGTCGACATCGCCGCGATCAACGGCATCAGCATCTACGGGCACCAGGGCCCGGGCTCGATCGCCGACCTGACGATCCAGCGCCTCCTGACCCTGCAGGGCACGATGAAGCCGCACCAGATCATCTCGCTGATGACGTTCGACGGCGCCGACAACACGGTCGCGATGGGCGATCACGCCGACCACATCCATGTCGGCTGGCGCCCGCTCTACGGCGAGAACAAGGAAGCCGCGAAGCAGATCGACGCGATCCTCAAGCCCAAGCAGTGGATCAAGCTGATCGACCGCCTGGGCGACATCGACAACCCGACGGTCGCCGAGCAGCCCTCGAAGTACGCAGTCAAGGTCAAGCCGGCGTCCGACTAAGATCTGGGCCTCTCATGTCCACCGCGGACACCAAGGCCCAGATCGAGCAGGTCATCGGCGAACTTCCAGCGCCAGGTCCCGGCGCTGGAACGTCTCAAGCTGGTTTTCGAGCTCGAGCTCCGCGGCCGCGGCGACATTCAGCTCTTCCGCGTCGAGGTCCCCGGCCCGAAGATCACCCGCGACATCGCGTCCGACGCGAAGGTCCGGCTCTCGATCCCGCGCACGGAGTTCAACGATCTGGCGAAGGACGGATCGCTCCGCCACTGGCGCGAGTGCTTCGAGTCCGGCCACGTCAAGGCCTCCGGCCCGCCCGAGATCCTGAAGCTGATCCTGAGCGTCGTGGCGCGGCAGGAAGAGCGCACGCGCACGCGCAAGCTGCGCACCCGCTAGCGCTTGACGGCTTTCCACGACGAGCTGCCGGTGCACGCGCCGAGCCCGAGCTGGACACGGCCCTGCGCCGACTTGCCTCTGATCCGCCCGTAGGCGTACACGTTGTGCCGGCTCACCTTCCCGGCCCACGCGAACGAGCCGTCGGGCGCGACGCGCGCCCGCGGGACGGGTGCCTGCAGAAGCATCGTCGTGAACTGCGGTGACCCGTCGGGAAGCGGCGCCTGCGGACAGAGCGTCGACACGCCGAACGAGCCGCCGCGGAGCGTCCGCCCGTCAGCGGAGATCGCGAACTCGACGTCCAGCCCACTCGGCTCGCGCCAGCGCCCGGCGCTGCCGCGCGGCCAGCGCGCGGCCTTGGCGACGGTCAGGCGCTTCGCCGGGCTGGCGATCTCCTCGTCGCCGAGCGCCATTACCGCGCGCACGCTGTAGCGCCCGGCCGCCAGCTGCGCCGGCCCGACGCCGGTCGACTCCTGCGTGTCTCGATCGGTCAGGACGGTAAGGCCGCGAACGGTCTTCCAGGCGCCGGTGGAGCCCCGGCGCGCCTGCAGCCGGACCGTCCCGCCGGACGGCAGCGCGCGGCCGCCGACCTCGGTGTGGAAGGGGATTCCGCCGTAGGCCCGGCGCGGCAGCTTGACGGTCAGGCTCGTCCCCGATCCGCTCGCGGTCAACCGGAACGATCGCACCGGCGTGGCCTCGTAATCGCCCTGGCAGGCGAGGCAGATGCGGTAGGCCTGCCAGTAGTAGGTGCCGGGCGTCAGGTGCCAGTTGTCCTCGGCGAAGAAGGTCCGGCACTGGTCCTCCGGAAGGTCGTTGTCCTGCAGATCGTCGGACGGCGGGAGGTCGATCCAGTTGCCCTGGAGCAGACGCCCGTCGTTGCCGACGTCCGGCCGCGTCGCGACGACCGTGCCGTAGTCGCGCCGGTCACCGTAGACGGCGAACGGCGGCTCGCCAGAGACGATGTAGAGCGGGCAGGTGTAGCGCAGCTCGATTCCGGCTGGGTTGACCGGCAATGCCGCCCCGTCGGCCGGGAGGAGCGCCTCCACCGGCGGGTTCCCCTGCGCCGCGGCGGTGGACGCGGAGAGTGCGAGCGCGACCAGCGTCAGCGCGACAACTCGGACCGTCATGCCTACTAAGACTGCCTGGCGAGCGCCACCCCGGTCAACACCTCGCGCACGATCCGGTCGGCGACCAGCGCCGTGACGTCGCTGGACCCGATCGCGCGCGGGGCGACCTCGACCACGTCCATCCCGACCAGCTCGGTGCGAGCCGCGATCTCGCGGCACGCCCACAGCAGGTCGACGGCGGTCATCCCGCCCGGCTCCGGCGTGCCGGTGCCGGGCGCGTAGGCCGGATCCAGGACATCCACGTCGACGCTCAGGAACACCGGCCCGTCGCCGACGATGCCGACCGCGCGGCCCACGACCTCGCGGATCCCGAGTTCGCGCACGTCGTGCATGAACAGGCTCGTAATGCCCTTGGACGCCTGCCAGGAGAACTCCGGCTCGCCCGGCCAGTAGCCGCGCAGGCCGATCTGCACGTACCGCGACGGGTCGACGTGGCCCTGCTCGACCAGCCGATACATGATCGTGCCGTGCGAGAGCTCGGCGCCGAACACGGTCTCCCCTGTGTCCGTGTGCGTGTCGAAGTGGATCAGCCCGACGGGGCCGCGGCGGCGGGCGATCGCGCGGATGTCGGGCTCGGCGATCGAGTGGTCGCCGCCGAGGATCACCGGCAGCGCGCCGGCGTCGACGACCTCGCCGACGAGCGCCTCGATCGCCTCGTGCGTGCGCACCGGGTTGCCGGGCAGCACCGCCGCGTCACCGAAGTCGACCACGCGCAACGCGGCAAACGCATCGACGCCGGCCTCCAGGTGTGGGCCGGGCGGGCAGCCCGCGGCGCGGATCGCACGCGGGCCGAAGCGGGCGCCGACACCGTCGGACACCAGATCGTCGGTCGGCGCGCCGACGATCGCCACGTCGACGCCGGCCAGCTCGGCGGCATCCTGCGTGTACGGCATGCCGGCGAACGTGAGAAGCCCGGCAAAGTCGGGCTTCTCACCAAATTCACGCCAGCGTTCGAGCGGATCGATCACCGCCCGGACGATACGCCCCTACCACTTGACGCGAGGATCGACGTACACGTCGTCGATCTGCCATTCGCCGCCGAGGATCGGGGCGAACTTGAAGCGCACGGCGGTCATGTCAGGCGGCAGCAGCGGCAACAGGTTCGCGACAACCAGATGCGGCAGGCTCGGATGCCAGGCGCCGCCCAGGTCGACACCGACCGGGAGCGTCACCCACACGCCGAGCTGGAGCTGGACCTGCACGGACACGGTGAGCGTCGAGAGCAGGCCACTGTTCTTGCGCGCGAAGTAGCGCAGGGTCGGTTCGTTGAGCCCGACGCAGACCGGCGGCGTGGTCGCCGTGGCACCGGCGGGCAGCAGGAGTGACTTCGAGCCGTCGCCGCTCACGCGCTGCGTGGCGGTGCCGTTGACCACGCGGGCGCCGCCCGTGAGGGTCCAGCCGTCGGTGCCGGTCTCGAACGTCCCGTCGTCGACGAGCTTGTAGTGGCTGTAGTCCAACCACCGCTTGAACGGCTGAGTCAGCTGCGGGTCACCGCAGTCCGTTGCCGACTTGGTCAGCACGCCCGCGTGCGCGGGCGAAGCCATGGCCGCCGCGGCGGCAATGGCAGCGCAGGCGCCGAGCGCCGCGCGGGTCATCCGTGACCTCTTCATGCTCCTAAAGTCGGCAAGCTGACCGGTCGACCACATAGGACACCTGTCGACCGACGGGTGTCCTGGCATGCAGACCCCCCCGCTTCCCACCATCAACGCCGGCACCGAGCGGCTCATCGAAGAGCGGCTGGAGGCACGCCCGCGCGCGCTCCCCACGCGTCAGAAGGCCGTCGAAGCCGCGATTGCGATCACCTGGCTGGCGGCCGCCGTTGCGCTGGCGATTCTGGCCGAGCCCGCGCGCGAGTTCTCGCTCCCGCTGGCGCTCATGTTCGCCGCGGCGTACGTCGTGGTCCACCGGATCCATTTCACGGTCGGCGAGGGCGCTGTCGTCCCGTCGCAGCTCGTGTTCGTCCCGATGCTGCTCCTGCTGCCGACGCCGTTCGTGCCGGTGCTGCTGGCCGCCGTGATCGCCGCGCGGACCGCGTTCGCCGTCGTGCGCGGTCACGTTCCCGCCATGCGCACGGTGCTGGCCGTCAACGACGCCGCGTTCGCGCTCGCGCCGGCGGCCGTGCTCGTCGCGCTCGGCGCGCAGACGCCAGAGTGGGGCGCGTGGCCCGCTTACCTGGCCGCGCTGGCGGCCCAGTTCGCCGCCGACGCCGCTCGCGATGTGGTGCGCGATCGGGCGGTGGGCGTGCCATCGCGGGTCGTCCTCGCCGAGCTCGCGCAGGCGTACCGGATCGACGCCCTGCTGGTCCCGATCGGCCTGCTCGCCGCCGTCGCTGCCGCCGACGCCCCCGCCGCGGCGATGCTCGTCCTGCCACTGGCCGCGCTGTTCTCCTTCTTCTCACGTGAGCACGAGGCGCGCGTCCTCCAGAGCGTCGAGCTCGGCCGCGCCTACCGCGGCACCGCGCTGCTGCTGCGCGACCTGCTCGAGGAGGATGACGAGTACACCGGCCATCACACCGAGGACGTCGTCGATCTCGCCGTGCGCGTCGCCGAGCAGATGGGCGTCGACGAGGACATCCGGCGCGAGACCGAGCTCGGCGCGCTGTTGCACGACATCGGCAAGATCCACATCCCCGACTCGATCATCAACAAGCCCTCCAAGCTCGACGATGAGGAGTGGGCGATCATGAAGACCCACACCATCGAGGGCCAGCGGATGCTCGACCGGGTCGGCGGTCTGCTCGGCACGGTGGGCGTCGTCGTGCGTGCCTCCCACGAAGACTTCGACGGCACGGGCTACCCGGACGGTCTCGCCGGCGAGCAGATCCCGCTCGCGGCCCGGATCGTCAGTGCCTGCGACGCGTTCAACGCGATGACCACCACGCGCTCCTACCGCCCGGCGATGCCGATCGGCGCCGCCGTGGCCGAGCTGCGCCGCTGCTCGGGCACCCAGTTCGACCCGCGTGTGGTCGAGGCGCTGCTGGTCGTCATCGGCGACCCGGGCTGGCAGCTGAAGATGCGCGAGCCTGCGGTCGTTCCCGCGCCCGCTGCCGTGTAGCGTTCCGGGCCAAATGGCCCTCAGCATTGACCAGCTCCGCAACGCGGTTCAAGGCGATCACGTCGACACGGTCCTGCTCGCGCTCACCGACATGCAGGGCCGCCTCCAGGGCAAGCGGCTGACCGCGCGCCACTTCCTGGACGAGGTACTCGAGCACGGCGCCGAGGCCTGCAACTACCTGCTCGCCGTCGACGTCGACATGAACACCGTCGACGGCTACGCGATGTCCTCGTGGGAGCAAGGCTACGGAGACTTCGAGATGGTGCCGGACCTCGAGACACTCCGGCCGATCCCGTGGCATGAGGCCACGGTGCTGTGTCTGGCCGACCTGCGGTGGGCCGGCGGCGAACCGGTCGTGGCCTCGCCGCGCCAGATCCTGCGGCGCCAGTTGGAGCGGTTGTCTGAGCGCGACCTCGAGGCGTTCGCCGGCACCGAGCTCGAGTTCATCGTCTTCCGCGATACCTACGAGGAGGCGTTCGAAAAGGGCTATCGCGGGCTGAAGCCGGCGAACCAGTACAACGTCGACTACTCGCTGCTGGGCACGGCGCGGATCGAACCGCTGATCCGGCGGATCCGCAACCAGATGGGCGCGGCGGGGATGGTCGTGGAGAACTCCAAGGGCGAGTGCAACGACGGCCAGCACGAGATCAACTTCCGCTATGGCCCGGCACTGAAGGCCGCCGACGAGCACTCGATCTACAAGACCGGTGCGAAGGAGATCGCCGCCCAGGAGAAGATGGCGATCACGTTCATGGCCAAGTACGACCAGCGCGAGGGGTCGTCGTGCCACATCCACATGTCGGTCCGTGGGCTCGACGACGCCGGTCTTGATCGCTTCGTCGCCGGCCAGCTCGCATGCTTGCGCGAGTTGACGCTGATGTACGCGCCGAACGTGAACTCGTACAAGCGCTTCGCGCTCGGGTCGTTCGCGCCGACCGCCGTCGCGTGGGGCAACGACAACCGCACCTGCTCGGTGCGGATGGTCGGCCACGGGGACTCGCGCCGGTTCGAGCTGCGGCTCCCGGGCGCCGACGTCAACCCCTATCTGGCGCTGTCGGCGATGATCGCCGCCGGCCTGCACGGCCTCGATCGCGAGCTGGAGCTCGAACCGCCGCTGGAAGGCAATGCGTATACCGCCGACAAGCCGCACGTGCCGCGGACCCTGAGCGAGGCGCGTGAGCTGTTCGACGCGAGCTCCGTGGCGCGCGAGGCGTTCGGCGACGAGGTCGTGGAGCACTACCTGAACAACGCGCGCGTGGAGCTCGAGGCCTTCGAGTCGTTCGTCACCGACTGGGAGCGATCCCGAGGGTTCGAACGGCTGTGATCGCCGACACCGTCTTCGCGCCGGTCCAGTCCACGACCGCGTTCGAGGAGACGCTGGAACGGCTTGGCACCGCGATCAAGCTCGGCCTGCTCCCGCCCGGCACGCGGCTCCCGCCGGAGCGCGACCTGTGCGAGCAGCTCGGGATCGCACGGTCCACGTTGCGGCAGGCGCTGACGGCGCTCGTGCAATCCGGCCATCTCCATGCCGTGCGGGGCCGCGGCGGCGGGACGTTCGTGGCCGAGCCACCGGCGGTCGTGGGCCCGCCGAGCGCAGCGGTGCTCGCGGACTGGCGCGACCGCTGCGACGTCCGGATGGCGGTCGAGCTCGGCGTTGCCGTGCTGGCCTCCGAACGGGCCGAGCGTGAGTCGATCGAGCGGCTCGACGCGCTGGTCGCGGAGATGGCCGTCGCGATCGAGGAGTTCGCCGTCTACCGGCAGGCCGACGTGCTGTTCCATATCGGGCTGGCGGAAGCCACGGGATCGGCGGCGCTGGTGGCGACGATGACCGAGGCCCAAGGCGCGATGACCGACGTGATCAGCTACATCGCGCATCCGCCCGAGGTACTGGCGTGGGCGAACGCGCAGCACGCGCGGCTCGTCGATTGTCTGGAAAGGCGTGATCCGTCCGGAGCGATGCGGATCATGGCCGATCATCTCCGCGGCACCGAGCACGTGCTCGCGGGCCTCCTGCCTTGACCGCGCCAGTAGGCTGCAGCGCTAAGGACGGAGGAGCATACCTTTACCGGAGGTCGGCATGACCGAGACGGTCGAGCAACAGCAGTCGGACGACGAACGGCGCCTCGCCGAACTCGGCTACAGCCAGGACCTCCAGCGAGCGTGGAGCGGGTTCTCGAACTTCGCGATCTCGTTCACGATCATCTCCGTCCTGGCCGGCTGCTTCACGACCTACGGCCAGGCGTGGAACAACGGTGGCCCGATCGCGATCTCGTGGGGCTGGCCGATCATCTGCGGCCTGATCCTGCTGGTCGCGTTCTCGATGGCCGAGTTGGTGTCGGCCTATCCGACAGCGGGCGGCATCTACTACTGGGCGTCGACGCTCGGCGGCCCCAAGTGGGGGTGGTTCACGGGTTGGTTCAACCTCGTCGGCCTGGTCGGTGTCGTCGCGTCGGTCGATTACGGCGCCGCGACGTTCCTCAATGCAACTTTCACCTTGTATGGAGTGAACCTAGGGTTCGCCAACTGGGGTGACAGTGCGCATTTGATGACAGAGATCTTCCTGCTGTTCACAGTGATTCTGTTCGTCCATGCGCTGATCAATATCTACTCCTCGCCGCTGGTCGCGCTCCTCAACAACATCTCGGTGTTCTGGCACGTCGCCGGTGTCGCCGTGATCATCGGCATCTTGGTGTTCGTGCCGGACCAGCACCAGAGCGTGGACTTCGTGTTCACGGAGACGATCAACAACTCGGGCTTCGGCCAGAGCATGTTCTGGTGGTACGTGCTGCCGCTCGGCTTCCTGTTGACGATGTATACGCAGACCGGCTACGACGCTTCGGCGCACCTCTCCGAGGAGACCCACGGCGCGGCCAAGTCGGCCGCGCAGGGCGTGTGGCGCTCGGTGTTCTGGTCCGGCGTCGGCGGCTGGTTCGTGCTGCTCGCGATCACGTTCGCCGCGACCGACGTGGACGGCATCAACGAAGGCTTCGGCTCATCGCTGGCCGTGTTCAGCACGGCGCTGCCGGACGGCTCCGAGAAGCTCGTGGTGCTGATCGCGACGATCGGGCAGCTGTTCTGCGGCATGGCGTGCGTCACCTCGTGCTCGCGGATGATGTACGCGTTCTCGCGCGACCGCGCGGTGCCCGGCTGGCGCCTGTGGACGCGGCTGAACCACCATCGCGTGCCGGCGTTCGCGGTGATCGGCTCGTGTGGCGCAGCGCTGCTGATGACGCTGCCGGCGATCGAGGGCGACGAGAACGGCGTCGCCTACGCGTTCCTCGCCGTCGTGTCGATTTGCGTGATCGGCCTCTACATCGCATATGTGATGCCGGTGTACCTGCGCTGGCGGATGGGTGACGCGTTCAAGCCCGGCCCGTGGACACTGGGCAACAAGTACAAGTGGATCAACCCGGCGGCGATCATCTGGGTCGGCATCTGCGTGATCATCTTCTGCCTGCCGTTCACCCCCGCCTCGGTGCCTTGGCGTGACGAGTTCGACTGGCGCTACGTCAACTACGCGCCGGTCACCGTCGGCGGCCTGCTGCTGATCGTCGGCCTCTGGTGGACCCTCAGCGCCAAGCACACGTTCAAGGGCCCGGTGCGCACGGTCGAGTTCGACGAGGGCGCCGGGATCCAGGAGTGAGGCGGCGGCCGGTGATCGGCCTGTGCGCCGCGGTCGAGCGCGCGCAGTGGAGCGTGTGGGACGACGAAGCGGTGCTGCTGCCCCGCTCCTACGCGGTCGCGGTCGCGCGCGCCGGCGGGCTGCCGGTCCTGCTCCCACCCGAGGACGAGGTCGACGCAAGCGCGTGGATCGATCTGGTGGACGGGCTGATCCTGGCCGGCGGGGCGGACTACGGCGACGTGCCCGACCGCGACGCGTTCGAGGTCGCGCTCGGGCTCGAGGCGCTCGACCGTGACGTGCCCCTGCTCGGAGTCTGCCGCGGCATGCAGGTGATGAACCTCGCCCGCGGCGGGACGCTGATCGAGCATCTGCCCGACGTCCTCGGCCATGAAGACCATCGGCTCGTCCCGGGTGCGTTCGGCGACCATGACGTGCGGCTGGCCGAGGGCTCGCTGGCCGCGCGCGCAGCGGGCGAACTCACACACGCGACGAAGTCACACCATCATCAGGGCGTCGACGTGATCGGGGAGGGCTTTGAGGTGACGGGCTGGGCGACGGTCGACGACCTGCCCGAGGCGCTCGAGGATCCCTCGCGGCGGTTCGCGCTCGGCGTCCAATGGCACCCGGAGGCGCAAGCCGACGCGGTCGAGATCGCGGCGTTGGTGGAGGCGGCACGTGCGGCTTGAGGACAAGGTCTGTGTGATCACGGGCGCGGCCGGCGGGATCGGCGCCGCGGCGGCGACGTTGTTCCGCGCCGAGGGCGCGACCGTCGTCGGTGTCGACCTGCGCGACGACTTCGAGGGCGTCGATCTCGCGCTGGCCGCGGACGTCTCCTCCGAGGAGGATGTGCTCCGGTTCCTGGCGCGGGCGCGCGAGGAGTACGGGCGGATCGACGTGCTGTTCAACAACGCCGGGATCTCGCCGGACGACGACGTCTCCGTGCTCGACACGTCTTTGGAGGCGTGGCAGCGCGTGCAGGACGTCAACCTCCGCTCCGTGTTCCTGTGCTGCAAGCACGGCATCCCGCATCTACTGGACACCGGCGGCGGGTCGGTGATCAACACGGCATCGTTCGTCGCCGTGATGGGCGCGGCGACGTCGCAGATCTCCTACACGGCCTCCAAGGGCGCGGTCCTGGCGCTGTCGCGCGAGCTCGGCGTGGAGTTCGCGCGGCGCGGCGTGCGGGTCAATGCGCTGTGCCCCGGGCCGGTCGATACGCCGTTGCTGCGCGAGCTCTATGCCTCGGATCCCGCGAAGGCCGCTCGGAGGCTGATCCACCTGCCGATGGGCCGGTTCGCCGACGCGCGCGAGATCGCGTCCGCGGCGCTGTTCCTGGCCTCGGACGAGTCGTCCTACATCACCGCGTCGACGTTCATGGTCGACGGGGGCCTGTCGGGCGCGTACGTCACGCCGGAGTAGCGGGCGGCCCTGAGCGCAGGACGATCGTCGTGTCGGTGTCCTCGGCGCCGGCGCGGTTGCGGAGCGTTCTGAGCAGGGTGTCGAGCTCGGCAGTGTCCTTGCACGCGACCCGCAGCAGGTAGTCGGGCGCGCCGCTGAGGTGGAGCACCTCGGTGACGGGCTCGAGCTTGGAGGCGAGGATCGCGAACTCGTCGCTGTCCGTGCCCCGCGCCAGCGTCACGCCGACCAGTGCCTCGAGGTGGCGACCGCCCGCGGCGGGGTCGACGAGCGCGGTGAACCCGGTGATGACGCCGCTCTGTCTCAGGCGCCGGACGCGGTCGGCCGCGGCGTTCGCGGTCAGGCCGACGGCGGCCCCGAGGTCGCGCCACGACATCCGCCCGTCCTCACGGAGGAGCCTGAGGATCTCACTGTCTGTCGAGTCCATCGTTGCGTTTTCCGCGGTCTTTGACCGGAGGTCCTTGTGGATAGCGCAGTGTGGCCGATATCTCGGCGGCATGCACGCTCTCACCATTGGCTTCGGACTCGGGTTCCTGGTGGCCATGCAGCTCGGCCCAATGTCCCTGTTTCTGATCCGCTCGACGCTACGCAGCGGCTGGGCGGTCGGGCTGTCGATCGGGGCGGGGATCGCCGTTGTGGATGCGCTCTACGCCGCCGCGGGCGCGGCGGGCGCCGCGTCGCTGCTCGCGATCGATCCGCTGCGCACCACGCTTTCGCTGGTCGGCGCCGCGGTGCTGCTCTTCCTGGGGATTCGAACCCTGCGCGACGCGTTCCGGGTGCGGCTGGGCGCGGAGACCGAGTTCGAGGTGGCGACGCCGCGGCGGGCATTCGCCACCTCGGCAGCGGCGACGGCGTCGAACCCGTTGACGATCGCGTCCTGGGCGGCGGTGTTCGCCGCGGCTTCCGGAGTCGGCGCCGCCGGCGGGCCGACGCTGCTGGTCGCCGGCGTCGGCGTCGGCAGTCTCTGCTGGGTGACGCTGCTGGCCACCGGCACCGCGGCGGCGCGCCGTGCGCTGGGCATCCGCGCGATGCGGATCGCCGACGCCCTCGCGGGCGTCGGGCTCATCTTCTTCGGCTGCGCGCTGGCCCTGCGAGCTGACTAGGCGGCGAGCGGAGGCTCCTCCGCGGGCGGTATGGCGGTGATCGCGATCGGGCCGCCCATCGCATCCAGCGCCGCCTCGAGGCGCTCGTACTCCTCCGCGGCGGGGCGCGCGGCCTCTAGGCGGTCGCGGATCTCGGCGTGAATCTTCTCCAGTAGCTCGGCCATGCGGCGAGGCTACCGGCGGCCCCGGATGGCTCAGGTGCGGCGTTCCAGGTCCGCCATCTCTTCCGCCTTGCGGTCGGCTTCCTCTTCGGCGCGGGCCAGCTCGTCGCGCGCTTCGGCCTCTTGTTGCTGAAGCCGGCCCGCCGACTTGCGTCGCGCGGTACTGTTCTTTTGGGGTCCGTCCGGTTCGAAGGGGTTGGTCGCGGAGATGCAGGTGAAGCTTTTGCCATGGATGGCTTGCGCTCTCGTCGTACTCGTCGCGCTGCCCGCGCTCGCCGCGGGTGGGTCGCGCGCGGTCGACGGTGAAATCCTGACGTGGGACAACGGCTTCAACGAAGCCGGCCAGCCGGATTCGGATTCGACCGTGAACATCACCCCCGGCGGGCGTGTGACGTTCAGCTATCCGGAGGGCGGCAGCGTCCACAACGTGGTGTTCGAGGAGGGCGACGCGCCGACGTCGTGCCTCCAGACCGCGGCCGGCGCGGGCAGCCAGATCGAGCCGGCGCCGCCGTTGCCGATGAGCTTCCAGAGCCAAGGCTGGGCGGGCTACTGCATCTTCGACGCGGTCGGAACGTATGCGTTCTACTGCGGCCTCCATACGGAAATGAAGGGCACGGTCGTGGTCGGGACGGGCACCTCGACGCCGACGCCGACCGCAACGGCCACAGCCACGGCAACCGCCACGGCGACGGCGACGGCGACGGCCACGGCGACCGCGACAGCCACCGCGACGGCAACAGCCACCGCAACGGCCACGGCAACAGCGACGGCTTCGGCCACTCCGACCGCAACGACGACGCCCGCATCAGGGCCCCGCATGGAGGCGCGTGACGGGGGCGGACCGCCGGCGTACTGGTGGCAGGACGCGTCCAACCCGACACCCCGCGACAGCAGCGTGACGATCAAGGCCGGGGAGCGGGTCACGTTCGCATACCCGACCGGCAGCCAGCTCCACAACGTCGCGTTCGACGGAGCGGCGCCGGCGTCGTGTCCCCAAACGAAGGCATCGCCCGGTGGGTCGATCGACGCCAACGACGCCCCGCCGATGCCGGGGTCGTTCGGAAACGGGTTCGGCCCGGGCTGGGAGGGCTACTGCACCTTCCCGAACGTCGGAACCTACACGCTGCTCTGCCAGGTCCACTCGACGGACATGCGCGGCACGATCATCGTCGAGCCGGTCGCCACGGCGACGCCGACGGCGACCGCAACCGCGACCGCGACCGCGACCTCCACGCCGGCGGCAACGCCCACCGACACGACACCGGCCCCGACCTCGCAGCCGCTCCCGGCCACTCCCGCTCCCGCACCGGCGGCCAAGGGGAACCCGCAGCTCAAGGTCGCCACCGCCACGCTCAAGCGCAAGGCGCGGACGTTCGCGGTCACGGGCACGATCGCCGGCACCGCGACCGGCAAGGTGCGCGTCGTCCTGACCTACAAGGTCGGCAAGGCGAAGCGCACGAAAACCCTGACGCTGAGCGTCAAGAGCGGCAAGTTCACCGGGAGCGTCAAGCTCTCGGCCGGCGACGCGCGCAAGGCGTCAAAGCCGGCCGTGAGCGCGAGCTACGCCGGGGACAGCAGCTACAACGCGGCCACCGGCACGAAACGGATCACGATCCGCCCTTGATGTCCTGAACGGCCCAGGCGTTCCCGTCCGGGTCCTGGAAGAAGACGAACGCTCCCCACGGGAAGCGCTGGATCTCCGACACGTCGATGCCGCGCTCGACGAGCTCTGCCCGCGCGGCCTCGATGTCGTCGACGACGACCTGCATGCCCTTGACCGAGCCGGGCTCCGCATCGGTCACGCCCTTGCCGATCGCGATCGAGCACGCCGAGCCGGGCGGCGTCAGCTGCACGAACCGCATGTCCTCGCTGACCTTGTGGTCGTGATCGGCGTTGAAGCCGGCCTGCTCGTAGAACGCCTTGGCGCGATCGACGTCGGAGACGGGGATGGAGACCAGCTCGAGTTTGAAGTCCATGTCCGGAACTCTACGACCTATTGCGGTCAAGAACTGGCCGCAACTGATCCGGAAGTGGCTCGGCATGCACAATGGCGAGCGCCCGAGTCGCCCGCGTGAGCGCGGTATAGAGGCCACCGACCCCGCCGTCGGGCCGTTCGGCGAGGATCGCCGCGGGCTCGACGACGACGATCGCGTCGAACTCCAGGCCCTTCGCCACGTGAAGGTCCAGCAGGTTGATGCCCGGGCCCAGAGATGCATGGATCGCGTCGGCGTACTCGACTCCGGCCAGCGCGCTGCGCACGTCGTCGAGGCACGCTCGCGGCGCGACGATCCCGACGCTGCCCACGTCTCGCAGCCGAGCGGCCTCGCGTGCCGTCGCCGGCCCGATGTCCGCGCTGCGCGTCACCACCGGCGGGAACGGCGCTTCGCGGACCCCGCGCGGCGCCGGTGCGCCCGGCGGGAGCAGCCGCGCGGCAATCTCGAGGAACTCGTTCGGCACGCGGTAGCTGACCGTGAGCTCAGAGACCGCGTGCTCGTCGACGCCCGCCTCGTCGAGCACGCGATCCCAGCTCGAGACGCCGGCGTCGGCCGTGCGCTGCGACAGGTCCCCCAGGATGGTCAGCGATTGCCCGCGCGCACGCCGGACCGTCATCCGCAACTCCATCGGCGTCAGGTTCTGGGCCTCGTCCACCACCACGTGACCGAACCGCCGAAAGCCAGGATCGATCAGCCAGTGCGCCTCATCGAGCAGTGCGACGTCCGTCGGCGTCATGTCGCGCCGCTTGACTGCCGCGGAAGACCCCAGGAGCAGCGCGATCTCGTCGTCGTCGAGCAGGTCGCCCGCCACGCGCTCTAGCCGGGCGCGGTTCTTGTACAGCTTCTCCACCAGGCCCTCCGGCGTCTCGCGCGGCCAGGCGCGGGTCGCCAGCTTCTGGTACTCGCGCGTCTTGCGGACGGCGCTGATCGCCTCTTCTTCGCTGACCAGCGAGCGGGCGTCGAGCGCGCGAGCGGCCAGCATCCCGGCGAGCCGTTCGCGGAAGCGCTCGCGGCCCGCCTCGTAACTGAACGTGCGCTCGCGGACCGCGGCGACGAGCTGCTCGAGCTCCGGGTCGCCGTCGAGCTTGAGCCGGTCCCACAGCAGCCGGTGCAGCACAACCGCCATCCGCGCGCTGCCCTTCAACGCGGCCAGCTCGCGGGTCTCGTCGACCTCGCCGTGCGGCTTGGCGATCAGCGCGCCGATCGGGCGCTGCTCGACGCCGCCCTCGCCGAGCGCCGGCAGCACCTGCTCGATGTAGCGGATGAACGTCTCGTTCGGGCCGACGACGAGTACGCCGGCTCGCGTGAGCTCGGGGTTCGCGTAGAGCAGCCAGGCGGCGCGGTGGAGACCGACCGCGGTCTTGCCGGTCCCGGGCCCACCCTGGATGACCAGGGCGCCTTCCACGTCGCGGCTGATCAGCTCGTACTGGTCGGGCGTGATCGTCGAGATGATCTGGCGCATCTCGCCGACGCGCCGGCGGGTGATGTCCTCGACGATCGCGTCGGTCAGGTGGTCCTCGCCGCCGGTCACCAACGGCTCGTCGACGAAGCCGAGCACCTTGCGCTCCTCGACGTCGAGCCGGCGGCGGCGCTCGATCCCATGCGGGTCGCGCTCGGTGGCGGTGTAGAACGGCTCGGCGGCGGGCGCGCGCCAGTTGACCGAGAGCAGATCGTTCTCGGCGCTCCAGACGGCGTGGCGGCCGACGTACAGGGTCTCGCCGTCGGCGCGGTCGATGCGGCCGAAGTACAGCGGCCCGCTCGCGTCCGTGTACACGCGGATGCGCTCGCGGCGCATCGCCTCCAGCGCCTCGTTGGCGAAATCGTCGATGCCGCTCCGGCGCCCGCGGCCCGTGAGCGCGCGGAACGCGGCGTCGTAGGCGGCGCCGGTCTCGTCGAGGTGCCGCTGCTCCTGCTCGAGCTCCTCCACCCGGGAATCGTAGGCTCTTGGCGGTGCGCAACCTGGTCAACCTCAAGGACGCCGTCAAGGGCTACGCCGCCCGCACGGTGCTGGACGGCGTCACGCTCGGCGTGTCGGCGGGCGACCGGATCGGCATCGTGGGCCGCAACGGCGACGGCAAGTCGACGCTGCTGCGGCTGGTCGCCGGCATCGAGGAGCCGGACGAAGGCGCGGTCACGCGCGAGGGCGGCCTGTCACTGGCGCTGCTCGGCCAGGGCGACGATCTGGACTCCCGGCGCACCATCCGCGAGGAGCTCGTCGGCGGCCGCGCGGACCACGAGTGGGCGGCCGACAGCGCGTTCCGCTCGGTCCTCGACGGGCTGCTCGGCGGCGTGTCCATGGCACGGTTCCCCAACGGCTTGGACACTTTGATCGCGCCTTTGTCCGGCGGCGAGCGGCGCCGGATCGCGCTGGCCAAGACCCTGCTCGGCCATCCGGAACTCCTGCTGCTCGACGAGCCCACGAACCACCTTGACGTCGAAGGCGTGGACTGGCTCGCGCGCCATCTCGCCGCGCGCCGCGGCTCGATTCTGGTCGTCACCCACGACCGCTGGTTCCTGGACGCCGTGTGCACGCTTACGTGGGAGGTCGCCGACGGCGCCGTCCACCAGTACGAGGGCGGCTACGCGGCGTACGTGCTCGCCCGCGCCGAGCGCGAGCGCCAGGCCGCGGCGCGCGAGGACCGCCGCCAACAACTCCTGCGCAAGGAGCTCGCGTGGCTGCGACGCGGGCCGCCGGCGCGAACGGCCAAGCCGAAGTTCCGGATCGAGGCGGCGAACGCGCTGATCGCCGGCGAGCCCGAGCCGCGCGACCGCGCCGAGCTGCTCCAGTTCGCCACTTCACGTCTCGGCACGAAGGTGATCGACGCCGAGAACATCACCGTCGCGTTCGACAAGCCGCTGTTCGAAAACATCACGTGGCGCCTGGGCCCCGGCGATCGGTTCGCGCTGGTGGGCGTCAACGGCTCGGGCAAGACGTCACTGACCCGCGTGCTGGCCGGCTCGTTCGCGCCAACGTCGGGGACGGTCGAGCGCGGCGCGACGGTGCGGCTCGCCTTTCTCTCCCAGGACACGGCTGAGATCCCAGGCCACCTGCGCGTTTTGGAAGCGGTTGAGGAGGTCCGCGGCTACGGACGCCTCGGGGACGGCCGCGAGATCACCGCGGCCTCGCTGATCGAGCGCTTCGGCTTCCGGGGCGAGCGGGCTCGGACTCTCGTGCGGGACCTGTCCGGCGGCGAGCGTCGCCGGCTGCAGTTGATGCGCCTGTTGATGAGCGAGCCGAACGTCCTGCTGTTGGACGAGCCGACCAATGATCTGGACATCGACACGTTGACGGCATTGGAGGACCTGCTGGACGGCTGGCCGGGGACTTTGGTGGTCGTCAGCCATGACCGGTACTTCGTCGAGCGGGTCTGCGACAACGTGTACGCGCTTCTCGGCTCCGAGCTGCGCCACCTGCCCGGCGGGATCGAGCAGTACCTCTCCTTGCGGCGCCCGGTCGAACCTCCAGCCGCGCGCGTTGAGCGCGCCGTTCCCGCTCAGGCGGTCGTGCGGGCCGCGCGCAAGGAAGCGGCACGGCTCGAGCGCGCCATCGAAAAGCTCAATGAGAGAGAAGGGAGTTTGCACGCCGCGATGGGGACGAGTGCCTCCGACTACGTGCGTTTGGCGTCGTTGCAAGCCGAGCTGGACGAGGCGGTCGCGGAGCGTGAGCGGTTGGAGGGGGCATGGCTCGAGGCCGCGGAAATCATTGAGTGAAACGTATGAGTTTTGTAACAGTTACGTGTAGATCGGTAACCGTTATCGCCTCATAGTCAGGGGGGTGAGGCACAACAGCGTCCCGTCTGGCAGTTCTAGTGCCCCACCCCCGGACGAGACGCTTGCTGTGATGGCGAGCGGTCAGCACGGACTCGTTCGCGTGCCGGATCTGCGCGCCACCGGTCTGGATGGCAGCGCGGTGAGCAAACGCCGAGCCCGGGGCGTGCTGCACCGGCAGTATCCAGGCGTCTACTCGGTCGGGCACGCCGTGCTCTCGCGCGAGGGCCGGTGGCTTGCGGCCGTGTTCGCGGCCGGCCTAGGAGCGGTACTGAGCCACCTGTCAGCGGCCGCGCTGTGGAACCTCATCCGGTACGTGCCGCGCGTGCACGACGTGTTGGTCCGCCGCCGCCACAGGCCGGTCGAAGGAATCCGATTCCATAAATGCCTTCATCTCGATCCCCTCGATGCAATGAAGTACCAAGGCATCCCGGTAACCACGGTGGCCAGGACGCTCGTCGACCTCACCGACATCCTCGCATCAGACGAGCTCGCCAACGTCATCCACGAGGCCCAGTACCGCGAGCGTTTCAGCCTCGAGGCAACGCAAAGAGCAATGGAACGCGCGAACGGCCGGAAGAACCTCAAACGCCTCGAAGAGGCCATCTCCGACTCCCGTAATGGCAGTGCCGGCACGCGAAGCCGCAACGAACGAGAGTTCCTCAAGCTCCTCGAAGCCCACGGACTCCCGAAGCCGCTCGTGAACACCCACGTCCTCGGCATCGAAGTCGACTGCGTCTGGCCCGACCTCAAGCTCGTCGCCGAGATCGACGGCCCCGGCCACGCCCGTCCTCGCAGCCAACGGGAGGACCGGGCGGTGAACGCGCTGCTCACCGCCGCCGGCTACACCGTGCTCAGAGGAGCGCCGCGAGAAGTTCTCGCGGCGCTCCTCGGTTGACAGAGACCTACGGCTGAGTCGTGCTCAGCGTGAACGTCAGGGTCTTCGAGTAAGTGCCCGTACGGAGCGCGTCGTTCGCATTGACCCGCTGACTGAACTCCAGCGCCACCGGATCGTTCGAGATCGGCGCGTTCCACGTCAGCAGGTTCAGCGGCGAGGCCGAGGAGCCCACGTTGTTGTATGCCGTCCCGGTATTGGCGGCGTTACGGGCGCGTGCCTGCAGCGGTTGCGGCAGGGCGAACGCCCCGTTGACCAGGTGGCCCGTGTTCGTCGAGCTCGGGTCGGCCACGCTCAGGAGCGCGTCGCCGGCGGTCGAGATCACGTTCGCCGTCGTCGACGCCGTGTAGGTGGCGCCCACGGCCGGCACGAGGTTGCCGAACGCCACGGCCGGGCCGAGTGTCAGCGACAGGGTCGCCGGCACCTCGCCGCCGACCGGGGTGTCCACGTTCACCGGCCCCAGCACGCAGCCGCTGGAGCTGCCCTGGATCGTGTTCGGCGCGCCGAAGTCCTTCACGTCGGCGCTGTTGCTCGCGCACGTCAGGCCGTTCACCGTGCTGCCCGACAGGATCGGCCCGTAGGCCCCGGCCAGGCGGGTGAAGCGATCGTTGGCCGTGACCTGGGTGTTGCCGGTCAGGGCAAGACCATTGCGGAACGTGCTGCCCGCGATCGTCACGTCGCGCGTGCTGTTCCGGATCTGCGCCGCACCCTCGACGGTGGAACCGAACATCTGCACGGTGTCGGCACCGGTCGAGTTCAGCGCGCCGCGCACCGTGCTGTCCCGCGCCACCACGGAGGCTCCGGAGCCGACCGTGAGATTGTTCACCGACGCGTTCTGCAGGCAGGTCACGCCGCTGTTCACGGTGACGCTGTTCTGCATGCCCGTGACCGTCGTGGTGCACGTCGCCAGCGCGCCCGGCAGCACCGTGGCCTTGTAGGACTCCGGCGTGCTGTAGTTGCCGGCCGGGTCGATCGCCCGGTGCTCGACGAGGTGCGTGCCGAAGCCCGGGATGAACCGGCCGCTCGGGTGGTCGTCCGGCAGCGTCTGCTCGAACGTCGCCCGCGAGAGGCCGCCCGTGCCGAGGTTGCCGTACGTGAGCGCCTTCACGTTCGTGCCGGAGTGGCGGAACTGGAACGGCGACTCGGGCATCGGCTGCTCCGGGAACCCGAAGTAGTTGAACCAGCCGTCCTTGTCCAGACGGAGCTGGCCCACGACGGCCGGGGAGCCCTCATAGCCGGTCCGGTCGTCCGCCACGTCGATCCACATGTCCCAGCCACCGAAGTAGACCGGGTGCTCGAGCGAGCCGGCCAGCTTCGTCAGCGACGCGGAGAGGCGCCGCGGCGCGGTCGGCGGCGCCTTGTCGATCTTCCACTCCACCGAGTCCGACAACGCGCCGTCGGTCACGGTGGCCTTCAGCGTGTGCGTCCCCGCCATCAGGTTGAGCTTCTCGAGATCGAGGTTGCGGCTGTTGGTCGGGTTGGCGACGTTCACGCCGTTGATGGACCACGTGACCGGGAGGACGCGGTCCGTCGGGTGGTTCGTCTCGACGTAGACGACCTCGTCACCGGCGACCGGATGGGTGGTCGCCGTCGATGCCGTGATGTCGGGCGCCGCAGCGGACGGCGTCACGGTCGTGTCGCCGACGGTCCACGTCCGCGTCTGCACGAAGCGCGCCCCGTTGTAGCCGGAGTCCGTCGTGGCGTTGTTCGTCGACGGGTTGCGCACCCAGTCGGTCCCGGTCGGGCCGACCGGGTCGCGGGCCTCGGCCCAGACGACCGTCCCCGCCGCCAAGTTCAGCGGCTCGAGGTCGAGGTTGCGGCTGTTGCTGTTGGCGATCACCGTGCCGGTGGGCCCGCCGAGCCGCCACGTGACGTTGAGCTCGTGGAAGCGCGGATGCCCGGTCTCCAGCCACAGGACAGAGTCCTTGGCCACGGTGCCGGTCGTCGGCGTGTTCTGGACGCTCATCTGGCCCGCGTTCCGCATGCCGGTGACGCGCGCCACCATGTGCTCGAGGCCGATCTGGTCGAGGTCGAACCCGATCCAGCGCATCATCGAGTGCTCGCTCGGCCGGCGCTGGCCGCACGGGAACGTGCCGCCGCCCTCGTGCAGGTCGATCTTGCCGCCGGAGAGGCTCTCCTCGCCGAGCCAGCGCCACCACTTGGTCTGGGCGGTGAGCATCGCCGCCGCGCTCAGCAGCGCGGTGTGATGGAAGCTGCCCGGCTCGCCGCCGGTGTAGCAGGGCTTGACCACATCGCGTGACGAGTACGGGTACTCGTCGGCGAGGCTGCCGAGCGAGTGGCCGACCTCGTGCAGCGAGATCAGCGGGCCCTGCGGCGAGCCGCCGGAGGTGGTCGCCTGCGAGCCGCCGATGCCGCCGTAGGTGAATGTGTTGAAGATCGCCAGCGTCTGCAGGTTCTGCGACGTGCGCGGGATCCCCAGCACCGGAGCGACGTAGGTGTCGAGGATCCGGTTGTGCGCCGCATTCCCGGACTCGCAGATCACGCTCGTCGGCGTGCCGGCCGGGTAGTACTTCGCCAGCGACGCGGCGTTGGCGGTGCAGTTGGCCGGCGCGTTGCCGTAGACCGTGCCACGGGAGAGCGGGTCGGCGCAGCCGTTCTGGAAGATCATCCGCAGCGCGGTGTTCTTGCCGTCGATCCCGCCCTCACGCACGCCCGTGTCGCGGATCGTGCCGTCAGCGTGCCGAACGCGGCCGTCCGGATCGCACCGGACGCCGTAGTCGATCGACGCGATCTCGACCGCGTAGACGTTCATGTAGTTGCGGTACGTGCGGAACGGCTCCGTCGCCCACATGACCGAGAGGTTCCGGTCCACGTCGGCGTAGAAGAGGCTCTGCTGATCGTGCTGGTAGCCGTCGCCCAGGATGATCAGGTTCAGGCGCTGGGCCGGCGGCCCCGTCACCTGGATCGGGGTGACCTTCGGCGCCGGCAGCGGCAGCGGGGGCTCTGGCCCCTGCGCGTTCGCCGTCGCGGCCAGCATCCCGAGCGACAGCGCGGCCGCCGCCAGGACCTTCATGACTCGTCTCATCCGTGCCCTCCTGGAACCCGTTCCCCACGGCGAACCGAAAGCCCACCGCTCCCTCAGCGCGATCCTACGGGCACGCCGAGGCGCCGTACCACCAACTTCTGTCGGAACCGAACGGGGCTTGGGCCGTCCGAATGCCGGAGGCTCAGTAGGTGGCCATCACCCGCGCCGGCCCGCCGGAGCCCTGCTCCCACGGGATCACGCCGACAATCGCCGTCGCGCCGTGCTCCGGGATCTTGTCCAGGCCCGCCAGGTTCTCAAGGCCGTACTTGTCGGCTTTCAGCCAGTTCGTGTGCACCGCGAACGTCGTCGACGGGCCGTTGTCGAGGCTCAGCGTGTCCACGCCGATCGCCATCGCGCGCCGGTCGATCAGGTACTCGACCGTGTCCGCGGCGAAGCCCGGGAAGTGGTAGGCGCCGGCCGAATCGAGGCCGGTGAATGCGGGCGTGCCGAGCTTGGCCGCCCAGCCTGAGTTCATCGCGACGAGCGCGCCGCGCGGAATCCGGCCGTGGCGGCGCTCGAAGGCGCGCAGGTCCGCCGCGGTGACCTCGGCATCGGGATTCCGCCGGGCCTTGGACGTGATGTCGATCACGACGATCGGCAGCACGAGCTCGGCCGGCTTGAGCTGCGGCACGAACCGGCCGCCCTCGATGAAGTGGCCGGGCGCGTCCATGTGCGTGCCGGAGTGCTCGCCGAAGGTCCACTCCTGCGAGTAGAACCCGTCGGGGTCGTAGTTCTTGAGCGTGCGGCGCTTCGGGGCGTCGCCGGTGTAGACCGGGAAGCCCGCCGTGAACTGGTGCGTGAGGTCGGCGACGCGGCCCCGCAGCCGATCGTTCTTCGGCTTGTGCGCGAGCGCCTCGCCCGGGATCAGCGCGGCGAGCGCAGCCGCCCCGCCGCCCGCGAGCAGGCTCCGTCGACTGACCGTCGCACTGCTCTCACGAACCGCCTCGACCGTTCCCGGCAAGCACATGACAACCCTCCTGTCGTCTTGTCGCGCGGAAAATTACAGGTCGTAGGCGTATTGGGTCAGCGTCTCGGACCCGTCCTCGGTGATCAGCAGGAGATCTTCGTAGCGCACGCCCCCGATCCGCTCCAGCCCTTCGATCCCCGGCTCGATCGCGAGGACGTCGCCGGCGACCAGCGGTTCGGCGGAGCCGAATCCTAGGCGCGGGGGTTCGTGCACCTCGAGCCCGACCCCGTGGCCGAGCGCGAAGTAGAAGCCGTGCATCAGCCGCTCGCCCGGCTTGCGGGTGCGCTGGGTCGGGTAGCCGGCGCGCTCGACGACCTCCGCGGCCGCGTCGTACAGCGCGCCGCCGGTGGCTCCCGGCCGCGCCGCGGCCCGGGCCGCCTCCAGCGACTCGAAGACGACATCGCGCAGCGCCGCGACGTCGGCCGTGACCTCGCCGGCCACGAACGTCCGGGTCATGTCGGCCCAGCAGCCGCTCTGCTCGTCGCGCGGCCACAGGTCGATCACGATCGGAAGGTCGGCCGGCAGTGGACCCGAGCCGGGATCGTGCCCGCCGTCGCCGGACCACGCGGAGACGACCATGATGTCCGGTGGCGCCGGAGCGCCCGCCGCCGCGCACGCCGCGCGAATCGTCGCCCGCACCGTCTCCGCCGTCAGCACCTCGCCGGCGTAGATCAGCTTCCCGTCCTCCTGGGCCGAGCCGCGGATCAGCGCCTCGCCGGCCTGCAGGCCGGCCTCCGCCGCCCGCTGGGCGCGCCGGATTCCCTCCAGCTCGGCCGCGTTCTTGACCCGGCGGCGTGCCGCCACAGCCGGAGAGTCGACCGTGACCGTGACGCCCGCGGCACGGAGCCGGTCGGCGACCGCGACCGGCAGCTCGCCGGGCACGACGACGTCCTTTAGCCCCCACTGGTCGACGGCCCGGACCACGGTCTCGAGCTCCGCCTCCTCGATCGACAGACCCTTCTCAACCAGCTCGTGCCAGCCGAGATCCTCGGCGTAGACGAGCTCCGCGTCGGGCAGCACGCCCGCGATCCGCGTGCCCTCGAGGGAGCTCGTGAGAACGCGCAGTCGGTCGTCCGCCACGAGCAGGAACGGGTCGATGATCTCCAGCGGGACCTCGTGGCGCATCGCCGCCGATCGGATCGTGTCGCCGTGCAGGAGGATCGTCATGACAGGAGCCGATCCAGGCCGCGGAGCACGCCCGTGATCTCCCCCACGCGCCGGATCGCGAGCAGCGTCCCGGCGATGTACGGATCGGGAGTGCCGCCGGCCTCGTGGTGGATCGTGAGCCGCTCGTCGGGCGTCGCGAACACGACCGCCGTCGAGACCACGTAGCCCGGCAGGCGGACCGAATGCACGCGCGTGCCGGCCACATTGGCCCCGCGCGCCTCGGGCGGGCCGATCAGGTCGGCGTCGTGCGCGGCCGGTTCCGCCGCGCCGAGACGCTCGGCGAGCTCGCGCGCGGTGCCGCTGGGCGCGTCCTTCTTGCCCACGTACGCGTAGTCGATCACCTCCCAGTGCGAGACGTGCTGGGCCGCCACCGTCGCCGCGTGCAACAGCGACGCCGCGAGCAGCGAGAAGTTCCCGGCCGCGATCACTCCGCGCCCAGCCGCCCGAGCGGCCGCGTCGATGTCGGCGAAGTCGGCCTCGCTCAGCCCCGAGGATCCGACGACGACATGCGCGCCGCCCGCGAGCGCGGCGTCGACGTTCGCGCGCACGGCCGCGGCGCTCGTGTAGTCGACGACGACGTCGGCGGACGTCGCCGCGAGCGCCTCCTCGACCGAGGCGTAGTCGGCGCCCTTGCGGGCGATCCCGCCGGCCAGTTCGAGGTCGTCCGCCACCTCGACCGCCTTGGCGAGCGGCGCGCCGGTCCAGCCCGTGGCGCCGGCGATCAGTACGCGCAGCATCTACAGCTCGCCGTCGTAGTAGTCGAGCTTGGTGCCGCGGCGGACGCGCACGGACCGGTCGCGCTCGTCGCCCGAGTCGCCCCAGAACGCGATCTTCTCGGAGTCCGGATACACGACATAGCCGATCGGGTCGCGGTTGGACCACATGACGAGCCGGACCGTCTCGGTGCCGTTGTTCGTCGTCTTGTGCCCGCCTGCGGGACCGACCGGAAACGCGGTGACATCGCCCGGGCCGAGCACGTCTTCGCCGTCCGCGTGCCGGAGCGTGAGCTCGCCTCCGAGCACGAGCAGCCACTCCTCCTCGGACTCGTAGTGGTACGGGCAAAGGGCCTGGCCAGGCGGGAGCTCGTACAGCGTCGCGCCGATCCGGGCGCCGCCGACCTTCGGGCCGAAGCGGTGCGCCCCGGCCCGGTAGCCCTCCGGATCGGAGTCGTCGAACTCCACCTGGGCATCGAAGACGTTGAACTTCTTCATCCCGGCATCCCAGCAGATGACGGTCCTAGGCGGGGTCCCAGCCGCGACTTGGGTCCTGCGGCTCTGGCGCATGGGTCATCACCCTCGTAGCTTCATAGTGATGCGCTCGCAGCGAGGACAGACCGCGACGGAACTCCTCGGCATGCTGCTCGTCGTCTCCGTGATCATCGCCGTGATCGCGCGCAGCGAGATCGGCCAGAAGCTGCGGGTCGAGACGGTCCGCCAGATCTGCATGCTGGCCAATGACGAGCAGGACTGCCCGCCGTCGGTCGCCGAGCTCGAGCGGCGCGAACGCGAGCGCGAGCGCCGGGCCGCGCGACGCGACAGCGACAAGGACGGCGTCACCGACCGGCACGAGCGCCGCTACGGCACGAACCCGCGCTCAAGGGACAGCGACGGGGACGGCACCCAGGACGCGGTCGAGATCCGCGAGCGCACCGTGGACCAGTAGGTCAGTTCGCTGACCGCGCCACTTCCCGGTCCGTTGCAGTGATGAGCCGTGGGTGCGCGGGCGTGGTCCGAGCTCCCGCCACAACCCGGAGGATCGGGCCCCGCGCAACTGGAGGCTCGCATGACCTCGACGCACCTCGGCTTGGCCGCTCCGCCCTTAACCCGGGCACCGTTCCGTCGGCGCTGGTGAGCATCAGCGCCACCGCCGACGGCGCCGTGTTCGCCGCTGACACGAGCGGCTCGCTGTATTGCCAGGGAGTGGCGGCGGAGGGGTGGATCGCTGAGCCGGGGCAGCTTGAGAGCATCGCCGCCGCGTCCGATGGCACCGTCCTCGGGCTGTCGACCGGCGGCGAGATGCTCCAGCTCGTGAGCGGAAGCTGGCAGCCGATCTCGCCCGCCCCGCCGACCCAGCCGGCGCAGGTTGCGGTGGGGAACGCGAAGTGCGTGTGGGCCACCACTTCCGATGGGACGCCGCTGTCGTTCGACGGGTCGAGCTTGGACGTCGCAAGCCGGCATGTCCCCCGTGCAGCTCAGCGCGGGTCCGACGACTCGGTCTTCGCCCTGGACCACGCGGGCGCGATCTTCCAGTTCGCGAACGGCGGCTGGTCACAGATCGCCGCGCCGGAGGCCATGACATGGATCAGCGGCGCACAGAGCGGCTGGCTGTGGGCGACCGATGGCCAAGGTCAACCTCTACCAGTGGGACGGCAGCGAGGGGTGGCCGCAGGTGTCCGCGCCAGTCGACGCTCAAGGCGGTCGCGATGCGGCGACGACGGCACAGTCTTGGCGCAGGACACCGCCGGCGAGCTGTACGCCTACGACGGCGACGTGTGGCGGCCGATGACCGGCCCAGCGCCGCCGGCGTCGTGGCGTTCTCGGTCGGGTGCGCGACCCAAGCCTGGGCCGTGGACGCCAACAACGCCGTCTTGTATTACGGGACCGACGAGAGCTGGCAGCTGCTGTCCGCCACGGCCGCGGCAGCCCGCGTCAGCGCCAGCAACTCGACCGACATCTGGTACCTCACGAGCGCCCAGGAGATCTTTCGCTCGCAGGGACTGCAGTGGAATCCGGTTCAGGTCCCCGGCGGGTTGACGAACATCAGCGCCGCCATCGGACGGCACGGTGTGGGGCGTCAGCGCGAACAGGAGGTGTTCAGCTACGGACGCGGGCAGTTGGACGCAGATGGCGGGGGCGCTCGCGCAGATCGCAGTCGGCTCCGCGCAACTCGTGTTCGGCGTCGACGGAGCGGGCAACGTGTCGCAGTTCAATGCGGACGCATGACCAGCCTGACCGGGCCGGGCGCGGCGGTGACCGACTTGGCGGCGAGCGGCGACGGGGCGCTGTGGGCGACCGACGCGAGCGGCGACCTGTACCTCTACACGCGCGGCAACCCGCCGTGGCTCACGAGCGGGACGACGGGTCTCAAGCAGGTGTCTGCGGGCAGTTCGCGGATGTCTGGGGCATCAATGAAAGCGGCCAGGCGAATGCGGTCAGGACAGTCGTCGCCGTTCGGCGAGGGCAGTACCCGGATCTCGATCGTTCGTCGCGCTTGCGCTGGGACGCCGAGAACCCGTTCGACGAGACCGACAGCACGCATCTCTGGATCGTCAACCGGGCCGCGTCGCTCGCCGGGCAAGCCGGCGGTGCGGACGGCGCGGGGATCGCGGCGCGCGTGCAGCCGTACGTGGGCGAAATTGGCGACGACGGCTTCCACGACAACCTCTGCCAGGGGCTGCTATGACGCCGACTTCAAAGTCGCCGTTGGACGACCCATACGGCTACGGCATCAGCGGCCGATGTGGTACTCGCACTTCTATGACCCGGACACGGGCAAGAACTACGACGGCGAGACCGACCCCACGGCGCTGACCCGCGGCCGCACGTACGCCACGTAGGCGCTCGACTCCACTACGCCGGGGACAGGCCTCATCGGGCTACCACCTCGGCCTCGCGCTGCACTACCTGACCGACCTCACGCAGCCGATGCATGCCGCGAACAAGACGTACTATCTCCTCGAGCCCCATGGGCTGGCACACCGAGTTCGAGAGCCGTGTGATGCTCTCCAGGCCACGGTGAGCGACCGACCACGTGCAGCCGAACCGTCGGAAGACTTCGACTCGTACTACATCGCCGCGGCGCAGGCGGCCAAGCCGCAAACCAGCCTGGTCTGGCCTACGGCGGCGAGTGACGGCACTGGGGAAGACGACACAGACGCGACGTTGGGCGGAGGTGGCGCCGAACGTGCCAGCGATCCTGCAGGGCGCGATCGGCACACGGCGCAGTTCCTCGTCGCGTGGAGGCGACTCGCGCAGATGGAGGGCGCGATGTGCGCGATCGTGTCCGGCGGAAGCGGGCTGGCCGTCGACTGCCTGATGTCCGGAGCCCCCGGACTCCCCCACGTCCAGAACACGCTCGACGGCAGCAAGTGGCAGCAATGGGTGCTCGGCGCCACTTGCCGGCCCCGACGCCGGCTACTACCGGATCACACGCTCGGCGTCCGCGGCGGGTTGGTCTTCGACGTGCAGGGCGCGTCGATCCAGGCCAACGCAAAGGTGCAGACGTACCCGTGGAACCGGCAGGCCAACCAGAAGTGGAGGTTGGTCGGTGCGCCGCTCGGTGCGTTCAAGATCGAGAACCAGAACAGCGGCATGTTGTTGACGGTCTCGAACCTGTCGAAGTCACGGGTCCACCCTCGTCCAGCAGCCGCAGACCGGCTCATCCGCCCAGAACTGGTTCCTGCGCCGACAGGCCGTCGTGTTGACATCGGCCGCCGCCGCGCTGGTGCTCGACGTGCCGGGCAAGTCGAACTCCCCCGGCAAGGCCCTGCAGATCTATACGCCGAATGGGGGCCGCAACCAGCAGTGGCAACTCGTGCCGATGCTCCAGCCGGAGGGCGGCACCGAGGACGAGGTGTACGCGATCCTCTCGCTCCAAAGTGGCCTCGCGCTGGCCGCGGCCGGGACCACCGTCGTCCAGGCGACGTGGACCGGATCGTCCGCCCAGTTGTGGCTGCAGGTGGAGGAGACGAGCGGGAACGTGTTCTCGAACCTCGGCGTCCCGGGAGCCGTGCTCACTGCCGCCGGGGCGACCAGCGGCAGCGCGGTCGTGCTGCAGGCCGACACCGGGTCGACCCTGCAGCGCTGGACGATCTAGATCTTGTTCCGGGCGATCAGCTTGCGGCCGATCACCATCCGCTGGATCTCGGACGTGCCCTCGCCGATGAGGAGCAGCGGCGCATCGCGGTAGAGGCGCTCGATCTCGTATTCCTTGGAGTAGCCGTAGCCGCCGTGGATCCGGAAGGAGTCCTCGACGACTTCCTTGCCGGTCTCGGATGCGAACAGCTTCGCCATCCCCGCCTCGACGTCTGAGCGTTCGCCGGCGTCCTTGAGCGTGGCGGCCTTGAGCATCAGCAGCCGGGCGGCTTCGACCTTGGTCGCCATGTCGGCGAGCTTGAACTGGATCGCCTGGTGCTCGGCGATCGGCTTGCCGAACGTCCGCCGCTCCTGCGCGTACTTGAGACCGAGCTCCAAGGCGCGTTGGGCGATCCCGACGCCGCGGGCGGCGACGTTCACACGGCCCACTTCCAACGCGTCCATCATCTGCGCGAAGCCCTTGTTCAGGCCCGCGTCCTCGCCCCCGAGGATCATCTCCGCCGGGCAGCGGTAGCCGTCGAAGACCAACTCGGTCGACTCGACGCCCTTATAGCCGAGCTTCTTGATCTTCGGCGGGACGGTCAGGCCCGGGTTCTCGGAAGCGCCGGGCTCCTTCTCGGCGACGAAACAGGTCAGCCCGCGATGCGGCGGTGAGGCCTCGCGGTCGGTCCGGACGAGGACGAACACGAGGCCGGACATCAGCCCGTTGGTGACCCACATCTTCGAACCGTTGATGACGTAGTCGTCGCCGTCCTTGACGGCGCTGGTCTTGATCGCGGCCACGTCGGAGCCCAACTCAGGCTCGCTCATGGAGAACGCGGCCCGGATCTCGCCGGTCGCCATCTTCGGCAGCAGGCGCTCCTGCTGGGCCGGGGTGCCGAACTTCATCAGCAGATACGAGCCGATGAAGTGCGTGTTGACGATCCCGCTGATCGAGATCCAGCCGCGCGAGAGCTCCTCGACGATCATCGCGTACGTCGTCAGATCGAGCCCCATCCCGCCGTGCTCCTCGGGGATGGTTACGCCGAACAGCCCCAGCTCGCGCATCTGCGCGACGATCGGCTCCGGGAACTCGTCGGCGGCGTCGTAATGCTCCGCCTGCGGAAGAATCTGCTCGTCGACGAACTGGCGGACCATCTCGATGATCGCCTGCTGCTCGTCCGTCTTTTCGAAGAACCCCACGGCCATCGAGCGATCCTATCCATGAATTTCACCCGCGACGCCATCGAGTGCGCGCCCTCACACGCTCGCGCGCTGGTCGAGCTGGGGCGCGACGGGAGCCGCCGGGAGTGGACGTTCGGGGCGCTGGCGGAGGCCGCGCGGGGATTCGCCGGCGCGCTGCACGAGCGCGGAGTCCGCCGCGGCGACGTCGTGCTCACGCTGATCGGGAACCGGCCGGAGTGGGCGATCACGATGCTCGCCTGCTTCCGCCAGGGCTACGTCGTCCTGCCGTGCACCGAGCAGCTGCGCGCGAAGGACCTCGAGCAGCGGTTGGCGATCGCGCAACCGCGGATCGTCGTCGCCGACCCCCGCAACGCGGAGCTCCTCGGCGGCCGCGAGTTCATGTGGCGGGAATCCGCGCCCGCACCGCCGCCGGCCGAGCTCGACCCCGAGGATCCGTGCCTGATCACGTTCACCTCGGGCACCTCGGGAGCGCCGAAGGCCGTCCTCCACGGCCAGCGCTATCTCACCGGGCAGCAGCTCCAGGCCGAGCACTGGCTGGCGCCGGAGCCGGGCGACCTGGTCTGGTGCACCGCGGCCGCGGGCTGGTCGAAGTCGGCCCGCAACGCGTTCATCGCGCCCTGGCTGCGGGGCGCCGCGGCGCTCCTGCACGACGCGCGGTTCGACCCGCACGAGCGGCTGGAACTGGTCGCCCGCGAGCGCGTCGACGTGCTCTGCATGGCGCCGACCGAGTACCGCGTGATCGCGAAGCGCGCGACGCTGTCGGCGCTGCCGCTCAAGGGCCTGGTCGCCGCCGGCGAGGCGCTCAACCCGGAGGTCCTGCGCGCCTGGCACGATGCGACCGGCCTGTGGATCCGCGACGGCTACGGGCAGACGGAGACCGGCCAGCTGACCGGCTCGCCGCTCGGCGAGACGCCGCGCCCGGGCTCGATGGGCCGCCCGCTGCCGGGCGTCGAGCTGTCCGTCGTCGACGGCGAACTGGTCCTGAATCCAGCCACCGACCCCACGTTCTTCGTCCGCTACCTCGGCGAGGAGCCACACACCGGTCCGTGGCGCACCGGCGACCGTGTGACCGCCGACGAGGACGGCTTCCTGTTCTTCGAGGGCCGCACGGACGACGTGATCATCTCCGCCGGGTACCGGATCGGGCCCGTTCGAGGTCGAATCGGCGCTGGTCGCGCACGAAGCGGTGGCCGAGGCCGCCGTGGTCGCCGCGCCCGACGACGAGCGCGGATCGGTCGTGCGGGCGGTCGTCGTCCTGCGCGACGGCTATGCGCCGTCGGACGCGCTGGCGCAGGCCTTGCAGGACCACGTCAAGGGCCAGACCGCGCCGTACAAGTACCCCCGGATCGTCGACTTCGCCGCCGATCTGCCGAAGACCCCTAGCGGAAAGGTGCGTCGCGCCGCTCTGCGAGGACGCTAAATTCGGCCCATGAGGGTGATGGTCGTGGCGATGGCCGCGCTGGCGCTGGTCGCCGGTTGCGGCGGAGGTGGAAAGGACTCGAGCGAGGAGCAGCCCGCCGAGGCGACGCCGAACATCGTGCAGCCGGGCGCGCCCGGCGAGCCCTCACGCAAGTTGACGCCCGAAGAGGCGGCCAAGATCGAGTCGATCCAGCCGACCGAGGCCGACGTCCAGTTCATGCAGGACATGATCCACCACCACTCGCAGGCGATCGAGATGACCGACTGGGTGCCGAGCCGGGCCTCCAGCCGCAGCGTGAAGGTGATCGCGCAGCGCATGCAGGCCTCCCAGGAGGCCGAGATCGAGGTGATGGAGCGCTGGCTGCAGGCGCAGGGCGTAGAGCCGCCGAGCGACCATGCCGACCACGGCGGCAAGCTGATGCCGGGGATGCTCTCCGACGCGCAGATGGACCGGCTCGAGGCCGGTGACGGGCGCCGTTTCGACCGCATGTTCCTGCGCTACATGACCCAGCACCACCGCGGTGCGCTGCAGATGGTCAACGACCTGCGCGAGTCCGGCGGCGGCCTGCAGTCGGAGATCGACAAGCTCGCCCGCGAGGTAGCGACCGATCAGGAGATCGAGATCCTGCGGATGCGGGACCTCCTAGGGGCCGCTAGCCGAGGTCGCGTAGCACCCGCTCGACCGGGAACTCGCTCCGCGGTGGCGGCAGATCCGGGCCCTCGAAGCTCGTGACCGCCAGAGACATCTCGGCCAACCCCTCGGCCTCGTATCGAGGATCGAGCTCGGCGAGCCGATCGAGCGTCTCGATCCGCGTCTCACGCTCGAGCACGGGCTCGTCGCCCGGGTTCTGATGGGCGAACTCGGCCAGCACGGCGGTGTAGCGCTGCGGGAACTCGAGCTTCGCGAGCAGCGCGGGGTCGTGCTCCTGGAGCAGCTCGGCGAGCCGCAGCCAGTCCGCGAAGCGCTCGAGCTCCTGCGGCGTCTCCGGAGCGTGATGGGGCTCGAGCTCGAGCCAGGTCATCGCGACCGCGGGCGGCTCGGGCCGCTCCTCGAGCTTGACGGCGACCCGCGCCCAAGCGATCAGCGCGTCGACATGGATGGCCTCACCCGACCACCGCAGCCGCTTCAGCACGAGATCGATCAGCCCCAGCACCTCGCGGTCGTCGCCGACCGCGTCGAGCACGCGCAGCAGTTGCGTCGCCTCGACCTCGTCGATGTCGTGGCAGAGGCGGTAGAGCCCATCGCCGAGCGCGTCCCAGTCGGCGTCCTCACGGAGCAGCGGCCGCTCGCGCTCGCCCGCGGCGCCGCCGGCGCCGGACAGCGCCACCGCGGCGCCGTCGATGCCGCAGCGGGCCAGGAAGTGCCGGCGCGTCGCGGCATCCTCGGCGAGCGACTCGATCACGAGATCGCGCCAGCTCGGATGCACCCAATCGACCCTCATGCCATGACCTTCAGGAAGTGATCGGTGAGCCGGTCGACGAGATCGACCGGCGCCTTCGGGCAACCGTCGCTCGTGTGCCGGCGCAGCGCGTCCGCAAGGTCGCGCTCGGCGACCGGCCCCGGCGGCGAGTCGATCATCGCCAGCAGCAATTCGCGGTGCTCGCGGCCGAGCGCCGCGTAGGACGCCGCCATCGCCTCGGTCGGCTCGGTCAGCTCGGCGTCGATCGCCGCCTCGATGTCGCGTTCGGGCGGCTGGCGCGCGACGAGCCGGCGGATCCGCTCCGGCGTGAAGTGCGGGTGGGAGACGATCGCCGAGCCGTAGTTGCGGATCACGCGCCGGAGCCCCTCGGGCAGGTCGGCAGCACGCGCGTGGCGGAACAGCATCAGGGTCTTCTCTTCCGGACCGAGCGCCGCCGCGTCGACCTGCACCGACGCCGGCTCCGGGAAGCGCTCGCCGCCGCGCTCGCGGTGCAGCCGGCGCAGCCCGGCCCGCAGCGGCGCCGGGCGCGACGTCCACACCAGCCAATGGTTCTCGTCCGTCGCCCGCAGGATCCGGTCGAGGTGATTCGCCCAGTGGTCGGCGGCGTCGGGGCGGTACTCGGTCGAGCCGAACGCGTCGTCGGCGATGAACAGCTGCGGGCGGTCGCGCTCGAAGCAGGCCTCGACCTGCTCGGGGCGGATGCACTCGTGGACCTCCCAGCCCTCGGCCATGCGGCGCGAGCCCGAGCATGCGCGCGATCGCCGTCTTGCCCATCTCGGGTGGGCCGGTGAGGACGAGGAAGTTGTGTTCGCGCAGCACGGCGACCGCCTGGTGCCAGGCGGGCGTCGGGACGAACACCCGCGCGAGGTCGCGCGCCGCGTCGATGTCGAACGTCGCGCGCTCGGGAGCGGGTGGTGCGTCATCGAGCGAGAGCAGCGACGGCATCCGCAGCCGCAGCTCGGGTGAGGAGCGGATCGACGTCGAGGAGCTCGCGCTCGCCGTAGACGACGTCGCCGTCGGCCCCGTCGCGGTTGGCGAACGTCACGATCGACGTGCCGGCCTCCGAGCCGAGCCGCGACACCAGCTCATCGGCGCCGCCGTCGCGCAGCCACAGGCAGCGGATCAGCACGGGCGGCGCGAGCGTCCGGCCGGAGAGCGTGATCGGCTCCTGGCTGACGACCCAGCGCAGCTGGTCCGCGGAGCCTTCCCAGCGCGCCGGTTCGATGCCCGCCTCGGCTTCAAGCACGAGCTCGGACAGGCGCTCGAACTGGAACCAACCCAGCGTGTCCAAGGCAGCCATGCCGATAGTGTGCCTGCGATGCGCCGCGTCGTGTTGTTTGCCCTCATTTTCGCGGTGCTCGGGGGAACCGCGGAGGCAGCCTGTCCGCGCGGCGCGCAATGCGGCACCGTCACCGTCCCGCTCGACCACGCGGGCGTCACCGCGGGAACGCTGCCGCTCGCGTACGCGAAAGTCCCTGCGACCGGCACGCGCACCGGCACGATCGTGTTCCTGGCCGGCGGGCCGGGTCAGGCGGCGCTCCCGCTGACCGCGAGCGTCGCCACCATCCTGCGGCCGCTGCGGGCCACCCACGATCTCGTGCTGTTCGACCAGCGCGGCACCGGCGAGTCCGGCGCCGTCGACTGCTTCGCCGACAGCCTCGCCGAGTGCGTTGCGCGCCTCGGCGACCGGCGCGCGTTCTTCAACACGGCCGAGACAGCCCACGACGTCGAGAACCTGCGGGCCGCGCTCGGGGTCGACAAGCTGACAGTGCTCGGCGTCTCGTACGGGACGAAGGTGGCGGCCGAGTACGCGCGCCGCTATCCGGGGCGCACGGCCGCGGTCGTGCTCGACTCGCCGGTGCCGGTCGACGGGCTCGACGTCCTCGGCCAACTGCGGTTTCGGAGCGCACCGCGTGTGCTGCGCGAGGTGTGCTTTCCGGGTCTCTGCCACCGCACCGTGGACGAACCGGGCGAATCGCTCTCCGCCGCCGTCGCGCGGGTGCGCCGCGCCCAGGTGCGGGGCCCACTCGTGCGTAGTTCTGGGCGCGTCGTGACACGGAGCGTCGACGAATCCTTCGTGTTGTCGCAGTTCGTCTCGAGCGACGCGGTTCCGGGTCTGCGCGCGGGCCTACCGGCCGCGCTGAGATCGCTCGCTCGCGGCGACGCGGCCCCGCTCCTGCACCTCGCGGAGATCGCCAACCCGCTCGAGATCGCCACGGACATCAACGACGCCCGGTTCCTGGCCACCACCTGTACCGAGGCACGGTTGCCCTGGACGCCGGACTCGCCGCTCGAGCCGCGGCAGTCGGCGCTGGAGGCCTACGCCGCCGATCGCGCAAGTGAACTGGAACCCTTCAACGTGCGGACGCTGATCGAGGGTTCGACCGCCCAGATCTGCTCGACGTGGCCCCCCACTCCGCGGCCAGAGCCCGTCGCGATCCAGGGTCCGGACGTACCCGTCCTCATCCTGTCCGGTCGCGAGGACCTGCGCACGCCGCTGGAGGATGCCCGCCGGACCGCGGCGCAGTACCCGAACGCGCGGGTGCTCGCCGTGCCCGGCGTCGGGCACTCGGTGCTGCGCAACGATCCCACGGGCTGCGGCCGCATCGGGCTCATCGCGTTCGTGCGCGGTCAGACAGTTTCGAACTGCTCGGGCCCCTCGCTGCTGACTCGCGGCGCCGTACGCGCCGGCGACGATCGGCGCGCTAAGCCCGACGCGCCTCTCCGGCCTGCCCGGCCGGACCCTGAGCGCGATCACGGTCACGCTCACGGGTATCGCGTTCGACGCCGCCGCGCACGGGCGGGAGACGTTCCGGCTCCCCGGCCTGCGCGCCGGTTACGTGCGGGCCACGCGAACCGCGCTGACGCTGCACGACGTCGAGTGGATCCAGGGCGTGCGCGTATCCGGCCGGCTGGACGCGCGCGGCCGCGGCACCGTCACCGTGAGCGGGCCGAACGCGGCGCCCGGCACCGTGACGTACGGTTCGCGCGACGCGAGCGGCACGCTCGGCGGGCGCTCCTTCACGCTCTGAAGTCGCTCGGCTCGAGCGTCCGCGTCCGCTCGGCGTACTCGTGCATGAAGCCCGGCCAGTTGGTGGCGATCCGGCCGTGCTCGTCGCGGTACCACGAGTCGCACCGCGTCCAGGCCGTCCCGACGAACCGCGCCTGCAACTCCCGGTCGCCGGCCGCCTCGACGTCGTCGCGGACCTCGCTCACGCCGAGTTGCAGCGCCTGGCGGATGTAGGACGCCTGCGCCTCCTCGTAGAAGATGATCGAGCCGCCCGAGGTGTTCGTGTTCGGCCCGTAGACCAGGTACAGCGCCGGGAAGCCGGGCACCGTGATCCCCAGATGCGCGTGCGGGCCGTCAGCCCACGCATCGCGCAGCGTGCGGCCGTCCCGGCCGACGATCTCCATGGGGAACATGAAGTCCGTGGCGCGGAACCCGGTCGCGTAGATGATGCAGTCGACCTCGTGCTCCCGGCCACCGGCGACGACACTCTTGGCGGTGAGCCCGGTCACGGCGTCGGTGATCAGCTCGACATTGGGACGCTGCAGCGCGGGCAGGAAGTGCGAGCTGAACAGCACGCGCTTGCAGCCGAACGTGTAGTCCGGCCACACCTTGCGTCGCAGTTCGGGGTCCTTCAGCTGCCAGCGCATGAAGGCGGCCGAGCGCGCGTGGCCGATCCTCCCCCACGTCCGCGGGTGCCGGATCATCAGCGTCAGCGAACTCGCCGTACCAGAAGATGAACCGGCGCCGGAACGCCTGCACGCCGGGCACCTTCACGAGCGCGCGAAACCAGCGCGGGTACGGGCGGTTGCGCGCGCGGCAGGAACCAGTTGCCCGTGCGCTGGAAGACGACGAGCCGTTCGACCTGCTGGGCGATCGCGGGCACGAACTGGACGGCGCTCGCTCCGGTGCCGACCACCGCCACGCGCTTGCCGCGCAGGTCGTAGCCGTGGTCCCACTCGGCCGAGTGGAAGCTGTGGCCGGCGAACCTCCCGGCGAGCCGCGGGGAGTGCGTGCGGTGCAGCTGGCCGGTCGCGACGATCAGCGCGTCCGCCTCCCACATGCGGCCGTCGCTGCTCTCGATCGTCCAGTGCCCGTCGTAGGCCGCGCGCGTGACCTCCGTGTCGGGAACGACGAGCCGGTCGATGCCGTGGTCGCGAGCGACTTCCCGGAGGTAGCCGAAGATCTCGTCGCGCGGCGAGCACAACCGCGTCCAGTTGCGGCGCTGCGCGAACGAGAACGAGTACAGGTGGCTCGGGACGTCGCAGGCCGCCCCGGGATAGTCGTTGAAGTACCAGGTGCCGCCCAGCTCCGGCGCACGGTCGAGGATCACGATGTCGTCGAAGCCGTGCCGCTGCAGCTCGATCGCCGCCCCGATCCCGCCGAATCCCGCGCCCACGATCACTACCCGCATAGGTGGGATATCCGTACCAGGTGGGGGCGGTCTGCACGATACCGTCGCTCCCATGTCCGCGACCATGCCTGCCCCTCAGCACATCGACCGCGACCGCGTTGCTGCGCTGATGGAACGCGAGCGCGCGCTCCTGCGCGAGCGGACAGCGAAGTCCGGCGACTACTTCAAGCGCGCCAGCGCCGTCATGCCCGGTGGCGTCCCGTCGCAGTTCCAGAGCAGCGATCCATGGCCGACCTACCTGACCCGCGGCTCGGGCTCGCGAGTATGGGACGTCGACGGCAACCAGTACATCGACTTCCACAACGGCTTCGGGGTCATGTGCGTCGGTCATGCGAACCCGATCGTCGCCGCCGCCGTGAAGGCGCGGATGGACGAGGGCACGCACTTCGCCGCCCCGACCGAGGGCTCGATCATCGTCGCCGAGGAGCTACGCCGGCGCTGGGGGCTCCCGCACTGGCGCTTCACGAACTCCGGCACCGAGTCGACGATGGACGCGATCCACCTCGCGCGCGGGCTCACCGGCCGTGACGTGATCGTCAAGATCGAGGGCACCTACCACGGGCACCACGACGCGGTGATGATCTCGGTCAAGCCGGCACCGGAGGAGATGGGCGACCGTTCCGCGCCCAACCCGGTGCCCTACGGGCTCGGCTTCCAGCCCGGAACCGCGGAGCTCACGCGGGTCGTGCCGTTCAACGACGCGGATGCGCTCGCGGCCGTTCTGGACGACCGCGTAGCCGGCGTGATCATGGAGCCGGCGATGATGAACGTGAACATCATCCGCCCGGTCGACGGCTACCTCGAGCGCGTGCGCGAACTCACGTCCGCGAACGGCTCGGTGATGATCTTCGACGAGGTCAAGACGGGCGCGGCGGCGGCCGCGGGCGGCGCGACCGAACTGTTCGGCGTCACGCCCGACGTCGTCTGTCTGGCGAAGGCGATCTGCGGCGGCCTGCCGGGCGGCGCGATCGGTATGACGGATCCGCTGGCCGAGCTGGTCGCGGCGGGCAAGGTCAAGCAGCAGGGCACGTTCAACGGCAACCCGCTGACGATGGCCGCCGCGCAGGCGACGCTGCTCGACGTGCTGACGCCCGAGGCCTACACGAAGCTCCACGCCTCCAACGAGAAGCTGATGGCGGGGTGCGAGCGCGTGATCGCCCAGTACGGGCTCCCGGCCCACACCGTCGGCATGGGCTCCAAGGGCTGTGTCGTGATGGCGAGCGAGCCGGTGCGCGAATACCGCGACTACCTGACCAAGATCCACCACGACCTCACCGACCTGGCCTGGCTCTACCACATGAACAACGGGATCTTCATGACACCGGGCCAGGACGAGGAGTGGACCCTGTCGGTCATGCACAACGACGAGGACCTGCAGCGCTACGTGGACGTCTTCGAGACGTTCGCACGCGAGGTCACTTCGTAATCACACGCTCCACGCGCGCGAGCTGCGTGCGCGGAACGCCGCCCCACACGCGCAAACCTAAAGGGGCCTGGCCCCTTTAGGTTTCGGCACGCGGTCCGTTTCTTCCCGCCGGAAGCGGGTGTAGCGTCCGCGCGCATGGCGACCACGGGGTCTGGCGAGTCGGGGCTGGAGCGTTTCTTCGAGATCCGCAAGCGTGAATCAACCGTGCGCCGCGAGGTGCTCGGCGGCTTTGTGACGTTCCTGACGATGGCGTACATCGTCTTCGTCAACCCGGCGATCCTGGCGGCGGCCGGGATGCCGTTCGACGCCGTGGCCGTCGCCACCGCGCTGGCGGCCGCGATCTTCACGGTCATCATGGGCCTGACGACGAACCTGCCGTTCGCGTTGGCGTCCGGCCTCGGCCTCAATGCCTACGTCGCGTTCAGCATCATCCTCGGCGAAGGCATCCCCTGGCCGGTGGCGATGGCGTGCGTGGTGATCGAGGGCTTGATCGCTGTGCTGCTCGTCCTGGCCGGCCTGCGTGAGGCGATCATGCGCGCGATCCCGCACGAGGTGAAGCTCTCGATCGGCGTCGGCATCGGCCTGTTCATCGCGCTCGTCGGGTTCCGGGACGCGGGCATCACGGTCAATAACCCGGCGACGGGAATCGGGCTCGGCGATCTCACGACCGGGCCGCCGTTGGTCGCGCTCGCCGGCCTGCTGGTGATGATCGTGCTGACCGCCCGTAACGTCAAAGGCGCGATCCTGATCGGGATCGTCGCGGCGACGGTTCTCGGCCTCATCTTCGGGGTGCTCGAGCCGCCGGACAAGGTCGCCGCGATCCCGAGCTCGGACGACTTCTCGACGATCGGAGATGCGCTGGCGCCGAGCAACCTGGCCGATGCGCTGACGTGGACGCTCGTGCCGGTGATCTTCGTGCTGTTCGTGACCGACTTCTTCGACACGATCGGGACCGCGGTCGCGGTCTCGAACGCCGGCGGCCTGCTGGACAAGAGCGGGAATCCGCCGCGCCTGAAGCGCCTGCTGCTGGTGGACTCCGCCGCGGCCGCCGGCGGTGGAGCGATGGGCGTCTCGAGCGTCACGACGTACGTCGAGTCGGGCGCAGGCGTGGCCGAGGGTGCACGGACCGGGCTGGCCTCGGTCGTGACCGCGATCTGCTTCCTGCTGACGATCTTCTTGGTGCCACTGATCGCGGTCGTCGGGCAGACCGTGATCGTCGGGGAGGCGCAGTACCACCCGGCGGTCGCGCCTGCTCTGATCATGATCGGCTACTTGATGATCCGGATGGTCGCCGACATCGACTGGACGCGGCCGGAGGCCGGCATTCCTGCCTTCCTGGTCATCGCCGGCGTCCCGCTCACGTTCTCGATCAGCGCCGGCATCGGGTTCGGCGTGCTCGGCTACGTCGCGGTGATGATCGGGATCGGCCGGATTCGCGAGATCCACCCGCTGATGTGGGCGATGGTCCCGCTGTTCCTGGCGTTCTTCGCGAATGGGTGGCTGAGCGAGAACGTCTTCTGATAGACCAGCCACCGATGGCTGAGTTCGCGATCGGCGCCACGTTCGCCGACCACGTGATTCGCGGAGTGGCAGGCCGGGGCGGCATGGGCGTCGTGTATCGCGCGCTGCACGTCCCGCTCAAGCGCGAGGTGGCGCTGAAGGTGATCGCGTCCGAGGTGGCCCAGAACGAAGAGTTCCGGGCGCGCTTCCGGCTTGAGCTCGAGGCCGCCGCCTCGATCCAGCACCCGAACGTGATCGCGATCCACCACGCCGGCGAGGAGGACGGTCAGCTCTACGTGACGATGCGGTTCGTCGACGGCAACGACCTGGCGCGGATCGTCGCGGCCGAGACGCGGCTCGAGCCCGTCCGCGCCCTCGTGCTGATCGGGCAGGTCGCGGCCGCGCTCGACGCGGCCCACGAGCGCGGCTTCGTGCACCGCGACGTGAAGCCGGCCAACGTCCTGGTCGAGGGCGAGGGCGCGGTCGAACACGCGCTGCTGACGGACTTCGGACTCACGAAGACGATGCAGGCCGAGACCAAGGTCACGCAGACCGGGATGCTGGTCGGCACGTTCGACTACACCGCTCCGGAGCAGCTCGACGAGCGCGAAGTGGACGCGCGCACCGACGTCTACGCGCTCGGCTGCGTGCTGTTCCAGACGCTCACCGGCCGCGTGCCGTACCCGCGCGACACGCTCCCGGCGAAGCTGTTCGCCCACTTCGAGGCGCCGCCGCCGTCCGTCACCGCTCTGGTTCCCGAGGCTTCCCCGGGCCTCGACGCGGTGATCCGGCGGGCGCTGGCCAAGGACCCGGGCGAGCGCTACCAGTCGGCCGGCGACCTCGCCCGCGCGGCGCTCGCCGCCGTCGACCGCCCGTCGCTGGCCCGCGGCCTGGAACGGCTGGCCGCCGGCGAGAGCGCGCCGGGCTGGCGCTGGGAGACGCCGGAGCCGCGACCGACCGATCGAATGCCGCTCCCGCCGGCGATCACGGCCGAGAGCGGCGTCTTCGTCGGCCGCGAGGCGGCGCTCGCTCGGCTGCTGGAGGGCTACCACCTCGCGGAGACGAGCGGGCGTCAGGTCATGCTCGTGAGCGGGCAGCCGGGGATCGGCAAGACGCGGCTGGCGGCGGAGCTGGCACGGCAGGCGCACGCGCGCGGCGCGACCGTGCTCTACGGCCGCTCGGACCCCGAGTCGCTGGTCCCGTACCAACCGTTCGTGACCGCCGTCCAGCACTACCTCGCGCACCGCGACACGCTCGAGCTGCCCGCCGAGCTCGCCCCCGAGCTGAGCGAGCTCGCGCGCCTGGTCCCGGCGCTGCGCCGGCATCTGCCCGAGCTGCGCGATCCGATCGCCGAGGACCCCGACACGCGCCGCTACCGGCTCTTCGAGGCGGTCACCCGCCTGCTCGCGGCCGCCGCGCGCGACACCCCGACGGTGCTGATCCTCGACGACCTCCAGTGGGCCGACACGTCGACGACGCTGCTGCTCGGGCACCTCCTGCGCGACGCCGAGCCCGCGCGGATGCTGATCGTGGGCACCCAGCGCGAGGACGGACCCTCGCTCCCGCGCGCGTTCGAGCGGATCGAGCTGGGCGGCCTCGACGCGGCCGAGATCGAGGCGCTCGTCGCCGCGCACGACGTGCCGGGCACGAGCGAAGCGTTCGTGCGCCGGCTGCAGGAGTGGACCGAGGGCAATCCGTTCTACATCGAGGAGACGCTGCGCAGCCTCGGGGGCGCCTCCGACCTGAGCCGGATCGCGGTGCCGGCCGGGGTGAAGGCGCTGATCAGTGACCGCCTGTCGGGCCTGTCCGACACCGCCGGGCAGGTGCTCACCGTGGCGTCGGTGGTCGGCCGCGAGTTCCGCCTCGAACTGCTCGAGGAACTGATCGACGAGCCGGTCGAGCGGCTGATCGCCGCCCTGGAGGAGGCGGCGGCGGCCGGGCTCGTGTGCGAGATCCCCGACGACGCCGACTGCTTCGTGTTCACGCAGGCGCTCGTCCGCGAGGTGCTCTACGAGCGCCAGAGCGCGAGCCGACGCGTCCGGCTGCACAACCGGATCGCGTTGGCGCTCGAGGAGGCCGGGCCGCGGCTGGCCCCCTCCCCGGCCGCGCTCGCGCATCACTTCCTCGCCTGCCGGCACCTCGACCGCGAGGGCAAGGCGATCGGGTACCTGGTGCAGGCCGCCGAGCAGGCGACGGAGTCGCTCGCCTACGAGGACGCGGTCGCGGCCTATCGCAGCGCGCTCGGCGCGATGACCGATCTCTGCCTCACCGACGAATGCCGGCGCTGCGCGCTGCTGCTCGCGCTCGGCGCCGCCGAGGAGCGCGCCGGCGACCCGGCCGCGCGCGACACGTTCGCGCTCGCGGCCGAGATCGCGGCCAAGGAAGGCCTGCCGGAACAGCTCGCCGAGGCCGCGCTCGGGCGCGCCACCAAGGTCCATCAGGCGGGGACGATCGACCGCGAGGGGATCGAACTGTTGAACGCCGCAGCGGTCGCGCTCGGTCGAACAAGAGAGCGCCGCTTCATGCGCGGCTGCTGGCACGGACCGCGAACCTGCTGCACTTCGCGGGCGAGTCGGATCGCGTCCACCACCTCAGCGCTCAAGCGGTGGAGATGGCGCGGCGGATCGGCGACCCGGCCGCGCTCGTCGAGGCGCTGGAGAGCCGCCACGCCGCGCTCCTGCACGCCCACCTCGATGAGCGGCTGCGCCTCAGCGAGGAGCTGCTGGCGCTCGCGCGCCGGATCGGCGAGCGCGAGCTGGAGTGCATCGCATTGCACTGGCGCTCCTTCGACCTGCTCGAGTCGGGCGCCGCGAACGCGGCCCGCGAACACTCGATGGTGCTCGCCCGGCTGGCCGCCGAGCTGCGCCAGCCGACGTACCGCTACTTCTCGCTGCGCTGGGACAGCCTGTGGGCGCACACCGACGACCGGCTCGAGGACGCCGCGCGTCTGATCGAGGAGGCCGAGGCGATGGGCATCCGCGCCCAGTACCCCGATGTCCATGTGCAGGCGATGGGCGCACGCCTCGGGCTCGGCTACCGCCAGCGGATGCTCGGCGCCTTTGCGGGGATGATCGAGAGCTCGATCGCCGAGAACCCCCAACTCCAGGTCAACCGCCCGGCGCTGGCGCTCGCACACGTGCAGGCGGGCAACCGCGAGGCCGCTGCCGCCGAGTTCGAGCAACTGGCGGCCGACGGCTTTTCCGCGCTCCCGCGGGACGTGATCTGGTTCAGCACCATCTGCGTCCTGGCCGAGGTCTGCGCGGGGCTCGGGGACACCAAGCGGGCGGCGACGCTGTACGACGTCATCCTCCCCCACCGCGGCCGCATCGTGATGGTGGGGATGGCGACGTGCTGGGGTTCGGCCGAGCGCTTCCTCGCCATGCTGGCGGCCGCGCGGCTCGACTCCGAAGCGGCACGGGCCCACGCCGAGGCGGCGCTGGCCGCCAACGAGGCGGCGGGGATCACGTCGATGGCGCGGATGGTGCGCGACGACTTTGCCGACCTGCTCGGGCCCTGCCGACCTTGCCGTGACGGAGATCGTCCCCCGGGGGAAGCTAGGGGCGGCTCAGGGTCATTCCCAATAGCCGCGGGGCGCCGGTCCCGGCATTCTGTGGACATGAACCCCGACTCCTCCCCCAAGACCCTGACCCGCTCCACCTCCGACCGTTGGTTCGGCGGCGTGGCCGGCGGTTTCGCCCAGTACTTCAACGTCGATCCGGTGCTGACCCGCGTCGGGTTCGTCGCCACCACGCTGTTCACCGGCGGCGCCGGCATCCTCGCCTATCTGGCGATGCTGGTGATCATGCCGTCCGACGACAAGGTCCCGCCGCCGCAGTCGCCGCTACCCGTCTAGCTGGACGTCGACGATCTCGTCCAGCAGCCCGCCCAGGTAGCCGTAGAGCGCCATCGTGCGCGCCTCCGGATGTGACGGATCGAAGTCGAGCTCCTGGTCGTCGTCGGTGATGTCGAGCATCGTGCCGAGGATCAGCCGGAGCGCGTTGACGGCCTGCATCCAGGCCGTCAGCTGGTCGGCGTCCAGGAGCTCGGCATCGACGGACGCCTCGACGGCGTCGACGCTCGTCAGCCGGCCGCTGCGCAGCTCCTCCTGCGTCAGCTTCTGGTACTCGTCCTCGAGCTCCGGGTCCTCCGCGTACGCCGCCGGGTACAGGCGGCGGACGCGCGGATCGGTCGGGTTCAGCGTCAACAGCTCGCGCAATTCGCCGAGCAGCTCCCGGATCAGTTCGCGCTCGCGCATCGTCTAGCCGCAGCACGTAGCGCCCCTGGCGGGCGAGCACGCGGCGGCGCGGGCGGCCGAGCACGCTCAGTCCTGCCGCATCGTCGCCCACAGGCCGTGCTCGTGCAGGCGGAACACGTCGAGCTCGGCCTTTTCCCTCGTCCCGCTGGAGACCACGGCACGCCCCTTCTGATGCACATCCAACATCAATTCCGTGGCTTTTGCGCGGTTGTAGCCAAACAGCTTCTGGAAGACGAGCACGACGTAGCTCATCAGGTTGATCGGGTCGTTCCAGACGATCACGATCCAGGGCCGGTCCGCGTCGACGTCGTCGTCGGTCGACGGGAGCTGGACCTCGGCGGGAGCGGCGGACACCCCTCCCAGGCTACGCACTCGCGACGTGGCTCATCGCGTGCTCGGCCAGCGCCGTGATCGTGAGGCTCGGATTGACGCCGACGTTGGCCGGGATCGCGGCGCCGTCGCACACCAGCAGGTTCTCGTAGCCGAACACGCGCTGGCGGGCGTCGACGACGCCGGTCGACGGGTCCGCACCGATGACGGCGCCGCCGAGGATGTGCGCGGTGCTCGGGATGTTGCCGACGGCCTCCATGATCGAGCTCTGGGCGAGGCCGCCGGTCCGCTCCGCGAGCCACTCGGCGAAGGCGTTGGCGGCGGGGATGAACGTCGGGTTCGGTCGCTCGGGGTCCTGCTCGGTGCTCAGCCGGACGCGGCCGCGCCGGCCGGGCCTGGCGCGCAGGGCGATCGCGTTGTCCAGCGACTGCATCACGAGGATGATGACCGTGCGTTTCGACCAGCCGCGGGGATTCAGCGTCCGGGTCAGCTGCACCGGATGCCGGGCGGCGGCGCCGGCGAGCTTGAGCGGGCGCGTGATCGGGCGTCCCGCGCCGGTCAGCAGCGTGAACAGGCCGGATATCCCGTCACCCGCGTCGCCGTAGACGACGGTCTCGATGTGGGTGTGGGGATCGGGGTAGATCGAGCCGGTGATCGCGACCCGGCGGGTCACGTCGGGCGCGCCCTCGGGCAGCGTGACGGCGAGGATCGCCTCCGAGTTGGTCCGGACGAGCTCCCCGAGGCGCGGTGAGAGCTTCGGCAGCGAGCCGTTCAGCCGGCAGGCCTGCAGCAAGCGGTTCGTGCCCAGCGCACCGGCGGCCACCACGACGCCTTTGGCGGTGTGGGTGCGTCTGTCGCGGCGAAGCCAGGCCCCGGAGCGCTCGGAAGTGACCCGGTAGCCGTCACCGAACGGCTGGATGTCGACCACGGTGCGCTCGGGCATGACCCGCGCGCCCGCGCGCTCCGCGAACCACAGGTAGTTCTTGACCAGCGTGTTCTTGGCGCCGTGCGGGCAGCCGACCATGCAGCGCCCGCACCGCAGGCAGCCGGTGCGGTCGGGGCCCGTCGCCGCCGAAGAACGGGTCTTTGACGGTGACGCCGGCCTCGCCGAGGAACACGCCGACCCGCGTCTTCGCGTAGGTCCCGGCCACGCCGATCTCCTCGGCGTACTCGCGCAGGAGGTCGTCGGCGGGGTCGTCCTCGTCGTAGGTGGCGACGCCGAGCATCCGCTCGGCCGTCTCATAGTGCGGGGCGAGCGCGGTCTGCCAGTCGTTGAGCTCCGCCCACTGGCGGTCCTCGTAGAAGCGGACGGGCGCCCGGTAGAGCGTGTTCGCGTAGCCGAGCGAGCCGCCGCCGACGCCCGAGCCGGACGCGATCGCGACGTCCTTGAAGATCGTCAGCCGGAAGATCCCCTTCATCCCCAACCGCGGGAGCCACCAGTAGCGGCGGACGTCCCACGTGGACTTCGGCAGCTCGTCGTCGGCGAAGCGCCGGCCGCACTCGAGCACGCCGACGCGGTGGCCCTTCTCGGCGAGCCGCAGCGCCGAGACGCTCCCGCCGAAGCCGGAGCCGATCACCAGCCAGTCGAAATCCACTCCAAGACTCTACGTGCGCCGGAGCAGGATCCGCGACACGAAGTGATCGTGGCCCTTCTCGAGGATCAGATCCGCGCGCGGGCGCGTGGGCTGGATGTTGTCGCGCAGGTTCGGGCGGTTCGTGCGGTTCCAGATCCCCTCGGCGACGGCGACCGCCTCCTCGTCGGAGAGTTGCGCGTAGCGGTGGAAGTAGGACTCGGGGCGCTGGAACGCGCCGTTGCGCAGCGCGAGGAAGCGCTCGAGGTACCAGCGGCGGACGTCGCGCCTCCTCGGCGTCCAGATACAGCGCGAAGTCCACGAAGTCGCTCACGTAGACGCGGCCCGACCCGCGCTGGAGCACGTTGACGCCCTCGAGCATGACGACGTCGGGAGCGCGTACGAGCTGCGACTCGCCATCGATGACGTCGTAGCGCAGGTGCGAGTACACCGGCGCGCGGACCTCCTCCACGCCGCTCTTCAAGTCGGCCACGAACCGCAGCAGCGTGCGCCGGTCGTAGCTCTCCGGGAAGCCCTTGCGGGCCAGGATGCCGCGCTCGACCAGCGCGGCGTTCGGCAGCAGGAAGCCGTCGGTGGTGACGAGTTCGACCTTCCACTCCGGCCGCAGCGACTGCAGCAGCCGCACGACCAGCCTCGCCGCGGTCGACTTGCCGACGGCGACGCTGCCGCCGAGCGCGATCAGGAACGGCACGGCGTGCGGGGACTCGCCGAGGAACGCGCCCTGGGCGGCGGAGAGTTCCCGCGCGGCGAGGACGCGCACCTCCAGCAGCTTTGCCAGCGGCAGGTAGACATCGGTGACCTCGTCGACGGCGACGGGCTCGCCGAGGCCGCTCAGCCCGGCGAGCTCGTCGTAGCCCAGCGAGGTCCCACCGCCGCCAAGCTCGCGCCAGCGCTCGCGCTCGACGGCGATGAACGGCGACGCGACCTTCAGCAACAGCGGGCCTGCGGCCGGGCCTCGCGCGCGTCCTGGCGGCGGCGCTCGAAGTCGCGCCGCGACATCACCGGCTCGCCGGGATGCTCACGCCGGCGATGCTCGACGTAGCGGTCGTACGCGCTCTCCCCCGACACCTCGCGGAGGTACCAGCGCACACCGCCGAACACCCGGAGTGCTTTCATGCGCGACCCGCCGGCTCGAGTTCCTCACCCCGGTCGAACAAGCCGGCGGGCGCCGTGAGCTTTGACTCCTCGGCGGGCACCTCGGTGCTCGGCAGCGGCTCGCGGGCGCGAATCGCCTTGATGCAGATGCGGGTGGCGTCGACGATCACGATGACGATCAGGATGGCGAAGAACGCGGCGAGGATGCCGTCCACCGTCGAGTTTGTCACGACCTTCTGCATGTCGTCCAGGCTCTGGGCCGGCGCGAGGACCTCGCCGTTGTCCAGTGCCTCCTTGAAGCGGTCCCGCTGAGCGAAGAATCCGAGCGTCGGTTCGCTCGAGAAGACCTTCTGGTAGCTGGCCGTGAGCGTCACCGTCGCGTCCCACGCCAGAGGGATGCCCGTCACCCATGCCCACTTGAGCTTTCCCGCCTTGATCAGCAGCACCGTGCACAGCGTGAGTGCGACCGCCGCCAGCAACTGGTTGGCGATGCCGAACAGCGGGAACAGCTGATTGATCCCGCCCAGTGGATCGGTCACACCGGCGTAGAGGAAGTACCCCCAGGCACCGACGATGATGGCGCTGCAGAGCCACACGCCCGGCTTCCACGACACGTCGCGGAACGGCTTGATCACGTTGCCGAGCGTGTCCTGGAGCATGAAGCGCCCGACCCGAGTGCCCGCGTCCACCGTCGTGAGGATGAACAGGGCCTCGAACATGATCGCGAAGTGGTACCAGAAGGCCCGTAGGCTCTCGGCGGTGGCCCCGGCGAAGATCGTGGACATGCCGATGGCCAGCGTCGGCGCGCCGCCCGTCCGCGAGACCAGCGTCTCCTCCTCGACCCCGCTGGCCGCGCTGTCGAGTGCCTCCGGGCTGATCGCGAAGCCGAGGCCGTTGACGAACTCCGAGGCCGACTGCACCGTTCCCCCGGTCGCGCCCGCCGGCGAGTTCATCGCGAAATACAGACCCGGATCGATGATCGAGGCGGCGATCATTGCCATTACGGCCACGAAGGACTCCATCAGCATCGCGCCGTAGCCGATGAAGCGGACCTGGGTCTCCTTCTCGATCATCTTCGGTGTCGTGCCGGAGGCGATCAGGGAGTGGAAGCCGGACAGGGCGCCGCACGCGATCGTGATGAACACGAACGGGAAGAGCGCGCCCGCGAACACCGGGCCCTCGCCGCTGGTGGCGAACTTCGTGACCGCCTGGTTCTCCATCACCGGCAGCGTCACGAGGATGCCGATGGCGAGCAGGAGGATCGTCCCGATCTTCATGAACGTCGAGAGGTAGTCGCGCGGCGCGAGCAGCATCCACACCGGCAGGACGCTGGCCACGAAGCCGTACGCGATCAGGCAGAACACCAGCGCCTCGGGCGATAGCGTGAAGAAATCGGCCCAGCTGGAGTCCTGCACCCAGCCGCCGGCGACGATCGCGAGCAGCAGCAGCGAGACGCCGATCGCGGTCGTCTCCAGCACGCGACCGGGCCGGATCACGCGCATGTAGAAGCCCATGAAGATCGCGATCGGGATCGTCATCGCGAGGCTGAACGTGCCCCAGGGCGAGTCCGCGAGCGCGTTGACGACGACGATCGCGAGGACCGCGAGCAGGATGATCATGATCGACAGCACGGCGACCAGTGCCGCGATGCCGCCGACCGGCCCGATCTCGTCGCGCGCCATCTGCCCGAGGCTCTTGCCGTCGCGGCGCATCGAGAAGAACAGGACGACCATGTCCTGCACGGCGCCGGCGAAGATGACGCCGACGATGATCCAGATCGTGCCCGGCAGGTAGCCCATCTGGGCGGCCAGCACGGGGCCGACGAGCGGCCCGGCGCCGGCGATCGCGGCGAAGTGGTGGCCGAACAGGACGCGCCGGTCGGTCGGTTGGAAGTCCTGGTCGTTCTCCAGGCGCTCCGCCGGCGTGGCGCGCTTGCGCGTCCGCGCCGAGTACGCGGTACTGGATCCAGCGCGCGTAGAAGCGGTACGCGATCGCGTACGAGCAGACGGCGGCGAAGATCAGCCACGCGGCCGAGATGTTCTCGTCGCGAACCAGCGCGATCACGCCCCAGGCGACGGCGCCGACAACGGCCACCGTTCCCCAGATCGCGATGGACCTTGCGCGTGACTGCGTCCCCACGACGTGCTCCTCCCTACCTGACGGTCCTAGCGGCGGATTCCTCCCCGCCGCAAACGTCAGCTAAACGCGCGCACCGCGGCTGTCACTGAGGCCGCGATGAGGATCACGACGATCATCGGCGCGCGGGCGATCAGGGCGAGGACCGCAGCGCCGAGTCCGGCGGCACGGGCGTCGAGCGTCAGCCCGCCGCCGTGGGCCCCGAACGTCTCGTAGACGACGAGCGCAGCAAGCAGCGCCGGGGCGACCAGCGCAGTCATCGCCATCGTCCGCTCGCCCGGCTGGTGCGAGCCGAGCACGATCGTGCCGGCGGCCTTGGACAGCGAACGTTCCGACGGTCAGCAGGGCAACCGTGAGCCAGACCGTGGTCATGCCGCCGCCCCCGCGACTCGGGTCCGCGGCCGCGACTGGCGCAGCCCGAGCAGCGCCGCCGCGACCGCCGCCACGACGGGAACGCCGGGCGGCGTGAACGGCATCAGCGCGAGCGCGATCAGCCCGCCAAGCGCGGCGGCCGCGATCGTCTCGCGCGAGCGCGCCTCGCCCGCCAGCAGGACGGCGAAGAAGGCCGGGAACATCGCGTCGAGGCCCAACGCCTGCGGGTCGGCGAGGATCGCGCCACCGAAGACGCCGGCCGCGGTGCCGAGGACCCACGCGGCGCCCTGAGGCAAGCGTCGCGCCGAGCAGGATCCCGCGGTCGTAGGTTCCGTCGCCGCGGCTCGCGAGCGCGAACGACGCATCGACGAGGCCCTGCGACTCCAGTGAACGGCGCAGCCGCCCGCCCTTCAGGAACGGCCCGACGGCGAGCCCCATCGGCAGCCAGCGGCCGTTCATCAGCATTCCGGCGGCGACCGCGGCGACAACGCCACCGCCTGCGGTCAAGACCGTGAGCGCCGCGAACTGGGCGGCCCCGGAGAACACGATCAGCGACATAAGGATCGGCGCGACCGAACCCATCACGGGTTGCGCGAGTACACCGAACGAGACGCCGATGACAAACGTCGGTAGAACGAGGGGTAGGCCTTTGCGGAGTCCGGGTCGCAGATTCGTGCATCTGGCGGTACCTTACTCTATGATGGTGCCCTAATGGTAATACGGGTAACCCCCGAAACGATCAAGCTGCGCGGCGGCGCGCTGGCGCTGGACTTCGCGAACACCGTCGACTGGACCGAGGCCGACGCCGAGGTCGAGGCCACCGATGCCCTGCTGGAGCCGGATTCGCTGGACCGCTGGGGTGTGCGCCTCGGCGTCGCCGGCCGCCCCGGCGGAGCGGAGGAGCTCGAGCTCGCGCGCGGCCTCCGCACCGCGCTGCACCTGATCTTCTCCGCGCTCGCGCGCGAGCAGGAGCCGGACGAGTTCTCGCTCGCGCGGCTGCGATTCGCTTACGCTCAGGCAGTCGCGGCCGGCACGCTCACCCGCCAGGACGGGGGCTTCGGCCTCGAATGGGCGGCCGACGAGCCGCGTCGCGTGCGTTTCGCGGTCGCCGCCGACGCGGTCGCCCTGCTCGGCGATCCGGCGCGGATGGCGCGCCTGCACCGCTGCCCCGGCCGCGACTGCGGCTGGGTGTTCCTCGACACCAGCGGCCGCCGGCGCTGGTGCTCGATGGCGACGTGCGGCAGCCGCGAGAAGATGCGGCGGATGTACGCGCGCAAGCGCGCCGCGCTAGAGAACCCGTAGCTCGAGCGGCGCGTGGTGACAGCAGCACCGGGCCGTCGGGGCCGACGAGCACGTCGTCCTCGAGCCGGATCCCGCCGCGCTCGGAGTCGTAGATCCCGGGCTCGACCGTGAAGATCATGCCTTCGCGCAGCGGGGCGTCCGAGCTCGCGATCAGAAACGGCGGCTCGTGGATCTCCGTGCCGATCGCGTGCCCGGCGCCGTGCAGGCAGGCGCCGATCTCCGGATGCGCCTCGATGATCGCCCGCTGGGCGGCGTCGACGTCGCGGCACGTGGAACCGACCCGCGTGACGGCGACGGCCGCCGTGTAGGCCTCATGCACGACCTCCCAGGCGCGGTTCGCCCAGTCGCTCGGCGGCCCGGCGTGCGCGCAGCGGGTGAGGTCGCCCCAGTAGCCGTCGAACTGCGCGCAGATGTCGGCGACGACGACATCGCCCGGCTGGAGCGCGCGCTCGTCGGGCTTCCCGTGGCCCTCGGCCGCGTGCGCGCCGAACAGGATGTGCGGTCCGGTGGCCGTCGCCCCGCGGCGGGAGAGGTTGAAGGCCACGCGGGCGTTGACCTCGGCCTCAATCGCGCCTGGGCGCAGCTCCGCCCACATCTCCTCGTAGGCGGCCTCGATGTGCGCGCAGGCGCGGCGGACGGCCTCGACCTCTTCCGCGTCCTTGGCCGCGCGGAGGTGCATCACGACGTCCGTGGCGGGGACGAGTTCGAAGCCGGCGTCGGCGAGCGCGCGGGAGCGGGCGAAATTGAGGTGGTCCTCCTCGACGCCGATCCGCTTGGCCCCGTCGAGGGTCGCGAAGAGCTCGGAGAGCCCGCTCGATTGCGCCGCGTCGTACAGCGTCTTCTCCAACCCGGTGGGAGCGGCGCTGACGCCGTCGCGATCGAGCGTCGGGGCAATCAGGGCGCCATCACCGCCGCGACGGATCGCGACGCCGAAGAACCGCTCGAGCTGTATGCCCCAGAAGCCCGTGAAGTAGGCGATCGAGGCGTCCTTGGTGGCGAGGACGGCGTCGAGGCCGGAGTCCTCGAGGAGCGCGTCAAGCGCGGAGACCCGTACGTCGTGCGACATCGACGCGCAACCCTACTTCAGGTACGGTCGCGCTCGTGACCCGTGTGCACCTGCTCGACGTCGGCCGGCGCGAGTACGGCGATGCGGTGCTGTGCGAGCTCGGCACCAAGCGCGTGCTGATCGACGGCGCGCACAAGGGCGATCAGGAGCTCCTCGCGCAGCAGCTCCGCGACCTTCTCGGCGGGCCGGCGCATGTCGACCTGCTGATCGTCACCCACGCCCACCAGGACCACATCGGGTGCCTGCCGCACCTCGTCAAGAACGGGATCCTGACCGCGAAGTGGGCGCTGGTGGCCGACCCGGGCCTCGGGTGGGGCCGCTCGGACGACGACCCGCCGCCGGTCGACGCCAAGGTCTCGCGCGTCGTCGCCGCCCTCCGTGAAGAGGTCCCGAGCGAGGACTTCGAGCAGGTCCTGCTGGACGCCGTCACGCTCGAGCAGACCTACGCCGACATGCTCGCCAAGCTGGCGGCGGACGGGACGAAGGTGGTGCGCTACGGGCGCGACTCGCACGCGGCGCTGGTGCGCGCGTTCCGGAGCATCGGGCTGAAGATCCTCGGTCCGTCGGAGACGCAGTTGCTCGTGTGCGCCAAGGTGATCGCCGACCGCACGCGTGACGCGCTCGACGCCGTGCAGCACCTCGACGCCGCGCAGAGCGACGTCGATCTGTATCGGGCGCTGCTCGAATCGCCGCTCGACAGTCTCGACGCCGGCGACCGCCCCGGTCCGCCCATCAACCTCCAGAGCGTCGTCACCCGGTTCAAGGTCGGTGACGTGAAGCTGCTGTTCGCGGGCGATATGCAGTTCGCCGATCCGCAGGTGGGCGACCCGCGGTTGCGCACCGAGCTCGACAAGCTGCGCGCGGCGATCCGACGCGAGGCGCCGTTCGCGCTCGCCAAGCTCTCCCATCACGGCAGCCCGAACGCCTTCAACCTCGACGATCTCGGTGCGACGCCGCTGCTCGGCATCTGCGCCGGCGCGGAGAGCAAGGACCATCCGCACCGCGAGGTGCTGCAGGTGCTGCAGGGCGCGCAGGACCGGCTGAAGTGGATGCGGACCGACCGCAACGGGCTGTGCACGATCACATTCGGCGCGCGCAATCCGATCTCGATCGCGCGCGGCCAGATCAGCGATCCGCGACCGAACACGCTTGACGCCCCCGCGGTGGAGGAGCAGCGCACGGTACGCGTCGTCGCCGACCATCAGCCCGTCGAGGTCGTGACGCGGGTTCCGGCCGGGGTGCGGCGAGTCGTGGTCACGATCGATGTGGAGCCGGGCGAGCCGGCCCGGCCGCCGCCCGATCTGGTCTTGGCCGGCGGACGTCCGCTGCCGGACCTGCTGTTCGTCACCGACCCGGAGCGGCTGGCCGCAAACGTCGGCGAGTCCGAGGCGCGTCGCGCACTGGACGCGATCCGGGCCGCCGGGCAAACCGTGCTCGAGGCACCGATCGGCGTACGCGAAGCCCTCCATCCGGGCGTCCGCGGCGTCGTCATCGTGGGCGGCTATGACGTCGTTCCCGCGCAGCGCCGCGACTGCCTCCCGGAAGCGATGCGCGCGTCGCTGGGCGTCACCGACGACCCGGACGATTTCATCGTCTGGACCGACGACGAGTACGGCGACGACGGCGATCGCGAGACACCGCCGGTTCCCGTGAGCCGGATTCCCGACGCGCACTCGGCGCGGCTGCTGTACGCCGCACTGTCGGCTTCCCGGCGTGGTGACGGGCGCCGCGGGGTGCGCAACAGCGAGCGGCCGTTCGCGGAGGACATCTTCGCCGCGCTCCCCGGGGAGGACGCGCTGATGGTGTCGGCCCCGACAACGTTCGACGGCCTCGCGGCGCTGGACGCCGACCTCGTCTATCTGATGCTCCACGGCGACTTTGTCGATGGCAGCCGCTTCTGGGGCGAGGGTCCCGCGGGCAGCATCGAGGCGGTCAACGTCAACAGCATCCCGGACGACGGGCCGCGGGTCGTCTTCACCGGCTGCTGCTGGGGCGCGCTGACGGTGGACCAGCCGGCGCACCGGACGCTGCTGCCGGCGCCCAAGGCCGTGAACGCGTCGATCGCGCTGCGGTTCCTGGAGGCTGGGGCGACGGCGTTCGTCGGCTGCACCGGCGCGCACTACTCGCCGCGCGAGAAGCCGTATCGGTACTTCGGCGGGCCGATGCACGAGGCGTTCTGGCGCGGGCTGGGCGGCGGGCAGGCGCCGGCCGAGGCACTGCTCGCGGCGAAGGCGGAGTACGTGCGCGACTTCCCGCACGGAATGCGCTCGGAGGCGCAGCACGCGATCGAATACAAGACCCTCCACCAGTACACCTGCCTGGGTCTAGGCTGGTGAGCATGCTCTCGCGGAAGGAACTCGAGGACATCATCGCTCGCGACCTGCCGGATCACGAGCTCGTCTCGGTCGAGCTGACCGACACCGCCGGCTCGGCCGACGCCGAGGGCGAAGACATCGCGGCACTGCGCGAGCGGTTCCTCGGCCGCCCGGACGCCGCGAGTGCCCCCAAGGCCGCCGCGGCCCGCAACGAGCACGACATGATCGTCGCCGTGCGGTCGACGAAGCAGGCGGCGCGCCCGAAGACCGTGATCGTGTCCGGGCGGGACAAGCGTGTCATCGGTAGCCAGGGCTAGCGTCCTCGCGGCGCTCCTTCTGGCCGCGCCGGCCGAGGCGCGCACGGTGAAGATCCACCAGCAGCTCGCCCCGGAGCTCAACGTCAGCGATCCCGGACGGCTGGAAGGTGCGCGAGACGCGCCGCGTTGCCGTGCTGAGCCGAGGGGAGCGGCGCATCGGGCTCTTCCAGTGCCCGCTCCCCCGCGCCGAGCGCGACATGACCGGGCGTCACGCGGTCCGCACGCTCGTCGATGACGGCGATGGCGTCGCGCTGCCGATCCGAGGCGGCACGTGCGTGGTCGTGACCGGCGACGGCGCGCGCGCGTTCGCGCGGCGGCTGAAGTTCCGGCTCGGTCCTTCCGGCCCGGCACCGCGCTCGGACGCTGCGGCCGAGAAGCTGGCGCGCGACGCGCGCCGGCGCACGCTCGCGATGGCTCGCGTGACCGGGACGGCCTCCGTCACCGCCTGGGATTTCGAAGGGCAGATCGGCGCGACCTTCGAGTGGGACCTGCCCGCGGACTACCGGCACCTGGTCTACGGCGCCAGCGAGGAGGTCGTGCGGACCGGGAGCGAGTACCAATACCGCACCGTCGACCGTCCGGAGTGCTGGGGGTTCACCGTCGAACCGGAGAGCGACGACGCGCTGGAACCGCGGCTGGAGCTCCAGGAGTGGAACGCGCCGCCGGCCACCGCCACATCGTGGCGTGTCTCCTACGCACCCGCGGAGCCGCAGCCCGACGGCTCGACGCTCGTGCGCTGGACCGGGTTCGTCGCCGACGGTTCGGCGGTGATCGCGCCCGATGGGCGACTGAGCCGCGTGCGGATCGACGATCACCGCCAGGCGTTGGGCCGGACGGGCTGGCGCACGGTCGAGATCGCGTTCACCGGCTTCCCGGCCTCGATCACGCCCGTGCGCCCAGAGCCGGACTGCGCTTAGCGGACCTTCAGCGACTTCATCACCGTCTGCTTGTTGAAGGTCAACTTGAGGTTGAGAGTCTTGCCTCGCAGCGACTTGCGGACCTTCGAGAGCTTCACCGTGACCGTGCCCGCCTTCTTGGCCGTGGCCTTGCCGCTGGCGACCGTGCGGCCCTTGACGGTGGCGACGAGCGTCACCTTGCCCGCGGCGGGGACCGTCACCTTCACGGCGAGGCCGTTGCGCAGCGCCTTCGCGGTGGCCTTCGGGAGCGCGATCGTCGCGCTCGCCGGCGTGGTCGGAGCCGGGGTCGTCGGCGTCGGGCCGGGGGACGGCGGCGTGTAGGCGGCCGCCGGCGCGTCGGCGGGACCCCAGTCGGGCTCGGTGCCGGTCGCCGAGAGCAGCAGGTCGTTCGGCGCCTCGCACTGGCCCGGGCCGAATACCGTGAACCGCGACACCTCGATGCCCTTGCTGCTCTGCCAGGCGATCCCGGCGCCGTCCGGCGCCCACGTCGGGTCGGCGAAGTTCGGGTCGGGGTTGGTCATGCTGCACGCGTGCTCCGGCTCCGCGGGCGGCGTCTGCGTCTTGATGTCCCCAGAGACGGCGAAGAAGCTGATCCGCGTGTTCTCGCCGTAGTCGGACGTGACCGCCAAGCGCGTTCCGTCGCGCGTGACTTCGCCGTCGCCCATGTCGCCGTTCGGGACCATCCACGCCTTGTGCGAGTAGTCGCCGGGGCCGAGGTCGTCGATCGAGACCTGGCTCCCGTAGCCGCCGAAGACGAGCGTCCGCGAGTTCGTCACCCACTCCGGGTTGGAGACGCCGAACTGGTTGCCATACGTGGCGATCGGCGTCGCGGTGGTGGCGTCCGTGTAGAACGTCGAGCGCTGTGCGCCGCAGGACGAGGCGGGCGGGCAGGAGAAGCTGTAGTACGAGTACGCGATCTTCGTGCCGTCTGGCGAGAACGACAGGTCGGTCGGTCGCGGCTCGAACATCCCGCCGTTGCTCGACGGCGCCATCTCGGTCGTGATCGTGCGGATCGGGCGGCCGTCGCGGCCCATCACCTGGATCGGGCCGGCGCCCTGGACGGCGGCGATCGTGCCGTCGTCGGCCTGGGTCGGCGAGTGCCAGCCACCTCCGGCGGTCAGCTGGACCTTGCGGGCGCCGTCCGGCGTGGCGGACCACACGTTGCCCTGGTCGATGTACACGATCGAGTCGGCGTTCGCCGCGGCCGGCGCGAGGAGCGCGAGCACGCCGGCGGCGAGCAGCAGTCGAGGGAGGATCATGGCGCGCAGGTTCGCCGCGCGCGGTTGCCACGGCCTTGCCCGGAGATTGCCTAGCGCAGAACCTGCGCCTCGTAGCCTTCCTGCTTGAGCGTGGCGAGGACGCGTTGGGCGTGCTCGTGGCCGCGGGTCTCGAGCACCAGTTCGACGGCGGTTTCGCGCACGTGGAGGTCGAGCCCTTCGCGCACGTGGCTGACGTCGACGATGTTGGCGCCGGTTGCGGCGACGGTGGCCAGCAGCGTGGCGAGGCCCCCGGGCCGGTCCGGGATGCGCGTGAGGAGGATGAGCCGGCGCCCGGACTCCGTTTCGTGGCGGCGGGCGATCGCGGCCAGGAGCCCGGCGTCGACGTTCCCGCCCGACAGAACGGCGACGGTCACGCCGTTCTGTGCCGGCTTCACCTGCCCGCCGAGCAGCGCGGCGACGCTGACCGCTCCGGCGCCCTCGACGACGAGCTTGCAGCGCTCGAGCAGCAGCGCCATCGCCTCGGCGGTCGCGTCCTCCCCCACGACGACCATCCCGTCGGTCAGTCGAGTGAGCAGCGGGAGTGTGATCCCGCCGGGACGCTTGATCGCGATGCCGTCGGCGATCGTGATCGCCGACGTGGCCTCGACCGGCTCCCCCTTGCGCATCGACTCCGGGAAGGGCGCGCAGGCGGCGGCCTGGACGCCGACGATCTCGACGTCGGGCTTGGCGTCTTTGATCGCGAGCGCGACGCCGGAGCACAGCCCGCCCCCGCCGACCGGGATGACCACCTTGGCCAGGTCCGGGACCTGCTCGAGCAGCTCGAGGCCGAGCGAGCCCTGGCCGGCGACGATCGCCGGGTCGTCGAACGGGTGGACGAACGCGAGCCCGCCGGTCTCGGCGCGCTCGTGGGCGGCGATCAGACACTCGTCGACGCTCTTGCCGCCGACGTGGACGGTCGCGCCGCTGCTGCGCGCTGCCTCCACCTTCGCCATCGGGGCGTCAGTGGGAACGAAGACCTCGCACGGCACGCCGCGAGCGGCGGCGGCCGCGGCGAGCGCCTGGGCGTGGTTGCCGGCGGATGCCGCGACCACGCCCTTCGCGCAGCGTTCATCGCCGAGCGCGGCGAGCTTCGCGGCCACGCCGCGGACCTTGAACGACCCGGTGCGTTGCAGGTTCTCGGCCTTCAGCACGACCGTCCCGCCCGCGCGTTCGGAGAACGTGCGGGTCGAGAGGATCGGCGTGCGTCGCGCGACGGTCTCCGCCGCCGCTCGTGCGGCATGGACGTCGCGCGCGGTGACCATTAGGGGTTCGTTGAGCAATGATCGGTCCGCCTGATGTGGTGCAGCCGTGGATGCCTCGGGCCGCACGCGATAAGCGATGCGTGCCTCTGGCACGTGAGCATCGTGGGTGGCTCGAGGCGCCGCGGATGCGCCGCAGCAGGCGCACCGGGATTGCTCAACGGGCCCCTCATAGGGCGATGATCGCGTCCATCTCGACCTCGGCGCCCATCGGGAGGGCGGCGACGCCGATCGTGGTCCGCGCGGGCGGATCGGACTCGAAGAAGGTCGCGTACGCCTCGTTCATCTCCTTGAACTGGCTGATGTCGACGCAGTAGACGGCGATCCGGACGGCGTTCTCGAGCTTCGCTCCGGCGGCCTCGGCGACGATCGTGAGGTTCTCCAGACAGCGCTTGGCCTTCTCGCCCGGGGTGCCGCCTGTCAGCTCTCCGGAGTCGGGATCGAGGTGGACCTGGCCCGACAGGAACACCAGGCCATTTGACTTGACGGCGTGGGAGTACGGCCCCGCGGCGGGCGGACCCGGGTCCGCGGTCACGGTTTCGCGAGAATGGGACATGGGAGCAACGTATCTAAGACATGCCGAACCGCCTCGCCTCGGAGACCTCTCCGTACCTGCTGCAGCACGCCGACAACCCCGTCGACTGGTATCCGTGGGGCGACGAGGCGTTCTCGCGGGCGCGTGAAGAGGACAAGCCGGTGCTGGTCTCGATCGGCTACGCCGCGTGCCATTGGTGCCATGTGATGGAGCACGAGTCGTTCGAGGACGCTTCCGTGGCCGACGTCATGAACTCGCGCTTCGTGTGCGTGAAGGTCGACCGCGAAGAGCGGCCGGACGTCGACGCGATCTACATGGACGCGGTGCAGGCGATGACGGGGCAGGGCGGTTGGCCGTTGAACGCGTTCCTGACTCCGGCCGGCGTGCCGTTCTGGGCCGGGACGTACTTCCCGCCGTCGCCGCGCCACGGGTTGCCCTCGTGGCGCAACGTCTTGGACGGGATCGCCGACGCGTGGGAGAAACAACGGTCCGAGATCCAGGAGGCGTCGGAGCGGATCGTGCCGCGACTGCAGGGCGCGGCGGCGCTGGAGGCGCCCGACGGGGAGCTGTCGGTCGGGGCTCTGGAAGAGTCGGTGGGAGTACTCCGGAAGTCATTCGACGGCGAGCACGGCGGGTGGGGCGGCGCGCCGAAGTTCCCCGCTTCGAGTGCGATCGAGTTCCTGCTGGCGCGCGGCGAGACGGCGATGCCGCTGCAGACCCTGCGCCGGATGGCCGCGGGCGGCATCTACGACCAGATCGGCGGCGGCTTCGCGCGCTACTCGGTGGACGCGGTGTGGCTGGTCCCGCACTTCGAGAAGATGCTCTACGACAACGCGCTGCTCGCCCGCGCGTACCTGCATGCTTGGCAAGTCTCGGGCGACGCGTTGTTCCGGCGGGTGTGCGAGGAGACGCTCGACTGGGCGATGCGCGAGTTGCGCCAGGACGAGGGTGGGTTTGCCTCGTCTTTGGACGCTGACACCGAGGGCGTCGAGGGGAAGTTCTACGTCTGGACGCGGTCGGAGATTCTCGCGGCTCTGGGGGAGGATCTCGGGGGCGTCGCTGTGGCGCATTTCGGAGTCACCGAGGGAGGGAACTTCGAAGGGCGCAGCATTCTCGTACGGGCGACGTCGGACCCTCCGTCGATCGGGGACATCAAAGCGGGGCTGCTCGAGGCTCGGTCGCGTCGGGTGCGGCCGGGGTTGGACGACAAGCGACTGACGTCTTGGAACGCGCTGATGATCTCGGCTCTGGCTGACGCGGGGGCGGCACTGGGGCGGGCGGACTACCTCGCTGCGGGGGTGGCTTGCGCGAATTTCATCGAGGGAGAGCTGCGCGATGGTGGTGGCGGGCTCCTGCGCACGTTCAACCGGGGACGCGCGAAGTTGCCGGCGTTCTTGGAGGACCACGCCTATCTGCTTGAGGCGTATCTCGTCTTGTACGAGTCGACGTTCGACGCGCGCTGGTTCTCGCGTGCAGTGTCGCTCGCCGACGTGATTTTGGAGCGCTTTTACGACCCGGAGCGCGGCGGCTTCTACTCCACGGCGGCCGACCACACCGGCCTGATCGCCCGCCGCAAGGACCTCGAGGACGCGCCGATCCCATCGGGCGCGTCGTCGGCCTGCTTCGGCCTGTTGAGGCTCGCGCGCATGACGGGCGAGTCACGCTACGAGGACGCCGCCCTGTCCCTGATCCGGCTGCTGCACACGGTCGCGCCGCCGCACCCGCTGGCCTTCGCCCACCTGCTCCGCGCAATCGACTTCCACCTCGCGCCCGTCCGCGAGGTGGCGCTGGTTGGCGACGACGTCCGCGAGCTCGCGTCGGTCGTCCGCGGAGCCTTCCATCCACACGTCGTCCTGGCCGGCGGCGGCGGAGACGTACCGCTGTTGGAGGGCCGAACGCCAGTGGACGGGCAGGCCGCCGCGTATGTGTGCGAGCGGTTTGCGTGCCAGCGTCCTGTGACTAGCGCGGAAGAATTGGCAAAGTCGCTGCAAATCTGACTTGTTTCGTTGCAGCGGCTCGGGCCATGCTGCACGAGTGAGTTGTCCTACTCGCGGAAAACAAGAGTCAAACAACTCAGCCGACGCTCGGGCCGCCCAGATGGCTGCCGACGAGTGGGGTGTACTCGACATCGACGAGCTCCGCGCGTGTGGCTTGTCATACGACGCGGTCGCGCGGAGACGGAGGCGAGGGCAGCTCCACCTCCTTCACCGGGGTGTTTACGCCTGGGGCCACGCCGGCGTCACGCTGAAGGGCGCGTGGCTCGCGGCGGTCAAGGCATGCGGGCCGGGCGCGGCACTGAGCCACTTGGCGGCCGCCGCGCTGTGGGCGTTGATCGCGTGGGACGAGGGCTGGGTACCTGAGGTGACGGTGCCAAGCAGCTACGGCCGGAACGATCCCCGGCATCAAGGTGCACCGCACCGAGCCGACCCTTCAAGATCATCCGCTTCGATCGCATCCCCGTCACGACGCCTGCCAGGACGCTCGACGACCTCTCCTCGGTGCTGCCGTTCAAACCGCACCGCAGAGCCGTCCGCCAAGCCATGGCGCTGAAACGCGTGACGCTGAAAGAACTACGCGAAGCGAAGAAGCAAGCAACTCCGCCAGATCCTCGCCGACGGCTACGTCCCCACCCGAAGCGAACTCGAGGACGCCGTCCTCGACCTCATCACGCAAGGCGGCTTCGCCGCAGCCCGACGTGAACAAGCCGCTCGCCGGCCTCGAGCTTCACCCCCGACTTCCGCTGGCCCGAGCACCGCCTCGTCATCGAGGCGGACAGCAAGAACTGGCACGACGATCCGATCGCGCAACAAGACGACGCCGCCCGCCAAGCCATCCTCGAAGCCAACGGCGACCGGGTCATCCGCGTTACGTGGAAGCAAGCGGTGGCGCAGACCGGAGCAGACGCTCCAAAGAATCCAAGCCGCAGGCGCCCCCCGTACATCCCCGCTGATCGCTGAAGTACGTCGTCCTCGTCGTCACCGTCGCCATCTTCGGCGGCCTCGCCAGCCTCTCCCCGAAGTTCGAAGGCGTCCAGAAGAACGAGTCCTCCTCCTGGCTGCCCACGACGCCGAGTCGGTCAAGGCACTCGAGGCCGTCCAACGCCTGCCCGGCGGCGAACTCGCGCCCGCAGTTGATCGTCTTCGAGCGACAAACCGGCTTGACCGACGACGACAAGCAGCGGATCGCCACCACACGAACGAAGCTGAACGAGAACCGCCTCCCCGGCGTCCTCGAAGCGCAGGAACCGATCTTCTCGCCCAACAGCAAAGCCGCGCTGATCGTCCAGCCGGTGCAGCCCGGCGAGGGCGTCGGCGACCGCTTCCAGAACGGCGTGCAGTCGATCCGCGACCGGGCCGGCACCAGCGGCAACGGCCTCGAGGTCAAGGTGACGGGCGCGGCCGGCTACAGCCTCGACGCGATCAAGGTCTTCGGCGGCGTCAACGGCCCGCTGCTCCTGTCCGCGGCGAGCATCGTGCTCGTCCTGCTGATATCATCTACCGCTCGCCGATCTTCTGGGTGATCCCGTTCTTCGCGGTCGTGCTCGCCGAGGGCGCTTCGCGCGGCGCCGGCTACCTGCTGGCCGAGGCCGGCGTGACGATCAACGGCCAGACCGGCGGCATCCTCCCCGTGCTCGTCTTCGGCGCCGGCACCGACTACGCGCTGCTGCTCGTGTCCCGCTACCGCGAGGAACTGCGCAAGCACGAGGACAAGGACGAGGCGATGGGATCGCGCTGCAGCAGCGCCGGCCCGGCGATCCTCGCCTCCGGCTTGACCGTCATCGCCGCGCTGCTCACGCTCTCACTCGCGGACGTCAACTCGCACTGCCGGGCTCGGCCCGGTCGGCGCCGATCGGCATCGCGCTGGCGATGATCTCGATGCTGACCGTGCTCCCGGCGCTGCTCGCGATCACCGGCCGCAACGCGTTCTGGTCGCCGGGTATGGACACGATCCCGCACACCGGCCAGGCCGGCGTCGACGAGACGCACGGGTTCTGGCGGCGGGTCGGGGACCGCGTCGCGAGTCGGCCGCGCGTCGTCTGGATCACCGGGTCGATCGTGCTGCCTTGCTCGCGGCCAACGTGGCCGGCATGAACACGAACCAGACGAGCGGCGACACGTTCCGCGGCGAGGTGGACTCCGTCACGGGGCAGGAGATCCTGGCTCGCAACTTCCCGGCGGGCGCGTCCGCCCCGACCAACCTGATCGTCAGCGACCCCGCGCAGGTCGAGCAGGTCACACAGAAGGCACGTGACGCTTCGGCGAGGTGCGGCCCGGCGCGCGCAGCGACGCAGGCCGTTCAACTCGCGCTCACCCTCAAGGACGAGCCTTACACCCCCGCCGCGCTGGACACGATCCCGAGCTCCGCGAGGCCGTCGGCGACGACGTGCTCGTCGGCGGCCCGACGCGCAGCAGGAGTACGACCTGCGCGAGGCCGCGACGCGCGACAACTGGCTGATCATCCCGCTGACGCTGCTCGTCGTGTTCGGATCCTGGTCGCGCTGTTGCGCGCGCTGGTCGCGCCGGTGCTGCTGATGGCGTCGGTGATGCTGTCGTTCGCCGCCGCGCTCGGCGCCGGCGTCTTCGTCTCGGACTACATCTTCGGCTTCAGCGGCTTCGGCCCGACGCTGCCACTGCTGGCCTTCGTGTTCCTGGTCGCATTGGGGATCGACTACAACATCTTCCTGATGGCCCGCGTGCGCGAGGAGGCGCAGCAAGCATGGCACGCGCGAGGGCACGCTGCGCGGGCTCGCGGTCACCGGCGCGGTCATCACCGGCGCGGGAATCGTGCTCGCCGGGACGTTCGGCGCGCTCGCCGTGCTGCCGCTCGTCGTGCTGACGCAGATCGGCTTCATCGTCGCGTTCGGCGTGCTGCTGGACACGTTCATCGTGCGCTCGGTGATCGTGCCGGCGGCCGTGATCGACGTCGGCGACCGCGTCTGGTGGCCGTCGAAACTTGCCAAGAGTTACACGCACCGGTAACCGGGGAATCCACCTTCCAACGGCGGACCGCGGCGGGGCGGTCCGCGTCTCTCTCCTCGGAGGTACTAGATGCGCCCTCGTGCCGGCGCAGCGCTGGCGTTCGCCTGCGCTGCTCTTCTGCTGGTTCCGTCGAGTCGCTTCGGCGAAGCGACCCGTGTAGCCTCATGGCTGACCGCTTCCAAGCTCCAGCAGCTCCATAACGCTGGCGCGCAGGGCATGGCCGTCGGTGAGGAGCGGCTCAACATCGAGTGTCCCGGCGTCCAGGGCGCCGGCGTCTCGGCGGCGGGCTGCATCGTCGCGCCGGCAGGCTGCACCGCGAACTTCATCTTCGCCTCGGGCGGGACCCGGTACGTCGGCACCGCGCGCCACTGCGTGAACAGCATCGGCGAAGAGGTCGACGATGCAGGTCGACACGACGACGATCGCGGTCGTCGGCACCGTGTCGCACATGACCTCCGGCGAGGGGGTGCCCGGCAACGACTGGGCGCTGATCCGGATCGACCCGGCGGTCGCCGCGAAGTGGGGCGTCACCCCGGCGATCCCGGTCGCGGGCGGCCCGAGCGGCGTCTACAGCGGCTGCGACGTCGGCACGCCGGTCCTGCACTACGGCCACGGCTACGGCGTCGCCGTCGCGCAGGGCAAGCTCGAGGGCGGCGTCTCCACCAACTGGCACAACGACGGCTTCGGCTGGGCGGGCTTCGGCGCGCCGGGCGACTCCGGTTCCGCGGTGATCGCCGCCGGCGGCCAGGCCGTCGGCGACTTCACGCACCTGATCGTCGACGCCGGCGACTACCTCGGCACCAACCTCGCCGGCACGCGCATCACGAAGATGATGAGCCAGTGCGGCGTGTCACTGGTCAACGCGAACGGCTCGCTGACCGCGCCGGGCGCGACAACGAGCTGCGGCTAGAGAATCGCCAGATAGCGCTCGAGCTCCCACGGAGTGACCTGGACGCGGTAGTCCTCCCACTCCTGGCGCTTGATCTCGATGTAGCGGTTGAAGATGTGCTCGCCGAGCGTCCGCAGGACGAGCTCGGACTCGGCCGTCACCTCGATCGCCTCGCCGAGCGTCTCCGGCAGCTGCTCGATGCCGAGCCGGCGGCGCTCGTCGGGCGAGAGGTGGTAGAGGTTCTTCTCCATCGGCTCGGGCAGCTCGTAGCCGCGCTCGATGCCCTCGAGCCCGGCCTGCAGCAGCACCGCGAACGTCAGGTACGGGTTGCACGCGGGGTCGGGGGAGCGCAGCTCCATCCGCGTCGCGTTCTCCTTGCCGGGGTGATAGAGCGGGACGCGGACGAGCGCGGAGCGGTTGCGGCGGCTCCACGCGACGTAGACCGGCGCCTCGTAGCCCGGCACGAGCCGCTTGTAGGAGTTCACCCACTGGGCGAAGATCGCAGCAGATCTCGCGCGCGTGGCGGAGCTGGCCGGCGATGAACGCCTTGCCGGTGTCGGACAGGAAGTACTTGTCGTCGGCGTCGTAGAACGCGTTGCGGCCGTCCTTGAACAGCGACTGGTGGGTGTGCATGCCGGAGCCGTTCTGGCCGAACAGCGGCTTGGGCATGAACGTCGCGTGCCAGCCGTACTTGAGCGCGTACTCCTTGACCGTGATGCGGTAGGTCATGCAGTCGTCGGCCATCTTCAGCGCGCTCGCAGTAGCGCATGTCGATCTCGTGCTGGGACGGGCCGACCTCGTGGTGGGAGTACTCGACCTCGATCCCGAGCCGCTCGAGCGCGAGCACCGTGTCGCGGCGGACGTCCGAGCCGGCGTCGAGCGTCGTGAGGTCGAAGTAGCCGCCCTCGTCGAGCACCTCGGTCGAGCGGTTGTCGCGGAACAGGTAGTACTCGAGCTCGGGGCCGACGTTGAAGGCGTCGAAGCCCATCTCTCGCGCGCGCTCCTCGGCGCGGCGCAGCACGTGGCGCGGGTCGCCCTCGTACGGGCGGCGCTCGGGCGTCTGGACGTCGGCGAACATGCGCGCGACGCCGGCGCCGTCCTCCGGCCGCCACGGCAGCACGTTGAACGTCGTCGGGTCGGGCACGCGCGATCATGTCGGACTCCTCGATCGCGTTGAAGCCGGTGATCGAGGAGCCGTCGAAGCCCATGCCGCCCTCGAAGGCGTCGTCGAGCTGCTCGTCGGAGATGGAGAACGACTTCAGCTGCCCGAGGATGTCGGTGAACCACAGGCGCACGAAGCGGATGCCGTTCTCCGCGACGAGCGCCTTGACGTCTTCAGGGGTCTGGGGTCGGTCAGGCATGGCGGCGTGCAGGCTAATGGACCGCGAGGCCGTGACGGGTGGACCGTCAGGTCGGAGTCAGTCCAACCAGCGGTCCGCCCAGGTCTTGAGCTCGGCCATCGCGGGCGCGAGCTCGCGGCCCTTCTCGGTCAGCTCGTAGGAGACCTTGGTCGGCGTGCCGTCGCTGCACGTGGCGCTCGACGATCCCGCGCGCCTCGAGCTCCTTCATGCGCTCGGACAGCAGGCGGTCGCGAGAGGTCCGGCGACCGCGTTGGCGATCTCCGTGAAGCGCATCCGCCCGCCGTGCAGCAGCACGTAGAGGATCGCGCCGGTCCAGCGCTTGCCCACGAGCTCGACGGCCTCGTGGTAGCGCGGGCAGCACCGGCACGTCGTGCGTGTCGTGGGTCTCGGGTGTCGTGCCCATGGCTCTCAGTGCATCACGCCGCGCGCAGCACCCGCGTCTCCTCGACCGAGCCGTCGACCGGGACGTCGCCGGCGACGTTGACCATCGCCGTGAAGGATTCCATGCGACAGCACCGCGATCGCTTCCAGCAGCTGCTCGTCGCGTCCAGCCGGCCTCGCGCGCCTCCTCGTGCAGGTGCTGCGGGAAGTTCGCGCGGTCGCCGAGCAGCGGGCGCAGGTAGCGCAGCAGCGCGGCCTCGCGCGGCGTCGCCGGAGTCCCAGCGCTTGGCGCGCGCGACCTCGTCGATGCCCGAGGCCGGCCTGCCGGCTCGTGCGCGTGTGCAGCTGCAGCCCCGGCTTGGAGCCGTAGTGCTCGGCCACCGCGAGCCCGATCCGCTCGGCGCTGTGCCGCGGCAGTGCGCCGTGCCGCAGCTCGGCTCGGAAGCGCACGTACGCCTTCAGCGCCGCGGGCGCGCCGGCCAGCACGCCGAGGAAGTTCGGGAGCTGCCCGGCCGCCGACGACGCACCCTTGAGGATCGGCAGCGACTCCTCGGGCGCCGTCAGGTCGTCGTGGATGGGGAACCGACTCATCTCTGTCTTGGGCATTGCCACCACCGTGGGGGAGCTGGGGGGGCTTACGAGAGATAAGGGTATGTCGCGCGCGGGGCGCCTCGCAAGGCTCCGCGCGGCCGGTTCATTGGCCGGTCGTGAGAACCGCGATCAGGACGAGCAGGAAACCGAGCGCACCGCGTAGCCGACGATCCGGTCCGGGCTCGTGCCGATCCGCTCCACCGCGGTCCTGCGGCGGCCGCGGCGGGACGCGCGACGGGCAGCCGGTCCGGGATGGCCGCTGATCACGACCGTGCGGCGCGTCACGCGGCTCGTCGGCGACGGATCGGGACCACCACGGTGCGCACGGCGAGCGGGCTCCGGCCGGGTGCGAGCGCGGCCACGAGCGCGCGCGGGCGGCTCGGCCGGCGCGTCGCTCGGGCTCCGGCTCGACGCGGCGCGTCGCCGTGGCGCGACGTCGAGCCACGACGCGACCGTCGCGCTCGCGGCGCGGCTCCGGCTCGGCTCGTCTCGAACCGCGGTTCGGCGCGTCGCTCCAGCGGTTCCTCGACGCGCGGCGCCGACGTCGTCGCGCGGCGATCACGATCTCGTGCCGTGCGCGGCGCGGCGCTCCGCGCGCGTGAAGCGCGGCTCGGCATGCGGTCGAAGATGTCCTCGCCCACGCCCCAGTCGGCCGCGGCGCGCCGACGGCGGCGCGGGCTCCTCGCTCTCATGGTCGTAGAACGCCCGCGTGCGGGCGTCGTGCTCAGGGGCCATGTCGACTCGTCCTCTTCCTCTTGCTTACGGCGTCGAGCTGACGGCTCGCGCCAGAAGAGCGGCGCTACGACAACCGGACCGATGTCCGATCGTACCAGCGGCCGAAACGCCTGCACGCTTGTGCTTTTTACATCAACCGCCGGACGACTCAGGTCAGCGCCCACGGACTTTGCGACAAATTTCGCCACGTCTTCCGCGTCTTCGCCCGTGTAGATCTCGGCGGGCATCTGGCCGTTGCCGTTCGAGCGGCCCTTCTAGGATCGCGTCGAGCGTGAACTTCTCGTTGGGCGCGAGCGCGTCCAGGTCCGGGCCCACGCGCGCGACCGCGTTCGCGGCCTTGAGCGAGTGGCACAGGCTGCAGCGGCGGCCGAACAGCTCCTGCCCGTGCTTCTCGTCCGCGCGTGAGGTTCGGTCACCTGCGCGTGCGGGATGTCGTCGTTGTCCTCGCTCGCTCGCGATCACCCGCGCCGGCACCGCGACCCCGAGCACGAGCAGCGACAGCGAAGAACGCGAACGTGGCGAAGCGGCGGCTGCCGCGCGACTGCGAGTGCAGCACCGAACCGAGGCCGCCGCGCCCGCCGCTCATGGCGAACAGCAGCGTCCCGAGGCCCAGGCACGACGAAGGCGAGGACGACGAACGAGCGACGTGCTCACGGGTCGCGCAATCGTACCCGCTCCGCGGCGGCTCGACGCTTAGCGCCGTCGTCCGGACGCGAAGCTCTGGATCGGCGGCGAGACCTGGCGGAACTCGCCGAGCGTCGACGGCCGCCTCGCGGCCGCCCTGCGCGCCCTCGCCGCGGCCGGTCGCCGCCGCCGCGACGCGCCGCTCGGCCAGCGCGACGACCTCCGCCTTGACGTCGTCCGGCGTGACCAGCGGCCGCACGCGCCTTGACGAAGATGTTGATCCCGCCGCCCGCCTGCGGCAGCTTCTCCAGCCGGCCCTGCGCACAGCAGCAGCGGCTCCGAGCGCACCGTCAGCCGGTTCGCCTCATAGAGGTCCGGCGGCACGATCAGGTTGATCGTCCCGAACTCGTCCTCGAGCAGCAGGAACACGATCCCCTTCGCCGTGCCCGGCCGCTGGCGCGCGACGACCAGCCCGCCGAGCTCGCACCGGCGTGTCGTGCGGCAGCCGCGCCAGGTCGCCGATCGACACCGTCCCCGGCCGGCAGCGACGTGCCGCAGCAGCTTCATCGGATGCGGCCCGAGCGTCAGCCCGGTCGTCGCGTAGTCGCCGATCATCGACTCCCACGGCGTGAGCGGCCGCAGCGCCGGCGCGTCCGGCACCTCGAGCGGCAGCGACAGCTGCGTCCCCTCGAGCATCCGCTCCCCCGGCACCGCCACCCCGAGCTGCCACAGCGCCGTGCGCCGCGCGTGCTCGGACGAGCCGCCGGTCAGCGAGTCGCACGCCCCCGCCCACGCGAGCCGGTCCAGCGACGGCCGCCCCGCCCCGCCCGCGACGCGAGGTCCGCCAGCGACCGGAACGGCCCGCCCTCCTCCGGGCGGCGACGAGCGCCTTGACCTCCTCCTCCTGACCCCGAGGATGAACCCGAGCCCGAGCCGCACGATCGCCGCGGGTCGCCCGCCGAGCGGCGCGGCAGCCGCACCGACCGCGCCTGTCGCCAGCCGCGCTCGTCGCGGCTCGGCCCGCGACCGGCGCGCCGCCACGCCGACCGCACACGCCGCCGAGCCGCGCGCGCGACCGCGGCCTCGCGAGCGCGCGGCCGCCACCCGCGGCTCTCGCCGGCGCCCGACCCGGTCGCCGCTCACGCACGGCGGCAGCGGGCCCATCTCGGGACCCACTCGACCGTGCACAGCGCTTCGCTGGCGTTCACGTCCGGCGGGCGCAGGGCGATCCCGCGGCGCTGGGCCTCGTGGGCGAGCGTGTCCGGCGCGTAGAAGCCCATCGGCTGCTCGTTCATCAGCGCGCAGAGGAACTCCGGGCCGTGGTGGACGCGCAGCCAGGTGGACTGGTAGGCGAGCAGGCCGAAGGCGGCGCCGTGGGCCTTCGGGAAGCCGAAGCCCGAGAAGCCGACGATCATGCCGTAGACGCGCTCGGCGACCTCCTCGCCGACGCCGTGGGTGGCCGCGCGCGCCGTCGAGGAAGCGCTGGTGGTAGGCCTCGATCGCCTCGGCCGAGCGCTTGCGGCTCATCGCCCGCCGCAGCCCCTCGGCCTCGCCCGGCGAGAAGCCCGCGAAGGCCATCGCGACCTCGATCACCTGGTCCTGGAAGATGATCGTGCCGAGCGTGTCCTTGAGCACCGTCGCGCAGCGACTCGTGCTCGTAGGGCACGACGTAGTCCGGGTTCTCGCGCAGGGTCTGCAGGCGCTGAGATGTACGGGTTGACGGCGCCGCCGAGGATCGGCCCCGGGCGCACGATCGCGACCTGGATCGTCAGGTCCTCCAGCGACCGCGGCCGGGTCCGCAGCAGCGACGCCATCTGCGCCCGCGACTCGATCTGGAAGACGCCCATCGTGTCCGCGACCTGGATCGCGTCATAGGTCGGCTCGTCGTCATACGGGATCCGCGAGAGGTCCACGCGCTCGCCGCGCACGCGCCCGATCTCCTCCACGCAGCGCTCGACCGCGCGACAGCATCCCCAGCCCCAGCAGGTCGATCTTCAGGAAGCCCGCGTCGGCGCACGAGTCCTTGTCCCACTGGCAGAGCTGGCGGCCCTCCATCGCCGCCGGCAGCACCGGGCAGCAGTCGATCAGCGGCCGGGTGGAGACGATCATCCCGCCCGAGTGCTGGGAGAGATGGCGCGGCAGCCCGTAGGCCTCGTCGCACAGCCGCGCCAGCCACGCCCAGCGGCCGGGCAGGTGGTCGTAGGACGTGCGTCGACGGGTCGGTCTCGTGCGCCTCCGCCTGGTCCGGCCGCTTGCCGTTGACCATCGCCAGCCACTCGCTCGTGCTCATCGCGAACGCGGACGCGCGGGCGTCGGGATCGATGAACGGGCCGGGCTCGCTCGACGGCTCGATCCCCATCGCGACCTCGACGTCGCGCCCCACGTTCTTGACCGCCCACGGCTCGGCACCGCGCGCCACCCGCTCGAGCTCCCCCGGCGGCAGCCCGAGCACCTTGCCCAGCTCGCGGATCGCCCCGCGCGAGCGGAACGTCGGGAACGCCGCCACCAGCGCCGAGCGCTCCTTGCCGTAGCGGTCGTGCACGCGCGGGATCAGCTTCTCGCGCACGTCGCGCGGGAAGTCCAGATCGATGTCCGGCAGCGCGTTGAGCTCCTCGTTCAGGAAGCGGCCGAGGAACAGGTCGTTCGCGATCGGATCGATGTGCGAGAGGCCGGTGAGGTAACAGACGATCGAGGACACCGACGACCCGCGGCCGCGGCCCGGCGGCAGCAGCGCGCGGGCCGACGACGGCCCGCGCACCTCCACCGCGACCTCGCGCGCCAGCTCCAGCAGGTCGCGGTGCAGGAGGAAGAACCCGGCGAGCCCGAGCGCGTCGATCACCCGCAGCTCCTCGTCCAGCCGCGCATGCGCCGCCCCGTGGTTCGCGAGCCCGGCGGGTAGCGCACCTCGAGCATCGCCCAGCACAGCTCGGCCAGCTTGCGCGGCGCCTGCGGATCCTCCGCCCCCGGATAGCGGTAGCCGAGGTCCTGCGTGAGGTCGAACCGCAGCCGCGCCGCCAGCTCGCCGCTCTCCTCCACCGCCGCCGCATGGCCCTCGAAGCGCGCGGCCATCGCCTGCGGCGACGCGAGCACGTGCGCGGTGTTGCCGCGCCGCACGGGCTCCGACGCATCCAGCGTCAGGTGATGGCGCAGCGCGACGAACGCGTCCTGCAGCGGCGCGCGCGTGCGCGCGTGCGCGTGGACGTTGCCGGTCGCCACCGTGGGCACCCCGAGCCGCTGCGCGAGCTGCGCCAGCGCGCGGTTGCGCGCGCGGTCGTGGCGCTGGAACGGCCGCTGCAGCTCGACCCGCAGGTGGTCGGGCCCGAACGCGGCCAGCAGCCGCCGCAGCGTCGGCTCGTCATGGACGCCGTGATCCGCGCACCCGCTCAGGCAGCACGAGGCCGGCCGAGAACTCCTCCAGCGTCTCCAGCGGCACCGCCGGCGGCGGCTCGTGCGGATCACGATCGTTCACGATGGGCGCGCGTGACGATCCGGCACAGGTTGCGCCAGCCCGACCGCGTTCTCGACCAGCAGCGTGACGTGCCGGCTCGTCCTCCGACGAGATCCATCTCGACGCCATGGATCGCCCGCAGGCCCAGCGGCTTGGCCGCCATGCGCGAACTCCATCGAGCCCGAGACGCCGTTGTGGTCCACCACCGCCATCGCCTCGTGCCCCAGCTCCGCCGCCGCCGCCGCCAGCTCCGCGGGCGAGGACGCGCCGTCCAGGAAGGAGAAGGCGGTGTGCGCGTGGAGCTCGACGTACGGCACGAACACATGTTCGCATCACGCACCGGACGGAACCGGCTACGCGCGCATGCTGACGGATCGCGCGGCCGTCGACAGCCAGCCACGCCGTCGATCGCGCAGGCCGAGCGCGACCGCCGCCGAGCCAGAGCGCGGGCGAGATCCCGATCACCTCCGCGATCGGCCCCCAGATCGCCAGCCCGAGCGGCTGGAACGCGAGCGAGCCGAACCAGTCGTACGCGCTCACGCGCGAGAGCGACTCGTCCGGCACGTGGCGCATCAGCGTCGATTCCCACACCGAGTTCCCGAGCATCATCGCCACGCCGCCGAGCAGCGCGCCGGCGGCGAGGACCGCCACCGGCGCGCCCGCGGCCAGAACGGCGAGCGGCGGGAAGAAGAGCCCGAAGGTGAGCGCTGCCTGCAGGAGCGGGCGGCGCGGTCGTGCGCGCACGGCGATGACGCTTCCGATCAGGCGCCGACGCCCAGCGCGGCCAGCACGATGCCCCACGCCGCGGCGCCGCCGAGCGAGCGCTCGGCGACCACCGGGCCGAGCCGCTCCACGCGCCCCAGAGCATGTTCCCGATCACCGCCGCGAGCACGAACGTCCAGACCCACGTCAGCGAGCGGAACACGCCCCAGCCTTCGCGCAGGTCGGCCAGGAAGGAGCGTCGCGGCGCGCGGCACGCGCGCCGGCAGCCGCAGCAGCGTCAGGAACACGGCGCTGAGCGCGAAGGACGCCGCGTCGACGGCCAGCGCCCAGCCCGGCCCCGACGACCGGCGATCAGCACGCCCGCGAGCGCCGGACCCGCGATCTCGCCGGCCGACAGCGCGGTCGCGCGCACGCCCGTTGGCCGCCTGCAGGTCCTCGCGCGGGACGATCGCGGGCAACAGGCCGGTCGCGGCCGGATCGAAGAAGCCGGACGCGGCGCCGGTCGCGCCCGCGAGCACGGCGAGCATCCAGATCTCGGCCGACGCCCGCGATCAGCAGCGCCGCGATCACGCTCTGGGTGACGAGCCGGACGAGGTCGGCGGCGACCATCACGCGCCCGCCGCGAGACCGGTCCGCGACCACGCCGCCGATCAGCAGCGTCGCAACCATCGGCAGCATCCGGCAGGCGAGCACGATGCCCGACCTCGGACGCCGAGCCGCCGAGCTCGAGCACCGCGAAGGCGAGCGCGATCGGCGACCACCGGTCGCCCAGATGCGACACCGCCTGCGCGCCGAATAACAGGCGGAAATCCCGCAGCCGCAGCACCCCCATCGCGGCCAGGGTAGTTTCCAGGACGTGGACAGCCTCGAGACGCCGCGCCTGCTGCTGCGCCCGTTCGCGCCGGATGACGCCGTGCTGGTCCACGCCGTGTACTCGGACCCGGAGGTGATGCGCTACGTGGCCACCGGGCCGATGGCCGACATCGCGCTCACCGGCGGCTGCTCGAGGACTACGACGCCCACCAGCGCCGCCACGGCTACTCGTTCTGGGCCGTGATCGAGCGCTCGAGCGGGACGCTGATCGGCGACTCAGGGCTGTACCGGACGCCGGCGGGCGAGATCGAGCTCGGCTACACGCTCGGCGCGCCGTGGTGGGGCCGCGGCTACGCGACCGAGGCCGCCGGCCGCTGGCTCGGGGTGGCGTTCGACGAGCTCGACCTCGACGAGGTGGTCGCGCTCGCCGAGCCCGCCAACGTCGCCTCGCTGCACGTGCTCGAGAAGCTGGGGATGCAGCGCGCCGGCGAGCGGATCGCGTTCGGGCGCCCGCACGCGGTGTTCCGCGGTCAGCGGCCGGCGAGCAGCGCCTCGATCCCGTCCAGGATGCGCTGGAGGCCGAACTCGAAGGAGTCGAGGGCTCCTCGTAGCCGCCCGGCTTCCCACACCGCCGAGATCGTGGGGAAGCGCTCCGGGTCGAAGTAGTCCTCCCAGAACTCCTGGCGCTCGCCCCACCACTCCTCGTCGCTGACACCGCTCTCGCGCTGGGTCTGCGGCTTCGACGTCGGCGCGGGTCGCGCCCTGTACGTAGAGCCCGACGAGCTCGGTCGTCGCGATCATCTCCCCCGGCGTCAGCCCGATGCCGGACACCGCTTCCAGGTAGGCGTCGAAGTCGCCGATGATGTTCGGCCCGAGCGGCGGGCGCTGGCCGATCACGACCTGGAGCATCCACGGATGGCGCTGGATCTGGTCGCGGCTGCGACGAGCGAGCCACGCGAGCCTGGTCGCGCCAGTTGCCCGTCGGGCGCTTCGGCCGGAGTCCTCGCCGTGGATCGTGTCGAGCATCAGGTCGAGCAGCTCGGTCTTGCCGGGCACGTAGCGGTAGAGCGACATCGCGCCGACGCCGAGACGCTCGGCGACCCGGCGCATCGACGCCGCGTCGAGCCCTTCGGCGTCGGCGAGCTCGATCGCCGCGGCGACGATCCGCTCGACGGTCAGGCCGGGCTTCGGGCCGCGCTCGTCGCGCTCGCGGCGGCCCCAGAGGAGCTGGAGGCTGATCTTGAAATCGCTTGCCACCGATTCGGCATCCTGACTGCGTACGGTGTACTCGTTATGGCGTACAGCGTACCCGGTTTGGCGATCGAGGCTATCGGACTGCGCAAGCGGTACGGCTCGACGGTCGCCCTCGACGGCTTCGACCTCGCCGTGCCGGAGGGCACGGTGTGCGGTCTGCTCGGGCCCAACGGCGCGGGAAAGACGACCGCCGTCCGCATCTTCGCCACGCTGCTGCGCCTCGACGAGGGCGTCGCGCGCGTGGCCGGGCTCGACGTGGCCTCGCAGGCCGCGCGAAGTGCGGTTCCGGATCGGGCTGACGGCCAGAACGACGCGGTCGACGAAATCCTCACCGGGCGCCAGAACCTCGAGATGTTCGGGCGCCTGTTCCACCTCTCGCCGCGGGCCGCGCGGCGGCGCGCGGACGAGCTGCTGGAGCGCTTCGGGCTCGCCGAGGTGGCGCGCAAGCCGGCGAAGACGTACTCGGGCGGGATGCGGCGGCGGCTCGACCTCGCGGCGAGCTTCATCCTCGCGCCGCGCGTGCTGTTCCTCGACGAGCCGACGACGGGGCAGGACCCGCGCAACCGCAACGAGGTCTGGGACGCGATGCGCTCGTTCGTGGCCGAGGGGACGACCGTGCTGCTCACCACCCACTACCTGGACGAGGCCGACCAGCTCGCGGACCAGATCTCGGTGATCGACCGCGGGCGCGTGATCGCCGACGGGACGCCGGCGGAGCTGAAGGCGCGGGTCGGCGGATCGCAGATCGACGTCGTCGTTGCTGCGGACGCCCTGCCGGCGGCGGCGGCCGCGGTCGAGCGGGTCTGCGGCTCGACGATCCGTGGACGAGCGACCGGCGCCGGATCACCGGCCCCGCGCACGAGCCGGTCGGCGACGCTGGAGCGCGGTGCTGCGCGCGCTGGCCGAGCGCGGGCGTCGACCGCCGAGGACGTCGCGCTGCGCCGGCCGACGCTCGACGAGGTGTTCCTGTCGCTGACGGACGAGGCGGTGGCGGCATGATCTGGGCGATCCGCGACACGTGGACGATCACGCGGCGCGACCTGATCCAGTGGGTCGTCACGCCGTGGCGGATCGTCGGCGAGCTGGCGTTCCCGATCATGTTCGTGCTGCTGTTCGGCTACGTCTTCGGCAGCGGCATGCAGTCGTGCCGGGCGGCGGCGACTACCGCGACTTCCTGATGCCCGGGCTGTTCGTGATGACGATGGCGTTCGGGATCGGCAACACGATGACCGTCGTGGCGACCGACGTCGAGCGCGGCGTGATGGATCGCTTCCGCTCGATGCCGATGACGCCGTCGGCGGTCGTCGCCGGGCGCTGCACGGCCGACATGCTCAACTCCACGGCGGGGCTCGCGATCACGATCGCCTGCGGGCTGGTCGTGGGCTGGGCGTGGCACGACGGGCCTCTGGCGCGCGGGCGCCGCGGTCGCCTTGCTGCTGCTGCTGCGGTTCGCGTGCCTGTGGGTCGGGATCTGGCTCGGGCTGATGGTCGGCAGCCCGGAGGCGGCGGGCGCGGTCTGGGGCCTGCTGTTCCCGATCACGATGATCACCAGCGCGTTCGTCGCGCCCGAGCTGATGCCGGGCTGGCTCGGGACGATCGCCGAGTGGAATCCGCTGTCCTCGACGGTGGCGGCGACGCGAGAGCTGTTCGGCAACGCGGGACGCCGCCGGCGGCTCGTGGATCGCCTCGCATGCGGTGCTGATGGCGGTGGTCTGGCCGGTCGTGCTCGTCGGCGATCTTCTTCCCGCTTGTCCGTGCGGCGTTTCCGGCGCTGTCGCGCTAACGCTGCGCATACCAGCGGCCTTCCATCAGGTCGCGGAACACGACCAGGTCGCGCCCGTCGGCGGTGACCACCTCCCAGTAGCGCCGGCGCAGCGGGGCGTCGGTCCACCAGCGGTCCTCGACGAGCCAGGACTCGCGGACGGCGTCGACCTCGCGGTTGCCGATCGTCTGCGGACGGCCGGTGTCGGTCGCCTTGACGCGGACCGGCTTGGGCTTGGCCAGGCGGCGCGGACCGCGGCTCGTGGCGGGCTCGACCGCCGGTGCGGTGACGCGACGCGGGCCGCCGCGGGCCGGTGGTGGACCGGCGGGCGGGCGGCTCGGTGGGTGGCCGCGCTCGTTCACGGCTCCCACGGCGCGAGCGCCAGACGCCGCTCCGGCACGCGCGAGTCGGGATCGACGGCGAGGATGCGCAGCGCGGCGTCCGGGCCGGCGGCCGCACGGGTCTGACGGACGGCCTCGCGCAGGCGGGCGCGCCGGATCGCCGCCGGCTCGGCGAGCAGCGAGCGCTGGTCGCCGGACGGCGGGCCGAAGGCCTCGACGCGCAGGCGCAGCGAGTCCGCGGGCGCGGGCAGATCGGTGAGGCGGCCGGTGAGCGCGAGCCGCATCCGTCGCGGGTCGGCCAGCGCCTCGCGGAACGTCAGCTGCGAACGCCAGGTGCCGCCGCTGACGAGCGCGGCCGAGAGCACGACGGCGCGGACGCTGCGGCCGCGCCGCTCCGGGCGGGCGAGCACGCGGTCGATCAGCAGGCCCAGCGCGCGCTCGAGCTGCGGGCCCGAGGCCGACTCGGGCAGCTCGAGCACCTCCTGCAAGCGCTCGGAGGGCATGGCGAGGGCGCAGCGGCGTGTCCTTGCCGCGGGCGAGGTCGCGCGCCAGCGTCCCGGGCTCGCCGAAGCGATCGGCGAGTGCGCGCGCGGAGCTTCGCGAGCTCGCCGAGGGTGGCGATCGCCGAAGCGCTCGAGCGCCTCGGGCAGCGCGGCGACCTCGGGCCGCGCGCGCAGGAGCGAGACGGGCAGCGGCGCGAGGTAGGCGGCCAGGCGCTCGGGCGCGATCTCGGGCCGGCGCGCGCGGGCCCGGTGCGCGGCGGCGAGCGCGGCGAAGCGCGAGGCCGCGGCGCCGATCCGCCCGCCGGACGTGGGCAGCGCCTGGCGCGCCTTGGCGATCACCGCTTCGACGCTCCCGCCGTGCAGGCCGCGAAGGCCTCTCTCTTCGAACCAGGCGATGCCGGGCTTTTCGAATTCGACCGCGGCACCGATCCCTTCGAGCGCGGTGACGACGCGCTCCCACGCGTCCGCCACCCCGGCCGGGTCGGGCGTGACGAGGCGCAGCGTCGGGCAGCGCGCCAGCGCCTCCCCGAGCCGCAGGCCGGGTGGACGCCGTGGGCCTCGGCGGCGGCCGACGTCTCGCCGATCACCGGCTCACGCCCGATCTCCGGCGCCAGCGCCAGCGGACCCGCCGCGAGCGCCTCACGGCCGCCGGCGGCGACGGCGAGTTCGAAGCGGGGAAGGAGAACACAGACGACCATAAGGGGGAACACACGTTCGCATACCCGTCGGCGGCTCGCAAGCTGTCGAGCTGACCGCACGCTGACCTCCGCGCACCTGGCGGTTTGTTCGGAGTTTGCGGGGTATCACCGAAAACTAGGAAAGGCCCCGGTCTCCCGGAGCCTCTCCCGTAGCGGACCTGTAAGCCGGATTTTGTCGTGAGCAGCCATCCATCTCAGCGACCGACCTGGACCTTGGCGGGCAACCTGCAAACGGTCCGGCTTGGTCTTGCATCAGGTGGGGTTTGCCTGGCCGCCGCGTCACCGCGGCGCCGGTGCGCTCTTACCGCACCATTTCAACCTTGCCGGGCCGCCCTGCTGGGCGGCCTTAGGCGGTGTCTTTTCTGTGGCACTTTCCCGCGGGTTTCCCCGGGTCGGCGTTACCGACCACCTTGCCCTTCGATGTCCGGACTTTCCTCGAGGGTTTGCGCCCCCGCGGCTGCTCGGTCCGCGGGTGTCACGGTAGCTGGTTGTAAAGGTATGGTGATTGGACCAGCAAGAAGTCGTCCGAGCTGCCGAAGACACTGAACATGAGCATGTACGACGTCGTCTATATCGACGCGCAGGGGACGGAGACCCAGCTCGCGCACCATCTCGACGATCGCAAGGACGCCGCCGAGGTCGCGCGGCAGGCCGCCGCCGAACGCGGTGCCGGCCGGATGGTCCTTCCGGGGTCGCAGCGGCTGCCGAACTGCGTCTGCGTCATCCCCGTGCCGCCTGCCGAAGCCGCGTAGCGCTCCGGCCACGCGCCGCTCGCCGCCGCGAGCACGCTAGGTTGCTGCGCCATGCGAGTCGGTGTGATCGGTGGCGGCCTGATGGGTTCGGGCATCGCGGAGGTGTGCGCGCGCTCGGGCGTGGACGTGACGGTGGTCGAGGCGGACGAGGAGCGCGCGGAGCGCTCGCGGGCGGCGATCGATCGCTCGCTGGGACGCGGCGTGCGCTCCGGCAAGCTGTCCGAGGAGGACAAGGCGGCGGCCTTGGACCGGCTCGCGGTGACGTCGACATTCGAGGACATCGAGGGCGTCGATGCGGCGATCGAGGCCGTCGTCGAGGACGAGCACCTCAAGCGCGACGTGTTCCGGCGGCTCGACGAACTGCTGCCCGACGCGAAGTTCCTGGCGTCCAATACGTCGTCGGTGCCGATCATGAAGCTCGGCGCCGAGACCAAGCACCCGGGGCGCGTGCTCGGAATGCACTTCTTCAATCCGGTGCCGGTGCTGCCGCTGGTCGAGCTCGTGACGTCGATCATGACCGAGCCCGAGACCGTCGACGAGGTGCGCGCGTTCGCCGAGGACACGCTCGGCAAGAAGTGCATCGACTCCCAGGACCGCGCCGGGTTCGTCGTCAACGCGCTGCTGATCCCGTACCTGCTGTCGCGCGATCCGCATGTACGAGTCCGGGTTCGCGTCCAAGGAGGACATCGACCAGGGCATGGTGCTCGGCTGCGCGCACCCGATGGGGCCGCTGCACCTGTCCGACCTGATCGGGCTCGACACGCTGCTCGCCGTCTCGGAGTCGCTGTACGACGAGTTCCGCGACCCTGCCTCGGTCGCGCCGGCACTGCTGAACCGGATGGTCGAGGCGGGCCTGCTCGGACGCAAGTCCGGGCGCGGCTTCTACGACTACTGCAAGTAGATCGTTAGCCGAGGATCGACGAGTGGCGGGCGACGACCTGCCAGCCGTTGCATGCCGCGGGACCACACGTCCGTAAGCCGGAACACGTTCGAGAGGTTGTTCGACTCCCAGCTCGCGACCTGCGAGTAGCGCGCGTGGATCACGGCCGTGTCGCCGAACACGTCGATGTCCATCTCCTCGAACGCGAACGAGGTGATGTTGTAGCCCTCGCGGGCTGCGCCCATCCACTGCTCGCGCGTCATCGGCTCCGGGTTCAGGTGGATCGCCGTGAAGCGGAAGCCGTCAGCGACGAGTTCCTCGAGCCGGGCCATGTCACGCGCCTGCATCGCGGACATCCATTCCTCCTCGAGGTGCGCCAGCTCCATACGATCCGCAGCGTCGCTCATCGAGCGCCGGAGGCTAGTCGATCGACGTGCCGCACGACCCGCAACGGCCGGTCAGCGGCGCCGCCGAGCGCCGGCTCGACCTCGCCGTGGCACAGCGGACACGCGGCGGGCAGCCCCGTAGCCAGGCCCTCCCATACGCGCGACATCACGTCGTCGAGCGTCGGCCCGGCCAGGGGCATCCCCGCGGTACGCGGCACCCGCCGCTCGCCCACCTCTTCGGTCGCGGGAGCCGCGAACGGCTCGTCGACCAGCGAATCCACGCTCGCCTCGAACGGCGGCACCGCCTCCAACGGCGGAGCGAACGCCTCCAGACGCGCAAGCTCGTCCTCGTCGGCAGGCGTCGCCACGACGCTCCTGACGCGGCAGAGGCGGCGCGGCCGGCTCCGGCGCGCGCGGCGGAGCCGGCGCCTCGAACAACGAGTCCTGGCGCCCCTCCTCTCCGAGCTCGCGGCGCTCGGCCATCAGCGCACTCATTATGCGACCCTCCGCAGCACACCGACGACGCGGCCGAGGATCGCCACCTCGCGCGTGCGGATCGGCTCCATCGTCTCGTTCTCGGGCTGCAGGCGCACGTGGTCGGACTCCTTGAAGAAGCGCTTGACCGTCGCCTCCTCCCCCACCAGCGCGACGACGATCTCACCGTCCTCCGCCGTGTCCTGGCGCTTCACGGTGACGTAGTCGCCCGGCAGGATGCCGGCGTTCTTCATCGAGTCGCCCGCACCCGCAGCAGGTACTCCCCTTCCTCGCCGCCGGCGAGGTCCGGGATCTGGACGTAGTCCTCGATGTTCTCCTCGGCCAGCAGCGGCTCACCCGCGGCGACCCGACCCAGGACCGGGATACCGGTCGGCAGCACCGCCGACTTCACCGCGTCCACCGCCGACGTGGCCGTCGCCGTCGCCCTGTCGAGCAACTCGATCGCCCGCGGCTTCGACGGATCGCGCCGCAGCATCCCGACCTTCTCCAGGTTGGCCAGGTGCGCGTGCACCGTCGACGACGACGCCAGCCCGACGGCCTTCCCGATGTCCCGCACCGTCGGCGGGTAGCCGTAGCGCGCGGAGTAGCGCTTGATGAAGTCGAAGATCTCCTGCTGGCGCTTCGTCAGATCCTTCCCGATGTCCATGCGCTTCGCGGTCTCCTCAGTTCGTCGAACGTGTGTTCGTACAAGGTACCCACCCCCGCGGACGGACTCAACCCCTGCAACCAATCCAGGGCTATACTCGCCGTCGCCCTCGCGCCGATGGCGGAATTGGTAGACGCGCCAGGTTGAGGGCCTGGTCCGGGATAACCGGGTGGAGGTTCGAGTCCTCTTCGGCGCATCAAGAAAGCCCCGCAAACTGCGGGGTTTTTCTTTGCGCTGACGTTGCTGCGGGCAGGCGATGTTGCTCAAGCTGACAAGGATTTGACACTGAGCAACGCGTTTGAGCAACATCGTGAGCAACACCCCGCTCGAGACCGACCAGGGGGAAGTCCTTGTCTGTCCACGGCCCCTACCAGGGGCGCGAAAAGCCCTACAAGGTCGCCTGGCGCGACGGGCGCCAGCGCAGCGCATGGTTCGCCGCCGGGGAGGACGCCGAGCGCTTCGATGCGCTGCCCAGGGCGGCCAAGGCGCAGTGGCTGGCAGCCGAGGCCGCGGCGCCGACGGCCGCGCCCACGCCCGGCCGCGGAGCTCGGCGAGTTGCCGGAGGGCGTGTTCGCCTACGAGACCGGGGACGGGACCCGCTACCGCTTCAACGCCGCCGGCACGTCGCGGCGCAGCTTCACGACGCCGGAGCAGGCGCTCAAGGCCAAGGGCCGCTTCGAGGAGCGCCGCGGCCGGGGCGAGATCGCCGTCGGGCTGATGCGCTTCGACGTGGCGTGGGCGCGCTACCTCGAGTACAAGCGGCCGCGCATGACGGCCGGCTCCTACGAGAACCTCGAGCGCGACGGGCGCAAGCACATCCTGCCGTTCTTCGCGGAGCGCTCGCTGCGGACGATCGACGGTGCGGTCGTCGACGACTGGTTCGCCCCGCTCGCCGAGGAGGTCGCCGACGAGCAGCGGGCAGCCAAGACGGTCAACAACTGGCGCGCGCACCTGTCGGCCTTCTTCGAGTGGTGCCAAGCACGCGGCCGGACGATCCCCGTGGTGATCAACCCGTGCGAGTTCGTCGAGCCGCTGCCGGTGCGAGAGAGCAGGAGATGAGCGTTTCTAACGCTGCAAGCAGATCTCCGTCTACATGGACTGCTGCTCGACCCGACTACCGGCTGCTGGCGTGGTTTCTGGTGCAGACCGGGGCGCGCATCTCGGAGGCGATGGCCGTGCGGCGTCGTCGACCTCGACCTGGACAACCACGTCGTGCGCATCTACCGCCAGCGCGACCGACAGCGCGGTCGCTTCGCGACCAAGCCGACCAAGAGCACGCGGGAGGTTCCGCGTCGGTCAGCCTCGGCCCGGAGCTGGTGCAGGCGCTTGCGTGACATGCTGGCGCTGCGCGCTGAGCACGGCATCGTCAGGACGACGGCTGGTTGTTCCTGTGCCCGCCGCCGACGCGCGGCCGTCACGCCGGCCGGGTCGCACCGGTCCCGCCGCACCGCAAGACGGTCAGCGACTGGCATGAGGCGGCGCTGCGCGCGCTCAACGCGCGTCTGAAGCTCCACGGCGAGGACCAGCTCGACGTCACCTTGCACGGCCTCCGTCACACTGCTGCGGCGTCATGGCTGGCGTGCGGGCACAACCTCTACTACGTGCAGCGCCAACTGGGTCACTCGTCGTCGAGGATGACCGAGCGGTACGCGCACCTCGAGCTCGACCCGTTGCGCGACGGCGCCGCGGCGGTCGAGGCGAGGATCGAGGTGGCGCGCAAGCAGGCGCTGGCGGCAGGCCTGCACGTCTAGTTGAGTCGGCTCAGCGTGGCGGCGTTGGGCCGCCACCCGCGCCGGGCCTCGTCGATGTAGTCCTCCAGGTCGGAGCGCACGAACCGCAGCGGCCCGTCCGGCCCGCCGAGCCGTACGTGTGGGATGCGACCCGTCTTGGCGGCGTCGTAGAGCCAGCCGCGCGAAACGTTGAATCGAGCTGTCGGCGTGGTTGTTCAAGCCCGACGAGCCCGGCCTGCTGCCGCCCTCACGATGGCTCACGGCTACGCCGGGACGAAGTACCACGGCATAGAGCGCTTCGCGGGTCAAGCCATCAAGGCGATGCTCGGCAAAGCGGTTGCGCCACTTGCGTACTGAGCTGACCGCGATCCCGAGATCGCGCGCGATTTCGCTGTTGTTGGGGCCTTCGGCCGCGGCGAGCACGATCCGGGATCGCAACGCCAGCGCCTGCGCGCTCGTCCGCCGGCGTTCCCACGCGTCCAACTGCGCGCGTTCCTCGGCGGTCAACTCGATCGGGACAGCGAACGGGGAAGGCATGACACCACCTTCCCCGACTACACCCGATTGACGCCTCACGACACTAGACGACGAGGGGCACGACGAGCTTGCCGAGACTGTGTTCCTCGAAGTCGAGCGTGATCGTCTGGTGGAACTCGAGCGCGAGGGTCACGACCCCGCCGGGATCGCCGACCGGCTCGTCGTCTCGGTACGTACGGTCGAAAGCCACTTGTACCGTGCGATGCACAAACTTGGCGTCGCTGACCGCCGCGACCTGTAAGTACGTAGCGCGCGGCGAACTTGCGTAGCCCGCTACTGACGACCCGCGGCCTGGGCGGGATGAGGATGTGCCCGTGTTCCTCCCTACTCCCCGAAAGGCCAACTGGATGCCGTTCCCCGACACCCCGCAGCGGCTGCTGCTCACGTTCGCCGCTACCGCGATCGCCTCACTTGGCTTCGGCGCGAGCGCCGCCGAAGCCGCCTCGCCGACCGCGCTCTCCGTGCTGTCGCCGGGCGATGATTCGCTCGAGACCGGCACGGTCGACATCAAGGTCCATGTCCCGGCCGGCGCCACCAAGGTGACCGCGCGCGTGGCGGGCAAGAACGTCGCGCTGCACGGCACGGGCGCGATCCGCACCGCCTCGGTTCCGGTCGCGAGCCTGCGGCCGGCTGCGCCAGCGCCACCGTCCGCGCGAACGGCTCGGGCGGCAAGCCGCTGTTCGCCCACAGCGGCTTCACCGTCGGCACGCCTACGCCCACGCTGCTGAGCGGCAAGCCCGCGGTCGCGCAGGCACACGGCACGGCCGCGCTGAAGCTGAACTTCAAGGCGAAGCCGGCGGTGATGCAGCTCAAGCTCAACGGCAAGCGTGTGTCGCTGCTGCGCACGCCGACCGCCGGCGCGGCGACGCTGCCCCTGGCCGCCGACGACGGTCTGCGCTTCGGCGCCAACACCGTCACGCTGAGCGCCTTCGACCGGCGCACGGGCCAGTGGGCCCGCACGACGAAGCGCTTCAACATGCGCCGCAACGCGCCGCTGGCTTCCGCGGGCAAGGACGTGCGCGTCAGCGCCGGCACGAAGGTCAAGCTGTCGGCCGCGGGCTCGCAGGCGCGCAAGAGCCATCTGCCGCTCGGCTACGCGTGGAGCATCGTCTCCGAGCCGAAGGGCGCCAAGGCGACGCTCGCGGGAGCGAGCACGCGGAACCCGACGGTCAAGACGACGCACCCGGGCCGCTACCGGATTCAGCTGCAGCTGGCCGAGCCGGGCGCGCACGCCGCCGCGGCCGCGCCGCTGGCGCAGGACGTCGTCTCCGTCGACGCCGCCGCCCCGATCGGTCCGTACGGCACGCCGATCACGACGCTCGTGCCCAACAGCCTCGGCAACACACGCACGACGATCCAGGGCATCCCGCTCGACGGCTCCAACAACGATTACTTCGACACCCCTGGGGGCAAGATCGGATTGGTCGTGCTCGACCGCTCGACGCTCGGGCTCGACAGCACGTCCGTGGTGAACCCCGACATCAACTCGGTCATCACCGCGGTCAACAAGGTCACCCCGGACGAGATCGCGATCATGACCGGTGCCCCCGGGTGCTGCACGTGGCCCAACAGCGACGTCGGCCCGATCTACCGGCCGAACGCGGGCTGGACCGTGATCTTCGCCGGTGGCAACTACGCCAACCCGATTGCCGCCAACGACGGCAACACGGTGGTCCCCTCCTCCGACCCCTCAGTCGGAGTGCCGGGCGCGATGAGCGGCGTGATCCGCAAATCGCACACGGTCGGTTTGCAGGGCGCCGAAGTCTTCACCTACGCGTCGACGGAGGCGGTGCCCTTCGACACCAACGTCCCGGGAAACCCCGGCGTGTTCCAGATGCAGCTCAGCACGCACATCGGCTGGTTCCCCGCCGACACCGGCATCGCCGTGATGTCCGTCGATCCCGATCTGACCTCACTGGGCTGGCAGCAGTGGTTCCCGCTCACCGGCGACGCGACCGCCGACCAGAACACGCTCGAGACCCTCGTCGGCAAGCTGAACTTCGTCGCGACCAACCGTCCCGGTGCGATGGTGATGCTCCGTACCAACGGCAAGCCGAAGGCGCACACGACCGCCTGGGGCGACCTCGGCAACGCGCTGACCGCGCTCGGCGGCACCTCGTCGGTCTGGGACGAGCTCGATGGCACCGGCGACTACGCGCTCGTCGGCCGCTCGGGCGCGGGTTCGACCTCCGCGCTGCGCGAGAGCGCCAGCGCCGAGGCCAGCGGCCCGCTGCAGGCGGGCAACATGAACACCGGCGCCAAGGCCACCGCGGGAACGCTGCGTGGCATGATCGGCCGCGGTCCCGACGCGATGGGGATCATCCGCGCCAGCACGAGCCTGCCGACCGAGGAAACGAAGGACGTCAACGGCATCCCGATCCTGGCCAACCCGTTCGAGATGACCGCGGTGGCCGCCGCCGCGCCGCAGCCGTGGCCCCTGAGCGATGCGGGCTCGACGGCCGCGCTGCGGTGGATCTCGCAGCAGCTCGAGCTCGGTGACCCGAGCACGACGGGCGCCGGCTACTGCTACCAGCCAACGACGTGGGACCTGCGGGCGGAGTACTGCAACGCCGTCGAGTCGGGCTCCTGGAGCTCGACGATCTACAACCAACTGGTGGCGCTCGCGTACCCGAGCGGCCAGAGCTTCACGCAGGGCCAGTTCAACGCGGTCGTGGCCCAGCTCAAGAACGAGTTCGGGATGATCTCGCCCGTCTTCGAAATGATCGACGCGCTCGAGAAGCCGATCGCCAACGCGCAGGCCCAGACCGCGCTCGACATCAGCACCGCGACGTCGCAGGTCGAGAACAGCCTCAACATCACAACAACGCGCAGAGCGCCAACTACGGCATGCAGTCGTTCGTCTCGGACTTCCTCGGCCCGATGCAGGACCTGGTCGAGCCCGAGGGAGGGGCCGGCATCGACTTCGGCATCGGCCTGTTCGCCTCCGCGCTCGACATGACACTGGGCTCGGTCACCGACGACGACGGCAACCCCGCGCTCGACAACTTCGAGTCCAACAAGACGGCGATCGGCAACGACGCCGTGGCCCGGCTCACCGAAGCCTCGTCGCAGATGGGGCTGCTGGAGCAGATGCTCCTCACCGACTGGACGAAGCTCTCGTCCACCGCCCGCTACGCCAAGAACATCTGGAGCCTGAACGACTGGTCCGGCAGCGAACAGACCACGGCCGTCGAGTCCGGCACGCGGGCCTGGCTATACAAGACGATGGTGCCGCTCGCCTATTCGCAGATCGCGGCGACCCCGAAGGCCGGCAACACCGTCGACGGCCTGACCTCGGTCGGCTGCATCTACAACGGCGGCAACGGAATCGACTACAGCCGCTGGCCGTGGATCCCGGGAGCCACGGTGGACTTTCACGGCTACCAGAGCGGCGGCACGAAGCTGCCGGCCAGCGCAGCCTTCGCGCCGCTGACCGCGACGAACGCCGACGGCAGCGCCACCAGCCGTTCGTCTGGGGCCTGGGCAACACCACGGGCAAGGACTCGGGCCTGCAGACCCGTCGTCTGATCTCACCGACTGGCTGTTCAAGCCGCTCGGAGAGCAACGATGGCCGGCAGGGCACGTCGGGATCGGCCTCTACCGAGCAGTTCTACTCCTGGGGCTGGGTCTCGTCGAACCGCTACCAGTTCTCGCAGATCCAGCAGCAGCTCGGCTACCGCTGTCTGCGTGCAGTGACCACCTGAGCCGCCGCGCCGGTCGTCCTTTCGTGACGGCCGGGCGTTGCGGGCTGGTACACGATCGTTCTAGCAGTTTGCGCCGTGCCGGTCCGCGGGTCGTCGGTGAGCTGATGCGATCGACACTGACGGTGCACGGATCTGAATGATCCATGCGTGACACTCGCCGTGCACCGTCGGGGTGTCAGATGGGGTCGAAATGTCGAGCTGCCGGACAGGAAATGGCTCTACAGCGCGGTTCGGCACCACACGACGGCTTGAGGAAGTTGAGGGCCTGGTCCGGGATAACCGGGTGGAGGTTCGAGTCCTCTTCGGCGCATATGGAAAAGAGCCCGCTCACAGGCGGGTTCTTTGTTTCCAGAAGGCCTCTCTAGCGAACCTCAGGCGGTGGCTGACGCTGTGCTGGAGCGGGCCTGAGGCCCGTCACCACTCGTCCACACGAGCTCGACCGCGAGCCGCCTGAGCCGCCACGCGTCTCGCTCCCGAATGGCCTCGCCCTCGATCTCGGCGCCGATGTGCAGCGGGGCTCCGGGATCGACGTCGCGATGCAGGTGCGTGGCATGCAGCGTCGCCGTGAGGGCGGCCCGATCGCCCTCGGCCGTGATCACCTCGTTGCCCACGAGATGGAGCGTCCGCCCCCACAGATCAATCGCCTGTCGCGTCGCGTCGCGCAGTTCCTCGAGCCCGTGGGCGCGCCCGACCGGGAACGCCACCGAGACGTCCGGATGGAATAACGACCGCAGCCACACCTCATCAGATCGCCTCGCGTCGAACCCGCGGAAGTACTCGGCCAGCAGCAGCCGCACGCGCTCATGGTCAGTGAGCACTTCAGGTCCTGACGGTCATGCCGCCGCGCCCGGCCTCGATGCCCCAAGTGCCGATCCAGTTCGGCGTGATCCGGATCAGCTCGCGGCTCAGACCCGGCATCGGCGGCTCGACGTCGTGCAACGCCTCGGCGCTCCCGCGGATCTCGATGCCGCGCACGGTCCATGGGTCCGTCGACGCGAGATCGTCGACCACGAACGCGGCCACGCCGGTGGCCTCGACGTTGCGGAACTTGCGCGTGTGCGCCAGCGCCGTCCCGCCGATCAGGACATCGCCGGTGTCGCGGTCGACGAAGAACCCGACTGGGTTGTTCTGCGGCGTTCCCCGCGCGTCGACAGTGGCGAGCCGGCCGAGCCGCTGGCCGGCGAGATAGTCCAGTTCCTGCACCGTGAAGGTCACGCCGTCAACGTAGGTCTGCGGCCGACCGCAATCGATCGGCAATTGGTCCTAGGCCGCACCCGATGGGCTCCGTCGTGACGCCCGCGATGGTGACAGCACGAAGTCCGGCTGAGTGGAAAAGTCGTGGGCATGGCTGCAACCGTTCCTCCGACGGATGCCGAGTTGGACGCGCTCATCCGGGCCCGGCTCCAGCTCTTAGGCATCGATCTCAACCAGTTGCCGGTGTCGGACCCGTCCGCGCCGGCCGACCAGACGCGGGTGATGAGCTCGCTTCGCAACTTCCTGCGCTCGACACCGCCGGTCGTGTCGGACTACAGCCCGAGCGTGCAGGACCACCCGCCGGTGGTCTACACCGCGCCGTTCAGCGCTTGGACGCGGCCATGAGGGCCGGTGACCTGGACCGCCGGCAGTTCCTGATCGGCGCGTCGGCTGTCGCGGGTTCGCTGGTAGCCCTCGAGGCCGCACGGCCGCGACTCTCCTTCGCCGCGCCCGCGCCGTCATTCGACGACCTGACCGAGCTCACGCTGGCGCAGACAGCGACGGCGATCCGCCGCCGAAAGGTGTCCAGCGAGGAGGTCGTGCGGGCGCACCTCGAGCGGATCGAGGCGTTCGAGGAGACGTACATGGCGTTCAACACCGTGCTCGCAGCGCAGGCACTCTGGCGGGCGCGAATGCTGGATCGCGTGCACCGCCCGGACGGGGCGCTGCATGGAGTGCCGATCGTGATCAAGGACAACTACTGGACGAAGGGCGTCGAGACCACAGCGAACTCGTACATCTTCACGGGGTTCGTCCCGGCCGAGGACGCGACGTGCGTCGCGCGTCTGGTGCGCGAGGGGGCGGTGATCCTCGGCAAGACGCAGATGGGACCGCTGGCGACGACGCGCGCCACAACGCCGGACGGCGAGGTCACCACGGTCAACGCGTGGACCCCGAACACGCCCGCCTACGACCCGGGCGGCTCTTCGTCGGGCTCGGCGACCGCAACGGCGGGACGGCTCGCGTGCTCGAGCATCGGCACCCAGACCGGCGGGTCGATCACCAGTCCGTCGAACCAACAGGCTCTGACGGGGCTCAAGCCAACGATGGGACGCACGTCGCTGTATGGCGTAATCCCACTCACGTACTCGCGCGATCACGCCGGGCCGCTTGCTCGGGACGCGCTCGACGCCGCGATCATGACCCAGGTGATGGCCGGGCCGGACCCGAAGGACCCGCGCACGCAGGGACTGCCCCCCGTCGGAGACTTGGTGGGGGCGGTCGACCGCGGGTGGCACCGCGAACGGTTGCGGACGACGCTCGGGGTACCACCGGGGTTCGTCTCCGGCACGTCGCCCACGGCGATTGCCCGCGCGGCCATGGTGGCTCAGTTCCAGCGCCTTGGCGTGCGCGTGAGGGAGGTCACGTTGCCCGAGGAGTGGGATCTTCTCACCGGCGGCGCGTTCAACAATGTTCGGCTGCCGGAGCGCACGGAGCAGTTCCTGCCGTACCTCAAGCAGGACCTCAAGCTGTTCGGCGTGTCGCTGAACAGCTGGATGCAAGGACTGTTCATGTCCGGGGACGAGTGGATCAAGGGGCAGCGGGCCAAGCACGTGCTGCTGCGTCGGGTACTCGACGATCTGTTCTCCCAGTGCGACGCCGTGCTGCAGACCAACCCGGTGCCATTCGACATCATCGGGTTCCCGGAGATCGCGTTCCCCATCGGCTTCCAGCCGCACGCGGCCAGCGGGCGTGAGGTCCCGATCGGCGCGATCATCGGTGGGCGGCCGTATCAGGAGGACCGCCTGCTCGCGCTCGTCGGCGCCTACCAGACGGCGACCGACTGGCACCTGCGACGTCCCGCCGATCCCGCATCGGTCACCCCAGCCGCGCGCGCCGCCGAGCGGCCGCGGCTCACCGCCGAAGACGTGGAGGAACTGACGGAGTAGCCCCACCAAATAAGCGGACGTCTCCGCGTTGGTCGCCTGGCGCGCCGGCCGCCGATCGCGCCGTGCGCGTTGAGAACGACGGGCTTTCTCGCCCCCGAGCTTGCCGACGATCCGCTGACCGCTGGTAAGCGCCAATAGGCACGCCTCGCTGCTTGTCCTAGGGAGGTATACCTGGTATATATACTCAGTATGCTGTCTGTCAGGAGCTTCCGATGAGCGTCCCCCACGCGCTCCTTGCCCTGCTCAGCGAGGGGCCGAAGTACGGCCTGCGGCTTCAGAACGAGTTCGTGTCGCGGACGGGCGAGGTCTGGCCGCTGAACGTCGGGCAGGTCTATACGACGTTGCAGCGTCTTGAACGCGACGGGCTCGTCGAGGCCGACGTGGAGGGCGAGCGGTCGCAGAAGCGCTACCGGATCACCGCGTCGGGCGCCGAGGAGCTGGCCGGCTGGCTGCGCACGCCCCCCGAGCTCGTCCCTCCTCCCCGCGACGAGCTCGTGATCAAGCTCCTGGTCGCGTTGCAGATCCCGGGGATCGACATCCGCGAGATCCTGCAGGCGCACCGGCGGCACGCGATCGAGGTCATGCAGCGGTACACACGCATCAAGGCAGAGGCCGCTGAGGACGTCCCGCTGGCGCTCGTTGCCGATGCTGAGCTCTTCCGTCTGGAAGCGATCGTTCGCTGGCTCGACGCGGCCGACGTCCGTTTGAAGCAGCTGCCGGTCCGCGCAGCGCCGGCGGCGGATGAATTGCCACCTGTTCCAGCTCCGGTCGAGGAGGTCTCGCAATGACGCCCGCGCTCGAGCTACACGAGGTATCGAAGCTCTTTGGCTCGGGTCCGGACGAGGTGCATGCGCTCAGCGCGGTGGACCTCTCGGTCGAGCGCGGCGAGCTGGTGGCGGTCATGGGCCCGAGCGGCTCCGGCAAGAGCACGCTGTTGACGATCGCCGGCAGCCTCGAGCAGGCAAGCAGCGGCCGGGTGCTCGTCGACGGCGTTGACCTCACGACCGTCTCGTACGCGGATCGCGCGACCATGCGACGCCGGTCGATCGGCTATGTCTTCCAGGACTTCAACCTGCTGCCTGGGCTGACGGTGGCCGAGAACGCCGCCCTGCCGCTCGAGCTGGATGGCATACGCGCGAAAGCCGCGCGCGCGACGGCGTTGAAGGCGCTCGAAGAGCTCGACGTCGCCGAGCGTGCCGATCGTTACCCGGACGAGCTCTCGGGCGGTGAGCGTCAGCGGGTCGCGATCGCCCGAGCCATCGTGGGCGAGCGCGGGTTGCTGCTCGCCGACGAGCCGACCGGCGCGCTGGACTCGGTCAACGGCGAGAGCGTCATGCGCCTGTTGCGGGCCGCCACCCAGCGGGGTGTCGCGGGTGTCGTGGTCACGCACGAGGCGCAACTGGCGTCCTGGGCCGACCGCGTCGTCTTCCTGCGCGACGGCCGCGTCGTCGACCAGACGGTCGCGCCTCGCGGCCCGCAGTCGCTGCTCGCGGGAGCCGATCGGCGGTGACCACGCTCGCGCACCGAGCACCGGTCGGCGGACGGCGCGATGGCGGCATCGCCGCCCGCCGCGCAGTGATCCGCTGGGTCGTGCGATTGCTCCGGCGCGAGTGGCGGCAGCAGATTCTCGTGGTGACGCTGCTCACCGTCGCGGTCGCGGCGGCGGCCGGCAGCATCACGCTCGCCTACAACGCGAGTCCTTCGGACAATGCCGAGTTCGGCTCGGCAAGTCACCTGCTCAAGTTCGACGGCGCCGATCCGCGCAAGCTCGCGGCGGGTCTGGCCACGGTCGAGCGATCGTTCGGGACGACGGAGGTGATCGGGCACCGCTCGTTGACCGTCCCCGGCGGCGTCGAGACGATCGACTTCCGCGCGCAGGACCCCGACGGGCCGTACGGCGACGAGCTCCTCGCACCCCGCCGCGGCCGCCACCCGGCCGGCTCCAGCGAGGTCGCCGTCACCGACGGCGTCGCCGAGCTGCTGCGGATCGAGATCGGGTCCGACCTGACTATCGACGGCCGGCACCGGAGGGTCGTGGGCATCGTGGAGAACCCGCGCGAACTGAGCGACGAGTTCGCGCTCGTGCCACCCGCGTCGGCGGGCGCGCCGGACCACGTCACGGTTCTGCTCGGCGCGAGCGAACGGTCAATCGATACCTTCGTCGATCGATCCGTGGCCGCGGGCTCGGCCTTCACCGGCTCGGAGGGTCGCCCGAACGACCGCGCCACGGACACGCTGGCGATGTTCTCCGTCGCCACCGTGTTCCTCCTCCTGGCCGCGTTGATCGCCGCCGCGGGCTTCGCCGTCGTCGCGCAGCGACGGCTGCGCCAACTCGGAATGCTCGCCGCCGTCGGCGCCACGCAGAAGCAGCTCCGGCTCGTGCTGATCGCAAACGGCGCCATCGTCGGCGCGATCGCGGCGGTCTGCGGGACGATCGCCGGGCTCGCGCTCTGGCTTGCCGTCGGCCCGACGCTCGAGTCCGCCGTCGGCCATCGGATCGACCGGCTCAGCGTTCCCTGGGGACTGATCGCGGCGGCAGCCGCTCTCGCTGTCTTCGCCGCGACCGCCGCCGCCTGGTGGCCGGCGCGCACGGTCGCCAGGCTGCCCGTCATGCTCGCGCTATCCGGGCGCCCGCCGAACCCGCGGCCCGCGCGCCACGCGGCGATCGCCGCTGCGGCGCTGATCGTCGCCGGCATCACCGCGCTTGCGCTGTCCAACCGCGAGCGGGCGCCGCTGATCGTCGCCGGGATCGCCGCGACGATCATCGGCACCCTGCTCCTGGGCCCGTTGGCGATTCGCTCGTTCTCCGGGATCGCCGGCCGCGTCTCGATCGCGCCGCGACTGGCGCTCCGCGACCTCGTTCGCTACCAGGCCCGCTCCGGAGCCGCGCTCGCGGCCGTCATGCTCGCGCTCGGCATCGCTGCGACGATCGTCGTGATCGCATCGGCCGAAGCAGCAAAGGAGGCGAACGTGCCGCCGAACCTGTCCGACCGGCAGATCCGCGTCTACATCGGCCCGGCGGAGGTTCCCGGCGACCCCGCAGTCGAGGCGGTGGCTCAGGTCGACCGCCTGGCCGCGCGCGTCTCTCAGCTCGCGCGCCCGCTCGAGCAGGCGACCGTGATCCCGCTACGCAAGGCCCACCACCCGGGCGAGGCCGCGATCGTCGTCGGCGATACCAGGGTGCGCCCGACGATCGACCTCGCGCGACGGATCGAGCGGAGCCTGTGGCGGCCCGAATCGCAGCTGTTCGTCGCGACGCCCGCACTGCTCTCCTACCTGGGCATCGATCCCGCCACGGTCGATCCGGACGCAGACTTCCTCGCCGATCCCGACGTTCCGACCGACCGGCTCAGCATCCCGAAACCCGCCGGCGACGGGGCGTTCGCCGTCACGAACGTCCAGCGGATCGATCTCGGCCGGCGCCTGCTTGGCAACCCGTGGCACGGGTGGACCGCCGGGACGCCGACGTTGATCACCCCCCGCGGTCTGCGCCGCTACGGCTGGAGGCAGACGCCTGCCGGCTGGCTCGTCGAGTCCGCCGCGCCGTTGACGAGCGACCAGATCGCCGACGCCCGCGCGCTCGCCGCGGATGCCGGGCTCACGCTCGAGGTGAAGCATGAGGCGAGCTCGCGCGCCGGCGCGATGGCCCTCGCGATTGGCGCGGGCGCGCTCCTGGCGCTCGGCATCCTCGCGCTGACGGTCGGACTGATCCGCAGCGAGAGCGCCGGCGACCTCCGCACCTTGACTGCGACCGGGGCCAGCTCCCGCATCCGCCGCACGCTGACTGCGACCACCGCCGGCGCGCTTGCGCTGCTCGCCGCGCTGCTCGGCGTCGCCGGCGCCTACGTCGTCGTCGGGGCGACCTACCACGACGATCTCGGCTACCTCAGCCACGTGCCGGTCCTCTACCTCACACTCGTAGTCGTCGGCGTGCCACTGGCCGCCACCACAGCCGGATGGTTGCTTGCCGGCCGCGAGCCGCCCGCTATCGCCAGGAGGGCGATCGAGTGACCGGTGACGCATGCGACTCACCGCGACTCGCGTTGCGCGCAACGTGAGCGTTGCTGAGCGCCGCAGCGACAGCGCGTTACGCGCCGCGCGGATTCTCGTCGCGACGACCAGGTGCTCGAGCTAGCCGCTCGAGTTCGGGGTGCTCGACCACGCTGCTGCGCGCGCCACGCAGCCAAGTCGGAGCCATGGTGCGCCGCGAGCAGCCGCGAGACGGCGCTCAAGGTGCGCGCGCAGCTGCCGATACGTCCCGCGATCCGGTCCCCGCCTCGTCGCGGCCCTCTGCCGATGCTGCCCTCCAACGCTCGCCCGCTCTTCGCTTCCATCGCGTCCGGCGTGTCGATCACCGCCGCGATCACGTTCGCGGGCATCGCCGCGCTCGCCGCGTTCGAGACCGCCGCCGACGTCGCTGCGCTCAACCGTGACCAGACCGCCGGTGTCCTCACGCTCGCCGACGTGCCCCGGCGGAACCTGCGCCCGATCGCTCCCGGTCCACACGCCCCCGGCGCGCTGCCGGCGCTCGCCGGCCAGCCGGCGTCCACCGGCGACACGCGTGCCCGCGCCACAAGCGCCCAAGACCTCGAGCGCAGCCGCGCAGCGCGCCAGCGGCGCACGTCATCTCGGCCTCGCCGAACGCGGGCGCGCCGCCCGCCGACCTCTGCGCCGCTCGCGCAGACCCCGGCACCCGCGTCAGCGAACGCGCCCGCCGCCGCGAATGCCGCGTCGGCCGATCACGCCGCCACAGCTCCCGACGGGCGCGCTCGCAAGCGGGCGCTCCGAACTTCAGATCCGACGCGGGCGCGCCCGCGCGCCGCCGGCCCCACGCGCGGTCGCCAGGACACCTCCGCCCGCGGACGCGAGACCGACCAGTCGGCGAACGGACAGCCGGAACCATCGTCCCATGCGTCGCACCGTGGTCGGGGCGCGCCGCGGGGGCAGCGCCCCGATCGCGCACGAGGCAAGGCCGTCGGCCATCGCGAAGCTGTCGTCGCCCCCCGGCCCACCGAGCCGCCCGCACCCTCCAGTGCGCCGCCCGCTTCTCCTCCCGGACACGCCAACGGACACGGAGAGCACGCCGACCCACCCGGCGCCGACCGTGGCCGCGGGCGCAGTCGATAGCTCCCGCGCGCCGAGTACCTCCAACCGCACGAGCGGCAGCAGCGCCGAGAACACCGGTCCGCGACGCGCGCTGACGTGGTGGTGCGCAAGGTCCAGCGCCGCTGGTCGATGACCCAGATGTGAATCCGGTTCATCGACCTACCTGGTTGTGCCCCGACGCCGCCTCGCGCGAGCGGCTGCTCGACATGGACGAGCGGCTCAAGCGACCGCGCGCGCTCGCATTCGCGCTGATCGCGCTTGGGATCGGGGCCGCGGTGCCACTCATCGGCTGGTGGGGGCTGGGACTGCTGCTTGTCGCTGTTCTGGGCTTCCGCCTAGCGCAGGGGATCGCTGAGCGCATCCGCGTGCCGGAGTACGCGCTGTTCGCGTCGTGGGCGGTCTCGGAACTCGTGATCGCCGGTTCGGTCGCCGTCACCGGCGGCATCACCAGCTACACGGCGAGCTGGCTGCTGGTGCCGCTGGTCACGCTGCCCGCGCGCTTCGGCACGCGCGGGGTCGGCGCCGGAGTGGCGTTCATCGGCGCGCTCGTGATCGTGATCGCCGTCGCGATCGAGCCGAGCCAGCCGCTCCCGCCCATCTACGCGCTGTTCGCGCTGCTGACAACGCTGACCGCCGTCTCGATCCTGTCGACCGCCCTGATGCGCTCGGATGTCGACCACCGCACCGAAGCTGTGATCGACGGTCTCACGGGCATGCTCAACCGCCGCGCGCTCGACCATCGCCTGCAGGAGCTGACCGCTCAGGCGCGGATCAGCGGACAGCCCGTCGCCGTTATCGCCGGCGACATCGACCACTTCAAGCGCGTCAACGACGACCACGGGCACGCCGCGGGCGATGCCGTGCTCGTCGAGGTCGCCTATCGGCTGCGCAAGGAACTGCGCGCATACGACCTCGCGTACCGCGTGGGCGGCGAGGAGTTTCTGGTCGTCCTGCCAGGCGCCGGCGTGCCGGATGCCGCGCGACTCGCGGAGCAGCTACGCGTGGCGGTGGCCGCGGAGCCCGCCGCCGGCCAGTGGGTCACCATGTCCTTCGGCGTCACGGGCTCGGCCGGCCCCGACCTCGAACGCGAGCGGCTCCTAGACGAAGCGGACGCGGCGCTCTACGAAGCCAAGGCTCGCGGCCGCGACCAGGTCGTCGCGGCCACGCATCCCGCCCTCGCGGAGACGGCGACAGGCATCTAGGCGGACCGAGTGAGGCTGGCCGCACCCTGGGGCGTCGCTGGCCACACCCGCGGACGCCAGCCTCCACCCCGAAACGGTCTCGACCCGAGTGGAATGCTTCGTCCCGAGCCGCGACACAGACAACAGACCTCCCTCTCTCTCCCCGTCGTCCGCGACCTGCCTTTGCTCCTCCGGGACCGCAGCCGCCCTCCGCGACACCGGTTCACCTTCGAAGAGCCCCGCCTGACCAGCGGGGCTTTCTTCGTTCAGGCGGCGTGCGACCGTCCCACGGGGCCCACGCTTGTCGCGGACCCGCACTTGGCTCGTGGCGCCGCTGCCGTCCAACGTGCCGCGTAGCGGAAGTAGCGTGTCGGGTGTGTTTGAGCCGAGCCTTCTGCCAGTGCTCGTCTACCGCGACGGGGCGGCGGCGATCGACTGGCTCGTGCGGGTGTTCGGGCTTGAAGAGCTGCGACGAGTGAGCGACGCGCGCGGGGCAATCTTGCACGCGGAGTTGCGTTGGCAGCACGGCGCCGCAATGCTCACCTCGCTCGCTGCCGACGACGACGGCTCGCTGGCTGCGATGGTCGGGGCCAGTTGGGTGTGGGCGGTCGTCGACGACGCCGACGTGCACCACGACCGCGTGGCTGCAGCCGGCGCGCGCATTCTGCGCCCTCCGACCACTGTGGTCGCCGGGACACGGTCCTACCGAGCCCTCGACCTCGACGGTCACCGCTGGACGTTCAGCACGCACCGGCCCGCGCTTGAGCCGGCTCGGTCGCAGACCCGACCCGCTTAGCGGTTTGCCGAGCGGCCGTGGAGCGCCTCGAGGAGCGAGTTGACGGCCGTGGCGTAGTTTTGCTCCGGATCGCCCTGGAGGTGCGCGACCAGCGGGCCGCCCCACCAATCGGCGACCTGTTCGGTTCCGGCCCGGTCGAAGGTTGGGGGTCGGGTCGCCGCACGTGCGTACAGTGCGCCCATGACCCATATGCCGCCGTTACCGGTTCGGCCTGGGCCCGCCGGGCCGTCGTACGTGCTGGCGGGGTGGGGAGCGCGGGTCGGCGCGGCCTGCATCGACCTGGCTATCGCGTGGGCGATCGCGTTCGCCGCCGTCATCCCGTTCTCCCAGATCGACGACCCGGATTCCACGTCGGACGACATCAACGGCCTGTGGTGGCTGCTCGTCGTCGTGCTCCTCTGCACCGCGTACTTCGCGCTCACGATGAGCCGCAGGGGTGCGCACAACGGCCAGACGTTGGGCAAGCAGGCGACCGGCGTCCGCGTCGTCCGCAACGACGGCCGCCCGATCGGCCTTTCGACCGTCCTCCTGCGTGAACTGCTCCTCAAGTTCGCAGTCGGGATCGTCACCGGCATCGGCTGGATCGTTGACTCGCTGTGGCCCCTCGGCGAGCGCGAGAACCGGGCCCTGCACGATCTCGCGTCGAGCACGCACGTGGTCACGACGCGCCGACCGCCGGCGCGGCCGATGGCACCCCCCGGCATCCACGTGCCGCCTCCGAGGCGCCAGCTCGCGCCCGTCATCGAAGGTCATCTCAACGCTGCGCGCGGGGCCGAACGGCGGGTCCACGAGGCGATCGCCCGCGCGCAGCTGCCCTACGCCGAGGTTGGTCGCGAGGTCCATGCGCTGCTGGGCGTGATGGACTCGTCGGCCGGCCGCGCGCAGCTGCTGTACGACGGACTGGCGCACACCCCGGTCACGAAGGTGGAGCAGCGCCTCGCGCAGCTCGAGGGAACGGGCAAGACCGAGCTGATCGGAGCACTCGAGGAGCAGTTGGCGGTGCAACGCCGGATGGACGAGCAGCTGACGAGCTATCTCGACGAGATGGAACGCATGGTCGTGGAACTCGAGACGATCCACGGGAGCTTGCTCAATCTCTCGGCCTCGACCGACGCCGGCGTCCAGCAGCAACTCGCCGACCAGGTGTGCACGCTGCGCGACGAGATGGCCGCGGTCGCCGCCGGCATGAGCACTGCCTTCGATTGAGGAGGAGTGGCCGCCGCGCTGGTCAGGCGCGACGGCCGGAGATTCAATGGCCGGCGGGTGTCGGGAGGGGGAAAGGACTGCCCGGGGCTTGTCTTAACGAGGTGGTCAGCCTCAGTGCGAATACTGCGACACCCGGACCCCGCCACACATCGCCCGCAGGGGTGAACGTGATCACCCCCGTGCGGACGAGCCTCAGGGGAGACCCGCGTGCGGGACGTCGACCGTGGTCTTGAGCAGGACGGCCTCGTTGGCCGCCTTGCGCGCCTCCTCGAGGAAGTCGGGCGCGGCGGAGGCGACGAGCGTGCGCCCGTCCTCGCCGCCGAGCGCGCACGCGAAGACGCCGAGCCCGTCCGGCGCCGCGATCTCCTCGACGATCTCCCCGCCCGGAGCGACGCGGCAGAGCACGCCGCCGAGCGCGTTCGCCGCCCACAGGTGGCCCTCGGCGTCGAGCGCGCAGCCGTCGGGCCCGAACGTAACGGCGCCGAGCATTGACTCCGTGTCCCCGGGCTCGGGTGCGGGCTGGACCTGGGCCCAGATGCGGCGATCCGTCAGCTCGCCGCCGGCCGCGATCGTGAACGCCGTAAAGCGGGCGGCGAACGTCTCGGCGACGATCAGCGTGCCGTCGTCGGTGATGACCATGCCGTTGGGGAACCACAGGCCCTCGGCGGCCACGCTCGCCTCGCCGGAAGGGTCAATACGCACGAGCGTCGCGGTCGCCGGGTCGCCGCCGCCCATCAGGTCGAAGCCGAAGTTGCCCGCGTACGCGACGCCGTCGCGGTTGACGATCATGTCGTTGAGGTGTCCGCCCGTGAGCGCCGACACATCGGCGTGCTCGGTGACGGTGCCGTCGGACGCGCGCCGCAGCACCCGCCGGTCCTTCATCGACACGACGAGCAGGTCGCCGTCGGGCATCCACCCCATGCCGGAGGGCTGACCCTCGACGTCGAGCACGTGCTCCTCGCGCCCGTCCGCGTCGTAGGTGAAGACGCCGTAGCGGTAGAAGTCGACCGCCCACCAGCGGCCGTCATGCCAGCGCGGGCACTCGAAGTAGTTGCCGCCCTCGAACAGGGTGTCCATCGCTCAGACCGCCACGGCGGACTTCGCGGTGTCCATGAACACTTCGAGTTCGCGCCGGGTGTCGGGCCCGCACGGCTGGAACACGATCTCGGTGACGCCGCGCTCGGCCAGCCCGGCGAGTCGTTCGCGGATCTGATCCGCCGTCCCGCTCATCGTGACGTCGTCGAGCATCCGATGGCCGCCCGCGGCCCAGGCGGCCTGGTCGGCCTCGTTGAGGCCGACGCAGTGCTGCTCGTGGACGGCGAAGTGGCGCTCCTCCGGCGCGGTCCGCTCGACCACCGCCTTCCACTCCGCGCCGCCCGGCAGGTCCTCGAGCGGGGAGGCGAACTCGTACGCGCCGTGGTAGGCGAGCGCCCAGCCTGGTCCGCCCGCCGCGCGCACGCGGTCGGAGTCCAAGTCCTCGCCGTCGTCGCGGATCGTGCCCCAGAACAGGTAGGAGACCCACGAGAACTCCGTCGCGAACTCCGGGAGCGCGAGCGTGATGTACAGGCCGTCGCCCAGTTCACGCGCGACGCCGGCACCCTTCGGCCCGAGCGCGGCGATGATGATCGGCACCTCGATCGGACGCGGCGCGCCGTGGCCGTCCGGATGCAGCATCCGCATCCGCGCGCCCTCCCACTCGATCGTCTCGCCGCGCAGCAGCCCGCGATACGCGCGGAGGTACGCGTCCATGAACGCCCATGGGATCGCGCGATAGCCCATCGCCCGGCGGCCGGAGAACCCGGTGCCGAACGCGACGACGACGCGGCCCGGAGCGAGCGCGGCGAGGTTCGCCGTGGCCGCGGCGTTGACCATCGGATGGCGCAGCGACGGGACCAGCACACCCGGTCCGAGGCCGATCCGCTCGGTCCGCTCGGCCGCGATCGCCAGCGTCACCCAGACGTCCGTGCTCTGCTGCGGCGTGTCGTACAGCCAGGCGCGGTCGTAGCCCAGCTCCTCAGCGAGCGCGATGTGATCGGGCGAGTCGAGTGCGGTCGGAAACGCGCACGAGATCTCCATCGTGGACCTCCCGGTTCGTGGCCTCGGGCGACCCTAGCAAACTAAGCGCTTGCTTAGTTCCGGACCATTCGCAGCACCAACCCCGCGTAGAGCTCGCCCACCTCCTCCGCCGAGTTGTGCTCGGGTCCGGGCTCGTACCAGCGGGCGAGATCGATGCAGAGCGAGAGGACGGCGAGCGTCGTACCCTCGATGTCGGCCACATCGAAGACGCCGGCGGCGACTCCGCGGGCCAACTCCTCCCGCATCAGCTCCTCGAAGCGATCGCGAATCTCGACGATCTGGCGGAACTGACCGCGCGGCAGCTTCTTGAACTCGTATTGGATGACCCGCGCCAGCGCGTGGTTGTCCGCGTGCCAGCTCGCGAACGCGGACACGAATGCATGGACGCGCTCGACCGGATCGTCGGAGGCCTCATCGAGCGCCTGCTCGACGGCGTCGAGGACCGCCTGATGCCCGATCCGGCTGATCTCGAACAGCAGATCGTGCTTCGCCTTGTAGTGCACGTACACCGCCGCCGGGCTCATTCCCGCGCGCTCCGCGATCTCGCGCGTGGTCGCGGCGTGAAAGCCGCGCGCGAGGAACGCGTCAAGTGCCGACAGGAGCAACCGGCGCGACGACTCGGGCTCGATATGAGCCCACAGCTCGGCGCGGTCCGTCAGCTTGCGGGCCGCCATGCGGCTGAGTCTCGCAGAGGCCTCCTTTACCGAGCCTTTAGCAAGCCGTAACCGCTCCCGGAAACGGTCAGCGCGGCGATGGGACCGGGTTGGAGACCCGGCCCGCGAAACGGAGACGCGCATGTCCCTGACGGCCCTGCCCCGCGCGATCGCGCGCCGCCGCGTCGCACTCCTCATCGCCATGGCGCTCGGGTGGGCCGGGATGCCACTGCTCGCTGCGGAGCCCGCGTCGGCCGCATGCTCGAACCCCAACGACACGTCGATCGCCTACCGCACCGACCGGTGCATCGGCGGCGTCGACTTCCCCGCGCGCGAGCGACTGAAGGCGGTCTGCCTGACGCAGACGCCGGCGATCGCGCAGATCTACCCGAGCGCCGGCTACTGCGGCGGCTCGGGCCGCGGCGCCGAGGCGATCGCGCAGGCGCGGGCCGTGGCATGGCTCAACCGCAGCCATTCCGGCGGCGGCGTCCATCCAAGCATCCAGTGGGAGGTGCGGACGTCCGGCGCCGAACGCGCGGACATCACCGTCGACACCGGCACCGCGATCGAGGTCTACGAGGCCAAGCTCAACACGAACTCGCGCAACGCGTGGGACCAGGTCGACGACCACGTCGGCTACCTCGGCAACGCCGGTGTGAACCGGCCGGCGGTGCGCGGGTCGTCGCTCGCCAACGCCCCCGGCGGCGTCTACCTCGACGCGTTCGCGATCGTCTCGCGCAAGCAGTGCTTCGGCATGGACCAGTACGCGATCAGCGCGTACGTCGCCTGGCTCATCACGCCGGGCGTCCTCCACGTGTACCAGTTCGCTGACCTGTGCTTCGACCCGACGCGGGTCCCGCCGCCGCTGCCCGACAAGATCCGCGTGCCCGACGAGCAGGGTATCCCGCAGGAGGAGCCCCTGGAGCACATCCCGCCCGGCAAGTGGAGCCCGGTCCCGCCGCACACCGAGCTGCCGCGGCCGAGCATGCCTTGCGGGCCGGCCTGCAGCCCGGTGCTGCCGCCGATCATCCACGTCCCGGAGCCGCGCGGCATGGGCGCTTACGGCGACCCGCACATGGCCACGTTCGACGGGCTCGCGTATGACTTCATGGCCCTCGGCGAGTTCCAGCTCGTGCGCTCGGAGTCGCTTGGGCTCGACGTCCAGATGCGCACGTTCCCCTGGGGCGTGTCGGGGTCGGCCGTGGACCGGATCGCGCTCGCCCTCAACGGCTACCAGGTCGAGATCGACGGCTGGGAGCAGCGGCTCGCGGTCGACGGCGTCGAGACGGAGCTGCCGGAGGGCACGCGCTGGGATCTCGGAGACGGTGCGTATCTGATCCGGCAGGACGGCGCCTTCGTCGTGAACTTCCCCTCGACGGTGGAGGCGAGGCCCGTGCTGTCGGTCAAGGGCGGCACGGTGCAGATGTGGGTCCCGCCCGGCGCCGGCGACGTGCGCGGGCTGCTCGGCGACGCCGACGGCGACCGTGACGGCGACCTGAAGACCTATGACGGCGTCCCGCTACCCCCGGACGTCAAGGAGGCCGACCTGTATCGCGGCTTCGCCGACGGGTGGCGCGTGAACCGCGACAACACGCTGTTCACCTACGGCGCCGGCCAGTCGACCGACGACTTCACCGACCGCTCGCATCCCTCTGCGCTCACGCGACTCGCCGACCTCAGCGACGAGGTGCTCGCCGCCGGCACGACCGTGTGCGAGCAGGCGGGGGTCGCGGACGGACCGCAGTTCGAGGACTGCATCCTCGACTGGGCGATCACGGGCGACCAGGCGTTCGTCGATGCGGCCGCCGCTCAGGAGGGCTCGGTCGTCGAGGCCGGCGCGCGCGGGCTCGACACCGCCGGCAACGTCAGCGAGGGCTTTGACGGCGACATCGCGGAGAACTTCTCGTCGCCGCGCTACGGCAGCGGCGCAGGCACCGGCCGCTTCGCCGGCCCGTTCGGGCGCGATGGGCGCTACGTCTTCTATGTGCCCGACGTCGTGCGCAGCGCAACGGCGATCGACCTCAAGCTGCTGACGCTCGGCACGTGGTCGGCGCTGGAGCAGAGCACGGTGACCGTCGACGTCGGTGGCGCCGTCGCCTGGCACGGCAATCCCGCCGCCACGCTGGCCGCGTCGGCGAGCGGCGTGACCGCGGCCGGTCAGCCGTACACGGTCTATCCGCTGCGGATCGAGACCGGTCATCGCAACGGCTCGCTCAACGTCGGCGTCAGTGCGGAGATCCCGCTCGGCGCGAGCCGCGCCTTCGCCGTCGACGACGTGCGCGTGCACGCCGACCCGACGCCCACCCAGGTCTTCGACGTCTCGCTGCCGGCCGCGATTGAGGATGGCCGCCCGGCGGCCGGCGCCGGCCGCTTCGAGACCGTCGCCTCCCAGGACGACTACCGCTTCACCGCGGTCGAGCAGGACGCGCCGCTGCTGATCGACTTCGCCGCGTGCACGCACGCGGCCACCGTCGAGTGGCGGCTCGTCAACATGACCCGCGGCCACCTCGTCGCCGGCGGCCAGCGCTGCCAGGACACCGCCATCGGCCGGCTCGCGGCCGGCGACTACCGGCTCGAGGTCACCAGCTACGGCCACACCGGCACGTACAAGCTGTCGACGTCCTACGTGCCGCCACAGGAGTTCTCGGTCGCACTGCCCGTGTCGTTCTCGGCGGGCGGGGCCTTCCCCGGCGCCGGCGAGCTCGAGACGACCGCGTCCGCTGACGTGTACCGGTTCACGACCAGCGGCGCGGGCTCCTTGCGCGTCGCGTTCTCCAACTGCAGTCCGGCGCTCGCCGACATCAGCTGGACGCTCGTGTCGACCGCGAACCACCGGTCGGTCGCGGACGGGCATGGCTGCCGGGCGCACGTCGTCGACAACGTGATCGACGGCGCCGTCAACCCCGTGTTCGGCGAGTATGAGCTGACCGTCCATCCACAGGAGGAGGGCACGTACGAGCTCGCGCTGGCGACCGAGCCCTCGCAGGTCTTCGACGTCTCCCTGCCGGCGGTGATCGCCGACGGCTCGCCCGCCGCCGGCGCCGGCCGGCTCGAGAACACGGCGTCCTCCGACGCGTACCGCTTCACCGTCCCCGAGGACGGGCAACTCCAGATCGACCTGTCGGACTGCTCGCCCGCGCTGCAGTCGATGGTCCACTGGCGCGTGATGAGCGAGGACTTCCAGGGCGAGATCGCCCGCGGCTGGGGCTGCCAGGTCGACCTCGGGCCGAAGGTCTGGCGCGGCAGTCGCTATCGCGTGGTCGTCGACCACTCGGGCGCGGTCGGGACCTACAGGTTGCGGATCGGCATTGCCGACCCGGTGCAGAGCTTCAACCTCACGCTGCCCGCCACGGTCAGTGACGGCGTCCCCGCGGCCGGCGCCGGGAACCTGGAGACGACGACCTCGCAGGACAACTACGCGTTCAGCGTCGCCGAGAAGGGGACGCTGCGCTTCCGGCTCTCGGAGTGCTCGCCGTCGCTCGGCTATCCACGGCTGGACTGGAAGCTCTGGTACCTCGAGGAAGACCGGCTCATCCTCCAGGAGGAGTGGGACTGCTCGGGCGAGGTGATGCGCGACATGCCCGCCGGCCGCTACCGGCTCGAGGTCAGCCGGATCGGCGCGTCGGGCACGTACAAGCTCGATGTCAGCGCGGAGGCCGGGCAGGACTTCGACGTCGCGCTGCCGGCCCAGGTCTCGGATGGCGTCCCGGGCGCGGGCGCCGGGCGCCTCGAGCGGCCCGCGTCCGGCGACGGGTACCAGTTCACGAGCCCGGGCGGCATGCTCCACATCGACCTGCGCGACTGCGAGGCCGACATCAGCTGGCGGCTCGTGTGGGTCGACCGCGATGTCGTGCCGGAGTACGGCTCGGGCTGCAGGTCGCACGTCACCGAGATCAACAACGGCACCTGGAAGCTCGTGATCGAGACCGAGGGCAACGCGACCGGCAGCTACAAGCTCGGGCTCTCGCTGCCCGACGTGCGCCCTGACCGCTTCGGGCTCAATCTCCCGGCGACCCTGCCGCAGGAGGGCGTCGACTACATCGGCGCCGCGAACCTCGAGACGACGCAGTCCGAGGACATCTACCGCTTCTACCGGCGTTCGCCGGGCCCGCTCCAGCTCGACTTCTCCGACTGCGCGAGCACGCTGGGCAGCGTCGACTACCGACTCGCCGACGAGGCGACCGACACGACGGTGGTGACGGGCACTACGTGCTCGCCGGTCAGCGTGCCGCAGTACGTCGCCGAGGGCTGGTACGAGCTCACGGTCAAGCGTCCGGGCCGCAGCGGCACCTACCGGCTCGGGATTTCCGCGCCGCCGCCGGTGCACACCTTCGACGTCGCGCTGCCACTCGACGTCACCGACGGCGCGCCGGGCCCCGGCGCCGGCCGCTTGGAGCTCGACGACTCCACGGACGTGTACCGCTTCACGCTCGCCGCGCCCGGCGCGCTCCAGGTCGACGCCACCCACCTGTCCGCGGACTTGACCGTGCTCACCTTCGACCTGATCGACCGGGCCACGGGTGAGACCGTCGACACGCAACAGGTGTGGCCCGACGAGAACCGCTGGGGCGTGACGATGGAGGACCTCCCGGCCGGCGACTACGAGCTGCGCGTGACCTCGTGGGGGCCGGGGGCGTACGGATTGCGCGTGTATGTCGCGCCGGCGCCGCAGGTGTTCGACGTGACCCTGCCGCTGGCGGCGTCCGACGGGTCGCCCGCCGCCGGCGCCGGCCGGCTGGAGACCACCGGCTCGACCGACGTCTACCGCTTCACCAAGTCCGGTGGCGGTCCGCTGCTCCTCGACGTCTCCAACTGCGCGACGCGCAGCGGGACGGTGAGCTGGATGCTCGTCAACGAGGCCACGGGCAACACCACGGCCGGCGACTGGTGGAGCTGCACGCCGGAGACGGTGAGCTGGGTCAATTCCGGCACCTACCGGCTCGAGGTGACGCGACCCGGCGAGGTCGGCACCTACCGGATCGGCGTCGGGGTGCCGCCGCAGGAGTTCGACCTGACGCTGCCGGCCACCGTCTCCAACAACGTCCCCAAGTCCGGGGCCGGATACCTGGAAACGAGCGCGTCCGAGGATGTCTACCGCTTCTCGAAGCCTACGGCGGGCGCGCTGCAGCTCGATTTCGCCGCGTGCTCGAGCGGGCTCGGCGGTGGCGTCGACTACCGCCTCACCACCGCCGGCGGGGCGACGCTCGCCGCGGGCACGTCCTGCGCGCCAGTGCCGATCGCGAATGTGCCCGCCGGCGCGCACCGGCTCTCGATCCGTCGCCCCGGCAAGACCGGCAGCTATCAGTTCAAGCTCGCCGCGGCCCCGCCGCCGGACGTGAGTGACGTGACGCTGCCGGCCACCGCAAACGGGAGTCTGGAGACGACCGCGTCCGAGGACGTCTACCGGTTCACGAGCGCGGCGGCCGGCACGCTGCAGGTCGACGTCTCGACCTGCTCCTCCGCGCTGGGCGCCGTGAGCTGGACGCTCGTCAACGCCACCTCGGGCGCGACGGTTGCGTCGAGCAGCGCGGCGACCTGCGCCGGCACGAGCGTGCCCAACGTGCCGGCCGGCAGTTACCGGCTGTCGGTGACCCGCAACGGCCGGACCGGCACCTACCGGCTCGCGCTCACGTCGGCCGGACCGCAGGCGTTCGACCTGACGCTGCCCGCGGCGGTGTCCAACGGCGTGCCGCGGGCCGGCGCGGGCAACCTCGAGCTCGCGACCGCCGAGGACCAGTACCGGTTCACCACGACCGCGACGGGGCCGCTCCAGGTGGACCTCTCGAGCTGCTCGGCGGGCACCACGGCGCTCAACTGGACGCTGGTGAACACCGCCTCCGGCGCCACGGTCGCCACGAAGGCCGGCGCTTGCGGCGCCACGACGGTGCCAAACGTGCCGGCCGGGAGCTACCGGGTGTCCGTGACGGGCAAGGCGGGCACGTACAAGCTCAACGTCGTGTCGGTACCGCCGCAGGCGTTCGACGTCGCGCTCCCCGCATCGATCTCCAACGGCGTGCCGAACGCGGGCGCGGGCAATCTCGAGGCCGCCGCGTCCGAGGACCTGTACCGGTTCTCGACGACGTCCTCCGGCAACGTCCGGCTCGCGTTCTCGACCTGCTCGAGCGCGCTCGGTACGGTGACCTGGAAGCTCCTGAACGCGACGACGGGCGCCACAGTCGCGTCGAAGGCGGCGACCTGCGCGACGACGACCGTGGCCAACGTCCCGGCCGGCAGCTACCGCCTGTCGGTGACCGGCAACGGCAAGGTGGGAACGTACAAGGTGACGATCAGCCGCGCATGATCGACGACGAGGAAGCGCTGCGCAGCCGCGCGGCAGCGGGCGACGCCGACGCGATGTTCGAGCTCGCGACCCGCCTCGAGGAACGCGCGCGCCAGTTCGCCGGCGAGGCGCGCGGCTGGCTCGAGCGCGGCGTCGGGGCGGGGTCGCTCGACGCGCTCCACGGTGTCGTCCGCCTGGCGGTGGCCGAGCGCGACTACGATCTCGCAACCTCGCTGCTGCGGCAGGCCCGCGAGCGCTCCCCGGGCTTGCCCGCCGAGCGCTACGTCAGCGTCGCGCCGGACGTGCTCGGCCGCGACCTGCCGCTCGACGGCGACGGCGTCAGCGACCTTCCGGGCGCCGGCGTGTTCACCGTCATCACGCCGGAGGGGTGGCAGGCGGTGCAGACGCTCGCGCCGGTGGCCCCGCGACTGCTCGGCGTCGACGAGTTCGGCGTGCTCCATCCGCCGGACTGGATACCGCCCAGCGGCGCCGATCCGCCGTATACGCCCAACTCCCTCGGCGACCTCGAGTGGACCTACTTCGCAGTGATGATCATCCTCGACACCAAGGGCGAGATGACGGCCGCGATGGGACGCACGATGGTGCGCATCGTCGTCAATGCACTGGCGGCGGGCGGCATCGCGGCGCACGTCACGGGCGCGTGCCCGGACGTCCGGCCGTTGCTGAGCGCCTACCAGGCGTAGCGGGCGATGATATCGGGAGCCGGTGTTGTCCGTCTCAACATTCTTTCCCCGCGAACCGAGCCGTCCGGTTACGATCGCGGCCGTGACCAGGTCGGGTCACTCGCTCCGCCGGGAATCTGCGAAGCGCGGCGAGGTCCGCCGCCCTGCAGAGCCGCCTCCGCACGCCCACGGCGTCCTCGCGCTGCAGCGCTCGGTCGGCAATCGTGCGACGGCTGCCGTTTCTGCAGCGGATGCGGGATGTGAAGTCCGGAACCGAGGTCCCGCTCAATGGCGTGGCGACGATGGAACTCCCCCAGCTGGCGGACATCGTCGGCCGGCTCCAACAGGGTGAACTCACCGCCACCGACGAAGAGCTTGGTCAGATCCGGAACAGACTGCTCGACATCCGCCAGCAGAGGCTCGACTCGGAGATCGCCCAGCTCGAGCGCGAGATCAAGGAACTCGAGCTCGAGCAGGAGATCGAAGATCTCGAGGCGGACATCGCTCGGCTCGAGAAGGAGATCGCCGACGACGAGGAACGCGAGCGCCAGGAGCGGGAGCGGGCGCAGAGCGCTCCGCCGAGCACACCGCAGCTCGTGAACCTGGTCGCCGCGCCGACGCTCCGCGTCAACGCTTCGAGCTTCGTGCCGTCGCTGCGGGTGAACGCGCCGTCGTTCAACCCGAGCACGCCGAGCTTCGTGCCGTCGAACCTGCGCGTGAACGTCCCGTCGTTCAGCCCGACCGTTCCGAGCGCCGTCGTCGCGCCGCTGCCCGCCATCACCGCGGACGAGCTCGTGAAGGAGAACACGGAGGGGCGGCTCCAGATGACGGCGTACAAGTGGTGGTCTTCCAACAACTTCCCCCACCACAACATCGAGATCCAACTCAGGATCGATGGCCGACAATGGGCGATCGCTCACGTCAAGTGGACCGACCGCACTGGCCCGACCACGGCCAATGTCCAGATGGCGACGTTCAAGGCCTTCAACGGCCAATCGATCCCCAACGGCAACCTCTGGGGCGGAGCGGCTCGCGACCTGCTCGTCGCCGAGTCGCTCAAACACACCGCCAAGGCGCCGCCGTCAGGCGCTGCCCACGCCGACGTCTTGATCTGAACGCCAGGTCCAGGCGTACCAGCCGATGGCCGCGAGCAGCGCCACCTCGATGGCACTACCGAGGACGTAGTACGTCCACTCACCGATCGCGCCGGCGACGATCGTGACGGCGTACACGAAGCCCAGCCCGATGTTCGCGATCCGGTTGATTCGTGGTGGGAGGACGAGTGCGCCGAACACCATCAGGCTCGGGAGCACGATGTAGGCGGTCGTGCCGACGAGAAATCCCTGCCCGACGGCGATCCCGCCGATCTCTCCGGCCTCGAGGTCGGCGCGGATGTCGGGGCGGTAGAGGCTGAAGAGGTCGACGTACGCGAAGACGAACAGCATCGACGTCCAGAGCGCGGAGAGCTTGATTCGTACGGGTTCCATGTGATCGATCGTCGCCGCAGATCGCGGCCAGGTCCATCGGCCGGGCGGTCACAGTTGATTCGTACTTTCGGCCGATGGCGCGGACCGCCGCACCGGATTACCGTGAGGCAATGCGCTCATTCCTCGCCGAGCCCCGGCCCTCGAACCCGCCGGCGCCCCTGTGGCGTGACTATGTGCTGGTCGCGGTCATCGTCGTGGCCGGACTGCTCGAGGTGCTCTTGCGCAACGACCTCGTGTGGCCTGCCGTCGCGCTGATCGCGGGCGTCGGTCCGGCGATCCTCCTGCCGTGGCGGCGCACGCGCCCCGTGTTCGTGACCGCGGTGGCGTTCGGCTCGATCCTGCTCGGTGACGCGGCCGCGGTGATCGGCACCGGCGAGCCGCTGATGCTCTTCAGCGTCGTGTACGTCCTGCTGCTTCCCTACGCCCTGTTCCGGTGGGGCAGTGGGGTCGAGGCGGTGGTCGGGATGGCGATCATCGTGCCCGCGCACGCGCTCTCGACAGCACTCAGCGGGAACGTCGGCGATGTCGCGGCCGGACTCCTGTTCCTGGCCTTTCCCGCCGCGCTCGGCGCCTCGGTGCGTTATCGAGTCAGCTCCCGGCAGCGCGAGACCGAACAGATCCGGCTCCGCGAGCGTGAGCAACTGGCGCGCGAGCTGCACGACACCGTCGCCCATCACGCGTCGGCAATCGTCATCCGAGCCCAGGCGGGCCGCGCGCAGCCGGCCACCGCCGTCGAGGCGCTCGAGGTCATCGAGGAGGAGGCGTCACGCACGCTTGCCGAGCTGCGTGCGCTGGTCGGGGCGCTGCGTCCGGATCTCTCGCCGCAGTGCGGGGTCGCCGACATCGAACGGCTCGCCCACAGCAACGGGGCCGGACCGCGCGTCGACGTGCACTTGAACGGCCACCTCGACGGCCTGCGACCGCTGGTCGGCGCCGCGATCTACCGGATCGCCCAAGAGTCGATCACGAATGCGATCCGGCATGCGCGCCACGCGACCCGCGTCGACGTGCGCGTCAGCGGCGAGCCGGATTGCGTCCGCTTGACGGTGCGCGACGACGGCGATGCCGCGACGCCCGGCTCACCTGGCTACGGACTCGTCGGCATGACCGAGCGCGCCGAAATGCTCGGCGGCACGCTCGATGCGCGTGCGAACGCGGGCAGCGGATGGACGCTCACGGCCGTGCTGCCGAGATGATCCGTGTGCTCGTCGCCGACGATCAGGAGATCGTCCGCACGGGACTCAGGATGATCCTCGACGCCCAGGCCGGCATCGAGGTCGTGGGCGAGGCCGCGGACGGGCGCGAGGCGGTGGCTCTCGCTCACTCGCTGCGCCCGGACGTGTGCCTGTTCGACATCCGCATGCCGGAGCTGGACGGGATCGAGGCGACGCGGCTGCTGGCCGGGCCCGACGTCGAGGACCCGATGGCGATCGTGGTCATCACCACGTTCGACCTCGACGAGTACGTGCACGGCGCGCTGAAGGCGGGCGCGCGCGGGTTCCTGCTCAAGGACGCGGGTCCGCAGTTGCTGGTGCAGGCGATCCACGCCGCCGCCGACGGCGATGCGCTGATCGCCCCGAGCGTCACCGCGCGGCTGCTGAGCTCGTTCTCGGGCGCGCGGCCGGCGCAGCCGAGTGAGCCGCTGACCGCGCGTGAGGAGGAAGTGCTGGCGAGGGTGGCGAGGGGACGCACGAACGCGGAGATCGCGGACGAGCTGTTCATCAGCCTGAGCACCACGAAGACGCACCTCGCGAGCCTCATGAGCAAGCTCGCGGCGCGCAACCGGGTCGAGCTCGCCATGTGGGCGTACGAGACGAATCGCGTCACCTGACGGGTCGCTATGACTGATGGTCGTGTCCCATTCCCGCCCTTCCCCCCGGCGCCGCAGAGCGTCTACCGGCCGCCGTTTCGCCGCAGTCGCTGCGCTGCTGATCGCCGTCGCGACGGGTGCGTCATTCCTGCTGGTGCGTGCGCGCGATGACAGCGCCGAGAAAGCGCGCGCCGCGGTTGACGCGTTTGCCGCGGCCTGGAGCCGCGGAGACGACGCGCGCGCCGGCGCACTGACCGACGCCCGCGGTGCGGCGAAGGCGCTGAGCACGAACCGCGCCGGCCTCGACGGAGCGAAGGTGACGGTCCGGGCCGGAGCGCTGACGATGAAGGACGACAGTGCGACCGGGCGGCTGCGGATCCGGTGGAGCGTGCCGGCGATCGGGTCGTTCGCCTACACCGCGCCGGTCACGGCGACCAAGGTGGAGGATCGCTGGCTCGTCAACTACAGCCCGCGGACGATCCACCCTCGGTTGACGCCGACAACCCGCCTGGGCACGAGCGCCACGACCCCCGAACGGGCCGGCATCCTCGATCGTGACGGACGGGCGCTGGTGCAAGAGCGCGCCGTCGTGCGTGTCGGCCTGCAGCGCGACAAGGTGACCGACGTCGGGGCGAGCGCCGCCGCGCTGGCCGACGCGCTCGACATCGACGCGGACGCGCTCGTCAAAGCGGTGCGCGGCGCCGGTCCGAAGCAGTTCGTCGAGGCGCAGACGCTACGCAAGGCCGACTACGCCGACAAGGAGGCCGAGCTCGACGGGATCAAGGGGCTGCTGGCGGTCGACGCGACGGCGCCGCTCGCGCCGACTCGCGCGTTCGCGCGCGCACTGCTGGGCGGCGTCGGGCCGGCGACGGGCGAGCAGGTGGAGGAGTCCGGGGGCGAGGTCGCGCCCGGCCAGCAGATCGGGCAGTGGGGGCTGCAGAAGGTCTTCGACGATCGCCTCGCCGGTGCGCCGGAGCGCAGCATCCTCATCCGCGACGCCGAGACCGGCGACCCCGTGCGCACGCTGCGCAAGCTCCCCGGCCGCGAGCCACGGGCGCTGCGGACGACGCTGTCCCGGCAGGCGCAGGACGCGGCCGAGCACGCGCTCGCCGACGAACGCGCCGAGGCGGCGGTGATCGCGGTGCAACCGTCAACCGGGGACATCCTCGCGGTCGCGAACCGGCCGGTCGACTCGACGTTCAACCGCGCGCTGGCCGGGGCCTACGCTCCGGGATCGACGTTCAAGGTGATCTCGACCGCGGCGCTGCTGCGCGACGGGCTCGACCCCGCGCAGACCGTCGCCTGCCCGCCGACGCTCGTCGTCGACGGCAAGACGTTCAAGAACTTCGAGGGCGGCGAGGCCGGCGCCGCCACGTTCGCGGACGACTTCGCGATCTCGTGCAACACGGCGTTCGTCAAGCTCAGCTCGCGGCTGCCCGCGAGCGCGCTGGGAACGGTGGCGAAGGACTACGGCGTCGGCCGCAACTACGACCTGGCGGTCGGCACCGCCCGCTCCCGCGTGCCGGCCGGCACGGACGCGGTCAGCCGCGCCGCGGCGATGATCGGGCAGGACCGCATCACCGCCACGCCGCTCGCGATGGCCGGCGTCGCCGGGGCGGTCGCGGACAGCCGCTGGCGGCGGCCGCGGCTGCTCGCCGACGATTCCAAACAGGCCGGCCCGGAGCTGCCCAGCTCCGAAGTCGCCACCCTGCGCGAGCTGATGCGCTCGGTCGTGACGCGCGGCAGCGGCACCGCGCTCGCGGGCGTCCCCGGCGAGATCGCGGGCAAGAGCGGCACCGCCGAATTCGGCGACGCCCAGCCGCCCGAGACCCATGCCTGGTTCATCGCCTATCGCGGTGACGTTGCGCTCGCGGTGCTGGTCGAGAAGGGCCGCAGCGGCGGGTCCGTCGCGGCGCCCCTCGCGGCGCGCTTCTTCAGCGCGCTCGGATGAGTGTTCAAACCGCACGCGTAACGTCTCGCGTGCTCGACGCGAAGAACGGGCGGCCCGGGGTCTCGTCGCCCTCACGAACCGAACCCGCCAATGCTGCTCGAACGCACAGGATCGGCCCCACTGGCGCGCCGCAGCGGCTGGTATCATTCGTCACATTCGCGGGACCTTCCCCGCCGCAGTGATACGGGGCGGTAGGTAAGGGCTACGCGGGGGCGGAGGCGAACCGTTTGGGACGCCGTGAGCCCCCCACGCAGTCGTTCCCGACGTGATTTCCTGCAGGCCATCGGGAGGAAGCGACATGCCGCCACAAGCCGACGCCGCCACGCTGAATGTGCAGCCCCGGCAACGACGAGTCGTCTACGAGAGCCTCGCCGAGCTGCCCACCGGCGTATCGGTGAAGAACCTGCTTCGCGAGCTCGAGATGCCGGAGAGCGAAGTCCGGGAGGCGCTGCGCAAGCTCGATGCAGCAGGTCTGGCACAACGCATCAAGGGGACCTGGTCCGCCATCCCGCTCGATACCGCCGCGCCGGAACCCTCCAGCACGCCGGAGGCAGCGGCCCGCACCCCGCAGCAGACCTGAATTCGCGTCTGAAGGCGGCAACCGCAACGCGGCGGCGACGCTAGCGTTACGTGGCGCGCGTGGGCTCGTCGGGCGCGTCGACGAACTGGATCCGCTCGGCCAGTCCCGCGATCTCCAGCACCCGCAGAATCGCCGGGACGTCGCAGACCACCACGGCGGTGAAGCCGCTCGCACGTGCCCGTCGATCGAGCCCGTCCACGATCGCCACCCCGGAGGACCCGAAGAACTCGACGGCGCGCAGGTCGAGCACAACTCGGGCAATCCGCCGGTCGAGCACCGCGTCGAGCTCACGCTGCAACTGCGGCGCGGTCAGGATGTCGAGCTCGCCGGCCACGGCCACATGCGCGGCGCCGTCGACGTCACGCACGCGAACCTCAAACGGCGCATACCGCGGGCTCGGCACGGAATCGGGCACGGCGCGATCATACGCCGCGTCGGCTCGGCGTCCGTGGCGGACGAAGGCTCGGTGGGCGTCGCGATCATCGGAGCGCGACTGAGGCCGGCGTCACCGCCGGCCCGCAGCCCGCGATCACGTCAGTACCACTTGCCCTTCGCGAAACCCCCGAACGCGATCAACCCGACGAGGGCGATGATCAGGCCGATCCAGAAGCTCCAGACGACCATCAGCACGACGCCGACGATCACGAGGATGCCCCCGAGGCCGATCCCACCGGTGTTACCGCCCGCTCGTTCTCCAGCCATGCAAGTCCTCCTGGTGAGGCGTTGGTCTCGCGCATCGACGCGCGCGCGACTGGTTCCACCATGCCACGCTTTTATGAAATCGAGCCTTCGTACGTCGCCCTCGGAATTACGACCCGGGCGTGGTGGAGGAAATGGCTGTCAACGCTCCGGATTCCGGTTACCGCGTTCGGGGGATGGCCGCGGCGGCAGCGACGATCTACCGTCTCGAGTGTCTGAGCAGTACCCGCAGGCGGCCCGTCACCGCCTCCGGAGATTCCGCCACCCGCCGAGCTTTCGTCTCCGCACCCCCGCACGAAGGGCGCCCCCGAGGGCGCCCTTCGTGTATCTCCGTGGCGGAAGGCCTTGGCCGGTCACTCACACGCGCGGCGTGTCAATCCGCCCTCAGAGGATGTTTCCCTCTGCGCTTGGCCGCACGTAGCTTCGCCGACATGAGCGAACGTGATGTGTATACGGCCGGCGTGCCCTGCTGGGTGGAAACCGTTCAAGCCGACTCGAAGGCAGCGCAGCACTTCTACGCCGAACTGTTCGAGTGGGAGATCGTCGGCGGCGCGGAGTACGCCGTCGCTCGGTTGCGCGGCCTCGATGTCGCCGGCATCGGCGCGCTTCCTGCTTCCGACGTCCTGCCGGCGTGGTTCACGCACGTGCGCGTCGAGGACGTCGATCGGTCGGCCGCCCGGGTGATCGACGCCGGCGGGACCGTCCTCACCGCGTCGTTCGACGCCGAGCCGGCGGGCCGTCTCGCCGTCGTCGCCGACCCGGCCGGAGCGCAGCTGTGCCTGTGGCAGGCCGGGGTCCGTGAGGGCGCGCAGGTGGTCAACGAGGCGAGCGCCTGGTCGATGAGCGCGCTGCAGACGCCCGAGCCGGAGGCGGCCGGCGCGTTCTACGAAGCGGTGTTCGGCTGGGTCTCGGAGCCTTGGGGACCGGTGACTCTGTTCCGCCTTCCTGGCTACGTCGGCGGCGAGCCCGCCCAACCGGTCCCGCGTGACGTGGTGGCCGTGATGCTGGCCACCGACGCCGCGGCCGGATGGAGCGTGGACTTCTGGGTGGCGGACGTCGAGGCCGCCGTGACCCGCGCGGCCGGGCTCGGCGGCTCCGTCATCGCGGCGCCATTCGACCGACCGCCGTTTCGCAGCGCGGTGCTCGCCGACCTCAGCGGCGCGGCGTTCTCGATTAGCGAGCGCGTCGCATGAGCACGCGCGCGTGGATCTTGTTCGCTGCCGTCTCCGTGCTGTGGGGCGTCCCGTACCTGTTCATCAAGCTGGCGGTGGACGAGCTCTCGCCGACGTTTATCGCGTGGTCGCGATGCGCGATCGCGGCCGTGGTCCTGCTCCCCCTCGCCGCGCGGGCCGGTGCGCTGCGCGGGCTCCCGAGGTGGCCCCTGATCGCATTCGCGGCGGTCGAGCTGATCATCCCGTGGCCGCTGATCGGCTTCGGTGAGCAGCACGTCGCCTCATCGTTCGCGGCCACCCTGATCGCCACCGTGCCGCTGTTCGTGATCGTGATCAGCCTGCGCCGTCGCACCGCTGAGCGGCCGACGCCGAGCCGAGTCGTCGGCCTGTGTGCCGGGCTCGCCGGCGTCGCAAGCCTGGCGGGACTCGAGCTCCACGGGGGCGGCGACGCGCTGCTCGGGGTCGCTGCACTGCTGGTCGCAGCGCTGGGGTATGCAGTCGGCGCGCTGATCCTCAAGCACGCCTTCGCGGACAGCCATCCGCTCGGGCCGATCGCTGCGGCAATGGGGGTCGCCACCGTCGCGCTCGCCCCGCTTGGCCTGGCCGACATGCCCGCCGCCGCGCCCTCCGGCGAGGCGATTGCATCGCTCGTGATCCTCGGGTTGTTGTGCTCCGCACTCGCGTTCCTGCTGTTCTTGCAGCTGGTCATCGACACCGACGCCGGCCGCGCGACGGTGATCACCTACGTCAGCCCATTGGTGGCGCTCGCCATCGGCATTCCTGTCCTCGGCGAGAAGGTGACCGTCGCCACCGTCGCCGGGCTCGCGCTGATCCTGCTGGGCTCCTGGCTCGGGACCCGCTCGCCGGCTCCACAGGGATCACTCGTGCCACGCCCCGTCGCGTGCGTCTCGGAGTGAAGGCATGGACCACGACGAGACGATCTCCTACTACGAGCGCGCCGGCCGCCACTACGCGACGCTGATCGGGCCCGAGCCCAACGCATTCCGAGCCGCGGCGCTGCATCGCCTCATCGCGCCGCTCGCGCCGTGCGAGGCCGTGCTCGAGATCGGGTCCGGGCCCGGCCGCGACGCCGACTACCTCGAGGCGCTGGGCGTCCCGGTCGAGCGCACCGACGCGGCCGAGACGTTCCTTGAGATCCAGGCGGAGCGAGGCAAGCGCGCGCGCCGGCTCGACGTCGTCAGAGACGAGCTGGGCGGACCGTACGGCGGCGTGCTCGCGCTGTGCGTGCTGATGCACGTCAGCCGCGCGAGCATCGACCGCGTACTCGGCAAGATCGCCGCCGCGCTGCGGCCCCACGGCGGCTTCCTCGTCTCGGTGCGGGCCGGGGAAGGCGAGACGCCACCCCCGGCCGCCATGACCTTCTGGACACGCGAGGACTTCGAGGAGCGGCTGCGCACGGCCGGCTTCCGGATCGAATGGTTCGAGCTCGAGATCGACTGCGACGACGACGCGTGGCTGACCTTCTACGCCCGCACCCCGGCGACCTCGAGCACCGCCTGAACCGCCGGCCGCAGCCCCTCGCCGGCGGGGCGGCGCCACAGCAGATCAAGCGCGAACGTCGCTGCCGGCTCGAGCGGGATCGCTGTCACACCGGAGTGCGCGGCATGCAGAGAGCAACTCGTCGTCAGCCCGACGCACGCGCCATCGGCGATCGAGCGCTCCCACGCGTCGTGATGCGTTTGCAGCTCACGCACCCGCGGCTCGAACCCGCTCGCCGCGCACAACCTCAGAACGGCGTCGTTGTAGTCAGCTCCCTCCGCCGGCTCATCAAGCGCGAAGACCTCGTCGCGAACCGCCTCAAGCGCGACCGAGGCGCGGCCCGCGAGCGCGTGCGTAGAAGCGACAACCAGCACTACCGGCTCGTCCTTGAGCCGGTGCGCCCCCAGCCCCTCGGGGACATCCTCAACGCACAACCCGACCGCCAGGTCCAGCTCTCCGCTGTGCACCGCCGCGATGATCGGCCGAGTCGACTGCTGGCGCACGTGCAACCGCAGTCCGGGGCGGCGGGAGCGAATCTCTGCGAACAGATCGCCGAGGCCATACCACGCGCCCGCCGACATCCCGATCGAGACGTCTCCCGTCGCGCCGCTCGCCGAAGCCTGAGCGACCTCCACCGCAGCGTCGGCCGCCGCGACCGCGGTACGCGCGGCCTCGAGGAACGCCTCGCCGGCCTCGGTGAGCGCGACGCGTCGGGTCGTCCGGTTCAGCAGGCGCACGCCGATCTGCTCCTCCAGCCGCGCGATCGACGCGCTCAACGGCTGCTGCGCCATGTGCAGTCGCTGAGCCGCGCGTGTGAAGTGCAACTCCTCTGCGACCGCCACGAAGTAGCGCAACTGTCGCAACTCCACGCTCACCGCGCCGGAGACTATCGCCAGCTGAACATCACGGATGAGGGTCGAGTCGTCGTCAGCGTCGACTCAGTGTCCGTGACGGATGGGAGCGTGGTGGGCACGGCTGTCGCTCGGCCGGAGCACGCGGCGAGCGGGCAGCCGGCGCAGCAGCGTCGGTGCTGATTGCAGTGGTCGGTCCGCGCCACCGGCCGCACGTTCGTCAAGGTCGGTGCCAAGGCCAACAAGCTCCAGGTGCTGACCATCAAGGGCCTCAAGCGCAACACGCGCTACGAGATCAAGATCGTGAACGTCCGGGCCGGCAAGCAGTCCGCCGCGTCCAAGACCCTCACGGTCACGACTCAGAAGTAGCCGCCGCGCCGCGAACGCTCTCAACGGCTCCATGGCGACCCTGATGGACTGGACGACCTCGCTCCCAGCGAAGCCGTTCGTCGTCGCGCGACCGTTCGACGCGGGCAGTCCGCGGGGCGGTGCCGCGCTCCCAGCGCCCCTATCCGGCGTCACGCACCTGGTGGCGCTGCGGACGGCCGACCATCCCGAAGCGGCCCGCGCATCGTCGCTCGTGGCGGCGCCGACGCCGGTAGTGTCACTGCAGGATGCGCCCGCGGCTGATCGGGATCGCTGCCGCGACTGTCGCGCTTGCAAGCGGCCACGGTCAGGATGACGAGCCGCTGCGGGCAGCGATGCGCAAGCTGCCGCGTACACCGACGTCGACGCCTACGCCCACCCCCGCGCCGCGGACGGTCCGGCTGACCATCGGGGTGAGCGGCGACCTTCTGCCACATCTGCCGATCGTCGAGCGCGCGCACGCGCTGGCGGGCGGGCACGGCTATGACTTCCGGCCGTTGCTGCGGCCGATCCGGCCCTGGGTGCGTCGGAACTCGCTTTCGTTCTGCCACATCGAAACGCCGCTGACACCGGCGCCACCGGTCGGATACCCGCGGTTCAATTCGCCGCCCGCGCTTGCCCGCGCGGTCACGGCCACAGGGTTTGATGCGTGCAGCACGGCATCGAACCACTCGCTCGATCGCGGGCAGGCCGGCATCGACGCCACCCGGCGCGCGCTGGCCCGTGCCGGCGTCCGATCCACCGGCTCGTTCTCCTCGCGCCGCCAACGCGAGCGTCCGCTCCTGCTCCGGGCGCAGGGCGTACGGGTTGCCTTCCTCGCCTACACGCAGATGACGAACGGGATCGCGCTGCCGCATCGATGGTCGGTGAACATCGCCCGCGCGGGGCGAATCCTGCGTGACGCCCGCCGCGCGCGCCGCGCCGGCGCGCGCGTGGTGATCGTGAACCTGCACTGGGGCACGGAGTACCGGCACGCCCCGGACGCATTCCAGCTGGCTCTCGCGCGGCAGCTGGCACGCTCGGATGCGATCACCGCCGTGGTCGGCCAGCACGCCCACGTGGTGCAGCCGATCCGGCGCATCGGCCGCCTCTGGGTCGTGTTCGGCGCGGGCAACCTGCTCTCGAACCAGACCGCCGCATGCTGCCCCGCGGCGAGCCAGGACGGGATGTTGGTGCGCCTCCACCTGCGCGTCACTGCGCGCCGCGCGCACGTCGAGCAGATCACGTACACGCCTACGTGGGTGCGCCACCCCGACTACGCGGTCGTCCATGCCGCCCGCAGCGAGCTCGCATCGTGGCGTCGCACAGTCGCGGTCGTCGGCCGCTCCCAGCGGGTCCGGCCAACGCCCTAGCGCTGACGGCACGGCCACGTTCCCAGGGGAGGACGGATGCGGCACCGATCGCCGCGGCGACAGACGCCCGGTTCTCCTCCAGGCGACAGCGCGGCGAACGGTGATGCCGAGTTCGAGTCGCTGGTGCAATCACGCGAAACCGGCGGCGGGCCCAACGGCCAAGATGGGTCCGTAGGCCCATGCGCGCGTGAGGGGGCGCGCGTAGCCTGCCACCCGAAAGTGCACTCGAATCTGGAGCCGCCAATGCACCGTCAGCGTCTCGCTCGTCCCTTCGTCGCGCGCGCCATCGCGCTCGGTACCGCCGCGCTCCTCGTGGGCGCCGCGCCCGCCGCGGCCGCGGCCCCGTACGAGTTGTCCGTTCGCGTGAACGGAACCGTCAAGGCCCATGGCGTCTACTACCCCGGCGGCAACACGTTCTGCATCAACCTCCTCAACGCCCCGAACCCCTATGCCCGCGCTCACGTCTCCATCGTGTCCTTGTACAACCAACTATGGACGGGCACAGGGGACCCTTACAACGACGGCTACCGCGTCTGTAACGCCATGTCCAACGCCCTCGCGGAGCTCGTCGACGGCCGTTTGGCCAAGATGCGGGTGACTTTCACCCCCGGGCAGGGCGCCGAGCGCACCGAGGAGATAGCCATCTACGTCTAACCGACGCAGCGCGGCCGGACGCTTGGGCGACGACGAAACGCGACACCGCCGGGAGCGCTGACATGGACCGCCCGCGGCGACGGCGAGTGTCATTCGATCAACCGCCCGGATCTGCGCGAATTCGTATAGCCGGGGATTGAATATCCACTCGAGAGCAACGGAGGCTCTGGTCGTTGAGATCACTCCACGGAGCCCGAAGGGTCCGGCTTCGACCCAGCGTCGTGGATCGGGCCTGAGGCTTCGTGAGCTCCGAGTTCGACTATCAGCTCGTGCGGTGGCGGTTGATCCGGTTTGGAAGAGCTCGCGACGCAGCTGCCCGCCGGGAGCGAGCGCAAGCACCTCGAGGCGCTCGCGCTCTCTCTCGCCCAGCAGACCGGTGTAAAGCTTCCTCCGCTGGCTGATTCATCAGGCCCGCTGGAGGCGACGTCGACGACGGCCGTGGTCCGGCATCGAGAGCCGACAGCAGCCGGCAGCGAGCGTCTGCAAGTCGGTCTGAGTCTCGAAGTTCACTGGGGCACCTGGACAGCGTCAGGCGGCACGCGCGAAGTGGACCACGTGTTGGTCGCGAACCGGCGCGTATCCGATCCGTTGGTAGATCGAGTTCGCGGTCGGGTTCGCCAAGTCGGTGAACAGGGCGACATCCGTCGCGCCACGTGCCAGCGCGTCGTGCGTGCAGGCGGCGGTGACGGCAGCGCCGTAGCCGCGACGACGCTGGTCGGGCGGGGTGTAGACGGGAGCGATCCGCGCAACCCCCACGGCGGTCCGGGTCCGGCTCGCGAGCGAGACTGCGGCCCCTGCCGGGTCCTCCCACACCCAGAGGCGGCCGTCGCCGATCGCCATCCGCGCCGAGGCCTCGACGTTGGTCCGCGGAGTACCGGCCTCGATCTCAAACGCCTCTAGCCACCGCACCGCGGTCTCGATGTCGTCGGGAACCCCCGGTCGAGCGCGGCCGGGCGGGGCCGGTGATGGTGAGCGCAGCCGCTGGAGCCGATACAGCCGCATCCGGTGCACGGGGACCGGACGCACGCCAGTCTCGCTCGTCCACGTCGCGGCGAAGTGTTCGACGCTCTTGGCGTCGCCGTTGACTCCCGGAAACTCCACGCTCGCGCGCCGGAGCGCCGTGACCAGCTCGGCCACCGTGTCGCTGGGAACGACCGCCAGCAGCAGCTCGAACGGCGGCGTCAGCGATACCGCGCCGCGGACATCGCCGTCGTCGTAGCAGCCGAACAGGAACTCGCCGCGCTCGGACCAGCGATGGCCGGCCCGCACCGACGCGATCACCGACAGCGCCACGGTCTGATCCACGGGGTCGCGCGCGAGCAACTTCCACGCGCGTTCGGCGTAGGGCTCGACGTCTTTGGTGAACCACCACCCCATCGCCCCGACCATAGCCGCGGCGACCGTGCATGCGGCGAAACGCACTCCCGAGAGCGGGAGAGGGTCGAGTCGGCGCCGGCGTCCGTGGCGGATGGAAGCGCGGTGGGCGCGGCGGTCAGCGTCACGCCGCACGCAGATGCGATACACGTCCCGGAACGCTTCGTTGATCCAGGATGCGAGCGACTCGCCTTGCGCCTCGAGCTCGTCGCCGGCGAACTCGGCGCCGTCCCGGTCGGGATAGGCGACCCGGACCGCGTAGTCCCACTGGCTCGAGTTCACTCGGCCGGCCCGAGGACACTGAAGCCCTTGCGCCGAAGCGCGTCCTTGGCCGGCGTCGGAAGCACGGCGACGCTGCCCACTGTGCCGCTGACGCCCGCCAACACGCGGGCACACCGGGCCGGTCGCCGCTCGTCCAACGCGAGGCAGCTCGTGGTCAAGCCCCGAGCAGCGGCGCCGCCTCCCCGCGGCGCGCGTGCATTCGCGCCTTCACACCGCCGTCGTCATCAAGACAGACAAATGAGCGAGCCTCGCGAGTTGAACATCACGAATGAGGGTCGAGTCGTCGTGTACGTCGAGTCGGCGTCCGTGGCGGATGGGAGCTCGGCGGACCCGGCTGTCGGTCGGCCGCGACGAGACACGCGAACGCAACATGAACGCGGGCCCGCGTCCCCGGTCCTGGGGACGCGGGCCCAGCGTCCGGGCGGCTAGCGGTGAGCGGGATGCTCGCGCGCGTCGACGACCTTGAAGTCCTTGCTGACGAGGACCTCGAGCTCCTTGCCGTCGGTGGTCTTGACGTGGCTTTCGTACGGCGCGCCGGAGTCCGTGTTGGTCTCGGTGCGCACGATCGTCGCGCCGGCGTACTTCGCGAGCACGGCGGCCTCGACCTTGGTCTTCGTGTCGCCGGTCAGCGCCGTCTCGCCCCCGCCGCGGCCAGCCTTGCCGCCGCGGCCGCCCTTCCCGCCCCGGTCGGCGACGACCTCGGTGGCCTGGAACGAAGCGTTCACGAGTACGACGTTCTGCGTGCCGTCCGAGGTCTTGATGTGAGCGTGATAGGGCGGCCCGTACGGGCCGCCCGCCTCGGTACGCACGACCGTGGCGCCCGGCACCTTCGCCAGCGCTGCGGCCTTCACCTTGGCGGCGGCATCGCCCGTGAGCGCGCCACGCTGCGGGCGCGCCTGGCCGGTCTGCGCCGGCGTCGTCGTGAGGTTGTCGGCAGCGCCGGCGATCGCGGCGCCGCCGAGCCCGAGGGCACCGAGCGCCGCGACGCCCGCTGCGGTCTTACGGACAGTAATGAGCATGACTCCTCCTGTGGTTCGTTTGACTGGCTCGCCGAGGGCTCATCCGAAGCCCTCGGCCTGGATCGCCGTCGTCGTCGTGCCCGCTAACCGCGACCTGCGCCGCACTCGAGGTGGTCGCGACGGCTGGTGAGCGGTCATCGCCACACCGCCGACGCGAAGGCGATCAGTGTCAGAAGACCGGCGAGCAGGCGGCACTGGACGGTGCGCGGAGTCGCAGACACGCTGCCGAAGCTCGCAGCGCGCGCGTCAAGATCCGGTCAGGAAAGGCTGGGACTTCGCTGAGAGTCGGCACCGCCGACCCCGTTGCGTTTTGCGGCTCGGTGGACACTTGCCCAGCGTGGACTTCTCGACACTTTGTGACCACTCTTCCGAGTGCACGTGATCCGGCCGACGGTCCCCACCTACGAAGCGCGCCCGTCCAGCATCGCCGGGAACTAGGCCCCGGTCTGATCCGCGGCGTCGTGGGTAGGTACAGCCGGTGCCCCGCATCCGTACCCTCGCGCTCGTCCTCGCCGGCGGCGCCGGCGGCCGCCTCGAGCTGCTCACCCACAGCCGCGCCAAGCCGGCGGTGCCCTTCGCGGGCTCACACCGGCTGATCGACTTCCCGCTCAGCAACTGCCATAACGCGCAGATCGATGACGTGTGGGTCTCCCAGCAGTTCAACTCGGTGTCGCTCAGCGACCATCTCGCGAACGGGCGACCATGGGACCTCGATCGCACGTCGGGCGGCCTGCTGTTGTTGAACCCGCGCGAGGGCAACGACGACCGGACGGGATTCCAGCAGGGCACTGCGGACGTGCTGTGGCGCAACGCCGAGCTAATCCGCGAGTTCGACGCCGAGGCGCTCGTGGTGGTCAGCGCGGACGCCGTCTACAAGCTCGACTACGGAGCGCTCGTTGAGGAACACCGGGAGGCGGGGAAGGCATTGACGATGGTCACCACGGAGGTCGACCCTGAAGACGCGGGGCGCTACGGCGTCGTGCAGGCCTCCGGCGGCGACGTGCGCGAGTATGTCTACAAGCCCGACGACCCGCGCGGCAACCTCGTCAGCAACGAGGTGTTCGTGTTGACCCCCGATCCGGTGCTTGACGCGCTGGAGGACATCGCCGAGCGCGAGGACGAGCTCAAGGATCTCGGCCACCAGCTGCTGCCCCGCCTGGTAGACGAAGGGCAGGTGCGCGAGCACCGCTTCGAGGGCTTCTGGCGCGACGTGGGCACGATCCCGGCGTACTGGGCGTGCCACCAGGAGCTCGTGGAGGACAAGCCGCCGATTGACCTCGACGACCCGGCTTGGCCGATCCTCACGCGGGCGATCGCCAACCGCGCCTCGGCGCGCCTGTGCGCGGGCGCGTCGATCGAATCGAGCCTGATCGCGCCGGGGGCGAGCGTGGCGGGCACGGTGGAGCGCAGCGTGCTTGGGCGCGGCGTCGTGGTCGAGTCCGGAGCGGTGGTCCGCGAGGCGGTCCTGCTGCCCGGCAGCGTCGTGCGCTCGGGCGCGACCATCGAGCGTGCGATCCTCGACGACGCGGTCGAGATCTGCGCCGGCGCGCGGGTCGGCGAGGCGGGCGGCGAGATCGCGCTCGTCGGTCAGCGCGCGCTCGTCGAGGCCGGCACGGAGCTCGGGGGCGGCGCGCGCTTCCCGGACGTCGAATAGGCGCCGTCGTGCGTCTGTGACCGTGCAGGGCGCTCGCACGAGCGTCCGCGCCCACGGCCAGCGGACCGCGTGCACGCCGCACCAAGACGCTCGACGCGCGGCCCTTCTGAGCCCCTGGCCCATCGAGGGCCTTAGGCGGCCGAGGCGGCGTGGAGCTCGATCTCGGTCATGACCGAGGCGGCGAGGTCGAGCAGCGTCTCGATCTGATCGCGCGTCCACGCCCGCGGTTGGTGGTCGATCACGCACAGCGTCCCGAGCGCGTGTCCGCCGCGGGTGACCAGCGGAACGCCGGCGTAAGCGACGACGCCGAGCTCGCCGATCGCGGGGTTGTCGCGGACCAGCGGGTGCGAGCGGGCGTCCTCGATCACGAGCGGCTCGCGCGACTCGAGGGCGTGCTGGCAGAACGAGTGCGAGAGCGGCGTCTGGCGCGCGCTGCGCCACGGTTCGTCCAGGCCGACGCAGCTCTTGAAGAACTGCCGGTCCTCATCCACCAGCGAGACGAGCGCGACGGGTGTGTTGAGCAGCTTCGCCGCGAGCCGCGCGAGGCGATCGTAGGGGTCGGCAGCGGGCGTATCGAGCAGCCTGACGCGGCGCAGCTCCGCCAGGCGGGCCGCGTCCAGGACGGCGGGCGGCGCACGGTGCGCGCCGGAGCGGGTCTGACGGCGCGACAACGCCCCCGCGGCAAGCGCCTCCAAGGTCACCGTCGCCTCGGGATCCGCCCGGCGCCCGGCGAGAACCCCGAGGCGCATGATCGTCGCGTCGCGGACGAACTGCGCCGCGCTGATGCCTTGACCGCTCGCCTCGCTGTCGAGCAGCTCCCAGAGGTCCTCGCTCCTGGCTTCAAGGTCTCCGTCAAACCCGGGACGGCTCAGAGCGGTTACTGGTGCGGGATGCCGTCAGGTGGCGCCGGTGTGACGACGCCGAGTCCGCCTGAAGGGAGCGGCGGCGCGAGCCTCGCGCGCCACCTTCCCGGGCAGTGTCCGTCCGGTCGTCAAGGGTCACGCCTCTGGGGTTGGTGTCGTTGCGGGTCGGACGGCGGCCTGGTCTTCTCCTCGAGAGCGGCGGTATCGAGCGAGCGCATCGGGCAGCGCCGCGAGCGGTCTCCGGATCGCCATCCTCGGCTGTGGCCAGCGGCCTACTCTCTCTAATACGGAACCGTCCATGCCCGGCACCCCCTCGCAGCCCCGTTCGGGGAACTCCATCGCCGACGCGACGAGCGCCTCAGGAGCAGATCACGGCAGGCGACTGTCGCCACTGGACGGCTCGTTCTTGCGCCTGGAGTCCCCGCAGTCACATATGCACGTTGGCTTCAGCGCCGTGTTCGCTGCGCCATCCGGACGTCCTCGCCCGTCGGTGGAGACGCTGCGCGCGCGGGCGGCGGGACGGTTGCACGAGGTGCCGTGGTGTCGCTGGCGGCTCGATCCGTCGCCGTTGGGCCTGTCCGAGCCACGGTGGATTGATGACGTCCGGTTTGATCTTCGCGCCCACATCGTGGCGCTCACGCCGCCGGACGACCCGGTCAGCGACGCGAGCTTTGAGGCGTTTCGCTCGGCCGTCCTTTCTGCTCCGCTGGACCGGTCGCGGCCGCTGTGGCAGATCTTCCTGGTCCCCCAGCTCGAGGATGGGCGGGTGGGGATGGTCGGCAAGATCCATCACGCGCTGGTCGATGGGCTTGCCGCGCTGCAGATCGTCAGCTTGATTCTCGATCCCGAGCCCGACGTGGCGTCGCAGCCTGCGGTCCCGTGGCAGCCACGGGGGCGGCCGGGTCGCGTCGGTTGGGCGTTGGACGCGGTCACGCGTGCGGTGGCCGACGGCGTGGGCACGGTGCGCGCGGGGACGAGCGCCGCCGCCCACCCGCCGGCGACCGTTGCGAATGCTCTCCGTGGTGCCAGGCGCGTCCTGGGCGCGGCCGCCGAGCAAGTGCTCTTCCCGGCGCCGCCGAGTTCGCTCAACGTGCCGATCGGCGCGCGTCGCACGCTGGTCGGCTACCACGCGGGGCGCGACGAGCTGCAGGCGGCGCGCCGCGTCGGCGGCACGCTTAACGATGTCGGCCTGACGGCCGTCGCGGGCGCGGTGCGAGCGCTCCTGCAGCACGCCGGCGAGCGGCCGGCAGAGCCGCTGAAGGCGATGGTTCCGGTGAGCATGCGCCGTCTTGCCGACATCACTGCCGGCAACCAGATCTCGATGGTCACGATTGCGCTGCCCGTCCACCTGGACTCCGCCATCGAGCGCTTAGGCTGGGTGCGCGAGCAGACCCAGCGCCTCAAGCAAACCGACCGGCCCGTCGGCACGCAGAAGCTCTACGAGGCCGCGGGCCTGCTACCGGCGCCGCTGCGATCGCCGGCGGCCAAGGCGATGGCAACACCGCGGCAGTTCAACCTCACCGTCTCACAGTCGCCCGCGCCGAGGGGCTCGCTCTTCCTCCTCGGATGCCGGCTCGAAGAGGTCTACTCCGTCGTCCCGATCGCCCAGGGCCATGCGCTCGCGATCGGAATGGTCCGCTACCGCCAGGAGCTCTTCTTCGGGTGCTATGCCGACCCGGACGCGTTGCCGGAGGTGCATCAGCTGCCCGCGCTGATCCGGGCGGAATTGCAGGAACTCGGCCGTGCGGCGACGCGCGCTCACGCCGCCGAGACGCGGGCCGCTCCCGCATGAGCCGGCGTGGCGGCGCTTTGCGGCCGCTTCTCTGCCGTCGACAATGCGCGTTTACCGCGCGCGCCACGACGAGAAGGCTCCCGGGAGATCCGGCGGTGCTGCGAGATCGAGGCGGAGTCAAAGTGATCGCCGCGCCGGCCGCGGCCCATTGGCGTACGGTGACGCCAATGATCCGGCGTGTGTCCCTTGGTCTGAACCAAGCGCAGGGGTGGCGTCGCCGCGGCCGCTGATGCCGACCGAGGCGCTGCACCCGTTCCTGCGGCACGACGGTGTCATTGCCTTCGCGCACCGCGGCGGTGCGGGGGAGGCGCCTGAGAACACGATCGAGGCGTTTGCGCGCGCGGCGGCGATGGGCTATCGCTACTTCGAGACCGACGCGCACCTCACCCGCGACGGTGTGGTCGTCGCCTTCCACGATCCACGCCTGGACCGCGTCACCGATCGCGTGGGCGCGATCGCCGAGTTCACCGCCGCGGAAGTCGAGGCGGCCGATGCGGGATACCGGTTCTCGGCGGACGGACGAACGTTTCCGTTCCGCGGCCGAGGCGTACGCGTGCCGCGCCTGCAGGAACTGCTGACCAATTGGCCCGAGGCTCGGATCAACATCGACCCCAAGAGCGACGCCTGCGTGGAGCCGCTCGCGACGCTGCTCGATCGGCTCGCAGCATGGGATCGGGTCTGCATCGGCTCGTTCTCGGATCGGCGGCTGCGGCAGGTCCGCGCGCTCGGCCGTGGTCGCGCGTGCACCTCGATGGGCCCACGCGCGGTCGCCATCGCCGGTACCGCGGCGGCCGCGGGCGTCGTGCCCCGGCAGGGAGCCGACTGCCTCCAAGTCCCCGACCACTGGCACATGGTGCCCGTGGTGACTGCGCGGCTGGTCTCGGCAGCCCATCGCGCTGGCCTGCCGGTGCACGTCTGGACGATCAACCAAGAGCGCGTCATACACCACCTGCTCGACCTCGGCGTCGACGGTCTCATGACCGACCGGCTCGCGCTGCTGCACGATGTGCTTGCGGCCCGTGCCGTCCCGCCGTCGAGACCGGGGGTCACCTCGGCGGTCTTGAATCGTGAGCCTGCCATGCCCTCCGACGAACTCTCAGCGCGAGGTTCGCTTCCCACGTTCAGGAGTCGGTTCCCGCGCTGCTGTGACGATCTCGTGGGGGTCCGCCGTGCCAGTCAAAGCACAGCACGGTGGCGTCGTCACGCAGTTCGCCGCCGCAGGCCCTAACGACGGCTCGAGTCAGGTGCTGCACCGCCTCGCGGGCGTGGAGATGCCGGCAGGCGGTCATGAGCGAGAGAACGTCGACGTCGGCGGCGTTGCGCTCGAGGATCCCGTCGGTGACGAACACGAGCCGGTCGCCGGCCTCCAAGGCCAGCTCCTGGACCTCGTAGACGCCGCGCGGAGCGAGCGCAAAGGGCGGGTCGGCGCGCACGCTGATCTCCTCCGCCTTCCCGCTGCGGACCCGAATCGGCGGCGGATGGCCGGCGTTGACGATGCATGCCGTGCCCGAAGGCAGGTCCACGCGTACGAGCTGCCCGGTCACGAACCCCCCGTGCGTGGAATAGCCCGCCAGGGCGTGGTGAGCAAGACGCGCCTGCTCGGCCAGGCCCGTGTTGCGGCGCCGGGCGTTTCGTAGTGCGCCGACCAGCACGGTGGCCATCAAGGCCGCGTCGAGCGTGTGACCCATCGCGTCGGTCATCGACAGGTGCAGCGTGTCGCGCTCTAGGCTGAAGTCGAAGGTGTCACCGCCCACATCGCCGGCGGGCTCCAGCCAGCCGGCGAGCGTGAACTGGCCCGCTTCGCAGGTGTAGGAGCCGGGCAGCAGCCGGTGCTGGATCTCCGCTTCCAGGGACAACGGCAGGGAGCGTTGCCCCCATTCGAAGAGGTCGGTGAAGCGGCGATTGGCGATTACGACGTAGGCGAGGGCGTGCGCCGCCCCCGCAAACCTCGGCGAGCTTCCCCTCATCGGGTGGGTGATCGAGTCCGAGCTCCAGCACGCCGACCGCCTCGCCCCGACTCGATACGGGAGCGAAGAGCCGGCAAGCGCCGTCTTCCTCGACGACCACGACAGCCTGCTCGGCCAGCGCGGTCCCTTCCAGCGGCACGCGCTCGGCGCGCTCGCGCCCCAGCGCATCGCGCGATGCGCCGCGGGCCACGTGGCTGAGCCGGACAAGCGATCGACCGCTGAAGTCGGCGATGAGAAAGCTCACGTCTCGGGCGTCGAGCGTGTCGGCCAACGCGGAGGCGAACACATCGGCCGCCGCGACCGGAGGCGCGTCCTCAACCGCAGCGAGCAGCACGTCCAGATTAAGCGACGAGCGCCGCCGATCAGCCACGACGAGACCGTAGCGTGGCCGCACGACGGCGGCGTCGATCGCGCCGCCCGACGCGGCGGCTCAGGCGATCACCGCCACGACGCAGCCAGGCGTCGCTACGCGCGCGAGCGCGGCCAGCAGCCCGGGTTCGGGTATTGGTAGACGAGGTCGTGCTCGTCAAAGCGGCGCTCACACCCGCGCCGATGGCGCTCGCGCGTGTCCTGGCAGACCCTGGCGACCGTCGACTTGCCGATCACCGGCTCGTCAAGGTGTCCTCCAGCGCCGCCTCGACGAGAGCCCGCGCAGAAACGAGCAGATGATCAACGACTCCAACGCGTATCTGCGTGCCACGTGGCGGCCGAGCAAGCGGCTCTCGAAGCCCAGCGCGCGCGCGTTGCGCACGCGCGGGCGCTCGAGCTCGACCGGCCCGGCGGTGGTCACCACCCGCCGCGGCTAATAGGCGTTGCGGTGACTTACCGGCTCGTCGGATCGCTCTTAGCGGACACGGCCGATGAACTCGATCACCTCGTCCTCAAGCGCCTGCTGCAAGATCAACCGCGCGCCCAACCGACCGATCCGCTCGATCGGATCGGCCTAGCCGTCGACGCCGGCCAACCCTACCTCCATCAGCTTCGACTCGTCAGGTCAAAGCGGGGCTACGTCCGCCCTGCTTTCCGCCGGGTCGTGGGACGGCACCCGGAGTTGTGACGAGGGCTTAACAGGCGGCGGGGCGCGGCGCTTAGGCTCGTCTCGGGAGCCGACGGCGGCGCCTGGCTGGTGAGGCGGCAGCCGGTCGTGCCACTGGGCATCTGCACCCGGACATCTCGATGCGCTGCTCGGCTACCGAGGTACTGACAATCGGCGCGAGGCGTGCTTAGCGCTCGTATCGGGAGTCTTCGTCCCATGCTCTCCCGCGAATCGACCGGATCTGGATGATCCTCACGGCTGTAGGTACCACCGGTCGGCGGACGTGTCCCCTCTCGTGCCCGGCGCGGTGGGGCCGCGCCGGGCACCGGAGGCGGTCCTAGCGGGGGATCAGGACCTTGTTGATGACGTGGATGACGCCGTTGGAGGCGCCGACGTCGGCGGTGGTGACGCGGGCGCCGCCGACGCGCACGGTCTCGCCGCGGACGCGGATGCTGACGCGCTGGCCGTTGAGCGTCTTGACCGAGCGGCGCTTGACGATCTTGGCGGCGGTCAGCTTGCGGTCGGCGACGTGGTTGAGCAGGACCGAGCGGAGCTTCGCCTTGTCCTGGCCGAGCGCATCGAGGGTCGCCTTCGGGACCTTCGCGAAGGCCGCGTCGGTCGGCGCGAACACGGTGTACGGGCCCTTGCCCGTCAGGGTCTTGGCCAGGCCGGCCTTCTCGAGCAGCGAGGCGAGGGTGGTGAACTGCCCGGCCGCGACCGCGGTCTCGACGATGTTCTTGTTCACTGCCGCCGAAGCGGCACTCTCCTGCGGGCTGGCGCTTGCGGGCCCGGCGACCGCCACGGCGGACGCCGCCGCCAGGGCGGTGAGGATGGAGATGCTGCGGATCTTGCTCATGTTCGAGTCTCCTGTCTGCTGTTGATCTAGCGCTGAGCGGTGGCCGGCCGGCGCCTGGCCGCGGTCTGGCGCTGCGCGAGCAGCGCGCCGATGGCATAGATCGCGGCGAGCCCGACTAGGCCGTAGACGATCCGGCTGGCCGCGTTCGTGGTGCCGAACTCCTCGCCGAAGATCCAGGCGACGAGGTCGAACTCGGCGAGCGCGACCAGGCCCCAGTTGAGCCCGCCGACGACGAGCAGGGCAGCGGCGACTGCATTGAGTCCCTTCATCTGTTCACCTCTTGTTCGGATGTTGTCCATGTACAGCACCGTAGCCGCCGTCCGCATCCTTGTCAAGTGTTTGTTCAGATGTTGTACAGTGTCGCTATGAACAGCGACGGAGTCCTCCGGATCGGGGAGCTGAGCAAGCGCTCGGGGGTGAGCCCTGACCTGCTGCGCGCATGGGAGCGCCGCTACGGACTCCTTCGCCCGGTGCGCTCGGCCGGCGGCCTGCGCCTCTACACGCCCGCGGACGTCGAGCGCGTGCGTGTCATGCGCCAGCACCTCACCGACGGCCTGGCCGCCTCCGAGGCGGCGGCACTCGCGTCCAGGACCGGGGTCGACGACGAAGCGGCCCTGGTGGCGCTCCGTCCCGAGGCGATGCGAGACGATCTCGCCGACGCGCTCGACCGGTACGACGAGCCGCGGGCGCAGGCGATCCTCGACCGGCTGCTCGCCGTGGCGACCGTGGACACGCTGCTGAGCGAGGTCGTCCTGCCGTATCTGCGCCAACTGGGAGAGCGCTGGGCGCGCGGTGAGGCCTCGGTCGCTCAGGAGCACTTCGCCTCCAGCATCGTGCGCGGACGGCTGCTCGGCCTGGCGCGCGGGTGGGGCCTCGGCCTCGGGCCGACGGCGGTGCTCGCGTGCCTGCCAGCGGAGCAGCACGACCTCGGCCTGATCGCGTTCGGGCTGGCGCTGCGCTCGCGGGGCTGGCGCATCGTCTATCTCGGCAGCGATTCGCCGATCGAGACGGTCGAGGAGGTCAGCCGCCAGCTCGACCCGAGCCTCGTGGTCCTGACCGCCGTCAGCAGCGAGCGTGTGGAGCCGATCTTGCCGCAGCTGCGGGCGCTCGCCGGCCGGCACCGGCTCGCGCTCGCCGGCGCTGCCGCCGGGAATGGCGCGCTGGAGGGCAGCGGCGCCCTCGCTCTGTCCGGCGACCCGGTCGCCGAGGCGGTGCGGGTCACGACGCTCGTCCAGGGCGGCGGAGAGCCGCTGTGAGAACCGCCGTCCTGGGAGCCACCGGGATGGTCGGCCGCGCGCTCGTTCCGGCGCGCGCGCAGCGGGGCGAGGTCGTCGCGGTCTCGCGACGAGCGACCGCGCCCCACCTGCCGGGAGTTCGCTCGGTCGCCGTCGACCTCACCGACGGCGAATCGACGCGCAGCGCGCTCGAGGGCGACATCGCCTAAGAGCTTCGACGTCGGCGGTCCGGAGATCATTTCCGACGGAGAGATGATCCAGCGGATCGCGCGGCTCAGCGCGAAGCGGCCGCTGATCGTCGAGGTGCCGGTGCTCAGCCCCCGGCTGTCCTCGCACGGGCTGCACCTCGTCACGCCGGTGGGAGCGAGCGTCGCACGCCTGCTGGTTGAGGGGCTGCGCAACCCGACGACCCCGCGCGCGACGACCGGATCCGAGGCTTACTCCCGTTCCCGCTCACGAGCTTCGGCGACGCGGCTCGGTCCGCGCACGCGCCGACGTGAGCTCGAGCGTGGCGACCGCCACCGCGGCTCAGCGCCTCGGCAACGTCCGCTGCCCGAACCGCCCGCCCCCACGCCTGCCGAGGTGCCGCGCGAAACGGCTGACACACAGCCGGCCGACCGCCCGTCGGATGCCTGGCCTGAACCCGAGCACACTACGTCCCAGTGCGCCCCCAATGGGGCTTATGACGCCGAGAGACGCGTAGCCGTCAAGCGCGCGCGGGCCAGGATCGCGCCTGCAACATCGGCGACGGGCCGGTCAAGTTGGGGCGATCTCGATGAGGAGATCGAGCACGCCGACGCGACGAAGGTTCACGAGGCTTGGGAGGCCTCGCCGGGCGCAGCGTCGTATTACGGGTGGTGGACGCGTACGAGATCCTTGGCATCACCCCGGCGTATGAGGGGGATCTCAGGGCAGTGCGGAACCTGCTGGTCAGGCGCTACTTCGAGGCTGGGGAGACGCCCGACGAGGAGCGCATGAAGGAGATCAACCTCGCGTACGAGCTGCTCAGCGACCCGGTGCGGCGGCGCGCGGCGAGCGCGCCTGAGCCGCTCTCGATCGTGACGGGCGCGCTCCCGGTCGCGCGGGCGAGCGAGCCCTACTGGGCGCGGCCGGCGGCGGTGGGCGGGGCGGCGCCGTACGTCTGGGAGGCGTTGCTGCCGGCCGGGCTCACGCTGGACGCCTCCGGCGCGATCGGAGGGCGGGTCGGGCGGACGGGCAGCTTCCCGTTCACGCTCACGGTCGCTGACCAGGACGGGCGCACGGCGGAGCGCGTCTTCGTGCTGCACGTCGGGCCGGCGCCGTTGCGGGTGGTGGACGAGGCGCTGCCAAACGCCACGATCGGCGTGCCGTACGAGGCGGAGCTGCGGGTCGAGGGAGGCGTCGCGCCGCTGCACTGGTCGGGCAAGCCGCCAGCTGGCCTGCAACTGGGCGACGGCCTGCTGTTCGGGACGCCACTGGGGCCCAGCGCGGTGCTGCCGCTCGACCTCCGCGTGCGCGATTCGGCGCGGCAGACCTCGTCCGCGTCTTTCATGCTGGTCGTGCGGCCGGCCGCGGCGGCGGGCGACGCGACCGAGTGGACGCCGAAGCGTCTGGCCAACGAACAGCACGCGCAAGCCGTCTTTGGGCACGAGGCCGACATCGACGTGGCGGCGACGCGCGCGCGGATCGCGATGCTCGAACGGCGCGTCGCGCGCCGCCCGCTCGACGCGGCCGGGATCGCCGCTGCGATCCTCTTCTCTTTCGCCATCGCGGCCCTGCTGTCGTTTCTCGTGGGAGTGATCGCCATCGCACTCGCGGCGGCGACGCTGGCGTACGCAATCGGCCCCGGATTCCTCGCTCGCTCCCGCTGGGCCGAACTCGAGCGGCTCCGCCGTCTCCTCGGCTGCGGCCGCGCCGACTGCCCCGATTGTTACCGAGAATCGGCGTAGCGATGCTCCCGCCGAAATGGACACCACCACCGAAGCCGGCGTGGTCTCCCCTGAGCGCGTGTCGGGAGCCTCGAGCGTGCGAAGGCGGATCACCGGCTCGCGCAGTGCCGACGTCCGCGTCGGCGACAGTCCGCTCGTGCCGCCCGCGGAGAACCCGCGTCCTACGCCCCCCATCCCGCGCTGGCCGTAGTTCGGTCTTATCGCAACGGGCTCGAGGGTCAACGGCCGCACAACACGTCGGCGTAGCAGCTTTCCGGAGCGCTGCCTCGGTCGCTTGACGCGCTGGTCCGGATCCGATCCCGGAGGTGCGCGTTGGGTCGCGGACATGACCGTCTCATAACTCGCCCACGAGGGTGCCGGGAAACGTGGGCATGTGTGGAGCAGCGCCGAGATCCAACGCGTCGACTTGCGAGGCCGCTCCGAGCACAAGCTCGTTGACGACCTGGACCGCGCGGCGCGGCGGGCGATCGCCACCGGCTGCCGGCGCTTGGTGATCGAGGTGAGCGACCACGACGCGCTCGCATCGCTGGACGTCGGCGCGCTCGACGCCGTTGGCGAGCTGATGCGTTCCAGCGGCGGCGAGTTGACGATTGTCCGGCGCTCACGTTGCACGGTAGTGCCGAGCGCCAACGTGCAGCCTCAGATCAAGCCGACGCGGCCCGGGCCGCCCGACGCGGCTGAGCCGGCCAAGTGGGCGGCTTGACCCGCTCCGGAGCTTCTGCCACGAGATTGCACTACGGCGGGCCGGGGCGACAGGTGACAGGTGACCGCCGTCTACGCGATCGCTGCCGGGTTCGCTGACACGCGATCGGCGACACTTCGGCCATGACGATGAGCACGATCGACCTGCAGCGTCGTCTCCCTGGCCCGAGCGCGGAGGAGCTCCTCGACCAGTTGCAGAGCTCGCTCGCAGAGGACAAGCGTGTCCGCTGGAACGACTCCGGACACGCCCGCATCCCGCTCGTCCGCGAGCGTGACGATGCTCGCGAGCTGGTGGCGGCACAGCTGCTTGAGCTCGGCGACGACTGGGGCGACCACATCGCGATCCTCTAGCCGCCCGCCCGCACCCGCGAGCGTCCGTCTGAGCGTCATCCACCGATCCGCTTGCATCCCCACTCCGTCACTCATGCTGGTGGGAGACGCCGGGATACGTTTCGCTTCGACGTCACGCTCGACGAGCGCCTCGGAACTGGCCTTATGACGAACCGCGGGCCGGCGGCAACGCTGAAGACCACCCAGCCCCAGCGAGGAAAGAGCTCTAGGGCATCACGGTGCGGCGCGTCTCGATCTCGATTCCGCCGGCCAGGTCGCCTTCGACATGTTCGGCGACGCGCTCGAGCACGCTCGTCCACATGTACAGCTGCACTTCCTTGGCCATCCGCAGGCCGTCGTGCAGGACGTGTGAAAGACGGTCGCCGGCGCAGGCCCACGACTCGATCTCAAAGCGCAGGCAGCCCTCGTCCTCGCCCGCGCGCCATTCGATCTGGCCGGCTTCCAGGTGCCCGTCGAGCGTCACGAAGCGAAACGACCGAGGCGTTACCTCGACCACGCGGATCGGCCCGTCCCACGGTCCCGGCATGCGCACAGCGAACTCATCGCCCACGCGCATCTCACCCTGGTCTCCCGCCACTTTCTCGAAGCGCGCGACCCGCCCCGCGACCACGCGGTTGGGATCCGCCTGAAGGCGCCTCATCAGCTCTTTCGTCGTGACCTGAGCGCCGCGGATACGCGCCGTGTAGCGGCGCCGGAACAGCGGGCCTGCGCCGTCCTCGGGACGCTGCACGCCGGCCTGGCTGACCGCGACGTCGACCGTCGGAGGACCGTCCTGCGGCCAGCAACCGTCGAGCTCGCGACGATGGATTGCCGTCGTGCGCCACATGTAGCTCCACGCCGTCAGCGCGATCCCCAACGGCCAACGGGCGCTCGTCATGACCCGGCGCGACAGGACAGGCATGAGGCGTGTCTACCCAAGCGCCGCCGGGGTAGCACGAAGGCGTGGACGACATCGTGCGCCGTCTGGGGTTGATGCTGCATGGCACTTCGCTGGGTGCCGTCATGCTGTGCGTCGCACTGTGGATCCGAGCCAAGACCGTCACCCAGGACGAGCGCGGCAACGCCGAGCGGCGCGCACTGTTCGTGGGATTGTGGCCGGTGCTCCTGTGGCTGATGGGCGACGCAGCCGAGCGCGAGGCCGAGCGGCGCCGGCGATCATGGCGACGCTGACCGTGGTCACCAGCTCACCGACGCGGCCGATTCGAAGTGTGTGAGGCAACACACATCTCGCACGCGCGTTTGGCGCGGCACCCGCCCCGGCAAGGCTCTTACTAGCAAGCGCACGAGCACCTCGCCTGCTCGCTCCGTTGGACGTGACTCCGCAGACCGTTGCGGTCCAGGAGTTCACGGCCTGGGCGCGCCCCACCCCAGAGTGACCTACGAGCGCGACCGCAAGAACCGCACCGGCGTCACCGACGCCGCAACCGACTAAGACGGCGACCCGACCCGGCCCGGTGGGCGGGCGCAGCCGGAGAACCGTTCGCGCTGCAGACCGTTACGTCGACTCGCCGTACATCTGTACCCGCACCGATCCTGTCCCACCGGAGATGCGCACAGCGTCGAGACGAGTGAGACCTTAGGCCGCGAGCGAGCGAACGTTCCGGCCGGCCGCGCTCGGCGCGGTCGTCCGGAAGAGCCGATCGAGCGTCCGCGCGCGTGCCGGCCCGATGCCGCGTACCTCCTGCAGCTCCTCTCGCCCGGCGACGAACACGCGCTCGAGCGACCCGAAGTGCGCGAGCAGCCGGCCCGCACCGACCGTGGATATCCCCGGCAGGCAGCGGAGGACGTCCTCGGCGGTCTGAAGATCATCGTCGGTCGGGCGGCGCACACGAGCCATGCCGCGCGGCGAGGACGAAGGCTTGCCCTCCAGCCGATAGAGCCGGGCGATCCACTCCGCCGTCTCACGCGCGTCGCGGGTCCGCAGCACGCTGGCGCCGAGCGTGAGCGCACGGCCGAGCGCGCCCTGCCACGCCGCTTCGTGCATGTGGACCGGCTCGCCCTCGACGATCAGCACCAGCGACGGGTACGCCTCGGCGAGCCGGCTGAGCTGCTCGAACAGCCTTCGGTCCTTAATCGACGCGGCAAGATCCGTCGGACCCTTGCGTTCGACCACCAGCCGATCCGACACCACGTAGTCACCCGCGGGCAGCCGCGTGCCCCGCACCTCCACTCCGAGCCGCTCCAGCTCGGCGGGAACGCCGGACCGCCGTTCGCCGTGATCGAAGAGCAGCATGCTCCGTACCTACCCGGCAATGACTCCCAAGGACAAGTGCCGTACGACCGGCACCGGATCAGCGTCGCCCGACGCCGCTCCGGCATTGTCAGCTGCCTATCGGTGGGCGCTGACGGCGAGCACGACCACGGCGGCGTCGTCGGGCAGCGGGTCCTCTGACGCGCTGACGACGGCTTCCTGGATCGCGCGGGCGGTGGCCGTTGCGGAGCGTTTCGATGCGCTGAGCGCCGCGCGCGCGATCCCGGCGGTGCCGAAGAGTCCGTCGCCGGTCCGGCGGCGAGACACTCCGTCCGAGTAGAGGATCATGCGGTCACCGTCGAGCAGGCGGCGCTGATGGGTCCGGAAGCTGCGGGCACGGTCGAAAATGCCGAGCGGGAGATCCGGCGCCGTGGTCAGCTGTTCGACGGCGCCGTCGGCGCGGATCAGCAGCGGCGGCGGGTGTCCGCAGTTGATCCAGCTCCAGACGGAGTAGACGGGCTGCCAGCGCGCGACGATCGCGGTCAGGAAGAACTCGGGGCCGCCGACGTCGCACATCGTCTCGTGGATGGTCCGGCCCGCGCCCTCGAGCGTGGCGCCGTTGCGCCGGGCGGCCCGCAGCGCCGCCAGCGCGACCCCACCCAGGCCGCTCGCCTGCGGGCCGCGCCCGGATGCGTCGGCGATCGCCATCCAGGCGCCGTCGCGGTTCTCGACGTAGTCAAACCAGTCGCCGCCGACCTCATAACTGGGCAGTACGCCGCCGGCGATCTCGCCGCCGCCGATGCGGGCGATCCGCGGCGGGAGCAGGCTCTGCTGGATCTCGGCCGCCGGGGTAATGTCCTTGCGCCGGCGGGCGGCGTCGATCACGTCGGTGTAGCCGTTGGCGAGTTCGAGCGCGGCGGCGCCGACGCGCGCGACCTCGGCGATACCCGAGCGCGCGCTGCGCAGCGCGAGCAGCAGCCCGACCGCGCGCCCGCGCAGCCACATCGGCTCGACTGCGATGTGCGGCAACTCGGCGGCCAGGTGGGCCTCGAGCGCGGCGAACCCGTCGACCGCGAGCTCCGGCCCGAGCGCCAGCGGGGCGGCCAGCCGGTCCGGGAACTCGTCGTGCCCGGCCAGGCGCAGCAGATGCGTACCGTCGATGTCGAGCACGTACAGGGCGACCGGCCCGCCCGCCAGCCGCATCGCCTCGGCCACCAGCTGGTCCGGCAGCAGCGCCGCCGGCACTTCGTCGAGCGCGCGCACGATGTCGAGCAGCGGCAGCGTGGCCGCGCGCAGGTCGCCCGGGCGCGGCAGCTGCTCACGCGTGAAGTGCTGCTGCTGCGTCACGTCACGAAAGACGGCGACGAAGCCGTAGCGCTCATCACCCGGCGCCGTGCGCAGCGGCCGCACGTCGATCGACAGCCAGCGCACCGGGGCGTCACCGGAGCTGAGGCCGCGGACGCCCTGGCGCGGCTCGCCAGAGGCCAGGGCGGCACTGAGCGGATGCGCCTCGACCGACGCGCGGGAGCCGTCCTCATAGCAGCCCCCGTCGCGCACGACAGGGGGGCGATCGAGCTCCAGCCCGCCGTCCGGGACCGCGGCGGCGCCGTCGGGGTTGAACGCCACGACGAGCCCCGCGGCATCGAGCAGCACCAGGCCGTGGTCGAGCGGATCGGTCACAACGGCGAGCAGCGCATCGACGCGCGCGCGCCGATCTGAAGGACCGGCGCGGCCGGCGCGCAGGCAGGCGTCGGCGAAGTGCGCGAGGGCGGGCGACAGCCATCGCTCGGCGGGGGCGGCGGTCAGCCCGGCGGCCGCGGCCAGCCGCTCGGCCAACGGGCGCAGCGAGGTGACGGCGTCCGCGAGCACCGCCGGCCCGCCGCCGACCGGCCACGGGACCTCCGCGCCGATGTCGACGAGCGCGGCGACCACGCCGCGCAACTGCCCGAGCGGCGGCCGCGAGTCACGCAGCGCATGCTCGACCGCGGAACCGACCTGCGCCTGCACCCGGTCGCGCACCGCCGCGCGAAGCGCCGCGGGACCGTCGAAGTGCCGGTACAGCGTCGACCGGCTGACGCCCGCCGCGTGCGCGACGGCGCGCATCGTCAACGCCTCACCGTCGCGCAGCAACGTTGCGGCGGCGGTCACGAGCATGCGCTGGTTCTCGCGCGCGTCCGCGCGCGGGCTCCGAGCTGGGTGCGATGTCTCGGCGGCGGAACGGTCGTCACTCATGGCGTGCTGGCGCGACCCTAGCGATTAGGTGGGACACCTGCGGCACCCGGGGCGGCAGGCGGTGTCCCACTAACGCCGGCGGATCGCTTCGACGGCGACGGCCCCGGGTACGGAACACACAGACAGCGCCGCGGCGGTCCGCCCCCGAAACACGCCCGCCCTCGCGCCCCCACCTCACGCTGGATGGCTAAAAATGACCGCACCATACCGACGATCGCTGCTCGAACTCGACCCTGACCTGGGCGCGCTGCTGGCCGACGACCGGCGCGCCGACGCGCACCGCGACTTGACGGTTCAGGTGACCCAGATCAGGCGCGGCGCCTGGGACGCGGAGCGACTGGCCGGGACACATGCGAGTCACCTCGGCCTGCTCGTGGTCTCCGGCGTCGTCGCCCGCGAGGTCGTCGTGCGCGACACCATCAGCACCGAGCTCCTCGGCCCCGGCGACCTGCTGCGCCCGTGGGCGCTGGAGCCGACCCAGTCGCTGTTGCCGGTGGTGGTCCGCTGGAACGCCCTGACGGCGGTCGAGGCCGCCGTGCTTGACCGCCACGTCGGCTCCGCGCTCAACGCCTACCCGGAGATCCGCGCGGTGCTCGTCGACCGCCTCGACACGCGTGCTCAGCGACTCGCCGTGACCCACGCGATCGCCACCATCACCGGCGTCGAGCACCGCCTCGAGGCGCTGCTCTGGCACTTCGCCGACCGCTGGGGGCGTGTCGCCACCGACGGCGTGCTCGTGCCGCTCGCGCTTTCACATCGGCTGCTCGGCCAGCTGGTCGGCGCCCGCCGGCCGACCGTGTCCACCGCCGTGGCCCGACTGACGCACGACGGGCGCCTCGCCCGCCGCGCGGACGGCGAATGGCTGCTCACCGGCCCGCCCCCACCGGCCCCCGCGCTCGGGCTCGTCGACGTGCTCGTCACACCGCGCGCTCGCCTCGAACCCACCCCGGCCCGCCCCACCACCGAAATCGTGCCGCGCGCGGCCTGACGGTCCGGCCCGTACCGTCCGCGGACTCGGCGGTCACTGGCGCTTGCCGCCTCGCGCGCTGCCGCTCGGCATTTCAGTCAAGTCACAGTGGCCCCGCGCGCAAATGCACCTCACGCGACTCAACGCGTCGAGCGGTCGTGGCGTCGAATGCGTGGGCTCGCCTCCGTGCGGACAGAGGCCGGTGGGCTTCGCGATCACCGAAGCGCAGGTGCGGCCGGCGTCACTGCCGGCCCGCAGCGCATGATCACGTCAGTACCACTTGCCCTTCGCGAACCCGCCGAAAGCGATCAAGCCGACGAGAGCGATGATCAAGCCGATCCAGAAGCTCCAGACGATCATCAGCACGACGCCGACGATCACGAGGATGCCACCGAGGCCGATCCCACCGGTGTTGCCGCCCGTCCGTTCTCCAGCCATGCAGGTCCTCCTGGTGAGGCGCTCTGATCTCGCGCTCGAGGGCGCGCGAGTTGATCCAACGTGCCACGCTTCGCTGAGACCGAGCCGTCTCCTACCCGTCGTGGTCTCGAAGCGGACGTCGCTCGCCTGGCCCGTGAGCGGCGCGCCGCTCAATCTGAACGGTTCGCCGGAACCTCGGTGACCTCCCCGCACGGCGTGAACCTCGCGAGTTGAACATCACGAATGAGGGTCGAGTCGTCGTGAGCGTCGAGTCGGCGTCCGTGGCGGATGATCGGCGCGGCGCGTGGCGAGCAAGCAGCCGCGCTGAGCAACTACGCCCGCTCCGCGACGGGCGGCGAGTGGCCGGCCGCTTCGCTGATGAGCCGGTCAAGACCGGCTGCGCCGGCTGATAGCGGGAACATTCGCTGCAGAGCAACATGATCGACGCCGCACCTCGGCGCTGACATGGGCGTGGACGCGTGCAATCCGTGGAGCCGGTCCGGCGAGCCCGCAGCAGGTATCGAGCCCCAGTCTTGATCCAACGAAACGGCGGCTTGACGAACGGCTCACCGGAACCTCGGTGACCTCCCCGCACGATGGGAACTTTGCGAGTCGAGCATCACGAATGCGGGTCGAGTCGTCGTGTACGTCGACTCGGTGTCCGTGGCGGAACCCGACGTCACTCGTCGCGACGTCATGAAGGAGGGTCGAGTCGTCGTCAGCGTCGACTCGGCGTCCGTGGCGGATGAGGCGCGTGTCGCGAAGCGACCGCGTCGCCGCTCGTCGGACCACGACATGCTCGCTCGCCTGCCGATGACGTGTGCTGCCGCGGAGCTCGTAGCTCTCTCGGAGCTTGGGATGAGGGTCACGTGGACGTGGCCGGCACAGAGACCGTCCGTGACGAGTACACGGCTCAGGCCATGGCGACACCGCAGCGTCTGATTCAGTTCGAGACCGGCAGGTAACGCACACACGATCGAAGGAACGCGCTGGCGTGACCGTCAACGACGTACATGTGACCTTGGACACCCTCGAGCCGGGCAAGCTGACGTTCTGCACCGACATCGGCTACGCGCCGATGCAGTTCGTCCGCGACGGCGAGCTCGTGGGCCTCGAGATCGACCTGGCGCGTGAGGTCGCGGGTCGGCTCGGGCTTGAAGCCCGCTTCGTCGATCAGCGCTTCGACGGCATCGTGGACGCGCTCTACGCCGGACGCGGCGACGCGATCGTCTGCGCGGTGAGCGACAGCGCGGAGCGCCGCGAGCGCCTGACTTTCGTGCACTACTTCGCGGCCGGCCAGACGGTCGTCGTCCGCAAGGGCAACCCGGAGGGCGTCCACGCTGTCGAGGACCTCGCCGGCCTCCGCGTGCTCGTCCAGGAGGGCACGTCGAACTCCGAACGGCTTCGCGAACTCGACGCGGAGAACCAGCTCCAGGGCCTCGCACCGATGTTCATCGCCGGCTTCCACGGGACGACCGGAGAGACCACCGAGCGGGCGTCGCGGCAGCTGCGGGCCGGGCACGGCGACGCCGACTTCCTCGATGTCGTCAACGCGCTCTGGCGAGTCGGCCGGCACGAGGAGCTCGAGGCCACCGACGTGCTGCTGGACGAGGAGCCGTACGGGTTCTGCTTTCGCAAGGACGATACGGTCCTGCAGACCGCGGTGCACGGGGTCGTAGTCGAGCTCTACAGCGACGGCACCATCGACGGGCTGCTGGAGAAGTGGGACCTGGCGCCCGTCGGCTTCGCCGAGCCCGCGCTCGTGCGCGTGAACGGGTGAAGCCGAGAGTCACCGCCGGCGCATTCCGGCACCTTCTTGAGCTCTGACCGAGCTTTCATTCTCCGCACCCCCGCACGAAGGCGCCCCGCGGGCGCCCTCGTGTATCTGGCGCGGTGCGCAACCTCCCCGATCCGCCCGCAGCACGTCGGTTCGAGCTCGCGCGTTCGCGTCACGAAACGGGAAGTCGTTCGGAGGGTCGAGTCGTCGTGTGCGTCGACTCGGCGCCCGTCACGGATGAGGCCCGCGTGTCGCGGAGCAGTTGCGCAACCGCTGATCGACTGGGCCCTTGTGGCCGCGTCGGCGCCGTCGCGACAAGCTCACTCCAGGTCGGGTAGCTCAGCGTTCCATTCGACGACGATTTCGACGGGGGCATCGCGGAGCATTTCGCGATCGAGGGGCGAGAATGCCATCCCGAGGTCGCCGACCATCAAGTGCTCATCGGCCACCTCGCCGCCCCAGGCGACGAGTCCGTCGTACGGAACCAGGTCGTCGTCTCGAATCGAGCCAGAGCCGAGCCAACGCTCTATGCGGCCGTCGTCAAACCGCAGATCGACGAACGCAATCGCATACGCTGATCACGGCGCCCTTGCGAAGGATCTCTGGCATCGGCCGCTTCATCACAGCCAAGGTAGGACTGGGACCAAGCCGGTGCTCATTTCAACGACCGGCGGAACCCACGAACCTCGGTCACCTCCCCCGCACGTGACGATCTACGAATGAGGGTCGAGTCGTCGTGTGCGTCGACTCGGCGTCCGTGGCGGATGGAGTCGCTTGTGGCGAGGCGACCGCGTAGCCGCTCGTCAGAGCTCTACGTGCTCGCTCGCCCGAGGATGAGGTGCGTCTGCGCAGAGCTCATAGCTCTCTCGAGCTGCCCCGGTAGTGATAGCCGGTGTGCAATCGCGGCTGAACGCTGTCCGTTCTGCTGGCCGGTCGGACACCGCGCTCGAGCCAGCACACCGGTCGGTTGTCGCCAGCCAGACGGACGCGTTCGATACCGCGCACTCCGTCAAGCCCGCAGGTGTGGGCTAGGGCCGTAGCCGCCGACACCGAGCGGCTGTGACGCTGCGTGTTTCGGTGGCCCCCGCGTTCGCGGGTTATCTGCCGCGCGCGCCCACCACACGGTGAGCGATCACACCGACGGCCGCGATCAGGCCGATTCCCACGAGGACCGCATGATCGGTCGGGGGACAAGGCAGCGGTCCGAGCGTGCGAAGGCCATCCGGCAGCTCCAACCGTCCGCCACGCGCGCAGGCTGGCTCACGCGCCATGAACTCGTGGAGCATCGTCCCAAACACCAGCCCGGGCAACGCCACGAGAATCGACACGCGCATCACAAGCCGCACGCGACGACTGGAGTGCGACTGCTGACCTACGAGTCGGCGTACAGGCCTGAGCGCGACGTCAAACGGGCGCCCGTAGGAACCAGGGATTTCCCCCGTGGTTCCTGCGCCTGCCGGCGCCTAGCCTGCGGCATGAGACGAGCACGCGTCCCCGGTGAGGACATTGCACGCGATCGGCCGGACTCCGCGGCGCCGGCCCCGCAGTCCCAAGGCTCCGTGCTCGCCAGAAGCAATTCCGGCGCGCAGGCAGGGCTGGTGTTGCAGCTCCAGCGTTCGGCGGGCAATCGCGCGGTCGCGCGGCTCCTGCAACGCCAGACGCCGACGTCGACCGTGATTACCGGCGAGGAGCTCGTGGTCTCGGGCGATCCCGACCGCGCCCGGGCCGTAGCGCCGCTCGAGCAACATCTGTGCGAGCGGGCAGACGATTTCATGAATATCTGGCTCTCAGCCACCACCGATGCTCTCGATTCGACGCCCGCCCCGGCCGTCGAAGACCCGGCCGCTCAGGCGGGATTTTGGCTCGCGCTGAGCGGAAATATGCTGTGGGCAGCGACATCGCTGATGCCCGAATGGGGCCCGGTCATGATTCCGATGTCGATGGTGGGCGCCGCGGTCGGAAGTGGCAGTTTGGCGCCGGACGCGCCTCCGCAACCGCCGAATCCACGCGACACCTTGGGACGACAGGTGCACTCGGGCCGCGACGCGGTCATCGCGGCGCTTCGTGCCGACGCGTTCGAGATCGCCTCCAAGATGCACGAGCGCGGCCTCACCGATCCTGTGCAGCAGGACCGCGAGCTATGGGCCGTGCTGTTCGGAGTCGCCGAGTTCGAGAACTCAGTCGCGCTCCGCGACATTGCCGCCGGCAACCTCAGGAGCGCACTCGCGGACTATCTCGCGGCCTTCAACAACTGGCTCGCCGTGACCGCGGCTGAAGCCCAGGCCAAGTTCGACTCCCAGCGCGAGCACAACACCATGATGGCCGGACTGACCGGCTCGGGCGGCGGCGGTATGGCGGCCGTCGGACTCGGGCATCAGTCGATGATCGCGGCGGAAACCGAGCGGCTCCGGCGCGAGACCCCATTCGATCCGGACTCCGTGCGCTTCGACTTTCCCAGCGCGAACGAACTCTCCACGACGATCTTCCTCACGCCTCAGCCCAGCGCGCCCAGCCCTCATCTGCCCAACACCCCCTAGCCCACGCTCCCGATCCCGATTCCGCAGGATCGCGACGGGACCGCTCCCAGACCCTGCGTGACCCTCGACCAGCCGGATGAGCTTCGCCCCCAAGACCAACCTGCCGCTGCCTCGACCCGATAGGCGATGACGACAGCCCGCGGAGTCGGCATTTTGGGCGGAAGCCGAGGCCGCTTGGCGCAGCGCCTCAGTATTCGGGCATTACGCCGGATCGGAAGACCGCCGCCGCCGGCGGATACATGGCGACCCGAACCGTGGTCCTGCCATGTGACCAACCTGCGCGGTGGGTCCGGGTCATACCCGCTGACAAGCACCCCACCCGGAACGGAATCCAGCATGTTCAGCATCACCCTCAAGCGCGCAGCGGCAACCCTCGGCGTCGTGGCAGGGCTCCTCGCGGCGGCGGCACCGGCCAGCGCCCAAAGCCTGCCCGGCATGATCGGCCTCAAGGCAAATTCCAGTGAGGGCGTGAAGGCGCCGGTCCCGGCAACCTGCTTGGTCGATTTCGCACCGGGAGTCTGCTACTTCCACACCGTGAAGGCACCGGCCAGCCCGACGTCGGAGGTCTTCACGAGCGTGTCGAACGTGGCACCGCGCCGGCTCCAGGGCGGAATCGTTCCGGGAGGAGCGATCATCGGCGCCCTCAACGACGTAGAGGCCATCGACCTCAACGCGCTCGGCGCGCAGGTCGGTAGCGCGGGCGTGAAAGGCCACCGACCGGCCTGGCACCCAGTCGCGCAGGGGCCATTCAGCTCGAACTTGAGGGCGTGAAAGCACCCAAGCCGCCCGCGAGCAGCGACGAGCCCACCGAGCCAATCTCCTTCAACTACCTCAAGGCCGCCGGCACGGAAACCGGCAACCCAGAACGCAAGGGCTCGCTCACCGCGTCCGGCGGCTGGGACCCGACGCACGCGCTCAACACCCAAGGCATCGCGCTGCACGCGGCCGCAACGGCCGTCGTGGGCGGTGTCCTGCCAGGGGGCGCCATCGTCTCCGCGTGACGACGGCGGCCAGGTCAGAATCCTCGCGCGGGGCTGACGCCCACCACCACGCGGGCCGAAGGCATCACCATCGCCCGCCGAGTGGCCATCGCCGTGATGCCCTGACGGGCGTTCCCCGGCACGCCCGCGGCAACACGGGCGCCCCCGCGCCCGCCCGGCAACACCTCGGACGCAACCAGCCAACTATCGCGACACCTCCCGGGTCATACCCGCTGACGAGCAACCCACCCCGGAAGGGAATCCACCCATGTTCAGCAGCACCCTCAAGCGTTCAGCGGCAACCCTCGGCGTCGTCGCAGGGCTCCTCGCGGCGGCGGTACCTGCCAGCGCCATGCCGATCTACGTCCAATACCCCATGGAAGTCGTGAGCCGCCCCGACCAGACCGCCCCAAGAGACACGCCGGTCCGTAGCGACTTCAACGCGCTCGGCACGCAGATCGGGGCACTGGGCATCGTCAAGTCGTTCGACAGCGAGAAGGGCTCTGGGTTCATCGTGCCTGACTATGGCCCGGACGTGGAACTCCACTCCAGTGCCCTCAAGACGGCTGGCCTGACGCGCGTCGATGCCGGACAGCGCGTCGCGTTCAAAGTCACGCAGGGCCCGCGGGGCCCGCAGGCGGAGGACGTTCGCCTCGCCGGCACGCAGATCGGCAGCGAGGGCTGAGGCACCTCGATCGACTACTGAAGTCGCCCGCTCACGTCCGAACCTGCCCCAGAAGCACCCGTCGAGCAACTGCTTGAGCGCGTCGTCGGCGGGCCACGGCGAGCGCCGACCTCGCATGCGCCCTCGGCCGTCCGCGCGTCAGCGGCGCCTCGTGTACGGCTCACCGGAACCTCGGTGACCTCCCCGCACGGCGGGAACCTCGCGAGCTGAACATCACGAAGGAGGGTCGAGTCGTCGTGAGCGCATCGACTCGGCGTCCGTGGCGGATCAACCGAGCGTCGCGAGGCGATCGAGCGACCATGTGCTGACGCCGGCTACAGCGGCTGATCGGTCCGCGATAGCCGGAGGTGAAGCGTGGCGGCTACCGCCTCGGAAACCCAGGGCTCTCAGCAGGGCCTTGCGATTCGCTGGGATTGAACCCGGGACACCACGATTTCAGACGCGGGCAAGGCGATGACTAACCGAGTCGGAATGAGTCAAGTCCCGGGACGTGGTGTAGGAGCACGGCGCTTTGCTCGTCGGTGAGAATTTCGGCAGCTCACGCGCTTGGAGCTCTGGCACCTCCTCCTTGGTCTCCTTCATTGATGACTTCTCCGGGTCTGCGAGGCAAAGAGAGATCGTCGCCCGTGTCGACTCGAGCGGCGCGGGCCCGGTGCCGAAAGCGGCACCTCGAGTCTCGTGCTCGCAGGCTCGTCCGCGGGCCGAGGTTCTCGGATGCTCGACGCATGCGAACACTCCTCCCCACCGCTCTGCTTCTCGCCGCCGCGCTGTTGGCGCCGGCCGCCGCGGGCGCGGCCCAGGAACCGACGGGCGACCGCTCGCACCGTCGTGACCTTGTGCTTCGTCACGCGTTGGACCGCTATGTGGCATCCGGCGTGCCCGGCGCCGTGGTCCTGGTCCGCGACGGAAATCGAACCACGCGCATCACCAGCGGTGTCGGCCGCCGGGGCTTCCCGGCTCCGGTGCGCGCGACGGATCGCTTCCGCGTCGGCAGCCTGACCAAGACTTACACAGCGACGGTCGTGCTGCAGCTCGTCGGCGAAGGGCGCCTCTCGCTGCATGACACGGTCGAGCGCTGGCTGCCGGGTCGAGTGCCCAACGGCGAGAACGTGACGCTGCGGCAGCTGCTGACGCATACGGGCGGGCTTGGCGACTACTTCCACCACCCGGGCTTCTTCGACCCGTTCTTCGCCGGCGATTTCCAGCACTTCTGGACGCCGCAGGACCTCCTCGACGCCGCGGTCGCCGAGCCGCCGATCTTCGCCCCCGGCACCGCCTGGCAATACAGCAACACGGGCTACATGCTGCTCGGTCATATCGTCCAGGCCGCGACGGGCGACTCGATCGAAGCTCAGCTGCAGCGACGCATCATCCGGCCGCTGCGACTGCGTGACACGTCCTTTGATCTCCAGCCGGAGATCGCCGGTCATCACGCACACGGCTACAGCCGGATTCCGTCCGCGTCTCAGGATCTGGTCGACGTCACCGACTGGAGCCCGTCTTACGGCTGGTCGGCAGGGGCGGTCGTCTCCACTGCCGATGACACGGCGACGTTCTACGCGGCGCTGCTGGCCGGCCGCGTCCTCAGACCCGACCTGCTCGAGCTGATGAAGACCACGGTGCCGATGGGCGCCGGCGAAGAGGAGAACTACGGGATGGGCCTCTGGCACACCCGCAGCATGATGATCCCGGGCGCGCAGTTGTCGTGCGGCGCGGTCTGGGGCCATGACGGCGACATCCTCGGCTACCACGCGGATGCGTTCGTGCGCCCTGATCGCAAGCGTGTGGTCGTCCTGTTGGGGACCTACTCCAAGGACGAGTACGACCTCGGCATCCTGCAGGCCCAGTTCGGCGTCCTCGAGGCCGCGCTGTGCGGAGAAGGGCGTCGCGGGAGCGGCTGACGCCGCCGGTGCCGGTCCCGGCACCGCGATCCGCCTGCTCGCACGATCGAGCGAGCAGACGGTTGCGTGAACGATGGCCGGACACAAGCGCCCCTCCCAACGCGGTCGGCGAGCCCCGCAACGCCGCCCAAGAGCTTGCGCTCACCATCGCCCTCGGCGACTCGTGCACGGGAGGCTCGTGACGATCGGCGAGTAGGTAGCGCCGGCGATACCTAAAGTCAGCGCACACATCCGCGTCGGATCGGTTTAGAGTGGCCCTTCAGGCAGCGGCCGGTGTGCTGCAAGGCCGGCGAGGAGCACGGAGTGAGCGCACGCTGGGCGCCGAGAGCAGTCGTAGCGAGCGGTCCGCCGCCAGACGTCGGCGCCCATTCCGGGATCCCGGTTCCGAGTCGCTTCACCGCTCGGGCCCGCGGCGCCGGGTTCTGGGCGGTGATGTGGACGCTGGCGGTGGCGGCCGAGTTCGGCGCGCTGGTGCCGATCATCTTCGGCAGCGCCGAGGTGGTGGCCGCGGACGTGGTCTACCGCCTGGTCGGCGGCTCGTTCGCCGCGTTCGGACTGATCGCGTGGCATCGCCGGCCGGACAGCCACAGCGGCCCGCTGATGACGGCGACCGGTTTCGGCCTGCTCGTATGGCCGCTGCTCAGTCAGGTCGACTGGGCCGTCGCGCTGACGCTTGGCGCGGTGCTCGAGGATCTGTGGGCGATCGCGTTCGCCGCGCTGATCCTGACGTTCGTCACCGGCGGGCGGCTGAAGACCCTGGCCGATCGAGTGATCGTCGGTGCGTTCGTCCTGGCGATGCTGATCCTCGATGTCATCTCGATGCTGTTTCTCGAGCAGCCGGACAATCTGCTGCTCGTCTTCCCGAACGAGACGGTCGCCGACGCCTTCGACGCCGTGCAGCGCATCCTGCTCATCTGCGCCGACATCGCGATCTGCGTAGTGGTCGCGGCGCGCTGGCGGGCCGCGTCGCCGCCGCGGCGACGGGCGATGCTGCCCAGCGTCGCCGGCGCGGGTTGCGTGGCGCTGTTCGTCTGGCTACTGGTCACCGACCTGGTCGAGGGCCCGCGGTCGCAACTGATGATCGTGGTCGCGTACTCGTCGATGCTCGTCGTGCCGGCGGCGTTCCTGGCCGGCCTGCTGCGGTCGCGGCTGGCGCGCGGCGGGCTCGCGCAGCTGTTTCGCGAGCTGGGCGGCATGCGCGGCGAGGCGCTGCAGGCTGCGCTCGGGCGGACGCTCGGCGACCCGACGCTCGTACTGGCCTATCGGCTTGAGGACTCCCGCGGGCACGCCGACGCGGCCGGCCGGCCCGTGCTCGTCCCGCCCGTCGAGCCAAATCGCGCGAGCACGCCGATCGAACGTGACGGCCGCGACGTGGCCGCGATCGTCTACGACGCGTCGCTCGACGACGACCCGGAGATGATCGAGGCGGTCCGTGCCGCGGCGACGATGGCGCTGGAGAACGAGCGGCTGCTGGCCGAGTCCGAGGCTCGGCTGGCCGAGGTGCAGGCATCGCGCCAGCGAATCGTGGCCGCGGGGGACGCCGAGCGCCGCAGGCTCGAGCGCGACCTGCATGACGGGGCCCAGCAGCGGCTCGTCGCCCTGGCGCTGCAGTTGCGGATGATCCGCTCGGACATCCGGCGCAACCCCGAGCAGGCCGAACAGCTCGCGGTCTCGGCGAGCGACGAGCTGGCGCATTCGTTGAAGGAGCTGCGGGAGCTGGCGCGTGGCATCCACCCCGCCGCGCTCGATCGAGGCCTCGTGTCTGCGCTCGAGTCGCTCGCGGCTCGTTCGACGGTGGCCACCGCCGTGACGTGCGACGCGCCAGAGCATGTGCCGCGCGCAGTCGAGCTCGCCGCGTACTTCGTCGTCTGCGAGGCGCTGGCCAACGTCGGCAAGTACGCCGACGCGACGGCAGCATCGGTGCGGCTGTCGCGGATGGCCGGCGGCATAGCGATCGAGATCGCCGATGACGGCATCGGCGGCGCGGACGCCGCGAACGGCTCCGGCCTGCACGGCCTGGCCGACCGAGTCCAGGCGCTGAACGGGCGGCTGCTCGTCACCAGCCCGCGCGGGTCCGGGACCGTCGTCACCGCAGAGCTGCCATGCGGGTCGTGATCGCCGACGACAGCACGCTCATGCGCGAGGGGATCGCGAGCATCCTGCAGCGGGCCGGCGTCGACGTGGCGGCGCAGGCAGCGTCGGCCGACGAGCTGCTGGACGCGGTCTCCGAGCACGAGCCCGACGTGGCGATCGTCGACATCCGGATGCCGCCGACGTTCACCGACGAGGGGTTGCGCGCGGCGCACGAGGTCCGCGCCCGCCACCCGCGGATCGGGATCGTGATCCTGTCCCAGTACGTCGAGACCGGGACCGCGACCCGGCTGCTGGCCGAGAGCCCAGAGCGGCTCGGGTACCTGCTCAAGGACCGCGTCGGCGACGTCGAGGAGTTCGCCGGGACGTTGCGGCGCGTGGTCGCGGGCGGCTCCGCGTTGGACCCCGAGGTGGTGGCCCAGCTGCTGGCCAGCAGCTCGCCCGACGGACCGCTGGCGTCGCTGAGCACGCGCGAGCGGGAGGTGATCGCGCTGATCGCCGAGGGCCGCTCGAACAAGGCGATCGGCGATCAGCTCGAGCTCAGCCAGCGCGGCGTCCAAAAGCACGTCACCGCGGTCTTTGCGAAGCTCGGGCTGACGGCGGATGAGGATGACAACCGGCGGATCCTCGCCGTGCTGGAGTACCTGCGGCTCGACCGTCCGCAGGCTGCCGCCGGCGGCTGAACCGCCCCGCCGATGGTGCTCATTGCGGCACCACCGGACACCTGCGGGCCGTCTATCGGCTCGAGCGCCTGGCTGGGACCTTCATGGGGTCCCCCACTCAGGAGCTCACCTCCATGCAGTCAGCCGTCATCCTCAATTCGACCTCCCCCGCGACCGTGCCGGCCACCGTCGTCAGCGCACGCGACGTCGTGCGTCGCTACGGCGCCGGCGATACTGCGGTCGACGCCCTGCGGGGCGTCTCGGTCGACATCGCTCGCGGCCGCCTGACGGCGGTGATGGGCCCGTCGGGCTCCGGCAAGTCGACGCTCATGCACATCCTCGCGGGCCTCGACACGCCCACTTCGGGCGAGGTGTCGGTTGCTGGCGTCGACATCACCGGCCTCGACGACGCAGCGCTCACGCTCCTGCGGCGTGACCACATCGGCTTCATCTTCCAGTTCTTCAACCTGCTCCCGATGCTGACCGCGGCCGAGAACATCGCGCTGCCGTTGAAGCTTGCCGGCGGCAAGCCCGACCAGCAATGGCTCGACGAGCTGGTCAAGACGGTCGGTCTCGCCGACCGCCTTTCGCACCGGCCGTCGGAGCTCTCGGGCGGCCAGCAGCAGCGCGTCGCCGTCGCCCGCGCGCTCGTCTCACGCCCCAGCGTGATGTTCGCCGACGAGCCCACCGGCAACCTCGACTCCACGACCAGCGGCGAGATCCTGACGCTGCTGCGCGACTCGGTCGACACGCTCGGCCAGACCACCGTGATGGTCACCCACGACGCACACGCCGCGGCGATCGCCGACCGCGTGCTCTTCCTCGCCGACGGCGACATCGTTCGCGACCTCGGCCCGTCCAGCGCCCACGAGATCCTGGAGACGCTCGAGCAGGTGACCCAGCGATGATCGCGGTCGCACTCAAGGGACTCGCGGGCCGCAAGATCCGCGCACTGCTGACCGCATTCGCCGTCGTCATCGGCGTCGCAATGGTCAGCGGCACGTTCATTCTCACCGACACGATGTCGAAGTCGTTCGACGGCCTCTTCACCGCATCGGCCAACAAGACCGACGCCGTCATCAGCGGCAAGGAGGTTGTCAAGAACTCCACGACCGGCAGCGGCGTGACGATCCCGGAAGCGCTGCTGACCAAAGTCCAGGCACTGCCTGAGGTCGAAGCGGCCGCCGGACAGGTCTCCCCGCAGGAGGCCAACGTCGCCGACATCATCGGCCGCGACGGCAAGAAGTCCGCGATGGAGAGCATCGGCGGCAGCATCGACTCCGCCAGCGCGCGCTTCAGCCCGCTCGAGCTCAAGACCGGCGCGTGGCCCAAGGGCCCCGGTGAGGTCGCGATCGACGCCGGCACCGCCGTCAAGAACCACTACAAGACCGGCGACGCGGTCGTCGTCTCGACGCTCGGCAAGAAGCACGACTACCGGATCAGCGGCACCGTCTCCTTCGGCGGTGTCGACTCGCTCGGCTTCGCGAGCGTCGCGGCCTGGGACATCAAGACCGCCCAGACGCTGCTGCACCGCGAGGGCCGCTTCGACGGCATCTCGATCCTGGCCAAGAAGGGCACCTCGGTCGCCGATCTCCTCCGGGCCGTCAAGCCGCTGCTCCCCAGCAGCCTGCAGGTCAAGGACAGTGCCAAGGCGGCCAAGGACGACGCGGCCGAGCTCGACAGCTCGATGAACATGATCCGCATGTTCCTGCTCGGCTTCGGCGGCATCGCGCTGCTGGTCGGCGCGTTCGTCATCTTCAACACGCTCTCGATCACGGTCGCCCAGCGCACGCGGGAGTTCGCGACCCTGCGGACGCTCGGTGCCTCGCGCAAACAGGTCATGCGCTCGGTCGTGCTCGAGGGCTTCGTGATCGGCCTGCTGGCGTCGGTGATCGGGCTGCTGTTCGGGCTCGGGATCGCCAAGGGCATGGTCGCTCTGTTCAGTGCCCTGGGCGTCGAGCTGCCCAAGGCCTCGACCGTAATCCAGGCCCGGACGATCATCGTCTCGCTGCTGCTCGGCACCGTCATCACCCTGATCGCCAGCGTCCTGCCGGCCAAGCGCGCGACCCGCGTGCCGCCGATCGCGGCCGTCCGCGAAGGCGCGACGCTGCCGGCCAGCCGGTTGGCCGCGCACTCGCTCAAGGCGGGGCTCGGCGTGACGCTGGGCTCGCTCGCCGCGATCGCGGTCGGCATCCTGGCTGGACTGAGCGGCGCCGCCGTTGCGGCGCTGCTGGGCGGCGGTGTGCTCGGGTTGTTCGCGGGCATCGCGCTGCTCGCGCCGCGGCTCGTCAAGCCGCTGGCCCGCGTGGTCGGCTGGCCGGCGCGCCGCGCCGGCGGCGTCGCCGGCGAACTGGCCGGCGCGAACGCCGTCCGCCATCCCGGCCGCACAGCGTCGACCGCCGCCGCGCTGATGATCGGGCTCACGCTCGTCACCGTCGTGGCCGTGATCGGCGCCGGCATGAACGCCTCGACCAAGAAGGCCGTCTCAGACCAGGTCCACGCCGACTACATCCTCGACGGCAAGCAGAACCTGCCGTTCAGGGCCACCGAGGGCGAGCAGCTGGCGGCCGTGTCCGGCGTCACGGCAGCCTCCCACGTGCGCTCGGACACGGCGCTCGTGCAGGGCAAGGAGAACACGATCAGCGGCATCGACCCCGCCACGATCGCGCACTTCTACCGCTTCACCTGGACTCCGGGATCCGAGCACGCGCTCGAACGGCTCGGAACCAACGGCGCGCTCGTGACCAAGACGTACGCCGAGGACAAGCACCTCACGCTCGGCGGCCACCTGTCGCTCCAGACACCCGCCGGCGACAAGCACACGCTCACCGTCCGCGGCATCTACGACCCGCCCGCGTCCAAGCAACTGCTGGGCGACGTCAGTATGGCCAAGCAGGGCTTCGACGCCGCATTCGTCAATCCCAAGAACAGCCTCACACTGCTCGACTCCGAGCCCGGCGCCGACGCCGCTATCGAGTCCGCGGCCAAGGATCTCGGCGACGCGACCCTGCACACCGGGGCCGCCTACCCGAAGGACGCCACCAAGGATATGGCCACGATGCTGGCCATGCTCTACGTGCTGCTCGGCTTCTCGGTCATCGTGAGCCTGTTCGGCATGGTCAACACGATGGTGCTCTCGGTCTTTGAGCGCACGCGTGAGATCGGCATGCTCCGAACGATCGGCATGACACGACGCCAGGCGCGTCGCATGATCCGCCACGAGAGCATCATCACGGCGCTGATCGGCGCCACGCTCGGAATCGGGCTCGGCGTGTTCCTCTCCGCGCTCGTCACCCAAGCAGTCGGAGGCTCCGAAACGAGCCTCGTGATCCCGTACCAGGCATTGGCCGGCTTCACGCTGGTCGCCGTTCTCGCGGGCATCGGCGCGGCGATCATGCCGGCCCGCCGGGCTTCGCGGCTCGACGTGCTTGACGCTCTGCACTACGAGTAGCGATGTCCGCCACCATCACCGCACCGCGCCCCGTCGCGGCTCCGCCCTCAGGGCGGAGCCGCGCGCGGCTCGCGCGTTTGGAGCGCCCGCTGCTGCTGGCCGGCCTCGCGCTCGTCGGGCTGCATCTGCTCGACCTCGCCTTCTCCGGGCCCGACACGCCGATGCTCGGCGTGCTCGGCATCCTCGCCGTGCCCGCCGTCTGGGCGCTTGCCCAGCCACAGCTCATCCGCCCCACGCGGCTCGTGCTCGGCGTCGTCATCGGCCTGCTGACGCTCGGCTTCGCGGTCGTCTCGCACGGCCTGCACATCGTCAACTCGGGCCCCGACTGGACCGACATCACCGGCGTCGGCATGATCGCCGGCGGCCTGCTGCTGATCGCCTCCGGCGTCACCGCCGTGAGCGCTCCCCGGCGGCCCGCGCGCCGGTCCGCGCCCGGCTGGCGCGCCGCCCATGTGCTGGGCTGGCTCACCGGCGCCTTCGTGCTCACGCTGTGCGGCGTCATGCCGCTTGCGCAGGGACTGATGGTCACCCACGCCCCGCGCTGGGCGATCCAGGAGTCCTCCCTCGGCATTGCGCATCAGGAGGTCGCGATCGAGACCGCGGACGGCCGCGAGCTGTCCGCGTGGTACGTGCCGTCGACCAACCGCACGGCCGTGCTCCTCAGCCACGGCTCAGGCGGCAGCCGCGAGCGCGTCGCCGCGCACGTTCGCATGCTCGCCCGCCACGGCTACGGCGTGCTCGCGCTCGACAACCCCGGCAACGGCGAGAGCCAAGGCCATCCGAACGGGCTCGGCGACAACGCTCAGCCCGCCGTCGACGCCGCCATCCGCTGGCTGACCCGGCGACCGGACGTCGACGCGGAGCGGATCGCCGGCTTCGGCACCTCGCTGGGCGCCGAGGTACTGCTGGAGGCCACCGCGCGCGAACCGCGGCTGCGCGCCGTCATCGGCGACGGGCCCGCACGACCGCGAGACGCGCAGCGCGCCGGCGACCCAGCACTCCCCGAACGCGTGTTTGCTGAGCTCGGCCTCCAGGTCGTGCGCGGCGTATCGGGCATGCGCGAGTCGCCTTCTCTGGTCGGGCTCATGCCCGCCATCGCGCCGCGGCCGGTGCTGCTGATCGCCGGCGGCAGTGACCCCTACGAGATCCCGACCAACCGGCGCTACCGCGACGCCGGCGGCCCCACGGTCGAACTGTGGGAGCTCCCCGACACCGGCCACACCGCCGGCCTGCGCACCCGTCCGGACGAGTACGAGCGCCGGACCACCACGTTCCTCGACCGTGCCCTCGGGCTCACAGAGACCCCATGACCGCCGCCCTGACACCCTCCGCGCCGCCGCTCACCAGGCGGGCCGGCCGGACCCGCGAGACCGTCCTCGTGCTAATCGCGATCGCGATGATCGCTCTGCACCTGATCGACGACAGCTTCCTGCAGCCCCAGCCCGGCACGTCGGCGGGCGACCACCTCGTCAGCGGACTGGTGCCGCTCGCCCTGCTGTCACTCGCCGCCTGGGGCTATCCGCGCCTGCGCGGCGGCCGACGCGGAGCCCTCGCGCTGACGCTCGGTGTGCTCGGCCTCGCCGCCGGCGGCGAGGCGATCCACTACGCCCGCACGATCGGCGCCTCGGGGGACGACTTCACCGGGCTGCTCGCCATCCCGGCGGGCCTGCTGCTGCTCGCCACCGGCGTCGCGACGCTGTGGCGCACACGCCGCACGAACCACAGCCGGCCTCGCCGGTACGTGCGCCGCGCGCTCCTCGGCGCCACGGGCGGCTTCGTGTTCCTGTACCTCGTGCTCCCGGTCTGGAACGAGACGTCGCCGCGGTGATCGCCTTCCCCGGCTACGGCGTACTGCTCTTCGACCGCCGCGGCGAAGGCCAAAGCGACGGCGACCCCACCTCGTGGGGATGGGGCAACGAGACCGACCTCAAGGCCGCGATCGCGTACCTGCAGCAACGCCCCGACGTCGATCACGGCCGCATCGGCGGGCTCGGGCTCTCCGTCGGCGGCGAGATGATGATCCAGACCGCGGCCGAGACCGACACGCTCAAGGCGGTCGCGTCCGAGGGCGCCGGCATGCGCTCGGTGCGCGAGACGGTCGATTCACCCCCGTCGGCCGACAAGTGGCTCGGCATCCCGTTCAAGGTCGTCGAGACAGCGGCGACCGCCGTGTTCCATGACGAGTCGCCTCCGGCCAGTCTCGTCGACCTCGCCGCGAAGGTCGCGCCGCGCCCGCTGCTGCTGATGTACTCCGGCGAGGGTCAGGGCGGCGAGGTGCAGCTCAACCCGGAGTTCTACCGCGCCGCCGGCGAGCCGAAGACGCTCTGGGAAATCCCGGGCGCCGGGCATACCAGCGGCATCCGCGCCCAGCCCGAGGAGTACGAGCGCCGCGTGATCGCCTTCTTCGACCAAGCGCTGCTCTAAGCGGACCACTGCGGCATCCCGCCTCCGGCTGCGCCGGGCCGGAGGCACAGCGCCGATGGGCCGGTTGGTTCGGGAACGGGATCGGCCGCGTGAGTTGACGCGTCGAATCGTCAACGCGCGCGCGTGACGTCTGCCGTTCTTGTGTACGGCTCACCGCAGACTGCGGTGACCTCCCTGCATCTGACGGGGAACCTGGAGCAGCCACCCTGCGCGTGAGCGTCCGCGACCCGCAAGGCCGGATCGCCCGCGACAGCGCTGCGCTCTACCTCGACACCCGGCTCACGGTACGCACGGGTCTCCGGCTCCTCGGCGGGCGCGAGCAAGCCGGCGACAGCGGAGTCGAGTGGCGGCTTGCGACGTGTCGCCGGTTCGGCTCGCGGCGCGTCGACTGCGAGCTGCGCGAGACGGCCTCGCAACCGGACGGCTCCGACAAGCAGCGCTGCGCCGAGATCCGGTCGGTCACCCTCCAACGCAGCGGGATCGCGCTGCTGCGCAAGTACGCGTGCGACACGCGGACGATCTTCCGTCGCCATCCGCGCTGGCTGGAAGACGAAACGGCGCCCAGCATGATCGAGCCCCGGGACACGCGGTAGTCCCCGCACCGCCGGGCTAGGCCGACCAACAGCCCGTGAGGCGAGCGGACGTCGCGCGCGGCGACGGAGCGGACCGGCGGGCCGAACAGCGCCTGCGCCATTGGAGACACCTGGTGGCAGCCGCGTCAGAGCGGATCGCCGACGGCAACCCACCGGGGGGCGAACTTCGGGCGTGCCGGCCTACCGGATGCAACGGCCGACTTCCGGCCGTTGATCCGACCACCAGACAAGGAGTGTCTATGTCCCGACGAATCGCTCGCGCCGCGCTCGCCGCAACCGCCGCGACGCTGCTGATCTCCGCGCTCGCACCGTCCGCCGGCCACGCCGCGACCGACAGCGGCTGCACGGCACCGAGCCGCGCGCTCCCGGCCGTCGACATCCCGGCTGTCGTCTCGGACCCGATCACGGTGCCCGACCAGCTGCTCGACGGCCAGCCGGTGCCCGGCTTTGTGGTCCCCGCCGTCGTCGTCCCGGCGCAACAAGTCCCGGCCCAGTGCATCCAGGTCGACCCTGCGCCGGCCGGCTGCCTGGGCACGGTCACGATCCCCGACATGACGATCCCCGAGAGGACGATCCCGGCGACCACGATCCCGGGCGTCGACGTGCCCGGCGCCCACGAGCCCGCGGTCACCGAGCCCGCCGTCACCGAGCCGGGCGACACCCAACTCGGCGTCACGGCGCCGCTGGTGTGCGCCGCCGGCGATCACGACTGGCGGCCGAGCGCACGCCAGGACAGCCTGTTCCGGTTCGGCGCGTTCCGCTACGTCTCACGAATGCACATGACCCGAGGCGAGTACGGCAGTCGCACGGTGCCGGACAATCGCTCCCATGGCTGACGGCTGTAGTGTCGATCACCTGTGAACCTGACGGTCCGCGCCAGGGCGGGATGCCCGAGGAGTTGTGGGCCCCTGCTCCTCGCGGCGGCGGGTTGCGCGCTGGTCTTTGCCGTGTCTGGCTGCGACCAATCCTCGGGCCGCAGTGGCGCGCCGGAGCGGGAACCGTCGACGTCGGTCGATACCGGCGCGACCGTGCCGCCAGCTGCGAGCTCGACGTACACGTTGATGCAGATGAACCTGTGCCTATCCGGTCTGGCCGGCTGCTACGGCAAGGCGGCGTACCCGGCCGTGGTGGAGGAGGCAGTGGCTCGGATCCGTGAGACGCAACCGGACGCGATCACCTTCAACGAGGCCTGTCGGAATGACGTCGCCCGAATTGCCCGGCGGACGGGATACCACTTCCGTTTCTCGAGGGTGATCTACGACGGCCAGCGCCTACGCTGCGTCCAACCGGGTGGCCGCGGACTCTTCGGTGACGCCGTGCTCACGGAGGCGGCCATCGAACGCACCGAGAACCAAGACTTCAAGGCACAGGCGGGCCCCGAACGGCGCGGATGGCTTTGCGTCACCGCCCGAACGGAAGTGGACGTGTGCACCACCCACCTCAACACCCGCTCGACTGTTGAGGTCGCCGGGAACGACGCGCAGTGCGCGGAACTCACTGCGCTCCTTGCACGCCGCGCTTCGACCCGCACCGTCACGTTCGGGGGTGACGTCAACCGTCGCCAATCCTGCGCACCCGACGGCGTCTGGACGCGCACCGACAGTTCCGCCCACCAGGCCCCTGGACTTCAGCACGTGTACGGAAGTGGCGCGCTTCATTCACCCTCGGTGGAGGTAGTGCCGGCCACTCACAGTGACCACGACGTCCTGCTGGTCCGCTCGCGCTTCACCGCACCCGAGTAGGGCGACGACGGCCGATCCGCGGAAGCGCGGCGCCCCGAATGAGGGTCGAGTCGTCGTGTCCGTCGACTCGGCGTTCGTGGCGGATCAGTCGCGCGTCGCGAGGCGTCTGAGCCACCGCCCGCCGGGGCGATCCCGGTCCGGTGCCTCTCACACCGGCGGGCACTCGGGCGCAGCCGGACGACCCCCGAGGCGAGACACGTCGCATGCGACCGGCAACGCGTGTCGACTGGGGCCTGGCAGCGGAGGCGAACCTATACTCGCGCCGATGACCGGGAACGACGTGCAGGCGTGGCTGAACGCGTATACGCAGGCGTGGCGCAGCAACGACGCGGCAGCGATCGGCGAGCTGTTCGCGCCCGACGCGACCTACGCGTTTCATCCCTACGAAGAGCCGGTGCGCGGCCGCGACGCGATCGTCGCAACGTGGCTCCAGGAACCCGATGAACCCGGGTCCTGGGAGGCCTCCTACGCCCCATCGCTGATCAGCGGCCAGCGCGTCATCGCGACCGGCGAGACCCGCTACCTCAAGACGGGTCACGTCTTCTCGAACCTGTTCGAACTGGAGTTCGACGTCGGCGGACTGTGCACGCGCTTCGTGGAGTGGTACGTCCCGCACCCGTCCCCGTAGTTCCGCTGGGCGTATGCCGCCGAGGTCGACACAGGCCAGCGGTTCAGACCGCCGCGACGACGATCTCTCGCCGGGCGGGCGAAGCGCCGGCGTACTTGGGACAGACCACGAGCGCGCTGCTGCGCCAGTCGGCGAGCGAGTCGCAGCCCATTCTTCGGCGAAGCCCCCGGAGAGCTCTCCGATTGTCGATGGCGTTGATGGCCTCCACGGTGTCGGGACCCGACCGAAAAGGAGCACTCCATGCGCACCACCAAGCGTTTCGCCGGCATCGCCGCCCTGCTCGCGGCCGCGGTCCCCGTCTTCGGCGCCGCGAACGCCGGCGCCGCCGACAACTATCGCCACCTCGGCACGCTGACGGTCCACGAGACCGAGGACTGGGGCTCGGGCGGCGACGAGCCGTTCATCACCGTCAATGGCAAGGAGGTGTGGGACGCCGGCGGCGAGATGGACGAGCCGTCGTCGGCCGCGATCAACCTCAACGTCCGCATCGGATCGACCGTCCGCGTCTACGACCGCGACTCGGGGAACAACGGGGACCCCCACGACCTGATCGGATCGTTCCCCGTCAAGGGCTGGGGCAAGGTCCAGCTGACCAACGACGACGCGCACTACACGATCGACGTCCAGCGCTGAGCGGCACGCGCCCCCTCGCGCCGCGAGGGGGCGCACGTCCGTCCCCGGCCAACGAGAGCCGCGCCACCCAGGTCTCGGGTGATCCTGTCGAGCGACGCAAGGACAGGGATCGCGCGTAGGTAGTCGCGCGGGAGATCGTGTCAGCGGATGCCGCTGCGTTGGCGGGAGCGGTTGCAGGCGCGTCGCCGCAACCGATGGCGACTCCTAACGAGCGGTCGCTGCGCGTATGGTCGTTGCAATGGCGGACGACGAGGACGCAGCGCTCCGACTCGACATCGACGAGATCGAGGCGGATCTCAAGAAGCGGATCGCGAACGTCGACGCGTCCGCTCCGGATGCCGGCCAGCAGTTCTGGCATGCGTTTCTCGGGCATGCCGCTCGTCCGCTCGAGCCCGAGCCTTCGCGCTATCCCGATAGCGATGCACCTCGCTTCTCGGTTGAGACGCCGCCCGGTATGGGGCCGCGCGTCAGGACCGTTTCGATGCAGCGACGCATCGGCCTGCAAGAGCCCGGTTGGGGCTACATCGGCACGATCGTGTCGGCGCTACATCTCGCCGTGACGATCAGACGCACGAGAGCCTTGACGCGTTCCGTCGCGAAGATCACGCACCTGGTGGTCTCCGTAGGACACTGATGAGGCAGGGAATCGACTGCTGCGCATCCGTCCGCGACCCGCACAACGGTCCCGCGTACGCCTCAGCAGTCGCGGACCTTCAACAGCATGCCTCGCGCAAGGCGGTCGTCCGACATCGGCTCCGTAGCACCGGGGTCTGAGGCGACAGACTCGGGCACGGGCGCGTCGGGCGGCGCCGGCGGTTCCGGTGAAGTGAGCAGGTGCAGGCAGGTCCTGCCGCGGCGGGCGTTGAGGTAGAAGTCGGAGCGGTCATCGACACGCCAGCCGGCACGACGCAGTCCCCGACTCGTGGTCTCGACGAGGTCGGCGGTCTGCTCCACGCGTGCCAGTCGCAGTTCGCGAACGGTCGGCCACCCGACGATCGGGCCCTCGCTCGTGTCCGGCGCGTGCTCGCCGAACGTCTCAGTGCGCACCGTGACGGCTCCGGGCGGCACGGGGAGCGTGCGCAAGGCGGCGAGGTTGCGACGTTCTTCAGGCTCTCGCTCGGCGTCCTTCGCGCAACCGGCGAGCATCGCGCTCAGTCCGACGGCCAGGGCGAGTGCGCGCATACTCTCCCGGTACCCGGTCAGCGGCAGTCGTCAGGCGCTCGCCGTGCCCGCATGGCTGATTGTCAACGCGCGCCGGCGCACCCTCCCGCTCGCCGCCGCCGTGATCGCGCCGGCCGTCTCGGTGTTCGCTCTTCTCGTCTCCTTCATCGCCTTCGGGGTGTTGCTGTCGCTGCTGGACACGGTCGGCTAACGCGGAGGCAGGGCGACCTCCCACCCGAAGTCGTCGGCTCCGAGCCGGGTCGCGAGCGCTTCGGTGTCGTCCCGGACGGCGAACACGTCCCTCCAGGCGACCGATCGCGTGGCCTCCAGGAAATGTCCTTCGCCCGACTCGTCCTCAGGCGAGAGCGAGACGTTCCAGCCGCCGGCCTGCAGCTGGGCCTGTGCCGCGCGGGCTCGCTCGACCGGCCCGTGGAACAGGAGCAACGCCACGACCTCTGTGGGCGACTCCGGGTCGACCTCGCGCGGCGTGATCGGTCGCGGATCCTTTCCGTCGGGCTCGGCCCGGCCGTGCGAGCGCGCCACGCGTTCGATCCTGAGGTCGTCGTAGTCCGGCTGCCACGGCTCAAGCCCGTGGAGCGCGCGCGCCGCTTGCGCGATTCGACCGGCACTGCGGGTGGTCATCCCCAGCAACACCGGCAGCTCGTCCGGCTCGGCGACCCGCTGCCCCTGCCCGTCCCACTCGACGGCGAGCGTCGGGCTGTCCGGTCCGCCGTGCCAGATCTTGAACCGCGGGAACGGAAACCGCGACGGATCAGGCTTCACCCGGCCGACGACGGGCCAGTCGCCGCACGCGATGAGATAGCCGTCGGCGTGACCCAGCAGGGCGTAGCCGGCTTCGACGATTCGTTCGACCGGCATCTCCTCGGACCGCGCGTGAGCTCCGTGGAGCACGCCGAAGTAGAAGTCGAGCGCCTCGTGCCTGGCGAGGACGTGCACGCAGGCCACCTTGTCGTCGTCGAGCGAAATCGCCGCGACGTCGCCGATCCTCACACGCGCCATGCGTCGGCAACGGTACTTCGATCCGCTCCATTGACGAAGCGAGCGTCGGCGACGAGGATCGCAGCACGGCGCGGACGGCGATCATCGCGGCAGCCGCGTTCCTGTGGCTCGCGACCCCGGCGCAGGCGACCTTCGCGCCCGCATCGTGGTGCCTCGAGGGGTCACTCCGCCGGCGGATCGCGAAGGCCCGCTGCTCGCCCTGATCGACACGCCGGTCGACACGGCGCATCCCGCACTGGCGGGAGCCAACCTCGTCACCTCGACGGAGCCGATACGCGATGCGCACGGGACCGCGATGACGCGAATGCGATCGAGCGCGCGATCGCCGCCCGCGCGGCCGTGATCAGCATGGATCGCCTGGGTCGACGGCCGGCTTCTCAAGCAACCGAACATCTGGAGCGGCGGAGCGGCCCGCACGATCACCGCACGGCTGCGCCGGCAAGAAGACCCCGTCGACGTCTTCCCGATCCGGCTGCGGCCGCAGGGCAGCGCCCGCGTCACGCTGACGCGTCGATGGGGCAACCCGAATCTCAGCGCCCACGACGAAAACGCGTTCTCGGTGGACGCGCCCGAGGGACTCATCGCCCGTGCGACCCGGCGACCCGGGAAGGAGGTCCTGGAGCTGCGCAACCCGAGAGGTCGGCCGCGAACGTACTTCCTCGCGATCACGATCGATCCGTCAACAGCCAGCAGCGCGGCCGGCTACCGCCTTCGCGTCTCGGCGGCATGACGATCCGCGTCGCGCGTGCGCAACGCCGTCGCGAGCACGGTGATCACCGCGACGACGCCAACACCGAGCGCGACATACGCGAGCGCCTCGAGGAGAAGACTGCCAGCGCTCGGCGGAACGGAGAATCCGGCGTCCACGACCAAGTCCACGTCGGGAGCTCCACCCGGAGCAGCCAGCCGAACGCGACCGACGGAAGCGCAAGGTAGGTCAGCCAGCGCAGCGCCCGACGCATGCCGGAACTCTACGGGGCCGACGACCGAGTCCGCCGGACCCAGGCGGCGCCCGCCGAAAGCGCCGCGAGCGCGCCCACCCACACGAGGATCCGGCGGTCAGACGAAGGTTGCCAGTGGTTGGGTAAGGCCATAGGCGCAGTATCGCGGCACAGTTGTAAGTCGTGCCGACGTCGCGACAGAGAACGGGTGTGAGAGATTCCCCTTCGCGGCGCGAGACCTTCCGCGCGATCTATGAAGCTCACCACGCCGCCGTGTGCGCGTACTTCGCGCGCCGGGCGCCACGCGACGACGTCGAGGATCTCGCCGCGGAGACGTTCGTGGTGGCGTGGCGCAACATGCCGCGCACGGTCGCGGACCCGCTGCCGTGGCTGTATGCCGTCGCGCGCAACGTGCTCGCGAACCATCGCCGCCGAGCGTCGCGGCGCGGCGAGCTCGCGTCCGATCCCGCCACCGGCGATCCGGCCGAGCGCCTGAACGGCGACCGCGGGCTGGCGCGTGCCTTCGCCCGATTGAGCGAGAACGACCGCGAGGCGATCCGCCTCGTCGCCTGGGAGGGCCTGTCCAACGCCGATGCGGCGCGCGCCGCCGGCTGCAGCGGACCGGCGTTCGCCGTCCGCCTCTCGCGCGCCCGCGCACGCCTGTCGCGCGCGCTCGAAGAGACCCCGCCCGTTGCCACCTTCATCGTCCCGGAGAGGATCTGACATGGACCCCGTGCTCGATCGCGTTCGTGCCGCCGATCCCGTCGACCCCGGTGAGTTCGCCGGCCGCGCGAACTTCGACGCGCTCGTTCTGGAACCGCCCCGCCGGCGCCGCCGCCGTCTGCTCGCGTTCCCGGGCCTGGCCGCGGTGCTCGCTGCCGTGATCGTGGTTCCCGGCTCCGCGCCGCAGGCGAGCGAGGTGATCCGGCGCGCGAACGCCGCGATCGCGCCCGGTGACGGCATCCTCTACGCCAAGTCACGCGCCGAGCGCCGCGGCGCCGACGGCGCCCGCGAGTCCTACGGCACCCGCGAGGTGTGGGTCCGCGGCACGGCCATGCGCTGGCTCGAGGACACCGGCAACGAGGAGGTCTCGGACGGCAGCGGCGTCACCCGCTTCGACCCACGCACCGGCAAGCTCGAGGAGTACCCCGACATGCAGATGGTGGCCGGCGAGATCTTCCGCGCCGGCGAACTGCTGCGCTCCGCGCGCGCCAACCGGGACGTCGAGCTGCTCGACGACGAGTCCGTCGGCGGCCGCGAGGCCTACGTCCTGCGCTGGCACGAGAAGCGGGGCGGCCCGACCGTCGAGATGACGCTTTGGGTCGACAAGGAGACCTACGAACCGCTGCGCTTCACCGACCACAGCTGGGGCAACGACGTCGAGGGCCGGCCGTTCGACGAGACGTTCACGGAGAACGTGCTCGAGTTCGAGACGCTCCCCGACACGGCCCCGAACCGCAAGCTGCTCCTGATGGGTCCGCATTAGCCGTTGCCCTGCTGGACGTGCAGGTGGCTCTCGTTGTCCGGGAAGACGTAGATGTCGTAGCCAGCGGCGTTGAGGTCCTTGATCCCCTTCTTGAGCGTCGCGCTCTTGAGCGCTCCGACCGCGCTTCCGCCGCCCGGCTTGAGTTTCCAGCCGGGCGGCACGTCCCAGTTCTGCGGGATCGTCTCCACGTCGGCCTTGTCCCATGTCCCGGTCACCTTCAGCGTGCTGCCCTTGGTGAGCAGCGGCGTGGTGACCGCGGCGGTCGTCTTGTCCGCCTTCTCGGCGTCCGCGACCGCCTGCTTGGCCTGCGGGTTGAACCACTGGTCGCGGGGGAAGAACTCGCCCTGGAACGGCAGCCCGATGCCGTACTTGTCCGGCGGCAGCGCCTTCAGCGCCGTGATGATCTGGTCGGGTCCCTTCGAGCCGGTCCAGTCGAAGCCGCCGATGTCCACGCGCTCGCCGGAGCTGTGGCCGCCCTTCTCCTTGCGGATGTAGTCGCCCATCTGAAACGGCTCTTTGGCCTTGTTCGTGTCCCCCGCCCAGCGCGTGGCGCGCTCGGCGATCAGTGCGTGTGAGATGACGAGCCCGCCGAGGATCTCCTTGTCGGCGGGGTCGGCGCCGACGACCGGCTTGCCGTCGCGGAGGCTCTCGAGCTGCACCTTGGAGCGCTTGGGGTTGGAGAACTTCACGAAGCCGTGCGCCTCGGCGTCGAGGATCCATTGCGCGTACTCGGGGTTCGTCGCGGGCTTGCGCGCCTGCCACTTGGCGATGTCGTCGGGCACGGCAGACCCGGGCGCGGCCTCCCCCGCCTCGAGCCGCACGTCGGCAGGGATCGGCGCGCCGGGCTCGGCTTGGGCGAGCAGTCCAAGTCCCTGAGCGTCATCGCCGCCCTCGTGTGGCTCGATCGCGTGCACGTCGGCCCGCTGGCGCGCCAGCACCCGCTGCAGCGCGGCATTGCCGGCACTCTGCTGGATCGCGCGGGCGAGCGCCGGGAGCGTCCGCGGATCGGGCGCCGGCTCGCCACGCGGCGCCTCGATCTCCTGCGCTGCTCTCAAGTCGCGCTCGCGCACGTGCCGATTCTCTCCGCCGCGCAAGGCGACGGCAAGGGCGTCAGGCGCCGTCGGCGATCAGATCGGCCGCGCGCCACGCGAGTGCCGACACCGGTCCGTTGAGATTGCCGGAGACCATGACCGGCAGCACCGACGCGTCGACGACGCGCAGGTCCTCGACGCCGCGCACGCGCAGCTGCGGGTCGAGCACGTCGTCGTCGTCCGGCCCCATCGCGCAGGTGCCGATAGCGTGGTAGCCGCAGCCGCCCAGGGTCAGCCCGGCGTCGAGGATGTCGTCGTCGGACTGCACGGCGACCCCGGGAATCGTCTCGTGCGCGATGTGCGACGCGAGCGGCTCGGTCGCGAACAGGCTGCGCATGCCGCGGAAGACTCCCACCGCGACCTCGCGATCGTGCGCGGTCGCGTAGTAGTTGGCGTCGATGTCGAGCGGGGCGTCGGGATCGGGCGAGGTGATGTGCACGCCGCCCTCGCTGTCGGGCCGCAGGAGGAAGCCGACGCAGAGCATCCCCGGCTCGCGCTCGAGCTGGACCGGCCGGCCGGGTTCGAGCGGCCGCATCGAGAACGGCGCGACCTGGATCTGCGCGTCGGGGCGGTCGAGCTCCGGGCGTGATTTGAAGAATGCGACGATGTCGAACGACGGCACCGACAGCGGCCCGGTCCGGCTCGCCTCGTACTGCTCCGCGGCGGCCCCGTTGCTCAGCGGCCGGTTGTAGCCAAGGTCCTCGGCGAGCCGGAACTGGAGCATGAACGCGCGGTGCTCGCGCATCCGGCCACCGACGTTCGGGCTGTCGACGACGACGTCGATCCCGGCCGATCGCAGCACGTCGGCGGCGCCGATGCCGGAGCGCTCGAGGATGCCCGGCGTGGCGATGCTGCCCGCGGCCAGGATCACCTCGCGCGCCGCGTATGCCTCGAAGCCGCCGCGTCCGCGAACGCCGACTGCGCGTCCGCCCTCCAGCAGCACCTGGTCGACGACCGTGTCCAGCACGACGGTCAGGTTGGGCCGGTCGATCACCGGGTGCAGGAACGCATCCGCCGCAGTGACGCGCCGGCCGTCGTGGATCGTCGCCGTCGCGTACGCGATGCGCTCGTCGTCGGTCGCGTTGAAGTCGCGCGTGCGCTGCCAGCCGAGCTCGGTGCCGGCGGTGATCACGTCCTCGAGCAGCGGGTCGGAAGCTTCGGCGGTCGACACTCGCAGCCCGTTGTCCTCGATCTGCTCGAACGCGGGCCCGATCTCGTCCCAGCCCCACCCGAGCGGCCGCAACGGCTCGTAGTCCGCCGCCTGGCCGCGGTTGTAGACCATGCCGTTGACCGCGCTCGACCCGCCAAGCGTCTTCCCGCGGACCCAGTACTCGACCTGTTGCAACGGCCCGAACGGGCGTGTCGGGTAGTGCCACGCGACGGCGGGATCGCCGAGCAGTTCGCCGAACCCCCTGGGCATCGCGATCAACGGGTTCGTGTCCGGGCCGCCCGCCTCGACGAGCAGCACGTCGACTCCGGGGTCCGCGGACAGGCGGTTCGCGAGCACGCACCCCGCCGGTCCGGCCCCGACGATCACATAGTCGGGCATGCCGACAGCGTGTGCCACCGCTCGCCCGCAACCAATGCGCGTTCGCGATCAGCCTGATCGCCGCGCCTGCACCCGTCCCCCCGGATGGGGGAGAACCGTTCCGCATTCAGGGGGGAAGGGCGGGCCATCCCCCACCGGCTCGCCTCCCACCGCGACCATGACGCGTGGGCGCCCTCCGGCCCTTCGGCGCCCGGCGCGCGGGTCGGCGGCACGTGACACCCCTCCGTCACGTGTTGTCGGCCCGCGCTATTTCTGCAGCGAGAGCTCGAGGAACTGCAGCGCGCCGGCGCGGAGATCGCCGGCCGCGCCCTCGGCGCCGGCCAGATGGCGCAGCAGCGCCTGCTGGAACAGCCCGTCGAACATCGCGTAACACCGCGCCTGCGGCATCACGAGCTCGATCCCGCGCAGCTCGGCGTAGCGGCAGACGACCTGCCAGATCATCCGCTCGAGCGTGAGGTCGATGTCGAGCACGTCGTCGCGGAACGACGCCTCGAACAGCGCCTGCGCGCGGAGGTCGTACCAGAGGCGGTGCATCGCCGCGTCCTCGACCATCGTCGTCACGAGCGCTTCGGCGAAGTCCGCCGCGAGGACGTCCGCCGGCGCGGACGCCTCGACGATGCGGTCGTAGCGCTGCACGCACTCGGCCTTGTACTGGCGGACGCAGTACGTGATCAGCTCGACCTTGTCGGCGAAGTAGTAGTGCACGACGCCGTGGGAGTACGGCGAGTTCAGGGCGATCTCGCGCAGGCTCGTGCGGGCGTAGCCGAGCTCTCCGAGCGTCTGCAGCGCCGCGGTCGCGAGCTCGCGCCGTCGTTCCTCGAATTTGTCGATGGGACGGCGCTTGGCGGCGGTGGCCATGGTCGCGAAGCGTAGCGCCTCCTCACGACCTCCTTGACAGTTGTCAGAGAATTTCTTGACGACTGTCAAAGGAGGAGGAGACCGATGGGTCAACTGACTGGCCGGCACGCGCTCGTCACGGGCGGTGCGCGCGGCCTAGGAGCGGGGATGGCGCAGGCGCTCGCGGCGGCCGGCGCCGCGGTGATGATCGGCGACGTGCTCGACGATCTCGCGGCCGAGACCGCCGGCGGCTTCGGCGCGAAGTCCGTCCACCTGGACGTCACGGACGAGGCGAGCTGGGAGGCCGCGACCGGCGCGACGATCGAGCAGCTGGGCGGGCTCGACATCCTCGTCAACAACGCCGGCATCGAGATCTCGAGCCTGCTCGTCGATGCACAGGCCGAAGACCTCAGGCGGATGCTCGAGGTGAACGTGCTCGGGACGGCGCTCGGCATCAAGCACGGGCTGCGCGCGATGCGGCCCGGTGGCCCGGCCGGCAAGGGCGGCGCGATCGTGAACATCGCGTCGGTCGCGGCGACGATCGCGTTCCCCGGCATCGGGGGCTACTCGGCGACGAAGTCGGCCGTCGATCGCCTGACCCGCGTCGCGGCGTTCGAGGCCGGCAAGCTCGGCTTCGGCGTCCGGGTCAACTGCGTCTACCCCGGCCTCGTACCGACGGAGATGGGCCAGAGGCTGGCCGTCGACATGGCCGAGCTCGGGCTGTTCGAGAGCCCGGAAGCGGCGGTCGGCGCGGTGATCGAGCAGACGCCCGCCGGGCGGCTCGGCGAGGTGGCGGACATGGCCGACGCCGTCGTCTTCCTCGCGTCCGACCAGGCGCGCTTCATCACCGGCGCGGGCCTGCCGGTCGACGGCGGAATGGGGATGTGAGATGAGCGCGAAGCCGGTCATCGTCTACGGCGCCTCGGGCTACACGGGCCGCCTGATCTGCGAGTACCTGCGCGAGCTGCACGCGCCGTTCACGGCCCTCGGTCGCGACAAGGAGCGCACGGCCGACGTCGTCGCCCACGTTCCCGGCGTCGACACGATCGACCACGAGGTCGCCGACTGCACGCACGACGTCGCGTCGCTCACCGCGGCGTTCGAGGGATCGAAGGTCGTCTGCAACACCGTCGGGCCGTTCATCAGCTACGGCCACGAAGTCGTCGAGGCGTGCCTGGCCACCGGCTGCCACTACCTCGACACGACGGGCGAGCAGGACTGGGTGCTCGAGGCCCAGGAACGGTGGGGCGACAAGTTCGCCGAGGCCGGACTGCTGCTTGCTCCCGGGCTCGCACAGATGTACACGACGGGGGAGATCGCGGCGAACCTCGCGCTCGAGACGCCGGGGATGGAGACGCTGGACATCCTCGTCCTGTGGAAGGGCTTCCCGACCTACGCGTCGACGCAGACGATCTTCACGATCCTCAAGGCCGACTGGTTCCACCTCGTCAACAACGAGTACGTGGCGTGGGATCACACGTCGACGCGCGAGTGCGTCGTGCCCGGCCAGCACGGCACGGCGCTCACCGTGCCGTGGGGCGGCACCTGCCACCCGGTGTGGTTCAAGAACGATCCGCGCGTCTCGACCGTGATGGTCACCGGCGGCGTGCTCGACCGCGCCGTGATGGACGGCGTCGTGGCCACCACGCAGATGTTCGAGGAGCAGATCCGGCCGCTCGCGCCCGCCGAGCAGGAGGCGAAGCTGGCCGAGATCGCCGGCGGCCTGCAGGCGGGCATGCCGCCGCGCGAGAACCCGCGCGTGAACACGTCCGTGGATTCCGTCCATGCGTCCGGGCCGCTCGGTCGCGCCCACTGCGTCATCCACGGCAACTCGAACTACAAGCAGACCGGTCTGATGCAGGCCTACGCCGCGTACTCGCTGCTCCAGCAGCCGCCGCGACGCGTCGGTCTGGCCTCGGGCTGCCAGGCGTTCGGGCATCGCGAGTTGCTCGGCGTCCTTCGCAGCCACGGGTTGGTGCTCAAGCCGGTGCTTACGGTCCAGGATTGATGTCGTCGCTCGCCGACTACCTCGACAAGGGCGCGTCGCTCGGCCGCGACGCGCCCTGTATCGGGTCGCTCAGCTATGGCGAGGCGCAGGACCTGAGCTGGTCAGTCGCGGCCGCGCTCGCGCGCTCGGGGGTCGCGCCGGGCGACAAGGTCGCCATCCTCTCGCCCAACGACGCGGTCGCCTTCGCGTGCGTGTTCGGGATCGCCCGTCGCGGCGCGGTCTGGTGCCCGATCAACCCGCGCAACGAGGCGGCCGAGAACCGCACGCTGCTGGAGCTGTTCGACTGCGAATTCCTGCTCTATCACTCGGCGTTCGCGGAGATGGTCGATCGGCTCGACGTCCCGACGACGGTGTGCCTCGACCGTGAGCTGGAGGCGTGGCTCGACGGCGCGCCGCCAGTCGAGCAGAGCGCACCGCCGGACGACCTCGTGATGTTGGTCGGAACCGGCGGGACGACCGGGCTGCCCAAGGGCGTGATGCTGACCGGCCGCAACCTCGAGACGATGACCGCGCTGACGCTGATGGGGTATCCGTTCGAGGGTCGCCCGGCGTATCTGGCACTCGCGCCGCTGACGCACGCGGCCGGCGTGCTGTGCTTCCCGGTGATGGCGCTCGGCGGGCGGATCGTCGTCATGCAGGCACCGGATCTCGGGCGCTTCCTCGCGCTGATCGAGCAGGAGCGCATCACGCACACGTTCCTGCCGCCGACGCTGATCTACATGCTGCTCGGCCACGACGCCGTCCGCACCCGGGACCTCTCCTCGCTGCAGTGCTTCTGGTACGGCGCAGCGCCGATGTCGACGGCACGGCTCGCGGAGGCGCTCGACGTGATCGGCCCCGTGATGGCGCAACTGTTCGGCCAGTCCGAGGCGCCGATGATGGTCTCGATGCTCCCGCCCGCCGAGCATTTCAACCCGGACGGGACGGTGGCGACGCAGCGCCTGGCGTCCGCCGGGCGGCCCGCGCCGCTGGTGCAGGTGGCAATCATGGACCCCGAGAGCGGGACCGTGCTCGAGGCCGGCGAGCGAGGCGAGATCGTCGTCCGCAGCTCGCTCGTGATGGCCGGCTACTACAAGGACCAGGCGGCAACGGCCGCGGCGTCTCGCTTCGGCTGGCACCACACGGGCGACGTCGGCTATCTCGACGAGGACGGCTACCTGTTCATCGTCGACCGCCTGAAAGACATGATCATCACTGGCGGCTTCAACGTGTACTCGGCCGAGGTCGAGCAGTCGCTGATGCAGCACCCCGCGGTGCGCGACTGCGCCGTGATCGGGCTGCCCGACGAGAAGTGGGGCGAGCGGGTCGTGGCGGTCGTCGAGCTCAAGCCGGGCCTCGAGGTCGCCGAGCCGGAGCTGATCGCGTTCGTCAAGGAGCGGATCGGGAGCGTGAAGGCCCCGAAGCACGTCGAGCTGTGGCCGGAGCTGCCGCGCTCGCGCGTGGGCAAGGTGCTCAAGGCGGAGGTGCGCACCGAGCTGCTCGGCTGACTCCCCCTTCGGGTATGTGTGGCCCGGCGCTCCGCCACATAGGGTGGCGAGCCATGACTCGGCTCGCCGCAGTCGGCGTCCTGCTCGCAGCTTGCCTGCTCCTGATGCCGTCGGCCGCACGCGCGGCCGAGTTCACCGTCAACGCAAGCGGCGACCACGCCGCGAACGCTTGTGATGCCGAGTGCACGGTGCGCGACGCGATCGCCGCGGCCAACGCCGCCGCCGGCGCCGACACGATCACGGTGCCGGCCGGGACGTACGCGCTGTCGTCCGGCGCGCTGGTCATCACCGACGCCGTGACGATCTCCGGGCCGGCGACAAGCCAGCCCACCGCCATCGCTCGACGCCGCGTACAGCAACCGCATCTTCGATGTGAACGCGACGGTGACGATCGCGCACCTGCGAGTGACTCGCGGGCAGTCCACCGACATCTCCGGCGGCTCCGGCCTGCTCCAGCGCGGTGGCACCGTCACGCTCCAGAACGACGTCTTCGACGCGCTCTCGAACAACCTCTCCGGCGGTGCGCTGGCGCTGCAGAGCGGGACGCTGAACATGATCGACACGGAGGTCCGCGACAACCACGGGCATCGCGGCGGCGGCCTGTTCATCACCGCCGGCACCGCGAACATCGACCGCACGCTGTGGCGCGACAACGACGGCACGACGGGCGGCGGCGGCGCGATCTACAACAGCGGCGGCACGCTCACGGTCACCAACTCGACGTTCGCGGCGAATACCGCGGGCGCCGCGCACGGCGGCGCGATCTATGCCGCCGCCTCGACCGCGCTCCGGAACGTCACGTTCGAGGCCAACAGCGCCTCCGGCAACGGCGGTGGAGGCTCCGCGCTGTGGGTCGCCGCCACGACCACGACGGCGAACGTGCTGTTCGGCAACTCCGCCTATCAGGAGAACTGCGGCGGCTCGCCGCCCACCGAGTTGGGCGGCAGCATCGACACCGGGACGTCGTGCGGTCTCACCGCGAGCGGACGAACCGTGCTGCTCGGCCCGCTCGCGCTCGGCTCGCTGCTGCCGTGGGCGGGCAGCGCCGGCATCGACGCCGGCGACAACGCGCAGTGCTTGGAAGTCGATCAACGCGGCACCGCCCGGCCGCGCACGCCGGAGAACCCGTGTGACGCCGGCGCGGTCGAGGGCAGCGCCGCAACGGCGGCGCCGGCTCCGCTGGTCGCCGGCGGCGCGCAGCGCGACACGACGCGAACCGACACCCTGCTCGACGCCACCATCGATCGACGCGGGATTCCGACCACCTACGCCGTCGAGTACGGGCTCACGACCGCGTACGGCTCGACGTCGCTGTTCGGCGGGTCGGTCGCCTTCGGGTCCGGCGCCGGGCCGCAGGACGTCAGCGACTACCTGAACGAGTTGCAGCCCGGGACGACGTACCACTACCGCTTCGTTGCGACGTCGGCCGGAGGGACGACGAGAGGCGAGGACCGGACGTTCATCACCGTCGGACCGCCACAGGTCGCGACGCGGGACGCCTCGAGCGTCTCCGAGACCGGCGCGACGTTGACCGGGACGGTCAATCCGGCCGGTGACGACACGACGTACTGGTTCGAGTACGGCCCGACCGCCGCTTATGGCCGCACCACCCCGGTGGCGAGCGCCGGATCGGCCTTCACCGAACGGGCCGTGAGCGCGGTCGTGAGCGGCCTCGACCCGGACACGGCCTACCACTTCCGACTGGTCGCCATGAACGAATTCTCGGGCGGCCCGGTGACCGGCGCCGACCGTACGTTCACGACCGCGACGCCCCCGCCGCCACCGCCGCCGGACACCACCGTCTCACCGGTGGCCACGATCACGGCGCAGCCCACCCCGACTCCGACGCCGGCCGCGGGCACCGTCATGGTCAGGCCCGTCAGTGGCAAGGTGCTCGTACGCCGTCCCGGCAGCCGCGAGTTCGTCGAGCTCGACGCGACCCAGGGGATCCCGGACGGCTCGACCATCGACGCCAAGCGCGGCGTCGTCGAATTGACTTCCGGGGGTAAGACGGCACAGTTCCGCGACGGCATCTTCAGGATCAACCGGCGCGGTGCGCGGATCGATCTCACGCTCACCGAGGCGCTCGCGCCGTGCAAGCGCAGCAGCGCGAGGGCGTCGGCGAAGAAGCCGAAGAGCCGCAAGCTGTGGGGCCACGGCTCCGGCAACTTCCGGACCGTCGGCCAGTACAGCGCGGCGACGGTCCGGGGCACGCGGTGGCTCGTCCAGGACACGTGCGCCGGGACGCGCACCCGGGTCACGGAAGGGGCTGTCGTAGTCCGAGACCGGGTCCGGGGCAAGACGATCCTCCTGCGTGCCGGCAAGAGCTATCTGGCCCGGCCGCGCCGGGCTTGACCCACTCAGAGCGCGCTTGTAGCTTGCGGCGTTCGGAACGCCGTGGAGGAGGAGCAAGGATGCGCGGAAGTCGTCGGTGGTCGTTGTGGTGCCTGCTCGCACTCCTGGCGTTCCCGGCGCGCGGCCGGCGCCCAGGCTCCGGCCGACGACGAGTTCGAGGTCACCGCGCTCGCCAAGGGCGCGGACAAGACCGGTGAGCCGATCGCGATGGCGGTGCTCCCGGACCGGCGCGTGCTGCACACCTCGCGCGACGGCCGCGTGTGGATGACCACGCCGAACGCGACGACGTCGCTGGCCGGCACGATCCCGGTCTACTCGCACGACGAGGACGGCCTGCAGGGGATCGCGATCGACGCCGACTTCGCGACCAACCGCTGGGTCTACGTCTACTACGCGCCGCCGCTCACGACCCCGTCCGGTGACGCGCCCAACGACGGCGTCTCGTTCGACGCCTACAAGGGCCACAACCAGCTCTCGCGGATCAAGCTGACCGACGCCGGCACGCTCGACCTCGCCACCGAGCAGCAGATCCTCCAGGTCCCCGCCGACCGCGGCATCTGCTGCCACGCCGGCGGCGAGATCGACTTCGACGCCCAGGGCAACCTGTACCTCTCGACCGGCGACGACACGAACCCGTTCGCCCAGGACGGCTACACGCCGATCGACGAGCGCGCGAGCCGCAACCCGGCCTACGACGCGCAGCGCAGCAGCGCCAACACGAACGATCTGCGCGGCAAGCTGTTGCGGGTCAAGGTCGCCGCCGACGGCACCTACACGGTGCCCGAGGGCAACCTGTTCGCGCCCGGCACCGACAAGACCCGGCCCGAGATCTACGCGATGGGCTTCCGCAACCCGTTCCGGTTCGCGATCGACCGCTCGACCGGCTGGGTCTACCTCGGCGACTACGGTCCGGACGCCGGCGGCGCGGACCCGAACCGCGGGCCCGGCGGCCAGGTCGAGTTCAACCTGATCAAGAGCGCGGGCAACTATGGCTGGCCGTACTGCCACGGCCGCAACGACGCCTACAACGACTACGACTTCGCCACCGCCGTCTCCGGCGCGAAGTTCGAGTGCGCGAACCCGAAGAACACCAGCCCGCGCAACACCGGCCTGGTCGACCTGCCGCCGGCGCGCCCGGCGTGGATCGCCTACGACGCCTGCAACGTGCCCCAGTTCGGGTGCGGCAGCGAGTCGCCGATGGGCGGCCCCGTCTACGACTTCGACGCGGGCAACCCGTCGAAGACGAAGTTCCCCGCCTACTTCGACGGCAAGAGCTTCGCCTACGAGTTCGGGCGCGGCTGGATCCGCACGCTGACCGGCACGAACGAGAACGCGATGCCCGACATCGCCTCGTTCATGGACTCGTTCGACTTCAAGCAGCTGATCAACATCGAGTTCGGCCCCGACGGCTCGCTGTACGTGCTCGACTACGGCACCGGCTACTTCGCCGGCGACGCCAACAGCGCCGTCTACCGGGTCGATTACGTCCAGGGCACGCGGACCCCGATCGTCGAACTGCGCACCGACAAGACGTCCGGCCCCGCGCCGCTGACCGTCGAGTTCGACGCCACCGGTTCGCACGACCCGGACGAGACCGCGATCACCTACGCGTGGGACTTCAACGGTGACGGCGTCACCGACTCGACGGCGATCAAGCCGACCCACACCTACACCCAGCCCGGCCGCCACACGGCGACACTCGCGGTCACGGACGCGGCCGGCCAGGTCGGCCGCGCGTCGGTGAACATCACGGCCGGCAACACCGCGCCGAGCGTGAAGATCACGTTCCCCGCCCAGGGCTCGATCTACGACTACGGCGACCAGATCCCATACCGGATCACGGTCAGCGATCCCGAGGACGGGACGATCGACTGCAACAAGGTCCGCTTCGACACCGCGCTCGGCCACAACGAGCACACGCACGGCGACCAGAACTTCACCGGCTGCACCGGCACGTTCCGGATCGCGCCGCCGTGGGAGGACAAGACCCAGCACACGTTCTACGTGCTGAACGCGACCTACACCGACGCGACCACCGGGCTGGAGCTGACCGGCTCCGACCAGGTCGTGCTCGAGCACCGCACGCAGCAGGCCGAGTTCCTGGACGCGCAGAACGGGACCCAGCAGGTCAACCATCCCGGCGCCGCCGGCGGCGCGCGCGTCGGCTACATCGACTCCGGCGACTGGCTGCGCTTCGACGACATCAACCTGACCGGGATCGACACCGTCTCCGCGCGCGCGTCGGCGTACGGCGACAGCTCGTTCGAGCTGCGCGCCGGCTCCCCCACCGGCCAGCTGCTCGCGCGGTTCAGCGTGCCCAACCAGGGCTCGGCCGACAACTACGTGACGCTGCCGGCGATCCCAATCGCCGACCCGGGCGAGACGTTCGACCTCTACGTCGTCTTCACCGGCGCGAGCATGGACCTCGACGAGTTCACGTTCAACGGTCCCGGCGTGACCGGCAACGGCACGCCGCAGCTGAAGGCCTCCGCGACGCCGCTGAGCGGCACGGTGCCGTTGAAGGTCGACTTCACGGCCGAGGCGGTCGACCCGGAGGGCAAGGCGCTCACATACGCGTGGGACTTCGGGGCCACGACCGCCGAACGCCTCACACACCTACACCGAACGCGGCATCTACACGCCGACGCTGACCGTCACCGACGCGGACGGCCGCAAGGCGGTGCGCTCGTTCCGGATCGACGCCCAGGCCGGACTGCTCCGGCACGCCGCCCGGCGAGCGACGAGTTCACCGGCACGGCGCTCGACGTCTGCCGCTGGACGACGATCCTGCGCGAGACGCCGGGCGGCTACCGCGTCCGCGAAGGCGCGCTCGAGATCGACGCGGTTCCGGGCGACATGTACGGCGGCGACGCCAGCGCCCGCAACATCATCCTGCAGGACGCGCCGACCGGCGGCTGGGAGGCGATCACCAAGGTCAAGCTCCCGCAGGGCGACGAGTACGAGCAGGCCGGCCTGATCGCGCACAACACCGACGCGACGTTCTCCAAGCTCGTGCTGATGGACATCCCGGGCCTGGGCTGGCGCGCGGAGTTCGGCCAGAACCTCGACGGGTCAGCCGATCTTCGACGAGTCGCTGGACCGCTCCGGCCCGCTGCCGGCCTCGATCAACGAGACGGGGATCTGGCTGCGGCTCCAGAGCACGGGCGCGTTCCTGCTCGGCGCGTGGTCGGCCGACGGCGTGAACTGGACGCCGTTCGGGCGCTCGCGCTCACAGGCGACGCAGCGCATCGGCCTGGCCGCCTACAACGGCAACGGGCAGGCGGCGGCGTTCGACTTCTTCCGGATCGAGCCGAAGGACGTGCAGCAGCCGTGCCAGTCCGGCGCGACACCCGAGGCCGGCTACCGGATGCTGTTCGACGGGACGCAGACGAGCCTGAACACCTGGCGGATGGCGGGCCCCGGCGGCTTCGCACTGCAGCAGGACTGCTCGATCCTCAGCTACGGCGGCCTCGGCCTGCTGTATCACCCGGACAGCTTCGGCTCCTACTCGCTCAAGCTCGACTGGAAGATGGCGGGCGACGACAACGCCGGCGTGTTCGTCGGCTTCAAGGACCCCGGCACCGATCCGTTCAACGCCGTCAACAACGGCCACGAGATCCAGATCGACGCCACCGACGATCCGACGCACACGACCGGCGCGGTCTACAACTTCCAGGCCGCGGTGACGGCCGCCCGCGACGCGGCCCTGAAGCCGCCGGGCGAGTGGAACGCGTACGAGCTCGTCATCACCGGTCAGCGGATCCAGGTGTTCCTGAACGGGACGAAGATCAACGACTACGTCGACTCCGATCCGAACCGGATGAACGCGCCGACGCTGATCGGCCTGCAGAACCACGGGACCGGCGACGACGTGTTCTTCCGCAACGTGCAGGTCAAGGAGATCCCGACGCCGTCCTCGCCGGCGCCGTCGCTCACCGTCACCGCGCCGGCCAACGGCGCGATCGTCGGCGACGAGGTGACGGTGGCCGGCACGACCGACGGCGAGAAGGTGGTGATCCGCGCCGGCACGGCCTCGCGCGAGGTCACGCCGTCCGGCGGCGCGTTCTCGGCCAGCATCCCGCTGGCGCTCGGCGCCAACCAGGTCAACGTGTTCGCGTTCAACGCCGACGGCGTCGGCACGAGCGCGTCGCGCAGCGTGTTCTCGCGCTCGTTCGGGACGCTCGTCGGCGGCCTGAGCGACCCGAGCAACGACGACAACGGCCCGGGCACGTACCGCTACCCGACCAACGGCGTCTACACCGCCGGCATCTTCGACCTCGAGAACGTCGAGGTCTACACCGAGGGCGACAACGTCCGCTTCGTCACCCGGATCCGGGGCGCGATCACGAACCAGTTCGGCGGCGACCAGATCTCGCACCAGCGGATCAACGTCTACCTCGGCTCCGGCGCCGGCTCGCCGGTCGCGGCGATGCCCGGCACGAACATGGACGTCGAGTCGCCGTGGAGCCGCACGGTCGTGATCGACGGGCGGTTCGGGCTCGCCGGCGTGTACGCGCCGGACGGCTCGAAGGTCTCCGGCGGGACGATGTCGTCGCTGGCGCAGACGCGCGAGATCGTGCTGACCGTGCCGCGTTCGGCACTCGGCGACATCAACCTGCAGGACGCGCGCTACGGCGTCGCGATGTTCGGCAACGCCGAGGGCGGCGAGGGGCTCGGCAACGTGCGGCCGGTCTATGACCTGGCCTACTGGCAGAACCCCGGGCCGGACTTCTGGTGGATCACCGAGTACCGGTTCGGCGGCGGCGCCGGGGTCTGGACCGACGCCCCCAACCACGACAGCGACACGCGCGACCCGAACGCGCTCGACGTGATCGTGCGTGACGGCCAGACGCAGGCCCAGGTGCTGAACTGGCAGTCCGCGTTCCCGACCAAGGTGCCGATGCAGGGCCTGACGCTGCCGCCGGACACGACGGCGCCGACGGTCACCGCCACGTTCGCCCCGGTCGAGCCGGCCGACGGCATCTACCGCACCGCGGTCACGGCCACGCTGGCGGGTGCCGACGACCGGCCCGGCGTGGTCGTCGAGTACCGGCACAACGGCGGCGAATGGAAGACGTACAGCGCGCCGGTGACGATCGCACCGGACGGCGTGCACGTGTTCGAGTACCGCGCCACCGACGCCGCGGGCAACCGCTCGGCGGTTGGCTCGAAGACGCTCACGATCGACAAGCCGTCCGAAGTCCCCGGCGGCCCGATCGGCTCCGTCCCACCGACGCTGTCGCTGACACTCGGCGCGCCCGCGACGTTCGGCACGTTCCGGCCCGGTGCGGCGGACACGTACACCGCGTCCACGATCGCGACCGTGATCAGCACCGCCGACGAGGCGACGCTGACGGTCGTCGACCCGAGCTCAGACCGGACCGGCCGGCTCGTCAACGGCAGCTACGCGCTCAACCAGGCGCTCGAGGCCCGCATCGGGACCGGCGCATTCGCGCCGATCAGCGGCTCGCCGCTGGCGCTGCTGCAGTTCGGCGACCCGGTCGGGCAGACGCCGGTGACGATCGACTTCAGGCAGTCGATCGCGGCGACCGAAGGGCTGCGCACCGGCGCGTACGGCAAGACGCTGACGTTCACGCTGTCGACGACGACGCCGTGATGTAACGGGGGGCGATCAATGTGATCGCCCCCCAGAATCATGGGATTGGAAGCTCGACCACCATGGATCACCGTGAGTGGCGAGATGACACACGATCTGCACCGGGGCTTCCACGACCCCCGGCAAGCGCCCGCCGATGAGCTCGTGCGCTTCCTCGAGGAGGCCGACCGGCTCCCAGGCTTTCGCGCGGTCCAGCAAGCGTTGCGCGAGGCGATCGACCCGCGGCCCGGCATGCGGGTGCTCGACGCCGGCTGCGGCATCGGCTTGGAGGCCGCGCGGCTGGCCTCCGAGCACCCCGACGTCCACGTCACCGGAGTCGACCGCAACGCGGAGATGCTGGAGATCGCGCGCCGTCGCGCGCCCGAGGTCGAGTGGCTCGAGGCCGACCTGACCGAGCTCGACCTGGAACCGGAGTTCGACGCCGTCCGGACCGAGCGTGTCCTGATCCACGTGCCCGAGGTCGAGAGCGTCGTCGACAACTTGATCGGCGTGCTCGCTCCGGGCGGTCGGCTCGCGCTGTTCGAGCTCGACTACGGCGGAACGATCCTGGCGCCGGGCGCGGACGAGGAGGTCGCCGACCGCGTCGCCGAGACGCTCTACGCGTCGCTCGAGCAGCCGCAGGCCGGGCGCCGGCTCCCCGGACTGCTCAGCGAGCGCGGGATGACCGACGTCGCCGCCACGCCGTTCTCGTTCACGCCGAGCGAGCAGGTGTGGCAGCGGATCGTCAAGGACACCGTGCTCGCGGGGGCGCCCGAGCCCGAGGTCGCGGACTGGCTCGAACGGCAACAGGACGCCGTCGCGAACGGCGAGTTCGTCGCCGCGTTCGCCGGCGTGCTCACTGCCGCGACGCGCCCATAACCCGGCGCGCGAGCTCCTCCAGCCCGTCGGTGATCTCCTCCACCGACAGCCCGCGCGATCGCTGGTGGGCGAACACGTCCGGCGCCAGTGGCGCGAGCAGCACGTCCACCAGCGCCGGGCTCTCGGCGTCGCCGAGCAATACGGCGACGTGCATCGCCCAGGCGGCGTAGGCGCCGGTCCGGTAGCGCAGCGCTCCGGTCTCGCCGGCCAGCGCGACATGGCCGTGGCGCTCGAGCAGTTCGACCATCGCGCGGTAGAACGCGGCGAGTCGCTCGGCGGGCGGCGCGCCCGGTCCGAGTGGCGGCGGCCCGCGCAGCAGCGCATCCTGGAGCTCGCGCTCGTGCTCGTCGAGCAACGCCTGGGCGATCGAGGCGACGTCGGGATAGCGGCGGTAGAGCGTCCCCTTGCCCACACCCGCAGCCGCCGCGATCTGCTCCATCGTGACCGGAACACGCGCGGCGAACAGATGCTCGGCGGCTGAGAGCACTCGAGCCCGGTTGCGGGCCGCGTCGGCGCGTTCTTTCATGCCGCACAGCGTACTGGACGCTCCGTCCGCTTAGGTGCTACATTGAACTGGACGCACCGTCCGATTACAGGAGACCCGCATGGAGATCCCGTTCCTGTTCCTCGTCGGCACGCTGCTCGCGGTCCAGGCCGCGGCCAACGTCCAGCTCAGCGGCGCCACCGGAAGCCCGTTCGGCGCGTCGACGCTGCAACTCGGCATCGGCGCGCTGCTCCTGCTCGCCGCGACCGCCGTCGCCGGCTCGCTCGACGCGTTCGCAGGCGTCGAGGAGGCAGAGGCCTGGCACCTGATCGGCGGGCTCGGGAGCGCGATCTACATCACGTCCGGCATCGTTCTGTTCCCGCGCCTCGGCGCCGTGCTCACCGTCGGCCTGTGGATCGCCGGCCAGATGCTCGCGTCGCTGGCGCTCGACGGCTTCGGGTGGCTCGGCGTCGACCGCGAGCCGATCGGAGTGGCCGACCTGTTCGGCTGCCTCGCCGTGCTGCTCGGCGCGGGGTTGATCGTCCACGCGCAGGATGGCGCCCGCACCGCGACGCCGTCGTGGATCGCGCTGGGGCTGCTGGCCGGCGCGGCGCTTCCGCTCCAGGGCGCGATCAACGCCCAGCTGCGCGCCGACCTCGACGCGCCGGTCGCCGTCGGCGCGCTGTCGTTCGTCGTCGCGACCGCCGGCATGGGCCTGCTCCTGCTCGCGTCCGGCGCGGCGCGACCGCGCCTGGAGCCGCTGCGAGCGATGCCGTGGTGGGGCTGGCTCGGCGGCCTGTTCGGCGCGATCTACGTCACATCGGTGTTCTCGCTGATCCCGGAGATCGGCGCGGCGGCCACGATCGCGCTGACCGTCGGCGGCCAGCAGGCCGCGTCCGTGCTCGTCGACCGCTATGGGCTGCTGCGCCTGCCGCAGCGACGCGTGTCGGCGCTGCGGCTTGGGGCGGTCGCGGCCCTGCTGACGGGCGTGGTGCTGATCCAGCTCACATGACGCGGTTGCCAGATCACCGCCATCTCCGATCCGCGTTGCGCGCCCGCGCGCGCTCGCCAACCATGGATCGGATGGAGTTGCGTGAAGAAGTCCGCCGATTCGCAGAGCAGCGCGTGAGACCGCACGTCAAGTGCATGGAACAGCGGCGGACCGTCGAGGTCGGCCTGGCCGAGGAGATCGCCGCGCGCGGATGGATCGGCGTCACGATCCCGCGCGCCTACGGCGGCATGGGCCTCGGCCACGTCGCCAAGACGGTGATCATCGAGGAGCTCGCGCGCGTGAGCGGGGCGATGGGCGCGGTGGCACAGGCGTCGCAGCTCGGCGTGGCGAAGGTCCTGCACTTCGGGACCTCCGAGCAGAAGCGGCGCTGGCTGCCACGGTTCGCGGCGGGCGAGCTGTTGCCGACGATCGCGGTCACCGAGCCGGGCTCGGGCGGGCACGTGCTCGGGATGGCGAGCACCGCGGCGCGCGACGCGGACGGCTCCTACGTCCTCAACGGGACGAAGTGCTTCGTCGGCAACTCGCACATCGGGCACGTGCACGGCGTCGTCGCCCGGACCGGCCCGGGCTCACGCGGGCTGACCGCGTTCCTCGTGGAGCAGGACCGCGCCGGATGCGAGCGCGGCAGCGCCGGGACGCAGGCCGGGCTGCACGGCTTCAGCTACGGCGAGCTGATCTTCGACGGCTGCCGCGTCCCGGCCTCCAACCGGATCGGCGACGAGGGCCAAGGGCTCGATGTGGCGTACTCGTCGAGCACGCTCTACGGGCGGCCCAACCTGACCGCGGTCGCGCTCGGGATCCACCAGGCGATCTACGAGGACACGATCGCGTTCACGCGCGAACGCCACCTGTACGGCCAGCCGATCGCCAAGCTGCCGACGATCGCGCTCAAGCTCGGCGAGATGCACTCGCGGCTGATGACCGCCCGCCTGCTCGCCTACGACGCCGTCCAGAAGCTCGACGACGGCGTCTCCTGCGACGCCGAACTGATGAACGCGAAGCTGGTCAACACCGAGTCTGCGTTGACCTCGGCGCGCGCCGCGCTCGAGATCCTCGCCGGCCACGGCACCCAGCAGGAGCGCAGCATCGAGCGCTACCTGCGCGACGTCATCCACACGTTCCCGGCCGCCGGCACGTCGGACGTGCAGCGGCTGCGACTGGCCCAGGTCGCGCTCGGCGAGTACGCCGGCGCGTGGTCGGAGCGCGTGCCGCGCCCCGACCCGATCGCCCTAGCGGCCTAGGACACCTTCACCGTCATCTTCATCGACGAGTGCAGCGTGCACACGTAGCGGAACGTCCCGGCCTTCGAGAACGTCTTCGTGAACGTGTAGCCCTTCTGGCTCGTCGTGCGCGAGCCGGAACCGCCGGCGGCCGGCGTGACGTTGTGCGAGACGCCGCCCTGCGTCCACTTCCAGCTCACCTTGCCGCCCTTCTTGATGTTCACCGACGAGGGCGAGAACGAGTTGTTCTTGACGGCGACGGTCTTGGTCGTGCCCGCATGAGCGGGGGCGACCGCGAGACCGAGGGCGGTGGCGGCGGCCACAGCGGTGAACGTCCGGCGCATGGAAGGGCTCCTTCGAGAGGTCGTTTCCCACCTCGACGCCTGACGGGCTCGTGGTATTCCGCCACCTGAGTGTCAGCGCACGAACACGTTTCGCACCCGCTCGGCTCTCCGCGAGTTGTTCGCCTTCACGGTGCATTCGGGAACCGGCCCACGGTCACCCCGCTGACGCAGATACTCCCTGCAAATGGTGGTCACCCTTCAGCGGACGATCGGCGCCGCGGCCGCGGTGGCCGAGTCGCTGCTCGAGCGCCGCGGCCCCGCGATGACCCGCCGGCTCACGCCGCGCGAGCGCCGCGTGGAGGTGACCGCTGCCGCGCTGTTCGTGGCCGCCGCGGCCGCGATGGCCACCCAGGCGAGCGGCGACTGGGGCGCGGCCGCGCTGCTGGTCGTCTGTTACGCGCTGGTCCGGCGGGTCCGCTTCCCGCTCGGCCCGGGGCTGATCCGCCCGACCGAGATCGTGTTCGTGCCGATGCTGTTCCTGACGCCGGTGGAAGCCGTGCCGGCGCTGGTCGCGCTCGGCGCGCTGCTGGGCGACACGCCCGAGATCATCCGCCACCGCGCCCACCCGGAACGGCTCGCGGTCGTGATCGCCGACAGCTGGTACGCGGTCGGCCCGGCGCTGGTGGTGGCCGCGCTCGGCTCCGACCCGACCTTCGGCGTCCTGCTGGCGGCGCTGGCGGCGCAGCTCTCCACCGACCTCGTCGTCACGATGCTGCGCGAGGGCCTCGGCGCCGGGATCGCGCCCGGCGAGCTGCTGCCGGTGCTCGGCCTCGTCTATCTGATCGACGCGCTGCTGGCCCCGATCGGCTTCCTCGCCGTGCTCGCCTCAGACGTCCACGAGTACGCGTACCTGCTGGCGATCGCGCCCGGCGCGCTGCTCGGCTTGATCACGCGTGAGCGCAGCACGCGGATCGCGCACGAGCTCGCCCTGGAGCGGGCGTTCAGGAGATCGACGCGCGCACTCGACGCGCGCGCCGACGACCTGCGCCGCCAGGCCGGCCGGCTGCAGCGGCCCGATCGCCGCGTCGGCGAGGCGGCCGGCTCGCCCGAGGACCGCAACGCGCTCGAACGGATCCTGCTCGCCACCACCGTCGAGGCGCTGCAGGCCGACGGCGGCAGGCTGAGCGAGGTGGGCGACGACGGCACGCTGCAGCCGCGCCTGGCGATCGGCGCCGACACGCCCGCGCTGGCCGAGGCCGAACGCGTGCTCGGCGCACTGCAGGACAACGCGCTCGCGATCGGTGTCGGCCACACCCACGTGCTCGCCGTCGCCCGTGCCGCGCGCACGTTCGACGCCGTCGAGCGCGATCTGCTCGAGCACCTCGCCGCGCAGGCCGCGGTCTCGCTCGAGAACCTCCGGCTGGAGGAGCTGATGCGCCGCACCGAGGCCGAGCTGCGGGCGATCCTCGAGGGCGTCGCCGACGCGGTCGCGGCCGAGGACCCGGAGGGCCGGCTGGTGTACGTCAATGCCGCCGCCGCCCAGCTGCTCGACGACGCCGACGAGCTCAAGGCGCGGCTCGGGATTCCGTCCGAGCGCGCGTCCGAGCCGCTCGTGGTCCGGCACGTGCGCGACGGCGAGCCGCGCTGGTCACGTGTCAAGACCACGCCGGTGATCGAGTCGGGGCTCGCGATCAGCGTCATCGAGGACATCACGGAGATCAAGCAGGCCGAGGAGGCGCAGCGTTTCCTGGCCGAGACGTCACGGGCGCTCGTCCGCACCCTCGAAGTGGAGAAGATGCTGCCCGAAGTGGCGCGGCTCGCGGTCCTCCACATGGCCGACGGCTGCGTGATCGAACTCGACGGGGTCGAGGTGGCGCGGGCGGGAGTCGCGTCCGGACGCAGCGTCCCGATCCCGGTGCGCGGAGGGACCGCCGGGACGATCACGCTCGCGGGCGCGCCGCCAGAACTCGCGGAGGATCTCGCGCTGCGAATCGGCGCCGCGGTCGAGAACGCGCGGCTGTACCGCACGCGCTCGGCGATCGCGCAGACACTCCAGCGCTCGCTGCTGCCGCCCGAGCTGCCCGTGATCCCAGGCCTGGATACGGCCGCGCTCTACCGGCCCAGCGGCGAGGGCAACGAGGTCGGCGGCGACTTCTACGACCTGTTCTCGACCGGCGAGCGCGAATGGTTCGCGGTCATGGGGGACGTGTGCGGCAAGGGCGCCGAGGCCGCCACGGTGACGGCGCTCGCCCGCTACACGATCCGCGCCGCGGTCATGCGCCACCGGTCCCCGGCCGGCATCCTGCGCTGGCTCAACGCCGCGATGCTGCGCCAGCGCGCCGGGCGCTTCGTCACGCTCGCGTGCGTCCGGCTGCAGCTCGACGAGGGCGCGGTCAGCGTCACCGCGTCCTGCGGCGGCCACCCGTGCCCGATGATCCTGCGCGCCACCGGCCTGGTCGAGGAGCTCGGGGCGCACGGCACCGTGCTCGGGGTGCTCGAGGACGTCGAGCTCGCCGACCGCAGCGCCCGGCTCACACCGGGCGACGCGCTCGTGCTCTACACCGACGGGCTGACCGAGGCGAACGCCCCGGACGTGTGGACGCCGGGCCGGCTGGACGCCGCGATCGCCGGCGCGCGCCGCATGAGCGCGCAGGGCATCGTCGAGCACCTGGCCGCGCAGACGCCCGCGACGCTGCGCGACGACATGGCGCTGCTTGCTTTGCGCGTTCAGCCCTTGCTGTAGGGATCGACGTAGACGTCGTCGATCCGCAGTGCGCCGAGGCTGGTGAAGCGGAAGCGCACGTCCTGCTCGCCGAGCAGGTTGGCGACGACCGGCATCGGCAGCGACGGCGCCCACGAGCCGCCTCCGGCGACGACACCGATCGGCAGCTCCAGGCCGCCGGCCAGCACCGAGACCGCCATCAGGCCGGTGCCGCGCGCGAAGAACCGGATCGTCGGGTGCGCGACGGTCACGCACACCGGGCCAGTCGTCGCGGACGAGCCCGCCGGGAGCGAGAGTGAACGCGCGTCCCCACCCCACGGGTGGCCGCCGGTGACGACCGAGGCGCCGGACAGCGACCAGCCGTCGGCACCGGCCTCGAAGCCGCCGTCGGGCGCAGCCTCGTAGAACGCGATGTCGAGCCAGGGCAGGAATGGCCGCGACACCGACTGATCGGTGCAGGCCTGGGCGGCGGGGGCGGCGACGGCCAAGGCAAAGGTCGCCGCGAGGAGGACGCGGACGAAGCGGGGCACAGCGAAGCCGTGCCCCGCTTCCGCGATTTCAAACCGCGCCGTACTGCGCGGTCCAATCAGGTCGCGATCGGCTCCAATTCGGACCAGCCGCCTCGGTGGTGCGCCGCGCCGGGAACTGGTCTGGCTCCGGCTGCTCGCGCAGCTCCCACCGCCAGTTGCCCGGGGGCGGCCCGGGCCAGCACAGGTCCTCGAGGATCTCTTCGATGGTGATCTCGATGTTCATTGCGAACGCTCCATGACGAGCCACAGGGCCACTCCGGCGACGGCCACCGTGGCGAGGGTGCAGAACAGGTAGACGTGGGTGAACGGGCCGATCCCGGTGGCGCCGTCGAGCAGCGCGGCCAGCGCGGCGACGCCCAGCGCGCCGCCGACCATGCGCGCGGTCTGGTTGAGACCCACGGCGGCGGCGAAGCGCTCGGGTGCGACGGACAGCGCCGCGGCCGTCGAGACGCCGGTCGTGATCGCGCCGGTCCCGATCCCGATCGGCAGGCTGATCGGCAGCCAGAACGTCAGGAAGCTCGGCTGCTCGGGAAGCCCGAGCACGCAACAGAGCCCGGCGAAGCTCAGAACCAGCGCTCCGCCGGCGATGACCAGTGCCGGGCCGCGGCGCGCGATGACCGGGCCCGCGCGGAGCGCGACGGCGGACGCGATGATCGCCCCCGGCGTCATCGCCAGACCGGCCTCGAGCGGCGTGTAGCCCCAGATGCCGACGAGGAACAGGACGCCGACGAGCATCCAGGGGAACAGCGCCGCGCCGTAGAGCAGCGACGCGAGATTGGCGGCGGCGAACTGCCGCGAGCGCCACAACCGCGTCTCGAGCGCGGGCGTGGGGTGGCGGAACGAGCGCCACAGCGCGATGCCCACCGCCAGCGCGGCGCCGCCCAGGCAGGCGAGCGTCGCGGGGGTGCTCCAGTCCGGCGCCTGCGCGATTCCGAGCGCCGCCGCGCCGATCCCGAGCCCGAGCAGCACGCTGCCGACCGCGTCGGGCAGCCGGCCGCCGGCGCCGCCGCTCGGCAGCGCGCGGGCGCCGGCCACGATCGCCAGCCCGATCGGCACGTTGATCAGGAACAGCGCCCGCCAGCCGACGGTGTCAACCAGCACGCCGCCGATCGCGGGCCCAGCGGCCGCGGCCAGCGCGCCGGCCGCGCTCCATGCCCCGATCGCCGCCGCGCGCCGCTCCGGCGGCGTATCGGCAAGCACGACCGCCAGCGACGCCGGGATCATCGCCGCCGCCGCGGCGCCCTGAAGCGCCCGGGCGCCGAGCAGCACGCCCAGGGAAGGCGCGAGCGCACAGGCCAGCGACAGGACGGTGAAGGCGCCGACGCCCGCGAGCAGGAGCGTGCGCCGGCCGACCACGTCAGCGACCCGCCCCGCCGGGGCGAGGCACGCCGCGAACACGACGGCGTAGATCGTGATGATCCAGGTCGCCGCGCCGACCGACGCACCGGCGAAGTCGCCCTGCACATCGGCCACCGCCAGGTTGGCCACGGTGGTGTCGAGCAACGCCAGGAACGCCGCTCCAGCCGCCACGCCGAGCACCCCGCCGGCTCTTCGCGGGGCGGGAATCGCTGCCGTCGCCGTCATCGGGGTACCTCCTGGGGAGAAAAAAGCACGGTCGTGCTTTGTACCATAAGCTCGAACGTTCGTGCTACTTTCTTTTCCGAATTGTCACCTGAAGACCTCGAAACGCTCGCCCGCGCCACGGCCGCCGTTCCCGACGAGGCCGACGGGCGCCGCCGGCGCGGCAACGCCACCCGCGAGTCGATCCTGCAGGCGGCGGCCGACGTCGCCTCCGTGGAAGGGCTCGAGGGCCTCACCATCGGCCGGCTGGCGACCGAGCTGGGCATGAGCAAGAGCGGGCTGTTCGCGCACTTCGGCTCCAAGGAGGAGCTGCAGCTGGCGACGATCGACGCCGCTCGCCGGCGGTTCGTCGACCACGTCATCCGGCCCTCGCGCGGCCTCCCGCGTGGCCGCGCGCGCCTGGAGGCGCTCCTGATCGACTGGCTCGAGTACTTCCGCTCGGAGGTGTTCCGCGGCGGCTGCTTCTTCAACGCCGTCAAGGCCGAGTTCGACAGCCGGCCGGACGGGCCCGTACGGGCGGCAATCACGGAGGATGTGCGGCAGTTCCTGGCGTTCCTCGCGCGCGAGGTTCGCAAGGCGCAGGAGGCCGGCGACCTCGACTCGGCGGTCGATCCCGAGCAGCTCGCGTTCGAACTCGACGCGTTCGGCGGCGCCGCGAACCACCACTATCAGTTCATGCGCGACAAGGCGGTCTTCGACCGCGCCGCGGCCGCGATGCGGGCGCGGCTCGACGCAGTCGCGACCTAGTACGGGCACCTCTCTCCGGCCAGGTGCCTGTGTCACCCGCGGGACGCCTGGCTGCCCCCAGCACCGCGATGTCCCGCCGTGGGAGTGTGGTCTCAGCTCTTCCCCGCCCCCTCTGAAGGAGCTTCCTCTCTTATGCAGTCCCGGAACCTCGCGGCTCGTGCCGGTCGTTGGAGTGCGCAGCACCGCAAGACGGCCATCCTCGGTTGGATCGCGTTCGTCGTCCTGGCCACCGTCCTCGGCGGCAAGGTCGGACAGAACAACATCGACGAGTCCGCGCAGGGCAACGGCGAGTCCAAGCGCGGCGACATGATCGTCGACGCCGCGGGCTTCCCCGAGCAGGCCGGTGAGCGGGTGCTGGTGCAGGGCAACGGTGTCGGCGATCCCCAGGTCGTTGCTGCCGTCAAGGACGTCGTCGGCCGGCTCCAAGCGATCCCGGGCATCACCGAGATCGAGAGCCCGCTCGACGAGCGCAACCACGCGAACACGGTCTCCGAGGACGGCCGCTCGGTGGTCGTGAACTTCACGATCCCGGGCTCCCACGAGCATGCCGAGCAGCTCGTCGACAAGCCGCTGGCCGCCGTCGCCGCCGCCCAGAAGGCGCACCCCGGCGTGCGCGTCGAGCAGTTCGGCGACGCCTCGGCGATGAAGGAGATCGCCGCCCAGGACGCCAAGGACGGCAAGAAGTCCGAGTTCATCTCCTACGGCCTGATGCTGATCATCCTGCTGGTCGCGTTCGGCGCGTTCGTCGCCGCCGGCCTTCCGCTCGTGCTGGGCGCCACCGCCGTCGCGGCAACGGTCGGGCTGCTCGGGCCCGTGAGCCAGCTCTACGGGCTCCCGTCCGACGTCGCCCAGCTCGTCGTGATCATCGGCCTCGCCGTCGGCGTCGACTACGCGATGTTCTACTCGCGCCGGATGATGGAGGAGCGCGACCGCGGCCACAGCACCGAGGCCGCCGTCGAGATCGCCGCCGCCACCTCGGGTCGCGCCGTGCTGATCTCGGGCCTGACCGTGATGGTCGCGATGGCCGGCCTGCTGTTCGCCGGCAACCCGATCTTCATCGGCTTCGGCATCGGCACCATGCTCGTCGTCGCCGTCGCCATGCTCGGCTCGATGACGTTCCTGCCCGCGATGCTGTCGTTCCTCGGCGAGAAGAACTGGCTCGAGAAGGGCCGTGTCCCGTACATCACCAAGCGCCGCCACCAGGCCAAGGGCGAGTCACGCGTCTGGGGCGCCATCCTCACTCGCGTGCTGAAGCGCCCGCTCGTCTCGGCGCTGATCGCCGGCGCCCTGCTCGTCGCCCTCAGCATTCCGGCGCTCGGCATCCAGTTCAAGGAGCCCGGGTTCGACGGCTACTCGCGCAGCCAGCCGGTCATCCAGACCTACGACCGCGTCCAGGCCGCCTTCCCCGGCGGCGCCGTGCCCGCCCTCACCGTGATCAAGGCCGCCGACGTCACTGCCGCGCCGGTCCAGGCCGCCATCCAGGACCTGCATGACCAGGCGCTGGCCACCGGCCGGCTCGCCGAGCCGTCCGCCGTCGAGATCAGCCCCGACAAGACCGTCGCCGTGGTCGCCCTCTCAGTCCAGGGCAGCGGTACCGACGCCGCCTCCGAGCGCTCGCTCGAGACGCTGCGGACTGACGTCGTCCCCGCGACCGTCGGCAAGCTGGCCGGCGCCGAGGTCGCAGTGACCGGCATCACCGCGGGCACGAACGACTTCATCGACGCCATGACCGCGCACCTGCCGCTCGTGTTCACGTTCGTGCTCGGCCTCACGTTCATCCTGCTGCTGGTCACGTTCCGCTCGATCGTCGTCCCGATCAAGGCGATCGTCCTCAACCTGCTCTCCGTCGGCTCCGCCTACGGCATCCTCGTGCTCGTCTTCCAGGACGGTCACGGCGAAGGCCTGCTGAACTTCGAGTCGGTGGGCGGCATCGCGCCCTGGATCCCGCTGTTCCTGTTCGTGATCCTGTTCGGCCTCTCGATGGACTACCACGTGCTCGTGCTGAGCCGTATCCGCGAAGCCGTCGACCGCGGCATGAGCAACGACGACGCCGTCGCCCACGGCATCAAGAGCACCGCCGGCGTCGTCACCAGCGCGGCGCTCGTCATGGTCGCGGTGTTCGGCTCCTTCGCGCTCGGCTCGGACCAGGTCGCCAAGCAGATCGGCGTCGGCCTCGCCGCCGCCATCCTGATCGATGCCACCGTCATCCGCGCGGTGCTCCTGCCCGCCACGATGAAGCTCCTCGGCGCCCGCAACTGGTACCTGCCCAAGGGCCTCGGCTGGCTGCCGAAGTTCGCCCACGAGCCGGTGGTCGCGCCCGCCTAGATCTCGTACACGCGCAGTAGGCGCTTCTCGTGCTCGGCGTCGATCCGGGCGATGAACTCGACGTGCTCCTCCAGCCCGGAGCCGCGCAGTTTGGTCGCCATCAGCTCATCGATCTGAAAGACGCCGGCCGAGTTGTTCATCGCCACCTCGATGCGGACCGCGCGCTGCTCGCCGGGCACGATCCGGACCTCGTCGATCGCGGCCGCTGACAGCGAGTGGATGTTCGGAAGGCTGGTCTCGAACGCCACTCGCGAGCGGCCGTGCTCCATGTCGAGCGCATCGGCGACGCGCACGACGCCGGCCTCCACCGTCAGCGGCCGGCCGCCTTTGCGGTGGCCGATGATCGCGTGCATGATCTCGCTCTCGATGATGGTCCGCTCGGGGTCCTCGTAGGCCTTGGCGAGCAGGTCCGGCAGCAGGTCGGAGGCGAGGAACAGGCTGAACTCCTCGTGGCCGGCGCGATGGATCGACATGCCGAGGTCGTGCAGCAGGCAGCCGCCCGCGATCACGACCTCGGCGTCCTTGTGCGACATCCCGTAGTCCTTCTCCACCGAGGACTCCAGCCCGGACCGGTGCAGCAGCCGGAACAGGTGCAGTGCGCGATTGAGCACGATCTGCAGGTGCACCCACGAGTGGTCGTTCATGTCGAGCCGCTCGGCGTTGACCTGCTGGACGTGCCAGCGGGCCTTCAGCGCAGTGTTCGCGTTGGCCGCATCGAGGAAGCGCGCGAGCTTCGGATTGCGCTCGGTCGGGGCGTGGATGCGCATCGCCGCGACAGCCTCACCAGGCGTTCGAGGGGAATTTGATGCACCTTCCACAAGAGGGTCCGTCATCGCGTTGGGATCATCCCACGAGTGTTGAGACGTTCCCACGCTCACCACTCTGTCCATTTCGATGAGAAATTGATTAGCTCGCCCTTAGAGGGCCGTGAGACCTCACACGGCCTCGTCCTCGAGAGGGAGAGGGAATGGTTACAAGGCTAGGTCTCAGGGCCGCATTGGCCGGCGCGGGCGCGCTGATCGCCGTCGCCGCCTTTGCGCCGGGCGCGGCGATGGCGCATCCGTGCGCAGGCTCGACGGTTAATGAAGCGAGCAGCTTCCTCTCGCTGAACAGCGCGCGCTGGGTCGGTCTCTACCCGACCCACATCGCCGAGCACGAGTGCAAGGGCGAGGCCACGATGTTCGCGTCCTACGCGAACGCGCGGGTCGAGGCTGATCCGGTCGGCCCCGCCGTCGAGTCGTTCGAGTTCACCCCGAACATGACGCCGGTCGGCTACTCGGCGCGCAACGTGCCGTTCACCTCAGGCGCGATCAACTCCGATCTCGCGTTCCAAGGCAAGTACGCCTACCAGGGCACCTACACCGGCTTCCGCGTCATCGACGTGTCGGACGCGGCGAACCCGGTCCAGGAACTCGACTACACAGGCTGCAGCGTCGGCCAGGGCGACGTGGTCGTCTACAAGAACATCCTCGTGCGCTCGTGGGACTCCCCGAACCAGCACGAACGCCGTGTGCGGCGGCCAGCTTGTCGGGGCGGGCTTCGAGGGCATCCACATCTTCGACATCACGGACCCGACGACCCGGCGGTGTACAAGAAGCAGCTGCGCTTCAGCACCGCGGACAACCCGCGACACGGGCTGCGGCTCGCACACCGCGACCGCCGTGCCACACGAGGCAAGCGGCAACCTCTACATCTACAACGGCGGCTCCAACGGCGCCTGCACGTGGATGGACGTCGTCAAGATCAAGCTCAGCGACATGACCGACGCGTCGATCGTCAACCGGGCGATGGCGTCGCGCCAGTGCCACGACAACACGGTCATCCTCGGCGGGGCGACGAGCTACGCCGTGTGCGCCGGTGGCAACGGCTTCTCGACCTTCAAGTTCGACATGACCAAGGATCCGACCGCCGAGGGCGGCGTCGAGAAGCCCACGCTGCTCTACTCGAAGCAGGTCCCGACGGTCAGCATCGGCCACTCGTCGGCGTTCTCCTACGACGGCAAGACGATCGTCTTCGGCTGGGAGCCGGGCGGCGGCACATCGGCCCGTTGCGAGGCGAGCGATCCGATCCTGGAGCGGACGCTGTTCTTCCATGACACCGAGAGCGGCGATGAGGTCGCGCGTCTCCTGCACCCGCGCCTCCAGACCGGGCTCGAGAACTGCACCTGGCACAACTTCAACACCGTTCCGACCAAGGGCGGCAACTACCTGATCTCCGGCAACTACCAGGCCGGCATCATCGGCATCGACTTCACGACCCGGACGACGCCGTCGGTGTTCGCGTATGCCGACCCGAAGCCGCTGCCCAAGGGCACCAACCCGAACGGGAGCACGTTCGATCCGGACGGCGGCGACTGGTCGACCTACTGGTACAACGGCAAGATCTACGAGTCCGACATCTACCGCGGCATGATGGTGTGGGATCTCGACAACACGTACACGAAGCGCGCGAATACGGTCGAGACGTCGAACCCGCAGACGCAGGTCGGGATGTACGCGGGTGACAACGCGAAGCCGACGGTCTCGATCGCAGCTCCGCTCGCCGGCGGCCAGTTCCTCCAGAACTCGGCGCAGCCCGCGAGCTTCGCGTGCGCTGACGAGGGTCTGGGCGTCGAGTCGTGCGTGGGCACGGTCGCCAGCGGTGCGAACGTGAACACGGCCGCGATCGGCTACCACACGTTCAAGGTCACCGCGACCGACCGGGCCGGCAACGTGACGGTGCAGGAGGTCCAGTACGTGGTCAACTCCACCGCGCGTGAACTGACCCCGGGCGCGAACGTGCCGGCCACGCTGGCGCTGTCGCTCGGTGCGGCACCCACGTTCGGCAACTTCGTTCCGGGCGTCGGCGCGACGTACACCGCGAGCACGTCCGCGAACGTGGTCACGACCGCCGGTGACGGCGTGCTCAGCGTCTCTGACCCGAGCAGCACCGCGACCGGCCGTCTGGTCAACGGTACGTTCTCGCTGGCCGCGCCGATCATGGCGCGGGCCGCCAGCGCCGGCGGCACCGGTGGCGCGCTCGCCGCTGTCGGCGGCTCCGCGGCGCCGACCTCGCTGCTGACCTACAACCTGCCCAAGAGCAACGACAGCGTGACGCTGTCCTTCTCGCAGGCCGTCGGTCAGAACGAGGCGCTCCGCTCGGGCACCTACAGCAAGGCGCTGACCTTCACGCTGTCGACTACGGCGCCGTAAGGCACAGCAACTGATAGCCGGCCGTCGAGGCCCGGGGCAACACGCTCCGGGCCTCGGCCGGCGTCAGCCAGCGGCCCTTCTTGCGTGGACTTGGGCGCCGACGCGTCGTAGCGGTAGACGTCGAGGCCGCGCGCGACGTCGTTGCCGTACACGTAGAAGTCGCCGCTCGGCTCGATCCGCGGGGTCTTGAACGACCACGTGTCGCCGTCCGGGTGGCGGAAGCTCGCGATCTCCTTCATCCCCGCCCCGGCGACCTGGACGCCGCCGAGCGAGATGCCCTCCAGGCCGGAGAGGTCGACGACGCGGACGCCGCCGTTGTAGTAGGCGATCGTCATCACTTGCTCGGCCTCGTGGATGTCGAACACGTGCGCCGTGCAGCGGCCGTCGGGTGCGTCCGAGGTGGTGCCGACGGTGTCGATGTTCCAGTAGCCGACCTTCACCGGGTTGCGCTCGTTGGCGCCCGTGATGTCGTAGGCGTGCACGCCGCCGTTCGGGCACTGGCCGGTGCCGAGCGCGCCCACGAACTCGTCCTCGACGATCAGGAACTCGCGGTCGCCGATCTTCACCGGGTCGGACTGATGCCAGACGTTGATCGTCGGGTCGAGGAAGCTGGTGACGATGCTCGGGTTCGCCGGGTCGGTGGTGTCGATGATCACGCCCTGGGACAGCGCGGCGGAGTACGCGCGCGTGCCGCTGGTGTTGAACGTGATGTCGTGCGACTCGGTGCCGAGGCCGGGGCGCGTGGGCAGCGCGAGCTCGCCGGCGTGGATCGGCGCCGCCAGCTCGGAGATGTCGACGACCTCGATCGCGGGCTGGATCGACGTGATCAGATCGCTGTTCGAGTTGTAGAGGTAGTTGCCGCTCGGGTGGACGGTCATGTTGTGCGAGCCCTGGGTGAACTCGACGAACGAGACCGTCTTCGGCGCCAGCGGGTCGGTCAGCTCGACGATGAACGTGCCGTTGCGGCCGGTGCCGTCCATCTTGAGGACCTCGAAGCCGAGCGCCGCGGCCTCGTCGTAACACGTCGAGGTGCCGTCGCCGAACGTGTCCGAGGTGTAGGTCGCGAACGTGCGCCCCGGCAGATCCTCCTGGCGGAAGACCTGGACGTCGCCCTGGCTGACGCCGCAGTCATAGACGGCCGCGATCTGCGCGTTCTGCGGATCGGTGATGTCCACGATCTGCAGGCCGTTGTTGTACGAGCCGGCGAGGGCGTACTCGCGGCCGTTGAGCGTCGCGAACTCGATGTCGGTGCCGTAGTTCGGCGTGCCGCCGTTGGCCGGCGCGTAGTTGACGTTCTTGACGTGCGTGAGGTTCTCGGACGCGTCCGCGGCGGCGGGCGCGAACGCAAGCAGGGCCAGGGCGAGGATGAGGCGCATGTGAACCCCAACGCGCGGCGCCCCGGAATCTGGCGATAACGTCTGCGGGCGTGGAACACGTGGTGCTGGTCGACGAGTCGGACGCGGAGGTGGGCGAGGGCGAAAAGCTCGACGTCCACCGGAGGGGCGCGCTGCACCGTGCGTTCTCGGTGTTCGCGTTCAATGCCGCGGGCGAGCTGCTGCTGCAGCGCCGCGCGCTGGGCAAGTACCACTCGGGCGGGCTGTGGACGAACAGCGCGTGCGGCCATCCGCGGCCAGGCGAGGCGATCGCCGACGCGGCCCGGCGGCGGCTGTTCGAGGAGCTGGGGATCGGCTGTGGCGAGCTCCGCCCCGCCGGTGTCTACCGCTACCGCGCCGAGATCGCCGACCTGGTCGAGAACGAGCTCGACCACCTGCTCGTGACGGAGGTCTCCGAGAGCGCCGAGCCCGGACCCGGACGAGGTGGTCGAGTGGCGCTTCGTGGCGCTGGACGAGCTGTCGGAGTGGATCGCCGATCGGCGCGAGGACTTCACCGCCTGGTTCCCGCCCGCGTGGGAGATCGTCACGGCTCCAGCAGCGCGAACGCCTTCCTGACCCGCAGCGGTGCAACGCCCTGCGCGACCACGACCGTCTCGCGCCCGCGCTCGAGCAGATCGATTGTGATCCGCTCCTCGCCGGTGTGCAGCAGCGCCAGCAGGCCGAACGGGAACGCGAGGATCGCCACGGCGAAGGTCCAAATCGGCCGGAAGCGCCGCTCGAACACGAGCCGTTCCGGCGTGCGCTCGACCAGGTCATACCCATAGCTGTGGAGTGGCGGTGCGACGAACTCGAGCAGATCGTTGAACGCCTCGTCGCGCCGCGCAGGCGCGCGCCAGCGCTCGTTGAAGCCGATTCGCCCGGGGACCCGGGGCGGGTTGCGACGGGGACGTGGCGCGGGCAGCGTCTCCGGCAGATCGTCGAGCAGGCCGGCCAGCTCGCCTCGCGTCGCCGCGGCGTAGGCGGCGGCCGTGCGCTCGTCGAGCTCCTCGACGTCCAGCCGGCCCTCGGCCGCGGCGGCCCGCAACGCGGCGACGGCGTCTTCTCGCTCGCTGTCCGACGCTCGCACTCGATCCATGAAAACTCAACGTTAGTTGGATCAAGTTCGTTCGCGGACGGGCGATCACGGGTGTACATGGCCACCGCCACCGTCAAGAGCCCGACGCGCGCCCCGGACGTTCCGGAAGGCGTCGGCGTGCTCACGCTCAGCTCGCTCGCGACGCCCACGCCGCTGGCGACCGCGACGCTTATCGACGGCAAGGCGATCGCCGCCTCGGAGCGCGCCGCGATCAAGCAGGGTGCCATTCGCTTCCTCGCCCAGCACGGCCGCAAGCCGGGCCTGGCGACGATCCTGATCGGCGACGACCCCGCCAGCGCCGTCTACGTCGGCTCGAAGGCGAGAGCGTGCGCCGAGGGCGGCTTCGAGTCCTTCGGTTATGTCCTGCCCGGTGACGTCACGCGCGAGGAGGCGTTCGCGCTGATCGACCGCCTCAACGAGGACCCGGCGGTGGACGGCATCCTGTGCCAGCTTCCGGCTCCCCCGCACCTCGACGGCACCGAACTGGCCGCGCGCGTCCTGCCGGCCAAGGACGTGGATGGCCTCAGCCCGTCCAGCGCCGGCCTGCTGGCGCTCGGGCTGAACGGCCTGCGTCCGTGCACCCCGATGGGCGTCATGCGCCTGATCGAGGAGACCGGCGTGGAGATCCGCGGTGCCGAGGCGACGGTCGTCGGCACCTCGAACCTCGTCGGCAAGCCCGTCGCCCGCCTCCTGCAGGAGGCCGAGGCGACCGTCACGCAGTGCCACGTCCACACCGTCGACGTCGCGGCCGCGTGCCGGCGCGCGGACATCCTGGTCGTCGCCTGCGGCGTGCCGGGCCTGGTCCGCGGCAGCTGGATCAAGCCGGGCGCCGTCGTCATCGATGTCGGCATCAACCGCACCGAGAACGGCCTCGTCGGCGACGTCGCCTTCGACGAAGCGGTCGACGTCGCCGGCTTCATCACGCCCGTCCCGGGCGGCGTGGGGCCGATGACGATCGCGATGCTGCTCAAGAACACGCTCAAGGCGGCCTGGTCGCGCGCGTGACACGCTGGGCGTCATGCCCAGCGCTGTCGAAGTGATCGAGCGGGGCCGGGCTCTGGCCTTCACGTTCGATGACCTCATGAAGTACCACGGCCCCGGGTCACCCGGAGGCGTCGCGCACGCGTTCAAGGTCCTCGAGCGTGGGCTTCCTCTGCTCGGCGCATGCGAGCGGCGCGAGATCGTCGTCGAGACCGCGTTCGGCGGCCCCGGCGCGCGTGACGCGTTCGAGATGGTGACGCGCGCCGTCACCGGCGACCGCTTCCGCGTCGACGCTTCGTTGGCGCGACCGGAGTTGGGCCGCGCCAGGGAGCGGTTCGTGTTCCGGCTCGGCTGCGGCGATCGCCGTGTCACGCTCGTGGTGCGCGAGGGGTTCGTGACCGACGAGTTCATCGACCTCGCGCGCACAGAGAACCGCAGCGAGGCGCAGGAGCGCCACCTGGACGCGCTCAAGCTCGAGATGGCCGGGCGAGTCATCGCCCGCCCGGCGCACGAGGTCTATGACGTGGCTATGGATTCGTCGTCGACAGGGTGAACGTCAGCGTCTTCGCGTAGTTGCCGGTCCGGAGCGCGTCGGTCGCGGCGATCGCCTGCTTGAAGCCGATCGTCGCGGGGTTGTTGCTCACCGGGGCGCTGTAGCGCAACAGGTCGGCCGGGATGGTCGAGTACGAGCCGTCGTTCGCCCGCACCTGCAGTGGCTGCGGCAGCGCGAACGCGCCGTTGACGAGCCGGCCGGGTGAGACGCCGGTCGTGTCGAGGACGCTCAGGGTCGCGTCGCCGGCGGTACTCGTGATCGTCGCGGTCGTGCTCGCGGTGTAGTCGTCCGCGACGCCGGGCTGGAACGTGCCGAGGTTCACAGTGTTGCCGAGCTGCAGCGAGAGCGTCGCCGGGACCGTGCCGCCGACCGCGGCGGGGCCGGGATTGACGCCCCAGTCGGGCGACTCGTCGCGACCCGGATACGTGGTGAGTTGCCGAGCATCCGAGCCGTCGGCGTTCATCGTCCAGATATCGAGGCGCAGATCGCCGGTGCCGCGCGAGAACGCGAACTTCGTGCCGTCCGGCGACCACGCCGGGCCTTCGTCCCAGATCGTGTTGTGGGTGATCTGCTGGACGTTGGAGCCGTCGGCGTTCATGACGAAGATCTCCATGTCGCCGTCGAGGTTGCTCTCGAACGCGATCCGGCGGCCGTCAGGCGACCAGATCGGCGCGGAGTCGTAGCTCTGCGGGCTGTAGTCGAACAGCGTCGTCACGACGCCGGTCGCCACGTCCATCGCCTGCACGCTGCGTCCGCCGGCCGGGGCCGTCGTCGCGAACAGGAGCTTGGTCATGTCGGGCGAGAAGCTGGGATAGAACTGGTCCTCCGCGATCACCGCGACCGGGCGGCGGTTGGTGCCGTCCACGTCCATCGCCCACACGTCCGAGCGGGTGGTCACGGGCGCGTTGGTACGCCGGTAGAGGATTCCTCGGCCGTTGGGGAACCACGCGGGCTGGCTCGACTGCGTGCCGTCGGGCGCCTTGGCGACGTCGGTCACGCGCGGTCGCCCGGTGGCCGCGTCGCGGACGGTGAAGTCGACGATCGACACCTCGAAGCGATCGTTGCGGCGGCTGCGGAACACGATCCGGTTGCCATCCGGCGCCCAGTCGGACTGGGCGTCGTAGCCGGGATCGAAGACAGCTTGGAGCTTGCTCGCACCGTCGGGGTTCATGGTCCAGATGTCGCCGGCCGCGGGGTCGGCGCTGGACTCGAAGGTGGTGTAGGCGATGCGGCCGTTGACCGGCTCCGCGGCGGCGGAGGGGGCGGCGACCGCCAGGCAGAGCGCTCCGGTCAGGAACGCGGTGCGGTGCGCGTTGGTCATGCGCGCGACGCTACCTGCGGCCCCGCAGGCATACATCGGGCGATCGCCCGATCTGTGCGAAGTCGGACGCCCTACGGTCCCGCGAGCGGCTCGGCCAGGTGGCGCGGCCGGGAGCCCTCCTCGTCCAGGATCGGTTCGGCGGAGTACTGCGCGACGTAGATGCGGCGCGGACGGTCGGTCGTGTTCGGGCCGCTGCGATGGAAGACCGTGCTCGAAAAGCAGGCGATGCTGCCGGCCGGCACCACGACCGGGTCGCCGGGGTCATCGCCGAAGTAGCCGACCATGTCGCTCGTCTCCTCGTCGCGTACGTGCTCGACAACGTCCCGGGTTCCCGCGCGCGCGTACGGGAGGAGATAGACGGTGCCGTTGATTTCGTCGACGTCGTCGAGCGTGATCCAGCAGGTCAGGTAGGGACGGTGCGCATACGGGATGAACCCGGAGTCCTGGTGCCATCCGAACCGCATCCCGCGCTCGGCAGCCTTGACGACGTACTGCTCGTTGAACAGGTAGACGCGATCGCCCAGCGCGGACCGTGCGATCTGGACCATGAACTCCGAGCGCAGGAAGTCCCGGACGCCAGCGCTTTCGTCATAGGCGTGGACGAAGTACCGCCGCCCGCGATGGTCGAGGTCCAGACGGTCGACGCCGAGACGGTCCATCTCGCAGTCGCGGGCCGCGATGAAGCGGCTGCACTCGTCACGCAGCAGTTCGAGGTCTTCGGCACTGAGTACGCGCTCGAGGACGAAGACGCCGTTGTTCTCGAAGCTTGTGGTCATGACCCGAATCGTCGTGCAGACACGGGCGAAAATCTTCGCGTCCGAGCGCGAGTTCATATCGTTTCTTGCGATGGATGAGGATCTCCAGCTTCGCGAGAGCGTAGACGATGGTCGCGTGGAACGCCACGTCGCCGCGCACGGATCGCCGCGCGGCCACCGGCACGCCGAGCTCGAGCTGGAACCTCGTGGTGCGCGGTCGAGCGTCCTACCTCCTTGGGGAGCGGCGCTAGGGCGACATGACTCCCGGCACGCTGACCTGGCTGTTCCCGGGCCAGGATCGACGTAGCTCGTCGCGAGTCCCCGGATCACGAGCTCTGGTGGGCGGTGTTTCGCCCCGGGCTCGTGACGACCCCGGAACTGCGCGAGCACGATCCCGTCGAGCGGGATTCTCAGGCCGGCATCGAGCGCGACCGCGCTGAGCGTCTGCCGCCGGCGCTGCTCTATGAGCTGTACGACGCCGACGACGCGCTCCTGAACGCTGGGCTCGTCTACCTGCTGGCGCTCGCGTGGCAGGCATACCTCGACAGCGAGAACGTCGTGGCGGGCACCGACGCCTCCACCCCGCGGATCGAGGCGGTCGCGCGAACCGCCTAGCGGCGACGGATCCGATCGTGTGCCGGCGAGCACCTGGGCTGTTCGGCGACGTGCAGCGGCACTCGCCGACACGCGAGCCGGGGAGTACAGCGCCCAGCGCGAGATCTGAGACCAGGACTCGTCGAGGGGCGCAGCACCGACAGCGCTATGTCGCTCACGGCCGCTTTCGAACAACCAGCGGCGCCTCGAGCGCTTCCTCCGCCGTCTACGGCCGCGGGCACCGGACGACCGCGCTCGCCGCCACGCTCGAGGACACGGCTTCGGGGGCGACGCGCAGTTCTACCGCGTCTTCCGGCGCCGAGGCACGGGACGACCTCCGTCGGCGAGAGTGGATCTGGTTCAAGTGGCTGCAACGTGTTAACGTGGCTGACCTGCCCGGCCCACGGGGCGTGTTCGTGCAGACCGATCGCTCATTGCGCGCCGGCGAGGCTGCAGAGCCCCGGCGACCAGCCGGTCGCGCGCAACTGGGCCGCCAGCGCATCGCGCTTGGTGGCCTGCGCGAGCGTCGGGCGCGCGGGCGGCGTGGTGCCGTTCGTGCCGCGGACGCGACCCGATTCCGGCGCTCCTTCCGGGAGGTAGTGCTCGCCCTTCCAGCGCAGGATGTCGATCCCGCGCATGTAGTCGATCGAGTACAGGATGTCGTCCTTGCCAGCCCACTTCGGCGATGACGACGAGGAGCCGAGCGACAGGAAGTAGCCCTGCTCGGTGATCGAGCCGTCGGCGCCGATCTGCAGGAACCGGACGCCGTCCTCGTACTCGGAGATCGCGACCAGGCCGCCGTCGCGGAACGTCTCGTGCTCCTGGAACCAATGGACCGAACAGCCGAGCGCGCCCGCGACCGGCTTGCCGTCTACGTAGGTGCCGTTGCCCGCAGGTGGGACCTGCGCCAGCGGACCTTCGAACTGCGTCGAGGCGCCGGCCAGCACCTGCTCGGCGCTGTAGACCGAGAACTCGCTGTTGTTGCGCTCGCAGCGGCCGGTGAAGTTCTCCTCGCCGCCGGTCAGGACGAACTTGTCCGAGCCCTCGCGCGGCCAGCGCGCGGAGTGCACGAACTTCGCCGCGTCGCCCGTGTAGAGCACCTTCGGCTGCGTGGGCGACCCACCGTCCTCGGCGTTGATCGAGATCACTGCGAACGGCTGGCACGCCGTGAGCAGCACGCCCGGGCGGAGTTCGCGGATGTGGTGGCAGCTGTCCTGGGCGACGCCCTGCGCGGCGAGCGCGTCGATCCAGTTGCCGACCACCTTCGGCGCAGTGCCCTCGAGGATCCCGCGCGCGTCGATGATCGTGCCCGCGCGGCCGTAGAAGTACTGGCAGTCGAGCGCGCACTCGACGGTGTGGTTGGCGATCGGGATCGTCCCCACCTGCTTGACGTTGGCCGGGTCGCGGACGTCGAAGAACTGCACGCAGCCCGTCGCCGCCAGCTCAGCCACGCACTCCGGGACGCCGATCGAATAGAAGTCGCTCGCGACCGCCAGCACCTTGCCGTTGGTGGGGACCTCCTCGTTCTCCCACGCGATGTTGACGGTCATCCCGCCGAGTGCCTTCGGCGCCGCCGGCTCGGAGATGTCGTAGATCGACAGGTTCTTGCCCGACGTCACGTACATCCGGTCGCCGAGGATCTTGGCGCCGGCGGTCAGCCCGACGTCCTGCTGGATCGAGCCGAGGTACTCGACGTTCGGGGACATGACGGCGTCCTGTGCGGCCGCGGGAGCGGCGGCGAGCAGGAGCGCGAGGAGGGTGAGGACGGCGGCGCGCATGCCTGCTCCAACGCGGGCGCATCGCAAACCTTGCGGACGCTATTGCGAAGGGAGGATGATCCAGAGCGCCAGGTACAGCAGGATCTGCGGACCCGGCAGCAGGCAGGACAGGATGAACAGCAGCCGCATCTGCCACGGCTTGATCCCGAACCGGTACGCGAGCCCGGCGCAGACGCCGGCGATGACGCGTTGCCGCGAGGACGGGCGAGGGCGGTGGAGCGGGCCATGAGTCGAGCGTACCCGCGCCTTATGCGGACCTGACGCACCCTCCTCCAGCCTCGGAGGACATGAACGATCCCCTTCTCTGGCTCGACGGCGACCCCACCGACGGCCGTCGTCCCCGGCCGCATGCTCCCCGTTCAGAGGCGCCGACCGAACCGCTCCCGCCGCCGCCGCCGCCGAACATAAAGGGGCCTGGCCCCTTTAGGTTTCGCAGCGCGCTCGCCGGCGGCGTCGTTTCCGCGTTGCTTGTCGGCGGTGGTGCGTTCGCGCTCGGCGTGACGACGACTCCGACACGCCCGCCGCGCCGGCCGCGGCCGCCGTGAGCCCGAAGCAGGCCGGCAACGTCGAGGCGATCTACGCCGCCGCGCGCGAGTCCGTCGTTTCGATCAAGACCGAGCAGCGGTTCCGGCACCGGCTTCGTGGTCGACTCCGACGGCACCATCGTGACCAACGCGCACGTGGTCGGGCAGTCCTCGACCGTCGAGGTGGAGTTCGCCGACGACGAGACCGCCCGTGCGAACGTCACGGGCGTCGATGCGTCGTCGGACCTTGCGGTGCTGAAGGTCGACACCAACCGGCCGCTGAAGGCGCTGCAGCTCGCCGACTCGTCCACGGTCCGCCCCGGGCAGCTCGCGGTCGCGATCGGCTCGCCGTTCGGGCTCTCGCAGACGGTCACGTCCGGGATCGTGTCCGGGACCGGCCGCCACATCCAGGCGCCCGACGGGTTCCAGATCGACTCGGTGATCCAGACCGACGCCCCGATCAACCCCGGCAACTCGGGCGGCCCGCTGCTCGACGCGACGGGCAAGGTGATCGGCGTCAACTCGCAGATAGCGTCGCAGTCGGGCGGCAACGTCGGGATCGGGTTCGCGGTGCCGTCGAACACGGTCCGCGACGTGATCCCGCGGCTCGAACGCGGCGAGGCGATCCAGCGCGCGTATCTCGGCGTCTCGACGAGCGCCGGCAACGGCGGCGTCAGCGTCGCGTCGGTGTCCAACGGCAGTCCCGCCGCGGAGGCCGGCCTGCGGGTCGGCGATGTGATCGTGTCCGTGGCCGGGAAGAAGGTCAGCGAGCCCGACGACGTCGCGGCCGCGATCCAGGATCGGAAGCCGGGCGAGACGGTCGCGATCGAACTCGCGCGCGGGAGACACGGTGCAGGTGAAGCTGGGCGTGCGGCCATGACGTTCCAGTCGCCGTGGCTGCTGCTCGGGCTGCTCCTGCTGCCGCTGATCGCCGCGCTCTACGTGGTGTCCGAGCGGCGTCGGCGGCGGGCGGCGGCGGCGTTCGCGGCGCCGGCCGTGTCCGCATCGGTGGTTCCGCGGCGCCCCGGTTGGCGCCGGCATGCGCCGCTGGTCCTGGCCGGGGTCGCGACGGCGGGGCTGATCGGCGCGCTGGCGCGTCCGCAGGTGACCGTCGCCGTGCCGGCCGAGCAGGCGACGATCGTGCTCGCGATGGATCACTCCGGCTCGATGATGGCCACCGACGTCGCGCCGTCGCGGCTGGCGGCGGCTCGCGATGCGGGCGAGACGTTCCTCGACAAGGTGCCTGAGCGCGTGCGCGTCGGCGGGGTCGTGTTCAACCATCGCGCAGAGGCGGTGGCTTCGCCCACCACCGATCGCGACGAGGTGCGGGACGCGCTCGAAGCGGCGATGAAGCCGAGTGGCGGCACGGCCACCGGCGACGCGCTCGCGACCTCGCTGGCGATGGCGCGCACGACGCGCGCGCCGGGGGCGATCGTGCTCCTGTCCGACGGCGCCTCGACGCACGGCCGCGATCCGCTGCCGCTCGCCGATGAAGCCAAGCGGTTGAAGATCCCGATCTACACGGTCGCGCTCGGCACGCCGTCCGGGACGCTGCCGAACGGCGACGCGGTGCCGCCGGACACGGCGACGTTGCGCGAGATCGCGTCACGCTCGGGCGGCCAGGCGTTCACGGCCTCGGAGGCCGACGCGCTCAGCGCCGTGTACGACAAGCTCGGTTCGGAGGTCGCCACCAAGAAGGAGAAGCGCGAGGTGACGGCGGGCTTTGCCGGCGGTGCCGCACTGTTGCTGCTGATGGGCGGCGGGCTCTCTCTTAAGTGGTTTCGTCGGTTGCTTTGAGGTGGGCTTCAGGCTCGCGCTCTTGAGTGGAGGCATGCGCCGAGCCGGGTTCCTTGCCACGCTTGCCGCCGGGGTCCTGTTCCTCGGCGCTTCGCTGCACGGGATGACGCAGGTCGACACGACCTTGAAGGTCGCGGCCGCGCCGACGCCGCAGCCCGAGCTCGTGCGCGATTGCGAGCGTCCGCGCGAGAAGCGCCACCCGCGCGTCTAGCGCCGGGCGGCGCGCACGATGGTCGCGACGACGTAGTAGACCGAGACGACGAAGAACGCGCCACCGATGAAGGCGCGCGCCTCGTCGTCGGCGATCGGGACGCGCGGCGCGATGACGTCCGCGACCTTCTTGCGCCAGCCGACGAGCCCGGCGTGGCCGACACGGTGATGGATCTGCATGCCCGTCACCATAGGCGCGTGGAGGTCGCCGTCGAGTTTCGCGAGCGCTATTGGTATCCCGATGACGGTGGCGAGGTCTGGGTGTCCGGATTCCACCTCGTCGACGACGCAGGGAACTTCCTCGGCCGCGACGCGCCCGAGCTCGAGGCGGCCGGGCTGATCGTGTGCGGCGTCGCGGGCGCGGTTCACCGGCCCGATGCCCTGGCGTCGGACGCCGCGGCGCCGGGTCGCACCTTGACGCTGCGGTCCGAGCCGGACAACCCGCACGACCCCCACGCGGTCGCGGTACTGCTCGAGACCGGCGAGCCGGTCGGCTACGTGCCGCGCGAGATCGCGCCGACCGTCGACGCCGGCTGGAGCGCCATCGTCCTGCGCGACCGCCGCGCCACCCCGCGCGACCCCCGCACCGGTCTGACGATGCTGCTCGCTCGGGCGGAGTCGATTCACCTCCGCCTACGCTGAGCCTCGTGACCGACCGCACCCGGGCTTCTGACGTCGAGCGCGAGCACGTGGTCGGGCTGCTGCGCACCGCCGCCGCGGACGGCCGGTTGACCGTCGAGGAACTGGAGGCACGGACCACCGCCGCCTACGCGGCAATGACGCGAGGAGAGCTGTCCGAGTTGCTCGCCGACCTTCCCGACGCACCGGCTGCGCTCACACCCGGACGGCAGCCATTCAGCGCGAGATGGCAGACCGCATCCGATCCGCGCCTCCCCGGCGGCGTCCTCGACAGGGTCGTGCCGTTCTTCTTGGGGCACGGCTTCTGGTTCGTCATCAACACGCCGCACCGCCTCGTCCTCCAGCGCCCAGCTCGGCCGGAGGGAGCCGGGATCGTCGATTCGCTGGTATCGCGGCTCGAGGCGCCCGACTCGGTGACGATCGACATCGCATTGCACGACCTCTACGTGACCCATGTCTTCGGGGTCGCGCCGCTTGAGATCAGGCAGGGGTTGGCCGGACTCCGGGCGTGAGTGCAGCGGCCACCCGGAGCAGGGTCGGCTCCTGCCAGCGGGCGCCGAGGAGCTGGACGGCGAGTGGGCGCCCTTGGTCATCTCTGCCGAGCGGGACCGCGATGCCCGGCAAGCCGAGCGCGCTCGTGGCGACGGTGAGGCGGAAGCCCCACCACTCGTCGTGCACGGCGTCCGGACCTTCGAGGTCGTGGCCGACGGGCCACGGGTCGCGCATGCTGACCGGGCCGACGAGGATCGGGTAGCGAGCGAAGAACTCGCTCCACGCTGCCGCGAGGACGTGGCGCTCGGCGAGCGCGGCGGCGTACGCCGCGCCGTCGAACGGCGCGGCCTGCGCGAGCAGCGCCTCGACGAACGTGAGCGTGCCGGGGCAGCCTCGCTCGCGCAGGAGCGGGAGCGAGGCCGGGCCGGAGTCGAAGGCCAGCAGGTCGCGCCACAGTTCGGCGAGGCGTTCCAGGTGCGGGACACCGCTCTCGTGGACGCGGTGGCCGGCGTCTTGCAGTGCGGCCGTGGCGCGGCGCATCGCCTCTTGCGGGCCGGGGTCGAACGGCTCGCCCGCCAACACGGCGATGTCGAGCGGGCCCGTTTGACCGTGCCACCCGGCCGGCGTGTAGCGCGGATCGCGCGCGTCGGGCTGGGCCATGATGGGCGCGAGCAGTTCGAGCGTTTCGACCGACGGCGCGAGCAGACCGTCGGTGGCGAACAGCTGCCGCGACATGCTGGGCGGCGCGGCCGGGGCCATCGGGAACCGGCCCGGCGTCGGCCGAAGCGCGTAGACACCGGTGACCGACGCGGGCACGCGCAGCGAGCCGCCATAGTCGCTGCCGACCGCGAACGCGACCATCCCGGTGGCGACCGCCACGGCGTCCCCGCCGCTGCTGCCGCCGGGGCTCAGGCCGGGGTCGAGCGGGTTGACGGTCGTGCCGTAGCGCGCGCTCTCGGTGTGCCACCGGAGCGCAAGGTCGGGGAGGTTGCCGCGCGCGATCGGGACCGCGCCGGCGGCGCGCAGGTGGGCGACGTGCGGCGCGTCCTCGGTCGCATCGGGGAAGTCGCCGCGGAGGCCGAACGTGGTCGGGGTTCCTTTGACGTCGATGTTCTCCTTGACGCTGAAGGCCATGCCGGCGAGCGGGCCGTCGGTCAGCTCGGGCTCGAGCGTTCGCGTGAGAGCGTTGAGAGTTGGATTGAGCTCATCGATCCGCGCCAGGTGCGCCTCTACGGCTTCGCGTGGCGAGAGCTCGTCGAGCATCGGCGCGAGGCTACCGCGCGGGCAGCACCACGCGGACGGCCAGCCCACCCTCGCGCCGCGGCATCAAAGACAAGCGGCCGCCGTGTGCCTCAGCCACGGCACGAACGATCGAGAGGCCGAGCCCGGAGCCGCGCGTGCCCGTGCGGCCCCCGCGCTCGAACGGCTCGGTGAGGCGTGACGCCACCGCCGGGTCCACGACCGGGCCGCTGTTCACCACGTCCAGCACCGCGCCCGAAGCGTCCGCGTGCGTCGTGACGGCGACGTAACCGCCCGGCGCGTTGTAGCGGACGCCGTTCTCGATCAGGTTCGCGGCGAGGCGTTCCAGCAGACGACGCTCGCCTTGGACCTCCGCCGGCGCCAGGTCCAACCGCAACCGGACGCCCGATGAGCGGACACGTTGCGCGGCAGCGCTCGCGACCACGGCCAGGTCGAGCGGTTCGCGGCCCGGCAATCCGTGTCCGCTGCGCGCGAGCACCATCAAGCCGTCGAGCAGTTCGTCCATCTCGTCGGCCGCGCCCAACACCGTATGCCCCATCGCGCGCAGCTCGTGGACGTCCGCATGCGGGTCGGCCAAGGTGACGTCGGCCTCGGTGCGGATCACGGTCAGCGGACTGCGCAGCTCGTGCGACGCGTTGGCCACGAAGCGCTCGCGGGCTTCGAACGCCGCGCGTGTCGCGGCCAGCTCGCGCCCCGACAGCGCCCACCCGAGCGCGGTGGCTACGAGCGTGGCTCCGACGAGCGCCAGCAGGTACTGGGTGCCGAGCTGGCCGAGAGCGAGATCGGCCTCGTCGAGCGACAGCGTGCGGTTCAGATGTCGCGCCATCAGCCAATACGAGATGGCCAGCAGCACCGCCGCGAAGACGACGAAGATCCCGCCGTACAGGGCGGTGAGGCGAACGCGGAGCGCCGGGCTCACACGCGGTAGCCGCTCCCGCGGACCGTCTCGATCAGCGGCGGGTCGCCGAGCTTGCGCCGCAGGGTCATGACCGTCATCCGGACCGTGTTGGAGAGCGGGTCGAGGTTCTCGTCCCACACCCGCTCGAGCAGCGCCTCGGGCGTGACGACCGCCCCCTGGGCCTCCAGCAGCGCCTGCAGCACCCCGAACTCCTTCACGGTCAGGTCGAGGTCGGAACCGTCTCGCGTCGCCACCCGGCGCGCGGGATCGAGCGTGAGATCGCCGGCCGTCAGGATCGGCGGCCGCGCCTCGCCCGTGCGACGGCCGAGCGCGCGCAACCGCGCCACCAGCTCGGCGAACCGGAACGGCTTCGGCAGGTAGTCGTCGGCGCCCAGCGCGAGCCCGGCCACCAGCTCGTCGGTCGAGCGCGCGGCGGTGAGCATCAGGACCTTCGTGCGCGGCTGCTCGGCGCTCAGCGTGCGGCAGACCTCGTCGCCGTGCAGCTCCGGCAGGTCGCGGTCGAGCACGACCACGTCGTAGGGGTAGACGCGCGCCTTGTACAGCGCGGAGGCGCCGTCGCCGGCGACGTCGACCGCCATTCCCTCGCGCCGTAGTCCGCGCGCGACCGCGGCGGCGATTCGCGGCTCGTCTTCGGCGACCAGAACTCTCATGGCCAGCCACGCTAGGCCGCGAGGTTCAAGCCACGCTCAACGGCGCTTATGCAGATATGACGAATCCGTCGCCAGGCTCGACTGCATGAAGAAGTTCCTCGTGATCGCCGCCGCGGCCGGTGCCCTGGCCTTCGGCGTGCCCGCCGCCATCGCGGCCACCGACTCGGCCGAGACGCCCCCGGCCACCACCGCGCAGCCGGTCCAAGACCAGCAGCAGGAGCGCCCCGACCGTGAGGACTGCCCGGAGAAGGACGGACGCGGCAGCGGCGAGGGTTCCAACGCGCCGTCGAGCGAGGAGATCTGATGGAAGAATTCGACGATCCGCGCGCTGGACTCGAGAGCGCGCTCTATGAGCTCAAGCGCGTGATCGTCGGCCAGGACGCGATGCTCGAGCGCCTGCTCGTCGCGCTCCTGGCCGGCGGCCACGTGCTGCTCGAAGGCGTGCCCGGGCTGGCCAAGACGCTCACGGTCAAGACGCTCGCCGACGTGCTCGGCGGCTCGTTCAAGCGCGTGCAGTTCACGCCCGACCTGGTGCCGTCCGACCTCGTCGGCACGCGCATCTACCGTCCGGACACCGGGCGCTTCGACACCGAGCTCGGCCCGGTGTTCGGCAACTTCCTGCTCGCCGACGAGATCAACCGCGCGCCCGCCAAGGTGCAGTCCGCGCTGCTCGAGGTCATGCAGGAGCGCCAGGTCACGATCGCGGGCGAGACGTTCCCGCTGCCGCGGCCGTTCCTGGTGATGGCGACGCAGAACCCGATCGAGTCCGAGGGCACCTACCCGCTGCCCGAGGCGCAGGTCGACCGGTTCCTGTTCAAGCTGCTCGTCGACTACCCGTCGGTGGGCGAGGAGGCGGCCGTCGTCGGCCGCGCGATCTCCCCGCTGGCGCAGGTGCGCGAGAAGCTGAGCACCGAGGAGCTCGAGCGCTACCAGGAGCTCTCGCGGCGCGTGTACGTCGATCGCGACGTGATCGGCTACGCGGTGGCGCTGACCGACGCCACGCGGCATCCCGGCAAGTACGGACTGCATGAGCTCGACGGTCTGATCGAGTACGGCTCCAGCCCGCGCGGGCCGATCGGCATGGTCCAGGCGGCGCAGGCGCTGGCGCTGCTGCGCGGGCGCAACCACGTGGTCGCCGAGGACGTCGCCGATCTGGCCGCGGACGTGCTGCGGCACCGGCTCGTGCTCTCCTACGACGCGCTCGGCGACGGCGTCGCCGCCGACGATCTGCTGGCACGCATCCTCGACACGGTGGGTGGCGTGCGAAGCGAGCGGACGGAGCCGATCGCGGCATGACGACGTTGCTCGCCGAACCGCCCGGGCGCCAGGGCCCGGGCCCGATGCAGGCGTCGCTGGTCGAGGCACTCGACCTCGTACTGGCGCGCCGCGCGTCCGGCCTGCTGCCGGGGGAGCGAAGGGCAGCGGGCCGGGGCGCCGGCACCGAGCTGGCGCAGATCCGCCCGTACCAATTCGGCGACGACGTCCGCCAGATCGACGCGGCGGCCACCGCGCGCACCGGCCTCCCCCATGTCCGCGACCACGTCCCCGAGCGCACGCTGACCACCTGGCTGCTGGTCGACGTCTCGGCGTCGATGGCGTTCGGTACTGCCGATCGCCTCAAGAGCGATATCGCCGAAGGCGTCGCGCTCGTGATCGGCCGCCTCGCGGTGCGCCGCGCCGGCCGCGTCGCGCTGCTGACGTGCGGCGCGCCGGAGCCGCAGCAGCTGCCGCCCAGCGGCGGTCGGCCGGCGCTCGTGGCGTTGCGCAAGGCGCTGGCGAGCGGCGTCGCGCCTGACGGCCACGCGCCGAGCGATGCGCTCGCGGCAGCGATCCGTCGCATCGGCCGGCTGACCCGCGGCCCCAGCCTTGTGGTCGTGGTGAGCGACTTCCGGGAGGGAAGCGACTGGCCCCGCGCGCTCGGTGCGCTCTCGCAGCGTCACGACGTGCTCGCGGTCGAGGTCGTCGATCCCCGTGAGGGCGAGCTGCCCGACGCCGGGCATCTGACGCTCGTCGATCCCGAGACCGGCCAGCGGTTCGAGGCCGACACGTCGAGCGCGGAGCTGCGGCGGCGGTTCCAGGTCGCCGAGCTCGGGCGCCGCGACGAGCTCAAGTCACACCTGCGCCGAGCCCGCGCGCGGCACGTCGAGCTGACCACGGACGCCGACTGGCTGCGCGGCCTCGGCCGGAGCTTGCGATGAGCTTCCAGGCGCCCCTGTTCCTGCTCGCCCTCGCCGCCATCCCGGCCGCGCTGCTGGCGCTCGTGCTCGCCCGGCGCCGCCCGGCCAAGTACGTGGTGCGATTCCCCGCGACGGCCACGCTGGTCGCGGTCGCCGGCCGCACCGGCCGCGTCCGGCGCGCGATCCCGCCGGCGCTGCTGTGCCTGGCGCTGGCCGGCCTGATCACCGCGCTCGCGCGGCCGGAGGCGACCATCGCCGTGCCGGTCGAGAAGGCGTCCGTGATGCTCGTCACCGACACGTCGGGCTCGATGAACGCCACCGACGTCGCGCCGGACCGGCTGACGGCCGCGAAGGCGGCCGCCACCCGCTTCCTGGACCGCGTCCCGGACAAGCTGCAGACCGGCCTGGTCGCGTTCGCCGACGGCCCGCACACGGTGCTCCGCCCGACCCAGGACCGCGTGCAGATCACCAGCACGATCGAGGCCCTGCGCGCCGAGGGCGGGACCGCGACCGGCGACGCGCTCGACAGCGCGCTGACCGCGCTCGGCACCCGTCAGAAGAACAGCCCGCCGGCGGCGATCGTGCTGCTCTCCGACGGCGCGTCCAAGACCGGCCGCGACCCGACCGAGGTCGCGCAGGAAGCTCGTGACGCGAACGTCCCGATCTACACCGTGGCGCTCGGCACCGCCGACGGCGTCGTCGAGGCTCAGGGCCAGATCCTGTCGGTCCCGCCCGACCCCGAGGCGCTGGCCGAGGTCGCCCGGATCTCCGGCGGCCGCGCGTTCGCGGCCGAGGACGCCGACGCGCTCGACGAGGTCTACGAGACGCTCGGCTCGCGGATCGGCACCAAGAAGGAGAAGCGCGAGGTCAGCGCGGGGTTCGCCGCCGCCGGCCTGTTGCTGCTCGGCGGAGCGGCGTTCACGTCGCTGCGCTGGCGCGGGCGACTGCCGTAGCCAGCTTCACCGAGACGGGAAGCTCCTCCGCGCCGCCGACGATCCGATCGAAGGCGGCGCGGATGCGCTGCTGGACTTCGGGCGGTTGGCGCAGGACCAGTACCGAGAGCCGGACGGTTCCGCCGAGCAACCCTCGCCAGAGCGTGTCGGCGGAGCCGAACCGGAGCGGGAACACGACGGTCTCGATCGCGACCTCGTCGAAGGGCGCCAGCAGCCCGGCGAGCTGGTCCTCGTCGGCGAACCGGAAGATCGGCGGCCCGGGCGGCAGGTCAGGCGGCGGCTCGGCGCCGGCCTCGGCGATCGCGTCCAGCAGGACGCCGAGGAACCGCGAGCGGTCGGGGAAGTCCCACATCGTCAGGGCGACGCGGCCTCCCGGCCGCAGCACGCGCTCGAACTCGGCCACCGCTCGCTCGGGGCGGCCGAGGTGCAGCAGCAGGAACCCGACGACGACGGCGTCGAAGGAGGAGTCATCGAACGGCAGCGCCTCCGCGTCACCGTGGAGGAACATGACCTCGGGGTGCGCCTGACGCGCCCGCGCCAGCATCCCCTCGGCGACGTCGACGCCGATCGCGCTCGCGCCGCGCCGGGCGGCGGCCGCCGCGATGTGCCCAGGACCGGTCGCGACGTCGAGCACCGTCGTTGAAGGCCCCACACCCGCCGCTTCGAGCAGCGGCTCGGCCAGCCGGGCCGTGATCGGTACGAAGAAGTCCTCGTAGCCCGCCACCTGCCGTTCCCACCCGGCCGCCTCGAACGCATTGAAGGCGTCAGCGTCGATGTCGCATCTTCCCATTAGGCTTCGCGCCGTGCCACCTCGAAAGCGGCTCAGCCGTGTGGAGCAGCAGGAGCAGACGCGGGCCCGGTTGCTGGCCGCCGCCGAGCAGCTGCATGCCGAACGCGGGTTGGCCGCGCTGACGGTCGAGGAGGTCGCGGAGTCCGCGGGCTTCTCGCGCGGTGCCGTGTACTCGAACTTCACGAGCCGCGACGACCTCGTGATGACACTGTTCGAGGAGCGTGCCGAACGCCAGCTGGAGGCGATGGCCGCCGACGACCCGGTGATCATGGCCGCCGATCACGACTCGCTCGCGATGCTCGTCGAGTTCTGGGCCTTCGCGGCGTCGAGGCCGGAGATGCGCGAGCGGTTCGCCGCCATCCGGCGCCGCCAGCGCGCGCTGCTGCACGCGATGACCGGTGACGCGGCGCTCGCCGCCGGCCTGCTCGCACTCACGACCGGGCTGCTGCTCGAGGGCCTCGTCGACGACGAGTTCGACGCCGAGGCCGTGCACGCGGCGATGGTGGCGCAGCTCTACCGCGGCTAGGGTCAGGCGCGCAGCGCCGTCGCTCTCGCGGCCGCTGCGTGGCGCGAGTGGACGCCGAGCTTGCGCATGACGCTCTTGACGTGCGACTTGACGGTCTCCGCCGAGAGAACGAATTCGTCCGCGATCTCGTCATTGCTCCGCCCTTCGCAGAGCAGGTCGAGGACCTCCCACTCGCGGCTGGTCAGCGGGCTGCGCACCGGTCGGATGCCGCTGGTCCCGGCCAGCCGCAGATGCTCGACGAGCCGCATCGCGAGCCTGCGCGAGATCACGGCCTCACCTTTGAGGGCGGCGAACAGCGCGCGCGGCAGCGCCTCGAGCTCGGCGTCCTTGCTCAGACAGCCGACCGCGCCTGCCCGCAAGCCGCGCAGCGCGGCCTCCTCGTCGCGTCGTCCGGTGAGCATGACGATCACCGTCTTCGGCGCGCGCTCGGCGATCCGGCGGGCCGCCTCGACGCCGTCGAGCTCGGGCATCAGGAGATCGAGCACGACGAGGTCGGGCTGATGGAGCTCCGCCGCCTCCAACGCCTCCAGGCCGTTGATCGCCTCGGCAACGACCTCGATGCCGGCGTCACGCAGCGTGCCGACGATGACGCGGCGGGCGAGTGCGTCGTCATCGGCGACGACGACGCGCGGTGGTGGGTTCGGGTGGCTGATACGAAGAAGAAGGCCAACGATCGGCCTCGTGATACTTCGCTCAGCGCGCCATGAAGCCGAGGATCAGCTCGGCCGTCTCGAGCGGCACGTCGACCTGCGGGCAGTGCCCGACGTCGTCGAGCTCGATCCACTCGGCCTGCGGCAGCCACTCGTCCCGGTAGCGCACCGCGGCGGTCGGCCACGGCAGCAGCTTGTCGGCCGTCCCCCACACCATCCGAACCGGGCAGGCGATCCGCTCCGCGTCGAGCGTCCATTGCTCGCGCGCGGCGTACTCGAGCATCGGCAACGCACCCGTGCATCCGGCTCCGGCCTGGATCAGCCTGACGACCATCTCCGGCGGGATGTGATCGTGGCGTTCGGCGATCGCCTCGAGCGCGGCGCGCCGCCCCTCGGGCGAAGAGGCGATGAACGCGGCGTGCTGGCCCGACTCGCGCAGCACGTCCTGCATCTGCGCGAAGAAATGGAAGGTGTCCGCGCGCGAGCGGTCGTCCACCGCCCACCCGCCGGCGGGCGCGAGCGCGACGACCGACCGGGCCCGCCCGCGGGCCGCGAGTTGCAGCGCGACGTGCCCGCCGAGCGAGTTGCCGACGATGTGCGCGGTCTCCAACCCCTCGGCGTCCAGCGCCCGCTCAACCGCGTCGACCACCACGGTGTGGCTCACCGGCACATCCAGCGGCGGGCCGCCGGCGTGCCCGATCAGCGTGGGCGCGAAGACGGTGTGCGCGCGCTCGAGCCGCGGCAGCACCAGCTCCCAGATGTGCCAGGAGCCGGTGAAGCCGTGCAGGCACACCAGCGGCGGCCCGGAGCCGCCGCGGTGTGCGGGGGCGAAGTTCAGCCCAGGCGCCAATACTCGGCGACGATGAATGGCGGTTCGAACTCGTCCTGCGTGAGCGCCGAGTTGAGCACCGACCAGCGGTACTCCTGGTCTGACGCCGTCACGAGCGGGCTCGGAAAGCCCTTGAACACCGGCGGCAGGAAGTCGGTCGAGACCGTGAAGTTGAACAGGCGACCGTTGCGTGAGAGCACCTCGCGCTTGCCGGTCCGCGAATGGATCCGGATCAGCTGCAGCCGGAACGGGTCGCCGGCATAGATCCACGGATCGCCCGGATCGAACTCGTTGAACGTGATGCCCTTCAGGCTCTCCGGGTTGAATTGGCGTTTCGCCACAACCTGGATCTCGCGGGCCCGTGCGGCCGCCGGGCGCGAGCTGTCGAGCAGGGTCTTGATCTTGAGCTTCTGCACGCCGCCCTGGCACGTGGAGCTCAGATACAGATCGTTGCCGCGGACGGCGAGCGAGCCGACGCCGGGCGCGAAGCCGCCCAGCGGCGCGAACGGCAGACCGTCGATCCGGAAGCCAGGGTCGATCGGCAGGAACGGGCATCCGCTCAGCGCCGGGAGCGGCTCGGCGGGACTGGCCGGGACGAGCCCGGGGCGAACGGCGCCGTCACGGCCGATCAGCCACAGCGCGCCGAAGACCGACTCCGAGACGACGTACTCGCCGTTCGGCAGCACCTCGACGTCCTCGGCAAACCCCACCGGCAGGTCGCTGACCGTCCGCACCAGCTCGGCCTTGAACCCGCGGTGATCGCTGCGATAGCGATAGTCGTAGACCTTCGCCTGCGCCGGGGGCGGGAAGCCGCCGCTGTCGAGCACCACGAGGTGCCCGGTTTCCGGAACCCTAAGGGTGAACGGGAGCTTGAACCCGCCGGCCGGCGCAGGGAGCGCCGCGACCTCGCGGCCCGTGAAGCGGTCGAGCGCGACGACGCGCGGGGTCGTGCCGACGCCGATGCCGGGTTCCGTGACGAAGACCAGGCGCTCGTCACCCGCGATGCCGTGGATCAGCGAAGCCCGCTGCGCGAGCGGTCGCGCGAAGTCGATGCCATTGGCCTGGGCAGCCTGCGGCGCGACCAACGCGAACAGCGTCAGTGCCGTTACAAGGAGTCTCATTGCGGCTCAATGTAGAGCGGTTAAGCGGTCCCGACGTAGAGCTCGGTTCGGTAATTCGTCGAGCGGGTCCGTTCCCGGTAACCCTCCTGGATCCGACCGATCAGGGGATGGTCGGGTTGCGTGACGGGGCGGCCGTCGAACGAACCGATCGGGACGATCCCCGCGCCCGAGCCACACACGAACGCGCCGTCGGCGCTGTGCAGCTCCATCGGCCAGATGTCGCGCTCGACCGCCTCGATCTCCTGCTCGGCGGCGATCTCCAGCACGGTCCGGCGGGTGATCCCCGGCAGCGCCGCGCGGGTTGTCGGCGTGACCAGCGTGTCGTCGACAATGATGAACAGGTTCGCGCCGGTGCACTCGGCGACGGCGCCGAGCGAGTCCAGCATCACCGCGTCGTGCACGCCCAGCTCGCCGGCCTGCTGCTTGGCCACGATCGCATCCAGGTAGTTGAGCGACTTCACGTGAGCGCCCAACGACCGCGGCGCCTTGCGCACGATCGCGCTGGTGAACAGCTTGATCGGGTCCGAGCCCAGGAAGGGCGGGAACGGATACGCGGTCACGATCATGCTCGGCACCGGGCAAAGCCGCGGGTCGATGCCCGGGCCGCCGAACCCGCGCGTGACGATCGGGCGCACGTGCGCGTCACGCAAGTCGCTGCGGCGCACGACCTCGCCGATGATCTCCACGATCGTGTCGGTGTCGACCGGCAGCGCCAGCCCGAGCGAGCGCGCCGAGCGGGTGATCCGCGCCATGTGATCGGAGGCTCGGAAGAGTCCGCCGTCGAACACCCGCATGCCCTCGAAGACGCCGTCGCCGTATAAGAACCCGTGGTCGAAGATCGACACGGAAGCCTCCGCGAGCGGCACGTATTCGCCGTTCACATAGGCAATCAGGCCGGACGTTTCAAAGGTCACCTACACCCTCCTCAAGAGCGCCAGTATGCGCGAGTCAATATGACCGCCACAGGGATGATCTCGACGCGGCCGAGCCACATCAAGACGGTGCAGACCCAAGTGGCCAGATCGCTGAAGGGCGCGAACGAGCCGTAGGGCCCGGCAAAGCCGAACGCCGGGCCGACGTTGCCCAGGCACGCGGCGGCGGCGCCGAACGCATCGAACGCGCCCAGGCCCTCCCCGGCTCGGCGCGAGTCGGCGACCAGAAACAGCGCGCCGACGGCGAACACGAGCAGGTAGAGCAATACGAACACGACCGTCGAGCGCAATGCTTTCTCGTCGATGACGCGCCGGTTGGTGCGGATCGGCATCACCGCCTCGCGGTGCACGGTCTGCTCGAGCTCGCGCCGGACGAGCTTGAACAGCAGCAGGTGCCGAACGATCTTGATCCCGCCGCCGGTCGATCCGGCCGATGCGCCCGAGAACATCAGCAGCAGCAACGTGACAGTCGCGAGCGGGCCCCACAACGAGTAGTCGGCGGTCGCGAACCCGGTCGTGGTCAGGATCGCCGTGGCCTGGAACAGCGAATGCCGGACACCGGCCTCGCCGGTCTCGTAGCCGCCGCCGATCACCTCGATCCCTACCAGCGTCGAGCCGATCAGGATCAGCACCATGTACAGCCGCAGCTCCTCGTCGCGCGTGAGCACGTCGAAGCGCCGCTGCACGAAGAACCGGTACAGCCGCAGGAAGTTGATCCCGGCGATGACCATGAAGATCAGGATCAGGTACTGCGTGATCGGCGCGAACGCGGCGATCGAGATCGTGCGGGTCGAGAAGCCGCCCAGCGCGACGACGGACAGCGACTGGCCGACCGCGTCGAAGATCGTCAGGTTCGGATCGAGGTTCGTCCAGCTGACGAAGCTGAGGATCAGGATCGCGCCGACGGTCAGGATCACGTACAGCACCCACAGCCGCCGCGCCGTCTCGCGGATCGTGTCGCCGAGCCCTTCGATCTCGGTTGGGCCGGCCAGCTCCGACTGCAGAAGCTGGCGACCACCGATCCGCAGACGCGGGAGGATCGCGACGGCGAGCACGATGATCCCCATGCCGCCGAGCCAGTGGCTGAGCTGGCGCCAGAACAGCATCGAGCGCGACAGCTCCTCGATCCGGGCCACGATCGTCGCACCCGTGGCGGTGAAGCCGGAGACGCTCTCGAAGTACGCGTCCAGCGGTCGGTCGAGCTGCGGCCCGCCGTCGAGGATGAACGGAAGCGCGCCGAAGATCGGCACGAACAGCCAGATCAGCGCGACGACGAGAAAGCTCTCGCGCGGCGTCACCGCGGCGCCCTGTTTGTCGCCGGTGATCTGGTCCAGCAGCAGGCCCGTGACGCCGGTGATCGCGCCCGCCACCAGGAACGCCCAGAACGGCTCGCCGTAGCCGATCGCGACCGCCGTCGGCAGCAGGTAGGCGGGCGCCAGCCATTTCAGCACGCCCCCGACGAGGTCCAGCGCCGAGCCGACGTCGATGCCGGTGCGCCACCTCACAGCACGCGTTCGACGATCGAGGCGCGGCGCGACTCGACGAACACGATCACACGGTCACCGGCGCGGAGCTCGTCAGAGCCGTGCGGGACGAACGCGCGGCCGTCGCGCACGATCGCGCCGATCACCGAGCCGGTCTCGGGGAGCTGTTCGAACGGCTTGCCGGCCAGCTCGGACTCGGGCCGCACCGTCAGGTCGAGGATCTCGAAACGGTCGTCGTCGAGCATGGCGATCTGGCGGATCCGCGGGTCGTGGCCGAACCGCACCAGCTCCTCGGCGATCACCTGGCGCGGGTTGATGGCGACGTCCACGCCGCCGCGCTCATAGACCTCCAGCGAGGACTGATCGTGCGCCAACGCGATCGTCAGCTTCACCCCGTGAGCTTTGGCCAGCACGGCACTGAACAGGTTGCCCGGGTCGTCGTTGAGCGCGAACACCGCCGCGGTCGCGCGGCCGATCCGCTCGCGCTCGAAGAACTCCGGGTCGAACGCGCTGGCCTGGAAGACGCGCGCCTGCGGCATCTCCTCGGCGACCTCGCGCGCGCGCTCGAGGCGCCCCTCGACAAACCGTACGCGGATGCCGCGGTCGAGCATCACGCGCGCGATCGTCGTGCCCATCTGGCCGGCGCCGAAGATCACGATGTCATCGACGCGCGACTCTTCGTGCGAGATCAGCCGGCTCCACTCGCGCGCCGCGCCCGGCGTCCCGATGATGATGATGCGGTCGCCGGCCAGGATCTTCTCGTCGCCGCGCGGGAACGTCAGCTCGTCGCCGCGGATGATGCTGACGACCTTCGAGTCATCGGGGATCGCCGCTTCGCGCAGCGGCCGTCCGATCACCTCGTCGTTGCTCGCGCCGTTGGGCACGTCGAACTCCACGACCTGCACTTGGCCGTCGGCGAACGTGTCGGTCTGGCGCGCGGCCGGGATGCCGATCAGCCCCGAGATCGCGTTCGCGGTCTCGAGCTCCGATGACACCATGAAGTCGACGTCGATCTCGCGCTCGCGCCATGCGTCGAGGTACTCGACGCTGGTCGTCCGCACGACGACCATCGCCCGCGAGAGCTTCTTGACCATCATCGCGCTGACGAGGTTTGCCTCTTCGCGCGACGTCGAGGCGATGAACAGCGAGCACTCCTGGATTCCGGCCTCGCGGATCACGCGCTTCGTCGTGCCGTTGCCTTCGACGACACGGACGTCGTAGCGGTCGGCGATCGCCGCCAGCCGCTCGGGATCGGTGTCGATGACCGTCAACTCGTGCTCCTCGTAGAGCGCCTCGACGATCGCCCGCCCGACGTGGCCGGCCCCCAGCACGACGATCCGCATGGGTGCGCAGCCTACGCGCTTGCCGGATGCCACCGTCCTCGACTAGGTTCAACACGTGGAGCGGCAGGCCCAGCACCGCGTGGAAGACTCGGCGCAGACCAGGCCGGCCGCGGAGCCCGTCGTCTCCCGCGAGCTGAACGCCGGCGCGATTCTCGCGTTGCAGCGCTCGGCCGGTAACGCGGCGGTCACTCGTGCGCTCCAGCGGTCGGTCAAGACGTCGGGCGGTGAGTGGGACACCGACCGCTATGACCCGACGAAGGACATCGACAACTCAGGCAGCGCGGCTCCGGCCGCCGACGGCTGGCGGGGCGTGGACATCACGCTCAAGTTCCACCCCAACGACACCGTGAACGCCGAGCTGATCGGGCTCACTCAGACCGCCCAGACGATCGCCGGCGGGACGCCGCAGATCCTGCCCGCCGCCGCCTCGCGGGCGATCCCCGCGGCTGACGCCAAGCCGCTGAACACCGGTCCGGGCGAGACCGACGAGAGCGCCCACATCGATCAGTCCTCGTCGAACCCGAACCCGCTCTACGCCGTCGAGAACCCGACGAGCGCCTCGTTGACGGATCGCGCCACGACGTCCTTCGGCCAGCACGGCTTCCATTTCAAGGACAGGACCGGGGCGCTCAAGGAGAAAGACGCCAACCTCAAAGACGAGCCGAAGTGGCCGCACAGCCAGAAGGACTCGCGGCAGATCTTCGAGACGACCGCCCTCGCGACCAAGGGCGCGCAGGCCGGGACCTACTACGGCTCGGTTCGGTGGGGCTGGCGCACGGACGCGGCGGGCACGTATTCGAAGCTGCCGCTCGAGAAGGTGAGCGAGGGCATCCCGTCCTCGACGTTCCTCAAGTCGGCTTCGATCTGGAACACCGGCTCGGCCTCGGGCGGCGCCGCGAACGTCAAGCTCCCGGTGCCGGAGGTCAAGAAGACCAACGGGCCCGTGACGCTGAACCTGCCGATCCCGATGCTTTCTCTCGCCCTGCCGGTCGGGACACGCGTCCTCGTCGAGACCACGATGGCGATGCCGGCGCTGTCTGCGACGGTGCGCGTCGTCGACGGGCCCCACAACGGGATGTCCGGGGAAGTCGACGCCTCCGAGTGGGGCAATCTGGTCGACGAGCGGGCGTAGATGGAACTGGCCGGCCAACTCACCGCAGCGGGCTTTTCGCGCCTGTTCTTGAGCGGCGACCCCAGCGCCACGAAAGCCGTGTGGGCGGACGGTGCCAACCGCGCGGCGCTGGAGGAGATCGTCGCCGGTCGTGATCACGACGCGCTCGCGCGCCTGCTGGCCGCCGAAGTGCTGTTCCGCCACGCGGCCGACTTCCCTCGCTCCGACCAGCGGGTCGCGCTGGGTGAGGTCTACGCGCGGGCGCTGAGGATCCCGAGCGCGGACGTACCCGCGAACCTCTGGGGCTTCCTGTTCTACGGCCCCGAGGACGACGGCCCGCTCGGTGAACATCTGCTCGCCGCCGGGGACGCCGCGATCCGGGAGCTGCTTCCGCTGCTCGACGACGACGCCCCCCTCACCTACGCCGGCAGCCGCGACGCGACGCTGGGCAACAGCTTCCACTACCGCGTCAAGGACGCGGCGGGCTACTACCTGGGCAGGCTCACCGGGCACACGCTCGAGTTCCACGAGGAACTCGCAGCCCGCGACACCGAGCTCGCCCGCCTACGCGCCGCGGTGTCCTCGTAGCGGTCGGCGACCGCCGCCCGACGTGGCCGGCCCTCAGCACGACGATCCGCATGACGGTGCAGCCTACGCGCCCGATTGCTCCGTAGCATGGTCGCCGTGGAGCCGGCCGGGCAGACAGTGATGCAGATCGCCCGGGGCTATCAGCTCTCGCAGGCGCTGTACGTCGCGGCGAAGCTGGGTGTGGCGGACGTGCTCGACCCTGAGCCGCTCGCCGCCGCGGCGATCGCCGAGGCCGTGGGCGCGCGCGAGCCGCAGCTGCGACGCGTGCTGCGCGCGCTCGTCGCGGCCGGCGTCTTCTGCGAGCTCGAGGACGGTCGCTTCGCGTCCAACGACGCGGCGGCCGTGCTGCGCGCCTCCGCACCCGGCCGCGTACGCGACGTCGTGATCAACTTCGGCGAGGAGATGTATCGCTCGTTCGGCGAGCTGCTGCACACCGTTCGCACCGGCGAGACGGCATTCGACAGCGTCTACGGCGCGCCCCTGTTCGAGTACTACGCGGCGAACCCGGAGACGGAGGCGAGCGCGGCGGCCCGCATGCTCGCACGAACGCTGCCGGTGGCTCGCGAGTTCGCCGCTTCCGACCTCCTGCGCGACACGGAAACCCTGATCGATGTCGGAGGTGGGACGGGAACCCTGGTGGCGGAGGTCCTGCGTCAGCACCCGGAGATCGCCGGCGTTCTGCTGGAACGGCCCGGAATGCTCGAGCTCGCGAAGGACTACCTCTCCGAGCAGGGCGTGGCCGATCGTTGCGAGCTCGTCGAGGGCGATTTCTTCGCGTCGGTCCCGACCGGAGGCGACGTCTACGTCCTCAAGAGCATCCTCCACGACTGGGACGACGACCGGTGTGTCGCCATCTTGCGAAGCTGCCGTGCGGCAATGGACGAATCGGGGCGGCTGGTGATCGTCGAGCTGATCCTTCCGGAGCGCATGTCCCCAAGCGCCCCGATGCTCTCCGCCGCCCTCCTCGACCTGATCATGCTGGCGTATGCCGGTGGTCGCGAGCGCACCGAGGCAGAGTTCACGCAGCTTCTCGATCAGGCCAGCCTCCGCCTGACGAGCACGACGGCGCTGGCGGCCGGGCCGCACCTCATCGAAGCCGCCCCCGTGTAACGGGCATTCGAGCAGGCTCGCGCCATCGATCTGTCACGTGCACGCCGTACGTGGTGCGGCTGACGGGCGACGGCGCGAGCGTGCTCGACAGCGCGATGGCGTTCCAGCTGTACCTCCCGCCGTACCTCGGCGCGGCAACGATCGACTTCATCGACTGGGAAGGCGGCCTTCGAGTCGGCAGCCGTGGGCGATCTCAACCGTGACGGGCGCCTGGACGTGCTCGTCGGCCAGGCCGTCAACAGCCTGAACGCCCGCGTGGACTCGATCCACTACCTCCTCATGGGCGAGCGAGCTCGCGCAGGTGGCTACGCCGCTGCCGTCGACGTCCGTCATCGACGCGCGTGGCACCGGCAAGGACAAAGTGACGGCCGGCGGTGGCGACGACACCATCTCGGCCCGCGACGGCGCTCGCGACACGATCGACTGCGGCGGCGGCGTCGACAAGGTCACCGCGGATCGCACCGACGCGGTTCAGAACTGCGAATACGTGAAGCGCGCAAAACGGCACGGCTGACGCGACCCCAGGCGTTCGCGACACTACGCCCCATGGACCATCGCGCGGCCGGCTGGCAGTGCTTCGCCGAGGCGGACTGGGCGGGCGCGCGCGACGCGTTCGCCGCGGCACCGCGCGATGCGGATGCGCTGGACGGTCTCGGCCAGTCCCTCTGGTGGCTCGGCGAGCGCGACGCGGCGATCGAACACCGGCGCGAGGCGTACGCCGCGTATGCGCGCGCGGGACGCGCGCAGGATGCGGGGCGTGTGGCGGTGTATCTCGCCGGCGAGTACCGCATCGACGGGCGCGACGCCGAGTCCTCGGGCTGGCTGGCGCGGGCGCGGCGGCTGCTCGCGGATGTACCCCCGGGCGCCGAGTTGGGGTGGCTCGCGATCGAGGAGGCCAAGCGCGCACCGGACTTCGTACAGGCCGAGGCTCGCGCTCGCGAGGCGCTCGCGATCGCGCATCCGGACATCGAGTGCATGGCGCTGGCGCAGCTCGGCCGGGCGCTGGTGGGCCAAGGGCGCGTGGACGAGGGCACCGCGCTGCTGGACGAAGCGATGACGGTCGCACTCGGCGGCGAGGCCAGCGATCCGCTCGCCTGTGGTGACGCCTGCTGCACGACGCTCGTGGTGTGTGACGGGCTCGCCGACATCGACCGCGCGACGCAGTGGTGCGAGGCTGTCGTCGAGTTCACCGAGCGGCGCCGATTCATCCCCGTCCAGTCGTGGTGCCGAGCGATCTTCGGCGCGGTGCTCGTCCGGTCAGGCGACTGGGAACGAGCCGACGATGTGTTGACCGAGGCGCTCGCGCGGCGCCCGAACCGTGCGAAGGGCGCCGGCCACACGCTGCCGCTCGCAGTGCTCGCGGACCTGCGGCTCAAGCAGGGCCGCGTCGAGGAAGCGGCGCGCCTGCTCGAAGGCCTCGATCACGATCCGGTCGCCCGCCCGGCGCTCGTCAGGCTGCACCTGGCTCGCGGTCAGATCGAGGTCGCGGCAGCGCTCGGCGTCGAGGATGACGTCGTGCGGGCCGAAGTGGCGGTTGCGAGTGGCGACGACGTACAGGAGATCGCCGAACGCCTTCAGGCCTCCACGCGTGAGGATCTCGTCGCGCACGGCCTCCGGCTCGTGGGTGAGCACGAGGAGGCGATGCGGCGGTTCGACGCGCTCGACCTGCCGTACGAGGCTGCGCGGGCGCGGCTGGACCTCGCGACCGCGCAGGCCGCCACGAACTCGCCGCTCGCGCTCGCCACCGCCCGCGCCGCCCGCGACGTCTTCGAGCGACTCGGCGCGCTACCCGATGCGGATCGCGCCGCGGCGCTTCTGCGGGGGCTCGGCGTCGCCGGTCGCACGGCTCCGCGCGGCGAGCGCGACGGGCTCACCGCGCGCGAGGCGGAGGTCCTGGGGCTGATCGCCGCCGGGCTCTCCAACGCCGAGATCGCGGAACGCCTCGTGATCGCGCCGAAGACTGCCGAGCATCACGTGAGCCGGGTGCTGGCCAAGCTCGGCGTCCGCAACCGCACCGACGCGGCCGCGTACGCGCTCAGGCACGGATCCCGTGCGCATTGAAGACGCCGTGCGGGTCGTAGCGGCGCTTGATCTCGACCAGGCGCTCCCACACGTCGTCGGCGTAGGCCTCGCGGACTGAGCGGCCGAGGTCGAGCGCGTTCACGTACACGCCGCCGGTCGCGAACGGCTCGGTCGCCTCGAACGTCCGCCGCACCCACTCGGTCGTGGGCTCGATCGGGTCGTCGCCCGAGCACCCGATCAGCCACGACATGGCGCGCGCTCCGCGATGGCTGAAGGCGGTGTCGGCGCCGCGGTCGATCGCGCCGCCGAGCCACGCGGTCATGACGTGCGACTGCGGCGTCGGCGCCTTGACGAACTCGGCCAGCAGCGCGTCGATGAACCCGTCGCTGACTTCGGGCAGGTAGTGCTGCTTGTCGTAGTAGTTGTGGCCGTGGGGCGCCGTCTGGTCGAGCATCGACTGCAGCGCGACGTAGGGCATCGGCGCGATGAGGTCGACGAGCGGTCCGGCCTTCCGCAGCGGCGCGATCACGCGCTCGCCCTCGTCGAGGTCGCCTGACCACGCGAGCGCGATGACCGCGGCGGGTCCGCCTTGCACCTCGACGGGAAACGGCGCGTGCGGCGGCGCCGTGATCAGTACCGCGCACGCCGACAGCGCGTCCGGCGCGCCCTCCATCAGCGCGCGCGTGGCCTGGAACATCTCGCGCGCCCGATCCCACGGGAACACGAACATGCCGCCGAGCACGAGCGGTCCGACGCGATGGGCCCGGAACTCGAACCGTGTGACAACGCCGAAATCGCCGCCGCCGCCGCGCAGCGCCCAGAACAGATCCGGGTGATCGTCGGTGTGGACGATCTCGCCGTCGGCGAGCACGACCTCGGCGCCGATCAGCGAGTCGATCGTCAGGCCGTGGTGGCGCATCAGCCAGCCGACCCCGCCGCCAAGCGTCAGCCCGCCCACGCCGGTGTGCGAGATCTGGCCGCCGGGCACAGCCAGGCCGTGCTCCTGGGTCGCGGCGTCGAGTTCGCTCAGCAGCGCCCCGCCGCCGACCCGCACGACGCCGCGCACCGGGTCGACCGACACCGTGTTCAGCTCGCGCAGGTCGAGGCACAGCGCGCCGTCGCGCACCGAGCGCCCCGACACGGAGTGGCCGCCGCCGCGGATCGTGAACGGCACGCCGAGCCGGATCGCGGCCGCCACATCGTCCGCGTCGCCGGCGTACGCGACCGCGGACGGGAACCGATCGATGGCGCCGTTCCAGCCGGCGCGCGCGCTATCAAAGCCGGGGTCGCCGGGCTCCACAACGCGGCCGGTGAAGCCTTCGGAGCGCAGAGCGCCGGAGAGGGTCGTCGTGTGCATGGGACGCAGCCTCCCGGGCCGCGCCCCGGCGAGCATCGGGGGTCTCCCCTATCCGTCACCCCTATCCGGTACGGACTCCGGCTCGGAGAGCACGTCGGAGCGGCTGTAGTGGCCGACGGAGTCGAACACGCGCTTCGCGTACAGGCTGCGGGCGAGATCGCAGTCGGCGACGAGCATCGCCTCCTCGCCGTAGGTCGGGCCGGCGATCGCCTCCCCATTGCGCGGGTCGACGATCATCGCGCCGCCGTTGCCGAACGGCTCCTCCTGCTCCGGGACCGGCACCGGGAAGTCGGACGGGAACGCCGAGCGCGGAATATATTGCGGCACGGACACCACGAACGCGCCCGACTCGATCGCGATGTGGCGCACTGACGCCAGCCAGCCGTCGCTGTCGTCGGCGGTCGGCGCGACCCAGATCTGCGGCCCGCCGCGATAGACGGCGTAACGCGCGAGCGGCATCCGGTTCTCCCAGCAGATCAGGCCGCCGACGCGCGCGAACGGGAGCGGGATCACGCCGAGGTCGTCGCCGGCCCCGATCCCGTGGAAGAGCCGCTCTTGCTGGGTCGGCATCAGCTTGCGGTGACGTGAGATCAGACCCTCGGGCCCGAGGTAGGCGAGCGTGTTGTAGAGCGTGCCGGGGCGCTCGGACTCGCGCTCGTTGACGCCGATCGCGCAGTACAGGTCGCGGTCCCGGCAGACGGCGACCAGCCGGTCGAGTTCCGGTCCCGGGACGTCGACCGACTCCTCCCACATCCGCATCCACAGGTCGTCCCAGCCGGAGAATGCACTCGCGCCGCGGGCCCACGCGTTGGACGGGTAGATCGAGACGAAGCACTCGGGCAGCACCGCCAGCCGGGCGCCAGCATCGGCCGCCTCGTGCAGCAGACGCTCGGCCTTCTCGATCGTCGCCGCCGCGTCGAGGATCACCGGCGTCGCCTGGATCGCGGCAACGCGGACCGACTCGAAGCTCGCCATGCGAGCGATCCTCTCAGCCGTCGATCACGTCCGCAACGTAGGACTCGCGGACCTTGCGCGGCTGGCGCAACAGCCAGGTCGCCTGGCGGTCCCCACCCACCTCCTCGACGTAGGAGTGCCGCGTGTCGTCGTCCTGCAGGAGCATCCAGCGCTCCTGGTCGCCCGCCTTGTCGATCACCTCGTTCACGAAGGAGCGCCGCACCCCGCGCGGCCGACGGAGGATCCAGCGCCGCTCGGGGTCCCTGTCGGCGGCGGCCAAGCCGCGGGCGACGAAATCGGGACCGATGAGCACGGCACGCGCGCCGGGTGGCAGGAGGATCGGATCACTCACGTGGGCAAGGGTAGGCTGGAGGCATGACCGAGGTGCTGGGTGCTTGCCCGCTCGATTGCCCCGACGGGTGCAACTGGGTGGTCACGGTCGAGGACGGTAAGGCCGTCCGCCTGCGTGGTAACCGCGACCATCCCTTCACCGCCGGCGCGCTGTGCGCCAAGGTCAACGGCTACCTCGATCACGCGCGCGCGCCGGACCGGCTCCTGCATCCGCTCAAGCGCGTCGGCGCCAAGGGCGAGGGTCGCTTCGAGCGGATCTCGTGGGACGACGCGCTGGCCGAGATCGCCGAACGGCTCCACGAAGTCCGCGCGCAATGGGGCGGCGAGGCGATCTGGCCGTTCCAGGGCACGGGCACGCTGGGCTATATCCAAGGACTGGAGGGCCGCGCCGGGCAGCGGCTCTGGAACGTCCTCGGCGCCTCGCATCATCGGATGACGGCCTGCTCGGTGGCGGGGACGCGGGGCGCCCGGTACACGACCGGGACCGCCGCCGGGATGGACCCGGAGACGTTCGCCGAGTCCAACCTGATCCTGCTGTGGGGCACGAACACGCTGACCAGCGGCCACCACCTGTGGAAGTTCGTGCTGGCGGCACGCAAGCGCGGCGCGCACCTGGTGGCCATCGACCCGCTGCGCACGCGCACGGCCGAGCGCGCCGACGAGCACCTGGCACCGCTCCCCGGCTCCGACGCCGCGCTCGCGCTCGGGCTGCTGTGGGTGATCGTCGACATGGACGCGCAGGACGACTCCTACCTGGCCGCGCACACCGTCGGCTGGGAGGCCTTCCGCGAGCGCATCCTCGAGTTCCCGCCCGATCGCGTGGCGGCGCTGACCGGCCTCTCCGAGGCCAGGATCGTCGAGCTCGGCCGGCGCATCGCAACGACGCGCCCGACCGGGATCCGCTGCACGATGGGCATGCAACGCCACGCCGGCGGCGGCAACGCGATCCGGCTGCTGTACGCGCTGCCCGGCGTCACGGGCGACTGGCGCTACCCGGGCGGCGGCGCGTCGTACTCGACCAGCGGCCGGTTCGTCGCCGACACCAAGGCGCTGTTCCGCAACGACCTGCTCGAGCGTCCGGTGCGGGCGCTGAACATGACGCGGCTCGGTGAAGGGCTGCTCGACCTCGACGACCCACCGGTCAAGGCGCTCGTCGTCTACGGCGCGAACCCGATGGGCTCGAACCCCGACCAGGCGCGCGTGCGCCGCGGCCTCGAGCGCGAGGACCTGTTCACGGTCGTCATGGAGCAGTTCCCGACCGACACCGTCGACTACGCCGACATCGTCCTGCCGTCGACGATGCAGATCGAGCATCTGGACGTCAACGACGGCTACGGGCACATGTACGTGTCGCTGAACCGGCCCGCGGTGGAGCCGCCGGGCGAGTGCCTCTCGACCACCGAGACGTTCCGGCGGCTGGCCCGGGCGATGGGGCTCGACGAGCCGTCGCTCTACGACGACGACGAGACGCTGTGTCGCACGCTGCTCGGCGATGCCCGCTTCGAGCGGCTGTCGGACGAGGGCTGGATGCGGCTCGACGACGCGAAGCCATTCGTGCCGTTCACCGACGGCTTCCCGACGCCGTCGGGCAAGCTCGAGTTCTGGTCCGAGCGAGCCGTCGCGGACGGGTTGGACGCGCTGCCCGGCTATACGCCGCCGGCGCTGAGCGAGTGGGACGCCGAGCATCCACTGGCGCTGGTCGCGCCCGCGTCGCACTGGTTCCTGAACACGATCTTCGCCAACAAGCCCGATCTCATGCAGCGAGCGGGCGAGCCGGTGATCACGCTGCATCCGGACGATGCGGTCATGCGCGGGCTCACCGACGGCGATCAGGCGCGCGTGTTCAACGCGCGCGGCGAATTCCTCGCCAAGGTGGAGGTCGCGGACCGCGTCCGGCCGGGCGTGGTGGCCTCCACCAAGGGTCACTGGCTCAAGCACGTCCGTGGCGGGGCGAACATCAACGCCACGGTCGAGGAGCGCGACTCGGACATGGGCGGCGGGGCGATCTATCACGACAACCGCGTGGAGGTGCAGCATCACCAGTCGGGAGATCAGGCTCGCGGCGAGGCCCTCGGGAGAGCCGAAGCCGTCGGACTTCGAGCTCGCTGAGGTCGAGGTCGCCGGGCCGGGCGACGGCGAGATCGTCGTCCGCAACACGTTCATGTCGGTCGACCCGTACATGCGCGGGCGCATGAACGACCGCAAGTCCTATACGCCGCCGTTCCAGCTCGGCGAGCCGCTGCAGGGCGGCGCCGTCGGCGAGGTGGTGGACTCGCGCGCCGACGGCTTCGAGCCCGGCGACACCGTTCTGCACCAACTCGGCTGGCGGGAGCTCAGCGTGGTCGAGGCGCGCCAGGCACGCAAGGTCGACGCCTCGCTCGCCCCCGCCTCCGCCTACCTGGGCGTGCTCGGTATGCCGGGGCTGACCGCGTACGTCGGCCTGCTCGACATCGCGCAGTTGCGCGAAGGCGATGTCGTGTTCGTGTCCGGCGCGGCCGGCGCGGTCGGCTCGCTCGCCGGGCAGATCGCGAAGCTGCGCGGCCACACCGTGATCGGCAGCGCCGGCTCGCCCGAGAAGGTGGCGTACGTGCGCGACGAGCTCGGCTTCGACGTCGCGTTCGACTATCACGACGGCCCGGTGCACAAGCAGCTGCGCGCGGCCGCACCGGACGGCATCGACGTCTACTTCGACAACGTCGGCGGCGACCACCTCGAAGCCGCGATCGGGTCACTCAACACGTACGGCCGCGTCGCGATGTGCGGCTCGATCTCGACCTACAACGCCACCGAGGCCGTTCCCGGCCCGCGCAACATGTTCGAGGTCGTCGGCCGGCGGCTGAGCCTGCGCGGCTACATCATCCTCGACCACTACGACCGTCACGCGGCGTTCGCGCAGGAGGTCGGCGCGTGGGTGCGCGACGGCCGCGTGAAGTTCCGCGAGACGATCGTCGACGGCGGCGTTCAAGCGGCGCCGCAGGCGTTCATCGACCTGCTGCGCGGCGCCAACACCGGAAAGATGGTCGTGCGCGTCACATGAGAACGTGTGTCAACTAGCGGACCGTCGGCGTAGTCGGCTCATAATCGCGAGCTAGGCTGCCTCGCCTGTTCCTCGGGCGCAGGGGTGTCCCCGGGGAGCGCACACCTGACGGGAGGCATACATGCGCAGAGTCGCAGCCGGGCTTGGGAGCCTGGCGATTGCTGCTGGACTGACGACGACGTTCGCGCTGAGCGCGGGCGCGGCGGCGCCGCCGGACGGCGCGAAGGTCCAGCCAGGGCAGAACCTGACGGACGAGCTGCCCAACCCTGCTGAGGAGAAGCGGCGGGAGTTGCGGGAGGTAGCGCTCCGCAAGGTGCTGGCCGGTGACGCGAAGGTCGAGAAGCGCGGCGGCAGCGAAGTGGTGAAGGTCGGCAAGACAGCGGCCGCGCCCGGCGCGCCGGCCGAGGACCAGTACGTCGAGCTCGCACGCGAGAAGACGGACAAGATCTTCGTGATCCTCGCCGAGTTCGGTGACACGCGCGAGGCGAACTACCCAGACAAGGACACGGCGCCGTCGATCCCCGGTCCGACACGGTTCAATGGCCCGCTCCACAATGAGCTGCCGGCGCCCAACCGCGCCGTCGACAACACGACGATCTGGCAGCCGGACTACAACCGCGCGCACTACGAGCAGATGTACTTCGGCACCGGCGCCGGCGTTGAGTCGGTCAAGACCTACTACGAGCGCCAGTCGTCCGGCCGCTATAGCGTCGAGGGCCAGGTCACGGACTGGGTCAAGGTGAAGTACAACGAGGCCCGCTACGGGCGCAGCAACGGCTACCCGTGCGACGGGAACGTCTGCGACAACACCTGGAACCTGATCCAGGACGCGATCAACGCGTGGGTGGATCAGCAGAAGGCGGCCGGCAAGACCCCGCAGCAGATCAAGGACTCGCTGGCCGGCTACGACCAGTGGGACCGCAACGACTTCGACCACGACGGCAACTTCAACGAGGCCGACGGGTACATCGACCACTTCCAGATCGTCCACTCCGGCGGCGATCAGGCCGACGGTGACCCATTCCAGGGCGAGGACGCGATCTGGTCGCATCGCTGGAAGGCGTTCCAGGGCACGCGCCAGGGCCCGGCGGGCAACCTCGACGGCGGCACGCCGATCGGCGACACCGGCCTGTGGGTCGCGGACTACACGATCCAGCCCGAGAATGGCGGCATCTCCGTGTTCGCGCACGAGTACGGCCACGACCTCGGCCTGCCGGATCACTACGACACCGCGGGCGGCGGCGACAACGCCGTCAGCTGGTGGTCGATCATGGGCCAGAGCCGTGTCTCGGCCCCCGAGGATCAGGGCATCGGCACTCGCGCCCAGGACCTGAGCGCGTGGGACAAGCTGCAGCTCGGCTGGCTCGACTACGAGATCGCCGTCGCGGGCGAGAACCGCACGCTCGACCTCGGCCCGCACGAGTACAACAGTGCGAAGGCGCAGGGCGTCGTCGTGGTGCTCCCGAAGAAGGAGGTCACCCACCAGCTGGGCGCGCCGGCGGCGGGGACCAAGCAGTGGTGGTCGGGCGCCGGTGACGACTACGAGGCCACCCTCACGCGGCAGCTGACGCTACCGGCGGGCGCCGCGAGCCTGACGTTCAAGGCGCGCTGGAACATCGAGGACTGCGGCACCACCAAGTGCGACTACGCGTTCGTGGAGGTCGACGACGGAACTGGCTTCAAGCCGATCCCGGGCTCGATCACCAAGCCGGCCGAGGACAACGGCATCGACGGCTTCGTCAACACCTGGACCGACGCGACGTTCGACCTGTCGGCGTTCGCCGGCAAGACGGTGTCGCTGCGGTTCCGGTACAAGACCGATCCCGCCGCGCAGGGCCAGAACGCCAACTTCCCGTCGGGCATCTTCCTCGACGAGATCAAGGTCACGGCGGGCGGCCAGACGCTGGTCACCGACGGCGCCGAGAGCGGAGACGGCGGCTGGACCGTCGTCAACTTCACGGCCGTCGGGGCGACCCGTACGACCCTGCACGACAACTACTACATCGCGTCCAACCGGGCGTACGTGTCCTACGACCGCTACCTGCAGACCGGGCCGTACAACTTCCTGCCCGGCCAGCCGGACAAGGTCGAGCACTTCCCGTACCAGAACGGGCTGCTCGTCTCCTACTGGGACACGGCATTCAGCGACAACGATGAGAGCCAGCATCCGGGCAACGGCGAGATCCTGCCGATCGATGCGAACCCGCGGCCGATCGCGAACCTGGACGGCACGCTCTGGCGCGGCCGGATCCAGACCTACGACGCGCCGTTCGGGCTCGAGAAGTCGGACTCGTTCACGCTCACCGCGCCGTCGGGGCGGGCGAGCTACATCCGCGGCCAGGCCGCGCAGCCGGTGTTCGACGACCGGCGCGACTACTGGGATCCGGCCCTGCCGAACGTCGGCGTGAAGGTGCCGCACGTCGGCGTGCGCATGCAGGTGCTCGAGCAGAACGGCACCTCGATGCGGGTTCGCGTCTCGTCCACGAACACGGGTACCTGACGGTTCGCGCCGCCGCCCCGAACCGGGGGCGGCGGCGCCAGCCGCATTAACGGCAGCATCGAGGGAGTGTGGGTCGATCGTGATCGACCGTCCGTGAGCGTGAAATGCGCGCAAACGATCAGGATCGATAGGCAGGTTGCCTGCCTGAGTTGTTCTGGTCGCGGATACCGCGACTGGAACAACTCATCTTCCTAGGAAGCAAGTTCGTTTCCACCACGCGAAACGAACCCATCCCCTTACTGGCGCAGTTCGCCGGCGCCTCCTTAAGCGACGTAGTCCGCGAGGTGCTCGCCCGTGAGCGTGGAGCGATCCGCGACGAGATCGGCGGGCGCGCCCTCGAAGACGACCTTGCCGCCGTCGTGGCCGGCACCGGGGCCGATGTCGATGATCCAGTCGGCGTGTGCCATGACCGCCTGCTCGTGCTCGATCACGATCACGGATTTGCCGGAGTCGACGAGCCGGTCGAGGAGGCCGAGCAGCTGATCGACGTCGGCGAGGTGCAGGCCGGTGGTCGGCTCGTCGAGGATGTAGACGCCGCCCTTCTCCCCCAGGTGCGTGGCCAGCTTGAGCCGCTGGCGCTCGCCGCCGGACAGCGTCGTGAGCGGCTGGCCGAGGCTGAGGTAGCCGAGCCCTACGTCGGCCAGCCGTTGCAGGATCTTGTGGGCGGCCGGGACCTTCGCCTCGCCGTCGCCGAAGAACGCCTCGGCCTCGGTGACCGACATCGCGAGCACCTCGCTGATGTCCTTGCCGCCGAACGTGTACTCGAGAACCGACGCGTCGTACCGCTTGCCCTCGCACTCCTCGCACGTGCTCGCGACCGTGGCCATGATTCCCAGGTCGGTGTAGATGACCCCGGCGCCGTTGCAGTTGGGGCAGGCGCCCTCGGAGTTGGCGCTGAACAGCGCCGGCTTGACGCCGTTGGCCTTCGCGAACGCCTTGCGAATCGGGTCGAGCAGGCTGGTGTAGGTCGCGGGGTTGCTCCGCCGCGAGCCGCGGATCGCGCCCTGGTCGATCGCGACGACCCCGTCGCGGCCGGCCACCGAGCCGTGAATCAGCGAGCTCTTGCCCGAACCGGCCACGCCGGTCACCACCACCAGCACGCCGAGCGGGATGTCGACGTCCACGTCCTGCAGGTTGTTGGTGCTCGCGCCGTGCACCTCCAGCGTTCCCGACGCGGCCCGCACGGACGACTTCAAGGCGGCCCGGTCGTCCAGGTGCCGCCCGGTGATCGTGTCGCTGTCGCGCAGCTCGTCGACGGTGCCTTCGAAGACCACCTCGCCACCGCCCGTGCCGGCCTTGGGGCCGAGGTCGATGACGTGGTCGGCGATCGCGATCGCGTCCGGGTCGTGCTCCACGACCAGGACGGTGTTGCCCTTGTCGCGAAGCTGCAGCAGCAGGTTGTTCATCCGCGCGATGTCATGCGGGTGCAGGCCGATGGTGGGCTCGTCGAAGACGTAGGTCACATCGGTCAGCGAGGAACCGAGGTGGCGGATCATCCGCGTGCGCTGGGACTCGCCGCCCGAGAGCGTGCCCGACGGCCGGTTGAGCGAGAGGTAGCCCAGCCCGATCTCGACGAACGAGTCGAGAGTCTCGCGCAGCGCTTCCAGCAGCGGCGCCACCGACGGCTCGTCCAGGCCGCGCACCCACTCCGCGAGGTCGGTGATCTGCATCGCGGACACGTCGGCGATGTTGACGCCGTCGATCTTCGACGACCGCGTCGCCTCGCTCAGCCGGGTGCCGTCGCACTCCGGGCAGGTCTGGAACACCACCGCCCGCTCGACGAACGCGCGGATGTGCGGCTGCATCGCCTCCACGTCCTTGGAGAGCATCGACTTCTGGATCGACAGGATCAGGCCCGAGTAAGTGAGGTTGATCCCCTCGACCTTGATCTTCGTCGGCTCCTTGTAGAGCAGGTCGTGGAGTTCGCGCTTGTTGTACTTCTTGATCGGCTTGTCCGGATCGAAGAAGCCGCTCTGGCGGAAGATCCGCCCGTACCAGCCCTCCATGCTGTAGCCGGGGATGGTGATCGCGCCTTCGTTGATCGACTTGTCCTCGTCGTAGAGCGCGGACAGATCGAAGTCGCTGACCGAGCCACGGCCTTCGCAGCGCTGGCACATGCCGCCGGTGCGGCTGAAGCTCGCGCTCTTGGTGATCGTCTTGTCGCCGCGCTCGACCGTCAGCCCGCCGCTCCCGTGGACGGACGCGACGTTGAAGGAGTACGCGCCGGGCCCGCCGATGTGCGGCTTCGCGAGCCGGCTGAAGAGGATCCGCAGCATCGCGTCGGCGTCGGTCGCGGTGCCGACCGTCGAGCGCGGGTTGGACCCCATCCGCTCCTGGTCGACGGCGATCGCCGTCGTGAGCCCGTCCAGGACGTCGACGTCGGGGCGCGCCAGCGTCGGCATGAAGCCCTGCACGAAGGCGCTGTAGGTCTCGTTGATCAACCGCTGGGACTCGGCGGCGATCGTGCCGAACACCAGCGAGCTCTTGCCCGAGCCGGAGACACCGGTGAACACCGTCAGCCGGCGCTTCGGGATCTCGACGCTGATGTCCTTGAGGTTGTTCACGCGCGCGCCGGTCACACGGATCAGGTCGTGAGTGTCGGCGGCGTGAAGCTGGGGGTCCGGGGCGAGGCTCATCGTGTCTCCATCTCTGTGTCCAACCAGCGGCCGTCGCGCATCAGCTCGCGGTCGTTCAGCTCGTCCACCTCGCGCCAGGCCTGGATGCGGCGCGGGGAAATGCGAAACCAACGGTACGGGGTGGTCAGCGTGCGGGGGTCGAATCCGCTGCGCGCGGCGAACGCGTCGCCTTGCTCGGTCGGCAGCGCGTCGATCTCCAGAACTTCGACGTCGCCCTCGATCATGGACACGTCACGGGTGTGGCCCAGCCCCAGCCGGACCGTTCGCGTAGCGGCCAGGTTCCTGCCGGTCGGGCTGTTCGCCGGTGTGGCGATCAGCAGCGCCTCGCCGTCCCAGTCGAACGACAGCGGCACCAGATACGGGGCGCCGTCGCCGGATGCGCTGGCGACCCAGAGATCGACGTCGTGGGTGAGCCGGTGCTCAGTGTCGCGACGACGCTGAGCGCGGGAACGCGGGGCGCTCAGCGCAGTTCCTGAATGCGGATCATGTTGCCCGCGGGATCGCGCAGCGCGGCGTCGCGAACCCCATACGGCTGGTCGGTCGGCTCCTGGACGACGTCGGCGTCGCCGGCCTGCAGCCGCTCGAAGGCGCTGTCGAGGTCCTTCGTCGCCAGGTTGATGGACGCGTACGTGCCCTTGGCCATCATCTCGGCGACGGTCCGGCGCTCCTCCTCGGTGAGGCCGGGCGTGGCTTCCGGCGGGTACAGGACGATCGAGATGCCCGGCTGGTCGGAGGGCCCGACGGTGATCCAGTGCATCCCGCCGTACTCGACGTCGTTGCGGACCTCGAAGCCCAGCGTGTCGCGATAGAAGGCCAGCGAGGCCTCCGGATCCTCGTGCGGGAGGTAGCTCGAATGAATGGAGATGTCCATGGCGGAGAGGCTAAGCACCACGCCCGGCCGGCGCTTCTCGATTCCTGATCGGCCGCGTCACCGACTTGGCGACACACGGTGCCATGCCGGCCATCGCGCTCGCCTCCTGGTCGCGGTAGACGCTGGGCGGGACGCCGACGAGCTCGCTGAAGCGGGTGCTGAACGTGCCGAGCGACGAGCAGCCGACCTCGAAGCAGACCTCCGTGACGGTGAGGTCGCCGCGCCGCAGCAGCGCCATCGCGCGCTCGATGCGCCGCGTCATCAGATATGAGTACGGCGACTCGCCGTACGCACGCTTGAATTCGCGACTGAAGTGGCCGGGCGACATGTAGGCGTCGCGGGCGAGCGCCTCGACGTCCAGCGGCTTCGCGTATTCCCGGTCGACCCGGTCGCGGACGCGGCGCAGCCGCGCGAGGTCGCTCAGCTTCGGGTCCACTACGAAATCGTACCTTCGACCTCGCCCCAGGGCTCGCGGTCGAGCGCGGCCGTGAACTCGGCGCGGGTGTGGACCGGCTCGCCGTGGGAGACGAGCACGTGCTCGAATGGCAACTCGAGCATCGCGCGCAGCGCGGGGAGCGTCTTGGAGTCGTGCCACGGCGTGGCCCACACGCGCAACTCGCCCTCGGGCGCGGTCAGCGCGTCGGCGAAGATCAGGGCGCGCTGCTCGGGCAGGTAGAGCGGTGTCTCCTGCATCCCGCGGCCGTCGTCGAGGGCTCGCAGGCCGCCGGGCAGCTCGTCGCCGGGCCGCAGCGGCGTCAGCTCGGTCTTCGGGATGTCGTCGCGCCAGTAGAGCTGCGGCCCGTACGCCCGGGCGCCGTACCAGCGGGCGAACAGGTCGACGTCGCGTATGTGGTCCGGCTTGAGCACCGCGACGACGTCGACGGTCTCGATCCGGTCCCATACGGCGCGCGCGGACGGCGCGGGAGCGAGCGGGTCGAGCAGCAGCGAGACGCCGCCGGAGGTCACCGCGAGCGACGACACCTCGGGATTCCAGCCCTGGCCGGGCTCCCAGGACGGGTGCGTCTGGCGCCACAGCCACAGGCCCGGCGCGACGTCGCGGACCTCGACGCTCATGGGGCCTTGACGCCCGCGCGCAGCATCTCGAGCGCGCGGCCGGCCCGCCGATCGCGGGTCTCCTCGCGCTTGGCCTCCGCGATCCACTGCGCGTACTCGCGCCGGTGCGTGAAGGAGAGCTTCTCGTAGGCCGCGCGGGCCACGTCATCGCCGTCGAGCACCGCTTGCAGCGCCGGCGGCACCTCGACCTCGCGCGGCGCGTCGTCGCGGTCCATCACGACCTCGATCGCATCGCCTTGCACGATCCCGAGCTCCGCCCGGTACGCGTTCGTCAACCCGAGCACTGTCTGGCCGCCGTAGACCGCGAGCCGGCCGCGGAAGGGATGCCCGTTGATCGTGCCCGCGACCGGCGGGCGCGCCTCGCCCCACAGCGTGCGGGCGTCCACTGGAACCACGAACCAGCGCTCGTCGAGGGTGGCGGTGAAGCGCATCAGGGAGACCCTAACGCTCACATGTTCAGGGATCTCCCCCATGTAAACGCGAGCGCGGCGGGAGCATGCTCCTATGCATGAACTCCCGCCGCCCCCACATTTATGAGATCCCGGTCGTCCGGCCCATCCCGCGTCCCGTGCCTTCAGCGATGCACGATCCGCGGACATGGTGACCTAGACGCGAATCGGCGGCGGGCGACCCGGGGGGAGCCACCCGCCGCGATCCGAACTGTCCACAACCGCCCTTGGCGCGGCTTTGGACCGATCTTGGTGCGCCGCCAAACTGGTGGCACGCCAGGACAAGATGATCGACCGCAGCTCGGCGCTCTCGGGCGGATGAGGAAGTTGCCAGCACCGCCGCCGTGGCTCCGGCGGCGGCGGTGAGGCGGAGGAGAGAGGGGCGCATAGTGCCGCGAGGCTACGAACGCCCGCCCGGGAGCACATCGGGCGAACGCTCGGTATCCGCGGTGGGAGCGCCCTATCTACGCGTGCGTCTGGATCATGCTCGCGTGCGTCTGGGCCGTGGCCGGCGATGCCGCGGCGACCATCAGGACGAGCAGGACCGCACCGGCCGCGAGACGGCCGAGGGAGATGGGGGACATTGAACCCTCCGGATCGTTCGGCGTTCCCCGTGAACGCCGATGACTCCGTGGACGATCCCGTTCGGCCGCGGTTCTCCCCAGGGGTCAAAGGTGCTTGTCAGCAGCCCCACAAGGTGGAGGTCGATCCACCCATGGTGGGAGGTACGGCCGGCTATCCCGGACGTTCCAGCACGCCCAACTGCTGCGCGCGGCCGGCCGCTTCGACGCGCGAGTGGACGTCGAGCTTGTCGTAGATATGGGCCATGTGCGCGGCGACCGTCTTCTGGCTGATGAACAGCCGCCCCGCGATCTCGCGGTTCGTCAGCCCGTCGGCGAGCAGCCTCAGCACCTCTTCCTCGCGCGTTGTCAGGCCCACGCCGTCGTCGTCGCGAGCGGTGGGCGGCGGAGCGGAGACGAGGTCGAGCCGCGCGCGCCGGGCGAGCGCCTCCACCGCCTCGCGCAGCGGTCGCGCCCCGAGCGCGACCGCGGTGGTGTGCGCGGCCGCGAGCGCCCGCAGCGCGGCGCGCCGCTCGCCCCCGGCCAGCAAGATGCCCTCGGCCTCGCGGGCGCGCGCACAGGCAGCCGCGAACGGCTCCGCGGCGAACGCCTCCGCGGCCTCGGCCCACAGCTGCGGCGCCGGATCGCCCGCGACGCGGGCGTGCTCGGCCCGGGCCAGCGCCAGGTGCGGGGAGCGCTCGTCGACGAGGCGCTCTAGGTCGGCGAGGAGCACCCCGGCGCGGGCGGCGTCCGGCGTGCGCCGGCGCGCCCGGGCCTGCTCGGCGGCCTCCGCCTCCGTGCGCAGCGCAAGCGAGTACAGCGGCGGCGTGTACAGCGGGTCCTGGACGCCGGCCAGCGCGCGGTCGATGTGCACGCGTGCGGCTTCGACGTCGCCCTCGAGCAGCGCCAGCGCGGCCCGGGCACCGCCCAGTGGGGCGAGGAACTCGCTCGGCAACCCGTCGTCGCCGGCCTCAGCGAGCTCCCGTCGCGCCGCTTCGAGGTCGCCGCGCGAGACGTGCAGCTCGCCCGCGATCGCCCTCCGCAGCGCGGATGACGTCCGCGAGAGGTCGATCCGCTCTGCCTCGGCAAGCCGCTCCGCGGCCTCGTCCCAGCGCCCCAGCCGCAGCAGGTCGTCGGCGGCGTTGACGTACATGAAGTTCCCGAACGAGCCGCGCAGCCCGAACCGGGCCGCCTCGCGCTCGCCGTCGACCATCGCCGCGAGGGCGGCCGCACGATCGCCGCGCAGCCGCAGCAGGTCGCCCAAGTGGATGTACGCGCGCGCGGTCTCCTCGCCGTTGGCGGCCAGCTCGAGCGCGCGGCGCACATGCGTCTCGCCCACGTCCGGCTCGCCGAGATACGCGAGTACGAGCCCCAGCGTCATCCGCGGTTCGGCCCCGGCGTCGAGCGCCGCCTCGCACCTCTCGCGCGCCTCGTCCCAGCGGCGCAGGCCGAACAGCGCGTGCCCCTCGGCCGCGAGCAGCCGCGGCTCGCCCGGCAGCAGCGCCAACGCGCGCCCGTAGCACTCGAGCGCCGCCTCGTCGTCCCAGAAGTGGAACTCACCCAGGCGCTCGTAGAGCAGCGCCTTGCGCTCCGGCTCATCGGTGAGCTCGATCGCCTCCCGGCACAGGGTCACGGCGCGCTCCGGGTCGCCGGCGAACCGCGCGGCCTGGGCCGTTCGAGCGAGCAGGTCGACCCGGTCGACGCTCGGAATCCCACAGCTCCAACGCGCGCTCGAAGTGCACACCGGCCTCGGCGTAGGCGTGGACGTCCGCGGCCTCCAGGCCGGCCTGCACCGACGCCGCCAACGCCTGCTCGCGAAAGCCGGCGCGGTGACTCTGGAGCGCACGCTGGGCGGCCGGCGCGTCCGGCCCGAGCACGGACGCGATCGCGCGATGCAGCGCGCGGCGCTCGGCCGGCAGCAGCCGCTCGTAGATGACCTCGCCGATCAAACCGTGCCGGAACGCGACGCCATCGGGCTCCGGGACCAGCACGCCGGCGTCCAGCGCCGCGCGGAGCGCATCGGGAGCGACCTCGAGGCGCTCGAGCAGGGCGTGCGACGCGTGCCCGCCCGCCGCGGCGAGCAGCGTCAGCGCAGGCTGGTCGAGCCGCTCGATGCGCGCCAGTACCGCCTCCGCGACGCTCGCCGGCAGTGCGTCGCGCGCGGCGAACAGCTCCTCGACGAAGAACGGGTTGCCGCCGGCGCGCGCGTGCAGCTCGCCGGCCAGCGCGGCGGGCACCGGCCCGCCGGCGATCGCCTCCAGCTGGCGCGCGACATCGTCGGCGCCGAGCGGTTCGAGGTCGACGCGCAGCACCGAACGCCGCCGCGAGAGCTCCGTGGCCAGCCGGCGCAGATCGGGTGGGAGCGCGTCGTCGACGCGATAGGTGACGACGACCGCGACCCGCTCCTCGCGCAGGTTGCGGGCCAGGAACGCGAGCAGCGCCAACGTCGAGCGGTCGGCCCAGTGCACGTCCTCGAGCGTCAGCAGCACCGGCGCGCGTTCGGCGGCCAGCCGGCCGAGCAGGTCGAGCAGCAGCTCGTGCAGCCGACCCGGGCCGCCGTTGCCGGGCGTTTCGCGCGGCAGGACCGCGGCCAGCGCGCCGCGCGCCTCGGCGGGGAGTTCGTCCAGCCACTCGGCGGTCCACTCGGCCGGGAGACCCCGCAGCGCCGCCGCCACCGGCGCATAGGCCAGCTCGTCCCCACCGAACTCGAGGCACTCACCGTGCAGGACCACAAACTCGCGCGCCGCGGCCTCGGTCTCACCGACGAGCCGCGTCTTGCCGATCCCGGCCTCGCCGGACACGAGCGTCAGCGACGGACCACCCGCAGCAGCGGACTCAAGCGCTTCGCCCAGCACCCGCAGCGGCACTTCACGGCCGATGACGGCACGACTCGAAAGATGCGGACCCAACGCTCGGATTATCTTCACCGGCGGACCCCACAAGCAAGGGCCGCCGCCCGGTCAGATCATCCGCGACCGATGAACGGCATCTTGGTCGCCATCACCGTCATGAACTGGACGTTGGCGTCCAGTGGCAGTGACGCCATGTGCGCGACCGCTCGCCCGACGTGGGCGACGTCCATCGTCGGTTCGGCGGCGATCGAGCCGTCGGCCTGCGGCACGCCCTGCGTCATCCGCGCGGCCAGTTCGGTGTGCGCGTTGCCGACGTCGATCTGCCCGCAGGCGATGTCGTGCGCGCGGCCTTCGAGCGAGAGCGATCGCGTGAGCCCGGTGATCGCGTGCTTGGTGGCGGTGTAGGCGACCGACGTCGGCCGCGGGACGTACGCCGACAGCGAGCCGTTGTTGATGATCCGCCCGCCGCGCGGCTCCTGCGCGGCCATCGCCCGGAACGCCGCCTGGGCGCACAGGAACGAACCGGTGAGGTTCGTATCCACCACCCGCTGCCAGTCCTCGTAGGCGACGTCGGTGATCCCAACCGAGAGACCGACGCCGGCGTTGTTGAACAGCAGGTCCACGCGGCCATAGCGCTGGAGCGTGGCCGTGAACAGCGCGGCGACCGACGCCGGATCGGTGACGTCGGTGGGCACAACGAGCCCGTCACCGGTTTCGCGCAGCTGAGCCTCCCGCCGGCCCGCGAGGACGACACTCCAGCCGTCCGCCATCAGCGCTTGAGCGGCCGCCCGGCCGATCCCTGAGCCCGCCCCCGTTATGACCGCGATCATGGCCGCGAAGACTAAGGGGTCTAAGGGCTGGATCCGCTCCATCCTCCTGATGTAAGGGGGGCGTCTCAGGGCCAATATGGAGGCATGTTCAACCAGCTCACTGCACGCAAAGAGATCCCGGTGGGCAACGCTCCGCTGCGGATCCGACAGGCCCGCCAGGCTGACGCCTCCGCGCTCGAGCGGTTGGCTCAGCTCGACTCCAGCCAGGTCCCGGTCGGCGATGTGCTGCTCGCTGAGGTCGGCGACGAGCTGTGGGCGGCGCTGTCGCTCGAGGACGGCCACGCGATCGCGGACCCGCTGCGCCCGAGCGCCGACGCGGTCCTGATCCTCGCCGAGCGCAGCTCGCAACTGCACCGTGGCGCCCGCCGCCGGGCCCACAGCGGGCCGCGCCTGCGCTTTGCCTGACATTTCCCGCGCGCGGACCCTGGCCTGAAGTCCAGGTGGGGTCCGAGCGCGGTTAACCTCAGACGCGAATGCGTCTGTCGCCGTGGGGCCGTGTCGTGGCAATCTCGGCCCTCTTGGTGGTGGGCGGAGCGGTTGCGCTCGCGGTCGGGGCGTTCGCTTCGAGCAAGCCGCGGGTCGTCATCTACCCCGTCAAAGGGGCCGTCGCGGGTGTGACCCTCGACGTCGGTGACGGCGACGTCACCGTCATCGGCGGCGGCCGGCGGGACACCGTCGAGGTGCAGCGCGCCGAGCGGTACTCGTTTGGGCACCGGCCACAGGTCGAGCCGCGCGTCGAGGGCGCGACATACCTCGTGCGCGCGCGCTGCCCGGCGACGCTGATCGGCCCGTGCACCGTCGACCACCGCGTGGTCGTACCCGACAACGTCGCGCTCGACATCCGCACCAGCGGCGGGCGCGTGAGCCTGCGCGGCTACCGCGGGTCGGCGCGGATCGCGACCGGCAGCGGCGCGATCGACATCTCCGGTTACTGCGGCAACTCGCTGGACGCGCGGGCGGGCAGCGGGGACATCACCGTGGAAGCCGCGTGCGCGCCTCCACGGCTCTCCTTGCGTTCCGGCTCGGGCTCGATCCACGCCGTGCTCCCGGCCGGCCGCTACGACCTCGACGTCGAGAGCACGTCCGGGAGCGAGAACGTGCGCGGGTTGACGCCCCGCGCGGACGCGCCCTACACCGTGCAGGTGCTGAGCGCGTCGGGCGACGTCTCGGTGGAGGGCCAGTCGTGATCGCGTCGCTGAAGCTCGACCGGCGGTTGGTCCGCGCCGGACATGCCGTCGCATACCTCGTCACGACGCTGCCGGTGACGCTGCTGGCGATCCCTGCCGTCGCGCTGCTGATCCTCGGCGCCGCACTGAGCGTCGCCGGGATCGGCCTGCCGCTGCTGCTGGCCGCCGCGGCGGCGTGCCGCCGGCTCGTGCGCTGGGACCGCGCCGCGGCCAACCAGTGGCTGGATGCGCGAGTGCCGCCGATCCCGAGCCGCGTGCGCGGGACGGGCAGCTGGTTCCGGCAGTCGCTCGACCTGCTGTCCGACCGCGCGCTGTGGCGGATGGCGATGCATCTGGCGCTGCGGCCGGTGCTGGCCGTGGCGCTGGTCGTAGTGGCGCTCGCGCCGGTGTTCGCGCTGGCGCTGCTCCTCCAGCTCGGCATCGGCGGACTGGCCGGCTTCGACGAGGTCGACTACGTCGGGCCGTGGGCGCTGGGGCCGGTGCTCGGGGTGGTGTTGATCGCGCTGGCGCTCCCGGCGGCGACGCTGACGATCGCGACGCTGGAGGCGCTCTACCGGGTGCTGTGCGTGATCATGCCGGCGCTGCTGGCGCCGCGCGCAGCTGCGGGCGGGCCGGTCCGCGAACTGCTCGCCGAGAGCCTCGGCGACCGGACCGTGTCGGTCGCCTACTGGCTGCCCGACCGCGAGCGCTTCGTCGACGAGCACGGGCGGCCGGTGACGCTCCCCGAGCCGGGCTCGGGGCGCGCGTGGACCGCCGTCGAGCGGGACGGACGGCGGGTCGCGGCGATCATCCATGACGCGTCGCTGGACACCAGCCGGGAGCTGGTCGAGGCGGCGGCCGCGGCGTCCTCGCTGGCGATCGACAACGAGCGGCTGAAGGCCGACCTGCAAGCGCGCGTGGAGGAGCTGAGGGTCTCGAGGCTGCGGATCATGGAGGCGGGCGACCTGGCGCGGCGGCGGATCGAGCGCAATCTCCATGACGGCGCGCAGCAGCAGCTCGTGGCGCTGGCGCTCGAGCTGCGGGTGCTGAAGGCGCGCGTGAAGGACCCGGACGTAGGGCCGCTGATCGACGAGCTGTCCGAGCGGCTGGCGACTGCTCTGGCGGAGCTGCGCGAGCTGGCCCGCGGCATCCACCCCGCGATCCTCACCGATCGCGGGCTGGCACCGGCGATCGGGGCGCTGGCCGAGCGCGGCGCGGTGCCGATCGAGTGTGCGATCGGGGTGACGGAGCGGCTGCCGGCTCCGGTCGAGGCGGCCGCGTACTACCTGGTCGCCGAGGCGCTCACGAACGTCGCCCGGTACGCGCACGCGTCGACCGCGCGCGTGGAGGTGGGGCTCGTCGCGGGTGCGCTGGAGGTCCTGGTCGCCGACGACGGCGTCGGCGGCGTAGATCCCGAGGCCGGCTCCGGGCTGCGCGGGCTCGACGACCGCGTGGCGGCCGTGGGTGGGACGCTCGAGATCGACAGCCCGGTCGGCGGCGGGACGACGCTGCGCGCGAGGATTCCGGTATGACGCGGCTGCTGGTGCTGTGCGTGCTCGTGCTCGCCGGGTGCGGCGGGACGACGGTCGTGCGCGAGGACGGCGTCACGGTCTCCGGCGCGCCGACCGCCACCCCCGTCGCGGGAGCGCCCGCTCCGGATGACGCGGTGCGGATCGCGGTCGTGACCCACGGTCCGGCGTCGAGCAAGTTCTGGGCCATCATCCGCAACGGGGTCGACTCCGCCGCGCGCCGGCTCGACGTGCTCGTCGACTACCAGTCGCCCGACGTCTACTCGCTCGAGCGGATGAGCGCGCTGATCGACCAGGCGGTCGCGACCAAGCCCGACGGGCTGGTCGTCTCGATCCCGGAGCCGGGACTGGCGCCGGCGATCCGCCGAGCGGTGACGGCGGGGATCCCGGTCGTCTCGATCAACTCCGGCGCGGGCGACTTCAAGTCCCTCGGCGTGTTGGCGCACGTCGGGCAGCTCGAGGACCGCGCCGGCCTGGAGGCGGGACGGAGGCTGGCCGACGCCGGTGTCCGGCGCGCGCTGTGCATCAACCAGCAGGTCGGCAACACGGGGCTCGACGCGCGTTGCGCCGGCCTGGCACGGGCGATGCGCGAGGCCGGCGGAACCTCGAGCGTGCTCGAGATCGTCGACGACGACCCGGACACGCCCGGCCGGATCGCCCGATCCGTGGCCTCGGACGGCGCGGGAGGCGTGCTGGCCACGAACTCGCTCGGCGGCCTGGCCGCGGCCAAGGGACTCGCGGGCACGGGAGTGAAGATCGGCACGTTCGATCTCGGCCCGGACGTGCTCAAGGCCGTCCAGGCGGGCCAGATCGGGTTCGCCGTCGATCAGCAGGCGTACCTGCAGGGCTACTTGCCGATCGAGATGCTCGCTTTGCGCGCCCGCTACGGGATCCTGCCGGCGCAGGGAGACGTGGTGGCGACGGGGCCGAACTTCGTCACGCGCGCGAATGCCGCGCAGGCGCTCGAGCTCTCCGAGCGATCGATTCGGTAGCCCCGGCGAACGGCAGCATTGAGGGGGAGCGGGTCGGTCTCGCGTGGGTGTACCGAGTTGGTTCACCCCCTCTGAACGTTCTCGATACACCCACCGTGCCGTGGTCGCCCACGCCTCCCTCACTGGCGCCGTTCGACGGCGCTCAGTTCACGCTGCCAAGTCTCATGTGCCGAGGCATCCCGGCATAGTGTCCAGACATGCACCGTGTCGTCATCGTCGGCGGTGGCTTCGGGGGCCTCCAGGCGGCGCTTCACCTCAAGCGCGCCGACGTCGAGATCACGCTCGTCGATCGGCGCAACTTCCATCTGTTCCAGCCGCTGGCCTACCAGGTCGCGACGGGCGCGCTGGCCGCCGGCGAGGTCTGTTACCCGCTGCGCGCGATCTTCCGCGGCGAGGAGCGCGTGCGAGTCGAACTCGCGGAGGTAACCGCGTTCGATCTTGGCGCGCGAACCGTCGCCGTGCGGACCGTGGTCGGTGAGGAGGCGCTCGGCTACGACACGCTGATCGCCGCCGGCGGCTCGGAGTACAACTACTTCGGCCACGACGAATGGCGCCAGCACGCGGCGGAGCTGAAAACGCTCGAGGGCGCGCTGCACATCCGGGCGCAGATCCTGCGCGCGTTCGAGGCCGCCGAGGTGGCGCCGTCGGAGGAAGAACGTGCCCGGCTATTGACGTTCGTGGTGGTCGGCGCCGGGCCGACCGGGGTCGAGATGGCGGGTCAGATCGCGGAGATCGCGCGCGATACCCGGCGCGACTTCCGCACCTACGACACCTCCGACACACGCGTACTGCTGATCGAGGCCGGCGATCGCGTGCTCGCCGCCTTCGCGCCGAAGCTGTCGGCGAAGGCCGCGAAGGCGCTCGAGAGTCTCGGCGTCACGCCGATGGTCGATCACGCGGTCACCGACATCGACGCCGACGGCGTCGTGATCGGCGATGAGCGGATCCGCGCCGGGACGATCATCTGGGCGGCGGGCGTGCTCGCGTCGAGCGTCGCGGGCATGCTGGCCGAGGCGTCCGGCGCCGAGGTCGACCGTGTCGGCCGGATCCTGGTCGAGCCCGACCTGTCGCTCCCGGGCCACCCCGAGGTGCTCGCGATCGGCGACATGGTGCAGTTGCGCGGGCAGGACACGCTCCCGGGCGTCGCGCCGGTGGCGATGCAGATGGGGCGCTACGCGGCGCGGCTCGTCCGCGACCGGCTGCGCTCGAGCGACACCAAGCCGTTCAAGTACAAGGACAAGGGCAACCTGGCCACGATCGGTCGGGCACGGGCGGTCGCCGAGCTACCCCCGGGTATCCGCGCCACCGGGTTCCCCGCTTGGGCGCTCTGGCTCGGAATCCACCTCTTCTACTTGATCGGATTCCAGAACCGGCTGCTGGTGCTGCTCCGCTGGAGCTTCAGCTTCCTGACGCACGGGCGCGGGACGCGGCTGATCACCGGCGAGAAGAATATGCCGTAGCGGTCATATACTGGCCGTTGTGCCCACGCTCTTCGACGTCATCACCGACGCCAGCCGCCGGCAGATCCTCGATCTTCTGCGCGAGCGCGAGCGTTCGGTGAACGAACTCGTGGGCGCGCTGAGCATGTCGCAGCCCGCCGTCTCCAAGCACCTGCGCGTGCTGCGCGAGGCGGGGCTGGTCAAGGTGCGGATCGACGCACAGCGCCGCTGGTACGAGCTCGATCCGCGGCCGCTGGCCGAGATCGACGCGTGGCTGGCGCCCTACCGCCGCTATTGGGCCGACCGGCTCGACGACCTCGAGCGCCACCTCGACAACAGCGCGGAGGTCGCCTCGTCGGCGGGCAGGAACGCCTCGACCGAGAGGTCCTGAAGGCTGGCGTCGAGCGGCGTTCCGAACGTCGTGACGATGCTCATGAACCGCAACTCGCCGCCGTCGTGCTCGATCCGCAGCGGCACGATGATCTCGTCCGGAGCGTGGAGCTCGACCTCGTCGCCCGGGTACGAGCGCAGCTCGGTGAGCAGCGTGGCCAGCTGCGGATCGTGCGTGCTCGCGACCTGGCGCCTGAGGCGCGCCAGGATGTGCGCACGCCACTCGCCGAGGTTGAGGATCCTCGGCGCCAGCCCCTCAGGATGCAGCGCGAGCCGCAGCGCGTTGACCGGCGGCGCGAGCTGCTCCGCCGGTACGCCCTCGAGCAGCAGCCCGACGCCCGCGTTGGCGTCGAGCATCTCCCAGTGGCGGTCGACCACCAGCGCCGGGTACGGCTCGTAGCCCACGAGCACGTGGCGCAACGCGGCCCGCACCGCGCTGTCCTCGGTGCCGTTGTCGGGATACGCGGGCGCGTATCCCGCGGCCAGCAGCAGGTGGTTGGTCTCGCGCAGCGGCACGTCGAGCCGCTCCGCGAGCCGCACCACCATGTCCCGGCTCGGCTGCGCGCGGCCGGTCTCGACGAAGCTCAGGTGGCGCGTCGAGACGTCGGCCTCGAGCGCCAGTTCGAGCTGACTGAGCCGCCGGCGGGCGCGCCACTCGCGCAGCAGCCCGCCGACGGTCGCTTCCTGGGTGGCCGCAGTCATGCCACGACGGTAGCCGCAGCCGCCGGGGACGGCCGGCGGGCGGGAAGCAGCCGCGAGGCGAGGACGACCACAGCCGCCACACCGGCAAGCTGGATGAGGCTCAGCTCGAACGCCTCGTCGGCGGCGGCGCCGAAGTAGATCACGCCGGTGATCGCCACGCCGAGCGCGAAGCCGATCTGCTGCGCCGTCGATAGCGCGCCGGACGCCGCGCCGGCACGCGCCGGATCGACGTTGGCCAGCACGATCGTGGTCAGCGGCGTGAAGCACAGCCCGATTCCGGCGCCGACCAGCAGCAGGCCGGGGACGAGCGCGGCGAGCGCTCCGCCCGCCACCGCCGCCAGCAGTGCCAGACCGGCCGTCAGAATGACGCCACCCGCCGCGATCACCGACCGGCCGAACCGCTGCGTCAGCGCGGGCGCCGGCGCCGAGACCGCGACGTAGGCGACCGCCACGATCGCGAACACGAGCCCGGACTCGATCGCGCTCAGCCCACGCCCGACCTGCAGATGAAGCGCCAGGTAGACGAAGAACGACGCCTGCACGCACGCGAGGCAGAGTTGCGTCACGAGCCCCGCCGAGACGCCGCGGTCCCGGAACAGCGAGAGGTCGAGCAGCGGGTCGGCGAGGCGCGCCTGGCGGCGCACGAACAGCGCGAGGATCGCCGGCGCGGCCGCCAGCGAGATCCACGTCCACGCCGGCCACCCGAGCGAGCGGCCCTCGATCAGGGGCAGCAGAATCGCGGTCAGGCCGGCCGTCAGCGTGATCGCGCCGACGATGTCGAGCGGGGCGCGCCGCTCGGCGCGCGACTCGGGCACCTTGCGCGTCAGCGCCAGCGCGGCGAGTCCGACCGGGACGTTGATGAGGAAGCAGCCGCGCCAGCCGGCGCCGCTCTCCACGAGCGCGCCGCCGATGATCTGACCGCTGACGGCGGCGAGGCCGAGCACGACGCCATAGATGCTCAGCGCCTTGACGTAGTCCGGGCCGCGGTAGGTGACGCCGATGATCGCGAGCACCTGCGGCATCACGACGGCGCCGGCCGCGCCTTGCGCGATCCGCGCGATGACGAGCGTCGTCGGGCTCGGCGCGAGCCCGCAGGCGGCGGAGGCGACCGTGAACAGGATCAGGCCGATCGCGTACACGCGGCGCCGGCCGAGGTCGTCGCCGAGCCGCCCGGCGGTGATCAGGAACGCCGCGAAGGTGAGTCCATAGCCGGCCACGACCCACTCCAGCGCGCTCTCACCAGCGCCGAGGTCGGTCGCCATCGACGGCAGCGCGACGTTGACGATGAAGAAGTCGAGGACGACCATGAACGCGCCGGCCAGCAACACGGGCAGCGCGCCCCAAGGTGAAGTGTTCGGTTGCATGGGACGGCACCTTGGCCACCGCCCGGCCGCCGCTCAATTACGCCCGAGGTAATTGAGACGGTTACGCGGCAGTGGCAGCTTGACGGCCATGACCAACACCATCACCACCTACATCGCCGCCTGGAACGAGACCGATCCGGAGCGCCGCCGCGAGCTCGTCGGCGACACGTTCAGCGAAGACGCCTCGCTACCTCGACCCGCTGATGTCCGGCGAGGGGCAGGACGGGATCGCGGAGATGATCGGCGCCGCCCAGTCGCAGTTCCCCGGGCACCGGTTCGAGTTGTCGTTCGGGCCGGACGCGCACAATGACGTCGTGCGCTTCGCGTGGACGTTGCACGGCGCGGACGGGCCGGTCGCGACCGGCGTCGATTTCGGCACGGTCGCCGATGACGGCCGCCTGCGTAACGTCACGGGGTTCCTCGAGACTGTGTAGGCATGAACAAATCCATCGCGGCCCTCGGCAGTTCAGTGTTCTTCGCGCTCGCGCCGGGGGTCGTGGCCGGGGTGATCCCGTACTGGATCACCGGATGGGAGTTCCAGCCGGTGTGGCCACCGATCCAGGTCCTCGGCGCGCTCGTCACCGCAGCGGCGGCCGCCGTGCTGATCCATGCGTTCGCGCGATTCGTGCGCGAGGGGATCGGCACGCCGGCCCCGGTTGCGCCGACGCGAGCATCTGGTCGTCGGCGGGCTCTACCGCTACGTCCGCAATCCGATGTACATCGCCGTGGTCAGCGCGATCATCGGCCAGGCCGGGCTGTTCGGGCAGCCGGCGCTGCTCATCTACGGCAGCCACGATGTTCGTGATCTTCGTCGCGTTCGTGAAGGGCTACGAGGAGCCGACGCTCACGGACCAGTTCGGAGCGGAATACGACGCCTATCGGCGTTCAGTTCCGGGATGGTGGCCGGCACGACACCCGATGTCGCGCGAGCTGAGGAAGAGCTCGTCGCCCGGTTCGAGCCGGATGTCGGCCTCCTCGGCGTCCGGCCGCGACGTGCTCGGCAGGATCCGCCCGTCGACGCGCGGTGTGAGCAGCCGCCCGTCGCGCCGCACCAGCACGCTCCCCCATGCCGGCCTCCAGCACGGTCCCGTCGGCGTCGAGCAGCAGCGGCGTGGCATCGAGTGCGTCGATCAGCCGCCGGTCGACCCACTTGTGCGCGCCGAGCCCACCGGGCAGCACGTACGGCGTGCAGGACGATCGGGAGCTGCCGCTGCGTCGAGCGGCCGCGCCTCGACCCGCACGCCCTGACCCGGGACGAACACGATCCGCACCGCGCCGTCGACGTCCGGGATCTCGACCTCCGGGAGCCGCTCGCCGTAGAGCTCGAACACGCTGCGAGACAGCCGCTTCAGATGCGCATCGAGCCGCACCGGCTCGCCGTCGCGGACGCGCAGCGTGGTGAAGACGCCGAGCGCCGGATCCGGCCGCCGCCGCTCACGCGACAGCGCGAACTTAAAGGGGCCAGGCCCCTTTAGGTTCTGAGCGCCCGCGAAAGTGCCACCGATCGCGGCAATCAGAGGGCGCGCCTTCACCAGGCATTCCTCGAGTTCCGCCTCGGGGTCGGAGTCGGCGACGATCCCGCCGCCCGCGCCGAGCCACAGGCGACCGCCCCGCGCCTCGAACGTCCGGATCGCGACGCTCAGTTCGAGCCCGGCGTGCGGGCTGACGAACCCGATCGCGCCCGTGTAGACCTCGCGGCCGGTCGCCTCCAGCTCGGAGATGACGTGCAGCGCCTGCACCTTCGGCGCACCGGTCACCGAGCCGGGCGGGAACGTCGCCCGCAGCAATGCGGCGTCGCCGTTGCCAGGCGCGAGCCGCGCGCGGACTTCGGACACCAGGTGCCAGACGCCCGGGTGCGGCTGCAGTTCGGGGGCGACCGGCGCCTCGACGCTGCCGTACTCGGCCACGCGGCCGAGGTCGTTGCGCATGAGGTCGACGATCATCACGTGCTCGGCGCGATCCTTGGCCGACTCCTGCAGCGCCGCCGGAGCGCCGTTGCGGGGCGCCGTGCCCTTGATCGGACCGGTCGTCACCACGCGCCCGCGCCGACGCAGGAACAGCTCCGGCGAGAGGCTCGCGATCCCGCCCCACGGCGTGACGAAGCAAGCGCCGTACCCCGGCCGCAGGCGTGGCGCGGCCGTGGCGAACAGATCGGCCACGGAGCCCTGCCACGCCGCCTCGAGCCGCACGCACAGGTTGGCCTGGAAGATCTCGCCGGCGGCGATCCGCTCGACGCAGTCGCGCACCGCCGCGGTATGCCCGTCGGCCCCCGGCGCCCGCAGCGAGAACTCGGCCGGCATGGGCGGCGCCGGCGGCAGCGGCGCCCCGAGCAGCGCCCGCAGCCGCTCCAGCGGCGCGTCGTCACCGAGCGACTCGAACCACCAGACGCCGGCCGCGTCCCGGCGCAGGACGTGGTCGTAGAACGCGAGGTGCGCCTCCGGCAGCGGGACCGGACGGGGCGGCCGCGGCGGGAGCCGCTCCACGCGCGCGCCGAGCCCGTACCCGAGCCACCCGAACCAGCCGCCACCGACCTCCGCGTCGCCGCGCGCCTCGGGCAGATCCTCCAGCCGCGCGAACGGATCCTCGTCAGCGCCGAGCAGCATCCGCGGCGAGCAGCCGACGATCGCGCCGCCGCCCGCCCACCGCCCGGTCAGCGCGAACGGCCACGGCTCATGCCGCAGCGCCAGCAGGACCAGCTCGGGCGGCAGCGTCCAATCAAGCCGGACACGCATGGTCCGCGAGGCTCCGCAGGTCGAGGAACCTGAAGTCGGGCGTGGCCGCCGCCGGCGGGGTCGCGCCCGAACCCTCGCGATCGCCACGGCGGTCGATCCACACCGTCGTCAGCCCGAGCGCCTTCGCCGGGACGTGATCGTGGAACAGGCTCTGCGCCACGTGCAGGATCCGCTCGCGCGGGACGTCCATACGCGCAAACGCGAACTCGAAGTTCTCCAGCCGCGGCTTGTAGCCGCGCGCCTGCTCGGCCGTCACGACCCAGTCGAACTCGACGCCGAGCTTGCGGTTGGACGCCGCGAACAGGTCGTCATCGCAGTTCGTGATCACCCCGAGCTTGAATCGAGATTTCAGCCGCGCCAGTGCGTCCGCGCTGTCCGGGAACGCGGGCCAGTCGACGACCGATCGCGAGAACGCCGCGACCTCCTCGTCGGACGGCGTGAAGCCGAGATCGTCGCCAATCCCGCGCAGGCATCCGGCGAGCACGTCGGCGTAGCGAAGGTACGGCCCGGCCTCGAGCCGAGCCTCGTGGCGCGCGAACCGTTCCAGCAACTCTTCGTCGCCGGCCACCCGAGGCAGCGCCGCGAGCAGCCCGCTCTCCCAGTCGATCAGCGTCCCGTAGCAGTCGAACGTGAGCGCGTCGAAGTCCATCAGAGCCGCGGGGCGTAGTGGTCGAAGAACAGTCGCGCGACGACCTCGCCCCGGCTCCCGACGCCGACCTTCTCGAAGATCGACTTCAGGTGGTCCTGCACCGTCCACGGCGACACGAACAGCCGGTCGCCGATGTCGTTGGTGGACAGGCCCTGGGCGACCAGCTGCGTCACCGCCCGCTCGCGCTCCGTGAGCCCGTACAGGTCGGCGATCAGCGGCGCCAGCTCAGGCGCGCGCGGTGCCTCCAGGATCACCGCCGCGCGATCGCCGAGCATCGAGCCGCGCACGATCAGCCAGCGCCCCGACGGCGTCCGCAGCCGCGCGGTCGACGGCTCGTCGCTGCCGGCGCGCGCGTGCGCGGCGACGGTGCGAATCGCCGGTGGGAAGCCGTCGAACTCCGCCAGCCACGCCTCGGCGACGGCGTTCGCGCTCTCGAGCGTGTTGTCCTGGGCCAGCAGGATGAGACCCGGCGTGGCGTCGGACGGCTCGCCGGCGAGCGCGTCGAAGAGCAAGGCGCGGCGCAGCCCCTCGGCGAACGGACCGGACAGCGCGGCGACGGTCGCGACCTCGGCGGGCGTGAAGTCGGCACGGCCGGTCTCGCGCAGCAGCACGATCCCGCCCCAGCCGCCGAGCGCGGAGCGCAGCTCGTCCCCGCCGAACCCGTTCGGGCGGCGCAGCTCGCGATGGCGCAGGCTGCGGTCGAGCTTCCCGCCGGTCGCCGCACTCAGACTCGCCGCCGGCATCGGCGCGTGCGCGAGGTCGTTGAACTTGTTGAAGTCCTGCTCGGCGACCTCGATCTCGACGTAGCGCGGCTGGACCGAGTCCGGGAGCCCGTTCTCGATCGTGTGCCCGGTCACCAGCAGCGTGGCCGGATCCATCGTCGCGACGCAGACGCCGTCGAACGGCACCGCGCGCCGCAGCGCTCGCGCCGCGGCCAACGAGAACTCACCGACGCCGAGCCCGCGATGGGCCAGCCGGACGATGTCGCCCCGGGTGTCCATGAGGCGATTGTGGCAACCCAGAATCCTGGGATGGTCTCCCGCGCGCCGCGACGCACGCTGTCCGGCATGTCCGCACGCACCCCTGAGGAAGTCCACGCGCTGCTCGAAGCGGCGATCAACGCACGCGACGCCGACGCGTTCGCGGCGGCGTTCGAGCCGGACGCGACGATGATCGCCCCGCCGCACGGTGAGGTCGTCCGCGGTCGCACCGCGATCCGCGCGTCGGTCGAACCGATGATGGGCGGCGAGGCATCCGCCCAGATCGAGGTGGTCGGCAAGCTCGAGGCGGACGGGCTCGCGCTCACCCACGCTCGCTGGTCGCTCGGCGAGATGTCCGGCTACGGCACGATCGTCTCGCGTCGCCAGCCCGACGGCAGCTGGCTGATCGTGCTCGACAACCCGCTGTCATTCGCGCGGGACGATCCGCATGATCGCGACTTGCTCACCTGAATGAGTGTCGGGATACGCGACGTAGGCGCCCGGGGAGCCGCCGAACCACGACCCCGCCGCCTCCCCGACGAAGATGCCCGCCCGCATTGAGCCGTCGGCCTGCTCGACCCAGATCTTCTGCCCTTCTTGCAACGTGTCCATCGCGCGAGGCTATGGGCTCCTCCCGAGGCGGCACGTCACCCGATCGAGGCGATCTCCCGGGCGAGCGCGATCAGCGTCCGCTCACTGCCGTGCCAGCCGATCAGCTGCACGCCCACCGGGAGCGGCGCGCGGATCACCGGCACCGCGAGTGCCGGCAGCCCGAGGACGTTGGCGTACGTGCAGAGCGAGAGCTTGCCGCCGGGGCGAAGCGGCTCGCCGTCGACGGGCGGCCAGTCGACCGCGCCCACCGGCGGCGCGACGTCCGGCGCGACCGGGCACAGGACGACCGGATGGTGCTCGAACCACGCAGCGGCGTCAGCCTCCAGCGCGGCGAGGTCGTCGAACGCGGTCAGGTAGCGCTCCAACGACGGCTCGAACGTGCGCGCGAACGCGACCGCTCCGCGGTTGTACGGCGCGAGCTCGGCGTCGCGGTCGCCGACGAACGCCGGCAGGCCGCCGATCTCCTCGCCCGCGATCGCGTCGAAGAGCCGCCGCGCCTCGGCCTGCCCCGGCGGGCGGGCTTCGTAGGAGTCGAACGCGGCGGCCGCTTTCCGCACCGCTTCCCGGCACGCCGCGCTGACCGGCTGCAGCCCGTCCTCGTCGAAGACGGCCACGCGCTTGACCGCGCGCGGCGGCGGCGCATCCCGAGCCAGCACGGAGAGCGCCAGCTCGATGTCGTCGAGCGAGCGCGCGAGCGGGCCCAGCGAGCCCATCTGCCGCACGCCCGGCGTGGCGGGGAGCGGGTGGTGCTCGGCCATCGGGATCATCCCGCATCCGGCGCGCAGCCCGTAGACGCCGCAGAAGTGGGCCGGCGCGCGAATCGAGCCACCGAGATCCGAGCCAAGCCCGAGCGCCGACATCCCAGACGCCACCGCGCACGCCTCGCCGCCTGACGAGCCGCCCGGAGAGCGTTCGCGGTCGTGCGGATTGCGGGTCGAGCCGAACAGCAGGTTCGAGGAGTCCCAGAACATCGAGAATTCGGACACGTTGGTCTTGCCGAGCAGGATCGCGCCCGCGGCCTGCAGCCGCCGGACCGGCTCGCACGTGTACTCACAGGTGTAGTCGGCGAGCAGCTTCGACCCGTTCGGCGAGCGCATGCCCTCCACCGGCAGCGGGTCCTTGCACGTGAACGGCACGCCCGCCAGCGGCCCCGTGCGCTCCCCGCGATCGACGGCCGCCGCCTCCTCGCGCGCCGCCTCGAAGCGCGGCAGCACGATCGCGTTCAGGTCACCGTTGAGTTCCTCGATCCGCGCCAGGTGCTCCTCCAGCACCTCGACGGCGCTGCGCTCGCCCGCGGCGATCTCACTGGCGGTGACCACGCAGCGAAACCTAAAGGGTCTGGCCCTTTATGTTGGGCCGGTGGAGCGTCTGGCCAAGGGCTATCGCGATTTCGCGACGAACGATGCGCCCGGCCGTTCGCCGCTGTACGGCGAGCTGGCCGCGGGAGTGGCGGAGGACGGCGAGATCCTCGCTTGGCTCGCCGGCCTGCCGGTCGGCAAGCGCCAGCCCAATCTGCTGTTCGCGTCCTACCGCGCGCTGGCGGGCACGCCGGCGGGCTGGTCCGAGTTCCGGACGGTGCTGGGCGAGCGGCGCGACGAGATCGAGGCGCTGATGATGGAGCGCCGGACGCAGACCAACGAGCCCGCGCGCTGCGCGCTGATGCTCCCGCTGCTGGCGGCGCTGCCGCAGCCGCTGGCGCTGCTGGAGGTCGGATCCAGTGCCGGCCTGTGCCTGCTTCCCGATCACTACGGCTACGACTACGAAGGCCACCGGCTCGGCAACGGCTCGCCGACCCTGCGCTGCACCCCCGAGGGCCCGGTCCCGCTGCCGGACGCGCTGCCCGAGGTGGTCTGGCGCGCCGGGCTGGACCTCGAGCCGATCGACATCGACGACCCCGAGCGGGTGCGCTGGCTCGAGCTGCTGATCTGGCCGGGCGAGGAGTACCGGCTCGAGACGCTGCGGGGTGCGCTCGACGTCGCGCGAGCCGAGCGGCCGCGGGTCGTCCAGGGCGACCTCACCACCTCCGACCTCGACGAGCTCGCGGCCGAGGCGCCGCGCGACGCGACGCTCGTGATCTTCCACACGGCGGTCCTCTACTACGTGCCGTCCGAGGGCCGCGCGCGCTTCCGCGAGACCGTGAAGCGGCTCGGCGCGACGTGGCTCGCGTGCGAGGCCCACGACGTGCTGGACCTGCCGGAGGTGAACAAGGAGATGATGGCGCTCGCGCGCGACGGCGAGCGCGTGGCCTGGGCCGACGGCCACGGCACCCGGCTCAGCTGGGGCTGAACTCCTCGGCGAGTAGGTCCATCAGCAGTCCGTCGTGCCAGGTGCCGTCGGAGCCGCGTTCGTACCGGCGCATGATGCCGACGGGCTTGAAGCCGATCGACGCGTAGACCTTGATCGCGCGCTCGTTCGCGGCGGCGGGGTCGATGATCAACCGGTGGTGGCCGCGTTCGGTGAGCAGCCACCGCGCGGCCAGGCTGAGCGCCTCGCGGCCCAGTCCGCGGCCGTGGAACGCCGGCGCGACGAAGATGTCCAGGCCGCCGTGGCGGTAGTCGGGATCGTCCTCCTCGTAGAACGCGAGCCAGCCTGCGATCTCTCCGTCGACCTCGATCGTGAAGGCGTTCTCCTCCTCGACGGTCGGGTCCGTGCCCCACCATTCGCGCACGCCCGGCAGCGTCACCATCGCGTTCAGCGTGGCAACGTCGCGTTCGGTCAGCGGCCGCAGCGTGACTCGCTTTCCGCGCAGCGTCGGGGGGTCAGCACTCCCGCTCATTCCGGCAAACCCTACCCCCGCCCTGGGTGCTTCGGGACCCCACAGACGCCTGTTGGCTCTGCCGATTCAGGGGCGCGTTTGGTCGATTCTCTCGCCATCGACCTAGACCCGCCCCGCAGGAGAGGAAATCCCCACATGACTCCCAAGCCCAAGGGCATCGCTGCCCGGGCCGGGCACTGGAGTGCCCGCCATCGCAAGACCGCCATCTTCGGATGGCTCGGCCTGATCGTCGCGCTGTTCCTGATCGGCGGCTCCGTCGGCCAGAAGCAGCCGACCGCCGCCCAGAAGCAGGACGGCGACAGCCGCAAGGCGATGCAGATCTACGAGGACGCCGGCTTCGAGAAGAAGACGTCGGAGATGGTCCTCGTCCAGAGCAAGACGAAGACCGTCGACGATCCCGCCTTCCAGGCCGCGGTCGCCGACGTCGCCAAGTCGGTCTCCAATCAGTCGGTCGTGGCCAACGTCACCAGCGACGCCGTCTCCGAGGACCGCCGCTCGGCGCTGGTTCAGTTCGACATCAAGGGTGATCCGGAGACCGCGACCGAGCGGATCCAGCCCGTGATGGATGCGACCAAGAGCGTCGCGACACGTCACTCCGGGCTCGCCATCGAGCAGTACGGCGACGCCAGCCTTCAGAAGTCGATGGCCGACCAGACCAAGGCCGAGGAAGGCAACTCGCAGTTCAAGTCGTTCGGCATGACGCTGCTCATCCTCGCGCTCACGTTCGGCGCGCTCGTCGCCGCCTCCGTGCCGGTCATCCTCGCCATCACCGCCATCATCGGCACCACCGGCGTCATGGCGCTGGCGAGCCAGCTGCTCCCGCTCGACAACATCGCGATGCCGGCGATCATGCTGATCGGCCTCGCGGTCGGCGTCGACTACTCGTTGTTCTACATCCGGCGCGAGCGCGAAGAACGCGCGAAGGGGCGCGGCAAGCTCGAGGCGATCGACATCGCCGCGGCCACGTCCGGCCGTGCGGTGCTGATCTCCGGCCTGACCGTCATGGCCGCGATGGGCGGCCTGCTGCTCACCGGCAACACGATCTTCGTGAGCATGGGCATCGCCACGATCCTGGTGGTCGCGGTCGCCGTCATCGGCTCGCTCACCGTGCTGCCCGCGATCCTGGCCACGTTCGGCAACAAGCTTGAGAAGGGCCGCCTGCCGTTCATCGGCCGTCGTCAGTCCCAGGCCCGCGAGTCCCGCATGTGGGGCTGGCTGACCGACCGCGTCATGCGGCACCCGATCGTCGCCGTCGCCGTCGCCGGTGGCGCGCTGGTCGCGCTGTCGATCCCGGCGCTCGGCATGCAGACCAAGCTGCCCGGCATCGAGTCCTACAGCAATGAGTACTCGGGCATCCAGACGTACCTGAAGATCCAGAAGGCGTTCCCGGCCGAGGCCGACTACGCGATGGTGGTCGTCAAGGCCTCCGACGTCACCTCGCCGCAGGTGAAGAAGGCCATCGACGGCCTGAACCCGTCCGACGTCAACGTCAACCCCGACCGCACGGTTGCGACCGTGAACGTCGCGCTCGACGGCTCGGGTGTCGACGACAAGGCGATGGCCTCGATGCACCGCCTGCGCGACACCACCCTGCCGGCCGCGTTCAAGGGCATCGACAGCGAGGTGTACGTGACCGGCGAGGCCGCCGGCACGGCCGACTTCAACCAGGTGATGAAGAGCAAGACCCCGCTCGTCTTCGCCTTCGTCCTCGGGCTGTCGTTCCTGCTGCTGCTGGCGACGTTCCGCTCGATCGTGATCCCGATCAAGGCGATCGTGCTCAACCTGCTGTCGGTGGGCGCGTCGTACGGCCTCCTGAAGCTGGTGTTCCAGGACGGCCGCGGCGAGAAGCTGCTCGGCTTCGAGTCCAACGGCGCGATCGTCTCCTGGCTCCCGCTCTTCCTGTTCGTGATCCTGTTCGGCCTCTCGATGGACTACCACGTCTTCATCCTGAGCCGGATCCGCGAAGGCTGGAAGCGCGGCATGGGCACGGAGAAGGCCGTCGCCCACGGCGTCAAGAGCACCGCCGGCACGATCACCGCGGCCGCGATCATCATGGTCGTCGTGTTCGCCGAGTTCGCGACGCAGAGCGGGCTCGAGATGAAGCAGATGGGCGTCGGCCTCGCCTTCGCCATCTTCGTCGACGCGACGATCATCCGCGGCGTGCTCCTGCCCGCCACGATGAAGCTGCTCGGCGACTGGAACTGGTACCTGCCGCGCTGGCTGCAGTGGATTCCGGAGCTCGACATCGAGGGTGACAGCACCCCGAAGGAGCACAAGGGCCGCGGCTTCGGCGGCGCCCTCCCGGAGCCGGCCGCCGCGTAGGCGCTCAGCTCACATAACCCCCGATCGAACGGCCCGCCACCCGGCGGGCCGTTCGCGTTTCGGATCACGTCGCGTACTGCGGGCGCCCAGTAGGCCGGTAGAGCTGGATCGTCACCCCGCCGGAGGTCGCCCGCGAGTCGACCAGCTCAAGCGCCGTGTCCGGGCCGGTGGCCGGGAAGAGCCGCGAGCCCTGGCCCACGACCACGGGATACGTGAGCAGGATGATCTCGTCGACCAGGTGATTGTCGAGAAGCCAGCGGACCAGGGTGCCGCTGCCGTGCACCTGCAGCTCGCCTCCCGGCTTGGCCTTCAGCTCGCCGACGGCGTCTCCGGAGAGAACGGTCGTGTCCGCCCACTGCGGGTCGGAGAGCGTGGTCGAGGCCACGTACTTGGGCCGCGTGTTCAACGCCACCGAGACCGGGTTGTTCCCCTGATCCGCCCCCCAGGAGCCGGTTCCCCAGGAGCCGGCAAAGATCTCGTAGGTCTGCCGGCCGAACAGGAACGCGTCGGCACGCAGGAAGACCTCGGAGAGGAACGTCTCGGCCTCACCGCCGAAGAGCGGCAGAGCCCATCCGCCGCGCTCGAATCCGCCCCGGCGGTCCTCGTCCGGCCCGCCGAGGCCCTGCATCACGCCGTCGACCGAGACGTGAGTGATGGTCGTCAGTTTCAAGGTTGCAGATCCCTTCGCGTGAGTTTGGCCTTTCGTTCGTAAGACCAGACCGCCGCACCGAACTCATCGGTTAGAGGAAGCGTGCCGGGATCAGACCGAGCCCGAAGCCGCTGATCACCAGCCGCTCCTTGGCGTTGGAGAGCAGGCGCTGCGTCCACGGCACGGCGCCGCCGTCGGCGATCGGGTAGCGGATGCCCTCGCGATCGGTGATCGAGATCCGCAGCATCGGCCCGTCGTAGTAGTTCAGGCCCTCTTGGCGGTCGGGGTCGAAGGTCGTTCCGGGCAGGTCGAGCGGGACTCCCGACAGCTCGAGTCCCACGTCGGTGTGGTCGGAGCCGTACTCGCGGAGCGCGTCGAGCAGGGTCGAGTAGACGCGGAGGTGGGTCGCGATCTCGTCCCGCACGAAGTCGCCGCCGCGGCCGGCGCTGACCAGCGCGAACAATCTGAAATGCGGGCTGTATCCGGGCATGTCGAACGGCTGCAGGCGCAGCGTGCGGCCGACGGTGCACAGCCGTACGGGCTCATTGCGGGCACGGCGTCGCACCGCGCACTCCAGCGCGAGCGCCGCGGTCGGGTCGGCGATGACCTCGGTGTTGCGGATTGTGGACAGCACGTTGTTCTGGCTGATCTGCCCGAGCACGGCGTTGGTGCCGAGCGGGCCGACCGGGGCGAGCTGAACGGATTCGAACCCCTCGGCCGCGGCCATCGCGAGGCCGTCGAGCGCGTGCATGATCCGCGCGTCGCATGGCTCGGGCCGGACCGTGCCGTCACGCTCGTACTGCGCCAGCAACGAGGCCGGGTCGCGGCGCTCCGCATGTGCCGCGATCACGTGCAGCAGCAGCGAGCGCAGGTCGGCGGGCGCGAGCCCGGTCAGGATCGCTGTCAGGCCTGGAACGCCCGCATCGCGTTCGATTCGCCGCAACACGCCCTGAGTGTGCCACCGTTCCCGCGGCATGCTCCGCGTGCCCGATCACTGGATCTGGGACAGCTGGATCGCCGACGACGGCGACCGCTACCACCTCTTCTTCCTCAAAGCACCGAGCGCGCTCGGCGACCCGGACCTCCGGCACACGTCCGCGCGGATCGGCCACGCGACTTCGCTCGACCTCGTCGACTGGGAGGTCCACGCCGACGCGCTCCAGCCGTACCACCGCGGCTTCGACGACCTCGCGCTGTGGACCGGCTCGGTCGCACGCTCCGATGACGTCTGGCGGCTGTACTACACGGCGATCAACACCGAAGGCCGGGACGTCCGCGACCAGCGGATCGGGATGGCGGAGTCCGACGATCTCTTCACGTGGCGGCGCGCCGTGGACCAGCCGCTGGTCACGCCGGACCCGCGCTGGTATCGCACGCTGGACGACGAGTCCGGCGCGAGCGAGACGTGGCGCGACCCGTTCGTGTTCCGCGCCGCGGATGGCTGGCACATGCTGATCACCGCGCGCTCACCGCACGAGCCGCGCCTGCGCGACGGCGTGCTCGCCCACGCTCGCAGCGACGACATGGTGCACTGGGAGCTGGGCCCGCCGCTGACCGAGCCCGCGCAGTTCGGCCAACTCGAGGTGTCGCAGGTCCGCCACGTCGACGGCCGGTGGCTGCTGATCTTCACTTGCCACCCCGACGAGCAGGCCGAGCCGCAGCCCTACTGCACGTGGTTCGTGACCGGCGACTCGCCGCTCGGCCCCTTCGACATCGCCGACGCGCAGCCGTTCATGCCCGAGCCGCGGCTGTTCGCCGCGCCGCTCGTGCGGCGGCGCGACGACAGCTGGGCCCTGATCGGCTTTCGCGATCCGCACGACTTCTGGATCGTCGATCCGATCCAGTTCCGCTAGCGAAGATCGCGTGAGCCGAGCGGCTCGCGCAGGCGCACCGTCACTGGGAACGTGCCGAGCGCGGCCGTGGTGCCCTTGCAACGAACATTGGGGCGCGGACCGGTGCGGACGGTCAGGGTGACGGCCGCGGGCGTCTCGTCGACGTCGACGGACTTGATCTCGTCGCACGGCGGCCCGCCGGCCTGGACCTCGAGCCGCAGGGTGCGGTCGTCCTGGCCAACGAGCCGCCACGCGGCCTCGCGCGGCTCGTCGCTCCCGCAACCGGCGAGAGCGACGAGCGCGAGCAGGCCGGCTAGAGCCAGCGAGTGCTGTTGAACAGGTCCCACGCGGTGTTGTCGAAGTACGGCGAGTAGGTCACCGTCGGACCGGCGATCCGGTCGATCCGGCTATTGATGCCGTTCAGATAGCCCCAGTTGCCGTCGTAGCCGTTCAGCCACGGACCGCCGCTCTCGCCACGGGTCATGTCGCACGGGATCTTGATCGTCTCGGACGTGATCCACAGGACCTGCCACTCGGGCGACGAGGTGCCCCAGCAGCGGAACAGGTTGCCGCCGTCGAACGGCCACTCGGCGGGATAGCCGAAGGTGTCCTCCCACACGTTCTTGCCGATGTTCACGCGGAAGCCATGACCGCCGAAGTAGTCGACGATGTGCCAGCCGTTGCGCGTGTTCATGATCGCGACGCCCATGTCCTCGGTGAAGTCCGAGTTGTTGATCCAGGCGGTGCGGCTCCACAGCTGCGCGGCGGTCCACGTGCCGTACGGCGCGGGGTTGGCGAGGTCGTCGTCGTAGGCCGGCACGAACTGCCAATTGGTCGCCCACTGACCGCCGGAGCCACCGTGGATGCAGTGGCCGGCGCTCCACACGGTGTCGCGGCCCTCGGTGTTCACGATCGCGGCGGAGCAGACGAACGAGCCGCCGCCCATGTTGAAGAACACCTTGCCGTTGGTGTACGCGGTCGGCGTCCAGTAGTTGAGGTTCGGGTTCCACGCCGATGCGGCGGCCTTCGGCTTGGCCTTGGCCAGCTCACCGGTCACGGGCGGCACCGAGTTCTCCGCGCCCTGGGTCTTGGGCCGCAGACCCTTCGCGGCGTCCAGGCCCGCCTTCTTCTGGCGCACCGCGTCGAGGGTCTCGAACTTCTTGGCCGCCGTGTCGAGGAACGGCGCCTCGTCGATCGGCTTCGCCTCGCGCATCCGCTCCGGCGTCCAGTACGTCGAGATCGCCTGCTGCGGCGTTACGTCGGCGCCGTACTTCTTGCGGCCGGCGGCGAGCGCGGCGCTGGATACCTGCGGCGTGGACGACGCGCTTCCCGCGTCCTGGGAGGCCTGCGCCTTGGGCTTGGCGGAGGCGGCGGAGGGGACGAGGGCCGACGTGCAGGCGAGCACGGCGACGGTCGCGAGGCCGATGCGCCTCGCGGACGACGATGCGAGCATTCTGGGTGAGCTCCTTGCTCTGGGGGAGGAACGGAGCGGACCCTCTCCGGAGCCCCTTGGCGCGAGCTTGGATTCGCTTGGGATCAGCTTGGCTGATACATCTCGTCGATCTCCGCGGCGTAGCGGTCGAGCACCGAGCGGCGCTTGAGCTTCATGGTCGGCGTCAGCTCGGCGCCGCCGGGCCGCCACTCGGCGTCGAGGATCGTGTAGCGCTTGATCTGCTCGACCCGCGCGAGCCGCTCGTTGGCGGCCGCGACCGCGGCCTCGACGCCTGACGCATCGGCTCCCGGCTCGAGCACCAGCAACGCGGTCAGGTACGGGCGCCGGTCGCCGACGGCGCAGGCGTGGGCGATCGCCGGGCTCGCCGCCTTGAGCTCGGACTCGACCTTGGCCGGCGAGACGTTCTTGCCGCCCGAGGTGATGATCAGCTCCTTCTTGCGGTCGACGATCGTGAGCGCCCCGTCGGCGGTCAGCGTGCCGATGTCGCCGGAGTGCAGCCAGCCGTCGGGGTCGATCGCCTCGCGCGTCGCCTCCGGGTGGCCGCGGTAGCCGGCCATCACCGACGGTCCTCGCATCAGGATCTCGCCGTCGGAGGCGAGCCGGATCTCGATGTTGTGGTGCGGCCGCCCGACGCTGCCGACCGTCGGGTCGCCGGTCCGGCCCACCGACGCCGAGGCAGCCCGACTCCGACATCGCGTAGCCCTGCAACAGCTCGACGCCGATCGCGTGGAAGAACTCGAGCACGTCGCGCGAGATCGGCGCGGAGCCGGTCCCGGCCATCGTCAGCCGGTCGATCCCGAGCCGCTCGCGCAGGCCCGCGAACAGCGCCGCGTCGGCGCGCTCGAGCGCGCCCGCGAGGTCCGGTGGGACCGGCACGCCGGCCTCGCGCAGCCGCACGGCCTGGAGGCCGGCTGCGATCGCGGCCTCGGCGGCGTGCCGGCGCTCGGCCGGTTGCGCGGCCAGCGCCGCCTCGACGCCCGCCTTGAGCTTCTCCCACACGCGCGGGACGGCGATGAACAGGTCCGGGCGCACCGCGGTCAGGTACGTCGCGATTTCGCGCGGATCCGGGCAGGTCGTCGTCTCGTAGCCCTTGACCAGCGCCATCGAGTAGTGCAGGACGCGGTCCATCACGTGCGCGGTCGGCAGCCACGAGATGATCCGCTGGACCGTGTCGTAGTCGTGCGCAGCCGTCCCAGCCCGCGACCGCCGCGGCAATGCCCGCGTGCGTGAGCTCGACGCCCTTCGGCCGCGCGGTCGTGCCCGACGTGTAGATCAGGGTCGTGATCGCGTTCGGGTCGATCGCCGCCGCCGCGGCCTGCAGGTCGACCGGCTCGCCGGCGTCCAGTGCGCCGTCCTCGATCACGAGCACCGGCAGCGACACGTCGCGGGTGCGATCCCAACAGCGCCCGCTCGGTGACGATCAAGCTCGCGCCGGCGTCGCCGGTCACGAACTCCACGTCGTTCGGCGGCAGGGTCGCGTACAGCGGGCAGGTCGTCGCGCCGCACATCGTCACCGCGAGATCCGCGACCCACAGCTCGGGCCGGTTCGTGAGCAGCAGCGCGACGGTGTCGCCCGGCTGAACGCCGCGGGCGCGCAGCGCTCCGGCAGCGATCGCGACGCGCTCGGCGAGCTCGGCCCACGTGTAGCTCACGACATCGTCGAGCGTGCGGACCGCGACCGCGTCGGGCTTACGCGCGACGGTGTTGAGGAACGCGCCGGCGACGGTGGTGGGAGTGGAGGGAGCAAGCGTCATGCACGCGATCCTCCGCCTGCGGGGGTCCGCGCGCATCGTGGATCCCACCACGATCTTTACGTAGGGTGGCATCGTGCTGCTCGAGCGCGAGGCGGAACTGGGCTCGATCGAGGCGGCGCTGGCGGGCGCCGCATCCGGTCATGGCTCGGTGCTGGTCGTGGAGGGCGCCGCCGGGATCGGTAAGAGCAGCCTGCTGGCTGCCGCGGCCGAACGGGCGAACGGCATGCGCGTGCTCCGCGCCCGCGGTTCGCCACTCGAGCAGGCGTACGCGTTCGGCACCGTCCGCACGCTGTTCGACCCGATCCGCGCGACCGCCGACTGGGAAGCGCTGACCGCGGACGCCGCCGCGCTCGCTCGCCACGCGCTCGACCCCATGCCGGCCGCGATCGGCCCCGGCGACGACGCGACCCACGCGACGCTGCACGGGCTCTTCTGGCTCGCGGCCAACCTGTGCGCGGAGCGGCCACTCGTGCTGGTCGTCGACGACGCGCACTGGGCCGACCCGCCGTCGCTGCGCTGGCTCGGCCACCTGGCGCGGAGAATCGACGCGCTGCCGCTGCTGGTGCTGCTCGCCGTGCGCAGCGGCGAGCCGCCGAGCGATCCGCGTCTGCTCGACGACCTGCTGACCGCGCCTTCGCTGCGCCCGCGACCGCTCGGGCTCGACGCGACCGCGACGCTCGTTCGCGCGCGACTGGAGGCGACCGAGGCGGTCTGCGCCGCGTGTCATGACGCCGCGGGCGGCAACCCGTTCCTGGTCAACGCGATCGCGTCCGCGCTGGCCGCGGGCGCGGACCCGACGACGATCGGGCGGTTCGGGCCGGACGCGGTCGCGCGCGAGGTGGCGCGGCGGCTCGACCGGCTGCCCGCCGGCGCACGCGAGGTCGCGCTCGCGGTCGCGATCCTCGGTCCGGGCGCGGCGCCCCGCCACGTGGCGGCGCTCGCGGGTCGCTCGGCCGACAGCGCCGCCGCCGCGGCCGACGCGCTGCGCACCGCCGCGCTGCTGGCGCCGGGTGCGTCGCTGGAGTTCGCCCACCCGATCCTCGCCGCGGCGGCTGCGGCCGGGCTCGGGCCGGGTCAGACCGCGCTGCTGCACCGACGCGCGTGGCGGCTGCTGCATCTCGACGGCGCCGACCCGGAGCGCCAAGGGCTGCAGCTCCTGCAGGCCGAACCCGAAGCCGACCCGATCGCAGTCGCCATCCTGCGCGCGGCGGCGCAGGCCGCGAACGCCCGCGGCGCCCCGGAGAGCGCGACCGCCTACCTGCGACGAGCGCTGGCCGAGCCACCGGACGCCGGCACCCGGCCCGATGTGCTGCTCGAGTGCGGACTGGCGCTGGCGGCGCACCGCCATTCCGACGCTCCGGCGCTGCTGCGCGAGGCGATCGAGCTCACGCCCGACCCGGCGGCGCGGGTCGAGGCGGGCCTGCGTGCCGCCCGGGCGCTCGCGCTCGCCGCGCTCTACGCCGAACTGGTCGAGCTCTGCCGCATGACGCTGGCGGACACTCGCGGGGCGCGCCCGGAGACCGTCGCGCGCGTGGAGGCGGAGCTGGTCGGGCTCGGCATGACGCGCGGCGAGACGCGCGCGGAGAGCCGCGTGCTGATCGAGCGGGCGCGCCACGATCCGCCGCCGGTCGACCTGTGGCGCGTGAACGCGGGCGGCCTCGACACGTTCGCGAACCGCCCGGCACGCGACACGCTGGCGCTGCTGCATTCCGCGGACGTCGCGTCCGAGCGCGACTCGATCGTGGCCACGGTTGTGCTGGGTCTGATGTTGGTCTGGAACGACGACCTGGAGCACACGCTCGCGCTCACCGAGGGGCTGCTCGCAGCGTGCCGGCCGCTGGGCTGGGCGAGCGCCGTGGCCAACTGCCAATGGGTGCGCGCGATGGCCGCGCTCCGCGCCGGCCGCGTGGCCGAGGCGGCCGACGACGCCCGCGCGGCCTATGAGTTCAAGCTCCGCGTCTCGCCGCCGTACTCGCTCGGCTGGGCGGTGACGCCGCTGGCCGACGCGCTGATCGAACGCGACGAGCTCGACGAGGCCGAGGCCGTGCTCGTGCGCCTCGACGTCGAGGCGCTCGAGTCCGCGCTGCTCGTGCGGCCGACGCTGTTCGAGGCACGGTCGCGGCTGCGGCTGGCCCAGCAGCGCCCGCGGGAGGCGCTCGCCGACGCCCGCGCTGCCGCCGCCGACTGGGTGGACCTGGAATGCGTCGGCGCCGGCATCGCGCTGTGGCGGACGTGCGCGGTGGAGGCGCTGGTCGCGCTGGGCGAACGCGACGAAGCGCGCGCGTTGGCCGCGACGCAGCTCGCGCTCGCGGAGCACCACGGTGCCGCGACGTCGCTGGCCGCGGCGCTGCGCGCGGTGGCGCACGCCGCGCCGCCGGGCGAAGCGATCACGGCGCTGGAGCAAGCCGCCACCGTGGCCCCGGGGCGGCTCGAGCACATCCGCGTGCTCGTGGACCTCGGCGCCGCGCTGCGCCGGCGCGGCCGCATCGAGGCGGCGCGCGAGCCGCTGCGCGAGGCGCTCCATCTCGCCGACCAGGGCGGCGCCGTACGGCTCGCCGAGCGCGCGCGGGCGGAGCTGCACGCCGCCGGCGCGCGGCCGCGCCGGGCCGCACTCACCGGCCGTGGCGCGCTCACGCCCGCCGAGCGCCGCGTCGCGACGCTGGCCGCCGAGGGCCGGACGAACCGCCAGATCGCGCAGGAGCTGTTCGTCACCCAGCGCACGGTCGAGACCCATCTCACGCACACGTTCGCGAAGCTCGACGTCAGCTCTCGCGACGCGCTCGCCGGCGCCCTCTGGCCGACGCCCGTGCCGGCTTAAGAGCTGTTGGCATGTAGCCGCTCGCGCGCGTATGCGGGGCACACTCACGCTCGATGGGGCGAGGCGTAGCCACCCAGCCGGCCGTGATCGCCGGCGCACTCCTCCTTCTCATGGGGGCGTCGCTGGCGTTGCGCATCGGCACGCTGGACACGGGCTACTGGATCGACGAGGGGATCGCCGTCGGCATCGCGTCGCACGACCTCGCCGACATCCCGCGCGATCCTGTCCCAGGACGGCAATCCGCCGCTGTATTACCTGCTCCTGCACGGCTGGATCCAGCTGTTCGGCACCACCGAGGCGGCGACGCGTGCGCTGTCGCTCGTGTTCGCGCTGCTGGCCGTGCCGGCGTCCTTCTGGGCCGGTGCCGCGCTGTTCGACCGCCGCGCCGGGGCGCTCGCCGCCGCCGGCGCCGCGGGCAGCCCGTTCCTCACGTACTACGCGCAGGAGACGCGGATGTACTCGCTGGTCGTGCTGCTCTCGATCCTGGCCTCGGCCAGCTTCGTGCTCGCGTTCGTGCGCGGGGACCGCCGCCAGCTCCCGCTCCTCGGCCTGTGGCTGGCGCTGCTGCTCTACACGCACACGTGGGGGCTCTTCCTGACCGCGGCGATGGCCGTCGCGTGGCTGGTGATGTGGCGGCGCGGTGAGGTCGCGGGCCGCGACGGCGCGTGGCTGGGCGCGGCGCTCGCCCTGATCTACGTGCCGTGGCTGCCGACGATCGTCTTCCAGGCCGCGAACACGGCGGCGCCGTGGGCCGAGCGGCCGTCCCCGCTGCTGCTGCTCGGGATTCCCGGCGGCCTGTTCGGCCACATCGCCGTACCGCTGCTGGCGCTTGCCGTGTTCTTCGCCCTCCGGCGCCGGCCACCGGTCGATCGCGCCGTGCGCGTGCTGGCCGGCATCGCGATCGCCACCGCCACCTTCGCCTGGCTCGTCTCGCAGATCCAGCCGGCGTGGGCGAACCGCTATCTCGCCGTGCTGCTCGGCCCGCTATTGCTGGCGCTCGCGTCGGTTGTGTCGCGCGGGACCCGCTGGACGGCCGTCGCATTGGCCGGTGTCGCCGTCGTGTGGCTGATGACCGGGCCGCCGCCGATCAAGAGCAACGTGCGGACCGTGTCCGCGGACGTCGCGCCGTCGATCCGGCCCGGCGACCTGGTCGTCTCCACCCAGCCCGAGCAGGTGCCGGCGCTGTATCGCTATCTGCCGCACGACGCGGTCTACCTCACGCCGATGGGCCTCGTCTCGGACCCGCGCCAGACCGACTGGCGCGATGGCCTGAGGCGGCTCCGGGCCGGCCGGAGCAAGGCGGAGCTGCTGCCCGTGATCGACCGCCTGGACCGCGGCAAGCGGATCCTGTTCGTCACGCCGGAGCCCGGCACGAACCCGTCGCAGGCGGCTTGGAGCCGCGCCGTCCGGATCCGCACGCGCGAGTGGCGCGCGGCGCTGCGCGCCAGCCCGCGGCTGCGGCCGATCGGCGGCGTCACGACGTTCCCCTGGCGCAAGAACACCGTCCGCGCGGAGCTCTACGAAGTCATCTAACGGATTCGGACGTGCAGGTGGTCGTCGTGATGTACCAGCGGCACGACGATCTTGCGCGGGCCTTTGAGGTGCAGGCGCGGACCGACGAACACCTTGACCGCGCCGGCGGCGACGAACCGGTCGACAAGCTCCTGCGCGAGTTCGCGGTCGACCTGAGACGGCTTGACCGGGCGCTGCTCCGTGTCGTCGGAGCGCGGATAGAGGATGTCAGCGTCGAGCCCGTTCTGATGTGACGCGTGGCCGAGCCCGCCGAAGCTCTTGCCGAAGCGCCCGCCGCGCGGGCGCGAGAGGTCCATGATCCCGACACGCTGGGCGTCGTCGTGCTCGAGCCGGAAGTCGTGGATGACCTGCAGCACGGTGCGCACGAGCCGGTCGGTCCCCCACCGCCGCCACTCGCGGTTCGGGATCACATTGTGGATCGGGTCCCAGGTGAAGAAGTCCTCGCCGAGCTCCGGGAGCTGCACGCCGCGGACCAGGCGTCCGCGGCGTGCCGGATGGCCGAGCGCGCGCGACGCCTGCCAGCCGACCAAGGCGAAGTCGGGCGGGACGCTCGGCAGCGTGTCCACGATCGGGCCGGGCGTCTCGGTGGGCGCTGGCGCCGGTGGAGGCGCCGGGACGGGCGGCGGCGGGTCCTGCGCGAAGGCCACCGCGGCTGCCAGCGGCAGCGCCGCCAGTGCGAGCACGACCAAGCGCATACCTCCATTGTTACCGTCCGGGTGGATGCGGCTTAACGTCGAGACCGTCGGCGACGGCGATCCCGTGCTGTTCCTGCACGGCGTGACAGGGAGCACGCGGACGTACCAGTGGCTGGAGCGCGACGGAGCGATCCGGCTCGATTTCCGCGGCCATGGGGAGTCCGAACGCGTGCCCGGCACGTACCGGATCGCGGACTACGTCGCCGACGCGGTGTCGGTGCTCGAGTCGCTGGATCGGCCCGCGGCGCTGGTCGGCCATTCGCTCGGCGCCGTCGTCGCGTGGTCGGTCGCCCAGCAGCACCCGGAGCTCGTCACGCGAGCGTTCCTCGAGGACCCGCCGCTCTACATGGGCGAGCCCGCGGAGCACGCGCAGAACCCGGCGATCGCGATCTTCGCGGAAACCAAGGCCGCGATCGTCCGCTGGCAACGGGACGGCGTGGACGCCGACGCGGTCAAGGCGCGGCTCGCCGCCATGCCGTTCCTCGCGGGCACCGCCGGCGACGTCCTGCACGACGACGCCCTGGCGGCACGCGCATATGCGCTGCTACGCCTGGACCCGGAGGTCATCGACCGGATCCTCGACGGCTCGCTGCTGGACGGCACGGACACCGCCTCGCCGGTCACCGTGCCGGTGTTCGTGCTCGCGTCCGATAGGGCGCTCAGTGCGTTCACGCCCGAGCACGAGGCGCGGTTCGCGGCCTCGCACGCGGACATCGAGATCGTGCGCCTGACCGGCGCCGGCCACAGCATCCGCGACGAGCGCGCGCACCGCGACGAGTACGCGCGGCGCTTGTCGGCGTTCCTATAGGAGCCGCAGAAGCGCCGTTGTCGCGGCCGCCGCGGCCACGACGACCAGGAACGGCGCGCGTGCGACGACGGCCAGCGCCGCCGCCGCGAGACCGGCGGCGCGAGCGTCGAGCCCGCCCGCGAACGTCTGCGTGGCGATCAGCGCCGCGAGCAGCGCGACCGGCAGCAGGAGCGCCACGCGGCGAGCGCGAGGCCCGTCCAGAAGCCGGCGCGGGACCGACAGCCCGGCGAGCTTGAGCGCGTAGCACCCGCCGGCAGCGATCAGGATCGGAGTCCACATGCGACGGCGACCGCGGCGGCCACGAGAACGGGGACGCCGGGTCCGACGAACGGCAGGACGAATAGCGCCGAGCCGGCCGCCAGCGCCGCGACCACCCGCGGCTCGCGGGTGTCCAGCCGCGGCGCCAGCAGCGCCAGGAACGCGGCCGGCGCGGCAGCGTCGAGGCCCAGCGCTCTCGGGTCCTCGAGCAGGTCGCCGGCGAGGGCGCCGAGCAGCGTCGCGAGGTTCCAGCACACAAACACGGCGGCGCCGGTCGCCCAGAAGCCGAGCCGGGTCTCGGTCGCGGTCTCGCGCCCGACCGCCATCGCCGCGCTCTCGTCGATCAGGAGTTGCGCGGCCACCGGCCGTGGGCGCAGGTACGGGGCGAGCGGCAGCCCATACAGCCCGTTGCGCGCGCCGAGCAACAGCGCGGTGCCCACTGCGGCGACCGCGCCACCGCCGATCAGCCCGACGAACGCGAACTGCGACGCGCCCGTGAACATCAGCAGCGACAGCGCGCAGGCCTGCGGCACGGTGAGGCCGGCGGCGACCGCGAGGGCCCCGAACGAGAGGCCGTAGGCGCCGGTCGCGACGCCGATCCCGAGCGCGTCCCGAACGATCGAGGGCATGGTGCGCAGACTACGCGGATCAGTGCGCCATTTGGTGCCGATCTGGCGTGCTGAACGCCGTGTCGTTAGCATTTCCTGCGATGGATGACGTAGATCACGCAATCCTGTCCCACTTGCAGGGCGACGGCCGCCTGACGAACCTCGAGCTGGCGGAGCGGATCCGGCTCAGCCCGTCGGCGACGCTGCGCCGGGTGCGCAACCTCGAAGCGTCAGGCGCGATCGCCGGCTACCACGCCGTGATCGACCCCGAGGCCGTCAGGCGCGGCTTTCAGGTCACGGTCCACACGACGCTGATGCTGCGCAACCGCGAGACGATCGAGGCGTTCGAGGCCGCGATCAGCCCGCTCGACGAGGTGATCGAGTGCCAGCGCATGTTCGGCGATCCCGACTACCTGATCCGTGTGGCCGTGGCCGACGCCGAGGCCTACGAGCACTTCCTCATCAACACGTTCGCCGACCTCCCCGGGCTCGCCCGGATGACGTCGCAGTTCACGATGAAGACGATCAAGCCGGCTGGGCGGCTGCCACTATGAACGGGTGCGCGTCCGCCATGTTCTGGCCGGCGAGGCCGATCGACTTCGCGAGGTGCGGCTCGCTTCCCTGCAGGCCGACCCGCACGCGTTCGCCGTCACGTACGGGGCTGATCTCGCGAAGCCCGCGAGCTGGTGGAGCAGGGCGCCGCGCGCTCGGACGAGGGACGCGAGCAGCGCACGTTCGTCGTCACCGACGACGACGATCGGTGGCTCGGGCTGGCACTCGTCCGCCCCGACGACCAGGCGCCGGGCGACGCGGTCCTGAACGCCATGTGGGTCGCGCCCGAGGCGCGCCGCCAGGGTGCCGCCAGAGCGTTGTGCGACGCCTGCGCCGCGTGGGCGGCGGAGCGCGGGTTCCGGGCGCTCAACCTCGCGGTCGTGATCGGGAACGACGCCGCGCAACGCGCCTACGAGGCCGCGGGCTTCGTCCCGTCGCACACGACCACGTGGGTCGAGGAGGGCCGGTCGCTGGAGGAACTGATCCTCACGCGACGGCTGTAGCCGGTACGAGCTGGGCGACGATGGCCTGGATCCGCGCGTTCAGCGCGGCGACGCCGAGCCCGACGACCGCGGCGATCTCACGCGGGCTCGTCCCGGCCAGGCGCATGGCGAAGATCGGGCGATCGCGCGGATCGAGCCGGCTCGCCGCGCGAGAACGCTGGCGCGGGCCGACCTCCGGAAGCACGCGCTCGCCCGCCACCACGGCCCGCACCGCGTCGAGCAACGCGTGCGTGTCCGCGGTCTTGTCAACGACGCCGTCGACGTTCGCGATCGTGGCCGCGAGAACGAGCTCGGGCGTCACCGCCGCCGAATAGAGCAGCACGCGGGCGCGCGGAGACTCGATCCTCACCCGCCGCGCGACGCGCAGGTCGTCGAGCACGATCACGTCGGGGTCGGTGCGGTAGGCGAGGACGAGCAGCTCGCGCGCCGTCGCCGCCGATCCCACCGACGCGAAGCCCGGCTGCGCGTGCAGCGTGGCGAGAAGGCCGGCGCGTACGGCCGGCTGGCGATCGAGGATGGCAACGCGGATCATCGGGTACGGCTCCTGGGGATTCGAAACTGGGTCATCCAGGATGCGGGGTGGACCGCCCCGCCGCGACCGTGCCTCCCCGTCGGTCGGGTTAGGGCTTTCCCCACCTTCAGGGCGGGTTCGCGCACCCGGCAGACTCAGGGGAGCACGCTGTAACGGCGGCCGCGGATTGCGGACCATGTGGTCATCCGCTACGCCAGCCCCCCACTGATCGGCATCGTTACGCACGAGCTCCGCGCGGAGCCGGAGCCCGCCTGGGCGCCCGCTCCGGGCCGCCGTGAGCGCGACCTCGCGCCCGCGCGGCTGAGCCTGCGGCTGACCTACGTGCAGGCGATCAGCGAGGCCGGCGGCCTGCCGGTGGTGCTGCCCGCGCACGGGTTCGCCGACGACGCACACGCGCTGCTCGATCGAATGGATGGCCTCCTGTTCAGCGGCGGCCCCGACTTCGATCCGGCGACCTACGGCGCGGCGCGACATCCGGAGCTCGGCCCGGACGTGGACCGCGTCGCCGACGAGTACGAACTCGCACTGCTGGGCGCCGCGCGCGAACGCGACCTCCCGGTGCTGGCAATCTGCCGCGGTATGCAGGCGATGAACATCGAGCGCGGTGGCACGCTGCACCAGCACCTGCCCGACCTCACCCAGCTCGACCACCGTCAGCGCCACGAGCCCTACCAGCCGGCGCACGCCGCGCACGTCTCGCCCGGCTCGCCGCTGCACCGCCTCACCGGCCGCCGCCGGCTGCACGTCAACAGCTTCCACCACCAGGCGGTTGACCGCCTCGGGGCCGGGCTGGAGGTCATCGCCCGCGCGCCGGACGGGACGGTCGAGGCGCTGCACGACCCTGCCGCCCGCTTTCACCTCGGCGTCCAGTGGCACGCCGAGCTGCTCACGCACCGCGCCGAGCACGCGCCGGTGGTCACGGCCCTGATCGAGGCCGCGAGCCGACCGGCGCTGGCGCTGGTGGCTTAGAACGGGATCTGCGGACCGACGCGCTGCACGTCCGGAATCGGCTGCAGCGCCCACTCGGGCGGGTCATCGGTCATCCGCCCGAAGTAGCGTTCGAACCCCGCCGGGGTGATCACCAGCAGGTACCGGGCCTCGGCCTCGCTCCGATTCGTGAACGTGTGCGGCACATTGCGCGGCGCGAACGCGAGCTCGCCCGCGTGCGCGGTGACGAGCTCGTCGCCGACTTGGAACACGAGCTCTCCGTCGATGATGTAGAACGCCTCGTCGAAGTCGTGCGAGTGCAGGAACGGCCCCTGCCTGCGGGGCGGGACGACGTTCTCGACCATGGACACGTGGCCGCCGGTCTCTTCGCTTCGCAACAGGACGCGGGTTTCGATCTTCATCCGGTTCTCCTTTGCAGTGGCACCTCGCGCAGGAAGAGCGCGACGAGCAGGGCCGCGCCGGCGATCGGCGCGGCGGTGAGGAAGATGGTGTGCAGGGCGTCCACGAGGTCGTGGTTGTCGGAGAGCAGCGCGCCGAACACGGCCACGCCGACCGAGCCGCCGAGCGCGCGGAACAGGTTCGCGGAACCCGTGGCCACGCCGATGTCCCGCGGCGAGACGGCGTTCTGCACGGCGACCGTGAGGATCTGCGAGACCATCCCGAAGCCGAGCCCGAACACGACCAGGAACAGCGCCGCGGTCGTGCGTGAGGTGTTCGCGTCCATGCCCGAGAGCAGCAGGAGCGCCACCGACATCAACGCGAGGCCCGCGATCGGGAAGACCTTGTAGCGCCCGGTACGCGAGATCAGCCGCCCCGCCACCGTCGTGGTGAGCGTCGCGGCGAGCAGCAGCGGCAGCAGCAGCGCGCCGGAGTTGGTCGCGCTGACGTGGAGGACCTCCTGCAGGTAGAGCGGGACGAACACGATCGCGGCGAAGAACGCGCAGGTCGTCAGGAACAGGGTCGCCGAGACGACATTGAACACGGGATCGCGGAACAGCCGCAGCGGCAGGATCGGCTCGGGCGCGCGCCGCTCGCGGGCGACGAACGCGACCAGCAGCGCGACCGCGGCGAGCGCGAGCGGGAGGTCGAAGCCGGACTGCATGGCGAGCAGGACGCCCGTCAGGCCGGCCATCAGCAGCGCCGCGCCGAGGTAGTCGATGCGCGGCCGCCCCTCGCGGGTCGACGGCTCGAGCGTGATCGCGGCGAGCGTCAGCGCGACGGCGCCGATCGGGAGGTTGACGTAGAACACCCAGCGCCACGAGAGATGGTCGGCGAACAGTCCGCCGAGCAGCGGGCCGGCGACGCTCGCGACCACGAACACCATCTGGATGTAGCCCTGGTAGCGGCCGCGCTCGCGCGGGGGCACGAGGTCGGCGACGAGCGCCATCGCCAGCGTCATCAGGCCGCCGGCGCCGAGCCCTTGAAGCGCGCGGAAGGCGATCAGCCACTCGAGCGACGGTGCGGCGCCGCTGAGCGCAGAACCGGCCAGGAAGACCGCGATCGCGGCCTGGAACAGCCGTTTGCGGCCGTAGAGGTCGCTGGCGCGGCCCCAGATCGGGATCGTGACCGTGGCGGCCAGCAGGTAGGCGGTGACGACCCACGACAGGCGGTCGACGCTGCCGAGGTCGCCGACGATCGTCGGCAGCGCCGTCGACACGATCGTTTGGTCCAGCGACGCCAGCAGCATCGCGATCAGGAGGGCAGAGAAGGGGAGGAAGCGCATGGAGGTGCTCCTTGGAGCGACAATGAACTTTTAGTCACTCTAATTATTGATGCGCAAAAGTCAACCCCTTATCTTGTGAGATCTGATGAGCGGCCTCCGCGAGCGCAAGAAGCAGCAGACCCGGCAGCTGATCGCCGACACGGCGCGCGAGCTGTTCGCCGAACGCGGGTTCGACGCGGTGACCGTCTCCGACATCGCGCGCGCTGCCGACGTCTCGGCGCAGACGGTCTTCAACTACTTCCCGACCAAAGAGGATCTGTTCTACAGCCGGCTCGAGGCGTTCGAGAGCGACCTGGTGTCCGCGGTGCGCGACCGTGCACGGGGGGAGCCGGTCGTGACGGCGTTCGCGCGCTTCATCCTCGCGCAGCAAGGGGCGATGGACGACACCGAGCGGCTGCACACAGTCACACGGGTGATCACCGAGAGCCCGGCGCTGCTCGCGCGCGAGCGCCAGGTCCTCGATCACTACGCGACCGCGCTCGCCACGGTGCTCGCCGAGGAGACCGGCGACGAGTCGGTCGAACCGCTCGTCACCGCCCACGCGCTGATCGGCCTCCACCGGTCACTGATCGAGCACGTCCGCCGGCGAGTGGCGGATGGCGCGACCGGACCGGAGATCGCGCGCAGCGTCCGCGCCGAGGCCGAGCGCGGCGTTGCGATTCTGGAGCGGGGCTTCCGGGGTACATGAGCTGGCAATGAGTGCCAAGCCGCTCGCGGTTGCGTTGTTCATCACGAGCGTGCTGCTCTTCTGCGACGCCCGCGCGGTCGCCTGGTTCGGTTGGGCCGGGACGCTCGCGCTGCTCTTCGCGATCGGGTTCGCCGACGGTCGTATCCGCGCCGTCCTTCGATCCCGATGGTCCTGATCGCCATCGGGATCGGCGTCCGAAAGCTCGTCGGTCGAACCTAGGCTCTTCATCCGGCCAACCTTCCGCCGGCTGGCCGGGTCTCCCGGGGTGACCACCACCCACCCCAGGAAGGGGAGCAGCATGTCCCGTATCCCGCACCCGCGGCGCCTCCGGCGCAGGGCGATCATCGGCGTCGCCGGCGCGACGTTTCTCGCGACCGCATCGCTCGCGGTCGCGCAGATCAACGGCCAGCCCGACGGCTCGCCGGGCGGCGCTCAGCAGCCGAACTTGACCACGCTTCGATGTGGCCCGCTGGCCGAGAACATCATCAAGACCCAGAACGCGCCGAGCACCACGAACGCGGTCAACTTCGCCCAGCTCCCGGGCGCGACCACCCAGGTCGTCGTGCCGCCGGGCCCCGGCCGCTGCGTCAAGGTGCTGTTCACCGCGGAGACCGCCTGCGGCCTCAGCGGCGCCGCCGACTTCTGCTACATCCGCGCCCTCGACGGCGCGACCGTGCTGGACCCCGACGGCACGAACTTCCAGACGATGGACTCCGAGGACGGCTCGGCCGCGGCGCATGCCTATGAGTGGGTCGGCCACCTCGACCCGGGCGCGCACAACATCCGGATCGAGCGTCGCGTCGGCAACAACGCGACGAGCTTCTGGACCGACGACTGGACGTTTGACGTCGAGGTCCACCTGTAGGCGGAACGGCGGGCGGCCTCAAGCCGCCCGCCGCACCCGTCAGTCGTAGTGGTTGATCAGCCGGACGTTGAGGAAGAGCACCAGCGCGCCGGAGACAGCCACGACGAGGAAGCCCGGCCAGATCGTCGCCCACACCAGGTCCTCGAGGATCAGCGTCCGCAGCGACTCCATCACGTAGGTGACGGGGTTGAGCGTCGCCGCGATCTCCATCGGCCGCGTCAGCAGCTCGCGCGGGACGAAGTTCGGCGTCAGGAACAGCAGTGGGAAGAACACGAGGCTGCCGGAATTGGTCGCCGCGGCGCTGCGGGTCTTGATCGCGATCAGCATCATGAAGCCGACGAACACGACGGCCCACAGGGCGTTGAGCAGGATCAGCAGCAGGAAGCCGACGACGCCGCTCGCGATCGTGATCCCGAACGCCATCCCGAGCAGCACGATCGCGATCGAGATCCCGAGGCCCTTGACGAACTCGGCCATCAGCCGCCCGGCCACGATCGCCGTGCGCGGGATCGGCGCCGCGCGCAGCTTGTCGAAGTAGCCGCCCTCGATCTCCTCGACCAGGAACAGCGCCGCGGTTCCGAACGACGCGGCGAGCAGCAGCGAGACCGGCAGCTGGAACGCGCCATAGCCCTGGCCGTAGAGGAACTCGGTCGAGGCCGAGGGGAAGATCCTCGCCGCCTGGCCAACGTTGACGACGAGGAAGAACAGCGGGATGAACAGCGTCGGGATCAGTGCGTCCGGCGTCCGCCACGCCTCGCGCAGCGCGCGCTGTCCGAGCACCCAGGCCTGGGTCATGCCTTCACCTCCTGCACATCGCCCTCGACGCGGCTGCGGGTGCGGCCGGTCGCATCCAGGAACACGTCGTCGAGCGACGGGTCGGAGGTCATCTGCAGCCGCTCGCGCAGCTCGGCCTTGAGCTGTAACGGCGTCCCCTCGCGCACGATCAGACCATCGTCGATGATCGCCAGCCGGTCGCAGAGCTGGTCGGCCTCTTCCAGATACTGGGTGGTGAGGAACACCGTCGTGCCGAGCTGGTTGATGCGCCGCACTTCCTCCCACACCGTCAGCCGGCTGCCGGGGTCGAGCCCCGTCGTCGGCTCGTCGAGGAACAGCACCTCCGGCCGGTGCACGAGCGCGGATGCGAGGTCGAGCCGGCGCTTCATGCCGCCCGAGTAGCCCTTGATCCGGCGGTCGGCGGCGTCGGTGAGCTCCACGAGCTCGAGCAGATCCACGGCACGGGTGCGCGCGTCGGCGGTCGAGAGCCCGAACAGGCGCGCCTGCAGCACCAGCAGTTCGCGCCCGCTCTGGCGCGGATCCAGCCCGGCCTCCTGGAGCGCGACACCCATCTTGTGCCGCGCGGCGTCAGCGTCACGTGTGACGTCGACGCCGGCGACGTACGCGGTGCCCGACGTGATCGACAGCAGCGTCGTCAGCATCTTCACCGTCGTCGACTTGCCGGCGCCATTCGGGCCCAGGAAGCCAAAGACCTCGCCGGTCCGGATGTTCAGATCGACGCCGCGAACGGCCTCGACGTCTCCAAAGTGCTTGACCAGCCCCTCCGCCAGTACGGCTTCGTCCACGCCTACTCCTCGCTCTCGTTACCTGCGCACCTCAAAGACCAGGTGACAGTCGGAAACTCATCGGTGTGACAGCACGGGCACGGTACGTTCGATTCCGGCCGGTTACTGGCCGCAATGACGCCTACAGGCGGAACGGGGCCGGGCGCGGCAGCACATTCGCGCGCTCGACAGTGCGCACCCACTCGTAGGCCAGCGCCTTGCAGTGGGTCAATGACACGCCCGCGTCGCGCAGGCGGGACAGGCCGCGCTCGTGCATCTCGCCGGGCGAGGAGATCGCGTCCTCGACGGCGATCACGCGGAACCCCGCGTCGAGCAGCCCGACCGCGGACTGGTACACGCACACGTCGGTCTCGAAGCCGACGAGGACGGCGGTCCCGCGCGCGGTCGCGCGCACGGCCTCGAGGATCTCGGGCGTTCCCGCGAGCCCGAACGTGGGCTTGCGGAACACGGGCGTTCCGGGAGCGAGCAGCCGCGGCTCGGTCGCGCCGTTGCGCTCCGGCTCCTCCTCGGTGACGACCACGGGCACTTCCAGATCGCGCGCCAGGCCGACCAGCCACACCGCGCGATCGACGGTGTCTGTCGCACCTTCGACGAACCCCGGCTGGGCGTCGACCACGACCACCACGCAGTCCTCGTGCGCGGTCAGCGGCACAGCGACGCCATCGTCCGCGGCACGACGTTCTCGTGGCCCGCCAGCAGCGCCAGCAGTTCGTCCGCGCGGGTCATGTCCTCGGATTCCATCACCTCGTGGTGGAACATCACGCCGACCGGCCCGCCGTCAGCGACGTGCCGAGCGAACCGCTCGTCGAGCTCCTCCGGCGACAGTCGCGCGACGTCGAGGTGCACCGGCAGCTCCGGCAGCAGACCCAGCGGGTCGGCGCGGTGCTCGCGCGAGAGCAGCGCGAAGCCGAGCTCGACCAGGCACTCGCCGGTGTCGCGCGTGCAGCGGTTCCAGGGCGGCGTGAAGAACGGATCGAGCCGGTCGCCGAACAGCTCTCGCAACCGATCGCGACCTGCCGCGATGTCGGCGCACTGCTCGTCACGGCCGCGTGAGGAGCCGAACTCGCACTTGCGTCCTTCGCGCTCGTGGTTGACGTGCGAATAGCCGTGCTGATGCACCCCCGCGTGACGCTCCAGCAACTGCGCAGCCAACCCGTCGGACACCGCCGCGGGGATCACCGCGAGGTCCAGCGGAAGACCGTGCGAGGCGAACCGGTCGATCAGGTCGAACAGGCGCGCGTCGGCCCATCCCGCGTCGTCATCGCGGAAAAAGATGTCAATCGGCGCCAAGGCCGAGTCAAGCGAATGTAAAAGGTTCTTCAAGACCGCGTGACGTAGGCGACGTGACGGGTGTCAACAAATTGTGACCGGGTCCGTCGCCTACATCCTGATGGGGTTTCCGCGGGTCTCCGAGACGTTCATCGCGTCGGAGATCCATCGGGTCGAGCAGGCCGGCGTGCCCCTGCGCCTCTACGTCATCAAACCGGTCGAAGAGCGCGAGCAGGGCCATCGGCACCCCGTGCAGGATGCCATCCGAGCGCAGCCGGAGTACCTGCCGGACCCGGCGCTGATGACGCAGGAGCTGCAGCAGTGGCGGCCGCGCCACGTGCGCGAGTTTCTCCCCGCCGTCCGCCGCTGCCTGCGCGCGCGCCGGGCGGGATCGCTGCGAGCGATCCGCATCATGGGCGGTCAGCTCGCCCGCGACCGTCGCGGCCTGCTCGGGCTCCCGCGCAAGCTCTACATCAAGGAACTGCTGCAGGCCTTCGCGCTCGCCGACCGCCTGCTCGACGCGCCCGACGTCCGCCACCTGCACGCGCACTTCGCGCACGGCACGACGACCGTCACATGGCTCGCGGCCACGATCACCGGTCTCCCGTTCAGCTTCACCGGCCACGCGCGCGACATCTACAGCTGGAAGCTCAACCGCAAGGGCTGGCTGCGCCGCAAGCTGCTGGCCGCGCGATTCGTCGTCACCTGCACCGAGGCCAACGTCCGCCACCTGAAGCGGATCGCGCCTTCAGCGAACGTCCACCTCGTCTACCACGGCCTGTCGGCGGACTTCACGACGCTGCTCAAGGACGGCAAGTCGCCCGAGCGCAACGGCCACCTGCGGATCCTCGGCGTCGGGCGGCTCGTCGCCAAGAAGGGCTTCGACACGCTCGTGGACGCCTGCGCCGTCCTGCGCGACCGCGGCGTCGCGTTCGACGCACTGATCGTCGGCCAGGACGACAAGGACGGCGAGGCATTGCGCCGCCGCATCCAGGAGCTCGACGTGCCCGTGCATCTCCCGGGCGCCGTCGGCCCCGAGGCGCTGCTGGAGGAATACCGCCGCGCCGGCGCGCTGTGCATGCCGTGCCGGCTGCTGCCGACCGACCGCGACGGCATCCCGAACGTGCTGGTGGAGGCGATGGCGGCCGGGGCGCCGGTCGTCGCCACCGCCGTCTCGGGCATCCCCGAACTAGTCGAGCACGAGGTCAACGGCCTGCTGATCCCGCCCGACGACCCCGAGGCCCTGGCCGACGCGCTGCTGCGCCTGCACGAGGACCCCGAGCTCACCGCGACGCTCACCCGCAACGGCCGCGAGACGGTCGCCGAGCGCTTCGACGGCGAGCGGCTCGCCTCCGAGCTGGCGGCGCTGTTCACCGAGGCGGTGGAGCGGTGTTGACCATGACCCGGCCGCACCCGGTGTACTGCGTCAACGAGCACGAGCACCGCGACCGCGAGCTGGCCGAGGCGGTCGCGCACGGCCGCTTCAGCTTCGGCGGCGAGGCGCGCGAGCTCGGGCTCGAGCCGGACTGGCTCCACGCCGACCTCCCGGACGACGAGGAGTGGCGGATCGACTGGGTCAAGTTCTATTACGGGCTCGATCTCGCCGACGCGTTCCGCGCCACCGGCGACACTCGCTTTCTCGAGGCCTGGGAGCGGCTCGTCGCGAGCTTCGTGCTCGGAGTCCCGCCGGACCACGACTCCAGCGACGTCACCGCCCGCCGCATCCTGAACTGGATCTACGCCTGGCAGCGACTGCCCGAGGCGGACGTGGCCGGGCTCGCCGAGAGCATCGGCGAACAGGCGCGGCACGTGCGCGCGAACCTCACCGCCGAGCGCAACCACCGCACGCTCGAGCTCTACGCCCTGCTGATCGTCGCGCTCGCGCTGCCCGAGCTGGGGATCGAGCCGCCGGTCGCGGAACTGCACGAGAACCTGCTGACCGACTTCGGCCCCGACGGCGTCCACCGCGAGCGCTCGACGCACTACCACTTCATCGCGTTGCGCTCGTTCGTCGGCGCGCGCGAGAACTGCCGCCGGTTCGGCGTCGCCCTGCCGGCCGGCTTTGACGAGCGCCTCACCCGGGCGTGCGAATTCGCGCGCGACTGCCGCCGCCCCGACGGCACGATCCCGGCGATCTCGGACAGTGACACCGGCAACTACGACGAGCTGCTCACACTCGCCGGCCGGCTGCTCAGCCGCGACGACCTGCTCGACGGCGAACCGAACACCTACGCCGACGGCGGCTACGCGATCCAGCGTCACGACGACCGCTACCTGATCCTCGACTGCGGCCCGCTCGGCGACGGCGGCCACGGCCACTACGACGCGCTCAGCGTCGAGGCGTGGGCGGGCGAGCACGCGCTCGTGCTGGACCCTGGCCGCTTCACGTACGCCGAGGGCGAACCGAACCTGCGCCACTGGTTCCGCGGCACCGCGGCGCACAACACCGTCTGCGTGGACGGCGCCGATCAGACGCCGTACGCGCGCGGGCGCTCGTCGCTCCCGTCGGCCGAGGCACGCCTGGTCAGGGCGAGCGACACCGAGCTCGTCGCCGAGGTCCGCAGTCCCGTCTACGAGGCGATCCACCGCCGGCGCGTGGTCTTCAACGGCCGCTACTGGGTGATCGAAGACGTCCTGGAGGGCGACCGGCCGCACCGCTACGACCTGCGCTGGCACCTTGCTCCCGGCCGCGTCCAGGTGTGGGCCAACGGCGTCACCTCCCCCACCGTCGCGATCACGATCCTCGGCGCGCGCTCGATTGCGCTCGAGGACGGCTGGATCTCGCCCGAATACGGGATCCGCGAAGACGCGCCGGTCGTGAGCGCGGTGTCGACGGGCGTCAACGCACGCTTCATCTCGCTACTGATCCCGCGCGAGCCCGCCGCCCCGGTCCCGACCCTGAGCGTCGACGGCGATATCGTGCACGTCGGCGACGAGCGAGTCGTGCTGCGATGACCGAGCTCGCCCCCGACCCCGCAGTGCCGCGCCGCAACGCGCTGCTGCGGCCGGTGACGATGGCCGAGGTGCTCTCGCAGCGCCTGCACGGCGGCGTCCCGGTCGAGCGCTGCGAACGGACCTACGTCAAGTACCGCGTCGGGGACAGCCTGCGCGTCGTCTACCGCTACGAGATCGAAGGCGTCTGGCGCCACGTCTCCGCGCGCACGCTGCGCAAGGCGCAAGCCCCGGCCGTGCCGGCGCCCGAGGTCGGCGCGGTGCTGTTCCCGTTCCCGTACGACCGCAAGCTGCCGGCGCTGCCGGCGCTGGCGCCCGGCTCGCCGACGCTCGAGAACCTGCTCGGAACGCCGGTCACGCCGCGGCTCGTGTCCTACGCCGCCGAGCAGTCGGCCGCGGCCGCCTGCGTCGATGCACACGGCCACGTGCTCGCGTACGCCAAGGTCCAGCGCGACGACGGCGAGCGGCGCGGGACCGCGGCGCTGGCGACTCAAGACGCCGTCCGCGTGCCCCGCGAACTCGCACGCGCGGGCGACGTGCTCTTGCTCGAGGCACTCGAAGGCCGCCGGCTCGACCACATGGACGCCCTCGACGCCCCGTTGGAGGCGCTCGGGCGCGCACTCGGCCACCTGCACTCATTGGCTCTCGACGTCCCCCGCTTCGAACGCCTCGACCTGTCGCGGCTGGAGACGGCGGCGGCGGTGATCGCGCGCGTGCGGCCGGACGCGGATGCGGCCGCCGAGCGGCTGCTGGCCCGGCTCGTCGCGCTCGCCGAGGACCGCCCCGCAGTGACGCTGCACGGCGACGCCAATCTGCGCAACGCACTCGCCCTCGCGAATGGCGAAGTCGCGCTGCTCGACCTCGAGCACGTCTCGAAAGGTCCGGCGGCCGCCGACCTCGGCCAGGTGCTGGCCGGGCTGCTCACCTCCCGCGCGGGCCGCGAGGCCGCCACAGCGCTGCTGCGCGGCTACGGCGAAGTCGCGCGGACGCCAGACCGAGCCGCGCTGCGCTGGTACACGGCCGCCTCGGTGCTGGCGCGGGTCGCGCTGCCCGCGGTCAGCCGGTTCCGTCCGCGGGCGCTGGCGCAACTGCGCCCGCTCCTCGACGCCGGGGCGGACCTCACATGAAGCCGGCGCTGCTCTTCTACTGCCAGCACTCCGTCGGCCTCGGCCACCTGATGCGCTCCTACGCGCTGTGCGACCGGCTCGCCGAGCGCTTCCGCGTCGTTCTCCTGTGCGGCGGCGAGCTGCCCGAGGGCATCGCGCCGCCGAAGGGCATCGAGCTGATCCCGCTGCCGCCGCTCGGCGTCAGCCCCGGCGAGGGCTTCGGGTCCGGCGACCCGCGCTACACGACCGAGCGCGCCTGGGAGGTCCGGCTCGAGCGCATCCTGCGCACGCTGCAGGACGTCGCGCCGAAGGCGGTGCTCGTCGAGCTGTTCCCATTCGGGCGCGCGAAGTTCGCCCGTGAGCTGGTTCCGCTGCTCGAAGCGGCACGTCAGATGGGCGCGTTCACCGCCTGCAGCCTGCGCGACATCCTGGTCAGCGGCCGCGACGACCAGCGCGCCTTCGACGACCGCGCTCGCGCGCTCGCCGACGCCCACCTGGACGCCGTGCTGGTGCACTGCGATCCAGCGTTCGCGCAGCTCGAGGAGACGTTCAAGCCGACGCAGCCGCTGTCCGTGCCCGTGCACTACACGGGGTTCGTCACCGGTCGCGAACCGGAGCCGGCGAAACGCAAGGACCACATCGTCGTCTCCGCCGGCGGCGGCCGCGTCGGAGCCCCGCTGATGTTGTCGGCGATGGCCGCGTCCGACGGCCGTCCGATGAAGGTGATCGCCGGTCCGCTGATGCCGGAGGAGAACTGGCGCGGGCTCCAGCGGCTCAAGCCGCCCAACGTGGAGCTCGTGCGCTCCGTCCCCGACCTGGCCGCGGAACTGCTCCTCGCCGCCGCCAGCGTCAGCCAGTGCGGCTACAACACCGCGCTCGACTTGATCCGCACCCGCGTCCCCGCGCTCGTGGTCCCGTACGTGACCGCCGAGGAGAACGAGCAGACGCGTCGCGCGCAACGCCTGGCCGAACTCGGTGTGCTGCAGGTCGCCGACCACATCAACGGCCACCTGCCGCGGCTGCTCGAGTTCGACCCGGCGCCCGCCGCGCTCGACCTCGACGGCGCCGCGCGGACCCGCGATCTCCTGTGGGAGCTGGCGGCATGAGCTCCCCGACCCGCGTCCTGCGCCCGTACATCCTGCGCCAGTGGCGGGCGCTGACCGGCGCCGGGCTCGCCACCGGCGTACTCGCCGCCGCCGAGCTCGCCAAGCCGTGGCCGCTGGCGCTGATCGTCGACCACGTGCTCGAGCAGCGCCAAGTGCCGTTCGCGCTGACCGCCGACGATCTTCGCGCGGTCCTGCTGGTCGGCGGGCTGATCCTCGCGATCGCGGTCGCCGAGTCGACCGCCACCTACTTCAGCGACCTGTGGATGCAGAGCGCCGGCGAGCGGATCACGCACGAGCTGCGGGTCGCCGTCTACGACCACCTGCAGCGGCTCAGCCTCGCGTTCCACCAGCGCAGCCAGAAGGGCGACCTGCTCACGCGCGTCATCAGCGACGTCCGCGACATGGGCCAGCTGTTCTCGGACACGCTCAAGGAGATGCTGCAGTCGGCGCTGCTGGCGATCGGCATGACGGCGGTGCTGCTGTTCATCGACCCGGTGCTGGCGCTGCTGTCGCTCAGCACCGCGCCGATCCTGGTCGTGATCAGCTGGATCTTCCGCCGCCGCGTCCGCGACCGCGCGCGCAAGCAGCGCCGCCACGAGGGCGACCTCGCGTCGGTGGCCAGCGAGGCGCTGTCGGCCATGGCGGTCGTGAAGGCCTTCGGCGCCGAGGACATGGAATCCGAGCGGGTGCGCTCGCGCAGCGAGCAGCGGATGGGCGCGGGCGTCGAGGTCGCGCGGCTGCAGGCCCAGTTCGACGGGACGGTCGGGGTCCTGCGCGCGTTCGCGACCGCGATCGTGACCGTGTTCGGCGTCATCCGCGTGTCAAAGGGCGAGCTGTCGGTCGGCGACCTGATCGTGTTCGTCAGCTACACCCGTAAGGCGTCGAGTCCGCTGCGCAGCTTCGCGCGCGAGGCCACGAAGCTGGCGGCGGCGATGGCGCGGGCGGAGCGGATCGCCGAGCTGCTCTCGACCGACGAGGTGATCGAGGAGCGCCCGCACGCGTACCACGGGCCGCGGGCGCAGGGCGACATCGCGATCGAGCACATGTCGTTCGCCTACAGCGGTGAGCGGCCGGCGCTGCAGGACGTCTCCATAGAAGTACCGGCGGGCAGGCGGCTCGCGCTGACCGGTCCTTCCGGCGCCGGCAAGTCCACGCTCAGCGCGCTGGTCGCGCGCTTCTACGACCCGACCGAGGGCCGCGTGCTGATCGACGGCCGCGATGCGCGCGACTGCTCGCTCGCGTGGTTGCGCGACCAGGTTGCGGTCGTCCTGCAGGACACGGTCCTGTTCACCGGCAGCGTGCGCGAGAACATCTCCTACGGCGTCGACGCGTCCGACGAGGAGATCGCCGACGCGGCCAAGGCGGCCGCCGCGCACGAGTTCATCAACCGCCTGCCCGACGGCTACGACACGCAGCTCGGGCCGCAGGGCGTCGGGCTGAGCGGCGGGCAGCGCCAGCGGATCGGGATCGCGCGCACGCTGCTGCGCAACCCGCCGATCATCATCCTCGACGAGCCGACGACCGCGCTCGACCGTGAGAGCGAGGCGCAGGTCCTGGAGGGCCTCGACCGGCTGATGCGCGGCCGCACGTGCATCCTGATCACGCACTCGCCGCGGCTGGTGCGCACCGCCGACCATGTGATCGAGCTCGACGGCGGCCGGGTCGTGCGCGACCGCGACCGCGAGCGACCGGCGCGGCCCTACGAGCGGCTGCTCGAACCCGACGCGGCGCGCGCGATGCTCGAGCGCTCGCTCGGCCCCGGCGAGCGGCTCGGGGAGATCGCCGTCGCACGCGTCTACTTCCGGCCGGACGGCCGGACTCACGTGCACTACCGGGCGGGCGCCGGCGACGCCGTGCTGACGGCCGGAGAGGAGAAGGCGCACTCGCCGCTCGCCTCCTACGACGCCGGCGAGGACACGACGATCACGTGGCTGCCGTATGACCCGCGGCTGCCGGCGCTGGCCGCGCACCCGGACGAACTCGCGCGCAAGCTCGATCTCGACGTCGACGGCGAACCGGTGCTGGTCCGCTACAAGCCGCGGTCGCGGGCGGTGCTGCGCTGGGGCGAGCACGTGCTGAAGGCCTACGGCAGCCGCGGCGCCTTCGACCTCGCGCTGACCGGACTGCGGGCCGACAACCCGGTTCGCACGGCGGCCTTCGAGGCGGCGCTGCCGGACCTGCGGCTGACGATGCAGCGTCGCTTCCACGGCACGGGTCCGAGCTCGGCGTCCGGGATCGCGGGCGAGGCCGGCGAGGCGGTCGCCCGACTGCAGCGCGCCGCGCTCGAAGAGCTGCCCGAGTCGCCGCCCGAGCGCCAGCTCGCGGAGGCGCAGGACAAGGCGGCCGTGATCGTCGCCGTCGCGCCCGATCTGCGCGAGCTGGTCGAACCGCTCGTACACCGGCTCGAGCGCTCACTGCCGGCGGCGCTCGCGCTGCACCCCGCCCACGGCGACTTCCACGTCGACCAGCTGCTGTTGGACGACGACGGTCTCGCCGTCATCGATTTCGATCAGATGTGCCTCGCGCCACCCGCGCTCGATCTCGCGACCTACGCCGCCGATGTGGTGCGTGGCCGCGGCGCCGACGAGGAGGCGATCGAGGCCGTGCTCGCGCCGCTGCTGGAGGGCTACGGCGCCAGACCGGAGGCGCTGGATTGGCACCTCTCCGCGGCGATCCTCACCCGCGCCGCACACCCGTTCCACCGCCAGGTTCCCGCATGGAGGGAGCGCATGGGGGCCATGGTCACCACAGCTGAGGGAGTCATTGATGGCTAGAGCGCTGGTCACCGGTTGTGCGGGCTTCATCGGCTCGCACCTCACCGAGGCGCTGCTGGAAGACGGGCACTCGGTGCTCGGTGTGGATTGCTTCAACGACAACTACCCGCGCGCCGACAAGTGGGCGAACCTCGCGCGGGCGAGCGATCACGACGCCTTCAAGCTCGTGACCGCGGACCTCGTCGACGCCGATGCGACCGCTCTGCTGGAGCAGTGCGACGTCGTGTTCCACCTCGCCGGCGAGCCCGGCGTGCGCTCGAGCTGGGGTGCGCGGTTCGATCGCTACACGCACCACAACGTCGCCGCCACCCAGCGGCTGCTGGAGGCCGCGCGCGAGCTCCCGGGGAAGCGGTTCGTGTACGCGTCCTCGTCGTCGGTCTACGGCGATGCGCTCGCGCTGCCGACCCACGAGGACGTCACGCCGCGCCCATTGTCCCCCTACGGCGTGACCAAGCTCGCGGGCGAGCAACTGTGCGTGCTCTACGGCTCCGAGCACGGGGTCGACACCGTCGCGCTTCGCTATTTCTCCGTCTACGGCCCGCGCCAGCGCCCGGACATGGCGTTCCGGCGCTTCTGCGAGGCGATCGTGGCCGGCGCGCCGATCGAGGTCTTCGGCGACGGGCATCAGACGCGCGACTTCACGTACGTGGGCGACATCGTCGCCGCCACGCGCGCAGCGGCCGAGGCGAGCACCAAGCCGGGCCGGGTGTTCAACATCGGCGGTGGCGACGCGGTCAGCGTCAACCGCGCGCTGGAGACGCTCGCGGGACTGGCCGGACGCCCGCTCGACGTGCGCCGGCGGGCTCGCCAGTCAGGCGACGTGCGCGACACGGGCGCGGATACCGAGCGCGCGCGGGCCGAGCTCGGCTTCGCGCCGGAGACCGACCTCGAGACCGGGCTCGCGGCCGAGCTGGCGTGGGTGCGCGAGAACGACAAGCCCTTTCCGAAGGTGCGGAGCTTGACCGCTTCTTGACTTTCGGGAGACATCCGCTTGAGGCTGAGGTCCGATACGGGTTGCGTGTCCCGCTTTGACCCGAACCCCCATCGCCCTGATCATCTCGTCGCTTCGGTCGTCGCGCTCGCCGAGCAGAGCAACAACCTCGTGCTCGAGGCCGCGATGGCCGCGGCCCGCGCCGACGCTCGCGGCGAGACCGCCGAGGCCGTCGATCAAGTCTGCCGTCTGGCGGTCAGCGCCGGCGTCACCACCGGCGAGATCGCCTGGCTGGTCGGCGAGCTCGAGACGGCCGGCGGCGGCGCCGACGAACTCGCCGAGGCCGGAATCGCTGTCGCCGGCATGGAGAGCTGCGTCCGCGCCGTCGCGCAGGCCGTCCAGGAACTCGCCGACCGCGGCGGCCCGGACGAGATCGCGTCCTCGGCCGAGGCGCTGCGTCGCGTCTCGCTGCAGCTCACCGCGCTGTTGCCGCGCCTTCAGCCGGTCTACTGAGCCGAGCCAAGCGCAACGCCAGGTGGCACAGCAGGCGGTCCTCGCCGTCGTGCAGGTTGACGCCCGCCACCTCCTCGATCCGGCGCAGCCGGTAGTAGAGGCCGCCGCGGTGTAGGGACAGCGCCGCGGCGGTGCGCTTCACGTCGCCCGCGTGATCGAGGTACGCCTCGAGCGTGCGGACCAGCGACGGGTCGCCCGCGAGCAGCTTGCGCAGGCCGTCGGGGAGGTCTTCCAGCGCCGAGTCGGGCAGCGCCGTAACGACGCGCTCGACGCCGAGCGCTTCCCAGCTCGCGGTACCGGACTCCTCGTGCGCGGCGACCCTCAGCGCAGCGAGCGCCCGCCGGTAGGACGTGGCGACTTCGTGCAGGTCGTCGACCGCCTCGCCCAGGCCGACCAGCGCCCGCGGCGCGGTCAGCGCACCGAGTGCCTCCATCACCGCCGCCCCGGCCATCCCGCGGGCGCCGGCGACGCACACCAGCCGGTGGTCGAGATCGGCGCACAGCGCCTGCTTGACCGCCAGCCGCGCGCGGAGGCGATCGAGTGCCTCGGCGCTCCACTCCTCCCCCGCCGCGTCGGCGGGCGCCGCGACCCACACCCGCACCGGCCGCAGCGGCAGGTAGTGCTCGGCCTCCAGCGCGGCCACGGCGCTCTCGACCCGGCCGGGATCGACGCTCATCAGCCCGGCGACGAGATCCTGCTCGTGCCGGCGCCGCAGCAGTTGGGCGTCGGCGTCGGGCCCGACGAGCGCGGCGGCCTCGGCCGCCGCGGCGCGTGCCAGTCGTAACTCCTCGGCGCTGACCGCCGGCTCCTCGAACAGCCACAGGTACCCGAGCCGGCGGCCGGCGCCGACGAGCGGGACGCAGACCCGCGCGCGCATGCCGATCTCCGGCCGCGCCGGGATGTGCACCGGCCCCGGCGCGGTGCGGATGCCCTCGGCGAACAGCGCCACGCGCACCTCGTCGGGCGCCAAGCGGCCCAGGATGCTTTCCGTGCGCACGCGGTCGAGCTCGCCGAACTGGGAGCTGTAGGCGAGCGGCCGCAGGTCCGCGTCGTCGATCAGAACCGGCCGGCCGAGGCTGAGGCTCAGCCCGTCGACGATTTCCTGAAGACCCCGGTCCACCGGTCCCTCGTCCGCATGACGTGGGACCGACGTTAACGGTTCAGCGGCTGCGGTTGAGCCGATCCTCAGTCGTCGGGAGCGTCAGGCGCGGATTGCCCTCGCGCAACAGGAACCGAGGGTTTGACCGGGTGAGGCGAAACGCCTGCACGTCGCTGACCCCCAGAAGGTGCAATGTGTCGTCGGCGAGCGGCAGGATCCGCTCGCGCGTGCCGGGGTGGGCGTCCGAAGCGAGACAGTAGGCCCGGCCGTTGACGACCAGCCTCTCGGCGATCTCCCGCGCGCGCGGTCCGTGGTCGCCGAGCAGCGACGAGACGTTGACCTGCAGCAGCGCGCCGGCCTCGACGTGCGGCCGCAGGCGGTCGATCGGACCCCACGTCCGCTCCGGGTGGGCGAGCAGCAGCCCGTAGCCCAGGGAGGTGAGTCGCTCGACGGCGGCGTCGAACGCGTCGTCGAGGCCCTCGAACGGGCACTCGAGCAGCAGCCACGGCGCGTGGCGCGGGCCTTGGGCGATCAGCTCCAGCTCGCGGTCGCCGAGCTCGAGCGCATCGCCGTGCCCGAGCTCGCCGCCCCGGTGCAGGCGCACCGTCAGGCCCTCGGCGTCGATCGCGCGCTGGGCTGCGGCGCGGTGATCGGCGAGGGCGTGGATGTCGCGGCGGGGGAAATCGACGCGCTTGATGTGCGGCGTGCACGCAACGTCATGGACGCCGTGTGCGTCCAGGCGGCGGGCGTGCCGCAGGGTCTCCTCGATCGTGGGGGCCCCGTCGTCCAGGCCCGGGAGGAGGTGGGTGTGCAGGTCCACGTAGCTCATTCCCCCTACGTGGTACCAGCCTCTCGGGCGCGTTTGTGTGCGCTTTCACCGCATCAAAACATGCGCTAATAACGTTAAACGAGCGTTAGCAACAGAATCGACATCGCGATCACGGTGGCGATCAGCGCGACCGTGGTCGCGAGCTCGCGGCGGCGCGCAGCGCTGCGCGCCTCGGCCTTGCGGAGGTCGCCCGCGAGCTGGCCCGCGGACAAATACGCGCCGTCGCGTGCCCGGGTGACGACGGCGGACAGCTGCGCGGGCACCCGTGGCGTCATGTCGCCGAGCAGGTCCGCGAGCGCCGCCGAGGACGAGGGGGCGGCGGGGATCCCGATCCGGGCGCCGCCATCGAGACCGTCGAGGTGGGCGTCACCGGCGCCGTCGACCCAGATCCGCTGCGCGGTCAGCGGCGGTGGCTCGGCCCCCACGTCCTCGAGCGCATCGACGGCGGATGCGACCTGGCGCACGATCCGGACCGCGGTTCCCGCTTCCAGCGGGCCGTCGGCCATCAGCTGATCGAGCCGCCGCCCCGGCGGCGCCTGCGCGACCGCGACCGCGCGGCCCTCGAGCGTCTGCGCGCCATACACGCCGAGCAGGTGTGGATGCTCGACCGCGCCCAGCCGGCGTGCGCGTTCCAGAAAGCGGGCCGTCGACAGCGTCCCGGGCGGGTCGCCCGCGATGTGCAGCGTGACCGCGCGCTCGTTCAGAGGGTCACGGGCCAGCAGTACGGCGGCGCCTGCGTCTTCGCGCTCGACCGACTCGATCCGGTACCCCGCGAGCTCGCTTCCCGGATGAAGCTCTCGCACGCTGCCATTAGAGCCGATACCGGTGCGTCCGCCAACCCTAGGATGCGGGGATGGCCCGCATTGAACCGGTTGACGAGTCCTCCGCGCCCCCAGAGTCCCGAGAACTGGCCGCCGCGCACGCGGCCACCGGTGGTCGGATGACGAACATGAAGTGGACGCTGGCCCACTCGCCGGTCGCGCTCGACGCGCTGCTGCAGTGGTATCCGCTGCACGATCTCCTCGTGCCGGTGCTGGGCGAGCGGCGGACGTGGCTGTTCTGCCACGCGATCTCGACCGAGAGCGACTGCCTGATCTGCTCGACGTTCTTCCGGCGGCTGATCATCGACGCCGGCGAGGACCCGAACACGCTGGAACTGGATGAGTTCGACGATCTGATCGTCGACCTCGGGCGGCGGCTGGCCGACGATCCGCACTCGGTCGACGACGCGCTGCACGCGCGGCTCGCCGAGCGGCTCGACACGCAGCAGATCGTCACGCTGATCGCGTTCGGGGCGATCATGGTCGCCACCAACGTCTTCAACGACGCGCTGGGCGTCGAGCTCGACGGCTACCTCGAGCGCTACGCCGCATGAGCGTCGCCTTCATCACCGGCGCCGCGCACGGCCAGGGCCGCGCCACCGCGCTCGCGCTGGCGCAGGACGGCTACGACATCGTCGCGCTCGACGTCGCTGCGCCGCTCACCTACCCGCCGTACCCGATGGGCTCCACCGAGGAGCTGGATTCCTTGCGCGCGGCAGTGGAAGGCTCCGGTCGCGCCTGCCTGACCGTCGTCGCCGACGTCCGCGACGACGCGGCGGTGTCCGAGGCGGTCCAGGACGCGATCGACCTCTTCGGCCGGATCGACGTCCTGTTCAACAACGCCGGCATCTGCGCCTACGGTCTCGCGCACGAGCTGACCGAGGACGAGTGGGACGCGATGCTCGACATCAACCTCAAGGGCGCGTGGATCGTCGCCCGGCACGTGATCCCGCACATGGTCGAGGCGAAAGCCGGCGTCATCGTCAACAACTCCTCGATCGCGGGCCTGCGGGGGATGGCCCGGCTGTCGCACTATGCGGCGTCCAAGTGGGGCCTGACCGGGCTGACGAAATCGTGGGCGATCGAGCTCGCGCCGCACGGCATCCGGGTCGTCTCGATCCACCCGACCGGCGTCGACGGCGCTTTGAACGACGGCCTGGCGGCGATGGAGGGGATGACGCCGCAGGAGATCGCCGAGCGCTCGGCGGGCAACCTGCTGCCGGTGCCGTGGATCGAGGCGTCCGACGTCGCCGAGGCGATGCGGTTCCTCGTGTCCGAGAAAGCCCGCTACATGACCGGCACGGAGTTCGTGATCGACGCCGGCCTATTGACCCGCTAGCGCTCTCGCAATCTCGGCCGCGGGCCGCTCCTCGGCCAGCGCGTGCGCCTCGCCGGCCCACAGGTTGATCAGCTCCGGGTCGCCGTCCTTACGCGCCTGCGCCCGCACCGGCGCCGTCACATAGTGGATCTCCGGGTAGGCGATCGGCGCGTCGCGGTGCTCCTCGAGGAAGCGATTGCGGAGCCCGCGGGCGAGCCGGCCGCTGAACGCGCGCGTCAGCTCCGTCCGCGTGTCGGACGCGAGCGCGTCGCGATGCGCCTGCGAGGTGCCGGCCTCGGGCGCGCGCATGAACGCGGTGCCGACCTGGGCGGCGCGGGCGCCCAGCGCGAGCACGGCCTGGACGGCGGCGGCAGTGCCGATCCCGCCGGTCGCGACCAGCGGCACGTCGACGTCGATCAGCTGCAGCAGCGCGTGGAGTCCGATCGGCTGGAGGTCTGGCGTGTCGACCCAGGAGCCGCGATGGCCGCCGGCCTCGGAGCCCTGGACGACGAGCGCGCTCGCGCCCGCTTCCACGGCGCCGCGCGCCTCCTCCGGGCTGGTGACCGTGACCCACGACTCGAAGCGCGCCAGCACGTCAGGCGCGGGACAGCCGAACGTGAACGAGACGACCGCCGGCGGCTCCGCCTCGAGCAGCGCCAGCTTCGCGTCCCAGTCGTCGTCGTCAGTCCTCGGCGCGCCGACGTCCAAGCCCTCGGCTTGCAGGCCGGCCACGTAGGGGCCGTACGTGTCGGGATCCGCGACCGGCCCGGGCACGAACAGGTTCACGCCGAACGGGCGCTGCGTCAGCTCGCGCGTGCGGGCGATTCGGCGACCCAGTTCGTCCGCCGTCAGGTAGCCGGCGGCAAGGAAGCCGAGTCCGCCGGCGCCAGATACCGCGGCGGCCAACTCCGGCGTCGACGGGCCGCCCGCCAGCGGCGCCAGGACGATCGGGATCTCAAGCGTGTCGAGTGTCACAGGTTTATCGTTACAAAGCCTGGTATCACGTTGTATCGCCATGACCAAGATGATCACCGCGCTGAAGCGCACCTTCGGCGGGGACGCCTACACGGAACCCACGCCGCACTTCCACCAGGGCACGACGGAGACCTTCCCCGAGGTCTGCTTCGAGAGCTCGTGCTCTCGCCCGCACCTCAAGCCGTAACCGGCTCGCCCGCCAGGGCGCGGCCGAGCAGGCCCCGTAGTACCTCGCGCTCGTCCGGCGTGAGCGCGCCGAGGACCTCACCCTCGAGGCCCTCCATCGCGCGTTCCGCCCGGGCGAGCGCCTTCCGGCCCGCCGGCGTCATCTGAACGATGTGGCGCCGGCGATCCGCCGGGTCGCGCTTGCGCTCCACGCGGCCGGCGGCCTCGAGGTCGTTGAGCAGCAAGCACGCAGTTGTTCGCGTCCATGTGCATCGTCGCGCACAACTCCGACTGCGCCCGCGCGCCGTCGCGCAGGTTCGACAGCGTCACGTACTCCTTCAGGCGGATGCCGAGCACGTCGTCGGTCGCGTACTTGTAGACCGACTTCGCGAGCCGGATCAGCAGGACGACGGTGGCGTCTGACGCGGAAGCGGACATGTCAGTCCAGTTGATAATAGCGGTTGCGGGATGGTCATGCGTGCAATATAGTCCATGTTCTAGTGACTATCCATATCGCAGAGAGCGCCTCGCGGCGCAAGTGGATGGCGCTGGTCGTGGTCTGTCTCGGGCAGCTGATGATGGTCGTCGACATGACGATCGTCAACGTCGCCCTTCCGGTCATCCAGCGCGATCTGCGCTTCTCCCAAGCCGACCTCACGTGGGTGGTCGGCGCCTACCTCATCTCCTACGGCAGCTTCCTGCTGCTCGCCGGTCGCCTCGGCGACCTGTACGGCCGCAAGCGCATCTTCCTCATCGGCGTCGCGATCTTCACCGTCGCCTCGGCGGCCTGCGGCCTGGCGGACGACCAATTGACACTGATCGCCGCCCGCTTCCTCCAGGGCCTCGGCGGCGCGATCGCCACGTCGGTGATCATCGCCCTGATCGTCACCGACTTCCCGCGCCCCGACGAGCGCGTGCGCGCGATGGGCGCCTACATGTTCGTCGTCACCTCCGGCGGCTCGCTCGGGCTGCTGCTCGGCGGCGCGCTCGTGGAAGCCGTCGACTGGCACTGGATCTTCTACGTCAACCTCCCGATCGGCGCGGCCGTACTGGCGCTCGGCGCGCGGCTGATCGAGGAGCGCCGCGGCGCCGGCGCCACCGGCCGTGTGGACATCGCCGGCTCGGTGCTCGTCACCGCCGCGATGATGATCGCCGTCTACGCGATCGTGACCGCCGCCGAGTACGGCTGGGGCTCCGCCCACACGCTCGGCTTCGGCGCGGTGGCGGCCGTACTGCTGGCCGCGTTTGTCGCACTCGAGATGCGGATCGCGAACCCGATCCTCCCCATGCGCATCCTGCGCGACCGCACGCTGATCGGCGCCAGCGTCGTTCGCGGCTTCCTCGTCACCGGCATGTTCGGCTCGTGGGTGCTCGGCTCGCTGTACCTCGAGCACGTGCTCGGGTACGGCGCGTGGGCGACCGGCCTGGCCTTCCTGCCGATGACGCTGACCGTCGGGGCGCTCTCTCTCGGTACCACCGCGCGCGTGATGGCGCGGTTCGGCCCCGAGCGGACCGTGCTCGGCGGCCTGGCGATCGTCGTCGCCGCGCTGCTCGCGCTCAGCGGCGCCGGCGAGGGCACGACCTACCTCCCCGGGCTCTTCCTCGCGTACGCGCTGATGGGCGTCGGCATGGGCACGGCGATGCTGCCGCTGCTGACGATCGCGATGAGCGGCGTGCCCGAGCGCGACGCCGGGCTCGCGTCGGGGATCATCAACGTCTCGATGCAACTCGCAGGCGCGCTCGGGATCGCGATCCTCGGCACGCTCGCGGCCGATCGCACCGAGACGCTCGCCGCCGCGGGCGCCTCCGCCGCCAGCGCGTTCACCGGCGGCTACCAGCTCGCGCTCGAGCTGGCGGCCGGCAGCGTCGGGGTCGGGATCGTGATCGCGCTGGCCGTCCTGCACGGCCCGTGGGCGCGGCGCTCGAGCAGCTCAGAGGTCGCCGTCGAGCTCCGCTAGCCGCGGCGGCGAGGCACCGGCTCGCTCGCACGTCCGGGCGGCGACGACGCACGCGAAGCGCGTCGCCTCCCGGACGGCGTCGCGGTCGGCCAACGCTTCGCGGGTCAGACCCTTCAGCTGCCAGGAGGCGAGGAAGCCGCCGCCGAACGCGTCGCCGGCGCCGATCGTGTCGACGACGGTGATCTTCGGCGCCGCCACCTGCTCCTCCGCATCGGCGGTCACGATCAAGGCGCCGTCGCCGCCGAGCGTGACGAGCGCCACCTGCGGCCCCTCGGCCAACAGCGTGCGCGCGGCGGCGGTGAGCTCGACGCCGGGCTCGAGGTACTCGAGGTCGTCGCCGCTGACCTTCACCACGTGCGAATGGCGCAGCGTGGCGGCCAGGCCGCGGCGGTAGCTGTCGCGGTCCGCGATGAAGCTGGGCCGGCAGTTCGGGTCGATCATGACCAGCGCCGACTCCGCGACCGCCTCGACGACGGCCTCGAGCGCGACGGCGACCGGCTCCATTACGAGCCCGAGCGTGCCGACGTGCAGCATCGAGACCTTCTCCGGGAGCGCCGCGAGCGCATCCTCGGGTGTCAAGCGCCGGCGCCGAGGTGCCCTCGGTGTAGAAGCGGTAGGTCGCCGCTCCGGCCTCGTCGAGCTCGACCAGCGCGAGCGTCGTCGGCAGCGCGGTCTCGACCACGGTGTCGAGCCGCACGTTGTCCTCCAACAGTTGCGCCCGCAGCCGGGCGCCAAATCCATCATCGGACAGGCAGCCGAGGTAGTGCACGTCCTGCTCGAGCCGCCCCAACGTGCGCGCGGTGTTGTACGGCCCCCCGCCGGCATGTGCACGCAGTTCTCCGGCCGCGTGCGGCACCAGGTCGACGAGCGCCTCGCCACCGACGACGATGGCCCCCCTATCCGTCATGGTCGCGAACCCTACGCGTTGTGTAAGGGTGAGAGCCTCATGGACGAGACCCGCTCCCGTCGACCGACGATGAAGGACGTCGCAGCGCTGGCCGGCGTGAGCCTCTCGACGGTCTCGCGAGCGGTGAACGGGGACTCCGCGGTGCGCCCGGATCTCGCAGCGAAGGTGCACCACGCGGTCGAGTTGCTCGGCTATCAGCGCGACGAGGCTGCGAGTGCGCTGCGCCGCACCGGGCGCGTCTCGGCCAGCATCGGGATCATCGTCGAGGATGTCGCGAACCCGTTCTTTTCGCTCGTCCACCGCGGCGTCGAGGACTGCGCGCGCGAGCGGCGCTTCTTGACGTTCGCGGGCAGCTCGGACGACGACGACCAGCGCGAGCGCGACCTCGCGGCGGCGTTCGTGGCCCGCCGCGTGGACGGGCTGCTGATCGCGCCCGCCGGCCGCGACCACCGCTACCTGGAGCGCGAGCGCGCCGCCGGGGTGCCGCTGGTCTTCGTCGACCGGCCCGCGCGCTGGCTGGAGGCCGACGCGGTCGTGAGCGACAACCATGGTGGCTCGGCGACCGCGATCACGCACCTGGCCGCGGCCGGCCATCGGCGGATCGCGTTCCTCGGCGACCGGCCCGAGCTGTTCACCACCGCCGAACGGCTGGCCGGCTTCCGGACCGGCCTGGAGACGTCCGGGATCGCGTACGACGACACGCTCGTGCGCGTCGGGCTGGACGAGCTGGCCGCGCATACGGCGACGCTCGAGCTGCTCGACCTCCCCGAGCCGCCAACCGCGCTGTTCTCGGCCCAGAACTTCGTCTCGATCGGCGTCCTGCGGGCGCTGCACGAGCGCAGCGTGCGTGAGTCCGTCGGCCACGTCGGGTTTGACGACGTCGCCCTGTCGGACCTGCTCGCGCCCGCGCTCACCGTGATCGCGCAGGACCCCTACGAGCTCGGCCGCGCCGCCGCTGAGGTCCTGTTCGAACGCCTCGACGGGGACACCAGTGCGCCGCGGCGCGTCGTGCTCGCGACTCGGCTCGTCCCGCGCGGCTCAGGCGAGATCACGCCCTAGTTGTGCGGGGCGCGCTGGACCAGCGCGTCGACGCACTCGACCGCGGTGGACACGTCGGCGCAGACCGTGGCGCCCCAGGCCGCGCCCAGCTCGAACGTCACCGCGGCGCCGCCGATCACGACGCCGACATCCAGCTTGCCGGAGCGCAGATGATCGATCGCGGCGTCGACACGCTCGGCGCTGTCCGCCATCGTCGCGGTGAAGCAGACCACGTCGACCGCGTGCCGCTGCGCGGCCGGCCCGATGTCGGCGATCGGGACGTCGGCGCCGAGCATCCGGACGTCGTAGCCGGCGCCCAAGAGCAGGTCCGCCGCCATCTGGAGGCCGATCACGTGCCGCTCTCGCTCTGGAGCGAGCAGCATCACGCGGCTTCGGTGACGACTCAGCGAGGCCCGCTCGGCCTCGCGCTGGAGCGCGAGCACGCGGAGGACGATCTCGGACGCGAGATGCTCCGCGGCGACCGAGATCTCGCCCGCGGCCCACTTGTCGCCGACCATGAACAGCGCGGGCGCGATCAGCTCGATGTCGATCTGCGCCGCCATGAGCCCTCCGGCCATCGCCGCGCGCACCACGCGCTCGGCCGCCTCCGGCTCGCCGGCGAGGAGCGCGCGGATGAACTCGCGGCGAAGCCGGAGCACCGTCGATCCGACCACGATGCAGTTGTACTCCGTCTATCGTGACTGCGCATGGAGTCCGGTGGCGTCAGGGCGTCCGACGCGGAGCGCGAGGCGACCGTCGAGCGCCTCCGCGATGCCGCCGCCGAGGGCCGGCTGACGCTCGAAGAGCTGGCCGACCGGATCGAGGCCGCGAGCCGCGCCGTCACGCGCGGGGAGCTCGCGCCGCTGCTCTCGGACCTGCCGGCCGCGCTGCCCTCCGCTCCGCGCGCCGACGCCGCCGCCGCCGTGCGCACGCTCGGGGACGTCAAGCGCTCGGGCGCCTGGGTGGTCCCCGCCGAGAGCCGTTATCGCTCCTGGCTCGGGCACATCAAGCTCGACCTGCGCGAGGCGCGGATCAGCGAGCCCGAGGTGCACATCCACGCGTGGGCGCTGTTCGGGACGATCGATCTGCTCGTCCCGGAGGGTGTCGAGGTCGACGTTCAGGCGCGCGCCAAGCTCGGCCAGCTCAAGCAGGAGGCCGGAGGCGCGTACATGCCGGGCGCGCCGCGGATCGTCCTGACGGGCGGGACGGTGTTCGGCGAGATCAAAGTCCGCCACCGGCGGCTGTGGGAGAAGTTGGTGAGGCTCGCCCGTTGAGGCGGGCGCTCGCGATCGTCGCGCTGGTCGCCTGGCTCGCGGGCACACCGGTCGCGCGGGCCTCCGATACGACCGTCATCGACCCGCGCCGCGACGTCCGGGCGAACGGCGTGAGCGACCCGGAGCGCCAAGCGGTCGACATCGCGCGCGTGAACGCGACGGGCGGTCGCTTCGGCGTGATCGTCGACGTGGTCTTCGGCGGCGACGCCGATGCCCTGCTCGGCAAGGGGCGGCTGCGCGATGCGACGGTCGCGCTCGTGCTCCATCGGCGCGCGGGCGCGCTCACCGTGTCGACGCGTGGCCCGGATGCGGCCGAGCGCTCGGCCCGCCACGTGATCCGGCGGCGCGAGACATTCCAGTTCTTCGCGCTCGGCGTCTCCGGCATCCAGCGGATCGAGATCCGCGTCACGATCGGCGGCCGGATCGTCGACCGCGCGACCGTCCGGCGGCCGTCGAGCTCGAATGCGCGGGCGTGCGCGGCGCTCGCGCGACGGATCGACGATCTGCGCGACGAGCTGGCCGCCTCCGTCGGCTCGCCGGACGCGGAACGGATCGTCCCCGTCCGGGGTCGCGTCGTCGACGCCTGGCGCAACCTCGGCTGCCGGCAGGAGGTGGTGGTCTTCTCCAGCGGCTACGAGCACCGGCCCGGCACAGCCGCCGTCTGCGCCGACGCGGAACTCGTTCCCGACCTCGGTGAGCCGGTCGCGTTCGAGCTCTACAGCTACGACGTGAAGGTCGCCGAAGGCGAGTCGACGCCGGGACTCAACGGCACCCAGCGACTGCGGTCGACAGTGACGGTCGAAGGCCGCTACCGGCTCGCGATCTTCAAGGTCGACGAACCGGAGATCGCGACCAGCGTCGAGCTCGATGTCGTCGCGCCGCCGCCGGCGCTGACCAAGAGCTGCGCCTAGAACGCCGTGGCCAGCGCGAGTGGGTAGACCGCACTCGCGCCCTTGCGGCGCAGCTGGCCGGCGACCATCGCGAGCGTCCAGCCGCTGAAGCGGACGTCGTCGACGAGCAGGCATGGAGCGGCCGGGGGCGCGCCGGTCACGGCGAACTCGCCGCGGACGTTCGCGACCTGTTGGGCGGAGTTCGCCATCTCGCGCTGGGGCGGGTTGTCGCCGACGCGCTCCAGCACGGGGTGGAACGGGAGGCCCAGCGCGCTCGCCAGGCGTTGCCCGAAGTCCGGCACGAGCTGGCCGCTGCGGCGCGACGGAACCGCGGTCACCCACGCGACCGGCGGGCGCCAGGTCCTGACGGTCTCGGCCGCCGCCGCCACGAGTTCGTCCTCGAAGCGGCCCTCGCGCTTGCCCGCCTGAACGAGCGGATCCCAGCCGCCGTCGCCGAGCCGCGCCAGCGCCCGGCCCTCCTCGGCGCGGACGTCGTCGCCGAGCTTGCGCATCTTGCCCTCGGCGTCGGGCGCCATCTTCTTGACCTCGAGGATCAGCGGCCGCGAACGCAGATGCAGGGCGGCCTCGCGGACCAGCCTCGGGTCCAGCGATGCGTCGAACTTCGGGCTCGTACAGACGGCGCAGACGCCGCAGTCGGTCGGGTTCGGATCGTCGAGCTCCTCCTGCAGCGTGCGCATCAGGCAGCGGCCGTTCGCGCCGAACTGCGCCATCGCCGCCTGCTCGTGCCGGCGCAGCGCGGTCACCTTGGCGTAGCGGTCGCCGTCATAGATCCAGGTCGTGTCGGGCACGCGCGTCCAGCGCGTGCCGTCGCGTTCGACCGCGCCCTCGACGTCGAGCACCTTCAGCATCGCCTCGATCCGCGTCTTGCCGAGGTTGACCGCTCCCATCAGCTCCTGGGTCGTGGCGCCGTCCTCGAGCGCCTCGAGCACGCGCTCGACGCGGTCGCGCGGCGGGAACGCCTGCTCGATGAAGAAGTCCTGGATCCGGCGGTCCTCGGCGCCGCGCAGGAGGACGACATCGGCGCGCTCGATCGCGCGCCCGGCGCGGCCGACCTGCTGGTAGTAGCTGATCACGCTGCCCGGCGCCTGGTAGTGGACGACGAAGCCGAGATCCGGCTTGTCGTAGCCCATGCCGAGCGCCGAGGTCGCCACGACGCACTTGAGGTCATTGCGCAGCAGCCGCTCCTCGACCGCCACCCGCGTCTCGGTGGCGACCTCGCCGGAGTAGGCCTCGGCCGGCACGCCGTGGCCGTTGAGGAACTCGGTCACCATCTCCGCGTCGCGCTTGGTGAGCGTGTAGACGATCCCGGACCCCGGGAGCGTGGGCAGATGGGTCGCCAGCCATGCCAGCCGGTCGGCGGGGGACGGCAACTCGACCACCTCCAGCCGCAGCGACTCGCGGCCGAGCGGGCCGCGGTACGTGCGCAGCGCGCCCGCGTGGCCGAGCTTGAGCTGCTCGGCGACGTCGGCCACCACGCGGTCGTTCGCGGTCGCCGTCGTGCACAGCACGGCGACGCCGGCGGGGAGCCGCTCGAGCATCTCCTGGATCCGCCGGTAGTCGGGCCGGAAGTCGTGGCCCCAATCGGAGATGCAGTGCGCCTCGTCGATCACCAGCAGCCCGACGCGCTCCGCGAACAGCGGCAGCATCGAGGCGCGAAACTGCGGGTTGTTGAGCCGCTCGGGGCTGATCAGCAGCAGGTCCACCGCGTCGTTCTGCAGCAGTTCCTGGACCTCGGCCCACGCCTCGCGGTTCGTCGAGTTGATCGTGTGGGCTCTGATGCCAAGCCGCTCCGCGGCCGCGATCTGGTTGCGCATCAGCGCCAGCAACGGCGAGACGATCAGCGTCGGGCCCGCGCCCTGCTCGCGCAGCAGCGCCGTCGCGATGAAGTACACCGCGGACTTGCCCCAGCCCGTGCGCTGAACGCACAGCACTCGCGCGCGATCCTCGACCAGGTCGGTCACGGCCTCGCGCTGGTGCTCGCGGAAGCGGGCTCCGGGTCCCGCCAGGCGCTCGAGCAGTTGATCCATCACATCGACAGTAGGACCGGCGGCGGATAACTTCGCCCCCATGGGTCTGCTGAGCTGGCTGAATCGCAATGCGACTGGCATCGATCTCACCGATCCCGGCTATCGGCGTGCCGACCGCGCCGCGAAGCGTGGTGACGCTGCGGGCGCGACCGTCGTCGGAATCGAGTACAAGCTCGACGACGGCACGACCAAGCGCTACATCGCGGTCAGTGACGGCGAACGGGTGAGCGGGATCGAGACCGGACACGGACCTGCCGCCGCGCACGTGCGCCTGCATCTCGGAGCCGAGGTGCCGATCCGGGTCGACGGCGACAAGGTCGTGCTCGACGTGCCAGAGATCGCGCAGAAGCTGCGGCGCAAACCGCCGGCTGGGGGCGTGGTCGACAAGTCCGTCAGCTCGGGCGATCAGCGGAAGCTGAAGAAGTGGACGCCGCGCCGCGCGGCGATCATCGCGCTCAACCGGCGTGACAGCCCGTTTGGGCCGAGCCTCAACTTCGATGTGAGCTTGAGGCTTCAGGATGGCGGCGAGGTCGTCGCCGCCCGCACCGAGATCCCGTTCTACGCCGCGTGGTTGGCCGCGCCGGGCGTCGCGGTCCCGGTGGTCGTCGACGGCGGTCGCGCCGTCATTGACTGGGCGGCGGCCGCCAACGAACCGAACCGGCCGGTGAGCGGGCCTGACGACCCGCCCCCGGCCGGGAGCGCAGCGGAGGCGCTTACGCCGTATTGACGGTGATCTTCGCGACGCCGATCACGAGGCCCTCGGTGAGGGCGTCGACGCCGAACGTGTCGTTGAGCAGCTGAGCGGCCTCGGCCTTCAGCTTCACGGTCGTGCCCTCGAGCACGGCGGTGCCGTCGTCGTTGGCCTGGAGCGGCTTCAGCGTGCGGCCGTCGAGGAAGAACAGCGGAGCGCTCTCGGCCGCGACCGCGCCGTCGACCGTGACCTTGCCGTTCAGCACTGACTTGCCGGGATCGACGGCGAAGTCGGTCAGTTCGACCTTCTTGCCGCCGCCGGTGAGCGACAGGCCGCTGCCGTCATGGTCGATCGTGCCCTGCACGTACGGGGACTCGGTGCCGGGCGTGTAGTAGGTCACGTTGCCGCCGGTGATCGGGAACGAGGCCACGCCGGCCTTGCTGATCTCCGCGGTGCCGACGGGAGCCGGGGTGAGCTTGAGCGAGCCGAGCGCCTCGACGAAGCCGGCGTCGAGCGTGACGGCGGTGTCCTTGCCGGTCAGCGCGGGGATCTCGGCGACGGGCGTCGCCGCAGCGGCGGCGGGCTTGGCCGAGTTAGAAGCGCTCTCGTCGTCTGAGCCGCCACAGGCGGTCGCGCCGAGAGCAAGGGCGGTCGTGGCGGCCAGGGCCGCCAGCATCTTGATCTGCATGATTCCTCGCTTTCGAGAGGGAGAGGTGGCATGTATACGCCCCGGTCCCGTGCGCGGATCACGTCGCCGGTTAGATTTGGCTGGTGGGCGCCGACAACGGAAAGCTCCTCGGGCGCCGCGCGGAGGTCGCGGCGGTCGACGAGACGCTCGAAGAGCTCGAGCGCCGCCGCGGCACGGTGATCGCGTTCTCGGGCGAGGGCGGCATCGGCAAGACGCGGCTGCTGGACGAGCTCGGCACCCGCGCGGATGCGCGCGGACACCTCGTGCTGTCCGGCCGTGCGTCGGAGCTCGAGCGCGAGCTGCCGTTCGGCGTCTGGGAGGACGCGCTCGCCGAGCACGCCGAGTTCCTCGGCATCGACCGGCTCGAGCGACTCGTCGGCGACCAGCTGCCGGAGCTCGCGGCGGTGCTGCCGACCGTCGGCAGCGTCCCGGCCGGCCTCCAGGACGAGCGCTACCGCACGCACCGCGCGGTCCGCGCGCTGCTGGAGGCGATCGCGCAGCGCCAGGCCGTCGTGGTGGCGCTCGACGACCTCCAGTGGGCCGACGACGCGTCGCTGGAGCTGGTCGCGCACCTGTTGCGGCGGCCGCCCCGCGGGCGGGTCGCGCTGGCGCTCGCGTTCCGCCCCGCGCCCGTGCGCCCGCTGCTCGCCACGGCGCTGGCGACCGCGGAGCGCGACGGCTCGGTGATCGAGCACACGCTCACTGCGCTGTCCTTCGCCGACGCCGAAGCGCTGCTCGGCGCCGATGTACCGCCGCCGGTCCGCGGCGAGATCTACGAGGCCGGCGGCGGCAACCCGTTCTTCCTGCAGCAGCTCGCGCGCCAGCACGCCGCCGGACGCACCGTCGCGGCCGAGCCGTCCGGCGGCGGCGTCCCGCGCGCGGTCGCGCGGGCGCTCGAGCAGGAGATCGCGGCGCTCAGTGAGGACGGCCGGCGGCTGGCGCAGGGCGCGGCCGTGGCCGGCGACCCGGTCGACCTCGACCTCGCGATGGCCGCCGGCGCGCTCGAGGAAAGCGAGGCGCTGGAGGCGCTCGACGAGCTGCTGGCGGGTGCGCTGCTGACCAACACCGACATCCCGCGTCGCTATCGCTTCCGCCACCCGCTGGTGCGGCTCTCGATCTATGACTCGGCCGCCGAGGGCTGGCGGATCGCCGCCCACGGCCGCGCCGCCGCCGCGCTCGCCGAGCGCGGCGGCTCGCTGGCGGCGCGCGCGCACCACCTGGAGCGCTGCGCGCGCCCCGGCGACGCCGAGGCGCTCGAGGTGCTGGTGGAGGCCGGCCGGTACGCGGCGGCCCGCGCCCCGGCGACTGCCGCCGACCGCTTCGCCGCCGCCCTGCGGCTGATCCCGCAGACCGAGGAGACCGTGCCGCGCCGGCTCGAGCTGCTGGTCGGGCTGGCGCAGGCGCTCGCCGCCACCGGCCGGCTGGAGGAGGCGCTGGCGGCGCTCGGCGACGGCCTGGCGCTGGTCGGGCCCGAGCTCGCGCCGGTCCGCGCGCGGCTCGTGGCCGGGTGCGTGATGTGCGAGAACCTGCTCGGCCGCCACGCGGCCGCGCACGCGCGGCTGCTCGGGGCGCTGGACGAGATCGGGGAAGAGGGCTCCTTCGCCGCCGCCGACCTCGAGATCGAGCTGGCGGCCGACGCGGTCTACGACACCGACTACGCCAGCGCGGTCGAGTGGGCGCAACGGGCGCGCGCGGCCTCGGAGACGATCGGCATGCCGTCGTTCATCGCGGTGGCGACCGCGCTCGAGTGCTTCGGCCGGATCGGAAAGGGTGAGATCGAGGCGGCGCAGCGACTGCGCGAGGACGCCGCCGCGCGGCTCGACGCGCTCGACGACGGCGCGCTCGCGGGCCGCCTCGACACCGCCTACTACCTCGGGTTCGGCGAGTTCTTCTGCGAGCACTACGACGACGCCATCCGCCACTTCCGGCGCGGCATCGCGGTCTCGCGCGCGTCGGGCCAGGGCCAGTTCGTGATCGTGATGACGGTCGGGCTCGCGTACACGCTGGAGGTCCGCGGGCGCCTGGCGGAGGCGGCCGAGCACGCCGACGCCGCGGTCGAGGCCGCGCGGCTGCTCGGCAACGACCAGATGCTCTGCTTCGCGCTCACCGTTGACGCGTGGGTGTCGGCGGTCCGCGGTGAGCTGAGCCGTTCACGGGCGTCCGGGGCCGAGGCGATGACGCTGATCGAGCACCTCGACGAGAGCGTGCTGTCGCGCTCGACGCGCGTGACCGTCGCCTCCGCGCAGTTCGAGGCCGGTGAGCCCGAGAGCTGCCTGTCCGCGATGAGCGCGGGCGGCGCACCGGAGTTGGCGGACGTCGAGCCCGGCCGCCGCGCGTGGCTCTACGCGATCCTCGCCCGCGCCGAGCTCGCCTTGGGCCGCCCGGCCGCGGCGCGCGAGTGGGTCGAGCGCGGCGAAGCCGATGCGGCCGGGCTCGGCCTGCTCTATGCCGAGGCGGCGGTGGTCTGCGCCCGCGCGCAACTCGACGGCTCGGTGGAAGCGGCGCTGCAGGCGGCGGAACTGGCCGATGCGGCCGGCGCCGTCATCCAGGCCGCACGCGCAAGGACGCTCGCCGGCAGCCTGATCTCCGACGACGAGACCGCGATCGCGCTGTTGGAGCGCGCCGAGTCCGAACTGGGCGGCTTCGGCGCCGTGCGGTTGCGCGACGAGGCGGCGCGCGAGCTCCGCCGGCGCGGTGTCAAGACCAGCGCCCGGAGACGGCGCGCGCCCGGCGGCGACGGGCTCGGCGGGCTCAGCGGCCGCGAGCGCGAGGTCGCCGACCTGGTCGCGCTCGGGCGCACCAACAAGGAGATCGCGGCCGAGCTCTTCCTGTCGGAGAAGACCGTCGAGAGCCATATGAGCCGGCTGTTCGGCAAGCTCGGCGTGCGCTCCCGCGCCGAGGTCGCCGAGGCCGTCGGCCGCGAGCGCGGCGAGTAGTCTCCGCCGCGCCATGAGAAGGTTCATCGTCGCGGCAGCGGCCGCGCTCATGCTTGTGCTCCCGTCGACCGCGGCAGCCAAGCACGGCCTCGAGTTCCGGGGCCAGGCGATCGTCCCGAGCGGAACCACGTTCGCCAACACCATCGTCGGCGGCCTGTCGTCGATCACGTACGACTCCAAGCGCGGGGTCTACTACGCCGTCGCCGACGACGCGACGGACGTGCGCTACTACACCGTCGCGCTCGACATCCGCGACGGTCGCCTGACCAACGGCGGCGTCCGTTTTGAGAGCGTCACGCGGCTGCTGGCTCCCGGCGGTCAGCCTTACGCGCCGGCGAGCATCGACCCCGAAGGGCTGGCGCTGACCAAGGACCGCCGGCTGATCTTCACGTCCGAAGGGATGGCGAACACCGGGATCGCCCCGTTCGTGCGCCGCTACGGCCTCGACGGCCGCTTCCAGGCCGACCTCCCGGTGCCGGCGGAGTTCCTGCCGACGCCGACCCAGGGCGTCCGGCAGAACCTCGGGCTCGAGAGTGCCGGCGTGACCCCGAACGGCCGCCACCTCTTCACCGCGACGGAGAATGCGCTCGTCCAGGATGGGCCTGCGGCGACGGTCGCCACCGGGAGCCCGGCGCGAATCCTGCGCTACGACCTCCCCAGCGGCCGGCTCGACCGGCAGTGGACCTACACGACCGACCCAGTCGCGGAGCCATCGAATCCCACGACCGCGTTCTCGGTCAACGGCGTGGTGGAACTGCTGCCGCTCAACTCGCGGTTCCTGATCGCGATGGAGCGTTCGTTCTCGGTCGGCGCGCCCGACACGGGGAACACGATCAAGCTCTTCCTGGTCGCGCTCGGCCCGCGCGGCAAGACGTACAAGCGGCTGATCCTGAACCTCGACACGCTAGGGATCCCGCTCGACAACGTCGAGGGGCTCACGTTCGGGCCGCGGCTGCGCGACGGCCGTCAGTCGCTCGTGCTGGTCAGCGACAACAACTTCGCCGCGACGCAGTTCACGCAGTTCCTGCTCTTCGCCACACCCGCCCTTCCCAAGCGCCGAGGGTGAATCCCGGGGCGGCGCCGATGATCGCGTCGGCGCCCTCCCACTCCGGGAGTGCGAGGGTGACCTCGTCGCCTGAGAAGTTGCCGAGCACGAGCAGCTCGTCGCCCTCGTAGGCGCGAGTGAACGCGTAGACGCGCTCGTCTTCCGGCAGCAGCATCGTGAAGTCGCCGTGCGCGACCACGGGCAGGGCCTGCCGGAGCTCGATCAACTGGCGGTAGTGGTGGAAGACGGAGTCGACGTCAGCCCGCGCGGCCTCGGCGTTGATGTCGGCGTGGTTCGGATTGACGCCGAGCCACGGCTCGCCGGTCGTGAACCCCGCGTACGGGCCGGCGTCCCACTGCATCGGCGTCCGCGCGTTGTCGCGGCCCATCCTGCGCAGGCTGAGCAGCACGTCATCGGGCGACGCGCCGTCCGCGACCGCCTCCGCATAGTGGTTGAGCGACTCGATGTCGCGGAAGTCCTCGATCGTGTTGAACGGCGCGTTCGTCATCCCGAGCTCCTCGCCCTGGTAGACGTACGGTGTCCCCCGGTGCAAGTGCAGGACGGTGCCGAGCATCTTCGCCGCGGTCACCCGGTGCTCGCCGTCGTCGCCGAAGCGCGAGACCACCCGCGGCTGGTCGTGGTTGTTCCAGTACAGGCTGTTCCAGCCGACGTCGGCCAGGCCCTCCTGCCACCGGCGCATGCTCGCCTTGAGGTCGAGCAGGCGGAGCGGGTGGAGGTCCCACTTGGAGTCGCCCTGATCGACCTGGACGTGCTCGAACTGGAACACCATGTCGATCTCCTGGCGCGCGGGATCGGTGAACAGCCGCGCCTCCTCGACGGTCACGCCCGGCATCTCGCCGACGGTCAGCAGCGCCTCGCGGCCGGTGAACACCTCGCGGTGCATCTCCTGCAGGAACTCGTGGAGGCGCGGGCCGCGGAGATAGCCCGCTGGAGTCGGGTCGCCGAAGTCCTTGGAGATCATGTTGATGACGTCCATCCGGAAGCCGTCGACCCCGCGGTCCAGCCACCAGCGCATCATCGTGTAGATCGCTTGGCGGACCTCGGGGTTCTCCCAGTTGAGGTCCGGCTGCTTGCGGGAGAAGAGGTGGAGGTAGTACTCCTCGGTCGCCTTGTCGTGCTCCCACACGGAGCCCGAGAAGAACGACCGCCAGCCGGTCACGGGCGTGGGCCGCCAGATGTACCAGTCGCGCTTGGGGTTATCGAGCGACGAGCGCGACTCCGTGAACCATTCGTGCTCGTCGGACGTGTGATTGACGACGAGGTCCATCACGAGCTTGATGCCTCGCGAGTGAAGCCCCTCGAGCAACTCGTCGAAGTCGTCCAGCGTCCCGAACACCGGCTCGATGTCCTGGTAGTCGCTGATGTCGTAGCCGGCGTCGTCCTGCGGCGAGGGGTAGACCGGCGACAGCCAGACGACGTCGACGCCGAGCTCGGCCAGGTGGTCGAGCCGCCCGATGATCCCGCGCAGGTCGCCGATCCCGTCCCCGTCGGAGTCCGCGAACGACCGCGGATAGATCTGGTAGACGACCGCGCTCTGAAACCACGACATCGCCCGGACTATGCCGTAACGATTCGTGGACGGGCCCCGCGGAGGCTTGCGGCATGTTCACTCGAACCTCCCTGATCGCCGCGCTCACACTCGCGGCGACCGCCATCACCGTTCCGTCGGCCCACGCGATCGTCAACGGCCGCACCGCGGCCGCCGGGGACTTCCCGTTCATGGCGCAGGTCAGAAACGGCAAGCAGTCCACCAGCTGCTCGGGCTCGCTGATCGCCCCCAGCTACGTGCTTACCGCCGCCCACTGCGCGGACGAGGCCGGCGCCGGCGACATGTCGGTGCGCGTCGGCAATGTCGACCGCGACACGGGCGGGGTGCCGCGCCGCGTCGCCCGCCTGATCCGCCACCCGAAGTACTACGGCAACATCAACACGATAGGCACGGACGTCGCCCTGCTCGAGCTCTCGCACCCGATCACGACGATCGCGCCGCTGCCGCTCGCCGGGCCCACGTACACGCACCTGTGGGACGGCGCCACGGCGTTCGCGAACTACGACGACGGATACGCCGCCGGCTGGGGCGGGATCGACACGATGGGCACGTCCGCGTCGAAGCTGCAATGGACCGGGACCCGCATCCTCGCGCCGTTCACCGACGTCGACACGGGGATGCGGATGATCCCCGTCAACACGTCGATGTGCCAGGGCGACAGCGGCAGCCCGCTGATCGTGACCGTCAACGGCAAGTACGCCAACGCCGGCGTGCACACCAACGCCCTGTGCGGCGTCCGCGGGCTCTACGCCGAGGTCGCCGCGGGCGGCAACCGCAGCTTCGTCACCAGCAACATGAACAAGCTCGCGTACACGTACTTCGGGGCCGCCGACTGGGACCGCGACGGCCATCAGGACCAGCTCGTCCGCCAGGAGTCCACCGGCGACCTCCTGCTCGTCCCGGGCCAGAGCCGCCGCAGTACCTCCCCCGTCCTCCCGGTCAAGATCGGCAACGGCTACCAGGGCTACACGTCCTTCGGGGTCGCCGACTGGGACCGCGACGGCCACCAGGACCTCCTCATCCGCCACGACGTCAGCGGCGACCTGTTCCTGCAGAAGGGCACGAGCGCCCGTGGCTACAGCTCCGGCGGCATGACGCAGATCGGTACCGGGTTCGCGGATACGACCCCGTTCGGCGTCACCGACTGGGACCGCGACGGCCACCAGGACCTGCTGGTCCGCGAGGATTGGGGCGGGAGCCTGCGCCTGTACGCCGGCCAGAGCAGCAGCACGGCTCAGGTCACCAATCCGTACACGATCGGGACCGGCTGGAACGGCTACACGTCATTCGGCGTCGGCGACTGGGACCGCGACGGCCACCAGGACCTGATCGCGCGCAACAACAGCCACGGCAGCAGCCCGCTCTCCCTGTTCCCCGGTCAGAGCAAGCGCGCCGTTTCCACCAACCCCGCCGTCCGGATCGGCGAAGGCTGGGCCGGCTACTCGCCCTTCGGCCTCACCGACTGGGACCGCGACGGACACCAGGACCTTCTGACCCGCAACGACGCGAGCCAGAAGCTCTTCCTGGTGCCCGGCGTGAGCTACCGCGGCCCGTCGAACTCGAGCCTGATCCAGATCGGCACCGGCTACTAGTCCTCCTGGCGGAACCGGCGCGCTGCGATCAGCAGCGCGCCGACCGTCCAGATCGCCAGCACCGCGAGGTGCTGCGGCTCCCACCCGCCGTTCGGCGTGAACGCGCTGCCGAACGCCTGGGCGAGGTGGTAGAGCGGGAACGCCTCGGCGACCGACACGAGCCAGTCCGGCGCGCCGTCGAGCGGGAACCAGATGCCGGAGATGAAGGACAGCGGCAGGAACGTGAGCTGCACGACCGGCTGCGCCTGGTCGACGGACTTCACGAGCGTCGCCACCGCGACGCCGATCGCCGACAGGCACGCGGCACCGAGCAGCAGCGTGACGATGGCGGGGAGCAGCGAGTCCGCGTAGATGTGCAGCCCGAACGCCGGCACGGCCACTGCGAACAGCAGCACGACGGCCCCGATGCCCACCGCCACCGCGCCCGTCACCCACGCCGAGAGGTACATCCACATCGGCAGCGGCGTGCCGCGCACCCGCTTGAGCAGCCCCTCGTCGCGGGCCGAGGCCAGGCCCATCACGATCGTCGTGTAGCACGCGGTCACCAGGCTCATGACCGCGATCGCCGGCGTATAGAACTGGGCGAAGCGGATCGTCTCGCCGTAGCTCTGCACCTCGGTGTTGCCGTTCAGCGCGCTGAACAGCACGATCAGGATCAGCGGGAACGCGAGCGTGAACACGACCGCCCGCGGATTGCGCATCGTCAGGCGGACGCGGGCGAAGATCCAGGTCGAGAGCAAGGTCATGCGGTCAGCTCCAGGTAGACGTCTTCGAGGCTGGGGCGGGCCACGGTCAGGCCCTCGAGCTCGACGTCGTGGGCAGCCGCCCACTGCAGGACGGGTGCAAGGTCGCGCGTGACGTGCGCGCTCGCGAGCCGTGCGATGCCGCGCTCGACCGTCGTGCCCTTTGGGAGCGGCAGGCCGGGAACCAGCCCGGAATGTCGCCACGGCCTCCTCGCGGCCGAGGTGGCCGGGGTCGGCGTCGGCCAGCACGCGGCCGTTCGCCAGCACGATTACGCGGTCGGCAAGCTGCTGCGCCTCTTCCATGTAGTGGGTCGTGAGCAGGATCGTCGTGCCGAGCTCGCGCAGACCGCCGATCAGCTCCCACGACTGGCGCCGGGCGGCGGGATCGAAGCCCGTCGTCGGCTCGTCGAGGAAGATCAGCTCGGGGTCGCCGGCGATGCCGAGCGCGAGGTCGAGCCGGCGGCGCTGGCCGCCGGAGAGATCGGCGGCGCGGGCGTTCTCGCGGCCTTCGAGCCCGACCAGCTCCAGCACGTCGGCGGCCGGGCGCGGGTGCGGATAGGCGGCGCTGTAGAGCTCGAGCGCCTCGCGCACGGTGATCGCGGGCGTCGAGCCCGGTCTCCTGCAGCACGATGCCGATCCGGGCGCGGAAGTCGCGCTCGCGGCGGGCGGGATCGTGGCCGAGGACGGAGACGGTGCCGGCGTCGGCGCGGCGGTGGCCCTCGAGGATCTCGACCAGGGTCGTCTTTCCGGCGCCGTTGGGCCCGAGCAGTGCGAGCACCTCGCCGCGCGCGACGGTCAGGTCCACTCCGTCGAGCGCGACGTGCCCGTCGTAGGCCTTGCGGAGGCCCCGCACCCGAACGGCGTCGTTTGAGTCCAATGTCATGCCGATTCAGCATCGGGCCGTTGCGCTGTTTCGTCATCGGCGCGTGGGTCGAACCTGCATCTCCACCCACGGGTGGAGACGAGATCAACCTGCGCCCGGCGCCCGGTCGCCCTAACGTTGGCGTGGTGAACCTGCAGGACCTGCCCATGTCCGGAACCGGGGGCCCGCCGAAGGGGCTGCGTACGCTCGGCTGGATCGCGATGGCGGCGATCGCCGGCACGACGCTCGTGACCGACCCGCAGCCTCACGAGGAGCCGTTCGTGGCGCTCGGGCTCGCGCTGTTCGTCGCCGGGCTGGTCTTGAGCCTCCCGCGGCGCCAGCTGCCGCCGGGCCGGCGCTTCGTGGGTCTGTTGATCCTGGGCATGTCGAGCTGCGTGCTCGCCGCCGCCCAGCCGGACGGCGCCGGATTCGCCGGGATCTACTTCGTGATGGTCATCGGCGGCATGCGGCTGGACCGCGATGCCGCGATCATCGCCTGCGGCGGATCGCTGGCCGCGCTCGTCGCCACGCTCGCGATCGAGGGCAACCCGGCGACGATCGCCGGTCTGCTTTTCTCCGTCATCCCGTGGTTTCTGATCATGCGGCTGATCCGCCGCATGGCGACCCAGAACGCCGAGCTGCGCGAGTCACGCGCCGCGCACGCCGAGTCGGCGGCGCTGGCGGAGCGTGGCCGGGTCGCGCGTGAGCTGCACGACGTGCTCGCCCACTCGCTCTCGGCGTTGTCGCTCCAGCTCGAGGGGACGCGGCTGCTGGCCCGCGACCGCGGCGCCGATCCGGAGGTCGTCGACGCCTTGGAGCGCGCCCACAAGCTCGCGACGTCTGGGCTGACCGAGGCGCGACAGGCGATCGCGGCGCTGCGCGGCGACGAGTTGCCCCAGCTGACCGATCTGGTGGACAACGTGCCGGGCGCGACGCTGACCGTCAGCGGCGAGCCGCGCGAGCCTTCGTCCGAAGCCCGCCTCGCGCTGTACCGGACGGCCCAGGAGGCACTCACGAACGTCCGCCGCCACAGCGCGTCGAAGCGGGTCGAGATCCGCCTCGACTACGGCGACGACGGCACCGCGTTGACGGTCCAGGATCACGGGGACGCCGCCCCGGTGATGAACGGCGCGCACGGCTACGGGCTGACCGGGATGCGCGAGCGCGCCGAGCTGCTCGGCGGCCGCCTGACCGCCGGACCCACCGACGATGGCTTCAAGGTGGAGCTGTGGCTGCCGCGATAAGGGTCCTGCTCGCCGACGATCAGCGCGTGGTCCGCGAGGGCCTCGGGACGCTGCTCGGGCTGCTCGACGGCATCGAGCTGGTCGGGACCGCGGCCGACGGCGAGGAGGCGCTCGCGCTCGCCGCGGAGCACGCTCCGGACGTCGTGCTGATGGACCTGCGGATGCCGCGGATGGACGGGATCGAAGCGATCCGCCGGCTGAGCATCCCGGCGATCGCGCTGACGACCTACGCCGACGACGCATCCGTGCTCGGCGCGCTCCGCGCCGGGGCGCGCGGCTACCTGACCAAGGACGCCGGTGCGGAGGACATCCGGGCCGCGGTCGAGGCCGTCGCGCGCGGCGAGGTCGTGCTCGACCCGGCCATCCAGCACCACGTCGTCGCCGCCGTCAACGCGCCGCCGGAGCCGTCACACGACCTCACTCCGCGCGAGGCCGAAGTGTTGAGCCTGATCGCCGAGGGCCTGACCAACGCGGAGATCGCCGAGCGGCTCGTGGTCTCCCACGCAACGGTCAAGAGCCACGTGAACCACATCTTCGCCAAGCTCGGCGTACGCGACCGCGCCCAGGCGGTCGTCTACGCGTATTCGAACGGCCTAGCCCACTAGCTGCAGCTGCGGGCGGCGCTTCTCGTAGCGGCTCGCGACACCCGCGAGGATCTCCAACATCGCCTGGGTCGCCGGCGTCCGGTGGGCCTCGAGCGCGGTCGCGGCGAACACCTCGCGCACGGGCGTCTCGCGGCCGAGCGAGCGGACCACGATGTCGTCGCGGATGCTGGTCAGGCCGAGCTCGGCGATCAGCGACACGCCGACACCCGCGGCGACGAAGCCCTGCATCGCCGTGTAGTCGTCGGTCTGGAACGCGATCCGCGGCTCGAACCCGGCGATCGCGCAGGCGCGGTTGATCAGCCGGTTGCACTCGCAGTCGGTGCTGCCGGCGATCCACGCGTCGTCGGCGAGGTCGGCGAGCCGCAGGTTGCGCTTGCGTGCCAGCGGATGGTCGGTCGGCATCGCCACGAACATCGGATCGGTGATCAGCTGGTGACGGGCGATGCCGTCGACCTCGGCGCGGATCCGGGAATCGAACCCGAGCGCGAGGTCGATCTCGCCGCTGCGCAGCAGCGGCGCGGAGTCCTCGGGCTCGGCGATGATCAACGACAGCTCGACTCCCGCATGCTCGGCCCGGAAGGCCGCGATCGCGAGCGGCATCAGGCTCGCGGCCGCGGACTCGAAGGCGGCCAGGCGCAGGCGCCCGCCGCGGACACCGGCGATTGCCTCCAGCTCCGCCTCGGCCTCGCCGAGCCGGGCCAGGATCGCGTCGGCGTGGCGGACGAGTGCTTCGCCGGCCTCGGTCAGCCGGATGCCGCGCGCGTTGCGCTGGACGAGCGTGCAGCCGGCCTCGCGCTCGAGCGCGGCGATCTGCTGCGAGATGGCGGACTGCGTGAACGAGAGCGCCTCGGCGGCGGCCGAGAACGAGCCGCGAACCGCGACCTCCCGGAGCACACGCATACGGCGAACGTCAAGCATCAGAGAGTCTTATACCACTCCCTGCAAAAGGTCATTTGAACTGATGGCCGGGAATCACCAACATGGATCTCACGTCCTGCACTTCAACACCGTTTCAGGAGATAACCATGGCCGCTCTTTCACACCTCGCCCCTACAGTCGTCATCCGCGCTGCCCGAGGCTCCGACGGGCCCGCCCTCCGTCGCCTCGCCGAGCTGGACTCCCGTCCCGTGCCCGCCGGTGAGCTCCTGGTCGCCGAGACCGGCGACGAGGTCGTCGCCGCGCTGTCGGTCGACACCGGCGCCCGCGTCGCCGACCCGTTCCGCCGCACGGCGGACGTGGTCGACCTCCTCGCGTACCGCGCCCGGAGGCTGAAGACTTCGTGACGGTGATCGAGGCCTCCGCTCAGCCGTTGTCCTCCGGCCGAGCGGAGGCCGCCCCGCCCTGGAAGGTCTGGTCGGCCCTGTGGGTCGTCTACATCGTCTGGGGCTCGACGTACCTCGCCATCGCGCTGATGGTCGAGACCATGCCGCCGCTGCTCGCGGCCGGCTCCCGCTTCACGGCGGTGGGGCTGATCCTGCTGCCGATCCTCGCCTGGCGCCGCGGCGCGGGCGTCTGGCGTCCATCGCGGGAGGAGCTGCTCGCCGCCGGGTTCGTCGGCCTGTTGCTGCCCGGCGCCAACGCGGTGATCAGCGTCGCCGAGCAGACGGTGCCGTCCGGCCTCGCCGCGCTCCTGATCGCCTCGGTCCCGCTGTGGGTGATCCTCCTGCGGCGCCTTTCGGGCGAGCGCATCTCGCGCCGCAGCCTCGTCGCCGTGCTGGTCGGGTTCGCCGGGGTCGCGTTGCTGCTCAAGCCGGAGGGCGAGGCCACGATCCTCGGGCTGCTCGCCTGTATCGGCGGCGCGCTCATGTGGGCGACCGGCTCCTTCGCGTCGCCGCGGATCAGCCTCCCGCGCGACCCGCTCGTCTCCACCGCCTGGCAGAGCCTGCTCGGCGGGCTCATCATCGTCGCCGTCGGCCTGGTGGCCGGCGAGTCCGGCGACGTCCACTTCAGCGAGTTCTCCGGGCGCTCGATCTTCGGCTTCGTCTACCTGATCACGTTCGGGTCGCTGCTGGCCTTCACGTGCTACGCGTGGTTGCTCCAGAACGCGCCGATCTCGAAGGTCTCGACGTACGCCTACGTCAACCCCGTCGTGGCGATCGCGCTCGGCTGGCTGATCCTGAGCGAGGGCATCACGGCGATGACGCTGCTCGGCGCCGGGATCATCGTCGCATCCGTCGCGCTCGTCGTCCGCGCCGAGTCCCCACGAACCTAAAGGGGCCTGGCCCCTTTAGGTTTCGGCGTCATGCGAGTCGGCATTCAACTTCCCGAGGTCGAGCGCGACGTGCGCTGGCCCGAGTACCTCGCGATGGCGCGGGCGGCCGAGGAGGTCGGGTTCGACTCGATCTGGATCGGCGACCACCTGCTCTACGACGAGCCGGAGCGCGCGCCGTGGGAGGCGTTCACACTGCTCAGCGCGTTAGCGGCCGTGACTTCGCGGGTTCGGCTCGGGCCGCTCGTGGCCTGCGCCGGGTTCCACGCACCCGGCATCCTGGCCAAGATGGCGGCGACGATCGACGAGGTCAGTCACGGTCGCTTCATCCTCGGGGTCGGCTCGGGCTGGAACCGGCGTGAGTTCGACGCGTTCGGCATCCCGTACGACAAGCGGGTCAGCCGCTTCGAGGAGGCGTTCACGATCATTCGCGGTCTGCTGGCCGGCGAGCGGGTGACGCTCGACGGCAAGTACCACCAGGCTGATGACGCGGTCCTGCTCCCGAAGCCGTCGCGGCGAGTGCCCCTCATGATCGGCTCCAACGGACCGCGGATGCTGTCCATCGCACTTCCGTACGTGGACGCGTGGAACACCTTCTACGACGACTACGACAACGACCCGGAGAGCTTCGCCCGGCTAGTGGCGGAGATCGGCATCCCCGATCACGTGACGCGAAGCGCGTGCGTGCTCGTGCAACTCGACGGACCGGTCGAGCGCGTGCCGCACGCCGAACCGGTCCGACCGCAGGACCTCGCCGCGCACCTGCACGCGATGGGCGAGGCCGGCGCGGACGAGGTGATCCTCATCGCGAGCCCGATCAATGAGGAGTCGATCCGCGCGCTCGGAGCGAACCTAAAGGGTCTGGCCCTTTAGGTTCAGGCGACGGGCTCGGCGACCTTCTCGTCCGACTCGGCCGGCGCCGCGCGCTTCGGCTCCGGCTTCGGCGCGCCGACGAGCTTCTGCGCCTGGCGCTCCGGCGCGATCTTGACGACGTCCCACGCGAGCCCGACGCGCTTCATCAACGCGATCAGCGCGGCGGACGGATCGATCTCCCACCACTTCAGGCCGTGCGCGGCCGAGCGCGGGAACGCGTGGTGGTTGTGGTGCCAGCTCTCGCCGAAGGACGGAATCGCGAGCCAGAAGACGTTGGTCGAGTGATCCTCGATGTCGAAGCGGCGCTTGCCGAAGAAGTGGCACACCGAATTGACCGACCAGGTCACGTGGTGCTGGATGAAGATGCGGACGAAGCCGCCCCAGATGAGGCCGGTGAGCGCGCCCTTCCAGCTCATGGTCAGCAGCCCGCCGAGCGCCGCCGGGATCAGCAGCGACGCCAGCGCGATCCACGGGAACTTGCGGTTGAGGATCCGCATGCCGCGGTCCTCGACGAGATCCTTGGCGTACTTGCGAGCGCGGGCCTCGCCGTGCGTGCGCCAGAGCCACGCGGTGTGCGCGTGCCAGAGGCCGCGCATCGCGCCCATCACGCCGTCGCCGTGACCGACGTGCGGCGAGTGCGGATCACCTTCGACGTCGGTGTGCGCGTGGTGCTTGCGATGGTCGGCGACCCAGTCGATGACGGGCCCCTGGACCGACAGCATGCCGAAGTACGCGAAGACGTACCGGGTCAGCTTGTGCGTCTGGAATGCCCGGTGGGTCAGCATGCGGTGGAAGCCGACGGTCACGCCGAACCCGCTGATCACATACATCAGGGCGAAGACGGCAACGTCGGACCAGCCGACCCAGTTGCCCCACAGCACGGCGATGGCTACAGCCGTCACGGCGAAGGGGAGGAAGACTGCGGTCATGTTCACACGGCGCTCAAGAGCGGTCATGACATGAAGGCTACCCACAGCCCGGGCCTGCTTCTTAAGGCTTCGGTGCGTATTTATCGCCGAAATGTGTAGCTAGGCCTCAAAAGGACGCTCGAACAAGGTGGACAGAACGATCTGGGTTTGTGTCCTGGTCACGCCCGGGTGGTCGCGGATGCGCTCGAGTGTCTCCTCCAGGTGCGCGGTGTCGCGCGCCCGCACGTGGACTACGGCGCTCGCCTCGCCGGCCACGGTGAAGGCGGCTTCGACCTCGGGATGGCGCTCGACCGCGTCGCGGACCTCGGTCGCGGCCATCCGCCCCTCGCAATACAGGGACACCAGCGCGTGGGTCGTCCAGCCGAACCGCGCCGGGTCCACACGCGCCGTGTAGCCGCGGATCACGCCGTCGGCTTCGAGCCGGTCGACGCGCCGCTTGACGGCCGGAGCGCTCAAGGACACGCGCAGGCCGATGCTCTGGAACGAGCGCCTCGCGTCCTCCCGAAGGAGCGCAACGATCTGCCGGTCGATGTCGTCCATACCCGGCCGAGTATGGCAGCCTACGCAACGGATCGGTATTGAGAACACGCCACTATCGGCGGATCATGAAGTGCATGAGCACGCAGCCAATCGTCGCACCGTCCAAGACCGAAGACTTCATGCCGCTCCACGGCATCGACCACGTCGAGTTCTACGTCGGGAATGCGCTGCAGGCCGCCTCGTTCTGGGTCAGGGCGCTCGGCTTCAAGGAGGTCGGCTACGCGGGGCTGGAGACCGGCGTGCGCGATCGCGCCTCGCACGTGCTCGAGCAGGGCCGGATCCGGATCGTGCTCACCGGGGCGCTCATCCCCGGCCACGAGATCGGCGCGCCACGTCGCCCAGCACGGCGACGGCGTGAAGGTGATCGGGCTGAGCGTTCCGGACGTCGACCACGCCTATCGCGAGGCCGTCGCCCGCGGCGCCGAGGGCGTTCGCGAGCCGTACGAGATCAGCGACGATCACGGCACCGTGAAGCTCGCGAGCATCGCGACGTACGGCGAGACGCTGCACACGTTCGTGGACCGCACCCATTACAAGGGTCGCTTCCTGCCGGGCTACACGCTGCGCGACGTCACCAGCGGCGACACCGGCCTGCTGGCGATCGACCACATCGTCGGCAACGTCGAGCTCGGCCACATGGACCGCTGGGTCAAGTACTACGAGGACGTCTTCGGGATGCGGGAGATGATCCACTTCTCCGACGAGGACATCTCGACCGAGTACTCGGCACTGATGTCGAAGGTCGTCACGAGCGGCAACGGGCGGGTCAAGTTCCCGCTCAACGAGCCCGCCGAGGGCAAGCGCAAGTCGCAGATCGACGAGTACCTCGAGTACTACGGCGGCGCCGGCGCGCAGCACATCGCGGTCGCCTCGCGTGACATCGTGCGGACCGTGGAGCAGCTCAAGGAGCGCGGGATCGAGTTCCTGCGCACGCCCGAGACCTACTACGACGACGTGCCCGAGCGGATCGGCGAGATCGCCGAGGACCTCGAGGACCTCAAGCGGCTCGGCATCCTCGTCGACCGCGACGACGAGGGCTACCTGCTGCAGATCTTCACGAAGCCGATCGGCGACCGCCCGACGGTCTTCCTCGAGGTGATCGAGCGCCACGGCGCGCGCGGCTTCGGCGACGGCAACTTCAAGGCGCTGTTCGAGGCGATCGAGCGTGAACAGGCCCTCCGCGGCAACCTTTGATCTCGCGCTCCTCGAACGGCTGCCGGGCGATGTCGTCCTGTCGCCGTACGGGCTGACGCGGGCGCTCGAGGTCGTCCGGGCCGGAGCGACGGGGAAGACGCGAGAGGCGCTCGACAGGTCGTCGGCGCCGGTGCCCGAGGTCGACGGGATCATCAGCGCGCAGGCCGCGTGGCTCGGGGAGGGCTACACGGCCGGGCCGAAGCTGACGCTCGACACCGGTCCGCTCGACGCCGACCGGGTCAACGCGTGGTCGAACGAGAAGACGCACGGGATGGTCCCCCGCATCGTCGACCGCTTCAACGGCGACGAGATCCTCGCCATCACCGACGCGGAATATCTCGACGCGAAGTGGGTCCACCCCTTCGAGACCACCCGTCCGGCGCCGTTCGAGGGCGCCGGCGAGGTCCCGATGATGAGCGTGGAAAGCCACCTTCGAGCACGCGGACGACGCGATCCGGCTTCCGTACCGAGACACCGAGCTGCGCTTCGTGGCGATGCTCGGCGATTGGCACGACGTGGAGTGGCGCCGCGGCCAGGGCACCGTCGAGCTGCCGCGCTTCAGCACCACGGCGGAGCTCGAGCTGACCGAGGCGCTGATCGACCTCGGCCTCGGCGCCGCGTTCGAGTTCGGGCGCGACCTCGAGGAGCTCGTCACCGGCCCGGGCGACAAGGGCCTCAGCCGCGTGCTGCAGCGCGCCCGCGTCGACGTCGACGAGGCCGGGACGCGCGCCGCCGCCACGACCGCGGTGATGGCCCGCGCGGTCTCGATGCCGCTCAACCCCTTCCACCTGATCTTCGACCGGCCCTTCACGTGGGCCGTCGAGCACGCGCCGACTGGGACACTCCTGTTCGTGGGCCGCGTGCTGAACCCCACCGAGAGGAGCGACTGATGCGCTACGCCAGCCTCGGCCGGATCCCGGCCAAGCGCCATGTCCAGTACCGCGATCCCGACGCGAACGGCAACGCGCCGCTGCTCGTCGAGGAGGTCATGGGCTTCGAGGGCTTCTCCGGCAACGAGTCGATCCTGTACCACCTGTTCTCGCCCTGCCGGGTCAAAGAGGTCGGCGACTTCGAGCAGATCGTGCTCGAAGAGTGGGTGCCGGAGACCCATGTGCACCGGCTCACCAACACGATGGAGCTCGAGCCGATGGGCGACACCGTGCTCGGCCGGCGCGTCCTCCAGTACAACGGCGACGTCGAGATCGGGATCTGCGTTCCCGAGCGCGAGGCCGACTACTTCTACCGCGACGGTGAGGGCGACGAGGTCGTCTTCGTCCACGAGGGCTCCGGGGTCGTGGAGACGATCTTCGGCACGCTGCCGTACCGCAAGCACGACTACATCGTGATCCCGCGCGGGACGACGTACCGGTTCGCGTTCGACGAGCCCCAGCGCTGGCTGACCTTCTACACGCCGGGCGAGATCGAGACCCCGAACCGCTACCGCAACCGCTACGGCCAGCTGCTCGAGCACGCGCCGTTCTCGCAGCGCGACTTCCATCCGCCCACCGACCTGGTCACGCACCGCGATCGCGGCGAGTACCTGGTCAAGCTGCGCGTACGCGGCGGCTACCAGGACTACGTGCTCGACTACCACCCGCTCGACGTCGTCGGCTGGGACGGCTACGTCTACCCGTACACGTTCAACATCGCCGACTTCGAGCCCAAGGCCGGCCGCCTGCACCAGCCACCGCCGGCGCACCAGACCTTCCAGGGCCAGAACTTCGTGATCTGCTCGTTCTGCCCGCGGATGCTCGACTGGGACCCGCAGGCGATCGCGCTGCCGTATCACCACTCGAACGTGCAGAGCGAAGAGGTCATGTACTACGTGGACGGCAACTACGCCGCGCGCAAGGGCGTCGACATCGGCGCGATCACGCTGCACCCGTCCGGGCTCCCGCACGGCCCGCAGCCGGGAGCGGTGGAGAAGTCGCTGGGGATCGACCGCACGAACGAGCTCGCGGTGATGTGCGACACGTTCCGGCCACTGAAGCTGACCACGCTCGCCCGCGACCTCGACGACCCGACCTACGCGTACTCGTGGTACGAGGACCCCGTTGGCGTTCACGTGGAATGACGGCGAGCGCACGATCCACTTCGGCCGCGGCGTCGCGGCCGAGGCGGTGGATGCGCTCGGCGGGGCCGGCTACACGCTGCTGACGACCGAGCGCGCGAGCTCGGCCGCGCCGTGGATCGCGATGGCCGCGGGCGCCGTGCACGTCGTGCCCGCGGGTCACGTGGATCACATTGCCGCCGACCTGCGCGGGACTGTCAAGGGTGACCGGCTGGTCGCGCTCGGCGGCGGGCGCGTGATCGACGTGACGAAGGCGCTGGCCGCGGCGGATGGCGGTCGTGCGATGGCGATCCCGACCACGCTCTCGGGCGCCGAGATGACCCAGGGTCACCGGCACGCCCGCGGCGTCGACGAGTCGACCCCGCGCGTTCGGCCCGCGGTCGTGGTCTTTGATCCGGAGCTGGCCGCCTCGCAGCCAGTGCCCGAGCTGGCGGCGAGCTCGCTCAACGCGCTCGGCCACGCGGTCGAGGGCGCGTGCACCGTGCGCCCGAACCCGGTCGCGACGCTGGTCGCCCACGAGGCCGCGCGGCTGCTGGAGGAAGGCTGGTCGCGACCGGAACCCGACCGCGACACGCTCGCGCTCGGCGCGATGCTGGCCGGCTACGTGATCGACTCGACCGGCCTCGGGCTGCACCACGTGCTCGCCCAGACGCTCGTTCGCCACGCCGGGATCGGGCACGGCCCCGCGAACGCGGCGATGCTGCCGCACACGATCGGCGCACTGGCCTGGCGCTTCCCGGACCGGATCGAGGCATTCGGCGATCCGGCCAAGCTCGCCGTCTCGCTCCGCTCAGGCGGCCTGGCCGACCTCGGCGTCGATCGTGCCGTGCTGCCGGAGTGCGCGGACGCGGCGGCGGCGCGCCCCCAGCTCGCGAACACGCCGCCCGCGGCCGACCGCGCCGAGATCCTCGTTCTGTACGAGAGTGCGCTCTAAGCGGGAATTTGGACTATTGGGGTTTAGTTCGGCCCGAACCGGTCGATGAACCGGTGCAACATGTCGCACGTTCTCGGGGAACAGGACGCGCGCTCGTGGGCCTGGCCGCCGGTGGGCGAGGTGGACGAGCCGCTGCGCACGCCGCTGTGGCTCATCCGCACGCTCGCCGCGGCCTTGGCCGCCGAAGATGCGCCCAGCATCGAGCATCGCCGTCACGTCGCCCGCCAGATCGCGCGCACGGCCGAGCAGCTCGAGCAGTCGCTCGCCGCGGGCTAACCTGCGACGGCGTGGAGCTCGCCGGCAAGGTCGCGCTTGTCACCGGCGGCTCGGCCGGGACCGGCAAGGGCATCGCGAGGCGCCTCGAAGCCGAGGGCGCGCGCGTGGTGGTCGCCGACCTCGAGACCGGCGTCGACGTCACCGACGACGCGCAGCTGAAGGCCGCCATCGACGCGGCGCGCCCGGACATCCTGGTCAACAACGCCGGTGGCGGCGGCCACATCCCGCCCTACTTCCCGGACGGCGACTGGAGCGCGAAGCTCGATCTCAACCTGAGGGCGCCGATGCTCGCCACGCAGTACATGGGCAAGGGCGTGGTCGTGAACATCGCGTCGAGCGCGGGGCACGAGGACGGCCCGCACCCGTCGGCGGAATACGCAGCGGCCAAGGCCGGCCTGATCCGCTTCACGACGGCGTTCCGCGAGCGCGACGGCCTGCGTGTCGCCTGCGTGGTCCCGGGCTGGATCCTGACCGAGCGCGCTCAGGCCGAGCTGGACGCGATGACCGCGGAGGAGCGCGCGGCGGCCGTGACGCCGATCCCCGTGGAGGAGATCGCTGACGTGGTCGTGCAGCTGATCACCGACGACGGCAGCGCGGGCCGCGTCGTCGTGCTCAGAACTTGATGATCGCGATCGTGTTCACCACGAACAGCACGGCGAACAGGATCGTCCAGCGATCGAGGTTGCGCTCCATCAGCGAGCCGCCCGAGGAGCCGCCGGCGACGCCGACGCCGAACGCGCCGGACATGCCCGCGTCCTTCCCCGAATGCAGGAGGATCAGGAAGATCACCCCGACGGAGAAGATGACCTGGAGGACGCTGAGAACGGAGTCGACCATGCGGTCGCTTAGGGTAGCGAGTCGAGCCGCTTGAGGATCTCGATCGCCTCGGTCCGCAGCGTGCGGTCCAGCCCCTTCCAGTCGGCGTCGGACAGCTTGCCCGTCCGGTAGTCGAGCTCGGCGTCGCGGATCTCGCGGTATTTCGCCTCCTTGAGCGCGTCGAGCTCGGCGCGCTCGGCCTCGAGCGTCTCGTCCACGGCACGGGCGCTGCGCCGCAGCGGGCGCGTGACGAGCAGCACCGCGGCCGCCACCACCACGGCGATCACGCCGGCCTCAAGCAGGAACATGCTCGCGCACGTCGCGGCCGACGCGGGCCGCGTAGCGGGCGCTCGCCACCCGCGTCAGCCCGCGCGGCGTGGGCCAGCCCGCGATGAACGCGCCGAACATGACGATCAGCGTGCCGAGCCAGATCCAGGTGACCATCGGGTTGACCTCGAACCGGAAGCGCGCCGGCGGCGGGTTGTTCGCGTAGCCGTCGGTCAGCCCGCGCAGGGCGAGCCCGAGGAACTGATTGGAGTCCTCTGCCGAGAGGTCGTCCGAGGCGTTCGCGAACAGCCGGTCGCCCTCCTCGAGGCGCGGGCGCAGCTTCGCGATGTCCGGCCCGACGGCGGCCCAGGTGTCCTTCCCGAGGCTCGCGTCGAGCGCGACCTCGGTCGTGGCCTCGCCGTCGAAGAACCGCGAGACCGGCCCCAGCTCCGGATCCTGCGACGGGAAGTAGTCCTTCGAGGCGTGCATGGCCTTGCCGTCCACGCGCAGGTCGGCGCCGAGCGAGATCCGCTCGAGGCGGCCGTTCGGCGCCGCGTGCAGCTCGGCCGTCGGCTTCACGTACGTGAATTCCTTGTCGCCCACGCGCGCGCTCTGCCCGGGGTTCAGAGCGACGTCCCGGACGTCCTTGAAGCTCGAGGACGCGGCCACGCCGACGAACAGCACGACGATCCCGACGTGCACGAGGTAGCCGCCGTAGCGGCGGCGATTGCGGCGCACCAGCGACACCAGCGCGACCGGCACCGACTCGCGCGCGACCGCCCGCCGCGCGCGCACGCCGCGCCAGAACTCCTGGCCGATCCCGGCCAGCACGAAGCCGCCGAACCCGAACATCATCAGCGCCGTCACCGAGCTCGTCACGCCGAACGCGATCAGGACTCCGACGACGACCACGCCCGCGAGCGCCGGGCGAAGCAGATTGCGGCGCAGGCTCGCGCCGTTCGCGCGCCGCCACGCGATCACCGGCCCGATCCCGCTCAACAGCACGAGGATCAGCGCCAGCGGGACGACGAACTGCTCGTACACGGGCGGGCCGATGTTGCGCTGGCGGCCGGTGAAGGCCTCCGCGATCAACGGGAAGAACGTCCCCCAGAAGATCACGAAGCAGAGCCCGACGAGCACGAGGTTGTTCAGCAAAAACACGGCCTCGCGCGAGAACAGCGAGTCCAGCCGGTGCTCGGAGCGCAGCGACTCGGCACGGCTCGAGACCAGGTAGATCGAGCCGCCGATCATCGTCGCGATCAGCAGCAGGAACGGCACGCCGAGCGTGGAGGCTCCGAACGCGTGGATCGAGTTGAGCACGCCGGAGCGCACCAGGAACGTGCCGAGGATCGCCAGCACGCCGGTCGCCAGCACCAGCGAGACGTTCCACGTCCGCAGCATCCCGCGCCGCTCCTGGATCATCACCGAGTGCAGGAATGCGGTCGCGGTCAGCCATGGCATCAGCGACGCGTTCTCCACCGGGTCCCACATCCAGTAGCCGCCCCAGTCGAGCTCGTGGTAGGACCAGCGCGCGCCGAGCACGATTCCGAACCCGAGCGCGCACCAGGCCGCCAAGGTGAAGGGCCGGGTGGACCGGATCCACTCGGCGTCCAGCCGGCGCGTGATCAGCGCCGCCACCGCGAACGCGAACGGGATCGCGAACAGCGTGTAGCCCGAGTAGAGCATCGGCGGGTGGATCATCATCCCCGGGTCGCGCAGCAGCGGATTCAGTCCGGCGCCCTCGCTCACGCGCATCGGCGCGCGCGTGAACGGCGACTCGGCGAACACCAGCAGGCCGGAGAAGAACGCGCCGAAGCCGAGCAGCACGCCGGTCGCGTACGGCGCCAGCACGCGCAGCCGGTGGCGGGTGATGAACAGGATCAGGCTCGACCACGCGCCGAGCAGGAACAGCCACAGCAGCAGCGAGCCCTCCTGCGACGACCACATCGCGGTCAGCCGGTAGAACAGCGGCGTCGTCGTCGAGGAGTGGCTGGCCACGACGGCGAAGTCGAAGTCCGAGCGCACGAACGCGGTCTCGAGCAGCACGAACGCCACCGCGGTCGACAGCGCCATGGCATAGACGGCGCGGCGGCCGGAAGCGACCCACTCACGGCGGTGCGACCGCGCACCGTACAGCGACGCTCCGACGCCGTAGAGAGCGCAGACGAAGGCGACGATCAGGCAGGCTTGGCCCGCTACCAGCACGTCAGGTCTGGGTCTGGTCGGCCGTGAACTTCGAGGGGCACTTCGTCACCAGCGAGCCGGTCTGGCCCACGTACACGTCGCCCTTCTTGACCACGTCGACGACGATCTCGCGGTCGGCCCGGAACGGATCCGGAAGCCGGCCCGCATACGTGACCGGGATCGAATGCGTGCCGTCGCGGTCCCGGACCCGGAAGTACGTGACATCGCCCTTCTGCGTGTAGCCCGGCACCACCTTGCCGACCAGCTGGTACTTCTGGCCCGGAGTCGGCGCCGCCGCGGCCAATTCCGAAGGCTGGCGCGCCTCAACGGAGGCGGAAAAGCTCGTGTAGGCGAGCGCACCGGCCAGCAGCAGGGCGGCCGAGAGGGCCACGACGAAGCGAATCCTGCGCTTGCGGGACGGGTCCACGAACAGAAGTATGGCGCGGGAGGTCCGCGGGGGGCGCTAACGAATCTCAACACGAGAAACTGAAACCTCTAGGCAGTACTGCCGTTAACAGGGCAGAAGATGCAGCTCACCCGCCCGCTCACCCTTCCACGACGCCGCCCCTCGCGGGGCTCCGTCTCGCGCTCGCAGCGCACCGCGAGCCCAGGTCGTGAGCGCAACAAGCGCGCCAATGTGAGCCAGGACGCCGCGACCTACAGTTGTTCGTGCGGCTACGTCTTCAAGGCTGCCGTGACGACCTCGGTCGGCTGCCCGCACTGCGGGTCCTCTCAAGCCTGGTAGAGAAATCCGGCGCGAAACGGGTACAGGCGCCGCGATGAGCGAGCAGCCTCCATTCCCGTCTGAGCCCGAGCGTCGTGACCCTGACCCGAACTGGCCGCCGCCGGCGCCCGGGTACGGCTACGACTACCGTCAGCAATACCCGCAGGCGCCCGCGGGCTACGGCGCGCCGCCGTACTACGCGCCACAGGGCCCGTACATCCCGCCGGGGGTGACCCTGTCCAACTGGGGTCGGCGGCTGGCGGCGTACCTGCTCGACGGCATCCTGCAGACGATCATGACGCTGGGCATCGCGGTCGGGGTTGGCTTTTTCGTCTTCAGCCAGTCGAGCGGCACGGACCGCGACAGCGCCGGCTGGGCAGCCGGCGTCATCGCGTACCTCGTTCTGGCGCTCGTGTGGTTCGTCGCCTACCCGCCGCTGACGATGCGCCGGCAGGGCGAGCGCAACGGCCAGACCTGGGCCAAGCAATGGCTCGGCATCCGGGTGATCCGCGAGGACGGGCAACCCGTCACCGCAGGCACGGCGTTGATCCGTGACGTGCTCATGCAGGACTTCGTGTTCGGGTTCGTCGGCAGCCTCGTGTTCTACGTCCCGTGGATACTCGACGGCCTGTGGCCCTTGTGGGACGACCGCAACCAGGCGCTGCACGACAAGGTCGCGAACACGTTCGTGGTCGACACTTAGAGCTCCGACGGGCTGACGCGGAGCAGTCGCGCCGGCCACGCCGGCAGCCACCAGTTCCAGCGGCCGAAGATCGACACCACCGCGGGCACGAGCAGCGCGCGGACGATCGTCGCGTCGACCAGGATCCCGGCCGCCAGCGCGGTCGCGAACATCTTCACCTCGGTGCCCGGGCTGGCGCTGAGCGCGACGAACGCGAGTCCGAGGATCAGCGCGGCGCTGGTGACGAGCCGCCCGGTCCGGCCGATGCCCTCGATCACCGCGGTCTCGGTCGATCCCTCGCGGTCGTACGCCTCGCGCATCCGGCTGACGATGAACACCTGGTAATCCATCGAGACGCCGAACAGGAAGGCGAACACGACGGCCGGCATCTCGACCGTGATCGAGCGCGTCGCCTCGATGCCCCAGATCGCCTCCGATCCGATGCCGTGCTGCCACACCAGCACCATCACGCCCCACGCGGCAGCGACCGAGAGCAGGTTCAGGATCACGGCCTTCAGCGGCAGCAGCAGCGAGCGGAACGCGCGCACGAGCAGCAGGAACGTCAGCGCGGAGATCAGCGCGACGACGAACGCGAACTTGCCGTAGACGGCGTCGACGAAGTCGGCACTCTGCGCCGCCTGGCCACCCACCCTCGCGCCGGTCTCGGTGCGAACGCGGTCGAGCGTCGCGCGGCCTTCGCCGGAGCTGCCGTCGGCGGCCGGGACGACGGCGACCAGCCCGGGCGCGTCCGGCCACGCCACCGCGGTCTGCACCCCGTCGACCGCCCGCAGCGCGGCCGCATCGGGCGCCAAGGCCTCGAACGGCGACAGCGGCCCGGCGCCGGTGCCCGCCCGCTCGAGCTGCTCGAGCCCGGCGCGCGCCGGTCCCGCCTGCGCGAGCGACTCGGCCCGCGGATTGCCGAGCTGGAGCGTGAACGCGGCGGCGCCGAGCGCCACCAGCATCGCGGTCGACGCGATGGCGGCGGCCCAGCGGTGGCGCACCACGAGCCGCGCCCACGCCGTCCAGCCGCGTCCCGCGCGATCGGCCCGAGCCCGCCGCGGCCAGTCGAGCCGCGGCCCGATCGTGGCCAGCACGACCGGCAGCAGCGTCAGCGCGACGGCGACGCTGACCAGCGGGATCAGCATCCCGGCGATCCCGATGCTCTGCAGGAACGGGATCGGCAGCAGGACGAGCGCGAGCATCGCGATCGCGACGGTCGTGCCGCTGAACACGACGGCGCGCCCGGCGTGGTTCATCGCGTTCGTCACCGCCTCGTCGCCGCTCCCGGGCTCCTCGCGCCAGCGCATGACGACCAGCAGCGCGTAGTCGATCGCGATGCCAAGCCCGACGAGCGCGACCAGGAACTGGATCACCACGTTGACGTCGGTGACGGCGGTGAGCGGCCACACGAGCAGGAAGGTCGTGGGGATCGCCACCACTGCCATCAGCAGCGGCACGACAGCCATGAAGGAGCCGAACACGAAGGCGAGCACGATCAGCGCCCCGAGGCCTGCGAGGAGCACCTCGACGAGGATGCTCACGCTCGTGTCGTCCCCGGCGCCGGACGCGGAGTCGGCGCGCAGGGCGTCGAGGCCGGTGACGCGGACCGGCGCGCCCGCGACGGTCGCGCCCGCGAGTGCCGCCTCCGCCTGCTTCGCCTCGGCCTGGCCGGGCTCGAGGCCCGGCTTCTCCGGGATGTAGACGAGCGCGTACGCCGTCCGGAGGTCCTTGGAGACGAAGGCCTCATCGGCGAGCGCGCGCGAGCCCGGCACCGCCGCACGCACGCGGTCGACCGCGGCGTCGAACTGCGCCCGGACGCCGGATGAGTCGAACGTCGTCCCGGCCGGGAGCGTGACCACCGGGACCAGCGGCGCGACGTCGCCTCCGCTGCCGTAGCGCGCCGCGATCTCCCGATTGGTCTCGAAGCCCTCGCGGCCCGGCACCGTGAACTCCTGCGAGAGCGCGTCGCTGGATGGCTGGATCGAAGCGAACGCGGCGATCGTGATCACGACCCAGACGCCGGTCACGAGTCGCTTGTGGCTGAGGACCCAGCGGGTCAATGCGGTCATGAGCGCTCCCACTTACGTTGTAAACTTACGTCGTAAGCGTATGGCGTAAGTCAAGTCCTCCGCCGGGGCCAGGCCCCTTTAGGTATTCACTTCATCTCGTGTACGCAGCTCGAACCGCGAACCTAAAGGGGCCTGGCCCCTTAAGGCGCTCGAGGCCGTCGAGGATCAGGTCGAGCCCGAACTCGAACTCGAACTGGTCGTCGCAGCCGCTGACCGTCGAGTCGGGGTCGTGATAGACGACCTGCATCAGCGCGACGAGGTTCGGGAACGCCGCCATCTGCCGCGTCATCAGCGCGACCTCCTCCGGCGCGACGTCGGCATCGTCGGTGAACAGCTCCTGGTTGAACCCCAGCGCGCGGCTTCCGAGCGCGTGCATGGCGTGATGCGCGAGGTCGAGCGAGACGCCGCCGGCCAGCAGGATCCCGAGGAGGCCGTCGTAGTAGCGCAGCAGGCCCGGCGGCATGTCCTGCCGGGACTCGAGCACTCCCGGCGCCCATCGGTGCTTCAGGAACACCTCGCGCGCGGCGAGGATCCGCCGGCGCAGCGCGACTTTCCACTCAACGTCCGGTGGCGGGTCCCCGACGGCCGCCAGCACCTCGTCCACGATCACTTCGACCAGGCCGTCCAGCACGTCGCTCTTGTTGGAGACGTGGTTGTACAACGACATCGCCTCGACCCCGAGCTCCTGGCCGAGGTTGCGCATCGTCAGCGCGTCGATGCCGCGCTCGTCCGCGATCCCGACGGCCGCGCGCAGCACACGCTCCCGAGTCAGTGGCGCGCGTGTCTGCTCGGCCTTCACACGTACATCGTAAGCTCGAGGCGTGACGACCGAATCGCTGCTCTCCGCACCGCCGCTGCCGGGAGGCGTCGGCATCTCCCGTCTCCGCGTCTACGACTGGGAAGGCCCGGACGGTCTGCGCGGCGGCAGTCCCCACGTCCACCTCGTCTGCTCGGAGGCGTACCTCGTGCTCGACGGCGCGGGTGCGGTGCAGACGATCGGGCCGGCCGGGTTCAACGAGACCGCGGTCGAGCGCGGGTCGCTGCTGTGGTTCACACCCGGGCTCATCCACCGGCTGATCAACCACGGTGACCTCGAGATCATCGTGCTGATGCAGATCGCCACGCTGCCGGAGGCCGGCGACTGCATCCTGTCGTTCCCCGATGACGTGCTCGCCGACCGGCAGGCCTACCTGCAAGCCGCCGGACACGATCCCGGCCGCTCTGTCGGAGCTGTCGACGACAACGCGGCCCGGCGCCGGCGCGACCTCGCGGTCGTGGGCTTCAACGATCTGCGCGAGGGCAGGCGGTCCCTGGACCGCTTCTACGAACTCGCCGCGGGGATCGCCGCGCCGCTCGTACCGGCCTGGCGCGAGTCGTGGGAAACCGGTTCCAGCGCGACCGCCGGCCGGGCGGAACAACTGATCGGCGCCCTCGAAGACGGCGGCGTGCCGCCGCTGGCCGCTGCGATGTTCGGCATCGATCCGCCCGCGGGCGAGGTGCTCGGACTGTGCGGGCGGCTGAACGTGTATCCGTCGGTCGACGGCGTGCCCGTCGTCTAAGACGGGGGATAGCCGTACCCCCGCGTGCGGTACCTTTGAGGCCGTGACGCACCGCCTTCACATCTTCGCCACGACCGCCTGAACGGGCTCCGGGCCGACGCGCCTGGTGCCCGCACCGCGTCGTTGCCCTTGCGAAGAACTGTGGAGAACCTCCGTTGCTTACCGAACTCACCCGTGCGCGGGTGCTTGCGCAGTACCGCGGCCTATGGCTGGTCGCATCCGATGATGAGACGAAGCTCGTCCCCGCCCGCGGGCGGCTGACCGAGACGCCGGTCACCGGCGACTGGGTCGGGCTCGACGACGGCGGCGCGATCGCTGCGATATTCGAGCGAAGCGGCACGATCGTCCGCCGCGCGCCCGGCGACATCACCGCCGGCCACGTGCTGGCGGCGAACGTCGACCTGGCGCTCGTGACCGAGCCGCTGCCCGACCCGAAGGCGCGCCGGCTGGAACGCTTCACGGCGCTGGCCGCCTCCGGCGGCGTGCCGACCGCGCTCGTATTGACCAAGACCGACCTCGCCGACGACGGCTGGGAGACCGCCGCGCGCCTCGCGCGCCGGCTCGGCGTCGCCGACTCGGTCGCGATCAGCGCGCTGACGGGCGAGGGCCTGGGCGTGATCCGGTCGCTGCTCACGCCCGGCACCACCGCGGTCCTGCTCGGCGCGTCCGGGACCGGCAAGTCGACGCTGGTCAACGCGCTGCTGGGCGAGCAGCGTCAGAAGACCAACGACGTCCGCGCGAGCGATCTGCGCGGGCGCCACACGACGGTCACGCGCGAACTGCTGCCGTTGCCGAGCGGCGCGTTCCTGATCGATACGCCCGGGATCCGCGTCGCCGGCCTGTGGGACGGCACCGGCGACAGTTTCGCCGACGTCGACTCGCTGGCCGCGAGCTGCCGGTTCGCGGACTGCGGCCACGACAGCGAGCCGGGCTGCGCCGTCCGCGCCGAGCTCGACCCGGAGCGGATCGCCGCCTGGCGCAAGCTCCAGCGCGAACTGGCCTGGGTCAACGATCGGCGCGCAGCCGCGCGCGAGCGCGACCAGCGCCACAAGGAGATCACGCGCTACCTACGGAGCCGCCAACGGTGATTCCACTCACCGATCGCCCCCATCAGCGGCCGCGTTGGAAGACGCAGCACCCCTGCTGGTCTGTATTGACATGAACGTCTACAACCCCGCAGTCGCGGCGGCGGTGCTCGCACTCGCCGCCGCCGCGCCGGCGCAGGCCCAGGCGCCGAGACTGAGCGACTTCGACCTCCGACCCGGCGCCACCGACCTGCCGGCACGCGTCGCAAAGCTGGGCGCGAAGCTGCCCCGCAGCGGCGTCGACACGCTCTTGACCAAGGCCAACCGGCCCGCGACCCCGAACGGGGAGTGCAGCAAGACGGCCTTCACAGACATGCCGGCCGGGAGCCGCTGGTACTGCTTCGATCCAGCCGACTCCGGGACGGTCGGCGAGCCTGAGTGGATTCCTCAGGGGGTCACCACCAGCGCCGACGCGGGCACCGGTGGGCGCGAGGCGCTGCTCGTGAGCTGGTACGACGACCGCACGGCACCGGCCAAGGGCGTCCGCGTCAGCTTCCTCGACGCGGCGACGAACAAGTACCGCCACGTCCTGCTCGTGTACCCGTACATCGACACCGCCGGCCAGCCGACGTACGAGATCGTCGGGCGGCCGCAGGGCGGGATCCACGCCGGCGGGATCGTCTGGCACGGCAATCTGCTGTACGTCATGGACACGACACGCGGGATCCGCGTGTTCGACATGCGCCAGATCTTCGAACTCGGCGAGTCCGACGCGGACAAGATCGGCCGCCACGGGACGAAGTACCACGGCTTCGGCTACCGCTACGTGATGCCGCAGGTCGGCGCGTGGGTGAACGCGGCCGGACCGGACAACGACGGCGACTTCACGTGCGAGACGAACGGCGCGCCGAAGTTCTCGTCGATCGGCCTCGACAGCGGCGCGCTGATCACGAGCGAGTACTGCCGCTCGAACGGCGCCTTCGGTCGCGTGGCGCGCTGGTCGCTGCAGCCGGGCGCGGACGGCCACCTGCGGGCGACGGAGGCATACCGGCTGCCGGTGCACAACGTCCAGGGCGCGGTCTCCGCCGCCGGGACGTACTACCTGAGCCGCAGCCGCGGAGAAGCGACGCACGGCCAATTGATCCCAGCCACGCCCAATGGCGGCACGCTCGAGGCGGGCACCGCGCGGCGCGCGGGTATCGGGCCGGAGGATCTCTCGTACTGGCCGGGCCGCGACGAGCTCTGGACCGTGACCGAGCACGCGGGGCGCCGGATGCTCTACGGCGTGCCGCGATAGGAGCGGGCGAGGGGAATCGAACCCCCATCTTTGGCTTGGGAAGCCAACGTCTTAGCCATTGGACAACGCCCGCGTCGGCCAGGAGTGTACTCAACGCGGATACCCTGGCAGCGTGCGTTTGCGCGTCTTCTGGCCGGTCACCGTCGCCGCCGCGGCCCTCGTCGGCCTGCTCGCCTACGGGCTCGTCGCGAAGCGGTCGGACACGACGCTGGATGAGGCCGTCGCCAAGGGCGCGCGGCCGGCCGCACCGATCGCGTCCCTGCCCTGGCTGCACACCGGCGGCCAGGGCTCGCTCGCCGACTACAAGGGCAAGGTCGTCGTCCTCAACGTGTGGGCCTCGTGGTGCGATCCGTGCCGCGAGGAGGTGCCGCTGCTCCAGAAGACGCACGAGAAGATCGGACCCCAGGGCGGGCTCGTCCTCGGACTCGACACGCAGGACGCGTCGAACAAGGCACTCGCGTTCCTCAAGGAGCGCGACGCCACCTTCCTGAGTCTGCGCGACCGGGACCGCGCGTACGGCCGCGAGTTCGGCGTCACGGGCTACCCGGAGACGTTCATCATCGACCGGTCGGGGCGGATCGCGGCGATGCGGCGCTTCCCGGTGACGCAGGAGTGGCTCGACCAGCACCTGCCGAAGCTCCTGGCGGAGCAGGCGTGAAGCTCTTTGCCGCGTTCGCCGTCGTGCTCGCGCTGGCGGCACCCCAGGCGTCGTTGCCGGACATCGAGGACGAGGTGATGTGCGTCGAGTGCGGGACGGTCCTGAGCGTCTCCAACTCGCCCGTCGCTCAGCAGGAGCGCGATTTCATCCGCGAGCAGATCGCCGCCGGCAAGGACAAGGAGCAGATCAAGCAGGCCTTGGTGGCCGAGTACGGCGAAGAGGTGCTCGCCGATCCTGGCACCGGCGGCTTCAACCTCACGCTGTGGCTCGTCCCGATCGTGATCGTGCTGCTCGCGGTGGCCGGCATCGGCGTCGCGTACAAACGCTGGCGCGGCGCGCCTGAAGACGAGCCCGAGCTGCCGCCGCCGCTCAGCCCCGAGGACGCACGGCGGCTGGACGCGGAGCTGGGCGGGTGACCGAGGGCGTCGACACCACGGTGATCGCCGCGTTCGCGGTCGGCTTCATCTCCTTCATCTCCCCGTGCGTGCTGCCGCTCGTGCCCGGCTACCTGTCGGCGGTCTCCGGCCTGTCGCTGGCCGAGATGAAGTCCGGCGAGCGGGGGACACTCAAGATCCTGCTGCCGGCGATCGTCTTCTGCTTGTCGTTCACGGTCGTGTTCGTCGCGCTCGGCATGACCGCCACCGGGCTCGGGTCGACGCTGCAGGACCACCGCCGGACGCTCGAGAAGGTCGCCGGCGCCGTGATCATCGCGCTCGGCGTCTTCTTCGTGCTGACGCCGTTCATCCCGCGCCTGAACAAGGAGTGGCGCCCGGACGCGCTGATCAGCCGCGCCGGCTCGGGGGGACCGCTGATCGCGGGCGCCGCGTTCGCGATCGCCTGGACGCCGTGCATCGGCCCCACGCTCGGCTCGATCCTGTCCGCCGCCGCCGTCCAGGACACCGTCGGCGAGGGCGCGATCCTGCTCGCGTTCTACTCGCTCGGACTCGCCGTCCCGTTCCTGCTCACCGCACTCGCGTTCACGCGCATGACGAGCGCGTTCCGCTGGATGCGCGATCGCTACCTGATCATCACCGCGATCTCGGGCGCGATCCTGATCACGATGGGGCTCTTGCTGTTCACCGGCGAGCTGGCGCGGCTGAACATCGAGGCCCAGCGCGCGCTCGACGAGCTCGGGATCAACTTCTTCAAGAGCGTTTGACGACGAGCGTCTGCGCCATCGTCGTCGGGTGGATCAGGCACGTCAGCCGGTACGTGCCCGCGACCGTCGGCGTGAACGAGTAGCTGCCGGTCACGTTGCCGAGGTAGTTGGAGGAGAAGCCGCGCGGGCCGTTCGCGACGGTGACGCTGTGCGGCTCGACGCCGGTGAACCGCCACGTCAGCCGCTGGCCAACCTTCGCGGTCACGCGGCCGGCGCGGAAGAACTGGTCGCCGACGCGGCCGTTGAACGTCTTCAGCGGGCCGCTCGGCTTGAACAGCTGCGGGACGGCGCGGCTGAACACGAACGGCGCCAATGTGTCGTACTTCGCGGGCACCGTGACCTCGCTGAGGTCGCTCGGCATCGGCTGGCAGCCCGTGACCGCGTCGTCCTTGGCCAGCAGCAACACCCAGAAGCCCATGGCGGCCACGTGCAGCGTGGCGTTGTCGTGCAGGGCGACGCGCTCGAGCACCTCGCCCGCGGCCACCGGGACGCCCTGGGCGCTGCGGAACGTGCCGTTGGCGATCGGGCCGGGCTCGTGCAGGATCGGGCGGATCGTGTTGTACGGGTGATCGGCGGCGCCGTAGTACGCCTTGGCGTCAAACAGCGGGCGGCCGCACGTCTGGCTCGTCAGCGTGTGGTTGATCGCGCCGCCGTGGTGGTGCGAGGCGGCGCCGATGATGCGGCCGCTGAACGGCGCCGTCCACGTCGAGCGGTCCGTGAACGTGGAGCCCGGCAGGCCGCCGCCGGGGACGTCGTAGGCCATCCCGTTGAGCAGGTGGCGGCAGTCGCCGACCGCAGTGGGGTAGACCGGCGTCCGCGGCTCGTTCGTGTACCAGATGCGCGTGCGGACGTAGAAGCGCTTGGAGCGCTGGTAGTGGTTCATGACCATCGCGGTCAGCATCCACGCCGGCGCCTTCCCCTCCGGCGTCGCGTTCTGGATGCCGTAGCGCGCTCGGATATCGGGCGGCGCGACGTTGTCGAAGCGCCCGCTCGGATGCTCCTCGCCGCGTCCGGCCAGGAAGTCGCCGCCGAGGCAGCCACCGGTCTCGGCGCGCGCTCGGCCCTGCGTGAAGTACAGGAAGTGGTGGACCATCATCTTCGCCACCGGCAGCGGCTTCGCGTCCGGGTCCTTGCTGTCGACCAGCGACATCTCCTGGAAGCCGAGCACGTAGCCCGGCTCCGCCGGCGCCTGCCTGCCGTCCGCCTTGAGCTGCACGGTCGTCGACTTGTGCACGTACGGCTCCGAGTCGATCGGCGGCGAGTACAGCGTCACGAGCTTCTCCTCGGCCTGCGCCGGGGCGGCCGCCACCAGCAGCAGCGCGAGTGCGACGAGCAGTGTCCTCATCGGTGGGGAGGCGCGATCGCCTCGCGCAGTGTGGCGAAATCGGAAGCCGAGACGGTCACGGACAGCAGATGATCCTGGGTTCCGGCGTAGATCACAACATCGGAGCCGGAGACGTAGCCGCCCACGACGTGCGGACCCTGCGCGCGGGTCGCGCGGCCCTCGTCGGCGATGATCTGGAACGTCTCCGCGCACTGGCGCAGCTGCGACGCCTGGATCGAGATGCACTGCGGCCCGTTGCAGAGCACCAGGCCGCGGTTGTCGGCGTGGATGTACGGCGCGGGTAGGCGGGCCGGAACCGTGATCACATCGACTCCGGGGCGGACACGCCGAGCAGGCCGAGCGCGCCGGCGAGTGTCGTCTGCGTCGCCACGCACAGGCCGATCCGGAAGCTCTGGAGCGCATCGTCGGGCTCGTCGCGGACGGTCGAGTCGCGGTAGAAGGACGCGAAGGCCTGGCCGAGCTCGAGCGCGTAGCTGGCGATCCGGTGCGGCGCGCGGCGGACCGCGGCCTCGTGCAGCTCGTTCGGGAACGACAGCACCTTGCGGATGAGCTCGCGCTCGGACGCGTTGAGCGCCACCGGGCCGGGTTCGGCCGCGAGCGCCGCGTCGACTCGGCCCTCCGGGAGCTGCCGGAAGATCCCGGCGATCCGCGCGTGCATCATCTGCACGTAGTAGACCGGGTTCTCGGGGTCCTGCTTGGCCGCGAGCTCGACATCGAGGTCGATCGTGGAGTCGTGCGAGCGGCTGAGCATGAACCAGCGCGTGGCGTCGACGCCGATCCGCTCGATCAGCTCGTCGAGCGTCACGAAGTCACCCCGGCGCTTGGACATCTTCGCCCGGCCGCCGCCCTCGACGATGTGCACGAACTGCAGGATCGGGACCTCGACGCGATCAGGATCCTCACCGAGCGAGCTCGCGATCGCCTTCAGCCGCGCGACGTAGCCGTGGTGGTCGGCGCCGAGCACGTAGATCGCCCGATCGAAGCCGCGCAGGAACTTGTCCTCCTGATAGGCCACGTCGGCGGCGAAGTACGTCGGCGCGCCGGTCTGGCGCTTGAGCACCCGGTCCTTGTCGTCACCGAATTCGGTCGTCCGCAGCCACAGCGCCCCCTCGGACTCGTACAGGTGCCCCTGTTCGCGCAGTCGGTCGAACGCGATCGCGATCGGCGACGGATCGCCTTCGTGCAGGGAGCCCTCGAGGGCGTACGTGTCGAAGTCGACGCGGTAGCGGTGCAGTGTCTCGCGGATCCCCGCCATGATCAGCGCCGACGCCTGCGCGCCGAGCGCGACCGCGTCCATCTCGGCGGCGTCAGGGATCTTCTTCGCGACCTCGGCGACGTAGTCGCCGACGTAGAACCCGCCGTCCTCGGGCACCGGTTCGTTGCGGGCCCGAAGCCGCACCGACTCGCCGAGCTTGTCGATCTGCGAGCCCGCGTTGTTGAAGTAGTACTCGCGGCTGACCTCGTGGCCCTCGAACTCGAGCAGGCGCGCGATCGCATCTCCGTACGCGGCGTGGCGGCCGCTGGCGGCGGTCAGCGGGCCCGTCGGGTTCGCCGAGACGTACTCGACGTTGACGTTCTCGCGCTTCTCCGGCGTGCCGCGGCCCCAGTCAGCGCCGGCGGACAGGACCTGCTGCGCGGCCGCGACGTACCACGGGTCGGCGAGGAAGACGTTCAGGAAGCCGGGTCCGGCGACTTCGACGCGTTCGACGGCCTCCCCCAGCCGCGCGCTCAGCTTCTCCCCGAGCTTTTCGGCGATCTCGCGCGGCGGTGCGCCCAGCGCGGGCGCGAGCAGCATCGCCGCGTTCGTCGAGTAGTCGCCGAAGCCGGCCTTCTTCGGCCGTTCCAGGCTGGCGCGCGTGGTCGGCGCGGGCTTGCCGTTGCGGAGGTCGCCCGCGGCCGCTTCCACAGCGGCTCTCAGCTCGTCAATGGGGTGCCTGGGCACGGTTCGCACAGTAGCGTCAGGAGGCCACCTGGAACGCCGTCGGGGTGTAGCCGCGACCGAACCGTCCCGCACAGCGGTCGCTCGCGCGCAGCGTGACCCGCACCATGCGGCCCGGGGCATGACGCGCGAGCCGAGCGATCCGGGTCCTGCGTTGCGAAACCGACCGCAGGTCGACGCGCCCGAGCGTGCGCCCGCCGTCGGTGAACGTGACTCGAACCCGGCACGGAGTGCGGAACTCGCGCTCGTGCCATCGCAGATCGAGGCCCCGGAGGCGCCCGCCGGCGTCGCGCCGGACGGCGATCAGCGGACCCACTCCCTGGACGCGCTCGCAATCCGCGTCCAGCCTCGCCCCATTGCGCTGCGCGACGAAGATCCGGTCGGTTCCCGAGCCGCACCCGATGGTTGCCTCGCGCGCGAACTCCACGAAGATCCGGTCGTCGCCGGTGCCGCCGGCATAGCGGTCGCGGCCGCCTTCGCCGCCGAGTGAGTCGTCGCCCGGCCCGCCGAGGACGGAGCCGACGGAGCCGTCCGCGGTGACGCGGTCGTCGCCGTCGCCGGCGTCGATCGTCAGGGAGATCTCGCGCGTCGCGCGCGCGCAGCGCACCGCGTCCGGACCTTCCGGGACGCAGCCGGCCGGCGGGCTCGCGGCGTCGCGCAACCGGAAGCCGCCCGGGAGCTCCTCCACGACGATGTCGTTGCGCTCGCCCGGCGCGGCCGTGAAGACGTAGAAGTTCGCTGAGTCCTCCGTAGCGCCTTGTCGCAACTCGATCGTGCCCGCCTGCGCGGGCGCAGGGAGGATCAGGACGAGCGCGAGGCTAATGGTGGTACGGCTCATTGGCGAGGATCTTGTGCGCTCGATAGAGCTGCTCGAGAAGGACAACGCGCGCGAGCATGTGAGGGAGCGTCATTGGTCCGAACGACAGCTTGTGGTCGGCACGGTCGAGTTCGAACCCGAACGCACCGCCGATCACGAAGCAGACGTCGAGGCCCGCTTGTCGGCGCTCCTCGAGCCAGCCGGCGAATGCCTCCGAGGAGTAGGCCTTGCCGCGACTGTCGAGCAGGCTGACGTACGCGCGGTCGGGGATCCGGCGCTCCAGCGCCTCTTCGTCGGCCACTTCGATCACGTCCACGCGCGCGTGGCGCGACAGCAGCTTCTCGTAATGCTGAAGATCATCGGCGTACGGAGGCCGCGCTTTTCCAATCGCCACCACGGAGTAGCGCACGGTGTGGGATGCTAGGTCGCGATGGGATCCGACGAGCGCGAGCGCCATTTCAACCTGCACACCACGCCCGAGGTGATGGCGGGGGTGTACGCGAACTTCGCGACGGTCTCGCACTCGGACTACGAGTTCACGCTGACGTTCTCGCGCGTCGACCACGAGGTCGAGGCCGAAGAGGTGCCCGGTGTCGTCGTCTCGCGCGTCTCGCTCTCGCACCAGGCGATGCGCGAGCTGATCGACGCCATGGAGGACAACTGGTCGAAGTGGCGCACCCGCGAAGGCATCAAGCGGCTGCCCGAGTTCCGGGACCAGCCCGACTTCAACGACTAGCGCCGCTGCTCGCGCTGCTCGCGGCAGCCTGCGGTGGGTCGGACGAGGTCGCGACGAGCGGCGCGTGCGTGGAGATGATCAAGTGGCACGGCGACACGTACGTGCTCGATCCCTCCGTTCCGGCGCTTCAGCCGAGCTCCGAACTCGCGGCCGTCAGCCCGGCGTGCAACGACACCAATGTCGGGCCGCTCGGCAACGACACCCCGTTCACCGCGCACCGGATCAAGGGAATCGACCCTGTCTTCGCGATCATGGGCTCGCGACGCGATGTGTATGTGAACGCGGCGACCTTCCAGGCGCTCCGGAGTCATCCGCTGCACTCGTCCGGTCGCACGCCGCGACTGATCGGTCGACCGTGCCGCGTCAGCGGCGAGGCCACAGTGCACGCGAGCGGGTTGTTCGTCGGGGACGTCGCCGTCTACGTCCGCCCCGACACGAGTGTGTCGATCCAGCCCGCCTACATCCCGACGGGCACGCCGATCAGCGTCACCGGCCGCTGCCGCGCGGACGGCAACATGTGGGCGACGCGGATCACTCGCGGGTGAGCACCCGTCCCCGCGACCACGGCGGATTCTGGCGGGCCCCGCCCGCCGCATTCGCCAGCGATCCACCGTAGTCGCGCTAACGGGTGCTAGCGAGCGCCTGGCCGATCCTCTCCATCGTCGGCGGGTGCGTGCCGAGCAGCAGCACCTGCCAGCGCGGGGGGTCCGGGTCGCCGACGTTCTTGACCGTGATCCGCTGCTCGAAGCCGACCATCGCCTCCGGCTCGCCGGTGAGCGACAGCGCGAAGGCGTCGGCGCGCCGTTCGATCGCGCGCGAAAGCTGGTTGGAGATCGTGGTGACGGCCGGCGTCAGCACCGCTAGGGCGAGGGTGACCGCGGGCAGCGGCGTCGCTCCGGGCCGCGTCAGCCGCTCCGCGACGCGAGCGATCGCGAGCATGCCGAACGGCGCCACCAGCGAGACCCACAGCAGCCCGTGCGGCACGTCGCGGTAGCGCACGTGACCGAGTTCGTGCGCGACGACGAGGCGGGTCTCGGCGGGCGTGAAATCGCTCAGCAACGTGTCGTAGAGAACGACCCGCTTGGTGCCGCCGAGCCCGGTCACGTAGGCGTTCGCCGCAGTCGTGCGCCGGGACGCGTCGACCGAGTACACCTCGCCCACTTCCACGCCGGCGCGCTCGGCGAGGTCGAGCACGTCGGAGCGCGTCTCGCCCTCCGGCAACGGCGTGAACTTGTTGAAGATCGGATCGAGCACGACCGGGCCCAGGTACGTGAAGACGACGCCGAAACCCGAGATCACGAGCGCGCCCGGCGCCCACCACGCGCGCCCGAAACGGCGCTCCCCGAACGCGAGGGCGGCGGCGCCGGCGGCCGCGAATACGCTCCCGATCGCGGTCCCTTTGGCCACGTCGACAGCCCAGCCGCCCCACGACTGCGTGATCAGCCCCACGTTCTTGGCCCGCTGCCGGGACGCGGCTCGCAGCGGCAGGGTCGCGACCATGCTCGCCGCCGTGAGCCCGACGGCGGTCGCGGCCGCGGTGACGACGGGCCGCTTGCCCGCGTTCGGCGCGAACCGCACGGCGGCGGCGAGGATCGCCAGGTCGAGAGCGCTGCGGGCGGCGTACAGCCGTAACTGGCCGGAACGGAAGCGGACCGCTGTCTCCAAATCGGCCGCGCTGAAGTAGTCTCGCGGCTCCGCTTGCTCGACTGGGTACCGCTCCTTTGGCCGCAGGAGCAGGACCGCCGCCTCCGCGACCACCAGCGCGGAGACGAGAGCGGCAGGCAGGCGGAGCCTAGGCGGCACCGAATAGACGCTACGCCATGCAGGTCGCCATCTGCACCGACATCCACGGCAACCGCCACGCCTTCGAGGCGGTGATCGCGGCTGCTGAAGAGGCCGGTGCGGAGGAGTTGTGGTGTCTCGGAGACCTGGTCGGCTACGGCGCGGAGCCGGATGCGTGCGTCTCGCTGGCCGAGGCCCACTGCACGATCTGCCTCGCCGGCAACCACGACCTGGCGGTCGTGGACGTGATCTCGCTCGACGATTTCTCCCGCGGGGCGGCGCTCGCCGCGCGCTGGACGCAGGAGGTGATCTCGGACGAGACGCGCAAGTTCCTGCTCGGCTGCGAACCGCAGGGCAGCGGCGAGGGCTATGGCCTGTTCCACGCCTCCCCTCGCGACCCGATCTGGGAGTACGTCCTTTCCGGCCTGACCGCGGAGCTGTGCTTCGACTCCACCGACTTCCGCGTCTCGTTCATCGGCCACTCGCACGTGGCGCTGTCGTTCCACCGACCCGAGGGGGAGCCGGCGAGCGGCACGACTCGCCGTGAGGGAGTCGAGCTCGATCTCTCCAGCGGCGAGTGGCTGATCAACCCGGGCTCCTCGGGGCAGCCCCGCGACGGCGACCCGCGCGCCGCCTGGCTGCTGCTCGATACCGAGCGCCAGACCGCGATCTACCGGAGAGCGGAGTACGACATCGCCGGCGCGCAGGCCGCGATCCGTGCCGCCCGGCTTCCGGACTCGCTCGCCGAGCGCTTGCAATACGGGCAGTGACTCGTTCGCCCGGCCGTGTCAGCTAGCCTGGCCTTGTCGATGACTCGCGTCCCGCCTCTGGTCCTCGGCTGGGTGGCCGTCGCTTTCCTGGCGGGCTGCGGCCAGTCGAACCCTGAACTGATTCCGCAGGCCAACGCCGACACGCTCCAGAGCACGGCCGACAAGATCCAGGCGGCGTGCGAGGCGAAGGACCGCAGCGAGGCGCGCGCTCAGGTGCGCCTGGCCCAGCGCGAGATCGACGCGCTCCCGCGGACCGTCGACCCGGACCTCAAGACGAACCTCGAGGCCTGGGTGGAGCAGATCAACGACCGGATCGCGCGCGACTGCCGCGCCGAGGAGACGCCGACGCCGACTCCGGCGGAGACCGAGGCGCCGACCGAGACGGCCGCGCCGACCGAGACCGCCGCGCCGACCGAGACCGCGACCGCCGCGCCGACCGAGGCCCCGACAGAAGCGCCCACGGAGGCCCCGACGGTACCGCCCGAGCCGACCGCCGAGGGCGAGAGCGACGGCGGCGCGGAGTTCGAGGACGGCGCGCCGTGACCACCGAGCAGCTCTTCGCCGACCGTTACCGGCTCGAGCGCCGGCTCGGCGTCGGCGGCATGGCGACGGTCCAGCTCGCGTTCGACACGCGGCTCGAGCGCTATGTGGCCGTCAAGCTGCTGGCCGAGCACCTGGCCGAGGACGCGAGCTTCGTCTCGCGGTTCAAGCGCGAGGCACTCGCCGCGGCCCGGCTCGTGCACCCGAACATCGTGCAGGTGTTCGACTTCGGCTCGGACCGCCACTCGAGCCGCCAGTTCATCGTGATGGAGTTCGTCGACGGCCACTCGTGCGCCGAACTGCTGCGCGACAAGGGCCCGATGCCCCCGCGCGACGCCGTGGAGATCCTCTGCCAGGCCTGCCGCGGGCTCGACTACGCGCACCGCAACGGCGTCGTGCATCGCGACGTCAAGCCCGGCAATCTGATGGTCAGCACCGAGGGCGTGGTGAAGCTCGCCGACTTCGGCATCGCCAAGGCGGCTGAGCAATCGGACATCACGAAGGTCGGTTCGGTGCTGGGCACCGCCGCCTACCTGTCGCCGGAGCAGGCGCGCGGCGAGCCCGCCGGCCCGGCCTCCGATCTGTACGCGTTGGGCGTCGTCTCGTACCAGTTGATGGCGGGCAAGCTGCCCTACGAGGCGGCCTCGCTGACCGACCTCGCGCGCCTGCAGGAGGGAGGCGCGCCGCCGCGTCTGGCTGACGAAGTGCGCGACGTCCCGGCCGCGCTGTCCGCGGTCGTCGCCCGCGCGCTGGCGCGCGACCCGGAGCGCCGGTATCCCGACGCGGCCGAGATGGAGGACGCACTGCGCGATGGCCTCGCCGGCGTCGCCTCGACCGAGGACCTCGACGCGACCCGCGCGCTGCCGGACGACGAGGCGACCCGGATGCTCACTTCCACCGCCTCCCGCCCCCGTCCTCGCCAGCCGCTCCAGCCGGTCGACGAGCCGCCCCGCCGCGCGCCGCAGCGCCGCGCGCCAGCGCCGCCGCCGCGCCGCAAGAAGGGCGGCGCCGGCAAGTGGGTCGCGCTCGTGATCGTCATCGCCCTGATCGTCGCGGGCGCGTTCGCCTACAACGCGATCTCCGGCGCCACCGACAAGCAGGTGACGCTCAACGAAGAGGTCGGCGGCTCGTTCGACGACGCGGTCCAGTCCTTCAAGGACCTCGTCGACGACAACACCCGCTGAGCTCCGCGCCGCCGTGCCGAGGCCGCCGAACTGCGCCGGTGATGGAGGTGGAGGGGTCGGCGCCCGCCGGGGAGCGCAAGGGCCGAAGTCTCGCGAGAGTCAACTTGTTCGGGCTCAGGTCGAGTAAGTTGACTCTCGCGGTGTTCCGTGGCGCGTTGCCGCTCGTGCGCGCCGCGGCGCGGGTGAACCTCGCCTCCCTCACCGGCGCAGTTCGCTGGCGGCTCCACGCGGCGAACCTAAAGGGGCCTGGCCCCTTTAGGTTGTGGCGACGAGGATCGTGAGCGGAAGGTCGTAGCCCGCCGGCGCCGCGAACGGCTCGGCGAGGCGGGTGAGCTCCGCGCGGGCTCGCGCGAGATCGTCGGCGGAGGCTGATTCGAGGCGGGCCGCGGTGCGGACTGTGCCGCCGCGGATGCCGTCCCAGAGCTCGTCGAGCGTGTCGACGTGGAGCGTTGTGCGCACCTCGCCGACGGTGCCGCCGACGAGCGCCGCGAGCCGCTGGCGGTCGGCATAGCGTTCGGAGCTCGGGCCGTCCGGGATGCCCGGGTCGAGCGTCGCGGCAGCGCGTGCCGGTAGTGCGAGGAATGCGACCTCGTCCTCCGGGCCCCACGCCGCGAGCGCGACGCGGGCGGCCACACGCCGCATCTCGGTGATCGCCGTCTCGGCGTCCGGCAGGTGGTTGACGAGAAAGGCGCCGAGCGCGACGTCGAAGGCGCCGGCGGCGAACGGGAGCGCCTCGGCGTCGGCGCACACGAACTCGACGCCGGGGTGACGGCGGCGGGCTTCGGCGAGCATGCCGTCGGCGAGGTCGACGCCGGTGACGTCCGCGCCGCGCGCCGCGGCCGCGGCGGACAGCGCGCCCAGGCCGCAGCCGACGTCCAGCACGCGCAGCCCAGGCCCGACCGCGGCGGCGTCGAGCAGCGGCTCGATCGCGACCGCGGTGACGCGCGCCATCAGCGCGTCATAGGTGCCGGCGCGGGCGCTCCAGCCGCGCGCCTCGAACGCCTTGAAGTCATCCACGCCCCAACTCCCATGGCGCGGCGCCGTCCCGGACCGCGGCGGCGGCCGCGGCCAGCCGACCCTCGTCGATCGCGTCGCGCAGCTCCGCCATCAACCGCTGCAGGTACGCCAGGTTGTGGATCGTGAGCAGCCGCATCGCGGTCTGCTCCTTGGCCTTGAACAGGTAGTGCAGGTACGCGCGGGTGTAGCCCTCCTCGCAGGCCGGACAGGGGCAGCCGGCGAGCAGCGGCTCGTCGGCCTCCTTCCAGCGCGCCTTGGCCAGATCCACACGCCAACGTTTGGATGGGTCAGGCACGATGGCCATGCCGTGGCGGCCGATCCGAGTCGGCATCGCGCAGTCGAACGTGTCGATCCCGAGCTCGACGCCGCGCACGAGATCGTCGACCTCGCCGATCCCGAGCAGATGGCGGGGCTTCGATACCGGCAGCTCCTCGATCGTCCACTCGACGACCTCGAACATCTGCGCCTTGTCCTCGCCGAGCGAGCCGCCGATCGCGATCCCGAACACGTCGCGCGCGGCCACCGCCTGCGCCGATTCACGCCGAAGGTCCTCCTCGACGCCGCCCTGCACGATCCCGTAGACGACCTGGCCCTCGGGCCCGTTGGCGGAGTGCCAGTCGAGGCAGCGGTCGAGCCAGCGGTGGGTGCGCTCGGTGGAGCGCGCCGTGTAGTCGCGGTCGGCGTGGAACGGCGTGCACTCGTCGAACACGAGCGCGATGTCCGACCCAAGCGCCGCCTGGACCTCCATCGACGTCTCCGGCCCCATGAACTTCGTCGAGCCGTCGAGGTAGGAGCGGAACCGCACCCCCTCCTCCTCGATGGACAGGATCGCGCCCGAGCGCTCGCCGACGAACTGCGCCGCGCGCCCCTTGATCTCGTCGGCCACCGTGCCGTGCCCCATCGAGAACACCTGGAACCCGCCGGAGTCCGTGATGATCGGCCGGTCCCAGCGCTGGAAGGAGTGCAGCCCGCCGAGCTTGGCGATCAGCTCGTGCCCGGGCGCGAGGAACAGGTGGAACGTGTTCCCGAGCACCATGTCGAAGCCGAGTGCACCGGCCTCGCGCACTTCGAGCGTCTTGACGACCGCCTTCGTCGCGAGGGGAACGAAGGCCGGCGTGCGGACGTCGCCGTGCGCGAGCTTGAGCGTGCCGGTGCGGGCGTAGGAACCCGGGTCTTCGGTGCGGATGTGGAACACGGGGGCGGCGAGATTAGCCGCCCCCGCAGATCAGGCCTCGATCGCCGGCTTGGCCGCGATCGAGATCTTGCGCGGCTTGCGCTCCTCGGGCTTGGGGATGTGCACCGCGAGCACGCCGCGGTCGAAGCTGGCCGTGACGGCCTCGGCGTCGACGCCCTCCGGCAACGTCAACGAGCGGCTGAAGGAGCCGAACGCGCGCTCGACGCGGTGGTAGCCCTCCTGCGAGGCCTCGTGCTCGGCCTTGCGCTCGCCCGAAACGGTGAGCACGCGGTCCTCGACCTCGATGTTCACGTCCTCCTCCGACAGGCCGGGAAGGTCGGCCCGGAGAACGAAGTGATCTCCGGTCTCGATCAGGTCCATGGCCGGCATCCAGCGGCGCATCGTGGTCTGGCCGTTCGCCGGCGTCTCGAACACCGTGCCGAACAGCCGGTTCATCTCGTTCTGCAGCGTGCTGAGCTCACGAAGCGGCTCCCAACGAACGATGGCCATGTTATTCCTCCTGGAGATACGATGATGAATACTGCGCTTGATGCCAGTATGAGATCTAAGTGTTTTCTTGTCAAGTCTTGAATCGCTTGACATTTCGGTGCACCGGATGAAAGGGTGCCGGGACCCGACGTCTTTCTGAGGAGGAGGAGGTCCCATGCGAGCGCTTCGCTACGTCCTGCCCGCGGTGGTGGTCGCGCTGGGGGTCGCGCCGTCCGCCAACGCGGCCGGTCCCGTCGAGACCGTGGCCACGGGCCTGAACAGCCCGCGCCATCTCGAGTTCGGAGACCGCGGCGACCTGTTCGTCGCCGAAGCCGGGATCGGCGGCACCGAAGAGCCGTGCTTCGACAGCCCGGAAGGCTTCGCGTGCGTCGGCGCGACCGGCGCGGTGACGAAGATCGACCGCGCGGGGCGCAAGACCCGCGTCGCGCAGCATCTCGCGTCCTACGCCAACAAGGAGACCCGCGGCGGCGCGATCGGCCCGCACGGCATCGCGGTGCTCGGCAAGGACACCGTGATCGTCACCAACGGCGGTCCGACCGCTCCGACCGTGGGCGATCCGGCGGTCGTCGTGACGCGCGAGGACATGATCAAGAAGAACCGGATCGCCACGCTGTTCGGGCGGATCCTGCTGATCGGCCCGTTCGGGATCCCGATCCCCCTCGCGGACACGTACGCCTTCGAGCGCGACGTCAACCCGGACAAGGTCGTCGGCAACGAGCTGGTGGACACGAACCCGGTCGACGTCGAGGTCGACGGCCTGTCACTCGTCTATGCCGACGCCGGCGGCAACGCCCTCAACAAGGTCAACGTGCTCGGGCGGATCTCGAACCTCGCGCTGTTCCCGAACCGGCCGGTCACACAGCCGATCCCGAACCCGGCCATGCAAGCGGTGCCGACGTCGGTCGAGGTCGGCCGGGACGGCAACTACTACGTCAGCCAGCTCACCGGCTTCCCGTTCCCGGTCGGCGGGGCGAACGTCTACAAGGTCGGCTCGCGCGGCGGCACGCCGCAGGTCTTCGCGAGCGGCTTCACGATGATCATGGACATGGCCTTCGCGAAGGACGGGACGCTGTACGTGCTCGAGCACGACTCCAACAGCCTGCTGCAGCCCGGCGACGACGGTGCGATCTGGGCCGTCGCGAAGAACGGCTCGAAGCGCAAGCTGCCCGTGCCCGCCGGGGCACTGCCGCACCCCGGTGGCATCGCGGTCGGTGACGACAGCCTCTATGTGACGGTCAATTCCGCCTCCGCGGGTGAGGGGAAGGTCGTTCGGATTCGAGCACGCTGACGACGCACGCGTTCCCGTCGAGCCCGCCGACGCCGCCGCCCATCGTCTCCAGCACGGCGATGCGCGGCGCGTCGGCCTGGCGCGGTCCGGCCTCGCCGCGCAGTTGCCAGACCAGCTCCGCGCACTGCGCGAGGCCGGTGGCGCCGAGCGGGTGACCGCGCGCGATCAGCCCGCCGGACGGATTCACCGGGGTGTCGCCGCCGACCGAGAAGCGGCCGGCGGCGATCTCCGCGGGAGCCGCGCCCGGCTCCGCCAGCCCCATCGCCTCGAGCGTGACGATCTCGCCGATCGTGAACGCGTCGTGGACCTCGAGCACGTCGGCGTCGCCGGGCTCGATCCCGGCCGACGGCGTAGGCCTTCTCGGCGACGTCGTGGACCAGCCCCGCTCCCCACGTGCCGGGCGACTCGTGGTCCCACGCGCGCCCCGAGCCGATCGCCGCGCCGCGGATCGCGACGTCGCGCGCCGAGCGGCGCACCGGCCCCAGCACGGCCGCCGCCGCCGCATCCGAGAGCCCCGTGCACTGGTAGAGCGTCAAAGGCTCCGCGATCATGCGCGACCCGAGCACCTCCTCGCGCGTGCGCGCCTTCCGGCGCTGGGCGCGCGGGTTGAGCGAGCCGTGGCGCGTGTTCTTGACGGCGACCTCGGCCAGGTCTTCGGGACGAGCGCCGTGCTCGTGCATGTAGCGCGAAGCCGACATCGCGTACAGCCCGGGGAACAGCAGCCCGGTGGCCTGGTCGATGTCGGTCGGGTCGGAGTCGATCGGACCCGAGAAGCGGCTCGTCAGGTGCTCGACGCCGAGGGCCAGGACGAACTCGTAGCGGCCGGAATCGATCGAGTGGGCGGCCTCGACGAGCGCCGTCGAGCCGCTCGCGCACGCGTTCTCGACGGTCACGATCGGGATCCCGCTCAGCCCGACGCCCGCCAGCGCGCGCTGCGCGACCCCGAGCGTCCCGAACACGGTGCCGACGTACGCGGCGTCGATGCGCGCCGGGTCGACGTCGGCGTCGGCCAGGGCCTCCTCGACCGCCTCCCAGCCGAGCTCCGCCGGCAGACGATCGGCGTGGCGGCCGAAGCGCGTCGTCCCGACGCCGTAGATCCAGGCGTTCATGCCGTCACCTGCGGGTCGCCGTGCGGCGTCGTGCCGTCCAGCCGCACGCGCGCGCCGACCTCGATCCGCCCGCCGGCAACGTGCGCGAGCACCCGCGGACCGTCGTCGAGGTCGACGTAGGCCAGCGTGTACGGCGTCGTGCGCCCGCTCCCCGCGACGTGCAGCGTGGTCGTCGACCAGACCGTCCCGTCGGGCCCGAAGCTCGCGTCCGACAGCGCCGCCGCGCGGCAGCGCGTGCAGCGCGCCACCCGCAGCGCGAGCGCGTGTCCGCACGCCGAGCAGCGCGCGCCGTAGAGCACGTCGCCCTCGACCCGCGGGCGCGGGTCGGCTACTTCTCGGCCGTGATGTATGTCCAGCATGCCTTGAACTCCTCGCGCCCGCTGAAGATCGTGTCGATCGCGTGGCGCATGATCTTCAGCCGGTCCTCGACGGCCTCGGGCGTCGGCGGGCGCCCGTCGAGCTTCTTGTTGCCGCCGACCCAGCCCAGCACGGCATCGTGGTACGCCGTCATCAGCTCGAACCACTCCTCGACCTTGGCCACGATCGTCTTCTCGCGCACGTCGGTGATCGTCAACCCGGCGCGGGTCAGCCCGTCCGTGTAGTAGTCGAGCGGCCGCGGCTTGAGGAACACCCGGTCACGCTGCACGGCGTGCGCCTTCATGCGCTCCTCGTCGTCCAGCACCGAGCGGTACTGCGCGTACTCGGGGCGGCTGCGCACGAGCCCCTCGGCGAGGTCGTTGATCACCCACACGGTCTCGTCGAGGATCCACTCGCCGGCCGCGGCGCGCGGGTTCCGGAGGTTGCCGGAGTTGATGAACACGCGCCCGCCGGGCCGCAGCGCACGCACCCAGGCGGCCGCCACCTCGTCCAAGTCCGGGTACAGGTGGATCGCGTTGACGGCCGCGATCGCGTCGACGGTCATGTCCGCCGGCAGCACCTCGTCCAGCGTCTCCAGCCGCTTCTCCTCGCGCAGGAACCGCAGCAGCCGCAACGCCACGCGCGGGTCGTCGCGGTACTTCTCGAGCGCGACCCGCAGGAACTTCGCCGAGGCGTCGACGATCAGCCACCCGACCGGCCGCTCGAAGATCCGCAGCCGCAGCCGGTCGAGCAGGATCCCGGTGCCGCCCGAGTAGTCCATCAGGATGTCGCCGTCGCGCAGGAACGCAGCGATCTCCTCCACGCTCGGGTCGAGGTTGGAATACCAGCCGTGCTGGTCGACGTGGTCGTAGGCGAGCGCCGTGGCGTCGATCTCCTGCGTCGTCCACTCGTCCTCCGGAATGGGGACGAACCCGTCCGGCCACGCAAACGCGCCCTCGTCCCGCCGCAGTGCGGCCGGGAGCGGCTCCGACAGTGCGCCGTGCAGCGCCAGCAGCCCGTCGACGGCCGGCGCGCCGCCGCGCCCCCAGCCGCAATCGGTGGCGACGCCGAACCCGGCGACGTGGCGTTGTGCCGCCTCGATCCGCGCGCGCGCCCCGTCCTCGCCGTCGCCGCGGTGGATCAGGCCGAGGTAGAGCTCGGTCTGCGGCTGCAGCGCGAGGTCCGCGAGCGGCGCGAAGTACTCCTCGTCGTCACGGTCGCGCGGCACCGGCATGTGGACCCAGTCGAGCGTGCGGCCGAGGCTGGCGGACAGCGCGTTCGCGATCTCCACCAGCTTGCGGGTATCGCGCGGCGGCACGAAGTAGCCGTGCGCCTCGTCGCCGTAACAGAGGTGGAAGCCGAGCTCGACGCCCGCCGGCACGTGCCGGCTGAGCCGCAGCAGGCGCTCCAGAATCCCGCCCCGCACCTCGCTGAACCACGCCGGGGCGACGCCCTCGAGCATCGCGAACTCGAACCGCGTGTCCCACTGCACGGCGAGCTGCTCGTGTGGGACGGCAGCCAGGATCCGCTCGAGCTCGGCGAGCACGCGCAGCTCGTAGACCGGCTCGAGCACGGCCTGGAACTCGGGGTCGACGAACGCGCTGATCGGGGCCAGCGGCGTCGGCAGCGAGAGCTGGAAACGGCAGTGTGCAGGGATCGCGCCATCGCGCTTGAGCTGCGCGAACGTCTTGTAGGACGCGATCGTGGTGTCGGCGTAGCCGAGGTTGCCGAAGCTCACGTCCTGCGCGGTCTCCCCCGCGCGCAGCCGCAGCTTCGGAAGCGTGCGATACGTGCCGTCGCCGGGCGGGCCGACCTCGAACTGCGGCCGCGAGCTGAACACTGGGTACTGCCACAAGATCCAGTCCGAGCGCGGGCCGGTCTCACCGTCCGGGATCCGGCGCAGCCGTTCGCCGAGCGCGCCGGCCGTGCGCCGGAAGACCTCCTCGGCGCTGTCCAGCGGGATGCTGCCGACGAGGTGGACGCCGACCGGCAGCTGCGTCGCGGCTTCGGTATTCGGCGCCTGCGGTGCGGTCTTGGTCATCTCAACCTCCATCTCGAACCAGCTCGGCGAGGCCGGCCGCCTCGCGCAGCGCATCGGCGCGATCGGTCGCCTCCCAGGTGAAGTCGTCGTCCTCGCGGCCGAAGTGGCCGTACGCCGCGGTCTTCCGATAGATCGGGCGCTGCAGGTCCAGGTACTCGCGGAACGCGCGCGGGCGCAGGTCGAAGTGCTCAGCCACCAGCCGCGCGATCAGCGCCCGCTCCACGCGCTCGGTCCCGAAGGTCTCGACCATCACGGACACCGGATGCGCGACGCCGATCGCGTAGGCGACCTGCAGCTCCACGCGATCCGCCAGCCCCGCCGCGACGAGGTTCTTGGCCACGTAGCGAGCGGCATAGGCGGCGCTGCGATCGACCTTCGACGGGTCCTTGCCGGAGAACGCGCCGCCGCCATGGCGCGCCATCCCGCCGTACGTGTCGACGATGATCTTGCGGCCGGTCAGCCCGCAGTCGCCGACCGGCCCGCCGATCACGAACCGGCCGGTCGGGTTCACGAGCAGGTCGCTGCGCAGCCGCTCGGCGTCGTAGAGCTCGGCCGGCAGCACGGGCGTCACGACGTGCTCCCACAGGTCGTCGGCGATCAGCGCCTCGGCGCCCGGGTCGTGCTGGGTCGAGATCAGCACCCGTTCGACCGCGACCGGCACGCCGTCGCGGTAGCGGACGGTGACCTGGGTCTTGCCGTCCGGGCGCAGGTAGGGGACCGCGCCGGAGCGGCGGACGTCGGCTAGCCGCGATGCGAGCCGGTGCGCGAGCGAGATCGGCAGCGGCATCAGCTCGTCGGTCTCGCGCGTGGCGTAGCCGAACATCATCCCCTGGTCGCCCGCGCCGCCGGTGTCGACGCCCTGCGCGATGTCCGGCGACTGCTTGTCGATCGCGTTGATGACCGCGCACGAGTCGGCGCTGAAGCCGAGCTCCGCGTCGGTGTAGCCGATCGCGCGGATCGTCTCGCGCGCGATCTCCTGGACGTCCACATACGTGGACGTCGTGATCTCGCCGGAGACGACGACAAGCCCCGTGTTCACGAGCGTCTCGCAGGCCACCCGACCGTTCGGATCGTCGCGCAGTACGGCGTCCAGAACGGCGTCGGAGATCTGGTCGGCGATCTTGTCCGGATGACCCTCCGTCACGGACTCGGACGTGAACAGGTACTCGGTCATGCGGCCTCCTGGAAGTGCGTGAAGCGCTGCAGGTCGTGCACGCGCGCTCGGATCTCGTGCTCCTCCAGACCGACAACCCGGTCGAACTGCGACGCGGCGAGCGCGAAATGCGTGGCGGCGCCGCCGAGCATCCGCTCGCGCGCGCCAGCCGGCGTGCGTACGGCGTCGAATGCGATCGAGCCGACGACGGTGATCATCGTTCGATGATCGGGCGCGGAAGGACAGGTTGCGCCTCCCGACGGAGAGGTCTTGCCCTCCCGGTGGGCTAGACCGACCGCACTACGGGACGGCCGCTCGCTCGACGCTCCAGCGGAGCCGGTCCCTACGGCTCGGCATTGAGCGAGGACCGCAGGTAGTGCGCCGTCGCCTCGGCGCGGTTGGACACGTTGAGCTTGCGCAGGATGTTCTTGACGTGGAACTTGACCGTGCCCTCGGAGACGACCAGAGCGCGCGCGATGCCGGCGTTGGACTCGCCGCGGACCATGTGCTCGAGCACGTCCGCCTCGCGCGGCGTCAGCAGCTCGAGCAGCGGTGCGTCGTCCGGCGCGCGCGGCGCCGCCGGCGGAGCCTCGCGGTCGTGCGCGAGGTCGATCGCGCCGTCGGTGAGCTCGACCGAGCGGGCGTCGGCCCAGCTCGCGATCCGCTTCAGCTCTTGGCGCTGGGTCCGCAGCCGGCGCAGCAGCACGGCGCGCTCGAACGCGGCCGCGAACCCGCGCGCGAACCGCGCCAGCGCTTCTTCGTGGACCGCGGTCAGCGGCCCGTCGCGATCGCCGTGCAGGAACCCGACGGTCTGGCCGCCGATCACCACCGGGGCGACGACGTAACCGCGCCAGCCCATCTCCTCCCCGTACGCCTGCCGCGCGCTCGGCTCGCCGGCGGCGACCAGCGCGGCCTCGCGCCGGCGCAGCAACTGGCCCTCGAGCAGCGGATAGGCGAGCGTGATCGCTGCCGGCAGCGCGTCGCCGCCGTGCAGGGCCTCGGGGACCAGCGCGCCGTCCTCGACGCGGCTCAGCAGCACGCGATCGAGCGCGGCCGCGGCCGCCGCCTCGACCGGAGCGCGCTGCAGCAGCTCGCTCACGGGGCCGCCGAGACGGGCGATCGCCGCCTCCGTGCGCTCGAGCGCCTCGAGCCGCAGCACGGCCTCAGCCGGCGTGGCGGATCTCCAGCAGGTAGGCGGCCAGCGCCGGCTCGTCGCCGATCGCGTGGTGGTGGGCGTCGCTGAGCGCCTCGACGCGCTCGACCTGCGCGCGGGTCTCCGCGTAGTCGAGCGGCGGTGGGCATACCGCGTAGTCCGACGACCTGCACCTCCAGCCCGGCCTCGGCCAGCAGCGCGGCCGTGTGCTGCTGCGAGACGATCGAGAGCTGCACGATGTACGCCGTGCCCTCGGGCGCCAGCGCTTCAGGGAGCTTCGCGATCAGCTGGTCGAGCAGCATCCGCCCGCAGTAGTCCGAGCGGCGGTGGCTCGCGCCGCTCTGGAACGGATCGGTCGGCCGCTGGGCGAGCGAGGCCACGACGACCTCGTAGCGCTCCTCCGGCACCCACGGATAGAGGTCGACAGTGGCCGCGGTCAGGCGGTCGCTGACGCCGTTGCGGAACGCGTTGGCGAGCGTGTTCGACACCGCGCGCGCGTCGATGTCGATGCAGTGCACGTGCGCGGCGCTGGTTGAGCGCGAGCTGGACGCCGAGGATGCCGGTGCCGCAGCCGACGTCGAGGCACCGGCGGCCGGCTCCGATCCCTTCCGCGAACAGGTGCCGCCAGGCCATGAAGCTCGGCGCGGCGGGCGCGACGACGCCCGGCTCGACGTCGAGCTTCGGGAACGGCAACGGATACAGCGACCGGCCGCGGGCATCGGTCCACGACGGGGCGGGTTGCGCCGGCGTCTCCGCGGCCGGCTCGGCCAGCGGGCGGCTGTGACCGGGCCGGGTTCCGTCCAGGCGCTCGCGCGCGGCCGCGATGTGCTCGGGCCGCACACCGCAGCAGCCGCCGATGATCTGGGCGCCCTCCTCGCGCCAGCGCAGCGCCAGCTCGGCGTACTCCGCGCCGCCGACGCCCGGGTCGAAGCTCCAGCCGCGGTCGGTGTAGTAGCCGAGGTTCGGGTACACGCCGAGCGGCAGGTCGACGAAGTCGCGCAGGTAGGAGACCATGCCCGCGACGTGGTCGGGCGGGATGCAGTTGATCACCAGCGCGGCCACGCCCATCTGCTCGAACCGGCGCGCGGCGCGGCCGAACGCGTCGCCTTCCGGGCCGCCCCAATGCTGCCCGAACACACCGCACAGACCGTGCCGGCAGCGCCGGAACGAGAGCCACACGGGCAAGCCGGTGGCAACCAACTCCTCGACCGTGCGATCGAGCGACGACCCCAGCAGCGACAGCGTCTCCAGCAGGATCAGATCCGGCGGGCCGGGATCGTCGTTGAACATGCGGCCGAGCAGCCGCGCGGTCTCGCGGCCGAGCTCGCCGTCGACCTCGCCGTTGAGCGAGAACGCGACCGCACAGTCGCGGTCGCCGACCGCCTCGCGCGCCAGCCGCAGCCCGCGCCGCCCGAGGTCCATCCAGTGCAGGTCCTCGGCGGCCGAGGCGAGGCCCCAGGTGTCGGTCGAGATGACGTCGCAGCCGGCCTCGAGGTAGGAGCGGTGCACGGCGAGCACCGCATCCGGGGCCTCGACCAGCGCGCGCGTGCCCCAGCCGGGCTCGTCGAGCCCGGCGCCGGGCAGCTCGGTGGCCACGCCGCCGTCGAGCATCACGCAGCGCTCGTCGGCGAGCGCGCGCCGGATCCGCTCGTAGCCGTGACCGGCCGAGCGCTCAGGGCGGCTCGGCCGGTCGCGGACGTCGGTCATGTCACGGGTGGTATCAGACCCCGACCGTCGGGGCGACGCCCAGCGCCTCGCGCGCGAGCGCGACGCCCTCCAGGCGAGCCGCGATCTTCTGCATCGCGATGTCGCGCGCGAAGTCCGGCGAGCCGTGCTTGGGCTTGACGTCGCGGCTGAACGGCGAGAAGCCGCAGTCGTCGGTCGCGCCCAGCCGTTCGACCGGGATGTACTTCGACGCGAGCACCAGCTCGTCGCGCACATGCTCGGGCGTTTCCACCGTCGGGTCGAGCGGATTGATGACGCCCATGAAGCACACCTGCGGCACGCCGTTGGCGTCCTCGCGCGAGTACTCGCCGCACATCCGGTAGACGCTCTCGCGATCCTCCTCGGACGCGCACTGGATCAGGAAGTAGCCGACGTTGAGCTGGAACATCTTGCTCAGCAACTGCTCGTACGGCACCTCCTTGGAGTGCACGCTGTCGCAGTCGCCACCCGGGCACGTGTGGATGCCGATGTTGGCCCGCTCCTCCGCGCTGAAGCGATCGATCACGCGGTTGTTGAGGTCGATGAACTCCTGCAGCATGTCCTTGTTGGTCCAAGGGTTGCGGGAGTCGTTCTTGTTCGCGAGCCGGCCTTCGGTGAAGTCGATCGAGACGCGCACGGCGCCGGCGTCGAACGCCTGCCGAATGTCCTTCTCGACCTCGTCGCACAGGTCGGCCAGGAACTGCTCGCGCGAGTAGCCCTCGAGCTCGCCCTCGAGCGGGTAGAGCAACATCAGCATCGACGGCGCGATCACGGCCTGCTTGACCGGGTGCGGTGGCGATCGCGCGGTTCTTCTCGACGAACTCGGACGCGAACGTCTTGTAGCGGAACGGGCCGCCGGTCAAGCGCGGCAGCTGGCGGTGGTGGCCGTCGTCGAAGATCGCGAAGAACTGGCCGTCGCCGGCCAGGTTGTCGGCGAGACCCGTACCGGCCAGCGTGTCCGTGATCGGGTACGTCGCAAAGCTCGACTCGCGCTGCTCACCGTCGGTGACGATCGGCTCGCCGACCTCCTCCAAGCGCCGGATCGAGTCCTCGGCGGCGGCATCCTGCTCGGCCTGGAGCTCGGCCCACTCGATCTTCCCCTGGTCGTAGGCCTCATAGGCCTCCTGCAACTTCATCGGCCGCGGCAGCGAACCGACCATCTCGGTGGGAATAGCCATGCGCTCTCCTCCCTCGGAATGGATGAGACGGACCTGTCTCTCCCGCAACGTATATCACCGAAGCGGGGTGTGTCGCCGCTTCCTCTCCGTCGGAGAGGGCAGACCTCCCGATCGGGAGGCGCGGACGCCGTCGCCGACGGTTAGCGTCGCGCGTCATGCCGACGCTCGCGGACGACCTGTGCCACGCGGGAGCCGTGATGGTGGCGCGCGGTGACCGCCGCGTCGCGATCCACTTCGGGTCCGTGTCGGGCGAGGAATCGGTCTGCCGCAAGCACGTCGGAATCTCGGTGCGGGCCGACTTCGACATCCTCGAGCTCACGGCCCGCGCCGACCGCCTGGAGCTGGCGCTGGGCCGGCTGCTGACCGCGACACCGCCGCTGCCGGGCCAGGCCACGCGCGTCGGCCGCGCCTGGTGCGCGCACGCCGATCCCGAGCGTGCGCTCGTCGTCGGTCCGCCGCCGGCGGTGGCGGCCGTCCGCCGGCTCGTTGCGGGTTCGGCGATCCCGGTCCGGTGCGCGAACCGCTCGACCGACACGACGGCGATCGCGCTGATCGGGCCGCGCGTGCGCGCACTGCTGGCGAGCGCCGGCCTTCCGGCGGACCTGGCGCCGGAGACCGTCCGCGTGCGCTGGTGGGCGGGCCATCCGGTCGTGCTGTTGTGCGAGCGGCCGGACCGCCTGCTGCTGCTCGTGCGTGCCGAGCACGCCACCGCCGCCTGGCACGATCTGGTCGACGCCGGCCGGCCGCTCGAGCTCTCGTGCGTCGGCCTCGATGCGCTCGAGCGGCTCGCTGCGGCGTCGGTCTAAGCGACGGCGCGCGCGGCCAGCAGGAGCGCGCCGAGTTCCTGCGCGCGGGCCGCGGCCTGAACGTCGCCTTCGGCGGCGGCCACGATCGAGCCCTTCATCAGGATGTGCCACTGGCGCGCGAACGCGTCGGGGTCCTCGATGCCGGCCTCGGCGGCCAGGGAGCCCAGGAACTCGCGGATGTTGGCCAGGTGCTTGACGCTCGCCGCGCGGGCCGGGTCGCTGCGATCGTCGAGCTCGAGCATCACGTTGATGAACGAGCAGCCCTCGAAGTCGTCGAGCGCGAACCACTCTCCGAAGACGTCGAAGATCGCCAGCAGGCGGCCGGCCGGCGTGTCGGCCCGCTGCTCGACCTCGGCCTGGAGCCAGCCCTTGGTCCACAGCTCCTCGCGCCGCTCGAGGAACGCGACGACGAGGTCCTCCTTGGAGGCGAAGTTGCGGTACAGCGTCATCTTCGCCGTGCCCGCCTCGGCGATGATCCGATCGACGCCGACGCCGCGCGTGCCGTGCTTGCTGAACAGCTCGTACGCGGTGCCGAGTATGCGTTCCCTGCCGCCCGCCATCGCCCGATGATACAGGTCTGTCTACTCGCGCCCGGCGGCGCCCGGCAGGACCCGGTCCCAGTACGTGGCGAGTTGTGTGAGCTCGTCGGTGGAGAAGTGCGCCAGGAAGCGCTCGCGCACCCCATCCAGATGCGTCGGCCGCGCACGCGCGATCAGCGCGCGGCCCTGGTCGGTGAGCACGGCAAAGCAGCCGCGGCCGTCGTCGGTGCACGTGTCACGGACGAGCAGGCCGTCGCGCTCCAGCCGGTCCACGAGCCGCGTCATGCCCGAGCGTGACAGCAGCACGGAATCGGCCAGTTCGGCCATCCGGCGCTTGTGGCCCGGGGCGGACTCGAGCGTGATCAGCACCTCATACGAGCTGAGCGGAAGATCGTGCTCGGCGGTCAGTTCAGCGTCGAGCGCCTTGACCAGCGCGGTGTGCACGCGCAGCAGTCCCCGCCAGGCGCCGAGCTGCTCGGCCGTCAGGTTGACGGTGGTATCGGTCGAAGCCATCGTGTCAGCATTCTAGCGCGGGTTAGTTGCGTGAGCAACGTCTCACCCGAGGAGCGAGCGACCCGTCATCTCCTCCGGCTGCTCGATGCCGAGCAGCGCGAGCGCGGTCGGCGCGACGTCGGCCAGGATGCCCTCGCCGTCGAGCGCGTCGGCGCCGGCGGTGACGATGAACGGCACCGGGTTGAGCGAGTGGGCGGTGTTCGGCGAGCCGTCCTCGTTGAGCATGTGGTCGCAGTTGCCGTGATCGGCGGTGACGATGCATGCCCCGCCGGCGTCATGGACCGCCTCGACCACACGGCCGAGGCACTCGTCAACGGCCTCGACCGCCTTGACCGCGGCCTCGATCACGCCGGTGTGGCCGACCATGTCCGGGTTGGCGAAGTTGATGATCGAGAACGCGGGCTTCTCGTCGCCGAAGTGCTTGACGAACGCGTCGGTGGCCTCGCGCGCGCTCATCTCGGGCTTGTGGTCGTAGGTCGGGACGTCGCGCGGGGACGGCACGAGCTCGCGCACCTCGCCCTCGTACGGGTCCTCGTCGCCGCCGTTGAAGAAGTACGTCACGTGCGGGTACTTCTCGGTCTCCGCCACGTGCAGCTGGCCCTTGCCCTGGTCGGCGATCACCTTGCCGATCGTCAGCGACGGCCGCTTGGGCGGGAACACGACCGGATAGCTCCAGTCCTCGTCGTACTCGGCCAGCGTCGTGTAACGCTCGATCACGTCGGCGCCGCCGCGGTCGACCTCGTCGAAGTCCGGGTCGCTCAGCGCGAGCGTGATCTCGCGCATCCGGTCGGGCCGGAAGTTGAACGCGATCACGGAGTCGCCGGGGCGGATCGTCGCCTCCTCGCCGACCGTCGTCGGCTCGATGAACTCGTCCGTCTCGCCGCGCTCGTAGGCATCGCGAGCGGCCTGCTCGGCGGTGTCCGCGTGGTGCTCCGCCTTGCCGTGCACGAGCAGGTCGTACGCCTTCTGGATCCGGTCCCAGCGCTTGTCGCGGTCCATCGCGAAGTAGCGGCCGACGACGCTGCCGACACGCCCGCCCCAGCTCTCGACGTCGGCCAGGTATTTCGCACCGCCCTTCGGGTCGGTGTCGCGGCCGTCGGTGAACGCGTGCACGATCGCGTCGCCGCCGGCGAGCTCGATCAGCGCCTTCAAGTGGCGATCCGAGGAGTGCACGCCGCCATCGGACACGAGCCCGATCAGATGCACGCGCGGGGCGTCCTTCAGCGCTGCCTGCAGCGTCTCGTTGGAGCCCAGCGAGCCGTCCTCAGCTGCTTTGTCGATCCGCGCCAGGTCCTGCGGCACGATCGCGCCCGCCCCGAGGTTGAGGTGCCCGACCTCGGAGTTGCCCATCTGGCCCTCGGGGAGCCCGACGCTCTCTCCCATCGCGATCAGCTGCGTGTGCGGATGCGACTCCCACAGCTCGTCGAACACTGGCGTGTCCGCGAGCGAGACCGCGTTGCCCGGACCGTCGGGCGCGAGCCCCCAGCCGTCCAGCACGATCAGCACGACGTGAGGAACGCTCACCCGCGCGCCGCCTCCACGATCGCCGCGAACGAATCGGCGTCCAGAGACGCACCGCCCACGAGCGCCCCGTCGACGTCGGGTTGCGCCAGGATCTCGGCCGCGTTCTCGGGCTTGAGCGAGCCGCCGTAGAGCACGCGCACGGCGTTCCCGGCGTCCTTGTCGAAGCCCTGCACGAGCGCCCGCACGAACGCGATCGCGTCCTGCGCCTGCTCGGGCGTCGCGCTCAGCCCGCTGCCGATCGCCCACACCGGCTCGTACGCGACGACGACCTCGGGCAGTCGTTCGATCGGCACCTTCTCGAGCCCTTCCTGGACCTGGTGGCGGAGCTTGCGCTCGGTGTCGCCGCGCTCGCGCTCCTCCTCGGTCTCGCCCACGCACAGGATCGGGATCAGGCCCGCCTCCAGCGCCCGCGGGACCTTGTGCTGCAGCGCGCGATCGGTCTCGTTGAAGTACTGGCGGCGCTCGGAGTGGCCGAGGATCACGCCCTGCACGTCGATCTCCTCGAGCATCGGCGCCGAGATCTCGCCGGTGAACGCGCCGCTGTCCTTCTCGTGCATGTTCTGCGCGTAGACCTGAACGGCGCTCCCGCGCGCGGAGTCGACGACCGCCTGCAGCGACAGGAACACCGGCGCGACCACGACGTCGACGTCCTCCACGGCACCCACGCGAGGCAGCAGCGCCTGGATCAGCTCCTCGGCCTCGGCGATCGTGTTCTGCATCTTCCAGTTGCCGGCGATGAACGGTCTGCGGCTCACGTCAGTGCCTTCACGCCGGGCAACTCCTTGCCTTCGATCAGCTCCAGCGACGCGCCGCCGCCGGTTGAGAGGTGGTCGACACGGTCGGCCAGCCCGAATTGCGCCAGCGCCGCGGCGGAGTCTCCGCCGCCGACGACGGTCGTCGCGTCGGTCGCGGCCATCGCCTCGGCCACCGCCTTCGTCCCGGCCGCGAACGGCTCGAGCTCGAACGCGCCCATCGGGCCGTTCCAGAACACCGTCCCCGCGGCGGCGATCGTGGCCGTGTAGCGCTCGGCGGTGCCGGGTCCGACGTCGAGTCCCATCCAGCCGTCCGGCACGTCGACCTCCGAGAGGTCCTTGACCTCGGTGTCGGCCTTGAACTCGCGGCCGGCGACGAGGTCCGTGGGCAGCTCCAGCTTGGAGTCGTCCATCACCTGGCGCGCGGGCTCGACGCCCTCCTCCTCGCACAGCGACGAGCCGACGTCATGACCCTGGGCCTTGAAGAACGGGAAGCACATCGCGCCGCCGATCAGGACCGTGTCGGCGCGCTTCAGGAACGCCTCCAGCACGCCGATCTTGTCCGTCACCTTCGCGCCGCCGACGACCGCGACCAGCGGGCGCTTCGGGTCCTCGAGGATGCCGTTCAAAGTCGTCACCTCGCGCTCGAGCAGCCGGCCCGCGGCGGACGGCAGCAGATGCGCGACGCCCTCGGTCGAGGCGTGCGCACGATGCGCGGCGCCGAACGCGTCGTTGACGTAGACGTCGGCGAGCGCCGCGTAGCGCTCGGCCAGCTCGGACGAGTTCTTCGTCTCGCCCTCGAAGAAGCGGACGTTCTCGATCATCACGACGTCCGCGTCAGGCACGTCGTCGAGCTCTCCGAGCTCGACGTCGACCTCCAGCAACTCGGACAGCCGCTCCGCAGCCGGGCGCAGCGAGAACTTCTCGTCGCGCCCCTTGGGCCGGCCCAGATGCGCGAGCAGGATCAGCTGAGCGGCGCCCTTCTCACGCAGCTCGCGCAGGGTCGGCAACGCGGCCTGGATGCGAGCGTCGTCGGTGATGTTCCGTTCCTCGTCCAGGGGGACGTTGAAGTCCACCCGGACGAGGACGCGCTTGGACTCGACGTCGAGATCGTCAAGCGTGCGCACGCACAAGCACCTTCTGCGCGAGGTCCACGCAGCGGTTCGAGTAGCCCCACTCGTTGTCGTACCAGGTGACGACCTTGACCAGGTTGCCCTGGAGCACCGCGGTCAGCTGCGAGTCGAAGATCGAGCTGTGCGGGTCCTTGACGATGTCCGAGGAGACGATCGGGTCCTCGGTGTAGCGCAGGATTCCGTTGCCGGACGCCGCCTTGACCGCCTCGTTGATCTCCTCGACCGTGGTGTCGCGGCCGGCGACGATCGTGAGGTCGACGACCGAGCCGGTCGGGACGGGGGCGCGGATCGCGAAGCCGTGCAGCTTGCCGTTGAGCTCGGGGATCACGAGCCCGATCGCCTTCGCGGCACCGGTCGAGGCGGGCACGAGGTTGATCGCCGCCGCGCGGGCGCGGCGGAGGTCCTTGTGCGGCGCGTCCTGCAGGCGCTGGTCGGCGGTGTAGGCGTGGATCGTCGTCATCAGGCCCTTCTCGATGCCGACGGTGTCGTGCAGAACCTTCGCCACCGGCGCGAGGCAGTTGGTCGTGCACGACGCGTTGGAGATGACGTGGTGGTTGTCCGGGTCGTAGACGTCGTCGAAGTTGACGCCCAGCACGACCGTCGCGTCCGGCTCGGTCGCGGGCGCGGAGATGATGACCTTCTTCGCGCCGCCCTCGAGGTGCTTGGCGGCGTCGTCGCGCTTGGTGAAGAAGCCGGTCGACTCGATCACGACGTCGACGCCGAGGTCGCCCCACGGCAGCGCGGCCGGGTCGCGCTCGGCGAGCACCTTCACCTCGCGCCCATCCACCGTGAGCGCGCCGTCGCCTACCGACAGCTCGCCTTGGAACGGGCCGAACACGGAGTCGTACTTGAGCAGGTGCCCAAGCGTGTCCGCGTCCGTGATGTCGTTGACGGCGACGATCTCGACGTCCGCGTCCGACTCGTGCGCCGCGCGGAAGACATTACGTCCGATGCGGCCGAAGCCGTTGATGCCGACGCGTACAGCCATGATCCCGATCCCTTTTCGATGGCGAAACGGGGGGTGAGGCTACCGAACGGGCGGCAGCCCCGGCAGGATCGGAAGCTGCGCGGGCGGCGTGCTCACGGGCGGCGCCGGCAGCGGACCGGACTCATCAATCACGGTTGGTTGTCCGGACTCGACGCGGAAGGCGCGCAGCGTGAACACGTCCGACGTCGGCTGCCGGGCGTCGCGCACGGCTCGGTATTCGACGCGGAGATCGCGGCCCACCTCGACCAGCCCGTATCCCTTGTACCCCTGGTTCGAGTAGACGATCTGCGGGTTGTTGGCGCGCACCGCGGCGTCGAGAACTCGACCGCGCGCACGGGATCCGGCACACGACCGCTCGCGGTCACATGGCCCGATCAGCCGCTCCGGTACCGGCCCGGCGACACGCCCATGTGCTTCGTGAACGTGCGCGTGAAGTGGCTCTGGTCGGCGAAGCCGGCCCGGAGCGCGATGTCGGCGATCGGCGCATCGGTCGAGCGCAGTTCCCGCGCGGCCCAGCGGACGCGCTCGCGCCGGAGGTACACGCCGACCGAGACGCCGTAACGCGCGCGGAACGCACGGACGAGATGCGTGCGGTGGACGCCGGCCACCGCGGCGAGTTCGGCCAGCGTGATGCGTTCGAAGAGGCGATCGTGGAGGTGGTCGGCGACCTCGTCGAGCCACGCGCGCGGCGGCGGGCCCTCCGGCGCGCGGCTGACGGTCGCCAGCAACTCGAGGGCCGCGGCGTGCAGTGCGAGCGGCGCGGCCGCGTCCGTCGCCTCCAGCTCGGCCGCGAGCCGACCGCCGAGCCACGGCACGCGCAGGCCGGCGGCCCGGCGCGCCGACAACCCCTCGACGCGGTCCAGCATCTCGATCGTGATCGTGTGCGCGCCGGCGTCCGCCAGGTGGTCGACGTGCAGCATCCCCGCGGGCGTGTAGGCGACGGCGCCGCTGGTCAGCGCGCGTGCGTCCTTCTCCATCGCGCCGCGGAGCAGGACGACAAGGCAGTCATGCTCGTGAACGTGCGGCGGCGACGTCGTGTGCGGGCGGAACGCGATGTCGCTCACGCGCAGCCCACCGACCTCGGCGCACTTCCGGCGCGTGCCGTGCCGCCCGACCACGCTCATCGCGTACAACAGGCGGCAAATGTACAAGACGCATACGCGGCCGCGACCTAGGCTCAGGCCGTGCGGGGCGTTCTTCCGGCGCTAGGCGGTGCTCGGTAGTTCAGATGACCCGGTGCCGTCGCCGGAGGGCGCTTCGCACACTATCGCCTGGCCGACCGCCGGTATAGGCCGGGCGACACGCCCATGTGCTTGACGAACGTGCGCGTGAAGTGGCTCTGGTCGGCGAAGCCCGCGTGGAGTGCGATCTCCGCGATCGGCGCCTCGGTGCCGCGCAGCGCCCGCGCCGCCCAGTGGATCCGCTCGCGCCGCACGTAGACGCCGACCGACACGCCGTAGCGGGCCCGGAACGCCCGCACGAGGTGTGCGCGATGCACACCGGCGACGTCCGCGAGCTCGTCCAGCGTCACGCGCTCGAACAGGCGGTCGTGGAGATGGTCGGCGACTTCGTCGAGCCACGCACTCGGCGTCGGCCCATCCGGCGCGCGGCCGACGGTGGCGAGCAACTCGAGCGCCGCGGCATGCAGGGCCAGCGGCGCGGCCACGTCCGTCGCGGCGACCTCCGCCGCGAGGCGGCGGCCCAGCCACGGCAGCCGGAGCGACTCGATGCGGCGCGAGGACAGCCCTTCGAGGCGCTCGAACATCTCCACGACGACGACACGACCTCCGGCGGTCCCGAACCGGTCGACGTGCGTCCTACCGGCGGATGTGTGGGCGACGGCGCCGCCACTGAGCGCGACGTCGTCTTTACCCATCTCCCCGGCCAGCACCACCGTCAGGCAGTCGTGCGCGTGGATGTGCGGCGGGCTCGTGAACCCTGGCCGGTACGCGACATCGCTGACGCGCAGCGCTGCGACCTCCGCGCGCCGGGCGTGCACGCTCTTCTTGACCACGCTCAATGCGTTCAAGGAGGCGGCAAAGGTACAAGACGCCCGGGCGGCCGAGACGTACGTTCGCGGCCGTGCGGCGCATGCTCCTGGTTCTGGTTGTGCTCCTCGCCGGGTGCGGCGACGAGAAGGAGCCCGCGCGGCCGACGCCCACGCCGACGGCCGAGATCACACTCGGCGAGCCGTTCGACATCCTCGAGGAGGCGACGGGCACCTACCTGATCGCGGACCGCACGGAGAACGCCGTCTTCCGCCTCCGCGACGGTGCGCTCGAGACCGTCGCGAAGCTGGACGGTCCGCGCGACCTCGAGCCGGCACCGGACGGGCGCGTGCTGCTCGCCTCCGGACGCGACTTGGTCGCGCTCGACCCGCACACCGGCGCGACGGAAACGATCGCCACCGCCCAGGACGACATCCTGGGGATCACCGCCGGCGGCGCGCTCACCGATGGCCGCCGCGTCATGCGCGACGGACGCGTGCTGGTCCGAGGCCTCGACGGCGCCCACGGCCTGCTCGAAACCCGCGCGGGCCTCGTCGTCTGCGATTCCGGGAACGGGCGCGTGCTGCTCGTCGCGCGCCGCCGGCGGGTCCTCGCCGACGGCCTCGATCTGCCTTCGTTCGCCGCGCCCGCTCCGGATGGAGCGCTCTACGTCACCGAATTCGGCGCCGGGCGGCTGATCCGGATCGAACGTTCCGGGAGGGTCCGCCCGATCGCGGACGTTCCCTCCCCGACAGCGCTGTCGGTTGCGCGTGACGGCAGCGTCCTGGTCACCGGCCTCGGCGGCTTCGTCTCGCGCGTCGACCCCGAGACCGGCGACGTCGAGACGCTGACTTGACAGGCTAATGGCATTAGCCTACGCTCTGGCTAACACTATTAGCCATTGCAGGAGATCCGCCATGACCGCCACCCACGTTGTTCAACCGCGCCGGCTCGCCTACGCGACGCTCGCCGCGCTCCTGCTCGCCGCCACGACATTCGAGGCAGCCAAGTACGGCCTGTGGTGGCCGGCGGTCGTCGGACTCGTGGCGCCGGACCTCGCGCTGGCCTTCGGCGGCGGCTCCGGACTGGCCCGCGGCCAGCTCCACCCGCGCGCGGTCGGGCTCTACAACGCCGTGCACCGCTTCTGGGGTCCGCTCGCACTGATCGCTGCCGCGTCGTTGGGCGTGCTCGGCCTGGGCTGGTTCGTGGCCGGTATGGCCTGGGCCACGCACGTCGCGGTCGACCGCGCCGTCGGCTACGGCCTGCGCGACGCGGCCGGCTTCCAGCGGTGACCGAACGCCAGCTCGAGATCCTCGGCGCCGCTCGCGAGCTGCTCGCTCGCGAGGGCGTCGAGGCGCTCACCGTCGGCCGGCTCGCCGCCGTCCTCGGCATCAAGCCTCCGTCGCTCTATAAGCACTTCGCGGGCAAGCGAGAGCTCGAGTCGTACCTGATCGCCGACGGCCTGCGCGAGCACGCCGAGGCGCTCGAGGCATCCGCCGGCGACCTGGCCTCGATCGCCACCGCCTACCGAGCGTTCGCGCTCGCCAACCCGCAGCTGTACCGGCTGATGACCGAGCGCCCGCTGCCGCGCGAGGATCTCCCGGAAGGCCTCGAAGCGCGTGCCGCCGCGCCGCTGATCGCCGCCGTCGGCGGAGACCAGGACCTGGCGCGCGCAACCTGGGCGTACGTGCACGGCATGGTGCAGCTCGAGCTCGCCGGCCGCTTCCCGCCGGACGCCGACCTCGCCGCCGCCTGGCGCAAGGCGATCGCCGCGTTCAGCGCTTGATCGGCAGCCGGTCGACGTCGCGATGCGCGACCTCGACGAAGAACTCCGGGCGGTCGCGGAAGTGCGTTGACAGGTGCTCCGCGATCGCCACCGAGCGATGGCGGCCGCCGGTGCAGCCGATCGCGATCATCAGGTGCGCCTTGCCCTCGGTGACGTATTGCGGGAGCAGGTACTCGAGCAGCGGCACGACGTGGGCGTAGAACTCCTCGAGCCGGCCGTCGCGGCCGACGTACTCGACGATCCGCTGGTCGAACCCCGTCAGCGAGCGGAGCTCCGCGTCGTAGTGCGGGTTCGGGAGGAAGCGGACGTCGAACGCGAGGTCGGCGTCGCGGGGTGGGCCATGCTTGTGGCCGAACGACGTGAACGTGACCGCGAGCTTGCCGGGCGTCGCGCTCACGAGCAGTTCGTCGGCGACCTTGCGCCGGAGCGCGGCGGCGCTCAGCCCCGACGTGTCGATCACGAGGTTCGCCCGCTCGCGCACCGGCGCCAGCAGGTTCTGCTCGGCGCGGATGCCGTCCACGACGCTGCCGTGGGGCGCGAGCGGATGCCGCCTGCGGGTCTCCTTGTAACGGTTGACCAGCGCCTCCTCGTCGGCGGTCAGGAACACCACGCGGTGGACGACGCCAGCCGCCGCGAGCTGGTCGATCACGCCGGCCAGCGAGGCCACGTAGTCGCCGCCGCGCGAGTCGCACACGACGGCGGCGCGCTCGACCTTGGAGCCCTGGAGCATGAACAGCTCCGACAGCGAGCGGATCATCTCGGCCGGCAGGTTGTCGACGCAGAAGTAGCCCGCGTCCTCGAACACGTTCATGGCCGACGACTTCCCGGCTCCGGAGAGGCCGGAGATCACCACCAGGTCCTCGAGGTTGGTGCCCGGTCTGCGGCCGTTGCTGTCGGCGTCCCGGACCGCGTTCGCCACGGTGTTCAGCGCCCCGTCTTGTTGAGGTGGGCGTAGAGGTCGCGTGCGACCTTCTGCGGGAAGCCTGGCACGTTCTCGAGATCCTCGCGATTTGCCCCGAGCACCGCCTCGGGCGAGCCGAAGTGCTTGAGCAGCGCGCGCTTGCGCGCCGGGCCGATTCCGGGCAGGTCGTCCATGATCGATTCGGTCATCGCCTTGTCGCGGCGGTTGCGGTGATGGGTGATCGCGAACCGGTGCGCCTCGTCGCGGACGCGCTGGAGCAGTTGCAGCTCGGCGGTCTCGTGCGGGAGCACGATCGGCGTCGGCTCGCCCGGCGTGAAGACCTCCTCGATCCGCTTCGCCAGCGAGACGACGGCCACGCCGCGCTCGCGGAAGCCCGCGAGCGGGTCCAGGCCGGCGGCGAGCTGGCCCTTGCCGCCGTCGATCACGACCAGGTTCGGCAGCGCCGCGAACGAGGCGTCGCGCTCGGCGTCGTACGGCGAGCGCTCGTTCTGCTTTTCCCACTGCGCATAGCGGCGCGACAGGACCTCCGCCATCGCCGCGTAATCATCGCCGGGGTCGACCTCGCGAATTGTGAAACGCCGGTAATCGCTCTTCTTCGGCGCGCCGCCCTCGAAGACCACCATCGAGGCGACGGTGTGGGTGCCGCCGACGTGCGAGATGTCGAAGCACTCGATCCGGACCGGGAGGGTGTCGAGCTTCAACGCCTGCTGAATCCCGTTCAGCGAGTCGACGCGCTGCTGCCGCCGGCGCTCGGTCTTCAGTTTCTCTTGGTCGAGCGCCAGCCGCGCGTTGCGCTCGGCCAGGTCGAGGATCCGGCGCTTGGCGCCACGCTCGGCCGCGCGGATCTCGACCGGCCCGCCGCGCCGCTCGCCCAGCAACTCGCCGAGCACGCCGAGCTCGGATTCCTCGGTCAGCGCCCCCTGGACAACCACGAGCGACGGGATCGAGAGCGTGCTCGAGTAGTACTGGAGCATGAACTCCTCGGCGACAATCGCCGGGGCCTGCTCGGCCTGGTTCTCGAGATAGAACGACTGGCGGTCCGAGAGCACGCCGTCGCGGACCTGGAAGACCTGCGCGTTGGCTTCGGCGGCCTCGACCGCGACCGCGACCGCGTCATAGGTACCGGAGCCGCCCTCCGCGACGCGCTGACGCTCGAGCAGGGCGCGGACGGCCTGCAGCCGGTTGCGCTCGACCGTCGCCTGCTCGTAGTCGCGCTCGCCGGCGGCGTGGTGCATGCGGCGCTCCAGATCGCGCTCGATCTGCTTGAAGCGACCGGAGAGGAACGCGACCACGCCGTCGATCCCCTCGCGGTACTCCTCCTTGGACACGTAGCCGACGCAGGGCGCTCCGCAGCGCTTGATGTAGTAGTCCAGACACGGCGAGCCCGAGTGGCGCCCCGGCTCCGTGCCTTCGCAGGAACGGAACAGGAAGATCTTGCCCAGCAGGTCGAGCGTCCCGCGGACGCGCTTGGCCGACGAGTACGGGCCGAAGTAGGCGCGTTCGCGCTTGTGCCGTTCGCGCGTGAAGTAGACCCGCGGGAAGTCCTCGTCGAGGCTGATCGCGATGAACGGGTACGACTTGTCGTCGCGCAGCCGGATGTTGAAGCGCGGCTTGTATTGCTTGATGAAGTTCTGCTCGGTGAGCAGCGCCTCGGCCTCGGTCACGACCACGAGCGCCTCGATGTGGTCGATCTCCTCCGTCAGCGCCGTTGTGCCGTACATCGTCGGGTTGCTGAAGTGACTGGCGACCCGCTTGCGGATCGACTTCGCCTTGCCCACGTAGATGACGCGCCCGCGCTTGTCGCGGAACAGGTACACGCCGGGCTGGTCCGGGAGGGCGCGGCGCTGCTCGCGCAAACGCTCGGCGGGTGGGTCTTGCACAGCCATCGTGTCCTGCAATGAATCGTACGAACCGGTCCGGTCCGCAACTCGGGGTCCTGCTATCGGTTGCTGGTCTATGCCGTTCAAGAGAACAACGTTTCTCCTGGCCGCGATCGTCGCGGCCCTTGTCCTTGCCGCTCCCGCCAACGCCAATTACCGCGTGGGAATCAGCGAGCAGGACGCACGGGTCTTTTCCCAGCCCGCATGGCAAGCGCTGAAGCTCAAGCGCACGCGTTACGTGGTCGCCTGGGACTACTACAAGGACCCCGGCCAGGTCGCCGAGACCACCACGTTCATGAACACCGCGAAGCAGTTCAACCAGGACGTGCTGGTGATGTTCACCGCGCATCGTGGCTGCTGGAACGGGCGCTCCTACTCGAAGCGCAGCGTCTGCCGCGCGCCTTCGACGAGCGCCTACAAAACCGCGGTCCGCACGTTCCGGCGCGCCTTCCCCTCCGTGAAGACGTTCGCCCCGTGGAACGAGGCCAACCACGTCTCCCAGCCGACTGCGAACAGCCCGAAGCGCGCCGCCCAGTACTACGACGTGCTGCGCAAGGAGTGCAAGGGCTGCAAGGTGCTGGCCGCCGACGTGCTCGACCAGAGCAACGTCACGTCGTACCTTCGCTCGTTCATCCGCTACTCGCACAACCGCGGACGGGTGTGGGGCCTGCACAACTACAAGGACGTCAACCGGCGTCAGTCCAAGGGCCTGACGAACGTGTTGAGGACCGTTCCCGGCGAGGTCTGGCTGACCGAGACCGGCGGCATCACGACGTTCCTGACGAGCGGCTTCAAGACGTCGGCGTCACGCGCCGCGTCGTCGACGAAGTACATGTTCCAGCTCGCGGACCGGTTCGATTCCAAGCGCAGCGGCTACAAGTCCAAGCTGACGCGGCTGTACGTCTACCGGTGGTTCGGTGAGCCGGGCGGCAACTTCGATTCCGGGCTCGTGAACCCGGACGGCTCGCCGCGGCCCGCGTTCGCGCAGTTCGAGAAGTACGCGAAGCGGCGTCTGAAGTAGTTTCCGCGGCTCTGATCAACCTCTATTCGGACACGCAGACCCGCCCGACCTCCGCCATGCGCAAGGCCATGGCGGAGGCCGAGGTGGGCGACGAGCAGCGCTTCGAGGACCCGCAGGTCACGGAGCTCTGCTCGCGCGTGGCCGAACTGCTCGGCATGGAGGCCGCCGTCTTCCTGCCCAGCGGGACGATGTGCAACGAGATCGCGTTCCGCCTGCACATCCGGCCGGGCGGCGACGAGGTGATCCTGCACCGCAAGTCGCACCCGATCATCGCCGAAGCCGGCGGGCCGGCCGCATTCGCGGGGGCGATGATGCAGCCGCTCGACACGCCGCGCGGGATGTTCACGGCCGACGACGTGCGCGGCGCGCTGCGGTATCCGAGCCGTTACTAGCCTCGCTCACGGCTGGTGTCCGTCGAGCAGACGACGAACATGGCCGGCGGTCGCGTGTGGCCGCTCGAGCAGCTCCGCGGTGTGGTCGACGTCGCGCCGCGAGCACGGTCTCCGGCTCCACATGGACGGCGCGCGGCTGATGAACGCCGTGGTGGCGTCCGGCGTGCCGGCGGCCGAGTTCACGCGCGGGTTCGACACCGCCTGGCTGGACTTCACGAAGGGTCTCGGCGCACCACTTGGAGCGTGCCTCGCCGGCTCGGCGGAGCTGATCGAGGAGGCGTGGCGCTACAAGCAGATGCTGGGCGGCGCGTTGCGCCAGGCCGGGATCGTCGCCGCGGGCGCGCTGCACGCGCTCGACCACCACGTCGACCGGCTGGCCACCGACCACGAGAACGCGCGCACGCTGGCGAACGGGCTGGCGTCGCTGCCCGGCATCACGCTCGATCCCGCCGAGGTCGAGACGAATATCGTCATCTTCGAGGTCGATGATCCCGAAGGGTTGTGCTCCGGTTTGCGGCGCGATGGCGTACTAATGGGACCGGTCGGTCCACGCGCTGTCCGCGCAGTCACGCACTTGGATGTGGACGCTGACGGGGTACAACGTGCCGTGGAGGCGGTAGAAAGGGCGACTATATGAAGCTCGAAGGCATCCACCACATCACGGCGATCACCGGCGATGCGCCACGCAACGTCGACTTCTACGTGCGGGTGCTCGGGCTCCGATTGGTGAAGAAGTCGGTCAACCAGGACGACCCGACCGTCTACCACCTCTTCTACGCCGACGAGCGCGGCTCGGCGGGCTCGGACATCACGTTCTTCGAGTATCCGAACGCGCGCGCCGGCCGCGCCGGCGCGGGGATGATCCACCGTGTCGTGCATCGCGTCAGCTCCGCCGACACGCTCGATTATTGGGCCGATCGGCTGGGCGACGAGGGCGTATCGACGTCACGGGTCGACGGCGGGCTCCGGTTCGCCGACCCGGAGGGGCTCGAGCACGAGTTCCGCGTCGTCGACGTGGCGGACACGCCACTGACCGCACGCTCCACCGAAGTGCCGGACGAGCACGCGCTGCAGGGCTTCCACGCCGTCCACGCCTCGGTCGCCGATCCGCGCAAGACCGAGAAGCTGCTCGCCGAGGTGTTGAACTTCGAGTCGCACGGCGAGGGTGAGTGGGAGGCGCGCGGGGAATCGCGCGGCGGCTCGATCGTCTTCGAGCCGGCCTCCGGCCGCGGCTTCGGCGGCGCCGGGACGATCCACCACATCGCGTGGGCGACGCCGTACGACGAGCACGACGCGTGGCGCGCCCGCGTCGTCGACGGCGGCGTCCAGCCGACGCCGGTGATCGATCGCTTCTACTTCAAGTCGATCTACTTCCGCGAGCCGGGCGGGATCCTGTACGAGCTGGCGACCCTGGGCCCGGGCTTCGCCACCGACGAGCCGGCCGAGACGCTCGGCGAGAAGCTCGCGCTGCCGCCCGACTTCGAGCGGCTGCGCGAGCAGGTCGAGCCGCAGCTCACACCACTGCCGGATGTCCGCCAATGGCGGCCGGCGCCGACGCGCTCCTGACTCGGTAGCGCACGAGGCCGGCCCCGGCCACGAGGAGGACCAGCGAGCCGCCGGCGAGCGGGATCGTGAGGCTCGCGCTGTCCGTTCGGACTTCCTGCGGCGACGCGCCTGCGAGCCCGTTGTCGTAGACCGGCTTCGCCGAGGCGGAGGCGGGCAGCCCGAGGGCGACGGAGGCGGCGATGGTGAGGGTGGTGGAGCGGTGCTTGGTCATGGGAATCATCGTCCGGCGACCCGGAGCTGGCCACCATGGGCGCGGGGAGGGCAATCCCGTAGGCGGTGGGTAAGCAAAACCTTGCCTTCAGGGCCATGGCGCTCGCGCGTCGACGGCGCGATGCTGAGCCGGTGAACCCCTACAGCTCGGTCAGCGAGACGGCACCGCGGCGGAGCGCCTCGTTGGCCAGCCGCGCGCGCCGGTGCGCGTGCTCGGCCTCGACCCCGAACTTGTCGTACAGGTTCGCGAGGTGCTGCTTCACGGCCGCCTGGGTGATCACCAGCTCCTCGGCGATCGCCCGCGTGCCGGCGGGTTCGGTGAACATGTCGCGCGCCAGCAGCGGGCGGCAGAGTGCGAGCAGGACGTCGCGCTCGCGCGGCGTCAGTGTCGGCGGGCCGATCTCCGCTTCGGTCACCGCGGCCACCGGCGTCAGCGGGTCGCGGAACAGCAGCCGCGTCTGGCCGATCCGGATCTCGTCCCCGCTTCGCAATCGCCGGGACGCCCAGATACGCTCGCCGTTGACCCACGTCCCGTTCGAGGAGCCGAGGTCAGTGACGCACCAGCCGGCCGGAAATCGCTCGAGCACCGCGTGCAGATGGCTCGCGGTCGCGTCGTCGGTCAGCGCGACGTCATTCTCCGCGGCCTTGCCGATCGTGGATCGGTCCGCCGCGAGCTCGAGACGCGAGCTCTGCGCGCCCGAGATCACCTCGATCTGCGGTGACACGGCGCCAAGTCTATGGTGACCGTGGTCAAGGATCGCTACGAGGTTCTCGCCGTGCTCGGAGCGGGTGGCGAGGCGCGGATCGTGAAGGCGCTGGACCGCCAGCACGGCCGGATGGTGGCGCTGAAGATCCGGCCCGTGGTCGACGCGATCGCGCGCGAGGATCTGCTCGCGGAGGCCCGCGTGCTGCTGGCGGTCCCGCCGCATGCCGCGCTGCCGCTGGTGCGCGAGGACTTCTTCGACGGCGACGACTACATCGTCGCGATGGACTGGGTCGACGGGACCGACCTGGCGACGCTGCTGGGCGATCGCGGACGCCCCGGGCTCGCGCCGTCGAGCGTGCTGGCGTACCTCGCGCAGGCCGCGGAGGCGCTCACGCACCTGCACTCGCAGTCGCCGCCCGTGATCCACGGCGACGTCAAGCCGGGCAACCTGATCCTGACCCGCGGCGGCCGGATCAAGCTCGTCGACTTCGGCCTGTCCTCGGCGCCGAACATGCCGCGGCGGCGGGCCGGGACGCCGGGTTATCGCGCGCCGGAACTGGCCGCGGAAGGGGCGCCCTCGCGCGCCAGCGATATCTACGCGCTGGCGGCAACCGCGTTCGCGATGCTGACGGGCTCCGCGCCGGCGGGCGTGCTGCCCAGCTGGGAGGGCATTCCTGCGAGCCAGGCCGAGCAGCTCGAGGCGGCGATCCGGCTCGGAATGGCGACCGACCCAGCGCGCCGCCCGAAGACTCCGGGGGAGCTCGTCGAGCGTCTGCGGGTCGGTTGGACGGCCGGGCTCCCGACCGGCGTGCTGACGTTCTGCTTCTCGGACATCGAGGGCTCGACCGCGCTGTGGGAAGCGCACCCGGAGGCGATGGGCGACGCGCTCGTGCGCCACGACGAGCTGATCGCGGACGTTGTCGAGGCCAATGGCGGCAGCCTCGTCGAGTCGATGGGCGAAGGCGATTCGACGGTCTCGGTCTTCGATTCCGCGCCGGCAGCGGTCGAGGCCGCGCTGGCCGCCACGCGTGTGTTGACGGCGGAGCCGTGGCCACCCGGCATCTCCATCGGTGTCCGCTGGGGCATCCACACCGGCGAGGCCGAGCGCCGCGACACGCACTATCGCGGCCCGACGATGGGCCTCGCGGCGAGACTGCGCGCCCAGGCCGACGGCGGCCAGATCTTCCTGTCCGCGATCACGTCGGAGATCGTCGCTGGACACCTGCCGGAGAGCTGCTCGCTGGTCGACCTCGGCCCGAAGGAACACATCCACGCGCTCGCGGGTCCCGGTCTCCGCGCGCCGCTCGCCGGGACCGAATGCCCGTACCGCGGACTGCTCGCCTTCGAGGCTGATGACCGCCGCTTCTTCTTCGGTCGCGAGACGGTCGTCGCGGAGATCGTCGAACGGCTGGCGCCCGGCCGGCTGCTCGCCGTCGTCGGCGCCTCGGGCAGCGGCAAGTCTTCGGTGCTGCGTGCCGGGGTCGTCCCGGGCGCGGGCCGGCCCGTGTCGCTCCTCACGCCCGGTGCCGAGCCGGTGCTCGACGCGCCCGACGAGGCCGGTCGGCTCGTCGTCGTCGACCAGTTCGAGGAGCTGTTCACGCTGTGCGAGGACGCGGATCGCCGGCAGGCGTTCATCGACGATCTGCTGGGTCTGCGCGGCGCCGTCGTCATCGGCGTGCGCGCCGACGTCTACGGCCGGTTGAGCACGCACAGCGAGCTCGCCCGCGCCGTCGCGGCCAACCAGGTGCTGCTCGGCGCGATGACCGCCGAGGAGCTCGAGCGCGCCGTCACCGAGCCGGCCCGGCTGGCCGGTCTGAAGCTCGAGCCGGGCCTGGTTGAGCTCGTGCTGCGCGACGTGGCGGCCGAGCCCGGCGCCCTGCCGCTGCTGTCGCACGCGCTGCGCGCCACCTGGGAGCGGCGCGACGGCCGCACGCTCACCGTGGAGGGCTACCGCGAGAGCGGCGGCGTCGCTTCGGCGATCGCGCGCACCGCCGACGCCGTCGTCGACGCACTGCCCGAGGCGCAACGGGAGCTCACACGCGGCGTGTTCCTCCGGATGACCGAGCTCGGCGAGGGGATCGAGGACACGCGGCGCCGCGTGACGATCGACGAACTCGTCCCGGTGAGCGCGACGCCTGAAAGCGTCAACGAACTGCTCCAACGCCTTGCCGACGCGCGCCTCATCACGCTCGACGAAGGCTCGGCCCAGGTCGCGCACGAGGCGTTGATCCGCGAATGGCCACGGCTGCGCGGCTGGCTCGACGAGGACCGCACGGGCATGCGCATCCATCGCGAGCTCAGCCACGCGGCACGCCTGTGGGATGCCGGCGGCCGGGAGTCGTCCGACCTCTACCGCGGCGCCAGGCTGGCCGCCGCGCGAGAGCTGCCAGCGGAGCTCAACGCGACTGAGCGCGCGTTCGTGGAGGCGAGCGTTCACGAGTCCGGCCGCGAACGGCGCCGGTTGCGCTCGCTGCTGGCCGCCGCCTCCGTCCTGCTTCTCGTCGCGATCGCCGCCGGCGTGCTGAGCCTGGTCCAGCGCGACAACGCGCTCGACGCGGAGTCCGCGGCCGAAGCGCAAGCGCTGACGGCCGATGCCGAGCGGGTCGGCGCGCTCGCGTTGGGCGAGCCGACCCTGGAGCGATCGTTGCTGCTGGCCGCCACCGGGCTCGCGCTCGAGGACCGCATCGAAACCCGGAGCAACCTGCTCACGGTTCTCCAGCAGAACCCAGCCGCGGTGCGGACGCTGCGGCTGTCGAAGGTCCCCGTGTCCTCGTTCACGGCCAGTCCCGACGGCCGCCTGCTCGCGAGCGGGGACGTGGCGGGGGTCGTCCGCTTCACCGACCTACGCACGTGGAAGCCGAGCGGGCCGGACGTCAAGCTCCCGCAGCCGGTGTCCCCGCAGGCGTTGACCTTCGCGCCGGATGGTCGGACGCTGGCGGTGGGCACGGGCGAACAGAATCGCTCCGAGTTGCACCTCGTGGATGTCGTGGCGCGACGGGCGCGCCAGGTCGGCTCCTGGGCGGGTCAGGTGACCACGGACACATTCCCGAAGTTCTCGCTGGCCTTCGGCCCCGGCGGCCGCCGCCTCGCCGTCGCCCTGGCGAACAACGTCCCGTTCGTCGCCGAACCGGTGATGCAGCGCCTCCTGCTCCTCGACGGCCGAACCGGACGCCCGGTGTGGCGTCGGAGCTACCCGAACCGGCGCGGCCTGATGTCGGTCCAGCTCTTGTTCGGCCGCCACGGCGCCCTGATCACCTCGGCCGTGAACGGCGAGACGCTGGTGTGGAACGCTGAGACCGGCCGGGTCACGCGCCGTTACGCCATCGGTGGACGCCCCGAGTTGTCGCCCGATGGGCGCACACTCGCGCTCGCCCTCAACACCGTTCCCCCAATCCGGCCGCGCGCGTCCGTGGCGCTGCTCGACCTCCGCACTGGGCGCCATCGCCAACTGGCGACCGAACTGCCGGAGGACATCGTCTTCAGCATGGCGTTCACGGGCGACGGAACGCGGATCGTGGCTCCGTCGTCCCAGGGCACTCACGTCTGGGACGTCGCGTCCGGAGAGATCATCGAGAGCTACCGGAATCTGGAGCGCATGGACGCCGCGTCCAGCGACGTCGCGATCGATCGGCGCGGGCTGGCGATCTTCACGTCGGGTGATGGAAGCATCAGCGCGTGGGACCCCGACGGCGCGCGGCGCGTCGGGCGCGTGGCCGCCCGGCCACCGGGCGGCTACGAGTGCGCCGGATGGACCTGCACCACGATCGACCCGCACGGCGAGGTCGCGGCCGTCACGGCCGGGGACGGGCGGGTGTGGCTGGCCGACTCGCGCACTATGAAGATCACGCACACGCTGCCCGGGCGTACCGGTCCGCGGGCCGAATCCGGGCTGGCGTTCCTGTCCGGCGGCCGGCTCGCGACGGCCGGACCCGACGGGACCGTGAGGATCTGGGACGTGCGGTCGCGCGCGGTCGTGCGCCGGCTGCGGTTCACAGAGCGGATCGTCGCGATCGCAGTCTCGCCGGATGAGACGCTGATCGCAGTTCAGCGCTTGGCCCCGGGTGCGCCGGACACACACGTGGAGGTCCGCGACCTCGCCTCCGGAAAGACGCTGTACACCCGCACGATCCGCTATGCGCCGGGCGGAGTGTCGTTCAGCGGAGACGGCCGCGCGCTCGTCGCCTCCGGGTGCTGCGACGGCGGATCGACCGTGACCGGGTGGGACGCGCGAACGGGCGCGCGGCGATTCCAGCGCTCGGTCGCGCAGCAGATCGAGGTGATCGCGATGTCGCCCGTCGGGCGGACCGTCGCCGTGGGTGCGGGTGATGGAAACGTCAGGCTGCTGGACGCGGGCAGCGGCCGCGAGCGGGCAACCATCAAGGTCGCCGGCTCGAACATCGAGCAACTCGCTTTCTCGCCGGACGGACGGATGATCGCCGCGTCGCCGAGTGGAACGTCCGTCACGCTCTGGGACGTCCGCTCGCGCAAGCGCGTTGGCGACGGCTTCCCACGCACGGTGGGCTGGATTCCCGGTGTGGCCTTCGCTCCCAGCGGTCGGCTGCTGCTCTTCGAACCGACCACAGTGGTCGAGTGGCCGACCGATGCGCGAACCCTGCAGCGCGCTGCGTGCCGGATCGCCGGCCGCGATCTGACCCGAACGGAGTGGCAGGAACTGCTCCCGAACCGGCCGTACCGTCGCGTCTGTCAGGCTTGACGGATGGTCGCGGCTCCTGTGTGTCCGTCGTGCGGCCAACCGGCCAGCGAGGCGCTCGGCGGGCCCGAGCACGAGTGGGAGTGCCGCAACGAGGCGTGCCCGGAGTTCGGTCAGGCGCTCAGCGCCGTGGAGCCGGCGGTGCCGTGGGACGAGCGTCCCGAAGGCTGGACGCCTCGCGCGTGAAGCGGCCGGTCGGCGTCGCCTCCCCGGGTGGGCGGGGGACGAGCGCGCACAGGATCGACGCGGCGACGGCGACGAGCGCGAAGACGTAGAAGTTCCACTCGAGCGCGATCCCGGCGCCGATCAGGATCCCGCCCAGCGTCGGGCCGAGGATCGCGCCGGCGCGGCCGACGCCGAGCGACCATCCGATCGCGGTCGCGCGGTTGGCCGCCGGATAGTGCTCGGTGACGTACGCGTTGACGATCATCGCCGTGCCGATCGTGCCGTAGCCGCCGATGAACAGCAGCGCGAACACGACGGCCTGCGGCGGCTTGGTCGCCAGCAGCGCAATCGCGACGGCGCCGACCAGGAAGCCGACGCTCGTCACGCGCTTGGCGCCGAAGCGGTCGGCCGCGCGGCCCGCGCTGATGGCGCCGACGATCGCGCCCAGGTTCAGCGTGCCGAGGAACGCGAGTGAGGAGCCGAGCGGGTAACCGGCGTCCTTCATCAGCTCGGCGAGCCACGTGTTGAGGCCGTAGACGAGCAGCAGCATCAGGAAGCAGATCGCCCAGAACGTGACGGTGGCGCCGACGTAGTCGCGGCGGAAGAGCGACGCGACGGGGCCGAGCGCGCCGCTCCGGGCGGTCGTGTCCTCTTGCGGCAGCTCGATGTCGTAGCGGCGCGCGAGCGCCTCCGCCTCGTCATGCCGGCCACGCGCGACCAGGAACGAGACCGACTCCGGGAGGAACTTCCAGGCCAGCGGCAGCACGAGCACGAGCGGTGCCATGCCGATGAAGAACATCGCTCGGAAGCCGAGCTCGGGGACGACCGGGATCGCCAGCGCCGCGGCGAGGATGCCGCCGACCGAGTAGCCGCTGAACATCAGCGCGTAGAGGAACTTGCGCCGCTCCGGCGGCGCGTACTCGATCGTGATCGCGCTCGCGGTCGGCACGACACCGCCGAGGCCGAGGCCGGCGACGAAGCGGAACAGCCCGAACAGCTCCGGGGTCGGCGCGATCGCGCACAGGCCCATCGCGAGCGAGAACCACGCGATGCAGAACAGAATGATCTTGCGGCGGCCGACGAGGTCGGTGATCGTGCCCGCGATCAGCGCGCCGATCAGCATTCCGAACAGCGCGTAGCTGCCGATGTGGCCCGCCTGCTCGGGCGACAGGCTCCACGGTTCGTACTCCAGCAGGCTCGGGACGACGGCGCCGTAGACGATCAGGTCGTAGCCGTCGAAGATGATCGTCACCCAGCAGAGCGCGATCACCCACTTGGTGGTCCGGCTCATGCAGGGCTCATACCCGCACGTGCTGTGCGCGTACCGCCGGAGTGGCGCGCCGGGTCTTCCGGGCGAGGTGAGTGAGCGCGGTCCAGCGAGCGAGGACGATCAGCGGCAGCGCCGCGCCGACGACCACGAGCGCGCCGCGCGGTCCGGCGACGGCGACGACGAGCGGCGCCAGCATGGCGCCCGCCCCGGTCGTCAGCCAGTATGAGCTCTCGACGACGGCGAATGCCCGCGCGCGGACGCGGTCGTGGGCGAGCCGCTGCAGCAACGTGGTCCCGGCGACCTCCACGAGCGAGTAGCCGATCCCGAGCACGAGCAGCAGGACCAGCGCCGCCACGGGGAGCGGTAGGACGCCGAGCGCGATCAACGGCAGCCCGATCAGCAGGCCGCCCGCGGGTAGCGCCAGGTGCAGGTAGCCGCCGCCGACCAGCAAGAGCGCGACCGCGCCGCCCGCCAGCCCGCCGACCCCCCAGGCCGCGTTCAGCCAGCCGACGCCGGCGCCGCCGAGGTCGAGCAGCTCGAGCGCCGTGACGACCACCAGCACGTCGACCATGCCCTCGATCAGCGTGCTCGCGGACAGCACCCCGACGAGCAACCGCAGCCGCCGATCCTGCGCCACGACGCGCATCCCCTCCAGCGCCCCGAACCTAAAGGGGCCAGGCCCCTTTATGTTGTCGCGAGCGATGCGCGCGACGAAGATCGCGGCGAGCGCGAACGTCGCCCCGGCGGCTGCGAACGCCGTCGCGGCGCCGACCGTGGCGACGAGTACCCCGGCGGCGACGGCGCCGACGATGAACGCGGCGTTGTCGATGCTGCTCGCGAGTGCGTTGGCCGGCGCGGGATCGCGGGTGAGGTGCGGGAGCAGCGCGGCCTGCGCCGGCTTGTGGGCGGCCGAGGCGACAGTGAACAGCGCGGCCAGGGTCAACGTGAGCGCGAACGGCGCGCCCGCCGCCACCCCGGCCGCGGCGGCGGCGAGTAGTGCCACGCGGGCGATCGCCGCGGCGAGCAGGACGTCGCGGCGCGGGAAGCGATCGGCGGCGAGCCCCATCAGCGGTGCGGCGAGCCCGGCAGGCGCCATTCGCGCGAGCGCCGCCAGGCCGACCGCGGCCGCGCCGCCCACGGCGTACGCGTGCACGGCCAGCGCGACCATGAAGGTCCAGCCGCCGACGGAGGCGGCAGCCCACGCGAGCTGCAGGCGGCGGAGATCTGGGGTTGAGAGCGCCGGGCGGAGCGCCATTGGCGCGACGCTCGCCGCCCGGCCTTGGCACCCGCTTGGCTCGATCTTGGCGCGCTCTCACGTTGGCCGCGCGCCGCATTCGGCCAGATTGCCGCCCTACGAGAACGTCACGAGCGGGCCGTCCATGCTGTCGACGCCCGCCTCGCAGGCGCGCCGCGCGGCCCGCGGAAGCTTGGCGCAGCCGCTCTCGCGGATCTCGCCGTTGCTGACCACGCCGAGCACCTTGCCCAGCCACCGGTAGCACGTGAGCGACATCGCGCCGTCGAACAGCTTGCAGTCATTGAGCAGGTCGACCTGAAGCTGCGGATCGAAGTTGAGCAGGTTCTGAACCTTGGTCCCGCGGATGCACGCCTCGACGTCCTCGTCGTCGGTCAGCGAGGCGCAGATCGCGAGCTGGTTGCTCGGGTCGGGCGGGCCGATGACGATCGCGCCCGTCACGCACGCGTTGCGCTGGAGGCCCTTGAGACCGGCGCACATCTCGTCGATCTGGGCGCCGGACTCGGTCCGCGTGCCGGCCGCGGTCTCCACGAACGCGCGATACCAGCACGGCCGCACGAACTCCTTCGGCTGGGCGCCGCACAGCTCGCGCGGGTCGGTCACGGGGTTCTCCGGCTTCGCGGTGTCGTCGATGCCGTTCACCGCGAACCAGTAGTCGTGGTAGATGCCCTGGGAGCAGTCGGCCGCGGCGGCGGTGCCGAGCTCGCGGCACATCTGCAGCGCCGGCGCGAGCTTCTCGTTGTTGAGCCGCATGAACGCGTGACCGAAGCCGTGCGTGCAGCTGTAGCGCTGATAGCGCGTGTCCGACTTCACGCACAGCTGGTTGGCCACCTTCGGCCCCGCCTTCTCGATCTCCGGCGCGACGGCGGTCACGAGGCCGTGCGCGTACCCGGCCGAGCAGCCGGGGTCGTTGGTGCGCGGCAGGCTGTCCATCAGGTTGGTCAGCGTGAGCTTCGTGCGCACCGCGTACTCGCGCGCGACCGTGTGCATGATCCCGTGGCAGTTCGCGAGCAGGAACCCAGACTGGTCGGCGTACGCGGCGGCGGTGATGCCCTCGACGGCCGCCAGCGGGTCGCCCGCGCCGTTGACGATCGCGGCCAGCTCCCGGGAATAGCACGCGCGCCCCTCGTCCTTGACCATGCCGGCGCACGAGTTCAGGTCGCCGCTCGCGGTCTCCGGGGCACCGGGCGTGGTCTCGCTCGCGACCGGCTCGCTGCCGACCTCGTCAGCCCCGCCCCCGGCCCCGGCCGCGAGCACGCCGACGACGATCCCGACGACCAGCACGGCCGCCGCGAGCCCTGCCACGAGCAGCGTCCGCCGGCTCATGAGCGCGGCGCGGTCTCGACGAGTGACTCGGTCCAGCCGAGCCACCCCGGGACCTGCGCGTTCATGACCCCCACGCGAGCGTGGAGGTCACACAGGAGCGGCTGCGGACCCTCGACGGACGTCAAGGTGACCTGAGTCGTCGCGTCCGCGGGCGCCGCGAACGTGAGCTGCGGCCTGCCCCCGACGGCCTGGAGCTCCCGGCCGACCTCGCGGCTGTAACACGCGCGTGCCGCGTCTCCCTCGAGCCGCGCGCACGTGCCGAAATCCCCGTTCGAGGGCGTCTCCGCGCGCCGGTCGCGCCGGTCGGCCACGGACGTCAGGATCACGCCCGTAGCGAGGAGAACGCCGAGGAGCAGCCAGCGGCGCGTCGATGTAAAAAACGAGTGCTGCAAGGTCGTTGTTCAGCGTAGTAGGACAGATGGAGTTCACTCCCCCCTAAAGGGTTCGTTGAGCGTCGATGCCTGACCGACCACCCGCCGGCAATGGCCGGCGGGTGGTCGGAGCGGACGGTGCCCCCTACGGGTTCGTGATGGAGAGCGTGAACGTCAGCGTCGTGCTGTACGTCCCCCGTCCGCAGGGCGTCGCCGGCGGAGGGCGCCACAGCGTCCGGCGGAGACCCACGCTAGGGGTTGAAGGCCGAAATCCGAAACGCCCGGGCGTGGACATGTCTCAGCGCCCGCTCATGCTCGTTACAGTGCGCGTCCGGGTGCGGATCGCTCTCCTCATCACGATCGCGGTGTGCGCGTTCGTCGTGCTGATGTGCCTGTTCGCCGACTTCTCGTCGACCGGCGACTCGTTCTTCGCCACGTACCGGAGCCTCGACATCCTCATGGTGCTCGTGTGCCTGGCGTCGATGGTCATCCCGGTGCTGGCGGCGATCGGGGTCGCGCGCGAGAAGCTCGAGCGCGTGTCGATCTGGCTGACGGCTGTGCCGTTCACGTTCTTCGGGCTCTTCGTCACGATCGAGTTCTGGGGAGAGATCGAGCCGGCGTCGTACGTCGCCGGGGCATTCAGCACGTTGGCCGTCGTGTGCGCGTTCGTGCTGAGCTTCCTCGCCGCGCCGCGCGACGCTCCGGCATCGGCGCCGTCCACCCCGTCGTGGCAGCCCACGTACGCTCCCGCGCAGACCGCTCCGGCGGCTCTCCCGCCGGCCGGGTGGTATCCCGATCCGAGCGGCGTCCACAACCAGCGCTATTGGGATGGGGCGCGCTGGACGGCGCAGACGAGCTAGAGCCCGTCAAACAGGTCTGCGATGTCAAGCGGGGCGAGATCCAGCCGAAGCGGTTCGACACGGTCGCCCGCGCCGAGGATCGTCTCCTGCGCGTAGCCGTCGGGGCCCGGCTCGCGGAGCACGATCAGACGCCGGGCTGCGACATCAACCACCCACAAGTCCGGAACACCTGCGGCGGCGTACAGCGCCGGCTTGATCGTGGTGTCCGTCCGGAGGGAGCTGACCGCGACCTCGATCACGACAGCGCGCCGGACGGATGGGCTCTGAGGTAGTCACCGGGCTCGACGATGGCGATGTCCGGCTCGGGCAGCGAGGTGCGGTCGGGGACGACGAACGCGCCCTCTACGCGGATCCGAGGACCTCGTCCGCGGTGAGCGGTCGGACGGGTCGGTCGCCGAGCACGAAGGCCATGGTCGGGATCGTAGCCACGTCACCTCACCAACCGCACCTCGAGCGCGTTGCCGTCTCCGGGCGCGACGGGCTGGCCGGCGCCGGACATCAGGCCGAGAATCCGGGCCACATAGCCTCGCGTCTCCGGGAACGGCGGTACGCAGCCGCACGCCGCCACGCGACCGGGCCCGGCGTTGTAGGCGGCGAGCGCGAGCGGAACGGAGCTGAACTGTCGCAGCAGGTCGCGCATGAAGTGGGCCTGCGCGTGGATCGCCTGCTCGGCGTCGAACGGGTTGGTGAGCCCGAACGCGCGCGCGGTGGCCGGCATGAACTGTGCGATGCCCTGGGCTCCTGCCGGCGAGCGGGCGAACGGGTTGAAGCCCGACTCGGCGTAGATCTGCGCGGCCAGCAACGTCGCGGACACGTTCCAGCGCTGCGCCGCTTCTCGCAGCATCGGGGCGTAGCGCGGGGGGACGAAGCCCGGGACGGCGCCGTGTGAGACGCCCGCCGCGCCGTCGCTCGCGGGCGAGATGGGCGCCGATCTCGGATTCAACGTGTATCCGAAGTGCCAGGGCTCCCACGAGTAGCGCTGAAGGAAGTGGAATCGGCCGGCGTTGGCGGCGAGCCAGGCATGCGCAGAGTTCGGGCCGAGATCGAGCTCGGTGCCGTTGCGGTGCAGCGACGTGCCGGGGCGCGCGACCATGCGCGGGTTCGGGTTGCGGTTCCACAGGACCGCCTGCTCGGCGTCCGAGCGATAGCCGCTGGTGACCGAGAGCACGACGCCGTCGGCGCGCGCCGCCGCCTCCATGCGGTCGAACGAGAGCGCGACGTCCGGGCGCATCGGCTTGCCTTGGCGATACGCGAGCGGGCCGTCATAGCCGCCGCCGGTGGCGAAGTCGACCATCGCCGCCGGCCCGAGCTCCGCCTCCGCGCGCGTCGTGATCGTCGCGCGCTCTTCGCCGACGCGGACGGTGTCGCGCACCGCGACCCGTACGCGGACGGGGGCGATCGTCGCCTCGTCGGGGAAGGTGACGTCGACACCGCGGGCGCCGTTCGCCCGGGCGACCTGCAGCGCGACGCCACGGCCGAGCGCGACGTACTCGTCCTTGTCGAGATGGCGCGGGTTCGGCGCATCGTCGATCATGGCCGGCTCGAACAGGCGACCGTAGTTGGCGTGCATCACGCGCGCCGCGGCGACCGCGGCCAGATCGGCGGCGCGCTGCGCCGCCGCCTCGCGCCCGACGGCCCTCGCCACCGCGCCCGCGATCACCGTCGCGATCAGGACGCCCGCAAGCCCGCCGACGAGCAGAACCGACGCCTGGCCGCGTGCGGAGCCCAGGCGGAGCCGGGTCATCGCGTGGCCTCCGGCGGCAGCAGGTGCCGGGCGACCCGCGGAGCGCGGACACCGGCGCGCGCGAGCGCGCGACGTGGACCACGGGCGAACGGCCGCACGGGCACGAGCGGCACCGGCGGAAGGCCGCTCGAGACCAGCCGCGCGAGCGGGCCCTCGGGGTCCGCCGTCACGATCACGAGCAGGTCCTGCTCCGCGAGCGCTTCGTCGAGCGCGACACTTCGCGGTGCCGTGATCGCGAGCACGGCCGGCGCCGCGATCAGCGTCACGCGACGCGCGGCGGTGGCGAGGTGGGACTCGTCGGGATCGAGCCGCACCCACGCGAGGCGCCCGCGCGCGTGGACCTCGAAGCCGTGCGCCTCGAGCCGACCGCCGACGCGGCGGGCTGCCGCGCGGCCACCGCCGGCCGCGTCGGTCGGGCCGGGCCCGACGACCGCGACCGTCGCCGCCTTCGCGCGGCTCTCCCGCCGCAGCGCCAGCGCGAGCGCCGCCGCGACCGGCTCGACCTCGCCCGCCCGACCGAGCACGGCCGCGGACGTGACGACCGCATCGGCCACGAGATCTCGGCCGGTGGCGCGCGGATCGACGTCCGCGGGCGTGATGAACCACCGAAGCGCGCTCACGACGGCCCCGCATCGGCGCGGACGTCGCCGGCGAGCCGGTCGGCGAGGCCCGGGACTCCAAGCGGAAGCCGGGGGCGCACGCGGACGCGGACCTGGCGGCCGCGGACGGTGATCGTCGCGCGGGCGCGCGCACCCTGAGGCAACGCGTCCTTCGCCGCAGCGTGCGGACCGGCGCCGCCCTGGATCAGTGCGAGCGCCGCCGCCTCGGCGGCCTCGCCCGCCTGCTCGTGAGCGGCGTGCGCGGAGATCGCCGTAAACGCCGCCAGCGCGATCAGCACGACCAGCGGCAGAAACGCCACGACTTCGACCGACGCCTGGCCGCGGGTGTCGCGGACGCGGATCACGCGCCACCCTGCGGCCGGAAGTGCGAGATGGCGGAGACGCGGCCGAGGCGCACCGACGGGACGACGGTCGGGATGCGGACGGAGACGCGGACGTCTCCGTCGCTCGAGGTCCGCACCTGTAGTCCGCGCTCGAGCCGGGGGCGCAGATGCGAGCGGGCCGCGGCCGCCGCGTCAGCCCCGAACGCGTGGGCCCGCGCGGCCGCCCGGGCGGCGACGCGGGCCTCCCAGACCGCCTGGCCGGCCAGCAGGGCCTGGAGCGCGACCGCGAGGATCACGAGCACGGCCGGGAGCAACGCGACGAGTTCGACGGTCGCCTGGCCTGACTCGTTCCGGCGGGGAGCTGGGGGCATGGCCGCAGCTTCCCGTGTGCGACTGAACGGATCTACGCGGCTTTGTTACGAATCTGTGCCGACTTCAATACGTCTTGTACGCGCGCCAGACGCTGTACAAGGCCCAGCCCGCGGCGCCGAGCATCGCGAGCCACAGGAACGCACCCAATGCGCCTGCGTCGTCCCACATCCGGCGTGTTGCCACCAACGCGAAGACGAGCAGAGCCAGGGCGCCGTACATGAGCCCACGCTGGCGCTCCTCGAGACTGAAGATCGTCTCGCGGTGCTCCTTGTAGAGCCGGAAGCCGAAGAAGAACGACGCCGCCACGAACGCGACAGTCATGATGTTCGAGATCGTGGCCGCCGCGGTGCCGCCGCCCGGGACCTTCCAGACGACGACCGCGATCAGGATCACGATCGTGACGTTGCGCACGTTCCTATAGCGATCCCCGAACACGAGGACCCAAGGTTAGTGGGCGGGGACGAACTCCTCGACCGCCGGCTCGGGCTCCGGGACCACGAGCGGCTCCCCGACCGGCGCCTCTACCGGCTCCGCCGAGAACCGGTAGCCGATCCCGAAGTGCGTGTGGATGTAGCGCCAGCTCGGCGAGACCCGCTCGAGCTTGGAACGGAGCTTGCGCACGAACACGTCGACCGAGCGGTCTCCGTGGACCATGGCGTAGCCCCACACGCGCTGGTAGATCTCCTCGCGCTGCAGGACCTGTCCCTCGGCCTCGGCCAGCAACTGGATGAGCTCGAACTCGCGCCGCGTCAGCTCGACCGAGGCTCCGCTGACGAAGGCCTGGAACTGGTCGGCGCGGATCTCGACCTCGCCGATCACGACCGGGCCCTTCTCGACCCGCACGTCGGCCCGCTTGCGCCGCCGCACGACCGCCTCGATGCGCGCGATCAGCTCCTCGGGATGGCACGGCTTGGTGACCCAGTCGTCAGCGCCGAGCCGCAGCCCGCGCACACGCTGGGCGACCGAGGACTGCCCGGTGCACACGATCACGCCGAGCCCGGGCAGCCGGGCGCACAGCTTGTCCAGATACGTCCAGCCCTGCGGCCCCAGGACCGCCAGATCGACGACCACGGCGTTGAGCCGCATCGCCACCAGCGCATCCAGCGGGACGGGCGAGGCCAGCACACGCGACTGCCAGCCCATGCCCTCAAGTCGCTTCCCCAGCACCTGCAGGAAGCCGGTGTCGGAATCAATCACCGCCAGGCGCACCGTCGCCTGACCCCCCGTTGCGGCGCCGGTGCGCCGCTCCTGGCCCGTCTGGGCCTGACCCATGACCGTCATCTCGCTTCGCAGCGTACTCACCGGTCAGGTTGTGATCGAGTCTCGAAACCTATCCGGTAACGACTTCTTCACATCCCGAAAACCGGATCTTCCGTCTACGCGGGGCCGATAAAAGTCAGGCCACGTGCGAGGCATCGGAGAACTCGCGGAACTGCCCCGTGACGACGAACGCGACCTGCTCGCCGATATCCACGGCATTGTCGCCGATCCGCTCGATCGCCCGCGCCACCAGCATCATCGACATCGCCCATTCTCGGCGGTCCGCGTCGGTGCCGATCTCGACCGCGCGCGAGAACACGCATCGGTTCAGGCGGTTGATCTCCTCGTCCTGGCGCACCAGGTCCTCGGCGACCGCGACGTCGCGCAGCAGGAACGCCTGCTTGCACTGCTCGACCTCCGAGCGCGCGAGCCGGCCCATCTTGAACAGGTACTCGAGCATCGCCTCGTCCTTCGGCGGCTCGTACCCGACGACGGGCAGCATCTTGGCGATGTTCACGCACTGGTCGCCCATCCGCTCGACGTGCTTGATGACGTGGAGCAGCGCGGCCACCACGCGAAGGTCGGACGCCACCGGCGCCTGGAGCGCCAGCAACGACAGAATCCCCTGCTGGACCTCCAGATAGCGCCCGTCGATCCGGTCGTCGTCATGGATGACGATCGACGCCAGCTCGATGTCCTGGTGCTCGAGCGCCTCCAGCGTCCGGTCCAATGTGGTGATGACGAGATCCAAGCCGCCCAGGGCTTGGACCTCGAGTGCGCGCAGCTCCTCTTGGAAGTGCTGCCGGCCAGTACCCATCAGCCCACCTTCCCGGTCACGTACTCCTCGGTCCGCGGATCGTCGGGGTTCGTGAAGATCTTGTCGGTGGCCGCGTACTCGACGACGTGGCCCGTGCGCTGCTCATTGTCGCCCAACTGGACCGTGAAGAACGCCGTCATGTCCGACACGCGCGCGGCCTGCTGCATATTGTGCGTGACGATCACGATCGAGTAGCTCTCCTTGAGCTCCATCATCAGGTCCTCGATCCGGCCCGTCGAGATCGGGTCCAGAGCGGAGCAGGGCTCGTCCATCAGCAGCACGTCGGGCTCGGTGGCCAGCGCGCGGGCGATGCAGAGCCGCTGCTGCTGGCCGCCGGACATGCCGAACGCGTTCGTCTTCAGCCGGTCCTTGACCTCGTCCCACACGGCACCGCGGCGCAGCGCCCGCTCGACGATCTCGTCCATGTCGCCTTTCAGGCCCAGCAGGCGCGGGCCGAACGCGATGTTGTCGTAGATCGACTTGGGGAACGGGTTCGGCTTCTGGAACACCATCCCGATCCGCTTGCGCACCTGCACCGGGTCGATGTTGGGCGCGTACAGATCTTGGTCGTGGTAGACGATCGATCCCTCCACGCGGGCGGACGGGATCAGATCGTTCATCCGGTTCAGGCAGCGGATGAACGTCGACTTCCCGCAGCCCGACGGGCCGATCAGCGCCGTGATCTGGCGGTGCGGGAGTCTGAAGTTCACGTCCGCGACAGCCTTGTGGGTGCCGTAGAACACGTTGACATTGCGGACGTCGAAGATCGGCTCGACATCGACCGGCGCCGGCGCGTGCTCACGTGGCAGCGCGCTCGCCGCGGCGGCGTGGACGTGCTCGTGCTGCTCCGTCTCGCGGAGATTCTCGACCTTTTCGGGCATGTCGTCGCTCACCACTTCTGCTCGTATCGGTTTCGCAGCCAGATGGCCACGGAGTTCATGAGGAGGAGGATCACCATCAGCACGAGAATCGCTCCGGCCGCGCGTGAGATGAACTCGGGATTGGGGTCCTGTGTCCACGCGAAGATCTGAATCGGCAACGCGGTGAAGCTGTCGCCGAACCCGGCGACGCCCCACTCCGGGTTGAAGCGTGACGAAACCGCCGCGCCGATCACGAGCAGCGGCGCGGTCTCGCCGATCGCGCGCGACAAGGCGAGGATGACGCCGGTGGCGATGCCGGCGATCGATCCGGGCAGGACCTGCTTCCAGATCGTCTGCCACTGCGTCGCGCCGAGCGCCAGCGACCCCTCGCGGATCGACGGCGGCACAGCGCGGATCGCCTCGCGCGCGACGATGATCACGACCGGGAGCACGAGCAGAGCGAGCGTGATGCCGCCCGCCAGCACGATCGGTCCGATGCCGATCGGTCCGCGCACGATGAAGGCCAGGCCGAGGATGCCGTACACAACCGACGGGACCGCGGCCAGATTCTGGATGTTGATCTCGATCATCCGGTTCCACCAGCGGTTGGCGTCCGCGTACTCCTCGAGGTAGACCGCGGTCATGGTCCCGACGGGGACGACGATGAACGCGCAGATCGCCATCAGCCAGATCGTCCCGAAGATCGCCGACTCGATGCCGGCGCGGTCGGGACTCACGCGCGACGGGAAGCTGGAGATGAACTGCCACGACACGACGTTGACCCCGTCGCTCGTGAAGTCCCAGATGATCGCGCCGAGACCGATGAACGCGAGCGCGAGCGCCGCGTACATGAACGAGGCGAAGATGCTGGTGCTGGCCTTGTCACGCCCCGTGCGATCGGGGATGACGCTGGCCGCGATCTGGGCGGCGGTCATTCGTACACCTGCCGGTACTTGCGGACGAGCCTGATCGAGATCAGGTTCAGGATCAGGGTCATCAGGAACAGCGTGAAGCCGACCGCGAAGATCGTCTTGTACTCGATCGATCCGGTCGGGATGTCACCGCGCGCTATCGAGGCGATGAACGACGCCATCGACTGATAGCTGTCGCGCGGGTCGACGCCGAGGTTCGGCGACTGCCCGGCCGCGACGAGGATCAGCACGGTCTCGCCGATCGCGCGCGAGGCGCCGAGCATGAGCGCCGCGACAATGCCCGAGAGCGCCGCCGGGAACACGATCCGCAGCGACACTTGGAGCTTGTTCGCGCCGAGCCCGAACGCGCCCTCACGGAGCGACTGGGGCACCGCGGACATCGCGTCCTCGGCGACCGAGGCGATCGTCGGCAGCACGAGCAGGCCCATCACCAGACCGGCGGCCAGCGCGTTGTAGACGCCGACCTCGACGCCGATCCCCTGCAGGATCGACGGGGTGAAGAACGTCAGCGCGAAGTAGCCGAAGACGATCGTCGGGACGCCGGCCAGCAGCTCGAGCACCGGCTTGATCGTCCGGCGCACGCGCGGCTTGGCGTACTCGGACAGGTAGATCGCGCACAGCAGACCGAGTGGCACCGCGACCGCCAACGCGATCAAGGACAGATAGATCGTGCCCCACAGCAGCGGCAGCACGCCGAACGAGGCCTGCTCGCCGGCGAACGTCGGCGACCACTTGGTGCCGAGCAGGAAGTCCGCGGGCGGGACCTCGCGGAAGAACTCGATCGTCTCGAACATCAGCGTGGCGACGATCGCGACCGTGGTCGCGACTGACAGCAGTGCCGCGCTGATCAACGCCACCTTGATCAAGCCCTCGGCGCGCGAACGCGCCGAGGGCCGGAAGACGAGCGAGGTGCTCATTGCACGCCGGCGAGCCGGTCGACCTCCTGCTTGGACTCCGACGCCTGCGCGTCCGTCATCGAGACGATGTTGGACGCCTTGGCGATGGCCGCCTGGTTGTTGACCACGAACTCCATGAACGCCTTGACCTCGGGCCGCTGCAGGGCCTTGTCGGACGGGTACATGAAGAGCGGGCGCGAGAGCGGCTTGTAGGAGCCATCCTGGATCGAGGCCGGATCGGGCTTCTTGCAGCTCGCCGCGTCCTCGCCGACACCGACCAGGTTCAACTTGTCCTGGTTGGCCTCGTAGTAGGAGAAGCCGAAGTAGCCGAGGCCACCCGGCGTGCCGGCGACACCGGTCACGAGCTGGTTGTCGTCCTCGGACGCCTCGTAATCCTCGCGCGAGGCGCCCTCCTCACCGTTGATGACGCCGGTGAAGAAGTCGAACGTGCCGGAGTCCGTGCCGGGCCCGAAGAGCTTGTAGTCGCGTCACCTTCGACTTCGGCTCCCAGATCGCGTTCAGCTGATCGACCGTGAGGCAGTCGACGGCGAGTTCCTTGTTCGTGACGACGGCGATGCCGTCGTTGGCGACCTGAACCTCTTCGTACTTGATGCCGGCCTTGTTGCAGACCGGGGCCTCTTCGTCGTCCTTGATCGGACGCGACGCGGTCGAGACGTCGGTCTCGCCGGCGCAGAACTTCTCGAAGCCGCCGCCGGTGCCGGAGGCGCCGACCGTGACCTGGACGTTGGGCTGCTCTTCGTTGAAGAGCTCGCCCGCGGCCTCCGCAAACGGGAAGACCGTCGAGGAGCCGTCGATCCGGATCGTGCCGCTCAGCTCCTCGCTCGCGCCCGCGGGCGCGCCGCTCTCGGACTCCCCCTCACCGCCGCCACCGCACGCGGCGACGCCGATCGACAGCGTCGCGGCCACGACCGCGAACGCCCCCATGAACCGTGTGGTTCCCATGGACCCTTCCTTCTCTTATTCGTGACCATCGCCGACCCTCGCAGGCCATCGGCGGCGTCCTGTTACCGACGTGTTCTCGACCTGTGAAAAACCTGTGAAGGCTCTCGCTCGAAGCGGTAGCCGAACCCGAAGTGGGTGTGGATGAACCCCCACTCCGGGAGCGCGATCGCGAGCTTGGTCCGGAGCTTGTGGACGTACACGTCCACGGACCGGTCCTGATCGCGCAACGGTGCCCCCCACACCGTCTCGTACAGCTCGGCGCGCGGCACGATCCGACCCTCGCGGCGCGCCAGTGCGGCCAGGAGGTCCAGCTCGCGCACCGATAGCGACAGCGTGCGCCCGCGCGCACGCACGACGTGGTCCGACGGCCGGATCTCCAGCTCGCCCGACATCAGGACCTCGACCTGCTCACTCGTGTGCATCGAGCCACACCTTCAGGCGTCCGCGACGCATCCCGGTTACCCGACCGTGAACGCGTCGTTATCAAGCTGTGAACGGCCCGGTTCCGCTTCTGGCGCGCGGCTTACCGTCAGGGCGTGCCGTTGCGCAGGGCCCGGCCCGACCCAGAGTTGCTGTCGCTCTTCGAGGAGTCGGGACGCAACGTCCAGCGCTCGGCGCTGCTCCTGCGCGACCTGCTGTCCGATTTCCCGGAGCAGGCCGGGCTGCACCGGGACATCCTGCTGTGCGAGCAGGAGGGCGATCGGATCGTCCACGACATCCTGCACCGGCTGGCCGAGCGCGGAAGCAAACGCGCCCACCTCGACTCGGCCGACGTGCACGCGCTGGCCGGCGCGCTCGACGACATCGTCGACTTCGCCGAGGAGGCGGCCGATCAGCTCTCGCTGTACGGCGTCGAGGCGCCGATGGAGCAGGCGCAGGCGATGGCCGGCGTCCTGGTCTCCTCCGCCGAGCAGGTCGCGACCGGCCTGCGCGGCTTACGCAACGGGCTCGACGTCGGCCCGCAGCTGGTCGAGATCCACCGACTCGAGAACGAGGGCGACCGGATCCAGCGCGCCGCGATCGCCGACCTGTTCGTGGCCGGCATCGATCCGATGATCGTGATCCGCTGGAAGGACATCTTCGACACGCTGGAATCCGCCGTCGACGCGTGCGAGACCGTTGCGAACGTGCTCGAGGGGATGACCCTCAAGCGCGCAACCGGACGCCGCGACTGAGCGCCCGCGCAGCGCGCACGAGCGCGTCGTGGCCGCGCGGCGGCCGGCCTTCGGCGCGGTCGAGCAGGTCTTCGAGCAGCGCGTCGTGCATCCGCCCGATCATCGCTCGCCAGTAGAGCTCAAACGGTCCCCGGGCCTGGATGTCGAGCACGTGCCGCAGCACCGCAGCGCCGTCGCCCGCGGGCAGCACCTCGAAGCCGTGCTCGCCCTCGACGCCCGGCATGTCGCGGAAGCGGAACCGCACGCGCCGGCCGGGCTCGGCGCCGACGATCACGTAGCGGATGAACGAGTGATGGCCGCGCGTACCGGGCTCGAGCCCGCCGTCGAGCTTGGCCGCCGGCCAGCGGTCGCGCGGCCACAGCCGGTCATCGGGGCCGCCGAGGGTCTCGAGCATGTTCCAGACGGCGTCCGCGGGGACGGGCAGCGTGCGTTCGTGGACGTTGTGGATCCTCATCGGGGGAGCTCCTGATCGTGGGTGAGAATGGCCCGCGCGGCCGCGGCGACGGGGCCGTCGAGCGCGTGTGGCGGCGGTTTGCCGCCCAACAGCCGGCGCCGGATCGCGCCGTAGGGGAGGTCGACGGTGGCCAGGGCAACGCGCTCGCGGGCGGCCGGGCCGCCGAGCCGGCGGGCGAGCGCGGCGACGGTCTCGACTACGGGCGCGTTGACCGTCTCGTAGTCGGGCGCGGGCCCGTCGACGAGGTCCTCGAGGCGCATGCCGAGCAGCAGCCGGCAGTCCGCCTGCTGCTCGCGCGCGAACGCGAGCAGCGAAAGCGTCATCGCCGCCCCGGCCTCGACCGGATCCGGCCGCTCCGCGGCCTGCACCCACGCCGCCTGAGAACGCCGCGCGGCCCGCTCCCACGCGGCCGTCAGCAGCGCGTCGCGGGAGCCGAACGCGTGGTAGAGCGAGCCCGTGGGCGCGCCGCTGACGCGGGCGATCGCCGCCACGGTCGCGGCCCGCGCGCCATCGCGCAGCACGATCGCCCGCGCCGCGTCAAGCACGCCGTCGGTGGAATGCGAGCGGGGGCGGGGCACGCCCGCATCGTATTAGAGTGAACGCTCTAAAACAACCATCGAGTCGACGGCGAACAGCGGGACGTGCTCAATGTCGGGCGCCTTGTCGGGGAAGTCGAACACGGCGACCATGAACTGCAGCGGGTAGTCCGGCGCCTGGTCGACGGTGCGGACGAACTCCCCGTCGACGAAGAACTCGACCCGGCCGGGCTGCCAGTCGGCGGCGTAGACGTGGTGGGAGGCGATGTCGATGTCCAGCGCGGGCTGCTCGAAGTCCCAGCTGAGCGCCGGGTCGCGGATCGGCTTGATGCCCATCCCGATCGCGCTCGGCGCGTCGCCGAAGACCTCGAAGACGCAGATCTCGCCGCAGCGGTTCGGCTCCTCTTCGAGCCCGACCATCCACACCGATGCCATCGAGCGCGGGCTCAGGTCCATCCGCGCGCGGACCTCGATCCGCCCGTGGTGCGGCGTCCAGCCGTAGTGCGAGGGCTGCGGCTCCTTCACGACCAGGCCGTCGGCGAACGCCTGCTGCCCGGAGACCAGGCCGGACTGCGATCCCGGAGATCCGGATCGGGTCGTGGTCGTCCGGGCACCACAGGCCCTGCTCAGGCGGGATCGTCAGCCGCAGCTCGGAGTCGGTCATGGTGTAGGTGGCCGCGGACTGCGCCCGCGAGCTCCAGTGCGGCAGGTAGTGCTCAATCCACACGTCGGCGTCGAGGCCGGGCCCGTCGAAGTGCTCCATTACGATCGTCCTGTGCCCGATCGCGTGCTTGCCATCACCCGCATCCACGGAGTCGCCGGACGCCGCGACGAATTGCGCGCGCTGATGCGCGCCACGGAGGCGGTGGTGGCGTCGGAGCCCGGCTGCCGGAGCTACCGGTTCGCGGCCGCGCTCGACGATCCCGACGAGTACGTCCACGTGCAGGAGTGGACCGGGGAGGACGAGTGGGGAGCACACCAGCGCTCGCCCGCGTTCCGCGACTACCAGCGGTCGCTGTTCGATCTGCTCGCTCGGCCGTCGGAGATGGAGGTCCATCGCGGCGCGCAGACCACCCGGCCGGAGCCGTCGGGTCCGCCCGATCCGCGCGCGGTGGATTAAGCCGGCGGCAACAGGTGGAGCGCCTCGAGCTCGAAGCGCAGCTGCCGCACCAGCGGATGGTCCCCGAGGCGATGCTCGAGGAGCGCGAGCGATGCCCAGTAGTGGTCCAGCTTGTCCGTGTCGAGATCGCGTGTGCGGCGGGTGAGCTCGATCCTCAGCTCGCGTGCCTTCGCGATCTTGTCGGCGGCGTATACCGCCGCGGCATCGGCGTCGGCGTGTCCGATGGCGTCGCGCAGCCGAGCTTTGCGCTCGACATAGTTGCCACTTCCGAGCGGCTCGGAGACCGACCGGACGAGCGCCGTCACACGCGTCCCGAAGCGCTGCTCCAGCTCTCCGTAATCGGCGTCGGTGTCCTCGATCACGTCGTGCAGCACGCCGGCCGCGACGACCTCGTCGGGGTAGTCGCGCCCGCGCAGGAGCTGTGCGACCTCGAGCGGATGCAGGATGAACGGGGCCTGGTCGGCGGCGCGCCGCTGCCCGGCGTGACAGGCAGCGGCGAACTCCAACGCCGCACGGGTGATCGGCAGTTCCGCGACGAAACTCGGGAAGCGTGCCATCGACGTCTCGCTCGACACGCTTGCCAGCGTACGCTTCCTCAGTCCGCGGGCGCCTCCACCCACTGGACCAGCTGGAGGACGACCCCGTTCGGGTCGGTGACCTGGAAGTAGCGCTCGCCCCACTCCTCGGTCTCGATCGGCGTCGTGATCTCGACGCCCTCGCGCTGGATGCGCTCGTACTCGCCGTCGATGTCGTCGACGACGAACGCGACGAGCAGCCCGTCGGCGTGGCCCGCGGCGCTCGCGGGCTTGAACGTCGGCAGGCCCGTGCGGAGGTAGATGAGGTTGAAGCCGGCGTCCGGCCGCGACAGCGAGACGAAGCCGTCGGCGGCCATCTCCTGCTGGAAGCCGAAGTGGTCTCGGACGAACCCGGCCGAGGCCTCGGGGTCATCCACGTTGAGCGAGATGGCGGATGCGGTGATCGTCATTCTGTACATTGTACAGAGTTATGGACGTGGCCCGAACATTGACCTTGCTGTGGCGAGAGGCGGAACCGCCGCGCCGGGGTCCCCGCCCGCGACACAGCGTCGATGACGTGGTCGACGCCGCGATCGCGATCGCCGACGCCGACGGCCTGGACGCGGTCACGATGCGGGCCGTGGCCGAGCGGCTGGGCACCTCGCCGATGTCGCTGTACACGTACGTGCCGGGCAAGGCCGAGCTGCTGGACCTGATGCTCGACGCGCTCTACCTCGCGATGGGGCGGAAGCCGTTTCGCCTTCGGTGGCGCGCACGGTTGCGAGCCGTCGCGGAGGCAAACCGGGAGCTGTACGCGCGCCATCCCTGGGCGGCGCGGGTCTCGACCGCGCGCCCGCCGCTCGGGCCCGGGCTGATGGCCAAGTACGAGTACGAACTGGCCGCGTTCGACGGCCTCGGCCTCAGCGATGTCGAGATGGATGCCGCGCTGACGTTCCTGCTCGCGTTCGTCCAGGGAAACGCGGTCGCAGCGCAGGAGCACGCGGACGCGCCCGGCACCGACGCCGACTGGTGGGCGACGGCCGGCCCGCTGCTCGCACGGGTCGTCGATCCCGAGCGCTATCCGCTGGCGTCACGGGTCGGCAGCGCCGCAGGCGCCGCGCAGGGCGGCGCCTACGACGCGGAGCACGCCTACGCGTTCGGGCTCGAGCGAGTGCTCGACGGCATCGCCGCGCTCATCGACCGTTGACCCGCGGGTCGTGCGGATACACCGCGAGCGGTGGCGTTTCAGCCGACACGTGCTCGGCCCACGTGAGCGATTCGATCGTCTCCGCGTGGCTTAGCTCGACCCGCGCGCGACCGGCGATCAGCGCCTGGATCGCGCGCGGTGTATCTCGACGTTGTGATGCGGTGACCCACCACGCGTCCGAAGCGTCGCCCGCGCAGCGCCGAAGTGCGTAGTACGAGGCCATCCGTCATCGATCTTACACGCGTCTAGCGGCCAAAGACCTTCCGTCGCACAGCCACCGCCGTGTCGGGATTGTCGGCGAACACGCCGTCGACGCCGAGCTTGTAGAAGAGCTTGAGCTCCGCCGGCTGATTGCCGCGCGACCGGAGATATTCCGGGCTCGCCGGGTTGCCCTGCCGGAAGTCCTCGGGCAGGAAGTTGTTCTCGGGCCGGAACGTGTACGGGTGCACCTGCAGGCCGGCGCGGTGCGCGTCCTGCACGAGTGACGTCGGCGCCAGCAGCCGGTTCTGGGCGTCACGCGGCACGATCTGGTTCTTGTCCGGGCCGAGGCCGTCGGCGTAGCGCGCGACCCAGCGCAGACCGGACGGCGTCGTCAGGTCGGCGTACGTGCGCGGGTCGCCCTTGACGGTGAAGTCGTACGGCTTGCCCGTCGCGCCCGTGAGCTGGACGATGTTGACCTTCAGCTCGCGGTCGAGCTCCTGCAGGTTCGAGACCTCGAACGACTGCACGAACACGTCGGCGTCGCGCCGGTCGAGCCCGTTGGCGCGCAGCGCCCTGACCAGCGGCTCCTCGAGCGAGAGCCCGACCGAGTCGTGGTAGGTCGGGTGCTTGGTCTCCGGGTAGATCCCGACGCCCTCGCGCTTGGCGAGGTCGATGACCTCCTGCAGCGTCGGGATCTCGTACAGGCCGTCGTGCGCCATGTTCGCCGGCCGCAGCGCGGGCAGCCGCTCGATCGCCCGCAGCGTCTTGAGCTCGGCGAGCGTGAAGTCCTCGGTGAACCAGCCGGTGACGGTGACGCCGTCGACGACCCGGGTCTTGCGGCGGGGCGCGAACTCAGGGTGCTGGGCGACGTCCGTGGTGGTCGAGATCTCGTTCTCGTGGCGGGCGACCAGCACGCGGTCCTTGGTCGATACGAGGTCGGGCTCGATGTAGTCGGCGCCCATGTCGATCGCGAGCTGGTAGGACGCCAGCGTGTGCTCGGGCCGATAGGCCGAGGCGCCGCGGTGGCCGATCACCAGCGGCTCGTCCGCGCGGTGCTTGCCGGTCGCCGACGCCGTGCCGGCGAGCGCTCCGGTCAGGAGCGCACCGGCGGCGGCCGAGACGGCGATGCACGTGCTCATTCTCATGTCGTTACCCCCGTTGGTTGGCGAGGGGACCGTAGTGCGCGTGGCCGCGGCGTTCCTTTACGAAGCGGTGAACGGCCCGCGGATCGTCTCGGTCCGCGTGCGCCGGCCCACCGACTGCGCGACAGAGACGTGGACGTAGCGCTTGCGGGCCCCGTCGCGGAGCACTACCCGGAAGCTGCGGCCGCGACCCGTCACATCCCCGTACACCGGCGACAGGTCGCGCTCGATGTCACGGGTGCGGGTGGCGTAGACGAGCTGGTACGCGTCGCGCGGGCGGACGTCCGTGCGCCAGCGCACCACCAGGTCGTGGCCGCGGCGGCTGACACGCAGGTCCTCGATGTGCGGGAACGGCGGCGCCGGGAGCCGGCGCAGCCGCACCCGTGCCGTCTGCCGCTGCGGTTGCCTCGCGCCGGGCGGGCCGGACCGCACGGTGATCGAGATCGTGCCCGGGCGAGCCGGGGCGATCGCCGCGAAGTACGGGTCGAACCGCAGGTCGACGGTTCCCGCCCGCTCGAGCGAGGCGTTGACGTTGGTCTGCCGGCGTCCGGGCAACCATGCCTGAAGGTCACACGCCGTGCTGCAGCGGACCGGGAGCGTCAGCGGCTGGGCAGGACGCAGGGCGCGGCGGCGCGGCCGGCCGACCGTGACCTGAGGCGGCGATGACGCGGGCGGGCCGGGAGCGCCCTCGAGCGCCAGGTGCAGGCGCCCGGCAAACGGTCCGGAGGTGAAGACGGAGTGGTCATCGGTCCAGGCGAGCGCGCGCGATCCGTCGGCGAGCAGCAGCGGCGATGGCCCGAACGGCGCGCGCAGCGGGCTGCCCAGCGTGCCGATCTCGGTGCGTCCGGACGAGGTCACGGTCGCCGTCCCGAGCGCGCGGTCCTCGGTCGCCCAGGCGAGCAGCGCGCGGCCGTCGGCGCCGAGTGCGGCACTCAGCGCGTCGCTGGACTCCTGCGGAGGACCGCTGTCGCGAGCCACAAAGACGGAGCTCCCGGAGCCGCCCGACTCCGGCTCCGGCGGCTCCAGCACGTCGATGGGCGGTCCGAACGGCGCTGGACCGTCGCGCACGACCGCGCTCACATCCCCGCCGGGCGTGTTCTGCCAGGCGATCGCCGCGGCGCCGCCCGGACGAAGCGCGATCACCGTGTTGTTCGCGGACGCCTCGAAGAGGATCGTCCGGGGGCCGAACCGGCCGCCCGGCGGGCGCTCGTACAGCTCGAGCCCGTCGTAGGCGGAGGCAGTTACGAGCGCGCGTCCGTCGGCCGCGACCGCCAGCGCCGGGGCATCGATCGAGCCGGGGCCGAGCCGCTGCGGAGCGCGGAACGGCGCCCCAGGGGGAGCGATCACGACGTTGACCGTGTCGCGAGCGCGCGTCCCCTCGCCCGAGAACATCACCATCGCCTCGCCGCTCGCGTCTATCCCCGCTTCGAGGCTCTCGAACACCGACGACGAGACACTCGGGTCAAGCGTCTCCGGCGCAGCGAACGCGCCACCGCGCGGGCGCCGGGCCGCGCGCAGCCGCCCGGTCTCCCGCAGACCGACGCCCTCGGTCCACGCCACCACGGCATCGCCGCGGGCCGAGATCGCGACGGCGGCCTCACCGACGTCGCGCGCGGCGAGCGTGAACGGCGCGCCCCACGCGCCGGCCGGTTCGCGCAGCGCCACTCGCAGACGCCCGCGATCGGAAGCCGCCAGGATCGCGGCACCGTTCGGATCGGACGCCACGACCGGGCACTCGATCCGGCGTCCGAGCGGCACGCGTGTGACCGGAACCAGCCCGCTCGGCTGCACGGCGAGCACCTCGGCGCCGCCCTCGTACCACCGCACGAGCTCTCCTGGCGCGCCGGTCGGCCGCAGGCACGCGGCGCCGCCGGTGACGGGGCGGAACGGCAGTTCGCCGAACGGCGCTGCAGCCGCCGGAGCCGGGAACGCGAGCAGGAGGAGCGCGATCAGCAGTCGCTTCATTCGCGCACCCGGACTGTCGCGCGGCGCATGCGTGATGCGACACCGTCGCTGTCCGTGAGCACGACGACCCAGCGGGCGTCACGCGCGCGCCGGAGGCGCAACTCAAAACGGCTCTCCTCCGTCTCGGGATATGAGACCCCGAGTTCGTCGACGGCGACCGGCGTCGCGTCGTCGTCTCGGGTCGCCAGGCCGATCACCGTCATCGAGCCGGACGAGGTGGGCCGAGTCGTGCGCCAGCGCACCACGACACTGCTTCCGCTGCGACGGGCCGTCAGCCCGATCACGCGGAGCGGCGGCACCGGCCTGCGGCGGAGCCGCAGCGTGACCGTCCGCTGCTCGGCACGGCGCGCGCCGGGAGCGCCGTAACGGACGAGCACCCGCGTCGGCCCGCCGTCCAGCCGGCCGATCGGACGCAGCAGTGGCGGAAGCTTGATGGTGCCGCGGCCCGCGCGCGAACGGGACGCGACGCCGATCGCGCGACTCCCTGCGATCTCGGCGCGGACCTCGCATGCGGCGCTGCACGTGAACGGCAGCACCAACGGCTGTGCGTCCGGCAGCGTGCTCCGAACCGGGCGGCCGAGCCGCACTCGCGGCGGTGCGGGATCGGCACCGTCGGCCGCACCCTCGACGGCGAGGTGCACGCGCCCGCGGTCCACGTCGGTCCACGCCGCCGCGGCGACGCCGCCGGCGAGCACGACCGGCGTTATGGAGCCGCTGCCGCGCAGCCCGGGCCCGTGCGAGCGCGTCTCGACGGCGCCGCCGATGAGCGGCACCGACGCCGATCGCGCCACCGCGCCGACGTCGTCGGGATCCGCCTCCAAGGTCCCCCAGGTCAGCAGCGCCCGGCCGTCGCCGGTGATTGCGGCCTGGATTCCGACCCCAGTCGCCTCGAAGATGTCGGCGACGGTGGCCCCGAAGAGGTCGGAGAGGTAGAACCGCAACGTGCCTTCGATAAGCGGGTCGTAGAAGTCGAACAACGAGGGTTGCCCGGATACGCGGACCGGCGCGGCGAACGCCCCGGGCCGCTCCCGGACGGCGGCCACGACGGGGCCGCCGTACAGGCCGGTCCAGGCGACGATCGCGCCACCGTCCGGCCGCAGCGCGGCGGTGACGGTGCCGGTGAGGGCCTCGCCACCGAGCCGCTGCGGAGCGCCGAAGGCGGCGCCGGGTGCGCGCTCGGCGACCTGGAACCCGTCCGCGGTGGCGAACACGGCCAGGGCGCGACCGTCAGGAGCGACGGTCAGCTGGAGCACGCCGGCGGCCACGGTGCCGATCCGCTGCGGTGCGCCGAACGCTTCGCCCGGGCTCGCGAACGCGGCCCACAGCTGCGTCGTGTCGCCGGGCCGGCCCGTCGGTCGGATCCCCCAGACAACGACTGCCTCGCCTGTGGCGCTCATCCCGACCCGAACGAAGATCACCGAGGGCAGCTCCGTCGCGGCGGCGCGGGCGAGCGCCTGGGGCGCTCCGAACCCCGCGCCCGGAACGCGCCGAGCGACGATCAGGCGCACCTCCGTTGCGGCCATGACCGTCGTGGCCACGAGCGCGTCGCCGCGTTCGGACACCGCGACCGCGGGCTGCGTCGCGAACGAGTCCCGTTCCAGCGGAAACGCGTCCACCGCCGACCCCCAGTCCCCACCCGGGTCACGCAAATGAACCCGCACGCGCGTCGGCTCCGGGGCGCCTTCGTCGCCGGCAACGAACCCCAGCACGCCGGCGCCACCGGGCCGGGCCGCGACGCGTGGACAGGACTCGCGCGCGTTCTGCACCGGCAGCGACCGGCCGATCGTCAGCCCGGCGGTCGTGGCCTGTAGGAACTGGACTCGCTGCCCGACCGAGCGTGCGAGCTCGCCCGGCGCGCCGGTGGAGCGCATGCAGCCTGAGGTGTCGCCGACGGGATGAAGGGCCGGCTCCCCGAACGGCGCCGCGGCGGCCGACACGGGCATCGCGAGGAGCGCCGCCAGCGCGGCGAGCGCGGCCCTCATCCGCGCACCCGCACGCGGGTGAGCTTCCAGTTGCCCGGCCCCTCGGCGACCGCGAACACCGTCGCGTAGCGCGCGCCCGCGACATCTCGGAAGCGGAGGCGGAAGCGCTGAGCCTTGCGATCGACTCCGATCGCGCCGAGTGCTGCCACCTCGGGGTCGGTCGAAGCGCTCACGAACACCAAGAAGTCTTCGGAATTGGAGTCGGTCCGCCAGCTCACGACGACATCGTCTCCGTCGCGGCGCGCGACCGCGCCGATCACTCGCGGGACCGGCGGGAGCGGACGCGCGCGGAATCGCAGCGTCACCGTCCGAGCGGCAGCCCGCTTGACGCCGGGAGCGCCGTAGCGCAGCTTCACGCGGACCTGCCCGCCGCGCGGACCGACGAGCCGGCGATTGGCGGGCTCGAACTCGAGTGACCCCGTCCCGGCACGCCGGAGCGAGACCTCGTCGCCCGCGCCGGTGCCGCCGCCGATCTGCGCACGTACGTCGCACGCCGCCGAGCACGTGACCGGCAAGGAGAACTTCTGGCTCACGCCGAGCGTGCGCTTCGAGGGAGAGCCGACCCGCAGCCGCGGCGCTGCCGGGTCGGCGGCGTCGGCGACGCCTTCCACGGCTGCGTGAACGCGCCCGTCGCGATCGGCGTGGTTGTCCGTCCATGCCGCAGCGGTGGCGCCGTTCGCCAGCACGACCGGCGTCACCGAGACGGCGTGTCGCAGCTCGGCACCGTGCGTGCGGACGTCCGCCGCAGCACCGGAGAGCGGAATCGTCGCCGACCGCGGCGCCCGCCAATCGACCGCATCGCGACTCACCGCGTCAGACCAGGTCAGCAGCACGCGGCCCCCGGGCACGATCTCCGCGCGCGGGAAGCCCGCCTCGCGGTCGGCTCCCCCGCCGCTCGAGGTGAAATTGGAGGTTGCATCGCCCGCGAAGGCCAGAAACGAGAACGGCATCAGCGGCTGCCCGGCGATGTTGGCCCTGCGCCGCGCGACGACCCGCGGTGCCGCGAAGGCACCGTGGCCGCTCCGGACGATCGCGTCGACCCTCCCCGTGTACAAGCGCTGCCACGCGACGACGGCGCCATCGGCGCCCACGGCGGCGGTGGGGAACGAACCCAGCGGATCGGCCGCCTCAGCGGCCGTCGCCGTTGCGAACGCGCCTTGGGGTGGGCGCTCGGCCACTCGGATCTCGTCGCCCGTTACGAACGCAAGCAGCATGCGTCCGTCGGCGCCCACGGCGAGCGCGAACGGGAGTCCGTGGCGCAGCTCGCCGACGCGCACCGGCGCCGCGAACGCCGCGCCCGGCGCGGCGATCGAGACCCACAGCTCGCGCAACGCCGACGTCCGGGAGGCGAAGCTCCAGGCGACGACCGCCTCGCCGGCCGCGGTCATCCCCGCGCGGACCTTCACGCTGCTCGCGACCCCTGTGCGCACGAACAGCTCCTCGGCCGGTTCGAACGGGCCACCGGGCGTGCGCCGGATCGCCTGGATGTGGACCACGTCCTCAACCGCGGTCGCGTACGCGACAACCGCGTCCCCGCGATCCGAGACGCCGACGCCCGGATCGCTCAGCGCGGATGAGGGCGTCTCGGTGAAGTTCACCGGCCCCCAGCCGCCTCCCGGCTCGCGGACCGCGGTCGCGATCCGATGCACGTCGGAGGCCTGGCCGTCCACGATCGCCGCGACGATCCCCGCGCCGCCGGCTCGCGCCGCGGCCGCGGGGCAGGCGTCGGTGTAACGCTCGAGCGCGAGCGCCGCGACGGGCCGCACGCCTGGCGGGTCGACCTGGAGGAATTCGGCCCCTTTGCTGGTGGCGCGCACAAGCTCGCCCGGCGCGCCGGTGGCGCGCAGGCACGTCGCGGCGCCGCTGACGGGGAGGAACGAGGGCTCGCCGAACGGAGCGGCGAGCGCGGAGGCCGGCGCGAGCAGAGCCAGACCGCTAAGGACCGTCAGAGCGCGGAGCATTGGGCGCAAGGTAGTGGACACGCGTTGACGCCGCGCATGTTGCGGACCCCGGGCGGGAATCACCTTGGTAACGGCTATAGGAGGACCAAGTTGGCTTCAACGAAGACATATGACGACACGGCCCCGCCCCGGCGCGGCGTGTCGCTGGCGAAGGGCCCGGTCGCGATCATCGGCATCGCCGCGCTCGCGCTCGGCATCCTCGGGTTCGCCTTCGCCGACCGCAGCTTCACCTTCGACTTCCCGAGCGGGACCGTTGAGGGCGACACGTTCTTCGGCATCGAAGGCAACGGCTGGACATGGCTCATGTTCGCGGCCGCCGGCCTGCTGCTCCTGCTCGGCTCCCCGATCCACTGGGGCGCGAAGTCGATGGCGTTCATCGTCGGCGTCGCCCTCGGCGTCGGCGCGCTGATTGCGCTGTCGGACGGCAACGACGTCCTCGGCATCATCGCCACCAACAACTGGACGAAGCTGATCATGGGCGCCGCCGGCGCTGCGCTGGTGCTGCTCTCGATGATGCCGCGCGTCGGCCGCCGCCGTGGCGGCGCTCCGGCCGCAACCCGGCGCGAGCGCGAGATCGAGGCCGAACGGCGCTTCGACCGCGACCGCGAGACGGCGCCCGCCAACGGCACCGCCGCGACGCGCGCGGGCACGCTCGAAGATCGGCGCTGAGAAACCTGCGCGGTGGGCCGATGAGTTTCGGCCCGCCGCGTCGTCTTAGCCTCAACCGTGCTGCTTATAGTCGATGCCGATACCGAGGAGATCGTCGCGCGCGTTGACGCGCGCAGGCCCGATCTCGCGCTCGTGGACTCGCTCGCGCGCCTGCAACTGGACGCCCGCCGGCGCGGCGGGCGTCTGCGCTTGCGCAATGCGACCGACGAGCTGCGCGGGCTGCTCGAGCTGGTCGGGCTAGCCGATGTACTCGCGGTCGAGCCGCGGCGGGAGCCCGAACTCGGCGAATAGCTCGGGGTAGAGGAAGTGATGCAGCCCCGAGATCGCCCCTTCTGACATCTCGATCACGACGATCGCCCACGGCGCGTAGCCGTCGCCGTCCCAGTTGTAGAGCCCGACCGCCGGGCCGCCGTTGGCCTCGGTGACGAGCAGCTTCGAGTTCTCGCACTTGGCACCGGGGCCGTACATGAAGGCCGCGATCTGCTCCGGGCCCTGGACCCACAGCGGGAACGGCGGCATCGAGAAGTTTGCGTCGTCCTTGACGAGCTTGACCAGCGACGTGACGTCCCAGCTCTCGAACAGCGCGACGTAGTCCGCGAGCAGCTTCTTCTGCTCGGCGTCGTCGACCGTGGACGGTGCACCGCCGGCGTCCAGGTTCAGCTCCTCGACCGTCGCCCGAGCGCGCTGCAGCGCGCTATTGACGGAGGCAACCGACGTGTCCAGCAGCTCCGCCACTTCGGTCGCCTGCCAGCGCAGCACCTCGCGCAGGATCAGCACCGCGCGCTGGCGCGGTGGGAGGTGCTGGAGCGCGGCCACGAACGCGAGCTTGAGCGTCTCCTTCTGGGCCGCCAATTCGGCCGGATCGGCTTCTTCCGGGAGAACTCGCGCGTCGGCGATCGGGCGCACCCAGGCGTTTTCCACCAGCGGCGCGCCGAGCGGCGCGTCGGCGTTGGAGGCCGGGCCGAGGTCCATCGGCACCGCGCGCCGCTGCGCGCTCCCCAGCATGTCGAGACAGACGTTGTTGGCGATCCGAAACAGCCACGCCTTCAGCGCGCCGCGCTCCTGGAGCTTGTCGGACGACTTCCACGCACGGACCATGGTCTCCTGGACGGCGTCCTCCGCCTCGGCCCCCGACCCGATCATCCGATAGCAGTAGCCGGTCAGGGCACGGCGGTGGACTTCGAACTCCTGCTCGATGGGGACCTCGGCGGTGTGCAGCATCTCCCCATCGTACGTGACGTCAACGGGCCGAGACACCGGGTTAACGAGCAATCCGTGGCGGGCAAGGGATGACAATGAACATTTCGCCGGTTCGAGGGCTGACCGCCATCGCCCTCGCCATCTGTATGACTCTGGGCACCGCTGCAACCGCCGCCGCATCCGGAAAGGACCACGGAGGCCGCGGCGTCCCGGACCAGCAGATCTCCGTCCAGCTGTGGACGTTCTCCCAGTACATCGGCTTCGGTACCGACGCCGCCACGATCGCGCGTACGGAGGAGGTCTTCGGCAAGCTGCGCTCATACGGCTACCGCAACGTCGAGCCGTTCACGCTCAGCGGCCTCACCGCCGCGCAGTACCGCGCGCTGCTCGACAAGTATCGGCTGAAGGCGTCTGCCCGCCACGTCGACGTCGGCACGCCCGAGAAGCCGGCGAACATCGACCAGATCATCGCGGACAACAAGACGCTCGGGATCAAGTACTTCGGCTCCGGCGCCACCCCGATCTTCCCGCCGATCTACACCACTGAGGCGCAGTGGGTCGCGTACGCCAAGTACCTCAACGAGGTCGGCGCGAAGGCGCGCCAGGCCGGCCAGCAGTTGATGGTGCACAACCACGACATCGAGTTCTCGACGAAGTTCGGCAACCGGACCGTGTTCGACATCATCGCGGCGAACACCGACCCGCGGAACGTCGTCTTCCAGCTCGACCTCTACTGGGTGACGTTCGGCGGTGCCGACCCCGTCGCCGTGCTCAAGCGCTACGGCAAGCGGATCCAGCTCTTCCACGTCAAGGACATGCGCGGGAGCGACCGCCGGATCGAGATCGTTGGCCGCGGCGTCATCAACTTCCCGAAGATCTTCGCCGCCGGCAAGAACATCCGGTACTACGTCGTTGAGCACGATCCGCGGCAGAACGACCCGACCTTTGACCCGTTCGAGGCGGCCAGGGTCGGTTTCAACTACCTCGACCGTGTGCGGTTCAACACCGGCAAGGGCCACGGGCACGGGCACGGGCACGACAAGGGCCGCGGGCGCGGGCACGACAAGCACGACAAGCACGACCACTAGAGCGTGACGACGCGGGTGCTCGCGGGCGCGAAGGCCGCGTGCGCGAGTGCCCCGGGCTCGAGCCCATCGAGCCCTTCGACCTCGGCCAGCAGCGGGCCCACGCGGACCCGCAGCCGGCCGCGGTCGTGGGTCACGGTGCCGAGCTCGCCGGTGATCACGTTGACGTCGCCGTCCGGGCGCGTCGCGGTCACCGCCACCTCCCACGGGTAGACGGCGATCCCGACGCGCCCGCGTGCGGGTTCGAGCGTGCGGATCGTCGTCCCGTCGTCGAGCGTCACCGTCGTCCCGTCGGCGTTCCCGTGCAGCAGGTTGCCGCCGGTGAGGCTCGCGACGAATGCGTCGGCGGGCCGTGCCACGAGCTCCTCCGGCGTGCCGGTCTGGTGCAGGCGGCCGTCGAGGATCACGCCGATCCGGTCGGCGAGCGTCGACGCGTCCACGAAGTCGTGCGTGACGATCAGTGCCGGGATCTTCAGCCCCGCCAGCACCTCGGCCAGCTCCTCGCGGATCGCGGCGCGTGTGTGGGCGTCGAGCGCCGATAGAGGTTCGTCGAGCAGCAGCACGGCGGGGTCGCGGGCCAACGCACGCGCGACCGCGACCCGCTGGCGCTCGCCGCCGGACAGCCGGCCGGGCTTCTCGCCGGCGAGGTGCGGGATCCGCAGCCGCTCGAGAAGCTCCGCGACGTGCTGGTTAGTCGCCCCGCCAAACGCGACGTTCGCCTGCACGGTCATGTGCGGGAACAGCGCGTACTCCTGGAACACGAGTCCGACCGAACGACGGTCGGGCGGGCGGTCGATGCCGCGCTCGGTGTCCAGCCACACCTCGTCGCCGAGCGCGATCCGCCCGCGCTTCGGCCGCCGCAGCCCGGCGACCGCTCGCAGCACCGTCGTCTTGCCGGCGCCCGAGGGCCCGACGAGCGCGACGGTCTCCGCGCCGATCGTCAGCTGGAGGCTGAGCGCGAAGGAACGAAGAGGATCGGTGAGGTCGAGCTCGAGCGCCGCCACGACAGCAGCTTGTAGCTGATCAGGACGAACGCGCTGATCATCACCAGCAGGATGCCGATCGACAGCGCGACGTCGAAGCTCGCCTCCAGCTGCTCGTAGATCGTCAGAGTCAGCGTCTGCGTCTCACCGCGCACGTTGCCGGCGAACACGATCGTGGCGCCGAATTCGCCGATCCCGCGTGCGAACGCGAGCACCCAGCCGGCCGCGAGTCCGCTCGCGGCGAGCGGCATCGCGATCCTCGCGAACGTGCGGAACGGCGAGGCGCCCAGCGTCCGCGCGGCATCGGTCAGGTTCGGGTCGACGCTCTCGAACGCCGTGATCGCCTGGCGCAGGTAGAACGGCGACGCCACGAACACGACGGCCGCCACGACCGCCCACTCCGTGAACGGCAGGATGATCCCCGCGCTCTGGAGCTCGTCACCGAACAGCCCACCGGCGCCGAACGCGGCCAGCAGGCCGATCCCGGCGACGGCGGGCGGGAGCACGAGTGGCAGTTCGATCAACGTGATCATCGCGCCCCGGCCGGGGAACCGGCGCGTCCCCAGCAGGTACGCCGCCGGGGTCCCGAAGCCGAGGATCAGCGCGTTGGCGATCAGGTTCGTGCGCAGCGTCACCGCGAGCGTGTCGCGCACCGCCGGGTCTTTCAGGAGCCCGGGGACGTCGCCCAGCGGCACCTCCGTGAACAGCGCCAGGATCGGCACGGTCAGGAAGGCCAGGGCGACGCCCAGGCACAGTGCGAGCAGAGCGGTGAAGCCGGCTCTCATCCGCGCGGCGGCAGCCCGAAGTCGTTGCGCTTGAGCACGCGGCGGCCAAACGAGCCCCTGACCTTGTTGATGAACGCCTGCGCGCCGGCGGTGTCCGCGCCCGCGCGGCGAACCGCGCAGATCTGGTAGCGGACTGGCGGCTGCGCCCACGTGGGAAGCCGGATCTGGCGCACGCGGTCACCCGCGGCGCGGGCGTCCGTCGTGTACGCGAACCCGGCGTCAGCCGATCCGAGCGCGACCTTCGACGTGATGCTGGTCACGTTCGGCTCGTTCGACACGATGTGGCGGGTCAGGATCGAGCTCAGCCGCATCCGCGCCAGCAGCTTGCGGGTGTAGGCGCCGATCGGGACGTTCGCGGTCCCCACCGCGAGTCGCCGCTGGGGGCCGCTGCGCAGCGAGTAGATCGAGCGGATCTTGGCCGGGTTGTTGGCCGGGACGAGCAGCACGACGATGTTGGTCGCGAACGTCACGGGCCGGGTGCAGCGGCCGGCGCGGAACAGGGCCTGCGCCTCGGTCGGGCTCGCGGACGCGAACACGTCCGCGGGCGCGCCGCGCTCGATCTGCGTCTGCAGCTGGTTGGAGCCGGCGAAGTTGTAGGTCGGCGCGCTGTCGATCTGCGGGAAGGCCTCGCGCAGCGAAGCCGCGGCGTAGACGCGCGGTGCGGCCTGCGCCGCAGTGGGCGCGGCGAGCAGCGCGAGTGCCGTAAGGTTGATGAGTCGTCGCATCTCAGTTCTCGGTTGGGAACGAACGGGATTTCAGGAAGCGGTCGATCCACTCGCCGGCGGGCTCCACACGCAGCGGGCCGGGCAGACCGGTGTCGGCCAGCGGTTCGCCGGCCAGGCCGCGCAGCACGCTCAGGTGCTGGCCGTCGGCCACGAGCAGGCGACCCAGAAGCAGCCGGGTCTCCTGGTCGGTCGTGCGGGCCACGCCGTCGAGATACACGCCGACCACGCGGTGCTCGATCTCCTGCCCGAAGGCCAGGATCCGGGCGCGCGTGCGGAACGCGCTGTCGGGCAGGTTGATGATGAAGTCGTCGGGATCGGGAGCGTCCTCGCCGAGCACGGCATTGAGCCGCGCCAGATGGTCCTTGTCGACGTCGCGGACGGTGCGGATCCTGCGTTCGACACGGCGCGAGAAGTCGCCGTCGTCGAGCGCGCGCTGCCAGAACGCGACCGAGAGCATCTCGGCGATCGCGCCCCACTGCACGTAGCCGAGGTCGTCGCCCTGGGGCGTGGGCGTCTGCGCAATCGCCGCGCTCGCTCCGCCGAGCAGGCTGGCCACGGCCCCGGCGGCGCCGAGTCGCAGGAACTCGCTTCGTAGGATCTGCCTATGCACTGGCGCGCCGCTCCTCTATTCGTCTGCGTGCTCGTCCTAGCCGCTTGTGGCGGCTCCACTCCTCCACCCGCCGCACCCACGGCGACGAGCGAGGCCGCACTCTCGAAGGCCCCGAAGCAGGCCGGTGAGATCGTGGTCAGCGGCGAGGCTTCCCCCGCCTCGCACGGGCCGTACGAGTTCAATGGCTCCTACACCGTGAGCTTCGAGCAGCACGCCCCGGAGAACCCCGACTTCTCCGACGCCACGAGCTTCGTCGCCGCGCTCGACCGCGAGGCCGAGATCCCCGGTGGGGACTCCATCGCGCTCTTCGAAGCGGCGCGCGCGAAACAGACCCGCACGCTGGATATCGAGGGGCGCTTCTTCGTCGACGTGAGCTTCGGCGACTATCCGTACGTCATCAGGTTCACGCCGCGGGACCATTGACTGCGGATACTAGTCAATTACCGACTACCGCCTAGGCATTGCTTATGCCGAGTGCCCCGAAGGCGCGGATCGGTCCGTCGCGCCGGTTCTCCTACGCGTCATGGGAGGCTCCGACCGGCTCCGCCGGGCGAATCCTCGTCCTACGCTGTGTTGGAGGACGTGCAGCGCTGGGCGGCGGCGCCCAGGTGGCGATCGTGATAGCCCGCGTGTGCAGCGAACGGCAGCGCCACCGCGCTCGCAACGACCAGTACGACCATCACCGGCGCGAGCGCGGCCAGCCCGAGATGGGGCTGGGGCGCCGCAGACGTGGCCGACTCGAGCAGCAACCGCGTGCGTCGCGCCACCACACCGCCGCCGAGCGCCAGCATCGGCGGCGCGGGCGCCTCGGCCCGGGCGGCCTTGCAGATCGCACTGGCCAGAACCGCCGGATGATTCCGCCGCGCGACGGCATAGCGGTCGGCATCGCGCTCGAGCGAGAACACGAGCTCGCGCGCCGCCGCCCGCGTGCCGGGGAGGAAGCGGCCGACCGCACGGGCAAGCTCGCCGGCCACCAGCACGTATCGGTGGTGAAGCGCGATGTGTCCACGCTCGTGGTCGAGGCTGGCGCGCAACTCCTCGTCGTCGAGCGTCATCAGCGCCCCCGCGGATACGAGAAGGCGCGGGCGCCGCAGCCCGGCAACGGCGACCAGCAGGTCGCCGTCGGCGACCACGACGCTCTCGTCCGGTCCAGGCCCGATCACCGCGGTGCGCATGAGGCGCTGCACCCGCCTCGAGGCACGCCACAGCCCGACGATGACGACCGTCAGCGACCCCGCGAGCATTAGTGCCGGAGCCGCCATTAGGACGTCCGCGGCGGTGTGACCGCTGATCAGCGTCCCGGCGGCCTCGATGCACATGGGAGCGAGCGGCTCCAGCAGTCCGGTCAGCGGGAGATAGAGCTCGACCGCGATCGCGGCGCCGAGCGAGGCGAGCGCACGCAGCAGGAGCGTGCTGAGCCAGATCGCAGCCGCGAAGCCTCCGGGTGCCCGCTCCAGCGGCAACCAGTGCGGCAGGGCGATCGCGACCGCGACGGCGGCGAGCCCGCCGGAGATCCAGGTCATGAGCCGCGCGCCTCGCGCGCCCGGCGAGCGAGCTCCTCGAGTTCGGACAGTTCCTCGGGGCGCAACCCGCCGATGATGTTCGCCAGCGCCGCCTGGCGAGCGCTGCTCGAGGCACCGGCGAGCGTGCGCCGGATGCTGCCGGAGAGGTACTCCGCCTCGCTCAGCCGCGGCCGGTAGACGAACCCGCGGCCCTCTCGGGCACGGTCGAGCAACCCTCGCTCGGCCAGGCGATTCAGCACGGTCTGGACCGTGTTGTAGGCGCCCTGGTAGCGCGGTGGCAATTCTTGGCGGATCTGCTCGACGGTGCCAGAGCCGACGCGCCACAGCGCCGCCATCACCTGGCTCTGGAGCTCGCCCTGAATCGCGGGGGAGTCGATCACGGCCGAAGTATGCCATCGGTGTCCTACGGCCCGTGGTTTCGCTGGCCAGATGTTCGGTCGCCGCGATCTGAGCATTGCCACCGACACCTTGTAGGACTATGATTCGAGGAGCCGGACGTCTTCAGACCGCGCCCGGTCACTGACGCAGAGCCGCGGGTCGCGCCGACGAACGTGTAGTCGGCGGCGCGACTCGCAGCGAACGTCGTCAGAGACCCGCGATCGAGCAGCCGCGGGCGCCGCCGGTGAAACCTCGGACCATCGCGTCGGCGTTGGTCGCCTCCATCCGCAGGTACGTGTCCGCCGGCGAGTCCTCCGGCCCGAGTGCGTCGCCGTAGAGCTCGAAGTCGGCCTGCACGCCGGTTTCGCGCGCGAGCGCCTGGACCACGCCGGGGTTGATCGCGCTCTCGGGGAAGATCGCCTTCACGTGCTCGCGACGGATCAGCGCACGGAGTTCGTCGATCGCCTGCGCCGATGGCTGCGCGTGCGTCGACTGTGCGGGAAACACGGCGCCGACGACCGTGATGCCGTAGCGCGCGGTGAAGTAGCCGAACGCGTCGTGGCTGGTGACCAGCTTGCGCTCCGGCCGCGGGACCTGGTCGATGCAGGCCGCGATCCCCTTGTCCAGCGCGCGCACCTTCGCCAGATACCCGTCGGCGTTCGCGCGGAACGCCGCCGCCCCATTCGGGGCGGAGCGGACGAGCGCGTCGCGGATGGCGGTGACGGCGGACTCGACGTTGCGCGGGTCGTGCCACCAGTGCGGGTCGATCCCCTCCTCCCCCGTGACCTGGTGTGGCGTGTGGTCGGGAGCGATCACGAGCTGGTCCGGGTCCCCGCCCGCGCCCTGCACCACATCGGCGATCCAGTCGTCGAGGCCGTTCCCGGAGCGGACGACGAGCACGGCGCCGGCGGCCGCCTTGCTGTCCGCCGGCCGCGGCTCGTACTCGTGTGGGTCGCTGTTCGCCTGGAGGATCTGGTGCACCTCGGCGTCGGTGCCGGCGACGTTGCGGACCAGGTCGCCGAGTTGCGTGGTGGTCGCGACGACGACGGGCCGGTCGCCGGTCGAGCCGACGTCGCCGCCGCAGCCGGCCGCGAGCGCGGTCAGTCCGATGCAGAGCGTCTTGGTGAGACTCATTCTCAAATACTACTTGAACTCCTACACCTTGTCTAAGTACGTGGAGGCGACGTGAGGCATGGACAAGGACTCCTACGTGACGTAGGCTTTGCCGTGTGTGTGCCACCTGCGTAGTCACCGCGGCCGCCGGTGTGACCGGCCTCCGCGCGTGGCTCCAGACGCGCGCGTGGAGCTGGCTGACGCCGCGCCGGCTGCGGCGGATGACGATCGCCGCGGCCGTCGCCGGGCTCGCCGCCGCCACCGTCTCGTTCTAGACGTAGGGCGTCGCCGGCTCGGAGACCTTCTTGACCGAGGTCGCCTGGACTCTGAGATCCACCCCCGGAGTCCCGATCAGCTTGCCCTTCACCTCCACCCAGGTGTCGAGCGCGACGGCGGGAGCGTTGCCCACGCCCACGCTGACCGCGGTGGCGTCGGCCGCGCAGCAGCCGACCATGAAGCGCGACACCTCGATCTCGCCCTTGTCGTCGCGCTCCCCCGACACGAACGCGACGAAGTCGACCGGCTTGCCGGCGGTCAGCCCGCTGCGTTCCGCGTAGTCCAGCGACGCGGACGCGTACGCGATCTCGACGATGCGAATCTCACCCTCGGCCGGCATCTCGAGCGGCACGGCGACCTCGTCGGTGCGCTTGTTCTCGACCGCGAGCGCCCCGAGCGACGGCGCGGGGACCATCAGCGTGAGCAGGATTGGAGCGACCAAGAGGCCGTTCGCGCCCAACTCGCGCAGCGACGCCGGACGACGATGGCCGCGCGCCCCCCACAGATACGCGAGCGCGACGGCGGGCAACGTGATCGCACCGAGCGCGACCACCCATGAGGTCTTCGGGCCGATGTAGGTGGTCGCGCGCCCGCTCGCCCACAGGTAGATGAAGAACCCGCCCCAGGCCGCGATCGCTGCTGCGCGGAGCGTTCGTGTCCAATCCCAGCTCATGAAGTCACCGCCTGGAAGAGCATTGAGCCCGCGACGACCACGGGCACGACCACCAGCGCCAGCTTGAAGACGAACGCACGGCCGAACGCGCCGGCGTAGAGCAGTACGAGCTTGGTGTCGAGCACCGGCCCCGCGGCCAGGAACGCGAGTTGCGGCCCGGGCGGGAACTGGATGAACGACACCGCAACGAAGGCGTCGGCCTCCGAACACAGCGAGAGGAAAAAGGCGAGCACGATCATCAGCAGCGCGCCGACGAACGGCGAGACCAGCACGCCGGTGAAGACGCTTTGGGGGACGATCGTCTGCAGCGCCGCGGCGATCGCCGCGCCGAGGACGATGAACTTGCCCATCAGCAGCAGGTCTGACATCAGGTGGTCGATGAAGCCGCGGGTGCGGCCGTGGCTGTGCGAGTGCTCGTGACCGGGGTCGTGACTGCGCGCGTTCGCTACCAGTTTGTGGGCGCCGCTACGCGCGATCAGCGTGCCCGCGGCGATCGCGACGATCAGGCCGAGCGCCAGCCGGCCTAGCACCATCGTCGCGGCGCCGCGGCCCTGGTAGGCGACGGCGGTCGAGAACAGCACGACCGGGTTGATCACCGGCGCGGCGAGCATGAAAGCGATGCCCGCCGCGGGATGCACGCCGCGCACGATCAGGCGGCGCGCGACGGGCACCGAGCCGCACTCGCAGACGGGCATCGCCATTCCGGCCAGCGCCACGCCCGGGATCTGCAGCGGCAGCGGGAGGCGGGACACGGCCGCGAACCACCGGTCGGGCACGAACACCTCGATCGCCGCGGAGACGGCGGCCCCGAGCAGGACGAACGGGAGCGCCTCGAGCGCGATCGACGTCCCGATCACGAGGAACGTCTGCACGCGATCGAGCTCGCCGACCTCGAGCAGGCGGCCAGCGACGATCGCCGTGGCAGCCAGCGCGATCGCGCTGACCGCGCCCGCCCGGCCACGCGCACGAAGTCCCAACGCGCCGGCGACGACCAGCGCCAGCAGCCCGGGCAGCGCGAGCCCCGCCGCCGGGGCGGCATCGTCCACCGTGTGGGTCAGCTGAACTGTCGCGACGGTGCCCGCGATCGCCGCCGCGAACAGCGCCGCCGCGGTCCAGCGGTCCAGCCGTCCGGCGGCGATCGCCAGTGCCACGAAGGGCACCCAGCACCAGAGGTGGAACGGCACGAACGCGAGCGAGAAACCGTCGCCGCGCCACGCCTCCATCCACATGTAAGGCGACAGCACGGCCACCGCGCCCAGTAGCGCAATCCCCGGACCGAGCACGCGAGGGCGCTGGCCGACCGTAGCCGAAATCGTCGTCATGACCGGCGGCGATCGTAGTCCTACAAGCTGTAAGGATCAAGCCCCCTCAGGCGAGCCTGGACAGTTGTATGTCCTATGTTCCGTGGGGACTGGACCCGAAGCCCCAGCGAGACAAGGTCCGCTGCCCCGCCTCGGCGGTGACCTTGTCGATGAAGGCCTGCGCGGCGCGCGTGTTCGCCCCGGGGCGGCGGACGGCGCACATCAGATACTGGATCGGCGGCTGCGCCGAGGCGGGCAGATCGATCGAGCGGACCCGGTCACCCGCCGCGCGGGCGTCGCTGGCGTATGCGAACCCCGCGTCCGCCGACCCGAGCGCGACCTTCGACGTGATTCCCGTGACGTTCGGCTCGTTGGAGACGACATGGCGCCTGAGGATCGAGGCCAGCCCCATCCGGTCGAGCAGCTTGCGCGTGTAGGCGCCGACCGGCACGTCCTCGCCGCCGATCGCGACCCGGCGTTGCGGTCCGCGCCCGAGCGACTCGACCGACCGCAGCCCGGCCGGGTTGTCGGCCGGCACGAGCATCACGAGTACGTTCGTCGCGAACGCGACGGGGCGGGTGCAGCGACCCGCCTCATACAGGCCCTCGGCCTCCTTCGGGCTCGCCGACGCGAACACGTCGGCGGGCGCACCGCGCTCGATCTGCGTCTGCAGTTGGTTCGAGCCGGCGAAGTTGTACGTCGCGCGCCCGTCGATCTCGGGGAACGCCTCGCGCAGTGACGCCGCCGCGTACACCCGCGGCACGGCCGCCGTCGCGGCGCGCGGCTGTGGGTCGTCCGAGCCTCCGCAACCGGCGAGGACGAGAGCGAGGACCAGGGCGCCACGACGCATGGCCACAACTTAGTCAAATTCGAACTACTGCTTAGGCGATGCCTGGGCGGCCTGCAGCAGCGCCACAAGGTCGCGGCGCAGTCGTTGTATCCGGGTCGCTCCCAGGGTCTCGGCCAAGCGGTTCTCGGTTTCGGTCACGAACTCGCGCACGATCGCGTACACCTCGCCGCCGCGTTCTGTGGCACGGACGAGCTTTGCCCGGCCGTCGGCCGGGTCGGGCACACGCTCGACGTACCCGTGCGCCTCGAGGTGCCGGACGAGCTCGCCCATCGACTGCTTGGTCATGCCCGCCCGCTCGGCGAGGGCCGTCACCGTCGTGCCGGCATCGTCGAGGTACTGGAACACCGTGCCGTGGGCGACGCGCACCGCGCCGTGCCCGCGCTCGGCGAGCCGCGCGACGGCCTGGTCGTTGAGCGCCGTGAACGCCTCGCGCAGGAGCACTGCGAGGTTCTCGGGCTGCTCACGCGCGGTGGTCTTCGGCAAGCGGCTTGACATAGACAGGTTACCTTCCTAGTCTCGTAAGGAGACCTGTCTAAATCGTACCGGAGACCGCATATGCGCCTTGGCACCGACCAACTGACCGTCCGCGCGAGCTGCGCCGACACCGATGGGGCGATCTTCGCCGCCGAGATCACGATGCCGCCGGGCGGCGGACCGCCGCTGCTACACCGGCACGCCCCGAGCGAGATCTTTCACGTGCTCGACGGCGAGTTCACGTTCTACGTGGCCGACGACGCCGGCGCCGTCTCCCGCTCGACTGCCACCGCCGGCGCGGTCGTGCCGATCGCCGGCGGCCGCGCCCACACGATCCGCAACGAATCCGGCGCGGACGCGACCGTGCTCGTCGTCCACGCACCCGGCGAGCAGATGGAGCGCTTCGCGTACGCCGCAGCCGACCTGGAGACGATGGACGAGGCGCTGGCGCTTGCCGAGCGCCACGGGATCACGATGGTCGGCCCGGTCCCTTAGGCGCGCTCGACGAAGCGGACCGCCGCGCGGGTGGTCTCGAGGCGCCAGAGCGCGAGCATGCGAGCGAAGCCCTGGGCGGCGGCCGCCTCACTCTCGAGCTCGTCGGCCAGCGCGGCGAAGCGGTCGCGCTGGGCGGCGAGCAGGGGCGCCGGGTCGGTCCCGGCGCGGTCGAGGAAGAGCAGCTTGAGCATCAGCTCCGAGCGCGCCTCGCGGACGTGCTCGACGGGCGCGGACAGCCACCGCTCGAGCCGTTCGCGACCGGCGGGCGTGACCTCCAGCAGCGTCCGCCGCGGGCCGGTCGTGCTGGTCTCGGTGCCGGCCTCGCGGATCAGCTCGAGCCCGGCCAGCACGTCGAGCGTGCGATAGACGAGCGGGCGCCGCATCGCCCACACACGTCCCACGTCGCCGCCGGACTCCATCGTGCGGGCGACGGCGAAGCCGTGCGTGGGCGCCTCGGCGACGAGCGCGAGCGCGGCCCACTCGCCGGTCGCCAGTTCCTGAGGGCGGCGTCTCAATCGCGAACGCCGAGGATCACGTCGGTCGCTTTCACGAACGCGGTGACCTCGGTGCCCTCCGCGAGCCCGAGCTCGCGGGCGGCTTCGGTCGTGATCGAGGCGACCAGGCGGATCCCGTTGCAGTCGAGCTCGACGTTGGACGACGCCGGCCCTTCGGTGATCGACGTGACCGTCGCCGGCAGCTGGTTGCGTGCGCTGAGCTTCATGCGCGGCAGGTTACGGCTCTACTCTGCGGGCCAATGATTCGGCCGCTGTCCGCACTCGCTTTCGCGATCGCCGCCGGGGCATACTTCGCGCTGTTCGCGCTCGACCATGTCGAGTCGTTCCAGACGAGCCCGATCCTGTACTGGATGATGTTGACCCCGTTCGTGGTCGAGCAACTCGAGGTGCGGACGGGCGCGTACGAGCTGGGCGGCGGCCTGGACAACCTCGGGACTTCGATCTTGGCGTTCTACGCGCTCCCGGCCGCCGCGCTCGCGGCGTTCGCGGTGTTCGTCGTGCGTCGCCTGGCGTGATGTGGGCGTTCGCGATGACGGCTCCGGGTCGGCTCGAGCGGGTCGAGACGCCGGTGCCGCAGGTGACGCCCGACCGCGTCCTGGTGAAGCTGCACGCGGGCGGGATCTGCGGGTCGGACCTGCCGTCGTTCCTCGGTAAGCGCAACCCGTTCGTCGACTTCTACGGGTCGCCGGGGTTCCCGCTCCACGAGGTGGTGGGCGAGGTGGTCGATGGCGATCTGCCCGCGGGCACGCGCGTAGTCGGCTGGGCCGAGGGCCACCTCGGGCTCGCCGAGTACTTCGTGGCGCGCGTCGACAACGTGCTCGACATCGACGATGAACTGAGCGCGACGGACGCGACAGTGATCCAACCGCTGTGCACGGTCCTGCATGCGCTCGATCGGCTCGGCGACGTGTCCGGCCGGCACGTCGCGGTGCTCGGCCAAGGGCCGATCGGGATCCTGTTCAGCCACGCGCTGAAGGCGCGCGGCGCGCGGGTGACCGGCGTCGATCGCGTGGACCGCCGCGCGCTGCAGTTCGGCGTGGACGAGGTGGTGTGGAACGACGCCGCCGACTGGGCGGAGGCGCTCGCCGACGACGGCCCCGAGATCGTGATCGAGGCGATCGGGCATCAGGCCGGCACGCTCGAGGCCGCCGTCGAGGCGGTCGCGCCGGGCGGCGTCGTGCTCGCATTCGGCGTGCCGGACGAGACGCACTACTCGTTCCCGTTCGCGCGGTTCTTCCGCAAGAACGCGACGCTGATCGCGGGCGTCACCACGGACCGCCGCAACGCGCTGGCTGCCGCCCGCGACTATCTGCGCGAGCACCGCGATCTGCTCGCGCCCTACGTCACCGACGTGTTCAAGATCGACGACGCGCAGGCGGCATTCGAACGAGCGGTCGCACCCGCGCCCGGGCGCCTGAAGGTCGTGCTCACTTCGGGCGCGTGACCGCCTCGTAGGCGCGCAGCAGATCGTCGTGCGCGCGGCGGTCGCCGATGGGGGCAGCACGGAAGCGCTCGTGGACCTTGTCGCGCATCACGTAGAACTGCGTCCAGACCGCCCGCTGTTCGCTCGGGTCGAGTTGTTTGAACAGCTTGAGCGCCTCCGTCGCGTCCTGGATGAAGCCGCCCGCGGGGCCGCCGAAGTGTTCCTCCGGCAGCGCGCGGCTGATGATCTGCGTCGCGCGGCCGAGGAATTCGCGAACGCGGATCTGCGCCGTGATCCCGCCGTTCATCACGAGTCGCGCCTGCTCGTAGACGCTCGCGAGCGTGTGCATCAACTCCGGACCGCCGCGGGTGAAGATCGGCGGCCCGAACGCGAGCGTCACCGGCGAGCCGGAGCGCCGAATTGTTGTCGCCCGCCCGCGCGCTCGCGAACACGATCGACGCCAGCGTCTCGGGGTCGATCGTTCCGTCCTTGGGACCGATGTTCCGGGTGATCTGGAACTGCGCGACGAACTGCGCCGTCTGGTGGTCGATTTGTCCTGAGACGCTGGCGTTGACGGCCATCTGCAAGGCCACGATCTCGCGGTGGTCACGGATCCGGCGGGCGTTCGCGGCGACGGCGGCGGTCAGTTGGTTGGGCTGCAGGATCCGCGGCCCGCCCATCCCGAACAGCGGCGGCGGCGGTTGGACCGGCGCCAGCGGGTTGGGCTCGTGAACCTCCTTGACGATCGCGTCGCGGAGCGCGGTCGCGCTCGTGTACGCGCCCGGGCCGATCACGATCATCCGCAGCGGGCCTTCGAATCCGACGTTCGACGGCACGACCGTCAGCGTCGGGTCGAACCGGATCGAGAGCACCTCGGCGCTCGTGTCGAGCTTGAAGAAGCGCCGCACGAGATGGATCGCCTCGTCCTCGTAGCGCTTGCCGTGCGCGACGAGGGCGTCCAACGCCTTCTGATTGACGAACCCGCTCTTCCCGGCACCATGGCCGCGCTTGAACTTCGCGACCGCCTGCGCGTCCACGGGCCCGGCGACGCCCGTCGTGGGCGTGCTGAGGATCGTCTGCAGTGCCCGGATCGACGTCTCGTCGAAGCGGTCGTCGATCGCCTCGACGGCATCGTCCTCCTCCTGCAGCGCCAGCAGCCCTTCGGTGACCGGCGGTGCGGTCGCGGTCTCCTCGTCGTCTCCATCGCGGCGGCGTCTTCGCTCACGCTCGCGCATAGGGCGACTCTACGTACGGCGAGCCAAGACGTCGACCGTGCGCTGCACCGTCGTCGCGTTGCCGGCGGAGTCGGTCACGGTCACGCGGACAGTGAACACACCGGGCGCGCTGTAGACCTTCGTCAGGCTCTCGCCCTCTTCCGTGGTCCCGTCGCCGAAGCTCCAGATCGCGGTCGCGCCGGAGAGCGCGTCCCTGGCCGTGACGCTCATCGCCACCGATCGGCCCTGCACGGCGGAGCCTTCGAGCCGGACGGCGCCGACCGCCGGCGGCGTCGAGTCGAGGATCGACGTGCGGACGCGCACGCGGGTGTCGAACGCGGGGCCGGGCGCGGCGTCGTAACTGTGCATCCACGAGGCGACCGCGTCGCCGTGGTCGTTGACGCCGAGGCCGAGCACGGACTCGAGCGAGTCATTCTGACCCGCGGGCGCCTCGGAGGGCGGCGACACGATTTGGGCCGGTTCGCTCGCGCCGTTCGACGCGATCCGCGACGTCTCGAGCGCGTCACGCCCGCCGTGCCGGCCGAGCCAGAGCACACGCGCGGACCCATCGGGACCGAAGGCGACTCTCGGTGCCTGGTGCCCGCCGTACGTCGAGCCCGGCACCGTGGCGAGCGGCCCGAAGCCGCCGCCGAGCGGCCGCAAGGAGTAGCGCATCCCGCCGCCGTTGGTCCAGCCCAGCAGCGCCGTGTCGTCGTCGGCCATGGCCAGCACGGCCGGATCGCCGGTGAACCCGGGGACGGTCTCGACGCCGCCGAAGGTGCCCGTCTTGGCGCGCGAGGCCGTCTGGAGCGCGGCGGCGCTCCTCCACGCGAGCGTCGCCCGGCCGGTCGTGCTCATCGCCAGCTGGACCTCGCCCACTTCGCTCGGCGCGGTGGCGACGTCCGGCAACGGCGAGAACTCGCCGCCGGCCGCGCGCGCGGCGGCGCGCACCTTCCCGCCGATGTCCCACGCCACCACCGCCGCGCCGTCCGGCGCGACTGCCACGGCCGGCGGGTCGTCGAACCCGATCGGCGCCGTCAGCGGATCGTGAACGGCGAACGGACTGCCCGCGGTCGCGGTCGCGGCACGCACGCGCCCGCCCTGCGCCCATGCCAGGACGGCCTTCCCGCCAGCGATCGACGCTGCCGGCCAGCGTGCGCTCATCCCGGTGTCGGAGACGCTCTGGGCCGGCGTGAGGTCGCCGTTCGCGGTCTTCGTCGCCGCGCGCACGACGTGCAGGCCGTCGACCAACATTTCCTCCCAGGCCACCACCACGTTGCCCTGGCGGTCAGCGAGCGTGCGTGAGAAGCCGACGAAGCTGCCCGGCTTGGAGAGTTGCACCGGCGCCCCGAACGGCTGCCCGGGCCGCTTCACCCTGACCTCCAGCGCGCGCTGGCTGCCGCTGCTCGCGTTCAGCGCGGTGGTCGTGACCGTGCCGTCGGGCCCGATCGCGGCGCCGCCAGCCTGCGAGTTGAATCCGACGGTGACGTCGTGCGGAGCGAGCCAATTCGCCGCGTCGGCGGTGCTCGTGGCGGTCAGTACGGCGGCGGTCGCCGCCACCGCGGCGCCGAGGGTTCGAAGGCGCATGCAGCAGAGGACGCCGCGTTCGAATCCGTATTCCCATCCGGCCAACCTCGCGGGGCCTCGCGGGGTGGTATTGCCATGCACACCACCCTCAAACTCGCCGCCGCGACCATGATGTCGCTCGCGGTCGCCGCGGCGCCGGCGGCCGCCACCCCGCTGTACTCCTGGACTCCCGCGGCCCAGATCTCCGAGGCCGGTGAGACGGCCTGGACCCCCGACGTCGCGTACTCCGCCGATGGCAGCGCCGTGATCGCCTGGGGCCGCCAGGACGGCACCCGGTGGGTTGCCGAAGCGGTGATCCGCAACGCGGACGGCACGCTCGGCACGGTCCGGACGCTGGCCGGCTCCGACGAGCCGCTGCTCGGACCACGTGCGGCGATCGATGCTCACGGCAACGCGCTCCTGACCTGGACGCGCTGGGACGGCAGCAACTGGCGCGTCCAGGCGCGCACGCTCCCGTCGGGGGGCGGCGCGCTCGGCCTCCCGCAGACGCTGTCCGACCCCGGCCCGGCCGCGTCCGCGCCGGAGGTGGCCGTCAACCAGGAGGGCCACGGCGTGATCGCGTGGACGCGCGACTTCCGCGTCGAAGGGCGCACGATGGCGACGACGAACATCGCCGGCGTCGGTGACCCCGAGGTCATCTCGGATGAGGTCGAGGAAGCGGTTGACGCGGACGTCGGGATCGACGGAAACGGCAACTCCGTGTTCGTGTGGGAGCGCATCGACACGGGCGAGCGGGCGATCGTCGCGCGGACGCTGCGAGAGAACGGCTCGCTCGAAGCGGCCCGGACCTTGTCGACCCTGGGGGCCGACTCGGAGGAGCCGGACATCGCGGTCAACGAGGCCGGCGATGCCGCGTTCGCCTGGACCCGCTGGGACGGGACCCGCGACCGCGTGATCGGCCTGGTCGATCTCGCCTCGAGCCTCCCCGGGGACGATCAGTGGCTCTCGCCGATCGGTCAGACCGCGACGGACGCCCAGGCGGAGATCGCCACCGACGGCGATGCGATGTTCGCGTGGAGGCGCTGGGACGGCGACGACTATCGGATCCAGACGGTCCGGCTGCCCGCGGGAGGCGTCCTCGACGTCGTCGCGACGCACTCGGCGGACGGTGAGAGCGCATACGATCCGGAACTCGCGATGGAGCCAGGCGGCACGGCGGCGATCGCCTGGGAGCGTTGGGACGGTCCGATCCGCCGCATCCAGGTCCGCAGGCTCCCGCAGGGAGGCGTCCCCAGCGGGGTGTTCACGCGTTCCGCGAACGGGGTGGACGCGCAGAACCCCGCGGTCGCCGTCCGCCCGGGAGGCAGGGTCCTGCTCGCCTGGCAAGCCCTGGATGGCAGCGACGACCGGATCGAGTACACGATCGGCAATTTGCTGGCGCCGCCGATCGACGACCAGGTCGCCGTGCCGCCCGGCGCCGTGGCCACGCGTCCCTGACCACCGCGAGGCGGGGCCGCTCGACGCGGCCCCGCCGGTCATAGTGCGCGCCGGTCATGCGTGAGCTGAACCTGATCGCCGCCGGCAGGCTCGAGTGGATCGATCGCCCCGATCCGGAGCTGACGGATCCCGGCGACGCGATCGTGCGGCCGTTCGTCGTCGGCCGCTGCGACGGCGACGCACTCCCGATCCACCGCCACGTCTCGCGCGCGCTGCAGGCCGGGCTGAAGGCCGGGGTGATCGATCCGGCCGTCGGGCACATCTGCGGGCCGCTGCCGTTCGCGGGCCCGTTCGCGATCGGGCACGAGTGCGTCGCCGAGGTGGTCGCGGTCGGAGATGCCGTCGGCGGGCTCGCGGTCGGTGATCGGGTCGTCGTGCCGTGGTCCGTCTCCTGCGGCGAGTGCGAGAGTTGCCGGCGCGGCTTAACGTCCAAGTGCCGCACCACGACGCAGGATCGCGTCCTCGCGGCCTTCGGCTTCGGGGCCGCGTGTGGCGCCTACGGCGGCATGGTCAGCGACCTGATCCGCGTCCCGTTCGCCGACCACATGCTCGTCCCGCGTGCTGACGGGCTCGACCCGCTCCGGGTCGCCGCCGCCTCGGACAACCTCGCCGACGCGTGGCGCACCGTCGTCCCTCACCTGCGGGCGCGGCCGGGCGCTCGCGTGCTCGTCGTCGGGGGCGGCGCGCAATCGATCGGCCTTTACGCGGCCGGCCTGGCCGTCGCTCACGGGGCTGAGGTCGACTACGTCGATGACGCTCCGCGACGGGTCGAGATCGCCGAATCGCTCGGCGCCGGCACCCACCGCGCGTTCCGCGCCTACGACATCGTCGTCGAGGCCTCGAGTCGCAAGCGCGGCATCCGGTACGCGATCCGCGCGACCGCGCCCGGCGGCATCTGCACCGCCGTGGGCTACTACCTCGCGACCAACACCGGCGTCCCGCTGATGCACATGTACGCGAACGACATCACGCTGCACCTCGGGGTCTCGCACCCGCGCGCCGTCATGCCCGAACTCCTGACCTGGGTCCACGAGAACGCGTTCCCCGCCGAACTGGTGACCACCGAACTCGCTGACTTCGACGACGCCCCAGTCGCATACGCAGCACGCACCACCAAGCTCGTCCTGCACCGCTCGCCGCTCACACGCACGTAGCAGACGATCGCGGGGACGCAATGTGTAGCTAGCTCACCGACGAGTGTGGTTATCCGACTTTCTTGAGGAGGTCGCGACCGGGATCTTTCGCCGCACAAAACCAGGTAAGGACACCGTGAGAATCCTCCCCAGCGCATGGATCGCGCTCGCTGTGCTTGCGCTGCTCGCGAGCCCGGCCGCCGCGGCCAAGAAGACTCCTGATCTTGTCGTCACGAAGCTCCAGGTGAGCGGCTCGGCCGTCGCCGGGCAGTCGGTGACGGCCACCGTCGCAGTCCGCAACGCCGGCCGTGCCCAGGCGGAGGCGTCCCGGACCTCGTTGACGCTTCCGGGCGCCGCACTCGGCGAGAGCGCGGTGAAGGCGCTGTCGCCGAAGAAGACGGCGTCGGCCTCGGTCAGGCTGACCATGCCCAGCGCGGCGGGCGCCTACAAGCTCAAGGCGTGTGCAGACGCGAAGCGCAAGGTGCGCGAGTCCAACGAGCGCAACAACTGCCGCGAGGTGACGGTGCAACTGCGCGCGGGAGTGGTCGGCGTGCCGGCGCCTTCCGGCCCGCTCGCCGCACCGGCGGTGGTCGTGCCCCCCACGGCGACGCCGGCGCCCAGCGCGACCGCCACGCCGGCCCCGACCGTTGTCCCGACCGCGACGCCGACGGCCACTCCCACGGCCACGCCGACCGCGACCCCGACCGTCACCCCCGACTTCCCCGAGCCGCCGCTGACGCCGCCCGCCGACCCCGCGGACGTGGCGCCGGACGCGCCGCCCACGCAGTCGACGACAGTCGCCGCCGGCACCGAGTTCCTCTACACGGGCGCGAACCCGATCCAGAAGCAGGTCGCGCCCGGCGCGATCGACGGCAAGCGCGTCGCCGTCATCCGCGGCCGCGTCCTCACGGCGACGGAACCAGCCCATGAAGGGCGCCCGCGTCACCGTTCTGGATCACCCTGAATTCGGATACACCGCGACTCGCGAAGACGGCCGCTACGACCTCGCGGTCAACGGCGGCGACGAGCTGACCCTGACGTTCGAGCAGGACGGCTACATGAGCGTCCAGCGCACGGAGCCGGTGCCGTGGCAGGACTACGTCGAAATGGCCGACGTCGTGATGACGCCCTACGACGACAAGGTCACGCAGATCGACGAGAACGCGGCCGCGCTGCAGGTCGCCACCAGCGAGACCACGCCGGCCGACGACGCCGCGCCCCGCCAGGCGACGCTGATGTTCGAGCCCGGCACCGACGCGACGATGGAGCTTCCGAACGGCCAGACCAAGCCGCTCGGCGACCTCGAGGTCCGCGCCACCGAGTACACGGTCGGCGCCGGCGGCGACGAGGCGATGCCCGGTGAGCTGCCCGACACCAGCGCGTACACCTACGCCGTCGAGTTCAGCGTCGACGAGGCGGTCGAGGCCGGCGCCACCGACGTCCGGTTCACCAAGCCCGTCACCACCTACGTCGACAACTTCCTCGGCTTCAAGGCCGGCACGGTCGTGCCCTCCGCGTACTACGACGAGGAGAAGGGCGCGTGGGTGCCGTCGAAGAACGGCATCGTCATCAAGATCGTCTCCGAGGCGAACGGCCGCGCGAACGTCGACACCGACGGCGACGGCACGGCCGACAACGCGGGCCTCGACGACGCCGAGCGGACGAAGCTCGCCCAGTCACTACGACGCCGGCAAGAGCCTGTGGCGCGTCGAGGTCGAGCACTTCACGCCCTGGGACTACAACTGGCCCTACGGCTGCCGCGCGCAGTGCGACGCCCCCGACGAGCCGCCGCCGCCTCCGGCCTACTGCCCGGAGTGCCAGGGCGCCGGCTCGATCATCGGCGTGTTCAACCAGACGCTCGGTGAGCGCCTGGGCGTCACCGGCACCCCGTTCGACCTGCACTACACGACCGCCCGCGTGCCCGGCTACAAGGAGGCCTACCGCCTCGACATCCCGCTCACCGGCGACTCGATCCGCTCCTCCCTGCGGCGGGTGGAGCTCGAGGTGACCGTGGCCGGTCGCCAGTTCCGGCAGACCTTCGAGCCCGAGCGCAACCTCACGTACGACTTCGAGTGGGACGGCAAGGACGCCTACGGCCGCGAGGTCCAGGGCGCCCAGAACGCCGAGGTCCGGATCGGCTACGTCTACCCCGCCGAGTACCTGGAGCCGGCCGAGTTCGACGCCAGCTTCGGCCAGTTCGGCGGCGCGCCGGTGACCCGCTCGGAGACCGGCTCCGGCGAGGAGACGCGGCGCGAGATCATCACCTGGCAGGAGTGGGAGCGGCCCGTGGGCGCGCTCGGCGCCGGCTCCGACGCGCTCGGCGGCTGGACGCTCGACGTCCACCACTCGTATGACCCGCAGGCGCGCACGCTGTACCTCGGCAACGGCACGCAGGTCACGACCGAGGCGATCCGCTCCGAGATGCGCACGATCGCCGGCCAGGACCCGTTCGGCTGGTGGGACGACGAGTCGCCCGCCACGCTGTTCCCGCTCGATCTCGCACGCGGGCACCGACGCCGCCGCCGACGGCAGCATCGTACATCGCCGAGACCGGCGCCAACCGCGTGATCCAGGTCACGCCGGCCGGCGAGGTGAAATACATCGCCGGCCTGTCCCAGGACGGCGAGCTGGGCGACGGCGGTCCGGCGCAGCAGGCCGCGCTCCAGGGCCCGCGCGACGTCGCGGTGGCCGAGGACGGCACGCTCTACATCTCCGACACCGGCAACGCGCCGCATCCGCAAGGTCGACGCCGGACGGCACCATCTCCACGTTCGCCGGCGGCGGCGACCCGGACCACCTCGGCGACGGCGGCCCGGCCATCGCAGGCTTCGCTGAAGCAGCCGCGCGGGCTCGACGTCGCCGCCGACGGCACGCTCTACATCGCCGAGAGCGGCCGCAACCGCGTGCGCCGCATCGCCCCCGACGGCCGGCATCGGCACGGTCGCGACGCGACCTCGACCTGCCCACCGACGTCGCGGTCGACGCCGCCGGCACGCTCTACATCGCCGACGCCCAGCACCACCGCGTCGTGCGCGTGACCGCGACCGGGCGAGACGAGCACGTTCGCCGGCAACGGCGGCGCCGGCAACACCGGCGACGGCGGCCCGGCCACGGCCGCCGAGATCGGCCAGCCGTACGGCGTCGACGTCGGCGCGACGGCGACGTGTACTTCTCCGACCGGCTGCACCACGTCGTCCGCCGGATCGGCCCGGACGGCACGATCACCGCGTTCGCGGGCACCGGCCGCAGCGGCGCCGAGGGCGACGGCGGCGCGCCGCAGCAGGCCCAGCCTGTCTTTCCCCGAGGACGTCACGGTGGCGCCCGGACGGCTCGCGTGCGATCGCCGACACCGGCAACGCTCGCGTCCGCCGCGCCGCGCCCGGCCTGCCCGGCTTCCTCGACGCCGACTTCTCGCTGCCCTCCGAGGACGGCACCGCGGTCTTCATGTTCGACCGCAACGGGCGCCACCTGCGCACGGTCGACGCGCTCACCGGCGTCCTGCGCTTCCGCTTCGACTACGACGCCGCGGGCCGCCTGCAGAGGTCACCGACGGCGACGGCAACGTCGACCACGATCGAGCGCGACGCGCGCCGGCAAGGCGACCGCGATCGTCGCCCCCGGCAACATCCGGACGACGCTGACGATCCGCGCCGACGGCTTGCTCGGCGCGGTCAAGAACCCGGAGAGCGAGGCGCTCACGCTCGACTACCACGCGGGCGGGCTGCTGAAGACGTTCACCGACCCGCTCGGCCAGCGCCGCGCACTTCACCTATGACGCCGCCACCGGCCGCCTGAAGACCGACCAGGACAGAGCGGCTCGACCGTCACCCTCACGCGCGAGCGAGACGGCCACGGGGTATCGCGTCAGGCGCACGTCGGAGATGGGCAAGGAGACGATGTTCGAGGCCGAGCAGCTGCCGGGCGGCGGCTCGCGCTCGACCACCACCGACCCGTCGGGCGCCCGACCGTCATGGACGTACGGCGCCGACGGCGTCACGCGGATCACGCAGCCCGACGGCACGGTCGTCACCGCGACGCTCGGGCCGGACCCGCGCTGGGGCATGCGCGCGCCGCAGCCCGACCTCGGTCGATCGCCACGACGCCCCGCGGGCGCCGCCGAAGGTGGCGGACCACGAGCGCACCGTCGAGCTCAAGCAGGCGTCGAACCCGTTCAGCGTCGAGACGCTCACGGACGAGACGACGATCAACGGGAAGACCACTCGCGGCGCGACTACGACGGCGACGGCGCGCAAGCTCGAGATCACGTCGGACGAGGGCCGCGCGCTGACGACGACGCTATGACGCGAACGGCCGCCCGCTGACCCAGGGTTACGGGCCGGGCGTCGCGCCGCGGACGTACACCTGGGACGCGCTCGGGCGGCTCGACCAAGGTCGTGCAGGGCACGCGCGAGCTCACCTACGGCTACGACGCGGCCAAGCCGCAGCGGCTCGTATCCCAGCACCGACGGCGAGAACCGCACGACGCTCTACGGCCACGACGACGTCGCTGCGCGTCACCTCCGTCAAGACGGCCGGCGGTCACACCTACGGCTTCACCTACGACGACCTCGGCAACCGCACCGCGATCACGATGCCGAACGGCAAGACGCACGCGTACGGCTACTCCGAGACCGGCGCGGTGACGTCATACACGCCGCCGGGCGCCGGCGCGCAGCTGACGGGCTACGACGACGACCACTACCCGGCGTCGACCACGCTCCCGGGCCGCGGCACGACGGCGTTCGCGCGCAAGACCGACGGCCGCCTGACCGGCGTGGGCGACACGACGTGGGGCTACGACGAACTCGACCGACCGCTTCACGTCGTCGACACGCGGCGGCGAAGACCGACCGCCATCGACTATGACGGCGGCTTGAAGACCGCCGTCGGCGACCACGCGTACACGTGCGAACGACGACCTGCACGTTAGCTCGATGCAGCTCGCCGGCTCGGCGAAGCTGGAGATCGGCTACGACGGCGACGGGCTCGTCACCGGCTACGGCCCGTTCGAGCTCGACCGCTCGGGCCCGATGGGCGAGCCGGTCGCCGTGGCCGACGAGGCGCTGGAACTGGCGCTGGCCTACGACGACGGCGGCCGCCAGCGCGGGCGCACGGTCACCGTGGAGGGCGCGAAGCGCTACGAGCTCAACGTCACCCGCGACGACGCCGGCCGGATCACGAAGCGCGTCGAGACGGTCGCCGGCACGACGAAGACGTACGACTACGAGTACTGGCCCGACGGGCAGCTCAAGACGGTCCGCAACGGCGCCACCGTGCTCGAGTCCTACACGTACGACGCGAACGGCAACCGCGCCGGACACACGTACGCCGACGACGACCGCATGACCGGCACGCACACGTTCGACGCGGCCGGCTTCCTCGTCACCCGCGGCGCGGACACGTTCAACTACGCGGACCGCGGCGAGTTGCTGTCGGCCACCGTGGGCGGGAAGACCGTCGGCTACGAGTACGACACCGCCCAGCGGCTGTCAGGCGCGCATCCAGGACGGGCAGCGCACCGAGTTCCTCTACGGCGACGTGACCCGGCCGTTCCTGGTCACCGGCAGCCGCGCCGGTGGGCAGCTGACCACGTACTACTACGACACCGACGACCGCCTGTTCGCGCTCGAGCGCGGTGGGCAGCGCTACTACGTCGGCGCCGACCAGGTGGGTACGCCGCGCGTGATCGCCGACGCGTCGGGCGCCGTCGTCAAGACGCTCGAACTACGACAGCTTCGGCGTGCGCAACCGCGCGGCGGAGACCGGGACGTTCGAGATCCCGATCGGCTTCGCCGGCGGGCTCGAGGACCCGGCGACCGGCCTCGTGCGCTTCGGCCTGCGCGACTACGAGCCGGCCACGGGCCGCTGGACGGCGCGCGACCCGATCCTGCACAACGGCGGCATCAACCTCTACGTGTACTCCAACGGCGACCCCGTCGCCAAGCGCGACCCCAGCGGTCTGGACGAGGAGGGCGGCGGCGATGGCGGCGCCACCGGCGACTTCGGCGACGACGGCACCGGCGGCGAAGCCAGCGGCGGGACGCTGATCGACTCGATCAAGGAGTTCTTCACCCGCGAGGACACCGGCATGGCCATCGAGACGCTCGCCGAGATGGAGGACATGGACGGCGACAGCGAGCTCGTGAAGGGCGCGAGCCGGCTCAAGAAGGGCATGGACGCGATCGAGCTGGCCGAGGACGTCGCCGAGTCCGTCGTGATCATCCAGGAGGCCGAGGCGACGGAGAACCTCGGCGAGGAGGGCCTCGGCTGGCTGCGGGTGTGCGCGAAGGCGATCGGCAAGCTCGTCCCGGTCGACATCTTCGGCACGGGCGTCGTCGACCCGCTGCTCGACAAGGCGGTGCCGCACTACCGCGACCAGAACCGCAAGGGATCCATCAACTACGGAGTCCAGCAGGCGCTGGAACGGATCGGAATGCCGTGATGAAGCGACGGATCGCTATCGGTGGCCTGCTCGCCCTCGCGGCGCTGGCGGGCGCGCAGCAGGTGTCGGCCGCGCCGGCCTGCGAGATCAACTACACGGGGGCCTCGGGCTCGTGGGCGACCGCGGGCAACTGGGACCTCGGCCGCGTGCCCGCGGCCGGAGATGACGTGTGCATCCCGGCCGGGCGCGAGGTGACCCTGGCGTCGGGCACGGTGAGCGTCGACTCGCTGCAGGCCGGCGGCACGCTCAAGCTGAGCGGCGGGACCCTGACGCTCGCCAGCTCCTCGAGCGTGTCTCGCCTCGAGCTGTCGCTCGGCTCCCTGGCCGGCGCCGGGAACGTCGACGTGGCCGGCGGCACGTGGTCGGGCGGCAACATGACCGGCACCGGCACGACGAAGGTGACCGGCACGTTCGCCCACGCCGCCAACACGTCGCTGAACAACGGCCGCGTGCTGGAGATCGAGGGCACGCTCGACATGACCGCCGACCGCTACATCAACACTAGCGGCACGCCGGGCGGGACGATCCTCAACCGCGGCCTGATCAAGCGCACCGGCACGGGCATCGCCACGCTCTACCCGGCGGTCGACAACGACGGCCGTATCGAGGGTCAGATCGACGTCGCGGGCGGCGGCGGCGGGTCCGGCGACTTCGCCGGCGCCGTGCGCCTGACCGCGGGCACGTTCGCCCTCGACGGGGCGACGCTCGACGGCCCGACGCTCAGCGGCGCCACCGTCAACGGCACCGCGACGGCCACGGGTGTGACGATGAGCGGCGGCACCGTCGGCGCCGGCACGCTCACCGTCGCCGGCCCGTTCACCTGGTCGGGCGGCACGATGACCGGCACCGGCGTGACTCGAGTGGCGGACGGCGCGACGCTCACGCATACCAACAACACCGTGCTCAACGGCGGTCGCGTGCTCGAGATCGACGGCACGCTGGACATGGCCGCGGACCGCTACATCAACACGACCGGAACGCCGGCCGGCGTGATCCGCAACCGCGGGCTGATCAAGCGCACCGGGACCGGCCTCGCGACGCTGTATCCGGCCGTCGACAACGACGGGCGCGTCGAGGGCGCGATCGAGTTGCATGGCGGCGGCGCCTCGAAGGGCGTGTTCGCGGCCGGCGCGCGGCTGCACCTGGGGACGTTCGCCCTCGACGGGGCGACGCTCGACGGCGTGACGCTCAGCGGCGGAACGATCACCGGCTCCGGCACGGCCACCGGCGTGACCATGACCAACGGCGCGATCGGGGGCTCCGGCACGTTCACGATCGCCGGCCCGTTCACCTGGTCGGGCGGCGCGATGAACGGGTCCGGGGTGACGCGCGTGGCCACGGGCGCTCGCGTCAGCCACACCGCCAACACGGACCTCAGGGACAGCCGCGTGCTGGAGATCGCGGGCACGCTCGACATGACCGCGGCGCGCTACATCAACGCCACGGGGCAGGCCACGAGCGAGATCCGCGTGCTCGCCGGCGGCGTGATCGAGCGCACGGCAGCGACCGGCGTCGTGCGGCTCTACCCGCGCCTCGACAATGACGGCACGATCCGCGGCGCGATCGAGCTGCGCGGCGGTAGCGCCGGCGAGTCCGGCGGCGTGTTCGGGCCGAGCGACGTGACGTTCGCCGCCGGCACGTTCACGCTCGGCCAGGGCGCCTCGCTGGCGGGCGCGACGCTCGCGAACGCGACGCTGAACGTCACCGGCAACGCGACGGCCACCGGCACGAACCGGCTGGCCGGCGGCACGCTCGGCGGTGCCGGAACGCTTGCCGTGACCGGCACGCTCGAATGGACCGACGGCACGATGGCCGGGCCGGGCCGTACGCGCGTGGAGCAGGGCGGGAAGCTCGAGCTGCGCGGCCTCGGCTCGCTGACCGGCGGCCGCACGCTGGAGAACGCGGGCCTGCTGGACGTCAAGGGTGACCACATGCTCTTCGACGACTTCGAAGCGCCGGCCGAGCTGCTGCACAACACCGGCACGATTCGCAAGTCCGCGGGCACCGCGAACGGCGCGACGATCGGCGTGCCGCTGCGTAACGACGGCACCGTCGACGGCGCGGTCGGCGAGCTGCGGCTCGACGATGGCGGGTCCGCACCGGACACGGGCATCTTCACCGGCACGGACGCCGCCAACCACGTCGTCCTCCAGGGCGCGCGGACGCTGACCGGCGCCGTGCAGCTCACGGGCACGGCGGAGATCGCGGGCGACGTGACCGTGCGCGCCGGTGACACGCTCGTGGCCGGCGGCGAGCTCCTGCAGACCGACGGCGGCGACCTGCGCGGCGACCTGAAGGTGACGGGCACGCTGCGCTGGGACGGCGGCGGCCACGCCGCGCCGGGCACGACCACTGTCGCGCCGGGCGGCAAGATCCTCGTCACCGGTCTGCGCGGCCATGCGTGCGGCTCGCCCTCGCTCGAGGCCGGCCGCCGGCTCGTCAATCAGGGTCTGCTGCGCGTCGAGGCGGGCGATCTGTTCACCAACGGCACGCCGCGCCCGGCGATCGAGAACGCGGCCCGGATCGAGCTGGCCGCGGCGGCGTCATGCGGCGCCATGCGGATCTCGGGCGACGCGCTGCTGCGTAACACCGGGGCGATCGAGGGCACCGGCGAGCTGGGCCTCACGCTCGACAACGACGGCTCGATCACGGGCGCGCTCGCGGTCGAGAGCACGTCGGCGGTCAGCCACTCCGGCGCCTTCCGCGGCGTCAAGCTGGCCGACGGCGTCCTCGCGCTCGAGCCCGGCGCCACCTGGGCCGGCAACACCGAGCTCGCGGACGGCGAGCTGCGGATCCCCGCCGGGATGACGCTGCCCGTGGCCGCCGGCGACACGCTGCGCATGACCGGCGGCACCGTGGGCGGCGAGGGCACGCTCAATGTCGCCGGCACGCTGGCGTGGGAGCTGGGCGACCAGACCGGCCCGGGCACCACCGTGATCGCCCCCGGCGGCACCGCGACCGTCAACCAGTTCGCGGCGCTGCGCGAAGACCGCGCGCTCGTGAACCGCGGCGCGCTGAATCTCGCGGGCACGCTGTTCGTCGCCCAGGGCGCTTCGGTGCTGAACGCCGCGCAGCTGACGATGACCGGCGGCGCCAAGCTCGACAGCGTCGGCGCGGGCTTCGGCTTCGACGGCCTGATCCACAACACCGGCACGCTGCGCAAGACCGGCGCGGGGACCGCCGTCGCCGAGGTCCCGCTCGACAACGACGGCACGCTGGAGGTGGCCGGAGGCACGCTCGAGGCGGCCGGCCTGCGCGACTTCACCGGCACGTTCTCCGGCGGCCGTTCGGGCCTGAGCAACGGCACGTACGTCGTCGGCGCGGGGACGCTCGTGCTGCCCGGGCCCGTGGAGGTCAACGGCGCCCGGCTCGCGCTCGGCGCCGGCTCGCAGATCGTCTACAAGCCGCTCGGCGGCCAAGGCGCCGCCGAGAATGCCCTCGCACTGCTCGGCCGCAACACGGGCGAGCTGGAGCTCAACCGCCCGCTCACGCTCGGCGCGTTCGTCAACGACGGCAGCCTCGCCCTCGGCGCCGGCACCACGCTCACCGCAGCGAGCTACCGGCAGGGCGCCGGCGGCGTCCTCCGCCCCGCGGTGGCCAGTCCCGCGAGCACCGGCCGCGTGGCGGTCACCGGCGCGGCGATGCTCGGCGGCCGCCTCGACGCGCCGGCCGCGGCCGTCGACGGAGACATCCCGCTGCTCACGGCGAACTCCGTCGCGGGGACGTTCGGGGCGGTCACCGGCGGCTACGACCCGATCTACGGCCCGACCGACGTCAAGCTGCGCCGGCATGGCGGCGACGCCCCAACGCTGCGGGCGGATGAGCCTGATGCCGCCAACGCCGTCGACACAGCGCCCCAGGCCACGACCAGTGGCGGCGTCGTCCGCATCGACGTTGCCCGCCGCGTTTCCGGCCGCTGGGCGGTCGTCGCGCCCGGCGTGACCGGCCGCGGCCTGTCGCTGGTCGCCGCGACCTGCCCGCGCTGCGGCGCGGTGCGGGTCGCGTGGGCCGGAACGATGCGCACGATCTCGTTGCGGTCGAAGAAGCCAGGGCGGCGCACGATCGTGGTCGTGCGACCCGGGCGTGGACGCAGCGGCGACGTGCGCGTGCGCGCGGCGTCCGAGCGGCGCGTGAACATCGAGGCTCTGATGGTCACGCGCCGTTGAGCGGCGTCAGCTCTCGAAGATCGGCGTGTAGGTGACCCCGCCCTGGCCGTCGTCCTCAGGCTCGAGGAGCACGTTGAGCGCGTCGGTGCTCGGCGGTTCGCCCATCGGCTCGAAGCTGCACACCTCGACGCATTGGCGTGAGACCGGGCCGGCGCCCGACACGCCGATGAACGCGTATCCGACCCACGCCCCAGGGTAGATGGGCGTCGGCGCTCCGAGCAAGGTCGTCGCCTTGGCGAGTTCGTCGGCGGCTCCCATCGCGCGCAACGCGTCGAGGTAGCCCATCTGGCCGGGCGAGAAGGCCGCGCCCGGCCTCTTGGGGCCGAACATGTCGTTCGTCACGACGAAGTTACTCCCACCGGCGAGCTCAGTGCGCACGAACGTCGTGAGGATGATCACGTAGCGCGCGTCGTTCAGGTACGGCGTGATGTCGGCGAGCATGTCTCCGGAAACCTTCGCCGGCGCCGCTCCGTGGCCGGCGTAGACGTTGGAGAGCGCGACCGTGAGATCGTGGGTGTCGAGCACGACCTGCCACGCCCGCAGGGATCCGATCGCCGCGGCCGCCGCCGTGTTGCGCGGCGTCGCCGCCTGCCCCGCGAGAACGATGCTCCCTGGGAGCGACGAGTTGCTCGTAAGCGTCGTAGACGCGTAGATCGCGGTCTTCACGAACTCCTGCATCGCTTCGAGCATGGCGCTGTGCTTTGCCCCGGTGAAGAGCTCGGCGATCGGGGACACGGTCATGCCGGTCACCGCGGGATCCTCCGTCACCGTGACGAGCCACCCCGCGTAGTTCGGGTCAGCCGTCATGTCCTTGGTCCCCGGTGTGCCGGAGATCGCGATGTTGCTCGCCGGGCGGGTCTCGATCACGACCTCGTGCGAGGTCGCCCAATTCTGGTCGACGACTCCGATACTTCCCCCGCCCGAAACCCCGAACGCCTTCGCGTACTCGAACTTCGCCTCGGCCTCGATCTTGAGCTCGTCCTTGGCCATGGATGACGCCGTGATGCAGTAATAGTGCATCTCGCCGCCAAGGGTGACGGTTGACACATAGTGGGTCCCGTAGCGACGGAAGAACGCGAAGTAGGCATCGCGCGTGGCCGGGGTGAACGTGTCCGGTAGCCCCGTGTACAGCGGGTCGGTGAGGACGTCCTGGGCCAGCGTGCTCAGGGAGCGGTGCGTCAGCTCGAGCTGATACCGAGGTGTGACGCTCGCGACATCGACGATGACTTGGTCGTTACGTTGCGAGGTAAGCTGCTGCCACTTGACTTCCAGCGAGCCGGAAGCGGCGCCACTCTCGCCCGTGATCTTCGCGTGAGCGCTGTAGTCGGACTTGAACTCCTCAGCGTTGTCATACACCTTCGAGGTAAATGTGGTGCTGCTGGTTCCCGTGACGAATGTCACGTTGGCCGGGAGGTTGAAGGTCTTGGTGCCGAGCGTCTGCGACCCAGGTGCGCCGAGATCGAACAGTTGACGTGCGAGCTGGTTGGGATTGCCCATGTCGAATGCCGACATGGCGGCCCCAAGCCAACTGGCGCCGGGAATGAGATTAGCTGTCAAAGTGGCCATTCGGGTTCTTTCGGAGAAGGGTTGAACAGGACAGGACGGATCACGTCACGGGTTCTCGATCTCCCAGTGGTAATAGTGATAGGCCCCGTCGTAGCCGGCCTTGGAGATGACCAGGTCGGCGTTCTGGCCGCTCGCATAGGTGACGATGAGCGCGTTCGGCGCGTTGTTCCCGGGCCCGGTGGTACCCAGGCGTCCGATGCGATACCACGCGATCGTCGCGAAGTCGAGCCAGATCGTGACCAGGTCGGCCCGCACGTTCTGTCCTGGGGGTACCTTCGGGCCGGTCGGCGCGCTGCCGTTCTTGAGGACATCACGGCCGAGCAGACCTGAGGTGTCTCGCGTGAGCAACAGCGGTCCCCAGTCCTTCTGAAAATCTGCGTACGCGGTCAACCCGTTGTACGTCAGATACTGGCGGCCGACGCCGCCTGTACTGGCTTTCTGCCATCCGTTGGCGAGGTCGCGCAGTGTCATCGTCGTCGATGATCCACCCACGGAATCTCGGCGCGCATAGAGGGCGTCCCCAGCGTGGTACTGCTGTGACGCAATCGTCATCTTTCCCTCCTGAGAGGTAACGGACTGGAGGCCGACCGGTCGCCGCGGCGAGTCTACAGTTATCCACCATGAGACGGTGAAAATTTTCCGGCTCACTTAACCAACTTAAAGCAGAACACACACTCAAATCTTGGATTCTGAGATTCGTGCCGGAAACTTGACGTCGCGACGCGGCCGGCACCGAAGCGCGTACGCTCGCGATGTACGAATCGCGACCTGAAAGTGACGGGCAGGCTGCGCTGGGACGGCGGCGGCCACGCCGCGCCGGGCACCACCATTGTGGCGCCGGGCGGCAAGATCCTCGTCACCGGCCTGCGCGGCCACGCCTGCGGCTCGCCCTCGCTCGAGGCCGGCCGCCGGCTCGTCAACCAGGGCTTGCTGCGCGTCGAGGCGGGCGATCTGTTCACCGACGGCACGCCGCGCCCGACGATCGAGAACGCGGCCCGGATCGAGCTGGCCGCGGCGGCGTGTCGCCCGCCGCGTTTCCGGCCGCTGGGCGGTCGTCGCGCCCGGCGTGACCGGCCGCGGCCTGTCGCTGGTCGCCGCGACCTGCTCGAGCTGTGGCTCGGTGCGGGTCTCATGGGGCGGGACGGTGCGCACGGTGTCGCTGCGGTCGCGCGAGCCGGGGCGGCGCACGATCGTTCTGGTCCGCGTCGGACGTGAGCGCAGCGGCGACGTCCGCGTGCGGGCGACATCCAAGCGGCGCGCGACCATCGACGCTCTGGTGGTCGCGCGCGGGGCGTAGGCTTCACGGTCATGGCCGGCACGCTCGTCTTCATCCCGGCGTGGAACGAGGAGGCGTCGCTGCCGGCCGTGATCACGGACGCGCAGACGATGCTGCCGGACGCCGACGTGCTGGTGATCGATGACGGCTCCACCGACGCGACCGCACAGGTGGCGCGCGACCACGGCGCCGACGTCGTCTCCTTCCCCGCCAACCGCGGTCTGAAGGCGGGGATCGCCGAGGGCTATCGCCAGGCGCTCACCCGCGGCTACGACTACTGCGGGCGCCTGGACGCCGACGGCCAGCACCTCGCGGAGGAACTGGCCCGGATGCTGGAGCTGGTCCGCTCCGGCGAGTGCGACGTGGCGGTCGGGTCGCGGTTCCTGCCCGAGTCCGGCCGGGATGGCGAGCGCTACAAGCCTGCGCCCGAGCGGGTGTTCGGCACGTCGCTGCTGCGGTTGTTGATGCGCCTGCGGCTGGGGCAGCCGATCTCCGACGGCACCAGCGGACTGTACGCGGTCGACCGCTCGGCGCTCGAGCTGTTGGCCGACGACTACCTGTGCGAGGCGCCCGAGGTCGAGGCGCTGGTGCGGATCACCGACGCGAAGTTGCGTCTCGTCGAGGTGCCGGTGCACATGCGCCAGCGTGAGCACGGCGAGTCCTCGTTCCGCGGCAAACGGGCGGTCGGGCTGGTGGTCACGATCGGGCTGACGCTGTTCGCCGCGAAGGCCCTCAGGGGGCACCATCAGCACAAGCGGCGGCGCGCGCTCTCGCGCGCGCTGCGACAAACCCGCCGGCGGCCGATGCAGTGGTGAGCAGCAGCGTCCCGGCGAGCTGACGACGACGGCCGAGCTGGCGCGCCGGCCTGAACGGCCACAGCACCGGGGTCGGAGCGCCCGCGTCCCCGGCGTCGTGCAGCAGGTGCGACCCGAGCGCGGCAAACGTCGCCCACCCGTGTGCGGGACCGGCGCGCGCGCCGACCACCGCACCGGCGAGTGCGGCGGCCAGCAGGCTGTGGCTGCGCGGACGGTGATCAAGCCCCGTGGTGCGGCGCGGACGCGCCGAGCGGGCGGCGATCACGTGGTCGAGGTCGATCACCAAGGAGGCGGCGACCGCGGTGGCCAGCACGCGCCGCGGCGCTCCGAGGGTGAGCGGCGCGACAACGGCCGAGGCGATCGCCGCGTGCTGGAACGGGTCGCTGTAGACCAACAGCGGCGAAAAGTCGCTCCGCTCGGTTCGCCTGCGCAGCACGACCGCGACCTTACCTCGCGAACCTCGTCAAGCGGCGACGAGCGCGACCTACGCTGGAGCCATGCTTGCTGGAATGTCGGCGATCGCGGCGCTCGTCGCGCTCGGCGTCGCCGTCGTATCCCACAAGCGGGCTGTGGCCGCGATCGCGATCGCCGCGGTGGTGTCGCTGGTCGTGTCGTCGCTGATCGCGGCCGGCTTCGGCGGACGCGCCGATGGGCTGGCGCTGATCGAGGGTGTCGCCATGATCGCGCTGATCTTCCTCACGGTGCGCCAGGCGCCGGGTCGCCGCGCGCTGATCGCCGTTGCGCTCGCGGTGGTGGCGGAAGCGGCCATGATCCTCGTCGGTGACGGCCGCGGCTCGGTCGCCGAGGCAGCGGGTGCGGCGGGCGGTGTCGCGTTCTGGGCGCTGGGAGCCGCGGGCGCCGCCGGCGCGGCCCTGCACCTGAATGCGCTGGACGCCGAGCGCGCCCGCTCCATAGCCGACGCCCGCCGGAGCCAGCGGTTGGAATTGGCCCGGGATCTTCACGACTTCGTCGCGCACGAGGTCAGCGCGATAGTCGTGGACGCGCAGGCCAGCCGGGTCGTCCCGGACGAAGCGCTCGCCGCGCTCGAGCGGATCGAGGCGGACGCGCTGCGCGCGCTCGACGCGATGGACCGGACGGTTCGGGCGCTGCGAGATGCCGGCGACGACGCGCCGGAGACGGCGCAGACGCAGGCGCTCGAGGATCTCCCCGAGCTGGCCGGTCGCTTTGCGACGAACGCGCGGGCACAGGTGCGCCTCGACGTCGAGCCGGAGGTGCTCGACGGGCTCGCGCAGGACATCAGTGCGACCGGCTACCGAGTGGTGGTCGAGGCGCTGACCAACGTCCGGCGTCACGCGCCCGCGGCCGGTCGCGTGGACGTCGCCGTCGCCGACGCCGGTCCGGCCATCGCCATCACGGTGAGCAACGACGGCGTCGGCCGCGCAGCGTGTGAACCGCCGCGCCTCAGGCTTCGGACTGATCGGCCTGCGCGAGCGTGTGGAAGCGCTCGGCGGGACCGTCACCGCGGGCCCGGTCGATCGCGACGGCTGGCAGCTGCGAGCGGTGCTGCCGCGATGATCCGGATCCTGCTGGCCGACGATCAGGAGCGGATCCGGCACGGCTTCCGGTTGATCCTCGACGCCCAGCCCGACATGCAGGTGGTCGGCGAAGCCGCCGACGGGCTCACCGCGGAGGCGCTCGCGCACCGGTTGCGGCCGGATGTCGTCCTCGCCGACGTCCGCATGCCGCGCCTGGACGGCCTCGAGCTCACCCGGCGGCTCGCCGGACCGGAAGCAGCCGATCCGGTCCGCGTCATCGTCGTCACTACGTTCGATCTCGACGACTACGTCCACGCCGCGCTGCGCAACGGCGCCTGCGGTTTTCTGCTCAAGCGCGCCGGTCCGGCGCTGCTGATCGAGGCGATCCGGGCCGCGATGGCCGGCGACACGCTGGTCAGCCCCTCGACCACCGTGCGGTTGCTTCGCCATCTCACCCAGCCCGCGGCGGCCGAAGCGGAGGTGCCCGGAGCGTCGCTGACCAAGCGCGAGATCGACGTCGCCCGGTTGGTCGCGCATGGCCGGACCAACGCCGAGATCGGCGCCGAGCTGTTCATCTCCCCCGGGACGGCCAAGACGCATGTCGCGAACGTCCAGCGCAAGCTCGGCGCTCGCAACCGCGTCGGCATCGCGGCGTGGGCCTGGCGCACCGGCATCGTCGACGGCTGACCCGATCGGCAGATCAGCGCGGACGCCCCCCACGCGAAGTTCTGCCATTCGGCCGATGGTCGCCGCCGCGCGACCGATCGACCCTGGCGTGTAATGAGCATCGCAACCCGACACTTCGCCGGCCGCCAGCTGACCCCGCTGGAAATGAGGATCACGTGGGTCGCCGTCCTGGCGCCGCTCCCCTACAGCCTCCAGCGCCTGATCTGGGCCGCCGGCATCCCGCTCGGCATCCACCCGGATGGCCTCCACGACTTCCTCCAGAGCCCCGGCCTCGGATCGCTCGGCCTGCTCGGAATGGTCCTGCTGTGCGAGGGGACGGCCGCGTTCACCTACCTGTTCCTCCTGGCCGAGCGGCGAACCCTCGGCGGCATGCGCGTGCGGCCGTGGCTGGTCATCCCACCGCTGCTGGCGCCCGTCGGGATCCTGGCCACCTTCAACCACTGGAGCCTGCAGTACATCTTCTCGGGCTTCACCATGCCCGGTGAGGTCGCCGAGGGCATCCCCGGCTGGTCGTTCTGGTCCCAGGTCGTGATCTTCTGGGTCTGGGGCGTGTCGCTGACGCTTGCCATCGCCGCGTACGTCATCCGCGTCGGCCGGCGAGCGCAGCAGCGGCGGCGGCGACAGCGCACACCGCCGCGTTGACGCCGATCGCCAGCGTCACGCCGCCGAGCACGGCGCCGCCGTAGGCGGCGACGATCGCGGACATGACCGGGATGCCGAGCGTGATCCCGACCTGCTGGCTCATCGACGCGAGCCCGCCGGCCAGGCCCTGGTCGGCATCCGGCAGCGCGGTGGTGGCGGCGACCATGAAGCCGACGATCGCGACCAGGTTCGCGACGCCGCCGGCGAACGTCGCGACGAGCAGCAGCACGACCCATCCGTCGTCGGCCCCGAGCGCGATCAGCGGGAGCGTCGCCGCGGCCTGGGCCGCGAACGCGCCCGCGATCGCCCGGCGGGCACCGAACGCGCCGATCACCCGCGGGCCGAGCATCCCGCCCAACACCGTGCCGGCGCCGAGCACGGCGAACGACAGGCCGGCGAGCAGCGGCGAGAAGCCGAGCACTTCCTGGAGGTAGAGCGTGAGCAGGAACACGAGCGACGTCTCCGTCGCGAACGCGATCAGCCCCGCCGTGTTCGCCGCCGCCACGCGCCGCTGACCGAGCACGCGCAGCGGGACGAGCGGATCGGCGGCGCGCCGCTCGACGGCAACGAACGCGGCCAGCAGGACGAAGCCGCCCAGCAACGGCCATACCGCACCCGGCGCCGTCCAGTCGGATGCGCCCGCGGTCGTCAGGCCGTAGACGATCGCCAGCAAGGCGCCGGTCACGGTCAGCGCCCCGGGCACGTCGAGTCGCGGCCGGCGCTCCGGCCGGCTCTCCGTGAGTACCGCCGGGCCGACCGTCAGCACCACCGCGGCGACCGCGACGTTGACGAAGAACGCCCACCGCCAGCTCAGGACGTCGGTCAGCACGCCGCCGGCGATCGCGCCGGTCGTGAACCCGCCGGCCATCAGCGCGCCGTTGAGCCCGAGCGCGCGCTCGCGCAGCGGCCCCTCCGGAAACGTCGTCGTCAGCAGGGACAGCGCGGCAGGCGTCACGATCGCGGTCGCCAGGCCCTGCCCGACCCGGGCCGCGAGCAGCACGGCGGGCGTCGTGGCGAGACCGCCGGCGAGCGACGCGACACCGAGCAGCGCGATGCCGAACAGGAACATGCGCCGGCGGCCGAACAGGTCCGCGACACGACCGAAGAGCAACGTGAATCCGGCCGCGCAAAGCGCGAATGACGTCGCGATCCACTGCAGATCCGACAAGGCGAAGCCGACGTCCTCGCCGACCGCCGGCAGTGCGACGTTGAGGATCGAGAAGTCGACGGCGAGCGTGAAGCCCGCGGTGAGCAGCACGGCGAGCGCGGGGCCGGTTCGCGGTGCGGCGATGGGAGCGACGAGAGTGGACACGCCGCCAGCGTGCGCGGCCTGGAGGTTCGCAGCCAGACCCCTGCCGTGACTAGCACTGGCAGGGTCACCCCGCCGCGTCGAACCGAGGCCACAATGGAGCGATGGCAGAGCTCGGCGACTTCCTCCGCAGCCGCCGCGAGCGGCTCACACCCGAGGCCGCGGGGATCTCGTCCTACGGCCGCCGGCGCGTGCCGGGACTGCGGCGCGAGGAGCTCGCGCAGCTCGCCGGGATCAGCGTGACCTACCTGACTCGGCTCGAGCAGGGCACGAGCACGAACGCCAGTCGCTCGGTGATCGACGCGCTGGCCCGCGCGCTCGCACTCGACGACGCGGAACGCGCCCACCTCGACGACCTCGCCCGCCCGGACGCGGCCGTCCGGCGTCGCCGCCCGCGTCCAGCCGCGGCCCGGCCCGGGACGACGCGTCTCGTCGAAGCGATGGATGCGGTGCCGGCGGTCGTGCTCGGCCGCCGCAACGAGGTCCTCGCCTGGAACCCGCTCGGCCACACGCTGCTCGCGGGCCACTGCGATCCGAGCGCGCCGACGCGTCCCGCCGACCGCCCGAACCTGACGCGGATGCTGTTCCTCGATCCGCACACGCGCGACCTCTACGCCGACTGGGACGAGGAGGCCGCCCGCAACGTCGCGACCCTGCGGCTGATCGCGGGCCGCTTCCCCGACGACCGCGACCTGGCCGAGCTGATCGGCGAGCTGACGGTCAAGAGCGAGGCGTTCGCCGCGCTGTGGGCCAAGCACCCGGTCGCCAATTGCGTGTACGGCACGAAGCGCCTGCGACACCCCGAAGTGGGAGCGCTGACGCTCACGTTCGAGGCGCTCGACGTCCCCGACGGCTCGGGCCAGCGGGTCGTCACGTACACCGCCGAACCGGGCAGCGCATCGGCCGCCGCGCTCGCGCTCCTGCGTCGGCCCGCGTAGCCGGGTCCGAGTCCTCAGTACGAGGGCAGCAAACGGGCTCGCGCCGTTGCGTTGCCTGACCGGGCCGTGAGCGTCACGACACCGTTCTCGCCGGCCAACCGCCGCGGCGGCCGGAGCCTCACGTCGCGCTTGCCCGCGCGGCGCAACGTGATCGTGCGCGTGTACGTTCGGCCACCCCGCCGCAGCTGCAGGCGCACGCGGCCCTTGCGGCTCGCGCGCACCGTGATGGCGAGGCCGTTATGGATCGATTCCGGGCGCGCGGCCACCTCGAGCGACAGCGGCGGCCGCGACCCTCGGACCTCGGGGCCCGCGTCCTGATCGCCGTCGGCCAGATCGCGGCCCTCGGCCGACAGCGAGAAGTACGCATCACCGAACCCGAAGTCCGGGACCACGAGACGCACGGTTCGACGCTCGCCGACGGCCAGCGGCGCCAGCGTGCAGTACTGCTTCCGCGAGTCGTCGCTATTGGAACCCGAGAAGAACTCGCGCTGCTCCCCGACACAGGCCGGGGTCCAGTCGCCGAGGCCGGGGCTCGGAAGGAAGTACGCCTCCACCTGCGGGCGGTCGGCGGTGCGCGGCCCGGCGTTCTCGACCGTGATGTCGAACGCGCGCCGGTGTCCGCTCAGCCGCTGCGTGGTCGCCGACGCGCGCAGGTTCGTGCGGTCCTCGCTCTGGTCGCCCGCGCCGTCCCCGTCGATGTCCTGCTCTCTGATCGGTTCGATCGTCAACTCGCGACCGCGTTGCACCTCGCTCGCGGTCCGGCGATCGGGGATCGCGCCGCCCAGCGGCGGGCGATACACGTCGACCGACTGCGAGTTGCAGACATCGCTCTCACCCTCCTCGGGCGAGCAGCGGATCTGGGCCGTGATCGCGTGGCCGCCGGTCTCCTGCTCGATCCCGTACGTGACGCTGCGGTAGTCGGCGAACACATGCGGAGCCCCGAACGTATAAGTCCCGGGTTCGGCCGGCAGTGTCACCGGCGGACCGACGTGAACCGTCCGCGGACCGTCCTCGCCGAACGGCGGGTTCTCGTGCACGAGGAACCGAATCGTGCCCGCCCGGCCACCCGGCTGGACCACCACGCGGAACCCGGTGAGCAACTCCGGATGCTCACCCTCCAGAGTCATCGCGCCGTGCCAGTCGCCGTACAGCGTGGCCGGCCCTTCAGGCGTGAGCGTCTCGGGAGTCTGCGCGGTGAACGCGAGCAGTGCGAGCGGGGCGATCAGGAAACCCTTGGCCGACATGACCTAGTCGCGACCCGGTAGGTGGACGGTCAACTCCGCGTTCCCGTGCGAGCCCACGCCGATGCGCCCGTTCGGGATCCGCGCGTCCATGATGAGGCCCCCGAAGCCCTCGCGGCGGAACTCCGCGAGCGCCGCTCGGGTTACGCGCATCTTCACCTCCCGGCTCTTGCCGACTGCGATCGCGAAGCGCCCGCTGGCGGCGACTTTGCCGTCGCCTTCATAGATGCGGGCGATCGCGGTCCCGCGGCACACGCCGCGGGGTGCGGTGACGCAGCCGACCGGCACGGTGATGGTGCGGCCGCGAAGCTGGGTGCTGGCGATGTAGGCGTACGCGATCTCGGTTGTCGGACACGGGTCGCTCGAACGCGGCGGAGCGGTCGATACCGGGATCGCAGCGACACGGGCGCAGCCGTTCGCGACCCACGCGTAGCCCGAGGCGTCGCCCGCGGCGTCGATGAACACGTTGGTCGGCGGGCCCAGCGTCGTGATCCCGCCGCCGCCCACGGGCAGCGCGACGGCGCGGCCTTTCTTGTCGATGCCGCTCAATGTCTCACCCGCGAGATGCACCCGGTGGAGCCCTTTCGTCCCGGGCACGAGACGAGCTGCCGTCCCCGGGCCGGCGACCATGACGCCCGCCTGCGTCGCCACGGCCACGCGACCGTCCGGCGCCAGGCTCAGGTCCGCACCGCGCTCGCGGTCGGACAAGGGGACCGTGACGCGCTCCGCGCCCGTCGCCAGGTCGAGCACCGCCACCCGGTTCGGGCCCGCCATCGATGCGGCCGCGAAGCCGCCGGAGATCTCGATCGGCATCGCCGAGGCCCGGGCCCACGCGATTGGGACCAGGCCCGCAGCCGAGTCGAACAGGAACGCGCGGATCGGGCCGTCGGACTCGGGCCGCGCCTCGACGATCAGGACGCGGTCGCCGTCGACGTCCACCAGCGCGGGCACCCACGCCTCGCGGACAGGCAAGGCACGCACGACGCCGATCGGTCCGCGGGGCGGGCCGCTGTAGACGCGCCACTCGACCGTCTGGTCCTGCGCATCCTCGATCTCCGCGATCAACGCGACGCGCGCCGCGGACGCCGCCAGCCGCCGCGACTCTCCCTCGAAGACGAAGTTCATCCGCTTCACGGTCAGCACGGTCTGCGGTTTTCCACCGCTGCGCGAGACCGTGACGAGCTGGCTCCGGACGTCGCTCGCCTGCCGCAGGACGACCGCATCCGGCCCGGCCAGCGCCACCGCGGAGACGTCCGGATCGTCGTAGACACCGACCGTCGCGGCACCCGCCGGAGCGGTCGCGAACGCACACACAACAAGGCGGCTGCCACCAGTCGCACATGCTCACCGCATACCCCGGGTGAGGTCTACCCACAACACGCGGTAGCGGTCGCGAGCAACGAGGGGGCGGCAAGGGGTTTCCCTTGGATGACCTCGCGGCGCCGGGCGTCTGAGCCAGCATGAGCACTCACCCGCCGCCGCCGCATGATCGCGGCACTCGCAATCGGTTTCACGGCCGTCCCCGCAGTGGCCCTGGCCGCCACTGACGCGGTGCCCGGCGACCCGCTCAAACTGGGCCAGTCGTGGACGCCTCGACGATCCTGCAAGGCACCGGACAGAAGGCCGACGGCGTACTGCAGGTCCGCCGCGAGGGCGGCGGCATCGGCGCCGTGCTCAAGGTCGTCAACGACACCGGCGGCTTCGCGCAGCGCGGCATCGACATCACGGTGCCCCCCGGTCAGCCACCGATCGCCATCAACGCCGACGCCGGCAAGGCGTCGAACCTGAACGCCGACAAGCTCGACGGTCGCGACGAAGAGGACTTCCTCCCGACGCGGCTGTACGGCAACGGCACCCAAACCCTGGTCCAGGGCAAGGGGGGCGGCAAGCCCGTGCTGCTGACCGCGCTCAACGGCCTCGAGTGTGACGAGGGCGACATCGCGCTCAACGCGGGCTTCCGGGCCATCGACACCGCGGACGACGAGCCGTCGGATCTGGTGGCGATGGAGCCGTTCCGCAGCAGCTACACGATCGAGCTTCGCGACAACGACTTCCCGAGCAGGTACCGCGCGAACATCATCTGCATGGACAACGCGCGGCCGTTCCGCTAGGCCGCTGAGGCGCCGGCGGCTACGACGCGTAGCCGCCGGCGCTGTGGTTCACGTCTTCCTTCGCCGGGAGTGAGTGGTCAACACGCGGGTGAGTACGGACGCTCGGGCAATGCATCCGCCCACTCCGCGCGGGTGAGGCGGCGCCCGGCCACCGCGCAGGCCTGGCGGCTCCACGCGGACGGGCGCACGTCCCAGCGATAGCCGCGACCGTCGGCGAAGACGGCGACGACGTATTGGCCGTCACGTGTGAACGTGGCGACCGCGGCGAGGTCGGGGCCCGGGAGCGCCTTGCCGATCGCCCGCCGGCTCGCCAGGTCCCAGAGCCGAACCGAGCCCCCGAGGCCGGTGGCCACGAGCGTGGCGTCGTCCGGGCTCACGTCGACGCTCGTGATCGTGTTCGCGATCGCGGCGAACGCCGGGCCGGTGGGCCGCAGGCTGCGCGCCGAGTACACGCGGACGTTGCCGTCTTCGGTCCCGACGAGCAGCAGGCGGCCGTCGCGCGAGAAGCGGACGGCGCTCGGCCAGCTCGCGTCGACTCGAAGCTGGGCGAGCGGCCGGTGCGAGCGCACGTCGAACACATGGAGCATGCCCGCGTAGAGCCCGACCGCGACGGTGCGGCCGTCCGGGCTGACCGCAGGTCCCGTGGCGGGCTCGCCGCCGAGCGCGATCGGGGCGCCGAGTGCGCGCGCGGTGCGCGCGTCCCAGAGCCGCAGCGTGCCGTCGGCGCCGGTGCTGGCGATCGTGGCGCCGTCCGCGCTGGTCGCGGGCGAGAGCACGACGTCGTGGTGGCCACGGAGCAGTGCGCGGACGCGGCCGTTGCGCGCCTCGACGAGCGCGAGGAAGCCGCGCTTACCGCCGACGACCAGCGTTCCGTCCGCCCCGAACGCCGGCGCGAACGGCGTCTCGCCGCCGCCGGCCGGCACGCGGTGGCGGGCGAGCGTCGCGACGTCGACGAGGCTGACGCTGGCGTCGGCTTGGCGCACCGCGACCGTGCGCCCGTCGGAGCTCGCCGACATCGTGATCTCGCGGGCGCCGGACGTCGCTCCGGCGAGGAACGGACGCCCGACGCGGCGATCGCCCACCAGGTCCCACATGATCACGGTCCCGTCGCCGCTCGCGGTGTAGAGCGTGCGGGCCCGCCGGTCGACGGCGAGGCTGGAGATCGCACTGGCGTGACCGGAGAGCGTCTCGACGGCCGTGGCCGAGCGCACGTCCCAGACGATCGCGGTGCCGTCGTTCGCGGCACTCACGAGGGTCTGGCCGTCGGCCGTGAACCGCATCACGCGCACCGCCGAGTCGTGGTGCCCGAAGCCCGTCCTGACGGCTCCGGACCGCAGGTCGAGGAAGCGCACGAGGCCATCGTTGGCGCCGAACGCGAACGTCCGCCCGTCCGGGGCGAGCGCACCGCCCTCGCTCAAGTCGCCGACCGTGTAGCGGTGCCGCAGCGCCAGCGTGCGTGCGTCGCGGATGAGGACCGCGCCGTCGTCGCCGCGCTCGAGGGTGACGATCCAGCGCCCGTCGGAGCCCATGCCGACGGCGTCGGCCGCCAAATCCGCGGGTATGGAAATCGGCGGCCCGAGCGGAGCGCCGGTGCGACCGTCGAAGCGCAGCAGCACCGAGCGCCCCGGCGTCTCGTACATCGCGATCAGCACGCGGCCGTTCGGGGAGAACGTGACGTTGATGTACGCGAAGTCATCGGGCACCGCGAGCGCATGCACCAATGTGAATGTCCGGCCGTCGAAGAGGTCGATCCGTCCCTCGTGCCCGATCGCCAGCCGCGAGCCGTCGCGGTTGAACACCAACTGGCGGACGTACGACCCCTCGGAGCGATACGGGCGTCGCGACTGGTCGGCCGGTCGCCGGATCGAGGAAGTGGACGATGCCTTCGTCGTCGCCGGCCAGCAGCACGCGCCCATCAGGGGTGAGCGCGACGTTGGACAGTCCCAGGGTGCTGAGCCGCACGGCGTGGATGGCCGCGGGGCTGCGCAGCAACGCGGCGAGCAGGTTGTTTTGCGTGAGCAGGGAGTCCTCGATCGCCACGCCCTGGCGCGCCAGCAGCAATGAGCGGTCCAGGTCGTCCTCGACCAGCGCCTGGGCGCCGAGCCGCTGTGCCTCGGCGGAGCGCTCCTTGGCGCGCGCCTCGCCGCGCTGATCGAGCGACAGCGCGCCGGCGGCGAGGGCGAGCACCGCCAGGGTGGCGACAGCGGCGAGCAGCGCGCGCAAGCGGCGCAGCTCCCGTTCCCCGCGGGCCCGGCTGGCGGTCAGGAAGGCGCGCTCGAGCGCGTTGAGATCGGTCGCGTGCTCGAGCGCGGCGGCGAGCCGAGCACCGCGGTAGAGCTCACCCGAATCGCGTCCGCCCGCGTCCCATTCGCGCGCCGCGTCGGCCAGGCGATGATGGATGCGCCGACCTTCGGCGTCCTCCTCGAGCCAGCCGCGCAGTCGCGGCCACTCGCGCAGGAGCGCCTCGTGCGCGACTTCGGCCTGGCCGTCGCTCAGCGTCACGAGCCGTCGCGCCGCGAGCGTGTCGAGCACGTCGCGGTCCTCGTCCAGCTCTTCGAGCGCGACCCGCCGGCGCACGTCGTCCTCGCCCGCGAGGCGCAGGAGGATGCGCCGCGCAGCGGACTGCTGCTCTCCGTCGAGGCGCCCGTAGGCGTCCTCCGCGAGCCGTGCGACCGCGCCGCGCACGCCGCCCGTGTGCTCGTAGGCGGCGAGGCGCAGCGTGTGGCCGTCGCGGCGTTCCCACAGCTCGAGCAGCGCGGTCGACAGCAGCGGCAGCGCTCCCGGCTCGCGCTCGGTGTCGGCCAGCAGGCGGTCGGTGAGCGCGGCCTCGACGTGCAGTCCCGGCTGCTCGATCACGCGCCGGAGTTCGTCGCGCTGCATCGGGCCGACGAGGACGTGGTTGGCCGCGAGCAGCGCGGCGAGCTCGGGGTACTGCGCGCAGCGGCCGTAGAAGTCGGCACGGATGGCCAGCACCACACGCCGGCCAGGACGGGTGATCGCGTCGATGAACGCGGCGCGCTCGGCCTCGTCGCGGTAGCGGGTGAACACTTCCTCGAACTGGTCGACGGCGATCAGGTCGGCGTCCGGGAGCTCGCCGGGGCGGATCAGCGCCTGCGTCCAGTTCTCACTCCCCGGCAGGGCGCCGCGCTGGAGCTCGGCCAGCAGCCCGGCCCGCAACGCCGACGACTTGCCGCTGCCCGACGGCCCGACCACCGCGAGCAGCGACGCGCCCGCCAGCCGTGCGACCATCGCCGACACCAGGCGCTCGCGCCCGAAGAAGAAGTCCGCGTCGGCGACGTCGTACGTCGCGAGGCCTTTGAACGGGCACGCGACGACGGTCCGAGCGTGCCGCTCGGCGCGCTCGCGCACCGCCTGCAGCTCCGTCACGCGGCCGGCCAGCTCGCGCTCAGCCCGCCGCAGGCCACCGCGATCCGTCTCGATCCGGTCGGCGACCGGGGTCAGCCGCCGCTTGGCCTCGGCCCGCGCCCACTCGCTGGCGACCCGGTGCGCGGGCCGGGGGAGCCCGCCGCTCTGAGCGGCGAGCCGCTCGGCCGGAATCACCGCGTCGGCGGGCGCGTACAGCGCGGCGATCTCCCCCACCGCCGCGACGTCGAGCGGCCCGAGCGCGATCCGCGTCGCACCGGGCACCAGCCCGCCGCCCGTGACCACCACCAACCTAAAGGGGCCAGGCCCCTTTAGGTTCGCGCGGTCGAGCTCCTCCACCACCAGCAGAGCGGGCCGCCGTGCGTCGCGCGGGCGGTCGATCGCGTCGGCGCCGTAGAGCACGAGCGCACCCTCGCGCTGGACTTCCGCGGCGAGCTCGGCGGCCAGCCGCGTGCGGCCGCTGCCCTCCGGGCCGGTCAGAACGACGATGCCGCCGTGGGTCCACGCCGCGCGCAGTCGCTCCAGCTCCGCCGCGCGGCCGAGGAGCGGTGAGCTGACGTCGAGCTCCGGTGGGAGATCGACGTCCTGGCGCAAGATCGCCTCGTGAAGGGCGCGCAACTGCGGGCCGGGCTCGATGCCGAGCTGCTCGACGAGCGTGTGTCGTGCGCGCCGGTAGGTCTCGAGGGCTTCGGCCTGGCGGCCCGACCGGTACAGGGCGAGCATCAGCTGGCCTTGCAGGCGCTCGCTGAGCGGGTGCTGGGCGACGAGCGCCGCGAGCTCGCCGACGAGTTCGCGGTGCCCGCCGGCGGCGAGCTCGGCCTCGATCGCGCGTTCGAGCGCGCTCAGCCGCTGCTCCTCGAGCTGCCGGATCGCGGCCGCGGCGAACGGCTCGTCGGCGATGTCGGCGAGCGGCGGGCCACGCCAGAGCGCGAGCCCCTCGCGCTCTGCGCCGTCGGCCACGAGCCCTTCGAACCGGCGCACGTCGACCGCGGCGGGCGCGACGCGCAGCTCGTACGCGCGCCCGCGCGTGAGGATCTCGGCGGCGCCACCGTTGCGAAGCAGCTTGCGCAGCTGCGAGACGTACTGCTGGACCATCTTCGGCGCGGTCGCCGGCGGTGGCTCGCCCCACAGCGCTTCGATCAGATCCTCCGCAGCCACGGCCCGGTTGGCATGCAGCGCGAGTACGGCCAGCAGCGCTCGTTGTTTTGCGGCGCCGAGCGGGACTGGCCGCCCCTCGACGTCGACTTCGACTGGGCCGAGCAAACGGATGTCCATCGCTCTGCGCCGACCGTACTCCCGGCCCCTACCCGGCGTCTACCCGCGCCCTACCGGCGCGGCGCACGGTACCGGCGACCCCGACGACCCAAGGAGGTCGCCATGCAACGCCGGTACGCAGCGATCGCCGCCGCGGGAGCGCTCGCGCTGAGCGCAAGCCCCGCGATGGCCCATACGCGCACGAAGATCAAGTGCGGCCAGACGCTCACGCAGAGCGTGCGGCTGACCGACGACCTGGTCAACTGCCCGGTCGACGGGCTGGTGATCGGGGCCGACGGGATCACCGTCGACCTCGGCGGCCACACCATCGACGGAGTCGCCAGCGCCGCCGAGTGCGACGTCCGTCCCGTGAACGCCGGCATCCGCAACGCTGGCTACGACCGGCTGACGCTCGTGAACGGCACGATCAAGCAGTTCGACCTCGGCGTGGAAGCCGGCTCGGACACCAACGGCATGAGCGACAGCCGGGTGCGTGACCTCGCACTGCGGGAGCTTCGCAGCGGCGCCATCTCACTCGGTAGCGGCGCCGGGCCAGCCGCCACGTCCGGCAACCGGATCGACGGCAACGACGTGCGCGGCGTCCGCTGTGGGGCGGGAATCGAGCTCAACACCGGCCGTGGGAATCGCTTCGCGGACAACCGCCTGCGCGACGTCGGCTCCGGCGTCGTGATCTGCTGCGGTGACGCGGACGACGGCAACGTCATCGCGCGCAACGACGTGGCGCGCTCGGCGTCCGACGGCGCACTCGTGTTCTTCTCCGGCGCGACCCGCGTGACGGACAACGAGTTCAGCGACCTCGGCGGCGCGGGCGTCGCGGTGATCGGGCCTAGCCCGAACACCGTCATCGCGGACAACCGGATCGTGCGGGCGCAGGGGCCGGGCATCCTCGCGGAGGCGGACGTGGCCACGGGTGATCGGATCACCGGCAACATCCTCGCCGCCGTCGGCGACGGGATCCTCCTGTTCGGAGTCGACCGGTCGCTCGTCACCGGCAACACGGTGAACGGCGCGGGGACGTTCGGTCCGTCCGAGAACATCGGCTTCGGCTTCCTGCTCGACGGCGCCAGCGAGAACCTGATCGCCGGCAACGAGTTCCGCGGCGGGCGCGGGCCCGCGATCCAGATCGGCGCCGACCCGGACCAGGAACCGTCGCCGATCACGCCGACCGGCAACGTTGTGGCGCGCAACGACGCCTCCGGCAACGCCGCCGATGGCATCCGCGTCACTGCGGCGTCTCGCGACACCACGGTCGAGCGCAACGCGGCCGACCGCAACGGCGGCGACGGAATCCACGTCCTCAGCCCGCTGACCAAGCTCGTCCGCAACAACGCCGATCGCAACGCTCGTTGGGGGATCGAAGCGGTGCGCGGCGTCACCGACGGCGGCGGCAACCACGCGCGCGGCAACGTCTTGGGGCAATGCACGGGGGTCGCCTGCTAGACAGCCGTGGACCGCCTACGTCCGGCAACCGTGGTGAGCGAGTGCGCGCCGCCGTAGCCGATGAGGACGAGCGTAAGCATCCCGGCGGCGCCAATGCCGGTGTCGCTCCAGTCAAACCCTTGGTCGACCTCGACGGGTCCCGGCCCGACGTCGGACGTCGCTGCGAGCGAGCCACCGCCCTCCCCGATCGGCACGGCCGACGCGGGCGGCGCGGTGGCCGCGAGCGCGGCGCCCGCGAGCGCGGCGGCGAGCACCCGGCGGTGGCTGGCGCGCGTGATGTGGTGTGTGTACATGGCTGACAGCGTCGAGTGGTGCGCCAACGGGCCGCCAACGGCGCGCCAACGGGCCGCTGTCGGGTGGGCGTAGAGTCGCGTGAACACGCGACGAAGGGCACGGGTTGGCCTGTACGGACAGTGCCGGTGGGTTTCGGGTCGAGGTGCTCGGTCCGATCGAGGCGTGGGTGGATGGCAGGCAGGTCGCGCTTGGCGGTCAGCGGGCTCGCGCGCTCGTGGCCGTGCTGGCGCTAATGCACGGTCAGGTGGTGCGCAGCGAGCGGCTGATCGATGAGGTGTGGGGGGATGACCCTCCGGCGCGGGCGCGTGACAGCTTGCAGATGCACGTCTCCCGGCTGCGCAGGGCGTTCATGGAGGCAGGCGGAGACGCGGATCGGCTGGTCGGCCGGGCGGGCGGGTATGCCCTTGAGCTGGATCCCGGCGCGCGCGATGTCGACCGCTGGGAGGCGGCGCTCCGCCGAGCGCGGCGGGATCGCGCGGACGGTGAACTGGAGGCCGCGCGGATGGGGATCGAGCAGGCGCTCGGTGTCTGGCGCGGATCGCCGCTCGGGGGAGTGAGCGGGCACGGGTTGCTCGACGGCGAGCGGGCGCGGTTCGAGGAGGAGCGCCTGGCCGCGGCAATCGAGGGGATCGAGCTCGACCTCGAGTTGGGTCGCCACGGCGAGGTGCTCGGCCAGCTGGAGGCGCTGGCAATCGCGCATCCCTTCAAGGAGCGCCTGGTGGAGCTACAGATGTTGGCGCTGTATCGCTGCGGACGACAGGCCGATGCGCTGGCGGCCTTCCGCGCCGCTCGCTCACGCTTTGTGGAGGAACTCGGCATCGAGCCCGGGCAGGCGCTGCGCGAGCTGCACCAGGACGTCTTGGGCCACGCCGACACGCTCGAACCCGAACCGACGCCGGCGCCGCCCGGTACGCGGGGCGGCCGCAGGTTGCCGGTGCCGCCCAACCGAACGATCGGCCGCGAGCACGATCTCGATGCGATCGGCGAACGGCTTCGCGTGGGTTCTGTCCGGCTGCTCACCCTGACCGGCCCGGGCGGGGTTGGCAAGACACGGCTCGCTCTGGAGACCGCCCGCGACGTCGGACAGGACTTCGCCGACGGCGCGTGCTTCGTCTCACTCGCCGCCCTTCAGCGGCCCGACGACGTTCCCGCGGCGATCGTCAGCGCACTCGGGGCGGTCGTCCTCTCCGGTGAGTCTCCGGTCCAGGCCCTCGAACGCTTCCTGGGCTCCAAGCACCTGCTGCTCGTGGTCGACAACTTCGAGCATGTCCTGGCCGCGGCACCGGTCCTCGGTGGGCTGCTCGAGGTCTGTCCGGCGCTCACGGTCCTGACCACCAGTCGCGAGCCGCTCGCGCTGTACGCCGAGCAGCGCTACCCCGTATCGCCGCTCGCGCTGCCGGAGGGCGCGATGCGCGACGACCCACGGGCGCTGGGCGGCGTCGATGCGGTCGTGCTGTTCTGCGAGCGCGCACGCGCCTGCGATCCCGAAGTCGACGTGGCCGGCGCCAACCTCGCTGTCGTAGCGGAGATCTGCCGGCGCCTCGATGGTTTGCCGCTGGCGATCGAGCTGACCGCCGCACGCTGCGGGCTTCTCTCCGTCGGCGAGATCGCCGAGCGCCTGGACACCGCGCTGGGCACCGGCGCGCGCGACGCGCCCGCCCGCCAGCAGACATTGCGCGCGACGATCGAGTGGAGTCACAAACTGCTCGACGACGACGAGAAGCGGTGCTTCGCGCGCTTTGCCGTGTTCGCCGGCGGCGCGACGGTCGACGCAGCCGAGGCCGTCACTCGCTCAAACCTCGGCACGCTCGACCACCTCGTGGCCAAGAGCCTGCTCGTGCGCCGCCGTGACGCCAATGCACCAACCCGGTTGGGCATGCTCGAGACGATCCGCGCGCACGCTTCGGAACGCTTCGCCGCCGACGCCTACGCGCAGACCGTGCGCGAGCACCACTGCCGCTACTACCTCGCTCTCGCCCATCGCCACGGAACCGAGCAGGCGCTGTGGGGCTCCGATGCTCGGCAGCACCTCGCCCGGCTCGACGCGGAGTTCGACAACCTCCATGTGGCGCTCGGTTGGGCGATCGGACAGGCCAACGCCGAACTCGCGCTCGCGCTGGTCGCGGCGGCCGGCAACTACTGGGTCATGCGAGTCCAGTACGTCCATGCGGCGGACTGGACGGACCGGGCGCTCAATCTGACAGGCGCCGACGCCCATCCGGCCCTGCGCGTCCGCGCTCTGCGCACGAAGATCAGGTGCCTGTGGCACGTGGGGCGTGGAGCCGAGCGCCCTTCGGTTGTGGCCGAGGCGGAGGCCATCGCCCGACGGCTTGGCGACCCCGTGCTCCTCTCGCAAGCGCTCCAACTGCACGTCGATCACGAGATCGAGGCCGAGCGGCTCGATGTCGCCGCCGCGGTCGCCGACGAGGCGCTGCGCTGCGCGAGCGCTGCCGGCGACCGGTGGGAGATCGCCGAAGTGACCCGCAGACAGGCAATCACGGCATCGAGCATCGCCGAACTGCGCGAGCGCGTGGAGACCGCCGCCTCGATGCTCACTGACGTCGACAACGTTCGTCACCTCGCGAGCCTGCTCACCGACGCGGCCTTTTGCGCGCTCTGTCTCGGCAGCGCGCCCGATGCAGCGGGCTTTGCCGCCCGCGCGACTCCGATCGCGCGCGGGCTGGACGGTCGGTACGAGGAGATGATCAACAGCGGCAATCTCGGCTTGGCCGCGCTGCTGACCGGTGAGACCGTCGCCGCTTCGCACGCGTTCCGCGAGGAACTCAGGCTGTGTCGCGACATGGTCGTGCGGCCCGTGGTGTTCGAAGGTGCCCTTGGTCTGGCCGCCCTCGCCGCGCTGCACGGCGACGACAAGCGCGCCGCAACGCTCGTCGGCGCGAGTGCCGCACACCGGTACGACAAGGCCACGGATCCGATAGAGGTCAGGCTTGAGGAGACGTTCTTGGAGCCCGCCCGCACGCGGTGCGGCACTCGCGCCTGGGACGCAGCCGTCCGCGAGGGAAGCACCCTGAGCTTCGAGGACGCAATCGCCTACGCCCTTGAAGCACCGCCGGCGTAGATCCACTACCACGAGATCGACGAGACCGATGTCCGCGACGCCGACCGATCCAACCAATGCGGCGCTCAAGCAACGCGGTCAGCCCCGCGGTGGGGAGGGCGGCGGCGTGGCGCGAGCACCCGGTCAGCCGGCGACCGACTCCCAGCGCGAATAGAGATCCTCGAGCGCGCGCTTGGCCTCGGCGTGGCGGGCGGTCGACTTCGCCGCCGAGCGCGGGTCGTTCCAGACCGTCGGGTCGGCCAGCTCCACCTCCAACGTCGCCAGTGCGGCCTCCGCGGCCTCGATCTCGGCCTCGAGCTTCTTCGCGCGCGCGACCTCGTTCTTCGAGCGCGCCGCCGGCTTTGGCTTGGGCGACTCCGGTGCCGGCTTGGAGCGCTTCGCGGTCCGCTCCGCGTCCGCCCGCTCCTCACGCACGCGCAGGTATTCCGGCCAGCCGCCGACGTACGAGTGCAGCGTCTGGTCCTCGACCGCGACCGTACGCGTGCCGACGGCGTCGAGCAGCGCGCGGTCGTGGGAGATCAGCAGCAACGCGCCCTGGAACTGCTGCAGGGCGTCCTCCAACGCCTCTCGGCTCTCCAGGTCGAGGTGGTTGGTCGGCTCGTCGAGGATCAGGACGTTCGCGCCCGAATGGACGAGGATCGCCAGCGACAGTCGCTGTCGCTCGCCGCCGCTCAACCCGTCCACCGGCTTCTCGGCCTCCTCGCCGCTGAAGAGGAACCGGCCCAGCAGCGCCCGCGCGTGGTTGGGCGTCAGCTTCGTCGCGCGCTGGCACGCCTCCAGCACGTTCCCCGTGGCGCCCTGCAGGTCGTCGGCGTGCTGGGCCAGCAGGCCGATCTTGACGTTGTGGCCGCGCCGGAGCTTGCCGCCGTCGAACTCGCGGCCGCCGGTCAGCGCCGTGATCAGCGTCGTCTTGCCGGAGCCGTTGGCGCCCACCAGCGACACGTGCTCGGCCCGCTCGAGCCACAGCTCGGCGTCGCGCATCAGCACACGCGAACCGATCGTCAACACGCCGTCCTCGAGCTCGAAGACAACTCGCCCCGACCGCTCGGGCGGCTTGAACGCGAAGCCGAGCGCCTTGCCGTCCTTGGGGTCGCGTGAGACCCGCTCGATCTTGTCCAGCTTCTTCGCCCGCGACTGCGCCTGCTTGGCGCGCGTGCCGGCGCGGAAGCGGTCGACGAACCGCTCGAGCTTGGCGATCTCGGCCTGCTGCTTTTCGATCGCCCGCCCCAAGGCCAGCTCGCGCTGCGCCTTCTCGGCCCGCCACGCGTGCCAGGTGCCCTTGAAGAACTTCGCGCGGCCGGCCTCGAGCTCCAGCACGGATGTGCCGACGGCCTCCAGGAACCAGCGGTCGTGCGCCACCAGGACCACCGCCGCATCCAACGACTGCAGATGCGCCTCGAGCCACTCCAGCGACTCGATGTCCAGATGATTGGTCGGCTCGTCGAGCAGCAGCAGGGCGGGATCGCCGGCCAACGCGCGCGCCAAGGACGCACGCGTGAGCTCCCCACCGGAAAAGGTCTCCAGCGACCGGTCGAGATGCTGGTCGCGGAACCCGAGCCCGTGGAGCGTCGAGTTGACGCCCTCGCGCCAGTTGTAGCCCCCGGCGTGCTCCAGCCGCGCCTGGGCCGTCGCGTAGGCGTCCAACGTGCCGCCGTCCGTCGCGCCGGAGGCCATCGCCTGCTCGAGCGAGGCCAGCCGCTCTTCCAGGGCCAGCAGCTCCTGACAACCCGACAGCACGTAGTCGCGCAGTGTCAAGTCGCGATCGCGCGGCGGCCGCTGGTCGTGCAGCGACACCTTGACGTCCTTCGCGAACACGAGCTCGCCGCCGTCGACCCCGCTCTCGCCGCTCAGCATCCGCAGCAGCGTCGTCTTGCCCGAGCCGTTGCGGCCGGACAGGGTCATGCGATCGCGCCGTTCGAGCTTGAACGACACGCCCCGCAGCAGGGGCTCGCCCGCCATGTCCTTGGCGAGATCGGAGGCGATCACGACAGCCATCGCCCCCGAGGATAGGTATCCTCGGAGCCATGGTCCGTACGGCGATCCTCACCTTGTGGCTGCTCGCCCTCAGCGCCCCCGCAGCGCTCGCGTACCCCGACAAGGACGGCGGTGTCGGTCTCTACGGCGAGACGACCGATCTCGTGGTCACGATGGTGGGGTTCATTCTGATCATCGGGTTCCCGATCCTGGTCCTCCTGCTGACGCTGCTCCAGAACAAGCTCGAGAAGCGCAAGGACCGCCGCCTCGCGGCTGCCAAGGCCAGGCGCGCGCGCGTCGACCTCCGCGGCGGCTGGTGATTCGCTACGAGCGCCGCGATCACGCAGCGCTCGTCACAATCGACCGGCCGGAGCGCCACAACGCGATCGATGGGCGCACCGCGCAAGCGCTGCTGGACGCCTTCAACCGCTTCGTCGCCGACGACGCCGCGCACGTCCTGGTGCTCACCGGCGCGGGCGACCAGGCGTTCTGCGCCGGCGCCGACCTGAAGGCACTCGAGACGCTCGATCCCGACGCGCCGGGCGGCCCGCTCGGGTTCACCCGGCTCGCGTCGCCGAAGCCGACGATCGCCGCGATCAGCGGCCACTGCCTCGCCGGCGGGTTCGAACTCGCGCTGTGGTGCGACCTGCGCGTCGCCACCCGCACGGCCACGTTCGGCTGCGCCGAGCGCCGCTGGGGCGTCCCGCTGATCGACGGCGGCACGCAGCGGCTGCCGCGGATCGTCGGCACCGGCCGCGCGCTCGACCTGATCCTGACCGGCCGGACCATCGACGCGCACGAGGCACACGCGATCGGCCTCGTGACTGAGCTGGCGGACGACCCGGTGGAGCGTGCCCTCGCACTCGCGGACGACATCGCCCGACACCCGCGGGACACCACCAACAGCGACCGGCGAGCCGTCCTCGAGGGCGAAGGACTGCCGCTCGCACAGGGCCTCGCGCTCGAGGCCGCGCTCGGCCGCGGCCGCATCGGCACGGCACTCGAAGGCGCTCGAAAATTCTCTGAGCGCAACTCCTAGGTCAGACCGGGTATCGGACTGTCGCGCCTATGAAGAAGATCGTCGTTCTCACACTCGCCATCACTGCCCTGCTGCCGGCCGCCGCCGCCGAGGCCGGCACCTACCACGTGTACAGCTGCGCCGCCGCCGGCAAGAACTGGGCCAACAACGCCTGGAAGCCGTCCACTGCCATCGCCGGCGTGTCCGCGGACACGAACTGCACCGGGGGCGTCGGCCTGCTGGCGGGAGCCGGCGCCAGAGCCGTCAACAACACGTACCAGACGCTGTCCTTCACGACCCCCACGGGGGCGACGATCGCCGACTTCACGCTGACGCGGCAGATCCTCTTCAACAACCCGGTCGCCGACGCGACGCACCGCTACTACCTCCTCTACACGCTCGGTGCCAGCACCCACTTCGCCGGCGGCGGCAACTGCTGCAACCCGACCCGCGACACCCTGAACACGCAGCGGTCCTGGTACGGCTACCCGGAGAACAACTTCACCGTGGCCCGGACCACGGTCAACCGCCGCAGCTTCCCGGCGCTCGCCGCCTACGCCGGGACCACGAACTCGCTCGCGCTGCGGCTCGGCTGTTACAACCGCGCCAACCCGTGCTCCGTAGCCGCCGGCGGCCGGATCGAGCACCTCGTGATCGGCTCGGACATCACGATCAACGACCCGACCAATCCGAGCGCGACGGTCGAGGCCTCCGGCCTGTTCGCGGGCGGCGCGCGCGGCGGGTCGGACCCGGTCACGGTGACCGCGAGCGACAACTCGGGGATCAAGCGGCTCGAACTGATCGACGTCACGGATACCGCGAACCCCATCTACGTCGGCATCGAGGATTACAGCGAGGGCCGCACCGACGCCAACCGCGTGTGCGACTACACGAACCCGGCCCCATGCCCGAGCCTGAGCCGCGAGACGATCCGCGCCACGGGCCTGGCCGTCGGCCAGCGGCTCGTCGTCGTGCGCGTCTTCGACACCGGCGGCAATTACGTCGACCGCGGTCCGTACCCCGTCGGCATCCAGACGCCGTCGGACCGCGGCGCCGAGAACGGCACCGGCGTGTCGGAGACCGGCACGCTCGATGTCAGCTGGGCGGTCGGCGGCAAGCGCGCCCGGACGCTGAGCTATGGCGACCGGGCCGGCATCCGCGGGCGGCTGCTCAACAGCGCCGGCGCACCGATCGCCGGAGCCAAGGTCACGCTGCTCACGCGCGACCAGCGCCGCGGCGCCCCGCTGGTCCCGCGCACCACCCTCACGACCGGCGCCGACGGCAGCTTCCGCACGACGGTCAGCGCCTCCGCGTCGCGGTTGATCCAGTTCGGCTGGGTCAGCCACCTCAACGACGTGCGCTACGCCGCCAACGGGTATCTCACCCTCAAAGCGCGCGCCGCCGGACGGCTGAGCGTCTCCACCCGGCGCCCGCGGGTCGGCCGCAGCTTCACGATCAGCGGCGAGCTGCGCGGCGTCTCGCGCAGCGGCGTCACCGTGATCGTGCAGGGCCGCCCGAGCGGATCCCGCCGCTACTCGACGTTCGCCGACGCGACGACCTCCCGCACCGGCAGGTTCCGCGTCAGCTACCGATTCCGCGATCGCGGCTCACGGGGGCGCCGGTTCGTGTTCCGGGCCCGGATCCGGCCGAAGGAGAGCTTCCCGTACGAGACCGGCTACTCGCGGACCGTGACCGTCAGAGTTCGCTGAGAAGTAGGCTCCCGTCCGTGTACGGTCACGGAGGGAGAGAGCGTTGACGGCCTATTTCGTCACCGGCGCCACCGGCTTCATCGGCCGCCATCTCGTCGAGCGCCTGCTCGAGCGCGAGGGCGACATCCACGTGCTCGTACGCGAGGGCTCGCGCGAGAAGCTCGACGAGCAGTTCGGCCACGAGGACCGCGTCAAGCCGGTGATCGGCGACATCCTCGAACCGAGCCTCGGCGTCGACCCGAGCGGGCTGCCCAAGATCGACCACTTCTTCCACCTCGCCGCGATCTACGACATGGGCGCCGACGAGGAGCGCAATTCGCAGCTGAACGTCGGCGGCACCAAGAACGCGATCGACCTCGCGAACGCGCTCGACGTCGGGCGCTTCCACCACATGTCGTCGATCGCGGTCGCCGGCGACTTCGACGACGGCACCTTCAACGAGGACATGTTCGACGAGGGTCAGCCGTTGACCCACCCGTATCACCGCACGAAGTTCGAGTCCGAGAAGCTCGTCCGCAAGAGCGTCAGCAGCCCGTGGCGCGTCTACCGCCCATCACTCGTCGTCGGCGACAGCCGCACCGGCCAGATGGACAAGATCGACGGGCCGTACTACTTCTTCAAGCTGATCCAGAAGGTCCGCAAGACGCTGCCGCAGTGGTTCCCGCTGATCTCGATCGAGTGGGGCTGGACCAACATCGTCCCGGTCGACTACGTCGCGCAGGTCGTCGACCACATCGCCCACCAGGACGGGCTCGACGGCCAGGCGTTCCACGTCGTCGACCCGAAGGGCCAGCGCGTCGGCGAGGTCCTGAACACGTTCGCCGACGCCGGCCACGCGCCCAAGGCCGTGATGCGGATCGACAGGCGCGCGACCGCCAACCTGCCCAAGGGCGTCGTCTCGTTCGCGATGAAGCTGCCGGCGCTCAAGCAGATCCGCTCCAACGTGCTCGCGGACCTCGGCATCCCGGACGAGGTCGTCGACTACATCGCGCTCAGCTGCCGCTTCGACGCGCGCGACACCCAGCGCGCGATCAAGGACTCCGGGATCGAGCTGCCGCCGCTGGTCAGTTACGCCGAGAAGCTGTGGGACTACTGGGAGCGCCAGCTCGACCCGGACCTGTTCAAGGACCACAGCTTCGAGGGCGCGGTCAACGGCAAGACGGTCGTGATCACCGGCGCGTCGGCAGGCATCGGCCGCGAGGCCGCGCTGAAGATCGCGGCCGCGGGCGGGATTCCGATCCTCGTGGCCCGTACCAAGGAAAAGCTCGACGAGGTAAAGGACGAGATCGAGCGCGACGGCGGCACCGCCTACGTCGCGCCCTGCGACCTGTCTGACTACGACGCGATCGAAAAGCTGGTCGAGACGCTGCTCTCCGACCACGCGCGGATCGACATGCTGGTCAACAACGCGGGCCGCAGCATCCGCCGCAGCGTCGCGCTGTCCTACGACCGCTTCCACGACTACGAGCGGACGGTCCGGCTCAACTACCTGTCGCCGGTGAAGCTGATGCTCGGCCTGCTCCCCCATATGCGCGACCAGGGCGGCGGCCACATCGTCAACGTGTCCTCGATCGGCGTCCAGACCAACCCGCCGCGGTTCAGCGCGTACGTCGGCTCCAAGGCGGCGCTGGACGCGTTCACGCGCGTGGTCTCCTCGGAGACGATCGGCGACAACGTGACGTTCACGACGATCCACATGCCGCTCGTGCGGACGGCGATGATCGCCCCGACGAAGATGTACGACAGCTTCCCGACGATCTCGCCCGACGAGGCCGCCGACATCGTGTGCGAGGCGATCCGGGCCAAGCCGAAGCAGATCAACACGAAGCTCGGGACGTTCGGCGAGGTCGCGTACGCGCTCGCGCCGAAGGCGGTCGACCAGATCCTGCACATGGCCTACCGCGTCTTCCCGGAGTCGACCGCCGCGAAGGGCGAGAAGGGCGACAAGAGCGCGAGCGAGAAGGCGTCCGGCGAGGCGCAGGCGCTCGCGTACATGATGAAGGGCGTGCACTGGTAGCCGGCGAGCTCGAGGCGGACTTCACCGCCGAAGCGGGGATGTTCTGCCGCTCGCTGCGCCACGCGGGCGAAGAGCTCCTGGGCGGCGTCGCGGGCTACCCGGACTACCCCTGGACGTCCGGGATCGCGCTCCTGTTCCCCTGGGCGAACCGGCTCGGCGAGTTCCGCTACGACGGCGTGACACTCGCGCCCGACTCGCCCGACCTCTACGTGCTGGACGGGCTGGCGCTGCACGGGCTGCGCTCGGCGGTGACCGGCTGGGACGTGGTGGAGAGCAGCGACACCCGGCTCGTCGCGGGACGCGAGCTGGACGTGAGCGAGTTCCCGTTCCCCCATCGGGTCGAGGTCGCCGCGGACCTCTCCGAGCGCACGCTCACGCTGACCACGACGATCACCGCGCACGACCGGCCGGTGCCGATCGCGTTCGGGTACCACCCGTATTTCAAGCTCGAGCGCGACTGGGAGATCAAGCTGCCCGTGGCCGAGCGGATCACCGTCGACGAGCGGCAGATCCCGACCGGCGAGCGCACACCCGCGGGCGATCTCGACGGGCGGCTCGGCACGCGCACGTTCGACGACGGCTTCACGCTCGCGGCGGAGGCCGGGCCGTTCGTGCTGGCCGGCGGTGGGCGCCGGATCGAGGTCGCGTTCGAGCGCGGCTATCCGTACGCGCAGATCTTCGCGCCGGCGATCTCCGACGTCATCTGCTTCGAGCCGATGACCGCGCCGGCCGACGCGTTGCGGCACTCGCCGGGCACCGTGGCGCCCGGCGAATCGTTCTCCGCGTGCTTCAGCGTGTCCGTGTCACCCGCAGGTTGAACGTGCTCGTGCGGCCGGCCCGCGTCGCCCGCAGCCGCAGCGTGTAGGTGCCGGCCTTCAGACCCCGCGGGTTGACGCGCAGCGTGTAGGTGCGCGCGGCCTTGCGCGAGCGGAGCGTTGAGCACCCGGCTGCACGACCTTGCGGCCCTTCAGCAGATCCACGCGCACCCGCGCGCCCTTCTTGAGCCGGAACGTCACGGTCAGCGCCTTGGCGCCCGAACGACGGGCACGGCGTGCGGAAGGAGCGCAGCGGGCCGCGGACCTTCACGCTGCGCGCCTTGCACGCGGCTGCGCCGGCTTGCGGCATCTGGCTGTCGCGGGCGCCGCCGCCGGTCGCCGGCGCCGGCCGCCGGCCTGCGACTGCTGCGCTCCGGCGTCGGCGGGTGACGGCGGCAGCGACCGGCTACGCCCTCGCTCGAGCGCGCCGTTGCCGTAGTCGAACTGCCCGCAGCTCGGCGTCGTCGTGAAGGTCACGTCGCCGGCCAGGTCGTAGGCGCCCGCGACCTCCGGCGCCGACGCCGGTCGCCGGCCAGCCGCGTCGACGTTGAACGACAGGCAGCCGTACTTGAGCACCCAGGTGGCCGTCCGCTCGCGGGTCCGTGTAGTTGTCGGTGTGGCCGGCGCCGCCGTCGCGTGAACGCGTCGCCGCGCCTTGAAGGCGGCGTCGTCGAGGTTCGGCGTGTCGCTGCCGGGCTCGGGCCGCGAGTCCAGCGGCGTCTGCGCCGGCGGGTCGTCGGTGCCGACGTTGCCGTAGCCGTGGTCCTCGTCGGTGTAGGCGAGCAGCACGCCGGGCTCGAACGTCGAGGTCGCCGCGGTCGGACTCGCCCTGGCCCGTGGGCGTCGAAGCCCGAGCGGTCGCGCATCTCGAGCAGGTAGGCGTGCTCGGCCGGCGAGTCCTGGTCGGCGGCGACGTACTGCCAGCCGTCGTGCAGCGCTGCGCGGTCGCCAGCGCCCTCGCGGCAGCCGCCGTTGAAGAGCGCGGCGTCGTTCGCGCGTCTCGAAGTCCGACGAGTAGATGACCTGGTCGTCGGCCTTGATCACGCACGTCGTCGATGAACCAGCCCGGCCGCGCGAGCCCCGGGTCGGTCGCGTAGGCGAAGCGCAGCACGGCGCCGCGGCTTGCCGATCAGGTCGGAGATGTCGTACTCGTCGTCGACGAACGCCGCCGTCCGGGTAGTTGCCGGCCAGCCGGTCGACGGTCTGCGTGCCGGCCGCGTAGGAACCGCTCGAGCCCGGTGATCCCGTTGCCGTACTGCTGCTGGCAGCCGTTGGCGTTCGGGTTCTGCGGTCGCCGGCGTCGTGTAGCCCTTGGCCGACGGATAGCGACTTGTAGGTCTTGCCGTTGTCGGTGCTCGCGAGCACGAAGCCGTAGTCGAAGTCCCACTCGATGTCCCAGCGCGACTTGAAGCGTGAGCGTGAGCTTCTGCGTGCCCGCCGGCACGCGGCAGCCGGCAGCGCGAGGTCGAGGTTGTGGCCCGCCGTCGGGCGGGCAGCCGAAGTCGTTGCCCGAGCCCGACCACCACAGGTGCGTCGCCGGACGGCACGAGCGCCGGGTCGATGATCTGGCCGCCCGGGCAGCGTCGCGACGTACGCCTCGCCGTTGTGGACGCCGGCGCCCGTGAGCGTGTACGGCGTCCCGTCGGGCCGCTTCCAGTCGATCCGGCCGGTGTCGCGCTTGGTGTCCTGCCAGTCGCTCGCGGCCACGTCTGCGCCCGGCTCGAGCACGCGCGGGACGAGCCAGCCGAGCTCCTTCTTGCCGATCACGTCGATGTTCTGCGAGTAGTCGGTCGCCATCAGCGTCCAGGCGCCGTAGGTCTCGCGGCTGCCGGTCGAGTAGTAGTCGGGCAGGCCGAGCGAGTGGCCGTACTCGTGCGAGATCACGCTCGCGTGCTCGATCGCCGTCTCGGGGTTGACGTTGTACGGGCCGACGCGGGTGAAGACCGGGATCGCCGGTGTCGCTCGTCGTCTTGGCGCGTGCGCGCCCGCGTCGGTCCAGAACAGCGGCCGGCCCTCGAGGTCGTGCGACTGGTCGTCGGTGACGTAGCCCTTCTCGCCGTTCGGCGTCGGTGTAGCCGTTCTGGAGGTCGGACGAGTGCGGCCAGATGTTGTCGTAGGGCGGCGCCGTTGAGTCTGCGAGTCGCCGTTGCCGCCGAGCCCGGCGAAGACCATCATGAAGAAGTCGACGACGCCGTCCTTGTCGGTGTCGTAGGCGTCGTAGTCGATCTCCGGGTCGGCGATCTGGGCGGCGTCGTAGACGGCCTTGCCGGTCGGGCCGCAGCCCGAGTCGATGTCCTGCAGCGCGCCGACGCCGGCCGAGCGCGCCGATCAGCGCCGAGCCCTTGCCGTCGAGGCCGTAGTAGTCGTGTCGCGCCGGGCAGCTGGTACCAGCCGTTGGCGATCCGCTCGCGGTTGCAGCGTCTTGTAGGCGTCGGCCGGCAGCGTCGCGTTGGTGACGCCGTCGCAGCTGCGGCTCGGCGGGTTCTTGCGTGAACGCGAAACCGGGCGTCGTAGCCCCAGCCGCGCGGTCGGCGATCGTCGTCCGTCGGCACCGTCGCGTGCGGGAACAGCTGCCCGTAGGAGATCTCCTGGTAGAGGTTGAAGGTCGAGCCCGGGTTGTCCGGGTCGTTGATCTTGCCCGCGAGCTTGGTCGGCGGTCGACGCCGCCGTCGTGCTTGCGGTCGCGGTAGTCGACCGGGACGACCGGGAACGGCCGGTCGCCGTAGCGCGCCGTCTCGTAGCCGCCGGTCGGCGGGATGACCTTCGGCCCGTGCGAGCGTCGCGTCTGGCTCGCGCCGCCGGCAAGGTCAGCGTGGCGGTGCGGAGAGGTTCTTCCAGACGATCTCGGGGTCCTGGGCGAGCGAGTCGGCGCGCGCCTCGATGACCTTGAATTGGACCCCCGGCGACCCGTCCGTCTGCTTGGCCGGGACGGTCGGGACCGCCCAGTCGACGGTCGAAGCTCGTCCCGTCGGGCGCCGTCACCGTCACTCGCGCGCCCGTGAGCGGCGTGCGCCGTAGTTGAGGACGCGCAGCGTGAACGGGTACGTCTCGCCCGGCTTCACCCAGCCCTTCGACGACACGAAGTCGTTCTCGAGCACCGGCCCGTCGGGCGCCGCGGCCGGGGAGGACACGAGGATGGCGGCGAAGCACAGGGCCGCGGCGAAGCGCGCGACATGGAGCGCCAATGCCCCGTTCGGCGTAAATCGTGCCGATCCGCCCGCTGTAAGAACCGTGACATTCGTCTTGTGTCGGCGCAGCGCACCGGCCATGCCGGTACTTACCGAGACGAACGCCGCGTGCGCGGGTACTTGCGCGTATCAGCTTGTGCAATCGCTACCGTGCTGGGTCACTTCGGCAGTGGATTCCTGGGTTGGCGGGGGCCAAGTCCAGGGTCCAGTGCAGGGTCTTTGTCTCAATGAAAGGACGCTTTTATGCGTAGGTCCGCATGGACCATGGGGGTCGCGTTGCTCGCTGCCCTCTCGCTCGGTGTCGCCGCGTGCGGCGGCGATGACAGCGATAACGCCGGTGGCGAGAACCCGCCGGCCGGCCAGGGCAATGCGAATCCGTCTGGCGGCAAGCCGGGCGGCAAGCTGACGGTGCTCTGGGCCGGTGATGTCGACTACTCCGACTGCGGTCAGGCGTACTACCAGGCGAGCTACACGATCTGCTACGCGACGCAGCGCCGCTGTACTCGTACAAGCCCGACGACGGCGTGCAGATGGTGCCGGACCTCGCCGAGGCCCTGCCCGAGGTCTCCGAGGACGGCAAGACCGTCACGGTCAAGATCCGCAAGGGCGTCAAGTTCTCGCCGCCGGTCGATCGCGAAGTGACGTCCGCGGACGTCAAGTACGCGATGGAGCGCGATGTTCTTCTCGACCGTCGCGACCGGCTACTCGTTCTACTTCGAGGACATCGACGGTGCCAAGGCCGGCGCGAAGCCGGGCACGGAGATCGCGGGCATCGAGACGCCCGACGACCCAGACGCTCATCATCAAGCTCGACAAGGCCACCGGCGGCGTGCTCGCCTCCGGCGCGCTCGGCCTGCTCGGCACCGCTCCGGTGCCGAAGGAGTACGCCGAGAAGTTCGACAAGGAGACGCCGACCACGTACGGCGAGAACCAGGTCGCGACCGGCCCGTACATGATCGAGAACGACGCCGTCCGGCAAGGCGATCGGTTACGAGCCGCAGAAGCGCATCCACCTGGTCCGCAACCCGAACTGGGACAAGAACACGGACTACAAGCCGGCCTACCTCGACGAGATCGACAACCTCTCCGGCAATGACGATCCGGACGTCGCGTCGCGCCGCATCCTGACCGGTGACGCGCATGGTCAACGGCGACTGGACGCCGCGGCCCGGCGAGCCTCAAGCTGGCGACGCGACGACTACAAGGACCAGCTCGGTCATCGTCCCGGGCGCCACGATCCGCTACATCTCGATGAACACGACGGTCCCGCCGTTCGACAACGTCGACGTCCGCAAGGCGGTCAACGCGGGCTTCGACCGCAACGCGCTGCGGCTCGCCCGCGGCGGCCCGTTGATCGGTGACATCGCCACGCACTACCTGCCCCCGGCGATCGCCGGCTTCGACGAGGCAGGCGGCATGAACGGCACCGGCGTCGACTTCCTGAGCAAGGACGGCAAGCCCAACATGGAGCTCGCCGCCGAGTACATGAAGAAGGCCGGCTACGCGTCCGGCAAGTACGACGGCAACGAGAAGCTCCTGGCGGTCGCCTCCAACCAGGGCACGGCGCCCGCGGTGGCCCAGATCGCGAAGGAGCAATTCGAGAAGCTCGGCTTCAAGATCACGCTGCGCCTGGTGACCACGAACACGATGTACACGAAGTTCTGCTCGATCCCGTCGGCGAACGTGGCCTCGTGCCCGAACGCCGGCTGGGGCAAGGACTTCTCCGACGGCCAGACGATGCTCGACCCGGTCTTCAACGGCGACAACATCCTCAAGCAGGCCAACAACAACTACGCCGAGCTCGACGTGCCCGCGATCAACGACAAGATGAACGCGGCGAAGCTCCTGACGGACCCGAAGGAGCGCGCGGCGGCGTGGGGCGAGACCGACAAGCTCATCACCGCCGAGGCGCCCGGCGTGCCGTGGCTGTGGGACAAGTGGCCGAACATCCGGTCGGCCAACGTCAACGGCGTCGTCAATCTCTGGAACACCTCCTGGGATCTGACGGCCACGTCGATCAAGTAAGCGCAGTACGGTTGGCGGCCCCGCTTCGGCGGGGCCGCTTGCACCCTCTTGTCGCCGCGGTGACATAGAGCACGCGGCGGAGCCATTAACTCGACAGCCATGGCCCCCCATCTGCCTCCGGACCTCGAACGGCTCGGTGTCACGCTTACCGAGGCGACCGCGCGTTCCGCGGCCGTCCGCCGCCACCAGGTGCAGGTCCTGCGCCGCGTGGGCGCCTGCCTCGCGGCGGGGATCATGGTCTTCGCCGCCACGCCCTCGCATCTCGGGCCCGCGAACTCGCCGACCGGCGCGCTGCTCGGCGTCGACAGCGCGTTCGGCAGCGTCCATCGCGACCCGTGCGATCCCCCGCACGGTGCCGCGCACGGGTGCCTCCTCGCCGACCCGCCGCCGCAGGCGCGATGAGCCGTTTAACCGGCGCGTAGGTTCACCTCAGAATCCCTTGAGCAACGTGCCCGATGCTGCTGGGCATGCCCACCGCTTCGCCGCCGACCGACAGATGGCCGCGAGCTCGGCGACGGCCTCGGAATCTTCCTCCAGCGCATCGCCCGCACGCGTCTGCTGACCCCTGCTGAGGAGCTCGAGCTCGCTCGCCGCATCGAGCGCGGCGACCTTGACGCCAAGGACCGCATGATCGAGGCCAACCTGCGGTTGGTCGTCCACCTCGCCAAGCGCTTCCAGCGCGAGGACTCCGGGATGACGCTGCTGGACCTGATCCAGGAGGGCACGATCGGCCTCGTGCGGGCGGTCGAGAAGTTCGACTACCGCCGCGGGTTCCGCTTCTCGACGTACGCGACGCTGTGGATCCGCCAGGCGATCGGCCGCGCGATGTCCGAGAAGGGCCGCACTGTGCGCCTGCCGGTGCACGTCGGCGACCGCGTCCGCAAGCTGCAGGCGGTCGAGCGGCGGCTCGCGATGGCGCTCGGCGCGACGCCGACGGCCGCCGAGCTGGCAGACGCGCTGGACTGGTCGGAGACCGACGTGGCCGACGTACGCCGGATCGCGATGGCGCCGGTCTCGCTGGAGGCGCCGGTCGGCGACGCCGGCGACGCCGAGCTCGGCCACCTGCTGGCCGACGAGGGCCCGACGCCCGAGGAGTCCGCCGCCGTCTCGCGCATGCATGCCGACCTCGGCCACGTGCTGGCCGGCCTCGGCGGGCTCGAGCGGCGCGTGCTCGAGCTGCGGTTCGGGCTCGGCGCCGAGGCGCCGCACACACCGGGCCAGGCCGCGCGCGTACTCGGGATCACGCCCCGCCGCGTCCGCTGCGCCGAGGACCGCGCGCTGCGCCACCTGCGCGCATCGCCGGCGACAGGCGCATTGCGAGACGCCGCGTAGGTTGCAGCGCTCCCACGCGGTGTGGGAGCGTTGCCCCTGTGGACATCCAGTTGGACCTGGCGCTCGAGGGCGCTGACGCCGAAGAGCTCGACGAGGCCACGCGCGACCTGTACCGCGAGCTCGGCGATCTCGACGTCGAGGTCACCCGGGTCGCCGCGGGCGAGCCGCCCGAGGGCGCACGCGCCGTCGAGATCGCCGCGCTCGGCTCGCTGGTGCTCAAGCTCGGCTCGAATGCGGTCGCACCGGTCGCGCGCGTGCTGCACGGCTGGCTCGCGCGCCGGTCGGGCCGCACGATCAAGCTGACCTTGGGTGCCGACAGCATCGAGATCAGCGGCGGCTCGGCGGCCTACCAGCAGCAGATGATCGAGACGTTCCTGAGCGCGCGCGCGGAGTGAGGTCGCCGTGCCCGGCCGCCACGCGCTGATCGTCGCCACCGACACGTACGGCGACCCGAAGCTGAGCCGGCTCCGCGCCCCGGCGCGCGACGCCGAGGCGCTCGCCGACGTCCTGCGCGATCCCGAGATCGGCGGGTTCGAGGTCGAGCTGGCGGCGAACGAGAGCGACGCCGCGCTGCGCCGGCGGATCGCCGCGTTCTTCAGCGACCGGGCGCGCGACTCGCTGCTGCTGTTGCACTTCTCCTGCCATGGGCTCAAGGACGACAGCGGTCAGCTCTACTTCGCCGCCGCCGACACCGAGGTCGCGCATCTGGATGCGACCGCGATCCCGGCCGAGTTCGTCAGCCGCCAGATGGCCCGCAGCCGCTCGAACAACGTGCTGATGCTGCTCGACTGCTGCTACAGCGGCGCGATCGCGCGCGGGCTGCGGTTCCGGGCCGGCGACAGCGTCGACGTGAGCGATCACCTGGGCGGGAGCGGCCGCGCGATCATCACCGCCTCCAATGCCATGGAGTACGCGTTCGAGGGCGACGAACTGACCGGCGAGGGCCGGCCATCGGTGTTCACCAGCGCGGTCGTGAAGGCGCTCGAGACCGGCGAGGCCGACCGTGACCAGGACAGCTGGATCTCGGTCCGCGAGCTGTACGACTACGTCTGCGACCAGGTCCGTGAGATCACGCCCAACCAGCGGCCGAACATGCTCAGCCACCTGGAGGGCGAGCTGCACGTCGCGCGCAGCGCGTGGGTCGCGCCGGCGACGCTGCCGCGCGAACTCATCGACAGCCTCGAGAACCAGTTCGCGTCGGTCCGCGAAGGAGCGGTCAACGGCCTCGCCGAACTGTTGCGCAGCCGCGACCGCGGCCTCGCCGAGGCGGCCCGCGAACGGCTGGCCGCCGTCGCCTCCGAAGACGACAGCCGCCGCGTGAGCACCGCTGCCGCCGCCGCGCTCGCCGCCGCCTCCCCGGCACATCGCCACCACCGGCCGCCGCCCGGGCCGCGACAGCGCCGCCGCCCGCACCACCGCCACCCGCGCCGACAACACCGGTCGCCGCGGCGACGCCGCCCAAGCCCACTCCCGACGCTCCACGCGCCGCCGCCTCGCCGCCCGTCGGCCCACCGCCCGACGCGGCCGCTCCGAGCTCGGCCGACGCCGATCAGGCGCCCGTCGCCGCGGCTCCGCGGAGGCGTGCTGCGAGCTCGCTCGTGGCGCTGCGTGGGCGTGCGTGGATCCTGGCGCTCGTCGCCGGCGTGCTCATCACGGTCGGATGGTTCCTGCCGTGGCGGTATGGCGGCTCGAAGGTGCCCACGCTCGATGACAGTGCCGACCTACGCGATCAGGTGGCGCTCGCGTTCGTGCTCGTGGCCGGGCTCGCCGCAGTCGCGGTCGCACTGCTCACTCGAACGCGTCAGCTCGGGCGCCGCGCGGCCCACGCTTGGGTGCTCGTCGCCCTCCTCGCCGCGGGCGGACTCGGTGCCATGTTCGGATTGGTGGACGCGGACACGAACGCGGGGCTCGACGCCGGGGCCCGACTTGCCTTCGCCGGCACGGCCATCCTGACCCCCGTCGCCGCCTGGCTCGCGCTCGCCGCCGGCTCCTCGCGCCCCCGGCCGGTCACCCCAAGCGATGTGGTCACCGCCATCGGCGGCGTGCTCATCCTCGTAGGCACCGCCCAGCTGGGCAGCGATGTGTCGGCGTACGTGATCGCTCCGTGCATCACTGCGGGCGTGCTCGCCGTCGCCGCGCTCCCCCTAGGCGCCGCGGCGCGCGTCCGGTTGCCCGCGCTGATCGGCGCGACGGCCGGCGCGTTTGCGCTCGGCGTGGTCGCGATGACCCATGCCGACGGTCGCGGCTTCGTCCTGCTCGGCGGCGCCGTCGCGCTTATCGCCGGCGCGATCGCCTTGCGAGCGCGCTCTCAGGACTGAGTCTGCGCCGACGCCTCGGAGGCCGCGGCGGCGTGCGCGGTCATCAGCTCGCGCTGGACGTTGCGCGGCTCCTCGGCGCCCGGCGACCGGCGCGTCCACGCGCCCTCGCGGTCCAGCTCCCAGGCGTTCGTGTTGTCGGCGAAGCAGCGGTCGAGCGTGTCCGTGAGGTCTGAACGCAGGCCCTCGTCGCGGATCGGCGTCAGCAGCTCGACGCGTGTGTCGAGGTTGCGCGGCATCAGGTCCGCGGAGCCGAGGTAGACCGTGCACTCACCGTCGCGCTCGAACGAGTAGATCCGCGAGTGCTCGAGGAAGCGGCCGACGATCGAGACGACGCGGATGTTCTCGGACACGCCCGGCACGCCGGGCTTCAGACAGCTGATGCCGCGGACATTGACCTCCACCGGCACTCCCGCCTGTGACGCTCGGTAGAGCCCCTGGATGCACTCCTTGTCGACGAGCGAGTTCATCTTCATCCGGATCCGCGCGGGCTTGCCGTCCTCGTGCGCCGCGATCGTGCGCTCGATCTCCTCGATGATCCCCTGGCGCATGTGTGCGGGCGCGACGAGCACGCTGCGGTAGCCCTGCGGGCGCGCGAAGCCGGTCAGGAAGTTGAACATGTCGGCGACATCGGCGGCGACCCGCTCGTCGCAGGTCAGCAGACCGAAGTCGGTGTACAGACGCGCGGTCTTGGCGTTGTAGTTGCCGGTGCCGACATGCAGGTAGTGGCGGACCCCGTCGCCCTCGCGGCGCACGACGAGGATGCACTTGGCGTGGGTCTTCAGCGACGGAAGGCCGTACACGACGTGCACGCCCGCCTCCTCGAGCGAGCGCCCCCACTGGATGTTCGCGCGCTCGTCGAAGCGCGCCTTGACCTCGACCAGGCATACCGCCTGCTTGCCGCGCTCGGCGGCGCGGATCAGCGCCGGGACGAGCGGCGAGTCGTCGCTCGTGCGGTACACGGTCTGCTTGATCGCGAGCACGTTCGGGTCGTTGACCGCCTGCTCGACGAACCGCTCGACCGAGCTCACGAACGAGTCGTACGGGTGGTGGAGCAGGATGTCGCGCCGGCGCATCGCCGCCATCACGTCCGGGGGCGCGTCGTCGTCGCCCTGCAGGCGCGGCTGGGTGACCGGCGTCCACGGCTTGTCGCGCAGCTCCGCGTGCCCGGGGATCTTGACGATGTCCCACAGATCGTTGAGATCGAGCAGGCCGCCGAACTCGAACACGTCTTCGGGCTCGGCCTCGAGCGCGCTCGTGATCTGCTCGCGCATCGCTGTGCTCATCCCGTCCTGGACCTCGACCCGCACGACCTCGCCGAACCGCCGTGCGCGCAACTCCTGCTCGACCGCCTGCAGCAGGTCGTCGGCCTCGTCGGACACCGTGAAGTCGGCGTCGCGGGTGACGCGGAAGACGGCGTGGTCGAGGATCTCCATGCCCGGGAACAGCACGTCGAGGTTCTCGGCGATCAGCTCCTCGAGCGTCACGAACGTCCCGTCGCCGACCGCCACGAACCGCGGGAGCATCTCCTTCGGCACCTTCACGCGCGCGAACGTCTCGACCTCGGTGATCGGGTCGCGGACCATGACCCCCAGCGACAGCGACAGGTTGGAGATGTACGGGAACGGCCGGCCGAGCCCGACCGCCAGCGGCGTCAGCACCGGGAAGATCTGGCGCCGGAAGCGCTCGTCGAGCTCGCGCCGCTCGCGCGCGCCGCATTCGTCGTAGCCGACGATTCGGACCCCATGCTCGGCCAGCGCGGGGCGCAGGTCGCGGTCCAGGCAGCGCGACTGCCGTGCCGCGTGCTTGCGGACGACCGCGCGGATGGCGTCGATGGTCTCGGTGGGGCTGCGGCCGTCCTGCAGCGGCTTCTCGATCCCGGCGTCGATCTGGTCGTGCAGGCCGGCCACGCGGACCATGAAGAACTCGTCGAGGTTGGACGAGTAGATCGCGCAGAACTTCACGCGCTCCAGCAACGGAATCGAAGGATCCTCGGCGAGCTGGAGGACTCGTTCGTTGAACTGCATCCAGGAGAGCTCGCGGTTGAAGTACAGGCCGGGATCGGTGAGATCCGGCGCGACGGCTGTCTCGGGGACGCTGGTGACGTCGGTCACGACCTCGCAGATGATGGCACCAACGACACGGGCGAGTTGTTACACGCCTGCGAGGTCGAGCAGCACCCCCTCGCGCAGCCCGCCGCGCCCGATCTGCAGCGGCTGGCCCAGCGCCCGCGCCGCCGCGTCGAGCGCGAGCAGCCCGGCCGGCATCAGCCGCACCCGCTGCACGTCGAGATCGAACCGGAACGCGACGTCCGCGGCCGGACCGCTGGTGAGGAAGCCAAGCGCTCGCCGGAGGCTGTAGGGATCAAGCGTGTCCCCGACCAGCCGCCGCAACGAGGCGGCGCTGCCGCCGACCGCGACCGCCGTTTGGACCGGCGGCGGAGCGATCCGCTCCAGCAGGCCGCTCACCCGCTCGCTGACCGCGTCCAGCTCGGCGGGCGTCGGCGGGTCGCTCGCGAAGTGGGCGTCGGCCAAGAACCCGGACCCCACGTTGAACGACTTCCACCACTCCACGCCGTCCGCCATCGTGCCGATGGCGATCTCGCTCGAGCCCCCGCCGACGTCGACGACCGCGATCCGGCCCTCGAGCGGGCGCCCGAGCGTGCGGGTCGCGCCGAGGAAGGCCAGGCGCGCCTCCTCCTCGCCGTCCAGCACGCACACGTCGACGCCGCCGTGGCGGAGCATCTCGGCGCAGAACTCGTCCCGGTTCGCGGCGCTGCGGATGACCGCGGTGGCCACCGTGCGGATCGCCGCCGCGCCCGCTTGACGCGCGAGCGCGACCTGCTCGGCGACGACGGCGGCGGTCTCGGCGATCCGCGTCGCCGGGATCGTGCCGCCCGCGGTCAACCCACGGCCCAGTCGCGTAAAGGCGCGCCGTTGCAGCACCTCGGTGAGGACGCCGTCATGCGCCTCGGCGACCAGCACGCGGGTGGTGTTCGTCCCGATATCGATGCAGCCGCAGAGCATGCGTGCGCCAGCGATGTTGCCATGATGGGAACGATGACGAGCGGCGTCTGCGCGATCGAGGTCACCGGGCTGAGCAAGTCGTACGGCTCTCAGCACGCGCTTCGCGGAGTCGACTTCACGGTCGCGCGGGGCGAGGTCTTCGGTCTGCTGGGGCCCAACGGAGCCGGCAAGACGACGTGCGTCGAGGTGCTCGAGGGCTATCGCGCGCGAGACGCGGGCGAGGTCCGCGTGCTCGGCCACGACCCCGGCGATCGTCCCGCGGACCTGCGCGCCCGGGTCGGCATCGTCCTTCAGAGTTGCGGCACCTACCCGCATCTGACCGTGCGCGAGACGGTCGAGCACTGGGCGTCGCTGTATCCGGCCCCGCGGCGGGTGGACGAGGTGCTGGCGCTCGCGGGGCTCGACGACTGCGCCGCGCGCCGCGCCCGGACCCTGTCCGGCGGCCAGGCGCGGCGGCTGGACTTCGCGCTGGCGCTGGTCGGCGATCCGGAGCTGATCTTCCTCGACGAGCCCACCACGGGCTTCGATCCGAAGGCGCGGCGCGCCGCCTGGGACGTCGTGCGGGCGCTGCGCGACCTCGGCAAGACGGTCGTCCTCACCACGCACTACCTCGACGAGGCGCAGGCGCTGGCCGACCGCGTCGCGATCCTCCAGGACGGCCTGATCCTGGCCGAGGGCCCGCCGCACGCGCTCGGCGCCTCGCGCTACCGGGTCGCCTGGCGCGCCGCCGATGGCACGCTCGAGCAGCGTTTCACCGAGGACCCGACCGCGCTGCTCGCGACGCTGACCGCCGAGGCGCTGGCGCGTGGCGAGCGACTCGAGGATCTGAGCGTCACGCGCCCGAGCCTCGAGGATGTGTATCTCGAGCTGACCGAGGCCGTCGCTTGATCGCTGCGACTTGGCGCCAATACCGCCTCGAGCGGCGGATGTTCTGGCGCAACCCGAGCGCGGCGTTCTTCGGCGTCCTCCTCCCCCTCGGCCTGCTCGCGATCTTCGGCGCCGTGTTCGCCGGCCGCGAAGAGGACCTCGACGTGATCGTGCCCGGCATCGCCGGCCTGAGCATCATGTCGGCGACGTTCACGTCGCTGGCCTACAACCTCACGACGCTGCGCGAGCGCGGGATCCTCAAGCGGCTGCGCGGCACGCCGCTGCCCACCTCGGCGTATCTCGGCGGCCTGGCCGGTAACGCGATCGCCAACGCCGCGCTGCAGCTCGGGATCGTGGTCCTCACGGGGAGCCTGCTGCTGGGCGTCGTGTGGCCGCAGGACTGGCTGTCGTTCGCGGTGTTCGCCGTCGCCGGCGTCATCTGCTTCGCGCTGCTCGGCGTGGCGCTCGCGCACGCGATCCCGAACCCCGAATCCGCACCGGCATACGTCAACGCGGTGTTCCTTCCGCAGATCCTGATCGCGGGCGTGTTCTACGACGCCGACGAAGCGCCGACGATCATCCAGGACATCGCGCAGGCGCTGCCGCTCACGCATCTCGTCAACGGTCTGTCGGGCGCCATGATCGACGGCGAGAGCGTCGCCGCCAACGCCACCGCACTGCTCGTGCTCGGCCTGTGGTCCGTCGTCGGCGCGGTGCTCGCCGTGCGCGGCTTCTCGTGGGAAGCGCGCCGCGAGCGTTTCTCATGACGTTGCACTCGATCCGCTCGGCACGATAGGGTCAGCAGTCGAACCTGCCGGCCCCCAGGTCCGGGACCCGGCCGAGATCGACTGTCAAGGAGAGGGATGGCAGCTGGTGTTCACGGTCGGGCACGCGGCTGGTCTATGACCGCCGTTCGCGACATCGCTTCGTTACCGGGCTGGGTGCAGCTGGCCGTCACCGTCACCGTGGCCGGCGTGATCATGTTGATCGCGCATTTTGCGGGAGTTCCCGGTCAGTGGGCGCCGCTCGTCATCGGCGGGGCGCTCGGGCTGATGACGGCGCTGGTCGCCGGCGCTCCGCGCCGCGACGACGATGCGTAGTCAGTCGTCCAAGACCCAGTCGCCGACGCGCAGCCAGTAGCCGCGCGCCGTCGCGTGCGACTTCGGCATCCCGTGCTCTTCGCGCAGGACCGACCTGAGATCGCGGGCGACGCGCGACTCGGCCGCGCCCCACGCCTGCCCGAGGCCGTCCGGGAGCTCGATCTCCCGCAGTGCGTCGGCGAGATGTGACGTAGTCGCGGCGGGCGCGCCGTCGCGATGCACCCAGCGGATGTGCCCGTTCATCGGCAGCTCCTCGTCGGGATCCGCCACCTCGACGACCGCGAACACGTGTGGGACCGGCGGCTCCTCGAGGATCGCGGCGATCGCCGGCAGCGCCGTCTCGTCGCCGCACAGCAGCAGCCACTCGGCGTCGTCGCGGGGCACGAAGTCCACGCGCGGGCCGGCATAGCCGACGCCGCCGCCCAGTCGCATTTCGACGGCACCGATGCACGCCGGTCCGCGCGGCTCGTGCAGCACCACGTCGACGTCGATCTCGCCGACGTCCGGACGGTGGGAGCGGACGGTGTAGTTCCGCCACGGCTTCCAGTCGCGCACCGGGATCTCGATCGGCCCGCCGAACTGCAGCGTGATGATCTCGCCGGGCTGCTGAATCGGCCAGTCGTCGCGGAAATCGTCGGAGCGCAGCGTGACCCGGATCATCCGGGGAGTCAGCAATTCACGGGCTATCAGGGTTGAGATCCCCGCCCGCTGGGGAAAACGAGCCATGATGTTAGGGCACCCTAACAGCGTTGCTAGCGTGGGGACCCATCGTATTAGGGTCCCCTAACGCACGCGCCGCCGGGCTGGCGGGATGCATGGTGCTGCTCGCGGTCAGCGTAGTGGCGTCGCTGGCGATCGGCTCGATACGGGTCCCGTTCGGCGAGGTCGTCGCGGCGTTCACGGCCTACGACGGCAGCGACGCGCACGCGATCGTGCGCGACCTGCGGGTGCCCCGCACGGAGCTCGGCCTGCTGGTCGGCGCCGCGCTCGGTGCGGCCGGGGCGCTGATGCAGGGCGCGACCCGCAACGCGCTCGCCGAGCCGGGGATCCTCGGCATCAATGCGGGCGCCGCGTTCGCGGTGGTGGTCGCGATCGACGTGCTCGGCGTCGGCTCCGTCGCGGGCTACGCCGCGTTCGCGCTGGTCGGCGCGGGCGCGACCGCGGCCGCCGTGCTGGCGCTCGGGGCGACGGGACGCGGCGCGGGAGCGGTCAGCCTCGCGCTGGCGGGCGCCGTCCTGACGTGGCTGCTCGTCTCGCTCACCAGCGCCGTGCTCGTGTTCGACGCGCAGACGTTGGACGAGTTCCGCCACTGGGTGGTCGGTTCGATCGCCGGCCGCGACGCCGGCGTCGCGCTGTCGGTCCTGCCCCTGATCGCCGCCGGGCTGGTGATCGCGCTCGGGACGGGACGCTCGCTGAACGCGCTCGCGCTCGGCGACGACGTGGCGCGCTCGCTCGGTCAGCGCGTCGGCCGCGCGCGCCTGCTGGCCACGGTCGGGTTCGTGCTGCTGGCCGGCGGCGCGGTGGCGGCCGCGGGTCCGATCGCGTTCGTCGGCCTCGCCGTGCCGCACATCGCACGCGTCTTCACCGGCCCGGACTACCGCTGGGTGATCCCGTACAGCGTCGTGCTCGGCGCGGTGCTGCTGCTGGCCGGCGACGTGCTCGGGCGCGTCGTGGCGCGTCCGGCCGACCTCGGCGTCGGGATCGTGACGGGGCTCCTCGGGGCCCCGTTCTTCATCTGGCTCGTCCGCCGGCAGAAGCTGGTGGCGCTGTGACCCGGCGTGGCCGCCTCGACATCCGGGTCGTGAGCGTGCTGGGCGCGCTGCTGGCGGCAACGCTCGCGGCGCTCGTCGCGAGCGTCGCGCTGGGCGAGTTCTCGATCCCACCGCTCGACGTCGTCGCCACGCTGGCCGGCGCCGGCGACCGCGCCACGAACTTCATCGTGCTCGACCTGCGGCTGCCACGGGCGCTGACCGGCCTGCTGGCCGGCGCCGCGCTCGGGATCGCGGGCGCCGTCTTCCAGGACGTCACGCGCAATCCCCTGGCCGCGCCGGACGTCCTCGGCGTCGCGGGCGGCGCGTCGCTGGCCGCCGTCGCGCTGATCGTGTTCGGCTCCGGGAGCGCGGTGTCGGTGCCGCTGGTCGCGCTCGCGGGCGCGCTCACCGCCGGCACGGCGCTGTACGTCTTCGCGTGGCGGCGCGGCGTCCACGGCTACCGGATCGTGCTGATCGGCATCGGCCTCTCCGTCTTCGTGCAGGCCGGGATCGCGTACGTGCTCGCCAAGGGCAGGATCTTCGAGGTCGCCCAAGCCTACGTGTGGATGGTGGGATCGCTCAACGGCCGCGGCTGGACCCAGGTGTGGCCGCTGGTGGCGGCGCTCGTGGTGCTCGTCCCGGTGCTGTACGCGCTCGGGCGCCGCGCCGACGTGCTCGCACTCGGCGACGACGTCGCGCGGGCGCTCGGGCTCGGCGTCGAGCGCACGCGGCTGCTGATGCTGGGGCTGGCCGTCGGCCTGACCGGGATCGCCGTGGCCGCGGCGGGGCCGATCGGCTTCGTGGCGTTCGTCGCACCGCACATCTCGCGCCGGCTCGCCCGCGTACGGACCTCGCAGGGCCTGCTCGCATTGTCGGCCGCGACCGGCTCGGTGCTCGTGCTGCTGGCCGACCTCGCGGGCCGGCTCGCGTTCTCACCGCACGAGATCCCGGTCGGGATCGTCACCTCGATCCTGGCCGCGCCGTACTTCCTGTTCCTGCTGCGGCGAGGGACGGCGTGAGCGGGCTCGAGGCACGTCGGCTGAGCGTCGGCTACGGCGAGGCTGACGTGATCGACGGTTTCGATCTCGTCGTCCCGACGGCGAAGATCACCGCGATCGTGGGCGCCAACGGCTGCGGCAAGTCGACGCTGCTGCGCGCACTCGCACGGCTGCTCAAGCCGCGTCGCGGGACCGTGCTGCTCGACGGCCGCGAAATCTCCGAGCTGCCGTCCAAGGAGGTCGCGCGCCGGCTCGGGCTGCTGCCGCAGTCGGCCGTCGCGCCGGAGGGGCTGACGGTCGAGGATCTCGCCGCGCGCGGGCGGTATCCGCACCAGGGTCTGTTCAAGGGCTGGTCGGCCGACGATGAGGCGGCGGTCGAAGCGGCGCTGGCGGCGACGCACATGACCGACCAGCGCGGGCGGGCTTTGGATGAGCTGTCCGGCGGCCAGCGCCAGCGCGCCTGGATCGCGATGGCGCTCGCGCAGCAGACGGAGCTGCTGCTGCTCGACGAGCCGACCACGTTCCTCGACCTGGCGCACCAGGTCGACGTGCTCGACCTGCTGGACGGCCTCGTCCACGAGCGCGGCCGGACCGTGGTGATGGTCCTGCACGACATCAATCAGGCCTGCCGCTACGCCGACCAAGTCGTCGCCATGCGCGACGGGCGCGTCCATTCGGCCGGCGCTCCCGGCGACATCGTCGACGTCGCCTTCATCGCCGACGTCTTCGGTCTCGAGGCCCAGGTGGTCGAGGACCCCGTGACCGGCACCCCTCTCTGTCTCCCCCTCTCCCAGCCTAGGAGGACCCGATGCACCTCTTGAGAATCTGCGCGGTCGTCTTCGCGGCGCTGGCGTTCGCCGCCTGCGGCTCCGACGATGACGAAGCCACCACGCCCGCCGAGCAGTCGTCCGGCGCGTTCCCTGTGACCGTCCAGCACAAGTACGGCGTCACCGAGATCCCGAGCGACCCCAAGCGCGTCGTCACGATCGGCTACACCGATCAGGACATCACGCTCGCGCTCGGCGTCGTGCCGGTCGGCGTGGGCGACTTCCTCGGCGGCTACGAGTGGCGCGAGCGCCCGTGGGCGCAGCAGGCGCTCGGTGGCAAGCAGCCGGAGGTCGTCGGCGGGCAGGAGATCAACTTCGAGGCCGTCGCCACGCAGCGGCCCGATCTGGTCATCGCCATCAACGCGGGCTTGAAGAAGCCTGACTACGACCGCCTGAGCAAGATCGCGCCGACGGTCGGCCAGTCCGGCGACTACATCGACTTCGGGATGCCCTGGGACGAGCAGACGCTGCTCGTCGGGAAGGCGCTCGGTCGTTCGGAGCAGGCCCAGAAGGTCGTCGACGACGTCGAAGCGAAGTTCACGGCGTTCCGCGAGGCCCATCCGGAGTTCGACGGCCAGAGCGCCGTTCTCGCCTACGGCGGGCCGGACGGCTACGGCGCGTATGCGACCGGGGACAACCGCAGCCGCTTCCTCACCGACCTCGGCTTCCAGACCCCGAAGCAGATCGACAAACTCGCCGGCGAGAGCTTCTACGTCCAGTTCAGCCAGGAGCAGTTCCGGCTGATGGATCAGGACCTCGTCGTCATGTACGGCGCGCAGGACGACATCCTGGCCAATCCCGTGTTCAAGCGGCTCGACGCCGTCAAGGAGGATCGCGTCGTCTACCTCGATCTGACCGACCAGTTCGCGGGGGCGCTCGGGTTCGCGAGCGCGCTCAGCCTGCCGTGGCTGCTGGACGAGGCGGAAGCGTCGCTGAAAGCCGCGGCCGATGGCGATCCGACAACGGCGGTCAGCCAGCCGAAGTGAGCACCCTTTACCGATCCGAAGCCGGATCGAAAGCGGCCCCCAGCAAGCTTCTCGGCATGGACATCACCTGGAAGCTCGGATTCAAGTTCTGAGATCACGACCCGCTCCGGCGGGTCGTTCTCGTTAAGTCACGCCAACAGCTCCTTCAGGCGTTCCGCGCCCGCGGCGAGGCGCTCCGGCGGCTCGGCGGCGAACGTGAGGCGTAGGAACGGGCCCGGGGGCTCGGCGGCGAAGAACGGGCGGCCGGGCGAGACGATCACGCCGGCCGCGGCTGCGCGCTGGGCGAGCTCGCGGTCGTCGGTGCCAGGCGGGAGCGGCACCCACAGGTTCATGCCGCCCTCGGGCAGCACCCACGGCCGGAAGTGCGCGGCCAGCGCGTCGCGGCGCTCGCGGAGCACGCGTCGCAGCCGGCGCAGGTGGGCGCGCCACGCGGGCGTGCCGACGAGCTCGAGCGCCGCCTCCTGGAGCGGACCGGCGACGAAGAGGTCCTCGACGATCCGGGCCGCGCGCAGCCGCGCGGCGGCGGGGCCGCGGGCGGTTACGCCGGCGATCCGCAGCCCGGGTGACGACGGCTTGGTGAGCGAGCGTACGTGCACGACGTGGCCGTCCGGATCGTCCGTGAACAGCGGCGGCGGCACCGGGCCGAATGCGGTGTCGCGGAACGCGTCGTCTTCGACGATGAACGCGCCGGCCGAACGGACGGCGTCGAGCACGGCGGCGCGGCGGTCGGGGACGAGCGTCGCGCCGTGCGGGTTCGCATACAGCGGCTGCAGGTAGACCACCCGCGCGCCGGACGCCTGCAGCGCGTCGGCCAGGAGATCGGGGCGAATCCCGCGCTCGTCGACGGGCACCGGCACCGGCTGGAGGCCCTGAGCGCGGGCCGCGGCGAGCGCGCCGACGTACGTGGGCGACTCGACGATCACCGGTGCGCCCGGGGCGGCGAGCCCGCGCAGACAGGCGGCGAGGGCGGACTGGCCGCCCGGGCAGATCAGCACGTCTCCGGCCGTCGCACCGACCGCGGCTGCGAAGTACGCGCGAAGCCCGCCGAGCCCCGCCAGCGGCACGCGGTCCCATGCGCCGGGCCGGCGGCCTGCTCGCGCCAGCGCCGCCCCGAGCGCCGCGGTCGGCTGGAGGTCGGCCGGCAGGTAGCCCGACGAGAGCACGAGCGTGCCCGGCGGCGGCACGTGTTGCAGCGTCTCGAGTGCGTCGGCGTCGATCGAGCGCGCGCCGAGCGGGACCGCCTGCCACGACGTGTCGGGCGCGCGCGGCGCCGCTCGCGCCGCCACGAACGTCCCCCGCCCGGGCCGCGCGTCGAGGAGCCCGCGTGCCGCCAGCTCCCCGATCGCCCGCTGCACCGTCGCGGGCCCGACGCGGTGCCGCGCCATCAGATCGCGGACGCTGGGCAGCCTTGCCCCGGGCGCCGCCGAGGCGATCTCGGCCTCGAGCGTTGCGATGACGGGGGCACTCGCGTTATCGTTCGGCATGGCGATTGTCAGTAACGCTACCGACTCCAGGTCGGTAACGCGACGCGGTCTCTTCTGGGGCGCGGTCGGCGTCGTCTTGTTCTCGCTGTCGCTGCCCGCGATGCGGGTCGCGGTGGACGATCTCGACGCCACGTTCGTCGGCCTCGGCCGCGCGCTCGTGGCCGCCGTGCTGGCCGCCGCCCTGCTGGCGATCCGGCGCGAGCCGATGCCGGACCGCCGCGATCTGCCGCGGTTCGCGCTCGTCGGCATCGGCGTCGTCATCGGGTTCCCGCTTCTGAGTGCGCTGGCGCTCAAGCACCTTTCGTCGGCCCACACGAGCGTCGTCGTCGGGCTGCTGCCGGCGGCGACGGCTGCGTGGGCGGTCTCCCGTGCCGGAGAGCGGCCGTCGCCGGCCTTCTGGGTCGCCGTCGTCGCCGGCGTGATCGCCGTGGTCGTGTTCGCGGCCACGCAAGGTGTCGACGGCATCGCCGGCGCCGACCTGCTCGTGCTCGGCGCGGTCGCGCTCGGCGGGCTCGGGTACGCGGAGGGCGGCGTCCTGAGCCGCCGCTACGGCGGCTGGCAGGTGATCTCCTGGGCGCTGGTGCTGACCGCGCCGGTGCTGATCGTGCCCGTCGCCTTCTCGATGCGCGGCGGTCTGCACGCCGGCGCGACAGAGTGGCTCGCGTTCTTCTACGTCGCGATCGTGTCGATGTTCGTCGCGTTCTTCGCCTGGTATCACGGCCTCGCACTGGGCGGCGTGGCGAAGATCGGCCAGGTGCAACTCGGGCAGCCCGTCCTCACGCTGATCTGGTCGGCGCTCCTGCTCGCCGAACAGGTGACGGCGGCGATGGTGATCGCCGCGCTGGCGGTGCTGGCGTGCGTCGTCGCGACGCAGCGCACGCGCGCCACGGCGGTTCCGCAGGACCCGCGGCTACCCTAGGTAGCCCCATGACGGCCCGGACGAAGTTCATCCTGGGCGCCGCCGTGGTCCTCGGCGTGCTCGTCGCGGGCAGCGCGGTCTTCGCCCTCACACGCCCGCCGGCGGACGTCTCGAACCCTGAGGTCGAGTTCCGCGAAGAGCCCACGGTCACGGCCGTGCCCAGTGCGATCCCCGAGGAGCCGGAGAAGGGCTCCAAGAAGGCGGATCCCCTGCGCAACTTCGTGTGGGCCGGGTACGGCTACTCCAAGGACCGGCGCAAGTATCTGCCGGCCTCGACCCTGCTGCACCCGCCGTACTGGTGGATGTGGAGTTACACGGGGGGGACGTTGCTCGAGTTCCCGCCGGTGATGGCCGAGGGCAAGCTCTTCGTGCTCAAGAACAACGGCTCGTTGCACGCGATCGACAAGCGCACCGGCAAGCGCGTCTGGGCCAAGAAGCTCGGCCGGCTCGCCGCGTCCTCGCCCGCCTACGGCAACGGGCGCCTGTTCGTCACGCTGCTCACCCGCGGCAAGGGCAAGCCCGGCTCGGTCGCCGCGCTCCGGGCCAGGGACGGCAAGCTGCTGTGGAACAGGCCGCTCCCGTCACGCACCGAGTCCTCGCCGGTGTTCGACAACGACCGGATCTACTTCGGATCCGAGAACGGGACCGTGTACGCGATCCGCGCCGGGGACGGCGTCGTCCGCTGGAAGTACAAGGCCCAGGGCGCGGTCAAGAGCGGCCTCGCGCTGGCCGACGGAAAGCTCTATTTCGGCGACTACGGCGGCCGGGTGTACGCGATCAAGCAGGTCGACGGCCAGCAGGTCTGGAAGACCGGTACCCGCGGGTCAAGCTTCGGGCTCAAGGCAGGCAACTTCTACTCGACGCCGGCGGTCGCCTACGGCCGTGTCTTCATCGGCAACACGGACGGCCGGATGTACTCGTTCGCGTCGAGCAACGGCAAGCTCGCCTGGTACAAGAAAACGGGCGGGTTCGTCTACTCCTCCCCCGCCGTGGCGCAGGTGCCGGGCTTCACGCCGACCGTCTACTTCGGGTCCTACGACGGCAACTTCTATGCGCTCGACGCCCGCAGCGGCAAGACCCGCTGGGTCCACCGCGACGGCGGCAGGATCTCCGGCGGCGCGACCGTGATCGGCGACATCGTCTACTTCTCCAACCGGACCAAGACCGACACCACCGGCCTCGGGGCGCGCACCGGCAAGGAGGTCTTCCACGTCGACCGCGGCGCCTTCAACCCGGCGATCTCCGACGGGCGCACCCTGTTCATCACCGGGTTCACCAGCGTCTACGCGTTCCGGCCGAAGAAACGCTAGCCCTGGTGCCAGCCGGCCGGGCGTTCCTTGATCACCTTAACCGGGACGCCCACGGCGGTCACGTTCGGCGCCAGATCGCGCGGCACGACGCCGCCCGCGCCGACGACCGACCACTCCCCGACGCGCACGCTCTGCACGACGACGCTGTTGGCGCCGATATCGCAGCCCGTGCCGATGTGCACGCGCCCGGAGAGGCTGGCGCCCGGCGAGACCGTCACGAAGTCGCCGACCACGCCCTCGTGCCCTGCGATGCAGTTCTTGTTCAGGCACACGAACTCGCCGATCGAGACCTCGGTAGAGATCGCGGCACCGGCCAGCACGACCGTGCCGCGGCCGATCGTCACGTGGTTGGCGATCCAAGCGCGCGGGTGCACGAGCACGGGGTGCTCGCGGGACTCGAGCGCGCGCAGCATCTTCCAGCGACTCGCCGGCGAGCCCGCGGCCACGACGACCGCGACCGCCGGGTGAGCCTCCAGCCAGCCGGCGCCGCCCAGCACCGGTAGGTCGAGCAGCGCGCCGCCGTGGGTGGCGGGATCACCGTCGAGGAACCCGAGCAGGTTCCACGTCGACCGGTCGGCGTTGATGTCCTCCACCACCTGCCGGACCTCGCGCCCGTAGCCGCCGGCGCCGAAGATCACGAGATCGTTCATCACGCCGGGCCGATGCTATCCACGGTCGGCAGCTAAGAATCCATCGCGTCGTACGCCTCTTTGTCGACCGTCGACATGACGGTGTCGTCGTCCGGCGTCTCGTCATGCTCCTCGGACAGGTGATCCTTGAGCCGGCGCGCCAGTTCCTCGTCGTCGGCCGCCGAGATCGTCTCGCCGCACACGTCGCATTCCACAACCCGCATAGCGCCCCCTTTCAGGGCCCGTTGAAGAATTCCGGTTCGCCTGCTGCGGCCATCCGCGGCCCCTCGCGCCACCCACGACGCTCACGTGCCAGAGGCACGCATCGCTGTCGCGTGCGGCCCGAGGAACCACGGCTGCACCACATCAGTCGGACCGACCATTCTTCAACGAACCCTAGATGTCGTCCCGCAGGAACTCGCGTTCGATCCCGTCGATCTTCGCCAGGCGCCGCTTGTGCCGGTCCTCGCCGGTGAACTCCGCGGCCAGGTAGGCGCGGATGATGTCCGCCGCCAGCGCCGGGCCGATCACGCGCCCGCCCAGGCACAGCACGTTGCAGTCGTCGTGCTCGACGGACTGGTGGGCCGTGTAGGTGTCGTGCGCGACCACCGCGCGCACGCCCGGGAACTTGCACGCGGCGACCGCGACGCCCGCGCCCGATCCGCAGACCAGGACCGAGCGGTCGGCGTCGCCGTTGCGCACCGCCTCGGCCGCCATCCGCGCCGTGTCCGGGTAGTCGACGGGATCGGTCGACCACGTGCCGAGGTCGATCACCTCGTGCCCCGCCTCCGTGACCGTCTCCAGCACCATCGGCTTCAGCGGGAAGCCGGCATGGTCGAACGCGCACGCGATCTTCATCTTGCTGCCTCCCGGTGCGTGGCGCGATCGAGCGCGTCGTCGGCGTATTCCTGCGCCGCGATCAGCGCCGCCCCCAGCACCCCGGCGCGCGCGCCGTGACGCGCGATCCGGATCTTCGTGTTCGTCCCCAGCCCGGGCACGACGTGCCGGAACGCGGCATCGCGGGCCGGCCCGAGCAGCAGCTCACCCGCGCGCGACACACCGCCGCCGATCACGACCTCGAGCGGGTCGAACGTGTTGATCGCGTTCGCGATCCCGATCCCGACCCGCTCGCCGAGTACCTGCAGACACCACAGTGACGCGTCGTCGCCGGACTCCGCGCCCGCGACCACGTCATGGCCGTCGATCGCGCCCTTGCGCACGAGCTGCTTGCCCAGGAACGAATCCGGATACTGCATCGCCGCGTGGTCGGCCAGCCGATCCAACGCGCGGCCGGAACCCAGCCGCTCCAGCGATCCGCGCTGCGGGAACGGATCGCCGGGCACCCGGTTGCCGAACTCGAGGTCGCGGCCGATGATCGTGTGTCCCACCTCGGCGGCCGACGTCGTCGCGCCCCGGTACAGGCGGCCGTTGAGCACCCATCCGCCGCCGACACCCGTCCCGATCGTGAGCATCACCAGCGAATCCACCACGATCCGGCCGTTGTCCCACGCCTCGGCCAGCGCGGCGCAGCCCGCGTCGTTCTCGACGTAGACCGGCACACCCATTCGCTCGGTCAGCACGTCGCGCAGCGGGATGTCGTGCAGCGGGATGTTCACGCTGGCCAGGATCCGGCCGGTCTTGAACTCGATGATCGACGGCATCCCGATCCCGACCGCGCGCACATCCGAGCTCATCGAGCCCTCGATCGCGGCCGCGATCTGCTCCACCAGCTCGTCCTGGGACGCCTGGTTGGTCGAGACCACGCGGGCGTCCGACAGCACGCCGCCCTCCAGCGAGGCGATGGCGATCTTCGTGCCGCCTACGTCGACGCCGACGAACCGATCGCTCATCCGATCTCCTTGGCCGCAGCCGGGTCCAACAACACGACCAGCTCCCCGAACCGCGGGCGCACGAACGCGGCTGGAGACGACGGATCAGGGTCGGAGCCGAACGCGCGCGCCACGGCGCCCGCCTTGTCGGCTCCCGTAATCAGGAACACGGTCAAGCGCCCGGAGTTCAGGGCCGGCAGCGTCAGCGAGATCCGCGGCACCTGCGGCTCCATGCCGGCCAGCTCGACGCCCGTAACCAGCCGCGAGCGTTCCTCGACCTCGGGCTTGCCCGGGAACAGCGAGGCGGTGTGGGCGTCCGGGCCGAGCCCGAGCAGCAGCAGGTCCCAGCGCGGATCGCCGCCCAGGTGCTCGCGAACGGACGCCTCGTACGAAGCCGAGCCCGCGTCCGGCCCCAGCTCGCCCTCCATCCGCATTACGGTCGGCCGCTGATCCTTGTTGAGCCGCCCCATCAGGGAGTCGTTCGCCATCCGGAAGTTCGACAGGCCGTCCTCGGCCGGCACGCAGCGCTCGTCGCTGAACCACACCGTGGCGCGACTCCAGTCCACGTCGGCTCGCGACGCCGTCTCGTAGGCCAGCTTGGGCGTCGAGCCGCCGGTGAGCACGATGTGCCCGCCTGCGGATGCCGCCTCCCCCAGCATGTCGGCGACCACGGCCGCCGGGTTCTCCTCCACTCGGATGTCCACGCTACGCCACCATCGCCTCGGCCGATTTGAGCGCGGGACGATAGGTGGGATCGCGCAACAGTGCCTGGCGCACGCCCTCGCCCAGGATGCCGCCCTCGCCGCGGGACGCGCCCATCACGGTCCAGACGCGCTCGGTGCCGTCGCGCTCGCGGCGCATCGCCTGCAGCCCGCCGGGCGCGCGATCGAGCGCGACCGCGGCGCCGGAGGCGAGTTCGATCGTCACCCCGGCGAGCCCGGGCGAGCTCATGTCGACCGGCGTCAGCGTCACCTTGATGTCCTGCTTGCGCGTGTGCGCGTGCCCGCTCCAGCGCCCACGCGCCTGCGACAACGCACCCGGCTCCCAGCCCAGCCGCGACGCGAGCCAGCCGCAATACAGCAGCCCGGACGCGAGCGAATCCTCGCGATGACGGACGGTCACGCCGGAGATCTTGGCCAGATCGGGCCGCCGCCGGGGCGAGTCGAACGCGGCCGCCACGCGTTCGCGCCACGGCGTCGAGCGCAGCCACGCGAGGTCAACGACGTAGGTGTCGTCGGACAGGTCGTCGGCGCGCTTCAGCGCGGCCTCGACGTCGGACTCGTCCTGGGAATCGATCAGCACGATCTGCGCCAGCCGCCGCAAAGCGTCGACGCCTTCCTGGTGGCCGTGCGGCGACCACACCATCGTCGCCAGGTCGCTGACGATCAGCGGGTCGACGATCGTGTCGAGCTTGCGCAGGTGGCGCTCGCCGACGAGCAGATCGACGCGCTCACGCCCGACCGCGATCGAGCCCGACTTCGGCGCGTCCTCGGTGCCGATCCGCGCCATCGCCGACAGCTTCTTCCGCCCCGACTCGACCGCGACCAGCAGCAACCGCGACGGGTGGTAGCGGCCGACGCGCGTCAGCCGGTTCTCGATCTCGCCGCGAAACTCCTTGTCGACGATCACGACCATGTTCATCACGCGCGCGGGCACGTAGGCGCGCTCTTCCTTGTGCCGGTCGGCGAACATCCGCCGCAGTGCCGCCTCGACGGCCCCGGGCGTCGTGTCGTCCTCGCGCCAGACGTCGTCCATCTACAACCCTCGCCAGCGGTGCGGCGCGATGAACGCATCCGCCGCGTCCGGCCCGCCGGAACCCGACGGATACGTGTGCAGCGGCTCCTCGTCGTTCGCCCACGCCTTCAGGATCGGGTCGATGATCGACCACTGCGCGATCACCTCGTCGTTGCGGGTGAACAGCGTGGCCTCGCCGCGCATGGCGTCGAGGATCAGGCGCTCGTACGCCTCGGGCGACTGCGACATGAACGCGGAGCCGTACAGGAACTCCATGTTGACCGGCCGGATGCGCATCGACGAACCCGGGATCTTCGCGCCCAGCGACAGCGACACGCCCTCGTTGGGCTGCATCGTCAGAACGAGCTGGTTCGGCTGCACGCCGACCGATCCGTGCGACTGGAACGCCAGGTGCGGGACCGGCTTGAGCTGGACCGCGATCTCGGTCACCTTGCGCGTCAGCCGCTTGCCGGTGCGCAGGAAGATCGGCACGCCGGCCCAGCGCCAGTTGTGGACCTCGAGACGCAGCGCGGCGTACGTCTCCGTGCGCGAGTCGTCGGGGACGCCGTCCTCCTCGAGGTAGCCGTGAACCTCCTCGCCGCCCTCGACGCCGGCCGTGTACTGCGCGCGCACGGTGTCGCGCCGGACCTCCTCCGGGGTCGGCGGCGTGATCGCCTGCAGCACCTTGACCTTCTCGTCGCGGACCTTGTCGGCCTCGAACGTCGCCGGCGGCTCCATGCACACGAGCGTCAGCAGCTGCAGCATGTGGTTCTGGACCAGGTCGCGCAGCGCGCCCGCCTGGTCGTAGTAACCCGCGCGCGAGCCGATCCCGATGTCCTCGGCCGCGGTGATCTGGATGTGGTCGATGTAGTTGCGGTTCCAGACCGGCTCGAACATGAAGTTCGCGAACCGGAACGCCATCACGTTCTGGACGGTCTCTTTGCCCAGGTAGTGGTCGATGCGGTAGACCTGCTGCTCGCGGAAGACGTGCTCGACCACCTGCTGCAGCTCGCGCGCGGACTCGAGGTCGACGCCGAACGGCTTCTCGATGATGCAGCGGACGTCGACGTCTTCGTCGTAGTTGAGTTCGGCCTCGCGCAGCGCCTTCACGATCACCGCGAAGTACTCGGGCGCGGTCGAGAGGTAGTACGCGCGGTTGAGCTTGCCGCCGCCCTCCTCGTCAAGTGCTTCGATCTTCGCGCTCAGCTTCGCGTAGCTCGGCACGTCGTCGAACGAGAACCCGACGTAGTGCATCCGTCCGAGCAGGCCTTCGAGCACCGTCGGGTCGGTGTCGCGGCGCGAGAAGCGCGTCGATCGCGTCGCGCGCCATCTGCCGGAAGTCGTCGTCGGGCATGTCGCGGCGGGAGACGCCGACGAGGTTGAAGCGCTCCGGCAGCGCGCCCTCGTGGGCGAGGTTGTAGAGCGCCGGGAGCAGCTTGCGGTGGGCGAGATCGCCGGTGACGCCGAAGATCGTCAGCGTCGTGGCCGGGACCGGCAGCCGCTCGAGTCCCTCGATCAGCGGGTTCTCGCCGTGGGTCTCGGGCTTGAGCTCCACTGCCATCAAGTCTCCTCGACCTTCTTGACGGCGTGGCCGCCGAACTGGTTGCGCAGCGCCGCCAGCACGCGCGCCGCGTAGTCGCCCTCCTTGCGCGAGTAGAAGCGCGCGTAAAGGGACGCGGCGAGCGCCGGCGTCGGGACCGCCATCTCGATCCCGTCGGCCATCATCCAGCGGCCCTCGCCGGAGTCGTCGACGTAGCCCTGCAGGCTGCCGAGGTCGTTGCCCTCCTCCTCGAACGCCTTCTCGGCCAGCTCGCACAGCCACGAGCGCACGACCGAGCCGCGGTTCCACAGCCCGGCGACCTCCTTGAGCTCGATCGGGAAGTCCGCCTTGTGCATGAGATCGAAGCCCTCGGCGTAGGCCTGCATCATCCCGTACTCCACGCCGTTGTGGACCATCTTCACGAAGTGCCCGGCGCCGGCGGGGCCGAAGTGGCGCCAGCCGTCCGGCGGCGCGAGCACGTCGAGGATCGGCGCCAGCCGCTGGATCGACTCCTCGGGGCCGCCGGCCATCATGCAGTAGCCGATCTCGAGGCCCCAGACGCCGCCGCTCGTCCCGACGTCGGCGTAGTGGATGCCGCGCGGCTCGAGCTCCGACGAGCGCCGCTGGTCGTCGTGCCAGTTCGAGTTGCCGCCGTCGACGATCGTGTCGCCCTCGTCGAGCATCCCGGCGAGCTGTTCGATCGTGCTTTCGGTGATGTTGCCCGACGGCACCATCAGCCAGATCGTCCGCGGCGGCTGGAGCTTCGACACCAGCTCCTCGAGCGACGCCGCGCCGATCGCCCCGTGGCCCTCGGCGGCGGAGACCGCGTCGGGGTTGGGGTCGAACGCGACGACCTCATGGTCCGAATCGCGCTCGATCCGATGGACCATGTTGCCGCCCATCTTCCCGAGCCCCACGAATCCGATCTGCATCTCTCTAGAGCTCCTTGACGTCGATTCGGACGGCCGGCAGGCCGTGGTTGCGAAGCGTCTGGAGGTCGCCGTCGGCCTGCGCCCGGATCAGCGTCCCGAAGGTGAAGTCCTCGCCCGGGATCTCGAGATCCTGCCGCGGCTCGTCCACGATCTGCAGGAAGCGCCCGACCTTCGGGCCGCCCTTGTGGAACTGCCCCGTCGAGTGCAGGAAGCGCGGGCCCGTAGCCCCAGGTCGTGGCCACGCCGTGGCGTTCGATCAGCGACGCGCGCAGGCGTGCGACCGCGGCCTCGGTCTCGTCGGAGTACGGCAGGTAGCCCATGATCGCGTAGTACGCCGGCGGAGCCAGACCCTCCGCCAGCTCGCTCAGGCTGCCCGCGTCGAGGCCGGGGGAACCCTCTTGGAGCACCCGGTTGGTGTTGTCCTTGGCCTCTTGGACGTTGGGCTGGTCGAACGGGTTGATCTCCAGCACCCAGCCCGCGACGGCGACCGCGAACTCGCTCAGGAAGAAGATCCGGCCGAGGTCGGCGGGCCCGAGCGCGCGGACGGTGATGACCGGGTGGCCGGCGTCCTTGAGCGCGGCCAGCTTCTCCGCGTTGCCGGCGTCGTCGAGCGCGATGTGCAGGAAGACGCGGTCGTCGCCGTAGCCGTCGACCAGCAGCGGCTCGTCGGCGATCGGCAGGATGCCGCGGCCCAGCTTGCCGGTCGACTCGGCCACGAGCTGCTCGGCCCAGACGCCGTAGGAGCTCAGCGGCGCGTCGGCCACGATCGTGAGCTTGTCGCGGCCCTGGCAGCGCGAGCTCGCCGAGCGCGCAGCCGAGCCACAGGCCGGCGTTGCCGTGCTCGCCGCGGCACTCCTCGGCGGCGCCGATCGCGGAGTCCAGGACGCCGGCGACGTCGAACCCGGCGACGGCGGCCGGGACGAGCCCGAACGCGCTCAGCGCGCTGTAGCGGCCGCCGATGTCGGGGTCGCCGTGGAAGACGCGCCGGAAGCCGTGCCGCCGCCGAGCTCCTCGAGCGACGTTCCCGGGTCGGTGACCGCGACGAAGTGCGTGCCGTCCACGCGCGCGTGGAACGCCTTGTACATCGACATCGGCTCGATCGTCCCGCCGGACTTCGAGGAGACGATCATCAGGCGTCTTGTCGAGGTCGAGGCTGTCGAGGAACTTCCGGACCTCGTCCGGGTGCGTGGAGTCCAGCACGTGCAGGCGTCAAGCCGCCGTCCTGCGGCGCCGAAGGACTGGCGGAAGACCTCCGGCGCGAGGCTCGAGCCGCCCATGCCGAGCACGATCGCGTCGGTGTAGCCCTCGGCCACGAGCTCGTCGCGCAACGCCTCGAGCTCGTCCAGCTGCTCGCGCGAGCGCTCGGCGATGTCGAGCCAGCCGAGCCGGTTGGTGACCTCCGGCGTTCCCTCGGGCGCCCACAGCGTGCCGTCCTTGCGCCAGAGGCGCCCGACGACGTCCTCATCGGCGGCCGTGCGCAGGCGGGCGGATACGGCATCGGCGTAGCGCTCGGGGACGTCGGCTTCGATCGTCGTGACGTCGCTCATGCTCGTGTTCCTCCTGCAGGGCCGTCGAATCGCTCGGCACGCTAGCGAACGCGCGGACTACAAGAAGTGACCGTCCGGCCGATGACCCGGACTATGACCACTGTCCCCACGCCGGAGGAGCAGCTGCTCGAAGGTCCGCAAGAGCGCGGACCGCATGCTCGCGCTCCTGCTCGTCCTCCATCTGCCGGCCGCCTTCGGGCTGGCCGTGCTGCACGGCACCTGGCTCCCGCGCTGCTCGTCGGTGGCGGCGATCTCCGCCGGCGCGTACTTGCTGGCGCAGCACGCGCCCGGGCGCGTTCTCGACCCGCGTCGTTCATCGCGCGTCGGCCTCGTCGCGCTACTCGCGCGCTGTTCGTGCACCAGACGCACGGCCTGATCGAGATGCACTTCCACTTCTTCGGCGCGCTGGCGTTCCTGCTCGTCTACCGCGACTGGCGCGTCGATCGTGATCGCCGCCGCCGCGATCGCCGTCCACCACCTCGGCTTCATGGTGCTCCAGGGCGCCGGCGCGCCGGTGTGGGTGATGCCGGAGGGCCACCTCGGCCTCGGCATGGTCCTGCTGCACGCGGCGTTCGTCGTCTTCGAGTGCGTCGTGCTGGTCGTCCTCGCCCGCTCGATGGAGGCCGAGACGCTGGCCACCGCGCAGCTGCGCGCCGGCGATGCCGACGAGCGCGCTCAGCTCGCCGCGCTCGCCGAGGCGCTCGAGCGCCGCGACCTGAGCGTCGCGGCCGACGACCGCCGACGGCCCGGCCGCGATCCTGCGCACCGGCATCGGCCACGTCGCCACGCTGGTCGAGACGATCCAGGCGACCGCGCTCGAGATCTCCCAGACCTCCCGCGAGGTGTCCTCCGCCTCGGCCGAGTCCGAGCGCTCCAGCGAGGAGATCGCCGAGCGCCGTCGGCAACGTCGCGTCCGCCACCGAGCGCCAGGCGCGCCTGGTCATGGAGGCCGGCGACGCCGCCGGCGAGGCCTCCGCCGCCGTCGAGCGCGCGCTGCACGCCGCCGAGGCCGCCGCCGAGGCCGCCGAGACCGCGCTCAACGACGCCGAGCGCGGCATGGTCACGGCCGACGACGCCCGCGCCGCGATGACCGCCGTCGAGGAGTCCGCCGCCGCGATCACCGAGGCCAGCGAGGCGCTCGTCCGCCGCTCCGCCGAGATCACCGGCTTCGTGGGCACGATCACGACGATCGCCGAGCAGACCAACCTGCTGGCGCTCAACGCCGCCATCGAGGCCGCCCGCGCCGGCGAGAGCGGCCGAGGGCTTCGCCGTCGTCGCCGACGAGGTCCGCAAGCTGGCCGAGCAGTCCGCCGCGGCGGCCGGCTCGACGAGCGAGATCGTCAACGACATCGCCCGCATGACCGAGCAGGTCGCGGCGCTGGCCGGCGAGGGCGCCGCAGCGCACCGAGACGTCGGCCCGCACCGTCGCGTTGTCGCGCGGCGAGTTCGAGGGCATCGCCGTCGTCGCGCCCGCGACGTCGCCGCCCGCGTCGACGCGATCACCGGCGCGAGCCGCGACGCCGCGCAGCACGCCGAGGACAGCCGCGGTCGCATGATCGAGCTCGCCTCGCTGGCCGAGTCCTCCTCGGCCACCACCGAGGAGGTCGCCGCCTCCACGCAGGAGACGGCCGCCACCGCCGGGCAGCTGTCGGCCTCCGCGCAGCGTCTCGATTCCGCCGCGGACGCGCTGCAGGGCCTGGTCGTTCAGTTCACGCGTCGTAGCGCTTCAGCACCGTTCGCGCCGCGTTCGGCGACGTTCTCCCCCGTGAAGCCGAAGTGCTTGTAGAGCGCTTCGGCGGGGGCGGAGGCGCCGAAGCCGTGCATGGCGACGACGTCGCCGGCGTCGCCCACCCAGCGGTGCCAGCCCAGCGCGCGCGGCGGCCTCGACGGCGACGCGGGCCTTGACCGACGGCGGCAGGACGCTGTCGCGGTACGCCTGGTCCTGGGCCTCGAAGCGGTCCAGGCAGGGCATGCTCACGAGCCGCACCTTGACGCCCTCGTCCGTCGAGCAGCTTGAGCGCGTCGTGGGCGATGTGGACCTCGGTCCCGGTCGCCATCAGGATCAGCTCGGGCTCGCCGTCGCTGTCGCGCAGGACGTAGGCGCCGCGCTCGATCGCGTCGCGCGGCACGCCGTCCGGGTCCCACACCGGGACGCCCTGGCGGGACAGCGCGAGCGCCGTCGGCGTCTCGGTGGCCATCAGCGCGAACCGCCAGGCCAGCGCGGTCTCGTTGAAGCCCGCCGGCCGGACGACGTTGATGTTCGGCGTGGCGCGCAGGGCCGCGAGCTGCTCGATCGGCTGGTGGGTCGGGCCGTCCTCGCCGACGCCGATCGAGTCGTGGGTGAACACGAACGTGCTCGGGATGCGCATGATCGCGGCCAGCCGCAGCGACGCCTTCATGTAGTCGCTGAAGATGAAGAACCCGGCGCCGAAGGCGCGGAAGCCACTCAGCACGAGGCCGTTGACGATCGCGCCCATGCCGTGCTCGCGGATGCCGAAGTGCAGGTTGCGGCCGCCGTAGGAACCGTTCGCGATGCTGTCGGCCGCCCTTGATCAGCGTCAGCGTGCTACGGTGCGAGGTCGGCCGAGCCGCCGATCAGCTCCGGCACCTGCGCCGCCGCCCACTGGATCACGTCCTGCGACGCCTTGCGGGTGGCGATCATGCCCGCGTCCGGGCCCTTCTTGGGGACGTCGGCGTCCCAGCCCTCGGGCAGCTCGCGCGCGAGCATCCGCTCGAACTGCGCCGCCTCGTCGGGGAAGTCTGCGCGGTAGCGCTCGAAGCGCTCGCGCCAGTCGGACTCCAGCTCCTCGCCGCGGGCGATCGTCGCGCGGAAGTGCTCGAGCGCCTCGTCGGGGACGAAGAACGGCTCCTGGCTGGGCCAGTCGTAGACCTCCTTGGTGAGCCGGATCTCCTCGTCGCCGAGCGGCGCGCCGTGCGCCTCGTGCGTGTCCTGCTTGTTCGGCGAGCCGGGCGCGATGTGGGTGCGGACGACGATCAGCTACGGCCGGTCGGTGACGTCGCGGGCGTTCGCCAGCGCCTCCTCGATGCGGTCGAGCCCGATGTCCTCGCCGAGGTTCTGGACGTGCCAGCCGTAGGCCTCGTAGCGCGTCGCGACGTCCTCGGTGAACGACAGCGCGGTGTCGCCCTCGATCGAGATGTGGTTGTCGTCCCAGAACGCGATCAGGCGGCCGAGGCCGAGGTGGCCGGCGAGCGAGGAGGCCTCGGACGCGACGCCCTCCTGGAGGTCGCCGTCGGACGCGATCACGTACGTGTAGTGGTCGACGATCTCGTGGCCCTCGCGGTTGAAGCGCTCGGCCAGCATGCGCTCGGCGAGCGCCATGCCGACCGCGGTCGAGATGCCCTGGCCGAGCGGGCCGGTGGTGGTCTCGATCCCGGCCGCGTGGCCGTACTCGGGGTGGCCGGCGGTCGGCGAGCCGAGCTGGCGGAAGTTCTTGAGGTCGTCGAGCTCGAGGCCGTACCCGGTCAGGTAGAGCGTCGAGTACAGGAGCATCGACGCGTGGCCGCAGGACTGAGCACGAACCGGTCGCGGTCCGGCCAATCGGGCCGGCTCGGCGCGTGCTCCATGACCCGCGTGTAGAGCACGTACGCGAGCGGGGCCAGCGCCATCGGCGTCCCGGGATGGCCGGAGTTGGCCTTCTGGACCGCATCCATCGAGAGGGTGCGGATCGTGTTGACGCAGAGCTCGTCGAGGGTGGTCCGATCTTCTGCGACGGACAACGCGGGCCTCCAGGGATTCGCGGAATGGCGTGGCCGCTGGAAGCTACCGCGCCCGCCGTCACGGAAGCGGCTTCGTACTCACGCTGGGCCGCTTCGAGGCCCGGATCTTCACGATCTTCGCCATACCGGTCATGCCAGGCTTCGTCACCTCGATCGTCAGAGTGGTGCCGACCTTCAGCGCCTTCTTCCGGTACGCGGTGAGCGCCACCGTGCCGCCCTTCTGGCTCACGATCGTCACCGACTTCTTCGGGCACGTGCCCTTGCAGGTGACCTTCACCGTGGCCCCGGCCGGGACGCCTTTGATCGCCAGGCTCGAGAACGTCGTCGACTTCTTCTTGGCGCTCATGAAGTACGGCAACGTGATCGTGATCGCCGGCTTCGCCACCGGGATCACGGGAATCACCGGGATCACGGGATTCACGACCGCCGGCGTCGTCGTGTCGGCACCGTCACAGTCCTCGTCGACGCCGTTGTCGGGCGCGTCAGTCGCTCCGGGGTTGATCGCCGGGTTGGCGTCGTCGCAGTCGGGCGACGGCCCGTTGTAGCCGTCGCCATCGCGGTCGAGGACGTTGGTGCGCCACGAGCGCACGGCCGGCGTCTGGTCGGTGTTGCCGACGTCGTCCTTCGCGCGCACGCGCAGGCTGTGATCCCCGCTGGCCAGGGCCGGCGTGGTGTAGGGGCTCAGGCACGCCTTGAAGTCGGTGGCGCTGTTAAGTGCGCACTCGAACGTGCTGCCGGGCTCGGTGGCGGAGAAGCGGAACTCCACGGTCTGCGTCGCCACGCTCACGCCCTCCGCGGGCCCGGACGTGATCGTTGTCTCGGGCGGGGTCCGGTCCACGGTCCACGCGCGCGGAGCGGATTCCGCGGAGTGGTTCAGATTGTCCGTGCCCCGCAGGGTGAACGTGTGCGGGCCTTCGGTGAGGTTGTTGAACGTGACGCTGTTGGCGCTGGTGCAGGGGCTGAACGCGCCGGAGTCGAGCTTGCACTGGAACGTCGCCTGCTCGTTGGCGCCGAAGGTGAACGTCACGCTGGCTCCGCTACGCGACGGCCCGTTGATCGTCATCTGGGGCGGCGCGGTGTCGACGGTCCATGCCGACCCAGCGTGTTGCTCTGGTTGCCCGACGGATCGACGGCGAAGACGCGGAACGAGTGCGGCCCGTCGCCGAGCGTCCGCGTGACGCCCTACGCACAGCCGGCGAACGCTGCGTTGTCGAGCGAGCAGCGGAGTGTCACCAGCGGCTCGGCGGAGCCGAACACCGCGGTGAAGCTGGGGTTCGGAACCGGGCCGGTGGGCACGCCGCCGAGCATCACGTTCGGCGGCCTTACGTCACGGAAGACGGCGATCGGGTTGCGGTTGTCGGCGGTGAACGGACCGGATGCAACCTTTGCACTCCTGGGCACCGCCGGTCCCGCGCAACTCATCGCAGCCTCGCCACTCGATGAATTGCCACTCACCGGCCGGGAACGTCGACGGCTGGGCGCGGAACCACACCCACGCGGAGCCGAAGATGTTCTCGAAGACTGCCTGCCCGCAAGACGACGCCTCGTTGTGATTGAAGCCGTTGTCTTTGGTGCATGAGTACGGCCCACCGTCGACCGAGATCATGCTTCCGCACCGACGATCGTCCCGGTGACGCGGACGGTCCCCGCCTGCGCGGCCGGCGCAGCAACTAGCAGCACGAGCGCGGCGACGAACCCGGCGCAGCGCGCTCGACGACCCGAGAGACCTTCCATGTCCAACGTCCTCCAAACGACGGCTCTTCCAGTCAGCGGACGCTAATCGGGACACGAGTTGACGCCGGCAAGAAGGCTGACCTCGCGCCCGCGAAGCCGCGTGTGTAGGTGACGTCAACATTCGGGTGTAAGCCGCGATGGGTCAGCGCGCGAACCCGTAAGGCGGTCCTGAGGTCGAAATAAGGCGTCGACCCCCTGCAGATCGGCGTGAACGCCCGATGTGAGGTGGACGTCTCAGCCGTAATTTGCGAGTCGTCCCTGTTCGTCCGTCACTGAGGAGCGACACATGCACCCGATGCTGATGACGATGTACGCGGAGGCCCGCACCACCGAACTGCAGAGCTCCGCCAACGCGCGCCGTCGCCACCGCCTCACGCGGTCAGGCGCGCGCCGCCGGTTCCTGCCCTACCTGCCGCGTCGCGCGACCCAGGTCGCGCACGCCTGAGCGCTGCCCGAACGCGCAGACAAGTGGGCGTGGTGACGCCTGCGCTTGCCTTCCCATGGCGCGATCACGGAGGATCGCGTCATGGCGGCGCACGCGCGTAAGGCCGAGCAGCACGACAGCGCTCACGAGGCCGAGGTCGCCGCCCACGCACCCGTGCCGACGTCCGTCGCACGGGTTCTCGCGCTTCAGGCGAGCGCCGGGAACGCGGCCGTCGCCCGGATGATCTCGCTGCTCCCGAGCGCCGGGGTGGCACGCTCGCCCGCCGCCGGACGGACGCTCGCCCGCCTGCTCGACTACGACGGGCTCGCCGAGCGGATCCACGAGGCGACGGACCGGTTGGGCACCGACGAGGCCGCGATCATCAACGCGCTGCGTCAGCTCAACCGCGACCCCGCGGAGGTCGACCAGCTGCTGGCGGCGTACCAGCGCCGCTTCGGCGAGGACATGATCGCGGTCCTCAACAGCGAGCTGAGCGGTGCCGACCTGCAGAACGCGATGTTCCTGTTGCGCCGGGCCCCGAGCCCGGGCATGCAGGCGGTCGCCGCCGAGATGGAATCGATGGTCGGCCAGCAAGCGACCTGGACGGGCTCCGGGCCCGGCTCCGGCAACACGTTCGAGACGTGGGCGAGCGCGGCCACAGAGTCGGCGGCGCCCCCGCTCTCCACCGTCACCTCGATCAACTGCTGGGAGATGGTCCTGCTGGCGGCCTACCGCGCCAACCTGCTCACCTGGCAGTGGATTCACGACCAATACACGGCCGCGGTCGGGGACTGGGGCGCGTACATGGTCAACATGCTGTCCCGTGGCGCCCGGATTCCCTACACGCCCAACGCGCCCGCCGGGCGCAAGCCGCTCGCGGGCGACCTCGTGTTCATGGACGGGATGTCCCACGTCGCACTCGCCACCGGCAACGTCGACGGCGCCGGCCGCGCCGACGTGATCTCGTTCTGGCCGCCGCCGAACACGCCGTTCACGCGCGGCGGCACCATCGACAGCGTCAAGCACACGACGATCGAGGAGCTCGTCGACTGGTGGGCGGCCAACCTGCCGCCGGCACCGCTCGTCGAGCTCGCCGCGCCGCCGTGGTCGTAGCCGAGACCCGGGCGACGTTGCCCGCCGACGCGCGCACCGAATCGGTGCCGCAGGGCAGCCTGCTGGGCGCCGAGCCGAGCGCGATGTGGCTCGCACCGCGGCTGCGTCTGCGCCCGGGCGGCGAGGGCCTTGTGTTTTCGGGCACCTCCGGCCGGGTCACGCTGCATCGACTTGACGGGAGCATCGAGCAGGTGGATGTCGAGCGCCTGACCGACGCGCTGCCCGCCGCCGACGGAACATGGCTGCTCGATGCGGGCTCGCTGCGGCACGGCGCCGAGTCCGTGGACGGACCGGGCTGGGAGCGTCTGCTCGCCGACGCCGACGCGACGTACGCGGTCGCGCGGCGGCCGGCGACGGTGGTCGCGCGCGTGGATCCGCCGGGTGGGTCACGCGAGCTCGGTCCGCCGGGACTCGACCCGGTGATGGACGCCGCCGGCCGGGTGGCCTGGGTCGACGCCGATCGCTGCTGGAACGTGCTCGAGCCGGGTCAGGAGCAGCCGGTGCGGGCATTGCTCGGCCCCGGTGCGGACGGCGTCCCGATCGGGCTCGACGACGCCGGCCGCGGCTACCTCGCCCGCGCGACCGGGATTACGGTGGTAGAGCCGGACGGAGCGCTCGCCTGGAGCTTCGGCGCCGACGGCATCGTGCCCGCGCCCGACGGCGAGGTGATCGTCGCCCACGACACCGGGGACGCTTTGGACTTGGGCGACCAGCGCCTGCCGCTGCCCGACGTGGGGCGCCCTGTCGCGTGGCGGCTGATCGCGGCCGGCGACGAGTTTCTCGTGTGGGGCGGCGAGGGCGCGCGCGGTCCCGGCGTGCTCGCCACGTTGGACGCCTCCGGGGCACTCGCGCGGCTCGACGATCCAGCGCCTGCCGACGCCCGCCTGCGAGGCTGGTGGCCTGCCGCGGCCCGTGAGTGGCAGGTCGAGGGAACGGGCCGCGTCAACCTCACCGTGGCCGGTCCCGAAAACGTAATCGTGGTGCGGATCTCGGCGGGGTAGCCTTGATGGCATGGCCACGGAGATTGAGAAGACTGACGCGCAGTGGCGCGAGGAGCTGACGCCGGAGCAGTACCAGGTGCTCCGTAAGGCAGGGACCGAGCGAGCGTTCACCGGCCAGTACTGGGACTGCCACGACGACGGCGTCTATCGCTGCGCCGGCTGCGGCGCCGAGCTGTTCTCGTCGGACACGAAGTTCGACTCCGGCTCCGGCTGGCCGAGCTTCACGGAGCCGGCCGTGGCCGAGGCGGTCGAGACCAAGCGCGACATCTCGCACGGGATGATCCGCACGGAGGTCACCTGCAAGCGCTGCGGCGGCCACCTCGGCCACGTGTTCAACGACGGCCCGCGCGAGGCCGGCGGGCTGCGCTACTGCATCAACGGCTGCGCGCTGGACCTTCAGCCGACCGCATCTGAGTAGGCCGCCAGCAGCCCGCCCCACCCGCCGTCGCCGCCGATCTGCTCGCGCATCGCGTCGCCGAGACGCAGGCGCTCGAAGTGACGGTGCTCGATCTCGACGCGGGTGCCCTCGCCGGCCGGCGTGAACGTGACCTCGATCTCGCTCGCGCCCTCGTCGAGCTGCCAGTCGCCGGCGATGCGCCAGGTGAGCAGGAGCCGGTTCGGCGGGTCATAGGCCAGTACCTCGCCCCACACGCACTCGCTGCCGTCGACCCCGAGTTCGTACCAGCGGCCGCCCTCGCGCGGCTCGACCACGACCTTGTCGAGGTCGGCCGCGCCGATCTTGTAGCTGCGCGGCCACCAGGTGTCCATCCGCTCGGTGAAGACCGCGAACGCGCGCTCCGGGGGCGCGTTCACCGTGATCTCGCGGCGGACCGCCTGCTCTGTCGCCTCCATCATGCAACCTCCGGGTTCTCGACCGCCTGCTTGAAGGCGGCCAGGGCCTGCGTCCAGAACGCGTCGAAGTAGGCGCGCAGCGCGCCTACGCCGGTGGGATCGAGCTGGTAGAGCCGGCGCGTGCCGTGCTTGGTCGACACGACCAGGCCGGCGTCGCTCAGGACCTTCAGGTGCTGCGACACCGCCGGCCGGCTGACCGGCATCTCGTCCGCGATCTCGCCGACCGCGCGCGGGCCGTCCGCGAGCCGCTCGAAGATCGCGCGCCGAGTGGGATCGCCCAACGCGTTCATGCCATTTGCGTAAGTCATGCCTTACCGTAAGCATAGACTTACGAATGCCGCCGTGTCAAGACCTGAGCAAGGCTTTAGGCACCGCCGTACGGTGGGAGGCGTGACCGTCGTCGCCGCCGAGCGCGTGGTGAAGACCTATGGAGAGGGCCGGGCCGCGCGGCGCGTGCTCGACGGCGCGTCGCTGCACGTCCGCGAGGGCGAGATCGTCGCCATCCTGGGCCGCTCCGGCACCGGCAAATCGACGCTGCTGCACCTGATCGGCGGGCTCGACCGGCCGGACGCGGGCGAGATCTCGGTCGCGGGCGAGCGCGTGACCGGCGCGAGCGAGCGCGTGCTGTCGCGGCTCCGCCGGCAGCGGATCGGGTTCGTGTTCCAGTTCTTCCACCTGCTGCCGGAGCTGACCGGCGAGGCGAACGTGCTGCTCGCCGGCCGCGTGCGCGGAGCGGAACCGGATGCGGCGATGCGCGGGCAGGCGCTGATCGACGGGCTCGGGCTGCGCGAGGTGGCGGGCTCGCTCCCGCATCAACTGAGCGGCGGCGAGCAGCAGCGGTTCGCGATCGCGCGGGCGCTCGTCAACGATCCCGACGTCCTGCTGGCCGACGAGCCGACCGGCAACCTGGACACCCGCGCCGGGGCCGAGGTCCTGCGGCTGCTGCGCGCCGGCGCCGAGGAGGGTCGGGCGGTGATCATCGTCACCCACGAGCCGGCCGCGGCCGGCATCGCCGACCGCGTGCTGACGCTGCGCGACGGGCGACTGATTCCGTGATCGCCGACGCGCTCGCGGCGCTCCGGGCGCGGCGTGGCCGCACCATCCTCGCGGCGCTCGGCGTCCTCGCGGCGTCGCTGGTCGTCGGCACCGCGACGACGGTCGGCTACTCGCTGGCGACCGGCTTCGACCGCGCCGCCGAGAGCGCCGACCTGCCCGACGTCATCGCCCGCTTCAGCGGCGAGCAGATGGACGACATTGAGCCGCGCGTCTCCGCGCTGCCGAACCTCGAGACGCGCTCCTATCGCCACGAGGCGCTCAACCACCCGCTCCGGTTCGGATCGAAGACGACCCGTAAGGGCGCGATCATCACGATGCTCGGTGGCCGCCGCGGCTACGCGATCGTCGACGGCCGCGACCTGCGCGACGGGACCACGGGCGAAGTCGTCGTCGAGCGCGGGCTGGCGCGGGAGTGGGGCATCCACGTCGGCGACACGCTGACCCTGATCCATTTCCAGGGGCTGCGGGTCGTCGGCATCGCGATCTCGCCCGACAACGTCGCCTACCCGCTGGCCAGCGCGGCGCGCGTGTACATCACGGCCGAGCAGACGCGGGGCCGTCAACGCCACCTGACGCCGAACGTCGCGATGCTGTGGCTCAACGACCCGTCGAAGGCCGACGTCACGTTAACCCAGGCACGCTCGATGACGTTCGGCGTGGGCGAATTGCAGTTCATCACCCGCGCCGGCGTGGAGATCCTGCTGGCGCAGGCCGCGGGGATCGTGATCTCGCTGCTGATCGCGTTCTCGCTCGTCGCGCTGGTCGCCGCCGGGACGATGCTCGCCGCCGGCGCCCACGCCGACGTCCAGCGGCGGCTGACGGGGCTCGGCGTACAGCGCGCGCTCGGCTTCGGTCCCGGCCGGATCGCGGCCCAGCAGGCGACCGAGGCGACGCTGGTGGCGGTGCCGGCGGCGGCGCTGGGGATCGTGCTGGGCGCGTTGATCGTCGCCCGCCCCGCGGCGGAGCTGCTGGCGGCGCTGAACGAGCTCGGGCCGGGTGCGGCCCTCGCGGGGCCGCTGGCGATCGCGCTCGGCGGGGTCGTCGCGGTCGTCGTCGGTGCCGCCACCTGGCCGGCGTGGCGCGCCGCGCGCCGGCCGCCGATCGAGATCCTGCGCGGTGGCGACCTTGCGCGCACACCCGCGCGAGGCGGCCATGGCGGCGGTCTCTTCGCGCTCGGCGTCCGCTTCTCCACCGCGGCCCGCGCGCGCTGGCTCGCGGCCGTCGCGACGATCGCGGTGTGTGCCGGGGTCGTGACGCTGATGCTCGCGCTCGCGTCACTGCTGGAGCGGCTGCGCGAGGACCCGGGGACGATCGGCAAGCGCTACCAGATCGCGGTCGCGCTCGACCCGTGGCTGGTGAACGAGGCAGCGCGGCTGCCCGGCGTCGCCGCCGTCGGCGAGCGCTACAGCGTCGACGCAGCCGACTCGTTCCGGCTCGGCGAGCCCCTGCGGTTGATCGCCTACCCCGGCGACCACACCGAGTTCGAGGCACCGCCGCTCGCGGAGGGCCGGCGGATCCGTGCGCCGGGTGAGGTCGAGGTCGGCGTCGGGCTGGCCGACGCGCTTGGGCTGCGGCCGGGCTCGGTGCTGGCGGCGCAGCTGCCCGACACGGACGAGGTGCGGTTCCGCGTCGTGGGGATCGTGCGCGCGCTCGAGCACGACGGCCGCATCGGCTGGATCCAACCGGACCGCTTGCTCGCGGCCGACCCGGGCCTGCGGCCGCAGGTCGTCGTCCGCGTCTCGGCCGGCGCCGATCCCGCCGACGTCACACGCCGGCTGGTCGACCTCGGCGCCGGCGTCCGGTCGGTCGGCGCGGCGCAGACCGACAACGCCGCATTCCTGGCCGTGCTCGCCGCCGTGCTGCGGGGCGTCGGGTTCGCGGTCGGGCTGGTGTGCCTGTACGCGCTGGTCCAGGCGCTCACCGTGACCGCCCGCGAGCGCCGCGGCGCGGTCGCCGTCCTGCGCGCGAGCGGCGCCGACGCGCCGACGGTCGGTCTCGTCCTGGGCGGGGCGGCGGTGGCGGTCGCGGTCCCGGCCGCCGTCGCGGGCGTGCTGCTCGAACTGTTCGCGTTCGGCCCGCTGGTCGCGCGGCTGGCGGCGGGCTTCGCGTCGCTGCCGCTGACGCCGACCGCCGGGCAGATCGCGCTCGTGGTGGGCGGCCTGGTCGCGCTGGCCGTGGCCGCGACCGCGGTGGTCGCCCGTCGCGTGCTGCGCGAACCGATCGTCGCGGGATTGAGGGAGGAATGAGGCGCGCGGTGCTCCTCGCCGTCGCGGCGCTGGCGCTCGCGGCCTGCGGCGACAACCGCTCCGCGGCGGACGCGCCCGCCGGCTCGACCCTGTCCGCGACGCTCGTCGACCGCGACGGCGACGGGTTCCTCGAGCGCGGCCCGGGCGAGCCGCTGCGCGATCGCGGCAAGGCCGCCCGGCCCGGGGCGACGCTCGCGACGTTCGCCCAGCTCACCGACACCCACGTGCGCGACGAGGAGTCGCCCGCGCGGGTGCCGTTCCTCGACCGCGTGCCCGGGCCCTACACGTCGACCTTCCGCCCGCAGGAGGCGTTCTCGACGCAGGTGCTCGACGCGTCGATCCGAGCCGTCAACCGCGAGCGGCCGCAGACCGTGTTCGTCACCGGCGACATCACGGACAACGCGCAGCGCAACGAACTCGACCTCGCGCTGAAGACCCTGCGCGGCGGCGAGGTGAAGCCCGATTCCGGCGGCCCCGGCTACGACGGCGTGCAGGCGCCGGACTCCCCCGACCCCTTCTACTACCGGCCCGATCACGACGCGCCGGCCCACCCGGGCGCGCTCGCGCGGGCGCAGCGCCCGTTCCGCGCCGCCGGCCTCGCCGCGCCGTGGTACGCGCTGGTCGGAAATCACGACGTGCTCGCGCAGGGCGAGGTCCCGGTCACGCCCGAGATCGATGCGTTCGCGGTCGGCGACCGGCTCGTGCCGTCGCTCGATCCCGAGATCGTCGAGCAGTTGCCACGCGACGAGTCGTTCGCCGACGAATTGGTCGGCGCCGCCCTCGACGACCAGTCCGGGCTCGAGACGGTCCGCGTGCCGGCGGACCCACGACGCCGGCTCGTCGCGCCCGGCGAGGCCGAACAGGAGCTCGGCGATCATCCGAGCGTCGATCTCGGGCCGCGCGTGCGCGCCATCACCGTCGACACCGTCAACCGCGAGGGCACCTCGCAGGCGCGCGTGACGCCGGCGCAGGTCGACACGCTCCGCGCTCAACTGCGAGCCGCGGGGAACCGGTGGATCGTCGTCTTCTCGCACAACCGGCTGCCGGACGAAGCGCTCGCGGCGCTCGACGCACATCCGCGGGTCGTCGCCGCGATCTCCGGCAACTCGCACCGCAACCAGATCCGCTCCCGCGGCCGCTACTGGCTCATCAGCACCTCATCGCTCGCCGACTTCCCTCAGCAGGCGCGGATGTTCCGCCTGCGCGAGACGACCCGCGGGGTCGCGCTCGAGACCTGGATGGTCGACCACGACGGCCGCGGCCTGGCCGGAGTCGCCCGCGAGCTCGCCTACCTCGACGCGCAGGGCGGACGCCCGCAACACTTCGCCGGAGAACGTTCGGATCGAAACACACGGCTCTACGTTTCAGTGCGGTAAGCGCAACACCTCCGCCTCGCCTCCGTTAGACCGCAGCACATCAGCGAGAGGAGATTTACCAGTGATTTCCAGGGCTTTTCTGGGCGCTTGCGCTGCCCTGAGCCTGGCCGTGGCATGCCCTGCGCACGCCGCGGTCCAGGTCAGTCAGTCGGGGTGGCAATGGGGCAATCCCACGCCGCAGGGCAACACGATCCGGACGATCGACTTCGTCGCGGGCCGCGGCTACGCGATCGGCGACGACGGCACCGCGTTGCGCACGGATGACGGCGGGGCGACCTGGACCGGCCTCGCGACCGGCACATCGCAGGACCTCACTCGTGTCCAGGCCGTCACCCCGGACGTCGTGGTCATCCTCGGCGGGAACGGCTGCGTGGTGCGACGCTCGGATGACGGCGGCAGGACGTTCCGCAAGATGTTCGTGCTGGCCGAGGTCGGCTGCCCGGACCGGGTCGCGGCCGCGCACTTCGTCAGCCCGCAGGTCGGCTACCTGCTGCTGCAGGACGGGAACGTCCTGCGCACGACCGACGGTGGCGAGACGTTCGGTCGCGGCACGGCGATCCCGACCACGGCGGGCAGCGCCGGCGGCGGGCGCAGCGTTCCGGCCGATGCGATCTTCACGGCTCCCGACGCCGGCCTCGTCTTCCTGGCCGGCGGAACCGTCGCCTACCGCACCACCGACGCGGGCGCCTCGTGGACGCCCGAGCCGGACGTGCCGGGTGGCAACGTCCAGCGGATGCGCGCGGTCGACGCGACGACCTTCTACGCCTTCGGTCCGAACACGCTGCTGCGGAGCACGGACGCCGGCCAGACCTGGCAGGCGCGCGCCGTCGGCGCCAGCAACTCGATCACCGGGATCGGCTGCGCGACGCCCGACCTGTGCCTGATGACCATCGAGCGCGGCGCCAACCTCCTGCGCACGGAGAACGGCGGCGACACCGCCGAGGCGATCACCGCGTCCACCTCACCGCTGTTCGCGGCCGGCTTCGCGAACCCCGCGCGCGCTGTCGCCGTGGGCACGGGCGGCGCGACGGCGGTCTCGGACGACGGCGGCCGCAACTATGCGCCGGTGGGCGGTGACATCGCCGGCTCGTTCCAGTTCGGGCTGCGGCCGGGTCCGACCGACCAGATCGCGCTCGCGCTCGGCGCCCGCGGCCAGCTCGCGCGCTCGACCGACAACGGCACGACATGGAAGGCCATCAACGTCGCCACATCAGCCGACATGCGCGACACGTCGTTCTCCACGATCGACAACGGCTACGCGCTCGACCAGCGCGGCGGGCTGTTCCGGACCGCCAACGGCGGTCAGAGCTGGCAGCCGATCGACCCCGGCACGACCACGGCGCCGCGCGCCGTGATCACCGCCGGTGACGTCGTCCTGCTGGCCGGCCCGCGTGGTGTCCGGCGCGCCTCGAGCGGCGGCGAGTTCTCGCTCGCCGGCCGGCCCGCTCGCACCGCCGCCGTCGACCAGTTCGATCGCGCCGGCTCGGCGATCATCGCGTACGGGTCCACGGCGATCGTCCGCACCACGAACTCCGGCCGCAGCTGGACCACGATCAAGGGCCCGACCCGCAGATCGGGCCGGCGCACGGTCGCGCTGCGACTGCGCGACGTCGACATGACGTCGCGCTCGAGCGGCTTCGCGCTCGACAGCAACGGCCGCGTATGGCGGACGACGAACAGCGGGCGCCGCTGGACCGAGATGTCCGGCGTCGGCACCGACGACGGGCTCGCGCTCGCATTCGGCTCGCCGAGCTCCGGCTACCTGACGCTCGAGCAGTACCCGGCCGACTCCGACGTCGCCTACGTGCTGCGGACGACCGACAGCGGCCGGCACTGGCGGCCGCAGCGGATCGCCAGCGGCGAGTTCCCGGGCACCGAGGGCGTCATCAGCCCGTCGGGGTCGCGTTCGTACGCGCTGACCTCCACCCCCGCGGCGGGCAGCGGCGTCTTCCGCAGCCTGTTCACGACGTCCTCCGGAGGGGACGCCGGCTCGGCGTCGTCGCTGAGCCTGACCACGAGCCGCAAGCGGCTCACCCGTGCGCAGTTCCGGCGCGCGAACCGGCGGATCACGGTCAACGGCGCGCTGCGCGGCGCCCAGGGCGGCGAGGCGATCGTCGTCTCCGCACGCGCTGAGGGATCGACGCGCTGGACGGAGACGGTGGTCACCGCGGGCGCCAACGGCGGCCGCTTCACGGAGAGCTTCCGGGTCTCCGGCAGCGCCGAGTTCGTCGCCCGCTGGGCCGGCGACTCCGGCCGCCAGGGCGCCGGCTCGACCGTGCTGAAGGTCACAGTTCGCTGAGCACTGCGGGCGCGGGGCGTACCCTCACTGGGATGCCCCGCGCCCTGCTCGGTGCCACGTTCCTCACGACCGGCCTCCTGCACTTCCTGCGCCCGCGCATGTACGAGGCGATCATGCCGCGCTACCTGCCCGCGCACCGCGAGCTGGTCTACGCGAGCGGCGTGGCGGAGATCGCGGGCGGCGCCGGCGTGCTGCACTCACGCACGGCGAAGCCCGCGGGCTGGTGGCTGATCGCGACCCTGATCGCGATCTTCCCGGCGAACGTGGAGATGGCCGTGCACGCGGAGCGCTTCCGCAAGATCCCACGGCCGCTGCTGTGGGCGCGGCTGCCGATTCAGGGCCTGCTGATCGCGTGGGTGTTCAAGTCGGCGACGCGCTGAGCGACCGCCGTCGCCGTCGCCGAGGCGCACGGCGTGTCGGCGACCGACCCGGTGGTCCTGCGGGAGGGCCTCAACGTGCTCGTCCACCTGCGCCCCGCGCCGATCGTCGCGCGGGTGCCGGGGACGATCGCGCGCGTGCGGCCCGGCGAGGGCTGGTTGCGCCGCGAGCTCGCGGTCGCGGGCCACCTGGCGCGCGCCGGCGCACCTGTCGTGGCGCCGAGCGACGAGCTCCCGCCCGGCCCGCACTCCTACGACGGCCACGTTCTCAGCTTCTGGCGCTACGTGCCGGAGACCGGCGAGCGGGTCGATCCGGCCGCTGCCGGTGCCGCACTGCAGGACTGTCATGAGGCGCTGCGCAGCTACGACGGGTCGCTGCCGGTGCTGGCCGGCGTGACCGAGGCCGAGGCGATGCTGGCGGGGCTGGCGGCCGAGGAGGTGCTCGATCCGATGGAGGCGGCGCGCCTGCTCGAGCGGATCGAGGACATCCTCGCCGTGCTCGGCTCGCTGCGCGCGCCGGTTCAGCCGCTGCACGGCGACGCGCACCTCAACAACGTGCTCAACGGGCCCGACGGCCCGCTGTGGAACGACTGGGAGGACACGTGCATCGGGCCGGTCGGCTGGGACGCCGCGTGCCTGCTCAACTCCAGCCAGGGCGCAGAACGCGCGGAGGCGGCCTACGCCGCCTCCGGTATGCGTCTCAATTCGGCAGAGCTGGAACTGTGGCGCGAGGCGCGCTCGCTCCAGGTTGCCGTGTGGAACGCGTTCCTCAGGTCGTGACCGGCACGAGCGTCGCCGCTCGACGCTCTCCTCGCGATCGCCGCGGTCGACGAGCAGCGAGCGCCAGGATCGCGCCGACGACGGCGAACCCGGCGCCGACGGTCAGCGCGAGCTGAAAGCCCTCCGTGAGCGCGCTCGGCAGCGCCGTGCCGGCCTCCGTCAGCGACTCGCGCCGCGAGTTGGCGATCGCCGCCAGCACCGCAAGCCCGAGCGCGCCGCCGATCTGCTGGCTGGTGTTGATCAGTCCGGACGCAAGCCCGGCCTCGTGCGGCTCGACGCCCGCCACCGCGGCGATCGTCATCGGCACGAACGCGAAGCCGAGGCCGAATGCGGCGAGCAGCGACGGGAACAGGATGTCTTCGACGTAGCTGCCGCCGACCGAGATCTGCGAGAACCACAGCAGGCCGACCGCGGTCAGGATCAGCCCCGTGACCAGGACCGGACGAACGCCGAACCGGGTCACGAGCTGCGAGGCGACGCCGGCGCTCACGATGATCCCGAACGCCAGCGGCAGGTAGGCGAGGCCGGCCTCGAGCGGGTCGTAGCCCAGCACCTGCTGCATGTAGAGCGAGATGAAGAAGAACATCGAGAACAGCGCCATCGCGATCAGCAACGCGGTGACGTTGATGCCGGTGATGCTGCGGTGCCGGAAGATGCCCGGGAACGGGACCAGCGGCGCCTTCGTGCGGCGCTCGATGACCACGAACCCGACGATCAGCGCGGCGGCGACCGCGAGCAGGATCAGCGTCTCGGCCGAAGCCCAGCCGGCCTCGTTGGCGTTGACGAGCGAGTAGACGAGCAGCGACAGGCCGAGCGTCACCGTGACCGCGCCGGCGATGTCGAAGTGGCGGGCGCCGTCGGCGCGCGACTCGGGCAGCAGCCGCGGGGAGAGCAGCGCGGCGGCGATGCCGATCGGCACGTTGACGTACAGGACCCACTCCCAGCCGGCCCACTCGGTGAGCATGCCGCCGAGCAGCACGCCGGCGGCGCCGCCGGAGCCGGCCACCGCGCCCCACACGCCCATCGCCTTGTTGCGTTCAGCGCCCTCGGCGAACAGGACCGTGACCAGCGAGAGCGCGGCCGGGGAGAGCAGCGCGGCGCCGAGGCCCTGGACGGCGCGGGCAGCGATCAGCCATACATCACTCTGGGCGAGCCCGCCCGCGAGTGAAGCGCCGGCGAACACGAGCAGGCCGGCGATGAACATCCGGCGCCGGCCGAGCAGGTCCGCCATCCGCCCGCCGAGCAGCAGGAAGCCGCCGAACGTGAGCGTGTAGGCATTGATGACCCACGACAGGTCGTCCTGGGAGAAGGAGAGCGACTCGCCGATCGAGGGAAGCGCGACGTTGACGATCGACGCGTCGAGCACCACGACGAATTGCGCCGCGGCGAGAAGTACCAACGCCAACCAGCGCCGGTCGGTGGAAGCTGTCATGCAAAGACCCCTGGGGAGGAAATGGAGGTGGAGTTCCGGTTCGACATCGGAAGATACGGAATTGACGTTCCGGTTGTCAAGCCCTACAGTCGTTCTCATGTCAACTGCCGCCGTCCGTCCTCTTAGAGCCGACGCACGGCGCAATCGCGAGCGCGTACTGATCGCCGCCCGCGCCGTGTTCGCCGAGCAGGGGCGCGAGGCGCAGATGGACGACGTGGCGCGCCGCGCCGAGGTCGGCGTCGGCACGGTCTACCGCCACTTCCCCACCAAGGAGGCGCTGATCGAGGCGGTCGCGATCGACTCGTTCGAGCGCGTCACGGCGAAGGCGCAGGAAGCACTGGAGCTCGACGATCCGTGGGAGGCGTTCACGTCGACGCTGTGGTCCGGAGCGGAGATCCTCGCCGCCGACCGCGCGCTGTCGGAGCTGATGGCGCTGATCCCCGGGCCGATGCTGAAGGGGCTGCCGGTCGAGCAGGAGCTCAACGCGGCGATGAGCGAGCTGATCCGGCGCGCACAGGAGGCCGGCGCGCTGCGGACGGACGTGATCCTCGACGACATCCCGATGCTGATGTGCGGGGTCGGCTCCGCCACCCGCAAGGAGCACCGCTGCCCCGACGCCTGGCAGCGCCACCTGTCGATCGTGATCGACGGGCTGCGCGCGAGCACCGCGTCGCGTTCGCTGCCCACCTAATGTGTGGGGCATGACCGCCCCCGAAGCCGTCAGCGATCCCGAACTCCAGAAGGTCGAATGGGACCTCTCGCACCTGCTCGACGGCGCGGGTGACGACCCCCAGTCCGCCGTCGACGCGCTGCTCGACGAATCCAAGCGCCGCGCCGACGCCTTCGCCGAGCGCTACGCCGGCAAGCTCGCCGAGCTCGACGGCTCCGAGCTCGTGGCGGCCATGCACGACCTGGCCGAGATCGAGGAGATCGCCGGCCGCGCCGGCACCTACGCGCACCTGTCGTTCTCGATCGACACCGCCGATCCCGCCCGCGGCCAACTGCTGCAGCGGGTGGAGGAGAAGGGCACGGCGATCGAGACCGCGCTGCTGTTCTTCCACCTCGAGTGGGCGGCGCTCGACGACGCGCGTGCCGAGGAGCTGCTGGCCGCCGACGGGCTGGACTTCGCGCGCCACCACCTGCAGACCGCGCGCCGCTATCGGCCGCACCTGCTGAGCGAGCCGGAGGAGCGGATCCTCACCGAGAAGACGCTGTCGGGCCGCTCGGCCTGGGTGCGGCTGTTCGAGGAGCAGACCGCCGCGATCACGGTCGACCTCGCCGACTCCGACGAGCCGGTGTCGCTGGAGATCGCGCTGGCGCGGCTGTTCGATCCGGACCGCGAGGTGCGCCGCGACGCCGCCGAGCGCGTGACCACGGCGCTCAAGCCCGGCCTGCGGACCCGCGCGTACACGTTCAACACGCTGCTCGCCGACAAGATGACCGACGACCGGCTGCGCTCGTACCCGCACTGGCTGGCCGCGCGCAACCTCTCCAACGAGGCCTCCGACGAGTCGGTGCAGGCGCTGATCGAGGCCGTCCGCGCGCGCTACGAGCTGCCGCGCCGCTGGTACCGGCTGAAGGCGCAGATGCTCGGCATCGACCGGCTCGCGGACTACGACCGGATGGCCGCCGTCACGCAGGACAACGAGAAGGTCCCGTGGCCGGAGGCCAAGGAGATCGTGCTCGATGCGTACTCGACGTTCTCGGACGAGCTCGGCACGCTCGTCGAGCGCTTCTTCGACGAGTCGTGGATCGACGGCCCGGTCCGGCCGGGCAAGCGCGGCGGCGCGTTCTGCTCCTACGGCACCCCGAGCGTGCACCCGTACGTGATGCTCAACTACACGTACCTGCGCCGCGACGTGCTGACGCTGGCGCATGAGCTCGGCCACGGCGTGCACGCCGCGCTGGGCGCGGGCCAGGGCGTGTTCCACATGGCGACGCCGCTGACGCTGGCCGAGACCGCGTCGGTGTTCGGCGAGACGCTCGTGTTCGGGCGGCTGCTGGAGGCGTCGCCGACGCCCGAGTCGCGGCTGTCGCTGCTGGCCGAGTCGATCGAGGGCTCGATCGCGACCGTGTTCCGGCAGGTCGCGATGAATCGCTTCGAGGATCTCGTGCACACGACGCGGCGCGACGAGGGTGAGCTGTCGGTGGATCGCTTCGGCTCGCTGTGGGCCCAGTCGCAGGAGGAACTGCTCGGGGACGCGGTCGAGGTCACCGAGGGCTACCACACGTGGTGGTCCTACGTGCCGCATTTCGTCGCCACGCCGGGCTACGTGTACGCCTACGCCTACGGGCAGCTGCTCGCGCTCGCGGTCTACGGGCGCTACGAGGAGGAGGGCCAGGCGTTCGTGTCGTCCTACCTCGATCTGCTGAGCGCCGGCGGCTCGCGCAGCCCGGAGGAGCTCGGGCAGATCGTCGGCGTCGACCTCGCCGACCCGGGCTTCTGGGACAAGGGCCTGGATCTCGTCGAACGCAAGCTGGACGCGGCGGAGGCCGCGGCGCGCGAAGCTGGCCGTATCTGACGTCCTTCGCGCACCGGGCTCCGCCCGGTTGTTCCTGAGTTCGATGGTGGCGCGCGTGCCGGCCGCCGCGGCCGGGATCGTGTTCGTGCTGCGGACGAAGGAGCTGACGGGCTCGTTCGCGGCGGCGGGGGTCGCGGCCGGGTCGCACGCGCTGGCGGCGTCCGCCTGCGCTCCCGCACTGGGCCGGCTGGTCGACCGGCGCGGCCAGACACTCGTGCTGCTCGGCGGCACGGCGGTGTGCTCGCTGGCGTTCGGAGTCTTCGCGCTCTTGAAGCCGGGCGCCTCGCTGGCGGCGATCCTGCCCTGCGCGATCGTCTCCGGCGCGGCGATGCCACCGGTCGGCGCCTGCCTGCGCACGCTATGGCCGGCCCTGCTCGGCGACCCGGCGAAGGTTCACGCCGCGTTCGCCTTGGAATCAGCGCTGCTGGAGACGACCTACATCGCTGGGCCAGTGCTGATCGCGGGGGCGATCGGAGCGTGGTCGACGGCCGCCTCGGCGGTCGCGTGCGCGCTGTTGCTGCTGAGCGGGGTCCTGGTGTTCGCGACTGCTTCCGCATCGCGGGCGTGGCGCGGCTCGCCGCGGCCGCACGGGCAGGGTGGCGCACTGCGCGCTCCCGGCGTGCGGACTTGGCCGTGGTGTTCGTGCTGATCGGCGTGGCGTTCGGAGCCGTCGAGGTCGCCGTGCCGGCCGCGGCGGACGCCGCCGGCAGCCCCGAGCGCGGCCGGCTGGCTGCTCGGGATCTGGGGGTTCGGCTCGTTCGTCGGCGGGCTGCTCGCCGCCCGCGGCCGCCCGCCGGCCGACCGCGTGCGCCGGCTCTGCATCCTGCTCGTCGTGCTGGCCGCCGGTCATGCTCTGCTCGCGCTGCCGGTGGGCCTGTGGGTGCTCGGCGGCGCTGCTGCTTCTGGCCGGTGGCGCGATCGCGCCGTCGTTCGGCCTCGCCTACGGGCTCGTGGACGGGCCGCGCCCGAGGGCACGGTGACCGAGGCGTTCACGTGGCTCACCACCGGCATCGCGGCGGGGTTGGCGGGCGGTTCCGCTCTGGCCGGCGTGCTGGCCGAGGGGCCGGGCGCGGGGGCTGCGTTCCTGGTCGCGGCGGTCGGTGCCGCGGCCGCGGCGCTCTTCGCGGGGGCGCGGCGGCGGACGATCATGCCCCGCGGCGCGGGCGAGCCCGTCCCTGCTCGCGTAGCGGCGCCGCCGGACCCTTCCCCTTACTGCTCGCCGTTAACGCGGTAGCGCAGCACGGCGCGGATGATCACCCGAGCCACCTTCACCAGCTCCTCGAGCGACCACCGACTCATCCACGGCATGCGCAAGCTCGATCCCGCGCGTGCCGACCATCACCGCCGGGATCCCGCGCGCCGTAAACAGCCGCATGTCCGCCCCCCACGGCACGCCGGCCACCTCGGCCTCGCGGCCGAGTCTCGTCGCGCAGCGCGCTCCGCACCACGCCCACCCACGGGTGATCCACGGCGGTCTCCCCCGGCGCGAACGCTCCGCCCTCCCACACGAGCGCGCACGGCGGCTCGCCGTCGTCCAGCGCGCCGTCCACGACGGCCTGCAGTGCCGCGCGCGCCGCGACCAGGTCGGCGCCGACCGGCACCCCAGCCGCCCCTCGAACTCGAGCCGGTCCGGCACCATGCTCGACCACTCGCCGCCGGCGACGCGGCCGACGAGCAGCGGGTACGGGCAGCTCGAGCTCGCGCATCAGCGGATGCGTGACGGCCGCGTTGACCGCGCGTCTCGTGCGCCTGCAGCGCCGCGTGGACGCGCACGTAGCGGTCGATCGCCGAGCAGCCCGCGAGCCGTTCGGCCGCGTGCGCGGCGCGGCCCCGCACGACGCCGCGGAACGTCAGCGCGCCCGCCTGCGCGCACACGACGCGGAGCGCGGTCGGCTCGGGCAGCAGCGCGGCGTCGAAGCGCGGCGTCGCGCTCGAGCGCGGCGAACGTGCCGAGCCCGCCGTCCTCCTCGGAGGCGACCGCCTGCAGCACGACCTCGGGCGCCTCGACGCCCGCGCGCGGATCGCCGCCAGCGCGTGCATCGCCGCGACCACGGCGCCCTTCATGTCGAGCGCGCCGCGGCCGTGCAGCCGGCCGTCCTCGATCGCGCCCGACCACGGGCCGAGCCGCCACGCCTCCGTTCCCGGGCCGACGACGTCGACGTGCCCGTTCAGGCACAGCCGGCCCGGCGCGCGCGCCCGGCAGCGTCGCCGTCAGGCCCCACAGCGCGTCGCGCGGCGCCTCCTCGCCCGGGATGGCCCGGATGCGCGCGCAGCGCGGCCAGGTCGTGCTCGTGCAGGTCGACCTCGAGGCCGAGGCGCTCGGCCTGCGTCGGCGAGCCGCTCCAGCGCCGCGCGCTCGTCGCCGGTCACGCTCGGCACCTGCACGAGCGCGGCGGCGTCCCGCGCCAGCGCCTCCAGGTCGAGTGCGCCGAGCGCGGGGTCCTCCATCGGTCCACGAGCCTAGTCGACCTGGACCAAAGTCGAGGGCACTGGCTCGGGCCTCCCCAGATGATCGGGGCATGCACGACCCCTCCTGATCGAGCTCCGAGCGCTCGATCATCACTTCGGGCCGCGGGCGGCGCTCTCAGGCGTCGACCTGGTCGTCGAACCAGGCGAGATCCACGGGCTGATCGGCCCGCGCGGCGCCGGCAAGACCACGCTGCTGCGCGTCCTGGCCGGGACGCTCGAAGCGAGCGCCGGCGTCTCGTCTTCGTCCCGGCGCGCACCGACGCTCGTCACGGCCGCGACGAAGCCAGTCGAGAGCGCCGTATCGCACTCGCGCGGGCGCTCGCCGACTCGCCCGACGTGCTGCTGGTCGACGAGCCGCCCGAGGCGGTCGACGGCGGGACCGCGGCGGCCACTCGCGCGCTCGTCGCCCGCCACGCCGCCCGCGGCGGCGCCGTGATCTGGGCCACGCGCCGGCTCGACGACCTCCAGCAGCTCGCGTCCGGTGTGACACTGCTCGCGGGCGGGCGCGTCCGCTATTCGGGCACCGTCGAGGCGCTCGCAATGCGCGCTCTGGCGGGCTCCGAGCTGCCGCTCGCGGCTGCCGCTTAGCACAGGTTCAGCGGTACCAATCGCCAGGTACCGTCAGTTTCGCGTGACGAGCGCGTTAGTCTGGAAGACGGTGCTTAGTGGTCATCCCTCCACCAACGGTTTTGAGACGGACCTCGGTTCGCGCGTACGAGCGCTGCGCCGGGAACGCGGGCTGACCCTCAAGGGTCTCGGCCGGCTCGCCGGTTTGTCACATCCCTTCCTGAGCCAGGTCGAGCGCGGCCTGGCGCGGCCCAGCGTGGGCTCGGTCGAGCGGATCGCCGCGGCGCTGGACGTCTCGGTCGCGCGCCTGTGGGCGCCGCCGCGCAAGGGCGCGGCCGTGCGGCGTCGTGCGCCGCCGACGAGGGCATGGCCCGCGAGCTCAGCGGCGGCCAGCTGCGCGAGCTGCCGGGCGAGGCCGGCGTGCCGGTCCTGCGCGAGTGGTCCTCGCGCGGGAAGCGCTGGCCGGCCGATCACGAGATGCACACCGGCGAGGTGGCGATCTACGTCGCCCGCGGCGCGATCGAGGTCGAGGTCGGCGGCGACGTCCACGCGCTCAACGAGGGCGACACGCTGCGCTTCGACGGCACGATCCCGCACCGCCTGCGCCGCACCGGCGGCACCGGCACGCGCGCGCTGATCGTCACGGCCTGGAACGCGAGCTCCGCGGGCGGTTCGCCGCCCGCCAGCAGCGTCTCGGCGGCGCGTTTGAGCGCCGCCATCGCGACGCCCATCGGACCCGGCCCGTAACTCACGCGCGCGACGCCGATCCGGGCGTACTCGGCCAGCGTCGGCCCGCCCGGCATCCCGAAGACGCTGATCGGGCCGATCCCGGCGACCAGCGCCTCCAGCGTCGGCACGTCGCGGACGCCCGGAACGAAGATGACGTCGGCGCCCGCCTCCAGGTACTCGCGGCCGCGCTCGACGGCCTCGTCGACGCCGCCGGCGCCTTCGAGGAAGACGTCGGTGCGGGCGTTGATCACGATCGGCACGCCGGCGATCTCGCCCGCGGCCCGCGCGGCGGCGACAACCGCGGCGTGCTCTTCGGCCGGCCATAGCCCGCCGGTGCCGGTCGAGTCCTCGAGGTTGCAGCCGACGGCCCCGGCCTCGATCGCGCCCGCGACGGTCACGCTCGCGTCTCCGTAGCCGCGCTCGAGGTCGGCGGTGACGGGCAGCTCGACGGCGGACGCCACCAGCGCGACCGCTGCCAGCATCGCCTCGCGCGAGATCGCCTCGCCGTCCGGGAAGCCGTGCGCGGCGGCGATCGACCAGCTCGCGGTCGCGATCGCGCGGCAGCCGGGCGCCGCCGCCACGACCCGCGCGCTCGCCGCGTCCCACGCGTTCACCAGCACCAACGGCTCGGGCGCCGCGTGCAGGCGGCGCAGCTCTTCGGCCTTCTCGCGTTGCGTGCTCATCGAGGCCGGAGCCTATACACGCCGCCCTGCGGGACCTCGGCGCCGGCGCGCCGGCTCTCGATCGTGAACGTCTCGGCCACGCGCTCGAGGAACGGCGCGGCGGCGGGCCGCCCGGGGTCGGCGAGCCAGATCTCGCCGCCGAGCCGCGGGAGCAGCGGAAGCAGCGCGTCGCCGTTGCGCGCCTCGTAGAGCACGTCGGAGGCGAGGACGAGGTCCCAGGGTGCGCGGGCGAGCAGTGGCTCGGGCATCGGTCCAGGAGACGCAGCAGCGTCTCGACCGCGAGCCCGTTGCGGGCCGCGTTGCGCTCGGTCATCGCGATCGCGTCCGGCGCCCAGTCGGTCGCCAGCACGCGGCCGCCGGCGACCGCGGCGGCCAGCGACGGCAGCCCGAGCCCGCAGCCGAGCTCCAGCGTTCGTGCCCCGTGCAGCGCGCGAACGCCGACGACGCGCGCGAGCGCCAGCGCGCTCGGCCACAGCTCGGCCCAGTACGGCATGTACTCGTCGCGCTCGAACGCCTCCTCGTCGAGCAGCGCTTCGGAGTCGCGCGGACGCAGCACGGACAGCTCGCGCCCGCCGATCCCGATCACCTCTTCAACCAGTTCGTCCACCGTGACCCTAGGATTGCGGACATCAGCGCACCGCCCCGCGTCACCAGCGTCGACGTCGCGCGCCGCGCCGGCGTCTCGCAGTCGACGGTCTCGCTCGTGCTGTCCGGGAAGGCCCGCGGGCGGATCTCGGCGCGCACCGAGGAGATGGTCCGCGCCGCCGCGGCCGAGCTCGGCTATCGCCCGAACGTCGCCGCGCGTGCGCTGCGCACCGGCGTGGCGCGCAGCGTCGCGCTCGTGGTCCCCGACATCACGAACCCGTTCTTCGGGCGCGTGCTGCGCGGCGCCCAGCGCGCGGCGCAGGGCGCCGGCTACACGGTCGTCCTGGTCGACATCGGCAACGACCGTGCGTGGGAGGCGGCGTCGCTGCAGGCGCTGCTCGCCGGTCCAGCCGACGGGCTGCTGCTGTTCGAGGCCGACCTGCCGCCCGGCGCGACCGAGCACGCGATCCAGATCGAGATGTGCCCGCGTGGGCTGCCGGTGGTGCGACTCGACGTCGAGGCGGGCGTCGACGCCGCGATGGACCATCTCCTCGGCCTGGGGCACCAGAAGATCGGCCACCTCGCCTCGAGCTTCGACGCTCCGACGTTCGATCTGCGCCGCGACCGGATCCGCGAGCGACTCGGCGCGCACGCCACCGACCGTGCAGTCGGAGTTCACGTTCGACAGTGCGGCGGAAGCGGGACGCGTCTTGCTCGAGAAGGACATCACCGCGGTGTTCTGCGACGACGACATCCTCGCCGGCGGCGTCTATCTCGCGGCGCGCGGACTCGGGATCGAGATCCCGCGCGATCTGTCGGTGGTGGGGTTCGACGATCTCGACTTCGCGCGTGTGCTCGCGCCGCCGCTCACGACCGTGGCCGCGGACGCCGAGGCATTGGGCGCGGCCGCGTTCGAGGCGCTCAAGCGCGATCTCGCCGGGGACCGGCCCCCGGACGAGCAGGTGCTCCCAGTCGCGCTGCGGATTCGCGAATCGACGGCTCCGCCGCCTTGACCTTCAGCGTCATACGTATTATGCTCATACGTATGACAAGGACTATTCGCAACCGGATCGCCCAATTCGTGGGCGTCGTGCTCGCGCTGTTCGCGGGCTCCGCGGTCGCGGCGGCCGTCGCGCAGACCGAGCGCGCAAAGCCCGCAGTCGTGCTGCTGGTCGCCGGCAAAGCGGCCGAGAACCCCGAGGTTCTGGCACGCGCGAAGGCCGCATCCGACCGCACCGGCGCGCAGCTGCGCGTCGCGCACACCACCGCCGACCAGCTCGGCGTCACGCATCTGTTCGCCGCCCGCGGCTACGAGACGATCGTCACCGTGGGAGTCGACCGCCGGATCGCTGTAGACCCGGTCGCCGACCACTACCCCGGCGTCCGATTCGTCGCGACGGATTCGAACCAGCTCGACCACGGATTGTCGCGGTAGCCGAACCGGAACCCCCGGTCCGGCTTCCTAGGCTGCGGGACATGTCTAAGTACGCCGGCAACAAGTGGGTGACGCTCGTCCTGGTCTGCCTCGCGCAGTTCATGGTCATCCTCGACGCGACGATCGTGAACATCGCGCTGCCCGCGATCCAGACCGATCTCGCGTTCAGCGACGCCAACCTGCAGTGGGTCGTGAACGGCTACACGCTGCTGTTCGGCGGCTTCCTGCTGCTCGGCGGGCGCGCAGCCGACATCTTCGGCCGCAAGCGCGTCTTCATCGCCGGCGTCATTCTCTTCTCGGTCGCCTCCCTGCTCAACGGGCTCGCGACCAACGCCGGCCAGCTCGTTGCGTTCCGCGGCCTCCAGGGGCTCGGCGGCGCGCTCGTCTCCCCGGCCGCGCTGTCGATCATCACGACCACGTTCGCCGAGGGCTCCGAGCGCACGAAGGCGCTCGGCGTCTGGGGTGCGATCGCGGCCGGCGGCGGCGCGTTCGGCTTGCTGCTCGGCGGCATCCTCGTCGAAGCCCTCTCGTGGGAGTGGGTCTTCTTCGTCAACGTGCCGATCGGCATCGCCGCGGCGCTCCTCAGCGCCCGTCTGATCCAGGAGTCCAAGGCGGAGCGCGCGGGTGCGTTCGACATCTTCGGCGCCGTGCTGGTGACGAGCGGCCTGATGGTGCTCGTGTACGCGATCGTGCGCGCCGAGCACAACGGCTGGGGCTCGGCCACGACGCTCGCGCTCGGCGCTGTCGCGCTCGCGATGCTGGTCGCGTTCATCGCCGTCGAGGCGCGAATCCGCGGCCCACTGGTCCGGCTCGACATCTTCAAGGTCCGCACGCTGGCCGTCGCCAACCTGGTGCTGCTGCTGGTCGCGGCCGGGCTGTTCGCCATGTTCTTCTTCGCCTCGCTGTACGTGCAGCGGGTCCTCGGCTTCTCGCCGATCGAGGCCGGCCTGGCGTTCCTGCCGGTGACGGCGGGCATCCTGGTTGGCTCCGTGACCGCGCAGGCGGGCGTGAAGCGGTTCGGCGCACGGGCGAACACGATCGTCGGCATGGTGATCGCCGCCGTGGGCCTGTTCCTGCTGGCCGGCGTGCCGATCGCGGACGGCTCGTACTGGACCGATCTGCTGCCCGGCCTGGTGCTGATGGCGTTCGGCATGGGCAACACGTTCGTGCCGATCACGCTGATCGCGACGACCGGCGTCGACGCCCACGACGCGGGCCTGGCGTCCGGCATCTTCAACACGTCGCAGCAGGTGGGCGGCGCGCTGGGGCTCGCCGTGCTCTCCACGCTGGCGGCGAACGAGACCACGAGCTACCTGACCAGCCTCGGCCACCGGCCCGTGCCGGCAGAGGTGTCGGCGGGGCTGGTGGAGGGCTATCAGGTCGCCTTCATTGGCGGCGGCGATCCTCGTCGCGGTGGGAGCGCTCCTGATGACGCTCCTGCTCCGGCGGCGCGACGTCGCTGACGTCAGCGCCGAGCCGGCGGCTGCCTACTTGTAGCGGTAGACGATGCGTCCGCGGTTGAGGTCGTAGGGCGAGACCTCGACCCGGACCTTGTCGCCGGGCAGCACGCGGATACGGAACCGGCGCATCTTGCCGGCGAGATGGGCGAGCAACTGGTGATCGTTCTCCAGCGTCACGCGGAACAGCAGGTTCGGCAGGGCCTCGGTGACCTCGCCGTCGATTTCGAGCTTTTGCTCTACGGCCATCAGGATCCTTTCTTGGGGGACTCACATTCTAGACCCCCGTCCCGTTCCAACCGGCATGGATTCCGCACTGCTTCCCAGCCCGATCGGCCCGCTCTACGTCGAGGCCGAAAATGGCAGGCTGACCCGCCTCTACACCGACGGCCACCGCTTCCACGCGGACGCCGAGCCCGACCGCGACGGCCGCTTCGCCGACCTTCAGGCCCAGCTCGACCAGTACTTCGCCGGCGAACGCACGACGTTCGACGTCCCGCTCGCCGAAGACGGCACGGACTTCGAGCTGCGCGTCTGGCAGCGACTGCGCGAGATCCCCTACGGCGAGACGTGCACGTACGGCGAGATCGCTCGTGAGCTGGGTTCGAGCGCGCGTGCGGTCGGCCGCGCGAACGGCCGCAACCAGATCTCGATCATCGTCCCCTGCCACCGCGTTATCGGGGCGAACGGCAGCCTGACGGGCTACGCAGGCGGTTTGGAGGCCAAGCGCGCCCTGCTCGACGTGGAGCTGGGCGCCGGGCGGCTATCGGAGCCGCCCGGCGTCGCGGTCTAGCGGGGCGTGGTGTCGAGCGCTCCACCGCAGTGCGGGCATGACGCCCGATCTGCGTAGCGCTCGCTCGGCCACAGCCGAAGGCAGCGAAGGCACAGGATCCTCATAGATCCTCCTTTCCGGCCAGGGTGAAGGCACTACCCCGGCACACCCAAGGGTATCGGCTGAACCCGTCCGGACCTGAACTCCTATCCTGCGCGGCGATGCAAGCCGGCACGCCGCGATCTCGAGCGAGCCGCCGAGGCGCTCGCCACCCGTATCCCCGAGCCGTTGGGCGTCCTCGCCCGTCTCGCCTACAACTACCGGTGGTCCTGGGACCCCGACGGTCCGGACGTGTACCGCGCCGTCGACCCCGACCGCTGGGAGCGCGTCGCCGAGAACCCGGTGAAGTTGCTGCAGGAGGCCGCGGCCGACCGGCTCGTCGCCGCGTCTCAGGACGAGGCGCTGCTGGAGCGCGCCCGTGCCTTGGAGGAGCGCGTCAGCGCCGACCTCGCACGTCCCTACCACGAGGGCGCGGCCAACGCCGGAGCGCCCGATCGCGTACTTCAGCGCCGAGTACGGCTTCCACGTCTCGTTCCCGATCTACTCGGGCGGCCTCGGCGCGCTCGCCGGCGACATCCTCAAGGAGGCCTCGGACCGCGCCTGGCCGCTGGCCGCGGTCGGCCTGCTGTACCGCAACGGCTACTTCCGTCAGCGGATCGACTCCGGCGGCTGGCAGCACGAGTACTGGGTCGACACCGATCCGGACCGCGTGCCCACCGCGCTGGTGTGCTCCGACGACGGCACGCCGATCACCGTCCCCGTCCCCGTCGGCGACATCGAGGTCGTGTGTCAGATCTGGCGCACGGACGTCGGCCGCGTGCCGTTGTACCTGCTGGACGCGGACCGGCCGGAGAACTCCGAGACGGCGCGCTGGATCACGAGCCGCCTGTACATCGGCGACGAGGACACGCGGCTCGCGCAGTACCTGCTGCTCGGCATCGGCGGTGTCCGCGCGCTCGAGGCGATGGGGATCGAACCCAGCATCGTGCACCTCAACGAGGGGCACGCCGCGTTCGTGTCGCTCGAGCTCGCGCGGCGCGAGTACAGCGGTAACGGCTCGCTGTCCGCCGCGCTGGAGATCGCCCGCCGGCGCACGGTCTTCACCACCCACACGCCGGTCCCGGCCGGCAATGACACCTACCCGGCGCATCAGGTCGAGGTCGCGCTCAGCCACGTCGCGGGCACGCTCGGGGTCTCCCCCGCGGAGATCATCAGCCTCGGCCGCACGAACCCGGACGAGGAGGCCGAGCCGTTCGGGGTCACCCAGTTCGCGCTCCGGACCAGCCGCGCCGCGAACGGCGTGTCCCGCCGCCACGGCGAGGTCGCGCGCGAGATGTGGCACGCGATGTGGGCCGAGCGCGAGGTCGACGACGTCCCGATCACCCACGTCACCAACGGCGTCCACATCCCGACGTGGCTCGGCACGCCGATGTGGGAGCTGCTCAACCGCCATCTCGGCGATGACTGGCTGGACCGCGCGACCGACCCGGCGACCTGGGTGCCGGTCGACGACATCCCGGCCAAGGAGCTGTGGGATGTCCGCCGCGCGCAGCGCGAGCAACTGATCGAATACGTGCGCCACCGCGCGGTCGTCGACCGGCTCGCGCGTGACGAGCCGCGCATCTACGCCGAGGCCGCCGCGGCGTTCAGCCCAGATGTCCTCACGGTCGGCTTCGCCCGCCGGCTCGCCACGTACAAGCGGATGAACCTGCTGCTGCAGGACGTCGAGCGGGCGATGAAGATCGTCGCGGGCGACCGTCCGGTGCAGGTGCTGCTGGCCGGCAAGGCGCACCCGCGTGACGAAGGCGGCAAGAAGCTCGTCCAGGGGCTGTTCCGGATGAAGAACGCGCCGGGGTTCGCCGCCCGCGTCGCGTACCTCGACGACTACGACCTGCGGATGGCCGCGCACCTGGTTCGCGGCTGCGACGTCTGGATCAACCTCCCGCGCCCGCCGCTGGAGGCCAGTGGCACGTCCGGCATGAAGAACGTCTTCAACGGCGGGCTCCAGCTGTCCGTGCTCGACGGCTGGTGGGCCGAGGGCTACGACGGCGGCAACGGCTGGGCGCTGTCCGGCGACGTCGACCACGACCACGGCGCGCAGGACGCCCGCCACGCCCACGAGCTGTTCCGGCTGCTCGAGGAGGAGGTCGCGCCCGAGTTCTACCGCGCCGGCCCGGACGGGATCGCGCGCGACTGGGTCGCGCGGATCCGCCGCTCGCTGCGCACGCTCGGCCCCGAGTTCGGCGCCGGGCGGATGCTCGAGGACTACGAGAAGAAGGTCTACACCTAGGGACCGATGGTGGGCGACGGCTCCGGATTGGTGCCGTCGTCCGGTTCGGTCGTCGGCGAGGGCGTCGGCGTCTCGGTCGACTCGGCCTCGGGCGTCGGCGTCGGCGTCACGAGCGGCGTCGGCGTCGGGGTGACGGCGGCGCCGCCGGGCGGCAGCCGCGCGTCGAGTTCCTTGCGCACGTCGGTCCGGATCTGGTTCAGCGACTGCTCAACCTGTTTGTCGACGTCATTGACGCGGTCGTCGAACCGGTTGCCGGCGATGATGAACATCACCAGCACGCCGGCCAGGACCGCGAACCCTGTCGCGACGAGCATCCAGGGGCGCACGCCCTGCGGCCGCGTGAACCGCGCACGGCAGTACGGGCACTGCGGCCCGGTCGCCCACGAGATGCGGGCGCACTTGGGACACACGCGCTGTGGCGGCGCGCCGACTGAACCCTCCATGCCTCTTAGCCTAGGACGTGATTACCCGCGCGCGCCGCGATCCCCAGATCCGGTCCACCAGCGCCCAGCCCGCGAACGACAGCGCACCGGCGATCCCGGTGGCGGTGAGCAGCACGCCCGCCGCGGCGACCGCCGCGATGCCATGGCCGCCGAGGATGAGCACGGTCGCGGCGGCTCCGACGCTCGGTCCGACGGGCAGTTGCGTCAGCGTGACGATCGCGATCAGCACCGCGATCGAGTCCAGCAACGAGACGGGGATGCCGGTGGAGTGCAGCATCAGCCAGTTGCGGGCGATCTGCGCACCGACGGCCACGAGCACCAGCAGGATGACCTGCCGGCGCCCGTCGAGGCTGCCCAGGACCGCGAGACCGCTCAACAGGCCGCCGGCGCGAGCCCGGCCGCGCCGCGCCAGCGCGTAGAGCCCGGCGGTGAGCGATGCGGTCACGGCGAAGGCGACGAGCGGCAGCCACCACGGGAGGTCGAGCGGGCCGACGAGCGTGAACGAGAAGATCGCGGCCAGCACCGCCTCCAGCGCCAGGATCGGCACCTCCGCCGAGATCAGCGCCGGCACGCGCGGGCTGTCGCGCGGAGCGGAGCGGCGCAGGGCCGCGATCCGCGCCGCGACGGCGAGATGGCCGTTGACGGCCATCACGACATAGCCGACGCCTGCGGCCCGGTACAGCCGCCGGCGCGGCACCGTGCCACCGGCGGCGCAGACGCAGACATGCCAGGCCTCCGTGCGGACCCCGAGCGCGACGATCTGGAGCGCGACGGCGATCCCGAGCACCCACAGCGGGGCGGCGCCCAGAGCAGCGGTGAACTTGTCGCCCTGGGCCACGCAGATCGCGATCAGCACACCGCCCGCACCGATCGCCCCGCCGAAACTCACCAGCGTTCGCTTGCGCGCCGGGGGCGGTCCCGTGGCGGGTGGTGAGTCGGGCGTCACGCGACCATACACCCGTCACACTGATCGAGTGCAACGCGACCCGTACCGCGTTCTCGGCGTGCCCCATGGCGCCTCGCAGGCCGTGGTGTTGGACGCATATCGGCGCCTGAGCAAGCTCCACCACCCGGACCGCGAGGGCGGCTCGGACGAGCGGTTCCTCGAGATCCAGCGCGCCTACGAGACGCTGCGCGCGCGTCCGGCGCCGGACGCGTCGCTCGAGGAGCGGCTGGCGGCGATGGAGCGCGAAGCGCGCGAGGCGGCCGCGCGCAAGGCCGCGCGCGATGCGCGCGCCGACGCCGTGGTGCGCGAGGTCAACGACCTCGTCGAAGGCCTCGACGACCTGTCGTCTCGGCTCGATGGCCGAGGATGACGCACCGACGCCCGACGAGCTCTCGCCGCACGGTGGCGAGTGGAGCGGGCACCTGTTCGAAAATCCGCATACCGGCTTCCCCGAGAGCCTGATCTGGGGGTTTACCTTCGAACTCGGCGAGGTCTCGCGGGAGTCCGGAACGGTCCACGTGAACGTCCAGGTCGAGTGGGTGCCGTTGCCCGGCGCCGAATGGAGGGCGATGGCCGGCCGATCGGCGCGGTGTCAGACCTTCGGCGAGCCGATCGAAAGTAGCGCCTACTTCTTCGAGCACTACTGCTACGACGCCGCCGAACGACTCGGGGCCCATCTCGACATCTCCGGTCTGACCCCCACCGCCGAGAACCGACTCGTCAAGTTCCGCTGACGCCACGATCCGCTACGAACGGGCGTTGCCCGGCGCCTCTCATGAGAGGTACGGTCCGGCCATGACCACCGCGCCCGAGCCGGCTCCGGCACCCACGTACACGCAGCCGCCCGCGCCACCGAAGCGGCGGTGGGGCAGGATCGTTCTGATCGTGGTCGCAGCGCTGATCGCGCTGATCATCGTCCTCGGCGTGGGCATCTTCTTCCTGGTCAACGAGTCGACCGAGGACGCGCAGAAGGTCTCAGACCAGTTGATCACCGCTGTCCAGAGCGGCGACGGCGCCGCGGCGTATGCGCTCACCGGCCCGGCATTCCGTGCGGCGACGACGGAGGAGGAGCTCAGCGCAGTGGTGCAGAACCTGTCCACGCTTGTCACTCGGGACAAGAGTTCGGCCAGCCAGAAGGCGATCAGCGTGAGCACCGAGAACGGCAAGATCGCCGTCTTTCTCTACACGCTGAAGGGCGCGAACGGCAGCCCGGTGTACTTCAAGACCCAGATCCGTGACGAGGACGGAAACTGGCAGGTGATGAACTTCCGCAGCTCCGAGACAAAGCTCACCACCGACGTCGAGTGACTGGCTTCATTGCCTAGAGAGTCCCAGTTGCCCCGGTTCGAGGGCGAGTTCCTGCGCGAGCCGGTCGATTGCGTCGTTGACGCGCGGATCTTCGTCGTAGCTCCAGTCGGCGACCAGCGCCACCAGGCTTTCGCGGCGCGCGTCGAGCAGCCGTTCGGCGGTCGCGTGGCCCGCGGCCGTGAGTTGCGTCCCCATCACGAGCCCTCGGCCGGAGAGCAGGTCGAGCTGTTCACCCACCCACGCGGCGTCGATCGGGCGATTGGCCGTGATCGCCTCGCGGTTGCCGAGATCGACGCCCTCCTCGCCCTGCACGAGCAGCCACGCCGCGCTCACCGGCAGGTCGACGCCAGAGGCGTCGACGGTGCGCTCGATGAACGCGGTGACGCGCCGGCGGCCGACCAACCGCGAGAGCTCGCCGATGAGCTCGCGCAGCGAGTCGCCGCTGGTCGGTGAGGCGAACGCCTCGCCCACGCCGGCCGTGCCGACGGTCTGGCGCAGCGGGCGCTCCTCGACCAGCCACGACAACAGGAAGGCGACCACGACGAACCCGGCACCGACCAGGAACACGGTCGAGAGCGCGTCGGTGAAGGCACCGGTGTAGCCCTCCCGGATCGCCGTGGGCAGCCGCTGGACCGCGCTCGGGTCGATGGCGCCGGCGCCGGCGCGGCGGCGGCGGCGGCCGAGCCGGCCAGTTCATCCGTGAGCCGGGCGGTGAATATCGCCCCCAGCACAGCCGTGCCGAGCGAGCCGCCCATCGAGCGAAACAGCGTCGCGCCGGAAGTGGCGACGCCGAGCTCGGAGTACTCGACGGCGTTCTGCACGGCGAGCACGAGCACCTGCATCACCAGCCCGAGCCCGAAGCCCATCACGAACATCGCGGCGAAGGAGTAGAGCGTCGAGGTCTGCGCGTCCAAGCGCGACAACAGCACCATGCCGACCGCGGCGATCGCGGTGCCGACGATCGGGAACAGCTTGTAGCGGCCGGTGGCCGTGGTCGGGGAGTAGCCGCGCACCACCTGTTGGAACAGCGGCAGGTAGGTGAGCGCACCGAACAGCGCGAAGCCGATCACGAAGCCGACCGCGCTGGTGACCACGAACACCCGGTTGCGGAACAGGCGCAACGGAAGGATCGGCTCGGCGGCGCGGGACTCGGTGCGCAGGAAGGCGAGGACGCCGGCCACGCCGATCACGACCAGCCCGACGATCTGCACGGAAACCCAGTCGTAGCGGTTGCCGCCGAACGTCGTGGCCAGCACGATCGCGCTGAGCGCCACCGCGAGCAGAACCGCACCGGCGTAGTCGATCGCGTGCTTCACGCGCTCGGACGCGCTCGGCAACGCGACGGCGAGCGCCACGAGTGCGACGAGGCCAAGCGGAATATTGATGAAGAAGATCCAGCGCCACGACAGGTGCGAGGTGAAGAGACCGCCGATCAGCGGGCCGGCCACCGAGGAGACGCCGAACACGGCGCCGAAGAGGCCCGTGAACTTCCCGCGGTCGCGCGGCGAGACGACATCGCCGATCGCCGCCTGCGCGCTGACCATCAACCCGCCGCCACCCAGCCCTTGGATGGCGCGGAAGGCGATCAGTTCCGGAGATCGCCGAGCTTGCCGTAGAGCGGCGTGACGACCGTGACGGCGAGCAGATACGCGGTCACCACCCACGAGATGTGCTTGAGACCACCGAGCTCGCCGACGATCGTCGGCAGCGCGGTCGAGACGATCGTCTGATCCAGCGACGCGAGCAGCATAACCAGAAGCAGCGCGCCGATGACGAAACCGAGCCGGGTGGTCTTGGGTTCGGCGGTGCTCATTCGTCAGCGCAGTCGAACATGCGGGGGGATCCGTCCGCATCGCCCACTGAGGGTGATCAGACCGCGCGGATGACCCTCGCGGGGACGCCCGCCACCAGCGTGTGGTTTGGAGCGGGCGAGTGCGCCGGGCCTGCGACGACCGTCTCTGGGCGGGAGTCGCCATTCCGACAACGGTTGGATGAGAGCGCTCGGCGGCTGGCGTACGGTCACTCGGAGGGGTTTTGCACCACTTTCGAGGAGGGGGTCGGAATGGACGGCATGGATCGTGGAGCGGGACGGCTGTTGCCGCTCGGTGTCGTGGTCGTGGTCGCGGTCGCGCTTGCCGCCGCGCTCGCCCCGACGGCGATGGCGCAGACGCAGCCTGTCTTCGTGAACGGCCAGGCGCAGGTCGTCCCGGCCTTCAACGTCTCGGCACAGTGGGTCCGGCACCGGCTCTGGGTCGAGACGGAGTTCGACACGGACGGCGACGGCAAGCGCGACCGCATGCACGTCGACGTCACCCGGCCAGCCCAGACTGACAGCGAGACGCTGAAGGTGCCGGTCATCTACGAGACGAGCCCGTACTACGCGGGGACGGCCTCGACGAACTCGCAGTACTTCTGGAACACCAACACCGAGGTCGGCGCGACGCCGCCGGCGCGCCTCTCGCCGCCGGCGATCGCCTTCAACCCGAACCGGACCTCGATCTCGACCAGCGAAGTGAGCACGTGGGTGCCGCGCGGCTTCGCCGTCGTCCACTCGGAGTCGCCGGGCTCGGGCCTTTCGCAGGGCTGCCCGACGGTTGGCGGCTCGAACGAGAATGACGGCCCCAAGGCAGTCGTCGACTGGCTCAACGGGCGGGCCAAGGGCTACACGACGATCGACGGCAACACTGAGGTCCTGGCCTACTGGTCGACGGGCAAGGTCGGCATGACCGGCACGTCGTACAACGGGACGCTCCCGATCTCCGCAGCGACGACCGGCGTCCAGGGCCTCGAGGCGATCATCCCGATCGCGCCGAACACGTCCTACTACCACTACTACCGCTCGAACGGACTGGTGCGGAACCCCGGCGGCTGGCCCGGCGAGGACATCGACTACCTCTTCGACTACATCAACAGCGGCGACCCGGCGCGGCGGCAGTACTGCATCGACACGGTCCGCGAGGGCCTGATGAAGCTTCGCCACGACCGCGTCACCGGCGACTACAACGACTTCTGGGCCGGCCGCGACCAGCTGAACCAGCTCGAGAAGGTCAGGGCCGCGACGCTGATGGCGCACGCGTTCAACGACTGGAACGTCGTGCCCGAGCACAGCGTCCGGATCGCCGAGGCGCTCAAGGGCAAAGTGCCGCTCATGCAGTACTACCACCAGGGTGGCCACGGCGGCGCGCCGCCGATGGGCCTCCGCAACCTCTGGTTCACGCGTTACCTCTACGGCGTCCAGAACGGGGTCGAGAACCAGCCGAAGGCCTGGGTCACGCGCGAGACGGCGGCCTGTCCGCCGCGGACGGCGGCCGTTACCGGCGACCAGTCGAACACCGCGACGCTGACGGTCGGCGACACGAGCCAACTGCAAGTCAGCATGACGCTCACGATCCCGCAGACGAACGCGAACGGGACGATCACCAACACGACGCGGACGATCGTCGCGGTTCCCAACTCGACCACCGTCGAGCTCGACTCGGCGGTCGCGACGACCGCGGGCCAGCGGGTCGTCAGCGGCGCCACCGTGAGCATCGTGTGCTCCACCACGAACCCGACGCCGTACGGGGACTACCCGAACCCGGCCGCGAAGTCGGTCGACTTCGTGCCGGAGACCGGGGGGAACACGACCGGCGGGCTGACGTCGCTCACACGCCCGAACACGGGGACCGAGACGCTCGTGGACGACGTCACCTGCCAGCCGGGGAACTTCGTCAACGCGGGGCCGCAGCGCCTCCTCTATTCGACTCCGACCCTGACGGCGCCGCTGCATCTCTCGGGCTTCCCCCGGATCACGCTGCGGATGGCGGCGAGCAAGGCTGCGGCGAACCTCTCCGTGTGGCTTGTCGCGCTGCCCTTCACACCGTCGGTGACCTGCACCTCGACGACGATCAACACGTCGCACGTCATCACGCGTGGCTGGGCGGACCCGCAGAACCGCGGCGCGATCTCGGGCGGCGCCCCGCTCGTGCCGGGCGAGTTCGTTGACGTCTCGTTCAATCTGGAGCCGACGGACAAGGTCGTCCTCGCGGGGCAGCGGCTCGGTCTCATGGTGATGTCGAGCGACCGCCTCTTCACGCTGAAGCCGCAGCCCGGCACCGCGCTCACCGTCGACCTCGCCAAGAGCTCGCTCCGGCTTCCCGTGGTCGGCGGCCGGCTCGCGCTCGGCATCTGCCCCAACCCGGACGCGCGCGCGACGGTCGTGGTCGGCAGCGTCGACAGCGGCGTGCCGAACCGCACGCTCGCGGGCACCTGCACGATCAGCGACCACCTCCTCGACGAGGAGGTGTGGCCAAATCGCAGCACATTCGTGGCCCACCTCACCCAGCTCGCGGACGAGCTCCTCGCGGCCGGCGTCGTGAACGCCGCGGAGCGTGCCGCGATCATCAGCGCCGGCGCCAACTCGTCGGTGGGCGGCGACGAGGAGCCGGCCCCGGTCGGCGGGACGGTGCCGGCGACGCTATCGCTGACGCTCGGCGCGCCGGCCACCTTCGGCGCCTTCACGCCGGGCGTCGCCAGCGTGTACACGGCGTCGACGACCGCGAACGTGATCTCGACGGCCGGTGACGCGGCACTGAGCGTGTCGCCGCAGCCGGCGCATCTGGCCAACGGCGCGTTCACGTTGCCGCAACCGCTGCGGGTGGAGTTCTCCAAGGCGGCCTGGACCGCGCCGGTGTCCAACGATCCGGTGACGATCACGTTCAAGCAGTCGATCGGGGCGACCGACGCGCTGCGCACTGGCACCTACGCCAAGACGCTGACGTTCACGCTCTCGACGACGACCCCGTAAGCGGATCCAGCGGCCCGCCCGGTTCGCCGGGCGGGCCGTACGTCGTCCGGGTAAGGTCCGCTTTCGGATGGCGCACGCGCTGATCGAGACGCGCCCGCTCGGCCGCTCGGGCCTCGAGGTGCCGCGGGTCATGCTCGGCTGCGGCAACTTCGGCGGCGTCGGCTCGGCGCCAGAGTTCTTCGGCCAGGGAATCGACGAGAACGGCGCGTTGGCACTCATGGACGCGGCGTGGGAGCTGGGGATCCGACATTTCGACACGGCCGACGCGTACGGCGGCGGGCGTAGCGAGGCCATGATCGGGCGCTGGTGCGCCGCGCGCGGCGTGCGCCCGGCGATCACCACGAAGACGTTCAACCCGATGACCGCCGGCGCCGACCACGGCCTCGCGCCGGAGCGCATCGAGCGCCAGCTCGCGGCGAGCCTCGACCGGCTCGGTACCGACCGCGTCGACCTCTACCTCGCTCACGAGTACGACCCGAACGTGCCGCTCGAGGACACGATCGGCGCATTCGAGGCGGCGCGCGCGGCGGGCTCGATCGGTGCCTACGGGGTGAGCAACTTCGACGCCGCCCAGCTCGCGCGCGCAGCCGCGGTCGGCGCGCCCGCGTGCGTCCAGAACGCGTTCTCGCTGCTCGACCGCGGAGCCGAGGACGCGGTGCTCGGCGTGTGTGCGCAGAGCGACGTCGCCTACGCGGCGTTCGGGCCGCTGGCCGGCGGCTGGCTGACCGGCAAGTACCGCCGCGGTCAGCCGTTCCCCGGCGGGTCCCGGATGACGCAGCGTCCTGAGCCCTACGCCCACTTCGTGAACGACGGCGTCTTCGACGCGCTCGAGACGCTGGAGCAGATGGGGCGCGAGCGCGGCGTGTCGATGGCAGGCATCGCGCTCGCGTGGCTGCTCGGCGAGCCGCGACTCACAGCGGTGGTCGTCGGGCCCACGCGACCCGATCACCTCGAGCCCGTCCGCGAGGCGCTCGCAAACCCGCTCGACGCCGCGACTCGCGACGAGCTGTCGGGGATCTTCGCCTGATGGCGCTGGTCCTCGGCCACGCCGACGTCGCGCGAGCGCTGCCGATGGAGGAGTGCATCGAAGCGATGGCGGTGGTGCTGGGCGCACATGCGCGCGGAGAGCTCCACCAACCGCTGCGGTCGGTCAGCGTGCCCCCGGCGTCGGAGGGGTTGATGGGGCTCATGCCCGCGCACCGTGGCGGCGCGAGGCCGCTGTTCTCGCTCAAGGTGGTCTGCATCTTCCCCGGCAACCCCAGCCGCGGCCTCGATGCCCACCAAGGCACCGTCACGCTGTTCGACGGCGAGACCGGTGCCCCGAGCGCGATCCTCGACGCGTCGGCGATCACCGAGATCCGCACTGCCGCGGTGTCGGCGCTGGCGACGCGGCTGCTGGCGCGCGAGGAAGTGAGGACGCTGGGCATCCTGGGTGCCGGGGTTCAGGCCGCCGCCCATCTGCGCGCGCTGCGGCTCGTACGCGAATTCCACGAAGTGCGCGTGTACTCCCCCACCCCCGGGCACGCCGAGCGACTGGGCGAAACGGTCGCCGCCAGCGCGGAGGAAGCGGTGCGCGACGCCGACGTCGTGGTCACCACCACCAACGCGCGCACGCCGGTCCTCCAGCGCGCGTGGCTCGCCGAGGGCGCGCATGTCAACGCGGTGGGCGCCAGCCAGCCGACGTCACGCGAGCTCGACACCGCGACGGTGGCCGCAGCTGCCCTGTTCTGCGACAGCCGCGAGTCGCTCGAGCAGGAGGCGGGCGAGTATCGCCTGGCCATCGACGAGGGGCTCATCGACGGCACGTCGCACACACGGGCCACGCTCGGAGAGGTCGCCGCGGGGCTGCATCCGGGTCGGACGAGCCCGCGGGAGATCACGCTGTTCCGCTCGCTCGGCCTGGGGATCGAGGACATGGCCGCGGCCGAGCTCGCGGTCGACAATGCCCGAAGGCTCGGGCTCGGGACCGAGGTGGAGCTGTGATCGCGATCGAGGAGATCGAGGCCGCGCGCGAGCGGATCGCCGACGTGGCCGTGCGCACGCCGCTCGTGCGTCTCGAGGCCGATGGCGACGCCGAGATCTGGCTGAAGCTCGAGACGCTCCAGCCGATCGCGTCGTTCAAGATCCGCGGAGCGGCCAACGCGGTCCGCCGCGCGTCTGGCGAGCAGCTCCACGCCGGGTTGGTGACCGCCAGCGCCGGCAACATGGGCCGTGCCGTGGCGTGGCTCGCCCGCGAGCTGGGCCTGACGGCCACGATCGCGGTCCCCGAGCACGCGCCGCAGACCAAGCTCGACGCGATCGAGCGGCTCGGCGGCCAAGTGCTACGCGTGCCCTACGCGGACTGGTGGCGCGCGATCGAGACCTCGCGCGTCGAGGGCGTCGAGGGCTTCTTCGTGCATCCGGTCTCCAACCCCGACGTGATGGCCGGCAACGGAACGATCGGCCTGGAGATCCTCGAGGACCTCCCCGAGCCTGACGCGGTTCTCGTCCCCTACGGCGGCGGCGGACTGGTCACCGGGATCGCCAGCGCGCTACGGGCGCGCCGCCCGGACACGCGGATCTACGCGGTCGAGCCAGCGACCGGCGCGGCGCTCAACGCGGCGCTGGCCGCCGGCGAGCCGACAGAGGTCGACTACGAGCCCTCGTGGGTCGATGGGTCAGGCAGCCGCCGCGTCCTGCCGGAGATGTTCGCGCGTGTGCGCGAGCTCATCGACGGCGCCTTCACCGCATCGCTGGAGGAGACCGCCGCGGCCGTGCGGCTGCTGGCCGACCGCACGCGGGTCGTCGCCGAGGGCGCCGGCGGCCTGGCCCTCGCGGCGGCGCTCGCCGGCAAGGGCGGGAGCGGGCGCGTGGTGTGCGTCGTGTCCGGCGGGAACATCGACCTCTCGACGCTCGCGCCGATACTCCTCAACGAGTAGCGATCTGCGTCAGCTCGCCGGCGAGGCGGTCAACCTCGCCGGCCGTGTTGTAGTGGATGAACCCGATGCGCACCGCGCCGTCGGAGCCGTAGCCGAACCGCTCGAAGAGGTTCAGTGAGTACCACGAGTCGTGGGCCCAGACGCCCATCCCGCGCTCGGCGAGCCGGCCGGCCACCTGCGCCGCCGGCACACCATCCAGGTTGATGAGGAACGTCGGCACCCGGCCCTCCATCGTCGGCAGGCCGTAGACGCGCGCCGCTTCGGGCAGCGCGGCCAGGAAGCGCTCGCCGAGCGCCCGCTCGTAGGGCACGATCGCCTCGAAGCCACCGATGTCGTCGAGGTAGTCGAACGTGGCGTTCAGGCCGGCGAGCAGCTCGTAGGGCTGGGTCCCGGTCTCGAAGCGGCGGCCGAGCGGCGACGTAGGCGCCGGGCGCGCCTTGTAGGGACGCCAGCGCTCGATGACCTCGGCCCTGCCGTAGGCGAGGCCCAGGTGCGGACCGCAGAACTTGTACGGCGAGCAGATCACCACGTCGGCGTCGACGGCGCGGACGTCGATCGGCTCGTGCGCGGCGTAGTGGACCGCGTCGATCCACGCCAGCGCGCCGACCGAGTGCGCGAGCTCGCAGACCCGCCGCGCGTCGGTGATCGTGCCGATCGCGTTCGACGCCCACGCGAACGCCACGACCCGCGTGCGGTCTGAGAGCTTGGCCTGCAGGTCGTCGAAGTCGAGCGTCGTGTCGTCGTTGAGCTCGACGTGGCGGACCACGAGGTCGCGGTCGTGCGCGAGCTCGAGCCACGGGGCGACGCCGCCGTCGTGGTCCAGCGAGGAGACGAGGATTTCGTCACCGGCCTGGAACTCACGGCCGGCCGTCCGCGACAGCGAGAAGTTCAGCGACGTCATGTTGGTGCCGAAGACGATCTCCTGCGGGTCGCAGCCGAGGAAGCGCGCGGAGCGCTGCTCGGCGCGTTCGAGGATCGCCCCGACGCGCCGGCTCGTCTCGTACGGCGCCCCGATGTTGGCGCTCGCCTCGCGCAGGCAGCGCGCCATCGCCTCGCCGACCTCGTCGGGGACCTGCGAGCCGCCGGGCGCGTCGTAGAACGTGAAGTCGCCCTGCAGCGAGGAGAAGCGCCGCCGCACCGCGCCGAGGTCTGGCACCGCCCGTGTCATGCGAAGCAGATAATCACACCATGAGCTTCCGAATCACCCGTACGGCCCAAGCGAGCTGGAGCGGCACCGTGGCGGAGGGCGGCGGCCGGCTCGGGCTCGGCAGCGGCGCGTTCGAAGGCCCGTTCACGCTCAAGGCGCGCGTCGAGGAAGGCCAGCCCAGCTCCAACCCCGAAGAGCTGATCGGCGCCGCCAATGCGGGCTGCTTCACGATGTCGCTCGCCGACCTGCTCTCGGAAGCCGGGCACCCCCCGACGGAGCTGCGCACGACCGCGCGCGTCCGGCTCGAGCAGCGTGACGAGGGCTTTCGGATCACGCGCATCACGCTGAGCACCGAGGGTGAGGTGCCCGGCGTCGACGACGCCCAGTTCCAGCAGCTCGCCGAGCGCGCGAAGGCGACGTGCCCGGTCTCGCTCGCGCTGGCGGGAACCGAGATCGCGGTCGAGGCGCGGTTGGCGTGATGGCAGGCTGCGTCGTTCACGAGCAGGACGCCCCGGCGCATCGCGACGACGACTTGACCCGGCGCACCACGCTCGGTCCGCACGTCGGCTGCACGGTGCTCGAGCAGACCGTGCTCGAGCTCGCTCCCGGCGGTTCCGCACCGCGCAGTGCGGGCGCGCACGAGGAGGTGCTCTTCGTCCTGGCGGGTCGCGGGACCCTGCTCCTCGACGGCGCCGAGCACGCGCTCGAGCCCGAATCCGGCGCCTACCTCGCGCCCGGCGAGACCTACGAGCTGCGCAACGGCGGCGATGAGAGGCTGCGGCTCGTGGCGGTCTCGATCCCCGACCCCGCGCCACCCGTCGACGCCCCGCGGGCGGTCGTGCGCCGGCTCGCCGACCAAGCCGCCGAGGCGGCCACGACCCAGCGCGAGTTCAGGATCGTCGCCGACCCGGCGAGCGGGCTGCGGTCGGCGACGCACTTCGTCGGCTACATCCCGACGGTCCGCGCACCCGACCATATGCACTATTACGACGAGGTGATCTACATCCTCGATGGTGAGGGCGCGATGCACATGAACGGCGAGACGACGCCACTGCGCGGGGGGTCCTGCATCTACCTCCCCGCCCGCACGGTGCACTGCCTCGAGAACGCCGGCCAGGACGTCATGACGGTGGTAGCGGTGTTCCGCCCGGCGGGATCGCCCGCCGCCGCGTACTACCCCGACGGCACGCCTGCTATGGCAGGATGACCGGGACCCTGAGGAGGGAGAAACATGAGGAAGGCTCGGCAGATGGCCATCTGCCTCGCGCTGCCCGCGCTTGCGCTGGGCCTCGCGGCATGTGGTGGCGACGACGACGAAGGCGCGACCCCCAGCGGTTCGGGATCCAAGCAGGCGAACACGAACTGCACTGCGCAGATCGGCGTCATGGCGCCGATCACCGGGCAGGTCGCGCAGATTGGCGGCGAGCAGCTGAACTTCGCCAAGCTCGCGGTGGAGCAGGACAACGCGAAGAACAAGACGAAGATCTCGGTCGTCGAGGGCGACACGCAGCTTCAGCCCGCCCAGGCGACGACGGTCGCCCGGCAGTTCGTGGCGAATGACAAGATCGTCGCGCTCGTCGGGCCCGCCGGCAGCCAGGAGGTCAGCGCCATCGGCTCGCAGATCACGCGCGCCGGGTTGGCCGCGGTCGCCGGCTCGGCGACGGCCACCGACCTGACGGAGAAGGGCTCGTTCCCGACGTTCTTCCGCGTCGTCCCGCGTGACGACGTGCAAGGTCCCCAGGACGCGCAGTACATCGTCGACAACATCAAGCCCAAGACCGCGATGCTCGTCGACGACCAGACTTCCTACTCCACCGGGCTGGCGGACGCGATCGCCCCCGTGCTCGAGAAGGCCGGCATCAAGGTCGACCGCGAGTCGGTCAGCCAGAAGCAGACCGACTTCTCGTCGCTCGTGAGCAAGGTCACCCCCGACACGGGCGTCGTGATCCTCCCCTGGCAGGTGGCGGCCAACGCGCAGCAATTCGGCCAGAATCTCAAGGAGCAGAACAAGTCGGCGATCATCTTCGGCACGGACGGCCTCTACTCGCCCGACCAGTTCAAGATCCCGGGCTCATATGTGTCCTCGTTCGCGCCGGACATCACCGGCGTCCCCGGCGACGAGGAGATCGTCAAGGTCGCCACGGAGAAGTTCAAGTCGTTCGGGACGTTCGGCCCGGGCACCTACGCTGCGACGCACGTCGTCAACGAGGCGATCGCGGCCGTCTGCAAGGCGGGCGAGACACCGTCGCGCGAGAACGTGCTCGAGCAGATCAAGAAGACCGACCTGCCCGAGTCGATCCTCGGTCAGCCGATCAAGTTCGACGAGAAGGGTGACCTGATCGGCGCGAAGTTCTTCCTGTTCAAGCTCGGCGAGGACGGCAAGTACGAGCTGGTGCCGAACGCCTGAGCGTGGACACCTTCATTCAGCAGGTCGTCAACGGCCTCACCACCGGCAGCCTCTACGCGCTCATCGCGCTCGGCTACTCGATGGTCTACGGCGTCCTCAAGCTGTTGAACTTCGCCCACGGCGACCTGTACATGATCGGGGCGTTCGTCGGCTACTTCATGATCCAGTGGTTCGGCGGGCCCGCAGCGCTCGTCATCCCGGTGCCGCTCCTGTTGCTGCTGATGTTCGTCGTCGCGGGGGCGGGCGTCGGCGCGCTGGGCGTGGCGATCGAGCGCTTTGCCTACCGGCCGCTGCGCGACGCACCGCGGATCGCGCCGCTGATCACCGCGCTCGGCGTCTCGTTCTTCCTCCAGAACGCGATGTTGTTGCTGTTCGGGTCCCAGACGCGGCTCTACAACACGTCGGAGTTCATCTCGTTTGACAGCGGCATCGACCTGGGGTCGCTGCACATCGACATCGTGCGGATCATGGTCGTGGCACTGAGCGTTGTGCTCATGGTGGCGCTGCGCTTGGTCGTGAACAGGACAACGCTTGGCAAGTCGATGCGCGCCGTGGCGACCGACCGCGAGGCCGCCGAGATGCTCGGCATCGACGTCAACCGCACGATCGCGGCGACGTTCTTCCTCGGCTCCGCGCTGGCCGGCATCGCCGGGGTCATGGCCGGGCTCGTGTTCAACCAGGTCTTCACCCTCATGGGTTTCATCGCCGGCCTGAAGGCGTTCACGGCGGCGGTCGTCGGAGGGATCGGCAGCATCCCCGGTGCGGTGCTCGGCGGGCTGCTGATCGGACTCACGGAGGCCTTCGCCACCGGCTACATCTCGTCGACCTACACGAACCTCATCGTGTTCGGAGTCCTGATCGCGGTCATGCTCGTGCGGCCCTCGGGGCTGCTCGGGCGCGCGCCGCTGCAGAAGGTGTGAGCTGGTGCCGCCGGTAGGAGTCGACGAGTGGGTGGCGCGTTCGGGGGAGCGACGCGAGGCCGCGACGGGCTGGCGCGGCGCGGTCGAGCGTGTCGCCGCGCGCGTGGGCTGGTGGCCGCGCCTGGCGATCGTCGGCGCGGTCGGCGCGCTGATCCCGCTCCTGAGCCTCAATGACTTTCAGCTGCAGGTCGGCGTCAACGCGCTGCTGCTGGCGATGCTCGCGCTGGGGCTCAACATCGCGGTCGGCTGGGCCGGCCTGCTCGACCTCGGCTACATCGCGTTCTACGGCTTCGGCGCGTATGGGTTCGCGTTGCTGTCCTCCAACCAGCTCGGGAGCGACGGCATCCACCTGTCGGCCGCGCTGTCGATCCCGCTCATCATGGTCGCCGCGGCGGCGCTGGGAATGCTGCTCGGCCTGCCGTCGCGACGGCTCATCGGCGACTACCTCGCGATCGTGACGCTGTTCTTCGGGGAGGTCTTCGTCGAGGTCGTCAACAACGTCGACTCAGAGCACCTCGGCGGCCCCAACGGGATTCCCGCCGTTGACCCGATCACGCTGTTCGGCACGCAGATCCTCACGGTCCAGGGCTACTTCTACTTCGCGCTCGTGCTGATCCTGATCACGATCGCGGCGCTGCACCTGCTCGACACCTCGCGCACCGGCCGCGCGTGGAGGACCGTCCGCGAGGATCCGCTCGCGGCGAACCTGATGACCGTGCCGGTCAATCACCTCAAGCTGATGGCGTTCAGCTTCGGCGCGGTCGTGGCTGCGCTGGCCGGAACGATCTTCGCGGCCCAGCAGGGCGGGGTCTTCCCGACCGACTTCGACACGCCCTTCCTCATCCTCATCTACGCCGCGCTGATCCTTGGCGGCGCCGGGAGCATCGCCGGCGCCGTGGCCGGCGGGCTGGTGGTGAGCGTCACGCTCGAGCTGCTGCGCAACCCGAACCAGGCGGCCTACGTGTTCTACGGGCTGATCCTCGCCACGCTGATCGCGCGCATGCGCCCGTGGCGCAAGCTCGCCGCGGTGCTCGCCGCAATCGTCGCGTTCGGTTTCGCCGCCCACGCGATCGTCGAAGCGATCTCGCCCACCGCGGTCGCCGGCGAGCTCCAGAGCGGCGGCTGGCTCGGCTCGGCGCTCGAGCATTGGGTGATCGTCCCGGAGAACGCGAAGACGGCGGGCAACATCGGCTTCGTCGTGCTCGTCGTCGCGCTCATCGCGCTGGTCCAGCTGAAGGGCCGGTGGCAGACGATCCTGCTCGTCCCGACGGTCTACCTGGCAGCGTGCGTCTGGGAGGCGCGGCTGGCCGTCGAGCCGAGCGTCACGCGCCAGATCCTCGTCGGCGCGATCCTGATCGTGATGATGAACGCGCGCCCGCAAGGGTTGCTTGGCACGCGGCGCGTGGAGGCCGTCTGATGCCGCGGCTCCTCGAGCTGCAGCGCACCACCCTCGCCTTCGGCGGCCTGCACGCCGTCCGCGACCTCGACCTCGACGTCTCCGAAGGCGAGATCGTCAGCGTCATCGGACCCAACGGCGCAGGCAAGACGACGATCTTCAACCTCATCACCGGCGTCTACACGCCGACGGGGGGCGACATCCGTTTCGCCGACCAGAGCATCGCCGGGCTGATGCCGCACAAGATCACGCGGCTCGGGATCGCGCGCACGTTCCAGTCACTGCGGCTCTTTCAAAACATGACGGTCAAGGAGAACGTCAAGGCCGCGACGTACGGCGCGACGAAGGCGATGCCGTGGGAGTCGATCTTGCGCACGCCGCGCGCCCGGCGCGAGGAGCGTGAGGTCGACGCGCTGGCCGAGGAGGTGCTGTCGTTCTTCGGCGAGCGGCTGATGGGCTACCGCTGGGACCAGCCCGCCTACGTGCTCTCCTACGCGAACCGGCGGCGGCTGGAGATCGCCCGCGCGCTCGCCGCCCGGCCGCGGTTGCTGCTCCTCGACGAGCCCGCGGCGGGGATGAACCCCAAGGAAACGCATGAGATCACCGAGCTCATCGGGCGCCTGCGCGACGAGCGCGACCTGACGATCCTCGTCATCGAGCACGACATGCACGTCGTCGAGGGGATCTCTGATCGCGTCGTCGCACTCGACCACGGCGAGAAGGTCACCGAGGGCACATTCGACCACTGCGCCACGCATCCGGCCGTCGTCGAGGCCTACCTCGGCCGCGACCCCGACGCGCTGGCGGCGGAGTGACCCGATGACCGTCCCGCTGCTCGCTCTCAACCAGATCACGACCTACTACGGGCAGATGCGCATCCTCGAGGGGATCTCGCTCGAGGTCCACCGGGGCGAGCTGGTGTGCCTGCTCGGCGGCAACGCGTCGGGGAAGTCCACGACGCTCAAGACCGTGCTCGGCATCGTGCGGCCGCGCGCCGGCACGGTGGTCGTCGACGGCGAAGATGTCACCGCGCGCAGCGTGCCCGAGCGGATCGCGCGCGGCCTGGCGATCGTCCCCGAGAACCGGCGGCTGTTCGGCGACATGACCGTCCGCGAGAACCTCGAGCTTGGCGCGACGCTGCGCCGCGGCGAGGACCTCAGTGAGGACTTCGAGCGCGTCCACAGCCTGTTCCCTCGCATCTACGAGCGCCGGACCCAGCTCGCCGGGACGCTGTCGGGCGGCGAGCAGCAGATGGTCGCGATTGGCCGTGCGCTGATGTCGCGGCCGCGGCTATTGCTCATGGACGAGCCGTCGATGGGCCTTTCGCCCGCGCTCGTCCAGCAGAACTTCACGATCATCAAGCAGGTCCACGAGGCGGGCGTGGCGATCCTGATGGTCGAGCAGAACGCGACGATGGCGCTGTCGATCGCCGACCGCGGGTACGTGTTGGCGACGGGCGAGATCGCCTTGTCGGGCAGCGCGGAGTCGCTGCTGCGCAGCGACGACCTCAAGCGGGCGTACCTCGGGCGCTGACGAACGCAAACCGCCGCCCCGGCGGGGGCGGCGGTTTGGAAGTGGAGACGGCGGGAATTGAACCCGCGTCCGCGACCGCGTGAAAGACGGCGTCTACGAGCGTAGCCCGTGCTCTATGTCTCGCTCCCCTCTCGCTTCACGGGCGAGGTTGAGGGGTGCCAGCCCGATCGAGATGTCCCCTCGGTCGGCTCGGGCGAGCGTCTCTCGGGTGATCCTGCTGATTAGCTCGGCTGAACCCGTCGCAGGCTCCGGGGGCCGAGGCTCATGTACCTAGTTTCGGCTAGGCAGCGAGCGAGTAGCTGCCGTGACCGGCAACTTCGGAATTATCCGCATTTGTTATTGCCGGGGTTTTACGAGGCCTCCGGTACCTCGACTCGCAACCGACCCCACGATCCGACCACGTCGAAGCCTGTCGTCCCCGGGGTGTCTTGCTCGTCCTATTGTAGCCCGCCATGCGCGCTTTCGATGTCGTGGTGGTCGGGGCGGGACCGGCCGGGGAGGTGGCGGCGGGGCGGCTCGCGGACCACGGTCTGGACGTCGCGATCGTCGAGGACCGGCTGGTCGGAGGCGAGTGCTCGTTCTGGGCGTGCATGCCGTCGAAGGCGCTGCTGCGGCCATACGAGGCGCTCGCGGAGGCGAAGCGCAACCCGGGCGTACCGGTCGGTGACGATCTCGACCTCGCGGCGATCCTCGCGCGCCGCGACGAGGTGATCCACGACCTGGATGACGACGCCCAGCTCCCTTGGCTGGAGTCGCGCGGCATCGCGCTCGTTCGGGGACACGGGCGGCTTTCCGGCGAGCGGCGGGTGAGCGTCGGCGACGAGGAGTTCGAGGCGCGGCGCGCGGTGATCCTCTCGACCGGCTCGCTACCGATGATGCCGCCGATCGAGGGCCTGGACGCGATCGACGGCGCGTGGACGAACCGCGAGGCGACCACGACCAAGACCATCCCCGAGCGGCTGCTGGTCCTCGGCGGCGGCGTGGTCGGCGTCGAGATGGCGCAGGCGTTCCAGACGCTCGGCAGCCAGGTCACGCTGATCGAGGGCGAGCGCCGGCTGATCCCGAACGAAGAGGAGTTCGCGTGCGTGCAGCTGACCGCGGCGCTGGAGCGCTACGGCGTCGACATCCGCACCGGGCAGAAGGCCGAACGCGTCGAGCAGGCCGATGACGGCACCGTGACCGTGACGACGTCCGACGGCGGCAGCGCGGTCGGCGACGTGCTGCTCGTCGCGCTCGGGCGCGAGCCGTCCACCAAGGACCTCGGAGTCGAGACGGTCGGCCTCGAGCCGGGCAAGACGATCAAGGTCGACAGCCTCATGCGCGTCCCCGGCCACCCGTGGCTGTACGCGATCGGCGACATCAACGGGAAAGCCCTCTTCACGCACATGGGCAAGTACCAGGCGAGGATCGTCGCCGACCACCTGCTCGGCCACGACCACGTCCTGGCGCACGGTGCCGACGGCCCGCTCTCGCCGCGCGTGATCTTCACCGAGCCGCAGGTCGCGGCCGTCGGCCACACGACGGAGACGGCCGAGAAGGCCGGCCTGATCGTGGACACGTATGAAGCCAAGACGTCCGGCAATGCCGGCGGCTCGTTCTACGGCCGCAACGCGCCCGGGACGACGCGCTGGGTCGTCGACCGCGAGCGCAGGATCGTCGTCGGCTGCACGATCACGGGCGCCGAGGTCGCCGACTTCCTGCACGCGGCGACGATCGCGATCGTCGGCGAGGTGCCGCTCGAGCGGCTCCGGCACGCCATCCCATCGTTTCCGACGCGCAGCGAAGCGTGGCTGCAGCTGGGCGGTTAACGATATGTAGACGCCGAGGGAGCCGCTTGAGGTCCCTCCACGACTCCGGTGCAAGCACCGGTTTCGCTTCGGGCGGCGGGCCTCACACCTCATGGCCTCGCTCTTTGCGTCTCTTACCTCGGCGTCTGCGAAAAACATATTTCGCGGCGCTGTGGCCACGCAAGGGGCCGCGCGATAACAATTCCGCAACCTGCGTAATTTCGACTCCGATCGAACCTTTGATACGATCATCATCGAACTAAGCAGGAGGCCCCGCATGACCCCGCCAGACCCCACTCCGCAGCCGCCCGAGCGGCCGCGCCCGCCCTTCCGCCGCGTCGTCGTGTTCACCGGCAAGCCGTAGCGGCAACACTCAACCCATGACCGCCGGCGCCTTCGTCCGCAAGCAGTCGAAGTTCAGGGGCCGTCCTGAGGGCGGCCCCGAGCGCCACCACCTGTACGTGGCGCTCGCGTGTCCGTGGTCGCAGCGGGCGGCGATCGTGTGCGCCGTCGTCGGCCTCGATGCGCTCGGCATCTCCTACGCCGACCCGTATCGCGACGAGCGCGGCTGGGCGTTCACCGGCGGCCGGTTCACGGATGACGTCAACGGCTTCGACTTCCTCAAAGCGGCCTACCTCGCCACCGAGCCCGCGTACGACGGCCGCATCAGCGTGCCCGTGCTCTGGGACAAGGAGGAGGGCCGGATCGTCTCCAACGAGTCGGCCGACATCGTCGTCTTCCTCAACGAGTGGGCCGGCGGCGATCTCTACCCCGAGGAACTGCGCGGCGAGATCGACGCGCTCAACGAGTGGATCTACAGCGAGTTCCAGAACGGCGTCTACCGGGCCGGGTTCTCACGGACGCAGGAGGCCTACGACGAGGCGTTCCGCGGCGTGTTCGCGGCGATGGAGCGGCTCGAGGCCCTGCTCAGCGATCGCACCTACCTGGCCGGCGACCGGATCACGCTCGCGGACTGGCGGCTGCTCCCGACGCTGCTGCGCTTCGACGCCGTCTACCACACCCACTTCCGCTGCAATGGCTCCAAGCTGGTCGAGCACCCGAACCTGCTCCGGTACACGACCGACCTCTACCAGCAGCCGCACGTCGCCGAGACGTTCGCGCTCGACGAGATCAAGCGCCACTACTACACGACCCATGACGAGCTGAACCCGAAGCGAATCATCCCCGCCGGGCCGCTCGACCTCGGGTTCACTAGCGCCTGAAGCTGCGCTCCATCTCGCGCTTGAGCTCGCGCTCCTTGATCGACTGACGCTTGTCGCCGACGTCCTTGCCGCGCGCGAGCGCGATCTCCACCTTTGCGTGGCGATCCTTGAAGTAGAGCCGCGTCGGGACCAGCGTCAGCCCCTTCTCCTTCGTCTTGCCGATCAGGCGCTCGATCTCGCGCCGGTGCATGAGCAGCTTGCGTGGGCGCTCGGGCTCGTGGTTGTCGCGCGTGGCGGGCGCGTACGGCGGGATGTGGACGTTGTGCAGCCATACCTCGCCGTTGTTGACTGTCGCGTAGCCGTCCTTGAGCGTCGCCTTGCCCTGGCGCAGCGACTTGACCTCGGTGCCGGTGAGCACGAGGCCGCACTCCCACTTGTCGAGCAGGTGGTAGCGATAGGAGGCTTGGCGATTGGTGGCGATGTCGGGCATCCGCCCCAACGACGCTAGCGCACGGTCAGCGCGGTGCGCATACCTGCACGCTTGTGGCCCGGCAGCGAGCAGTACAGCGTGTAGCGGCCGCGCTTGAGCTTCCCGCGCCACTCGGCGACGTCGCCCGGGAGCGTCTCGGGCACGGACGCCGCGCGGGCCGTCGGCGTTCCGGCGCGAGCGAGCTTGAGGTCGTGCGGGTCCTCGCCGCGGATCGCGAGCTGGACGATCGCGGGACCGGCCTTGACCGTGGTGCGCGAGAGCGTGAAGCGGAACTCGGTCGCCTCGACCAGCACGCGAGCGGGCGGCGGCGGAGGCGGAGGGGCGGCGAAGATCACCTGAGGATCACCGGCTTCCCGATGCCGCTGCCGGGCAGCACCGCGGCGGGATCGACGCCGAACCAGTCGCCACAGATCGCGCCGTAGAGGCCGCGGAAGTCCGACGTGGCGCGCACGTTGCCGTCCTTGTCGAGCTTGCCGAGCCCCGGGAACTCGCCGATCATCCGGCCGGACGCCCGCGCACCGACGAGGAAGCCGACACCGGCCGCCCCATGGTCGGTGCCCGAGCCGTTCTCGGCCGCGCGGCGCCCGAACTCCGACCACACGAGCGTGAGCACGCGATCGGCGAGCCCGCGCGCCTCGATGTCGCGCTGGAACGCGAGCAGCGAATCGAACGTCAGCTTCAGGTTCTTGGGCAGCACATCGGCCTGATTGGCATGTGTGTCCCAGGCGCCCGGGGCACGGATCGCGGCGGCGCGGATCGGCAGCCCGGCGGCGAGCATCGCGGCGAAGCCGGCAAGCCGGCGCGGGAACGGGTCCTTGTCCTGCGGGTAGGCGGCAGCGGGCACGTACGTGGGCTTGCCGTCGATGCCGAGCGGGGCGAGCGCGTCGCGGACGCCACCGGCGAACGCGGCCGCCCGCGCGGCCTGGGCGATCGCGGGATCGCCGGAGCCGAGCAGCGAGCGGCCGATGCCGGTGAACGCCGGCACGGCGAGCTCCTCGGCCGGGCCCCAAGCGCCGGGCGTCCAGAAGCCGACGTCCTCCGGCTTGTCGACCGCCGCCACCGGGTTGCGCGCGGTCGCCAGCGACGGCGCGAGCTGGCCGTCGAGCGAGATGCCCTGAAGCGGGTTGTCGGGCGTGCCGACGCGGTCCAGCACGCGCCCGAGCCAGCCGGTCCGCAGATGCGGGTCCAGCGCGCCGACCTCCCAGAAGTGGCGCGAGGTGAAGTGCGACTGGTCGGCGTCGGTGTAGCCGACCGCGGGCAGGACCGAGACCTTGCCCTCGGCGTGCAGGTCGGCCAGAGACGAAGCCGCCGGATGCCAGGCGAGGCGGGAATCCTCGGCGAACGCGCGGCCCTCGCGAATCGCGAGCTTCGGCCGCAGGCGCTGGTAGATCGGGTCCTCGACCGGCGCCAGCAGGCTCAGATTGTCGACGCCGCCGTCCAGGAACACGCTCAGCAGCACCGTCTGAGCGGGCGCGGCCTGGGCGTGCGCGACGCCGGCCTCGAACGCGGGGAGCTGCGCGATCCGCCCGGCCCCGTAGACGGCGAGCCCGAGACCGGCCGAGCGCAGGAGGAAGGAGCGCCGGGAAAGACCGGTGCCGGCGGGCTCGGGCATGCCGGCCTCGATCGCGGGGAGGCCGGCGGACGCGCGGGCGTGTTCGGTGCAGCAGGTGTTCTTCATCAGCTCGTCAGGTAGTCCGGGGAGGTGGCGATGAGCATCCGCAGCGCGTTCTCCGCGAGCACGGGATAGCTCGACGCCTTCCAGGGCTTGTCGGCGGCGGCCATCGTGTCGGCGGCGTAGCGTTCGAGGCCGGCGCGCACGGGCGCGGAGAGCTTCGGCGAGCCCCAGAACGCGGCCGCGCGGTTGACCAGCTCGGCGGGATCGGACGGCGCCGTATCGCCCTTCTCGCCGTCCAGCCGTGCCGGTTCGCAGATGTGCTGGGCGATCTGCCAGCGGGCGCGGAACGTCGCCGTGTCCAGCCAGCGGCTGTCGTCCCAGCCGGAGACGTTCGGCGGCAGGAACAGGTACTGGCCGGCGCTGTCGCACAGCCACGCCCAGGCGGGCGTGTCGATCCCGCGCCCGACGGCACGCAGCATCCCGGCCACCTGCACGACCGGCGGCTTGACCATCCGCTTCGCCGGGGCGTAGAGGTCGGGGTGGGTCAGGATTGCCTCGAGCAGCGGGCGGACGTCGCGCTCGGAGGCGACATACAGCCGCGCGAGCTTCTTCGTCGTCTTGGCCGACGGCTTCGTCGGGATGAAGTAGCCCCACAGCTTCGTGACCATGAACTCGGGGTGGCGGCGATGACGGGTGACCAGCCGCACGGCCTCCTGCCAGCCGTACTTGCCACGGCGGCCGTAGATGCGCTTCGCGCCGCGGTCGTGGAACTTCTTGTCGAACCGGAACCGGGTCGGGCCGGCGTCGGTCCAGTCGTTGCGGAAGCCGGTCAGCGCGCGGGCGAGCTGGCGGACGTCGCCCTCGGAGTAGCCGCGGCCGGCCCCGAGGCAGAACAGCTCCTGCAGCTCACGGGCGTAGTTCTCGTTGACGTCCCAGCGGCTGTTGGACGTGCCGTTGAGCCACAGCAGCATCGCCGGGTCCTTGGTCACGTCGACCGCGAGCTTCTCGAAGTTGCCGAGCGCGTGCCGGCGCAGGAGCGCGTTCTGGCGCAGCATCAGCTTCTGCGGGACTCCGGACTTGCTGGTCGCGAACCAGTCGTGCCACACGAGCGTCATCCGCTCGACCAGCGGCGCCTGCGTGCGGACCATGCGATCGAGCCACCACAGGTGGTCGTGCCCCCACGCGTCGCGCGGCGCGAGCGGCCCACCGTCGACCACGGGATTCGGGCCGACGAGCCGCTTCGACTTCGGCCGCGTCAGCGACTCGACGGCACCGTGCAGGCCGAGCTTGGCCAGCTCGGCCGCCTGGCCGGGCGCAGGGCCGAACCCAGCCCGCCACAACAGCCGCGTCGCCTGCTCTTCGCCGAAAGCGATCCCCACACGAGATGTCTCGGCATAAAGGGTCTGGCCCTTTATGTAGGACCGGGCCCACGGTGAAGTTGAGCACCGTGGCCCATGGAGATCGGGCGGCCGCGCACCTACCGTCGAGTGATCGTGCGCGGCGAGCGTGGACAGACGGCGGCTGAGACCCTCGGGGCGCTCCTGATCGTGAGCGTGGTCATCGCCGCGATGGCGACGACCGACGCCGGCGCGAAGATCGCAACCGAGAGCCAACGGATCGTCTGCGAGATCGCTGGCGGCGAGTGTGCGCCGAGTGAGACGCAGCCCGGCGGACCGATGGAGGGCTTCGAGTACGACGGCCCGCCGCTGGCCGGTCAAACGGTGCCCGTGCTCCCGTTCCCCGGCACGGTGACCGTCACCTGCTCGGCCGACAGCCGCCAGCCCGAGACGTGCGTGCCGAAGGGTCAGCCGGGCGTGTCGGTGATCGCCAGCGGCGAGATCAAGGTCGAGCGCACGCCGACGTTCCTGGACATGGAGGGCTGCCCGTTCCAGAACCTCTCGATCCAGACGACGCTGAAGTTCGGCGCCAACGCCGAGGCCAAGGGCGCGAAGATCGGCGGCCAGGTCCAGGCCTTCCTCGGCCGCGCCTCGAAGTACCAGATCACGGTCACGCCGAACAACGCCGACGACATCGAGGCCGGCCGGCGCGCCGCGCCGAACCCGGTCGACCCGCGCTCGCTCGCGAAGGGCGAGGCGATCCAGCTCAACGAGGATTACTTCGCGGGCATCAAGGCCAAGGCCACTTACCGCGAGTATCAGATCGAGCTCGGCTACGACACCGGCCGGCGGGTCTCGAGCGGCATCAAGCGCATGGACGCTCGCACGATGCGCGTGATGGTTGGCGACGAGGACTTCGTCAAGCAGGCGCTGAAGCTCGGCATCAAGGTCGCCGACTTCAGCGCTTCGCTTGGCAACACGAAGGAGCTCAGCGACGGCAAGCTCCACTCGATCGACATCGACATCTCGACCGAGGCCGGCTGGAACGCCTACCAGCGCTTCATCACGTCGGGCAAGCTGCCGCAGCCCGGTTCGGCCGGCACGAAGGACCCGACGAAGGCCGAGACCGTCCGCTACACGGACACCACGGAGCTCGAGGCAAAGCTCGGCGGGTTCTCACTGGGCGGCCGCGGCTCGTCGTCCGAAGGCCGCTGGGTCTCGAGCGAGAACCTCGCCACCGGCACGACGACCCACTCGACCAACGCCCGCTACAACGACACCAGCCTCACGTACTCGTTCGAGGAGGACGCGAACGGCAACCCGACCGGCACGCCGCGGTACTCGCTGATGCTCCACGACGTGCACGATTCCTACATCCCGATGCTCTACGACCGCATGGGTCAACAGCCGCCGGCCGGCGACCCGCCGAAGGACATCCGGATCGACTTCACCGAGGCGCAGCTTCGCGAGCTCCAGGAGCTCGCGCTGACGCGGATCGGGGAGCGGATGTCGATGGACGGCGATGAGCGGCCCACCAACGATGAGATCCGCGAGTCGATGCAACCCGACGGCACGCTCGACCTCGACGGCGCGACCTACGCCCTGACCGGGCTGCAGTCGGGGCTCGCCTCGGCGAAGGACCCGTTCGAGATGCTGGCCGCGCTCTACCGGGCCGGCTTCAATAGCCCGAACATGGTGTTCGAGGACCTCGCGCACCTCGTCGCCGGCTCGCAGTACGAGTTCCCGGGGACGATCAACCTGCCGACGTGCTGAGCTCGACCGGCGCGAGGTCGACGCGGCCGCGCGGGGCGTCGACCTTCTCCACCATCACCCGCACCAGGTCGCCGAGCCGGATCCTCCCGCCGCCCGCGGCGCCGATCAGCATCGTCTCGAGCTCGTTCAGCTCCCACCATTCGCCGCGCAGCCGCCGTACCGGCAGCAGCCCCTCGTAGCCCTCGAAGGCCACGAACGCGCCCGCTCCGATCAGCCCGGCCACCTCCCCGTCCCACTCCCGAGCCCAGCCGTTCTCGAACAGCTCGCGCTCGAGCAGGAACGCTCGCGCGACGTTGTCGGCCGTCCGCTCGATCGCCATCGCGTCACGCTCGCGCTGCGAGCACCAGGTGCCCGCCTCCTCCATGCCAGCGGCCCGCGGCGGGTCCTCGCCGGCGCCGATCGCGGCCAGCAGCGCGCGGTGGCACACGAGATCCGGATAACGCCGGATCGGTGACGTGAAGTGGCAGTAGCGCGGCGAGCGCAACCCGAAGTGACCGAGGTTGCGCGGCGAATAGTGCGCCTGCTTGAGCGACCGCAGGACGAGCGTCGTCAACCGCCGCGGCACGAGCTTCGCCGCCTCGGACACCAGCGCGCCGGCCTGCTGGGGCGTCAAGTGGTCGGGCGCGGGCGGGGTCGCGATGTCCAGCGACTCGAGCTGCGCCAGCAGCCGCTCGACGCGCGGCGGGTCCGGCGGCTCGTGGACCCGGTAGAGCGCGGCCAGCCGCCGGCTCTCCAGCAGCGCCGCGACGGCCTCGTTGGCCGCGATCATCAGGAACTCGATCAGCTTGTGCGACTCGGTCTGCTCGGACGGCAGCAGGCTCTCGACGTGTCCATCGCGCGAGAAGCCGAACTCCGGCTCGACGGACTCGACGGCCAGCGCGCCCCGCCGCTCGCGCGCGCCGGCCAGCGCGTCCGCGACGCGTCGCGCGGCCGCGAGCGGTGTCGCCCATGGCTCCTCCGCGCGCTCGCGCCCCTCGAAGATCCGGTCCACGCGGGGATAGTCGAGCCGCGCGTCGGAGCGGATGACGGACCGGTGGAACGCGGTGCGACGAACCTTCGCGCCCTCGAACTCCATCTCGACCGTCACCGCGAGCCGGTCCTGGTGCGGGATCAGCGAGCACGCGCGGTTCGACAACGCCTCGGGCAACATCGGCTCGACCAGGCCGGGGACGTAGACCGAGTTCGCGCGCCGGTACGCCTCGCGGTCCAGCGCCGTCCCCGGCTTGACGAACGCCGCGACATCGGCGATGTGGACCCAGATCCGGATCGTGCCGTCGTCGAGCGCCTCGGCCGAGATCGCGTCGTCGAAGTCCTTCGCGGTCGGCGGGTCGATCGTGAACGTCGTCAGCGACCGCAGGTCGCGCCGCTCCGGCCCCGCGCCGACCTCCTCGGCCGCATTCCGGGCCTCGCGCTCGACCAACGGGTCGAACCGCCGCCGCAGCCCGCGGTACGCCATCAATGCGTCGAGCACGTCACGAGCGACGTCCGGCCTCCCGATCCGGCGCACGATCCGAGCCCGGCCGCCGCGCCCCGGCGCGATCTGGACGAGGTCGCCGACGCGCTCGCCGTGGCGCGGCTTGTCGACGTGGATGCGGCTGCCGCGCTCGAAGAACGGCGCGACCGCGAGATGGCGACCGTGTTTCTCGAGAACTCCGACGCTCACCCGGTGACCGTCTGTAGCGCCTTCTGCAGCGCCTCGTCCGGCTCCGTCTTGGGATCGTCGGACGCTGTGATGTCCGGGGTGATGCCGGCGCCCTTGCGCACGCCGCCGCCACCGAGGTTCCGGCCCGACGGCGTGAAGTACTCGCCAACCGTGATGTCCAGCGCACCGCCGTTGGCCAGGCGCTCGATCTCCTGGAAGACGCCCTTGCCGTACGTGCGCTTGCCGACCACCTTGGCCCGCTTGCGGTCCTGCAGCGCGCCGGTGACGATCTCCGAGGCCGACGCGGAGCCCTCGTCGACGAGCACGACCACGGGGATGTCGCCCTTGATCGCGCCGCCGGACGCGTTGTAGATCCGCTCCGGCCGCGATCGGCCCTTGGTCGAGACGATCCGGCCGTCGGGGATGAAGACCGAGGCGATGTCGACCGCCTCGTTCAGCAGCCCGCCGCCGTTGTGGCGCAGATCGAACACGATCCCCTCGGCCCCGTTGCGCAGTTCCTTGTTGACGGCCTTCTTGACGTCCTCGCCGGAGCCCGAGGTGAAGCTCGCGAGCGAGACCACTCCGATCTTCTCGCCGCGATGGCGCTCCATCCGGCTCTCGACGATCGGGATGTCGACCTTCGCCCGCTTGAGCGTGAGCTGCTTGACGCCGCTCTTGCCCTGGCGCACGCCGATCTTCACCGTGCTGCCCGAAGGACCCTTGATCAGCCCCGTCGACTCCTCCGAGGTCTTGCCGGCAAGCGAGCGGCCGTTGACGCTGACGATCACGTCACCCGGCTTCAGGCCGCCGTCCTTCGCGGGCGAATTGTCGTAGACCTGCTGGACGCGCAGGCCTTCCTTGACCGTCGTCACGGTCATCCCGACGCCTTCGAAGCGGCCCTCGGTGTCGAGCTGGAAGTTCGTGTACTCACGCGGCGTGAAGTAATGCGAGAACTGGTCCTCGAGCGAGGTCACGGCCGCGTCCAGCGACTTGTCCAGCAACTCCTTGCGATCGATCTCGCGGTAGTAGTCGCGCTGGATCGTGTCGACCGCCTCCTCATAGAGGCGGCCGTCGGAGTCGGCGACGAGCGTCTCACGCGCGAAGCCCGGCAGCGCGTCGGGATGGCCCCCGAGCCAGATGCCCAAGACGAGCGCGATCGGTATGAAGATGAGGAGGAATCCAACCCGTGGGCGGCGGCGGCGACGCATGACGGGACCTCACGGTACCGCGCGATTCTCAGCGTTCCTTATGGCGCGCAAGCTCGAACCAGACCCCGTCGCTGTCGGCCGCCCAGCGGTGCGCGAGCAGATCGGTGAAGTGCAGACCCCAGCCGGACTCATAGCCGGCGTCGGCGGCACGTGGGCGGAACGTGAACCCCGGACCCGGATCGAGTACTTCGACGCGGAGGACGTCGTCCGTCAGGTGGATTCGCACCTCGATGTCGCCGTCCTCGCGGACGTGTTCAACCGCGTTCGCGACGACCTCGGATAGCAGCAGCCGGGCGTCATCGACGCGCTCCGGAGGCAGCTCGCCCGCCACCCGTTCGAGCAATTCACGGGCGCGCGCGGGCGCCGAAAGTGACTTCGGCAACGTTTCCGAGTAGAACATGAGCCGCAAACTGGGTACCCGCCGTACTCGAAGCGCAGCCATGGTCCCCTTCACTGTTGAGCGCCAACTTTCCGACGGCACCGCCCGCATCCTCGTGCGCGGTGAGCTCGACATGGAAACGGGGCCACGCCTGGACGAGGAGATCCGCACCATCGAGGCCGAGGGTCCTGCAGTGCTGGTCCTCGACCTGCGCGGGGTGTCGTTCTTCGACTCCACCGGCCTTCAACTCGTACTCGACGCCGACGTCCGCGCCCGCGAAGAGGGGCGCCGGTTCGTCGTCCTTCCTGGGGACGGCGAGCCGCTGCGCATCCTCGAGCTGGCCGAGGTGGCGGGCCGCCTTCAGCTCGAGGAGTGACGGATGGGCGAGGACGAACTCGCCGTCCTGCGCCGCGCGCTCGATCTGAGCGGGATCGGTTTCACGCTCGCCGATCCGCGCCTGCCTGACGCCCCGCTGGTCTACGTCAACCAGTCGTTCCTGGCCATCACCGGCTACACCGCGGACGAGGTGCTGGGCCGCAACTGCCGCTTCCTCCAGGGCCGCGACACCGACCCGGGCCCGATCGACAAGCTGCGGCGCGCGATCGCCGACGGCCGGCCGGCGACCGTCGAGCTGCGCAACTACCGCAAGGACGGCACGCCGTTCTGGAACGAGGTGCACATCGCCCCGGTCCGCGACGATCACGGCGAGGTCGTCCGCTACGTCGGCGTGCAGATCGACGTCACGGCGCACCGTGAGGAGCAGCGACTGCGGTTCGCGGCGCAGGACGCCGAGCGGCGGCTGACGTTCCTGGCCGAGGCCAGTCCGCTGCTCGACGCTTCGCTGGACCTGCGCTCCACGCTCGACTCGCTGACGCACCTGTCGGTGCCGTACCTCGGCGACGCCAGCCTGGTGTACGAGGTCCGCCACGACGAGGTGCACCAACTGGCGGCGGCCAGCGCCCCGGAGATCGAGTCGCTCGTCCGCGAGCTGCCAAGCGCGTACGCGGCGCGCGCGGCCGATCCGCTGGTGCGGGTGGTACGCAGCGGCAAGGCCGAGATCGTGAGCGGTTTCGGCCCGGCGAAGGCGGCGATGATCGTGCCGCTGAAGGCGCGCGGGACGATCGTGGGCGTGGTCGTGTTCGCGTCGCTGGGCTCGAACCGGCGGTATGGGCCGAAGGAGCTCGCGGTCGCGGAGGACCTCGCGCACCGCGCCGCGCTCGCGCTCGACAACGCGCGCCTGTACCAGAACCTGGGCGCGGTCGCGCAGGCGCTCCAAGTCGGTCTGCTGCCGCAGCAGCTGCCGCTGCTGGCGGGCGTCGACCTCGCGGCCCGCTACCGGCCCGCCGGAGACGGGAGCCTGATCGGCGGCGACTTCTACGACGTGCTGCCGCGCGCGGACGGCATCGTCGACCTCGTGATCGGCGACGTCACCGGCAAGGGCGCGCGCGCCGCCGGGCTGACGGCGCAGGTCCGCCACACGCTGCGGACGGCGGCCCGCTACGAGGACAGCCCCAGCCGTGTGCTCGACGTCGTCAACCGCACGCTGATCGCCGAGCGCACGGATACCGGCCGCTACTGCACGGTCGCGATGTGCCGGCTGGAGCTCAACGGTTCGACCCGCGCGACGATCTGCTGCGCCGGGCACCCGCTGCCGATGGTCATGCGCGGCCAGGGGACGATCGAGCACGTCGGCCGCCCCGGCTCGGTCCTGGGCTGGGTGCCGGATCCGAAGCTGCTCGATGTCGACTTCGAGCTCGACCCGGGCCAGGCGCTGGTCCTGTTCACCGACGGCGTCACGGAGGCGCGGACCACCGGCGACGCGTACGGGCTCGGCGGGCTCGAGGAACTATTGCGGGCGGCGGTCGGCGAGGACGCGGCCGCGATCGCGGCGCGCGTGGACCGTGCGGCGGCGCGCGCGGGCGAGCGCCGCGATGACGTGGCGGTCCTCGTCGCTAGACGCGGAGGAACTTCCGCAGGCTGAGGCCCGAGCCGAGCGCGGAGACGGCGACCGCGGCGGCCAGCAGGATTCCGATCAGCAGCGGGAAGTCGATCGTGTCCGGTGCGGCGATCAACGCGAAGTCGGCCGCCAGCGGGTCGACCACGGCGATCTTGACCACGGCCAGCAGCAGGATCGCCAGGACCCCGCCGAGCGCGCCGACGATCACACCCTCGAGCACGAACGGCCAGCGGATGAACCAGTCGGTCGCGCCGACCAGCTTCATCACCTCGACCTCGCGCCGGCGGGCGTAGAGACTGAGCCGGATCGTGTTTGCGATCAGCAGCATCGACGCGACACCGAGCAGGCCCGCCAGCAGCGCCATCGTGATCTTCACGACGCGGGTGACCGAGAGGATCTTGTTCGTGTCCTCCTCGCGGTTCTTGACCTCGTCGATCGCGGGGTCGACCACCGTCGTGCCGCCACCGGGCGCCTGCGGCGCCAGCGCGTCCTTGAGCTTGCCGATGTCGTCCGGGTTGCGCGGTGTGAGTCGGAACGTGTCCGGCAGCGGGTTGGAGCCAAGCAGCTCGTAGGCCCTCGGGTTGCGGGCGCTCTCGGTCTTGAAGGCCTGCTCCTTGGAGATGAACTCGACCCGGCCGACCAGCGGCTCCGCCTTCAGCAGGCGCTCGACGCGGGCGATGTCGCGCTTTTTGACGTCGGTTTTGAGGTAGACGTCGGCGATCACCTTGTCGCGGACCTCGTTGGCCGCGCCGGTGGTGGCCTGCACGACCGGGATGAAGACGCCGAGCACGAGCACCGTGACGAGCACAGTGGCCATCGCGGCGAAGCTCGGGATCGCGTTGCGCTTGAGCGCGCGGATCGCCTCGCGCAGGAAGAAGATCGGCCTCACTGCTGGGCGCCCCGCATCCGGATCGCGAACTCGCGCGTGGACTCGCGGGCGGCGTACGCGCCGGCCTGCTCGTCGCGGACGATCTTGCCGTCAGCCAGCTCGATCACGCGCCGGCGCATCTTGTCCACCATCGCCACGTCGTGGGTGGCGACCAGGACCGTCGAGCCGGTCTGGTTGATCCGGTAAAGCAGCTGCATGATCCCGATCGAGGTCTCGGGATCGAGGTTGCCGGTCGGCTCGTCGGCGATCAGCAGCGGCGGGTGATTGACGAACGCGCGCGCGATCGCGACGCGCTGCTGCTCGCCGCCGGAGAGCTGATCCGGATAGTTGTGGAGCTTCGTGGAGAGCCCGGTCAGGCGGAGGATGTCCGGCACCTTGTCGCGGATCTCTCTTCTGCTGCCGCCGGTCACCTGGAGCGCGTAGGCGACGTTCTCGTAGACCGTCCGGTTCGGCAGCAGCTTGTAGTCCTGGAAGATCACGCCGAGGTTGCGGCGGTAGTACGGCACGCGCGCTCGCGGGATCTTGGCCACGTCGCGGCCGGCGACGCGGATCTCGCCCGCGGTCGGGTCGGCTTCCTTGATCAGCAGCCGCATCGTCGTCGACTTGCCCGAGCCGGACTGGCCGACCAGGAAGACGAACTCGCCCGGATAGATGTCGAAGGAGATGCCGTCGAGCGCGATGTCGGTCGGGCTGTAGCGCTTCTCGACGCCCGAGAACGAGACGACAGCGCCCGTCGCCGGCGGGTGCGAAGCGCCGGGCCGGTGGGGGTCGTCGCGATGGCGACGACGGCGAAGATGTCGTTCGGTTGCTGCCATGACCTGTCTCCGAGGGTACGAGGCACGGTTCGCGGCGCGCGCAAGGTTCCCTGCAATCGGTGTCGAGTACGCTCAACGGCCATGGCGCGCATCGAGTCTTCCTCCCTGCCGAATGGCCTTCCCCTGTACAGCGTGGAGCTGCCCACCCGCTCCACCACCGTGCTCGTGGCCTTCGACGCGGGCGCGCGGACCGAACGGGCCGAAGAGAACGGAATGGCCCACTTCCTGGAGCATCTCGTCTTCAAAGGCGGCCAGAAGTACGACGACTACCGCAAGGTCAATCAGACCGCCGAGACGATGGGCGCAGTCCTGAACGCGTACACGTCGCACGACCTCGTCGCGTTCCACATCACGTGCCGGGCCGAGGTCGTGGCCGATGCGATCGACCTGCTGACCGATTTCGTCGGGCGGCCGAAGATCGACGCCGAGGAGCTCGACCGTGAGCGCGGGGTCGTGATCCAGGAGATCGCGCGCGCGCACGATCAGCCGTCGGTCGTCGCCGAGCACCTGATCGATCGGGCCGCGTTCGGCGAGCATCCGCTCGGCCGGCCGGTGCTCGGTCCCGCCGACCATCTGCGGACCTTCAGCCGCGACGCGATCCTGACCTTCCGGCGCCGCCAGTGGGTGGGCGCGCGCGGCGGCGCGTTCCTGGTCGGCAATCTCGACCACGTGCCGGAGAACAGCGAGATGGCCGAGCTGTTCGGGCGCTTCCCGTCGATCTCGGCCAACGGCGTCGTCGGAGCCGGCGCCGCCGTTCGCGCCGACGACGCTGGTCGAGCAGCGGGATTCCGACCAGTCGCATCTGCGGATGTCCTACCGGCCGTGCGATCGAGCCCCGCGCGCCGGCCGAACGCGCCGCGCTGGCGGTGTACTCGACGCTGCTGGGCGGGTCGATGGGCTCGCGGCTGTTCGACGAGATCCGCGAGCAGCGCGGGCTCGCGTACTCGGTCTACGCGGTCGACCACACGTTCTCCGACGTGCCGATCCTGCAGCTGTCGGCGGGGCTGGACTCGACGAAGTGCGTCGAGGCGTTCACGCGGATGCGCGAGATCGTCGACGAGCTGCGGACCGACGGGCCGTCCGAGGAGGAGGTCGCGCGGGCGCGCGCCTACGCCGCCGGGCGGCGCGTGCTGGCGTTCGAGAACACCAACGCGGTCGCGCGGCACGCGGCGGCGCAGAAGGTGATCTTCGGGCAGGAGATCGATCCCGACAAGGCGATCGAGGCGCTCGACGCCGTCACCTACGAGCAGGTGATGGATGTCGCGCAGGGGATCTCCCCGGAGCTCTCGGTGGCCTGCGTCGGCCCGCACGAGCAGTCCGAGTTCTCATAGTTCCGCTTGTAGCCGGTCTTTGCGTCGGCCACAATGTCGATGGGTGACGACCTTCGACGAGCTGAACCACCGCGAGCTCGAGCGCTATGTGCGCCGGGTCTCGGATCGGTGGCCGCTCGATCGCGCGATCCTCGGCGGCGCCCGGGTCGCCGACCTCCGCGGCGCCGGCCCCCAGCGCGAGCGCGGGCCGGAGTACGTGATCGTGCTGGTCAGCGAGCACTTCGACGGCGTCCCCTGGCTCGAGCGCGTGTACGTGAGCGGGACGCTCTGGGACGCGTACGAGATGGGTGCGCCCGCCGACGTGCACACCTACACGCCGGCCGAGTTCGAACGCAAGCGCGAGTCGATGCCCGCCGTGCGCGAAGCCGCCGAGTCCGGCCTCGAACTCCTCCCCGAGCACGCCTGAACCTCCGCGAGGTGCGCTGCGTAACGCCCGGCGACACTCGCGTGTCGCAGGGGTATGCCGATACCTACGCCGTCCTCCGTCCTGCTGCGCACCCAGTCCGACGAGCGGCTGGTCGTCCTCGCGCGCAGTGGACACGAGCGGGCGTTCGAGGCGATCGTCGAGCGGTACCGCGGGGCGCTGCTGCGTGCTGCGCGACGTTACCTGCCGGACGCGCGTGCCGAGGATGCGCTGCAGCACGCGTATCTCCAGGCCTGGAGCGCTTTGCAGCGAGGCGACGAGGTGCGCGATCTGCGCGCCTGGCTGTACCGGATCGTCCACAACACGGCTCTGAATCAACTGCGGGTCGGCGGCTACGACTACGCGGAGCTGGAGGAGTCGCTGCGGGGCGGCGAGGCGCCCCAGGAGGAGATGGAGCGGCGCGCCGTCGTGCGGCAGACGCTGACGGGCCTCGCCGCGCTCCCCGAGCGCCAGCGCGAGGCGCTGCTGAAGATCGCGGTCGAGGGCCGCAGCCAGGAGGAGGTGGCGCACGCGCTCGGCGTCTCGGAGGGGGCGGTTCGTCAGCTCGTGCACCGCGCTCGCCTGACGCTCCGGGCGGCCGCCACGGTGCTGGTGCCGATGCCACTGGCCGAGTGGGCCGCGGCGGCCGGAACGAGTGGAGCCGGCCCGCCGACGGCCGAACGGATCGCCGAGCTCATCGCGGGTACCGGCGCGAGTGCGTTCGTGACCAAAGCGGCCACGGTCGGGGTGATCGCGACGACGGCGGTCGCCGGGCCGGCGATCGTCACGTCGCGGCCGGAGCCGCCGCCGCAGACGCGCGAGCGGGCGCCGACGCCAACCGGCACGCCCGACGAGGTCGAGCGCGTGACGCCGCCGCCAGTGCGGGTCGTGTCGACGCCCGAGCCGCGCCGCGCGACGCGTTCCGGTGAGCGGCGGCGGAGCCGGGCCGAAGATCGGCCCCGGCGGCGCCGCAGCCCCACGAGCAGCAGCCCGGCGCCGAGTACCAGCAGCGGCGGCTCGAGCCCGAGCGGCTCGTCGTCCGGAGGCTCCGGCTCGTCCGGTTCAGGCTCGTCTGGCTCCAGCTCCTCGGGTTCCGGGTCGTCGGGCTCGGGGTCGTCGGGCTCGGGGTCGTCGGGCTCGGGCTCGTCCGGCTCGGGCTCGTCGGGGTCCGGATCGTCAGGCTCGGGATCGTCCGGGTCCGGGTCGTCCGGCTCCAACTCCGGTCCGGGCTCCGGCGACGGCTCCGAGGAGACGTCCGGGTCCAATTCGGGGCCCGGGTCGGGCGACGGCTCCGACGACTCGTCCGGCTCGTCGGGCTCCAGTTCGGGGCCCGGCTCCGGCGACGACTCCGACGACAGCTCCGGTTCGAGCGGGTCCGGCTCAAGCGGCTCCGGCTCGAGCGGTTCGGGCTCCTCCGGCTCGGGCTCCGGCTCGGGCGGCCAAGGCTGAGCATCGGGACTCCAGTCCTCGGCAGGTCCGGTCGATGACAGGGCCAACCGGGCGTGCCGCCCGGATATCGACCCCTTTCGGAGACCTCACTTCATGCGCAGCCTCGTCCGCTTCCTCAGCATCCTCGCGCTTGCTGCGCTGATCGTGCCCGCGTCCGCCTCGGCGGCCAAGAAGCCCAAGCCGGCCGCCTGGGCCGCAAAGCACAAGCTGAAGGGCGCCTGGAAGGCCAAGGACGCCGACCGCGACGGGCTCAAGAACCTCAAGGAGTTCAAGCTCGGCACCAACCCGCGCAAGGCCGACAGCGACCGTGACGGTCTGAAGGACGGCGACGAGGTCACCTCCGCCAACAACCCGCTGAAGGCCGACAGCGACGCCGACGGCGTCAAGGACGGGGCCGAGCACGCCGGCGTCGTCACCGCGTTCGACGGCGAGACGATCACGATCACGCAGTTCAACGGCCCGAAGCTCACCGCTCTCGTCGACGGCTCCTGCGACGACGAGCCGGTCGCCGGCGACTCGGTCGCCGACGATGAGGAGAGCGTCGACGACGGGTTCGTCGAGACGAGCGACGACGAGTGGGTCGAGGACGACTTCACCGCCGAGGCCGCCGCGTTCTCCGGCGATGAGGAGTCCCTCGACCTCGGCGACGAGGACATGAGCGACGACGAGTTCGCCTGCGACATCGCCGACGTGGAGAAGGGCGACGTCCTGCGCAGCGCCGAGGTCGAGAAGGTCGACGGCGCGACGGTCGTCGTCGCTGTCGAGATCGCTTAGCTAATCGCGACCATCCGCTCGATCGGCAGCCGCGCGCGCTCGGCGATCTCCGCCGGCACCTTTACCACCGGGGACATCTCGCGGAGCGCGTCGCGCAGCTTCGGCAGCGTGATCATCTTCATGTAGCGGCACGAGGCCGCCTCGTTGGCGGCCACGAAGTCGATGTCCGGCCGCGCCATCTGGAGCGGGTGCAGCATCCCGGTCTCCGTGGCCATGATCGCGGTCACCCCGACCGGTGCGGTCTGCGCCCAGCCCATCATCCCGCCGGTCGACAGCATGTGGACGCCCTCGGCGTCGACGTCGCCGGCGGCGACGTACTCCATCACCGACGTCGAGCACCCGCACTCGGGATGGATCAGGAAGTCCGCGCCCGGGTGTGACGCGCGCATGTCCGCGATGTCACTCGGCCGGATGCCGGCGTGCACGTGGCACTCGCCGTCCCAGACGTGCATCTTGCGGCCGGTCTGCTTCTCGACGTACGCGCCGAGGAACATGTCCGGCCCGAACAGGATCTCGGTGTCGGCACCGTGCTCGCGGTAGATGTGCTCGACCACCTCAACTGCGTTCGACGACGTCACGCAGTAGTCGGTCTCGGCCTTCACCTCGGCCGTCGTGTTGACGTACATCACGACGAGAGCACCGGGGTGCTTCGCCTTCCACGCGCGCAGCTGCTCGGCCGTGATCGAGTCCGCGAGCGAGCAGCCCGCGTCCATGTCCGGCAGCAGGACCGTCTTCTCCGGCGACAGCACCGACGCTGTCTCCGCCATGAAGTGCACGCCGCAGAACGCGATCACCTCGGCGTCGGTCTTCGCGGCCTGCTGCGAGAGGCCGAGCGAGTCGCCGACGAAGTCCGCGACGTCCTGGACCTCGGGCAATTGGTAGTTGTGGGCGAGGACCACGGCGCCGCGCTCGGCGGCCAGCGCGCGTACCTCAGCCTGCAGCGCAGGCACGGATTCGAGCGTGAGCAGGTTCACTGGACGGTCTCCAAGATCAGCGACAGATCGAGGACCGGCGCGGAATGGGTCAGTGCGCCGATCGAGACATAGTCTACACCCCTAATGGTCGCATAGACCAAAACTGTTTCCTCGTCGACGCCGCCGGACACCTCGAGCTCCGCCCGCCCGCCCACCTGGGCGACCGCGGCGCGCACCTGATCGGGCGCCATGTTGTCCAGCAGCAGCCGCGGCGCGCCGGCGCCGAGCGCCTCGGTGATTTCCGCCGAGTCGCGCACCTCGACCGCCAGCGGCAGCTCGGGCCGCGCGTCGCGCACGCGCCGCACGGCGGCCCCCACGCCGCCGGCCAGCGCCGCGTGGTTCTCCTTGATCAGGATGAAGTCGAACAGCCCGATCCGGTGATTCATGCCGCCGCCGTGCTCGACCGCGCGCTTCTCCAGCGTCCGCAGCCCGGGCGTCGTCTTGCGCGTGTCGAGGATCTTGGCGCCGTCGGGCCCGACCGCGCGCACGATCCGCGCCGTCTTGGTGGCCACGCCGGAGAGCCGGCCGAGGAAGTTCAGCGCCGTCCGCTCGGCGGTCAGCAGCGCCCGCGCGGAGCCCTCGACGCGCAGCACCGGGCCACCCTCGCGCCACTCGCCCTCGGGGCCCAGGCGGGTGATCCGCGCGTCGGGATCGAGGCGCAGGAACACGGCCTCAGCCACCTCGACGCCCGAGATCACGCCGGGCGCCTTTTGGGTGATCGTGGCGCGGCCCTGCGCCCCGGCGGTCCACGGTGGCCTCGGTGGTCGCGTCTCCGTCGCCGACGTCCTCGGCGAGCGCCCGGTCGATCAGGTCATTCACGCCACCGAGTGTAGCGAATAAAGGTCAGTACGACTAAAAGCCCCAGGCGGCGCTGTGAATGTCGTGGTCAAAGCGACCGATCTCGGTCACCGAGCCGTCGGCGGGTGACATCAATCCCAACCGGAAGTCGGGCGTGCCGACCAGCATCGCGCTGCCGTCCGGCGCCCAGTCGTAGACGATCGTCCACGTCGTGCTGAACGTGCGCTTGGATCCGTCGCGGTCGATCACGACCACCTGGCCCTCGGCGTCGTAGGCATACATCTGGCCGTGCACGTTCGTGCGGAAGCGGGCGATCCGCTTGAGCGGGACGCGCACGGTCCGCTGGTGCCGCCCGCGCGGGTCGATGACGATCCGGGGGCGGTTGTCGTACACCGCCGCGAGCTTCCCCGCCGGCCCCCAGCCGATGTCGGCGTCCTCGCGCAGGTTCCGCACCCGATGCCGCTTCGAGCCATCGGCGCGGGCGACGAAGACCTCCGTGCCGACTACCGCACCGCGCCGGTCGTACCGCGGCCGCGTGAACAGCAGCTTGCCGCGGGGCGAGTACACCGGCGTCTGGCCCGCGCTGTCGACGAGCCGGCCCGGCAGCGCCGGATTGCGGTCGAGGCGCGCGAGCTCGAGCCGGTCGGAGCCCGATCCCAGCGCGTTCGACACCGCCAGTCGGTCCTGGAACGCGGTGATCGCCGACACGCGCCCCATGTCGGTGATCCGCTCGACCGCGGCGAGCGAGCCGCGGGCGCGGTAGAGCTCGGCGTTGAGCAGGTCCTCGCCGCCCTGGATGTAGATCGTCCCGGAGAAGAGGGCGAGCAGTCCGACGAAGAAGTGCATGCGTCATTGATGCCCGAGGCCGGGCGCGATGGTCTTACACGGCGCTTACGCGCGTGACTTCGCGTTCGTCTCGAGCCAGGAGCGGACGAAGCCGTCGAGATCCCCGTCGAGCACGCCATTGGCGTTGCCGACCTCGAAGTCCGTCCGGTGGTCCTTGACCATCGTGTACGGGTGCAGCACATAGGAGCGGATCTGCGAGCCGAAGTTGACGTCCTGGGCCTCGCCGCGCTCCTTCGCGATCTCGGCCTGGCGCTCCTCCTCCTGGCGCTGGATCAGCTTCGCGCGCAGCATCGCCATCGCCGTGGCGCGGTTCGCCGACTGCGAGCGCTCGTTCTGGCACTGCACGACGATCCCGCTCGGCTTGTGGGTGATCCGCACCGCCGAGTCGGTCTTGTTGACGTGCTGGCCGCCGGCGCCGGATGCGCGATAGGTGTCGACCTGGAGGTCGTCGTCCTCGATCGCCACCTCGGCCGCCTCCTCGACCACCGGCGCGACCTCGACGCCGGCGAACGACGTCTGGCGCCGGTTCGCGGAGTCGAACGGCGAGAGCCGCACGAGCCGGTGGACGCCCTTCTCGGCGCTGTAGAGCCCGTAGGCATTGTCGCCCGAGGCGCGGAAGGTCGCGGACTTGATGCCGGCCTCCTCCCCCGCGCTCGCCTCCAGCAGCTCGGTCTTGAACCCGCGCCGCTCGGCCCAGCGCATCTCCATCCGCAGGACCATCTCGGCCCAGTCCTGGGCGTCGGTGCCGCCGGCTCCGGCGTTGATCGTGACCAGCGCGTCGCCGGAGTCGTAGTCGCCCGTGAACAGCCGCAGCTCCTCGGCCTCGGCCAACCGCGCTTCGACCGAGGCGATCGCCTCCTCGAGCTCGGCGGCCAGGTCCGCGTCGTCCTCGGCGATCTCGGCGAGGGCCTCGAGGTCGTCGGCATCCGAATGCAGCTTCGAGAACGCCTCGAGCCGGCGCTGGGTGCGCGTGTGCTCGGCGCCGACCTTCGCCGCGGCCTCGGGGTTGTCCCAGAACCCCGGTGCGCCCATCTCGACCTCGAGTGCGCCGAGGCGCTCCTTCATCCCTGCCGGGTCAAAGGTAGTCCGTGAGCAGGGACATCTGCTCACGGATGGCGGCCAGGCGCTGCGGGGTGGGCGTATCGGAGGCCATGGATCTGAGGCTAGCGGGTACGGGAAGGCGCATGGAGATCCTCGACCGTTTCGACGCTGCGCTCGGCGGCGGGATCGAGCGCGCGATGATCCACCACCACATGCGGCGCTTGCGCCGCCACGACCAGCTGCCCGCGCTCGCGCCCGCGACCGAGGGGCTGTGGGCCCAGACCGGCGCGCCGCCGCGCCATGGCAACGAGCTCGAAGTGCTGGTCGACGGCGAGAACGCACTGCCGAAGATCGCCGAGGCGATCGAGGGCGCCCAGCGCCACGTCCACGTCTGCTCGTGGCATCTCGAGCCCGACTTCGATCCCGGCCCGCGCGAGGCGCGGCCGGTGCGCGAGTTGCTGGCCGAGACCGCCGAGCGGGTCCCCGTCCGCGTGATCGTGTGGGCGGGCGCGCCGGTGCCGGTGTTCCAGCCGCGACGCGCGGAAGTCCGTGCGGCCCGCGAGCAGCTCGTACGCGGCACGAAGATCCAGTGCCAGCTCGACTCGTGCACGCGGATGATGCACTGCCATCACGAGAAGCTCGTGATCGTCGACGACGAGATCGCATTCGTCGGCGGCATCGATCTGACGACGCTCGCCGGCGACCGCTACGACTCGTCGGAGCACCCGCACAAGGAGCAGGAGATCGGCTGGCACGACGCGACCAGCCGCCTGCGGGGGCCGGTCGTGCGCGATGTGGCCGCCCACTTCGCGATGCGCTGGGAGGCGACCGCGGGCGAGGCGCTCGCCGTGCCTGAGGAGCCGCCCGAGGCCGGTGACACGACCGTCCAGTTCGTCCGCACCGTCCCGGAGGGCGCGTACCGCGTGCTGCCGCGGGGCGAGTTCTCGGTGCTCGAGACCTACGTCCGCGCGCTCCGCAGCGCACGCGAACTGATCTACCTCGAGAACCAGTTCCTGTGGTCGCCGGAGATCGTCCACATCCTCGAGGCCAAGCTGCGCAACCCGCCGTCCGACGACTTCCGCGTCGTCGTGCTGCTCCCGCACAAGGCCAACAACGGCCAGGACGACACGCGCGGGATGCTCGGCCGGCTGGTGGCCGCGGATGACGGCGGAAAGCGATTCCTGGCCACGACGATCATGTCGCGCTCCGGCGAGCGCTCGGGGCCGCTGTACGTGCACGCCAAGATCGGGATCGTCGACGACGCGTGGCTGGTGATCGGAAGCGCCAACCTCAACGAGCACAGCCTGTTCAACGACACCGAGGTCGATGTCGTCACGTGCGACCCGGCGCTCGCGCGGGCCACGCGGCTGCGGTTGTGGGCCGAACACCTGGAGCGCGAGGACGTCTCCGGTGACCCGGCCACCGTAGTGGACGAGATGTGGCGGCCGATCGCCACCGAGCAGCTCGAGCGGCGCCGGCGGGGCGAGCCGATGACGCACCACCTCGTCGAGCTCCCGGGCGTGTCGCGCCGCTCGCGGCGGCTGCTCGGGCCGCTGGATGCCTTGGTCGTGGACGGCTAGCCGGCGAACTGCGCCATTGAGGAGGTGAGTTCGTCTCGCCGCGGCGATTCGACCACTCGCGTTGGGGGGTGTGTCCGCTAACTGTCGTATAGCGACAGTAACTCGACCCACCCCCTTTGTTCGAAGCGCGGACGTGGTCGTTTGCGCTCGTTTCACGCTCACGGGCGATCGACCACGCTCGTTCCACACGCCCCTTTAATGCCGCAGTTGACTTCGTCCCTAGAACACGACGGTGCGGTTGCCGTGGACCAGCACCCGATCCTCGAGGTGCCACTTCACGGCCCGCGACAAAACCGTCCGCTCGATGTCGCGCCCCAAACGCACCATCGTCTCCGAATGCTCGCGGTGCGACACGCGCGCGACGTCCTGCTCGATGATCGGACCGGCGTCCAGCTCCTCGGTCACGTAGTGCGCGGTCGCGCCGATGATCTTCACGCCGCGCTCGAACGCCCGCTGGTACGGGTTCGCGCCCGCGAACGCCGGCAGGAACGAGTGGTGGATGTTGATGATCGGCACGCCCAGCGCGTCCAGGAACCCGCCGGTCAGGATCCGCATGTAGCGCGCGAGCACGACTAAGTCGGTCCCGCGCAGGAGCTCGAGCAGCTCCGGCTCATTCGGGTACGGGACGTGGTGGTACGGGATGCCGAAGCCCTCGACGTCAGCCTGATGGTCAGGGTGATTGGACGCGACGAGCGGGATCTCGGCGTCGAGCTCGCCACGGCGGTGACGCCACAGCAGGTCGACGAGGCAGTGATCCTCGCGGCTGACCAGGATCGCCATCCGCTTCGGCTTGTCGGCATCCGTCAGCCGCCAGTCCATGTCGAGCCGGTCCCCGACCTCCTGGGCGAACGCGCGGCCGAGCGCGTCGAAGTCGCCCCGCTCGAGCGTGAACTCCATCCGCATGAAGAACTCGCCTCCCTCGGGGTCGGTCGAGTGCTGGTCGGAGCTGATGATGTTCGCGCCGGAGTCGGCCAGGAAGCCGGCGACCGCCGCGACGATGCCGTGGCGGTCGGGGCAGGTGATGAGCAGCCTGCCGTTCACAGCCGGGAGGCTACTTCCAGCAGCGCCGCATAGGCGTCCTCGGCCAGCGGGTGGCGGCCGCCGGGCGGGAGCAGGGCGTAGACGTCGCGGCGCGGACCGTCGCCGGCCACGGGCCGCAACTCGACCCCGGTGAACTCGCTCGCGAGCAGCTTCGGCACCAGCGTCACGGCGAGCCCCTGCGCGATCAGCGCGCGGTTCGCGAGCGGGTCGCGCGAGATCATCACCATCCGCGGCTCGAAGCCGGCGGCGCGGCAGCTCCGCGCGATCAGGTTGTCACCGCTCGGTGCCACCCACGGCTGGTCGGCGAGCGCGGCGATCGGCACCGCGTCGCGCGACGCCAGCGGATGGCCCGGCCACAGCGCCACCAGGAACGGCTCGCTGATCATTTCGCGCCGCTCGACGCCTTCGTGCTCGCGCCGCGGCTGCGCGGCGTCCTGGAACCCGAGCGCGAGGTGCAGTTCGCCGCGGCGGACGCGCTCGGCGAGCTCGGGCGTGCTCCCCTCCTCGAGCACGACACCGTCGAACTGCGCCACCGCCTTCGGCACCAGCGCGGCCAGCGCGCTCGGGAACGCGCCGATCCGCAGCCGTGCCGGCGCCGTCAGCTCACCGAGCTGGGTCGCCGCCAGCGCGAACCGCTCCGCGATCGCATCGGCGTGGGTGAGCAGGATCTCGCCGGCACGTGTGAGCCGGAGCCCACCGGGCTCGCGGTCGAGCAGCCGGGCGCCGACCTCGCGCTCGAGCGCCGCGACCTGCTGAGAGACGGCGGGCTGGGTGAGCGACAGTGTGCGAGCGGCCTGCGAGAACGATCGCTCGTGGGCGACGGCGCGGAAGGTGAGTACGCGCCTCGGGTCCATAGGCAGAGCTTATCGCGGCAACGAAACGATTATTTGAATTGATCCCGTTTCGCTCCCAGACTGTGTCGCATGTTCCCGATCATCATCACGGACATCATGCGACGCCGCCTCGAGGGCGCCCTGGCGAACGACCCGTTGCGCTACCCGCGCACTACGCGCCGTGGCACTTCTTGAACTTCTTGCCCGAGCCGCACCAGCACGGGTCGTTGCGCCCGATGGTGTCGTGCTCGTCCACGCGCCGCTGCTGGACCACGGGCGGCGCGTCACCGGGCGGCTCGCCGGCCTCGCCGTAGGCGGTCGGCTGGTCCTCGAGCGTCCCGCCTGAGTACGCGAGCGCGCCGAGGCCGCTGGTCATCTGCGGCGGGGGCGGCCCGATTTCCGGCGGCGCCGCGGCGCCGTCGCCGTTCGGGCCCTGCACCTCGACCTCGACGTTGTAGACCATCCGCGCGAAGTCGGCCCAGATCGAATTCATGAGGTCCGCGAACAGCGTGAAGGCCTCGTTCTTGTACGCGACGATCGGCTCGATCTGCGCGAACCCGCGGAGGTGGATGCCCTCGCGCAGGTAGTCCATGTCGTAGAGGTGCTCGCGCCAGCGCTGGTCGATGATCTGCAGGATCAGGTAACGCTCCAGCGCGCGCATGAGCTCCTCGCCGAGCTCCTTCTCGCGCTCCTCGTAGAGCCCGAGCGCATCCTCGACCAGTAGGTTCTTGAGCTGCTCGCGCTCGATCGAGCGGTCGATCTCCGCGAGCTCGAAGTCGACCTTGTAGACCTGATCGAGCTGGACCCACAGCTCCGGGAGATCCCAGTCGTCGGTGAAGTCGCCGGGCGTGTACTCGTCGACCAGCCGCTCGATCACCTCGGCGATCTGCTCGCGCGCGACGTCGCCCATGTCGCGACCCTCGAGCACCTCGTCGCGGTACTGGTAGACGACCTCGCGCTGCTGGTTCATGACGTCGTCGTACTCGAGGACGCGCTTGCGGATCAGGTAGTTCTGCTCCTCGACCTTGCGCTGCGCGTTCTCGATCTGCTTCGAGAGCATCTTCGCCTCGATCGGCTCCTCTTCGCCCTCGTCGGACTTCGGGCCGAGCCGGTCCAGGATCCGGTAGATCCGGTCGCCGGCGAACAGTCGCACGAGGTCATCCTCGGCGGAGAGGAAGAAGCGCGATTCGCCCGGGTCGCCCTGGCGGCCGGCGCGGCCGCGCAGCTGGTTGTCGATCCGGCGCGACTCGTGGCGCTCCGTGCCGCAGATGAACAGGCCGCCGGCCTCCATGACGACCTCACGGCTGGCCTCGACACGCTCCTCGACCTTGGGCAGGATGTCGGCGAAGCGCTCCTCGTAGTCCGGATCGCCGGGCTTGAGGCCGAGCTTGGTCAGTTCGACCTCGGTCAGGTGCTCAGGGTTGCCGCCGAGCTTGATGTCCACGCCGCGGCCGGCCATGTTGGTCGCGATCGTGACCCCTCCCGGGGCGCCCGCCTCGGCAATGATCGCGCCTTCGCGCTCGGCGTGCTCAGGCTTGGCGTTCAGCACCGTGTGCGGGACGCCCATCTTGCGCAGCCGGTCCGAAAGCAGCTCGGAGACCTCGACGGAGATCGTGCCCACGAGCACCGGCTGGCCCTTGTCGTGGCGCTCCTGGATCTCGCGCGCGACCGCCCGCCACTTGCCTTCCCGGGTCTTGTAGATCTGGTCGTTCTGATCCTTGCGAACCATCGGCTTGTTCGTCGGGATCTCCACGACGCCGACCTTGTAGATCTTCATGAACTCGGTGGCTTCCGTCAGGGCCGTGCCCGACATGCCCGCGAGCTTGTCGTACATGCGGAAGTAGTTCTGGAGCGTGATCGTCGCGAGCGTCTGGTTCTCCTCGCGAACGCGCACGCCCTCCTTGGCCTCGACCGCTTGGTGGAGGCCCTCCGACCAGCGCCGGCCGTCCAGGATCCGGCCCGTGAACTCGTCGATGATCTTGACCTCGCCGTCGATCACGGCGTAGTCGACGTCCTTCTTGTACAGCGACTCGGCCTTCAGCGCCTGGTGCAGATGGTTGACCAGCGGGCCGTTCTCGGCCCGGTAGAGGTGGTCGATGCCGAGGAACTTCTCGGCCTTCGTGACGCCCTGCTCCGTGACCGAGACGGTCTTGTGCTTCTCGTCGAACTCGTAGTCGTAGTCCGCCTCGAAGTCCTTCTTCGCGCGCGGGTCCATGCCCTCGGGCTTCTTGCCCGGGGTGAGCTTGGGCGCCAGCTGGGCGAAGCGCTCGTAGAGGTCGGCGGCCTGCTCGGGCGCGCCGGAGATGATCAGCGGCGTGCGCGCCTCGTCGATCAGGATGTTGTCGACCTCGTCGACGATCGCGAAGTTGTGCATCGCGAGCGGCTTGCCGTCCTCGGTGATGCGGCCGCCGTGCTGGACCTTCTCCTCCAGCGTCGTGGCCATGTTGTCGCGCAGGTAGTCGAACCCGAACTCGGAGTTCGTGCCGTACGTGATGTCGGCCGCGTAGGCGGCGCGCTTCTCCTCGTAGGGCTGGTTGTTCTGGAGCACGCCGACGGTCAGGCCGAGGCCCTCGTAGATCGGGCGCATCCAGTCGGCGTCGCGGCGGGCCAGGTAGTCGTTGACCGTGACGACGTGGACGCCCTTGCCGGCCAGCGCGTTGAGCGTGACCGCGAGCGTGCCGGTGAGGGTCTTGCCCTCGCCGGTGCGCATCTCGGAGATCTGGCCGTCGTGCAGCACCATGCCGCCGATCAGCTGCACGTCGAAGTGCCGCATCGCCATCGTGCGGCGGCCGACCTCGCGCGTCAGCGCGAACGCCTCACCCAGCACGTCGTCCAGCGACTCGCCCTCCTCCTGGACGCGGTTCTTGAGCTCGGCGAACTGCTCCTTGAGCTCGTCATCCTCGAGCAGCTCGAGCTCGGCCTCCCAGTCGTTGATCCGCTCGACGCGCTTGGAGTAGGCCCGGAACTGCTTCGCTTCGCCCATTCGCAGGGCGCGTTCGAGGATGGACATAGCTCTCTAGCCTAGCGGCCCGGACCCGGCCGGACGGGCGTTGTCAGGCGCTGCCGGGGCTCTCCTCGAGGCTCGGCGCGGCGGCGCGCGAGTCCTCGGCCGCGGCCCGCGATTCGCGGCGGCCGCGACGCTTCTCGCGGTGGCGCTTGACCTGCCGCTCCATGTTGTCGCCGACGAGGTTGATCGCGTGCTTGGCGTCCTTGGAGACCTCCTTGGCGCGCAGCTGCGTCCCCTTCAGGTGCAGTACCGCCTCGGCTGCCACCGGGTCCCCCGGGACGTTCTCGTCGGCCACCTCGAGTTCCAGAACGGCCAGCTCGGAGACCTGCTTGCCGATCTTGTCGAAACGCCGCGCGACGTACTCCCGCATCTCGTCGGTGACCTGAAGGTTGCGTCCCTTCACCTCGATCTGCATGGGACTCCTCTGTCGGGGTCAGCTTTTACAAATCGTAGCCTCAAGCCCGGGCGTCCAGGAGCCGAACTAGAGAGTGTGAGCGCTACCGTCCCCGGCACCGTGAGTCAGCAACGCCAGGAAGTCGCGGTCGTACGCCATCCGATCGCCGACGCCCGGAATGTGGTGGTTGGCTACGAGCTGCGGTTCGGCGGCTCGATCGACCTCGGCGACCCGGCGATGGACGCGAAGGCCACCTCCGCGCTGCTCGTCGAAGCGTTCGGCGACATCGGGCTCGAGACGCTCGCCGGCCGGCACCCCGCCTGGGTGACCATCGCTCGAAATTTCCTGGTCGAGATCGGCCCGCCGCCCGTGCGCCCCGATCGCGCCGTGCTCCAGATCAAGGCGTATCACGCCCGTGAGGACCTCCTGCAGATCCTGCAGAAGCTGTCGCGCTCCGGCTACACGATCGCGCTGGACGAGTGGAGCGGCGAGATGGCGACCAACGTCGAGGAGCTGATGTCGCTCTGCTCGATCGTCAAGGTCGACGTGTCGAAGGTCGCTTCCGACGATCTGCCGCGCGTGCTGCGTGAGCCGAAGCTCCAGGGCGCGCTGCTGGTCGCGACCGAGGTCGGCGACGGCGCCGCGTTCGAGCGCTGCAAGGAGCTCGGCTTCACCTACTTCCAGGGCGAGTACTTCGCCCAGCCGCGGACGTTCAAGCATCGCGGCGTCGGCACGTCGGGGATCGGCTCGCTGCGGCGGCTCTCCGAGCTGACCGCCGGCGACGTGTCCTTCGAGGACCTCGAGCGGATCATCGGTTCGGACGTCGGCCTGTCGCTGAAGCTGCTGCGCTACGTCAATAGCGCGTTCTTCGCGCTGCCGCGGACCGTCAGCTCGGTGCGCGAGGCGCTGAACATGCTCGGCGTGCGGACCGTCCGCCGGTGGGCGACGGTGATGGTCATCTCTTCGATCCCGGACGTGCCGGACGAGCTCGTCGCGCTGGGGCTCCGCCGCGCGCACATGTGCGAGATCCTCGCCGGGTCCGCGAGCACCGAGGAGCGCGAGACGCTGTTCACGATCGGCCTGTTCTCGGTCGCCGACGCGCTGCTCGACATGCCGATGGGCGAAGTGCTCGACACGCTGCCCTTCACGGACGAGATCCAGACGGCGCTGCTGCGTAAGGAAGGGCCGAAGGGCGAGCTGCTCGCGGCCGTCACGGCCTACGAGCGCGGCGAGTTCCCGACGCTCCCCTCGACCGACAGCTCTCCGTCGCTCGCCGGCGCGTACCGCGCCGCCCTCGAGTGGGCGGACGAGGCCGGTCGCGTCGTCGCCTAGCGGCGCTGCGCTTCCTCACAGCGTCCGCGCGTAGCTGATCGCCGCGATTACGGTCGTCCCTTCGCTCGCGAGCGCGCGGGCACAGGCGTCGAGCGTCGCGCCGGTCGTGTGGACGTCGTCGACGATGATCGCCCGCTGCGGCGGGGAGCCGCGGACGCGGATCTCGATCCGGCCGGCGGCGCGCCGCGCGCTGCGGGGGGCGCCGACCTGCCGCGGCGCCCGGCCCCCGCGGATCAGGCCGTCCGCGAGCGGCCGCTCGAGTCTTCGCGCCAGCGCCTGCGTGAGCACGCGCGCGGGGTCGAACCCGCGTGCGCGGCGGTGCGCCGGGGCCGCCGGGACGGGCACGAGCGCGGCGTCGGTGGCGCGCAGCGACGCGGGAAGGTTCGCGGCCATGTGCGCCGCCATGACGTCGGCGGCGGGCAGCGCCGAGTGGAACTTCAGCGCCCCGACCAGGTCGCGGGCAACGCCCTCGTAGGCGACCGGCGCCCACGAGCGCGGGAACGCCGCGAACGCCGCCGGACACCCACGCGCGCGGTGCGTGGGCAGCGCGCAGCGCGGGCACGCATGCCGCAGCCACGGCAGCGCGCGCGTGCAGTCCGCGCACAGGCGCTCGCCGGAACCGGCGACCGCCACGCGGCACGCGAGGCACCCGGGCGGCGCGAGCGCCGCGAGCAACTCACTGAGGAGCATGCTCGGATCGTGGCGGGTCTCGTGTAACGGATCAGCACGCGATCGTCACAATTGTGCGCCTTGTTCGTGCCGAATCTGCTCGGGGCCGCGGTGCCGGTCGACGCGGGTTGGAACTTCGCTCCGATCGTGCTGGTCGCGCTGGTCGCGTACGCCGGGATTTACACGTGGCGGTGGCGGATCTCGCGCCGGGAGGGCGGCGCGCGGGCGGCCGGTGGCGGGCGCCTCGCGCTGTGGCTGACCGGCGTCGCGCTGCTATTCGTCGCGCTGATCTCGCCCGTCGACCGGCTCGGGGAGCAGCTCGCGACGATGCACATGGTCCAGCATCTGCTGCTCGCCGACCTGGTGCCGATCTGCCTCACGCTGGCGCTGACGAAGCACATCCTGCGGCCGGTCACGCGCCACGTCCACCGGATCGAGCGCAACGCGGGCCCGTTCGGGCATCCGGCGTTCGGCGTCGTCGCGTACGTCGCGGCGATGTGGGTCTGGCACATCCCGACGCTCTACGACGCCGCGCTCCAGCACTCCTCCGTCCACGTGTTCGAGCACCTGAGCTTCGCCGCCGCCGGCCTGTTGTATTGGTGGCACCTGCTCTCGCCGATCCGGTCGCGGCTGCGGCTGGGCGGGATCGGCCCCGTGCTCTACATGGCCTCGACGAAGCTCCTCGTCGGCTTCCTCGGGATCCTGCTCGCGTTCAGCCCCGAGGTCTTCTACTCCGTCTACGAGACCGGGGGGACGCGCTGGGGGATGTCGGCGCTCGACGACCAGCACGTCGCCGGCCTCGTGATGGCCCTCGAGCAGTCCATCATCATGGGCATCGCGCTCGCCTACCTCTTCATCCGCATGCTCGCGGAGTCCGAGGAGGAGGAGCGCCGCGCCGAGCGCTACGGGGCCGCGTAGGGGTTCGTTGAAGCATGGTCGGTCCGACTGATGTGGTGCAGCCGTGGGCCTCGGGCCGCACGCGATAGCGATGCGTGCCTCTGGCACGTGAGCATCGCGGGTGGCGCGAGGGGCCGCGGATGTGCCGCAGCAGGCGTACCGGAATGCTTCAGCGGGCCCCATAGGGCTCACGCGCAGCGAGCACGCGCAGGTTCCCGAGAGCCCGGGCGACGAGTGCCACGATCATGCCCGCGGCCGCGGCCAACGCGACGAGATCGATCAGCGTGAGGCCGAGCCAGCTGACCTCGGCGCCGAGCGCGACCGCCGCGAGCAGCGCGATCAGGCCGATCCGCGCCTCGGTCGGCCCGAGCCGGCCGTACCCGAGCGTGAAGCGCCCGAGCGCCTGTGCCTCGAGGTACGAGTTGATCGACAGGGCGAGGTAGGCGATCACGAGCACGAGGCCGGCGACCAGGTGCATGTGCGCGGAGAGCCCGAGGCCGAGCCCGACCAGCGCGGTCGCGGCGGCGTCGGCGAGGTGGTCGAGGTAGTACCCGTAGCGCGGCCGCTCGGCCCGGCGCACGCGCGCGAGCGTCCCGTCGAGCGAGTCGCCGAACCAGTGGACGACGAGGAGTGCCGCCGCGGTCCAGAAGTGTCCCGTCGCGGCCGCGACGGCGAACGCGGCCGCCGCCGCGAGCGCGAGCGCGGTGAGGTGATCAGGCCGGACAGGAGCCGGCAACCGCCGCGCAATCGCCTCGAGGAGTCGCTGCTCGGGGCGCGCCAGCAGGAACGCCTTCTCGCGCGGGGCGTCCACGCCGGCGGGTCGCGCCGACGCGCGGCTGCCGAGCGGGGTTTCGCCAGGCGGCGTGGCTCTGGGCGGGCGCGGGTCCTGGCGTGGGGGCGCGCCTTCGTGGGGCGGCTTCCGAGCGGTGTGGCATGCGGCGAGCATCGGTGTCGGCTCCTTATTGACCATCGTTCAATAAGACTTACTCGCTTGTTGACCGACGGTTACCAAGCGTATTGTCAGCGCACGGACATTCCGGCTCCCGGTCGATCAGCGACGGAAACGTTTGCCGTCAGGCGCATTCACACGAGCGAGCGGCGCGGTGCCACGCTCCCCGCCGGATGGCGATGGATTGCCCGACGTGCGGCAGGACCAATGCGGACGGAAAGGACTTCTGTGACTGCGGGGAGTACCTGCGCTGGGACCCCACGGGCGTCTTCGCGATCCCCCAGAGCGCTGCCCTCGCGACGACCGCCGCGGCCCCCGCCCACGCCACCAGCGCGCCACCGACGCCCATCCCGACGGAGCCGGTGCTGCTCGTCCTTCGCGCCCCCGGCCGGGCGCCCGGCGACGGCCCGCCGACCGTGGCGCTCGCCGCCGCCACCTCCGGCCTGCTCCAGGGCTTCGTCCGCAACCAGACCAAGCGCGCCGACGCCTACATGCTCCGCGTCGACGGACTCCCGCAGGCCTGGGTCGAGATCTCCCCGGCCTCGGTGGACCTGCTGCCGCTCGGCGCCTCGGGCGACGCCCATGAGTCCCACTTCCTGGTCACGATCACTCCACCGCGCGACCCGAGCGCGCGTGCCGGCCGTCACGACTTCCGGCTCGAGGCCGTCTCGCGCGCGACCGGCGCGGTGGCGGCCAGCGCTCCAGGCGCGATCGAGATCCTGCCGTACCACGAGCTCCAGCTCGAGGCGCTGCCCGAGGTGCGCGGCGGGCGCCGCCGCGTCCGGTTCACGGCGACCGCGGCCACAACCGGCAACGCCCCGATCGAGATCGAGCTCGGCGCGCGCGATCGCGAGGAAAAGTTCGACCTCAGCTTCAGCCCGACGCATCTGCGGCTCGAGCCGAACACGCCCGCCGACGCTCAGCTGACCGCCAAACCGCGCCGCACACACTGGATCGGCCATCCGCGCGAGCAGACGCTCGCCGTCACCGCGCACGCGCCCGGCATCCCGCCCCCGCCGACCCAGATCGTCGCCGTCCGCCAGAAGGCCTGGATCCCGTTCTGGCTCCCACCGCTGGTGCTGGTGACCGCCGCCCTCGCCGCCGCCTTTGTCCTCACGCGCTCCGAGACGGCGACGATGCCCGCGCTGACCGGCGAGACGTTCAACGCCGCGCAACGCGCCACCTCCCGCGCCGGCTTCACACAGGTGCCCGTGCAGCAGACTCGCCAGGCCCAGCGGCGATCGGAGATCGGCGCCGTTCTGCGACAGGAGCCGGCGCGAGGCGCCGACGCGCGGCGCGACGCGAAGATCGTGCTCGTGGTCGGAATCGGTCGTGAGCGGACCCGCGTCCCGGACCTAGCGGACCTCGACCTCGACCAGGCGCAGACCGCGCTCCGCAAGGCCAAGCTCAAGCTCGGGCCCGCCACAGGCGACGGCGTCGTCGCGCTCCAAGCTCCGCAGCCCGGCGAGCGGGCGCGGGTCGGCACCGGCGTGGCGGTCTCACTCGCTGCGCCCGAGTAGCGTCTGAGCACATGATCCTGCGCTACGCGGCGTTCACCGACACGCCCGACGGCGGCAACCCGGCCGGCGTCGTGCTCGACGCGAGCGGCATGAGCGCGGAGGAGATGCTCAAGATCGCCGCCGATCTCGGGTACTCCGAGACCGCGTTCGCCACGCCGCGCGATGACTCCGGCTACGACGTCCGCTACTTCAGCCCCGAGGCCGAGGTGCCGTTCTGCGGCCACGCCACGATCGCGACCGGGGTCGCCCTCGCCGACCGCGACGGCACCGGCCCGCTGGTCTTCCACACGATGGCGGGAGCCGTCCCGGTCGAGACGAGCGGCAACCCGGTCACGGCGACGCTCACCAGCGTCGTGCCGCATGTCGAAGAGGTGCCTAAGGCACTGCTCGACGCCGCTCTGAATGCGCTGCGGTGGACGCGCGACGAACTCGATCCGGAACTGCCGCCGCGGGTCGGCTTCGCCGGCGCTCGTCACCTGATCCTCGCCGCCGCCACACGCGAGCGGCTCGCCGCGCTCGACTACGACTTCGACGCCCTCAAGCAGACGATGCTCGAGCACGACCTCACCACGGTCGACCTCGTCCACCGCACGGACGCGCACATGTTCAGCGCCCGCAACCCGTTCCCGGTCGGCGGGGTCGTCGAGGATCCCGCCACCGGCGCGGCCGCCGCCGCATTCGGGGCCTACCTGCGGGAACTGGGACTCGTGACACCGCCGGTGACAGTGACGGTCCACCAGGGCGTCGACATGGGCCGGCCGAGCCTGCTCACGATCGACATCGACGAGCGCCCCGAGATCCGCGTCAGCGGTCGCGCGGTGGCGATGTGAGCGACCGGTAGGCGGTCTGCTCGGGCGTCAGCACGTCGATCTCGACGTCGAGCGCGTGGAGCTTCAGCGCCGCGACCTCGCGCTCGATCGCGTCCGGCACGGGGTGGACGCCGGGCGACCAGTCGTCGCGCACGAGCGCCTCGGCGGCGAGCGCCTGCAGGGCAAACGACACGTCCATGACCGCGGCCGGATGACCCTCGGCCGCCGCCAGGTTGACGACCCGGCCGCCGGCCAGCAGGTTCAGGGCCCGGTCGCCGAGGTCATAGCGCTCGACCAGCGGCAGCACCTCGCGCACGTCCACCGCCGCTTCGCGCAGGTCCGGCAGCGAGATCTCGACGTCGAAGTGGCCCGCGTTGGCCAGCACGGCGCCGTCCTTCATCCGCGCGAAGTGCTCGCCGCGCAAGACGTCCTGGCCGCCGGTGACGGTGATGAAGACGTCGCCGCGCTCCGCCGCGGCCAACGCCGGCATCACGAAGAAGCCCTCCATTCGCGCCTCCAGCGCGCGGAGCGGATCGACCTCGCAGACGATCACCGACGCGCCCAGCCCATGCGCCCGAAGCGCAACTCCGCGGCCCGTCCAGCCGTAGCCGAGCACGACCACGGTCTGGCCCGCGAGCAGCAGATTGGTCGCGCGAACGATCCCGTCGAGCACGGACTGGCCGGTGCCGAAGCGGTCGTTGAACGCGCGCTCGGCGCGCGCCTCGTTCACCGCGATCACGGGGACCATCAGGCGACCGTCGGCCTCGAGCGCCCGCAGCCGCACGAGCCCGGTCGACGTCTCCTCAGTGCCGCCGCGCATCCCGTCGAGCAGATCCGGCCGCGCCGCGTGCAGCGCGCCCATCAGATCCGCGCCGTCGTCCAGCGTGATCCGCGGCGCTCGCTCGACCACCGCAGCGACGCCCTCGGCCCACTCGTCGGGGCTTCCGGCGTGCACCTCGGCCTCTTCACGCAAGGCAGCGGCCACGTCCTGCTGCGTGGCGAACGGGTTGGACGCGCACAGCGCCACCGTCGCCCCACCCGCCTGCAGCGCACGCACCAGGCACGCGGTCTCCGACGTGATGTGCAGGCAGGCGCCCACGACCACGTCCTCCAAAGGACGCTCGCGGGCGAAACGCTCGCGAATCGAGCGGAGGACGGGCATCTGCCCGTCCGCCCACTCGATCCGCAGATGACCTCTAGTAGCGATAGTGGTCCGGCTTGTACGGGCCCTCGACGGGCACGTCGATGTACGAGGCCTGCTCCGGCGTCAGCTCGGTCAGGCGCGCGCCGAGCGCGTCGAGGTGCAGCCGCGCAACCTTCTCGTCGAGGTGCTTGGGCAGGACGTAGACCTGCTTGTCGTATTCCTCGGTCTTCGTGAACAGCTCGATCTGGGCGATCGTCTGGTTCGTGAACGAGTTCGACATCACGAACGACGGGTGGCCGGTCGCGTTGCCGAGGTTCAGCAGGCGGCCCTCGGAGAGCACGATGATCGTGGTGCCGTCGCTGAAGCGCCACTCATGCACCTGCGGCTTGATCTCGGTCCGCTCGACGCCGTCGATCTTGGCCAGGCCGGCCATGTCGATCTCGTTGTCGAAGTGGCCGATGTTGCCGACGATCGCCTGGTGCTTCATGCGCGACATCTGCTCGGCGCTGATGACGTCCTTGTTGCCGGTCGCGGTGATGAAGATGTCGGCGGTCTCGACGACGTCCTCGAGCGTGGCGACCTGGTAGCCCTCCATCGCGGCCTGCAGCGCGCAGATCGGGTCGATCTCAGTGACGATCACGCGCCCGCCCTGGCCGCGCAGCGAGTCGGCGCAACCCTTGCCGACGTCGCCGTAGCCGAGCACGACGCAGACCTTGCCGCCGATCATCACGTCGGTGCCGCGGTTGATGCCGTCGATCAGCGAGTGGCGGCAGCCGTAGAGGTTGTCGAACTTGGACTTGGTGACCGAGTCGTTGACGTTGATCGCCGGGAACAGCAGCTTGCCCTGGGCGGCGAACTGGTAGAGGCGATGGACGCCGGTCGTGGTCTCCTCGGTCACGCCCTTGATCGAGTCAGCGGCGCGGGTCCACTTCTGCGGGTCCTCGCCGAGCGTGCGCGTGAGCGTCTCGAGGACGATCCGGTGCTCGTCGTTGTCGGCACCGGCGGGGTCCGGCACCGCGCCGGCCGCCTCGTACTCCTTGCCGAGGTGGATCAGCAGCGTGGCGTCGCCACCGTCGTCGAGGATCATGTTCGGGCCTTCGCCGTCCGGCCACGTGAGGGCCTGGTCGGTGCACCACCAGTACTCCTCGAGCGTCTCGCCCTTCCACGCGAAGACCGGGATGCCGGCCTCGGCGATCGCCGCCGCGGCGTGATCCTGGGTCGAGAAGATGTTGCACGACGCCCAGCGGACCTCGGCGCCGAGAGCAACCAGCGTCTCGATCAGCACGGCGGTCTGGATCGTCATGTGCAGCGAGCCGGTGATGCGCGCGCCCTTCAGCGGCTGCGTGTCGGCGAACTCCGCGCGGGTCGACATCAGGCCGGGCATCTCGTGCTCGGCGAGCTGGATCTCCTTGCGGCCATAAGCGGCCAGGCCGATGTCGGCGACCTTGTATTCGTACGGCGTGGTCAAGTGAGCGGTCATACGGTCTCCGGTGTGGGGGTCAATGCGGCGAGCAGACGCTGGTGCTTCTCCTGTTCGAAGCGCAGCCAGTCGCTCGACGGCACGTCAGCGGGGCGTTGCGGCTCGGCGTCCAGCCAGGCGTCGGTCGCCCGGCGGAGCGCTGCCTCGTTGCGCAGCCGGAGCGCGAACGCGAGATCGGAGAGACCGATCTCGTGCTCGTCCAGCAGCTCGCGCAGGGTGCGCAGCCGCTGGAGTTCGGCGGGGCCGTAGAGGCGATAGCCGGACGCGGAGCGCTCCGGCTCGACGAGCCCGACGCGCTCCACATACCGCAGCATGCGCGGGCTCCAGCCCGTTGTCTCAGCCGCTTCGTGGATGGTGAGCGCGTCCATTGGACGCCAGTGTAGCGCTACCCTGACACAAGTGTGTCAAGGTTTGTCGCGACCTTCGCGAGCACCTCGACGACACGGGGATCGAACTGCGTTCCGGCGCAGCGGCGCAGCTCGGCGACGGCCGCTTCGTGCGTCATCGCATCCTTGTAGGCACGCACGCTGCGCATCGCGTCGTACGCGTCGCAGGCGCACACGATCCGGGCCTCGAGCGGGATCGCCTCACCGGCGATCCCATCCGGATAGCCGCGGCCGTCCCAGCGCTCGTGCGAAGCGCGAACGACACGCGCGACCGGCCGCATGCTCTCGCTGGTGCCGAGGATGCGCTCGCCGGCGACGGTGTGCTGGCGCATGATCGCCCACTCCGCGTCGTCGAGCGGCCCCGGCTTGTTGAGGATCAGGTCCGGCACCGCGACCTTGCCGACGTCGTGGAGCTCGGCGGCGCGGATCAGCACGTCGAGCGACTCGGCGTCCAGCTCCATCCCGCGGCCGACGACAGCGGCCAGCGTGGCGACGCCATTGTTGTGAACGTCGAGGTCGGGCTCGCGCTCGGCCATCACGCTGACGAGCAGGTCGCGCGCCTGGGAGCGGCTGGTGCCGCGGCGGCGGCGCTTGCGGGCGTACATGCGCTCGTCGGCGAGGCGGAGCGCCTCGGTCGCGTCCTCGGCGTCCTCGGGGAGGACGACCAGGCCGTGCGAAGCCGTGATGGCGAAGCCGTCACCGTGCGAGCTGAGCGCGTCGACAGCGCGCTGCACGAGCTCATCGCCGTCGTCGAGCGCCCCCTCGACCAGCAGACAGAACTCGTCGCCGCCGAGGCGGTACGCGGTCCCGCCGACCTTCGCCAGCTCGGGCGCGAGCCTGCCGAGCAACGCGTCGCCGGCCGGGTGGCCGAAGGCGTCGTTGTAGTCCTTGAAGCCGTCCAGGTCGAAGAAGACGAGCGAGTACGGGTGATACGAGGCGCAGGCGGCCTCGAGGTCGTGCACGAGGGCGCGCCGGTTAGGCAGTTCGGTCAGCTTGTCCGTCAGCGCCTCGTGGCGCGCACTGCGCAGCAGGGTGAAGTTCTCGCGCAGCATCAGCCCGGCCCGGGCGATGCCCGTGAACAGCGCCGCCGCGGCCAGCACCACGGTGAGGACGCTGCCATGCGTGAGCGCGGCGTGGACAAGCGTGACGATCGCGGTCGCGCCGGCGAACATCGGCAGCAGGCCCATCGACCATCCGACGTGGGGGCGGGTCGGGCGGGCCGTGCGCTGCCAGGCGGCGAGCGCGATCGCGGCCACGGCGGCCGGCCACAGGTTGTCGATCCAGCCGCCGGCCTCGTAGGCCCCGGTCGATTCCTGGAAGATGAAGAACGTGTCGGCGAGCGCGCACACCGCGAGGCCGCCGCCGAGCAGCCACCAGGACCGCCCCGGGCGCCAGGCGGTCGCGGCGAACGACACGAGCACCATGATGATCAGCAGCAGATCGCACACCAGGTACGCGAGCGTGGTCGCGACGACGGCGGCGCTGCCCTCGGTCGCCTCGCGGACGGGACCGAAGACGGTGCCCGCGGCGACCGCGGCCAGCGTCAGGCCGGCGAGCACACCGTCGATGGTCAGCCACGCGGGGAACGGCCGGATCCGATCGCGCAAGAGCAGCGCGAGTGCCGCGTAGAGCAGGACGTACATGCCGAGGTAGAAGGCGTCGGAGAGGTTCGGATACGGCGCCACCTCCATCGCGTTGAACCACAGCGTCCAACACAGGTCGCCGATGGTCCAGAACGCCAGGCCGAGCGCGATCAGCGCCCACGCCAGGCGGTTGCGCTTGACCGCGATCGCCCGCGCGGCGGTCAACAGCACGGCACCGGCCTCGACGGCCAGGTACAGGACGTCAGTCAGGCCCGTCGGCACCGAGATCAGTCCAACCGTGAACATCACGTGCGCGGCGAGCACGAGGAACAGGGCAGCGAAGGCACAGCGGCGGACCATCCCTCCCTGAATCGACCGATCGCGCCGCGCCTGTAGCGTGGGAGCCATGGCGACAGGTTCGGAGCTCATCGTTGAGGAATTGCGGCGGGCAGGCGTGGAGATCTGCTTCGGTCTGCCGGGGGTGCACAACCTCGCGCTGTGGGAAGCGCTGCGGGAGTCGCCGATACGGCTGGTCGGCGTCCGGCACGAGCAGGCGGCGGCGTACGCCGCCGACGGGTACGCGCGCGCGACGGGCCGGGTGGGCGTCGCGCTGACGACCACCGGGCCGGGCGCCGCGAACACGCTCGGGGCGGTGGGCGAGGCGTGGGCGTCACGGTCGCCGGTGCTGGTGATCGCGACGGACATTCCATCGACGTTGCGCCGGCCGGGCGAGTACCGCGGGGTGCTGCACGAGACCGATGGGCAGGCGGCGATGTTCGCGTCGGTGACGAAGTCTCTGCACGTGGCTTTGGATGGCGCTGCCGTCGCTTCGGCCGCCGCGGCCGCGGTCGCTTCCGCTCGTTCTGCGCCGACACGTCCGGCGTACCTGGAGGTCGCGACGGATCTGCTGGCGGCCGAGTGTCCACCGGCCGCTCCCGTGACCAGCGAACGGCGGGCATCGAGTGAGGGTGTATCGGCGGCGGTGGAGAAGCTCGACGCGGCGGCTCGGCCGCTGTTGTGGATCGGCGGTGGCGCGCGCGACGCGGCGGAGGAGGTGGAGCGACTCGCTTCGCGACTCGGTGCTCCGGTCTTGACCACCTACGGCGCCGCGGGCGTGCTCCCGCCCGGCCATCCGTGTCTGGTCGGGTTGCCGCCGCACGTCGAGGCGGCCGGCCGGCTGTGGGACGAGGCCGACGTCGTGCTGGCGATCGGCTCCGACCTCGACGGGGTCCAGACCCAGAACTTCATGCAGCCGCAGCCGGAGACCTTGATCGCTGTCGGGCTCGAGGCACCGACGAACTACCGCGTCGACGTGTGGGTCGAGGGCGACGCCGGCGCGGTCGTCAGCGCGCTCGCCGACGCCGTGGGCACACGCGAGGCGACATTCGATGCCGCGGAGATCCGTGCGGAGGCCTGCGGCGGGCTGGACGCGACCGCGCTGCGCTTCCTCGACGCGATCCGCTTCGCCGTCCCGCGCGACGGCAATGTCGTGGTCGACATGTGCATCCCGGGCTACTGGCTGGCCGGCTTCTACACGCCCGCCGCGCCGCGGCGGCTGCAGGTGCCGCTGGGGTGGGGCACGTTGGGCTACGCGTTTCCCGCCGCGTTGGGCGCAGCGCTGTCGGGGACCGGCCCGACGGTGTCGATCTCGGGCGACGGCGGCTTCCTGTTCGCCTGCGGCGAACTGGCGACGATGGCGCAGGAGAAGGTCCCGCTGACCGCCGTGATCGTCGACGACGGCGGCTACGGGATGTTGCGCTACGACCAGGAGCGGTCTGGCACGGAGACGTACGGGGTCGATCTGCACACGCCGGACTTCGTAGCGATGGCCGAGTCGTTCGGCGTGCGTGCTCAGTCCGTCGACGGGCTCGACGACGCGTTCGGCGAGGCTTTGGCGGCGCACATCGCTTCGGATGAGCCATCGGTGCTCGTCGCGCGGACGCCGGTTCCGCTCGTGCCGCCGCCCAACACGTCGCCGAACTGGTACCGCAAGCGAACTGCGCCAGTGAGGGAGGTGGGGTGACCCGCGCCCGTCGCGAGTAGCGCCAACGCGCCACGCGCGCACGCGACAGTCGACTTATACGTCTCTGGGACGAGTAACTCGACTCTCGCGGGGCATCCGAGCGCCAACGCGCCACTTCCGCGCCGCGCGGGCGGCTCCCTCACTCCCCTCGATGCAGCCGTTAAGGCGGCCGCGCAGCTAACTGCCGCTGACCGCGACCGCCCCCGCCGTGGCGGCGGCAACTCCCGCCATCACCGCCGTCATGATCTCCGCCTGGACGGCAGCGTGAATCGCGTCGCCCACCGGCCCAAACTCCGCCAACGCCTTCGCGCGCGAGACCGCGGCCTTGCGCTCGTCGCGCTCCACCACTCGCTTCACTAGATCCAGCGACACGAGCAGGCCGAGCAGCGCCGTCGTCCGCGCGTCCGGCTCAACGCCGTCCACCAGCACGCTCCGCAGCCGCGCCCGCAACTCGGTCTCGGGACCCGAATCGAGCTCCGGGTAGCGTGTCGAGCTCAACAGGCCGAGCGTCTTGTGGCGCTGCTCGTCGAGCACGCCGCGTGCCACCAGCGCCTCGGCGACCGTGCCCTTGATCGGCTTCAACCGCCCCGGGAGCTTGGAGACCCAGTGCTTGGCCGGCTTCGGCTCGTCGACCGCGCGCCAGGCCGCGGCCAGCGCCGGATCGGACGGCTCCGAACCAACCCGCGCGACCCGGTCGTCCAGGTGCCCGGAACCCGCGAGCTCGAGCAGCAGCGCGCCGCCCAGGCCTGCGTCGGCGGCGGTCGCCGACACCGTGCCCTTCTCGTCGTCGAGCAGGAGCAGCAGCAGCTCCTCGGCCAGCAGCATCAGGACAGGCGGAACTCCGGGTCGCCCGGCAGCTCCACGAGGTCCATCTGGGCCTTCTGGAGCTTGCCCGCGTAGTCCCAGTTCATCGACTGCCAGCGGGTGAACTGGTCGAGCACCCAGATCCCCGACTGGCGCGAGCCGTTGCCCGACTTGCCGTTGCCGCCGAACGGCAGGTGCGCCTCGGCGCCCGAGGTCGAGTTGTTGACCGACACCATCCCCGCCGTGATCCGCTCGCGGAACCGGAAGGCGTTCGTCCCCGACGTCGTGTAGATCGAGGAGGACAGGCCGTAGCCGTGGCCGTTGGCCAGCTCCATCGCCTCGTCGAACGTCGAGAAGCGGGCGACGCCGACGATCGGCCCGAACGTCTCGGTCGAGTAGATGTCGTCGTCGGCCGTCACGCCGACGACCAGCGTCGGGTGGTAGAAGATCCCCGCGTCGGGGTCGCCGACGAAGCCGTCGCGCGGGTTCGAGGCCGTGATCCGGCCGCGGGCCGAGGAGCCGGACACCTCGTGGTGGTCGCGGATCAGCCCGAGCCAATCCTCGAAGCGCTCGGCGAACCGCTCGTGGATCATCGGCCCGTACAGGACGTCGGCGTTCGGGTCGCCGATCGGGGCCGACTCCAGCCGGTCCGAGAGCTTCGAGACGAACTCGTCGAACACGGACTCGTGCACGATCGCCGTGCCGAGCGACGTGCACCGCTGCCCTGCGGTGCCGAAGCCGCCGAACAGCGCGCCCTCGACCGCCAGGTCGACGTCGGCGTCGTCCATCACGACCATCGGGTTCTTGCCGCCGAGCTCCAGGCACGGTGACTGCACGTGGCGACCACAGAGCTCGCCGATCTTCGAGCCGATCGCGCTCGACCCCGTGAAGCCGACCTTGTCGACGAGGCCCTCCTCGAGCGCGGCCTCCAGACCCTCGAACGTGTCCGGGCCCGAGGCCTGGACGAGGTTCAGCACGCCCGCGGGAACACCACCCGCGTGGAACAGCCGAACCATCGCGTCGCCGAGCGCGGCCGAGTACTCGGCCGGCTTCCAGACGACGGAATTGCCGCACAGGATCGCCGGCACCAGGTACCACGCCGGCACCGCGACCGGGAAGTTGCCCGCGGTGATGATCGCGGCCACACCGACCGGCACCCGGAACGTGAACAGCTGCTTGTCCGGCATCTCCGACGGCACGGTCTGCCCGTACAGCCGCCGGCCCTCGCCGAGGAAGAAGTCGCATGTGTCGACGATCTCCTGCACCTCGCCGAGCGCCTCCGGATACGGCTTGCCGATTTCCCGCGTGACCAAAGAAGCAAGTGCCTCCTGGTTGGCCTCGATCAGCCGGCCGACCTGCGCGATCACGCGACCGCGCGCCGGAGCCGGCACCGACGCCCATTCCTTCTGGGCGGCGCGTGCGGCGCGCGCGGCGTCGACGAACGTGGAGGCGTCGCCGAGCAGCACCTCGGCGATGACGTCGTCGGTGCGAGCCGGGTTCGTAGAGGTCAGGCGGCCGCCGGGAGCGTCGCGGCGAACCTCGCCGCCGACGATCGAGGCGACGGTGGTCGCGGCAACGGTGGAGGACATGGCCTCCACACTAACGCGCCGCGAGCGCAGCCTTGAGCGAGTCGAGTGCCGGGATGGCGACGGGATCGGCGCCGCGCAGGAGGGCGACATAGATCGACACGAGGTCGCCGAGCAGCACGAGCGAGACCAGCCGCTCGACCCGCGACTCCCCGCGTGACTCGGAGCCGCAGCACGGGGTCGGCGCCCACCTCCGCGAACCCGGCCGTCAGCTCCGCTCGCAGCGCGTTGCGCGGGTGCGTCTCGGTGTCCTCCAGCGACACGTACGAGAACCGGGCCAGGTCACGCGCCGCGGCCCAGCCGACGACCTCGTTGTGGTCGGCCTCCGGCAGCACGGAGCAGAAGGCGGGCACCTCGGCGTTCTCGTTGAACTCGCACTTCCAGCGGTACGCGGCGGCGGCCGCGAGCTCCGCACCGGCGATTACCGGCACCGTGCCGTGCAGCGCGCGGGCGATGTCCTTCGCCTCTCCGCCACCCTCCGGGCCCCACTCGGCGGCGAGCGTCTCCGCGAGCACTGCGGCAGCCTCGATTTCGTCGCGCACCGAAGGCGCCGCGCCGGCGAGCGCCGCCGCCTCGAGCGCCGCGACCAGCGTGTACCCGATCGCCGCCCGCGGCTGGAAACCGCCCGGGATCGGGATCACCGGGACGCCGTCGCGCCGCGCGCGCTCCACCAGCGGGCCGCCGGTCGACGCCACGAGCCGCGGCGCGCCGCGCTCGGCAGCGTCGTCGTAGGCAGCGAGCGTCTCCTCGGTCGCGCCCGAGTAGCTCGAGCACAGCACCAGTGTCTCCGGGCCTGCCCAGCCGGGCAGCGAATACGAGTCGGCCACGATCAGGGGTCGCTTGAGCCGCGGGCCGAGCGCGGCAACCGCGAGCCGTCCGCCTGCCGCCGAGCCGCCCATCCCGGCCACGATCAGCCCGCCGGGCGCATCCACCGGCTTGGCGCCGGACGAGTCCACCCGCCACAGCGCGTCGCCCAGGTGCTCGGAGAGCGCCAGCGCCTCACCGAGCTGACCCGTGCTGTCGAGCGTGAGATCCATCAGAACTGCAGGGCACCGTCCGGCAGGCTGACGCCTGGGAACAGCCGCGCACCGTTGGACACGGTGTTGCCGGAGCCGATCGTCACGCCCTCGCCGAGCACGCTCATCCCGTCGATCACGCAGTCGTCGCCGATCCGCACGCCGCCGGCGATGATGCAGCCGCGCAGGGTGCAGTGCGCGCCGATCTCGGTGCCGCGCATGACCACCGCGCCCTCGATCGTGGTGCCCTCGCCGACCACGACGCCGTGCTCGAGCACGGCCCGCCCGCCCACGCGAGCGCCCTCGGCGATCTGGCAGCCGGCCTCGACGAGCGCCGCCGGCACGATCCGGCCTGCGGCCTCGACGCCGCGCTCGACGCACAGGTAACCCGTCCCCATCCGCTCGGCGACCTCGGTACCGACCGACCCCTCGAGGATGTCGAACGTCGCTTCCAGATAGCGCTCAGGCGTCCCGATGTCCTTCCAATAACCCTGAGCGACGTGGCCGTAGAGCCCGTTAGCGACCAGCCGCGGGAACACGTCGCGTTCGATCGACGCCGACGCGCCCGGCTCCAGCAGTTCGAGCACCGACCGCTCGAGGACGTACACCCCGGCCGAGATGTTGTTGGTGTCGATCTGGTCGGGAGCCGGCTTCTCGACGAACTCGCGCACGGCGCCGTCGTCGTCCAGCCGCACGAGTCCGTAAGCGCTCGGATCATCGACCGGATACAGCGCGAGCGTCGCGCGCGCACCCGTGCGCTCGTGCGCGGCGATCTGCGCGCTGACGTCGATGTCGGTCAGCACGTCGCCGTTGAGCATCAGGAAGCGGTCGTCGAGCAGGTCCTCGGCGTACTTGAGCGCGCCCCCGGTACCGAGCGGCCGCGGCTCCTCCATGTAGCGCAACCGGACGCCCAACGCCTCGCCGTCGCCGAGCACGTTGCGCACGCCCGCCGCGAGATGGCCGCACGACATGACGATGTCGTCGACGCCGTGGGCGCGCAGCCAGTCGATCATGAACGCGATGAACGGCCGGTCGACGAGTGGGACGACCGGTTTCGGGACGGTCGAGGTCAGCGGCCGCAGCCGCGTGCCCTCACCGCCCGCCAGAATCAGCGCCTGCACGCGCCTCCTCACGGGCGCCACGGGCGGCGCGTCCGATCCCTTCGTAGATCAGCCCGGCGTCACGGACGAGCCCCGGGTCGAACAGGTTGCGACCGTCGACCAGCACGTCCCCGCGCATCGCTGACGCGACGTCCGACAGATCCAGCTCGGCGAACTCCGGCCACTCGGTCACCAGCACGACGGCGTCGGCGCCTTCGATGGCCTGCATCGCGGACGACTTGAAGTCGACGCCCCGGATCAACTTGCGGGCCTCACCCTCGGCCACAGGGTCATACGCGCGCACGTGCGCGCCCGCGGCCTGCAGCCGCGAAGAGAGCACGAGCGACGACGCCTCGCGCATGTCGTCGGTGTTCGGCTTGAACGCCAGCCCGAGCAGCGCGATCTCCTTGTCCACCAGTCGCCCGAGATGCTTCTCGAGCTTGGCGATCACGCGCCGTTTCTGTAGCTCGTTGACCTCGATCACCGAGTTCAGCAGCTGGAAGTGGTAGCCCGAGTTGCCGGCGAGCTGCTTCAACGCCGTGACGTCCTTGGGGAAGCACGACCCGCCGAAACCGATGCCCGCTTGCAGGAACTTCGGCCCGATCCGGTTGTCGAGCCCCATGCCGCGGGCCACCTCGACGACATCGGCGCCGGTCTCCTCGCACACGTTCGCGATCTCGTTGATGAACGAGATCTTCGTGGCCAGGAACGCGTTGGATGCGAGCTTGACCATCTCGGCACTCTTGATGTCGGTCCGGACGAGCGGGGCGTCGAGCGGCGCGTAGAGCTCGACCACGGCATCGCCGGCCCAGTCGCCTTCGTCGCCGACGACCACGCGGTCGGGCTCCAGGAAGTCCTTGATCGCCGAGCCCTCCTTGAGGAACTCCGGACACGAGACATAACGGAAGCCCTTGCCCTGCTCGGCGAAGATCCGCTGGATCGTCTCGCCGGTGCCGACGGGCACCGTCGACTTCATGACCAGCGCGTGCTCGTCCGACGGCGGCATCGCGTTCACGACGGAATGGACGGCGGACAGATCGGCGTCCCCGGAGTAGGTGGGCGGCGTCCCGACGGCCACGAACAGCAGCCGCGCGTGCGCGAGCGCGTCCGTGATGTCCGTGGAGAAGTGCATCCGGTCGCGGTGGCGGGCCACCAGGTCCTCAAGGCCCGGCTCCCAGATCGGCATCCGTCCCTGGCGCAGGCCGTCGATCTTGGCCGCGTCGATGTCGATGCAGTAGACGTCGTTACCGAGCTCCGCGAACCCGGCCGCAGTGACCAGGCCGACGTAGCCCGTGCCGATCACGCCGATCGGCTCTCGGTTCGTTCCCATTGAAGGTGGAAGAGCTTAGCTACGACTTGAGGCGGCGCAGCGAGCCGGCGATCGCGATCAGGCGGGAGTTCGGGATCGACAGCGTGAGCGTGTTGGTGACCCAGTAGACGGCGTTGCGGGTTCGCCACGCGACCAGCCGCAGGTGGTTGCCGTCGTAGAACAGCATCAGCTTGCGGCCGTCCTCATTGCGGATCTCGTCCGGGTTGTCGAGGATCGGCGGATGCCGCCAGGCCAGGCCCTGGACGCCGTAGTACTCGCCGTACGACCCCGCGTTGAGCACCAGCCGATACGCCTTGTGCTTCTTGCCATTCGCGTCCGGGATGGTGTAGATGCGCGGCTCGGAGTCGGCGTAGCGCGAGCCGGTCTTACGCAGCCCCGGGAAGTAGAACGGGAAGCCGAGTTTGCCCTGCGTCTCGGCCAGGATCGCCATGTTCTCGCCCTCGACGCGCGCCTGCTCGAGCCCCTTGATCGACGACTTCTTGTTGCGTTTGCGGGCCGGCTCCGCCGCGGGCGTCGCGGTCGAGACGGGCGTCGTCTCGGTCGCCGTGCGCGGGCTCGAGGAGCCCTTCCCGGTCATGAACTCGCGGAAGGTCTTGCGTAGCGCCGAGTCCTTCACGTACAGGTAGCTGTCGATCGCCGGGTTCTCGGCCTCGTAGGCCGGGAAGCGAACCTCGTTGACCGGCGCCTTCTGGCCGATCATGAACTGCCCGGTCCGCGCCAGCCCGATCAGGTTCGACGCCTTCGTGAAGGACTTGTCGACCTCGAAGTAGCGCCCGAAGATCCTCGCCAGGTCCTTGCGCTTGTTGACGTCCAGCAGCGCGCGGATCGTGTCCTGGCGCGAGGCCTGGCGCAGGAAGTCCTGCTGGCGCGAGGCGCGGTAGAAGTCGTTGTCGCCGTGCCGGTAGCGCACGTAGTCGAGTGCGTCCTGGCCCTTGAGCCGCTGGTAGCCCGGCTGCACGTCGATCGTCGCGTAGTTCTCGCCGTAGCCCGCGGTCGAGTTGTCGTTGTAGTAGCGCCGGTCGACATCGACGTACACGCCGTTGACGTAGTTGATCGCGCGCCTGAACCCGCCGAAGTTCACGTTGATCACGCCGTTGACCGGGAACTTCTCGTGCGTCGCGTCCTCGAACAGGCGCTGGATCGTGGCGACGGTCTTGCGCGGCCCGCCGATCTCGTAGGCGGCGTTGATCTTGTTCGTGCCGGCGCCGGGGACCTTGACCTTGAGGTCACGCGGAAGCGACATCACGGCGATCCGCTTGGTGTCCGGGTCGACCCGGACGAGCAGGATCGTGTCCGACCGCGGCTTGACCCCGAGCTTCTTGTCGTCGTAGCGCTCGTCGGAGCCGAGCAGCAGGAACGTCCGCGGGTCGCCCGCCTCCGCGCGCGTGACCTCGGGGATGTCGATCGCCGTCCGCCCCTCCTGGGTGAACGTCTCGACGACATCGTGGACCTCCAGTAGAACCGCCGACGCGACGGCCGTGGCCGAGAGCGAGATCGTCAGGATCCCGGCCAGCAGTGCCCGGATCAGGACGCCACGGCCTGGCTTCGGCGGCCGATCCGGATCCTTCACGCGAGGCCGCCCTCGACCGCCCGCAGCTCCGTGCCCGTATCCGAGAAGCGCTCGGGGACGCTGCGCGCGAAGTCGGTGAGGGCGCGGCGGTAGCGGGCCAGCGACTCGATCGAGACCCACTCGTCGGGACCATGGTGGCCGCCGCCGGACGGGCCGAACTCCACGGCGGGCACACCCGCCTTCAGGAACGCGACCGCGTCCGAGGCGCCGTCGCGGCCGACGCTCATCGACTCGCCGTCCGTAAGCCGGGACGCGGCCTGCGAGAGCGCCACCACGTACGGGTTCGTTGGCTTAACGCGCGCGGGCGGCCAAATAAAGGAACGGGCGACGTGCACGTCGGGCAGCGCGCGGATCAGGGCGAGCAACTCACCCGGGTCCTGCTCGGGGAGATAGCGGATGTCGACGTCCATGGCGCATTCCTCGGGCACCTTGTTCGGCGCGTCGCCGCCGACGATCCGGCCAAGGTTCACCGACGGGCGGTCGAACAGCTCCGAGGACTCCAACGTGAAGGGCATCGATTCGATTCGGCGGAAGACGTCGATCGCCTTCAAGACCGCGTTGTCGCCGAGCCACGGCGTAGAGCCGTGGGCGGACGTCCCGAAGACCAGGATCCGGAGCGCGAGCACGCCCTTGGCCTGAACGCCGACGTGGAGATCCGTGGGCTCGCCGGTGATCGCGAAGTCGCCCACGTAGCCGGCCTTGACCAGCAAGTCGGACGTCCGCTGGTCGATCTCCTCGGACTCCTCGTCGGGCACGCACACGAAGCGAATCCGCACGGCGTCCTGGTCCTTGAGGTCCTGGAGCGCGCACATGATCGCGGCCAGGCCGCCCTTCATGTCATATGAACCGCGCCCCTCGAGGCGGTCGCCCTGGATCCGCGGGGTGAACTGCTCGGGCCGCGCCGGCACCACGTCGTAATGCCCATGAAAGACGAGTGTCGGCCCCTCGGCCGGACCAACCTCTGCGGTCAGGGCGAAGACCTCCCCGAATTGGTGGTCTTTGACCGGTATGTCGCGCGCCTCCAGCCACCCCTTGATGAACCCCGCGCACGCGCGAAGCCCCTCGACATTGGAGGTGTCGTACGTGATCAGGCGTTCCGCGAGGACCCGTTCGTCCATCCGGCGCAGGGTAGCGGTGGCCCGTGTTGAGTCGAACCAACGTCCAGACGCTTGCTTCAAAGCTCACATTTAGATGAGAATCGGCGGTCCGGAGGGTTTTGGTCCAAACGAGGAGGGATGGCTCGTGAAGCCATGGGTAGGCGCAGTCGCGGTTGCGACAGCGATTTTGGCGGCGCCGAGTGTGGCGCTCGCCGGTGAGGATGATCCGGCGCAGCTCCAGTTCAAGCTGCCCAGCGCAGAGGCGGTCCACGACTTCGAGACCTTGGGTCTCAACATGGACCACGGCATCACGCGCAACCCCGATGGCACCGCCGTGATCAGCGCGTGGGCCACCGACGCGCAGGTCCAGCTCGCGCGAGTGAACGGGTACGAGGTCGTCGGGGTCATCTCCGACAAGTTCGAGATCGACCGGATTCGTGCTGACCGCAACGCGACGCTGAAGAGGCTCAAGGCCGCCAACGACGCACTTCGGGGGAAGGGCGTCAAGGCTCACGGCAAGAGCGCCACCGGCGACATTCACGCGCAGCGCGCGGACATGTGGGAGAACAACGTCGGTCGCTTCCTCTCGATCGAGGCCAACGCCGAGGGCGCCCACTTCACCGGTAACGGCGGCGGCACGTACGTCGGCCCGACCGTCACGGCCGAGTGGTTCGACGCCGCCGGCAACCGCCTCAACGGCGGCAACATCGGCGTCTACGTCGACCCCGACGTCAGCCCGGACTACTACCAGTACCACTACACGGTCTTCCGGATCGGCAACAAGGGCGACGGCGCCGTCGTGCCCACCACCGTGAAGGTCGCGTCGTCGAACGGCACCGTCGACACCATCAACGTCCGCGAGTGGATCGCCGGGACCGCGCCCAAGCCGACCGCCCCGCTGACCGGCTTCGTCACGCATTACAACGACTCGCAAGAGGCGTACAAGAAGGTGCGCGACCTCGCCACGGAGTTCCCGAACATCTCCGAGGCGGTCAAGCTGCCGGAGCAGACGCGCGGCTACCAGCGCCGGGCGCAGACGATGCTCGGCTACACGAACGCGACGGGCACCGGGCCGACCGCGACGGTCGGGTACGTTCGCTTCGACGCGAACAACCTGCCCGTGGCGGGCGCGACGCCGACCACGGCCCAGCAGCCCAGCACGGTCGTCCTGACCTCGAAGAACTACGGCCACCAGGGCAGCAACAGCCTCGCGGCCCAGATCAACGCTCCGGCTACCGGCGCGGCCAACCAGGCGCTGAGCGTCGCCCTCAACGGCTTCAAGATCAACATCAATCCGGCGACCGACGCCAACGGCGCCATCACCAGCACGGCGGCTCAGGTCGCGGACGCCATCAACGCCCATCCGCAGGTCTCGAGCCTGGTCTCCGCGACGCCGTTCCGGACCAACACCGGTGCCGGCGTGGTCCAGCCGGGCGCGAGCTCGCCGCTGAGCGACCTCCTGCGTGCCCCCGCGACGTTCCCGCGCGGCCCGCAGGACCAGTACATGCTCCGCGTCGGCAAGCAGCGCGACGGCTCCAAGGTCGGCGTGTTCCTCTACTGCCAGGAGCACGGCAACGAGATCGCGACCTCGGGCGTCTGCCTCGAGACGATGGAGCGGCTCGTGCGCAACTACGGGACCGATCCCGAGACGACGCAGCTCGTCGACAACCTCGACATCTTCATCATCCCGCAGATCAACGGCGACGGGGCGACGCACTCGCTGTATGACTCCAACCGCCGTACGAACATGTCCAATCACTGCGAGGACACCGTCAAGTTCCCGAGCAAGGAGACCGACCCGGCCTCCCGCAACAGCTGGGGCGTCGACATGAACCGCAACTTCCAGAACGGTTCGGTCTTCGACGGATTCCAGGGCGCCTCGTCCACCGACTGCACGAACGGCAACTTCGCCGGCATCTTCGAGCACTCGGAGCCCGAGGTCCGCAACGAGACCTGGGTGCAGACGACGTTCCGCAACATCAAGTTCGCCAACAACATCCACTCGTCCGGTGGCTACTTCATGTGGGTTCCGGGCGCCTACACGCCCGCGCGCGTGCCGCTGCCCTACCCGCCGTACGGCACGCTGAACTTCTTCGACCAGACCGGCAAGACGGTCCTCGACTACATCAAGGGCCATCGCGGCACGGGGATCTTCCCGCAGCAGACCGGCCCGGTCATCGACGTCCTCTACTCCGCCGCCGGCAACAGCGCGGACGAGGCGTGGTACTCGAACGGGATCATCGGCTTCGACTTCGAGATCGGTGCCACGCACTACAACGACACCGGCAGCGGCCCGGCGACCTGCGGCGCGGGTCAGCAGCCGCCGTTCGGCGACTCGACGAACGACTGCCTCGACAACGAGGGCTTCCACGAGGCCATGGAGTTCGCCTCCGGCAACGTCGGTCTCCTCAAGGAAGCGCTGGAGTACTCCACTGACACGGCCGCGCCGAACGTCAGCGCGACCGGCCGCGACTTCGCCAACGTGACGCAGAACGTGCGCTTCACGAGCGACGAGGCGGCGTCGATCCACTACACGACCGACGGCTCCGAGCCGACGCTCGCCTCGCCCGAGTGGGTGCCGCCGCGCGCTCGCGCGCTGCCGTTGCCGATCTCGATCACCGATGACGCCACGATCAAGTGGATCGCCAAGGACTTCAAGGGCAATACGTCCGCCGTGAAGTCCAAGTCGATCATGATCGAGACCGACGCGCCGACGGTGACGCTCACGTCGCCGACCGAGGGTGCGGTCTATACGCAGAATCAGCCCGTCACGGCGACCTATTCGTGCGCTGACCCGGCCGGTGGGTCCGGCCTGGTCGAGTGCTCGGCACCGGTGGCCAGCGGGCAGCTGATGCCGATGAACACGCCGGGTCCGGGTACGTTCACGGTGACCGCCAAGGACGCGGCCGGCAACGTGACCACCGTCACGCGGTCGTACACGGTGCTGCGGGCCGAGAACGTCAACGGCAACGTCAACGGCTCCGTGCCGGCCACGCTGGCACTGTCGCTCGGCGCGGCGCCCACGTTCCCGAGCCTGGTCCCGGGTGTCGGCGCCACGTACACGGCGTCGACGCTGGCCAACGTCGTCTCGTCCGCGGGCGACGCGCTCCTGAGCGTGTCCGACCCGAGCTCGCAGAACACGGGCCACCTGGTCAACGGGGCGTTCTTCCTGCCGCAGCCGCTGCAGGCGCGCGCCCGTAACGCGGGGACCACGTCACCGGCGTACAACAACGTCGGTTCGTCGGCCTCGCCGCTGAACCTGCTGTCCTACAGCGCCCCGATCTCCAACGATCAGGTCACGCTGGAGTTCCAGCAGCGGGTCAACGCCAATGACGCGCTCCGCACGGGCACGTACAGCAAGGCCCTGACGTTCACGCTGAGCACGACTCAGCCGTAGGAAATGCCACTACCGGCGCCGGACTTCCGTCCGGCGCCGGTAGCACTTCCGTCCGGTTTCGACGAACGGAGGTTGACAGCGGATACGAGGTCCAAGAGAGTTGGGTTCGGGTCCGGGGAGTTTCTTCGATTTTGCAGAGGGTGTTCATGACCAGGCCATGGATGGGTGTGCTTGCTGTAGTGCTGGGGTTCGCGGCGTTGCCGTCGGCTGCCATGGCCCAGAACTCCGGCCCCACGATCAACATCGCGTCGCCCAGCGATAACGCCCAGTTCACCGTGGGTCAGATCGTCAACGCCAGCTACACGTGCACCGACACGGAGCTCCCTGTCACCTGCGTGGGCCCGGTCGCGAACAACGCGCCGCTGGACACCACGACCGCCGGCCCGAAGGAGTTCCGGGTCAACGCGACCGACGGCCTCGGAAACGCGAGCTCGGCGGTCGTGAACTACAACGTCGTGGTTTCCACCGGCGGTCCCGTCGGCGGCGACACGCCGGCCACGCTGCAGCTCACGCTCGGCGCGGCACCGTCGTTCTCACCGTTCGTCCCGGGCGTGAACCAGAGCTACACGGCGACGACGACCGCGCAGGTCCTCTCGACAGCCGGTAACGCCGCGCTGTCCGTGGCGGACGCGAGCAGCGATCACACGGGCCATCTCGTCAACGGGACCTACTTCCTCCCGGCAGCACTCGAGGTCGGCGCGACCGCCACTCCGCCGGTCACCAGCACTGCGCCGGTCGGCGGCAGCGCCGCTCCGACGACGATCCTGAACTGGGGCGACGCCACCGCGGGCGTGGAGATCATCACGCTGATGTTCAAGCAGAACATCGTCGCGACCGACGCGCTCCGCACCGGTCCCTACGCCAAGACGCTCACCTTCACGCTGAGCACCACGGCTCCCTAAGAAGAGCCCTCAGCGAGCTTGAGGAAGGCCTCGTAGCGGCGCTTGTCGCGCTCGGCGACGCGCCGGTCTTCGCTGCCTTCCTCGGCTCCCTCCAACTCGTCCTCCGCGCGCTTGAGCCGGTCGCGGAGGTCGGATGCGTTGAGATCGTCAACGCCAAAGACCTCGTCGACCAGCACGAGCGCGCGCTCGCCGGTCATCTGCAGGAAGCCCTCGCCCTGCGCGTACCGGATCACCTCGGACTCGGACTTGTAGAGCCGTAGCTCGGTCGGGTCGAGCATCGCCAGCAGCGGCTGGTGGTTGGCCAGGATGCCGATCGACCCCACGCTGGTCCGTGTGGAGACCATCTCCACCTCGTCGTTGAAGACCTCGCCCTCGGGCGTGAGGACCTCGACCGTGAAGGGCGTACGAGCCACTACTTCTTCGCCGCCTCGACGACGTCCTCGATCTTGCCCTTGAGCAGGAACGCGGACTCGGGCAGGTCGTCGTGCTGCCCGTCGAGGATCTCGCGGAACGAGCGCACCGTGTCGCCGATCGAGACGTACGCGCCCGCCGTGCCGGTGAACTGCTCGGCGACGTGGAACGGCTGCGACAGGAAGCGCTCGATCTTGCGCGCGCGCTGCACGAGCACGCGGTCCTCGTCGGAGAGCTCGTCGATGCCGAGGATCGCGATGATGTCCTGCAGCTCGCGGTAGCGCTGTAGGACGTTCTTGACCTCGTTGGCGACGTTGTAGTGCTCCTCGCCGACGATCTCGGGCTTGAGGATCGTCGAGGTGGAGTCGAGCGGGTCGACCGCCGGATAGATGCCCTTCTCGGCGATGCCGCGCGAGAGCACCGTGGTGGCGTTGAGATGCGCGAACACCGAGGCCGGCGCGGGGTCGGTGAGGTCGTCGGCGGGCACGTAGATCGCCTGCACCGAGGTCACCGAGCCCTTGCGGGTCGAGGTGATGCGCTCCTGCAGCTGGCCCATCTCGGACTCCAGCGTCGGCTGGTAGCCCACCTGCGACGGCATCCGGCCGAGTAGCGCGGACACCTCGGAGCCGGCCTGCACGAACCGGAAGATGTTGTCGATGAACAGCAGCACGTCCTGGCCGCGCTCGTCACGGAAGTACTCGGCCATCGTGAGGCCGGTCAGCGCGACGCGCATGCGGGCCCCGGGCGGCTCGTTCATCTGGCCGAACACGAGCATGGTCTTGTCGATCACGCCCGATTCCTTCATCTCGAGCCAGAGGTCGTTGCCCTCGCGCGAGCGCTCGCCCACGCCGCAGAACGCCGATAGGCCGCCGTGCTCCTGGGCCAGGTTGTTGATCAGCTCCTGGATCAGCACGGTCTTGCCGACGCCGGCGCCGCCGAACAGGCCGACCTTGCCGCCCTGGGCGTAGGGCGCCAGCAGGTCCACGACCTTGATGCCGGTCTCGAACATCTCCGTCGTCGGGGTCAGGTCCTCGACGGTCGGGGCCGTGCGATGGATCGGCCAGCGCTCCTCGACCTCGATCTCGTCGCCCTCGTCGATCGTCTCGCCGAGCAGGTTGAAGATGCGGCCGAGCGTGACCTCGCCGACCGGGACCGTGATCGGGCCGCCGGTGTCGACGACGTCGACGCCGCGCGCGAGGCCGTCGGTGGAGTCCATGGCGACCGCGCGGACGCGATCGTCACCGAGGTGCTGCTGCACTTCGCAGACGAGCACGTGGCCCTCGCCGCGGTCGATCGTGATCGCCGAGTAGATCTCGGGCAGCTCGTCGGGGAAGACGGCCTCGATCACGACGCCCTGGATCTCCTCGATCCGGCCGACGTTCTTCTTCTCCGTATCAGCGGTCGCAGCCATAGATAGAGCTCCTTAGACGAGCGACTCCGCGCCCGCGACGACTTCCATGATCTCTTGGGTGATGGCGGCCTGGCGCTCGCGATTGAACTCCAGGGTGAGGTCCTTGATGATGTCCCCGGCGTTCTCCGAGGCGTTGCGCATCGCGGTCATCCGCGCGCCGTGCTCGGACGCGGTGGACTCCAGCAGCGCGCGGTAGATCGAGATCTCGACGTAGGCCGGAATCAGGCGCTCGAGGATCTCCTCGGGGTCGGGCTCGTACTCGACCAGCGCCCGCTTGCCGTCGTCGCCGGAGTCGGACTCCTTCTCCTCGCCGGCGCGGCCACCGAGGCCTTCGCCGCCCTCGAGGATCGTCGCCTGCTGCATCGGCAGCAGCGTCTCGCGCGTGACCTCCTGGGTCAGCGGCGACACGTAGCGGTTGTAGACGATCTCGACGCGGTCGACCTCGCCGTCGATGTACGCCGCCATCAGGTCGGACGCGATGTCGCGTGCGTTCGCGTACGACGGGCGGTCGGTGAAGCCGGTGTACGCACCCTTGGCCTCGCGGCCGCGGAACGCCAGCGAGGACACGCCGCGGCGCCCGGAGGCGTACCAGGTCGTCGACTTGCCGTTGCCCTCGTATTCGACGCCGGCGCGGATACCCGCGCGCACGATCTGCGAGTTGAACGCGCCCGCGAGGCCGCGGTCGCCCGTGACGAGCAGGATCGCGACGGTCTCCTCGGACTCGTGCTCGTTGAGGATCGGCAGGTTCGGGACGTTGCCCGCGGCCTCGGCGGCCTGGCGCGTCATCCTCCGGATCGCGCCCGCGTAGGGCCGCAGCGCCTCGATGCGCTGCTCGGCCCGGCGCAGGCGCGCGGCGGCGACCATCTCCATCGCGCGCGTGATCTTCTGGATGTTCTTGACCGACGCGATGCGGCTCTTGACGTCCTTGAGCGCCATGGCGTGTGACTAGGCCTCCGCCCCGACCGGCTCTTCTGCTTCGGAGCGCTCCTCGGTCTCGTCCTCGTCGTTCTTGGACTTGCGGCCCTCCTCGGCGCGCAGCGCGTCCTCCTCGGAGAGCGGGTGGCCCTCCTCGTCGAGGTCGTAGCCGAAGTCCTCGGCGAACTGCTCGATCGAGTCGCGCAGCGCCTTCTGCGTCTCGTCGGACCAGTCGCCCTCGGCGATCTTCTTGAGCGTCTCGGCGGCGTCGGCGTGCAGGCGCTCGGTCAGGCCCTCGTTGAACTCCGCGACGCGGTCGGCGTTGATCCGGTCCAGGAAGCCGTTGGTGGCGCCATAGATCACCGCGACCTGGTCCTCGACCGCGATCGGGTCGCGCTCGCCCTGATTGAGCGTCTTCACCAGCCGCTCGCCGCGGGCCAGCGTACGCTGGGTATCCGGATCCAGGTCGGAGCCGAACTGCGCGAACGCCTCGAGGTCGCGGTACTGCGAGAGCTCGATCTTCAGGCGGCCGGCGACCTTCTTCATCGGCGAGATCTGCGCGTTGCCGCCCACGCGCGACACCGAGATGCCGACGTTGATGGCCGGCCGCACGCCGGAGTTGAACAGATTCGGCTCGAGGAAGATCTGGCCGTCGGTGATCGAGATCACGTTCGTCGGGATGTAGGCCGACACGTCGCCGGCCTGCGTCTCGATCACCGGCAGCGCGGTCATCGAGCCGCCGCCGAGGTCGTCGTTGAGCTTGACCGCGCGCTCGAGCAGGCGGCTGTGCAGGTAGAAGACGTCGCCCGGGTATGCCTCGCGGCCCGGCGGGCGGCGCAGCAGCAGCGACATCTGGCGGTATGCGTACGCGTGCTTGGTGAGGTCGTCGTAGACCACCAGCGTGTGCTTGCCGTCGTACAGGAAGTGCTCGGCCATCGCGCACCCTGCGTACGGCGCCATGAACTTGATCGGCGCGGCCTCGTCGGCGGGGGCGGCGACGATGATGCAGTTCTCGAGCGCGTTCGCGTCCTCGAGCAGCTTCGCCAGGCCGACGACCGTCGACATCCGCTGACCGATCGCGACGTACACCGAGATGACCCCGGAGTCCTTGTTGTTCATGATCGTGTCGGTCGCGATCGTGGTCTTGCCGGTCTGGCGGTCGCCGATGATCAGCTCGCGCTGGCCGCGCCCGATCGGGATCATGCCGTCGATCGCCTTGATGCCGGTCTGGAGCGGCTCCTTCACCGGCTGGCGCTGGACGACGCCCGGCGCCTTGAACTCGGCGGGGCGGGTCTCCTCGGTGTTGATCTCGCCCTTGCCGTCCAGCGGCAGGCCGAGCGGGGAGACGATGCGCCCCAGCAGACCCTTGCCGACCGGGATCTCGAGCAGGCGGTTGGTGCGCTTGACCGTGTCGCCCTCGACGATCTTCTCCCACTCGCCGAAGAGCACGGCGCCGACGTTGTCGGACTCGAGGTTCAGCGCGAGGCCGATGACGTCATGCGGCAGCTCGAGCATCTCGAACGCCATGCAGTTCTCGAGGCCGTGGATGCGGGCGATGCCGTCGCCGATGGTCAGGACGGTGCCGACCTCGGTCAGGTCCGCCTGGCCGGCTTCGAGACCCTCGATGCGGGACTTGAGGATGGAGGTGATTTCGTCGGGCTTGATTTGCACGTGGAGAGCTCCTTAGGCCCTGGCGACCTGCTTGCGAAGTTGTTCGAGGCGGTTGCGGATGGAGGCGTCGAGGATGGAGTTGCCGACGCGGACGACGAGGCCGCCGAGGATCTCGGGTTCGACGGTCGATGACAGGTCGACCTTGCGGCCGGTCTGCTCGGCGATCCGGTCGCCGATCTGCTTAACGGTGCCCTTGTCGAGCTCGACCGCCGAGGTGACGGTCACCGGGAGCAGCTTGTTCTCTTGGCGCCAGAGCCGATCGAACTCGCGACGAACGCGGAAGATCACCGGCATCCGGTGGTTCTCGATCAGCAGTTTGAGGAAGTTGACGAAGCTGTCGTCGGCACCGGAGATCGCCTTGTCGAGCCCGTCCTTCTTCTCGATCGTCGAGAAGTAGGGCGAGAAGAAGAACATCTGCAGCTCGCGCGTCTTATCCAGAGCGTCGGCGAACTCGCCGAGTTCGTCCCGGATTTTGTCGAGCTTGTCCTGCTCCTGCGCGACCTCGAACAGCGAGCGCGCGTAGACGGAGGCGATCTCTTCCATGACTAGCGGCGCTCCTCGGAGGCGAGCGTGGCGAAGTCGAGCTCGGCCAGCGCCTCGTCGACGAGCCGCTTCTGATCGGCGGAGTCGAGCGTCTTGCGCGTCACCTTCTCGGTAGCGAGCACGGTCAGGTCGGCCACCTCGGCACGGATCTGCTGGATCGCCCGGCGCGTCTCGGCCTCGATGTCCTTGCGCGTCTGCTCCATCATCTCCTCGCGCTTGGCGCGCGCTTCGGCCTGGATCTCGGCCTCGTGCGCCTCGGCGGTGCGGCGCGCGCGGGCGACGATCTCGTCCGCCTGGCCGCGCGCGTCGGACAGCCGCTCGCGGTACTCCCGCAGCAGTGCGTCCGCCTCGGAGCGAGTCTTCTCGGCCGAGTCGATCGAGTCCTCGATCATCCGCTGGCGCTTGTCCAGCGCCTCGGCGATCCGCGGGAACGCGACCTTCCACAGGACGAACAAGGTGAGCGCGAAGACCAACAGCGTCCAAAACATGAGGCCGATGACGGGATCGACGAGGCCGGGCGGGTCCTCGGCGCTCGCTTCGGCTGCCAGCAGTGGTGTCATGTGAGGAAGAGCGCGATCAGGCCGGAAACCAGGCCGTAGAAGAAGCACGCCTCGGTGAGCGCGAAGCCGAGCCACTGGATCGACGTGATCTCGTCGCGCATCTCGGGCTGGCGCGTGACCGACTCGATGACCTTGCCGAAGATGATGCCGATGCCCACGCCGGCGCCCACGGCGCCGAGTCCGCCGCCCACGCCCACGGCGATTGCCCTGCCCGCGGCGGCAGCGGTCTCTTCTCCTGACCCTCCCTGGGCAAAGATGAAGCTCAGGATCATGCTGAAGGTGTTCACTTGGGTGGGCTCCTTCTAGTGGTGCTCGGCGACCGCGCCGCCGAGGTAGATCGCGGAAAGGGTGGCGAAGATGAACGCCTGCAGGGTGGCCACCAGGCCGACTTCGAACAGGTAGAGGATCAGGCCGATCGGCAGCAGGGCGACGCCGAGTCCGGCCATACCCAGGATCACCGCGAGACCGCCGGACATGAACAGGATGATCATGTGGCCGGCGAGCATGTTGGCGAAGAGACGAACGGAGAGCGAAAGGATCCGCATCAGGTTCGACATCACTTCGAGGCAGAAGATGAACACGGCCATGCCGCCGGTGACCCCGGCCGGGATGAGGCTCTTGAGGTAGCCGAGGGGGCCCTTGGCGCGGATGCCCTCGATCGTGTACGAGAAGAACACGACCAGCGCCAGCACGAGCGGCACCGACACGTTGGCAGTCGCCGCGTAGATCCCGAACGCCGGGACGTCGAGCCCGAGGATGTTGACCGTGTGATGGCCGGTCGGGAGCGGGATGAACCCGATCAGGTTGTTGAACCAGATGAAGAGGAAGAGGGCGCCGATGAACGGGAACCACTTGACCGCCATCTTGTCGTCCATGTTCCCGCGCGTGATGTTGTCGCGCATCAGGCCGTAGAGCGTCTCCACCGCGGTCTGGACCCGGTTCGGCCGCGATTGCATCCGGCGGGCGATGTAGACCATCGAGAAGCAGGTCAGGAGCCCGGACAGCGTCAGATAGAGCACTGCCTTGTTGATGTCCAGGGTCCCGGGGAGGTCGATCCACGTGTGGAGCTCGAACTCCTCGTCCGGTGCGAACTCCTCGTTGCGGCCGGCGGACCCGAAGAAGGCGAAGGCCAGGACCACCAGCAGCACGTAGCCGGCGCCGGCGCCGAGGAGGATCTTTCGGGTCTGGCTCATGAGCGCGGGGTGTTCCTCTCCGAGGGGCGCAGGACTAGGGACGTGCCGAGATAGATCGTGAACGCGACGAGCGCGACCAGCGCCGCCATCAGACCGTCTGCCCGATCCGCGGTCTTGCCGACCACGAGAATCGCGATGCCGACGATCCAGACCCGGCCCATCAGCACACCGAAGTTGAGGGCGAGCTGGGCCTTGACGTCACGCGTGCGGGCGTAGCGCTCGACCAGGTCGCCGAGCAGCCGGGTGAAGATCCAGGCCGCGCCACCGACGACGTAGCCGAGCACCGGCGCGCCCATCAGCACGACGAACGGCGCCGCGAGTACGACGATCGCCACGTCCAGGTAACGGACGAAGGCCAAAGGGTCGGATGTGGGCATCGTGGTAGAGCTCATGGCAGGCTGACGCGCCGCACCAGACCATCCCCACGCGGGCTCGCGCGGCGGGAGGGACGGATGACTCCCTGGCCGGTTCGGCGGGCGCCAGTGTAGCGACTCATCAGACTTTGTAACAACTTTGTGACACCCGTCTCTAGCGGGCGCGACATCGCGCGAAGGCTAGCCGTACAGTGCGCGCGACGTAGTCCGACCCCCTGGGAGGAGATCGATGCCGACTCGTAACGCGAAGGCCGACTGGCAGGGCGAGTTCAAGCGGGGCGGTGGGTCCGTCTCTACGGAGACCGGAGCCCTCGACTCGCAATACAACTTCAGTGGCCGCTTCGAGAGCGGCAGCGGTACCAATCCCGAGGAGCTGATCGCGGCCGCGCACGCGAGTTGCTTCACGATGGCGCTGAGCGTGGGGCTGACTCAGGCCGGCCACCCGCCGGAGAAGCTCGAGACCTCCGCGGCAGTGACCGTCGAGCAGGTCGAGGGCGGCTTCGGGATCACGAAGATCGCGCTCTCGCTGACCGGCAAGGTGCCGGGGCTCGACGCTGCCGGCTTCGAGGAGGCCGCGCAGGGCGCCAAGGCGGGCTGCCCCGTCTCGAAGGCGCTGGCGTCGGTTCCCGAGATCACGCTCGAGACCACGTTCGAGGAGTAACTACAGGTACGCGTCGATCACGGCTTGGCGATCATTCCCGGCAGCGCCGGCGGCGGCGATCGCGCGCAGAACACTGTTCATCGCGCGGTAGCCGTCCTCGGCGCCGGAGCCGGGCGCGCGTCCGAACGCCTCGCGAAACCGCGAGTCGAAATCGGCCGGGACGGATCCGGTGGGGCGAAACACGGTCTGCTGCCCCAAGGGCATCGCGTTCGGCTCCGAAGCCAAACCGATGTCCCCGCCCGGCGCGACCTGCAAGATCCCCGCCGCATTGAGCAGCGGAACGGTCACCGGCGTCGCATTGACGACCGCCGCGATGATCTGCGCGTCGGTCACCGCTCGCCGCACGGTCTCGGCCTCGTCGCGATCCTCCGTCCCGAGATCCAGCGAGATGAAGTTCACGAGCGCCGAGCCGGCACGCCCGCCGGCGTCGGCCAGCGCGAGCTTCTCCCCGTCGACGAAGTCGCGGTTGCGCCCGACGGCGTCGGGCATCAGCGAATACACGGTGATGGTGCGGCCCTGCACCTTGCCACCGTTGGAGATGCCGCCCGTGTCGAACCCGCAGCCGGCGAGAACGAGGGCGACCAAGAGAACGAAGGGTGCGACGCGCACGGCGTCGCACCCTAGCGATCAGTCCTTCAGAGCCCTTTAGGCCACAGCGCGGCGTGCCATCTCGCGGTCCAGCCGGCGAGCGAAGCGGCCGGCGGCGTAGGCCGCGCGGGCGCGCATCGGTACCCCGGGCGGGGCTACGGGGCGCTGCGGGGGTTGGGCGAACACCGACGGGCGTCCGGCGCGCTCTGCGGCGACGACGTTGCCCATGACGGCGTAATTGAGCGAATGCATCTCGGCTCCCATTGGGTGTGTGGATTGGAAGCCGCCCGCGAACTCGCGTAGCTATGAAAAATTCACGGGCGGCAGGGCTGCCCGCGAACGAAGAAGTGCTAGTGCGCGAGCAGGACGGTGGCGCGACGGAACGCCGCGGGCGAGGGCACGAGGCCTCGCATGGAAATGCACGCGTTCGTCTTCAAAGTCCTGCTCACCTCCTCCGGGAAATCGCCGGGGTCGTTGGAACGCTGAGAACCGTACCAGGCGGTGCGGTCCCCTCGCCAGTGCGGCTAACCCCACTATGGGGTTCGAACCTGCCGAAATTCTCCGGTCTCGAGTTCGCGCTCGACCTGCGCGTCGATGTCGAACTCGTTCGTGTCTGGATCGGCGCGGCGGAGCTGCCACGCGCGCACGCGCCGGAACTTCAGGATCTCGAGCACGTAGACGAGGTAGACGCTCGCAGCCACCCCGAGCAGCAGGAGCGCGCCCATCAGCACCGCCCACCCGGGGTTCAGATCGCCCGAGCGCTCCGAGTAGGGGATGAACCGGAGCGCGATCGCGTTGCCGGCCATGATCAGCGTCCAGATGTAGAGGTAGGTCACCGAGCGCCGCGGCGACCAGCCCATGCGGTGGAACCGGTGGTGGAAGTGATTCGAGTCGCCACGGAACGGCGAGCGTTTGTACTTCAGCCGCTTCGCCACCACGAAGCCCGTGTCCAGGAACGGCACCGCGAGGATGACCAGCGGGCCGACGAGCGCGATCAACGCGTTCGTCTTCAGGGTGCCCTCGACGATCACCGCCCCGAGTAACAGCCCGAGCAGGTTCGACCCGCAGTCGCCCATGAACACCGACGCCGGGTGGAAGTTGAACAGCAGGAAGCCGAGCGCGGCGCCGGCCGTGATCGCGGCCAGGGTGCCGGCCGTGGTGCGGCCGAGATCGAACGCGATGATCGAGAACGCCACCGCCGAGATCGCGCACACGCCGGCCGCCAGGCCGTCGACTCCGTCCGAGAAGTTCACGACGTTCATCAGCGCCACGAGCCCGAGCGCGGTCACCGGCCCACCGAGGTCGCCGAGTTCGACGCGGTGCAGGAACGGCAGCGTGAACGTGTCCACCGTCACGCCGGACGTCACGAGCACCACGGCCGCCGCCAGCTGCCCGCCGAGCTTGAGCAGCCAATGGAGGTCGAACACGTCGTCGAGCGCGCCGACGATCGTGATCAGCGCCGCTCCGGCGAGGATGCCCTCTGTGCGCTGGTTGTCGGGGAGGAAGATCAACCCCGCGACGAGCGCGCCGCCGAAGATCGCCAGCCCCCCGAGCAGCGGCGTCGCCTCGCGCGCGAGCCCGCGTTCCTTGACGTCGTCGACCGCGCCGATCCGGCGCGCGAAGCGCGCGGCCAGCGGTGTCAGCACGGCCGCCACCGCGAAGGCGACCAGCGCGGCGAGGGCGGCTTTCGTCACCATGATCGGGCGCCAAGGATCGCAGCATCGGCCGACGCGACGACGTCAATACCCGTTGACTTTCCGTGAAACCGGATTGTCGAGTGGCCGAACTGGGAAGTTAGCCCGCGACGCCGACCGCCCCGCCGCCGCCGATGTCCCCGCCCCTCGCTCACGCCTTCCTGGCTCTCGCCGACGACGATGCGCTGCCGCAGCAGCGCACGCTTCCGCGGGTCGTCACCGCCGCGCTGGCCGCCGTCCTGCTCGCGGCCGGCACACCGCTCGGGTTCCTCGTGGTGAAGGACCATCCGGTCGCCGCGCTGAATTCCAAGGTGTGGCTGGACGACGAGTGAGCGGCGACTCAACCGTCGCGGCACCCCCACCTTGGGAGCGCCGCCCGCGTCCCACCTGGGGCCTGGCCGAAGGCGACGAGCTCGCGCCCGGGCGCACCGTGCTGCGCCGGCTCGGCGGCGGCCGCCGCTACGAGGCGATGCTGGTCTGGGACGAGCACCGGCTGGCCGTGCTCGTGACCAAGGTCCTCCGGCCCGATTGCGCGACCGACCCCCTCGCGCTGCGCGACTTGCAGCGAGAGGCCGACCTGCTGGCCGCGCTCGCCCACCCGGTCGTCGTGCGCGGCTTCGGCGCCGTCCTCGACGGGCGCTTTCCGCACCTGCTGCTCGAGCACCTCGAAGGCCCGACGCTCGACGAACTGCTGCGCGGCCACGGCACGCTCGCGCTCGAGCAGCTCCTCCCGCTCGCCCTGCACGTCGCCTCGGCGCTGCACTACATGGCCGCCGAGGGCGTCGTCCACCTCGACGTCAAGCCGAGCAACGTCGTGATGGGCGCACCACCGCGGCTGATCGACCTCAGCGTCGCGCGCACGCTCGCGCAGGCGGCGAAGCTGCGCTCACCGATCGGCACGGACGCGTACATGGCGCCCGAACAACGCGCGCCGGACGGAAGGGTCGGGCCGCCGACCGACGTCTACGGGCTCGCCGCGACGCTGCGCGCGTCACTGCCTCCCCGCCCGCCGCGTGAGCTGACCAAGGTCGTCGACGCCGGGCTCGATCCCGAGCCGTCCAATCGCCCCACCGCGGCCGAATTCGCCGGCCGGCTCGAGCCGCTCGTCGCCGCGCTGCCGACGCGGATGACCCTCGGCCGTAGATAAAGGGGCCAGACCCTTTATGTAGCGTCGAGGACCTCGCGCACCTTGCGCGCGAGCGTGCGCTCGGTGAACGGCTTCTCCAGGAACGCGGTGCTTCGGTCGCCGAGCATGCCGTGGCGATGGACGGCCTCGTCGGAGTAGCCCGACATGAACAGGATTCGCATCGACGGCGCCAGCGCGCCGAGCCGCTCGGCCAGGACGCGGCCGTTGACCTCGGGCATCATCACGTCGGTCAGCAGCAGGTCGACGCCGCACGGACGCTCGGTGCAGACACGCGCCGCCTCGTCGGCGTCGCGCACCGTGAGCACCTCGTAGCCGTTGGACTCGAGCATCAGCCGGACGAGGTCGCGGACGCCGTCGTCGTCCTCGACGACCATGATCGTCTCCGTGCCGCCCTCCGGGTCGGGTTCGATCGCGGGCTCGCCCGCGTTCGCGGAGGCCGCGGCGACCGGCAGATAGATCTTGAACGTCGAGCCGCGGCCGGGCTCGCTGTAGACGTAGATCCCGCCGCCGCTCTGCTTGACGACGCCGAACACCGTCGCGAGGCCGAGCCCGGTGCCGGTCCCGGCGCCCTTCGTCGTGAAGAACGGCTCGAACAGGTGCTTGGCGACCTCCTCGTCCATCCCGTCCCCGGTGTCGCTGACGGCGAGCAGGACGTGCGGGCCGGTGATCCCCTCGTCGCCGTGCGAGGCGACCTGCTCGGCGTCGACCTCGACGTTCGCGGTCTCGATGGTGAGCGCGCCGCCGCTGGGCATCGCGTCGCGGGCGTTGGCGGCGAGGTTCAGGATCACGCGTTCGATCTGCGCTCGATCGGCCTCGACCGGCGACAGGTCAGTCGCCAGTTTGATCCCGACGCTGACGTCGTCGCCGATGATCCGGTGCAGCATCGTCTCCATGCCGGCGACGATCTCGTTGAGATCGACGACCTTCGGGTGGAGGACCTGGCGGCGGCTGAACGCGAGCAGCTGCCGGGTGAGCGAGGCGGCCTGGCCGGCGGCGCGCGCGATCTCCGTGACCTCCTCGGAGTCGCGGTCGCGCGCCAGCAGGATCTCGGCGTATCCCGCGATCACCGTCAGCAGGTTGTTGAAGTCGTGCGCGACGCCCCCGGCGAGCCGGCCGATCGCCTCCATCTTCTCCGCGTCGGCGAGCCGGCGCTCGAGGCGCTTGCGCTCGCTGACGTCGTGCGAGACGACCAGCGCGGCGCGGCGACCCTCGAAGTCGATCCGGCCGGCGGTGACCTCGACGTCGATCAGTGATCCGTCCTTGCGCTGGTGCCGCCAGGTCCGAGCCGCGGGGGAGCCGGGCCCGCCGCCCCCGACGACATCAGCGAGCAGCTGCGGCACGTCCTCGGGCGGGCGGATGTCCTTGATCGTCATCGCCAGGAACTCCTCGCGGGAGTAGCCGTAGTGGCGGATCGCGGCGTCGTTGACGGCCAGGAAGGCCAGCGATTCGGCGTCGTAGACCCACATCGGGGTCGGGCTCGCCTCGAAGAGCATCTGCGACGCCTGGCGGCTGCGGTCGATCTCGAGCGCGACGGCGGTCCGGTGCGCGATCTCAGTGATCAGGTCGAGGTCGGAACGCGCGTAGTGGGTGTTCGTGGCGAGCAGCGCGATCGTCCCCAGCACGTGCGAGCCGGCGGTCATCGGCACGCACATCGCGGAGCTGATGCGGAACTTGCGCATCGCCTCGATCTCGGACCAGTCGCCGCGGGCGACCACGAACAGGTGGTCCTCGGTGACCTCGCGCACGAGCTCGGGCTCGCCCGTGCGCAGGACGATCGCGGGGCCGTGCGGCGCGTCCACCGGCGGCGACGGGAACGACTCCGGCTTGCAGACGCTGCGCTGGAGCTCGCCGTCGTCGTCGACGAGGTCGATCGCGCACCAGACCGCAAAGGCGGGCACGAGCAGGTCGACGACCCGCTCCAGCGTCTCCTGCCGGCGCAGGCCGGAGCCGAGGATCGCTCCCACGCGTGCGAGCAGCGTCAGCTGCGCTGCCGCTCCGCGTTCTTGGTGGTCCATTGCGCTCACGGCTCCCCGCCGTGCAGCGTATCCCCGATGTCGCTGTCGTCTACACGGTTGCCGGCGTGCCCAGATGCGAGTAGAGCGGGTAACGCTCCGCGATCTGGGTCACGCGCTCGGCCAGTTCGGCGCGCACGTCCTCGAAGCCGGGCTGCAGCGCGCGGGCGACGATCTTGCCGACCTCTTGGAAGTCGTCGACCTGCAGCCCGCGCGTGGCCAGGGCCGGCGTGCCGATCCGCAGACCGCTGGTCACCATCGGCGGGCGCGGGTCGAACGGGACCGCGTTGCGGTTGACCGTGATCCCGACGGAGTGCAAACGGTCCTCGGCCTGCTGGCCGTCGAGCTCGGACTCGCGCAGGTCAACCAGCACGAGATGCACATCGGTGCCGCCGGTCAGCACGTTGACCCCGCTCCCGGCGGTCAGGAGCTCCTCGGCGAACGCCTTGGCACCGGCGACGGTGCGCTTCTGGCGCTCCTTGAAGATGTCGGAGGCCGCGATCCTGAACGCGACCGCCTTGGCCGCGATCGCGTGCTCGAGCGGGCCGCCCTGCTGGCCGGGGAAGACCGCCGAGTTGATCTTTTTGGCGTACTCCTCCTTGCACAGGATCAGGCCGGAGCGCGGGCCGCCAAGGGTCTTGTGGACGGTCGTCGTCGTGACGTCGGCGTACGGCACCGGACTCGGGTGCTCGCCGGCCGCGACCAGCCCCGCGAAGTGCGCCATGTCGACCATCAGCAGCGCGCCGACCTCGTCGGCGATTTCGCGGAAGCGCGGGAAGTCGAGGAAGCGCGGATAGGCCGACCAGCCGGCGAGGATCATCTTCGGCCGCTGCTCCTTGGCGAGCCGCTCGACCTCGTCCATGTCGATCCGATAGTCCTCCGGCGAGACCTCGTACGGCACGATCTCGTAGAGCCGCCCGGACACGTTGATCTTCATGCCGTGCGTGAGGTGGCCGCCGTGCGGCAGCGAGAGCCCCATGAGACGGTCGCCCGGCTGCAGCAGCGCGTGGTAGACGGCCGCGTTGGCCGTCGCGCCGGCGTGCGGCTGGACGTTCGCGTGCTCGGCCCCGAACAGCGCCTTCGCGCGGTCGATCGCGAGCTGCTCGATCACGTCGATGTTCTCGCAGCCGCCGTAGTAGCGCTTGCCCGGATAGCCCTCGGCGTACTTGTTCGTGAGCACGCTGCCCTGGCACTCGAGTACGGCCTGCGGCACGAAGTTCTCGGAGGCGATCATCTCCAGCGTGCGCTGCTGGCGCTCGAGCTCGTGGCCGATGGCCTCGGCGACCTCGGGGTCGACCTCGGCGAGCGGGCGCTCGAAGTAGTCGGGTTGCAGGGCGGTCATGCAATGACGGTAGCGCGAAACGCGGTCCAAGCGGGCGGCCCGAGCTGGACCGGCGCCAGCGTGCGCGTGTCCATATTGAGCACCGGGACGACACGGAGGATGTCGCCATCGAGCGCAAGCCGCATGCTGGTGACGTCCGCGGGCCGGAGCCCCGGCAGCGGGACCCGCCGCACCGTCCGCTTCTCGGTGTCGAGAACGCGGATGAACGGCTCGTTCGGGCCGTACAGCGTGTAGACCCGGCGGTCGTCGGTCGCGCGTGAGAGCGGCGTGCCCACGGCTCGCTCGATCAGCTCGGGCGGGCCCGGGTTCTCGACGTCGTAGACGGTGAGTTCGTGGCGGTCGATGTCGCGGATCGGCTCCGGGTAGCGGATCAGGTAGATGAATCGTCCGTCCGGCGAGAGTGCGTGGACCGTGTACGCGCCGGGCAGGTTCAACCGCGAGCGCGGCCGGAGGTCGAACGGGTTGAGCACGATCATCCGGCTGCGTTTCGGCGGGTAGTCGTTCGAGACCTCGGACAGCACGAGCGTCTGCTCGTCCGCGGACAGGCCGGTCGTGGACGAGCCGTCGTACGCGGCGACGGGGACGCCGTAGACGCGCTGGAAGCTGCGCCAGCGGTTCACCTCACCGTCGTCGACCACTTGGATGGTCGAGCCGCCCCAGAACGGGATCGCGACGTAGTTCACGGCGTCCCCCTGCACGCCCGTGCCGCCGAACGTCGCGCCGGGTACCGCGCCGCCGGAGAACAGCAGCGCCGCCGCGAGAAGTGTGCGCATGACCGCTCTACGTGGTCAGGGCGATGCGAGGTCCGCGATCACGCTCTCGGAGACCGCCCCCACACGTACGATCGACCACAGCCCCGACTCGTACTCGCGCAGATCGATCACCGTCGAGGGCGTCCCCGGCAGTTCGCCGCCGTCGATCACCAGGTCCGCTCCCGCCCGGATCGTCTCCGGGACATCAACCAGCCGCCGCGCGTCGGGCCCGCCCGAGACGTTCGCGGACGACTGCATGACCGGCCGGCCCACCGGTGCCAGAAACGGCACGCGGAGGCCGAGCGTCGAGGGATCGGGACCACAGGCCAACGGGTACAGGCCGGCCGGGTTCGGGAGCAGCAGCGTCACGCCGCCGGGCAGCAGGCGCTCCATCAACGCACGCGTACGTGGTCCCACCGAAGGCAGGTCCATGTCGAAGAACATAACCGCCGCCGGCTTGTCCGGCGGGCGGCCCTTCAACGCATAGAGGCGGCGGACCGCCTCGGGATTCTCCGGGTCGCACGCGAGCCCGTAGACCGTGTCCGCCGGGAAGACGGCCACGCCGCCGCGAGCGACGCACTCCCCGAGTTCCCTCATCGCCGCCCGAGCACCACTCTCTCGATGCCCGCCAGGTCCCGTATCCGCTCCACGGCGTAGCCCGCATTCCGCGCGATCGCCTCGACGGCGTCCGCCTGGCCGAAGCCATGCTCGACGGCAACGAACGGCGCGACCCACAGCCGCCGCAGCACATCGAGTCCGTCGCCGGCGAACAGCGCCGCGTGCGGCTCGTACCGCGACACCTCCGGCATCAGCGCCTCACCCTCCGGGATGTACGGCGGATTCGAAACGACGGCGTCAGCGTCCACCCCGGCCAGCAGGTCGCCCTGGATGAACGTCACATCGAGGTTGAGGCGGGCGGCATTCGCCCGCGCGACGTCGAGCGTGGCGATGTCGGTCCCGAACACCTCGAGGTCCGGCCGCTCGTGCTTCAACGCCAACGCGATCGCGCCCGACCCGGTCCCCACATCGACGACGCGGGCCCCCGCCGGCAACCCCAGCGCGGCCTCTACCACGTGCTCGGTCTCCGGCCGTGGGATCAGCACGCGCCGGTCCACCGCCAACTCGATGAACCGAAAGCCCTTGGTGCCGGTGATGTACGCGACCGGCTCGCGCTCGCGGCGTCGCCGGACGGCGTCCATGTACGCCCGTGCCTCCACGCCTGAGAGCTCACGCTGCGAGTCCGCGATCAACGCCGCCCGGTCGACCCCCAGGACGAACGCGAGCAGCACCTCCGCGTCCAGCCGCGGCGTGTCGCAGCCCGCCGCGGTCAGCGGGATCGCTGCCGAGTCGAGCGCGTCGCGAACCGAAGTGGCGGCGACGGCGCGACGGCTCAAACGCTCGCCTGCTCGAGCCGCTTGCGCTTCTCGGCGTCCTGGAGCGCCGAAGTCAGCTCGTCAAGCTCGCCCGTGAGCAGGGCCTCGAGATTGTGCGCGGTGAAGTTGATCCGGTGGTCGGTCACGCGCCGCTGCGGGAAGTTGTAGGTGCGGATCTTCTCCGCCCGCTCACCGCTGCCGACCTGCGAACGGCGATCGGCGGCCAGCTCGGCCTGCTGCTCGGCGAGCTTCGCCTCGTACAGGCGCGCGCGCAGCACCTTCATCGCGCGCTCGCGGTTCTGGAGCTGGGACTTCTCGTCCTGCATCGAGACCACGACGCCGGTCGGCTTGTGCGTGATCCGCACGGCGCTGTCGGTCGTGTTCACCGACTGCCCGCCCGGCCCGGAGGAGCGGTAGACGTCGATCTGTAGGTCGTTCTGATCGATCTCGATCTCCACGTCTTCGACCTCGGGCAGCACCGCGACCGTCGCCGTGGACGTGTGGATGCGGCCCTGAGACTCGGTCTCCGGGACGCGCTGCACGCGATGCGTGCCGCCCTCGAACTTGAACACCGAGTAGGCGCCGCCGCCGCGGATCTCGAACGTGTACGAACCGTCCGACGCCGACATCGTCTCGGCCTTGTAGCCGAGCCGCTCCGCGTAGCGGTTGTACATCCTGAACAGGTCGCCGGCCCAGATGCCGGCCTCGTCGCCGCCCGCGCCACCGCGGATCTCAACGATCACGTTCTTGTCGTCGTTGGGGTCCCGCTCGACCATCGCGAGCCGGATCTCCTCCTCGAGCGTCTCGATCCGCGCTCGCGCGGACTCGAGCTCAGCGCGCATCTCCGGGTCCTCGCCCTCGGCCAGGAGCTCCTCGGCGCCTTCGGCGTTCGAGGTCGCGAGCCGCCATTCCTCGGCCAGCTTCGCGGCGGGTGCGAGCTGGTTGAACAACCGGCCGGCGTCGGCGTAGCGCTGGCGGTCCCCGATCACCTCGGGGTCGCTCATCTGCGCCTGCGCGTCGGCGTAGCGCGCCTCAATCTGTTCGACCAGGGACTCGATCATCGTCGAGTCCCCCAGTCTAGGCCGCGACCTCCACGCCGACGCGCTCCTCGTCGGAGGCGGACAGCGGGTCCTCGACAGCGAGCACGGCTTCCAGAGCCACGATCGCGACCTCGATGTGCTCGTCGGCTGGCTCGCGCGTCGTCAGCTTCTGGAGCTGCATGCCGGGCCAGATGATCAGCTGGACCCAGGCGCGACCGCGGTTGCGCCCGGCGAACTTGATCAGCTCGAACGACAGGCCCGCGACCAGCGGGACGCCGACGATCCGGGAGGCGAGCAGGATGTACCACTCCGGCAGCCCGATCGGCGCGAAGACGAAGATCGCCACGACCATCACGACGAGCAGGAAGCTCGTGCCGCAGCGCGGGTGCAGGCGCGAGAAGCGCTTCGCGTTCTCGACGGTCAACTCCTGACCGGCCTCGTAGGTCGAGATGACCTGGTGCTCGGCGCCGTGGTACTGGAACAGCCGGCGCAGATCCTTCTGCTTCGAGAGGATCGCGATGTAGCCGAGGAAGATGACGGTCCGGACGACGCCCTCGACGAGCCAGAACAGGAAGGCCGAGCCGAGCCAGTCCTTGACCAGGCTGGTCAGCAGCACCGGCACGGCGAAGAACAGGCCGACGGCCAGCGCCAGCGCGGCGACGATCGTCAGTGCCCAGGTGCCCTTGCCGATCGGCTCCTCGTCCTCGGCGGCCTGTGCGTTCGCGCTCACCTCGAGCGCCTTGAAGCCGATCGAGAGCGACTGAGCCAGGGCGATGACGCCCCGGATCACGGGCCAGCGCAGCACGCGGCTGCGGGTCACCCACGAAACGACGGGGTGGGATTCGACGGCGATTTCGCCGTCCTTGCGGGTCGCCACCGACCAGGTGGAGACGCCGCGCATCATCACGCCCTCGAGGACGGCTTGGCCGCCCACGGGGGCATCGCGCTGCTCCGGGCTGCTGCTCACATATCAGTGATCGGCAGCCCGGAGCCTGCGCTGAAGCGCTATTTGCCCCCTCGGCTGCGGGCGAGCTTGCGCTGGAAGCGCTCGACGCGGCCGCCGGTGTCCACCAGCTTCTGCTTGCCGGTGTAGAAGGGATGGCAGTTGGAGCAGATCTCCACGTGCATGTCGCCCTTGGTGGATCGGGTGACGAATTCATTCCCGCACGTGCAGCGCACCGTGGCCTCGGTGTACTCGGGATGGATGTCGGTCTTCATGGTTCCTCTTATTGTAGGCCGATGGCGTTGTTCTACCGAGAGCTCGGGAGCGGCGACCCGATCGTCCTCCTCCACCCCGGCCCCGGCCTCGACGGCACCGTCTTCCTGCCCGGTGTGCAGCGGCTCGCGGACGCGGGCCATCGCGTGATCCTCGCCGACCTGCCCGGCAGCGGCCAGTCGACCGAGGGCGACTGGACGGTGCCCGGCCAGGCAGCGGCGATCCAGGCGTTCGTGGAGGAGCTCGGGCTCGAGGACTGGACGCTGCTCGGGCACTCGTTCGGCGGCTATGTGGCGGCCCAGCACCTGGTCGACCACGCCACCGCCGCGAGGTACATCCTGAGCTGCACCGACGTCGACGAGGAGCCGGCGATCGAGGACGACCCGCTCGCGAGCGCGCCCGACAGCGTCCGTGAGGCGTTCGAGGCCGAATCGACCGTGCAGACGCCGGAGGAGTGCCACGCGGTGTGGCTCGCCCAGATGCCGGTGTTCTCCGACACCGACATCTCGCACATGTTCGCCGACGTGCACTTCCGCCCGGAGGCGCACCACGAGCACGAACTCGGTGAGCTCCACGCGCTGCCCGCGCTCGCGGCCGCCGACATCCCGGTGATGGCGATCGGGGGCGCGAACGACCGGTGGTACCCGCCGCCGTTCGCCGAGCGGATCGCCGACACCGCGAAGCACGGCGAGTTGGCGATCGTCCCCGGCGGGCACTTCCCGTTCGCCGAGGAGCCGGCGGCCTACTGGGACGCGGTCGCCGGCTGGCTCAGCAGAACGCGCTGACGGTGTCGTTGAACTCGTTGGACTCGTCGACTTCGGACAACGGGTCGGCGACCGCCTCGAGCGGCGTGCCCGGCGCGCACCGCTCACCGGGCAGGAAGACATCGATCGCGGTCTGCGGCTCGAGTCCGGCGACCCGCGCGCTGCCGAGCAGCACGCCGTCGCGCACGAACCGGACGTCGAAGGCGCCCGCCGCTTCGCGCCCACGGTTGAACACGACTGCGACGTAGCCCGCCGGATCGGCCGTCACGTCGCGGATGACGAGGTCGGGCCGCGAGTCCGGCTGGCGGCAGATGCCGGACACCGCGCGCTCGCTGCGAATCTGCTTCCCGCGCGCGTCGCGCCAGCGGAAATGCACGACCGCCCGGTAGCTGGCCGGTGCGAGCAGCCCCTGGACGGTCTTGTCGTACGTGTACTTCTTGAATCCTGAGGGCACCGTGATCCACTCGCCGAAGCCGAGCGCGTCGACCTTGCGCCAGCTCGGATCGTCGGGCGTCAGCGCCTGCAGCGTGAACCGCATCTGCATCTTTGCGGAGCGCCGGTACGCGCTAACCCGCCCGCTGAACATCGCCTCGTTGAGATCGCGATCGCAGCGCGCGACCGTCGCCTTGGCGTACGGCGAAGCGGCCTGCGCGTTGCCCGGAACGAGCAGGGCAAACAGGAGGATCGGGACCAGCCACCGGAACATGCGTGAGAAGAACCCCGCATGAGCCGGGGAGTTGCGCCTATCGTGCCCGCATGCCCGATTTCGACTGGGAGCGTCCGCTCAAAGACCTGAAGGAGCTCAAGGAGCTGACCGGCGACGCGGACGGGGCGCACCGGCTCGCGTGGAGCGAGGATTGGCGCAAGGCCCGCGAGTGGCTGCTGGGCAAGCTCGAGGAGACCGACGCCACGGTTGAGCGCGACGTCGCCGGAAACCTCTGGGCGACCGTTCCGGGCGAGAGCGACAAGATCGTGGTGGTCGGCTCGCACATCGACGCCGTCCCCAACGGCGGCTGGCTCGACGGCTGCCTCGGCGTGTGCGCGGCGCTCGAGGTGTTGCGCGGCCACAAGGGCGAGACGCCGAAGGTCACGCTGAAGCTGATCGACTGGGCCGACGAGGAGGGCGCCCGGTTCGGGCGATCACTGCTCGGCTCGTCCGCCGCGGCGGGAACGCTGGACCCCGATGCGGTCCGCAACCTGAAGGACGCCGAGGGCATCACGCTCCCGGACGCCCTCCAGGAGAACGGCATCGATCTGGACACGATGACCGAGGCCGAGCTGCCCGACATCGCCGCCTACCTCGAGCTGCACATCGAGCAGGGCCCGCGGCTGGAAGAGGCGGGCAAGCCGGCCGCGGCCGTGATCGGCTGCTTCGGCGTCGAGCGGCACGCGATCACGTTCACCGGCAAGGCCAGCCACGCCGGCTCGACGCCGATGAACCTGCGCCACGACGCGTTCCTGGCCGCCGCCCGCTTCGGGCTCGCCGCGCGCGAGAGCGCCATCGAGCGCGGCGGCGTGGCCACGATCGGCACCGTGACCGCCGGCCCCGGCATCCCGACGATCATCAACGAGCACTGCGAGGTCACGCTCGACCAGCGCGCGTTCAAGCCCGAGCAGCTGCGCGACATGCTCGCCGACGTCAAGTCCGCGGCCGACCGGATCGCGTCCGACGAAGGCGTCGAGGTCGAGTGGAAGCGGATCTGGCAGATCGACCCGATCCCGTTCGACGAGACGCTCGTCGACCTGGCGGCCCAGGCCGTCGGCGAGGTGACCGGCGACGACGATCCGCCGCGGCTGCCGAGCGGCGCCTTGCACGACGCGGCCGAGGTCGCGCGGCGGGCGCCGGTGGTGATGGTCTTCTCGAGCAGCACCGACGGCGTCAGCCACAACAAGGTCGAGGACACGCCGGAGGCCGACCTGCGCGCGGCGCTGACGGCCTACGGGCGGCTATACGACTTGACCGCGGGGATGATCTCCGAGCCGTAGGCCTCCAAAGTCTCGTCCTGGCCTTCGGTCATCAGGTAGACGATCCACTCGTCGACCCCGATCGAATCGAGGTGCCGGAGCTTTTCGACGCACTGGTCGATCGACCCGATCACGCAGAACCGATCGCAGATCTCGTCCGGCACGAACGAGCCGTGCGCGGCGCCGACCCGTGAGTGGTCCTTGTAGTCGTACTCGTCACGGGCCTTGATGTAGTCGGTCAGCTCGCGCGGGATGTCCGAGGTCTCGCCGTGCACGCGGACGATGTCGGCCACGTGGTTGCCGACCATCGCCGGGAACCAGCGGACCTCCTCGCGCGCCTGTGCGATGTCGTCGGTGACCTTCGACGGCGCGCACACCAGGCACCGAAGCGCGGACGGGTCGCGGCCCGCCTCCTCCGCCGCCCGCCGCGCCGTGGCCATCGTCCACTCGATGATCGCCGGGTCGGCGAGCTGGATGATCACGCCGTCCGCCACCCTGCCGGCGACGCCAAGCGCGCGCGGGCCGTAACCGGCCACATACAGCGGGATCTTCGGCTTGTCCTGTGCCCACTGGAGCTGGATCTCGGTGCCTTCCCAGACGACCGGCCGGCCGTTCATGAAGTCCCGGATCATCGTGCAACGTTCCTCGAACTGCGCGATCGGCGTCGGCTTGCGGCCCATCACGCGGACCGCGCTGTCGCCGCGGCCGATCCCCATCACCATGCGGCCGTTCGAGATGTCCTGGAGCGTCGCGTGGGCCGACGCCGTCACCGCCGGCTCGCGCGTCACCGGATTGGTGACGCACATCCCGATCCGCATCCGCTCGGTCCGGTCGGCCAGCAGCGTGACGAGCGGGTACGGCTCCTGCCACAGGATCGGGGAGTCGTACGTCCAGCCGGAGTCGAAGCCCTGCTGCTCCGCCTTGACGATCAGCTCGACCAGCCGCTGATACGGCGGGTCGGGCAGGACGGTGACGCCGAAGTCGAGCATCAGACGGCGACCGGCTCGCGGTTCGGCAGCGCCGGCTCGAACACCGAGCGCTGGACGAAGCGCCCGTGGCCGGGCTCCGAGACGATCTTGCCGTCCTCGTAGACGGTCGTGCCACGCGAGAGCACGAACCGCGGCTTGCCGGACACGTCCCAGCCCTCGAACGGGTCGTAGTCGACGTTCATCTGGTGCGTCTCGGCCGAGATCGTGTGCTTGACGTCGGGATCGAAGACGACGATGTCGGCGTCGAAGCCGGGGGCGATCGCGCCCTTCTTGTCGAGCCCGAAGATCCGTGCCGGCCCCCACGAGCCGTGGCGGACGAGGTCGCTCACCGTCATGTGCCCCGGCCGTACGGACCGGTCGTAGAGCAGCGTCAGCCGGTGCTCGATCGCCGGGAGGCCGTTCGGAATCTTCGTGAAGTCCCCGCGCCCGAGTTCTTTCTGCCCTTCGTAGTTGAACGGGCAGTGGTCGGTCGAGACGCCCTGCAGCGCGCCCTGGCGCAGCGCCCGGTACAGCACCTCCTGGTTGTACGCCTCGCGCAGCGGCGGCGAGCACACGTACTTCGCGCCCTCGAAGCCCGGCCGCGCCAGGTCGTCGACGGTCAGGTACAGGTACTGGATGCAGGTCTCGCCGTAGATCGGCAGGCCGCGATCGCGCGCCTCCTGGATCTCCTTGACGGCCTGCTCGCAGGTCACGTGAACGACGAACAGCGGCCGCTTGGTCCACTCGGCGAGCTTGATCGCGCGGCCCGTGGCCTCGCCCTCGACCTCCGGCGGCCGCGACCACGCGTGCCACTTCGGATCGACGTTGCCCGCCTCCATGGCTTCCTTCTGGTAGCGCACGACGGCGTCGCCGTTCTCGCAGTGAACCATCACCAGCCCGCCGGTCTTGCCGGTCTGCTCGAGCACGGCGATGAACTGCTCGTCGTCGACCATCAGCGCGCCCTTGTAGGCCATGAAGACCTTGAAGCTCGTGATGCCTTCGGCCACGCAGTCCGCCATCTCGGCGATCACCTCGGGCCGGGCGTCGGTGATCGCCATGTGGAAGCCGTAGTCGATGTGGGCGGCGCCGTCGGCGCGGCCCTGCCACTCCTCGCGCGCGTCCTTCAGCGACCCGCCGACGTACTGGATGATGAAGTCGACGATGGCTGTCGTTCCGCCGGCGGCGGCCGATGCGGTGCCCGTGTTGTAGTCCTCGCAGCTCCACGTGCCGCCGAACGGCATCGAGAGGTGCGTGTGGTTGTCGACGAGCCCCGGCAGGACAAGACAGCCGGAGGCGTCGATCTCCTCGTCGGCCGTCAGGCCGGTTCCGACGGCCACGACGGACTCCCCGTCGATCAGCACGTCGGCGTCAAACGCGTCCGTAGCAGTGACGACGCGCCCTCCGCGGATGAGCCTCATCCGCCGAGCTTACGTGATCTGGTACACCGGACCGTCGCCACCTTCCGGCGGCGTCAGCCGCCCTCCCTTGGCGGTGATCGCGCCGCACTGGACGCAGTTCGAGGGGTTGACGATCAGGTCGATCATCCCTTCCTCCGGCGCGTCCTCGGGGATCTCGTACACGCCTGCCGGGCACATCCACGCCCAGCCTTCGGCGACCTCGCGCGGCACCCGCGTCTCGATCTTTATGTGGGAGGGCGCGTCGTCGCGCGTCGCGTTGCCGGTCAGGAAGACCCCGCTCAGCTTGTCGAACGTGTACTTGTTGTCGGGCTTCGGATAGCGCTTGTGGCGGTCGCTCAGCGTCAGCGGCGCCTCGGCGTCGCGGTGCGTCGCCCAGTGCCCGCCCGGGAAGCGGCCCTTGGTCACCACCATCGCGTTGGTGATCGCGCCGCCGAGGATCAGGCCCTTGGCGAACGGCTGCTTCATGTTGCGCGACTGGTAGAGCTCCTTGCCCATCTCGGAGTCGTAGATCTCGTTCTCGTAGGCCGAGAAGTCCGTCGAGTTGTTCTTGAGCTGCTGGTAGATCGTCTCCGCCGCCAGCCGGCCCGACTCGATCGCGTAGTGGATGCCCTTGAGCTTGGGGACGTTGACCATCCCGCCCGCGTCGCCGGCGATCACCATGCCCGGCGCGTGCAGCGTCGGCATCGCCCAGTAGCCGCCCTCGGGGATCGCCTTCGCGCCCCACGCGACGCGCTTGCCGTCCTTGAGGATCTTGCGCACGAGCGGGTGGAGCTTGAATTCCTGCAGCACGTCGTGGACGGAGAAGCGCGCATCGGTCCAGTCGAGCCCGGTCACGAACCCGATCGAGACCTTGGGCGTCTCGCCCTCGCGGTTCATGCCGTAGATCCAGGAACCGCCGAACTCCTGCCACTTCGCGCCCCAGCGCAGCGGCCAGCCGAGCGTGTGGACGATCTTCTCGAACGGCTGGGAGACCTCCCAGACCTCCTTGACGCCCAGCGCCCACACCTGCGGGTCGGAGGGCGCGAGGTCGAGCGCCTTCATCGCGGCGCCGGTCAGGTGGCCCCAACAGCCCTCGGCGAGGACCGTGGCCTTGGCCATCACGTCGCTGCCCGGCTCGAAGTTGCCCTTCTCGCCGCCGGACTTGTCGCGGCCCTTGTCGCCGGTGCGGACGCCGACGACCTTCCCGTCCTCGATGAGCAGCTTGTTGCCCGTGGTCTCGGACAGGACGTAGGCGCCCATCTCCTCGGCCTTCTCGCCCAGCCAGCGGTTGAGCTCGGCGACGCTCACCACATAGTTGCCGTGATTGCGGAACGGCGGCGGCGTCGGCTTGAGCGGCACCGCGCGCTTTTTGGTGCAGAAGTAGACGGTCTCCTTGGAGACCTCGCCGTAGTGGGGCCAGTCGTCGTCGTCCGGGAGCAGCGTGCGGATCGCGCTCGGGTTCATCACGCCCCCGGAGAGCTGATGCGCCCCGGCGACGCGACCCTTCTCGATCACCGCGACCGGCACCTCGCCGAGGCGTTCGGTCAGCTCCTCGTCGTCGGCCAGCAACTGCAGGAGCCGGATCGCGCAGGCCATCCCGGCCTGGCCGCCGCCGACGATCGCGACGCCGACCTCGATCCGCTCGTCGGGATCGTCGGTCGGAGGGCCGACGAACTCCGCCGCCGAGTCGACCGGCGGCGGAAATTCGCTGGGGGCGACGCTCACGACTTGTGGGCCTTCACTGCCTCGGTCAGCTTCGGCACGATCTTGTTCAGGTCGCCGACGATGCCGAGGTCGGAGAACTCGAAGATCGGGGCGTTCGAGTCCTTGTTGATGGCCACGATGTTCTCGGAGCCCTGCATGCCGACCTTGTGCTGGATCGCGCCGGAGATACCCGCCGCGAGGTAGAGCTTGGGGGCCACCGTCTTGCCGGTCTGGCCGATCTGGGCGGAGTACGAGTACCAGCCCGCGTCGACGACCGCGCGGGTCGCCGCGACGGCGCCGCCGAGCGCACCGGCCAGCGCCTCGAGCGCCTCGAAGCCCTCGGCCTTGCCGAGCCCGCGGCCGCCGGCCACGAGGATCTTGGCGTCCTCGATGTTGACGTCGGCGCCGCGCTGCTCGCCGCGCTGGACCATCTTGGCCTTCAGGCTGTGCGCCTTGAACTCGACGTTGAGGTCCTCGACCTGCGCGGTGCCGCCGGACTCCTTCGTCTCGAACGCGTTCAGGCGCCCGATGATCACGCCGACGCCGCTCCGGTAATGCACGCTCGAGATCTGCGAGTCCTGCAGGATCGGGCGCTCGGCGACGAGCTTGCCGTCCTCGGCGCGGACGCTCGTGACCTCCATGCACACGCCGGCGTCGAGCCGCGCGGCCAGGCCGGCGCCGATCTCGAAGCCGAGCAGGCCGCCGCCGAACAGCGCGTACTCGTGGCCGCCGGCCTCGATCGCCGCGGCCATCGCGTCGATCACCGGCTGCGCGAGGCCCTCAGGGCCTTCGACGCGGTAGACCTTCGAAGCCCCGTAGTTGCCCAGCGACGCCGCGAGATCGTCACTCACATCGCCCACGACGATCGCGTGACACTCGCTGCCGAGCTCGGACGCCAGCCGAGCACCCTCGGAGACGGCGCCGAGCGAGTTCTTGTTGAACGCGCCGTCGTAATGCAGCGCGTAGACCAGAATCCCACTCATGCGAGGAGCTTCCTTTCGTCCAGCCAGGCGACGATCTTCTCGACCGTCTCGTTCGTGTCCTCGTCCTCGATGATCTGGCCCGCGGACTTCTCCGGCGGCGCCTTGAAGTCCGCGCAGTGGGCGCGCGCGTTGTCGTAGCCGACGCGGCCGCTGTCGATCCCGACGTCGCCCGCCGCCTTGGTCTCCAGCGGCTTCTTCTTGGCGCCCATGATCGCCTTCAGCGACGGATAGCGCGGCTCGTTGATCGCGTCGCCGACGCTGATCACAGCCGGGAACTCGACCAGCACGGTGTCGTAGCCGTACTCGGCCTGGCGCTCGCAGCGCAGCGCGCCGTCCTCGATGTCGATCTTGATCACCTGGGTCAGGCTCGGCATCTCCAGGTGGTCGGCGACCACGGCGCCGATCGTGTAGCACTCGCCGTCATCGGACTGCTGGCCGAGCAGGACCAGGTCCGGCGACTCGCCGGCCAGCACCTGGGCCAGCGCGTAGCCGGTGCCGTTGACGTCCGAGCCGGCCAGCGCGTCGTCGCTCAGATGGACGCTGCGATCCGCGCCCAGCGAGACGGCCTTCGTGAGCGCGCGCTTGGCGCTCTCCGGGCCCATGGTGACCGCGACGACCTCTTCGACCTCGATCGCCCCGCCCTCCTTGAGCTGCATCGCCGCCTCGATGGCGTGGGTGTCGAACGGGTTGAGGTTCTTCTCCCCGCTCCGGTCCATGCGCCCCGTCGAGGGGTTGATTCGCTTCTCGACGGCGGCGTCCGGGACCTCTTTGACCAGGACGCAGATCTTCACTTAGTGACTCCTCGTACCAAGGGGTGTGGGGGCATCCTAGCGTGTTGACTGACCAGTCAATCTGGTACTCGCCAGCTCCAGCAACCGCTCTAGGACGCGGTCTCGCAGCTCTCCGGTCGGCGGGCCCATGCCCAGCAGCTCGGCGAGCCACAGCCCGTCCGCAGCCAGCCGGGCCACGGTCGCGTCGACCGGATCGCCACCTTCGCGCTCTACCCGATCCTGCCAGATCCCATATTGGCGGCGCACCGCGACCAGTAGCGAGGGATCGGCGATCAGTGCCGCGAGCGCCCCGAGTTCGCTCCCCTCCGGCGCACCGGACTTCACGTACCCGCGCACGAACTCGGTGTCGGCCTCGTCGATCTCGCGCTGGAAGTCGGCCATCCAGCGCTCGATCATCCCCTCCACGAGATCACGCTTGGACTTGAAGTGGTAGAGCAGGCCGCCCTTCGAGACTTCGGCCTCGGCGGCGACCGCGTCGAGGGTCAGCGCCTGCGCACCGTCACGGCGGACGACGACGGCAGCGGCGTCGAGGAGGCGATCTTTAGTGCGCGCCGGCGGCATTGAGCCCGATCACGCCGAGCACGATAAGGCCGAGCGACGCGAGCTTCATGGCATTGGCGGTCTCGCCATAGGCGAAGACCCCGATCAGGGCGACGGCGGCGGTCCCGACGGCGGACCAGATCGCGTACGTGGTGCCGACGGAGAGCTGCTTGAGCACCAACGCGAGCAGCCAGAAGCTGAGTAAGTAGCCCACGACGACGATCGCGGACGGTACGGGTCTGGAGAAGCCGTCGGACGCCTTCAGAGCAACAGTGGCGATGACTTCGGCGGCGATGGCAAAGGTGAGCATGAGAGCGGTCATGCTCTTAACTATACCGTCTGGACGGTATAGTTACGCTCGTTCGCCGACCGCGCCCTCGATGAAGTCGATGATCGCCTGGGTCGGCGCGCCGGGCGTGAAGACCTCGGCCACCCCGAGCTCCTTGAGCTCCGGGATGTCCTGGTTGGGGATCGTGCCGCCGACGGTCACGACCACATCGCCGGCGTCCTGCTCGCGCAGCAGTTCGACCACCTTCGGGACCAGCGTCATGTGCGCGCCGGACAGGATCGAGAGGCCGACGGCGTCGGCGTCCTCCTGCAGGACCGTTTCGACGATCTGCTCCGGCGTCTGGTGCAGGCCGGTGTAGATCACCTCCATGCCGGCGTCGCGGAGCGCGCGGGCGATGATCTTCGCCCCGCGGTCATGCCCGTCGAGGCCGGGCTTGGCGACGACGACGCGGATCTTGCGAGCCATGCCCGCAGCCTAGACCACGAGCGCGTTGCAGGCGAAGCAATGCTCGCGCGCCACGCCCCGCAGGATCGCCTTCATCGGGTCGACGCCGGGCGCCCGGTAGCGGCAGCCGTCGGTGGCGATGTACAGCTGCCGGCACAGGCCCTCCGAGGCGAGCGAGCGCAGGACGATGTCGTCGCGGACCGAGTCGAGCACGATCGTCGGGATCAGCGTGATCCCCAGGCCGGCGGCCACGAGGCCCTGCTTGCCCAGCCACTGCGTGGACTCGATGACGATCTTCGGCTCGAAGCCGGCCATCGCGGCCGCGCTGCGGAGCGCTGTGGCGACCGTGCTGCCGCGGCCCTCGATCCAGGTCTCGTCGTGCAGGTCGGCCAGCTCCAGGTCCGGCTTGTCGGCCAGCGGGTGCGAGCGGGACATCGCGACGTACAGCGGGTCGTCCATCAGCGGCTCGACCTCGAGCTCGTCGCTCAGCTCGCCCTCGGAGTCCGACACGACGGCGACGTCCAGCTCGCCGGAGCACAGCATCGAGGCGAGCTCGGGGGACCGCGCCTCGACGAGGTTGAGGCGCACCTCGTGATGGACGCGATCGAACTCGGCCATCGCCAGGGGGATCAGCGTCGCGTTGGCGGACGGGAACGCGCCGACCCGCAGCCGGCCGCCGTTGAGCCCCGCCAGCGCCTCGAGCTGATGCTCGGCGGCAGCGAGCCGGTCGAGGATCACATCGGCGTGCTCGACCAGCAGCTCGCCCGCCGCGGTCAAGCGGATCCCGCGCGCGCCGCGCTCGACCAGCCGGGTCCCGGCCTCGGCTTCGAGCGTCGCGATCTGGCGCGAGACGGCGGGCTGGGTGAACGCCAGCGCGTCAGCCGCCGCGGAGAACGAACCGTGGGCGGCGACCTCGCGCAGGACACGCAAGCGACGGACGTCAAGCATTACCTGAGTGTATACCTGATCGTCCGAAAGATCATTTGAGCGTATGGCTCTTGTGCGGAACGATGCGAGCCATGCACCCGACCATGGCCGCCTCGCTCGCCACCACCTTCGTCGACGAACGCACGCGGACCGCGACGTGCATCCGTCGTGCTGCAACCGCCCGGTCCCTTCCCTCGCAGCCGCTGACCGTGAGAAGCTTCGCCCTCCCGCGCTTCTTGCGACTTGCGACCGCACGCCCATCCAGACGCAGCTGACCTCCTCCGCACCGAGCATGCGGCCGTCCGCGTGCTCGCTTCGGCCGAGAGCGAGGCCGAGGCGTTCCCCGCGCTCCTGGCCGCGATCGGGAGCGAGCTCGGCTGTGCCGGCGCGCTGTGGCTGCCCCGCGAGGACGGACAGCTGCACTGCGCCCAGGCGTGGCCGATGGACGCCGCGGCGGCGGGCGATCTCGCCCCCGGCGTCTGGGAGCGCGGCCGGCCCGACGCACATTCCGGCCCGCCGGCCGCGTTCGCGTTCCCGCTCCCCGGGGTCGGCGTCATGGGCTTCTCGACGGCCGCGCCGCTCGAGCCGGACGCGACGCTGCTGGCCACGATGGACAGCCTCGGGTCGCAGATCTCGCAGTTCGTCCAGCGCTGCCGCGCTCAGGCCGACCTGCGCGAGAGCGACGCGCGCAAGAGCGCGATCCTGAATGCCGCGTTCGACTGCATCATCACCATGGACCACCACGGCAACGTGGTCGAAGTCAACCGCGCCACCGAGCTGACATTCGGTTACCGCGCGGGAGAGATGATCGGGCGTGAGCTGGCCGAGCTGATCGTCCCGCCGGGGTGGCGCCAGGCGCACCGGGAAGGGCTCGAGCGCTACGCGCGGACCGGCCGCGGCGCGCTCGCCGGGCACCCGTTGGAGGCGCAGGGCATGCGCAAGGACCGCAGCGAGTTCCCGGTCGAGCTGATCGTGACCCGCGCCGACCTTCCCGGCCCGCCGCTGTTCTGCGGCTACCTGCGCGATGTCACCGAGGCGCGCGAGCGCGAGCGCGACCTGCGCCGGCTCGCGACCGAGCAGGCGGCGCTGCGGCGGGTGGCGACCGCAGTCGCCACGAGCACCGACCCGCGGCACGCGTTCGCTGTCGTGACCGAGGAGGTCGGGCGGCTCCTCGGTGCGCAGAGCTCGAACATGATCCGGTTTGACGACGACCTCCACGCGACGGTCGTCGGTGCCTGGAATGAGGGCGACGTTCGCAACATCCCGGTCGGAAGTACGGTCCGGATGGATGGCGACACCGCCTCGGCGCGGGTGTTCCGCACGGGCGCGCCGGCACGAGTCGACAACTACGCGGAGGTCCCGGGCGAGCTGTCAGCGCGGCTGCGCGCCCTCGGGTTCACGAGCGCCGTCGCGGCACCGGTCTTCCTCAGCGGGCGGCTGTGGGGGGCCATGATCGTGTCCAGCGTGGCGGAGCCGTTCCCGCCCGGCGCCGAGCAGCGGATCGCGGACTTCGCCGAGCTCGCCGCGCAGGCGCTGTCGAACGCGCAGGCGCGCGCCGATCTCGCCGCGTCGAGGGCGCGCATCGTGCAGGCCGGAGACTCCGAGCGGCGGCGGCTGGAGCGCAACCTGCACGACGGCGCGCAACAGCGGCTCGTCTCGCTGGCGCTGATGCTGCGCCTGGCAGCGCGCCGGCATCCCGACGACGCCGACCTCACAAACGCCGGCGAGGAGCTCTCGCACGCCCTGAAGGAGCTGCGCGAGTTGGCCCGCGGCATCCACCCAGCCGTGCTGACCGAGCGCGGGCTGGAGCCGGCGGTGCGGGCCCTGGCCGACCGCGCGCCACTGCCGGTCGAGCTCGACGTCTGCATCAAGGAGCGGCTGCCCGATCCCGTCGAGGCGGCCGCGTACTACGTGGTCGCCGAGGCGCTGACCAACGTGGCCAAGTACGCGCAGGCCTCCGAGGTCAGCGTCGAACTGGAGCGCGGGAACGGGAATGCCTGCATCGAGGTGCGCGACGACGGGATCGGGGGCGCGGTCGCCGGTCGTGGCTCCGGCCTGCGCGGTCTCGCCGACCGCGTGGAGGCGCTCGGCGGCCGGCTGATCGTCGACAGTCCGGCCGGGGCCGGGACGACGCTGCGTGCCGAGATCCCCTGCAGCTGAGCTGCTGCGGGCCGTCACGGCCGCGGTGTCGGCGGGCGAGGAGGCGCGCCTGCCCGGCGAGCTACGGCGCGGTGACGAGGGTGCCTTGGAGTGGGACGCAGGCGTGCTCTCGATCCCGGTGCCCGGCGTCGGCGCGCTGGTGGTGCCGACGCCGCGGCCGGACGAGGACCTGCTCATTGCCGCCGAGAGTGTCGGCACCCAGATCGCGTTGTGGGACGAGACGCGCCGCTTCGAGGCGCGCCGGCGCGCGATGCTCGAGGTCGCGTTCGACTCGGTGGTGACCATGGACGAGGGCGGCGTGGTCCTCGGCGTCAACCGGGCCGCCGAGCGGACGTTCGGCTACGAAGCGGACGAGATGGTGGGACGGCTGGTGGCCGATCTGATCATCCCGCCTGCACTGCGCGAAGCCCATCGTGACGGGCTGGCGCGCTATCTCAGGACGGGGCGCGGGCCGGTCGTCGGCCGGCGCGTGGAGTTGACGGCCATGCGTGCCGACGGGACCGAGTTCCCGGTCGAACTGGTCGTGACCCGTCCGAACGTGCCCGGCGAACGCGTCTTCTACGGCTATCTGCGCGATCTGACCGCGCGCTACCGGGCCGAGGCCGCGCTGCACCGGCTGGCGGACGAGCAGGCGGCTCTGCGGCGCGTGGCCACCGCGGTCGCGGCCGAGGGCGATCCGTCGCGGCTGTTCGAGCTCGTCACGGAAGAGGTCGCCCGGCTGCTCGATGCCGAGACCGCGGCGCTGATGCGCTTCGACGGCGATCTTGCGGTCGCCGTCGGCGCGTTCAACAAGCCCGGCGTGCGGGGCGTGCCGGCCGGCACCGAGATGCCGCTGCGCGCCGACACCGCCGCGGGCCGCGTCTTTCGCACGGGCGCGCCGGCGCGGGTGGAGAACTACGACGCGCTCGACGGCGCCGTCGCGCGCGAACTGCGCCGGGTCGGGTTCCACTCCTCGGTGGCGGCGCCGGTGTTTCTCAGCGGCCGCCTGTGGGGCGCCATGGTCCTGCTCAGTGTCAGTGAGCAGCGGTTCCCTGAGGATGCCGAGCAACGGATCGCGTATTTCGCGGAGCTGGCGGCGCAGGCGCTCGCCAACGCGCAGGCGCGCGAGGATCTCGGCGCGTCCCGCGCGCGGATCGTGCAGGCCGGGGATGAGGAACGGCGGCGGCTGGAGCGCAACCTGCACGACGGCGCGCAGCAGCGGCTCGTGTCGTTGGCGCTGATGCTGCGGCTGGCGTCGCGCCGGCATCCCGAGGACGAGGATCTCGGACGCGCCGGCGAGGAGCTCTCCCACGCGTTGCAGGAGCTCCGCGAACTGGCCCGCGGCATCCACCCGGCGGTCCTGACCGAGCGCGGGCTGGAGCCGGCGCTGCGGGCGCTCGCCGACCGCGCACCGGTGCCGGTCGAGCTCGAGTTCGCGCCCACGTCCCGGCTGCCCGGCCCGGTCGAGGCCGCGGCCTATTACGTCGTCTCCGAGGCGCTCACGAACGTCGCCAAGTACGCCGGCGCCTCGCACGTCCGGGTCCGCGTCGACCAGAACGGCACGTCCGCGCTGATCGAGGTCGCCGACGACGGCGCGGGCGGCGCCGACCCGCGCGGCGGCTCCGGCCTCCGCGGACTCGCCGACCGCGTCGAGGCGCTCGGCGGCCACCTGACCGTCGAGAGCCCGCTCGGCGCGGGAACCACCCTCCGCGCCGAGCTCCCTACTTAAGTGGGGTCAGACCCCTTTGCGCGACATATGTCGCGTGTAGGGGTCTGACCCCCCTTAGGTTTCGCGCATCGCTTCGGCCGGTGAGGTGCGCAGCGCGATGCGGGTGGCGACCAGCGCCGCGAGCAGGCCGAGCACGGCGGCGCCGAGGGTGATCCCGGCGACGATCGGCACCGGGACCGCGAGCGGCACGCCGGTGAGCCCGTCCGGGATGCCGTGGACCGACACCGCGACGACGGCCGCGCCCGCGCCGAGCGCCACGAGGACGGTCGGAACCATCTCGAGGACGATCATGCGGATCGCGTGGCCGGTCGTGCCGCCGAGCAGCCGGATCGTGGCCAACTCGCCCCGGCGCTCGGCCGTGGCCATCGCCGCCGTGTTGATCAGCGCGAGCGCCGTGAACAGCGCGGCCAGGCCGATGATCATCCACACCGCCCAGGCGTCGTCGTTCTCGGCGGAGTGGAGCCCCGCGAGGTACTGCTCGCGCGTGATGGCGCCATCGGCCCGCTCGGTGGTGAAGATCGCCGCGGTCGGCGCGGGCACCTTGCTCACGAGCACGTCGCCGAGGCCGGCGGCGCGGTCGTAGATCGCCGTCACCCGCAGCGTGCGCCGCGATGTGTCGGCCATCCGCGCGACGAACGTCTCACCGACGCGCAGATCGCCGGCCTCCGCGAACACGGTGCTGACGGCGACGTCATCGCCGCGCACACGGGCGAGATCGAAGCCGAGGTCGAGCCCAGCCGCACCACGCGTGCGAACGCCGGCCGCCGGCCACGGGGCTTCCTCGCCCAGCGCGCCGTCCGGGTAGATCGACGTCGGCGCGACGGCGGTGCCGGAGATCCGCATCGGCGGGATCGGCGCGTCGTCGCGGCCGGTGACCACGTACGGAGTGGTGACCCGCGCCTCGCTCACCCGCTCGACGTCCTGCTGGCTGCTCGACTGGACGACGGCCTGAGTGCCCGCCAGCATCGCGACGAGCACGATCGGCGTGGCGAGCGCCGCCGTGCGCCACCGGTTCGCGGACAGGCTCGTGCTCGCGAGCAGACCCGCCGCACCGAGTCCGCGCAACGGGCGAGCGAGCATGGCCGCCGGCACGCCGAGCAGGACGCGTCCGAGCAGGCCCACGCCGATCGCCAGCATGAGGCCGATGAGGATCGCGAACGCGATCGCCCACATGCCCTTGAACACGAGCGCCATCGCGACGCCTCCGCCGACGAACAGCAGCCCGGTGACGATCTGGAGCACGCTCGGGCGCGGACGCTCGATCGCCGCATCACGCAACGCCTCGGCCGGCCGCGTGCGCCCGGCGCGCCGGGCGGCCGCGAACACCGCGAGCTGAGGGATCAGGATGGCGCCGCCGAGCGCGGCGGCGAGCGGGATCCACGAGCTACCGGGTGTGAACCCGGTCGGGACGACGTCTCGCTCGCTGAGCAGCGCGACGATCGCGCGGGCCAGCGGCCGCCCGGCGAGCAGGCCGAGCACACCGGCGACGAGCGAGACGATCAGCGCCTCGCCTGCGATCAGGCGCCGGATCTGATGCGGCGCGGCACCGAGAGCGCGCATGACGGCGACCTCGCGGCGGCGCTGCACGATCGCGAGCGTGAACGTTCCGGCGACGACGAACAGCGCGACGAGGCCGGCGATCCCGCCCATCGTCCCGAAGATGGCGACAAGCGCGGCACGGTCGGCGCTGCGCGGATCACCGGCGTCAGCGTCGGCCGCATGCTCGCGGTCGAGCACCTTGAGCGGCGCCGCGACACGCGGGACGTCGCCGCGGATGACGATGGCGTTGACCTGGTCGGGCGCGCCGGAGAGGCGGGCCGCGATGCGGTCCGCGAAGAAGAGCGTCGGCGCCGTCGAGCCGCGAACACGACCGGTGACGCGGTAGGTGGACTCGCCGACGGGCGTGGCGATGCGGACGTGCTCGCCGGCCTTGAGCCGCTCGTCGAGGACGACCTCGTGCGGACCGGCCGGCGCCCGTCCGGAGATCAGCCGATACGGGGTGAGCGGGGCGCTCGCCCAGCCGTGGGCGTGGAGCGGGTCGCCGCTGAGCCGCGCGCCCTGAGCGTCCCACGCGCCGACGGCGAACGAGATGTCGCCGACAGCACCGTCGAAGCGCTCCACGAGGTCGGCATCGAGTGGCGGCGAGGGGATGACGTTCTCGGTCTCCCCGTCCGCGGTCTGGATCGATGGATCGGCCTGGACCACCGCATCCGCGGCCGCGAACCGGCCCGGCCCGGGCGGGCTGAGCGCGGCGTCCATCAGGAGGCCGGTGGCGTAGGCGAGCGTGACGGCGAGCCAGATGGCGACGAACGCGCCGGCCAGCGTGCCTCTGCGCGCGCGCAGCGTCTGGAAGGAAATCCGGAGCATGTCGTCAGTCCCCCAGCGCCGTCAGGCGCTCGGCGACGTCCTCGGCCGTGGGCGACCACAACTCGCCCGCGAGGCGTCCGTCGGCCATGAACACGACGCGATCGGCCCAGGCCGCGGCCGACGGGTCGTGCGTGACCATCACCAGCGTGCGGCCGCCCGTGTCGACGGTGTCGCGCAGGAGCGCGAGCACCTCGCGGCCGGCGCGGATGTCGAGCGCGCCGGTCGGCTCGTCGGCGAACACGATCTCCGGCTCGCCGACCAGCGCCCGCGCGATCGCGACCCGCTGTTGCTGGCCGCCGGAGAGCTGCGCCGGGCGGTGACCGGCCCGGTCCTCCAGGCCAACCGCCGCCAGCGCTTCACCCACGGCTGCCCGCGAGAGCCGGCGGCCGGCGAGCCGCGACGGCAGCGAAACATTCTGCGCTGCCGTCAGGGCCGACAGCAGGTTGAAGGACTGGAAGACGAAGCCGACGCGTTCGCGCCGGATGCGAGCCAATGCGCGCTCGCCGAGCCCTCCCAGTTCGAGGTCGCCGAAGTAGACATGACCCGACGACGGCCGGTCGAGTCCGGCCGCGGACTGCAGCAGCGTCGACTTGCCGGAGCCGGACGGCCCCATCACGGCGGTGAAGGTTCCGGGCTCGAAGGCGATCGTGACATCGTCCAGCGCACGAACCGTGCCGTCCCCGGAGCCGAAGTCGCGGACGAGTGATTCGACGCGCAGCGCCGGGCTATGTGCGATCAGGGTCATTGTTCAAGCAACGATCCCAGCGCGACCGCTCCGCGTCACTGGGGTGCGCAAGAGACCGTCAGTGCGGATGCGCGTCGTCAGACCTACGGCAATCCCCCCACCTAAAGGGGCCTGGCCCCTTTAGCTTTCCTGTCATGCCGCGCACCGTCCTTGTCGTCGATGACTCCGCCGCCTTCCGCGCGACGGCGCGGATGCTGCTGATGGCGCGCGGCTATGAGGTCGTGGGCGTGGCCACGGATGTGGCTTCGGGGCTCGAGGCGGCGCGGACGCTGCGGCCCGACTGCATCGTGTGCGACGTTAATCTGCCTGACGGCGACGGCGTGACGCTCGCCGGCCAGCTGACGCCAGACGCCGCCGTGGTGCTCGTATCGACGCTCGACGCGGCCGCGCTCGGGGACGGCGTGGAGCGCTCCGGCGCACGCGGGTTCGTGACCAAAGCCGATCTGGCATCGCCGCGTCTGGTAGAGCTTCTCGGACCACCGTGAGAATCGTCATCGGAGAAGACCAGGCGCTGCTGCGCCAAGGGATCGTGCGGCTGCTCACCGACGCCGGCTTCGAGGTCGTCGCCGAGGCCGGCGACGCGCCCGACCTCCTGCGCAAGGTCAGCGCGCACAAACCGGACCTCGCGATCGTCGACGTCCAGATGCCGCCGGACAACACCGACGACGGCCTGCGGGCGGCGATGGAGATCCGCGCCACCCAGCCGGGCGTCGGCGTCCTCGTGCTGAGCGCGCACGCCGAGGAGCGCTACGCGGTCGACCTGATCGGCGACAGCGCCGAGGGTGTCGGCTACTTGCTGAAGGACCGCGTGACCGACTTCGCGCTGTTCGCCGATGCCGTCAAGCGCGTCGCGGCCGGCGGGTCGGTGCTCGACCCGACCGTCGTCTCGCACATGCTCGGCCGGCGCCGCCGCGACGATCCGCTGGGGGCCCTGACGCCACGCGAGCGCGAGGTGCTGGAGCTGATGGCGGAGGGCCGTTCGAACAAGGGGATCGCCGAGGTGCTCGTCGTCACGCCGCACGCCGTCGAGAAGCACGTCACGAGCATCTTCAGCAAGCTCGGCGTGAAAGCCAGCAGCGAGGACCACCGGCGCGTCCTCGCCGTGCTCACCTACCTGCGTTCATAGCGGGAAACGGGCACGCACGAGCGTGCCCGCGCCCTGCGGACTCTCCACCTCGAGCGTGCCGTCGAGCGCGCCGACGCGGTCCGTCAGTCCACTCAAACCGGTGCCGGCGCCGATCGCCGCGCCGCCCACCCCGTCGTCGCGAACGTCGACCACCGCGGCGCCGTTCTCGCGCCGGACCTCAACCCGAGCATGCGTCGCGTCCGCGTACTTGGTGACGTTCGTCAGCGCCTCAGCAACGACGAAGTACGCGGCGGTCTCGACGGCGCTCGGCAGCCGCTCCTCGAGCTCGCTCTCGAGCTCGACCGGCACCATGGAGCGACTCGCCAGCGATTCCAGCGCCGCGTCGAGCCCGCGCTGTGAGAGCACGGCGGGATGGATCCCGGCGGCTAGGTCGCGCAGCTCGACGACCGCCTCCTGGGCGTTGGCGAACGCGCTGTCGACCAGCTCTCGCGCCCCCGCCGGATCGCTCTCGAACCGCTCGCGCGCGAGCTGGAGCTCGATCATCAGCGCGACCAGCCGCTGCTGCGCACCGTCGTGCAGATCCCGCCCCAGCCGCCGGCGCTCGGCATCGCCGGCTTCGACGAGCCGGGCGCGGGACGCGCGCAGCGCCGCCAATCGCGCCCGCAGCTCCACCTCGAGCCGCGCGTTCTCGATTGCGAGCGCGGCGGCCGCCGCCGCGTCGCGCAGCAACTCCGGGCTCTCGCACAGGACCGGGTCGTGGATAAGCGCGCCGACGCAGCGGCCTTCGTTCTCGATCTGCGTCATCACCTGATCCGGCGCCGGCTCGGCGGCCGGCAGCCCCGTCGCGTCGACGTAGCCGCTGTCGGGCAGCCAGTAGGCGACCTCCAACGTGGGATCGCCGAGCTCGGCGGCGAGCGCGTCGCGAACGCCGCGCGGGTCCTGCGTCAGGCGCTCGATCACCCGCCCCACAGCGGCGGTGCGGAAGAAGCGCGTGCGCATCAGGCCGAGCAGGAACGCCCACGGGACCAGCGCGAACGCGCCGAAGAACAGGATCTGGAACACGTCGCGGGCACTCCCGCCGGCGATATTCGCGACGACGAGCCCGAGGCCGAGCGCGAGAATCGACGCGCCGAGCAGCAGCACCGGCTCCAAGCCGCGGCGCTGGGTGCGAGTCGAAGTCCGCCAGCGATACAGCAGGACGATCACGCCGCCGACGACCGCGAACAGCAACGAGAACGCTTGGATCAGGCCGAAGATCAGCGAGAGGGCCGGCATGTCCGCGAGCATCCACGGGTTCTCGTCGATGTTGCAGCCCTCGTCGCACGAGGTGAAGAGCAGCCCCGGGAACTGCGCGAAGCCGGCGACATAGCCGAACCCGACGACCCGGCGAGACCAGCGGCCCTCCACGCGACCCGAAGGGAACGCGAGCAGCAGGTGGATCAGCACGGACCCGCTCAGCGTGTCGACCGCCAAGCCGAGCCCCAGTAATGCGGGCGTGTCGAAGAACTGGAATCCTGTCAGCCCGACCAGGGCGCCGACGATCACCATCAGCTTGCCGGTGGCGTTGTCCGGTCTGCGCAGCCAGGCGTACGAGCCGACTCCGACAAAACCCCAGACCAGGACAACGCCGATGTACAGCACGGACCGCCCCCCGGGCGGGAGATGGACGGCGTTCGGCGCTTCGATCAGCAGCCACACGCCGATCGCGAGCGCGTATACGAGTGCTCCGGCGACGAGGATGCGGCGCATGTCCCGTGCGAGCCTACGCGTCGCGGCCGTGCTCTTCATCCTTCTCGCGCTCCCGGGTGACGCCCGTGCAGCTCGCCCGATCGGCACCGGCGCGTGGTCGTACTTCGGCGATCCACGCGCGGTCTATGCCGGGGGACGCACGTTCATCGGCTGGGCCGACACGCGGGGCTACACGCACGTCACGGCACTCGACGGCAATCGCATCGTCGAACACCAGCGGCTGGGCCCGCCGCTCTCGGTCGACGATCACAACAACCCGTCGCTGTACGTCCGCGAGGACGGCCGGATCATGGTCTTCTACTCGGCGCACAACGGCAAGACGATGTACTACCGGGTGTCGGAACGGCCGCGCTCGATCGCTCGCTTCTCGGAGCCGCGCGCGATCGGCACCAACACCGGCGGGCCGTTGGGCTACACGTACCCGAACCCGCTGCGCGTCGACGGCCGGCTGTGGCTGGTCTTCCGCGGTGCCAACTGGCAGCCCAGCTACACGATCCAGGGCGACGGCTGGTCGAAAGCCCGGACGCTGGTCCGCGGGCCGGTCTCGCGGATGCCGCCGACCACGTACCTCGGCCAAGTCGGCCGGCACCGGCCGTATACGAAGTACGACAGCGACGGCGAGCGCATCCACGGCGTCTTCACCGAGGGCAACCTCAACGAGTACCCCAACTCGATCTACTACGCCGCGTTCGACCGCAGCGGCTTCTACGACGCGGCCGGGCGCCGGATCGCCAGGCTCGACAGCGCGCCGTTGGTCCGAAAGCTCGATCGCGTCCGCGCCTATTCCGGCTACCGCCAATGGGCGCTCGACATCGCCGCCAGCCCGTTCGGGCCGATCATCGTGTATATGCGACGGAGACCTCGGCCCGAGTTCTGGTGGGCCCGGTTCGACGGCACGAAGTGGCTCAACTTCAAGATCACCCAGTACGCGAACCCGCCGCGCTCGCCCGGCGCGGTGGGCGGGGCGACGCTCGATCACGAGAACCCGAACATCGTGTACCTGTCGCGGGTCGTGGCGGGCCGGACGCGACATGACGTCGAGGTCTGGGAGACACCCGACGGGGGCGAGACCTGGAAGCACCGGACGCTCACGCGCGCCAAGACCGACGACCTGCGGCCGATCACGCCCCGTGGCTTGACCGACCGCAACCAGGTCTTCTGGCTATCGGGGACGCGGATGCACTGGACCTCGTTCTCGACCCGGATCTTTGCCGCTAGTCCCGCATCGCTTCGCCAAGCAGTGACCGGGCGATGACGAGCCGCTGGATCTCGCTCGTGCCCTCGTAGATCTCGGTGACCTTGGCGTCGCGGTAGTAACGCTCGGCGGGGAACTCCTTCGTGTAGCCGTAGCCGCCGAGGATCTGGATCGCCTCGCCGGTCTGGCGGCGGGCGACGGCGGAGGCGAAGAGCTTGGCCTGCGCGCCCTCGACGGTGTGCGGGCGGCCGGCTTCCTTGAGGCGCGCTGCGCGCCACACCAGTGCGCGGGCGGCCTCGACCTCGGTCTGCATGTCGGCCAGCTTCTGCTGGATCGCCTGCAAGCGCGCGATCGGGCCGCCGAACGCGTTGCGCTCCTTGGCGTAGCTCGTGGCGAGTTCGAGAGCGGCCTGGGCGATCCCGACGGCCTGGGCGCCGATCCCGATCCGGCCGCCGTCGAGCGTGCGCAGGGCGACCCGCATGCCGTTGCCGGGGTCACCGAGCCGTTCGGCGGGCGTCGATTCGAAGCTCAGATCCGCGGTGGAGCTCGAGTTGAGCCCCATCTTCTCCTCCTCGCGCGTCACGCTGAAGCCCTCGGCGCCGGCTCTCACCAAGAATGCGGACGGACGGTCGGCTTCTTTGGCGAAGACCAAGAAGACGCTCGCGTAGGAGCCGTTGGTGATCCATTGCTTGGCGCCGGTGATGCGATCGTCGCTGACGCGGGTGCGCATCGCGCCGGCGTCGGAACCGGAGCCGGACTCGGTCAGCGCGAACGCCGCCAGCTGCTCGCCCGAGGCGAGCGTGGGGACAATCTCGGCGATCTGCTCCGCGGAGCCGTGGTTGAGGATCGGCAGCGTCCCGGCACTCGTGTGCACGGCAACGGTCACGCCAACGCCGGCGTCGGCTCGGGAGAGCTCCTCGAGCACGAGCACGTAGGCGAGGAAGTCGGCGCCGGCGCCGCCGTGCTCCTCGGGCACGCACACGCCCATCAGTCCCAGGTCGCCGAGCTCCTTGAAGATCTCCTGCGGGAAGGTCTTCGACTTGTCCCACGCGGCCGCGTTCGGCGCGATCTTCTCGTCCGCGAAGCGTTTGGCCAGCTCGCGGATCTCCTGCTGGTCCTCGGTCAGCTCATGGAGGCTCATGTCCGGACCACTCGCCGCACCGCGAACCCGCCGCTGAGCAGCGCGGCGGCCATGGCGACGCGCAGCTTGCGCCCGAGACGTTCGAACCGCATGATCTCCCACCCCTCCTCGCGCGCGACGCGCGCCAGCTCCTTGTCGGGATTGACCGCCACAGGATGCCCGACGAGCCGCAGCATCGGCAGGTCGGATTCGGAGTCGCTGTAGGCGTAGGAGGCCTGGAGGTCGATGCCCTCGCGCTCGGCCAGGTCGCGGATCGCTTGCGCCTTGCCCTCGCGGTAGTTGAACGGGCCGCCCTCGCGACCCGTGTAGACGCCGTCGATCACCTCCGCGACGGAGCCGACGGCGCCATCGAACGTGAGCACGATCGCCATCAGCTCCGCCATCTCCTGGGCGGCTGCGGTGCAGATGAAGATCGGGCGGCCGGCATCCTGATGGTCGTAGGCGACCTCGAGCATCCGCGGGTACAGACGTGGGAGGACGCCGCCGAGCACCGGGCCGGAGAGCCGCTGGAGGTCGCGGACGCGTGCGCCTTGGAGCATCTTCCCGACGCGCTCACGCACGGCATCGGTCGACGCGTCGGTCGAGCCGCGCAGGCGGAAGACGAGGTTCTCGTAAGCGTCGCGGGCGATGTCGCGCCGGCTGAGCAGCCCCGCCTTGTACGCAGCGCGACCGAACTGGAAGCTCGAGCTGCCCGCGATCAACGTGCGGTCGAGGTCGAAGAACGCGGCGCCCTTCTCGTCGTCGCGGCGTAGTGCGCCCCCGCCCGGCGGCGGGGGCAGAATGTGAGGTCTCTCCGTCAAACCCGCACGATGATGGCGTCGCCCTGTCCGCCGCCGGAGCAGATCGCGGCGCACCCGTAGCCGCCGCCGCGCCGGCGCAGCTCGAGCACGAGCGCGCCGACGATCCGGGCGCCGGACGCGCCGATCGGGTGCCCGAGCGCGACCGCGCCGCCGTTGACGTTCACGCGCTCCTCGTCGATCCCGAGCATCCGGACGGAGTTCAGCGCGACCGAGGAGAACGCCTCGTTGATCTCCCACAGGTCGATGTCGCCCGGCTGCAGACCGGCCTTATCGAGCGCCTTCTTGGCCGCGTTGGCGGGCGTGCGCGCCAGGTACGCGAACTCGTCCGCGACCGCCGCCTGGGCCACGATCGTGGCCAGGATCTCCTTGCCGTTGCGCTCGGCCCATTCCTCGCTGCTCAGCACCAACGCTCCGGCGCCGTCGTTGACGCCCGGTGAGTTGCCCGCGGTGTGCGACCCGTCCTTGCGGGACAGCCCCGGCAGCTTCGCCAGCGTCTCGAGCGAGCTGCCGCGGCGGGGCGCCTCGTCGGTCTCGACCACCGTGTCGCCCTTCCGGCTCGTGATCGTCACCGACACGATCTCCTCGGCCAGGCGGCCCTCGTCGGTGGCGGCGATCGCACGGTCGTGCGAGCGCAGCGCCCACTTGTCGAGGTCGGCGCGGGTCATCTCGAGCTCGTCGCCGACCTCGGTCGCCTCCTCGAACATCTGCTTTCCCGTGAACGGGTTGCGCAGGCCGTCCTGGATCATCGCGTCGAGCGTCTTCATGTCGCCCATCCGGAAGCCCTGACGCGCCCCGGGGAGCAGGTACGGCGCCTGCGACATCGACTCCATGCCGCCGCCGACGGCCACATCGAGGTCGCCGGCGCGCACGGCCTGGTCGATCATCCCGACCGCGCGGACGCTCGAAGCGCACACCTTGTTGATCGTCTCCGAGCTCACCTCGATCGGGATCCCGGCCTCGATCTGCGCCTGGCGCGACGGGATCTGCCCCTGACCGGCCTGCAGGACCGTGCCCATCACGACGTGCTCGACCTGCTCGGGCGCGACATCGGCGCGGTCGAGCGCCTCGCGGATGGCTACGCCGCCCAGATGCGTGGCCGGCAGGGTGGACAGCCCGCCGCCCAGCTTGCCGATCGGCGTGCGGGCACTGCTGAGGATGACCGTTCGAGGCATGCAGCCGAGTCTATTAACGTGGCCCGCCATGCGAGTCACAGCGACCACGGACGCACCGCCCGCCACGGACGCCGACACCATCGCCGTCGGGGTCTTCGAGGACGAGGGCGTCCCCCACGACCACGGCGGCGTGCTGCAGGCGCTGGTGGACTCCGGCGAGGCCAAGCGCGCGTTCCGCAAGCTCGCGGTGACCCACGCCGAAGGCAAGCGCTACATCGTGGTGGGCCTCGGCGGGCGTTCGGACTTCGATCCCGAGCGCGCTCGCGTGGCGGCGGCGATCGTCGCGCCCCGTGCACAGGAACTGGGAACCAAGACGTTGTGCTGGGAGGTCCCGCACCACGTGACCGACGCCCACGCGGGGGCGCTGGTCGAGGGCACCGTGATCGCGTCCTACGCGTACCGGGAGTTCAAAGGCGGCGACGACAACGACGGACTCGAGGCGCTGATCCTCTCGGCGCACCACGACGTGAGCGCGCCGGTGGCGTACGCGGCGACGGTCGCGGAAGCCGTCAACGCCGCGCGTGACCTGCAGAACCGGCCGGCCAACGTGCTCACGCCGACCGCGCTCGCCGAGCGCGCGCAGGCGCTCCCGGGCGTGACCGTCGAGACGCTCGACCGGGCCGGCCTCGAGGCCGCGGGGATGGGCGCGTTCGCGGCGGTCGCGCGCGGTTCGCACGAAGAACCGCGACTGATAACGATCCGTTACGAGCCGCCGGACGTTGCTGGTCCGTTGCTCGGATTCGTCGGCAAGGCTGTGACGTTCGACTCCGGCGGGATCTCGATCAAGCCCGCCGCGAAGATGCATGAGATGAAGTTCGACATGTCGGGCGGCGCGGCCGTGGTCGAGTCGGTCGGCGCGATCGCGGCGCTCGGGCTGCCGGTGCGCGTCGCGGGGATCGTCGGCGCGACGGAGAACATGCCGTCCGGCCACTCGGTCAAACCCGGCGACATCGTGCGCGCCAAGACGGGCGTGACGATCGAGGTCAACAACACCGACGCCGAGGGCCGGATGGTGCTCGCGGACTGCCTCGCGCACGCGATCGACATCGGCGCCGAGCGACTCGTCGACCTCGCGACCCTGACCGGCGCGATGGTCGTCGCACTCGGGAGCACCTACGCCGGCTTGTACTCCAACGACCACGACTGGGCCGCCGAAGTTGTCGCGGCCGGCGATCGGACGGGTGAGATCGTGTGGCGGATGCCGCTGCACGCCGAGTACGCGAAGGCGATCGAAGGCCGCTACGGCGACATCGTGAACTCGCCGGCGGACCGGGGCGCGGGCTCGGCGACGGCGGCGGAGTTCCTCAAGCGATTCGTCGGCGACGTGCCGTGGGCCCACTTGGACATCGCGGGGACCGCCTACGACCTCGGTCGGCCGTACGCCTCCAAGGGCGGGGCGGGCTGGGGCGTCCGGCTGCTGGTCGAGCTCGCGCGGGGGGAGCCGGCGGCGCCGGATCTGCATTGAGGCTCGTCGGGCTCTGGATCCTGCTCGTCGCCGTCTACGCGGCGACCCTCGGCATCCCCGCGGAGACCGGGACGGACTACGCGGGCAATGAGCCGCACCACCTGCTGGCGGCGGAGTCGATCGTGTCCGACCGCGATGTCGACCTCGCTGACGAGTACGCCGAGCGCGCGTATGCCAGTTGGTATCCGCGCGAGCTGCAGACCGACGGGCAGATCGTGGGCGGGCGGCTCGTCGAGCCGCACGGCGCCGGCTTCGCGCTGCTGATCGCGCCCGCCTACGCCATCGGCGGCGCGCGGGCCGTTCAAGGCGAGATGCTCGCGCTGCTGGCGCTCGCGTTCGTGCTCGGCGCGGCTTTGGCGCGGCGGATGGTGCCTGAGCCGTGGGCGACGGCGGGCGCGGCTTTGGTTGGGCTCTCCCCGCCCGCACTGGCGGCGGCGACGACGATCACACCCGGCGTGCCCGCGGCCGTACTGCTGACGGGAGCGACGCTGTGCGCGCTGGCGATCCGCGAGCGGCCGCGGTTGCGGTACGTGTTCGGCGGCGCGCTGCAGCTCGCGGTGCTGCCGTGGCTCGGCTGGACGTTCGCGGCGCCGGGCGCGGTCGTCGCCTGGGCGCTGGTCGTCTGGACGCTGCGCGAACGACGCCGGATGGCGGCGCTGATCGCCGGCGAGGCGCTGGCCGCCTCGCTCGTCTTCTTCGCGACCATCAACGACCGCTTCTACGGCGGGATCACGCCGCGCGCCGCCGGCACGGCGACGCAGCCCGACGTGCTCGGCTACATCGAACGGGTGCCCCGGATCGCGGGCCTGTGGCTGGACCGCGAGGCGGGGCTGCTGCGCTGGGCGCCGCTCGTCGCGCTCGTGTTCTTCGCCGGCTGGCTGCTGTATCGCTCGCGCCGCGACCAGCTCGCGCGCGTCGCGCCGGCTCGGCGCGAGGCCGAGGCCTGCGCCTCACTGCTGCTGGGCGTCGTCGGCGCGCACGTGGTCGTGGTGGCGATGCTGTCCGGCGGCGGCCTGCGCGGAGCGATGTTCCCGGGCGTGCCGCTGGTGGCGGTGTTGCCGGCGATTGCGGCTTTGACGGCGTGGGGGCTGCGGCACATTCCGCGAGTGTTGGCTGTGGCGCTGACGCTGGTCACATTGGGGGCGAGCGTGTGGCTGTTCGTGCTGGATCGTGGCGGTCGGCTGCCGGGCTGGCTCGAGCTGGACTCGGACGCGCCGTGGGGGCCTTTGGTGGTGGTGTTCCCGGACTTCACGGGCGCGGCGTTGTACCCGGCGCTGGTGTGTGCTGCGGTGGCTTGTGGGGTGGGGGCGTTGTGGTGGCGCGAGCGGCGGGCCGCTGGCGAGTGGCGGCGGGCCGCGGCGGCTTCGCGGACTTCGCGCGCCCTGCATTAGCCAGCGAACTGCGCCAGTGAGGGAGGTGGAGTGACTCGCGCCCGTCGCGAGTAGCGCCAACGCGCGGGCGACGAGCGGCAACGCGCCACGGAAGCACGCGAAGGTCGACTTTGTCACGAATTTCGTGACTAGCTCGACTCTCGCGAGCTCATGAGCGGCTACGCGCCACTGCCGCCTCGCGCAGCGCCACACCGCACCGTTCTCCTCGCCCCCCTTACCGGCCGCCGTAACCGCTCCGCTGCGCCACGCGCGCGATCATTGCCGCGCGAATGTTTCTCAGCGGCGACCCAAGCAGCCACCAGGCCTTCCGCGAAGCGGCGCAGGCTGTCGCCGAGGCGGTGATCAACGCCGCGGCAATACCGGGCCCGCGCTCGCCGCTCACCCCCGTCGAGCTCGCCAACGCGGCCACGCTCGACCCACTCCCCGAGGACGGCTCGCCCCTCCACACCGTCCTCGAAGACGTGAAGCCCATCCTCGAAGGCGGCATCCGCCTCGGCGACCCAATGACCGTCGCGCACCTCCACCCCGCCCCGCTGATCGCCGCGGCGGCCGCGGAGCTCGCGGTCGCCACCACCAACCAGTCGATGGATGCGTTCGACGCCTCGCCCGCCGGGACGTTCGTCGAAGACGCGCTCGTCACGCGGCTCGCGCAGCTCCACGGGCTCGGTGACACCGGCTCCGGCGTGATGACGATGGGCGGCACGGCCTCGAACCTGCTCGGCCTCCTGCTCGCGCGTGACCGCGCCGGAGAGAACGTGCGCACCCAGGGTCTGCCACCCAACGAGTGGCGGATCGTCGCGTCGCAGGCCGCCCACGACAGCGTTCGCCGCTCGGCCGCGCTGCTCGGCCTCGGCACGGACGCCGTGATCGGAATCCCGACAGACGAGACCGGCGCGATGGACCCCGACGCGATCCCGGCCGACGAGCAGGTGATCGCGATCGTCGGGACGGCCGGGACGACCGATCTCGGAGCGATCGACCCGCTCGACGCGCTCGCCGACAAGGCGCAAGAGCGAGGTGCCTGGTTCCACGTCGACGCGGCCGTCGGCTCCGGGCTGATGCTGTCCGACCGCCACAAGCACCGCCTCAAAGGCATCGAACGCGCCGACAGCGTCACCGCCGACCTCCACAAGCTGTGGTGGATGCCGTTCGGCGCCAGCGCGCTGCTCGTCCCGGACGTCGGCAGCCTCAGGGCCGTCCACCACGCGAGCGTCGTACCTGAATCGTCCCGAGGACGAGGCCGAGGGCCAGCTCAACCTCGTCGGCCGCTCGCTCGACACGTCCCGGCGCTTCGACGCGCTGAAGGTCCTGATCGCACTTCGCGCGACCGGCCGCAGGCGGCTCGGCGCGATGGTCGACGCCGTCCTCGACCACACCCAATACGCGGCCCAGGCGATCACGCGGCGGCCCGAGCTCGAGCTGGTGGCGCCCGCGGGCACGATCATGGTCGCCTTCCGCTACGCCGGCGGCGACGACGTCAACATCCGCATCCACCGAGAGCTGTTCGCGTCCGGCGCAGCCGTGATCGGGCGGACCCGTGTCGATGGCGCCGTCGCGCTCAAGCTGACGCTGATGAACCCCGCCACGACGCCCGCGGACGTCGATGCCCTGCTCGACCTCGTCGTCAGCGCCGGAGCGTCACCGGCAGCTTGACGGTGCGCTTCAAGCCGGCCGCGTTCGCCACGGTGCCGGTGATCCAGACCGTCTTCAGCGCGGTGCGCGGCTTGGTCGGAAGCCGCAGGCGCAGGGACACGACCCGCCCGGCCACGAGCTTGCGCCGGACGATGGTGCCGCGCAGCGTGCGCTTGGTCCGCAGGCGCCCGGTCAGTCGCAGCGCCACCGTGCAGTCCTGGTCGCACGAGAGCTTGACCAGGACACGCCGGCGCCGGTCCAGCCGCGGTGTCGCGCGCGCGTTCAGGAACGGGGCACGCCGGACCACCTGAACCACCGGGGGGCCGGCGGCCGGCGCCGGGCGCGGCACGACGAAGATCGTCACGCGTACGGCCTCGGACTCACCGGCGCCGTTGCTGAACCGGTAGACGACGCTGTCCTGGCCGGAGAACCCCGGGTTGGGGGTGTAGCGAAGGCCGGCGAGCGTGCCGTGGTCGGGCGGTTTGGCGATCACCAGCGAGAGTGAGCGGCCGGCCGGGTCGCTGCACGTGGCGACCGGAAGGTCGACCGCCACATCGGCCTGGGTGGTGACGTTGAGCACCGACTGCGTGCAGTGCGGCGGGCTGACCGATGTGCAGCTCGTGGTCACGCCGGCCGTGCACGGCTGCCAATCGGCGGCGGTGACGCCGCGCCCGAGCACCGTCCGTGGCGACCCGCCGAGCGCCAGCGTCCGCAGCTCGCCGGCGGCCGGATAGAGCAGCGAGCGCCCATCGGGCGACCAGCGCGGCGACCCCGCCGGCGGCCCGGCGACGGTCGCCGCGACGGGCACCAGCCCGGTCGTCACCGTGCGCAGCCCGGCCGCGTCGGCGAACGCGATCCGCTCGCCGTCCGGCGCCCACGCAGGCGTGCCGACCACGCCGGTCGAGATCAGCGGCACGCCGGCGAGGATCAGCGCGGGCGGCACGACGGCGACGAAGTTGGTGAGGTTCGGAGCCCAGGCGAGCGCCGTCAAGCCGAGCGGGACATCGAACAGCCGGCTCAGATCACCGCCCTCGGCGGGCACCGCGAACGTCGCCGTTGCACGCAAGAACCCGATCCGCCGCCCGTCGTCCGACCAGCCCGGGTGGAGATCGCTCCCGCCGTCGGTGAGCGACAGGCCGCGCCCGGCCTCGACGTCGAAGCTGATGATCCTTCCGGCGTGCGAGAACGCGAGCCGGTTGCCGTCCGGCGACCACGCCAGCCCGGTGATCTCACCGGCGGTGGTGGGCGTCCACACCGTCCGCAGCCCGGTGCCGTCGGCATTGACCGTGACGAGGCGGCCCTCGACGACCGCCGCGAGCTGTCCGTTCAGCGGCGCCGCGCGAGCAGGGGCAGGCGCCGCCGCGAGTACCACGGCGCAGGCGAACGCGACCATCGTCCACCGCATGACGCGACTGTAGGGAGCGGGAGTCCTATTGCAACAAGAACTGGACGAATGGTCACCGGGCACGGTGCGCTTCGTCCGCGCGAGCCGCTTGACCCGGATCGATCGCGCCACGGGCGAGCACCGCGCTCGCCGCACTCGCCGGGTCCAGCCGCCGCGCGACGACCTCGTCGAGCAGTTCCTGCACCTCGGGGTCCTCGCGCATCGACGCCTCCAGCGCCCGCCGCAGCCGCATCGTCGCGATCCCCAGCACTTCATTCATCAGATTGCGGCGGCGGCGCTCGGACAGCGTCCCCTCCGACTCCACGTGCGCCCGGTGCTCCGCCAACTTCTCGGCGAGCTTCTCCACGCCCTCGCCGCGCGCCGCCTCGGTTTTGATGATCGGCACGCGCCAGCCCTCGTGCGGCGCGAGCGACAGCACGCCGCGGATCTCGCGCACCATCGTGTCCGTCAGCGGGTGGTCGGACTTGTTGACGACGATGATGTCCGGAATCTCCATGACGCCGGCCTTCAGCGCCTGGATCGAGTCGCCGGAGCCCGGGATGAGGACCAGCACCACGGAGTCCGCGTGGTCGATCACGTCGACCTCCGCCTGGCCGACGCCGACCGTCTCCAGGAACACGTCATCCTTGCCGGCCGCGTCCATCAGCAGCGCCGTCTGCAACGCGGCCTCGGCGAGCCCGCCCAACGCCCCGCGTGTCGCCATCGAGCGGATGAAGACGCCGGGGTCGAGGAAGTGCTCGGAGAGCCGGATTCGGTCGCCGAGCAGCGCACCGCCCCGGAACGGTGACGAGGGATCGATGGACAGCACCGCAACCTGGCGCTCCAACGCCCGTTGGTGGCGGATCAGCGCGCCGATCAGCGTCGACTTGCCCGCACCGGGCGGGCCGGTGAAGCCGACGATCGACGCGTTGCCGGTCTGCGGGTAGACCTCCTTGACCAGCGCCCAGCCGTCCGGCTCGTCGTCCTCGACCAGCGAGATGCCGCGCGCGAGCGCGCGCTTATCGCCGTCGAGGAGCCGTTGCGCCAGATCCGACATGGGCGGGGCAGGATAGTCTCGGGCGGAGATGGCGACGGTCGAACGGCCCACTTCCGCGCCCCCGGTCTACGGCGTCCCGGCCCCGCTGCACGGCGGCCCGCTGGCGCTCGTGCGCTTCCTGCGCGCCCACGGCATGCTCAATCACAGGTACGCCTGGCTGATCGGCCGCTGGGCGTGGTTGAAGCTGCGCTGGGGCAAGCGCCTGCAGACGGACGGGCTGTGCTTCGTCGGCCCGGGCGTGAAGCTCGAGATCGGCCGCGGCGCGGTCCTGCGGCTCGGCCGCTGGTCGTGGCTCGGCCACGGGACCAAGATCCGCGTGCACGAGGGCGAGTGCGAGATCGGCGCCAAGTCCGTGCTCGGCCAGGAGTGCACGATCTCGGCGTTCCAGCACGTCTCGATCGGCCGCGAGTGCGTGATCGCCGACCGCGTGATGCTGATCGACTTCGACCACGGCGTCGTCGAGGTCGAGCGCCCGATCCGGCTGCAGGGGATCTACAAGCGCGACGTGCGCGTCGGCTCGAACTGCTGGATCGGCTACGGCGCGTGCATCCTGCGCGGCGCCAGGATCGGCGACAACGCGATCATCGGCACGAACTCCGTGGTCACGAAGGACGTGCCGGCGAACGCAGTCGCCGCGGGTGCCCCGGTGCGCGTGGTGCGCCTGCGCGAGACACCCGAGACGCTGCGCTGGAACTAGTCGTCGAGCTGCTTGGAGCAGCTCGGCCAGGGCGCCGTGCCGCGCTCTTCGTAGAGTTTCAGCGCCATTGCGTCCTGGGTCGCCTCGTCGGCCTCGGCGGGATCGCCGGTGCCTCCGAGCGCTTCCCACGTGGCGCGCGAGAACTGGTACTTGCCGCGGTAGCGGCCGTCGGCGGAGACCGCGGTCGGATCGCCGCCGGACTCGCACTGCGCGATCTTGGCCAGGATCGTCGCCGCGTCGCCCTTCGGCGCCGAGGCGAGCGTCCGGTCGCCCGACGGCTCAAGCCCGAGCGCGGCGATGGTGGCGGCGTCCACCCGGCCGGTGACGCGCAGGCCGTTGGCGCGCTGGAACCGACGGACCGCGCGACGGGTCTGCGGGCCCATGACGCCGTCCGCGCGGACGCCGAGGGCACGCTGGATCTGCTTGACCCAGGTCTTCTTCGAGATCGTCGACGCCTGAGCGCCTCCGGTCGAGGCGCTGCCCTCGGCGGCGATCGCGGGCACCGCGATCAGCGCCAGCAACACGCCCACGACGGGCACGAGGCGGAATAACAACGGGGGTACTGCTCTGGGCACGGCGTGCGGCTCCTTGGTCTCATCACGCCTACGGGGTTAGCTGTCGGGCTCGCGCGAAGACCTGCGCTACGCCGTCGTCATGACGGCGATTCGCCCCGGGAGCCTGACCATGGCTCCAACGGTTCCCCCGCTCCCATCCGGACTGACCGGACGAGACTCGGCTCTTATGAAGGCGAGCAGACTACACGCCCGCTCACCTGAATGGTCGTCAGGCTAGGCCATTACCTTGAGTCACGGTTGTACAAACGCCCAGTTCGCCAGCTCTGGAGCCAAATTCCGGAGCACTGGTTCGCTCTCGCGATGGAGAGCGGCCTCGAACGCGGCGTGGTGCGCGGCGGCCCGCTCGCGCGGGTACTCGCCGGCGGTCTGCTCAGTGATCAGGAACGCCCAGTCGGAGCTCTGCAGCGCCAGCAGCTCCCGTAGCGCCCGGTCCGATGGAGCGGCCCCGAGCGCGGACAGCTCGGCGCGGCGCTGCGTCCACGTCAGCGCCGTGGCGCTCCACGTGCGCAGGTCGCGCCCGCGGCCCCAGCTGGTCGGCGGGACGTCCGGCGCGGGCTCGCCGGCGTCCGCCGGAACCGGCACCACGTCGGCCAGCTCGAGGACGCGCTCGAGCCAGATCGGTCCCTCGTGCCAGAAGTGGCCGAACAGCTCGGTGTCGAAGGCGACTACCGAGTGGCCGTCGAGCGCTTCCACGAACTCGCGGGCGTGCTCGCGCGCCCGGGCGGCGCCGCGCTCGGGGTCGTAGGGAGTGCCGTCGTTCGCCCAGGCCTGGTGGGCGCGCGGGGTCAGCCGGTGCGTGTCGCGATAGTCGCCGTGCGACGGATAACCGGACGTGTGCCAGACGCGGTCGATCGTCGCGCGGTCGATTCCGACCAGCACGACGCCCGCATCCGACCGGAACGGACCATGTGTGGGCCATTCCACACACGTGACGTGCACGCCCGCTTGCTCGAGCAGCTCGTCGAGCCACGGCGCGTGCGCGCATTCGGGCAGCCAGAAGCCACCGTGCCAGGCGCCGAACCGGCGCCGGTGGGACGCGATCCCGGTCTCGAGCTGGAGCCGCACGCCGGCGTCCGTGGCCAGCAGCGGGAGCACGGCGTGGGTGGCGGCGCTCGTCCAGTTCACGTGCGGGGCGAACGCGGCGATCAGGTCGCCGCGGCGTTCGAGCGCGTCGGCGGCAGCTTCGTAGCGAGCCGCGGAGTACTCGAGCGCCGCGGACGGCTCGTCACGCAGGTCGAGCGCGTGCGACGCGGGCCGGACCTCGCGCAGGAACGCCAGGCAGCGCTCGAGTGCGCCGGGCGCCTCGAGCTGGTCGGCGAGGACCGGCGTGATCGAGAGCGTGGCCTTGCCCGGGTGTTTGTCCAACACGTCGAGTAGGGGCAGATAGCTGGTTGCGATCGCCTCCCACAGCCATTCCTCGCCGAACGGCCACGTGCCGAAGCCCTCGACATACGGCATGTGTGTGTGCAGGACGAGGCTCAGCTTGTTCACGGGCGCAGCACCGCCAGCAGGTCGAGGGAGCGGTCGAGGTGCGTGCGGCGGAGCACGAAATCACGGGTCGAGATCGCGGGTGTGAAGCGGTCGTAGAACCGCTTCGTGACGTGGAGCGCGGGGTGCACGCGGTCCCACCCGCGCCTGCAGCGCCAGCTCGTGCGCGCGAAGCTTGCGAGCGTGGAAGAGCCCGAGCAGGTCGACGCGCCCGAAATGGCGCTCGCACAGTGCGCGGTACTCATGCGGCTTGTACTCGCGCACGTGCCACGGGTTGCCGGATCGCTCAGCTCCCTTCGGCGCGAGGGTGAGCACGTTGGGCGTCGAGACGTAGGCGACGCCGTCGGGCGCGACGAGGTCACGGACGTGCGCGAGCATCGCGTCCGGGTCCTGGATGTGCTCGATCGTCTGCAGGAACACGACGCAGTCCACGTCACCCTGCCACAGCTCGACCATGTTGCGTTCGAAGGTGACCTGGGGGTACTTGGCGACGGCGTGCTCGAAGGCCTCGGGGTTGGCGTCGACGCCGATCACCGACTTGCGCCGTCCGGGACAGCACCGCGGCGCCGTACCCCTCGCCGGACGCGAGGTCCACGACGCGCCGGCCGTGGACCCGGTTCGCGATCCACTCGTAGACCACGAGGTGGCGCTGGAACCAGTAGTTCTCCTCGGGGACGTCGGGGAGCGTGCGCTCGCCGGTCAGCTGCAGCGGCGGGACACCGGGCGGCTGATCGCGCTGGACATACAGATCAGGCATGCGCTCGCATCAGTACCGAGACCCAGGTCCGGAACGGGTGCCATCCCTCGGCCACCGCTTCCAGTGGCTTGCCGTAACGCTGTTGCACGGCCTTCTTCAGACGAGGCTCCCCTTGCGCGAGCACGTCGGTCGTGCCCACCGCGCGCAGCAGGATCAGCCCGGCGTAGAACGGGCCGATCCCCGGCAGCTCCTGCAGTTGGGCCAGCGCTTGATCCGGTTGCGCGGCGAGCAGCGGCTCGCGATCCAGCCGGCCCTCGACTGCAGCTTCCGCGACGGCGTGCAGCCGCGGCAGCTTTCCCTCCGGCAGCCCGAGCTGGGCGCGCAGGCGGAGCAGCTTCTCCGGCGCCGGGAAGATGCCGCCGCGCGACAGCGAGTCGCGGATCTTCACGGCCTGCTGGTGGCGAGTGCGGGCGGAGATGATCGACCACGCCGCCGCCTCGTACGGCGAATGGAACAGGACCGGGCGCAGGTAGCCGGACGTGCGCTGCAGCTCGCCGACGACGGGGTCGCGCTCGCCGACCTCCGCGTAGCCCGTGCCGTCGTGGTCGAGCGAAACGATCCGCGCGGCCTGGGCGATCGCGCGCTCCTCGTTGTCGGCAGCGACGCTGCCGCGGATGACGTCGCCGTCCTGGGTCAAGATGACGTGGGCGGGTCCGCTCCAGTCGTCGACCAGGAAGCGCAGCTCCACCTTGTCGTCGCCGACCTCCCCCTGGCCCGGCGGCCACCCCGCGATGAAGCGCGCGGCGGAGCCCAGCGTGAACGGCCCTCGCGGCTCGAGCGTGAATGCGCCCATCGGCGCCTGAGCTTACGAGCGTGCCTTGGCGTATGCGGCAAGCGTGTGTTCGCGCTCGACGGCGTGGTCGACGATCGGCTCGAGGTCGTAGTCGTCGCCGAGCCAGCGGCGGACATACGCGCCGTCGGGATCGTGGCGCTGCTGCTGGAGTGTCGGGTTGTACAGGCGGCGGTGCAGCGGCGCGGGGTCGACGCCGACGGACGAGATCCACTGCCAGTTGCCGTTGTTGTTGGCGACGTCGCCGTCGAGCAGGTAGCGCATGAAGTGCTGCTCGCCGCGGCGCCAGTCGATGTGCAGATCCTTGACCAGGAAGCACGCGGTGATCAGCCGCGCGCGGTTGTGCATCCAGCCGGTCTGCGCCAGTTGCCGCATTCCGGCATCGACAACCGGGTAGCCGGTGCGGCCCTCGCGCCAGGCGTCGAAGTGCTCGTCGGTGCCGGTCCATTCGATGCTGTCGAGCTCGCGCCGGAACGCGTGGTGGACGTTGTCCGGGTTGTGCAGGAGGACGTGCGCGTAGAAGTCGCGCCACGCGAGCTGGCGCGCGTACGCGCCGCCGGTGCGCTCCTCGAGCTCGCGGGCGCTGATGCAGCCGAAGTGCAGGTACGCGGACAGCAGGGACGTGTCGCGGCCCAGGCGATCGTGTTCGTAGTGCGTGTGATCCCAGTCGAGCATCCGCTTGCGGCCGGCCTTCTCGCCGGCGGCAACCATCGGATCGACCTCGCTCTTGCGCGTCGGGATCGCGCCGACGCGCAGATCCGAGGGAGCCGGGATCTTGCGCGGTGCGCCGTGGATCTCGCGCCGCGGCAGCTGCTGCCACGCGCGCCAGAACGGCGTGAACACCACGTACGGCTTGAGCTTGCCGATGTCGGCGATGAAGTTCCCCGGCGTGCGGCGCGGGTCGACACCCGCCTCGCGCAGCGCGTCCACGACGCGCTCGTCGCGGGCGAGCGCATACGGCGAGACGTCGGACGCGAAGTACGCCGCCGTCGCGCCGTGCTCGCGGGCCAGCTTCGGGAGCTCCTTCTCCGGCTTCCCGCGCACGACGACGAGCTTGCCGTCGAGCGACGCGCGCAGCTCGCGCAGGCAGTCGAACAGGAACGCGGTGCGGCTGGGCGAGGTGTCGAGCAGGCGGTCCTCGAGCACGAACACGGGCACGATCCGCTCGTGCGCGTCCAGCGCCGCCCGCAGCGGCGGGTGATCGTGGATCCGCAGGTCGCGCCGGAACCAGACGAGCGCGGTGGCAACCATCTCGTCGGATACGGCTCCGGGCCTAGACTGGATCGCCGTGTCACTGGTCCGCGACTTCCCGCTGTTCCCGCTCGGGATCGTCGCTCTGCCGAGCGAACTCGTGCCGTTGCACATCTTCGAGGAGCGCTACAAGACGATGATGGCGCGCTGTCTCGAGGAGGAGTCGGAGTTCGGGATCGTGTGGCTCGCCGACGACGGCCTGCGCCCGATCGGCTGCGCGTGCGAGATCGCGGAGATCCTGGAGCGGATGCCGGACGGGCGGTTGAATCTCGTCGCGCGAGGCACGCGACCGTTCCGGATCGAGGCGCGCCAGGACGAGCTGGCGTATCCGGCCGGCATCGTCGAGTTCCTCGATGACCGCGACGAGGACGTCGACCCGCAGGCGGCTGCCGGCGCGCACATCGCCTATGCCGATCTCGTCGAGCAGGCGACCGACCGCACGGCCGACCCGGAGGAGATCGCGGCGATGTCGGCCTACGAGATGGCGGCGACGGTGGAGTTCGGACTCGACGCCAAGCAGGGCCTGCTCGACCTGCGCTCGGAGAGCGCGCGGATGAAGCTCGTGCAGCGGCTGTGCCGGGCGGCGATCAAGCGGCTCGATTTCGTCGATCGCGCACAGGCCCGAGCGCGATCGAACGGCAAGGTCCACTTCACGGGGTGAGCAGGCCCATGTCGCGCGGCGTCTTGCCGTCGTCGGCGGCGAGGTCCGGGTCGGCGCCGTGGTCGAGCAGGAGGCGGGCGAGCGTCGCATCGTTGTTGTGCGCCGCCGTGTGGAGCGGCGTGAAGCCGCCCTGCTGGCGAACGTTCGGGTTCGCCCCGGCGTCGAGCAGCGCGCGCACGCTGTCGTGATCGCCGACCGCGCTCGCGGAGTGGATCGGATGGACGCCGAAGGTGTTCTCGGCGTCGGCATCCGCGTTCGCACCCATCGCGAGCAGCGCCCGCACGGCGGGCGCCCCGCCGAAGAACGCGGCCAGATGCAGCGGCGTGAACCCGTCGCCGCCGCGGGCGTCCAGCGCGAGCTTCTCAACGTCCCCGAGCGCTGCCGCTTCCAGCGGTCCGACTTCGGCGCCGGCCGCGAGCAGCGCGTCACGTACGTCGGGCCGGCGGTGATAGAGCGCGAGTAGGAGCGCGGAAACGCCCTGCTCGTCGCGGGAGTTGGCGAGCCCCGGCTCGTCCGGCAGGCGGCTGACGAGATCGTCGAGGTCCATCTAGGATCGGTAGCAATGCTATCGAACGCCGACCTCGCCGACAAACTCCACTCGGCGGCCATCCACCTGCTGCGCGGGGTGCGCCGTGAGGACGCCGCGGCGGGGCTCCCACCGGCACAGCTCTCCGCGTTGTCGGTCGTGGTGTTCGGCGGCCCGTTGACGTTGGGACGCCTCGCGGAGGCCGAGCAGGTCCGCTCGCCCGACGATGACCCGGATCGTCACATCGCTGGAGACCGCCGGGCTCGTCACCCGCGAGCCGCACCCGGACGACGCCCGCTCCACGCTGGTCACCGCCACCGCGGCGGGCCGCGAGCTGCTGATGGAAGGCCGCCGCCGGCGGGTGTCGGTGCTCGAGGCGCGGATCGCGGAGCTCGAGCCGTCCGAGCGCGCGGCGATCGCTCAGGCCATCAATGCCCTCGAGGCGATCAGCGGCGCACCAGCCCGCAGACGTTCTCGCTGACGTCCGCGGTGAACGCGGTCAGCTTGCTGAACGACGGTGGGAGTGGGCGCGACGTGTCGGCGAACGACACCTCGCCCGCCTCCATCCGGGCGCGGTAACTCAGCACGGGGGTCGGGCCGGGCGGCAGCGCCAGGTTGAGCTCGGCCTGCGGTGAGAGCTCGCGCTCGAGCGCTCTCGCGTCGAGCAGCCGCTCGCCGGAAATCGGGTGCTTGCGCCCGTTGCAGGTCACGGTGCCGTCGTCGGACACGAGCAGCGTGAGGTTGGCGTTGCGATCCGCGCCTGTCCGGCGGACCTCGAACAGATCGGGTGCAGGGCTCCCACCGCACCCGGCGAGCACGGCGCAGCCCAGCAGCGCGACGAGCCGCCTCATATGACCACGAGCTGCGCGCCCGCCACCTCGCGCAGGAACTGCGGCGTCGACATCACGCCTTCGAGCCGTTCGCTCACCACCCCCCAGTCCGCGCCGTGCGCCTGGACCGCGGCCGCGCAGGCCCAGATGCGGCAGTCCGGCAGCTCGGCGGCGGCGTCGCGGAGCCCGACGAGCGTGCGCGCGAACGCCTCCCGCTCGGTGTCGATCACGTGCGTCGCCGCCCGCGCGCGCGCCTCAAGGTCGGGGTCGAGCAGCGCGCCCAGCGCCCCGAAGGTCACCAGCCCGCGCGCCGGGCGGCCCTCGGACGCCGCCGAGACGAGGAGGGACAGGCCCGTGTAGAGGCGCTCCGGGTCACCGGACTCGAGGATCGCGGCCAGCACGCCCTCCATCGTGTCAGAGCCGGATTCGCGCCCGCAGGCGCGACTCGTCGAGGTCGAGCTCGCGCTCGATCTCGCGCATCACTTCCGGCGGGAAGGCGTGCTCTCGCCGCATCTCGCGCAGCACGTCACGCTCGGCCTCGATCATCTCCGCCAGCAGACGGCCCGCGACCGCGACGTCGCTCTGGCCGTGCTCGTCCTCGTCGCCCTCGATCCGCTGCTCGAGCCGCTCGAGCCGCGAGCCGTAGCGATCGCGCAGCCGCTGCACGACGTGCTCGGGCTCGTCTCGGCCGGCCTCTTCGAGCCGCTCGAGCGCCGCCTCCGTGATCCGTTTGCGAGCCTCGGCGTCGACGCGCCGGTCCTCCTCGCTCTCCTCCAGCCCCAGCCGCCGCACCAACGGCGCGAGCGTGAGCCCGGGGATGACGAGCGTGAGCACGATCACGGCGTACGCGACGAAGATGACGAGGTCGCGCTTGGGAAAGCCCTCGGTGGTGATCGCCAGGGCGGCGGCGAGCGAGACGCCACCGCGCATGCCGCCCCACGCGATCGCGACGCGCTCGGGGATCGTCGTGGTGCCGTGGAACACGACCGGCACGACGACCATCCACAGCATCCGGACCCCCATCACGACCGCGGTGATCAGCAGCGAATAGCCGCACAACGTCGTGAGGTCGTAGTCCTCGATGCGCTCGACGATCGTCGGCACCTGCAGGCCGATCAGCACGAACAGGAGCCCATCGAGCAGGAACGCGGTGGAGTCCCAGAACGCGAGCGTGCGCAGGCGGGTGCCCGACTCGATGATGTCGAGCGACCGCGAACCGACGTAGACGCCGGCGACGACCGTCGCGAGCACGCCCGAGACGTGGAGCTTCTCGGCCGGGACGTAGGCGACGAACGGCGTCAGCACGGACAGGGCGACGTCCAGCGAGGGGTCGGTGACGAGCCGGCGCAGATGCGCGAACACCCAGCCGGCGGCGAGCCCGATCGCGACACCGCCGGCCACGGTTCCGACGAGCTCGAGCGAGACCTCGGCGACGGACCCGACGGAGCCTCCGACCGCGCCCAGCGCGACCCGGTACAGGGTCAGGCCGGTCGCGTCGTTGACCAGCGCCTCGCCCTGGAGGATCGTCTTCGTGCGGCCCTTGACGCCGAGCCGGTCGAGCACGGCGGTGGCCGAGACCGGGTCGGTCGGACCGAGCACGGCGCCGAGCACGAACGCCGCCGACCATGGGATCCCGAGCAGCGCGTTCGCCACCGCGGCGACGGCGGCGATCGTCACCAGGACGAGCCCGACCGCCAGCAGTCCGATCGGCTTCCAATTGGCGCGCAGCTCGGAGACGCTGACGGTGATCGCGGCGGCGTACAGCAGCGGGGGAAGGAAGACGAAGAAGATGACGTCCGGGTCCACCTTCGGTGACGGCAGGCCCGGCACCAGCCCGATCACGAGCCCGCCGAGCACGAGCGCGACCGGATACGGCACGCCCGAGCGCAGGCCGAGCGCGGCCAGCGCGACGACGGCGAACAGCAGGAAGACGAACAGCTCGACTTCGGCCACGCGATCATTGAACCGTGGAGCGCGTCCTCGATGTCCGCGGGCTTCTGTGCCCCCTTCCGCTCATCCGCGCCCGCCAGGCGCTCGAGCCCGGTGTGACCTTGATCGTGCTGGCGACCGACCCCGAGGCCCCGATCGATCTCGCCGCGCTGGCCGCGGACGAGGGCCGTGCATTTACTCAGTCGGTGACCGACGGGGTCTGGACGCTGGTGCTAGCCGCCCAGCAATGAGAGCAGCGGGATCGTGCTGCGCGGATCGACGCCGTAGCGCTCCTCGAACTCGCGCGCACGAGTCCGGTTGAAGAGCGCCAGCGCCAACTCCTCACGCGTCGATCCCGCCTTGCAGGCCGCGTCGTCGAGCGCTTTCAGCGCCTGCTGCTGGATCGCCCCGGTGATGCCACCTGACTGCGGCAGCGGCCGCTCTCGGCACGGGTCGGCCAGGACGACCTCCGGCGGCGCCTCGCTCCCGGCCTGGACCGCGTAGACCACGACACAGCCCGCCGCGGCCGCAGTGGCGAGCCAGATCGCCGGCCGGCGCCAGGCGCCGAGAAACAACACGGCGGCCACGAGCGCGAGCGCGGCGGCGATCAGGTACGCGATCCGGAACGCGTCCTGGATCGCAACGATCACGACGTCGTCGAGCCGGTTGCCGAGCCGGTCGTAGATGGCGGCGTCGGACGCGAACTCGGCCCGCCGCGCATCGACCGCCTCCTGCAGCGCGGCGCGCGGGCGATCGACGTCGACGTCGTCCAGCAGGCCCGGCGCCAGCTCGAGCTTCTTCAGCGGGTCGATCTGGGCATCGAGCACGAGGGCGGCGCCCTGCAGGATCGCGCGGTCGGTCGCGGCCTCGAGCCTGGCGGTCGCGACCGGCGCCAGGATCGCCAGCACGAGCACGATTCCGACGTGGCGGGCGACGAGGTTGCGTGCCGCGTCGGGCAGGTCGCGGTCTTGGGACAGTGCCGGCAGCGCCAGCCCCATGCCGAGACCGGCCAGCACCTGCGGGATGATCGTCCAGGCGATCGTCGGCGCGGGCAGGAACGCGAGCGCGGCCGCGCCGCCGGTCAGCAGCACGGCGCCGGCAAGCGCCCGCGCGCGCTTGGGGCCTTTGATGAGGAGCGCGGCCAGCGCCGCCAGCGGCAGGACGGAGACGCCGAGCGCGGCGCGCAACGGCGAGATTGCGAAGCCGGCGACGAGCTCGATCACGAGCAGGAACAGCACCGCGGTGAACGCGGCGGCGGTGAGCGCGAGGCCCGCGAGCGCGGTCCGGTCGGCCGGCGGCGCCTGCTCCTCGCGCACCGTCGGCCGGCTGATCACGAGCGCCGCCGCGAGCGCAATCGGCGCCTGGAACGCGAAGATCGCGCGCCAGTCGAACAGCTCGGTCAGCACGCCGCCGATCGCCGGCCCCGCGGCCGTGCCGACCAGCGCCGCGGCCAGCCACACCCGCCGCCCGGCGCGCGACTCGCCCGCGTCGAGCACGGCGTACGCGGTCAGCAGCGCGTGCGCGGCGCCGGCCGCCTGCAGCGCCCGGAAGAGCAGCAGCAGCCACAGCGTGTTCGCGAGCGCGCAGCCGACCGACGCGGCGGCGAACACGAGCAGGCCCGCGGCGCCGGGGCGAAGCCGGCGCGCGGGCAGGATCGCCACCGCCAGCACCAGGGCGTAGACGCCGACGACCGCGGCGACGCCGGTGATCGTCGTGTCGAACTCGACCAGCAGCGGCGGCAGTGCAAGCGCCACGATCGAGGCGTCGGCCAGTGCCAGCGCCGCCGCGATCGCGACGAGCACGCGTCGAAGTCCCGCCATGCTCGTGGAGCTTATGCGGGACGCTCGAAGTGGAGAATCGCGAGCTCGGTCGGGGTCGCCGGTCCGGCGCCGCGCCTCTCGGCCGCCCGGGCGTTGATCTCACGCGCCCGGTCGAGCGAGTCGCTCAGCAGCTGCGAGAGCTCGGTCATGCCCTCGTCGTCGAGTTCCAGCGGCGCGCGCAGCACCACGCTTCCGGCGTTGTCGAACCCGCCGCTGTCCGCGGCCTTCGTGACGCTGGCGAAGATGTGCTGGAGGTTCTGACCGAGGATCCCGCGGCGGGCCGAGCGCGGGAGCTTCGACCAGTCCGCCTCGTTGAACCACACGGTCGTGACGGCCCGGTAGAAGTGCTCCAGCGCGCCCCGGCGCGGCTCGGTGCCGACCAGCTCGATCGCGCCGAGATCGTTCAGCAGCCGGATGTGGTAGCTGACGCGCCCGAGCGGCAGGCCGAGCTCACGCGCGAGCTGGTTGGGGCTCGCCGTGCGACCGTCGAGCATGCCGAGCAAACGGTGTCTGAGCGGGTGGGAGATCGCTCTCAGGAGCGCCTCGTCGAGCTCACCCGCGTCCTGCGCGGCGGCTGGGGTTTCGGGGTCGGCCATTTCGGCGTCCGCTATCACCGCTGAGCCTACGCCTAAAGCTCCAAAAAGTCATCATGCTGTCAATTTCGCGGACGCGAGCGCGGTCAGCGACGCGTCCAGGATCTCGGCGGCCTGATCGATCTCGTCGTCGGAGATCGTGAGCGGGGGCGCCATCCGGATGCAGTTCGGGGCACCACCGCTGCCGCCGCGGACGAGGTTGATCGAGAGACCGCGCGCGTCGCACTGATCGGTGAGTGCCGGGCCGAGCGCCTCCGCCGGACGCCGCGAGTCGCGATCCTCGACCAGTTCGATCCCGCACAGCAGACCGATCCCGCGGACCTCGCCGATGATCTCGTGGCGGTCCTGCAGACTCGCGCAGATGCGCCCATCAGCCGCGCGCCGGCGCGCTCCGCGCGGCCGGGCAGGTCCTCGTCGCGCACGACCTCGAGCACGGCCAGCGCGGCGGCGGCCGGCAGCGGATCGGAGACGTGCGAGGTCACGTGCATGAATCCGCGCGCGTGGCACTCCTCCTCGATCGTCGCGCTCGTCACGACGGCGCCGATCGGGATGCCGCCGCCGAGCGTCTTCGAGAGCACCAGGAAGTCCGGCACGATCCCGTAGACCTCGAAGCCGTACATCCGGCCCAGCCGGCCGAGTCCGGTCTGGCACTCGTCGAGAATCAGGAGCATCTCGCGCTCGTCGCACAGCTCCATCAGCCGCGCGAAGTAGCCCGGCGGCGGGACGATCACGCCACCCGCCGAGAGCACCGGCTCGGCCACGACGGCGGCCGGCGCGCCGACGGACGCCTGGTCGAAGAGGTCGAACCCGGCCTCCAGGCACGTGCAGTCGCACGTCCCGTCGCAATGGCGGACCGGGCAGCGGTAGGCGTACGGGGCCGGGAGCGCGAAGCCGCCGGGCATCGTCGGGCCGTAGCCGCGCCGGCCGCCGGTCATGGTCAGCGCCGCGGCGCCGCCGGTCAGCCCGTGCCAGCTGCGCGTGAGCGAGGCGACCTCGAACGCGCCCGTGTGCAGCTTCGCCATCCGGACGGCGACCTCGATCGCCTCGCCGCCGGTGGAGAGGAACATCGAGCGCGCCAGCGACGGGCGGCAGCGTGGCCTGGAGCGCACTCGCCAGGTCGAGCACGGGCGGCGAGAGCATCCACGAGTTGAGGTGGATGACGTCGTCGAGCGCTTGCTTGACGGCCTCGGTCACGCGCGGGTGGTTGTGGCCGATCGTGGCGCAGATCTGGCCCGCGGTGAAGTCGAGCACCTTGCGCCCCGAAGCCGTCTCGAGATACGAGCCGCTGGCCCGCACGATCGGCTCGGGCCAGAAGTCGCCGCCGTAGCGGATCAGACCACGCGTGTCCATGCGCGCAGCATCGCAAGGATGTCCTTGGCCGTGACGGCCTCGACGATCCGGTCGGCTTGCGTGAGATCCGTATGGGGCACGCGCTGCACGCCCAGCGTCGGCATGCCGGCCGCCTTCCCAGCAGCGACGCCCGGCGGCGAATCCTCGATCACGACGCACCTCGCCGGCTCGACGCCGAGCCGCTGCGCCGCCAGCAGGAACATGTCCGGCGCGGGCTTGCCGTGCTCGACCTCGTCGCCGGCGATCGTGACCTCGAAGTGCAGGCCCGCGCGGGCCAGCGTGCGGTCCAGCCGCTCGCGCGGCGACGAGGAGGCGACCGCGATGGCCACGCCCCGCGCCCGCAGATCCTCGACCGCCTGCAGGGCATCCGGGAACGGCTTCAGCTCCGCGTCGATGAGCGCGAACAGCTCGCGCGAGAGCTCCGGCCACAGCGCCGGCGCGGTGGGGATCTCGGCTCGCTCCGCCAGGTAGGCGTGGGTGCGCGCGTACGGAATGCCGATCGTGTTCGCGAGGTCCTCGTCGGTGACCGCGTAGCCGTACGGCTTCAGCGCGCGGCGCCAGGCCTCGCCGGCGAGCGGCTCGGAATCGACCAGCGTCCCGTCGCAGTCGAAGACCGCGGCTAGCGGGCCACTTCGACCCACCGGCCCTCCGCGTGCGAGCGCGCGATCGCGTCCGCGACGAGCGCCTGCTCGTGGCCATCGGCGAAGGTCGGGTAGTCGGGCTCGTCTGGCTGGCCGCCGGCAGCTACCGCGCGGTACACGGCGCGATACAGCTCGCGGAACGTCTCGCCGAACCCCTCGGCGTGGCCCGCGGGCATGGTCGTGTGCGCGGCCGCGTGCGGCGCGAGCTGGCCGGGGTCGCGCAGGCGCAGCTCGCTGGGCGTGTCGCGGCGGCCGAGCCACAGCTCCTCTGGGCGCTCGGCGCGCCAGGCCGCGCTCGCCTCTGAGCCGTTGATCTCCCAGTTGAGGTGGTTCTTGCGGCCGGCGCTCACCTGCGAGAGCGTCACGACGCCCCGCGCGCCGTCGGCGTAGCGGACGAGCAGCCCGGCGGCGTCCTCGGTCGTGATCTCGCGGTCGACGGTCTCGGCCGCCGTCGTGTCGCTGAACGTCTCGACGCGGCCGAGCGGCTGCTGCCGGATCGGCATGAACGTCGTCAGGTCGGCCATCACGGAGTGCACGCGCTGGCCGGTGAGAAAGCTCGACAGGTCCAGCCAGTGCGAGCCGATGTCGCCGATCACGCGCAGGTCGCCGCCGAGCTCGGGTTCCAGGCGCCAGCTCCAATCGGTGTCGTAGAGCAGCCAGTCCTGGAGATAGCCGCCGGTGACGAGCCGGACGGTGCCGAGGTCGCCGGCGCGGACGATCGCCCGCGCGTGGAGGTTCTTGGGATAGAAGCGCTGGTTGAAGTTGACCGCGTGGACGAGCCCGCTCGCGTTCGCGAGTTCGAGCAGCTCGCGGGTCTGGGCGCTGTTCATCGCGAGCGGCTTCTCGCACACGACGTGCTTGCCGGCGGCGAGCGTGACGCGGACCTGTTCGTCGTGCAGGTGGTTCGGCGTCGCGAGGTGGACGACGTCGACGCGCTCGTCGGCGAGCATCGCCTCGAAGCTCGGATACGGGTCGGGCAGGTTCTCGGCGCGCGCCTTCTCGGCGGCGCGCTCGGGCGTCGAGCCGACGATCCCGGTGATCTCGATGCCGAGCCGCCGCAGCGCCTCGACGTGGACGACGCCGATGAAGCCCGTGCCCGCGACCGCGGCGCGGATATCCCTGAGTGCCCGCACGGGGGCGGAGCCTACCCGTGAAGCGTGTCACTGAGCCGCCGGGAGGCGGCGAGCTCCCCCTGGGCGCGCTCGATCGCCCATTCGAGGACGAGCCGGCGCAGCGGCTCCTCGGTGGCGGCCGAAGCAGTTCGCGCCCGTCCAGCCGTCGACCGCGTCGCGCGTCGACCTCGGCCTCAACCTGCGCGACGTGGAGCCGGACTGCCGCCTCGAAGCGGCGGGGAGGTTCAACGCGATGGTCTCGCATCGCGTCCGGCTCGGGGTCGTCGAGGACGTCGACGCCGATGTCGTCGAGTGGCTGCGCCTGGCATGGGACCGTGCCGTGTGACACTCTATGCGACGTGGCGTCGCAGCATGTGTCACGGAGCGAGGCGAGGCGGCGGATCCTCGCCGCCACTGTCCGCCTGCTGGAGGAGCGTCACTTCCGCGACCTCACCGTCGAGGAAGTGATGGCGCAAGCGGGGCTCGCGCGCACGATCTTCTACCGGCACTTCGAAGGGCTGCCCGACCTCGTGCTCGCGGCGCTCGACGACGTGGCGATCGACGACGCCGCTCCGCCCGCCGACCTGCATGACGTGCTGGAGCGGGCCGTGACGTTGTTCGCTCGCCACGGCCGGCTGCTGGCCGCGGTCGAAGAGGCCTCGCACCACGACCCCGACGTCGAGCGCGCGTATCGCGAGGCGTTCGAGCGCTCCGTCGACGCGACCGCCGCACTCGCGCCGCGCCCGGTGGCGCGGGCGCTGATGCACCTGAACACGAGCTACCTCACCGATGTGCTCGTCCGTGCCCCAGAGCCGAACCTCGACGAGGCTGTGGACACACTGTGGGCGATCTGGAGCCGGGTGCTCGGTATCAACGCGCCGGCTTCGCCCTCTTTAGGGGCATGACCGATCTCTCTCCGCACGACCGCCGCGCCGCGTGGGAGACCGCGCGCGATGAAGCCCACCTCGCCTTCCGCCTCTGGTGCGACGCGCCCTACGGGTCCAAGCGCGAGGCCTACACCACCTACCGCGCCGCCGCCGACCGCGAGGACATCGCGATCGTCGCCCTCACGGTCAATTGATATATCAGGGGACTGTCCCCTGATATTTCAGTTGGCGGGTAGAAAGGCGGTGTGGTCGCGCAGATCGTCGTCGCTGTGATCGTGACCGTGGCCGTCGGCGCGCTGATCGGCCGCTGGTGGGTGCTGCTCGTGCCCGTGGTGGCCGCGCTGCTTTACGGCGCGGCGCTGCTGATCCGTGGCGGCCGCGGCGACTCCGAGCCGATCGTGTACGCGTTCGCGATCGCCTTTGCCGCGGCGGTCTTCGCGTTCCTGCTCGCGGTCGGCGTGGCACTGCGAAAGCTGCGGACGTGAGGCGGCGGGCGCTCCTCGCTGGGCTGGCGGGGTCGGTGGTCTCGGCGTTCCCTTCGACGTTGTGGACGCTGCTCCGACGCGGCGACGTGCTCGAGGGCGGCCGCGCGCTCGGACTGGTGTTGCTGCCGAACCAGCGGCGGACCGTCGTGTTGCTGGTGGCGGGGGCGCCCGTGCACCTCGCGCTGTCGGTCGGGTGGGCGTACGTGCTCGCCGCCGTCTTGCCGCCGCGCGCCGAGCCGCTCTACGGCGCCGCCGGCGGACTGGCGATCGCCGCGCTCGACCTGGCGGTCCTCGGCCGCCTGTTCCCGCCGATCCAGGCGCTTCCGCAGGGCCGCCAGTGGGCCGATCACGTCGCGTTCGGGCTCACGGTCGGAGCTGTGCTTCGAGCCACTCGGCCAGCGGACCGTCCGCCTGCTCCAGGCGGCGCTCCTCGATGACTGCGCCGAGCGCTTCGGCCACGCCGACGTAGTCGCGACCCGCGATCGCGTGGTTCTGGGAACCGTGCACGCACCACTCGAACGCGTCGCCGATCGCGGCGCCGGCGCCGACCAGGAACCGCGCGTGCTCGGCGTGCCCGACCCAGCCGACGTGCTCGAGCAGAGAGCCCTCCGGTGAGCCGCCCACCACGCCTCGGAAGTCCGGTCCGTAGAGGTCGACGACGTGCGCCATCCCGTCGCTCAACGCGTACAGGATCAGGACCTCCTGCTGGTCGTAGTCGAGGTCGGTCGGCACCGTTGCCGGGGTCTCGCCGCGAGTGATTGCCGCGACCGCGAGGTCGTCGTCGTCGACGTGCGTCTCGGCGCCGAGCTCGGCCAGTGTGTGCGCGGAGTCCTCGCGCCCGCGCAGAACGGCGTGCTGGTACGCGGTGCGCCGCCGCGTCGGCTTGCGCCAATCCTCGCCGCCGCGCGCCTCGAGCTGCGCGCCGTGCTCGACCAGCAGCCGGAGGATGTCGGGCCCGCGGCCACGGCGGACGGCGAAGGGCAGCAGCTCGCCGGCGTCGGCGCCGGCGGCGAGCAGGACCTTGACGTGCCCCGGATGGTCGTAGTCGAGGGCGTGCGCGAGGACGATCGGCTCCGGATTGCCGCCGTACTCGAGCACCAGGCGAAGGCAATCCGGGTCGCGCGCCTCGGTCGCGTGGTAGGGCGACTCGCCGTCGTCGGCGTTCGCGCCTGCCTCGAGCAGGACCCGCGTGAGCTCGGGGTCGTGGATCACGCCCGCCGCGCCGTACAGCGCCGGCATGTCGCCGTACTCGTTCTTGAACGTGACGTTGGGATCGGCCCCGCGGGCGAGCAGCTCGCGGGCGAGATCGGCCGACGCGAAGACCGAGAAGCAGACGTAGAGCAGCGGGGCCCAACCGCGCGGGCCGCCGGGCTCGCTCGCGTCGCCGTCCCAGCCCTCGCCGAGAACAAGCCGCGCCCACGGGTCGCGCGCGATCGCGGGATCGGCGGCCAGCAGCGCTTCAGCGCGAGCGCGACGGCCCGAGGTCGCGGCGAGCACGAACTCCATGCCGCGAACCTACGACAATGCCGCGATGCGCGCGATCCAGATCACCGAAAAGGGCAGCCCCGAGGTCATGCAGGTCCGCGACGTGCCGGACCCGGAACCGGGCGACGGTGAGCTGCTGGTCGCGGTCGAGGCGGTGGGCGTCAACTACCGCGATGTGTACGAGCGCGAGGGGCGCGGGGCCGCGTACGGCAAGGCTCCGCTGCCGCTGATCGTCGGAGCCGAGGGCGCCGGGACGGTTCTGCGCGACGCGGGCGAGTTCTCGGAGGGCGATCGCGTCGGCTGGGTCCAGGCGGCGGGCAGCTACGCCGAGCGCGTGGCGGTGCCCGTCGAGAACGCCGTCCCGCTGCCGGACGGCACGTCGTCCGAGCTGGCCGCCGCCGTGCTCCTGCAGGGGATGACCGCGCACTTTCTGTGCACGTCGACGTACGCCGTCCAACCGGGCGACGACGTGCTGATCCTCGCCGCCGCCGGCGGCGTCGGGCTGCTGCTGATCCAAATGGTCAAGGCGCGTGGCGGGCGCGTGATCGCGGTCACGTCGACCGAGGAGAAGATGGAGCTGGCGCGCGGGGCGGGCGCGGACGACACGATCGGCTACGAGGGGTTCTCCGAGAAGGCGCGCGAGCTCACCGGCGGCGTCGCGGTGGTGTACGACTCGGTGGGCGCGACGACCTTCGAGGACGGCATCGACGCGCTGCGACCGCGCGGGATGATGGTGCTCTTCGGCCAGTCGGCGGGCCCGGCGCCGGCCTACGACCCGCAGCGGCTGCAGGCGCGCTCGCTTTACATCACGCGCCCCGGGCTTCCGAGCTACACGGCCACGCGCGAGGAACTCCTGGCGCGCGCCGGCGACGTGCTGAACTGGGTCGCCGACGGCTCGCTGGACGTGCGGATCGGTGCGCGCTACCCGCTCGAGGACGCGGTGGCCGCGCACAAGGACCTCGAGGCGCGCCGGACGACCGGCAAGCTCCTGCTGATTCCTTAGTATCAAGCGCCTGACTGGGTGCTCTGTTGGGGTGCATGACGACGACGTCACACCCCAATCTGGTCTGGATTGCACCGGAGTGTCTGGTACGTTCGCGCGACATGTCTGAAGTGGCTGAGCTCGTACGGGCCGCCGCGGAGGGGGATCAGGCCGCTTGGAACGGGCTCGTCGACCGCTACAACGGACTGGTCTGGTCCGTCGCGCGGTCGCATCGGCTCGCCGCGGCGGACGCCTCCGACGTGGTCCAGACGACGTGGCTTCGCCTCGTCGAGAACCTCGGCCGCTTGCAGGACCCCGAACGCGTAGGTGCCTGGCTCGCCACGACGGCGCGCCGGGAGTGCCTGCGCACCTTGCGCCACTCCGCCCGTCTGCTCCCCACCGAGGAGCTGCCGGAGGAGGGCGTCGAAGCGCGGCTGGATGCCGCGCTGCTGGTCGAGGAGCGCGACCGCGCGCTGTGGCAGGCCTTCGGCGGTCTTTCCGACCGCTGCCAGGCGCTGCTGCGGATCCTGGTCGCCGATCCGCCGCCGAGCTACGAAGACATCGGGGCTGCGCTGGACATGCCGATCGGAAGCATCGGGCCGACCCGTCAGCGGTGCCTCGAGCGCCTGCGTGGACTGGCTGAGGGTGAGGGCGTCACCGCAACCGACCGGGGGGAATCCCAATGACCGACAAGGACGCCACGACCGAAGCCGAGCTGCGGGCGATCTTCGCCCACCTGGACCCGGTCCCGCAGCTGCTCGACGACGCCGCCCGGGCCGCGTTCGGCTGGCGGACCGTCGATGCCGAGCTCGCCGACCTGCTGCGCGACAGCGCGGACGCGACAGATGACGCCGCGCTGCTCGTCCGCAGCGGTGACGGGCCGCGACAGTTGTCGTTCGAGTCGCCGCAGCTCGGGATCGAGCTCGAGGTGACCGAGACCGGCCCGCGCGAGCGCCGCCTGGCCGGTCAGCTGCTGCCGCCGGCCGAGGCGACCGTCACCGTCGAGCGCCCGGGCCAGGAGCCGCTGAGCGTGCAGGCCGACGACCTCGGCCGGTTCGTGCTCGAGGGCCTGCGCGCGGGCGCGCTGCGGCTGCACGTCGCCCTGCGCGGCGCGCAGATCGCCATCCCCTGGACCTCGATCTAAGCCCCCTCCAGCTCGTCGAGCAGGACCGCGAGCGGGAAGTCCGGCTGGGGCGCGGCGGGCGACGTCGCGAGCAGATGCGTCTGCGCCTCGGCGGCCGTGGAGATGCCGTTGCGCGACATCGTGCGGGCGATCATCGCGGCGGCGATCGGCGTCGCGAACGACGTTCCGTCCCAAGCCGCCCACCCGTCGAAGGCGATCGCCGGGCCGCCTTCGACCTTTGTCTTTTCGCGCACGAACGTCGACTGGAGGTCGGTCCCGCGCGCGGCGGCGTCGACCCACCAGCCGAAGTTGCTGTAGGGCGCGCGGCTCCAGACGGTCTTCTGCTCGACCGCCCCGACGCCGAGCACCTGCTTGAACGCGGCAGGCCAGAAGGGACGCGGGCGGCCGGCGTTGCCCGCCGCGGCCACGACCGCACCGCGCTGCTTGCGCATGATCCGCAACGCGTTGGCGATCGCCAACGGCCCGGAGTCGTCGTCGGTGTAGCCGCCGAGCGAGAGGTTGACGATGTGGATGTCCTGGGGCAGTTGCTCCATCGCCTTGGCGACGGTCAGGTCGTCGCCGAGGCCGTGCGAGTCCAGCACCTTCACGATGTACACGGTCGCGGCCGGCGCGACCTGCAGGATCAGCCCGGCGATGAACGTGCCGTGGCCCGACTCCGCGTCCCCGAAGCCGTCGCTGTCGACGTCCCATACGTCGGCGCTGTTCGGGGCGCTCTGGACGGCGGTCAGCCACTGGTGGTCGAACTTGCCGGTGTCGAGCACCGCGATCCGCACGCCCTTGCCGTCACCGGCGCGGGTCGTGCGCAGCGGCAGCGCCTTCGGGAGCCTGGCGACGCGCGCGGTGGAGCCTGGCCCGCCCTGGATCCGCGGCTCGCCGTGGAAGTTGATCGCGTTCTCGCCGACGAAGACGTAGTTGGGCGCGACCCGGGCCGGCCCTTGGGCGCGGGTGGACGTCGCCTTGCGGATGCGCGCGATCGCGTCCAGCACCTCGCGAGCCGGGTCTTCGGGGTTCTGCGATGTGTGCTGGAAGGACGTGACGCCGAACGGCCGTACGTCGCCCGGTTTCCAGCCGGTGAGGACCTTCTGCACATCGGCCGCGTCGCCCGGCCCGACCAGGATCTGGCCCGGCCGGAGGAGGAACGGGTTCTTCTCGTCGCGGTTGACGGCGACCCGTCGCGGGTCCCATTGCGCGGGCAGTTCGCTCATGCGGGCAACCCTCTCCGATGTCGGAGTGGCGGACAAGGCCGCGGTGCGGGAGGCTGGCAGGAGTGCTGGAGCTCGCCGACGACGCCGTCCGCCTCGCGTCCGCCGACGCGCGCGCCGCGCGCCGGCTCGCGGAGAAGGCGCTGGCGGCCGCCGACGACGCGGAGACCCGCTCGACCGCCGAGCGCGCGCTGGGCCTGGCCGCGGTTGAGTTGGGTGACGCGGCCGCCGCGGTGGAGCACTTCCGGCGCGCGATCGCGATCGCCGAGGCGGCCCGGCTGACGCGCCGCGCTGCCGAGGCGCGGATGAGCCTCGCCCTGGCGCTGACGCTGACCGGCGCGAGCGCGGAGGCGCTGGCCGAGGCCGACCGCGCCGAGCCCGCTCTGGAAGGCCCGGCGCGAGCACGGCTGCAAGGGCAGCGAGCGGTGATCCTGCAGAAGCTCGGGCGGCTCGACGAGGCCTTGGAGGGCTACCGGCGGCCGCTCGCCGCGTTCCGGCGCGCGGGCGACGTGCTGTGGGAAGCGCGGCTGCTCTGCAACCGGGGCGTGCTGCAGGTCTACCGCGGCGCGGTCGGGTCCGCCGAGAGCGACTTCCTGCGCGCGGAGACGCTGCACGAGTCGATCGGCCAGGCGCTGGCCGCGACTCAGGTCCGCCACAACCTCGGCTGGGTCGCGGCACGGCGCGGCGACGTCCCGACCGCGCTGGACTGGTACGACCGGGTCGAGGCCGAGTACCGCGCGCACGGCGTGCCTCTGGCGCTGCTGCTGATGGACCGCTGCGAGGTGCTCCTGTCGGCGCGGCTCGCCGCGGAAGCGCGCGAGAACGCCGAAGCGGCCGTCGCCGAACTCGACGCCGCCGGCCTCGACGCCGACCTCGCCGAAGCGCGGCTCCTCGCCGCCCACGCGGACCTGTTGGCCGGCGACGCGGCGGCGGCGCGCGGCCAGGCCGACCGCGCCGACGCCGCGTTCACCCGCCAGCACCGCCCCGCCTGGTCCGCGCTTGCGCGAGCCGCCGCGGCGAGAGCCGCGTGGCTGGAGGCGGAGCACGACGGTGACGAGGCGCGGCTCGAGGCGGCGCTGGCCGCCGCGCAGCGGGCGCTGCGCACGCTCGACGGCGTGGAGGCGCTCGACGCGCGCCTCATCGCGGGGCGCGCGGCGATCGAGCTGGGGCGGCCGCGGCTCGGGAGGCGGCAGCTCGAGCTGGCCGCTGCGGCGCGGCATCGCGGGCCGGTGCAGGTGCGGACGCGGGCGTGGCATGCGGCGGCGCTTGAGCGGCTCGCGCGCGACGACCGCCGCGGGGCGAACGCGGCGATCGCGGCCGGGCTGCGGGCGCTCGAGGCGCACCGGATGACGCTCGGCGCGACCGAGCTGCGGGCGCATGCATCCGGCCACGGCGAGGAGCTGGCGATGCTCGGCCTGCGGCTCGCGGTCGAGTCCGGCTCAGCGGAACGGGTGCTCGCCGGCGCGGAGCGCCTGCGCGCGGCCGGTCTGCTCCGGCGTGCCGCGCGGCCGCCCGACGACGAGGAGCTCGCCGCCGACCTGATCGAGCTGCGAAACGTGACCGCCGCGCTCGACGAGTCGCTGCGCGAGCGCCGCCCCGACGCCGAACTGATGCGCCGCCAAGCGGCGCTGGAGGCGTCGGTGCGCCGCCGCGCGCTGCGCGCCCGTGGGGCGAGCGACGCGATCGAGGAGGAGGTGCCATCGATCTCCGAGCTCCAAGGACGGTCGCTCGTCGACTTCGTCGCGCTGGACGGGCGCCTCCTGGCCGTGACCGTCGTCGACGGGCGGGCGCGGCTGCGCGAACTCGGCGATGCCGCGGGCATCGAGCGCGAGGTGGAATCGCTGCGGATGAGTCTGCGCAGCCTGGCGACGGCGCCCGCCGGATCACGCGCCGCGGCCGCGATGGGCGACGTGTGCGATGCGGTCGCGCGCAAGCTCGACGCGCTGCTCTTCGGGCCGATCGGACTCGGCGACGCGCCCCTCATCCTGGTGCCGACCGGAGCGCTGCACGCGCTCCCGTGGTCGATGCTGCCCTCGCTCGAGCACCGCCCGCTCGCGGTCGCACCGTCGCTGAAGCTCTGGTACCGGACAGCCAACGCGCCGCAGCCGGCAACCCGGCAGCAGGTGTTCGTGGCCGGCCCGAGGCTGCCCGCCGCGACCGAGGAGATCACGACGCTGGGCCGCCGGCACCCCGAGGCGCGCGTGCTCACCGGAGACGAGGCCACGGTCCGCAACGTCGCCCGCGCGCTCGACGGCGCGGCCTCCGTTCACGTCGCCGCGCACGGCTCCTTCCGCGTCGACAACCCGCAGTTCACGAGCCTCGAACTCGCGAACGGGCGCGTCACCGTCTACGACCTCGAGCGGCTCAGCAAGGTCCCGAACCGGATCGTGCTCTCGAGCTGCGAATCCGGACTCTCCGCCGTCTCGGCCGGGGACGAGCTGATGGGGTTCACGGCGGCCGTGTTCGCGCTCGGCACGCAGACGGTGATCGCCGCCGTCGTGCCCGTCCCGGACGAGACGACGAAGGGCCTGATGCTCGCGCTCGACGACGAGCTGAGCCGTGACACGCCCCCGGCGCAGGCGCTCGTCAACGCGCGCGACGCGATCCCGAAGGACGATCGAAGGCACGCCGTGGCGCGCGCCGCGTTCGTCTGCTTCGGCGCCGGCTGACTACCCTGGAACCAGTGAAGGCCAAGCCGCTCCGCTCCTCGGTCGAGCTCATCCTGACCGTCGCGGCGGCATTGTTCTTCGCCCTGACGATCCAGGCGTTCGCCGTCAAGCCGTACCGGATCCCGTCGGGCTCGATGCTGCCCACGCTGGAACCCGGCCAGCGCATTCTCGTCAACCGCTTCTCGCACCACATCGGCGGCGACCCGAAACTCGGCGACGTGACCGTGTTCCTCCCGCCGCAGGGTGCCATCACCGGCCAGTGCGGCCACCCCGGCGAGGGGCCGGGCAGCGACGGCGGCAGGGCAACCCGGCGCTCCTGCTCGAAGCCCACCGCGACACACGCGGACACTGCATTCGTCAAGCGCGTCGTCGGCATGCCCGGCGACACCGTCGCCGTCATCAACGGCCACGTGATTCGCAACGGCAAGCCCACCAAGGAGCCGTTCGCGAGCGGCTGCACCGGCCCCGTCTGCAACCTGAATCCGATCCGGATCCCGTCCGGCTCGTACTTCCTGATGGGCGACAACCGCGGCGACTCCGAGGACAGCCGCTTCTGGGGTCCGGTCCCACGCGACTGGATCATCGGCAAGGCGGTCGTTTCCTTCTGGCCGCCTGACGACTTGGGAACGCTTTAGGGATCCCCCTGATGCACTCCTAGGGCGCGCCAAGGACGATCAGCGCATGCTGATCACCGACCGCCCCTCCGCCGACGTCGAAGTCCTCCGCGGCCGCCTCCACGGCGCTGTCTACGGACCCGACGACGCCGGCTGGGACGAGGCGCGGCGCGCATGGAACCTCGCCATCGACCAGCGGCCGGCCGCTGTCGCCTTCCCGCTGACCGACTCCGATGTCGTCGCGGTGGTCGAGTTCGCCCGTGAGGAGGGCCTGCGCGTGGCCGCGCAGGCCACGGGCCATGGCGCAGGCGCGATCGCCTCGCTCGAGGACGCGATCCTGATCAGCACGAAGCACATGCGCGGCGTGCGAATCGATCCCGGCACGCGCCGCGCGCGTGTGCGTGCCGGCGCGGTGTGGGCCGACGTGACCGGCCCTGCCGCGGCCTACGGGCTGGCGCCGCTGGCCGGCTCGGCGGGCGATGTCGGCGTCGTCGGCTACACGCTCGGCGGCGGGCTGAGCTGGCTCGGCCGCAAGCACGGCCTCGCGTGCAACAGCGTCGTGGCGATCGAATTGGTGACCGCTGACGCCCGCCACGTGCGCGTCGATGCCGCCCGCGATCCCGAGCTGTTCTGGGCACTGCGGGGCGGCGGCGGACAGTTCGGCGTCGTGACCGCGATCGAGTTCGAGCTGCATCCCATCGAGGAGCTGCAGGGCGGCGCGCTGATGTGGCCGGCCCACCGCGCCGAGGAGATCTTCGCCGCCTGGCGCGACTGGACCGCGACGGTGCCGGACGAGGTCACGTCGCTGTGCCGGATCGTCAACGCGCCCGGCGGCCCTTCCTTCGTGGTGGTCGAGGCGGCGATCCTCGGCGACCCCGACATCCTGGCGCCGCTGCGGGCGCTCGACCCGGACTTCGACATGGTCGGCCCCATGTCCCCCGCCGAGCTGATCGAGATCCACAACGACCCGAAGCAGCCCGTCCCCGGCATGACCGGCCACCGGCTGCTGGCCGGCGCGCCGGACGAGGCGATCCAAGCGTTGGTCGCGCACGCGAGCCGGGCGCTGGTCGCCGTCGAGCTGCGCCACCTGGGTGGCGCGCTCGAGCGGACCAGCGTCTGCCACGGCGCGCTCGCCGGCCTCCAGGGCGAGTTCTCGCTGTTCGCGGTCGGGATCGTGCCGGACGCCGAGGCGGCGATGACCGTCGACGTCGCGATCGGACGGCTCACGCAGGCGATGGCCCCGTGGGATTCCGGCCGCGCGTTCCGGAACTTCAGCGAGCGCCGCGGGCGTTTCCACGGCGGCCACGCCGCCCACCGCCTTCGCGCACTGAAGGCTCTGGTGGACGGCGATGACCTGTTCGTGGCTTAGGGCGTGGTCGTCGACAGCGTGAACGTCAGCGTCTTGGCGTAGGTGCCGGTGCGCAGCGCGTCCGACGCGCCGATCGGCTGCTTGAACTTCAGTGAGACGACGTCGTTGCTGGTCGGCCCGGAGTAGGTCAGCAGCGACGCTGGGAGCGGTGCGAACGTCCCCGCGTTCGCCGCGGCCTGCAGCGGCGCGGGCAGGAAGAACGCGCCGTTCACCAGGTGGCCGGTGTGGTCGGACGACGGGTCGGCGACCGACAGCGTCGCGTCGCCCGCCGACGAGACGACGGTCGCCGTCGTCGACGCCGTGTAGTCGTTCGGCACGCCCGGGACGAACGGCGCGAACGTCGCGGGCGCGCCGAGCGTCAGCGACAGCGTGGCCGGCACCGTGCCGCCGACGCCGCCCTGCGTGCACAGCGACCGGTTCACGGTCTGGCCCTTGTCGATCGTGATCGACGTGGTCTCCAGCAGCGTCCCGTCGGCGGCGGTGCACGTCACCGTCCAGCTCTCCTGCAGGAAGCCGTTGGGACCGGGCACCATGCCCTCGGCCCGGTAGGGCGGGTTCGGCCGCACGGACGGGTTGACGTCCCACGTGAAGCGGCCGGACGCCGGCACCACCAGGCTCGATTCCAGGTGCGTCGGGATCGCCTGCGGCGCCAGGAACGTCGCCGGGTTCGTGTTCTGGATGATCCGGTTCGTGTAGAGGTTGAAGTCCTTGGTGATCTTCAGCCGCGCGCCCGCTGGAGCGGTGCCGGTGATCACGGAGTGGCCGGCCGGCAGCGTCGCGTACACGAGCGCCTGATAGATGCCGTCGCGGACCGGATGCCCGCCGTAGGCGTTGGTCTGGTCCGTGGTCGACGTCGGGCCCGGCGTGCCCGTGTAGTCCGGCACCGTGCAGTTCGCGAAGTTCGGCGACTGCGACGACTTGTTGGTCGTGCTCGTGCGGCCGCAGGTCGACGAACCGCCGACGGTCTCGAACGTCACCGCGAAGCCGCGCGTCGCGTAATAGGACCAGTCGACCGTCTCGCCGCTGGTCTCGTAGTCGTGCGCCGAGTCGCGCACGTTCGTGTAGCCGTTCTTGGTCGCCGCGGCCATCGCCAGGCTGAGCCCGCGGATGCTGTCCAGGTCGGCCGGGAAGCCGGCCGCGATCTCCAGCCCCGGATAGAACAGCGCGTGCGAGTTCGTGTGTTGGGTGACCAGCGCCACCACCTGGTGGTTCTGGACGATGTCCATCGTGTTCTTGACCTCGGGCTCGGAGCCCGGGCCGGACCCGCGCTGGGCGAACGTGACGCCGATGTTCGAGCCCCAACCGAACGGATAATTGCGGTTCATGTCGACGCCCTGGGCGTTCGACGTCGGGCACGTCGCGGGCGCCACTGCGCCGGCGCAGTTCGCGCGCCGGAAGCGCACGAGGCCGTCCGGGTTGACGACCGGCATCGAGATCAGCCGCACGCGGTCGAACAGCGCCTTGACCTTCGGGTTCGTCTTGGACGTGTTGATCACGTCGTAGGCGAACTCGAGCGTGTGCTCCATCGCCGCCCACTCGTTGCCGTGGATCAGGCCCATGTGGAAGAACACCGGCTTGCCGTCGGCGGCGTCGACGTTGTTCGTGATCTCGAGGTAGGAGACCTCGCGGCCCTCGATGCTCCTGTACGGCGCCGTCTTGATCGTCACGAATCCGGGATTCGCCGCGGCCAGCGCCGCCAGCTCCGCGTTCACCTCGTCGTAGGTGCGGTAGCCGAAGTTCGTCGCGCTGGTCGCCGTCGGCGGGACCACTCGCCCACTCGGAAACTGGCTCAATTGCGTCAGGCCCAATGCCTGAAACTCCGCCACCGCTGCGTCGACCGTCGGTTCCGCGGCCGCGACGGCCGGCGCGAGTCCGGCCGCCACGATCGCGCATGCGGCGGCGGCCACCCACTTGCTGCTCATAAACCCCCCTCGAGTTTTCAGACCCGGGAGCGAGAGTAAGTGGACCGCCGCGGCCGGTCAAGACGCCGCCCGCTGGGACACCTCCACGCGGTTGGGCGCTCCGCCGGTGGGCGGAACCTGCCACGCGAGCCACAGCCGATCGCCGGCGTAGGCCGCGGATGGCCAGTGCACGTACGCGCCCGCACCGACGACCTCGGTCGGCCCGAAGCCGCCGTTCGCGACCGGCGCCGCGAGAATCTGATCGGCCCCGACCATCGCAACGACCGCCGCGCCGTTTTCCGACACCGCCAGGTCGCCGAGCCCGAGGTCCGATCGCGTCTCGTCGGGCGCGATCGGCGCCAGCTCCTGCGGCGCGCGCACGACCCGGCCGTCGACGAACGCCGCGCGGACCGCGGTGCGGCCGCTCCAGGCCACGATCCCGCGGCCGGTGCTCGTGTACGCGGCGTCGATCACGCGACCGCCCGGGATGATCGGATCGGGAAAGAGCTCGAGCGGCTTCGCCGGCAAGCGGAAGCCACGGCTGCCGCTGCGCGCGGTCGCCATCACGCGCGCGTTCGTGCCGCTGCCGTCCTCGCCCACAGGCTGGTCGACCCACGCGACAGTCGCGCGCCGGTCGGCTCCGAGCGCCACGGCCAAGTGCATCGCGGCCCGCGTCTGGCCAAGTGCCTGGACGGCGGTCAGGCGCTGCGAGCGCGCGATCCACAGGCGCGACTCGATCGTCCCGCTGCGGTCCCACGCGACGAGCACGTCGCCGGCCTCATTGCTGGCGACCGCGACGGAGCGGATCTTGCCGCGCCGGGAAAGTCGCTGGGTCGGGCCGAGTTCGTCAGTCGCGCGGACGAGGTATACGTAGCCCTCGTCGCCGGCGCCGAACGTGCTGAACACGGCGGCACCCGGCGCCGCCGCCGAGCGCGCACCGCCGGTCGACGGGCCGCGCTGCGAGACGCGCCACGGCGACGAGGTGTCAGAGGCGAGCCCGACATTGACGCGCTGGTGGCCGTTGGAACCGACGTAGAGCAATTGGTCGCCGGTGGCGAAGGCGCCGAACTCCGAGTAGAAGTTCGTGGCACCGGGCCAGCGGGAGGCCTCGCCCGGAGCCGTGTCGCCGAGGGACGCGCGCAACAGCGGCGCGCCCGGGAACGCGCCCGCGCCGTTGAAGGTGATCGCGTCGCCGAGTACGACCGGCGACCCGGCCTGCCCGGTCGAGCCGGGGACGGTGACGGGATCCGACCACGGCGCGGCCGCCTGCGCGGCCGCGGGTAAGGAGAACGCCATCAGGGCGGTGAGGAGAAGAGTTCTGGGGAGCCTCATCGATTCGAGGATGAGCGCTCGCACAGAAAATCTGGTGCGGGTGGCCCTACCCAGGCAGTATCTGCGGCGATGGGTCGAATCTGGGCACTCGCGCTGATCGTGACCGCGCTGGCGTGTGCCGATGCGCAGGCGCGGGTTCCCATCGGCCTCGCAGATCAGCACCCGGCGGCGCTCCGCGACGAGCGCGTGACGTGGCTCGGCATCACCAACGTGCGGGTCGTCGCGCCGTGGAACGCCGCGCTCGAGCCGTCGGCGGAGCTCGACGAGTGGCTCCGAACGGCGCGCGACCGGGGCTTTGACGCGCTCGTGTCGTTCGGAGGCGGTGGCGAACTGCCGACCGAGGCCGAGATGCGCGCGGCGTTCACCGCGTTTCGCGCCCGCTGGCCGTGGGTGACCGCGTTCGGCACCTGGAACGAGGGCAACCACGCGAGCCAGCCGTCGGCGGACGACCCGGAGGGCACCGCCCGGCTCTACGAGACGCTCGCGGCCGCGTGCCCCGACTGCCGGATCCTGGCCGTCGAGCTGCTCGACTCGCCGAACATGCTGTCGTGGCTGCGTCGCTTCCGCGCCGGGCTGAGCAGCGAGCCGCGGCTGTGGGGGCTGCACAACTACAGCGACGTCACGCGCGGGAGCACGGCGATGACCGAGGCGCTGCTGGCCGCGGTCGGCGGCGCGGTCTGGATCACGGAGACCGGCGGTCTCGTCCGCCAGCTCGGCCGCTGGCCCTACGACGAGGAACGCGCGCGGGCCAGCATCGCCCGCGCCCTCCAGCTCGCGGAGGCCCACGCCGACCGGATCGAACGGATGTTCATCTACCAATGGCAGGCGGCCGCCCATGAGCCGTGGGACTCCGGGCTGATCCGCCCGGACTTCTCGCCGCGGCCGAGCTTCACCGAGCTGGCCGCGTGGCTGCGCCCGCCCGACCCGCCGCCGCTGAGCGTGCTCCCGCCGCCGCCCACGCCGGCACGTGTGCCGACCACGCTCCAGCTCGTGCGCCGCCCGTGGTTCGCTCGGCCCGGGATCGTGCGTGCGCGCGTCTACTGCCCCGCGGCCGCGCCGCGGCGGTGCGTCGTCCGGCTGCGGATCCGCGGGCGCGGGGCCGACACCGCGCGCGTCCGCCCCGGCGCCCACGCCACGCTCGCCGTCCGGCTACCGGCCCGCACCCGGCGCGCGATCCGGCTCCGGCGCACGACCCGCGTCACCGCCGAGATCCGCTCGCTCCGGGCCCGGTTCGTCGTCCGCTGCCGACCGTGAGACGCGCCGCGGTCGCGATCGTGGCGACGGCGGTCGCCGCGCGGCTGGTCTACGGCCGCGGCACGCTCGGCTATGACGCGGCCTGGGCGCTCGTGTGGGGCAACGAGCTGTTTGACGGTCCGGCGCTCGACGCGCCGGGCGCCCCGACGCCACACCCGCTGGCGATTCTCGTCTCCGCCGTCATCGCGCCACTCGGCGAGGCCGGCATCGAAGTGGTGCTCGCGCTCTCCTGGCTCGCGTTCGGCGCCGTCGGCTGGTTCGCCTTCCGGCTCGGCGCCGTGCTCTACTCGCCGTGGGTCGGCGGCCTGTTCGCGGCGCTGCTGCTGACGCGCCCGCTACTGGTCCTCGAGGCCGGCCAGGCGGTGATCGACATCCCGTTCCTGGCACTCGTGCTCGCGGCGATGACCGCCGAGGCGCGGAACCCCCGGACCGGGTATGCGGTCCCGGTGCTCCTCGGCCTCGCCGGGTTGCTGCGGCCCGAGGCGTGGCTGCTCGCCGTTGCGTGGGCCGCGTGGGCGCGCCGACCCTCGGCCGCGATCGCGCTCGCCGCGCCGCTGCTGTGGATCGCGTTCGACTTCGCCGCGACCGGTGATCCGCTGCATTCCCTGCACGGCACGCAGGCGCTCGCCGCCGAGCTCGAGCGCCCGCGCGAACTCGAGACGGCGCTGCGAACGACGCCGAGCTACCTGCGCGCCGCGCTCACCGAGCCGGTGATCTGGCTCGGGCTGGCCGGGTGCGCGCTCGCGATCACGCGCCTGCAGGAGCGGACGATGCTGCCTGCGGCGGTCGCCGGGCTGGGACTGTTGGCGTTTCTCGTCCTCGGCGCGACCGGGCTGCCGTTGCTCAGCCGCTACCTGCTCCTGCCCGCGGCGATGCTCACGCTCTGGTGCGCGGTGGCCGCGCTCGGCTTCACGGTCGCCGGCGGCACCGTGTGGCGAGTCGCGGCCGCGGTCTCGCTCGCGGTCCTGGCCTTCGGCCTCCCGGCGCTGCGCGACGAACTGCGGCGCGTCGACGCGATCGTCGACGGGCGGGCCGAGGTGGAGCAGGGGTTCACCGGCGTCCTGACCGCTGCCGCGGTGCAGGCCGAGCTCGGCCGCTGCGGCGGGCTCAGCGTCCCGGACGACCGGCCGTACCCGCTGGCGCGGCTGCTCGTCGAGGAGCCGATCACCATCCGCGGCGCGGGGGCACCCTCCAACTACGCGACGGCCGAGGCCCGCGCCGTCTACCGGATCGGTCCCGCGCCGCCACCGGGGCTCCCGCTCGGGAGCCGCGCGCTGGCCGCCACCCCGACTACCGTCGCAGGGTCGTGCGCACGGTAAGCCGGCCGGTGTTGCCGGCGACGTCGCGCGTGGCGATACTGATCGAGAGCCTCAGAGACCGGGCGCGCTGGGCCGCGCGAGCCGCCTTGCGGGTGAGCTTGACGGCCACCGTGCGCGTGCCGGCCGGGAGCGTTCGAGTGGACTGCGCAACGGTCACGCTGCGCCGGCCCAGGCCGAGCCGCCGCGCGGTGGTCCGGTCCACGCTCGCCGTCACGGCCAGGCGGCAGCGCTCGTCGGTCGTCAGGCGCAGGCGCAGCCCGGAGCGGCGAACGGTGCGCAGGGTCTGCCGAGGTGCCCGCGCGGTGACGCGGCACGGCCGCGTGTCGCGCGGCGGCGGCACGGGCGTCGCGGTCGGCACCGTCGTGGGCACGACGGTCGGCTGCGTGGTGGGCGTCGCCGTCGGAGTCGGCGTGACCGTCGGACACGGGTCGGTATAGCCGCCGTAGCCCGTGTAGCCGTCACACGGCGGCACCTGCCCGGACGCGCCCGGCCCGAACGCGAGACCACCGGCGAGGGCGAGGACGACAATAGCGTCGCCCCGCTGACGATGACGCGAATCCGTGCCTCTCCCCGCATGGTGTCCTCCTGACGCGACCGACCCTTCAAACAGTGAAGCTACACGTTCCGGTACGACGCGTCTACGGAGGGAGGGCGCCGACCGCCGGCAGGCGAATAGAGCCGTGTGCTCCTCGCAGTCATCGCCGCCCTCGCCACGGCCACCGCGCACGCCTCGATCCCGACCGCGCCGCCTCCGGAGCATCGCGCCGACCCGTCGCTCACCACCTACGTCCAGAGCGTCGGACCGCTGACCGTCGGCTCGTACGGGATGTTCGAGGACGCGGTCACGGTCACCCCGCCGGAGGTGCCGGGCGCGATCGTCGCGATGGACGCGCGGCTGATCGACAGGCGTGGCAAGGTGATCCCGCAGCACGTCGCGATGCTGCATCACCTCGTGTTCACCAACGGCGGCCCGGACAACAGCCGCGGCGACCGGGCGTGCCCGCTGAACGCGACGCGCGAGCGCTTCTACGGGACCAGCGAAGAACTGCGTCCGATGACGCTTCCGCGCGGCTACGGCTACCCGACGAACCCGGCCGACAAATGGCGCGCGCTGTTGATGGTGATGCACCACCGCGGCGGCGAGCGCGAGTTCTACCTCGAGTACCGCGTGACCGTCGACCCGCGCCCGGTGATCGAGGTCAAGCCGTACTGGCTGAGCGTGATCCCGTGCGTTCCCGACCCCCAGTGGTCGGTCCCGGGCGACGGCCGCGGCGCGTACGAGAAATCGCGCGAGTTCGCGATGCCCGAGGCGGGCCGGATCGTCGCCGTCGGCGGCCACCTGCACGGCGGGTCGCTCTCGCTCGACCTCAGCCAGCCGGGCTGCGGCGACCGCACGCTCGTCCGCTCCAAGCCGTCATATGCGCCGAAGGACGACCCGTTGTACGCGGTCACGCCGCTGCTGCACGAGCCCGACCCGAAGGTGATCAGCTGGTGGCAGTCGGCCACGGGCTGGCCGATCCGGGCGAATGAGCGCCTGAAGGTGACCGCCGTGTACGAGGGCTCACGCCCGCACACGCGCGTGATGGGCATCGATCACGTCTACATCGCGCCGCCCGCTCCGGGCATGCCGGCGCCGCGCTGCGCGCCCGCACCACGGGACGCTGAGATCCTCGGTCGCGGCTTCAAGGGCGCGCGCTGGGCGCCGCCGAACGTCGCGCTGACGCTCTCGCGGATCGGCAGGGACGGGCGCGCGCGCCCGAGCATCCGCGGTGCCGGCACGCCGACGACGGTCGACGGCGACGCGAAGGTCGTCGTCAACGGTTGGGCGTTCACGCCGGACCACCTGGAGGTCACCGCCGGCTCGGTCGTGCAGTGGCGCTTTGCCGAGCGCGGCGTCAAGCACGATGTCACCCTCGCGGCCGGCCCGCTCGGGTTCGGCTCGCCGTGGCTGTCCGACGGCCGCCGCTACGGGCGCCGCTTGACCGAGCCCGGCACGTACCTCCTGCAGTGCTCCCTGCACGCGGCGTACATGTCGCAGGTGATCACCGTCAAGCGGTCACCACCGCCCCTCCCCGGCGCGGATCCCCTCCGCCGCTGAACTCGCGCGTCTCGTGGTGGCGCTCAACCGCCTGGCAGCCGCCGAAGAACAGGTTGCGGTCGCGGAACCAGGCCACCTGGCGGCCCTTGAGCGCGCCCGCATCGATGCCCGGCTCGGCGTAGACGAGACCGTCCTCGAAGTGCAGTCGCGGCGCGTCGACAGCCGCCTGCGCGTCCATCCCGCGGTCGATCGCGTTGACGATCACCTGGACGATCGCGGACCGGATCCGGTTCGAGCCGGCGGAGCCGAGCACCAGCTCCGGCGAGCCCTCGTCGAGCACGATCGTCGGCGCCATCATCGACGGCAGCCGGCGGCCGGGCGGGTGCGTGAACCAGCCCGCGGGCGACAGGTCCTGCTCGCCCATCATGTTGTTGACGTGGATGCCGGTGCCGGGCACGACGAGCCCTGAGCCCTCGCCGTTGGTGGTCGTCACCGCGCACGCCCAACCGTCGGCGTCCAGCACCGAGACGTGCGTCGTGGCGCCGAGCCGCGAGGCCATGAACATGTCGAGAAAGTCCGGCTCGGCGAGGCCCTCGAGGAACGCCGGCGTGCGCTCGGACTGCGCCGCCTCCATCGCGTCGACGATCGCATCCGGCGCGGGCGGGCCGGACCCGCGTTCGAGCAGCGCGAGCGCGTACGCGATCAGGATCCCGCCCGCGCTCGGCGGTGGGTTGGTCAGCACCTCGCGGCCGTGGTAGCGGACATGCACCGGCTCGCGCGGGACGGTGCCGTAGGCCGCGAGGTCGAGTTGCGTGAGCGTCCCGCCGCGGCTCGTGACCCACTCCGAGACCGCCGTCCCGATGTCCCCGCCGTAGAACGGCTCGGCGCCGTCGGCGGCCAGGCGCGCGATCCCATCCGCGAGGTCGGGATCGCGGACGATCTCGCCCGCGCGCGGCACGCGGCCGTCGATGCAGTAGCGGTCGCAGGACTCGGGCGTCGAGGTCGCGATCGGGCCGAGCAGCTCCCACAGATAGCCCTGGGTCTCGTTGACCTCGAGGCCGTCACGCGCGAGCGCGATCGCAGGCGCGGCCAGGTCGGCCAGCGGGACGGTCCCGAAGCGCTCGGCCGCGGACGCGATCCCTGCCGGCATGCCGTAGACGCCGCACGAGGAGGCGCCGATGTGGAACACCTGGACGGCGTCGCCGAAGTCGATCACGACCGCGTCGAGCGGCGCGCGCGACGACGGGCTCGCGCCGCGGCCCGGCGCTTCGACCATGAAGTCGAGCAGGACCGGCGCCCCGCCCGGCGGCGCCACCAGCATGTAGCCGCCGGCGCCGAGGCCGGTCAGTAGCGGCTCGGCCATGAACGACGTCATCAGCGCCGCCAGCGCGGCATCGACGGCGTTGCCGCCGGCGCGCAGGATGTCGGCGCCGGCCCGAGCGGTCAGGGGGTGGCCGGCCGCGACGACGCCGCGTTCGGCCACCCCCACCGACCTCCCACTTAGAACTTCGGGATGAACTCGGGTACGTCGACGTCGGTCGACCGCGGCGGCGCGGAGCGGACCGGCTCGCGCGTGCGCATCACCCGCGGCTCGCCGGCGGGCTCGCGCAGGCCGGGCCGTTGCGGCTTGACCGGCTCGTAGCCCGTCGCGACGACGGTCACCCACACCTCGTCCTCGAGCTTCTCGTCGACCATCGCGCCGAAGATGATGTTGGCGTCCGGGTGCGCGGTCTCCTGGACCGCCCGCGCGGCCTCGTTGACCTCCCACAGGGAGAGATCTCGGCCACCGGTGATCGAGAGCAGGATCGCCTTCGCGCCCTCCAGCGTCGTCTCCAGCAGCGGCGAGGACGTGGCCTGGGCGGCCGCGTCGACGGCGCGCTTCTCGCCCGACCCCATGCCGATGCCGAGCAGCGCGTTGCCGGCCTCGGCCATGATCGTGCGCACGTCGGCGAAGTCGAGATTGATCAGGCCGGGCAGGGTGATCAGATCCGAGATGCCCTGGACGCCCTGGCGCAGCACGTCGTCGGCGACGCGGAACGCCTCGACCATCGACGTCTGCTTGTCCAGCACCGTCAGCAGCTTGTTGTTGGGCACGACGATCAGCGTGTCGACCTCGTCGCCGAGCGCCTCGATTCCCGCCTCGGCCGCCTGCAGGCGGCGCGTGCCCTCGAACCCGAACGGCTTGGTGACGATGCCGACGGCCAGCGCGCCGAGCTCGCGCGCCACGCGCGCCACGACCGGCGCCGCGCCCGTGCCGGTCCCACCGCCCTCGCCGGCGGTGATGAACACCATGTCCGAGCCCTTGAGCAGCGACTTGATGCGGTCGTAGTCCTCCATCGCCGCCTGGCGGCCGCGATCCGGATCCGAGCCCGAACCGAGCCCGCGCGTGATGTCGGCGCCGATCTGCAGCGTCACGTGCGCCGCCGACTGCTGCAGCGACTGCGCGTCCGTGTTCAAAGCGATGAACTCGACGCCGGAGACCTCGGCCTCGATCATGCGGTTGACGGCGTTCACGCCGCCGCCGCCGACGCCCACGACCCGCAACTGCGGCGCGCCGACGCGATCGTCGGGCACCGAGGACCATTGGTAGTCGGCCGGCCCGGGGGGCGGCACCTCGTCGGGGGGAGCCAGCATGTCGCCCGGGATCTCGCTCGAGAATGCGTGGCGCAGGCGCTCCTGGGGAGTCGGCGTCGCGCGCTCCGGCGGCTCCTCTGCGCGCGGCGGCTCGAGCCCGTCCGTCTCGGTCTTGCGGAACAGGTTGGCCAACGGGCCTTCCCGCATGCTCGCCCGCTTGCCGCTACCCATTCGAGAGCACCTCCTTCGCCAACCGGCGATACGAGTCGGCCGCCTGCCCGTTGGGGTCGTACTTCAGGACGGACATTCCCTTCACGGGTGCCTCCGCGAAGCGGACGGTCTTCTTGATGCGCGCCCCGAACACCCGATCCCCGAAGTTCTCCTCGAGGATCTCGATCGCCTCCTTGGCATGCAGCGTCCGCGTGTCGACCATCGTCGGCAGGATGCCCATGATGTCGACATCCGGATTCAGGTTCTCGCGGATCATTGAGAGCGTGTGCTGGAGCTGGAGGAGCCCGCGCATCGAGAGATACTCGCACTGCACGGGGACGATCACCTTGTTCGCCGCCGTCAGTGCGTTCACCGTCAAGAGTCCCAGACTCGGCGGCGTATCGATGCACACGAAGTCGTAATCACCGCGAACCGCGTTCAGCGCCTTGTCCAGCGAGCGCTCGCGGCCGATCTTCATCGACATCGCGATCTCCGCGCCGGCGAGGTCGATCGAGGCCACCGCGACGTCCACCTCGCAGCGGCGGATCACCGCGCGGATCGGCAGATCGTGCACGAGCACGTCGAACATCGACTCCTCGAGCGTCTCGGGGTCGATCCCCTGCGACATGGTCAGGTTGCCCTGCGGGTCCATGTCGATGCAGAGGACGCGGTGACCCTCCTCGGCGAAGGCGGCGGCAAGGTTCAACGTCGTGGTCGTCTTCGCGACCCCGCCCTTCTGATTGGCGAAGGCGATCACCTTGGCGCCGGTCACGTCACGCTCCCATCGATGTCGCAGGAAACCTCATCGGGCTTCCTCGTTCGCCCCGAGCCGCACGATTCCTGCCATAACGCTGGACGCATCTCCGAGTGTCCCACTGGAAACCAGGTCGTACTGTTCGGCCCGTCCCATGCTGCTCAGGTCTTCTTTGGCGGGCGCCGTATGCCTCTGCGTGCTCGCTCCATCCGCCGTCGCGGCGACGTCGATCCGCTTCAACAGCGGAGGTCCCGGGCCGGCCTCGATCGTGGTCTCCGACAACCGCACGACGCGCAACGGCTATGTCGAGCTGGTGCGCGGACGCGAGGTGGTCGCGCGCTCGCTCGACCGCGACGGGATCGGCGCGTCGAGCGGCTATCTGACGGTTCCCGACCTGATCGCCGGCGACGTGGCCCGGGCCTACGGTGACGGCGTCGTCCTGGCGACGGCGACGTACGCCGGCGGGCCGCGGATCGGTGCCGACGCCTGCGCCGGGAGCATGTCGTTCTCGGTCGCGCACGACGCCGGCACACCGGCGACCTGGGTCGGGACCTACCTGCCGGGCGGAGCGCTCGTGCCCGGGCAGCGCCTGACCTGGACCGACGCCACCTCCTTCACCGTCGCCGCCGAGCCGGCGCTGGCGGCGGGCCAGATCGTGCGCGTGCTGACCAAGCGCCAAGAGGGCGAGGTCGATGTCACCGAGCGCGCCAGCGGCGTGATCGGGCCATGCGTGGCGCCCACCGACGCCCAGGTCCGGACCGCCACCCGGCGCGCCGTCGTGGCTACGGGCGCGCAGCTGGGGAAGCTCGACACGCGCCGATTGGCGCTGCGGCAGACGGTGGTGCTGCCGTTCCGGTTCTCCGAACCCGGCAGCGTCAGCCTCGAGGTCCGGAATCGCGCGGGCACCGTTCTCGGTACCGGCGTAAAGCGCTCCGACCGGGCCGGCATGGCCGACGTCCGGACCCGCTGGAGCGTCGCCGGCCGCAGACTCCTCAGGCGCGGCGCGTTCGTGGATGTGGTGCTAACCGCGACCTTCGCGCCCGCGCGTGCGGGCGCGCTCGCTGAAAAGAGCAGTACACCGGTGCGCTAGGACCGCGGGCCCTGGCACACGTCCGGCAGGTGGATGGTCTCCGTCGGGTCCTGGATCATCAGCTCGCCCGGAATCTGCTCCACCCGGCACCAGGTATAGGCGAAGACGCGGAAGTCCACCACCACGCGCCACGGATACCCCGTCATGCCGGCCCTGGTGTTCTTGCCCGCCTTGAAGCTCTTTGCGACGGTGAAGCAGTCGAAGACGCCGACCGGGGTGGTCGGCCGTCCGCGTGTGTGCTCGCACGTGGTGGGCCCTTCGATGGCACGGAGCTCTCCGCTTGCCGAGCGCTCGCGGGCGTCGGCCATGATCTCGGCCTCGATGTGCTTGAGCAGGTCCGCTCGAGCGGCTTCCTGCTCCGCCGGACTGGCGTCGGCGGCGGGCAGTAGCGCCACGGCCTCGGCGCGCTGGGGGCGCTGGACGTGGTTGATGCGCGCCCGGTTCTTGGCGGCGTTGCGCTCGTCCTTCGCGCGCTCGATCGCGGCACGACTGTCCTTGCCCTCGTTGATGCGCGGGACCATGACGGCCAGCACCGCGCCGAGGACGACCGCGCCGATCCCGGCCCCGATCGCGAGCTTGCGCCACGGGATCGGCGGCACATAGGCATCGCGCGGCGGCGTCCAAATGTGCAGCCAAGCCCCGATGATCTCCGGGATCGATGCCCTCCGCTGCTCCTGCTGCATCCACAGCGAGGATAGCCAGAGCGCTTGCGCGCCCGACGCACCCGCGCGTATGCTCGGCAGGTGAATTACAACGACGCGGAGCGCATTCACGAGCACGAAAAGCCGCGCGCTCCTGAGCAGCAGCAGCCGGTCGAGGACCCTGCCGCGCCCCTGCACGAGTTCGTGTCGAACGTCGGCAACCGAGCGTTCGGCGGCGCGATCGCCCGTTCGCAGGGCGCCGGGATCATGCCCAGCGGCGAGGTCCATCCGAGCGTGCAGTCGACGATCGACTCCACCCGCGGGGCCGGCACGTCGCTCGACGCCGGCGTCTCCGACAAGCTCTCGCCCTCGCTCGGCGACCTGTCGGATGTCCGCGTGCACACCGACTCGACGGCGCACGACCTCAATCACGCGGTGTCCGCGCGCGCGTTCGCGACCGGCACCGACGTGTACTTCGCGCAGGACCAGTACAAGCCCAACACCTCGGACGGCGACAAGCTGATCGCACACGAGCTCGCGCACGTCGTGCAGCAGCGCGGCGCTCCCACGAGCGGGCCGCTGACCGTCTCGAATCCTGGTGATTCCATGGAGCGCGAGGCGGACGACGTGGCCGACAAGATCGCGCCGTAAGTGGAGCAACCGCAGGCCGCGATCTCCTTCGGCTTCATCGACCGCCGCGTGATGGCGGCGGTCGAGCGGGTCGCCGGCTCGGATCCCGATCCGGGCGATCCGTTCCGCGGCCTGTACATCTCCGACGAGGTCGCGCTGCGGCTCACGCACGGCGAGTCGCCGTCGGACGCCGACGAGCGCTTGCAGGGCGTCGTCGAAGCGCTCGGCCTGGACCTGCTGGAGGCCGCGGTGCTGGCGGTCTGTTGCGCGACCGAGCTCAACCCCCGCTACGGCCGCCTGTACGCGTATCTCCAGGACGACGTCACCCGCAAGCTGCCGAGCCCGCGGCTCGTCGGCCAGCTGCTCGAGGGCGAAGGGCTGAGCTCGGCCGACGTGATGGCCGCGTTCGACGCCGACGGACGACTGCGCCGGCTCGGTGCGCTGCGGCTGATGGGCGATGCGCAGACGCCGCTGGCCGAGCGTCCGGTGAAGGTCGCCGACCGGCTCGCGGCGGTGCTGCTCGGCGGGCGGATGGACGAGTCCGCGCAGCCGACCCGCCTGCGGATGGTCGCGCTGCCCGCGCACGCGCCCGGCCGCGACGAAGCGGTGGCGATCGTCACCGCGCTGCTCCAGCGCGAGAGCCACCTCCCGATCGTGCTCGCCGGCCCGGACGCCGACTCGCTCCTGGCGACCGCGTTCGGCCGCCCGCTGGTCGCCGTGCACGTGCGCGACCTCGATGCGCGCGAGGTGATGGGAGAGGCGGCGCTGATCGGCGCGCTCGAGCAGCGGCCCGTGATCCTCGAAGGGCTCGAGGACATCGAGCCGGCCGAGCGCGGGCGGCTGCTGCGCGCGATCGAGCAGCGCCCGGAGCGGACCGTGTTCGCGGCACCGACGCGCACCGCGGCGCTCGCGCTGGGCGAGCGCACGGTGCTGCTGGTGGAGGCCTCCTCACCGAGCTTCGCCGAGCGCCGGCAGGCGTGGGCCGATCTGACCGGCACGCCCGAGACCGGCGACGTCGCGGCGAAGTTCCGGCTCTCGATGACGCAGATCGTCGAGGCGGCCGAGGTCGCGCGGCTGGCATCGACGGCACGCGGCGCGAAGGTCCCCGAACCCGGCGATCTGGACCTCGGCGCGCGCCAGGCGTCCTCCTCGCGGCTCGGCGAGCTCGCCGCGAGGCTCCCGCCCGGCTTCCGCTGGGAGGACCTCGTCGTGCCCGAGCGCCAGCGCGAGCTCCTGCAGTCGATCAGCGCCTACCTGCGCCACCGCGACCGCGTGCTCTCCGACTGGGGCTACGAGAAGACCGTCGCGCGCACGCAGGGCCTGAAGGTGCTGTTCGCGGGCGAGTCCGGGACGGGCAAGACGATGGCCGCCCAGGTGCTGGCCGCCGAATTGGGCCTGGAGATCTTCCGGGTCGACCTCGCGACGACGGTGAGCAAGTACATCGGAGAGACCGAGAAGAACCTCGACCGCATCTTCGGTGCCGCCGAGGGCTCGAACGCGATCCTGTTCTTCGACGAGGCCGACGCGCTGTTCGGCAAGCGCTCCGAGGTCGGCGACTCGCACGACCGCTACGCGAACATCGAGGTCGCCTACCTGCTGCAGAAGATGGAGGGCTACCCCGGCGCCGTGATCCTCGCCACGAACTTCCGCCGCAACATCGACGACGCGTTCGTGCGCCGGCTGGACTTCGTGATCGACTTCCCGTTCCCCGAGCCCGAGGACCGCCGGCGGATCTGGGACCGCGTGCTGCCCGAGGAAGCCCCGCGCGCCGACGACGTCGACCTCGACTTCCTGTCGGAGAAGTTCAAGCTGTCCGGCGGCGCGATCCGCAACTGCTCGCTGGCCGCCGCCTTCCAGGCCGCCGACGACGACACGGCGATCTCGATGCGCCACCTGGTGCGCGCGGTCGCGCAGGAGTACGGCAAGCAGGGCCGGCTCACGCTCGAGGCGGACTTCGAGCGCTTCCACGACGTGATCCGCGTCGGCGGCGGGCGCGCGAACGGCCAGCCTGATCCGGGCCTGACTCCTTTAAGTTCGCGGGCGCCGCGCGTCGCCTGAGTGGCGAGGCGCGGCCGGCGCGGGGCGGCGGGCACGGCCGGCCAGCGATACCGCCGGCGACGGCCAGCGCGAGCACCGCGGCGCCGCCGAGGATCTCCCACGGCAGCGGCGACGGCGGGTGCGCGTAGGCGACCGCGGCGCTAGTCGGCCTCGAAGGCCTGCTCGAACGCGGCGCTGTTCCTGGAACCTGGGCGGCCTGGAAGGGCTGGAGCTGAGGTCGACGGGCGCGAGACTGGACCGCCAGGAACTGTATGGCGGCGCCAGGCGGTGACGGCGGGCGCGGGCGGCTTGCCCGTGGGCGCGATCGTAGGCGCGCCCGGTCGACGGGCGGCGGCTGGCTCACCGGTTGCGGGAGCGGCAGCCTGCAGCGGCGCCACGGGGGCGGGCGGAGTCGTCGTGGTGGCCGATGTTGAGGGCTGCGGCGCATGTTGTGCGGGCGCTGTAGCGTTCGGCTACGACCGGGCCCGTGACGATCGACGAGCGCGCGGGCCGCGGTGTCGCACCGGCGTCTCGGGCACGGACGCGGCCGACTTGCTCGACAGGCCGGTCAATCAGTGAAGTCGAGGACGCCGCTTCGTGCCGCGCGCGAACGGCGTGACCCGGACCTCGCCCGGGGAGGCCGAACGACGCCAGCGATCACGACCTGGATCGGCGTCGTGACGCGCCGGCCGGCCGTCGGTCACGGTGACCACCGTGGCGCCCGTCGCGAGCTGGCAGAACAAGCCGCGCGGATCGTCGACGACGTGGCCGCTCGCGTCGAGGAAGATCTCGGGTCACTCGGACCTTCGACCCGGTCACCACGGCCGCGCGGCCACGAAGCGCGCGACCCGCGGGTTCGATCGAGGTGAACGCGATGTCGGTCGGGACGACGGTGTCGCACGTGTTCGACCACCACACGCACTGGTCCTGGGGCAGGAACACACCGGTGTAGGCGCGTGCGGTCTGTGAGCGTGCCGGTTGTCCTTGTCGAGCGCGACAGGAACCGCATCGACGGCGGGGTCGGCAGCGGTGACGCGAGAGCGGCTGCGGGAAGCCTACCGGGAACGCCTGCGAGTGCGGCGTCGAGCGCGATCGCTGTCCACCAGCGGCTCCGACATCGCCCGTGACGGGCGCCAAGCCGGTGGCCAGCGTCGAACCGATCGACGGCGACGTCGATCATCAGCAGCGCCGCGGTGGTCTGGCGCGTGATCTCGGCCTCGTCGAAGCTGTCTCATCGAACATCGCGCCCGAACGCGGGGGCGGAGTACCCGAGCATAGACGACTGGAACACCGCCGGCGGGCGGCGTGCGCCGGGAGGGTGACCATGCTGCTGGCTGGGCACGCCGCCGCAGTCCGGATCGTGACGGGTTGTCGACGCCGGCCGTGGCGACGTACGCCGAGGCGAGGCCGGCGAGCAGCCCGAGCTCTACGTCGGCATCGTCGGCGCGGGGCATGCGCTGCGCGCCGTAGAGCGAGGCGCTGCCGACCACGACGAAAGGGATGCCGTAGCGCGGGGCGCCGGCCATGCTCGCGCAGCCAGCGGCGCCGGCGGCCCGTCCGGACCGCCGGCCAGGCAGGCCGGCGGCGTTGTCGATCGCCACGACGCGCACGGTCCCCGCCGCGACGCGCAGGTCGAACGCGAAGACGCGCCGCGCCGCCGGGCGTGCGGCCGTCGGGCTGCGTGCCCGCGGCCGCGTCGACGACGTCCGGCGCTCGGCCCCGTCCCCTGGGGCGCGGGCGCGTCGGCGAACGCGGCGGCGAACGCCGCGTCGCCGCCGCCCGGCGTGTCGCCCGGGCCGGGCAGGACGTAGGTCGGGCAACGACCGGCGCCTTGTGGTAAGCTCGCGGTAGCGGCGCGCACCGCGCCTCGTCCAGCGGCTCGCCGCCGAGCGACGCGCGGCCGCCGCCGAAGAGCAGCGCGGCCGGGCCGTAGCCGGCCGCGACCATCGCCCTCACGCGCGCGAGCGCCGCGCTCGAGGTGGACGTCCGGGTGTCAGGCCCTGCCCGCCGCCGCCCGTGCAGCGGTCCAGGCAGGCCGGATGCCCGCCGATCGCGAGCCGGACCGAGCCGCGGCGTCGGCGCCGGTCTCGGCCGGCTCGGAAGCCGGCCGCGGCGGACGGGGCGGGAGCCGCCGTGATCGAGCCGGCGCACGCTCGCGGAGGCCGGCGACCGGATCGGACGCGCGCGGGTCGGTCACCGGTGCCGGCGATGCCGCCGAGCGCCATGCCGGTGCCGTTCTGGTCGAGGACGAGCACGCGCGTGTTTGGCGTGGTCCGCGGGAGGTCGCGGCCGCCGGACGGTTGGTAGCTCGAGCCGTCGAGGTCGACCCAGCCGTCGGCCGTCTCGCGCAGCACCATCGGCGTCGACCGGCGAAGGCGTCCAGCGGCACGGGGTCCGGGCGGGGCCCGTCAAGGCCCGTTCGGAGGCCGTGGGCGTGGTCATTTGAGCCGGCTCGGGCAGCGGCGGCGCGCGACGGCGCGGCGGAGACGATCGTCCGGACCTGACCGCCGTCGCGGATAGGCGGCGATCGCGACCGGGTAGAGGTCCAGCGGCGCGCTCGTCGGCTCGCCACGGCGCCGTCGGTGCATCGCGCTCGAAGTGCCCGTCGACGACGGTGCCGCCGCCGGACTCGGTCGCGACCCGGGTCACCGCGGGCAGGCAGGCCGGCGTCCGTCAGGGCGGTCTTGCAGCGCGTCGTCGCGCGTCCATCCGCCGCCGGCCGTCGCCACTGGAAGAGGCCGGCGGTGGTGGCCACCAGCGGCGTGCCTCCCGTCATAGGCGACGCTCGTGAGGTCGGTGGCGCCCGGGGTGCCGGTCAGGCAGGTGCTCGACGTGCCAATTGCAGCCCGTCGCCGCGCACGATCAGCCCGACGCGGCCGACCGCGGTGCACTTGAGCGGGACCGGCGGCGTTGCACGCGACGGCCAGCAGCGTCGCCTCCACCGGCAGGCCGTCGTAGGTCTCGACGGCGCCGCGCGGGTCGTCGGAAGTCGAGGCCTCAGGTCGAACGGCACCGGGTCGCGCAGCGACGGTGACCAGCGCCCCGGCGCTGCCGACGCCGACCACGACGTTCGGGCGCGGCCAGGCGACCGCCCGCAGCTGCACGTAGCGCCGTTGGACATCGCTGGAGCCAGGCCCGTGTCCGGGAACGTCCAGCCGCGCTCCGGCGCGTAGACCAGCGCCGCGCCCTGGCGTGAGATCGCGAAGACGCGCCCGTCGCCGTTCGGCGACGCGGCGGCCGCGACGAGCGCATCGCCGAGCGATGGCACCGGCGTGTCGTCGAACGCCGGGCGCGGCGCCGTGGTCGCGGCGCCGAGTGCGATCGTGCCGCCCGTGAAGCCGATGCTGCCGTCGGCGGAGAACGCCAGCGCCTGGGTCGTCGAGCGTGCCGTCCTCGCCGATCCCGTCGCGCAGCGTGAACGTCCCGCCGGCGAGCATCGCGTAGCCGCCCTGGCGCTCGGCTCGCGGGCGCGCGCGTCCGCGGCGACGCCGGTGTCGACGGGGGCGCTGACCTCGCGCGTCCCGAACGGGCGCCGTCTTCTATCGCCGGGCCGGCGACCGAGCGGTAGCCGCGGCTCACCCTGCGCGAACGTGAACCCGAGGCGGTGGTCGCACAGGGCGGACGCGTCGCACCAGCGGCCGTCGAGCTTCGCGATCATCGCGGGCGTCGGCGTCGGCGTCGCCGTCGGCTCTGCGTGGCGTCGGCGTGGGCGTCGCGCTCGGCGTAGGCGGTCGCGCGTGTCGGTCGCCGGTCGCCGTCGCGGTCGCGCGTGGCGCGTGGGCGTCGGGGTCTCGCGCGGGCGCCGGGTCGGTGATCGCGACGTGCTCGGTGACGTCGACCGGCGCGCGTGGCGCCGGCCGGCGTCACGCGCAGGTCCAGCCAGACGCCGTCCGCCGTCACGGTGAGCGGGTCCGCCGGCGGCGCCGTCGACGGTCGACGGACGACACCGTGGCGGGCAGCGCCTCGCCGGCCAAGCAGCGCGTCGGCGACCGTCGCCGGCACCCAGCGCGGCTCCCGCCGTCGGCGGCGGCTCGCGGTGCAGCAGGACGACCCGGTCGCCGGCGGTGCGCGAGCAGCCAGGCGCGCGTCGGGCCCGCGGCCGCGAGTGCCGACGGGGCTGCACCGGGCGCCGCCCTCGATGGCCTCGCGGTGCCAGCCGTCGGCGTCCAGGCGCAGCACCGCGGTGGCCGACGCCGTCGGCGTCGGTCGGCGCGAGCAGCGTCGCGGCGTCGGCTCGCGCCGCCGATCACGGCCAGCAGCGCCCGCGCGACCGGGCGCGTCGCGTTGGCGACGAGCCGCTCGCCGGCCGCCAGCGCCGCGCCGGGCGCCGGGCGCCGCGACGAACGCCCCGCCCGGGCGCGCGGACCAGCAGCTGCGCGTCGCTGGTCAGGCTGGTCGGGATCGGCGAGCAGGATCGCGCCGCGCCCGTCCGGCGCGCCACCTCGCCCGCGTGCTGCGGCGCCGCGCCGCCGACCGGCTGGCCGGCGACCGGCAACGGCGCCGACGTCCACCCGCCGCGCGGCGCGCCTGCAGGACGACCGTGCGCCCCCGGCCTGCCCGAGCGCCCACGCCCGCGGCCCGTCGGCGGTCGTCTCGATCCCGAACGGCACGAGCGTCCGCGCGCCACGACCTCAGGCCGCGCCCCGCCGGAACCCGGCTCGGGCGGCGTCTGCCCGTCCGCGGTCAGCGCGAGCGCCAGCCCGGCCCCGAGCGTGGCGAGCCCGGCCGCGACCACGGCGCGCAACGCCGCCCGCCGCGCCGCGGCCCGCCGCCGCGCGGCTGGCGCATCGCCGACGCGCGCCCGTCCCCGCGAGCCGCCCGTCCCGCGCTCTCCCCGATGTCACGACTCCGCGCCGGCGGACCGTGCCGCGTCGGCCGCCGCGGTCTCATGGCTCGCGTCCCGCCGTTCGAGGAGGGGCGCGCGCACGCCGGAGATGGGCGGCCAGGGGCGCGCCCTCGAGCGTCTCGTACTCGACGAGGTCGCGCGCGATCGCCGCCACGGCGCCCCAGTTGGCCTGCAGGGTCATCGCGGCGCGCTCCTCGGCCGCCTCGACGATCGCGCGCGTCTCGGCGTCGATGCGCTCGAGCGTCCCGGGCCCGACGCTGCCCAGCTCCTGCAGCGACGCGCCGAGGAAGATCTCGGCGCTGTGCTCGCCGATCGTCACCGGGCCGAGCGCGGACATGCCGAACGAGCGTGACCATCGAGCGGGCGAGCTGGGTCGCCGTGTGCAGGTCCTCGTTGACCGCGGTCGAGACCTCGCCGAACGCCGCGCGCTCGGCGGCCGCGCCGGCCATCGTGACCGTCAGCTGGCGCTCGAGGTCGCTGCGGCGCAGCACGGTGCGGTCGCGGTCGAGCAGCAGCGTCGTGGCGCGGCCGAGCCGGCGCCCGCGGGCGACGATCGAGAGCCCGTGCACCTGGCCGCCGTCGCCCTGCGCGGCCGCGACGACGGCGTGCGCCGCCTCGTGGATCGCGATCGTCTCGAGCTCGTCCTCGCTGAGCACGTGCGTCTCGGTGCGCGGGCCGCCGACGACGCGCTGGATCGCCTCCTCGACGTCGTGCACGGCGATCGCGGTGTGGCCGGAGCGCGCGCTGAGCAGCGCGGCCTCGTTGACCACGTTCTCCAGCTCGGCGCCGGTGAAGCCGGGGCAGCGGCGGGCGATCTCGGCCGGGATCACGTCGTCGGTGTGCGGGCGGCCCTCGAGGTAGAGCTCGAGGATCTCCGCGCGGCCTTCGGCGTCGGGCGCGTCGACCGTGATCTGGCGGTCGAAGCGCCCGGGGCGCAGCAGCGCGGGATCGAGGATGTCCGGGCGGTTCGTCGCCGCCAGCACGATCAGGCCGCGGCCGGCGTCGAAGCCGTCCATCTCGACCAGCAGCTGGTTGAGCGTCTGCTCGCGCTCGTCGTTGCCCTGGCCGACGCCGGCGCCGCGCTTGCGCCCGACCGCGTCGAGCTCGTCGATGAACACGATCGCGGGCGCGGCGTCGCGGGCCTTGGCGAACAGGTCGCGGATGCGCGCCGCGCCGACGCCGACGAGCGACTCCACGAACTCCGCGCCGGAGACGGAGAAGAACGCGGCGTGCGCCTCGCCGGCGGTCGCGCGGGCCAGCAGCGTCTTGCCCGTGCCGGGCGGGCCGACGAGCAGCGCGCCCTTCGGCGGCCGCGCGCCCAGCGCCGCGTAGCGCTCCGGCGAGCGCAGCAGGTCGCACAGCTCCTGCAGCTCCTCGACGGCGCTGCCCGCGCCGGCGACGTCCGCGGAACGACGGGCCGCCCTCGTTGCCGGGCCCGATCGCCGAGCGGCGCCCGCGCCAGCGCGAGAACGCGCCCATGCCGCCGGCGTCGGACTGCTGGCTGAGCCGCATGAAGAGCGCGAACAGCGCGGCGAGGATCAGGATCGGCAGCAGCACCTGCACGATCAGCCGCCGCGCCTGCTTGCCGCTCTGGGAGTCGATGACGACCGACCGCGCCCTTCGCCGACGAGCTGCTGCAGCAGCTGGTCCTGCAGCGCGCCGGTGGCCGGGTAGGTCGTCCACCCGTCCTTGCCGGCGCGGTCGGTGACCAGCAGCCGGTGGTCGTAGTCGAGCTGGGTCGCGGTGCGGATCTGGCCCTGCGCGGCCATCCGCTGCACCGTCGGTGTACGGCAGCTCAGCGCCGCGCGAGCCCGGCCCGGTCGCCCCGAGCAGGACGACGAAGACCACGAGCAGGACGGCCGCGAGCGCCGCGAAGGCGGTCGCGAGCGGATCGAATGAGAGTTGAGGAAGACGCATTAACTGGTCTGGGAGCGGCGAGGCAATGGGCCACTGTAGGTTGACCGATCGGCGAGCGTCACGTGGGAATAGACGGATGTCCGGGCTCGTCCTGGTCTGTGGTGTCAGGACTCCAGAAGGAACAGCTTCGCCAGCTCGGCCAGGTTGTTGTCGAGGTCGGCGCCGGTGAGTTCCAGGCCGGTCCGCTGCTGCAGCTCGGCCTGGATCGTCGCGCGGTCGCGCGTGCCGTCGAGCAGCGTGATCAGCAGCCGCGCCGCCGGCTCCTCCATGCGGACGGTCGTGTAGGCGAGCGACGTGAGGTCCGGACCCTGCGCCGCCTGCCAGCGGGCGAGCGGCGAGGCGACCGGGCGCTCGCCGGGCTCAGCGGCGGCGCGCAACGGGCCGGCGTGCGGAATCAGGCGCTCGCGCCGGAAGCCGTCGATCAGCGCCGCGGCGAGCGCGTCCGGGTCGGCGTTCAGCGCGTCGCGCAGCTCCGCGAATCCCACCGCGTGCGGGCGGCGGCGATCGAGTTCGGTGAACGCGTCGGCGACCAGACCGACCTCGAGCGGCTCGGCCTTCGGGCGCACAGCCCAGCAGAGCCGCTTCGCGAACTCGGGCCCGGGCTCGGCTCCGCGGCGCCTCGCCCGCGCGGCACAGCACGCTCTGGCGGAAGTGTCGCGCGGTCAGCAGGTCGCAGTAGTTCTCGAACGCGATCCGGTCGCCGCCGGCCAGCCGCCACACCTCCGCCTCGACGCCCTCGGGGAGCATCTCGGTGCGCAGGCTGTACAGGTCGGCCTCGCCGACGTAGGCGAGCTCGTGGCGGGCGGCATGCTCGGCGAACTCGGCGAACCAGACCGGATGCCAATGCTCGCTGAGGTCGTCGTGCACGAGCCGGTAGATCGGACCCTCGGCCAGTATCGGAACTTCACGCCCCAGCAGCGCGCCGAAGGTGTCGGCCGTGGTGACGCGCTGCTCATTGAGGAACACGAACAGCTCCTGCGCCTTCGCAGCGCGGGCGGCGTCGTCGCCCTCGACATTGCGCGCATGCCAGAGCCCGGCGTCGCGCAGCATCCGTCGGAAGTAGCCGCCCGGCTGCGCGTTGTAGGAGACGTACGCGAGGCCGGCCGGGCGTGAGCGAGACCGCGATCAGCTCCAGCAGCGCGTCGCGGGCGTCCTCGGGGATCCAGCCGTAGACGCCGTGGGCGACGATGTAGTCGAACTCGCCGAGCGAACGATCGGTCAGCGCACGCACGTCGCCTTGGTGGAACTCGACGTTCGCGGAGCCCGATCTCCGCCGCGGCGGCGCGTGCCTCGGCGATCGGCTCGGCGGCGAGATCGACGCCGACGGCATGAATGCCGGGCGTCGCCGCCGCCATCGCCATCAGGTTCCCGCCGGCGCCGCACCCGACCTCCAGCACGCGCGCGTTGAACGGATCCGGCGGTGCGAGCCCGTACAGGATCGCGACCGTCGCCAGCCGATCCGGATGCGTCTGGGCGTACGGATAATTGGAGTAGCGGACCTGGTCGTAAACGTTCGGTTGCATCAGACCTGCATTTTTCACACCAAGCGGCTTTATGCGGTTAGGGTCGGGCGGTGCTGACCGTCAACGTCCCGCTCAACACGATGCTCGCCGACCTCGACGAGACGCTGCGCGGACTGCTGAAGGAAGAGCTCGAGCGCCACGGCTTCGAGGGCGTAGACATCGCGTTCGACGCACCCTCGCGCGAATGGTCGGGTCAGCTCTCCAAGCCTTCGGTCAACCTGTTCCTCTACGACCTGCGCGAGGCCGAGGGCCTGCGCACGAGCGAGTGGTCGCGGATCCAGCGCGACGGGCGAACGTTCGAGGGCCGGCCGCCGATGGTCATGGAGTGCTCCTACGCGGTCACCGCGTGGACCCAGGCCGTCGAGGACGAGCACCGGCTGCTCTCGCAGGTGCTCTCGATCTTCTACGCGTATCCGGAGTTCCCGCAGGACAAGCTCAACGGGCGGCTCGCGAACGGCTCCCAGGCCTGGCCCATCAAGGGCCGGATCGGGCAGGGCAAGGGCGAGAAGTCCGACTTCTGGAGCGCGGTCGGCGGGCAGTACAAAGTGTCGCTCGACTACGTCGTCCGGCTGTCGGTCGATTCCGGCGCGTCGCTCGAGCGGGGTCCCGAAGTCCGCACACAGACGATCCGCACGCGCCTGTCCGACGGGCCGGCGCGCACGGTGCTCGAGATGCACCGGTCGGTCGGCCGGGTGCGGAACAAGAAAGGCGAACCCCTCGCCGACGTCTGGGTCACGCTGCCCGACGTCGGCACCTGGACTTCGAGCGCCGCGGATGGGCGCTTCCGCTTCGATCGCCTGCCGCCGGGCCGACACCGGCTGCTGGCACGGACGGCCGACGGCCGAGAGGCCGACGCGCAGCTCGAAGTTCCCGGGCCAGGGAGTCGACCTGGTGATCAAGTGAGCGAACGGGTAGGCAAGGATTGCCCGAATGGCTGCCTCGCAGCCTCTGGCCGCCGGAGCGGCGGACCGGGAAGGTTGGGACATGGCAATTGAGCCCGGTCCCCGCGTCCTGCTCGGAAACCTCGGGCCGATCATGCGTCTCGGCATGAATCGGGTCCTGAGCGAGGAGGGCTGCCAAGTGGTCGGTCAGGAAGACCGGCCCAGCGCCATCATCGGGGCCGCACATCGGCTGCGCCCCGACATCGTGGTGCTCGATCTCGATAACGGCTCCTCGCACGAACTGGCCTGGCTCGTGCGCGGTGCTTCCCCCGAGACCACCGTCGTGCTCTGGGGCCGGGAGGAGGACCTCATGGAGGTCCTCGAGCCCGTCTCGAGCACATCGCGTCTCGTCGCCGCTCCGATCGTGGATCGGTTGCGGGGCGAACTGAGCGGCCAGCACGTCCACGAGTGAAGGAGTGACATGCCCACGTACCTGACTCCCGGCGTCTACGTCGAGGAGGTTCCGTCCGCGAACAAGCCGATCGAGGGCGTGAGCACGTCCATCGCCGCGTTCGTGGGCCTGGCGCCGGGGGGCCCGGTCAATACGCCGATGAGGATCTCGAACTGGACCCAGTTCGCGAAGATCTTCGGCGACCCGGCCGAGCCGGACAACGGGCCGTTCATGGACGGCGCCTTCCTCGCGCATAGCGTGTACGGGTTCTTCCAGAACGGCGGCTCGCTGTGCTGGGTCGTCCGCGTCGGCGACGACGGCGGCTCCAACGGGCGCGGCCCGTCGGCGCGCGCCGCGCTGCCGTCGGCGAGCGACGCCGCGGTCGAGGCGTTCAGCATCGCGGCACTCGAGGCCGGCCGTGACGACATCTCGGTCGAAGTCACCGAAGAGCCGTCCGCCGGCGAGGGCGCCGACAAGAGCTACACGGTCAAGGTGTCCGCGGGTTCCGACAGCGAGGAGTTCACCGGCCTGACGCTCAAGAAGGGCCGCACGAACCTCGCGACGAAGGTGAACGCGTCCTCGAAGCTGATCAAGGTCGAGGAGACCGGCGCGTCGCTGCCCGAGGCGCAGCGCGTCCCGGCCACCGGCACGTTCAGCCTGTCGGCCCCGTCGATCGACCCGGGGAACGTCAAGGGCACGCACTTCGCGGGCGACGTCGCCAAGCGCAAGGGCCTGGGTGGCCTCGCCGCGGTCGACGAGATCACGATGGTGATCGCGCCGGACATCGTGAAGCTGATCGGCGACGACGGCGACGACACGCAGTTCCGCGACCTCCAGGGCAAGCTGATCGCGCATGCCGAGGGCGCGGGCGACCGGATGGCGATCCTGGACACGCCGCCGAACCTGCTCCCGCAGGAGGTCCTCGAGTGGCGGATGAACACCGCCGGCTATGACTCGAAGTTCGCGGCGCTCTACTACCCGTGGATCGAGGTTCAGGACCCGCTGACCAACAAGCCGATCATGATCCCGCCGAGCGGGCACGTGGCCGGCCTGTGGTGCCGCGTCGACGGCACGCGCGGCGTGCACAAGGCGCCGGCCAACGAGGTCACCCTCGGCGCCAACGGTCTCGGCTTCCAGATCACGCAGGCGGAGCAGGGCGGCCTGAACAAGGTCGGCATCAACTGCATCCGCGCGTTCCCGGGCCGCGGCATCCGCGTGTGGGGCGCCCGCACGATGTCGAGCGACCCCGAGTGGCGCTACATCAACGTCCGGAGGCTCTTCAACTTCGTCTCCGAGTCGATCATGGAGGGCACGCAGTGGAGCGTGTTCGAGCCCAACGACGAGAAGCTGTGGATCCAGCTTCGGATCGCGGCGACGAACTTCCTCACGCGAGTCTGGAGCGACGGAGCGCTGTTCGGCTCCACGCCCGGCGAAGCCTTCTACGTCAAGTGCGATTCCGAGACCAACCCGCCAGAAGTGATCGAGGCGGGCCAGGTCATCTGCGAGATCGGGATCTCGCCTGTCAAGCCGGCCGAGTTCGTCGTGTTCCGGTTGAGCCAGTTCAGCGGCGGCGAAGGTTCCGCCGTCAGCGAGTAGTCGGTACTTCGAGCTAGAAAGGAACGACCGGAATGCCGGCCAATGACAAGGAAGCACATGTCCCTATTTGGTTCCAGTTGAAGATCGGCGGCGCTGAGGCGGCCGGCTTCTTCAAGGAGGCCACGGGATTCGACTCCGAGAGCGAGGTCACCGAGATCAAGCGGTCGCTGCCCAACGGGCGCACCGACGTGATCAAGGCGATGGGCAACACCAAGTGGGGCGACATCGAGCTCAAGCGCGGCGTGGACCAGGACAAGACGCTCTGGAACTGGCGCAAGCTGATCGTCGACGGGAAGCTCAAGGACGCCCGCAAGGACTGCACCGTGACGATGCTCGACTACGAGGGCCAGACCGTGGTCACGTACTCGATCATCAACGCGTGGCCCAAGAAGTACACGGGTGTCGGCCTGAAGGCCGACTCCAACGAGGTGGCCGTCGAGGGCATCACGCTCTGCCACGAGGGCTTCGAGATCCAGTAACCGAGTAGCGGAGGATCGACGGACGGACCATGAAGTCGGAATACGCGTTCACCCTCCCGCGAGGGCTCGTCGACAGCGAAGGCGGAGTGCACCGCGAGGGCACGATGCGGCTGGCGACGGCTCGCGACGAGATCGAGCCGTTGCGGTCTGTGGAGGTACGCCAGAACGAGGCGTACCTCTCGGTCCTGCTGCTGGCGCGAACCGTCACCCGGATCGGGGATTTCAACGAGATCACCCCCGAGTTGGTGGAGGGTCTGTACGCGGCCGACTTCGACCACCTCCAGCGTCTCTACGAGCGGATCAACTCCGACGGCGAGGCGGTGGGGGTGGTGGCCTGCCCGGCCTGTGCTCAGCAGTTCGAGGTAGACCTCACGGACATAGAGGACGGGCGCCTGGGGGAATGATGCGGCCGTCTCCCGAAGAGTTGTTGGGGGAGACGGCCAGGCTCGCGTATCACCTCCACTGGCCCCTCGACACGATCCTCGACCTCGAGCACGCCGACCGCCGCCGGTTTCTGCGCGAAGCGGACGCGCTCGCCTACCCCGAGTACGTGACGTTCGAGGAATAGACCATGGCCGACGACATCACGCCTTCATCACAGACACCGAGCCGCCCGCCGGTGCGCATGGGCCTGCGCGTCGTCGCACGTCATTCGGCTGGGCGCTACGGCGGTCGCGCGCTCGCGCACCAGGTCGTGGAGTCGCACCGGCCGAAGCATCTGGACGCTGCGACGCGGCTCTCGCGCCATCCGGCGCCGCCGCCGCCTCCGCCGGCGCCCACTGCGGTCGCTCGCGCGGCCGCCGCGCCTGAGGCTCCGGCGCCGACCGGTTTCGAGCGCCCGGACTGGGCGCCGCCGGGTATGACCGACTTCGCCGCGCACTGGATGTTCGGCGACCAGTCCGAGGCTGCCCAGGACCTCGTTTCGATGCAGGTGGCCGAGAAGATGCCGGAGCCGTCGAAGGAGCAGAAGCTCCAGCGGTTCCTGGCCCGCGGCGGCCTCGAGCGTTCGCGCGGCGCGCGGATCGTCGAGGGGTCGGGCACCGGCCCGATCACGTCCGAGGAACTCGGCGTGCCCGCCGAGGCCCCGATGAAACTGTCGCGCAAGCCCCTCGAGAGCGGACCGGAACCGAGCGCGCCCGAGCCGACTTCGCCGGCGCCGAGCGCATCGGTCGCGCGCACGCCTGCCGCGAGCGACCCCGCTTCGCCCGCCCCGACCACGCCTGCAGCGAGCGGGCCCGCTGCTCCGTCCGCCGGCCCCGCGTCCGTCGCGCGCACCCCGGCGGCGAGTGGCCCCGCTGCTCCGCCCGCCGCCCCCGCGCCGCGCGCGTCGGTCGCACGCGCCCCGGCGACGAGCGACCCCGCTTCGCCGACCCCGACGACACCGGCGCCGAGCGCGTCGGTCGCGCGCACCCCAGCGACGAGCGACCCGGCCTCACCGCCCACCAGTCCGGCACCGAGCGCAACGGTCGCGCGCACCCCGGCGGCGAGTGACGCCCCCGCCGCGAGCGACGGCGGCTCGCTGCCCGCCGGCCCCGCGCCGCGCGCCTCCGTCGCGCCCACCCCCGCCGCGAGCGACCCCGGCTCGCCGCCTGCAGGCCCCACGCCGCGCGCATCCGTCGCGCGCGCTTCGGCGGCGGGCGATGCGGGGTCGACAGCGCCGCGCGCATCGATCGCGCGCACGCCGGCCGCGAGCGACCCCGCTGCCCCGATCGCCAGCCCCGCGCCGAGCGACACCGGCGCGCCGCGCGCATCGATCGCGCGCACTCCGGCCGCCAGCGACCCCGGCGCGCCGACCCCCGGCCCGGCGCCGAGCGCCTCCGTCGCGCGCACCCCGGCCGCGAGCGACCCCGGCGCGCCGACCCCCGGACCCGGCGCCGAGCGCCTCCGTCGCGCGCACTCCGGCCGCGAGCGACCCCGGCGCGCCGACCGCCGGCCCGGCGCCGAGCGCCTCCGTCGCGCGCACCCCGGCCGCGAGCGACCCCGGCGCGCCGACCGCCGGACCCGCGCCGAGCGCCTCCGTCGAGCGCACCCCGGCCGCGAGCGACCCCGGCGCGCCGACCGCCGGACCCGCGCCGAGCGCCTCCGTCGAGCGCACTCCGGCGACGAGCGAGCCCGACTCGCCGATCCCCGGACCCGCGCCGAGCGCCTCCGTCGCGCGCACGCCCGCCGCGAGCGAGCCCGACTCGCCGACCCCCGGACCCGCGCCGAGCGCCTCCGTCGCGCGCACGCCCGCCGCCAGCGACCCCGGCTCGCCGACCCCCGGCCCCGCGCCGCGCGCCTCCGTCGCGCGCACGCCCGCCGCGGCCGACACCAGCGCGCCGCGCGCATCGATCGCGCGCACTCCGGCCGCGAGCGATCCCGCAGCCCCGACTGCCGGCTCCGCACCGAGCCCCTCGGTCGCGCGGACGCCCGCCGCGAGCGACCCCGGCTCGCCGACCCCTGGCCCCGCGCCGCGCGCCTCCGTCGCGCGCGCGCCAGCCGCGGCCGACACCAGCGCGCCGCGCGCATCGATCGCGCGCACACCCGCCGCGAGCGACCCCGGTTCGCCAGCCGCGGCCGACACCGGCGCGCCGCGCGCATCGATCGCGCGGAGCCCGGCCGCAAGCGACCCCGCTTCGCCGACCCCGGCCTCTTCGCCAAGCCCCTCCGTCGCGCGCACGCCGGCCGCGGCCGACACCGGCGGCGCCCCGGCCGCGAGCGACTCAGCGTCGGTCGCGCGCACGCCGGCGGCGGGTGACGCCGCTTCGCCGTCCTCCGGCTCGGTGCCGAGCGCTCCCGGCGAGGCCACTCCCGCGGCGCCGACGACTTCCATGCGCTCGCGGCTCTCGCGCAAGCCCGCCGCCGCGCCGGCGCCGGCGGAAGCGCCGCCCGCCGAGACGCCGACCGCCGCAAGCGCCCCCGACGCGTCGACCGCCGCCCCAGCCCCCGCCGCGAGCTCGGCGCCCGCCCCCGCCAGCGCGCCCTCCGCGGCGACGCCGCCGGCCGCCGCTCCGGAGCCGGCCGCGTCCGTCGCGCGCACGCCGGCGCCCGCGCCGAGCGGGCCGGTGCGGATCGCTCGCAAGGAGGTCGTCGCCGAGACCGCGCGGCCGGTGGTGCGTCGCGTCAGCCGTGCACCCGCGCCGCTCGTACCCGTCGCGCCGGAGCCCGCCGCCGAAGATCCCGCTCCGGTCGCCGAGCCGGTAGTCGAGGAGACACCGCGCCGCGGCCTCTTCCGGCGGATGATCGACGCTGTCCGCGGCCCGGACGACGAGCCCGAGACGCCGGAGGAGCCGGTCGAGGAGGCCCCGGCCGCCACCGTCTCGCGGTCCGCCGCACCCGCGCCGATCACTCCCCGCGAGGCACCGCCTTCGCAGAGCGAAAGCACGGTCGCGCGCTCCGTCTCCGAGCCCACGCGACCGGGTGGGCCCGCGCCCCGCGCCGGCGTCGCGCGGTCGCAGGCCGCGCCCGCCATCGAGGCGGGCATCGCCCGCACGATCGACAGCACCGCGCCGGCGCTCGACCTCGATCCGCCCCGGCCCGCGATGACCACCCGGCGCGTCGCGCGGTCGGAGAACGCCACGCCGCACCTGCAGCTGGTCGCCTCCGACGGCCAGCCGCGACTCCAGCGCAGTGCCGCCGAGCGGATCGCCGAACACACCGGTGGCGCGATCGAGACCGGCGAGGGCGGCCTGCGCACCGTGCACTTCCCCGCGCCGGGCGACCCGAGCCCGCTGCCCATCACCCACCAGCCGTACACGATCACGCGCGCACTCTCCGAGGGCGGCACCTCGCCCGAGACCACGACCCCAACCGACTCGTCGACGCCGGCCGCTGCCTCGAAGGACCCGGAGGCCGATAAGGCCGCCGAGCGCGAGGCGATGTACGAGTACTTCCTCGACCGCTTCAAGCGCGACCTCCTGGCCGAGCGCGAGCAGTCCGGCTACCTGATCATCGACAACCCGTAGGCGAACCCGCATGACCGGAACCTCAAAGGAAGCTCTCCCCGACATCCGCCACGGCCGCCACTTCGCGGTGCAGATCCCGGGACTGAAACTGAAGGTCGGATACTTCACGCAGATCACCGGATTCTCGGCCCAGCTCGACGTGCTCGAGTACCCCGAAGGCGGCGTCAACGACTACGTGCACCGCCTGCCGACGCGCATCAAGCAGGGCAACATCACGCTCAAACGCGGCGTCACCGGCGAGCGCGCGCTGTACGCGTGGTTCAAGGAGACCGTGGTCAAAGCCAACCCCCAGGACCTCTCGGTGACGATGTTCGACTCGCTCGGCGTGCCGCACACCACCTGGGCCTTCCGCAACGCCTACCCGACCAAGTGGACGAGCACCGACCTCAATGCCGGCGGGACGGAGTTCCTCACCGAGTCGCTCGAGATCGCCCACGCCGGAATGAAGGTGCAGTAGATGCCCAAGATCCTTCCCGACGGCTTCGTGCCCGCGTATCTGAAGATCGACCCGGCCATCACGTTGCCGTGTTACTTCAACCCGACCGAGTACTCGATCGCGAAGACCAACACCTGGAACCCGAAAGAGGTGACCGGGCAGTCGGCCCCCAAGCTCGAGTTCGGCGGCGGCCAGCCGCGCAAGATGGAGCTGAGCCTGCTGTTCGACCAGACGTTCCCGCCCTACACGATGGGCGTGCGCGAGGCGACGGCTCTACTCCTCGACGCGATGGATGTCCCGGACGGCGCGACCGCCGGCTCGCCGACCGCGTCGGCGCCGTTCATCACGTTCGGCTGGGGCAAGACGGTCTTCAAGGGCGCGTGCACGTCGCTGACCTGCACCTACAAGCTCTTCCAGCCCGACGGTGAGCCGATCCGCGCCGACGTCAAGCTGAGCCTCACGCAGGCCGAGCCGCCGACCAAGGGCCAGAACCCGACCACGCGCGCAACCGCCGGGTTCGGCATGCACACCGTTCGCGACGGCGACACGTTGCCGTCGATCTCGTACGGCGCGTACGGCGACGCGACGAGGTGGCGGCTGATCGCCGAGGCCAACGGCGTCGACAACCCGCTGCACCTGCGCCGAGGCAGCTCGCTCTCGCTTCCGACACTGGACACCTGATGTCCGCCGCCCAAGCATCACAGGAACACGTCGCAGGCATCGAGGTGAAGGTCAACGGCGCGCAGCTGGATCCGAAGTGGCGCGACGTGCTGATCGAGGTCAAGGTCGTCGACTCGCTGACGCTCCCGGACATGGCGCTGATCCGGATCGCCGACCCGAAGGGCGAGAACGTCGACACCCAGCCGCTCCAGCTCGGCAAGGACATCGAGATCAAGGCGTCGGCGATGGGCGACCGCGCGACCGAATCGATCTTCAAGGGCCAGATCGCCGCCGTCGAGCCCGAATTCGGGGCCAAGGGCTGCACGATCGCGGTCCGCGCGTACGACAAGGCACACAAGCTCAACCGGGTGCGCAAGGTCCGCACGTTCCAGCAGATGTCGGCCGGCGACATGGTGAAGAAGATCGCCGGGGACTACGGCCTGGCGCCGAAGGTGGAGTCCACGGACGTCGTCCACGAGTTCTTCCAGCAGAGCAACGAGACGGACTGGGACTTCCTGTGGCGGCTCGCGCTGATGCACGACTACGAGGTCGTCGTCAGCGACAACGACCTCAATTTCCGCCCGGCCAACTCGGACGCGGCGGCGCCGGTCACGCTCACGTGGCAGGACACCATGATCTCGTTCCGGCCGCGGATGTCCGGCGTCCAGCAGGTCACGACCGTCAACGTCCGTAGCTGGGATCCGAAGAGCAAGGCAAACGTGGGCGGCACTGCCGCGGCCCCCGAGACGACGTCGAAGCCGGGCGTGCAGCGCAGCCAGGTGGCCAACGATCTCGGCGGCGGCACGACGACCGTCACCGACCGCGTCGCCGCCAACAACGGCGAGGCGAACGCGATCGCCAAGAGCACGCTGGCCCGCACGGCGGACTCGTTCTACGAGGCCGACGGCGTCGCCTTGGGTGACCCCGCCATCAAGGCCGGCAAGAAGGTCCAGATCGAAGGCGTAGGCAAGAACTTCGGCGGCACGTTCATGGTCACCTCGTCGACGCACACGATGCGCGGCGGGACCGGCTACCAGACGAGCTTCCAGATCTCGGGCCGCTCGTCGCGGACGCTGCTCGAGCTGATCCGCCAGCCCGAGGCTCGCGACTGGTCCTCGTCGCTCGTGGTCGGCGTGGTGACCAACAACAACGACCCGGACCAAATGGGCCGGGTGCGCGTCAAGTACCCCTCGCTCTCGGACACCGAGGAGTCGGCGTGGGCGCGGATCGCAACGCCGAGCGCCGGCAACGCGCGCGGCCTGCTGATGCTCCCGCAGGTCAACGAGGAAGTGATCGTGGGGTTCGAGCACAACGACCCGCGCCGCCCGATCGTCGTCGGCTCGCTGTTCAACGGCAGGGACAAGCCCGGCGCCGATCTCCTGCAGAACCGCGACGGATCGTTCGCGATGCTCTCGAACGAGAAGGCGCACATGCACACGAAGAAGGACTTCGAGATCAAGTCCGACCAGAACATGATCGTCGAGATCACGAAGGACGAGAAGGTCAAGGTCGGCGGCAACGCCGAGCACACCGCGACCGGCAACAACAAGATGAAGGCCCAGCAGTTCAACGTCGAGGCCGGCTCGACCATGACCCTCAAGGGCGTCTCGGTGACCGTCGAGGCCTCCGCATCACTGACCCTCAAGGGCGCCACGGTGGACATCCAGGGCTCCGGCCCGGTGAACATCAAGGGCGCGATCATCAACCTCGGATAGAGTCGGCACGTGACGGAGATCATCGGCTCAGGACTGGCGTTCCCCCTTCAGGTGGACCGCCGCGGCGGGATCGCTCTGGCCCGCGACGAGCAGGACATCGATCAGGCGATCGAGCTGATCCTCGGCACCGCTCCCGGCGAGCGTCCGATGCGCCCCGAGTTCGGCTGTGGCGTGCACGACTTCGTGTTCGACACGATCGACGCCAACACCATGGGCAACATGGAGGTGGCGATCCGCGAGGCGCTCCGGCGCTGGGAGCCCCGGATCGAGGTCACCGGCGTCGACTTCGACCTCTCGCAGTCCGGCAGCGGCCTGCTCACGATCGACATTCGCTACCAGGTGCGCGCCACCAACACCGACCGCAACCTGGTCTACCCGTTCTACGTCATCCCGGCGGAGGAGATGGAGTGAGGCTCCCAGAGATCGAGCTCGACGACCGCCGCTTCCAGGACCTCGTCTCCGAGGCGCGGACCCGCATCTCGCGCGCGTGCCCCGAGTGGACCGAGCACAACGTCTCCGACCCGGGCATCACGCTGATCGAGCTGTTCGCGTGGATGACGGAGATGACGATCTACCGGCTCAATCGCGTGCCGGACAAGCTCCACGTCGCGCTGCTCGACCTGCTCGGCATCCGCCTCGACGGCCCGAGCGCCGCCACCACCAGCCTGCGCTTCCGGCTCGCCGACGCGCCCACGGAGGCGATCCTGATCCCGGGCGGCGACACCGAGGTCGGCACGCCGCGGACGGCTCACGACGAGGCGGTCATCTTCCAGGTCGACGAGGACTTCACGATCCCGTCCGCCCGTCCGGAGGCGTACGTCCTGCAGCGCCACGGAGCGCAGGCCAAGAGCGTCGGCACCGCCGAAGGCGAAGCGCGCCCGCAGGGCCCGGATCAGCTCGCGTTCGGCACGCCGCCGCAGGTCGGCGACGCGCTCTACCTCGGCTTCGAGGATCCGCTGGACCGCCTGATCATCCGGATTGACGTCGAGGCCTCGCCGGCCCGCGGCGCGGGCGTCGACCCGAAGGATCCGCCGCTGCGCTGGGAGGTCTCCCAGGGCGACAACGAGTGGGCGCCGGCGACCGTGCTCGACGACTCCACCGGCGGCTTCAACTACGGCGACGGCCAGATCGAGCTCGAGCTGCCGCCGCGTTCGGCCGTGGCTCCGCTCGGCGGCCATCGCCTGCACTGGCTGCGCTGCCGGATCGCGGACACGACGATGACGGGCCGCGAGACGCAGATCTACGCGCACGCGCCGGAGATCGCGTCGATCACGGCCGTCCCGATGGGCGCACGCCTGCCGGCGACGCACGCCGCCCGCATCTCGCGCGAGATCATCGGCGTCTCCGACGGCACGCCGGGCCAGATCCTGCCCCTGCGCCACCATCCGGTGCTCAAGCTCGGCACCGGCGAGACGCTCGAGGTGCAGGACCCGGAGTCCGGCGATTGGGCGCGCTGGGAGCCGCGCGACGACTTCGTCGGCTCGACGGAGTTCGACCGCCACTTCGTCGTCGACCTGGTCTCGGGCGAGATCGAGTTCGGGCCGGCGATCCGCGAGACGAGCGGGCGCTGGGCCCAGTACGGCGCCGTCCCGCCCAAGGGCGCGGTGCTGCGCGTCACGCAATACCGCCACGGCGGCGGGCGTGACGGCAACGTGACGGCCGAGTCCCTGACCGTGCTCAAGAGCACGATCGCGGGCGTGGACACCGTCACGAACCCGGACGCGGCCAGCGGCGGCGTCGACGCCGAGATCATCACCCACGCACGCCAGCGCGCGGCGATGGAGATCCGCTCGCGCTACCGCGCCGTCACCGCCGAGGACTTCGAGTTCCTGGCCGGCGAGGCCAGCCCACGCGTCGCCCGCGCCGTCTGCATCCCGCCGCGCGACGGCGGCCCGGTGCCGCTGCACCTCGTGCCGCGCATCCACCCCGCCGACCGGCGGCTGCACTTCGACGAGCTGATGCCGGACGAGAGCCTGCTCGAGGAGGTCGCGGAGTATCTCGACGACCGCCGGCTGATCGGCACGCTGGTCGAGCTCAAGCCGTGCCGCTACCGCGGCCTGTCGGTGGTGGTGAACCTGCAGGCGCGGCCGCTGGCCGACACGGCGCGCGTCGAGCAGGACGTCGCGCACGCGCTCTACACGTACCTGAATCCGCTCGTCGGCGGCGACGCGACGGGCCCGGGCCAGGGCTGGCCGTTTGGCCGGGCGCTCAACCAGGGTGAGCTTTACGGTGTCGTCCATGCCGTCGACGGCGTCGAGTTCGTTCGGATCCTGCGCATCTACGAGACCAACCTCGAGACCGGCGAGCAATCGGCCAAGCCGGCCGGCACGCACATCGTGCTCGAGCCGGACGAGCTGATGGCCTCGGGCCTGCACATCGTCAAGGCCACGCACCGCGAGGACTGATGGCGGAGCAGTACAAGCCCGAAGGGCCGGACGGCGCCAACGGCCGCGGCGGCAACGGCGCCGACGAGGGCGACGGCGACGGCAACGGCCGGGGGACCTTCAGCGGCGCCGGGTTCGGCACGCTGATGCTCCAGTTCTCCGCGGGCCCGAAGGAGACGCCGCAGGTCGCGTCCTCACGGGCGTATCTGCGCAACGGGTTGCCGTCTCTGTATCAGGATGGCGACTTCGGCATGCGCTTCGTGGGGGCTCTTGAGGAGCTCCTGGATCCGATCGTGGCGATCCTCGACGCGCTCCCGGCGCACTTCGATCCGAATCTGGCGCCGCCCGACGTCCTGTCGCTGCTCGCGGCCTGGCTGGGCGTCGACCTCGACGAGACCCAGAACATCAAGCACCAGCGCGAGATGGTCCGCCGCTCGGCGGAACTGGCTCGCCGGCGGGGCACGGTGAGAGGGCTCGACCTGGCGCTCAAGCTCCATTTCCCCGAGGTACCGATGCGCGTCGAGGACAACGGCGGCGTCATCTGGCACTCCAAGCCGGCCGCCAAAGGGAATTCCACGGCGAGCTTTGTCGTCTACTGCGATGTGCCCGTCGAAGAAAACGTGCAGGCGGCGATCGCCCGCTGCATCGAGCAATACAAGCCAGTACACAGCACATATCGCCTGCGCGTGAAGGCAGCGAAGAAGAAGGTCGAGTCATGAGGACGTGTCAGAGCTGCGGCGCTGAGAATCCGCCGGATCGGGATTTCTGCAGCTGCGGTGAGTACCTGCGCTGGGAGCCGACCGGCTTCGTGCAGGCGATCACCCCGGAGATGGCGGCCGAGGCGGCCGCCCAGTCCCCGCCGCCGTCGCCCCCACAGCCGGAGCCCGCCGCACCCGCGCCGCCACCGCAGGCCGCCGCTCCGCCGCCGCCGCAGGCTCCCGCTCCCCCGCCGCAGGTGACCCCGGCCACGCCCGTCCAGCCCGACGGCGGGAACGGCCACGGCAACGGACACGCTCAGCCGGTCGCGCCGCCCCCGCCTCCGCCGCCCGCACCGCCGACCGCGAACTCGCTCGTCGCCGCGCAGCCGCCGGCGGCCCAGCCGCCCGCCGCGCCGGTCGCGAAGACGCTCGTCCGTGGCGCCGTCCCCGCGCAGCCCCCGGCCGCTCCGGCCGCGCCGCAGCAGCACGAGCCGGCCACGGTCGTGCTGCGCCTGCCGGAGGGCGACCCGGCCAAGGGTGAGGTCCTGCACCAGGCCGTCGAGCCGGGCCAGCGCGAGCGCGTGCTGGCGCTGATCCGCAATCAGAGCGGGATCGTCGACAACTACGACCTCCGGATCGAGGGGATGCCGGAGGACTGGTATTCGATCTTCCCCGCGACCGTGTACCTGGTGCCATTCGGTGCCGGCGGCACGTACGAGCAGGAGGTCGAGGTCCACCTGCATCCGCCGCGCGGCCCGGAGGCCGAGGCGCGGGTGTGGGACCTGAAGGTCGTCGCCGACTCGAAGGCGAGCCGGATCGTCGCCGCGACGGCACCGCTGGCGCTGCACATCCAGCCCTACATCGAGACCGTGACGGCGCTGCGCCCGCAGCGCAAGAAGGGCCGCCGCAAGGCGGACTTCGACGTCACCGTCGCCAACAAAGCGAACGCGCCGGTGCTGATCGCACTCGACGGCGAGGATCCCGACGGCGAGATGAGCTTCGCGTTCAACCGGCCGCCGCAGGAGATCCCCGCGGGCGCGTCGGTGAAGACGCAGATGCGGGTGCGCCCGCCGAAGCAGATCTGGATCGGCCGCGCGCAGGACCGGCGGCTCGAGGTCAAGACGGTCAGCGGCGAGGAGGCAGCCGCGCGAGCGGCGGCCGAGCCGCTGAGCGCCGAGGTGCTCGCGCACGCGCCGCCGGAGGCTAAGAAGAAGTGGTGGCAGCGCCGTGCGCGCCAGCCGCAGATCCCCGGTGTCTACGGCCCGCGGGTGTTCAAGCCGCAGCTGTATCCGCCGGACGTCCAGATGGGCCCGGGCGGCCTGAACGTGCGGATGCCCCAGTTCCGCGCGCCGCAGGTGCAGGGTCCGCAGATGAAGTCGTTCAACGCGTCCCAGCTGGCCAAGCCGGGGCAGCTCAAGCTGCCCGGCCGCGGCGGCCCGGCGACGCCGGCCGCGCCGCTGATGCCGACCCAGGGCGTGTTCCGCCAGAAGGCGTGGCTGCCGTGGTGGCTGATCCCGGTCTTGCTCCTGCTGCTTCTGCTGCTGTTCCTGCTGTTTCGTTCGATGCCGCAGAACGTCGTCGTGCCCGAGGTCGTCGGCCAGCCATCGGCGTTCAAGGCCGAGGAGAAGCTGACCGCCGCCGATCTCAAGCTCGACCCCAACCAGAAGACGCAGGTCGACGACAAGGTCGACGCCGGCACCGTGCTCAAGCAGACACCGGCAGCCGGCGAAGAGGCCGAGAAGAACACCCCGGTGGCGATCCTGGTCGCCGTCGGCAGCGGCAACGTCAACGTGCCCGACATCACCAAGAAGAACGCCTCCGACGCCGACAAGGCGCTGCGCGAAAAGAAGCTCACCCTCGGCCAGGCTGCGCCGACGGGCGCCGACCCGAAGGCGCTGATCGAGACGCAGATCCCGGCACCGGGCGAGGTCGTCAAGCAGGGCACGCCGGTGAACATCTTCTATCCCGACCCGACCGCCGAGGACAAGAAGAGCGACGCGGAGAAGGAGAAGGACAAGAAGGACGGCAAGGGCGGCGCGGCCGCCGCGGCCGCGGGCGCCGCCGGAGCAGCGGACATCACGGTCCCGCCGCTCGCCAAGCAGACCAAGGAGGCCTACGCCAAGGCGGCGGCCGACCTCGGGATCGTCCCCGTCGTCGTCAAGCAGTTCAATGACGCGCGCCCGAACACGCTGTTCGCCACCAACCCCGAGCCCGGCACGAAGGTCAAGAAGGGCACCAAGGTGCAGCTGCTGGTCTCGGTCGGCCAGCCGCAGGTGGTGTTCACCAACGAGAAGGACATCAAGCGCGTCGACGGCCGTAACGGCGCCCCGCTCGATCCGGTCGCCGAGGGCCCGCAGGAAGAGGAGGACCCGACCTACAACGCCGCGGGCACGCACGTCGCGTACACCGACGACGGCCGCGTGATGCTCAAGGAACTGGCCAAGAAGGACGCCAAGGCCGTGCCGCTGACGCTGGCCGGCCAGACGTTCGGCAACCTCGCCTGGGCGCCGACCGGGGACACGAACGTGATCGCGATGAACAGCGAGAACGCCGACGGTTCGCGGGACATGTGCCTGGCCGACGTCGGCCCGAAGGAAACGCTCGTCGACTGCATCCCGACGCCGGGGCTGCTGCCCGACCGCGCGATCCACTGGAACCCGAACGGCCGCGAGATCATCGCGCACGCGGTCAAGGCACCGATCGACCCCGCCAACCCGACGTTCGGCCTCGCGCGCTGGCGTCTGAAGAAGGACAAGCCGGCGTTCTCCGCCAATGCCGACGACTGGAACCCGGGCCGGTTCGTGTCCGACGTCTCCAAGCCCGGCAAGGGCGTGCTGGACGCCGCGATCTCACCGGACGGCAAGCAGCTCGCGGTGGTCTCCAACAAGGGCTCGTCGTTCTTCAAGTTGTTCCTCACCGCTCCGGGCGACTACAAGCTCGAGGACGCGCGGGGCACGGCGGTGCGGGCCTGCAAGGTGGCCTGGCGCGGCGACAGCCAGGAGCTGATCGTCGTGCAGGCCGACGTGGGCTGCGCCGAGCAGACCGGCACCCTCTCGCGGTTGAGCCCGAACGCCACGAGGCAGGGAACAGATGTGGCCTCCAACGGCGACGACCCGGTGTATCAGCCGTTCGTTCTCGGAGGGTAATCCGTGCTGTGCCCCAGCTGTCGCCGCCAGCTCGAGCGGGGAGCGAGCTTCTGCGGCAGCTGTGGCACACCACTGAACGGCGGCTCGGCACCGCTCGAGCTTGTGCTGGCCGACGCGACGCGGATCCCGGTCGTGTCGGAGCTGACGATCGGCCGCTCACCCGGGGTGTCGCTGGTGCTCAGCGACCCGTCGGTGTCGCGCGTGCACGCGCGGATCACGGCCGACGCGGTGCTCGAGGACGCCGGCTCCAGCCACGGAACGTGGCTGGACGGCGTGCGCGTCACCGGGCCGTCGCCGCTGCATGACGGAGCGAAGATCCGGCTCGGCGACGCCGAGCTGCGGGTCGAGCGCCGGCGCGAGGTGGCCGAGGCCGGGCGGACGATCGTGGTCCGTGCCGGAGCTTCGCTGCTCGTCCCGTCGGTGGGCGCGCCGGAGGGCAACTCGACCCAGTTCGGGATGCACCCGCGGGTGCGCTCGGGCTACGCACTCAAGCGGCTCGACGCGTCCGAGGGGCGCAAGCGCTGGGTCTTGCGCGACCTCCAGAGCGGCACGTTCCTGCGGCTCTCGGACAACGACGCGTTCGTGTTCGAATTGCTCGACGGCTCGTACTCGCTGGTCGAGCTCGTGGGGCTGGCCGAGCAGCGGTTCGGAGCGACCGGGCCGGCGCGGCTGGCGCGGTTGCTGACCGACCTCGGCGAGCGCGGATTCCTGGCCGGCATCGCCGGCGGCCAGCCGCTGGCCGAGGAGCCGACGGGGCGCCTGCGGCGGCTGTTCAAGCCGCGCGAGAAGACGTTCAGCTTCATCGGCCCGTTGATCGAGAAGCTCTACCGGCTGGGCGGCTGGGTCTTCTTCACGAAGCCCGCGCTGATCGTGATCGCCACGCTGATCGTGCTCGGCATCGGGGCGTTCGTCTACCTGATCGCGGGCCGCTACGGAACGCCGTTCGTGGTCGCGTCGAAGTTCGGCTGGGGTGGGCTCGTGTTCCTCCTCGGGCGGTTCGCCGTGGTCGCCGTGCACGAGACGGCGCACGGGTTGACGATGGCGTCGTTCGGCCGCCGGATCGAGCGCGCGGGCCTGAAGGCGATCGCGATCTTCCCGTACGCGTTCGTCGACACGTCGGAAGCCTGGTTCGAGACCCGCCGGCGCCGGATCGCGATATCGGCCGCGGGCCCGGTGTCGGACTTCTCGCTGGGCGCGGTGTTCGCGCTGTGCGCGCTGCTGCTGCCCGAGGGCGTCGTGCGCGACATCTTCTTCAACCTGGCGTTCGCCGCCTATGTCGGCGGGTTCTTCAACCTCAACCCGATCATCGAGCGCGACGGCTATCACATCCTCGTCGACGTGTTGGGTGAGCCGGGGCTGCGGCGGCGCGCGAAGCAGCAGTTCGAGCGCCGGCTCAAGGGCCAAGGCGCGTCGACCGACTCGCCGGTGCTCTTGCGCTACAGCCTGTTCGGGCTGGCCTGGGGCGTCCTCGCGGCCTGCTTCGCGATCGCCATTACGCTGCGCTTCAAGGACGCCTTCCTGCTGGTGATGCCCGAGGCGGTCGTCTACGGCGTGATGGGCACACTGTGGGCCGCGTTCTTCCTGCCGGTCGTGTTCGTCCTCGGCAAGCCGCTGTGGGAGCGGCTGCGGGGGAGGTGACCGCGTGGCCGCGTCCTCGCAGGCCGACGTCGCCGCCCGGCTGATCGAGCGCCTGCTCGCCGATCCGACGTTCCGCGCGCGGTTCCGGCGCGACCCGGCCGGCGCGTGCCGCGAGGCGGGGCTGGACGATCTGGCGCAGGAGATGTCGGTGGCCGGCGGCAAGGCGATGATGACGCTGGACATCCGCGAGTCCAAGTCCAGCCTGGCCGGCGTGATGATGGCCGCCGCCATGGAGGGCGCGGCGATCTATCAGTTCACCGAGAACCTGCTGCCGCACCTCGACGAGATCCCGGGCCAGATCGCCGACGTGCTCTCGCGCGTGGACCTGCCGGCGATCCCGGACGCGCTCAAGAAGTCGCCGGGCGGCGGCGACGCGGCACCTGCCGCCGCGGTCGCGCCCGCCGAGGCCCCGGCGGACGTGACGCCGCCGCCTGCCGCGCCTCCGCCGGCCGCTCCCCCGCCTCCGCCCGAGGCCGACGCGAAGGCGGCGGAGAAGGCCGCCGAGGCGAAGGCCGACGCGCCGCCCCCGCCGCCGGAGGAGGCCAAGCCGGACAAGGCCGAGGCGGCCGCGAAGGAGGCCGCCGCGAAGATCGCCGAGGAGGATTCGCCGGAGGCGGCGTCCAAGGCGGCCCAGGAGAAGGCGGCGGCGGCGCTCGACGAGCGCACCACCGGCCTGCCCGAGTCCTCGGACCTTCCGTCCGGCGCGGCGCCGCCGGACGGGGCCGCGCTGCCGGAGACGCCGCCCGAGAACGCACTCCCGGAGGCACCTCCGGCTAACGCGCTCCCGGAGGCACCGCCGGCGAACGCGCTCCCCGAGGCACCGCCCGCGAACGCGCTCCCCAGCGAGGCGCCGCCGCAGATGCCGCCGCCGGAGGCCGCCGCCCCCGGTCAAGCGGCGGCCGTCGCCGAGGTGCCCGAGGTCAAGCGGGCCGCCGTCAACCCCGCGCAGTTCGGCGGCGAGGAGGTCGGCACGGGCGGCGCGCCCGACCCTGAGGCGCTGGCGCTGCTCAACAACAAGAAGGTCGTGCTTGACGACGTCGGGATCGCCGACATCAAGGCCGGCCGGATCGACCCGCGCGTCGTCGCCGTGCTCACCAAACTCAGCCAGGAGCACGAGATCAAGGTCTCGTGCATGTGCTCGGATCATTCGAAGATGACCGCGGGCGGCTCAATCTCCAATCACTTCTACGGCCGCGGGCTGGACATCGCCGCGATCGACGGCGAGATCGTCAACCCCGGGAGCACGATCGCGCGCGAGGTCGCCAGCGAGCTCTCGTCTCTGGACCCGAACTACCGCCCGAACGAGATCGGCTCACCGTGGGCGATCGGTGGGCCCGGCTACTTCACCGACGCCGCTCACCAAGACCACCTGCACATCGGCTTCAAGGAGCAGATCACCGCGGACTGGAAGCCGTCCACGGACGTCGCCGCTCCGGGGACGCCCGAAGCGGGCGGCGCTCCGGCCGTCGCCGCCCCCGTGGTCGCTCCGGTCGCCGGCGCGCCGGTGGTCGCGGGTACTCCGGTCGCGCCGGTGGAGGCCGCACCGCCGCCGAAGCAGGAGTCCCAACTGTTCCTGAAGGCGGTCACCGCCGAGGCCGCGTCGAAGCAGAAGCCGAGTGAGTCGCAGCTGTTCCTGAAGGCGGTCGAGCCGCCGAAGCCCGCTGAGGCGCCCGCGCCCGTCCCGGGCGCCCCGGTCGACCTCGCCGCGGTCGCCGCGGCCGCGCCCGACGCCTATCCGGGCGACAACGCGCCGAAGGAGCAGATCGCCGCCTGGATGGCCGGCCAGGCCGAGGAGCGCGGGCTTCCGCCGGAGCTGCCGCTGATGGCGTCGCTGGTCGAGTCGGGGATGAAGAACCTGAACTTCGGCGACGCCGACTCGGTTGGGTTCTTCCAGATGCGCGTCGGGATCTGGAACCAGGGCGAGTACGCCGGCTATCCCGATAAGCCCGAGCTGCAGGTCAAGTGGTTCCTGGACACCGCCGAAGAGGTCAAGAAGCAGCGGGTGGCGGCGGGCAAACCGATCGACGACCCCAACTCCTTTGGCGAGTGGATCGCGGACGTCGAGCGCCCCGCCGAGCAGTACCGCTACCGCTACCAGGAGAAGTTGGCGGAGGCCAAGGAGCTGCTTTCCCAGCGCCCGGCCGCGGCGCCCGCGCCGGCCGGGGTCGTCGATGTGGCCGCCGCTGTCGCTCCGGCCGGCGGAGGCGGCGGCTCACTCGGGGCGGCGGCGCTCGCCCACGCCGAGACGCAGCAGGGGGTCAAGGAGACCGGCGGCGCGAACCGCGGCGTGGAGGTCGAGGAGTACCTCGCGTCGGCGAAGGTCGCGCCCGGCAACCCGTGGTGCGCGTCGTTCGTGACGTGGTCGCTCGAGCAGGCCGGGCACAAGATGCCGGGCGGCGGCTGGGCCGCCGTGCAGACGTGGGTGCGCAACGCCGAGCAGGGCAACAACGGGCTTCAGATCGTCAGCGCCGAGGACGCCCGGCCCGGGGACATCGTCGCCTACGACTGGGGCGGCCAGAACGACTTCGGCTCCGACGGCCACATCGGGTTCCTCAAGAGCGACGTCAAGGACGGCAAGTTCACCGCGCTGGAGGGCAACAACAACGACCGGGTCGGCGACGTTCCCCGGAGTACGAGCGGCGCGAATGTCGTGTTCATCCGCGTCAACGGTGACGCGCCGGCCGGCGGCGGCGCGCCGCCCGTCGATCCCTCCGCGGCCGGCGCGCCGCCCGCCGCCGCCTCGCAGCCGATCGACCCGAAGCAGTTCGGCGGCGAGGGCACAGGCACCGGCGGCCCTCCGAACGCCGAGGCGCTGGCGCTGCTCGACAACAAGAACATCGTGCTCGACTCGACCGGGATCGCCGACATCAAGGCGGGCCGGATCGACCCACGCGTGATCGGCGTGCTGACCAAGCTCAGCCAGGAGCACAAGGTCACGGTCTCGTGTATGTGCTCGGACCACTCGAAGTTCACGGCCGGCGGTTCGGTCTCGAATCATTTCTTCGGACGCGGCGTCGACATCGCCGCGATCGACGGCGAGACGGTCGGGCCGGGCAGCGCGATCGCACGCGAGGTGGCGAGCGAGCTCTCGTCGCTGGACCCGAACATCCGCCCGAACGAGATCGGCTCGCCGTGGGCGATCTCCGGTCCCGGCTACTTCACCGACGCCGCCCACCAGAACCACCTCCACCTCGGCTTCAAGGAGGAGATCACCACGGACTGGAAGCCGCCCGCGGACGTGGCCGCAACGGGGGCCGTCGCGCCCGGGACGCCCGTCGCCGCCGTGCCCGGCGCGCCCGTCGCGGCGGTTGCCGCGGCGCCGCCGCCGCCCCAGTCCTCGCAGCTGTTCCTGAAGGCCGTCACGGCGGAAGCGGCCGAGGCTGCATCGAAGAAGAAGCCGAGCGAGTCGCAGTTGTTCCTGCAGGCGGTCGAGGCGCCGAAACCGGCCGCCGCCGTGCCGGTCGATCCGGCCGCCGCGCCGGTGGCCCCGGCCGGCGCCGCCGTCGATGCCGCCGCGCTCGCCGCCGCGGCGCCCGATGCGTATCCCGGCGACACCGCGCCGAAGGAACAGATCGCCGCCTGGATGGCCGGGCAGGCGCAGAAGCGCGGCCTCCCGCCGCAGTTGCCGCTGATGGCATCACTCGTCGAGTCCGGGATGGAGAACCTCAACCACGGAGACGCCGACTCGGTCGGGTTCTTCCAGATGCGCGTCGGGATCTGGAACCAGGGCGCCTATGCCGGCTATCCGGAGAAGCCGGAGCTGCAGGTCAAGTGGTTCCTCGACCAGGCCGAGGCGGTCAAGAAGCAGCGGCTCGTGGCCGGCAAGCCGATCGACGACCCGAACTCCTTCGGCGAGTGGATCGCGGACGTCGAGCGCCCCGCCGAGCAGTACCGCGGGCGCTATCAGACGAAGCTCGCGGAGGCCAACCAGCTGCTGGCGTCGTCGCCGCAGCAGCCCGTGGCGGCGGCGCCGGTGGTCGATCCCGCCGCGGCGGCGGCGAGCGCGGCCGCGGTCGGCAACGCGAAGCTCCCGGCGGAGATCCTCGGCCCGGTTCAGGATGCGATCGCGGCCGGCAACGTGCCCGGCCCGAAGGCGCTGGCCGCGATCGAGGAAGCCTCCAAGCACCTTGGCACGGACTACGTGTGGGGCGGCTCGACGCCGCAGACCGGCTTCGACTGCTCCGGGCTGATGCAGTGGTCCTACGCGCAGTCCGGCGTCCAGATCCCGCGCGTGACCTACACGCAGATCGAGGCCCCGAACGGCACCGACGTCGCGGACCGCTCAAGCCTCAAACCCGGCGACCTGGTGTTCTTCGAGAACGGAGGTGACGTCCACCACGTCGGCATGTACCTCGGCGACCAGAAGTTCCTGCACGCGCCGAGCACCGGCGACGTGGTGAAGGTCTCGAGTCTCGACGAGCCCTATTACGCGGGCCAGTTCGCGGGCGGGCGCCGCTTCGACGAGAGCGCGATCGCCGCCGCGCCGGCGGTGGCCGCCGCCCCGGTGGCGCCGGCCGTCGATCCGACCGCGGTGGCCCAGGCACAGGCCGCGGTCGCGCGCGACGCCGCCGAGGTCCGGCGCCAGGACTCCGCGCTGTTCCTCGCCGTCAAGGCCGAGGAGGCGACCAAGGAGACCGAGAAGCACCGGTCGGCGCTGTTCTTGAAGGCGATCGACCCGTCACAGGTCAACCGTCCCGAGGAACCCGCGCCCGCCGCTGCGGTCGCACCGGTCGCGCCGGTCGCGCCGCCGCCCCCGGAGGCCGCTCCGGTGGCACCGGCCGCGCCGGTCGAGGCGGTCGCCGCCGCGTCGATCGACCTCACGAACGCCGCCACCGACTACCCCGGCGACAACGCGTCGCAGGCTGAGCTCGCGAAGTGGCTGGCCAAGGAGGCCGAGAAGGCCGGGCTGCCGCCCGAGCTGCCGGTGATGGCGTCACTCGTCGAGTCCGGCGTCAAGAACCTCAACCATGGCGACGCCGACTCGGTCGGGTTCTTCCAGATGCGCGTCGGGATCTGGAACAAGGGCGAGTACGCCGGCTTCCCCGAAAAGCCCGAGCTGCAGGCCAAGTGGTTCATCGACACCGCGCTGGACGTCAAGCGCAACGCGATCGCCAAGGGCGACGCCGACTTCGGCAAAGACCCGGCGAAGTGGGGCGAGTGGATCGCCGACACCGAGCGGCCCGCCGCGCAGTACCGCTACCGCTACCAGCTGCGCCTCGACGAAGCGCGCAAGCTGCTGAGCGCTTAAAGAAAAACGGGCGGCGCTTGCGCGCCGCCCGTTCGAGACTCTCGGCTAGCTAGCCCTCGCCGCCGCCGGAGACGCCGTCGTCGCCGCCGGACGGCTTCGGCTTCGGCTTCGGCTGCTGCGTCTGCGGCTGGCTCTGCTGCTGCTGCGGCTGGCTTTGCTGCTGCTGCTGTTGCGGCTGGCTCTGCTGCGTCTGCGAGCTCTGCGAAGCGCTACTGGGCTTCTTCGCCTTGGGCTTGGGGTCGGTGCGCAGCGTCGGCAGCGTCGTCACCTTCGCGGCGTTGGCGGCGTTGAGCTCGTAACCGGCAGCGGCGAACCCGTCGACGGCGGTGTCGACGTCCTTGCCGGCGGCGACGGCGCGGCCACCCTGGCGCTTGTAGCCGGCGCGATCCTTGCCGCGGGCCTCGGCGGCCGCATTCTTGTATGCGGTGCCGACGTCCTTCAGGGACTTGGCCAGGTTGGCGTTGAGCGTCGCGTCGGCGGGGCTGACGTCGAGCTTGCCGAGCGCGCCGGCGGCGCCGTTGTACGCGACCGCCAGCCTCGACGTGGCGGCGGCCTGGGTGGTGCGCCGCTCGGCCGACTTCAGCTTGGACGCGGCCGTCTTCTCGGCCTTGTCGAGCCTGGCCAGAATGCCCTCGACGTCGCCCTGGTAGGCCTCGCTCGGGCCGACCGGGAAGGCCTCGCCCTCGGTGATCTCCAGCGAAGACGCGATCGAGTCGCACGTCGCCTCGTCGGCCGTGCAGGCGAGCGTCGCCACGCCGGCGTCGGTCGGCACGGCGTAGACGGTCGCCTTGCTGTCGCCGCCGATCGGCAGCGCCGCGTACTTCGCGGCCTGGGCGCCGCCGGCGATGTCGACGGTCGTCTTCTCGGGCAGCTCGCCGGCGGCCTGGCGCAGATCGCCGGCCAGCAGCGTCGAGTTCGCGGCGGTGTCGTCGGCCTTGCCGAACACGACCGCGCCGCCCTTCGGGCCGCCCGCGGAGATCGCGCCGTCGGCGAAGCCGGGGATCTGCGGCGCTTCGCCGCTGTCGGACCAGCCGGCGGGGACCTTCAGGCCGATGCCCTGCGACGCGAGCGTGACGGCCGGAGCCGCCTTGGCCGCACCGCCACCCGGCGTCGGCTGCGCCTCTTCGCCGCCACCGCCGCCACCGAGCGCGACCGCGCCGATGACGCCGATCACAGCGATGCCACCGACGATCGCGGCCGGGATGATCCACTTCGGACGGTCACCGGACTCACCCGCGGGCGCCTTCACCTTCGGCGGCTTCGGCGGGGTCGTCGGCAGCGAACTCGGCATCATCGTGTCCGCGACCGGGACGGCCGCGGGGACGACGGGCTCAGGCGTGTACGCGACAGGCTCCGGCGCGGGGGCGACGGGCTCCGGTGCGGGCGCGGGCGCCACGGCCTCGACGGGCGGCGGCGTGAGCGCGGGCTCGCTCGTCGGCGGCCGCGAGGGCGGCGGCGCGACGTAGGTCTCGAACGCCTTGGGCTCCTCGACCACGGGCTCCGGCGTCACGACCTCGGCGACGGGTTGCGGGGCGGGCGTCGGCGCGATGTCGGTCGCCGCGAGCACCTCGTCCGGGGCCGGCGGAGCGGGCGGGACGAGCGCGTCCGTCGGCGGCGCGGGCGCGGGCTGGCCGAACGTCACGAAGCCGCCGTCGATGACCGGCTCAGGATCGGGTGCCGGCGGCGCGGGCGCGGGAACGGCCTGCGACGGCATCGGCGTCGGCGGGCCGACGACCGGCTCCGGAATCGACGGCGTCGACTCCGACGGCGGCGGCGTCCACATCGGCGGAGCCGCCTGCGCGCCGGTGTCAGCGGCGGGCGCGCCCCACGCGAACGACTTGAACTCCTCAGAGCCGGGAGCGCCGGCGCTGGTGCCCTGGAACGGCGCAGGAGTCAGCGGCTTCGCGCCGTCGGTCGCGCCCTCGACGCGGTCGACCAGCCGCGCCTCGCGGCGCCAGCGCGGGCCGAGCAGGCCGAGCACGATCTCCTCGAAGTCGTCCCACGCGTCCTGTGCGCTCTGCGTGCGCTGGGTCGGTTCCTTGACGAGCATCCGCTCGATCCAGTCCGAGATCCGCTCGTCGACCTCGGGACGAATCGACTTCACGGGCGCGATCGGCTCGTTGACGTGGCGCAGCAGGATCGCCATCGGCGCGTCCGAGTCATGGAACGGGACGTTGCCGGTGAACAGCTCGAACGCCATGCAGCCGACCGAGTAGAGGTCGGTCCACGGCCCGATGTCCTGCGCCATCGCCTGCTCGGGCGCCATGTAGGTCGGCGTGCCGACGGTCGTGCCGGTCGCGGTCAGGAACGCGCCCGTCTGCATCTTCGTCGTCGCCTTGGCGATGCCGAAGTCGGCGATCTTCACGCGCCCGTCCGAGGTCACCATCAGGTTCTCGGGCTTGAGGTCGCGGTGGACGATGCCGTTCGATTCCCCGTGGGTGAGCCCGGCGAGCAGGCCCTCGAGGACACCGCCGATCTGCGCGAGGTTCATGCGGCCGACGTAGGGCCGCAGTGAGCCGCGCTCGACGTACTCCATCGCGATGTACGGCGTGCCGTCGTGCTCGAAGTAGTCGTGCACGGTGACGATGTTCGGGTGCGATAGCGACCCGGCCACGCGCGACTCGCGCAGGAAGCGCTGGGCGAAGGAGGGATCAGAGGCGTGGAACGCGCCGAGCTCCTTGAGCGCCACGAAGCGATCGAGATCGGTCTGACGGGCGAGGTACACCATCGCCATGCCGCCGCGACCCACCTCTCGGAGGATCTCGTAACGGCCGACTGTCTTCATTACCTCAGGCATCCCTGCATTCCTTTTTGACCCGTGGCCGCCCCGCCGGCAGCCGCTATCGATTCGCCAGGACGGTTACTTGACCCGGATACATCACCATCAACGTCGGGCACGGCGTGGGTACGCCGTCCGTGATACCGGGGACCGACGGATTGCCGAGCATCGCCGGCTTGCCGCTGATCATCACGAGCGTCGAGATCGACGCGGTGGGCACCGGGAGCACCGTGCTGGTGGTGCACGGCTTGCTCGCGGGACTCGGGGGCACCGGGCACGTCGTGGGGTTGCCCGCGACGTCTCCGGCGCACAGCGCCGGGGACCCGCCGACCATCACCTTCGTCTGCTTCGGGAACAGCACGACAGGACCTGCGTGGCAGCAGGTGATCTGAGCGCTGATGTTGACGAGCGGAGGCAATGGCTTTCCTTGTGCTGATCGTCCGCGTAGTATCGCCACGACCCCGGCCTACGGCAACCACCCATAAGGGTGAAACTCTTCGTCCTCGACACCCATACGATCTACCGCCGAGGACTGGTGGCGTGTCTCGACCTGCTCGAGGACGTGGAACGGGTCTCCGACGCGGAGAGCGTGCGTGATGCCTGGGAGCATCCGGACCTGTTCTCGTCGGACCTGGTGCTGGTCGATCCGGCGCTGCCGGGCGGCGGCGATTTCGTCGGCGCGGTCCGGGAGGCGAGCGGCGCGCGGGTGATCGTCTGCTCGTCCGACGGCGGGCAGGAAGCGGTGCTCGGCGCGCTCCAGGCGGGCGCTGTCGGCTACTTGCGCAAGGACGAGCTGACGCCGGAATCGCTCGCTTCGGCGGTCAAGGCGGCCGCCAGCGGCACCGGCGTCGTCACGCCCGATCTGCTCGAGCACCTGCTCACGCACCTGCCGGAGAACGGCGCCGCGGCGCGGCCCGTGGCGGCCAAGCTGACGGACCGCGAGCAGCAGGTCCTGGCCCTGATCGCGGCCGGCCATCAGACGCGCGAGGTGGCGCAGGAGCTCTGCTATTCAGAACGCACCGTGAAGAACGTCCTGCATGACGTGGTGACGAAGCTGAATGCGCGCAGCCGCTCGCAAGCGGTCGCGTTCGCCGTGCGCGAGGGCCTGATCTGAAGTCCGCATGCTGACGACTCTCGAGCCGTTGCTCGAGGGGAAGCGGATGGTGATCTGCGCCGGGTCCGGCGGGGTCGGGAAGACGACGACGGCCGCCGCGGTCGCGCTCGGGCTCGCCGAGCGCGGGGCGAAGGTCGCCGTCGTGACCATCGACCCGGCGCGGCGGCTGGCGAACGCGCTCGGGCTCGACTCTCTGAGCAACGAGCCGCACCAAGTCTCGGTGGACGGACTGTCCGGCGAGCTGTGGGCGATGATGCTCGACGCCAAGCGCACGTTCGACCAGCTGATCGAGCGGCTCGCGCCGGACGCGCGGACGCGCGACGAGGTGTTCGGCAATCGCATCTACCAGCAGCTGTCGACGGCGGTCGCCGGCTCGCAGGAGTTCACCGCGATCGCGAAGCTCTACGAGCTCGACCAGTCGGGCGAGTTCGACGTCCTGGTCCTGGACACGCCGCCGGCGCGCAACGCGCTCGACTTCCTCGACGCGCCGGCCCGGCTGACGCGCTTCTTCCAGGGCCGCGCGATCCGGATGTTCCTGCGGCCCGCAGGCCTGTCGGGGCGGTTGTTGGGCCGCGGGAGCAGCATGGTGTTCGGCGTGCTGCAGCGGGTGACCGGTGTCGACCTGCTGCGCGACCTGTCGGTGTTCTTCCGCTCGCTGGGCGGGATGATCGACGGCTTCACGGAGCGCGCGCGGCGAGTCGGCGCGCTGCTGGAGGACCCGGCGACGACGTTCCTGATCGTGAGCGCGCCGCGCCACGACCCGGTCGAAGAGGCGATCTTCTTCCACCGCAAGCTCCGCGAGGCCGCGATGCCGTTCGGCGGGCTGGTCGTCAACCGCGTCCACCAGCCGCCCTCAGACGATCTGCCCGAGGAGGTGGCGTCAGGGCTCGGCCCGGCGCTGGCCGAACGCGTCACCGTCGCGACCGCCGAGCTGCGGGCGCTCGCCGCCCGCGACGCCGCGAACGTGAAGCGCCTGCGCGAGGCGCTCGGCGACCCGCCGACGATCGTCGTCCCCGAACTCTCCGAGGACGTGCACGACGTCGAGGGCCTCGCCCTCGTGCGCTCACACCTGTTCGAGTAGCTCGTCGGAGAGCAGTCGCAGGGCTGGGTCGAGGTGGCCGCAGAGCACGTCGCGCAACACCGCGCGCAGGCACGCGCCGAGCTCGGACACGAGCGCCTCCACCTCCTGCGAGGGCTTGACGAAGCCGACGATCGCGGCCCGCTCGAGCGATATCGCCTCGCGCACGCGTTGCTCCAGCGCGGGCCGTTCGTGCGCCTCGGCGCAGATCGCGGCGAGCCGTTCGGCGACGTGCTCGTAGCCCGGCCGGTCGGTGTCGCCGAACAGCGCGCGGGCGGCCAGTAGCCAATCGGTCAGCGCCTCCACGGCGCTGCCGCGCTCGCAGCCGAGCTCGAACCGCCGCAGTGCCCACGCCAGCTCGCCGGCGCGCGGCGTGCGGCGGGAGACGAGCCCGCAGAACGCGCGCAGCGGATCCTCCTCTTCGGCGCCGAGCAGGCAGTCGCCCTGGGGGCGGCGCATGCCGCTGGCCAGCGGGACCGTCATCCACGTGCTGCCGTCCGTGCGAGCCCAAGCGGTCGGCCCGAGCGCGGGTTCGGCGTCGTCCCACAGGCGGAGCGCGGTCTGGAGCCTGCGCAGGCGCCGGCCGGCGTCCTCGAGCGCGCGGCCGTCGCCCTGCTTGGTCTCGAGCGCGAGCACGGCGACGGTCGCGTGCGGGTCCTCGGGCAAGCCGGACGGGAGGCGCTCGAGCGTCGTCGCTCGGACGAGGCTGAGACCGTCGCCCAGCGCCACCTCGTCGGACTCGATCACGAGGCCCTCGACGGGCGTGAGGACGACGCTCAGCGCGTGGCCGGAGTAGGCCGTCTCCTCCAGCTCGGCGTAGGCGGCTTCGAAGCGCTCGGCGTCGAAGACGAAGTCGGTCACTTCGGCCCACACCGCGCCGAGGAAGGCCTGCAGCGCGGCCTCGGCGTGCTGGCGCGGGTCGGGGCCGCCTGGGCGGCGGCCGCGGAGCTGCAGATAGTCGGTCAGGTCAGGGAGCGCGGCGAGGCCTCGCGACGGCGGCCGCGAACGACGGCAGCCGAGCGAGCATGCCCGCGCGTTGCGCGAGGAAGCGGCCCGGTCAGTGGCCGATAGCAGTACAGCGGAGCCGATCGAGTCGGCGTGGCGTCCAGCTCGAACGGGACCTCGGCGCCGCCCGAGACCTCTTCGGCGAGCTGCCAGGCAGCCTCCTCGACGAAGGCCGCGAGTGAGTCGTGCAGCGCCCGGTTGTGCATGCGCGGCCGTTTCGCCGCAAGCTGACGCCCTCCTGCCGGGAGCAGGCGCTATTGCAGCAATCGGCCCGGACGGAACGCCTACGCGGCGACGACTTCGGCCGACTCGGGCGCCTCGGCACACGAGCCGTTCGCGCCCAGCCACTCGCTGCCGTACGTCCGCATCGAGTCGATGATCGGGACGAGCGCGAAGCCCTTCTCGGTCAGCGCGTACTCGACGCGCGGCGGCACCTCGGGGAACGTCCGCCGGTGCAGGATGCCCTCTTCCTCGAGCGCACGCAGGCGCAGGCTGAGGGTGCGCGGAGAGATGCCCCCAAGCGACCGCTCGAGCTCGCAGAACCGCGACCGCCCTTCGGACAGGTCACGCACGATCAGGAGCGTCCACTTGCCACAGACGATCTCGGCGGTACGGCAGACGGGGCAATCGGGGTCAGGCATCCGACTCCCATTCTAGCCCAAGACTTCACGAACTGAAGCGAATCGCCACGTCGCGTTCCTCGGTGCCTCGGAGGACGCGGAGGTTGAGCGTGTCGGTGGCGGCGTCCAGCGCTTCGAACAGATCGTCGGCGGACGTGAGCGGAGTGTCGCCGGCCGCGATCAGGAGATCGCCGCGGGCGAGGCCGGCGCTCGCGGCCGCGGAGTCGTCGAGGACGGCGCGGACGAGCAGGCCGTCGTGGTCCGGAAGCCCGGCGGCGGCGCGGATCTTGCGGGCGGCGCGCGGGTGGGCGAGCGCGATTCCGAGGCGCGGGCGCGCGCTGGACTCGCCGCGGGCGATCGCCTCGCAGCGTGCGTAGAGCGCCGCGTCGGCCGGGACGGCGAGGATCAGGCCGCCCTCGCGACGCACGGCGTTGAGCCCAACGAGGCGGCCTGTCGGGGTCCACGAGCGGGCCGCCCGAGGAGCCGCGGGGCAGCGGCGCCGTGTGCTCGATCGAGCCCGGTATGCGGCGACCGCGCGGGCCGCGGAAGGAGCGCCCGGTCGCGGAGACCATCCCGAACGTCACGCGCAGACCGTGGCCGCCGGGGTTGGAGAGCGCGAGCACTGGCGCGCCGATCGTGAGTTGCGCGACGGCGTCCGGGTCCCACGTGACCGCGTGTTCGGTCTCGACCTCGATCAGCGCGATGTCGAGGTCGGTGTCCGTGCCGGTCACGCGGCCGGTCGCCGTGCGGCCGTCGTGGAACGTGACCGTGGGATCGTCGCTCCGGATGGCGTGCGCGGCGGTGAGGATGCGGTTCGGGCCGACGATCACGCCGGAGCCGCGCGCCCAGCCGCGGCCGAGCCCGACGACGGACGGGCCGACGCGCTCGGCGGTGGTGGCGACGGCTTGCTGGAGTTCCTGGAGGAGAGTCACTTGCAGATTGCAAGTTACCACGTCGACAGTTCGAAGTACGCTCGCCCCGTGAAGCGTCGCGCCGCCACCTCGCCCCTCGACGACGCGCTGGCACGCGTAGGCGATCGCTGGACTCTCCTCGTCGTCGCGGCCCTGCTCGAAGGCCCGAAGCGCTTCAACGAGCTCCAGGACGAGCTCGACGGGATCGCGCCGAACGTGCTCAGCTCGCGCCTGAAGGCACTCACCGAGCAGGCACTGATCGTCGCCCAGCCCTACTCCGAGCGCCCGCCGCGGTTCGCGTACGAGCTGAGCGAGTCCGGCCGCGAGCTCGCGGGAGCGCTGCGACTGCTGGCCGACTGGGGCGCGCGGTCCGGCGGCGCCGAGCCCTACCGGCACGACGCGTGTGGCTCGGCGCTGGAGGCGCGCTGGTGGTGCCCGACGTGCGGGATCGTCGTGGACGATCCCGATGACGACGACGTCGTCTACGTCTGAAGCCGATACCAGCGCACGGCGGTGCCGCCGAGCACGTCAGGGTCGTGCCCGCACGCGGCGGCGAGGTCGTTCCACGCCTGCTCGTAGGACGCACGCAGCAGCACCACCGGCCAGTTGGACGCGAGCATCAGCCGCCCCGGCCCGAAGCACTCGAGCGCGTGCTCGACGTAGGGCGAGACGTCGCCCCAGGCGTCCCATGAAACGAGGGCGTCGATGCCGATCGACACCTTCATCGCGATGTTCGGCCGCGCGGCCAGCGAACGGACCCGCGAAGCCCACGGTTCAAGCGGCCCGCCCTCGACCGGCGGGCGGGCCAGGTGGTCGACGACGATTCGCAGCTCGGGTAGGGCGTCGGCCAGCGCGCAGACCGAGCGCGCCTGCTCGTCGGTGACCACGACGATGTCCCACGCGAGGCCGCGCGCGGCCACCTCGCCGAGTCGACCCGGGTCAACTCGAAGCGGTTCCCGGCCGACGAGCCGGCGGACGCCCACCAACTTCGGGACGCCGTCGAGATCCGAGTCGAGCGACGCGACGACGCCCGCCACGGTCGGCACCGCGGCCGCGTACTCGCCCAAGCGTGCGTTGTCGTCGTCGGTCTGGACGAGCACCGTCGCGTCGGCGATGCCCGGCAGATCGTCCGGCTCGTACGGACCGGCCAGCTCCGGGTGCAGCGTCGACGAAGCCCAGAAGTGGTGATGCGCGTCGACGATCACTTGCGCTCGACGCGCCCGGCCAGGATCTGCGAGAGCAGCGCCGCGACTGGCACCTCAACGTCCACCTCGCGCGCGGCCAGCACCACGTCGTAGAGGTCCTTCCCCCACGGCCGGTACTTCACGGGCGTCCCGCCGGCCTCGTCATAGGCGCGCGCGACACCCTCGAAGAAGCCCCAGTTGCGCGCCACCCAGGAGTCGCCGGTGGACGTCGATACCGCGTCCAACACCACGTGCTCCTCGACGTCATGCGCCCGCGCGAACTCCAGCGCCTCGTACGCCCCTGCCAACGCGCTGAACATCATCAGCTGATTGGCGAGCTTGACCGCCGCCCCTGCGCCCGACGGGCCGACATGCCGGACGTCGGAGCCGACCGCATCGAGGAGGGGCCGCGCACGCGAGACGAGCTCCTCGTCGCCGCCCACCATCACGGTCAGATCGCCCTCCAGCGCCCGATCCGGCCCGCCCGACACCGGTGCGTCGAGCAGCGCCCGCTCGGCGGCCAGCCGCCGAGCGGTGCCCGGCAGGATCGTGCTGTGGACGACGACCAGCGCGTCGCCGGGGAGCCCGCGCACCACCTCCGACACGGCAGCGTCGTCGGGCACCGCGAGCGCGACGATCTCGCACCCGGAGAAGTCCGCCGACGCCTTCGCGCCGTCCGCGACGCACGGCTCGGCCCGTGCTTCGTCCCGGTCGTGTACGACCACCTCGTGGCCCGCGCGCACGAGTGCGCGGGCCATCGGCTGGCCGATGTTGCCCAGCCCGACGAAGCCGATCATTGGTTCAGGAGCGAGCCCAGGCCTCCGCCGCTGCCCTGTTGGCCCTGGATCACGCCCGCCACCCGCCCCTCGGACGGCTGCACGAGCACCCAGCCCTGGCCGGAGAACGACATCTGGACCGTCTCGCCAGAGCTCTTGCCGATCAGATTCTTCATCTTGAAGTCGGTGCGGATGCCGGTCGTCACGCCCGACGACCACGTGATCGCGGCCTGCGCATCAGCGAACGTCGGCGCCGCGGCGACGTTGAGCAGCACCGGCGGACCGTCGGAGATGATCGCGACCCAGCCCGTGCCGTGGAGGCTCATGTTGTAGAGGCCGCCGCCCATCATCGACGCCGCGCCCTCGACCCGCCGGATGTCCCAGTCGATCCCGGAGTCGAACGCGAGCAGGTTCGGCCCGTTGACCGTGATGTAGTCGTTCTCGAGGTAGATCAGGTGGATGTCCTGCGCCTGGTCGGCAAGAAAGACCTCGCCCTGGCCGGTCACCTTCATCAGGTCGATGCCCTCGCCCGACACCGCCTTCTTGAGCATCCGGCCGAGGCCACCGGAGCCGGCGTGCTCGAACGTGACATCACCCTGATAGCCCACCATCGAGCCGGCCTTGGCCTGGACCGTGACGGCGGCCAGCCGCACCTTCAGCAGCTTCGAGTTCTGCAGCGCGAAGGCGTCCTGCGATTGCGTCTCGTTGAACTGCGCGAGCGTGGTCTGCATGGGGCGCAAGCCTAAGCCCGCGCCCCGCAGCGTCAACTAAAACCGAACGCCGGGCGGCGGCGCGGAGGGCGGCGGCGGGGCCGAGTCCTGCTCTGACGCCGGCATCATCGTCGCCTGCATCGGCGGCGCGGGCTCGTGCGTCGGAGCAGGCTGCTCCTGCTGCGGAGCCGGAAGCGGGCCCTCGGCCGCGACCATCAGCTTGAAGTCGTGCGGCGACGTCGCGGCGCGCATCGCCTCGTCGTACGTGATCCGGCTGGCCCGCAGGTGCTTGAGCAGGTGCTGATCGAACGTCTGCATCCCGTAGTAGCCGCCCTCGGCGACGACCTCGGGGAGCTGCCCGGTCAGCTTCGGGTCCAGGATCATGTCGTGGACGCGGCCGGTCATCATCATGATCTCGCAGCACGCGACGCGACCGTGGCCGTCGGCGGTGCGGACGAGCCGCTGGGAGACGATGCCCTTGAGCGTGCCGGCGATCATGGCGCGGGCCTGCTGCTGCTGATGGGGCGGGAAGAAGTCGATGATGCGGTTGACCGTCTCCGGCGCGTCGACGGTGTGCAGCGTCGAGAGCACGAGGTGGCCGGTCTCGGCCGCGGACAGCGCGGTGTGCACCGTCTCCTCGTCGCGCATCTCGCCGACCAGGATCACGTCCGGGTCCTGGCGCAGCACGCGCCGCAGCGCGCGCTTGAAGGACGCCGTGTCCTGACCGACCTCACGCTGGTTGATGATCGAGTTGCGGTCGCGGTGCAGGAACTCGATCGGGTCCTCGATCGTGACGATGTGCTTCTGCATCGTCCGGTTCATGTGGTCGATCATCGCCGCGAGCGTGGTCGACTTGCCCGAGCCCGTGGTGCCGGTGAGCAGGATGATCCCGCGCTCCTGCTGGGCGAGCTTGGTGACCGCGTCCGGGAGCCCGAGCTCCTCGACGGACTTGATCACGACGGGGATCGCACGCATGACGATCGAGACCGAGCCGCGCTGCAGGAACGCGTTGACGCGGAACCGGCCGAGGCCCTCGACGGAGTACGAGAAGTCGACCTCGTTCTCCGCGTCGAACTCGGCGAGCTTGTCCTGGTCGAGCAGCATCTGCCCCAGCGCCTGGCGCGTGTCCTCCGGGAACAGGCGCTCGGTGCCGGCGATCGGCTCGAGGTTCCCGTGCAGGCGGATCAGGGGATAGGACGGAACTTTAAGGTGGAGGTCAGAGCCCTCTGCCGCGATGAGATAGCGGAGGGCGTGATCGAGATCGAAAGCCATACAACCGTCATCATCGGCGGACCCCGGAGGTGGCTTGAGCGAGCGTAGGGTCTAGGCCCCATGATCATCGACGACCTCTTCGACGCTGCGACGAACTTCGACACGGACAAGCTCGCGGCGATCGTCCATCCGGACGTCCGCTTCAGCGAGATGCCGAACCTGATCAACCCTGAGGGCACCGAGCGCGACCGCGAAGCGGCGCTCGCCGGCTTCGCGAAGGGCCGCGAGCTGCTGTCAGCGCAGTCCTACGACGTCATCGAGCGCGTCGGCGACGGCGACACGATCGCGGCGCGGGTCACCTGGCGCGGCACGCTCAAGAGCGGCCAGGAGCTCACAGCGCACATCGCGACGTTCACGCAGGTGCGTGACGGAAAGATCTTCCGCCACGCGACCTACGACTGCTACGAACCTATGCCACGTCCCTGAGCTTCTGCGCCTCGGCGAGGCTCTGCAGCTTCTTCAGCGACTGGTTCTCGATCTGGCGGATGCGTTCGCGCGTCACGTTGAACGTGCGCCCGACCTCGTCGAGCGTGCGCGGGTGCTCCCCGCCGAGGCCGTACCGCAACTCCAGCACCCGGCGCTCGCGATAGGAGAGATTCTCCAGCGCCTCGCGCAGCGCCTCCTTGGTGAGGATCTCGGCGGCGCGCTCGTACGGTGACTCGGCACGCTCGTCGGCGATGAACTGGCCGAACTCGGACTCCTCCTCGTCGCCGACCGGCTTCTCCAAGGAGACCGGGGCCTGGGCGGAGCGCTTGATCGAGTCGACCTCCTCCGGATCGATCCCCGTGACGTCGGCGATCTCCTCCGGGGTGGGCTCACGGCCGAGCTCGGTGACGAGCTTGCGCTCGGCGCGGCCGATCTTGTTGAGCTTCTCGACGACGTGGACCGGGATCCGGATCGTCCGGGCCTTGTCGGCGAGCGCACGCGCGATGGCCTGGCGGATCCACCACGTCGCGTACGTCGAGAACTTGAACCCCTTGCGGTAGTCGAACTTCTCCGCCGCGCGAACGAGACCGAGCGTCCCCTCCTGGATCAAGTCCAGGAACGGCAGACCTTGGTTTCGGTAGTTCTTCGCGATGGAGACGACGAGCCGCAGATTGGACTCGACCATCTTCTGCTTCGCGTCCAGGTCGCCGCGCTCGATGCGGCGGGCCAGATCGACCTCTTCCTGGGCGGTGAGCAGCCGGACCTTGCCGATGTCCTTCAGGAACAGCTGAAGGGAATCGGTGGTCATGTCCGGCTTGAGGTCGATCGTCGTCTTCGCCTTACGCCGGCCGCGCTTATCAGGCGCGCGGTCCTCCTGCCCGGCGGCGAGCGCCGGGTCGATCTCTTCGACCAGCTCGATCTCTGAGCGCTCGAGGAACGTGTGCAGCTCCTCGATATCGGCTTCGTCGAGATCCATCTCCGCTACGGCGGTTGAGATCTCGGCGAACGTCAAGACGCCCACCTGCTGGCCTTTGAGGATCAGTCCCTTGACTTCTTCGAGTTCCTGCAGATCCACAACTGACATGGATGTCCCGTTCTAAGCGAGGCTCCCTGGGAGAGCCGGCCGTGCTGGATATGTGCCTGCGGTCGCTTCGAGGGTAAACGCCCCCTAACGACTACCGGTCGCGGCTGAGTCTAGGCGCTGCGATTCGCGACTTCCACCCGCAGTTCTCTGCCGGTCCGATATCCGGCGTGTGCACCGCTGCGCGGACTGACGTGATGATCGGTCGCAAGGTCAAGCGTACACTCGGACTCCGATGCCGGACGAAGAACAGCCGAGCGTTCTCGGCGGGCTCTCATCCAGCCGTCCGGAGCGGCTCGGCGCACCGCGCGGGAACGCGAAGAAGCGCGATGTAAAACGCAAGCCGGCGAAGCCTGCGGCGCGCAATGGTCAGGGGCCGCGCGCGGTCCGCTCCGCATCGCCGCCGCTGAAGACCCACCGCGCGAAGCCGGCGCCGCCGCCGCAGCCGATCGGGGCGCCCAAGGGCACCGAGCTGGTGACCACGACGATCCGCGCCGCCGGCGAGCTGACGCAGATCGGCTTCACCGTCACGGGCCAGATCCTCAAGCGCGCGGTCGACCGCATTCCACGCCCTTAGGCGCCATCGAGATAGCCCAGCATCCGGTTCGTCAACGCCGTGAGACCCGAGGTCGGTGACTCGACCGCGAGCGGGCGGTCCGCGAGCATCGTGAGCAGCCGCTCCGACCACTCGGGCGCGCTCGACGCGGCCAGCGCAGCGCCGACCTGCGCGGCCCGCCGGACGACGCTCGGATCCATCGTCCACACCGCCTCGAAGATGCGCTCGCGTGGCGTCGAGTCCGGCGGCTCCCAGCCCACGAGACAGGCCGCGTAACCGGGCGCGTCGACGATCACCGCCCATTCGTGGCCGAGCGCACCCGTGACCGGGAACTCGGCGGGCTCGTCGTCGCTGGCGAGCTTGACCTCGGCGAACGTCGCGTAGACGCCGACCGCATCCGCCACGTGCGCCAGTCGCCGGTAGCGGTGCTCGACCGCGCGGTAGTTGCGCTCGGACTGGAACGCGCCGATCACGACCGGCCCGGCGGCGCGTGCCAGCGCCTCTTCCTCGATCGCACGGGAGATCGCCACCAGCGTCGGCTTGCGCAGCCGCTGAGGGCGGACCGGCGCGTCGGCGGAGGTGAGCGCGGCGAAGATCGACGGCCGATCGGTCGCGCCGGCCAGCGATCGCGCCCGCTCGAGCGCCGCCGGCACGGAGAGCCCACGATCGCGATACGCCACGACGCGCCGCAGCGTGACGACGTCCTCCTCGGTGTAGATCCGGTAGCCGCCCGCCGTGCGCGCCGGCTCCGGGAAGCCGTAGCGCTGCTCCCACATCCGGATCGTCCCGGCGGCGACGCCGGTCTGCTCCGCCAGGTCCTTGATCGCGAGCTTGCGCACCCGGACACACTACGGCGCTGCGGCGCATCCGGATCGGGTAGCTGCAAGGTTCCATGCGTGACCCGAGCCCCATTCTCGTCACCGGCGCGACCGGCTACGTCGGGTCCCAGCTCGTGCGCGAATTGCGCGAGCGCGGCCACCAGACCCGCACGCTGAGCCGCCACGGAACCAACGCGGGCGCCGACCGCCGCGGGGACGTCCTCTCCGGCGACGGCCTGCCCGAGGGGCTGGATGGCGTGAAGACCGCCTACTACCTGGTGCACAGCATGGGCAGCGGCGGCGACTTCGCCGCCAAGGACCGCCAAGCCGCGATCAACTTCGCCGAGGCGGCGAAGCACGTCGAGCGCGTGATCTACCTCGGAGGGCTCGGCTCGACGGACTCCGAGCACCTCCAGAGCCGCCACGAGGTCGCCGTCGAGCTGGCCGCCCGCGTGCCGCTCGTCTACGTCCGGGCCGCGATGATCATCGGCCCCGGCAGCGCCTCGTACGACATCCTCGAGCACCTCGTGCGGCGGCTGCCGGTGATGATCGTCCCGCGCTGGCTGGACACGAAGACGCAGCCGGTGGCGCTCAAGGACGTGATCAAGGCGCTCTCGGACGTCGGCGAGCGCGACGAAGCGCCGGGCGAGGTCCAGCTCGGAGGCTCCGAGGTCCTCACCTATCGTGAAATGATGCGCCGAGCCGCCCCGCTCATGGGTCGCCGCCCACCCCTCGTCGTCCGCGTGCCCGTGCTCACGCCCCGCCTGTCGTCCTACTGGGTCGCCCTCGTGACCCCAGTGTCCTACGGGCTGATCAAGCCGCTGGTGGACGGGCTGGGCGCGGAGATGCTCGTCGAGCAGCCGCCTCCGCCCGGGCTCAACGACCACCCGCTCGGCTTCGAGGACGCCGTCCGCGAAGCACTCGCATGAGGCTGCTCAACCGCCATGACGAGCGGCGGATCGCCAACGCGGTGATCGCCGATCCGGAGCAGCACACGGTGATGGACGAGCGCGGCTCGGTCCGGTCGATCCAGGCCGCGAACGTCGACATGCCGGTCGATGAGCTCGAGGAGCTGTGGAAGCCGGTCAACCTCGAGCGGCTCGCGCGGACCTACTGGAAGTACCTCAGCCGCGTCACGCTCGGGATCATCCGCGTCACCTACACCGAGGAGGAGCGCGCCGTCGTCGTGATCGGCCGGCCGCTCGTCCTGCTTCGCTTCCGCGCCCCGGAGTACGACTTCACGGATGGTCGCGGGATCGTGCAGTGGCGGATCCAGGACGGCCTGCTCGTCTCACGGCGCAATGAGGGCTACCTCGAGATTGACGTCAAGCGGATGGATTCCGACCGCCCGGACTACGGACGCATCCACGTCGAGGTCGAGGTCGCGAACTTCTATCCCGCGATCGCGACGCGGGTGGCGCGGTGGGTCTATGCGAATACGCAGTCGCGCATCCACGTGCTGGTCACCCACGGGTTCCTGCGCTCGCTGGCCAGGCTCGAACTCGAGGAGTCGGCGGTCGGCCGGTTCGCCGAGGGCGGCGAGCGCAAGGGCGCGGTCAATGTCGGCGACACACCCTGGCAGGGCGTCGCCGCGCTCACGCTGATCGTAGGAGTGCTCGTGTCATCCCTGCGACTTCGACGAGCGCGGCGTGCGAAGAAGGGCTGGGGCCGATGGAGTTAATGAACCCGTGGAACAGGCCCGGGAAGCGGCGCAGCAGCACCGGGACGCCAGCCTGTTTCAACGCTTCCGCGTAGGCCTCGCCCTCGTCGCGCAGCGGGTCGAAGCCGGCGGTGACGATCAGCGCCGGCGCCGAGTCCGCCAGCCGCGGTGACAGCAGCGGTGACCGCAGCGGATCGGCGCGGTCGGCACCTTCGGGGAGATAGTGGCCGGTGTACCACTCCATCATCGCGTCGGTGAGCATGAACCCCTCGCCGAACAGCTCGCGCGAACGGCGCACCTGGGTCGCGTCGACGACGGGATAGATCAGCAGCGCGAGCACGGGATCGAACTCGATCGCGATCGCGGCGGCGATGTTGCCACCCGCGCTGTCACCGCCCACCGCGACCCGCTCAAAACGGCTGGTCGCCCACGCGTACGCCGTGCGAGCGTCCTCGATGTACGCCGGGAACGGGTGCTCGGGCGCCTTGCGGTATTCGACGCTGAGCACGTCCACGCCGGCGTGCCGGCAGAGCACGCGGCATGGCGCGTCGTGCGTGTCGAGGTCGCCGACCACGAAGCCGCCGCCGTGGAAATAGAGCAGCAGCGGCTTGGAGCCGGGCTCGGCGGACGTGTACATCCGCGCCGGGAGCCCCTCGACCCGGAGATCGCGCACGCCGCCCACCTGCACTGTGCGCGTTCCGCGGGCCACGAACGTCTCCTCGCGGATCGCCTCCCGTGCGCGCTCGATGGTCAGGTTGTCGTCCCAGACCGGCGCACCGAGCCACTCGCGCAGCGCGAGCATGAGCTGGACGTCCGCTTCCAGCCGCTGGCCGTCGACGATGATCGGCGGGCGGCCGGAGAGTCGTCGCTGCAGCCGGGCCGGTAAGCGCCCCGCCCACTGCGCCAGCGCAGCCCTCACCCTTGCCGGTACCCCGTGAGTTCGCGCAGCTTGGTGCGGTCGTGGCGGGCGCGGATGCGGCGAACGGTCCCGGAGCGCGAGCGCATCACGAGCGACTCGGTGAACGCGCCGCGCGCGCCCTCGTAGCGCACGCCGCGCAGCACGTCGCCGTCGGTCACGCCGGTCGCGCAGAAGAAGCAGTTCTCGCCCTTGACCAGGTCGTCGTGGCTCATCACCTTGCCGACGTCGTACCCGGCGGCTTCGGCCGCATTGCGCTCCTCGTCGTCGCGTGGCCACAAGCGGCCGATCAGGCCGCCGCCGAAGCACTTCAGCGCCGCGGCGCTGATCACGCCCTCGGGCGTGCCGCCGATGCCCCACAGCAGGTCGACGGGGCGGGCGGGATCGGCGGCCAGCAGCGCGCCCGCGACGTCGCCGTCGGTGATCAGCCGTACACGCGCGCCCGCAGCCCGGATCGCCTTGATCCCCTCCTCGTGGCGCGGCCGGTCGAGCACCACCACCATCACGTCGTTGACCTCCACGCCCCGCCGCTCGGCCACCAGCCCCACGGTCTCGCCCAGCGGCCGGTCGAGATCGAGCAGGTCGGCGATCTCGTCGCGGGCGGCCATCTTCTCCATGTAGAACACGGGGCCGGGGTCGAACATCGTGCCGCGCGCCGACAGCGCGATCACCGACAGCGCGTTCGGGCGCCCCTCGGCCGCCAGCCGCGTGCCCTCCAGCGGATCGACCGCGATATCCACGCGCGGCCCCGTCCCATCCCCGACCACCTCGCCGTTGGCCAGCATCGGCGCCTCGTCCTTCTCGCCTTCGCCGATCACCACCACTCCGTCCATGTGGATCGTGTGCAGCACCGCGTGCATACCGTCAACCGCGGCCTGGTCGGCCAACTCCTTCTCGCCCATGCCGATCCGGCGCGCGGCTTGCAGCGCCGCCGCCTCGGTCACGCGCACGAGCTCCAGCGCCAGGTTGCGGTCGGGAGGGATGTCGGCCATGGTCAGAGCACTCCTGGGGGTTTGCGAGGACGTTCGGTTCCGCCGGCGCGCGTCGCTCCGCCGACCAGCATCAGCACCGCACCGAGCAGCGCGACGAACCAGCCGAACTGCAGCGAGATCTGGCTCGACGGTTGCCCCGGACGATCGATGAAGCCGACGTAGAGGATCAGCGCGATGGCGATCATCGCCACGACCGCGGTCATCTCGCCGCGCGGCCACGACAGCTGGTGGTCGCGCGCGATGATCCAGGCGAGGATCAGCGGCGCCGCCGCGGCCGCCAGCAGCAGCCAACTCAGGATCGGGTGGACGGTGAAGGCCGAGAGCGACCCGATGGCGCCGTCAATGTTCGCGTTGCGGTTGTCGGCGTTCGTGCCGTACCACGGCAGGAAGACGCCGAGCGCGAGCAGCAGGCCACCGGCCACGGCGAGGTACTCGGCGCGTCCGAGACGGCTGAGGTTCATGCCCGGTGGTTCCGCACGCGGGTACGTGCGTCGGCAGGGGGTCGCTGGCGCCGCCTGGCTAGGACGCAGACCCGCAGGAATCCCTCTGGGATTTCAAGTGGTCGAGGACGACGCCAGGCGGTGATCAGCGGCCGCCTGACGGCGTGCGTACCTGCGGGCGGGGCCACCTCCGGAGCCTATAGCCTGCCGCCGCGTGAGCGACGCGTTGGTGGTCGGCGAAGACGGGCTGCCCCGCTGCTGGTGGGGCGCGTCCAGTCCCGAGTACGTCGCTTACCACGACGGCGAGTGGGGAAAGCCGGTCCGCGATGACCGCGCCCTTTACGAGAAGCTGTGCCTGGAGGCGTTCCAGTCGGGCCTGTCCTGGATCACGATCCTGCGCAAGCGCGAGGGCTTCCGGGCCGCGTTCGCCGGGTTCGATCCTGATGTTGTCGCCCGCTTCGGCGAGCAGGACGTGGAGCGGCTGATGGCGGACGTGAGCATCGTCCGCAACCGCGCCAAGATCGAGGCCGCGATCGCCAACGCCCGCGCGACGCTCGACGTCGATTTGAGCGAGTTCCTGTGGTCGTTCGCTCCGGACCCGCGCCCGCGTCCGAAGACCCGCGCCGAGGTTCCGGCCGTCACGCCCGAGTCGACCGCGATGGCGAAGGCGCTCAAGAAGCGCGGCTTCAAGTTCGTCGGGCCGACGACGGCGTACGCGCTGATGCAGGCCTGCGGCCTGGTCGACGACCACATCGACGGCTGCAGTGTTTGAGCGCTTGCGGCCGGCGGGCGAGCCCGTGGCGGCGATCGACGTCCTGCGGGAGGCACGGTTCGGTGACCAGGCGCCCGACGCGCGGCCATACGTGTTCTTCAACTTCGTCGCGACGCTCGACGGCCGCGCGGCGCTGGACGGCTCGACGCGCCCGCTCGGCGGCCCCGCCGACCTGGAAATGCTGCTCTCGCTACGCGCTGTCGCCGATGCCGTGCTGATCGGGCCCGGGACGGTGCGGGCCGAGGGGTACGGGCGCCTCGTCGGCCTGCAGCGGCGCGCCGACGTCCCGCCCGCCGTGCTGATCTCGCGCCGGTTCGACATCCCGTGGGACGCGGGGTTGTTCCAGGCCGCGGACCAGCCGGTGATCGTCTACGGCCCGCCCGATGCGCCGGAGCCGCCCGACGTGGCCGCCCCGCTCGAGGTCGTGCGGCTGGATGAGTGCACACCGGGGGCGGCGCTCGCCGACCTGCGCTCGCGCGGGATCCGTGCGCTCTTGAGCGAAGGCGGGCCGACGCTCTTTCACGGCTTCCTCGAAGCCGGCTATGTCGACGAGCTGTTCTTCACCCTGACGCCGGTGATCACCGGCGACGAGGCCGAGACCGCGATCGTCTCCGGCGCGCGCCTGCCGGATCCCGCGCGGATGACCCTGCAATGGATCTTGCGCGCGGAGGACGAACTGTTCCTCCGCTACGCGATGGTCCGCTAGCCTCGCTTCGATGGTCAGGATGGTGGCGCTGCTGGTGTTGATGGGGCTTGCGGCGCCGTCCGCCGCGCAGGCCGCTGAGGTCACGGTGAGCGGCGGCGAGTTGCGGTACACGGCCGTCGCCGGGCGGATCAATGACGTCACGTTCGACGAGACCGCGCCGGGTGTCGTGCAGGTCACGCGCGACACCGTCGAGGACGAGGACGCGTTCACGGGCGCTGGTTGCGCCGTGAACACCGTCGGCAGCGACTACACGTGCTCAGGCGTGACGCGCGTGGTGGCCGACGTCGGCGACCGCTCCGACCGGATCACCGCCACCGGGCTCGAGACGCTCCCGGCCACGCTGTCCGGGGGCGACGGCAACGATGCGATCGATTCCGGCGCCGGTGGCGACACGGTCTCCGGGGGCGACGGCAACGACGCCATCAACGCCGGCGCCGGCAACGACACAGTCGATGGCGGCCCGGGCGACGATACGCTCGAAGGGGTTTCTCGGCAACGACACGCTCCGTGGCGGTGACGGAAACGACTTCCTGCGGCCGGACGTCGGCACGGACACGCTCACCGGCGGCGACGGCATCGACCGCGCCGTGTACGGCGAGAGGACCGCGGCGCGCCTCTCGCTCGACGGTCTCCCGAACGACGGCAACGCCGACGAGAACGACCTGATCGGGGCCGACATCGAGGACATCGAGGCGCCGCCCCCGGGTCCGGGACGGTCACGATGATCGGGGACGGGCGCGCGAACCGGCTGACCGTGACGGGCGGCCGCGGCGATCTCACCGGAGGCGAAGGCAGCGACGTGCTCGAGGGCGGCGCGCTCGACGACATCATGCGCGCCCGCGACGGCTCGCCGGACACGATCCTGTGCGGAGCCGGCACCGACACGGTCGAGGCCGACACGCTCGACGTCGTCTCGACCACGTGCGAGAACGTCTCGACCCAGGCGGCGCCGGGCGGACCCTTCGACGACCACCCGCCGCTGCTGGCGTGGACGGCGCCCGCGGCGGGTGCCACGCTGGACGCGAACGCTCCGACGACGCTGACCGCGAACGCGACCGACGACCGCGGCGTCGTGCGCGTCCAGTTCTTCGATGACGACCGACTGCTGTGTGAAGACACGTCGGTGCCGTTCTCGTGCGCCTTCCAGCCGCGCGGCGGCGACATCGGCCGCAACACGCTGCTGGCGGTCGGGGTCGACGGCGCGAACCAGACGACGACGCTCGTGCGCCCGGTCACCGTCCGGCGCTTCACGCCGCCCAGCCTCAGTGCCTCGCTGCGCCCGAGCCGCGATCGCCGGTCGCCTTACCGGTTCCGCATCACCGGGCGGCTGACGCGACCGAGTCAGGTGGCGCCCTCACAGGGCTGCACCGGCGACGTCACGATCACGGCCAAGGCCGGGAGCCGCACCGCGACCACGCGCCGGGTGAAGCTGTCGCGCGTCTGCGAGTACGCCCTGACGCTGAGCTACGGCAAGCGGCCCGCCAGCCGCCTGCGACTCACTGCACGCTACGGCGGCAACGACGTGCTGGCCTCGAAGACGTCGAGGTCCCGCACGATCCGCCTGGGCTAGTTTCCAGGCCCATGGAGATCGAGGGAGCCAACGCGCTGGTCGCCGGCGGGGCCTCGGGCCTCGGCGCGGCGACCGCCCGCCGCCTGCACGAGGCCGGCGCGAACGTCACGATCGCGGACCTCAACCCGGAGCGCGGGGGTGCGCTGGCCTCTGAGCTCGGCGCGGCCTTCGTCGAGGCCGACGTAACCGACGCCGAGCAAGTCGAGGCCGCCGTCGCCCAGGCCGCGGGCGACGACGGGCTGCGGATCTCGGTCTGCTGCGCGGGGATCGGCTGGGCTGAGAAGGTCGCGGGCGGGCGCGGCCCGCACGCGTTCGAGCCGTTCGAGACGGTCATCCGCGTGAACCTGATCGGCACGTTCAACGTGCTGCGACTCGCGTCGGCGGCGATGCTCGCCAACGAACCCGACGGCCAGGGCGAGCGCGGCGTCTGCATCAGCACGGCCTCGATCGCCGCGTACGACGGCCAGATCGGCCAGATCGCCTACTCGGCGTCCAAGGGCGGGATCGTCGGGATGACGCTGCCGGCGGCACGCGACCTCGCGCAGTCCGGAATCCGCGTGTGCGCGATCGCTCCAGGCCTGTTCGACACGCCGCTGCTGGCCGGCCTCCCGGAGGAGGCCCGCAATGCTTTGGGCGGCCAAGTGCCGTTCCCGCCGCGACTCGGCCGCCCGGACGAGTATGCCGCGCTCGCCGTCCACGTGATCGAGAACACGATGCTCAACGGCGAGGTCATCCGCCTGGATGGCGCGTTGCGCATGCCTCCGCGCTGAGACAATGCCGGGGTCGTGCCCGGCAACCCGTACCGCGGCCTGGAGTGCTTCGAGGCGGAGCATGCGGCGCTGTACTTCGGGCGCGAGCGGGCGGCGCGCGAGCTGCTGGAACGGCTGGAGGCGCACCCGCTCGTCGCGCTGATCGGCGTCGCGGGTTCGGGCAAGTCGTCGCTGGTGCGCGCGGGGTTGCCGGGGGCGCATGTCGTCCTGCCGGGGGGGCCGCTGCCGATGCCGCGCTCCGGCCGGATGGTGTTGGTCGTCGACCAGTTCGAGCGGCTGCTGCCCGCTGACCCGGAGATCGACCGGCTGCTGGAGCTCGCCGGCCGCAATGTCAGGGTCGTGCTCGCCGTCCGTGCCGAGGCATACGGGCAGGTCCTTGCGCATCCCGGGCTGGCCGCCGCGATCGAGCCCTACACGCTGCCGCCGATGACCCACCGCGATTTGCTGCACGCGATCGAGGAGCCGGCGCGGCGCAGCGGGTGCGCGTTCGCGCCCGGGCTGGCCGAGCGGATCGCGAACGACGCCGGAGCTGATCTCCGGCCGCTTGGTGCGGCGCTGCACGCCTTGTGGGAGCGCGACTCCGGCTCCGGGACGCTGTCCACCTACGCCGGCCTTCCCAGCGCGGAGCCGCGCGCACAGCCGGCGGAGCCGCGCGTGGCCTCGCGGCGCCGGTGGACCCCTGCGCTCGCGATCGCGCTGCTCTTCGCGCTCATGCTCGTGCTGTTTCCGGGTCGTCGCAGCGACGACGAAGCCGCATCGCGCGCGCTCGCCGCCGCCGCGCTGCCGATGCTCGAGACCCGGTTCGACACCGGGTTGCTGCTCGGCCTGGAGGCCTGGGGGACGGCGGACACGCCGGAGGCCCGCGGCGCCGCACTCACGGCGCTGCAGCGCACCGATCGCGTCCGCGCCCTGCTGCGCAACCGCACCGGCGGCGAGGTCACGGCGGTGGCGCGCGGCGGCGACCTGCTGGCGGTCGCCGACGGCACCGCGGTCACGCTGTTCCACCGCCGGCAGCGGCTGCCCGAGCGACTCGTCTCGCCGGACGGCACCGAGCCCACCGCCGTCGCCGTCAGTGCGGGCGGCGACCGCGTCGCGGCGGCGTTCGGCGGCGACGTCCTGCTCTACGCCCGCGGCGGCGGACAGATACGACTCGACGGCCGCGTCACCTCGCTCGCCTTCAGTCCCGACGGCACGCTGCTCGCCGGCGCCGGCCCGCGCCAGCTGCGGGTGTGGGACGCGGGAGGCCAGCAGCTCCACGAGCGGACCCTGTCGCGCGAGCGGTCGGGCACGGCGGCCGACGTCCGCTTCGACGCGCAGGGACGCAACTTGGCCGAGATCCGCGGCGGCCACCTGACGATCTGGGAGGCGGAGAGCTGGCGGCGAGTGCGCTCGCTCCGCGTTCCCACCGCGCTGGCGCGGTCCGCGACGGTCAGCCCCGACCTGCAGTACGTCGCCGGCGGCGCGCTGTGGCGGGTCGGCGCCGGCGAGACGACACCGATCGGCGGCGCGCACGCCGCGTTCAGCCCGGACTCCCGGCGCCTCGCCGCCCCGGAGCCGGACGGCACGATCCGGCTCTGGGACGTGCGTAGCGGACGGCCGTACCGCCACCCGCTGACCGCCGGCCGCGACGCCCTCAGCGTCGACTGGGACGGGGCGCTGCTGGTGTCTGGCGGGCGCCGCGGCCTGACGACGCTGTGGAACCTCGCCGAAGCCCCGCGCGACGAGAGTGGCGAGCAGGTCGCGTACGGGCGCACCGGCGCGCTGGCGTGGAGCGACGGGACGCTGCTGCGCCTGCGCGAACGGCCCGGCACCGAACCGTTCGAGCGCGGCGTGTACGGGCACGGGATCGAGTTCGCCGCCGACGGGCGCTGGCTGGTCACCGCCGAGCCCACCCGCGTGCGCGTGTTCGACCTCGCGCTCCAGCAACGGGCCGCGCACATCGCGGACGCGCGCGTCACCGCGATGGCGACGTCGCGCAACCTGATCGCCTACGGCGACGCCGCCGGCCAGGTGCACGTCTGGCCCGTGGGCACCTTCGGCGAGGTCCGCTCCTCGCGCCGGCTGTGGTCGACCGCGGGCTGGCTCGGGCCGGTCCGCGCCGTCGCGCTGGCTTCGAACGGCCGGGTGGTAGCGGCGACAATCGGCACCTCCGTGCGCCTTTACCACGCCGAGTCGGCGCGGCTGCGCGACGGGCCGGTACTGACCGGCCACGACGGCCCGGTCACCGGTGTCGCGTTCAGTCCCGACAGCCAGACCGTCGCGTCGAGCTCGGAGGACGGCACGGTCCGCCTCTGGTCGCGCCGCACCGGCGCCGCGCAGGCGACGCTGTGGGCGAACGCGAGACTCGCCGCGATCGCGTTCTCTCCCGACGGGCGCACGCTCGCCGGCGCTGAGGCCGGCGGCGCGATCCGCCTCTGGGACGTCGCCACGCGCAGCCCGCTCGGGGAGCCGCTGCCCGCGACCGGTCCCACCGATCTCGCGTTCGCGCCCGACAACCGCGAACTCGTGGCGGGCGGATCGCCGCTCGAGCGCTGGTCCGGCCAGTTGTGGGCGCGCACGCCGGACGCGATCGCCCGCCGCGTCTGCGCGGTCGTGGCGCGCTCGCTCTCGCGCGCCGAATGGCGCACCGCTGTCACAGATCGCTCATGGCGCGCGACCTGTGAGTAAATTTGAGTCGTGAAGGCTGAGATCCTGTGGTAACCTACGGATCGTAAGTTGCTACAGAAAGTGAAGCCTCTCGCATGACATCCCTCCTCCTGGTCCCGCTGGACGACACCGTCGTTTTCCCGACCATGGATGTGACGCTTCCCGTCCGTGTGGGCGATGAGGAGCGCGTCCTGCTCATCCCGCGCCACGACGGCGAGTTCGCCAAGGTCGGCACGATCGCCGAGGTCACCGACCACATCCGCCTGCCCGGCGGGGGTTCCGCGGTCGCCCTCTCGGGCGTCACCCGCGGCGTCGCCGGGGCCGCCCACACCGACTCCGCCGGCCGCCTCATGATCGAGGTCGCCGAGCACCGTGACGACGTGCCGGTCGACGGCCGTACCCGCAACCTCGAGCGCGAGTATCGCGCGATCATCGAGGAGATCCTCGAGCTGCGCGGCGCCGACGAGCGGATCGGCGCGTTCCTGCGCGCGATCGCCGACCCCGGCCCGCTGGCCGACACGATCGGCTACGCGCCCGACGTCTCGTTCGAGGACAAGCTGGCCGCGCTCGAGACGCTGGACGTCAGCGAGCGGCTCGAGCTGGTGGTCAAGCTCCAGCGCGAGCGCCTGACCGAGCTGCAGCTGCGCAAGAAGATCCGTGAAGACGTCCAGTCCGGCGCGGACAAGCAGCAGCGCGAGTACATCCTGCGCAAGCAGATGGAGTCGATCCAGCGCGAGCTCGGTGAGGACGGCGCCTCGATCGCCGAGGAGTACCGGAAGAAGATCGCCGACGCCGGCATGCCGGAAGCGGTGAAGGAGCAGGCCGACAAGGAGCTCGCGCGCCTCGAGCGCATGGGCGAGCAGTCCGGCGAGGCCTCGATGATCCGGACCTACCTCGACTGGCTGATCGCCGTGCCGTGGAGCAAGACCTCCGACGAGAAGCTCGACCCGCGCGCGGCGCGTGAGGTGCTCGACGCGGACCACGCGGGCCTCGAGGACGTCAAGGACCGGATCACCGAGTACCTGGCCGTGCGCAAGTTGCGGCAGGACCGTGGCATCGCGGAGGACAAGCGCTCCGGCGCGATCCTCACGCTGATCGGCCCGCCCGGCACCGGCAAGACGTCCATCGGCGAGTCGATCGCCCGCGCGACCGGCCGCGAGTTCGTCCGGATGTCGCTGGGCGGCGTCCGCGACGAGGCCGAGATCCGCGGCCACCGGCGCACGTACATCGGTGCGCTCCCGGGCCGTCTGGTTCGTGCGCTGCGTGACGCCGGGACGATGAACCCGGTGATCATGCTCGACGAGGTCGACAAGGTCGGCGCCGACTGGCGTGGCGACCCGAGCTCGGCCCTGCTCGAGGTGCTGGACCCGGCCCAGAACCACAGCTTCCGCGATCACTACCTGGACGTGGAGCTGGACCTGAGCCAGGTCATGTTCATCGCCACCGCGAACGTCGCCGAGACGATCCCCGGCCCGCTGCTGGACCGTATGGAGGTCATCCGCTTCGACGGCTACACCACGGCCGAGAAGACGGCGATCGCCCGCGGCTACCTGTGGCCGCGCCAGCGCGAGCGCAACGGTCTGCTCGAGGACGAGGTCACCATCTCCGACGAGATCCTGCTCCAGGTCGTGCAGGAGTACACGCGGGAGGCCGGGGTCCGCAACCTCGAGCGCGAGCTCGGCACGATCCTGCGCAAGACCGCGACGAAGATCGCCTCGGGCAACGCCGGGGCCCCGGTCGCGATCGACACCGAGATCGTGCGGGACGCGCTCGGCCGCCAGAAGGTCTTCCAAGAGGCGGCGCTGCGCACCGCGGTCCCGGGCGTGGCCACCGGCCTCGCGGTGACCGGCACCGGCGGTGACGTGCTGTTCGTCGAGGCGACCAATATGAAGGGCAAGGGCGACCTCGTCCTGACCGGCCAGCTGGGCGACGTGATGAAGGAGTCGACGCGGATCGCGCTCTCCTACGTCCGCGGCCACGCGGCCGAGCTCGGCATCGCCGAGGACGCGTTCGACGACAAGGAGTTCCACGTCCACATCCCGGCGGGCGCGATCCCGAAGGACGGGCCCAGCGCCGGCATCACCATGACGACCGCGCTGGCGTCGCTGCTCAGCGGTCGCCCGGTCAAGCACACGGTGGGCATGACCGGCGAGATCACCCTGCAAGGACGGGTGCTGCCGATCGGCGGCCTCAAGCAGAAGGTCCTGGCCGCGCACGCCGCGGGGCTGACGACCGTGATCCTGCCTGAGCGCAACCGCGGCGACCTCGACGACGTCCCGGCGGACGTCCGCGAGGCGATGTCCTTCCACCCGGTGATGAGCATCGGCGAGGTCCTCGACCTCGCTCTGGAGCCTGCGCCGAATACGGTGGCTGTGTGACGGCAGCCTTTCGGCGCAATGGGGAAGGAGGCGGCGGCCCGGGAGGGCGTCGCCTCCAACCGCCCGAGGGCAAGCCGCTCACGCGCGCCCTGACGCGCCGGATCGTCAGGCTCTTCCGGCCCTACCGCGGCCGGCTGCTCACCGTTCTGTTCCTGATCGCCGTCTCGGCGGCGCTCGGGATGGTGTCGCCGTTCCTGCTGCGCGACATCCTCGACGTCGCGATCCCCGACAACCGCGACGAGCTCCTGTTCGCGCTCGTCGGCGGCATGATCGCGATCTCGATCGTCACCGGCGTGCTCGGCGTCGGCCAGACGTGGCTCACCAACGTCGTCGGCCAGCGCGTGATGCACGACCTGCGCACGCAGGTCTACCGCCACCTGCAGCGGCTCTCGCTGGCGTTCTTCACCAAGACGCGCACGGGTGAGATCCAGTCGCGGATCGCCAACGACATCGGCGGCGTCCAGAACGTCGTCACGAGCACCGCGGCCTCGATCGTCTCCAACGTCACCACGGTGGTGGCCAGCGTCGTCGCGATGGTGTTGCTGGACTGGCGCCTCGCGCTGTTCAGCCTCGCGCTACTGCCGTTCTTCGTCCTGCTGGCCCGCCGCGTCGGCAACCAGCGGCGCAAGATCACGACGGTCAAGCAGGGCGCGATGGCCGACATGTCCTCGCTCGTGCAGGAATCGCTCTCAGTCAGTGGGATCCTGCTCGGCAAGACGATGGGCCGCGGCGTCGAGCTCGCCGATCGCTTCGACCGCGAGTCCGAGAACCTGGCCGATCTCGAGGTGCGCTCACGAATGGCGGGCCGCTGGATGATGGCCGCGATCCAGACATCGTTCGCCGTGATGCCGGCGCTCGTCTACCTGTTCGCCGGGCTCGCGCCGGGCGCGGCATCGATCGGCACCATCGTCGCGTTCACCACACTCCAGACCCGGCTGTTCTTCCCGGTCCAATCGCTGCTCTCCGTGGGCGTCGACATCCAGACCTCGACGGCGCTGTTCGACCGCGTCTTCGAGTACCTCGATCTCGAGGTCGACATCGAGCCCGGAACGCGGGCTTTGGGCAGTGTGTCCGGCGAGGTTCGCTTCGAGGGCGTGTGGTTCAAGTACGGCGACGAATGGACGTTGCGCGACGTCGACGTGAACGTGCCCGCGGGCACACGCACCGCCCTGGTGGGCGAGACCGGTGCCGGCAAGACGACGCTCGGCTACCTCGCGGCACGGCTCTATGACCCGGAGCGCGGCGGCGTGACGATCGACGGCGTCGACCTGCGCGAGCTGACGTTCGACGCGCTCGCGAGCGCCGTCGGCGTGGTCTCGCAGGAAACCTATCTGTTCCACGCGTCGGTGCGCGAGAACCTGCGTTTCGCGCGGCCGGATGCCACCGACGAGGAGATCGAGGACGCCGCCCGCGCGGCCCAGATCCACGAAACGATCGCGGCGCTCCCCGAGGGTTACGACACGGTCGTCGGAGAGCGCGGCTTCCGCTTCTCTGGCGGCGAGAAGCAGCGGATCGCGATCGCGCGCACGGTCCTGCGCAACCCGCCGGTGCTGGTGCTCGACGAGGCCACCTCGGCGTTGGACGTCCAGACCGAGCGGGCCGTCGGCGTGGCGCTCGAGAAGCTCGCCGAGGGCCGCACGACCATCGTCATCGCGCACCGGCTCTCCACCGTCCGCGACGCCGACCAGATCGTGGTGCTCGACCGCGGCGAGGTCGCCGAGCGCGGCACGCACGACGAACTGCTGGCGCTGGGCGGCCGGTACGCCGCGCTCGTCGCTCGCGACGAGGGCGCGCCCTTAACGCTGTAGCTGCGCGGCGGGCAGCGCGCGGTCGTACACGCGCAGCTCGTCGATCCGGCCGCGGAAGCCCCCGGTGCCGAGCCGCACGACGGTGCCCGTTCTCAGCGTCCCGCTCCGCTTCTTCGTGCCGGCGAGCCGGCCGTCGACATAGCGGCGGATGGTGCGGCCGTCGTAGGTGAATGCCAGGTGCGTCCAGCGGCCGACCTTCGCCGCCTTCCCGCGCGCCGTGCCCTTGCCGACGGACGCGCGGTCGAGCCGGAGTTCCCAGCCCGAGTTGACCGCGACCGTCCCCGAGCGGCGCGACGGCCGCACCCAGGCTTCGACGGTGAACGCGCCCGTGAGTTTCGGCACGCCCAGGGGGACGCTACGACCCTTGAGTTCCAGCGCCCGGCCGACGCGTCCCCGCGCTCCGCGGTCGTTGAAGCTCCAGTACGCCACGGGACCGCGAGGGAGATCGGATGGCTGCGTCACAGGCGGCGGCGGAGTGGACGCGACGAACGGCTCGGGCTCCGGAGTCGGCGTCGCGGTCGGGGTCGGACTCGGGGTGGGCGTCGTCGCGCTCCCGGGTACGCCCCAGGCGGACGCGGACAGCGGCCCATCCCACCAGCTCTCGCGCGACTCCCACCACGGCGGCAGCGCCGTCAGCGTCGTGCCCAAGCTGACGCGCTCGGCCGTCCACAGATAGTCGACGCGGTCGCGCCAGCGCAGCGTGCCGCCCGATCCGGCCGGATTGAGCAGGCCGATCCAGTACGGCCTCCCGGCGACCAACGCGACGTCGCGATCGAGCGCGACCGCGTTCCACGCCCCGGCGGCGGGCCCGTCGACCGAACCGGCGCCGAGCAGCGCTCCCGGCTCTCCGTTCCCCTGCTCGCCGTAGAGCGCGAGCACGAGCTCGCCGGCCTGGCTCGTGGCGTCGACGTAGAGACGGACCGACTTGGCCGTGCCCGTGCGCGCGGCGACGACGCGGTACGCGCCGCCGGTCCCGGCGGGCGCTTCGGAGGTGTGGTCCCCGATCACGTCGACGCCGGCGAGGTTGATGTCTCCGGTCGCGACGGAAGCGAACGTGGCGGTGTAGGTGGCGGTCCCGCTCGCGGGCGCCGTGACCGCGTGGTTCTGCCCACCCCCATCGCTCCACGCGTCCCAGCGGTACAGGTCGGCGCCGAGCCACTGGGGCGACGGCACGGCGACCGACGTGACCGAGCGCGCGATCACCGTGCGCGTGAACGGCGTCGCGAGGGTCTCGGAGGCGAACGAGAGCCTCAGTCCCACCGGCGAGCTGCGGAGGGCGACCTCGGCCGTGCGCGGGTCGAGCCGCACGGTCTCCGTGTCGGTGAGGCCGTTGGGGTCCGTCGCGTGCAGGGAGAGCAGCAGATGCGACGGGTATTCGTGATCCGGCGCGACGAAGCTGCCGGACGCGACGCCGGCGTAGTCCTGGATCGCGTGTGTGTGACACACGTTGGCGTCGGTCCGCGAGCAGTGCCGCAGGCTGAGCGTCCACGACAGCCGGGACGCGGGCAGTGCTGTGCCGGAGCTCGTCCGCGCCGAGCCCGCGAACGCGATCGTGTCGCCGACCGCCCAGGTGGTCGTGCTCGAGGGCGTATCGATGGTGGCCACGGGCACGCCGCCGACGGTGATCGTCGTGGAGGCCGTGCCCGTCAGGCCACCCGGATCGCTGACGCGCAGGCGGACGGTGACCGTGCCCGGGCTCGTGTACGTGCGCGACGGCGCAACCTGCGTCGAATCGTCGTAGGCGCCGTCGCCGTCGAGATCCCACGCGTACGTGAGCGTCTGCTGTTGCGGGTCGCTCGAATCGCGCGCGTCGAACGCGACGGTCAGCGGAGCGGCGCCCGAGGTCGGGTTCGCCGTGATCCTCGCCGTCGGCGCGGTGTTGCTGGGCGAGATCCGGCGGATGGTGCCGCCCGACAGATCGGCGTAGTAGAGCGCACCGTCGGGGCCCTGCGTGAGGAACACCGGGCCGGCCGCGCCGGTCAGGAACGTCCGGCGGGCGTTCGGATCCGGGAGCCCGTTCGCGCCCTTGGGCATCATCCAGATGCAGTTGCGCGAGTAGTCGCTGAAGAACAGCGCGTCCTTGTACTCGGGCCCGAACGCGTCTCCGGTGTAGAACGCCAGGCCGGAGATCGACGACGAGCCCGTCGTGCAACTCTCACCCGCGACGACGGTCGAGTCGTGCCGGTAGGAGAAGTACGGCGCGGTCGCCGTGCCCCCGGAGTACAGGTCCTCGCAGCTCTCGAGGTTCAGCGAGTCGTAGGAACCCATCCGCGCGGCGCCCTCGTAGCACGGCCAGCCGTAGTTGCGGACCTGCGTCACATCGGGCGTCCGGTTGATCTCCTCGTGGGTGTTCCAGCCCACGTCACCCGACCAGATCTCCCCGGTGCCGGGCCGGAAGGCGAAGCGGAACGGATTGCGGAAGCCGTAGGCCACGATCCGGCGGCGCGCCGGGTTCGGGTTCCCGATCTCCGGGTTGCCCGCTGCCGCCTCGCCGGTGTCCGGGTTGACGCGCAGGATCGTGCCGTCGAGCGACACGGCCTGTCCGCCGGTACGGCGGAAGCTCTGCGAGCGCAGCGCACCGCCCTCGTTGGACGGGTCACCGCACGGGTTGCCCGCCTGTCCGTAATCGGCCCAGTTGAACGACGCGCCGTCGCCCGAGCTGACGTACAGCAAGCCGTCAGGCCCGAAGTCGATCGTCCCGACCGAATGGCTCGGGTACTGCTGGCAGAAGTCCTCGATCAGCACCGTCTCGGCGCCGGTGGGGCCGAGCCGCGAGAGCCGCCCGCCGACGACGCAGCCGTCGGCGGTCGCGCCCGGCGGCGACGGGCATCCGTCACCCCATGGCTTGGAGTCGAACGCGTAGAGGACGTACACGTATGGGCGCCCGCTGGTGAACCCCGGGTCGAGCGCGAGCCCGAGCAGCCCGCGATCCCAGAAGTCATGCACCTTGGAACGCAGGTCCGCGAACTGGGTCGGCGTCGTGTCACCGATCCCGTCGAAGATGTTGACGATCCCGCTCTTGCTCGCGACGAAGACCCGCCCGTCGGGCGCAAACCGGAGCGCCGTCGGGTTGCCCAGCCCGCTCCAGACCGTGCTCTCGGAGAATCCGGGCGGCAGCGTTCCCGCGATCGCGGGCGCGACCGGCGCGTCGAACGGGCCCGCCTGGGCCGTCGCGGGCGCGCCCAGGAGCATGAGCACTATCAGGGGCCACAGTCGGCGTATGCGTCGAACGTACTGCGTGCGGGTGAGGGGACAAAGTCGAACGTCCGTCCGAATTCAGGCGTAAATGCTCGCGGCCCGCTCGGCGGACGCGGCATAGCCGCCGCCGAACAGCGCGGCGTGGACGAGCAGTGGGAAGAGCTGGTAGAGCGCCACGCGCTCGTCACGTCCGGGCGCGAGCGGGAAGCGCTCGTCGTAGGCGGCGAAGAAGTGCGGCCCCGGGTCGCCGAACAGCTGCAACATCGCGAGGTCGACCTCGCGGTGGCCGCCGTACGCGGCGGGATCGATCAGCCAGGCGCGGCCCTGGCGGTCCCAGAGGACATTGCCGCTCCAGAGGTCTCCGTGCAGACGCGCCGGAGGCTCGGGCGGGCCAGCGAGGTCGGCGATCCGGTCGCAGACGCGCTCGACGGCGGCGCGGCCGCTTGGCCCGAGGTGCTTCAGGAGCGGTCGCAGGCGGTGCTCCGCGTAGAACGTCGGCCAGTCGGGCGCGGGGTCGTTCGGCAGCGTGAGCGAGCCGAGCCGCAGCGGCTCGGGACCGCCGAAGTCGGCGGCGCCGGCGGCGTGCACGGCGGCCAGGCCGGCGCCGAACGCCGCCGGGTCGCCGCTGCGGCCCTCGTCGACCCAGTCCAGCGCGAGCACTTCGTCGGATACGCCCAGGACCTCGGGCACGCGCAGCGCGCCTGGCTCGGCCAACCAGCGCAGGCCGGCCGCCTCGGCCGCGTACTCGCCGGGCGCGACGTCCGCGCGGGTCTTCACGAACGCGAACGACTCGTCTTCGAACTGCACGCGGAACGCGTTGTTGATGTCGCCGCCGCTGACGCGCTCGACGGTGCGGACCGCGCGGCCCGTGGCGTCTCTGACGGCGTCAGCGAAGCTCATCGAGCAGGCCGCGGCACGCGGCCTCGACCTGGTCGAGCACCGTCTCGAACCCGCGCGGGCCGCCGTAGTACGGGTCGGGGACATCGAGGTCGGGTGCGCCGGCGGACGCCGGATCGAACTCGCGCAGCAGCCGGATCTTCGATTCCGTTCCGGCGGGCGCCACCGCGCGCAGGTCGTGGACGTTCGCGCGGTCGGCGGCGAGCAGCAGGTCGAACTCCTCGAAGTCACGCCGGGTCACCTTTCGCGCCGCGCCTTCGAGCGTGATCCCGCGCGTCCGGGCTGCCGCTGTCGCGCGCCGGTCCGGCGGGTCGCCGGCGTGCCAGTCGCCCACGCCCGCGCTGTCGATCTCGATCTCGTGCTCGAGGCCTGCCTCGCGGACGAGCGAGCGCATCACGCCCTCCGCCGTCGGCGAGCGGCAGATGTTGCCCATGCAGACGAACAGGACCCGGGTCACGGGCGCCCACCTCGCTGGGTCACCGCGCGCGCCGCGAGCCGCGCCCCGGCCGCCAGCGCCGCCTGTGGCGGGCCGGGCCAGGCGGACAGGAACCCAGCGGCGAACGCGTCGCCCGCGCCGGTGGTGTCGACGACGTCGTCGAGCGCGACCGCGCGCTCGCTGACGGTCTCGATCCCGTCCGTCCACGTGGCGCCGTCAGCGCCTTGCGTGATGACGAGCTCGGGCACGTCGATCTGCGGCCCGAGGACGTCCGCCTCGTCCCGGTTCGGGAGGAGCAGGTCGATCGGCTTGATCCGGTCCAGGAAGACGGGGTCGTTGGCCAGCGGCGCGGCGCTCGCGGGGTCGATGCTGATCCGCATGCCGGCTTCGCGGGCGCGCTCGATCGCCGCCAGCGCCGCTGCCCGGGAGCCGGCGCGCATCAGCGCGTAGCCGGAGACGTGCAGTACGTCACCGTGCAACTCAGGCAGTTCCTCGGGCGTGAGCGCATCGTTGGCGCCGGGATCCGGCAGCATCGTCCGCTCCCCGCCCGGCGCGACGAGCACGATGCAGGTGCCGGTCGGCCGGTCCTCGTCGCGCGTGACGCACAGCTGGACGCCGTCGAGCCGTTGCAGTGCGATGTCGGCGGCGGCGTCAGTGCCGACGCGGCCGATCAGGGTGACCTCGGCGCCCGCGTGCGCGAGCCAGGCGGCGACGTTGCCGCCGGAGCCGCCGGGGCGCATCGAGATCGCCGCCGCGGTGTCACTGCCCTGCGCGATCGGCCCGTCATGGGCGGCGACGACGTCGACGTTGATGTCGCCGAGCACGAAGATCACAGCGCGCTCGCGATCTGCGCCGCGAGCGCTGCGTTGCGCAGCACGAGGCGGACGTTCGCGCGCAGGCTCGCGCCGTGCGTGTGGGTGTGGAAGCGCTCGAGCAGGAACGGCGTCACGTCCTTGCCCGAGATGCCGCGCTCAGCCGCCGCCCGTAGGCCCTCGTTGACGGTGCGGTCGTGGAGTTCGGGGTCGAGTTGCTCGTCGAGCGGGTTCGCGACGACGACGGCGCCGGGCGCTCCGGCCGCTTCGCGGGCGCGCAGCACCGCGGCGGCCTCCTCCGGCGAGTCGACCCGCCAGGGCACCGGCAGCCCTGAAGATGTGAGGTAGAAGGCCGGAAACGTGTCCGTGCCGTATCCGAGCACGGTCACGTTCAGCGTCTCGAGGCGCTCCAGCGTCGCCGGGATGTCGAGGATCGACTTGACACCCGCGCAGACGACGCAGATGTTCAGCCGCGCGAGCGTGCCCAGATCCGCCGACTCGTCGAACGACTCGCGCGCGCTGCGATGCACGCCGCCGAGACCCCCGGTGGCGAACACCCGGATTCCCGCCCGCTCGGCCAGATGGGCGGTCGCGGCGACCGTCGTCGCGCCGTCACCGCCACGCGCGAGGACCGGCGGCAGATCGCGCACGCCGCACTTGACGGCCTCGCCGGTCGCCAGGGCGCGGAGCGCGTCCTCGTCGAGCCCGATCCGGACTTCGCCGCCCAGGATCGCGATCGTCGCCGGCACCGCCCCGTGCTCGCGGACCGCGTCCTCGATCTCGCGCGCAATCCGCTCGTTGTCGGGCCGCGGCAGCCCGTGGGCGATGATCGTGCTCTCGAGCGCGACCACCGGCCGCCCGCTCTCAAGCGCTTCCCGGACCTCCTCGTGCACCACCACGGGCGGCCACCTTACCTAAGGGGGGTCAGACCCCCCTTATACGCGCGTGGCTCTGCCACGCCGTTTCCAGCGCCGCGGAACCTAAAGGGGGTCAGACCCCCTTTAGGTTGGGGAGCGGCGGGCTCTCGCGTCAGATGTCGCGGGGCTCGTCCGCGGGCTCGTTCTCGGCGAGCACCTTGTAGAGCGCGCGGCGGGTGTCGGCGAGGATCTTGCGAGCCTCGTCGGTGTGGCCTGCGGCCGCGACCTGCATCGCGGCGGCGCCGACCTGGAACATCAGGCCGCGCAGGTCCATGACGCCCTCGTCCATGCCGCCGGTGGCGGCCTCGAACGGGTCGCCGAGCTCCTCGCGGTTGGACTCGACGTACTCGCGCCCCTCGGGCGTGAGCTCGTAGGTCCGCTTGCCCTCGAACTCGACCGTGCGGACCAGCCCCTCGTCCTCGAGTTGCTGGAGCGCCGGATACACCGAGCCCGGGCTGGGCTTCCAGACGCCGTCGGTGCGGCGCTCGATCTCCTGGATCAGCTGGTAGCCGTTCTGCGCCTGCTCGGAGATGAGCAGGAGCAGCGCGGCGCGGACGTCGCCACGCCGAGCGCGGCCGCGGCCGCGCGGACCGCCGCGGTGGTGCTGGCCCGGGCCGCCAGGCCCGAAGAAGAAGGCCTTGAACATCCGCGGGTCGCCGAACGGCCCCCCGCGGCCCGTCATGAACCCGATGAGATCCTCCCAGCCGCGCGGACCTCGGTGACGGTAATCGTGTTGGTGGTGTCGGCCACGAGGAGTGCAGCCGGCAGCGTATGCGCCGTACATGGCTGATTTCCCTTCACGTAGATCTATTCCGATGCGTCAACGATATATCGCGATAGTCACTCTGTCAAGCTAGACGTAGATGGCAGACACCCCACCGACCTCCCGGATCGCACGGACGCGCCGCTTCGGTGGGCTCGTCGCCGGCCAAGGCCTGCGCTGGGCGGGCACCCGCGCCGCGAACACGCTGCGCTCGGACGAGCGCGCCGACGCCGCCACCGGCGAGCGCGCCGCGGCCACCGCGCGCGAACTGGTCAAGCAACTCGGCCAGATGCGCGGCGCGGCGATGAAGGTCGGCCAGGTCCTCTCGACCGTCGACTTCACGGCGATCCCGGAATCCGAGCGCGAGGAGTTCCGCGCGACGCTCGCGGCGCTGCGCGACGACGTCCCGCCACTGCCGTTCAAGGCCATCGAGAAGCTGTTGCGCGACGAGCTCGGCGTGCCACTGAAAGAAGCGTTCGCCGAGTTCGAGCGCGAAGCGTTCGCCGCGGCCTCGATCGGCCAGGTCCACCGCGCGACGACCGCCGACGGCCGCGCCGTCGCGGTCAAGGTCCAGTACCCGGGCATCGCCGAGGCGGTCGAGACCGACCTGCGCAACGCGCAGCTGCTGTTCCCGCTGGTCAAGCGGCTCGCGCCCGGGCTCGACGTGAAGGCGCTCGCCGACGAGCTGCGCGAGCGGATCGGCGACGAGCTCGACTACGAGGTCGAAGCCCAGAACCACCGCGCGATGGCGCGCGGCTGGCGCGGGCACCCGTTCGTGTACGTGCCCGCGGTCGACACGAACCTGAGCCGGCGTCGCGTACTCGTCACCGAGCTGATCGAGGGCCGCAAATTCGAGGCGGTGAAACAGCTCAGCGAGGCCGAGCGCGACCGCTTCGGCGAGATCCTGTTCCGCTTCTTCTTCGGCACGCTCAAGCACCTGCGCCGCGCCGCCGGCGACCCGCACCCCGGCAACTATCTGCTGCTCGACGACGGGCGTGTCGGCTTCCTCGACTTCGGCCTGATGCGGGTCGTCGACGCCGACTACCTGGAGCGCGAACGCGCCGTCGGGCGCGCGGTCGACGCGCGCGACGCACAGGCCGTCCACGCCGGGCTGACCGCGCTCGGCTACCTGCCCGACCCGGGCCGGTTCGACCCCGACGCCCTGCTCGAGCAGGTCCTGATCGCCAACGAATGGCACCTCGAGCCCGGCTTCCGCCGTCTCAGCCCGGGCTACATCGCCGAGGTGATCGAGCGCGGCTCCTCGCCGCGCGCCGCGCACTTCGACCAGATGCGCCACCAGACGATCCCGCCTCAGGCGCTGCTGATCCGGCGCATGGAGGGCCTGGTCATGTCCGTGCTCGGTGACCTCCGCGCCGGCGCCGACTGGCACGCGCTGGGCGCCGAATACTGGTCGGACGCTCCGCCGTCCACGCCGCTCGGCGAGCAGGACGCGCAATTCTGGGGATCCCCCTGATCCGCTCGGCGGCAGCCGCCGTTACGGTCTGGCACAGATGCTCGCCACCGCCCTCACCACCGTCGCACTCCTCCCTGGCCTCCTGACTCCCACCGTCGCCGAGGTCAAACAGCAGACCCCGCTCCCGATCCTGGCTCCAAGCTCGATGACCAGCGATCAGGCACCGCTCTACGGGAGCGGGTCCGGCGACCGGCGCGGCTACCAGATCGTCGTCAGCACGATCGAGGACTGCGGCGCCAACGCGTGCTCGCTCGCGTACTTCAGCGGCACCAAGGGCGGGACGCCCTACGGCCCGCGCAAGGCGACACTCGCCAACGGCCGCACGGGCCGCTACAACCCGCTCAGCTGCGGCGGCTCGTGCTCGCCGCCGTCGATCACGTGGAAGGAGCGCGGCGTCGTGTACGAGATCCAGGCCGACACGACCCGCGCGCGGCTGGTCAGGATGGCCAACGACGCGATCAGGCGGGGAGCGCGGTGAATTCGCGCTCCGCGGCGACGAGCACCGCTTCCAGCAGGCCCGGGAAACGCGAATCGACGACGTCACGGCGCAGCGACACGTAGCGGTGCGTGCCCTCGGCGCGCGTGTGCGTCAGCCCCGCCTCGCGCAGGACCTTGAAGTGGTGCGAGCGGGTCGCCTTGGAGATCCCGAGCTCGAACGTGCCGCACGTGCTCTCGCCGCGCGACGCCAGGTCACGTACGATCGCGACGCGCATCGGATCGCTGAGCGCGGCCATCACCGCCGCCAGCGTCATGTCGTCGGTTGTGGGCTCTTCGAGGTGCATCGTTCGATGTTCATCGTACCAAGCGTGCTAGCCTTCCGCAGGTATGTTCGAGAGACGTCGAACTTCGATTGCCTTCCTCCCCTCGCTGACCGCCGCGGTCGCGTGGGGCGCGATGTTCCCGATCGCCGCGGTGGCGATCGAGCATGTGGACCCGTTCCCGCTGACCGCGATCCGCTACGGCGTCGCCGCGGTCGTGTTCCTGCTCCTGCTGTGGGCGTTCGAGGGGCGTCGCGCGCTGCGCACCGAGGGCCGCGGCCGTGAGCTGTTCGTGCTCGGCTCGCTCGGCTTCGCCGGCTTCAACCTGTTCAGCTACGTCGGGCTCGAGCACACACATCCGCAGAACGCGGCGCTGATCATCGCCCTCCAGCCGCTGGTCACCGCCGTCGCGCTATGGATCACGGCGCGCCAGCTGCCCGCGCGGACGACGTTCGTCGCGATGGCGGTCGCGCTGTTCGGCGTCACGCTCGTGATTTCGCGCGGCAAGCCCGCCACGCTCCTGAGCGGCGAGGGCCTCGTGGGCGAGCTGCTGGTGCTGATCGGCTGCGTGTCGTGGATCGCCTACACGCTCGGCGCGCGCCGCTTCGCGGAGTTCTCGCCGCTGCGCTACACGACGCTGAGCGCCACGTTCGGGACGCTCACGATCTTCGCCGCCACCGCGGTCGCGGTCGGCGTCGGCTTCGAGCAGCTGCCGTCGCCGGCCGACGTCGGCGCCGTGTGGTGGCACACGCTCTACATCATCTCCGCCGGGGCGGTGATCGCCGTGTTCGCGTGGAACGAGGGCGTGCGCCGGATCGGGCCCGCCAACGCCGCGCTGTTCCTGAACCTCGTCCCGGTCATCTCGTTCGCGATCGCGATCGCGATCCAGGGCTATGACCCGAACGTGTTCGAGCTCCTCGGCGCGCTCATCACGATCGGCGCGCTGGTGTACGCGAACCTGGCCGGCCGCGGTCAGGCGATCACGCGGCCGTCGAGGCTCGCGTGGGCGGCGACGCGCGACGCGAACTCGGCGAAGTCGCGCCCGTAGAGCGCCTGCGGACCGTCACAGAGCGCGTTCGCGGGGTCCTGGTGGACCTCGACGATGATGCCGTCGGCGCCGACGGCAGCCGCCGCGCGGGCCAGCGGCTCGACCTATCGGCGATCACCGGAGGCGTGCGAAGGATCGACCATCACCGGCAGAGTTCTGCATGTTGCGGGCGCCGATCTGGACCACGTCGGCGAACTCGGCGATCGCGCCTGCGTGGTTCGTGTCCAGGAACTCCGTGACGATCAGCAGCCCGGTCTCCTCGCGCGCCTCGGCCAGGATCTCGAGTGCGGCGACGCCCAGCCCTTTGAACGCGAATGGCGACGTGCGCGGCTTGTATGCGCCGCCGCGCAGCATCGAGGCGCCGGCCGCCTTCACCATCCGCGCGACCTCGAGCGTCTGCTCGCGCGTCTCGACCGTGCACGGCCCGGCGATCAGGCAGAACGTCCCGTTGCCGCCGACGCGGCGGCCGTTGATGTCGAACACGGCTCGCTGGGCTGGTACGGACGCGAGATCGGCACCACGCGATCGACGCCGGGCATGCCTTCGAGCCCCAGCACGCGGACGCCCTCGGGATCGCCGATCGCCCCGATCGCGGTCGTCAGCTCGCCCGGCATGACGAGCACGTGCACCCCGGTCGTCTCCAGCCGGGCCCGGACCTCGGCGTCGCCCGCGTCCGGTGTCATCACGATCATCACAAGCCGAGCTCCCGGACGCCGAGCTCGTCGGCTCCGAGATGATGCGCCAGCTCGTGGCGCACCGTCCGCGTCACCTGCGCGCGCAGCAGATCGGGATCGTGCCCGAAGTCGCGCAGCAGCGTGTCGCGGAAGATGATGATGCGGTCGTGATAGTTGTCGCGGGCGACCGTGTCGCCCTGGTAGAGCCCGTAGGCGCGGGCCTTGCGGCCCTTGTCGGAGATCACGACCGGCACGCGATCGAGCGCCTTGTGCAACAGGTCCGGCAGGTCGTCGAGCGCGTCGCGTACGAGCTCCTCGAAGTCGACCGGGTCATACGGGTCGAGCTCCAGGAACTCCCCCTCGTCGGGCTCGGCGGCGAGGTTCTCGCGCGCGAGCCGCTCGGAGCGGATGACGAGCTTCTCGAACTCGGCCTCGCTCTCGGGGTCCTGGTAGTTCGCCATCCGGGCCACGATCAGCCCGATGAAGATCCCGGCCGTCGCCGCGCCGGTCAGCACGATCGCGAGCACTTCGAGCGTGCGCAGCGGGCCGCGGGGCGCGAGGCCCTGCACCAGCGCGGTGATGGTGAGCGCCACGGCGAGGCAGAGCACCGTCGTGAGGGTGAGCCGCCTCCAGGAGGGCCAGCGCGAGAGCATGATCCGAGGCTACCTGAGGGATCGCGCGATCACGACACGCTGGATCTCGTTCGTGCCCTCGTAGATCTGCGTGATCTTGGCGTCGCGCATGTAGCGCTCGACCGGATACTCGGTGACGTAGCCGTAGCCGCCCAGCACCTGGACGGCCTCGACGGTGACCGCCATCGCCGTGTCGGACGCGAAGAGTTTCGCCATCGCCGAGTACTTGCCTCGGTCCGGCTCGTGACGATCGATCTTCGCGCACGCCCGGTACAGCAGCTCGCGCGCCGCGGCCGTGCGGGTCTCCATGTCGGCGAGCTTGAACTGGATGCCCTGGAACTCGGAGATCGGCTGGCCGAACTGCTTGCGCTCGTTGGCGTAGGCGGCGGCGTGGTCGGTCGCGCCCTGGGCGATCCCGACCGCCTGCGCCGCGACGCCGAGCCGTGAGTGGTCGAGCGTGCCGAGTGCCACGTTCATGCCCTTGCCCGCCTCGCCGATCAGGTTCGCGGCGGGAATCCGGACGTCGTCGAAGATCGGCTGGCCGGTGGGCGAGCCCTTGATCCCGAGCTTGTGCTCGAGCTTGCCGACGCTGAAGCCGGGGCGGTCGGCCTCGACCACGAACGCGCTGATGCCGCGCGAACGGGCCGCGCTCGGGTCGGTCTTGGCGAAGACCACGTAGAAGTCGGCGACGCCGAGGTTGGTGATCCAGTTCTTCGTGCCGGTGACGACCCACTCGTCGCCGTCCTTGACCGCGCGGGTGATCATCCCGCCGGGGTCGGAGCCGGCCTCCGGCTCCGACAGCGCGAACGCCGGCGACCACTCGCCCGACGCGCACTTGGGCAGGAACCGCTGCTTGAGCTCCTCGGTGCCGAACAGTTTGATCGGGAGCGTCCCGAGTTCCTGGATCATCAGGATCAGCGCGCTCGACGCGCACGCGCGTGCGATCTCCTCGACCGCGACATTGAGCATCAGCGTCCCCGTGCCGGTCCCGCCGTGCTCCTCGTCGAACGGGAGCCCGAGCAGGTCCTGCTCGGCGAACAGCTTGCGGATGTCCCAGGGGTACTCCGCCTTGGCGTCGATCTCCGCCGCGCGTGGGGCCACGCGCTCGCGCACGATCTGGCGGATCGTGTCGCGGAAGTCGACCTGGTCGGGGGTCAGCGCGTAGGTGTCAACGGCAGTTGTCGGCATAGGCCTCTTAGTTTGGCGTGCCGTGCCGTTGGGGATCCGATCCGTACATGGGAATCGGATCTGCACTCTTTCTGATCGCCGTCGGGGCGATCCTCTACTTCGCTGTCGACGCTGACGTTTCCGGCATCGAGATCTCGACCGTCGGGATCATCCTGATGGTGATCGGGGTGATCGGCCTGTTGATCTCGCTGTTCTTCCTCGGCGAGTGGCGCCGCCGCCACCGGACGGTCGTTGAAGAGCGCCCGGTGGCTCGCGATCGCGAGTACTACTAGTAGTTACAAGCCTTCGTGGTGGCGGACGGTGTAGCCGTCCGCGGGGCGCATCTTCTCGCTCCAGCGCGGCCCGCTGCCCTGGTTGTTGTAGCCGGTGTCGAAACGCAGGCCGGCGACCACGAGGAATGAGTGCCCGCTGTTGGCATAGCTGGTGATCCACTGCCCTTCGCCCGGTTCGCCCCACGACATGAACTCGGTGGAGTTCAGAGGCCGGCTGACCAGGCCGGCGCCGTGGAGGGCGTAGGACTCGGAGCCCGAGCAGTCGTAACCAGAGTCTTCCCAATCCCCGTGGCCGCCGCCGTACTTGTACGGCTTGCCCACGATCTCGTTCGCGGCCGCGATCACCGCGGCCACCTCAGGCGGCGCGCTCGCAGGCGCAACCGCCAGCCCGTCGGCCCCCAGCACGGCCTTTTCCCCCGCGACCGGCTGGGTCCCCCCGGCTCCCTGCAGTGTTGTCGCGTTCTGCTCGGCCTGGCCGCGGAGCGTCGCGGCGTCCTCGCGCGTCATGCGACCGTCGACCGGCAAAGTGTTGTTGCGCTCCCAGCGCCGCACCCGGCTCGTGGTGCGCGGCCCGTACTGGCCGTCGACCGTGGTGCGGATCCCGACCTTGGTCAGGAAGCCCTGGAGGACGCGGACATCGGTTCCCCGCATGCCCTGGCGCAGGTCGCGTTCACCGAACGTTATGCGTCGGGCATCCGCCGACGAAACCGGTAACGCGAATACAGCTAACAGCAGACCCACGCATAGCGTGCGACAGCGTGACAAGACGATCTCCTCTTTCCAACCGCCTACGGGGTTAGCTGTCGGGCTCGCGCGGAAAGCTCGCGCTACGTCGCATAATGCGGCGATTCGCCCCCGGGGCAGTGACCTCCTGCCCCAAACCTTGGTTCCCCCGTCCCCACGAGGCCTGAGCTGCGTGGGGTTCGGCGTTATGTCCCGTGTTCCGCGCGGCACTCTAGCCGATCGCGCAGCGGATAGCTTCCCCGAAAAGGGTGAACTTACTCCGACAATCGATCGAAAGAATGCTCGAATCCGCCACTCTTGGCTTGGAGCCGCCGTTTGCGGTCATCGACCTCGATGCGTTCGATGGCAACGCGGCTGACCTAATGAGGCGCGCCAACGGTGTCCCGCTGCGGCTGGCCTCGAAGTCCCTGCGTGTGCGCGCTCTACAAGAACGTGCGTTGGACGCCGGCTTCCGCGGAACGCTGTGCTTCACGCTGCCCGAGGCGCTGTGGCTGGCGTCGCTCGGATGGGACGATCTGGTGGTCGGATACCCGACGGTGAACCGCGCCGCGCTGCGAGAGCTGGCTTCCGGACCGGCGCGCGAGCGCATCACGCTGATGGTCGACTGTCGCGAGCATCTGGACCTGATCCCGGACGGGCCCGTGAAGGTCTGCATCGACGTGGATGCGGGCTGGCGGCTCCCGGGCGGCTTTATGACGATCGGAGCCAAGCGCTCGCCGCTGCACGATCCCGCCCAAATTGCGGAGTTCGCGCGCGAGGTCGCCGGCCGACCTGAGCTCGTCCTCGACGGGCTGATGGCGTACGAGGGTCAGATCGCGGGCGTCGGGGACCGGCCTCCGGGACGGCCGCTGATGCGGCTCGCGTTGCCGGTTGTGCAGGCGCTGTCGGCGCGCGAGCTCGCGCGCCGGCGCGCGGAGGTCGTGGACGCGGTGCGCTCCGTCGCCCCGCTGCGGTTCGTCAACGGCGGCGGTACCGGCTCGATCGAACGCACGGCGGCCGAGCCGGCGGTGACGGAGGTGGCGGCCGGCTCCGGGCTGTTCGGGCCGACGCTGTTCGACGCCTACCGCGCGTTCAAGCCACGGCCCGCGGCGTTCTTCGCGCTCCCGGTCGTGCGCAAGCCGACGCCGAAGATCGCGACGGCCTTGGGCGGCGGCTACATCGCGTCCGGCGCGCCCGGCCGTGACCGGCTGCCGCGGCCGGTGATCCCTCCGGGGCTGAAGCTGGATGCGCTGGAGGGCGCCGGGGAGGTGCAGACGCCGCTGCTCGGCGCCGCGTCGCTGCGCGTCGGCGACCGCGTGTTCTTCCGCCACGCCAAGGCCGGCGAGCTGTGCGAGCGCTTCGATGTCGTCCACCTGGTCCGTGGCGGCGAAATCGTCGACACCGTCCCCACCTACCGCGGTGAAGGGAAGACGTTCCTCTAGGTCTCTCCGTCGTAGTAGTCGAGGTTCTCGCCGCGCCGGACCATCACGTGCATCTCGCGATCGCCGGTCCAGACGCCGACCTTGTTGGAGTCCGGGTAGTAGGCGACGGCGGGGAGGTTGTGAGTCGAGAGGAAGATGAAGCGAGCGGGCTGGTCGCCGATCGCGGTCGTCTTGTGCGCGCCCTCGGGCCCGGCCGGGAACGCGGTGAGGTCACCCGGGCCGACTTCGGTCTCGCCGTCGGGGTGGCGGACGCTCAACCGCCCGCTCAGCACGAACAGCCACTCCTCGTCGGTCTCCCAGTGGTACGGGCAGAGCGCCTGGCCGACCGGGAGTTCGAACAGCTTCCCGGTCATCGTGCGGGCGCCAATCGCCTCCTTGAAGCGGTTGTAGCCGCCCCGGTAGCCGTCGGGATCGTCGGCGTCGTACGTCAGTTCGGCGTCGTTGACGTTGAAGACTCGCATTCACTCATCCCAGCACGCGGCGCGCCCACGCGTTGGCGAACCGGCCGTCGGGGTCCAGCCTGGCGCGGATCGCCTGGAAGTCGTCCCAGCGCGGATAGCGCGGCGCCAGCTCGGCCGCGCTCAGGTACGAGCGCTTGCCCCAGGCCGGGCGGCCGCCGAACGCGCCCATCGCGTCCTCGACCTCGCGGAACGGTGCCTCGAACGCCATCCCCTTGAACACGTGCACGGCGACGTAGGCCACGTCGCGGCCGGAAGCGGGCGAGAGGAACGTGTCGTCGGCGGCCACGAACCGCAGCTCGATCGGGAACGACACCGCATGGCGCTCGAGCACCGCCTTGGCCGCGCGCAGCGCCTCGACCGCGTGCTCGCGCGGAACCGCGTACTCCATCTCCTCGAAGCGCACGAGCCGCGGTGACGCGAAGATCGCGTGCGACCAGCCGACGCGCTCGCGCTGCGAGGCCACTTTGGACGCGAACCGGTTCAGCCGCGGGATCGTGCTCGGGAACCGCCGCGCGACCTCATTCACCGCGCGGAACGCGTGGTTGTCCATCAGGATGTCGCTCGTGTAGGTGCTGACCCGGCCGCGCTTGGTCGGCGGATCCTCGGTGGTCTCGTGCGTGCGGGTGAGCGCGACGTCCGCGTGCGGGAACGTCCAGAACTCGAAGTGGTCGAGCGTCTCCGCTCGGTGCTGGAGCTCGGCGAGGACGACCTCGAGCGGCTCCGGCCGGTCGATGTTGCGCATCCGGAACGCCGGGACACAGCGCAGCGTGACCGCCGCGACGACGCCGAGCGCGCCCACGGAGACCCGCGCGGCGCGCAGCTCGTCGCCGTCGGTGATGGTCTTCTCGGTCCCGTCGGCCAGCACCAGCTCGACCGCCTCGACCTGGCCGGAGATGACCGGGTACTTCAGCCCCGTGCCGTGCGTGCCGGTGGAGATCGCGCCCGCGACCGACTGGGCGTCGATGTCGCCGAGGTTCTCCATCGCCAGCCCGCGCGCGTGCAGCTCGCGCGAGAGCGCGTGCAGGCGGATGCCGCCCTCGACCCGCACGCGGCCGGTGGCCGGGTCGGCATCGAGCACGCGGGTGAGCGCGTCGAGCGAGATCAGCGTCCCCTCGGTCATCGTGCCGCCGTTGAACGAGTGGCCGGCGCCCCGGACCCGCACCGGGCCCGGTCCGTCGACGATCGCCTGCGCGAGCTCGGCGCGTGTGCGCGGTGTGGCGATCCGCGCCGGCGTGCAGCGCACCGAGCCGGACCAATTGACCCACTCCATGCGGTGAGAACGCTACCGTCCGGCTGGTGGACGTCGAGCCTCAGCGGGTGGCCGAGTTGCAGCGCCAGGGGGAGATCCAACTGATCGACATCCGCGAGGACTACGAGTGGGCCGCGGGCCGGATTCCCGGTGCGCGCCACCTCGAGATGGGCGAGGTCGCCGCGAAGGCGGAGACCATCCATCGCGACACCCCGGTGGTCTTCTACTGCCGGGTCGGCGGACGCTCCGCCATGGCTGCGAGTGCGTTCCGGCGCGCGGGCTACGACGCGTACACCATGACGGGAGGACTGGTCGAATGGGAGGCGCTAGGGCTGCCGCTCGAGCCGCAGGATGGCTCTGTTGCGGATCACTGATCCTGGCCGCGCCGGCGCCGGCGGCGCCACAGCTCGTCCCGCTCGGTGAGTTCTCGGAGCCGACGTACGCGACGGGCGCTCCGGGCGACGCGAGCCGCGTGTTCGTGGTCGAGCGCACCGGGCGGGTGCGGCTCGTGCGCGACGGCGTGTTGCAGGCCGCGCCGTTCCTTGACGTGTCGGCGATCACGCTGTCCGACCACAGCGAGCGGGGGCTGCTGTCGATGGCGTTCGCGCCCGACTACGCGACCTCCGGGCGCTTCTACGTCTATCTGACCTCGAAGCCGGCTGGCGCGATCGAGATCCGCGAGTACGTGCGCTCCGCGAACCCGGATGTCGCCGATCCGGCGACATCGCGGCTGCTGCTGACGATCCCGCACGCGGAGGCGGGCAACCACAATGGCGGCCAGGTCCAGTTCGGGCCGGACGGCAAGCTGTGGCTCGCGACCGGCGACGGCGGCGGCGGGGACGACCAGTTCGGTCACGCGCAGGACCCTGCGTCGATGCTCGGGAAGCTGATCCGGCTCGACCCGGCCTCGCCGGTGCCGGAGCAGGTCGCGCGCGGGCTCCGCAATCCCTGGCGCTTCTCGTTCGATCGCGGGGGCGGACAGATCGTGATCGCCGACGTCGGGCAGGGCGCCGTGGAGGAGGTCAACTTCGGCGTCGCGGCCAATTACGGCTGGCCGTGCTGGGAGGGGACGACGCGGCGCACGCAGGAGCCCGCGTGCGCGACCGCGACCGCGCCGGTGCTGACGAAGTCCCACAGCGGCGACGGGTACTGCTCGATCACCGGCGGCTACGTGGTGCGCGACCCAGGCCTGCCGACGCTCGCCGGCCGCTACCTGTACGGCGATTTCTGCGCGGACGCGCTGCGATCGGTCGATCTCGCGAACCCGGGTGGGGACGCGTCGACTGGTTTGGCCGTGCCGGATCTGAGCTCGTTCGGCGAGGACGGCTGCGGCCGGATCCTGGTCGTCTCGCTGTCCGGGCCAGTGTCGCGACTCGTGGATGGGGCGCCGTCGCCGTGTGGCGCTCCGGCTTCGGGGGCGCCGCCCGCGGACGCGCGGGCATGCGCCGTGTCGGCGCGCGTGACCGGGCTGCGCAGCGTGCGCAGGCGCGCTCGGCTGTCGATCGCGCTGCGGTCCGACGAAGCGTGTCGCGCGACGGTGCGGGCTTCGATCCGCGGCGTGGCGCAGTTCCGGCGCACGTCCCGGTCGCTGGTCGCGGGCCGCCGAACGGTGGTCTCCGTGCGGCTGACCCGGCGCGGCGCCCGCGCGGTGCGGAGCGCGCTGCGCCGGCACTCCTCGCTCAAGCTCGCGCTGCGGATCGAGGCCGTCGACGCGGCCGGGAACATGCGGCGGCTCACTCGAGCAGCGAGGGTGCGAGGATGACGCGGTGCGGGCCGCCTGGCTCACGGTACTGCTGGTTCTGGCTCTCGCCGCCCCGGCGGGGGCGGCGCCCTCGCTCGTAACGCTCGGCAACTTCACGTCGCCGACCTGGGCGGGCTCGCCGATCGGGGACACGCGGCGCGTGTTCGTGACCGAGCGCGTGGGGCGCGTGCGGGTGATCGTGGATGGCGTCGTGCAGACGACGCCGTTCCTCGACATCACTCCGATCACGCTCGCCACGTCGCAGGAGCGCGGGCTGCTCTCGGTGGCCTTCGCGCCCGACTACGCGACGACCGGGCGCTTCTACGTGTACGTGACCGTCAACGCCGCCACGGCGACGAGCATGACCAACGGCGAGATCCAGATCCGCGAGTACCGCCGCTCGATGACCAACCCCGAGCTCGCGGACCCGCTCAGCGGCCGCGTGTTGCTCTCGATCCAGCACAGCCAGGCCTCCAACCACAACGGCGGCCAGGTGCAGATCGGGCCGGACGGGAAGCTGTGGCTGGCGACCGGCGACGGCGGCGGCTCGAACAACCAGTTCGGACACTCGCAGAACCCGAACTCGCGGCTGGGCAAGCTGCTGCGGCTGAGCCTGGACGGTGGGATGCCGGAAATGCTCGCGGTCGGCCTGCGCAACCCGTGGCGGTTCTCGTTCATGCCGGACGGCCAGATCGTGATCGCCGACGTCGGCCAGAACCAGTACGAGGAGATCAACGTCGGGTTGGGGGCGAACTACGGCTGGCCGTGTCGCGAGGGGCTGCACGACTTCCTGACCGACCCGGGCTGCAATGACGTCGACACGCACGACCCGGTCCTTGAGAAGACCCATACCGGCCAGGGGTTCTGCTCGATCACGGGCGGCTACGTCGTGCGCGACCCGGGCCTGCCGACGCTCGCGGGGAGATACATCTACGGCGACTTCTGCAACGACGCCCTGCGATCCGTCGTGCTGCCGAGCGGGACGGGCGACGCACCCGTCGGCGTCAACGTGCCCGACCTGAGCTCCTTCGGCGAGGACGCCTGCGCGCGGATCCTCGTGGTGTCGCTGGCGGGCACCGTCTCGCGCATGGTCGACGGTGCGCCGACCCCGTGCGGCGACCCCACGCCGACCCCGACACCCACGCCAAGCCCGACCCCCACACCCACGCCGACCCCATCGCCTACGCCAAGCCCGACGCCAACGCCGACCCCGAGCCCGACGCCGACGCCGACGCCCGACGCCAACGCCGACGCCCGACGCCAACGCCGACGCCCGACGCCAACGCCGACCCCAACGCCCGACGCCAACGCCGACCCCGAGCCCGACGCCAACCCCGAGCCCGACGCCAACGCCAACCCCGAGCCCGACGCCGACCGCGACGACGACGCCGTTCCCAACGCCGACGCCGAGCGCGACCGTGTCGCCTACCGTCGTGCCCAGCGTCGTGCCGAGCCCGACTGCGTCGCCGACCCCCACCGCGACGCCGACGGTCACCGCCACCCCGACGCCGACGCCGACCGCCACTCCCGGGCCGCTTCCCGTCGCGGCACCGGCCCCGACGCCGAATCCGCCGGCCGCGGCCGCGGTGGTGGACCGGCGGCCGTGCGCGATCGAGTTCCGCGTCACAGGATTCGCCTCGCTCAAGCGGCGTGGCTACCTCAGTGTCGCGCTGCGCACCGACGAGACGTGCCGCGCGACGATCCGCGCACGCGGATTCCGGACCGTGACCGCACGCGTCGTGCCCGGCGCGCGCCCCGTCGTAAAGCTCCGCGGCCAGGCGCGCCGCGTCGCCATCACCATTCGCACCGTCGACGCCGCCGGCAACGCCGGCCGCGTCGAGCGCTCGTTCCGCTAATCCGCTTCGACGCCGCGGATCATCCCGTTGCGGAACGCGTCGACGAACCGCCGGTGGTCCTCGCGCGTCAGCGCGCCGTAGTCGGCACCGAACGCCACCAGGTCGCGGACGAAGTCGTCCTCGCGGCCGCCGATCACGTCTGAGATCTTGGCCTCGACGTTGACGTCCACCAGCGGGTGCTCGGAACCCTCGTCGGACACGCAGTGCACCTTCGCCGTGGCCCGCCCGAGGTCGTGCACGAGCGGCAGCATCTCGTCGCGCTCGGTCACCACGTCCCAGTCGAGGTCCGCCTCGTAGGGCGACAGCTCCTTGATCACCTGGCCGACGCCGTCGAGCTCGGTCCAGCCCACCCACGGGTCGGCGTGCGCCTGCAGCGCGCCCTGCGACACGGCGGTGCGGTGCCCCTCGTGCTCGAAGTACCCGCGAATCCGCTCGTCGCGCACGACCCGGGAGACGGCCGGCGTCTGGGCCTGCTTCATGGCCAGCACGACATCGTTCTCCAGCGCCTGCGTCCGGCCTTCGACCAGCAGGTTGTAGGCCCGCAGCCCGGCGCTCCCGATGCCGAAGCCCGAGCGCCCCGTCACGTCCTTGACGTCGTAGGAGATGCTGTGCTGGCGCTTGGCCTCGGGGATCGTGTCCAGGTAGCGCGTGTACGCGTCGAGCACGCGCGAGCGCTCGTCGTCGTCGAGTTCACGCACACCCGGCCCGGGGGCGAGCCGGCGATCGCCGGAATCGAAGGCCGTGACCCGGCCGAGCAGTTGCACCCGCGTCGCCATGCGCGCCTCCTGCAGCACGGCTTGGAGCGGGCCATCGGTGTTCTCCAGCGTGAGCCGGAATTCGCGGTCGACCTCGGACGTCGCGAACAGCCGCACCGTCTCCACGTACGCGCGGGCGTACTCCTCGATCAGCCGCGCGATCGACTCATCCGACAGCGCCTTGCGAAACCCGAGCAGCGCCAGCGAGGCCGCCATCCGCTGCAGATCCCACGTGTAGTGCCCGAGGTAGGCCTCGTCGAAGTCGTTGACGTCGAACACCAGCACGCCCGCCGAGTCCATGTACGTGCCGTAGTTCTCGGCGTGCAGGTCGCCCTGGATCCACACGCGCGAGGTCGCGTCGTCGACCCAGGGGTCGTCGAGCCGGTCGACGTCGGCGTAGAACAGCGGCGCGCTGCCGCGGTAGAAGGCGAACGGATCCGCGGCCATCTTGCGGAACTTGCCTCGGAACGCGCGCGGGTCGCGCTCGATCAGGTCTTCGAACGCGTCGACGAGGACGGCGACGATGTGTTCCTGGCGCTCGTCGTCCGAGCGGGCGAGATCGGCGATGGCGGGCATGCCCGCCATCGTTTCAGGACTCGTCGTCTGTGGGCCCGCCGGGGATCGGCTCGCCCTTGTAGTCGTCGGGGTCGTCCACCTTCTCCCCTTCGATCTCGATCGAGCCGTCCTCCTGATATTCGAGGTCGGCGGGCCCGAGCTTGGATGTCGGGCCCTCGTCGTAGCCGGACTCCGAGTCCGGCCCGCCGTAGGTCTCGTACTTGGCCTTCCCGTCCGGCCAGTCCTCGAGCTTGGAGGGCGGATCGCCCTTCTCGAGCTCGCGGATCTCTTCCTTCGCCTTCTCGAATTCCTGCTCGTCGGCCTTGGCCTTCTCGGCTGCTTCCCCCATACCGACGAACTACCCGTTTAACGAACAACGGCCGCGTCATCCTGACGCGGCCGTGGCCGGCGAATCCGTCCGCTACCCCCTCCGTGAGGTGGTGCAATCTGTCCGAACGCCCTCCGAAGCGTGAGAGCAGAATGGCATCGCACCGGGAGGTGGCCAATCGGACATGCGTCTAGGGCGAGCCTCGCGAGCGGGCTTCGCCCGCTGCTTCGGTTCGCTTGAAGAATCGCTTCGCGGATTCTTCTAGGCAGCCGCCTCGGTCTGCGCGTGCAGCGGCTCGCGCTCGTACTGGGTCGACGGAACCCGGCGGTACGGCTGCTCCGGCTCCTGATGCTCCTCGTGGTAGGCCGACTCCGCGTTGACCGCCCACAGGTCGTGCTTGGTTCCCGCGATGACATTTTCGACGGCCCGCATGGCGGTCAGCATCGAGTGGTCGGAGTTGTTGTAGCGGTGCAGGCCGTTGCGGCCGACCTGCTGCAGGTTGCCGATCCCCTCGAGCCAGTCGCGGATCGTGGCGACGCGCTCGCTGTAGTCGGCGTCGTACATCGGGTACGCCTTCGGCACCCGCGTGACGAACCCGCGCTCGACCTTGGAGGCCTTCGCCAGCCCGAGTTGCTCGATCTCGCGCTTGCCGAGCTCGACGAGGTCCTCGTCGGAGGACTCCCACAGCTCGTCGCCCTTGAAGCAGAAGTACTCCATGCCGATCGAGGCCTTGGACTGGTCGGGGACCATCCACGGGCTCCATGAGCGGAAGTTCTGGATCCGGCCGACCTCGACACCCGGTTCATGGATGTAGATCCAGTTGTCCGGGAACAGGTCGTCGCCGTCGATCACCAGGGCGATCGTCAGGAAGTCGCGGTAGCGCAGGCCCTGGGCGGCGGCCTGCACGGTGCCCGGCGCGGCGGCGCCGGACATGCCGACTGTCGCGCGCAGCGGCAGCGACGAGATGACCTCACACGGCTCGATCCGCTCGCCGCCGGCCTCGAGCGCGACGACCTTGCCGTCACGGACCTCGATCGACGTGACCGGCGTGTTGAGCCGGACCTCGCCGCCGTTGGCGATGATCTCGTCGGCCATCGTCTCCCACATCTGCCCCGGGCCGAAGCGCGGGTAGTGGAACTCGTTGATCAGCGACTTGATCTTGTTGCCCTTGTTGCCGAAGAACGCGGCCTTGGCGGCAGAGAAGAACGAGAGGCCCTTGATCCGCTGGGCGGCCCACTCGGCGCGGACCTCGGAGGCGGGCACGCCCCACACCTTCTCGGTGTAGGACATGAAGAAGTGCTGGTAGAGCCGCTTGCCGAAGCGATTGGAGACCCACTGCTCGAGGTTGTCCTCGCGGCCCTTGGGCGTGATCGCGGCCCACAGATAGGAGGCCAGGCAGCGCGCGAGCTCGACGGGGCCGAGCTTCTTGATGACGTCCTGCCCATTGAGCGGATAGTCGAGGAACTTGCCGCGCCAATAGATCCGCGACATGCGCGGCCGGCGCAGGAACTCTTCCTTCATCACCTCGTGCCAGAGGTCGTCCACTTCCTTGGACTTGGTGAAGAACCGGTGGCCGCCCAGGTCGAACCGGTAGCCGTCGCGAACCTCGGTCTTCGCGATCCCCCCGACCTGGTCCTCCGCTTCGAACACGATGACGGGACGCCCCTCTTTGGCGAGGAGGTATCCAGCCGTGAGGCCGGCGGGGCCGCCGCCGAGGACAGCGACCGGCTTCTCGCGCCGGAACCGACGTGGGGCGTCGGCCGGCGTGTAGTCAACGGTGGACATGGCCCTCACCTTGCCCACATCGGCGACGAAACCCGCCTCTTGCTAAAGGCCGCTAACAGGCCTTAAGCCCGCCGTCTAACCTCTCCGGCGGTGCAGTCAGCCACCGCTCTGGACATCCTCCTGGTCGACGACGACCGCCCGCTACGGGAAATGCTCACGCGTTCGTTCGAGCGCGAGGGCCATCGCGTGACGGCCGTTCCGGACGGCGAAACCGCGCTCGACGCCGCGTCGGAGCGCTCCTTCGACGTCGTTCTGCTCGACGTCGCGCTCGGTGCCGGGCCTACGGGCTACGACGTCGCACGGTTGCTCCGGTCGCGTCGCGACGTGGTCCCGATCATCATGCTGACCGCGCTCGACAGCGAGGCGGATGCCGTCCAGGGCCTCGAGGCCGGCGCCGACGACTACGTCACCAAGCCGTTCGGCCTGGCGGAGCTGCGCAGCCGGATCCGCGCCGTCCTGCGGCGCGCCCAGGGGCGCGTGGTCGAGGGCAGCCTGCGCGTCGGCCCGATCACGCTCGACCGCGACCTGCGGCGCGTGACGGTCGAGGAGAATCCCGTGCGGCTGACGTTCAGCGAGTTCGAGTTGCTCGGCTGCCTGATGTCGCGCCCCGGCTACGCGTTCAATCGCCAGGAGCTGCTGCGGGCGATCTGGGGCGACTCCGCGTACCGCGATCCGCGCGCGATCGACGTCCACATCCGGCACCTGCGCGAGAAGCTCGAGTCCAAACCTGAGGAACCGAGCCTGATCCTCACCGTGCCGGGCCAGGGCTACCGCTTCCGCGAGACATGATCCGGCGGGCACTGCGCGGGCTCCGAGGGCGGCTGCTGCTGGCCTTCGTGGCCACGAGTGCCGTCACGCTGGCGGTCGCCGCCGCGATCACACTCAGCCCACTTCAGGAGCGGCTCCGAAGCGAGAGCGCGTCGGCGTTGCAGGATGCGGCCGAAGACATGCGCCCGGAATTCAACTCTGCGCTCGTGAAGGCCGGCGAGAACAAGGCGAAAACGCCTGACGTCTACGGCGAGGAGGACCTCCGACTGCGCGAGGACCGGGCGAGCGACCTGGTGGGCCCCACGTTCGACTTGCGGCAGCGCACCGGCGGGGCGCGCGTGCTCGTCGCCGACCTGACGTTCACGAACCGGCTCCGCGAGGCCCCCGCGTTCCTGTACGACACCGACTTCCAGGGCGACCAGGCCGGCGCGCTGGCGCTCGCGTACCGGGCGGTCCGGGAAGGATCCTCAGAGGTGCAGTTCGTCGACGACGAACTGCGCTTCGCGATGCCGCTCTACCAGGACGGCGACGTCGCCGGCGTGCTGGTCGCCGAGCGCAGCCTGACCGAGGTCACGACCGCGGTGAAGCTCGTCCGCAACGCGCTCTTCACCGCCGCCGCCGTCGGCCTCGCGGTGGCGATCGGGCTCGGGCTCGCGCTCTCGAGCACGCTGACGCGCCGGCTCGGCCGGCTGCGCCGCTCGGCGCTGCGGATCACCGCCGAGGGTCCGGGAGCCCCCGCGCCGACCGACCGCGGGCGCGACGAGGTCGGCGACCTGGCCCGCGCGCTCGGCCGGATGCAGGAGGAGCTGCGCCGCCAGGAGGCGGCGCGAAGAGCGTTCGTCTCCACCGCCTCGCACGAGCTGCGCACGCCGCTGACGATGCTCCAGGGCACGATGGAGCTGCTCGACGAGGACCTGCGCGACGGCGCCGATCTCGCCGACGCCCAGGAGCAGGTCGAAAGCGCGCGCCGCGAGCTGCGCCGCCTCTCGGTGCTGGCCAGCGAGCTGCTCGACCTCTCGCGGCTCGATGCCGACGTGCAACTGCGCTCCGAGCCGGTCGAGATGGGCGAGATCGTTCGCGCCGTTGCCGCCGAGTTCGGGCTGCGCGCGGCCGACCGCGACGTCGACCTCGACGTGATCGTCCCCACCGAGCGCCCGCCGTGGGCGCGCGCCGACCCGGCGGCCTGCGCGCGCGTCGTCCGGATCCTGATCGACAACGCGCTCCGCTACGCCCCGCGCGGCCAGCCGATCGAGGTCATCGCCACGCACGACCGCGGCCAGGTCGTGGTCCGCGTGTCCGACCACGGTCCCGGCGTCCCGCTCGAGGAGCGCGAGCACATCTTCGAGCGCTTCCACCGCGGCAAGGCGACGAGCGCCGAGAGCGGCTTCGGCCTAGGCCTCGCCATCGGCCGCGAGCTTGCGGAGCGGATGAGCGGCACGCTGAAGCTCATCGACTCCGCGCACGGCGCCTGCTTCGCGCTGACCCTCCCCGCTAGCGCGTCTTCACCATCACCGTCGCCTGCACCGGATTCGGCCGCGGCGGCGTGAAGTCGGCCGGCTGGACCGCGGCTACCTGCAGCCGCGGGTCGTTCGAGAGCGCCTGCGACCACTCCTCGGAGCGGATCCGGACCAGCGACGTCCACGGCGCCTGCCAGCGGTTGAGCGTCTCCGTGATCGGCTGCACCAGGACGACGCGGGTTCCGGGCGGCAGCGAATCGATCAGCGGCTCGAGGTTGCGCTCGGCGCTGGTCGCCTCCAGGCGCTCGACGCCATCGCGCCAGTCCCACACGCCGTAGTCCTGCACCTCGCCGGTCAGCGTCGCGTAGCGCAGGCCGTCCGGCAGGTAGTAGTGCAGGACCGGGATCGTCTCGGGCTGTGTGGAGATCACGAGGTCGCCGGGCGCGAGGCTCGGCCCGATCGCGTGCGAGATCGCACGCACGTTGCTCTTCTCGACCGGCGCGGCGTCCTGCGCCCACATGATCACGACCAGCACGAGGCCGACGATCCCGAGCCGGCGGGCGTGCGCGAGCCCGCCCGCGGCGAGCAGCAGGTACGGCGCCAGCGCGACCGCGAGGTACCGGTTCGCCCACGCGGGTGAGACCTGCGAGAGCGTCCAGGCCAGCACCGGCGTCCCGATGGCAAGGATCACCAGCGCGATCACGACCCGGCCCTTGTCCGACAGCCCGTTCTCGCGCCGCTGCAACAGCGCCAGGATCCCGGCGCCGGCGCAGATCAGGAGCACGATCTGCGGCATCCGGCCGAGCAGGACGCCGGGTACGCCGAACAGCGAGTCGACCGCGGGCTGATCCGACCACGGCGCGCCCGTGTGAGCGGCCTGGTAGAGCGTCGTCGGCACCCACGGCAGGTACAGGACGAACGCGCCGCCGAAGCCGAGCAGGCCGTCGCGGACCAGTTCGCGGCGACGCCACTTCGGGGCCAGCTTCCACAGCACAACCCAGGCTACGGCCGCGGAAGCGGTGAAGAAGATCGGCCAGTTGTGGGTGTAGAGCGCGACCGCGGTCGAGACCGCGAAGCCCGCGATCCACGGCCGCCGATTCGGCGCGTCCAGCGCGTAGGCGCGCAGGAAGCAGGCGGTCGCCGGGATCGCCAGCAGCGCCACCAGCGAGTACATCCGCGCTTCCTGCGAGTACTGCGCCAGGAACGGGTTGAACGCCGCCAGGATCGCCGCGAACCAGGCCGCCTTCATGCTGTCCCAGATCGCCCGCGCCGCCCACCACGCCGCGGGAATCGCCATCAGCCCGAACAGCAGGCTGAGGCCGCGGACGCCCGCCTCCGACTCGCCGGCCAGAGGAAGCCAGAAGTGCAGCAGCATGTAGTAGAGCGGCGGGGAGCCGTCCTCGCGCAGCGCCAGCGGGATGTCACCGAGCGGCCGGTCCGCGATCCCGACCGAGAGCCCTTCGTCGATCCAGAAACCGATCCCGAGCTCGGTTGTCCGCAGCAGCAGTGAGACCGCGACGAGCGCTCCGAGCCCAGCCGGTACGGCGATCCATGCGCTCGTCAGTGACCGGGCCCGCAGGCCCCACGCCGGACGCGAGGCGTAGGTGGCCATGGCTCTCAGAGGTTACCCACGGCAGGACGATCCGATGATCCACTTCCGGGTCTTCGTGAATTCCGGGAACCGCGGGTCACGGGACAGGTGGGAGTAGCTGGCGGCGATCGTGGTGCCGGGCGGGAACACGAAGATCTCCACGTCCATCTCGTGCAGGTGCATGTACCAGGCCACCGCCTGCGTCTGAAAGTTGCCGCTATACACGGTGCCGCACTTCTTCAGCGCGTCCGCGCCGCCACCTTTCTCGATCGCAGCGGGAAGCGTGCCGTAGAGGTCGGCTTCCTCGGCGACCCGGTGGGCGGCGTGGTCGAGCTCCTTGACGTCGGAGATCACGAACGGCGCCCATGCCGCCGCGATCACCGCCACGAGCGCGCCGGCCGCGACCGGCCCGAGTTTTCGCGCCGTCCCCTTGACGAGCCACACCCAGCCGGCTCCGGCGAGGACGCAGACGAAGGCGGCCGGGAGCGCGATGTAGCGCAGGTTGCCCGCGAAGCCGGCCTGGGTCATCAGGCCCACCGAGATCATCAGCACCGTGGATACGGCGGCCATCGCCAGCGCGATGTTCTTGCTGCGATCTCTGAGGGCAAAGATCACCGCGATCACGCCGCCGACGTACACGGGGATGGTCAGCACCGACGCGGAGCGGTTGAACACTTCCACGAAGGGGAAGGCGGCGAACGCGGCGCTGTCCGGGTTCGGCTGGCGGGCGCGGTTGGCGGCGCGCAGGAAGTCGCCCGAGCCGAGGTACTCGGGCACGAACCACAGGACCACCAGCGCGAACCCGCTCCCGAGCACCAGCACGACTGTCTTCACGCGCCGGTCGATCAGGATCAGATAGAGCCCGTAGAGCGCGATGAACGGCCATACCTCGGGCCGCAGCAGGGCGGCGCCGAGGCCGAGCAGGAACGCGTCGCGGCGGCGCCCGTCCAGATGGCGCTCGATCGCCCACAGGCACAGCGCGACCAGGATCCCCTCGGAGTTGCCGCGCACGAAGTTGCGGATGAACTCGTCGGCGAGGAACAGCGAGCAGGCCGCGATCACGCCGGCGATCGGACCGGCCAGCCGGGCGCCGAGCCGGTACGCCATCGCGTAGGCGAGGATCCCGCCCGCCCGGGCGACCACGATCCACAGCAGCGGCGCGCCGTCGTCGCCGGCGAAGCTGAACGGGATCGTGAACAGCACCGGCAGTGGCTTCCACGAGGGACCGGTCGTGGTCACGAGGTCGAAGTGGGCGATCTCGCGGCCCCAGATCAGCCACGCCCAGGGGTCGTAGGTGGGGACGCTCGGAAGCACGAGCGAAACCGTGGCCAGCGCGAAGCAGCCGAGCAGCATCAGCTTCCACGGCTTGGCCTTCGGCGGCTCGTCGAGGGCGACCGGCGGAGGCAGCGTGAGCCGGTCGAGAACAGCCACTAGTGGAGGCCGAGCGCCGCGGCGACGCTGGGGGCCGGTTCCGCGGTCAGGTCGACGTGCTCCCCCGGCGTGCCCCAGACGGCGAGGCCGCGGTCAAGCGCGGCGATCGGCAACCCGGCGGCCTCGGCCAGATCGCGGGCGCGGCGCTCGAGCAGCATCCGGTCACCCGAGACCAGCGCGCGTTTGGCCGCCAGCGTCGTGTTGTCGTCCTCGACGAAGTGGACGGCGTCCGCTTCGAGCGGATAGCGGCCGGCGGCGCCGAGCCCCGTCAGCACGCCGAAGCGGGCGGCGCGGTTGAAGCCGGGCAGCGAGAGCCGCTCGAACACGCGGCCGAAGCGGCGCGCCGGCGACCACGATGCCTCGCCGGTGAACGCGGCCTCCTGCGACCCGGCGCGCTCGACCCATGCGCGGTAGGCGGCGGCGGTCTTGGCCTTCGCATCCGGGAGCGCCGAGACGTCGGCGTCCGCCCACGGCGGGTTCGCTTCGGCCAGCACGTCCTGGAGTTCCGGGGCGAGCGCGAACAGGAACGCCATCCACGTCGCCTGCTCGAGGTCGGGCTCGTCGACGATCACCGCGTACGGCCCGGGCGGCTCCAGCCGGGCGGCGGCATCGGTGAGCGCGATCGCGAGCCGTTCGGCGTCTGCGGTGGCGCGCAGACCGGGCACCAGCGGGTTGCGGTAGCCGTCGTCGGCGGCGCGCGCCAGCTTGCGCGTGACGACCCCGCTGGAACGGCCCGAGCTGCTGCGGGCGCGCGGCGTCGACGACGCGCCGGGCTTGCGCGGCGTGACGTGCCGCACGGGCGTCTTGCTGCGCAACTCCTCCTGGAGCTCGCGCGAGCAGATCGGGCACTTGGACGTGAGCCGGTTATGACGGCAGAACATGCCGGGCATCGGTGGTGTCCACGCTAGCGGGTCAAAGGGATGATCGAGGCGCCGCGCGCGGGCGCCAGCGTGACGCTGCGGCGGCGCATCCGCTCGCCTTCTTCCCGCTCGGGCACAAGCGTGAACCGGGCGGCGACGGCACGCAGCACCTCGCGCATCTCGAGCGTGGCGAAAGACGCCCCGACGCAGCGCCGCACGCCGCCGCCGAACGGGATGAACGCGTTGGTGCGGCGGTGGGCCAGATAGATGCAGGGTGCGACGTAGACGCCCGGCGGAAGCGTGTAGTCGCCGAGCGTGTACGGCTGGAGCACGCGGCGGGCGGTGATGGAGAGCACGGGCCGTGTGCGCAGGACCTCTCTGACGAACGCGTCGATCTGCTCGTCGGTGTGCAGCTCGGTGGGATGGCGCGCGAGTCGTTCCAACGCCCAGGCGAGCGCGGTCGCCGTCGTCTCGTGGCCGGCCGCGAGCAGCGTGACGAGCTGGTCTCGCTTCTCCTCTCGGGTGCCGGTCAGCATGTCCACGATCGCGTCGCCATCGCCTGCTTTGTCGATCCGGTCGTAGATCAGCGTGTCGAGACGCTCGACCGCGCGGAGGAACGTCATGTACGGGCCCGCCTTCACGAGCGACATCGAGATCAGCCGCCACGTCGAGCCGGTCATGTCGAGCGGGGCCCGCAGCGCGTCCTTGAGTGCGGGGTCGCGGCTCCCGAAGATCACGCGCTGGATCACGTCGAGCGTGATCGCCTGCATCCGCGGGAGTGCCTTGAGCGGTTCCCCGGGCACCCAGGTGTCCAACTCCTCGGCGGCGATCTCGCTGATCGTGGCCGCCCACCGTTTGAGCGCCTCACCGTGGAATGGCGGCAGCATCTGCCTGCGCTGGTTGAGGTGCTGCTCCCCCTTCAGGATCAGGATCGAGTTGCGGCCCACGAACGGCTCCAGGAACGCGGAGCTGTCGCCGCCCTCGAGCACGTCCGGCGGCGCGCGGTACACGCGCTTGATCTCCTCCGGGTCGCTCGTGAGGACGAGCGGCGCATCGGACCACGCGGTGCGAAGCGTGAACGGCTCGCCGTAGCGAGCGGCGGCGCGGCGCAGCAGGGCGGTCGGGCGGACGATCCACTCGACGGTCTGCAGCGCCGCCGGCTCACGTGGACCGGGCGGCAGCATCTGGCGTAGTGTCGCGCCCATGATCGAGCCCTACCAGGCGATCGGCCTGGTGCCCACGATGTGGGGCATCCGCCGCCGCGAGGAGATCGCCAAGAACCTCGACCACCTCGAGCACCTGTTCAAGGCCGCGTTCTGGCTCGGCGGGCTGGATCAGCCCGTCCGGTTGGTGGCGGTCCCCGAAGGCGCGCTGCAGGGGTTCACCGACGAGGTCATGGACCTCGACCACGAGCTGTACGCGAGCGAGTGCGCGATCGACATCCCCGGTCCGGAGACGGACCGGATCGGCGACCTCGCTCGGAAGTGGAACGTGTACGTGATGGCGCAGGCGAAGGCCCGCCACCCGGAGTTCCCGGGCAAGTTCTTCAACGTCGGCTTCATCATCTCGCCCGACGGCGAGGTGATCCTGCGCCACCACAAGCTCGTGCCGCTGCTGCCCGTCGAGCACTCGGTCACGCCGCACAACGTGTGGGATCGCTGGATCGAGCTCTACGGCGAGACGCTGGACGCGTTCTATCCGGTCGTCGACACCGAGATCGGGCGGCTCGGGATCATGATGGCCAACGAGGGCTCGTATCCGGAGAACGCGCGCGGGCTGGCGATGAACGGGGCCGAAGTCGTCTACCGGGCCTCGTTCCCGCACCGGGCGTCGGATGCGTTCGAGGTGCAGACCCGGGCGCGCGCGCTCGACAACAACATGTACGTGGTCGCGCCGAACCTCGGCACGTACTACCTCACCGTCGACTCCGAGACGCCGATCGACACGTTCGGCGGCGGGTCGCTGATCGTCGACCACCAGGGGCGTGTGGTCGGGTCACTCTCCTACAGCGGGGCCTCTTCGTGGGTGGCGGGAACGGTCGACGTGGAGGCGTTGCGGAAGTTCCGCGCGAACTCGCGCTGGGGGAACTGGATGAAGGACCTCACGACCGAGCAGTACCGGCTCATCTACGACCAGCCGATCTACCCGAAGAACCTGTACCTGGACCGCGCGCCGTACACGCACGAGGAGTACCGCGAGCAGGTGCTCGAGCCGCAGATCCGGGCGTTGCAGGAGCGCGGCGTCTACGCCGAGCCGAACCGGGAGGGGGCCGCGCGAACATAAAGGGTCTGGCCCTTTATGTTGCGCGGAGCGCTTCGGTCGGTGACAACCGCGCCGCCCGCAGAGCCGGGTACAGCCCCGCCACGCCACCCACAGACACCGCCACCACAACGCCGCCCGCCAACGCCACCACCGGCACGGCGGTGGTCCACCCCTCAGAGCTCGCGTAGCCGTACGTCACGAGCGCACCGAGCAGCGTGCCGGCAAGGCCGCCCGCCCCCGCGAGCAGCAGCGACTCGGCCAGGAATTGCACGCCGACGTTGCGACGGGTCGCACCGAGCGCGCGACGCAGCCCGATCTCCGAGCGGCGCTCGAGCACCGAGATCACCATCACGTTCGCGATCCCGACGCCGCCGACGAGCAGCGCCACCGCCCCCAGCCCGAGGAACAGCGACGTGAACGCGGTCTTGGCCGCCGCGCGCGCCTCGATCGCATCCGACGGGCGCGAGACCTCGACCTCCTCCGGCCGCTGCGGATTCGCCGTCGCGCCGAGCAGATCGCGGACCGTGTCAATCCGTGCCGGATCGGCGCGCACGAACACGTTGGTCGGATTGCCCTCCTCGCCGAACAGGTCCTCGGCGGCTCCGAAGCCGATCAGCGCCGTGCTGTCCACCGCCGGAGCGAGCGTGACCGCGTCGAGGATCCCGATCACCGTGAACCAGCGCCCGCCGATCCACACGCGCGAGCCGGCATCGTCGATCCCGAGCGTGCTGGCCGCCTCGGCGCCGAGGACGACCGTCGGATAGCGCCCCGTCGCCGCATTGAGGAACGCGCCGCGCCGCAGCGTGAGGCCGAGCGCGTCTCGGACCGCGGGGTCGGCGGCGACGACGCTGATCCCGCCGGTCTCGGCTTCGTCCACGAACGGGTTCCGGCGGACTGTCTGGCCGGCCACCGTCGCGCTCGCGGCCACCGATTCAACGCCGTCGACGCGCGCGATCATCGCCGCCGCGGCCTCCGGCAGTACCGCCTCTTCGCCGAAGAAGGACTGGCCCGGGGCGACCCGCAGCAGGTTCGTGCCGAGCTTGTCGAGCTCGGCTAGCAGGTCCGCCTTCGAGGACTCCGAGATGCCCAGCACGGCCACCATCGACGCGACGCCGATCGCGATCCCGAGCGCCGACAGCGCGGCCCGCGCCCGCCGCGTGCGCAGACCGAGCGCGCCCGTCCGGAGCACGTCGCCGGCGGTCATAGCAGTGCTCCGTCGCGCAGCTCGACCCGGCGCGGGAACGCGTCCGCGATTGCGTGGTCGTGCGTGATCGTGACGATCGTCGAACCGGTCGCGTGGAGCTCCTGCAGCAGCGCCAGGATGCCCGCGCCGCTGCGGCTGTCGAGGTTGCCGGTCGGCTCGTCGGCGAACACGATCGCCGGCCGGCCAACCAGCGCCCGCGCGATCGCGACCCGCTGGCGCTCGCCGCCGGACAGCTTGGACGGCGAGTGCCCGAGCCGGTGCTCCAGCCCCACGGCCTCGAGCGCCTCGCGGGCTCGCGCCCGCCGCTCACCCGGCGGCACGTCGGCGTACAGCAGCCCGGTCGCGACGTTGTCCAGCGCGCTCATCCCGTCGAGCAGGAAGAACTGCTGGAACACGAACCCGATCGCCCGCGCGCGCAGCGCCGCCAGCGCGCGCTCGCCGAGCGTCGCGGTGTCGTCCCCGTCGACCTCGACGGTGCCCGCGCTCGGCCGCTCCAGCGTCCCCATCACGTGCAGGAGCGTCGACTTGCCGGAGCCGGAGGGCCCGACGACCGCGACCGCCTCGCCCGCGTCGACGTTGAGCGACACGCCGCGCAGCGCGTCGACGCCGCCCGGATAGGTCTTGGTCACCGCATCGAGCCGGAGCACGCTCATAGCGCGGTCACCACCTGCTGCCCCTCGCGCAGACCGTCGCCCTCGACCTCGACCATGTCGTCGGCGTACAGGCCCGGCTCGACGTTCACCAGCCGCCCGTCGGTCAGCTCGACCGCGTAGCCGCCGCCCTGGCGCGCGAGCAGCGCCTTCACCGGCACGGCCAGCACGCCCTTGCGCCGCTCGACCGCGAAGCCGACGTCGACCGGCGCCTGATCGAGGGTGCCGGAGCGGCCGGAGAGCGCGATCGTCACCTCGACCACGACCTCGTCGCCCTGCTTGGTCGCGACCTTGCCGACATCCTCGATCCGCCCGTCCACCGTGCGGCCGGAGGGCAGGTCGACGGTGACGCGGTCGCCGGGGCGCGCGAGCTGCTGGCGACGCGCGTCGAGCGCCACGGTCACACGCCGTTCGTTCGAGGAGATCTCGGCGATCGGGCGGCCAGGCGAGGCCTGGTCGCCGATCGAGGCCTTCGCCTCACCGATCCGGATCGGGCCCGAACGGAACGGGATCTCGCCGCGGCTCAAAGTGCCGTCCTCGTAGAGCTCGCGCGCCTTCTGAAAGCGCTTCACCGCCGCGGTGGTGTCGGAGTCCCAGTCGTCGTCGACGGTCCCGGGGGCATGGCCGAGCGCGCGCAGGTTGCGCTCGAGCTGGCGGATGTCCTCGCCGTCGGTCATCCCCGGCGCGAAGTCGCGCCAGGCCGGCAGGTCGCCATAGAGCAGGAACGCGGCCGGCTTGCCATCGACCTCGTACAGCGAGTGGCCGCGGGTGATGACGGTGCCCGGCTCCCGCAAGGCGGTCAGCGTCCCGGAGACGCCGGCGGTCAGCGTGCCGGCGTCGGCATACTCGAGCGTCCCTGCGAGGGTCTCGCGGTCGACCAGGTCGCGCCGCTCGATCGACGCGGTGGCGCGCGACGGGGTGGTCGACTCCTGCGCACGCGGCGCCTCGTCGCCGCCGACGACGAGCACACCCGCGGCGACGAGTCCGGCCGCGACCACCGCGCCGCCGGCCAGGCGTTTCATCGTTCCTCCTCGTCGGTCTCGCCAAGCATCGGCATCGTGTCGCGGCAGGCCTCCTGCGCCTTCTTGAACTTCGGATCGTCAGGATCGATCCCGCGGCCACGGTCGATCCGGATCTGGGCTCCGCCGTCCTCGTCGAACATCGGGTCGGGCATGTCGATGCCCTGCTTGCGCATGCAGCGCGAGTGCTCGATCGCCGCCTTGCGGAACTTCTCCTTGTCCGCGTCGGACATCTCCGGCGCCTTGATGGCTTCGCGGTACTTCGCGCAGGCCTTCTCGGCCTTGCGCATCACGTCCGGATCGATCTTCTTCCCGGGGCCGCCCATGCGCTGCGTGACGCGGCCTCCCTCGAACTTCGGGTCCGGCATGTCGATGCCGTTCTCACGCATGCAGCGCGCGAGGTCGAGCATCGCCTTGCGGTTGGCGGCCTCGCGGTTGGCTGCGGGGCTCGCGCTGGGTTCCTCGCCGCCGCAGGCGGCCAGCGAGGCGGTCGCCGCGACGGCGGCGACGAGGAGACGAGTTCTCATGCCCGCAATGGAGCCGGGCGCGAATGAGATCGCCTTCAGCCGTACCTAGGGATTTGCTGAGAGGACCGGCAGGCGCAGGCGCAGCAGGGCACCGCCGCCGTCGGCGGCCTCGGCGGCCACCGTCCCCCCGTGGCCCTCGGCGACCTGGCGGACGATCGCCAGCCCCAGCCCGGAGCCCGGACGGCCGCGAGCGGCGTCGGAGCGGAAGAAGCGGTCGAACACCTGCGCGCGTTCGTCGGGCGCGATGCCGGGGCCGTGGTCGCGTACGGTCAGCTCGCCGTCGCGCAGCCGGACGTCGACGGTCGTGCCGGGCGGGCTCCACTTCGCGGCGTTGTCGAGCAGGTTCGCAACCGCCCGGTCGAGCCGTGACGGCACGCCCTCGATCAGCGTCGGCTCGAGTTCGGTGGCGAAGGTCACGGCGGGCGCGTGGCGGCGGGCGCGCTCGACCGCCGCGGCGACGAGCCCGTCGAGCGAGACGTCCTCGGCCTGCGGCGCCGCGGGCTCCTCGTCACGGGCCAACTCGACGAGATCGCCCACGAGCGCGGTCAGCTCCTCGAGCTGAACGACCACGTCGTTGCGCAATCGCTCGCGGTCGTCCGGTCCGAGCTGATCGCCGCGCGCCAGCACCTCCATGTTCGTGCGCAGCGAGGTGAGCGGCGTGCGCAGCTCGTGCGAGGCGTCGGCGACGAGCCGGCGCTGCGCTGTCTGCGAACGCTCGAGCGCTTCGAGCATCGTGTTGAAGGCGCGCGCGAGCCGGGAGACCTCGTCGTCGCCGGTCGCCTCGATCCTTCGCGACAGGTCACGGGTGGTGGCGACGTGCTCGGCGGCGGTCGTGAGCTCGGCGACGGGGCGCACGGCGGCGCGGGTGGCGAGCCAGCTCAGCAGCACCGAGAACGCGATCCCCGCCAGGGCGACTCCGCTTAGCGCCCAGCGGAGCGTCGCGAGCGTGTGGTCGATCTCGGTCAGCGGCCGCGCGACGAAGATGGCGAGGTCGGGGCCGGCTCGCGAGGCGTGCACTCGAACGTGAGTGCCTTCGATCCGCCGGTCGGCGAAGAACGGCTCGCGGCTGCCTTCGGCGACAGCTCTGACCTCCTCGTCGCCGTCCAGCGGTCGCGGGAGCGGCATCGTGGCCGGGCCGACGAACGCGGTGTAGACGGGCGTGTTCGTGAGCAGGAAGCGGTCTCCGGGCGGGCCGGCCTGGACGGACTGCCGCACGGCCATCATCTCGACCTGGTTGCGCAGGGCTCCGTCGACCTGCTCGCGCAGCGTCGCGCGCACGAGCAGGTAGGCGAGCACGGAGCCGAGCACGGCGACGACCGCGACGGCGGCCGCGGTCGAGAGCGCGAGTCGTCTCCGGAAGCTCACCGCTCGCGCAGGACGTAGCCGACGCCGCGGACCGTGTGGAGGAGCCGGGCCTCCCCACCCGCTTCGAGCTTGCGCCGGAGGTAGCCGACGTACACCTCGAGCGAGTTCGAGGTCGGGCCGAAGTCGTACCCCCAGACGTGCTCGAAGATCTGCGACCGCGTGAGCACCTGGCGCGGGTGACGCAGGAGCAGCTCGAGCAGCAGGTACTCGGTGCGGGTCAGCTCGACCGGGCGGCCGTCGCGGGAGACCGTGTGGCCCGCGGGGTCGAGCTCGAGGCCGGCGTGGCGCAACTTCTCCTCGGTCGGGCCGCCGGTCCGGCGGAGCAGTGCGCGCAGTCGCGCACCGAGCTCCTCGAGCGCGAACGGCTTGACCAGGTAATCGTCGGCGCCGGCGTCGAGGCCTCTGACGCGGTCGGGGACGGCGTCGCGGGCGGTGAGCATCAGCACCGGCGTTCGGTCTCCCGCTGCTCTCAGGCGGCGGCAGACCTCGATCCCGTCGGGTTCGGGCATGAGCACGTCGAGCACGATCGCGTCCGGCGGCTGCTGGGCGAGCGCGTCGAGCGCCTCGCGGCCGTCGGCCGCCAGGTGAACCTTGTAGCCGTCCATCCGCAGCGCGCGGTCGAGCGCGTCCCGGACCGACGGCTCGTCATCGACCACGAGGATGCGCACACACGCAATCGTGTGTGGATTAGCTGAGAACTACGTAAGAGCTACCAGGGGTCCAGCGGGAGACGGCTGGGGTAGCCGGTCTCGGCGGCGTGCCAATGCCCGACCTCGGGCTCGTCCACCTGCCAGCACAGATACACCTCGCGCCCGTCGCGGAGCGCGGGGAAGTCGATCAGCCCGGCTTCGAGATCCCGGACCAGGAGATCCAGTTCCTCGAGATGCTCGAATCCCAGCGTCGCGGCCACGGCCGCCTGCGCGCGGGAGCGTCCGGGGTACGCGCCGCCGACGACGTCGGACAGCGTCGCGAAGCCGGTATCGAAGCCCTCCTCCTGCAACACGCGCTTGGCGTCCTGCAGGCGGCGGACGGTCAGGCGGACCTCCGGGAGGAGCGCATTGGCCTGATCTGCGGTGTAGTGGAGGGAGTGAAGCATCTCTGTTCGTCTGTTACCCATATTCGCCCGAGTCAGACGTTTCTCCCCCAGGACTACGCAAAGGTATAGGTCGCCGCTCAAATTCAGGCGTTTCGGCGGGGGTTCCGAGACGTTCGGTGAGGTTTCTCACCCGGCGGGGAAGGCGCGGGCGTAGCGGAAGGTGCCTTTGACCCGCGGCCCGTACGCCGGGAGTTTGAGCGCCATCCAGGCCTCGGGTGGCGCGTCGTAGGTCGTGGTGACGCCAAGGGTCTCGGCGGCCGGCGCGAACCCGAACCGCGGGTAGTAGCCGGGGTGGCCGAGGAGCGCGATCAGCGTGTAGTCAGTCGTCTGCGCGCGCTCGATCGTCTCGCGCATCAACGCGCCGCCGATGCCATCGCGCTGGTGCGCCGGGTCGACGGCGATCGGGCCCAGGCCGAGCGCCTTCTGGTCGCCGACGGTGGCCTCGCTGAGCATCACGTGGCCCACGACCTCGTCGTTCTGGATGGCGACCAGGCACAGCTCGGGCACGTGGTCGTGATCGGCACGCAGCGCGTCGACGATCTGCGCCTCGAGGTCGCTGGGGGCGAACGCGTTGTGGTGCAGCGCGCGGATCGCGTCGTAGTCAGCGGGCTGTTCGGGCCGGATCACAGCTCGTACTGGGCGTCGCCGGCGCCGAGGACCACGGGCTCGCCCTCGCGGGCGGCGAGCGTGATCGGCAGGTCGGGGTCGCTCGTCGCGAACTCGGCGGTCGCCACCGTCAGGCCACCGAACGCGCGGGCGAGGGCGAGCACACTGTCCGCGAGGTGCTCGACCGTGCCCAGAGGTGCGTGCAACTCGCCGGACTCGACGTCGATCGTGATCGCCGTCGCGGGCGTAGGTCGGATGTCGGGCAGCGGTCTTGAGGGGACGGGTACGACCTGGGCGGCGGGGATGATCGCGATCGCGTCGTCCTCGGTGATCTCGGTGTCGTCGGTGGAGTCGATCATCGTTGCCTCGCCGTCGCCGCGGTCGAGCAGCAGGACGACACGCTGAGCGCCGGAGCGTTCCTGGAACGCGCGCGCCGTGGCGATCGCCTCGCCGTGGCGGGCAAGCGCCATGAGGGCTCCCGGATCCACTACCCCAGAAGTTCGCGCACGCGTCGCTGGCCGTCTTCGTCGAGGTCGCCGAGCAGCGGCGCCACGTAGGCCGCGTAGGCCTCGCGGGCGAGGGTCATGTCGTCGGTTGGCGTGACCGCGCGGCGAGCCGCGGCGTGGCGCGCCGCGTCGAGAAAGACGCCGGCGCCGAGCGGCGCGATCTCGGCGAGCGGCAGCAGCCGTTCGGCCGCGTGGGCCGCGTTGGGGTCACCGCCGGTCGCGTCGTGGAGCGCCGCGCGCAGCTGGTCGGCGGGCGGGCTGGTGACCTCGACGACCGCGAACCGCCGCAGCACTGAGCCGCGCGGGGGCCCGCCGCCCCAGGTGGCGACGATCCGCCAGCCGTCGGCGGGCTTCGCCTCCTCACCGCCGACGGCGATGGGAATGCCGGCCAGGAAACTCGAGAGGGGGCCGAGGGCCTCGTCGAGGTCGGCGCGATCGAGCTCGTCGGCGATCACCCAGCGGCCGCGGCCGGCGGCTTCGAGCACGAGGTCTTGCGGCGGGGCGGCCGTCACCACGGTCGCCCCGAGCGCGCGGCCGGCCTGCGCGGCGGCGCGGGCAACGGCCATCGCCAGCGTCGTCTTGCCCGAACCGGGCGCGCCGGTGAGCAGCAGGTGCTTGCCGGCTGCCAGGCCCGCGGCGACGTTGGCATAGACGCTGTCGGAGAGCCGGAGACCGGATCCCTCGGCGGCGGCGCGGATCGCGCCGGCCCCGACGAACGCGGGCGCGGACGGGGAGGCCGCGGGCGCCCCGGCGACGCCGGGAGCGCCTACGGGCGGCGCGCCGCCGACCACGCCGGCGAGTCCCGCCGGATCGGCGCTCGGAGGCGGACCGAACGATGGCGCGCCCACGTCAGGCGGCCCGGCCGGTCCGGCCCCGCCGGGGGGCGCAGCGCCACCCGGCGCGTAGTTGCTCGGGGCACCAGCCGCGACGTCGCCGACCGGTGCGCCCGCGGACCCGCCACCCGGAGGGCCTCCGCCGGGCGCGCGCGCCGACACGTCTCCACCGCTGGCACCCCCGGAAGCGTCGCCGCTAGGCGCGCCGCCGACCGGAGCGCCCGCCGAAACATCGCCACCCGAGGCGCCCGCCGAAACATCGCCGCCCGGCGCGCCGCCAACCGGACCGCCCGCCGTCACGTCGCCGCCCGGCGCACCGAGGACCGGAGCGCCCGCCGACACATCGCCACCCGGAGCGCCCGCCGACACGTCGCCGCTCGCGCCACCCGGAGCGCCCGCCGACACGTCGCCGCTCGCGCCACCCGGCGCGCCCGCCGAAACATCGCCACGCGGGGCATCCGCCACGGCGTCGCCGCTGGTCGCACCTCCTACCGGGGCGCCCGCTACGGCGTCGCCGCTCGGCGCACCGCCAAACGGGGCGCCCGCCGACACATCGCCACCCGGGGCGCCCGCCGAGACGTCGCCGCTCGGCGCGCCTGCCGACACATCGCCACCCGGGGTGCCGCCAGCCGGTGGTGGCCCGGACGGCGCGTCGCCGCTCGGCGCGGGAGCGGGCGGGCCGACGGACGCCTCGGCGTCCCCCGGGACCTGTTCGACGAAGCGCATCAGCGGGTCGCCGGACGACATCGCCGGCGGGCCGGTCGACTCGGCCGGGGCACCGCTACGCGGAACGACCGGCGGCTGCGACGGGTCCGCACCGGCCGGCGCCCAGGCGCCGGGGCCGACGTCCTGGTAGCCGTTGTCGTCGTCCTCTTCGGGCTCGGCCGGGGCCGCGGGCTCCGGCTCAGGTCCGGGCGCCGGCGCGGCGACGGGCTGAGCAAATTCGCGCTCGGCGGCCTCGCGCACGGCCTCCGGGCCGCCCGGGTTCTGCTGGCCGGCGATGTCGATCAACGACATGTGGATCGGCAGCGACAATTCGCCGCGCACCTGCTCGCCGGTCGGCGTCACGCGGTGGTCGCCGTCGATCATCTCCATGTCCTGGAGCAGCAGGAGGTGGCGCTCGCCCTGGATCTCGAGCGTGTTCTCGTTGTCCCAGCCCGCACGGCCGAGGTAGGCCATCGAGCGGCCGAAGTCCATCGTCGCGACGCGCTGGCCGGGCGGGCACGACGCGAGCAGGCTGAGCCCGATCGCGAGCCCGTGGTAGATCGAGTCGGTCATGTGCAGCTCGCGCAGCTGACGGCGCAGCCACTCAGCCTGTTGCGGCGACATCTCGAACGGCTTGTCCGCGTCTCCCGCGCGGACGTAGCGGCGACCGATCTCGGTCAGCTCGACCACACCGCGGTCCTCCTTGACCAAGCCGGCCGCGCGGCCGAACGAGATGAAGTGCCGGAGCCGGCCGAGCGCGTTCTCGAGGCCGGGCGGAAACAACTCCTCAAGGCTGAACTCGGTGACGAACTCGTCCGTGCGCAGCCGCCCGCGCTTCTCGATCGCGCGGAAGAGGCCGTGGGCTTCGCCCAAGCGGGACGCGGGGATAGGACGCATGGCCCGGACCCTAATGCACCGGCGCGCGCGGCCCGGCGAACCGGGCCGTGCACACGAGATTGCGGGTTACTAGGACTTCGCGGGGGTCTTCGGCGTGACCGCCGCGGGCTTGTTCACGGCGCCCTCGCCGGTCGAAGTCGAGCCCTCGCGCGGCGTCGCCGCCGCGCCATTCGCGGTCTGCGGGGGCTCCTTCGCAGCCCCCGCCGCAGCGGGCTCTGAGGGAGTGGCGGGCTTCGACGCGGCCGGCTTCGAGGCCGCAGGCTTGGTCGCGGCCGGCTTCGGCGCGGCCGGCTTCGACGCCGCAGGCTTGGTCGCGGCCGGTTTCGAGCCGCAGGCTTGGTCGCGGCCGGCTTCGGCGCCGCGGGCTTGGTCGCCGCCGGCTTTGTCGCGGCCGGCTTCGGCGCGGCCGGCTTCGACGCCGCGGGCTTGGCCGCGGCCGGCTTCGACGCGGGCGGCTTCGAGGCCGCAGGCTTGGTTGCCGCCGGCTTCGACGCGGCGGGCTTCGTGGCGGCCGGCTTCTTCGCGGCCGGCTTGCTCGCGGCCGGCTTCTTCCCAGCGGGCTTGGTCGCCGCGGGCTTCGCCTTGGCCTTCGGCTTCGCCTTGGCCTTGCCCGCCGGCTTGGCCTTCGGCTTCGCGTCGCCGGTCGGCACGCTCGGAGTCTCGGCGCCGCCGACGGCCGCGTTGGCGGTCTCGGTGGGCTCCTTGCTCGCCGCCACCGGCGGCGCCTTCACAGCGGGGCCCGCCTTGGCGGTCGCGCCACGCCCAGACGGCTTGGCCTTTGCCTTTGCCTTGCCCTTGGCCTTCGGCTTGCGGGCGGTGGCGGACTTCGGCGCGGCGGGAGCGCCGGGTTTCGGCGCGCCGACGGCGTCGGGTGACGGGCTGCCTTCAGGCGGCGGGACGGTGGCGTCGTCCTCGTCGCGGCGCAGCCGGCCGGCCACGTCGGCGGCCTTGCGCGCCAGGTCGGCGGCGGTGTCGATCAGCTTCTTCGGTAGCGATGGCATACAGGCATATCTTGCCCATCGCCCTTGTGAGCTATGCCGCGAGCGCGTGTGCGTCGCCCACGAGCGCCGCGTCACCGCACGCCAGGAGCAGCGCCTCGGTGGCCGAGAGACGCTCGCACGTGTCGCCGCCCGGGGCCTGCAGAGAGCCGCTCACGCGGCGCGTGAAGGCGTCGACTTCGAAGTGCAGCTCGAGCTCGCCGGCGAACAGATCCTGTGCCCGCTCCCACGCTGCGTCCACCTCGGCCAACACGTGCGCGGGCGGGTCGAGAAGGGGGGTGTGGTCGAGCGTGAAGCGGGGCATCAGGGGCGTCCTCAAGGGGAGTGAAGAGCTTGCACTCCGGGTGATCGACGGCACCTGAAAAGCGGCTCATGGGGTCGGCACCCCAAGCCCGCGAAGTTAAAGGGGCCTGGCCCCTTTAGGTTGCGCTAGAGGCCGGCGGGATGCCGCGCCACGAACCCGTCCGTGGAGCGCATCTCGTTGATCCAGCGCGAGCCGGTCACGCGCTGAGCGGAGGTGTCGAAGCGGACGCCCGCCACCTCGAGGAAGACGTGGCCCTGGTTGGTCCAGATGGTCACCCACTTGCCCTTGCCGGGCTCACCCCACGACATCAGCGGACCCGAGGCAAGCGGCCCCGAGAGCAGACCCGCGGCGGCGAGCACGAACGAAACGGAGCCGGAGCAGTCGTAGCCCGTGTCCTGCCACTTACCGTGGCCGCCGCCCCACTTGTAGGGCGTGCGCGCGATGCCGTTGCCGGCCTCGATCATCTTCTTGACCGCCTCGGGCGCCTCCAAGGGCGGAAGCGCGACGCCACCGCCCAAGGCGATCGCCTTGTCGACCGCGTTCGAGCCACCGCGTGCCGGGTTCTTCCCCTGCACGGCGGCTGAGGCTTCCCGCGTCGGCTTCGCATCGGTCCCGGTCAGGCCCGGATCGGCCGCGGCGGCGTCGTCGACGCCGGCGGCACCCACTTCGGGAGTGACCGCGCGGGCACGAGAGTTCTGGGGGAGCGGCGGGAGCGAGACGGCCTCGTCGGTCTTGGGAGCGACCAGCGGAGACGTCGCCGCCTGCTTGGCCGGCACGCCATCACCGACCGCGCCCAGCGCGAAATAGCCACCGCAGAGCGTGGCGATGCCGGCGACCGTGGCCGCTGAAGCGATCCGTCGCATCCACCTAGGATGGCGACGATCGCGTCGCTTGGACGTAAGGAATCCCACCAACCACCCCATCGGTCATAACCGGAGGGGACTTGAGCTACTCCACGCCGATCGCTTGGGCCAGGTCCTCGACGAGGTCTTCGGGCGCCTCGATCCCGCATGAGAGCCGCACCATGTCGGCCGGCACGGCCGCCGCCGACCCCTCGACCGACATGTGCGTCATCGCCTGCGGCACCTCGATCAGCGACTCGACGCCGCCGAGCGACTCCGCCAGAGAAAAGACGCGCGTCGAGGACGCGATCTTCGTGGCCCACGCGTGCCGGAACGAGACCATCCCGGAGAACCCCGGCCAGCGGACTTCATAGACGCCCTCGATGCCATCGAGCCACGCCGCGACCACGCGGGCGTTGTCGCTGTGCGACGCCATCCGCAGGTGCAGCGTGCGCAGCCCTCGGTGCACGAGGAAGCAGTCCAGCGGCCCCGGAACGGCGCCGACCGAGTTCTGCACGAACTTCACGCCGTCGTGCCAGGCCTCGTCGCGCACGACAACCGCGCCGCCGACGGCGTCCGAATGCCCACCCATGTACTTGGTCGTCGAGTACACCACGGCGTCCGCGCCGAGCTCCAGCGGTCGTTGGTAGACCGGCGTCGCGAACGTGTTGTCGACCGCGACGAACGCGCCCTGCGAGCGGGCCACGACCGCCGGCACGTCGATCACCTTCAGGGTCGGGTTCGTCGGCGTCTCGACCCACACGAGCCGCGTGTTCTCGCGCACCGCGGCCTCGACCGCGTCGAGGTCGGTCTGATCGACCATCGTGTACTCGAGCCCCCAGCGACTGAGCACCTTGTCGATCAGCCGGTAGGTGCCGCCGTACAGATCGTCGGGGATAACCACGTGGTCACCGGCCTTGCAGACCGTCGTGATCAACGCGTGCTCGGCCGCCATGCCAGACGAGAACGCACTTGCGAGACCGCCGTCGAGTTCGCCTAGGGCCCGCTCCAGAGCCGCTCGCGTCGGGTTCGCCGAACGCGAATAGTCGAAGTCCTCGATGTACTCGCCCGGCGCCGCCTGCGCAAACGTCGTCGACTGGTGGATCGCGGGGATCACGTCGCCGAACCCGGGGTCGGGCTCCAACCCGGCGTGCACTGCCTTCGTCGCGAACCTCATGAGACGAGCGACTCGAGCAGATCGGCGCGGGTGACGATCCCGACCGGCCGGCCGTGCTCGGACACGATCAGCGCCTGCGTGTCCCCGGTCAGCAACTCGACCGCCTCGCGCACCGGATCGACGGTCGAGACGCCGCGGAACGGCGCCTCCATCACGGCCGCGATCTCCGCGTCCATGATCTGCGGATCGCTCATCGCGTGCTTGAGCAGCCCGCGCTCGCCGACCGAGCCCACGACCGTGTACGGATCGTCGGCTGACACGACCGGCACCTGCGACACGCGGTGCTCGTGGAACAGCGTGATCGCGTCACGCACGTGCTGGTGGGTCTGGATGACGACGAACGGCGGGATCTCCCCGGCCTGCGTCTTCATCCGCAGTACGTCGCCGACCTTGTACTCGCCGCTGCGCTCCAGGAACCCGTACTGGGTCATCCACTCGTCGTTGAAGATCTTCGACAGGTAGCCGCGGCCGCCGTCGGGCAGGATCACGGCCACCATCGCGGCGGGGTCCGTCAACTCGCTCGCGACCTCCAGCGCCGCATGGGCCGCGAGCCCGCACGAGCCCCCCACCAGCAGGCCCTCGGTCTCGGCGAGCCGGCGCGTCGTCAGGAACGCGTCGCGGTCGGAGACCGTCACGTAGCGGTCCACGACCGACGGGTCGTACGTCGCGGGCCAGAAGTCCTCGCCGACGCCCTCGACCAGGTACGGATGCACGTTCTCGTTGGAGTAGATCGAGCCGACGGGATCGGCCCCGATCACCTCGATGTTCGGGTTGCGCTCCTTCAGATACCTCGCGACGCCAGTGATCGTCCCGCCGGTCCCGACGCCGCACACGAAGTGCGTGATCTGCCCGCCGGACTGGCGCCAGAGCTCCGGCCCGGTGCTCAGGTAGTGCGCCTCCGGGTTCGCCGGGTTCGAGTACTGGTTGGGCTGGAACGCGCCCGGGATCTCCTGCGTCAGCCGGTCCGCGACCCGGTAGTAGGACTGGGGCGAGTCCGGATCGACGTCGGTCGGGCACACGACGACCTCGGCGCCGTACGCGCGCAGGAGGTCGATCTTCTCGCGCGACATCTTGTCCGGCATCACCGCGATCACCCGGTAGCCCTTCAGGCGCGCGGCGATCGCGAGCCCGGTGCCGGTGTTACCGGAGGTCGGCTCGATGATCGTGCCGCCGGCGCGTAAGCGACCGTCGCGTTCGGCGGCCTCGACCATCCGGATCGCGACCCGGTCCTTGATCGACCCACCGGGATTGAAGTACTCGACCTTCGCCACCACCTGTGGTGAACACCCGTGAGCGATCCGGCTGAGACGCACCAACGGCGTCTCGCCGACCGTGTCCAGCAGGGAGTCCTTGATCTCGGGTGTCGTGGCCGACTGGGTCATGAAGCCGACTATAGGCCCGGCATGCCGAGTGGTGCGGTACGACAGGAAATTGTCGCTCTTTGCGAAGGAATCCCACTTCCGGTCAGGGCGAGAATTCCGCCGATCCGCCTCAATACGCCAAGAGGGCGAGCGAGTTAAGGACGGAGCGGTCGTGGCAGCGTTGGGCGAGCAGCGCGGGCAAGGAGTGCCCGATGGCGCGCGCAGGGTCGAGGCGATGGTGGCACGCCATGGCGCGGCGCTGCTGCGCGTGGCGAACCAGTTCTCGCTCTGCCACGACGACGCGCTGGACGCCTATCAGCGCGGGCTGGAGATCTACCTGCGGCGACTCGACAGCGTCGATCGCGCCACCGAAGGCGCATGGCTGCGAGTCGTCGTCAAGCACGAAGCGATGGCGATCCGGCGCGCCCGCCAGGAGTCGGTCGATCGTGACGACGTCGACCTCGACGAGAGCGTTGCGACGGAGTTGCGGGACGTCGAGGACGTGCTCGCGGGCGGCGAGCGCGTGGATCGCTCCGTCGAGGCGCTGAAGGCGCTCAAGCCCGACGAGGCGCGCGCGCTGCTGCTCAAGGCCGAGGGCCTCTCCTACCAGGAGATCGGCAAGCGCTTCGGATGGAGCTACACAAAGGTCAACCGATCAATAACCGAAGGCCGCAAGCGGTTCCTGAACGTATTCGGCGAGATCGAATCCGGCGAGGCGTGCGAGGCGTACGGCGAGGTGCTGAGCGCGCTCGCGACCGGCCAGGCGACAAGCGCGCAGGTCGTCTCCATCCGCCCCCACCTGCGCCACTGCGCCGCCTGCCGCGCGACCGTCCGCGAGATGCGCTTCTCGCGCGCCCGCCGGCTGGCGCTGTTCGGGCCGTTCGCGTGGCTGGCGCGGCTGCTCTCGCGACCGGAGGTCTACGCGATCTCGACCGGCGGCGGCCGGTTCGGCCCGGCGGCGGCCGCGATCGGCCTGTGCCTGAGCGGCGTCGGTGCCGCGACATGCGTGATGACGGGCGCGATCCCGGCGGCTGTGCCGCTGATCGCCGCGGTCGACGAGAAGCCAGAGCCAAAGCCCCCGGAGAAGACCGCGAAGCCCAAGCGCAAGGCGATCAAACGCGCGACGCCGACGCCCACGCCGGTGGCGACCGTCGCGACTAGGAGCGCCACGCCGACGCCCTCGAAGCCGCGCACCGCCCGCAACCCGGCGCCGCAGCCCGCGAAGAAGAAGCGCGCCAGCAAGAGCGAATTCGGGTTCGAGGCGAAGGCGCCGAAGGGCTCGTCCACGCCGGCACCGGTCAAGGCCACGGTCTCGAGTGTCGGCGGCGGCGGCAACACGGGAAGCTCGGCCCCGGCCGCCAAGTCGGGCGGGGAGTTCGGTTTCGAGGGAGGCTGAGATCATGCGCGCATGGCGAGCGCGTATGACAACCCCGGCCTGTACGACTACCTGACCCGCTTCTCGGGCCAGGACGAGGTGCTCGCGCAGGTCGCTCGCGACACCGCGGAGCTACCCGACGCGATGATGCAATCGCGCGCCGACCAGGGCGGGCTGCTGACGATCCTGGCGCTGATGCTCGACGCGAAGGTGGCGATCGAGGTCGGCACGTTCACCGGCTACGGGGCGATCTGCATCGGCCGCGGCCTGGCCGACGGCGGACACCTCACCTGCCTGGAGGTGAGCGACGAGTATGCAGAGATCTCGCGCCGGCACATCGCGAGCGCGGGCCTCGACGACCGCGTCACGGTCAAACTCGGCCCCGCCGCCGAGGGCCTCGCGCAGTTGCCGGAGGAGCCGCACGTCGACCTCGCCTACGTCGACGCCGACAAGACCGGCTACCCGGCCTATTACGACGCTCTGGTGCCGCGGCTGCGCCCCGGCGGTGTGCTCGTGCTCGACAACACGCTGCTGCAGGGCCGCGTGCTCGACCCACAGGACGACCGCGCCAAGACGATGGCCGAGCTCAACGCGCGGATCGCGGCCGACGACCGCGTCGATGCCGTCCTGCTCGGCCTCTCCGACGGAGTTACGCTCGCTCGGAAGCGGGCTGCTTGATCTCGCGCTTGAGGATCTTCCCGGTCGGGCCCTTCGGGAGCTCGTCCGGGAACCAGATCTTGCGCGGGTACTTGTAGTTCGCGACGCGCTCCTTCACGAACGCGCGGATGTCGTCAGCGCTCGCATCCTCGCCCTGCTTGAGCACGACAGCGGCGCCGACCTCCTCGCCCATCGAGTCGTCCGGGATGCCGACGACGGCGGCCTCCGAGACCGCCGGGTGCTCGTACAGCACCTCCTCGATCTCGCGCGGGTACACGTTGTAGCCGCCGCGAATGATCATGTCCTTCTTGCGATCGACGATGAAGAAGTAGCCGTCCTCGTCCACCGTGGCCATGTCGCCGGAGTGGAACCAGCCGCCCTTCATGACCTCCTCGGTCGCGTCCGCGCGGCCCAGGTAGCCCTTCATCACGTTGTGGCCACGGATCACGATCTCGCCGACCTCGCCCTGCGCGATCTCGTTGTCGTCGTCGTCGACGACCTTCATCTCGACGCCCTTGATCGGCGTCCCGATCGAGCCCGGCTTGCGCTCGCGGTCCGGGTGGTTGAAGGATGCGACCGGCGACGTCTCGGACAGCCCGTAGCCCTCGAGGATGATGCAGTCGAACGCCTTCTCGAAGGCCTTCATCACCTCGACCGGCATCGCCGAGCCGCCGGAGACGCACAGGCGCAGGCTCTCGGTGTCCGCGTCCTCGTGGCCGGGCGCGTTGAGCATCGCGTGGTACATCGTCGGCACGCCCTCGAGGATCGTGACCTTGTCGCGGGCGATGATCTCGAGCGCCTTGCGCGGATCGAACCGCGGGATCAACGTCAGGCAGGCGCCGTTCGCGACGGCGGCGTTGAGCCCGCACGTCTGCCCGAACGAGTGGAACAGCGGCAGCGCGCCGAGGATCACGTCCTGTTCGTCGATCACGATCATGCTCGCGGTCCCCTGACAATTCTCGCGCAGGTTGTCGTGCGAGAGCTCGGCGCCCTTCGGCGTCCCCGTCGTGCCCGACGTGTAGAGGATCACGGCGGTGTCGCCGCCGGCCCGCTCGACGTCCTCCTCAGCCCGCGGCGCGTTCATCACCAACTGGTCGAACTCGCCCGGCTTGACCAGGATCGCCTCGGTGCCGGCCTCCTCGGCGCCGGTGGTCGCCGCCTCGCCGAAGTCATGCCACGCGAACACCACCTTCGCGCCCGAGTCCTTCAGGTAGAAGGCGACCTCGCGGCCCTTCAGGAGCACGTTCATCGGCACTACGACGCCGCCCGCGCGCAGGATGCCGTAGTAGACGATCCCGAAATACGGAACGTTCGGGAGCATGATCCCGACGCGGTCGCCCGCCTGGAGGCCCTTCTCCTTCAGCAGCCCGGCGATCCGGGTCGCGCCCTCGTTGAGCACGGCGTAGTTGACGACGGTGTCATCGAGCTTGAGCGCCGGCCGGTCGGCGTGGGCGCGGGCGGTTTCAGTGAGCAGCGAGGCGAGGCTGGTCGGCATGTGCCGACCCTATCCGTTTATGAGAAGGGCTTGGCCGCCATCGCGAAGATCGCGATCAGCACCAGCGCGCCGAGCGCGATCTCGGCCGTCATGTATCGCCGGAACACGCTCGCGTACTCGTCCGAAGCCGGCTCCAGGCCCGCCAGTCGCCTCGTGGCCGGCACAATCACGCCGCCGCCGACGACCCCGATGATCGCGATCGCGCCGACCCCGATCGCCACGAACGGTTCCCCCCAGTAGCCGCCGTCGCTCGCCAGGTAGATGCCGAAGCCGAGCAGCAGCACGGTGAACGGACCGGTGAGGTAGCGGTTGAGCCGGTACTGGATCGCGTGCACACCCGGCAGCGCGGCCGAGTGGTTGCGGCGCAGGTACGGCAGGATCAGCGGATAGGCGAGCGGCAACCCGTACGCGGCGAAGGCCGCGATGATGTGCAAGGCGACGACGACGGAGTAGGTGCTCACGGCCACCAGTCTCGCCCGGCGACCCCTGGAGAACTCCCCTGACTTTTCTGCTCGAGCGCGACGCCGAACTCGCCACGCTGCAGGGCGTCCTGGACCGCGGCGGCTGCGCGCTCGTGCGCGGGCCGGCGGGGATCGGAAAGACGGCGCTCCTGGCCGAGGCCCGCGCGATCGCCACGGTGCCCGTCTACGGCGCGACCGGCAGCGACCTCGAGCGATCGTTTCCCTTCGGCGCCGTCCAGCAGCTGTTCGGCGCCGTGCTCGGCGAGCCCACCCAAGCCGTCCTGCACGAGCTGTACTGGGTCCTCGCCGACCTCTGCCCGGCGGTGCTGCTCGTCGACGACGCCCACTGGGTCGACCGCGCGTCGCTGCGCTGGCTGGCGTACATGGTCAACCGGGTCGCCGACTTGCCGCTGGCGATCGTGCTCGCCGCCCGCGACGGCGAGCAGGACGAGCTGCTGGCCCGGATCGCGCTGCATTCGGCCACGACCGTGCTCGAGCCGCGCCCGTTGTCGGAAGCCGCCGTGGCGGAGCTGGGCGGGGACGCCGCCGTGTTCGAGGCCACCGGCGGCAACCCGTTCTATGTCCACGCGGTGCTCGCCGGCACGCCGCGCTCGGTGGTCGACTCCGTGGCCCTGCGGCTGGCGGCACTGCCGCCGGCGTGCACGGCGCTGGCGCGGGCGCTGTCGGTGGCGAACGGAACGGTCGCGGCGCGCGTCGCCGGGCTCGACGTGGCGTCGGCGGTCACGGCGTTCGAGGCGCTGACCCGCGCGGACATCGTGCGCGGCGACGACTTCGCCCACCCGCTCGTGCGCGAGGCGGTGTACGCCGCGATCCCGGCGGACGAGAAGCGCCGCCTCCACCTGGCGGCGGCGCGGCTGCTCGACGATCCGGAGCGCGTCGCCGCGCAGCTGATGGCCGCCGGCCCGGGCGCCGGCACGTGGGCCGTCGAGGCGCTGCGCGCCGCTGCCCGCGCGGCCTGGGCGCGGGGAGCGCCAGACGTCGCGGCCGCGTTCCTGGACCGCGCGAGCGAGGAGGAGATGCCGCGCGCCCAGCTCGTCGGCCTGCTGCGCGAGCTCGCCCGTGCGCGGGTCGCGTGTGCCGGGCCGGACGGGCTCCCGGTGCTCCGCCAGGCGCTCGCGCTGGCCGAGGGCGACGAGCGCACGGAGATCGCGCTCGAGCTTGGCCGGTCGCTTTTCAGCCAGGGGTACTTCGCCGACGCGTGCGCGGCCTTCGAGGCCGGCGGTGCCGAGGCCGAGCTGGCGACCGTGGCGGTGCTCGACCTGTCGCTCGTGCGGCGCTTCGGCGGCCTCGACGCGATCGCCGCCCGCGCGCCCGGGACCGCGGTCGCCGCCTGGATCGAGGTCGCGCGCTCGCCGGACGCGGACGGCGCGCAGCACGCCGAGGCCGCGCTCGCCGACCCTGACATCGAGCCCAGCGACCTCGCCGCCGGGCTCATGGCGCTGACGGCGGCCGGGCGGCACGACCAGGCCGAGGCGCGCTGGAGCGCCGTCGCCGAGTCGGCCCGGGCGGCGGGCACGCTCGACACGCTCCGGCTCGCGGTCGCGCTGCGCGCACTGGTGCGGCTGCGGCTCGGACGCGTCGCCGAGACCGAGGCCGACCTGCGCGAGCTGATCGCGTGGGTCGCGGAGTTGCAGCTGCCGCTCGCGAGCTACCGCACCGCGCTGCCGTTCGTGATCGCACCGCTGATCGACGCGCTGGTCGAGCGCGGCGAGCTGGAGGAGGCGGGACGCTGGCCCGCGCTCACCGGGCTCGAGGCCGGCTGGCCGGAGGAGTTCGGCTTCACGTTCCTGATCGACAGCCTCGCGCGGCTGCGGCTCGCGCAGGGCCGCGCCCACGACGCGCTGCACCTCGCGCGCGAATGCGCTCGGCGCCAGCGCGCCTGGGGCATCCGCAACCCGGGCTTCGTCGCGTATGGCTCGACACTCGCCGCCGCGCTGGCCGCGACCGGCCGCACGTCGGAGGCGCTCGACGCGTGCGACGAGCAGATCGATCTCGCGCGTGGGTTCGGCGCGGCGCGTGAGGAGGGAATGGCGCTGACCGCCCTGGGCCGGATCACCGGCGATCCGGAGCCGCTGCGCGCCGCCGTGACGGTGCTGGAACCCGCGCCACTCGAGCGCGCGCATGCGCTGCTCGCGCTCGGCGGGCGCGAGTCGCTGCGAGAGGCGCTCGACCTCGCGGAACGCTGCGGCGCGACCGCACTCGCGGGCCGAGCGCGGGACGCGCTCGTCGCCACCGGTGCCCGGCCGCGCCGCGCGCAGCTGACGGGCGGCGCGGCGCTCACCCCGGCGCAGCGTCGCATCGCCCAACTCGCCGCCGAAGGCCTTGGCAACCGTGCGATCGCCGAGCGGCTGTTCCTTACCGAGAAGACGATCGAAGGCCATCTGAGTGCCGTGTACCGCAAGCTCGGCATCACCTCGCGCAGTCAACTTCGAACCGATCACCTGCGCGCCACGTAAGCGCGCGTGGAGGGCGAGAGGGGTCAGCGCGCGGGAGCCGGGCCAGGCCGGCTCCCGCGCTTGCATCAAGCGAGCGCCTCGCGCGGCACGACGACCACCGGAACCGGCGAGACGCGCACGATCTTCGAAGCGCGCGAGCCGAGGAACACGCGCGCGATCGGGCCGATCGAGCTCGAGCCGACCACCAGCACGTCACCGTCGGACCACTCCACGTCGTCGATCGCTTCGGCCCAGGTCTCGCCGTGGCCGACCACGGCCTCCACGCCCTCGGGAACCGCCGCACGGACCTCTTGGGACCACTGCGCGACGATCGAGTCATCGGCCTCCTGGCCGACCCCGGCGACGATCGGCGCGCGCGGCCGCACCGCGAACGACGCCACGCGCAGCGTCGCGCCGACCCGCCCTGCCTCGCGCGCGGCGATCTTCACCAGCTCCTCGCCCGAGCCGCCGAACGCCGCCGTCACGCGCCGCACCGGACACTCGCCACGGCACCGGAACCCGCGCGGCGCCAGCACGACCGGCAACGGCGAGCTGTGCACCAGCCGGTCGCTGATGCTCCCGAGCGAGACGTGCCCGATCGCCCCCGCCAGCGAGGAGCCGAGCACGATCGCCGCCGCGTCGTGCTGTTCGGCCACCTCGAGCAGACCGACCGGCGCCGATCGGGCGTGCACGACCTGGTACTGAGCCTCCACGTCCGCCGGCATCCGCCGGCGCGCCTCGTCGAGCGCCGCCTGCGCGGACTCCGCGAGTTGGGCCTGGTACTCGGCGTCAACCCGCGCGGGGCCCGGATGCCATGGGCTCGGGACGACCGTGGTCACCAGCACGTCCTCGCCGGTCGAGCGCGCCAGCATCGCCGCCAGGTGCAGCACGGCCCGGCCCTGCCCGTCAGGCGGGAAGCCGACGACGAGCGTCATGCCTGCTTCCCCAGCGTCGAGTGCCGGATGCCGTACGCGAAGTACCACACGATCGCGACCGCGGTCCAGACCACAAACACCGCGATCGTCACGAAGCGCAGGTCGAGCACGATCCAGATGCAGCCCGCGATCGCCAGGAGCGGGGTGACCGGATAGCCCGGAACCTTGAACCCGCGCGGCAGGTCCGGTGCCGACCGGCGCAGCATGATCACGCCGACCGAGACGACCATGAACGCGACCAGCGTGCCGATGCTCGTCATCTCCGCGAGGAAGTTGATCGGCAGCACGCCCGCCAGCAGCGAGACGACCACGGCCACGATGATCGTCGCCGGCACCGGCGTCAGCGTGCGCGGGTTCACGCGGTGAAACAGCGGCGGGATCATGCCGTCACGGCCCATCGCGAACAGGATCCGCGTCTGGCCGTAGATCACCACCAGCGTGACGCTGAAGATCGAGATCACGGCGCCGGCGGCCAGCACGGTCGCCGGCCAGGTCGCGCCGGTGACGTCCTCGAGGATCGCCGACAGCCCGGCTTCCTGCCCTTCAAATCCCGCGACCGGCTGAGCGGCGACGGCGACCAGCGCGACCAGGACGTACAGCGTGGTCACCGTGACCAGCGCAATCAGGATCGCGAGCGGCATCGTCCGCCGCGGGTTCTTAACCTCCTCGCCGGCGGTCGAGACCGCGTCGAGACCGATGAAGGAGAAGAAGATGATGCCCGCGGCCGACGTGATGCCGTTGAGGCCGAACGGCGTGAAGTCGGACAGGTTGTCCGAGCTCCAGCCCTGGATGCCCAGGACGATGAACAGCACCAGCACGCCGAGCTTTATCGACACCATCACCGCGTTGACCTTCGCCGACTCGCTGGCACCGCGGATCAGCAGCAGCGCGCACATGCCGACCAGCAGCACCGCCGGCAGGTTGAAGATCCCGCCCTGCTCGGGCGCCTGCGACAGGCTGTCCGGGATCGTGAAGCCGAACAGGTTGTCGAACAGCTCGTTCAGGTACTGCGACCAGCCGACGGCGACGGCCGCCGCGGACACGCCGTACTCGAGCAGCAGGCACGCGGCGACGACCATCGCCACGAGCTCGCCGAGCGTCGCGTAGGCGTACGAGTACGAGGAGCCGGAGACCGGTACGGCGCTCGCGAGCTCGGCGTAACAGATCGCGGTCAGGCCCGCCACGACGCCTGCGAACACGAACGACCAGACCACTGCCGGCCCGGCGACCGGTACGGCCTCGGCCAGCACGAAGAAGATGCCCGTGCCGATCGTGGCGCCGATGCCGAACATCGACAGCTGGAAGAGCCCGATCGAGCGTTTGAGCTCGCCCTCCCCCGTATCGGTGCCGGTCTCCGCCGTCATCGCGGTCACTGGCTTGCGCCGTAGGATCTGCTCCCACAGCGACGGTTGCACTGCAGCCATCTCTCTCCTCTCGTCAGTCGACGTCGCGCGCGAGCAGGTCGTCCCAGGTCTCGCGTCGGACCACGACGCGGGCATCTCCCTCGCCCGCGAAGACCACCGGTATCCGGCGGTTGCCGTTGTAGTTGTTGGCCATCGTGTGGCAGTAGGCGCCCGTGACCGGAACGGCGAGCAAGTCGCCGACCTTCGGGTCGCTCAAGTTCACGCCGTCCACGAGCACGTCACCGCTCTCGCAGTGGCGCCCGACGACGATGAACTCGTCGCCACCGCCGAGCCGGTCCGCGATCGCCGCCTCGAAGCGCTGGTTGAACAGCGCCACCTCGAGGTTGTCGCCCATGCCGCCGTCGACGGCGACGAAGTCGCGCTTGCGAGAGACGACCCGGTACAGCGTCATCGCCGACGAAGCCACCATGCTCCGGCCGGGTTCGATGATGAGCTCGGCGGCCGCCGGCAAGTGTGCGCGCGCAGCGCCGATCAGCGCGTCGAGATACTCGGCGACCGACGGCGGGTGATCGTCGTACGTGTAGCGGGCGCCGAGTCCGCCGCCGAGGTCGTAGACCTCGAACTCACCGAGCGCCGCCAGCGGCGCGACCGACTCCGCGAACGGCTCGACGGCGAGGATCTGCGACCCGACGTGCACATGCAGCCCGCGCATGTTCAGCCGCGGGCTGCGCTCGATCCGGGCGATCAGCGGCGCCGCGTCCTCTCCCAGCAATCCGAACTTCGAGCCCGCGTGGCCCGTGAGGACATGCGCGTGGGTGTCGGCGGTGACGTTCGGAATGACGCGGACGAGCACGTCCTGCGTCGCGCCGGTGGCCTCGAGGCGGTCGACGTCGTCGGCGTTGTCGACCACGACGAGCCCGACCCCGTGCTCGACCGCGAGCGCGATCTCCTCATCACCCTTGGCGTTGCCGTGGTGGACGATCAGCTTCGGATCGACGCCGGCCTTGAGCGCGGTCAGGATCTCGCCGCCGCCGGCGACATCGAGCCCCAGGCCCTCCTCCACCATCACGCGCTGGATGGCGGTCGCCGGGAACGCCTTGGACGCGAACACGACACGCGAGCGCGGCCAGCGGGCTTGGCACTCGGTGACGTACTCGGCGGCACGGGCGCGCAGCGCCGGCTCGGACACGACCAGGGCCGGCGTCCCGAACTCGGCGGCGAGGTCGTCGGCGCGGCAACCACCGACCAGCAGCATCCCGTCGGCGTCGAGCGCACTGCCGGCGGGGAAGAGCTTCAGCAGGGCGTCCACGGCGCCGCACGCTAGACCTGTTGCGAACGTGCCGCCTCCGTGCGAGGTCCAAACGATCGACGGTCCGTTCGTGGCGAGGACATAGGATGATTAATTCGTGGGGCGCCCCAACGTAACCAGTGCCGATGTCGCCGCCGCGGCCGGCGTGTCGCGCGCAACGGTCAGCTACGTGCTGAACGGCGTCGACGCGCGCGTGTCGGACGAGACCCGCGCGCGCGTGCTCGAGGCCGCGAAACAGCTCGGCTACGTCCCGAACCCGGTCGCTTCCGCACTACGCGCCGGACGGACGTCGGTCGTGCTCCTCGCGCTCCCGGCGTGGCCGCTCGGCCCACCCGTCGCGGAACGCGTGACCGCGTGCGTCACCGCGCTCGAGCGGCTGGGCTACACGCCGCTCGTGCACTTCCGGCACGCCTCCGGCCCGGATGCGCTGCAGCGCGCCTGCGACCGCATCATGCCGGTCGGGCTGATCGGTCCGGCTGCCGACCTGCCGCCGGACCGCATCGAGGCCCTGCGTGCGCACGGCACGCGCGCGGTGATCGCGCTCTCCCGCCGGCCGCTCAAGCACGTCATGACGTTCGCATTCGAGCAGCGGCTCGTCGGCTCGGTCGCGATCGAGCACCTGGCTGAGCGCGGGCACCGGCAGGTGCTGGCCCTGCTGCCCACCGATCCCGAGCTGGTCGAGCTCGGGCGGGTCCGGCTGGACGGCGCATACGACGCGGCCGCGCGGCACGGCGTGACGGTGACACCGACCGTCGACCTCGCCGAAGGCCTGGCCACCGGCGCGACCGCCGTCTACGCGTTCAATGACGAGCTCGCGCTCGGCGCCCGTGCCGCGCTGCCGGAGGGGATGGCGTTGATCGGCACCGACGACAGCCCCGCGGCGCGACTCGCGGACCCGCGGCTGACGACGATCGCGCTCGGCACCAGCGCCGCGTGGGAGCGGATCGCCCAGCGGCTGCACGAGCTGGTGAACGACAACAAGGCCGACCGCACGCCGATCATCGAGCGCCCGACGTTGGTGCTCGGCGCTACGACCTAGCCACGATCACGTGCCACTCGTTGGTCACGCGGTAGCTGCTGTCGGCCTGCCTGCAGTGGGCGAGCGCGGCCCGGATCGCCTCACGCATCTCGCCCTCGCGCGCGGGCCCGGCGATGTAGCCGGCGCCGCCGGCCGACAGCATGTGCTCGACCAGCGAGTCGCTGTCCGGGTACGCGTACGCCCACGTGCAGTCGAACGCGTGCTCGACCGTCAGCCCGGCCTGCGTCGCGAGTTCCTCGCCGATGCCCGGTCGCCAGTACGACCGGTGATCCTCGCCGCGGAACGCAGCCACCGCGGCCTTCATCGCCTCGAGGTCGCAGTGCTCCGGGCGGCCGAACAGCTGGATCACGATCGGCGCCCCGGGGCGCGCGACGCGGCCGGCCTCGCGGAGCGCGGCGACCATGTCCTCGGCGAAGAAGAACGACGTGAAGCCGGTCACGAGGTCGAACGTGTCGTCGGCGAACGGCAGCGTCTGGAGGTCGCCGAGCCGCAGGTCGGCCTCGGGCAGGCGATCGCTGGCGATCTTGAGCAGCCGCTCCGAGGCGTCGATCCCGGTGACGTCCGCGCCGCGGTCGGCGCACAGGCGCAGGAACACGCCGGTGCCGCAGCCGACGTCGAGCACCGCGTCCCCGCGCTCGAGGCCGACGCTCTCGAGCGCCTGCTCGTAGACCGGCGTCTGCTGCTCCTCGTTGCGCGCCCAGGCGTGGGGCCGATCGCCCCACAGCGCGCCCCAGTGGCGGGCGCTCTCGCTCATGGTGAAAGAACTATGATTCATAGTATTCAATTCTAACTATGGACCATAGCTATGTCAAGATCTGAGCTGAGCCTCTTCTCATACGAGGTGATGGGGCTGGTGGGGCGCAGCGGCGCCGGGCCGCACGATCTGCTGCGGATGGCGCAGCGGGCCCGCGTCCTCGACTGGGCCGGCGAGAGCCAGTACTACGTCGAGCCGAAGCGGCTCGCGCGCCTGGGCTATCTGGAGGCGCGCAGCGAGCCGGGTCGGACGCGAGCGCGGACCGTCTACACGCTCACCGACAAGGGGCTCGAGGCCCTGCAGGAGTGGGCTCGGACGCCGGTGACGCTGACCCCGCTGAAGTCCGAGCCGCTGCTACGGCTGCTGATCGCCGACCTCGTCGGCGAGGACGTCACACGCGCGAGCATGGCGACCCTGCGCGACGACCTCGCCGACGTCCTCGCCCGGATCGAGGCGAGCGCCGCGGCGGCGGAGGAGTTCCCGCACCGCCGCAAGTACCTGCTGCTCGTCAACGAGTTCCTGCGCGGGTACGTGGCCCTGCACCAAGAGCTCGTGGACGAGGTCTAGGGTTCGGGCCATGTCAGTGCTCGACCGTTTCCGGCTCGACGCCAAGGTCGCCGTCGTCACCGGCGCCTCCTCCGGGCTCGGCGCCGCCTTCGCCACCGGGCTCGCCGAGGCGGGCGCGGACGTCGCGATCTGCGCCCGCCGCACCGACCGCCTCGAGGGGACGCGCGCGGAGGTCGAGGCGCTCGGCCGCCGCTGCGTGGCCGTCACCGCCGACGTCGCAAAGCCCGAGGACTGCGCGCGCGTGGTCGAGGAGACCGTCGGCGAACTCGGCCGCGTCGACATCCTCGTCAACAACGCCGGGATCGGCACCGCGGTGCCGGCCACGCGTGAGACGCCGGAGCAGTTCCGACAGGTGATCGACATCAACCTCAACGGCTCCTACTGGATGGCGCAGGCGTGCGCGCGGGTGATGGAGCCGGGATCGAGCATCGTCAACATCAGCTCCGTGCTCGGGTCGACGACGGCGGGCTTGCCGCAGGCGGCCTACGGCTCCAGCAAGGCGGCGATCAACGGGCTCACACGCGATCTCGCCGCGCAGTGGACGGGCCGCAAGGGCATCCGGGTCAACGCGCTCGCTCCCGGGTTCTTCCCGACCGAGATGACCGAGCAGTATCCGGACGGCTACCTGGAGAGTCAGTTCGGACGGGTCCCTGCCGGCCGCGCCGGCGACCCGGTGGAGCTCGTCGCCGCGCTCGTCTTCCTGGCCAGCGACGCGTCGTCGTACGTGACCGGCGCCGTCCTCCCGGTCGACGGCGGGATGCTGGTGGCCTGAAGCGCGACCAGCAGCGCACGCGTGAACTCCGGCCGGTTCGTGTCCAGGTGGTCGCCCTTGGACTCGACGACCGCGGCGCCGAGGCGACGCGCGAGATCGCGCTGGAAGCCCGGTGGCACGGCGCGGTCTCGAGTGGTCACGACCACGGTGGCGGGCGCGCTCAGCTCGCCGAGCCAGCCGCGTGCGTCGAACCGGCCCAACTCGCGCCCGGCCTCGGCGATGTCGCGCGCGGAGCCGCGCACCAACTCGCCCGCAGCCCACGTCGTCTCCGCGCTGTCCGGCATCCCGGCAGCGCGCAAGGTGCCACGGAACACGCTGTAGGGCGCGACGCCGAGCAATAGTCGCCACAGCGCCATCGACCACCACAGCAGCCGCATCCGCGGAGCGCTCCAGTGCGATGACGTCGCACACAGCACGAGCGCCCGGACGACGTCGGGGTGCCGGCGCGCCGTCAGCAGCGAGATCGGCCCACCCATGGAGTATCCGGCCACCACCACAGGACCGATTCCCAGCTCGCGCAAGACGCCCGCGGCGTCGTCGGCGCAGTCCTCGAGATCGAAGTTCTCCAGCGCGCGGATGCCGCGGCCGTGGCCGCGGTGATCGAGTGCGAGCACGCGGAAACCGGCGGCCGCCAGCGGGCCGTACTGCGCGTACCAGTTGAGGTCCGCCGTCACGGTCCAGCCGTGCAGCAGCAGCACGGGCGGCCCGTCGCCGCCGCTGTCGCGGACGAAGCACTCGCCGCGCCCGGGGACCTGGACGGTCCGGGCGGGCGGCATCGCGACGGGCGGCTCAGGGGCGTGCATCGTAAGGAGCATGCCCGACGAGCCCACCCGAGAGTCGAGGTGCTCGCACCGGTCACGCGGTTAGGGTCACGTGATGCGCCTCGCCGTGGCGACGATCGTCGCGCTCCTCGCTTTCGCCTCCCCGGCCTTCGCCAGCCCGGTGACGAACCTGACCGTTGCCAACGCCAACCCGTCGGCGGGGGCCGGCGCGCGGACGCAATATGCGGTCGGCTTCACGACCTCGGCGACCGGCGGCCTGTCGAGTGCCGCCAACAGCCTTATCAACGTCACGTTCCCCGCGGGTACCGCGTTCAGCGGGTACACGAACGGGACCGTCCGCAATGGCGCGGCGGAGAACGTCGGGAGTTGCTCCAACCCGACCGCGCTCACCATCCAGTGCTCGCTGTTCTCGGGCAGGAGCATCGGCGCCGGCCAGGCCGTAAGCGTCGTCTTCAGCGGCATCACGAACCCGGGGACCGCCGGCCAGCAGACGCTCACGGTGACGACCACCGCGGATCAGGACCCGGCATCGACCCAGTACACGGTCGTCGCCGCGAACCCGATCACCGCCGTCACCGTCGACAACACGAACCCGTCACGGGGCGCCGGCGCGCGCACCCAGTACGTCGTCGGCTTCACCACCTCGGCGACCGGCGGCGGCATGTCCGGCGCCGCCAACAGCCGCATCGACGTCACCTTCCCCACCGGCACCACCTTCGCCGGCTACGTCAGCGCCACCGTACGCAACCTCACCACCGCCACCAACGTCGGCAGCTGCGGCAACGACAGTGGTCTCGTGATCCAGTGCTCGCTGTTCTCCTCGAACACGATCGGCGCCGGCCACAACGTCGCCATCACCTTCAACGGCATCACCAACCCGCCCACGGCGTCCGCCGACAAGCGGGCGACCGTCTCGACAACGTCAGATCCGCAGCCGGTCGACTCCGCGCAGTTCACGGTTGTCGCCGCGAGCCCGATCACCCTGGTCACCGTCAACAACACGAACCCGTCGCGGGGCGCCGGCGCGCGCACCCAGTACGTCGTCGGCTTCACCACCTCGGCGACCGGCGGCGGCATGTCCGGCGCCGCCAACAGCCGCATCGACGTCACCTTCCCCGCCGGCACCACCTTCGGCGGCTACGTCAGCGCCACCGTACGCAACCTCACCACCGCCACCAACGTCGGCAGCTGCGCCAACGAGAGCGGTCTCGTGATCCAGTGTTCGCTGTTCTCGGCGAACACGATCGGTGCCGGCCACGACGTCGCGATCACCTTCAACGGCATCACCAACCCGCCCTTCCAGGGCACCGACAACCGCGCCAGGGTCTCGACTACCTCAGACACGCAGACCGTCGACTCCGCGCAATTCGGCGTCCTCGCCGCCAGCCCCATCACCGCCGTCACCGTCGACAACACCAATCCGTCGCGGGGCGCCGGCGCCCGCACGCAGTACGTCGTCGGCTTCACCACCTCCGCGACCGGCGGCGGCATGTCCGGCGCCGCCAACAGCCGCATCGACGTCACCTTCCCCGCCGGCACCACCTTCGGCGGCTACGTCAGCGCCACCGTACGCAACCTCACCACCGCCACCAACGTCGGCAGCTGCGGGAACCCCAGCGGCCTCGTGATCCAGTGTTCGCTGTTCTCGGCGAACACGATCGGTGCCGGCCACAACATCACGATCACCTTCAACGGCATCACCAACCCGCCCTTCCAGGGCACCGACAACCGCGCCAGGGTCTCGACAACCTCAGACACGCAGACCGTCGACTCCGCCCAATTCGGCGTCGTCGCCGGCCAGTCGCTCACCGCGGTCACGGTCGAGCCCGGGAGTACGACCGCGTCGGCGACCACGCCGTACGTCGTGCGCTTCGTCACCTCGAGCTCGGGCGGCCTTTCGGGCGCTGCCAACAGCCGGATCGAGATCACGTTCCCCGAGGGGGCGACGTTCGGCGGCTACACGAACGGGACGGTCCACGACGTGACGGCGAACGCCAACGTCGGAAGCTGCGGGAACCCCAGCGGACTGGTCATCCAATGCTCGCTCTTCTCGTCGAACACGATCGCCCCCGGCCACGCGATACGAGTCACGTTCACCAGCATCACGAATCCGGCGGCGCCCGGTTCTTATTCGATCCGCGCGGCAACGACGTCCGACCTGCCCTCGATCACGTCGAGCCCCTACCAGTTGGGCGGAGACACGTCGGCGCCCGAGACCACGATCGGTTCGTCGCCGTTGACCTTCGCGTCCAGCGAGCCGGGCTCGACGTTCGAGTGCTCGATCGACGGCGGTGCCTTCACGCCGTGCAGCTCGCCGTTCACGCCTCCGGCCGGGCTCGCTCCGGGCGAGCACACGTTGAGCGTGCGTGCGATCGATGCCGCCGGCAACGCGGACGCGACGCCCGCGAGCACGGCTTTCGTGGTCGAGCAGCCGCCGCCGCAGCCGACGGTCGCGCCGACGCCCACGGTCACGCCGACTCCGGAGCCGACGCCGCAGTTCAACCAGACCGTCGTGGTCGAGCCGGCCGGCGGCACCGTGGAGGTCTGCCCGAAGGGTGGGAAGTGCTTCACGCTCACGGCCGGGCAGCCGATCCCGATGGGCTCGACGGTGAACACCAAGAAGGGCGCCGTCGAGCTGACGTCGATCAGCGCGCCCGGCGCTCCGCCGCAGAAGGCGGTGTTCTCCGAGGGCATCTTCCGGATCAGCCAGCGCGGCGACATCACCGAGCTGAAGCTCACCGAGCCGCTCGCGCCGTGTTCGAAGCGGGCGCGAGCGGCGGCGAAGAAACCCAAGTCCCGCAAGCTGTGGGGCAAGGGCTCAGGCAAATTCCGGACGGTCGGCAACTACAGCGCGGCGACGGTCCGTGGCACCCGCTGGCTCACCCAGGACTCGTGCTCCGGCACGCTCACCCGGGTCACCGAGGGCGTCGTCTCCGTGCGCGACAACGTCAAGAAGAAGACCGTGCTCGTGCGCCCGGGCAAGCCGTATACGGCTAAGCCGCGCCGCTAGCCCGGCGGTACCGCCGGACGGCGAGCGGCGCGAACGCTGCGATCAGCACGAAGCACCACACGACCGACAGCCAATAGCTGTTGCCGGCCGGCGCGTCGAGCCACAGCGCGCGCATCGCGTCCACCACCACGGTCACCGGGTTGGCCTCCGCGAACTGCTGGCGTCGCGATCGCGCCGCCGAAGACGTACGCGAACAGCCGCACGAGGACATGACCCACGCTGGGCCCTAGCTGCGGCTAGCTAACCCGGCTGGACGGTGAACGCCAGCAGCATGTCCGGGTTGCCGGGGCGTCCGGTTGTCGCCGGGTCATGCCGCCACCTCCCGCTCGACGCGCTCTTCGGAGACGTGGCCGGTGAGCGAGAGGAACACATCGTCGAGCGTCGCGCGCCGGGCCACGAGGTCCTCGACGCCCACGCCGGCCAGGCTCAGCCGCCGCGCGGCCTCCATCACGGCGCCGCCGTGCTCGCTCACGCTCACGGTCACGAGCATTCCGTCCGCATGCGGCGGCTCGTCGGTCATGCCCTCGAGCGCGGCCATCGCCGCGAACGCCGCCGCCGGGTGCGTCAGCGTGGCCTCGACGCGCACGCCGCCCGCGCGCGCCTTCAGCTCGTCGGCCGTGCCCTCGGCGATCACGCGGCCGTGGTCGATCACCGTGATCCGGTCGGCGAGGCGGTCGGCCTCCTCGAGGTACTCCGTCGTGAGGAGGACGGTGGTGCCGTCGGCGACCGCCTCCTCGATCGTCTCCCACAGGTCGAGCCGCGAGCGCGGGTCCAGGCCCGTGGTCGGCTCGTCGAGGAACAGCACCGGTGGGCGCGCGACGAGCGCCGCCGCGAGGTCCAGCCGGCGCCGCATGCCGCCCGAGTACGTCTTCGCGACCCGGTCTGCCGCCTCGTCCAGATCGAAGCGCTCGAGCAACTCGCGCGCGCGAACCTTCGCCGCCGCGCGCCGCTCGCCGTAGAGCCGCCCCACCATCACCAGGTTCTCGACCCCAGCAATGTCGTGAGCACCCGGACCGCGGTCGTCTTCCCCGCCCCGTTGGGCCCGAGGAGGCCGAGGACGGTCCCCGGCGCGGCCTCGAGATCGACTCTCGAAGATTCAGGCCAGAATCTGTCCGCAACTGCGAAGATCATCGTCGCGGATGAGCGAGACGACCTCGAGCCGGCTGCTGACGCTGCTGTCGCTGTTGCAAGGCCGCCGCGACTGGCCGGGCAGCGAATTGGCCGATCGCCTGGAGGTCTCGCCGCGCACGATCCGGCGCGACGTCGAGCGGCTGCGAACGCTCGGCTATCCGGTCGAGTCGATGACCGGCCCAGCCGGCGGCTACCAGCTGCGCGCCGGCACCGCGATGCCGCCGCTGCTGCTCGACGACGACGAGGCGATCGCGATCGCGGTCGGCCTGCGCACGGCCGCCGGTGGGTCGGTGACCGGGATCGAGGAGACCGCGGTGCGCGCACTGGTCAAGCTCGAGCAGGTGCTGCCGTCGCACCTGCGCCGGCGTGTCCAGGCGCTCCAGAACGCGACCGTGACGTTGAACGTCTACGGCGGGCCGACGGTCGACCCGCAGTGCCTGACCTTGCTCGCCGCCGCCTGTCGCGATCACGAACGGGTGCGGTTCGCCTACACCGCGCGCGATCGCGCCGACAGCCGCCGCGAGGCCGAGCCGCACGCGCTCGTCAACGCCGGCCGCCGCTGGTATCTCGTCGCGTGGGACTGCGGGCGCGAGGACTGGCGTACGTTCCGGGTCGACCGGATCGCGAAGCCGGCCTCGACCGGCGTCCGCTTCAAGGAGCGCACGCTCCCGGCCAAGGACGCGGCGGAGTACATGGCCCAGAGCCTGCAGTCCTACACGGCGCGCTACGAGGCGCGCGTGACCGTGCATGCGCCCGCGTCCGAGCTCGAGGGCCGGCGCTGGCTCGGCGACGTCACACCGCTCGACGAGCACCGCAGCGAGGTCCGCACGAGCGACGACAATCTGGACTGGCTGGCGGTGCGGATCGCGATGATCAGCGCGCCGTACGAGGTGCACGAGCCGCCAGAGCTGATCGAGCGCCTGCGCGAGATCGCGGCTCGCATCGCGGGTGCGACCGGGTCACAGACCCCCGATTAACGTCGCCAGCCGGTCCGTGAGCTTGGTCGCCTCCTCCGTGAGCTCCTTGGCCTGCGGCTGGGTGCCGTCGGCGAGGAACTGGACCACGGTGACCAGGTCGTCGATGGCGGTGGCCCGGATCGCGACCTGGTCGTAGAGCACGTCGGTCTCGCGCAGTCCTTTGTAGGACTCCCGGAGCCCGTACACATGCGCGACGGCGTCCCTCATCTCCGGCAGCGCCTCGGCGGCCACCGTGGCATCGGTCGCCCTGACGAACCGCGCCGGCAGCGGCGTGAGCTTGTCGACCACATTCGCCTTGTAGAGCGCCTGGATGATCGCCTTCGACGTCGCGGGCGGCGCGCCGCCGGGCTCGGCCGGAGCTGCTGGGCGGAGCTTGGGCTCGAGATTCCGGATGATCGGGAGCCGGACCAGCAGGGCCTTCGCCACGGCGACGTACGTGAAACCCGTGGAGTCGAAGATCAGCCCCACCCCGTGGCTGAGCTTGCGCATCAGCGCGGCCTGGTTCAGGATCCTCGAGCGCAGGAGCGGGTCGAACTTGTCCGCGACGAGCTCCGCGTTGGCGGCCGCGCGCTGGATCAGCGGGGCGGCCTGGCCCGCCCCGACCTCGATCGAGGACGCCGGGATGGCACGGAGGTGCTCCGCGGCCTCCGCCATCGGCGCGACGATGGTCGTGCCCCACAGCGTGAGCACGGCAGGGTCGACCGGACGCATCGCGTCGAGTGGCGGCGGTCCTTGCCAGTCCGAGCCGGCCGGCTCGGCCGTCTGCGGCGGCGGGCCCTGCCAGTCCGAGTCGGGCTGCGCTTCGCGCTGCAGGAGCCGAGACACGGCCGCGTTTCCGGCCGAGCGCTGCAAGGCCAGCACGCCCGCCACCCCGCGCGGCAGAGGCGGAGTGGGTGTAGGGAGCGCCGCTTCGACGGCGACGTCGCGCTCATCGTGTGTCCCGGCGGGTGATCTCACACCCCACCGGACGCGGATCTCGCCACGGCTCTTCCGTGGCGGGGGGACGGCAGGGGGTTCCCCCGTAGGGCGCTAAGAGCTAGTCCAGGAGAACGGCGAGCCGGCGCTCGAGCGCGCCGGCCATCGCTTCGCGGATCGGGCCCTCCTCGAAGCGCGCGACCAGCTCGGCCATGAAGCCTTCGATCACCAGGCGCTTCGAGATCGAGTCGTCCAGCCCACGCGAGCGCAGGTAGAAGACCTGCTCCGGATCGATCTGGGCGATCGCCGCCGCGTGCGTGCAGCGCACGTCGTTGGCCAGGATCTCCAGGCCCGGGATCGCGTCCGCGTGCGCCTTCTTGGACAGCAGCAGGTTGCGGCACTCCTGGAAGGCGTCGGTCTGCTGCGCGCCCGGGTCGACCTTGATCATGCCCCGCCACACCGCTGACGAGCGGTCGGCGAGCACACCGCGGAACGCGAGGTCCGAGGTCGTGTTCGCCGCGCCGTGCTCCTGCAGGGTGTGGAAGTCAACGTGCTGGCGCGCGTGCGGCGCGTAGGCGCCGGTGACCTTGGCGTGCGAGCCCTCGCCCGCCAGCAGCGTCTCCGTGAACACCTTGCCGTTGCCGGAGCCGAAGCCCGCGGTCACCCAGTCCAGTTGCCCGTCGCGCGCCACCTCGGCGCGCTGGGAGCCGAACACCCACGACTTCTCGTTGAGGTCCTGGGCGCCGACGAAGCGCAGCGTGGCGTTCTGGCCGACGCGCAGCTCGACGATCGAGGTCAGCATCGTCTCCGCGTCGGTGGAGCCGGACAGGTGCTGCTCCCAGACCTCCGCCTCGGCGCCCTCCTCGACCACGATCAGCACGCGCCGGTGCAGCGCGGTGCCGGCGGCGTCGGAGATCGCGGTCAGCACGATCGGCTGCTCGACGCGCACGTTGCGCGGCACGTAGACGAACGCGCCGCCGGTCCAGCCCGCGTCGTTCAAAGCCGTGAAGACGTCCTGCTCGGCGTCCACGACCTTGCCGAAGTGCTCCTCGACGAGGTCGGCGTGCGTCTCGCACGCCAGCGTCAGCGGCAGCACCAGCAGATCGTCAGGAGCGTCGCCGCCATCGATCACGCGGCCGTCGACCTGCCCGAGATGGTGCGCCCCCTCGGGTGCCTCGAGCAGCGTCTCGACGCGATCGACAGCGCTCGCATCACCCTCGCCGGGCGCGACGGCGACGAACGCCGCCAGGTCCAACTTGGAAATGTCCGTGAACTCCCAGCCCGCCTGGCCCTTGAAGCGCGGCAGGTCGAGCTCGGCGGCCCGGCGCGCCGCCTCGCTGCGGCGCTCCTTGAGCCATTCGGGTTCGCGGACGGCAGCCAGCTCAGCCAATGGAGCCCTCCATCTGGAGCTCGATGAGGCGGTTCATCTCCACCGCGTACTCCATCGGGAGCTCCTTGACGATCGGCTCGATGAAGCCGTTGACAATCAGCTTCCCGGCCTCGTCCTCGGGAATCCCGCGAGCCATCAGATAGAAGAGCTGCTCCTCGCCGATCTTCGAGACCGACGCCTCGTGCCCGACGTCCACGTCGTCTTCGCCGATCCGGATCGTCGGGTACGTGTCCGAGCGCGAGTGCTCGTCGAGCAACAGCGCGTCGCAGACGACCTTCGAGCGCGAGCCGTGCGCGCCCTTGGCGACCTCGAGCAGCCCGCGGTAGGAACTGCGGCCGCCGTCCTTGGAGATCGACTTGGCGAAGATGTTCGACGTCGTGTTCGGCGCCGCATGGACGATCTTGGCGCCGGCGTCCTGATGCTGGCCGTTGCCCGCGAAGGCGATCGACAGCACCTCGCCGTGGGCGCGCTCGCCCATCAGGTAGACGCTCGGGTACTTCATCGTGAGCTTGGACCCGAGGTTGCAGTCGACCCACTCGACCGTCGCGTCGGTCTCCGCGATCGCGCGCTTGGTGACGAGGTTGTAGACGTTCTGCGACCAGTTCTGGACCGTCGTATAACGAATTCGCGCGCCCGGTTTAGCTATGAGCTCTACGACTGCGGAATGCAGCGAGTCCGAGCTCCACACCGGGGCCGTGCAGCCCTCGACGTAGTGCACGTAGGAGCCCTCGTCGGCGATGATCAGCGTCCGCTCGAACTGGCCCATGTTCTCGGTGTTGATCCGGAAGTAGGCCTGCAGCGGCATCTCGACGTGCACGCCCGGCGGCACGTAGACGAACGAGCCGCCCGACCACACGGCGGAGTTGAGCGCCGCGAGCTTGTTGTCGTTGGCGGGGATGATCGACGCGAAGTATTCGCGGACGAGCTCCTCGTGCTCGCGCAGGCCCGAGTCCATGTCCATGAACACGATGCCCTGCTTCTCGAGGTCCTCGCGCACCTGGTGGTAGACGACCTCGGACTCGTACTGGGCCCCGACGCCGGACAGGAACTTGCGCTCGGCCTCCGGAATGCCCAGGCGGTCGAACGTCTTCTTGATGTCATCCGGGACGTCGTCCCACGTGCGCGAGGACTTCTCGGACGCGCGGACGAAGTAGTGGATGTTGTCGTAGTCGACATCGGCCAGCATCGGCGAGCCCCACGTGGGCTGCGGCCGCGCGAGGAAGTAGTCGAGCGCCTTCAGGCGGAAGTCGCGCATCCACTGCGGCTCGTTCTTGAACTCGGAGATCTGTTCGACGAGCTCGCGCGAGAGGCCCTTGGGGGCCTTGAACGCGTAGCCGGTCTCCGGGTCGTGGAACCCGAACTTCTCCTTGTAGTCGGCGTTGATGCCGACCAGCGCCTGCTGCTCAGCGATCACCTCGGGAGTAGCCATCAGGTCAGTCGACCTCCACTCGAATCACGCCGTTTTCGACCAGCACCGGGAAGGTGTCGATCGGTACGTACGCAGGCAGGTTCATGGGCTTTCCGGTCCGCAGGTCGAAACGCGACCCGTGCCGGGGACATTCGATCACGCAGTCGTCATCGTCGAGCTCGCCCTCGACGAGCTCGCCGTCGTCATGCGAGCAGCGGTCCTCGATGGCGAAGATCTCGCCACGGCAGTTGATCACGCCGATCTCGAGGTCCTCCCACTCGACGAGACGCTTCTCGCCGGGAGGTAGCTCTTCGACTGGGCAGATGTCGATCAAGGGACTCACTTCAAGACAATTCCGATAACGGCGGTACGAATTCTATCGATCGGGCCGCGAGGGTAGCCTCCCGCGCGATGAGCAAGCCGCTGGTCGGGGTCACCACGTCGGAGGTGCGTCGCGCCGAGCGGACGCAGCCCCTCCCGGAGGGCGAGCCGCCCCAGCACGAGATGGCGCTCGGCATGCCGTACGTGCGGGCGCTCGCGCGTGCCGGCGCGATCCCGGTGGTGCTCCCGCCGCTGCCCGCCGATGCCGTCCCGTCGCTGCTGGCGCCGCTGTCCGCGGTATGTCTGTCGGGCGGTCCGGACCTCGATCCGAGCGCGTACGGCGCGTCGCCGTCACCCGACCTCGGCCCGGTGGAGCCGGCGCTGGACCTGTTCGAGTTGGAGGTGGCACGGGTGGCGGACGCCGCCGCGCTGCCGATCTTCGGGATCTGCCGCGGTGCCCAGGCGCTCAACGTCGCCCGCGGCGGGACGCTGCACCAGCACCTGCCGGCGATCACCGACCACTCGATCGACCACCGTCAGACCGCGCCCGGCTGGGAGGAGACGCACCAGGTCCGCGTGGATCCGAACTCGAGGCTCGCGGCGATCCTGGGCGCCGACGCGGCGTGGGTGAACTCGTTCCACCATCAGGCCGTGGACCGGCTCGGCGCCGGACTGCGGGCGGTGGCCTGGGCGCCGGACGGCACCGTCGAGGGCATCGAGGACGAAGAGCGCTTCGTGTTGGGCGTGCAGTGGCACGCCGAGACGCTGGATCGCAGTGGCCCACACCATCGGCTCTTCGAGGCCCTGGTGGCAGCGGCGCTAGGCGGCAGGCTGGACCTGGCCGCCTAGGTCGAACTCGCTCCGGCGGCGAACAGCAGCAGCGCGAAGACGAAGAACACGATCGCGAGCGCGCACAGGCCCAGCCCGACCCAGCCCGTGATGATCCCCGCGCTGGCGTACGACTCGCCCCCCACGCGGCCGTTCGAGGCCGCGATCTCCTCCCGCGCCCGCTTGCCGTAGACGATCGCCAATACCGAGCACACGAGCGGGCACACCACGAGCCCGCAGATCCCCAGCACCAGCGATGTAATCGCGGCGCCGCTCGTCGGTTGCGATTGGTACTGCGGGTAGCTCACGAACTGGTCGCCGCCGCGGCCAGGATGAAGACGATCGCGGCCACGATCCCGAGGATCAGGAGACCAACCCCGATCCAGCCCAGGACGATGCCGGCCGTCGCCTGGCCGTCTCCACCGAGGCGACCGCCGGAGGCCGCGATCGACCGGCGCGCGCGATTCCCGTACATGATCGCCAGCGGCGAACAGATCAGTGAGCAGATCAACAGCCCGCAGATCCCGAGGATCAGCGACGCGGTCGCCTCGCCGCTCGATGAGGGCGGGCCTTGGTAGTACGGTGGCCCCTGCTCCTGGTAGCTCATAAAGCCACGCTATCGAGGAATCGTGCGCCGGTGTCAAGATGGGCGCTGATGGAACGCGAGGGCCTGCTGCTGATCGGCGTCGGTTGCCTGCCGTTCGCCGCCGGTGCCGTGCTCCCTGCCGAGGGCGCGGGCTTCCTTCCCGACTGCCCGTTCCGGTCCGTGACCGGGCTTCCATGCCCGATGTGTGGTGCCACGCGGGCGTTCACGCATGTCGCGCGCGGCGACTCGGCGTTCCTGAGCTACAACGCGTTCTGGGTGCTCGTGGCGGTGGCGCTGATCGTCGCGGGCGTCGTGGTGCTGATCAAGCGCCGTCCGTTCATCGAGGAGCTCACGAGCACGCCCGCGCGCGCTGCGCTGACCGCAGCGCTGCTCGGCGGCGCGGGCTGGGCCTACGCGCTCGCCGAGCGAGCCACGATCGTTCCGCCGGCTTAGGCGCCAGACGAAGCCGAGGCGATGAAGATGATGATCCAGAGGACGCTCAGGCCGATGCCGATCCAGCCCATCACGATCCCGGCTGTGGCCATGCCGCGCCCGCCCAGGCGGCCACCCGACGCGTCGATCTCGTTGCGCGCCTTGTTGCCGTAGACGAGCGCCAGCGGGCCGCAGATGATCCCGCACACGACCAGCGAACAGATCCCGAGGATCAGAGACGCCGTCGCCGAGCCCGGCGTGGTCTGAGGCTGCCACGGCTGCTGCTGCTGCTGCTGCGGCTGGCCCCACTGGGGTTGCTGCGGTTCGGACTGCTGCCACTGAGGCGGTTGCGACTCAGGCTGCTGCCACGAGGGTTGACCCTGCTGCTCGTCTCCAGGAGGACCGCTCATGGGCGAACCGTAGCTGAAGAACTAGGGTTCCACCAGATGACCTGGACCCTCGAAGGCCGGACCGCGCTGATCACCGGCGGCGCGTCCGGCATCGGCGCCGAGCTCGCGCGCCAGCTCACCGGACGCGGGATGCGGGTGGGGCTGATCGACATCGACGGCGATGGCCTGGAGCGCGTGGCAGCGGGGATTCGCGGCGCCGAGACGGCCGTCGCCGACGTGCGCGACCCGGTCGCGCTGACCGCCGCGATCGATGCGCTCGCCGACCGGCTCGGCGGCCTCGACGTCGCCGTGGCCAACGCCGGGATCGCCTCGGGAGGGCCGCTGCGACTTGTCGCCGCGGAGACCGTCGAGGAGACGATCGACATCAACCTGCTCGGCGTCTGGCGCACGGTGCGCGCCTCGCTTCCGCACGTTCTCGAGCGTCGCGGCCACCTGCTGCTCGTCGCGTCGGCGGCGGCAGTGCTGCCGACCGGCGGCCTCGGCGCGTACAGCGCGGCGAAGGCCGGGGTCGAGGCGCTCGGCCGCTCGCTGCGGATCGAGCTCTCACCGCACGACGTCACGGTCGCGGTCGCGTACTACCTGTTCCTGAACACGCCGATGGTCGCGGCCGGCCAGCGCTCGCCGGTATTTCAGAGCAGCAACGCCCGGATCCCGCCGCTGCTGGGCCGGACGTGGGCGCTGGAGCCGGCGGTGCGGCGCACGGTGGAGTCGATCGAGCGCCGCTCGCGCAGCATCGTGCACCCGCGCTTCCTGCGCGGCCTGATGGTCGTTCGCGGCCTGCTGGACAACCCGCTCCTCGACCGTGAGGTCGCGCGTTCGATGCCGGCCATGGAGGCGGCGTTCGAGCGCGAGGCCGAGCGCGTCGGCCCGTACTCGGCCGCCCGCCCGCGGTGATCGCCGGATACCGGATCGTGCGGCAAGTCGGCCGCGGCGGGATGGGCGTCGTCTACGAGGCGGTCGAGGAGGCGCTGGGCCGGACGGTGGCGTTGAAGCTCGTCGCGCCCGAGCGGGCGGCCGAGCCCGGCTTTCGCGAGCGGTTCATCGCCGAGTCGCGGCTGGCGGCCTCGATCGATCACCCGAACGTGCTGCCGGTGTTCGGGGCCGGCGAGCACGAGGGGACGCTGTATCTCGCGATGCGGTTCGTCGAAGGTTCGGATCTCCGCTCGCTGGGCGCGCTCGACCCGGCGCGGGCCGCGCACATCGTGGCGCAGGTCGGCGCGGCGCTGGATGCCGCGCACGCGCGTCGGCTCGTCCACCGCGACGTCAAGCCCGGCAACGTGCTCGTCGGCGGCGGCGATCACGCGTACCTGACCGACTTCGGGCTGGTCAAGGCGCTCGACGCGAGCGCCGGGGTGACCCGCACCGGCGATCTGGTAGGGACGCTCGACTACGTCGCGCCGGAGCGGATCCGCGGTGAGCCCGCGGGCCCGGCGAGCGACCTGTACTCGCTCGGCTGCGTGCTGCATTTCGCCTTGACCGGGCGCGTCGTGTTCGGGCTCGAGACGGCGGAGCAGAAGCTCTGGGCGCACCTGTCCGCACCGCCGCCGACCGTGCCCGGCTTCGAGGCCGTGCTCGCCCGCGCGCTGGCGAAGGAGCCGTCGGAGCGCTTCGAGAGCGGGCGTGCGTTGGGGGCGGCGGCGATGGCCGCGGTGGGCGCGGGGTTCGATCCGCTCCAGGCCGCCCGGCGGAGTGAGCGCGGCATCCGCGCGGCCGCGCCGGGCTCACCGGCGGCCGAAGGCGCGTCCGCGACGCTCGCCGCCCTGGAGCTCGCGGCGGAGCGAGCGCGCCTGCTGCGCGAGGCGCTCGCCGATTCGCCGCCGGAGCGCGTCGAGCGGCGGTTGGCGGAGGTGCGGGCGGGCGACGATCCGGGGAAGGCGCGGCTGGTCGCGGCGCTGGCTCAGCAGCTCGCCGTGGCCCGGCGGATGCGCAGCGCGCTGGCGGGGTTCGACGCCGAGGTCGAGCGAATCGTGGTCGAGCTCGAAACCGCGCGCGGGCGCGTGCTGGCCGACTCCGACGCGGCCGGCGAGTCGCTCGGCGTGCTGCAGGCTGAGCTCGAGACGCTCGCCGCGCGGCTCGCGCTGGCTGGTGGGGAATCCGCCACCTTGGGTGGCTAGCTGGAGGGCCGGCGCGGCCCGACCATCCGCCCCATGACGAAGCTCAACGGAATTCGCCGCACCGGGCGGCGCCGCTTCATCGAGACGTACGAGTTCTCGCCCGCGCTGCACCGCAAGCTGCGCGAGGAGCTCGGCGACACGCGCCAGGCCGACATCGCGCTCGAGGGCCTGCGCGCCTGGTACCTCGCCTGCCTGTACGCCGACGGCGACCTGATCGGGATGCCGTCCAAGGCCGTCGACGATGCCTGGCACGAGATGATCCTGATGACGCGCGAGTACACGGACTTCTGCCAGCGCGCGTTCGGGCGCTACCTGCACCACCTGCCGGACACGACGCTGGACGTGCCGATGCACCAGCTGAACGAGCACACGCTCCGGATCGTCGACGACCACGAGCTGCCGCTGACGCTGTTCACCGCCGACACCGACGCCGGCCTCGACGACGGCTACCGGTGGTCGTCGGCCGACCTGCAGCGGATGCGCGGCGCGAACGACACGTCGCGCGCGGTCAAGTCGCGCCGCCGCGGGGCGACGAGCTCGGACGGCTCCTACGGCTGGTGGGGTGGCGGGTTCTTCGGGGGCGACGGAGGCGGGGGCGGAGACGGCGGCGGTGGCGGTGGCTGCGGGGGTGGCGGATGCGGAGGCGGCGGCTAGGGCTTTGGCCACGGCAGCAGTGAGGGAGGCGAGGTTGGCCTCGCCACCTCGCCTCCCCGTTATTGGCTGCCGTTCGCCGGCCCCTCAACACCGACGACATCGAACGCGTGAACACCCCTCGCGAACCCGCGCAACGACAACGAGCCGGCATCCGAAGAGACGCACGCCACCATGGCTTCCACCCGCTGCGAGACCAGGATCTGCCCACCTGAGGCGACCTCGCAGAGCCGCTCGGCGAGCATCGGCGCCATCCCCACGGGCGCGTACTCCCAGCGCCGGTCGAAGCCGATCCGGCCGATCGTCGCGTGCCCGACCGCGACCCCGCACGCCAGCGACAGCGAGAACCCGCGCCGCGTCCAGTCCTCGGCCAGCTCCCACACGCGGTCGCGCATCGACAGCGCGAGTCGGACCGCGACCGACGCCGGCTCGGAACACGGCAGCGGATCGTTGAACACGACCAGCAGTTCGTCGCCCGCAAGCCGCGCCAAGGTCCCCGACGCCTCGTCGACCAGCGCGCCCAACGCCGCGTGATACGCACCCAGCACGGTCATCACGTCCTCCGGCTCGGCGCTCTCGGCGAACGTCGCGAACCCGTGCAGCGAGCATGCGAGCACGGCGATCTCGCGGCGGTGGCTCTCCAGGACCGACGGGTCGCCCTTGACCAGCTCGGCGACCTGCGGCGGCAGGAACGACCGCAGCCCGCGGTTGTAGGCCTCGATCTCGTCGTGGTAGCGCTTGACCCGCAGCAGCGAGCGCACCCGCGCGAGCAGTTCGGCCTGGTCGAACGGCTTCGTGACGAAGTCGTCGGCGCCGGCCTCGATCGCCCGCCGCTTCTCCTGCTCGCCGCTGGCGGTGATCATCACGACGGGCAGGAACGCGGTCGCCTCGTCCGCGCGCAGCCGCCGGCACACCTCATAACCGTCGACCCCCGGCATCACGACGTCGAGCAGCACGAGGTCGATGTCGGCGCCCGCGAGCCGCTCCAGCGCCTCCTCGCCCGATGTCGCGACGGCCACGTCGTACCCGCGCGGCTCGAGCACGGCGCGGAGCAGCCGGACATTCTGCGGCAGGTCGTCGACGACCAGGATCACCGCAGCAGCGCCTCGACCTGGCTTGGCAGCGCTCGCACGTCGACCGGCTTCTCGAGGTAGCCGTCGAAGCCCGCGGCCTCGAACCGCGCGCGGTCCTCCTTCATCGCGTACGCCGTCAAGGCCGCGACCGGGATCGTCGCGGTGGACGGCTCCGCGCGCAGGCGCGCGAGCGCCTCCACCCCGTCGATGCCGGGCAGGTTGACGTCCATCAGGATCAGGTCCGGCACACGTTCGGCGGCGAGCGCCACGCCCGCCTCGCCGTCGCCCGCCTCGAGCACCGTGTAGCCCGCGTGTTCCAGCACGTCGCGCACGAGCTTCAGGTTGCGCGCGTTGTCCTCGACGATCAGGACGACGGCGCTCACAGACCCACCGGGATGGCAAAGCCGAACGTGCTCCCGGCGCCGAGTTCGCTCTCGACCCAGATCCGCCCGCCGTGCAGCTCGACGAAACGGCGCGAGAGCGTAAGCCCGAGTCCGGTGCCCTCGACGCTCGCACGCCGGTCGCCGCGCTGGAACGCCTCGAAGATCCGCCCCCGGTCCTCGGCCGCGATCCCGACGCCGGTGTCGCGCACCGTCACGACCACCTGATCGCCCTCGAGCCAGGCGCGCACGTCGACCGAGCCGCCCTCCGATGTGAACTTGACCGCATTGGAGAGCAGGTTCAGGACGACCTGCTTGAGCTTCGTCTCGTCGGCCCTCACCGTGCCGACGTCGGCGTCGAGCTCGGACCGTACGCCCAGCCGCTGCGCCGCCGCGCGTTCGCGCACCTGTGCGAGGCACTGCTCGATCAGCTCCGGCAGCGACAGCTCGGCCGGCTCGAGCTCCATCCGCCCCGCCTCGACCTTGGACAGGTCGAGGATCTCGTTGATCAGCTCGAGCAGGTGCCGGCCTGACTCGCGGATGTCGCGGACGTATTCCTCCTGGCGGTCGTTCAGCCCGCCGAACAGGCCCTCGAGCAGCACGTCCGAGAACCCGATCACGGCGTTCAGCGGCGTCCGCAGCTCGTGCGACATGCTGGCCAGGAACTCGGACTTGTGCCCGCTCGCGACCTCCAGTTCGCGCGCCGTCTGCACGTTCTGGATCGCGATCGCGCCCTGGGCCGCGAACGTCGTCGCCAGCTCGATCGTCCGCTCGTCGAACGGCGCGACGGCCGCCCGCCACAGCACGATCACGCCAAGGACGCGCTCGCCGTCGAGCATCGGCACACCGAGGATCGTGCGGAAGCCCCCGAGCTCGCGAGCGCGATGCATCGTGTACTCGGGGTCGGCCGAAGCGTCGCGGACCTGCACCGTCTGGCGGCCCTGCGTCACCCGCCCGACGATCGTCCCCGGCCCGACGGCGATCGGCACGCTCGCGAGATAGTCGCGATACGCCTGCGACGCGCCCAGCGCGACCGCGAGCCGGTACACGTCGGCGTCACTCACATAGATCTGGCCGGCGTCCGCGCGGCACAGCCGGACCGCCTGCGCGACGACGGTCTCGAACACCGGGTCGAGCTCGAACGCGCACCGCCCCAGCACCTCGAGCACCTGACCGGTGGCCGACTGGCGCTCGATCGCCTCGGCCAGGTCACGCTCGAGCTCGGCGATCCGCTCGCTCTCCGCCATGGAGAGCTCAATTTGTCACATCGACCAGCTCCCACTCCCCGTCGATCTTGCGCGCGGACTGGGAGACCGGTGTGCGGTTTCCCTGGACGTTCGCGTGCCAGTCGATGGTCGCCGAGTCCTCGCCGCTGACCTTGATGCTGTCGACCTCCGCGGAGGCGTAGAGCTCTTCGAGCGCCTTCTTGCTCGCTTCGTCCTTCTCCGCCGTCTCCTGGAGCAGCTCGAGATTCCCCGGGCACGACTCGGGCGGATCGGAGACCCCGAGCTTCTTGACGTTTTCCTGCAGCTTCTCCGTCGTCTCGGGCGAGAGTTTGCTGCACGCGGTGTCGAAGTCCTTCTCCTTCAGCGCGGCCATGTAGGAGTCGAACACCTCGCGCACCGCGGCCTCTTCGTCCTGGGCCGCCGGGGTCGCGCTCTTGGCCGGCGCGGCGGTCGGCTCTTCGTCGTCGCCGCCGCAGCCGGCGAGCAGGGCGCAGACGAGCAGCACTGGGAAGATCCTCATTCCGGACTTCTACCCGTCAGCGTGCTTTGGTGGTCAGCAACCAGCGGCCGTTCTCGCGCACCAGCGGCTGGTCCCCGCTGCGGGGACCGTCGGCGTCGACCGCCTGACCGCGAGTCATCGCGTAGTCGCCCTGCACGGCGACGGCGCGGGTATCGAGCGTGAACTTCGGCCCGCGCTTGGCGATCTCGGCGCCGATCACCGACTCGCAGGTGGTTCCGTAGCCCGCGATCTCGCTCAGCACCTCGCGCGCCGTCAACCGGCAGACCGAGGCAGGGTCGTTGGCGCGCACGGCCTCCACGTACTTGGTGAGCGTCGCCCGGATCGCGCGCTCATCGGAGCTCATCGGGGCCGCCGGTTCCTGCCCGCCGCAGCCGGCGAGGAGGACGAGCAGGATGAGCGCGAGCCGTTTCACCATGCCGAGGCTACGCCTCGATTCGGCTCCCCACCAGGTCCCAGGACCGGTCCCAGGACCAAAGAGAGGGCCGGGGCCCCATGCGGAATCCGGCCGCCGGATGGGAGCTTGAAAACGTGCGTCGCCTCGCCACGCAGACCGGTCAGACCGCCGCCGAGCTCCTCGGCGCCCTCCTGATCGTCTCCGTGATCATCGCCGCGGTCGCGACGACCGACGCCGGCGGGCGGATCAAGTGCAGCATGGGCGCGATCGTCGAGAGCATCGGCATGGGCGAGAAGGGCGAGGGTTGCGGATCCATCGTCGCCGGCAGCGTCACACCGGAAGACAGCGACGGCGACGGGCTGTCCGACGAGGAGGAGCGCGCGAACGGCAGCAATCCGTTCAGCGCCGACTCCGACGAGGACGGCATCCCGGACGACCTCGAGGTGCAGTACGGAACGAACCCGAACGAGGCCGACAGCGACGGCGACCGCGTCACCGACGCCGAGGAGATCGAGAACGGCCTCAACCCGAGCGTCGCCGACAGCGACGGCGACGGGCTGTCGGACTACAACGAGTTCGAGGCCGGCACCGACCCGCTGAACCCGGACAGCGATAGCGACGGCAACCAGGACGGCGACGACGACGATCCGCTCTCCTACGATGCCGGCCTCGGCCAGGTCGTGCAGGGCGCCGCGTGCGGCGACTCGACGTGGTGGGGGTGCCCGGACGACGACGACCCGGTCCGCGCCAGCGTCGCGTACTTCACCGGGCAGATGCTGACGGGCCTGCTCGCCGTCGGCGACATCCGCGACTTCGTCGCCGCGATCCTCCGCGGACAGTGGGGGAACGCCGCTTGGGCCGCGGTCGGCGTCGTGCCGTATGCCGGCGACGCCGCGAAGATCGGCAAGAAGCTCCACGACCTCATCACGAAGTTCCCGGGGCGCCGTGCCGAGCTGCTGCGCCTGATCCCGAAGATCCTCCCCGAACGGCTCCAGCGCGTCGCCTACGACGCGGCCACCGGCGGCGGCTGGAGCAAGCTGGCCGACACCGGCGTGTCCGACAACGCGATCCGCCAGCTCGCCGAGTCCGGCAACGACCTGCGGCGGCTCGCCGACAACGCGCGGCTCACGGAGCGCTCGCTGACCGACGCCGAGGCGACCACGATCTGGAATGCGGCCAAGGACCCGGTGTGGGCGACGACGAAGCGGCCGATCGCCGAGGCACTCGGCGTCGAGACCGCCCTCGCACACCTGCGCAAGAACCCGAACATCGACATCCTCGTCACCGGCCGCCCCGTGCCCGGGCGGGCCAACGTCGGCCCCGACATCGTGGCCATCGACCGCAGCACCGGCCGCCTGATCGTCGTCGAGGCCAAGGGCAGCACCGGCGGCCCGCGTACGCTCGGCCGCGACCGGCTGCGGGCGACGGCGAACGGCAACGAGACCGTCCAGACCTCGCGTCCCTGGCTGGAGTCGAACTCCGAGCGCTACATGCGCGACCTGCGCAATTCGGCCGACCCGAAGGAGCAGGAGGCGGCGCGCCGGATGCAGGACGTCTTCGACGATGTCGACGACTACGACGTGATGATCGTCCACAGCCGACCGGACGGGAAGAGCGGCTACGGTGAGGGCATGGACTCGGCGGTCGAGGGCATCCGCGACGGCGGGAGCGTCGGCAACGTCGACGTGGTGGACGTCGTCAGGCCGCGCTAGTGCCTTACGCCCTCTCGCATGACGACCTCGTGGCCGCGCGCGAGGAGGCCAAGCGCGACGTGGAGCAGTACGGCGGCAACACCGCCTACCAGCGCCTCGGGCGCGCGCACCTGTGGCTCGACGAGGACGACGAGGCGCGGCGCGCCTTCCAGGCCGCCGCCGACGATATGCGCGAGCGCGTGATCGAGCGCGGCCGCGGCAACCCAAAGACCTGGCACAAGTACGGACTGTTGCTGGCGCGGGCGGGCGATGAAGCGGGCGCGCGAGAGGCGTTCAAGGAGGCGGGGCCGGTCGCGGACGAGCGCGAGTCGCTCGCGCGCGAGGAGATCGTGAAGCTGATCGGCGCGGAGCGGATGCCGCCCGACGCCACCGCCCCCGGTCGCACGCTCTACGACCTGCTCGAGGCCACCTTCCCCGCGGGCACGAGCCACGTCCAGATCCTCCGCGAGGCCGGGCTGCTGGGAGACGCACCGCCGCCGCCCGCGATCGATCCGCCGCCGGTCGGGCGCTGGACGGTTCGCGACGCGGTGCTCGAGAACGACGGCGAGGGTCCGATCGTCGCCAGTGTCGGCGGCCGGGAGGTCGAGTTCGTCGAGGCGTTCGGCGAGTGGGAGGTCCGCGTCGAGAACAGCGTCACGGGCATGCACGCGACGTTCGGCGAGGCGGTCGACGCCGCCTTCGACATGCTGCGCGACGACTACGCGGTCGCCGGTCTGACAGACCTGCTCAAACAGTACGGGCAGCCGCACTGAACGCCCCGGCGCCCGGGTTTACGCTGCCGAGCGTCATGACGAACCTTTGAGACGCGCCCCCGCTCGCACGACCCCGCCCGGCTCGTGCACGGCCGTCCTCTGTTCGTGACGTTTCGACGTCCTCGCCGCCGCCCACCGATGGTTGCCGCGGCGAGTCAGGTCGGCCGCTCCGCCGCCCCAACGCCTTCGCAAGGAGCGTCCAGATGCCGCGCAACCCCACTGGCAACCAGGTTCCGAAGCTGTCCAAGCGTCCCGTGCTCCCGCCGAAGCGGGCGATGCGGCCGGCGCTGAAGCCGCAGCCGCGCGTGATGAACAAGCAGCACCGAGGCGGTCGTTAGGCCGCTTCGGTTTCCCAGTTCGCCGCGTGCCCCAGGCCCGCGGACTTGATGACCTTCAACGAGAGCAGCGCGCACTTCAGGCGCGTGGCCGAGATGTCGATCCCGAGCAGCTCGAGCACGAACCCCCGATCGAGCTGCAACAGATCATCCACCGGCATCCCGATCAGCTCGTCGGAGGTCATCGAGGCCGCGGCCTGGGAGATCGCGCAGCCGTGACCCGAGAACGCGACGTCGGCGACCTTGCCGTCCTCGATGCGCATCTGCACCTTCAGCTCGTCACCGCACAGCGGGTTCGTGTCGTAGAACTCGAGGTCGGGATTCTCCAGCTCGCCCCAGTGATGCGGCCGCTTGTAGTGCTCCAGGATCTGCTCCCGGTACAGGTCGTCCATTAATCGAAGATCTTCCGGACGCTGCCGAAGCCGTCGATCAGCCGGTCGACGTCCTCGTGCGTCGTGTGAACCGCGAACGAGGCGCGCGTCGAGGCCGGCGAGCCGAGCCGGCGCATCAGCGGCTGCGCGCAGTGGTGGCCGGCACGGACGCACACACCCTCGCGGCCGAGGATCTCGGCCACGTCGTGCGGGTGCACGCCGTCCATCACGAAGCTCGCCAGCGAGCCGCGCACGTCGATGTCGGTCGTGCCGTGGACGGTCAAGCCGTCCACCTCGGCGAGCCGCTCCAGTGCGTAGCCCGTGACGTCACGGCCGTGCTCGCGCACGGCGTCCATCCCGATGCCGTCCAGCCAGTCGACGGCGGCGCCGAGGCCGATCGCCTCCGCCACCGGCATCGTGCCGGCCTCGAACTTCGCCGGCGGCTCGGCCCAGGTCGACTCGAAGTCGCCGACGCGGGCGATCATGTGCCCGCCGCCGAGGAACGGCGGCATCGTCTCCAGCAGCTCGCGGCGGCCGTGCAGCACGCCGATGCCGGTCGGCCCGTAGGCCTTGTGGCCGGTCCAGGCGTAGAAGTCGGCGTCGAGCTCGGCCACGTCGACGGGCAGGTGCGGCACCGCCTGGGCGCCGTCCACCAGCACCAGCGCGCCGGCCGCGTGCGCGCGCGACGCGATCTCGGCGATCGGGTTGATCGTGCCGAGCGACGTTGCTCACATGCGCGACCGCGACCAGCTTCGGACCCTGCTCGAGCAGCGCGTCGAACGCGTCGAGGTCCAGCAGGCCGTCGTCGGTCACCGGAACGTATGCGAGCCGGCAGCCCGAGCAGCTGCCACGGGACGATGTTCGAGTGGTGCTCCATCTGCGTGACGAGCACCAGGTCGTCGGAGCCCACGTTCGCGCGGCCCCACGCGCCCGCGACGAGGTTGATCGCCTCGGTGGCGTTGCGCGTGAAGACGGTCTCGCCGGGCGTCGAGCCGGCGAACGCCGCGACCCGGTCGCGCGCGCTCTCGTAGGCCTCCGTCGCCTCCGCCGCCAGCGGATAGACGCCGCGGTGGATGCTCGCGCGGTACGTCTCGTAGTAGCGCTCCATCGCCTCCAGCGCCGGCCGCACGGTCTGCGACGTGGCGGCCGTGTCGAGGTAGACCAGCCCCTCCCGCGCCAGGACGGGGAACTCGGCCGACGTGGGGACGGCGAGGCTCATGCCGTCGCCGCGGCGACCTCGTCGCGGATCCAGCCGTACCCGTGCTTCTCGAGCTCCGTGACGAGCTCCGGGCCGCCCTCCTTGACGATCCGGCCCTCGAACATGATGTGCACGAATTGCGGCTTGACCATGTGCAGGATGCGCTGGTAGTGGGTGATGATCAGCACGCCCATGTCGGTGCCCTCGGCCACGGTGTTGACGCCGTGGGCGACGGTGTTCAGCGCATCGATGTCGAGGCCCGAGTCGGTCTCGTCGAGCACGGCCAGGGTCGGATGCATGAGCGCGAGCTGAAGGATCTCCATGCGCTTCTTCTCACCGCCGGAGAACCCGTCGTTGAGGTAGCGGCTCGAGAACTCGCGCGGCACGTTGGTGAGCTCCATCGCGGTCTCGACGGTCTTGCGGAAGTCCTTGAGCGAGATCGACTGCTCGCCACGCGCCTCGCGGTGGGCGTTGATGACCGTCCGCAGGTACTTCGCGACGGTCACGCCGGGGATCGCCACCGGATACTGGAAGGCCATGAACAGGCCGGCGCGGGCGCGCTCGTCCGGATCGGCCTCCGTGATGTCCTCGCCGTCGAAGAGGATCTGGCCCTCGGTGACCTCGAGGTTCGGATGGCCCATGATCGCGTTCGCGAGCGTGGACTTGCCGGACCCGTTCGGGCCCATCAGCGCGTGGAACTCACCGGGGCGGACGTGCAGGTCGACCCCCTTGAGGATCTGCTTGTCCGCAGCGGTGACGTGCAGGTTCTTGATCTGAAGCTCGGCCATCAGGTCCTTAGTGAAGTCGTTTCAGGGGCGGCGTGGGCTGGGCGTGCATCGAACTCGACCAACTCGGCCAGCGTGGTCCGCTGCAGCGAGCGGATCACGCCCATCTGGACGCGGGTCCACAGCAGCTTGGTGGCACAGGTGCCGAAGTCTTCGCCGTGCGAGCACTGCACGCGCCCGTCGTGGTCGTCGAGGAAGCAGTCCATCGGCGCGATCGCGCCCTCGAGCGCGAGCACCGCCTGGTCCATCGTGATCTCTTCCGCAGGCCGCGCCAGGACGTAGCCGCCGTGCGCGCCGCGGGTGGACGTCACGAGGCCGGCCTTCTTGAGCAGCGCGGCGATGCGCTCGCAGTACGCGAGCGGCAGGTTCTCGGCCTCGGCGATCGCCTTCAGCGACACCGGATGACCATTACCGTGACGACCGAGCTGGATCAGCAACCGGACGCCGTACTCGGCCTTCGTGGTGAAGATCATCGCCCCCATACCCTACCAACGCGGTAGGAGTTCTCAGGCGCGCTGAGCGGCGGCCTCCTGCGAGCGGTCGAAACGGTTCGACGGCGACTTCGTCTCGCAGTAGTAGTGGTCGACGCCCTTGAAGCGCCCCTTGCGATGCTGGAGCAGCTTGCGGCCGTGCTTGGTCTCCCAGCGCGTGATGCATGCGCAGTCCGAACCACCACGCAACCACGAAGCCGGCGACCATTCCGGTGAGCACACCGGCGAAGATCGCGTCGTCATCCGCGGCGCGGCCGAGCGCGTTGGCCGCGATCGCCACACCGCCGAGCGCGAACGTCCAGCTGAACCCGTCGCGGTCGGTCACCTCGGCGTCGGCGGGCATCGGCTTCGCGTCGCGAGCGGCCTTGCGGATCTGCCAGCGCATCAACAGCAGCCCGAGTCCGACGCACGCGGCCGCGGCGCCGAAGAAGCCCACCGCGGTCCACCCCGGCGTGCCCTCCGCGAGCGCTCGCCAAATGACGAACCCGATCACCAGCACCAGCCCGACTGCCATTCCAACCATCATCGAGCGTGTCATCGCTCCCAACGGCGTCAATTTCATGGTGCATTGGATACCCGAGCCAGAGCCGAATACACGCGCGCGTAGGCGTCCGGCGGGATGCGTGTGTCGCGCGGCAGGCCGGCCGCGGCGCGCACGCGGCGCTCCGGCACGCGCCCGCTGAACACGCGAGCGAGGAACGCCTCGTAGCCCTTGAACGCGGCCGGTGAGAGCAACGGCACGGGACGCGGGACGACGGTCAGGATCGCGCTCTCGACCGACGGCACCGGCCGGAACGCGCGCGCCGGGATCCGGCCGTGCACGCGCAGATCGAACCAGGGCGCCCATGACGCCGCAAAGCGCCCGTCGCGCGCGAGCCGCAACGCCGCCGAGCGCTGCAGCACGAACACCGCCCGGACGAGCCCGTGCGCGTCGGTCAGGACCCGCCGCACGAGCTTGGTCCCGATGCCGTACGGCGCGCTCGAGACGACGTAGAAGCGCTCGGCGGGGAACGGCACGCGCAGCGCGTCGGCGGCGACGACGGTCACGTCGCCCCACGTCGGCGCGCGCGTGCGCAGCACCTGCGTCCAGTTCGGGTCGAGCTCGACGGCGATCACCCGCGTACCGCGCGCGGCCGCGGCGGAGGTCAGCGCACCGGCGCCGGCGCCGAGGTCGACGACCAGCGCCCCGGGCGGCGGGTGGAGCGTGCCGATCACGTCGGCGACGACGGATTGGTCATGCAGAAAGTTCTGTCCGAGCGCGCGGCGGCGCGCGTCTCGCGGGGTCCTGCGGGGCATCGCACATCCTCGAAGTCGAGCCGCGCCGAGCGCGGCAGTGAGCGGGACTGAGCCCGGACTTAGAGGAAGTTGTGGTGTATGCCCACGAAACCGATGGTAGCCGCTAGTCCACGGCCCACCAAGCGTCGCCGCGCGTAACCGTGAAGCGGTTCGCGGCGGCGGGCGCGGCGGGCAGGTAGCGCCACGTGCCGATGGCGACCATGCCGCGCCGGCCGCTCGCGCTGACCGGTTGCCAGTGGGCGGGCACGTAGCGCGTGCCGCGGTCGTCGGTCAGTGCCGGCGGCGCCAGCGCCGTGCCGAACGGCCCGGTGTGGTGAAAGAGCACGTCGGTCGCATCGGCGCGCGCGACGACGGCCACCACCGCCGTCCCGTCGTGGCGCACCACGTCGCCCGCGGCGAGCACGCGTTCGGCACGACCCCGCCGCTCGGCCGCTTCGTTCTGGCGTTCGAGCGCCTCGGTCACGATCGGCTCGTCGCCATCGATGAGGCCGGCCGTGTACAGCGCTTTGAGCGCCGCCCCGGCGCGAAGGGGGTCGTCGCGCACAAGCGTCAGGTATTCCAACGCCGCGGGGCGACTCACAGCGCCACCCGGAACGTTGCCTCAGCCGCGCCGACCAGGCTCAGCTCGAGCCACTGCGCGCCCGCCGGCACCGCGGTCGAGTACCACGTGTCGTGCTCGTCCGGTCCACCGCCGAACCCGTCGAATCGATAGTCGGTGCCGAGATCGTCGGTGAGCCGCCACAGCGGTTCGTCGATCTCCGGAGCGATCTCGCCGTCGCGATCGATCACGCAGATGACGGCGTCGGCGAGGCACAGGACGACGAGCACCCGGTGGCCGGCGCGGCAGTCGGGAGGGCCCGGCACGACCGCGACGAGCTCGCGGGCCAGCCGGTCGTTCACAGCGGTTCGCGGGTCGATCGGCGCGTCGAGCACCTCGCGCCATCCCGTGGTATCGACGCCGGCAGCCTCCAGCGCCTCGAGACCGGCGAACGCGAACTCGCGATTGCTCAGTCCGTCCTCGAGCCGTTCGCGGGTCTGTGACAGCCAGTCCGGCATCGCCGGACCATACTCCTATCCTCCCTCGCCCCTTATGGCCCGCCGCGAAGACCTCAGAAACGTCGCCATCATCGCCCACGTCGACCACGGGAAGACGACGCTCGTCGACGCGATGCTCTGGCAGTCCGGCGCGTTCCGGGAAAACCAGGACATCAACGACCGCGTGATGGACTCGATGGACCTCGAGCGTGAGAAGGGCATCACGATCCTGGCCAAGAACACCGCGGTCCGTTACAACGGCGTCAAGCTCAACATCATCGACACCCCCGGTCACGCCGACTTCGGCGGCGAAGTGGAGCGCGGGTTGACGATGGTCGACGGCGTCCTCTTGCTCGTCGACGCCTCCGAGGGCCCGCTCCCCCAGACACGGTTCGTGCTGCGCAAGGCGCTCGAGGGCCGGCTCCCGGTGATCCTCGTCGTCAACAAGATCGACCGGCCGGACGCGCGGATCTCGGAGGTCGTCGACGAGGTCTACGAGCTGTTCATCGACCTCGGCGCGACCGAGGACCAGATCGAATTCCCGATCGTCTACACGAACGCCAGGGCCGGCCGCGCCTCGCTCACGCCGACCGACTCCGGTACGACGCTGCAGCCGCTGATGGACATGCTGGTCGACACGATCCCGGCGCCGGAGTACGACGAGACGAAGCCGCTGCAGGCGCACGTGACCAACCTCGATGCGTCACCGTACGTCGGCCGGCTCGCGATCTGCCGAGTGCACAACGGGACGATCCAGAAGGGCAAGCCGATCGCCTGGTGCCGCGCCGACGGCACGATCACCTCCGCGCGCGTCGCCGAGCTCTACATCACCGAGGCGCTCGACCGCGTCGACGCCGCCGAGGCCGGGCCGGGCGAGATCATCGCCGTCGCCGGGCTGGCGGACGTGACGATCGGCGAGACGCTGGCCGACCCCGACGACCCGCGCCCGTTGCCGGTGATCACCGTCGACGAGCCGTCGATCAGCGTCACGATCGGCATCAACCTCTCGCCGCTGGCGGGCCAGGACGGCGACAAGCTGACCGCCCGCCAGATCCAGGACCGCCTGACGGCCGAGACGATCGGCAACGTCTCGATCCGCGTGCAGGACACCGAGCGCCCGGACAAGTGGGAGGTCCAGGGCCGCGGCGAGCTGCAGCTCGCGATCCTCGTCGAGCTGATGCGGCGCGAGGGATTCGAGCTCACCGTCGGCAAGCCCCAGGTGATCATCCGCGACATCGACGGCGTGCATCACGAGCCGGTCGAGCGGCTGACGATCGACGTGCCCGAGGATTACGTCGGCGTGCTCACGCAGATGCTCGCGCTGCGCAAGGGCCGGATGGAGCAGATGATCAACCACGGCACGGGCTGGGTCCGGCTCGACTACCTCGTGCCGGCGCGCGGGCTCATCGGCTTCCGCACCGAGTTCCTCACCGAGACGCGCGGCACCGGGCTGCTGCATCACGTCTTCGAGCGGTGGGAGCCGTGGGCGGGCGACATGCGGCTGCGGCCGACGGGCAGCCTCGTGGCCGACCGCCGCGGCAAGACGGCGTCGTTCGCGCTGTTCAACCTGCAGGAGCGGGGAACGATGTTCGTCGAGCCCGGCGAGGAGGTCTACGAGGGCATGATCGTGGGCGAAAATTCGCGCTCCGAGGACCTCGACGTCAACGCCGTCAAGGAGAAGCACCTGACCAACGTGCGCTCCTCCACCTCCGACGTCCTCGTGCGGCTCGTGCCGGCGCGCAAGCTCTCGCTGGACCAGGCACTCGAGTTCGTCCGCGAGGACGAATGCGTCGAGGTGACACCGCATTCCGTGCGAATGCGCAAGGTCAGACTCGAGGCGGTCGAGCGTGTGCGCGAAGCTCGACGTCTCCGCGCGTAATCTTCCGCCTACACTTCGGCGCCAACTGGCACCGATGCCCAACAGGCCCCCGAGGTTCGAGGACTTGCTCGCCGCTGCACCCGACGCCATGGTGGGGGTCGACGCGGCCGGCGTCGCCGTGTTCGCGAACGACAAGGCGAAGGGGCTGCTGGGACGGGACCCGGTCGGTGAGCCACTCGGCGAGTTGCCGCCCGCGCTAGACGTGCTGCGCTGCTCGATGAGCGACGAGTACGAGCTCGTCGTGCTGCGCGACGCCGACCCGCGGGCGCTGCGCGCCGTGCTCCAGAACACGCCCTCGGCGATCTTCCTCAAGGACCCCGACGGCCGCTACATCCTCGTCAACCAGGCCTTCGAGAGGCTCCACAACAAGCCCGCGACGGAGCTGATCGGCAGGCTCGACCGCGAGGTGCTCGCGCCGGAGATCGCCGACCGGATGCGCGTCGACGACCTGCGGGTGATGGCCGAGCGCGAGCCGATCGAGGTCCAGGAGGACGTCACCCACGGCGAGCAGACGCGCACGTTCCTGGCGGTCAAGTTCCCGCTGATCGACGAGAGCGGCGAGCTCTACGGGGTCGGCGGCGTCGCGACGGACATCACCCACCACGTCCGGCTGGAGGCACGGCTGCGCGAGGCGCAGCGTCTGGAGGCGGTCGGCCAGCTCGCCGGCGGCGTCGCGCACGACTTCAACAACCTGCTGGCGGTGATCTCCAACTACGCCGCGTTCGTGCGCAAGGAGTTGGACGACGAGAGCCGCACCGCGGGCGACATGGACCAGATCATCACGGCCTCGCGGCGCGCCTCCGAGCTCACGCGCCGGCTGCTGCTGTTCTCGCGCCGCCAGTCCGGCACGCCCGAGGTGCTCTCCATGCGGCGCGTGATCGAGAGCCTGGAACTGCTGCTGCACCGCACCCTCGGCGACGACGTCGACCTGACCGTGGACCTCGACGACCGGTTATGGGACGTCGAGGCCGACCGCAGCCAGCTCGAGCAGGTGCTGATGAGCCTGGCCATGAACTCGCGCGAGGCGATGCCGGACGGTGGCCAGCTCCGGATCGAGGCCGTCAACACGGTGATGCGGGACCCGGCGAGCCCGTCCTCGCGCGCCGTCCGGCTGACCGTCACCGACACCGGCCGCGGGATGGCCCGCGAGGTCGCCGCGCACGCGTTCGAGCCGTTCTTCACCACGAAGGCCGTTTCCGGCCATGGCGTCGGGCTGGGCCTGGCGACGGTCTACGGGATCGTGACCAAGGCCCGCGGGCGGATCGAGATCGACTCCGAGCCCGGACAGGGCACGACCGTGACCGTCACGCTCCCCGCGGTCCGCCGCGCCAGCGACGAAGACCAGCACCCGAGTTCCCCGCGCGGTCGCGGCGAGACCGTGCTGGTCGTGGAGGACGCCGACGCCGTGCGCGTCCTGACCGGCCGGATCCTGTACGCCGCCGGCTACCAGGTCGTCTCGGTCGAGAGCGGCGCGGTCGCCCTCGAGCGGCTCGACGCCGCCGACGTGCTCGTCACGGACGTCGTAATGCCGGGGATGTCCGGCGTCGAGCTCGCCGTCGCCGCTCGCGAGCGCCGTCCCGGCCTCCCCGTCGTCTTCGTCTCCGGCTACACCGGCGACACCACGGTCGCCGGATCGGATGACCCGGCGACCGCGTTTCTGGCGAAGCCCTTCGACGGCGACGACCTGCTGCGCTCGGTGCGCACCACGCTGGACGCTGCGAAGACGCGTCACTCGTAAGCCAGCGCCTTCAGGACGACGATCCGGGCGGCCCGGCGGGCGGGCAGCGCGGCCGCGATCATGCCCGCGATCGCGGCGATGATCGCCACCGTCACGAGGCTCGGCACCGGCACGGCGAACGTGATCCCGTACTTGCCGAGCCAGGCCACCAGCGCCGCCGCGAGGCCGAGGCCGACGGCGATCCCGAGAAACGCCCCGATCAGCGCCGTGATCACGCTCTCGTGGCGCACCATCCGGCGCACCTGACGGCGGCTCATGCCCAGCGCGCGCAGCGTGCCGAGCTCGCGGGTGCGCTCGAACGTCGACAGCACGAGCGTGTTCACGATCCCGAACAGCGAGACGATCACGGCGAGCGCCAGCAGCACCCACAGGATCGCCAGGATCGCGCCGATCCAGGCCGTCTGGCCGTCGATGAAGGCATCCTTGCCCTCGGCCTTGGCGCTCGGGAACGCCGCGAGCGCCTGTGCGACCGCATCCTGCGGGCCGTCGACGAACGTGAGCCGGTTGCGGCGCTGGTCGAACGCGCCGTCGAACGCGGCGTGCGAGATCGTGATCGGGCCGAAGCCGAGCACGTCGAGCACCGGCGACTTCTCGATCCCGGTCACCGCGAGCGTCAGCTCGGTGCCCTTCATCGAGGTGATCGTCAGCGGGCTGCCGACGCGCAGCGAGTGCTCCTTTGCGAACCCGTCGTCGACGATCGCGCCGCCAGCCGTCAGCTTCCCGTCCGTGAAGTCGTACGCGTAGAGCTTGGAGATCGTCGCCGGGTCGACGCCGTTGACGCCCTCCTGGTGGCCGAAGACCAGCGCGCCGTCCTGGCGCACGCTGCTGACGGTGCCGACGCCGGCGACCGACTGCTCGACCTTGGGGTCGATCGGCGACCAGCCGTCGGCGGCGGTGACGATCGTGGACGCCTGCACGTGGCGCTCGAGCGCGCCGCGGCTCTGGTCCTCGAGCCCCTGGGCGACGACGGTCACCGCGGTCACGAGCGCGACGCCGATCATCAGCGCGCTCGCGGTCACCGCGGTGCGGCCCGGGTTACGCATCGCGTTGCGGCGGGCGAGCGAACCGGCGGCGCCGCCGATCGCGGCCGCCGGGCGGCCCACGACGCTCGCCACGGCGCGCACGCCGCGGGCGAACCGCCGCGGCTCGACCTGCGCGGTGGCATCGCGCAGCGCCGCCACCGGCGCGATCCTGGTCGCGCGCCGGGCCGGGATCGCGGCCGCCACCAGGGTGGCCAGCGTGCCGACCGCGAGCGAGACGACGATCGTGCGCGTGGCGAGCACCAACCCGTCGGCGGGCAGATCCAGGCCGACGGCGGTGAAGATCGCCTGCAGCCCGGCGGCGAGCGCCACACCGAGGCCGATCCCGGCGCCGGAGGCGAGCAGCCCGATCGTCAGCGCCTCCAGCAGCACGCCGGCGCGCACCTGGCGGCGGCTAGCGCCGACCATCCGCAGCAGCCCGAACTCCCTCGTGCGCTGCGCGACGGTGATCGAGAGCGAATTGAAGATCGTGAACGACCCGACGACGATCGCCACACCGGCGAACGCGAGCAGGATCACGCGCAGGATGTCCACGAGCGTCTGCAGCGAGTCGAAGGCGAAGCGGTCGTCATCGGCGGCGGAGCGCACCTCGATTGGAACCCCACCCACCCCGGCATCGAGCTTGTCCGTGCCCGCGACCAGGATCCGGTCGTAGCCGTCCTTGACGAACAACGTGCGCGCGGTCTCGAGGTCGAACACCGTCGCGCTGGCCTTGCCGAGCGACTTGACGTTCGCGAACGACGCGATGCCGGTGACAGTGAACGGCTCGGCCTCGCCACGGGCCGAGACCTTGATCCGGTCGCCGACGGCGAAGTCCTGCGACTCCGCGGTCGCGCGGTCGATCACGACCTCGCCCGGGCCGGCCGCCCAGCGGCCGTCGTGGATCCGGAAGGGGGTCAGGCGATCGGCACCCGGCGTCTTGCTGTCGAAGCCGACGCCGAAGTAGGGGCCGGTCCCCACCGGCTTGCCGTTGGTGCCGATCACCTGCGCGGTGTCGGTGATGTCTCCGACCGCGGTCTGGACTCCGCGCGCGGCGCGCACCCGCTCCAGCGTCTCCGCCGGGATCGTCGGCGCCTGCGCGCGGATGTCGGACGTCTGCGAGCCGCGGAACGCGGTCTTCGTGACGACGACGGCGTCCGTGCCGTCGTACGCCGCGTGGGTGAGGCTGTCGGCCGCCCCGGACATCGTGTCCGTGAGCATGTACGCCGCGGTGACGAACGCGACCCCGACCACGATGGCAAGCGTGGTCAGGGCCGTGCGCACCGGGCGCGCGGCCAGGCCCTTCAATGCGACTCGGATCATGCCTTGAGCGCGTCGAGGATCTGGTCCTCGGTCGGGTTGTCGAGGTCCGCCACGACGCGGCCGTCGGCGAGGAACAGCACGCGATCGGCGGTGGCTGCGGCACGGGCATCGTGCGTGACCATCACAGTCGTCTGACCGTCCTCGTCGACGGCGGTGCGCAGCAGTTCGAGCACGCCCGCGCCGGACGCCGAGTCGAGGTTGCCGGTCGGCTCGTCGGCGAACAGCACGGTCGGCGTGGAGATCAGGGCGCGCGCGACGGCGACGCGCTGCTGCTGGCCGCCCGAGAGCTGGGCCGGCTTGTGGTCGCGGCGCTCGGCGAGGCCCATCCGCTCCAGCAGCGCGTCGACGACCGCGCGCTCCGGCTTGCGGCCGGCGATCGCCAGCGGCAGCAGGATGTTCTCCTCGGCGGAGAGCGTCGGCAGCAGGTTGAACGACTGGAAGACGAAGCCGATGTGCTTGCGGCGCAGGCGCGTGAGCTCCCGGTCCGACATCCGGGTGATGTCCTCGCCGGCGATGTGGACGGCGCCGGCGTCGGGCGTGTCGAGCCCGGCGAGCAGATGCATCAGGGTCGACTTGCCCGAGCCGGACGGCCCCATCACGGCCGCGAACTGCCCCGCGGGCACCTCGATCGAGACGCCGCGCAGCGCGTGGACGGCCGAGCCGCCCTCGCCGTATGTGCGGGTCAGGGCGGTCGCAGAGACGGCGACGGGGTCGGTGCTGGGGAGGTCGAACGGCGCGTAAGCGAGAGCGGTCATTGAATCCTTGGTTCAGACGGAGAGAGCGGCTTCGCGCGTCAGGCGCGAGAGGGCGTGATTGAGAGCGCCCGCGTTGAGCAGGGCGCCGGTCGCTTCGGCCAGGAGGCGGCCGGTGAGGCCGCGCTGCGGCCGCACGGAGATCGATGCGCGGACCTCGGAGCCGGCGGTCGTGGGAGCGAGCCGGTAGTCGACGTCGAACGCGACCGGACCGGTGGCGGTCAGGGCGAGCCCGTTGACATCGGCCGAGTGGACCTCCACGTCGAAGCCGACGCGCCGCCCGGCCAGGCGGCCGGAGACCCGCGCGCGGCGGCCGGCGGCGAGGCGGCGGTCGTCCTCCACGTCGAACGGCACGGGCGCCCAGCGGGAAGCGGCGTCCGGGTCGGTCAGCACGTGCAGGACGGCTTCGGGGTGCGCCTCGGCGGTGGCGGTGGCGGTGGCGGTCCAGGTCCTCATGGTCCGAAACGGTCCCACTCCCGGGCCCCGCCGTCGTCGGCCTCAATGCCGATTTGACTGCACGTCAGGATGACCCGCCGTCATCCTCGAGGATGACGCCGGGATCGTTCGCGCGCACGACGAGATACGTATCCCAGCGCGTCACACTTCCCGGGATGCCGGCCGCCCTCCGCACCCGTGTTCCCGAGCTCATCGCGGCCGTCGCGCTCGTCGAGTTCTTCGTGGAGTTCTTGGTGCTCGTGCCGGACGACGCGCCGCACCGCCCGGCGGCGGCGCTGCTCCTGGTGGCGATCGCGGGCGGCCTCGCGCTCGGACGGCGCGCGCCGCTGGTCGGGCTGATCGTCGTCTTCGGCGCGATCGCGCTGCTGACCTGGCTCTCGGGCGTCTACTACGACGAGCTCGCGATGCCGTTCGCGGCGCCGTTCGTCGCGTCGTACTGGCTCGGCGCGAACGCCGGACGTCGCAGCCTCGCGGCCGGGCTCACGGTCGGCGCGGCGCTCGGCCTGGCGGCGACCGTCCCCCAGGATCGCCCGGAGTCGACGTTCACGGGATCCGCGTTCACCGTGGTGGTGGTCCTGATCGCGCCGGTGCTGGTCGGCCGTCTGCTGCGCAGCCGCGCCGCGCTCAACCGCTCGCTGCGCGAGAAGACGGCGCAGCTCGAACGCCGCCGGGTCGACGCCGCGGGCCGCGCCGTGGTCGACGAGCGAACGCGGATCGCGGGCGAGCTGCACGACGTCGTCGCGCACGCGCTCAGCGCGATGACCGTCCAGGCCACCGGCGCGCGCCGGCTGACGCTGACGCGGCCGGCGCTCGCGCGCGACGCGTTCGGCGCGATCGAGACCGCCGGCCGCGAGGCGCTCGACGAGCTGCGCCGGCTGCTCGGCGTGCTCCGGCGCGAGGACGCCGAGCTGACGCTCACGCCCCAGCCGTCGCTGCGCCACGTGCGCACGCTGACGCGGGAGACGCGCGCCGCCGGCCTGCCCGTGACGCTGCGCGTCGAGGGCGAGGAGCGCGAGCTGCCGGTCGGCCTCGATGTCACCGCGTACCGCGTCGTCCAGGACGCGCTCGCCGCGGCGCTCGAGCACGGTGGCGCCGGACGTGCCGACGTGTGGCTGCGCTTCGCCCCCGACACGCTCGAGATCCTCGTCCGCGACGACGGGCCGGCGAGCGAGGCGCGTGCGCTGATGGGCATCCGCGAGCGGGTCATCCTGCACGGCGGGCGCCTGAGCGCGATCCCGCGGCGCTCCGGCGGACACGTCGTCCGCGCGACGCTGCCACTCGACGGCCGCACGATGCCCGAACCCGCGGCCGACGCTCCCTGCGTCGCCGTGCGCAGCGAGAACGTCCTCCGCCGGCTCGCGGCCGCCCGTCCCTGGCAGTGGCTGCGCCGCCACGACGTCGCCGACACGCTCGCTGCCGCCGTGTTCTCCGTCGCCGCCGTCGCCGAGGTGCTCGTCTCTCCCGACCTGAGCGGGCCGCCGGTGCTGAACGCCGCCGTCGCGCTCGGCTACGCGCTGCCGCTGGCCTGGCGCCGCCGCGCGCCGCTCGCGTCCCTGGCCGTCAGCTCCGCTGCGATCTTCACGATGGCGCTGACGCTCACGCCCGTCGAGCACCTCTTCGTGCCGTTCGTGATCGTGCTCGCCGGGGCCTACGCGAACGGCGCCCACCGGGACGGGATCGCGGGTCTCGTCCTCGCGGCGCTCACGCTGCTCGGCGTGACCGCGACCATGGAGGACCGGATCGTTCCCGACTACATCTTCCCGCCGCTGCTCGGCATCGTCGCCTGGCTCGGCGGTCGCGCCGTGCGCACGCGCACGCGGCTGACCGCGCAGCTGCACGAGACCGCCGCGCGGCTCGCCGAGACGAGCGAGGACGAGCGCCGGATGGCCGTCGTCGACGAGCGCCGCCGGATCGCGCGCGAGATGCACGATCTCGTCGCGCACTCGATGAGCGTGATGGTCGTGCAGGCCGGCGGCGCGCGCCGGATTCTCGACCGCGACCCCGCGCGGGCACTCGAGGCGGCGACCATGATCGAGCGCACCGGCCGCGAGGCGCTGGCCGAGATGCGTCATCTGCTCGGCGTGCTGAACCTGCCCGAGGCGCGCGCCGCGCTCGCTCCGCAGCCGTCCCTGGCCGAGCTCGACGAGCTGATCGCCCGCTCGCGCGCGGCCGGGCTCCCCACCGTGCTCGACCTGCGCGGCGAGCGCCGGCCGCTGCCAGCCGGACTCGACCTCGCCGCATATCGAATCGTCCAGGAGGCCCTGACCAATGCCCTCAAGCACTCCGGCCACGCGCCCACGACCGTGACCGTCGACTACGGCGAGCACGAGCTGGCGCTGGAGATCCGCGACGAAGGCGCGGGCGGTTCGAGCTCCGGCGGCGGCCACGGCCTGGTGGGTATGCGCGAGCGGGTGCGGCTGTACGGCGGCTCGATCGAGACCGGACCCGCGGACGGCGGCGGCTGGCGCGTGCGCGCGCGGCTGCCGCTTGGAGAGGTGAGCCTCGTATGAGTGTGCGGTTGCTGATCGCCGACGACCAGGCGCTCGTGCGCGCGGGGTTCCGGATGATCCTCGACGCCGAGGAAGACCTCGAGGTGGTCGGCGAGGCCACGGACGGCCTCGACGCGATCGAGCAGGCCCGGCGACTGAAGCCCGATGTCGTGCTGATGGACATCCGGATGCCGGAGCTGGACGGGATCGAGGCGACGCGGCGCTTGCTCGCGGAGGCCGGCGATCAGCCGATCCGCGTGCTCATGCTCACGACGTTCGACCTCAACGAGTACGTCTACGAGGCGCTGCGCGCGGGCGCGTCCGGGTTCCTGCTCAAGGACGTGCCGCCGGAGCAGCTCGCGGCGGGCATCCGCGTCGTGGCCCAGGGCGAGGCGCTGCTGGCACCGTCGATCACGCGCCGGCTGATCCAGGAGTTCGCCGCCGCAACGCCGACTCCGGCCCCTCCGCCGGGGCTCGACGAGCTCACCGCGCGTGAGCTCGAGGTCTTCCGGTGCGTCGCCCGCGGCCTCTCCAACGCCGAGATCGCCGCCGAGCTGATCGTGTCCGAGACCACGGTCAAGACCCACGTCGCACGGCTGCTGATGAAGCTCGGCCTGCGCGACCGAGTCCAGGCTGTCGTCCTCGCCTACGAGTTCGGCATCGCCGTCCCGGGCAAGACCTAAGGTCGGGTGCGAATGGCCTCGAGCGCGAGGTTCAGGACGCGGACGCGCTGCTCGTCGCTCTCGTAGTGGGACGCGGTCACGCCGGACACGAGCCGCATGACGTCGTCGAGGTTCGTGTCGAGGCGGACCTCGCCGGCCGCCTGGGCGCGGTCGAAGAGCGGGTTCGCCGCGTCGAACATCGCGGCGCGACAGACGCGGAACATCTCGGAGTCCTTGTTGAGCCCCTGGAGCATCGCGAGCTTCGTCGCGACGTAGCCCGAGAACCGGCGCAGCCACGCCTCGAGTGCGTCCCACGGCTCGCGCTCGCTCGCGTCGCGTGCGGCCTGGAGGAGCTCCTCGATCTCGCTGACGTACACCGCCTCGACGAGGTCCGACCGCGTGGGGAAGTTGCGGTACAGCGTCCCGATGCCAACTCCGGCCTGGCGGGCGATGTCCTCAAGCGGCACGTCGATCCCGTCGCGGTTGAACGCGTCGCGCGCTGCGGCGAGCAGAGCGTCGAAATTGCGGCGCGCGTCCGCGCGATGCGGACGCATGACGGCGATGCTGGGGTTGGGGGGAATTGACATTTTCGCTTGAACCGGAGGAACACCTCCGCTAATCTGGAGGTCGTCCTCCATATATGCGGATGGACACCTCCACTTTAGCGCCCGGAAGGACATTCATGTACATCGACTCCTCCCCCGCAGCGCGCCGCCCCGCCGAGACACCCCGCCGGCGCGGCGCCCACCGCAAGCTCGCCCGTCAGAACACCGCCGCTACCGCTCGCCGCATTCGCATCGACGAAGCGATCGTGTCGCAGTGGCTCCTCGACCAATTGCCAAAACCTAAAGGGGCCTGGCCCCTTTAGGTTTCAGGCATGTCCGTCGGAGAGGCGATCGCAGCACGAGAGCAGGTCATCGGCAGCGACCCAGGCAGGGCGCGGATCGTGTACCGGACGGCGGGCGAGCTCGCCGGCCCGATGCTGGTAAAGCTCAGCGCGCGCAAGCACGGGATCGAGGTTGACGAGCCGAAGGGGATCGGCGGTGGTGACGCGGCCGCCAGCCCGGTCGAGTACGCGCTGGCCGCGCTCGCGTCGTGCCAGGCGATCACGTACCGGCTGTGGGCGACCAAGCTCGGCATCGAGCTCGACGGGCTCGAGATCGCCGTCGAGGGCGACCTCGACCTGCACGGCTTCTTCGGCCTCGACGACGCGGTCCGCCCGGGCTTCAGCGCGATCCGGATCGACGTCACGCCGATCGGGCCGACACCCGAGCGGTTCGCCGAGCTGGCCGACGCCGTCGACGCGCACTGCCCGGTGCTCGACCTGATCCAGACGCCGACGCCGGTCGAGCGCCGGCTATGCGGCGAGGGCGGTCCCGCCGGCGGTTCGTAGCCACACGATGTCGCCCACCGCGAGGTCGAGCTCCTCGGCCTCGACGCGAGTGAGCTGCGCGAACACGGTGTCGCCCTCGGGCAGTTCCAGCTCGACGCGGACCTCGAAGCCGAGGTGGCTGACTCGCGACACCTGCGCCTCGCGGCCGCCGTGGCCGCTGTGGGTCTCGATCGCGATGTCGTGCGGGCGCACCAGCGCGCCGTTGAGCCGTGCGACCGGGCCGAGAAAGCCCATGACGAAGCGGTTCGCAGGCCGGTCGTAGAGCTCGCGCGGCCCGCCGACCTGCTCGATCCGGGCGTTGTCCATCACCGCGATGTTGTCGGCGATCGACAGCGCCTCCTCCTGGTCGTGGGTGACCAGCAGCGTGGTCACGTGAACCTCCTCGTGCAGGCGCCGCAGCCACTCGCGCAGCTCAGCGCGGACCTTGGCGTCGAGCGCGCCGAACGGCTCGTCGAGCAGCAGTACGCGCGGCTCCACGGCGAGCGCGCGGGCGAGCGCCATCCGCTGGCGCTGGCCGCCGGAGAGCTGGTTCGGGTAGCGCTTGGCGAAACCGGCGAGCCCGACGATCGTCAGCAGCTCGTTCACGCGCGACTCGATCTTGTCCTTCGGCTCCTTGCGGATCTTCAGCCCGAACGCGACGTTGTCGCGGACGGTCATGTGCTTGAACGCGGCGTAGTGCTGGAAGACGAACCCGATGCCGCGCTTCTGCGGCGGCAGCTGGGTGACGTCGTCACCGTGGATGGTCACGCGTCCCGCGTCGGCGAACTCGAGCCCGCCGATGATCCGCAGCAGCGTCGACTTGCCGGAGCCGGACGGCCCGAGCAGCGCGGTCAGCGAGCCGTCGGGCACCTCGAGCGACACGTCGTCGAGGGCGAGAAAGTCACCGAAGCGCTTCGTCACGTGGTTGACGGTGATCATGCGCGTTTCCTCTGCAGCAGGGTCATCAGAACGAGGGTTACGAGGGCCAGGCCCATGAGCATCGTGGAGGCCGCATAGGCGCCGAAGACGTTGTGGTCATCGATGTAGCGGGAGTGCACGAGCAGCGTCAGCGTCTGCGACTCGCCGGCCACGCCGCCGGCGACGACGATCACCGCGCCGAACTCGCCGAGCGCACGGGCGACGGTGAGCACGACGCCGTACACGACGCCGACGCGGATCGCGGGCAGCGTGATCCGCCAGAAGGTCTGGAACTTGGACGCGCCGAGTGTGGTCGCCGCCTCCTCCTGCTCGGTGCCGATCTCGCGCAGCACCGGCTCGACCTCGCGCACCACGAACGGCAGCGTCACGAACACGGTCGCCAGCACCATCCCGGGCAGCGAGAAGATCACCGGGAAGGCGCCGCCGAGCCAGCCGTCGTTGCCCCAGAACAGGACGAGCGCGACGCCGACGATCACGGGCGAGACCGCGAAGGGGAGGTCGACGATGGCCTCGAGCAGCCCGCGTCCGCGGAAGTTCCCGCGCGCCAGCGCCAGCGCGGTCACGAGGCCGAACACCACGTTGAGCGGCACGACGATCGCGACGATCGTCAGCGACAGCGAGATCGCGGCGATCGCGGCCGGCGTCGTGATCGACTCGTAGAAGGCGACGAAGCCGTCCTCGAACGTCCGGAACAGGATCATGCCCAGCGGGACGAGCACGAGCGCGCCGAGGTAGACCAGCGCGGTGGTGCGCAGCGCGATCCTCACGACTCCCTCCGGCGGGTCAGATAGCGGATCGCGAACAGGACGGCGAACGAGATCGCCAGCAGCGCGACCGAGACCGCGGCGGCGGTCGCGGGCCGGTCGATCTCGATCTGCTTGGCGATGTACTGCGACGCGACCTCGGTCTCGCGCGGGATGCCGCCCCCGATCAGCACGACGCTGCCGAACTCGCCGACGGCGCGCGCGAACGCGAGCCCGGCGCCGCCGAGCAGCGCCGGGCGCAGCGCGGGCAGGATGATCCGGCGGAAGATCGTCCAGTTGCCGGCGCCGAGCGACGCCGCGGCCTCCTCGGCCTCGCGGTCGATCTCCATCAGCACGGGCTGGACGGAGCGCACGACGAACGGCAGCGTGACGAACGCCAGCGCGATGATCAGCGCCGGCTTGGTGGCGTAGAGGTGCAGGCCGATCGGGCTGCGCGGGCCGTAGAGGCTCAGCAGCACGATCGACGCCACGATCGTCGGCAGCGCGAACGGCAGGTCGATGATCGCGTTGACCAGCGCCTTGCCGCGGAAGTCGTCGCGCACCAGCACCCACGCGATCAGCGTCCCGGTGACCATGTTGATCAGCGCGACGAGCGCCGAGATCGCGACGGTCAGGATCAGCGCCGCGCGCGCCGCCGGAGCGGTGATCGCGTCCCACAACTCGGCCGGGCCGCCCTCGAGCGACTTGAACACCACCGCCGCCAGCGGCAGCAGGACGATGACGCTCAGCCACAGCGTGGCGACGCCGAGCCCGAGGGGCCCGACGCCGCCGGCGTTGGCACGTGCGCGAGTTCGCCGTGGGAGGGCGAGCGATGCCACCTAGTGGTTCCTCTCGTAAGTACGTGCGTCGACTGGTGGTCGCTGGCGCCGCCTGGCAAGGACGCAGACCCGCAGGAATCCCTCTGGGATTTCAAGTGGTCGAGGACGCCGCCAGGCGGTGATCAGCGGCCGCCAGGCGGCGTGCGTACTTGCGGGAGGGGCCACTAGGCGGTCGCCTCGTCGTAGATCTTGGCCACGGAGCCGCTCTCCGGCTCGAACAGCTCGTCGTTGACCTTGCCCCAGCCGCCGAGGTCATCGATCGTGTAGAGCTTCTCGGGCGCCGGGAAGTCGCTCGCGAACTCCTTTGCGACCGCCTCGTCAACCGGGCGGAACCCGGCCTCGGCCCACGCGCGCTGGCCCTCGGGCGTGTAGAGGAAGTCGACGAAGGCCTGCGCCTTCGCCTTGTTCTTGGAGTCCTTGAGGACCGCGACCGGGTTCTCGATCTTGAACGTCGTGCCCGGCGTGTGGTGCTCGACCTCCTCGCCCTTGCGCTCCGCGAAGAGCGCCTCGTTCTCGTAGGACAGCAGCACGTCGCCGGTGCCCTGCAGGAACGTCTCCGTCGCCTCACGGCCGGACTTCGGCTGCACCTTCACGTGCTCGCCGACCAGCTTGGAGAGGTAGGCGAGACCGGCTTTCGGATCCTGGCCGCCCTGGCTCTTCTCGGCGTAGGGCGCGAGCAGGTTCCACTTCGCGGACCCCGAGGAGAACGGGTTCGGGGTGACGACCTCGACGCCCGGCTTGAGCAGGTCGTCCCAGGTCTGGATGTTCTTCGGGTTGCCCTTGCGAGTGACGATCGTGACGACCGAGCCGAACGGGATCCCCTTGTGCGGGCCGGAGTTCCAGTTCTCCTCGACCTGCCCGGACTTCACCAACCGCGTGACGTCCGGCTCGACCGAGAAGTTGACGATGTCGGTGGGCAGGCCGCTCTCGACCTTGCGCGACTGATCGCCGGAGGCGCCGTAGGACTGGCTGAACGTGACGCCCTCGCCGTCGGCGGTCTGGGCGAACAGCGGGATGACCTTGTCGAAGCCGACCTTCGGGACGGCGTAGGCGACGAGGGAGAGCTTGCTCTTGGTGGCGGCTGCGCTCTGCTGCGAGTCGCCGCCGCCGACTTCGTCACTGGCGCCGCCGCAGCCGGCCGCAACCAGGGCGAGCAGGGCGGCGACGAGGGCTGGGATGCGCTTCACGGGATGACTCCTTCGAAATAGGTCGAAGTGGATCGGAGTTCGGATAATAACCGAACTCAACCATCCCGATGAACAATGTCCGTTTCGCCCTCCGTCCTCTCAAGTTCGGACCTCGGGCGACGCTACCTGGTTTTCCACGCCTCCGCGTCGTCCGCCAGTGCATCGATCGCCGGCGGGAGCACCCCGCCGGCCAGATCAGCGAGCGTGACGTGCTCCACGACCTCGCGGAGGTTCTTACGCAGCGCGATCCAGACGCGCTGCAGCGGCTCCGCGGGCCCGGTGTACGTGACGCTCTCGGGCCGCTCGCCGCGCACGGCCGCGAGTGGGCCGTCGACGGCCCGGATCACGTCCGCCACCGTGATCTCCTCCGCGGGCCGGTTCAGGCGGTGGCCGCCGTCCGCCCCGCGCACGCTCTGGACGATGCCGGCGTGACGGAGGTCGGACAGGATGTTCTCGAGAAATCGCTGCGGAATGCCCTGGGCGGTGGCGATCGCCTCGGCTCGCACCTTGTCCGGCGCGGCGGCGAGCTCGGCGGCGGCGCGGACCGCGTAATCGGCCTTGGCGGAAACTTTCACGCGCGCATTATGTGTTCCAGCGCGCGATCACGCGCGTCTCGCGCTCGAGTCCGAGCTCCGAGACCGACGCGGTATCGAGCGCGAAGCGAGCGCCCTGCTCGGGCGGGAGGCCGATCCAGCGGGCGGCGAGCACGCGCAGGATGTGGCCGTGGGCGAAGATCGCGACGTCTCCGCTCGCCGCCAGCGCCCGGGTGATCACGCGGTCGCAGCGTTCGCCGGCCTGGGCGAGTGTTTCGCCGCCCGGCGAGCCGTCGCGCCACACCGTCCAGCCCGGGCGCTCCTCGCGGATCTCGGGCGTGGTGCGCCCCTCGTAGTCGCCGTAGTCGATCTCGACCAGGTCCGGATCGATCTCCGGCTCGAAGCCCGCCAGCTCGGCGGTCTCCCGCGCACGCCGCCGCGGCGACGACAGCACGAGCGCGAACTCGCGACCCAAGGCCAGCGATCGAGCCGCCTCGCGCCCGGCATCGGTGAGCGGGATGTCGGTGCGCGACGTGTGCTGCCCGGAGGCGCTCCACTCGGTGGCGCCGTGGCGGACGAGGACGATCCTCACCGCGCATACCTTCGCGCAAGTGCGAGCACCGCGTCGGCGTGCGTCTTCGCCGGCGCGCGCCCGGCCCGCAACTCGACGACGAACGCGCTGCCGGCGGGGATCAGCTGGTTCTGCCAGCCGACCGCGGTGCCGCGGTAGTTCGGCAACGAACGCAGCGGCAGGCCGGTCCGGCGGGCGTAGTCGCCCATGACCGAAGGGTCGGCGCCGCGCGCCCGGACGGTGATCCCGATCTGCTGGTGGTAGTAGATCCCGAGCTGCGGCCGGACACGCCGCACGAGCCGCATCAGCGCCCGGGTCTCGGGCTCCGAGCCCGCCCGCGGCCCCGGGAAGTAAACGCCGCGGGCCGCCGGTCGCCAGCGCCACGGGAAGTTGCGGTTGAGGTCCACCCCACGCGCGTTGTGGCGGGTGTTCCGCGCCCGCCCGTCGGGGTTGCCGGTCCGCACCAGCCACAGCGCGACGCCGTCGGGCGGCGTCGCCCGGCGCAGCCGCGCCACGATCGCCTCGCCCGCCGGCTCGTTGCCGTGCACGTCGCCGACGACGAGCACGTTCACGCGCGCGGTCTCCGGCCCGACCCGGGTGGCGCGAATCTCTCGCCCCTCGGCCGAGTGGCCGATCACCAGCGATGCGAGGGCGGCGGCAACATACATAAAGGGTCTGGCCCTTTATAAAGGGTCTGGCCCTTTATGTTGGTGGCATGCGGGTCGTGATCGTCGGTGCGGGGACGTTTGGGGCGTCGCTGGCGTGGCATCTGGCGGGGCGCGGCGACGACGTCGTGCTGGTCGACCAATTCGAGCCCGGCGACACGCGCGCGACGTCGGGCGGCGAGACGCGCCTGATCCGCTGCTCGCACGGCGCCGACGCCGACTACACGGCGATGGCGCGCCGCGCCCGCACGCTGTGGCGCGAGCTCGAGGCCGAGTCGGGCGCCGACCTCATGAAGGAGTGCGGTGTGAGCTGGTTCGCGCACTCCGAGGACGGCTGGGAGCTCGAGTCCGAGCGCGTCCTGACCGATCTCGGCATCCCGACGCAGCGGCTCTCGCTCGACGAGGCCGCGGCGCTCTTTCCCTCGCTCGGGGTCGATGACCTCGCCTGGGTCCTGCACGAGCCCGAGGCCGGCGTCCTGCGCGCGCAGCTCGCGGTCCAGACGCTCGCCGCTCAGGCGGTCACTCGCGGCGCCCGCGTCATCCGCTCGCGTGCCACGCCGGACGCCGGCACCGTGCGGCTCGACGACGGCACCGTCCTCGAGGCCGATCGGATCGTGTGGAGCTGCGGCGGCTGGCTAGCGGGCCTGTTCGCCGACCACGTCCAGCTCAAGGTCACGCGCCAGGAGCTCTTCTTCTTCGACGGAGGCCCCGCGTGGGCCGATGCCCCCGGGTGGGTCGACTATGACCGCGCCGCCTACGGCACCGGCGACGTCGACGCCCTCGGCGTCAAGATCGCGAACGACGCCGAGGGCCCGCCGCTTGACCCCGACGCGGAGCTGCCGCCGGCGTCGGACGAGGGCGAGCGCGGCGCCCGCCGCTACGCGGCCGATCGCTTCCCGGCGCTCGCGCAAGCGCCGCTCAAGGAGTCAAAGTCGTGCCGCTACGAGCTCTCGCCCGACTCGCGGTTCATCGCCGCCCCGCACCCTGAGCACCCCTCGGTCTGGATCGTCGGCGGCGGCTCGGGCCACGGCTTCAAGCACGGGCCGGCGATGGCCGAGCGGATCGTCAACGCCTGGGACGGCGGCGAGCCGCTGCCGGCGCGCTTCGGCCTCGGCAAGCGCGAGCGCGGCACGTCACTGCGCAGCGCCGGCTCGAACTAGCGCCACGAACCACGGGCCGTCATAGAGCACCTCGCCGCCGCCGAGTTCGGCCGCCAGGCCGTCGGCGGTGAACCAGCGCTTGTAGACGCGATGCCGCGAGCCGTCGTTGAGCACGCGCTCTTGCCAATCCTCGGCCACGCCACGGAACGCGGAGTCGACCACCACGAGCTCGCCCTCCACCGCGCGCACACGCTCCCGCTGCGCCTCGTCCAGGTGGCCGTAGAAGTGCGACGTGAACACCCGCTCGAATCCGGCCGTATCGAACGCCAGCGCATCGCCGGCCACGAACGTCGCGTCCGGGCGCCGCTCGCGCGCGATCGCGAGCATCGCCTCGCTCTGATCGACGGCCGTGACCTCCCCCGGCAGGAACCGCGTGAGGAATCCCGTCCCGCAGGCGAGGTCGACGGTCCGCGCCGGCGGCAGGGCGCGCAGCGCCTCGCACAGGCCCGCGACGTCCTCGTCCCACCCCGGCCGGTCGCGGTCCACGAATCGCCCCGTGCCGAGCCACCAGTCGTCGTACTCGCCAGCGCGGCGGTCGTAGTACTCGCGCATCGCGGGGTTCATCGCAGTTGCGCCCCGAGCGCGCGGGCGTCGGCGAACAGCGTCTCGCGCAGCGCTACGTTGTAGATGGCCGCCGCCGGGTGGTAGAGCGGAAACAGGTTCCCGTCCAGCAGCCGCCCGTGGACCTCGGCGATCTTCGCCTCGGGCGCGAAGTGCTTGAGCGCGTGCCGCCCCAGCGGCACGACCAGTCGCGGCCGGATCAGCTCCAGCTCGCGCGCCAGCCACGGCATCCAGTGCGCGATCTCGGGCGCCTTCGGATCGCGGTTGTTCGGCGGGCGCGCCTTGACCACGTTCGTGATCCAGACGTCCGAGCGCACCAGCCCGGCCTCGGCCAGCAACTCGTCGAGCAGCTTCCCGGCGCGGCCGACGAACGGCCGCCCGACCGCATCCTCGGTCGCTCCCGGCGCCTCGCCGACGAACACGACGGCCGCGTCGGGGTTCCCTTCACCGGGGACCATCCGCGAGGCCGTCTCGCACGGCTCAAAACCGCAGCCGCCGTGCGAGACGATCTCGGCGTGTAGTGCAGCTAGCGGGTCGGCCCCCATGCGGGGGCCGACCTTAGCCAGTGACTACGGGTTGGTGGTGGACAGGGTGAACGTCAGCGTCTTGCTGTACGAGCCCGTCCGGAGCGGCTCGGTGGACCCGATCGTCTGCCTGAAGTTGACCGTGACCGGCTCGTTGGAGGTCGGTGCGGTCCAGGACTTCAGGAGCGTCGGGTTGGCCGACCCGCCGACCGCGGCGAACGCGCCGCCGGCATTGGCCTGAACCGGCTGCGCGAGCGAGAACGTCCCGTTCACGAGCCGGCCCGTCGCATTGCTGCTCGGGTCTGCGACCGACAGCGCCGCGTCACCCGCCGACGAGATGACGTTCGCCACCGTCGACGCCGTGTAGCTCTGCCCGACGCCTGGGATGAACGGCGAGAACGCCGCCGGGGCGCCCAGCGTCAGCGACAGCGTTGCCGGCACCGTGCCGCTCACGCCACCGGGCGTGTTGGTCTGCACCGGGGTGATGCCGCGGCCGCCGAACTCGACCCAGTTCAGGTTGAACAGGTTGCCGCCGGTCGACCCGCCGGCCACCGTGCGGAACACGAGGAACAGCTCGTGCTTGCCGGAGTTGGCCAGCGCTTCCGCGATCGGGAACGTCTGGCTCGTCCAGGCCAACGTGGCCGTGCTGCCGGTGGAGACCAGCGGGTAGGTCGCCACGATCGGGCCGGTCGTCGCCGAGTCCTGACGGATCTCGACCGCGGCCAGCGGCGAACCGACCGTGCGCGGCGCCCCCGGCGGGTTCCCGCCCGGTGCCGCGTCGGCCACGCGGAACGTGATCGTGTCGATGCCCGACAGGTTGTACGGGCCGTTGAGCTGCACCCAGTCACCGGCGCCGAGGCTGCCGCGGTGAGTGCCGGTGCCCGTCGGGCCGTCGGTGTTGGTCGCGGTGTTCGTCCCCGACTGGGTGACGACGTTCTCGACCTCCTGGTGGCGCTGGCGGATCTGGTTCTGCGAGGTCGTGGTCAGCGCCGGGGCACCGTTGGCGCCCTTGTCGGTGTAGCTGGCGCTGATGACGCCGAACACGTTGCCGCCGTGCGCGACGTCCTCCGGATCGGTGTTCAGGAAGCCGACGCAGCCAGTCTTGCTCTCCTCGGCATGCCCGTGCGTGTCGTGCCCGAGCACGAACGTCACCTGGACGTCGTTGCAGTTGATCGTCGGATCCTCGGGGTCGGTGACCGTGACCCTGTACATGATCTGGTCGCCGAAGGAGAACAGGCCACCGTCCAGCGGCGAGGTGACCGTCACCGTCGGGCTGGTGTTGCCCACAGTGATGATCGTGCTCGTAGCGGTCGACTGGCCCGAGGAGTCGATCACCCTCAGCACCGCCGTGTAACGGCCGACCGTCGTGTAGACGTGCGTCGGGTTGGCCTCGGTGGAGATCGGCGAGCCGTCACCGAAGTCCCACTCATACCGGATCGACTCACCCGGATCCTCGTCCAGCGAGCCCGCGCTGGAGAAGTTGACCGTCAACGGCGCGGGGCCGTCGGTCCGGTTGGTCGTGAGCACGGCCTTCGGCGCCCGCTGGCCCTTGACGTACTCCCACTTGTACATGCCGGCGTCGGCGTTGGCGGCGAAGAAGCCGTCGCCGTAAGTCAGCAGGTACAGGGCGCCGTCGGCGCCGAACTGCATGTCCATCGGGTTGTCGCACTCGAACAGGAACAGCGTCGAGCCGAACTCGCCGCAGTCCAGCGTGTTGTTGATCTTGAACACGCGGTTCTGCGAGTCCAGCTTCATCTCGCGCAGCGTGTTCTGCGTGAACTCACCCAGGAACACCGACTCGTCGTAGTACGCCGGGAACTTCTTCGGGTTGGGGTTCGCCGCGTCGTAGTTGTACTTCATGGCGCCGTGCGGGCCGACGCCGCCCGTGTAGAGCTCCGGGAACAGCCGCGGGCACTCAGTCGACGAGCCCGGAGCGATCGGCCCCGGCGTCGTCGCGTACTGGGCGAAGCACGGCGTGCCCAGCGGGTTTGTCGCGCGGTTGTCCGCGCCTCCGTACCAGACCTCGGGGTTGGTGATCGGCGGGATCTCGCGCAGGCCCGGCTCGTTGCCCGGGCCGCCGTTGAGGTTGAAGCGCGAGTCGTTGATGATCGTCGACGCGCCGCAGTCCTGGTGCTCAGGCGCGGCTGGCGCATAGGGCAGCGGAACGGTCTCGCTGAAGTCCCACTTGTAGTAGCCGAGGGTCTTGGAGTAGCAGATCGGGTAGCCGTAGTTCGACGGCGCCCGGACGATCTCGAAGCGCCCGACGCCGGCGGGCCCGCGGCTGCGCTGCGGGTTCCCCGCGTCCGGCGAGTAGTCGCTGATGTAGGCGACGTCGTTCTCGTCGACCTGGATCCGGAACGGGTTGCGGAAGCCCATCGAGTGGACCTCGGCCCGCGTCTTGGGCTGCGGCTGGCCGTTGACCAGCGGGTACAGGTTCCCCGCGGGGACCGTGTACGCGCCACCACTGCCGTAGTCGGCCTTGTTGGCGTCCGCGGCTGAGATGTCGCCGTCCTTGACCTTGAAGCGCAGGATCTTCCCGCGCAGGTCGTTGGTGTTCAGCGTCGAACGCCGGTCATCACCGGTCGGGCGCTGGTACATGCCGCCGTTGATCGCGGTCACCCCCAGCACGCCGTTGTTGGCTGTCGCGACCGCGGTGGCCACCGTCGCGCCCGTGCCGGTGAGGCCGGTGCCGTCCGCGGTGGTCAGCGGCTGGTCGGTCTGGGACTTGCCGCGCCGGAAGGACACGGTGATGTTGGCCGTGTTCACCGTGCCGTTGCCGGTCGCCTGGATCTCGTCGACCTCGATGTTCGACAGCGCCTCCAGCGCGGCATCGATCGCCGCGGCGTTGGCGTTGTAGGCGATCGGCGCCGTCGTCTGGCCGTTGAAGGTCAGCGTGAACGTGCCACCGGTCGCGTTGGTCACGCGGACGGTCTGCTGCTCATCGGTCAGCTGGTCGTTGAACGGCCCGTAGCCGCCGGCATTGATGCCGCCCGCGGGCGTGTCGTCACCCGTGACCAGCCACAGGTTGTTGTGCTTGTCGAAGTCGATGTCACCGGCGACATGGCAGCACTCCTGCCGGTTGACCGGGACCTTGAGGATCTGCTGCTCAGAAGCCAGGTCCAGACGAGCGCCGGCGGCGTCCTCGACGAACTTGAACCGCGACAGCTGGAAGTAGCCCAGGTAGCGGTCCCACTGCTTCGGATCAGACGAGAAGTTCGGGGCCGCCTCGTTCGGCGTCGTCTGCGTGACGACCGTGCCGTCGGAGAGCTTGACGTCCACCACCGTCTGAGGCGAGTAGAACAGGTACACCCACTTGTTGGTGGCGAAGTTGTTGTCCACCGCGGGCCCGTACAGGCCATCCTCGGAGTTCGTGTAGATGCGCTGCGTCAGAGGCACGCTCGGGTCGGCGAAGTTCGCGATCACCTGCGTCGTGCCCGTCGCCGGATTGTGCAGGCGCACCGAACCGGTGCGCGCCGTCTGGATGATCCGGCCGTCGGGAAGCTGATCGAAGCCGATCGGCTCGAGCAGGTTCGGCGGAGCGCTGATCTTCGTCTGCTGGAAATTGCGCAGCACGGTGGCGCCGCAGTCGCTGGTCTGAGCGTTGCTCTGGCCTGCGGCCCAGGTGATCGCGCCGCGGAGGTGCGTCGTCAGGCTCGCGTCGAACGCCTCGGGCGAGTTGCCCAGCGCGGTGTAGAACGAGCGGCCGCCCTGGTAGTCCTTGCACCACGAGACCTCGTGGTTGGCGCCCATCGTGCCGCCGGCGATGCCGTCGAGCGTATGGCCGCCCGGCTGCGGGCCGAACGGATCCTCGACGACGGTCGCGAGGACGTGCGACTGGCCGCGGACGCTCTGCGCGCCGGCCGCCACGGGATTGGCGTCGAAGTTGTAGAAAAAGTCCGTGCGATCCCAGTACTCGGGCAGGCTCTTGCTCGCGTCGTGGACGCGGTCGAAGACCTTGATCGTGCCCGACTGCGAAGCCGTGCGCCCAGTGGAGCGGGTGCCGAGCAGCTCGGTCATGAACGGCCACGCCGAGTCGGTCTCGATCGCGGAGCCGATGCCGAGGTAGCCGCCGCCCTTCTTGAAGTAGCTCTCGAAAACAGTGCGCTGCGCGTCTGTAAGCGGACTCGCCATGCCCGTGTTGAGGAACACGACCGCGCGATACGCGTCGAGCCCCGCGGGCGTGAACTCGGCGCCGACTGCTGCGGGCGCGGGCGCCGTGACCGTGCCGTCGCTGCCGACGGCGGTCGTGATTGCTGCGACACCGGCGGTCGACAGCGCATCCGTCGCGCTCGTGACCACCAGCACCTTGTACGGCTCGACTGCCGTGGCCTTGGCTTGCGCCGTCGCTGGGACGGCAAGAGCGAGGCTCACGAGAGCCAGACCCAAACTGCTCCTCCTACTCAACTTCTCCCCCTCTATCGATGTAAGACGGCGAGGTTGAGGCGGTCTCCCGAATCGCTTTCAACCAATGACCGGCAAAAGGTCGAGGCGATCATCTCCGGCCCAGTGAAACGTGTCAAGTCGCTTTTATGCGGACTGCCTAGTCCACCAAGCGACGCTGCACGGCCCAGCGCGACAATTCGTGCCGCGTAGAGAGCTGGAGCTTGCGCAGCACCGCGGAAACGTGGGCTTCGACCGTCTTGGTGCTGATCCCCAGCCGGGCCGCGATCTCCTTGTAGAGGTAACCGCGCGCGATGTGACGCAGGACCTCGCGCTCGCGGGCGGTGAGCTGCTCGAGTTCCGGATCGACCTCGACCGGGGCGATCGAGGCGAACGCGTCGAGGACGAACCCGGCCAGGCGCGGGGAGAAGACGGCGTCGCCGTCGGCGATCCGGCGCACCGCATCGGCCAGCTCGTCGCCGGAGATCGTCTTGGTCACGTAGCCGCGGGCGCCGGAGCGGATGATCGCGATCACGTCCTCGGGGGCGTCGGAGACCGAGAGGGCCAGGAAGCGCTGCGCGGGTCGGCGCTCGGACACCTGCCGGATCACCTCGAGGCCGCCGCCGCCCGGCATGTGGACGTCGAGCAGGACGACGTCGGGCTCGGCGTCGACGATCAGGCGCACCGCGTCCTCCACGCTGGCGGCGTCGCCGAGGATGTCGACCAGCCCGTCGAGTTCGTGGCGCACCCCCGCTCGGAACAGCGAGTGGTCGTCGACGATGACGACGCTCGTCACGGCTCCATCACCAGCTCGACCTCCGTTCCGTGGCCCGGCGAACTGTGGACGGTAGCGCGGCCGCCGTGGCGCTCCATCCGCGCAACGATCGACTCGCGCACCCCACGCCGGTCCGCGGGCACCTCGTCGGGCTCGAAGCCGGGGCCGCGGTCGCGCACGAACACTTCGGCGCGGCCGTCCTCGACCTCGGCGTAGAGCGCGATCGGCTCCGGACCGGCGAACTTGGAGGCGTTCACGAGCGCCTCGCGGGTGGCGGCGACCAGCGCGGCGGCACGGTCGTCGAGCGGGCCGTCGCCGACCGTGACGACCTCGATCGGCACGTGATGGTCGCTCTCGACCTCGGCCGCGGCCGCGTCCAGGGCGCCGGCCAGCGTGCCTTCGGGTCGCGTGTTGTTCAGCCACGCACGCAGCTCGCGCTCCTGGCGACGGGCGAGCGCCGCCACCTCGCGCGGGTCGTCGGCGCGCTTTTGCATCAGCGCCAGCGTCTGGAGGACGCTGTCGTGAAGGTGCGCGGCGACCTCGGCCCGCTCCTGGGAACGGATCCGCGCCGCGCGCTCGGCAGTCAATCCGCGGACCATCCGGATCCACCACGGCGCGAGGATGATCGCGACCGCGATCAGGACCACCGTGACGGGCAGGATCACGTCGCGCGCCGCCGACAGCGAGTTGTTGAGCGAGAGGAACAGGAGCGCGCCACCGACCACGAGCGCGGCGCCCATGCCGGCCCGGTTGACGGCTTCGCGCGGAACCCGGGCGCGATGCGCGCGGGCCTCAGGCGCGGTCTGCGCCTGGCGCCAGATCAGCGCGCCGCCGGCCGCCGCGATGACGGCCGGGAAGATGATCTTGTCGCTCAGGAACCAGACGCCCCACTCGCGCAGCAGAAGCGCGCCCGACAGTGCCAGGCAGCCCATGCCGGCCGCCACCAGCCAGGTGTCGCGCCGGCTCAGCAACCGCGCCACGACCGGCCGCTCGGGCCCGTCGGCCGGGATCATCATCCAGCCGACGGCGTAGAGCGGGATCGCCACGCCACCGAGCGCGACCGCGATCACGAACCCGATGCGGATCAGGAGCGGATCGATCCCGAGGCGGGCGGCGAAGCCGGCGCAGACGCCGGCGACGTAGCCGTTGGCCGGGTCGCGCCGCAGGGGGACGGGCGCTGCACTCATTCAGAGAGGCCCGCAGCGAGGAGGACGAAGCCGACGGCGGCGAAGATCGCCGGGAGCATGTAGTCGAAGCCGATGTCGATGACGTCGGTGCGGTCGAGCAGCGACAGGCCGCCGAGAGCGATGGCCGCGAGCCCCGCGGCGATGAGCGTGCGATCACTGTGACCACGTCTCATGCGCAGGGTTCGAAATGATCGATCTGGAGGTGCCCGACTCCGACTTCGGCCCGGATCACGAGCTCCGGTTGGCCGGGACGCGTAGCGGCGGGCAGCTCGACGTCGAGGTCGCGCCCCTCCGCCACGCGGTCGGGCGCGTCGACCGCACCCACGCCGACGTGGGCGGTCGTCGTCACGCAGGCGCCGTCGGGGACGTGCACGACCGCCTCGCCGGCCCCGACCCGCACCTTGACCTCGGTCACGCCGGCGGGCAGCGTCAGCCGTCGCAGATCGACGTCCATCTGGCCGAGGCCGAGCCGGTACTCGGGACGCAGTTCCGACACGCTGGCCGGACGGTAGCGCTCCTCGCCGACGCCGCCGGTGAGATCCAGGTCGGCGGCCGACACGACGGCGAGCGGCATCACGAGCACGATCACCGGGACGATCAGCCATCGCGGCCCGCCCAGCAGCCCGGCACCGATCAGGGCGAAGCCACCGAAGATCGACAGCGCGGCGATCGCCGGGCCGCCGCCGAGGGCGGCGATCAGGCCGACCGCGGTGGCGGCGCCGAGCGCCGCGACGAGGACGAGCAGCACGAGCGTGCCGCGCGCGATCATCCGCGCCGGGTCGTCGCCGCGCTCGCCGCCGAAGGCCCGGTAGAGCCCGATGCCGAGTACGCTGACGGCGGCGACGCGCGAACAGCCCCGGGCCGAGCAGGAAGGAGGGCGGGGAGAAGGTCGTCAGGACGAGGAGCGCCAGCAGCCCCGCGAGCACGATCGTCGTGATGCGCGAGCGGCCCGCCGCCCACGCGCGCTCGCCATCGTCGGTAGGCAGGAACGCGAGCAGGCCCAGGTAGACCGGGATGCCGACGCCGCCGAACAGGATCGAGACGCCGAACCCGACTCGCCACAGCGTCGCGTCGACCCCCAGGTACTGCCCGAGGCCGCCGGCGACGCCGCCGATCCACTTGTCCGAGGTGGAGCGGGTCAGCCGGCGAGGTGCGTCGAGCTCAGGCATCTGCGGTTCCATGGCCCACAGGCTGCCGGTCCGAGGACGTTCCGGCCATTGGGGATCACCCTAGGGGACCCCCGGAATCTCCCTAGTTAAGGTGGACGACCTTGGTGCGGGTGACCGCGTTGAAGAGCTCGGGTTCGGCGCCCGGCGGCGGCGCGGAGAAGATCGCGTTGACGCTCACCGTGCGGGCTTCGAGTGTGCGCCAGGCGCGCTGGGCGTTGGCGTGTGACGGGGTGAGCACGCTGGCCAGCCCGACGCGGCCGGTGTCCAGGGCAGCGTCGAAGCTGTCCACGACGCGCACGGTGACGACCGGGCCGCGGGTCTCGCCGCAGTTCACGAGCGCATCCTCGGGCGCGTTCACCAGCACCGTCGGGGGATAGAAGAAGCCGCGGCCGGGCAGCGGGTCCCCGCCGGCCATCAGCTCGGCACCGCCGTACACGGCGTCCTGGACCTGGCGGTGCACCCACGTCCGGTGCTCGGAGTCGATCAGCGGCCCCATCTCGGTGCCGGAATCGAGCCCGGGGCCGACCTTCAGCGCGCGGGCGGCCGCCGTCAGCGCTTCGAGGAATGGCTCGGCGACCAGGCGGTGCACGTGGACGCGCTCGAGCGAGCCGCACGACTGACCCGCGCCCGCGAACGCGCTTGCCGCCACCTCGGCCGCCGCACATTCGGGATCGGCGCCGGCGTCGATGATCGCCATGTGGCTGCCCGCCGCCTCCTCCCCCGGGCGCATCACGAGATCGACGCCGGGGTGGGTCGAGAGCGGGCGCGCGGCGCGCTCGTCGCCGTGGAGGATCTGCAGGATCGCGCCGAGGTCGAGCAGCTCGGCGACCCGCTCGGCCGCCAGCGGCGCCTTCTGCGACGGCTTGAGGACGACGGCGTTGCCGGCGACGAGCCCCGCGGCGAGCGCGCCGCACGTCGCCGCCAGTGGATCGGACCACGGCATCAGGATCGCGACGATGCCGCGCGGCTCGCGCAGCACCAGGTCGCCGCGCGGCGGACGGCCGCGCTCGAGCGGGCCGAGCTCGGCGTAGGCCTCGAGCGAGGCGATCCCGGCCTCGACGCCGCCGAGCGAGCCCGACAGCGGAGCGCCGGTCTCGCGCGTCTGCAGCTCGGCCAGCTCGCGCGCGCACTCGCGCAGGCGGCGCGCGGCGGCCTTCAGCAGCGAGCCGCGCGCACCGGGATCGGTGCGCGCCCACGCCCCGTGTGCGGCACGCGCCGAACGGACCGCGTCGTGCGCCTCCGGGGCTGCTCCGGCCGGGATGTGGCCGATCGGTTCGCCAGTCGCTGGGTCCAGCACCGCCAACTGCGGCGCGCGATGGCGGACACCAAGATCGAGCGTGCTCATTCGTTCCCCGTGTTCCGCGTACCCGCGCGCCCGGGGTCGAACACTTGTGGAGTCGCGCAAAAAGTGACCAGTCGCGGAACTCAAGATCGTTACTCGTGTGACGAAGACTCCGAGCAGGAGACCACATGTCATGAACAACGAACGCACACAGGCCTACGGGCGCGTTGTACAGACACTCGACGAGCTGGGGCCCACGAAGCTCCTCCCCGCCGAGCAGGCTCGCATCCGCGACGCCGCCGACACTCTCATCTTCGCCTGCGACCTCGAACAGGCGCGAGACGCGCTGCGCGACATGGGCGCGCTGGCGGAACACCTGCTCGCCAGCGGGCGCTGGCTCGAGGAGCGCGTGGACAACCTCGTCGCCGATCTGATCGGCTGCGGCCCCGAAACCGCTCAGGTCGCCGCGTAGGTTCTGTACCCGGCGCGCCGGATCCGCCCCTGTTCGCGGGCCCGGCGCAGCGCCGCCCCGAGCACGCCGGGGCCCCAATAGCGCGTCTGGGCCCGTTCGCGCAGCGCCTTCACGCTCAGCGGTCCCTGCTCGCGCAGGAGCTTGACCACCGCCTCGGCGTAGTCGTCGATATCGGCGCTGGCCGCGCGCTGATAGGTCGGTCGCGGCGCCCAGATGTTGCGGCTCACGCTCCGGCCTCCTGTGCGGAGAGCGGCTCGGCGATCTCCTCCAGCGACTGCTGCTCCGCGTCGACGCCCCAGACGATCTCGACGAGCGCGGCGAAGCCCATCAGACCCGCCGCGATCCAGTAGCCGACGGCGACGCTGGTCGGGTCGTCGCCCCCCAGCAGCCTGCCGAACAGCAGCGGGCCGACGGCGCCGCCGATGCCGGTCGAGATCGCGTAGAAGAGCGCGATCGCCATCGCGCGGATCTCGAGCGGAAACATCTCGCTGACGGTCAGGTAGCCGGCCGACGCGGCCGCGCTGGCCACGAAGAACGCGGCACACAGAATCGCCATGTAGCCCCACACGCCGAGCGAGTCGCCCGCGAGCAGCGCGGCGAGGAGGGCCAGGGTCGCGGCCGACACGAAGTAGGTGCCGGAGATCATGATCCGGCGGCCGATCGTGTCGAAGAACCGCCCGAGCAGGAGCGCGCCGAGGAAGTTCGCGATCCCGAACGGGATCAGATACAGGCCGGCGACGGACGAGTCGACCTTGAACACGCTCGTCAGCACGATCGAGAACGTGAAGATCACGGCGTTGTAGACGAACGCCTGCGTGGCCAGGAGCGTGAAGCCCAGGAAGGAGCGGCTCGGGTACCGCGAGAAGAGCGTCTTGGCGATCTCGACGAAGCCAGTCGACTCGCGCTGCTGGATCTCGATCGAGTCGCGTGGTTCCTTCAGGGTCTGGCCGGTCCGGCGCTCGACGTCGGACTCGATCCGGCTCACCAACTGCTCCGCCTCGTCGTTGCGGCCGTGGATCATCAGCCAGCGCGGGCTCTCCGGGACGTGGCGCCGGACGAACATGATCGCGATCGCGAGCACGGCACCGAGGAAGAACGCGAGTCGCCAGCCGAGATCGGGGCCGAACAGGTTCGTGTCCAGCAGCACGCCGGAGAGCGCGGCGCCGAACGCGGCCCCCAGCCAGTACGAGCCGTTGATCGCCAGGTCGACCCAGCCGCGCGCCCGGGCCGGGATCAGCTCGTCGATCGCGGAGTTGATCGCGGCGTACTCGCCGCCGATGCCGAGGCCGGTCAGGAACCGGAACGCCCAGAACGATGCGGCACTCCAGGTCAGGCCGGTCAGCACCGTGGCGATCAGATACAGCCCGAGGCTGGCGAGGAACAGCTTCTTGCGGCCGAGGCGGTCGGTCAGATAGCCGAACCCGAGCGCCCCGACCGCCGCGCCGACGATGTAGAACGTGCCGCCGACGGCGACCTGGTACTCGCTGATCCCGAGCGCGTCCTTCTCGGACAGCCGGCTCGCGATCGCGCCGACGATCGTGACCTCGAGGCCGTCGAGGATCCAGACCGTCCCCAGCCCCACGACGACGAGCCAGTGCCAACCGCTCCAGGGCAGCCGGTCCATCCGGGCGGGAATGCGGGTCTCGACCGTGTCACCGGCCATGCCCGCACCATCTCCAGTTCGACATCCGCCGAGACAGCGGTCAACGTCCGGTGACACGACGCAACTGCGGCGCTCGGGTCATGTCTAGGCGATGCGCCGATGGGTCGTCGCCGTGGTGGTTGCCGGACTCGCCGGATGTGGTGGGTCGGATGCGCCGCAGCGGCGTGCGGAGCAGCCGACGGCGACCGCGGCGGAGGCGACGGCGACGCCGCAGCGCGCCGATGCCGGGTCGCGGCCGCGGTTGCGCGGGGCCGAGCCGTGCCCTGATGTGGCGGACGCGACGTGCTCGACGTTGCGGGTGCCGCTCGACCGGTCCGGCGGGAGCGACGAGACGCTCGACCTGCGCGTCGCCGTGGCGGGGGCGAAGGACGCGCCAGTGCTCGTGATCCTGACCGGCGGGCCGGGCGAGCCGGCGCTGCCGTTCATGGCCCGGGCGCGCGAGTGGTTCGGGCCCGCGGCGAAGAAGCTGCGGCTGGTGGCGATCGACCAGCGCGGGACGGGCGAGGACGCGCTGCGCTGCCCGGCGCTCCAACGTGCGATGGGCGCGTCCGACCTGACGCCGCCGCCCGCCGCCGCCGTCCAGAGCTGCGCGGAGGCGATCGGCGACAAGCGCGGCTTCTTCACCACCGCCGACACCGTCGAGGACATCGACGCGCTCCGGCGTGCGCTCGGGGTGCGCAAGCTCGCGCTCGACGGCACCTCGTACGGCACCTATGTCGCGCAGCGCTACGCGCTCGCGCATCCGGACAACGTGAGTCGCCTGGTCCTCGACTCGGTGGTCCCGGCGGACGGCGTCAGCCTGCTCTCGATCGATCCGATCCGCGCCGCCGAGCGCGTGCTCGGCGAAGACGACCGCGCGCGATCTCGCCACCGTCGTCAAGAACGAGAAGAACGGGCCGCAGATGCTCGACATGCTCACCGGCCTGTCGGTCGGCGCGCCCCGCGACAACGACGCCCAGCAGGCGCTGAAATCCGCCGCCGACGGCAATACGGGCCACCTCGAAGGGCTTCAGGCCGGCGTCTCGCGCGTGATGAAGTCCTGGACCGCGGAGAAGCTCAGCCAGGGCCTGCACGCGAGCACGCTGTGCGCCGACATGCCGGCTCCCTGGGGCGATGCGTCGGCCCCGCTCGAGGGCCGCAAAGAAGCGCTCGAGAAAGAGGCGTCGACGCTCGGCGACCTGTACCCGTTCGACCGCCAGACCGCGACCGGCAACGGCATCGCCCAGCAGTGCCTGAACTGGCCGCCCGTCGACGTCCCGAAGCCGGACGGCCCGAAGGACCTCCCGGACGTCCCGGTGCTCCTGCTGGCCGGCACGCTCGACCTCTCGACCCCGCTGGAGTGGGCCCAGCGCGCGGCCGCCCGCGCGCCCGGGGGCAAGCTCGTCGTGGTCGAGAACGCCGGGCACGCCGTGCAGAGCCAGAAGGACCCCGAGACGCTCGAGACCCTGCGCGCGTTCGTCACAGCGCTCGCCGGGTAACGAGGATTCCATGGCGCCCCGCTCGCTCTGGAACGGCACCCTGACCTTCGGGCTCGTGAACGTGCCCGTGAAGGTCTACACGGCGACCGAGTCCAAGAGCATCCGCTTCCATCAGGTCCACCTCGACGACGGCGCGCGGATCGAGCACCGCCGCGTCTGCCCGAAGGAGGACAAGGAGGTCCCCAACGACGAGATCGTCAAGGGCTACGAGCTCAGCAACGGCAGTTTCGTCGAGCTGACCAAGGAGGAGATCGCGGCCGCCGCGGGCGAGAACGCGAAGCTGATCGACGTCGAGCACTTCGTCGAAGGCGAGGAGATCGACCCCGCCTACTACGACAAGACCTACTACCTGGGCGCGGGCGACAAGGGCGACGACGCCTACCGGCTGCTCAGGGCCGCGCTCGACAAGTCCGGCAAGGTCGCGATCGGCCGCTGGGTCTTCCACGACCGCGAGCGGCTCGTCGCCGTCCGCCCGGTCGACGACCTGCTGCACATGCACACCATGAACTTCCACGACGAGGTGGTCGTCCCCGACGACCTCGACCTGCCCAGCCCGCAGAAGAACCCGTCCGACCGCGAGGTCGAGATGGCGGGCAAGCTCGTCAAGTCGCTCCAGGCGTCCTTCGAGCCGGAGTCCTACGAGGACACTTACCGCGAGGCGGTGCTCGAGCTGATCGAGCGCAAGCGCAAGGGCGAGGCGATCGAGGCGCCCGACGAGCCCCCGCCCAGTGACGACAGCGACGACCTGATGAAGGCGCTGGAGGCGAGCCTCTGATGCCCCGCCCGCTGTGGACCGGCTCGCTCAGTTTCGGGCTCGTCAACGTGCCGGTGCGGCTCGTCAGTGCCACGCGCGACCTCGACCTCCACTTCCGCCAGCTGCACGAGAAAGACCACACGCCGGTCGAGACCCGCCGCGTCTGCTCCGAGGAGGACAAGGAGGTCCCGTACGAGGCGATCGGGCGCGAGTACGAAGGCGTGATCCTGACCGACGAGGAGCTCAGCGCGGCCGATCCGCGCAAGACCCGCACGATCGACATCGAGGCGTTCGTCGACCTCGAGGAGATCGACCCGATCTACTACGACCACCCGTACTACCTCGTCCCCGCGGGCGAGACCGACGGCACGGTCCGCGCGTACCGGCTGCTGGCGGAGGTGATGGGCAAGACCGACCGGGTCGCGCTCGGCCGGTTCGTGATGCGCACGAAGGAGTACCTGGTCGCGATCCGGGTGCGCGACAAGGCGCTGACGCTCTCGACGATGCGCTTCCACGACGAGGTCCGCTCCACCGACGGGATTGACGGGGCCGGCGGCCGGACGAAGCCCAAGGAGGTGGCGCAGGCGGTCAAGCTGATCGAAGGCCTGAGCGTCCCGTGGGACCCGACGGCCTACGAGGACGACTACCGCAAGCGGCTCCAGTCGATCGTGCGCCGCAAGCGCAAGGGCGGCGAGATCAAGGCGCCCGAGACCGACCCGCAGCGGACGGCGCCGGTGCCGGACCTGATGGCGGCGCTCGAACAGTCGATGGCGAAGCTGAAGAACGGCGGTGGCGGAGGCCTCGAGGACCTCAGCAAGGACGAGCTCTACGAGAAGGCGACGGACGCCGAGGTGGCCGGCCGCTCGAAGATGAGCAAGGACGAACTCGTCGAGGCGCTACGCGGCAGCTGAGTCGCTGTTGTCCGGGGGGTCGCCAGACAGGATCCACGTCCGCCCCTCGCGGCGCAGGCGGCCGTCCTCGGACAGCCGCGTCAGCGCACCGGACACCGACGGGCGGCGCGCGCCGGCCAGGTGGCTGAGCACCTCGTGCGTGAGCGGCAGGTCGAGGTGGATCCCGTCGGGATGCACCTTGCCGTAGCGGTCGGCGAGGTCCCAGAACAGCATCAACAGCCGCACCTCCAACCGCGGCTGCTGGGCGATCGCGGCACCGATCACGAGCCGCAACGAGCGCGCCAGCGCGCGCCCCGCGAGCTCCGCCCCGAGCTGCGGCCACGCCGCCGCCCGCGAGGTCCAGCGCGGGTCGAGCACGGCCATCCGCGTCGGCGCAACGACACGCCACGTCCACTCCAGCTCCAGCGTCGCGGTCGCTGGATCGTGTTGCCAGGGCCGGAGTAGATCCCCGGGGCCGAGCAACTCGGCGGCATGGCGGCCGCCGACCCGGACGCGCCGCAGCACCAGCCCGTCCAGCGCCAGGAACCCATAGCCGCCGCGGGCGAAATCGCTGTCCGGCGGCCGCCAGCCGCCGATCGGAAGCTCCATCACCGACGCCGCCAGGACCTGCCGTGCCTGTGCCAGCTGGTCCTCCGGGATGACCTCCGCCAACCCCGCGTCCGCGTCCAGCACGCTGACCACCGCCCGCTCCGTCACCCGTTCGGTGATAGCAGGGCGACTACGCTCGAAGGATGGACGTCCTTGTCGCCGGAGCGCACGGCCAGATCGGTCGGCGCCTGCTCAGACTTCTCTCCCAGCGCGGCCACACGGCGCGCGGGTTGATCCGCAACGTCGCCCACGTGGGAGATCTGGAGGCCGACGGCGCTCACCCCGTCCTGTGCGATCTCGAGCACGACGACGTGCGCCCGCACATCGGCGGTGCGGAGGCGATCGTCTTCACCGCCGGCGCCGGCCCGGGGAGCGGCCCCGAGCGCAAGCGGACCGTGGACCTCGGCGGTGCGCTGAAGTGCATCGAAGCGGCGCAGGAACTCGGCGTCGACCGCTTCCTGATGGTCTCCGCCATGGGCACGCGCGACCTCGAGCACGCCGGCGCGATGCGCCCGTACCTGGAGGCCAAGGCGGACGCCGACACGGCGCTCGAGACGAGCGGTCTGGACTGGACGATCGTGCGCCCCGGGCGGCTCACCGAAGAGCCCGGCACCGGCACCGTCGACCTGGCACCGGCGCTGGCGCGGCGCGGGGAGATCGCGCGCGACGACGTCGCGCTCGTCCTGTACCACTGCCTCGGTGCCGAGAACACCGTGCGCGCGCAGTTCGACCTGCTGTCCGGACCGGTCCCGGCCGACGTCGCGGTGCGCTCCGTGGAGCCCGGCTCGGGCCCGGTGGAGGCATGATCGCGCTCCTGCTGGCCGCGCTCCTCGCGGCCCCCGCTTCGGCCCAGGTGCCGGCCGGCCCCGCCGGCGACGCGTTCTACACGCCGCCCACGACCCTGCCCGCCGGCCATGGCGCACCGATCTGGCAGCGCAAGCTGAGCGGCTCCGCGGTCCTGAAGAGCGCGAAGAGCAACCGGCTGGTGCTCTACCGCTCGACCGCCACCAACGGCTCCGCGATCGCGGTGTCGGGCACGGTCGCGATCCCCAAGGGCAAGGCGCCGAAGGGCGGCTGGCCCGTGATCAGCTGGGCCCACGGCACGACCGGCATCGCCGACGCGTGCGCCCCGAGCCGCAGAGACGCGTTCGGCGGCTATGACCACGCGTTGCTCAACCGCTGGCTGAAGGCCGGCTACGCCGTCGTGCGCACCGACTACGAAGGCCTCGGTACGCCCGGCGACCATCCGTACCTGATCGGCGTCTCCGAGGGTCGCAGCGTGCTCGACATGGTCCGCGCCGCGCGCAAGCTGGATTCGAGGATCGGCAAGCGGGTGGTGATCGCCGGTCACTCGCAGGGTGGGCACGCCGCGCTGTGGGCGGCGTCACTGCAGCGCAAGTGGACACCCGAGCTGAACCTCCGCGGCACGGTCGCGTTCGCCCCGGCGAGCCACCTCGGCGACCAGGCCACGCTGCTGCGCTCGCTGACCCAGCCGGGCGGCGGTCTGAGCGGGCTCGTGGCGCTGATCATCCGCGGGATCGACATCGACCGCCCGGACCTGAACGTCCAGGCGGGCCTCGGCGACCGCGCGAAGGCGCTCTACCCCGCGATCGCCACCGAGTGCCTCGGCGACCTCGCCAAGCAGACGTCGTTCGGCGGCCTGGCGCCGGCCGAGCTGTTGCGGCCGGACACGCCGCTCGACGCCGTGGTGGCGGCGCTGAACGCCAACGACCCCGAGACGCTGACGATCCGCGGCCCGGTCCGGATCGAGCAGGGCCTGACCGACACGACCGTGTTCCCGAACTTCACGCAGTCGCTCGTGAGCGAGATCAAGGCCACCGTCACATACAAGACCTACAAGGGCGTCGACCACGGTCGGGTGGTGACCAACCGGGCCCCGGCGAACGACGCGACGACGTTCGTCAGATCCCGCCTGGGTTAAGGTCGGATGATCGGGGTGGGGCGGAGGGGCTGCACCCTTAAATCCCGGCCGCTTTGGCGATCGACTGGATGTAGCCGGAGGCGCTGGTCGGCCGGTCCTCGGGCTCCTTCTCCATGGCGCGATTGATCGCCTTCGCTGCCGCGGCGGGAATGTCGCGGCGCTCCTCCGAGATGTCCGGCGGCGGCTCCTGCAGGTGCGCGAACAGCACGCGCATGCTCGGGCGGCCGCCGAACGGCGGCGTCCCGGTCAGGCACTCGTGGATCATGCAGCCGAGCGCGTAGATGTCGGTGGCGGCGCTGACGTCCTCGCCGCGGATCTGCTCCGGCGCCATGTAATCGAGCGAGCCGAGCGCCTGCCCGGGCCGGGTCAGGTTCGAGGCCTGGCTGTCCTTGGCCAGGCCGAAGTCGGTCACGTACGCGCGATCGCCGTCGAGCATGATGTTCGCGGGCTTGATGTCGCGGTGGACCAGGCCGCTGCCGTGCAGCGCGTCGATCCCCTCCGCCGGGCCGGTCAGCAGCTTCACCGTCGTGGCCAGGTCCAGCGGGCCCGACGACTCGATCCGGTCGTGCAGCGAGCCGCCCGGGATCAGTTCCTGGACGAGATACGGCAGCCCGCCCTCGTCGCCGGCGCCGAGCACCGGGACCACGTGCGGATGCTGGATCTTCTGCGCCGCGGCCACCTCGCGCTTGAAGCGCCGGACGAACACCTCGTCCTGTGAAAGTTCTGTGGTCACGACCTTGATCGCGACAGGCTGGCCACCGTCCGCGATGCCCTCGAAGACGACGCCCATCCGGCCACGCCCAATGGTCCGGGTGATCCGGTAGGGACCTACGGAATCGCCCGGCCTGGGCTCGATCGCGATCTCAGGCATACGAGCGGGCCAAGCATATCTGCTCGCGGTTACACCGACCCCAGTCCAGTATCGACCCCAATCTTCCGAACAGCGGCGACTTGAACCTCACCGCTCAAGCCGGGACACTAGGCGCCGATCTCGCTATGGAAAAGCCAATGCTCGGTGACTACAGGATCGAGGGGATCGTAGGGGTGGGGCGCATGGGCGTCGTATATCTCGCGATCGACCGCATCACGGGACGCGCTGTCGCGTTGAAGGTGCTGCGTGAAGACGTCGGTATCGATCCGGTCTACCGTGCCCGCTTCCGGCGCGAGGGCGAGATGCTCGCCGGCCTCGCGCACCCGCACATCATCCCGATCCATGGGACCGGCGAGGTCGATGGCGAGCTCTACATCGCCACGCGGCTGGTCTCGACGACCCTGCGCAACCTCATCGTCGCCGGCACGATCTCGGTGGACATCGCGATGACCGTGCTCTCGCGGGTCGCCTCGGCACTCGACGTCGCCCACGCCCACGGCGTCGTCCACCGCGACGTCAAGCCCGCCAACGTGCTGATGGATCCCGGCCCCGAGGTCTACCTGGCCGACTTCGGCCTCGCGCGCGACCTGGACGGCGAGGCGCTGACCGCCCCCGGCCAGGTCCTGGGCACGATCGACTACATGGCACCAGAGCTGCTCGACGGCGAGCGCGTCGGCGCGGCGACCGACATCTACGGGCTCGCTTGCCTCGCGATCGAGACGCTTACCGGTACCGTCCCTTTCCTGCGCGACACTGACGCCGCAACCATGTACGCCCATATCGCCGACCCGCCACCCAGCGTCCGCGCCCGCCGGCCCGAGTTGCCGCGCGCGCTGGACGCCGTCCTGGCCACCGGGATGAGCAAGGATCCGGGCGACCGTCAGTCCTCGGCCGGCGTGCTGGTCGCCGAGATGCTCGAGGCCCTCGGGAGACCGGTACCGGCCTGCCTGGCGCAGGCGGCCTAAGGGTTCGGTGAAGCATGATCGGTCCGACTGATGTGGTGCAGCCGTGGATGACTCGGGCCGCACGCGATAGCGATGCGTGCCTCTGGCACGTGAGCATCGAGGGTGGCGCGAGGCGCCGCGGATGCGCCGCAGCAGGCGTACCGGGATGCTTCAGCGGACCCGTAAGGGACGTGATCGACTGACACGGCCCGACCAGCAGGCAACAGCCGTCGGGGGGGAAGCGCTCAACGGGCGCTATGAGATCGTGGCGCCCATTTCCAGCGGGGCGATGGGCGCGGTCTACCGTGCCATCGACCGCCAGACCGGCACCGACGTGGCGGTCAAGCGCCTGCTGGACGTGCGTCACGCGGCCCGCTTCGAGATCGAGGCGCGCCTGCTGGCCAGCCTGAGCCACCCACGGGTGGTCAAGGTGCTCGACCACTCGAGCGACGAGCAGGGGCTCTACATCGTCATGGATCTCGTCCACGGCGTGGACCTCGGCGCGATCCTCAAGCGCAACGGCGACCCCGGGCTGTCGATCGGGGACGCGATCGAATACGCCCGCCACGGCTGCGAGGCGCTCCAGTACGTGCACGGCCAGCAGATCGTGCACCGTGACGTCAAGCCGCAAAACATGATCCTGGGCGACGACGGCGTCGTGCTGGTGGACTTCGGCGTGGCCCGCGCGCTCGGCTCCGAGCACGGCGAGGACCAGGGCACGATCGCGGTCGGCACGCCGCGCTACATGGCGCCCGAGGTGTTCGCGGGCGGGACCGTGAGCGCCGCCAGCGACATCTTCAGCCTCGCCGCGACGCTGTGGACGCTGCTGATCGGCTCGCCGCCGCGCTACGGCGACGTGCTCAAGCTGGAGAAGATCGCCCCGGGCCTGCCGCCCGAGCTCGCCGCGGCGCTGGCCGGCGGCCTGGAGATGCTGCCCGAGCAGCGGATCGCCTCGGCGGCGTCGTTCGCTGAGGCGGTCGGCGTCCCTCTGACCGGCGACCGCGGGCATTCGCTGGCCCAGAGCCTCGGTCGCCCGACCACGCGCCGGCGCGTCATGGAGGCGATCGTGCGCACCGCCGCGGGCATGTTCGACGCCGCCGCGTGCTCGATCGCGCTGACCGACCCGAAGAGCGGCGAGCTGGTCTACGAAGCCGCCTGGGGCGCGGGCGCGGCCGAGGTCGTCGGCATGCGGCTCCCGCCGGGAGTCGGGATCGCGGGCGCGGTCGTGGCCAGCGGCGAGGGCGTGTTCGTGCCCGAGTGCCGCAAGGATCCGCGCTTCGCCCGCCAGGTCGCCGCCGGGACCGGTTACGTCCCGTACACGATGGTCACGGCCCCGCTGATCCGCGACGGCAAGCCGATCGGCGTCCTCGCCGTGCTCGACCGCCGCGACGGCGGGCCCTACCTGCGCGAGGACCTGAGCAAGGTGGCACTGTTCGCCGACCTCGCGGTGGTGTCGCTGGACCTCGACACGTTCCCGCTGTCGAGCTCCGGCGGCCGGACGCTGCTCGCCTGACGTACCTCGACCGACGGTACTTGCTCATGCGGTCGCGCCACCGTTAGGTTTGGGCTCAGATGAGTGCGGACCACTACGACGCGATCGTCGTCGGCTCGGGTTTCGGCGGCTCGGTGACGGCCTACCGGCTGGCGGAGGCGGGCAAGCGGGTGCTGGTGCTCGAGCGCGGGCGCCCCTACCCGCCCGGTTCGTTCACGCGCAGCCCCTACAGAGCGCGTGAGAGCTTCTGGGACCCGTCCAGCGGCCTCACGGGTATGTACCACTACTGGTCGTTCCGCGGGATTGACGCGCTCGTCTCGGCCGGGCTCGGCGGCGGCTCGCTGATCTACGCCAACGTCTTCATCCGCAAGGACGAGAACTGGTTCGTCCAGGAGGACCTCGCCGACGGCGGCTACGAGTACTGGCCGGTCAGCCGCGCGGACCTCGATCCGCACTATGACCGCGTGGAGGAGATGATCGGCCTCCAACGGTTCCCGATGGACTACGAGCCGTACGCCTCGACCCCGAAGACCAACGCCTTCAAGGAGGCCGCCGAGGCCAACGGCCTGGAATGGTTCCTGCCCAAGCTGGCCGTCACGTTCGCCAACGAGGGCCGCCCGCCCGTCCCGGGCGAGGCGATCGTGGAGGAGATCCCGAACCTGCACGGCCGCACGCGCACCACGTGCCAGATGGTCGGCGAGTGCGACGTCGGCTGCAACTACGGCGCCAAGAACACGCTCGATTACAACTATCTGACGCACGCGAAGCACCACGGCGCCGAGCTCCGGACGCTGGCCGACGTGCGCCGGTTCGAGCCGCGCGAAGGCGGCGGGTATGAGGTCCGCTACGCCGACCTGGGCGAGCGCCCCGAGGATCCGCCGGTCGTCAAGCTGACCTGCGACCACCTGATCTTGAGCGCCGGAACGCTCGGCACCACGAGCCTGCTGCTGAAGAACCGCAGCGCCTTCCCGGGCCTGTCGCGCAAGCTCGGCAGCCGCTTCTGCGGCAACGGCGACCTGCTGACGCTGGCCATCAACACCAGCACGACCACGGACGGCGTCCGCACGCCGCGGATCGTCGATCCCGGGTACGGCCCGGTGATCACATCCACCGCTCGGATTCCGGACGCGCTGGACGGCGGCGAGGGCCGCGGCTTCTACCTCCAGGACGCCGGCTACCCGCAGCATCTGGCCTGGGTCCTGCACGCGCTCGTGGCGCCGCTGCAGATCTGGCGCTGGCGCGAGGGCGCGACCTACTTGATCAAGAACTGGATCAAGGGCACGCCGGACACCGACGTGACGGCCAAGATCGCCGAGCTGATGCAACCGGCGGAGCTGTCCGCGGGCGGCCTGCCCCTGCTCGGCATGGGCCGCGACGTCCCGGACGGCAAGATGTTCCTGCGCGACGGCCACCTCGACATCGATTGGCGCAAGCGCAAGGGCTCGCAGGAGTACTTCGATCGTCTGCGCAGCACTTCGCGGGACATCGCGACCGCGCTCGGTGGCCGCTTCGCGGACAACCCGCTGTGGTACATCAACCGCGTCATCACCGTCCACCCGCTCGGCGGGGCCCCGATGGGCCGCCACGCGGGCGAAGGCGTGGTCGACGCGTACGGCAACGTCTTCGGTCATCCTGGACTGCACATCGCCGACGGCTCGGTGATGCCCGGTCCGACCGGCCCCAACCCGAGCTTCACCATCGCGGCGCTGGCGGATCGCTTCGCCGATCAGATCATCGAACCCGACAGACGTGCCGCGGAGGCGGCCGCCACATGACCGCAACCGTTCGCTTCACCGAGGAGATGCTCGGACACGTCACGTTCGGCGAGTCCGACTTCGCCCGCGGCTCCCAGCCGGATCGCGACGGGTCCGGAGCGTTCATGTTCCACCTCACGATCGAGGTCCAGGACATCAAGAGTTTCAGCCACGACCCGCTGCGCCCGGCCACGGCCGTCGGCTACATCAAGTCCGACGCGCTGGGTGGCAAGCTGCCGGTGGAACAGGGCTGGTTCAACCTGTTCGTGGATGTCGCGCCGGGCACCAAACACATGCTCTACCGGCTGTGGTTCCGCGACTCGGTCGGCCACCCGCTGACGATGACGGGCTTCAAAGTCGTCAAGAACGACGCCGGCTTCGACGTCTGGAAGGACACCACGACGCTGTTCACGCGCGTGCTGCGCGGGCACGTGCCGGAGGGCTCCGACGAGACGGCGGATCTGGTGGCGTCGGGGATCATCAAGATCCGCGCGCGCGACTTCGCGAAGCAGCTGACGACGTTCCGCTCGTCCGGGCCCGGGGTCGGCGCGCAGGCCGGGGCGCTCGGGAAGTTCGGCACGATCTTCGTCGGGCAGCTGGCGGAGGCATACCTGCGGAAGGGGAAGCGCGACAGTGTCCACGCGCAAGGCTAAGCGGCTGGCGGAGGCCGAGGCGGCGCGCAGCAAGCCCAGCGGCCGCACGCATGTGCTGGGCGTCCTGGCCGGCGGCGCCGTCATCACCGTGTTCGGTGCCGAGATCGCGCGCGTGTGGCGGCTCGGCACGCTGCCCCGCAGCCGCCAGATCACCTCCGAGGAGGAGCGCCGCTCGAAGCCGATCGAGGCCGTGATGACCATGCGCGAGGGCTACGGCGTCAGCCGCACGCGCGAGAACGCGCTGTTCAACATGCTCGCCTCGTTCACGGTCGCGTTCGGCATCACGCGCGCGATCACGTGGACTATCCGCGAGAAGGGCGGGATCGGCCCGATCAAGGACGTGATGGTCGGCAACCGCCACATCCACCATTTCCTCCCGGGCGGCATCCTCGCCCTCTCCGCCGGCGGCATCGCGATCGGCACCAAGGGCGACAAGCTCGACAAGTACCTGGCGTTCCCGTTCGGGGTCGGCGTCGCGCTCGTGCTCGACGAGTCGGCGCTGCTGCTCGAGCTCGACGACGTGTACTGGACCGAGGAGGGCGTGCTCAGCGTCCAGATCGCGTTCGCGGCGATCGCGATGCTCTCCGCGCTCGCCTACCTGATCCGGATGCTCCGGCACAGCGAGGGCCAGGACTCCGAGACCGACTGGGAGCTCGCAGCGAAGGCGTGGGACGACCTGCAGATGAGCTCGGGCGGGGTCCCCGGGATCGGGTTGTGACAGCGGCCGCCGCGGAGCTCGCGCCTGGCTCCGTCTTCGCGGACCACGAGATCCGTGCGATCGTCGGCCGCGGCGGCATGGGCATCGTCTATCGGGCGCGGCACATCCCGCTCGACCGTGAGGTCGCGCTCAAGCTGATCGTCCCCGAGCTGTCGTCCGACGTCGACTTCCGCGAGCGCTTCAAGCGCGAGTCGCGGGTGGCGGCCTCGCTCGATCACCCGCACGCGATTCCGATCTACCACGCCTCGGAGAGCGACGGGCTGCTCTACATCACGATGCGCTACGTCGACGGCACCGACCTGCGCGAGCTGATCCTCAAGCGCGGCGGGCTCCCGCCGGCGGAGGTGGCCCAGATCGCGGGCCAGATCGCGGGCGCTCTGCACGCCGCGCACGCGCTCGGGATCGTCCACCGGGACGTCAAACCGGCGAACATCCTGATCGGAGACGGCCTCCACGCCTACCTGACCGACTTCGGGCTGACCAAGACCGCCGACACGGGCTCGATGATGACCCGCAGCGGGATGATCATGGGCAGCTTCGACTACATCGCGCCCGAGCAGCTCGAGGGCGGTGCCGTCGACGGGCGCACCGATGTCTACGCGCTCGGCTGCGTGATCTACGAAGCGCTGACCGGGGACGTGCCGTACCCGCGCGACACCGGCGCAGCAAAGCTGTTCGCGCACGTCGCGATGCCGCCGCCGTCGCTGCTGGAGGTCAAGCCCGACGCGCCGCCCGCGCTCGACGCGCTGATCAACAAGGCGATGGCGAAGGAACCGGACGAGCGCTTCGCCACCGCCGCCGAACTGGCCGAGGAGCTGCAGGCGGCCGTCGGCGGCCGCGCGCCGAGCCCGAAAGCGAACGGCACCGCCCCGCCGTCCGCGCTGCCCGTCCCGCTGCCGCCGGCGCTCGAGTCGCACGCCGGCGAGGAGCCGTTCGTCGGGCGCGAGGCGGTCTTCGGGCAGTTGCGGGACGCGTTCGAGCGCGCGCGCGGCGGCGAGCGCTCGCTCGTGCTGCTGAGCGGCGAGCCCGGCATGGGCAAGAGCCGGCTGGCGCGCGAGATCGCCCGCGATGCCCACGCCCACGGCGCGCACGCACTGTTCGGGAGCTGCGACGAGGACTCGATCGCCCCGTACCAGCCGTTCACGGAGGCCGGCCGCTACTACCTGTCGAAGTGCCCGGTGCCCGGGATCGACGTCTCGCCGCTCGGCCGGCTCGTGCCCGAGCTGCGCGAGCAGGTCACTCACCACGAGCTGCCCGGCGCGCCGGAGACCGAGCGCTACCAGCTCTTCGAGGCGGTCGCGCAACTGGTCACCAAGGTCGCCGAGGAACGCCCGCTGGTGCTCGTGCTCGACGACATCCACTGGGGCGACAAGCCGACGCTGCTGATGCTGCGACACGTGTTCGAGCGCACCACGGGCGCGCCGGTGCTGTTCGTGTGCACCGCGCGCGAGCTGGAGGCGGCGCAGTCCGAGGCGTTCGCGGAGATCGTCGGCCCGCTGCGCCGCGAGCCCGGGTTCGAGCGGATCGCGTTGAGCGGCTTCGACGAGGCCGAGATCGCGTCCCTGGTCGCGAGCCACGGCGCTTCGTCCCCGGGCCTCGTCCGGCGGCTGCGCGAGCAGACCGATGGCAATCCGTTCTTCCTCGAGGAGATGCTGCGCGCCGCCGGCGGTTCGCTGTCGGAGGAGGCGCTGGACCGGCTGCCGGTCCCCGAGGGCGTCAAGGAGCTGATCTCGCGGCGTCTGAGCGGGCTGGGCGAAGACGCGGTCGGCCTGCTCGTCTTGGGCGCCGTCGTCGGCCGCACCATCCCCGTCACGGTGCTGGAGGCGCTCTCCGATGACGATCCGCTCGAGGTGCTCGAGGCCGCGACCGCGGCCGGCCTGATGGTCGAGGGCCGCGACGACAGCTTCTCGTTCACGCACGCGCTCGTCCGCGAGGTGCTCTACGAGAAGCCGAGCGCCAGCCGTCGCGTGCGCCTGCACAAGCGCGTCGGCGAGGCGCTCGAGAACCTCGGCGGCACGAACGCCGAGCTCGCGCATCATTTCTACGAGGCGCGCCACGTCGGCGGGGCGGAGAAGGCGCTCGAGTACGCGCTCGCGGCGGCCGACCAGGCGGCGCGCTCGGTCGCCTACGAGGAGGCCTCGGCGCACTACCGACGGGCGCTCGAGCTGGCGCCGGAGGACTGCGACATCCTGATCGCGCTCGGCGGCACGCTGATGCGCGCCGGCGATCCGGAGGCTCGGCCGACGTTCCTGGCCGCGGCGGAGCGCGCGGGAGACGCCGGCCGGCTCGCGCAGGCCGCGCTCGGGCTCGGCGGGCATTACGCGGAGGCCGGCGTCGTCGACGAGCAGCTGATCGCACTGCTCGAGCAGGCGCTCGCCGCGCTCGACGACGGCGAGGGGGCGCTTCGGGCTCGGCTGCTCGCGCGGCTCGCCGACGCGCTGATGTTCGCGGGCCAGCCGGAGCGGGTGATCGAGCTCAGCGGCGCCGCGGTCGAGCAGGCGCGTGGCTCGGGCGACGTCGAGGCGCTGGCCGCGGCGCTCATCGCCCGCCACGGCGCGCTCCTGCATGCCGAACACCTCGTGGAGCGGTTGGAGCTGAGCGAGCACATGGTCACGCTCGCGCGCCAAGCCGGCCAGCGCGAGCTCGAGGGCCTGGCCCAGCATCGCCACATCTACGACCTGGTCGAGAAGGGCGAGCTCGACCGGGCGCGCGCCGAGCACACCCGGTTCGCAGCGCTGGCCGACGAGCTGCGCCAGCCGCTGCTGCAGCACTTCGCCACCGGCTGGGCGGTCGTGTGGGCACAGATGGACGGGCGCTTCGAGGACGCGCAGCAGCTCGCCGGGCTGTGCTTCGAGTACGGGCAGCGCGCGCAGTCGCGTGACGCGCCGACCCAGATCGCGGGGCAGATGCTCTCGCTCCAGCGTCAGCGCGAAGGGCTCGGCGACGTGATCGAGGCGATCGAGGGCGCACTCGCGCAGTACCCCGCGCTGGTCGCGTGGCACGCCGTCCTGCCGCTGGCGCACATGGACGCGGGCCAGCCCGAGCGCGCGCGGGAGCTGTTCGAGACGTTCGCCGCCAGCAACTTCGAGATCGTGCCGCGCGACATGTTCTGGCTGACCGCGATCACGGTCCTCGCGGAGGCCTGCGCGCTGCTCGGCGACGCCGACCGCGCACGCACGCTGTACGAGATGCTGGCGCCGTACGCCGAGCTCAATGTCCAGGTCGGCGCGGCGTGCTGCTTCGGCTCGACACTGCGGTTCATGGCCGAGGTGGCCGGTGCGATGGGCGATTGGGCCGCGATGGAGCGCGACTTCGAGCGCGCGCTGGAGCTCAACGCCGCCTGGAACAACCGCCCCGTGATCGCGCTCACGCAGCTCGAGTACGTGGTCTGGCTGCGCAAGCGCGGTGCGCCCGGCGACGCCGAGCGCGCGGCCGCGCTCGAGGCCGACGCGGTGGCGACGGCCGACGAGCTCGGCATGCCGATCGTGCGCAAGCGTCTCGGCTCGACCTAAAGGGGCCAGGCCCCTTTAGGTTTGACGCCCGGGCCCTGCCGGCAGCCCGAGGCGGATACCTAAAGGGGCCTGGCCCCGGCCCTTGACTGCGGTCGAGCGGGGTGCGAGTGTCACGCCGATGACGGCCACCGCCACTGCGCTGATCACCGGGGCCTCGTCGGGGATCGGCGTCGCGCTCGCCAATGAGCTCGCGGGGCGCGGCCGTGACCTGACGCTCGTCGCGCGGCGTGCCGACCGCCTGCGCGAGCTTGCGGACGAGATCTCGGGTGCGCACGGCGTCCGCGTCGAGTCGATCGCCTCCGACCTCACCGACGCGGCCGATCGCGACCGGATCGCGGACGAGGTCGCCTCGCGCGGCCAGGTCGTGGACATGCTCATCAACAACGCGGGGATGGGGACCGTCGGGAACTTCCAGGAGCTACCGATCGGCCCGGAGATCCAAATGATCCGGCTCAACGTGGAAGCGATGCTGGCCCTGTGCGGCGCGTTCGTACCGGGGATGGTGGAGCGCGGCCGCGGGGGGATCTTGAATGTGGCGTCGGTGTCCGGGTTCATGCCCGTCCCGCGCCAAGCGACTTACGCCGCTTCGAAGGCGTTCGTGCTGACGTTCACGGAGAGCCTCACGCTCGACCTCGACGGCACGGGCGTGACGGCCACCGCGCTCTGCCCGGGGCCGGTCAAGACGGAGTTCGGCGGGATCATCGAGGGCTTGCCCGACCGGCTCTACGTCGAACCCGAACGCGTGGCGCGCGAGGCGATCGACGGCCTCGACGACGGCGACCGGACCGTGATCCCAGGTGGCGGCAACAAGATGAACGCCGTCTTCGGCCGGCACGCCCCGCGCGGCGTCTTCCTGGCCTACGCCAAACGGTTCTGGCCGTCTTGAGCAAAATCCTGATCACGGGCGCGACCGGGCAGGTCGGCAACGCCATCGCGCGCCGCCTTGCCGGCGACGGCGCCGAGGTGCGTGCGCTGGTGCGGTCCGCGAAGCGCGCCGACGTGCTGCCGGAGGGCGTCGAGGCTGTCACCGGCGATGTGACCGACCCGGACAGCCTGAAGGCCGCGCTCGACGGCATCGGCACCGTCTACCACGCCGCGGGCATCCCCGAGCAGTGGCGCAAGGACACCGACGAGTTCGCCCGCGTGAACGTCGAGGGCACGCGCAACGTCGTCGACGCGGCGCTCGCCGCCGGCGTCGAACGGTTCGTCTACACCAGCACGGATGACGCGCTGGTCCAGGGGCCGGGCAAGGAGTTCGACGAGTCGGTCCTGAACCCCGGCCCGGGCGACACGCCGTACCAGCGGTCGAAGCTCGATGCCGACAAGGTCGTCACCGAAGCCCTGGATCGCGGCCTACCCGCCGTCTTCCTGCACCCCGCGGGTGTCTACGGCCCGGCGCCGTTCCTGGTGAAGGGCCTCAACGACCTCCTGCTGGAGCTGGCCAAGAAGAAGACGCCGATGCTGCTTCCCGGCGGGATGGGCGTCGCGTTCAGCGAGGACGTCGCCGACGGCCACATCCGGGCGGCGGCCCAGGCGCCCGTCGGCGCCCGCTACCTGCTCGCGGAGTCCTTCCAGTCGCTGACGGAGATCGCCGAGGCGGTGGCCGCCGCGGAGCCACGCGCGAAGGTGCCGCGGGTGATGCCGATGCCGGTCGCCCGCGGCGTCATGAAGGTCGGCGAGCGGGTGGCCAACATGACCGGCAAGCCGCCGCTGATCGCCGAGAGCGTGCTGCTGTTCCTCGAGCGCGGTGCGCGGCCCTCAGGGGCACGCGCACGCTCAGAGCTCGGGTGGAGCCCGACGCCGTTCACCACCGGCGTCGAGCGCACCATCCAGCATTTCCGCCAGCAGGGCTGGCTCAGCTAAACCGCCGCGGGTTCCTTCTCCTCCTCGGGCGCGGCGTGCGTGCCCGCCGTCTTGGCCAGCTTCGACGGCCACCAGCTCTTGTCGCCGACCACGGTGATGATCGCCGGCACGAGCATGCTGCGGACGATGAACGTGTCCACGAGGATGCCGAACGCGACCAGCAGGCCGAGCTCGACCAGGATCGTCACCGGGATCATCGCCAGCACGGCGAACGTGCCGGCCAGGATGATCCCCGCGCTCGTGATCACGGGGCCGGTGGCAACGAGCGCGCGCAGCGCCCCGCGTCTGGTCCCGATGTGCGCCGCCTCCTCGCGGACGCGGTCCATCAGGAAGATGTTGTAGTCGACGCCGAGCGCCACCAGGAATATGAACCCGAAGATCGGCAGGCTGGGGTCGAAGCCGGTCTCGCCCATCACCTGCGTGAAGAACACGAGCGATACGCCGAGCACCCCGAAGAAGGACAGGATCACCGAGCCGATCAGATACAGCGGCGCGACGATCGCACGCAGCAGCGCGATCAGGGTGAGCAGGATCACCAGCAACACCAGCGGCACGATCTTCATCGCGTCTCGCTGGGCGCCGTCGCGGTAGTCCTTCATGACCGCCGACAGTCCGCCGACGTAGCCGGTCAACCCTTGCCCTTCGAGCGTCGCGAGCGCGTCGCGCATCTCGTCGGTCCGGTCGAGCGCCTGATTGCTGTACGGGTCGTCCGGGAACGCGACGTTGAACGCCAGCGCCTTGCCGTCCTCCGACCGGTTCGTGATCGGGGTGATCGTGCCGATGTCGGGCACCTTCTCGAGTGCCGCGACGGCGGCGGCATAGTCGGCGTCCGTGGCTTCGCCGTCACGCCGGTCGACGATCACCGTGGCCGGGCCGAGCGCGCCCTCCGGGAACGCGGCCTTCAGGGTGTTGTAGCCCTGCTTGCCCTCCGGGTTGGCGCGGAACGCGCCGATCACCGACGCCTCCTGCTCGTACTGCGTGATGCCGAGCGCGCCGATCACGAATACGCCGCAGACCGCCGCGATCGTGAAGACCGGCTTGCGGGTGACCGCGCGACCGACCCGCGCCCAGCGCGAGTCGCCGTCCTCGGGCGCCGCTTCCGGGACATAGTTGGGGTCGTAGACGCCGCGCTTGCTCGGCCAGAACCCGCGGCGGCCGACGATGCTCAAGAACGCCGGCAGCAGCGTGATGCTGGCCGCCATCACGAGCAGGATGCCGACCGCGTTGACCGGGCCGACGGTGCGCGTCGACGCCAGCTCGGCGAAGATCAGCACGAGCATGGCGAGGATCACGGTGCCCGCGCTGGCGATGATCGCCGGCGCGGCGCGCGGCACGGCGAGCCGCAGCGCCTCGTCCTTGTCCTCGTGCGAATGCAATTCCTCGCTGTATCTGGACACCAACAGCAGGCAGTAGTCCGTGCCCGCGCCGAACATCAGCACCGCGAGCAGCGACGTCGAGATGCTCGTGACCTGCATGCCGGCGTCGGCGAAGAGCTTGATGAAGCCGCTGGCGACCATGTACGAGATCCCGACCACCACGAGCGGGATCAGGGCCAGCAGCGGCGAGCGGTAGATGATCAGCAGCAGGATCAGCACCAGCAGGCCGGTCACCGCCAGCAGCGCGAAGTCGGCCGATTCGAAGCCATGCCGCAGGTCGGTCTCCAGCGCCGCGGGACCGGTGACCTCTGCCTTGAGCCCATTGCCGCCGTTGACGACCTCGCGCACCTCTTCGGTGTGGTCGTTGATCGCTTGCTGGGTCTTCGCGTTCATCGGGATGACCGTGAACGCGGTCGCGCCGTCCTGTGACACCAGGCCCTCGGGCGCCTCGGCACTGAACGCGGCGACCGGGGGCAGCGAGCCGTCGACGCCTCCGATCGCCTCGGCCTCGGCCGCGATCACCGTCTTGTCGGCGTCGGTCAGGCCGCCGTCACGGTGGTAGACGACGACCGATGACGTCGTCTGTCCGCCCGGGAAACGGTCCTCGATCACGTCGTCGGCGACGATCGCGGCGGCGTCGCTGGGCAGGTAGCTCGAGATCCGGTCGTCGGTGACGTCGGTCACCTTGCCGGGGAGCTGCATCACCACGGCCAGCAACAGCCAGAAGCCGACGACCACCCACTTGGTCCGCCGCCCGCTGGCGAAACTCGCGATCGACCGCAACATCTAAGCCCTCACTCCTGCCGTCTCGACGCGCTTGATCAGCGCTTGGTTGAAAGCGTCGTAACCGCGGTAGAGCTGCGCCTCGAGATTCGCGGCGAACATCACCGGGGTCAACCAGCCAGTGCACTCCTCCGACATGACGAAGCGCACGCTGCCCTCGTCATGCGGCTCGATCAGGAACGCCCGATCGACATCGAACACGCCCGGGCGCCCGAGCGTCGCGAGCCAGCGCAGCTCGCGATTGGGCTCGACGACGGTCACACGCGGCTTGAACGTCATCTTCAGCCCGCGATCGAGCCGCAGTTTGATCTTCAGCTGCTCGCCGACCTCCAGCCGCCCGGAAGCCTCCCGGACGAACGGATTCCAGTCCGGAAACGACGCGAAGTCGGTCATCTCGGCCCACACCCGCTCGGCGGGGGCCTCGATGATCGTCTCCGTCTTGATGAACTTGCGCGCCACCGGCTAGCCGGCCATGACGGCTTCGTGCCGCCCGTTGCCGGCCGGCACAGTCGCCGGATCGGAATGGCGGCGGATGAAGTCGAGCATCGCGGGGAAGCAGTCGCGCGCGACGTGCTCGCCCATGAACACGTCCTGGTGCCCGTACCCGGGGTACACCTCGAGCTCGACGTTGGTCGCACCGAGCCCCTTCAGGCGCTCGTGACAGACGATGTTCGAGTCCGTGAACACGAGGTTCTTCTCACCGGTCGTGAGCAGGACCGGCGTGTCGATCTCGCGGGCGTAGACGAAGTAGTCGTCCGGCAATGACGACAGCGACGGATCGCTCGGGTCGTACTTCAGCGGCCGGCTGCCGGCGCGCACCATCTTGTTCACGCAGCGGTAGTAGTGCAGGCTCGTCGCCCCGTACAGGTCGCCGCCGCGGCGATGCGTGACGTCGGCCAGGTTCTCGTGGCTGTAGAGCGCCGGCCAGCCCGTGCCCCACATCAGGCTGAGCATGTGGCACTCCGGCACGTCGCACTCGCGATGGAACATCGAGATCGCCTTCGAGAACAGCTTCCCGCGGGTCATCGTCGGATCGTGGGTCCACCGTGGGTTCAGGTTCGGGAACCCGAGCACGTGCTCGACCATCGTCGGCGCCATCGTGAGCTTCAGCTTCGACCACCCCGGCACGCGCGGCGTCAGCGCGACGCTGTTGACGGTCATGCTCGCGATGCCGTCGATCGCCTTGCCGTACAGGCTCATCATCAGTGTGACGCTGCCGAGGCAGTGCCCGATGATGTGCAGGCGCCGGTCGGCGCCGACGTGCTTGCGGATGATGTCGATCGCCGGCGGATAGTCGTACAGCGCGATGTGGTCGAACGAGTACCGGTGCGGGAACAGGTTGTACGAGTGCCGGTTGGACATCCGCATGTCCAGGCACCACACGTCCGTATAACCGTTGTCCAGCAGGTAGCTGACGAGGTTGTAGTGCTCGGGCATGATGAACATGTCCGTGCTCGTCGTCAGGCCGTGGACGATCATCACCGAGTCCTTGGCCTCGTTCTTCGGATCCCGGCTGAACCGCAGCATGCTGAGGCCCAGTCCGTCACCGGTCGAGAAGTGATGCGTCGTGACCTCTACGTCCTTGACGCCTTCGAGCGTGTACAGCGGGATCTCGCGCTGCATGACTAGACCGCCTCTGGTTCGCGGGACGCCGCCGGCGCGCCTGCGCCGTTGGACCCGCTGGCGGCGGCGAGGCGGCGGCGCTCCGCGTGGCGGAGGTTCGGGTCGACCTTCGCGCGCTTCTCCGGGTCCTTGGACGTGCGCGTGTGCATGTACTTGTAGCCGTTGTTGGCGATCACGATGTCGTCGAACTGCTCGACGATCTCGTCCATCAGCTCACTCGTCATGTTCTCGGGCTTGGTGCCGACGTAGAACATCAGCTCGCAGAACTGGTTGTAGCCGTCGCGGGCCAGGTAGTCCGAGCGGATGCTCTTGACGTAGACCGAGATGAACTTGAAGGCGTCGTGCTCGGCCCGGTAGCGCTCGAACAGCGCCCACAGCGAGCGGAAGAGCTCCTCGTAGCGATCCAGCGGGCCGAGCACGATCAGCATCCGCGTCGGGTCGCCGACCGTCGAGTCGAGGATCTTGTCCGTGAAGAACTCGATGTTCTTGATCGACGCGTACTTCGGGCTCGCCATGACGCCCGTGATCGAGACGTACTTGAGCACGCGGTCGAGCTTGTCCGGCAGGTTGCCGGCGGCGAGGCCCATCGAGTGCAGGACGCCGTAGGAGACGTTGTTGCGCGCCTTGTGGGCCGCGGTCTGGTCGGTCTCCTTGTAGATCGAGAACTGCCCCAGCCGGAAGTTCTTGCCGCCCGGCAGCGCGAAGTCCGCCCACACGCCGCGCTCCATCATCGCGTCGCCAGGCTCCTCGATGATCGGCTTCGTCCCGGCGATGAAGTCGTCCATCGTCCGGTAGTGCGTCTGGTCGTTGAACCAGATCGTCGTGTACTTGTCGATCTTGATCAGGCGCAGCTTCAGCTGGGTCATCACGCCGTGCTTGCCGAGGCCGGCCAGCAGCGTGTAGTAGTCCTCGGAGTTCTCCTCCTTGGAGCACCACTTGACGTTGCCGTCCCAGTCGACGAACTCGATCGCGAGCACGTTGTCGATGAACATGCCGAAGCGGTGCGAGCCGGGGCTGATGCCGCCGACGGAGGCGAAACCGCCGACCGTGATGTCCTTGTGGTCGCCGATCACGGGTAGGCCGAGACCCATCGGCGCGAGGTGATCGTCGACCAGGGCGCTGATCGCACCGCCCTGGACGGTCGCGGTGAGCCCGTCCTCGTCGACGCCGACGATGTTGTCCATCGCCTGCATGAGCAGGACGGCGCCATGGTCGGAGAGGACGAGGTCGTTGCTGGAATGGCCCTTGGAGCGGACCGTCAGCTTCTGGCCGAGCTCCTTGACCTCCTTGACCGCCTCGACGACATCCTCGGTGGAGCGCGGGATGTAGACCTTGAACGGGTGCTTGGGCTTGACGTTCGGGTCGCCGACCCGCTCCCAGTCGTAACCCAGGTGGTCGATCGAGTCGTGCGAGAACTTCTCGTGACTGTCGATCAGACCGCGCCACGTGGTGGACGCGACCTTGAGCTTCTTCGGAGGCTTGGACGTCACCGCCGAGACGCCGGCGAGAACGCCGGCACCGGCGAGGAACGTCAGTTTCTTGGCACGCATCAGATCCAACTCCCTAGGCGAGGACTCGGGGCAACGCTAACCGTGGCGTCCGGCCAGGGTCAAGCGACTGCGCGCTCGGCTTCGAGCGGCGCAGCGACGGGCACTTCGGCCTCCTCCTCCGGCGGTCCGGCAGGCGCGTAGGTCGTGAGCGAGAGCATGAAGCCCAGACCCGCGGATGTCGTGAGCATGCCGACCCACAGCGTCGGGCCCCAGCCCAGCCCCGGGCCGAGGATCGCGATGCACAGGGCCCACAGGATCCAGAGGATCGGCGGCACCAGACCGGCGAACAGCCGGAGCCGCCACGAATTCGGCTGGTTGCCGACCAGACGCAGCATCAGGAAGTCGGCCGCCATGCCCGCCAGCACCAGCGACGGGATCAGGTACGCCATCCGGTACTCGCTCGGCATCGCGAACATCAGCGCCAACGCCGTGAACATCACTGTCAGACTCCCGACCGGCAGCGTCCAGCGGCGGGCCATCATCAGGATCGCGCCGATCGTCACGGCGGTGAACAGGAGAATGCCCGCCGCCGTCAAGTGCGTCGAGTAGAAGTAGAACGGCCAGGCGCCGTTGTCGCCGTAATTCACGAGCGCCCGGGCCAGGCCCTCGGCGTGGGGACCCATCTCGGAGTACGCGTCCGCGCGGCCGGCGAGATCGTCCTGGAACGGCGTCGAGGGGGCCACAGCGCCGCCGTAGAACGGGACGTACTGGTGGATGATGAAGAGCATCACGCTGGCGGCCGACGTGACCGACAGCACGGCGGGCAGGAACTCCCGCAACGAGGGCGCGTTTCCGGGGCGCTTCCACGCCGAGGCGGCCGGGATGGTCGCCAGCATCGCGCCGGAGATGAATAGGCCCTGATGCGGCGGGCTGTAGGTCGAATCGACCTGGTTCTCGAACCCGTAGGCCCCGTGCCAGATCATGTCGGCCGGCCCGGCGATGGCGGCCAGCGGGAGCGCGATCACGGCCAGGCCGTAGCCGCGCGGGATCAGCGAGATGTCGAGGACCTGGCGGTCCTCCTGATGACGCAGCAGCACGACCGCGATCCAGACGCCGAGCGACGCCAGCCCCAGGTACAGAGCCATATGCGGCGGCGACCAGAACTCGTCTTGGCCGACCTCGTTGTTGTGCAGGATCCCGTCCCAGAACAGCGCGAGCAGCGTGAACAGGCCGAGGAAGATGAGCACCGCGTCATCTCGCAGCGAGGCCTGCGGCCGGGTCCGTCCGGTCCTCGTCAGCCCTGGCAAGAAGCCAATGGGTGTGTAGATCTTCCCTGTCTCAAACACGCGGGGTCCTCTCTGTACTCACGCCATGGGGCATCGCCGCGACCGTACACACGGCTCGGGAAAGCGGCAAGTAGGCGTGCCTGGCCGGATGGTCAGCGCGCGGCCACAGCGGGCTCGGCTTTGGGGGCCTTGTCGGCCTCGAAGTCGACGTCCGGAAGCAGACGGTCCAGCCACGCCGGCAGCCACCAGTTGCGGTCCCCGAGCAGTTCCATCGTGGCGGGGACGAGCACCAGCCTGACCACCGTGGCGTCAAGGAAGATCGCCACGGCCAGCCCAACGCCGATCTCCTTGATCTGCGGCACCCCCGTGAAGGCGAAGATCGTGAAGACCGCAACCATGATCAGCGCCGCGCTCGAGATCGTCCCCGCGCTGGCCTGCAGACCCTGCGCGACGGCCGTGCGGTTGTCGCCGGTGGCCAGGAAGCGCTCCTTGATCCGCGACAGCATGAAGACCTCGTAGTCCATCGAGAGCCCGAACACGATCGCCAGCAGCAGCGCCGGGGTCAGCGCCTGGATGTAGCCGAGCGAGTCGTAGCCGGTGATCCCGTCGAACCAGCCGTACTGGAACACCGTCACGAGTACGCCGTAGGCGGCCGCGACCGAGAGCACGTTCATCAGCACGGCCTTGATCGGCAGCACGATGCTGCGCAGCGCGAGCAGCAGCACGATCACGCTGAGCACGACGACGAAGAGGGCGACCTTCCACAGCGAGCTCTGGACGAGATCGGAGAAGTCGGTGTTCTGGGCCGTCGGACCGCCGATCTCCAGGCGCGCGCCCACCGGACCGTCGATGTCCCGCAGGCTGGCCACCAGCGCAGCGGTCTCGTCGCTCTCAGCGGCGCGCCGTGGCGTGATCACGATCAGCGCCCGGCGACCATCCCTCGAGATCACCGCCGGCGCGACCGCGGCCACGCCGGGGAACTTCTCCAGCTGCGGCGGGAACGCCTCCAGCGCCGGCTGGTCGACGGGTTGGTCGCCGAAGTCGATGACCATCTGGATCGGACCCAGCGCCCCCGGCCCGCCCGGGCCGCTGGCGGCCAGGTCGAAGCCCTGGCGGGTCTCGAAGTCCGCCGGGAACTGCGGGATCGCGCCCGTGCCGAGCTGCAGCGAGAGGCCGGGTGCGGCGATCAGCAGCATCAGCGCGGTCGCGCCGATCGCAAACGGCAGCGGGCGCTTCATCAGCGCGTTCGTCCAGCGCTCCCAGAAGCCGGGGCCGGTGCGCTCTTTGCGGCGGGGGCGCAGCCGACCGACGATCTTCCCCGGCTCGGAGACGCGGTGGCCGAGCAGCGCGATCAGCGCCGGAAGCAGCGTCACGGCGGCCAGCACCGCGACGGCGACGACCACGATCGCGCCGACCGCCATCGAGTCCGCGACCTTGGCGTTGATCAGGAACAGCCCGGCCAGCGCGACGACCACGGTCACGCCGGAGAACACGACCGCCATCCCCGACGTCCGCATCGCGGCGGCGCGCGCGTCCGCGGCCGAGCGGCCGGCGCGCAGCTCCTCGCGGTAGCGGGCGAGGATGAACAGCGAGTAGTCGACCGCGACGCCGATGCCCAGCATCGAGGCCATGTTCGTGACGAAGATCGACATCTCCATCACCTGCGCGAGCAGGAAGACGATCGCGCCGGTGACGGTCACGGCGGCGACGCCGAGCGCCAGCGGCAGCGCGGCCGCGGCGAGCGAGCCGAAGACCGCCAGCAGGATGAGCAGCACGATCGGCAGGCCGACGAACTCGGCCTCTTCGAGGTCCTTCTTGGACAGCTCCTGCATGCCGGCCCACAGGCCGCCCTGGCCGACGATGTGCAGCGGGACCGCCGCGCCCTCCTCGCCGATGCCGAGGTTCATGCGGATCTGGGACGCCTCGTCCACGCTGTCGTCGCGGCTCGCGGTGACCACGAGCGGCATGACGTGGATCGGCTCCGTGGCGTTGCGGGCGGCGTCCAGCGCCTCTGGTGTGGCGCGCACGCCCTCGACGTCCTCGAAGCCTTCCCGCTGCACCTTGTCGACGGCCGCGGCCAGCGCCTGCGGGTCGCCGCGACGGTTGTCGAAGACGATCGCGAGCGTCTCCGACTGCGTGCCCGGGATGCCGGCCAGCGCGTCCGACACGGCCTTGGACTCGGAGCCGGGCACCTCGAAGCCACCGCCGGTGAGGGCGGAGGTCTGGCGCGCCGCCAGCGGGGCGGCGACGATCAGGAGCACGAGCCAGATGCCGAGGACCAGCCGGCGGCGCCGCGAGACGAAGCGTTCAAGCCGGTCCATCGTCGGTTGCATGGTCCACTTCTACCGGATACAACGAAAGTAATGAAATCCGTGGCCGTCGCGCCTGAAGTACACGCGGTTCCGACGTCCGACGGCACGGAGGTCCGCCTCACCCGCTATCGCTTCGGCGACAAGGGCCCGCTCGTGCTCGCGCCGGGCTACGGGAACGCGGCGCGCGCGTTCACGATCGACACGGTGCCCAAGAACTGGGTGCAGTACCTCGGCGAGCACGGCTGGGACGTGTGGTTGTTCGACTACCGCGCGAGCCCGGACCTCCCGTCGAGCTTCACGCAGTTCACCGTCGACGACATCGCGCTGCGCGACTGGCCCGCGGCAGTCGAGGTCGTGCGCCGCGAGACGCGGACCGACAGCGTCCAGGCGATGGGCCATTGCATCGGCGGCCTGACGCTGTTCATGGCGCTCGGCGGCGGGCTGGAGGGCGTGCGCGCGGCGACGATCTCCGCGGTCGCCGGCCATCCGGTCCCGACGCCCGGCAACCGGCTGCGGGCGTGGGTGCGGGTCCCGACGATCATGAAGGCGATCGGGATCAAGAACTTCACCAGCGACTACGACCCGCGCTCCTGGAACGGCCGGATCGTCGAGGCGCTGATGCGGATCGCCCCGTTCCGGCACATCTACGACAGCCCGGTCGCGCGCCGGATCTACTTCATGTACGGCGACGTGTTCCGGTTCGAGCACATCAACCGCGAGACGATGGAGCGCGCGGTGCCGGACTTCTTCGGCAACAGCAACATGACGTTCTTCGAGCACATGGGCGTGATGGTCCGGGCCGGCCGCGCGCTCGACGCCGGCGGCCGAGACAGCTACCTGGGAAACCTCGACGCGTTCAAGCTCCCGATCGAGTTCGTGACGGGCGAGCAGAACCGGATGTTCATGCCGGAGTCGATTCGCCGCACGCACGAGCTGCTACGCGAGGCGAACGGGCCGGCGCAGTACTCGCAGCACGTGTTCCGCGACTACGCGCACCTCGACATGTGGCTCGGGACGAACGCCGAGCGCGACGTCTGGCCGACCGTGCTCGCGGGCCTGGAGCGCCACACTTGAGCTCCGATGGGCTGCGTGACCTCTTCAGTTACCCGCTGACCGCGGCGCTGCAGGATCGGCGCACGCGCCGCGTCGCCCAGGGCGTGTCACTCCCACACGGCGCCCAGCCGTACGAGAGCGGCAACTCGCCCTCACCCTTGACCGCCGTGGAAGAGGCGGTCCTGATCGCCTCCACGTCCATCACAGGTGCCGTCATGCACGACGGCCCGACTTCGCGCCCGGACGGATCGCGCGAGTTCGGGACGATGTTCCTCGACGTCGCGGGCCGGGCGGCGCCGAGCGCCGACAACGCCCATGCCGCGTTCTTCTTCATGGTCAACGACGAGGGCGTGTGGCTGATCGAGCGCCCGCGCGGGCGCGCCGCGGTCGAGCTGTTGCGGTCGATCCCACCGCGCTGGGAGGACCGCACGGAAGCCGACTGGCTGGCGTTCGCTTCGGCGGTCAAGCGCAAGGTCCACGACGGGCGACTCGCGTTCCCGTTGCGCGAGTGGCCGTACTACATGGCGTGGAACGGCCAGTTCTCCAACGTGCCCGGGACGACGTGCTTCCTGCCCATGGTCGACGTCACGCGCCAGTACATCAACGGGCTGCTGATCCTGCTGTCGGAGCCGCTCAAGCCGCTGTTCGTGGACGACTGGCAGCGGTTCAAGCCGTCCGGTGCGTTGGAGTGGGCGGCGTGGTTCGCGTCGAAGGTCGGGCTCGTGGAGCCGATCCCCTACCAGCCGATCGGCGGCATCAAGCGCGTGCGCGGCGGCTGGGTGGACCCGAAGCTGCCGGCGCCGATGACGTTGATCGGCAACGGCCGCAGCGACTTCGAGGCGAGCTTCCTGCTCCAGAACCTGATGCTCACGGCCGAGGCGCTCCGGCTCGGCGGCTGGGTCCACGGGGCGCCGATGTTCCCGTACATCTGGCAGCGCGACGAGGCGGCGGGCGTGCTGGGCCTCGGCTTCCGCGAGCACGGCGGGATCGATCCGGGCGAGCGCTGGCGGCGATGGCCGCCGCTGCCCGGCTCGCAGCCGAACTACGTCGGGATCGATGGCGTGCTCGAGGGGCTCTGCCCTCCGTACGTGCGCGACATGGACGAGGCCGTCGACCGGGTGCTCGAGGACAAGTTCGGCGCCGGCGGCGTGTACACCGACCTGGACGTCTTCGGTCAGGCGTATCGCGATCGCTCGGCGGCGGAGACGTACGTGCGGGCGGCCGCGCATCCGTCGCACGAGACGATCACCTACGTCAAGGAGATCTGCCGCTACATCGCTGAGACTTACGGGCGCTTCCCGGCCCATGCGGACGCGTTCCACATGCCCGGCATCTGGGTCCAGTTCTCGCATCTGGAGATCGAGTACTACGAGCGCTTCGCAGCGCCCGAGCACGCTCGGCGGGCTGCCGAGGGCCGGCAGCTCTGGGGGCGCTGATGGGGAACACGCACGGGCGCATGTTCGCGCTGACGCTGTTCACGCCGATCCGGCGGCGGTGGCACCCCGTGCTGGCGGGCGCGTTCCGGATCGCGCCGGTGCTCCCGTTCGCGCAGCGCCACATCCTCCAGTTCAACTTCATCAAGTTCGTGCGCTGGACGATCGTGCGCAAGCTGCCGGGCCAGGACCTGCACTACCCGTACCTGTTCTTCGAGAGCAACTTCGACGGGCCGTGGCAGCACTACATCGACGCGTTCGCCTACGTGATCCCGCACGACATCCGGTTCGTCTGGGGCCGCGGGCCGGGCTTCCCAGGGCCGCCGCCGTCCGAACCGCTGAAGGCCTGGATCGCGCACAACAGCATGGAAGGCGGGGTGTACTACTGCGCGCACGCCGACGCGAGCACGCGGATGGTCCAGAACGCGCTCGCGGTGCGCGAGCGCTTCGAGGCGCTGGAGCGCGACGCGCAGCGGCTCGGCCCGGAGGAGTTCAAGGCCGCGTACGAGCGGTTCCTGGCCGAGGCGAAGCTCTGATGGCGGACGCGCTGACGGTGTTCACGCCGGTCGAGCGCGAGGTGGACGAGCTGCAGGCGTACCTCGACGCGCTCTCGCTGAGCGTGTTCGAGCGGCTCGAGATGCTCCACCTGGCACGGGTGCAGATCTTCCACTCGCTCGTCCATCAAGGGCCGCGGCAGCGCCAGACGGACACGCTGCGGGTTCCTCAACTCGTCTTCACGAGCACCTACGACGGGTCGCTCGATGACTATCTGGATGCGCTCCGTATCCGTGTCCCGGAGGCCGACGAGTGGTGGGGCCGCTGCCCCGGCTACCCGGGCCGCGAGGACGCCGCCGCGTTCGGCTCCTACGTGACGGGGCACGCGATCCGGACCAGCCTGTGGGCGTCGGCGATCCCCGGCGCCACGGTCGCCGACGTGCGCGAGTCGCTGGCGCTGCGCGAGCGGATCGTGAGCTTCGCGGTCGATGCGCAGGGCCTCGACGCGGCGGCGTTACACGAGCGCTTCCGCGCGGCGTTCTGATGCTCGGCCGCCCGCCGAACGTCCCGCGCCGGCGCTTCAAGCCCGCGACGATCGACCTCGACGACATCCAGGGCAACGTCCTGCGCGGCTACACGATGCCCGCCGCCGCCTACCTGTGGCTGCGGATCGTCGACGTCCGCGAGGCGCGCGCGCTGATGCGGCGGATGCTGCCGCAGGTGAGGACCGCGGCGCCATGGTCGAGAGGCGCCCGACACCGCGCATGAACGTCGCGTTCACGTTCGCGGGGCTGCGGGCTCTGGGGCTGGACGACGACGTGCTGGCCTCGTTCCCGGAGGTCTTCCGCGAAGGGATGGCGGCGCGCGCCGACGCGGCTCGGCGACCGCGGGCCGAGCGCGCCGTCGACCTGGGAGCCCGGCTTCGACGAGGCGCACGTGCTGGTGACGGTGTCGGCGGTCGATGCCGCGCATCTTCAGGCCGCGCTGGAGTCGGTGATCGGCGAGGACGCCGAGATGCGCGCGGTCGCGCTCGTGCACCTCCAGCAGGCCGAGGCGCTGGCGGGCGGCCGCGACCACTTCGGCTTCTTCGACGGGATCGCGCAGCCGGCGATCCAGGGCTCCGGCGTCGCGCCGCGCCCGGGCGACGGCCAGCCCGACGGCGCAGGCGGCTGGCGCGAGGTGGCCACCGGCGAGGTGCTGCTCGGTTACCGCGACGAGGACGGCGCGTTGCCGGCCGCGCCCGCGCCGCCGTTCGAGCGCAACGGGACGTTCGTCGTGTACCGCAAGCTGGCGATGCACGCGGCCGCATTCCGCCAGTTCATCGCCTCGGCGGGCTACCCGGGCGGCGCCGATCAACTCGCGGCCAAGATCGTCGGCCGCTGGGCCGACGGCACGCCCCTGGAACTCTCGCCCGACCGGCCGGACCCAGCGGTCGCGATCAACGACTTCTCCTATGCCATGGATCCGGATGGCCTGCGCTGCCCGCTCGGCGCCCACATCCGGCGCGCGAACCCGCGCGACAGCCTCGGCTTCTACGAGGGCCGGCTCTCCAACCGCCACCGGATCGTCCGCCGCGGCCGCTCGTACGGCCCGCCGCTGCCGCCGGGGGTTCTCGAGGACGACGGCGTCGACCGCGGCCTGATCTTCGTCTGCTTCCAGGCCGACATCTGGCGCCAGTTCGAGACGATCCAGTCGCTGTGGATCGACGACGGCGACCCGTTCGGCCTCGGAGTCGACAAGGACTTCCTGATCGGCGAGCCGCATGGCACCGAGGGCAAGATGACGATCCAAGGCCGCCCGCCGTTCTTTCTGAAGCCGCAGCCGCGGTTCGTGACGCTGCGCGGCGGCGGGTACCTGTTCCAGCCGTCGATGCGCGCGCTACGCACGCTTGCGCAGGCGGAGCAGTAGCGCACCGGCCACGAGGACGACCGCCGCGAGGACGAGCCACGGCCAGAGCGTGGTGCCGCCCGGCTCGCCGCCGCCGGAGAGATCGAGGATCGCCGCGGGCCGCTCGTCGTTCGGACCGGAGGTCTGGATCCAGCGCACCACCTGCCCGTCGGCGTAGTGCTGGAGCGCCTTGACGACGACGCGGTCGGCGCGCGGGAGCGGGCCGAGCGTGAGCTTGAAGTCCTCCGTGCGGCCGGGCGGGATCGCGTCTGCCGGGTCCTCGGCGGCGAACGCGATCTCACCGTTGCCGCGGTTCGTTATCGACCAGCCGGGATGCTCGGCGATCTCGGCCGGGACGCCCGGCGGCAGGAACAGGTTCAGCCCGACGGTGGTCGCGTCGGGGCGCTCGTTCTGGACGCTGAACGTCAGCTCGACCGTCTCGCCCGGCCGCGCGACCTCCGGCGTGACGGTCACGTGCGCCGCGGCCGGCGCGGCGAGGAGCAGGACGAGCAGCGCGACGATCATCGGATCCGGATCGGGACGATGATCACGTCCTCGTCGATCTCGGACGTCCGGACGGTCAGCTCGAGCTCCCACTCGCCGGGCTCGGGCACGGACATGCCGGTCGCGATGAAATGGCCCGGCTCGGCGGGGGCGAGCACGACCGGCAGCACGGTGTCGCCGCGCCGCAGCCGGCCGCTCACCTCCGGGGGAATCAGCAGCCGCCCGTCGCGCTGGAAGAGGTAGACGTCGGCGACGTTGAGCCCCTGCTTGGCGGGCTCGACATGGACCTGGAGCCGGCCGCCGTCGAACGCCGAGACCGTCGCGTCGAACGGCGGCGCGTAACTGACGCGCGCCGGCGCGGTGCTGACGAGCGTCGCGGTCACGCCGAGCACGGCGACGCCGAGCACAGCCTCCACCGCGACGGTCCTTCGAAGCCGTCTGGCCGAATCCAACGCGCGGCGCGACAACGCAGCGAGCCCGATGATCGCCAGCACGATGCCGCTCTTGATCAACAGCAAGCGTCCGAACCCCGTCGCGGGCAGCGCGCCGAACTCGCCGGCCTGGCGCCACGCGAGGTAGACGCCGGTCGCGCCGAGGACCGAGAAGCAGCCCAACGCGAGCCGGCTAAACCGCGGGACGACGGGCACCAGCGACGGGTGCGGCTCGCGGACCAGCACGCACGTGAGCAGGAGCGCCAGCCCGCCGAACCACAGCGTCATCGCCAGCAGATGAGCGCTCGCCGCGGGCACGCCGAGCCAGGTCTGCACGCCGGTGCGCGAGTGGTCGGTGAGCGTCCAGGTCGCGATCAGGCCGATGACGCACGCGCCCGCGGCGATCAGCAGCCGCCGGTCGGGGCGGCGCAGCGCCCGCGCGACGAGCAGGGCGAACACGGCGGTGAGGGCAAGCCGGACGAGCAGCGACTGGCCGAACGCGGTCGAGAGCGTGAACGAGAGCGCCTCGTCTCCCGTCGCATACGGGCCCTGGAGGAACACGAGCGCCGCCGTGCCCCCGGCCAGCATGCCGACGCCGACCCAGACGAACCGGCGGCCGCGGCGGTTGCGCGGGCCCTCCGGCCACAGCAGCAGGAGCACACACGCCCCGCCGACCGCGAGCGCCAGGCCCAGGAACGCGACGCCGCGCGCGATCCCGTGCGCGATCTCGACCGCGCTGGAGGGGCCGCCCTGCGCGTACAGGATCACGTCGGTCGAGTCACCGACGGTGAACGAGAACGCGCCGGTGACCGGGTGCGAATCGGCCGACGTGACACGCCAGGCGACGATGTACGCGCCGTCCTTGAGTCCACGCGGGAGCGTCAGCACGGCGGTGGTCCGGTCGCCGCCGGCGTGCGTCGCCCTTGGCGTGTCGAGCTCGCGGCCGTTCGCGTCGAGCAGCCGCAGCGCGCCGGGGGCGAGATCGACCGGTTCGGTGAAGCGCATCCGCGCCTGAGCCGGCGCGGCCTCCAGCGCGGCGCCGTCAGCCGGAAAGGTCCGCACGACCGTCGCGTGGGCGCCTGCCGGTGGCGCTGAGAGGACCAGGATCAACAGGGCCGCGAGCAGCCCGCGCGCGATCATCCGAGCCGCTTGAGCACCGTCCGCAGCACGGCCTCGGCCTTCGCCGGCGAGTCCGAGCGCTCCCCGATGACCTTTCGGTGGGTCACGTCGAGGTATAGGATGACGTTCGCGCGCTGGACGACGATCCGCCCCATGTCCTCGTAGTAGACGTCGTCTTGCGGGTGGGTGTGCGCGATCTGCTGCGCGACGCCCTTCCACCCGTCGGCCTCGAGCGGGCGGCTGGAGACGTTGTAGGTGCCGAGGATCGGCGCCGGGCCTCCGCGCACCTCGTACGTCGGCGGGCACTTGGACATCGCGTCGCCGACCGCCTTCATCCCGTTGCCGGCGATCGCGGTCGTCCCGAACAGGAGCGCGCCCTGGGTGATGTTCGGCGTTCGCAGATCGGTCGCCCGCGCCGGCCCGACGACGAACTCGCCGACCGGCTCGGCGGCCTCCGGCTTGATCATGTTCTCGACCCGCACCGGCGCGTTCGCCCGCTGCATCAGCGGGCACGTCTCGAGCGCCTCGCGGGGCACGTAGTTCAAGTGCGAGTGGTACTCGTCATCGACCCAGTAGTCCTCGATCGTGCCCGCCAGGCCGCCGGCGTCCTTGGCGGTGTAGTAGGCGGCCTTCACGTCGCCGATGCTGTAGCGCGCGGGGCCGTCGGAGCCGCAGCCCGCGGCCAGTACGCACAACGCCAGCAGCGCCGCCGCCCGCATCACGACTCCGAGCGCAGCAGGTCCGCGACCGTGAACGCGCCGCCGCTGACCGTCAGCGCGATGTTGTCGTCGAACTTGATCGTGTGATCGGACGCGAACTGCAGCGGCGGGCCGCCGAGGAACGTCGTGTAGCCCTCGTCGAGCCCCGCCAGCTCGGACGCATTGCGCTCGGGGTCGACCTTTCCGCTCTCCTGCACGGCGTACGCCAGCGCGCGCAGGCCCTCATAGGCCCGCAGCGCGTCGCGGCCGGGCGCGTGACCGAAGCGCTCCGTGAAGCGCGCGGTCCAGTCCGCCGCCGCGGGCAGGTTCTGCGGGCTGGCGGGGGCGATCACGAACGCGCCCTCCGCTGACTCGCCGGCGGCGGCCAGGAACTCCGGGCTCTCGGAGTCCTCGGAGGCGACGAACGCGCCCTCGTAGTCGGCGTCGCGCAGCGCCGCCAGCAGCGACCCGCCGCCGGCGGCCGAACCGGCCCAGTACACGAAGTCCGGGTCGCCGGCCAGTGCGGCCTTCACGGTCGTGCTCCAGTCGGTGGTCCCGGCCGGCACCGCCTGCTCCGAGACCGCCTTCGGGGCCGGCGCCGACAGCCCCAGCACCTGCCGGCCGAGGTAGCGCGAGGCGCGATCGTCCTCGGTCACGACGGAGAGCCGCTGCGCGGTCCGGTATGCGAGCCAGTGGACAGTGGCCAGCGCCGACTGATACGGCGTCCCGCTCGTCAGGTACGCCGTCGGCGTGCGCCGGGCGCTGACGATCCCGGGGGCGTTGGCCGACGTGACGAGAAACGGCAGGCCGGTGCCGAGCGTGCGGGCCGCCGCGCCGGCCGCACTCGCGCAGATCCCGCCCAGCGCGCCCGCGATCTCGCGCTCGCGCAGACGCCGCGCGCCGGCCCGGCCGGCGGACGCCTCACACCCGTCGTCCTCGGCCACGATCCCGACCCGCTGCCCGTTCACGCCGCCGCGCACATTGAGGTCGGCGACGGCCATCCGCGCGCCGTCGACGAGGTCGCGCCCGCGCTCGCCGTGAGGCCCGGACAGCGGTGCGAGCACGCCGAAGGACACCCGGCCGGGCAGGAACCCGGCGGATGCCTTCGGGGCCGCCGGCGCGGCCGGTTTGGGCGAGTCCCCACAGCCCGCGAACAGCGCGAGGGCGCCGGCGAGGCCGGCGCCCTTGAGCCACAACATCGACTTCCTCACACAGCTCCTACGGGTTCGTCGTGGACAGCGTGAACGTCAACGTCTTGCTGTACGAGCCGGTCCGCAGCGCGTCGGTGGCGCCGATCCGCTGCTGGAACGCCAGCGCGACGGAGTCGTTGCTGGTCGGGCCGGCGTAGGTCAGCAGCGACGTCGGCGCGGCCGAGCCGCCGACGTCGGCGAACGCGCTGCCGGTGCCGGCCGCGCTCGTCGCCCGGGCCTGCAGCGCCGACGGCAGCGAGAACGCGCCGTTGACCAAGTGGCCGGTCGTGCCCGTGGCCGGGTCGGCGACGCTCAGGCGCCCATCGCCGGCGGTCGAGATCACGCTCGCCGTGCTCGACGCCGAGTACGTCTGGCCGACGCCCGGCGTGAACGCGCCGAACGTCGCCGGCGTCCCCAGCGTCAGCGACAGCGTCGCCGGGACCGCCGCGCTCGCGCCGCCCGTCTGGTCGACGCCCCAGTACTCCATGTTCTGATTGTCGGCGCAGGAGTTCCAGCACGTCTTCGGCTGCAGCGGGCCGGTGATCGCGCCGTTGTACTTCAGGACGTCGATGCCGCGCGCGTAATCGGAGACGTACACGTAGCGGCCGTGCCAGATCGAGGACGCGGTGTTCGAGCCCTTGACCTGCGGGTTGCGGGCGTTGGGCCCGGCGACTTGCGGCACGCGGAAGTAGCCGACCTGCTGCGGGTTGGTCGGGTCCGAGATGTCGACGAATCGCGTGCCCTGCTCGTAGTTGCCGAGCGCGACGATGTTGCCCTTCACCGTGAACCAGTGCGCGGAGCAGTCGCCGGTGGCGCGCGTCGGATCGATGAACTCACCCGGCTTGCCGAACGTCTGGTAGCTGGCCAGCAGCGGCATCTTCTTCGCGTCCGCCGCCGCGACCGGTGCGGCCGGGAGGTTGTTCTCGACGTCGCGGGTCCCCCGCAGCGAGGCGATGACGAACCGTCCGGCGTTCTGGCAGCGCGTGTTGTTGGACTCGTTGGTGACCAGCATCACGTCGCCGGCCGCCTCGGACCCCAGCGCCTGCGGGACGCGGTAGGCGTTGTGCATGAACAGGCCGGTGTAGTTGGTGGCGTCACCCGCGCGGTTGTCGACCGAGCCGCCGCCGTACGGGAGCGGGTCGTACGGCGTTGCGTAGCGGTCCTGGCCGGTGGCCGTGTCTTTGTGCAGGCCCTCGGTCCACCAGCCGCGGACGCCGCCGGTGCCGGACACCCAGGCGATGCCGTCGAAGTCGACGTCGACGCTGTGCGTCGAGCCGTTCGTCGCGGTCGTGCGGCGGACGGCGGCCTCGAACACGTTCGCGTACGTGAACGGGTGCTCGATGTCACGGATGTCGGTGACCGCGACCGCCGAGCGGCGATTCGAGACGCCGCCGCCGACCTGCCAGATGAAACGGCAGTCGTTCAGGCACGTCGCGGTGTGGCCGAGCACCGTGGGCTGGAAGCCGACCACCACCGGGGCCCACGGGTCCTTGAGGTCGACGATCAGGATGCCCTTGGTGCCCTGGTCCTTGGACATGAACACCAGCTTGCGCCGGCTGTCCACGGTCATGTTCTCGCCCTCCCAGAACCGCGGCAGGGTCTCGCCGGTCTTGGCGCCCAGAGCGGAGACGGGAACCTGCGAGATGAACTTCGGGTGCGCCGGATCCTTCAGCGACCACACACTCAGGCCGGCGGTCCCGTTCGCGACCAGCATGTCGTAGCCGAGGTTCTCGTAGCGGAGGAAGTTCAACGCGGCGTAGCCCGGGCAGCCGGCCGGGTTCGGCGCGGGGCAGGAGCCGGTCCAGTTGCCCGTCGGGGGAGCCGCACCCGCGAGCCCGCCGTCGACGTGCCCGACGTACTCGACGTTCTCGCTCTGCTGCGAGCCCGGCAGCGCCGTGTTGTCGGGCAGCGATGCCGCCGACTCGGTGCTCGTGCCCTTGCTGAGCTTCGCGAACGACGCCGCCTCGCGGCCGGCGTTGGTCTGCGCGGCGGTCGCGTCGGCCGCGGCCTTGGCGGCGGCCGTGGTCTTCGCGTCGAAGTTCTGCTGCGCGGTGGCCTGCGCCGCCGAGGCGGCGGCGGCCGCGGCGATGTCGGCCGGATCGTTGGTCTGCGCGGCCTTGGCGGCGGCAGCCGCCGCGGCGGCCTTGGCCGCATCGAGCGCCACACCGGCCTCCGCGGCGGCGCGCGCGGCGTCGGTCGAGGCCGTGGCCAGCGCGGCCGCTTCGGCCTGCGCTGCCGCGACGGTCTGCGCCGTCACCGGGCCGCGAGGCAACTCGGCACCAGAGGCGACGCTTGGCGCCACGAGAACGGCAGCGGCTGCGACAACGGCCGCCACGCGAGCATGAACCCGCATAAGTCCTTCCCCTCCTCGACTTCCAGTCTCGAAATGACTCAGACCCGGCGAGACTTCAGGAGCCGTCCAGACCACGGCTCCCAGCGGCGAGACTTTCAGAACCGGACCGTCGCGTCAATCACCCGAACGTCTAAGGGTTCGTTGAAGAATGATCGGTCCGACGGATGCGCCGCAGCGGGCGTACCGGGATTCTTCAACGGGCCCTATGCCTTGACGGTCTCCGAGGAGCTCGCGTCCGAGGGCTCCGGTTCAGCGCCGTCGCGCAGCGACCACAGCAGCACCTTCGCCTTGCGCCCGCGGACCTCGGCCTCGCCGACCGCGACCAGGTCGTCGGGTGCACGCGTCAGCAGCTGCTTGGTCGTGTCGGCGATGTAGAGCTGGTGCGGCGTGCCCTTGGTCATGCCCTCCAGCCGCGCCGCCGTGTTGGTCGTGTCGCCCAGCGCCGTGTACTCCAGCCGCCGCTCGGAACCGACGTTTCCGGACATCACCGCGCCGCTGTTGAGCCCGATGCCCATCTTGAACCCGTCGTGCAGCCCCTGCTCGCGCAGCCAGCCGTTGAAGCCGTCCATCCGGTCGAGCATCTCGCGGGCGGCCTCGAGCGCGCGATCGGCGTGATCGGACTGCTTCAGCGGCGCGCCGAACACGGCCATGATGCCGTCGCCCATGTAGGCCACGAGCGTGCCGCCGTGGTCGAGGATCGCCTCGCTCATCTCGGTCAGGTAGCGGTTGAGCGACTCGATCACGCGCTCCGGCTCGAGTGTCTCCGAGAATGACGTGAACCCGCGCAGGTCGCTGAACATGACCGTGGCCTCGCCGCGCACGCCGCCGAGGCGCGCGCCGTCGGCGTCGGCCAGCACCTGGTCGACGACCGCCTCGGGCACGAACCGCGCGAACGCGTCGCGCGCCTGCTCGCGCTCGAACGCCACCGTCAGGCCGTGGATCGCCGCCGTGGCCAGGATCGCCGCGATGCCGGCGAGTACGGGGTAGACGACCGTGACGAGGTTGTCGCCCCGCTCGAACGTGAGTTGGGCCGCGACGAGGAAGCCCGCGATCGCAACGACGCCCACGGTCACGGCAAGGACGACTCCGCGCCGCAGTGCGACTGCGGGAGCCGCGAACGCGAGGGCGATGACGAGCAGTGAATTCACCCACCACGGAGCGCTGCGCAGCGGGAATCCGGACAGGGCCGTCGAGATCGCCGTGGCCTGGATCTCCGGCCCCGGCATCCGGACCGTCGTGGTCGTCGACGTGTGGTGGAGGTCCTGCAGCGACGTCTGCGTCGCGCCCACCACGACCACCTTGCCGCGAACCGCCGCGGCTGGAAACTTGCCGTTGTACACGTCGATGAAGCTCAGATAGTCGAGCGTGTTCCCGGGCCCCGCGAAGTCGATCCATCCGCTGGTCCCGCCGGGTACCTGAACCGGACGCCCCCGGAACAGGTCGGCAGCGACGATCGGGAACAGCGGCTTGCCCTCGATACTGAATCCCATGCGGCGGACCTTGCCATCGGGGTCCTCGACCACCTGCGTCCAGCCCGGACGGCCGCGGCTGTACGCGAGGCCCTTGTCGAACTGCATCACTTGCGCGTCGGTGGCGGAGGCGAGGTCGGTCGTCGACAGCACGACGTCCCCCGCGGACCGGACGGCCTCGATCAGCTCGGCATCCGCCTTCGGGTCCGGACTCGGTTCGCTGAACTCCACGTCGTAGGCGATCACGCGAGCACCGGCGTCGGCGAGGTTACGGATGACCTGCGCGTGGAACCGGCGGTTCAGCGGGTAGTCGACGATCTCCGCGTCGAGCGTCTTGTCATCGATGGCGACCACGACGACGTCCTTCGGGGGCGGAACCGGACCGCGGGCGCGGAAGCGCCAGTCGACCGTCGAGTTGTCGAGCGAGCGCAGCGCGTGCGTGGCGTCGGCGACGAGCACGACCGCGGCCACGGTGAACGCGGCGCCGATCAGGAGCATCGCGCGCAGGCGCCGCGTCCGCTGGTTGCCGCGGCCGCCGGTGAGGCGGTCCAGCAGGCGGTCCACCCATGGCGCGCGCACCGGAGGTGCGATCGCCAGTGTGCCGACCCCACCGACGGTCGCCGCGACCAGCGGCGGGATGACGAGCAGGATCGTCCCGGACTGGAACGCGAGCTGGGCGATCACCAGGTAGGCGAGCGCCGCGGCCAGCGCCACCAGCATCGCGGGGCCCGCGCGGAAGCGCAACGCCACCAGCGGCGCCGCCAGGGCGAGCACGACGATCGCGAGGATCCCGAGCCAGCCCGCGCCCTCGTCGAGCGGGTAGCCGGCCAGCGCCGTCGCGATCGACGCGGCCGCGATCTCGGGCGCGGGCATCCTGGCGCCGCGGCTCGTGGTTGTCGCGCCCACGTTGCGCGCCCGGCTCGCCGTGACGCCCACGACGACGACCTTGTTCCGTACCGCGGCCGCGTCGAACTTGCCCTCCTCGACATCGACGAAGCTCAGCGCGCGGATCGTGCCGGGGCCGCCCGGGAAGTCGATCCACGCCGAGCCCGAGCGCGGCGCGCGCGCTCCCGTGTGCAGCCGCGCGGCTGCGACCGCGAAGCTTTCCAGGCCATCGGTCCGGTACGGCAGCCGTCGGACCACGTCGTCGACGTCCGCGCGATAGACCGTGTTGCCGGCCGCGGCACCGCTGTACTCGTAGATCTCGCCGCCGCCGAAGACGCGGCCGTCGGGGCCGGGGAACGTGGTCGCCAGCGCGATCTTCGGCGCCGCGTGCACGGCCTCGATGAGCGCGTTGTCCGCGTCGATCGCCTCGTCGGTGTCCCCGCCGGACTCCGTGAACTGCACGTCGTAGGCGATCACGCTCGCGCCGGCCTTCGTCAGCCGCTCGATAACGCGGGCGTGCCGCATGCGGTCGAGCGGGAGTGTGGACCCTTCCCCGGCGTCCAAGGTCTTGTCGTCGATGCCGACCAGCACAACGTCGGACGGCGCGTCCTGGGTGCCGCGCACCGAGAAGCGCGCATCGACGGTCGACAGCTCGAGCCGGCGGAGCGCGTCGGTGGCGTAGACCACGAGGCCGGCGCCCACGGCGAGCAGGACGACGGCGACGAACGCGATCGCCCGCCGCCGGGTCATGCCGAGCCCACCAGCAGTGCGACGAAGAACAGCGACAGGATGTGGAAGGTCTGGTCGACCGAGGCGGCCAAACCCGCCTCGTAGCCGTTGGCCCGTTTGACCCGCGTCATGTAGAGCGCGACCACGCGGCCGTCGTCGATCACTAGGTGCGGGAGGAAGATCAGCACAGCAGAGACGATCGCCCACGCCACGTCAAGCTCGTCCGCGATCCAGATCAACGCCGGGACGAACGCGAGCGTGTACGTCGCCACGTGGGCCAGCAGCGCGCGCAAGGCGACTGGGTCACCGCTCAGACCGCAGCGCTTGTTGCGCGCCTGCCAGTCGGTTTGGAGCAGGTAGTCGCCCACCATGTGGGCAACCAGGAAGCCTGCGAGAACGGAGACCCAGCTCACTATCGCTTGCGGGCCACGTACTTCTTGCCGGCCCGCACCAGCACTGTCTTGCGCTTCACGAAGTCACGCACCGCGACCGTGCCTTCCTTGACCTGTGTCTCGGTGACGCCGCAGCGGTCGATCACGAGCCAGTGCGTGCCGCGCACCGTCGCCGAGCTGAACTGGCCGGTGGTGCGGAAGTTGCCGCTGCCCTGACCCCACAGCTTGCGCGACTTCTTCTTCTTGGCGGCCGAGGTGGAGGCCCGCGACGCGCGCGAGCAGCTCAATTTCGGCTCGACCATCGTCAGGTTCGTCAGCCCACCCCGGGTCTGAGCGACCTTGAAGATGCCGTCGTAGAACCAGGCCAGCGAGGTGCCGCCCTTGCCGTCCGCGATCGTCAGGTTCACGCGGCCGCGCGTGGTGTCGAAGATCGCCCCGACCGGGAGCTGCTTGCCGTCCTTGAGCTCGATGTACTTCTTGGACGGCGGGATCCGGTAGAAGACGCGGCCCTGGCGGACACCGGCGTTGACGGTCTTGCCGACGACAGGCGGCGGGAGCACGCCCTGCGAACCGTCGGCGCCCGGCGACACGGTGCCGGGCGGCGCGGGCGCCGCCAGCAGCCACCGTACGTCGATCCCACGCACTTCGCCCGGTCCGATGTTGTCGAACCGGAACTCGACACCGACGCCGTTGTCCGGCGCCGACGAGTCGACCGTGTTGTTGAGCCCGTTGGCGGAGAAGTTGTCGAACACGAACTCGAAGTCGCTCTCCTGGAGCGCCGCCCACGGCGTGATCTCCTGGATCCCGTACACGAGCCCGGTGGCGTCGTCGCGCCCGCCGACGAACCGCGGCGCGACGTTCGAGATCACGCCGTTACCGCTGTCGTTGTTGCCCACGAACAGGTCAGCGAGCACACCAGCGCGGATCGACGTGGCCGCGCCCGAGATGTTCTGGATGTCGTAGTGGACGTTGACCGCCGGGCTGCCGTCCGCGTACGTGATCGTCTCGGTCACGCGCAGGTTCGGCCCGATCGTGTAGATCGACTGCAGCGAACGCGTGCCGTTGCCGGCGTCGGAAGGCGTGATTCCGCCGGAGACGCGCCCGACCGCGGTCTCGAAGCCGTTCTCCAGCGGGTAGTAGCTCTCCCCCTCCTTGATCTCCAGCCCGGCGTGGCCGGGGTTCTCGGTCGGGTCGTAGAACAACCCGGCTTCGACGCCGTCCTGGCGGACCTGGATCGCGCCCAGGCCGTTGGCGAAGACGTTCAGCGGAGCGCCGTCGAGCAGCGCGCCCTGGGCGTGTGCGGCCGACGGTACGGCGAGCGCGACGAGCGCCGCGAGGGCAGCCGCCAACAGGACCCGGGTGCCGCCGCGCGTGCGCAAACCACCGCGATGGTCTTGTAGTTGGACCGGCGCTGTCAAGTCGGCCTGGCCGCATGCCGGGGGTTCCGTACCCTCAGAGGTCGTGCGCTGCTACGTCGAGCCGAGCCCCGCGGGCGGGTACTTCGTGCGCCTGCGCGGAGAGGCGGCGCCACTGTCGCGTCATGACACCGAGGAGGAGGCGGAGGCGGCCGCTGCCGCGTACGACCGCGGACTAGCGCGCGACGACACCGGCGAACACGTGCTGCTGCGCGACGGCTCCGAGGTGCTGATCCGCGCCGTCCGGCCGGACGACAAGCCGCTGTTCGTCGAGGGTTGGGCAGAGCTCTCCGATCGGTCGGTGTACCGCCGCTTCCTGCAGCCGCGCGACCCGCTCTCGGTCAGCGAGCTGGCGTTCTTCACCGAGATCGACCACGTCGATCACGAGGCGATCGGCGCGCTCGCCGGGCGCCAGGGCGTCGCGGTCGCCCGCTACGTCCGCGACGCCGAGCGCCCGCACGTGGCCGAGGCGGCCGTGACCGTGGTCGACGCCTGGCAGGGACGCGGGCTCGGCAGCAAGCTGCTGCGGCGGCTGACCGCGCGCGCCACCCAAAACCGGATCCGGGTGTTCAGCGCGTCACTGTTCGCGTCCAACGACGCGATGCTGACGCTGTTCGAGCGGCTCGGCGACGTGACGGTCACGCGGCGCGACGGACCCGTGATCGAGATCGGCGTCGAGCTGCCGCTCGAGCTCGACACGCTCGAGCACACCCTGCGCGAGGCCGCGGCCGGACACGTGCACCAGCGCCGATGACCGGGTTCGGGCTCGACCACCTGCCGTACGGCGTCGTCGACGGCCGCTGTGTCGTCCGCTACGGCGACCACGTCGTCGACCTGAGCCGGGTTCCCGGGCTCCCGCCGGTGTTCGACGGTCCGACGCTCAATCCGTTCCTGGCGCTCGGCCGGCCCGCGTGGGAGGCCGTGCGGGAGCGGCTGATCGAGGTGCTGTCAGCGGGGACGGCCGACCTGCTGCCGCTCGCCGAGCCGCAGTTGCCGGTCGCGGTCGGCGACTACGTCGACTTCTACTCGTCGCTCGAGCACGCGACCAACGTCGGCCGGCTGTTCCGGCCCGACGCCGACCCGCTGCTGCCGAACTGGCGCGCGCTGCCGGTCGGCTACCACGGCCGCGCCGGCTCCATCGTCGTGTCGGGCACGCCGGTCGCGCGGCCATCTGGTCTGCGGCCGTCGTTCGGCCCGACCGAGGAGCTCGACTTCGAGCTCGAGCTGGGCTTCATCACCGGGCGTGAGCACGTCTTCGGATTCGTGCTCGTCAACGACTGGAGCGCGCGCGACATCCAGCGGTTCGAGTACCGCCCGCTCGGGCCGTTCCTGGGCAAGTCGTTCGCGACCTCGATCGCGGGCTGGATCACGCCGCTGGCCGCGCTCGAGCCCTACCTGGTGCCGGCGGTCGCGCAGGACCCCGAGCCGGCCGAGTACCTGCGCGTCGCGGGCGACTGGGCGCTCGACATCGCGCTCGAGGTCGAACTCAACGGCGAGGTGATCACGCGTGGAAACGCGCGTGGGCTCTACTGGACGTTCCCGCAGCAACTCGCGCACACGACCGTCAACGGCGCGGCCGTCCGTCCCGGCGACCTGTTCGCGTCGGGGACGATCTCCGGCTTCGAGCCGGGCACCGAAGGCTCGCTGCTCGAGTCCGGCCGCGGCTTCCTGGCCGACGGCGACACGGTCGTGATGCGCGGCACCGCGGGCTCGCTGACCCTGGGCGAGGTGCGCGGGACTATCGCCGGGTGATCGCGGCCACCTCGCGCGGCAGCGCGAGCGGGTCGAACGGCTTCGCGATCACGCCGGCCGCGCCGAGCGCGAGCAGCCGCTCCGCCTCGGGCTTGGCCGTGAGGAAGATCACCGGCACGCCGTCGCCGAGCAACGGGCGCAACCGCTCGAACGTGGCCGGGCCGTCGACGTCGGGCATCATCACGTCGAGCAGGACGGCATCGGGCCGCTGGGCGTTCACGGCGTCGATCGCCTCCTGGGCCGAGCCGACGCCGGTCACCTCCCAGCCGCCGACGCGCTCGAGCGCCATCGTGGCGATCGCTCGGATGTCGGGCTCGTCGTCGACGAGCAGCAGCCGGCCCGTGCTCATCCCGGGAGCTCGCCGAGCGCTCCGGAGCGCAGGACCGGCACGCCCGGGTCGGCGTCGAGTTCGGCATCGGTGACGACGGCGACGAAGCGCTCGGACGACGCGGCGAGCGCTTCCGGCGATTCGAAGATGACCACCCGACGTCCGTGCCGGCGCACCGCGCGGGCCAGTTCGTCCCGTCCCGCCGCGCGCCGGTCGTAGACGGCGACCGTGCCTGCGGCGCGGGACAGCGGCAGCGTGAAGCGGAACGTCGCGCCCTGGCCGGGCTCGCTCTCGGCCCAGATCCGGCCGGCGTGCTGGTCGACGATCGCGCGCGAGATCGCCAGCCCGAGCCCGGTGCCGCCCTTCTCGCGCCGGTCGGAGGCATCGACCTGCTGGAAGCGCTCGAACACGGCCTCGAGCTGGTCGGCGGGGATGCCACGCCCGTCGTCGGCGACCGAGACCAGCGCCTCTTCGTCGCGCGCCTCGACGCACGTCCGCACGCATGTGCCCGCGGGCGAGAACTTGATCGCGTTCGCGACCAGGTTCACGAGCGCCTGGACGATCCGGTCCGGGTCGGCCATCAACTCGAGGCTCTCCGGCGCCTCCCAGTACAGGTCGACGCCCGCCTCGTCGGCGACCGGCTGCACGACCTGCGCGGTCGCGGCCAGCAGTTCGGCCGACCGGACGGGCCGTGGGTCGACGTCGACGCGGCCTGCCTGCAGCCGCTCGAGGTCGAGCGTGTCATCGACGAGCCGTGCGAGCCGCTCCGTGTTCTCGCGCGCGATCACCACCATCTCCTGCGCCTCTGGCGGCAGCGCGCCGGCGACACCGGCCTCGAGCAGCCCGAGCGAGCCGCGGATCGACGTCAGCGGCGTGCGCAGCTCATGGCCGACGACCGACACCAACTCGTCCTTGATCCGCTCGATCTCCTTGCGCTCGGTGATGTCCTCGACCATGCCGATCGAGACGCCCGGCGCCAGCAGCGACGCGGTCACCGCTGCCCACACGACGCTGCCGTCAGGGCGCACGTAGCGCTTCTCCCGCCGCACCCGCTGCGCGCCGCGGCGGAGGCGCTCGTACATCGCCGGGTCGCCGTCGCGGTCGGCCGGATGCGTGACCGACGCGGCCGGGAGCCCGCGCAGCTCGCCGGCCGGGATCCCCAGCATCGCCGCGTAAGCGGCGTTGACCTCGATGAAGTGACCCGTGCCGTCGACGAGCACGATCCCGATCGCGGCCGCGTCGAACACCGCGCGGAAGCGCTGCTCGCTCTCGCGCCACGCCGCGAGCGCTTCCGCCAGTTCCTTGTGGTTGAGCTCGTCCTCGGCGATCCGCGCCAGGTCCTGCAGCAGCGCGATCTGCTCGGCGGAGAACTCGCGCGGCCGTGTATCGATCACGCACAGGGTGCCGACGCGGAACCCGTCCACGGTGCTGATCGGCTGGCCGGCGTAGAAGCGGATGTTCGGCGGGCCGGTGACGAGCGGGTTGTCCGCGAACCGCGGGTCCTCGCACGCGTCGTTGACCACCAGCGGCTCGGGCCGCTCGATCGCGACCGCGCAGAACGACACCGCACGGTCGTCCTCGCGCCCGCTGACGCCGAGGCACGCCTTGTGCCATTGGCGATCCTCGTCGATCAGCGTGACCGTCGAGATCGGCGCGTCGAATGCGGCCGCGGCGATTCGCGTCAGGCGATCGAAGCGCTCCTCGGACGGCGTGTCGAGGATGTTCAGAGATCGCAGCGCGGCGAGCCTGTCGGCCTCCCTTGTGGCAACGACACCCACGCCGCAGAAGGCTAGCTGCCTACCATGGCGCGCGATGCCACAGGCGGACGAGCTCCAGGCCGCGCTTGCCGCGCTGTGGGCCGATGCACGGCCCCGTCTGCTGGCGCGCGTGGAGGCACTGGCGACCGAACCTGACCCCGCGAAGGCGCTCATTCACGCGCACACGCTCGCTGGAACTTTGGGCTCGTTCGGGCTTGCCGACGCGAGTGCTGCGGCGCGTGCTGCCGAGCGCGCGGTGGAGGCCGGCGACCAGGTTACGTTCACGGCCGCGGTGGCTGAGTTGCGCGCCGCGACGCGCGAGCCGCGTTAACGGCGAGCATTAAGGGGTGAGTTCGTCTCGCGTGGGGAAACGAACTTGCGTCCCGGGAAAGTGAGTTGTCCTGGTCGCGTTTTCCGCGACTGAAACAACTCATTTCGCTGCGCAACTATCGATCGTGATCGTTTGCGCGCGGATCAGGCCTAGGGACGATCGATCACGATCGACCCTCACTCCCTCAATGCTGCTGTTCGCCGGCCCCGGCACGGCCGCGGGATTTCCACCATTGCCGCGCGAAAATGACCACGATCAGCCCGATCGTGAGGTAGAGCGCGTAGCGCGACACGCCTTTGGCAACGTCGACCGCGCTCTGGCCGATCGCGTAACCCAGGCCGACACAGAACGCGATCCAAAGCAGCTTGCTGATCAGGTCCAACAGCAGGAACGTGCGCAATCGCATCCCGGTCAAGCCGGCACCGGCGAACACGAGCGCGTTCGGCACGGGCTGGAAGTAGACGATCACGATCGCGAGCCAGCCGAAGCGCTCGAGCAGCTTCTCCAGCCGCTCCGTGCGCTGGACCGCTTTCGGGTGGTTGCCGAGGAAGACGTCGATCGCGCGCTTACCCCAGCGCTTGCCGGCCCACCAATAGAGCCAGTCGAACCACATCAGGCCTGGGATCGCGGCCAGGACCGCGACGAGCAGTGACGCCTCGCCGATCCGGGCCTTGGCGCCCATCGTGATCATCGCCGTCATCGAGCCCTTGAGCAGCTCGAGGATCACCGGGTGGTCGTAGACCATCGAGGGCGTCAGCGGCATCAGCGCCAGCAAGTAGAGCCCGCTGAACACGATCCCGCCCATCAGGATCAGATCGGCCCGCTCGGCCTTACCGTCCCACGGCAGCGGCGCTGCGTTGCGCGGCACGGCCGCTCCCTCGTCACTCACGGACTCGAGGGTAACCGGCCAACCTTGCGTTGTCCTTGGGGGTCTCCCCCCGTATGTCCGCCACACTCACCGCACTCGCCGTCGCCGGCGCGCTGTGCGCCACCCAGGGCGACGCCGGCACGCCCTACGCCGCCGGCGTCAACTGCCGGACCATCCAGGTCGACGGCCATCAGCGCCAGTACCTCGTCTACGTGCCGCGCCGGCATGCCGCGCGCGCGCCGGTCGTATTCATGTTCCACGGCTCGTCGGGCAACGGCGAGCGCTTCCTGCGCATCTCGGGGTGGCGCGAGCAGGCCGACCGGTCCGGCCTGATCGCCGTGTTCCCGACCGGGCTGCGCTACCGGATGCTCGACACCGGCCGCCGGATCACGAAATGGAACGGCTACAACCTGGCCGCGAAGGTCGACCTCAACGACAAGCCGCCCGGCTATCCCGCGCAAGCACCGTGGCCGGCGAACGACGTCGGCTTCGTGGACGCGATGCTGGGCGACCTCGGGCCGCTGGCCGACTCGCAGCGCGTCTACGCCTCCGGCTTCTCCAACGGCGCCGAGTTCACCGCCCGGCTGGCGATCGAGCGTTCCGACGTACTCGCCGCGGCCGCGTACTCGGCCGGTGGCATCTACGCGCCGCGCCCGCAGCCGGCGCGCCAGATCCCGCTGTACATGACCGTCGGCTCCCGCGACGACCGGATCGGCGCGCTCCCGATGGACCCGTTCGGGCTCCTGCAGGTGCCGCTGGTGGGAACGATGGTCGACGCGACGCTGGACACGTTCGGCACGCCCCGGCGGCCGTTCGCCGTCATCTCGCGCCGCCGCTCGACCGAGCTGCGGTGGCCGGGCTTCCGCTTCACAGTGATCGCGGGGCTCGACCACCACTACCCGGAAGGAGCGGCGCGAGAGTTCTGGCGCTTCTTTAGGGGGACGTCGTTGACAAGGTGAACGTGAGCGTCTTGCTGTAACTGCCGGTGCGCAGGGCGTCGGTGGCCCCGATGCCCTGCGTGAAGGTCACCGTGACCGCGTCGTTGCTGATCGGGTTCGACCAGCTCTCCAGGCTCAGCGGCGAACCGCTGACGGTCCCGACGCCCGCGGTCGTCCCGCCGGCGCTGGTCGCCGCGGCCTTCAGCGCCTGCGGCAGCGCGAACGCGCCGTTGACCAGATGGCCCGGATTGTTCGCGCTCGGATCGGTGACGCTCAGCAGCGCGTCACCCGCGGTCGAGATCACGTTCGCCGTCGACGACGCCGTGTAGGTGTTCGCCACGCCGGGCGTGAAGGTGCCGAACGTGGCCGGCACACCGAGCGTCAGCGAGAGCGTGGCGGGCACCGGAGCGCCAACGTCCGAGACGGCGTAGTCCGAGCAGCCGCCGGCGGTGTCATAGAAGCCCTGGCCGGCGAGGCCCGGACCCGTGATCCGCGGCTTGTTGCCGGCGGCCGGCGAACCCGTGTAGACCGTGTCCCACCATTGGCGGAAGAACGCGTCGAGCTTCGCGTGGCACCCGGCACTCTGGTTCGGCAGGTACTTGTGGAACTCGGAGATGATCTCCGCCTCAGTGATCGATCCGCCGCCGTACTTGCGCTGGATCTCCTTGTTGGCCGCGGCGAAGTTGTCCTTGCCGAGGATCCGGCGCAGCGCGATGTAGGACTTGCCCGGGCGCGTGTACGTGGTCGCCGTCGTGAACAACGAGTTGTTCGTTGGATTCGACGGCGCCGCGCTCCACGGCCCGGTCGAGGTGCCGTTGTAGAAGGAGTTGAAGATCGTCACCAGCCGCGCTTCGAAGGCGGCGTCACCGGCCGGCGTGCCGAGGCCGCCGGCGTTGTTCGCGTCGGTCCGCGCCGTCGCGAAGTCCTGCGACATGTTCGCGTACCCCTCCTTGAAGAAGGTGAGGTTGTACGAGGCCTCCGAGACGTTGTCGCCCCACCACTGGTGCATGTTCTCGTGGTGGAACGTGCCGAGGCTGATGCGACTGTTCTGGAACGTGATCTTCGTCTGCATCTCCTCCTCGAAGCCGGCGGTGGGGATGCCCACGATCACGCCGTCGGTGGAGAACGGGTAGATCCCGTTGAAGAGCTGCTGGAACAGCGTGATGTCCTCGTGCTGATGCATGATCACGTAGTTGGCGTCCTTCTGAGTCTGCAAGATCCCTGATGACTGGGCCTCGTAGTAGATGACGCCGCTGGGCGCGAACCGCTCGGACATGTCGAAGTTGCCGACGCTGTTCTCGACGAGGTAGCTGGCGATCGGTTCCGGGGAGCGCCAGCGCCAGGTGCGCGACCCGGCCGCGAAGTTCGCGTCCGGCGCGTTGTCGGTGAAGCCCAGCAGGCGGCCGTTGCCGATCGCGGTCCGTCCGGTGTTCGTCGTCGTGGTGAGGTCGTAGGTGGGCTTGACGCTGGGGTGGTTGTTGAGCGGCATCCAGGCCATCGAGCCGACCGGCTCGGTGGTGACGAAGCTGCCGTCGCCGACCGGGTTGTTGTTGCGGAACCAGCCCTCGGTCGAGCCGTCGCCGTCCTGGTGGACGCCGGGACGGCCGGTGTAGTTGACCGTCACCGTGAAGTCCGTCCCACTCGGGATCGGCGCCGCAGGCGTGATCACGAGCTTGTTCGCCGGGCACTGCACGCCCTGCGCGGAGGCGGCGTTGCTGATCGGCGCACACGCCGGCGGGTTCGGGTTCGTCACGTTGACCGGGTTCAGGTTCGAGGCGGCGTGCGCGAGCGGATCAGGATCGTCCGGCCCGTTCGGGTTGCCGGGGTAGGTCGGCTGCTTGAACGTGAACGTCGCCGGCTGGCCGTTGATCGTGACCGAGGTGACCTGCATGTTCGGGCCCGGCGTCGTCGTGCTGGTGATGCTGTTGGTGCGCTCGAAGTCGAGGCTGAAGTCGGTCAGGCACTGGGTCGAGTGCTGCTGGAGATCGACCTTCGTCCCCGGCAGGAACAGGTTCGACGGCGCGTCGTAGACCAGGTTCACGTCCGAATGCATGCTCGTGTAGCCGGTGTTGCCCATCTCCGGGTACACGCGCATGCCGGGCTTGGAAAGTGTCCGCCCGCCGGGGCTGCAGACCTCGTCCGCCGCGGCGACGGTCGCCGCCTTGGCGACGACGGCGCCGATCTGCACCTCGCGGTCGGCGGTGGCGCAGCCGTAGCGGCCGCCGCCCTGCGCGGCGCACGAGGACAGGTAGTAGGTGCCGCGCTTGAGGTTCTTGGGCAGCTTGACCGCGGCGCGATAGCTCGTGTTGCCGTGCGCCGCGACGCTGACCTGCGTCCGCCCGACGACCGCGCGTTGCGTGCCGCGGCGGTGGAGCGAGATCACGATGCGCGCCCGCTGCGCCTTGCCTGTGTCGTTGACCACGTTGCCCTTGAGCGTTCCGGCGCTGCCGCGCAGCGAGCTCACGCTCGAGACGGAGAGGCCCGTGCCGGCTGACGCCGGGGCAGCGGCGAGAAGCGCGATCATCACGGCCGCGCCGGCGGCGCGACCCACTCGACCATCCATGTCTGTGACCCCCTCGTTGAGACCCGGGAGCCTCTCGGGTCTCTCATGAACTGGAGATGAAAAACGGGGGCTAGGTGGCCAAGACTGGCCGCCAGGCGGATGGCGCCTCGCGCACTTCGAGCGCGGTCGCGCCACGCCACGCGGCGAGCCGCTCGAGTTCGCGGCGGATCGCCTGTGGGAGCCTCTTCCCGCGCGGCACATTCGGCTCCGCGTGAACCGCGAGCGCGACCAGTGTCTTGGTCTTGCGGTCGATCGCAAGATCGGCGCGGGCCACGAGCCGATCGCGGTCCAGCACCGGCAGCACGAAGTAGCCCCAGCGGCGCTTCGCCTTCGGGGTGTAGATCTCGAGCCGGTGGCTGAAGCCGAACAGTTGCTCGGTGCGAGCGCGGTCGCACAGCAGGTTGTCGAACGGCGAGAGCAGCGCGGTGCGGCCCCGGAAGTCGTCGTCGAGCGTCTCGAGGTCCTCGATGTGGATCCACCAATCGTCGCCGAGGCCCTCCACCTCGATTCGCTGCAGCTGGTCATGGGTCTCGAGCACCCGCTGCAGGTGCGGGTAGCGGTTGCGGGTGAAGTGCGCGCGGATGTGCGGGATGCGCGCCGCGCCGAGCGCGCGGATCGCACGCGGGGCGGCGCGGCGCGTGACCTCCTCGTCGCTCAGCTCCTCGTGAGGCGCGTCCGCGGGCAGGCAGCGCTCCATCAGGTCCCAGATGCGTTGGGCGCCCTCGCGGCGCGAGATGCCGGCCTCGCCGCGGACCCACATCAGGTCGAGCATCCGCGCGACGTTGCGCGCGTTCGTCCATCCGCTCGACTCCCACGGCACCTTCGCGCGGTCCTCGATCTCGCGGGCGCGGAGCGGGCCCTCCTCGGTCAGCCGGGCGAGGATGTGGGCGCGGAACTCGTGCTCGGACTCCCACCACGCCGCCATCCGGGTGCGCCAGCCGCCCGGCGGGCGCATCAGATGGCGGTGGATCGGCAGATCCTCGCTGAGCACGTACGACGCCTCGTGGGCCCAGTACTCGAACAGCGCCCGCTCCTCGTACGCGAGCCGCTCGAACTGCGCTTCGTCGAACGCGCCGTGGCGCGAGAACAGCACGAGCAGGTGATTGCGCGCGACGACCGCCGTCGGGTCGAGCTGCAGGCAGCCAAGCGCCCGAACGGTCTCGAGCAGGGACTCGGTCACCGGCCCGTCGAGCCGCTGGTTGCGGATCGCGAGCCGGCGGACGGCAGATGGCGTCGTGGTGATCATCTCCGCCTGAATAGATAGCTGGCGCCCAGGCGGCCAACCAGTGCGAGCCCGGCGCACCACGCGAACGCGATGTACAACTCGTCGCCGACCGGCGTGCCCGTCGTGAGCGCGCGGACGGTATCGACGATCGGCGTCACGGGCTGGTGGGAGGCGATCCACTGCAGCGCGCCCGGCATCGACTCCGGCGGCACGAACGCGCTGCTGACATACGGCGCGAACGCCGCGACGAACGTGATCGCGTTCGCCCCCTCGACGGACTTGGCGATCAGTCCGAAGCACGCCGCGAGCCAGCTGATCGCGATCATCAGCGCCAGCAACAGGCCGGCGGCGGCCAGCCAGCGGGCCGGGTCGCCCTCCGGGCGAAAGCCGCAGAGCAGTGCGACGCCGAGCACGAGCGTGGTGGACACGACGTTGCGGGCGACGCTCGCCGTCACGTGGCCCGTGAGCACGGCACCGCTCGCGATCGGCAGCGAGCGGAACCGGTCGATCACGCCGGTGGTCATGTCGAGCGCGACGGCGACGGCCGTGCTCGCGGCACCGAAGCCCACACACAGCACGATGATCCCCGGCACGACGTAGTCGACGTACCGGCCGTCGGACTGGATCGCGCCCCCGAAGACGTACACGAACATCAGCAGGATCGAGACCGGGAGCAGGATCGCGGTCAGCAGCGCGTCGACGCTGCGGACGGAGTGGCGCAGGCTGCGGCCGACGAACGTCAGCGAGTCGGTCATGTCAGCGCCAGGAACACGTCGTCGAGCGAAGGCCGGTGCAACTCGATGCGCTCGACCCCATCGACCTCGCCGAGCACACGCCGCACGGCTTCAGGCCCGTCCACGGCCACCCGCAGCGCCGGCCGCCCGGGGTCGGCGAAGAACAGCTCGAGCGTCTCGCCGCCCACGCGCGCCTTCAGCGCCTCGGCGCTGCCCTCGGCCACGACACGGCCGTGGTCGATCACCGCGATCCGGTCCGCGAGCCGGTCGGCCTCCTCGAGGTACTGGGTCGTCAGCAGGACGGTCGTCCCCTCGTCCGCGAGCGCCTTCACGGCGGCCCACACGGCGCGCCGGCTGCGCGGATCGAGCCCGGTCGTCGGCTCGTCGAGGAACAGGATCTGCGGACGGGCGACCAGGCTCATCGCGATGTCGAGCCGGCGCCGCATGCCGCCCGAGTAGGTGCCGACGCGGCGATCGGCGGCCTCGGCGAGGTCGAAGCGCTCGAGCAGATCGGCGGCGCGGCCCTTCGGCCGCCGCCGCAGCCGGCACATCATTCGCAGGTTCTCGGCGCCGGTGAGGACGTCGTCGACCGCCGCCTCCTGGGCCGTCGAGTCCGATCGCCTCACGCACCGCGCGGGGATTCGCGACCACGTCGTGGCCGGCGACCCGGGCGGTGCCGCCGTCGGGCGCGAGCAGCGTCGCGAGGATCCGGACCGTCGTCGTCTTGCCGGCGCCGTTGGGGCCGAGCAGCGCGAACACCTCGCCGGGCTCGACGGCCAGGTCGACGCCGGCGAGCACGCGGGTGTCGCCGTACGACTTGGCGAGCCTCTCGACTTCGATTGTGTATGCCATACACATAAGTATATGCCATACACTTCGGCGAATGGCAAGGGGTCTGAACGTCGAGCGGATCGTCGCGGCGGCGATCGAGCTCGCGGACGAGGACGGCCTGGCCGCCGTGTCGATGGCGCGCGTGGCCGAGCGGGTCGGCTTCACGACGATGGCGCTCTACCGGCACGTCACGAACAAGGACGAGCTCGTGTGGCGGATGCTCGACGGCGTCCTCGGCCCCGCGCCGAAGTACGAGATCCCGGATTGGCGCACCGGGCTCGAGCGCTGGGCGTACGGGTTGCGGGCGCTGCTGCTGCAGCACCCGTGGGGCATCGACGTCCCGATCACGGGGGTGCTCGCGACCGCGAGCCAGCTGTCGTGGCTCAATCGCGGCCTCGAGGCGCTGGACGGGACGGGGTTGGCGCCCGGCGAGGACGCTGACCTCGTCCTGCTCGTGAACGGCTACGTGTTCTGGGCCGTGCGGCTGGAAGTCTCGATCGCGGCCGCTCCGCCCGCGCCGCTGATCCCTGCCGAACTGGACCTCGAGGCGCTCCCCTTCCTGCGGCGGGTGTTCGAGGCGGGCGGGTTCGAGGACGAGTCCACACACGACCAGAACTTCCAGTCCGGCCTCGATCGCGTGCTGGACGGCATCGGGGTGCTGATCGCGCGCCGCGCGTAGGCTGAGGCGAGTGGCCGCGCGAGTCGTCGTCGTCGGATCGATCAACGTCGACCTCGTGGTCGCGGTCGAGCACCTGCCCGCGGCCGGCGAGACCGTCGCCGGCGGGCGGTTCGCCCAGCACGGCGGCGGCAAGAGCGCGAACCAGGCGGTCGCGGCCGCGCGGCTGGGCGCGGCGGTGACGCTGGTCGGCGCCGTCGGCTCGGACGCCATGGGCGATGAGGCGATCGGAGCGCTCGAGGCCGAGGGCATCGACGTGGCGGGCATCGCGCGCGTCGACGCGCCTACAGGCGTCGCGCTAATCGTGGTCGACGCCGCCGGCGAGAATCAGATCGCGGTCGCGTCGGGCGCCAACGCCGCGCTCGAGTTGCCCGAGCTGGACCTGAGCCGCGACGGCGTCGTCCTTCTCGGTCATGAGGTGTCGGCGGAGGTGGTGGAGCGTGCGGCACGCGCCGCCAACGCCGCGGGCTGGCCGGTCGTGCTCAACCCGGCACCGGCGCGCGACCTGCCCGACGCGGAGCTCGCGGTGCTGACGCCGAACGCGTCGGAGGCGGCGCAACTGACCGGGGAGGACGAGCCCGAGGCGGCGGCGCGCGCGCTCGTCGAGCGGACCGGGGCGGCCGTGCTGATCACGCTCGGCGCGCGCGGTGCACTGCTGCTCGAGCCGGGCGAGGAGCCGCAGCTCCTACCTGCGACGAAGGTGAATGTCGTCGATACCACCGGGGCGGGCGACACCGTCAACGGCGCGCTCGCCGCCGAGCTGGCCGCGGGCCGCTCGCTCGCCGATGCTGCGCGCTTCGCGCTCAAAGCCGCGGCGCTGTCGACAACCGCGCCGGGCGCGCGCGGCGGGATGCCGCGGCGCGACGATGTATAGGGCCGCCGCCGCCGCGGCGGTTGGCGGGCTCGCGCTGTGGGCGGGCTGGATCGAGCCGCGCCGGCTCGTCGTGCGCGACGTGGAGCTCGCGCTGCCGCGGTGGCCGCGCTCGCTCGACGGCGTGCGCGCCGGCGTGATCTCCGACCTGCACGCCGGCGTCCCGCACGCCGGACTGCCGACGATCCGGCGCGTCGTCGACGCGCTCAACGCCCGCGCGCCCGACGTCCACCTCCTGCTGGGCGACTACCTCGACGCCAGCCAGGTGCTGCGGCGCGACCTGACCGCAGAGGTCGTCGCCGACGAGCTCGCCCGGCTGCGCGCCCCGCTCGGGACGATCGCCGTGATCGGCAACCACGACTGGCGCAACTCCGGCGACCGCATGTGGCGCGCGCTGGACGCGCGCGGGATCACCGTGCTCGAAGACGAGGCCGTCGAACTCGACGGGCGCTTCTGGGTCGCCGGGACGGCCGACATGCGCCACCGCTCGCCGAACGTCGTCCGCGCGCTGCGCGACGTGCCGCCCGGCGCGCCGGTGATCATGCTCTCGCACGACCCGGACCTGTTCCCGCGCGTGCCCGAGCGGGTCGCGCTGACGCTGTCCGGCCACACGCACGGCGGCCAGGTCGCGATCCCGCTCCTGCGCCGCCCGCTGATGCCCTCCCACTACGGCGAGCGCTACGCGCGCGGGCACATCGTCGAGGACGGCCGCCACCTGCTGGTGACGAGCGGCGTCGGCACCAGCGGCCTGCCGATCCGTTTCCTCGCCCCGCCCGAGGTCCTGCACCTGACCTTGCGTAACCTGTGAGTTACGTGTAACCTGTTGGTGACACTATGCCAAGGAGGCAAGACCGTGCCGACCGACACCATTGAACGCGAGATCGTGATCGCCGCGCCCGTCGAGCGCGTGTGGGAGATCGTCACCGAACCCGAGCACATGGGCCGCTGGTTCGGCGACGCCGGCGCCGAGCGCGACGGCGACGTCATCCGGATGCGCTGGGACGAGCACGGCGAGGCCGAGCTGCGGATCGTGCGCTCGGAGCGCCCGAGCGTGTTCGCCTACCGCTGGGACGCGAACGTGGGCGGGATCGGCGACACGCTCGTCGAGTTCACGCTCGCACCCGAGGGCGACGGGACGCGGCTGCGGGTCGTCGAGAGCGGGTTCGCCTCGCTCGCGACGAGCGCCGACGAGCAGGAGCGCCTGCGCGAGGGCAACGTCGGCGGCTGGGCGCACGAGCTCGGCGACCTCGAGCGCTACGCCGCGACCGTGGCGGTGTGACCGAGGACGTCTTCACCGCGCTCGCCGATTCCACTCGGCGCACGATCCTCGACCTGCTGGCGTCACACGGGCACGGCACGGCGACCACCTTGGCCGCCGCCCTGCCCGTGAGCCGGCCGGCCGTGATCAAGCACCTGGCCGTCCTCGACCGCGCCGGCCTGGTCGCCGCGCGGCGGCACGGTCGCGAGGTGAGGTACGTCGTGCAGTCCGCGCCTTTACAGGAGACGGCGGCGTGGATGGCGCGGCTGGCGGCGGAGTGGGACGCTCGGCTGGCGGCGGTGAAGGCGTTCGCCGAGGACGGCCTCCGAAGAATCACCACCAGCTGGATGACGAACATGATCACGCCCGGGATCGCGAGCAGCCACAGGCCCTCGCCGAGCGCGATCAGCGTGTAGATCGCGCAAAGCGGCAGGATCGCGAAGGCGGCTCGGCGGCGCGTCACGGCGTGGAAGGTAGCCGCAGGGGCCGTTTACGCGGCGGGTACTAAGCACGCCGAATGCGCCGTCTCGCTCGCCGCTCTGCTCACGACCGCCCTGCTCGCCCCGGCGGCCCAGGCGGACACGCGGCCGGTCAACTCTCCCCCGCTCTCCGACGCCCAGGCCGCGAAGCGGGTCAAGGAGTCGTCGTGGGAGCCCCGGCCGGCCAACCGCAAGGCCAACCGGCACGTGCTGAGCCGCAAGCAGCTCCGTACCTTCCGGGCCAAGAGCGACATGCCCTACGAGGCGCGCGTGACCGGCCGCTACCGCGGCACGACCGACGAGATCATCCAGTGGGCGGCGGCCAAGCACGGCATCGACGTCGATGTCATGCGGGCGGTCGCGGTGATCGAGTCGTGGTGGCGGATGAGCACTGTCGGCGACAACGGCGACAGCTTCGGGCTCTACCAGATCCGCCGCCCCTACCACTGCTGCCCCGCGTACGCGCGCGGCTCGACCGCGTTCAACGCCGACTACTACGGCGCGATCATCCGCGCCTACTACGACGGCAAGATGCCGTGGCTCAACGACGTCGAGCGCGGTGAGCAGTACAAGCCCGGCGACCTGTACGGCAGCCTGGGCGCGTGGTTCGCGGGCCGGTGGCACACGCCCGGAGCGAACACGTACATCGAGCGCGTGAAGCAGACGCGGCGCGACCGCACGTGGCGCAGCCGAGATTTCTAGGTTTGTAAGCGCTTACAGCCTGGTACCAGAGTAAGCGCTTACAGCGGCCGTTCGGGAGACGGCCGGTGTGGCAGGGGAGATGACAGCGCCACGCGCGAACATCTATGCCGTCGCCGAGCGCGCCGGCGTTTCGATCGCCACCGTGTCCCGCGTCCAGCGCGGGGTAGGGCCGGTGTCGACCGAAACGCGGGAGCGCGTCGAGCGGGCCATCGGCGAGCTCGGGTACAGCCCCGACCCGACGGGTCGTGCGCTGGCCGGGTACCGGTTGGACGCGATGGGGATCGTGTTCCCGGATCTCGCCGGCCCGTACTACTCGGCGGTCCTGCTCGGCGCCGAGGCGGCCAGTGTCGCGGCAGGGTCCAGCCTGCTGATCCTGGCCACCCACGGGCGCCCGCAGGCGGCCGATCTCGCGCGCGAGTTGAGCTCGCGCGTCGACGGGCTGGTCGTGATGGGCCGGACGGTGGACGATGAGACGGTGCGCGCGCTGGCGGGCCGCGTGCCGCTCGTGCTGCTCGCGCGTGAACCCGTGGATGACATCCCGACGGTGCGAAGTGAGAGCCGGCAGCCAGCGCGCCGGCTCACCGAGCACCTGATCGGCATCCACGGGCACCGTCGTCTCGCCTTCATCGGCGATCCGGGCTCGTCCTCGGACGCCGAAGACCGCTGGCAGGGGTTCCAGGACGCCCACCGCGCCCTGGAAGTGCCGGTGCGTCAGCCCTTCGCGGCCCCCGTGGACGAGCACGGGGGCCGCGAAGGCGCGGGCGCGGCGCTCGACGACTTCGAGCCGACCGCGCTGGTATGCGCCTCCGACGAGACCGCCATCGGCGCCTACCGAGCGCTCGACGAGCGAGGCCTGTGCCCCGGACAAGACGTTGCTGTAACCGGGTTCGACGACATTCAGCTCGCGCGGTTCGTCACACCCGGACTGACCACCGTCCGCCAGCCGATGGCACGGCTGGGCCGGACCGCCGCCGAGCTGCTGCTGCAGCTCGTCGACGACCAGCCCGCCGCGTCGCTGACGCTGCCGAGCGAGCTGGTGATCCGCGCGAGCTGTGGTTGTGAGTCAAATGGGAGGTAGTCCAGTGATGCGTACGACGACCGCGGTTCTGACGGCCGCGTTGGCCCTTGTCGTCGCCGCGTGCGGCGGGAGTGACGGGGGCGGCTCGGAGCCGATCCAGGCCGGCAAGGCCAGCGGAACGATCAACGTGTGGGCGTGGGGTAATGAGGGCGAGATCCTCGGCGAGATGACCAAGCAGTTCGAGGCCGAGAACCCAGGCACCAAGGTCAACGTGACGGCCGTCCCGGTCGACGCCGCGCACGACAAGATCCTCACTTCGGTGGCCGGCAACCAGGCGCCGGACGTCGCGATGGTCGGCACCACGTGGATGGGCGAGCTGGCCCGGACGCAGACGCTCGACGAGGCGCCGGCCTCGATCGACCAGTCGCAGTTCTTCAAGGGCGCGCGCGACACCAACGTCGTCGACGGCAAGAGCTACGGCGTGCCGTGGTACGTCGAGACGCGGGTCCTCTACTACCGCACCGACATCGCCGAGAAGGCTGGCATCACCGAGGCGCCCAAGACCTGGGACGAGCTCAAGGAGACCGCCCGCGCGATGCAGGAGAAGGGCGGCGCCAAGTTCGGCATCAACCTCTCCACCAACAACTGGCAGGAGTACCTGCCGTTCGTGTGGCAGGCCGGCGGTGACCTCGCGAACGGGACTGACTTCACGCTCGACTCGCCGCAGGCCGCGGAGGCCACCGGCTTCTACAAATCCTTCGCCGACGAGGGCCTCAGCCCGAACACGACCAAGCAGGGCTTCGACATCACGCCCGCGTTCGTGCGCGGCACGCACCCGATGTTCTTCTCCGGCCCGTGGCACATGGGCCTGATCGAGGAGGCCGGCGGCAAGGACATCAAGGGCAACTGGGCCGTCGCGCCGATGCCCACCAAGGAGACCAACACGTCGTTCGTCGGCGGGAGCAACTGGGCCGTCTTCAAGTCGACCAAGAACCGCGACGCGGCGTGGAAGTTCGTCGAGTGGATGTCCAAGCCCGAGACGCAGGCCAAGTGGTACGAGGTCTCGAGCGACCTGCCGGCCAACCAGGCCGCGTGGGATCTGCCCGCCCTGACGGAGGACAAGAACGTGAAGGTCTTCGGCGAGCAGCTCAACAACGCGAAGTCGCCGCCGCCGTTCCCGCGCTGGGAGGAGATCGGCACGTCGCTCAACAACGAGCTCGACAAGATCGTCGGCTCTAACGAAAGCGGCCAGCAGGGCGCGCAGCAGCTCGACAAGACGGTGGAGGCGATCGGCGCCGAATGACCTCCGTCGCCGCCGCACGGCGCCGGGCGAACATCGCGGGTTGGGGGATGTCCGCCCCCTTCACCGCGATCTTCGTCGTGTTCATGCTGGCGCCGATCGTCGCGTCGTTCGCGCTCAGCTTCACGAACTTCTCGATCGGCAACATCCAGGACTGGACCAGCGCGCCGTTCGCCGGCCTCGAGAACTACACGAAGCTGTTCGAAGACAAGGCGTTTCTGAAGTCCCTGCGCAACACGGCGTACTTCGTGGTCGTCGGCGTCCCGTGCACGATCGCGATCGGCCTCGTGCTGGCGGTCGCACTCAATCGGGGGATCGGGAAGCTGCGCGCGGTCTTCCGCGTCGGCTTCTACCTGCCGGTGGTGACCAGCATCGTCGCCGTCGCGGTCGTGTGGCGCTACATGCTCGACCCGGACGTCGGGATCGTCAACGCCGCGCTGAAGCTGGTCGGCATCCAGGGCCCGGACTGGCTCGGCGACGCCACCACGACGATGCCTTCGATCATCGCGCTCGGCGTGTGGCGCAACATCGGCAACGCGATGGTGCTCTTCCTCGCCGCGCTGCAGACCGTCGACACGCAGCTCTACGAGGCGGCCAAGGTCGACGGCGCCAAGGGCCGTCACCTGTTCCGCCACATCACGGTGCCGATGCTGCGCCCGGCGATTCTGTTCGTGACCGTCATCACCACGATCGGCTACCTGCAGGTCTTCGAGGAGCCGTTCGTGATGTCCGGCCCCAACGGCGCGCCTGACCAGGCGGGTCTGACGACGTCGCTGTTCGTGTACCAGCAGGCGTTCCGGTTCTTCAACCTCGGCTACGCGAGCGCCGCCGCGTACACGCTGTTCATGTTCATCGTGGTGCTGGCGATCATCCAGTTCCGCCTGCTGAGGACGAAGTCATGACCGCGCTCCGAATCCCGCTCGCCCGCACACGGAGCGCTCGCGGCGGTCGCGCGATGCGCGGCCGCGCGCCCTGGTGGCTCTACCTGCTGCTGTCGCTCGGCATGCTGGTCATGATCGGGCCGTTCGTCTGGATGCTGCTCGGCACGTTCAAGACCCAGCCGGACTTCCTGAGGACGACGCCGACGCTGCTGCCCGAGCGCTGGACGCTGGACAACTTCAGCCGGCTGTTCTCCAAGCAGGACTTCCTGCGCTACTTCTTCAACTCGGTCGGGATCGCGGTCGTCGTCACCGCGGCCAACCTGCTGTTTTGCTCGATGGCCGGCTACGCGCTGGCCAAGCTGCGCTTCTTCGGCCACCGCCCGCTGATGGGACTGGTGCTGGCGACGCTGATGGTCCCGGGCACCGTGACGCTCGTGCCGCTGTTCGTGCTGATGAGCAAGCTCGGCCTGGTCAACAGCTACGCGGCGGTGACGGTGCCGTTCTTCGCCGGAGCGTTCGGCGTCTTCCTGATGCGTCAGTTCATGCTGTCGATCCCGGACGACCTGATCGACGCGGCGCGGATCGACGGCGCGGGCGAGTGGAGGATCTTCACGCGGATCGTGATGCCGCTGCTCAAGCCGGCGGTCGCCGCGCTCGCCGTCTTCCAATTCCTGGCGACCTGGAACAACTTCCTGTGGCCGCTGGTCGCGCTCACCGACCAGTCCAAGTACACGCTGCCGGTCGCGCTCGCGACGTTCGCGATCGGCCAGAACAAGGCCGACTACGGCCTGCTGATGGCGGGCTCATTCGTGCTCGTCCTGCCGGTGATCGTGCTGTTCGTCGCACTCCAGCGCCATTTCACGCAATCGATCGCGATGACGGGGTTGAAGGGATGAGCGCGCGCGCACACTGGGAGACCAACATCGGGCGGCGGCGCGCTAGCCAAGCGCCGTCGCGAGAGCTGCCGCCGCCGTCATCGCTGACCGCCGTCGCGGGTGCCGGACACGTCGCGCTGCGCTGGCCGCCGATCGACGGCGCGGCCGGGTATCTGATCCACCACGCGTCGGGGCCGGACGGTCCATGGACGCCGCTGGACCACCACAGCCGCGACGTGCTCGCCCACCCCGGGCCGACATACGCCGACACCACGGGGGAGCCCGGCGTCGAGCGGTGGTACGCAATCGCCTCGGTGGCGGGCGCCGAGACGGGGCCGGGCCCGCTGTCCGACCCGGTGGCGGCGACGCCGGGCACGGCACCGGCGGGCACGGTGACGGCACGCGTCGACGCCGCGCGGACGGCGGGGACGCTGAATCGCGTGTGGCACATGATCGGCTCCGAGCGCCTCTCGCAGCTGTACACGCCGGGCGTCGGCGAGGAGTTCGCGGAGGCGCTCGCGCTCGCCCGCGACCAACTCGGTGCCACCCGCGTGCGCGCGCACGCGATCCTTCACGACGACCTCGAGGTCTACCGCTTCGGCGAGTACGACTTCTCGATGGTCGACGCGGTCTACGACCGCGTGCTCGAACTCGGCCTCAAGCCGGTCGTCGAGCTCTCGTTCATGCCGCGAGAGCTCGCCGAGGATCCGGGCGCGACCGTGTTCGAGTACGGCGCCGGGACCAGCGTGCCCCACGACTGGGAGGCGTGGGGCGCGCTGTGCGGTGCGCTGGCCGCGCACCTGGTCGAGCGCTACGGCATCGACGAGGTGGCCCAGTGGGGCTTCGAGGTCTGGAACGAGGCGAACCTCGAGGTGTTCTGGACCGGCACACGCGACGAGTACTTCAAGCTCTACAACCTCGCCGTGGGCGCCGTGAAGGCGGTCGACGAGCGGCTGCTGGTGGGCGGCCCGGCCACCGCGGCGGCCGGCTGGATCCCGGACTTCCTCGATCATGTCGTGGAAGTCGAAGCGCCGCTCGACTTCCTGACGACGCACACGTACGGGAACCTGCCGCTCGACGTGCGCGAGTCGCTGCGCGTGCGCGGGCTCGACAACGTGCTCGTGTGGTGGACCGAGTGGGGTGTGACCCCGACCCACTTCTACGAGATCTCGGACACCGTGTTCAGCGCGACGTTCCTGCTGCACGGGATGAAGTCCGCGCAGAATCGCGCGGATGCGCTCGCCTACTGGGTCGTCAGCGATCACTTCGAGGAGCTCGGCCGCCCGCCCGCGCTGCTGCACGGCGGCTTCGGGCTGCTGACCGTCGGCAACCTGCGCAAGCCGCGCTGGTGGGCGCTGGCGCTGGCGCAGGAACTGGGCGACGAGCTGCTGTCGCTGACGCTGGAAGGCGACGGCGCGGGCACGCTGGTCGACGGCTGGGCCTCGCGCCGGCCCGACGGGACGATCGACGTGCTGCTGTGGAACGCGACGCTCGATCAGACGAAGGCCGGCGGGGACCCCATGCTCGATCGCGAGATCGTCATCGAAGGCGTGTCGGGTCGCGCGACGCTCGCGCGCGTCGACGAGACGCACTCGAACATCGCCCGCCATTGGCGCGCCGAGCGCCCGTGGCCGACGGAGACCGAGTTGGCCGAGTTGCGCGCGGCCGACCGCCTGGACGTCGAGGACCTGGGCGAGATCGACGGCAGCGTCTCGATCGCGGCACCGATGCCGGGCATCGTGCGCCTGCGCGTCGAGTGAATCCACCGGACTTCGGGCATACGGGGGCGATGCGCCGCATCGCCCCCGTCCTCGCCATCGCCGGCCTCGTGGTCGCGATCGCCGTGCCGTTCTTCTGGGCGAGTCGGATCCCGATCTTCATCGGCGCGGCGCTGCTGGTCGCCGCCGGGCTGCTCGCGCGCCGCCCCCTCCCCGCGCTGATCGGGATCGCCGCCGCGGTCGTGCTGCTGCTCGCGCCCGGGCTGCTCAACGACTGGCGCAACGGGCGCGGCATCGCGTGGACGGTGCCGGACGGCGAGCGGCTCCTGATCGCCGAGGCCGGCACCACGATCACCGCGGGCCGGGACGACCCGGTTCTCCGCGCGCGCGACATCGACACCGGCGACGAGCGGTGGCGATTGAAGCTCAGCAAGCCGTCGTTCACCGAGACGCTGCGGGTGTGGCGCACGGGCCGCACGCTGCTCGCGGTCGGCTACGACGACAGCCTGCAGGCGATCGACCTCGACTCCGGCAAGGTGCGCTGGAAGGCGCCGCCGGCCGAGACCCGGTTCGCGGGCGTCACCGACGGCGAGAACGTCGCGCTGACCCGCTGCCCCACTGACCAGTGCCAGGTTGAGAGCTACTCGCTGCGCGACGGCACGCTGCGCTGGAAGGCCCCGGTCAGCGGTACGGGGGAGTTCCTCGGCGTGCCGCTGCCCACACGCCAGTTGGTTGACGACATCCCGCTGTGGCCGGCGAGCTTCGTCGTGCTCCGCGACGACGATCGGTTCGAGGCCCGTGATCTCGCCACGGGCCGCGTGGTCGCGCGCGGCGACGAGAAGACCGGCCTGATCGGCTCTGTGCTCGTGCGCGCCGACAACGAGGGCGCGGTCTCAGCGACCGACCTGGAGACGGGTCGCCAGCTGTGGAGCAAAGAGCGACTCGACCTGACCCAGACGCCGATGCTGCGCGCGAATTCGCTGGCCATGCCCGGCGGGGCGCTGCTCGCCGAGGGCGACTGGCTCGAGTCGCTGATGGTCGGCGACACGCTGGAGGTGGTCGATCCACGCACTGGCAACCTCACCGAACGTCCGACCGATCTCCCTCCGGACATCGTTGACATCGCTTCGACGGACCGGCCTGACGCGCCGCCCGCGATCCTCTGGAACGACTACGAGGGCAAGGACACCGACGACAGCGAGGTCCTCGTCGACGGGCGCCACTACCTGCGCAAGCGGGTGCGCGACGTCGCGCTGACGCCGACCGAGGCCGGCTTCGAGAGCACGCAGGCGCCGTGGGGCCATGGCGAGCACCGCGTCGTCGAGGTCTACGACCGGCGTAGCGGGAAGCGGCTCGTGCGCTACCTCGGCGAGAACACGACCGTCTCCTCAGCGGGCGAGCGGCTCGTGATCGCCGAGGGCGACGACCGCGATCACCGGACCGTGCACGTCGTCGCGGCCGGCTAGCGGCCGCGGAGGAACGACGCCCGGAACGCGCGCAGCTCCCCGCGCGCGATCCCGGACGAGATCGTCGGGTCCTCCTCCATGTACGCGCGCGCCGCGGCCTCGTCCTCGGCCTCGAAGACGCAGATACCGGTGTTGACCTTGCCGAAGGTCGGGCCGGCCAGGATCAGCGAGCCGTCCTCGAGCCGGCGTGTGAGCAGTTCGACGTGGCGGCCCCACACTTCCTGCTCTTCCTCGGTCATCGTCTCGGCGAAGTTCTCCCGCGGGGCGTGGATGAAGTAGACCCATTCAGCCATGCGGCCACCCTATTCGGTGAGCACCACGCACCCGCGCTCGATCAGGCCGGATGGGGGATCGAAGACCTCGTTCCAGCGCAGGTCGAGCTTCTCCAGCCGGGGCAGTTCGACGATCCACTCCGGGACGCTCGTGAGCCGGTTGGCGCGCAGGTCGAGCAGCCGCAGCTCGTGCAGTGACCGCACGACTTTCGGCACTTCCGAGAGTGCATTGCGCCGCAGGTGCAGCTCGCGCAGCGCCGGCAGCTCGAAGTCCGGCAGCGCCGTCAGCCCGAGGTCGAGCGCGCGCAGCTCGATCAGGGCGCCAAGACGCCATGCCAGCAGCTCGGTCAGCGGGTTCTCGGAGACGTTCAGGTACGTCAGCGAGCCCGGCAGCCGTGGCAGATCGGTAAGTGCGTTGTCGTGCAGGTAGAGGATCTCGAGCCGGGTCAGCTTCGAGAGATCCGGCACGGACTCGAGCCGGTTGTGACCGAGGTCGAGCGTTCGCAGCGCCGTCAGCTCGCCGTACCAGGCGGGCACCGACGTCAGCCCGAGCTCGCAGACGTAGAGCCGCTCGAGCTCGGGGTCAGGGGCCTCGGGGAGGCCCCTCAGTCGTCGTACAGGCCCTCCATCTTGAGGATCCGCCGCATGATCGCCACCGACGACGCGTACGTCGAGTCCAGGCCGTAGTACGAGAGCCCGCGCGCGCCCAGCGTGCGCGCCTGCGAGTACGGCGTGTCAGAGGCGTAATGGATGATCCCGAGGTCGATCGGCAGCTTCGCGAAGTTGACCGCTTCGCCCTGCGGGTAGCGGTCGGCGTCCGCGATCTCGTAGACCGCGTTGCAGAACGGGCCGGCCTCCATCTCCACCACCGTGTACGCCTCGCGGTAGTAGAAGTCGAGGTAGTTGCGGTTCTGCAGGAAGGTCGACTTCACCGTCACCGCGCGCTGGTTGTCCAGCCCGGAGCCGAACACCAGATACGGCGCGATATCGTCGAACGAGAACGCGTTGTCCAGCCAGTATGTCGAGCCCGAGTGCTCGTCGTGGATGACGCCGGAGATCAGGACGTCGCCGACGTCGGCGTTCAGCGTCGCCGCCTTGCCGAGCACGTAGACGCCGCGCAGGGTGTCGTGCGCGGTCGTGATCTCGCGCAGGATGTTGTAGGCGGCGAGCCCGAGCGGATACTCGATGTTGACGATCACGCCGGGCGTGTTCGCCAGCCGCTGGGCGTCGATCGGCCCGAGCCGCGAGTCCAGCCCCGCCGCATCGAGCTTGGCCAGATCGATCACCTGCGCCGACACGCGCAGCCCGGTGCGCGAGGAGAGGTGGGTGATGCCGGTCTCGCGCTCGTGGTGGCGGCGGCGCTCCCACGCCGGCCCGTCATCCGGCTGCGCCTCGTAGTACAGCCGTGCGCCGTAGTAGAGGAAGTTCTCCCACGAGCCCTCGGTCCGCGACGAGCGGAAGCGCTCGAGCTCGTCGATCATGTAGTCCGGGCCCTGAGACTCGACGAAGGAGACGATCTCGTCCTCGCTCGCGCCCGCTGTCGCGCTCACCAGGTTCACGAGCGAGTGGGTGTTCGACGAGACGAAGTACATCGGCCGGTCCGACAGGCCCTGATCGGTCAGCGTCGCCCGCACGGGCGCCCACCAGCGCCGGGTCAGCCGCGCGTAGCCGGACTGCGAGCCGCCGAGCATCCGCAGGCGGAGATTGAGCTTGCGGTCGCGGACCTCGTTGATGAACCCGGCGAGGCCGTCCGGCCACGACTCACGCATGCGCGTCCAGTCCTCCTCCGATCCGCCGCACGCCTCGGCGACGTCGAGCGGATCGGGGTCGTCCGGAAGCTCCGCCGCGCGCAGCAGCGCGTGCAGCTTGTTCCACTCGAGCTGGTAGGCGACGAGCGTGGGGATCGCGTCGTCGAGGTCGGACGTGGAGGCCAGCAGCACCGCGAGCGTGCCGCGGCCGGAGTCGTACCAGCGCCGCCGCCGGGCGGGCGCCTCGGCCGCCTCCCAGTCCTCGATCCGCCCCAGCCCGGCCTTCGCGAACGCCTCGGACTCCTGCCCGACGACGATCACGCTCGCCTTGTAGATCGACGCCGGGAGGCGCCGAACCGAGTACAGGAACGCGCCGAGGTCGGGCCGCTCCATGTCGTGCGCGAGCGAGTGCAGGCTCGAGCTCATCGCGGCGTGCGACGGCTCGAGCACGCGCAGGAGCGTCTCGCCCGACGAGCGCAGCAGCGTCGTGTACGTCCGGTGGTAGAGCTCGACCTCGTCCGAGGACAGGCCGGCGGCCTGGCGCAGCGACCCGCCGGGGGAGCCCGAGGGGACGCGGAGACGTGGGACGGCCATGAGCTCTGAACCTAGCGCACGGCGCCCTGTGGAATGCTCCCCAGCCGTGACCGAACCGCTGCTGGAAGCGATCGTCGGCGGCGATCTCCCGGCGGTGGCTGCGCTGCTGCGCGGGCTGCCGGAAGCGGAGCGCCGGCCGTTGGCCCCGGCGCTCGTGAAGCTCGCCCGCGAGTCACGGACCGCGGAGATCATGCGGCTCGGGCCCGACGGCGTGACATACGAGCGGCTGATCGTGTGGGACCGGCAGATCTGGGAGCAGCAGCGCGCGCTCTCGCTCGCCCTGCTGGGCACCGCCTCGATGACCGAGCTCCAGCGGGTCGGCGCGTGGCGCGGAGCCGTCGTGGATGTACCGCACGGCCCAGAGGTCCTGCTCGACCGGCGCCCGGAGTGGCTGGAGCGCTGGCCGGAGTGGGTCCTCGGCTCGCAGGTGCAGGAGGCGGAGGCGTGGCGGCAGGTCCGCGAGGCAGCGGTCGCCCCTCCGGACACCGCCAGATACAGCGAGGGCATGCTGACCGTCGCCTTCTGGGGCGGCGGCGCGGGAGCGCTGCTGGAGGCCGATCCCGGCCTGCTCGCGCACGAGGTGTGGCAGCTGTTCGTCGCGGAGGTCGACCTGACCAGCGCCGACAAGTCGGGCGCCGGCTGGCAGGACGCGGTGCTGGCCTGTGTCGCCGACGGCCGGATGCCGCGCGAGCGCGTGCTCGACGCGACGCTCGATGCGCTCGGGCGCGACTTCAGCCCCTATCGCGCCGGCTGGTACACGCGGTTGTGGAAGGCGCTCGCGGTCACGAGCGAGGAGCGCCTCGCGCGCACAGAGACGCTGCGCGTGGTGCTCGGAGCGGCACCGGCGTTCGCTGTCGACGAGTTGGTGCGCGGTGGCGGCGCGCCGCCGTGGGAGCTCGGGCCGGCGCTCTCCGCGCCGGCCAAGAAGACCGTCCGGTCCGCGCTCAAGCTGCTCGACCGCGCGGTCCGCGACGATCCCGCATTGCGCGACGAGGCCGCGCTCGCGGCGACCGCGGCGCTCGCGCACGAGGGGGCCGACGTCCAGGGCGAAGTGCTCGACCGGCTTGAGCGCTGGGGCGTCCCGAGCGAGGCCCTCGCGGGCTGGCTCGAAGGGCTCGCGGCGACGCAGCGCCCGCGCGCCGAAGCGCTGCTCGGCCTCGCGCGGGTGAGCGAGGACGGCGCCGTCGACGAGCCGCCTCTGGACGCGATCCCGGAACCGATCCGGACCGCGCTTGCGCTCGAGCCGTTCGGCCCGGTGCCGCCCGCGCCCGTGCCGGGCGAGCCGGTGCTGGACCACGCGGCGTTCCTCATGCCGATCCAGTCACTCGAGGAGCTGACCGACCTGCTCACCCGCGCGCTCCTGAACCCCTGGGAGCCCAACGAGGACGAGCGCCTGCTGGACGGCATCCTCCGCGCCTGCGGCGACCGCGACCCGTTCTACGGCCCGCTGAACCAGCTCATCCCGAAGATCCAGCCGCTGGGGAGGAGGATGACGGCCCAGAGCGTCGTCAGCGTCGCCTGGTCATGGCTGATGTGCGCGGAGCCGGAGCCGCCCGCGCAGCACCTCGACAGCAGCTTCGCGCAGCGCGTGATGGAGGCGGCGCGGCGCGCCGCGCGTGCCGACGCGAGGCTGCTGCTCGCGCGGGCGACGCACCCCGGCGGCTCGATCCAGGCGGCCGTGCTGGTCGACCGCGTGGGGCTGCTCGGCGAAGACGTCGACGAGCGCGATCTGGCGCAGGCGCTGCTGCGGCTCGCGCCCGACGGCCGCGCCGCCGCGCTCGAGGCGGCCGCCGACCTGCCCGGCCGCCCGGGCGCGCTCGTCCGCTGCGCGCTCGGCGGTGAAGATGTCGCCGACGACGGCGCCGCGGCCGCCGCCGCCCGCGCCGTGAGTGGGCGCCCGGAGCCGGTGCGCGTCGAGGTCGAGTTCCGGCCGGACGAGGAGCGCGCGATCGATCGCCTGCGCGCGGTCGTCGCCGGGCCGCCACCGAGCCGGGCGCCGGAGCACAACGAGCCGCTCGCCGACCACCTGGCCGGCGTCACGGCGGACGACGACTTCACGCGCTCCCGCTGGCCCGACCCGACGGCCTGGCCCGCCCGCCGCGACCTCGCCTGCGCCGGCGCGATCGGGCGCATCGGCTGGAATCTCGGCGACGTGGTGGATCGGTCCGGCGCGGACCGGGTGCTCGACCTGCTCCTGCCGAGCGGCGAGCCGCTGACGCCGATGGCCGTGCGGCTGGCCACGCTGGCGCTGTGTTCGAGCGTCCGGGAGGAGCACCTGATCGCCGTCGACCTGCTCGTCGCGGCGATCGCCGACGGCCGGCTGGACGCGGACGCGCTCGCGCCGTCGCTGCGCGAGGACCTGGCGAGCGGGCTGATCATCCCGAGCCGGCTCGGCACGCGGCTGAAGATCATCGCCGCCACCGGCCCACTCCACCGTGCCGTGGTACGCGATCTGCTCGACGCGATCGTGGACCGCACCCCGCGCACCTATGCCGCGCTGGTCGTGCCGTTCGACGAGCTGAGCGCGCAGACCGGCACCCGGGTGCGCAGCGAGGCGGCACGCACGTTCCTGGCCTCGATCACCGGTTCAGGTCAGGCGGCGAAGGCCGCGAAGGCGCTGCTGGCGCGCGACGGCGATCCGCCGGCCGAGGAGCGCGCGCTGCTGCTGGCGGCGCGTCTGCGGCGCGCCGAACGCTGGATCAAGTGAGCGGCCAGCCGCGCCGGCCCCAGGCGGGCACGCCGCCGTCGACGACGTGCAGGACGTCGCGCGCCCCGAGCCGCTGGACGAGGCTGGCGCCGACGGCCGCGCGCTGGCCCGAGGCGCAGATCACGGCTACCGGGCGGTCGAGGTCGAGGTCGACCGGCAGGTCGTCGAGGTCGTGGTACGGAGTGAACAGCGAGCCCGGGATGTGGCCGGCCTCCCATTCGTCGCGCTCGCGCACGTCGAGGACCTGCAGCCCGTCGATGCGCTCGTGGAGCTCCGGGACCGTGATCCGCTCGATCGACGCGGTCGGCAGCCGCTCCTCCCACCAGCTCGTCATCCCGCCCGCGAGGTAGCCGGCGAACCGGAACACGCCGACGGCCGCGGCCAGCTCGGCGGCGCGCAGCGCGTCGGCGTCGTCGCGGCCGACCAGCACGACCTCCTGGTCGGGACCGGCGATCCACGCCAGCCGCGTCCCGAAGCCCGCCTGGAGCATCGTGTTGCAGATCGCGCCCGGGATGTGTGCATCGTCGAACTGCATCGGCGTCCGGATGTCGATCACGGGCGCGTCGAGCTGCTGGATCTGGCGCGGGGTGAGCGGGTGTGCATCGACGGTCTCGCGCCGCAGCGGCCCGCGGTTGAGCTCCACGATCGCCTTGAAGTTCGGCGGCTGCGGACGCAGGTTGGCGATCGCGCGGCCGACGAACTCGTCCTCGTCGGTGACGCTGAGCAGCTCGTTGTGGCGGCGCTCGTAACCGACGGTCGAGCTGACTTTCAGGTCGATCGACGGTCCGCCGCACAACGAGCCGCCGAGGTGGCCGGGCCAGACCTCGACATCGTCGGCGAGCGCCAGCAGCTGCTCGTGCAGCGACCGGAAGATCCCGCGCGCGCCCTCTTCCTTCTCGACCGCCAGATCCGGCCGCGCGATGTCGCCGACGAACAGCGAGTCGCCGGTCAGGACCGCCCAGGGCTCGTCGCTGCGAGCGGTGTCGAGCAGCGCGAACGCCGTGTGCTCAGGCCGGTGCCCGGGCGTGTGCAGCGCGCGCACACGCACCGACCCCAGCTTGAGCTCCCAGCCGTTTTCGAACGGCTCGTGGTCGTACTCGGCGCCGGCATCGGCATGGATGTGGATCAGTGCGCCCGTCGCGGCCGCCAGCCGGCCGTGGCCGGACACGTGGTCGGCGTGGTTGTGGGTCTCGAGGATGTGCTCGATCGAGACCCCCAGGTAGCGCGCGAGCCGCAGGTACTCGCCGATCTCCAGCCGCGGGTCGACGACCGCCGCGACACCGGCGTCCTCGTCGCCGACGAGGTACGACGCGCAGCCCAGATCCTCGTGCGCGATCTGCCGAAAGATCACCGCCGGAAATCTATCCTCGCCGGTGGCATGCTCGTCGTCGCCACCGCAGGCTGGTCGGTTCCCGCGTGGTATCCCGAGGGCGTGGAACCGCGCGAGCGGCTCCGTGCCCTGGCCGAGATGACCGGCGGCGTCGAGGCCGATTCGCCGTTCTACGCGCTGCCGTCGGCGAGCACCGTCGAACGGTGGGCGGCCATCACGCCGCAGGACTTCCGGTTCGCGGTCAAGGTGCACCGCGCGCTGTCGCGCCACGCCGCGCCGCTCGACTCACTCCCGCGCGACCTGCGCGACGACGTCGAGGTCACGGGCCGCGGGCGGATCGTGCTCACCGACGAGCTCCAGGCAGCGCTGGTCGAGCGCACGCTGCGGATCTTCGAGCCGCTCTACGCCGCGGACCGTTTGACGTGCTTCGTGCTCCAGCTCACGCCCGCGTTCGCTCCCGGCGATCACCAGCTGGCCGAGCTCGAGCCGGTCGTCCAGGGTCTCGCGCCGATCCCCGTCGCCGTCGAGCTGCGCAACCGCGACTGGTTCCACCGCCTCGACCGCGTGCTCGACTGGTACCGCGAGACGGGCGCGGTGTTCGCGGCCGTCGACGCCCCGCAGGACGCCGCGCCGATGGCCGTCCCGCCGGTCGACGCCGTCACGCGCTCCGACCTCGCCTACTTCCGCGCGCTCGGCCGCGACGCCAAGAACCGGATGGAGTATCGCTACTCCGACGAGGAACTCCAAGAGCTGGCCGGCCGCATCCGCACGCTCGAGGCCGACCACGTGATGGTCGCGTTCGCCAACGGCGCGTACGCACTCGAGGCCGCGACGAAACTTAAAGGGGCCTGGCCCCTTTAGGTTGGGCCCGGCGTGACGGTCGCGGTCCACGGGCCGTCGGCCAGGATCGCCTCGCCCGGGCCGGGCCACGGCGGCATCGTCGCGCCGATCGCGCGCAGCGGCTCATCGCCGTGCGCGCGGAACTGGAACGTCGTTCCGAGCGGAATGTCGATGCTCACGCCCGGCCTGACGTCGACGGTGAGTTCCTCCTCGCCGTTCGAGCGCCACATCTCGCCGCGGCCGGACAGGAAGAACCACACCTCCTCGACCGTGCGGTGGCGGACCGCCACCGACGTCTCGCCCGCACCGAGTTCGAAGTGGGCCATTCCACCGTCGCTCACGCCGAGCAGCACGCGCACGTCGGAGCCGTCGGGCGCGACGACGTCAGGCTCGGCCGGAAGTCGCATCGTCTGCATCCGTCGAGGATGATTGATCCGGCCATGGCTCAGCTTGCGGACGAGATCGTCGGGCGCGAGGGCGAGCTGCGCTCATTCGACGCGGCGCTGGCCGATCTGGAGCGCGGGCGCCCGGCGGCGCTCGAGGTCGAGGGCGAGCCGGGGATCGGCAAGACTCGGCTGCTCGCCGAGCTCGGCCGGATCGCCGACGAGCGCGGCTTCCTCGTGCTCACCGGCAGCGCGTCCGAGCTCGAGGTCGAGCTGCCGTTCTGGGTGTTCGTCGACGCGCTCTCCGACCACGTGCCGGAGCCGCTCAGCGATGAGCTGGCGCTCGTGTTCCCCCCACCGGGCGAGGCGCCGCGCGGGACGTCGCTGCCCGACGAGCGTCACCGCGCGCACCATGCCGTGCGCGAGCTGCTCGGGTCGCTGGCCGCACGCCGACCGGTCGTGCTCGCGCTCGACGATCTGCACTGGGCCGACGCCGGCTCGCTGGAGTTGTTGGGCGCGCTGCTGCGGCGTCCGCCGAGCGGGCCGGTGCTGATCGCGCTCGCGATGCGCCCGCGCCAGGTTCCCGAGCGGCTGCTCCCGGCACTCGAGCGCGCGCACCGCGCCGGCACGCTGACCCGGCTAGAGCTCGGAGCGCTCGACCGCGACGAGGCACGCCGGCTGCTCGGCGACGCCGCCGACGCCGTCTACGAGGACAGCGGCGGCAACCCGTTCTACCTGCAGCAGCTCGCGCGTTCGCTCGGACGCACCGGTCACCTTCCGCGCGACGTCACCGCCGCCCTGGCCGAGGAACTGGCCCTGCTCACCGACTGCGCGCGCAGCGTCCTCCAGGGCGCGGCGGTCGCCGGCGACCCGTTCGAGCCCGAGCTCGCCGCCGCGGCCGCAGACATCGACGAGGCCGAAGCGCTGGACGCCGTCGACGAGCTACTGCGCTTCGACCTCGTCCGTCCCACCAACGTGCCGCGCCGCTTCCGCTTCCGCCATCCGCTCGTGCGCCGCGCGGTCTACGACGGCACGCCGGGCGGCTGGCGGCTCGGCGCCCACGAGCGGGCGGCGTCCGCGCTGACCACCGCCGGGGCGAGCCCCGCCGCCCGCGCCCACCACGTCGAGCGCTACGCGCGGCTCGGCGACATGGACGCCGTCGGCGTCCTGCGCGACGCCGGCCTGGCCGCCGACCAGGCGCTGCCGGCGAGCGCCGCGCACTGGTTCGCGGCGGCGTTGCGGCTGCTCCCCGAGGGCGCGGACGGAGACCGGCTCGGCCTGCTCATCGCCCACGCCCGCTCGCTCGCCCAGAGCGGCGACTTCGCCGGCAGCCGCGAGGCGCTGCTCGAAGGTTTGAACATAAAGGGCCAGACCCTTTATGTACGGTCACGGATGATCGCCGCCTGCGGCACCGCGGAGCGACTGCTCGGCCGCCACGCCGAGGCCCGGGCGCGGCTCGAGCGAGCACTCAACGAGCTGCCCGACCGCGCCGTTCCCGGCGGCGTGCTGCTGATGCTGGAACTCGCCGCCGACGGGTTCTTGCAGACCGACTATGCGGGGATGTGGGAGTGGGGCCGGAAGGGACTCGCGGTCGCGCAGACGATGGACGACGCGCCCACCCTGGCCGCGAGCATGGCGTTCGCGTCGTTCGCCGATGCGTGTGTGGGACTGATCGACGACGCGCAGCGCCACTGCGACGAGGCGGCCGCGCTGTTCGACTCGCTGCCGGACGAGCTGCTGGCGCAGCGCGTCGACGCCGGCATGCACCTGATGGGCGCCGAGCTCCATCTCGACCGCTTCGAGGCCGCCCGGCGCCACGGGCAGCGCACGCTTGACGTCGGTCGGGCGACCGCCCAGAGCATGCTGTTCCCGATCCTGCTGCCGGCGCTGGGCGCGTGCTACGAGCAGGTCGGGCGGCTGAAGGAGAGCGCGGAACTGCTCGACGGCGGGATCGAGGCCGCGCGGCTCTCGGGCAACCGCCAGGCGCTGTCGCTGGCGCTGATGAACCGCTCGATGGTGGCCAACACCGTCGGCGACGTCGAGCTGGCGCTGGCGTGCGGCGAGGAGTCGCTGGCACTCGCGGCCGGACTCGGCAACCAGCTGCCGTACGCATTCGCGGGCTTCGCGCTCGTCCGCGCGCTCATGCTCGACGGCAAGCCCGACCAGGCGCTCGAGTTGCTGCTGCGTAGCGGCGGCGGCGAGGAGCTGCCGAAGATGCCGGGCGCGTGGCGGGCCGGCGGCTACGAGCTGCTCACATACTGCCGGCTCGGCGCCGGGGACAGCGAGGGCGCGGCCCGCTCCCTCGAGGCGTGCGAGCACCTCGCCGCCGAGACCGGCCTGCGCTACGCGATCGCGCAGTCCGACCGCGCCGCGGCGACCTACGCGCTGCACACCGGCGACCCCGAGACAGCGGCGCGGCGCGCGCTCGGCTCGGCCGCCGCAATGGACGCGCTCGGCGCCCCGGTCCAAGCCGCGAGTGCGCGGGCGCTGGCCGGCCGCGCGTTCGCCGCGGTCGGTGACCGGGGTGGCGCGATCGCGCAGTTCGAACGCGCCGCTCAGGCCTTCGAGTCGTGCGACGCGCCGCGCCGGCGCGACATGGTCGAGCAGGAGCTGCGCAAGCTCGGCCGGACCGTCTATCGCCGTAGCGGCGCAAGTGGTCTGGACACACTCACGGCGCGCGAGCTGGAGATCGCCCGGCTGGTCGTCGACCGCCAGACGAACCCCCAGATCGCGGCCGCCCTCTTCTTGAGCAAGAAGACGGTCGAGAGCCACCTGCGCAACATCTTCGCCAAGGTCGGCGTGTCATCCCGCGTGGAGCTGGCTCGCGCCGTCGAGCGCGCCGACCGGGGTGCTTGAACCGAGCGCGGCGACGATCGCCGCGATCCGGCCCGGCAGCTCGCCGCGCGGCATCCGCACCGTCGCCGCGATGTCGCGGTCGCGCGTGCCGGCCAGGCGCATCGCGAGGATCGCCCGGTCGGTCCCGCCAAGCCGCTCCGCGGCGCGCCGCTGCAGCCGCGGCGTGATGGTCGGCAGGCCGCGCTCGCCCCGAACCGCGGCGAGCAGCTCGTGCGTCCCACTGCCCTTGTCGACGATCGCCGCCGCGCCCGCGAACGCGGCCGGCACGATCGTGTCGAACCCCGCGCCGGCCGCGTAGAGCACCACGCGAGGCCGCGGATGCCGGGCCCGGACGGTGAGACAGAGCTGGAGTTGGTCGACGATCACGACATCGGGATCGGAGCGATAGAGCAACGGGAACAGGGCGTGCCGGTCGCCGACGGCGCCGACCGGCACGATCCCGGCCGCCTCGCCGAGGATCGCCTGCACGCCGGCCCGCAGCGCGGGGTGGGGATCGAGGATCGCGACGCGGATCATGCGGGCACCAGGACGGGGCGACGGACCTGCGGGCGGTAGGTGACCGCGGCGTAGCCGACGACCGTGATGGCCAGGCCGGCGACGACGTCGAACACGTAGTGGTTGGCCGTGGCCACGGTCGAGAGCGCCACGATCGGGCCCCACGACAGCGCGAGCACCTTCAGCCACGTGCGTTGCACGGCCGCCGCGACGGCGATCCCGATGGCCATCGCGAACCCGCAGTGCAGGCTCGGGACGGCCGCGATCGGGTTGTAGAACCAGGTCGAGTGACCGGCCAGCGCCACCGCCGACTGCTCGCTGACGGCGTCGGTCATCCCGAGTCCCGCCAGCCGCGGCGGCGCGACCGGGAACAGCGCGTAGATCGGCAGCGACAGCATCCAGGTGGCGATCACCGTGTTGCGCAGGCGCGGGTAGACCTTCGGCGCCCACCGGTAGATCGCCACCAGCACGCCGGGCAGGATCACGATCTGCGCCGCGAGGTAGATGTGGCTGAGCAGGAACATCCAGACCCCGCCCAGGGCGTCCTGCACGCCGCGCTCGACGCCGGACCCGCCCTGGAAGTCGATCACCCAGCGGGCGTTGTCAACCGCCAGATCCATGTCGCCGTTGGTCAGCCCGCGGCCGGCGTTGTAGAGCAGGTAGGCCGCGCCGAACAGCAGCAGTTCCTTGCGCGCCCGCATCAGGCCGCCCCCGTGAGTTCGGCGACGTCACGGCGAAACAGCGCGGCGTGCGTCCAATCGGCCAGCACCCGCGCGCGGCGCGATACGAACGGCAGCGCCATCAGGTGGTAGCCGCGCGCGACGCCCCAGCCGATCACGCCGCGCAGACGCATCCCGCCGACGACGGCGATGCCGTGGCGGCGCCCGAGCGTGGCCATCGAGCCCAGCGACTTGAAGCGGTACGGCTTCTCACGGCCGGACAGGTTGCGCCCGAGCCGCTTGGCCTGACGCAACGCGTGCTGGCAGGTCGGCGGGTCGACTGCGCCCGGAGTGGCGAGGTTCGGCACCGCGGCGATGTCGCCGAGCGCGTAGACGCCGTCCAGGCCCTGGACGCGGAAGAGCTCGTCCACCGGCACCCGGCCGCGCGCGTCGAGCGGTAGCCCGAGCCGCCCCGCGACGGGGTTGGCAGCGACGCCGGCCGTCCAGACGACGGTCTCGGTCTCGATCCGGCGGCCGTCGGACAGCACGGCGCCGCTGCGGTCGATGGACGCGATCGCGGTGCTGGAGACGATCTCCACACCGCGCTTGCCGAGCGTTCTCGCCGCGAAGCGGGCAAGGCCGTCGGGCACCTGTCCGAGGATGCGCGGCGCCGTGTCGACCAAGACCCAGCGCGGCTCGATCCCCCTCAGGCGGGGATGTCGCCGCAGCGCACCTTCGGCCAGCTCTTGCAGCTCGGCGACGGCTTCGACTCCCGCGAAGCCCGCGCCGGCGATGACAAACGTGAGGCGTCGTTCGGCGTTCGACGGGTCGGCGTCGGCGAGCTCGATCCGGCGCAGCACATGGTTGCGCAGGCGAATCGCGTCGCCGATGTCCTTGAGCGGGAGCGCATGCTCGGGCGTGCGGGTCACGGAACCGAGCGCGACGACGAGCCGCTCGTAGCCGACCGCGAACGTGCCGGCCTCGGAACTGACGTTCACGACCTTCGCGTCCGTGTCGAGCGTCACGGCCGAGCCGAGCAGCAGGTCGCTGTGCGGCGCCATCGCGCGCAGCGGCACGGTCACGTGGCGCGGCTCGATGCTGCCCGCCGCGGCCTCCGGCAGCAGCGGCGTGTAGAGCATGAAGTTGGCGGGGTTGACGATCGTCGCGCTGCGGCGGCCGAGGGCCCGCGCAACGTAGGCGCCGGCGAAGCCGCCGCCGAGGATCAGGGTGCCACCGCGAGCGGTGCGGATTTCGGAAGTCATGATGCGACACAGACTCCCGATCGCGCGCCCTCAGATCATCGGGGCACCACCCTGATCTCACACCCTGATCCGGATCCCTAAGGGTGCGAGATCGGGGTGGAGCCCTGAAGTCGCCGTGCCTCTCCGTCGGCAATCTCGCTGCCAGTTCCCCACCCCCTGAAGGAGAGGCAATGGCAACGTATCTGTACAAGCTGGGACGGTGGTCGTATGACCGCCGGCGCACCGTGCTCGGGCTCTGGCTGGCGGTGTTCGTCGGCGTCATCGCACTCGCGGTCGCGTTCGGCGGAACCAAGAACAACAAGTTCGAGGTCCCGGGCACCGAGTCCCAGCAGGCCCAGGAGCTGCTCGAGCAGAAGTACCCGGCGGCTTCGGGCACCTACGCCCGTGTCGTCTTCGCCGCCCCCGAGGGGGAGACGCTCTCGGATGCTGAGAACCAGGCCGCCGTCGATGCGACCTTGAAGGAGGCCTCGGGCCTCGCCGAGGTGAGCGGCGTCTCCAAGCTCACTACCAGCAAGGACGGCACGATCGGCTACGCCGACGTCGTCTACCCCGTGCCCTCGGGCGAGATCTCCACCGAGGCGAAGGAGCAGCTCGCGGAGCTCGCGCGATCGCGAGGGCCGGCCTGCAGGTCGAGTTCTCCGGCGGCATCGCCGCCGAGGAGGCCCACCACGGCTCCGAGTCGATGGGCATGATGGTCGCGTTCCTGGTGCTGGCGATCACGCTCGCCTCGCTGGTCGCCGCCGGCATGCCGCTGTTGACCGCCGCGCTCGGCGTGGGCATCGGCATGGCGGGTCTGACCGCGCTCTCGGGCGTGATCGACCTGTCCGAGACCGCTCCGATCCTGGCCACGATGCTCGGCCTCGCCGTCGGCATCGACTACGCGCTGTTCATCCTCGCCCGCCACAAGCAGAACCTCGCCGCCGGCATGGAGGTGCGTGAGTCGATCGCGCAGGCCACCGGCACCGCCGGCAGCGCCGTCGTGTTCGCGGGCGCCACCGTGGTCATCGCCCTCGCCGGCCTGGCCGTCGTCGGCATCCCGTTCCTGACGGTCATGGGCCTCGCGGCCGCCGGCACCGTGGTGATCGCGGTCGCGATCGCGATCAGCCTCCTCCCCGCCCTGCTCGGCTTCGCCGGCCAGCGCCTCGCCAAGCCGAACCGGTTCCTGGGCGGCACCCGTGTCCGCAAGGGCGCGACGGTGTCGCAGCGCTGGGTGACGTTCGTGACGCGCCGACCGAAGGCCGTGCTGCTGGTCGGCGTGGCGCTGTTGGGCACGGCCGCGATGCCCGTGACGCATATGAAGCTCGGCCTGCCGGACGGCTCCTACGAGCCGACCACGTCGACCGAGCGCCGCTCATATGACCTCCTGACCGAGGGCTTCGGCCCCGGCTTCAACGGCGCGCTGACGGTCGTCGTCGACGCGCCGGAGATCGCCCGCGAAGAGCAGGAGCAGTTCGGCAAGGACGTCGCCGCGACGCTGCAGGACTTCCCGGGCGTGGCCGCGGTCTCGCCCGCGATGCCGAACGAGGCCGGCGACCTCTGGATCGTCCAGGTGACGCCGGAGACGGGCCCGGCCTCCGACGAGACCCGTGACCTCGTCACGTCGCTCCGTGACAAGGCCGACGAGCTGCCCAAGGACGCGAACATCACGGCCTACGTGACCGGCCAGACCGCGGTCAACATCGACACCGCCGACCGCCTCGCCGCAGCGCTGCCGACGTACATCGCCGTCGTCGTCGGCCTGGCGCTGCTGCTGCTGATGGTCGTGTTCCGCTCGATCCTGGTGCCGCTGAAGGCGGCCGCCGGGTTCCTGCTGAGCATCGCCGCGTCGCTCGGCATCACCGTCTGGATCTTCCAGGACGGCAACCTCAGCGGCCTGTTCGACGTCGCCGCCGCTGGCCCGCTCGTGAGCTTCCTGCCGATCCTGTTGATCGGGATCCTGTTCGGGCTCGCGATGGACTATGAGGTGTTCCTGGTGTCCCGCATGCGTGAGCGGTTCGTGCACTCGGGCGACGCCCAGGACGCGGTCGTCCAGGGCTATACCGACAGTGGGCGGGTGGTGATCGCGGCGGCCACGATCATGATGGTCGTCTTCGGCGCCTACATCCTGTCGCCCGATCCGATCATCAAGTCGATCGGCCTGTCGCTGGCGGTGGGCATCCTGGCCGACGCGTTCATCGTCCGGCTGACGCTGGTGCCGGCCGTGATGGCGCTGCTCGGCAGGCGCGCCTGGTGGATGCCCAAGCGCGTCGAGAGGATCGTCCCGGACCTCGACATCGAGGGGGCGCGCCTGCAGACGACCTAAGCCACGATGCGCATCGGCAGCGGCCCGTCATGCGCGCCGCTGCCGAGCACCTCGACGCGCATCGATCCCGAGTTCCGCGATACGCCGCGCTGTCCACAGCGCGGCGTACGCGTCGAGGAGGTCGTCCATCACGCCGTGGTCGCTCTCGCGCATCCGCTCTTCGGCGTCCGGGAACTGGGCCCGGACCAAGCAAGCCGCTGGAGCACGCCCTGCGCGGTCTTCTTGGGCGCCAGCGAGGCGCCCTGCATCCGCTGGAAGCACAGCTCCGGATGCACCTCGAACACGCACGTCGCGCGGCGGGCGAAGCGGTCGGCCTCCCACACCTTGTCGAAGATCCCGCAGCTCTGAGCGCTGAGCCCGGGCACCACGCCGGGCCCCTCGGTGGTGGCGCGCTCGAAGATCGCGTCCCGCAACTGCTTCGGCGTCACGTGGGCGCTCGGGAAGCGATCGACCAGGAAGCGCGCAGGCGGCGGGAACACGCACGATCCCCGCCCGGGTAGCTGCTTACGGCACTTGGTGTCGCACGGGCGCGAGCCGCCGAGCGGCATCAGCCCGATCGGGACGTCGACCGCCATCGGCGCGTCGCCTCCTCCGCGCCACTCCGCGATCCGCTCGAGGCTCGGGAAGAACCGCACGTCGGTCCGGCCGTCCTCGAACAGACCTGCCGCGATCCACCCTCCGCGGGCCCCATCGACACCCACCGCGACGAGCGTCATGCTCCGGAGCGTACTTGCGAAGGCAGGAGGAGATCGGTGTCAGACGTTGACCAGTGGCTGTCCGAGTTCGACCAAGCACTCACGGCGGGGGACAGCGAGGCGGCCGCCGCGTTGTTCGGAGACGAATCGTTCTGGCGCGACCTGGTCGCGTTCACGTGGAACCTCAAGACCGTCGAGGGCCCGGACGAGATCCGGGAGATGCTCGACTTCACGCTCGAGCACGCGCAGCCGAGCAACTGGCACACGACCGAGCCGCCCGATACCGCCGACGGCATCACGACGGCGTGGATCGGCTTCGAGACCGCGGTCGGCCGCGGCAGCGGCCTGCTGCGGCTGCGCGACGGCAAGGCGTGGACGCTGCTGACGGCGCTGGACGAGCTCAAGGGCCACGAGGAGCCAGCCGGGCCCGGACGGCCGAAGGGCGTCGAGCACGGCGCCGACCCTGACCGCCAGTCCTGGCTCGAACAGCGCCTCGAGGAGGCGGAGAAGCTCGGCTACGAGCTCCAGCCCGAGGTCGTGATCGTCGGTGGCGGCCAGGGCGGGATCGCGCTCGGCGCGCGGCTGCGCCAGCTCGGCGTGCCGACGATCATCGTCGAGCGCCGGGAGCGGCCCGGCGACAGCTGGCGCCACCGCTACAAGTCGCTGTGCCTGCACGACCCGGTCTGGTACGACCACCTGCCGTACATCAAGTTCCCGCAGAACTGGCCGGTGTTCTCGCCCAAGGACAAGATCGGCGACTGGCTCGAGATGTACACGCGGGTGATGGAGCTCAACTACTGGACCCGCACCGAGGCCAAGAGCGCGTCCTACGACCCCGACGCCGGCGAGTGGACGCTGCAGGTCGAGCGCGACGGCCAGGCGATCACGCTGCGCCCGAAGCAGCTCGTGATGGCGACCGGCATGTCCGGCAAGCCGAACGTGCCGGAGATCAAAGGCATGGAGGACTTCAGGGGCGACCAGCACCACTCGTCCAAGCACCCCGGCCCGGACGCCTACAAGGGCAAGCGCTGCGTCGTGATCGGCTCCAACAACTCCGCCCACGACATCTGCGCCGCGCTGTGGGAGGTGGGCGCGGACGTGACGATGGTGCAGCGGTCCTCGACCCACATCGTGCGCTCGGACACGTTGATGGAGATCGGGCTCGGCGCGCTCTACTCCGAGGAGGCGCTCGCGAACGGGATCACCACCGAGAAGGGCGACATGATCTTCGCCTCGATCCCGTACCGGATCCTGCACGAATTTCAGATCCCGCTCTACGACCAGATGCGCGAGCGCGACAAGGAGTTCTACGCGCGCCTGGAAGCGGCCGGCTTCGACCTCGACTGGGGCGACGACAACTCCGGTCTGTTCATGAAGTACCTGCGCCGCGGCTCGGGCTACTACATCGACGTCGGCGCGTCCGACCTCGTCGCCGACGGGAAGATCAAGCTGGTCCGCGGTGCCGTGGACCACATGACCGAGCACGCCGTCGTCATGGAGGACGGCACCGAGCTCGCGGCCGACCTCGTCGTCTACGCGACCGGCTACGGCTCGATGAACGGCTGGGCCGCCGATCTGATCTCCCAGGACGTCGCCGACATGGTCGGCAAGGTCTGGGGTCTCGGCTCGGACACGACCAAGGACCCGGGCCCGTGGGAGGGCGAGCAGCGCAACATGTGGAAGCCGACCCAGCAGGAGGCGCTCTGGTTCCACGGCGGCAACCTGCACCAGTCGCGCCACTACTCGAGCTATCTCGCGCTCCAGCTGAAGGCCCGCGCCGAGGGGATCGAGACCCCCGTGTACGGACTCCAAGAGGTGCACCACCTGCGTTAGAGCGCGGCGGCGACCTCGATCTCGATCAGCAGTTCCGGCAGCACGAGCGCGGTGACCGCCACCAGCGTGCTGACCGGCCGCGCGTCATGGTTGACGAACTCGTCGCGGACGGCGCGGACGGTCGGCACGAACGCGATGTCGGTGACGTAGATGTTCATCTTGAACACGGCTGCCCAGCTCGCGCCGGCCGCGGCCAGCGCGAGTCCGACGTCCTCGAACGCCAACCGCGCCTGCGCCACCCACACCTGAGTCCCTGCCGGGACCGTCACCACATGGGTGCGCCTACGACAGCTTCTCCGGATCGATCTCCGCCGCCTTTCCGGTCGTGAGCCGGGTGATCGCCCACAGCACCACGCCCAGCACCACCAGCGCGCCCGCGTACGCGAAGTACTCGGGGTTGTCGGACGCGCGACGCGCGAGCAGGAACACGATCACGACCACCGCGATCACCGGGATCACACTCGGTGCGACGAAGTGATGATGCTGAACGGGATTGCGCCGCAACACGAGCACCGCGACGTTGACCGTGATGAACACGAACAGCAGCAGCGTGGTGGTCGTGCCCGCCAGGTCGCTCAGATCGCCGAGCGACGCCAACACCATCGCCAGGCCGGTGGTGAAGATGATCGCCGCGATCGGCGTGTGGCGGGAGCTGTGGACGCGGTTGAAGATCGCCGGCACGACGTTCTGGATCGACATGCCGTAGACGAGCCGCGACGCCATGATCATGTTGATCAGCGCGCCGTTGGCGACCGCCAGCAGCGCGATCCCCGCGAACAGCTTCGTCGGGATTCCGAGTGGCCCCTCGCGAACGACTTCGAGCAGCGGACCGTCGCTGTCGACCAGCGTCGCCGTCTGCACGACCATCGAGGCGGTGAACGTCACGAGCAGGTAGATGACGCCCGCGATGATCAGGCCGCCGAACAGCGCCCTCGGAAAGATGCGGGCTGGGTCTTTGGTCTCCTCGGCGACGTTGACCGCGTCCTCGAAACCGATCAGCGCGTAGAAGGACAGCGCCGCGCCGCCGACGATCGCGAGCACGATGTTCTCGTCGGCCGGGAAGTCGAAGTTGCGCGACGGCTCACCGTCACCGTTGACCAAGGCGGCGACGCCGATGAAGACGATGATCACCAGACCGATCACCTCGATCGACGTCAGCACCATGTTGAGCTTCACCGACTCCGAGATCCCGCGAAAGTTGATCAGCGCGACGATCAGCAGGAAGCCGATCGCGACCAGCACGACCGGCAGCTCGACGAACTCGGCCAGGTAGTCGCCCGCGAACGCTCGCGACAGCGTCGCCGCCGACGCGATTCCCGAGCACATCACCGTGAACGCGACGATGAACGTGAAGAACGGCTTCCTGAACGCGGTGTTGATGTAGAAGGCGGCGCCGCCGCAGTGCGGGTACTTCGTCACCAGCTCCGCATACGAGAACGCGGTCAGGATGGCGAGGATCGTGGCGAACAGGAACGCGGTCCAGATCGCCCCGCCGGTCTCGCCCGCGACCACGCCGACGAGCGCGTAGATGCCCGCGCCGAGCACATCACCGACGATGAACACGAGCAGCATGCCGGGCCCGATGACCCGCGCGAGTGGGGTTTCGAACTCGCCCGTCTCGGGGTCGGGCGTGCGCGCCTCTACCGTCGCCATGGAGCCTCCCGTTAGCATCGCGGGAGAAGCAGACGTGTATTCGCGCGACCCCCGCCGGCGTCCAGATGTGGACGATATGAACACTGCCGAGGCAGTGCGCAGCGCGCCACCGCCGCACGCGATGTTGCAACTGCAGCGGTCGCTCGGCAACCAGGGCGTCGTGTCGATGCTCGCCCGCAACGGCAAGAAGAACAAGAAGCCGCCGCCGAAGCCGATCGACATCGACGTCGACGACGCCGCGGGCACGATCAAGACGACCGCGGGCGAGCTGATCGGCTTCAAGACCGGGAGCGACTGGTGGGCAACGCCAGGCGCCGCCGCGCCAAGCGCGGCCACGCGCGGCGAGCTCGAGACGTCCGCGGGCAAGCTCGACATCCTCAAGGTGCGCAAGTCAACGGTGACCGTTGGCGCCGACGGCAGCGAGACGATGACCCAGGACGGCGCCGAATCCGGTGCCGTGCTCGGCACCACGCCCGCGCTCGTCGTCGGCGGCAAGAGCCCGGTCGAGCTTTCCAAGCTCCCCGCCGCGCTGAAGTCGACGATCCCGGCCAACTCCCGGATCACCGTCGACGGCACGATCTATCTGGCGATCACGTTCCCGGACGGGACTGGACTCAACTGGGTTAAGTCCAAGCACAGCCGCAAGGAGTACGCGGGCCGCACGAAGCTGATGGAGGACGCGATCGCGACGCTCCCCGCCGGGCTGAAGTCGAAGATCACGCCGGAGCTCGACTTCATGGCGATGATCTCGATGCTCGAGGGCACGTTCGGCTCGGTCAGCGAGTCGTTCTGGACGCCGTACTGCAAGCACGAAAGCCACGGCAAGGCGGGCTGGAAGGGCACCAGGACCAGGTCCAAGGCGGACGCCGACAAGGCGGTCGCCGACCACGAGAAGGCCAACAAGGACCACGACGCCGACGTGAAGTTCGAAGGCGACAGCGCCGCCAGCCTCGGGATCCACCAATGGGCGATGGACAAGGACACGGCCGGCGGCGGCGGATCGCTGGTCGAGTTCTTCAAGGAGCTGAAGTCGCGCTCGACGAAGGCCGAGGCCAAGAAGGCCCCCGACCGCACCGAAGAGGAGGCGATCTACGTCGAGGCCTGGGGGCAGTGCACGGCCGCGGGCCTGAAGATCGTCGACGGCAAGCTCCAGATCAACGGCAAGGACGCAACCGGGCTCGAGGTCGAGGATGCGCTGGCCGGCCCGATGGCCACCGGCGGGCTGCGCAAGTACCAGGTGATCCAGATCGCCGAGGAGCTCGAGGAGCTGTGGGCGAAGCCGCTCGCGCCGGGCATGTTCGGCAGCCAGATGATCGGCAACAAGTACGCGGCGAGCAGCGACTTCGGCACAAAGGACGCCACCTTCCCGACCGACAAGTACACGATCAAGCTCAGCGCGCCGGCGAAGGTGGCCACGATCGGGGAGGCCTGCACCGACGAGCGGCTCAAGCTGGCGGTGGCGAACATCTTCCCGAACCGGCCGAATTGGATGGGCGCGATCGTGTGGCGCAGCCTGATCTCCGGTGACCCGCAGGCGCTGGTCGCCGACCTGATCGCGAAGATCGTCAAGGCCGAGGAGGCCAAGCCGCCGCCGCCGGAGGCCAAGAAGGAACCGGAGGCCAAGCCGGACCCGAAGAAGAAGGCGCCCGCCAAGAAGGCGAAGGCACCGGCCAAGCCCGAGATCACGGAGGACATGGCGGCCGACAAGCAGGCCTTCAAAGACCTCCAGGCGATCGTCTGGCCGTCGGGTGACAAGGCCGACCAGGACAAGCTGCTCGCGGCGTTCAACGCGACCGTCCTGCAGTTCTACAAGGGCGAGGACGAGAAGACGCTGCCTGGCAACAACTGGAAGTCGCACCCGAAGAAGACGGCGAAGACGGGCGGCAAGAAGCGCTACGGCTGGAAGTCGCGAGCCGAGCGGCTGGCCAGCGCCGACGCGGGGAACTAGCGCGGCGGCAGCGGTGTCTTCGGGCGCTCCGGGGACAGGCCGGTTCGGCGCAGGATGAGGCCGGCGAGCGGCAGCACGATCACCACGCCGATGATCGCCGACAGGATGCCGCCGAGGTCGAACACGTCGTCGTCGCCGATCCCCAGCAGGTAGGTGAACAGGAACCAGCCGACGGCGGCGCCGACCAGGCCGAGGCCGAGCGAGACCAACCACGAAGTGGGGCCGCTCATGTGGCGGAAGACGTCGCCCGGCATCAGAAGCCGGCCGATGACGCCGGCGAGGAAGCCGAGGAGGAGCGCACCGATCATGATTGCGAAGGTACTCGCTTGAAGTTCGATCACGTCATTTACGGCACCGCCGAGCTGGACGTCGCCTCCGCCCGGATCGAGGCCGAGCTCGGCCTGGAGGTGCTGCCGGGCGGCCGTCACGTCGGCCAGGGGTCGCACAACCGGATCGTGCCGCTCGGCCCCGGCTACCTGGAACTGCTGGCGATCGCGGACCGCGCCGAGGCGGAGGCGTCTCCGATCGGCCGGTTGCTGCTCGACCGGCTCTCCGACGACGACGGGCTGATCGCGTGGGCGGTGTCCGGCGTCGACGTGCCCGCGGTCGCGGAGCGGCTGGGCACGCCGCTGCACTCCGTCAGCCGTGACGGGATGACCGCCCACGTGACGGGCGTCGAGGCGGCGCTGACCGAGTCGTTCCTGCCGTTCTTCGTCGGTAGCGATTCTCCGCGCCACCCCGGCGAGCGCGGCACGGCGGGCGGGCTGACGTGGATCGAGGTCGCCGGCGACGCGACGCGACTGCGCGAGTGGCTCGGCGGCGCCGAGCTTCCGGTGCGGATCGCCGACGGCGCCCCCGCCATCCGCGCCATCGGCATCGGCGAGCGGTCGTTCAGCGGCTGAGCCGGAGTGTGGATGTGACGGCGCGGGTGTGACCCGCGCTGTCGGTGGCGGTGGTCGTCAGCGTCGCCTTCACGGTCCCCTTCACGCGCCTCAGCCGGCGCCGGACCGACGCGTTCGGTTTGACCGTCACCCGCACGGTCCCCGCCAACATCATGGTGCCGGTGGCACGAGCCAGCCGGCGCGGGAGCTTGAGGCGCTTGGCGGTGCGGGAGTCGAGCGTCAGCACGCTCGACACCGTGCACGACTCCGAGCAGTGCACGCTCGCGACGACGCCGCTGCGTAGAAACCGCTCGCGCGCGACGCGCGTGACGAGCGACACTCGCACGACCGGCGGCACGTCGACCGCCACCGCGGCGGTGGTGACCGCCGAGACCGCGCCTGCGACCGCATCGAGAACGGGCGAAGGCTCCGGCGTCGCGGTCGGGTCCGGAGTCGGCGTCGGCGTCGGCGTCGGGACCGCGTCGACCTCCTCGCATCCGCTCGTCCGATCCGCCGCGTCGACGCGGGCGCTGTCGTCGCCGTCGCCGCAGTCGGCGTCGTCGACCTCGCCGTCGACGCCGTCGAGCTCATCGTCCCCGCCGCCGCCACGCAGCACGTCCGCCCCGGCGCCCCCGGTCAGCGCGTCGGCGCCCAGGCCACCGTCGAGCTCCTGCGCGCCGGCCGCGCCGACCAGCACGTCGTCCGCAGCGCTGCCTTTGAGCACCTCGACGTCGGCGAGGACGTTGCTCTCGAACACGAGCGCGCCATCGTTGGCCACGCCGTCGAGCGAGATCCGCACCGGACCGGCGAGCGTGAACCGCACCGAGTCGTGGCCGTCTCCACCGGCCAGGGTCGCGCCCAGGATGGCCTCGAGCGCGTCGTCGCCGGGACCTCCGTCGAGGTCGCCGTCGCCCGAGAGGAAGTCGTCGCCACCGCCGCCGCGCACGACGCCCGTGCCCGAGACGACATCGCGGCCCCCGCCGGAATGGACGTCGTTGTCCTCGCCCTCGAGCACGATCGCGTCATCGCCGACGCCGGTCGCCACGGTGTCGGCGCCGTCGGTCGCGCGGACGGACAGCGCGCGAACCAGCGTCGAGGCGGCGAGCGTGTCCTCCCCACCCCCGAGTTCTGCGCGCACGGTCACGTTCGGGTCGACCGCGCACGCGACCTCGGGCCCGACCCCGCAGACGCCTTCGACGCCCTGGGGCGAAGCCACGGTGATCGTGTCCTCGTCGGCGGTGAGCGTCACGGTCTCCGACGCCGCGGTGCCGGTGACGTCAAGCGTCCCGCCGAGGCTGACGGTGACGGCAGCCGTCGCCGGCGTTGCCCCCACGACGGAGAACAACGAGACCAGGCACAGGTTGACCAGACCGCGCCGCACGGAGTGACCGTATCGGCGCGGTCAAGCTACGCGGTCGTCTTACGCTCCGCGAACTGCTCGCGCAGGGTCTTCTTCGAGAACTTCCCCACCGACGTCTTCGGGACCTCGTCGATGATCTCCAGGTCGTTCGGGATCCACCACTTCGGCACGCGCTCGGCGAGGAACTCCTTGAGCTCGTCGAGCGTGATCTCCTCGTCGCCCTCCGGGACGACGCAGGCGAGCGGCCGCTCGCTCCACTTCTCGTCCGGGATCCCGATCACCGCCGCCTCGGCGATCTTCGGGTGGGCCATGATCGCGTTCTCGAGCTCGACCGACGAGATCCACTCGCCGCCGGACTTGACCAGGTCCTTCGTGCGGTCGACGAGCCGGACGTAGCCGTTCTTGCTGATCGTGGCCACGTCGCCGGTCTTCAGCCAGCCGTCGTCGGTGAACGAGTCCGGCGAGCGGTCGTCGTTGTAGTACTCGCGGGCGATCCAGGGCCCGTTGGCCTGCAGCTCGCCACGCGCCTCGCCGTCCCAGGGCAGCTCCTCGCCCGTCGCCGGGTCGGCGATCCGCAGCTCGACGAGAGGGATCGCGATCCCCTGTGCCGCGCGCAGGTCGGCCAGCTCCTCCTCGGAGCGATCCAGCAGCGTCGACTTGGTCCGGCCCGTGGTCGCGACCGGGCTCGTCTCGGTCATGCCCCAGGCCTGCAGGATCGGCAGCCCGATCTTCTCCCGGTAGCCCTCCGACAGCGACTTCGGGACCGCCGAACCGCCGCACACGATGTCGCGCAGCGCGCTCAGGTCGCGGCCCTCGAGCTCGGGCAAGACGCCCATCCAGATCGTCGGGACGCCGGCCGCCAGCGTGACCTTCTCGGACTCCATCAGATCCGCGATCGCCTTCGGCTGCATGTTCGGGCCGGGCAGCGCGAGGTTCGCGCCCGCCATCACGGCGGCCTGGCACAGGCCCCACGCGTTGGCGTGGAACATCGGCACCACCGGCATCACGGTGTCGCGCTCGGAGACCGCGGCGGCGTCGACGACCATCGCGCCCAGCGAGTGCAGGACGGTCGAGCGGTGCGAGTAGACGACGCCCTTCGGATGGCCGGTCGTGCCGCTCGTGTAACACATCGCCGCGGCCTGGTTCTCGTCGTCGATCGAGAACTTCTCGACCGGATCGGCCTCGGAGAGCAGCTTCTCGTAGTCGTGGATCCGGGAGTCGTCGGGGATCTCGTCGTCGACGCCGTCGTCCATCACCACGACGTGCTCGACGGTGTCGAGGTCGTCGATCAGCGGCCACAGCACCTTCAGCAGCGACCGGTCGACGAAGATCACCTCGTCCTCGGCGTGGTTGGCGATGTAGGTGATGTCGTCAGGGAACAGACGGATGTTCAGCGTGTGCAGGACGCGGCCGCTGCAGGGCGCGGCGAAGTAGAGCTCGAGGTGACGGCCCGTGTTCCATGCGAACGTGCCGACCCGGCCGTCGGCGGAGATTTCGAGCGTGTCGAGCACTCCCGCCAGACGGCGTGTGCGCGCGGCCCACTCGCCGTACGTGATCCGGTCGATCCCGCCGAACTGGACCGTCGCAACCTTCTTTTCAGGAAAGATCCGCTCGGCCCGGTCGAAGACGTGGGTGAGTGTCAGCGGATACGACGACATCAATCCCTGCATGCGGCTCTCCTTCCCATTCGTCTAGCGCATCTTGGCGGATTCGTTGGCAATGTGGTGCGGTGAAGTTCTGGCCGGCCCTGCTGCTCGGTGTCGTCTTCGCCGGGTGTGGGTCCGATGACCCTCCGGCGCCGAAGCCGGAGCGCCCTGCGCCCAAGGTCCAGGCGCTGGACATGCCGGGCCCGAAGGTCGGCCGCTTCGACGAGATGGTGCGGCGCCAGCGGGAGGCCGAGCGGCGCCTAAGGGCTCAGATCGCCGCCGCGCGGCGCTCGACGACGGTCGAGGGAGCGCTGCGGTACGCGCGGCTGACCGAGCGCATCAGTGCAGCCGAGGAGACCCGCGCGCGACGCGAGTGGTCGAACGCGCAGCGGACGCTCGCCGGGCTGACCGGCGTCCGCCGCGCTGAGCTCGGCTACGTCGTCCAGTCGATCCGCTCGCTGGCGGCCCAGCACGCGCTGACGAGCGACCGGATCGAGCCGACGTTCCTGATCCTGCGCACCAACGCCCGGTTCTGGCCACGGGCCGCGATCCCGGCCTCCGGATGGCGGACGGGAAGCCCGGAGATCTTCCAGTACTACCCCGGCCGCGGCCTGCAGCTCCAGCCGCTCGCGAGCTGGGGCCGCGCCAACGCGATCGCCGGCGCGTGCCTGACAGCGATGCGCTCCCGTACGAAGAAGGACCGCTGCCGGCCCGCCCTGCTCACGCGCAGCCTCGACCGGCTGACGAGCCTCGGCGCGCGCCGCTCCGGCTACCTGGCGTGGGAGTACTACTTCGCGTACGGCACCGGCGCGCCGCCGTGGGTGAGCGGGATGGCGCAGGCGACCGCGGTGCAGGCCCTGGCGCGTGGCTACCGCGCGCTCGGCGTCAAGCGCTGGCAGCGGAGCGTCGAGCGGGCGCTCGGCGCGTTCGAGCAAGCGCCGCCGCGCGGCGTGTCCGTGAACGCGCCGGGCGGGCGCCACTACGTCCTGTACTCGTTCGCGCCCGACCACCACGTGTTCAACGGCGGCCTACAGGCCGTGATCGGGCTGCGCGACGCCGCCGCGCTCACCGATTCCAAGCGCGCGAAGCGGCTCTACCGGGCCGGCGAGCGCGCGGCGCGGCGCGAGGTGCGCGCGTTCGACACCGGCGCCTGGTCGCTGTACTCCGAGCGCGGCGCGGAGTCGACGCTCGGCTACCACGAGCTGATCGCCGGATTCCTGCGCGGCCTGTGCCAGCGCGTCAAGGCGCGGACGTATTGCCGCGCGCACGAGCGGTTCGTGCGCTACGAGCGCGAGCCGACACGGATCGGCATCACCCCGCTGCGGCGCGTGCGCGCCGACCGGACGAGCACGGTCCGCTTCACCCTCTCGAAGGTCTCCGACGTGAAGGTGCGCGTGTGGGGGACGCGCGGGCTGAGCCTGTCGCGCGACCTGCGGCTTCCGCGCGGCAGCCATACGGTGACGTGGCGGCCGCCGGGCCGGGGCCGCTACCGGCTGCGGATCGAGGCGCGCGGGCCGAGCGGGCCGGCCGGCGTGGAGCTGCGCACGGTCAAGGTCAAGCTCCCCAAGCCCAAGCCCAAGAAGAAGAAGAAGGCGGCGCCGCGATCCAAGAGGAAGGGGATTCCGGATCGCGACGCCGCCGCTGCGGCCTCCCGCCGCCGGCGCTAAGCCACTGCGGAGGGCGCCACGCTTCGGATCCACTCGCGCAGCGTCGTGTCCGCGACGCGCGCGTAGACCCCCGGCTTGCCGGGCCGCGCGCAGCCCTCGCCGAAGCTGGTGGCACCGACCAGACGGCGCACGCCGGCCGTGGTGGTGCCGAACATCGGGCCGCCCGAGTCGCCCTGGCACGTGTCGACGCCACCCTCGGGGTAGCCGGCGCAGAGCATCGTCCGCGCGTCGAACTCGCTGTAGGCACCCGCGCAATAGGCGTCGGTGGTCACCGGGACCCGGGCTTCCTGGAGCGTGTCCGGGGTGTCGCCGCCCTCGGAGGTCGCGCCCCAGCCGACGATCGCCTCCAGCGATCCCGGCGCCCATGCCGAGGTCTCGCCCGCGCCTGCGACCAGCGTCGGCGCGGAGCTCGCCGGGCGCGACAGCTTGAGCAGCGTCACGTCATAGCCCTGGGTCGCGATGTAGTCCGGCGACACGATCGCCTGCGACACCGGCACCAGCTCACCCTGACCGGCCTGGTTGGAGCCGATGTAGACGTCGATCAGCGCCGGCGGGAACGCGATCGGCGTCGCCACGGCGCTGCCGGTGATCGAGCCGCAATGGCCCGCGGTCATGACCCAGTCCGGCGCGATCAGCGTGCCGGTGCACAGAAAGCTCTTGGCCAGGTGGACCTCGGCGACCGACGGATACGCGCCGGCGGCGGCATCGTGGCCGCCGACGATGGCCATGGAGGGAGATGCGGTCAGCGCCAGCGCGGCGGAGGCCGTCGCGAGGGCGATCGAGAGTCGACGCTTCATGAAAGGGTCGAACGCAGCCGAGGGCCTGAACTTGCGGGGACGTGCCAGACTTTGAACTCGATGGCCGCTACCGCGAGTCAGCGCGACGACGTTCAGCCCGTCGCCAACGAGAACCTCGACCGTTTCCTCACCGGCACGATCACCGTCCTCCCGATCCTCGCCCTCGGCGTCGTGGCCTGGCAGGTCTGGTCGGAGCTGCTCGGCTGGAGCGATCTGATCGTGTTCGCGACGATGTACGTGCTGACCGGACTGGGGATCACGGTCGGTTTCCACCGCCTGTTCACGCACCGCTCGTTCAAGACGGGCAAGGCCGTGCGCGCGACCCTCGCCGCGCTCGGCTCGATGGCGATCGAAGGGCCGGTCATCTCCTGGGTCGCCGATCACCGCAAGCACCACGTGTTCTCCGACCAGGAGGGCGATCCACACTCGCCGCACGTCGACCACGGGCACGGCCTGAAAGGCGCGCTGCGCGGGCTGATGCACGCGCACCTGGGGTGGCTCTTCATCCACACCCAGCGCGGGCTGAAGTCGCGCTACGCGCCGGATCTGATCGCGGATCCGGTCGTCAACTGGGTCAGCCGCACGTTCCTGCTCTGGGTGATCGCCAGCCTCACCTTGCCGTTCCTGCTCGGCTGGGCGATCGGCGGGACGCTCGACGCGGCCTTGACCGGGCTGCTGTGGGGCGGCGCCGTTCGTATGCTGGTCCTTCACCACTCGACGTACAGCATCAACTCGCTCTGTCACTTCTTCGGGCGCCAGCGGTTCAAGACCGGCGACGAGTCCCGCAATCTGTGGTGGCTGTCGGTCTTCACGTTCGGCGAGTCATGGCACAACAACCACCACGCTTTCCCCACCTCGGCCCGCCACGGGCTCGGGCGCTTTCAGATCGACACCTCCGCGTGGGTGATCTGGGCGCTCGAGAAGACCGGCCTGGCCTGGGACGTCGTTCGCATACCCCCCGAGCGACAGGCAGCCAAGCTCGCGACGTGAGCGGGACGGAGGACCTCCGTTCCGCGCTGGCCGACGCACTGCCTGACCGGCCGTTCACCGTTGCCCTGTGGGACGGATCGGAGGTCGCGTCGACGAACGGCGGCGGGCCGACGTTCCGGATCACGTCGCCGACGGCGCTCGGCCACGTCCTGCGCGCGCCGTCGCAGCTCGGCGTCGGGCGCGCGTACGTGAGCGGCGGGATCGACGTCGACGACATCGATGCCGCGCTCGATCTGCTGGCGCGCTGGTCGCCGCCGCCGCTCGACGCCCGCGCGAAGGGCCGGATCGCGCTCGGGGCGGTGCGCGCGGGCGCGCTGCGCGGCATGCCGCGGGCGCCGGACATGGAGCTGCGGCCGAAGGGCAAGCGCCATTCGATCCTGCGCGACCAGCGCGCGGTCACCCATCACTACAGCCTCTCCAACGAATACTTCGCGCTGTTCCTCGACGAGTCGATGACCTACTCGTGCGCGATCTGGTCGCGCGGGGCGACGACCTTGGAAGAAGCGCAGCGGACCAAGCTCGAGCTCGTGTGCTCCAAGCTCGCGCTGGAGCCGGGTCAGCGCGTGCTCGACGTCGGCTGCGGCTGGGGCTCGTTCGCGCTGCACGCCGCGCGCGAGCACGGTGTCCACGTCACCGGGATCACGCTCTCAGAGCCGCAGGCGTCGCTGGCGAACGAGCGGGCGCGCGAGGCCGGACTGGCGGACCAGATCGACATCCGCGTGATGGACTACCGCGACCTGGCGGGCGAGCCGTTCGACGCGGTCGCGTCGATCGGCATGGTCGAGCACGTCGGCAGCGTCAACATCGACGCGTATTTCGCGAAGCTCGCGTCGCTGGTGCGGCCGGGCGGGCGGATCCTCAATCACGGGATCGCCCGTCTGCGCCTCGGCGACGCCGAGGCCGGCCCGTTCTCGGAGCGCTACGTGTTCCCGGACGCGGCGCCGCTGCATCTGTCGCGGATCCAGACCGCGGTCGAGCGCGCCGGGCTGCACACGATCCACGTCGAGGACTTCCCGGGGGATTATGCGCGCACGCTGCTCGAGTGGCAGCGCCGCTTCGAGGCCAACATCGACCGCGCGCGCGAGTTGGCCGGCGACGAGCGCGTCCGGGTGTGGCGGATCTACCTGCGCGTCTCGCGCCAGGGATTCGAGAGCGGCTTCATGTCCCCGTACCAGGTGCTCTCCGAGAGCCCAACCTAAAGGGGCCTGGCCCCTTTAGGTTCTCCGAGAACCCTCAAAGTTGGGGCGTACCTTCGCGGGCATGACTCGCATAACCACCGCCTGGAGCATCGTCTTCGCGATCGTCCACTTCTACTGGGCCGCCGGCGGCCCGCTCGGCATGAACGGCGAGCCCGCCGACACGGCCGGCGCCCAGCTCTACATCGGATTTATCGCCGTGATCGGCGTCGCCGCCGCCGTCGTCGCACATCGCGGCCATCGGCGACTGGCCCGGATCGGCGGCGCCGCGCTGCTCGCCGGCGTGGCCGCCGGCACGGCGCGCTGGCTCGCCGACGGCAGCCTCGGCGACGACGGCGTCAGCGGCGTGATCATCACGCTCTACTTCCTACTCGGCGGAGTGCTGTTCACGGTCCTCGGGTGGCGGCCTGCTAACGTACGGCGTACGGGTGGCATCCGGCTGCCTGTGAGGTTCGTGCGCTCTTGAGTCCCGCCATCCGGGCGGTTCGGGTTCAGCAGACAGCCTCCCGAATCGTTCGCGGCCACTCTCAGCGCCGCCGAGGAGTACCAGATGTCCAAGCAGTCCTTCGCCGAACTCGGCCTGTCGCAGCCCGTCGTGGGCGCGCTCGCCAAGCGCGGCATAACCAGTCCCTTCGCGATCCAGTCGCTCGTCATCGAGGACGTCCTCGATGGCGTCGACGTGCTCGCGAAGTCGCCCACCGGCTCCGGTAAGACGATCGCGTTCGCCGCGCCGATCGTCGACGTGCTCGATCCGGCGGCGCGCAAGCCCGCCGCGCTCGTGCTCGCCCCCACGCGTGAGCTCGTGAGCCAGATCGTCGAGGAGGCGCGCCCGCTGGCCGCCGCCCGGCGCCTGAACGTCGCCGCCGTCTACGGCGGCGTCGGCTTCGAGAAGCAGATCAAGAACGCCCGCGCCGCGCACCTGCTGGTCGCGACGCCGGGCCGGCTCGAGGACCTGCTCGCCCGCAAGGCGATCTCGCTCTCCGCCGTCGAGATCCTCGTCCTCGACGAGGCCGACCGGATGCTCGACATGGGCTTCCGGCCCGCCGTCGACCGGCTCGTGGCGCAGTGCCCCGCCGACCGCCAGACGCTGTTCTTCTCGGCCACGCTCGACGGCGAGGTCGGCCGGATCGCGTCCGTGTACACGACCGACGCGGTCCGCCACGAGCACGCGCCGGCCCCCGAAGCGCGCGCCGACATCGAGCACCGCTTCCGCGCGGTCGACCGCGCGAGCCGCCTCGACGCGCTCGTCGACGAACTCGACGACGCCGAGATGGCGCTCGTGTTCGTGCGCACCAAGCGCGGCGCCGACCGCCTCGTCAAGCGCCTCGACAGCGCCGGCGTGCGCGCTCTCGCGATGCACGGCAACAAGTCCCAGAACCAGCGCGAGCGCGCGCTGGCCGCGTTCGGCGCGGGCAGGGTCAACACGCTCGTGGCGACCGACGTCGCCGCCCGCGGCATTGACGTCACCGGCATCTCGCACGTGATCAACTTCGACGCCCCCGACGACCGCGAGAGCTACGTGCACCGGATCGGCCGCACGGGCCGCGCGGGCGCCACGGGTGTCGGGATCACATTCGTCGAGGCCGAGCAGGCTCGCGACGTCGGCCGTATCGCCGCCGCGCTGAAGCTGCACGGCGAGTTCGAGCACGCCGGCCTCGCACCCACGCCGCGGCCGCACACGGGCGGCGGCAACAACCGCCGCCGTCGCCGCCGTTAGGAACTGCCGGCGTTCTCGGAGACGTAGTCGGCGATCTGCTTGATCTGATCGTCGGTCAGCTTGCCCTTGAACGCCGGCATGCCGCCGCCGCCGACCTCGACCTGCCTCGTCACCAGCTCCGGCCCCGGCTGGAGCGCATCGAGGTCGGGGCCGACCTTGCCGCTCGCGCCGGCGGCGGCGAGCGTGTGGCAGTTCCCGCAGTTGTCGACGAACAGTTGCTGACCGCCGCCGCCCCCTGAGGGCGCGGCGGGTTCGTCCTCGTCGCCGCCACAGCCGGCGGCGACCAGCGCGACGAGAACCGCGGCAAGTCCCAAGACGGTCTTCACCGGCTCACTGTACCGCCGCGCGTCGTGCGTCTACGCTTATCCCGCGATGCGGACGCCCCGCTCACTGTTGATCGGACTCGGCTGTGCCGCGCTGGCGGTGTCGGCCGTTCAGGGCCTCACCGGCATGCAGGATCTGGTGTTCTACGCCGGGCCGTTCCTGCTCCTGGTCGGCCTCCTGCTGAGCGGTCGCTTCATCGGTGAGGACGCGATCCTGGCGCGCCGGCCCTCGCCCGTGCGCCCGCGGCCGGCCTCGAGGCACTGGACGCCGGTCCTCGAGCACGCGCTCGCATCGCTGCTGGAGCGCAGCACGCGACAGCTCCGCGGCCCGCCGGCCGCGCTGCTTCACGCCGCCTGAATCGTCCCCCGCTCCAGTCACGAAGGAGGTCCCGCTTGCGGACCCTTGCCTGCACCGTCGCGGCGGCCGCGCTGCTGCTCGGTGCGCCCGTCGCGCTCGCCCACCAGGGCAATCCCAACTATCGCTCCGAGGTTCAGCTCCTCACGCCTGCCACCAAGGGCGTCGACGTCTCCGTCCTGAACTTCGACGACCGCCTGCTGCTGCACAACACGAGCGGCCAGGACGTGACGATCATGGACTACAAGGGCAAGCCGTACGCGCGCGTGCTCGCCGATGGGACGGTCGAGGTCAACACCAGCTCCGAGGCGTACTACCTCAACGAGGACCGCCTGGGCGAGACCGCGGTGCCGAAGAACCTCCCGGCCGAGCCGGCGTGGAAGCTGGTGTCCAAGAGCGGCCGGTTCGAGTGGCACGACCATCGCGCGCACTGGATGGGTAAGGGCGATCCGCCGCAGCTGAAGGACAAGGACGTCCGCACGAAGCTCTACGACTGGGAAGTCCCGGTGCAGATCGGCGATCAGCAGGGCGCGATCGCCGGCACGCTGACGTGGGTCCCGCTCGACCAGGGGTCGCTTCCGATCGGCGCGATCATCGGCTTCGCCGCGCTCGTGATCGTGCTGTCGCTGGCCGTGTTCTTCGTGCGCCGGCGGCGGTCGGCCGCGCGCGAGGAGGTCGTCGAGGCGTGGTGAAGCGCGCGCTCGCGCTCGCCCTGGCGGCGCTGCTCGCCCTGCCGGCGACCGCGTTCTCGCACGCCACGCTGCAGTCGACCGTCCCGGAGCGGGGCGCGCAGCTCGACGCCGCGCCGGCGCAGGTCGTGTTCAAGTTCGACGAGGCGGTCGAGGCCAGCTTCGGGGCGTTGCGGGTGTTCGACTCCACCGGCCAGGAGGTGCAGGTCGGCAAGGCGTTCCACCCGGGCGGCAAGGGCGCCGAGATCGCGATCAAGCTCAAGCCCGGCCTCGGGGACGGCACCTACACGGCGACGTTCCGCGTCGTCTCCGCCGACGGCCACCCGGTCTCGAGCGGGTTCGTCTTCACCGTCGGCGAGGCCGCTCCGCCCGTCGGAGTCGCTCGACGAGCTGCTCGCGGGCGGCGGAACGAGCGGCGCGATCACGAACAGCGCGCTGTCGGTCGCGCGCGGTTTCCAGTACGGCGCGATCGCGCTCGGGCTCGGCGCGCTGATCTTCCTCTTGGCCGTGCTGGCGCCCGGTGGGCGTCGCCTCGCGCGCGTTCACCGCCCGGCTGGAGCGCCTGCTGCTGATCGCCGCGATCGCCGGGCTCGTGTCGGCGATCGTCGCGATCATCCTCCAGGGCGCCGTCGGCGAGGGCAGTTCGTTCTGGTCCGCGGCCCAGCCGAACACGTTCAGCGAAGTGCTGGGCACGCGGTTCGGCACGGCCTGGGGCGTCGGCGCGCTGGCGTGGGTGCTGGTGCTGATCGTGCTGGCGACGCGGCCGCTGCGCGGCCGCGACATCGCCCCGCCGCCGCAGGCGCCCGAACCGGTCCTGGTCGTCGCCGGCGGGCCGCCCGAGCCCGCCCGCGCGGCCGCCGCCGCACCCGCTGCGCCCGCGCTCTCGACGCCGAAGCTCGCCGCGCTCGCCGTCCCGCTGTTCGGGCTCGCCCTGCTGCCGTCGCTCGGCGGCCACACGAGCGTCCAGAAGCCGGTCGCGGTGCTGTTGCCGGCGAACATCGTGCACGTGCTCGCGATGAGCGCGTGGCTCGGCGGGGTCGCCGTCCTCGTGTTCGCGCTGCGGGCCGCCACCGCCGAGCTCGAGCCGGACGCGCGGACGCCGCTGCTGGCCGGCGTGGTCGGCCGCTTCTCCGCGCTGGCCACGATCGCGCTGCCGCTGCTGATCCTCAGCGGCGTCGTGCAGTCGATCGTCGAGGTCGGCAGCTTCGGCGCCCTGCTCGACAGCGCGTTCGGCCGCGCCGTGTTGATCAAGATCGTGGTCGCGCTCGCGATCGTCGTGCTCGGCTTCTTCAACCGCCAGCGGATGCTGCCGGCGCTGCGCCGGGCGACCACGCCCGGTCGCACCGGCGTGCTGCTGCGCCGCACGCTGCGCGCGGAACTCGCGCTCGGCGTGGTGGCGATCGCCGTCACCGGCGCGCTGTCCAGCTACGCGCCCTCGGTCGCCGAGTCCTCCGGCCCGTACGCCACCAGCGTCATGGTCGGCCCGGCACGCGTCGAGGTCACCGTGGATCCCGGCCAAGGTCGGCCCCAACCAGCTTCACCTGTACCTGTTCGACGCCAAGACCGGCGCGCCGTTCGAGCAGACCGAGGAACTGACCGTCAGCGCCGAGATGCCCGAAAAGCAGATCGCCAAGATCGCGCTGTCACCGCACGTCGCCGGCCCCGGCCACTACGTGGTCGACGACGCCAGCTTCGGCGTGGAGGGCGAGTGGACCATCCACACGGTCATCCGCGTCTCCGACTTCGTCCAGTACGAGACCCCCTTCCAGGTGCCGATCTCATGATGCGCAGAACTCTCCTCCTCGCCGCGCTGGTCGCGGCCGGCGTGCCCGCCACCGCACAGGCCCACGTCACGCTTCAGCCCAACACCGCGCCCGCCGGGCAGTTCACCCGGCTCGACGTGCGCGTTCCGAACGAGCGCGACGACGCCCCCACGACCAAGGTCGACGTCCAGATGCCCGACGGCTTCGCGTCGGTCTCCTACGAGCCGGTCCCGGGCTGGACGGTCAAGGTCACCAGCGGGCCGCTGGACCAGCCGATCCAGACCGACGACGGCGAGATCACCGAGGGCGTCAAGCAGATCACCTGGACCGCCGACAGCGACGACGACGGCATCCCGCCCGGCGCGTTCCAGGACTTCGGCCTCTCGTTCCAGGTCCCCGGCAAGGCCGGCGACAAGCTCGAGTTCAAGGCGCTGCAGACCTACGCCGGCGGCGAGGTCGTGCGCTGGATCGGCGCCGAGGGCTCCGACAACCCGGCCGCGATCGTGTCCGTGGTCGAGCCGCAGGGCACTGACGCCGCGTCGCACAGCGGCGGCGGCGAGGACGCCTCTGAGGAAGCGACCCCGGCGGCGACGACCGTGGCGGCGACCAGCGAGGACGGCTCCGGCAACGGGCTCGCGATCGTGGCGCTGATCGTCGGCGTGCTCGGCCTCATCGCCGGCGTGGCCGGCCTGCTCGCCGCGAGGCGCGGCTAGCGGACGGTCCGGCGCAGCAACATGAAGCAGATCGCAGCCACGATCAGCGAGAGGAACCGGCCACCCCACGCCGAAGCCGAGGATCGCCAGCACGATCCCGAGGGTGCCGATCAGCCCGAACGTCCCCGTGGCGAGCACGAGGCGGTAGGCGCGCTCCTCGCGCTGCTTGCGGGTGGGCCGGTTTCCCCGGCTGCGCTCGATGTCGCTCATAGATTGATGATGCCACGCCCATACCCTCCGCGTACCATGCCGCGAGCATGAGCGACCCGCTGCGATCGCTCGCCGACGCCGCCCGCGCGGTCACGGCGGCCGCCACTGTCGACGACGTCCTCGAGATCGTCGCCGACGCGGCGCGTGACGTGATCGGTACCCGCCATGGCGTCGCCCGCCGCGGATCGGACGGCGCGCCGCCCGGCCCCCGGCTCGTCGCGCCCCTGGTCGCGCGCGACGGCTCGAGCCTCGGGCCTGATCGAGCTGTGGGACAAGAACGGCGAGTTCACCGACAACGACGAGGCGATCGTCATCCAGTTGGCGCAGATGGCGGCGAACGCGATCGAGACGCTCGAGCTGCTCAACCGCGAGCACGCGGCTCGCGTCGAGGCCGAGGAGACCGGGCGCCGACTGCTGCTCGAGAAGCAGCGCGCGGAGGCGCTCCAGCGCGTCGGAAGCGCCATCGCCGGCCGGCTCGAGCTGCAGGAGATCGTCCAGCTCGCCACCGACTCCGCCCGAGAGCTGACGCCCGCGTCGTTCGGCGCGTTCTTCTACAACGTCGTCTCCGACGCCGGCGAGGCGTACATGCTCTACACGCTCTCCGGCGTCGAGCGGAGCGCGTTCGAGCGCTTCCCGATGCCGCGCAACACCGCGATCTTCGCCCCGACGTTCAACGGCGAGGCGAACGTGCGGCTCGATGACGTCCTGGTCGATCCGCGCTACGGCCACAGCGCGCCCTACCACGGCATGCCCGAGGGCCACCTCCCGGTCCGCAGCTACCTCGCGGTGCCGGTGATCAAGAGCGACGGCGAGGTGGTCGGCGGGTTGTTCTTCGGGCATCCGGAGCCGGGCATGTTCTCGGCCGAGGACGAGCGGATGGTCGAGGGGATCGCGGCGCAGTCGGCGATCGCGATCGAGAACGCGCGGCTCTACCAGGAGCGCACCCGCACCGCCCAGACGCTCCAGCGCGCGCTGCTGCCGCCGCACCTGCCCGACGTCGACGGCCTCGAGCTGGCCGCGATCTACCGCGCCGCGGGCGAGGGCAACGAGGTCGGCGGCGACTTCTACGACGTCTTCCCGCAGGCCGACGGAAGCTGGGCGCTGGTCGTCGGCGACGTCTGCGGCAAGGGACCGGCGGCGGCCGCGGTGACCGCGCTCGCCCGCTACACGCTGCGCGCGCACGCCGTCGCCGGCCTGCGGCCGAGCTACCAGCTCGCCCGGCTCAACGACGCGCTCCTGCGCCAGCGCGCCCCGGGCTTCGTCACCGTCGCGCTGGCGCGACTGGAGCGGACCGCGAAACGGGCGCGCGGATCGAGGTCGCGACCGCCGGGCACCCGCAGCCGATCCTGGCCCGCGCCGGCGGCGAGGCGGCGCCCGCTCGGCGAGGTCGGCACGCCGCTCGGGATCATCGAGCGGCCCGAGCTGCCCGAGGTCAGCGCCGAGCTCGGCCCCGGCGACCTGCTCGCGTTCTACACCGACGGCGTCAGCGAGGCCGCCGCGCCGCGCCGGTTGCTGTGCGAGCCCGAGCTGGCCGCGCTGGTCGCCGAGCGCGCCGCGCAGGGGCCGCTCGCCGTCGTCGAGCACCTGGAGCGGACCGCCGTCGAGATCGCCGCGGGCAAGCCGCGCGACGACATCGCCTGCCTCGCGCTGCAGGTCACGTCGCCGCGGGTCGTCTCCGAGCGCTTCCCGGCGACGCTGCACGCCGCCCGCGACGTCGCCGCCGCACTGGAGCCGGTGTCGGACGCGCTCGGTCCGCGCACGGCCCAGGACCTCCGGCTGCTGGCGACCGAGCTGGTCGCCAACGCCGTCCGCCACACCGGCCTGGCCCAGGGGTCGGTCGAGGTCCAGCTGCGGCTGGCCGACGACATCGTGCATCTCGAGCGTGCTGGACGACGGGCCCGGCTTCGAGGTGCCGGAGCGGCCGATCGAGGCGCCGGACGGGCCCGGCGGCTGGGGGCTGTACCTGGTCGACCAGTGCGCGCTGCGCTGGGGCACCGAACGTGGAGAGCGCCACCGCGTGTGGCTCGAACTGGAGCTGGAGCGTGAGCATGCCGCCTGAGATCGTCGCCCTGACGGGAGAGGTCACGTTTTCGAACGTCGCCGACCTGCACCGCCGCTTGGAAGCCGCCCTCGACGGCGACGCGCAGCACCTGGTCGTCGACCTGACCGAGGTGTCGTTCATCGACTCCTCCGGCCTATCGGCGCTGCTGACCGCCTCGGCGGAGGCCCGTCGCCGCGGCGGCGCCGTCGCGCTCGTGCTCGCCCAGGGCGAGCCGCCCTCGATCTTCCGCTTCCGCGGCGTCGACCGCCTGCTCTCGCTCTACCCGAGCCGCGAGGCGGCGCTGGCCGGATTCGCCGTGTAGTGGGTAAGCTCTGCCCGGATGGACCTCCTGGCCGCGTCTGAAGCCTTCAAGGTCACTTTCGTCTCGCTGCTGATCTGGGTGGTGTTCTTCCCCGTCCTCGTCCAGGGCCTGATCGTGTACGCGGTCATCCTCGCCCGCGGCGAGAAGCGCGCGAACGACGAGTACCGCCAGCGCCACGAGCTCTAAGCTCGACGCTGAAGCGCTCGGCGACGACGAACGAGTCGCCCAACTCGAGCAGTGACAGCCCGGCCCGGCCCGGGCCGGTGACGGTCAGGTTCGTGCTCAGCCCGTAGTCCTCGGCGACGCTGGCGTAGCGGCGCAGGAGCGTGACCGGCCCGCTCGCCAGCCGGCCGTAGCCGATCGCGAGCCGCTCCGCGAGCCCGTCCTCGAACTCGACGTGCTCGCCCGCCGCCTCGGCGTGCGCGGCGCGCAGCGCGTGCTCGAGCCGGTCGCGGCTCCGGCGGGCGGCCGCGAAACGAGAGCCCGCCGCGGTCGTCGGCGAACGGCAGCAGGCCGGGATGCTCGGCGTGCAGCAGCGCGTGGCCGAACGGCTCGCTGGTCGCGCGCCAGCGCACGACGCCGTCGCAGCGGATCGTCCGATCCCACGTCCGCCTGGCCCAGGCGGCGAGGTGGACGTCGAGCCGCAGCGCGTCGCCGATCACGCGGGTCCCGGTGACCGCCCCGACCGCCTGCACGCCCTCGTCGGTCAGCAGCGCGGGCAGGTCGCCGAGATCGCTGCCGTTGCCGTTGCGGCGCCGCAGTTCAGACCGCGGCACCGCGGCCGGGCCGGGCCACATCTGGAGTCGGAAGTCGTCGGCGCGAGCGCTCCAGCGCGCGCGGTAGGCGCCCGGCTCGATGCCGACTCTGATCGCGCCGCAGCCGCCCGACGCCAGCGAGAGCGTGCCCGAGGCGAGTTGGAGCGAGAACTCGGCGATGTGCTCCCAGCCGTCCAGCTCGAGCGCCGGCTTGGCGCCCCACGCTTCGATCCGCAGCGGCTGGAAGAACCCGGAGCCGCGCGGCATCAGCAGATCGATGCGGTCGTCGTCGTCGCTCCAGTGGCGAGCGCCGTCCAGCAGGTACACGTGACCGTGCTCGTAGGCGAATTCGAGGTCCGTGGTCCACACCTGCACGCCGGAAAGGTAGATCGATTCAGACTGGGTCCGATGAGTTTCTTGCGCGGCGTCGTCTGAGCTGCCATGACCACCGAAGCCGAGTTCGCCGCGCGGGCCGAGCGTCACCGGCGTGAACTGCACGTCCACTGCTATCGGATGATGGGGTCCTTCGAGGAGGCCGAGGACCTGGTTCAGGAGACGCTGCTGCGCGCGTGGCGCAACCGTGGCGAGCTCGAGCAGGACCAGTATCTGCGCGCGTGGCTGTACAAGATCGCCACGAACGCGTGCCTGGACGCGATCAAGGCGAAGAAGCGGCGCGTCCCGTCACTGAGCTCGTTCGGCGACGTCCCGTGGCTGCAGCCTTATCCGGATGCGCTGCTGCCCGCCGACGAGGAGCCGGACGCGGCGCTGTTCGCGCGCGAGACGATCGAGCTCACGTTCCTGGCCGTGATCCAGCTGCTCCCGCCGCGCCAGCGTGCGGTGCTCGTCCTGCGCGACGTGCTGGACTGGCCGGCGAAGGACGTCGCGGAACTGCTCGAGATCGGGGTCGCGGCCGTCAACAGCGCACTCCAGCGGGCGCGCGACACGATGCAGCGCAGCCTGCCGGCGCGGCCGGCGCGAGGACTGGGCGTCACCGGAGGCGAGCGCCGCCGAGCGCGAGCTGCTCGAGCGCTTCATCGACTCGCATGAACGTGGGGACACCGAGGCCGCGCTCGCCGCGATCACCGACGACATCCGGATCACGATGCCGCCGTACCCGCTGGCGTTCGACGGCCGCGACGCGATGGAATCGCTGCTCGAGCGGGCGTTCGGGCCGGGCACGGGCGAATGGCGCCTCCTGCCGACGCGCGCGAACCGGATGCCGGCCGCCGCCAGCTACTACCGCGCACCGGGCGACGACACGTTCCGCAAGTACAAGATCGACGTGCTGCGCGTGCGCGACGGCAAGATCGCGGAGGTGACGACGTTCGACGCGTCGCTGTTCGAACAGTTCGGCCTGCCGGCGACGCTTTAGGCGCTGATGGTCTCGACGACCAGGTGCGTGACCGGCACGTCGAGCTCGGCGCGCAGCCGGGTGACGATCCCGGTCTCGAGCCAGTTGGACTGCTTCGGCGGGTGCGTGGAGATCAACACCTCGTCGGCACCGGAGCGGCGCAGCTCGTCCTCGATCGCGCCCAGCGCGACGTTCGGGTCACCCACCACGCCGGTGATCTCGAGGCCCTGCTCGCGGGCCCAGGCCAGCGTGTCGTCGAGGCGCTCGCGCGCGTCGCGCAGCTCACCGTCGATGTCGGACGCGATGTAGTGCACACGCGAGCACAGGATCGGCGCCACCAGGTGCACCTGCGCGCCCTCGCGGGCACGCTCCGCGATCTCGGAGCGCAGCTCGTCGCTGGCGAGCGTCCGGTTGGCGACGACGAGCACCTGCCGGGTGCCGGCGACGGCGTTCTGTCTCCCGAGCGCCATCGCCTCCTGCAGCGGCATCCGCCGGTCGGGATCGGCGGTCATGAACTCCCAGATCAGCGCTCCGGCGACGGCGCCGACCAACAGCGCGATCCCGGCGATCGGGCTCACGACCGCGCCCAGCACGGCTGACGCGGCGATCACCGCGCCACTGGCGAGCACGATGTGGAAAGCGTCGGCTTCTGAACGGACTGGGTTGCGCATCGCGGAACCTCCGCAATGAGATACGTACGAATGTACTCCTCAGGTTCAGCCGACGCGACGAACTTTCTTGCCGTTCGCGCTCGCGGAGTAATGCAGGCCGTCGTCGAAGAAGAGCTGCCATTCGGCTTTGCCGCCGAAGCCCGTCAGGACCAGGTAGTTGACGGTGCTGGGATCGCGGCGTGAGCGGCGCGCCGCGGTGCGGACGATCCGCGCCGGCGCGGCCGAATTGACCTTCACCGCGTCGCCCGGGATGCTCGTCGGCGTGGTCACCGTGGAGACCCGGCCGCCGGCGGTGACCTGGACGAGTTGCGTCTTGCCGCCGCTCGAGACCGTCGCGTCGATGCGATCCGGCGCGACCCGGATCAGGCGGATCTCGCCGGGCGGGAGCTTGGCCAGCGCGGCCTTCAGGTCCTTGGCGCGCAGCAGCGAGCCGCTTTCGGTGCCCACCGGCGTCGGCGCGACCGCGGTCGGCACCGCGTTGCGGATCGCGCCCTCGAGGCCATCGACCGCGTCTCCGGTGACGCTGACGAGCGAGACGATGCCGCCCGCGGCCGCGATCCCGATCACCAGCACCATGATCATCACCACGAAGCCAAGGCCGCCACGCCTTCGCCGCTGATAGCGGGGCAGCGGCGGCGCCGAGAACTGCTGCTGCTGCGGCGGCGCCGAGAACTGCGGTTCCGGGCTCGCGGCCGGCGCGGGCGCCGGGGTGGGATCGGGAGTCCTCGTGGTCTGCCAGCCGAGCTCGGCCAGCGGGTCCTCGCCGATCTCCCGTCCGAATGCGTCGCGTTCACCCATGCGCCGCCGATCCTCCGCGCCGGAGCGCGCCTTTGTCAACCTCCGCACCTGGCCATGTGGCTCGACCTGGCGATCACGCACGGCTAGCCGAAGAGACACCGGCCTCAAGCCCCACGATCAGATCAAGAAGACCCTCGGCTTCCCACGCACGATTGCGCGCCGATTCGGTGAGACGCGTGAGGATCCCGGCAGCTTCCATCTGTTCGATCGCGTTCGCTACAGCCGGCTTCGTTCGTTGCGTCGCGGCAACGGCGACCGACACCGTGATGATCGGATGGGCCGGAAGGACGGTGATCAGACCCCATGCGGCTGCATCAGAGCGAGGATTCGAGTGTTCTCGCAAGCGTTGGCGCCATTCGTCCTGCAGCTCGCCTACACGAATCGTGTAGTGGGCGGCGAGTGTCGCGGCCTCGGCGGTGGCGGCGGCGAAAAGCTCGATCCAGTCAGCGAGCCGATCCTCCCGGAACAGTGTCAGACCTTTCAGGTAGCGGTCCTTCTCGCGCGCGAGCACCACGCTGATCGGCGGAACGAACGCTGGTGTCAATCCGCGTCGGCGAAGCACCACCTGCACCAGGGCTCGGCCGGTTCGGCCGTTGCCGTCCTCAAACGGATGGATCGTCTCAAACTGGGCGTGGGCGATCGCGGCCTGCACGAGCGGCGGAAGCGCGACATCGTTGACGAACGCGCAGAGATCGTCGAGCAGGCGATCGACCTCTCCTGGCGGCGGGGGCACGAATGCCGCGCCGCAGGGGTTGTAGTCGTTACCGCCAATCCAATTCTGCGAGGTGCGGAACCGTCCGGCTATCTGCGAGTTTGGTGCGCGTTCGAGCAGAACCCGATGGATTTCCAGGAAGTCCGCGGGCTGCACCCCCTCAAGGTCCGCAGCTCGTTCGATCGAGAGCTGCATGGCGTCGATGTTCGCGAGAATCTCGGCGGCTCCAGAGCCGACCCTCCGGCCGATCTGGAGATTGGCCTCGGCACGAGCAAGACTGCGGGCATCCACCTGCATGCCCTCGACCTTCGAGGAAGCGATCGACTCGGTTCGCAACAGAAGCCGCGCGAGTGGCATCAACTCAGGCCCAGCTGCGCGGTTCAGATCAGAGATCGCCTTCTCGGCGTCGGAGACCACGCCGGCGACATCGCCCGGCAGTGCGACATCGACACCGGCGATCGCCTCCGGGAGAAACGCGTCGTACTCGCAAGCACGCCGGTAACGCGGAGGCGCGTAGAGAGTTGGGTCTCCCTGCCAGATCTGATGGACGTGCTGCCCTCGCACGCGATCCTTTCCCCGACGCGGACGTTAGGAAAGGATCATGCCGTTCCTTTCCTAACGACCATCCTACCCCGTTCCGAGCCCTTAGGAAAGGATCCGCTCTAAGCTTTCCTTGCAACGAGAAAACCCCGCCGGAGCGGGGCTTCCTGTTCATAGCGGGGGCAGGATTCGAACCTGCGACCTTCGGGTTATGAGCCCGACGAGCTACCTGACTGCTCCACCCCGCGGCGGACAGAAAATGTTAGCACCCGAGAAGCGTCCGGAGGCGGTCGGCATTCCGGGGCGCGAAGCCCTCCCAGTCGTTGTTGAAGTAGGCGAAGATCTCCGCTTGGGAGCCCACATCGCGCAGGCGCGCCGCCCATTCGCGCAGCTCGGTCTCCGAGTAGTTGCCGCGGCGGCCGCGCGCGCCGTAGTGGAAGCGCACGAACGTCCAGTCGGTCGTCAGCTCGAGCGGCTGCCAGGGCCGCTCGGGGTGGTCGCCGTAGACCAGCGCGGCGCCGTACGCGCGCAGGATGTCGCACACGTCGGGCACGAACCAGGACTCGTGGCGGAACTCGAACGCGTGGCGTCCCGGCGGCAGGATCGCGAGCGCGTCATTCAGACGGTCCTCGTCGCGGCGGAAGTTCGCCGGGAACTGCCACAGGACCGGGCCGAGCTTCGGGGAGTCCACGAGCGGCCGGATCGCGTCGTAGTAGCGCTCGAGGCTCTGCGGCAGATCGGCGAGCCGCTTGATGTGGGTCATGTAGCGGCTGGCCTTGACGGCGAAGACGAAGTCCGCGGGCGTCTCGGCGACCCAGCGCGCCACTGCTTCGGCCTTGGCGAGGCGATAGAAGGTGCTGTTGACCTCGACCGTGGAGAACTCGCTCGCGTAGTGCTCGAGCCACCGCCGCTGCGGCAGCTTGGGCGGGTAGAAGCGCTCGCGCCAGTCTCGGTACTGCCAGCCCGAGCAGCCGATGTGGGCCGGCTTCACTCGACCGTGAAGCTGACGACCGGGCCTTCCTGGCGGCAGTCGGTGCCCTGGCAGGAGATCCGCGTGCCCTGCCAGTAGTAGCGGCCCGGGCGGTTCGCGAAGAACTGCGGGAAATCGTAGAACTTCGGCTTGTACGTGTAGATGCCGCCGGAGCCGCGCCGGGCTCGGCCGATCCCCTCGGTCGCGCAGATCACGCCCCCGCGCTTGCGGTTCGAGCGGCAGATGCGCACGTAGACGGCGCCCTTGCCGTTCACCTTCATCCGGAACGTCGGCGTCTCGCCACGCGGCACGGGCTCGCCCGAGCCGGGCGCGATCGGGTGGATTCCGCTCGCGGCGGCCGCGGAGCCGGCGAGGACGAGCAGGGCGACGAGCGCGAGAACGGCGAGGCGCATGACGCCAGGGTAACCGGCATCATCCGCGGCCATGCCACGCGTTTTCGCGAGCCGCGATTTCCAATTCCCGGCACTCGACCGGCTGCGCGCCGAGCACGAGGTCGACGCGTGGGAGGAAGGCACGCCACCACCGGCCGACGTGCTGCGCGAGCGCGCCGCTGGAGCCGACGCGCTGCTGTTGACGGTGACCGAACGCGTCGACGGCGAGCTGCTCGACGCCGCACGGTCCGTGCGCGCCATCGCGAACTTCGCCGTCGGCACCGACAACATCGACCTGGAGGCGGCGAAGGAACGCGGCATCCCCGTCGGCAACACGCCCGACGTCCTGACCGACGCCACGGCCGACATCGCATTCGCGCTGCTGCTCGCGGTCGCGCGCCGGATCGTCGAGGGCGAGCGCGAGGTTCGCGAGGGCCGCTGGGCGCCGTGGCATCCCTCGCACATGCTCGGGGGCGACCTCGCCGACCAGACGCTCGGGATCGTCGGGTGGGGCCGGATCGGGCAGGCGATGGCGCGTCGCGGCGAGGGCTTCGGGATGAAGATCGTCCACAGCTCGCGATCGTCCGGCATCCCGCTCGAGGAACTGCTGGACCAGGCCGACTACGTCTCGGTCCACACGCCGCTGACCCCCGAGACCCGGCAGCTGATCGGAGCCGCCGAGCTCAAGCGGATGAAGCCGACGGCGTACCTGATCAACACATCGCGCGGCGGCACGGTCGACCAGGCCGCTTTGAAAGAGGCGCTGGAGGCGGGCGAGATCGCGGGCGCCGGGCTCGACGTCACCGACCCGGAGCCGCTCCCACCCGACGATCCGCTGCTGTCCGCGCCGAACCTGACGGTCGTGCCGCACGTCGGCTCGGCAACGGTACGGACGCGCTCGCGGATGGCCGACCTCGCCGTCGACAACCTGCTCGCCGCGCTCGCCGGGGAGGAGATGCCCCACCGCGTCGCATGACCGCAGTCGCCGCGGTCGACATCGGCACGAACTCCACCCGCCTGCTGATCGCGGACGGTACGCGGGAGGTCGCGCGCGAATCGATCGTGACCCGGCTCGGCGAGGGCGTCGACCGGAGCGGCCGCCTCGGCGAGGACGCGCAGCAGCGGGTCCTCGAGGTGCTCGCGCGGTTTCGGGGTCAGATCGGCGACGCGCAGGGCGCCGCGGTCATGACCTCGGCCGTGCGGGATGCGGCGAACGGTGCCGAGTTCGCGCGCCGCGTCGAGGACGTGCTCGGCTTCGAGGCGCGGGTCCTGAGCGGCGACGCGGAGGCGCAGCTCACGTTCGCCGGGGCGACGTCGGAGCGCCACGGGTCCGAGCGGGTGCTGGTGGTCGACGTGGGCGGCGGTTCGACGGAGCTCGTGCTGGGCCGCGCCGGCGAGGTGGACTGGCACACGTCCTTGCAGGTCGGCGTCGTGCGCCACAGCGAGCGCCACCTGCACTCCGACCCGCCGACGCCGGCGGAGCTCGATGCGCTCCGCGACGACATCCGCTTCGAGATGCCCACGGCCGGGGTTGACGTCGCGATCGCCGTCGCCGGGACCCCGACCCAGTGCGCGGCGATCGACCTCGGGCTGGCGGCCTACGATCCGGGGCGCATCGAGGGCCACGTGCTCACGGCCCAGACCCTGGCCGAACAGCTGGACCGGCTGGCGGCACTCCCGCTCGCCGAGCGCCGGAATGTTCGTGGCCTGGACGCCGCCCGCGCACCCGTGATCGTGGCCGGGATCGCGATTTTGCTAGAAGTAGTGCGGTGTTTCGGCCTCGCCAGCGTCGAGGCCTCTGAGCGCGACATCCTCTGGGGGCTCGCACTCTCAACCACAACGCAAATCTGAAGTCAAGGTCCAGATTGTCCGCTCGTGGACATTCGTTCGATTGCCCTGCCCTTGATCGAAGGTGGATGATTCCTGCGTCGGAAGGGCGGTCGTGCCTCCCGCCGCCGTCCCACCGACGCATAGGTCCGGGCGATGCCGCATCATCGGCGCCTCCCGCCGCCTGGACCACTCAATAGGCCCCTCAAGGCACGTACCCCTGCCCGTCCTGACGGGGCCACTTTGAAGCCGCCCGCCCCCGCCGCGGGCGGCTTCTCTTTAAGCGAGGTTCGCGGAGCGCGGATACGCGACCGTCGGGTCCGTCAGCACGTTCACGAGCGCCGGCTTGCCGCTCTCGAACGCCCGCTCGAGCGCCCCGCGCAGCTCGCCCGGCTCGCGCACCAGCGCGCCGTGGCCGCCGAGCGCCTCGACCACCTCGTGGTACGGCGTCTCCGGCCGCAGGTCGGCGGCGACCGACCAGCCGTCGTAGAGGAACTCCATCGGGTGCTTCTCAAGCGCCCAGATCCCGTTGTTGCCCATCACGCCGACGACGTTGACGTTGTGGCGGGCGAGCGTGTCGTACTCCATCCCGGAGAACCCGAACGCACCGTCGCCGAGCAGCAGCACGACCTGGCGGTCCGGGTGCGCGAGCTTGGCCGCCAGTGCGTAGCCCGGGCCGGAGCCGAGGCAGCCGTACGGCCCCGGGTCCAGCCAGCACCCGGGCTCGTAGGAGTCGATCATGCGGCCGGCGTAGGACACGAAGTCGCCACCGTCGCCGATCACGATCGCGTTGCGGTCGAGCACCTGCGCCAGCTCGCCGTACACCCGCATCGGGTGCAGCGGGACGCGCGCGTCCGCGAGCTGCTCGCGTTCGCCGGCGCGCTTTTCGGTCTCGATCGCGCGCAGCCGCTCGACCCAGGCCTTCGTGTCCGGCCCGGAGGCGGACGCCAGCGCGGACAGCGTCGTCGGGAGGTCGCCGTAGAGCTCCGCGGCGACCTGGCGTGGGTGCTCGCGCTCCGGCTCCGCGACGTCGATCGCGACGATCTCGGTCTCTTCGCCGAACGCCTTGCCGAAGCCGAGCCGGAAGTCCATCGGCACGCCGACGATGAGCGCCACGTCGGCCTCCCCCAACGCGGTCTTGCGGGCGCGGGCGAACGCGAGCGCGTGATCGGCGGGAACGCAGCCACGCGCGAGGCCGTTCAGGAACACCGGGATGCCGCGGGCTTCGGCGAGCGCGAGCAGCGCTGCCTCGCCGCGACCCCAGTAGAGGTTCGTCCCGGCCATGATCACGGGCCGCTCGGCGTCGGCCAGCAGCGTCGCCGCGCGGTCGAGCGCGGCGCCGTCGGCCTGGCCGGCGCGCGGCGACTGGACCTCGGCCGCGTCCTCGGCGTCGGCCTCCATGAACACGACGTCGAGCGGGAAGTCGACGAATACCGGCCCGCCGTGCGGGCGCTGGGCGGCGGCGAAGGCCTCATCGACCAGCCCGGGGATCTCCGCCGTCGCGCCGGCGGTCGCGGCGAGCTTGACCACCGGCCGCACGAACGGCACGTGGTCGATCTCCTGCAACGAGCCCTGGCCCCAGCGGAATGCGGGCGCACGCCCGCCGAGCACGACCATCGGCGAGCGGTTCTGCAGCGCCGACGCCATCGCGCTCATCCCGTTGGTCACGCCCGGGCCGGCGGTCAGCGCCGCGACACCCGGTCGCCGCGTGACCTTGGCCCACCCCTCCGCGGCGAACGCGGCCGTCGCTTCGTGGCGGGTGTCGACGATCTCGATCCCCTCGTGGCGGCACCCCTCGTAGATCGAGAACAGGTGGCCGCCCGAGAGCGTGAACAGGTGGGTGACGCCGTGCGCCTTCAGCCGGCGGGCGATCAGTCGGCCGCCGTGCAGCCGGATGGGCTCGTCATCCATGGCCGGCGAATCTATCCCCCCCGGCCGGGGGGTCGCGTCACCGGAGAGGCTGACCACATGGCGCGCGGCCGTTTAGCGTCGGTGGTGGAGCGAACTGAGGAGCGACCGCGATGCCTGAACCGAAGATCACCGACGCCGATCTCGACCTGCTGCTGGCCGAGGCCGACCGCGACGATCCGATCCTGAGCCTCCCGCGCGAGAAGCCCGCGGACCGCGAGTCGCTCGACGAGCAGATCCTCGCGGGTCTGTTCGTCTCGCCGGCAGGGCAGGTCGACCTGAGGGCGGAGAGATAGATAGTGAAGTAGTGTTTGCAGAAGAGGTACGCGGCGGGGAGCTAGCCTACGGGGACAGGGGCGAGCACTTAGATGTCTAGCAGGCGAGCTCGGCGCGGACCGGCAGTTGCCGTAGGAAGCATCGCCCATGATAGGGCGAGGAGGCGGCAGCGGGCTGAGCGTAGATGAGATGCTAGGCAGGGGCCGTCGGTCTCGCCCGCGGGCGCGAATAAACGCGGTGATAAACGGCAAGCGCGTGTTGGTCGACGCGGCGGAGAGCTTGTAGCGGTGAGAGAGCGTCTGCGGAGCTCTTTCGGCAGTGACGCATCTCGGTGTCGACGGTCGAGATGATCCGGAGGGCGAGAGTGACCGCGATGCAACCTCGGGATGCGGTCATCGTCGGTGTCGAAGTCCTGGCCGATCAGCTCGCGCAACAGCCGATGCGCGTCAGCGACGCGCCCGTCGCCCAGCAGCCCGTCGGCGTGCTCGACTGCTCGCAGTGCGCGCTCAGCGTCCTGCGGCCACGCGCGTGAGCATCCGTTCGCGTTCGGCCCGTTCGCGCCAGCGGCAGTCGGGTTTCTCGTTCGGGCGAGGCGTAGACAAACGCCAGCCCGTAAACCGAACGCCCGAAGTGACGGCATCGAGGGAAAAGACGGCGTCGATGAAGTTAGCGGACGCCGTGGCGAACCAGCGGGACGGTGTACTGCGAGGCCGCCGAGACCAGCGACGGCGTGGAGACGATGATCTGCTCCGACCGTGACCGTCGAGCAGAGGATCTCCTCGGCCAGCCGGAGCGTGTTCTCAAGCGCCAGCGTCTCGCAGACGTGCAGCAGCAGCCGCGCGCGGAACTTCACCAACGTCGTCGGGTGCCAGCCCTCGTGAAGACGCCCAACCCGAGCGCGATCTACCAGCGCAGATCCCACGCGATCGCTTCCATCGCCGCCTCGTCAGAGAGGCCAGTGCGGTGCTGCAACAACGTGTGGTAAGCATTTGCGGATCGCGGGCGTCTAGTGCGTGCTGCTGTTGTCGAGGATGACGTGGACGTCGAGGTCGGCCGGCACCTCGCGATCGAGGCGTCGTAGGAACTGCTAGAACTCGATCGCGCGGTGGCGGCTGTGCAACTGGCCGATCACCTTGCCGGTGCTGAGGTCCAGCGCGGCGTAGAGGCTGCGTCGTGCCGTGGCGCTTGTAGTCGTGGGTGGCCCGCTCGGGCAGCCCGGGCGCAGCGGCAGGATCGGCTGGGTGCGGTCCAGCGCCTGGATCTGGCTCTTCTCGTCCACGCAGAGCACGACGGCGCGCTCGGGCGGGTTCAGGTACAGGCCGACGACGTCGCAGACCTTGGCCACGAACTGCGGATCGCGGCAGAGCTTGAACGTCTCGGTACGGTGCGGCTGGAGCCCGAACGCCTTCCAGATCCGATGCACCGCCGACTGCGTCAGCCCGACCTCGTCCGCCATCGAACGCGTCGACTATGCGACTAGCCCCTGAGTAGCGCCGCGGCGTGAAGCCGCGCGGTGGCGGCCGCGTCACCGACGCGGTCCTCGCCCCAGAAGACGCCCCGTGCCACCCATAGCGCGGGCAGCCGGTCCGCGCCCGCGCCCAGCAACCGGCGCGCCGCAGCCTCCATCGCACCGTCACGGCGCTCCTCGCGAGCGGCGCGTAGCGCGCCGTCGAGCTTGAGGCCGGCGGCCGCGGCGGCCTCGGTCAGGATCTCGAGGTCGTCAAGGTCGAAGCCGCCCGCGAACGCGAGCCGCGTGGCCGCGAGCACGAACGCTCCGCCCCGGCCCTGCTGCGCCGCGTGGTGCGCGACGCGCATCGCGGCCGGCACGGCCATCGGCCAGCGCTCCGGCCATTCCAGCGGGAGCCGCAGCGCCGCTGCGCGCTCCTCGGCCGCGTTGACGATCTCCTGCACGTCGCCGAAATCGACCGGCATCGAGGCGCAGCGCAGCGTGCGCGAGCACGCAGGCGACCATGTCACCTCATCGAAAGCTCTATCGACTCGCTCGGCGGCCAGGTACGTGAAGGGAGACGCGAGGTCGAATAAGAACTCCGCCCTCACAGCGTCACCCACGGCCGCCTCCGGCCGGCGTCGCGCACGGCGATCCTCCAGCCGTATGACCTCACCCATTCCGAACATCCTCGATCTCGTGTCGTTCCCCAGACGCGAGAGCAGTTGCCCCCGTCGCACCCTTACAACGAACGAGTGGCCGGGAACTTGCGCTCGTAATCACAACCCTGTCATCGGCCGTATATGTCGATACCAGCAACCTTCCGCCGTTGAAACGAGTATTCTGCGCGCACCCCAGGCCGCACCAGGGAGGCCTCTCATACCACCTGTCCCACCGCCCAAACGTCACCCCTACGACCAGTGGTCGCCAGATGCGCGTGCTCTGGATCTCGTAGGTGACAAGTGGACGTTGCTCATCATCCGCGATCTGACCGCCGGACCGCGCAGGTTCGTCGAACTTCAGCGGGTCCTGCCGGGCATCTCCACGGAACAGCTGCGTTCGCGGCTCAACCGGATGGTGGCCGACGGATTGCTGACACGCCAGCGCTACCGCGAGGTACCGCCGCGCGTGGACTACGAGCTGACCGAGCGCTCGCGCGAGCTCATCCCCGTCCTCGGCGCGCTCGCGCGCTGGGGCTATGACTGGACCTGGAGCGCTCCGCGCCCCGGGGAGGACGTCAACATCGGCGCGATCTTCCGCCTGGCGCCGGGGATGCTCGCGCCCCCGGCTGGGTTGGAGGGCACCGTCGAGCTGATCGTGGAGGCCGAGGGCGACTCGCCCGAGCGCCAATATCTCGTCACGCTCAAGGGCGGCCGGTCGGAGATCTCCGAAGTCGGCGGAGCGCAGCCGTCGGCGTCCGTGCGCGGCACGGTCGCCGCGTGGGTGCGCGCGCTCGGCCCCGAGGGCTCGACCGAGTCGCTGCAGGTCTCGGGCCGCGACGGTCTTGCCGGTGCGGTGCTCGACGGATTTGTCGGCACCGGCGCACGAGCCGATACGGCAGCGGCCTAGTCCGCGCACTGACATATGAGGGCGGCGCGCAACTCGTCTTGCGCGACGCCCTCCACGTGCAGGACTTTGTCGCGCGATGTCTGACCGCGGACCACCGCGACGCGCGACGGCGAAATTCTCAGGATCTTCGCCACCAATGCGCACAATGCGGCGTTCGCCTTGCCGTCGACCGGCGGTGCCGTGACCCGGATGACCACGGCGCCCGCCCGCTCGCCCACCACCTCGTCGCGCTTGGCGCGTGGTTGCAGCCGGACGTTCAGGAGCGCGTCCATCAACGAGCGTTGACGCGCTGCCGGGCGTAGTGGCGTGCGGCGCGGGCGCGGTTGCCGCACGGAACCGAGCAGTACTCCTGATCGGGCCGGCCGAAGAAGAAGAACCCGCAACTCGGTGCCGAGCAGATGCGCAGACGCTCCCGGTCGGAACTCGCGAGCAACTCGATCGCGGAGCGGGCGACCGTGGAGAGCGCGCGGTCGAGCGGTGTGCCCGAGCCGGCGAGCTCTGCGTTCGGGGTCCCGTCATGGACGCGCAGGCGCAGATGCCCGTCCGAGCGAGCGCTCGCCGCGTTGAGCGCCGCCGTCGCGTGCGCGGGCGGCGGGGCGCCACCGGCGGCGGCGGACAACATCTCGTGCAACGTGTCGCGCAGCTCGAGAAACGCGGCCAGTCGACCGGAGCCCGGGTCGACCTCCGGCAGGCGCTCGGTCTGACGTGCCAGCCACCGGTCAAGGTCGTCCTCAGACTCCAGGAGCTCGCGCGTCACCTCGGGCTTGATCCGAGCCTTCGAATTCGCCAGATCAAGTGCCAGCGGCTGCCCGAGCCACTCCCAGTCATCCAGATTGGCGGTTCTCATCGCGAGCCGGAGTCTAACGGACTTGCACGTTAGATTTCGATGTGATTGACTTCTAACGCATTTATCCGTTAGAAAGAAGGAGCACACCAATGCAAAGGACGCCGATCAACCCGTGGGCCTGGAATCTCAAGCTCGGCTTCGATCAGGGCCAGCTCGTCGAGGGGCACCGGCGGCAACTCGTCTGCAGCGGACAGGACGCCGTGGATGCCGAAGGCGCCGCGCAGCACCCGGACGACATGAGCGCGCAGCTGGAGATGGCCCTCGACAACCTGGAGGCGGTCCTCGCCGGCGCCGACATGACGCTCGCCAACGTCGTCCGGCTCAACGTCTACACCACCGACGTCGACGAGCTGTTCAAGCACTGGGGACGGCTTCCGCAGCGCGCCAACGGCACCTTCGTGACCAGCGTGCTGGGCGTCACGCGACTGGCGGCGCCGCAGCTCATGGTGCTGCTGGAGGCGACAGCCGTAGATTGATGCCCGGGGTGGGACTCGAACCCACACGCCCCACAGGACAATCGGGTTTAAGCCGATCGCGTCTGACCAATTCCGCCACCCGGGCTTTCGGCGGAATTTAGATAGCACGCCCTACCCTGGATTTGCCGCAACTTCCCCTTGCGTCGGCGGTTCTGCGTGTGGGTCCGAAACGCACGCCCTGAGAAGTCTTGGAAGCCTCAGCCCTACAACACGCCGGCGTAGCCGGTCTCCACGGCCGCTCGCCGCTGCTACGCCTGCAGTCGGACGAGCGGCTCGTCGCGTTGATCAGGCGCGGTAACCATCACGCCTTCGAGGCGCTGGTCGCCCGCTATCAGTCGCGGCTGCTCGCGTTTTGCCGGCACATGCTGAGCTCGCGCGAGGACGCGGAGGACGTGCTGCAGGAGGTCTTCGCGGCCGCGTTCAACGCGATGCTGGCCGACGAGCGCGACATCAACGTGCGGCCGTGGCTGTACCGGATCGCGCGCAACCGCTCGCTCAACCACCTGCGCCGGGCGCAGGCGGTCGGCATGGACTCGATGGACGTGCACCTGTCCGAGGGCGGACTTACGACCGCCGACAAGGTCCACAAGCGCGAAGAGTTCCGGCTCCTGATCGCTGACGTCCAGGACCTGCCGGAGACGCAGCGGACCGCGCTGCTCCTCCGCGAGATCGACGCGCTGTCCTACGACCAGATCGCCGAGGCGATGGAGACCACGGTCCCGTCGGTGAAGTCGCTGCTGGTCCGCGCGCGGGTCTCCCTGGCCGAGGCCGCCGAAGCGCGGCTGCTGTCCTGCGACGAGGTCCGGCTGGAGCTCGGCGAGGTCGCCGAGGGCCTGACGCGGACGACCGCGCCGGTCCGGCGGCACCTGCGCACGTGCGAGCGCTGCACGCTGTTCCGCAAGCAGCTGCGCCACAACAACCGAGCGCTCGCCGCGCTGCTGCCCGTCGGTCCGCTGCTGCTGCTCAAGAAGACGCTGCTGGCCCACCTCGGGACGACGGCCGCCGCCGGTGGCGGCACCGCGGCGGCGTCCGGCGGCGCCTCGGTCGGTGCCGGCGCCGCGCTCCAGGTCGGCTTCGGCACGATCGCGAGCAAGACCGCCGCCGGCCTGGCCGCGGCCGCGATCGTCACGGCGGGCGCCGTCGAGGTCCAGCACGCGTCCAAGCCGCGCACCGACCGCACGACCACCGTCGCGAAGGTCGCTCCGGCGCCGCCGCGCGCTCCGGCGCCGACTGCCGCCCCGACGACGGCGCCGCTCACGGTCGCCTCCGGCCCGCAGCCGGACGCCGTCGAGAAGGAAGCCAAGAAGGACGCGCCCAAGGCCGACGCCAAGCTGGTCAAGGCGGACGCGACCGCGACGCCGTCGGCCACGCCGACCGCGTCCGCGACGCCGCCGGCCGAGGGCCACGGCGGCGACACGACGTCGCTGCCCACCGACACGCTCGGCACGGCCCAGTCTGGCAACGGCTCCTACACGCCGACGCCGCCCCCCACGTCGTCGGGCCCGGTGCTCGCCGCGGTTCCGACCCAGCCGCAGGCGCCGGCCGAGCCGAGCCCGTCCGCGACGCCGGAGCAGACCCCGACGCCCGACGCGCCGCCGGCCGCGAGCCCGACGCCCACGCCGGTCGAGACGCCGTCTCCGACGCCGACGCCGTCGCCCGAGGCGACCCCGACGCCGGAAGCCCCGCCCTCCGACGACTAGTGAACGCGGGCGCCGAGCGGTACGTCCGCGTCGGGCGCCAGCAGGATCACGCGGCCCTGCTCGTCTGAGGCGCCGAGCACGAGCACCTCGGAACGCACCGGGCCGATCTGGCGCGGCGGGAAGTTGACGACCGCGACGACGCGCCGGCCCTCCAGCTCCTCCCGCGAGTAGTTCGTGACCTGCGCCGAGGAGCGCTTGGTGCCGATCTCTTCGCCAAAGTCGATCGTCAGCTTCCAGGCCGGCTTGCGCGCCTCGGGAAAGTCCTCGACGGCGATCACCCGGCCGACGCGCATGTCGACGGCCAGGAACTGATCGAAATCGATCATGGGCCTTCGGTCCCGAACCGGAAGCTGCGATAGGGCGTCTTCAACGGCCCGCGCGCGCCGACGTCGGCGGCCTTGTTGGCGCCCGCGTCCGGCGTCGCCAACAAGAGCATCATCACGCCGGTGCGTGTCCCCTGGCCGGGCCGCGGGAGCAGCACGAGCCGGCCGTACAGCCGCTGGTCGCGATCGGCGCGGAAGGCGAACGAGTAGCCCGCGACCTTGTTGATGCGCGCCTTGCCCTCCTCGACCGGCTCCAGGTTGGGGAAGCGCTGCTTGAGCGCCTCCAGCTCGCGCGCGCCGACGATCGGCAGCACGCCGCCGACGTCACCCTCGTACTCCGGGAGCTCGAGCGGCGCCACGGCTATGGATTCGCGGTCCGGGCCCTCGAGGTGCAACCACTCGCCTGGCGCCGGCGTGATCTCGCGGACCGGGTTCTCATAGCGCAGGTTGTACGCGATGGGCTCCTCGCGAACGACGTGCGTGCCGTTCGCCGAGGTGCCTGTCGCCAGCAGATACGCGGCGCCGATCACGATCGCGGCCAGCACGACGATCGCCGCCGTGCGGGTGCCCCGCGGCATTCCGGCCAGCTCCTCCTGGAGCGTCGGGCGATGGGTCTCGGCGACGAGCAGACCGGAGATGTTAGGCGGCGACCGCGAGCCCAATCGCCTTCAGACGGCGCTCCAGCGCCGTCAGCGCGTACGCGCGCGTCTCCGCCACCGAGACGCCGAGCAGGGCCGCCTCCTCGTCGGAGCCCTCGAACCACTTCGGCCGCAGCACGCCGTCGGCCGCCGGCGCGACCGCCACCAGCGCCCGCTGGATCGCCGCCGCGTGGCGCTCGTCGCGCCGCACCATGTCGCGCAGGAAGCGGGCGCCGAACGCGACGTGGCGGTGCTCGTCGCGCGCCACCAGCGTGAACCCGGCGACGAAGCCCGGCAGCGTCCCGGCCTTCTCGTTGTAGTCGATGATGAAGTGCTGGCCGGTCAGGGCCAGCATCCCCTCGGCGACCATGTGGTAGATCGTGATCGCCTCGACCAGCGTCTCCATGTCCTCGGGCTCGCGCGCCAGCCGGTCGACGCGCTCGTGCAGCAGCTCGTCGAACAGCTCCCCGAACTCCGGGTTCAGGTGCTCGGAGGTCTCCTCGAGCCGGCCCGCCAGCGTGTCCGCCTCCAGCACGCCGACCTCGGAGTAGAAGCGGTCGAAGAACATGACGTGGCGCGCCTCGTCGGCGATCTGCGTGCACAGGAAGATCCGCATGTCCTCGTCCGGAACCGCGCGCATGATCGGGCCGAGTTCGGCGGCGACGCGCTGCTCGCCGCAGAAGAACGACGACAGGCCGTACATGCGCTGGTAGCGCTCGTCCGGCGGGATCCGCTCATGCCAGTCGATCCGGTCCTGCGTGAAGTCGAGGTCCTGGACCGCCCACTGCTGGCGCTCCCACAGCGCGTACAGCGCGCGGTAGTCGAGCAGCGGCGTCTCGCGCTCGCGCAGCGCGGGGTCCGACGTGGCCTGGAAGTCCGGCCGCTCGGTGCGCTCTGTTGACACGGCGTCAGTGTACGCCTAATTCCCGATGGAGAAAAGGGCCTCCAGGTCATGCTGCGAGAACACCTCGAACGCGACCATCGTGTGCGTGCGGCGAATCCCCGGGATGTCCGCGAAGCGCTGCGTGACGACCTTCGGGACCTCCTCCGGGCTGCGCACGCGGACGATCGCCACGAAGTCCCACTCGCCGGTGACGGAGTAGGCCTCGCCGACGCCTTCGACGTCGGCCAGCTGGCCGCCGAGGGTCTGGATCGCCTCGCGCTCGGCCTCGATCAGGACGACGGCGTGGGTCATCGCAGGGTGTGGGTGTCGCCGGGATTGAGCACGAGGACCTCCGAGAAGCCGGCCTGCTCCACGTCGGACTTGAACGCCTGGGCGTCGGTCTCGACCGGCGGGAACGTGCCGTAGTGGATCGGAATCGTCTGGGACGGGTTGATGAACTCGACGGCGGTGACGGCGTCGTAGCGGTCCATCGTGAAGTGGCCGCCGATCGGGACCAGCGCGAGGTCGACCTTGTCGCCGCGGCGGGCGACGAGCTTCAAATCGCTGAACAGCGCCGTGTCGCCGAGGTGATAGATCAGGTGGCCGCCGTAGTGAATCAGCAGGCCGGCGGGCATGTGCGCCGTGCCCGAGGGAGAGACCGCGGTGTGCCACGCCGGCGTCATCTTGACCCAGCCCCAGTCGAACTGGACCGTGCCGCCGATGTTCGGGTTGACGACGTTCTCGACGCCGTTGCCCTCGATCTCGCCCGCCAACTCGACGATCGCCAGCACCGTGGCGCCCGTGCGCTTGGCGATGTCCACCGTGTCGCCGAGATGGTCGCCGTGACCGTGCGTGAGCAGGATCGCGTCGGCGGGCAGATCCTCGGCCTTCGCCGCCGCCTTCGGGTTGCCGGTCAGGAACGGGTCGACGAGCACATCCGCCCCCGCGCCGGAGAGGTGGAAGGCGGAATGCCCCAGCCATCGGACCTCAGCTGCCATCAGGTCTCCTCCTTGTCCATGAGTTCATGCGCCAACTCGAAGCCGACGGCCACGCCGACGAGCATCGCGACGCGCGTCTCCTCCGCGAGCAGCCGGTGCACGGCCTCCAGGCGCTCCTCGATGTCCGCCTTGCCGGTCGCCTCGAGGACCTGCTGCTGGTGCGCGGTGTCGAACCAGTTCGCTTCGCGCAGCGCCGCGTTGAGGATGCTCTGAAGCGCCGGCGCGCTGGCTTCCACCACGCGCTGGGCCTGCTCGAACCGAGCGGGATCGGAGAGCGCCTGCACGGCGGCTGCGACCTCGGCGTCGGTGTAGTCGCGGCGGGCGGCCACTGACGGCCATCATACGAACGCGATGGCCGTCCCCCTCACCTCCCTCTCCCACGGCGCCGGCTGCGGCTGCAAGCTGTCGGCCGCCGACCTTCGCCCGATCGTCGCCGGGCTGCCGCGCCCGACGGACCCGCGCGTGCTCGTCGCGGCCGAGAACGCCGACGACGCCGGCGTCGTGCAGCTGACGGACTCGCTCGCGATCGTGCAGACCGTCGACTTCTTCACGCCGATCGTCGACGACCCGTACGCGTTCGGGCGGATCGCGGCCACGAACGCGCTGTCCGACGTGTACGCGATGGGCGGACGACCGGTCAGCGCGCTGAACCTGGTCGCGTATCCGCTGGAGACGTTGGGGCCGGACGTGCTGCGCGAGATCCTGCGCGGCGGGGTCCGACGCGGTGGCCGCCGCCGGCGCCTCGATCGTCGGCGGGCACTCGATCGACGACCCCGAGCCGAAGTACGGGCTCGCGGTCACGGGCATCGTGGACCCGCGGGCCGTCCTGACCAACGGCGGCGGCCGGGCCGGAGACGTGCTCGTGCTCACCAAACCGCTCGGCGCGGGCACGGTCGCGACGGCGCTCAAGCGCGGCCTGGCCTCGCCGGAGCTCGTGGCGCGCGCGATCGAGGTCATGACGACGCTCAACGACGTCGCCGCCGACCAGGCGCGCGCGGCCGGCGCCCACGCGCTCACCGACGTGACCGGCTTCGGGCTGCTCGGCCATGTCCATGAGCTCGCGCTGGCGTCCGGCCTCGCCGCCGAGATCGACGCATCCGCCGTGCCGGCGATCGAAGGCGTCCTCGAGCTCGACGCCCAATCGGGCGGCTCCCGCCGCAACCGCACGGACGCCGACACCTTCACGACGTGGGGCGACGTCGACGAGCGCCGCCAGCGGCTCGTCTGCGACGCGATGACCTCCGGAGGCCTGCTCGCCGCAATCCCACCGGACGCCGAGATGGACGGCTGGCCGGTCGGTCGACTGGTCGACGGGCCGCCCGGCGCGATTCGCGTCGAGGGACGAGCGGGGGATTCCCCCTCGATGGGCACGGCGCGACAGGCGTCGTAGGGCAGCACAGGAGGCGCAGAGGAGCGCCTCCCGACCGAAGGGAGTAGCTGTGCCCACCAAATTTCGAATCGCCTGCGCGACCGCGCTGGCGGCGATCGCCGCCGCGGCCGCGGTCCCGGCCACCGCGTTGGCGGAGTCGGACGGGACCCGCTGGTATCAGGTCGAGACCCGGAACAACGGGGGCCGCGCGCTCGCCGCCTCGGGGTCCTCGGACGTCAAGGCGGCGATCAAGGCGAACTCCGATACCCAGCTGTGGCGCTGGATGGCCACGCCCGTGGACGGCATGCAGCTCAAGAACAAGGCGACCGGCCGCTGCCTCGACCTGTACGCGAACTTCACCGGCGCGCCAGTGGTCCAGCGCTCGTGCTCGCAGACGTCGACGACGCAGGGCTGGCTTCGCCGTTGGGCGTCCGACCAGTTCGGCTCGTTCGAGAGGATCCACAACATGCCGAGCGAGAACGTGATCACGAACACGTTCGACGAGGTGAAGATCCAGCCGCCGGGCCAGAGCTTCGACCAGGGCTGGAAGTTCGTGTTCAAGGGATACGTCTGAGCCACGCCATTTGACAGCTAGATACTCGATATGTATAACCAGTATCTAGATGCGGTTTCCGCTGCTCGCGCTCCTCGCTCAAGGTCCCGCTCACGGGTATGAGCTCAAGCAGGCGCTCGAGCAGCGGTTCGGCGCCGTCCTGCCGCCGCTGAACGCCGGCCAGATCTACACGACGCTCTCGCGCCTCGAGCGTGACGGGCTCGTGGACGACGACGCGGTGGCGCAGAACGGCCGCCCGAACAAGCGCGTGTACCGGCTGACCGACGCCGGGCAGGCGGAGCTGCGCGGGTGGGTCGAGGACTCGACGCCGGCCACGCGCCTGAAGGACGACTTCTTCATCAAGCTGGTGCTCGCCCGGGCCGCGGGGATCGCGGACCCGCTCGAGCTGATCGCGAAACAGCGCGGCGCCTACCTGCAGGCGCTGCGCGCACTCGACGACGTCGCGGCCCAGGCCGACGGCGACGTCACCGCCGCGCTGCTCGTGGAGGGCGCGGCACTCCACCTCGAGGCCGACCTGAAGTGGCTCGACCTCTGCGAACAACGAATCGGGAGCTGACCCATGGAGCCCGTGATCATCACTCGCGGCCTCACGCGGACGTACGAAGGCGATGTCCAGGCGCTGCGCGGCGTCGATGCCCAGGTGGCGGAGGGCGAGTTCGTCGCCGTCACCGGGCCGAGCGGCTGCGGCAAGTCGACGCTGCTGAACCTGCTCGGAGGACTGGACCGCCCGACCGCGGGCGAGATCGAGCTCGCCGGCCGCCGCGTGGACGGGCTACTCAGAGGCGAAATGGGCGCACGTCCGCCGGCGCGAGATCGGCTTCGTGTTCCAGTTCTTCAACCTGATCGGGAACCTCAGCGTGGCCGACAACGTCGAGCTGCCGGGCCTACTCGCCGGCCTGTCGGCGAAGGAGGCCCGCACGCGCCGGACCGAGCTGCTGACCGCGCTGCAGATCGCCGAGTACGCCGGCAGCTCGCCGACGAAGCTCTCCGGCGGCCAGCAGCAGCGCGTCGCGATCGCCCGCGCGCTGATCAACCGCCCGCGCGTCCTGCTCGCCGACGAGCCGACCGGCAACCTGGACTCGGCCAGCGCCCGCGATGTCATGGCGCTCCTGCGCGAGACCCACGACGAGCGCGGCCAGACGATCGTGCTCGTCACCCACGACGCGCGCGTGGCGTCTCGCGCCGATCGCGTCCTCGCCATGCGCGACGGCGCCGTCGCGCACGAGACGAAGCTCGAGCAGGGCGATCCCGCCACGCTCTCGAAGCTGATGCAGCTGGAGGTGTGAGCGATGCGCGCCGCCGCCTTTCGCCTCGCCCGCGCCGATCTGTTCGCCCGCCCGGGCCAGACCGCGCTCACCGCCTTCGCGATCTTCGCCGCCGCCACCGCGCTGGTCGTCACGCTCGCGCTGCGCGCCGGGCTCGACGAGCCGTTCGCGGACGCGATGGAGCAGACCAACGGCGCACACGTCTCCTTCTACGGCGAACTGACCGACGCCGATGTGGACACGCTCGCGAACCTGCCCGGTGTGGCGGCCGCAGAGGCGAAGTCGCGGGCGAACGTGCGCGCGCCGCTTGGAGGCGGGTCCGTCGACGTCGGGCTGGAGGAGCTGCCGACGGAGATCGGCCGTCCGCACGTGACCGAGGGCCGGGCGCCCGCATCCGCCTCCGAGGTGCTCGTCGAGCGCAGCTTCGCCCGCGAAGAGGATCTGCAGGTCGGCGACACGCTGACCTTGGGCGACGCGGCGTACGCGATCGCCGGCCTGGCCGTCACGACCCAGCAGGCGACCTATCCGCGCTGGCGCCCAGGCCTCGTCTGGGCTCCGGAGGTGACCTCGAGCCGGCGCTGGGTGGGCATCCGGCTCACGGACCCCGAGGCGATCGAGCCCTTCGTCGCGGCCGCGCGGCAGGCGATCGGAGGCGACCGGGTGGTGGTCACCGACTGGCACGACGTGCGCGACACGATCACCGACCAGTCGCGCACCTACTCGCTGATCATCTCGATCAACACGCTGCTCGCGCTGTTCGCGGTCGGCTTCACGGTCGCGACCGTGATCAGCGGCCGCGTGCTCGCGCAGCGGCGCGAGATCGGCCTGATGAAGGCGATCGGGTTCTCGCCCCGCGGCGTCCTCGCACTGCTCGTCGGCGAGTACTTGGCGATCGCCGTCGCCGCCGCGCTGCTGGGCCTGGTCGCGGGCGCGGCGATCGCTCCGCTGCTGCTGAAGCCGATGGCGAACGTGCTGGCGACGACCACGCCCTCCGCGTTCGCGCCGGTGCCGCTGCTCGCCTCGTTCGCGCTGATCCTGCTCGCCGTCGCCGTCTTCACGGCGATCCCCGCCCTGCGTGCCGGGCGCGTGAACACCGTCGCCGCGCTCGCGCTGGGCCGCGCCGGCGGAGCGACGAACGCGTCGCGCGCGGCGCGATTGGCCGCGGCACTCCACCTTCCGACCACGGCCCGGCTGGGCGTCAAGGACGCCTTCACGAGCCGCTCGCGCGCGACGCTCACGGTCGCCGCGCTGGCGATCATGGTCATCACGCTCGTCGCGGCGCTCTCGGCGGAAGCGACGTTCAACCGCGTGATCGACGATCCGGCCCTGCGCGCGAAGCCGTACGACATGAGCGTCCAGCCGGGCGCGACAGGCCCGCAGGCCGCGCTCGAACTGGTTCGCGACGACCCCGGCGTCGAGCGCGCGACGACGATCACCGGGCTCCAGGTCAGCGCGCCGCGGATCGGCACGGTCCAGGCCCGCGCGGTCGGCGATGCCGGCTTCGACTACGCCGTCCCCGAAGGCCGCATGTTCGCGCGCCCCGGCGAGGCGATCGCAGGACGCGGCCTGTACGACGCGCTCGGGGTCGACATCGGCGACACGCTGACCGTCCGCGCGGGCGGGCAGCCGGTGACGCTCACGCTCGTCGGCCGCCACGTCGAGCCCGACAACGACGGCGAGGTGCTGATCTTCAACCGCGACACGCTCCCGGCGTCCGTGCGCCTCGGCGACGGCGAGGTCGTGGCCGCGTTCGCCCCCGGGACCGACGGCGCCGCCGTCGTCGGGCGGATGAAGGCGGCCGGCGTGGTGAGCGAGCTGACCGACGACGAGGTCCGCGAGGAGCGGGCCGACATGCTCCCGATCCTGTTCGGCACCAGCGCGCTGCTGGTTCTCATCGCGCTCATCAACCTCCTGGCCACGCTGCTGCTCGTGACGCGCGAGCGCGCCCGCGACTTCGCGATCTTCAAGGCCGTGGGCCTCACCCCGCGCGGCGTGCTCGGCGTCGTCAACGCCGGCGGCGCAGCGCTCGGCGCGATCGCGATCGTGATCGGCATCCCGGCCGGGATCGTGATCTTCCGCGTCGTGATGCAGGTGCTGAGCCCGAGCGAGGGCACCGACATCGTCGGCGTTCCCGGGCCGTTCGCGCTCGCCCTGACGATCCCGGTCGTGCTCGCCGTGACGGCGCTGGCCAGCTCGCTGCCGGCGCGCCGAGCCGCCCGCGCGAGTGCCGCCGAAGTACTTCGGGCGGAATGACTACCGCTCGGGCAGCTTCGCCAGGATCAGCCCGAGCAGGATGCCCGCGGTGCCGCCGACGACGCCGGCGATGCCGCTGGCGTCCGTGGTCGCGAGCGGCAACAGGACCAAGACGGCGGCGATCGCCATCACGCCCAGCAGATCGCTGTCGTCCTCGCGGCCCTTCCTGCGGCCGAGCACGTCGCGCATCGTCCAGGCGGCGAGCAGGCCCAGCGCGGCGCCGTTGGCCCCGCGCGCGATGCCCTCGTCCAGCAGGACGACCGCCACGTACGCCCCGCCCGCGCCGCAGATCAGGAACACGAACAGCGTGGCCCACCAGCCGTGGCGGCGCTCGAGCAACCAGCCGAACAGGGCGATCGCACCGACGCACACCGCCTCGTAGCCGGTCGAGACGTAGGCGAACAGGGTCGTGAACGCGCGCCACGGGTCCTCGGACCCGGCGACGAGCTCGACCTTGGAGTACTCGAGCAGGCCGGCCTTCAGCGCGACCGTGACGAGCACGGAGGCGAGCACGATCGACCAGACCACGAACGGCCGCCGGTCCGCGCGGATACCCGGGATCTCACCCGGCCGCAGCCGCGGGAGCTGCGGACGCGAACGCGCCTTGCGCGGAGCCTTCGGCACGCCGCCGCGATCCAGCTTCGGCGCGCGCTTCTGAATCCGCGTGCCGCAGTAGGGGCACTCCGTGATGTACGGAGACACCTCGGCGCCGCAGCTCTTGCAGACGAGGTAGAGGTCGGGACCGCTCGACATGAGGGACAAACAAGGATACGCCGCCGGAGAGGGCGCCCCGGAAGTTTTAGAGGGCTATGGCGCGGAGGCGGCCACGATGTCCTGCAGAAGCTCGGTGAAGTCGCGGTTCGCGTCGTACACCTTGCGCTGCCTGTAGGCGCCATTGCCGTGCTCGAGCAGGTCGAGAACGCCCTCGAGCGCGTCGGCCGCGCCGAGATCCTGCGCGTGGTCCTTGAGGCGGTCGTACAGCCGCCGCGCCAGCGCCTTCGCGGTGACCGTCTCGCGGTCCGGCAGGTCCACCAGCTCGCCCTCGAGCCCGTGACGCGACGCCAGCCACTTGTTCTCGTCGAGCATCTCGTACGGGTAGTCGCGCAGCTGCTCGCCCGCGTCGTAGTGCTCGGCGAGCTCCTTGACCATCGCCTGGATCAGCGCCGCGAGCCCGAGCGTGTGCTCGACATGCGTCTGCGCGTCCATCGCCCGGATCTCGACCGTGCCGAAGTTCGGGTGCGGCCGGACGTCGTACCAGAGCCAGGTGTAGTCCTCCATCACGCCCGCGTCGACCATGAAGCCGATCCGCTCTTCGAAGTCCTTCCAGCCGTCGTAGTAGGGCGGGATGCCGACGCGCGGGAACGCGCGGAAGATCGGCATGCGAGCCGACGCCAGGCCGGTGTCGTCGCCGCGCCAGTACGGCGAGTTCGCCGACAGCGCCAGGAGAATCGGCACATGGACGCGCATCCCGTTGGCGACGTGGATCGCCTTGTCGGCGTCATCCATGCCGATGTGGACGTGCAGCCCGAAGATGATCTCCTGGCGCGCGACGAACCGCAGCGCCTCTACCAAGTCGCGGTATCGCGGCGCGCGCGTGACGAGCATGTCCTCCCAGCGCGCGACCGGGTGCGTCCCGGCGGAGCCGATGCACAGGCCCTTCTTATCGGCGGTGTCGCGAACCTGACGCCGGAGGGCGCGCAGCGCGGCGCCGGCCTCGCTCACGTCGGCGCACGGCTTCGTCGAGATCTCGAGTACGGACTGCAGCAGTTCCGGCTTGATGTCGCCGTCCGGCGAGTCTTCGATCAGGTCGTCGATCGCATTGACCAGCGCGTAGCTGTTCGGCTCGAGGATCATCAGCTCCTCCTCGATCCCGACCGTGTACGCGGGGCCGCTGAACTTCGGCTCCATGAGGCCGCGTACAGTACGAGGCTCACGGTCCGCACGATCTTGCGAGGTAATGACCATGGCTCTCGGCTACGACGGGAAGCTGTACATCCTGGCCTTCGATCATCGAGGCTCGTTCCAGAAGAAGATGTTCGGGATCGAGGGCGATCCGACCGAGGAAGAGACAAAGACGATCTCGGACGCCAAGAAGCTGATCTTCGAGGGCATGCAGAAGGCGGTCGAGCGCGGCGTCGACGCGAGCTCCGCCGGCGTGCTGGTCGACGAGCAGTTCGGCTCGGACATCCCGGAGCTGGCGGCCGAGCACGGCCTGTCGCTGACGATGCCGGTCGAGAAGTCAGGCCAGAACGAGTTCGACTTCCAGTACGGCGATGAGTTCGGCGATCACATCGCCAAGTACGACCTGCTCGCCTCCAAGGTGCTCGTCCGTTACAACCCGGACGGCGACCAGGAAATGAACGAGCGTCAGTCGGAGCGGCTCAAGCGGCTCGCCGACTGGCTGCACGAGAACGACCGCAAGTTCCTGTTCGAGCTCCTGGTCCCGGCCGAGGACAGCCAGCTCGAGGAGGTCGGCGGGGACACCGACCGTTACGACGCCGAGCTGCGCCCCGAGCTGATGCGGCGCGCGATCGAGGCGCTCCAGGACTACGGCATCGAGGTCGACATCTGGAAGATCGAGGGCGTCGACCGGCGTGAGGACGCCGAGATGCTGTCCGAGCAGACCCGCAAGGGCGAGGGCCGCGAGAACGTCAAGAGCGTCCTGCTCGGCCGCGGCGCGTCCGATGACAAGGTCGACCACTGGCTGCGCGAGGCGGCCGGCGTCGAGGGCTTCATCGGGTTCGCGATCGGCCGCTCGATCTGGTGGGACGCGCTGAAGGGCTACCTCGCCGATGAGCTCGAGCGCGAGGCCGCCGCCGAGCAGATCGCCGACAACTACCAGCGCTTCATCAAGGTCTACGACGAGGCGGAGTCCTCCGTCAGCGCCTAGCGTCACCTACATCGGAGGATGCAGCCGCGCGGGCGCCGCCCGTAGCTTGCGGGCCGCGTGAGCATCCTCTGGACCATCGTGATCGTGATCGCCGTCGACGCCGCGGCGATCGCGGCGATGCTCCTCGTCCGGCGCCGCGCGCCGGAGGGCAGCTACTTCACCGACGGCGACCGCGCCTCAGGCGTGTTCGGCGTGCTGGCGGGCGGCTTCGCGATCTTCGCCGGCTTCATCATCTTCCTGTCGTTCTCGACCTACGACCAGTCGCGCAGCGGCGCCGAGACTGAGGCGCTCACCGTCATCCAGCAGTACGAGACGGCGACCTTCATGCCGGCGGCGGCGCGCGCACGCCTGACCGGCGAAATCGTCTGCTACGGGCGTTCGGTCGTCGGCCAGGAATGGCCGGAGATGGAACGGGGACGAGGTGGCGACACGATCAACCCCTGGGGCGTCGCGCTGTTCAAGAGCCTGCAGACCACCGAGCCGAGCAGCGCCAGCGAGGAGGCGGCCTACGGCAAGTGGCTCGATCAGACGTCCGACCGCGAGCAGGCCCGGCAGGACCGGCTGCACGGCGCCGAGGGCATCGTCCCGATCTCGATCTGGCTCGTCCTCGTCCTGATCGCGGGCGTCGTCTTCGCCTACATGCTGTTCTTCGCCGACAGCGGCGAGGGCGCCGTGTCGCAGGCGATGCTGATCGGCTCGGCGACCACCGTGATCGTGCTCACGCTGATCGCGATCGAGGCGCTCGACAACCCGTACCGCTCCGGATTGGGGCAGATACAACCGGTGGCGATGGAGCGGACGCTGCGACTGCTCGACGAGGCGCGCGAGGCGGTGGGCGACACGACCCCGGTGCCGTGCAACGCCGCGGGTACGCGGGGCGCGTGATGGAACGCCGGATCGAGATCGCGACAACCCTCCTGCTCGCCGTCGCCGCCGTGGCGACCGCGTGGGCGAGCTATCAGTCGGCTCGCTGGCGCAGCGAGCAGGCCAAGGCCGGCGGTCAGTCGATCGCGGCCCGCGTCGAATCCACACGCGCCGCGAACGTGGCGAACCGGCAGGGACAGATCGACGTCGCGCTATTCACGCAATGGGTCGATGCCTTCGCCCGCGACGAGACTGAGCTCGCGGCTTTCTATCGCAAGCGGTTCCGTCCCGAATTCGTCCCGGCGTTCGACGCCTGGGTCGCAACCCGGCCGCGAACGAATCCGGACGCGCCGCTGTCGCCGTTCGCCATGCCCCAATACCGGCTCGCGGCGAGCGCGGAGGCCGATCGGCTGGAGGCGAAGGCGGGCGCCCTATCGCTGGGCGTGGGAACGTCGATCCAGCGGGCCGACAACTACGCGCTCACCGTCGTGCTGTTCGCGATCGCGCTGTTCTTCGCGGGGATGAGCACGCGGCTTCCCTCGAGAGCGGCACGCATAGTGGCGCTCGGGCTCGGCACCGCCCTGTTCCTGGGGGGGCTGATCTGGATCGCGACGCTACCGGTCAGCCTGGCCGTCTAGGGACTGCCTCGAAGTCCGGTCGCGGCGAGCGATACCCGACTGGATCGCCGCCGCCGCCACCGCGTCGGACACCGCGGGGGCGACCGCGCGGTTGAACACGCTCGGGACGATGTATTCCGGCCCGAGGTCCGACTCCGGGATCACGGCCGCGATCGCGCGCGCCGCCGCCAACTTCATCGCTTCGTCGATGCCGCGCGCGCGGACCTCGAGCGCGCCCTTGAAGATCCCCGGGAACGCGAGCACGTTGTTGATCTGGTTCGGGTAGTCCGAGCGGCCCGTGGCCATGATCGCGACGTCGTCCCAGCAGGCCTCAGGCTGGACCTCCGGCGTCGGGTTGGCCATCGCGAACACGATCGCGTCGGGCGCCATCGTGCGCACGGCGTCGGGTGTGAACGCCCCGGGCGCGGAGACGCCGACGACGACGTCGGCCCCGGCCAGCGCGTCGTTCGCGGTGCCCTGCAGTCCGCGCGGGTTGGTGCGTTCGGCCATCTCCCGCAGCTCGCCGGTGAGGTCCTGGCGATCCGGGTGCAGGATGCCGCCGATGTCGCACACGACCAGGTCGCGGACGCCGTGCTCGAGAATGATCTTCGCGCAGGCCAGGCCGGCCGCACCGGCGCCGACCACGACGACGCGCACCGCGTGGGCGTCCTTACCGACGACCCGCAGCGCGTTCAGCAGCGCCGCGAGCACGACGACGGCGGTCCCGTGCTGGTCGTCGTGGAAGACGGGGATGTCGAGCGACTCCTTCAGCCGCCGCTCGATCTCGAAGCAGCGCGGCGCCGAGATGTCCTCGAGGTTGATGCCGCCGAACGTCGGCGCCAGCGCCTCGACGATGCTCACGATCTGGTCGACGTCGGTCGTGTCCAGGCAGATCGGGAACGCGTCGACGCCGCCGAGCTCCTTGAACAGCATCGCCTTGCCCTCCATGACGGGCATGGCCGCCTTCGGGCCGATGTTTCCGAGCCCGAGCACTGCGGTGCCGTCGGAGACGACCGCGACCGTGTTGCCCTTGATCGTCAGCGTCCACGCCGCTTCCTCGTCCTCGTGGATCGCCGAGCAGACGCGCGCGACGCCGGGCGTGTAGGCCATCGAGAGGTCGTCGCGGGTCTTGATCGCGATCTTCGGCGTGACCTCGATCTTGCCGCCCTTGTGCATCAGGAACGTGCGGTCCGAGACGCTCGAGACCTTCACGCCCTCCAGCGCCCGCACCGCGTTGACCACGCGCTCGCCGTGCGCGGCGTCGAAGCAGGCGACGGTCACGTCACGGATGACGCCGCCCTTGTCGACCCGGACGAGGTCGATGGCGCCGAGGATCGCTCCCTCGTTGCCGATCGCGCCCGCCACCTGGGCGAACGCGCCCGGGAGCTGGCGCAGCTCGATGCGCATGGTGAACGAGTAGGAGGCCGAGGGCTGGAGCCCTGCCGGCGCCTGCAGGCTGGACATGCCTTGGATGGTGGCACGCGAGGGCTTATGGAGCCTCGCTGTTAGATTCTGCTCCCCATGCGCATGCGCCAGAGCATCGCCGAGATCGAGGACCAGTTCTTCGAGGAGATCGAAGAGGACCGCGTCCGGCGTGAGCGTCTGCGCAAGCGGGCCGAGCGGCGGCAGATCGAACGCCATCAGAACCGCACCCATCGGCATGGCTCGATGCGGTTCTTCCTGCTCGTGCTCGTGCTGCTCGGAACCGCGGCCGTCGTGACCTACGCGATGTTCACGACGCTGTACTACGTCTTGGGTTAACGAAAGCCCGTTAACGCTGGTTGTTGGTGCTCAGACGCTTGAGCGCGTCATCGACCTCGGCACGGGCGCTCGCGCCCGCCGCCACGTTCTCCTGCTGGATCTCCAGGTAGACCTCCTTGCGGAAGACCGGAATGTCCCGCGGAGCCTGGATGCCGATGCGGACCTTCTCGCCCATGATCGACAGGACGGAGACCTCAATATCGTCGCCGATCATGATCGACTGGTTGGACTTGCGTGTCAGTACCAGCATGACGCCGCCTCCCTGGCGATTTCGAACTCGATCCGCTCGGCAGACCCGCATCTGCGACAGCGGCGAGCACGGGTGAGGCTACTAGGTGTTGGTGTTGTCCGGTATGGGGCGTGCACCCGAAGAGCCCCTGGAAGGTTGAACCCTTTGCGCTAGTCTCCGGCCCTCCTATGAGCCGCCGGTCCCTGCGTCCTCAGCTTAACCAGATCCGCGGGTGGGTGCGACAGGGTCGCACCGATGCGTGGATCGCGCACCAACTCGAAGTGACGGTGCAGCAGATCCAGGCCTTCAAGCGCGAGCAGGGCCTAGAGCCCGATGCCGACGAGAACGGCGCTTCGCTGGAGGAGGTCGATCTGCGCGCCGAGGATGACGCGCAAATTGCAGCGGAGCTCGAGGAGGAGGCCGCGCGCAAGGCCGAAGAGGAGCGCCTCGCGGCCGAGGAGGCCGCACGCAAGGCGGCCGAGGACGAGGCGAAAGCGGCCGCCGCGGCCGAAGCCGCCGAGGACGACGACGAAAAGCCCAAGCGCGCCGCCCGGCGCCGTGGCGGGCGCTCACGTCGCCGGACCGCTCCGGACGGCCCGCTGGAGGGCACGTTCGACCATGGCGAGGAGGGCTACGGGCTGTGGCTCGATCCCGCCGTGCAGGACGACCCGATCTACGCCGAGCACTGGGCGGGCCACCGCCCGGTCGAGATCACGATCGAGGAAGACCAGATCGTGATCCGCCGCTCCGGTGGCGAGGACGACAACGAAGACTGAGGCGGTCGCCTGGCGCCACGCGCAGGACGCGCTGGCGTGCGACACGCTCGAGCCGTGGGAACACGGCACCGTCCTGCGCACTCCGTCGTCGCCGGACTTCTGGGACGTCAACACCGTCCGGGTCCAGGACGCCGGGCTGAGCGCCTCAGAGCTCGAGGCCGCGGCGGACACGCTGCTCGCGGGCTGTCGCCATCGCAAGCTCGAGGTCGAGGACGAGGTGACCGGCGCCGCCGCCCAGGCGTACTTCGCGGCGAAGGGCTGGACAGCGGATCGCCACGCGATGATGCGCCGCGAGGGTCCGGGGCGCGCGCACGCTGACGTCGAGGAGGTGCCGCTCGCCGCGACGCGCGCGCTCGACATCGAATGGGTGAGCCAGTACGACGACGTCGAGTCGGTCAAGCGCTTTGCGGAGCAGCGCGAACCGATCCTTGCGCGCCGCGGCATGCGCGCGTTCGCGATCCCCGAGGTCGGCTTCACGCTGCTCGCGGTGGGCGACGACGCGGTCGAGATTGACGCGCTGTATGTGACGCCGAAGGCGCGCGGAGGGGGCGTCGGCACGCGGCTGCTCGAGACGGCGCTGGCTGCCGGCGGGCGTGACGTCGCGTGGATCGTGGCCGACGACCAGGGCCAGGCGCGGGCGCTCTACGAGCGGCTTGGATTCACGACCGTGTGGCGCCCGCACAGCTTCCTGCGGCGCCCGACCTGACGAGGGAGGATTCCGATATGGCGGACGTTCAGGCCACGCTCGCGCAGCCGGAGCACGCGGCGAGCACCGCGATCCAGCAGGCGGCGGCGCAGCAGGGCTGGGCGCTGGCGCCGTGGGCGCGCGGCAATGGCTGGCTCGTGTTCAACAAGGGCATGAGCGCGTTCTCGTGGGGCTCTGAGCTCCGGGTCCACCTACAGCCGGTCTCGGCCACGGAGACGCGGTTGACGATCTCGACCGCCCAGACGCTCGCGGTCGTCGACTGGGGCCGCGGCAAGCGGCAGGCGAGGCGACTGCTGGACGCGGTCGGGGCTAGCTGATCCGGCGGCCTCCGGCGTAATCGGTGGCCGCGCGGGCGTAGCGCCCGAACGCCGCGTCGGCGACGACGCGCGCATCCCAGGCGAACGGTTCATCCGGCGCCACCTCGACCGCGAGGTCGGTGCACCAGCCGGTCCCCTCGTCGTAGAGGTCGGTGAGTTCGTCGAGCGTGAAGCGCCCGCCGACCCGTCGCCGCAGCTCGTTCTGGATCTCGCGCGTGACTCGCTCGAGCGTCAATTGCTGTTCGGGATACGCGTCATCAAGCCGATGCATGCCCGCGTCCCACTGCTCCCGTGCGGTTTCGTACGGCACGGGCAACGAGGATAGAAAGCGAACGATTCGCGACCGCGAGGGTGTCTGAACCCGTATGACCGCACTCGAGACCGTCGCGCGCTACTACGACGCGTGGCAGAACCAGCAGGGAGACATGAGCGGCGTGCCGCTGGCCGACGACTTCGCCTTCACCGGCCCGGTCGCGAGCTTCGCGGACGCCGAGGGCTACCGCGCGATGGCGCGTGAGGCCGGCCGCGCGGTGACGAGCTTCAGCGTCCGCCGGCAGTTCGTCGACGGCAACACGGTCTGCTCGATCATCGACTGGGACATGGCGATCGAAGGCGTCGGGCGGATGACCTCGGCGGAGCTGCTCGAAGTCGCCGACGGCGTCATCGTCCGCGGCGAGCTGATCTACGACGCCGAGGAGCTGCGGCGCGCGATGGCATGACATTCGAGGAGCTGGCCGCGGCCCACCGGCGCGAGCTGCATCTGCACTGCTACCGGATCGTCGGCTCCGTCCAGGACGCCGAGGACCTCGTGCAGGAGACGCTGCTGGCCGCGTGGCGCGCCCTGGACGGCTTCGAGGAGCGATCGTCGATGAGGACCTGGCTGTACCGGATCGCCACCAACCGGTGCTTGAACGCGGTGCGCGACCGCGGGCGACGTCCCGCGGTCGCGGGACCGCCTCCACCCGAGCCGACGCGGCGTGTCGAGCCGGTATGGCTCGAGCCCTATCCGGACCCGGAGGCGCGCTACGAGGCGCGCGAGGCGATCGGCCTGGCCTACATCACCGCGCTCCAGCGACTCCCGCCGCGCCAGCGCGCCGTGCTGGTCCTGCGTGACGTGCTCGGCTTCCGCGGCGCCGAGGTGGCCGACATGCTCGGTCTGTCCGAGGCGGCCGTGGCCAGCGCGCTGCATCGGGCGCGATCGGCGGTCCCGCCGGAACCCGAATCCGTGCCGGCCGAGCCAGGGTTGGTCGATGCGTTCGTCGACGCGTTCGAGAGCGGCGACGTCGACCGCGTGGTGGCGCTGCTGAGTTCCGACGCGCGACTCACGATGCCGCCCGAACCGCTCGAGTACGAGGGGCCGGAGGCGATCGGGCGGTTCCTCGGGACCGTCCCCGCGGGTGGCCAGATCGAGCAGATCCGACTGGTGCCCACGCGCGCCAACGGTCAGCCCGCGTTCGGGTGCTACCTGCGCGATCCCGCCGCGCCGGTCGCGCACGCGTACGGGCTGATGGTGTTGACCGTGGACGGGGACCGGATCACGGCGATCACGGGCTTCATCGACACCGCCGTGTTCGCCGCGTTCGGCCTCCCGCGGACGATCGCTACTTGACGCCCTCGACGATGTAGGCCCGCTCGCCCTTCTTGACCATCCCGAGCCGGCGCGCCTCGCGCTCGAGCGCGCCGGGGGCGTGCAGCTCGGCCTTGCGCTCGCGCAGGCGCTGGTTCTCGGCGCGCAACACGGCGACGGCCTCGCGCTGGCGAGCGGCCTCGCGGTAGGTCTGGATCCAGCTTACGGCTGGCCCGATGTAGAGGTAGAGGACGAGCGCGAAGACGCCGATCAGCGCCCAGCGGCCTAGACGATCCCAGCGGATCCGAGTGCGGCCTTCCATGCCTGACGCCTTCGTTCGACGCGCCCGGGCCCCTTCCTCTGCAACGTCAGCTGCGAAAAACGCTGCGCCCTGGGTACGCGGCGTCGTTGCCGAGCGCCTCCTCGATCCGCAGCAGCTGGTTGTACTTCGCCACGCGGTCCGACCGCGACGGCGCGCCGGTCTTGATCTGGCCGCAGCCGGTGGCCACGGCCAGGTCGGCGATCGTCGTGTCCTCGGTCTCGCCCGAGCGGTGGCTCATCACCGCGGTGTAGCCGTTCGCGCGGGCGAGGTCGATCGCCGCCAGCGTCTCGGTCAGCGTGCCGATCTGGTTGACCTTGATCAGGATCGAATTGCCGACGCCGGTGTCGATCCCGCGTTGGAGACGCTGGACGTTGGTGACGAACAGGTCGTCGCCGACGAGCTGGACCTTCTCGCCGATCCGGTCGGTGAGCGCCTTCCAGCCGTCCCAGTCCTCCTCGTCCATGCCGTCCTCGATCGAGAGGATCGGATAGCGATCGGCGAGGTCGGCCCAGTAGTCGGCGAGCTCGGCCGCGGAGAGGCTGCGGTTCTCGTGCTCGAGGTTGTAGGCGCCGTTGTCGAAGATCTCGCTGACGGCGGGATCGAGCGCGATCGCGACATCGTCGCCGGGCGTATAGCCGGCCGCCTCGATCCCCTCGATCAGCGCCTGCAGCGCCGCCTCGTTGGACTCGAGGTCGGGGGCGAAGCCGCCCTCGTCGCCGACCGCGGTGCTCATGCCCTTCTTCTTCAGCGTCGATTTGAGCGCGTGGAAGACCTCGGCGCCCGTGCGCAGCCCCTCGGCGAAGCTCGTCGCGCCGACCGGCACGACCATGAACTCCTGGAAGTCGACCGAGTTGTCGGCGTGCGCGCCACCGTTGACCACGTTCATCATCGGGACCGGCAGCACGTGCGCGGCCTCGCCGCCGAGGTAGCGCCACAGCGGCAGGTTCTCCTCGGCCGCGGCCGCCCGTGCAGTGGCGAGCGAGACGCCGAGGATCGCGTTCGCTCCCAGGCGCGACTTGTTGTCGGTGCCGTCGAGCTCGATCAGCTTGGCATCGAGCCCGCGCTGGTCGGTGGCGTCGTGGCCGGCGATCGCCTCGGCGATCTCGCCGTTGGCGTTGGCGACGGCCTTGGTGACGCCCTTGCCGCCGTAGGCCTCGCCCCCGTCGCGGAGCTCGGTGGCCTCGAACTCACCGGTCGAGGCGCCGGACGGGACGGCGGCGCGGCCGTGGGCGCCGGAGCGCAGCGAGACCTCCACCTCGACGGTGGGGTTGCCGCGGGAATCAAGGATTTGGCGTGCGTGAACGGTGTCGATCTGGCTCATCGGCCGAGCACGATACGCGCCTGGGCGTAGTAGCCGACTTGCGACTCGGGTTCCAGCTGGTCCCACTCCGCGCCGTCGTTGGCCGCGAGCTCCGCCGCCGCCTCGACACGCTCCTGGAAGCGCTCGCTGGACGCCCGCAGCGCCAGCTCCGGATCGACCTTCAGCTTGCGCGCGACGTTGATGGCGGCGAACAGCACGTCGCCGACCTCGTGGAACCGGGCCTCGCGGTCGGCCGCCTCCTCGAGCTCGTCCAGTTCCCCGCGCACGCCCTCGTAGGGCACGTGATCGAAGTCGAAGCCGGTCGACGCCGCCCGGCGCTGCGTCTTGAGCGCGTAGAGCGGCCCAGGGAGGTTCTCCGGCACGTCGCCGAAGATCCCCGGCTCGCGGCCCTCCTCGCCCTTCTTGATCTGGTCCCAGTTGCGCAGCACCTCGCCCGCGCCGTCGACCGCGACGTCGCCGAAGATGTGCGGATGCCGGCGCACGAGCTTCGCGTGCACGTGCTCGGCGACCTGCGCCATCGAGCCCGCCCCGCGCTCCTCGAGCAGCAGAGACAGGAAGTGGACCTGGAACAGCACGTCGCCGAGCTCGTCGAGCAGCTTCGCGTCGTCGTCGGCATGCGCGGCGGCGGCGAGCTCGTACGCCTCGCCGACCGTGTGCGGGACGATCGAGCGCTCGTCCTGCTCGCGGTCCCAGGGGCACTCGCGCCGCAGCTTCCGGGTCAGCTCGTCCAGACGCGCGACGGCGTCGCCGGTCGATTCCATCGCTCAGAGGCTACTTAAACCAAAGCGCCGCCCGAGAGGGGCGGCGCTTTCAAGCTGCTTGCGCTTGCGCGGTCTACTGACCGTCAGGCGGAACCGCGCCGCCGGCCGGGGCCGTCGGGGTCGGGGTGGCCTTCGGGCCGTTCTTGCAGTCCGTGGTCTTGTAGTCCTCGGAGCACTCGGTCTTGTCCTTCCAGCGCTTCGTGAAGTCCTTCACGAACGTGTCCAGCGCCTTCTGCTGCTCCTGGGACTGGAGCGTCTGCTTGATCGTCTCCTTGGCCTCGGCGAGCGTCTGCTGGCTGGCCTCGGTCACGTCGGAGACGGTGAAGACGTAGTAGCCGTACTGGGTCTTGACCGGGCCGACGAGCTCGCCCTTCTTGGCCGAGAAGACGGCGTCGTCGAGCTCCTTGTCCAGCGTGCCCTTGGCCTGCGCCGGAAGCTTGCCGCCGGCGGCCTTGGAGGTGTCGTCGATCGAGTACTTCTTGGTGACGGCCTTCCAGGAGTCACCGCTCTCGAGCGCGGCGTGGGCCTTGTCGGCGTTGGCCTTGGTCTTGGTCAGCACGACGCGCAGATCGCGCTTCTCCGGCTGGGCGAAGCGGGCCTTGTTCTTGTTGTAGAAGTCGGAGATCGCCTTGTCGGAGACCTTGTCCTTGCCCTTGACGACCTTGTCGCGGATCTTGTTCGACAGGAGGTCGAGCTTGACCCGCTGGATGATGTCCTCGTTGCTCTGGCCGGACTGCTGGATGAACTTCTTGTAGTCCTCCTCCTTCGGGAAGCTCTGCTTCTTCTGCTCCTCGAAGGCCTTCTTGACCTCGGCGTCGGTGACCTTGATCCCCATCGCGTCGGCCTCGCCCTGAATCCACTGGAAGGAGATCAGGAGCTGAAGGACCTGGTTGCGCAGCTGCTCGTACTCCGTCTTGCACTGAGTCTTGAGCTGCTCGTCGGTGACCTTCGGCTGGCCCTTGGCCGGAGCCGGAGTCGCCTTGCGCTTGGCCGCCACGCACTTCGCGTAGTTGTCTGCAGGATCCGGCACAGCCGCGTTCTGAGCGCCGGATTGCTTCGACGCCACCGTCATCCAGTGACTGAAGTCGTTCTTCTCGATGGCTTCGCCGTCGACGGTGGCCACGGAATTGCCGGGGACGCCGCCACAAGCGGCAAATGTGGCCCCGGCGCCGGCTACGGCGGCGAGGCTAAGTACGATGCGAGCAGCCTTGATCATTTAAATAGCGCTGAGAAGGGGACGTTGGACGTACGGGGCCGGGGCGGAAGCGCCCGGCGCAAGCAGAATTGCCTTCTCCCGGCTGGGGATCGTAGCGGCGCTTTTCGGGTAGGCCCGATCTCTTGACTCGACTTTTAGGCAGCTTGCTGGACGGATAGCAGCGCGTCCGCCGCGCGCACCACCGTCGCGAAGCTCTGCGCCGGGTCGTCCGGCACTCTGAGAGACAGCTGAGAGCGGCCCGCTTCGTAGTTCGCTCCCGGCAGCACCTCGCGCAGGCGGCGCGCGGTCGCGGCGTCGAGATCGATCGGCGTGACCGCCAGCCGGCCGCCCTTGAACGACACCGTGGTCGCGCCCGCGCGACCGAGCTTGATCCGCGCCTCCTGCAGCGTGATCAGGTTCTCCAGCGGCTCTGGCAGCTCGCCGAAGCGGTCCTCGAGCTCGGCCCGCAGCTCCTTCAGCTCGGAGATCTCGCGCGCGCCCGCGATCCGCCGGTGCACGTCGACTTTCGCCTGCTCGTACGGGATGTAGTCCGCGGGCACGTACGCGTCGACGTTGACGTCGAGGCGTACCGGCTCGGGCGGCTCCGCACCGTCCTCGTCGGGATCGAGCTCGCGCACGGCCTCGTCGAGCATCTGCATGTACAGCTCGAACCCGAGTGCCGCGACATGGCCGGACTGCTCGTCGCCGAGCAGGTTGCCGGCGCCGCGCAACTCGAGATCGCGCATCGCGACCTTGAAGCCGGCGCCGAGCTCCGTGTAGTCGCTCAGAGCCGAGAGCCGGTCGGCGGCCTCGGGCGTGAGCGCCGCCGCGCTCGGATACAGCAGGTACGCGTAGGCCCGTTCGCGCGAGCGGCCCACCCGCCCGCGGATCTGGTAGAGCTGGCTGAGGCCGAATAGGTCCGCGCGGTCCACGATCAGCGTGTTGGCCTGCGGGATGTCGATCCCGGACTCGATGATGCTGGTGGAGACCAGCACGTCGGCTTCCCCGCGCAGGAAGGCCATCATCCGCTCCTCGAGCTGCTTCTCGTCCATCTGCCCGTGGGCGACGGTGAAGCGCATGTTCGGGCACAGCGAGCGCAGCCGCTCCGCGGTCTCGTCGATGTCGTCGACCCGGTTGTGCAGGAAGAACGCCTGCCCGCCGCGCGCAATCTCGCGCTCGAGCGCCTGCTTGACGAGCTGCTCGTCGTACTCGCCGACGTAGGTCTTGACCGGCCGCCGGCCCTCCGGCGGCGTCTCGATCACGGAGATGTCCCGCAGGCCCGCCAGCGACATCTGCAGGGTTCTCGGAATCGGCGTCGCGCTCATCGAGATCACGTCGACCTTCAGCTTGAGCTGGCGCAGCAGCTCCTTCTGCTTGACGCCGAAGCGCTGCTCCTCGTCGACCACCAGCAGCCCGAGGTCCTTCGCGCGGACGTCGCGCGAGAGCAGCCGGTGCGTTCCGATCAGGATGTCGACCCTGCCCTCCGTGAAGCGCTTGACGGCGTCGCGCTGATCGGCGGGGGTGCGAAATCGCGACACGTGCTCGATCTCGAACGGCTGGTCGCGCAGGCGCTCGGCGAACGTGCCGTAGTGCTGCTGGGCCAGGATCGTCGTCGGCACCAGCATCATCACCTGCTTGCCGTCGCTGGCGGCCTTGACCGCCGCGCGCAGCGCGACCTCGGTCTTGCCGTAGCCGACGTCGCCGCAGATCAGGCGGTCCATCGGCCGTTCGGTCTCCATGTCGGCGATCACGTTCTCGATCGCATCGCGCTGGTCGGGCGTCTCGCGGTACGGGAAGCTCGCCTCGAGGTCGCGCAGCTCCTCGGAGAACTCCGGGAACGCGTGCCCGCGGCGGCGCTTGCGCTCGGCGTACAGGTTGAGCAGCTCGCCGGCCAGCTCCTGGGCGGCGCGGCGGGCGCGCGCCTTGATCTTGTCCCACCGCGTGCCGCCGAGCTTGGAGAGCGTCGGCGCCCCGCCGTCGGCACCCAGGTAGCGGCTGATCTTCGCCAGCTGATCGACCGGCATGAAGACCTTGTCGTCGCCCTGGAACTCGAGGTTCAGGTAGTCGCGGGTGACGCCGGCGACGGTCTTGGTGTCAAAGCCCGCGAACCGCGCGATGCCGTGGTCCTCGTGGACGATGTGGTCGCCCGTGCGGAGATCGGTGAAGGAGCGCAGCAGGCCCCGGCCTTTGCGAGTGGGCCGGGTCGAGGCCTTCTTGCGGTGGATGAGGCGGTGCTCAGGGAACGCGGCGAGCTTCAGCCCCGGGGCGACGAACCCGTCGCGCAGGTTCGCCTCGGTGAAGATCAGGCCCTTCGTGCCGCCGTTGAGCGAGGCCCTGATCCGCGCCAGGTTGTACGCGGCCCGCTCGGCGGCGCCGATCTGCGGCCACGTGACGACGGTCGTGTAGTCGGAGCGCACGAGCTTCTCGAGCTCGGTCTCGGCCTCGTGCAGGTTGCGCGCCGCGAAGTCCGCCGACTGGCCTCGGATCTCGATCGGCTGGTCAGCGGAGATGCTCGACAGCCGCGCGCTCGCCTTCGCGGCCAGCGCCTCGTTGATGCGCTTCGGGCTGACGTAGAGGTGGCGCGCGTCCTCGTCGTGGAACGCCGCGCAGACGTCCTCCCAGTGGTCGCGCAGCGCCGGCTCGACGTCCTCCTCGGCGGCGACGATCACCTGCGTGCGCTCAGGGATCAGCTCCAGCAGCTCGCGGAACTGGTCGACCGGCAGCAGATCGGCGATGTCCGGCCGATCCTCGTCGGTCGCGGCGATCTCGGCCAGCTCGCGATGCTCCGGCGCGAGCTCCGCCGCCGGCGCGATCTCGACGCAGTCGGTCTCCCCCAGGCTGCGCTGGGTGAACGTCGAGAACCACCGCAGGGCCTCGATCTCGATGTCGAACAGGTCGACGCGGACGGCGCGTTCCTCGGTCGCCGGGTAGACGTCGAGCAGGCCGCCGCGGATCGCGAACTGGCCGCGCTCCTCGACCTGGTCAATGCGCTCGTAGCCGGCCGCCACGAGCTGCTGCGCGGTTTCGTCGAGGTCGAGCAGGTCGCCGACGCGCAGCATGAAGCCGTGCGGGCGCAGCGCCGGGTCGGGGACCTTCTCCGACAGCGCCGTGGCGCTGATCACCACGACCGGCTGCTCCGAGCCCTCCGGCGTGTCGGTCAGCGCGTCGAGCGCGGCGACGCGCAGGCCGACCAGGTGCGGCGGCGGCGTCAGATGCGACTCGTAGGCGACGCCGCGGCTCGGGTAGTAGCGGACCGGCCGCGGAGAGAGCCAGGCCTTCAGGTCCAGTGCGAGATCACGCGCCGCGCGGTCGTCGCCGACCACGACCAGGGCCGGCCGCCGCGCGTCCTGATCGGCGAGGGCGGCGACGATGAACGGCCGCAGCGACTGGCTGACGAACGCGGACCCGCCCTCATCGGCCAGCTTGGCCGCAGCGGGATCGTGCTCGAGGTGGTTGAGGAACGAACGAAGCAGACACCTCACTCTAGGACCGCTACGATTATGGTCATGTTGACCAAAACGGTGTTCGAGCTGCTCGGCGAGCCGTAGTCCTCGGCAAGTTCCTGCCGCCGCACGCCGGGCACCACGAGCTGGTCGATTTCGCGCTCTCGCACTGCGACCAGCTGACCGTGCTCGTGCTCGGTTCGGCACGAGAGGAGATTCCGCTGGCGCTGCGGCGCGACTGGATGCGCGAGCGTCATCCCGCCGCGCGCGTGGTCGCCGGCTGGGACGAGCTGCCGGTCGATTTCGACGACCCGCACGTCCACGACCTCCACATCGCGCTGATGGAGCGGCTGCTCGACACCCGGCCCGACGTCGTGTTCACCGGAGAGGCGTACGGCGACCTGCTGGCCGAGCGCTGGGGCGTCGAGCACGTCCTGCACCCGCGCAGCGGTGTGATCAGCGGCACCGCCGTCCGTGCCGATCCCGCCCGCTGGTGGCCGTCGCTGACGCCCGCGGTGCGGGCCCACTACGCCCGTCGGGTCGTGATCACCGGCGCCGAGTCGACCGGCACGACGACGCTCGCCCGCGCGCTGGCGGAGCGACTTGGCACGGTGTGGGTCCCGGAGGTGGGCCGCGCCGTCTCCGAGGCCCGCGGCATCCCCACGACCTGGACCGACGCGGACTTCGCGACGATCGCCCGGCGCCAGCGGCGCGACGAGGACCTCGCAGCCCGCAGGTCCGGCCCGATCCTGGTCTGCGACACCGACGCGCTCGCCACCTGCCTCTGGCAGGAGCGCTACTTGGGCCGCTCGACTGGAGACGTAGAGGCGATCGCGGCGTCGCGCTCGTACGCGCTGTCGGTGCTGACCAGCGACGACATCCCGTTCGAGCAGGACGGCTACCGCGACGGCGAGCACCTGCGCGGCTGGATGACGCAGCGCTTCCGGGAGCGAGTACGGGAGCCGTGGATCGAGGTGCGCGGGAGCGTCGAGGAGCGTGTCGATGCCGTGCTCAGCGCCTTGCGAGCAGATTGAGCCGGACGTAGTTGGCGACGACGGGCTCGTCGAGTCGCGCCAGGACGGCGTCCACGAACGGTGCGCGCTCAGGCTCCGGCAGCCGGTCCAGATGCGACCCGAGGATCGTGGTCGTGAAGTACTCGCGCGGGTCGTCGGGCTGGACCGGCCAGGGCTGCAGCCACGTCCAGACGTCGCGGAAGCCGGCGGCCTCGAGGCGCGCCCGTGTGTCTTGAGGCGTCGCGAAGTTCCAGGGGCCGGGCCATCCGCGGAGGCCCGGATGGTCGACAGCGTCGATCGCGGCCTGCACATTGGCGACGTTGCCGAACCCCCCGCACTGCGCCACCAGACGGCCGCCTGGCTTCAGCGCCGCATGCAGGCGCGCGAACAACCGCTCGTGGTCGGCGATCCAGTGGAACGTGGCCGTGGAGAGGGCAGCGTCGACCGGGTGATTGAGCGTGAGTTCCAGCAGGTCGGATGCGAACACCTCGGCGCGGTCGCCGAGCCGCTCGCGCGCCTGCGCGACCATCGCCTCGCTGCCGTCGACGGCCACCACGGAACCGTTCGGAACGCGCTCGAGCAGCAACTCGGTGACGCGTCCGGTGCCGCAGCCGCCGTCGAGCACGCGCTCGTCGCCGCGCAGGTCGAGCCGGTCCATCACGTCGCGCGCCATCGCCACCTGCGGGTCCGACATCCGGTCGTAGGAGGCGGCGTTCCACTCGCGGGGCGGCATACGCGCGTACGTTATCGCATACGGTCTAACCCGTCTGGGTCGCCGCCGGGGTCGGCGTCGCCTTCGGGCCGTTCTTGCAGTCCGTGGTCTTGTAGCCCTCGGAGCACTCGGTCTTTTCCCTCCAACGCTTCGTGAAGTCCTTCACGAACGTGTCCAGCGCCTTCTGCTGCTCTTGGGACTGCAGCGTCTGCTTGATCGTCTCCTTGGCTTCCGCGAGCGTCTGCTGGCTCTCCTCGTTGATCGCGGAGACCTCGAAGACGTAGTAGCCGAACTGCGTCTTGACCGGGCCGACGAGCTCGCCCTTCTCGGCCGAGAAGACGGCGTCGTCGAGCTCCTTGTCCAGCGTGCCCTTGGCCTGCGCCGGAAGTTTCCCGGCGGCCGCCTTCGACGTGTCGTCGATCGAATACTTGGCGGTCACGCTCTTCCACGAGTCGCCGTCCTCGAGCGCGGCGCGCGCCTTGTCGGCGTCGGCCTTGGTCTTGGTCAGCACCACCCGCAGATCGCGGTTCTCCGGTTGGGCGAACCGCGCCTTGTTCTTCTCGTAGAAGTCCGCGACCGCCTTCTCAGACACCTGGCCTTTGCCCTTGACGACCTTGTCGCGGATCTTGTTCGTCAGCAGCTCGAGCTTGAGGCGCGCGAGGATGTCCTCCTGGGTCAGCCCGGAGTCCTTGAGGTACTTCTGGTAGTCGGCGTCCTTGGGAAAGCTCTGCTTCTTCTGCTCCTCGAAGGACTTCTTGGCCTCGGCGTCGGTGACCTTGATCCCCATCAGGTCGGCCTCGCCCTGGATCCACTGGACGCTGATCAGCTGCTGCATCACCTGGTTGCGCAGCTGCTCGTACTCCTTCTTGCACTGCGTCTTGAGCTGCTCGTCGGTGACCTTCGGCTGACCCTTGGCCGGAGCCGGAGTCGCCTTGCGCTTGGCCGCCACGCACTTCGCGTAGTCGTCCTCGGGATCCGGCGCCACCGCCGTGCCCCCCTGCTGCGCCCCAGCCGACTTCGCCGTCACGTCCATCCAGTGACTGAAGTCCTCCTTCTCGACGGCCTCGCCATCAACGGTCGCCACGGCGTTGCCGGGGACGCCGCCACAAGCGGCAAAAGTGGCCCCGGCGCCGGCGACGGCGAGGAGGGTGAGGGCGGCTCTGATCATCATTGTCCAAACGGGTTGGAGGTACAGGGGGCGTCGCGCAGCAGCAGGCTGGCGTCGGGGAAGAAGGTGCAGGTCCGCGCCTGCGCCTGCGCCGGCGCGACGGAATCGGACGAATCGCCGGCGCGCGGCATGAGCGCGACGGCGATCAGCGCCGCCGCGACGGCCACCGCGGTGAGCAGCGCGGGCGGCCGGCGGCGGCTCCAGCGGCGGGCACGAGCCGTGCGACGGCGTGCCGCCGCGAGCAACTCGGCCTCGAGGTCACGCACGAAGTCACTCATGCTCGGGTCCCTTCGAGTCGTTGGCGCAGCCCGGTCAGGCCGCGCGAGACGCGCTTGCGGATGACCGACTCCGACGTCTCGGCGCGGGTCGCGATGTCGGCGTACTCGTCCTCGTCGAGCACGCGAGCGAGCACCGCCTCGCGCTGGTCGGCAGGGAGCGCGGCGAGGCCGTCGTGGAGGATCGCCGCGCTCGCGCCGGCGACGGCGAGCGCCTCGACGCGCTCGAGCCCTTCGTCGGTGAGCGTGATCGGGCCCATGCCGAGCCGGCGGCGGGCGCGATCCTCGACCGCGCCCTTGTGGGTCGCGTGCGAGAGCTGGCGGCGAGCGATGCCGTACAGCCACGCCGCCCCCGGCCCGCGGTCCGGGCGGTGGCGATGCGCACCTGCGAGTGCGGCGGCGAACGTCTCCGCGGTCAGATCGGCGGCGAGTTCCGCGTCGCGGGTGCGGCGCGCGAAGTACGCCAGCAGCGGGCCGACATGGCGGCGGTAGAAGACCGCGAACGCCTCTGGCTCGGCCCGCGTGGAGGCGAGCAGGTCGTCGTCGGTTCGCACGTCCATCTCTCTGCTCTTAGCGACATGCTCACAGCTTGTGACCCAATTGTCAGGGCAGCGTGATTTCTGAGGCGCCCTCCGGCACCTCGACCACGCCGCGGCCCACGACCTCGACGAGCAGGCGGGCCGGCACGTAGGCCCCCTCGCAAGGCCCGAGCGAGAGCGTGCTCCCGTCGCACGTGACGGTGCGGCGGGCGTACGGCCCGTAGCCGTCGCCGGCGTCTTCGTACAGCGACCGGGTCACCGATCCCTCGCCGGGGAAGACCCGCAGCGTTACTTCGTCCGGGAGCTCCCGCGTGTGCTGAAGAGCGGGCCACAGCGGGATCGCGGCGTTCGCCCGCGCATAGATCGCCGGCTTGCCGAGCGGTGCGTGGGCGAGGACATGCGCCGGGCCCTCGATCCGCTCGCCCGTCCACCACTGCGCCCACGTCCCGGTTGGCAGGTAGACGTGGCGGTGCTCGATCCCCGGCCGCGTGATCGGCGCCACGAGCAGCGCGTCGCCGACCAGGAACTCGTCGTCGGCGCTGTACGTCGACCGGATCGTCCGGGTACTCGAACAGCAGCGGCCGCAGGATCGGAGCGCCCGTGCGCGCCGCCTCGTCGAACAGCCCGTACAGGTACGGCAGCAACCGCATCCTCAGTGACAGCATGTCGCGACAGATCGTCTCCCACGGCTCGCCGAACGCCCACGGCTCCTGCGGCACGGTGCCCTTGCAGGAGTGGTTGCGGCAGAACGGCTGGAAGATCCCGAACTCGGTCCAGCGTGCCAGCAGCTCGCCGTTGGAGTCGCCGAAGAAGCCGCCCACATCGACGCCGCAGAAGCTCACGCCCGACAGACCGAGGTTCTGCAGCTGCGGCATGCTCATCCACAGGTGCTCCCACCAGGACGAGTTGTCGCCCGTCCACTGGAGCGCGTCGCGCTGCAGCCCGGCGTAGCCGGCGCGCGTGATCACGAACGGCCGCTTGTCGGGCCGCAGCCGTTCCAGGCCCGTGCGCGCCGCCCGCGCCATCAGCGAGCCGTACAGGTTGTGGACGTCCTGGTGGTAGCGCGGCTCGCCGCCACCCGGATGGACGACGTCGCCGGGCATCGTCGACTGGTCGGGCACGAACAGCGCGGGCTCGTCCATGTCGCACCACACGCCGGCCACTCCGGCCTCGACGAGCGGCGCCTGCTGGTCGCCCCACCACTCGCGCGCCTCCGGGTTCGTGAAGTCCGGGAATGCGCACAGGCCGGGCCACACGACGTTGCGGTACTCGGTACCGCGCTTGGTCTTGCAGTAGAGGTCACGCTCGCGGCCGGACACGTAGACGCCGTAGTCCTCGTCGACCTTCACGCCGGGGTCGGTGATGCAGACGACCTTGAACCCCTCGGCCTCCAGCTCGGCCACGAACCTCGCGGGGTCGGGGAAGCGCTGGGCGTCGAACGTGAACACCCGATAGCCGTCCATGTGATCGATGTCGAGGTAGACCACGTCGCACGGGATGCCGCGCTCGCGGTAGCCGCGCGCGATCGCCCGCACCTCCTCGGCGTCCTCATAGCCCCATTTGGACTGCTGGTTGCCGAGCGCCCAAAGCGGCGGCAGCGAGATCCGGCCGGTCAGCTCGGTGTACTGGGCAAGCACGTCGCGCGGCGTCGGGCCGGCGAAGACGTAGTAGACGAACGCGTCGGAGGCCACCGCGGTGAAGCGATCGGGATCGGCCTTCGCCAGGTCGAACTCGACGCGCCCCGGATAGTCCAGGAACAGCCCGTGCGCGCGGCCGTCGACGAGCGAGAGCACGAACGGGATCGACGTGTAGAGGTTGTTGAAGGACGCGGTGTGGCCCTCGGGCGGATCGACGTTCCAGAACACCTGGTGCGAGCCCGTCTTCTCCAGCCCCGCCGTCCGCTCGCCGCAGCCGAAGTAGCGCTCGCCTTCCGCGCGGGCCTTGCTGAAGCGCTCCACGCCGGCGTCATCGGCCGCGAACACGCGGCCATAGGCCTCGAAGGCGATCCGGCCGTCCGCGACCCGAACGCGTGAGAGGTCCCCGGACGGCTCGCGGTCGAACACGACCGCCTCCGAGCGGTACTCGACCGGCATCCCTTCCGGGAAGACGCCGACCCGGAAGATGTCGTCAGTGAGCGCGGTCACCTCGACGGTCGTGGCGCCCTCGCGGAACTTCACGTGATGATCCGTTCGGCCTCGTCGGCCGCCCGGCTGATCAACTCGGCGACCTCGGTCTTCGGCTGCTGCCACTTGCCCAGCACGTACGCGGCGACGATGTCCGGATCCGTGGAGTCGGGCCGTCCGACGCCGATCCGCACCCGGTGAAAGTCCGGCGAGCCGAGCTCGCGCTTGAGCGACTTCAGCCCGTTGTGGCCGGCCAGCCCGCCGCCGACCCGCGTCCGGATCTCCCCGAACGGCAGGTCGATCTCGTCGTGCAAGACGAGTACGTGGTCGAGCTCGAGCTTGAACGACCCCCGCGCCGGGCCCGCGGAGCGGCCGGCCTCGTTCATGTAGGTCTGCGGCTTGAGCAGGGCGATGCGTGGCCCGCCCGGGCCGGTTCGGCCCTCGCTGAGCTCACCGGCGAACTTCTTCTTCGGCTTCGGCAGGTCCCACCGCCGCGCCAACTCCTCCGCAACCTTGAAGCCGACGTTGTGCGGCGACTCCGCGTAGCCGGGCCCGGGGTTCCCGAGCCCGACGATCAGCCAGTCAACCGGTGTGGAGGAGAAGAACTTCAGGACTCTTCGCCCGAGGACTCGCCAGACTCGGCGGACTCCTCGGCGGCATCGCCCTCGGCCTCGCCCTCGGCGCCCTCCTCGCCCACGAGCTCGGTCTCGGTCTCGATCTCCTCTTCGACCGGCTCGAGCGTCGGCGGCGTGATCGTCGCGATGACGGTCTCCTCGAGGTCGTCGAGCAGGGTGATCCCGTCCGGCACGGTGACCGCCGACAGCGTGAGCGTGTCGTTGATCTGCATGGCGGAGACGTCGTGGACGATCGAGTCCGGGATGTCACCCGGCAGCGCCTCGATGTTGAGCTCGCGCGTCTCCTGGGACAGCACGCCGCCCTCGGTGACGCCGGGCGCATGATCGCCGCCGGTCAACTCGAGCACGACCGTCGTGTGGATCGTCTCGTTCATGTTCACGCGGAGCAGGTCCACGTGGACGATTTCGCCCCGCACCGGGTGGCGCTGGAGGTCCTTGACGAGCACCGGCGAGGGGCTCCCACCGTCGATGCTGACGTCGAGGATCGCGCCCGAGTGGGCGAGCGTGTTGCGCAGAATGCGAGCGTCGACGGAGAAGTGCGACGGCTCGACGTCGCCGCCGTAGACGACGCCGGGAACCTCACCCGCGCGGCGCAGGCGGCGGGCGGTGCGCGAACCCTCGGGCGCGCGGGCGGTCAGAGAGAGCTTCGTGGAGTCGGCCATTGAGATCTAAAGTCGCCGCGGGCAGAGAAGGTGAGCGTCGACGCGACGAGCGGCCGACGATGGTAGCGAAATGCTGTCTGGCGACTCGCCCTGGGGGGTAATCATTGAGCAATGTCCTCCGACGCGGAGTTGCTTGTGATCTTCGGAGTTCTCCATCTCGTGGCCCTGATTCTCGGTGGCGGCCTCTTCCTGATGTTCCTGCGTTCCGACGGCGCGTCCACATGGTCCCCCGATGACGAAGACGACTCCGGAGGCGGCGGCAACGACCGGATCTCGGACAAGCCGAAGACCTCTCCCTCGGGCGGGATCCCGCTCCCGTTCGCGGTCCAGTCGGACAAGCGCCTGCGGTCCGGGCACGACAAGCTGGCCGACCCCGGCCGCCGTCGCGTGCGCACGCGCAAGCCGGTCGAGCCGGCCCGCCCCGCGCGCCGCCGCATCGCGCGTTAGCGCGACGCCGTCGCGATCTGCTGGGTCTGCGTGTACCAGCGCTGCACGTCGGCGAACGCCGGCTTGTGCACGCCGTCGTAGGTGATCAGGCCCTTCTGGTGCAGTGGCGAGGTGGGACGCGGGTTGCCGCCCTCCCAGCCTGGCCGCACCCAGAACTCGCTCAGCGTCCAATAGAGCGCCCCGCTCAGCCACGGCTTGGTGGCGAACACGTTCAGGTGGTAGTTGACCCACTCCTGCTGGAAGCCCCAGGTGCCCTTTTCCTCGGCGGGGCCATCGCGGTTGGCCTCGGCGCCGAACTCGGTGACCATCAGGGCCTGGTTCGGGTAGCAGGCGCGAGCCGCGTCGAGATAGCCGGAGAGCTTCGTGCGGTCGAAGATCTGGCCGCTCGGCCCCGGGTACCAGCCGAAGTAGTCGTTGACCCCGAGCACGTCGATCGGCGCGTACGGCTCGGCCTGGCAGAGTGAGCTCGGGTAGGCGGCAACCGCGTACGCGACGGGCCGAGACGGGTCCATCTGCTTGGCCATCCGGGACGCGGAGGCGATGTACGCCGTCTGCACCGGCCCGGGCCGCGTGGCCAGCTCATTGCCGATCGACCACACCATCACCGACGGGTGATTCTCGTTGGCGACGATGTTCCGGCTCAGCTCGTTGACCGCCAGCCGCCGCACCGACGGCTCCCGGAACACCTCGTCGCGGACGCGGTAGACCGGGATCTCCGACCAGATCAGCAGGCCGAGCCGGTCGGCCAGCTCGTGCGTGTACGGATGCAGCGGGTAGTGCGAGCGCAGGACCGTCGCACCGAGCTCCTTCGCGTCCTTGACCATCTGATCGCGGCGGGCATTGTCGATCGCGAAGCCCTGGCCCTTGCCCTCCTCGTGCACCCCGACGCCGCGCAGATTGAGCGCCTGGCCGTTGAGAAAGAGCCGTCCGTTGGAGACCTTGACCGAGCGGATCCCGCTCTGCAGCTCGTAGCCGGCGACCTTGCGCCCGTCCTCGCGCACGGTGAAGGAGACGTCGTAGAGGTTCGGGGTCTGCGGCGACCACAGCCGCGGGCGCTCGACCCGGACCGAGTCCGTGAACGACGTGACCCCGCTCGGGCCGAGGACCTTCGTGCCCAGGTTAAGCGTCCGGTCGCCGAACTTGCCCGTGACCGTGACGCGCTGCCCCCGGCGCGTGACGTTGCGCAGGTTGATCTGGACGCGCACGCTCGCGGCGCACGTCGCGCACGGGAGGTCGGGGCGGACCGACACGCGCTGGAAGTCGACGCTCTCGATCTTGCGCAGGTAGACCTCGCGCTGGATGCCCGAATAGTTCCACCAGCCGCCGGTGGGCACGCTGTCGTCGGCCAGGCGGGCGGGCGGGAAGTCGCGATCGAGACGGCGCGAGTCGACGCGCACCACGAGCCGGTTCGTCCCGCGGCGCTTGACGCCACTCGCGGCCACCTCGAACGGTATGTAGGCGCCGGTGTTCTCGCCGATCGGGCGGCCGTTTATCCACACCCGCGTCCGGTAGTTGACCGACTCGAAGCGCAGCGCCCAGGCCAGCGCTGAGTCGGCGTCGGGCAGCTCGAAGTCCTTGCGATACCAGCCGATCCCGCCGGTCATCGACTCGTTCGAGGCGTCACCGAGGTTCCACACGTTCGGGACCGTGGTCTTCGTCCAGCCCGCCGTCGACGTGGCGCGCATGAACCGCTGCGCGATCCCCTGATCTTCGTTGTCGAGGCGGAAGAGCCACTCGCCGTCGAGCAGGTACCGGCCCTGAGGACCGTCCTTGTAGAGCGTCTTGGCCGAGGGCTTCTCGGCGCTCGCGGCCGCCGGGAAGGCGAGCACGAGCGCGAGCACGAGCAGAGGAAGGCGCCGCATCACGGGCATTCTCAACACAGGGCCCGACGGAGTGATGCGGTCATTCGGGACAGCCCGCCTCGTTGCCGATCGGAGCGGAGACGGCGAGCAGCTCGACACCGGCGCCGGACAGCGGGCCTTCGCGGCGTACCCGGACGCACTGGACGACAGGCCCGGCCTCGCCGGCGCGCCACGCCACGCGGCCGGTTCCGACCCCGTTCGTGACCGGCATCTGCGCCGACGGGCGGTACTGGAGGATCTGGATGTCGCCAGGCCGCTTGAGCTCGGCGACAAAGGCGCGCGTGGCGGCCACGCACGCGGGTTCCTGTGCGCAGGCGGGCGTCATTCCCAGCACGCGTTGCGCATCCCCCTTCGCTTCGGCGCGCACGACTTCGACCACCCGCGAGCGCTCGGTGCCGGTCGCGCTCAGGGCGCGCGCCAGCATCGCCGAGATGCCGATGAACACGAAGACGCCGAAGCCGGCGACGATCAGGATCCGGGTCCGCCGCAAGGCGGAAGAAGCTAGCCGGTCTGCGGAAAGTCCTCGCCCGAGAGCTCGAGGAACCGCTGCACCGACGCCTCCTGGCGCCCGATCTGCTCGGCCATCGAGCGCGCGTGCTCGGCGGCGATCTCGAGGAAGTCGTTCAGGCACCGCTCCGGGTCGTCGGGCAGCGAATACACGCGCACGACGTCCTGCTGGGCGCAGGCGATCCCCATCGGCGGGCGGCCCTCGGCCAGCGGCCGAGCGCTGCACACGGCGGTCACCACGATCTGCTTCTCGGGCGCGACGAGCGCCGTCGGCAGCAGGCGGTGGGCCGGCAGGCGCACGTTGAGGTTGATGCGGCGGTCGACGCGGATCCGATCGTGCGCCAGGTCCTCGAGCGGTTCGCGCCAGATGTCGAGCACGGTGTCGGCGCCGACCAGCGCGTCGCGCATCGCCGCGGCCTGCTCCTGGAACAGCCGCTCGGCCTCCTCGCGATCCTCCGCCTCGGCCAGGTCGAGATCGCACGGCACGCGCATCAGCTCGTTCTTGCCGACCGCCTCGCCGGCACCGCGGCCGCCGTGCGCCACGTAGGTCTGGATCGTCCCGAGGTCCTTGCGGCCGTGGAAGACCACGGTAAGCGCCTCCGACAGCACCAGCGGCGTGACGCGCAGGGCGACCGATGCGGCTGCTTCCGCGTCGATCAAGGCCCTCCTGAGGAGGTCGTCTGCGTGGTCTCCGTCCATAGCGTGCTTCCTAGAGACAATTGTCGGTTGTGTTGATACGCATCATTACCGCCTGGCGGTCGGAATAGACCACCGTCGATTGGCCAGGAGGTCCGAACGGGTATCGTCGCGCCCGATGAGAGGACTGATCTACAAGCCGATCGGCCTCGTCCTGGGCATCATCGCCGGCCTCATCGGCAAGCGGCTGTTCAACGTCGCCTGGACCAAGATCGACGACGAGGACCCGCCCAAGGGGACGACGGAGTCCGCGCCGTGGGTGAAGATCCTCGGCGCGGCGGCGCTGCAGGGCGTGATCTTCAAGGTGGTGCGTGTGGTGGTCGACCGCTACGGCGCGATCGGCTGGCACTACCTCACGGGGATTTGGCCGGGCGAGAGGCGTCCGGACCCCGAGAACGAATGACGAATCCGCGCTCCCGGTAGTCGGAAAGCGCATCCTCGAAGGCCCCGAAGTCGCGTTTGAGCAGCAGGTCGATCGGTCCGGCGCGTAACCACGCGCGCGGCGGCGGGTTGTCGCCGAGCAGTTGCAGGAGGATCCGGATCTCCGGCCGGGCGTCCTCCTCACCGGTGATCACGGCCAGCGGATCGCTGTCCAGGATCGTCAGGAGTTCTTCGTCGGAGAGGCCGAGCAGAGTTTGGAGTCGGGCGGCGCTCATTTTTGGGTACTCAGGCGGCGTGAAGACTGCCAGGAACATAGTGATCATCGCCGTCGCGGCCATCGCGCTGGTCGTGCTCACCTTCAGCGCCACCGGGTGTATGGCCACGCCCGAGGGCGGCGAAGTGATGATCATCCGCAACGGCGGGCCGTTCGACGACAAGCAGATTCGTCAGGTCGTTCCGAACGGCGCCGGCAACACGTGGATCGGCTTCGGCTCGCAGGCACACCCGTATCCCGCCTCCGACCAGCAACGCCTGTACAAGTTCGACGACACGCCGGACGCGGACGCCAAGCCGGTCGAGGTCCCGACGAAGGACGGCGTGCGCGTGCGCCTGACCGGCACCTTCTACATCAACACCGCGTTCGACGGGACGCCCGAGGGCGAGAAGCTGCTGCGCGCGTTCGACACCGCGTTCGGGACGCGCGGATTCACCGGTGCCGAGGGGTCGGCGCGGCCCTGGGAGGAGGGCGGCTGGGAGATCTTCCTCAACGCGATCCTGCAGCCGATCATCGACTCCAACATCCGCGAGGTGATCGCGGAGTTCGACTGCAAGCAGCTCGTGTCCTCGTGCGCGCTGGTGCAGCGCGGCGGCGCGTCCGCGACCGACGCCGACGAGGTCGTGGGGACCGACAACAAGAGCAACGTGACGCTGATCCAGGACCGGATCAACCAGAACCTCGACGAGGAGATCAAGTCCAAGCTCGGGCAGCCCTACTTCCGCAACATTCGGTTCTCGCTCGGGCCGGTCGAGCTGCCGGGCGTGCAGCAGGCGATCGACCAGGCGCAGAGCGCGTTCGCCGAGGTCTCGCGCGCACAGGCCCGTGTCGCCCAGGCGAAGGCCGACGCCGACGCCAACCGTGAGCGCCAGCGCGGCTACAACGACTGCCCGGCGTGCCAGCGGATCGACGCCATCAAGGCGCTTCCGCCGAACCTGACCGCGCTCGGCGGGGACTTCACGTCAGTGGTGCGATGAGGGCAGCCTTCGTCCTGGCGGTGCTCGCGGTGATCCTCGTCCTGATCGTCGTGCTGATCGTGTCGCTCGTCGCCGCGCGGCGGGCGACACGGTCGCCGTGGGCGCTGCGCGAGGAGTCCGACGGCGACGCGATGAACGTGATGGCGGTCAAGCCGGGGCAGGCGCCGCTGCTGGTCGCGCGCGTCCCGTTCCACGCAGAGGACTTCGACGGGCAGCTGTTCGAGGCCCGCTCAGAGGGCCGGGCGCGGGTGAGCGCGTTGAATCAGAAGAGCTGATTCTCGCCGCCGAAGACCTCGGCGACGCTGTCGTCCGTGAAGATGCGGCGGATCGAGTCCGTCAGTAGGTCGGCGACCGACAGCACCGTGATGTTGTCTGGTGCGCCGACCCGGAGCGGGATGGTGTCCGTGGTCACGATCCGCTCGAACGGGCTGGCGGCGAGGTTCTCGAACGCGTTGCCGGAGAGCACGGCGTGGGTCGCCGCGGCGAAGACGCGCTTCGCGCCTTCGTCCCTCACCGTCTCGGCCGCGGCTCTCAGTGTGCCCGCGGTGTCGATGATGTCGTCGACGATCACCGCGGTCTTGTCCTTCACGTCACCGATCACGTAGGCGATCTCGGCCACCTGCTGCGCGGGGCGCTCCTTGTTGAGGATCGCCAGCTCGCCACCGACCTTCTCCGCGAACTTCTTGGCCAGCTTCACGCGGCCGGCGTCCGGGCTGACCACCACCAGGTCCTCGAGCTGCTGGTCCCTGAAGTACTGCGTGAGGATGAACATCGCGGTCATGTGGTCCACGGGCTTGGAGAAGAAGCCCTGCACCTGGCCGGCGTGGAGGTCCATCGTGAGCACGCGATCGGCCCCCGCGGCCTCGAGCATATGAGCGACCAGCCGGGATGAAATCGGCTCGCGCGGGGCGGACTTCTTGTCCTGACGGCTGTAGCCGAACCACGGCGTGACCGCGATCACGCGATGCGCGGAGGCCCCGACCGCCGCGTCGATCATGATCAGCAGCTCCATCAGCGCGTCGTTGGCGCTGAGGTTCGTGGCGGGGTTGCCGCACGTGGGCTGGACGATGAACACGTCCGCGCCGCGGATCGACTCCTCGTAGCGGCAGTAGACCTCGCCGTTTGAGAACGTCTTGAGGGTGACCCCGCCGAGGTCCAACCCCAGCTTGTTGGCGATCTTCGCGGCGAGCTCCGGATTGGACCGGCCCGCGAAGAGCATCAGCCGCTTGTCATAGCCGCTGAGCGGCAGTGATGTGGCCGATGACGTGCGAGGCGACAAGGCAGTCACGACGTGGGGGAGTGTACGAGGCGAGGCGGTCGTCACGGCTTCCGCCGCTCCGCATAGTCCGCGATGTTTTTCTGGCGGGCGCGGGCGATGCCGAGCGCGTTCTCCGGAACGTCCTCGGTGATGACGCTACCCGCTCCGGTGTAGGCGCCATCCCCGATCGTGACGGGCGCGACGAACGCGGTGTCGACGCTCGTCCTGACGTTCGCGCCGATCGTCGTCCGGTGCTTTTTGCGGCCGTCGTAGTTGGCGGTGATGTTGGAGGCGCCGATGTTCGTGTTCGGCCCGATGTCGGCGTCCCCGATATAGCTCAGGTGCGGGACCTTCGTGCCCTCGCCGATGCTGGAGTTCTTGATCTCCACGAACGCTCCGGCCTTGGCCTTGGGATGGAGGTGCGTGTCAGGTCTGAGGTAGGCGAAGGGTCCGATCGTGGCGAAGTCGTCGACCACCGCCTGCACGAGGTAGGAGTGCGGGACGTTGACGCCATCGCCCAGGCTGGAGTCGATGATCGTGGTGTGCGGGCCGATCGCGCACTCCGCACCGATCGTTGTCGCGCCCTTCAGGGTCGTGCCGGGCTCGATCGTCGTGTCCTGGCCGATCGTCACGTCGGCGTCGATCAGCGTGCTCGCCGGGTCGACGATCGTGACCCCGTTGCGGGCGTGGCGGTCGTGGATCTGGCGCTGCGCGAGTTGGCGCACGTTCGCCAGGTCGACGCGGTCGTTGATGCCCAGGGTGAGCGTCGGATCCGTGACGACGTGGGCCTGGACCGTCTTCCCGGACTCGATCAGCCTCGGGAGCACGTCCGGCAGGTACAGCTCGCCCTGGGCGTTGTCGCTGTCGATCTGGTCGAGCGCGGTGAGCAGTGCGCCGCCGTTGAAGGCGTAGATCCCGGTGTTGACCTCGCGGATCTCGAGCTGCTCGGGGCTCGCGTCACCCTCCGCCTTGGCCTCGACGACCTTTTCGACGTTGCCGTGATTGTCGCGGACGACCCGGCCGTATTGGCCGGGGTCGTCGAGTTCCATCGTCGCCATCGTCGCGGCGGCTTCGCTGTCGTCATGCGCTTTGACGAGGTCGCCGATGGCTTGCGCGCTGATCAGCGGGACGTCGCCGGAGAGGATCACGACCGTGGCGTCGGCCTCGATGTGGGTGCCGGCCGCGGCGACTGCGTCCCCGGTGCCCTTCGGCTGCTCCTGGATCGCGATCTCGATGCCCTCGGGCAACCGGTCCTCGAGCCGCCGCTTCGGGTTGTCCACGACCACGACCTTGCCGGCGCCGGCCTCGAGCGCCGCGGTCACGGGCCACAGGATCAGCGCGCGGCCGCACAGCGGATGGAGGACCTTCGGCAGCTTGGAACGCATGCGCGTTCCTTCGCCGGCGGCGATGATGACGACAGTGGGCGCGGGCACCGCTCGCATCGTAGTATCGGGCTCCTACGAGCCGCCTTTGGGGAGTGGTGTAAAGGCAGCACTAGGGACTTTGACTCCCTCGGTTCAGGTTCGAATCCTGGCTCCCCAGCTCGGATTTCTGTCCGCCGCGCATGAGAACATATGTTCGTGCCCGGCTACGACGAGCAGGAACTCCGCGAGGTGGTCGCGCGCTCGGCGTCGCTCAGCGAGGTCCTCCGGCATTTCGGGTTGCGGACAGCGGGCGGAAACCACCGGCAACTCCGACGATGGCTCGACAAGTGGGACATCTCCACCGAGCACTTCGACTACCGCTCGCGCCTGCCCAGGCGAGAGCGCACTCCGCTCGAGGCCATCCTCGTCGAGCACTCGACGTTCAGCCGCGGCCACCTCAAGCAACGGCTCTATGACGAAGGACGCAAGCTGCGGCGTTGCGAGATGTGCGGCCTCGGCGAGCAGTGGCGCGGTCGCCGCATGGCGTTGATCCTCGATCACATCAACGGAGTGGGTGACGACAACCGGATCGAGAACCTGCGGATCGTCTGTCCGAATTGCGCCGCGACGCTCGACACGCACTGCGGTCGCCAGAACCGGCGCTATGCCGATCGCGCGTGCACGCACTGCGCCGGCACGTTCAGCCCACGAACGCCTCAGCAGCGGTTCTGCTCGCGCCGCTGCAACGTCAACGCGCACCGGCCTCAACGTGCGCTGGCGCAGCGGCGGGTGGAGCGGCCCCCGTACGAGCGGTTGCTCGCCGAGGTGGCGGCGGCCGGGTGGAGCGCGGTCGGGCGCAAGTACGGCGTGAGTGACAACGCGGTGCGCAAGTGGGTGCGCGCGTATGAGCGCGATGGTTAGCGCAGCCGGTCGCGGTGGCCACGGATCACGTGGCGGATCGCGTCGTCGAGGCGGAGAGCGACGAAGTCCTCGTGGACCCAGATCGCGTCCGTCACGGCGCCTCCGCCCATCCCTCCGGCGATGCCCGTCCCGACCGGTGCCCGCTCGTAGCGGATCGCCGCTCCTTCCGGGTCGTCCCAGGCGATCTCGTCGAGGTCTCGGAGCAGCGCGTGAAGCGCGCCTTCGCTCGCGGCAACGGTGGAGAGTGGGCACGCCAGGTAGATCTGGCCGCCGTAGTCGCCCTCCATGATCAGCGCCGAGTCCGGGTCCTGACGCGCTTCGTCGTACGTCGCGTACGCGAGGTACGAGCCGCCCGATGCGTCCGCCATCAGGCGTCGAACAGCGCTCTCGTGGTCCGGCACGTGATCGGGCACGGGGATGGTGTACCCGGCGAGCGTGAACGCGCCTCGTAGCGCCGTGGCACCGAGAAGAGTTTGGCCAGCACGTCTCGATTGGTTCTACGCTGCGCGACTCATGCGCGTCCTCCCGCTCGCCGCCGCGGTCGCGGCCCTGCTCGTGCCCGCTGCCCCGGCTCACGCGGGAGATCCGATCATGCCGCTGTGGCAGGTCAGTGCCGGGATGCAGTGCACCGGCTACTCGGTGATCCAGGGCACGGAGATCAGCTCGTTCAACGTGCGGGTGCTCGACGTCGCCGCCGGGGAGGCGACGAGCGGCGGCGGACGGATCCTGTTCGAGGTGTCTGGGCCGGCGGTCGACGCGACCGGGCTCGGCCCCGGGTTCTCGGGCTCGCCGATCTACTGCCCGGACGCGGCCGGAACCCAGCGCGTGATCGGTGCGATCGCGGAGTCGATCAACGAGTACGGCGGCAAGGTCGCGCTCGCGACGCCGATCGAGGCCATCATCGGTACGCCGGTCGACGTGCCGGGCCGCCCATCGGTCGCGACGCCGACGACGCCGGGCGCGAGCCGCGCGACCGCAAGCCGGCGCGCGGCGTTCGAGCGCAAGCGCCCCTCGGCGCGGATGCGGGCCGCGATGGCGAACGCGAAGCCGCTGGCCGCGCCGCTCACCGTCAGCGGCGTCTCCGGCCCGGTCGCGCAATCCCTGGCGGCGGCCAGCGCGAAGGCCGGCCGTCCCGTGCTGGCCGTGCCGCCCGGGCCGCTCGGCTCGTTCCCGGCGCAGACGCTCCGCCCAGGGTCAGCGGTCGCGGCCGGGTACTCGAATGGCGACATCCGTACCAGCGCGGTCGGGACGGTCGCGTACGTGGACGGCGACCGGGTGTGGGTGTTCGGGCACTCGCTCGAAGCCGCGGGCCGGCGCGCGCTGTTGCTCCAGGACGCCTACGTCTTCCGGATCGTCAACAACCCGAACCAGCTCGGCCCGATCGGCGCGACGTACAAGCTCGCGGCCTCCGGGCATGATCTCGGCATCGTCACGTCCGACGGCTTCAGCGCCGTCGCGGGCCGCACCGGCGTGTTCCCGCACACGGTGCCGGTCCAGGTGATCGCCCAGGACACCGACAGCAAGGCGATGAGGACCATCCGTACCGCCGCGGCCGACGAGGCCGCCGTGGACTTGCCGAGCGGCGGTTCGTGGACCTCGTTCGTGGCCCCGGTGGCGGTCGCGCAGGCCGCCGGCGAGGTGCTCGGCAGCACGCCCGCGCGCCTCACCGGCACCATGTGCGCGCGGATCACGGTGCAGGAGATCGAGAAGCCGCTGCGGTTCTGCAACCGCTACGTCTCGACCGCCGCCGGGCAGGGCGATGACGGCGGCACGTCCAACGCGGTCCTGTCCGGCATCGTCAACGACCTTGGCGGGGCGCTCGCGACGATCGACGCCTACACCGGAAAGCCGCCGCGCGTCACCGGCGTGAACGTGCTGGTGCGGGTCCACCGCGGCGCCGACCAGGCGTTCATCCGCAGCGTTCGGCTCCCGGCCCGCGCCCGGCGAGGACAGCAGGTGCGCGCCCGCGTGTCGCTCCAACTCGTGCGCGGCGGCCGGCTCACTCGCACGTACGCCGTCCGGATTCCCAATGACGCACGCCCCGGGACCAGGCGCGCCCGGTTCGTGGGCCAGGACGCCGACCAGGGCGAGGACGGCTTCACGACGATCATCCTCGGCGAGGAGGACGAGGACGACGAGGGCGGCGATCCCGGTCCCGCGACGCTCACCGAACTTGCCGAGCAGGTTCGGGGGACCGAGCGCTACGACGGCGTCAGCGTCCGCATCGGAAACGCCCGCGGCAACGCCTTCCGCGACGACGTCTACCGGATCTCCGGCCAAGGCGAGACCTCGATCCGGATCGTCCGCTAGTCGAAGCGGTACACGACGCCCGGGGGCTCCGGGGTCGCGGCGGCCGCGCGCGGAAGCGCGGCGCGCAGCACCGCCGCGAACGCGTCGGTCGACGCGGCCATCATCTCGACCAGCGTCTCGACCGGGGTCGCTTCCTCGCGCACGCCGTTCGCGTAGTCGGTGAGGAACCCGAGCAGCGCGTACGGCAGCTCGGCCTCACCGCACAGGACGGTCTCGGGTCCTGCCGTCTGTGACACCGCGGTGACGCCGCACGCGGCAAGCCCGCGGATCTCCGCCCGGGTGTTGAACCGCGGGCCGTCGACGTGGCCGTAGCAGCCACCGTCACGCACCGTCACTCCCACGTCCCGAGCACCAGTGAGCAGCGCCTCCCGCAGCGCCGCCGAGAACGGCCCCTCGTAGATCCAGTGCCCGCGCTCCGGCGCGCCCGGCTCGGTGAAGAACGTGCAGATCTCGCCGTTCGCCAGCCGGTTGGCGAGGAAGTGCAGGTCGTCGAAGCACACCAGCGAGCCCAACTCCGCGTCGGGATCGACGGCACCGCAGACCGTGACCGCGAGCACGCCGTCGGCGCCCAGCGCCTTCAGCGCCGCGACGTTCGCCCGGTGCGTGACGTGGTTGGAGAGCCGCGGATGCCCGGCGCCGTGGCGCGAGATGTGCAGCACGTCGACGCCCGCCCACGTCCCGCGCGAGACGAACGCCTCGCCCCAGTCCGTGGAGACCGGTTCCGGCCCCACGCCTTCGAATCCCGGCAGCGCGTACGTGCCCGAGCCGGTGAGGATCCCGATCGTCATGGCCGCGGCACGCTACCGCGCCCGCGCCGTTGAGGCGCGGACCACCAGCTCGGGCGGCGACGGGGCGTACTCCGGCGCCGGCGCTCCGCCGATCTCGGCCAGCAGCGCGCGCGTCACCGCCTCGCCGAACTCGGCGTAGTCGACGCGCACCGACGTGAGCGCCGGCGAGGCGAGCGCGGCGAGCGGCGAGTCGTCGAAGCCGGTCACCGACACGTCGCCCGGGACGTCAAGGCCGAGCGACCGGGCGGCGGCCACCACCGCGAGCGCCAGGACGTCACTGGCGCACACGACCGCCGTCGGTCCCTGCCGCAGCAGCGCCTCCGGATCAGCGTGCGTCACCGGCCCCGGCGCCAACCCGGCCGCCGCCACCGCCTCGCGCCAACTCGCCTCGCGCACTCGCACGTGCTCGAGGTCCGCCCGCCCGCCGAAGAACGCGATCCGCGCGTGGCCGAGCTCAGCCAGGTGCTCGACGGCGGGCGCCATGCCCTCGGCATGCCGCGTCTCGATCCACGGAAACCCGCAATCGTCGTCGGGCTCGCCCGCGAGCACAACAGGCACGCCAGCCGCCGCGAGCGGCGCGAACCGGGGATCGTCGACCTCGACGTCGGTCAGCAGGAAGCCATCCACCCTCCCCGCGGCCGCGAGCCGTTCATACGCGGGCAGCACCCCCGCGCCGCCGGTCGGCACGAGCTGGAGCAGCAGCGCGTAGTCGACCGCCGTCAGCGCCCGCTCGATCCCGGACAGAAAACGCACGAAGAACGCGTCGAGCTCGAGTTGCGCGGCGTCACGCTCGAGCACGAGCCCGATCGCGCGCGTGCGCGCCTCGGTCAGCGCCCGCGCGCTCGCCGACGGCCGCCACCCGAGTTCGCGCGCCGCGGCCAGGATCCGCTCGCGCGTCTCGGCCGAGACGCCCGGCCGGTCATTGACCGCGAACGACACCGCCGCCGCGGACACGCCCGCCCGCCGCGCGACATCGGCGATCGTCGGGCGGCGGCGGGGGGGATCTTGAGACACCTCGCAGTGCGGTTACCCAGGCATCGCCCGTGGATAGCATCGATAAAGCGCTTCAGCCTGCAGTGGCCGCTTCGCGGTTCTGGATCCGCACGAGGTGGTCCGGGCCGGCGGCCCAGGCGACGCCGAGCAGCGCGTCGATCTGGCCCGTCAGCGGGCCGGTGTCGATCTCGGCGCCGACCTTGCGGCCGGTCTTGGAGTGCACGCGCTGGACGACACCGCTGTCGCACGCGACCCAGAGGATGTCGCCGTCAACCGCTATGCCCGCCGGGTCGAGCGGCATCCTGACCTGCGAAAGCCGGCGGCCGTCGAAGGGATCGAACTTGGTGAGCATGTTCGTCTCGACGTCGACGACCCACGTCTGGACCTCGTCGCTGAGGTCGGACACGACGCCGTCGCTCGGGATCTTCACGCTGGTCGGGTTGCGGAGCTCGCTGTCGTAGTGCGTGAGCGTCGGCGGGATACCGGTCATCAGGTTCACCGCGTCGCCGTCGGCGTCGAGGTCGAGCGCGAACCCTTCCTCCTGAAGCCGCTTGCCGACCGGCTCGTGGGTCTCGGGATCGATCCGCTGCAGGTACAGCCCGTCGTCGAAGTTCGCGTGAACGACGACGTCCGCGTTCGTCACGGCGATCCGGCGCGCCTCGAAGTCGACTCGCGCGTAGGTCACCTTCCACCCGGGGACCTCGATGTCGGCGACCCAGCCGCCCTCGAGCGCGACCCACAGGTGCTCGCCGTTGCTCGTCAGCCCCATGTCGTGCGGGGGCGCGCGCAGCTTGACCCGCTTGAAGACCTTGCGGGAGTTCGGGATGACGACGATCACCTCGCGGTTCGGCCCGTCGCCGACGAACACCCACGAGGTGCCGACCGCGACCTGTCCCGTCGTGACGTTCTCGCCCAGGTCGATCTTCTCCACGAACGGCGCCTTGAGGCCCGTTCCCTCCGCGGTTGGCGGCTCGTCACCGCCCCCGAGCGCGAGCCCGGCCGCCACGCCGCCGGCCAGCAACAGCACGGCCGCGATGACGGCGGCGGCGATCGGCACGCCGCGGCGCGCGGCCGGTGCAGCGTCGCCGACGCGCGTCGGCTTCCCGTCAGGACGCGAAGCGGTCGCCGCGCGCGCGGCCCGGATCAGCTCACCGGCGCTCGCCTGGCGCTCGTGGGGCTCCTTGGCCAGCGCCCGCCGCAGCACGTCGTCGAGCGCGCTCGGCAGGCCGGCGCGTACCTCCGAGGACTTCGGCGGCGGCTGGAAGCGGTGCGCCCACAGCGTCGCGACATCGTTCTCGCGCTCAAACGGGACGTGGCCGGTGAGCGCCTCAAAGAGCACGCAGCCGAGCGAGTAGACGTCCGAGCGCGGCGTCGCGGTCTTACCGTCGAGCAGCTCGGGCGCGACGTAGTCGACCGTTCCCACCCACTGGCCGGTCTCGGTGCGCGTGTCGCGTCCTTCGAGATCCTTGCCCGCGCCGAAGTCGGTCAGCCACACCTGGTCGCCGTCGAGCAGGATGTTGGCGGGCTTGATGTCGCGGTGGACGACGCCGCGCTCATGGGCCGCGTCGAGCGCGGCCGCGACCTGGCCGAGGACGTCGAGCGCGACCTTCGGCTCCAGCCCCGCCGTCCCGCGCAGCCGCTGCGCGAGGTCTCCCCCCTCCACCCAGCGCATGCAGAGGTACGGCCGGCCCTCGAATTCGCCGGCCTCGTAGATGTCGATGACGTTCGGGTGGTCGAGCGCCGCGAGCAGCCGCCATTCGCGCTCGAACCGCGACCGGAACGCCGGGTTGGACGCCAGCGACGGCGCGATCAGCTTCAGCGCGACGGTGCGCTCGAGCAGCAGGTGCGTGGCGCGGTACACGACGCCCATCCCGCCGGCGCTCGCCTCGGCCTCGATCCGGTGGCCGGCGAACTCGTCTCCGACGCGCAGGTCAGAGCTCACGAGCGTCGACCGCGCCGGTCTGGATCGCCACTTCGACGAGCTTCGCGCGCTTCGCGTTGTGGGGCAGGTCGTCCACGTCGAGGCGCAGGAACAACTCGCGCAGGTGCGCCTTCACGCGCGGGACGCTCAGCATCACCTCGTCGGCGATCGCCTGGTTGGGCGCGGGCGTGGCGTACGGGCTTCCATCCTTGAACGGCCGGCAGAGCGCGACGAGCACCGCCCGTTGCGTCGGTGTCAGCGGCGGCGGAGCGTCGGCAGCCGGTCGCGTCCGCGGCACCGGAAGCTCCGCCGGCGCGTGAAATTCGAGCTGCGTCGCGCCGACGCGGATCATGTCGCCGTTGTGCAGCGCCTTCTCGCCGTGCACGCGTTCGCCGTTGAGGAACGTGCCGTTGGTCGAGAGGCCGTGGTCGGCGAGCACCCAGTGGGCGCCGACCCGCTCGAGCTCGGCGTGCAGCCGTGACACCTCGTCGTCCGCGAGCGCGATGTCGCACCCCGCGTCGCGGCCGATCGTCAGCCGGCCGTCCTCGAGCGTGCGGATCCGCTGGGCGCCCTCGCGCCACACCAGGAACGGGGCCCCTGCGCGCTCCGCCTCGATCTGCGCCTTCAGCTCGGCGGGCGAACGGCTCATCGCACAGTCCGATACCCAGGTCTCGAAAGTCGATACCTGCGGTGTGGAGGACGAGCCCTAGGGCGTCTGTGGAGAGCGCCGTGGCGACGGAACAGTGGCGGCATGCGTCCCACTCATCTCATCACCACCGGGCTCGTCGCACTCAGCTTCGCCGCCTGCGGTGGCAATGGCGAGCCCGTCGCGCCCAAGCCGACCGAGCCGGCGAAGCCGGAGTACTCGGCCCAGCACGTCTCGAGCTTCTTCAAGCAGGTCACCGGCGACCCGCTGGAGACCAGCACGAACCCGTCGTTCGACTCGCTGTCCGTCGACCACGGCGACTACGACCGGGCCAACGTGATGGATGCGCGCTACGGCTCGTTCCTGATCTACGTCCTGCGCCGGCCGGGCTCGGAATCGATCTACGAGACCCAGGAGGGCCAACCGGTCAAGCCCGATCCCGACGGCGTCTACTGGCACGACCAGGGACGCACCTGGGAGGCGATGAAGCCGTACGGGAACGTCGTGTTGAGCTGGAACAACGAGGAACGGATCCTCGATGACTCCTTCCGGCGTCTGGACGCGCTGCTCTCGCAGCTCGGCAAGCCCGCGGAGCAGGTGCGCTCGGCCCTGCCAGCCTCCGAACAGCCCTGCGGCGATCCGCCGGCCGCCGGCACGTGCCGCGGCGACAACGGCGCGACCGTCACCACCGTCGAGCGCAACCAGCGCCTGAAGCTGGACGAGCTCGAGGTCAAGGTGCTGCGGGTCGAGACCGGCCGGGTCGTGATCCCGCCGCGCGACTACGGACTCGTCCGCCGCGCCAAGGGCCGCTACGTGCTCGCCGCGATGCGGATCAAGAACACCGGCAACGAGCCGCTGCGCGGGCTCTACGACGTGCGGCTGAAGGTCGGCGACAAGCTCTATGACCAGAGCTCCGAGGCGACCTGGACCGCGACGCCGATGAACGCCTTCCCGGTCCAGCCCGACGACTGGTCGGTCGCCGCGCTCGTGTTCGACGTGCCGGTCAGCGCCGCCCGCGAGGCGATGGAGCGCGGCGTCCTTGCGTTCCCCTCCGGCGAGGATCTCTCAAGTGTCGAGGACGCGCCCGAGCTGGGCCAGATCCAGCTCGCCAAGCCGGGCGCGCCGACGACTTCGGGCGGCAGGAAGGCCTAGCCCGAAGCTGGGGCGGCGGGCAGGGACGGCCCGCCGCCTCAGCGATCCTTCGCTTCTCGCCGGACGCGGCCGCCGCCGGCTCCGGCCTCGGTGGCCGGGCCGCTCGGGGCGGCGATGCCGAGCACCCGCATCGCCTTCAGGCCGAGGCCGAGCTTCTCGCGCCCGTCGGTGGAGGCGACGTCGAGCCCGGTCAGATCCTTCACGCGCTCGAGCCGGTAGCGGACGGTATGGCGGTGCGTGTAGAGCCGGGCGGCGGTGCCGGCGACGTTGCCGTCGGCGTCCAGGAACGTCTCGAGCGTCTGCACCAGGTCGGTCTCGTACTGGTCGTCGTAGGCCACCAGCGGCGCGACCGTCTCCGCGTAGAAGCGCTGCAGCTCCGCCGGATCCTCGCTCATCGCGGGCAGCAGCAGGCGGTACGCGCCGGTGTCCTCGAACGCGAGCATCGCCACGTCCTCGTTCGAGGCGGTGGCGACGTTGGCGGCCAGCAACGCCTCGTTGCCGGCGCGGTAGAGGTCGACCGGGTCGTGCGCGACGCGCGAATGCCCGAGCGCGAACGTGAAGCCGTGGACGGAGGCGTGGAGCTCGCGCGCGATCCCCTCGGTGACACGGCGCAGGCCGGCGTCCTCGGACGTCGGGAGCAGCACGACGACGTGGCCCTGAGGGTCGGACGGGCCTTCGAGCACAGCGGCCAGCGAGCCGGGGGCGCCGGAGCGCGCCGCGCGTTCGGCGGCCGCCAGCACGCGCGCCCGCCAGTCGTCGTCCGCCGGGGCGAAGTGATGGGCGCGCACGACGACCACGGCGCCGCCCTCGGCGAGGTCGGTGCCGAGCTCGGAGGCGCGCGCGAGGATGTCGCCGCGATCGGTCACCCGGCGCTGGAACAGCGCGGTCAGGAACGCGGCCTGGGCCGCCTCCGAAGCACGGTCGGGCGCGCGCAGGCGCTCGACCTCGGACGCGATCATCGTCGTCGCAATCCGCACCACGGCCGCCGACGGCGGGCCGCTGCGGGGCCGGAGGCGCAGGCGGCCGACGATCGCGTCGCCAACGCGCAGTTCGTGTGTCTCGACGCCGTCGCCGTCACGCATCAGCAGCCGCTCATCGGCCGTCGAGCGCGCGGCGACCGCGAGCACGGCGCTGGAACGGTCGATCAAAACGAGCGACGCGTCGAGAGCGCGGGCGGCGGCGCGAACGACCTCAGGGAGCCCGAGACCGGACTCCACCGCCTCGGACATCGCTCCAAGCGCCCCGAGGTCGGGCGGCGCCGCCTCCTTGCGGGCGGGCGATGACACCGCTCTAGCTTAGTGTCGCCAGCAACGCGGCGCGGCCCGTTCTGGACACCTGGACAGGGTCGCCGTCGCTCAGCAGCCACACCGGGCCGCCGTCGCCCGGGTCGATCCACTGGAGCGTCACGACGTCCCCGGGCGCGGCCCGTGTGGCCTCGATCACCTCCGCCGGCGGCGCCAGCAGGGCTTGCATCCGTTGCTCGTCGGGCGTCGCCGGTAGGCCGCGAGAGTCGTCCTCGGAGTGCAGGTCGAGGAAGTCCGCGATCCGGGCGCGGATGTCGGTGACTTCGGTCAGCGTGTAGTCGGTCGGTCCGAGCTGCGCCAGTTCGGTGGCGCGCCCCTGCCGGCGGGCCCAGGCGCGCGCGGTGCCGCGCTTCGCGGTCGCGAACCAGTCCGGGTCGATCAGCGGCTCGAACAGCGCCGTGACCTCGCGCGCGCCGAGCAGGCCGCGAGCGGTCAGTGAGCGCTCGGCCGTGCCGCGCATGAGCCGCAGCGCGGCCTCGTCGTCCGCGTCGAGCGGCAACGGGCCAAGCCCGGGGATCGGCGCGCCGCCCGCCAGGAAGTGCAGCTCCTCGGCGGTGAACGCGATCACACGAAGCGGAAACTCTCCGCGGCCGCGAGGAACACCGGCGCGTAGCGCTCCTTGTCGGCGTCCAGGCAGGTGCCGTCGATATGGAACAGATCCTTGGTCCGCTCGCGTCCGTCCGGCGGCGCGATCAGCAGCGCCTGGAGTTGCAGCAGCCGGTTGTCGAGGCCCTCGACGGCGAAGCTCTGGAAGCGCAGCGCCGCCGGTTGCCCGGCGATCTCGGTCACCTTCTCCTGCTCGACGCGGAACTCGGCGAAGTTCGCCCGGCAGTGCTCGAGCGTCGCCGCCGCCGCATCCTCGAGGTCGAAGCCGGCCCCGACACGGTCGGCGCCGACCAGCAGGTTCACGCGGAAGCCGCTCGCGGCCGGGTCGATGAAGATGCCCAGGCAGTCGGGCGCCCCGTCCGCCTCCCACCCGTCGGGCAGGTCGATCTCGAACGCGGCGAACGCCGGCACATCAGGACTCGGGTGCCGGAAGCGCGGGCTCAGAACTCGACGCGGTCGGAGAAGTACCAGAGCGCGGCCGCGCCGACGCCGGCACCGGCGAGCACGAAGGCCGCCAGCACGTAGACGCTCAGGAGCGTGGCGACCAGCCGGTCGCGCACGCGCCAGTACGACTTCCACGCGGGGATCACGACGAGCAGCAGCCAGGCGATCAGGGAAACCGCGGCCGCGACGCCGGCGATCAGATAGGTCTTCTGGTCGTCGGTCATGACTTGCTCGGCACATTGTGACGGACGCGCCCGGCGACAAGGGCGATCACGCCCACGAGCGACCAGATCGCGACGCCCAGAGCGGCCCCGCCGAGCACGTCGGTGAGGAAGTGCGCGCGCAGATAGACGCGGGTGACGGCGACGACCGCGACGAGGATCACGGCGACCGTGACGGCCGCGATCCGCATCGCCCAGTGGACGCCGGCCCGCACCAGGACGACGGCGCACGCCACGAGCGCGACGGCGTAGGCGGTGTGGCCCGACGGATAGGCCGCATTGAAGGTGTCGACGAAGCCGCTCGGCGGCCGCTCACGGTCGTAGATCGCCTTGGCCACGTTGGTCGTGACCACCACGAGCACCCAGCCGACGATCAGCGCGATCGCCTCGATCGGGCGCCGGCGGACGGCCGCGAAGATCGCCGTGGCGAGCGTCAGCACCGCCGTGGCGGGCGACGAGCCCAGAACGGTCACGACCTTCGCCACGTCGATCAGCGGCTCCGAGTAGAGGCGCTCGGCGAGGTCGGAGGCCATGCGGTCGATCCGCGGCTCCACGGTGTTGAGCACCGCGTCGCCGAGCAGGAAGAAGCTAAACGTGCCGACCAGGAACAGCGCCAGCAGCGTCGTCATCTCCAGGCCGAGGTTGCCGGGCGTGAGCCGCGCCTGGCCGAACCGGGCGCCGAAGTCCGCCACGGCGGCGACGGGCTTGAGCCCGAAGTGCCAGACGGGCCGCGAGATCTTGGCCAGCGGACGCCACAACGGCTTGTCGTCGTGGGAGTCGATCCACTCGCGCACGCGGCGGCGCGCCTCGGGGTTCCGGCGCAGGTGGATCAGTGCGACGATCCCGCCGACCACGACGATGAACGTGCCCAGCGCGAACGCGCCACGCGATACGTATGTCGTGAGCCGGTCGATCGAGCGCCAGAACAGGAATCCGAGCACGCAGAACGTGATCGACCACAGGCCGGCGGCGAGCACGTCGTAAGGCAGGAAGCGACGCAGCGGCATCCGCGACGCGCCGGAGATGAACGGCATCAGCGGCCGGACGAAGCCGAGGAAGCGCCCGACGATGATCATCACCGCGCCGCGCTTCTCGAGGATCTCCTCGACCTTCTCCAGCCGCTCCTCGGTGACCTTCAGCCGCTGCCCGTGCTCGAGCAGCCAGCCGCGGCCTTTGCGGCGGCCCAGTTCGTAGGACGTCAGGTCGCCGAGGACGCAGCACGTCCACACGATCGCGATCAGCGCCAGCAGCGAGATCTCGCCCTGGCCCGCCACCAGGCCGCCGACGATCACTGCCGTCTCGCCGGGCGCGACGAACCCGAGGAACGCACCCGTCTCCAGGAACGCGAGCAGGCCGACGGCCGCGTACGTCCACTTGCCGAGCGCCTGCCCGGCATCCAGCAGCACGTGCTCGAAGTTCGGAAGCTTGATCACGCCGACGCCGATCAGCACCGCGGCCGCGATCGCGACGAGCTCGGCCGCCTGCATCCAGCGCTTCTGCTTGTGGCGGCGGAGGATCAGCCAGGCCGCGAGCACGGCGGCCGCCGCGAGCCAGGTCCACTTCACGCCGCCACCGCCCGCGGGTAGGCCTCGCGCAGTCTGGCCAGCGCGTCGGGGTCGTCGCTGATGCCGAACACGGTTGGGCCGGAGCCGGTGACCATCGGGTACTCGACGCCGGCCTCGCGCAGCGCTTCGAGCGCCGAGTCGATCGCGGGGCAGAGCCTGCGCGCCGCGGCCTCGAGGTCGTTGACGGCCGTGTAGTCGCCGGCGCGGATGCGCGTCGCGGCCTCGTCGAGCTCCTCGGGCGTGCGCGGCGTGTCGCGGGCGTCGAACTCGCGGTAGACCTCGCCGGCGCCAAGCTGCGCGTCGAGCGGGACGACGATCAGCGGCGGCTTGTCGCCGGGGAGCGGCTCGACGTGCTCGCCGGCACCGGTCATCAGCGCGCGGGCGCCGTGCAGCATCACCGTGACGTCGGCGCCGAGCCGCACCGGCAGGTCGGGCGGGATCGGCAGGCCGGAGGCCTCCGACGCGAGCCTCAGCGCCGCCGCGGCGTCGGCCGAGCCGCCGGCCATGCCGGCGGCGATCGGGATCCGCTTGGTGATCTCGATCCGCAGCGGCGGCCCGTCCCAGCCGGTGGCCGCGCGGAACTCGGCCAGCGCGCGCAACGCCAGATTCTCGCCGTCGACCCCGGGACAGACGATTTCGTCAAACCTAAAAGGGCCAGGCCCCTTTAGGTTCAGCTCGTCGGCGAGATCGACGGGTTGGACGAGCGAGACCAGCGGGTGGAGACCGTCGGCGCGCGGCGCGCCCACCAGCAGGCACAGGTTCACCTTGCCGGGCGCTAACACAGCCGCTCCCACAGCGCACGCCACGCGGCGGGAGAGAGCGACTCGGCGCGCGCGTCGGCGGGGTGGCCGAGCGCGACGAGCGCCTCGCGCGCGCGGTCGCGAATCTCGCGGTCGGCCCCGGACGCCAGCGCCAGCGAGCGGGCCAGCGCCTTGCGCCGGTGGGCGAAGCCGTGCTGGACGAGCGTCCGCAGGCTGCTCGGGGGCGCCGGACCGTGGCGCCGCAAGCTGACCAGCACCGAGTCGACGTTCGGCACGGGATGGAACACGGAGCGCGGGATCTTGCGCGCCACGCGGACGTCGCACGCGAGCTGGGCCAGGACGGACGGCACGCCGTAGGCCGACGTCGACGGCGCGGCCGCGAACCGCTCGCCGACCTCCTTTTGCACCATCGCCACCCACGTGTCGACGGTCTCGAGCTGAATCGTGCGCAGGATCACGGTCGCGGCGACCCCGTACGGCAGGTTGGCGACGACCTTGTTCGGCGCGGGGTCGAGTGCATCGAGGTCGAGCTTGACGGCGTCGGCGAGATGGAGCGTGGTGTTGGCGTGCGGGTCGAGCGCGTCGCGCAGCGCCGGCTCCAGGCCGCGGTCGAGCTCCACGACGTGCACGTGTTTCGTGCGTTCGGCGAGGTACTCGCTGAGCACCCCGAGGCCGCCGCCGACCTCGAGCACGACGTCGTCGGGCGCCAGCTCCGCGAGCCGCCCGATCACGTCGAGGATGTTCGAATCGACGAGGAAGTTCTGCCCGAGCTCCCGGTTCGGCCGGATGCCGAACTCGCGCATGCGGCGTATGGAGGGTTGGCTCACCAGCCGAACAGCTTCGCGCCGTTGACCTCGACCGCCGTTTCCAGCTCGGTGTAGGCGATCCCGCGCCGCTCGGCGATGAAGCGCGCGGTGTGCACGACGTACATGGGCCGGTTGCGCTCCTTGCGCACCTCCTGCGGCGTCAGGTACGGGGCGTCGGTCTCGACCAGCAGCCGCTCGAGCGGGACGCGTTCCGCGGCGTCCGCGAGATCCGTGGCCTTGGGATAGGTGACGTTGCCCGCGAACGAGATCCACCAGCCGTGATCGAGGCACTCCTCGAGGCGATCCGGCATCGAGAAGCAGTGCATGATCACCTCGAGCCCCTGCGCGTGCTCGGTCAGCATCGCGATCGTGTCGTCCTCGGCGGCGCGCGTGTGGATGACGAGCGGCTTGCCGAGCTCGCGCGCGAGCTCCATGTGCGCGAGGAACGCGCGTTCCTGGTCGGGGCGGGGCGCGTAGTCGCGGTAGTCGTCGAGGCCGGTCTCGCCGATCGCGCGGACCGCCGGGTGCTGGGCGAACTCGCGCAGCCGGTCGGTGACGCTGTCGTCGTAGCCGGTCGCCTCGTTGGGGTGGCGCCCGACGGCGGCGAAGACCTCTTCGTGCTCGTCGGCGGCCGCGAGCGCCGCCTCGCACGAGCGGCCGTCCATCCCGATCGTGAGGATGCGGGTGAGGCCCGCCGCGCGCGCTTCGGCGACAAGCTCGGCCTCGGGCGCCGGCCCGCGGTCGAGGTGGGTATGGCTGTCGATCATTCAGGCTTGGGGAACAGCGGCGCGAGCTTGGTCACCGGCTGCCCGCCCGGGTGGGCGCCGAACTCGGCGCCGGCGAGGTCGGTGTCCGGCGCGCCGAGTGCGTCCAGCAGCTTCGCGGTCGACTCCGGGATGTACGGCGTCAGCAGCACGCCGACGACCCTCAGCCCTTCGGCCAGCGAGCGCAGCGTGGTCTGGAGCTCGTCGGACTTCTCCGGATCCTTGGCCAGCTGCCACGGAGCCGTCTCCTCGACGTACCGGTTCAGCCGGCGCACACGCTGCCAGATCCGCTCCAGCGCCTGCGTGATCTCGGCGTCGTCGAGCAGCGACGAGACCTCGGCCACCAGGCCGTCGAAGTCGGCCGCCAGCCCGGGGTCGGGATCGACCGTCGGCACGGCGCTGTCGGTGTAGCGGCCGAGCATGTTCGTGGTGCGGCTGGCGAGGTTGCCGAGCTCGTTGGCCAGCTCTGTCTCGTAGCGCTCGCCGAACGTGACCACCGAGACGCCGCCGTCCTGCCCGAACGAGACCTCGCGGAAGCAGTAGTAGCGAAGCGCGTCGGTCCCGAACCGGTCCATCACCTCGAACGGATCGAGCACGTTGCCCAGCGATTTCGACATCTTGTGCTCGGCGCCCGACGCGTCCTTCATCAACAGGAAGCCGTGAATGAAGATCTCGCGCGGGAGCTCGACGTTCGCCGCCATCAGCATCGCCGGCCAGAACACCGTGTGGAACTTCAGGATGTCCTTGCCGATGATGTGGAACGCCGGCCAGAACGTGTCCGTCAGGTCCTCGCCGTCGCGGGCGAAGCTCAGCGCCGTGTAGTAGTTGAGCAGCGCGTCGAACCAGACGTAGAACACGTGGTCCGGGTCCCAGGGAACCTCGACACCCCACGTCAGCTTCGAGCGGCTGAGGCTGACGTCGTTCAAGCCGCCGGTGATGAACGCGAGCGCCTCGTTGTAACGCTGGCGCGGCCGCACGAATCCCGGCCGCTCCGCGTACAGCTTCTCCAGCGGCTCCTGGAAGGAAGACAGGCGGAAGAACCAGTTCTCCTCGCGCTCGCGGTCGAGCGGGATCTTGTGGATCGGGCAGGTGTTGTCCTCGCCGACCTCGTTCTCGGTCTTGAAGTCCGCGCAGCGCGGGCAGTACCAGCCCTCGTAGACGCCCTTGTAGACGTGCCCGTTGTCGTGGACGGTCTGCAAGAACTCCTGGACGCGGCGCTTGTGGCGCGGGTCGGAGGTCCGGATGAAGTAGTCGTTGGTGACGTTGATGCGTGGCATCAGCGCCTTGAAGCGTTCGGCGTTGCGGTCGGCGAGTTCCTTCGGCGTGACGCCCTCGCGCTCGGCCGCCTGCGCCACCGGCTCGCCGTGCTCGTCGGTCCCGGTAAGAAAGAACACCTGCTCGCCGCGCTGGCGCTGGTGGCGGGCGAGGATGTCGGCGCCGATCGTCGTGTACGCGTGCCCAAGGTGGGGCGCCGCGTTGACGTAGAAGATCGGCGTGGTGACGTAGTAGGCCATCGGCGGCGTCGAACGTTAGCGGCGGGCGAACACCGCGGCGGTCGCGCGACGGCGCCGCAGGCCGATCCGCACACCACCGCCCACCGCCCCCGCCAGCAGAACCGCCAGCCCGAGCCACGCGGGCCACGGCGCCAGGACTCGAACCGCCGCCGGCGCCGGCCCGGCAAGAGGCGGCCGCTCGCCCAGCGGCACGGCCGCGGGCGGCGCGGCTCGCGGCAGCGCGGTGCGCGGCCTCGGCGCGACTCGCGGCGCCGCCGGCACGCCCGGCGGCGGCTCGGCGAGCAGCGGCACCGGGTCGACGTAGCCGAAGCGGTCGCCCGCACGGCGCACGCCGACGTGCAGCCCGGCGTGATCACGCCCGCGGGCCAGCGTCCCGATCCGCACCCCCGCGCGCACCCGCGCGCCGCTGGCGACCGCCACGCTCTGCAGCGGCAGGTGCGTCACGCGATAGGAGCCGCAGCGCACCGTCACCACGTCCCGCCCGGCCCATACGACCCGGCCGGAGCACGCCGCGCCCACCGCGCGCGCCTGGCGCCGCCGCGAAGTCCGCGCCCCGGTGCCAGCCCGCCCGGAACGGGTCAGCCCCGTACGCGAACGGGCGCGCGACCGATCCCGGCACCGGGGCAACCAGCGTCAAGGACACGGCGAGCAGGGCGATCATCGGCGGACCGTAGAAGTGATCGCGCCGGCCGTAGGGCGAAATGACGAAACCTGCACAAATTTGTGACAGTCTCGTTAGAGTCAGCGCGCTTGAACCGCGTCCTTCGTGTCATCGCGCAGCGCCCGGGCCAGGCCTGCCTTTTCCTGCTTGCCTGCACCGTCGTGATCGGGGGCTCCCTGTTCAGCGTCATCGAGCCCGAAGCCGACTGGTTCGACGGCGTCTGGTGGGCGATCGTCACGCTGACGACGGTCGGGTACGGCGACTACTCGCCCGAGAGCTTCCTCGGCCGCTGGGTGGGCGCGTTCGTGATGGCCGGCGGCATCGGCGCGGTCGCGATCCTTACGGGTCTGCTCGCCGACGAGATCCGCGAGGCGCGCATTCACCACCGCGACGAGACGCCCGAGCTCGACGACGACATCGAGCACATCGTCGCCATGATTGAGGATGAGATGGTGAAGCTGCGCAACAAGGTCTCCCACCCCGAGGTTGTCGCGGCGCTCCGGAAGGTCCACACCGAACTAAAGGAAGAGGAGAAGCTGTGACCGAACGCCGTCGCCGCCGTTCCCGCGACGTCGCCCTCGTCGCCGTCCCGATCCTTGCGCTCGCGTTCGCCGGCTGCGGCGGCGACGACGAGACCGCATACTGCGTCGACGACAACGACCAGATCGTCGAGAACCGCTACTGCGACGACGACCAGGCGCGCGGCGGCGGGGCGTTCTTCTGGTACTACGGCGGCAGCCTGGCTGGACGCGCCATCCCCGGCACCAAGCTCAGCGGCGGCGACCGCGTCTCCACCTCGAACGTCGCCGAGAACGCCCGTCGCGGCGGCTTCGGCAGCCGCAGCACGAGCGCGAGCGGCGTCGGGCGTGCGGCAACGTCCGGCAGCAGCGGCGGCTGATGCATCGGATCGAGGTCGAGCCCAGGCAGGGCTGGCCGGCGATCATCGAAGAGCAGGGCCTGATCTACTGGAAGACCGAGCTCCCGGACGGCTCGATGATGCCCTACTGGCACGAATCGAACGCCTACACGCTGACCTCCGACGAGGTGTACGAGATGGAGGCGAGCGTCCGGCTGCTGATGGAGATGCTCATCGAGGCCGGCGACTACATCATTGCCAACAACCTGTTCAGCCAGATGGGCATCCCCGGCTGGGCCGTCCCGCGGATCAAGGAGACCTGGGAATCGGAGCCGCCGATGCTCTACGGCCGCTTCGACTTCGCGTACGGCCCCGACGGCTTCAAGCTGCTCGAGTACAACGCGGACACACCGACGGCGCTTGTCGAGACCGCCGTCCAGTGGCACTGGGTGCAGGACGTCTACGGCGCCGGCGGCGACCAGTGGAACATGGTCCACGAGCTGCTCGTCCAGCGCTGGAAGGAGCTGCTCCCGCGGCTGCCCGGCGACCGTCTGCACCTCGTGCACACGACCGCCGAGAAGTCCGGCGAGGACTTCATGACGATCGGCTACCTGGTCGAGACGGCGCGCGAGGCCGGGTTCACATGCGAGCTGATGCCGATCGAGCAGATGGGCCTGCACCAGGACATCGGGTTCGTCGACCGCGAGGGGCGCCCGATGCGCAGCGTCTTCAAGCTCTACCCGTGGGAGTGGATCGTCCACGAGGAGTTCGCGGACGCGGCGCTCGCGCGGATGGGCGACGAGCAGGGCGAGACGCTGTGGATCGAGCCGATCTGGAAGATGCTGTGGTCCAACAAAGGCATCCTGCCGGTCCTGTGGCGCCTGTATCCGGACCACCCCACGCTGCTCCCCGCGTTCTTCGAGGACGAGGAGCACACGCTCAAGAGCTTTGTCCGCAAGCCGCTGCTCGCACGGGAGGGCGCGAACTCCACGATCGTCATCAACGGTGACGAGGCCGACCGCGGCCCCGACCAGGGCTACGGCGAGGAGGGGTTCGTCGTGCAGCAGTACACCGACCTCGGCGACTACGACGGCAACCGCCCGGTGCTGGGCGTGTGGACTGTCGACATGGAGCCGGCCGGGCTAGGGATCCGCGAGTCCGACGGGCTCGTGACCAACAATCTTTCGCGGTTCGTGCCGCACATCATCGCCGACTGAGAGAGGGAGACCGCAAGTGATCGAGTCAGTCCTGCAGGTGCTCGCGTACACCGGTGTCGGGCTCGCGGTGCTGGTCGCCGGCTTCATCGTGCTCGACCTGCTGACGCCCGGGAAGCTCGGGCAGCTCGTGATGGAAGGCAACAAGGGAGCCGGCCTGATCACCGCGACGTCCCTGGTCTCGCTCGGGCTCGTCCTGTACTTCGCGATCTACTTCACCGGCGCCGGCTGGAACGGCCTGGATGACGCGATCGTGTTCGGGATCGTCGGCGTCGCCGTCCAGGCCGCCGGCTTCGTCATCCTCGACATGCTGATCCCGGGCAAGCTCGGCAAGCACTGCTTCGAGCCGAACCTGCACCCCGCCGCGTGGGCGACGTCGGGGATTCAGCTGTCGGTGGCGCTGATCGTCTGCGCCTCGCTCACGTAGTCCAGCCAGCGCGGCTCCGGGGAGCGCTCGCCCCGTTCCATCGAGTGCACCAGCTCGACCACGCGGTCGTTGCACGGGGTTCCGATGCCGAGCTCGCGCCCGCGCGCGGCGACGCCGCCGTTGACGACGTCGACCTCGGTCTCCCGCCCCGCGTCGAGGTCCTGCAGCATCGACGGGCGGACGTTGCCCGAGCCGGCCATGTAGTCGGCGAGCGCGGCGTCGTCGAAGCGGTGCGGGTCGACGTGCACGCGCTCCAGCTTCAACCCCTGGGCGTCGCCCACCGCCACGCCCTCGGCCCACAGCGCGAACACCGCGTCGCGGCCCTGCTCGGCGACGCCGCCGTAGCGCAGGCCGGACACCGCCGACAGCCCGGTGAAGGTCGAGTTGATCAGCAGCTTCGACCAGATCATGCCGCGCACGTTGTCCGTGATCCGCACCGGGCCGACCGGCTCCAACGCGGAGGCCAGCTCGCCTGCGCGCGAGCGTGAGACACCGTCGAGCTCGCCGAGCATGTAGCCGCCCTCGGAGTCGCGGACGAGCTGCCCCGGCCCGACGTTCGAGCCGCCCCACTCGACGATGCACGCGAGCAGGTTGCCCGCGCCGACGATGCCCTCGATGCGGTCCTGGATCAGGCCGTTGCCCATCGAGACGAACGTGTCGATCCCGCCGCGCGCCACGAGCGGCTCGAGCACCACCCGGTGCAGCGGGGCCTTGACCGCGATCAGCGCGAAGGCGAATGCACCGTCCAGAGCGTCGACGCTCTCGACCACTTCCAACGGAACGGGCGGCGCGTCGTTGATGACGAGGCCGGGCTCGCGCATGGCGGCCGCGTGCTCGGCGTTGGCGTCGAGCACGACCACGTCGGCGTCGAGCTTGGCGGCGGTCATCCCGCCGATCGCTCCGCCGCCGACAACGAGGACCCGCACCCCTCTAGCGTAGGCGGAACGTGGCGCTGCGCGCGAGCTCGGTGGCGCCGTCGGACGCCGTCAGCAGCACCCGGGCGGCCACCTTGCGACCGCGCGGGTAGGAGAACGTCACGCGCGAGCCGGCTCCGGTCTTCGCGGTCCGCACGGGCCACCAGCCGAAGCGCTCCTTGAGCTTGAGCTGCAGCACGACGGTGGCGCCGGGCGAGGACGGCGTGACCGTGGCGGTGACCGTCACTCGCTTGCGCGAGTGCTTCGCCGAGGCACTCACCTTGCGATCGAGCACGAGCACCTGCACGGGCGGCCCGGACTCGCCGCCCGCGACCGCGGTGTAGGTCGTCGTCGCCGCCGGGTTGACGGCCGCCGTGAACGCGCCGTGCTCGTCGACGGTGGCCGTCGCGGCGACGCCGCCGTCGGACTCGATCGTCACCTTGCTCCCGGCGGGCAGCGCCGCACGGCCGTTCAACTGATACGGCTTGCCGGGCGCCGCCGGGTCGCGCGGCGCGCTCAACAGTACGCGGTGCACACCGATGTCGCCGCGCATCGTCGGGTGCAGCTCGCAGTAGTACGCGACGGTTCCGGGCGTCTCGAACTGGCGCTCCCAGGAGCCCATCATCGTCAGGCGCGGCGACGTCCAGCTTCCGTCGTTGGCCTTGACCGTATGCGCGCGGACGCTGTCGTTGTGCCACTTGACGGTCTCGCCGGCGAGCACGTCCACGTGCGTGGCCCCGTAGGCGGCGTTGTAGATCGGCACCTCGGCGCCGCCCTCCGCCCATGCCGGCGCCGCGGGGAGGGCGAACAGGAGCAGGAGAGCGGGGAGGGCTCGGCGCATCCGGCGATCTTGGAGATCGCCACCACACCTTTCCCTGGAGTTTTCGCGACAGGTTCTGGCGGATTTCCGAACCCCCCGGTGGAGGTATCCGCACACGTGCACTCGTGCGTGCCACACACCTTCGCGGATGTCCTTGACAAGGCCGTTGAGGAACGGCTTAGTTCCCGGACTGACCCGTCCGACGCTGACTGGAGCCCTCGGACGGCACAACCGCAAAAGGAGAACCGTTGAAGGTTCCGTTCCGTACGGCGGCCGTCTTCGTCATGGCCGCCGGACTGGCCCTGCCCGCGGCCGCTCAAGCCAAGACCAAGACGGTCCGCATGGGCCCACCCGCCGCGACCGACAAGGTCCTGCAGCAGTCGGGTGTAGCCGCCAACGCGTTCTTCCCCGGCACGACCACCGTCAACGTGGGCGACTCGGTCAAGTTCGAGGTCGGCGGCTTCCACACGCTCGACATCCCGAACAAGGGCGGCGCGAAGATGCTGCCGCTGTTCGCGGCGAGCGGCCAGAAGGTCGCCAACTCGCTCGACGCCGCCGGCGCGGCGTTCTGGTTCAACGGCCAGGACGCGCTCGGGCTCAATCCCGAGTTGTTCGTCTCCAACTTCGGCAAGAAGCTCACCTACACCGGCGCCAAGCGCATCGAATCCGGCGCCCCGGCTGGTGACGCGCCGCCGAAGCCGATCACGGTCAAGTTCACGAAGGCCGGCACGTACGCCTACTACTGCGACATCCATCCGGGCATGAAGGGCACCGTCAAGGTGCTCAAGAAGGGCGCCAAGGCGCCGACCGCGGCCCAGGACAAGGCCGCCGTGAAGAAGCAGGCCGCCGACGCCGTCAAGGACGCCAAGACGCTCGCGAGCAAGACGCAGCCGGCCAATACGGTCGCGCTGGGCGTGACCGGCAAGAACGGCAACGAGGTGCTGGCGATGGCGCCGGCGAACCTCACCGTGGCCCGCGGCACGACCGTGAAGTTCCAGATGAGCAAGGGCAGCTACGAGGCCCACACGGCCACGTTCGGCCCGGGTGACGCCGAGAAGGAGCCCGCGTCGTACCTCGGCGCGATCGCCGCGTCGTTCGCCGGCCCCGCGCCGGACGCGCGCGCCGTCTACCCGAGCGAGGCGCCCGGCACGATGGCCTCCCTGAGCCCGTCGCTGCACGGCAACGGGTTCTGGAACTCGGGCGCGCTCGATAAGGACAGCGCCTCGCCGCTGCCGGATTCCAACAACGTCAAGTTCGACACTCCGGGGACGTTCACGTACTACTGCATGATCCACCCGTTCATGCGCGGTACCGTCACCGTTCAGTGAGACGACTGACAGCCCTGACGACCCTCATTGGGGCGGCGAGCTTGCTCGCCGCCCCTTCGGCTTCTGCGGCCACCCGCGACTACTGGGTGGCCGCCGTGCCCGTGACCTGGAACATCGTCCCCAACCAGCGCGACGCGATCATGGGGATGGAGTACACGCCGGCCCAGACCGTCTTCGGGACGGTCGTCTACCGGCGCTACACGCGCAACTGGCGCCGGCCGATCGCGAACGTCCCGGCCGGCTCGGGCAACTCGAACCTGATGCCCGGACCGCTGATCCGGGCGCGCGCGGGGGACCGGATCCGCGTCCACTTCAAGAACCTGGACACGGTGTTCAACCGGTCGCACTCCATGCACTTCCACGGGGTGCACTACAAGCCGAGCTCCGACGGCGCGTTCGTGCCCGGCGTCTCAGGCCGCGACGGTGACGTCAAGCCCAACCAGACCTGGACGTACCGGCTCACCGCCGGCAACGACTCGGTCGGCGCGTGGCCGTACCACGATCACGGCCCCTCGATGCACGAGTCGATCGGCGGCGGGATGTGGGGGATGCTCTCGATCCTCGGCAAGCGCGAGCGCGCGCCGGACCGGGAGTACGTCGTGGTCTTCTCGCCGATGGGCAACTTCCAGGCGGTCGACGGGCGCGCGTTCGTCGGCAACACGCCGGTGTTCCGTTCGCGCGTCGGCGACCTCGTTCAATGGGACGTAATGGCGATGGGCTCCGAGCACCACACGTTCCACGTGCACGGGCACCGCTGGAAGACCCCGGGCGGAGTCGCCATCGACACCCAGACCGTCGGCCCCGCGGAGTCGTTCCGGATCCGCTGGCGCGAGGACGCACCCGGCACCTGGCTCTACCACTGCCACGTGGAAACGCACATGGAGGCAGGCATGATCGGGACCTACCAGGTGTCCAGGTAGGCCGAACGTCCGCCCCTCTTACGGAACTCTTCGATCGGTGAGAAGCCGCTCCTAAGCCCAAATGGGGTCTTCCCCTGAGTGAGTTGGCGCGTTGCCGCTCTTAAGTGAACTTCGGCGTCAGCCGAAGCAGCTTTCGACGGCAAACCCTTGCCGCCGCTCTCACCCCAGGAGAAAACGATGTCTCGTCTCGCCCACCTCGTGCGGCATCCGCGCCGCACCCTGGCCGTCCTCGCCACCGTGACGACCGCTGTCGGCGTCACCGTCGCTTCAGGCGCGGACTTCACCGCCTCTTCGGCCAATCCGGCCAACACGTTCAGCACCGGCACGCTGACGATGTCCAACAGCCGCGCGGACGCGGCGATCCTGACCGCCTCGGGCCTGCGCCCGGGTCAGAGCCAGGAAGGCACCGTCGACATCGAGAACACCGGCTCGCTCAGCGGCGTCTTCACGCTCGCCCGTGGCACCGTCACCAACACCGACGCGACCAACCCGCTCGCCGGCAAGCTCAACGTCGTCGTCGACGACTGCGGCACGTTCACGGTCGCCGTCACGCCCGTCTGCGGCGACGTCGACGACGTCAACAAGTACACCGGCACGGTCGCCGACATGGGCACGGCCGGCCACACGGTCGCCGGCCTCGGCACGTTCGGCGGCGGCGACAAGCATCGCTACCGCTTCCGCGTGACGCTCGACTCGTCGGCGGGCAACGCCTATCAGGGCGACAGCTCGACGACCGAGTTCACCTGGGCCGCCGCGTAGGCGACGGACCACCACTCCTGGGAACCAGCATCATGGCCCGCCGCGTCCTTCGCGCGTTTACCTCGCTACTGCTCGTGGCGGGCCTGCTGCTCGGTGCCCTGATGGTCGTGCCGGCGCTGTTCGGGATCCAGCGCTACGTCATCGTCAGCGGTTCGATGACCGGCACCTACGACCGCGGCTCGGTCGTGTTCGACCAGGTCGTCCCGGTCGCGTCGCTGAAGGTCGGCGACGTGATCACCTACCGGCCGCCGGCCGGAGCCGGTCCCGACCACCTCGTCACGCACCGGATCGCCGCGATCACCGCGGACCAGTCGGGCGGACGCGTGTTCCGCACCAAGGGCGACGCGAACGAGGTCGCCGACCCGTGGACGTTCACCCTGAGCGGCCCCAAGCAGGCGAAGGTGCGCGCCGGCGTGCCGTACGTCGGCTTCGTCATCTCCGCGCTGTCCGATCGCCGGCTGCGCATGATCCTGATCGGCCTTCCCGCGCTGCTGATCGCGGTGTCGAGCCTCGCCGGCCTGTGGCGTGAGAGCGGCACTGCAGCCGCCGGAGCCCGCGCGTGAAGCGCGCGCTGCTCGCGCTCGTGGCCCTGGCCGCGCTCATCCCGTTCGGGATCGGCGCGTCGAGCGCGACGTTCGTCGCCGCCAGCTCGAACCCGAACACAACCTTCTCCACCGCGGCCGACTTCAACACGGTCGCGGTCACGCTCACCGATCCGGGCACGCCGCTGCGCGCCACGGTCGCCTTGACCGCCACCGCAGCGTCGGACCGCGGCCTCGCGAGCATGACGTTCCAGAGCTCGCCTGCGGGCGCGAACACGTGGACCAACCTCTGCGTCGACAACGTCGCCCCGTACACGTGCGACTTCGACACGCTGTCGGTCGCCGACGGCCTGCGCGACCTGCGCGCCGTGGCGCTCGACACCGCGGGCTACAGCCGCGAGTCGGTCGTGTCCGCCCGCCGCATCGACAACACCGCTCCGGCGACGACGCTGACCGATCCGGGTTCGCCGCTGACCGGTCCCAAGACTTTGAGCGCCACCGCCTCCGACGGCGGTTCCGGAGTGGCCTCGATCGCGCTCCAGTACCGGCTTGGCTCCGGCTCGTGGACGACGATCTGCGCGTCGACCTCCTGCAGCTTCGCCACCGCTTCGCTCGCCGACGGCTCCTACGACCTGCGCTCGCTCGTCACCGACGCGGCCGGCAACACCGGCACGTCGGTCGTGTCCAACCGCCGGATCGACAACACCGCTCCCGCCGTCACCGTCACCGCGCTGCCCGCCGCCGTGCGCGGAACCGTGGCGATGGCCGCGACGCTCGACGACGGCAACGGCGCCGGCGTCTCCTCGGTCCGCTACCAGGTCCGCCCTGCGTCGACCGGCACCTGGACCGACTTCTGCACCGCCAACGCGGCTCCCTTCACCTGCTCGGCGGCGACCGGCACGTTCCCGGAAGGCGTGATCGACGTGCGCGCGATCGCGACCGACGGTGCCACGCTCGCGACCACGTCCGCGACCGTCGCCAGCCGGATCGACAACACGATCCCGACGGCGTCGCTGACGGCCCCGGCCGCGACCGTGCAGGGGACAGTCACGCTGAACGCGACCGCCACCGACGCCGGCTCCGGGATCGCATCCGTGGAGTTCCAGCGCGCGCCGGCCGGCACGTCCACCTGGACCACGATCTGCACCGACACGTCCTCCTCGTACTCGTGCGCGTGGAACACCACGGCCGAGACCGACGCGCTGTACGACCTCCGCGTCATCGCCACCGACGTCGCGGGCGGCACGCGCACGTCGACTTCGGTCACGAACCGCCGCGTGGACAATCTCGGCCCGGCGGTGACGCTGACCGATCCAGGCTCGCCGCTGCGCGGTTCCGTGACGCTCAACGCGACCGCGACCGATGGCGTCGGCGTGACCTCGGTGACGATCCAGCGCGCGCCGGCCGGCACGTCGACCTGGACCACGATCTGCACCGACAACACGTCCGCATACTCGTGCCCCTGGACGACCACCGGGGTTACGGACGGGCTCTATGACCTCCGCGTCACCGCCGTCGACACGCTGACCCACACGTCGACGTCGACGGTCGTGGCTTCGCGCCGCGTCGACAACACGGCGCCGACGGGGACCGACGTCCAGGCAGTCAACGGCACCGGCACGCTGAACCGGATCGACGCCGGCGATGTCGTGACGTTCACCTACAGCGAGGCGATGGCGCCGGCGTCGATCGTCTCCGGCTGGGACGGCTCGAGCATGAACGTCACCGTGCGGGTCAACAACAGCGCTTCGGCGGACACGATCACGATCTACAACGCGGCCAACACGGCCCAGCTGACGGGCTTCTCGACGCTGCAATTGCGCAGCAACCACACGAACGCCACGACGCGCTTCGCCGGCACCGCGATATTGAACGGGAACCAGGTCGTGGTCACGCTCGGCGCGCTCGGCGCCGGATCGACGCTGGCGTCGACCAGCACGACGGCGTTGCGATGGGTGCCCGTCGCGACGGCCACCGACCTGGCGGGCAACGCCGCTTCCACCACGACCGTCAACGAGTCCGGCTCGGATCGGGACTTCTGATGCGCCTCTCCTACCTGTTCAACTTCCTGGCCGCGGTCGCCGTCGTCGGCGTCCTGATCTTCGGCACCGCCGACAGCCGCGCGGCGTTCAAGCTGATGGGCGCCAGCGGCGCCGTGTCGCTGTCGAACTCGCGCGAAGGCGCGGCGATCCTCTCGGGTTCCGGGCTACGGCCGGGCGCCCAGTCGAGCGGGTCGGTGACGATCGGCAACCCGGGCACATCCGAGACCAGGCTCGCGCTCGACGTCACGTCCGAGGGCGAGGCCGCCGGCGCGGGCGGCGCGCGGATCTGGGACACGCTGCGGATCTCGATCAGCGACGGCTCGACCGTCGTCTACGAGGGTCGCGTGGCGGACCTCCGCCGGCTCACGCTCGGCGCGCTCGCCGCGGGCGGCCGGCGGACCTATGCCGTGACGGCCACGCTCCCTTCAGGCGCGAACGACAACGCGCTCCAGGGCGCGCGGCTCTCGCTCCGCTTCACATGGCTGGCCGAGTCCACCGCGACGGCCACCGAGCCGACGCCGGACCCGCCCGTCAGCCCGCCGGTCGCTCCGCCCGTCACGCCGGGCCCGACGACGCCCACCGGCGACCCGAACGCGACGGTCACGGCCGACAAGCTGATTTCGATGCAGGCGGCCAAGAAGTGCGTCAGCGGCCGCAAGCTGGCGGTCAAGTTCACCCCGCCGGCCGGCGTCAAGGTGAAGTCGACGGCCACCACCGTCAACGGCAAGAAGGGCGTGTCGGGCAAGGGCGCCAAGGCCCTGACCCTCCGCGCTCTCCCGAAGAAGGGCGCCGTCAAGGTGTCCGTCACGGCGACGCTCTCGACGGGCCGCAAGGTCACGCTCAAGCGCACCTTCAAGACCTGCGGAAAGTAAACCCCACCTAAAGCGGGACTGTCCCCATTTACGTTGGCGCGCACACCGTGGGGCCGCGCGTACCTAAAGCGGGACAGTCCCGGTTAAGGTTGGCTTTAGGTTGCGGTGGCGCGGTAGAGATCGTTCGCGGGGGTGCCGGTGAGGTCGGCGACGACCGACGCGGCGACGCGCGGGCGGGCGCCCGCGTCGATCAATTTTCGGACCGCTTCGACGGCGGCCGGGTCGGGGCCGGTGTGCTCCGGGGCGGCGCCGATGACGAGCACGATCTCGCCCTTGGGCGGTGCGGACGCGTACCGGGACGCGAGCTCGGACGCGGTGCCGCGGACGATCTCCTCGTGGAGCTTCGTCAGCTCGCGGCAGACCGCGACCGGGCGCTCCGGGTCGAGTTCGGCGAGCACCGCCAGGGACGCGCCGACGCGGCGCGGGGACTCGAACGCGACGACGGTCTCGGGCGCCGCGAAGACGGCCTCCAACGGCCCCCGCTTGCGCGGGAGGAAGCCGGCGAACCGCCACGCGTCGGACGGGAGCGCGCTGGCCACGAGCGCCGTGATCGCTGACGACGGGCCGGGCAGGACCTCGACGGCGAGACCGGCGGCGACGCAGCCCTGCACGAGCGCGTACCCGGGGTCGGACACCAGCGGCATCCCGGCGTCACTCACCAGCGCCACCACCGCGCCGTCGCGCATCCGCTCGACGAGCTCCGCCGCCCGCGCGCGCTCGTTGTGCTCGTGGTAGCTGACCAGCGACGCGGACACGCCGTAGCGCTCGAGCAGTACGCGCGTGTGCCGCGTGTCCTCGCACGCGACGACGTCCGCGTTGCGGAGCGCGTCGAGCACGCGCAGCGTGATGTCCTCGAGGTTCCCGATCGGCGTCGGGCAGACGACCAATCGCCCGCTCACGGGCGCGCTTCGATCGCGCCGGTGACGACGCCGTCGGCGACGTCGCGCGCGAGCAGCGCCGCGCCGATCATCCCTGCCTCCGGCCCGTGCCGCGCGGCCTCGACGCGGACGACGTCCTTGGCCGGCGCGAGCGCGCGCTCCAACATCACCTCGCGCGCCGGCGCCAGCAGCAGCTCGCCCGCCGCGATCACGCCGCCGCCGATCACGATCACCTGCGGGTTGAACGTGTTGACGAGGTTGACGAGCCCGACGCCGAGCGCCCGCCCGATCGTCTCGATCGCGCCGCGCGCCACCGGATCGCCGGCGGTCGCCAGCTCCGTGATCAACGGGCCCGTCAGCTCGCGGCCCTCCTCCAGCGCGTGACCGAGATCGGTGTCCGGCCGCCGCGCGACCGCCAGCGACGCCTCGCGGACCAGCGCCGACCCCGACGCCACCGACTCCAGGCAGCCCCAGTTCGGGCAGTTGCCCTGGCACGGGCGCCCGTTCATCTCGACCACCATGTGCCCCATCTCGGCCCCGCCCATGATCCAGCCGCGATAGATCTCGCCACGCAACAGCAGGCCGCCGCCGATCCCGGTGCCGAGCGTGAGCAGCGCCACGTCGGTCGCCCCCTGCGCGATCCCGATCCGCGTCTCGCACACCGTGTGGCAGTTCGCGTCGTTGTCGACCACCACCGGCATGCCCAGACGCTCGGCCATAACGGATCCGAACGCGATGTCCTTCAGCGGCACGTTCACCGCCTGCACCGCCATCCCGGTGCGGGAATCGAACGTGCACGGGATGCCGAATCCGATCGCCTCGATGTCCGCACCGACCGCCGTGCGGATCTCGTCGACCGCATCGGCGACCATCTGCACGAGTTCATCCTGCGAGAGCCCATACACAGGGCGGTTGGTACGGTGGATCACCGACAGGTCCGCGCCGACCGCTCCCGCCAGCAGCTTCGTGCCGCCAAGGTCGACGCCGATGACGTATCCCTCGGCCACGCCGGCGCACATTACCGATCCGACATGGCCGAACCCCGCGACGACGACAAGCCTCAGTACACGCTCTACCGCGCCCGGCCGAAGCTCTTTCGCCGGCGCAACGACGACGGCGGCCTGCGCGAGAAGCAGCAGGAACCGGCCGGCTACGAGGCCCCGCCGGCCGAGCCGCGCCGCCGCCGCCCGCGCCGCAGGATCGGCGTATGGCGGATCGTCCGCTGGCTCGTCACGGCGCTCGTCGCGTGGCTGCTCGTCTCGCTGATCCTGTTCCTCGTCTCGGCCCAGATCCAGTCGGCGAACGTCTCCGACGCGGCAGACACCGAACTGGGCGGCGGCGGGTACCCGCTCACGTCGCCGAACACGATCCTCGTGCTCGGCTCCGACGCGCGCACCAAGGACAGCAAGGAGCCGGGCGCGAACAAGATCGGCACCCCGTCGCGGTCGGACTCGATCCTGCTCCTGCGGATCGGCGGCGGTAGCAACGCGACGCTGTCGATCCCGCGCGACACCGTCGTCGAGATTCCCGGCCACGGCCAGAACAAGATCAACGCCGCGTACGCGCTCGGCGGACCCGAACTGGCGATCCGCACCGTGGAGCAGTACCTCGGCCTGCAGGTCAACCACCTGGTCGAGGTCAACTTCGAGAACTTCCCGCAGCTGATCGACGCGCTCGGCGGCGTCGACTATCGGGGCGGCTGCGTCCTCTCGCGAATCAACGGCGGCTTCAAGAACGGCGGCTACACGCTGCGGCTGAAGGGCGGCGAGCAGGAGATCAACGGCAAGCAGGCGCTCGCGCTCGCCCGCACGCGCAAGAACGAGTGCAACCCGAAGGAGAACGACCTCACGCGCGCCCGCCGCCAGCAGAAGATCCTCGGCTCGATCAAGGACAAGGTGTCGTCGTTCGAGACGTTCGTCCGCCTGCCGTGGGTGGCTTGGGCGGCGCCGAAGGCGATCCGCTCAGACATGTCAGGCCCGTCGCTGCTCGGCCTCGTCGGCGCCGAACTGACCGCGGGCACGGCGAAGCCGACCGTCCTGCGCCCGTCCGGCGGCGTCGTGTTGCCGGACGGCGGCCAGGCGCTGACGGTCGACGACGCGACCAAGCGCAGCGCCGTCGCCCGCTTCCTCAACGGCTGATCTTCACGCTCCGGCTGGCGCTGGCGGCGAGGCCGCCGGCGGCGTACGCCTTGACCTTCACCACGAGCTTCACCGAGCGCGCCTTGCGCAGTGACCTGCGCGCCTTGGGCGTGAGCTTGACCCTGAAGGACTTGCTCGACGTCGTGCGCTTGCCAACCTCGCCGCGGCCACCGGACGAGAGCGCCGCGGTCGCGCGGCACGCCGGGGCGCAGCCGGGCTTGATCGTCAGCCCGCGCGCGAGCAGCGCCTTGAGCTTCGTCTTGCCGACCTTGACCTTGAGCGTCAAGGGCTTGCCGGGGGATGCGTTGACGGCGTCGATCGTGAATGTCTTGCGCACGAACGCGGTGCGGCCGAGGCTGTCGGTGAGCCGCAGGCCAACGGTGTGCTCGCCTACGCTCGCCGTGACGGCCGGGAATGCGCCGTTTCCGTCGTCGTAGGCACCGTCGCCGTCGCTGTCCCACTCGGCCTCGCAGCACCGCGCACCGCCGGTGTCGTCGATCGAGTACGCCGCGACCAGCGGCCGACCGGCGAGACCCGAGACGCTGAGCGAGGCGACCGGCGTCCGGTTGCCGCCCGGCGGCTGGAGCTGCGTCGTCGCCACCGACGTCTCGCCGGACGCGGCGGTGGCCTTGACGGCGATCGTCGTCGGCGCCGTGAACGTCCACCAGTAGCCGGGGTTGCGGAAGGGCGGCGTTTCGTCGAACTGCCCGTCGCCGTCGAGGTCGAAGCTGAGCGTGGGCGCAGGCGGCTGGTACGAGCCCGCGCGGGTCTCGATCGCGTACGGCTCCCCGTAAGGGACCCCGCGGATCTGCGGGCCCACGGAGACGACCGGCGTCCGGTCGAGCGTACGGGCGCCGACGAAGATCCGCGATGTGAAGACGCGGGCCGGCAACCCGGAGCGCGACACCCTCACGCGCTGCTCGTAGACCCCGGGCGCCCTGTAGGTGTACGTGTTGTGCGCGACGCTGTCCCACGGGTAGATGCCGGCAGGCGTGGTGAACGTCCCGTCGTCGAAGTCGCCATCGCCGTCCGCGTCCCATTCGACCGTGTACACGCGCCCGTACGGCTCGACGGCGATCGTGAGGTCGATCGGCTCGCCGGTGTTGGCGCCTGCCTCGAAGCGCTTGACGAAGACCTTGTCGCCGAACGCATCCGTGGGCTCGTAGACGAAGGTCGTGACGCGCTGCTCCAGGACATCGCCCCGGCTGTCGGTGATACGCGTGCCGACGACATGCGTCCCCGCGGTGAAGGTGGTCTGGAACGTACTGGTCGCGCCTTTGTCGAGCTCGTAGGTCCCGTCCCCGTCGAGGTCGAACTCGTGCCGGACTCCGGGGCGCGTGCTGGATGCGGAGACCGTGGCCGGCTGCCCGGCGACTGGCGCGTTGTCCCAGGCGTCGCTGTAGACCGACAGGCGGGCGGACGGCGGGCCGTCGACGACGCGTACGGTCTGTGTCGCGACCGTAGTCGCGCCCGTGTCGTCGGTGACGCGAGCGCGGACGACGAGGTCACCGGGGGCGTCGAACGTCTTGCTGGTCAAGAACTGCCAAGTCGGACGGACCCACCAGGTGTCGGCGCGGCCTGGATCGGAGGTCTCGTAGACACCGTCCCCGTCGAGGTCAAGCTCGAACTTGACGATCCTGCCGTCCTCGTCGGAGCCGTACACATTCACCTGCTCCGGGCGATCGAGTTGCACCTGCGAGCCGACGTTGAGGCTCATCGTCGGCGGCGAGTTGCGCCCCGCTGCAGTTACCGACCGCGACTCCGTGCTCGTGCGGCCGAACCTGTCCGCCGCGCGCACGCTGATCGTGCGCGTACCCATGGGCAACGTCCGGCGGACAGCGGAGCCGGACGCGTCGTCAAAGGCGCCGTCACCGTCGAGGTCCCAGCTATAGCCGACGCGGCCGGGGCTGGAGGCGATGAAATCGACCGGCTCGCCCTCGATCGGCACAGCGGGAGCGGTGCGGATCGAGGCGAGGGGGCGCTCGGCTTCGGACGCCGAAGCCGCCGACGCGCCGACCATCAGCAGACAGCAAACGGTGAAGACCAGCACAGCACTTCTCATGGGCCATCAAGCTAAACGCGAGTCGTCGCCAAACGACTCGGACATCCGTTTAGAGCATTGCGGCCTAGAGCAGAGCGGCCGCGACCTGCTCGCGATGCCAGCGGGCGTCGCCGAACGCGTGCGCGTTGGCCTCGGCGCGCTTGAGGAACAGGTGGAGGTCGTGCTCCCACGTGAAGCCGATGCCGCCGTGGACCTGCATCGCGGAGCGGCACACGTTGACCGCCGCGTCGGAGGCGTACGCCTTGGCGATGTTGGCGGCCATGAACGCCTGCTCGGGCTCGTGGTCGAGCGCCCACGCGGCCCAGTAGGTGACCGACCGCGCGCCCTCGGTCTCGAGGAACATCTGCGCGCACGCGTGTGAGACGGCCTGGTAGGAGCCGATCGCGCGCCCGAATTGCTTGCGCTCCTTGGCGTAGTCGACGGCCATGCCGGTGATGCGGGCGGCGACGCCGACGGACTCGGCCGCCGCCATCACCGCGATCGCGTGCCACGCGCGGCCGAAGTGGTCGCCGGTCAGCTCCTGGCCCTCCGCACCGTCGAAGCGCACGGTGAAGAGCGGCCGCGTGGCGTCCATCGCCCGGGCCGGCTCGATGGAGGCGTCGGACGCCTTGACCGCGAAGTGCCGGCCGCCCTCGGCGGTGACGACGAGCGTGTCGGCGACGTCGGCGTTCGGCACCGCGATCTTGACGCCGGTCAACGCCTTCATGGTGGGCGTCTCGGGGTCGGCGGAGCCGTCCTCGTCCCACATCGCGACCGTGCCGCGACCCTCCAGCCCCGGATGCAGGAGCTTCGCCGCCCAGTGCGCGGCCAGCGGGGACGGCGCCAGCGCGTAGCCCATCTCCTCGGCCACCACCGCGAGCTCGAGGATTCCGTACTCGGCGATGTCCGGCCAGCCGAGCTCGGCGATCTCGTCCCAGTGCGGGTCGGGCTCGCCATCCAGCGCAATCGCGCGGATCTTCTCCATCGTGTACCGCGAGGCGAGGAACTCGCGCGCGGTGCGCTTGATCTCGCGCTGGTCCTCGGTCAGGTCGAAGTTCATCCGCGCGGCAGCCCCAGGACGCGCTCGGCGACGATGTTCTTGAGGATCTCGGTCGTGCCGCCCTCGATCGAGTTCGCGCGGGCGCGAAGGAAGCGGTACGTCCACGTGTCGTCGACGAGCTGGGCCGCCGGACCACGCGCGTCCATCGCCAGCGTCGTCAGGTCCTGGTTGATGTCGGCCCACAGCCACTTGCCCAGCGAGCCCTCCGGCCCCGGCTCGCCCGACTTCATCGCGGTCGTCAGCCCGCGGTAGGCGAGCAGCCGCAGCACCTGCGCCTCGATCGCGAGCTGCGCGAAGCGCTGGCGGATGACCGGATCGTCGCTTCCGCGCAACTCGTCGGCCAGCTCGCCCAGCGCGATCTGGACCCGCGCCTGCAGCGCGAAGGCCAGCCCGGCGCGCTCGTGCATCAGCGTCGTGATCGCCACGCGCCACCCGTTGTCGACGCCGCCGATCACGTTGTCGGCCGGGATCCGCGCTTCCTCGAGAAACAGCTCGTTGAACTCGGCCTCGCCCGTGATCTGCACCAGCGGCCGGACCTCGACGCCGTCCTGCTCCATATCGAGCAGGAAGTAGGTGAGCCCGCGGTGCTTGGGCGCATCCTGGTCCGTGCGCGCGAGCAGCATGCACCACTTGGACTGGTGCGCGAACGTCGTCCACACCTTCTGGCCGGTGACGATGTACTCGTCGCCCTTCAAGACCGCCTTCGTCTTCAGCGACGCCAGGTCGGAGCCCGACTCCGGCTCCGAAAACCCCTGGCACCAGATCTCGTCGGCGGACAGGATCGGACCGAGGAAGCGCTCCTTCTGGTCATCGGTGCCGTGCGCGATCAGCGTCGGCCCGCCCATCGTGAGCCCCAGCACATTGGCCATCTGGGGCGCGCGGGCGCGCGCGATCTCCTCGAAGAAGATCGCCTGCTCGATCTGCGTCGCACCGGCGCCGCCGTAGCGCTCGGGCCAGGTCAGCCCGGCCCAGCCGCGGTCGTTGAGCTTGCGCTGCCAGTCGCGCCGGAACGCGAACGACTCGTCGTCAGAGTCCGGCTCGCGGCCGGGATGGTTATCCCCGATCCAGCTGCGCAGCTGGTCTCGGAACTCCTCCTCCGCCGGGGAGAGCGTCAGGTCCACGCAGCGGCACGCTAACACGCGTCCGCTTGGGCCGCGACGCTATCGCCACGCCGGCCAGGATCAACGCCAGGCCGACGATGGCGGCGGCCGTGATCGCCTCGTCGAGGAAGATCGCGCCGTAGAACAGCGCCACGCCCGGGGCCAGGTAGGAGACCAGCGCGGCGCGCGCGGCGCCGATCCCGGCGATCAACTCGTAGTAGATGACGAACGCAAGCGCCGTGCCCAGCACGCCGAGCACGACGAGCGCGGCGGTCGAGCCGAGGTCCGGCGTGTGGCCGGGAGTGGTGGCGATACCGGCCGGCAGCGTGATGAGCCCGGCCAGGGTCACGCTGATCCAGGACGTCTGGACCGCGGCCAGCGAGCCGTACCGGCCCTTCACCACGAAGTTCGAGAGCGCGTAGAAGAACGCCGCGCCGATCATCGCCATGGCGCCCAGGAACTCCTTCAACGAGTGCACGGACTCGACGCCGACGACCACGATCACGCCCGCCAGGCCGAGCAGGATGCCGACGGCTTGGCGGCGGTCAACGCTCTCGCTCGGGAGGATGAACGGCGCCAGCAGCGCGATGAACAGCGACGCCGGCGAGATCAGCACCGCGGTCAGGCCGCTCGGCACCACGTGCTCACCGAACGTGATCAGCAGAAACGGCGCCGTCACCGCGGTCGTGCTCAGGATCAGCGACCACTTCGGGCGCTCGCGGATGTCGCGGATCGCGCGGCCGGCGATCCCCATCGAGCGCAGCACGACGTACAGGACCACGGACGCGAGCAGGCACCGCGCGGCGACGATCATCGCCGCCGAGTAGCCGTCGAGCGCGTACTTGATCAGCAGATAGGAGCCGCCCCAGATCGCCGCGAGCGCGGCCAGCAGCGACACATAACGAGCGGACATGGACCCAGTCTCGCGCCCGCGTGTCAGAAGCGCAAATGAAGATCCGTAGAGCTACGGATCAGGTTTGCTTATGGTCTCCGACTTCTTCTCGGCCTGCTTGGCGTCGTGCTTGTCGGCGCCGGACTTGGCCGCGTCGGAGGTCTCGCGCTTGCGCTTGGCCGTGCCGTAGTCGGTGTTGTAGAAGCCCGAGCCCTTGAAGTGCACGGCGATCGGGTGAAACACGCGCTGGACCGAAGCGCCGCAGACTTCGCACTGCGTCACCGGACCATCGGTCATCTTCTGCATCACTTCGAAGATGTGGTCGTTCTCGCAGCGGTACTCGTAAATGGGCATGCGCGGCGGCCCATGATAGGCGCCTAGACTCCCGGGCCATGCCCGCAGCCACCATGGACGAGGTCGTCGCGCTCTGTAAACGGCGCGGCCTGATCTTCCCCGCCTCCGAGATCTACGGCGGCATCCACAACACGTACGACTACGGGCACTACGGCGTCCTGCTCAAGCGCAACGTCACCGACGCGTGGTGGAAGGCGATGATCCAGGAGCGCGACGACATCGTCGCGCTGGACTCGGCGATCATCCAGCACCCGCGCACGTGGGAGGCCTCCGGCCACCTGGCGGGCTTCAGTGACCCGCTTGTCCAGTGCCTGGGCAAGTGCAAGCGGCGTTTCCGCCTCGATCACCTTCAAGAGGAGGCCGAGGACCCGGACAACGTCAAGTGCCCGGTGTGCGGCGGCGACCTGTCCGAGCCGCGCGCGTTCAACCTGATGTTCCAGACCAACATCGGCCCGGTGCAGGACGAGGGCAGCACGGTGTTCCTGCGCCCGGAGACGGCCCAGGGCATCTTCCTCGACTACAAGGTCACGCTCCAATACGCGCGCAAGAAGCCGCCGTTCGGCATCGCGCAGGTCGGGAAGTCGTTCCGCAACGAGATCACGCCCGGCAACTTCATCTTCCGGACGCTCGAGTTCGAGCAGATGGAGATGGAGTTCTTCGTCCCGCCCGACGAGGCGGACCAGTGGTACGACTATTGGCGCCAGGAGCGGCTGGATTGGTACACGCGGCTCGGGATCAGCCCGGAGCGGCTGCGGCTGCGCGACCACACCGCCGAGGAGCTCTCGCACTACTCGTCCGCCACCGCCGACGTCGAGTACCTGTATCCGATCGGCTGGTCGGAGCTCGAGGGCGTCGCGAACCGCGGGAACTTCGACCTCACCCAGCACGCGGAGTTCTCCCGCGAGAAGCTCGAGTGGAAGGACCCGCAGACCGGCCAGGGCTACCTGCCGCACGTGATCGAGCCCGCGGCAGGCCTCGGCCGCACGGTGCTGGCGCTGCTGTGCGAGGCCTACGCCACCGACGAGATCGGCGGCGAGACCCGCACCGTGCTGCGGCTGCATCCGTCGATGGCGCCGATCAAGGTCGCCGTGCTGCCGTTGCTGCGCAAGGACGGGCACCCGGAGAAGGCGCGCGAGATCTACCAGGCCCTGCGCACGCGGATGAGCGCTGAGTACGACGAGGGCGGCAACATCGGGAAGCGCTACCGGCGCCAGGACGAGATCGGCACGCCGTTCGGGGTCACGATCGACCACCAGACGCTCGAGGACGACACCGTCACACTGCGCGATCGCGACTCGTTGTCGCAGGAGCGCGTGCCCGTCACGGAGCTGCCCGGCGAACTGGAGCGGCGCATCTCGGCATGAGCGCGGGCGCGCAGGTCTCCTACACCGATCTCTACGCGCGCTGGGAGCGCGGCAATTGGCGCGCGATGGAGATCGACTTCACCGAGGACCGGCGCCAGTGGCATGAGGTGATGACCGAGCACGAGCGCCGTGCCGCGCTGTGGAACTACGCGATGTTCTTCGTCGGCGAGGACGCGGTGACCGACGACCTCGCGCCGTTCATCGACGCCGCCCCGCGCGAGGAGCAGAAGTACTTCCTGGCCACGCAGCAGGTCGACGAGGCGCGCCACGCGGTGTTCTTCAAGCGCTTCATGGAGGAGGTCGTCGGCGTCGGCGACGGGACGATCGGCGGCGGCCTGCGAGCGGTCCAGCCGGAGCTCACCTGGGGCTTCCGCAAGACGTTCGCGCTGCTCGACGAGATCACCGGAGCGCTGCGCACCGACCGCTCGCGGGTCGCCCTCGCGCGCGCGGTGACCATGTACCACGTCGTCGTCGAGGCGCTGCTCGCGCAGCCCGGTCAGCACTTCATCTCCGACTACCTCGACAAGCGCGATCTGCTGCCCGGCTTCCGTGCCGGCATGAAGCTGGTGGCGCTCGACGAGCAGCGCCATATCGGCTTCGGCGTCAAGCTTCTGCACGATCTCGCGCAGGAGGATCCGGGTGTGCCGGAGGCCGTCGCCGACCTGCTGCGCCGCGCCACCTCGCTCTCGCTCGCGGTGTTCATCCCGCCGAACTGGGATCGCTCGTACACCGAGTGCTTCGGCTTCACGCTCGAGGAGATCTACACCGAGGGCGCGCGGTCTTTGGAGGCCAAGCTGCGCTCGGCCGGGCTGCCGCTCGAGTCGCTGCCCGGCCCGCCGATCTTCCCGCTCGACCTCGACGCGCGCGGGCGGGCGGAGTACGGGCTGGCGATGCTGCGCGCCGGGTTCCTCGGCCCCGGCAACGGCGCGCCGCCGCGCGACCCGGCGGCGATGGAGCTGCTGTTCGCCTCAGTGGCGCGCGCCGTCGACCACCGGACGGCGCCGGCCGGCCCGTTCACCGTGCAGTGGGAGTTCGCCGACGCCGAGCCGTGGCACGTGCGCGTGGACAACGGCGCGACGGTGGCGGGCGCCGGGCGCGCCGAGCAGGTCGACGTCGAGGTCCGCTGCCGCTACGAGGACTGGGTCGACGTCGTCGCCGGCCGGCTCGATCCGCGCCGCGCGCTGGTCACCGGTCGGATCCGCCCGCACGGCTCGCCGCGCTCGCTGTGGAGCGCTCGCGGACTGTTCGGATGAGCTTGTCGAGGCGCTCCCGAGCGTCCGAGGCGTCGGCGTAGTACTCGCCGGTCGACGCCCAGGGCACCAGGGTGTCGAAGTCGAGCGTCTTCATCAGCTCGAGGCTCTCGACGTACGCGTCGGGGTCGCTGTCATCGAGCACCGCGGCGACCCATTCGCCATCGCGCAGGAACACCGTGTCGCCGGTGAACAGGTGGCGGTTCCACAGGAACGCGGTCGCGCCGGGCGTGTGGCCGGGGGTCGGGATGATCTCGAAATCGCCGCCGAGCACGGTGCGCTCGGAGAACGTGCGAGCGCCCGGGACGCGGTCCGCGTCACGTTCGTGGATCAGGCGTGGCGCGTCGCCGGTGGCGAAGTCGGCCTCGTGCCAGTGATTGAGGTAGTGCGCCGTGATGCCGCCCAGGTCGGGCACATGCGGGGCGCCGTAGATCAGCAGGTTGCCCTCCGGCCGCTCGATCGCGAACGAACGGACCTGGAGCTTGGGCGCGAAGGGAAGCGGTTCGGGTGCGGAAGCGTGAAGCATGCTTTGCAAGCTAGGCGCGGCCGCACCCGAACTCGATCCGTAATTGGGCCTAGGACTCCCTAGCCCGCCGCGGCGGCGTTGTAGACCGACTGGGCGACGCTGCCCAGATACGGCCCGTACATGACGTTCGGCTGGTTCGAGTAGCCGTACGAGTTGACCGACATCACGTTGTTGCCGACGATCCAGCCGCCACCGCTGGAGCCGCCGGTCATGTCGCACCCGATGCCCAGCGTCGGCGGGTTGGCCGAGTTGTCGCTGGTCTGGAGCGGCGAGTTGCAGCGCCACAGCCGCTGGCCGTTGAACGGCGGCGCGGCCGGATAGCCGTACGACTGGTAGTTCTGGCTGCGGGCGCCGTTGAACGCGATCCCCCGACCGCCGACACGGTCGGTGAGCGCGGTTCCGCCGGACGGGCCGACGATCGCGGCGCCGAAGTCGTAGCTGAAGTCACCGGAGTTCGCCCACGCGGAGCTGGTGACCAGATCCTCGGCCACGTACACGCCCATCGGCGCCGAGCCGTCCTTGTAAGCGGGGACGAACTCCCAGTTCGTGGCGAAGTCGCCCGGCCCCTCGTTGACGCAGTGGCCCGCCGTCCATACGACGCTCTTGTTCCCGCTCAGCAACGCGGTGCCGGAGCACACGTAGTCGTTGCCGCCGAGCGTGAAGAAGACCTTGCCGTGGGTCGAGGTCGGCTGCTGCGTGTAGGGCGTGGTGATCTCCTCCGAGGTCCACGGCAGCGCCGCCGGCGCGGCCTTGGCCTGCGCCCCCTCGAACTGCTGCTCCGCCGGAGTGGCGGCCTCCATGCGCTCCGGAGTCCAGTAGTCCTGGACCGCGCTCGCCGACTGCGTTACCTCCTGTTGCTGGACCCGCGCTTCCGCGGTTCCGGACAGGACGAAGCAAGCCAGCAGCGCCGGCGCCGTAATGAGACGTCGCAAAATGCCTCCCAAAAGGGACGTCTGTTTCCCACGAAGCCCGAACACCCCTGCACCGGCCTCGTGACCTTCGGCACCACCGTAGCGCGAGGTGTGTCTAACCGAACCCTTCACGACCACTCCGCTCGCTAGGTTCGGGCCTCATGAGCGACGAACACGCGATCGTCGTGGAGGGGCTCGAGAAGTCGTACGGCACGGTTCGCGCGCTGAATGGCGTGGATTTCGCCGCCCGCACGGGCACCGTCCTCGGCCTGCTTGGCCCCAACGGCGCGGGCAAGACCACGGCGGTCAGGATCCTGGCCACCCTGCTGAAACCCGACGGCGGGAGCGCGCGGGTCGCGGGCTTCGACGTCGAGCGAGAGGCGAGCGCGCTCCGGTCCAGTATCGGCCTCGCCGGCCAGTACGCGGCCGTCGACGAGAACCTGACCGGCTTCGAGAACCTCGAGATGGTCGGCCAGCTCTACCACCTGCCGCGCGCCGAGGCGCGCAAGCGCGCCGACGAACTGCTGGAACGCTTTGAGCTCGTCGAGGCCGGAGGCCGCCCGGCCAAGACGTACTCGGGCGGCATGCGGCGCCGGCTCGACCTCGCCGCCGCGCTCGTCTACCGCCCGCCGGTGCTGTTCCTCGACGAGCCCACCACCGGCCTGGACCCGCGCGGCCGGCTGAACATGTGGGAGACGATCGAAGGGCGCACGGCCGAGGGCACGACCGTGCTCCTGACGACCCAGTACCTGGACGAGGCCGATCGCCTCGCGGACCAGATCGTCGTGATCGACCACGGCAACGTGATCGCCGAGGGAACGTCCGACGAGCTCAAGGACCGCGTCGGCGGCGAACGGCTCGAGGTCCGGCTCGAGAACGCTGAGGACGCCGAGCGCGCGAGCGAGGCACTGGCCGAGATGGCCACCGAGCGCCCGGTGATGGAGGACGGCGTCGTGCGCGCGCCGATGCGACACCGGTCGGGCGCGATCGCCGAGGCGGTCCGGCGCCTGGACACCGCCGGCGTGGGGATCGACGACATCACGCTGCGCCGGCCCACGCTCGACGACGTGTTCATCGCGCTCACGGGCCACGCCGCCGAGGAAGAGACCGAAGAGGTGCCGGCATGAACCACGCGCTCGCCGACACGTGGGTACTCGCCCGCCGCAACCTGAAGCGAATCCCGCGGCAGCCCGACCTGCTGACCGCGTACACGATCCAGCCCGTGATGTTCGTGCTGCTGTTCGTCTACGTCTTCGGCGGCGCGATCCAGACGCCGGGCTTCGACTACGTCGACTTCCTGATGCCAGGCATCATCGTGCAGTCGATCGCGTTCGGCGGCTTCGTCACCGCGCTCGGCCTCACCGAGGATGTGCACAAGGGCCTGATCGATCGCTTCCGCTCGCTGCCGATGTCCCGCTCCGCGGTGCTCGCGGGCCGGACGTCCTCAGACGTGCTGCTGAACTGCCTGTCGCTCGCCGTCCTGCTCGGTGTCGGGTTCGTGGCCGGCTTCAACTTCATCGACTCGACCGTCTTCGAGGTCCTCCTCGGCATCTTCCTGCTGCTGCTGTTCGGCTACGCGTTCTCGTGGGTGTTCGCACTGCTCGGGCTGTTCGCGACCACGCCCGAGACCGCGAACTCGTTCGGCTTCATGCTGATCTTCCCGCTCACGTTCGCCTCGTCGGCGTTCGTTCCGGCGGAGTCGATGCCAGACGGCCTGCAGCAGTTCGCCAACGCCAACCCGTTCACGACGATGACCGACGCCGTCCGCTCGCTGTGGCTCGGCACGCCCGCGAACAGCGATGTGTGGATGGCATTTGTGTGGTGCGTCGTGCTGCTGGCGGTCTTCGCTCCGCTGGCCGTCCGCCGCTATCGCACCGTCACCGCCCGGTAGTGGCACACTCAACAGGTGCCGATTCGAATCCTCGCAGCGCTCGCCGTGCTCGCGGTCGCCACGGGGATCGTGGTTTCCGCGGCGGGAGCGCAGGGCGCCCCCAAGGCCTCCGCGACGGCGGCGGCGGTGTCCGGCACACTTGGCCGGGTTGCCCCGCTGCGCGCGTCGGGCGATGACGGGGCGTCGCGCGGCGTGCCGACGCGCACGCCGGACGGGATCGCGCTCGGCGGCGGTTCGGTCGCGGTTTCGACCACGGTCAGCGGCGATCTGTCGGCGACCGCCCAAGCCGAGGCGTACGACGTCGAACTGCTCGGCGGCATCGTGACCGCGTCGATCGTGGCTCGCTCCGCGATCAGCACGGGAAACGGCGTCCGCTACTCGGGCAGCGTCCGCGACCTCGTCGTCGGAGGCCGGCGGATCGGCGCGGTCCGGAGCGAGAAGACGTATGAGTTCGACGGCGGCACGGTCGTCGTCAACCGCCGCGGCGCCGGCCTGGCCCTCACGCTGACGTCCGAGGTCGAGAACTTCCCGGCCGGGACGAAGGTCGTCGTCGCCGACGTGTTGGCGAGCGCCAGCGGTGCCGTCGCCACGCCCGCACCGACCGCGGCGCCGACGGAGACGGCCGCGCCGGAGGACACGCCCGCCCCGGAGCCGACCGCGACGCCGAAGCCCCGCAAGCCGACCGGCTACAAGGCGCGGTTGATGTCGCGCCGGTTCGTGTTCCCGGTCGGCGGTCCGACCCGGATCGGCGGGCCGTTCGGCTCCTTCCGCACGCAGGGTGCGCACCAGGGCAACGACCTGTTCGCCGACTTCGGCACGCCCGTCGTCGCGGTCACCGACGGCACCGTCGAGCACGTCGGCTCCAAGCAGGTCTCCGGCAACCGGTTGTGGGTGTACTCCGACACCGGCGACCAGTTCTTCTACGCGCACCTGTCGTCGTTCGCGCCCGACGCCGTCAACGGCCGCCACGTCGAGGCCGGGACCGTGCTCGGCTACACCGGAAACACGGGCGACGCCGAGCCGACGCCGCCGCATCTGCACTTCGAGATCCACCCCGAGGGCGGCGACGCGATCGACCCCGAGCCGTTCCTGAAGGCGTGGCAGCGGCGGGCCGGAGCGGCGTTGACCGACACCGCCGAGCGCCCGGGCGCGCTCGTCGAGGTCCGCGACTTCATCGGAGAGGGATGAGCGAGGGCGAAGCCGCCAAGCCGTCGCTCGTCGAGCGTCTGCGCGAGCAGCGCGAGCGCCATCGCGAGCGCCGCTTCATCGTGCGCGTCGCGTTTGTCGTGGCCGGCTTCACGCTGCTGCTGGCGGGGATCGCGATGCTCGTCCTGCCCGGGCCCGCGCTGGCCGTGATCCCGATCGCGCTCGCGATCCTCAGCCTTGAGTTCGCGTGGGCCGGGCGGTTGCTCGAGACAGCACTCGAAAAGGCCGAGAAGGCCAAGGAGAGCGCGAAGAAGACGAGCGCCGCGCAGCGCGCGGTGTTCATGGTCGCGGTCACGCTGGCCGTCGCGGCCGCGATCACGGCCTCGTTCCTCTGGGAGATCCCGCTCGTCCCCTACACCTAGGGGCCCGTTGGAGAATCCCGGTACGCCTGCTGCGGCACATCCGTCGGACCGACCATTCTCCAACGAACCCCTAACGCAGCAGCGGCAAGCTGCCCGTGAGGCGGCGCAGCGCGCGCTGCGGGCCATACAGCGCGAGGCCGAGGTATGCGGGCTCGGCGATCTCCGCGACCATCGTCCGGAACGCCTCGTAGTCGGTCGTCTGCTGGCCGGACGCCGGGAAGCCGACGACACCGACCTCGGCGGCGACGGCCCTACTCCGTAGCGCGGGGAGCTCGTCCGCGGGCGCGCGCAGGACCGGCAACCCCGTGGTGATCAGCCCCGCGTGCCGCTCGCCGTTCGCGTCCTCGAAGTCCTCGCCGACCAGCGCCGGCAGCCGCGCGCCGAGCGTGACCGCCATCACGGCGGCTGCGTTGGCGGCCAGTCCGGGGGCGAGCTCCTGATTCACCACGACGACGGCGTGCATCCCACTATCAGAGCAGACGTCCGGCCCAATACGGAATGATCCGTACGATCAACGGCTGAGAGGCGATATGGCGCAACTTGATTCGGTGGACCGGGCGATATTGGCGGTCCTGCAGGACGATGCACGGACGAGCAACCGCGACCTCGCGAACGCGGTGCACATCTCCCCGTCCACCTCATCGGAGCGCGTGCGCGCGCTGCGCGCCGAGGGCGTGATCCGCGGCTACCACGCCGACGTCGACCACGGCGCCCTGGGCCGCCACGTCCAGGCGCTGACCGCGGTGACGATCCGGCCGCCCACGCGCGAGGTCGTCGAGGCGTTCCGCAACTGGGTCAGCGAACTGCCGGAGATCGTCGGCGTGTTCGTGATCTCCGGCGCCAGCGACTTCCTGTTGCACGTCGCGGTCCCGGACACGAACGCGCTCTACGCGTTCGTGATCGACCGCCTGACCGAGCGGCCCGAGGTCGCCGACGTGAATACCTCGGTCGTCTACGAGCACATCCGCCGCACCGTGCTCGAGTCGCTGCGATGACGCTCGTGCTCAGCGAGTCCGTCGCCCCGGGTGGCGGGACCTATATGGCGCCGCTGCACACGCACGACCGCGACGACGAGGCGTTCTACATCCTCGAGGGCACGCTCGCATTCCGGATCGGCGACGACGAGGTGGCGGTGCCGGCCGGCGAGCACATCGTCGTGCCCGCCGGGACCGTCCACACGTTCTGGAATCCGTCGTCCGAGCCGGCCCGCTACCTGCTGGTCATGACCGGCGCGATTCCCGCCCTGATCGAGGCGTTGCACGACCCGGCCGAGACCCGTTCCATGGACGCGCTGTTCCGGGCCTACGACAGCACGCTGATCGGCTGGCCGTAACTACCAAGCGCCGGCGGCGGCGGTGCGCCGCGCGTACTCGCCAAAGTCGCGCGGAGCGCGGCCGAGCGCGCGCCGGACGCCGTCCTGCGGCTCGGCGTTGCGGCCGTCGAGCACCTCCGTGAACAGCCAGGCGACGAGCGTGGCCTCGACGTCGGGGACGCCGGCCTCGCGCATGCCCGCGGCGTAGGCGTCGACCGGCACGGACGTGAAGCGGATCGGGCGACCGGTGGCGGCGGCGATCTCGGCTACGGCCTCGTCGAAGCGGAGTGCGCGCGGGCCCGTCAGCTCGTAGACCTGCCCGTGGTGGCCGTCCTCGGTGAGCGCGGCGACGGCCACGTCGGCGATGTCCTCGACGTCCACGAACGGCTCGGGGATCTCGCCCGCCGGCACGGCGACCTCGCCCGCCAGCACCCCGTCGACCATGAACGCCTCGCTGAAGTTCTGCGCGAACCAGCTGCACCGCACGATGGTCCACTCGGTGCCGGCGTCCTGCATCAGCGCTTCGGCGCGCTGGGCCTCGGCCTCGCCGCGGCCGGAGAGCAGCACGAGCCGCTTGACGCCGTGGGCGGCGGCAACCTTGGAGAACTCGCCGATCGCCTCGGGCGCGCCCGGGACCGTGATGTCGGGGTGGTAGGAGATGTACGCGGCCTCGATGCCCTCGACGATCGCGGGCCACGTGTGCGGGTCGTTCCAGTCGAAGCCGGTGGAGCGCGAGGCGGGGCGGACGGCGACGTTGCGCGCCTCGAGGCGATTGACGATGCGCCGGCCGGTCTTGCCCGCGGCGCCGATGATCAACATGGTCATGGGAAGGATTGAACCTCGCAATCCGTAGACGATCCATAGTTGAAATGCGCGAATACATACGTCATCGTCTACGCGTATGGATGCCGTCGCCGGATTGCTCGACGGGCCGCGCGCACGCGGCGCGTTCCTGCTGCGCCTGAGCTTCGGAACGCCGTGGGCGCTGCGGATCCAGGACGAGGCGCCGCTCGCCGTGCTCTCGGCGGTCCGTGGCTCGTCCTTGATCATCCCCGCCGAGGGTGGGCCGGTGCGGCTCGAGGCCGGCGACGTCGCGATCGCGCGCGGACCGGCGCCGTACACGATCGCCGACGACCCCGGGACGCCGATCCAGGCCATCGTGCACCCGGGGCAGGCGTGCACGACGCCGCGGGGCGAGGAGCTCAAGCTGATCAAGCACCTCGGCACGCGCACGTGGGGCAACGCCGCGGACGGCCCGACGGTTCTGATGACCGGTGTCTACGAGTCGGCGGGCGAGATCAGCGCCCGTCTGCTGCGCGCGCTGCCACCGCTGGTGAAGGTCGAAGCCGGCGCGCTCGACTCGCCGCTCGTACCGCTGCTGGCGGACGAGATCGTCAAGGACGCGCCGGGCCAGGAGGCCGTCCTCGACCGCCTGCTCGACCTGCTGCTGATCGCCACGCTGCGCGCCTGGTTCGCGCGCGAGGACGCGCCGGGGTGGTACCGCGCCTACGCCGACCCGGTCGTCGGCCCGGCGCTGCGCGCCCTGCACGACGAGCCGGCGCGGGCTTGGACCGTCGCTGGGCTGGCGACGGCCGGCGGCGTCTCGCGCGCCGCGCTCGCGCGCCGCTTCAACGAACTGGTGGGCGAGCCGCCGATGAGCTTCCTCACCGGCTGGCGGATCGCGCTCGCCGCCGATCTGCTGCTCGAACCGGGCGCAACGATCGGCTCGGTCGCGGCGCAGGTCGGCTACGGCAGCCCGTTCGCGCTCAGCACCGCGTTCAAACGCCTGCGCGGGATCAGCCCGCAGCAGTATCGGCTCACGGCGACTTGACGACCAGCAGGACGCCGGAGCCGACCGTCACCAGCGTGCTGGTGATCGACTCGTCCGAGTAGACGAGCTCGGAGAACTCGACCAGCTCCTTGGCGTGCGAGAGCGTGTTGTCGACGACCAGCAGGCCGCGCGGGCGCAGCACGCGCACGAGGTCCGGCCAGTAGCTCGCGTACTCGCGCCGCTCGGCGTCGAGGAAGACGAGGTCGAACGCGCCCTCGTCGAACGCGGCGAGGGCCTCGGCTGCGGCCTGCGTGTGCAGTTCGACGAACTCGTCCACGCCCGCCTGCGTGAGGTTGTCGAACGCGGCCGCGGTGCGCTCCGCGTCGATGTCGAGGCTGATCACCGAGCCGCCGACGGCCTGGGCGGCGTCGCCGAGCCAGATCGTCGAGTAGCCGTTGGACGTGCCGATCTCGAGCACGCGCTCGGCGCCCATCGCGCGCACGAGCACGCCGAGCAGCTCGGCCGTCTCGGGCTCGACGTTTCGGAAGCGCTCGAGCCGGTCCTCGAGGCCCTCGTCGTGGGCGCGGCCGTGCGCGTAGAGCTCGTCGAGGAAAGCCTGGCGGGTGGAGTCCATCAGGCGCTCGCCTCGTCGAGCCGGGCCACTTCGTCGTCCGTCAACTGCAGCTTCGCGCCGGGCAGCACCTGGGCGAGCTGATCGGGCGAGGTCGCGGAGGCGATCGGCGCGTCGACCCCGGGCTTGGCCGCCAGCCAGGCGACCGCGACCGCGGCGGGCTTCACGTCGTGCGCTCCGGCGACCGCGTCCAGCGCGTCGAGCACGCGGTGCCCGCGGTCGTCGAGGTACGACGAGGCCTTCTCCGCGCGGGGCGAGTCGCTGTCGCCGTTGCGGTACTTGCCGGTCAGGAAGCCCGACGCGAGCGCGTAATACGGCGCCACCGACAGGCCGTGCTCGGCGACGATCGGCGCGTAGTCGCGCTCGTAGTCCTCGCGCTCGACGAGGTTGTAGTGCGGCTGCAGCCACGTGTACGGGGCGAGGCCCGCGTCGGCCTGGAGCTTGAGCGACTCGCGCAGGCGCTCCGGCGGCACGTTGGACGCCGCCACCTGCACGACCTTGCCCTCGCGCACGGCCTGGTCGAACGCTCGCACGGTCTCCTCGACCGGCACGGAGCCATCATCCTTGTGCGCGTAGTAGAGGTCGATCCGGTCGGTCTGCAGGCGCTCCAACGAGCCGTCCACGTGGGCGGCGATGTTCGCGGCCGAGAGCCCGCCGTCGGAGCCGACCTTGGTCGCGATCACGAGCGCGTCGCGGTTGCCGCGGCTCGCCATCCACTCGCCGATGATCCGCTCCGATTGGCCCATGTTCGGGCGCATGTACGTGTCGGCGGTGTCGATGAAGTTGCCGCCGGCGTCGACGTACGCGTCGAGGACGGCGAACGACGCTTGCTTGTCGGCCGTCCAGCCGAAGACGTTCCCGCCGAGGCAGAGCCCGTAGACCTCCATGGGCCCCACGATACGAAAGAGGGCGCCCGGGGGCGCCCTCTGGAAATTCAGCCGACGGCGCCGGCTCTCTCGCCGGCTGGGGATGAGGTGGTCGAGGTGTACTCGAACTCCTCCTCGGCCCCGAACAGCGCGTCGAGCACCTTCTTGCGCAGGCCCTCGGAGACGGCGAGCGCGACCGCGCCACCGACGATGCCGAGCAGCAGGATGCGTCCGAAGCCGCCCTTCTTCTGCTTCTTGGGGGCCTCGTGCAGGGCGACGCTCGCGTCGCGCACGTTGCCCGCGGCCTCCTTGATGTGCTTCTGCAGCTTCTTGTCGTCGAAGATCTGCGCCGTCGGGCTCTTGCCGTTGCTGAGCCGCGTGTAGGCGTCGCGGGCCGACTCGTACGCCTGAACGATGTTCTTGCGCAGATCCTCGTCATCGATCAAGCGCTGGACGTAAGGGTTGGAGCGGGCCGTTTGAGCCGCCTTCCCGGCTTTCTGCACCTTCTTGTTCGCCATCGCTCCCTCGCTCGTCGCTTTCTGAAGATTGGGCTAGCTGGGCCGAGCATACCCGGGACGGCCGTTTGCGAGTGCGGCGTCGAACACATCGCCGATCTCTGACACCCAGACGAAGTCCAGGTTCTTGCGCAGAGCCTCGGGGATGTCCTCCAGATCGCCCTCGTTGCGACTGGGCGCCAGCACGCGCTTTACGCCCGCGCGCTGGGCCGCGAGCGCCTTCTCCTTCAGGCCGCCGATCGGCAACACCTGGCCGGTCAGCGTCAGCTCGCCGGTCATCGCCACGTCGTCGCGCACCGGCCGTCCGGTGACCAGCGACATCAGCGCGGTCGCCATCGTGATCCCGGCACTGGGGCCGTCCTTGGGGATCGCGCCGGCCGGCACGTGGACGTGGACGTCGTGGGTCGCGAACCAGTCGTCTGGGAGGTCGGCGTGCCCGCGGACATAGGACATCGCGGCCTGCGCCGACTCCTTCATCACGTCGCCGAGCTGACCAGTGATCGTCAGCTTGCCCTTGCCCGGCATCGCCGTGGCCTCGACGAACAGCACATCACCGCCGACCGGCGTCCACGCCAGCCCGGTGGCGACGCCCGGCTCGGCCGTGCGGCGCTTGGTCTCCGGCTGGAAGCGGGGCCGGCCGAGCAGCTCGCGAGCCTTCGGAGCCGTCACGGACACCTTCTTGGCATGGGTGCCCTCGGCGACGGTCAGCGCGACCTTCCGGCATGCGGAGGCGATCTCGCGCTCGAGGCTGCGGACCCCGGCCTCACGCGTATAGGCACTGATTATTGTCTTCAGCCCAGCGTCCGTGAAGGACACTTGCGATCGCTTCAGCCCGGATCGGTCCACTTGCCGCGGCACGAGGTAGCGCTTGGCGATCTGGAGCTTGTCCTCCTCGGTGTAGCCGGCGAGCTGGATGATCTCCATCCGGTCGCGCAGCGGCGGCGGGATCGTGTCGAGCGTGTTCGCGGTCGTGATGAACAGGACGTGCGAAAGGTCGAACGGCACGTCGAGGTAGTGATCGCGGAACGTCGAGTTCTGCTCGGGGTCGAGCACCTCGAGCATCGCTGAGGCGGGGTCGCCGCGGTAGTCCGCGCCCATCTTGTCGATCTCGTCGATCATGAACAGCGGGTTGTTCGCGCCGGCGTCGCGGAGCGCGCGGATGATCGTTCCGGGCATCGCGCCGATGTAGGTCCGGCGGTGGCCGCGGATCTCAGCCTCGTCGCGGACGCCTCCGGCGCTGATGCGCTCGAACTTCCGGCCCATCGCGCGCGCGATCGAGCGGCCCAGGGACGTCTTGCCGACGCCGGGCGGCCCGACGAAGCACATGATCGAGGAGCCGGTGGCGTCCGGCTTGAGCTTGCGCACGGCCAGGAACTCGAGGATCCGCTGCTTGACCTTGACGATGTCGTAGTGGTCGGAGTCGAGGACGTCCCTCGCATGGGCGAGGTCGAGGTTGTCGTCGGTGCGCTTGTCCCACGGCAGCGACGCGATCCATTCCAGGTAGGTGCGGATGACGCCGTGCTCGGCGGCCGCCTGCGGCAGCTTCTCGAGCCGGGAGAGCTCGCGGTCGGACTGCTTGCGGACGTCCTCGGGGAGTTCGATCTCGGCGAGTTGCTCTCGCAGCTCGTCGACCTCGGCCTCGGCCGGGTCCTTCTCCCCCAGCTCCTCATGGATCGCCTTCAGCTGTTGTCGGAGCACGTACTCGCGCTGCGAGCTCTCCATCTCCGACATCACCTGCGACTGGATCTTCGATCCGATGGCGACGATGTCGAGCTCGCGGGCGAGGATCTCGGAGAGACGTCTCAGGCGCTTGGAGACGTCCACCTCCTCGAGCAACTCCTGCTTCTCCTCCACCTTGATCCGCAGCGCGCCGGCGATCAGGTGGCTGAGCGCGGAGGGCTCCTCGAGGTTCGCGACCGCCATCTGGAGCTCCTCGGGGAGGTACGGGACCTCCTCGATGATGCGCGTGAACGTCTGCTGGACGTTGCGCATCAGCGCGGTCAGCTCCGGGCCTTCGTCGATCTCGTCCGGGATCTCGCTCACGCGCGCGACCAGGTAGGGCTCCTCACCGATCCACTCGTCGATGCGCACGCGCTGGCCGGCCTGGACCAGGATCCGCAGGCTCCCGTCCGGGACCTTCAGCATGCGCGCGACGACGCCGGCGACGCCGACCGTGTGCAACTGGTCCGGACCCGGGGTCTCGAGGTCCGGGTCCTTGGAGCCGAGCATGACCAGCATCCGGTCGCCGGTCAGGACGTCATTGACGAGCTGGATCGAGCGCTCCTGGCCGACGGCGAGCGGCGTCAGCGTGTCGGGGTACGTGACCGTGTCGCGGAGCGGGAGGACCGGGAGCTTGTCGGGGAGGCCTTCGGGGACCTCGCCTTCGACGGCGCTCACTGCTGGGTCCCGCGAATCTGAACGGTGCGCGGGCGTGCGGGTCGGAGCAGCGGCAGCTCGACGGTCAGGATTCCGTCCTCGTACGTGGCGTTGGCGGCATCGGCGTCGACCTCGGCGCCGAGCGCGACGACGCGCCGGAACGGGCCGCGCTCGATCTCGAGCTGCTGATAGACGCGGTCGTCGGACTGACTTTCCGTCTCGCGGTGACCGGAGAGCACGAGCTCCCGTCCGCGGACCTCGAGCTGGACCTGGTTGGGATCGATCCCCGCGAGGTCGGCGCGGACCACCGCGCGCGGGGGCTCGCTGGCGTAGTAGACGTCGACGGCAGGCGAGAAACCGCCACGCCGGCGGGGGGCGAGGCCGCGGTCCAGCGCGTCGCCGAACAGCTCGTCCATCTCCCGCCGCATGCGCTCGAAGTTGGCGAAGAGGTCGCGCTCTTGAGGCATCGCCCTCGATGCTAACCAACCGGATGGGTAGCCGAATCCATGCCTTTGCGGCTACGTTCGAACTTCAATGCGCGGGTTGGTCGGGTCGATCGTCGTGCTGGCCGTCCTGTGCGCGGCGGCGCCCGCACGCGCCGGCGAGGTCTCGTTGTGGGCCTGCCGCGGGCCCGACGGCGCGGCGCTCGGGCCGGTTCCCGTCGCTGTGAGCGGGGACACCGTGGCCGAACTGGGATGCGCGCGGGCGCGCTTCACGCGGCCGGACCCGGCGGCGGGCTCCGAGGCCGTGGCGCGGGTCGACGTCCCGCCGGTGACGACCCTCACCGGCGTGCGGCTGGATCGAATGGGGCGTGGACCGGGCTATAGCGCGGTGACGTCCGGGGGCGTGCTCGAGAGCGCCGACGGCGACGGCGTGGTGACGTTCACGACCGGCGGCGAGTGGGTGGCGCTGCGGCTCCGTTGCGAGGCGGCGGAGCGTTGCGCGGACGCCGGCAACCTGGGCTTCGAGCTGCGCTCGGCGACCTTGGTGGTGCAGGACGCGACCGAGCCCACGCTCGCGGTCGGCGGTCTACGCGACCCGGCGAGCGGCACGCTCGACCTCGACATCCGCGCGACCGACAGCGGCGTCGGGCTGTGGCGCGCGATGGCGTACCTCGACGGCACGGCGGTCGCCGGCGCGCCCTTCACCGGGTGCACCGAGCTCTCGCCGGCGGACGGCACCGTCGACCTCGCGGTCGGCGCGCTCTGCCCCGGCATCGGCCAAGTCGGCCTCGCCGTCAACACCACGACCGTTGCCGACGGGCCGCACACGCTCCGCGTCGAGGTGACCGACGCCGCCGGCAACACGACACAGCAGACCCACACTTTGAACGTCCTCAACCCGGTCGCGACGCCAACGCCGACGCCGACGCCAACCGAGACGCCAACCCCCACACCGACGCCGGAGCCGACCCCCACACCGACCCCGACGCCGACCGAGACGCCCACTCCCACGCCGACGCCGACCGAGACGCCCACTCCCACGCCGACAGCGACGGAAACGCCGACTCCCACGCCGGAGCCGACCCCGACCGAAACGCCAACGCCGACGCCGACCGAAACGCCAACGCCGACGCCGACGGAAACGCCGACTCCGACGCCGGAGCCGACCCCGACCGAGACGCCCACCCCCACGCCGACGCCGACCGAAACGCCCACGCCTACACCGACCCCGACCGAAACCCCCACCGCAACGCCCACCGTCACGCCGACGCCGACTCCGCCGCCGACTCCCGGCCCGGGCGAGGTCCGGCTGTGGGGGTGCCATGGACCGGACGGGTCGGGGCTGCCGTTCTCGTACTCGGTGTCGAATTCGGTCGAGGCCGCGCAGACGCCGCTGAACGGCGGGTGCGGGTCCGCGAACGGTTCGCTCAACCTGGCGTTTCTGCGGACCGATCCGGCGATCGGCCAGAACGTCAGCCTGCGCTTCAACGTGCCGTCGGGTGTCGCGCTTAGCCGCGTTCGCCTCGACCGTACCGCCACCGGACCGGGATATCTCGCCCGTACGTCCCACCACGAACTCGAGCGCGAGGACGCCGGAAACCGCCTGAGCGCGAACCTCGACGACCCCGCCACCGGCGAGTACGTCGAGCTGAGCCTCACCTGCGCCACCGCTCCGCGCTGCAACGTTCCGACGGCCGGCGTGAACTTCCGCTCGGCGACGCTGACGGTGCGCGACACGGCCGCGCCGACGGTGACGATGAGCGGCATCCGGGACCAGGGCGCGTTCGAGATCGACCTGCGCGCGGCCGACGGCGGGATCGGCGTCGCGATCGCGACGGTGTCCATCGACGGCCAGCACGTCGTCACGCGGGCGTTCGACTCCTCGCGCTGCCGCGACCTGACCCCGTTCGACGCGACGAGGGACATCAGCCTCTCGCTCGGCTGCGCGCCGTCCGGCCGCGTCTCGCTGCCGGTCGACACGCGCAACTACGCCGACGGCCAGCACCGCCTCACGGTCGCCGTCACCGACGGCGCCGGCAACGTCCGCAGCTCCGAGCAGACGATCGCGATCGCCAACGGGACCACGCCGCCCGCCGCGACCGCGACGCCCGCGGCGACGACGGTCCCGGCGCCGGGACCGACGACCACCACGCCGCCCACGGCGCGCGTCGCCACCGTCCGCGAGATGGTCACGATCCCGAAGCGCCTGACCGTGTCCCGCGGCGGCTCGGTGTCGCTCAGCGTCCTGTGCCCCAAGGACCGGGCGCAGACCTGCCGGCACCGGCTGACGATCGCGTACCAGGGCCGCGAGATCGGCACCGGCCGTGGAAGCTCCGCACCCGGCCGCCGCGTCCGGGTCACGATCAAGCTCACCCGTGCCGCCCAGCAGACCGTGAAGCGCCGCTCGATCAAAGCAACGCTGATCGTCGACGGCGCCCGTCGTCCCGCGGAGATCCGCCTCCGCCGAAGTTAAAGGGTCTGGCCCTTTAGAAAGCGGACGGGCGGACGAGCCGGGTGTCGACCGCCATCGGGCGCTCGGTCGGCTGGCCGAAGTAGAAGCCCTGGCCCAGGTCGACCCCGAGCTCGGCCATCGCGCGGAACTCGTCGACGCGCTCGACGCCCTCGGCGACGACCTTCGCGCCCATCTCGTGCGCGCAGTCCACGACCGCCTTGACCAGCGCGCGGCGCGCCGGGGAGTGCTGGATGCCGGCGGTCAGCGCCGTGTCGATCTTGGCGATGTCCGGGCGCAGCAGCTCCAGGCACGCGAGCGACGCCGGGCCGCCGGACAGGTCGTCCAGAGCGATCAGCGCGCCACGCTTGCGGTGCGCGGCGACCATGTCCTCGAGCAGGTCGCGATCGGGGCAGCGCTCGGGCTTGATGATCTCGAGGCAGATCCGCGACGGGTCGGCGCCCAGCCGGCCGACGACCGGCCAGGTGGTGCGCAGCGAGCTCTCGACGTCCAGCGACGCGCGCGGGTCCAGGTTCACGAAGAGGATCTCGCCATCCGGGAGCAGCGGGAGGCCGACCTCCAAAGCAGCGGTGCGGGCGCGGTAGTCGAACGAGAAGATCGCGTCGTGCGCCTCGGCAGCGGCCATCAGCTCGCCGCCGCGCAGCTCGACCGTGCCGAGCTTGCCGCGCATCAGCGCCTCGCGGCCGAAGGCGCGCCCGTCGGCCAGCTCGACGATCGGCTGGAAGTGCGGGTGCATACGGCCGTGCGAGAGAAACTCAGGGAACCAGTCCGTGCGGGTCCGGTCGAGCAGCGTCTCGGCCGGCACGGGGAGCGACTGCTCGTCGGCGAGCCGGATCGCGAAGAGACAGGCGCGCTCGGAGATCGAGAGCGACTTGACGACGTCCTTCAGCCGCTCCTCCCACCCTGGACCGGCGACGATCAGCCCTTCCACGCCGATGTCACCCTCGGCAGGTTCAGTGGCGAGGTGCTCGACCTTGTAGAGCACGGTCGGACGGTGCGAGAGCAGTCGCACGCCATCCATGGCGGCGGTGGCGGGGGTCATCACCTAACGTCATCGGCCGGGAGGCCGGAACTCTTTACCGACGACCTCGTAAGTCGCACCGTCATGGGCGGCATCGACCGGCCCCCCGAACGTCCGCGCCGCCTCAGCCCGCGCCCAGTCGACATCGAGCTCGTCGGAGTAATGCGTGAGCACCACCCGCCGCGCACCCGCCGCCGAGCCGCACTCGCCCGCCTCCTCGGGGGTGAGATGGCCGCGCACGCCGTCGCGCTCGGGCCGCGGGAGCGTCGCCTCGATCAGCAGCAGATCAGTGTCACGCGCGAACGCGGACAGCTCCTCGTTCGGGCCGCAATCGGACGAGAACGTGAACCGGGCACCGCTCTCGGCGAACTCGACGGCGTTGGCCGGGATGAAGTGCGGGACGGGTTGAAAGCGCACGGACATTCCGCCCACCGCGAACGCGTCAGCCGGGTCATAGACCGTCACGTCGAACGCCAGCTCGATGTGATCCGGCGTCATCGCCCCCGCCGCCGACAGCGCCGAGAACGCCTCGAGCGCGCCCGGCGGAGCGAACAGGCGCGGCCGCGCCGGATCGTCGGTGCCGGGGTTGCCGGCGACCGGGACCGGCTGCTGACGCGGCGCGTAGCGCAGGCCGGATGCGAACGGCACCAGGTCGAGGATGTGGTCAGCGTGCAGGTGGCTGATCACGACCGCGTCGACGTCCAAATAGTCCACGTAGCGCCGCAGCTTCGCGAACACGCCGGGCCCGCAGTCGAGTAGCACCGTCTGACCGCCGCCTTCGACGAGATAGCCCGAGCAGGCGCCGTCGGCGTCCTGCCAAGCGGGGGACTTGCCCAGCACGGTGATGCGCACGTCTCCTCAGACCCTCCTCGTCTGGCACCTTATTGCACGTGACCCTCGTCGCCGTCGCGGACTTCGACGTGGCGACGCTGGTCCTCGGCACGCTGCTGATGGGCGGAGCGCTCGCCTCCGGCCTCGTCAACCGCTCGTTCCTCTCGCTCACCGCCGCCTTCGTCCTGGCCGGCTTCCTGCTGGGCGAGGGCGGCCTCGAGGTGCTCGAGATCGACCCGCGCTCGGGGTTCGTCCACGACCTCGCGATCGTCGCGCTGATCGTGATCCTGTTCCGCGACGGGCTCGAGGTCGAGGCCGAGATGCTCCAGAAGGCCTGGCGCCTGCCCACGCGCAAGCTCGTGGTGGCGATGCCGCTCACGTGCGTGATCGTGGCGGTCGCGACCCACCTGCTCACCGATCTCGACTGGGCCGAGTGCTTCCTGCTCGGCGCGTTGCTGTCTCCCACCGACCCGGTGCTCTCGTCGTCGGTGGTCACCAACCCGCGCGTGCCACGGGTCGTGCGGCACTCGCTCAATCTCGAGTCCGGCCTCAACGACGGGCTCGCGCTGCCCGCCGTGCTCGCGTTTCTGGCCGTGGTGGCGGGCCAGGAGAACTTCGTGTGGTGGCAGTTCGTGCTCCAGGACGTGACGCTCGGCTTCGCGTTCGGGATCGGCATGGGCCTGCTGGCCGCGGCGCTGATGCCGCGCAGCCCCGAGATTCCGGCGCACCAGCAGTCGCTGTACGCGCTCGGCGTGGCGTTCGCGACCTACGGGGTCACGGTCGCGCTGCCGCCCGAGGGCAACGGGCTGATCGCGGTGTTCGTGTGCGCCATCACGCTCGGCATCCGCCGCCACGACCTGCGCCAGACGTTCGAGGAGCGCGCCGACGACATCGTCGAGATCGTCAAGCTCGGCGTGTTCGTCGTGTTCGGCTCGCTCCTCACCCTCGACGGGTTGTTCGGCGACGGCTGGGCCGCGGTCGCGATCGTCGCGATCACGCTGCTGATCGCCCGGCCGGCGGCCATCACCGTCGCCCTGCTGGGCACCAAGCTGCCGTTCTATCTGCAGGCGTTCATGGCCTGGTTCGGCCCCAAGGGCGTGGCGACGATGACGTTCTCGCTGCTCGTGCTCGCAGAGGGCTTCCCCGGCGACGAGCGGATCTTCAACCTCGCCGCGCTGTGCGTATTCGCCTCGATCCTCGCCCACGGGCTGACCGACACGCCCGGCGCAGTCGAGACCGTGAAGCGATCCGCCAAGCTGACCGGGCCGCCGCGAAGGCGGCCAGGCGGTCAGCCGTGCAGAGCAGCCTGCTCCTGGGCGCTAGGGAACGCCCAGGCGGCCTGGCGGCGGCGCTCCTGGCGGAACACGAACCGCATCTGCGACGGCGGCCGCAGTCCGTCCGGATGGTCCGGCCGGAACGTCGCGCACGGCTCGTCGAGCTCGAGGGCGCAGAGGCCGTGGCGGGCGAAGAAGCACTCCTCGCACGTCACCTTCGTCGACCTCTTGGCGCGCGGCGGCGCGGCAATTGCGGACACCCTCGAAGACCCCTTCGTTCACCAAACCGTCACAGGACGTGGGCGATCAAAGCGGAGCGCGCCCGGCGCTTCAAGGCCTCCCCAAACGGAGCTCCCGCAAAACGCAGGGATTCCCTTACTTCCCCGCAAAGAGGGGGTTTTCTCGGTGTTTTCTCCCGGTTTGCGAGATCGGCCGCCCGCATTTTCCGAGCCTGTCAGCCTGAGGGGATGCAGACGCTCGTCACCGGCGTGTCCGGCTATGTCGGCGCGGCGCTCGTCCCGCGGCTCGTCCGCGACGGGCACACGGTGCGCGGCTTCGCTCGCTCACGCGGACGCGTCACGGTCGAGCTCGACGATGTCGTTCTGGGTGACGCGACCACCGGCGTGGGACTCGACGAGGCGCTGGACGGGGTCGAGGTCGCCTACTACCTGATCCACTCGATGGAGGGCACGAGCGACTTCGCCGGCATCGAATTGCGCCAGGCGGAGACGTTCGCGGCCGCTGCCGCCGCCGCCGGCGTGCGGCGGATCGTCTATCTCGGCGGACTGGTCCCGCACGACGGGGCCCTCAGCCGCCATCTGGCGTCGCGCCTGGCGGTCGAGCACGCGCTGCTCGACGCCGTGCCGGAGTCGGTCGCGCTGCGCGCCTCGATCGTGATCGCGGCCCGCTCGCGCTCGTTCCGGTTCCTGGTCCGGCTGATCGAGCGCCTGCCGATCCTCGCGCTGCCGGCGTGGCGGACGCATCGCACACAGCCGATTGACGGGCGCGACGTCCTGGAGTTCCTGGCCGCCGCGGCAACGCTGCCCGCGCGTCATGCAGCCCGCCCCTGGGATATTGGCGGCCCGCAGACGCTGAGCTACGGCGAAATGCTCGAACGGATCGGTGACGTCATGATGGTCGACCGCCCGGCCATCAATCTGGGCTTCAATCTCACCCCGGTCGCCTCCGTCGTCGCCGCGGCGGTGGCGGGCGAGGATCCCGGACTGATCGAACCATTGATGGAATCGCTCGAACATGACCTGCTCCCCCGCGACGGTGATGCCGCCGCCACGTTCGGCGTCCGGTTGCACCGGTTCGAGGCCGCGGTCGAACGGGCCCTGCGCGATATGGAGGAAGACGCTCGATGAGTGAAGTGCGAGCGAAGATCGACATCGACGCACCCCCTGACCAGGTGTATGACGTCATGCTCGACCCGAACCGCCTGCACGAGTGGGTCACCATCCACCGCAAGATCAATCGGACGGATTCCGGAGAGCCGCGGCAGGGGTACGAGATGGACCAGACACTGTGCCTGCGGCATGCCAACTTCAAGGTGCACTGGACACTCACCGACGCCGAGCGGCCTCTCCGCGCGACATGGGAGGGCCGCGGCCCCGCGGGGTCGTACGCCCGCACCAGCTACAGGTTGACTCCCAACGGCGACGGCACCCATTTCGAGTACGAGAATGAGTTCAAGGCGCCCGGCGGTTTCCTTGGCGCCGCCGCTTCCCGAGTGGTGGTGGGAGGGGTTCCGGAGCGGGAGGCCAAGCGCTCACTGGAACAACTCAAAGCACTTCTCGAACACTGACCGGCAACGTCCTATGCGGGGATTTTCCGCGTAGTGGGATACCGTGTGAGTCCCGTTCAACACTTCCGTGGAGTCACACTCAGATGGCCGATTTTCTGGACGAGAAGCGCAAGGAGATCCAAGCGCGTTTGAACCAACTGCGGCCGGCCGTCGAGGAGTACGAGTTGCTCAAGGCGGCGGACAAGGCGCTCGGCGGCCTCGCGAACGGTGCGCCCAAGTCCATGGCCTCGGCGGCGCCGGCGACTCGCCGGCCGAAGCGCGCCGCCAGCGGCGGCGGCCGGCGCGGCCGCCCGCGCGGCGGCGGCACGCGCGCCGCGCAGGCGCTGGACCTCGTCAAGAACAAGCCCGGCATCACCATCCCCGAACTGGCCGAGGCGATGGGGATCCAGCAGAACTACCTCTACCGCGTGATGCCCGGCCTCGCCGAAGAGGGCAAGGTGACGAAGTCCGGGCGCGGCTGGCACCTGCGCGAAGGCGTCAGCTGAGTCACACGCTCGGCTTCACGTTCTGAGTCGAGCGGAACAGGTTGTCCGGGTCATAGCGGTCCTTGATCGCCTGCAGGCGCCGGTACCCGTCGCGCCCGAACGAGGCGATCACGCGCTCCTCGCCCTCGTCGCCGATGAAGTTGACGTACACGCGGCCGGTGGAGAACGGCTTCATCGCCGCGCCCAGCGCACGCGTCCACGCGATGTTCTCCGCGTCATCGGCGGGGTCCTCCCACAGCGAGGTGACGTGCAGGTTGAACGGCGCGCCGCGTTCACTGATCGCCATCGTGCCCTCCGGCACCCGGGCGGTCGCGCCGCCGCCCGGGAGCACGAGGATCTGGGTCCCCGGTGATGGCATGGAGAGGTGAAAGCGACACAGGGTGTCGATCGCGTCGTCGGGCAATCCCGTCAGGAACTCACCCGTCCAGTAGTTGCGCCGCCCATGCGGATAGCCGTCGTCGATCACTTGCTGGAAGGCGACGTACGGCATCGGCCCCACCATGTCCATCACCGGCGGCCCGAACTCACGCAGCGGACGCAGCGCCTGCTCACCCTCCTCGACCGGCCCCGCGTAACAGAGCGCCATGCCGGCGACGGGTTGGCCGTCGGCGCTGAACAGCGCGACACCGGAGCCGACCTCGTCGGGCGCGTCCGCCATCACCGCGGCGAAGTTGCGCAGCACATCGGCGGCGCGCGCGGCCGGGTGCAGCACCATGCCCGCGAGCACGATCGGCCCGATCGGGTGCAAGGTGAAGTCGAACCGGGTGACGACACCGACGTTGCCGCCCCCGCCGCGCGTGGCCCAGAACAGGTCGGGGTGCTCGCGTTCGGACGCGGTCAGGATCCGGCCGTCGGCCGTCACGATCTCGACCGAGATCAGGTTGTCGACGGTGTAGCCGCACTTGCGCTCGATCCAGCCCGAGCCGCCGCCGACCGCGAGTCCGCCGACGCCGGTCGTCGAGGCCCGCCCGCCGGTCACGGCCAGCCCGTGCTCTTGGGTGGCGGCGTCGAGCTCGCCCCAGGTCAGGCCCGCCCCGGCGCGGCAGGTGCGCCCCTCGATCTCGATCCCCTTCATCGGCCGCAGATCGATCGTCAGCGCGTCGTCGCGGACGGCGTTGCCGGTCACGTTGTGCCCACCGGCGTAGACCGAGACGCCCAGCCCGTGACGGCGCGCGACGCGGACCGCCGCCGCCACGTCGCTCGCGTCGGTGCAGCGCGCGATCAGCGCCGGCCGGCGGTCGATCATCCCGTTGTAGACCCTCCGCAGCTCGTGGTAGCGGGGGTGGTCGCGGCCGACGATCTCACCGGCGAAGCCGTCGGCGGCCAGCGCATGGGTGCCGAGCGCCGCTCGGAGCGCGCGCAGGAATGGCGCCGGCTGCTCGACGGGCGGGTCGTCGGCGCAGTCCTCGATCACGTGCAGCGGCCACGCGTAGAGGAGGCTCGCCGCCTCGGCGACCTCCAGGCGCGTCGCCGCGTCGTGACGCCCCCAGATCAGCGTCGTCGGCGTCTCGAGGCCGCTGAGATCGGCGGTCCCGGCGAACGACGCCATCAGGCCGGCCAGCACGCCCGGATTCCGCGCGCCGTCGACATTGGCGGCGCGGAACGGTGCCCACCGCTCGCCCATCTGCGTACGCAAGACGTCCAGGTCGAAGGCGCAGTGCCGCCATAGCTCGTCGTGCGAGTCCTCGGTGGGGTCGGCGAGGAACGCATGGAGCGCGAGGCCGAAGTCGGGCGCCGGGTCGAAGTCGGTCAAGCCGAGCGTGTCGACCAGCACCAGTGCGCTCAGCGCGTCGCCGTGGGCGACGGCGAACCGCGCCGCGATCGCGCCGCCGAGCGCGTAGCCGACGACGACCGGCGGCGCGGTGCACGTGTGCGCGATCAGCTCACGCAGCCACGCCACGGCGTCGACGTCACCGTTGCTCACCGATGCACCGTGGCCCGGCAGGTCGGGGACGACGACGCGGTGGGTCCCAACCAGATCAGGGATCACGCGCAGCCAGTGGGACGAGTTGCCGGCGGGGCCGTGGAGCAGGACGACTGTCGGGCCGTCGCCGCCCTCCAGCACGGCGGTGAACACGCCGGCCGCTTCGACGCGGCGCTCGGTGACGGGGAGGTCCTGCACGAGGGTCGACATGGCGCCGACGCTACGGGCGACGGGGCTCGCCCTCATCGCCCGGATCCACCAACCTGGCGGCGGGTCGCGTGGTCAGTTCTGACCACGCACGAGGCCGTGCGTGAACGCGAACGCTCCCGCCTCGGTGCGCGACGACACGCCGAGCTTGGCGAACAGGTTCTGCACATGTCGGGCGACGGTGTGCTCGCTGATCACGAGCGCGGAAGCGATCTCGCGGTTGCTGCGCCCGATCGCGACCAGCCGGAGCACCTGCAGCTCGCGCGCCGTCAGACCATGCGTGTCGTCCGGCCCCAGGCGAGCGATGTCCGGCGCCGCGCCGAGCCGCGCGAACGTCTCGCGTGCCGCGTCCAGCTCGAGCGTCGCCGTGTCGGCGTCGCCGACGGCGCGGCAGGCCTCGCTCACCAGCTCGCGCGTGCGCGCCGCCTCATATGGGGCGCCGAGTTCCAGCCACGCCTGCGCCGCGCGCCGCAGCGACCCCAACGCGGCGTGCGGATCCCCCGCCGCCAGCTCGACCGCCCCCCGCGACCGATCCGCCAGCGCGCCCAGCATCCCGCCCCGTCCGGCCAGGTCGACGAGCTCGTCGCGCGCGGCGCGCGCGGCGGCGAGATCGCCGGCGGCGAGCAGGATCTCGACCGCGGCCGGCAGCAGCCCGGCGCGCCGGACAGGATCGGCCGTCTCGGCCACCAGGCGCCGGATCGCGGCCACGGCGGTCTCGACATTGCCCTGCGCCAGGCGCAGCAGCGCGAACCCGGGCTGCGGTTCGCACCCGCCCCGGCTAGCGTCCCGGTACGCCGCCTCGGCCGCGTCGAAGTCGCCGCGCAGACGATGCAGCTCGCCCTGGCGATATAGCGCCAGCGCGGCGACCGGCGCGTTCCGCGCCGCCTCACAGCGCTCGCGTGCCCGCCGTGCTTCCTCCAGCGCCTCCCGCCAGTCGCCGTGCAGCTGCAGGATCTCGGCGCGGTGCACGAGGCACGTGCCGGTGAAGCTGACCATGTCCGGCTGGGACTCACACCAGCGCGTCAGCGCCGCCGTCCACTCGCGCGCGCGGCGCGGCTCGTAGGCCGCCTGGCAGCCGGTGATCACGCCGCAGTAGACGAAGCCGTTGACCATCGGCGACAGCTCGCCGGCGGTCACCGCCACCATCGCCTCGTCCAGCAGCGCCAGGCCCTCTGCGACGTCGCCGCGGACGATCAGCATGATCCCCTGGTCCTGGGCCGCGAGCGCGAACAGGTCGGCGTCGCCGAAGCGCTCTCCGAACGCCGCCGCCTCCGCCGCGGCGGCGATCGCGCCGTCTTGGTCGCCCGCGGCCTGGCGCTCGAACATCCGCGCCAGCGCCAGGTAGCCCTGCTCGACGCACTCGCGCCCCTCGCGCTCGACCAGCCGGCGGGCGCGGCCGAACCACCCCGCCGCGCGGCTCTCGCCGCGCAGCGTCAGGTTGATGCCGATCCAGAACGCCGCGCGGGCGGCGGCGAGCGGGTCGGTGTGCGCCTGATGGGCGCGCTCCAGCGCCGCGACGTGGTCCTCGTCGCGGCCGAGCATGTACGCCGCGATCGCCAGCCGCTCGAGGTCCTCCGGCTCCTCGCCGGACGACAGGGCGTCATAGGCGGCGCGCCACGCGCGCTCCGCATACGCCCTGCGTCCGTGTTCGAGACGGTCGGCCGCGGCTACACCAGCCCGAGCTTGGAGACCGCGTCGCGCTCCTCCTGGAGCTCGTTCACGGTCGTGGTGATCCGTTCGCGCGAGAAGTCGGGGATGTCGAGCCCCTGCACGATCTGCCACTCGCCGCCCGACGTCGTGACGGGGAACGAGGAGATGATCCCCTCCGGCACGTCATAGGAGCCGTCGGAGGGGACGGCCATCGACACCCAGTCGCCCTCGCCGCTGCCGTTCACCCAGTCATAGACGTGATCGATGGCCGCGCTGGCGGCCGACGCGGCCGATGACGCGCCGCGCGCCTCGATGATCTCGGCGCCGCGCTTGCCGACACGCGGGATGAACTCGTCCGCCACCCACGCCTCGTCGTTCACCGCGTCCCACGCGCGCTCGCCGCGCACCTTCGCGTTGAACAGATCGGGATACATCGTGGGCGAGTGATTGCCCCAGATCGCCATGTTGGTGATCTCCGACACGGCGGCGCCGGTCTTCTGCGCGAGCTGCGCGACCGCGCGGTTGTGATCGAGCCGGGTCATCGCCGTGAAGCGCTCCGACGGCACGCCGTCGGCGTTGCTCATCGCGATCAGCGCGTTCGTGTTGGCCGGGTTGCCGACGACGAGCACCTTGACGTCATCCGCCGCGCCGGCGGCGATCGCCTCGCCCTGCGGCTTGAAGATGCCGCCGTTGGCCTCGAGCAGGTCGGCACGCTCCATGCCCTTCTGCCGCGGCCGGGCGCCGACCAGCAGCGCGATGTTCGTGCCCTCGAAGGCCTGCTTGGCGTCGTCGTAGATGTCGATGTCGGCCAGCAGCGGGAACGCGGAGTCGAACAGCTCGAGCGCGGTGCCCTCGGCGGCCTTCACCGCCTGCGGGATCTCCAGCAGCTTCAGATGGACGGGTTGGTCAGGACCGAGCAGCTGCCCGGAGGCGATTCGGAACAGGAGCGCGTAGCCGATCTGGCCCGCTGCACCAGTGACGGTGACGGTTGTAGCCATCCGTCAAGGCTATGCCACCATCTATCGACAGTGTTCGGTGGTGGTTCCTCCCTCCCGCTGTTCCGGCTGTTCGGCTTCCGCGTCGGCGTCCACCCGTCGTGGTTCCTGATCCTGTTCCTGTGGATCGCGCTGCTGCAGGACAACTTCGAGCAGGGGCTGATCGATCCCGATCAGGCGTTCATCGCCTCGGTCATCTCCGCGTTTCTCTTCTTCGGCTCGATCGTGCTGCACGAGCTCGGGCACGCGCTCGCCGCCCGCCGCGACGGGATTGGGGTCGGCGGCATCGACCTGTTCTTCTTCGGCGGCTTCATGCGCGCCGACCGCGACTCGGAGACACCCGGTGAGGAGTTCCGGGTCGCGTTCGCCGGCCCGGCCGTGACACTCCTGCTGACGTTCTTGTTCACCGCGCTCGGCATCGCGATGCTCGGCGACGGCTTCGCCGACGCGGCGACGTTCGGCCCCGCCTCGGGCACGCTGCTCGAGGTGGTGGTGGCCTTCACCGCGCTGGCCAACGCCGCGCTGTTCGTGCTCAACATGGTTCCCGCGTTCCCGCTCGACGGCGGCCGGATCGCCCGCTCGATCGCGTGGAAGCTGACCGGCAACCGGCACGGGGCGACCCGCTTCGCGGCCTACTTGGGTCAGGCCTTCGCCGTGCTGATGATGGGCTACGGCGTCTTCATCCTGATCATGGAGTGGCGCGACGGCACGTTGCGCGAGGGCGCGATTGGCGGGGTCTGGTACATCGTGCTCGGCTGGATGCTCGGCGGAGCGGCCCGCGCGGCGGTCGCCCAGAGCCACTTCGCCACCCGACTGGAGGGCGTCACGGCGGGCGACATCATGGATTCCGAGCCCGTCGTCATGCCGGCCGCGATTCCCGTCGCGCGCGCGTATGACGAGTTCTTCCTGCGCTACCAGGGCTGGCCGTGGTTCGCGGTCGTCGAGGAGGACGGGCGCTTCGTCGGCCTCGCCCACCGTGCCGCGGTCGAGCACGTGGCCCTGCACGAGGACGGCGCCCGACCGGTCCGCGACGTGGCGGCCGGCGGCGACCAAGTCGGCGTGGACACGCCGCTGGAGTCCCTGATCGGCTCCGAGCCGCTGCGCAGGCTCGGCGCGCTGATGGCCGTGGACGCCGATGGTCGCCTGCGTGGCGTCGTGACGCTCGAACAGGTGTCACGGGCGCTCCAGGCACGGCTCGCCCCGTCGTAATCCGTAGCTATTGTGCGGGCCTATGCCCGCACACGACGTCCTGATCATCGGCGCCGGCCTCGCCGGTCAGCGGGCCGCCCTGGCGGCGGCGCGCGCGGGTGCGACGGTGGCGATCATGAGCAAGGTCCACCCGGTCCGCTCGCACTCGAACGCGGCGGCCGGCGGCATCAACGCCGCGCTGAACCCCGACGACTCCTGGGAGTCGCACGCGTTCGACACCGTCAAGGGCTCGGACTATCTGGGCGACCAGGACGCGATCGAGATCATGTGCCGCGAGGCGCCCGACGAGGTGCTCTGGCTCGAGCACGCCGGCGTCACGTTCCACCGCAGCGCCGAGGGCAAGCTCGGCACCCGCGCGTTCGGCGGCGCGTCCGCCGCCCGCACCTACTACATCGCCGACATCACCGGCCAGGCGCTGCTGCACGTGCTCTACGAGCAGCTGATGAAGCACCACGAGCAGATCGACCGCTACGAGGAGTGGTTCATCACCGGCCTCGTCCAGGACGACGAGGGCAACTGCGTCGGCGCCGTGGCCCGCAACATCCGCGACGGCGCGGTGGAGCTGTTCGCCGCCAAGTCCACGATCCTCGCCTCCGGCGGTGCCGGCCAGTGCTTTAAGCCGACCACCAACGCGCTCATTTGCACCGGCGACGGGATCGCGCAGGCCTACCGCATCGGGGCCCCGCTGATGGACATGGAGATGATCCAGTACCACCCGACGACGCTGCAGGGCAACGGGATCCTGATCACCGAGGGCGCCCGCGGCGAGGGCGCGCACCTCTACAACGCCGAGGGCGAGCGCTTCATGGAGAAGTACGCGCCCAACAAGATGGAGCTCGCGTCGCGCGACGTCGTGTCGAGAGCCGAGCAGACCGAGATCAACGAGGGCCGTGGCTTCCCGGACGGCACAGTTGCGCTGGACATCACCAAGGTCCCGCGCAAGCGCACGCTCGAGGCGTTGCGCGAGATCGTCAACATCGGGCGCGACTTCGCGGGCGTGGACATCACGCGCGAGCCGATCCACATCCGCCCCGGCTGCCACTACATCATGGGCGGCGTCAAGTCCGACATCTGGGGCGCGACATCGATCCCCGGCCTCTACGCGGCCGGCGAGGTCGCCTGCGTGTCGGTCCACGGCGGCAACCGGCTCGGTGCCAACTCACTGCTGGACACGCTGATCTTCGGCCGCCGGTCCGGCGAGCACGCGGCGGAGCGCGGGGCGCAGATGGCGATGCCGACGCCCGGCCGCGCGGCGGTGATCGACCAGACGCGTGAGATCGACGAGATCATGCGCCGCTCCGGCGGCCGCCGCGTGAGCGAGATCCGCGACGAGCTCGGCACGATGATGAACGAGAAGGTCGCCGTGTTCCGCGACGAGGCGGGCCTGAACGAAGCGCTCGAGGTCGTCAAGCGCCTCAAGGAGGAGGCCACGAGCGCCGTCATCGACGACCGCGGGACGGTCTTCAACCAGGACGTGCTGGGAGCGATCGAGCTCGGCTACATGCTCGACTGCGCCGAGTGCATCGTGATCGCCGCACTGGAGCGCAAGGAGTCGCGCGGGGCCCAGTTCCGCACCGACTTCCCGAAGCGCAACGACGACGAGTGGCTCAAGCACATCGACCTGACCATGAACGGCGACGGCCCCGAGGTCAGCTATTCGGAGGTCACGATCACCAAGTGGGAGCCGCAGGAGCGGACCTACTAGGGTTTCGAGCCTTCAGACATGCCTGAGTACACGCTCCGTATCCGCCGCTACACGCCCGAGACGGGCGAGGCCGCCTACTGGGAGGACTTCGACATCGATCTCGACGGGCACCGCTCGGTGCTCGACGGGATCCTGCAGGCCAAGGACCGCGAGGACGGCTCGATCGGCATCCGCTGCTCCTGCCGGGCCGCGATCTGCGGCTCGTGCGGCGTGCGCATCAACGGCAAGCCGAACCTGGCGTGCCATACCCACCTCGACGAGGCATTCGAGAACGCGCCCGGCGGCGTGATCGTGGTCGAGCCGATGGGGAACATGCCGGTCCTCAAGGACCTGATCGTCGACATGGACGCGGTGCACTGGAAGAAGATGCGCCGGGTCACGCCGTGGCTGCTGCCCGCGGGCGAGCCGCCGGAGCGCGAGTACATCGTCGAGCCGGAAGCGATGATCGACGTCACGCAGACGATGGCCTGCATCCAGTGCGGCGCCTGCGTCTCGGACTGCCTGTCGATGGAGGTCGACCCGCTGTTCATCGGCCCGGCGGCGCTGGCCAAGGCCTACCGGTTCGTCGGCGACCCGCGCGACGGCCACCACGAGGACCGGCTGAAGGACCTCTCCGAGGACCCGCACGGCATCTACGACTGCACGCACTGCTTCAACTGCATCGAGGCCTGCCCGAAGGGCGTCGCCCCGATGAGCCAGATCATGCGGCTGCGGCGGATCGCCGGCGCCGAGTACGAGATCGACGACCGCAACAACGGCCACCGGCACGAGATCGCGTTCGTCAAGAACATCGAGCGCAACGGGCTGCTGCACGAGGCCGACCTGCTGCCGGACTCCTACGGCGGCAAGTTCCATCCGCGCGCCGTCCCGGAGCTGCTCGGCTCGCTCCCGGTGATCCTGCGCGCGCTCCAGCGCGGCAAGGTGACGCCCGCGAAGGCGCTTCTGCATCAGCACAAGGCCTCGAAGGAGGTCAAGCGGATCTTCCGCGACGTCCACGACCGCGAGGAGCGCTACGAGCTCAACCTCTACGTGGTCGGCGAGGAGGAGGAAGCCGAGTGAAGGTCGCGTACTGGCCCGGCTGCGTCAGCCGCGGCTTCACCCCGGAGCTGCATGGCTCGATGGCACAGGTCGCGCCGCTGCTGGACATCGAGCTCGTCGAACTGGACCGCGCCTCGTGCTGCGGCGCGGGGGTAATCGCCGAGCACAACCAGGAGCTCGCCGACACGCTGAACGCGCGCACGTTCGCGCTCGCCCAGCAGGTCGAGGGCGCCGAGTTCATGATGAACATCTGCTCGACGTGCCAAGGCGCCCAGAGCGAGTGCCAGGAGCGCCTGGACGCGAACACGCCGTATCGCGAGCACGTCAACGAGACGCTGTCGGCCGAGGGTCTGACCTACGAGAAGGGCATCTCCAACAAGCACTTCCTGTGGCTGATGGTGGAGGAGATCGGGCTCGACACGATCAAGGCCAAGGTCAAGCGGCCGCTGACCGACCTGCGCGTCGGCCCGTTCTACGGGTGCTACATCGTCCGGCCGACCGACCGGCTGGGGATCGACCGCGAGCACCCGCGCGACACCTATCTGCACCAGGTGATCGACGCGCTCGGCGGCACCGTCGTCGACTACGCGGGCCAGTACAAGTGCTGCGGCTTCCCGATCATCACCATGAACAAGGAGGCCTCGCTCAAGCAGGCGGGCCGCCACCTGGGTGACGCGATGGACGCCGAGGCCGACTGCCTGGTCACGCCGTGCCCGCTGTGCCATCTGAACCTGGATCTCCAGCAGCCGGTCGCGTCCGGCGTGGTCGGCCGGCCGCTGAACATGCCGGTGCTCCACCTACCCCAGCTCGTCGGGCTCGCCCTGGGGCTGGACCCGAAGCAGTTGGGCATGAACAAGCATGTGGTGAAGCCGGCGTCGGTGATCGACTGGTCGACGTCGGTCGTGGCCACCGCCGCGTAGGCCATGGCTTGGCGGCCGAGCACCGACCCGGTCGTGGTCACGTGCGCGCTGACGGGCGGGATTCACGGCAAGGAGGCGAATCCGGCGCTGCCGGAGCAGCCGGACGAGATCGTCGAGCAGGGCATCGCCGCGTGGAAGGCGGGCGCGGCGGTCCTGCATGTGCACGCGCGCAACCCCGACGGGTCCAACACGATGGATCCGGCGATCTACACCGAGCTGCACGACCGGCTGCGCGCCGAGACCGACGCGATCGTCCAGCTCACGACCGGTGGCAGCCCTCGCCTGAGCGTCGAGGAGCGGATCACCACCGTTCGCCTCGCGCCCGAGATGTGCTCGCTGAACATGGGGCTGCTCAACTTCTTCATCGGCGACGAGCAGGTCTTCTTCCCGAACCACCGCGACGACATCGAGCGCTTCGCGCGTGAGATCCGCGAGCGCAACGTCCGGCCGGAGCTCGAGGTCTACAGCGCGGCGATGATCGAGGAGGTCGCGCACCTGCTCTCGCTGGAGATCCTCGGGGAGCCGTATGCGATCAACTTCGTCCTGCACACGCCGACCCAGGGCGGGCACAAGGGCACGCCGCGCGACCTGCTCGACATGGTCGACCGCGCCCGAGACCTGCCCGGCGAGCTGCGCCTGACCGTCTCCTCGATGGGCGCGACCCAGCTCCCGATCACGACGATCGGGTTGGCGATGGGGCTCAACGTGCGCGTCGGGATGGAGGACAACGTGATCTACCGGCGCGGCGAGCCGGTGCGCGACAACGCGCAGCTCGTCGAGCGGACGGTGCGGATCGCGCGCGAGCTCGAGCGCCGGCCGGCTACGCCCGACGAGGCGCGCGCGTTGTTCGGGATCCGAGGTTGACGCCGGCGTCGTCGGCCAAGGCCGCGAGCAGCCCGTCGTGGCGGCCGGCGGCGAGGTCGCCGAACGGGTCGCGGGTGTAGCGGGTCAGCGTGCCGTACGGAAGGCTGTAGGCGGCGCGGGCGGCGAGGATGTGCTCGGGCGCATCGCGCAGCGTCCGCTGGGCCGTGCTCATCGCGGTGACGAGCCGCACCCGCGGTGGGAGCTTCCAGGCCAGCAGCATCACCGCCGGCAGCAGGAACGTGAGCCAGCCGGCGAGGTTGGCGGCCTGTTCGGTCCGGCGCACCTGTTCGCGGCCGAGCCGGATGATCCGGGCGCCCTCCCGCTCGCCGTTGTCCCGGATCGAATCGGTCGCGCCCCGCGGCGCCTCGCGCAGCGCGTTCGCGACCTGCTGACCGACGAGCGGAACGCCATCCACGGCGTCGCCGGCGCTGCCGAAGGCGTCGTCGATGCCACCCGCCGTATCCCGAGCGGTGGCGGACACCGCGAACCCCGAGGCCTGGATCTGGCGGCCGACGGTCGTCAGCTCCATGATTCCGTCGTGAACCTTGACGCCGACCCACGCGAACACGATCAGCAGCAGGACGACGACGAGGTCGCCGATGGCGGTCCGGGTGGCCCGATACGGCGACGCGGGATAGAGACGCATGCGCGAGTCGTACCCGAAAGACGCAGGGAGGGCCCGTAGGCCCTCCCTGTCATTAGTCGTACCCCGACCGTCCTGTCCAGCTTGACGGGTTTGGTACCCGCCTAGGCGGCAGCCGGAACCCGCACGAGTCCACGCTCGTGCAGAACTTCTGCAATTTGGACGGCGTTGGTGGCGGCGCCCTTGAGCAGGTTGTCGCTGACGACCCACATCTGGAGGCCGCGCGGGTGCGTCGGATCGCGCCGCAGGCGACCGACGAAGACCTCGTCGCGGCCGGCCGCGGACAGCGCCGTGGGATACCCGTGTGTCGCCGGATCGTCGACCAGCGTCAGTCCCGGCATGTTCGCCAGCAGCTCGCGCGCGTCCTCGACGCTCAGGTCGTCGCGGGTCTCGAGGCTCACCGATTCCGAGTGCGAGGTGCGCACGGGCACGCGCGCGCACGTGACCGCGATCCGGATGCTCTCGTCGCCGAGGATCTTGCGCGTCTCGAACATCATCTTGCGCTCTTCGTCGGTGTGGTCGTCGCCGTCGACGAAGTTGCCGGCACCGCCGAGCACGTTGAACGCGATCGGATGCGGATAGATCGTCGGCTCCGGCAACGGCTCGCCGCCCAGCGCGGCGCGGGTCTGCTCCTCGAGCTCGCGCACGGCCTTCACGCCCGTGCCCGACACCGACTGGTAGGTGGAGACGATCAGGCGGTCGATGCCGGCCGCGTCGTAGATCGGCTTCAGCGCGACCATCAGCTGCATCGTCGAGCAGTTCGGGTTCGCGATCAGCCCGCGATGGTCGTGCAGCGCGTCCGGGTTGACCTCGGAGACCACGAGCGGGATCTCGGGGTCACGGCGAAACGCGCTCGAGTTGTCGACCACTACCGCGCCGGCGTCGACGAACTTCTGCGCCCACGCGCGCGAGGTGGTCGCGCCGGCGCTGAACAGCGCGAGGTCGAAGCCTCCGATCGTGTCGTCGGCGAGGACGCGGCAGGGTACGCCGTCGAGTTCCTTGCCCTCGGATCGCTCGGACGCGAACGGGACGATCTCGCTGGCGGGGAAGCCGCGTTCGCGCAGCTTCTGACGCATCACGGTTCCGACGGCGCCGGTGGCGCCCACGACGGCGACTCTCATGCTGGGGCTCCAAACGGGTGCTCGGCTTCGATCTGGTCGGCCCCGAGCTCGAACGCCTCGTGCAGTGCGCGCACGGCGCGGTCGACCGCGTCGGCGTTGACGACGCACGAGATCTTGATCGGGGACGTGGAGATCATCTGGATGTTGATGCCCTGGTCGCCGAGCGTCGCGAACACGCGCGCCGCGACGCCCGGATGCGACTTCATCCCCGCCCCGACCACGGACACCTTGCCCATCTCGGGGTCGTCGCGGACGTCGCCGATCCCGACCTCGGTCGCGATCGGCTCGATCGCCGCCCGCGCCGCGCGCAGGTCGGTCCGCGGGACGGTGAACGACATGTGCGCCTCGGCGCCGTCGTCGTCGGGCTCGTCCTGGATGATCATGTCGACGTTGATGTTCGCGTCGGCGAGCGCGGTGAAGATCCGGCCCGCGACGCCCGGATGGTCCGGCACGCCGAGCAGAGTGATGCGGGCCTCGTCGCGGGAGTGCGTGACGGCGGTGATCAGGGGGCGTTCCATCGTCTCCTCTTCTCCGACCACGAAGGTACCCGGTGCCTCCGTGAACGAGGACCGGCAGTGGATTCGAACCCCGTGGTTGCGCGCGTACTCGACGCTGCGCAACTGCAGGACGCCGGCGCCGGACGCCGACATCTCGAGCATCTCCTCGAACGAGACCACGGGCAGCTTGCGGGCATCCGGCACGATCCGCGGGTCGGCGCTGTAGACGCCGGCCACGTCGGTGTAGATCTCGCACACCTCGGCGTCCATCGCGGCGGCCAGGGCGACGGCGGTCGTATCGCTTCCGCCCCGGCCCAGCGTCGTCACGTCGCGAGCGGTGGACACGCCTTGAAAGCCGGCCACGAGCACGATCAGGTCGTCGTCGAGCGCGGCCCGGATGCGGTCCGCGCGCACGTCGAGGATCCGCGCCTTGGTGTGGCTGGTGTCGGTCACGATCCCGGCCTGGGAGCCGGTGAGGCTGATCGCGTGGTGGCCGAGGTCGTTGATCGCCATCGCGCACAGCGCGCAGCTGATCCGCTCGCCGGTGGACAGCAGCATGTCCATCTCGCGCGGATCGGGGCTGGTCGAGACCTCCTCGGCCATCGAGATGAGCTCGTCGGTGGTCTTCCCGCGCGCGGAGAGCACCGCGACGACGCGATGGCCCTGCTCACGGGCCGAGACGATGCGCCGCGCGGCGCGTTTGATGCGCTCCGCATCGGCCACGGACGTCCCGCCGAACTTCATCACCACGGTGCCGGACACGGTGGGCAAGTCTAGGAGGAGCTTAGGTACGCTTGCGCGGCGCGTGCAACTCTCGACCCATACGAGGGTTAAGCGTCCACCTGGACGAGTGGACGACTTGATGACGTGCCCCGGTCAGCGCACCATGTGTGCTGCACGGGTACAGGGCCGCAGGAGGCGGGCAGTGGCTTCACTTTTGATCAGCACGATAGGGCGCAACCGGATGACCGGGATGGTCGTCGCGGCGTTCGCCGTGCTGTGGTTCGGCGCGCCGGCGCAGGCCCAGACGGTGCGCGTCACCCAGGCGCCGACGATGTCGGGCCAAACGTGGGTCGGCCAGACCCTCCAGGCGAGCGGCGGGAACGCGGACAACGAGACCTCGAGCTCATACGTCTGGCTGCGCTGCGACGACAACACGCCGAACAGCACGGTCCCCGAGGAGCGCGTGGAAGATCTCTCGGGCTGCCGGCCACTGAGCACGTCCGGCGACCCGCGGCGCTGGACGCTGACGAACACGGATCTCGGCAAGTTCATGCGCATCGGGCTCTACGCGAAGCGCGGCGATACAGACCACTGGATGGTTAGCGCCCCGAGCGCTCGCATCGAGGCCGCGGCGCCGCCGCCGCCCCCGCCGGCGCCCGCGCCGGCTCCGGTTCCGACCCCAGCGCCGGCGCCCACTCCCGATCCGACCTTCGACGTCGCCGCCGCGGCGCCGGCGCCGGCGCCGACGCACGGCCAGGTCTTGCGCGAGTCGGGGCCGAAGCGGCGCGCGATCCGTCCATTCCCGGTGGTTCGCATGCGCGGCCGCCTGACCACGAGCGGCGCCCAGGTGTCGCTGCTGTCTGTGAGCGCGCCGCGCGCGGCGAAGGTGACCGTGCGCTGCAAGGGACACTGCCCGGTGAAGAGCTGGGCGCCGTCCAAGCGCTCCAAGAGCGTGACCCGCGCACGGGCCTTCGAGCGCTCGCTGCGGTCCGGTACGAAGATCACCGTGACGGTCACGCGGAACGGCTACATCGGCAAGCGGACCACGTTCGTGATCAAGAAGGGTCGCGCGCCCTCGCGCACCGACAAATGCCTCAATAACCGCAATCGCGTGACAAGCTGTCCGGCGGGAGTCTGACGTGCACGATCGCCCGCTCGCCCCGATCCTCGCCGCGCTCGCCGCGGTGATGTTCGTCGCCGCGTTCTCGGCGGCCGCTGTGCTGCGCCCTGACAGCGCCGCCGACCCCGCCGCCGCGGCCGCTCGCACGGCTCCGGCCACGGCGCAGGAGAACGCGAGCCTGGCCACGCTCGTCTCGCCGTCGCTCTCGCGCGTGGCGGCGCTGCCCGCGCTGCACCTGCCGAAGACGCGCCCGCCCGCGAAGAAGAAGTCCAAGCCGGACACGAAGCCCGCGACGACGGCCCCGGTCGTGACGACCGCGCCGCCGGCGGCCACCGCCGCTCCGCCCGTCAGCCGTCCCGTGGTGCCCGCGCCGCCCAGGCAGAAGTCGAACGTCGGCAAGACCTTCGACTCCAAGGGATGATTCGCCGCCAAGCGCACGGCCACGATCGGCCGAGCCTTCGCTGGGTCGCCGCCGGTCTCGTCGTCGCGCTGATCGCCGCGCTGGGCGGCTGGATGGTCGCCGAGAAGATCGCCGCCGATCCGGCGACGGTTCCGTCGTACTCGAAGGAGCTGCAGGCCGGGCCGGCACGGCTGAAGGTCTCGACCGACTGGGCCGAGGTGCGCAGCCCGCCGGCAGTGCCCGGGCTCGCGGACGCGCCGGCCTGGACGCCGTACTCCGGGCTGGCCACGACCGTGTCGGTCGCGCTGCTGGCGCCTGACGATGCCGCGCTCGTCCCGAGCGAGCTCGTCAAGGGCGCCGACGGCGGTCTGCCGCAGCCCGAGCGCGCGCGGGTCGTCGGGCTCGAGGCGCGCGCATATCGCGGCGTGCGCAGCGGGGCGTCGGTGCTTGACGTCTACGCGATCCCAACCACGCGCGGCGTGCTGACCCTCGTCTGCTCCGCCCGCAACGGCGCCGCGGAGGGCCCGACGTGGTGCTTGGACGGGCTCGACTCGATCACGGTGTCGGGCGCTCAACCGCTCAAGCCCGCGGCCGACACCGCCTTCCGAATGCGCGCGCCGGCGGCGCTGAAGAAGCTGGATGCGGTGCGCGTGAGCGAGCGAAAGGCGCTGCGGGCATCGAAGGGTCCCGTCGGGCAGCAGCGCGCCGCCGACCGTCTGTACCGCGCGCACGTGGCGGCGGCCGACGAGCTGGAACCGCTGGCCCCGAAGAAGTCCGCCGCGGATCGGGTGGTCACGTCGCTGCGCGACACGGCGCGCGCGTACCGCGCGCTGAGCGTGGCCGCGGACCGGCGCAGCAAACGCGCGTGGGCCCGCGCCCGGTCGCGGGTGGCGAGCGCCGAGCGGACGCTCAAGGGCCGCGTCGCCGCTACCTAGCGAGTTCGCGAGCCGCTACGCACAGTCGCGGCGCCTCGTCGAACTCGCCGAAGCATCGCCCCCTGGGCGATGCGACTTAGACGGCTCTGCGGCCCGCGAAGGCGCGGCCCAGCGTCACTTCGTCGGCGTACTCCAGGTCGCCGCCGACCGGCAGGCCGGAGGCGAGCCGGGTGACCGCCACGTCGGGGGCGCGCTCGTGCAGCGCCGCGGCGATGTGCAGCGCCGTGGCTTCGCCGGTCGTGGTCGGGTTCGTGGCCAGCACGACCTCGCGGATGCCGTCCATCCGGGCGTAGAGCTGCCCGAGCCGCAGGTCCTCCGGCTCCACACCGTCGATCGGCGACAGCGCGCCGCCGAGCACGTGGTAGCGGCCGCGGAACTCGTGCGTACGCTCGATCGGGATCACGTCGCCGGGCTCCTCGACGACGCAGATCAGCGCCATGTCGCGCCGCTCGTCGAGACAGATCGCGCACAGCGGGCCCTCCGCGAGGTTGGAACACACCTCGCACAGCGTGATCTTCTCTTTGACGTCCTGGATCGCCTGCGCGAGCGCGAGCGCGTCCTCGTGCGAGGCGCGCAGCACGTGGAACGCGAGCCGCTGCGCCGTGCGGTTGCCGATCCCCGGCAGCTTCGAGAGCTCGGTGACGAGCCGCTGGAGGGGAGGGGCCAGCATCAGTGGTTCCGAGCGTGGGCTCGCGTGCCATCCACGTGGTCGCTGGCGCCGCCTGGCAAGGACGCAGCCGGATCAACCCCACCCGCCCGGAGCCCTTGCCCCCGGCGAGGACGCCGCCAGGCGGTGATCAGCGGCCGCGTGGCGGTGCGTGAGTCCGCGGTCGGGACCACTTACTTGCGCTTCTGGGCGCGTCGCGCGGCGCGGTTCGGCGCGCCGCCGCCGGCGCCGGGCGGAAGGCCCCCCATACCGCCCATGCCACCGAGCCCGAGCGACTCGAGCGCGCTCATCGGGTCAAAGCCGCCCGGCTCGGCGCCCCCGAGCTCGCTCTGCTGGAGCTCCTCGGCCTTGCGGATCGCTTCGTTGATGGCCGCGACGACCATGTCCTGGAGCATCTCGACGTCCTCGGGGTCGACCGCGTCGGGGTCGATGTTGAGGCTCTCGATCCGTAGATCGCCGGTCATCACGACCTTGACCATGCCGCCGCCGGCCGTGGCGTCGACCTTCTGCTCCTTGAGCTTCTCCTGGGCCTCCTGCTGCGCGGCCAGCATCGCTTGGGCCTCGGCGAGCATCTTCTGGAGGTTGGGCGGTTGCGGCATCAGGTCTGCTCCTCAGGCTCCGGAGGAAGCTCCTCCGCGTCGAACTCGTCCATGAATCGCTTCACAAGATCATCCTCGGACAGCTTCGGCGCCGTGACCACGGCCTCGGCGTCCCCGGCGCGCAGTTCGTAGGCGAGCCGCAGCGAGGAGCCGGTCACGGACCGGATCGCCTTCACGATCGCCTCGCGGTTCGCGGGATCCTCGGCCTTGCGCTTGAGGAAGGCCGATGACTCCGGCCACGCGAGCGTCAGCCCGTGGTCGCCGAGCGCCGCGGGCGCGGCGAGCTCCAGCGCGGCGGCCAGCATCGGCGTCTCCTCGCGCAGGGAATCGACTACCGCGGGCCAGACGTCGCCGAACGCGTCGAGCGAGAGCTCCACGCTCGGCGCGGGCGCCGGCGCTTCCGGGTCCACGGTCGCGGTCGCGGTCACCGCCGGAGCCGGATCGGCCTCGGTGGCGAGTTCCTGCGCCACGGCGGCCGCGGCGTGGTCGGCGGCGAGCTGCGCGTCCTGCGGTTCGGCGGGCGCGCCGGGCAGAGTGGTGGCGACCACCACGGGAGGCTGGCCCTCGACCTGCGCGGTGATGGCGACGTCCGTGCGGCCGCGGGCGTCGGCGCTCGTCGCCGCGCGGCCGGCGGCCGTCTCCGCGCGCTGCGGGGTCTTCGCCCCGGCGGGCGCCGGCGGGCGCGATTCGAGCCGCTCCAGCCGCGTCTGGAGCGCCTTCACCGACGGCTCGAGCTCAGGCGTCGCGGCCTTGACCAGCGCCAGCTCGAGCTGCGTGCGCGCATCCGCGCCGTCCTTCATCGCGCGCAGCGCGGCGGCGATCAGCTCCAGCAGCCGGACGACGGCAGCGGGGCTCACCCGCTCGGCTTGTTCGGCCAGCCGCTGATCCTGCTCAGGCGTGACGTGCAGCTCGGGCGGCACGTCGCCGAGGACCTGGACGATCATCAGGCCGCGCGCGTGCGCCTCGAGGTCGCCGAAGAAGCGCCCCAGGTCGCGGCCGGACTCGGCCAGGCGAGCGGCGGCGAGCAACGCGCTCCGCGCGTCGCCTTCCGCGATCGCGTCGACGGTCCCGAACAGCAGGTCGGCATCGGCGGCGCCGAGCACGGCGAGCACGTCGTCGAGCGCGATCGACGGGCCCGAGTACGCCAGCAACTGCTCGAGCGTCCCGAGCGCGTCGCGGAACGAGCCGGTCGCGGAGCGCGCGACCAGCGCGACGGCCTCGTCGGGGATCTCGATCGACTCGGCAGTCGCGACCCGGCGCAGGACCGACGCGATCTGCGAGACGGCCGGCCGCCCGAAGTCGAACCGGTGGCAGCGGTCCACGACCGTCGGCAGCACCTTGTTGGCCTCGGTCGTCGCCAGCACGAAGATCGTGTGCGGCGGCGGCTCCTCGAGCGTCTTGAGGAACGCGTTCCACGCCGCCGGCGTCAGCATGTGCGCCTCGTCGAGGATGTAGACCTTGGACCGGCCGCCCACCGGCGCGTAGGCGACCCGCTCGCGCAGATCGCGGATGTCGTCGACCGAGTTGTTCGACGCCGCGTCCATCTCCACGACGTCCAGCGACGACGCCGACGCGATCGCCGTGCACGACTCGCACACCCCGCACGGCGTGATCGTCGGGCCGCCGTTGGCGCAGTTCAGCGACGCCGCCAGGATCTTCGCCATCGACGTCTTCCCCGTCCCGCGCGAGCCGACGAACAGGTACGCGTGGTGCACGCGACCCTGCGTGATCGCGTTGCTCAGGGTGCGGACGACGTGCTCTTGCCCGACGACGTCTGCGAACGTGCGGGGGCGATGACGGCGGTACAGCGAAGCGGCCAAGGGAGCGTTGAGTCTAGTGACGCGACCAGCGGCCTCGCCCTCCGTGCGGCGCTGGGAATTCCGCTCGGAGCGCTGCTCGCGTGGGCGCTGGTCGGCGCCGGCTTCCTCAACTACGACACCGCCTACAGCCTGCTCTGGGGCGGCGATCTGGCGCACGGCCGCGCGCCCGACTTCACCGTTCCGCTCGCCCCCACGCCGCATCCGCTGGCAACGCTGACCGGCATCGTCCTGACCCCGTTCGGGGACGCTGCCCAGCCGATCTGGGTCGTGCTCGCGTTCGGAGCGCTCGGCGCGCTCGGCTGGCTGAGCTACGAGCTCGGCGCGCACTGGTTCGGGCCGGCGGCCGGCGCCGTGGCGGCGCTGGTGATCCTGACCCGGCTTCCGGTCCTGAGCTTCGGGGTGCGCGCGTACGTCGACATCCCGTACGCCGCGCTCGTGCTGGGAGCGATCCTGGCCGAGGCCCGCCGGCCGGGCACGACGCGGCCGCTGATCCTGCTCGCGCTGGCCGGTCTCCTGCGGCCGGAAGCGTGGCTGTTCTCGTTCGCCTACGTCGTCTGGCGGCGGGATCTCCGGCTGCTCCCGCTGGCCGCCGCCGCGCCGGTCCTGTGGCTGGTGCACGACCAGATCGTCACCGGCGACTGGCACCACTCGCTGACCGACACGCGCAACAACGCCGAGACGCTGCGACGGATCACCGGCCTCGACGACGTGCCCACCACGATGCCGCGCCGGCTCGGTGAGATCCTGCGCGAACCGGCGCTGCTGGGCGCGGCGGCGGGCGGGATCCTTGTGCTGGCGTTCATGCGCCGCCGCGCCGGGCTGCTCGTGGCCGCCGGGTTTCTCTCAATCGTGGCGTTCTGCGTCCTGGCCGCGGCAGGCCTGCCGATCCTGACCCGGTATCTGATCGTGCCGGCGGCGATCCTGGCCGTGTTCTGCGGCGCGGGCGTGTTCGGCTGGCTGCGGATGCCGCCCGACCATCCGTGGCGCCGGCGCTGGGCGACGATCGGCGGCGTCGTGCTGGCCGCGTTCGTGATCTTCGCGCCGAGTCAGCTCAACCGGATCGGCGATCTGCGCGACTCGATGGTGATCCAGTCCGAGATCCTCTCCGACCTGCACTCGATGTCTGAGCACATCCGCTGCGAGCCGGTCGGCGTCCCCAACCACCGCCCGGTCCCGCACGTCGCGCTCTGGGCGGACATCGCGCCAGGCGAGATCGTCTCCGCGCAGCTCGAGCAGATCGATGAGGGCGTCTATCTCCAGCCCGCGTCAGAGCGCGTCCTGCGCAATTTCACGCTCGATCCGAACGACCCGAAGCGCCTGACCGCGGCGGTCCCGCCGGGTGGCTTCGAGCTGGTGCTCAGAAACGAGTCCTGGCTTCTCTACTCCACCTGCCACATATACGACACCGCGACCGGGTGACCGCGCAGGCGCTGCCACTTGGGCCAGGCGTCGTCGACCACCCGCTCGCGCAGGTCCCGGAGGACGAATCCGGCGGCCCGCGCCGCCGCGACGTGCTCGCTGACCAGGTGCACGTGGGTCTCGATCGCGACCGGCTCGCCGTCGGTGCCGTCGAAATGGGTCGGCATCCCGGTGGCCATGATGAAGTGCGGGTGGAAGCAGACGAGCACGAACCGCGGCGCCAACCGCGCGGCCTCGGCGTACAGCGGGTCGAGCGTCGGCAGGTGCTCGTCGACCAGGCAGCACACCGCGATGTCGTACGGGCCATCGAGCCCCGTCGCGTTCACGTCGCCCTGGCGCAGGGAGCGATAAACGCCGCGCGCTTCAGCGCGGGCGAGCATCTCCGGCGTCAGGTCGACGCCGTCGATGGCGTCCACCCGCGAGTGAAGCCACTCTCCAGTCCGCCCCGTACCGCAGCCGAGATCGACCACGGTCCCGCCCCACTCGACATCGATGACGTCGAGCAGGTCGAGGTCCATCGCGTCCTTGACCGTGTCCTCGTACGTCGCCGCCCACTCCGCGTAGCCGGAGCGGGCGTCGACGGTGCGATAGCCACGGTTGTCGAAGAGCGCGAACTCGGGCATGGCAAGGAAAAAAGTGGACCGTGCACCACTCTGTCGAAGTCGGCCTCCGGGGACTGCTCGTCTCGCCTGCTCCGACCGGGCGACCCCGCATCGCCCACCGGTGACCGCTTAAGGCTGCTTCCTTCCGGACCTGACCTGGTTCACGGGCCGACGTCGCGCGGGACCCGGCCATCAACGCCGCGAGAGCGAGCGCTGGCCCGGAGCCGTGCCCCTCGAGAGGGAATTCGGCTCCGCTAGAGCGGATTGCGGATTCAGGGCACCGCTAATTCCCCGCCTAGCACGGTCCGCTGCCTAGCCTAGCGACTCGCGGAGCTTGCGCAGCGCGCGGTAGACGCGGCCTTCGACGGTCGTCAGCGGCTCCGAGAGCACCTTCGCCATCTCCGGCACGGTCAGCCCGGAGCCGAACCGCAGCGCGATCGCCTCCCGCTCTTCGCCGGACAGCTTCGCCAGCGCCCGCGCCAACTCGTCGCGGTGCTCCAGGTCCGCGAACGGATCGCCGCCGCTCGGGATCTCCACCCGCGCGTACGCTCGCCCCTCGGCCGCCGCCTTGCGCATGTGGTCGCGCAGGGCGTTGAGCGCGATCGAGTACAGCCAAGTGCGCTCGGACCCGCGGCGCTTGTCGTACGAACCCCGCAACGCACGCTCGAACGCATCCGCCAGCAGGTCCTCGGCCAGCGCCCGATCCCCTGTCCGATAGGTCAGGAACGAGAACAATCCGGGGGCCTCGGCCTCGTATATCCGCTCGAATTCGTCGTCGCGCAAGAAATTCCCAGTCAGGATTCGGGGTCGAGCTTCGTATCAGTGTGCGATGACCGAGTTCGACGACGTCATCCGGCGTCTCGAGGACGAGCGGCCCCAGGCCACGGCCCGAGAGCTGGACGAGATCAAGCAGCGAGTTCGCCGCCGGGCGGCGGAACCCTCACGGAGGAGCCAGTCAATGAAGTCACGCGTCGCGATTCTCGGGATGCTCGTCACGGGCGTGCTGTTCAGCACGGCCGGTGCGGGCCTCGCACTCCAGAGTGACAACGCCGCCGTCACCCAGTACGGCACGCCGACGCCCACGCCGACATACGTCTGCGAGGACACCGGCAACAACGTCACCGCGGCCGAGAACCAGGCGTCCGACGTGTGCGCCGAGGCCGGCGTCCTGCCCGCCGAGGCCGAGAACGCACCTTCGCCCGCGGCCGAGAGCGACACCGGGACCCTGCCGTCGACCGACTCCAGCACCGGCACGCAGCCCGAGCGCCAGGCGGCGGCCGCAGCCGACACTGACGAGCTGCCGTTCACCGGCTTCGCGGCGATCCCCGTCCTCCTGGGCGGCCTCGCCCTGCTCACCGGCGGCCTGCTTCTGCGCCGTCGGACCCGCGACCACTAGTCCACAGGAATCTCGGCCCGCCGCGTGACCTCACGCCGGCGGGCCGCATCCTTCGCAGCCGCCAGGTCGCGCACCAGCGCGCGGGCGCGAGGATCGAGCGGGTTCAGCCGAAGAGCTTCGGCCGCGAACGGCCGCGGGTCGAGGCCGGACACGCCGTAGACGATCGCCTGGCCGTAGGCGAGCTGCCAGTTGTCCGGGTCACGTGAGCGGGCGGCGTCCATCGCTCGGCGGGCGAGCTTGAACTGTCCGGCACGGGCGTCGCAGTAGCCGAGGATCTGCCACGGCTCGGGCCTGGTCCCGAATCGCTCGGTGGCGTCCAGCGCGGCGTCGATCCCGGTTCGGCAGTCGCGGACCGCGAACGCGCGCACGGCACGGTCCAGCGGCGGCTGCGAGTACGCGAACAGCGCCGGAGTGATCGCCAGCACCAGCACGGCCAGCGCGGCGACGATCCGAGGCGTGCGGCCCAGTTCGCCCAGATGGGGCCGGCGCGACGCCAGCACCACGCCGCCCGCGCCGAACAGCCACACGAACAGCACCGGCATCTCCCAGTCCCAGTCCACGCCGGCGTGCAGCGCGAGCATCGTGCCCGCCGCGACCAGCGCGCCGTGGGCGTGGCGCTCGGGGCCGCCGAGGCGCAACAGGCCCGCGACGAGGATCGTCCCGATCGCGACGAGCACGAGCACGAGCCCGACCACGCCAAGTTCCGACAGCGTCTCGAGGTACAGCGAGTGCCCGTCGACGACCTTCACCGGCGGCGGCGGCCGCTCGCGGTCCCACACCAGCCGGTAGGTCCCGGCGCCAGAGCCCTTCAACAGGTCCTGCTCGGCATCGTCCAGTGCGACGCGCCACGCATCGACCCGCCCGTTGTCGACGGTGGACGTCAACCGCGTACGCAGGTCGGCCTCGTAGCCCAGGTAACGGCCCTCCGAGAACGTCGCCCGCGCGTCGGAGATGCGGCGGGGCGCGTCCGCGGCCAATGCGCCGACCAACAGCGCCAGCACGAGTCCTCCGGACAGCGCGAGCCGCAGGAACCGCTTGTTGTCCTCCTCGATGTAGAACGCGTCGATCCGCCGGTCCAGCGGCAGCGCGGCGGCCCGCAGCGCGGCAGCGGCGAGCGCACACGCGAGCACGACCAGCGCGACGTCGCGGCCCTGGCTCGCGGCCGCCGCCGACGCGTCGTAGTCGGCGCGCGCGAGCAGGTCGGCGCCGTAGGCCACTTTGACCGCGATCGCCGCCGGGATGCCGGCCGCCGGCAGGCCGGTGAGCAGCCCGCGCGGCTGGGCCAGCAGGACGTAGAGCACGACGCCGACCGGGAGCACCCAGATTGCACCGCGCGAGAACGTCAGGTAGAGCGTGACGGCGGTCGGTGCCAGCAGCGCGGCGGCGACGATCCGCACAGCCGGGCGCTCGGCGCCGCTGACCGTCAGATGGGCCACCAGGAGCGCGCCAAGCGCGCACGCGATCCCCATCGCGTTCCAGTAGGTGACCGGGAACGAGACCCGCTCAGGCAGGAATCCGGCCGAGATCGGGAACGTGTCCGGGAGCAGCCGGGTGAGCAGCCCGGCGAGCGCGATCGCGGCCAGTGCGGCCGCCACCCAGCGCAAAACGGTCGCCAGGTCACCGACGCGGGCGACGGCGCTGCCGGTCAGCACCAGAACCAGCGCGTACAAAAGCGTGCGATCGAATTCCGACAGTGCGCGAGCGGGCGCGTTCGACCACAATGCCGACGCGAGCGTCCAGACGGCGAGCCCGGTCAGCGCTCCAAAAGCCAGCGCGAGCGCGGGACTGAAGCCTTCAAACGGTCGTTCGGCAACGGTGATGCGCACAACGAGCGCAAGCGCGAGCGCCAGCGTGACGAGACCGACCTGTCCGGCGAAGTACCCACCTGCCCGAAAGCCCAGCCACGCCGTGGCGATCCCCGGTAGGGTAAGCAGCGAGCCACGCAGGACTGTGCCTGAGGCAATTGAGCTCAAGAGCACATGCCGGTAGCCGATTAAGGGACCTGAAGCCCCGTAGGTTGATGGTCTGGATGAAGGTGCGGGAATAGACCGGAGACCGGGGATTGATACTCAGTAATCCTGGGCATGATGCCTTCGCCAGAGCAGGGAAGCGGTCTTGAGCACGAATGCCACATCGGCGGATCCTGGAGGAAGTCTGAGCGTCTCCGCGGACGTCCTCACTGAGGCGTTCATACCGGTTGAGCCCCCGGCGGGGCGTCGACAGGCTCAGTTGCGCCGCCAGTTGCTGTCGGCCGACATCATCTCCGGTTCGATCACCGGTGCTGTCGCTGCGCTCGCCGCCGGCCTGCCGATCGAGATCCTCCCGGTGGTCGCGCTCGCGATCGGCCTTGGCTGGCCGGTCCTCGCCTACATCTGCGGCCTGTACGCGCTCGACGACCTGCGCTCGTGGGCCAGCGGCGTCGGTGACGCACCGCGGCTCGCGGTCACCTCGCTGCTCGTCTCGTGGCCCGTCTTCGCCCTCCTGACCGCGCTCGGCGCCACGAACCCCGTGGTCGGCGCGCTCAGCGCCGCGGTCATCACCGGCGCCGGCGCGGGGATCGGGCGCGCCGCCGCTCGTGTCGGCCTGCACCGGACGCCCAATCTGCGCGAGCGCGTGCTGCTGCTCGGCTCCGGCCAGGTCGCGCTCCAACTTGTGCAGCGGCTGCAGCGCCACCAGGAGCTCGGTCTCGACCCGGTCGGCTACATCGACGACGACGTCCACGAGCCCGGCCGGCTCGGCATCCCGCGCCTCGGCACGCTCGACTCGCTCAGCGACTTGATCACGTTCGGTCGCGTCGATCGCGTGATGATCGCGTTCACCCGCGCCAGCCACGAGGATCTCCTGCACGCCATCCGCGTCTGCCGCGACGCCGGCGTGACCGTCGACATCGTCCCGCGGCTGTTCGAGTTCCTGGAGGGTGCGCGGACGATCGAGCAGGTCGGCGGGATGCCGCTGCTCTCGATCCGCCAGCCGACGTTCTCGCCGCTGTCGCGCTTCTCCAAGCGCACGCTGGACGTCATCGGCGCCGCCCTGCTGCTGCTCGCGCTGTCGCCGTTGCTGGCGGTGATCGCGGTCGCGATCCGGCTGGATTCGCGCGGCTCGGTGCTCTTCACCCAGCAGCGCTCCGGTCGCGGCGGTCGCTTCTTCAAGCTCTACAAGTTCCGCTCGATGCGGGTCGACTCGACCGTGCGCGTGCGCCCGGACGGCGCGATCGTCAAGGCGCGCGACGACGATCGCATCACGCGCGTCGGCCGGTTCATCCGGCGCTTCTCGCTCGACGAGGCGCCGCAGTTGCTGAACGTCCTGCGCGGGGACATGAGCCTCGTTGGCCCACGCCCGCTGGTGCTGGCCGAGCACGCCGCGCTCAGCGAGGCCTGGCAGTCGCGCCGCGCGGACCTGCGCCCCGGGCTCACCGGCCCGTGGCAGGTCTCCGGCCGCTCGCACATCCCGTTCCAGGACATGATCAAGTTCGACTACCAGTACGTGGCGGGCTGGTCGCTGGCGCGCGACATCGAGATCCTCCTCTCCACCATCCCCGCGGTCATCTCCGGCCGCGGCGCGTACTAGGCCTGTCTCCGAGCACGTCGTCGTAGACAGCGGCCGTCGCCGCCACCATCCGCTCGACCGTGAACCGCTCGGCGTGCACCGCTCTCGAGCGGGCACCCAGCTCCGCCCGGCGCTGCTCGTCGTTGAGCAGCGCGATCACGGCGTCGGCCAGCGCGTCCGGATCGTTCGGCTCAACCAGCACGGGCGTGAGCGCCTCGCGCGTGCCGCCGACGTCGGTCGCCACCTGCGGCACGCCGCACGCCATCGCCTCCAGCACACCGATCGGGAACGCCTCCCAGGCGCTGGGCAGGACGTAGACGGTCAGCTCGCGCAGGTGGGCCGCGGCACTGCCCCCAAACGGCTCGAACACGACGCGCGGATCGGCGGCGGCGCGAAGCTTGGGCCCCTCGGGGCCGTCGCCGACGATCTTCACCGTCGCGCCGGCCTCGATAATCCGCGGCGCGGCGGCCAGCAGGACGTCGAGGCGCTTCTGGCGCCGCAGAACGCTGACCGCGCCAACGACGCGACCGTCGAGCGCGGCCGGCGCACACGGCGAGGAGCCGTTGTGCACGACGACGCACCGCGCGCCGATTCGGTGCGCTCTAGCCACCTCCCGCTCGTCCTCGCAGACGCAGATCAGCGCGTCGGTGGAGCGCGCCAGCGCCCGTTCGACGGCGAGCGAGAACACCCGCCGCCGGCTCGAGATCTCACCGACGAATGGGAAGCAGTGCGGCGTGTACACGACGGGCAAGCGCCGCAGGCGCGCCGCCAGCCGCCCCACCACACCCGCCTTCGCGGCATGGGCATGCACGAGCTCGAAGCCGCTCAGCGCACGCGTGAGCGCGGCAAGTGCCTGCGCGTCCCGGTGGGGGTGGGTGTAGTCGCGCCGGAACGGCAGCCGCCGGCTGTCGAACACCACCGGATCATGCCCGTGCGCCGCAAGACTGGCGGCCAGCTGCGCCACGTGCTCCGCGACCCCGCCGTCGGGCGGCTCGCAGACGAGGGCGATCCGCGCCACGGGCCGCGAGTCTAGCGCTGTAGCGTGCGGTGCAATGCGGATCCTGCTCGCCAGCCCCGGGATGCGGCGCGCCGGGGCCGAGCGGGTGGTCGTCGCGCTCGCGGACGCGCTCTCCGCACGCGGTCACACCGTTGCCGTCTCAGGAGCACCGGGACCGCTCGACGACGAGCTCCACGTCCTGCGGCTCACACTGCCCGAGCGCGGCCGCTCGCGCGCCGGCCTCGCCGAGTGGGTGCTGCGTCAGGCCCCGTTCATCCGCCGCTTCCGGCCCGACGTGATTCACGCGCACAACGCGAAGGCGACCGTCGCCGCGGCGGCCGCCGCGCGGCTGGCGCGCGGCCCGCGGCGCCCGCCGGTGCTGGCGACCTACCACAGCGCGATGGAGCCCGACCGCGCCGCCTCCGCGCGGCTGCTGGTGCGCGCGGCGGACGAGATCGTGTGCTGCTCGGCGGACCTCCTGCCGACGTTCGCGCCGCTCGGGGTGCGACCGCTTGTGATCGACAACGGCATCAGCCTCCCGGCGCCTGGGCCGGCGTCCCTCGGCGACGACCCCCGACCGCTGGTGCTGTTTGTCGGCCGCCTGGAGCCGCAGAAGAACCCGCACCGCTTCCTGGAGGTCGCCGCCCTGGTGGGGGAGGCGCGGTTCGCGATGGCCGGCGACGGATCGATGCGCGCCGAGGTCGAGGCGCGGGCAGGGGACGTGCTGATGCTGGGCGCGCGCGCCGACGCGCGGGCGCTGATGGCGGGCGCCGACCTCGTGCTCGTGTCGTCGGACTCCGAAGGGCAGTCGCTGGTCGTGCTGGAGGCTCTTGCGGCCGGGACGCCAGTGGTCACGACGCCGGTCGCCGGTATGAGCGAACTGGACGGTGTGGAGGTCGCCGACTTCACGGCCGAGGGGCTCGCAGCCGCCGTGCGCCGTCTCTTGCGCGACCCGGACCGGCGCGCCGCGCTCGGCGTCGCGGGCGCGCGGTTCACGCGGGAGCGCTTTTCGGCCGATGTGATGGTCAGCGCGTACGAACAGCGTTATCGCGCCTTGCTCACCCCTACCATCCCGTAACAAGTGCAGCTCGCCGAGCTTCTCGCGATCATCAAGAAGCGCCGCTTCGGCGTCATGTTCGTCGTGATGCTCACGGTGGGGTTCGCGGCCGCGATCGCGCTCGTCACCCCGCCGCGCTACGAGGCGACCGCGACGCTGGCGATCACGCCCAAGAGCAACGAGAACCAGGCGCTGATCGGCGCCGGAGACCTCAGCGCGCTGCTCAGCACGTACGCCGAGACGGCGAAGTCGCGCGTGAACCGCGCCCGCGCGCAGCAGATCCTCGGCCGCCCGCTGCCTGGCGAGGTCGACACCTCGACCGTCGGCGGCACCGGCATCCTGCGGATCACCGGGAACGCCGCCACGCCGCAGGACGCCGCCGACACCGCGAATGCCGCGGCGCAGGGCTTCCAGCAGTCGCTCCAGGACAACCCGCTGTTCGTCGTCAGCGTGATCAACCCACCGGAGCCGCCCACGGCCGCCGTCCAGCCGCGCCCGCCGCTGATCGTCGCGGTCGGCATCCTGCTCGGCCTGCTGGCCGGCGTCTCCTATGCGCTGGTGATGGAGCGCGTGCGCCGGCGGATCGAGACCCCGGCCGAGATCAACGAGCTCACGGACAAGCCGGTCGTCGGCCGGCTGCCGCGCCAGCGGGCACTCCAGCGCACCCCTGCCTCGCTCGTGTGGGACCAGGACCGGATGATCGGCCTCCAGGAGAGCTACCGCGCGCTGCGCACGAACGTGCAGTTCCTGGTCGAGGGCAAGCGCGTGATCGAGATCACGAGCCCGGATCCCGCCCAGGGCAAGTCGACGGTCGTGGCGAACCTGGGCACCGCACTCGCGCAGATCGGCGTGGAGACGGTGATCGTCGACGCCGACCTGCGGCGGCCGACCCAGCACAAGGTGTTCGGCGTCGACAACTCGACCGGGCTGTCGACGATGCTCTCGGTGCGGCATGCCGACATCGAAGTCAAGCCGTCCGGGTTCCCGAATCTGTCGGTGATCCCGAGCGGCCCGCTGCCGCCCGATCCCACGGAGATGCTGCACGTGCGCTTCGCGAGCCTGATGCAGCGCCTGCACGAGCTCGACGCGCTGATCCTGGTGGACACCCCGCCGGTGCTGCCCGTGAGCGACGCCCGCTTGATCGCGCCGCACTGCGACGGCGTCCTGCTGGTCGTCGCCGCCGGCATCGTGAAGCCGGTGTCGCTCGAGAGCGCGCTCGAGCGCCTCGAGATCGTGCGCGCGAACATCATGGGGATCATCCTCAACCAGTCGGGCCAGGATCTCGAGGCCACGGGCGGCTACTACTACACGAGCCCCGAGTCCGCATCGGTGTAGTGGGCGCGAAGCTCGGGATCCGCGGCGCGGAGTGGCCGCTGATCGTGCTCGTCGCTCTCGCGGTCGCCGTGCCGACCGCGCTCGCGCCGGTGTACGCGCTGGCCGCCGCCGTGGTCGCGATGGTGCTCGGCCTCGTCGTCTTCAACGCGCCGGCGCTGCTGATCCTGCTGATCGCCGCGTTCCCGTGGGACGACATGCTCAGCTACCCGACCGAGACGGTCTCGGTCGTCAAGCTGCTCGGCGCGCTGCTGCTGCTCGGCTACGCGTTGCGCGCGCTGGCCCGCGACGAGGAGGTGCGGTTGCCTCCGACACTGCCCGCACTGGTCGCGTTCACGATGCTCGTCCTGCTCTCGCTCATGCTCTCGGGCGACATCACGGCCGGTGTGAGCAAGACGCTGCGCTACCTGCTGTTCGCCGCCTTCACGTTCCTGGTCGTGCAGCTGCTGCACACTCGCCGCGAGGTCGCCGTGATGCTGCGCGTGCTCGTGCTCTCGGCCACCGCCGCCGGCCTGTACGGCGCGTTTCGGCTCATCACCGGGGCGACGGACCGCGTGTCCGGCCCGGTCGCCGACGCCAACGACTTCGCGTATCTGCTGGCGTCCGTGCTGCCGTTCGCCATCTACCTCGCCCTTCGAGACCGGAGAGCGCGGATCTGGTGGGTGCTCTGCTCGGCGGCACTGGTCCTGTCGCTGATGGGGACGCTCTCGCGCAGCGCGCTCGTCGGCGCCGCGGCCGTCGTGCTGTGGGCGGTGGCCACGCGGCGCACGCGCCTTGGCGGCATCGTCGCCGGGCTCGTCGTGATCCTCGGCGTGCTCGCGCTCGCGCTAACGCTGTGGCGCCCGCTGATCGAGGAGCGCATCGAGGCGAAGAGCCGGATTGCGAGCGCGAACGTCGAGTCGCGAGAGGCCTACTGGCGCGCGGCGCTCGAGATGGCGGCGGACCGCCCGCTGCTCGGAGTCGGGCCGGGACGCTTCGGGGTGGAGAGCCGCGACTACGTCCGCAACGACCCGGTGAATCTCGAGAACCCGCTCGTGCACAACGCGTACCTGGAGGTGCTGGCCGAGGGGGGCCTGCCCACGCTGATCGCGTTCCTGGCCTTCCTGGCCGGGTCGTGGCGACTCGCGGCCCGGGCGCGGCGACGCTTCGCGGCGGCCGAGGACCGCGACGGCCTGCGGATGACCGCCGCGGTGCAGGCGTCGCTCGTCGTGGCGATCGTGTCCGCCTCCTTCCTGTCGGTGCAGATAGCGGTGCCGATGTGGCTGCTCAGCGGCCTGGCGGCGGTCCTCGCCCTGCCGCCCCCGCGCACCTCGTGAAGGTCGCGCTCGTCACGTCGCTGCACCGCGGCGGCCCGCTCGAGCACGCGGTCCTGCTCGCGCGCGATCTCGTCCGCGCCGGCGTCGACGTGCGCGTGGTAGCGGCCGGCTCGGAGACGGCAGGGCGATTCGCGGCGGTCGGTGCCCGTGTCGCCGTCATCCCGCTCGAGCGCCCGTTCGACCCGGTCGGTGCCGTCCGCGTGCATCGCTTCATCCGCGGCGCCGATGTCGTGCACTCGCACGACCGGCGCAGCGGCCTGTGGGTGCGGCTCGGCCCGCGCGCCGGCGCGCTGCGCGTGCACACGATCCACGGCCTGCCGGAACCCTACCTCGACGACACTCGGCCCGGCCCGCGTGCCCGGCTCGCCTACGAGGGCCTCGAGCGCGCGCTGCGGACGGACGTGATCGTCACGCCCTCCCAAGCAATGGCGCGCCTGCTGGCCGATCGGCTCGGCTACAGGAGCCTGGCCGTCATCCCCAACGGCGTGGACGTCCCGCCGGAGCCGCTGCCGCCGGGCGAGCTGGTTGGCGCGCTGTCGCTGTTCGAGCCGGTGAAAGGTCTCGACGTGCTGATCGACGCGGTCCCGGTCGTCCTCGCGCGGCGCCCTGAGACGCGCTTCGCCCTGTTCGGCACGGGCATTCTCGAAGCGGAACTGCGCGCTCGCGCGGCGGGCCTGCCCGTGGCGTTCCCCGGGTTCGTGCCCGCGTCCGAGGCGCTCCCGCAGCTGAGCGTGTTCGTGCTGCCGTCACGGATGGAGAACAGCCCGCTGGCGCTGTTGGAGGCGCTGGCGGCGGGGATACCTGCGGTGGCGACCCGGGTGGGCGGCGTGCCGGAGATCGAGGGCCCGACGCTCGTGCCGGCCGAGGACCCGCCGGCGCTGGCCGCGGCGATCCTCGACGTGCTCGAGAACCCCCCGCCGGTGAATCGCGCGGCGGTGCCGTCCGCTCAGCGCACGGCGGAGCGGATGCTCGCGCTCTATGAGGAGGCGATCCGGGCCCGCACGCCGAGCGGCGCACGCAGCTTGAGGGCGTAGGCACGGGACGCGGCGGCCACCGCGCGCGGCGTGAGCTTCACCGAGCGCGTCTGGCCCCGGCGCAGCGTGATCCGCTTGCTGGCGACCACCGTGGTGCCGCGCCGCAGCGTCAGCGTGCCGCGGCAGCGCGAGCGCTTCACGCAGCTGACCTTCACGACCACGGACCCGGGTGCCGTCGTGGCCGGCGGCGAGGTCACCGCCCGCGGCGGGGTCACTACCGGCTCTGCCGGGCCTTCCGGCTGGCCCGGGCCGACTTCGCCTTCTTCTGGGCTGCCCGGGCTCGCCGGGCCTTCCGGAAAGGGGCGCCGTCACCTGCCTTGGCCAGCACCAGGGCGCTGCGGGCCTGAAGGGTCGCTGAAGACGCGTTCGTGAGCCCGGAGCCGGTGTAACGTCCACCGAGGTCGACCTTGACCGCGGTCGAAGTCGGATTGACCAGCACGAGGCCGTTCGTGAACTTCCGGCGGTGCACGCCGCTCGCGGCGCGCGTTTCGGTGGCCGCGGGGGAGCCGATCGCGTAGTCGTATTCCTCGAACCAGTTCTCGTTCGTGTAGTCGCTGTGGAGCGCGAACTGCACCTTGCCCTCGCCCGCCAGCAGCGCCGTCGCGTAGCCGTAACGGGCCGCCGCGCGGTCGGTCGCGGCCGAGGAGCTCACGCCCAGGTAGTACTTGCCCGCGGCTTCGGCGTCCTTCATCGCCTCCAGCTGCAGTTCCCAATACGCGAGGGGGTCGTACGTCTCCGCCCCGGTCGTCTTGCCCCACTTGACGAACTGCTCGTTCATGCCACCGTCCACCAGGCTCATCCAGTCCTTGATGAGGGCGGGGTACTGCTTGCTCATGCTGAAGTTCGGGATGACCAGCTTGCCGGCGGCACGGAAGCGCGCGCCGATCGACACCAGCGCGGAGCGGGTCGCCGCCTGCCAGGCCGTCTTGGTCGAGTACTTGCCCATCTTGTCGACGTCGTAGTGCCAGGTCATGTCGGGGTTGGCGTCGTCCATGAACACGCCGTCCCAGCCGTTACGCGCGATGTCCGACAACACGTTGTCGGCCCAGCGCTGCTGGTAGGACGCGCTGCCGACGTCGGCGATCCAGATCCAGTCGTACTGGCGCGACGTGAAGCGCTGGCCGCCGGAGTTCTCCAGGTACCAGCCGGGGTTCGCGTCGGCCTCCTGGAGGGGCACGCCGGCGGAGGTGAAGCCCGACGGCGTGCGCTCGGACATGCCCATGAGGTTCTTGTACATCAGGACCTTGAGGCTCGGGTTGGCCGCCTTGAGGCTCTTCATCAGCGGCACCTGGTACTCCTGCAGGATCACCACGCGGTTGCGCGCCGCGGTCTTCGAGAACTCCGAGTTGATCGCGGCGGTGTCGATCGCCAGGCGGAAGTTGCCGACGGCCGGCGCGGCCTGCGCCACCCCCGGCATAAGACTCAGAATCGCCACCGCCGTGGCGAGTGCGAACTTCACGTGGTTGCCCCTTTCGGCAGTCCGGCCAACCCGTGTGGGTTCCGTGGCTTTGCGTCCCCGCCTCACGACGGGTTTGCCTTTTCGCGTGCACCTCTGTTATCGGCTCAGCGCCGCTCTGACATGAGCGCGTAGAACGCCGACGCGGCAGCGAGCGCGTCCGGCCACCGGAAGCGTTCGGCGAGCGTGCGGCCTTCGGCGCCGAACGACCCGGGGTCGGCCAGCACGGCCGCTAGCGCCGCACCGAGTTCTGACGGCGTTTCCGCCAGCACGCCGTGACGGCCGTGCTCGAACCCGATCCCCTCGGCGCCGAGCGGCGTCGACACCACCGCGCGACCGCTCGCCAGCGCCTCGAGCACCTTCAGGCGGGTGCCGCCGCCCTCCCAGATCGGGACGACGACCGCCCGCGCCGTGGCGAGCAGGGCGGGCAGGTCCTCGACCACGCCGAGCCCTCCCTCGAACCGCTCGCTCCCGGGCCCCGCAACCTGCAGGCGCGCTCCGGGAAGCGCCCGCTGGACGACGGGCCATCCCTCGGCCAGGAAGCGCTCGAGCCCGCGGCGGTTCGGCGCGTAGTCCATCGCGCCGAAGAACAGCGCTCCTTCGCCCGATCCCGTGACGTCGAAGAACGCGTCGTCGACGCCGTTTGGCGCCAGCAGCGCGTGCCCGCCTCCCGCCCGCACCACGGCGGCATCGGCCTCGGACACGCACAGGACGCGATCCATCCGCGGGTAAGCGCGACGCTCGACGGCGCGGAACGCGCGCCCGCGGATGAACGGTTGCGCCAACGCCGAGTCGATGTTGTGCAGGCTGAGGACGCTCGGCACACCCTTCGGGACCGCGTAGTACGCGCTCTGAGTGTGCTCGAACTGCACGAGCGCCGCGCCCGGCGCGAGTTCGTCGAACCGGGCGCCAACGCTCTTAAGTCGTGGACTCGGAAGCCGCGCGAGGTGCTGGCGCGTGCGGTCGAGCAGGCCCGGCTGCCGCTCGGGAAGGATCTCGACGACCCACCCCCGGTCGCGCAGCCGCTGCGCGGCACCCGGCGCTCCGGGGTCGGCCGTCAGCACGTGCGGTCGCAGGCCGGCGCGCTCCATCGCCTCGAGCAAGCGCAACGTGCGCTTCTGGCCGCCCGTCACCGGCGGCTCGGGCAGGAGCGGCGAGATCACCACGGCTGACTTGCTGGCACGCAAGCCGCACATGCTGCCAACATGGCCGCGGTGCGCATCCTCGTCTGCGCGTCGGAGGCGCCACGGCCCCCGCTGAACGGCTCGCGCCTCGTCCTGTATCAGCTCTGCGAGCGGCTGGCGGCGCGCCACGAGATCACGGTGGTGGCCCTCCGGCATCCCGATCAGACCGGGCCGCCACCGGACGGCGTGACGCTGATGGAGATGGACTTCCCGGCGCTCGGCTTGTTCCGTGCCTGGGCGATGCGGGTGATCGCGCTCGCGCTCAACGAGCCGGTGGAGGCGCGCCGGCTCGCCGCTCCGTTTCAGCAGAAGCTGCCCGCGCTGGTCGGGTCCTTCGACGTCGCGCACGTGATGCTCGGCTCGCTCGCCGGCATCGCGCCGGCGCTCGACGGGTTGCCGGCGGTGATCGCGCCGCTCGACGCCTGGCATCGCAATGTCGCGGCCGAGGCGGCGGTCGCTCGCGGCCCAAAGATTCTCTGGCGCCGCAGCCAGGAGCGCGCCGTGCTGCGGTGGCAGGCTCGCGCCTACCGCCCGTTCGCGCGCGTCGTGCTGGTGACGGAGGACGATGCGCGCGAGGTGGCGCAGCTCGATCCGTCGCTGCGCGCGGCCGCGATCCCCAATGGCGTCGACGCGGCGTACTTCGGCCCTCCGGGCGACACGGACCGGAGCGGCATGCTCTTCACGGGTGCGCTCGATGCACCGGCGAACGAGCGCGCCGCGCTGCGGCTCGCGGAGCGGATCCTGCCGCGCGTGCAGGCCGCCGTGCCGGGAGTGGAACTGACTTTGGCCGGCCGTTCGCCGGGGCGGCGGCTGCGCGAGTTGCCGGGCGTCCGCGTCGTCGCCGATGTCCCGGACCTGCGTCCCTACCTGTGGGGCGCCGCCGTGTACGCGTGTCCGATGGATAGCGGCACGGGGATCAAGAACAAGCTCCTCGAGGCGATGGCCGCGCAGGCCCCATGTGTCGCTACGCCGCTCGCGTGTCAGGGACTGACGACGCCTGACCTGCTGGTCGCGGACTCCGACGAGGCGCTCGCCGAGGCGATCGTCGCGCTGTTGCGCGACCCGGCGCGGGCGGCGCGGATCGGCGCGGCGGGCCGGGCGTACGTCCGCGACCGCCACGACTGGGACGTCGTCGCGACTGCGTATGAGGCGCTGTGGGAACAAGTCCGCCGGTGATCGACCTGCACTCGCACCTGCTGCCCGGCCTCGACGACGGCCCCGCCGATGTCGAGGGGTCCGTCGCGCTCGCGCGCGAGGCCGCCGCGGCCGGTGTGACCGTGATGGCGGCGACGCCGCACTTGCGCGCCGACTTCCCGGACGTCCGCGTGGAGGAGGTCGAGACGCGCGCCGAGCAGCTGCGCGAGCGGCTGCGGGAGGAGGCGATCGCATTGGAGATCGTCGCCGGCGGCGAGGTCGACGTGCTGTGGGCGCAGCGGGCGAGCGACGAGATGCTGCGCGCGGCCAGCTACGGCGGGCGTGGAACGGACCTGCTGGTCGAGACGCCGTACGGGCCGGTGCCCGAGATGTTCGAGGACCTGCTGTTCCGGATCCAGGTGCGCGGCTTCCGCGTGCTGCTCGCGCATCCGGAGCGCAACGACTCGTTCCAGCGCGACCCGGCGCGTCTCGAGCGAATCGTCGAGCGCGGCGTCCTCGTGCAGCTCACCGCCTCCTCCGTGGTCGGATCGGCGCGGGCCCGGCGGCTGTCGCTCCGGCTGATCGAGAGCGGGAACGCGCACGTGATCGCCGGCGACCTGCACCGGGCGGGCGGGCAACGCGCGACCGTGGCGCAGGCCGCCGGCGCAACAGGCGAGCGCGGCCGCTGGATGGTGACCGAGGCGCCGGCGGCGATCCTGGCCGGCGAGCCGCTGCCTGCCGCTCCGCCGGCGGCCGCCCGCCGGTCGTGGTGGCGAGGGTAGGGTCCGCCCGCGTGGAGCTCTTCGCCCGTCATGAGTGGCAGATGGCGCCGGGCGAGCGCGCCGCGATCGCCGGCGTGCTCGCGGAGCTGCGGCCGAGCGTCTCGATCGAGCTCGGCACCGCCCAGGGCGGCAGCCTGCGAACCATCGCGGCCTACAGCGAACAGGTGCACAGCTTCGACTTCGCGCCGGAGGTCGAGGAACTCCCCGCGAACGTGACGCTCCACGTCGGTGACAGCCATGAGCTACTGCCACGGCTGCTCGCGTCGCTCGCCGCGGCCGGCCGGAACGTGGACTTCGCGCTGGTGGACGGCGACCACAGCCCCGAGGGCGTGCGCCGCGACGTCCTCGACCTCCTCGGCTCGCCCGCCGTGACGGACACCGTGATCGTGCTTCACGACACCGCCAACGCGCAGGTGCGAGCGGGCCTGGAGGCGGCGGAGGCGGCGGCACATCCGAAGGTCCGGCTGCTCGACTTCGCGTTCGTCGAGCTGCAGCGGCCGGCGGCGGTCCTGATGGAGGAATGGGGCGGGCTCGGGTTGATCGTGGTCGGCCCGGATGACGGCACGCCGCGAGTCGTCCGCAACCTCCGCCGGCCGCAGCCGCTGGGGCGGCGGGCCGCGGCCCCGGCCCGGGCGGCGATCCGACGCGTGCACGGTGCGGCGCGCAGTCGCGGCTGGATTTGACAAACGTGTTTTTCTATTCGTATGGAAGTCGTCTCCGCTCCGCTCGCGCCCCTGCGTCGTGCCGTCCTGGAGCAGCTGCGCGAGGCCGGCTCGGCCAGCGAGGTCGCGGCGCGGCTCGGTGAGACGCGCCAGCGCGTGAACTACCACGTACGCGAGCTCGAGCGCGCGGGGCTGGTCGAGCTTCTCGAGGAGCGCGCCCGGCGCGGCTGTACGGAGCGGGTGATGCGGGCGACGTCCAGCGCCGTGGTCGTCGAACCGGTCGTCATCGGCGAGCTGTCCGAGCAGGACCGGTTCGCGGCCGACACGTTGCTGGCCGGCGGCGCCCGGTTGGTGCGCGACGTCGCCGCGGCGCGCACGGCGGCCGCTGCCCGCGGCCAGCGGCTGCTGACGTTCGCCATCGAGGCCGAGGTCGGCCTGTCGCGGCCGTCGGACCTCGAGCGCTTCGCCGACGCGCTGGCCGACCGGATCGCCGAGCTCGCGGCCGAGTTCGGCGCGGGCCAACGCCGTTACCGAATTCTGGTGGGAGGTCACCCGGCATGAGCAAGGGCATGGACAAGCCGTACCGCGTCGAGGTCGAGGTCGATGCGCCCCGGGATGTCGTGTGGCGCGAGCTGACCGAGCCGGAGCGGATCCGGCACTGGTTCGGGTGGGAGACCGACAGCCTCGACGAGGAGATCCAGTTCATCTTCGTCGAGCATGCCAACCCGATCCCGCCCGACCGGATCGAGCTCGTCGAGGACGGGACCACGGAGCTGATCGAGCGGGGCGACAAGACGCTGATCCGCGTCACCAAGCCCGGTGACCTCGACGCGGCCGAGTGGCAGGACGTCTACGGCGACATCGAGGAAGGCTGGATCACGTTCTTCCACCAGCTCCGCTACAAGCTCGCGGTCGGCGGACGGGAGCGGCACATGCTCGTGCTGACCGGCTCGGTCGTCCCCGCGTCGGTCGTGCTGGAGGGCGAGCCGTGGCACGAGAGCCGCTACCAGCGCGGCGCGGTCGTCGACGGAGCCCTGGTGATCGTGGGCTTCAAGACGCCGCTGACGTCCGACGAGCCATCCGATGGGATGCTGCTCGTCACGACCTACGACGCGGAGGTCGACCCCAGCTGGACTTCTTGGTGGGATGGGCTGACCGAGAGCGACTAATGTCGCTCCATGAGGTCCTCGTTTGTCGCCTGCGCGGCGCTGCTCGCGATGTTGGTACTGGCTCCGACCGCCGGCGCCGCGGTCAAGGCGTCGGCAGCGCTCCAGCGCTCCGGTGACGCGTTCGTCCTGCAGGTCCGGGTGACCTCGACGAAGGCGTTCACGGCATCCACGCGGCCGCGGTCCGTGAAGGTCGGTTCGCTCTCGCTCAAGCGCACGGCGTCCACCCGCAAGGCGGTCACCTTCAAGTCGAAGTCGCTCTCCGCCGCGAAGGCGACGAGCCTCAACGGCACGAACGCGAGGATCCGCGTCACCTCCAGTTCGGGCACCAAGACGCTGCGCGCCAAGGTCGCCGGCGCGCCGCCGGAAGCGCCCACCGGCACGACACCGGTCCCGACCGCGCCGACGACGCCGGGCACGCCGCCCCCCTCGCAGCCCAACGCGACCCGCGACGACGCCGCGGGCCAAGCCGCGATGTCGGCGGGCGATCTCCTGCTCGAGTGGTACTCGTTCGGCTCCAGCGGCCAGACAGCCGAGTACCGCCGCTTGTGGTTTCTGTCCGACGGCACGTTCCGGCTCAACATCAAGGACTGGAACAGCGTTTCGGGCGAGATCTGCCGCCAGTCCGTCGTCGGCACATGGAATTTCAAGGAGGGCTGGACTCATCCGGCCGGCGGCGGACTCGTGCTGGTCAAGGTCGGACTGACCACGCAGCAGGGCGCCGAGGACCTGATCCTGACCTTTGCCAACGCGGAGCCGAACAACGTCTACATCGGCGTTTCGAACCCGATCAAGTACGAGCGCAACCCGCAGATCCGCCAAGACTGCTGAGACCGGGCGATAGAATGCGCGCTCCGCTGGGGCGCGTAGCTCAGTGGGAGAGCGCTCGCTTCACACGCGAGAGGTCGCAGGTTCGAAACCCGCCGCGCCCATGATTCAGAAACGGCGCTCCGGCGCGGTTTCGTCGTTCTCGGACGCGCGGCACGAACGTCACTCGGGCTTGGGCGGCGCGACCGACGTGGCTCGGTTGGGGTCGGCATATCGCTCCGGAGGAGGGGGATCGACCTGGGTGCGGAGCATGCGCAGTCGAGCGCCGTCGGTCTGCCCATCTCCATCGGCAACGAGGTTGTAGACCGCGCTCCAGATGCACTCGATGCCGGTCGCGACCAAGCAGATGCGCGCGCCGAGGGGCAGCGACAGCGTCGCGCCGGTGAGCAGGAGGACGCCGAAGGCCCCTTCGGCCGCAGGCCCGGCGAGCAGCACCTGCCGCGCGGCACGCCGATTGACCTGGGCGGCATTGATCTCCACCCAGCCGGCGGGTTCCCGAGTCCGCATGTCGCGCAGCAGTCCCAGCCCGACCCGAAACGTCAGCCCGCGGCGCGTCCACGTGATCGATGGTCCTTCTGGCATTGCCACTAGCGCGTCGACTCGTATGCCATGGCTGCGCGCTGCGACTGCGTGCCCGAGCTCGTGCACCAAGGTGGGCGCCGTGATCAGTACCAGTGCCAAGAGCATCGTCGCCGCCACCGCCCACCCTGAGGTATCGGCGAGACGCATCTGCAACGCCTCGGCGTGAATCAGCAACCAATCGACCACTTCACCGATCGGGATCGGTCACTGCGCTGCGATGCTTGAGGCTCGGTTACCGCGCGCCGGCCTCGTCTTTCTTGGCGCGATCGCCCTCGGCCGCGCCGGCCACGCGGCGGACGAGCCCGAGGAAGAACGCCTCAGAGAAGCCGGCGGCGAACGCGAGCAGCGTCAGCGATTGCCAGCGCCCGTCGGACTGCGCGGTCGTGGTTCCGAGCAGTCCGCTGGCCACGATCAGCAGAACGATCAGGCCCGCTGCCGCGCCGACGGCGGGCTGCGCGATCAGGATCGGCTTGAATGCGCGCAGTTCGGTGCCGCGCCCGATCTCGTCGCGGAGTTTGTACAGGTTCGCGAGCGTCCCGCCGAGTGCGCCGGCGACTGCGCAGAGCAGCACCGCGTCCGGTCCGTCGGGCCCGGTGGGATCCTCGATCGCCAGGGCGAGGGCGAGCGTCAGCCCCAGCAGTAGGAACGCCACGCCGATGAGGTGGCCCGTCTTCATCCGGCGGCGTGAGCGAAGGCGCCGGTAGCGGAAGCGCCGCATCTCGAGCATCGTCAGGAGCTCCTGACGCTGCTCGGCCATGCCTCCAACGACGGGCCCGACCTTGGTCAGTCCGGCTTGCACCTGGTCCAGTCGGACGTTGTCCTCGTCGGGCAGCGACTCGGCACAAACCACGCGGCGCACATACTCGTCGTCGGCGACCTGCACAAGCAACTCGTCCAGTTCGTAGACCACCTCGATCAGCGAGTCGAGGCTGCGACCGCGCAGCGGCTTTTGCAGGAGCGATCGCAGCTCGAGCTCATGCTTCGGCACAAGCGCGCCGGGCTTCGCGTGGACGGTCAACGCCGTGAGCGACGTGCGGATGCGACTGAGCGACTTGCGCGCTTCGGAGTCCCACGGGCGCCGACTCCACAGTTGCCACCAGCGCACGTCGAGGATCTGGTCGATCTCCGCGGCACGCCCCGCCACGACGTCGTCGAGAGCGACAACGAGCTGCGCCTCTGCCGGGGTCTCGTCCACCGAACGGTCGTGAGCCACCACCTGCTGCGTACTGAACACCCCACAAGCGGCGCCGTCAACACGCCGGACGATGGTCCAGCGCCGTGGAGCTTCGGCGCATCTGTGTCGATCACGTACGGACAGCCTGCCTCATGGAGGGGGCGGGCACGGATAACCAGGAGGAAACGCAAGGATGCGTATTTCCCAATCCGCCATGTCGATGGAATCGACATACGCGTCGCTGCGCGCCGAGCGCGAGCGGCTCGAGATCAGAAAGGCGACCCCGCCTCCGGCGCCGCCCAAGGAATGCCGGGCGGAGCCCGACGAAGCACTGTCGCGCGACTTCAAGACGTACCTGCTCAAGCTGGTCGTCGAGTGGCTGACCGGCTCCAAGATCGAGGAGCCGGAGGAGGTCGAGCCCGATCAGGAACCGTCCGAGCGGCAGCCGCCGTCGGTCGAGTTGCACTACGAGCGCGTGCGTTACGAGGCCGAGCGCGTCGACTTCCACGCGCAGGGCGTCGTCACCACCGGCGACGGGCGCCAGATCGCACTCGATCTCCGCGTCGGGATGCAGCGCGAGCACTATGAGCGCGTGACGCTCGACGTCGGGGGGCCGAAGGCCAAGGACCCGCTGGTCCTGAACTTCGAGTCCGCCACAACGGCGCTCGGGAGCAAGCGGATCTCGTTCGACCTCGATCTCGACAGCAAGGCCGACTCGGTCGCGCTGCCGCAAGGCGGCAAGTTCCTGGCGCTCGACCGCAACGGCAACGGCCGCTTCGACAACGGCTCCGAGCTGTTCGGCGCGCGCACCGGCGACGGGTTCGCGGAGCTGGCGGTGCTCGACGACGACGGCGACGGCTGGATCGACGAGGACGACGCCGCGTTCGATCAGCTGCGCGTCTGGGACGGCGAGACCAAGGCGCAATCGCTGCGCGAGGCGGGCGTAGGCGCGATCCACGTCGGCTCGGTTCGGACGCCGTTCACGCTCGGTGGCAGCGACGCCACGGCCACCGGGCTCGTGCGCTCCACGGGCGTGTGGCTGGCCGAGAGCGGCCAGGCGCACACGGTCCAGCAGATCGACATCGTCATCTAGGACCCCTGAGGCCGCACCGGGCGCGGGTACACTCGCCCCGGTGCGGCCGCGCTACCGGTACTGGTTCGACCTCTGGACGGACCATCCCGAGCAAGCGCTGGCGCTCGTGGAGACGCCCGGGATAGAGCGGGTCTGCGAACTCGGCGGCGGCGCCAACCCGTTGATCCCGCTCGAGGTGATCGAGCGTCACGGGCTCGACCACGAGGTCGCCGACCTGTCCGCAGAGGAGCTGGCGAAGGCACCGACCGGGTACCGCACCGTGGTGCTCGACGCAACGTCCGACGCGCTCGCCGCACGCGGCCCGTACGACCTGATCGTCTCGGCATTCCTTGCCGAGCACGTCCCCGATGCGCGCGCCCTGCACCGCTCGGTGTACACCGCGCTGCGTCCCGGTGGTACGGCCCTGCACACCTTCCCGACGCTCTACGAGCCGGCGTTCATGCTCAACCGCGTGCTGCCCGAGCGGGTGATGGAGCCGCTGCTGCAACGCATCCAACCGGGCCGCGAGCCGGAGGGCGAGCACGCGAAGTTCCACGCGTACTACCGCTGGTGCCGCGGACCGACACAGCGCCAGCTGCGACGGCTGGAAAGCGTCGGGTTCCAGGTACTCGACTACGTCGGCTACTTCGGGCATGGCTACTTCGGCCCGCTGAAGCCGCTTGACCGCGTGGAGCAGGCGCTCTCGCATGCGCTCCTCCGGCGCCCGCTGCCGGCGCTGACGAGCTATGCGACCGTGACGCTGCGGCGGCCATGAGCGCGTCGGATGCCGCGGCCCGCACGACCGGCGCGACGGTCGTGCGCGGCGGGATCTGGACGGCGATCAGCCACGTCGTCCCGCAGCTGTACGTGCTGGCGCTTTCAATCACGGCCGCGCGCTTTCTGAGCCCGTCGGAGTTCGGTCGCCAGAGCTTCATCTCATTCATCGCGGTGTCCTTGCTGCTGGTGCTGACGAGCGGCATGGCGCTCGCAGTCATGCGCTCCGTGGCCGAGGCGGTCGGCGGCGGCCGGACGGCCGACGCGCTCGCGATCGTCGCGTGGGCCTGGCGCGTGCAGGCGATGACGGCGCTCGCGGGCGGCTGCGCGCTCGTCGTCGCCGCCCTGTTCGGGGCCGACCCACAGGCCGCGTGGGTGCTGGCCGGTGCGTTTGTCACATTCGGCGCCCTGCAGAGCGTGGCCAACGCGGTCCTGCTGGGCGTCCAGCGCTTCCGCACCGCCGCCACTATCGGGCTCGTCACCGGTGCCGTGGAGGTCCCCGTATTGATCGGCGTCTTCGCCGCCGGCGGCGGGATTGTCGGCTTGTTCGCCGTCGAGGCCGCGGTCGCGGCGGTGAACCTCACGTGCAGCGCGATCCTCGCCCGGCGGGCGCTCGGGACGCCGACGGGGCGGATCGGCCTCGACGTGCGACGCGCGACGCTGCGCTTCGCCGGCTGGACGACCGCGAACGCGCTCGTGACGCTGGTCGTCTGGCGGCGCTCGGAGTTCCTGTTCCTCGCGCACTACTCGACCGACGTGCAGATCGCGCTGTACTCGATCGCGTTCGCCTCCGTGGCGGCGATCGCCGCCGTGCCCGAGCGACTCTCGGAGGTGCTGGTGTCGGCGTTCGCCACCCTCCGCGGCGCGGACGCCAGCCAGCGCATCCGCACCGGCTTCAGCCGCTCGCTCCGGCTGCTCACAATGGCCGCGCTTCCGCTCACCGCGGGAATGGCGGCGGTCGGCCCAGACCTGATCCGGCTCGCCTACGGCGACGAGTACCGCGAGGCCGGAACCGTCCTGCTCGTCATGGTCGGCGTGATTCCCTTCCTCGCTGTGTCGAGCATCTCCGTGTCGTTCCTGTCCGGGCTCGGCGATGCCCGCACCCCACTTGTCGCCGGCGTGTTCGCCGCAGTGGTGAACATCGTGCTCGCGTTCGTGCTCGTGCCGCGTTACGACGCGCTCGGCGCCGGGTTCGCCAACGCGGGTGCGCAGGTCGCGGCGACCGCCGCGCTGTACGCGGCAGCGCGACGCGTGAGCGGGCCGGTCGACTGGCACCCGGCGTCGATCGCGCGCGTTGCGGTGGCCGCGAGCGGCTGCGCGGCGGCGAGCGTCGCGGTACTGAGCGTCATCGACGGGCCAGGCGGCCTCGTGCTGGCCATTGCAGCCGGCGCAATTAGCTTCACGGCGCTGGCGCTCGCGCTGCGCGCGCTGTCCGCCGACGACGCCGCCTGGCTCGACGGGCACTTCGGCCATCTGCTCGGCGGCCGCGCGGGCGTGCTGGTGCGGCGCGCGGGGGCGCGTTGACACTCCCGGTCACCGTGATCGTGCCGGCCTACCGGGCGACGGACACGCTCGCGCGCGCCCTGGCCAGCGCGCGCGCGCAGCTGCCGGACCCGCCGGCCGAGATCCTCGTCGTCGACGACGGCTCGCGGGACGGCACGGCCGCGCTGGCACGCGAGTGCGCCGCGACGGTGCTCGCCCACGACCACAACCGCGGCCTCTCTGCGGCGCGGAACACCGCCGTCGCGGCAGCGACACAGCCCTGGCTCGCGTTCCTGGACGCCGACGACGAGTGGCTGCCGCACCACCTGGCGACGCTGTGGCCGCTGCGCGAGGGCCACGACCTCGTCGCGGGATCGGCGATCGTCTGGGACCCGCGTGAGCAGCGCAGCCGCTATCACGGACCGGTGCGTACGCGTGAGCTGACGCCCAGCTCGCCGGTCGCGTTGTTGGCGACCGAGAACTACATCGCGATCAGCGCGGCGCTGGCGCGCACCGACGCGGTCCGCGCGGCCGGCGCCTTCCGGCCGTTCACGGCGGCCGAGGACCTCGACCTGTGGGCGCGGCTGCTGACCGCGGGCTCGGCCGCCGTCGTGCCGGCCGTGACGATCGTCTACCACATCCATCCGGGGCAGATGTCGGCTGACGCGCGTGCCGTCCAGGGCTCGCACCTGCGCGTGATCGACGCCCACGCCGGCGCGCCGTGGTGGAACCCCACGCTGTCGGAGCGCTACCACGGAACGCTCGCGTGGCACCGGGCGGCGCTCGCCTTCCGCGCCGGACGTCCGCGGCAAGGCACGGGGATCCTCGCGAGGGCGCTCGCGAACCCAGTCCGGGCCCGCGGCCTCGTCACGTTCCTCCTGCGCCGGCTGCGCGTCCGGCGCGAGGCCGCGCATTGGGATCTGACCGGCGCTCGCGACGGATCGCCGCCGCTCGAGGCGGCAGCTCAAGCCGCGGCTAAGGTGTCCACGCGTGCCGCGCGTCACGGTCTGCATCCCCACGTTTAAGCGGACGCGCTGGCTCGCGGACACGATCGCGAGCGCGCTCGGGCAGACGTTCACCGACCTCGTGGTCGAGGTCCACGATGACGCGACGCCCGGCGACGCGGTCGCGCGCGTGGTGGGCCAGTTCGACGATCCACGGCTGCGGCTGATCGCCCACGAGCGCAACGCGGGGATCGTCGGCAACTTCACCCGCTCGCTGCTCGGCGCCGACACGGAGTACGTCCTCCAACTCGGCGACGACGACGTCGCCGAGCCGCGGCTCGTGGAGGCGACGGTGGCAGCGCTCGACGCCCATCCGACGGCAGGCGTCGCGCATGCCCGCTTCGCGATCGTCGATGACGCGGGTGCCACGCTCGACCCCGACCAGGACTGGCTCGAAACCCCGGCGCCGCCGCTCGAGACCGGCGCGGAGTTCGTCGAGCGCTCGATGCGCCACGGCTGCCCGATCTGCAGTTCGACGGCCCTGATCCGGCGTGCCGCGGTGCCCGACGGCGCCTTCCGGCAGGAGGATTACCCGCAGTTCGACTTCGTGTTCTGGCTGCGGATGGCGGAGCGCTGGGACGTCGCGTTCGTGCCCGAGTCGCTCTGCCGCTACCGCGTGCACGCGAATAGCCACACGTCGGCGCTGAGCGACATCACCAGGACGGGCTACTTGCAGGACGAGCGCACGCTGCGCCAGGTGCACGCGCTCAAGCGCCGCTATGTGGCCACGCTGCCCGAATCGCGGCGGCTGGAGCGGATCGCGGACCGCGCCTTGCGCCGCGACCTGGTCGGCCGCGTGCGCGAACAGACGCTCCCCGAGCGCGACCTGGGTCCCACCGTCCGGGGCCTGAGACGAGCGGCGCGGCACGAGCCGCGGCTGCTGGCCGACCCGCTCGCGTGGGCGCTGCTCGCGGGCGCACTGCTCGGGCCGCGGCGGCTCGACCGCCTAAAGGGTCGTGCGTAGGACCGAGAACGCCTCGGCGTACTCGACGCCGATCTCGGCCCCACGGATCGTCGCCAGCGCCTTGACCGACTCGAGCGACCGGATGTGCGGCGACGGCCGCCACATCGTCTTGTAGCGACGGATCGATTCGAGCTTCGTCTCCATCACGTCGGTGATGTCGACGAACGCGCCGAACCGGGGCAGCGGCTCGCTCGCCCACTGGATCTTGGTCATCTCGTAGCCGAGCACGTGCGGCACGAGGTGCTTGCCGAACTGCGCGGCGATCGGGCGGGCGGCCGCGTGGGCGGCGTGGAAGACGGCCTGGTGGTCCTGGTCGTAGTCCGGCAACGCGGGGATGAGAAGCAGCTCCGGCTTGTGCTCGTTCAGCACCTTCTCGAACCGGTCGACGAGCTCGCGGCGCGGAAGCGTGTCGAGCTGCTCGATCAAGTCGCGCTCGCCGTACGCGATCTCATGCGTACAGGCGTCACCGAACAGCGCGAGGACGTCGTCGATCTCGTCCAGGCGCTGCTGGTAGGTGGTGTCGTCGGTCCCGTAGTGGTGGAAGCCGTCGACGGCCAGGTACACGACATGGATCCGCGATCCGGCCTGGGCGAGCTTCGCCATCAGGCCGGAGCACCCCATCGACTCGTCGTCCGCGTGCGGCGCGAGGACGACGGCGGATTTCGGCAGGCTAGACCCGAGCACCCGCGTCGAGCGGCGCCGCGTCGGCGTCGCGCGCGTCGTCGCGCACGCGGTAGTAGAGCGCGGTCTCGTCGATCAGCGCGTCGAGCCCGATCCGCGGCTGCCAACCGACCGCGGCCGCCGCGTCGAGCACCGGCAGCTTCTGGAAGGACTCGGCCTCCTCATACAGCGGGCCGTGGATCAGCCGGGCGTCGGCGTGCTCGAGCACCGAGCTCGAACCGAGCCGCTGGACGATCAGCTCGGCGAGGCCCCACACCGTCGTGGAGTTGGTCGGGTTGCCGAGGTTGAAGATCGGGGCGCCGGACTCGAGCGCGGCGTCGAGGTGCTCGGTCACAAAGCGCGCGAGGTCGACGGCGGACAGGAACGCGCGCTGCTGCTCGCCGCCGGCGAACACCGTCAACGGGCGGCCGGCGATCGCCTGCTGCACGAACGTCGGCATCACGAAGCCACCGGCGCGCGACTGGCGCGGCCCCGCGACGTTGAACGGGCGGATCACGAGGCCCCGCAGGCCACGGTGACGGCTGTTGATCGTCACGGCCTCGGTGAGCGTCTTCGCGATCGCGTACTCGAGCCGGACGTTGTAATGCACCGGCACGACGAGGTCGTCGCTCTCCTGCAGCAGTCCGCTGCGGCCGTAGACCTCGGCCGAGCTGAACGCGACGAGCGCGATGTCGTGCTCGACGCACTCGTCGACCACGAGCTGCGTCGTGCCGACGATGTCGGCGCCGAGCGTGCCCTGGTGACGGAGGATGCCCGCCGGGCCGACGTGCGAGGCGGCGTGAATGACCAGATCCGCGCCGGCGAACGTGCCGCCGCCGGCCAGGAAGTCGGCGATCGAGACGCGGTGCACGACGCACCCGACCGCCTCGTATTCGCGGCCGTCCGTGACCGCGGCGACCATCGAATCGACGATCGTGACGTCGCGCCCGTCGGCGACCAACGCGTCGACGACGTGCGATCCGATGAACCCCAGACCGCCTGTGACTACTGCTCGTTGCATCCCTGCTCCCGCCATGTAGTCGTTTCGTAGCACCAACAGATGAGGAAGGCAATCGCCGCAGGGTAGGTCTGGACGCTCATTCGACGCCGAAATTCGGCCCCATGGCGATTTCTACCTGCTGCTGCGGGAAAACAAACTGTCATCAGACCTCAAATCGGCACAGTGGCCAGGATCGGCAGGATGTCGGCCAGCGCACGTACCACGTGGGTGGCGCCGGCGGCGTAGAGCGGCCGCGGATCCCCGTCGCGATCGACCCCGATCCGCACCGGCACACCGAACTCGGCACCGAGTCGCATGTCGGACGGGCTGTCACCGACGGTGACCGCGTTGGCGGTCCAGCGGTCGTCCGGTGCGTGCGCGGAGATGCGCTCGTAGTGCGCTGCGCCCTTGCTGCAGGTGTCATCCGAGCCGAGCACGACCGTGAAACCGTCCCAGCCCTCCTGGTCGAGCACGCGGCGGGCGCGCTCCGGCGAGGAGCCGGTGGAGAGCAAAAGCTGCGCGCCGGCGGCGGCGAGCTCGCGCAGGGTCTCGTCGGCGTCGGGGTACGGAACCGGCGGCGCCTGGCGGTTGCGCTCGTCAAGCTCATTGAGGAAGCGATCCGTCGCGGCCACGGCCGCCGCGCGCCCGAAGCCGAGCGCCTCGAATATTTCCCCCGCCGGCCGTCCCGGAAGCGAGTCGAGTGTCCGCATGAGAACTTCCCGCGCGATCCCCTCGGCGCCCGCGACGACCGCGAACGCCTCGCGCACTGCGTCCGAGTGCACGAGCGTGTCGTCGAGATCGAAGATGACGTAGCGCGAAGGCTCCACACCCGTGTGATCGACCGCTGGCGCTCACTGCTGCAACTCGGCCTCGACGAGCGCGCTGTAGCGCGCCCACGGATCGCCGCCGACGCCCGCGAAGTACGAGAGCAATCGCTCCCCGTCGACCCACCGCGGCGCCGTCCCGCGCGCCATCATCGCGTGGCTGCTCCACGGCCAGTCTCGCGCCTCCTTGCACATCCCCGCCTCGACCGGATTGCGCGCGATGTACCGGGTCGTGACCCACATCTGCGCGTCATCGGTCACCAGCTTCGACTTGAACCGGCCTTGGAAGACGTGCCCTGACCGCTGCTGGCGATCGTTGAATAGCCGGCCGTAGAGCCCGTGCAGCCGCTGCATCCCGGCGCCGAGGTTGGCCTCGGGCGTCTGGATCAGCAGATGGACGTGGTTGTCCATCAAGCAGTACGCGAGGCAGCGCCACTTCGCCCGCTCGACGGTGAGGCGAAGCGTGGTCAGATACGTCCGCCGATCATCGTCGTCGCGATAGATCAGGCCCTTCGCGTTCCCGCGGGACCACACGTGATGAATCCCGTCCGCGACTTCTTGCCGTGGTTTGCGTGCCATGCCACCTCTAGGGCACGCCGCGGTGTCTTCGCCCCCTAAGGGGGGTCAGACCCCCCTTAATCACCAGCCACGCCATAGAGCCAGAAAGCGCGCCGCGGGACGTTAGTGGGGGTCAGACCCCCCTTAGGCGATGGAGGGGCGGGTGGGGTCGAGGAGTTCGGTGACCTCGGCGGCCTCGAGGCGGTCGGTGAGCGCTTCGGCTCCGTGGGCGAGCTTGAGGTCCATCTCGTCCTGGTAGAGCGGGTAGACGCCGAGGAAGAAGACGGTGTGGTCGCCGTGGGGCATGCTCGAGAAGTCGGGGCCGGCCTGCTCCGGGTACCACAGGAGGGCGCCGCACATCTCGGTGTCCTCGGAGAAGGGCGCCGCCGTGGGGCCGTTGGTCATCGTGTGGCAGAGCCAGATCCAGGAGTCGTACTCGTGCGGGAGCGTTCCGATGAACTGGAGGAGCTGGAACGGCCAGTGGTGGCGGAGATCGCGGTCTCGGATCGGCCACTCGGGCGGGAGGGCCATCGTCAGTTCCAGATAGTGGGCGTACTCGGAGACGAGCGGGTGCAGGACGAACGCGACCTCGCCGATGTGCGTGTTGATGTGATCGGAGACGGCGTTGATCAGGTCCGAATCGCCGATGGCGATCTCGGACTCTCGGGATTCTCGTCGCTCATCACACAACCGAGGGGCGGGCCGGGTCGAGCAGCTCGGTGACAATCGCGGCTTCCAACCGCTCGGTGAGGGCGTCGGCGCCTTCGTTGAGCTTGAGGTTCGTCTCGTCCTCGTAGAGCGGGTAGACGGCGATGAACGTGACGGTGTGGTCGCCGTGGGTCATCTGGGCGAAGTCCGGGCCGGCGAGGACGGGGACGCCGAGGAGTGCGCAGCAAAATCCGGTGTCGTCGGCGTAGGGCTTGGGCGGGTCGTCGTTGGGGATCGTGTGGTCGATCCAGACCCAGCTGTCGTACTTGTGCGGGAGGGTGGCGATGTCCTGGAGGATCCGGAACGGCCAGTAGTGGCGCTCCTCCTTGGACTGGATCGGCCAGTCCGGCGGCAGCGAGATGGTCAGTTCAGCGCGCGAGTACTGGGGGCCGATGCCGTTCGGCGTCGTCATCGGGCGCTCGCTCATCCCCGACGTGACGAGCGTGACCCACGGGCGCTGCTCGGTCGGCCGGACGATGTGGATGTCGACGTGCACGTACTCCGAGACGAGCTGGTGGAAGACGAGATCGGGCTCGCCGATGTGCTTCTCGATGTGGGCGGAGATCGCCTCGATCAGGTCGGCGTCGCCGGTCGCCACCTCGGGCGGCCGAGCGTTCTCGTACACGTAGACGTTGTCGCCGCCGGGTGTGCGGCGGAGGCGATCGAACAGTCCCACTGAGAGCTCCTTTCGAACCAGTGATGCGCGGCACGCAAGGTAGAGCGCGGGCTAGGGTGCGCGAGCATGGGTGTGGCCGTCGTGACCGGCGCCAACCGCGGCATCGGCCTCGAGGTGTGCCGGCAGCTCGCCGCGCACGGCCACGAGGTGATCGCCGGCTCGCGCGACCCCGAGAGAGGCCCGCGCGGGATCGCGAACGTCCGCGTCGCCCAGCTCGACGTCACGGACGCGGAGAGCATCGAGCGGCTCGCGCAGCGCCTCGACCGTGTCGACATCCTCGTCAACAACGCCGCGATCCTCTACGACACGTGGGCGCGCGCGAGCACCGCCGATCTCGCGCAGGTGCACGAAGCGCTCGAGACGAATCTGTTCGGCGCCTGGAGAACCACGCTGGCGTTTCTGCCGCACCTGAGACGCAGCGCGCACGCGCGCGTCGTCAACGTCTCGAGCGGGTCCGGATCACTCACGGAGATGGGCGCGGGCACGCCGGCGTACTCCGTCAGCAAGGCGGCGCTGAACGCGCTGACGCGGATCCTCGCCGCCGAACTGCCCGGGGTGCTGGTGAACGCGGTCTGCCCGGGTTGGACCGATACCGACATGGGCCAAGGGGGACGACCGGTGCAAGCGGGAGCGGCCGGGATCGTGTGGGCGGCCGAGCTGCCCGACGACGGCCCGACCGGCGGGTTCTTCAGGGACGGGCGGCCGATCCCCTGGTGACCCCGCCAGGCTAGCTGGGCGGCTAGCCCTACTGGACGGCCGCCCTGCCGCCGTATACGGTCGGCTCGTGATACGGCGCGTGGCCCTCTTAGTGGCGATCGGCACCGGCCTCGGCCTCGGTGCGACCGCAATCGCCCAGGAGGGCGAGAGCGAAGACCTGGCAATCGACATGCAGAGCGGTTGCCTCACCAGCAGCCGCGTGACGGTCAAGCTCACGCCGCCGTCCGGCGCGATCCTCAGCCCGGTCCACATCCGCACCGATCGCGGCGAGGCCGTGCACCTGACCGGCGTCACGCAAGAGGCCAGCGTGACCGTCCGCGTGCCCCGCCGGGGTCGCGTCACGGTCAGCGGGGAGACCACCGGCGGCGAGCGCTTCTCGATGGCGCGCGACTACCGCCCCTGCTCGCCCGAGCCGACATCGACGCCGCGCTCCCGGCCGCGCCCGTCACCGCCTCCGACCGTCAGCGGCGGCGGCGAGGGCTAATTCAGGCGTCTGCCTCCTCGCGCGTCGGCGGAGGCAGATGGAGATCGGCCGGGAGTGGCACGTCAGGCGTGCGCGCGACCGTCAGCGCGGCGATGATGAAGCGCGCCGCGAGCGGGAACGGGCGCCCCGGCGGCGGCGGTGCCAGATGCTTGCGGAACAGGTCGAGAAGCTCCAACACGGCGGAACACACGTCGGCGTGCGGAGCGTCCGAACCGACCGCGCACGACAGTCGCGCCAGGTCCAGGGACTCGGTCGGGTCACCGCCGCCGAACGCTCGCCCCATCGCCGAGATCATGTGCGAGACGACGCGGTCGAGCAGCGGGTGCAGCGCCCGTGATGACGCTCCAGGAGCATCGCCGACCCAGAGCGGATCCTCGCCCGCGACGAGCCGTGCGATCTGCCCGCCCATGATCGACCGCAGCGCCTCGTCGGACACGTCCGCCTGCAGCGCGCTGCGCATGTGACACCACGCGGCCAGCAGCGGCAGCCCGTACGGCGAGTCGCTCGCCCACACGATCTGCGACGGCGCCACCAGCGAGAACAGCGCGATGTGGTCGGCCGGGTTCCACCACGCGGTGTCGATGAACACGTTCGGGTGCTCCGGCAGCACATGCCACAGCCACGCGAGGTCGGAGATCGCGGCGTGGGCGAGGATCAGCCGCGCGTCCGGGAACTCGCTCGACAACTCCACCGTGTCGCGCCCCAGGGCGGGAATCCCGCGCCCGGCGTGGATCAGGATCGGGACGCGACGCTCGTGCGCGACCGCGACGATCTCCCGCACGCCCGGCTCGGACATCGTGAACTGCTCCGCGCGCGGGTGCAGCTTGATGCCGACCGCGCCGGCATCCAGGCACCGGCCCGCTTCGGCCGCCGGATGGTCGCGTGGGTCGAGCCGGCAGAACGCCACCAGCCGACCGTCGGACGAAGCCGCCGCCGAGATCGCCACGTCGTTCGGCCCCGGATAGCCGTCCGGCTCGTGCATCGGGAACACGACCGCGCGCGAGCCCGCCCGCGACATCACGTCGATCAGCTCCGCGGGCGTCTGCTTGAAGCCGTCAGGGTCGTTGGCGCCGATGTGCGTGTGCGCGTCGAAGAGCGAGAACGGCCCGTGCGCCGCCTCGATGCTCTCGTACCAGGGCCGGAGGATCGCGTCGATGTCCAACATATGGGGCGGCAACCCTACCGACGCCGCGCTTTACTGGAGCCCATGCAATTCCGCCGCGAGCGCGTCCGTGTCGAGACCGCGCGTCACGAGATCGAAGGCACGCTGCAGCTGCCGCATGAGGGGTTCCGTTCCCGGATGACCGACTTCCTCAACGCGCAGGGCGACGACTTCCTGCCGCTGACCGACACGACGGTGACGTACATCGACAGCACACGCGAGCCGGAGCGTCACGACTACCTCGCACTGTCCACGCGCCAGATCGTGCTGGTGGTCGAGCTCGGAACGATCGACGTGGTCGACCAGCCCGTCCCGGCCTTCACGGCGTCAACGCCGCCGCCAGGCGCCTGACGGCGTCCTCGAACAGCTCGGGCGTCGTGCCGACGTTGAGTCGCACGTAGCCCGCGCCCGGCGCCCCGAACTTCAGGCCGCCGTAGACCGCGACCCGGCCGCGCTCGAGGAACACCTCGGCGGGATCGTCGCCGAGCCCCGCGCCGCGGCAGTCCAGCCACGTCAGGAAGCTCGCCTGCGCTCGCACAGGCACGACGATCCCCTTCGGCAGCAGCGACGGCAGCGCCGCATGGTTGGCGGCGATCGTCGCGAGCGTCTCGTCGAGCCACTCGTCGCCGTCCCGGAACGCCGCCTCGGCCGCGAGCACGCCGAGATAGCCGGCATGGTCGCGCAGGTCGTCCGACAGCCGCGCGACAGGCTCGCCCACGATCAGGCCGAGCTTGAGTGCCGTCAGGTTGAACGCCTTCGACGCCGAGGTCAGCGCCACGCCGCGCGGCGCGACCGTCAGCCACGGCACGAACGTCTCATCGGCGAACGTCAACGGACCGTGGATCTCGTCGGCGATCACCCACGCGCCGTGCTCGTCGGCAACTGCGGCGAGCGCCTCCAGCTCCTCCCGCGGCGCCACGCGCCCCGTCGGGTTGTGCGGGTTGCAGAGCACCATCGCCTTCGCGCCAGACGCGAACGCCGCATCGATGCCCTCGACGTCCAACGCCCCATCGACCAATGGCACCTCGACCAGCGGCCGCCCGAGCTCGCGGAAGTACGGCGGGTACGCGGGCGTGTTGAGGATCACCGCGTCGCCCGGCTCCGTGAGCACCCGCACCAGCTCCTGGATGCCGACCATCACGTCCGTGACGAGCGCGACCTGCTCGGAATCGACGCTCCACCCGAGGCGCCGCTCGGCGAACCCCGCGAACGCTTCGAGCATCCCCTCGGTGCGCCCGACGTAGCCGAGGTCGTCACGCTCGATCGCGTCGAGCAGCACCGCCTTGACCGGCGGCGCGAGCTCGAAGTCCATCTCCGCGACCCATGCCGGGAGCACGTCCGGCGGGTACGCGGTCCACTTGTCGCTGCCGCGGTCTAGGAGACGGTCCACGTGTCCCCGGCGTGGAGCGCCGCGTCCAGCTCGGCGTCGCCCGCGCCGGCCCGCGCGAGCGCCAGCTTCTCCGTCAGGTCGCGGCCCGAGACCGGACGCGAGACCTGCCGGAAGATGCCGATCGGCGTCGGCCCGTCCGGCGTGCTCGACAGGCGCGACAAAGCGAACGCCAGCGACGGATCGTCGCGGTGCGCGTCGTGCACGACCAGCGCGTCCTCGCCGGCGTCGGCGACCGCCGCGATCCGCAGCGTGCCGTCGCGGTCCCGCACGACGCCGTTCTCACCCTCCACGCCGAACCGGATCGGCTGCCCGTGCTCCATCGGAATCCGGTTCACGGCGCCTTGCTTCTTGTCGCGCAGCGCGTCGAACGCGCCGTCGTTGAACACCGGGCAGTTCTGGTAGATCTCGACCAGCGACGCGCCCTCGTGCTCGGCGGCGGCCCGCAACACGGCAGTCAGGTGGTGCTTGTCGGTGTCGATCGTGCGCGCGACGAACGTCGCCTCGGCGCCGAGCGCCAGCGACACCGGGTTGAACGGCCCGTCGATCGACCCGAACGGCGTCGACTTCGTGACCTTGCCGAGCTCTGATGTCGGCGACGCCTGGCCCTTGGTGAGCCCGTAGATCTGGTTGTTGAAGAGCAGGATCTTGACCGGGATGTTTCGGCGCAGCGCGTGGATCAGATGGTTGCCGCCAATCGACAGCGCATCGCCGTCACCGGTCACGACCCAGATCGACAGATCCTCGCGCGCGGCGGCCAGCCCGGTCGCCAGCGCAGGACCGCGCCCGTGGATGCCGTGCATCCCGTACGTGTCCATGTAGTAGGCGAACCGGCCGGCGCAACCGATGCCGGACACGAACACGATCCGCTCCGGCGGGATCCCGAGCTCGGGGAAGAACGCCTGCACCGCCGCCAGCACCGCATAGTCGCCGCAGCCCGGGCACCAGCGCGTCTCCTGGTCGGACTGGAAGTCCGCCTTCGTCAGCTCAGTCGCTGCCATATCTGGTTCTCCATCTCGGATGGCATCAGCGGCTGGCCCTGCACTTTCCCGTAGGACTCGACGTTGACCAGGTAGCGGGCCCGCAGCTCGTGCGCGAGCTGGCCCGAGTTCATCTCCGGCACGAGCACCTTCTCGTACTTGCGCAGCAGCGCGCCGGTGTTCGCCGGCATCGGCCGCAGGTGGCGCAGGTGCGCGGTCGCGACCCGGCCCCCACCCTCGCGGACGCGCCGCGCGCCGGCCCGGATCGTCCCGTACGAGGAGCCCCAGCCAAGCACGAGCAGGTCGGCGTCGGCGTCCCCGTGGATCTCGAGGTCGGGTACCTCGATGCCGTCGATCTTCGCCGCCCGCAGCTCGGTCATCCGCGCGTGGTTGGGACCGTCGTAGGAGATGTTGCCGGACCCGTCCTGCTTCTCCAGCCCGCCGATCCGGTGCGCGAGTCCCGGCGTGCCCGGGATCGCCCATGGCCGCGCCAGGTTGTCGTCACGCGCATAGGGCAGGAACGACTCGGACGGTGTCGTGCGGAAGCGCGGGTCGATCGGCGCCAGATCCCCCGCCGACGGGATCTTCCACGGCTCGCTCGAGTTCGCGATGAACAGGTCGCTGAGCAGGATCACCGGCGTGCGGTACGTGACCGCGATCCGCACCGCCTCGTACACGGCCTCGAAGCACTGCCCCGGGCTCGACGGAGCCAGCACCGGCAGCGGCGACTCGCCGTGGCGCCCGTACAGCGCCTGCAGTAGATCCGACTGCTCGGTCTTCGTCGGCATGCCCGTCGACGGACCGGCGCGCTGGACGTCGATGATGATCATCGGCAGCTCCAAGGTCACCGCCAGCCCGATCGTCTCGGTCTTCAGATCAAGCCCGGGACCGGACGTGCACGTGACGCCGAGCGCACCGCCGAACGACGCGCCCAGCGCGATCGACGCGGCCGCGATCTCGTCCTCGGCCTGGATCGTGCGCACGCCCATGTCCTGCCGGCGCGACAGCGAGTGCAACAGGTCTGACGCGGGCGTGATCGGGTACGCGCCGAACACCAGCGGCAGCCCGCTCTTGATCGAAGCCGCGACGAGCCCGAGCGCGGTCGCATCGGTGCCGTTGACGTTGCGGTACGTGCCCGGTTCGACCTCGGTGTTCGGGTTGACCGTGACCTGCACGTCGATCAGCTCCGACGTCTCGCCGAAGCTCCAACCGGCCCGGAACGCGGCCAGGTTGGCGGCCATCACGTGACCGGAGAACTTGGCGCGGACCCACTTCTCGGTGACCTCGGTCGGACGGTCGTAGAGCCAGCTCAGCATGCCGAGCGCGAACAGGTTCTTCGCCTTCTGCGCGTCCCGGCTCGTGACGCCCTCCAGGTCCTCGACCGCGCGCACCGTGAGCGAGCTCATCGGCACGCGCTTGACGGTGAAGCCGTCGAGCGTGCCGTCCTCGAGCGGGTTGACCTCGTAGCCCGCCTTCTGCACCGCGCGCACGGTGAACGCGTCCTCGTTGACGAGGATCGTGGCGCCGCCGCGCATCAACCCGAGGTTCGCCTTCAGCGCCGCGGGGTTCATCGCCACCAGGACGTCCGGCGCGTCGCCCGGCGTCAGAATGTCGCGCGACGCGAAGTGGATCTGGAAGGCGGAGACACCGGCAACGGTGCCGGCGGGCGCGCGGATCTCAGCCGGGAAGTCCGGCAGCGTCGCGAGGTCGTTGCCGAAGACAGCGGTGGCGTCGGTGAACCGGCTGCCGGCCAGCTGCATGCCGTCCCCAGAGTCCCCCGCCATGCGCACGACGACCCGTTCGCGCGTCTCGGTTGCCTTCACATGTGTGTTTATGCCGGTGTGGCCGGACGGTTTCAACGGCCTGGGCGTTGAGGAGGCTCCACACCACGTAGGCTGCCCGATCGTGCGGCGGATGAACGGCGACGGAATCGAACTCGCTGTGAATGACGCGGGCGAGGGGCCTGCGGTGCTTCTGCTGCACGGCTTCCCGGACACCGCGGACCTGTGGCGACACCAAATCCCAGTGCTGCACGCGGCCGGGTTAAGAACCATTGCGCCCGACCTGCGCGGGTTCGGCGCGTCGGACAAGCCGCAGGACCCGAGCGAATACCGCGTCGGCCGCAGCGTCGCCGATCTCGTCGCGATTCTCGACGCGCTGGAGATCCAGCGAGCACGCGTCGTCGGCCACGACTGGGGCGGCGGCGTGGCGTGGGCGATGGCGCTGCTGGCACCCGAGCGTGTGGAGCGACTCGCGGTCCTGTCCGTCGGCCATCCGGCATCGTTCGCGCGCCCGACGCTCGCACAGCGCGAGAAGTCCTGGTACACGCTGCTGTTCCAGTTCGAGGAAGCGGAGGACATCCTGCGCGCCGACGACTGGGCGCTGATGCGCGAGTGGATGGAGACCCATCCGGAGCGCGACGCGGCGATCGAGCGGCTCGCGCAGCCGGGCGCGTTGACCGCGGGGCTCAATTGGTACCGCGCGAGCATGCGGCCGCAGCTCGCGGGGCCCGAGCTGCCGAGCGTCGGGGTCGACACGCTCGGGATCTGGAGCAGCGGCGATCGCTACCTGCTCGAAGACCAGATGACGCAGTCCGCCGCGCACGTGACCGGCACGTGGCGCTATGAGCGCATCGACGGCGCGGTGCATTGGATGCAGCTCGACGCGCCTGAGCGCGTGAACGAACTGCTGGTGGAGTTCCTGGCGTGAACGCGGTGGAGCTCCGCGCGGCGTTCGCCGCTCGAGAGCTGTCGCCGGTGGAGACGATCGACGCCGCCGCCGAGCACGGTGACCTCGGCGCGTTCATCACCCTCACGCTCGATGAAGCGCGCGAGCAGGCACGCGCGGCCGAGCGCGCGTACGCGCGCGGGGAGGCGCGGCCGCTGGAAGGGCTGACGCTGGCGGTCAAGGACCTGTACGACACGGCGGGCGTGCGCACGACGTACGGCTCGAAGATCTACGCCGACCACGTGCCCGCGGCCGACGCGGACCTCGTGCGCCGCGCGAAGCAGGCCGGCGCGATCGTCGTCGGCAAGACGCTCACGCACGAGTTCGCGTGGGGCATCACGAGCGTCAACCCGCACTATCCGCCCTGCCGGAATCCGTACGACCCCGCGCGTGTGCCGGGTGGCTCGAGCGGCGGCTCGGCCGTGGCGCTGGCGACGGGCGCGGCGGCGCTCGCGCTCGGCTCGGACACCGGCGGCTCGATCCGGATCCCGGCCGCCTTCTGCGGCGTCTCCGGGCTCAAGCCGACGTACGGCGCGCTCAGCCTCGACGGCGTCCAGCCGCTCGCGCCGACGCTCGACCATGCCGGCCCGATGGCGCGCACGCCCGCCGACGTCAGGCTGTTCTGGCAAGCGCTCACCGGGCCGGCGAACGGCGACAGTGGGCGGATCGCGGTGTGCCCGGATCTGCACGTGCAGCCGCTCGAACCGGGGATCCAGCGCGCGTTCGATGCCGCCGTCGCCGCGCTCGACGTGATCGAGGTCGGCTTCGACGCCCCCGAGAATCTGTACGCGACGTACGCCCCGATCCAGAACGCCGAGGCGGCGAAGGTCCACGCCGCGCATTTCCCCGCGCGCCGCGACGAGTACGGCGACGACGTCGCCGGCCGGCTCGACATGGCCGCGAAGGTGACGCTCACCGAGTACGTCGAGGCGACGATCGAGCGCGAGCGGATCCGGGCCGCGTTCGGCCGGGTGTTCACGCAGTGCGAGGTGCTGCTGACGCCGATCTCCGCCGTGCCGCCGGAGCCGATCGATCAGCCGACCCACCAGCGCTTCCGCGACGGCGTGCTCCCCTACACCGTCCCGCAGGACCTCGCCGGCCTGCCGACCTGCGCCGTCCCGGTCGGCTTCGACCAAGGTCTCCCGGTCGGCGTCCAGATCACCGGCCCGCCGCGCTCCGAGGGCCGCGTGCTCGCCGCGGCCGAACTCCTCTACGCCGCTACAGCATCGGCGAGGGCGGAATCCGCGTCTGCCCCGTGATCTGCGGGATCCGCATCCCGACCTCGTCCTCGAAGCACCAGCACCAGTCCTCGCCCGGTTCGAGCGAGCGGATGATCGGATGCTCCGCGGAGGCGTGCGCGCTGGCGTGCCGGTTCGGCGAGTCGTCGCAGCACCCGACATGACCGCACGCGAGGCAGATCCGCAAGTGCAGCCACACGCCGCCGTCGCGGAGGCAGTCCTCGCAGCCCGCGACCTCCTCCGGCAACTCGGTGACCGTGATCGTGTCGAGATGCGTGCAGCTCATAGCGGCAGCCAGACGTGGAACACAGTGCCTCCCTCTCCGGTGTCAAACGCCAGCGAGCCTTTGTGGCGCTGCTCGACGATCCGCCGCGCGGTGTCGAGCCCCATCCCGGTCCCGCTGCCCGGCGCCTTGGTGGTGAAGAACGGATCGAACACGCGCGTGCGCACGTCCTCCGGGATCCCCGGGCCGTCATCGGCGATGTCCACCCGCACGCAGCCGTTGTCGGCCATCGTCGAGACCTTGATCGTCCCGGTCTCGCCGAGCGCGCCGATCGCGTTGTCGAGCAGGTTCGTCCACACCTGGTTGAGCTCGGAGCCGTACATGGTCAGCTCCGGCAGCGACGTGTCGTAGTCGCGCTTGACCTTGATCTGGGTGTGCTTGAGCTTGTGGCCGAGCATGGTCAGCGTGCTCTCGAGCCCCTCGTGCACATTGGCCTTCACGACCCCGCCGCGGTCCATGTACGCGTAGGTCTTGATCGCCTTCACCAGGCTGCTCATCCGGTCGGTCGACTCAACCAGCTCGGACGCCAACTCGTGCGCGGTCAGCGACGCGGCCACCCACGCGAGCGCCTTGTTGGTCGCGGGCCCCGCGATCGCCTGCACGCGATCGACCCAGTCCGCGTCGAGCGCGACCGCGCCGAGCGTCCCGGCAAACTTCCAGGCGTCCTCGATCCCGCGCTCCTCGAGGAGGTCGAGCATCTCCTCCTCGGCGTCGGACGCATCCAACCCGTCGAGACGACCGCCGACCAAGCAGTGCCCGAGCGCCTCTTGCTGGAGGTCGAGCAGCTTGTCGGCCTCCTCGCGCTCGATGCCGCTCCTGACGAACCCCTCGAGCGCGTGGTTGATGACATTGACGGCGTCGACCAGGTCGCTCGCGGCGCGGCGCGCCGCCGCCGCCGGGTTGTTGAGCTCGTGCGCGAGCCCGGCGGCCATCGTGCCGAGTGACGTGAGCCGCTCGCGGCTGGCCTCGCGCGCCTGCACGCCGCGCATCACGGGGCCGATCACGCGCATCACCCGCTGGTGGACGCGCCGGTCGGCCAGCGCCAGGGTGATGAACCGCTCGCGCTCGACGATTCCGATCCGGCAGTCCGTGTCGGCGCGCACCTCGACCGGCAACTGGCTTTCGGTGATCGCGGCGATCGCGCCGATCCAGGTCGGCCCGACGTTCGGCGTCAGCGGATCGTTGCCCTGACGGGTCGCGACCGTGCCGTCGAACAGCAGCAACAGGCCCGGAGAGTCGACCCCCTGCTCGAAGATCACCTCGCCCGCCGGGACGTCGCGGATCTCGACCTCCCACGCCGCCAGCTCCTCGTCGCCCAGGCCCTCGAAGAGGTCGATCCGGCTCAGCTCACTCATGGGCCAGGTACTCGTGGATCAGCGAGACGGCCATCGAGCCCTCCCCGACGGCGCTCGCGACGCGCTTGATCGACCGCGCGCGAACGTCGCCCGCGACGAACACGCCGGGCACGGTCGTCTCCAGGAGGAACGGGTCGCGCTTGAGGGACCAACCCGCGGCCTTCGCGTCGGCTCCGGCGAGGATGAAGCCGCGCTCGTCGCGGGCGACGACGCCTTCCAGCCAGTCGGTGCGCGGCGCCGCGCCGATGAACACGAACGCGGCGTCGACCGGCTCGTCGCGCTCCCCGTCGCCATCGCGGATCCGCAGCGCGCTCAGGTGTCCGTCGCCCTCGGCCGCGATCGCCTCCGCATTCGTGCGGACCTCGATCTTCTCGGTCCGCGCGATCTGCTCGATCAGGTAATGCGACATCGACTTCTCCAGCGAGTCCGCCCGCACCAGCATCGTGACGCGACCGGCGTACTTGGAGAAGTGCATGGCGGCCTGGCCGGCCGAGTTGGCGCCGCCGATCACGACCACGTGCTGGTCGGCGCACGACTGCGCTTCGGTGAGCGCCGCGCCGTAGTAGATGCCCTTGCTCGCGAACGCCTCGAAGCCGGGCGCCGTCATCGTCCGGTAGGCGACGCCGGAGGCGATCAGCACGCAGTTGGCGCTCAGCGCGCCGCCGCCGGAGAGCTCGACGATCCGCCCCGCGCCCTCGACGCGGAGCGCGGCCGCATCCTGCACCGACAGCAGCTCGGCGCCGAGCCGGCGCGCCTGCTGCGTCGCGCGCTCGGTCAGCTCGGAGCCGCTCAATCCGCGCGGGAAGCCGAGGTAGTTCTCGATCCGGCTCGACATCCCGGCCTGGCCGCCCGGCGCCTCGCGCTCGACCATCACCGTGCGCAGGCCCTCGGACGCGCCGTACACCGCGGCGGCGAGCCCGGCCGGCCCGCCGCCGACGATCGCCAGGTCGTAGTGCTCGGCGGTCGGCTGCGCGGTCACTCCGAGTCGCTCGGCGAGCTCCAGCACCGTCGGGCGCTCGAGCATCGTGCCGTCCTCGAGCAGCGCGACCGGCAGCCGCTCGCTGTCGATCCCGGCGACGGTCAGCAGCTGCTGCGCCTCGCGGTCGCGCTCGACGTCGAACCACCGCATCGGGACGCGGTTGCGGGCCAGGAAGTCGCGCAGATCGTGCGAGTCGCGCGAGAAGCGGTGGCCGATGATGCGCACGCCGGACTCGAGCGCCGAGTCCGACTCCCACGTCGTCAGCAGGTCCTCGATCACCGGATAGAGCTGCTCCTCGGGCGGGTCCCACGGCTTCAGCAGGTAGTAGTCGAGGTCGACCTCGTTGATCGCCTGGATCGCGGCCTCGGTGTCGGCGTAGGCGGTCAGCAGGACGCGCTTGGCGTCCGGCACGAGCTTGCGCGCCTCGACCAGGTATTCGGTTCCCGACAGTCCGGGCATCCGCTGGTCGGCAACCAGCAACGCGACCTGCTCGCCGCGGGCCACCAGCTCACGTACCGCGCCCAGGGCTTCGTCGCCACTGAGCGCGCGGACGATTCGAAATCTCTCGCCGAAGCGCCGCCGCAGGTCGCGCGCGACGGCGGCGAGCACGGCCGGCTCGTCGTCGACGGCGACGATCGCGGGTCGGCGGCGCCGCGGCTCGGAGGCCTCCATCAGGTGGACGCTATCGAAGCGCCTATGCGAACAAGCGGAGCGCCGTGGTCAGCTCGACAAGGTCGACGAACCGGCGCGGATCGCGGCCGGTCAGCTCCTGCACGCGGCGCAGGCGATAATGGACGGTGTTCGGATGCACCGAGAGATGCTCGGCGGTCCGAGCGACGTTGAGGTCGCATTCGGCGTAGGCATCGAGCGTTTCCGCGAGCGGGGCGAGTTGTTCGAGGCCGGGCGGCGCGAGCCGCTGCGCGGTCTCATCGGCCGACTCGGCGAGGTAGTCGAAAAGCGAGATCTCCTCGAGCGCCGCCGCCGGGTCGGCGTGCCGCAACGCCCGCCGGGCCTCGGTATAGCCGCGGGCGGTCTCCGACAGACCCGTGCACGCAGTGCTCACGCCGGCCCGCAACGTCACGCCGTGGATCCGCTCCTGCTCGGCGGCGACGCGCTCGATCGCGCCGCGCAGCTCGCGCGGCCCGTGCCCGGCGATGACCGGAACGATCGCGACGATCTCGTCGCCACGGGCGACCACGAACGGGTCCTGAGGCGCGATCGCGCGCATCGCGATCCGCTCGCTGTCCGGGCCTCCGTCGTGGGTGGCGACGACGACGGCGTACGTGGCGTCCGGGCGCAGGCCCAGTCCTTCCGCCCGGCGCTCTTCGTCGGGCCCGATCGGCTGGCCGGAGAGCAGCCGGTCGAGCAGGTCGCGCCGGCCGCGCTCGACCTCGGACGCCAGCGCATGGCTCTCGGTCAGGAAGCCCTCGGCGACCGCGACGTTGATCACGTGCGTGTAGCGGAACGTCCACGCGGTCACCTCTTGCGCGATCCGCAGGCCTTCCCGGGTGTCGCCGGCGGCTCCGACGATCGCCTCCCACGTGATGCGCTGACCGATCAGGTACGACTCCTGCAGCGCGTCCAGCGGCATCAGCTGACGCGCGCGTTGCGCGCCGCGCGCTCGCACGAAGTCCAGCTCGGCGCCCGCGGGCACGCGGTTCTGGCGGCCGCAGCGAGCGATCAGGTGCACATGCTCGACGGCGTGGGCCAGCACCTCGGCGGCGATTGCCGGATCGCGAACCGTGCGGTACTCGTCGACCTCCTCCCGGATCGCCATGACCATCCGGCGCGCGATGACCTCGGCGTCTCGGTCGACCTGATCGAAGATCTCGTTGTGCAGGGCACCCAAAGGACTGCTCATTTCGCTGTGGTATGGCCTGAAGTACTCAGGCTATGTCGTGGCCAACGTACAAACCTCAAGGCAAAGAGGTTGCAAAGCCTTCGCCCGTTTAGGGTTCACCGCCGTGACCCGGGAACACACGCGACTGGAGGAAGCGCGGACCGGCGCTTCCCCTTGGAAGGCGTGGGGCCCGTATCTGTCCGAGCGCCAGTGGGGGACGGTCCGCGAGGACTACAGCGCGGGCGGCGACGCGTGGAACTACCTCACGCACGACCAGTCGCGCTCGCGCGCCTACCGCTGGGGCGAGGACGGCATCGCCGGCATCTGCGACGAGCGCCAGCGGCTGTGCCTGGCGCTCGCGCTGTGGAACGGCGCCGACCCGATCCTCAAGGAGCGGATCTTCGGGCTCACCAACTCCGAGGGCAACCACGGCGAGGACGCCAAGGAGTACTGGTTCTACCTCGACAGCACGCCCACGCACTCGTACCTGAAGTGCCTCTACAAGTATCCGCAGCAGGCGTTCCCGTACGCGGACCTGGTGGCCGAGAACGGCCGCCGCGGCCGCCACGACTTCGAATACGAACTGCTCGACACCGGGATCTTCGACGACGACCGCTACTTCGACGTGGTCGTCGAGTACGCCAAGGCCGCGCCGGACGACATCGTGATGTTGGTGACGGTGCACAACCGCGGGCCCGAGCCGGCGCCGCTGCATGTGCTCCCCACGTTGTGGTTTCGCAACACGTGGCAGAACGGCGCTGAGAAACCGTCGATCGCCGACGGCATCGCCCGCCACGCCGAACTCGGGGAGTGGCGCTTCGAGACCGACGCGCCGCTGCTGTACTGCGAGAACGAGACCGGCCCGAAGGCGGCGATCAACGACCACGTGGTCCACGACGCGCCGATCCACGCGTCGAGCGGCACGAAGTGCGCCGCGCATCACGTGCTCGAGGTCCCCGCGGGCGGCTCGGCCGAGGTGCGGGTGCGATTGTCCGCGAGCGCGGACACGCCCGACTTCGACGCCGTGCTCGCCGCCCGCCGCGAGGAGGCCGACGAGTTCTACGCGAAGGTGATCCCGCCGGCGCTCGACGCCGACCGCGCGCTCGTGATGCGCCAGGCGCTGGCCGGTCTGCTGTGGTCGAAGCAGTACTACGAGTACGACGTCCACCGGTGGCTGCGCGAGCACGGCGTCAACCCGTGGGACCCGAACGCGCCGAACATCCGCAACGTGCCGTGGTTCCACATGGTGGCCGGCGACGTCATGTCGATGCCGGACACGTGGGAGTACCCGTGGTTCGCGGCTTGGGACCTGGCGTTCCACTGCGCGCCGCTGTCGCTGGTCGACGTCGACTTCGCCAAGGAGCAGGTCGAGCTGCTCCTGAAGGCCGGCTACATGCACCCCAACGGGCAGATCCCGGCGTACGAGTGGAACTTCAGCGACGTCAACCCGCCCGTGACGGCGTGGGCCGCGCTGTGGGTCTACCAGCGCGAGCAGGAGATCCGCGGCACCGGCGACCGCGCGTTTCTGACGCGCGTGTTCCTGCGCCTGCTGACCAACTTCACGTGGTGGGTGAACCGCAAGGATCCCGACGGGCGCAACCTGTTCCAGGGCGGGTTCCTCGGGCTCGACAACATCGGCATCTTCGATCGCTCCGCGCCGCTGCCGGGCGGCGGGACGCTCCAGCAGGCCGACGGCACGGCGTGGATGGCCCTCTACTGCCAGTGGATGCTGCAGATCGCGCTCGAACTCGGGCGCGAGGATCCGACGTACAACGACATCGCGCTGAAGTTCATCCGGCACTTCGCCTGGATCGCGATCGCGCTCAACCCGCCGGGCAACGACACGCCGCTGTGGGACGAGGACGACGGCTTCTTCTACGACGTGATGCGAATGCCGGACGGCACGGCGATCCCGCTGAAAGTGCGCTCGCTGGTCGGGCTGCTCCCGCTGTGCGCGGCGACGGTGTTCGAAGCCGATGCCAGCCCGGAATTGGTCGAGCGCGCCTTGGCCTTCGCCGAGCAGTTCGGCGACGTCGTACCGGGCCTCGCCCACGTGCCCGGCGCGAACCGCACCGGCCGGCGGATGCTCGCGCTCGTCACGACGTCCCAGTTGCGCCGGATCCTGTCGGTGATGCTCGACGAGGACGAGTTCCTCGGCCCGCACGGGATCCGGGCGATCTCGCGCAAGCACCTGGACGAGCCGTACGAGTTCGACTGGGGCGGTGAGCACTACGAGGTCCGCTATCTGCCGGCGGAGTCCGACAGCGGGTTGTTCGGCGGCAACTCGAACTGGCGCGGGCCGGTCTGGTTCCCCATGAACCTCGTGGTCATGCGCGCGCTGTTCCACCTGCACCGCTACTACGGCGACGACTTCAAGGTCGAGTGCCCGACCGGCTCGGGCCGGATGCTGAACCTGCGCCAGGTGTCGGTCGAGATCGGGCAGCGACTCTCGAAGACGTTCCTGCGCAACGGCGACGGGCGGCGGCCGGTGTACGGCGGGATCGAGAAGTTCCAGACCGACCCGCACTGGCGCGACCTGATCCTGTTCCACGAGTACTTCCACGGCGACAACGGCGCCGGGCTCGGCGCCAGCCATCAGACCGGGTGGACGGGCACCGTCGCGCTGCTGCTCGGGCTCGGGGTTCGTTGAAGAATGGTCGGTCCGCCTGACGTGGTGCAGCCGTGGTTCCTCGGGCCGCACGCGACAGCGATGCGTGCGTCAGCACGTGAGCGTCGTGGGTGGCGCGAGGGGCCGCGGATGTGCCGCGGGAGGCGTATCGGAATTCTTCAACGGGCCCCGAAGCGGTGACGATCTACGAGATCAACACGGCGCCGTGGCTGGCCGGCCGCACGCTCGACGAGGTTTCCTGGGACGACATCCCGGAGGTCGACGCGGTGTGGTTGATGGGCGTTTGGCAGCGCAGCCCGGTCGGGCGCGAGATCTCGGTCGAGACCTACCCCGAGCTGCGCACCGAGGACGTGATCGGCTCGCCGTACTGCGTGCGCGACTACGTCGTCGACGAGCGGTTCGGCGGCCCGGAAGCGCTCGCACATGCACGCGAGCACCTCGATCGCCGCGGTCTAAAGCTGATCCTCGACTACGTCCCGAACCACGTCGCCCCCGACCACCCGTGGGTCGCCGAGCATCCGGATCGCTTCATCCACGAGCCCGACGGGACGGTCGCCAACGGGCGCGACCCGTACTTCCCGCCGTGGACCGACGTGCTCCAGCTCAACGCGTTCTCGCCCGGGCTGCGCGAGGCGGTCGCCGAGCTGCTGGTCGGAATCGCCGGACAGTGCGACGGCGTGCGCTGCGACATGGCGATGCTGATGGTCAACGAGGTGTTCGCGCGCACGTGGGAGCTGCCCGTTCCCGCCGAGGAGTTCTGGCCGCCGCTGATCGCCCACGTCAAGCACGCGTACCCCGACTTCACGTTCATCGCCGAGGCGTACTGGGACATGGAGTTCGCGCTTCAGCAACAGGGCTTCGACTACTGCTACGACAAGCGGCTCTACGACCGGCTGGCGCACGAGGGCGCCGCGTCGGTCCGCGGCCATCTGCAGGCGGACCTCGCCTATCAGCAGCGGCTGTTGCGCTTCATCGAGAACCACGACGAGCCGCGCGCGGCCACCGCGCTCGGCGACCGCCACCGGGCGGCGGCGGTGGTGATGTCGACGGTCCCCGGCGCCCGCCTCTACCACGACGGCCAGTTCGAGGGCCGCCGCGAGCACATCCCGGTGTTCGTCGACCGCGCGCCGGACGAGCCGGTCGACGGCGACCTGCGCGCGTTCTACGCCCGCCTGCTCAGAGCCACGCGCGAGCTGCGAGGCGAGTGGCGGCTGTGCGACTGCGAGAACCCGCAACTCGTCGCGTGGGCATGGGCTGAGCACCTGGTGGTCGTCAACCTCGGTCCCGCGCGCGCGTGGGGGCGCGTGCGCGTGCCGTGGACGGGCGACGTAGTGCTGGAGGACCGCTTGTCGGGCGAGCGCTACGAGCGCGGCGAGGAGCTGTGGGTCGGCCTCGAGGCGTGGGGCGCACACCTGTTCCATTGGTCACCGGGATAAGCCCCGCCGCCAGGTTTCATCCACGCGGCTAAAGACGGTCGGGCGACCCGTGGAGAGTCTGCCCGGCATGAAACTCGTGATCGGGATCGTCCGCCCCGAGAAGACGAACGAGGTGCTGGAGGCGCTCTATCGCGCCGAAGTACGCGGCTTCTCAATGAGTCGTGTGCAGGGTCATGGAGGAGAGCTTGACCGTGTGCAGACGTACCGCGGCACGCGCGTACGCATCGGGTTGACGGAGAAGGTCCGCTTCGAGATCGCCGTGTCCGACGAGTTCGTCGAGCCGACGATCGAGGCACTGTGCGATGGGGGCCGGACCGGCGACGTCGGCGACGGCAAGATCTTCGTGCTCGACCTCGAGCAGGTCGTGCGAATTCGCAGCGGCGAGGAAGACAACGCCGCCGTCACCCCGGTGGGTGCCTGAGATGCCGGCTGGAGTGAACGCGGGCGACACCGCCTGGATCCTCATGGCGGCTGCGCTGGTGCTGATGATGACGCCGGCGCTGGGCCTCTTCTACGCGGGCCTCGTACGTTCCAAGAACACGCTCAACACATTCATGATGTGCGTCGCCGCGCTGGCGATCGCGACGATCACGTGGGCGCTGATCGGCTACTCGTTCGCGTTCTCCGAGGGGAACGGGCTGATCGGCGGCTTCGATCACGCCGGCCTGGCCGGTGTGGCGTTTGAACCTCGCGACGGGACGACGATCCCGCACCTGCTGTTCATGGCCTTCCAGGCCACGTTCTGCATTCTCACCACCGCGCTGGTGGCGGGCGCCGTCGTGGAGCGGATGCGGTTCGGTCCGTTCCTGATCTTCTCCGCGCTGTGGTCGGTGCTCGTCTACGCCGTGATGGCGCACTGGGTGTGGGGCGGCGGCTGGCTGCAGTCGCAGGGAACGCTCGACTTCGCCGGCGGCGTCCCGGTCGAGATGGCCTCCGGCTTCAGCGCGCTCGCTGCGGCCCTCGTGGTCGGCGCGCGCAAGGACTACGGCCGCCAGGCGATCCTGCCCCACAACTCCGTGTACGTGCTGCTCGGCGCCGGCCTGCTGTGGTTCGGCTGGTTCGGCTTCAACGGCGGCAGCGGGCTGTCGACCGGCAACAGCGCCGTGCTGGCCTTCACGAACACACTGCTGACGCCGGCCTGCGCGCTGGCGACGTGGTTCGTGCTCGACCTGATCCGCTCGCGCCAGGTGACGGCGATCGGCGCCGCCACCGCGATCATCGTCGGCTGCGTCGGGATCACGCCGGCGGCCGGCTTCATCAGCCCGCTGTGGGCGATGGTGCTGGGCGTCGTCGCCGCGCTGCCCGCCTACGGCGTGATCGTGTGGCGCACGCGTACGCGGGTCGACGAGACGCTGGACGTGCTCGCCGCGCACGGCGTCGCGGGCTTCACCGGGATCCTCTTCATCGGTGTGTTCGCGCAGGCATCGTGGAACGGCGTCGCGGACGGCGCGCTCTACGGCGACTTCGCGCAGCTCGGCGAGCAGGCGCTGGCGGCGATCGCGGCGCCCGCCTACGCGTTCGGCGCGACGTTCGTGCTGCTGAAGCTGATCGGCCTCGTGATGCCGCTGCGCGCGTACCGACGCCGAGGAGGCGATCGGCATGGACATCATCAGCCACGGCGAGGAGGCCTACGCCACCGGCGAGGGCGCGATCCTCGTCACGCAGGACCCGGTGATCCCGGAGCCGCGGCGCGAGCGCGTGCTCGCCTAACTCACTGCGGCCGTGCTCGCCCCGAGGTGGGCGAGCACGGCCAGCACGCGGCGGTGCTGCTTGCGGCACGGCTCGAGCCGCAGCTTGTCGAAGATCGCCGTGACGTGGCGCTCGACGGCGCGCTCGGACAGGTACACGGTCTGGGCGATCGCGCGGTTGCTGCGCCCCTCGGCCATCAGCTGCAGAACCTCGCGCTCGCGCTCGGTGAGCGCGTCACGCCGGGAGCGGCGGCCGACCACGTGCGCGACGACCGCCGGGTCGAGCACCGAGCCGCCGGCCGCGACCTCGCGCACCGCCGAGATGAAGCGCGCGACATCCGGCTCGATCAGGTATCCGACTCCTCGCGGGCTGGTGTCGAGCAGCCTCAGCGCCGCGCTCTCGTCCTCGGCGAGCATGAGCACGCCGACGCCGTCCAGGTCCTGACGGCGCGGGGCCTCCGCGAGCGCCAGCACAACCACGTCAGGTTGGTGTGCGCGTACCTTGCGGACCGCATCCGCGGCGCCGTCGGCTTCCGCCACCACCGAGAGGCCGGCATCGAGCAGCAGGCGCGTGAGGCCGGCGCGCAGAAGGGTCGAATCGGCGGCGACGAGGACGTTCATTACCCATGGAGACGTATGAGGCGGTCCGTGCATTCCCGCGTGCCACACTCAACGGCATGCGAACGCTGATCCCGGTCAGCCGCCAAGGCGTCGAGGAGCGCGCCGCGGCACTCGGCAAGCGCTCGATCAAGACCTCCGCGAAGCGCCAGGGCATCCTGCTCGCGACGTCGATGATCGACCTGACGACGCTCGAGGGCGCGGACACGCCCGGCAAGGTCCGCCACCTGTGCGCGAAGGCCGTCTGCCCGGATCCCTCGCGCCCGGAGATCCCCTCGGTCGCGGCCGTCTGCGTCTATCCCGCGCTGGTGGGCGTGGCTCGGGCGGCGCTGGAGGGGAGCGGGGTCGCGGTCGCGTCGGTCTCGACCGGCTTTCCGGCCGGCCAGACGTCGCTGGCCATCAAGGTCGAGGAGACCCGCGACGCGGTCGCCGCGGGCGCGAGCGAGATCGACATGGTGATCTCGCGCGAGGCCTATCTCGCCGGCGACGACGCGCGCGTCGCGCACGAGATCCAGGCAGTCAAGGAGGCGTGCGGGCCCGCGCACCTGAAGGTGATCCTCGAGACCCACGAGCTGCCGACGTACGCCCATGTGCGCCACGCCTCGCAGCTCGCGATCGACGCCGGCGCCGACGTGATCAAGACGTCGACGGGCAAGGTCGCAACCGGGGCCACGCCCGGCGTCGTGCTCGTGATGTTGGAGACGGTCCGCGACCACTTCCAGCGCACGGGCCAGGTGATCGGCGTGAAGGCGGCCGGCGGCGTCAGCAACACGAAGGCGGCGTTGCACATGCTCGTCCTGGTCAAGGAGACGCTGGGCGACGAGTGGCTGACGGCGGACCGGTTCCGGATCGGCGCCTCCTCGCTGCTCAACGACCTGTTGATGCAGTACGCCAAGCTCGACGGCGGCCACTACGGGCGCGCCGAGGACTTCTCGAAGGAGTGAGACGATGGCCACGGTGACGCGCTCCGCGCTGAAGTGGGACTACGCGCCGGCACCGGAGTCGCGCGACGCCGCATCGCTCAAGAAGCGCTACGAGCTGTTCATCGACGGCGAGTTCCGTGCGCCGAAGGACGGCACGCGCGTGCAAACGATCAACCCGTCCAACGAGGAGCCGTTGGCCGAGGTCGCGTTCGCGGGTCCCAAGGACGTGGAGCGTGCGGTGGCCGCGGCTCGCGCCGCGGCGCCGAAGTGGCGCGCGCTGCCGCCGCTCGAGCGCGGCAAGTACCTGTTTCGGATCGCGCGGTTGATCCAGGAGCGGGCGCGCGAACTGGCGGTCGTGGAGTCGCTGGACGGCGGCAAGCCGATCCGCGAGTCGCGCGATGTCGACATCCCGCTGGCCGCCGCTCACTTCTTCTCCTACGCGGGCTGGGCCGACAAGCTGCAGTACGCGTTCGCGGGCCGCGACTTCGAGCCGCGCGGCGTGGTCGGCCAGGTCGTGCCGTGGAACTTCCCGCTGCTGATGGCGGCGTGGAAGGTCGCGCCGGCGCTCGCGACCGGCAATACGACGGTGTTGAAGCCCGCCGAGACGACGCCGCTGACGGCGCTGCTGCTGGCCGAGATCTGCCAGGAGGCCGAGCTGCCTCCGGGCGTCGTGAACATCGTCACCGGTGACGGAGCGGCGGGCGCCGAGCTGGTGCGCTCAGGGCTCGACAAGATTGCGTTCACGGGCTCGACCGCGGTCGGCAAGGAGATCCAGCGCGCGCTGGCCGGCTCCGGCACGGGGCTGACTTTGGAGCTCGGCGGCAAGTCGGCCAACATCGTGTTCGAGGACGCCGCGCTCGACCAGGCGGTCGAGGGCATCATCGAAGGGATCTTCTTCAACCAGGGCCACGTGTGCTGCGCGGGCTCGCGGCTGCTGCTGCAGGAGAGCGTCGCCGAGGAGGTCACGCGCAAGCTGTGGGCGCGGATGGAGCGCCTGCGCGTCGGCGATCCGCTGGACAAGAACACGGACGTCGGCGCGATCAACTCCGCCGCCCAGCTGGCACGGATCGAGGAGCTCGTGACCGAGGGCGAGCGCGAGGGCGCGACGCGTCGCTCGGTGACGTGCGCATTGCCCGAGACCGGCTACTGGTTCCCGCCCACGCTGTTCCTCGACGTCGCGCCTGCGAACCGGATCGCGGTCGAGGAGATCTTCGGCCCGGTCGTGTCGGTGACGACGTTCCGGACGCCGCAGGAGGCGGTCGAGCGCGCGAACAACTCGGCGTACGGTCTGGCCGCGGGCGTGTGGACCGACAACGGCTCGAAGGCCTTCCAGGTCGCCGGTCAGCTGCGCGCCGGCGTCGTGTGGCAGAACACGTACAACAAGTTCGACCCGACGGCCGCGTTCGGCGGCTACAAGGAGAGCGGCTTCGGCCGCGAGGGCGGCCCCGCCGGCCTGCTCCCGTACGTGAAGGTCACGGCATGAGCCGGCGTGCGGTCGTCGCCAAGACGTACAAGCTCTACCTGGGAGGCTCGTTCGTGCGCTCCGAGTCCGGTCGGACCGACCCGGTGGCGGGCGTGAACGTGCCGCGGTCCTCGCGCAAGGACGTCCGCGATGCCGTGAAGGCCGCGCGCGCCGCGCAGGCGGGCTGGGCCAAGAAGACCGCCTACAACCGCGGCCAGGTCCTGTATCGCTTCGCGGAGGCGCTCGAGTCGCGCTCGGACGAGTTCGCGCGCGCCGCGCAGGACACGTCGCTGGCCAACGCCCGCGCCGAGGTCGGCGCGGCGGTAGACCTGCTCGTGCACTACGCGGGCTGGACGGACAAGTTCGCCGCGCTGATGGGCGGGATCAACCCGGTCGCGCTGCCGTACTTGAGCTTCAGCGTGCCCGAGCCGACCGGCGTCGTGGCCGTGCTCGCGCCCGACGAGCCGGATCTGCTGGGCCTGGTGCGCGAGGTCGCGCCGGCGCTGGCCGCGGGCAACACCGTGGTCGCCGTCGTGTCCCGGCGCTATCCGCTGCGGGCGCTGGACCTCGGCGAGGTGGCCGGCGTCTCCGACGTCCCCGGCGGCGTGTTGAACCTGCTCTGCGGGCGGATCGACGAGCTGCTGACGCCGCTGTGCGGCCACCGCGACGTGAACGCGATCGTCGACGCGACCGGCGAGGCCGAGCGCGCCGCGACGATCGACGAGCTCGCCGCAGAGACGGTCAAGCGGGTCAGCCGGCCGGCGGGCGAGGACACCCTCGCCCGCCTGGAAGCGCTGACCGAGCTCAAGACCGCCTGGCACCCGGTGGGGTCCTAGCAACCGCGGGGGTGGTGTCGACCAACCCCGCGCGGGTAGCACTGCGAGATGCCCGCCCGCCCGATCAGCGTCATCCCGGCGGGTGCGTTGCGCGAGGGCCTGGAGGCGATCCGGCGCGAGGCGGGAGTCCCCGAGCGCTTCCCGGACGACGTCGTGGCCGAGGCCGCCGCGGCCCGCGTGCCCGAGCGCGAGCGGGTCGACATCCCGTTCGTCACGATCGACCCGCCGGGCGCGCGCGACCTCGACCAGGCGATGCACATCGAGCGCCGGGACGACGGTCATCGCGTGCACTACGCGATCGCGGATCCGGGCGCCTTCATCACGCCCGGCGGCGCGCTCGACCGCGAGACGCACGCCCGCGCCGTGACGGTCTACATGCCCGACGGCAAGATCCCGCTTCACCCGCCGGTGCTGTCCGAGGGTTCGGCGAGCCTGCTGCCCGACCAGTGGCGGCCGGCGGTGCTATGGACGCTCGACCTCGACGCCCGCGGCGAGCTGACGGGCACCGAGGTCCGTCGGGCGGAGGTGCGCAGCGTCGCGCAGCTCACCTACGAGGACGAGCACTCGCCGCTGCTGCGGGAGGTCGGCGAGCGGCGGCTGGCGCTCGAGCGCGAGCGCGGCGGCGTGCGGCTCGCGGTGCCCGAGCAGGAGGTCGTGCAGCAGGACGGCGGCTGGACCGTCCGCTACCGCGTCCCGCTCGCCAGCGAGGAGTTCAACGCGCAGATCTCGCTGCTGTGCGGGATGGCCGCGGCCGCACTGATGCTGAAGGCCGGGAGAGGGATCCTGCGCACGCAGCCGCCGCCCGCCGATCGTGACCTCGCGAGGTTGCGGTTGACCGCCGAGGCGCTCGCGGTGCCGTGGCCGGACGGCCTCTCCTATCCCGAGTGGGTTCGGACGCTGGACCCGACGAAGGCCAACCACGCGGCGGTCATGCACGAGGCGAGCCGGGTGGCGCGCGGGGCGGGCTACACGGCGTTCGACGGCACTCCGCCGGCGGAGCCGGCCCACTGGGCCGTCGCCGCACCGTACGCGCACGCCACCGCGCCCCTCCGCCGCCTGCAGGACCGGTTCGTCTCCGCGTGCTGCCTGGGCGAGACGCCCGCCGGCCTGGACGCGCTCCCGGCCGAGATGGCGGCTGGGATCCGGCGCGCGAACGCTGTCGAACGCGCCGTGATCGACCTGCTCGAAGCGGTGCTGCTGGCCGGCCGCGAGGGCGAGCGCTTCGACGCGGTGGTGATCGATGAGGGGCTCGTCCAGCTCCGCGATCCGGCCGTCCGGGCGAAGCTCGCAACCGGGACGCCCGCGCCGGGCACCGAGGTGACCGTCCGGCTCGAGCGCGCCGACCCGGCGACCCGCACCGTCACCTTCGCGCTCTGAACCATCTCGAACGGAGAGAGGGGGATTCGAACCCCCGGACGAGTTTCCCCGTCACACGATTTCCAGTCGTGCCCGTTCAGCCGCTCCGGCACCTCTCCAGGAAAAACCGGGGCGAAAGGCTATCGTGCCGCCGCGTGCGAGCGTACGGGTGGGCGGTGGCCGTCGTGGCGGCCGCGGCGGTGGCGGCGCTGCTCGTCGTGGTGATGGCGCCGCCGGCCGACCAGCTGATCGAGCCCGCTCCGGCGCGGGCGAGCGACTACTTCACGCCGGTGCAGATCGAGCGCGGGCAGGATTTCCGGCGGCCGCAGGTGTACCTCGGCCTCGCCGCGCTCGCGACCCAGATCGCGCTGCTCGCCTACCTCGTGCGGCGGCCGCCCGCGCGGCTGCGACAGGCGGGCGCGCGGTGGTGGCACGGGGCGCTCGTGGGGGCGGCGATCGCGGTCGCGCAGAGCGCTGTGGTGCTGCCGTTCACGATCGTCAACCGGATCCGGGCGATCGACGTCGGGCTGAACACGCGCTCGTGGCTCGGGTGGGCGTGGGACTGGGTGTTGTCGGTCTCCATCAACGCCGTGGAGATGGGCCTGCTCGCGGTCGCGCTGCTGTGGCTGATGCGGCGGCTGCCGCGCTTCTGGTGGGCGCCGGGGACGGTCGTGGTGATCGTCGTCGCGGTCGGCTGGACGCTGTTCAGCCCAGTCGTGCTCGACCCGCTGTTCAATCGCTTCGAGACGCTGCGGCAAGAGCCGCTGCGCTCCCAGGTCCTTCAGCTCGCGCGCGAGGCCGGCGTCGACGCGTCCGAGGTCCAGGTGATGGACGCCAGCCGCCGGACGACCGGCGTGAACGCGTACGTCGCGGGGCTCGGCCACACAAAGCGGATCGTGCTCTACGACAACCTGCTGAAGGACTTCACCCGAGCGGAGCAGCTGAACATCGTCGCCCACGAGCTCGGCCACCAGCACTACCGGGACGTGCCCCGTGGGCTGCTCTACGTCGCGATCGTGGCGCCGTTCGGGATGCTTGCCGTGGCGTTGATCACGCGCCGGCTGACGCCCGGGAGCCGCCCCATCGTGCTGCCCGCGCTGGCGCTCTCGATCCTGCTGGTAACCACCGGGATCAGCTGGATATCCAACCCGCTCTCACGGAAGGTCGAGGCGCGCGCCGACACCTACGCGCTGCGCACCACGAACGAACCCGACGCGCTGATCGCGCTCCAGCGCCGGCTCGTGATCCGCAACGTCTCGGACCCCGAACCGCCCGGCTGGGTCACGGCGGTGTTCGGGACGCACCCACCGCCGATGGATCGGATCGGGAGCGCGTTAGCCTCGCGGCAGCTCGGGCTTCGACCTCGTGCGGGTTGTTGCGGTAGCCCTGATAGAGGTAGCTGACCCACATCCGGATGTGCCGGTGCTGGGACTGCCAGACGTGGCAGAGCTCGTGCACGATCAGGTCGTCTGACGTCTGCTCCAGCGGGCGCTTGATCAGGATCAGCGGCCCGAACTCGTAGCCCGTGAAGCGCCGGAAGCCGGGAATCCGGAACAGCCACGGCGTGTGGAGGATGCGGACGCGGCGGATGTTGACCGGCCGCGGATAGAAGTCGAGCCGGTCGAGCCGTTCCTTGGCGCGCGCGATCGCATCGCGTTCGGAGGGCGTCATCGCCACTATCTTCTCAGCAGCACTTCATGGCGAACCGCCTCTACCTGGTTGTCTTCTGCGTCGGCGTCTCGACGCTCGGCGCGGAGATCGCGGCGGCGCGCCTGCTCGCGCCGTTCTTCGGCGCGTCCACGATCGTGTGGGCGAACACGATCGCGACCGTGCTGGTCGCGCTGTCGATCGGCTACTGGGTCGGCGGGTCGATCGCCGACAAGCGCCCGACGATCCAGGCGCTGTGCCGGTGGGTGCTGGTGGGCGCGGCGATGGTGGCGGTCGTCCCGCTCGTGGCGCAGCCGTTCCTGGAGGTCTCGGTCGAGGCGTTCGACGAGATCCAGGTCGGCGCCGCGGTCGGCTCGCTGATCGGCGTGCTGGCGCTGGTCGCCGTGCCGGTGCTAGTGCTCGGCGCGGTCGCCCCGTGGGCGATCCGGCTGCGGGTCGCGTCCGTCGAGGACTCCGGCCGGACGGCGGGCCGTCTGTACGCGCTGTCGACCGTCGGCTCGCTGATCGGCACGTTCGCGGCCGCGCTGCTGCTGATCCCGCTGCTCGGCACCCAGCGCACGTTCATCGTCTTCGCGCTGCTGCTGGCGCTCGCCGCCGCCAGCGCGCTGCCGCCGCGCTACTGGCTGGCGCCGGCGATCATCGCGGCGATGCTGGCGCTCCCGCCGGGCGTGACCAAGGACGTCGCCGACGCCAAGATCCTCGGCGAGCGCGAAACCGAGTACCAGTACGCGCGGGTGATCGAACTGCCCGACGGCGAGCGCCGGCTCGAACTCAACGAGGGCCAGGCCTTTCACTCCGTCTATCGCCCCGACACCGTGCTCACCGGCAACGTCTGGGACGGGTACCTCTCGCTGCCGTTCGCGGTGCTCGGCCGCGAGCCGCGGTCGATCGCGCTGCTCGGCAACGGCGCCGGGACGACCGTGCGCGCGTACGAGCGCTACTTCCCGCGGACGGCGATCGACGGCGTCGAGATCGATCCGGAGCTGACCGAGATGGGGCGCGAGTGGTTCGAGTTGCGCGACCGTCCGGGCCTGCGGCTGATCCACGAGGACGCGCGGCCGTTCCTGCGCCGCACCGACCGCACGTACGACGCGATCTTCGTTGACGCCTACCGGCAGCCGTACATCCCGTTCTACCTGACGACTCAGGAGTTCTTCGAGCTCGTGCGCGAGCGACTGAACCCCGGCGGTGTCGTGATCGTCAACGCGGGCCACCCAGAGGGCTCGCGTGAGCTCGAGAAGGTGCTGGCCGCCGGCGTGCGCTCCGCGTTCCCGCACGTGCGCGCGTGGGACATCACGGAGATCAGCACGTTGCTCGTGGCCGGCGACAGCGTGCCGGACGGCGCGCGCGTCGCGGCGGCGGGCGTGCCGGACGAGCTACGCGAGCTGTTCGACGCGAACGCCGCCGGCATCCGCCCGGCGATCATCGGCGACACGGTCTACACCGACGACCGTGCGCCGGTGGAGTGGCTGATCGACCGCTCGATCGTCAGCTATGCGGCGGGCGAGGACTAGGGGGTGCCCAACGGGCCATCGCACCACACGGAATGGTCCGTTGGGCGGGGCCCCCTCCTCATACCTGCCATTTGCCGTCGACGAGCACGGGGACGCGCTCGCCGTCGGCGGTGATGCCGGTGACGGTCAGCTCGGGGCGGCCGATCATGAAGTCGATGTGGATGTCGGACTCGTTCATCCGCGCCGCCGATTCCTCGTCCGCGGCCAGGAACGGGAACGCGCGGCCGAGCGCGAGGTGCGAGGCGGCGTTCTCGTCGAGCAGCGTGTCGTAGAAGACGGTGTTCAGCGCGCCGATCCGGCCCTCGTCGTCGACCAGCGCGACCTCGCCGAGCCGCGCGGCGCCCTCGTCGCGGGCGATGATCGTCCGCATCGTCTCCTGCGCCGTCGACGCCGTCGAGCTCGACCGCGCGACCGCCCTCGAAGCGCACGGCCATGTCGCGCACGACAGTCCCGTCGATCAGCACGAGCGGCTTCGATGACGCGACGTGACCGTCGACCCGCATCGGGTCCGGCGACGTGAAGACCTCCTCGGTGGGGAGGTTCGGCATGTGCGGGATGCCCTCGGCGGTCTCGAAGCGCGCGGCCTGCCATTGCGTTCCTTCGAGCAGCCCGACGGTCAGGTCGGTGTCCGGGCCCGTCGTAGTGGAGCGCGTCGAAGCCGCGGTCGGTCAGGCGTTCGGCCACCGCGACCAGCGTGTCGGCGCGTTCGCGCCAGGCTGCGACGGGGTCGTCGCTCGTCCAGGCGCAGGACGTGCAGCAACTGCTCCTCGAGCTTGGCCAGCGCGGCGTCCGTCGTCGAGGTCGGGATGGACGAGCGTGGCCCACGCCGGTGTCGGGCCGGGCAGGATCGTCCAGTTGAGCTCGCGGCGGCTGACGACCTCGCCGGACTCGCGGATCGCCGGCAGCCGGTCGCGGCCCGCCCGCACCGGGTCGAGATCATCCAGCAGGCCGGGCGCGACCGGGCCCGACAGTGTGATCGCCGCCCCGCGCTCGCGGCCGAGCGCGAGCATCCGCTCGCCGTACCACGGCGGGACGTATTCGAGCGTGTCGTCGGGCGCGTGCGCCATCCGCGCGCGCTTGACCCACGGATCGAACCACGCGACATCGACGAACTTCGCGCCGCGCTCGTAAGCGCGTTCCGCGATCGCCCGCACGAGCCGCTCCTTGCCTGGGGCGCCGCCCAGCGAGACGATCTGGCCGGGCTGAAGGTTGGCGCCGAAGTCGACCGCGAGCTCGGCGAAGCGGGCGAGGGTTACATCGTCCATGGCACGGCGAGCGTAGCTGGTGCGAGGATGCAGCCGTGCCGCGCTACCGCCACGTCCTGGTCGCCTTCGACGGGTCCCAGGAGGCCGAGTTGGCGCTCGACCACGCGATCGCGATGGCGCAGGTGTATCGCGCGCGATTGGCGCTCGTGGCGGTCGTCGCGCCGCCGCCGCTGCTCGCCTGGCAGGCGCCGGGCGGGATGCGGGGACTGCACGAATCCGAGCAGACGGAGCTGGAGGCCGCACTGCGCCGCGCCGCGGATCGCGTGCCCGACGACATGTCGGTCACCACGCGCCTGCTCGACGGCGACCCCGCGCGCGAGCTGCTGCGCGCCGCCGACGAGGGCGATCACGACGTGCTCGTCATGGGCTCCCGCGGGCGCGGCCGGATGACCGCGGCGCTGCTCGGAAGTGTGTCCAATCGGGTGATGCACGACGCCGAGATCCCGGTGATCGTCATTCACCGGCCGCGCGGCGACGCAGGACCGGACCTGGCGGCGTGAGCCGCTTCACGGTCCTCGACGCGCCCTCCAACCTCGGGCTGCGACCGCCGGCACCGGGCGTTGAGCCGGGCGTGCGGCGACTGGCGGACGCGCTGCGCGCGTGCGGGCTGGTCGAGGCGCTCGATGCGCGTGACGCCGGTCGCGTGGAGGCGCCGCCGTATGCGGACTCGGTGCCGGAGAACCGGGCGGCGATCCCGGCCTACTCGCGGGCGCTGGCGGAGCGGATCGGCGCGCTGATCGATGCGGGCGAGCGACCGCTCGTGCTCGGCGGCGACTGCAGCATCCTGCTCGGAGCGATGCTCGCGCTGCGGCGCCGCGAGCGGTTCGGGCTCGCATTCGTCGACGGTCACCTCGACTTCCGCCACCTCGGCTGGGCGCCGGTGGTCGGGGCGGTGGCCGGTGAGGATCTGGCGGTGGTCACCGGCCACGCCGAACCGGAGTTGGCCGATCTCGACAGGCTTGGTCCCTACGTGGCCGAGGCCGACGTCGTCGCGATGGGCGAGCGCGAGCGCGACCCGGGCGAACGCGAGGCGATCGCGACGACCGCCATCACCGTGCTCGATCTCGACGCCCTGCGGGCGGGCGGCGTGCGGCGCCCGGCGGTGGCGTACTGGCTGCACGTCGATGCCGACGTGATCGACAGCGCGCTCCTGCCCGCAGTCGACTCGCCCGCGCCGGACGGGCTGTCCTTCGACGAGTTGGCGTCGGTGCTGCGCGAACTGGTCGCGGGTGCTGTCGGCGTGCAGGTGACGGTGTTCGATCCCGACCTCGACGCCGACGGCAGCCAGGCGCGGGCGCTGACCGACTGCCTCGTCAGGGGACTCGCAGGCGCTCGATAACGCGCGAGAAGTGGAAGGCCGGCTGCGGGCCGCCCTCGATCGTGTAGACGTCGCGACCGTTGGCCACGACGCCGAGGCCGTGGCGGGGCGTCGGCATGTCGGGCAGGCGGGTCCAGGTGCGCCGGCGCGGGTCGTAGAGCTCGACCTCGCGGATCGTGCCCGCCGCCTCCTCCCCGCCGGCGATCACGATCCGGCCGTCGCTCAGCGCGGCGGCCGCGGTCCCGCCGCGGGACTTCGTCATGTCCGGCAGCCGCTCCCAGCGGTTTCTCGAGGGCACGAAGCGCTCGACCACGGTCATGTTGCCGGCGCCCGCGGCGCGGCCGGCGAGCACGAAGAACGCGTTCCCGGAGACGGCGCCGCCGAGGTGCTCGCGCGCGACCCGCATCGGCGGGCCCTGGCTCCAGCGGCCGGAGCGGAAGTCGTAGATCTCGAGCGTCCGCAGGGCTCTGCCGTTCGCCGCTCCCCCGGCCGCGTACAGCCGGCCGCCGATCACGCCGGCGGTGAGCGCGGCACGCGCGGTCGGCATCGAGCGCAGCCGCGTCCAGCGGTCGCGGCGCGGGTCGTAGCGGAACAGGCCCTTCGTCGGGCGGTTGCCGTCGGCGTAGCCGCCAACCACGTACAGCCGACCGTCGTGGACGGCCGCCGCCGCGTGGTTGACGGCCGCCGGCAGCGAGCGGACGCGCGCCCAGCGATCTGCACGCAGGTCGTAGCGCTCGACGGCGGCGGTGGTGCTCCGGTCGGGCAGAAACCCGCCCACGACGTAGATGGTGGTGCCGATCCGGGCGGCGGCGACCTCGGTGCGCTCGAGGATCGCGGGCTTGAGCGCCTCCCATTCGGCGGCGCTCGCCTCCCCGCCACAGCCGGCGAGCAGCGCCGCGGCGACGAGCGCCAAGCGTCTCATGCGTGGCCGAAGCGGACGTTGGGCAGCAGCCGGACGAGCGGCTTGGGCGCGTACCACGCCCATTTGCCGAGGAGGCGGAGCAGCACCGGGACGAGCACTAGCCGGACGAGCGTGGCGTCGAGCAGCACGGCGATTCCGAGTATGACGCCCATCTCCTTCGGCGGCAGCGGGCCACTCAGCGCGAACGTGAAGAACACCGCGACCATCACCGCTCCGGCCGCGAAGATCACGCGCCCCGACTGGGCCAGTCCGCCGACCATCGCCGCCTTGGCGTCGCCCGTGCGGTCCCAGTGCTCCTTCGCAGACGCGAGCAGGAACACGGTGTAGTCCATCGAGATCGCGAAGATCATCGCGAAGAAGAACACGGGCCCCCACGCGTCCAGGAACCCCTGGGGCTCGAATCCGAGCAGCGAGTGCCCGATGCCGTCCTGGAAGATCCACTTCGCGACGCCGAACGCGGCCCCGGTTGCCAGGAGGTTCGTCAGGACGCCGAGCGCGGCGATCAGCGGCGCCTGTATGGCGATCAGCAACAGCAGGAAGCTGAGGCCGAGCACGACGCCGATCACCAGCGGCGTCTTGTCCGACAGCGCCGCCTCGAGGTCGTGATTCTCGGCCGCCGCGCCACCGACGAGCGCCGTCCTCGGCAGCGTCGCGCGCAGACGGTCGATCGTCGCGCCGGGATCCGTCGTCGGGATCGCCCGCACGAGCGCCATGCCGCCTTCGCCTGGCTGCGGCGGCAGCACGCGCGCGATGCCCGGATCCCGCTCTGCCACCGCGGCCGCAGCCCGCGCGTGAGCGCTCGATGTGACGATCTGCAGTGGAGCCGGGCCGAACGCCTTCTCGTAGGCATTGGAGCCTTGTCGGGAGTGGTCGCCCGGCGGAACGACCGTGATCGACGGCATCTCGGTCTTCAGCGCGAGCACCGGCAGCGCGAGCACCACCAGCAGCACGAGCGCCGCCACGCCATAGGGGAGCGGCCGGCGCCACAGACGCTCGCCCCAGGCCGCGGAGCGTGGCGAGTGGTGGTCGCCGGCGTGGACCCACGGGAGCGCGAACCGGTTCACGCGCGGTCCGAGCTTCGCCAGCACCGCCGGCATCAGCGTCAGCGCCGCCGCCAGGACGAAGACGACCGACAGCATGATGCCGAGGCTGGTCGATCGGAACGCGGGGCTCGGCACGAGCATCACCGCGCTCAACGAGACCAGCACCGTAAGGCCGGAGAAGAGCACCGCCTTGCCGGCGGTGTCCATCGTCACCGCCACCGCCTCCTCGGGTGTCAGCCGCGAGCCGAACAGGGCGCCGCGGAAGCGGTAGGCGATGAAGAGCGCGTAGTCGACGCCCAGCGCCAGCGCGAACATCAGCGCGAAGTTCATCGACCAGATCGAGATGTCGGCGACCCGGGTGCCGAGCCAGAGCGAGCCGGCCGCGGCGACCAACCCGACGATCGTCAGCATCAGCGGCAGTCCGGCGGCGACCAGCGAGCCGAACGCGAGCAGGAGGATCGCGAGCGTGACCGGCCACGAGATCAGCTCGGACTTCATCATCGCCGACTTGTTGGCCTCGTTGAAGTCGGACCACATGCCGGGCGCGCCGGTGAGGTCGACGTGGACGCCGGCGGAGCCGAGCTGCGCGAGCGGGCCCTTCAGCTCGCCGGCCGCGCGCACCATGTCGTTCGCGTCACGGGCCGCGCCCGCCTGGATCACCGCGGTGCGGCGATCCGGCGAGATCGAGACCGGCGCGACGGTGCGCACCGCCGGATCGCGCTTCAATCTGGCCTCGACCGCTTGCAACGCCTCACGGAACGCGGGTCGGAGACGGTCTTGCCCGGCGCGTGGACGACGACCGTCAGGCCGTACGCCCCGAGCCCGCCGAAGTGCTTGTCGATCAGCTGGCGCGCCTGAACGGACTCGGAGCCCGTCGCCTCCCAACCTGCCCCTGACAACGCCTGCTCGGCCCGCGGCGCGAAGACGCCGAGGCCGACCGCGACCACGACCCACGCCGCGATCACGACCGCGAAGTGGTTCGCCGTCCAGCGACCCAGCCGTCCGATCGGTCCGATGTCAGTCGTGTGCGTCATGGTCAGCTCTCCGCGATAGTTGGCACGATCGGTCGTTCTAAGTCGCGAGATACTACGACCGGTCGTGCTAACTTGTCAACCTGATGGCTGAGCGCCGGCGCCGATCAGACGGAGAGCGCAGCCGCGCGGCGATCCTTCGCGAGGCGGCCCGCCTGGCGACCGTGGAGGGGCTCGACGGCCTGTCGCTCGCGCGGTTGGCCGACGCCGCCGGCATCAGTAAGAGCGGGCTCTTCGCGCACTTCGGCTCCAAGGAGGAGCTCCAGCTGGCCACGATCGATGCCGCCCGCGCGATCTACGAAGAGCTGGTGATCGATCCCGCCGGCGAGGCGCCGGCCGGCGTGCCGCGGCTGCGGGCCTACGTCGAGCGGTTCCTCGACCACGTCGAGGAGGGCGTCTTCCCCGGCGGATGCTTCTTCGTCTCCGCCGTGAGCGAGCTCAACACCCGCCCCGGCCCGGTGCGCGACGGCGCGATGGCCTTCGCTGGGCGCTGGCTGGAGCTGCTCGCAGCGGAGGTCGCGGCCGGGCAGGCGGCCGGCGAGCTCGACCCCGCCCCCGACCCGGCGCAGATCGCGTTCGAGCTCAACGCGTTCATGGTCCTGGGCAACATGCAGTTCGTCGCCAGCGGCCGCCCCGAGGCGCTCGAGTCCGTGCGCCGCGCCGCGTCGACCCGGTCAGTCCGAGGCCGTCGACTCAGTGCGACGCGCCGTCGAGACCCGGCTGGCCGCGCTCACGATCGCGGCGGTCTAGCGGAGGGGAAAGAACTGCAGGCGTCACCCGCTCGCGCTACCGGCCGCGGTGCATTCCGCGAGGAACACGCGCTTCTGAACGTGCGAGACGTCCCGGCCCTCAACACGCTCGGCGCGAGCCCCGGCGAGGCGGTTCTCGTCGGCGACTCGCCCAGCGACGTGGACGCCGGCCGGCGCCTTCGCGCAATTGGTCCCAGGCTGCCCACGCGATCGCGAGCCAGCTTCGAACGGTTCGCCAGGCCATCGGCGGATCCGCCGGGCAGAGCCTCACGTACGCGTCGGGCCAGATCGGAAACTTCCAAGGGAATTCCAGAGGCGTACGGCTACCGGCCAACCTCCGCACCGAGCGCTGGGTCATAGCTACCGACATATCCCCCATCCTCATCCAGGAGGCACCATCATGCGCAACAAGCGCATCATCACGATGCTCGCGGCCGTCGCCACGGCCGCGCTCGTCCCGGCGACCGGCGCGCAGGCCGCGAGCAAGTCGCCGAGCGCGACCGCGTCCAACGCCGCGCCAAAGGCCAACGCCGCGCAGACACGCGACCCCGCCGGCGCGTCGACCACGCAATCGCCGGGCGCCCAGCAGTCCGCCATGGGCGGCTCGCTGCTGCTCACCCTGATCGGTTGCGTAGGGGAGACCTTCTTCCACGCGATCGACAGCACCGAGACGAACGAAACCACCGAGACCGAAGACGACACCGGCGACACCGGCGACACCGGCGACACCGGTGACACCGACACCGGCACCGACGACTGACGCCGTCGAGTCGCCACGGCGGGCCCGGCCGCACGCGCTCGGGCCCGTCGTGGTCGGCTCGTGCGGCGGGCCCCGCGGCGCGCCAGAACACGCTCGCGCCGCACTCGCCGGAGGCGCTCGCGGTCGGCGTGACGGAAGGGCGACGGACGTCGCGTCCGAGCTATCGCCGAGGACTGACGGCTCGCTCTACAGTCGCTAGGTCGCCGCCTTGGCGCCACGTCCGATGTCTCACGACGGCGCGGGCTGCCTTCGCGACCGCCGGGCTCTCGGACAGGCGCCAGTCAGTTTCTTTGGAGTACTCGAACCAGACCACGGCGTCCACGCCGTCGGCGCGTGCCGAGGTCAAGGTGTCGGTCACCCAGCTCCCCTTGCGCCGGCCCGGTGCGCTGCCGGTCTCGGCGATCATGAGCGGTCGGCGCGGCGCGAGCTGGTGGAGAGCCTTCACCGTCGGCGCGAAGATGTCGGCGTAGGATTGCCAGCCCCAGCTGGCGGATGGAGCCCCAGTTGAAGCCGTCAACCGCCAGCCAGTCAACCTCGTCCGCCCCGGGGAAGAGCTCGCTTAGTGGGGTCGAGCCGTCATAGGCGATGATCGGGTTCCAGACCCAGATGGCGTTCGCGGCTCCGGCGCGCGCGAAGCGCTCGCGGACGTGCCGCCAGGTGGCGACGTATTCGTGGGCATGGTTGCCGTTGACGCCGGTCGACCATGGCCGCCAGTCGCCGTTCATCTCGGGCGCGAAGCGCAGGCATCACGGGCCGTCGGTACCTGGCGATCTGCCCTGGCCCAGCGGTCGAACAGCGCGTCGTGGTCGCCGGCGACGATGCGGCGAAGGGCGTACGCTGGGTTGTTCAGTGTCGCCGTCCCAGTCCCACGGCTCCCACGCGATCAGCGGAACCGCCCCGCGATCGTTGATCGCCTTGGCGAGTGCGAGTGGGAAGTCGGGTGCGTGCTCCCAGTCGGCGAACGTCCCGATGATCGCCGGCCGCGCTCGCAGCGCGGACTCGCTCTCGTCGAGCGCCTGAAGGACGGGACGTTCAGGCCAAAAAGCGTCTGCCCGCGCACGGTCGTCCCACGCGCCGTCGAAGCGCCCTCCCGGCCGCTCGCGATCGCGGACTTGGCGGTCGACGATCTGCCCTCGATATGGCGACGAGGGCGAGAACGATCGCCGAAATGACCAGAAGCTTCCGTGCGTCCGGGGGCATTTGATCCGCATCGGCCCGCGACGGCCGCAGGCGAGCGCCTGCGCCCTCCGGCCGAACGTCCGTCCACTCCGGGCGCGGATCGTAACGCTCACTCGCGGCGCCGCGGGATCAGCTTGGCGAGGCTCAGACCGGCATAGACGAGCGTGTTGATGGCGACGAAGGCAGCCAGCGCCTGAAACCAGTCCGATCCCAGCACATCCACCGGGAAGGAGAATCCCGCCGAAGTACGCCTTCATCGGGGGACCGCCTGTCGGGGAACCGTCTCCCGGGGGACGTAGTTCCAGCCGGACGCGCGCCCGGTGGCGATGTCGATCAGGGACTTGACGTAGACGGCCTGCAGCACGAGGTCATAGCCGAGCTCGATCACGAGCGGCCGGCGAGCGCTCGCCCACGCCAGCCCGCGGCCCACACCGTGACGACGCGCACGACGACAAAGATCATGCCGATCACGACCCAGAACACCAGAGGAGCTGGAATTCCTCGGCCGCAAGCACTGTCACGAGCATGAGGAACAGGTACGCGTTGAGCGCGATCGTCCCGTAGCCGATGCCGATTTGCTGGAGCCAATAGATCAGCGTCGCGCGGGTCAGCCCATACGCCCCGATGTTCTCAAGCGCGCCGCGCTGCCAACGCATCCGCTGCCGCCAGAGCGCCCGCCACGTCGGCATCAGTTCGGTCACGACGTGGCACTGCATCGGCGAGATCATCTTCGCCCCCAGCGTCTTCAACGCCAGCGTCATCTCGTTATCCTCGGTCATCGCCAACGTGTCGTAGACCCGACCGGATCGCCGGGAAGGATTCGCCGCGGGAGTCGGCGACCGCCTTCAGGGCATACGCGCGGAACACCGACGCCGTGCCCGTGAGCACGAACACCTTGCCCCGGCGACGGGAGATGTAGCGCTGGTAGCGCGTGTACTCGTTGCGCTGCAGCTGGCCGACCAGTCCGGAGCCCTCTCACCGAAGAAGACGCCGCCGACCGCGATCAGGTCAGGATCGGCCTCAAGACGTGCCATCGCCGTCTGGAGAAACTCCGGGCACGATGACCGAGTCGGCGTCCATGATCATCACGACGTCGCGGCCGTCCATGTGTGTGAACATCTCGGCCAGGGCCTGGTTGAGCGCTCCCGCCTTCTTGTCACGTTGCCGAAGGTCGTGAAGACCTCCGCCCCGCCTACGCCGCGCGACGAGCGGCGGTGTCGTCGGTGCAGTTGTCGGCCACGACCACCACCTTCTCCGGACGTCGCGCCTGCCCCCATAACGACTCCAAAGTCGCTCCGATGGTCAGGCTCTCGTTGTAGGCCGGGACCAGCACGGTCAGCCGCAACGGCATCGCGAGAGCATCTGCCGCCTGCGGGTCCGGCAGCTTGCTGGCGGGGAGCTCAGGCTCGTTGACGAGCCGGATCGTCGAAGGACCCAACGGAGTCAGCACCAGGCGGCGTAACCGTCGCATCTCCGGCGACGACGCCACCGGGAATCCGCCTGTCCCGAGCGAGAACCCGCATCGCCGCCGCCGCGTGCAAAGCAGCCAGAGCCATGAAGACACTGGCCGCGGCCGCTCCGGCCGCCAGGATCAGCGAGACGGACGGAACGTTGTCGTCGGCACCGAGCGGAAGCCGGCCGACGATGTCCCCGCGATCTTCACGCAACGCGATCCATGCCGCCGCCGCCAGCAGCATCAATGTGAGCCCGAGTCCCGTAACCGCGAGAAAGCTCAACCGAGCCACCCGCCGACGGCGCGGAAGCTCATCAATCACCGTCATCGGCGCACCGTACCGTCTGACGCGAGCCAGCGTGTGCGCAGAGCGCCCCCGGGGACAACCCGATCACGCCCAGGCGGTATGCGGCTTGTAGCGGAGGGCGGAGGGGGAGGGATTCGAACCCTCGGTGCAGGGGTTACCCACACAACGGTTTTCGAGACCGCCCGATTCAACCACTCTCGCACCCCTCCGGGTACGCGACTCGGGAGGGTAGCGATTCAGCGCCGGCGCGCGGCGAAGAAGTCGACGCAGCAGCGCGGCGCAGTCGGGCTGCAGGACGCCGCCGGTGACCGCCGGGCGGTGGTTCAGGCGCGGCTCGGCGAGCACGTCGAGGACCGAGCCGGCGGCGCCCGCCTTCGGGTCGGCGGTGCCGTAGACGACGAGCGGGATGCGGGCGAGGACGATCGCGCCCGCGCACATCGCGCACGGCTCGAGCGTCACGTAGAGCGTCGTGTCGAGCAGGCGCCAGTGGCCGATCGCCTCGGCCGCCTGGCGGATCGCGAGCATCTCGGCGTGGGCGCTCGGGTCCTGGAGGAGCTCGCGCTCGTTGTGGCCCGCGCCGAGGACCTCGCCGTCGGGGCCGAGGATGACCGCCCCGACGGGCACGTCGTCGTGCTCGAGCGCGCGCTCGGCCTCGGCGATCGCGAGCCGCATCGGCCCCTCGTGCTCATCTAGTTGAAGAATTGGCACAGAATCGTTGCACCCTGGGGTTGTTCAGCAACTCCGAGATGCCGATCATGTTGTACGAACCGGGACGGGCCATCGCCGACTCAACCGCCCGCCCGCTGCCCCGCATGCCGCTCCGCGCCCTCCTGCTCACCGCCATCCTGCTCGCGCCCGCGCTCGTACCCGCGGTGCGGCCGAGTGCCGCGCCGCGCTACCGCGCCGGCGAGGTGGTGGTGCGCTACGCGGCGCGCCGCCGGCGCGCTGCCGCGGACGAAGGTGGTGCAAGGTCGCGCCGGGCCAGATGTGGCGTGCCGCAGCGCCGTGCAGTGGCGCACGCGCCCGGGCGTGCTGAGCGCAACCGCCAACTACGTCGCCCACCTCTCGGCCTGGGAGCCGGCGCGATCCGGGCACCGCGGGCGTGCCGGCCGGCTGGCAGCAGATGCAGTGGAACTTCCTGGCCGAGACCGGCGATCAACGCGCCGCAGGCGTGGTCGCATCTGCAGGCGGTCGGGCGCCCGGGCGGCAAGGGCGTCACCGTCGCGGTGCTGGACACCGGGGTCGCGTACTCGGACCGCGATCGCTTCCGCCGGTCGCCGGACTTCGCGCCTCACCGGTTCGTCCGCGGCTGGGACTTCGTGGGCGAGGACCCGTATCCGAACGACGACAACGGGCACGGCACCCACGTCGCGAGCACGATCGCCGAGGGCACCGGCAACGGCGATCGGGCTCACCGGGCTCGCGTACGGCGTCGAGGCTGATGCCGATCAAGGTGCTCGACCGCGCCGGCGAGGGTGACTCGGCGCGGATCGCGCGCGGCATCCGCTGGGCCGCGGACCACGGCGCGCAGATCATCAACCTGTCGTTCGAGTTCCCGTCGGACATCACGCGCGACCAGATCCCGAACATCCTCGACGCGCTCCGCTACGCCCGCCGCAAGGGCGTGCTCGTGGTCGGCGCATCCGGGCAACGCGGCCGCCGCCGCCGTCGCGTACCCGGCGCGCTCGACCAGCGTGTTCTCGGTCGGCGCCACCACCCAGCACGGCTGCCAGGCCGACTACTCCAACGAGGGCATGGACCTGGACATCGTGGCGCCGGGCGGCGGCGTCGACGCCGCGCTCGAGGGCGATCCGGGCTGCCGCCCGCTGGACGCGCCGGGGCTGCGACATCTACCAGATGACGTTCAGCGGCTCGGTCCGCGCGGTTCGGCATCCCGAACGGCTACATCGGCACCTCGATGGCGGCGCCGCACGTCTCCGCCACGGCCGCGCTGGTGGTCGCCTCCGGCCTGCTCGGCCCGAACCCGACTCCGGACGCGATCGAGCGCCGCCTCCAGCGGACCGCGCGCGACCTCGGCCCGCCCGGGCAAGGACCCGCACTACGGCTGGGGCCTGCTGGACGCCGCCCGCGCGACCGACCCGCGATCCCGGTTACGTAGTCCGGATGATCAGGACCGAGCAGGGCGCGTGATGCGAGACCTTGTTCGGGACCGAGCCGAGCAGGAACCGCCGCGCGCCGGTCATGCCCTTGTTGCCGACCACGATCAGGTCGGCGTCGCGCTCCTCGGCGACGTCGAGGATCGCGTCCGCCGGGTCGCCCTCGCGGGCGAAGGTCTCGACCTCGCACGCCCGCCTCGCGCACGACGTCGGCGGCGTCGCTGAGCGTCGCGTCGACGTCCTCGCGCGGGTTGACCATCCACTGCAGGTCCGCGGGCGTCTGCCGCGCCTCCTCGCGCAGGCGGGACTTCGGCACGGGCTCGTAGGCCGAGACGAGGTGCAGGCTCGGCGCCGACGGACTTGGCGAGGTCGATCGCCTCGTCGACGGCCTTGCGCGGCCGTGTCTGACCCGTCCGTGCCCACGACGATCGAGCGGAACATGGCGCGATCATATGTCGCCGCGCCGCGCCGGCTCGCCGGTTCAGTACAGCTTGATGATCGCGATGATGAGGCTGGCGATCACGCAGATGACGATGATCACCTGCATCCAGATCCAGATGGGGTACACTCACCCCAACATAAGGGCTAGCCCTTACTACGCCGTGGCGTGCTGCTCGCGGCTCGGAGGCGATCACGGTCGTGACCGGCAGGCCGAGGCCGGCGGCCTTGGACGGCAGGTCGAGCTTGAGCCACTTCGAGACCCGCTGCGGGCAGCGTCGAGATGATCAGCTCGTCGAAGCCGTGGATGTTGATCGCGTCCTGGATCGCGGCCAGCGGCTCGGGGACGCCGATCATGCCGTCGACGGGCGAGCCGGCGGCGGACTCTCGAGCAGCGGCAGCGCGAGCTCGAGCGTCTGCTCGGCCTCGTTCTGCGACTGATCCTCGGGGTCGACGAGCTTGTGCAGGCCGTGCGCGGCGTTGGGCACCAGGAGCGTGAACCGCGCCGGGCCCCGGGCCGCACGCTCGCGCACGGCCTCGAGCAGCGCGGGCGTCGCGGCGGTCTTGTTGGCGACGACGAGGACCCTGGCCTCAGCGGACATGGACGCTCCCTTGCTTCGCTTGCGCCGATTGTCGCAAGCGAGCGGGGAACGTCAACCCGGGTGCTACTCGAGCTCGGCGCCGCCGCTGGCGTACGTGACCCAGCGCTTGCCGGACTTGCGCTTGATGGTCAGCGTGACCTTGGCGTGGGCGGCCGCGGCGGCCTTGACGCTGATCCGCGTCGAGTAGCCCTTCTTGGTCTGACGGTCTTGGTGTACGTCTTGGACTTCTTGCCGGTGGTGACCTTGAGCACGAACTGGAACGTGCCCTTGCCGAGCGCGAGCGGGCGCAGGTCGACGGTCGTCCGGGTCGGCGTCGCCGAGATCGCCAGCTGGCCGAGCAGGCGCGCGGACGCGTCGCCGCCGCGCTTGAGCAGGACGGCCTCGCTGGTCGTGCGCGGCGTGACCGTGTCGGTCTCGTCGTGGGTCGGCGGCTTCGACCGGCGGAGTGCGGTCGGCGAGCGTGACCGGCGCGGACGCGCCGGCGTTGCCGGCGGCGTCGATCGCGGTCACGACGACCGTGCCCTTGGTGACGGTGAAGGTGCCGCCGCTGCTCATCGGCGTCGCGGCCGAGCCGTCGACCGACCAGCTCATGCCGGTCACGCCGGACAGATCGTCGGCACCGTCGCCCTTGCAGACGTACGTCGTGCCGGCGCCCGGCGTGCAGGTGACGGCGGCCGTCGGGGCCGTGCGGTCGATCTTGACGTCGGCGCTGGCCAGCGTCTCGTTGCCGGCGCCGTCGACGGCGCGGAAGATGCACGGTCGAGGCGCCGTCGGCGTCCACGGTGTAGCTGCCGCCGGAGACGGTGTCGGACGCGCCGCCGTTGCGAGGCGGTCAGCGTCGGCAGGCCGGAGTCGCCGCCGTTGGCGGTGACCGAGCAGACGGCCGGCGCCGCGCGCCAGGCGTCGCCGCCGCAGTTGACGGACAGCGTCGGGGCGGTCTTGTCGATGCCGATCGTGTCGATCGCGCCAGTCGGACTCGTTGCCGGCGGTGTCGACCACGCGCGTCTCGAGCTTGTGCGAGCCCGTCGGCGGTGATCGAGACCGCCGGCGAGGTCGTGATCGGCGCCGTTGTCGAGCTTGTACTCGATCCGCAGCACGCCCGAGCCGGGGGTCGCGTCGGTGCCGGTGACCGTCGTCGTGAAGTTCGTCTTGCGCCAGGGCGCGGTCACGGCCGCGGTCGTGTTGACCGGCTTGGTCGTGTCGACCCTGATCGGTCTCCGAGCGCCAGGCCGAGGCGTTGCCGGCCTTGTCGACGATCCGCGTCTCGAGCGTCTGCGTGCCCTCGGTCGCGACCAGCGCGGGCGAGCCGCGTCTGCGCGTCGCCGCCGTCGACGCGCCACTCGGCGTGGTCGACGCCGGAGCCGGCGTCGGTGCCGGTCAGCGCGAGCGAGAGCGCGCTCGTCTGCCACGTGTCGGCGCGCGCCGCGCTCGTGTTCGACGGGCACGACCGTGTCGACGCTTGAACTCGTGCGTCGTCCAGGCCGAGATCTGGCCTGCGTTGTCGATTGCGCGGTGGCGGACGCGGTAGTCGCCGTCGGCCGGGAGCGTGACGGTCGTGGTCCCGGCGACTTGGACGGGCGCAGCGTTGTCGATCTTGTACTCGATGTCGGCGACGCCCGAGGTCGCGTCGGTGGCTGACACGTGAACGTGCGCGAGTTCGTCCAGCCCGTCGGCGATCGCGCTGGTGTCGGTCGGCGGCGTGCGTGTCGAGCCGCAGCGTCTGCCGGCGCCACGACGTGGCGTTGCCGGCGTGGTCGAACGCGCGCGTCTCGATCTCGTGCTCGCCGTCCTCGGTGATCGTGAACTGGCTGCCGCTCGGGCCCTGCCGGTCGCGTGACGTCGTCGTAGCGCCACTGGACGTAGTCGACGCCGGTGCCGTCGATGTCGTCCTCGGCGGTGACGGTGACGTGGTGGCCCCGAGCCGCCAGGTCGTCGGGACGACGGTGGTGTCGGTCGGGGCGGTCGTGTCGAGGCCGAGCTGACGACCGTGATCGTGTGGTCGGCCCAGGCGCTCCAGTTGCCGGCGTTGTCCTGCACGCGCACGGACAGCGTGTGGGCACCCGCGCCGGTGATCGTGGCCGTCGGCGCCGTCTGGACGGCACCGCCGTCGAGCTTCCACTCGACGCCCGCGGCGCCGGAGCGGTCGTCCTGCGGGTCGAAGGTGACGATGTGGCGGTTGCCGACCGGCGCGCCGACGGATAGGACGTGCCGTCGGTCGGGAGCACGCGGTCGATGCGGACCGTCTCGGCGCGCCACGTGGAGTAGTTGCCGGCGTTGTCGCGGACGCGGGTGCTCAGCGTGTGCGTGCCGTCCTGGGTGAGGCTGACCTGGGTGACGTTGCGCGTGCCCTCGTGCTCGGCACCCGCCGGCTGGCCCTCGAGCTGGATCCGGTAGTTGACCGACGCGACGTCGGAGCCGCCGTCGGTGCCGTTGAGCACGACCGAGTAGGGCGTGTTGCGCCAGCCCGCGGGCGCGGTCGGCGTGGTGTTGGTCGGGCAGCCCGGCGTCGAGCTTGACGGTGTGCGCCTTCCAGGCGCTGCGCCGGCCGGCGTTGTCGACGATCCGGGTCTCGAGGGTGTGCACGCCGTTGCCGGAGACGCGGACCTCGTAGTTGTTCGAGGAGGCGGTCTCGATGTCGCCGCCGTCGAGCCGCCACTCGACGCCCTGGACCTGCGAGTGCGCGTCGGTGCCGCGCACGAGCACGTCGAAGTAGTCGAGCGGGAGCCAGCCGGCCGCGACGGTCGTGTTGTCGACCGGGTTGACGGTGTCGATCTTGACCTGGTGCGTGTGCCAGTCGAGGACGCGGTCCTGGTTGTCGGTGATCCGCACCTCGAGCTTGTGGACGCCGTCGCCGGTGACGGTCACCGGGGTCGTGTCGGTGCCGAGGACGTCGCCGGTCGTGGTGCCGTCGAGCCGCCACTGGATGCGCTTGATGCCCGACGCGCCGTTGTCGTCGGCGGTGATGTTGATCACGGTCGACGGGGTGGTGAGCCAGCCGGTCGGGATCACGGTCGTGTCGGCCGGGCCCTGGATGTCGACCCACACGGGGTGGTCGGTCCACGCGCTCGCGTTGCCGACCTCGTCGATCACGCGCGTGCGGAAGGTGTGCTGACCGTGGATGCCGATGTTGACCACGGTGCCGGCGGGGCCGGCGCCGATCGGCTGCGCGTTGAGCTGCCACTCGACGCGGTCGACGCCGGAGTTGGCGTCGGTGCCGTTGACGGTGACGTTGACGGCCCGTTCTGCCAGCCGACGGGCGTCACGGTCGTGTCGGCCGGAAGCGTGTCGTCGACCTTCACGGTGTCGTTGCGCTCGGTGCGGTTGCCGGCCTCGTCGACCGCGGCGTCTCGAGCTGGTGCGTGCCCGTGCCGGTGACGGTCGCCGAGTTGCCGGTGGTCCAGGAGCCGCCGCCGACGCGCCATTCCATGTGCACGAGCGAGGTGGCGTCGCGTGCCGGTCAGGGCGACGTTGACCGGCCCCTTCTGCCAGGCGGTCGTCGGCGGGATGGTCGTGTTGCGGGACCGTCGCGTCGATGCGCACGAAGTCGTCGACCCACTCGGTCCAGCTCGACGCCGTCATGGGCGCGGTGCGTGAGCGGTGCGTGCCGTTGCCCGTGATCGGCGCGGTGCCGCCGGCGCCGATCACGTTCACGGTGCCGCCGCAGTCGACCTTGTACTCCCACTGTCGACGCCCCGGCGCCGATCAGCGGCACGTCGACGTTGCCCGCCGGCGAGCCCTGCTGCCACGCGCTCGACGGCGCGGTCGCGTCCACCGTGGCGAGCGCGAACGGCACAGGTCCGTGGTGCCGGGCAGGCGCTCGCCGCCGACGCGCCGCGTCGGAGAGGCGGCCAGGAGCGGCGAAACCGAGCAGGAGAGCGAACTATGCGAATCCGAGGGTTCACGCCCCGGTTATCGGCAGGTCTCTCAGACCTGCAGTCGGCCGCTATTCGGGACCTATGCGAGAGAACACCGCGACGACCTCCGGGTCGAAGTCGGTACCCGCTCCGCGCGCGATCTCCTCGATCGCGGCCGCCGAGCGTCAACGACTCCTTGTACGGGCGCTCGTGGACGAGCACGTCGAAGACGTCGGCGAGGTGCACGATCCGCGCCGCGACGGGGATCGCGTCGCCCGCCAGGCCGCTCCGGGTAGCCGCCGCCGTCCCAGCGCTCGTGGTGGTGGCGGGCGATCGCCTCGGCCGTGCGCAGCAGCGTCCGAAGCCGCCGCCCGCGAGCACGCGCGCGCCCAGCACGGCGTGGGTCTTGACGACCTCGAACTCCTCCTCGGTCAGCCGCCCGGGCTTGAGCAGGATCGAGTCCGGGATCGCGATCTTGCCGATGTCGTGCAGCGGCGCGGCGCGATGGATCAGCGCGACGTGCGCGGTCGGGCAAGCCCGAGCCCGCGCGCGAGCCGGGCGGCGAGCGTCGCCGACGCGCTGCGTGTGCTCGTAGCGTGTTGTCGTCGCGGTAGCCGGCCGCCTGCAAGAGTCGTTGCAGGAGCTGCCTGCTCGGCCGCCTCGGCGTCTCGCGCGGCGCGTCAGCGCCTGGGCGGCGAGCGCCGCCTCGAGCTCGGCCTGGCGCGCCCGCAGCGCCCGCTGCTCGATCAGCGCGCGCAGCCGAGCGGCGCGGCCGAGCGCCGTCGGCGGCGGCGCGCGGCAGGCCGATCACCGGCGGCCCGGCTCGAGCGCCGAACGGATCCAGCCGCGTCGCGCAGCGCGGCCTCGGTGGCGTCGACGGCGAGCACGGCCGCCGGCGGCTCGGCGGCGGCGGCGCGCGCGAGCGTCCTCGACGTCGCCCGCGAGCGCGGTCACCTCGGCGCCGAGCGCGGCCAGGCGGTCGCGCGCCGGCCCGACGGCCGCGAGGTCTCCGCCGGCGACGAGCAGCCTCAGGCCCGCAGTGAGTCGCGTCGTCCATACTGGTCCGCATCATGGCGGACGCGACCGACGACCGGCGCATCGGCACGGTCATCGCCGGCTACCGGATCGAGTCGCGCATCGGCCGCGGGCGGCATGGGCGTGGTCTATCGCGCCCATCACCTGCAACCTCGAGCGCGAGGCGGCGCTGAAGGTGATCGCGCCCGATCTGGCCGAGTCCTCCGGCTTCCGCGAGCGCTTCTCGCGCGAGGCGCGGATCGCGGCCGCGCTCGCGCACCCGAACATCGTCACCGTCTACGACGCGGGCGAGGTCGACGGCACGCTGTACCTGGCGATGCAGTACATCGAGGGCTCGGACCTCGCGGCGATGCTCACCGCCGAGGGCCGCCTGCGCCCGTACCGCGCGATCGACGTCTGCCGCCAGGTCGCGGGCGCGCTCGACGCCGCGCACGCGCAGGGGCTGATCCACCGCGACGTCAAGCCCGCCAACGTGCTGATCGCGGGCCGCAACGCGTTCCTGACCGACTTCGGGCTGACCAAGCGCGTCGCCGGCACGACAGTGCCGATCACGCACGCCGGCGACGTCGTGGGGACGATCCACTACGTCGCGCCCGGAGCAGATCGAGGGCGCGCGAGGTGACCGCGCGCACCGACGTCTACTCGCTCGGCTGCGTGCTCTACCACTGCCTGACCGGCGAGCTGCCGTACGCGCGCGACACCGACGTGGCCGTGATCTACGCGCACCTGTCCGAGGAGCCGCCGAAGCCCTCGCGCGTGCGGCCCGGACCTGCCCGAGGGCCTCGACGACGTGATCGCGAAGGCGCTCGACAAGTCGCCGGACCGGCGCTTCGGGACGTGCAGCGACCTGATGGCGGCCGCGCGGGCGGTCGTGGACGCCGCCGGCCCGCTGTCCGAGACGACGCCGCCGCGCAAGACGGGCAGTCTCGAGGCCGACGTGCGCGCCGGCGATCGAGGAGATGCGCGACGCGGCCGCCGCGGCGCGGCGCTCGCGCGTGCTGCTGGCGGGCGTCGACGCGAGCACGCGCGCGATCGCGCGCGTGGCCCTGGGCGGGCGGGTGGACTGCACGAGGCCGCGGACGGCGCGCTCGACGCCGCCCGCGACGCGCAGCCGGACCTCGTGATCCTCGGCACCGCGCGGAGATCGTGAGCGCGCTGCGCGCCGACCCGCTGACGCGCGACTCGAAGGTGCTGCTGGTGGTGCGACGAGAACGCCGGGCGCGACCCGCGCGCGGCGGGCGCCGACGAGCGCCTCGCGGCGCCGTTCTCGCCGCTGCAACTGCAGGTCAAGCTGCGCAAGCTGCTGGGCGCCGACGCCGTCGGCGCGTGATCGTGGCGGTGCTCGCGGGCGGCCGCGGCCGCCGCATGGGCGGCGCGAAGGCGATGGCGCTGCTGCGCGGCGAGCCGCTGATCGCTCGCCCGCTGGCCGCCGCGCGCGCGGCGGGGTTGGACGGCGGTCGTGGTGGCGAAGCCGGACACGCAGCTGCCCGCGCTCGACGTGCCGGTGTGGATCGAGCCCGACGAGCCGTCCATCCGCTGTCGGCCTGGTCGCCGCGCTCGAGCACGGCCCGGCGTCGCCGTCGCCTGCGACCAGCCGTGGGTGACGCCGGAGCTGCTGCGCGCGCTCGCCGACCACGACGGCCCGGCGTCGCCGTCGCGAACGAGCCGTTCCCGGGCCACTACGACCCGCGCAGCTGCCGGTGCTGCGCGAGGCGCTGGCCGACGAGGCGTCGCTGCGCGCCACGCTCGCGCGCCTCGCGCCCGCCGCGCTCGACGTCGACCCGCGCTCGAGCGTGCTGCGCAGCGTCAACACGCCCGAGCGAGCGGCGAGTGAGCCGACGTCGCCGTCGTCGGCGGCGGGATCGTCGGCTGCGCGCTCGCCGCGTTCCTGGCCGAGGGCGGCGCGCAGGTCGTGCTCTACGAGCGCGAGGCGATCGCCGCCGGCGCGTCCGGGCGCAACTCGGGCGTCGTCCAGCACCCGCTCGACCCCGCGCTCGTCGACCTCTACGAGGAGTCGCTCGAGCACTACCGCACGCTCGGTCACGGCTTCGAGCTGCCGGCCGAGCCCGTCGGGCTGCTGCTGGTCGGGCGACCGAGCCGCTCGAGCCGCGATCCCGGAGCGCGACGTATCCTCGAAGGGCCGGCCCTGCGCGAGGCCGAGCCGGCGCTCGCCGACGGGCTCTTCGCCTACCGGCTGGAGACCGGCCGCCCGGTCCCGCCCGCCGCCGCCGCGCACGCGTTCGCCGCCCGCGCGCACGAGGCCGGCGCGCGAATCGAGATCGGCAGCGGCGCAGCTCGCGCGACGGCCGGCGTGATCGTCGACGGCGAGCCGCGCCCGGCCGGCGCGGTCGCGATCGCCGCCGGCCCGTGGAGCGCCGAGCTGGTCCCGCTGCCGGTCTCCGCCGCTGTGGGGCGTCGTCGTCGAGTTCGAGCTGCCCGAAGCGCCGCGGCACGTGCTCGAGGAGGCCGGGATCAAGGCGCTGACGCAGCGCGGCGGGAGCGCCGGACGTGCTGTTCTCGCGCCGTCACCGCGCGCGGCATCTCCGCGGTCGGCTCGACGTTCATGGCCGAGCGCCCGGACCCGGAGGCGCTGGCGCCGCGGATCGTCGCGAACGCGACCCGCTTCCTCCCCGCGCTCGCGGGCGCGACGCCGCGCGGGCTGCGGGCATGCGCGCGGCCGAGCTCGGCCGACGGGCGGCCGTCCTGGGCCTGGTGGCGGAGAACGTCGCCGTCGCGAGCGGCCACGGCGCGTGGGGAATCACGCTCGGGCCGGCGTCGGCCCGGCTGGTGGCCGATCAGTTGCTGGGGCGGCCGGCGGAGATCCCGCCGGCGCTCAGCGGCGAGGTCGGATCTACGTGACGGTGTCGTCGGTGACGAGCGAGCCGGTCGTGGCCGGTGTCGGTCGCGTGGTCGCGTCGGTGGCGGGCGTCGTCGTCGTGTCCGGCGTCTCGGTGGCGGCTTGTCCGACGGCGCCTTCATGCTGAAGACCTGCGGTCCTTGCCGGTGCCGTAGATGTGGTACTCGCGGTCGTCGCGCTTGACCAGCACGAACGCCTGGCCGTCACGGACGTTGCCGCTCGTGTTCAGGTACAGGCCCGTGCGCGAGCCGGTGAGGATGTCGTGGTAGGCGCGGCCCTCGACCTGCTTGGTCTTCTCGCCGTCGCGGACGCCCTTGCGTCGGACGACGATGAGGTCGCTGTCGGTCGTGGACGTCGAGTCGGACTTCTCCGACGCCGGACGCTGACGACCTTGCGGTCCTTGCCGGTGCCGTAGATGTGGTCCTCGCGACCGTCGTGCTTGACGAGGACGAACGCCTCGCCGTCGCGCGCGCCGCCGCCCGTGTTCAGGTACATGCCGGCGCGCGGGCCCGTGAGGATCTCGTGCGTAGTTCGTGCCCGGGACGGCCTTGGTCGTCTCCTTGTCGGTCAGCCGACTTGAGCGCGCTGGAGAAGGAGGTGGTGGTCCCGGTGGACTTGAGCGAGGCGGATGAGGCCTTGGCCGCGCTGGTTCGCCGCGGTGATCCCATGGAGGAGAGACGTATCGACGCGCATTGGATTGATCACCCCATCGGCCATCCGTCCGCGACACTTGAGCCCCGTAATCAAAATGACCTCAAGTACGTGGTTCATCGACGCTATCGAACGTGATCGGCTCGCGCCCCGACGGCTGGTGGCGGGACCGCGAGGGCGCCGCCCGGCGCCTGATCGAGGACATCCGGGCGTGGGCCGACGAGCGACGTGACCGTCGTGCTGGACGCCGGGCCGGACGACCTGCTCGGCACGCGTCGGACGGCGTCACCGTCGTGCGCGCGCCGCGCCGCGGCCGCGACGCCGCCGACGACGAGATCGTCCGGCTCGTCGACGGGCCGCGACGACGCTCGCGTGGTCACCTCCGACGCCGACGCTCGCCGCGCGCGTGCGCGAGCTGGGCGCGGAGGTCGAGGGCGCGGGCGACGTTCCGGCGGCGGCTAGCATCACCGCGGTGAGCGACGAAGGGCTGCGCGCCAGCATCGAGAAGATGCGCGCCGAAGGCGTCGCGGACGCCGCGATCCGCGCGTTCGAGCACTACTACCGCCAGCTCGAGGCGGGCGAGACCGGGCCTGATGCCCGAGGACTCGATCGAGCCGGTCACCGACCTGCCCGAGCTCGACGAGCTGCCCGCACGACCCCGACGCCGAGCGCGAGGCGCTGCAGAAGGCGATCGTGCTGCGGCTCAACGGCGGCCTCGGCACCAGCATGGGGCTGACCGGCGCGAAGTCGCTGCTCGAGGCCAAGGACGGGCTCAGCTTCCTCGACATCATCGCCCGCCAGGTGCTCGCGCTGCGCGAGGCGCACGACGCCCGGCTCCCGCTGCGTGCTGATGAACTCGTTCTCCACGCGCGACGACTCGCTGGAGGCGCTCGACGCGCTATCCCGGAGCTCGACGTCGGGCTGCCGCTGGACTTCCTCCAGAACAAGGAGCCCAAGCTGCTCGTCGACGACCTGACGCCGGTCGAGTGGCCCGACGACCCGGCGCTGGAGTGGTGCCCGCCCGGCCACGGCGACCTCTACACCGCGCTCGTGACCTCGGGCATGCTCGAGGACCTGCTCGAGCGCGGCTTCGAGTACGCGTTCGTGGCCAACTCGGACAACCTCGGCGCGGTGCTCGACCCGCGCATCCTGGCCTGGATGCGCGCGGAGCAGATCCCGTTCCTGATGGAGGTCACCGACGCGCACGGAGGCCGACCGCAAGGGCGGGCACCTGGCGCGCCGCACGAGCGACGGCCGGCTGGTCCTGCGCGAGACCGCGCAGACGCCCGGACGAGGACCTCGAGGCGCTGCAGGACATCGCCCGCCACCGCTACGTCAACACGAACAACCTGTGGATCGACCTGCGCGCGCTCGACGCCGCGATGCGCGAGCGCGACGGCGTCCTCGGGCTGCCGATGATCCGCAACCAGAAGACGGTCGACCCGTCCGACAAGTCCTCCCCCGCCGTCTACCAGATCGAGACCGCGATGGGCGCGGCGATCGAGGTCTTCGAGGGCGCCCGCGCGCTGCGCGTCCCGCGCACGCGCTTCGCGCCCGTCAAGACCACCGACGACCTGCTCGCGCTGCGCTCGGACGCCTACGGGCTGACCGACGACGCGCGCGTCGTGCTCGCGTGGCCGGACCAGCGTCCCGTTCGTCACGCTCGACTCCGACCACTTCAAGCTGCTGCGCGACTTCGAGGCGCGCTTCCCGAAGGGCCCGCCTTCGCTGGTCGAGTGCCGAGCGCTTCGAGGTCGAGGGCGACGTGCGCTTCGGCGCGGGTGTGGTCGTGCGCGGCTCGGTCAACGTCCGTGGCACGGACACGATCGAGAGACGGCGCCGTCCTCGAGGGCTGATCAGGCGCGACGCGCGAGCACGAGCACCGCCAGCAGCACCACGGCGAAGATCAGCCCGATCCAGACCCACTCCATCGCGCGACGGTACCGGTGCGGCATCCCGGAGCGCGCTGGTCGAACGGGGTCAGTTACGCCCCAAGCTCGGAGCGCAGCGCGGCCAGCTCCTGCGCGCAGTTCGGCGACCTCGCGCTCGAGCTTGTCCAGCCGCTCGTCGCGGCGCGGCGGCGGCGGGACGACGACCGTGGCGGGCGCCACGGCAACGGCCGCGGACTCGTCCTCGTCGAGCTCCTCGGAGAGCCGGTGGCGGAAGCGCTCCTCCTTCTGGCCCGGCCGGCGCGCCAGCTGCGCCACGAGCCCGCGATCGATCATCCCCGTCAGCACATCCTGCAGGTCGTCGAGCCCGGCGAACCCCTGCATCCGCTCGGTGCGCTGCTTGAGCTCGCCGGGCGTCTGGTCGCCGCGCAGCAGCAGCACGGCGAGCACCGCCTGCTCGGCGCGGTCGATCTCGAGCGCCTCGTCGAGCAGGTGCCGGTACTTGGCCGCGCGGCTCGAATGCCCGCTGGTCAGCCGCGTGTAGCGGCGACGGCCGAGCCGGTGCAGCGCGCCGCGGATCATCTCCTCGTCGTAGCTCACGACCGGGTCGCGGTTCGTCTCTGGTTGCACGCGAGCCGCAGCGCGTTGAGGCTCAGCGGATAGGCGTCGGGCGTGGTCCGCTGCTTCTCGATCAGGCAGCCGAGCACGCGGACTTCGATCGCGTCGAGGTCCATCAGGACATTTGTTTTGTTCAACAACGACACGAAAGTTTGCCGCTGCGCCGACATTTTGCTATAGCTTCGCACTGTCGCAGGTCCGGGGTCTGTTCGAGTGGAGGAGGGGAACGTGAAGGGATTCGGCAAGGTCGGGTAGGGGCCGCGCTCGCGGCGACAGGCGTGATTCTCTCATTCGCCGCCACTGCGCAGGCGCAACGTCCGCCCACCCTCGGCGATGGTGCGCCGTCGGGCCAGAGCGGCATCCAGCTGTACAACTTCAACAACTACCTCGGCGGCTCGGCCACGCAGCCCGGCGCCGGCGAGATCGTGTGCCCGGCGCCGCCGGCTGCCGCGACGCCGAACTGCGTCGGCCCGCCCGCTCCGCTGGGCACTCCGGCGAAGCTGGAGCGGGTGTTCGCGTTCCTCCAGTCCAAGGGCATCCGGAACGTCGAGCTCTACGGCTACAACGGCAACCCGTTCCCGGGCACCAACCCGGACACGGCGCTGAATCTCGACGGGCTGAAGGCCCTGCGCGCGCTCGGCGACCGTTACGGCATCCACTTCCCCGGCCGCCACGGCAACATCACCGAGGCCAACTGGGACAAGCAGATCCAGGCGTCGAAGATCCTCGGCCAGGACCATATCGGTGAGGCGGGATTCCCGGTGGAGCCGCGGCATACAACACGTGGCAAGGGCGCGATGAACACCGCCACGCTGCTGAACAGGCTCGGCAAACGCTCCGTGGAGGCGGGCCTCGGCCCCGTCGTACTTCCACAACCACCAGCAGGAGTTCCAGGCCCGCTTCGTGGACAACGGCGTGCTGAAGAGCGGCTGGGAATTCATCATGGAGCGCACCGATCCGCGCTACGTCACGGCGCAGATCGACATCGGCTGGGCCGCCTGCGGGCTCGTGTACCTCACGGCGCCGACGTCTGACCCGGCTACGGCCCAGGCGGACGTGACGCGGCTGATCAACAAGTTCCAGAGCCGGATCATCAGCTTCCACGTCAAGGACATCGTCGGCCTGCGCCCGACGTGCGGCAACAACGACCAGCGCGAGCTCGGCCAGGGCGAGATCAACTTCACCCCGATGTTCGTCGCCGCTCAGCAATCGCGTGAAGTACTACTTCTCCGAGCACGACCCGGTCGGCATCGGCGGCCCGACGAATTTCAACCCGTTCACGAACACCCAGAACAGCGCCGCGGCGCTCAAGAGCAACCCGGCGGCGGTGCTGAAGGCCGCGCCGGTCTCGTTCCCGCCCGCCGCGGCCGGCGCCGCCGGCGGCGAGCAACCAGCGGCCGGTCGGGCGTCCCAACGACGGTGACGCGCCGCTCACCATCACCAACGTGCAGCGTTCAGGCCGACGCACTCGACGGCGGCAACGCCACCGCGGCCGACTTCTCGATCGTCAGCCAGAACTGCACCGCCGCGAACGGCGGCGGCCCGCTGGCCGCCTACCAGCCGCCGATCGCCGACGATCCGGCGACGCCGGACAACGAGGCTCGGCCGGCAGTCCCGGGTGGCACGTGCACGGTCAACGTCGGCTTCAAGCCGACGCGCACGAACTACACCTCCGTCGCGCGCCTGCAGTTCACGTCCAACTCGGACGACGCGATGGACGCGTGCTGCTGGCCGGCGCGAGCACCGGCGAGGCGCTGGGGAACGTCGGCGGCGACGTGCCCAGCCTGCTGTCGCTCGGCTTCGGGAACAACGTGGCCTCTTCGGCACGTTCGTCCCGGCCACGGCCCGGACGTACGAGACGGCGATGGCCGCGACGGTCATCAGCACGGCCGGCGACGCGAAGCTGTCGGTGACCGACGCGAGCAGCACCGCTCCGGGCCACCTGGTCAACCAGCGCGTTCTCGCTGCCGTCGGCGCTCACCATCCGCGCGGCCAACACGGCGCAGCCGAACCCGGCCTACGTCGCCGCTGAGCGAGACCGCCGGCACTGCCGTGGACCTGCTCAGCTACGCGACGCCGACCGCGGGCGCGGACCCGGTCACGATCGGCTTCCGGCAGGCGATCGGGGCGACCGACGTGCTGCGCGCCGGCACGTACAGCAAGCGCTGACGTTCACGCTGTCGACGACGACGCCGTAAGCGCTCGAGGGCCCCGGCGGCAACGCCGGGGCCCTCACCGAATCTGCATGCCGGAGATCGCGCGGCTGATGACGAGCCGCTGGATCTCCGAGGTGCCCTCGAAGATCGTGTAGATCTTCGCGTCGCGGTGCATGCGCTCGACCGGGTACTCGCGCGTGTAGCCGTTGCCGCCGAGGATCTGGATCGCGCGCTCGGTCGCCCACACCGCGACCTCGCCCGCCTTGAGCTTGCTCATCGAGCCCTCGGCGGCCTCGAACTCGCGGCCGGTGCGGCCCATCCACGACGCGCGCCAGACGAGCAGGCGGGCGGCGTCGATCTCCATCCCCATGTCGGCCAGCGCGAACGCGATCGCCTGGTTCTCGATGATCGCGCGCCCGAACTGCGTGCGCTCCTTGGCGTACGCGAGCGAGTACTCGTAGGCGGCGCGGGCGATGCCGATCGCCTGCGCGCCGACGGTCGGCCGCGTCGCCTCGAACGTCTGCATCGCCGCCTGCTTCTTCCCGCGCGTGCCCTCGCGCGCGCGCGCGAGGCGCTCGTCGAGCTTCTCCTTGCCGCCGAGCACGCAGCGGCCGGGGATCGCGGCAGTCGTCGAGGAACACGTCGGCGGTGTGCGAGGCGCGCAGCCCGTGCTTCTTGACCTTGGTGCCCATCGTCAGGCCCGGCGTGCCCGGCGGGATGATGAACCCGGCCTGCCCGCGGGCGCCGAGCTCGGGGTCGACGGAGGCGATGATCACGTGCACGTTGGCGATCCCGCCGTTGGTGGCCCAGGCCTTCTGGCCGTTGAGGACCCACTCGTCGGTCGCCTCGTCGTAGCGGGCGCGCGTCCGCAGCGAGGACACGTCGGAGCCGGCGTCGGGCTCGGAGACGCAGAACGCGCCGACCTGCGGCTCGTCGACGGTGCCGTAGCACTGCGGCACCCACTCGCCGAACTGCTCGCCCGTGCCGGAGGAGAAGATCGCGGCGACGGCGAGCGTCGTGCCCATGATCGACATCCCGATCCCGGCGTCGCCCCAGAACAGCTCCTCGTTGACGATCGGCAGCAGCAGGCCGGTCTCGTCGGCGTAGAACTGCGCCAGCGCCTCGAAGCTGTAGAGGCCGATCTTCGCCGCCTCCTGGATCAGCGGCCAGGGCGTCTCCTCGCGCTCGTCCCACTCCGCCGCGGCGGGGCGGACGACGTTCTCGGCGAATCCGTGGACCCAGTCGCGCACGTCGCGCTGGTCCTGGCTGAGCTCCATCGAGAACGCGCCAGTGGCGAGCTGTTCGGTAACGGCCTCCATAGGATGGGGACGATAATGACCTACGCCCCCGCTGAGGATCGGTACGACCGCATGCCCTACCGCCGCTGCGGCCGCAGCGGCATCAAGCTGCCCGCGATCAGCCTCGGGCTGTGGAACCGCTTCGGCGACGACACGCCGCATCGAGAACCAGCGCGCGATCATCCGCCGCGCCTTCGACCTCGGCATCACCCACATCGACCTGGCCAACAACTACGGCCCGCCCTACGGCTCGGCCGAGATCAACTTCGGCCGGATCCTGCGCGAGGACCTGCGGCCCTACCGCGACGAGCTGATCATCTCGTCCAAGGCCGGCTACGACATGTGGCCCGGCCCGTACGGCGAGTGGGGCTCGCGCAAGTACCTGCTGGCGAGCCTCGACCAGAGCCTGGAGCGGATGGGCCTGGAGTACGTCGACATCTTCTACTCGCACCGCTTCGACCCGGACACGCCGCTGGAGGAGACGATCGGCGCGCTCGACACCGCCGTCCGGTCCGGGCAAGCGCGCTGTACGCCGGCATCTCGTCCTACTCGGCCGAGCGCACCGCCGAGGCGGTCGCAGATCGCGAACTCGCTCGGCACGCCGATCGCTGATCCACCAGCCGTCGTACTCGCTGCTGAACCGCTGGATCGAGCCCGAGGTGCTCGACGCCTGCGAGCGCCGACGGGCTCGGGATCATCGCGTTCTCGCCGCTCGGCCAGGGCATGCTCACCGACCGCTACCTCGGCGGCATCCCGGAGGACTCGCGCGCGGCGAAGGACTTCTACCTCAAGAAGGACTTCATCAACGAGGAGAACATGGCGCGCGTGCGGGCGCTGAACGAGATCGCGCAGCGGCGCGGCCAGAAGCTCGCGCAGATGGCGCTCGCGTGGGTGCTGCGCGACCCGCGCGTGACCTCGGCGCTGATCGGCGCCTCCAGCGTCGAGCAGCTCGAGACCAACGTCGCCGCGCTCGACAACCTCGAGTTCTCCGACGACGAGCTGGCCGAGATCGACCAGCACGCGGTCGACGCCGGCATCAACATCTGGGACGCAGTCGAGCTTCGCCTGAACCGTGCCGACGCGCCGCGAGATCATCCAGCAGTTCATCCCGAACTCGCCGCTGGTCCAGCATCTCGGGATGCGGCTGGAGGCGATCGAGGACGGCCGCGCCGAGCTTGTGCTGCCGTTCCGGCCGGAGCTGGCGACGGTGGACGACATCGTCCACGGCGGCGCGATCGCGAGCCTGATCGACACCGCCGGGATGGCCGCGACGCTGGTCCGACGACACCGAGCCCGAGTCGCTGGCCGGGCTCCACGGTGACGCTGAACGTCAACTACGTCGCGGCCGCGCGCGGGCAGGATCTGACCGCGACGCGCGTCGGTGGTCAAGCGCGGGCGCAGCATGGTGTTCAGCGAGGTCCGGGTGACCGAGCCGGGCGGGCGCGCTCGTCGCCACCGGGTCGGTCGTCCAGCGGCTGGGCGTCATGACGCGAGGCCCAGGCCGAGGCGCGCGAGCAGCTCGCGGCGCGAGGAGCTCGCCTCGCTCCCGCGCGGGATCGGCGACGATCCATCGCGCGATCTCCGGCCGCGTGTTCGGCGCGCTCGGGCCGACCGCCGCGCCGGTGCGAGTGATCCACGACGCGATCGCGCGCGGCGTCTACGCGGGCGTCAGCGGCGGCGCTGTGGCTGACCGCGCGCGTCGGCGCCGCTGCTCGGCACGGCCGGCGACGCCGCTCTCGGAGACGCCGCGCGGCGCGATGGCGATCGCCGCGCTCAACGGGCTGCTCGGCGACCGGCTCGAGGCGAGGGCAGCCGCTGGCGATCCCGATGGCAGGTGCGCCGCGTCGGCGAGCCCGCCACGCCGCGACTCGCGGTCTTCCTTCACGGCCTCGGCGAGACCGAGTTCGCGTGGGGCTCGCCCAGCTACGGCGAGCGGCTGCACGAGGACCTCGGGATCACGCCCGTCTTCATCCGCTTCAACACCGGCCGCCACATCTCCGAGAACGGCGCGTCGCTGGCGGCGCTGCTCGACGAGGTGGTCGACGACTGGCCGGTCGAGGTCGAGCGGATCGCGCTGATCGGCCACTCGATGGGCGGCCTCGTCGCGCGCAGCGCCTGCCACCACGGCGGCGACTGGACCGCGCTCGTGCGCCACACCGTCTCGCTCGGCACGCCGCACGCGGGCGCGCCGCTCGAGCAGGCCGTCCACGCGATGAGCGCGGCGCTGCACCTCGTGCCCGAGACGCGCCCGTTCGCGCGCTTCCTGCGCCGCCGCAGCGCCGGCATCCGCGACCTCCGCCGCGGCTCGCTGGTCGACGAGGACTGGCGCGACCAGGACCCCGACGCGCTGCGCGCGAAGGCGCTGCGCCGAGGTTCCGCTGCTCGAAGGCGCGACGCACTGCTTCGTCGCCGCCACGATCACGCGCAGCGCCGACGCACCCGGTCGGCCGCCTGCTGGGCGACACGCTCGTGCTCGCCCCGAGCGCCTCGGGCCGCCGCGGTCGGCTTCGAGGAGGCCAACGGCCTCGCGCTCGGCGGCACGCACCACCTCGCGCTGCTCAACCACCCCGAGGTCTACGACCGACTGCGCTCCTGGCTGTAGAGTCGGCCCCTGACCGGATTCAAAGCATTGAGCGTGGCCGCCTGCGCGCTCCGGGATGCGCTCGGAACGCGCTCGCTGCGGCGGCTGCAGGGCGCATGGGCGGCGAGTTCGCTCGGTGGGTGGACGTTCTTCATCGCGCTGGCGGTGTACGCGTACGACGTCGGCGGCGCGACGGCGGTCGGGCGTGGCCGCGGTCGTGCGGATGGTGCCGGCGGCGCTCGCCGCGCCGGGGATGAGCATGCTCGGCGACCGCTACTCGCGCCGCAACGTCCTGCTGGTCCTCGCGCTCGCACGCGCAGCGGTGCTCGCCGGCGCTGCCGCGGTCGTGTGGGAAGGCGGGCCGCCCGCGCTGGTGTTCGTGCTCGCCGCGCTGTTCACCGCGATCGGCACCGGGCACAAGCCCGCGCAGGCCGCGCTGCTGCCCACGCTGGCCGACGATCCGCGCCAGCTCGCGGCCAGCAACGCGCTCTGGAGCGCGGTCGACAGCGTCGGCTTCCTGGCCGGCGCCGCCCTCGGTGGCGTGCTGATCGCGATCGGCGGCGCGCAGCTGGCGCTTTCGGCGACCGCGCTCGCGTTCGTGGCTGCGGCCGTGGCGCTGCTCGGCATCCCCGCCGATCATCGCGACGGCGAGCCCGCGCCACCGCTGCCGGGTGGCCGCCGCGCGGCGGAGATCGCCGAGGGGTTCCGCGCGGTCGGCGCCGACAAGCGGCTGCGGCTGGTCGTCGGCGTGCTCGGCGTCAGCACGCTCGTGGAGGGCGCGATCGACGTGCTGGTCGTGCTGATCGCGCTTGAGCTGCTCGACCTCGGCAACGCGGGCGTCGGCTGGCTGAACTCGGCCTGGGGCCTGGGCGGCGTGCTCGGCGGGGCGGGCGCGGCGATGCTGGTCACGCGCGGGCGCAATGCGACCGCGCTGGTCGTCGCCGGGCTCGCCATCGGCGTCCCGCTGATCGCGCTGACCGTGGTGCCGGAGATCGCGGTGGCGGCGGTCGGCCTGGTGGTCCTCGGCGTCGGCTACGCGGTGATGGAGGTGGCGGGGCTGACGCTCGTCCAGCGGCTGGCCTCCGACGCCGTGCTGGCGCGCGCGTTCGGCGTCGTCGAGGGCACGTACTGGCTCACCACCGGGATCGGGTCGCTGCATGGCGCCGGTGCTCGTGCTCGCGCTCGGCCTGCGCGGCGCGCTGCTCGTCGTCGGCGTGACGCTGCCCGCGATGATGCTGCTCCGCTGGCGCGCGCTGGCCCGGCTCGAGGCCTCGGCCCCGGTGCCCGAGGACGAGTACCGGCTGCTGCGCGGGCTGCCGATGTTCGCGCCGCTGCCGATCGCGCGGCTCGAGGAGCTCGCGATGCGGGCCACGCACGTTCGCCGTCCGGCCGGCGAGACGATCATCCGCGAGGGCGAGCCCGGCGACCGCTTCTACGTGATCGCCGCGGGCGAGGTCGACGTGACCGAGGGCGGCCGCTTCCGCCGCACCGAGCCGGCCGGCGACTGCTTCGGCGAGATCGCGCTGCTGCGCGCGGTCCCGCGCACGGCGACGGTCGTCGCCCGCACCGACGTCGACCTGCTGGCGCTCGAGCGCGACGAGTTCCTGGCCGCGATCACCGGCGACCGCCGCGCGCTGGCCGCCGGGCAGAACCTCGTCGAGGCGCGACTCGCACCGGTGTAGTGCAGCTCTCAGCTGAGGAGATGCGAGCGCTCGGCTATCAGGCCGTCGACCTGCTCGTGGATCGCCTGAGCGACCCGACGATCCCGGCGCTGCGGCGCGCGACGGCAGCCGAGATGGCGGAGCGGATCGCCGGCCCGCCGCCGGCTAGTCCACAGGAGTTCGGCGCCGTGCTCGAGCGGCTCGAGCGCGACGTCCTGCCGTACATGAACCGCGCCGACCATCCGCGGTTCTTCGCGTTCATCCCCTCCTGCCAGACGTTCCCGGGCGCGCTCGGCGACTTCATCGCCTCGGCGCTGAACGTCTACGTCGGCTCGTGGATGGAGGCGGCGGGGCCGAGCCAGGTCGAGCTGACCGTGATCGATTGGTTCAAGGATTGGCTGGGCTACCCCGAGCGCGCCGCCGGCCTGCTGCTCAGCGGCGGCAGCGCCGCGAACATGACGGCGCTCGCGTGCGCGCGGGAGGCGCTGCTCGGCCCGAATGCCGACTCTGCGGCTGCGCCGCCGACGCAAGCGCGCTCGCGCACGCGATCGAGGCCGACGTCGCGGCCGGCCGCGCGCCGCTGTTCGCCTCGGTCTCCGGCGGGGCGACGAACACCGGCGCGGTCGATCCGCTCGACGCCCTCGCCGAGGTCTGCCGCGCGCACGGCGTGTGGCTGCACGTCGACGCCGCGTACGGCGGGTTCGCGGCGCTGACCGACCGAGGCCGGAACGCGCTGCACGGCATCGAGCGCGCGGACTCGATCGCGCTCGACCCGCACAAGTGGCTCTACCAGCCGATGGAGTGCGGCGCCCTGCTGGTGCGCGAGGGGCGGCTGCTGCGGCGTGCGTTCGAGATCGTTCCCGACTACCTGAAGGACGCGGCCGTCGCCGAGGGCGAGGTCAACTTCTCCGATATGGGCCTGCAGCTCACGCGCGGCTGGCGGGCGCTGAAGGTGTGGCTGTCGATCCAGACGCTCGGGCTCGACGCGTTCCGGGCCGCGATCGAGCACACGCTCGATCTCGCCGCGCACGCGCAGGCCCGGATCGAGGCGACGCCGGAGCTGGAGCTGATGAGCCCCGCGCAGCTCGGCATCGTGTGCTTTCGACGCCGGTTCGACGGCGACGAGGACACCCAAGCGGCGCTCAACGCCGGGCTCGTCGCGCGCCTCGAGGCGACCGGCGAGGCGCGCGTCTCCTCCACCCGGCTGCAGGGCGCGTACGCGATCCGGCTGTGCGTGCTCAACCACACCTCGCGCGCCGAGGATGTCGACTGGGTGCTGGACTGGTTCGCGACCGCGGAGACCCCGGCCCGCGAACGTCCGCGCGCGCGGCCCCGCCGCGCGGGCAGCATCGCCGACGCCCGCGCCGGCCGCCGCGGCCCGTTCGCCGCCGACACGATCCGCGCGCTGCCGCTCTTCGACGAACTCACCGCCGACGAGGCCGAGCGGATCTCCGGCTTCGCGCGCGAGCACGTGGCCGATGCGGGCGAGACGGTCGTCCGCCGCGATCAGCTCGAGCGCGACTTCTTCGTGATCGTCAGCGGCATCGCGTCCGTCGACATCGACGGCGAGCACATCCGCGACATGGTGCCCGGCGAGTTCTTCGGCGAGCTGGCCGCGCTCGACTGGGGCGCGGGGTTCGGCTACGCGCGCAGCGCCACCGTGACGGCACGCACACCGCTGCGCCTGCTCGTGCTGCCGCCGCGCGAGCTGCGCGAGCTGATGCGCACGGCACCGGCGGTCGCGCGCGAGGTCCAGGCCGCCGCGCGCGAACGCCTGCGGCGAACCTAAAGGGGCCAGGCCCCTTTAGGTTCGCCGCGAACCCTTGCTTACGGCGTGGTCGCCGAGAGCGTGAACACCAGGGTCTTGCCGTAGCCGCCGGTGATCAGCGGCTCGGTCGGCGTCGATCGACTGCTTGAAGCCGATCGTGAACGGATGCCGCGCTGAACGGCGCCGGGAACGCGAGCAGCCGCAGCCGCGACCCGTTCTCGCGGCACCGGCGCGTACGCCGAGCTCGGGTTGGCCGCTCGGTCGCCTGACCTGCAGCGGCCTGCGCCAGCGCGCGTCGCGCCGTTGACCAGATGGCCGGTCGCCTGGCGTGCTCGGATCGCGCACCGTCAGCTCGGCCGCCGTGGCGGACGAGGTCGCGTTGGCGGCCAGGCTCGCCGTGTAGTCACGCGTGACCGCCGGGCACGAACGCCCCGAAGTTCGCCGAGCCGGTGATGCTCGAGCGCCAGGACGCCCGGCACGACGCCGCCGACACCGACCTCCTGCGTGTTGTCACCCGCGAGCGGCTGGACGGTCACCTGCAGCAGGGCGCTGGCCGTGCCGCCCTTGCCGTCGCGAGACGGTCACCTTGGCGTAGCACACGCCGACCTCGGTGTAGGTGTGCATCGCGTCCTTGGTGGTCGCGGTGCCGCCGTCGCCGAAGTCCCACGCGTAGGTGAGCGTGTCGCCGTCCGGATCGGTGCCCGGTCGCCGTGAAGGCCACCGGGTCGCCGGGCTGCACGTCACCGGACGGGTTGCGCTGCGCGGTCACCGTCGGCGCGCTGGTTCGCCGGCCCGTTGCCGCAGTCGTCGTCCGGGACCGCGCCCGCCGCGACCTCGAGGCCGCCGAGGAGGTGCTTGAGGAAGCTGCGCCTCGCGTGAACGAGGCCGCGGTGTGGCCCATGCCCGTGTACCACGAGCGGCCGCCGTCGTAGCGCTGGCACCACGAGATCGGATGGTCGTCATCCGTCGTGTTGCCGTCGTCCTCGTCGTAGGTGCGACTCGTCGACCGTGGCGAGCACGTGCACGCCGGCCTCCCGCGGGCTCCAGTCGGTGCCACCGCCGCCGACCACCGCGCCCTCAGGCTGCTGGTAGTTGTACCACTCGTCCGCGCGCGGCCAGCGGGCCGGCAGGCCCAGTCGGTGGAGTGGTGGTCGAGGTCCTCGACGAGCACCGTCGCGCTCCGGCGTGCCGGCCGGGTGGTTGCGGAAGTACGCGCCGACCAGCTTGCCGTACCAGGTCCACGTCGTACTCGGTGTCGGCCGCCGCGTGGATGCCGGCGTAGCCGCCGCCCGCGCGGATGTAGCGCTCGAACGCGGCCTGCTGGGTGTCGTTGAGCGGGTCGCCCGTGGTCGAGAGGAACACGACCACGCGTCGTAGTGCGCCGAGCGCGGCGTCATTGAAGACCGCCGGGTCTTCGGTGGCGTCGACCTGGAAGTCGTTCGCCTCACCGAGCTTCCTGATCGCGGCGATGCCCGCCGGCGATCGAGTCGTGGCGGAAGCCCGTCGTCTTGCGAGAACACCAGCACGCGGAAGCGCGCCTCCGGATCGTCGGCGCCGAAGACCGTGACCGTCACCGTGCGGGTCCGCTCGTCCTCGCCGTCGGACACCGTCACCTCGGCCTCGTACGTGCCGGCCGCGGTGTAGGTGTGCGACGGGTCCTCGACGGTCGAGTCGGTGTCGCCGTCGCCGTCGAAGTCCCAGCGTAGGTCAGCGCGTCGTCGTCCTCGTCGGTCGCCGTGACGTCGAACTGCACGGTCAGCGGCGCGAAGCCGGCGGTCGGCGTCGCCGTCGCGTCGGTGATGACCGGCGCGTTGTTCTCGGGCTCGGTCGGCGGGCAGCCGGTCGAGTCGCCGTTGACCGAGAAGTACTCGAACGTCGACGGTGTCGCCGGACTGCAGCACGCCCTGCGTGTACAGGCCGAACCGCGGCGCGACCATCGCGTTGGTGACCGGTGCCGGAGAACGCCGTCCACGCGCCGGCCTCGGTCGTCTTGTACTCGCCGGCGTAGGATGTTGCCGGCCTTGGTCAGCCGCAGCCAGATCGGGCCGGCCGCCTGCGCGGCGGTGATCTGCGGATCCGCGGCGTTCGAGCTCACGACCGCCGCCGACCTCGGAGCGCAGCTCGAGCCGGTTGACCCGGCCCTGCCCGTCGTCGGAGATCGCGTTGATCTTGACGTAGTCGTTGTCGGCGCCGTAGACGAGGATGCCGCCCTGGGAGTAGCCGCCGTCCAGCGTGTTGGTCGAGCTTCGTCTCGAGGACGTAGTCGGCGCCGGCATGGTCGGCCGCCTGCAGGAGTCAGCGGGCCGCCGCCGGTGTTGCCCTGGTAGATCTCGCCGGCGGTCGTCGTGACCTTCAGCGCGCCGTTCGACACGGCGTACTTCGTCGGGTCGTCGTGCGCGATCGCGTTCCAGCGCGTCGTGTTCAGTGCGGTGCCGGCGAACGTCGTCACCGGGGCCGGTCGCACTGCTCGCAGCCGCTCGGGTCGGGCCCGTCGAGCTGGAAGTAGTCGAACGACACCGTGTCGCCGACGCCGATCTCCTGCGGGCTGAACCCGAAGATGCCGAAGTCCGGCGCGGCCATCGGGTTCGCCACCGGCCCGCCCGGGAACGCCGTCCAGGCGACGCCGTCGAACGAGTACTCGCCCGAGTAGTTGTTGCCGGCCTTGGTCAGCCGCAGCCAGATCGGGCCGTTGACCTGCGCGCCGGTGAGGTTGGCGTTCTCCTGCGGGTTCTGGATCGCGCCCGCGACCTCCGAGCGCAGCTCGATGCGGTTGCGGCGCGTGTTGTTCGGGTCCGTGATGGCGTCGAACTTCACGTAGTTGTCGCCGTCGCGCGTAGGCCAGCAGGCCGCCCTGGGCGTAGCCGCCGTCGTGCGTGTAGTCGTTGATCTTGGTCTCGATCACCCAGTCGGCGCCGGCGTGCGACGCGTCCTGGAGGATGAAGTTGTTCGGCGGCGGGTTGGTGTCACCCGTGTAGATGTCGCCCATGCTCAGCGTGTAGCCTGAGCTCGCCACCGGCCAACTGGTACTGCGACGGCGTGTCACGCACGATCGCGTTCCAGCGCGTCTTGTCGAGCGTCGCGTCGTCGAACTGGTCGTCGTAGCGCGGGCCGGACGGCGTACCGCCACCGCCCGCCACCTGGCGTCGACAGCGTGAACGAGTCGAAGGCCGCGACCGGGTTGCCCGTCGCCGTCGTTGGAGAACGCGAACAGGCCGATCTTGGCGTTGGCCGGCATCGCCGCCGGGCGCCCGACCGGGGTCCAGTCGGTCGCCGTCGGTCGAGTAGTGGCCGACCACGTTGGTCCCGTCGGACGTCAGCCGGAGCTAGAAGTCGTCCGGGAAGTCCGCCGGCGATGTTGGCCGTCGAGTCGGCCGCCTCGTTGCGGGCGACGCGCGTTGATCTCGTTGATGAACTCGAACTTCTCGTCGCCGGCCGTGCTGGCGCTGTGGGCGATGCGGCCGAACTTCGTGAAGTTCGTCGTCGTCGCCGTAGACCATGATCCCGGCCTGGTGGTACTGGGCGGTGCCCTCGAAGTTGACCTTCGTGGTCGCCACCCAGGCACCGTCGGGCGCGTCGCGCACGATCAGGTTCTTGGCGTCGTTGCGGGTCTGGTAGATGTCGCCCGGCTGGGCCGGGATCTGGTAGCGTGCCGCCGGTGACGATCGCGCTCTGGTCGCCGCGGATGCGTCTCCCACGCCGAGCCGAGCGTCGTGCCCTCGAAGTCGTCGACGACGTCGTCGGTGCCGCCGCCGCCCGTGCCGTCCGGGTCGAAGCGGATCCAGTCGAAGCGCGCCATCGGCACGGTCGGGCGCGGCGTCCGACAGCGCCGCCGGGCCGATCTGCGGGTTGGTGAACGTCGCCAGCGGCGCGGGCCGGCCGACGGGCAGGAACGTGCGTCGCCGTCGTAGGAGTAGAAGGCGGTCAGGTTCTGGCCGTCGGAGACGATCCGCACGTAGTACGTGAGCGGCGCGGTCCGCCGGGATGCCGCCGAGCTTGTCGGCGCCCTCGTTGCGCGGGTTGCCGTTGGCCTCGTAGATGAACTCGAAGTCGCGGTTGCCGCCCGCGGAGATCATGTGCACGGACGCCCAGTTGTTGTCGTCGGCCCACACGCGCAGGCCGGCCTGGTGGTAGTTCTCGTTGAGCGCGCGTCGCCGAGATCTTGGCCGTGGCCATCCACTGCCGTCCGGCGTCGGCTGGACGATGATGTTCTTCGGCGCTCGTGCCGGCTCCGTACATCGAGCCGTTGGCGATCGGCAGGTTGAGGTTGCCGTCGGAGACGCTGAACGGGTTGGCCGTGTCCGGCCGCTGCACGGTCCAGCGGTTGAGGTCGAGCGCCGTGCCGTCGAACTCGTCCGAGCGGACCGGTCCCGTCGGGCACTCGTCGAGCGGCCGCGTCACGCGGACCTCGACAGAGGCGCTCGACTTGCCGCCGGAGGCGTCGGTCACCGTGACGGTGGCCGTGTAGTTGCCCGGTGCCGTGTAGGTGTAGTTCGGGTCCTCCTGCGTCGAGGTGTCCGTGGTGGTGCCGGGGACGCCGAAGTCCCAGGCGTAGGTCATCGCCTCGTTCTCGGCGTCGGTCGCCGTGGCGTTGAAGGCCACGTTCAGCGGCGCCTCGCCGCTGACGCGGCTCGGCGGTGGCCGTGACCTCCGGCGGCGCCGTGACGGCCGCGCCCTTGCCGGTGAACTTGAAGTAGTTCAGGTTCATCAGCGAGCCGGTGGCGGTCGGGTGACGGAAGACGACGAACAGCCGGTGCGTGCCCTGCGGGATGGTCGCCGGCAGGTTGATCGTGACGTCGCGCCACGTCTGCCAGCCGCCGGTCGGCGCGATGTTCGGCGTCTCGGCCACGAGCGGGCCGTCGGCCGCGTCGTAGCGCAGCTGGATGATGCCGCCCGCGCCGCCGGAGGCCACGCGGAACGTGACCTTGCTGAGGTCCTCGAGGTTGTACGGGTTGAACGAGATCCAGTCGCCGTCCTCGATGAACGCGGCCGAGTTGCCGCCGCCGACGTCGGTGGTCGCCTCGGTGGCGACGCCCGGATCGCCGGTGCCGCGGCCGTCCGCGGTACGGCCGGTCGTGGCGAAGTACTCGGCCTGCTTGAGCTTGGGCTGCAGGATCGCCTCGGCGCTGCCCGTGACCGGCGCCGCGGGACCGTTGCCGGCGTCCGTGTAGCTGGCGGTGATGACCGTGAAGATGTTCGCGTCGACGCCGTGGCCGTCCACGCCGGTGAGCGTGAACTCGCCCTCGCAGCCGGTCGCGCTGGACAGCTCGTGCGCGTGCGTGTCATGCCCGAGCTTGAACTCGAGCAGGACCTTGTTGCAGTCGATCGCGCCGCCGCCGTCCGGGTCGACGACCGAGACCTTGTACGGGATCCTGTCGCCGAAGTCCGCGATCTTGCCGTTCTCCGGTATCTCGATCGTGACCACCGGCCGCTGATTGCCGACGACCACGCGCACGGTGTCGACCGCCGTGTCGCCGGACTCGTCGGTGACGGTCAGGGTCACGTCGTACGTGCCCGCCGCGGTGAAGGTGTGCGACGGGTTCGCCGCCGTCGACGTCGGCGTGCCGTCGTCGAAGTCCCACAGGTAGGTCAGCGGTGTCCCGTCCGGGTCGTTGGAGCCGGCGGACGAGAAGTTGACCGTGGTCCCGACCGGGACCGCGTCGTTGTCCACTGTCGCGTTGGCGATCGGCGAGCGCGCGCCGCTGGACGTAGTCGATCCGGTAGAGCCCGAGTCGGCGTTGTTCTCGGCGAAGCCCTGGCCCCACTCGACGACGTACAGCGAGCCGTCCGGGCCGAACTCCATGTCCATCGGGCTGATGTAGCCCGTGCAGATCGCGAAGCAGGCGACGCCGGTGGCGAGCCCCTGGTTGTTCAGGGTCGTGGTCTTGACCCAGTCGTTGTTCCACTCGCCGATGAACCACTGCCCGTCGTAGAAGCGCGGGAACTTGGTCTCGGAGTCGCTGGCCTCGTCGAAGTAGTAGCGCGTGCCGCCGGTCGGGGCGCCGCCGGTGCCGAGGTCGGGGAACCGGGCGTCCGCCTCCGTGTAGGCCATCCCACATCGTGGCCGGAATCGCCGGCGGGAGGTTCGTCAGGCCGGTGTTGTTCGGCGAGTCGTTGACCGGCGCGTTGCAGTTGTAGACGCCGTTGTCGGTGCCGGCGCCGGTATCCGACGTGTAGGTGATGTTGTGGTACGGGACGTTCTCGCGGATGCAGTACGGCCAGCCGTAGAAGCCCGGCTGCTTGACCACGTTGAACTCGACGCTGCCCTGCGGGCCGCGGGTCGGATTGGCGTTGCCGGCGTCAGGGCCGTAGTCGCCCATCAGCACCCAGCCGGTCTTCTGGTCGACGTGGATCCGGAACGGGTTCCGGAATCCCATCGCGAAGATCTCGGGCAGCGTCTTGTTGCTGGTGTCCTGGGACTCCGGGAACAGGTTGCCATCCGGGATCGTGTACGTCGTGCCGATGCCCGGGACGCCGGTGGCGTTCGCGATCGGCTTGATGCGCAGGATCTTGCCGTTGGCATCGTTCGTGTTGGCCGAGGTCCGCTGCGCGTCCCAGGCCTGGCGGCCGGCGCGCTCGTCAGTCGGGTTGAAGCCGTGCGCGAACGGGTTGGTGTTGTCGCCGGTAGAGAGGTAGAGCGAGCCGTCGGGCCCGAAGTCGAGCGAGCCGCCACGTGTGGCAGCACTGCGCACGCTGGTGCTCCAGGTGTAGATCACCTGCTCCTGCCCGAGAACGTTGCCGGTCAGCGTGAAGCGCGAGATGCGGTTGATGCCGAAACCGTTCGCGTCCTGGTCCGGCAGCGTCGCGTAGGCCAGATAGATATGGCCGGTCGTCGCGAAGTCCGGCGAGAGCTGGATGCCGAGCAGGCCGTTCTCGTGGACGGTAGCCACCGAGATGGTCCCGACCACCGTGCTCGTTTGGCTCTGAGGTGACCACATCCGCACCTCGCCCCGGTCGAGCTCGATGTAGAACACCCGCCCGTCCTTGGCGATATCGACCTCCATCGGGGCATGCGTGTCGTTATCGATCGTGACCTTCTCGAAGTCCGCCGCGACCGGCGGCATGTCGCGCGCCTCGCCACAGTCGCCGGCGAGGTTGGCCGCGGTGCGCAGGCCGCCGAGGAGGTGCGCACGGAAGTTCGCATCGGAGAACGAGGCCTGGGTATGGCCCATGCCGGTGTACCACGCGCGGCCGCCGTCGAAGTCCGAGCACCAGGCGATCGGGTGGTCGTCATTGACCGTGTTGCCGTCCTGCTCGTCGTACGTCGTTCTCGTCGACCGTGGCGAGAACGTTCACGTGCCGGGCCCGCGGGCTGTAGTCGGCGACCGTCGTGTTGCCGTTGACCACCGGGGTGGTCGGGTGCTGGTAGTTGTACCACTCGTCGTCGCGGTTCCAGGTGGTCGGGAGACCGGTCGTCGAGGGCTCGTTGCCGTCCTCGATCTTCACGTCCGCGTTCGGCGTTCCGGGCGGGTGGTTGCGGAAGTAGCCGCCGACCAGTTCGCCGTACCACGGCCACGTGTATTCGGTGTCCGATGCGGCGTGGACGCCGGCGTAGCCGCCGCCGCCCTGGATGTAGCGCTCGAAGGCGCCCTGCTGGGCGTCGTTGAGGACCTCGCCGGTGGTGGAGAGGAAGACGACGACGTCGAACGTGGCGAGGTTGGCGTCGGTGAACTGGGCCGGGTCCTCGGTGGCGACGACGGTGAAGCCGTTGGCAGTGCCCAGTGCCTGGATCGCCGCGATGCCCTGCGGGATGGAGTCGTGGCGGAAGCCGCCGGTCCTGGAGAACACGAGCACGCGGTCGAGGTTCGGGGCCTGGACCGTGATCGAGCCGGTCATCCCGGTGTGGAGCGAGCAGAGGAAGTTGTAGGTGCCCGCGGTGTTGAACGTGCGCTCGATCGGCGCACCGTTCGGACCCCGGGACTCGTCAAGCGGGGTTGGCCAGTTCGGATCCGGTGGAGGTGACGGTGTGCGTCGTGGCCGCCTGATCGAACTCCCAGCGGACCGTGTCGCCGGTCTCGATCGTCACGTTCGGCGGTGCAAACGCCGAACTCGGGCTATCGACTGCATCGATGGTCGCCGTCCTGGCGAATGCCGGACTTGCGAGGCACGCGCACGCCAAAAAGGCGGCGACGAGCGTCAGCAGCGCGGACCGCATGGTACGCATGGGCACGAATCTCCTCCGTTGGACTCCTCCGACTCACCCGGACTTATTTCAAATACGCGCAAATAAGTCCAGCACGATTCACGCCCATCTCACCGCCATTTGCTGTTCCTACAACCTAATCTTCCAACATCCGGTCATGCCCGAGCGGACATGCGCCACGGATCGAATCGTGTAACCCATCCTCGAAGACGTCGTAGCTGCGCCAGTGCTCCCCGCAGTAACTGGCGCAACAGCGGGGGCAGTAGAACGGCGCAAGCTCCGGGTCGAGTCCGTACAGTGCGTGGGCGTCGCCGATCACAGCACGGACGCTGGCGCTCACCGGCTGCGTCAGCGTGCTCGTAAAGCTCTCGCGGCGCAATTCGTTGCCTTCCACGACAAGGGTTCCGGCAGGCTTCGAGCAAACCCGGCAGCGGTGGACGGCCTTACCGATGTGTGCGCACCCTGCGACGTCGAAGCGGTCGGCGAGCGAGAGCAGCGCGTCGTCGTGCGCGGTCGGGAGGAAGAGCACCTCCATGGCACGCGCGTCACCGCGCCCGGCGCGCAACTCGGCGATGTGCGCGTCGACCTCGGCGAGCAGTGCGTCGTCGCCCTCCGCGAGCCGACGCGCCTCGAGCATCACGTCGAGCAGCGTGTCCATCCGCAACCATGATCGCGTGGACTTCGAGTACGGGACAACGGCCTGGTCGTCGGCCGACTGGCGCGCGCGGGCGACGGCGTGGGCCGACGAGCGTCTCGCGGCGGCCGAACTCGCCCGCACCGGCGCCGTCGAGCAGCCGCGCGTGCGGCCGTGGGCCACCGTGCTGCGGATCCCGACATCGGCGGGTGCGGTGTGGTTGAAGGCGACCGGACCCGAGGTCGCGTTCGAGGTCGGCCTGTACGAGCTCCTGGTACGTGTGGCGCCGGAGCGCGTGCTGACGCCGCTCGCGACCGACGCCGCGCGCGGGTGGCTGTTGCTGCCGGACGGCGGGCCGTCGCTCACCGACCGAGGCATCGACATCGCCGCCGCACTGCCCGTGTACGCCCGGCTCCAGCTCGATCTCGCGCCGCACGTCGAGGAGCTGCTCGCGCTCGGCGTGGCCGACATGCGCCCCGCGGCGATGCCCGCCCGGTTCGACGAGGCGCTCGCGGCGATCGGCGGCGACGACCGCCTGGCCGCGCTGCGCCCGGCGGTCGCCGAGTGGTGCGAACGGCTCGTGGCGAGCCCGGTGCCGGCCAGCATCGATCACAACGACTTCCACGGGTTCAACATCCTGGCCGGCGAGCGCTTCTACGACTGGGGTGACGCCGTCGTCGCGCACCCGTTCGCGAGCATGCTCGCGCTCGAGTGGGTCGATACCGACGAGGCGGGCCGCGCGCGCCTGCGGGACGCCTACCTGGAGCCCTTCGCGGATTTCGCGCCGCACGCGGAGCTCGTCGAGACGCTGACGCTCGCGCGCCGCGTCGCCCGGATCGCGCGGGCGCTCGTGTGGCAGCGCGCGATCCGGGCGTTCGGTTCGGAGCCCGTCGACGAGAAGTGGCGCTCGGCGCCGGGCGAGTGGCTGCGCTCGCTGGCCTGACTACGTCCCGCAGGTCGCGCTGGCGACCATCCCGCCGATCGACGGATAGAGCGGCCCGGTCAACCGCGCGTGGACGTGACTCAGCGTCTCAGTGGGGACGATGTACCGCAGGAACACCGGCCCGCCGTCGGTGAGCCCGCCGCCACCGCCGGCGCCGTGCACGAACGACCCGGGGCTGCACTTGTGACTCGCCTTTTCACCGGGCGCTCCCGTGTTCTCGGCGTGGATGTTCGCCGCCCGTTTCGCGCAGATCGCGTAGGACGTGACGGACCACGTGCTGACGTATCCGCCGTGGTATTCGCGGCCGGTGGCACGGGCGATGTCCAGCGGCCCGGACGTGCGCGTGAGCTGGAGACCGACCCGTGCCGGAAACGGGAACGGGTGATCCGGGTAGGTGATCTCCGCGCCGGAGCCGAACGCGACCGTGTCGCCCGGGCAGTCCGCGTACGCGTCCTTGAACGTCTGCGAGTCGGCTTCGCTGGAGCCCGGCATGATCTGGTAGCTGTCGAGGTCACGCGCGTCGGCGCAGATCGCATACGCCCGCACCAGCCACGGCGACTGGGAGTCGTTGTTCGGCGCCTCCGCGGTGACGTCGAAGTTGCGACCCAGCGGCCGCAGCCGCGTCAGTCGCGGCTCGGTGGTCACGTCCTCGCCTCCGCCCTCGACCTCCGCTCCGCCGCCTACGACGACCTTCCCGTTCGGGCAGAACGCCTGCGCGATCTTGGGCGAGTCCATGCTGCGCAGCCCCGAGATCCCGGCCCTGCGCTCGAGATCGAGACTGCCCGCGGCCGTCGCCGGAGACGCGCCTGCCAGCTGCGCACTGCCCGCGATCGCCGCCACCGCCATCACCAGCGCGGGCACCCGCCACCGCCGGTCCTGCTTGCTGTTGTGCAAATACACGCTCAAGCCTCCCTTGAGTTGGATGTGCACACCCAAGGACGCGCGGTCACGCGAGCTATTCCGACTTTGAGAGCATTGTGCCCGCATGCCCGTCAGCGTCGCGCACACCGCCGATCTCGACCCGGCCGTCCTGGACGCGGGGTATGCGCTGCTGCGTGACGTGTTCCCGGGCGACTTCTACGAGTCCGACTGGGAGCACTCGCTCGGCGGCCTGCACGCACTGGCCTGGGACGGCGAGACGCTGATCGGCCACGCGGCAGTGATCCAGCGCCGAATGATCTACGGCGGCCGGGCGCTGCGGACGGGCTACGTCGAGGGTGTCGGCGTGCGCGCCGACCGGCAGGGCCGTGGCGTCGGCGGGGCCCTGATGTCGGCGCTCGAGACCGTGATCCGAAGCGCCTACGACCTCGGCGCGCTCGGCGCGACCGAGCAGGCGCAGCCGATGTATCTCGCGCATGGCTGGCAGCGCTGGGAGGGGCGCCTGTCGGCGCTCACGCCGTCCGGCATCGTGCGCACCGCCGAGGAGGAAGGGGCGGTGTTCGTACTCCCGGTCGCGGTCGAGCTCGACCTGACGGCCGAGCTCACCTGCGACTGGCGGGACGGCGATGTGTGGTAGCGCAGTCGAGGCAGAGCACGACGTCCGGCATCGCCTGCAGCCGCTTCGGCGCGATCGGCTCGCCGCACGCATCGCACTGCCCGTAGGTCCCTTCGTCGAGCTTCGCGAGCGCGCGCTCGGTGCGCTCGAGCGTCGTCTCGAGCGACGTGCCGACGCCGATGTCGGTCAGCCGGGATATGGCTTCCACCGTTCCGTCGCCGATGCGCTTGCCGAAGCCCTGCGCCGTGCCGCGCTCCGGCCGCTTGGCGAGCGCGGCGACGCGATCGCGAGTCTCGTCCCGGCGCGCTTCGAGCTCGCGCCGGATGGAGTCCAGTTCGAGGTCGGGCACACGGTCAACTTACCCGCGCGCGAAGACGGCCACCGGGCTTGAACACCGACAGCACGATCGAAGTCAGCAGGAGCGCGACGCTCGCGCTGACGACGACGACCAGGCCCCACTCGGAACCGCCGCCGTCGATGCGCTGCTCGGTCATGCGCCCGATGTTCAGCGCACCGTTGAGGATCACGAGCACGATCAGCCCGAGCTTGAGCGTCGTCCACCAGTAGCGCACGACGCCCCACTTGGACGCGGGCCCGAGCGCGACCCCGCTGCCGAGCGCGAGGAAGCTGAGCGGAATGCCGAACACCAGCGACTGCGCGCTCATCAGCTCGTAGGCGGAGTGCGCGAGTTGAGAGTCGGCGGTGGTGGCCGCGATCACTGCCAGCAACAGCGACGAGGCGGTCGCGCCGAGCAGCGCGACCGATGCGGTGATGTGGACCAGCAGCAGCGGCTTGCGGAAACGCTTGAGAGGCATGCCTTCACTGTCGGCGCGCCGCGGCGATTCGTCGTCGCACCACGGGCGACACTTGCGCCTACGCCCGCGGTGGTACGACGAGCCCGGACTGGTACGCGAGGACGACGAGCTGCGCGCGGTCGCGCGCGCCGACCTTCATCATCGCCCGGCTCACGTGGGTCTTCGCGGTCGCGGGGCTGATCACCAGCGTCTCCGCGATCTCCTCGTTGGACAGGCCGAGCGCGACGAGCCCGACGACTTCGCGCTCGCGGTCGGTGAGCTGCTCGAGCTCGGCCGGCGCCGGGCCGGAGCGGGGACGCTGGGAGGCGAACTCCGCGATCAGCCGGCGCGTGACGCCGGGCGAGAGCAGTGCCTCACCGGCGGCGACCAGCCGGACGCCGCGCAGCAGCTCGACCGGCTCGGTGTCCTTGACCAGGAAGCCGCTGGCGCCCGCACCGAGCGCCTCGAAGACGTGCTCGTCGAGGTCGAACGTCGTGAGCATGATCACGCGCACGTCGCGCAGGTCCGGGTCGTCGAGGATCCGGCGAGTGGCCTCCAGCCCGTCCATGCCCGGCATGCGGATGTCCATCAGGACGACGTCGGGGACGGTCTCGCGCGCGAGCCGCACCGCCTCGTCGCCGTCGGCCGCCTCGGCGACCACCTCGATGTCGTCCTGGGCGTCGAGCAGCGCGCGAAACCCGGCCCGCACCAGCATCTGGTCGTCGGCCAGCAGGACGCGGATCATCGCGCCGGCAGCCTGGCCTCGACGCGGAAGCCGCCGCCCGGCCGCGGCCCGGTGCGCAGCGAACCGCCGAGCGCGGACGCCCGCTCACGCATGCCCGTGAGCCCGTTGCCGTCCCCGCTCGATTTCCCGCGCCCGGTGTCGGCGACCTCGACGATCAGTTCGTCGGCGGCGTAGGTCAGCTTGAGGTGCGCGCTCGCCGGTCCGGCGTGGCGGATCACGTTCGTGACCGCCTCCTGGCAGATCCGATACGCGGCGATCTCGACGCTGGCCGGCAGCGGCCGCGGCGTGCCCTCGACGACGGTCTCGATGTCGAGCCCCGCCGCCTTCGCGTCGGCCGCCAGGTCGTCCACGCGCGCGAGCGTCGGCGCGGGTGCCTTGGTCGCCGTGCCGTCGGCGGGCCGTCGCAGCGTCTCGAGCACGCCACGGACCTCGGTCAGCGCGTCGCCGCTGGCGCGCTTGATCGCCTCCAGCGCGGGACGGGCCTGCTCGGGCTTGGCATCGAGCAGGTGCAATGCGGTGCTGGCCTGAACGTTGATCAGCGAGATGCTGTGCGCGAGGACGTCGTGAAGATCGCGCGCGATCTCCAGCCGCTGCTCGCTGCGCCGCGCCTGCTCGGCCTCGGCGACGTACGCGCGGCGGACCCGCCACACCTCCGTGGCCGCGATCAGCACGAGCATCCAGGCGGCGAACGCGAGCGCCTCGCCGACGCTTGTCGCCGGCCCGGGGAGCCACCAGATGCTCGTGTAGCCGAGCACGATGCCGGCGTAGCCGACGAGCCGGTGGCCGGTCGTTTGCACGGTCACGAACGCCACGATCAGCGTGCCCCAGATCGGCCCGCCGGGATAGTCGAGCAGCTGGTAGATGAAGGTGGTGATGAACGCCGCCGCGAACACCGCGACCGGGTAGCGGCGCCGCGCGATCAGCGCGAGCGCGCCGCCGCCGAGCAGCAGCACCGCGAGCGCGTCGAGCTGGCGCGCGTCGGGCTGGTTCTGCGCCGCCAGCGCGGTGCCGAACAGCTGCAGCGCCCCGATCCCCACGGCCAGAACGGCATCCATCACACGACGGTCGTCCCAATTCATCGCCGCGCAGCGTAGGCCGCGCGCGTGGCGATGTCGTCGTCCGTGGGGAGGCCGCGCGCCTACTCCCGCTGCAGTACGTCAGCGCGGCCGCAGCGTGATCGTGCGGCGCAGGACCCGCACGGGCGCGCCCGGAGCGGTGATCCGGACCTCGACGGTCGCCGTCAGCGACTGACGGCGTGCGCGCAGCAGCTTCGCCTGCGCCTTCGTCGGCTTGATCCGCAGTGTGGTGAGGCCGGCTTTCGGCTTGCGGGTGCCCATCGCCAGCGTGACGGTCCGGCGCGGGCGGCCGGGACGCTTGAGCCTGGCGCTGACGCGCACCCGCACCGTCGCCGGACGATCGAGCGTGAGCTTGAGCGTGAGCCCGCGGCGTATCAACGAAGCGATCGAGATCCGCCGTGCGACCACGATTCCGATCACCGGCGCAGGCGGCGCCGGCGCGGGTGGCGCCGGCGGCGCCGGGATCACGGGGCGCTCGAGCCGGAACGGCCCGGAGATCTCGTACACGATTCCCGCCGCCAGGTAGCGTTGCGAGCCGACATACATGCGCGTGCCGCTCGGATCGAACGTGATCCCGACCGTCTCGGATCCGGTGTGCTCGTTGCCGGTCATCTTCAGGAAGCGGGAGACCTGGCGCTCAGCGGAGATCAGGCACACGTCGAACGCGTCGGGGTCGCCGTCCTCGGCGACGAACAGGTCGCCGGAGCGCGAGACGTGGACGTTGTCGACGTTGCGCAGCGGCGTGCCGGGCGCCTCCGACGCACGGAACAGGACGGAGAGCGACTGGTTCCGGGTGTCGTAGATGTGGATCGTCTCGTCGTGGGTGGTCGCGACGTAGACGAGCCCGGCGTCGTACCAGATGCCTTCGCCGCGGGCGAAGACGATCATGCCCGACACCTGCTGTCGCAGCTGGGTCGGACCCAGGAATTGCGGGTCCGGCACGGCCCTCCACACCACCTGCCCGCCGCCCGCGTCGCACAGCACCTCCAGCCTGCCGGTGTCGAGCTCCGGATAGTCGTCCGGCGTGAAGCGGTACAGACCGCCGTCGACGCGGTCCTCGGTGAGGAAGATCTGCTCGTTCACCGGGTCGACGCACGCGGCCTCGTGCTGGCAGACGCCCAGCGCCGGATAGGCGACCGCCGCCTGGTTGCCGGTCGGGTCGCATTCCCACACGCGCCCGCGCTCGACCTCCTCGCACGACAGCCAGGTGCCCCACGGAGTCGGCCCGCCGGCGCAGTTCGTGCTCGTGCCGGCGAGGATCGAGTAGGCGCTGACGATCTCGCCGCGCGCGTTGAAGCGGATCGCCGATGCGCCCCCGGCGCCGCCCGGGACCTCCGAGTTGGTCACGAGGATCCAACCGTCCTGGACCGCGTATGTCGCCTGTCCGTCGGGAGCCGGCGGGAACACGTAGGCGGTGTTCGGGACCGGCAGGCCGGCGCGGGCGATCACCCGCGACGTGAACCCCTGCGGAAGCATGATCCCGTTGGCATCGGGCGCGAGCAGCGGACCGTAGGGCCCGGGGCCGGGCTGCGCCGGCGGCGCCGCGAACGCGTCGCGCCAGAACGCCGGGCCGAGCGTGATCGAAGCCGCCGTGACGAGCCCGGTTTGCAGCAGTCGGCGGCGGGTTAGCTCGCTGATTGCGCGAGCCTATAGCTCACGCCGTCAGCTGTACGAGCGCGCCGCTCGACCAGTCGAGCGCCTCGCGGTACGCGAGGGCGATTTCGGCAAGGCCCACGCCGTGCCGGGCACAGCCCTCGAAGTCGCCGCGCTCGTAGGCGAGCACGCCGCCCAGGATCTTCCCCTCGGGGCCCTCGTGCTGCCCAAGCGCGCGCTTGGTCCGGTCGTCGAACGGAAGGTCCTCGAGCAGCGCCGGCATGCGCACACCCACGAGTGCGTCCACGACCGAGAAGAGTCCGACCGTGAACGCGCGATCGGCCTCCGCGTCCGGGTTGCGGGAGGCGACCAGTTCGCACAGACGCGCCCGCAGAAGGCCGACCTCGAGCAGGTCGTTCGGGCGGTCGCTGACGCCGGCGAGCATGAACAGCATCGCCCACCGGCGGACGGCGACGGAGCCCAGCGCCATCAGCGCCTGGCGGATCGAGCCGACCGGCTCGCGGCCGCCGAAGAACGCCGAGTTCGCCAGCTTGACGAGCTTCAGGCTCAGGCCGGGGTCTTCGGCGATCACGCGCTCGAGCTGCTCGAACGTCGTCATGTCGCCGTCCTGGACGAGCATCGACAGCGCTCGCAGCCGGTAGGTCGGCGGTGCGGTGCCGGTGAGCACGACCGGCTCGGCGAAGTACGCGCCCTGGAAGCCGCTGAAGCCGAGCTCGACGCAGCGCTGGTAGGTCTCGCGCGTTTCGACGCCGTCGGCGATCAGGGTGACGCCCGCGAGGTCCGGGGCCAGGTCGTAGAACAGCGGCCCGAGCTTGACTATGCCGGCGAACTCGAGCAGCGCCTCGGCCTCGGGCGAGTAGTGGTCGAGGGCGATCCGGAAGCCGGCGTCGCGCGCCTCGCGCACGACCATGGCGAGCGCGTCGTCCGCGGGCCGGTCGGCCTGGACCTCGAGCACGACCCGCTCGGGCACGAGCGGCAGCGGCCGGACGGCGAGCAGGAACTCGCGCGTCACGTCCACGTGCGCGGGGCGGTTGCCCACCAGGCGCGTGAGGCCGATGTCGCCGATCGCCTGGACGAGCATGCTCGACGTGGCGCCGCGCGGATCGATCGCGCTGGGCGGGGCGTTCAGCTCGTAGGCGACGATCAACTCGGAGCGATCGAGGATCGGCTGCCGGGATATGACAACGGGAGCGACTGCCTGCGGATTGTTCCGCGCGAACCGTGCGTTCTGAGGCATGGACGCGGGCAGGCTAGCGCGGACGTTCGATCTCCGTGATTCCGGCAGTCGGCGTGACGACCAGAGGCGCGCGGAGTCGCCGGGGCCATCGCGGCCGAAGCGTGTCACACGGAGGGCGCTTGCCCTCTGCGCGCGCCCGGCCTCGCCGCGCTTTCGGGCGAGGCCGGGCGGCGCTGCGTTACGGCACGCCGAGTTCTCCCAGTCCGGGTCCCGCCGGAGCGGTGTTCGTCGTGGTGCCCAGACCGAGGGCGTTCGCGATCGCGTCGATCGTGCTGTTGCTGATCGAGACGGTCACGCTGTGACTCATCGTGGCGCCGACTGACAGGCCGGCGCTGAATCCCTGCGTGGTCTCGGTCGTCAGGCCCTGGTCGCTCAGCGTCGCGCTGTGCGTCGTGGTCTGGTTGATGCCGGGGTTCATCCCCTGCGACGCGGTCAGCGAGCCGGTGATCCCGGCTGTGCCCGCGCTCAGCGAGCCGCTGATCGGCCCGAGCGACCCCTGCACCGTCGACTGCGCACTCGACTGTGACGCGGCCTTGCCTTGGCCGAAGCTGCCGCTCAGGCCGAAGCCCTCCGCGACACCGATCGTCACCGACGTGTTCTGCGAGTCACGGCCGAAGCCGACCGTGACGCCGGGCCCGAAGGCCGCGGTGACGCTGCCCTTGACGCCGTCGGGCGTCGCGGGTGCCGCCTGCGCGGGCGCCTCTTCGGCCGGAGCCGGAGCCGGCGCCTCTTCGGCCGGAGCCGGAGCCGGCGCCTCTTCGGCCGGAGCCGGAGCCGGCGCCTCTTCGGCCGGAGCCGGAGCCGGCGCTTCCTCGGCCGGAGCCGGAGCCGGCGCTTCCTCGGCCGGAGCCGGAGCGGGCGCTTCGTCCGTTGCCGGTGCGGGCGCCGTCGCTTCGTCGGTGGCCGGAGCTGCATCCGTGGCCGGAGCCGGCGCCTGGTCGGTCGCCGGAGCCGGGTCCGCTGCCGCCGGAGCCTGCGCCGCCGCGGGCCCGATGCCCTCGGCGGCGTCGATCGCGGCGTCCTCCGCCGCGGCCGCTGCCGCTGCCTCCGCGGCAGCTTGGGCGGCGGCGGCGTCCGTCGCCGCGGCATCAGCCGGGGCCGCGTCGGTGGCAGCTGCATCAGCCGCCGCCGCGGCATCGGCCGCAGCCGGAGCCGCGTCCGTCGAGGCCACGTCGCTCGCGGCGGTTGCGTCGCTCGCGGCAGCTGCATCGGCCGCCGCGGCGGCATCGCTCGCCGCAGTGTCGGCCGCGGCCGGAGCCGCGTCCGTTGACGCTGCATCGCTCGCGGCGGTTGCGTCGCTCGCCGCCGCGGCATCGCTCGCCGCCGCAGCCGCATCGCTCGCCGCAGCCGCACCAGCCGCTGCGCCGGCATCGCCGCAGCACGGCGCGCAGCGCGCACCAGCATCGCCAGCAGCCGCACCGGCGTCACCAGCGGCCGCGCCAGCATCGCCAGCCGCGGCGCCGGCATCACCGGCCGCACCGGCGTCGCCAGCCGCGCCAGCGGCACCGGCGTCACCGCCGGCCGCACCAGCGTCACCGCCGGCCGCACCGGCATCGCCGCCGGCCGCACCAGCGTCACCGCCGGCCGCACCGGCATCGCCGCCGGCCGCACCGGCGTCACCGCCGGCCCCGGCGTCACCGCCGCCGGCGTCACCGCCGCCGGCGTCTCCCCCGCCTCCATCGCCGCCGCCGCCATCCTGCGCGTAGGCCGACGCGGGCGAGAGCAGCGCGTTCGCGAGCGGTGTACTCGCTCCCGCGACGAGCGCGAGCGCAACCAACGCGCTCGCGGATGGGCGCCGCCAGCGCTGCATGCGCAGGGCACGGCATGCGAAGCGCACGGGTGCCCGCGGGCGGTCGGCCCGAGGGATGACGGCGGGATTGCCGTCACCCATTGAGTGTTCCATGAACACCTCCCTTGCCAGGGCCCACCCCCGCGTGGGCCCTTCGACTGCACTACTTGCATGCCCCGTCGCGGGCGTGGTTATCCGCGCTTCACGGAACGGTCACGACGGGAACCTCACGAACCCGGACCCGGTAGCGAACGTGGGTCGCCGCGGCGGTCTGGACGGCCTCGAGCGGCTCGAGATCGGCGGCGAGCCGGTCGAACAGGCGAATCCCGTCGCCGAGCAGCACCGGTGCGACGTGCAGCCACAGCTCGTCGACGAGGCCCGCGGCCAGGCACTGGCGGATCACGTCCGGGCCGCCCAAGATCGAGACGCCCGATGCGCCGGCCAGCTCGCGTGCGCGCTCGGCCGCCGGCTCGATCCCGTCGACGAACGTGTAGGCCGACCCCGGGGCGGGGGCGTCGCCCCGCCCCGTGACCACCACCACCGGCACGCGAGCCTCGCCCGACGGCCCGGTCTCGCCCCACCACGGGAGCGAGTGGTCGTACGTGCGCCGGCCGCACACGATCACGCCGACGGCCTCCTGCGCGCGCCGCAGCTCGTCGCGGTCGCGGTCGTCGCCGTGCAGCCAAGCGTGCAGCCGCTCGCCACCGTCGCCGAGCGGCTCCTCGGCGCGCACGTTCGCCCCCGTCGCGAACCCGTCCAACGACATGCTGATATCGACGATCACTTTGCTCATGTCGGATCAGACGACGCCGCGGGGAAAACTCATCGGGCGACTGGCCTGACCGTCTACGCGGCGGCCGGCTCGTGCGCGACCTTCGGCAGCCAGCCGAGGCCCTTCGGCAGGTACCAGTTCCACGCGCCGAGCAGCTTCATGCTGGCCGGGAGCAGCACCGCGCGGATCACGGTGGCGTCGATCAGGATCGCGCTGGCCAGGCCGATGCCGATCTGCTTGGCCATCTGGTCCGAGCCGAGCGCGAAGGCGCCGAAGACCGCGACCATCACCAGCGCGGCGCTCGTGACGACGCCGGCGGTGCTCTTGATGCCGTGGGCGACCGCGTCATCGTTGCTCATGCCGCCGTCGATGGCTTCGCGGACGCGGCTCAGCACGAGCACGTGGTAGTCCATCGAGAGGCCGAACAGGATCACGAACAGGAACAGCGGGATCCACGGAGCGACGCCGCCGACCGACTGGAAGTCGAGGAGCGACTCGCCATGGCCGTCCTGGAAGACGAGCACGAGGACGCCGTAGGCGGAGCCGACCGACAGCAGGTTGAGGACGATCGCCTTGATCGGGACGACGATCGAGCGGAACGTGACCAGCAGGAGGATGAAGGCGAGACCTCCGACGAACGCGAACACGAGCGGCGCGTGCGACGTCATCGCGTCGGTGAAGTCCTTCGTGCCCGCGGTCGGCCCGGTCACCGCGACCTCGCCGACCTTGCCGACGGTGGCCGGCACGACCTCGGAGCGCAGGGCCTCGACCCCGCCGTCCTTGGCGGCCAGCGCGACGACGGCGACCGTCTTGTCCGGGCTGATCTCGACGCGGTAAGGCTCGGACAGCCGGCCCGTGGCGAGCGCCTGGTCGTGCAGTTGGCGGATCGCGGCCTGGACCGGAGCGGCGGTGACGTCGTCGGCCTTGATCACGGTGATGGCGGGCGCGGCGCCGCCGGGGAAAGCAGCCTGCAGGCGGTCGTAGGTCTGGATCACCGGCTGGCTGCGCGAGTAGCCGTCGAAGCCTGCGGCCTTGAATTGCATGCCGAGCGCGGGAAGGCTGAGCGCGACGAGCAGGCCGGCGGCGACCAGTGCCGACAGCAGCGGGCGCTTCAGGACGCGCGTGAGGATCGCGCCCCAGACGCGCGACTCGCCCTTGGCCCGGTGCCGGCGCTTGGTGATAAGGCCCCACCCGCCCACGCGGCCCTTCTCGAGCCAGTTCTTCTCGCCGAGGAACGAGAGCATCGCGGGCAGGAAGGTCATCGAGCCGAGCACCGCCACGGCCACGACCAGCATCGTGCCGATGCCGAAGCCGACGAAGATCGGGTTGCCCGCGAACAGCAGCCCGGCCATCGCGACCATGACGGTCACGCCCGAGATCAGCACCGCACGGCCCGAGGTGGCGGCAGCGATCTCCACGGCGGCCGCCGATGAGTGGCCGCGATCGCGCTCCTCCATCATCCGCCGCGAGTAGAACATCGCGTAGTCGACGCCGACGGCGAGCCCGATGATCATCATCAGCTGGGCCACGTCCGACGGCAGCGCGTAGAGCTGGCTGATCGGCCCGAGCAGTCCGGTCGCGCCGATCACGGCGGTGGCGCCGAGCACCAGCGGGACGCCGGCGGCGACGATCGCGCCGAACGCGACCAGCAGGATCACCAGCATCAGGACGAACGAGATGCGCTCCGCGTTCTTGCCGTCCTTGGCGTCCTGAGCCGCGATCGCCTTGGCGGCCGAGGCGTCGCCGAACTGCTCCACGCGCACGCGCGGATGCGCCTTCTGAGCGGCGGCCACCGCGGCCAGCGGGCGGTCGACCAGCCGCTCGACCTGCTCGTCGGAGCCGGGGATCTTGAAGCTCACCACGACCGAGTGGCCGTCCTTAGAGCGCAGCGGCGATTGGATCTCGGTGATCCCCTCGACCCGCTTCAGGCGGCCCACGACGTCTCCGACGGCGGCGGTCAGCTGAGGATCGTTCCCCTGGACGAGCACCCGCTCGCCGGCCTGGTCGGGAAAGCCCGCGGCTTCGATGAGCATGTCGCCGCGCTTGGACTCGCCATTGCCCGAGGCCGACGCCTCGAGGTCGTTCTGACCAACGCGGCCACCGAGCACGGCGGCGAGGACGACGAAGGCAATCCATCCGAGGATCGCGGTCTTGCGGTGCTGCGCGCTCCACCGGCCCATTCGAGCCGCGAGATTCCGTGAGTTCATGCTCGAAAGAAACCACACTCTGTGCAAAATTTCAAACTATGCAGAATTGCAGCGAGTGCTACAATCGGTCGAAATGTCAGGCCTGCGCGAACGAAAGAAGCAGCGAACCCGCGAACAGATCATCGAGTCGGCGTTCGCCTTGTTCCGCGAGCGCGGGTTCCAGGGCACGACGATCGCCGACATCGCCGAGGCCGCTGAGATCTCCCCGCGGACGTTCTTCTCGTACTTCCCGTCGAAGGAGGCCGTCGTCTTCTACAACTTCGACGGGATCCTCGAGTCCTTCCAGGCATCGATCGCGGCCCGGCCGGCCGGCCAGAGCGCGATCGACACGCTGCGCGGCTGGGCCGGAGTCCAGCTCTCCCCCAACCAGCGGATCCGAGACGAGGAGGCGCTGCGAAAGCACATGTGCCGCGAGGATCCCGGGCTGTCCGCGTTCCAGCAGCACCAGCAGGCGAAGTTCGAGGACGTCCTGCGCGAGGGAGTGGCGCGCGACCTCGGCGAGCCGCCCGACGGCCTGCGGCCGAAGCTCGTCGCCGCCGCGATCATGGCCGCGCTCGTCGCGATCGGCGACGAGGACCCCTCCAGGGACCGGGCGCTCGAGATGATCGACGAGGCGCTCGTCTTCCTGCGCGGCGGCATCGCGGCACTGAGCGCGAGCTAGGCGCCGCTAGCACGGGCGCGCGGAGGGGCAGCGGACTCCGGCGTCGGCGGTCGCGGGGATCGTGGAACCGGCGAGCGTTGCAGTGATGAAGGCGATGGCGAGAAGCTTGATGGTCATGGGACGAAGCCTCCGTCGCGACCGTCCAAGAATCGTCCGAACTTCGTACCGAGGTTCTTAGACTGGCGCCATGGACGAGCCCCTTCGAATCGTCTGCGGCGTCCACGGTGAGCGGGACGCGACCGCGATTTGTCCGCACCTGCTCGAGGGGTCCGGCAAGGGCTGGCACATGCTGGGCAGCGGCGATGACGAGCGCCCCGACGCGATCTGCTTCGACTGCGTGGCCGCCTGGGCTCCGGAGCTGACCGCCGAGGAGGCCGGAATCGGGATCGCGATGGTCTGCAGCGCGTGCTACGACGACCTGCGCGCGCGACACGACGTCGATCCGGATCTCTGACTCGTGGAATACGTGTCCAGAGTGCCGCGACCGCCGCTGGACGGGCTGGTCGACGACCTCTACTACCTGGAGGGCGTGCCGCCCTACGCCAAGCTGACGCTGCCGCCGATGCCGGCGGCGGTGCTCATCCTCAACCTCGGGGCACCGTTCCGCACCGAAACCGCCGAGTACGCCGACGGCTACGTGGCCACGATGCTCACCCGCGCCATCGAGTTCGGCTACCCACCTCAGACCCGGTCGGTCGGCGTCCACTTCAAGCCGTGGGGGCTGGCGCCGTTCCTGCCGATGCCCGCGGCGGAGCTGCGCGACCGGCCGGTGACGGTCGAGCAGGTCTGGGGGCGCCGCGCCAGTGCTGAGCTGCGAGACCGGCTCGCCACGGCGGCCGGGCCGCGCGAGATGCTGGCGCTGCTCGAGGGCGAGCTGCTGCGACGGCTCCGGGAGACCGCAGGCCTGGGGCTGGTCCGCCATACGAGCAGCGTGATCGCGGCGGCCACAGGAGCGGTGGGGATCGGCGAGCTGAGCACGGCGGCCGGCGTCAGCAGCACCCATCTGGCGCAGCGGTTCAAGGAGCTCGTCGGCGTCACGCCGAAGCGGCTGGCCCGCACCTACCGCTTCGCGGCCACCGTGCGCGAGATCGATCCCGCGGGACCGGTCGAGTGGGTGGACCTCGCGATTCGCACCGGCTACTACGACCAGGCCCACTTCGGCCACGATTTCCGCACGTTCACGGGGCTGACGCCGACCCGGTACCTCGAGGGCCGACGACGGTTCCTGCGCGAGCATCCCGGCCATGCGCTGAACGGGCTGCTCCCCGCCGATTGATTTCCTACAAGACCAGCGGCTCCCGACACGCCAGTATGCGCCCCTCCCGAACAGAGGAGAGCGAATGGGCAAGGTGGTCATGTACAGCACGGTGTCGGTGGACGGCTTCGTCGCGGACGAGAACGACCAACCAGGGCCGCTGTTCGACTGGCTGTCCAACGGCGACGTCCCGCTGGACGAGAGCGGGCAAGTGAAGGTGTCGCAGGCGTCCTACGACTACACCCGGCCGAACTGGGACCAGATCGGCGTGACGATCGTCGGCCGGCACGTCTTCGACCTGACGGACGGCTGGGGCGGCATCCCGCCGGGCGGGATCGACCACGTGGTCGTCGTGACGCACCGGACCGCTCCCGAGGGCTGGAACGCCGAGGCGCCGTTCCACTTCGTCAACGGCATCGAGGCCGCAATGGCCAAGGCGCAGGAGCTCGCGGGCGACCGTACGGTCGAGGTCGCAGCCGGTGACGTCGGCGGCCAGGTGTTGGCCGCCGGGCTCGTCGACGAGGTCGCCATGGACGTCGCGCCCGTGGTGATCGGGTCCGGCAAGCGCTACTTCGGGTCGGTCGACGCACAGCACATGCTCGAAGATCCCGACGTCGTGATCCAGGGCGACCGGGTGCTCCACCTGCGCTATCGGGTGCGCCGATGACTCACCGCCGCAGCCGGATGCGCCACTGCAGGGTCGCCCGCTTGCCGCTCTCCGCCGTGAATGACAGCGTGGCGTAGAGGATCGGAGTGCGCTGAGCGAGGACCCGTCGTCGCAGCGCGGCGCTGCGCGTGCCGGGCAGGAACCGGAACGTCGTCCGCGCCCGGCCCGCGGCACGCCGCGTCACCTTGGTCTTCGCCAACTGCACCCGGCGCTTGCCGTCTCGGCTTTCGAACGTCCAGGTTCCCGTCCCGGCGCTTCCGTAGACGGCCGGGACGCTGACGCCGGGGCAGGCGTCGCGCCGCGTAGAGCGGCAGAACAGTGTGTTCAGACGTGCGGATTTCGCGGCTCGGAGCGCCGTGGCCGCGGGGTCGTCGTCGACGATCGTCCCGGCGCCCTTGGCGCCGCTGAGCTGATCACCGAGCGTCAGCGATTCATCCAGCTCGGGAGCCTCGTCGCCGTCGACACCGACGGCGACCTCGCGCCGCGTTTCGCCGGGAGCGAACGACACCTCGCCGGTGCCCGGCGTGTAGTCAGAACCGCCCGTGGCGCTGCCGTCCGACGTGGCGAAGTGCACCGTCACGACCTTTTCGCTGGGTGCCGAGAGCGAGACGACGAACTGCATCGGGGTCGTGCCGTCGTCGCCTTCGTCGAGCCGGGCGTCGGCGATCGAGACGACCGGTGGCGCATCGTCGTCGGTGATCGTCCCGGTCGCCTCACCGCGGGCGACGGTCGCGCCGACCGGCGGACCAAGGCGGACCAGGAAGGTCTGGTCGTCCTCGTCCACCGTGTCATCGGCGACCGCGACGTCCACGTGCGCCGTGCTCTGCCCCGGCGTCAGTGTGAGGGTGCCCGTGCCGGCCTGGTAGTCGGCGGGGGCGACGGCCGACCCGTCGGCAGTGGCGTACGGCACGTTGATCGTCTTCTCGCTCGGTGCGGTCAGGCTGACCGCGAATGAGGCGGTAGCGCCTTCTGCCACGCGGACGTCCGCGATCGAGATCGCCGGCGGCGCGTCGTCGTCCAGGATCGTGCCGGTCGCTGTGCTCCGGCCGAGCGTCGCGTTGACCGGCGCGCTCAGCGCGAGCCCGACAGTCTCGTCGTTCTCGTCGATCGCGTCGTCGTTGACCGGCACGGCGACGGTCTTGAGGGTTTGCCCGGGCGCGAACGTGAGGTCGCCGCTCGTGGCCTGGTAGTCCGCCGGGGCCTTCGCCGTGCCGTCGGCGGTGGCGTAGTGGACGGTCACCGGCAGCGCGCTCTCAGCGGGCAACTCGACCGCGAAAACGAGCTCCGCCCCGGCGCGTTTCAGACCGGGGGCGGCGGACGATGCGAGCGCCGCGGAGCCGCCCTCGACGACGTTCGCGTCATTGACGGAGACCGATGGAAGGGCGTCGTCGTCCGCGATCGTTCCGGTGGCGACGCCGTTTTGCAGCGTCGCGCCCGTCGGCGCGGCGAGCGCGAGGGTGAACGTCTCGTTGTTCTCGTCGAGCGTGTCGCCGATCACGGAGACATCCACGGTGCGGCTGGTCTGGCCCGGCGCGAACGTCAGCGTGCCGGTGGCCGCCGTGTAGTCCCCGGGCGCCTGGGCGGTGCCATCGGCGGTGTTGTAGTTCACGGTCACCGAGCGGCCGCTGGCGGCCGAGAGGGCGACGGTGAACGTGAGCGGGCGGCTGCCGGTGTCACCTTCCGACACGTTGCCCCCGGTCGCGGAGAGTGCGGGTGTCTGATCATCGTCGAGGATCGTGCCGACCGCGTCGGCGTCGGCGATCGTCGCCTCGAGCGGATTCGACAGGTGCACGGCCAGCGTCTCGTCGAGCTCGTCGAGCGCGTCGCCCTGGACGGTGACGATGATCGTTTCCGAGGTGTCGCCGGCCGCGAAGTCCAGCTTGCCGCTGGCTGACGTGTAGTCGGCGGGAGCGGCTGCCGTTCCGTTGGCCGTCGCATAGTTCACCGAGACGGGGATCCCGCTCGGCGCCGACAGGCTCGCGACGAGTCGAAGCTCTGTCGTGCCGGTGTTGCCTTCCGTGACCGAGGCGTCGGCGATCGAGATCGCCGGCTGCGCGTCATCGTCGACGATCGTTCCGAGTGCGTGGGCCGTGCCGAGTGTCGCGTTCGACGGATTCGACAGATCGACCGCCACGGTCTCGTTGCCCTCGCGACGGGTGTCGCCTACCACGGGGACGTCGATCCGCTTGGTCGTCTGGCCGGGAGCGAAGGTGAGCGTCCCGGTCGTCGAGGTGTAGTCGTCGGGCTGGGTCGCGCTGCCGTTCGCGGTGGCGAAGCCGACGGTGACCTGCTTCCCGCTCGCCGCCTCCAGCGTCGCCGTGAAGCTCAAGGTCGCGGTCCCCGCGTCGCCCTCGGCGACGGAGCCGCCCGAGAGCGAGATCGCCGGGGCCGGGTCGTCGTCGGCGATCGTCCCGACGCCGTGACCGTCGCCGATCGTGGCGTTGGTCGGGCTGCTCAGGTCCACCGAGAACGTCTCGTCGTCTTCGTCGGTCTCGTCGCCGCGAACCGGAACCTCGACGGTCTTCGACGTCTGGCCCGGGGTGAAGGTCAGATCACCGCTCGTGCTCGTGTAGTCGACCCCGGCCGCGGCGGTGCCGTCCGCCGTCGCATGGCGGACGGTGACCGTCGAGCTCGAGGCGCTAGAGAGGCTGACGACGAATCCCGCGGGCGTGCTGCCGCTCTCGCCCTCGGCGGCGCTGGCGTCGCTGACGGACACGCTGGGCGCCCCGGGGAAGGGGGGGACCGGGGTGGTGCAGCTGCTCGTTCCGTTCGAGATGCGGCTTACCTCGCCACTGAGCGTCATCACGTACACGCGCGCGCACGCGTCCTCGCCGAACGACGTGATGAGGGAGGCGCTCAACCCGGTCGCGTGATCATTCTGCGCGCCGGAACTGGACAGCGTGACGGCGCGCAGCGCGGTGTTGCACAAGTCGCCGTAGAGGTACTGCCCCGCAAGCTCCGGCAACTGCGGGTCGCGGACCACGTAGCCGCCCGTGATGCTGCACACGCTGTCGCGCGAATGCCACCGCTCGATCAGCGGGAACGTGAATCCGGCCGGGAACGGCGGCGACACGAGCGCCCCGCCCGGATACGTGTGCAGCGCCTCGTACACGTTCCAGCCGAAGTTCGCTCCGCGCCCGCGATCGGGAGCCGCGGCGAAATCGACCTCCTCGTAGAGGTTCTGCCCGACGTCGGCGACGATCAGATCACCCGTGAGCCGATCGAACGAGAACCGCCACGGATTTCGCAGCCCGTACGCGTACACCTCACGCGCCGGGGGCGGGAACGGATTCGTTTCCGGGACGGCGTACGGCGAGCCGGAGCGCGGATCGATCCGCAGGATCTTGCCCAGCAGCGGATGGTGATTGACGCCGTTGACGACCGCGGGGGTGCTCGACGTCAGGTTCTGCCCATTGCCCGCCGGATCGCCACCGGTCCCGCCGGCGTCGCCCACGCTGATGTAGAGCGCGCCATCGGGGCCGAACTGCAACTGGCCGCCGTTGTGGTCCGGATCGCGGTCGTGCGGGATCGAGAGCACGATCCGTCGGGAGCCGGGGTCAGCGGCGTTCGGATCGCTCGCGCTGCGCCGGTACTCCGCGACCGTGACGGCACCCTCCGGGCTCTTCGCCGTGTACTGCACGTAGAAGAGACCGCTGGTCGCGTAGTCGGGGGCGAATGCCATGGACGACATCCCGCGCTCGCCGTTGCAGCAGAACACGTCGTTGGTCAGGTCCAGGAACTTTTGCTTCATGCCGTTCTCGACCACCTGGATGGCGCCCTGTCGCTCGACTACGAAGAACCGACTGGTGTCGGTGCGCGGGGCAGTCACGAACATCGGCTCGGCGAAGGTTCCAACCCTCTCGAGCTGCAGGGGAGCCGCGGAAGCGGCAGCGGGCAAGGCGCACGTGATCGCAAGGACCAGCACGCACCAGACGAGGGCGCGAGAGAGCATCCAGCGATCATCACTGCTCCAGAGCGACCTTCCCCTCCCGGAAGGACCAGGATCGCCGGGCGTCGATCAGCTCCAGCAGGCCGCCGAGGTCCGTGCCGGGGTGGTCGGGCAGCGCGTAGTAGGCGTCGAGCATGATCTCGACACCGGCGCAGTCGTCTCCGGAGATCGTCCAGGTCACGGTGTCCCCCGCGGTCTCGACGCGGTAGTCGGCGAACGGGCAGCAGTCGGCCTCGCGGCGGGCGAGCTCCTCGACACGCGCCTGTGTCCCGGCGCCGCCGCCGAACGTGAACACGACCGCGTTCTCGCGCCGTTCGCGATCGCGCAGGGCGTCGGCGAACAGGCGGTCGTACGCACGCATGCGCTCGTCGGGCGAGTCCTTCGCGGTCCGCATGTCGCAGGCGATCGCGGCGCCCTGGCGGGCGGGGAGATGGAGCGTGGTGGTCATGGTGTGCATTAATGACTCTGGAGTCAGGTCCAGAGTCAAGGGGTATTCATGAAGATCGGAGAAGTTGCACGGCAGGCCGGAGTCTCGGTCGACACCGTGCGCTACTACGAGCGCGTCGGCGTGCTCCCAGCCCCTGATCGGCGGCCGTCGGGGTACCGGGAGTTCGCGCCGCGTGCCGTCGAGCGGATCCTGTTCACGCGCGAGCTGCAGTCCATCGGCTTCACCCTCACCGATGTCGTGGACGCGCTCGCGGCCCACGACGCCGGCGGGGCCACATGTGATTCCGAGCGCTGGCGGCTCGACGCGGCGCTCGCACGGGTCGACGCCAAGCTCGCGGAACTCACCGCCCTCCGCGGACGCATCGTCGACGCCCGCCAGTCATGCGCGGACGGACACTGCATCCTCGCTGTGGCCGACAGGGTTTGATCGTACATTCGTACGGACATGCGATTGTTGGTACGCTCACCCCATGGATGCGGACACGTGCGAGCTGCTCTGCCTCGATCTGCCGAAGGCCGAGCGCGCGCGGAGCCGGTTGCCGTCCGAGTCGACGTTGCAGACGTGGGCGCTGGCTGCGAGAGCTCTCGGTGATCCGACTCGACTGGCCGTAGCCGTCGCACTTCGCGAGGCCGGCACGGCGTGCGTGTGCGATCTCGCCTGGATCGTCGGGCGCGACGAGAAGCTGGTGTCGCATCACGTACGTGCGCTGCGCGCCGGCGCCCTCGCGAGCTCGACACGGCAGGGCAAGATGGTGATGTACGAACTGACCGAGCGCGGTCGCGACCTCCTCGGAGCGATCACGCTCGCGACGGCATGAGCGCGCCGCTCGACCTTCCGCTCGCGCCACCGCGGCCGGTGGCCGCCGCCTCCCCGGACCGCTATCGCGAGTTGGCGCGGCGGGTGCGCCTGCTGTCGTGGCTGTCGCTGGGCGCGATGAGCATCGAGGGCGCGGTGGCGATCGTGGCCGGGATCCTCGCGGGCTCGATCGCGCTGATCGGCTTCGGGCTCGACTCGGCCGTCGAGGGCTTCGCCAGCGTGATCATCATCTGGCGCTTCACCGGCTCGCGGGTGATGTCGGCGAGCGCCGAGCGGCGTGCGCAGCAACTCGTCGCGGCGCAATTCTTCCTGCTCGCGCCGTACGTCGCCGTCGAGTCCGTGCGCGCGCTGGCCGGCGGCGAGCACCCGGACGTGAGCGCTGTGGGCATGGCGCTCGCCGCATTCAGCCTCGTGACGATGCCGCTCCTCGGCATCGCCAAGCAACGGATCGCCGACGAGATCGGCTCCGCCGCGACCAAGGGCGAAGGCCGCCAGAACGTCCTCTGCGCGTACCTGGCGGGCGCACTGCTGATCGGACTCGCGGGCAACGCGCTCGTCGGCGCCTGGTGGCTCGATCCCGTCGTCGGTCTGCTGATCGCCGCGGTCGCCGTCAAGGAGGGCGTCGACGCGTGGCGCGGCGACGGCTGCTGCGTCGCCTCCCCACTCGACGGCTACGACGCCTGCTGTCGGGATCACCTACGGCCGGATTCGCTGCACCCCCGCGCGTGCGGTGGCGGCGAACAGGGTGCGACCGTCGGGCGCGATCGCGAGCGCACGCACGCACAGGTCGTCGAGGCCCTGGGCGAACGAGCTCCAGGTGCGCCCGCCGTCGGTTGTGCGCAGGACGCCGCGACCGCCGCGCGGCAGACCCGAAACGTATGAACACGCCGCCGCCGCGTACGCCACGCCGGGCCGAACGGGATCGAACACGACGTCGGCGATCGCCAGCTCGACGTCGGCGTAGAACGCCTCCCGCAGCGTCGTGCCGCCATCCTCGCTGACGTACAGCCGCGATCCGCCGGCGATCATGCGGGCCGGGTCGCGCGGATCGAGCGCGATCGCGCCCAGCGGGCGGTCGTGCCGGCGCGCGAACGTGCGCCCGCCGTCGGTCGAGGCGTGGAGCCCGTTCTGGTCGGCGAGCCAGACCCGGTCGCCGTCGCGCGGGTCGGCCGCGAAGCCGCTTGGCGGGGCGTCGCGGCGGATCTTCCTCCACGTTGCGCCGCCGTTCTCGGTCAGCATCACGCCGTTGCCCTTGTACGCGTAGTAGCCGACGATCGCGCGGTCCGGATCGTGCGGATCGACGTGCAGCGCGGTCGCCTGGTCGTTGCCCTCCGCGATCTGCCGCCACGTCTCGCCGCCGTCCTCGCTGCGCAGCACGTGGAAGAACGCGATCGGCGTCTCGACGGTCTTGTAGACGACCTGCGGGCGACTCGGTGCGACGGCGACGCGCGCGTGCGAGTCCAAGGCGCCCTCGTTGCCGTTCGTCCCCCACTCGAGCCCGTCCCGCTCCAGCGGCGTGCGGTACGTGTCGAACCGCGTGCCCGCGATCAGCCACGGGACGCCGGCGGCGTTCTCGGCGATCGCGAGATCGAGAGTGGGCACGCCCGGGACGCCGACGCGCTCGTAGGTGCGCGCCCCGTCGGTCGTCGCGAAGACGCCCGCCGCCGGCGCGGTGACGAGCAGGCCGGTGCCGGACGGGTGCGCGCGCACGTCGCCGACCGACAGGTTCGGCAGTGGCCGCTCGCGCCGCTGCCAGCGCGTGCCGCCGCGGTCGCCGACCCAGAACTCCGTCGACGTTCCGACATAGGCCGTACGGCCGACAACCGACAGCGACCAGATGCGTCCACCCTGCGGCGGCGTGAAGAGCTTCGTCCAGGTGCGGCCGCCGTCGGTGGAGCCGCGCACCTCGAATCCGGTGCTGGCCACCAGCAGGCGGGCGTTGCCGGTGACGAGCTCGTGGCGCGAGGAATCGAGCCGACGCGGGGTGCGCCCGCCGTGGGCGAATCCGTCGACCACGAACAGCCCGCGGTCGGTGGCCGCGTAGAGGTCGTCGCCGACGAGCTCGGTTGCAAGGACGTTCGACCACGGCCCGGCGACCGGTTCCCAGCTCGCCCCGCTGTCCGCGCCCGCGTACAGCCCGCCGGCGGTCGCGGCCGCGAGCACGCCGCCGCCCGCCGTGACCTCGAGGTCGCGCATTACGAGGTCCGGCGCCGGCAGCGAGGTCCAGGTGCGGCCGTCGTCGTCGCTGCGCAGCACCTGGCCCTGGAACGTCGGCTCCGAGGGGGTGCTGCGCAATGCCAGGTAGAGCACGCCCGGGCGTCCCGGATCGGGCGCGAGCGCGGCCGGTGCGCCATCGGTGACGGTCGTGATGCGCCGCGCGCGCCAGCTCCGCGCCGCGTCGCCCGAGACCCAGACCACCGGGCGGCTGGAGTCGATCACGTACGCGCGTCCCCCAGGACCGACATCGAGCTGGCCGCCGAGTGAGTTCGGCCCGGCGGGCTCCCAGGCACCGTCGGTGTCGGGCTCCGCGACCTCGAACGTCGTCGTCCCGCTCAGCTGGGCCGCGCCGACCCGTGCGTCCGCGCGGACGCGATAGACGCCCTCGCCGCGGCCGCTCAGCGTCGCCCGCCACCAGCGATCGTGGTCGTGGCGCGCGGTGACGCGGGTGAGCACCCCGTCCGGGCCGCGGGTCTCCACGACCGGCGGCGCGTCCAACTCGGCGGGTGCCCGGATGAAGGCCTCGGTGCGGTCGTCGGCCGGGTCCGGCGAGACTACGACGTGCAGCGCGCGTACGGGCAGCGCGTACGGGACCCGTACGTCCGCCGCACTGCCGCCGACGTCGAGGTCGACCCAACCCTGCACGTCCTCGGCGGGCGCGTCGGCGGCGAGCGTGACCGTCAGCGTGCGGTGCTCGCCGGGCTCGAGCCGAAGCAACGCGGGGCTGACCTCGACCGGCGGCCCGGACGCGGCGCGCGGCTTCACGTGCACATCGGCGGCCGCAGCGCCGACGTTCGAGAGCGTGAGCGTGCGCGTGCGCCTCACCTGTTCGGCGGTGCCCGCAAGCCCGAACGACACCGCAGTCGTGTCGGCCACGACGGCGGCGTCGGCCGCCGCCGGGATGTCGAGCCGGCCGGCGCCGCTCAGCAGCGGCGGCTCGTCGACCGTCTCGCTCGCTCCCGCAAGCGCCGAGCGCACCGCGCTCGCCGGCCAGTCGGGGTGCAGCTGACGCAGCAGCGCGGCCGCGCCCGCGACGTGCGGGGCGGCCATGCTGGTGCCGCTGAAGCGCGCGACGCCCGGGGCGTGCAACACCGCCGGCACCGACGAGCGGATCTCGACGCCCGGCGCGACCAGGTCGGGCTTGGTCGCGAAGTCTGCGGTCGGTCCGCGCGAGCTGAACTCGGCGAGCTCGTCCGTCGCGTCGCGCGCGGAGAGGCCGACCCGTACGGGACCGGCCGCGAGCGCCTCGCGCAGCGTCGTGACCGAGAACTCGTCCAGCAGCACGGCGACCAGCGAGTCGAACCGCCCGTCATCGCCCGAGCCGGCGCGTTGCGGTCCGGCGCCGTCGCCGTTGATCAACAGCGCGACCGCGCCGCGCTTCTCGGCCTCGAGCGCCTGCTGGACGGGTGGGCCGGGCGCGTCGAGCAGCACGGCCTTGCCCGCGACGTCGTGGTCCTTGATGTCCCCGCGGCCCACGTCGATCACGTCCAGTTCGCGCTCGGCCTGCGGCGGGTTGGCCGAGTACTCCCAGCGGCTGCTGCGTAGCTCAGCCGCCGGTGAGACCATCCGCACCTCCGGCACCTGCATCCCGCTCGTCGAGGCGCCGACCGTGAGGACGCCCGGCGCCTGGCCGGGCGCCCCGACCGTCTGTGCAGCCGGGCCGTCGTTGCCGGCCGACGCGACGATCACGACGCCGGCCTCCGCCGCGGCCTGGGCGGCCTTCGTGAGCGGGCCATCAGGCGGCTCGGGCGCGCCGAGACTGAAGTTGACCACCTCGGCGCGGTGCGGATTCGCCGGATCGACGGCAGCCTCGAGGCCCGCGAGCACGTCGGAGGTCGGGCCCGACCCGTTGCGGTTGAGCACCTTGTAGGCGACGATCGAGGCGCCGGGCGCGACGCCGGTGAGGTCGCCGTTCGCGGCCACGATCCCGGCGACGTGCGTGCCGTGGCCGTTGTCGTCCATCGGATTGTCGTCGTCGTTGGCGAAGTCGTAGCCGCCGACCACGGTGCCGCCGTCGAGCGCCGGATGCGTGCGGTCGACGCCGGTGTCGATTACGGCGACGTCGATTCCGGTGCCCGTGACGGGAAGCTTCCACAGCTCGGGCGCACCGACGAGCGGCACGCTGACGTCGAGAGTCGTGGTGACGGTGCGATCGGGATGGACGGCCGCGACGCCGGGCAGCCTCGCGAGCCGGTCCTTCTGATCCTCCGGGACGGTAACCGCGAGCGCGTCGATCGTGATCGAGAAGGCGCGCCGCTCACGCACCTGGAGGCCCGCCGCGCGGGCGGCGGTGCGGAAGTCCTGCTGGGCCCGTGCCCCTGGGCCACCCAGCTCCACGATCAGCGCCACCTCGCGCGGCTCGGTCCCGCCCGCCAGCGCATGCGCCGCCAGCCCCGCCGCAAGCGCGACGGTGGCCGCAATCACCCGTCCAACCACGATCCCCCCTGTCCGGTCGGCGGCCGACCCTATATCGCGATCGGAGATATGTCGTGGCCACTTCCTGCCGACGGCCGGAAGTGGCCAGCGCTACGGTCGGACGGATGCTGGGCGGGGTGGGCGTCGGCGAGGGCGAGGAGCGCATCTACCGCGCGCTGATCCGCCTCGGGGACGCCACCGTCGCGTCGCTCGCGACCGCGACTGGCATCGACGAGCCGCGCCTGCGTTCGGTGCTGAACACGCTCGAGGACAAGGGGCTCGCGAGCCGGGATCGCGAGCGCTTCGTCCCCGCGCCACCGGACGTGGCTGTCGAGGCGCTCGCCGCCCGCCGCTCGGAGGAGATCGCCCGCGCCCGGCTCGCGGCGCGCGAGCTGCAGCGCCAATTCCGCGCGGGCTCGCGTCACGATCGGGCTGCCGACGTGCTCGAAGTCGTCACCGGTATCGGCGTCGTGCGCAGCCGCTTCGAGCAGCTTCAGCACGGCGCGGTCGAGGAGCTGCTCATGTTCGACAAGCCGCCCTACAACACGGGCGCCCAGGACAACGCGGGCACCGAGCGGGCGGCGCTGCGCCGCGGCGTGCACTGCCGCGTGGTGTACGACCGCACGTCGCTGGAGGACCCGGCCCAGCCGCGCATGCTCGAGCAGCTCGCCGCCGCCGGCGAGGACGCCCGCGTGTCCGCCGACGTGCCGATGAAGCTCGTGATCTGCGACCGCCGGCTGGCCTTGACGCCGCTCTCGATGGGGCACGGCAGGACCGACGCCGCGGTCGTCGTGCACGCGTCCGGGCTGCTCGACGCGCTCGCGGCGCTGTTCGAGAGCGTCTGGCAGTGCGCAATCCCGATGCCCGAGCTGGGCTCGCCGGCCGACGAGCAGCAGCGGCTGCTGATGCTGCTCGCCTCCGGGCTCAAGGACGAGGCGATCGCGCGCCAGCTCGGGATCGGCGAGCGCACGGTCCGGCGCCGCGTCGCCGAACTCGCCGATCGGCTCGGCGCCCGGACGCGGATGCAGCTCGGCATCCAGGCCGTGCGTCAGGGCTGGCTCTGAGCGACCCGCTGGTAGGTCAAGATCGCCACGCCGTGGCTGGTGATCAGCGATTCGGACAGGCGGAGGTGCTTCGGCGCGCGCCCATCGTTGAACAGCCGCGCTCCCGTGCCCGCGATCACGGGGTAGATCTCGAGGCGCATCTCGTCGAGCAGGTCGGCGTGGAGCAGGGCTTCGACCAGTGTGAGGCTGCCGTGGACGCCGATGTTCTTGCCGGGCTGCTGCTTGAGATCTGCGACCGCGCCGGCGAGATCGTCCTTGACCAGCGTGGCGCTCTCGTGCTCGCCCCACGGCGTGTCTTGGAGGGAGCCTGAGAACACGTACTTCGGCACGGTGTTGATGTGGCTGGCGAACGGCTCGAAGCTGGACGTCGGCCAGTAATCCACCCACTCTTGGTAGGTGACACGCCCCAGCAGCATGGCGTCCTCGTCAGCCACCCTGCGCGAAGAAGTCGTCGAGCACCTCCTCGGACCTTCGCATCGACGCGATCGTGTCCATCACCGCATCGGGTGCGCCGACGCCGTCCAACGTGACGAACGTGTGCGAGACGACCTTCCTCATGCGTGCACTCCTTGGTGTCGGGCGCGGCCGTAGTGCCGCGCGACGGCATGGAACGCCGCCTTGGGCTCCCACTGCCAGCCGGCGGTCGGGCGGTCGCGCGTCTTCCAGATCGGCTTGACGATCCCGTAGCTCGCGAGGTCGAGGTCGTAGCGCGAGTCGCGGCGGTGCGGCGCGTCCGGGTCGACGAAGTTGTAGATCGTCGCGGAACGGAACCGCATCGCCTCGAAGACATCGAGCAGGCGCGTGATGTAGATGGCCTGCGTTCGCTCGCTGCGGACCAGATCGCCGCTGATGCGCGGCGGCTGATGCTCGTAGTCGATCACGTCCCAGCCGAGCCCGCCGCGGCGCGGCGCGCCCTTGTACGTGCACGTGCCGAACTCGGTGATCGCCACCGGCTTGCCCCGGCGCCGGAGCCGCCCGAGCTCGCGCACGTAGTCCGCACGCCGCGGAAAGCTCGAGTAGTAGTTGGCGCTGACGACGTCGAACAGATTCCAGTCGACCTTGTCGTCTTGCGCCGCCCCATAGGAGAGCGTGCCGCCGAACACCGAACGGCCGGCCGCCGCCGCACGGGCGATGAACCGGTCGAGCCGACGCTGCATCCGCGCGCGGTCGAACTTCCCGCTCAGCAGGTGCTCCACCCGCTCGAGCACGTTCGAGCCCGGCACGATCCCGTGCACGAACAGGACGAACTCGGCGCCGACGCTGAGCTCGACGTTGGCGCCGTGGCGCCGCAGCAGCTCGGCCTGCTGGCCGACCGCGGTCAGATGGTCGAGCGTGTCACGCTCGGTCGCGTCGTCGAGGCGCGGCTGAACCCAGACGTGCAGCCCGCGCTGCGCCGCTTCGGATGCGGTCGCCGTCAGACGCTCCACGCCGTTGCCGAACGCCGACACCGAGCTCGCGTGCAGGTCATCGGCGATCGCCCGCATGTCGGCCCGCATGCGCGTGGCGTCCCACCCCGTATGTGGGGTCTCCCCGTCATGCACCTGGTAGCCCACGCCGCGGTACGTGAGCCCGAGCGGACTCGGCCCGTCGCTCGCCAGCGCTCGGCCGGACCGTGACGACAAACCCACTACCGCTGCAGCTCCCGCAGCCGCCAGGAACTGCGCCCGGCTCATCCCTTGCTCGCGCATCGTCTCCACTCTCCCGAGCGAGACGGAAGCCGGCATCGGCCGAAGGTCTACGGCGGACCCCTACCTAGGTTGACCCGCAATCGCGCTCAGCCCTTCACGGCTCCCGCGGTCAGGCCCGCCACGATCCGCTTCTGGAATGCCAGCACCATGAAGATCAGCGGGATCGAGATCACCACCGAAGCCGCGCTGATCGTCCCCAGCGGGACCTCGAACTGGGTCGCGCCCCCGAAGAACGCGATCGCGGCCGGCACCGTCCGTGCGGACTGCGAAGACGTCAGCGTCACGGCGAGCAGGAACTCGTTCCAGGCGAAGATGAACGTGAGGATGCCCGCGGTGGCCAGGCCAGGCGCCGCGAGCGGAACGACGATCTTGTAGAACGCCTGGAAGTGGGTCGCGCCGTCCACCAGCGCCGCCTCTTCGAGGTCTTTCGGGATCTCCTTGAAGAACGACGTGAGGATGTAGATCGCCAGCGGGAGCGCGAACGTCAGGTACGGCGGGATCAAGCCGAGTCCGAACGGTGCGTTGAACAGCCCGATGTCGGTCCACAGCTTGAAGATCGGCGCCGCGATCGCGATCGCCGGGAACGTGGTGATCGACAGGATCAGGGCCAGCAGCCAGAACTTGCCCTTGAACTTCAGCCGGGCCAGTGCGAACGCGCAGAACGACCCGATCACGAGCGCCAGGACGGTGGTGGTGATGCTCACGATCGCGCTGTTGAGCAGGGCGCGGGTGAAGTTCGAGTTGTTGAAGATCGACTCGTAGTTGTCGAGCGACGGGTTCGGCGGGATCAGCGCCGCCGACGCGAGGTCGGCGCCCGTCTTCAGCGACACATTGATCATCCAGTAGAACGGGAACAGGCAGAAGATCACGATCGCGGCGACAGCGAGCCACAGCCACCACGGCGTCCTTGACTTGGCCATCGCTATTCCTCCGCCAGTCCTCGAAGGTTCCCGCCCACCAGCCGGATGTAGAGGAACGACACCGCCATCACGACCACGAACGTGATGACGGCCATCGCCGTTCCCAACCCGATTATTCGGTCCTGCTGGAACGTCTGGAAGCTGATGAGCGACAGCGTGTTGGTCCCGAACGCGCCGCGTGTGAGCACGTACGGGAGGTCGAAGATCCGCAGCGCGTCGAGCGTGCGGAAGATGAGCGCGACCAGAAGCGCGGGCGTGAGCAGCGGCAACGTGATGCGCGTGAACCGCTGCCACGCCTTCGCGCCGTCGACCTTGGCCGCCTCGTAGATCTCGTCGGGGATCGTCTGCAAGCCCGCGAGCAGCAGCAGCGCCATGAACGGCGCGGTCTTCCACACGTCGGCGATGATCATCACGATCAGCGCCTCAGGCTCGGAGCCGAGCCACGGGGTCTCGGTCCCGAACAGGCTGTTCACGAACCCGATCGGCGACTCGAAGATCGACCGCCACATGATCGCCGTGACGACCGTGAGCACCGCCCAGGGCACGAGCACAACCGTGCGCAGCACTCCCTGGCCACGGAACGCGGCCTGCATCGCGAGCGCCATGGCGAGCCCGAGGACCGTCTCGAGCGTCACCGAGGCGATGGAGAAGATGAACGTGGTCCTGAACGCGTCCCAGAACTCCGGGTCGCTGAGCACGGCCTCGTAGTTGCGCAGGCCCGCCCAGCGCGAGAGCCCGGCGACCCGGACGCTGTACTCGTTCAGGGAGAGCCAGATCGCGTAGCCGATCGGATACGCCGCGACGAGCGCGATCAGCAGCAGCGACGGCGACACCATGAACGCCGCGAGGCGGCGCTCGGACATCCCTCGCGAGCGCCGCCGCTTAGCTGTTGCCGCCCCCATGGCTCAGAAGGTCTCGAGCGCCTTCTGCATGTCGGTCTGGGCCTTTTCCAGCGCCTCCTGCGGGGTCGCCTGCCCCGCCAGCGCGGCGTTCACGTTCTTGTAGATCGCCTGCGAGACCTGGGTGTAGACAGGCGTGACGGGACGTGGCAGCGCCTGCTCGACGGCCTGCTTGAGCTCGGTCGCGAACGGCAGGGCCTTCTGGACCCCGGGGTCGTCGTAAGACGAAGCGAGCGCCGGCGGCAGGGCGAACTGCGACGCCGCTCGGTTCATGCTCTCCTGGTTGGTGGCGAAGTCGACGAACGCGAGCGCTCCGCCGGGGTTGCCGGCGTAGGTGGAGATGACCAGATTCAGCCCGCCCAGGATGCCCGCGGTCTTGCCTCCTTCGAACGGCGGGTACGGCACGACCTCGAACTCGTCGCGGACCTTGCTGTCCTTGGCCTGGCCGATCGCGTACACGTACGGCCAGTTGCGCAGGTACGTGGCGCGGCCGGCCACGAACGCGCGCTGGGACTCCTCCTCCATCATCGTCACCACGGCCTCCTGCGCGGCGCCGTCCTTGATCCCGTTGACCATGAACTCGAGCGCCTTCAGGTTCTCCGGCGAGTTGATGGTGGCCTTGGTGCCGTCCTCGTTGAGCACGGTGCCTCCGGCCGCGTAGGCCAGTTCCAGGAAGTTCACGGTCAGGCCCTCGTACGAAGCGCCCTGATAGACGATCCCGTCCTTGGTCTTGGCGTCGTCGTACACGGCCTGCCACGTGTCCGGCGGCGCGTCCACCTGATCGGACCGGTAGTACAGGAAGCCCGCGTTGGTGTCCTTCGGCACGCCCCAATACTTGTCGTCGTAGTGCAGGGTCTCGAGCGTGGACGGAATGAACTCGGCCGTCCGGCTCTCGATGTAGGGCGTCAGGTCGTACAGCCACTTCTGCTGCGCGAACTCCGCGGTCCAGACCACGTCGGCGCCGAAGACGTCGCAGTCGGCCGAGCGCGCCTCCTGGCGCTGGATGAACTGGTTGCGCTGCTCATCCGCCGAGGTCGGGAACTCCACCAGCTCGACCTGGATGTTCGGATTCGCCGCCTCGAAGCGCTTGATCGAGTCCTTGCGCTCGCCGGTGGTGTCCTGACCGGTGCAGTACTTCACGGTCCCCGAAGCGCCCTGCATCGAAGCGGGATCGATGACCTTGGCGCCCTCGGTGGTTCCGGCCTCGTCGCCGGCGCTTCCGCCGCCGCCGCCTCCTCCTCCGCCGCCGCCGTCATCGCCGCCGCACGCGGTGACGAGCACGGCGGCCGCCAAGAGCATGCCGAGCAGATATGCGATTCGCCTGGACATGAGCTCCCTCCTCTGTCCGTGGTTGTGCCGGGTGGTTCCTTACCCCGCCTTGTGCATTTCGATGACCACCGTGTGCTCGCCGCGACGCGCCTCGACGGTCACCTCGACGCCGCGGTTCGTCTTTCGCTCGTCCCAGCGGACGCGGCGGCCGTCGAGCCGGACCGAGGCGACTTTCGAGCCGTGCGGCAGCGTGTGGCCGACCCGCAACTCCTTCACCGGCACGTGCCGGGCGTCGACGGTCGTGCGGTAGCGGTCACCGTCACGCGACGCCGCCACCAGGTCGAGCTCGCTGTTGCCGAGCCGGATGTTCCGGCCGGCGATTGGCGCGCTCGACGGCAGCTGCGGCACCACCTCGAGCGCGTCGCGCCCGAGGTCCGGCCGGACGCCGAGTTGCTGATGCACCACCGGCCACGCGGTCCCGAGGTTGCCCCACGACTGCAGGAACATCGAGCGGCACGTCCAGCAGCGGTCGATGTTCTTGCCGAACGCCGGCGAGGGGACGATCTCGGGCATCGCTCCGGGCTGCTCGTCGGGAGTCCCGTTGGTGGCGGGCTCGGCGAACATCGTCTCGACGTTGGCCTCCGTGTAGCGCCGCTGCTGCTCGGCGCCGAGCCGGCCGTAGTTTCCCTCGCCGACGGCCTGGATGGCCGTGTTGAGCGTGAAGATCTGCGGCTCGCCGGCGCCGGCGGGACCGCCCCCGCAGCCGGTGTGGAACAGCCCGCGGTTGAGCGGCCGATCGCCGCTGAAGCACGGCGTCTCGTGCAGCGCCAGCGACCGCGTGCTGCGGCCGAGCTCGCTCAGGCCCGGGATCGCCCGCTCGCCGATCGTCAGCTCGGCGTCCATCGGCGTGCCGGTGATCCAGTGACGCTGCTGGATCGGCTTACCGTCGGCGCCGAGCGAGTCGGCGTACAGCGACTCGGTCTCCATCCACCACTCGTCCTCGAAGCGCTCGAACAGGTCGTCGGCGCGCTGGCGCGCCCAGCCGTACGTGCGCCAGTCGCCCTTGGAGCGCGCGAGGTCGGCGAGGTCGTACAGCCCGCGGATGTAGTAGACGTTGTTGTCGAGCTTCTCCGGGCCCATGCCCTCGCGCTCGACGTTGCCGAGCCCTTCGAGCCAGCCGTCGCCGTCGGCATCGAGATGCGCGGCGACATAGGAGAGGTTGCGGCGGGCGAAGTCATACATCTCGTCGCGGAACCGGTCGTCTCCGGTCCAGCGCCACAGCAGCGCCACGATGCTCGGGAACTTGACCGTCTCGTCGGTGTTGCCGGCGTCGGTGTTCGAGCCGAACCAGATCGCGCCGCTGGGCGTGATCTCGTGGACGACCTTGCCGGACCGTTGGTTGGCGATGTCCGACACGTCGCGCAGCGCGCGCATGTGGTCCATCGTCGCCTCGAACTGGCCGAGCGCGACTCCCGCGAACGCGGTGTACTGGCCGTCGGTGCCGAAGATCCACGGATAGTCGGGCCAGCCCGCGCCGCGCCACCGCGCCTCGCCGAGGACACCGGCGGGCGCCGGGTACCGGCGACCCTGGTCGACATGCCGAATCTTCAGGTCCTCGGCGCGTTGCGTGGAGTCCGCGAGGTTCTGCTTGCCCCATTCGATGCCGGCGGCGAGCTGCGGGTCGCCGGGCAGCGTGACCTGCGTCCAGCGCGCCAGCCGCTCGCGCGACTTGATCTTGTCCTCGAGCGCATGGTCGGGGGCGCGCAGCACGGACGAGAGTTCGTCGCGGGCCTCCTGCAGGCCGTGATCGGAGCCGGCGACCGCAACCCATAGCGTCTCGGTGCGCCCGGCGCGGACGGTCACGTCATAGGTCAGCGGCCGCCCTTGCCGCGGCCGAACGGCCCGTCGTCACAGGCGCTCGGCGGCTCCTGCGCGGTGCAGACGTTGTCGCCCTGGTCTCCGCGGAACGTGTCGCCGGTCACGCCGGACCGCGGCTTGCGGTCGGACGCACGAGCGCGGCGTAGTCGTGCACCTCGGCGTTCGGGTGCGGGAGCTTGCCCTGGTCGCGGAAGACCAGCGCGTCGCCGTCGAACGCGGCCGAGTCGGCGAGGTTGTCGCGGGCGTTCGGCACGGCGGCGTCGAATCCCCACGGGTATGACTCCATCAGCTCCGAGTGCGCGTCGACGTCAATCGTGACCGTGCGCGTGCTCGTCCCGCCGTTGGTCACGTGCAGCCCGAACAGGACCGCGCGGCGGCCGTCGGGGGCGAAGTCGGTGCGGCGCAGCTCGAGGCCCGGCGCGGACGGCAGGTCCATGCGCGCGTAGCCCCAGCCGCTGGTGAACTTCGTCGCCTGGCCGACCCACTGGCCGTCGACCCGGAACCACACGCCGTCGACGAGCTTCAGCGGCGGCGTCCACACGCCGCCCATCTCGCCGGTGATGTGCCAGCCGTTGGCGTAGAAGCGCCCGTCCTGGAAGCCCACCGTGTAGGCGCGCTCGCCGGACGCCAGGTAGCGACGGTCCGGCAGACGGTCGGAGACCGAAAGCTCGGGCGCGGCTTGCGCCACACCTCCCCCAATTGCGAGCGCTACAGCGGCGACCGATCCCGCCTTCACCATCCTCATGAGCTGTCCTCCATTAAGCGCTTAAGCTCACTCCTGGGATCGCGTACCCATGTCGCGGGACGACAAATCCACGGATGTGTGCGGCTGGCGCGCTGAAGCGCGCTTAGCGCTAACGCGACCTCTATTCGGTCTGTTCCGGCGGTGGGTTGTGGCCGGCGTTCCACAGCATCGCCTCGTTGGCGGCGAGCCGTTTGCCGCTCGGCTGCGTGATGACGGTGACCGGCACGTTGAGCGCCTCGACGCGCCGCGGTAGGTCGCGGCGGAGCCATGTCGAGGTTCGCTTCGGCAGCGTGGAGATGATCACGTCGTCGAAGTCGCCGTCGGCAAGGGCTTGCTTGACCGCCTCGAAAGCGTCGGGGCCGCCTTCGAGCCCCTCGACGTGGATTGGGAGCTGTCGGGTCGGTCCGCTGGCCGCGCGTCGCAGCGCTTTGACGGCATCGGCGAGTGTCCAGTCGGAGCCGTTCTTGGAGGAGACGGTCGGGCGCAGGAGCACGAAACTTGTCGGCTGCGCGACGGCGCGGCGTTGGATCTCGTCAAGCAGGAGCGGCGTCGCCGCGGTGCGGTTCGCCACGACGAGAGTGCGGTGCCGCCGTGCGGATTGCATGCTGGCGTCCTTTCTGGGTCGGCGAGCGCCAGTCACCGTCCCACGGGCGCATCGGACGGTCAAGCGCGCCGCGCAGCGTCAGCGTGACGCGCTATCGGCTATCCGTTCGGCTGGAAAATCGACCTACGTTCCCGCGTTTCTGAGAGAATCATGAGGTGAGACTGCGCCTCGTCCTCGTCCTCGTCCTCGCCGTCGCCGCGCTGGTGGGCATGCCCGCGGCGCAGGCGGACGGGGCGAACCGGATCGCCTTCGCCGCGGGCGGTGACATCCAGCTGATTTCGCCGGCTGGAACCGGGCTCGACAATCTCACGGCCACTCCCGCCGCCATCGAGGCGCGCCCGGCGTGGTCGCCCGACGCGCAGCGGATCGCCTACATGCGCTTCAACGCGGGCCGCTTTGAGATCTGGACCATGAAGCCGGACGGCTCGGCGCAGGCGCCACTGGTCCAGCACCCAACGCACCACGCCGTCGCCCCGACCTGGTCGCCGGACGGCCGCCGGATCGCCTACAACCTGCAGGATCCGGCGAGCAGCGCCGGCCAGATCGTCGCGACCGACCTGGACGGGGCGAATCCGGTGACGCTGGCCAGCGGGGTGCAGGTCAACAACTTCGGCCTCTGGTGGTCCCCGACCGGCCAGCAGGTGGCGTTCGGTACCTCGGGCCTGACCCTGTACGTAGCGGCGACGAACGGATCCGGGGCGTCCGCGCTCCTGGGCCCTCCAACCCAGCTCGCCGATCAGCCGAGATGGTCGCCGAAGGGCGACCGCATCGCCTACTTGGGCTGCGAGAGCGCGACCCAGTGCAACAACAGCGACATCTGGATCATGGACGCCGACGCCAGCGATCGCGCGCGACTGACGACCGACCCGTTGGCCGACACGAGTCCGGCGATCTCCGCCAACGGTGATCGGATCGCCTACACGCGCTTCCAGGCTGCGGGTGGGCAGCTGCGCGTCATGAGCATCACCGGCACCGCCGATGCAGCGGTGCCGAACGCCCCGGTCGGCGCGCAGCACGCGGACTGGGAGCCGCTGGGGGACACCGATGGCGACGGTCTGCTCGACGCGTGGGAGAGCGGGCCCATCGACACCGACGGTGACACGATCACCGACCTCGACCTCCCCGCCATGGGGGCCGAGCCCGACCACAAGGACATCCTCGTCGAGCTCGACTGCATGGCTCCGCACTGCTATCCGGATTCGTTGCTCGCGCGGGTCATCGAGGCGTTCGCCGACGCGCCGGTGGCGAATCCCGACGGGACTAACGGCATCCGGCTGCACGTCGACAACGGCAGTGCGTCCGTGATGAACCCGGTGACGGGCGCGACATGGGGAGCGCTCAGCAAAGCCGAGGTGATCCCGCATCAGAACACGATCGGGACCTTCACCGGCGACGATTACAACTGGGCGGACTTCGATGCGCTCAAGAACCTGCACTTCGCGATGCCGCGTCGCCGTGCCTTCCACTATGCAATCAGCGTGCATCAGCTCGGCAACGGGCCCGACATCGCAGGTCTCTCGCGCGGCGTCGACGATGGTGCCAGCGACTTCGTGATCTCGCAGGGGGGCATGGTCGGCGGCAACGACACCACTCGCGGCAGCGCCGACTTCCAGGCGAACACCTTCATGCACGAACTGGGCCACAACCTCGGCCTCAAGCACGGCGGCAACGACCACGAGGAATACAAGCCGAGCTACCTGTCGATCATGAACTACACGTTCCCGGGCGCGATGTCGAAGCTCGACGGCACCCGGGTGCTCGACTACTCGCGCCACCCGGTGAGCCTTGACGAGCGTGCGCTCAACGAGCTGACCGGTTTTGGCGCGGTCGGCGCGGCCGCGGGCTTCATCACGGCGTCCGCCTGCCCCGACGGGACCGACCAGCAGGTCGTGGTCCAGGTCGCACCGATCGACTGGGATTGCGACACCACCGCGACCGGCTCCGTCGCGGTCGACACCAACGAGCGCAACGGGACGACTTTCTTCCTCGGGCACACGGACTGGGACAAGCTCGTCTATTCGGGCGGGCTCGTAGGCCTCAAGAACGACACGCTTCCGTCCTCGACGGTCGCGGATGAACCGACGATGGCCGAGCGCAACGCCGCGCAGGCGGTGCTCGACTCAGCAGCGCGGACGTTCACCGTTCCCGGACTGGCGCACACGCCGACGCCGCCTTCCGATCCGCAACCGTCTGTCGGTCCGCCGTCACCATCAGCGGTCGCCGTGCGGTTGTCAGCGTTGCGCCTCGCGCCGCGGAAGGTGCGCCGGACAGCGCGCATCACGTTCTCGCTGACTCGTGGTGCAACGGTGCGCTTCACCGTCGAGCGCGCGATCCAAGGACGGCGCTCGGCGGGACGGTGCCGTGCGACGGCGCGCCGTGGCCGGCGCTGCACCCTGTTCAAGAGCGTGCGCGGATCATTCAGCCACACCGCGGTCGCAGGGGCGAACACCGTGCGCTTCAGCAGGCGCCTAGGGGGCCGGAACCTCTCGCGCGGCAGCTACCGCCTCGTGGCCACGCCCGAGGGCGGGAGCCCGGCGCGCATCGCCTTCACCGTGACGCGCTAAGTCGCAGTCTCATCAGTCAGCTCTCGTTTACGCCGACGATGCGCCCGTCTTCGACGTACACGTCCACACGGTTGTATCGGTCGTCGCCGGTCAGGTCGTTCCCCTCCCCGTCACTGACCGCGACACGGAGTTCGCACCCGTGTTCGCGCGCCCGAAGTTCGGCATCGCGCTCGGCCATGCCGATGAGCGTGCGAGCGTCAAACGGCTGACCTTCAGACGCTCGCTCAGGGCACAGCACCGGGTCAGCCGGTCGCGCCCACTCCGCGGGGACGCGCACGCGATCCTCGCCGCAGCCGGCGAGCGGCCACGCGGTACCGACCACGAGACTCAACGCGGCCACGGAACCGCGAACTCGGTCCACCTTCATCTCAGTACCCGTCGTGCGTGTTCTGCACCGATTCACGCGCTGGGAGGTGACCGATGTCGCCATGCGCGCTCCACGCGACGAGCACTGCGGCAACGACGAGGAGCACAGTGAGCAGAAGCATCGCCGTCGTGTAGCTGTCGTCGAAGTCGTGGAGCGCGCCGGTGAGCACGGGGACGCCCGCGCGGCCGAGCGCGATCAGCGCGGCCTGAACGCCCATCACGGCACCGAACACGTCGGTCGCCGTCCACTCGCCCATCACGATGGCGCGCAGCGGGAGTGCGGCCCCGAAGACTAGCCCGAACAGCGCGAACGAGAGCACCATCTGCCCGTAGCTCGCGCCGCCGATCATCAGCGCCGCCGACACCGCGATCACGCCGATGACGCCGGCGAGCAGCGTCGTCGGAGGAGCGCGGTTGGAGAGCATCGGGAGCACAAAGCGGCCCGGGAGCGTGAGGAGACCCGAGATGCCGGCCCACAGTGCCACCGTTCCGAGCGCGAAGCCGAGTTCCTCGAACCGCGCGACGCGATGGATGACGAGCGCTTCGACCGCGCCGTACGCGAGAACGGCCGCGATGGTGAAGAGCAGCAGTCGCGGCCGGCGAAACGGGGCGAGCGTCAATCGCCGGCGCGACGCCGATGGCGAGGGCCTGGTTGGCACCCACGCGAGCGCGACTGGCGCCGCCAGGAGGACGGAGGCCGCGAGCAAGCGCGTCGTGTCGCGCCAGCCGACAGCATCCACGAGCGCTCCGGTCGCCGGCAGGAAGACCGGACCGGAGAGGCCGGCGGCGAGGGTCAGCGTCGCGATCGCGCGCGCCCGGCGCTCCGGCTCGAACGCCTGCTGGATCGCGACGTACGCAGGCTCGTAGAAGCACAGCGCCGTCGCGGGCCCGAGCAACAGCCACCAGACAGCCAGAACCTGCCAGCCGGCGTCCGCGAACGAGAACAACAGCAAGCCCCCGGCCGCGAGGACTGCCCCTGACGCCATCAGACCGCGGACGCCGCGGCGGTCCGCGATCCGGCCGACCGGGATCGCCGCAGCTCCTCCGGTCAGCACCGCGCCGCCGTACGCCGCCGACAGCAGCGAGCGTGAGAACTCACCGCCCGCGGCGGGCTCGGTGATCAGGACCGCGAACCCGTAGTACAGAGAGCCGTAGGCGACGCTGACGATGAAACACAGCGCCGCGATGAGCAGCGCACGCGAACGGATGTGGCGCAGTATCGCCCGGGTCGGCTTACCCGGCGTCCAACTCGCGGACGAGAGCATCGACGCGCCGGGCGATGTCGTCACGCGTCGCGCGCACCTCGGCCACCGGGCGCTGCTTCGGGTCGGGCAGGTCCCAATCGATGTAGCGCTTGCCGGGGATGTACGGGCACGCGTCGCCGCAGCCCATCGTGACCACGACGTCGGCCTGTTCGGCGAGCTCGCGTGTGAGGCGCTGGGGGCGGCGGTCGGAGAGATCGATGTCCAGCTCGCGCATGACCTCGACAACCGGCGGATGCACCTGGCCCTCGGGGTCGGCGTCGCTGCCGGCCGACTCCGCGCTGTGGCGGCCCGCCGCAGCCTGTTCGAACAGTGCCTGGCTCATCTGCGAGCGGCCCGCGTTGTGGAGGCAAACGAACAGGACTTGACTCACAGCGCCAGCGTATTCCATTGACAACTGTCACTTCAATAGGTATTTGTAGATAGATGGTCGTCGATCTGGAACTTGCGCCCAAGACCAAGCGCCCTGCCGGCGAGCCGTGCTGCAAGCCGGTCGTCTACCCCGACGTCGAACGCGGCCAGGCGATCCGCATGGCCGAGGTCGCCAAGGCACTCGGCGACCCGGTCCGTCTCCAACTCGTCGACGTCCTGCGCAAGCACGCGGGCAAGGTGTGTGTCTGCGAACTGGTCCCGCTGTTCGACATCTCCCAGCCCACGCTCTCGCACCACCTCAAGAAGCTCCGCGACGCAGGCATCGTCGACTCCGAGCGCCGCGGACTTTGGGCCTACTACTACGTCCTCCCCGACGCCCTGCAGGAGCTGACCGCATGGCTGAGCTGACCGACCTCACCCCGACCGACGACACGGCCACTTCAAGCTGCTGCTCCACCAGCGCCCAGGAGACCTGCTGCGCGCCCAGCGAGAAGGCCACATGCTGCGAGACCGGCGCGGCGGGCGGGTCGTGCGGCTGCGCCGCCGGGAAGACCGCGGACGCAGACGACATGCGCGAGACCGTCCGCGCTCGCTACGCCGCCGCGGCGATCGCGACCACCGAACCAGCCGTCGAGGCCGACTGCTGCAGCCCGTCGGGCGGCGGCCTCATCACCGACGATCAGGCAGCGTTCTTTGGCGCCGGCCTCTACGCCGACGGCGAGCGTGACGAGCTGCCCGACACCGCGCTGATGGCCTCCCTCGGCTGCGGCAACCCAACCGCGATGGCCGACCTTCAGGACGGCATGACCGTCCTCGACCTCGGGTCCGGCGGCGGCATCGACGTGCTGCTCTCCGCACGCCGCGTCGCTCCCACCGGGACCGCCTATGGGCTCGACATGACCGACGAGATGCTCGAACTCGCGCGCGCCAACCAGGCGAAGTCCGGCATCACGAACGTCCACTGGCTCAAAGGCCACATCGAAGCGATCCCCCTACCCGCGAGCGCCGTCGACGTCGTCCTCTCCAACTGCGTCATCAACCTCTCCACCGACAAACCTCAGGTCCTGCGAGAAGCCGCACGAGTGCTCAAGCCGGGCGGCACCTTCGCGGTCAGCGACGTAATCGCCGATCCGGATATGGACGACGCAACCCGTGCCGACATGCAGCAGTACGTCGGTTGCGTCGCCGGCGCCCTCACCCACGACGAATACGCCCAGTACCTCGCCGACGCCGGCCTGATCGACATCGACATCACCGAAACGCATCGCGTCCACGAATACGCCGGGTCCGCGATCATCCGTGCCCGCAAGCCGGACTGAGCGGCAATGCGCCAACTCGCTGGCACGGGCTAAAGGTCAACCGCCTTGCTGCCGATACCAGGACTACGAGCCGCCCACGGGGCGGCTCTTGTCGTTCTGGCGCGTCTCTCCTGGCCGCGGCCCGCGCGCTCTAGCCGGCCGGAAGCGCTCGGCCGGCCGGGAGAAGTCGGGGGACCCAGCGGACGTAGACAACCATCCCGACCACCTCGACGAGCGTCTGCGTCACGATCACCGCCGCGGTCAGCGCGTACGCGTCGCCGAGGGCCAGCGCCAGCGGCAGCACCACGAGCGAGTTGCGGGTGGCGCCGCTGAAGACGAGCGCTCGCGCGCTCGCGGCGTCGAAGTGCAGGCGCCGCGCCAGCGCGCGACCGACGAGGGCCATGATCGCCAGGAACGCCACATAGAGCGGGATCACGCCGGCGATCTCGTCGATGTCGTCGCGCACGGCCGGGAACTGCGAGGCGACCACCACGAGCAGCGTCAGCGCCATCAACGCGACCGGCGTGAGATCGATCGCTCCCTTCACCCGCGCGCCCGCCGGCGACCCGGCCGCCCACGCCTCCGTCGCCCACGCGAGCGAGAGCGGCAACACGATCAACAGCAGAAACGCCTCCACAAACGGCCCGGGTTCGACGATGTCCGCCAGCTCGCGCCCCATGAACACCCACAGATACGCGGGCAGCAGCGCGATCTGCGCCAGCATCAGCAACGGCGACGCGGCCAGCAGTCGCCGATCGCTGCCGCCGGCGAGCCGCGTGAACACGATCACGTAGTCGATGCACGGCGTGAGCAGGACCAGCAGGACGCCGAGCTCGACGGCCGAGCCGCCCGGCGCCAGGCGGCTCAGCGCGAACACGATCGGAGGCACGACGAGGAAGTTCAGCCCGAGCGCCGCCAGCAGAAAACGGCGATCGGCGAAGGCCTCGCGCAGCGCGGTGAACGGCACCTGCAGAAACGTCGCGTACAAGAGCGCGCCGAGCACCGGATAGATCAGCGCCTCGAACGTCCCGGCACTGCCCGGGGCCAACGCCCCGATCAGCATCCCCGCCGCCAGCGCTGCGACGTAGACCGCAACCTGGTGGCGCTCGAGCCGATTCACCAGAGCAGCATGCCAGCGACGCGCCTCAGGCCTGCGGCCGCGCGCGAGCGAACTCGAACTGTTGGTTGCGTGAACATCGTCGCGCCACGTAGGGTCGAGGCGTTCCCCATCAAGGAGTTCGTTGATGCTTCGTCGAGCCGGTCTCGTCGTTGGTCTGTTTCTCGTCGCCGGCTCGGCATTCGCCTCGCCCGCGAGCGCCCAGCTCTCGTGCCCGGACGCCAGTATCGTCACCACGCCTGGCACCGCGCTGACATTCACAGCGCCGACGTGCGCCAACGCCGCGGGTCCTGTGGTGTACAGCGAGGTCACTCCGCCTGCGAGCGGCATGGCAACCTACGGCGCCCAGTTCTCGTTCACGCCCAACGCCGGGTTCCACGGGCGCGACTCGTACGTCTACTCGGGCTTCGACGGCGGGATCGCCCCTGACAACGGCACGATCTCGGTGCTGGTCGACACCAAGCCGACGTGTACGTCGGGCACGACGACGGTCGCCGCCAACAGTTCGGTGCAGGTCCCGGTGACGTGTGCGGACGCGGACGGCGACATGTTCACGTACGAACTCGACACCCCGGCCAACGGCACCGTCGCCCTGCAGGGAACGCAGTACATCTACACGCCGAAGGCGGGCTTCTCCGGGGCCGACAGCTTCACGTATCGCGCCAAGGACACGTTCGACCTGACGGCCGACAACGCGACGATCTCCGTGACGGTGACGGCCGCGCCCGCGGCAACGCCGATTGACATGACCGCGCCGAGGATCGCGCTGAAGAACGCCAGCAAGAAGCAGGCGCTGTCGATCACCGTGACCACCAACGAGGCCGGGTCGGCCACGTTCACGGCCGGGCTCGATCGGGCGACCGCGAAGAAGCTCAAGCTCAGCCGCACCGTCGGCACGCTCAAGCGGACGCTCAAGGCCGGGACGGCGACACTCAAGATCAAGCTCTCGTCGAAGGCCGTGAAGGCGTTCAAGAAGCGCAAGTCGGTCAAGCTGACCGTGACCGCGGTCGTCACCGACGCGGCCGGCAACAAGACGACCAAGACGCTGAAGGTGACGCTCAAGAAATAGGACGTGGCGCGCGACGCTGCCCGCTTGAGCTGGCAGACGTCGAGGCGCTTATCACCCTTGGTCGGAGCGGCGCGGGTCTTGAACGTGCCGCTCCAGGACTCGACGCCCGCCGCGTCGATCGCGCACGTCACCGTCTCGGTCACCTGATCCGGCGTCGAGGTCCTGGGAGATGCGCGTCCGCCGGTCACTGGCTGATGGTCGCCGTGTGAGACGCGAACGTTCGGGGAGATGTGGTGCTGACCACCGTGCGCTGCATCAGCGCCGCAACGACGCCCCAGAATGGCGGTGCGAGGCGGAACAAGGCGAGTGATGCGCCACCGCCAGCGCCCCGCCGAAGCTCCTGGAAAGCGGTGACATTTCGCCTGAACAGGAAGCGCGCCCGAGAGGATTCGAACCTCTGACCTTCGGTTCCGTAGCTTGCCCGGGGCGGTTGCCGCAGCGGTGATTCGGCTCTGTGACGTGCTCTGAGTTCTCCTCAGCTGTCCTGAGTTCATCTGGCCTTCGGCCGTTCGCGGAGGTCGTGAAATGGGCGATGATTCGGGCGTCGCCCGTTGACGCCGCCGCAAAGTGGTGCCTGCGTGCCCGTTCTGAGTTTGGCGCCAGGGCCTTCTCCGGGGTTCCGGATTGTTGCTGTGAGCACGCCCATCAGACTCGTCTGCTTCGAAGGCCCCACGGGTGACGTGTTGGCGATTCACGCGGTCGGGGAGGTCAGCGTTGGAGACGATCTTTGAGCGCGTCGGCGCGCTCGATGTGCACAAGGCGCAACTGACGGCGTGCGCGCGCGTGCCGGACGCGGCCGGGCGGCGGGTGCCGCATCTCGCCGAGTTTCAGACCACGGTGCGCGGCCTGCTCGCGTTGCGCGATTGGCTGACCGCGCATCGCGTGACGCACGTGGCGATGGAGGCCACCGGCGTCTACTGGCAACCGGTCTGGCACCTGCTCGAGGACGACTTCGAGTTGACACTCTGCAACGCGCGCCACGTCAAGAACGTGCCCGGCCGCAAGACCGACGTCTCAGACGCGCAGTGGCTCTGCCAGCTGATGGAGGCCGGGCTGTTGCGCGGCAGCTTCGTGCCACCCAAGCCGCAACGGCGGCTACGGACGCTGACCAGGTATCGCAAGACCCAGATCGCCGAGCGAGCGCGCGAGGCCAACCGGCTGCACAAGGCGCTCGAGGACACCGGCATCAAGCTCGACTGCGTCGCCACCAACATCCTCGGCCTCTCCGGGCGCGCGATGCTCGACGCGCTCGTGGCCGGCACCACCGACCCCGTCGTGCTCGCCGAGCTCGCGCGCGGCCGGCTGCGGGCCAAGCTGCCCGCCCTGCGTGAGGCCCTCGAAGGCCGCTTTGAGGCCCACCACGCGCTCGTGATCGGCGCGATGCTCGCGCACCTGGACTTCCTGGACGAGCAGATCGACCGGCTCACCGATGCGCTCGAGGCCGAACTGGGCCCTACCGGACTGGCGGGCGTCGCGCTCGCCACGACCATGACCGGCGTCGCCGCCCGCACCGCCGAGGTCATGGTGGCTGAGATCGGCACCGACATGCACGTCTTCCCCACCGCCAAGCACCTCGCGTCCTGGGCCGGCCGCTGCCCCGGCAACGACCAATCCGCCGGCAAACGCCGCTCGGGCCGCACCCGCCAGGGCTCCAAGTGGCTCGGGATCGCGCTCGAAGAGGCCGCGCTGGCCGCCATCCGCACCCGCGACAGCTACCTGCAGGCGCAATACAAGCGCCTCAAACCACGGCTCGGGCACGGCCGCGCCCTCGGCGCCGTCAAGCACTCGATGCTGATCGCCTACTGGCACATGTTCACCACCGGCGAGGCCTACCACGACCTCGGCGGCGACTACTTCCAACGCCGCGACCCCGAGCGCGCCACCAAGCGCTTGGTCAAGAAGCTCGAAGCCCTCGGCCATGACGTGACGCTCCAACCAGCCGCCCCCTGACCCCAACGTCATTTCCCATCAGTTGCGCTCAGATTGGTACCTGATTGGTACCCGGTCAGCTCGAGCCCTGGGCCGCCGCGGCGAGGGCGGTTGGAGATCCGCCGCGCCTCGCTTCCTGGTCTCGATCGATCAGAAGCCCGCCGACACGGCGACGCGCTCGCACCACCTCTTGGTATCGGTGACGCGATCTGCAGTGCGAGTCCTGGCGACGGCGCAGACCCTGCCTGCTCCGGTCGCGAACCGCGACCCTTGGCGAGCGTGCGATCGGACTCGCCAATGCTGGAGCTCGCCGGTGCAGCGGGCCGTCCATGGCTTGGGTGCGCGTCGCTGTGGTCGCTGCCTGCGTGACGGTGATGCTGATCGAGATACGCTCGCCGCGCGTGCAGCCGATCGGACCGGTCGCCCGCACTCGCGTGCCGTCCCGGGTGTAGGTCGCGTGCCCGTCGATCGTGTTGGCGGATACGTAGGCGCGGGCCACGTCGGCGCCGCAGAATGCCAAGGCCGCGAGGACAGCCACGAGCAGGCGTCGCTTCATCGCGTGCGTCGATCGGCTCGAGCTCGGACGTTGAGGTTGGAGCGGACGTTCGTCGGGGTCGTGTCTGGCTCTTGGTCTCGACACCCCGGTCGAAGTCGGCCAAGCGAGCAGCCGACCGCGATTGTCGTCGGCTGACGCTGGGTGCATGCCGTCGAGCTGCTTGCTGATCATGCCGCGCTCCCTGGTTCGTGTTCGATGGACGCAAACAGAGACGTTGCAGAGCGGGATAGGACGCATGCCCGGTTGGACTGTGGGCGAAGTCGGCCCCGCGACCCGGTCGGTGGCGTCCCGTTGCACGGTGCGGACGCTCAGCGGCGTCGGCGGCATTCGGGTGCTGGTCAGAGGTAGCGGCGCTCGAGCTCTCGGTCGATGCCGCGCCACCGCGCGACGAAGGCCAGTAGACCGAGGACACGACCGAGCATGGCGTAGCCACCGGGCAGACGGACCTCTCCCATCTGCAGCACCAGCGCCGCGTGGAGCGGGTTGCGGGGCACGCCGTTCCTGCGCACGAGCCCGTCGGCCGCGAGCCCGTAGGCGACGCGAAGCCCGTTCTCGAAACCCGGGCTGCCGGGACGGAGCTCAACGTGGACGACGCTGCGCTCCTCGCCCGGATTGCTCCAGGCGTGCACGCTCCGGGCCGGTGCGACGGCCTCGTCGCCTGGTTTGAGTTCGTGGTGGACGCCGTCGATGTCGACGGTGAGGTGACCTTCAAGCACTTTGAAGCGTTCGCTGTACGTGAGGTGGTAGTGCGGGGTGACCTTCCCGCCGGGCGCGACCTCAAGCTCGGCGAGCGTCCGTGCGCCGCCGGTCTCCTCGCTCGTCTCGAGGAAGGTGGCTGCGTCGCGTTGAACCGGGTTGTAGATCTTCTTAGGGCGGCCATCGCTGGCGCTCGTGGTCATGACAGCGTCCTCCTCATCTCGCCGGTCGCGAATCGCTCTCGTGGGCGACCTGGTCGCCGTCCCCAGGCGAAGCACACAGTTCGCTCTCCCTCTCGCTCACGCCTAGGGCCTTCAGCGGGCGCCGGTCGACGTCGTGGGGCCGTCAGCGGCCGGCGCCTGGAGAGCATGCACGTCGGTCAGGCCGAGTGCGCGGCCGCCGATCCCCCAATCGCCGCTCTTGATCTCTTCGAGCACGACCCACGTGTGCGGCCGGATGTTCTCCCCGGTAAAGGACACCATCGCGTCTGTGACGGCTTCGATGATGCCTGTGTGCTGCTGGTGGCTGAACTCGTTCTCGAACACCTTGATCTCGATCAGCGGCATCGATCGCTCCTCGTTCGCTCTGCATCACGTGGCGGGCAGCAGGAGAGACGGTGAAGGGCATGAAAGGACGCACCTCCAACTCGCCGGGGGTTTGTCGCAGCGTTGCGGGCCTGACTACTCCGGCAGCCGTGGCGTCGTGCTGCGGCAGTCGCACGGTGCGCCACGCGGCTGATAGCCGGTGATCGTGCCGCGGCGGTCGAGTTCGATCTCACAACAGCCGACGAGCAACTCCCTGAGCTGAGCGCGGGCGCGCTGGACGCGAGATTTCATCCCGGAGGTGGACAGGCCAAGACGCTCCGCGGCGCTGGCCTGAGTGAGCCCTTCGAGTTCCGTCAGCGTGATCGCCTCGCGGTACGGCGTTGGAAGCCGCTCCAGCAGCGGTCCTAGGCACGCCGCCAGCTCGCTGCGCAGCTCAGGCGAAGCAGGCTCGGGCGTCGGCGACTGATTGCGGTCGAAGTCGATCCCGGCGGGCTGTTCTCGCCGGACTCCCGTCCGCCGATAGTGGTCGGCGATCGCGTTGCGGGCGATCTGGTGCACCCACGCCCCGACCGCCGCCGAGCGCTCGAGGTCACCGGCGTGGCGGTGGACGCGCAACATCACCTCTTGCACAATGTCCTCGGCGCTGTCGTGATCGGGCACCCGCCGGGCGACGAAGCCGAGCAGGCGCGCGTGGAAGTCCTGCCAAATCGCGTCGGCGTCAAGCAGCTCGGGCGACCGCTGAACGCTCACCGACACCCGCAGCCCGGGTGTGTCTCGGCGCCGCAGCAATCGGCCTTGGCGTCGGCTTCACAGCAGGACTCCTGCTCGGTGGACGAGCAGCAGGCGCTCTGCTCAGACTCGCTCGGTCCGGTTGGTGCGGCGAAGAAGCGCGCGAGGTTCTCGGGCAGTTCGTAGGGGTCCGGGCTGGGCGCGGCGTTCGCCGCTGCAGCGCCGTAGACGTGGCCCAGGATCGCATCGATGATCATCGCGACCGGCGGTTCGGTGTACTCCTGGCCGCGGTGGACCCACACCCGGCAGGCGATCTGCTCGCCGCAGCCGTCAGCACAGGCCTCCGTTCCGCACGAGCTCTCCCGCAGTTCCAGTGCGACATCCTGGCCATCGACCCGAATCGTCGGCGAGCTTACGAACCGCAGCGCACGCGCCTGTGGCTCGGAGTCCACGAGGACCTTGGTGACCTCGACCTCGACTCCGGTCGCCTCGAGCACCTCGCGCACGAGGGTGAGCGCCGACGCGAGGCTGCGATCGGCGCCGAGGCAGCGCGAGCAGGTCGTCAGATCGAGAAAGAGAAGCTCGATCTCCAACGTCGCGTGGGCGTCCGTATCGACGGTCGGCACGATGGCCATCTCACACGTCCTATCACTCGCAGAGTCTGTCACCCAAGAGACGGTGCAAGGCCGAAACGGACGCATCGAGCGCTCGACCCGTGAGGGCCACAAGCTTCCGTGACCCGTCTGGGCGTGCGGTTTTCTCGTGGGCTCAGATCGTCGAACGCTATTCGCCTGCGAGTTCGTCGAGCAGCGCGCGGACGCGGTCCGCGATGTCGTCGCGCGTCGTGCGGACCTCGTCGAGCGGCCGTCCCTTCGGGTCGGGAAGGTCCCAGTCGATGTAGCGCTTGCCGGGGATGTAGGGGCAGGCGTCGCCGCAGCCCATCGTCACGACGATGTCGGCGCGCTCGGCGAGCTCCCGGGTGAGCATCTGCGGGCGGCGGCCGGAGACGTCGACGCCGAGTTCGGCCATCGCCGTCACCACCTCCGGGTGAACGCGGCCGTCGGGGTCGGCGACGCTGCCGGCCGACTCGGCCGTGTGGCGGCCTGCGGCGGCGCGTTCGAAGAGGGCCTGGCTCATCTGTGAGCGGCCGGCGTTGTGGAGGCAGACGAACAGGACGTGGCTCATGTGGTCTCCGGCGTGGTTCGCGGCAGGACGACGTCGGCTGCGGCGGCCGGCCCGACATCGGGATAGAGCGCCCGGATCGCGAACACCGCGGCGAGTCCGCCGGCGAGTTGCGCGATGACGAAGGACGGGACCGACGCGGGCGCGATTCCGGCGAAGGTGTCGGAGAACATGCGGCCGACGCTGATCGCGGGGTTCGCGAAGCTCGTCGAGATCGTCCAGATCCACTGCGTGCACGAGAGCGCCGGCTCGGCGATCATCCGCGCCCGCAAGCCCGCGTAGTCACCGGGTGGCCGCGGCCGCGAGCGCCGCGGCCGCGAGGGCGAGCAGCGCGAGCGTCCAGAGCAGCGTGGTGAAGCCGACGGCGGTGGCGTAGAGCGCGGCGGCGAACGGGCCGGCGGCGCGGGCCGCGGTGGTCATGCCGCCGGCTACGCCGGCGATCGTGCCGTAGGCACGGGAGCCGTAGAGATCGGCGATAGCGGTCGCGCGAGCGAGCGTCGCCATCCCGTTGCCCATGCCCAGAACCACCAGCCCGATCAGGACCGCGGCGGTCGCGTGGACGGACACGACGACGGTGATCCCGAGCGCGATCAGCGCGAACACGCTCGCGGTCGCCAGCGCTCGCGGTAAGCGCGCGGCGAGCGGCGCGAACAGCAGCCGGCCGGGGATCTGTGAGACGCCGATCAGGCCGACGGCGAACGCGGCGAACGCGGGCGAGTTGCCGCGCTCGAAGGAGGAACGGGATCGCGAAAATGGTCATCGCGATGGTGCTCAGCGAGGCGAGCACGAAGGCGGCTGAGAGGAGCCAGAAGCCCGACGAGCGCAGCGCGTGCCGAGCCGCGGTCGAGCTCGCCGCCGCCGCGGTGCGGACGTGTCGCGGCGCGGCACGGAGGACGGTGGCGTGAAGCGGGATGGTGGCCGCGGCGAGCAGCCCCGCGAGCACGAGCAGCGCGTCGCGCCAGCCGTGCGCGTCGATCAGCGCCTGGGAGAGCGGCAGGAAGATGAAGCTGGCGAGCGCGGCGACCAGTGTCATCGCGGTCATCGCGCGCCGCCGCTCTCCGGGATCGGGGAAGTGCTTGGCGACGACGGTGAACGCGGGCTCGTAGAGCACCGCGGCCATCACCAGCCCGATCGCCGCCCACAGCACGTAGAACGCCGCGAGCCCGTGGACCTGCGACCACGCGACCACGAGCGCGGTGCCGGCGATCGATCCCGCGGTCATGAGCGCTCGCGGGACTGCGGCGGTCGAGCACGCGGCCGACCGCGATGCCGGCGATCGCGGACACGCCGAGCGCGAGCGAGAACGCGCCGGTGAGCTGCGCGGCCGAGTAGCCGAGGTCGCGCTGCATCGGGACCAGGAACACGGCGAAGGCGTAGTAGAGGATCCCCCACGAGACGGTCTCGGTGACCGACAGCGCGGCAACGATGCCCCAGGCCCGCGTGCGCCACGCGGGCCTGGGGCGCGATTCGACGGCGGCGGCGGTCATCGCGATTCGGCGGCGACCGGCTCGTTGCTCGAGCCGCCGCCGCAGCACGCCGCGGGTGCGGCCGCCTCGTCAGGCGCTGGCTTGGCGCTGCAGACACCGGTCTCGGGCAGCACGAGCTCGACACGACGCGCCGCGTCCCAGTCACCGGCCAGGGCGGCGACGACGGAGCGGACCTGCTCGTAGCCGGTCCGGAGCAGGAAGGTGGGGGCGCGGCCGTAGCTCTTCATGCCGACCATGTAGACGCCGGTGTCGGGGTGCGAGAGCTCGTCGACGCCGTGCGGCGGCACGCTCCCGCACGAGTGGAGGTTGGGGTCGATCAGCGGCGCGAGCGCGCGGGCGGCCTCGACGCGGTCGTCGAGGTCGAGCCGCAGCTCGCCGAGCAGCCTGAGATCGGGCCGGAACCCGGTGGCCGCGATCACCTCGTCGGCCGCGATCTCCCGCTCGCGGTCGGCGAGCACGAGCCTCCCGCCCGCGGTCGAGACCGCTCGCGTCTGGAAGCCGGCCGCCAGCGCGACCGAGCCGTCGGCGACGAGTTCGCGGACCGCGGAGCCGAGCGCACCGCGGGCCGGCAGCTGGTCGTCGCCGCCGCCGCCGTACTTGCGTCCGGGCGCCTGGCCGCGGATCGCCCACACGATCTGGGTCGCGGGCTCGGAGTCGCGCAACGCCACGAGGTCGAGGATCGCGTTGAACGCGGAGTGGCCGCTACCGACGACCAAGACGCGCTTGCCTGCGTAGCGAGAGCGATCGCGGTCGAGCACGTCAGGGATGCCGTAGACGATCCGGTCGGTGTGCGCGCGCTCACCCGCGGCCGGGAGCCCGCCCGCGCCGAGCGGATTCGGCCGCTTCCACGTCCCCGAGGCGTCGATCACCGATGCGGCGAGGTAGCGCGTCTCGGTGCCGGCCTCGTCGACGACCAGCTCGAACGGCGACTCGTCACGGCCGGAGTCCTTGAGCTTGTCGATCCCGGCACGCGTGACACCGATGACGCGAGCGTTCAGACGCAGAACGGTCGCGATCTCCGGCGTCGCCGCGAGCGGCTCCAGATAGCGCTCGACGATGTCGGAGCCCGTCGGGTAGCCGTCGCCGTCGGGAGCCGTCCACCCGTGCCGCTCGAGGAGCTGGACCGCAACCGGATCGAGGTCGTACTCCCACGGCGAGAACACACGCACGTGCCCCCACTCGCGGATGCTGGCGCCGACGCCGTCGCCGGCCTCGAAGACGAGCGGCTGCAGGCCGCGCGCGAGCAGGTGCGCCGCGGCGGCCAGCCCGACCGGGCCGGCTCCGATCACCGCGACGGGGTAAGGGTTCGTGTGGTTCAACTCAGCGCTCCTCGAGAAGGGATCGAAGAAATTCGATGCGATGCCGGGACCGTAGCGAACTCCGTCGAGGAGATCAAGTTTTTTCGATATGCTTCTCGTATGACCACGCCGCTCCCAGTTGTGCAGTGCTGCGCTCCGCTCGGCGCCGCGCAACTGAGCGAGCAGGAGGTGCTCGAGCTCGAGCGCGTGTTCAAGGCGCTCGCCGACCGGCATCGCGTGAAGATCCTCAACCGGCTGCTGTCGGCTGGCGGCGAGGCGGTCTGCGTCTGCGACTTCGAGGACCTCCTCGGCCTCAAGCAGTCGACGGTCAGCTACCACCTCAAGCAGCTGCTCGACGCCGGCATCGTCGAGCGCGAGAAGCGCGGCTCGTTTGCCTACTTCAGCCTCACGCCCGGTGCGCTCGAGCGCGTCGGCGGTCTCCTCGAGACGCCCGCCGCGCCGCTGGCGGCCTGATCAGCAGGCGGCGCCGTCGAACGCACGGAACAAAAAGCCCCGCTATGCGGGGCTTTTTGTGAGGCGCGCCCGAGAGGATTCGAACCTCTGACCTTCGGTTCCGTAGACGCGCGCCGATCAGGCCGACACACCGCCTGCCGAGCCAAGTTGTCCGCGATGCGCTGCAACCCTCGCTGCAACGACCGCCGCAAGCTGTCGCGCCTGGCGGCCCGCACGAGCATCGCCAGAATCGTCCGCTGACATCCGCGCGGGCGCTTCGACGCCCTACGTCAGAGTCGTTTGAGCGCGTTGCTCGAGGAAGGCGTCGAGCAACGCAACCGCTTCGCCCTGCGTGCCCGGAAACAGATGGCCGTAGCGATCGAATGTCTCGGTGATCGATGAGTGCCCCATCAGTTCCTGAAGAACCTTCGCGTTGAATTTCCCGCCACCGCTCATCGCCGCGATCATCAGCGAGGCGAACGTGTGTCGAGCCTCGTGCAGGCCAATTGGAACCAGCTCCTGGCGGGTCCACGCCCGCGCAGCCCGGCGTTGCGGAACTTCGATCGACCACGGTTGGCCAGGTCCGCGGCTGAAGATGTAGCCCTCGCGCCAGCCCAACTGCATGATGTGTTCGACGAGCTGCCGACGCAACGTGCGGGAGATCGGAATGTCCCGCCGGCCGCGAGCGCTCTTGAGCTCGATCTCGCCTTCGACGCGGTCCCAGCCCCGTCGGACGCGGATGACATCGCTGTCGAGGTCGACGTCACCGACCTGGAGCGCGACGAGCTCGCCGCGCCGGAGGCCTGCATAGAACGCGGTCGCCCACAAGGCGCGCTCGGCCGGCGGCAGAGCGGAGATCAGCATCTCCGCTTCCTCCGGAGTGGCGAAACGATCGCGAGTGCCGTCGACCGCGGGAAGGTCGAGTCGGGAGGTCGGATTGACCGTCACCTCTTCCAACGACAGCGCGCGCCGATAGACGACGCGCAGCGGCATGAGAGCGTTCCGTACGGTCGATGGCGAGCGGCCGCTCGCAAGCAGCCGGTCGGCAAGACGCTGTACGTCCCCGCGGCGAACATCCTGGAGGCGGTAGGGGCCGAGCTTTGGATAGATGTGCAGCGCGAGGTTGCTCTCGAACGTTCGAATCGCCGACGGCTTGTAGGTGCGCCCGGACCGGGTTCGCACGACGCCCGATCGCATCGCCGCGATCATCGCTTCGCCGGCCTGGCGGATGGTTTGTCCGCTCGTTCCCGCGACCATCTCGCCGGCGGCGAGAGCCTGCTCCGCGTCGCGCTTCCACGCCTTCGCGGCGGCGAGCTTTGGGAACGTCCGCGAGAGGCGACGTTGGTCGCGTCGTGACCAGACCTGCACTTGGTAGCGCGGCGGGCAGCGGCATTTCCAGTCGGATTGACCGGCTCTGGGGCAGCCGCGCCGGTGTCGTGCACTGATCCCGTCGGGCAGCCCGGAACGACTCTGCCGGGGCATGCTTCCCTCCTCGCTGCAGGTCTTCGTGAGCGTACCGTTCACGGCGATGGCTCCAGCGTCATCGCGGCGTTCTCGTCCAGCCATCGCTCCAGCTCGCGCACCGGGAACAGCCGCAGCTTGCCGCGTCGAACCGCGCGGACTTGCGGCTGCACGTACTGCTCAAACGACGTCACTCCCATGCCTAGCGCGATGGCGGCCTCACGGCGCGTTAGAGCAAGCCGCAGCGCCGGTTGCGGGCTACGGCTTTGGAAGGGAGCGCGCGCGGCGATCATGGGCTCTCTCCAACGACGTGCGGATCGGCCTCGATGAGCAGATCGAGCAGGAGCGTTCGTGTCTCCGCGAGCGTCGCGCTCCAAGCAGCACGCAACAGGGCGTTCGCGAGGTCCCGTCGCTCCATCGGGTTCAACGTCTCCAGATCGATTGACACGATTGCCATCCGCTCCGCTGTCGGCGCGGCAGGCAACTCGACTCGCGACATGGCGCCCTCGCGCTCACGCAAGAACGAGTCGACATCCGCGGAACCGCCTGTTGATCTGGGCGCCTGAGACGGGAATCGCGGCGCGACCGTGACGGCTCGTTCGAGGTCGTCTAGACCGGCGGTTCCGTGGTGTCGAAGCGCAGGCCGCTGGATCCCTCGCCGCGGCCGACCGTCTTGCGCCTGCCGAGCCAGAGGTACGTGCGTGCCGTCGATCCAGCGCGCGAGTTGGTAGGCGCGGGTGACGCGCGCGCCCTCGCGCGGGACCTCGTCCTCGCGCAGCGAGAGCTTGGGGTCCTTCGACATCGGCGCCAGCAGACGGCCGCGCGGGCGCAGCGGCGTCGCCGGAACGCCCGGCGCGACGCGCGGGCAGCGCGCCGAGCCGGAACGTCATCGACGGGTCGGTGGGCCGCGCGCGCTGGGGCAGCAGCGGGAACCAGTGCGGCGGCGGGTCGGTCCGCAGGCGGTAGGGCAGCGTGCCGGCCGGGCGGGGCGAGGGCGGGGCGGGCGGAACGGCCTCGTGCGCGGCTTGCGCCTGGTCGGCCGGCAGCCCGTCCTCACCCTCGACCGCGCGCTCGATCGCCCACGCGAGGTTCGCCGCCTCGTCGCGCAGAAGCAGCACTTCCTCGACGTCGCGGCCCTGCAGGCTCGCGGCGAGCGCGGGCGCGATCAGCAGCGCCCCGTCGCGCGCGCCGTCAGCGCGCGAGATGCCGAACATCCCCCACTCGCCGCCTGGGGCGGTCGGGCCGACGCGTCGTGACCCGCCCGAACGTGTCGCGGACGTCGAACCGCGTGATCCGAACGAGCGCGCCGACCGGGACCTCGAGCGGGACGAGCAGCCAGTTCGCGCCGTAGACGAGCGCGAACCCCGACAGCAGCAGGCGGCCGAGATCCTCGGGCTGGGCCTCGACCGCGCCGAAGTTCACGCGCCCGTCCTCGAACTCCCACAGGCGCGAGGCGGGCATGCCCGGGTAGGTCACCGCGGTCGGCACGACGGTGAGCGGTCCGAGCGACGTGCGGCCGGCGGGCGGGTTGGCCGTCGTGCCCGCGGCGGTGAACGTATGCCAGTCCAGCGCGCCCGTCGGCGTACTCGTCGGCCTCCAGCGCGATGCCGTCGGGGCAGGCCGTCCCGAACGCATACTCCAACCGATCCGGCACCCACCCCGCCGGCCCACCCGAGGGGGTGAAGACGAGCGCGTCCGCCCACGCGACCCAGGCCTGCGCGGCGGCGAGCACGGCGGCGGCGTCGGCGGCGGGGATCACGGGCGCGGCGGGCAGCGCGGGCGGCGTCGCGCGCAGCGACACCTTGAGGTCCTTCCACAGCTTCTCGCCGTCGATCGCGCGGCCGGCGACGAGCGCGAGAAAACGACGGCTGCCGGCGTCGGGTGCGGGCGGGCGTCGCCGCGATCGGATACGCCGTGCGGAAGGCGGCGGCGTGCTGGCCGAGACCGCGGGCGGCCAGCATGCGCTCGAACTGCTGCCCGAAGCGCACGCGCATCCGCGCGGTCGGCGCGGCGTGGATGTCGTCGGCCTCGACGAGCGTCTCCAGCGGCACGGCGGGCACGGAGTAGTTCCCCGTGCGGGCCGCGGGACCGGGACGACCGGGCCGCAGCTTGGTCAGCGGCGCGACGGACGCGCTCACCTGCGCGACGATCGCGCTGCCTCCGTCGTTCGCCGCGAACTCGCCGAACTGCCACTGGCGGCCGAGCAGCCACAGCGGATCATGGAGGCGCGCCTCCAGGCCGGGGGCGAGCTCGCGGTCACGCGAGGCGGGCTCGAGCCGTGCCCAGCGTGTCGGCTCGCCAGGCATCAGCGCGCGGTCACCCGCCCCAGATCGGTGGTCACGGTGTCCGCGGCCGGAGCGGCCGCGAGGTAGATCGCCGGCAGGTAATGCCCGAGGCGCGGCACGGCGGGCGCGCCGGGCGGCGCCGGCACGGTCGGTGCGGCGAGCGCCTCGGCGTCGACCAGGCGCAGCCGGGCGAGGTCCAGCGTCTCGAGCACGGTCGCCTCGAGGGTCGCGAGGCTCCAGACGCGCGCCTCGTTCGGGGAGACGGCCAGCAGGATCGTCTGCGGTGCGCGGGCGGCAGGCTGATCGACGTGGAAGGTCACGCCGGTGAGCTGCGTCCGCTCGGGGATGACCTCGGTCCACTCGTCGACCACCAGCCCCGCGAGGGGAGCGCCCGCAGCCGGCGCCGCGGCCGATTGCACGACGAGCGACAGCCGTCCGCTCGTGATCGGCTGCTGCGCCGTCGCGGGCAGCCCCGACCAGCGGTCGCCCGCCCTGCCGCGGCAGTTGCGCGACGCGGAGGCGCAGCGGCTGCGGGCTGCCGGTCGCCTCGGCGTAGAGCAGCGCGGTCTCCAGCCGCGACGCCCCGTCGCGGACGTGCGCGGCACGCTGCAGCCAGGTCACCGCGGCGAGCGGGTCGCCGCCCTGCAGCTCGGAGCTGGCCGCGAGCGAGGCGACGAACTCGCCGCCCGCCGCCGCCGTCACGCGCGGCAGCAGCCGGAAGCCGTGGCCGAGTGCCGCGGCGACGCGCGCGCTGTCGGTCTCCGCCGCCGCGACGGCCGCGGCGCGGCGATCAAGCTCCGCAAGCGCGAGCGCCGGCGGCGCCGCGACGCCCAGCCTGGCCGCGCGCGCGAGGCCATCGGCGGTCTGCCCGCTCGCCAGCCGCGCCCGCGCGTCTCGCAGCGCGTTCGTGGCGATCGCCGTGCGCGCGGCCAGGTCGGCGGCGTCGATCCCGGGCTCCGTCGAGGGTCCTGGCAGGGCGAGGTCGCGCGCGTCGAGCGCGCGGGCACCGTCGAGCAGCTCGCGGACGGCGCGCGCGAGCTCGAGGAACTCGGCGAGCCCGAGCTGCGCGGGCGTCCAGGCCGGGTCGCGCTCGAGGACGAGCTCCGCGTCGGCGACCGAAGTGGTCGAGCAGCGCCTGCTCGATCTCGGTTGCCCCGGCGGGCCCACCCGCCGGAGTCATCGCCAGCGCGTCCAGCGCCGACAGCTTCAGCACGCTCAGGTCCGCCGTGGACAGCGTCCCGCCCGGACCGGACGCGCACGCGCACGCGGTTCGGCGGGCCCGAGGACGCTCGCCGCCCAGGCCTCGAGCGCGGGCTCGACCTTGGCGCGGACCTGGGTCGCGTCGGTCGGCCAGCCGGCGGCGGTCGCGGCCGGGTCGGCGAGCACCAGCAGCCGGTGGGTGACCGCGGTGCCGGCGCGCGGCGTGCGCACGACCTCGACGTCCGGCGGCTGCGCGTCGCCGCGCGAGAGCGCGTCGACCGTCGCGCCGGCGCGTTGCGCGTTGCCCTGCACGAGCTGGTGGACGCTCTCCGCGACGAGCAGGTCAGCGAGCGCGTCGACGGCGTCATCCACCGCGCGCAGCTCGGCGTCGACCGCCTGACCCTCCGGGCTCGAGAGCGTCGGCAGCCCGGCGGTCCCGAACGGGATGGTCGTGTCGTCCCAGCGTGCGGCGGCGACGCCCGCGCGCCAGCGGCGGCGCAGGCCGAGCCCATCGGCGACATTGCTGGCTCGCAGCGCCTCCGACACGCGCGGCTGGCTGGCGCGCAGCTCGTCCAGCAGGGCCTGGGCGGCGGCGACGGCGGCGTTCGCCGCCTCGACCTCCGCGAGCTGGTCGGCGACCTGCTGGTCGAGCGCGGTGACCTCCGCGGCCTTGGCCTGTTGCTGGCCGCGCAGCGCGTTCAGGTTCGCCGCCAGGTTGGCGGCAGTCTGGTTCGCGGCGGCGAGGAGGGGCTCGAGGCTGGCGATCAGAGCCTTCGCGGCGGCGACCTGCTTGAACCACTCCGTGATCGCCGGGAAGCCGCCCGGCCGGTGCGCGTCGAGGTACGCCAGGTCGGCCCGCGCCGAGGTCAGGCGCGCGCTCAGCGTGGTGGCGTTCGCCTGCGCTGCGTCGTACTGGGGCTGCGCCGCCGCGATCTGCGCCAGCAACGCCGTGTTCGCCGCCTTCGCCGTCGCGTCCTGCTGCTGCAGCTGGCCGAGCACCTGTGTCGCCTGATGCTGCCGGTCGGTCGCGACGCTCAGATCGTGCTCGGCGGCGGTGATCGCGTCGAGCGGGGCGAGTCCGCGCAGCGCCACGATGTAGCGGTCGAGAGCAAGCCCGGGATGGTTCTCGTGCAGGCCGCGCTCCAGGCGATAGCCGAGCAGCGCGCCGAGCGGCTGGCCGGCGCGGACGCCGTCGAGTAGGGCGAGCGCGAGCCGCACGCGCCGCGAGGAGAGGTCGAGCGCGAGCGGCTGGTCGGGCCCGCCGACGTGGGCCAGATGCCCCGAGCGCAGGACGGCCGCCGTCGCCGCCTGCCCGAGCGACGGTGCATGGATGTAGCCGTGGCTCGCCGCCGCGGCCGACCCGGGGCGCACGTCCTCGAGTACGCCGTAGCCACCGAGCCGGACGCCGAGCGCCTTGCGCGTGCGCAGCGCGGCGAGCCGGCGCGTGGCCATCGCGCCGACCCACGCGTCGAGGCGGTGCGAGGCGAGGTCCAGGACGCCGCCGGTGTGCCGCGCGAGCGCCGCGGTCGGCACCGAGAGGAGCTGGCGCAGGGCACCGTGCAGCTCCATGAACTCGGTCAGCTGCGCGGCCGCCGGCGAGCCCGCCGTGCTGTTGGCCGCCCGCACCGCGTCGAGGTGCCGGCCGAGCGTCTGCCCGACCGCGGTCACGCCGTCGAGCGGCGCGGCGAGACGGGCCCAGGGCGTAGGCGGCGTGCCGTTTCCCAGGCCGGGCTCGGTGCCCTCGCCCGGCGCCGCGAGCCCGCGGGCGCGGACGATGCGCAGCGCGGCGGCGGCGTAGGCACGCAGCAGCGCATGGAGCAGGAGCGCGAAGAGCAGCGTGTTCGCGCCGCCCGGGGGCGCGCCGCTGCGCACCGTGTCGAGGCCGTTGTAGACCAGCCAGTTGACGTAGCTCGTGGCCGCCGGCATCGGCGCGGTCTCCGACGGCGCCTCCGTGACGAGCGGGCCGGTGAGCGGCGTGATGAGCGATCCGAACACGGCCTGGGCGAGTGCCGGGTCGAGCGGCAGCCCGAGCGCCTGGATCGGCTGCAGCGCCTGCCCGAGGCGGACGAACGTGAGCGCGTCCGGCGCCGGCAGCGAGAGGCCGCGCGCGGCGTGGTACGTCGACACCGGGCCCATCGACACGGCGGTGGCGAGCACGGCGCCGAGGTCCACGCCGGCCGCGACGCGCGGCACGGAGGCGAGCGCCGCGCGCCACGCGGGCGCAAGCGCGTTCAGCAGCGGGACGAGCTGGGCGTCGAGGTCGGGAGGATCGAGCAGCCGCCATTGCCGCAGCGACGTGGTCGCGAGCACGCCGTACGGCTGGCGCCCGAGGCGCAGCGCGGGCAGCGCGCCGCCCGCCGTCACGTTTGCGAGGAAGTGCGCGCGGGCCGTCGCGATCGCGTCGTCGGAGATGTCGCCGGCGAGCTGGTCGAGCATGTAGCCCCAGGTCGCCGGCCACAGGGCGATGCGCAGCTGGCGTTCGAAAGCGACCGCCGCGCCGCCCGCGCCTGCGGCGTGGGTGAGCGGGTCGACGGCGATCCCGAGCGCGCGCGCGAGCAGCGTGCCGTCCGACCCGCTGGAGGTGAGCACGGCGCCGCGCTCGTTGCGCAGGCTCACGGCGGGATCGTCGCCCGCGGGCGTCCATGCCGACCGCCCGGAGTCGGTGTTGTTCGTCGGCGCGCCGGGCGCCATCAGCGCGAGCCCGCCGGTGTAGTGGTGTGCGTCGAGCAGCGCCGAGAGCCGGCGCGCGCTCTCGGTGCCATCGCTGGTCGCGCGCACGCCGAGCACGACGAGCCGGTCGAGGCCGCCGGCGTCGGCTGCGGCGAGCGGGATCCGCAGCGCCATGCCGCGCTCGAGGGCGCGGTTGAAGTCGACGAGCCACTGCGCCGCCGCGCCGAGCGGCGCGGCGGGGTCGCCGGCGCCGGCGTCGTTGGGGTCGGGCCCGAGCGGCAGCGTGTCGGGGATCGGCTTGCGAGAGCGCAGCGAAGCGGCGTTCGCCGCCGCGATAGCCGAGCGCGATCCAGCGGTCGGGCAGGACGTTCGTGCGCGCCGCGCGCGTCCAGGCCGCGGCGCGCTGCGGCGGGGCGTCGGCCGCCGCCGCGCGGGCGATCCAGGCGGCGCGCGGCGCCCCGAAGCGGTCGACCAGCGCGCGCCACGCCTCCAGCGTGGCCGGGGCGGTGGCTGCCGCCGGCGCGCTCGCGTTCGAGGTAGCCGCGCCCCCAGGCGAGCTCGTCCGCGGTCAGCTCCGGCTCGTGCGCGTCGACGTGGAGGCTGTCGGGATAGATCCGCACGAGCAGGTTGCCCGCGTCGAAGCGCGTCTCGAGCCGCACCGGCAGCAGGGCGAGCGGGAGCTCCGCGGCGACCAGGGCGGCGAGGTCGTCCGGGTTCTCGCCGGCGACCAGCTCCGCGCGCAGGCGCTCGAGGTCCGCCGGCGTGGTCGCGGTGGCGATCGCCGCATGGGCGGCGGTCAGCAGCGCGTCCCACGGCTGCCACGCCGTCGTGACCCGCGTGCGCTGGGCGGCGATGTCGGTGCTGAGCTTGCCGGGCAGCGCCTCGACCGCGGACTGGCGGTTGCGCGCGTCCGTGAGCTGGGCGTTCGCGGCGGCGAGCTGTGCTGTCGCTGCGGCGAGCTCCGCCTGCGCGGCCTGGAGCTCGCGCGTTGGCCGCGGCCAGCGGATGCGAGCAGGGCGTTGGCCGCGTTGCGCGTGGCCTGCGCCTGCTGGTTCGCTGTGATCGCCGCGCGCTCCGCGTCGAACAGCCGCCGCTGCGCCGCTGCGAGCACGCCCGGCGGCGGGTGCCCGCCGTCCTCCTGCATCAGATCCAGGAGGTCCTGGCGCGCGTCCTCGCGGCCCTGCGCGGCCGCCGTCGGCGGCGGCTTCGGCGTTGTCGGCGGCCGCGTCCGCGGCGCTCGCCTGGGCGGCCACGCCGTCGCGCGACTGCGTCGCCGCCGCAACGCGCGCCTGCGCCTCGGCGACCGCCTGCTGCAGGACGGTGATGCGCCCGGGGAGCTGCGCGAGGTCGGCCCGTACGCGGGCGCGGTCGGCCTTCGCGGCGACGAGCCGGTCGGCGAGCACGAGCGCGTCGGCCTCGGCCGCCTGCCCGCGCGCGCGCGCCGTGGCGATCGCCGCGAGGTCGGTCATCAGCTGCTCCTCGCGATCAGCCGCGACGCGTGCAGCGCCACCCGGAACGGCTGCTGGAATGTCAGCGAGGCCGTGGCGGCCGCGTTCTTGCCCCAGCGCGCCCTGCACGTTAGCGGCGGCGTTGCAGCGGCTTGGACACGTCGGCGTGGCCGGAGGCCGTGACCGGCACGTGCGCCCAGGCGAGCGCGTCCGCCGTCTTCGGGACGCCCGGGGCCGCCACCTCGTCGAACCCGAAGCGCGGCTCGCCCGGATACTCCTCGAAGACGAAGTACCAGCCCGGCCCGGCCGGATCGATCCCGAGCGCGGTCTCCTCGCTGAGCGCGAAGCCGACGAACACGATGTCCGGCGCGAGCGCGCCGCGGAACATCGGCGCGACCCGGGTCGCCGGGTCGAGCGCGCCGCCGGCGTCCGGCACGCGCGGCGTAGATCGTGGTCGTCGGGTAGCGGCGCAGCAGCTCGCCGCGGACGAGCAGTACGAGCTGGCCGGCGCCGCCGCGCAGGTGGGCGCCCAGCGGCGCCGTGTCCCAGTCGGAGATCGGCGGGATGTCCGCGAGCGCCTCCGGGTCGCCGGGCTGGCCGCTGACGTCCCAGAACTGGCGGAACGCCGTCCCGGCGAGCGACGGCCGGGAACTCGCGCCACAGCAGCTCGCGGCTGAGCTCGTGGTTGAGTCCGGCCATGTAGGCCTCGATCACCCGCGGCGTCGTCTCCAGCAGCGCGACGCCGTCGGCCTCGACGTGCTCGACGCCGGGCAGGAACAGCCACGGCGCGAGCGCGCTGCAGCCCGTCGTACATCGGCTCGCTGAAGCGCGGCTCGGTGGCGGCCGGTGCGAGCGGATCGGGCCGCGTCCAGGTGCCGGCGGGCGCGTCGACGCGCGCCATCGTGCGCGCGAGCACCGTCGTCTCGGGCGCCAGGCGCTCGAGCAGCTGGACCCGCAGCGCGTCGGCTGACAGCGCCGGCCGCGTGTCGACCGTCCGTGGTCAGCGCCGCGACGCTGGCCATCACGACCATCCCGTTCGGCGCGGCGGGCGGGGGCGACATGGCGACCTGGTCGACGGCGGCGAGCAGGTTGATCTGCGTCTGCGCGGCCGCGCCGGCGCGCCGCGCGATCAGGCCCTGCGGGCTGGCGAGCCGGCGCATCGCGCCTGACACCACGGCCTCCGGCACGCGGCTGGCCCGCAGCTCACCGTCGACGGTCGCGCTCGCGAGCTGGATCTGCGCGTGCGCGGGCTGCGTCATCGCCAGCAGCTCGGGCGGCCGGAGCGGGGCCAGGTGGCGTTCCATCACCACGTGCCGAGCTCGCGCGCGAGCTGGGACCGGCGCAGCAGCGCGTTGGCGTCGTTGACCGCGCCGGCCTGCTCCCACGCGCGCGCCATCAGCTGCTCCTGGCGCTCCTGCACGACGCGCGTGCCGGTCGCGGCGGCGACGCGCAGCCGCGGATCCAGGTTGAGCTCGCGCAGCCAGCCGGCGCGGCCGGCACCCGGCGGCGCGCTCGCCCGCCTGCAGCTGCCCGTAGATCGGCGGTGCGAGGACGTCCGGCGGCGCGTTCGAGCAGGCCGCTCGAGCGCCGTCTGGAACGGCACGCGCTGGCCGGCCAGGGCGGCGGCGTCGTCCGGGCCGGGCGCGCGCAGCGCGCTCTGCAGGTCGATCGACCGCCGCCGGCCGGCAGCCCGCTGCCGGCCGCGCTGCAGGTCGAGCTTCGGCGGCCGCGCCGAGGCGGGATCGAGCGGGCTGGGATGCAGGCGCCGGACGAGCGTCTCGAAGCTGCCCGCCGGCGCCGGTGGCGAACTCCCACGCGTGGTAGACCGGCAGGCGCAGCCGGCCCGTCGTGGACGCGGTCCAGGCCGGTTCGAGGGTCGCCTCGTCGGCCGCGAGCACCGGCTCGCCGAGCCCGGCCTTGACGCCGATCTTGAACGCCGGCACGAGGCAGGCCAGGTACGCGGTGTCGGGCTCGAGATGGCGCGGGCAGACGAGCCGCGAGCAGGCGCGGCCGGGGTCCGAGGTGAGCACGTCGGCGGGCCGCGCACCCGCGCCGAGCCCGGAGATCTGCGCGTGCGCCCACGCCCACGACTGCGTGAGGTCGGGCAGCTCGGCCGCGCCGGCGTGTCGAGCTCGAGCACCGGCAGCGGCCGCCGGGTCGAGCCGGACGCCGTCCTGCCGGCGGACGGTGATCAGCACCAGCCACGGCCGCAGCCGCGTCTTCGCCGTGCCCGGCGCGGCGGGCGTGAACAGCCACGGCAGGTCGGCGCGCGCGAACTGGACCTGCGGCATGTAGCCGGCCTCGAAGCCGGTTGGTGCCCGGCGGCGGGTCGCAGCGCACGATCTGGGCGGGGTCGAGCCCGGTGACGTCGCCGGGCCCGTACAGCTGGACCGTCGCCGGCACGTCGCCGGCGCCGTCGACGTGCACCGACACGGGCAGCGTCACGCGGGCGGTCAGCGCGGTCGGCCGGCTCGTCGACGGCGGCGATCGAGCGCGCGACGCCGCCCTGCACCCACGGCAGGAACGTGTACGCGGCCTGCTGGGGCGCGGTCATGCGGCCTCGCGCATCGCGAAGGCGGGCGGGCGCTCGCGGCGGCGTCGCGGTCAGCGTGACGAAGACGTCGCCGGGGATCGCGACGCGCTGGGACTTGGGCTCCGGGACACCGGGCGCGGTGACCAGCAGCTGCTCGTAGGCGACGCCGACGGTGACGCCCGTCCCGGTCACGTAGCCGTCCGCGCCGAGCGCGGCGCCCGAGGTCATCTCCTCGAACGAGGGCGCCGAGAGCTTCGCGTCGTCGCTCATCGCCGTGAACTCGGCCGGGGCGAAGCGGTCCCGACAGCGGGGTCAGCGTGGTGCGCACGGCGCCGACCGTCGCGAGCGTGATCCGGAATCGCCTCGCGCCGCTGGGGACGCTGCGTGCCGAAGCGCTCGAGCGTGCGCTCGAGCGGGGCGACGCGCTGGCGGACCTCGAGCGTCGCCAGCGGGTGCGCGAGCACCTCCGTCCACGGCTCGAGCGCGCGCAGCGTGACGACGTTCGCGGCGCCCGAGGGCAGCTGCGCGCTCCACGAGCGCGCGTCGGCGAGCGCCGCCAGCAGCAGCGGGGCGACGTCGACCGGCGGCGGCAGCGCCGGCTGCGCGGCGTCGCCGATCGTGACGTCGAAGCGAGAACGAGACGTCGAAGAACAGGATCGAGAAGGACGCGCTGCCGCGGGCGCGCCACGGCCGCGGGCCGCTGAGCGTCAGCGCCAGCGACACCGAGAGCAGCGTGCGGCCGCCGGCCTTGACCGCGAGCTTGGCGGCGATGTCGACGACGAAGGCCAGCGGGGACAGCGTCACCAGCGCGTCGAAGGACATGAAGCCGGCGATGCTGAAGCTGCCCGCCCGCGCTCCGAGGTCGACGCGCGCGCCGAACTGCACCGTGTTCGAGGTCATGGCGAGGTAGGCCTCGAGGCGCAGCTTGGGGTTGTCGCCGCTCGCCAGCGCGACCGCGACGCGCTCCAGCGCGGGGAACCCCGGTGGCGCGGCGAAGCGCGGGTGAAAGCCGCCGACGGCGAGCAGGAACGAGGGTTGCGCGCCCCAGCTCATGCGCAGCGCCATGTCGCCCGTCAGCGCGAACTGCGCCAGCCGCGAATCGACGAGCGTCGCGTCGACGGCCGCCTCGGCGCGGTCGAAGTCGATCACGCCGAGCAGGTCGACCTGGATCCGCACGATCGCCTCGCGCTCGTCGGGCAGGACCGCGCGCAGCCGGCCGAGCACGACCAGCCGCACCGGCGCCGGCAGCTCGAGCACGAGCGCGAGCTCGATCGTGATCAGCGTCGGCGAGCCCCATACGATCCGCGCGGTCGGCGCGAAGACGTGGCGGCCGGCCGCGGGCGGGAACAAGCCCGCCAGGCGTCGCCACGAGCTGGCCGGCGCTCGGCCTTCGGATCGGGTGGGCGAGAGCACCGCGCCGAGCGCGCCGGTCTTCAACCCGGCGCGCAGCGCCTCCACCGCCACGGTCCGGTTGATCCCCAGCAGACCGCCGACGCCGACCAGCATGAAGCCGAGGCCGAGCTGTAGCGGCGGGAAGTCGGCGGACACGATCACCAGCAGCGAGAAACTGGGCTTGCCGTCGGGCAGGCGCGTGGTGAGGAGCCCGCGCGCGCGCAGCGCGACGCCCTCGAACTGCAGGTGCACCTCGCCCGCGTACTCCCCGCGCTCGGGGTCGAAGGCGAGCAGGCCACCGCCGGCCACTGGGCCGGCGTCGACCGAGAGCCCGAGCTGCGTCGGCGCCTTGAAGCCGACGTCGAGGTCGGCGACCCCGAGGTTTCCTTCGCCGAAGCTCGTCACGGCACGCACGCCGATGCCGTCGATCGACACGTCCACCGGGCCGAGGTGTACGGTGACCGCGCAGCCGGCCTCGACCCGCAAGGTCTCGCCGGCCACGAGCCCCAGCCGCACGGCGTCGACGCTGCCGAGCGACCCGAGCGAGACGTGCGTCGGCAGGGTGGCCTGGAGGCCGACGCCGCCGGTCAGCTCGAACCCGCGCGCGCTCGAGAGCGAGATCCCGAGCTCGAAGGCCACGCTCATGCCGCCGGACGGGAGCACGTACTGAAGGAAGCCGTCGCCGTCGCCCGGGGCGATCACGAGCTTGCCCGACGTAGCGTTCACCGCCACCGCCGCGTTGCGGGCGGTCGGGCCCAGCGCGAGGTCGACCGCGGCGGTCAGCGTGCCGAGCTCGATCCGCGTGCCGCCGGCGGGGCCGAAGACAAACGCGGGTGCGCCGGGGGTGACCGCCTGGCGTGCGATCAGCAGCCTGGCGCTGCCGGCGCTCTGCGCGGCCGACGCGAGCTTCAGCCCGCCCGGGCCGGCGACGAACGCGGGCATGCTGCCCTGGCTGCTCGCGGTCAGCGTCCACGGGCCGCTCGTCTGCGTCCAGTTGAGTGCTCCCGTCAGCTCGACGACGTAGCCGGCGACACCAGCGGGGTGCTCGAGCGAGCAGGCGGCGACAGCGACGCCGAGGAACGTGCCCGCGAACGAGCCGTCGGGCTGGAGCTGCGGGATCCGGACGGTCAGCCGCGGCTGGTTGGCGCGGTAGTAGGGGCCGAGGTCAACTGGCGGCGCCGGCACCGGCGCGTCCTCCGGCGCCGGCTGCGGGCTGTCGAAGTGATCCCCTTCGCCGACGGGGATCGCGGGTTCCGCGGGCGCCAGCGAGCGTTGCTCGATCGCCGCCGGCAGCCCCAGGGCGCCGGCCACGGCGCTGAGGAGCGGGAACAGCCGATCGGCCGCGGCGTGCGCGTCGGCCGCGGTGGCGAACTCGTTCGGGAGGTAGGCGGCGCTCAGCTCCGCCCACGGGTCGTGCAGCAGCGGACCGAGACGCTCGAGATGGATCTCGTCGCCCTCCCACGCCGTGCGCCCGTCGACTGCCGGCCTGATCCCGGCGGGCTCGACGAGGGTGAGCAGCGCGGCGAGCCGGAGGATCCGCGGGTGGTAGTGACGCAGGTAGGTCGCGGTGAGTTGCTCGGCGAGCTCAACGCCGAGCTGCTGCACGACGCCTGGGTTGCTCGCCGCGTGCTCGAGCTCGCGCAGCGCGTCCATCGCGCCCGAGCTCGCGGTGAGAACGTCCTCGATTCCCTCCCATGTCAGCTCACTGACGTCGCCGATGGCGGCGAGCGCGGCGAGATCGTCGAGCGCGGCACGCAGGCCGGGGTCACCGGCGGTGTCCGCCGTATGGCCCACGAAGGCGAGCACGAGCGGCCATCGTTCTGCCGACCCTGCCGCTGAAACGAGCGGCTCGAGGAGCCTCCCCAGTTCCTGCCTCAGTGCAGTGGCCAGTGACGGCATTGCTGTGGCGAGCCCGCTTCACCGCCCCCGACTCAGGCTCCCGCCGACACTACTGGCGCGCGTAAGCTCAGCGCAACGAGGCAGCGGAAAGACCAGTGCCGGCGCAACAGCTCCGAAATCGCCTGAACACCGTCTTCAGCGACAGACCGTGGCGAGACCTGCAGGCCCTGGCCGCGTCGGCGGGGGACCCGATCGTTGACGTGAAGGCGATGGTCGTCCACGAGACGAGTGGGTGGCCCCCACGCAGCAACGGCGTGGACATGTTCAACACCGCGTTCAGGCCCCCCGAAACCGAGCGGCTGACCACGCAGCTCTACGTGTCCGGCGACGGCACGGTGCTGCAGGGGATGCAGCTCCCCAACCACACGAACCACGCCGGGTTCGTCAACGACCGGGCGCTCGGCTGCGAGACCGGGCATGGCTGGGGCAACTTTGCCAGCAACCAACGGCTCGGCCCGCACACGTCGACCGACGAAACGCACGGCGGTCTGATCCCACCGGTGGCGATGCCGTTGAACCACTGGCTGCCGCTCTCGGGCAACGCCAACGACGACCTCCCGGGGATCAAGTTCTGGGTGCGTCACAAATCCTTCACCGAAGTGGCCGTCGGGATCTGGACGACCGCCCGCTACGCAGGCCCGTGGCGGCAGCCGCAGCGCGTCCCCGAGATGCTGTTCACCGAGGCGCAGTACCGCTCGTGGGCGCTGCTCGCCCGCTGGGTCGCCGAGGAGTACCTGCTGCCGCGCAACTTCTCGGTGCTGCCGCACAAGGTGCGCGCCGGGGGGTTCGGCGATGTCGGCAGCCACAGCGTGCTCAGAGACGCGACGTCGTTTAGTGCGATCGTGCTCGCCGACGAAGGGCTGTCGCGCTCGCCGCAGACCTTCGGCCTGTCGGCGATGCTGGTACCGCCCACGGCGGCCGCGCTCCGAGGCGCCTACGCGGCGGGAATGCAGGTCATCCAGGTCATCCGCAACAAGAAGCCGGTCAACGTCGAGCAGAACCGCCACTGGCAGGCGATGTTCACTGTGTACCGCGGCTTCCACGGGCACGGCTACTCGGGTGACCCGTGGAACGGCGACCACGACTGCCCGGGCCCGATGTTCGACTGGCACCGGTTCGCGCGCGAGGTCTGGGACTGGTGGTGGTGGCCGTTCGACTTCGACACCGCAAAACCGAATGACCCGGTGGCGGAGCGCCCCTACTCGCTCGCCACGCGCGACGGCAACACGCCGCTGAAGGAGTACTTCTGGTCGATCGCGGCCGCGGTCCCACAGGGGCGGGTTCGGACCGGGGTCCACGGCGCGCGCAGCTCGCCCGCGACCTTCGAGCTGCCGGAGAACTCACGCATCTACGCGCTGGCCAACGGCGAGCTGGTCGCCGCCCGCTTCCCGATCGAGACCGGCCGGGTCAGCCTCGGGTTCATGCTGGTCCGCCACGAGGTGTTCCACCGGCTCGACGCGCGACCGCCCGCGGTGTTCGCCAACCGCATCGACTACGACGTCGCGCCGACGACCGTCTACTCGCTCTACATGCACCTCGCGCGGTCGGCGGACATGGACTTTCTCGCCGTCGCCGACACCAACCCGGACTGGCTGAACCGGGTGCTCGCGCGCCGGACGGAGTCATCGCTCGGCGTGGCCTTCCGGGCCACCACCCAAGGGGGAGTGGGGGACATCGTGGCGAAGTGGGACGACCGGCCGCCCGGCGGCGGCCGGCGACCAACGCTGATCGAGGCCTGGAGAGCCGACAAGGCCGGGCTGACCACGTTCCTGGACACCCTGATGGCGGGCGACCTGGCCGTCGTGCCGCTCGACGCCGACGCCACGCCGGTCCACATCCTGCTCGGCGACTACCTGGCCAACGCGGGCGTGATCTTCCACAACCAGGCGACCACCCTCGACGGCGTGCGCGTCGAAGTGTTCTCCAACACCCTCGTGTCGCATGTCGAATTCAGCTTCACCGACTCGAGCGCCACGGGCGGCGGCTGGAACCCGTCGCCGGGCACGGGCCCCCCGGCGGTGCAATACGCCAGCGAGTGGGCACGCACACCGATCGGCGCCGAGTTGCTCACCCTGAGCGCGGCCGGCGTCGACACGAACCTGGTCAACTGGTGGCCGACCGTACAGCTGGCGTCACTCCACCCGCGCTTCTACGCGAATAATGCAGCTCTCCCCGCCACCGGGTTGGTCACCCACTACGACCCGATGACGTTCCTGCCGTGGCTCAACCGGCGCACGTGGCGCAGCGAGTGGCCCAAGTACCGAGCCAACGACCCGGCGGGGATCCCAGCCGTGCCGCGGCCACGCTAGGGATTCGGGCGACCGATCCTGCCCGGCCACCGCGTCAGCTGGGCTGGCGGGAGCGGATGATGGCCGAGCCGGGTGTTGCTGGACGCGGTGGGACTGTGATCTCAATGCTCGAGCGGCTCGTGAGCTCCGGGGACTTCTTCGGCGCGCTCTGGTGGCGACTCACCGGCCCGCGAGCTCGCGGGCGAGCTCGGCGATCGCCTGCCCGAACCGCACCGCTGCGCTCTCGAACCAGGCGCGCTCGGCCGCGCTCGACGGGCGAGAGCCAGCGCAAGAGCCAGTCGGTGAGGGCCGGACTCAAGCGCCGTGCTGACCGGGGCCAACCCGTGGGCGCGCTCCCGGTCGGGTTCGTCGCGGAGGCGACGGTGATCGGGGGCGTGATCGATGACCGGGGACAGCTCCGAGGTGCTGCTCACTCGAGAAGAAGTGCTGCATCACCAGACCAATCATCCGCACAACGCGCTCGCAGTCGTGTCGCGGATTTCTCTTCAGGGCCCTCCAGACGCGCCCGAGGCGACCGGCGGCGAGCTTGCCGTCATCCGACCGTGGGCCGTTGACGAGCACGCCCTTACGGCTCTCTCGTATCGCTACGCAGTCCCCCCAACGGCGGGTCAGCAGGGTTGACGCGTGTGCGCTGCCAACCTGGCGGCGCAGCGCCACCGCAGCACCTGGACCCGCGGGCTGACCGGTGCCCGCCAACGGGACTTATGACGATTAGTAGGCCCGCGAGGAGGGCCCTCCCGCGCTGGATTCGGCGACGGGCCGGAGCCACGTTGGAGGCAACCCGCGCTTCTGGGCGCTTGCACTCGCGCGCTTCTTAACACGGCCGCGCTCTTCGCCCACACCGTTGATCACGTGACGTCCAAGCCGAGCCTGACCACCGTCAAGGCGACGATGACGGGTCGCGACGCGAGCGAGCGCTCGCCGTCGGGCCTCTGGCCGTCCGACCACAGCGTCGGCGTCAGCCGGGTGCGCCTCGGAAGCTAGCCACGTATCACGGCGCGTGCGCCGGCGATCCACCCATCATGCACCTCATACGCGGAGTCACCGCCGGGCTCGTCGCCATCACGGCGCTTACGTTCGTGCCCGTCGCCGAGGCGCTCCCGCCGATCCGGGTACGCGTCCCGCACATCGACGTGCCGACCTCGTCGGTGCGCCCACTCACGGAGGAGCAGTGGTCAGCCGGTACTCGGGCGTACGAGCAGCGGCTGGCCGAGTTGGGCGGAAGCGAAGAGGCCCTGGGCGTTCAGGAGACGCTATTGCAGATCCGCGCCAGGCGGGCGCTGGACGAGATGGACGCGTGCCTCACGGGCGCCGGACAGGGCGTCGTCGACGGCAGCTTCCAGGCGTACGTCGACTCGGGCGAGTTCGCCGACGTCAACGGCGTGGTCTCGAGCGTGATCGGCGGCTGTCTCGACGAGCGCGTGCCCGGCTACGTGCCCGCGGAGGCGCGCGAGGCCGTCGCGGATGCACTCGCCGAGCAGGTCGTCACCGCCGTCTCCGGCGTCGATGCGGGCTCGTCCACGCCGGTCAACGTGCCGATCGACTGGCCGGAGGTCTCCTACGAACCCGCGAGCGAGACGGGTTCCGGGGGCTTCACGCCCTCGAGCGACAGCGACGGTGGTGGTGACGGTGGCGGATCACTCGTGCCGGCGATCGTCGGGATCGGCAGCATCGGGCTCTTGCTCCTTCTGGTGCGGGCCGTCCGGCGCCGGGTCTAACCGGGGGCGCCGCACTCGAGTGGCACCCGAGCGCGGGCTCGTCGAGCTCGCCGGGCCTCCTGCTCGGCGAGCCAGCTCGTCGCGGCGCGGTGGCCGCCGAGCGCGCAAGCGGTGCTCGCCATGCTCGTGCAGGAGTCGACCTTCCGTTGCTCGTCGCTCTCGGCAGGCCGTAACACGGGAGCAAGCAGGCGCGCGGTGACGAGCGTCAGGATGCCGAGCTCCGCGTGCGCTCTGGGCTAACCCGGCTGGTCATCAAGCAGCCGCGTCCTTTGCCCGTGCCTGGCCGACGACGACGGGGCGCGGCTCCGCCAGCAGCGCATCCGGATCTTTGTCCTCTAGATTCTCCACCTGCAACGGACCGCAAAGCCCTCCAAGGCGGGTTATGACGCGTTCATGACGCACAAGACCTCCTGGGTGCGATGCATCTGCGGCGGCGCGCGCGAGCACTCAGCACTACGTCAGCCACAGCGCTGCCCACAGCACCGAAGCCGCTCCGGCGAGCGCGATGCCCGGGCGCCATCCGCGCCCGCGGACGAGGCCGAGCGTCGCCAGGAGGGCAGCGGTGATCGCCACGACCTGGAGCGAGCGGTACTGCCACGTGTCAGCCACCTCGTCGGTGCGGTTCCAAGGGACGCCCGCATGCGGCACGGCGCACCCCGCCGGCGGAGGCGCACCCGGCTTGTCCAGAATCTCCATCGGTACCGGCGAGGCGGACGTCCGGCCTTCGCCGCCTTCGACATAGATCCATCGGGACTATCCGCTCGAACGCCCACATGACGCAGTAGCCGCCGTGCGCATCGGTCCGGAGTCCGCTTACACGTGATCTGTTCTCGCGTGAGGCGAACGCAACCGTGAACGGCGTCTCGGCAAGCGGCATTCCCCGCGTGTCCTTCAGAACCCCCTGGTAGACGACGCTCTTCTCACGACCGACCGCGCAGCTGCTGGTGTCGCCCCAGCAGACCAGCTGGCCCGCGAGCGTGTGTAGCAACAGGATGATTCCGCACCACAGCAGGCCCGCGGCGCAGACTGCGCGCGTCTTCCAAGCGGTCATGCCTCCTTAATCGGCGGTCACGGCACGAAGCTGACGATGTAATCAGCGATGCCCCTGCGCGGGCTCGGAAAATTGACCGCTCGCCTCTCGCGCGAAAGGTCATCAAGAACCAACGACACGCCCACCGGACCCTCGCGGCCTGGCGGAGACGACGCTCATGGCGTGGACCGTGTGCGTCGTGGTTCGATCCACGCGTGCGGCTGTAGCTTCTAGATTCCCGAAGCCGCGGCAGGGGTAGTCCGCGGTTTCCACCACAGACCAGGAGGCGTTCCATGAAGCTCCGCGCATTGCTCGTCGCGACGCTGCTGCTCACCACGCTCGCCGTCGCTTCGCCGGCACAGGCGCAGCGGTACGCCAACGGAAACGATCACGGCAAGCGCCTCACGGTCTGTGCGCAGAGCCTGGCGGTGCGCTCGGATGCCGGCGGTCCCGCCTTCGCCTACCTCCACTACCCGCAGACGTTCCTCGTCCAGTACACGGGCCAGCTCGAGTTCGGCGGCGGCTGGGCCTACGGCTTCGCCTACGGCAACGTGAACCGATACGGCTGGGTCCAGAACGGCTGGTTCTGCTAGGGCTCGTCGTCGCTCACCCAGCGACCAGACCAGTGACATCCACCGGCGCGACGGACCCCACCGCGCGGGAAGGTTTCGGCACACCCCGACCGGACCCCAAGGAGGTCACTATGAGCACGGTCCCGTTGCTTCCACAAACGCTTCCACGGCTCGTCGCGATCCGCCTCGCACAGGCGCGCCTCTTCGGCGATTTAGCTCTGCGAGACGGATTTCAAGGAATGGGCGGTGCGCGGCTCGAACGCGCGGCTGCCCCTCCCGGCAGGTCGGTGGAACCGCACTCGATTTGGGCAGTGAACGCCGGCCCGCTGCCCGAATCGCCATGGAAAGAACGGAACTTGCGGGCTTTCGCCCTCGGCTGCGCCATGGCGAGAGGCCCCTGATTAGCAGGGATTCTCCGACGATTAGATGCCGTCCCGGCCGTTCCTGAAAATCGAGGTGCCGTCGGTGAGGCGCGCCGTGCCGGGGGACGCAGACTCGATCACGTCATTCGCATCGACGGCGCGATCGATTACTGGCGTCTAGGCGCGTCGGCAGCTGGACGCGGCTCCCTGGAGCGAAGCTGCCTGCGCTGCAACAGCGCTGCAACGACGGCTCAGAATGACGGTGCGAGGCGGAACGAGGCGGGCGCTCAATGCGGTTCCATCGCCAGCCAAAGAGCCTGCTCAACGACAGGTTTTGGCCCTAGGAGGGAGCGCGCCCGAGAGGATTCGAACCTCTGACCTTCGGTTCCGTAGACCGACGCTCTATCCAGCTGAGCTACGGGCGCTGGTCGCGCTGCGGCCCGGGAGTGTAGCGCTCGGCGTGCTCTGGATCGGCGCCGGGGCGTCCGCGAAGTGGCCGTAGCGGCCGAACACGCGGCCGATGAGTGCGACCAGCGGAAAGACGAAGCGGCGGACCGGCATGGGGATCTCGGTCATCTCGAATTCGCTCCGGTAGCGGGTCATGAGGAAGGCGCCGTCGAGGGTGCTCGGGCGGCCGCCGTGGGTGGCGGAGGACGCGTAGACCTGCGTCAGGAACCACTCCATGTTGTGCGGCGGGGAGGCCGATCCGGTGATGACGGCCTCGGTGTCGCCCGCGTTCCAGAAGCGGTGCGGAACGCCGGCCGCGAAGTGGGCGGTGTCGCCAGGGCCGGCGAAGCGCTCCGACTCGCCGGCGACGACGTAGCCGATCCGGCCGGACTGCACCGTGATCGTCTCGGACTGGAGGTGGTGGACGTGGATCGGCGGGCCTGCGCCCGGGTCGACGTTGCTGGAGATCTCGAGGCGATCACCGGAGTCGTCGAGGAACGTCATCCGGCTGCCGTGCTTGTCGTCAATCGTCCGTGGATACATGGTTCACCTTTCGCTACTCTTAGTATCGAAACGGAGAGTAGCGGAAATGACATCTAGTCTGCAACCCCACGTGAGCGAAGCCGTCAAACGCGGCCGTCCCCTCGATCCGGAGATCGATGACGCGATCGTGCGCGCGGCGGCGCACGTGATGCTCACGGACGGCATCCAACGCATGACGGTGCCGGGCGTCGCGGCCGCCGCGGGCGTGGCGAAGACGACGGTCTACCGCCGTTACGCCACGCCGGCGCAACTCGCCCTCGCGGCGATCAATCGCCTCAATCTCCAGGCCCGGGACCCAGAGAGCGGATCGGTTCGCACGGATTTGATCGCAGTCCTCGAGGAGGCTCGCCAGCGGATCGACCCGACCGTCACCGCGACGGTCCTGGTCGAGGCGCAGACCCACCCCGAGGTGCTGGAGGCGGCGCGCCGACAGATGATCGGACCCGGTATCGACCGCTTTCGGCGCGCCCTCCAACAGGGCATCGAGCGCAAGGAACTCCGCGCCGATCTCGACGTCGAGATCGCCGCCCACGCCATCCTCGGCGCCTACTTCGCCCACTTCTTCGAATCCGGCCGGCCTGGCCCGGAGTGGCCCGAGCGAGTGGTGGACCAACTGCTCCCGGGCTTCAGGTGACGTCGCGGCGGCGCAGCAGGAGCGCGGAGACGGCGATCAGGACGCACGCGATCGCGAGCAGGACGGCGATCGCCTGGGCGCTGCCGGCGAATGGCCCGGAGAACGAGCCCGGGCCGCTGTTGGCGATCGATGCCTGCGAGGCCCCGAGCGCGGTCGCGACCGAGTAGCCGTTGGAGCGCAGGAGGAGGAAATCGACGCTGTCGGAGAGGGCGCTCAGCAGGCCCTCGATCACGAGCGCGTAGAGGATCCCGACCCCGATCGCCAGCGAGGTGCCGCGGGTCAGGACGCCGAGCAGCACGCCGACGGCCGCCCACACGCCCAGGATGAGCCAGCCCGCGGCGAGCGCGCGCACGAGCAGCCACGCTGACGGCCAGCTCGCGGGAGCGTCCTCGATCCGCGCGATCGTGAAGCTGGCGACGGCGCCCGCGACGAACAGGCTGACGACGAACAGCGCAAGCACGATGCCGAGCGCGACCAGCTTGGACGCGAGGACGCGCGACCGCCCGGAGCGCTGCGTGAACAGGGTCGTGAGCGTGCCCCAGGTGAACTCGCTTCCGAAGGCGAACACGCCCAGCATCAGCGCGAACACGCCGCCGAAGAACGGGAAGCCCTGCAACAGCGTGCCGGCCAGTGATTCGGGCAGGAATTCGCGCAGCCCGCTCGGGGCGTCCTCGGGGTCGAGCGCGTAGGGGATGACGTACGCGAAGAAGATGCCCAGCGCGGTCCAGATGCCGAGCAGGATCCAGGTGGCGGCGCGCTTGCGCAGCACGAGCAGCTCGGCGGTGATGTCGCGGATCATCGGGCCTCCTCGCCCTCGGTGGTCAGATCGAGGAACACGTCCTCCAGAGACGCCCGCTCCACCGCGAGCTCGGCGACCTCGATGCCGGCGCCGACCAGGGCCCGGTTGAGCGCCGCGGCGTGCGCGGGGTCCGCGGTGACGGCCAGCGCGCCGTTTCGGCGTTCGACCGCGTCGACGCCCGGCTGCGCACCGAGGATGCGGACGGCGTCGTCGATCGGCCGGGCGCTGATTCGAAGCCCGGGGCGCCCGCGCAGCTGCTCGACCGTCCCTTCGGCGACGAGCGCGCCGTCGCGGATGACGCCGACCCGGTCGGCGATCTGCTCGACCTCGCTCATCAGGTGGCTGGAGAGCACGACCGTGCGCTCGCCCTGGCCGAGTGCACGGATCAGCCGGCGCATGTCGGCCATGCCGGCGGCGTCGAGCCCGTTGGTCGGCTCGTCGAGGATCAGCAGCTCGGGATCTTTGAGCAGAGCGGCGGCGACACCGAGGCGCTGCTTCATGCCGAGCGAGTAGGTGCTCGTGCGGTCGCCCGCACGAGCGCTCAGCTCGACCTGCTCGAGCACCACGCCCACGCGGTCTGCGTCGATCGCGGCGTGCCCGGCCAGAACCCGGAGGTTGTCGCGCCCCGAGAGATACGGGTAGAACGCGGGCGCCTCGACCATCGAGCCGATCCGCGCGAGCCCGCCCGGCGCGCCGGGCGGCTCCCCGAGCACCGTCGCGGCCCCTGAGGACGGGCGGACGAGGCCCAGCAGCATCCGGAGCGTGGTGCTCTTCCCGGCGCCGTTGGGACCGAGGAAGCCGTACACCTCGCCCCGCTCAACACGGAGGTCGAGCGCGTCGACGGCGGTCACCGGGCCGTAGCGCTTGGTCAACGCACGGGTGTCGATCAACGTCATGAGGCCGAAGGTAGGTGCACCTCCGACCCACGGCATCGCCCCGCGGAGGGGTCTCGGGGTCCTGCCCAGGAGGTACGCAGAATCCCTCCTGGGAGGGACGCGAGCGGAGGTACTCTCGGGAGGCCGATGGTCGCCGTGCTCGTGTTCGTGGTGTCGCTCGGTCTGCTGGCCGCGAGCGGCACCGATCTGCAGGACGGCGGCGGGTCGGTCACCGCGGCCGGCGTGCTGCTGACCGCGCTGGCCTCGCTGCCGCTGTTCGCCCGCCGGCGGTGGCCGCTGGCCGTGTTCCTCGTCACCGCGGCGGCGAGCATCGCGCTGCGCGCCGTGGCCGAGCCGGCCGGCCCGCCGATCGGCCCGATCGTGGCGCTGTATTTCGTGGCGGCCGCCCCCGGCGAGCAGCGGCGGCGCACCGCGATCGCGCTCGCAGCCTTGCTGCTGACCGGACACGCGATCGCGATCGCCCTCGCCGAGGACGCGTTCCCGGGTACGGCGCTCGCCTTCGGCCTACTGTTCTGCGGCGGTGCCTGGCTGGCCGGCGAGCGGACTCGGCTGCGGTCAGAACAGCTCGCGGAGCTGAGGGAGCGCGCGCTGCGCGCCGAGCGCGATGCCCAGCGCGAGCGACGCCTCGCGGCCGCGGAGGAGCGCATCCGGATCGCGCGCGACCTGCACGATTCCGCCGGGCACGCGATCAACGTCATCCTCGTCCACGCCGGACTCGGACGGTTGCGCGCCGCGGAGGGCGCCGACGTGCAAGACACGCTGCGCACGATCGAGGATGTCGCGCGCGACACGATCGCCGACATCGACGGGTTCGTCGGGGCGCTGCGCGACGATGCCCCGGTCGAGGGGCCACCCGGGCTCGCCGCGCTCGACGCGCTGATCGACCGCCAGCGCACCGCCGGCCTCGACGTCGTCACCACCTTGAGCGGCGAGCGCCAGGCGCTCCCTCCGGCGGTCGACCGCAGCGCCTATCGGATCCTGCAGGAGGCGCTCACGAACGCCGCCCGCCACGGGAGCGGCAGCGCAACGGTCGACATCGACCTCGGCGCCGACTGCCTCGAGCTGACGGTCACCAACCCCGTGGGCGACTCGGCCGCGGCGCGCGCCGGCGGCCACGGCCTCGTCGGTATGCGCGAGCGGGTCGCGCTCCTCGGCGGCACGCTCACCGACATCGCCCGCGACGGGCGCTTCCGACTCCACGTCCGGCTGCCCTACGCACGATGACCGTACGCGTGCTGATCGTCGAGGACGACGCGCTGATGCGCGCCGGCCTGCGCGGCGTACTCGACGCGGCGCCGGGGATCGAGGTCGTCGGCGAGGCGAGCGACGGGCGCGACGCCGCACACCGGACGGGCGTGTTCCGGCCGGACGTCGTCCTGATGGACATCCGCATGCCCGACGTCGACGGGATCGCCGCCACCCGCGAAGTCCTCGCCGCGTTCCCGGACGTCCGGGTCGTCGTGCTCACGACATTCGAGCACGACGACTACCTCTTCGGCGCGCTGGAGGCGGGCGCCTCGGGCTTCCTGCTCAAGCGCAGCAAACCCGAGGAGCTGGTGGCCGCGATCCACACGGTCGCCGGCGGCGACTCGCTGCTATCGCCGGCGGTGACCAACCGCGTCATCGCGCGCGCCGCCCGGCAGCCGCCGACCGCCGACGACGCCGCCGTGCACGACCTCACACCGCGCGAGCGCCAGGTGCTCGAGCTCGTCGCCGGCGGTCTCTCGAACGCGGAGATCGCCGGCGCGCTCGTGATCGAGGAGTCGACGGTCAAGACGCACACCAAGCGGATCCTGGCCAAGCTCGGCCTGCGCGATCGCGTGCAAGCCGTCGTCTTCGCCCACGAGCACGGCCTTGCGCGACCGCTTAGTTGACCGCCGACGTGGCCGCCTCGGCGAGCGCCTCCAGGAGGGCGGCGGTGGCGGGCGGGTCGGGCGGCTCGCCAAAGGTGGCGGCGTAGATGTGCCGCTTCGAATCAGGCAATTCGGTCGCGACGACGCCGTCGATGTGGTGGGCGCGCAGGGCCAGCCCGGTCTGGGTCGCCACCCCGAGCCCGGCGGCCACCCACGCCTGCATCACGACCATGTCGTCGGAGCTGTAGCCGATCCGCGGATCGAACCCGGCGTCGGCACACAGGGCCAGCAGGTGGCTGCGGCATCGCTCGCAGCCGGCGATCCACGTCGCGTCGCGCAGGGTGTCCATCCCGCCTTCGCGACGCGTCGAGAGCACGTAGACCGAATCGTCGAGCAGGTGATGCAGGCGCACCCCGGGGGGCTCGGGCTCGGTGTCGTCGTAGCGGAAGATGATCGCGACCTCGACCTTGCCGGTGCGCAGCAGCTCGAGCGCTTCGAGCGGATGCGTGTCGGTCAGGTTGACCTCCAGACCCGGATACCGGTTCGCCAGCGTCGCCAGCGCCGCCGGCACGAGCGATCCGTTCGCCGAGGCGAAGGCGGCGAGGCGCACGCGGCCGGCGTTCAGTCCCACGTGGGCGGACAGCTCCGCGCCGGCGGCATCGATCCGGCCGATGATCTCGGCGGCGCGGTCGGCCAGCAGCTGCCCGGCCGGGGTCAGCCGGAATCCCGCGACCGACCCGCTGCAGCAGCTGTGCGCCGGTCTCGGCCTCGAGCCGGCCAAGGTGGTGGGTGACCGACGGCTGGGAGTAGTGCAATTCCTTCGCCGCCAAGGTGACCGACCCGTGGCGCGCGACAGCGTCGATGACGCGCAGCCGGTTGACGTCCAGCATGCATCAACCCTATCGATGAGTCAGTACGAAAGTTGGCATTAGACGTATGAGCCGATCGGGCGCAAGCTGAAAGGCATGACCGCCACGCAGATCCGTCCCACCGAGTTGAGCCCACTCGTCGCCGGCATCCGCACCGCCGTCGACGGCCATGCCGACTGGTCCGAGACCGCGCAGCTCGTCGCCGAGCAACTGCGCCTGCAGCTGCCCACCACAGACGTCTTGACGCCCGAGCAGCGCCTCGGCTCGCCGGACGACTACCAGGGCCACACGCTGCACGTCGAGCCCGACGGCTCGTTCTCGATCGTCGGTCTGGTCTGGCGCCCCGGCCAGCGCACACGGATCCACGATCACGTCACGTGGTGCGCGTTCGGTGTTATCCAGGGAGTCGAGCACGAGGAGCTCTTCGACGCCGACCTCAACCTGATCGGCCGCAGCGCCAACCACGTCGGCGACGTCAGCGGCTTCGCGCCGCCCGGCGACATCCACCGCGTTCACAACACCGGCGAAGAGACCGCGATCTCGATCCACGTCTACGGCACCGACATCACCCGCATCGACTCCAGCGCCCGCCGCTACTACGACTGAGGAGCAGCCGCTATGTCACTCGCACGCGTCCACAACTTTGCCATCTCCCTCGACGGCTTCGGCACCGGTGAGGGCCAGAACGCCGAACTGCACTTCGGTCACGCCGGGCAGCGACTGCACGAATGGATGTTCGACACCGAGTGGTGGGGGGCACGCGGCGAGCCGACCGGGACCGGCGGCGTCGACGACGCCTTCGCCCAGCAGAACAGTCAGGGGATCGGCGCCGAGATCATGGGTGCCGGCAAGTACGGCCATCCCGGCTGGCACGAGGACCCGGACTGGAAGGGCGCGTGGGGTCCCAACCCGCCGTTCCACTCGCCGGTCTTCGTCCTCACTCATCACGTGCGCTCGCCGATCGAGATGGAGGGCGGCACGACGTTCAACTTCCTCGACGCCACGCCTGCCGAGGCACTCGAGACCGCCCGCGAAGCCGCGGGCGGCCAGGACGTGCGCATCGGCGGAGGCGCCACCGTGATCCGCGAGTTCCTCGCGGCCCGGCTGATCGACCACATGCACGTCGTGGTGGTCCCGATCCTGCTCGGCCGCGGCGTTCGCCTGTGGGACGGGCTGGAGGGCGTCGAGAACGACTACGAGATCCAGCCCACGTCTTCGCCCAGCGGCGTTACGCATGTGACGTTCACTCGTAAGCGTGCGTGACGGACAGGGCGGGATTCGAACCCGCGATGGAGCTATAAACCCCATACTCGCTTACAGCACGCCGAGCCTGCGCGCTATCCCTCGGCCTGGCGGAATCGCTGCAAATCGGCCACTTCTCCCTCGGCCTTCTCGGGTGGGGGCGCCGGCTTCGCCACCTCCGTTGCTTCCATCCGTGCTTCCATGCGAGCGCGGAGGCTCGCGCGCCGACGATCGTCGAAGTGCGCGCGGTAGATCGTGCGCGTGACGATGCTGTTGCGATGCCGGAGCAGGTCGCGCGCCTCCTCGGCATCGTCACAGTCCATCGCGGCCGTGTGACGCAACGCGTGGAAGTCCGGCAGCGGCGGCAGATCGTTGCGCTTGAGAGCGCGCAGCACGAATCCGCCGTCGTCGTCGACGACCAGGTGCCCCCTCTCGTCGTGCTCGAACAGCTCCGGGAACGTCGGCCGCCCATCCGCGTCGCGGGCACGCTCCTGAGCCCGATGCAGCGCACGCAGCACGTCGCGCTGGTTGGCCGGCCGGCCGGTCCGGGTGCCGAACACATACGCGCGCGGCCCGGTCGGCGCCCGCGTGCGTGCCTTGTGCTCCAGCAGCATCAGCGCCGTCGAGCGCGGCAGCGGCAGCGTCGCCTTGCTCTCCTCGGTCTTCAGCTCGACGCGCCGGCCCTGGCGATCGACCTGATGCGTGAAGCGCACCGTCGCCGCGTCGAGGTCCCGCAGGTCGAGGTCACCCCACCAGAGCCCGAGCAGTTCACTTTGGCGACCGGCGAGCACCCCGGCGAGGCGAAACACGGTCGTCCAGGGCTCCGTCGATGCCGCGAGCACCTGTGCGAGCTCGTCCGCGGTGTAGATGCGCCGCTCCGGCGATGCGCTCACCTTCGGCCGCTCGCAGCCCTCGAGCAACTCGATCGGGTTCTCGCCGCGCCATCGACAGTGCCGGCGCGCGAACTTGAACACCCGCCCCGCCACGTTGCAGGACGCCGGCGATCGTCCACTCGCGCAGGCCCTGCACCCGCAGCTCTCGAACCAGGCGCGCAGCATCGGTGACGTCGATCGCGTCCATCCGACGATCGCCCCAGCGTGGCACGAGGTGGTTGCGCGATCGCGTTGCCGTAGATCGCCTGCGTCGACGGCCGCAGCTCGACCACCTGCTCGGCGACCCACCGGCCCGCAGCCTCGCCGAACTTCAGCCGCGGGTTCGCCGACTCCCGCTCGCCGCCGCGCGCCCGCGCCCGCGCATCGTCGCGTGCCGCGCGCGCCGCCGTGATCGTGTCGAACGGACCGCGCCAGCGCTGCCGCCCGTCCGCGTCGCGATAGCCGATCTCGAAGCATGCCGTCCTGGCGCCAGTAAACGCCCTTGTTGCCGGGCACCGCGACGCGCCGCTTGGTCTTGCCCGTCCTTGTCGCGCGGCCATGGCCGCGGCGGCTTCAGAGGCGCTCAAGCCGCCCCCCTCAGCCGTCGATGGACGCTCACCGCACCGCCACGCATCGATGTCGGCACGCTTGAACCACGCCTTGCCGCCGCGACATGTCCTGCTCGAAGTGGACCTCGCGCGCCGCCATCGCCTTGTGCAGCGCCTTCAGCGTGGTGCCCGCGTACGCGGCGGCCTCGCGCGAGTTCATCCACCGATCGCTCCGTCGGCTCCGCAGGTGCCGACAGGTACGGCGCCAGCAGCTCGGCGAGTCGCCGCAGCCCGCTCTCGTCGCCGGCGATCACCGCCGCCAGCGCTTGCCGCGGTTCACCCGCAGCCCCGATCCTCGTGACCCTGTCGTTCACGCTCTGCCTCCCTTCTCGATCGCTATCGCCCGCTCCAACCGTGCCGCCGCCGCTCCTCGCGCGCTCTCGCAGCGGATAGGTCGGCTAGATCCGCGTCGGCGGCTGTGAGATGCCCGAAACCGACCGCACGAAGGTTCACGATCCGATCGCCCGACGCTCGACGCCGCGATCGCACGCTGGGTCTCGTCGGATGAGCGGGCCAGGATCTGCGCGTGCACGAAGGCCTCGCGAGCCTCACGCAGCGCCTTGAAAGTCGTGGAGTAGCGGCGGCTCTTGGTCAAGCAGTGTCCGCGGTAGCCGAGCGCGTGCGCGCAGGCAGCGAGCCGCCGATCGCGTCGGTCGCGTCGGCGGGCGCGGCCGTTGGCGGGGCCGATGGAGGCGACGTCGGCCAGGTGCACGCGCTCGCCGGCCGTCGAGCTCGACGACGAGCGTCGTTCCCGCCGCGCTCGGCTCCGTCGGTCGTCACGGCCGCGCGACGCGGCCGGTGTGCGCGCGTGCCGTCGTGCAGCCGGACGCGGACGCGCTCGTCGGCGCTGATGGCGCGGTGGACGCGGAGGGCGAGCGCGGCTGGGTTCCAGTCGGTCTCGACGTCGAGCACTGGCGCCGACGGGCGCGGTTGCGATCGCTGCGTGTGCGCGCTCGCGGCGCGCGTGGAGCTCGAACGCGCTACGCATGAAGCTGCGCACGTGCTCGCGGACCGGCGATGCGTCGACCTGTTCGGCGTCGACGCGGTGCAGCAGCCCGCCGGCCTGTTCGGTGCTCTTGGTCGCGTACTTGGCGAGGTAGCCGGCGATCTCGCCTCGCTGCTCGCCCGGTGTCGAGCTGGCGGACGTCGAGCTGCTGCCCCAGTGCGATGCGCCCGCCGCCCAGCTCGTGGGGCGACCGGCACTGAGACGCTCGGCGACGACCGCGCGCACGGCCTGCTCGAGCAACTCGCGCGTGAACCGCGGCGGCGGCGGGTGGATCTCGTGGGCGTCGGTAGTGCACATCGCGCGGTCCAGTCGCGCCAGCACGTGCAGGTGCACGAGCCCGCGGCGCTGGTACTCGGCGACCTTGACGTACGCCGGGCGCACCTGCAGCGCAGCCGCTCCTGGGTCATCTCGGCCAGCCGCGCCAGCACCCGCGGCAGGTAGATCGTCGTGTAGCGCCAAAGCTCGCCGAGCGTGTTGTTCCACACGACCGCGCCGCGATGGTCGAAACACCGCAGACACAGCGGCTCCCCAAGCGAAGGATCGCCGCTCGGCGTGCCGCGCCCCGCAGCTCAACGGCACGCCATGCGGGCAGACCGGCGCGTCGCGACGCGCGCGGCAGGGCAGCGGCCGGCCGTCGCGGCCGAGCAGCTGCGTGTGCACCGGCCCGAAGCTCGGCGCCGTGAGCGTCGAAGAACACCGCCGGGTGCTTGGCTGACCGCGTCGGGCACACCCTTGCCGCCCTTCAGGCCGGCGAGGATGAGGTGATACGCGTCCTGGCGGTAGCGCTCCGCGCACGGCGGGCAGGCGGCCTCGCGGCGGTTGCCGCACGCCTTGCGCAGGATGCCGTCGGGCTCTGCTGTCCGTCGACCACACACGCTTGACGCCGTGTCCGTCGCAGGTCTCGATCGATGCCACGCAAGCGGACGGGTCGCGCGCAGTACGCCGGAGGAACGTAACCGCTGTTCGAGTGCCACGAGGTCGGTCGTACGTGCGCGCTCGGCCAGCGACGGCGATGCCGATCGGGTCGCGAACGCGCCGGCCGGTGCGATCGCGGCCGTCACCGGCGCGACTCCCGCGCGACCCGAACGTGCTGGGGCTGGACGCCGATGCGCACAGCGACTAGGCGATCCTCCACGCTGGCTGGCCACGCGCGCGCGGTGGCGATTACCCACGGCGCGATGTCCTCGACATCGACGCTCAGCGACGACGGGCCGTGCCGCCCGCAGCCCGCGGGCACGCGCAGCCGGTACTCGCGACGCCAACGCGCGCGACCGTCGCGGTTCATCGCGACCGCCCGCCGCGGTGCGAACACTTCGCCGCGGTTGGCGCGCTCGGCGCGCTCGGCGAGCGCAACCAGCCAGCGGGCCGCGTAGCGCAGCGCGTCGGGCTCCAGGTAGTAGCGGTAGCGGCCGACGCCGGCGACCGCGTAGCCAAGGTCATCGATCTCAACGACGCCAGCGGCGTGAAGGCGGATCAGCTGCGCGCGGGCGCCGGCGCGCGTGATCGCGAACGCCTCACTGATCTCATGCCGCGCTACTGGCCCCGTGCGCGGCGAGATGATCGACGATCGCGCCGCGGCTGCCATCGACTGGCCAGCGCCTCGATGACTGCTCGCGGCCCGGTCACGACGCCGCGTCCTTCGTCGCCCAGCCAACCGTCCGTTCGCAGCGCGGCGGCGCGATCGGCGAGTCCGTCGACGTCGGCATCGGTCAGGTGGAAGCCGCGCAGGCGCACCGGCGTGCCGTCCTCGGCCAGCAGCAGCCCGACGCCGCGCTGGCCGGGCGCGATCGTCGCCGCGCTGTGGCCGAGCGTGGCCCAGCCCTGGCCGAGGATCGTGTCGGAGGCCTGCGGCGTGTTGCAGCGCAGCGCCAGCCGGAACCCGAACAGATCACGCAGCGCCGAGGGGACGACGTCAGACGCCGGCTTCTGCGTCGCCGCGCACACGATTACGCCAGCCGCGCGGCCGCGGGCGACCAGGTCGCGCAGCAGCTCGGCGAACTCGCGCTGCTTCTTGCGGTCCTCGCAGCCGAGGTAGAACGCCACATCGGTTCTACTTCTTCTACATGGGCCCCAACCGCACTCCGTGCACACGCCGCGTCATCGCGCGATTCGACATCATCCCGGGTGAGACAGGCAAGCGCGGCATCATCACGTCGTTCGCGCACCCCGGCTGGTATCGACGAAACGACTTCAACTGAGAACCGCGGCGAAATGCTCGACCACAGGCCCATCGACATCGACGAACGCACAGCAGGTGCGCTTAAACTCACGAGCCTGGATCGCGACGCTGTCGCACTCCGTCTGGCCCAGCTCGGGGACCTTCAACCGCCAACGCAAGAACAGACGCGCGCGTTCCTCGTCGATGTGCTTCTGAACGCGCTTAGCTATATCCCGGTGAGCGGCGCGGCTTGGTCATGGGGCGAATTCACCAACGGAGGTATCCAGCCGCTCGCCGATCTCGGTCGTGCAAAGGACTGGACGCGGTTGGCTATCTGCGCCGTCGACCTGGGCTTGGACGCGCGGCCCGCGAGGACGAGGCCGGGTGAGGTCCTTTCTCCTCGCGACGCACTCTCTCGCAACCTCGGTGAGGCGACCGAAGGTCTGCTCGAGCAAATCCGCGCGCGCCTCGAAGCGGCTGGCGTGTCGCCATACGGTCAGCCGAAGCCACGAACCGACTGCTAGTAGGTCGACCGCTGGAATGCGGCCCCGGAAATGCCAGGCCCTTGTTCCGTCTGTAGCGCGCGACCTGGTCCTACCGATCGCGCTACGCCGGTTGATCGCATTTCGTGTCCGGCACGCGCGAGGAGCGCCTCGTCAGTGAGGACATGCTTCACGACCATCAAGGCGGCCTTCGGCCGCGGCCGGCTGCGCGCGGCTCGCTTCGCTCGCCGTGCTCGCCGGCCAACACCAGGACCACCAGGCCGCGCAGCGCTCAGCTCAAAGGCAGCGACGTCGACGACAACGAGCTCGGGTAGCTCCGGGACCGGCGTCAGTCAAGGCAGATCGCTGCGCGACGGGCTTCGCCCGGCCTGTCGGCTCGCCTTGACAGCCGCCGGTCCCTCCGCTGATGCGCTGGCCAAGGAGGGCAGGCACAGCCTGCCGACCGGAGGTCGGCCGCAGAGGCACGGCGACCCCTGGAACGCCGCGGTAGACACAGAGCGCGAGACCCTCCGGCGCGGCCGATGTTTCCGTATCGCTTCCATCGCCGCCCCCACAGCGCGGAAACGCCCCGCGGCCCACGGGCTAGAAACCTCGTGTTTGCAGGGCGTTGTGCGACGGACAGGGCGGGATTCGAACCCGCGATGGAGCTATAAACCCCATACTCGCTTAGCAGGCGAGTGCCTTCAGCCACTCGGCCACCTGTCCCCGGAAGACCGGAGTGTAGAGATCAGGCCGTACGGTGGCGACGACCGCGCGGGAGGGTGTCGAGTTCCTCCAACGACATGCCGGCGCCGGTCGCGACGCAGGCCAGCGGGTCGTCAGCGAGCCGGACAGGCATGCCGGTCTCGCGCGCGACGCGGTCCTCGAACCCGCGAAGCAGCGACCCGCCGCCCGCGAGCAGGATGCCCTCGGTGGTGATGTCCGCCGCCAGCTCGGGCGGCGTCTCCTCGAGCGTCGCGTGGATCGCGGTCATGACCTCGGCCAGCGGTGTCGCGATCGCCTGACGGACCTCCTCGGAGGTCAGCACCAGCTCGCGCGGCAGGCCTGACGACAGGTCGCGCCCGCGGATCGACGTCTCGATCTCTTCGCTCAGGGGGACCGCGGAGCCGGCCGCGAGCTTGATCGCCTCGGCGCTCTGGGAGCCGATCGCCATCCGGTGCTCGAGCCGGATGTGGTTCGTGATCGCGTCGTCGAGGTCGTAGCCGCCCACTCGCAGCGAGCGCGCCACGACCAGGCCACCCAAAGAGATCACCGCGACCTCGGACGTGCCACCGCCGACGTCCACGACCATCCGCCCGACCGGCTCGCCGATGTCGATCCCGGCACCGATCGCGGCCGCCAGCGACTCTTCGATCAGGTGCACCTCGCGGGCGCCCGCGGAAAGCGTCGCCTCCTCGACCGCCCGCCGCTCGACCTCGGTGATGCCGGACGGCGCACAGATCACCATCCGCGGACGCGAGAAGCGGCTGTGCATCACCTTGCCGACGAACTGGCGCAGCATCGCCTCGGTGACCTCGAAGTCGGCGATTACTCCGTGGCGCAGCGGCCGGTCGGCGGAGATCGTCGCCGGCGTACGGCCGATCATCCGCTGCGCGTCGGTGCCGACCGCGTGGACCTCGCCGGTGCGCTGATCGATCGCGACCACGGACGGCTCGGACAGCACGATGCCGCGCCCGCGGACGTAGACCACTGTGTTGGCGGTGCCGAGGTCGACGGCGATGTCGCCTCCGGTCCGCAAGCGGCCGGCAGGCCCACGTCGCCGGCCCGAGCCGCCGAAGAGTCCGTTGAAGGACATCTGGGCGACCTACTCAAGCACACGGGGCGGCGCGGCCATAGCCGAACCACTCGGAAGAGGGGCGTACCCTAGACCGGATCCGGAGGGGTGGCAGAGTGGTCTATCGCACCGGTCTTGAAAACCGGAGTCCGTGCAAGCGGACCGTGGGTTCGAATCCCACCCCCTCCGCTCCAGTCCCAAGGATTTGGCTCTCCAGATCGCTTTGGCAGGCCTTGGCCTGCGTCCTTGACCAGCTCATCAGCGGAGGCGGCCGACGGGGTCAAGCAGAGCGCGTCAGCGCCGAGCGCAGCGAGCTGCGAAGCAGTCCACTTGACGCTGTCGGGCTCCGGAGCTCGCCGTTGCGGTCTCTGACGAGAGCGGTCGGGCTGGTCCGTGGGAGAGGTGCACTGCCTGACGCCCTGCGTATGTCGGTTTCAGCAGGCGATGTTGATGCATTGGAGCGGGTTGCCGTTTGCGAAGGCGTGGTTGCCGCCGCCGTCGGTGACGCCCTTTTCCGCTTTGATCCCCAGGTTGGCGTTGTGGATGGCGAGGTTGCGTGTGAGCGTGGTGGCGGCGCGGGCGACGTTGATGCCGTCGTGGCCGGATCCGATTACGAGGTTGGCTTCGAGGATCGTGCCGGTGACGGTGCCGAGAGGGTTGTCGGTGCCGACGGCGATCCCATCAGTGGCGGAGTCGCGGACAAGGTTGGCGCGGATCACGATGTCAACGGCGGGCGGAGTGTCGGGCGGGTAGGCGTTGACGCGGATTCCCTCGTTGTCGGACGTCCGGGAGACGCTGTTGAAGCTGATCACGTCGCGGTTGCCGCCCTCTTGGGCGATGCCGCCGCCGTTGTCATCGATGATGTTGCGGGTGATCGTGTTGTCGTCGCCGGTGAAGACAACGGCGCCTTGGTTGCGGGTGATGCGGTTGCCGGCAACCAGGTTGCGGTCGCCGACGACGTTGATCCCGAATTCGGCGTCCGAGGCCGTGTTTCCGGTGACCACGTTGTCGTTGGAGCTGTCTATGAGCCCGACAGGGCCGGTGTTGTGCTCGATCCGGTTGTGCGAGGCGGTGAAGCCGAAGATGCCGCCGAGCGGGTTGTCGCGCGTGAGGTTGTCGCGCAGAACATTGAAATCGGACGCCAGCAAGGTGATCCCCTAGCGGGCGTTGTTCGCGGACGTGTTGGCCTCGATCCGGTTGCGGTCGGAGTGGTCTTCGAGTTGGATGCCGCGGCCGGGGGCGTTGCGCAGCGTCGTCAGATGGCGAAGCCGGTTCTCCGTGGCGGCGTGGAGCAGCACGCCGGTGTCGAACTCCTGCACGGTGCCTTGGGTGATTGTGACGCCGTGGTGGGCCTGCAGACGGATTCCGGCTTCGATGCCGGTGGGGCTCGGGATGGCGTCGCCGTCGATCGTGTGCCCGTTGAGGTTGAGGACGATGTTGTCCGCGCCGATCACCAGGCCGTCACCGCGACAGTTGGTGAGATCGCTTCGAAGCGTCGTGCTGCGTGTGACGGTCGCCCACAGCTAGGTTCGATCGCCCGCGCCGGGGTCGCATTGAGCGCGAGCAGGCTGAGCACTGCGCTGGCAAACGTGGCGGCCCGCCGGCGGCACGTGGAGCGCCGACGAGGATCGCGGGTGGCTCGATCCGTTGCGTCTCGACCGAGACGACTGCGATTGCTGGCCATGCGGCTGCTCCTGAGTGGCCTGCGCTGAGCGCAGCGCCGTTGCGTCGGTCCCCCATCCAGGCCCACAAACCCATCGAGGAAGCACGGGACGGTCGGCGAGTCTGGGCTACGGCTAGGCGGCTGCTCGGCCCTCGGGAGCGACACTACGCCCGCGACGGAGGCTCGGTCAACCCCGTTCGTGAGGCGGACGTGAGCGCCGGGCGGACGCGGCGACATCGAGCAGGCGCGAGCGATTGACGGGTGCGGCGGCGGTCGAGGCGCGCTCGCTTCCAGGCGAAGAGAGGAGTGCGAACTGGTCCGTCTCAGCGCCCCAGAGTCGCTTTGAGGCTGCGTGCGATGAGGTCGGCGTAGCGCGCGTCGTCCCAGCCGCATTCGCTGGTCAGGCGGAGGTAGACGGCCACCGCGCCGGCGAGCGCGTAGATGGTGTCGGCGGCGTCTTGCTCGCTGATGCCGGGAGCGAGCGCGCCGCGTCGTTTGAGTTCGACCGCGAGGGCCAGGAGGTCGGCGCGGGCGGTGGCGCGGGCTCGGGCGCCGTGCTGGGCGAATTCGGAGTCGACGGCGGCGGCGGACTGGGCGAGCGCGATGATCGGGGCGGTGCGGGCCATAAGCGCGGCGCTGAGCGTGGCAATGCGCGCGAACACTTCGTCGATTGGCTCACGCATAACGGCGTGCCATTTGGGGCGCTCGGACAGCGTCTCAGGGTGCTTCGTCGCCGCGGACCGCCACTTGGATGACCTCGCCCAGCAGGTTCGCCTTGGTGGCGTAGGTGAGGTACATCGTTTTCTCCGAGACGCCGGCTTGCTCGGCGATCGCGCGCATGGTCGTCTGCGTGTAGCCGTCGCGCAGGAACAGTTCCTCGGCGGCGGCGCGGATCGCCTGGCGGGTCTTGAGCGCGGCCGCGGCGCGTTTGGGCGAGTGATACGGCCGGCGGGGGGAGTCCGGCGCGGGTGGCTTGACAGGCGCTCCGACATTGTCTACAGTGCCACTGTAGCGATCGTGTGGAACCAGCGCCTCCGCGGACCGCTTTCCCGTACCGCCCGCGACGTTTCCCCGCTGGTGCGCCCGCCACTAACGACTGGCCGGCGACTCGACGTCGTGAAGCCGCGTGCGCTTTCGCGGCCGCGAGCGGTTCACACCACCTGTTGAAGGAGCTGCCATGTCAGCCCGTCACCACCGTCGCCGCTCGCCGCTCGCCGCGGTCCTCGTCGGCTGCCTTGCGCTCGTGCCCTCGGCATCAGCTCGCTCGCATCCGATCCCGCCCGTGCCGAACGTGGCGTACGCCAGCTACTGGGGCGGCAGCGGTGCCGAGGGCTGCGAGCCGACGCCCGCGGCGGACGGAAGCCTGTACGTCACGTGCGGCACCGAGTCTCCCAACCTGCCGCGGGTCGGCGGATCGAGTCCTACCAGGGGCAGGAGGACGGTTACGTCGCCAAGCTCGATCGCACTGGCCGGCACATTGTCTACGCGACGTATCTCGGATCTCCGGGCCAGGACGAGATCGACAGCGCCGCCGTGGACGCCCGGGGGACCTGTACGTCAGCGGCTTCGCCGCCAACGGCTTTCCGACGACGCCCGGCGCCTATGACACGACGTTCAACGGCGCCGCGGACTGCTGCGGCGGCTTGCTTGGCGATGCCTTCGTCGCCAAGTTCAGTCCAGACGGCTCGCGGCTCCTGTACTCCACGTTCATCGGCGGCTCGAGCGCCGAAGGAGCACCCGCGCTGGCGCTCAACCACGACGGCAGCGTCGTGATCGTCGGCATCACCGGCTCCGCCGATTTCCCGACGACCCCTGGAGCGGTCGGGTCGACGTTCCATGGCGGCACCGGGACGTTCCAGAACGTGCCGGCAGACGCCTTCGCCGCCAAGCTCAGCCCGTCCGGGTCGCGGCTCATCTACTCGACTTACCTCGGCGGCTCCGCCGACGACGTCGGTAGCGGCGTGGCCCTCGACGACGCAGGCAACGCGTACTACGCGGGGTTCACCGCTTCGCCCGAGTTCCCGACCACGCCCGGGACCCTGAAGACCGCGCTCGAGCCCGGGACCACCCTGAACGGCTTCGTCACGAAGCTCGACTCGGCGGGCCGGCTGAAGTGGTCGAGCTACCTCGGCGGCAACGGAGATGACTCGGCGACGGGAATCGGCGTCGACTCCAGCCGCCACGTGTACGTGAGCGGCAGCACGATCGGCGGGTTCCCGGTCACCGCGAAGGCCGCACAGTCGGCGTTCGGCGGCGCCCGCGACTGGTTCGTGACGAGGCTCGACCGCTCGGGCTCCTCGTTGGATTGGGCGACGTACCTGGGAGGCAGTGACTTCGACGGATTCTCCCCGAAGCTGCGCGTCGACCAGCAGGGCCACGCGGATGTCGTCGGGCCGACCGCCTCGACTGACTTCCCGACGACGCCCAACGCGTTCCAGCCCGCCAACGCCGGCGGCTTCGACCTCGGCATCGTCCAGCTCGACCGCAAGTGGCGCCTGCTGTTCTCCTCGTATCTCGGCGGCAGCGGCCACGATGAGAACGGGGGCGCGGTGCCCGGCCTCGACCAGCGAGACAACTTCGATGTGAGCGGAGTGACGAACTCGACCGACTTCCCGGTCACTCCTGTCGCGATCCAGCCGACCTTTGGCGGCGGCGACATCGACGGCCTGCTCGCCAAGGTGACGTTCCCGCGATCGTCGAGGATGCACGCGCCTTAGACAGACCGATCGACATCGGTAGCTAGGTCCCACGGGGCGCCGCTCAAGCGGCGCCCCAACTTCGAGCCGGCCCCGCGCGCGAGCCCTCGAGCCGTGCTCGAGGGCCGCGAGCATTCGATTCCCTACGGCACGCAGAGCATGTCGACCCAGGCCGCCCTGTCGTTCTTGCTGGCCGGCATGTGTCCGCCGCCGCCGCGGCTGACGCGGAGCAGCGTCGTCGGCTGGATGTCGAGGAACTGCGCCGACTTGCCGCGGGCCATGTTGTTTCGCCACGATGTGACCCCGGAGAACACCAAGCCCGGCTTGCCCGGAGGGAGCCCGTACTTCCTCAGCTGGTAGGTCTTCGGGCGGTTCCGGGTGCACTGCGGGAACGAGGCCTGGATGCCTTGAAAGCCCGCGTCGGCCCAGACGCAGAACTTCTGCGGACCGCACAGGGAGCCGCCCCGCGCCGACCCGGAGTACGTCACCCGCACGCCGTCCGCGAACAGGATCTGGTTGCGTGCAACCTGGCGAGCGCCGGGCGCAGCCGCCAGGCGCGCGTCGATGGTGCGTTGCAGTGTGCGGTCGCCGTGCGCGTGTGCGTCGCCGGCCGCCCATGCGACGCTCAGCATCACCGCGATTCCCGCCACGGCGCACGCCGCTGTTCGTCGCCAATGCGTCAAGTCGATCGTCATCACCAGGCTCCTGTCGTGTCGTAAACGGCGCCGCCGGGCGCCCCACTCAAGTGCCGTGACGAGGAACTGCGGTCACGGCATGGCGGTGAAGCGTGCCGACCCGCGCTGCCGTGCTCAATCCCAAGATCCTGGTGTTTGACCCCCTGAACTATCGGGCGAGGAGCGCCACCTTGTCGAGCCCGATCAGCTTCTGCGGGTTGCGGATCGCGTAGATGCGGGTGATCCGTCCGCCCTCGACGGTCAGGCTGACCGCGGTGTCCAACTCGCCGCCCGGGTCGATCCGGAGCGCGGGCGCGCCGTTGAGCCACGTCGTCTCTACCGTCGCGCCCGGCGCGAAGTCGGCGAATCGGGCTAGCTGCCGCGCCACCGTCTTCGGACCGGACAGGGGGCGAATCGCCGCCGGGACCACGCCGCCGCCGTCGGCCACCCACACCACGTCGGGGGCGAGGACGTCGAGCAGGCCCTGGAGGTCGCCGGTCGTCAGTGCGGCGCGAAACTGCTCCACCGCCGCCGCCTGTTCGGAACGGCTCACCGACATCCGCGGTCTGCGCGCGACGACGTGCTCGCGGGCGCGGTGGGCGATCTGCCGCACCGCAGCCGCGCTCTTGCCGACGGCCTCCGCGATCTCGTCGTAGGGCGTGTCGAAGACCTCGCGCAGCACGAACACCGCGCGTTCGACCGGGCCGAGTGTCTCGAGCACGGTCAGCATCGCGATCGACACGCTCTCGGCGAGCTCGACGTCCTGAGCCACGTCGGGGACCGTGAGCAACGGCTCGGGCAGCCACTCCCCCACGTACTCCTCCCGCCGGCGCGCCAATGTCCGGAGTCGATTGAGGGCCTGACGGGTGACGATCCGGACCAGGTAGGCGCGCGGCTCGCGCACGTCAGCCTGGTTGACGCCGGCCCACCGCACCCAGGTCTCCTGCACCACGTCCTCGGCGTCGGCGGCCGAACCGAGCATCTCGTAGGCGACGGTGAAGAGCAGGCTGCGGTGGGTGACGAACGGATCGTCGCTCATGCCGCCGAAGCTATCGGGGTCGCGAGCGGCTCCAGCCCGCAAGTGGCCGCGAAATCCTGCGACTTGATGCCGAGCGCGACGTTGGCGCGGCTGACCATGTTCGCCGCCGCGATCGTCGCGGTGAGCTCGAGCAGCGCGGCCGGGCCGAGTTGCTCCAGCAGCCGCGCGGACAGATCGTCGGTCACCGCCGGTGGCGATTCGGACATGGCTTCGGCGTACTCCAGCACATCGCGCTCCAGCGCCGTGAACACGGTGGACTCGCGCCACGCCGGCACCTCGCGTGCCTTGTCCATGTCGAGCCCCTTGTGGTGGGCCTCGAGATAGCCGAAGTCGAGGCAGAAGCTGCAGCCCACGTAGGCCACGGTCGCCATGTGCGCGAACGCCTTTAGCTGGGAGTCGCAGGCGTCCCATTTCTCGACCTTGCGGGAGAACCCCATCAGCGTCATGAGCACCGGTCGGTTGTGCCACATCACGCCGAGTGACTCGGGCACCTCGCCGAGCTTCTTCTTGGCGAACCGCTTCGCCGTCACTCCGAGGAGGCCGGTGATCTCGGCCGGCTGGATCCTGGTCATGGCATCCAGACACCGGACCTCCTCGGTCCGTGACAGCGTGCGCGCGCCGCTCGAAGACGAGGTCCCGAAACTCAAGCGCGAGGCGGGCAAGGACCTCGTCGTGTTCGGGGGCGCCCGGATCGCGCTCAGCCTGATGCGTCACCGCCTGATCGACGAGTACCGCCTGACGATCCACCCGGTTGCGCTCGGTGAGGGCCTCCCGCTCATGCACGGGCTTCCGGAGCCGCAGCGACTGGAACTCGTGAGCAGCACGGTCTACACCGACGGCTCCGTCGCGCAGGTGTACAGGCCCGGCTAGCCCGGCTGCGCGACCTGCACGATGTCGAGCTCGCCGTTGTGCGCGAGGTAGCCGCGGCCGACGCCCATCAGCACGGGCGCGCGCCGGGGCAGGTTCGCGCCGACGAGGTCGCCGTCGTAGTCGATGTTCGGCCGCAGGAGCACGCCGACCTTCGACTTGCGGACCTCCTGGGTCCAGTGCCCGTAGAGCGATCGCAGCGAGTCGGCGCGCGCCGCCGCGACGACATGCAGGTCGGGCCGGGCGCCCAGGAGTCCGGCCACCGCGCCGTCGACGTCGTCGATCCCGTCGGCGTCGTCGATCAGCACCACGACCGGCCCCTGCTGAGCGCGCAGCAGGGCGAGCATCGCGGTCGCGTCGCCGCCGGGGCTCGCGACGCGATCGACGGCCGGGCAGTCGTGCAGCGGCGAGCGACGCCCGGCGATCGCGGCGATGTGCACGCCGGTGCCCGCGAGCGCCTCGGCGATCGTCCACAGCGTCTGGCTCTTGCCCGACCGCGCGGGCCCGGCGACGATCGCGTGCTCTGACTCGTAGAGCACGAGCTCGGCGACCCCGAGATCGGACTCGCGGATGCCGATCGGGATCCGCCACGGCTCCTCGCCCACGTCCGCCTTCGCCTCGAGCGACGCCAGCGCCAGCTCGTCCGGCAGCACGCCGATCGGCGTCGCGACCGGCGCGCTGCGCGGATAGCGGCCGGCGACGGAGGCTGCGAGCGACGCCTGCGGCCGGCCGAGCTGGATGTGCAGCCCGCTCGCCGCCATCACCGCGCGGCCGGGCATCGCCTGCGGCACGTCCTTGACGGTCAGCCCGAGGGACACGTAGTCGTAGTTGTCAGCCAGCCGGAACAGCCACTTCTGGGTCGTGACCGCCATCCACGCCGTCGGCACCGTGTTCGCGCGGTCGGCGGTGACCGCCACGTGGATACCGGCCTGCGGGCCGTCGGCGTAGACGCGCGCCAGTTCGTCCATCAGCTCCATGCCCACGGGGTCGTCGAACTCGGACCGCAGCGCGGCGAGGTTGTCGATCAGGAGGAGCGTCGTCGTGTCGCGACGGCGCTCGACGCGCCGCTCGTCGAGCTGGCGGCGCAGCCACCGGATCAACCGCATCTGGCGCTCCCGATCGCCGGCGAGGATGACCGAGCCGGTGTGCGGCAGTGTCTCGAGCGCGCGCAGGTCGCCGGCGCCGAAGTCGAGCGCGTAGACCTCGAGCCGGTCGGGCGGATGCAGGCTGGCGAGGCTGAGCGTGAGGCTCATCAGCGTCGTCGTGGTGCCGCTGCCGGGAATCCCGAACAGCAGCAGGTTGCCCTCGTCGAGGTCCCAGCCGACCGGGTACTGCGTCTGGCGCCGCGGCTCGTCGGCCATCGCGACCACTGCACGCGAACCGTTCTCGGCCCCGATCAGCTCCGCGAGGTCGATCTGCGCCGGCAGCGGCTCGGGCCACGGCTTGCGTGCGGGCGGGATGCCCTCGGCGTCGTTGGCCGCGTTGATCGCGTCGACCAGCCGAGCGAGGTCCGAGGGCTGCTCGCCCTTGGGCGCCTCCAGCGACGCCGCCTGTTCGCGCTGCCGGCCGCCGAACTCGAACGGGACGACCTCGACCGCGTCGTCGCTCTCGGCGTCGGTCACGCACGTGATCAGCGCGCTCTGGATCGGGAGGACCTCGTCAGGCCCGAGCCGGAAGTAGGCGCGGCCCGGGCGATGACGGCTGATCTCCGCCGCGGCACGCTCGTTGATGACGTCCACCGAGTCGGCGACGTCCTGCACGCGCAGCGCGATCCGCAGGTTCGTGTTGGTGCGGATGTGGTCGTTGACGACGCCCGCGGGGCGCTGGGTGGCGAGGATCAGATGGACGCCGAGCGTCCGCCCGCGCTGGGCCACGTCCACGAGCGCCGCCAGCAGCTCGGGCTGCTCGCGCGCCATCTTGGCGAACTCGTCGATCACGACCACGAGCCGGGGCAGCGGCTCCTCGTGGTCGCGCTCGTGGTAGGCGCGCAGGTTGTCGGCGCCGGCGCTGCGCAACAGCCGCTCGCGGTATTGGAGCTCGGCCTCCAGCGCGCGCAGCGCACGCTCCACCAACGCCTCGTCGAGGTCCGTGACCATCCCGACGGTGTGCGGCAGGTCGGCGCAGACGTCGAACGCCGCGCCGCCCTTGAAGTCCATCAGCAGGAACGTGAGCTGGCGCGGGTCGGCGTTCGCCGCCAGCGCGGCGATCAGGCTCCGCAGCAGCTCGCTCTTGCCCGAGCCGGTGGTGCCGCCGACGAGCCCGTGCGGCCCGTCGCGCTCGAGATCGAGCGAGAACACGCCCTGCTCGGTGACCCCGACCGGGCCGGCGGGGGAAGCCGGGCTGCCGGCGCGGCGCCAGCGGCGGCGGATGGAGTCGGCGTTGACGCCGTCGAGTTCGAGCAGCGGCAGCAGCCGCACGCTGTCCGGCAACCCAGCCCCGACGAGGTGCAGCTCGGGGTCCTCGAAGCGCACCAATTCGCGCGCGCAGGCGCGGGCGCGCGTGTCCGCGAGCCCGGCGACGATCAGCGTCTGCCCCTCGTCGGTGGGGCCCGCGCGCCGCAGCACGGCGTCGCCGTCCTGGTTGCGGATCTCGATCACGGTGTCGCAGGCCGCCGGGAGCCGGTCGCGCGAGCTCGAGACGACGATGCCCGCGACCGGGTGGCGCTCCTCGCGCTGCCCGTCCGCGCCGGGAATCCGCACGCCGTCGGTCAGCAACTCGCGGACCGGCGCCTTGCGGCCTTCGATCAGGACGTCGGAGTCGAGCACAAGCAGCACCGTGCCGGCCCCGGCGCCCGCGCCGAGGCGGCGTACGAGCGACTCGCTGCGCTCGCGCCGCCCCGACAGCCACTGATCGCCGTCGCCGTCCAGGCTGCGCGTATGGGGGAGCCACTTCGACCACTCCCAGTCGACCTCGCGCCCTTCGTCGACGAGCACCGCGACCGTCAGGTCGGCCGGGCCGTGGTGGACGGCCGCCTGACAGAGCAGGCTGCGCGCGGCCGCGAGCGTCGCCGACCGCTCACCGACGATGCCGACCACCCCCAACTCGACGCTGACCGGCGCGCTGCGCAGCCGCGTCGCCGCAAGCGTCTCGGCCACCTTCGGCGGCAGCTTGCCGCCGGTGCGGTCCAGCGGCGGCTGCCAGACCACGTCGCCGAGCCCGGCGTACAGGCTCAGGAAGTCGTCGTGCCCGTGCCGCCGCTCCCATAGCCGCATGCTCGGCAGCGCGGCGCGGCGCAGGACCTCGGCCGGGTCGGGCGTGCGCTCCCGGCGCCGGTCGCGCTCGAGCCCGCCAGCCTCGCCCGCGTGTCCGTGCAGCGCGCGGACCGCGGCGTTGTACTTGCGCGCATCCTGCGCCTTCTGCTTGGTGTACCGGCGCTTGGACTCCCACCACGTGCCGACGCCGATGAACGGACTGAGCAGGGAGAACAACGCGAAGCGGATGTCGTTGGTGAGCGCCACCATGACGACCGCGAGGACCAGCGGCCCGACGGTCGAGGCGATGCTGAAGTGCGCGGGCGGCGGCTCGCCGGGCTCGGTCGGCACCTCCAGCGCAGCCGGAGGCGCGACGCCCGACATCCGTGGCGGCCGGTTGAACGCGACGGCGCCCGACGGTCCGATGTGCCGGCGCAGATCGAGGCCCCGCGGCCGGTCGTCCTCCGGCGCCCGCACGGCCAACGCCACCGCGCCGATCTGGATCACCGATCCCGGGACGAGCTCGGAGGGGTCCTCGGCGCTGATCTCGACACCGTCCACGTAGGTCCCGTTGGCCGACTTGAAGTCGATGATCGTGCCGGTGCCGTGCCCGTCGAGCTCGAGCCCGCAGTGATGGCGTGACAGCGTCTCGTCGTCGATCGCGATCTGATTGTCGGGATCGCGGCCGATCGACCACCGGCCGGCGCCGATCGCGAACGTGCGGCCCGCGTCGAGGCCGGTCAGGACGACGATCTCGAGCGCCGCCGGCGGCGGGCTGTCCACACGCTCCGGCGCGAGCACGGCGCCCTCGTGCAGGCCCGCGTCGATCGCCTTCGCGGAGCAGTCCACGACGCGGTCGTCGATCGCGATCGCGGACGGAACGGCGTCGCCGAGGACGGGGTGCAGCACGTCGTGCAGCGTCGCCTCCGGGTTGCGCAGAGAGACCACGAGCTCGCGGTCACCTTCAGGTTGCCGGAGAACGACGTGCATCGCCTACGCTAGAAGTCTGCATGACAGGGGACTTCCTGGCACCAGGAACCGTGCTGGACGGCCGGTACCAGATCGAACAGGAGGTCGCGCGCGGCGGAATGGGGATCGTCTACCGCGCGACCCACGTCACGCTCGGCCTGACGCGCGCGGTGAAGGTGATCACGCCCGAGTTCGCGCGCGACCCGCGCTATCTCGAGCGCTTCCGGATCGAGGCCACCGCCGCCGCGCGGATCGAGCACCCGAACGTCGTCGGCGTGCACGACTTCGGCGAGGTCGACGGCTCGCCATATCTCGTCATGCAGTGGGTGGAGGGCGTGGACCTGCAACGGCTGGTGGAGCGTGAGGGAGCGCTGGAGCCCGGACGCGCGCTCAGGCTGCTGGCTCAGGTCTCCAAAGCGCTGGACGCGGCCCATGCGAAGGGAGTCGTGCACCGAGACGTCAAGCCGAGCAACATCCTAGTCGTCGGAGAGCGGGCGCTCCTGACCGACTTCGGGCTGGCCAAGCAGCTGCGCACCGGCGGGGGCGCCCAGAGCGAGCTGATCGGCGGGACGCTGGAGTACGCCGCGCCCGAGCAACTGGAGGGCAAGGACGTCGATCCGCGCACGGACGTGTACTCGCTCGGCTGCGCGCTGCTGTTCGCGCTGACCGGTCGTCCGCCAGGCATCGGGCACCTGTGGGGGCAGGAGGACGGCCCGGCGCTGCCGGGCGGGCTGGAGGCCGTGATCTCTCGCGCGCGGGCGCGAGACCCTGGGCAACGGTACGCGAGCGTGCGCGAATTCGCCGAGGCCGCTCTCGGCGCGCCTCGCGATCAGGTGGTCCGCAGCACCGAAGCTCCGCGGCCGCGCGTCCCGGCCGGCGCGACGCGCCTGCGGCCGCGGCCCGTGCCGGTGGCCCTGCCGCCGGAGGAGCCGGAGCCCGAGGAGAGCCGGTGGGTGCGCTGGCGGATCCCGCTGCTGGTGCTCTCCGGCCTGATCGCGCTCGGACTCGCCGGCGTCGCGGGCGCGCTGGTCACGCGCGACGACCCGCCGCCACCGGTCGCGTCGGCGACGCCGAGCCCGTCGCCGACGCCGAGCCCCACGCCCAGCCCGAGCCCGACGCCGACCGAAGCCCCGACCGAGACGCCGACCCCGGAACCGACGCCGCCGCCCGAGAATCGCGAGATCCAGCAGGTCGAGCGCGCGGTGCAGCGGCACTGGCAGGCGATCGAGGCCGGCAATTACGCGCGCGCGTATGACCGCTCGTTCGCGCCGGAGCTGCAGCCGGGGCGGGAAAGCTGGATCGCCGCCATGGAGCGCGACGGCCTGCGCACCGTCGATCTCGAGGTCGACCCGGAGGTCGTCTCGGACACGCGGGCGCGGGCACGTGTCGTGCGGCTGCGGACCACGGCGGAGCGCAGCGGCTGCAACGACTGGAGCGGCACCTACGAACTGCGCAAGATCGGCGGCACCTGGCGGATCTCAGAGGCCGATCTGGAACGCCGCGCCTGCTGAACGACACCAGGAGACCACGATGCCGAAGTACCTGCTTCTCAAGCACTACCGCGGCGGCCCGGAGCCGCACCGTCGCGTGCCCCCGATGGACCAGTGGGCCCCCGAGGACGTGGAGGCGCATGTGGCCTTCCAGCATCACGTCAGCAAGCTGCTGGAGGAAAACGGCGAGTACGTCGACACCAAGGCACTCGCGCCGGCGCAGACCTGGGTGCGCTACGGCGGCCCAGACGCCGCCCCCGTCACCACTCACGGCCCGCACCCCGAGACCAGCGACCTGGTCGCGGGCTGGTGGATGATCGACGTCGAGTCCTACGAGCGTGCGGTCGAGCTCGCGGCCTACGTCTCCTCCGAGCCCGGGCCGGGCGGGGGGCCCCTGTACGAGTGGATCGATGTCCGGGAGATCATGTGGGAGCGTCCACCGACGACCGACGCGGCGTGATCGACGCGGGCGAGCTGCGCGCGCTCGTCCCGCGGGTGCTTGCGGGCCTGGTCCGGCGGGGCGAGGACTTCGATGCCGCTGAGGACGCGCTGCAGGAGGCGCTGCTGGAGGCGCTGCGGGTGTGGCCCGAGCACCCGCCGCACGACCCGCGCGCGTGGCTGGTGACGGTCGCGACCCGGCGGCTCATCGACGCCCGCCGCAGCGACGCCGCCCGGCACCGCCGCGAGGAGACGATCTACACCGAGGAGCAGCCGGTCGCCACCGAGGAGGGCGACGACACGCTCTTCCTGCTCTTCTGCTGCTGTCACCCCGACCTCGCGCCGGCGTCCCAGGTGGCACTGACCCTGCGTGCTGTCGGCGGCCTCAGCACCCGCGAGATCGCTGACGCCTTCTACGTCCCCGAGGCGACCATGGCGCAGCGGATCAGCCGCGCCAAGCGCACATTGCAGGGGCGCCGCCTGGACCAGCCCGGCGACCTCGCGGTCGTGCTGCGCGTGCTCTACCTCGTCTACACGGCCGGTCATACCGACCGCGTGGACCTGGCCGCCGAGGCGATCCGGCTCGCCCGCCAACTCACCCTCGCCACCGAGGAACCGGAGGCGCGCGGGCTGCTCGCGCTGATGCTCCTCAATCACGCCCGCCTCCCGGCGCGATTCGACTCAGCGGGTCGGATCGTCACGCTCGACCGGCAGGACCGCGGGCTGTGGGACACCCGCGAGATCGCCGAGGGCGTGCGCGTCCTTCAGTCGGCGCTGACCCTGCAGCGCCCCGGTCACTACCAGATCGAGGCCGCCATCGCCGCCCTGCACGGCGACGCGGCCAGCGCCGAGGAGACCGACTGGCCGCAGATCCTCGCCTGGTACGACGACCTCGTCGCCCTCACCGACGACCCGGTGCGCCAGGACCCCGCCGCCGTGCTCGGCCGCGCGGTCGCGGTCGGCCACGTCCGCGGCCCCGCCGCGGGGCTGCGCGAGACCGATCGGCTGCGCGACGTGATCGACGACCGCCACCGCTGGCATGCCGTGCGCGGCCACCTGCACGAGCTCGACGGCGACCTGCCCGCCGCCGCCACGGCCTACGCCGAAGCCGCCCGCCGGGCCACGAACGTCGCCGAGCGCGACCACCTGGTCCGCCAGGCCGCCCGCGCGCGGGCCGCCAACGCTGGATCGCCGCCGGAGCGGCAAGTAAGAGCGCTGCACGACGAGGAGACGCTGGTCGTCTATCAGGCGTACTCGCCGGCGATCGCCGAGCCAGCGCTCGCCGCGGGCACGTTCGTCGGACCGTTCAAGCGCGAGCGGATGACGTGGATCAAGCCGTCGTTCCTGTGGATGATGTACCGCTGCGGATGGGCGACGAAGCCCGACCAGGAGCGCGTGCTGGCGATCACGATCACGCGCGCCGGCTTCGAGTGGGCGCTCGCGCACTCGAGCCTGTCGCACGAGCGCGAGCACAAGGCCCCGGTCCGCGTCCAGTGGGATCCCGAGCGCTCGATCACGCTCGGAAAGCTTGAGCATCGCGCCATCCAGGTCGGCCTCGGAGGTGAGGCGGTCGACCGCTACGTCGACGAGTGGATCACGGGCATCGAGGACGTCACGCCGCTGGCACACGAGATCGCGCGGCTCGTGTCCGACGGCGAGCTCGACGCGGCGCGGCGACGGCTGCCGGTAGAGCGCCCGCTGGCGCTGCCCGCACACGTCATAGAGCTCATTTCCCCAACGCCTCTTTGACCGCGTCGAGCACCGGCTCCGGGAGGCCGGGGTGGGCGGCTTCGCGGATCGCGTCGAGGGCTTCGGGCGTGTGAATCCGGTCGAGTGCCCAGACCGCCTTGCGCGCAATGTCCTCGCTGCCGCGGACGAACGTGACGGCGCGGCCGAGGTAGGGCACGGCGGCGGTGTCGAAGATGTGGTTGAGCGTGTCGACGATCGCCTCGTTGTGCACGTTCTCGTGGCGCTCGTCCAGCACCTCGCCCAGCGTCCGGATGTATCTCGGTGCGGGGTGGATGTCAGCGGCATGCGTGTAGCGCTCGAAGCCGTCCCAGTCCTCGCGCTCACGACAGTGCCGCAGGCCCGTTTCTACACAGCCCTCGACGCCCTGCTGCTCTCGCAGCCAGTCGCTCATCTCAACCCACGGGAAGCTCCGCAGGCGCTCGTCGAACTCGGCACACGTGATGGGGCCGGCTCGCGGCGCCCGTGACGGGCGCCGGCGCCAGAGCTTCACTACGAGCCGCCACCCGCGGTCATGATGTTCTGCGAGATCTTCTGCAGCTGCTCGCGCAGCTCGTTGAGCTCCTGGGCCGCGCGGTCGAGCGCGGTCTTGGTCTCGGGCCAGGTCGAGTCGCGAAACTGCTGGGCGAGCGGACCATCCCAGACGTCCGGGTTGGACAGGATCTTGCCCTGGCTGTCGAGCCGGGCGATCTGGTCGGTCAGGCCGCCATTGATGATGGCCTGGACCTGCTGGATGGCGCTCTTGGCCTGGTCGGTGGAGAGAACACGGGCTGCCATGACTGGCTCCTTTCGAATGACTTACGGTCGTACGAGTTGCACCAGGGCCATTGCGCCCTGGCGTGCTTCATCTCTCAAGCGGGGTAGCTCCGCCGGCGGCGGGTCGGCCAGCGCGGTGTCACGGTCAGCCTCCACGCCGGCCAGCGCCGCTTGCACAACGGGCTGGTCGGCGAGCGCATCCTCCGCGCCGGGTTCGTTGAGGTCGAGGTCCTCGAGCCGGCGCTGGGCCGCATAGTCGGCAGCGTCGTAGAGCTGGCGGGCGGCCCACGCGGCCTCCTGGGGGTTGTCGGTCAGGCGGGTGCGCAACGCGTAGGCGACCGCGGCCGCCGCGCTCTGGGCAAAGCCGCTTTCCAGGACCCAATCGTCGTCCTCGTCGGGCACGAGATCCTCGGCGACCTCCTGCCGGCGCTCGAGGTCGCGCGGCTCGCCGTCGATGGCCTCCCAGGCCGCGTCAAGGGCGTCCCGCAAGCTGTCGGGATCGCCCCGGCCGGAGCGCTCGGCGAAGTATTCGTAGAGTCCGAACGTCCGCTCGGCGACGAGCGCCGCGAACAGCGCGCGGGCGCGGGGTGACGCGAGCGTCAGGCGGTCCAGCAGTGTGGGTTCGTCGTATCGCAGCATGGCCACGTCAGTCTGGCCATTCCGCGGTGTAGTCGCCGGTGACCCGGCCACCCGAGTTCTCGATCGCGATCCGGCAGTCCGGGCAGATCACGCGTGAGACGCCGATGTCGCGCGGGTGCAGGCCGGCCTGGTTCGCGTGGTTCATCACGGTGACCTCGGCGTGCTCGCCCGGCAGCTTGGCCGCGAGCTCGCCATCGTGCAGGGCCGCCCGCTGCGCGGGCGAGAGATCGCGCTGGGCGCCGGCGCCGATGATGTCGGTGCCCTCGCGGGTACCGAGCGCCGCGGTGGTCCGCCGTCCCTGCGCGATCGGGTCGAGGACCTGATGGACCTCGTTGGCGCGCCCGGTCAGGCGAGCCGCCTCGTCGGCGTGCGACGGCATCGTGCGCGCGCCCAGGGACCCACCCACGCCGCCGATGCCACCGCCGAGCAGCAGATCGGTCGCCATGCCCGTCGGGTCGAACGGATTGCGACCGTGGATGCCGCGGTTGGCCGCGCCGCCGGCGAAGCTCTCGACACCGCCGGCGAGCGCGCCGCGCCCGACCGCCGCCGCCCGCGAGGTGCCCTGGACGAGCGCGCCGGCGCCGAAGCCCAGGCCGCCGGCCGCGCCGCCGACCAGGCCCGCGATCGCGACCTCGGTGTAGTTGACGCTGCCCGTGGTCACCTTCTGGATGCCGGCGCTGGCGCCCGCGCTCAGCAGGGCGCCGCCGATCATCGCCGCGCCGAGCGGGCCGCCAACACCGGTGGCCATGACGGCGATGCCGCCGACGATCAGCGCGCCCGCGATGATGTAGTCGGCGTTGCGCGCGAAGAAGTTCTGACCCATCCGGTCACGGATCTCGCGCAGCTCCTGGTCGCTGACCGGGCGCAGACCGAGCGGGTCCACCCGCCCGAGCGGGTCGTTGCCGGCGTAGTGATACGTGTTGGCGGCGTAGGCCGTGCCCGGCACCGCCGGCAGCGGGTCGGGCGAGAGGAAGCTGCGGGTGGCGGAGTCGTACGAGCGTGCGCGCAGCCACGTCTGACCGGCGAACTCGAGCTCGCCGCGGTAGCCGATTCGCGGACCGGGCTCGGTCGGACCGAGTGGCGCGCCGTATGCGTCGTGCGGACCGCCGAGCGTGCCCTGCCAATCGCCGGCGAGCCATTCCGCCTCGCCGTCGCGCGCGGTCGCCCACTGCCCGATCACGGCACGGTCGTCGAGCCACGCCACGGGCGACAGCGGGTCGGCGGTGTCCCACATCAGGGGCGTGCCGTCGACCTCGGCCAGCTCGCCCATCGCGTCGACGGTCACGCGCGTCTCGCCGACCTCGACGAGCCGGCCGAGCGCGTCCCAGCGATAGGCGCGGTCGAGCCCGTCGCCGGACTCGCGCACGCGCCGGCCCGAGCCGTCGTAGGCGAAGCTCGCAGACCCGCGGGAGACGAGCTGTCCGGCCGCGTCGTACTCGCAGCTCACGTCGCCGTCGCGCACGAGCCGGCCGCCCGCGTCGTACTCGAATGTCTGGTCGCCGGCCGCGATCAGCTGGCCGGCGGCGTCGTAGGCGACACGCTGCCCGTTGATGGCGGAGAGTCGGCCTGCCGCGTCACGCACCAGTCGCGTGGCCGCGCCGTTGAGCTCGTAGCCCACGAGGTCGCCGCTGTCGTAGTCCCAGCGCGCGTTCAGGCCCGCACCCCGGGCGCCCACGATCCGCCCCGAGGGGTCGCGCTGGAACGCGATCGGCCCGGTCGCCGCATGGCGCAGCTCGTTCAGCAGGCCGCCCGCGTCGTAGCGGTACTCGGTGGACGAGCCATCGGGGTAGGTGACGAACGCGCGCCGGCCGTCGTCGTCGTAGCCGTAGCGCAGGCCGAGCTCGTCGCGACGGCGCTCGACGAGCCGCCCGCCGCGATCCCAGGCCAGCGTGTGCTCGCACCCGCCCGGCTCGTGGATCGCGACCTCGCGCCCGAGCGCGTCGCGCGTGATCGTCACGGGCTCCTCGCCGGCGGCGTTGAACGCGGACACGCGCCCGGACTCGTCGTAGGTGAACTCGCGCCGCCGGCCCTCGCCGTCGACGGTCTCGATGAGGCGGCCGCCCGCATCGTGGGTCCAGGTGGTCGCGCGGCCGAGCTGGTCGACCTCGCGGATGAGGCGGCCGGCAGCGTCGTAATCGCGCGTGACGAGCCCGCCGAGCGGGTCGTGGATCTCGGACAGCCGGCCCCGCGCGTCGTAGCGGTAGCGCGTGGTGGCGCCGTTGGCGTCGGTGGCGGCGACCAGCCGGCCCGCGGCGTCATAGGCGAAGCGGCGGGTGCCCGACTCGCGGTCGGTGATCGCGGTCACGAGGCCACGCTCGTCGTAGGCGTAGAGCGTGAGGCCCTGGCCGGGCGAGTACCACTCGACCAGCCGGCCCGTGTCGTCGTAGGTGAGCCGCTCGGTCTCTCCGCCCGGGGCGACCGACTCGACCAGGTCGCCGTCGGCGTCGTAACGGAACTCCCACCGGCGGCCGGCGCCATCGATGCGCGCGGTCGGCCGTCCGCAGCGGTCGTACTCGAACGTCGTCGCGCGGCCGGACGGCTCGACGATCCGGTGCACGCGCCCCGCCGGCGTGTACTCGAGGGTGCTGGTACCGCCCAGCGGGTCCTCGATCGTGGTCCGCCGGCCCATGCGGTCGTAGTCGGTGCGCGCGCTCGTGCCGTCGGGCCGGACCTGCGCCAGGCACCGGCCCAGCACGTCGAAGTCGAAGCTCGCCGACGTGATCCCGTCGTGCAGCGCCGTGACGCGGTTGGCGTCGTCGTACGTGGCCTGGTAGCGCGTGCCGACCGGGTCGACCGTCGCGGTCAGGTTGCCGTTGGCATCGTACTCGCGCAGCCATGTCGCGCCTGTCGGGTCGGCGACGCGGGTCACGCGGCACAGCTCGTCGTACGCGAAGCGCCATATCGCATCGTCGGGCGCGACGATCGACGTGTGGTTGCCGAGAAAGTCGTATCCGTGGGTCGTCTCGCGGCCGAACGGATCGACGGTCGCCTCCGCCTCACCGTGGGCGCCGTAGCGGGTCTCCTCGCGGGCGCCGGACGGGTCGGTCACGGCCGTCAGCCGGCCGGCGGGCGAGTAGTCGTAGCGCCATACCGCTCCGCTCGGCTCGTGGCGCTCGATCGGCCGGCCCTGGCCGTCATGCACGAACGTCGTGCGCCGCCCGAGCGGCGAGATCGCGGCGATGACGACACCGGCGGCGTCGCGCTCGAGCCGGGCGGCGTTGCCGTCGGCGTCGGTGGCGGCGACGAGGTCCCCGTTGGCGTCGAAGTCGAATCGCAGCCGCACGCCGTCAGGGTCGACGAGCTCGCGCACGAGCCCGTCCTCGACGGTGAGGCGGGTCACGCCGCCCTCGGCATCGATCAGCTCGGCCGGGCTGCGCTCGTCGCCTTCGTAGCGGTGCTCGAAGCTCGCGCCGGTCGAGGCCGCGACCTCGAGGACGCGATCCGCGTTGTCGTGCGTGAACGTGAACTCGACGCCGGTCGGTAGGACGCGGCGCTTGATGTTCTCGCGCTCGTCCCACTCCTGGACGGTGACGGCGCCCTTGCGATCGGTGACCGCGACCGGATTGCCCCAGCTGTCGTACGCGAACGAGACGCGGGTCTCGTCGCCGACGATCAGCGACAGCAGGCGACCGGCCGTGTCATGGATGAAGACGTTGGTCGGGCCATCGTTCTCGTCGCTGGCGACCGTCACCTGGCCTGGCAGGTAGCCGAACACCGTGTTGCGGCCGAACGGTGAGAGCTGGCGCAGGACGCGGCCCTGCTCGTCGTAGGCGTTCGCGACCTCGACGACACCGTCGGCGTCGGTGACCGAGAGCACCTTGCCCTCGCCGACCTCGTAGTGGCGCGCGCCGCCGGCTTCGACCAGCTCGCCGTCGTCGTAGCGATAGGCCACGTCACGCCCGTCGGAGCATTCGAGCGCCGCGATGCGGTCGTGGCGCCAATGCACGCGCACGGCCTTGCCGCCCTGGTGGCGCAGCTCGGCGACGCGGCCGTCCTCGTGCGTGAAGAGCACGTCAGTGCCGGGGCCCTTGGTCACGCGCACGGGCAGGCCGGCCTCGTCGAACTCCCAGCGCTCGCCGCCGAACCAGTTCAGGACCAGCCCGGACGGACCCGGCTCGACGAGCCCGGCGACGCCCAGCACACGCCCGTAGCCCTCGCCCATGCGCGGGAACAGCGCGCGCTGCCCGTCGGGGCCGACGTACTCGGCGCCGTCCTGGCGCGGGTGCAGGCGGGCGTCCGCCCACGAAGACCAGCCGGTCCCGAACGCACCGGAGCGGTCCGAGCGGCTGTTGTACATGCGCGCGAAGGTCAGCCCGGCGGTCAGGCCGGTGAACGGCAGGTCGTCTTCGAGCTCGACGAAGTTGCCGCTGGCGGTGTTGACCGGATCGTTGGCGTAGCCGGTCGTCGGCGGCATGCCGTACGCGACGGGATCGTCGAACGTCACCGACTGGCGGCCGCCGAGCAGGCCCGCGGCCCGGAGGCTGGCGTGGATCGCCGCGTCCGGCAGCGTCTTGACCGAGCCGTCGCCGCCGGCGCGCCGGAACGCGTCCGCGATCCGCGCGACCCAGCGCGCGTCGATCTCGTTGTACTCGATGAACGTGCCGAAGCCGGCCAGCATCGAGTGGATGTCGAGCACGCCCCACTCGGTCCCGGACTGGAAGTCGGCGTAGGTGCTGCGCAGGCGCCGGCTGTGGTCGCGCAGGGCATCGTCGGCGTTGCGGCTGCGGCTCGCGAAGCGATCGAGATCGTCCGGCCGTGCGGAACTGGTGCCCATCGCCTATTGCCTTCCTTGCGCCGGGGGCGCGGTGGAGACGAACCTGGGCGGCGGTTCCGGCGGCGGGATGGGCGGTTTGTCGTCCTCGCCGAACAGGAAGTCGCCGGCCTTGTCCATGAAGCCCTCGTTGTCCTGCTCGCGCTTCCACTCGCGCGCCTTCTCGCGGCGGTCCTGCTCGCGCCGCGCGGCCTCCGCGAGCTCCTGGACCTGGTTGGCGGCCAGCTCCATCGCGCTCGAGAGCCGACCCGCGTCCGACGTGCAGATCCGCATGCGCCCTTGAAACTCGCGCGAGTACACGCCGCGCCATTCCTCGCGCGCGTCCGACGCATAGCCGTTGCGCCGCGGGATCTGGCTGTCGAGTGTGTTCGCGGTCGAGCGCAGCTCACGCTCGAGCGAAGCCGCGCCGTCCCAGTTGAAACTGACGTCCTCTTCGATTCCGTGAAGCTCGTCGCCCATCAGACCGCCCATGGTGGCCGCGACGAGCTGGGCCTACGAGAGTCCCGGGTCCCATCTTCGGCGTGGGACCGGGCCCAAATCGTTAATTCAGTGCGTCAGCGAGCAGGTCCACCTGAGCCGGGTCGGGGTTGCCAGGGAAGAGGATCAGCTCGTCGCAGCCTGCCTCGACGAACTCCTGAACGCGCGCCTTCAGCGCCTCCTCGTCGGTCAAGGCGCTGCCGGCGATCATGCCCGCGATCTCCTCGCCGAGAAAGGCGTAGTAGTCGCGCAGGTAGGCGTCGGCCGCCTCGCGTGCGCCGTCACCGAGCGCGAAGTAGCCGAGGGCAATCGACCGCGGCGCGCCGTCGCGCCCGGCCGCCTTCCAGGCGGCCCGCGCCTTCTCGAGCCCGGCCCGGAACGCGTCAGGCGGCCCGCCGCCGAAGATCCAGCCGTCGCCGTGACGGCCGACCCGTTCGAACGCGGCGTCGGCGCCGCCGCCGATGATCAACGTCGGCCGAGCCCGTGGCCCGATCTCGCCCGCGAACCCGAACGACTCGCCGTCCCAGGCGCGCCGCATCTCCCCCAGCATCGCCTCGAACTCGCGGCCGCGACGGTGGAAGTCGGTGCCGGCCGCCTCGGCGTCATCCTGGCGCCCGCCGACGGCCACGCCGAGCACGAGTCGCCCGCCGGAGAAGTGGTCGAGCGTCGCCGCCTGCTTGGCCAGCACGGCGCCGCTGTGGCGCAGCGGCGCGAGCAGGATCGCGGTCGTGAGCCGGACCCGCTCGGTCACCGCCGCCACGCCGGCGAGCGCGATCAGTGGCTCGTAGTTGGCGTAGACGAGCCGATCGATCGTCCCGACGCTCGCGAACCCGCGCGCCTCGGCCCGGCGCGCCCAGTCGAGTAGCGGTTCGCGTTCGACGCCGGGGATTGTCGTCGGCAGTCCGATTCCGATGTCCATGGTCACTCCCGATGCTGGGCGGCGTCCGGCGACGCCTCCCAGAACTCGTCGATCTTGGTCGCGTCCTGGTGGTCGATCTTGCGCGAGATCGCCCACATGTCCACGGGCTCGTCGCCCTCATTGCGGTGCGAGCGCGGGGTGCGCGGCGCGACCCGCACCGCCGATCCCGCGGGCACCGCGAACACGTCCTCGCCGGCCCGGAACGTGAGCACGCCGCGGGTGACGATGTAGAGCTCCTCGACCTCGTCGTGGTAGTGGCCGGTGCCCTGCTCGAAGTCCGAGTGCGGCGGCACGCGGATCAGCGTCAGGGCCACCTGCTCGGCCTCGAGGGGATCAGTGAGCCGCCGGAACTCGCCCGGCACGTCGGTCCCGGCGTAGGCGTCCTTGACGTCGTCGGCGCCGACGAGCTTGTAGTCGGACACTACGCCGCGATCTCGGCCCGCTTCGCCTCGATTCCGTCGAGCAGCTTCTGCATCGGCACCATGAACGCGTCGATGCCCTCGCGCAGGAGTTGGTCGGTGACGTCCTCGAGGTCGATCCCGGCCGCCGCCAGCGCCTCGAGATCCGCGGAGGGATCCTCGGCTGCGGTCGCTCCGGTGACGCCCCCGCTCTCCTTGGCCGCCTCGAGCGTCGGCGCCGGCATCGTGTTGACGGTGTGCGGCGCGACGAGCCCCCACACGTAGAGCGTCGCGGGATAGGCCGGATTCTTGACGCCGGTCGAGGCCCACAGCGGCCGCTGGACGGGCGCGCCCGCCTCGCGCAGCGCCGCGAACCGCTCGCCTTCGAACACGCGCTGGAACGCCAGGTAGGCGGCGCGCGCGTTCGCGAGCCCGGCGCGGCCCTTCAGCTCCGTGTTGCCGGCCGCGTCGAGCCGCTTGTCGACCTCGGTGTCGACGCGCGAGACGAAGAACGACGCGACCGAGTGGCGGTCGAGCGGCCGCCCCGCTTGGAGGCGGCGCTCCATCCCGCGGATGAACGCCTCCATCACGCGCTCGTACTGCGCGACCTTGAACAGCAGCGTCACGTTGATGTTCATGCCGTCGTAGATCGCCTGCTCGATCGCGGGCAGGCCGGCCTCGGTCGCCGGGATCTTGATCATCAGGTTCGGCCGGTCGACCAGCTCCCAGTACATGTGGGCCTGCTCAAGCGTGCCCTCGGTGTCGTGCGCCAGCCGCGGAGCGACCTCCCACGACACGTAGCCGTCCTCGCCGTTGGTGGCGTCGTACACGGGCCGCAGCACGTCGCACGCGGCGCGCACGTCATGCAGCGCGATCGCGCGGTAGATCTCGCGCGCGATCTTGCCCTCGTCCGCCAGCCGCTTGAGATCGTCGTCGTAGTCGGCCGACCCGAGGATCGACTTCTCGAAGATCGCCGGGTTCGAGGTGACGCCGCGCAGCGACTCCTGCTCGACCATCCGCGCCAGCTCGCCGGAGTCGATCAGCCCGCGCGACAGCATGTCGAGCCAGACGCTCGTGCCGGCGGCGGTGAGTGTGGCGAGGCGCTCGTTCACTGCGGTTGCGCTCATATCGGTAACGATGCCACTTGAATGTCATCCATGCGATTCGCGCTGCCGACGATCGTCGTCCTGCTCCTGTTCGCCTCGCCGGCGCGCGCCCAGCGGCCCAATTTCGTGTTCGTGCTCACGGACGACTTGGCGACCAACCTGGTGCAGTACATGCCGAACCTCAAGACGATGCGCGACCAGGGCACGAGCTTCGACCGCTACGTGGTGACGAACTCGCTCTGCTGCCCGTCGCGCGCGTCGATCCTCACGGGCCGGTATCCGCACAGCACGGGGGTGATCACGAACACGTGGCCGTTCGGCGGCTTCGAGGTGTTCCACCCGTTCGAGGAGAAGAGCACGTTCGCGACCAGCCTGCAGGCGGCGGGCTACCGGACGGCGATGATGGGCAAGTACCTCAACGGCTACACGCCGCGGATCTTCGTCGACGGCGCGGAAGGGTTCGTCCCACCGGGCTGGTCGGCGTGGGCGGTGGCCGGCAACGGCTACTCGAACTACGGCTACAACCTGCTGGTCAAGACGCCGGGCGACGAGCCGGCCCAGACCGTCCACTACGGCTCGCGGCCGGAGGACTACCTCACCGACGTCCTCTCGCTCCGCGGGCAGGACTTCATCGAGCGCGCGGTGGCGGACGGGCAGCCGTTCATGCTCGAGCTCGCGACGTTCACGCCGCACGCGCCGTACACTCCCGCGCCGCGACACGCGGACGCCTTCCCGGGCCTCCGCGCCCCGCGCGGGGCGCTGTTCAACGCGAAGCAGCGGCTGAACCCGCCGGCGTGGTTGCCGAAGGCGCCGCTGACGATCGAGCAGATTGCGGGGATCGACGCCAACTACCGGCTGCGCGCGCAATCCGTGCTGGCGATCGACGACATGATCGGGGCCATCCGCGCCCGGTTGGGCCGGCTCGGGGTGGCGGACAGCACCTACATCGTCTTCAGCTCCGACAACGGCTACCACATGGGTCAGCGGCGGCTGCCCGCAGGCAAGCAGACGTACTTCGACCACGACGTCCGCGTGCCGCTGATCGTCGCCGGGCCCGGCGTGCGCCGCGGCGCCTCGGTCATGCGGGTGGCCGCGAACGTCGATCTGCGCTCGACCTTCCAGGAGCTCGCCGGCATCCCGATCGAGCCGCGCGTCGAGGGCCGCAGCCTTGTCGGCTTCCTGCGCGGGTGGCAGCCGTGGGACTGGCGCGACGCAACGCTGATCGAGCACCGCGGGTCCAACCCGGTCGCGGATGACCCGGACGCGCAGTGGCCGCGCCGGAACCCGCCGTCCTATGCCGCGCTGCGGTTCGCCGACGCGCTGTATGTGCAATACAACAACCCGGCGTACGCACCCGAGTACTACGACCGCGTGCGCGACCCGCTCGAGCAGCGCAACATCTATCCGTCGCTGTCGAACGAGCGCCGGGCTGCGCTGGCGGAGAAGCTGGCGTGGATGCGAGGGTGCAGCGGCGGCGCCTCCTGCCACGAGGCCGACGCCGGGCCGTAGGGTGTCGCCCCATGCGGGCGATCCAGATCGTCGAGCTCAGCGGTCCTGAGGCGCTGCAGCTCGCAGAAGTGCCGGAGCCGGACGGCGAGGGCGTCGTGATCGACGTCCACGCCGCCGGCGTCTCGTTCCCCGAGGTGCTGCAGTCGCGCGGCCAGTACCAGATCAAGCCGGACCTGCCGTTCGTTCCCGGCAGCGAGGTCGCGGGCGTCGTGAAGCGCGCGCCGGAGGGAGCCGCCGTGCGCGAGGGCGACCGCGTGGCCGCGTTCTGCATGCTCGGCGGGTTCGCCGAGGTCGCGCTGGCGCGGCCGGAGTTCACGTTCCCGCTTTCGGACAAGCTCGACTACGCGCAGGGCGCCGGGCTGATCCTCAACTACCACACGGCGTACTTCGCGCTGAAGCTGCGCGGGCGCCTGGCCGAGGGCGAAACCGTGCTCGTGCACGGCGCGGCCGGCGGCGTCGGGACGGCGGCGCTGCAAGTGGCGAAGGGGCTCGGCGCGCGTACGTTCGCGGTCGTCTCGACCGATGAGAAGGAGCGGATCGCGCGCGAGGCGGGCGCCGACGAGGTCCTCCGCTCCGACGGCGACTGGAAGGACGCGGCGAAGGAGCTCTCGGGCGGCGGTGTCGACATCGTGCTCGATCCCGTCGGCGGCGACCGCTTCACGGACAGCCTGCGCTCGCTGCGCCGCGACGGGCGGGTGGTCGTCGTCGGCTTCACCGGCGGCTCGATCCCCGAGGTGCGCGTGAACCGGCTGCTGCTCAACAACACTGAGGTCGTGGGTGCCGGCTGGGGCGGGTACGTCGGGCAGCAACCGTCGGTCATCGGAGAGACCGCCACCGCGCTCGAGGTGCTGATCGCGTCCGGGCACGTCGCGCCGCTGGTCGGCGCGCGGTTCGGGCTCGAGCAGGCGGCGGATGCGCTGAAACTGATCGACGGTCGCGGGGCGACCGGGAAGGTGGTGCTGGAGCCGTGAGTGTGGATGTCTCAGTCAGCGACCGGGTCGCAACGATCACGCTCAACCGGCCCGAGGCGGGCAACGCGCTCAACCTGGAGGTCGCGACGGCGCTCGCCGAGGCGGCGGAGGGCCTGCGCGGCAGCGACATCGGCGCCGTGATCCTGACCGGCGCCGGCAAGTCGTTCTGCGTCGGCGGCGATCTGAACTGGATGCGCGAGATGGGCGACGAGGTGCGCGACGCGGTCCTGCGGCTGGCGACGAAGTTCCATGCCGGGATCGAGGCCCTCGCCGCTCTGGATGCGCCCGTGATCAGCGCCGTGCGCGGGGCGGCCGCGGGCGGCGGGATGAGCCTGGCGATCGCCGCCGACATCGTGCTCGCCGCCGAATCGGCGCGGTTCACGATGGCCTACACGGCGATCGGATTCTCGCCCGACGGCGGCTCGACCTGGACGCTCCCGCGGCTGGTCGGACCGCGGAAGGCGGCCGAGTTGATGCTGCTCAACGAGCGGCTCGAGCCGGAGGCGGCGCGCTCGCTGGGCCTCGTGAACCGGGTGGTGGCCGACGACGCGCTCGACTCCGAGGCGCAGACGCTGGCGCGCAAGCTCGCGGCGGGCCCACCGGCAGCGCACGGCGGCGTCAAGCGGCTGCTGCGCGACACGTGGACGCGCGGCCTCCACGAGCAGCTCGCCGAGGAGGCGCGCACGATCGCCGACCTCGCCGGCGGCCGGACCGGGCGCGAGGGCGTCGCGGCGTTCCTGGAGAAGCGTGCGCCAGACTGGAGGTCATGACCGACACCATCCACATCCCGGTCGACGAGGCGGGCCCGACCGTCAGTGACGTGATGATGCGCGGCGCGGAGAGCGTCGGGCCCGCGACCCCGCTGGCCGACGCGCGCGAGGTGTTCGTCAGCCCGCGCAAGAAACTGCTGCTGGTGACCGACGGCGAGCGCTTCCTCGGCACGCTCACACCGGACGACGTGCCGCCCGAGGGTGACGGGCCGATCGGGCCGCACGTGCGCGCCGACACGCCGCGCGTCGCGCCGAGCGATCCGGTCTCCCGCGCTCTGGAGATCGTCGAGTCGGAGGGGATGACGCGGATCCCCGTGGTCGACGAGGGCGACCGGCTGCAGGGCCTGGTCTGCTTCAACGCCTCCCACGAGGCGTTCTGCATCTACCCCTAGTCCGCCGCTGGCGGCTCGTTCTCGGGCAGACCGGGCAGCGGCGCGTCTTCCTCATCGAGGTCGGCGGGGACGCCGAGCGGCTGGTCATGGATCTCGGGTTCGCCGTCCTCGGCGGGAGGCGGCTCGTCCGGGATGTCCGGGTCGTCGGGCGTGATCGGGGTCTCGCTCATGCGGGCTCCCTACCCGCGCGGGCCACGCGCCGCACGGCGACCGGGGCGAGCAGTACGACGACGAGCAGGCGCAGGCCCTGGACGGCGAGGATGAACGTCGTGTTCGCGTTCGCGCCGAACGCCACCGCAAGCACGGCGTAGATCCCTCCCGGGGTCGTCGCCAGGTAGCTGTCGCGCAGCGACAGCGGCGTCGTCACGGCGAGGATCACCGCAAGCCCGAAGCAGCCGAGCATGATCCCGGCCAGCGCGGCCAGCACCGGGAAGAGCAGGCGGCCGAGCTGGCGGACGGTGTCGAGCGTGAAGCGCAGCCCGACCTGGAGCCCGATCAACGCGAACGCGAGCTCGCGCACCACCGGGGGCACGACGAAGCCGACCCCGGACAGCGTCAGGGCGCCGGCGACGACCATCGGGCCGAGCAGCGTGCCGGCGGGGATCTTCGCGCGACGAGCGAGCAGTGCGGCGATCGGCGCGACGGCGGCGGTGATCAGCCAGTCGCGCGGCGTCGCCAGCGGATCCTCATTCGGCACCGCGCCGATTCCCTCGCCACCGCCGAAGATCGTCACCAGCAGCGGCGTCGCGAGGACGACGATCAGCACGCGCAGGTACTGCATGAACGCGACGAGCCGGTCGTCGCCGCCGAGATCCTTGGCCATCCCGACGATCCCGGACGCGCCGCCGGCGATCATCCCGAGCGTCGCCGTCGGGCCGTCGAGCTCGGTCGTCCGGGCCAGCACCCACCCGGCGCCGATGCTGAGCGCGAGCGTGCCCGCGCTGACCAGCAGGACCGGCAGCCACGAGCCGGCGATCGCTTCCAGCGAATCGGACTCGAGGTACGCGCCGAGCGTGACGCCGCACACCGCCTGGGCGGCGATGAACGTCGAGTTCGGGAGCATGAGGCCCGACCGCGGGGTGAGGAGCGCCGCGGCGAGACCGACGATCAGCGCGGCGAACAGCGTCGGCGACGGCAGCCCGACCGCGCCCAGCGCGAAGGAGGCGGCCGCAGTGGCGGCGCCGAGGACGAGCCAAGGCGCCGCCGTCCGCATGCCGGCTTAGCGTTGCACGCGGAAGCTCCACGAGCCGCGCTGGCTGTGGCCGTCGGGCGCGCGGCCGCGCCACTCGACGGTGTAGCGGCCCGAGCCGAGAGGTGAGCGCGGCACGGCCTGCAGGATCTTCTTGTTGCCGGACTTCAGGCCGTTGCTCTTGAGCGCGACGACGCTGCCGTTCGACTTCTTGATCGTGATCGTCCCGGTCACGAGCGACGACTTGAACGTGGCGTGGACCTCGCGGACGGCGCTGTGGCGGGTCGCGTTCTTGCTCGGGGAGACGCTCTTGAGCTCGACGTGGGCCCACGCCACCGACGCGGGCACGAGCAGTGCCGCGGCGGTGGCGAGAGTGATGATCCGGCGGTGCCTCATGACGCGGGAGCGTTCACCGTGACGCTCGGCGACGGCGTCTCGGAGTTCGCGGCGCCCATCCACCGCACGACCTCCTTGTTGGAGTACGTCTGCGTCGACGGGAAGGCGAGGGCACGGCCCGGCGTGTTCGGGATCCGCATCGAGAGTCCGAACTCCTCGAACATGTTCGGCGCGATCCAGTCGGCCTTGCTGTTTGCGCGCCAGGTCACCTTCGCCACCTGCTCGGTGATGTCGCCGTCCTCGCTGGGGATGGGCGTGGCCAGCTTCTCCATCCTGATCGTCGCCGTCCAGCCCCAGATGCGCTTGACGGAGACGGAGTAGAAGCCGTCCGGGAAGGTGACGACGATGGTCTTGGTGGACGCCTCGTCACGCTCGTTCGGTACACGAACGTCGAGGCGCGCGAACGAGTTCGCGGTGGCGGTCCGCGGATTGAGCGTGACGTGGGCCTCGGCCGCGGGGGCGGCGATGGCGACGGCCGTCAGCGTGGCGGCCAGTACGGAGATGCGCTTGCGCGACATCGGTTCTCCTTCGGATATGAGTGCGTGGAAGCGCGCCGTATTACGGCGCGGTGTGGCTCGTCAGGTCAGGCAGCGACGAGCGCGGGAGGACCGCGCTCGGAGCGCGGAGCGCGCTCCAGCAGCGAGACGAGCGCCACCGCGTTACGGCGCGACCAGCGTGCGCGAGCGGCACGGGCGGGCGCGAGACGCGCGAGCCGCGCAGCGAGGATCAGCTCCTCGCCGACGAAGCGGCCCGTGAGCAGCAGCGATGCGACGATGATGAACGGCACGGCCCACGGGCCCGCGACCACGACGAAGAGCGCCGCGGCGGCGAGGAGAACGAGGGCGTGACGACACGTCAGTCGCATCGGATCGCGAAGCGTATCGGCCGCGCAAGGCGCCTGCACGAGTAATTTTCGTCTAATGCTCGTCTCCGAGGCCGTCGGCCGCACCCTGCACCGCCTCGGCGGCGACGTCGTTTTCGGGCTCATGGGCAGTGGGAACCTGGCCGTCACGAACGCGATCGTCGCCGCCGGCGGCCGCTTCTTCTCATCGCGCCACGAGACCGGCGCGCTGTGCATGGCCGACGGGTACGCGCGGGTGAGCGGTCGGCTGGGCGTCGCGTCGGTGCACCAGGGGCCGGGGCTCACCAACGCGATCACGGGACTGACCGAGTCGGCCAAGAGCCGTACTCCCGTAGTCCTGCTGGCGGCCGACACGCCGGCGGTGCAGATCCGCTCGAACTTCAGGATCGACCAGGACGCGCTCGTCGAATCGGTCGGCGCGGTGGCGGAGCGCGTGCATGGGCCTTCGTCCGCGGTCGCCGAGACGACTCGCGCCGTCCGGCGGGCGGTTGTCGAGCGGCGGACGGTCGTGCTGATGCTGCCGCTGGACATCCAGGCGGCGTCGTGCGAGCTCGTCGACCCGCCTTCGGCGCCTTCGCTCGCCCCGGTGCGAAGCGATATCTCGGCGGCGGCCGCCGCGCTGGCGGGCGCCGAGCGACCGGCGATCATCGCGGGGCGCGGGGCGGTCCTGTCGGGCGCGGGGCCCGCGCTTCGGCGGCTGGGCGAGGTGAGCGGGGCGATCCTGGCGACGTCCGCAGTCGCGAACGGGCTGTTCGCCGGCGATCCGTTCGCGGTCGGGATCTCGGGCGGCTTCGCTTCACCAACCGCGCAGCGACTGCTGGCCGACTCCGACGTCGTGATCGCGTTCGGGGCGGCGCTGAACATGTGGACGACGCGGCACGGCGGGCTGATCGGGCCGTCGACGACCGTGATCCAGGTCGACCGCGACGAAGAGGCTGTGGGCGCGCATCGGCCGGTCTCGATGGGGGTCGTCGGCGATGCTCGGCTGGTCGCCGAGGAGCTCGTGGCCGCGCTCGATCGCTCGTCTTCCGACCTCGGCGCGGCGCGGCGCAGCGTCGTTCTGGCCGCCGAGATCGCGGCCGGCCGCTGGCGCGACGAGCCGTACGAGGAGTCGCGCGAGTGGCTCGACCCGCGGACGCTCTCGATCGCGCTCGACGACTTGCTGCCGTCGGAGCGCACGGTCGTCGTCGACTCCGGCGCGTTCATGGGCTACCCGTCGATGTACCTGCAGGTGCCGGACGCCCAGGGATTCGTGTTCCCGCAGGCGTTCCAGTGCGTCGGGCTCGGGCTGGGGACGGCGATCGGCGCGGCGATCGCGCGGCCGGACCGCCTGACCGTCTGCGCGGTGGGCGACGGCGGGCTGCTGATGGCGCTGCCCGACCTCGAGACACTCGGAAGGCTGCGGCCGGACATGCTCGTCGTGATCTACGACGACGCCGCCTACGGCGCCGAGGTGCATCATTTCCGCCCGATGGGCATCCCGGTCGAGCTCGCGCAGTTCCCGCCGACCGACTTCGCCGCGCTCGCCGAGGCCGCCGGGTGCCGCGGGCTCACCGTCCGCACGCCCGCCGATCTGGAAGGCGTGCGGGAATGGCTCGCGAACCGCGACCGCCCGCTGGTGCTGGACGCCAAAGTCGACCCCGACATCTGTGCCGAATGGCTTGAGGAGGCATTTCGTGGCCACTGAGACTCTCACCGCCCTGGCGGCGGCGCTCGCGGACGGCGACGTGCGCGTCGTTGATCTCACGCAGCCTTTGAGCGAGAACACGCCGGTGCTGCAGCTACCGCCGCCGTTCGCGAACACGCCGGGGCTGTCCCGCGAGCCGATCAGCGAGTTCGACGATGCCGGCCCCGCCTGGGCCTGGTCGACGCTGACCGTCGGCGAGCACGTCGGCACGCACTTCGACGCGCCGATCCACTGGATCACCGGCCGCGACGGCCAGGATGTCGCGTCGGTGCCGCCGTCCAAGCTCGTCGCGCCTTGCGCTGTCATCGACAAGTCGGCCGAGACTTCGGACGATCCGAACTACCTACTCACGTTGGCTGACGTGCAGGCGTGGGAGAACCAGCACGGGCCGCTGCCGCCGGGCGGCTGGCTCTTCCTGCGGACCGGCTGGGACTCGCGGGCTTCCGATCAGGAGGCGTTCCTGAACGGCGGCGAGACGCCCGGGCCGGACGCGGAATGCGCCCGCTGGATGGCCGAGGTCTCCGGGATCGCCGGGTTCGGGTGCGAGACGGTCGGTACGGACGCCGGGATGGCGCACTCGTTCGATCCGGCCTTTCCGGTGCACCACTTCCTGCTCGGCGCCGGCAAGTACGGACTCACGCAACTGGCGAACCTGGCGTCGTTGCCGCCGACGGGCGCAGTGGTCGTCGTGGCGCCGCTGAAGCTGGTGCGCGGAACCGGGTCGCCAACTCGAGTGTTCGCGCTGGTCTAAGCCGCGCCAACTGCAGCATTAAGGAGGGCAAGGCCAGCAGGCCTTAACGAGAAACCGCCCTAGCAGGCGGTCTAAACGAGTTATCGGCGGGATCGGCGCGAACCTTTAGCGCCTTCGCGCGAGTTGGCACGTTGCCGCTCAGTGGTCGCTTAAGTACCTGTGAGGTGCTTAACCGACCACTGCGTGATTCCGTGGCGCGTTGCCGCTCTCCCGCGCCACGGCGCGGGTGCACCTCGCCCCCCTCACTGGCGCAGTTCGCTGGGAGCGCCCCACGGATGGAGGACCGAAGGAACCGCCACCCCACCATCCGCGTCCTGGTGGTTCTCCATCAGAGCGATCAGCGTCCGCCCCACCGCGACCGCCGTGCCGTTCAGCGTGTGCACATGCACCGGCTTCCCGCCCTCCGGCCGAAATCGGATGTCGAGCCGCCGCGACTGGAAGTCCGTCGTGTTCGACGTCGACGTCAGCTCCCGGTGGCGCTGCTGCGACGGCAACCACGCCTCCAGATCCCACTTCTTCGTCGCCGACGGCCCCAGCTCCGCGACGCCGATGTTGACCACGCGGTAGGGAATCGAGAGCCCCTGCAGGATCTCCTCCTCGATCGCGAGCAGCCGCTCGTGCTCGTCCGCGGACTCGTCCGGCGGGACGAACGAGAACATCTCGACCTTGTCGAACTGGTGCACGCGGAAGATCCCGCGGGTGTCGCGGCCCGCTGCGCCGGCCTCGCGCCGGAAACACGGCGAGAAGCCCGCGTACCGGCGCGGCACCACGTCCATGATCTCGCCCGCGTGCAGCGACGCCAGCGCCACCTCGGACGTCCCGCTCAAATACAAAGGATCGTCGGCCAGCGCGTAGATCTGCTGCTCGGTGTCGGGCAGGAACCCGGTGCCGAACAGCGCCTCCTCGCGGACCAGGACAGGCGGGATCACCGGCTCGAACCCGTGGCCGCGCAGGATCTCCAAGATCCAGCGCACCAACGCCAGCTCGACCAGGACGAGGTCGCCCTTCAGGTACGCGAAGCGCGAGCCCGCGACTTTGGCGCCCGCCTCCATGTCGATCATCGAGCCGGCCAGCTCGAGGTGATCGCGGCCCTCGGGGCGACGTTCGCCCCACTCGCGCAGGACGTTGTCCTCAGACGCGGCCGAGGGGTCGGGCGGGTTGGGCAGCGTCGCCTGCAGCGCCGCCAGCTCCTCCTCGAGCCGCGCGACCTCCGGCTCGAGCTCCTTGACGCGCCCGCTCACCGCCTGCATCGACGCAATCGCCTCCGATGCGTCCGCGCCCGCGCGCTTCGCTTCGCCGATGGCCTTCGCGCCCGCGTTGCGCGCCGCCTGCGCCTCCTCGAGCTCCGGCCGCAGCGAGTTCAGGCGCGTCCGCAGCTCCAAAGCGGCAACGAGCCGCTCGTCCGAGCCGTCACGCCGGCGCGCCAGCGCCGCCCGCACCGGTTCCGGGTCGCGGCTGATCGCCCGCAGGTCCAGCATCCGCTACGGGGCGGGGCAGTCGGTGTCCGTGGTCGCCTGACCCGGGATGGTCTCGACGTCCTTGCCCGAGTTATCGGCGACGAACTGGGCGAGCGCCTCGGCCTCGGGGCCGACCACGATGTTCTGCGGCATCGGGCCCGAAGAGAAGCCGCCGTTGCGAATCGCGTACAGAACGCAGTTCGCCGTCACCTTGCGCTGATCGAAGTTCGGGCCGTCCTTGTACTCGCGCGTCCGGACATTGGTGTTCGACCCTTGGGTACCGGCGGCGCTGAGCGTGTGGCAGCCCGAGCAGCGCTCCACGAACAATTCGGCCGACGCCTGCTGGTCGTCGGGGACGTCGATGCCCTCCTCGCCGCAGGCGGAAATTGCACCCGAACAGGCGGCGAGCAACGTCGCGATCAACAGCGCACGGCGGGCCCTCGGCATCGGGTGCGACAGCATAGGGGAGAGATGCACCGGACCCGCCCCTCCCTCCTGCTCGTCATCCTCGCCCTCGCGATCGGCGGCTGCGGCGACGCCGGAGCCCCCGTGCGCGAGCGCGGCGACGCCTTCACCGTCACGCTCGACGATTACCTGATCCGCCCGCAGGAGGTCCGTGTGCCCAAGGGGCGGCGGATGACCATCACGGTGGTCAACCAGGGGAGGCTCGGCCATACCTTCCGGATTCGCAGCGTCAATCACAACGTGCTGCGCATTCCCACGATCAAGCCGGGTGAGCGGGCGTCGCGCAGCTTTCAGCTCGCCGCCGGCAACTACACGATGTTCTGCGCGATCGCCAATCACGAGGAACTCGGCATGTCCGGCACGCTGACGGTCGGCTGATGCGGTCCGTCGAGCCGCAGCGGTTCCGTGACGTGATGGGCCACTTCGCCACCGGCGTCACGGTCGTGACGGCGAGCGACGACGACGGCCCGGTCGGGATGACCGCCAACGCGGTCTGCTCGCTGAGCCTCGAGCCGCTGCTCGCGCTCGTCTGCTTCGCCAATGGCGCCCGCACGCTCAAGGTCGTCCGCGAACAGCGCCGCTTCGGGGTCAACGTGCTGGCCAAGGGCCAGGAGGAGCTCGCCCATCTGTTCGCGTCCAAAGCGCCCGAGCGCCAGAAGTTCGCCGGCGTGCAACACACCGTGCACGACGGCATCCCGGTCATCGAAGGGACGCTCGCGTGGGTCGGCTGCTCGCTCGAGCAGCTGATCCCGGGCGGCGATCACACGATCGGGATCGGGGCGGTGACGGCCGCGGAGATCGCCGCCGAGGGCCCGCCGCTGATGTGGTACCGCGGCGAGTACCGGTGAGCACCCTCCACACCCAGTTCGGCGCGATCGCGATCTGCGTCAACGCGATCGCCGCGCTGATCGGCGGCGTCGCCTGGCTCGTCCGCCGCAATCCGAAGGTTTTCTGGGTTCTGCTGCGGATCGGCCAGGGGCTGATCATGCTCGAGGCGGTGATCGGCGCCACGCTGTCGCTCACGGGCCACGACCTGCCCCGGCTGCACCTGGTCTACGGCTTGACCCCGATCGCCGTCGCGTTCCTGGCCGAGCAGCTGCGGATCATGGCCACACCAACATTGCTCGATCAGCGCGCGCTCTCAGGCGGCGCCGACGTCGCGAAACTCCCCGAACTCGAGCAGCGCGCGTTCGTGGCCGCGATCCTGCGTCGCGAGATTGGGGTAATGGCCACGTCAGCGGGGATCGTCGCCGTGCTCGCGGCCCGCGCACAGGGCTGGCTTTAGGTGCGCTTTGACACTAAGTAACACAGCCGCACAAACTGCTACAACTCCGGCACCGTGATCCGCGCGTACTTGCCCGCGATCGTGTTCGTGGTCCTGGGGATCGGCCTAGGAGGGGTCTTCGTCACGCTCAACAGCGTGCTCGGGCCGAAGCCGAAGTTCATTCGCGCAGCCACCCGCGAGCCATACGAGAGCGGCCTGCCCTCGGATGTGAAGAAGACGATGCGGTTCGGCATCTCCTTCTACCTCGTGGCGATGCTCTTCATCTTGTTCGACATCGAGACGATCTTCCTGTTCCCGGTGGCGATCGTCTTGAAGGAGTTCGGGACGTTCGCGCTGATCGAGATCAGCGTGTTCATCGTGCTGCTGTTCGTCGCTTTCATCTATGTCTGGCGCAGAGGAGCCCTCGAATGGAAGTGACCCGGCAGCGGCTGGGCAACGGTGACGGCGGCGAGTTCCGCGCTCGCCAGTTGACCGCGCGCCAGATGCTCAAGGGCGAACTCGAGGGCGCTGACCTCGAGGCGGCGGTCGAGCAGGGCGTGCTCACGACGACGATGGACAAGGCCGCCAACTGGGCGCGCGGCAATGCCTTCATGCCTGCGACCTTCGGCCTCGCGTGCTGCGCGATCGAGATGATGGGCGCGGTCAACGCGCGGATGGACATCGCGCGCTTCGGCTTCGAGGCGCTCCGCGCCAGCCCCCGCCAGGCCGACCTGATCCTGATCTCGGGCCGGATCTCGATCAAGATGGCGCCGGTCGTCCGCCGGCTCTGGGATCAGATGCTCGAGCCCAAATGGGCGATCGCGATGGGCGCCTGCAGCTCGTCGATGGGCGTCTTCAACAACTACGCGATCGTCCCGGCCGACAAGTTCATGCCGGTGGACATCCACGTCCCGGGCTGCCCGCCGCGGCCGGAGGCGCTCGTCTACGGGATCCTGAAGCTGCGCGCGATGATCCTCGCCAAGCCCGACGAGGGCTGGCGGACGCGCTACGGCGGGCGCGGCACGGAGGAGTTCGACCCGTCCGAACTGGAGATCGAGGCGCCGGGTGCCTGACGCGACAGGCCTCGAGCTGATTGCTCAAGAGCTACGCGAGCGGGACGCGGAGTCGGTGCTCGACACCGTCTACTTTCGCGACAAGGCGGCGATCACAGTCACGGCGGTCAGCATCCGCGAGACGCTCGAGTGGCTGCGGACCAAGGGCTTCAACTTCATGGCGTCGCTGCACGGCGTCGACTACTGGCCCGAGGAGCCGCGGCTCAGCGTCCACTACGAGATGCTCGACATGCACGAGGTGGACCGGATCACGGTCAAGGTCCGCGTCCACACGGACGACCCGCACGTGCCGAGCGTCGTCGAGGCGTGGCCGACCGCCGACCACCAGGAGCGCG
>CAVYHO010000009.1:0-1113180 GCA_963768375.1 uncultured Solirubrobacteraceae bacterium
CCGAGCAGCGCGTCGACCGCGTTGAAGAGCAGGTTCGACGGCTTCCAGCCGATCGAGTTGAACGCGAGCACGAAGCTCACGGCGTCCAGGCCTCGATCTTCGAGGTCGCCGTCGCGTCCATCGTCGAGGTGTTCTCGGCGGGACGGTCACGTTCGCGCCGGTGACGTCGCCGTCCTCGACGAACGCCTTGGCGCTCGAGAGCATCACGTTGGTGACGAGCGACCGCGCCGTAGCCTTCCACGAGTCGCGATGACGCTCTCGTCGAACGCCGACATCTCCGCCGCCTCCGCTGCCGAGACGGTGACGTCGCCGGTCGTCGTGACCGGAGCGTTCAGCGATGCGCCTCGACCGCGCTGCGGAGGTCGTTGTGGTCGACCAGCGAGGAAGTAGCTGTCGGCCTCGCCGACCGCCTCGCGCCAGACGGTGCCGAGGAGCGCCGCGTACGCCACCGAGTCGTTGATCAGGTTGACCGGCGTGAGCGCCTTCCAGTAGCCGAAGTCGGTGTAGTCCTCGGTCGGCGAGGTCGATCGACCGCGGCGTCGCCCATGTACTGGTAGATCGTCCCGTCGTCGGCGCGGACCTTGTCGCCGAAGCACGACGTCGCGGGTGCCGGAGTGCTGCGTGAACTTGTACTCGGCGAGCGACTGGTTGGCCCACTTGTTGAGGATGCCGGCGCCGGCGTCGTTCGCGGCGCGACCTCCGAGTACATCGTGGTCGTGGAGTCGATCCGGCGCCTCGTCGGACGCGGCGACGGTGACGTCGCCGGCGATCGGAGACAGCGCGTGCCGATCGCGCTGTCCTCGACGATCGCGCGCGCGCGGCTGTTGACCATGTTCGAGGCGAGGATCCCGGCGGCGCTCATGCCGCCGGCGCCCATGATCGCGGCGGGCGCCGAGGTCGCGTCGTTCGAGACAGCGCGAGGATCTGCGCCGTCGTTCGTCGCCGTCACCGAGACGTCGCCGGCCGACGTGATCGGGCTCGACGTGACCGAGCGAGTGCCTCGGCCGGGTGCAGGTTGCCGCCGAAGGCCTCGGAGATCAGCGGGTCGCCGAGCAGCGCGTCGACCGCGGCGAAGAGCAGGTTCGAGCGGCCCCAGCCGACGGTGTTGAACGCGAGCAGATCGCGACCGACTGGCTGCCCGACTGCATCGCGACGAGGTTCGTCGCCTCGATCAGCGAGTCGTTCGACGCTGCGACGGTGACGTCGCCGACCGTCGTCTCGAGCGACGTCTCGTCGACGATCGCCCGCGCGCCGCTCTGCACGCGGTTCGTCGCGATCATGCCGCCGGCCGCGAGCGACTGGCCCTGGCCGGTGAGACTGGAGCCGCCGGACGAGGAGCCGCTGACGTCGGTGGTCGCGACGATCGTCGCGGACTCGAGGGCCTCGACCGTCGACGCTGCCGGCGGTGAGCGGCGCGTTGTTCCGGAGCGCGGCCTCGACGTCGCTCCAGACGTCGTTGAGCACGATCGCGGCGCCGATGCCATCGAGTCGGAGTTCGTGACGTTGAGCCCGGCCGGCACGCGGTGCTCGCGGCGACCGGCCGCCAGAGGCCGAGGTCGGTGTAGTCCGTGGTCGTCAGGTCGACCGGGCCGTCCTCGCCCATCCACTCGTAGACGGCGCCCTTCTTGACGTCGGGCGTGGCCTGGTCGGCGTGGATGCGGACGGTGTCGCCGAGCACGAGGTCCTGCAGCCCGTCGTTGGAGAGGAACTTGGCGCCGCCGATGAAGTTGTTGATCTCGTCCTGCAGGACGGCCGCGCCGCCGTCGTTCGTCGTCTGCGAGGAGGAGACGATCTTGATGTTCGACCAGATCCCGGCCTCGTCGGAGGCGCGCACCGTCAGGTCGCCGCCGGCGCGTGACGTCGGAGTCCTCGATCGCGCGCGTAGCGCCTGGCTCGAGACCTTGTTCTGCGCGACCGTGAGGCCGAGCGCCTTGCCGGTCGCGTTGAACAGCGCCGCGGCGGTCGAGTCGGCGGCGTTCGAGACGCGTCGCGTTCAGCAGCGCCGCGCCGTCGGCTGTCACGTTCACGTCGCCGCCGCGCGATCGTCGAGTTCGTGATCGTCGCGGAGACGAGCGACGGGTCCTCGCCGTCAGAGCGGCCGCGATCAGCGGGTCGCCGAGGATCGTGTCGGCGAGGTTGAAGAGGATGTTCTGCGAGTTCCAGCCGAGCGAGTTGAACGCCAGCGAGATCGCGAACGCGAGGTCGCCCGAGTTGCGTCGCGGCCAGCAGCGTCGCGTCGATGCCGGCGTGGTTCGCGGCGGTGACGTTGACGTCGCCGCCGGCGGTCGACGTCGCTGTCGGAGATCGCAGCGGTCGCCGAGGCGAGAGGACGACGTTCGTGACGACCTGGCCGGTGATCGCCTGCACGGTGCCGGTGCCGTAGAACGAGCCGCCCGACGCGGTCACGGTGCTCAGCGCCTCCGACAGGAGCTGCGCGTCTCCTCGGCGCTTGACGGTGAGCGAGCGCGGCGTCGACGATCGCGTTGTCGAGGTAGGCCTCGGAGGCGGCGCGCAGGTCGTTCATCACGACCAGCATGCCGATCGCGCGCGCGTCCGACTTGGTCAGGTTGCCGAGGTTCGGGTAGAAGTCGGCGATCGACGGCTGGACGGTCAGGTCCGTCCAGCGCGCGTGACGGTGTAGTCCTCGGCGCCGAGGTCGACCGTCTCGGGCAGCGGGCCCTTGAACTCGTACACGTGGCCGACGACGCCGGTGCCGCCCGCGGCGACCCGGACGTGGGTTCCCTGGTGATCTCGCGCGTCCCGGACCTGGTCGTGTAGTCGTAGTCGTTCGGGAGCAGGTCCGAGATCGTCTGCGCGAGCCCGGCCGCGGTGTTCGCGACGATCGCCTTCTGCACCACGCTGACGTGCGCCTCGAGGCCCGCCGCGTCGGTCGCCGAGACGGTCACGTCGCCGTCGGCGTCGACCGTGCCCTGCGCGCCGCCGGTGAACTCGATGAACGCCCGCGCCAGCGTGTTGACCTTGTTCGAGGTCAGCACGCCGCCGCCGGAGACGCCGGTCGTCGCCGCGCCGGACGAGAGCACCGCGTCGAGCTCTGCGTCCGCGACGCCCTCGTTGCCGGTCGTCGCGGTCAGCTGCGCCGCCTGCGACGGCGATCACGCGACGTCGCCGGTCGCGTCGACCGTCGTGTCCCGGATCCAGGCCTGCGCGTCGGACGGGGTGCTCGCGCCGTCGAACGCCGCCGAGATCAGCGGGTCGCCGAGCAGCGCGTCGAGCGCGTTGAAGAGGATGTTGCTCGACTTCCAGCCGATCGAGTTGAACGCGACGACGCCCGAACGTCTCGTCGAAGCCCTCGATCTTCGACGTCGCGGTCGCCTCGAGCGTCGAGACGTTCTCCGCCGCGACGTCGACGCCGCCGCGGCGACCGACTGCCCTCGATCACGCTCGCGCGCTCGAGAGCACGACGTTGGTCACGATCACCGCGCCGGGCCCTCCCACGTCTGCACGAGGCTGTCGTCGAACGCGCAGCGTCGCCGCCTCGGTCGCGCCGACCGCGACGACGCCGCCCGCCGCGACCGGCGTGCCCGTGATGTACGCCCGCACCTCGCTGCGCAGGTCGTTGTGGTCGATCAGGCCGAAGTAGCTGTCCGCGCTGCCGGCCAGGCCGTCCTTCGTCGAGCACCGTGCCGAGCGCGACAGCGCCGCGTAGGCGAGCGCGTCGGTGATCAGGTTCGGCTCCGAGCGGCTTCCAGTAGCCGAAGTCCGAGTAGTCCTGCGCGCCTCGTCGAGGTCGAGCGTCGCGTCCTCGCCCATGTACCGGTAGACGGTGCCGTCGTCGGTGCGCACCTTGTCGCCGAAGTGCACGAGCGCGTGCCGGAGTGCTCGTGAACTCGTAGTCGTCGAGGATCGCGCCGGCGAAGCGGTTCAGGATCCCGGCGCCGGCGTCGTTCGTCGGCGAGACCGCCGCGAACAGGGCGTCGTCGCGTCGATCGTCGCCTCGTCCGAGGCGCTGACGGTACGTCGCCGCTCGGCCGTCACGTCCGGCGACTGCGCGAACGACAACGCGTGCGCCGGCGCTGAAGACCATGTTCGAGGAGAGGATCGCCGCCGCGCTCATCCCGCCCGCGCCCATGATCGCCGCCGGCGCCGAGGTGGCCTCGTTGCTGCGACGGCGGTGATCCGCGCCGCGTCGACGGCGCTCACGATCGACGCCGCCGGCGACGATCGGCGCGTGCGTGATCGTCGCCTCCGTCAGCGCCGGCTGCTGGCCGCCGAAGCGCGGTCGAGACGAGCGGATCGCCGAGCAGCGCGTCGAGCGCCGCAAAAGAGGATGTTGCTGCGCTTCCAGCCGATCGTGTTGAACGCGAGCTCGATCCCGACCGACTCGGCGCCCGAGCTCATCGCGCTCAGCGTCTGGGCCTCGATCAGCGAGTCGTTCGTCGCGCTCACGGTCACGTCGCCGGCCGTCGTCGTCACGTGTCGTCGTCGATCGAGCGCGACGCGCCGATCAGCACGCGGTTGGTCGCGATCATCCCGCCCGCCGCCAGCGACTGGCCCTGGCCCGTCAGCGTCGAGCCGCCGGCCGAGGTCGCCGTCACGTCGGTGGTGGCCACGATCGTCGCCGCCTCGGTCGCCTCGACGGCACGCTGCCGGCGGTCACCGTGAAGCCGGTCGAGGCGCGCCGGGGCGCTCGGCTGTTGACGTCGTTGAGCACGACCGCGGCGCCGATCGCCCTCGAGTCCGACGTGACGATGTTGACCCTGCGGCACGAGCGTCGTCTGCACGCGGCTTCCAGAAGCGCAGGTCGGTGTAGTCCTCGGCGCTCAGGTCGCAGCGTGACCGGCGTGCCGCCCATGTAGCGGTAGACGACGTCGTCGGCGCCGGCGACGAGCACCCACGCCGCCGCGTCGGAGTAGTCCTGCGCGGACGGGTTCAGCGACGCGTCCGGGCCGAGATAGCGGTAGACGCCGGGGTCGCCGCCGCCCGCGTAGCCGTCGCGGACGCGGATCCGGTCGCCGGTCTTGAGCGCCACCGTGGTCGGGTCGTCGGTGGTGAAGCGCGGCGTCGCGTAGCCGTGCAGCGACGCGCACCGTGTTCCCGAAGGCGACCGTCTGGCTGCCCGAGGCGGTCGTGTAGGTAGCCGGCACGGAGCCGTTGACGAACTTGCCGAGGAAGTGCAGGCCGCTGTCGGTCGTCGTGACCGAGTTCGAGACGACCTTCACGTTGGAGGCGATCGTCGCCGCGTCGCTCGCGGTGACGGCGAGCGCGCCGCCGGCCGTCGCGGACTGGTTGGTGATCGACGCCGCCGTGCGCGTGGAGACCTTGTTCGTCGCCAGCACCGCACCGGCGGCCGCCGAGGTCGAGCCGAAGAACCCGTGCTGCACGGTCGTCGACGCGTTGGAGACGGTCGCGTTGATCGTCGCGGTCGTCGAGGCGTCGACCGTGAGGTCGCGGGTCACGGTGACGGTCGAGCCGGCGATCGTCGCGGTCGTCGTGAGCGGCCGCTCGGTCTGCCCGAAGCCGGTGCCGAGCGCGGCGTCGACGGCGGTCAGCGCGAGGCTGCCGATCTCCCAGCCGATCACGTTGATGGCGATCGCGGGCGCCCGCGGCGATGCGTGCCGTTGGAGAGGATGAGCTTGAACGAGATCGCGTCGGTGTCGGTGTTGGCGATCGCGCTGATCGCGCCCGTGGCGTCGATGAACGCCGGCGTTGCTCGCGGTCACCGCGACGTCGCGGGCGCCGGTGAGCGTGGAGGCGGTCACGGAGGCGCTGACCGAGCCGAGGATCACGTTGGCGGCGAGCGTCGCGGCCAGGCGCCTTCGCGCTGCTGGTCGGGACCGTGGTTGGTCTTCTTGGTCTTGATCGCGACCGCCTCGGTCCACGCCAGCACGCGGCCGTCGCTGAGCGCCCTGACACGAACGCGTCGCGCCCGGCGGCGACGGTCGCCGTCGCGGTCGCCAGCGCGGCCTCGACGGTCCGGTCGCTCGTGTTGCGGGCCTCGGTGCTGGCGAGCGTGACGAGCGGCGTCGAGGGCTCGTAGAGCGCGTTGCCGGCGAACGAGGTCAGCACCGTGGCGTCGTGGGCCGAGACGGTCAGAGTCGCCGGTCTGTCGTCGCCAGCGCGGCCGGTGCTCACGGTCGCCGCCGTGCGGCCCGTGATCGTGTTGCGGGCGATCTTCCCCGACGGCGGTCAGCTCGGTCGACGGTCGTGGCGGCGATCCGTCAGGGCTGCCGGCGCGGACCGAGCGCTCCGGCGGCGACGGGAGGCGCACCGGGTCGTCCCTGGCGACGGTGTTGGTGACCTTGCCGACGAGCGTCGAGTCGATCGACGTGTCGACCGTGCCGGCGTTGGTGGCGGGCGACGCGCGCGGCGCACCGGTGGCGGTGACGGTCGCGCCGGCGACCGTGGCCTGCGTAGCGTATCGCGGCTGATGGTGGTCGTGACCAGCAGGCGGCCGAACTCGAGGAAGAGCGCGAGCACCGTGCCCGTCGGCTTGTCGTAGACGGTCGTGTCGGCGAGGGCGACGTCGACGTTGGTCGGTGTCCGTGGCCGTGATCGTCGACGGTCGCGAGCGGCGACGCTCGCCGATCGCGGCGACGCTCGCGCGGGTGGTGTTCGTGACCGTGGACGCGGACGGCCCCGTTCTCCCCGTCCACGTTGGTCGGGACCGTCGTGCTGTAGGTGACGCCGTTCGCGGCGCCGTGCCAGCGACGAAGGTGGACGTCGGTGGCCGCGGCGAGCACGGTGGCGGCGCTCGCCGTGTAGTGCGCCGCTGCCGCAGCACCGTCGGCCGATCGCGCTGGCGCCGAGCGGCGAAGACGCGTGTTCGCCCGTGAGCGTCTGGCCGGTGAGCGCCCAGGTGTCAGTCGCCTGCGGCCGCGCACCGACACCGCGCCGGTGGCGGTGATGGTGCCCGCGACGGAGACGCTCGCGGACGGGAGGGTGCCCGTGCCGCCGGCGCGCGTCGCCGCGGCGGTCAGCGTGCACCCGCGCCCGCGGTGACGTTGGTGGCGACCGTGATCGTCTCGGCCTCGACCGTCAGCGTCGGCCCTGCTGAGGTTCAGCGCGGTCGTGAAGGTCACCGAGTCGGTGCTGCTGTTGCCGCGGATCAGCAATGAGTCGGTCGGGCCGGCGAAGATGTGCGACTCGATCGTCCCGGTGCTGGTGGCGACCGTGATCGTTGACCCGCTCGGGCTTATGACGATCGCGTCGTCGCTCGCCGAGCCGTCGATGACGACGTCGGCTGCGGTGCCGCTCAGGATGATTGGTTCGAGGCCGGCGTAGGTCACCGGCAGGCCGTCGACCAGGATCGTGCCCGAAGTGCCGTCGATCGCGGTCGCGCGGACGAGCTGGTGATGCCCTCGATGGTCAGCAGGTCGAACCCGCCACGGCCGTCGTAGAAGATCGGCACGGGCGCCGCGATGACGACGAGGCTGTCGTCGCGATCGCCGCCGATGACGGTCACGCGCTCGAGCCCGGCCAGCGGCCGGCTCATCGCGGATGCCGTCGACGGTGATGACGAGGTCCTCACCAGATGTCGTGATCCAGGCGAGATGGTCGATGCCGTCCGTGAGGAAGATCGTCCATTCGCCGGGCAGCGGGGACCGCGCGCGTTGGCGGTCTCGTCTGCGTGTACCGGCATCGGGTTGTCGCGAGCGCCGGGGCGGCCACCTCGGTCGACGGGTCGGCACTCGTGAAGGTCGGTTCGCCGGTTGCGTCGGTGGTGTCCGGCGCGGCGGGTGCGCTGGTGCGCGTCGGCAGCGTCGCCTCCGGCCGGGTCAGCGCGCCGAGCACGGCGGGCGTGGCCTGGCCGTCGGCCTCGGTCACGACGGCGTTCTCTGAGCTGATTGTCGTGGCCGCGGCGAGCAGCGCGTCGGCCTCGAGGTCGCTCAGCGACACGTCCACGGTCTCGGCGCCGGGACGCTCACGGCGACATCGGTCAGCGTTGTGGTCACCGCGGCCAGGGTCGCGCCGCTGTCGGCCAGCAGCGCGTCGCTCACGGGCGGTGGGGCGACCGGCTGGAACTCGGGGCGCTCAGGGTCTGGGCGCGATGCTCACGGCTGCGAGCGGAGCGGGTGCGGCGACGACAGGCAGCGTCGGCGCCGCTGCCACCGTGGTCGTCCCGGCGCTGGCGATCGGGCGCGCCGGCGGGGGCTCGCCGGCCGTGCTCGAGACCGTCATCGGCGGCTGCGCGGCCGCGGGAGCCGAGCGGACGGGCAGCGGCTCGGGGGTGGCCTGCGGCTCCGCGGCGGGCTCCTCGCCGGCCGCGGGCGGCCGCAACCTCATCCGCGGCATTGGACGCCGATGCGACCGGGGCCGCGGGCTCCGGGTCAGGAAGGGTCTGGGCCTGCGCACGCACCCCGGGGTCGGTGGGACTCGACGGGCGCGGCCCCGATTGTCGTCTCGGTACTCCGGCGCGCCCGCGTGGGGGTGCTTCTTCGGCGGCCGAGACGTCATGTCGTACTGGTTCTCGACGATCTCGGGAGGCGGGAGCCACCACGGGTGCCGCGGCCGGCTGGGGTCGCGGGTGCGGGGGGCTGCGTTGCGGCTTCCGCGGGGAGGGGGGCCGCCGCCGCTTTGCGCGCTACAGCAGCTCTGCGGGTCGCGGCCGCCGCGCGCGCCGCCGCGCGCCTCGCCGCCGCCCGAGCCGCATGCGAGCGCTTCGCCGGCCGGCGGTCGGCCAACGCCTGGGCCGGCGACTCCATGGCGGGGAACGTCAGCACCGGCATCGGCAGCGACGGCAGCGGATCGCCCGCCCGCGGCTGGGAGGCCAACGAGGCGACCGGCGAGACGTAGTTCGCGAGCAGGAAGACCAGCCCGATGACGGCCGTGGCGCGTGTCCAACCCCGCCGCCGATGAAAGAACAAGACGTCGCCGCCACCGCGCGGGCGACTGCGTCCGACCTCCGTCCTTGGGCTGTATCAAGCGCACTTTCCGGTGTCTTGCGGCAGGTGCTCGAAGCGGGAATTCGGCCGCCGGGGCAAGGCTATGCAGCGGGTCATCCGCCGTGGGAATTCTTTTCACGCCGCGAACACCGATCCCGCCGAATCGGCGGGGTCGGGCAGGAGGGCGCCATGCGACGGTTCCAGCGACGGCCTCGGCGCGGCGAACATCCTGCACGGCGCGGTTCACCTGCAGCGAGCGACGGCTATAGGCCTCGACCGCTTCGCGTGCGAGCGTGCGACGGTCAGGCGGTGTGCGTTCGAGCTGGTCGAGCAGGCGCGCGGCGCGCACGGCGTCGCCGGCGCGCAGCGCGGTCCGCAGGCGTCCTGACAGCGCGGCGGTACGGGCCAGGGGGCGTGGATGCGATCCCCGTGACCGACGCGCAGCACGGGCGGCGGGTCGAGGGTGCGCAGATCGTCCACGGTGCCGTCGAGCGTGATCTGGAAGGCGCCCAGGGCGCGGGCCTGAGCGACCGGATCGCGGCTGGCCGCCGCGAGCCTACGGCGCAGCTGGCGGTTGGCCGCCGGCAGGCGATCCAGCACCGCGCTCTCGGCGGGGACGTAGGCCGCCAGTTGCGCGTTCTCGGTCGCAAGCGCGAGGTCGAGGTCGAAGACCCGCAGCATCTTCGCGTGCAGGGCGCGAGCCTCGCCGGGCGGACTGAGCGCGGCGAGCGCGTCACGCAGCGCCTGGACGTCATCGCGCGACTTTGCCAGCTGCCGGGTGGCCGCCTCGCCTTGCAGCCGGCCTGCGGCGAAGTCGGCGTACGCGCGGTTCGCCGTCTCGAACGCGCGCGACCAGCGCGTCTGCACACCGGCGGCGTCGCCGAGGTAGGCAGCGACGCGCTCGCGCACGCTCGGGGACCCGCCGCAGCCCGCGGCCACGAGCGCGGCCCCGCGAGTGCGACGACCACTGCGCGCCGTGCACTCACCGGCACGCGGATGGTTCGCTGGTTGCCGTCACGCCGGCTGAAGCGCGCCTCGGGGAAGCCGGCCGCGACCGTGGCCCGCGACTGGACGACATAGCGTCCCGGCGGCAGCGCGCGCCGCAGTGCCAGCGACCAGCTCCGCGTCCCGCGTGACTGAATCCAGACCGGACGCCCGGCGCATGTCTTCGCCGAGGCGCCGGAGGAGCGCAACTGGCCGGATGCCGTCAGCCAGCGGCAGCTTCGAGCCCACGCGGCGGATGGCGACGTGCACCGAGCGCACGCGCCGGCCGGCCTTCGACGCCGCGCCGGCGCCGTTGGTCGCCGACCCGGACACGCCGCGGGCGCCGGCACGGCGGATCGCCGAGTCGCCCACCACGATCACCGGCGCCGTGATCGCCAGATCGTCGCTCGTCACGGAGTCGTCCGCGGCCAGCGCACGCAGGCGCAGCGTGGCCGACGTGACGCCGGGCGCGACCGGCGTGACCTCGATCGTCGCGTCGGCGTCCACCTGGCGCCCGGAGTCGAGCGTCGCGCGCGGCGGCACCGCCACGGCACGCCCGCCGGCGGCCACGGCGACGCCCGCGCGCTGGCAGGGTGCGGTTCCGGCGTTGCTCAGCAGCAGCGGCACGCGCAGGCGGCCCTCGCTCGGGATCGCGCGCACGGTGGCGCCCGCACCAGCCGCGCGTCGCAGTAGGGAAGTTCACGCGCAGGTTGGCCGCGTCGTTGTCGGTGACCGTGTCGCCGTCGGCGCGGACCGCGAGCGAGAGCACGTCGGTGCGGCGGCGCGGCCCCTGTAGGCGACGTCGACCGTGGACAACACGACATCCTCGCCGGGGGCGACGGTCCCGGTCGCGACCGGCGTGGGAAACCCCCAGCCGCGCAACTGGTACGCGCCGCCGGCCGTCACGGCCCCGGAGCAGGGCCGGGTGCCGGCATTGGCGACGCGAAGCATCAGCGGCGCCGGGCCGGGCCGGGACCCGCTGAAGATCACTTCCAGAGGGGTGGCGACGCTCAGGCCGAGGTCGCGTGTCCTCGGGGCGTCCACCGGCAGCCGCGCGGTCGCGAAGTTCGTGTCCGAGGTCGTCTCGTCGGTCGTTCCGGCGACCGCCAGCCAGTCGGTCGTGGCGGCAGCCACCGCGGCGATGCCGGTGCCGACGGCGCCGACCGTCAGATCGCCGGTCTGGGCCGCCGCCAACTCGCCGTCGAGCGTGTTGAACGCCGCTGCCCCCCAGGCGCTGCCGGTGTCGCCGGTGACCTTGCCCGCGACCACGATCGTCGGCACGGGCCCCGGCAGCAGGGCCAGGTCGCGGCCCGTGCTGATCAGTCCCTGCGCGGAAGTGAAGGCGCGGCCGCGGTAGTCGAAGCGGCGCGACTACGAGGCCCGTGCCGTCGATCCCGATTCGCGCGAGGAAGGCGTCGGTGTCGTTGCCGGTCCGTGTCGAGCCCGCGATCCAGAGCCGCCCACCCGCGGTCAGCAGCCCGCCGGACGTCGTGTCGGGGTCACCCACCGCGAGCTCGACGATGCCGGTGCCGCCGAACGTTGGATCGAGGGGCACCGGTGAGGGGACAGCCCGTAGAGCGTGCTGTGCAGGACGTTCGGCGCCGACTCGGCCTCGACCAGCGCGACGACGCTGCCATCCGGGCGCAGCACGACATCGACCGCGCGGTCGCGCAGCGCGACGCCGGGGAAGTCGCCCTTGACCACGCCGTCGGTGCCGAACCCCGCGACCGGGCTGCCGTCGGCCTCGCGCAGCGAGATGAAGGTGTCGTCGCGTCCGCCGGTCAGCCCGGCGCCGCCCGTCCCGCCGGCGATGGCGATCCGCCCGCTGGCGGGGTCGACCGCCATGTGCGCGGGGATGTCGGCGTTGACGCTCAACAGGAAAAACCACCGCACCCGTCCCGTCGCCGAAGGTCGTGTCGGGCGAGCCGTCCGCGTTGAGGCCGAGGAGCGCGACCTCGCTGTCGGCGGTGGCCAGCGGGTTCGCCGCCGTCGCCGCGAGCATCCGCAGCCGGTGGTCGCTCAGCACGACGATATCGGCGGCGATGTCCTCGCGGCTTCCGGCACGCGGCCGCGGCGAGAGCATCAGCCGCCCGTCCTCGGAGAAGCCGGGGTCGAACGCGCCGTCGGAGCGGCGGGCCATGATCCCGATGTCGCGGTTGCCGCCATTCGAGGCTCTCCCCCACGGAGTAGATCCGGTCGCCGTCGACCGCGACGCCGAACGCGCGATCGGTCGCGATCCCGGAAGCGAAATCGTGCTGGGCGATGCCCGTCGGCGGGGCGAACGCGGTCGGGCGCGAGGGTGGGCGCGCACGGCCCGGCCGCGGGCGGGGGCCGAGCACCAGCGTCGCCGCGAGCGCGGCGACGAGCAGCAGACGGCGCGTCACTTCGTGCGCTCGACCGTCGAGACGAGCCGTCCCGGTGCCTGAAGACGAGCTTGACCAGGCCCTTGCCGGGCGCGAAGTAGCTCGTGCGCGTGCCGCTGCCGAAGCGGAAACCGGACTGCGTGAGCGTGGACCGGACGACGACGGCGTCGAAGCGGCCGGCCGGCGCCTTGACCTTGCGCGTCGCGCGGATCGTCGACGTGCCCGCGACCCCGAAGATGCCCAGTCGTCGCTCTCGCGCGAGCTCGCGCCAGCTGTACCCGTCGCGCTCGCCGATCGGGACGACCGGGCCGAAGCCGTAGATCATCAGGTCCAGCGGCGTCAGGAACCGCCGCCGCTCATCCGCCGGTGCGCCGCGCGGGCCGAGTGCGGGGAACTGGACCCGGGTCGCCGCCTTGACGGAGGCCGCGAGGTTGCGCGACGCCGTCCAGCCGCGTCGAGAACGCGTAGCTGCCGGCGACCGTGATCGGGCCGGAGACCTGCTTGACGTCCACCCGCGCGGTGTTGTTGACGACCTCGGCGACGGTCAGCGCGCTGCGTCGACCACTGCTTGAGGTGGCGGTCGTTGCGCCAGCGGAACGTCGCGGTGTCGCCGCGGTTGAGCGGAAGCAGATTGAGTCCGGCGGCAGCGGCTTCGGCGTCAGCGTCGTCGCGCGCAGCACCGCCTCGCTGAGCCTCGCCGCCGGCGTGCCGGAACGCGATCCGCACCGGACCGACGCCGCGCACCCACCAGACCGTGCGCGGCCGGAGCCGAACGGGTCGCCGAGCGCCCCGGTCTGCGTGACCGACTCGACCCCGCGGCGTCCACCCGCCGGGAACGCCGGCACGGTGACCTTCTCGCGGCCCTCGTAGCGATTGCGGCTGGCGACGTCGTTGGCCGCGCCGCCGACGGTGTTCCAGCGCGTCCCGGTCAGCAGCGGCTCGGCCAGCACCGGCGAGCGCGTGCCCCAGATCAGCAGGTACACGCGCCCGCCAGGCTGTTCCCGCAGTCGCCCGCGGCCGCGCACAGGATCGGGAACTGCGGCGGCGGCGGGGTGCTCTGGTAGTTGACGTTGACCAGCCCCGCGTCGGTCTGCTGGAAGTCGATCGACCCCGCTGAGACGGGACGTCGTAGTCCCCCAGCTCGAGCTCGGTCCACTGCGACCCGGAAGGCCGTCGCGTTGCGGCCGGTCACCTGTAGCGCTCCACCCGCGGCACGGGCGAGAAGCGCAGTTGGACCAGGCGTAGACCACTGGGCGCCGTCGGCCCGCGGCAGCCACTGGTCGCCGACGTCGTCGAGCGATGACGCCGCGGCCGTCCGAGCGAGGACGAGGACCACCACGAGCGCGAGCCCGCAGACATCGCGCAGCGAGGCAGACATTTGTTCATCCAACGGGAACGGCCCTGGTTCTGCAAGCGGCGGACCGTGCGCGCGGCATTTCGGGGACGAGCGCAAGCAACCCGCTTGTGTCGCCGGAGGACATATTCAGCACATCGACACGCTTCAGGGTTCGACGAGTCCGCGTTTGATGGCGTAGCGGGTGAGTTCGACGCGGTCGCGCATGCCGAGCTTGGCGAGGACGTTCTCGCGGTGGCGGTCGACGGTCTTTCTGGAGAGGCCGAGGTGCTGGGCGATCTGCTCGGAGGTGTGGGCCTCGGCGACGAGCTTGACGACTTCGAGCTCGCGCGGGGTGAGGGCGTCGCCCGGGAGTTCCTCGCCGTCGCGGGCGCGGTCGAGGAAGTCGCGGATCAGGACGGCGATCCCGGACGGGTAGAGGAACGGCTGGCCGCGCAGCACGGCGCGGCAGGCCTCGACGAGGTCGCGGTCGGCGGCGGTCTTGAGCACGTAGCCGGAGGCGCCGGCGCGGAGCGCTTCGAAGAGGTACTGCTCGTTGTCGTGCATCGAGAGCATGAGCACGCGCACGTGCGGGGCTTCGGTGGTGATGCGCCGGGCGGCCTGCAGGCCGGTGAGCACGGGCATGGAGACGTCGAGGACGGCGAGGTCGACCGGATGCGCGTGGACGGCCTCGACCGCTTGCGCGCCGTCGCCGGCCTCGGCGACGACGGTGAAGTCGGGCTCGGCCTCGATGATCCGGCGCAGGCCGTGGCGGACGAGGACGTGGTCGTCGGCGATCAGGACGCGTGCGCCGGTCATCGGCTCGATCACCAGCCGGACCGTGGTGCCCGGTTCGTCCCGGCGATGACGTCGAGCTGCGCGCCGATCAGCAGCGCGCGCTCGCGCATCCCGCGCAGGCCGGCGCCGTCCGCGACGTGCGCGGCGTCGCAAGCCGCGCCCGTCGTCGGCGATCTCGAGCGTGACCGCCGCGCTCGGTCTGGGCCAGCGTGACCGACGCGTGGCGGGCGTCGGCGTGGCGGACGACGTTGGTCAGCGCCTCCTGGACGACGCGGTAGACCACGAGCTCCTCGTCCGGTCCGAGCGCCGCGGCGGCGTCGCGGTCGAGCGTGCGCGTGATGCGCACGCCGCTGGACTGTTGCAGCGCGGTGGTGAGCGCGGCGAGGGCGGCGAGCAGGCCGAGGTCGTCGAGCGCGACAGGGCGCAGCCGGCGGGCGATCGCGCGGACGTCCTCCAGCGCGGCGCGGACGGCGTCGCGCGCGGGGCCGTCGACCATCCACATGACCGCGGTCAGCGCCTGGCCGACCTCGTCGTGCAGCTCGCGCGCGATCCGCATGCGCTCCTCCTCCTGGGCGGCCACGGCACGGCGGGCGCTCTCGCGGCGCTCGGCCTCGAGGCGGTCGAGCATCTCGTCGACCGCGGCGGCGACGTCGCGCACCTCAGGATCGGCGGAGACGAGCCGCGCGCGTTGCCCGGGGTCGAGCGGGTCGACGCTGCGGACGAACGCCCGCCAGCGCCGCGAGCGGCCGCAGCGAGCGCCGCAGCAGCGCGACGTCGATGGCGAGCATCACCGCCATCCCGCCCGAGAGCACGAGCAGCTCCTCCAGCGCCACCGGGAAGCTCACCGTGGCCGGCGTGAGCACCAGGATCAGCGTGGCCACCGTCAGCACCGCCGCGTTGCCCGCGAACACCCTCCAGAGCAGCGGCATGCCCGTGAGCCTAGTAGGGAACGTTCCCCCGCCGCCGTGGGGGCAAGAGCCCATGGAAGCCACCCGCCGCGCCGGTACAGGCTGGCCTTCGTGTCCCGCGTGCTCATCACCGGCAACCAGCCGCAGCACCTCTCGGCGGCGGAGGCGCACACGCTGGCTGCGCTCCGAGCTCGGCGGCCTGCGCGCGCTCCCGGGTGTCGAATCGATCGTGCTCAGCCGCGTGCAGGACGCGCCTCGGCACGCGCGCCCGTGGGCGTGGCTGTGCGAGCTCCAGCTCGCCGACGGGGCGGACGCGCAGGCGTGCGTGGAGCATCCGGTGTGCCGCGATTGGCTGCTGGACCTGCGGCTGCTCGGGATGCGCCCGGCGCTGGCCGTCCTCGACAGCGGCGAGCGGGTGATCTGAGCGATGGTCTTCGCCGTCGCTGTCTTCGTCGTCGCGCTCGGGCTGATCGCCTCCGAGCGGGTGGACCGGACCAAGATCGCGCTGCTCGGCGCGACGCATCGTCGTGCTGGCCGGCACGCTCGATCAGGAGCAGGCGATCGAGGCGATCGACTTCAACACGATCGGCCTGCTCGTCGGGATGATGATCATGGTCCGCGTCACCGAGACCACCGGCGTCTACACGTGGCTGGCGATCCGCGCCGGCCAGCTCTCGCGCGGCGAGCCGATCGCTCGTCGTGCTCGCGCTCGCGGTGACCACCGCGGTGCTGTCGGCGTTCCTGGACAACGTCACGACGATCCTGCTGATCGTCCCGATCACCTTCCTGCTCGCCGACGCGCTCGACGTCAACCCCGTCCCGCTGATCATCATCGAGATCGTCGCGTCCAACATCGGCGGCACCGCGACGCTGATCGGCGACCCGCCGAACATCCTCATCGCCGGCCACACCGGCCTCTCCTTCGGCGCGTTCATCGCCAACCTCGCGCCGATCGTGATCGTCGCGCTCGCGCTCACGATCCCCGCGCTCTACCTCGCGTTCCGCTCGCAGCTGCAGATCGCGCCCGCGGCGCGCAAGCGCGTGCTCGTCGCTCGACGCCGCCAAGTCGATCGAGGACCCGGCCGAGGCCCGCCGCACCGTGCCGATCCTGATCATCACGATCCTCGTCTTCTTCATCCACAAGCCGCTGCACATCGAACCCGCCACCGTCGCGCTGGCCGGCGCCGCCGTCACCCTGCTGGTCTCCAGGCAGTCGCTGCACGGCTCGATCTCCTCGATCGAATGGCTCACGCTGTTCTTCCTGATCGGCCTGTTCGTGATGGTCGGCGCGCTCGAGGAGACCGGCGCCCTGGGCGAGGTCGCCGACGGCATCGCCTCGATCACCGGCGGCGACCGCACCGCCGAACTGCTCGGCATCCTCTGGGTCTCCGCGATCGGCTCCGGGCTGGTGGACAACATCCCCTTCACCGCGGCGATGATCCCGGTCGTCGACTCGCTCGCCCAGGACGACGCGTACTGGTGGGCGCTCGCGCTCGGCGCCTGCTTCGGCGGCAACGCCACCATCGTCGCCGCCGCCTGCAACGTCGCCGCCTCCGGCATGGCCGCCCGCGCCGGCCACACCATCGGCTTCCTCGCCTTCCTGCGCTACGGCCTCGCCGTCACCGCCGGCACGCTCATCCTGGCCACGCTCTACGTCCTGCTGAGGTATACGTGAGCCCGCAGACCATCTCCATGCGCGCCATGCGCGAACCCGAAACCCTCCACACCGACGACTCGATCGAGCACGCCGTCCAGCGGCTGCTCGACAGCGACCTCCCGGCGCTGCCCGTCGTCGACGCGTCCGAGCGCTTCGCCGGCATCTTCGGCGAACGCGAGTTCATGAGCGCGCTCTTCCCCGGCTACCTCGACCAACTCAGGGGCGCCGCCTTCCTGCACCGCTCCCTCGACGAGACGCTCGAGAAACGCGACCGCTGCCGCAGCGAGCGCGTCGAGCAGCACATGAACCGCGAGCACATCGACGTCGACCCCGACCACTCCGACACCCAACTCGCGGAGATCTTCCTCCACCACCGCGTCCTGATCATCCCGATCGTCGACCACGGACACGTGACCGGCGTGATCACCCGCAGCGACTTCTTCCACGCCCTCGCCGAGCGCTTCCTCAAGCTCTGAACCACTTTCGTGTTAGTCTCTAACATGTGTTAGTGACTAACGTCCGGGTGCATCGTTGGTGGTCGCTCGCGGCGGTGTCGATCGGGTTGCTGGTCGTCGGACTCGACACGACGATCCTCAACGTCGCGCTGCCCGACGATCGCGGGGTCGCTGGACGCGGGACCGCGCAACTGCAGTGGATCGTCGACGCGTACGTGCTCGCGTTCGCCGGCGGGATGCTGCCCGCCGGGCTGCTCGGCGATCGCTACGGACGGCGGCGCGTGCTGCTGGTCGGACTCGGCCTGTTCGGTGTCGCCTCGGCGGGGTGTGCGCTGGCCGGCTCGGCCGGGGAGCTGATCGCGGCGCGAATCGTGCTCGGCGCCGCGGCGGCGATGATCATGCCGCTCAGCATCGCGACGGTGCCGGTGCTGTTCGGCCCGCAGGAGCGCCCCCGGGCGATCGTCGCGATCACACTGGCGATCGGCCTCGGACTACCGCTCGGACCGATCGTGGGCGGAGTGATCCTGGATCACTTCGAGCTGGAACGCGGTCTTCTGGATCAACGTTCCGATCATCGCGCTCGTCCTGCCCGCCGCGGCCGTGCTCTTGCCGGAAACCACGAATCCGGAGGCGCCGCCGGTGGACGCGCTCGGCGTCGGCCTCGCCGTCGGCGCGGTCGTGGCGCTGGTGTTCGCCCTGGTGGAGGCGCCGGCCGCCGGGTGGGCTTCCCCGCAGAACCCTGGTCGTCGTTGCCGTCGCATTGCTGTCTGGCCGTCGCGTTCGTCGTTCGCGAACGCCGCGTCCCGCGCCCGCTGGTCGATCCCGCGCTGTTCGCCGATCGGCGCTTCACCTGGGGCACGGTCGCCGGAGTCATCACCATGTACGCGCTGTTCGGCATCCTGTTCACGGTGCCGCAGTTCCTGCAGGTCGTCCTCGGTCACGACGCGCTCGGCACCGGGCTGCGCGTCGTGCCGCTGATGGTCGGACTCGCCGCCGCCGCCCCGCTGGCGGGCGTGGTCGACCGGCGTTGGGGGACGAAAGCCGCCGACGGCGGCCGGCCTGCTGCTGCTGTCCTGCGCCCTCTCGCGATCTCGCGCCTGACGTCGCGGCACGGACGAACTCGCGCTCGCGGGGATACTCGCCGTCAGCGGCTTCGGCACCGGCCTCGCGATGATTCCCGCGATGGACGCCGTCATCAGCGCGGTGCCCGGCGGCGAACTGGGCGCGGGCGCCGCGGTCAACACCACGCTGCGCCAGGTCGGCGGCGCCCTCGGCGTCGCGTCGCTCGGAAGCCTGCTGGCCAGCGTCTACCCGACCGGCTCGAGCCCGCGATCGAGCAGCTGCCGGCCGCGGCCGCCGACGCCGCGCGCGGCTCGGTCATCGGCGCCGACGCGGTCGCCGCCGGCCTCGGCGCCTCCGGCGACGCGCTGCGGATCGCCGCACACGACGCGTTCACCGCCGGGCTGGCCGCCGTCGGACTGGTCGGCGCCGCGGTCACCGTCGTCGGCGCGGTGCTCATGCTGGTGTTCCTCCCGGCCCGCCCCGCGGCATGAGCGGGCTGCGGGAACGCAAGAAGGCGCAGACGCGCGAGGCGATCCGCGCCCACGCGCTGCGCCTGATCGAACAGCAGGGCTTCGACGCGACCACCGTGCAGGAGATCGCGGACGCCGCCGGCGTCTCGCACATGACGTTCTTCCGCCACTTCCCGACCAAGGAAGCGGTCGTCGCGCAGCGACGACTACGACCCGATGCTCGCCGAGCAGATCGCCGGGCCGCCCGCCCGGCGAACCGGTGATCGAAACCGTCCGCCACGCGGTCGCCGCGAGCCTTCTGCACATCTATGCCACCGATCGTGACGTGCTGCTCGCGCGCTCGAAGCTGATGCTCTCCGCCCCCAGCCTGCGCGCGGCGGCGATGGAGAACCAGATCGCCACCCAGGAACTGATGCTCGACGCGCTGCAGCGGCGCGACGGCATCGCGCCGCGACCTGCGCACCCGCGTGCTCGTCGGCGCGAGCCTCGGCGCCCTCACCACGGCCGATCATGGCGTGGGTCGAACGCGACGGCGAGGCGGAGCTCCCCGCGCTGATCGACGAGGCGCTCGCCGCACTGAACGCTCTAGTGATCGAGCAGCCGCTCGATGTTCGCGAACTCACGCCGCAGCGACGCGTACTGCGCGTCAAACAGCTCGTCGGGCATCTCCGGGCCCTGGAACATCGTGAAGCTATACGCCGTCTGACCGTCCGACAGAGCGACCACACGGGTCGGGAACACGGCCATCGCGTCCTTGGTCGGCCCCGCGTACATGTCGATCACGCCGGTGCGTTCGTCCGCCGCGATCGAGAAGAAGAACTCGCCCAGCCCGTTGATCACCTTGTAATCGTCGCCCTCGCGCCGCAACTCGCGCGCGAACTCAGTCGCCCATTCGGGCAGCCGCTCGATGTCCGACATCAGCGCGAAGACCTCGGTCCGCGGCGCCTCCAGGACCGTCGTCACCGTTGCACTCTTCATAGCTGCAGCACTCCTTTCAGCGCGCGCACGAGCGCGTCGCGATCTCTGACACCAAGTGACTCCACCAGCCGCGCCTCGAGCTCGACCATCACGCCCTCGGCCACGCGCTGGAACGCCTGTCCGCGGGCGGTCAGCCTGATCACATACGCCCGGCCATCCGCGGCGTCGCGCTCGCGCTCGACCAGGCCGTCGGCCTCGCAGCGCTGCACGAGGCCGGTCAGCGCCTGCTTGGACAGGCGAGCCGCGGCCGCGAGCTCGCCGAGCCGGAGCCCGTCGCGCTCGAACAGCGGGACCAGCACCGACCCGTAGGACGCCCGGACCTCCGGAAACCCACCCTCGGCGAAGCGCTCGACGAGCAGCGCGTTGAACCGCTGCGAGGCCTGCGCCAGCAGGAACCCCACGTTGTCTTCCGGCCGTTTGGTACGAGCCACGTACTAAATAGTACGAGGTGCGGACTACTTTGGCAAGCGTCTGGTCAGACGTTCCCGTTGCGCGTCTTCGATGGGGCGGAGACGTTGCGCTCGAGTCGTCGAGGGTGACGGAGTATCGGCGCAGCCCGTAGGCGCGGGCGGTGATCGCGGGCGCGTCCGGCGCCTGCGTGAAGACTCTTGACCACCCGCTCTGACGACGGCGCCGACAGGCCGGCGGCGTTGCGCGCTCGGACCGTGAGCGGTGGATGCCGTCACTGCTCGCTCCCGTCTCCGTCCGCTTCGTGAGCAGCACGCTGCGCATGCTGGCGCCGGAGTGAGGGTTGGTCAGCCGATCTGCAGGTAGTAGCCCGCGGAGACGGCGGATCGTTGCCGGCGAAGTCGGTCGCCTTGGCCGTGAACGTGCGCGTCCCGGTCGGAACGCCAGTGAAGGTCTTCGACCAGTTGCCGTTGCCCGCCGAGACTGTGCCTCGTGAGGACCCGTTCTCGAACAGCTCGACCGTCGTGCCCGGCTCAGCGGTGCCCACGAGGGTGAACGACGACCCGGTGCTTGTCATCGGTGCCGTGATGACCGGTGCCGCGGGGGCGCGGGTGTCGACCTGGATCACACGGATGGCGGAGCTCGCCGAGGTTCCGCCGAGGTTGCGCGCCTTCGCGCTGAACAGATACGCGCCGTCGGAGGGCACGGTCACGGCTCTTGACCAGGTGCCGATCGCGGTGGCAGTCGTGGTGCCGAACGACATTGCGCCGTCGAAGACCTCGACCGTCGACGCAGCCTGCGCTGTGCCCGAGAGCGTGAGCGTCGCGCTACGGCTCCAGCTGTAGGCGGCCGGGGCGGTGATCGCCGGCGCGGGCGGCGCGAAGGCGGGAGGCGTCGGCGTCGGGGTCGGGCTCGGGCTCGGGCTCGGGCTCGGGCTGGGCGACGGCGATGGGCTCGGGCTCGGTGACGGGCTCGGGCTGGGCGACGGCGACGGGCTCGGTGATGGGCTCGGGCTCGGTGATGGGCTCGGTGACGGGCTCGGGCTGGGCGACGGCGACGGGCTCGGTGACGGGCTCGGACTTGGCGATGGGCTCGGTGACGGGCTCGGGCTCGGTGACGGCGACGGGGTCGCGGTGGCGGTCGGACTCGCTGTCGGTGTCGGTGTCGGTGCAGCCGAGCTCGTGTTGACGACCAGCGCCTGCGCCGCGGTGACCGTCGATATCCCGGTTGTGTTGCTGGCGCGTGCCGAGAGGTAGTGGGTGCCCTCGGTCAGGCTCACGACGGTGATCCTCCAGCGCCCGTCGACCTGCGATGCCGCGCCACTCGCGAACGGCGCGGGGTACAGCGGCCCGCTGGGAGCCGCGCGGTCGAAGATCTCGATCGTCGCGCCGGGCTCGGCGGTGCCGGTCAGCGTCACCCATCCGGTCGGGATCGTCGCGGGAACAGAGAACACCGGCGGCGCCGGCAGCGGCCGCGCGGGCGCGTTGACTGTGAAGGACCGCATACGCTTGTAGCTGCCGAAGCCCTCCGCGGTCAGAGCTCGCACGCCGAAACGGTAGGACCCGGAGTCCAGACCGGTGTAGGTGATCGGCGAGGTGCAGAGCTGGCCCTTCGCGCCCGGGAGGCCCTCCACGTTGCCGAGCACCACGCCGTCGCGCTCCAACTCGCACACGTAGCTCGCGGCAACCGGATCCGGGGACGCGAAGACGAACGTCGCCGTGCCGGTGGCGGGCGCGGAGTTGGACGGCCCGCCCGAGATCGTCGGCCAGATCGCCATCAGGGTCGCGGGGAGCGGTGCCGGCGTCGGCGTCGGGGTCGGGGTCCCGTAGGGCACGTCATAGGCGAGGATCTGCACGTCGGCGATCGTCGTGCGCTGACCCCAGGTCGCGGTCATGCGCGCCATCCGGGTCGTCGGGTTCGCGACCGCCGCGACGGTAAAGCGCGCGCCCGCCTCGCCCGGCGGGACGAACACGCTCGGCGGGACGATCAGGTCCGGGTTGTCGGAGGACAGCGCGATCGTCACCCCGTCGGGATTCGGCGCACTACCGATCCCGACGGCCAGCGTGCGCGGCTTTCCGAGCTCGACATAGCCCGGCGAGAGCGAGAACCACGGTCCGGTCAGGACGAAGTCGTGCGCCACGCGCGAAGTCGGCGGACGGCCGACCTGCTGCGGGCCGATCTCCGCGAACATCGTGACCGGGGATGCGTTCCAATACCCCCACGAGCCGCTGGTTTCGGTCGTACCGAGGAAGATCGCACGCCGCGTGCCCTCAGGGAAGAACAGGTTGTTGCCCTCACTGTTGCTGCCCACGTACGCGCCATCCTCGCCGGTGTAGCCACCGCTGGCCGAGAGCAGCAGGCCGCCGCGCGGTGCCGGCTTGTTGATCGTGAACGTGAACGGCCGGAACGGGCCGTGCAGGAAAAGCCCGAGCGGCCCGGTGAACGACTCCAGCGCCCACCCAGTCTCGTCGCGCGCGGCCATGAGCACATGCTGGGCGGCGTTCATTCCGCTGCCCGGCACGAAGGCGGCAAACGAATACTCGATCGACTTCCGGAACGCGGCGGGCAGGTACATGTCCTGGCTCGCACTCGTCGCGCCCTCGGGCACACGCGCCTTGTAGTCGGGATGGATCCTCGCGTTGCCGAGCACGTTCCCGAGTACGACCTGAACGTCACCTCGACGCCGCCGGCGGGCGCGGGCTCCGCGAGCGTGGCCACGAGGTGCACCGGCTCGCCGGGCGAGACGTCGCCGGCGAGCCGTGACCGAAGCGAGCTTGACCTGCGCACTCGCCGCGTCCGCGGCGAGCAAGGACAACAGCACGACCCACACGGCAAGAACAGCGCGGCGCACGCGACCTCCTGAGACCGATGTGAGAACCGCCCGCACCGTATGGGGTCAGTGGTCGCCGCGCAGCCCTTCACGCCCCCGCGTTCAAGCCCCCTGTAAGAGCGCGCCGGGTCGCCACGCGCGTCGACGCGCTTCACCCGGGCGTCAGGCTTCGATTGCGGGCTGCGTGACGTAGCGCACCAGGCCGATGACGTCGTCGGGCACGAGGCGGCCGATCGCGCCGCTGGAGTACACGCTTCGTCTACGTACTCAACTCCGGCGACACCCCGGCGCGCGGCACCCCGAGCGTCGCCACGTTGATCGCCGGCCCGGCCGGCCGCCTGCTTCCCCGTCAGGGATCTCGCGTTCGACCGCAGCGGCCGCTACCCCACGCCGTCAGCCCAGGCGGCCTCATGGCCGGCTACCGCGTCACGCGCGACGGCGCCCTGCAGCCGATCACCAGCGCCCCAGCCGCCCCCGGGGTGACGGGGCGTGGCCAACTGATCGACGCCACCAGCCGCACGCCGAGCGTCCCTGACGCTCGGCGTCGACATCGGCAAGCTGCGCTTCTACGGGGTCACACTCGGCCTCACGGGCCGGATGTCGCCAGAGCGATCACCCGCGGATCACGCGCGAGCCGCTCAAGGGCGAGGCGCACACGTCCCTTCACGGTCCCGAGCGGGAGGACCAGCCGATCGGCGATCTCGCGCTGGGAGAGCCCGTCGTGGTACGCGAGCCCGATCACCTCGCGCTGAGCACCAGGAAGCCGTGCAACCGCGTCAGCCAGCAGCCGCTCGCAATCGCGCGCCACCACCTCGTCGTCCGGCGGCGGCGCCGCCACGGGGAGTTGGTCGAACGGCTCCTCGCCGAGGTGTATCCGTCGCTGCGTCGCCAGTCGACGCAGCGCGTCGACGCTGCGATTGCGCACCACAACGTCACCCAGGCAGCAGGCGCGCTCGGACCCGCCGTAAAGGTTGCGGCGTCGCGCCACAGCGCAAATAACGCCTCCTGCGTGGCATCCTCGGCGATCTCGTGGCGGCGGCAGACGCCGCGAGCGACCGCGAAAGCGGCGTCGGCGTGTCGCTCGTAGAAGACGCCGAACGCTTGCTCATCGCGCTCTGCCATGCGGCGGATGAGCTCGGCATCGCCAGCCGAAACAGCCGCTCCACAGACAATCGACCGTCGCGACGGCGCGCGTCGGGCATCGGGCGAGGGAACCAGGCGAAGTTCTGCGATCGGCGGCGAGATTACTCAATGAAGCCAGCGACGGCATTCAAGGCGCGCTGGTCCGCTCGATCGTTCGGGGGCTTGTCCTGCGCCGCGTCACTCCAACACGCCTCGAGCGCGAGGCGGGTGTCGAACGGGCCCGACCAGCGCCCCCGCTCGCGCCCTGCGCGGTCGAGCAGCACCGCGCCCGGCTGGCCGACGATCCGATACGCCCGCCACACCGCCATCGACTCGTCGAACAGCATGGTCGGCGTCCGCAGACCGTGACGAGCGACGAACTCCGGCCCGTTCGCTGCGTGATCGCGACCACCGATCGCCACCACGGACAATTCCGCGCCGGCGTCCGCGGCAAGCCGTTCGATCGCGGGTGCCTCCTCGCCGCAGATCGGGCACCACGGCGCCCAGAACCACAACAGCGTCGGCGTCTCCGACGAGGCCAGTCGCGACAGCGCGAACTCACCCTCACCGTCCAGGCGCGGCACGCTGAGCCCTGGCACCACCGGACCGGGCGTTCCCACGTCTCCGGTCCCAGGCCCGCTCCCGCGCGTCAACACAAGCGCCAGGCCTACGACCACCACGAGGATCACCGGTACGATCAAGCGCTTCATTCGAGCCGCCCAGGATGCCGCTGAACCGCTTGAAGCGTCCGACCGCAGCGGCCCGTTCACGGAACCGTAACGCGCACCTCGGCTCCGCCATCTGACTCGAAGTCCGGTTGTCGCTGACCACCGGCCCCGCGGAGCTTCAGAGCGCCTGCTCGACCATCGCCGCGCGCCGCGACTCGACGAAGATGATCACGCGGTCGCCGGCGCGGAGGGTGTCGGATCCGTGCGGGAAGATGGCGGCGCCGTCGCGGACGACGGCGCCGATCACCGAGCCGGTCGCGGGCAGTTCCTTGAACGCGCGGTCGGCGAGCTCGGAGCTCGGCGCGGACGGTGATGTCGAGGACCTCGAAGCGGTCGTCGTCGAGCATCGCGACCTGGCGACAGCGCGGGTCGTGGGCGAAGCGGACCATCTCCTCGGCGGCGACCTGGCGCGGGTTGATCGCGACGTCGACGCCGCCGGCCTCGTAGACCTCGGCGGAGACCGGGTCGTGGGTGAGCGCGATCGTCAGCCGCACGCCACGGCGCTTGGCGAGGACGGCGCCGTAGAGGTTGCGGGCGTCGTCGTTCATGCAGAACACCGCGGCGCTCCACGGGCCGATGCGCTCGTGTTCGAGGAAGTCCGGATCGAACGCCGACGCGTGGAACACGGGGATCTTCGGAAGCGCCTTGGCGACCTCGCGCGCCCGGTCGGGGTGAGCGTCGACGAGCCGCACGCGGACGTCGCGCTCGTTGAGCACGCTGGCGATCGTGGCGCCCATGCGGCCCGCGCCGAAGATCACGATGTCGTCGATCTCGCGCTCGCCCTTCGCGATCCGCGCGCTCCATTCGCGTGCGGACGCCGGCGAGGCGATGACGATCACGCGGTCGCCGGGCATGATCGCCTCGTCGCCGCGCGGGACGATCATCCGCTCGCCGCGCACGATCCCCGCGACCTTGGAGTCCTGCGGGATCGCCGCGCGCCGCAGCGGCCGGCCGATCAGGCTGTCGTTGGACGTCCGCGGCGGCACGTCGAACTCGACGATCTGCACCTTGCCCTCGGCGAACACGTCGGTCTGGCGGGCCGCGGGGATGCCGATGATCGCCGAGATCGCGTTGGCGGTCTCAAGCTCCGAGGAGACCATGAAGTCGACGTCGATCTCGCGCTCGCGCCAGGCCTCCAGGTAGGCGGGGCTGCTCGTGCGCACGATCACCTGCGCCGAGGACAGGCGCTTGACGAGCATCGCGCACACGAGGTTGACCTCCTCGCGCGGGCTGCACGCGATCAGCAGATCGGCCTGCTCGACGCCCGCCTGGCGCAGCACGCCGCGCGTCGTGCCGTCACCCTCGACCGTGCGTACGTCATAGCGCTCGCGGATCGCGGCGAGACGATCGTCGTCGGCATCGACGATCACGAGCGCGTGATCGTTGTGCAGCGCGTCGATCAGCGCGCGGCCCACATGTCCGGCACCCACGACGACGATCCTCATGGCCGCAGCGTACGGGATGATGCGCGGCGCGATGGAGCCTGCCGCACCACGCCGCCACACCCGGCTCCGGACCGTCGGCGTCGACATCTCCGGCGCGCTGAACCTCGTCGGCTGGCTGGTCAAATACCTGGCGGTCGCCTTCATGTTCCCCACCGCGATCGCGCTCGGCTACGGCGAGCCGGTGTGGCCATTCCTGCTCGCGGCCGCGATCACCTTCGCCGCCGGCTTCGGCTGCGAGCGGCTGACGAGCGGCCGCGAGCGCATCGGAGCGCGCGAGGGCTACCTCGTCGTCGCGATGATCTGGCTGCTGATCGCGGTCTTCGGCGCGATCCCCTACCTGCTCGCCGAACCGCAGCTGTCGCGACCCGCTGGACGCGCTGTTCGAATCGATGTCGGGCTTCTCGACCACCGGCTCGAGCGTGCTCACCGACATCGCGGCGCTGTCGCACTCGATGGCGATGTGGCGGCAGTTCACGACCTGGATCGGCGGCGTCGGCATCATCGTGCTGTTCCTCGCCGTGCTGCCGCGCCTGCGGATCGGCGGCCGTCAGGCGCTCTTCCGCAACAAGGCGGCGGGCCCCGAGCTCGGCCTCGCCGACACGATCCGCGACAGCGCGCGACGCTTCGTCGTCCTCTAGTCGCATCACCGCCCTCGCGCCGCTCGCGCTGGCACTGCTCGGCTGGACCGGGATCGACCCGCACATGAACCTCTTCCGCGCCGTCGGACACGCGTTCGCGACGATCGCCACCGCCGGCTTCTCGACCGAGCCGCGCTCGATCGAGCCGTTCGCCCCCGCGACCCAATGGATGCTGATCGTCTTCATGATCATCGCCGGCACCAACTTCGCGCTGCTCTACGCCGGGATCGTCCGCCGCAGCCCGCGGCCGCTCGCGCGCGACGAGGAGTTCCGCGCCTACATCGCGATCCTGACGCTCGCCGCAGTCGTCGTGCCGTCAGCCTGACCAACCAGACAGCTCTTCGGCGGCGAGGCCGCGGTCCGCCACAGCCTCTTCAACGTCGTGTCGATGATGACCACCACCGGGTTCGCCAGCGCCGACTTCAACGCCTGGACGTCGCCTGACGACACTCGTGCTGTTCGGCCTGGTCATGATCAGCGCCTCCGCGGGCTCGACCAGCGGCTCGATCAAGCTCGTGCGCCACCTCGTGATCGCCAAGATGCTCTGGCGCGAGCTCGACCAGACCCTGCACCCGCACCGCGTCGCGCCGCTGCGCGTCAACCGCGCCGTGGTGGACGAGCGCGCGCTGCGCGCGATCATCGTCTTCGTCTTCCTCTACATCGGCGTACTGCTCAGCGGCGCGCTGGTCATCCTGATCGACTCCTCGCTGCGCGGCGTGGACCTGACCACGTTCGACTCACTGGCGGCGTCGGCGACCACGCTCGGAGGTGTCGGCCCCGGTACCGGCTTCGCCGGCCCGATGGGCACGTTCGCGCCCTTCAGCGATCTCTCGACCGGCGTGCTGACCGGCCTGATGTACCTCGGCCGGCTCGAGATCATCCCGGTGCTCGTGCTCTTCACCCGCAGCCACTGGCAAGCCTGACGTCTGAGGAAGCAACGCGCGGGCACGCGCGATCAAGGCGAGCGCCACCGGCTCGCTGGGTTCCGTGCCGTCGATCGCGTCGAGATACGCGTTGGCGAGATCGGCCCAGCTCAGGGTCGCCGCGGCCTGACCGGCGAGGTAGGCGAAGACGAGCGCGCGGTTGTCGATGTGCTCCTGGAACGGAGCGGCGCCGGCGAGGTAGGCGTCGGCGACGCCGTGGCGACGTGGGAGATCTCGTGCGCGTCGGAGCGCGATGCGCTCAATCGCTGCCCGCATCTGCTCCGCGTCGCCGAGGTTGCCGAGCAGGAGCCGCAGGACCGGCTCGTTCTCGAGGTAGGCCCGCGCGGCGGGGTCGCCAGCCAGTCCGTGAGGCGCTCGCGCCCGGAGGCGGTGATCGCCCAGATCGTGCGTTGCCGGCGCCCGGTGTGCTCGTGTCGCGACTCGACGAAGCCCGCGTCGTGGAGACGCCCAGCTCGTCGTAGACCCGGCTCTCGGCCCGTGGCCAGAAGAAGCGCAGGTTGCGGCGCATCTCGCGCGTCAGCTCCCAGGTCGACCACTCGGGCCGAAGGGCCAGCAGACCGAGGATGGCGTTCGCGGTCGTCGCGGTTCGCTTCACGCCTTGACGATACTCCATGCAGGAGTATCCTCGCGCGTCACACATACTCCAACCAGGAGCATCAGCATGGACTCCGCCACCGTGCTGTTGATCCACGGGACCGCGCCCGGCGCTGGGGCGATCTCCCGCAACGGCTCGCCCGTAGGCACGCGTCGATCGCCTACGACGGCGCGGCTTCGACGCCTCGCCGGGACCGGCCCGCGGACGCTCAGCCGAGCACGCCGGGACGCGGCCGACCGATCGAGCGTTCGCCGCCGCGCCGGCGAGTCGTCGTCGGCTGGAGCATCGGCGGCGTGATCGCGCTCGAGCTCGCGCACCGCGAGCCCGCGCTGGTAAGCCGGCCTGGTCTTGCTCGAGCCGCCTTTCACGCCAAGCGCCGCCCGCGGCCGGCGATGGTCCGCGCGATCGTGGGCGCGACGCTGCTCGGCAGGCGCGGCCGCTCCGAGGCGGCGCCGAGCGCTTCCTGCGCTGGGCGCTCGCACGCCGCGACGGGGCCACCGATCTCGACCGGCTGGATCCGCGACGCGATCCGCGCGCCGCGCCGGCGATCGTCGCCGAACTCGCCTTCGGGACCGGCGAGCACCTCGACCGCCGCGCGATCGCGCGCTCGCAGTCCCGGTCACGGTCATCGCGGGCACCGAGAGCGACCCGGCGTTCGCCGCGGCCGCCCGACGCCTCGCCACACTCATCCCGGCAGCCGGCTGATCACGGCGGACCCGGCAGCGGCCACGCCGTCGCGCTCGACGCGCCGGACCTCGTGGCCGACGAGGTCGCAGAGCTCGAGGAGCTCTGCACTCCGGGAAAGACGAAGCGCAGCCCAGCGATCACGACGTAGGCGCGGCTGGCCCGCGACCGTGTACGAGTAGCCTCAGCGCCGTGGCCGGCGAAACGGACCGCGCGCATGTCCGGCTCGCGGAGCTCGTCGCGGCGCTGTCGCTCGGTGTCGACCTGGGCTTCGGTCAGCCGATGGAGCATGTGTTGCGCCAGTGCCTGATCGCGCTTCGCTTGGCCGAGGCCGCCGGGCTGGACGAGCCAGAGCGAGCGGTCGTGTACTACACGGCGTTGCTGGTCAACGTGGGCTGCCATACCGACGCGCACGAGCAGGCCAAGTGGTTCGGTGACGACATCGCGCTGAAAGCGGGCAAGTACGAGCACCGGCTCGGGAGCCTGCGCGGGACCGCCGCAGGCATGCGCCGGCTCGGCGCCGGGCGACCGCCGCTGCGCCGCTTTCGCGTCGGGCTGGAGTTCGCGCTCTCAGGCCACCGCGAGGTCGACCAGATGATCGCCCAGCACGCGCGGATCGCGCGCTCGCTCGGCGAGCAACTCCGGCTCGCGGACGGCGTCCTGGTCGCGCTCGCGGCCGCGTATGAGATGTGGGACGGAAGCGGCTGGCCCGGCGAGCTGAAGGGCGAGGCGATCCCGATCGCGTCGCGGATCGCGCAACTGGCCGAGTTCGTCGAGGTCGCCCATCGCAGCGGTGGGATCGAGGCCGCGACACGCCTCGCGCGAACGCGCAGCGGCAGCCAGTTCGACCCCCGGCTGGCGGATCGGTTGTGCGCGGATGCCGGCGCGATCCTCAGCGGGCTCGACGAGCCGCAGACCTGGCAGGCGGTGATCGCGGGCGAGCCGGCACTCGCGATCGTCCTGTCCGGCGAACGCTTCGACGCCGCGCTGCTCGCGATCGCGAACTTCGTCGACCTCAAGTCCCCGTTCACGCTCGGCCAGCTCGCGCGGTCGCCGACCTCGCCACAGCGGCCGCATCACTGCAGGGATTGAGCGAAGGCGAGATCCGGACCGTCCGCCGCGCCGCGCTGGTGCACGACTTCGGGCGTCTCGGCGTGTCGAACGCGATCTGGGACAAGGCCGGCCCATTGGGGCTCGGCGAGTGGGAACGGGTGCGGATGCATCCGTATCTGACCGAGCGCATGCTCCAGCAGTCGGCGACGCTCGCGCCGCTCGGGCGGATCGCCGTCCAGCACCGCGAACGCCTCGACGGGTCAGGCTACCCACGCGGCCTCAGGGGCGGCGAGATCTCACGCCCCGCGCGGATCCTCGCCGCCGCCGACGCCTACCAAGCGATGCGCGAGCCCCGCCCGCATCGCCCCGCCCTCAGCGCCACCGACGCGGCGGCACAGGTGCGCGCCGACGTGCGGGCGGGCCGCCTCGACGCGGAGGTCACCGAGTCCGTGCTGAGCGCGGCCGGCCACCGGGTGCGGCGCCGCCGCGACGGTCCCGCCGGGCTCACCGCGCGCGAGGTCGAGGTGCTCGTCCTGCTCGCCCGCGGGCTCTCGAACAAGGCGATCGCCGAGCAGCTCGTGATCTCGCCCAAGACAGCCGGCAAGCACGTCGAGCACATCTACGCGAAGATCGACGCGTCCAGCCGCGCGGCCGCCGGGCTGTTCGCGATGCAGCACGGGCTGCTCCCGGACGACGAGCTCGCGCAGCCGGTCAAAGCTTGAAGCGCTGCTCGACCTGCTCCGCCGCGAGGAAGTCGAGGATCAGGCGATTGACGAGCTCGGGCTTCTCCATCGGCACGGCGTGCGAGGTTCCCGGCACGACCGCGAGCTGCGCGTCGGGCAGCGCGCGGCCATCGCGGCCGCGTGCTCGATCGACAGCGTGACGTCGCCGTCGGCCGCGAGCACGAGCGCCGGCGCCGCGACGCGTTCGAGGTCGCTGAGTGGGAACGCCGGGTCGGTGTTCCACAGCGCCAGCACCTTCTCGAGCACGACGTCGAGATGCGACGGGCCGTCGGGCGAGAGCGCCTCATACGCCGCCGTCAGCGGCGGCGGCACCATCGCCTTGGTCATGTGCCCCGCGACGCCGGCAAGCTCGGGCCGCAAACCCTCCCAGTTCACGCCCTGGGCCATCAGCACGAGCTTGCCGACGAGCTCCGGTCGCCACAGCGCGACGAGCAGCCCGACGAGCGCGCCGTCGCTCCACCCGACCAGGTGCGCGCGTCTCGATGCCCAGCGCCTCGATGAACGCGATCGTGTCCTGGGCCATGATCTCGTAGGTGATCGGACCGGGGACATCAGCCGTGCGGCCATGCCCACGCCGCTCGGGCAGGTACACCCGGAAGTGCTCAGCGAGCGCGCCCGTCTGACCGTCGAAGGTCTCGGCCGTGCACATCCCACCGTGCGACAGGATCAGCGGATCGCCACTCCCGTTGACCTCGTAGTACGTGCGGACCCGGCCGGTCTCGACGTAGTGACCGTTCCGTACCGTGGGCGCCTCGCTGATCGTCATGCGGCCACGCTACGGCCGCCTCACACCCGGCGCATGGGGCATCCGCCGTATGTTTGGAGTCTGTGTTAGTCTATAACTCTTGTTAGCTACTAACACAAGACGCTGGTGGTCGCTTGCGGCGCTGTCGCTCGCGCTCATGGTCGTCGGACTCGACGCCACGATCCTCAATGTCGCGCTCCCGACGATCGCCGGATCGCTCGGCGCCGGCACCGCCGGACTCCAGTGGATCGTCGACGCGTACGTCCTCGCGTTTGCGGGCCTGATGCTGCCTGCCGGTCTACTTGGTGATCGGTTCGGACGCAAGCGTGTGTTGCTCGTGGGGCTCGGACTGTTCGCCGTGGCGTCCGTGGTCTGCGCGCTCGCTGACTCGGTCGGCAGGCTGATCGTGGGACGCGTCGCGCTCGGTGCGGCGGCGGCCATGGTGATGCCGCTCAGCATCGCCACGGTGGCGGTGCTCTTCGGCCCACAAGATCGCCCGCGGGCGGTCGCGGCGATCACGATGGCAATGGGCCTCGGGCTGCCGCTCGGGCCGGTTGTCGGCGGTCTGCTGCTGGACCACTTCCACTGGAGTTCCGTGTTCTGGCTCAACGTGCCCCTGATCGCGATCGTGATCCCCGCCGCGGCCGCGTGGCTGCCGGAGAGCACCAATCCCGACTCACCGCCGATCGATGTGCTCGGCGCGGGCCTCGCCGTAGCGTCCGTCGTGGCGCTGGTGTTCGCGATCGTGCAGGCGCCCTCCTGGGGCTGGACCGCGCCTCCGACGCTGGCCATGTTCGCCCTCGTTGCGCTCATGTCCGTCGCCTTCCTCGTTCGCGAACGGCGTGGCGTGCGACGACTCGTGGACCCGGCGCTGTTCGCGGATCGGCGGTTCACGTGGGGCACAGTGGCGGGGGTCGTCACGATGTTCGCCCTCTTCGGCATCCTGTTCACGGTGCCGCAGTTCCTCCAGGCCGTGCTCGGCTACGACGCGCTCGGCACCGGACTGCGGATGGTCCCGTTGATGGCCGGCCTCGCCGTCGCCGCGCCGCTGGCCACGGCCGTCGACCGGCGCTGGGGTTCGAGAGTGCCAGTGACGGGCGGCCTCCTATTGCTCGCGGGCGTGCTCGCCGCGACCTCGCGATTGACACCCGAGACCGACGGCATCGTGCTCGGTGGACTGCTCGCCGTCGGGGGGTTCGGCATCGGCCTCGCGATGGTCCCCGCGATGGATGCCGTCATCGGCGCGGTGCCGGGCGGCGAGCTGGGCGTGGGCGCGGCGGTCAACACCACCCTTCGCCAGCTCGGCGGCGCGCTCGGCGTCGCGCTGCTGGGCAGCCTGTTGTCCACCGTGTACACCCACCAGCTCGACCCCGCGCTCGAGCGACTGCCCACCGGGGCGGCCGACGTCGCGCGCCGCTCGATCGTCGGCGCCGACGCGGCCGCCACCCAGTTGCACGGCGCCGGCGACGCGTTGCGGGCCGCCGCGAGCGAGGCATTCACCGCCGGCCTGGGCGCCGTCGGCCTGGCCTGCGCGACCGTGACCGTCGCCGGTGCGCTGCTGGTCTGGCGGTTCCTTCCGGCCCGCTCCGTGGCGTGAGCGGCCTGCGGGAGCGCAAGAAGGCCCAGACACGCGAGGCGATCCGCGTCTCCGCGCTGCGCCTGATCGAACAGAAGGGATTCGACGCCACGACCGTGCAGGAGATCGCCGACGCCGCCGGCGTCTCGCACATGACGTTCTTCCGCTACTTCCCGACCAAGGAAGCCGTCGTGGCGCAGGACGACTACGACCCGATGCTCGCCGAACTGATCGCCGCCCGCCCCGCCGGCGAGCCGGTGATCGAGACGGTCCGCCACGCGGTCGCCGCGGGCCTGGTGCGGATCTACGCCACCGATCGTGACCAGCTGCTCGCACGCTCGAAGCTGATGCTCTCCGCCCCCACACTCCGTGCCGCCGCGATGGAGAACCAGATCGCCACCCAGGAACTCATCCTCGCCGCGCTTCACCAGCGCGACGGCATGGCACCCGACCTCCGCACCCGCGTGCTCGTCGGCGCGAGCCTCGGCGCGCTCACCACAGCCGTCATGGCATGGGTCGAAAGCGACGGCAGAGCCCAGCTGCCAGGACTGATCGACGACGCGCTGTCCGCACTTCAGGCCCGGTAGTCGGTGATCATCCGTCAGGCGCGGACGAGCGCGTGGCGCCGGAGCCGCCGCGCGTGCGGCTACGGTCGGCGGCGGCCGTCGGGCCCGAGGACCCACCAGTTGCCGCCGTTGAGGAAGACGTTGTGGCAGCGCACCTCGCCCGCGTCCTCGTGGGCGTAGTAGTAGAGCGGCCGGCCACGGTAGGTGACTTGTCGGCGGCCGTCGCGGCGGCGAGTCACTCCGAGCAGCGACCGGCGCACGCCACGTCCGGCCACGGGGGTGCCGCTGGTGTAGACCGGCGGCCATGCGGCGGCGCACGCGCCGTAGCAATCAGAGCGGTTCCGGCCATCGCGCTGAAAGACGTAGATGGCCTGGCGGCCCGGGCCCCAGAGCATCGTCCCGAACTTCGAGGAGGCCGCGGTGACCTTGGTTCCCGCGGCCGATGCGGTGGCGCCGCCGCCAAGGGTCCAGACGGCGGCGGCGACCACGAGTGCGAGGGTGGCTCTCACCCGTATGAGACTGCCATGAATGTTCTTACAGCCTGATTACGGCTCGATTTGCAGCCCGCTCCGGCCCAGCACGCGCTCGATGTTCGCGAACTCGCGACGTAGCGAGGCGTGCTGGGCCTCAAAGAGCTCGTCGGTCATGTCCGGCGCCTGGAACATGGTGAAGCTGTACGCGGTTCGCCCGTCCGGCAACGCGACGGCGCGTGTCGGGAACACGCCCATCTGCGCCTTGGACGGGCCGGCGAACATGTCGATGACGCCGCTGGATCGGTCGGCGTCGATCCTGAAGTAGAACTCGCCGAGCCCGTTGACGACCTTGTAGTCGTCGCCGTCGCGCCGCAGCTCACGGGCGAATTCCGTGGCCCATTCCGGCAGGTGCGCGATGTCGGCCATGTAGTCGAACACGACCGGCTGCGACACCGAGAGGACCGTAGTGACGGTGGCAGACCTCATAGCTCGATCACTCCTTTGAGCGCTCGGACGAGCGCATCTCGATTCCTGACGCCAAGCAGCTCCACCAACTCCTCGTCGAGCTCGCCAAGCACCTCCTCGGCGATGGCGCGAAACGCTCGTCCGCGAGCGCTGAGACGCACGTTGAACGCCCGGCCGTCGCCCGGGTCACGGGCTCGCTCGACGAGACCGTCCTCCTCGCAGCGTGCCACCAGGCCCGTGATCGCCTGCTTGGACAGATGTGCCGCCGCGGCCAGCTCGCCGAGTCGCAGACCATCGCGCTCGAAGTTCGCCCGCAGCAACCGGCACAACCTCGCAGTGGTGCGCGGTACCGACGCGATCCAGCGAGTGCTAAAGCTGACCGGGGTCGAAGAAATGCTGGTCCTCGTCGACGACCCCGACGACCTGGCGCCGCCACCCCTCACGCACTGACCGGCCGTGGCAACGGTGACCACCGGCCCCGCGCTGATGCATCGAGGCAGAGGCAACATCCGGATCGCGGCTCAGTCACTAGCGCGCCATCTGTCCCCGAATCTGTCCCCGTGGGCGATTCTGGGAGATTGTGGTCAAGGGCGAAGTCCCTGCTTTGCAGAGATTCCTTGAGGGGTGAGCGACGGGACTCGAACCCGCGGCCGCCGGGACCACAACCCGGGAGTTCGGGTGCTTCTGAGGTGTTCTCCGGCTCTGTGAAGCCGTTTGAGTTGTCGTCAGTTGTGTCCACTTGCTCTCACATCTGTCCCCGAATCTGTCCCCGTCCCCAGCGGACAGGGTCTCGTTCATCTAGCCGCCGAGGAGGCGCCGACGGCCACATCGGAAGCCCACGCCCGACTCGCAAGCACGATCGTCGCTCGAGAACCTGCTAGTCAAGCCCCGGGACGTCGTGTAGGAGATCGTCGGTGAGGATCTCGGCCGCTCACGCCGCTTGGAGCTCGGGCATCTCCTCCTTTTCCCTTCCTTGATGACTTCTCCGGGTCTGCGGGGCAGAGAGCAATCGACTCCGCCGAGAGATAACCGCGACCGATCAACCGCTCGTCGTTTTGCTCGATACAGAGCATTCCGGCGAGCCGGACCAGGTTGAGCGGCTGCGGGCTCGGCGATGGCCGGCGGACGCCCCGCCCAGCTCGTCGGGACGCGACTGATCGACAACGCGCTGTGGCTGCTGCGCACCTACCGCCTGCGGGTGACCGCCGCCCGCGAGGGCGGCCACGACACGCACGGCGACGGCACCGCGCTCGACCTCGTTCCGGCCGAGCCGGTCGGCCATCGGCCTGGGACCTCAGCCGGAGCGCTGGCGCGCGACCTCGGGTGGACGCCTGCGTGTGGCGCCTCCGGTAGCCGGCCAGCGTGTGCGCTCGTTCCGGCGATCCAATTCGTCGGCCACGACGGCTACCCCGGGCACGGCTCCCCGCGCACCTGCGGCGATACGTGCTTCCCTCACCTGCACGTGTCGTGGGACTCGCCGTCCTACGGGACGAGCGCGCCGTCGCCGCCGTCGCCCGTGGGTCAGCGCCTTCGGAACCGATACGGCAGGAGCGCGGCCATGAGCAGGGAAGGCGGGCGTGACCCTCTGGGACCAAGCCCGGCAACCCGGGTGCTTCTGAGGCCCGCTGTCCGGCGCGATCAGGTGCCGAGCACTGCGCGCAGGGGCGCAAGGCCACGAGGTTGCACGTTGACGACGCGCACGTTGCGTCGGCGTCCATTCCCCCGCGTGATCCGGATCCGGTCGCCCGGTCGGGCGCCGAGAAGCGTCCGGCCCACAGGCGAGCCGAGCGAGACGCGTTCGGGCGGGTCGGCCGCGTCGGGCTGTGCGACCAGCTCGTACGCCGATTCTCGCCCGGCGCGATCCTCGACGTGGACGATGGACCCCACGCCGGCTCCACCGTCAATCGTGGCGACGGCGTCGAGCGCTGATGCCAACTCGATCAAGCTCGTGACCTGGTCGATGCGGCCGCGCTCGACTCCAGCGCGCTCCAGCGCCGCCAGTAGGTCCTTCGCACCTGCGGCGACAGCTGGGTCGCGCTGCGCAGCGGCGGGTTGCACCGCGTTCGTGCTGACAACTGCGCGTCGCAGCCCGTCAAGCTCGCTCGTCAATGCGTCGAAGTCCGCCGTGGTCAACAGGACGCCCCTGCCCGCCGGGAAGCCGCTCCGGCTCACACCTGGAGAAGGAGTAGATATCGGCGCAATAGCCATGCCCCTAGTATGCGATCGCCCTCCGCCGCACCCCATGAGGTCGTGACCGCATCTCGGTGCGGCCGGCACCCCAGCATCTACCAGCGCAGTCGCGCGACGACGCCGCCGGCGACCGCAAGCAGTGGCGGCCGCGCCGCTCGCGGGCGTCACGCACGCCCCGGTGGCGAGAGAGCGCTCCACCATCCGCTCGGTCAGTCGTGGCTCAGGAGTGAGCGGCGCCCCCAGCGGGTGCGCTCGGGCGGGATGACGAGCCGACCGTCGGCCGCGAGCGCGCCCGCGTGACGAACTTAGGGTCGTAGATGAGATGAGACACGCGGGCGTCGTTGAGCGCCGCTGTGACCTCCGAGACGGCCAGGCAGCCTTCGTGGCAAGGCGATCGACGACGGAGGTGACGGGCGGCCTGCGCCGCCCGTCCCTGCGATCGTGACCAGGGCGCCCACCGGCAGGATCGCCGCGCGGGGCGAATCGCCTCAGGCGGCCAAGTGGTGGAGGTGGTCGACGCCCGATGCCTCGTCGAATCGCGCCGTCTCGAGGGCTCGCGACGCGAGGGCCGATACCGTGACGACCGGGCATTCTGCTCGCGCGATGACCGCCTGTGACACGCTCCCCAGCAGGGCAGTCCGAAGGCCGGTTCGACGGCGGGTGCCGACGACGATCATCGAGGCGCCCTCGAGGGCGACCCCAGAGATCAGCCTCCCGGGCTCTTCGACCTCCACGACGCGCCCGTCGACGTGGTAGCCCTCGGTCAGGCGGTCCACGAGCGCGTCACCGCGCTCCAGGACGACGCGGTGCGGCTCGCCGGTTAGAAAGATGTCCGGGTGAGCGCTGTGGACGACGGTCAGCGGCACGTTGAGACGTTCGGCCAGCATCGCGCCAGTCGCGAGCACGCCGGGAGCCAGACCGTCGTCGTCGACGGCGCAGATCACCGGGGCGCGTTCGTCGCTTGCGGGCGTGACGAAGGGGTCAGCGGCGCGCCGGTGCGGCACGTGCGGCGAGTGGCCCGGCAGCCAGCGCGGGCCGTCTCGCGATCCGGCCCGACGGCGATCGTGGTGGGTCGTGGTGTCGTTGGAAGACAGTCGATCAGCATGCAGCATGGGTGTTCCTTTCATCGCTGGATTCAGAGGTGGGGACGACGTGTCGTCAACGGACGACGAGGACGTCGCAGTGCGCGTGCTCGGCCACGTATGCCGCGACCGAACCGAGCAGGACGCGGGCCTCGAAGTCGTGCCCGCGGCCACCGAGCGCGATCAGCGTCGCGTCGCACTCGCGGGCGATTTCGAGCAGCTCGTTGGCTGGATCGCCGCTGGCGGCGATGGTCTCGACGCGAAACGGCGGGTCGATGTCGCGCAGACGATCGCGCGCCGCAGTCAGCCATGAGTCGGTGTCCAGGTCGGGCCCGAGCAGCGGCTCGGACAGCAGTCCGCGCGAGTGCACTTCGGGATCGACGGACGCGACGACCAGAACGGCGGAGGGCGCGAGCGCCTTCGCTACCAACTCGAGCGCCCGGGCCGCCGGCGGCGAGCCGTCAAAGCCGACGACCACGGTGCCGCCGAGAACGGTGTCCAAACGGTGCGGCGTTTTCGGATTGGCCTGCGGCGTGGTCAGCATCCCCTGCAGTCTCGTCATTCGGCCGCCGCGCCACCATGGGCTCGGAGCTGCATCACGGGCTCGCGTCGGCTGTATCCGGCCGACGAGCCGCCCCCGTCGCGTGCGGTGCTCGCCGAGCCATCCGCGCCGATCGGCTCGGCCGACTGCCGCTGGGCGGCGTCTTCGACCTCAGGCTCGCGGAGCAGTTCGCGCGCCCATCTTCGCGCGTCAGGACATGCGTCCTGGGCACCACGCAGGCGCGCCGAGAGGTGACAGAGATGCCAGCGCAGCGCCCGCGCCGGCGGAGACAGCGCCTGCAGGGCGGGGTCCGACTCCGACTCCCAGTCCTCGACGGCCTGGGCCGACTTGATCGCGCCCGTGGCGAGCCGCTCAAGGGCTTCCTCGAGATGGGCCAGCGCCGCCGGGAGCGCGGTTACGGCGCCCCGACCGGACGCGCGCTTCTGAACGTGGCCTGCCGCGCGTTGGAGCTGGTGAGCGCTGTCGGCGATGTCGGTGGGAGGCTGAGATTCGTCCATGCCCTCAACCATCACCGCGCGGCGGCGCGTTCGCCATCGGGTGGCCGCCTCACTTGAGGCCGATGGCGGCCGACCGCTCGCCACGCGTTGGCGGCCGCCGCGGCCAACGCGCCGATGGGGCAACGCTGCGTGCGGTGACGCATGCATCAGATCCAGCAGCTCCGTCGGGCCGACCGTGACCCGGTTCGATCGGACGCGCCGCGGACCCAGGCTTTGGTGTTGGGTGCTGCCGCGACGGAGCGGAAATGCACCCACCAGCCCATCGCAAGCTGCAACGCGGTTCGCGATAGTCCGTGACGATGCTCCACGTTGCCACGCCCAAACGCATGTCGGTCGCTGACTGCCACGACGACCGCCTGTGCGCGGCGCCCGTCGATGACCCGGATCTGGAGCCGCTCCCGACCGCCCACACCACCAAGGACCGGATGAAGATCATCGTCGGCTACGACGGATCCGAGGCCGCCAAGCGCGCGCTTGAACGCGCGGCCGCGGTGGCCGGTGATCACGGCCGAATCGTTGTCATTGCCGTCGGCGAGCCGTACCCACGCAGCGGGATCACCATCCCGGCGAACCGCGACCCCGCCGAGATCAAGCGGCGCCGGCGCGAGCTCCACATGGCACGCCAGTTCCTGTCGACGCGAGGGATCCAGGCCGAGACGGTCCAGGCGTGGGGGAACCCCGCCGATGTCCTTCTCGACGCGTCGCGGGACGCCGACCTGGTCATCGTGGGCAGCCGCGGACTGAATCGGCTGCAACGACTGATGCTCGGCTCCGTCAGCTCGAAGATCGTCCACGACGCGGCCTGCGACGTCCTCGTCGTTCGGTGAGCGTCGGGGCGGCTCGGGTCGGCCGTCGATTCGCTCGCCTCCCGGAAGGCCGGGGATCGAAGTCAGTGCGGTTCTGACGCGATGCCTCCCGATCATGACCACTGACGGCCGATCGCAGAGCGACTTCGGCTCGCCCTGGAGATTGCTCCCGTGGCCTTTAGGCGAACGGGCTCGCGGCACGGCCAGAGCCGAGCTCGCCGTCTCGACTGTGCCCGACACGGGGCATGGCGACCCAATCCGGCGGTGGCGCGTCATCGAGTCATGCGCCATCCGGCCAAGATGGGTGCGCGACCGCATTAGCTCACGGGCGGCAAGGCTCCAAGCTCGGATCCATGACCGGCCATCTGACGAGAAACGCGAGCCCTTCAGCCGACGCGCTCGTGATCGTGTCGGTCGGCTGCGTCAGGCGCCGCGATCGTGAACAGGCGGCGCGATGAAGGACAAGCTGAAACGACTGCTGCGACGGCTCCGCGGACCATTGCTCCCCGGCGGCAGGGGGGCGAATAGGCGTCTCACGGTCTGCGGCGAATGCGGCTCGCACGTCGTCAACCCCGTGGACTGGCACGAGAGCGACGAGGCGCACTGGTGGGTCCGGCTGCGTTGCGGCGCCTGCGGCGGGTCGCGCGAGGTGACCATCACCGATGACGAGGCCACGCAACTCGAGCGCGACCTCGCGACGGGCCTGCGTCAGATCGCGACGACGGTCGCCGGACTCGATCGCGAGCGGATGCTCCAGGAAGCGGAGATCTTCATCGCCGCACTCGAACGCGACTTGATCGGGCCGGCCGACTTTGCACGCCGACTGCCGCGGTGACGGGCGATGAGCGCCGCTGACCGGAGGAGATGCTGATGTTCCGTCGCATCCTCGTCGCGTTCGACGGCACGCCCCACGCGCGGGCGGCGCTCGCAGAGGCGGTCCGGCTCGCTCACGCCAACAACGGGAGATTGACCGTGTTGGTCGTGGTTCCGAACGCCTCGCTGTGGATGGGCGCCGCCTGGGAGGCGCCGGTCAGCCTCGCGGCCCTCGACCGCAGCACCGAGCAGGCCTACCAGGCCATCCTCGACCGCGCGGTGGACGACGTCCCCCTCGATCTACCGGTCGTCAAGCTCCTCAGGCGCGGCGCGGTCGCGACAGAGATCATCGCCCAAGTCCGCAGCGGCGACTACGACGCCATCGTCATGGGGTCGCGCGGGCGCGGCGAGCTGCGGTCGCTACTGGTGGGAAGCGTCAGCCACCGCGTCGTGCAGGCAAGTCCGATCCCGGTGCTCGTGGTCGGCCGCCACGTGAACGTCGACCTCGCTGAGCCGACCTTCGTGGCGTCGCAGGCGTGAGCACGCGACCCGCACCGTGGCATGCCACCCCCGAGTTGGACGTCGCCGCCGCGCTCGATGCCGGGCCCGACGGGCTGACCTCCACGGACGCGCACGAGCGACTGTCGCACTTCGGCCCCAATCGCCTGCCGGAAGCCGCCGGCCCGTCGGCGGCGCGGCTCCTGCTCGACCAGGTGCGCACGCCGCTGATGTGGGCGCTGCTCGCATCCGGTGGCCTGGCGCTCGCGCTGGGCGAGCTCGAGGACGGACTGGTGGTGCTCGCCGTCGTGATTCTCAACGCCCTGATCGGGTTCGCGCAGGAGTACCGCGCGGGTCGCGCGATCGCCGCGCTGGCCGAGCTCGTCGCTGAGCCCGCCCGGGTACGGCGCGACGGAGCCTGGATCGAGATCCCCGCCGAGCAGGTGGTGCCCGGGGACCTGCTCGAGGTCGCGCAGGGCGACCGCGTAGCGGCGGACGTCAGGCTGCTCGATGCTGCGGCCCTGCGCGCGCAGGAGTCCGCGCTGACCGGCGAGTCCGAGCCGGTCGACAAAGATGCCGCACCGGTCGCGGCGGACGCGCCGCTGGCCGAGCGCCGCTGCCTGCTCTACGCCGGCACGGTGGTGGCCGCGGGTAGCGGCCGCGGCGTGGCCGTCGCGACCGGAACCGCAACAGAGCTGGGCCACATCTCGGACCTGCTCGAGGCGGTCAAGCCGCTCGAAACCCCGCTCACGCGCGAACTCGACCGGTTCGGACGGGTGATCACCGGTGCGATCGCGGCCGCCGCCGTGCTGCTCGGCGTGGTCGCCGCCGTGCGTGGCTTCCCGCTCGCCGACGCCACCCTGGCCGGCGTCAGCCTCGCCGTCGCCGCGGTCCCCGAGGGACTGCCCGCCGTCGTGACCATCGCCCTCGCTGTCGGCGTCCGCCGGATGGCCGGCCGCGAGGCGATCATCCGTCACCTGCCCGCTGTGGAGACGCTCGGAAGCACGACCGTCGTCGCCTCCGACAAGACGGGAACCCTGACGCAGAATCGAATGCGCGTCGAGGCCGTCTGGACGCCGTCGGGCGACGACCGCGAGCTGCGGCGGGCCGGGCGTGCTCTGCAACGACGCACAGCCCGGCGACGGCAGGGCGCTCGGCGACCCGACGGAGACGGCGCTGCTCGATGCCGCAGGCCTCGACGTCCAGACCGCGCGCGCGGCGCATCCGCGACTCGCCACACTGCCCTTCGACGCGGCGCTGAAGCTGATGGCCACGCTGCACCCCGGCGTGCTGTACGTCAAAGGCGCGCCCGAGGCGGTGCTCCCGCGCTGTCGTGATACTGCGGGAGCGGCCGCGGAGATCGACCGCCAGACCGACCTCGGCCGGCGCGTGCTGGTCTTCGCCGCCCGCGACGGCGCCACCGCGATCGAGCTCGACGGCGGCCTGCGCCTGGTCGGCCTGCAAGCGATGGCGGACCCCCCGCGGCCCGGGGTGCAGGAGGCGATCGCCGCGTGCCACGCGGCCGGCGTACACGTGTTGATGATCACCGGCGACCATCCCCGGACCGCGCGTGCGATCGGCACGGCGATCGGCCTGCCCGGCGGGGCGGCGGTGACCGGGGCGGAGCTGGAGGAGCTCGACGAACACCAACTCGGATCGGCCGGCGTCTACGCGCGTGTGGCCCCGGAGCACAAGCTGCGGCTCGTGCAGGCGCTGCAGGCGCGCGGCGAGGTCGTCGCCGTCACCGGCGACGGCGTCAACGACGCGCCCGCGCTGCGGCAAGCCGACATCGGCGTCGCGATGGGGCGCAGCGGCACTGCGGCGGCCAAGGAGGCCGCGGACATGGTGCTCGCCGACGACGACTTCTCGACGCTGCGCGCCGCCATCGAGGAGGGCCGCCGCGTCTACGACAACCTCGTCAAGGCGCTCGCGTTCGTCCTGCCCACGAGCGTTGGGCAGGCGCTGATCATCGCCATCGCCGTGCTCGCCTTTCCGGCCGACGGAGGCGCCCCGGTGCTGCCCGTCGAGCCGGTGCAGATCCTCTGGATCAACCTGATCGTCGCGATCGCGCTCGCCCTGCCGCTCGCGTTCGAGGCACCAGAGCCCGACCTCATGCGCCGCCCGCCGCGCGATCGCTCGACGGCGCTGCTCGACCGCCCGCTGCTGGTGCGCACGCTGGTCGTGTCGGTGACGCTGGCCGCCGTCGCACTCGGGCTCTTCGCTACTCGCTCGGCACGCGGATCTCCCGGTCGCCCAGGCACAGACGACCGCGGTCACCGGCGCGGTGCTGCTGCAGGCGCTCTATCTGCTCGCCTGCCGCTCGCTCACGCGTCCGAACCGCGAGCTCGGCCACTGGAGCAACCCCTCCGTCTACGCCGGCATCGCCACCGTACTCGGACTGCAGGCGCTGTTCGTCTTCGCGCCTTTCATGCAGTCGATCTTCGGCTCCGCCGCGCTCGGCGCACGCGAGCTCGCCTGGGCCGCGGTCGGCTCGACGCTCGTTCTGCCGGTCACCTGGATCGAGGAGCGGTGGCGTGGGCGCCGCGCTCGGGCCCGCCCTTAGCAAACGGACTCTCGGGGGCGCCCGTCGCAGCGCCGGCCCCGCAGCGATTCAATCAGGTCGCGCCTGACCTCGGTGTAGCGCGAGGTCGCGTTTCCGCTGGACGGGGTCGCGCGAGGATCGTGAAGCGCTATCTGCCTAGCGGGCGAGCGGGCTGGCCGACGCCGTGGGGCGAACGCCGCACTTCGATACACCCGCGACCCCATGGCCGACGAGCTCACCGACCAACAGCATCGAGCCCATGACGGCACTGGTCCAACTCATGAACTCTGACCCGGCTTCGGGCGATCCTTGTCTTGCTGGTACGGCGGGCGGTCGCGATCCCGCGCACGTGCTCTACGAGCACGCGGCCACACTGCTGGAGACTGCCCAGGCGCTGGAAGCCGCGACACACACGTCCGGCGCGGTCGCCGCGGTGGCTCCGACCTTGGCCTGCTTGGAGACATCGCTCGCGGCGCTCGCGAGCGCAGCGGGGCGACTGCGCGGCCACGCACTTGAGCGTTTCTCGGACCCGCGGCTCGCGGCGGATGACCGGCGTCCACGTCGGGCTGACGTCGCGCTGCAGCTCGAACGGCTGGCCGGCATCCTCGAACAAGGCTCACTGGTCTCTCGCCAGGCGCAAACATCGCTCGAGCCGGTGCTTCACGAGCTCACGGCGATCTGACGGGTGCGGACGAAGGCAAGATGCGGGGAGGACTGCATGGCCGCCCGCTCGACCGCTCGCCATGGTGCCCTGCATGACCTACGACATGACGCCGGCTATCAGTCGCGGCGCGCAGCTCGCCATCCCCGGCGGCGTGATGCTCAGCCCGCACGACTTCGATGAGGCGGTGCGAGAACTGGAGACGCTTCGCAGCGCGCACCGCGCGGACCTCGCCGCGCGGCTGCGCGACGCGCGCGACTTCGGGAGCCCGGGTGACGATGACGACCGGCTCGCGGTTCTCGATGATGCGGCAATCAATCGGGTCAGGATCGCGCGACTCGAGCGTGTCGTTGCCTCCGCGACGGTCATCGACGGCGCGGTCGCCGGCAACGGTGCCGTGGGGCTGGGTTGCGTCGTGCGCGTGCGAGACCACACGGGGCGGGATGTCGAGTATCAGCTCGTCGGCCGGCGAATCGCCGACTCCGGTCGAACCCAGGTCACACCTGCCTCGCCCGTCGGCGAGGCCCTCCTCGGCGCGCGGAGCGGAGACATCGTGCACGTGACGCTTCCGAACGGACGCCAGCGATCGCTCGCGGTGCTGGCTGTGAGCGGGCCGGACTCGGCGTGATTCTGGTGACTCATCTCTCAAGTGATGGGCAGGCGGCGACCGATGGAACGCTCCGGTCGCCGGCCCATCGTCCGCGAAAGCGACCTCGGAGGCAGCAGGAACGATGATCCGCCTCGCTCTTCTCGATGACCATCCGGCCGTCCTCACCGGGCTCAGACGGCTCTTGGAACCCGCTCCCGATATGGAGGTCCTGGCCGCGGCCGCAGAGCCAATTGCGCTCGCGCGTGCGCTCGGCGGACGCCGTCCCGACCTCGTGATCCTCGATTACGATCCGGCCCGCGGCGACGCCTTGGCGCTCTGCCGTCGCATCAAGTGCCGTCGCGGAGCCCCCGGTGTCCTCATCTTCACCGCCTATGCCGGTGACGCGCTGACGATCGCGGCGCGCGCCGCCCAGGCCGACGGAGTCCTCGACAAGAGCGAGCCCGCACCGGCGCTGCTTGACGCGATCCGCCGGATCGCAAGCGGCAAGAGCGTCATGCCGACCGTCGCTCGGGCGGACTTCGAGGTGGCGGTGGCTCGTCTCGACGACGCCGATCTCCCGATCTTCACCATGCTCCTCGACGGGGCGGCGCTACCGGCGATCGCCGAAGGGCTGCAAACTGATGAACGCGAAGCGGCGCGCCGAACACAGAGGATCGTCCGGCGCCTGCGACCGACACTCAGCGGGAGGACGAGGCCACGGCTCCGCTCGGAGGCGTGAGTTACGGTTCGATCAGTCCACGACGGATCGCGTAGCGCGTGAGCTCGACGCGGTCGCGCATCCCCAATTTCTCCAGGATGTTCGCCCGGTGGCGCTCGACCGTCTTCTTGGAGATGTGCAGCATCGCGCCGATCTGGTCGTTGGTGTGGGCTTCCGCGACGAGCTTGAGGATCTCCTCCTCACGCGGAGTCAGCAGCTCGCCGTGGACTCGCTTCACCGGATCGCGCGCGCTCGAGGTACTCGCGCATGAGCGCCTGCACGCCCCCGGGGTAGAGGAACGGCTGCCCGCGCATCGTCGCACGACACGCCTCGACCAGATCGCGGTCCACCGAGCTCTTGAGCACGTAGCCCGCGGCGCCGGCCCGGATCGCCTCGAACAGGAATTGCTCGTTGTCGTGCATCGACAGCATCAGGACCCGCACCTCGGGTTTGCGGTGCGTGATCTCGCGCGCGGCCTGCAGTCCGGTCTTCCGAGGCATCGAGATGTCGAGGATGGCGAGATGGATGTCCTCGGACAGCGCCCGCTCGACCGCTTGCTCTCCGTCCGTGGCCTGCGCGACGACCAGCAGGTCGGGCTGCGCGTTGAGCACCGTCCGTAGACCGTTGAGCACGATCGGATGGTCGTCGGCGATCAGGATGTGTGTCTTGAGCGGCGTCATCACGATGCTCCCCGGGGAATCGACAGCTCGATCAAAGTCCCGGCGCCGGGCTCGCTGTCGATCGACCAGAGTCGCACCCACGAGCATCGCGCGCTCACGCATGCCGCGAATGCCGTGCGACGACGTGGCCGCACCTTCAGGCATCCCGCGCCCGTCATCGCGCACGGTCAGCACAATCCGCTCCCGCGTCTCGCCCAACCGCAGCTCCACGGTCGTCGCCCCGGCGTGACGAGCGACATTCGTCAGTGCCTCCTGCGCCACGCGATAGATCACCAACTCCTCTTCTGGCGAGACCGTGACAGCTTGCTCGAGCCGTCGCAGAACCGGCAGGCGCGCCTGCTGCTCAAACGAACTGGCCAAGGCGGCGAGGGCGCTCTGCAGCCCCAGCTCCTCCAATGCGTCCGGGCGGAGCCGGCGCGCGATCCTGCGCACCTCCTCGGTGCCGAGCCGGGCCGTCTCGCGCAGCTCGTCGAGCTGGCCGCGGAGCTCGTCGGGGATGCTGGGGGCGAGCCCTTCGATCTGCAGGATCACGCCGGTCAGGGTCTGGCCGACTTCGTCGTGCAACTCGCGCGCGATCCGTCGGCGCTCGGCCTCCTGAACCAGCAGCGCCTGTCGCGCGCTCTCGCGACGTTCGGACTCCAGCCGGTCGAGCATGTCGTTGAACGTCTGCGCCAGCGCGACCACGATCGGACCGCCGCTGACCTCGGCGCGCCGCCCCGGCGCCAGCGGGTCGTGCTGCCGCATGGTTTCGGCGAGATGCTCGAGCGGAGCGAACGCCGGACGCAATAGCACCACATTGGCGGCCAGCAACGCGACCAGGCCGCGGCCAGCACGAGCAGTTCGCCCGCCCCGACGGGCACCGAGACGGTGACGGGCGCGAGCGCGAGGCCGGCGAAAGCGAGCACGAGGACGCTTGCGTTCGCGGCGAACACGCGCCAGAACAACGGAATCGAAGCTACGCGACGACGCACCAACAGAAGCATCGCAAGGCCGTCGATGCCAGCGCGTGGTGCCGACCGAGAATGCATGCTCGCCCCCATTGAGCCGGGCTACGACGTTTCCAACACTGATGACATGAGTGTTCTGGTCTGGACCATGGTCGGGATCGCGCTGTGGCATTTCGCCGTGCTCGTTCCCGACCGCTTCTGGGGCGGGATCGTCGGCGCGTTCCTGGCGGCGGTCCTCGGCGGATTGGCGAGCGGCTATGCCCTTCCCGCGCCCGGGATATCGACGGCGAACCCTCCCGGCTTTGGCGAAGGGTTGTGGGCGATCCCCGGTGCTCTCCTGGGCCTGACGATCTCCTACTGGTACGGGTCACGGCGGAGCGACTCAGCGCGGTGACAGATCGGCCAGTTCGCTGAGCACCGGCCGACCGTCAGTTCCCACGTGCTCGCTCGCGATGGCCACGGCGAGCGCGTCTTCGCCTCCGAACATCGTGGCGCCGCCGCCGACCCGGCAGCTCAGATACGGCGCGAGGTAGCGGCCGCATAGCCGATTCGGCGGCCACCACAACGGCTGCTCGGAGATGGCGCACTCACCGCCCGCACTGGTAGCAAGGGTGGCGCGCATGTAGCGCGCCGCCCCACCCGCCGTCAGCAGTCCACGCAGCACCGGCCGGAACGGTCGCGGATCGACGCCAGCGCGTACGGACGCCGCGATCGCCTCGGCAACCGCATCGGCTTGCTGCGCGGCCAGGCCTCCCTGCTTGATGGGAAAGGCTGTTGCATCGCCTGCGGCGAACACGTCCCGCATCCCGATGACGCGCCCGTGGGCGTCGGTGCGGACAAAACCGGCCGGATCGCAGGGTACGCCCCGAACCCGTGGTCCGGCGAGCCGGGGCAAGGTGACGATCCGATCGACACGGAGCCGCCGAGCCGCCGGCGAGATGTGCAGGCGTCCCGGGCGGCTCGGCACCCCGCTACTGCCTGCGTACACGCGCACACGGGCCGCCTCCAGTGCCTCCCGCACCGCTGCACTCGCGGGAGCTCCGAAGATCCCCAAGGGCTCGACTTCGGGCGTGACAAGGCTCAGCTCCGACTCCACCCCCAACGCCTCGCACTCGCTCGCAGCCGCCAGCGTCAACTCGTAAAGCGGCAGCGGCCAGCTCGCTCCGACCGGCTTGACGAACGCCACCCTTCTGATCCGGCCATCCCTGAGTTGGCGAAGCAGGCGACGGTACTCGTGCGCGTCGCCGGCGTCGCGATAGGTCAGCACGTCGTTCGCCTGCCACGTCCGATCGGTGCGCGCGCCGAGCGCGAGGACAAGCCGGTCGTAGTGCAGCTCACGGCCGTACTCGGTCACGATCACCTGCCGCTCCGGCGCGACGCGCTCGAGGACACCGCGGTGCCATCTGGCGTCGAGCTCGGCCGTGATGTCGCCCAGCCTGAGTCCGCGGACGGCGCGGGAGTCGGAGGGTCGGTCGACTGCCATCGAGCGGTTCACGAACTTCGCCTCGGAAGCGAGGAGCGTGATGTCGACGCGGTCTCCGGCCAGTGCTCGCAGCGCGAGGAGGGTCTCGAGCCCAGCCACACCGCCGCCGACGATGAGCACGTGCGGACGGGACGCGCGGCCCCCGGTCCGGGGCCAGCGCATTGGCGGCCGAAACCGGCGCGTAGCGGTGTCGAGACTGCCCGACGGCGTCTCAGAGCGCGTCATCGCGCCCGTTCGAGCAGCCGCGAGAGCTCCCGGCCGATGAATTTGGTTCGTGGCGAGGCCGGCTCGCGGGCCTCGCCTTCGGCGCTGGGCTCGCTTCCGAGGTCCCGCCGCAGCCACCGCGCGTCGCGCTCGGTCAGCAGAAGCCCGCGCAGGACCGGCGCGAACGGCGCCGGATCGATCGCCACGCCGACGCGGGCCGCAATCGCCTCCGCCGCTGCGTCGGCCTGTTGGCAGGCGATCCCACCCTGCTTGATGTCGAAGTTCGTGGCGTCGCCGGCGGCGTAGACCCCCGGAACGCCGACCACTCGCCCGTGCGCGTCGACCGGCAGGAAACCGTCGGCGTCATGCGGCAGTCCGTCGATCGCGGGACCGTCGAGAACGGGCACCGTGACGACCCGGTCCACGTCGAGGCGCTCACCGCTCGGATGCACCTCGAGCGTGTTGCACCGCGGCATCTCGGCGTGTGCAGAGGTGATGACCGTGATCCCGACCGCCGTCAGCCCGGCCGCGACCTCGTGCGAGACGTGCCCGCCGAAGAGAGCGAGTGGAGACGGCTCCGAGGTCACCAGCGTCAGCTCGACGTCGACGCACATGTCGAAGGCGCGCTCAGCCGTCGTCAGGGCGAGTTCGTAGATCGGCAGCGGCCACGACGCCGACGGGGGGACGACGAACGCGATCCGCTTGATGTAGCCGCCTTCGAGGTCCTGGATCAGTCCGTGCATGCGTTCCTCGCTCCCCGGGGTGCCGAACGCGAGAGCGTGTGGGTATGGCGAACGCTGGACCCCCCCGACGGCGATCAGCAGCGCGTCGTAGCCGAGGACCTCGCCGTCGCCGAGCCGGACTTCGCGCGCGGCGCTGTCGACGGAGACGACGGTGCCGCGACGCACGTGCGCGCCGGGCACGCGTTCGAGTCCGGGGCGCTGACCGTCGCCCGCGGCGAACGGCGAGAGGACGGCCGGCGGGAGGTGGACGAAGCGTTCCTCCGGCGCGACGATCGTCGTGACGACGCGGTCGCCGGCGAGGCGCTCGAGCGAGAGCGCCGCCTCCACCCCAGCCGGACCGGCACCGGCGATGAGAACATGGAGGCGACCGGACCTCGGCGGCGTCGATTCCGCGCCGTGCGCCGTGGCGCTGGACACGGATCTCGTGACCTTCTCGCGCTCCTCGATCGCCGGCATCTGATCGCCCCCTTTTTCTACACTCGTTATGTAGAAACGATACCGGACGCCAGATCGTTTTTCCAGTGCGGCTGTGTAATCGCATGATGGGGCCACCGAGACACGCAAATGCGGTCGCGACCGCATCGATGCCGCGCACCTGAGACGGCACAGTGGTGTCGTGGCCACAGGGCAGACATCCACTCCGCGCGGAATGCGCCCGATCGACGGCGGCGGCTCGGAAGCAGCGGCCGGCGAGAGCCCGTCAGCTCTGATGTCGGCACTCGAACGCGGCGAGGTTGGTGCAGCTCGACTCGCGCAGGTCGCCGCGCTGATCGAGCTGGCGTCCGCCTTGGACGACGTCGTCACGGTCAATGGCGCGGCCGGCCCCGGGTCGATCGTCAAGGTGGCGGACCGCCTCGGTCGAAACTCGGTGTATGAGTTGATCGCGCGGCCGGATCCGGCGGACGCGCGCGAGAAGGTGACGCTCGGCTCACCTGTCGGGCGAGCGCTTCTCGGTGCTAGGCAGGGAGACTACGTCAACGTCACGCTGGCCAACGGACGCCGCCGGCGCGTGCGCGTCATCGACGTGACGCCGATGCCCCGCGGGCCGTTGCACGCCGCGCTGGGCCACAGCGCCGCCGTCGCATGACGCCAGCCGGGCAGGACCATTTGCGGCGTGTGCGGGTTCCCGGACGGTGGTCGTCCTTGTCGTTGTTTTGGCGGGTGTTCGTGACCAATGCCGTGGTCTTGGGGTTGGCGTTCGCTGGGTTGGTGTTCGCGCCGGTTCGCGTGTCGGTCCCGGTCGCGGCGAGCGAGCTGATCGTGCTGGGTGCCGGCCTGCTCGGACTGATGAGCGTGAGCCTGGTGTTGCTGCGCCCGGCGTTTCGCCCGCTCGACGAGCTCGCCGAGACGATGCGCCGACACGATCCGCTGGCGCCGGGCAGCAGGGCCGCGGTTGAGGGCGATCCCGACATCGCGGCGCTCGCTCGGACGTTCAACGAGATGCTTGAGCGGCTGGAGTTCGAGCGGCGCGACAGCGCGCGCGGAGCGTTGATGCTCCAAGAGGCCGAACGCCGCCGGATCGCCCGCGAGCTTCACGACGAGGTCGGTCAGACGCTGACCGGCGTGATGCTGCAGGTCGAAGGCCTCGCGGCCACGATCCCCACCGAGCTGCGCGAACAGCTCGACGAGCTGCGCGAAACCGCCCGCCTGGGCACCGAAGAAGTCCGCCGGATCGCGCGCCGTCTCCGACCCGAGGCGCTCGAGGATCTCGGCCTGCAGAGTGCACTGGCCGCGCTCGCCACCGCCTTCGGCGACCAGGCCCGGTTCGTGGTCCAGCGGCGCCTGCAACCCGCTCCCACGCTCACTCCCGAGCATGAGCTCGTCGTCTACCGCGTCGCCCAAGAAGCTTTGACCAACGTCGCGCGCCATGCCGACGCGACCATCGTCGGCCTGTGCCTCGAACACCAGGACGACGCAACGGTGCTCACCGTCGCCGACGACGGCCGCGGCCTCGCGCCCGGATCGCTGCCCTCAGCGCACGGCATCCGCGGCATGCGGGAGCGCGCGATGCTGATCGGCGCCGGCCTGACCATCACCTCCCCGCCCGCTGGCGGCACCCAAGTCCAACTGACCATCCCCCACGACTTCGCGAGCACCACATGACCCCACTCAAGACACGCATCCTGATCGCCGACGACCACCCGATCGTCCTACGCGGTCTGCGCATCGTCCTCAACGCCCAGCCCGACCTCGAGGTGATCGCCGAGGCCAGTGACGGCGACGAGGCCGTCAAGCAGGCGTTGCTCCACGACGCCCATCTCGCGATCCTCGACATCTCGATGGCGCGCAAGACCGGGTTGCAGGCCGCACGCGAGATCACCCACCGCAAGCCGCACATGCGCGTGCTGATGCTCTCGATGCACGACAACGAGCAGTACCTCTTCGAGGCGATCAGCGCCGGTGCCTCCGGCTATGTCCTCAAGAGCGCGGTCGACCGCGACCTCGTCGAAGCCTGCCGCGCCACGATGCGCGGACAGCCGTTCATCTATCCCGCCGGCATCCGCGCGCTCATGCGCGACTACCTCGAACGCGCCCGCACCGGCGACACCTACCGCGAGCTCCTGACACCGCGCGAGGAGGAGATCCTCAAGCTCGTCGCCGAAGCCCACACCAACGACGAGATCGGCGAACTGCTCCACATCTCCAAGAAGACCGTCGAACGACACCGCGCCAACATCCTCGAAAAGCTCGGCATGCGCGATCGCGTTCAGCTCACCCGCTACGCCATCCGCCGCGGACTCGTCACCGCCTGAGCTCGCACCGCGCACGTCACTCAGTCCCAGCCTGGATCATCGAACCGCCGCGAAGGCAGACGGGAACCCTCATGTTTCGACGACTTCTCGTGGCTTTCGATGGCTCATGCCACGCTCGACGCGCACTGACCGAGGCCGTCGAGCTGGCACAAGTGAACAACGGCACGCTGACGGTAATGACCGTCGCTCCGGAGCCGACGTTCTGGGCCTTCAGCGGCTACGACACGCCGGTCAACGTCGACCGGCTCGCCGACGAGCTCAAGCGGGAGTATCAGACCATGCTCGACCGCGCCGTGGACGGGGTGTCCGCCGACCTTCCCGTCACCAAGATCCTGCAGCGAGGAGACCCCGCCCGGCTGATCGCCGGTGAGGCCAATGCGGGGCGTCACGACCTGCTCGTCGTCGGTTCGCGCGGGCGCGGAGAACTGCGCTCGTTCCTGCTCGGCAGCGTGAGCCACGAGGTCCTCCACGCAAGCCATTTGCCAGTGCTGGTGGTCCACGTCCCTCCGGAAGCCTAGGCAGGCGTTCGAGGGTTGAGTGCGGCACGGCCGGAGACCGGGCCCGCGGGGTGCGGCATGCCCCGTGGTCGTCGAACGAATTCGCGGCAGCGTTGCCCAAGGCGGCGAATAAGTAGCGCGAGGCGCGCAGCGATCGAACCGACGGCGGGAAGGTTGCATCAAGCCGGAGGGTCCGCGCGAGCCAGCGTGCGCGACGCTGCCGAGCCGCGAGCCCGTGCTGTAGCGCCGCCCGCAGCGCATTCCCGCCCGCATCGCGGAGAAGTTCTGCCAGCCGGCTCAAGATGCCCCGCTTCATCCGTTGCTCGGGGTTGTGATCGCCCTCCGGATTCGGCATGGCTCGAGGCTCGGATGAACGCGTCGGTTTCAGGGCCCCACCGGGAGCCAGCCGCGTGAGCGGCATGGCCCCCATGTCCGAGGGTCGAACCACTGGGCGTGGATTCACGATCTGCGCCTGCGCGTTCGTTGTTGTTGCCGCAACCGTGGGTGTCGTGCAGGCGAGCGCGCCCTTCACGCGCGGATGGTGGCTCGTCGCGTATCTCCTCCTCGTCGGTGGTCTCTCGCAGGTTCTTCTCGGGCGCGGCCTGATCGCGATTGCCCGACGCTCCACAGCCCACGAGTTCCGGGCGACCGCCACGGGCGCGCAACTGGCCCTCTGGAACGCCGGTACCGTGACGGTGGCGATGGCAGACCTCACCGAGCATCCAGGCGGGGTCCTCGCGGGCAGCGCGACGCTCTACTGCGCGCTCGCTCTCTTCGCTATCGGGCTTCGCCACGTCAGTATCACCGCGCGATACCCCGCGAGACGCTGGATACGCGGATACGTGGTGCTGCTGCTCTTCCTAGCCAGCTCCGTCGTGATCGGCGCGGCCCTGGCCGGCGCGCTCGGGCCCCGGTGATGCGAGATCGGGAGTGCTCGCGATGAAACGTGACGCAGCCCTGGTATCGCTCTCACGTGATCATCATCACGCGCTGGCTGTCGCGTTGAAGCTGCGCCGCGCCACCGAGTCGACGGCCGACGACGCGCGCGTCGCTCTGGCCGTCTATTGGTCGCCACACGGTCGGATGCACTTCCGACTCGAAGAGGAGGTCATGCTCCCGGCGTACGCCGGGCACGGCGATCCCCATCATCCACTGGTCTCGCGTGCCTTGTGCGACCACGTCGCCATCCGGCACCGGGTCCACGCCGTGCTCGCCGACTCGGAATCGACGGTCGCGGACCTTCACGACCTCGGCGGTCTCATCTCGGCGCACGTGCGATTCGAGGAGCGCGAGCTGTTCCCGCTGATCGAGCGAGCGATGCCCACGGCGCACTTGGCAGCGTTGGCGGCTGCGCTCGAGCAACCAGACGGCTTCTAGGGCGACGGATTGTTCACAGCCGCCGATGGCATTGGCGCGACGTGAAGATCCCGAACTTGACGCACCAGGGCGGCGCCGCGACCTCGCTCTCCACGGGGGAAACGGGACCGTGCCCGACTGACCGGTCCGCCTTCCCGCGGTGGACTGATCGCCGCGTGACGCCCGCGCGGCGGTCGGTGGTGCGATCACCCACCTCGCGGACATCCAGGGAGAGACCCACGTCGTCGAGCGTCTGCGCACGGCGTCGGTTCCGCGCCGCGGAGGACTGGGCACGCCACGGCGAGGTAATGGCGGCGCGACCGTATGGGTTCTCCTGTCGGAAAGGACCAGGCTGGTGACGACAGCCGGCGAAAGGACAGCAGTGCTCGGACGGGAACTAACCGCAGCAGACCTCGACAGCGAAGGTCTGCTTGGAATCCTGAGATCCACCGATCCGGTCGGTGTGCTCTCGATCTACGTGGACGCCGGATCCGGCGCAAGCGATTGCCGCATCGATGTCGGCAACCGGCTCAACGAACTGCGACGCCGGATCAGCCTCGACGGCACCCGCGAGAAGGCGCGTGCACTCGACGACGCCCTCACACGGCTCGAGCCGGCGGTCGCGCGGCTGCTCGATCCGGGGGCGCCCGGTCGCGGACGCGCACTCTTCGCCGCTCTGAGCACGCCCGCCGTCACCTGCTTCTCGAGCCAGCTCCGCCTGCCCAACCGTGTGGTGCTCGACGACAGCCCCTTCATCCATCCGCTGCTCGAGCTCCTCGACGAGGGGCGCCCCGCGGGTGTCTTCGTTCTGGCTCGGGATTCCGTCGATGTGTTCGATTGGCGCCTGGGCGAACTCCGGCGGGTGACGCAGGTCACCCCTGACGAGCCCCCGGCACGCCAGCGGTCCGGTCCCGTCGCCGCGACTGTCGGCCGTGCGCAGCCGACGACCCCGGCACGTGAGCAGCGGCAGCGGCGCACGCGCGATCACCGCCTGCGCTTCCTCGAACACGCGGCGCGCGTGGTCGCGCATCTGGCCGACACCCGGGACTGGGAGCGGGCCTTGGTCAGCGGTGACGAGCGGCTCACCGCGCCGCTGGTCGGCGCCCTGCCTGAACGCCTGCGCGAGCGCGCGATCCGCGACGCTCGAGGCCTGGATGTGAGCGATTCGGCGAAGCTTGCCGAGACGATCGGCGAGCGACTCGCGCGCGAGCACGGCGAGCGCGAAGCCCAAGTCACCCGGCGCGTGCGAGACGCGGCGTTGAGCGGCGCCGGGGGCGCCCTCGGTCTCTCCGAGGTACTGGCCGCCCTCAACGAGGCGCGCGTGTCACACCTGATCTACGACCCTGAGGTTCGCTTCGACGGAGCAGTCGGCGATGACGGCCGCATGTTCTCAGGGTCTGAGTCGCCTCCCGCGGCTGGGCGCATCCGGCCGGAGCCGCGCCTGACCGAGCGGATCGTCGAACGCTGCCTGGAGACGGGTGCCGAGATAACCCCGGTCGAGGGTGCCGCGAGAACCATCTTCGTCGACGCCGGCGGGATCGCGGCGTTGTTGCGCTGGTAGCCGAGCTCTCGTCGTTCCTGCGCTCTCAGCGCCTCGAGCGAGCCCCCGAGGACTCGGCGCGTTGGCCGGCGCCATCGCACGCGGGCGCCGGCGGACGCGGCGGTCCGTCACTTCATCGCACGAGCTCAGCCGGCGATCGAGGCGAAGCCGCCGACGATCGCGCCGCAGGCGACGTGGGTGAGCAGAGTTGCGATCGGCGCGGCGTGGTCGTAGTTGCGCATCAGGAAGCTGGGGCTCGAGCAGCGGGCTGCTGTCGGCGGCGCTGAGCGCGCTGCCCATGTCCGGTGCGCGCGGCGCGGCCGTGCGGTCGGACGAACGGTCGTGGCGCGCGCACGGCGGTGTCGGGGTCAAGCGGCTTTCGGCGTCGACCTTCGGTGTTCCAGTTCGGCGATGCTTGCGGGTGCTTCCATTGTCGCGGCCACGAGATCGCTCGTCCGCGCGCAACGCGCGGCTGCGGTTCGCAGCGCTGCGGCGGTGTCGTGGATCGAGGCCAGCAGTTGGGCCTGCCTCTCGTGTGATGGTCCGGCCCCATCGAGGGCCCCGGGCCAGTCGGCCGCTGCTCGCGCGTAGCGCCCGGAGACGCTCTCGTGGAGGTCACCGGGCGGGATGAGGGCATGCGCGGCGGCATGGCAGCCGCGACTGAGAGCGTCTAGCGATTGCTCGATGCAGTCCAGGACGGCCGGGAGGAGCGTGGTGCACGTTTGATCGCCGGCGCCCTGCTGGAGCCGCTCGGCCGCCGAGAGGAGCGTGATCGAGTCGTGCGCGAGCCGGATGCGGGGATCGTCCATGAGACGCAGCGTGATCGCCCGCGTGCGCGACAACCATGGGGGCGAGACTGCAGTCCCGTTCGACGGGGACACCGTCGTCGGCCGGCGCGGGCGTGGGAAGCAGGCATCATTTCCCGGCTCGCACCCGGGGCGTCGGACTCCGGCGAGTCCGCGGCCCCATCAGGTGTCGTCAGCCCAGCAGGCCGTCCGCGGATCGCGCACGGTCGGCCACACGTGTGGGAGCCGCTGGATCTGCCCCCGTTTGGTGCGCCGTAGCTGCCGCGCGTGCGCGACCAGGCGCCAAACGACCTCGCCGGTTGGGCGCAACGGACTGGCGACGATGTGGAGATCGTCTAACGAGACGGCGGCCCAGAGCTCCGCTCCGCCGGCTGCAACGAGCACAACCCCGCGCGGCGGCCGGCCGCTCGAGTCGAACTCGGCCAGCCGCGCGAGCTCCGCAGCGTCGTCGCGCGTGGCGTACCGAATGGTCACGACCGGGCTGGTGCCGTTCACCACGCCCCCGATTGACTGGTGGGTCCGCGCAGCTTCAACCAGGCATCTCGAAACATCGCGTACTTCGCCGCGCCGTCCCGTCATGCCGCGTGCCTGAGATTCTCGAGCTGCGCGCGAGCGTCGGATCGCCGGATGTCTGAGGTTTCGACGACCAGGGCCGTGTGCCCCATCGCGAGCATGTCGATCACGTGCTGGGCGTCGTCGGCGAGCGAGGTCTCGCGCAGCAGTCTTCGGACTGCAGCATGCCCGACCACTCGCGACCGCTGAGCCCGATCTGCGTGTGTTGCGATCACGACGCGATCGCTATCGGCGAAGGAGCCTTGGCGCTGCCTGTCGGGATCGCCGGCGAAGCTGCCGGCGCCTTGGCGGCGCACGAGCGGGACGCCCCCGAAGGTCCCGACGTCGGCGTCCGGGCCTATTGGGCCGGCGAACCCGCCGACGAGCTCCTGGCGGACGTCGCGGCGCCGCGACCCGGTCATCAACGTGACGTCTCGTTCGAGCACACCAGCACGCAGCAGCGCCTCCGCCGCGTGTCGAGCGCTGTCGTCGCGCGCATATGTCTTACAGAACGCGGCCATCGAGAGCCTCCGTGGTTGGTTTGGTGTCGCCGTGCGGCGTTCCGTCCGTGGCCATGTGCGGCGGCAAGGAATCGCACCGCGGTCGAGCGTGCGGGTGAGCTCCGCAGCGACGCGCGCGGCCGCGACAGACGCGTCCGCGCCGTCGACTCCACACACGATCGAATGGTTCATCTCACTGCCCTTCTTCTGCGATGAGCTTGGCGGCCGCTGCCGTTCCGGCACATCGGCTCGAGGTTGCATTCCACGGTCGATCGGCACCCCATGTGACGCGTTCCGTGCTGCGCTGACGCTCCGCCAGCTCGGCTTCTCCGAGTGCGAGCTGCGCAGTCGCTTTGTGCGGCGCGAGTCCTGACGAGCGCTATTTGCGCCGAAGCCGGCGCTGGTCATCACCGATCAAGCCGCTCGGGAGGCGGCTGCGGCAAACCGAGTCGCCTCCCGCGGCTGGGCGCATCCGGCCGGAGTCGGCGCCTGACCGAACGGATCGTCGAACGCTGCCTGGAGACAGTGCCGAGATCACGCCGTCGAGGAGCCGCGAGCAAGCATCCCCGCCGACGCCGTCAGGGGTCGCTGCGCTGTTGCGCTGGTAGCGGAGCTCGCGGCGCTCCTGCAACACAGCGGATGGCGAGGCGCGCCCACGTCGAATCCTGGGGAGCCTCGCTCGAGGCGACCGTCGCGTGTTCGCGAGTGCGCGCCCCGCCGCCACGCTCGGCTACGTCTCGTAGGACCGCCTACCGTTTCGCTGCGCCTCAAGTGGAAGCGCTGCGAGGAGTTCGCCGATGCGCGCCGTGGGCGGTACGACCAGCACGGGAATGGGGGCTGCCGCCGCGAGCGCTTCCGTGACGGACCCGAGCAGCCCGCCCTGGGCCGCTCCGCGGCCGCGGGAGCCAACGGCCAGCAGCCACGTGTCTGGGCGGGTCGCGCGCTCACGCAACTCGTGAACGGGGTCGCCTGCGAGGACGCGCACCGGGCTCGGGGCCGCGTCGTCCCGGCTGCCAGCCGGATCGACGAAGATGGCCAGCGGTTCGAGGCCCACGCGCTCGGCGAGCCCGACGGCAACGCCCAGGGCGCGCTCGGACCCGGACGAGCCATCGAAGCCGCAGACGATCGAGCCGCCGCGCTCGGTACGCGCGACGTGTTCGCGCGCGCCGGGGGGCACGATCACGACCGGGCAGACCGCACTGCTCGCCACGCGCGCCGCGACGGAACCGAGTCGCGTAGCGGCCGGCGCAGCGTGGCGGTGCGAGGCCACGACCAGAATCTCGGCGTCCTCCTCGACACACACCGTATGAAAACCGTCGGCCGGATCGCCGAGCATCACCCTGAGAACGGCATCGAGGCCGACGCAGGCGTTCTCGAGCAGGCGATGACCGCCTCGCACAGCCCGGTCGCGCTGGCGCCCGCGCTCGCGCGCATCGCCATGCGCCCATGGAGACGGATCATCGGGCACCACGTGAACCACAACCAACCGGGCATCGAGGGCGGCAGCCAACCCGGCCGCCACGCGGGCCGCTTTGCGACAGCCCTCGGCGTCGTGGACACCGCATACGACCGAGGTTCGCGATCGAGCCATCGCCTCAGCCTCCGGGCCGAGGCGGCACACTGGCCCGTCGGCCGACTCGACCCGCGCGCCACGCGGCATCCACAAGCGCGTTCGGGGGCACTCCCGACCTCGCCGTCTGTCTCGCACGACGCCGCCGCCCAACCGCGGCCGACGCCATCCGGGCATCCGGAGCGAGCCGATCGCCTCGTTCGGGGACGCCCGAGCGAATCGCAGGGGGGTTGTGCCACTCGGTTCTCGTTGACATGCCATCAGCTTGCGTCCCGGTCCACTGGCCACCAATGGGGCCGGCCACCCAAGACCACCGAGCGGCGTCTCCAAGTGCGCCCGTTGGACGCGTCGCGCGCAGACGAAAAGGCGCCCTTGCCCGGGGCGATCTCGCCCCGGGCTCGCGCTCGCTCTTGGAACGGGCCATTCACCCGGGCAGCGCCGGAGAAAAGCACGGGACCGCCCTCCGGGCCGTCCGTCCAACGCCGGGCTAGGCGCCGACGCGCTGCTTGCCGGCAAGCATCCCGTGCGGATCGAGGACGAACTTCTTGGCCACGCCGCCGTCGAAGTCCTGGTAGCCGTGCGGCGCCTCGTCGAGCGAGATCACGGTGGCGTTGACCGCCTTCGCGATCTGGCAGCGGTCATTGAGGATCGCGTTCATGAGCTGGCGGTGGTAGCGCATCACCGGGCACTGGCCGGTCGTGAACGAATGCGACTTCGCCCAGCCGAGTCCGATCCGGATCGACAGGCTGCCCTGCTGGGCGGCGGCGTCGGCCGCGCCGGGATCGCCCGTAACGTAAAGGCCGACGATGCCGAGCTGGCCGGCCTGCCGAGTGACCTCCATGACCGAGTTGAGGACCGTGGCAGGCGCCTCCTGGCCATCATGGCCGTGGCCCTTGGCCTCAAAGCCGACCGCGTCGACCGCGGCGTCGACCATCGGCTCCCCGACGATCTGCTCGACCTGGTCGCCGAGCGATGCGTCCTCGGTCAGGTCGACCGTCTCGCAGCCGAAGCTCCGGGCCTGCACCAGCCGGTCAGCGTTCATGTCGCCGACGATCACCACGGCCGCGCCGAGCAGCTGCGCCGCGTGGGCGGCCGCGAGACCGACCGGGCCCGCACCGGCGATGTAGACCGTCGATCCGGTCGTCACGCCCGCCGATACGCAGCCGTGGTAGCCGGTCGGGAAGATGTCCGAGAGCATGGTCAGGTCGAGGATCTTCTCGAGCGCCTGCTCCTTGTCCGGGAACCTGAGCAGGTTCCAGTCGGCATAGGGAACCATCACGTACTCGGCCTGGCCACCGACCCAGCCGCCCATGTCGACGTAGCCGTAGGCCGAGCCGTAGCCGGCCGGGTTGACGTTCAGGCAGACGCCCGTGTGGCCTTCCTTGCACATGCGGCAGCGGCCGCAGGCGATGTTGAACGGGACCGAGACCAGGTCGCCCTTCTTGATGAACTCGACGCCGGGGCCCGTCTCGATCACCTCACCGGTGATCTCATGGCCCAGGATCAGCCCGGCGGGGGCGGTGGTGCGGCCGCGGACCATGTGCTGGTCGGAGCCGCAGATGTTCGTCGCGACGATCTTCAGGATCGCGCCGTGCGGGGTCTTGCGACCCACGTTGTCCGGGTGCACGCCGGGTCCGTCCTGGACCTCGAGCTTGGGGTAGTCGATCGTCTGCAGCTCGACCTTGCCAGGCTCGATATACGCGATTGCCCTGTTACCGGCCATCGGGTTGTCTCCCTTCGGTTGTAAGTCCAGGTTCTGTTGCGCCGCGACGCTCCGATGTCAGGACCGGCGCCCTTCCACGGGACCTGCGGTTCCCTGCGGCTGCTGGGTCTCGAGGTCCGCCTCGACTCGATCCGGCCGGGCGATCAGGTCATAGGCAAGCGCGGCGAAGGCCCCGCCGATCAGCGGGCCGACCCAGTAGATCCAGAGCTCGTTCCACGGGGCGGAGCCGCCGAAGATGTTGGTCGCGAGGTACGGTCCGAACGTGCGGGCCGGGTTCACGGAGCCCCCGCTGATCGGCCCGATCACCATGATCTCGCAGGCCACGGCGAGTCCGATCACGAGGCCGGCGAAGCCTGCCGGAGCACGCCGGTCGACGGCGAGCGCCATGATCGTCGACATCAGCAAGAACGTGCCGATCCCCTCTGCGAGCGCGGCCTGCACCTGAGTGAATCCCGCGCCGACGACCGTACCGCCAGACACGCTGAGGGCAGGTGTTTGGGAGCCGAAGATCGCGTTGATGAGGATCGCCCCAAACAGCGCGCCGGCGAGCTGCGCGACCGCGTAAGGGATGACCTCGACCCACGGGAACCGGCGGACCACCGCCAGCGAGAACGTGACCGCCGGGTTGATGTGTGCGCCCGAGGTGCTGCCGAACATGTAAATCGCGACCGCGACCACCAGCGCGAACGAGATCGCGACGATGCCGAGGCCCGCGTAGTCGAGCTCCCCTTGTCCCATCTTGAGCGCCGCGACCAGCGCGCCCGCGCCGAAGATGACGAGTAGAGCGGTGCCGACGAACTCGGCGACCAACCGCCGGCCGAGGTCAGCGTTCATGATCGCTCGGCCCGACGTGCGTGAATCTCGGGGGCTGCATGAGACTCCAGCGTCGCCCGCGGCCGGAGTCTTACCGGTCGCATCCGCGATCCCAACGTCTGCTCGTCGCGGTCAGATCGCCACGTGGTGCGCGACGGTGGTGATCACGACGCCGCGCTGGCGGCGCAGGGCGCGCCGCAGCCGTCGCGCGCTGCCGTTGTGCAACGGTCGGTGCCACAGGCGCTTGACGATCAGTTCCGGCAGGACGACGGTGACGGTCAACCCGGCCCGCTGGGACCGCAAGGCATCGATGTAGCGCACGAGCGGCGCGACGAGGGCGCGGTAGGGCGAATCGACAACCTCCAGGGGCAGGTGGTCACCCCACGCCGCCCAGTAGCAGCGAAATCGCTTCGCCTCGTCCTCGCTGGGACTCAAGTGCACGGCCAAGACGGGTTGACCGAGCGAGGCGGCATACGCGAGCGCTCGCAGGCTCGCCAGATCCAGCCGGACGATCGGCACGATCACCATGTGACGGACCTCTTCGGGGCTCTCCTCATCCTCCTCCGACGCCGGAGCGCGCGGAGCTGCCCCGGTCGAAGCCGGATCGGGCTTCCGCGCGGGCATGACCGGGTGGCGCGGCGAAGCCGCGCCGGGCGGGCGCAGGGTGAGATCGCGATGGACGGCGTCGTAGTGGACGCGAATACGCCAGCACAGCACCACCACCAGCGCGATCAGCAGCAGCGCCAGCCACGATCCCTGGCTGAGCTTCGTCACCGCCGCGATCACGAACACGACTGCCGAGAGCGACGCCGCGATGACGTTGATCACCAGGCCCCTGCGCCAGCGCGCCTCGCGGCGGCGCCACCAATGCACCACCATGCCTGCCTGCGAGAACGTGAACGCAAGGAATACCCCGACGGCGTAGAGCGGGATCAACGCGGCGGTGCGCCCGGCGAAGACGGCGAACAGAAGCGCCGCGCCGGCAGCGAGCACGATCGTGCCGTTGCTGAACGCCAAGCGATCGCCGAGGCGCAGGAACTGGCGCGGCGCGTGCCCGTTGCGGGCCATGAACGAGAGCAGGCGCGGGAAGCCGTTGAACGCGGTATTGGCGGCCAGCAGCAGCACGACCGCGGTGGCGCCCTGCACATACGCGTATGCCAATCCAGGGCCGAAGTGATGATGCGCAAGCTGGGACAGCGCCGTCTGCCCTTCGCGCGGCACGATGCCATCAACCCGCATGAGCACGACCAGTCCGGCGAACATCACGAGCAACAGACACACCATCACGGTCAGCACGATCCGCGCGTTGCGCGCCGATGGCGCCGTGAAGGCGGGCACGGCGTTGGAGATCGCCTCGATCCCGGTCATGGCCGTCGCGCCCGACGCGAACGCCCGCAGTACCAGCAGGACGGTGACGGCCTCCAGCGGCGCCAAACCGTCGTCCTGCGGCGCCGCGAAGCCACGTGCGGAGGCATCCGTCAGTCCGACGGCGATCAGCGCGAGCATTGCCAGGACGAACGCATATGTCGGCGCGGCGAATATCGTCCCGGCCTGTCGCACCCCGCGCAGGTTCCCGGCCAGCAGGAGCGCGATCACCGCCAGGCCCAATGGAACCTCGTCGCCGCGCAGGTTGGGCAGGGCAGCGGTGATCGCTGCGATCCCCGCGGAGATCGACACGGCGACGGTCAGCGTGTAGTCGATCAACAGGCCGGCGGCGGCGAGCAGTGCGGGCAGCTCCCCGAGGTTCTCGTGAACGGCGACGTAGCTGCCGCCGCCGTTCGGGTAGGCGCGAATGAGTTGTCGATAGGAGACCCCGACCGAAACCATCAGCACGGCGATCGCCAGCGCGATCGGGAGCGAAATGCCCAACGCCCCGCTGCCGGCGAGCGCCAGGACGGCCAGCATCGCCTCCGGACCGTAAGCGACCGACGACAGCGCGTCGGAGGAGAGGACCGCCAACGCGACGGACTTGGGCATCCGCTCGCGGCTCACGGCGCTTTCGGTCAGCGGCGGGCCGAACAGCACTCGCCGCCAGAGGGCACCCGCGTGGCCCGAGCGTGAGGGAAGCGACCCGGCGTGGGAGGTTGCCACGACCTCGCCCTCGCCGCCGGCCACGAAGTCGACGGTCGCGAAACGACCGCCGCCGTCCGACGGGGGCGCACGCGGAAACCGATGCAATCCGGGATCGACCGGCAACGCTCGCAGCAATCCCGGCCGGCCCCGAAGCGCCCGCTCCCAACTCGCGCCGACCTGACGGAGCACCTCGAGCTCGCGATCGTCGAGGCCGCGCACCGTCGCCGCCGGACCGATATCAGTCAGCGCGCCGGCGGCGCTCTGCCGGGCCGGGCCACGTCCGTTCAATCGACCGTCGCCACCATCATGCGTCGGCGAACCCGGTCTTGAGTTTGCGCCGGGCGTCATGGAGCGTCTTGTAGAGGGCCCCCGGGGTCGTGCCGAGGCGGCCCGCGAGATCGTCGGTCGCTTCACCGTGGATCGCCAGCGCGATCAAGACCTCCCGCTGATGCCCCGTCAGCTCCTCGGCGATCAGGCGTGTCAACGTGCGAAACGACTCCTTCGTGACGCAACGCTCATGTGGGGACTCGGTGTGCGCCGGCCAGATTCGAAGCTCGAACTCAAGGTCCATGGGGACGTCGCGGCCGCGCCCCACTCGTCGGCGGATCTTGGCCGGCGCCTCGCGCTGCGCGAAGCGACGTGCCCACGTCGTGAACAGGCTGTCACCGCGGAAGTGATGGAGCTTGCCCAAGATCGCGACCACAGCGTCATCGGCAGCTTGGACGGCCAGATCGTCCAGATCGCGGCCGGACGGATGGCTGAGCAGCGCCGTTCGGCGCCGCACCTCGAAGCGAGCTTCCCGGTAAAGCAGCGCGTGGAGCCGACGAATGGCGTCCTCACGACGCAGCCCGATCGAGTGCAGCGCCTCGACCCAGGCTTGCGACTCCCGGTCCAGGCGCCGGGCGCGGGGCGCGGTCGGGCGCCGGTTGCTCGCCGGGGTGAACGGCGATACGGGGCGGCTGGTCTCCCGCGCGGAGGCGGACATCGCTGGTGCTCCCTCGTCGCTTGACGCGATCGGCGCGGTTTCGCCGTGCCGCGCTGAGGCTCACACTCGCGGGACGCTGTCCCCATGGGGTCATCGCCGCATATGTCGCCGTTCGTCGGCTCATCGGTGAGGCAGACCGATGGCCGCGGGGATTCCGCTCTCCGATCACTCGGGCGTGCGAATCGCTCGTCGCGGCGTTACGCGCGCACAGCGACTCACGCAACGCGGGCTGCACGTCGCTGACGGCGCTCGATACGCCGGCGTCGCGCGCCTATGCCGCCAGCGGGTACTCGCCCGACGATGGCCGATACCGAGCGTCCGCGCGACAACCTCGCGGGCGGTGAACGCGCCCCGCGTCGTCTCGCGGGATGTCCCGATCAGGTGATTCGCGAGCCGATGTTGTCGGCAGTATCGAGCGCGAGCGCCGAGTGAGCGTAGGCGCCGCCGGCGCGCATCTCCGCCGCGACCCAGATCGCCTCCATCAACTCGGCCTCAGTCGCACCCTTGCGCAGGGCGGCCTTGGTGTGACCTCGGATGCAATACGGGCACTGGGTGACGTGCGCGACGGCGACGGCGATCAACTGCTTGGTCTTCTCATCCAGTGCGCCGCCGGCGAACACCTGCCGGCTGAATGCCTGAAACGCATCATGCATCGCAGGCGCGAGCTCCCTGCGGCGCTGCGCGAGCTCCCTGGTCGCGGCGGGATAAATGGCGTGCTCCATCGAGTCAGGCTCCTTTCGCTGTCCGTCGGTCGAGCCCGGCGGGCAACGTGTATTTCTACAGCAGAGTTGTGTAAATACTAGGACCCCGGGACCGAGAGCAAGTAAGGACGTCCCTTCGCCGGACGCTGACGAGGTGAAGCCTTCCGCTTCAAGCGGCGGGCGCACCGACATCAAGGAGCTCCCTATGGCTGCCACCGAAAGTCAGCCCCCGACGACATCCCAGCGGCACCGCGCGCGATCGAGCAACGGCGGGATCGGCTCCGGCGTCGACGCCGATTGGCAGGACGCCCGCTATCAGGCGTTCGCGCTGTTGCGAGTCGCGTTCACCGTGGCGCCGATCGCGTTCGGGCTCGACAAGTTCTTCAACGTCATGGTCGACTGGCCGCTCTACCTCGCTCCGTGGATCAACGACATCGCGCCCGGCTCCGGCCAGGACTTCATGTACGTCGTGGGCGCGATCGAGATCCTCGCCGGCGTCGCCGTCGCGCTCAAGCCCCGCTACGGCGCCTACATCGTCGCGGGCTGGCTGGCCGGGATCGTGATCAACCTGCTGACCGCGTCGGGCTTTTACGACATCGCGCTGCGCGACCTCGGGCTCATGCTCGCGGCCCTCACCCTCGCTCGCCTCGCTTCGATCTACGACCCGCCACTGCGATTCGGACGCCGCTGAGCACTGCCGCCCGGAAGGAGTCACCGTGAGTAAGCCCGAGCCTCCAGTCCTTCGTTCCTCTGCCGGCGATAGCCGACACTCAATTGAGCGGCTGCTATTCGTCGCCGACGCGACCGTCGCCGACGTGGATGAGTTGCCGCCCGCAGTGCGTGCCGTGATCGATGCGGCGGCCGAGGTGTACGTGATCACGCCAGCGCTGCCGGGTCGGCTCGCATGGCTTGCCGATGATGTCGACCGGTTTCGGCATCGCGCCGACGAACGCCTCGACACCGTGCTGGAGCACATGCGTTCAATCGGCGCCCACGCCAGCGGACTGGCCGGCCGCGGCAGCGTTGCGCTGGTCGTCGAGGACGCCATTGCGGAGTTCCATCCGAACCATGTTCTGATCGCGCTGCGCAGCGCAGAGCACTCCAACTGGCAGGAGCGCAGGCTGACCGAGCACGTCGAGGAGCGATTTGGCCTGCCCGTGACGACCTACGCGGTGGACCGCCGCGGTCACACGTTGACCGCTGACGGCCCGCTTCTGCTGTGCTACGACGGATCCGATCACGCCGCGTACGCGATCGAGCGCGCGGGCTCACTGTTCGCCGGCCGGCATGCGCTCGTGGTGACCGTGTGGCAGCGGCCCAGTCACGGCGCTCTCCCGTGGTCGAGCGGACGCGCGAGCACGCAGACGTCCATCGAGGCGCATGAGGCCGCCGAGGCGGGTTCCCACCTCGCCAAGGTGGGCGCCCAGATCGCCGAGAGGGCCGGCCTGAGCGCCGAGCCGACCGCCGTCGAGGCCAACGGCCCCGTCTGGGCGACGATCCTGGAGATCGCCGATCGCCATGGCGCGGCAACGATCGTGATGGGCTCCGGCGGGACTGGCGAGTCGCGCGCCAAGGCGCTGGGAAGCGTCTCAGGCGAGGTCGTGCATCACGCCGCCCGGCCCGCGCTCGTCATCCCACGGCGGTTGCCAGCGGCGACGTAACCTCCCGGGCGAGACAACGAGCGCCGAGGCCCGGGTAAGACGGTCGGGGGGCGCCGACGCGCAGGAGTTCATCGTTGATCCCCGCGTGTGAGGTCGCTCGCTTGGCGCGATCAAACGTTCCGTCCCGGCGCCAGCGGCGGTATCCGCCTCGCGCTCACGTGCGCTACCGCAGCAGCACGTAGCAATGGTCACTGGACCAGACCCTCCGCCACCGGCGATGAGCAGCATCTCTCGGCCGGGATCGCGGCAGCTACCGGGTCATGCCCCAGCGAGCGAACCCTCCATCGCATGCGAATCGCCGAACCTTCTTCCGCAGACAGCGGTCTCGAGCCGATGCGTGGGCTCCGTCCGATGTGGGCGGCTTCAAAGCTACGTGAGACCCCGACTCGGGGTTCGCGTCCAGGCCGCGTCGCGTGACCGCTCGTGGCCGTGACAGCGGGCCCGAGCCGCCTACGACCGCATAACGGCAGCCGAGAGTATCGGCGAACGAGCGTGCGCGACCCGCCGACGCGGGCCGCTGCCGAGAACCCTATGCGGGCGTCAACGCGGCAACAGCCTCCCCCACGGCGCTTAACACGGCGTCGGTTGGCGGACTGCGGTAGGGGGTTCGCCCGTCGGTGGCCAGCAGCACACGCGCGAGCGCAATGCCGCGCACATCGACCGGTGCCTCCCCCTCAATTAGCTCGGCCAACCATTCGACAGCAGACACGGTGGTCGCTAGCTGCTCCCGCCCCTCGGCGGTCTGGCTGATGCCCGCGGAAGCTGGAGCGACATAGCGCGGAAATAGACGTAGCGAGCGGGCGGTCTGCCTGCGCGCGCGTTGGCTCAGCAGCACGCGGGCACGAAGGGCGAGAGCGGTGCTGGAGTCGGGGGACTGGCCGGCCGCGAGGCGGCGATCCAGGGCGGAGGATCGCAGCCGAGCCGTTAGGCGGTCCGTAGCGCGAACGCGCCGGATCACGATTCGAGACTCGTCCGACCCTTCACTCTCGAGCAGTACAACATCCACGTCTTGATGGTGCACCTCGGCGTCGCACTCGGCTATCGGTGCTCGGCTGCATTTCGAGGCTGTCAGGAGCGCCTGTTCGGCGAGGGCTCAGACCTGCGGCTGGCACCGACAATGCATCCTCGGGCGGCGGTGGGGCGGTTGATCAGCGCGAGTCGGGCTTCATGCCCGCCGCCTTCCGCAGCCGCGAGGGAGAAGCCCTTGGCGGCGCACGCCGCATTCTGCACTGCTCGCGGCCATGGGTCCCTGTGTGCAGCGGACGAGCGAACCGCCTGGTCGCGCTCACGTGCTGCAGCGGTCAGGCACGACCGGAACGGGGCGGTGCGCTTAGTGAACAACAGCGCGGGACAAATTGCCACACAGCACAGCTCTGACGAGCCGTAGCCTCGCGTGCCGCCAACGAGCAGATCCAGCTCGGCGCTCGCGCTGGCCAATGCTGCTGCGTTGAGTCGCGACACGGAGCCCGCGCAGCGGCGCCGCCTTGACACCGGTTACCCCGTGGAGCGGTGTGCGCCGACCGGGCGCTCAGGCGGCGACCTCGACGTCGCGTAACGTGTCGAGCGAGCGCTCCCCGTTGCGAGCGGGCCACAACCGGAAGCGATCGCGGCGGAGCGGGTACACGTCGAGATCGGGACGCTCGTCGGCAACCATGGCGGCGACGAGGCGGCCGGTCACTGGCGCCAGCTGAAGGCCCCACATGCCGTGTCCGGTCGCCAGCACCGCGTTCTCGATGCCGCGAACGCGTCCGATGAGCGGCAGGCCGTCCGGGGTGCACGGCCGTAGACCGCGCCATACGTCGAGCGTGCCGCGCGCCCCGAAGCGCGGCATCGCTCGGCGGGCGGCGGTGAGGATGGCATCCACGCGGCGGGCGTCGACCCGGTCGTCGGTCCCCGTCAGCTCGAGTGTGCCGGCCAGGCGAAGGCGGCCGTCAAGTGGCGTGATCACGACCCGGCTTTCGTGCAACCAGACCGGGAGCTCCGGATCGCCGGCCCGCGCCTCGACGTCGACGTGATAGCCCTTGGCGCCCTCGACCGGGAGCCGGACGCCGAGGTGGCGAGCGAGGTCGGCGCTCCAGACGCCCGCGGCCACCACCACCTCATTCGCCGGCAGGTCTCCCGCCGTCGTCCACAGCGCATCGATCCGCGCGCCGCGGCGGCGCACGCCGAGCACCTCGACGCCGGTACGGATGTCGACGCCCTCCTCCGCGGCGAGCTCGCCGAGGGCATCCACGAACCGGCGCGGGTCGCAATGCGCCTCGGCCGGATCGAGGACCGCCCCGGCGATCTCGGATGACGCGAGCCCGCCTGGCAGCTCGTCGACCACGTACGGGCCACCGGTGCCGGGGCTTGGGAGCGCCGCACGCGCCTGCGAGAACGCGCGCTCGCTCCGGTAGAGGTTCAGCAGCCCGGATCGGCGGTATCCCGTGTCCAGACCCTCTTCGGCCAGCTCGGCGTGCAGCACGGCACTGTGCGCAGCCAGCTCGTGGAGCACCTCTCGATGGCGCCTGACGCGCGGCGGACTCGCGGCGGCAGCGAAACGCATCAGCCACGGCAACACCCGTGGCCGCGGGCGCACGAAGAACGGGCTGTCGGGGCGCAACATCCAACGAATGCCGTCGCGCACCGCGGCGGGATCCGCCAACGGCAGCACGTGGCTCGAGCCGACGATGCCGGCATTGCCCGCCGAGCATCCCCAGGCGAGCTCCGGACCGCGCTCGAGTACGACAACCGAAGCGCCGCGGCGTGCGAGCTCCCAGGCGACGCACACACCGACGACCCCGCCTCCGACCACCGTTATGTCCGCCGTCGCCATTCCGTTTCGAGTCATCCGCGCATGGTCGAAACGGTGACGCGTCCCTCCAATGGGTCCGAGACCGCATCGTGATCCCGTGTGACACCTATTCGCGCGTTGTTGGCGCCATTCCGGGCCGACCCAATTGTGCTGCCCCTCGCGCGGTGCGGCTCCCGGCGTCGGGCCTTGACCCGATCGAGGCGTGTCGCGCGTTCAGCCGCGCTCGTGGCGAGCGACCTGCACACCAACCGAGAAATCCTCGCGCGCAATACCAGTGACCTCCGCCAGCGCCGTCGCCCACACGCGATCTCCACCGAAAAGCAACGCACCATCCCGTCACGGTGCGGGAGCCACCGCCACCCGCACCCGCTCGGCCGGGAGTGCGGCGACGGCCTGCACGACGTCCCCATGCTTTCCTTGACCGACCACTATGCGGGCGTCAGCGCCGCAAACGCCTCGCTCACAGCGCTCAGCAGGGCATCGGCTCGCGCACGGCGATCGAGGGCTCCGGCGCCGTGCGCCAGTAACACACGCGCGAGGGCAACGCCGCGGACATCGACCGGCTCCTGTCCCTCGATTCGCTCGGCCAACCGCTCCGTCGCAGACGCTGCGGTCTGTAGCCGCTCCCCCTGCAAGGTGAACGGGCTGATGCCCGCGGGATCGACGTAACGGGGAAATCGACGGAGCGAGCGGGCCGTACGCCGTCGAGCGCGATGGCTCAACAGGACGCGCGCTCGAAGGGCGAGGACCGTACTGGAGTCAGGGGACTGGCCGGCCGCGAGCGCGAGATCCAGTGCCGCGGACCGAAGCCGAGCCGTCAGGCGGTCGGTGACACGGACGCTCCGGATCACGATCCGAGACTCGTCGAATCCTCCATCCTCGAGCAGCACAACATGCACGCTTCGAGGATGTACGTCCGCGTCGAGCTCGCCTATTGGTGCTCGGCTGCATTTCGCGGCCGCCGGGCGCCCCTGGTTCGGCGATGACCAGACCGTGTGAGCCTGTCGACGCCCGCCCGACGCGTCGTTCCGAAACGACGGGGCGCCACCGAGAGCTGTTCCGTAGATCGCGGATGTGCGCGGATCGCGGCGCCCCAGCGCCCAGACGGCGCCGTCGCGGTCAGCGTCTCGTTCGCAGCGAGCGCAGGACGGAGTGCAGGATCCCCCCGTGACGGAAGTACCGCCACTCGTTCGGCGTGTCGATGCGCACGCGCGCGTCGAACTCGACGCCGGTCGACGTCGCGACCTTCAGCGTCGCGGCGCCGTCCTCGAGCGGCGCGAGATCGAATGTGTCGTCGCCCGATAGCCCGAGGGATGCGGCCGACTCGCCGTCGGGGAACTGCAGCGGCAGCACCCCCATGCCGACGAGGTTGGAGCGGTGGATACGCTCGTAGGACTGCGCAAGGACGAAGCGGATGCCGAGCAGGTTCGGCCCTTTGGCCGCCCAGTCGCGCGAGGAGCCCGATCCATACTCCTGGCCGGCGAGTACGCACAGCGGCACGCCCTGGTCGGCCGCCGTCATCGCGGCCTCGTAGATCGTCGTCTGCTCGCCGTCCCAGATCGTCACGCCGCCCTCGGTGCCGGGCGCGAGCTGGTTGCGCAGCCGAACGTTTGCAAACGTGCCGCGCATCATCACTTCGTGGTTGCCGCGCCGTGAGCCGTAGGAGTTGAAGTCGCGCCGCTCGATGCCGTGCTCGACCAGGTAGCGCCCGGCGGGCGAGTCGCGTGCGATCGCACCGGCGGGCGAGATGTGGTCGGTGGTGACGCTGTCGCCCAGGAGCACGATCGCGCGCGCGCCGGTGATCTGCTCGAAGCCGTTCTCCGGCTCGGCGGCCATGCCGTCGAAATACGGCGGGCGCTTGACGTATGTCGACTCCGTATCCCACGCGTAGCGGTCCCCGGCCGGCACCTCCAGGCCGTTCCAGTTGTCGTCGCCGGCGAACACCTCGCCGTAGCTGCGGCGGAACATGTCCGACTCGACCGCCTGCTCCATCACGTCGCTCACCTCGCGCCGCGACGGCCAGATGTCGGCCAGGCGGACGTCGCCCTGCAGCGGCTCGCGCGTGATGTCGAGGTCCATGCGCCCTGCCAGGGCGTAGGCCACGCACAGCGGCGGGCTGGCGAGGTAGTTCATCTTGACCTCGGGGTGGATGCGTCCCTCGAAGTTGCGGTTGCCCGACAGGACCGAGCAGACGGTGAGATCGCGCTCGGCGATCTCGCGCGAGATCTCCTCGGGCAGCGGGCCGGAGTTGCCGATGCACGTCGTGCAGCCGTAGCCGACCAGCGAGAAGCCGAGCTGCTCGAGCGGCTCGATCAGCCTCGCGCGCTCGAGGTACTCGGTGACGACCTTCGACCCGGGCGCGAGGCTCGTCTTCACCCACGGCCGCCGCGTCAGGCCGGCCTCGACCGCCTTGCGCGCCAGCAGCCCGGCGCCGAGCATCACCGAAGGGTTCGAGGTGTTCGTGCAGCTCGTGATCGCGGCGATCACCACCGCGCCGTGGTCGAGGCCCTCGCCGTCCGCGTTCGCGCGCACGATCGCCGGGCCTGCGGGACGGTGCGCCGGCATCGGTTTCGGGGACACGCCCTCGGCCTTGCTCGACGGCGGGTCGCTGGCTGGGAAGCTCAGCGCCGAGGACTTGTCCCAGCCCTGGTAGACCTCGCCGCTGACGAAGCTCTGCAGCTCGGCGCGGAAGTCGGCTGCCGCGTCGGTGAGCGCGACGCGGTCCTGCGGGCGCCGCGGCCCGGCCAGGCTCGGCTCGACCGTCGAGAGGTCGAGCTCGAGCGTGTCCGAAAACGCCGGCTCGGCCGCGCCGGGCTCGTGGAAGAGACCCTGCTCGCGGCAGTAGGCCTCGACGAGCTCGACCTGCTCGGCCGGGCGCCCGGTGAACTCCAGGTAGCGCAGCGTCTCTGCGTCGACCGGGAAGATGCCGCACGTCGCTCCGTACTCCGGCGCCATGTTGCCGATCGTCGCGCGGTCGGCCAGCGGGAGATTCGCCAGTCCGGGCCCGTAGAACTCGACGAACTTGCTGACCACGCGCCGCTGGCGCAGCATCTGCGTGACGGTCAGGACGAGGTCGGTGGCGGTCGCGCCCTCGGGCAGCTCGCCGGTCAGCCGGAAGCCGACCACCTCCGGGATCAGCATCGAGACCGGCTGGCCGAGCATCGCCGCCTCGGCCTCGATGCCGCCGACGCCCCAGCCGAGCACGCCGAGCCCGTTGATCATCGTCGTGTGCGAGTCGGTTCCCACCAGCGTGTCGGGAAACGCCTGCCCGTCGCGCGCGTGCACGACGCGCGCGAGGTACTCGAGGTTGACCTGGTGGCAGATACCGGTGTTCGGAGGCACCACGGCGAAGTTGTCGAACGCTTCCTGGCCCCAGCGCAGGAACGCGTAGCGCTCGCGGTTGCGCTCGAACTCCAGCTCCGCGTTGCGTTGGAACGCCAGCCGCTCGCCGAACACGTCGACCTGGATCGAATGGTCGATGACCAGCTCGACCGGCACCAGCGGGTTGATCTGCCGCGGGTCGCCGCCGAGCTCCTCGATCGCGTCGCGCATCGCGGCCAGGTCGACGATCGCGGGCACGCCCGTGAAGTCCTGCATCAAGACGCGGCTCGGCGTGAACGCGATCTCGATCGTGGAGCGCTCGGCGGGATTCCAAGCGGCGAGCGCCTCGATCTCCTCGCCGGTCACCGCCTGACCGTCCTCGCTGCGCAGCAGGTTCTCGAGCAGGACCTTCAGCGAGAACGGCAGCCGCGCCACGTCGAAGCGCTCCTGCAGGGCATCCAGGCGGAAGATCTCCAGCGCGCGCCCGCCGACATCGAGTGTGCCGCGCGCGCCGAAGGAATCGGGATGCCGTCGTGTCATCTCTCGGTCCTCCCCGTTCCGTATGGCCGGCACCTACGCTCGGCTCGTCTCCTCTGGCTCCGGGTCCAACCGGCAGCGACGACGCCAAGCAGCGACTGGACGAGCACGCGCATGCCGGGAACGATATGTCGTGCGGACGCGGAGCGGCTAGGACTGGATCTCAGCGAGAGCGTGGTCATGTTCAGCGGTGGGTCGCGATCGGAATCGCTCCTGGTCTGCGTCGATGCCGCACTGCGCGGGCGACACGAGATCGAAAAGACGCCGGACATGCGGCGGAATCGACGCCAGCGTCAGGGAGCCGCCGAGCTCGCTCGCGCGCTGCGCAAGCCGCTCGAGCACGCGAACGCCGCTGACATCGATGAACGTCGTATCGGAGACTCGATCACCAACCGTCCGTCGGACTCCTCGAGCAGGCGTGACGCCTCGCGCTCAAGCTCGGGAGCGGTGGCGATGTCGATCTCGCCCCGCGGCCACACCACCGCACCGGCGCGACGTCGTCGCGCGGCGAGGGCGAGTGGTGGTGGAGTGGCTGCGCGCGGCGCAGACGCCGGGACGATCACGAGCGGCCGTGTCGTGATCGATGCGAGGCGCGCGCTGACCGAACCGATCAGGCACTGGGGACTCGCGCTGCGCGAGCCGACGACGACGAAGCGCGCGGATTCGCTCGCCGCGATCTCGGCCAGGCGCTCGGCCGGAGGATCCGGCTCGTCGACGTACGCGAAGCGAAGGTCCGCGTCGAACCGGTTCGCGAGATCAACTGCGACACGGGCGGCGGCCAGCGCCTCCCGGGAACCGTCGATGCCGCACACGATCGGGCCAACGTCCGCACCAAGTTCGCGAGGGACGATCACGAGCGGACAAGGCCCGCTTCCGGCCAGTGCGAGGTAGACGCTCCCGAGCAGCGGCATCGGCGTTCCCGGCGGCTCCGGAGCGGAGATCACGATGAACTCGGGCGGTTCGCGGTGAACGAGGGCGATCAGCCGTGCGGCGGGCGCCCCGAACATGACGCGCAGCTCCGCCGGCGACGTGAGCCCAGAGGCGACGCGGGCCAACAATGCTCGGCCGCGGTGCACGAGTTCGGGGCTATGCCCGAATGTGTCCAGCTGCCGAGGGCCGTCCGGCAAGACAGTCGCGAGTAACAGCCGGGAGCCCGTCCTCACGAGCGATTCGGCGACCTCCGCCGCGCGGTGCGCGCCTGGACCATCGCCGACACACGCGATCACGCCGCCATGGCCCTCGGGCCCAACCCGTTTGACGTCCGTATCCATGCGCTCTACGCCGGTCGGCGGCATATTGCCCCTTTGTCTCGAGTGGCGAGGTGTTCATCGTCACGTCCAGGACGCCGAGCCTCGATGGGGCCGGGCGTCCATCCTCGGCGGGTGAGTACCCCCACGCTGGCCGTCAGTGGTGCGGCATGCGGGTCAGTCGACCCGCACGACGCCTTTCCCGTTGTCGCGGCCGTTATGCCCGGCTCGGCCCATGACCGAGCCGATGACGTCTAGCGGCAGCGGCAGCAGCACAGTCGAGCCCTCGCCCTTGCCGACGTCCGCGAGCGTCTGGAGGTAGCGCAGCTGCATTGCCGCTGGGTTGTCCGAGAGCACGTCGGCCGCCTCGGCCAGCCGCGCCGCGGCCTGGAACTCGGCCTCGGCATCGATGACCTTCGCGCGTCGATCGCGCTCGGCTTCGGCCTGGCGGGCCATCGCGCGCTGCATGTCCTGTGGAATCCCGACGTCCTTGATCTCGACCGTGACGACCTTGATGCCCCACGGCTCGGTCTGCTCGTCGATGATGCGCTGCAAATCCTCGTTGAGGCGCTCGCGCCCGGAGAGCAGCGTGTCGAGCTCGGCCTTGCCGAGCACCGAGCGCAATGTCGTCTTCGCAATCTCGGAGGTTGCCCGCAGATAGTCCTCGATGTCGACGACCGACGCGTCCGCGTCGACCACTCGGAAGTAGGCGACGGCATCGACGCGGGCCGGCACGTTGTCAAGGGTGATGACGTCCTGCGGCGGGATCGTATGCGTGATCGTGCGCAGCGTCACTCTCACCATGCGGTCGGCGATCGGCATGAGGAACACCAGGCCCGGGCCCTTCTGAGCGACCAAGCGACCGAAACGGAACACCACGCCCCGCTCGTATTCGCGCAGCACGCGCACCGACGACCCCGCGAGTGACAACGCCAGCACCAACAGGACTCCAAGAACGATCAGAACAGCGGTCATTCAGAGCACCTCCCATTCCTCGGCCGGACGAACAGTAAGGGTCAGACCATCGATTGACTCGACGACGACGGCGCTGCCTTCGGCCAGCGGCACGCCCTCCTCCTCGAGATCCCACATTCGGGCGCGCCAGAGCGCGCCGTCGAGTTGCACCTGACCAACCGGCGCCGGCACGGTGCGCACCGTCGCCACGCGACCCGCGAGTGCGCGCGGACCGCTGCGAACCGCTTGGCGGCGCGTCGCAAGCGACTTCACGAACAGCAGCCAGGCGAGCGCGATTCCGGCGAGCGCGACGGTGACGCCGGCCGCGATCACGGTGCCGCCGGCGGCACCCGCGCCGGAGAGCGCGAGAACGACTCCGGCGGTCAACGCCGCCACCGCACCGGTTCCGAGCACGCCATGGGTCGGCACGTGCGCTTCGGCGACCATGAGCACGGCGCCGACGAGCACGAGAATGACGGCGAGTGTTGACATGCTCCCAGGGTCTCTTGGCGATGCGGCGCTTCCAATGGGTGCCGGCATCCATGCCGGCGAGATCGCGAGCGTCAACCTTCAGCGCATCGCGCTCGCGCTGACGCTCGGGCGCGGCACGGGCACACGAAGCCGGGCAAGCATGCGCTCCACGCGCTGATCGAAAGCCCCTGCGGGCAGTCCGAGCCTGGCGGGAATCTCCCAGCGCGGCGCGGAGCTGGTCAGTAGGTCGAGGATCGGCCGGTCGTCGGGATCGAGCGCGGCGCGTGCGGCCTGGAGTAGTTCCGAGATCAGCGCCGGCAGGTGCGTTCCGCCGTTCGCGACGGCGTGGAGCGCTTCAAACAGCTCGCGTGCCGGAGCCCCCTTGTGCACGATCCCGTCGGCCCCGGCGACCAAAGCGGGCACGACGAGGGAGGGATCGGCGTACGCCGAGTACAGCAGCACCGCGGGGGTCGGTACGGAGGCCTTGATCCGTCGGCAGAGGAGCAGCCCGTCGGTGCGCGGCAGGTGATAGTCGAGGATGACGGCATCCGGACGTGTCCGGTAGAGCAACGGATCCATCTCCTCGCCGTCGGCGGCAACGCCTACACACACGAGCCCCGGACGGGAGGCGATCGCGGACTTGAGGCCGATCCGGATGGCTGCGTGATCGTCGACCACGGCAACCCGGATCGTGCCGCCGGACCGGCGGGTGGTCGAGCGGCTCACGAGCGCCGGCTCCAGCTGCCGACACGCGGCAGGGCGGGGTTGCGGGGGTACACGCGTTCAGGATCGCCAACCCGCGCCCCTGTGGCCATGCGGTCCTTGCTGTATATGCAGCCGGTCGATCCGCGGAATCCTTGCGGATGGCGATACGACCGCGCATGGCCTATCCCGAGCGCTCAATCGAGCGTGGCGAGCGCCGCCTGGAGGATCTTGTCCTCGCTGGGCAGTGCGGCGTTCTCGAGGTTCTTGGCGTACGGCATCGGGGTCTCGGCCATGCCGACACGCATGACCGGTGCGTCGAGGTCGTCGAAGCACGCCTGCTGCACGCGCGCGGCGATCTCGGCGGTGACACCGTACGTCGGCCACCCTTCCTCGACGCACAGCACGCGGTTGGTCTTGGCGACGGAGGCCACCACGGTCTCCATGTCCAGCGGGCGCAGCGAGCGCAGGTCGATGACCTCGACGTTCGCGCCGTGCTCGGCGGCGAGCCGCTCCGCGACATGCAGCGCGCGCACCGTGGCGAAGGAATGCGAGACGATCGTCAGATCCGAGCCGTTGCGGGCCACGTCTGCCTCGCCGATGGGCGTCAGGAACTCGGGGTCGTCGGGGACCTCACCCTTCTCCTTGTAGATCGCCAGGTTCTCGATCACCAGCACCGGGTCGTCGTCGCGGATGGCGCTCTTGAGCAGGCCTTTGGCGTCTCGGGGCGTGGCTGGCGAAACGACCTTGAGGCCGGGCGTATGAGCGAACCACCCGTCAAACGACTGTGAGTGCTGGGCGGTCAGTTGATTGCCCGCGCCGTTGGGTGTGCGGATGAGGCGCGTTGCGCGGCAGCCCGGACGTCATCGATACTGGACCGCGGCACCCGACGCGATGCACGATCGCATCCGGCTCGAGCGCGACGGCGCACGCTGGCACCTGACGCGCCTCGCGCCGTAGCCGCCATCGAGAACCCGCGAGCGCGAACTCGAGCCTCACGGCGATGGCGCGGGCGCAGCTGCGCTGAGCTCGCGTTCGATGTCGGCAAGCAGATCGTGGTAGGACGCGCAGAACGAGTCCACGCCTTCGCGCTCGAGCTGGCCGGTGATGGCCGCGAGATCGATGCCCGCGGCCTCGGCGTCGCGGAGGACCTCCTCGGCCGCGCTGGTGCTCTCGCTGAGCGCACGGCTCGCGTCGCCATGGTCGGCGAAAGCGCGCAGTGTGGCCGCGGGCATGGTGTTGATGACGTCGGGGGCAATGAGCCCCTCGACGTAAAGGACGTCGGAGTACGCCGGATCCTTGGTACCGGTGCTGGCCCACAGCGGTCGCTGGGGATGCGCACCGGCCGCGCGCAGCGCCGCCCAACGCTCGTCGGCGAAGCGGGCACGGTAGCGGCCGTAGGCGCGCTCGGCGTTGGCGATCGCCACCCGCCCGCGCAGCTCCGAGCCGGCGGGCAGCAATGCGTCGGCCTTGGCGTCGACGCGCGACACGAAGAACGAGGCGGCCGAGGCGATGGAATCGACCGGTTCGCCGGTGGCCGATGCGTCGCTCGAGTCCGCGGAGGTAGGCGTCGATGACCTGTTCGTAGCGCGCGACGGAGAACAGCAGGGTGACGTTGACGTTCACGCCGCGCGCGGTGAGCTCTTCGATCGCCGGGATCCCGGCGGCGGTGGCCGGGACCTTGATCATCACGTTGGGCCGGGCGAGGCGGCTCCAAAGATCGAGCGCCTGCTCGATCGTGCCCCCGGGGTTGTCGGCGAGGTCGGGCGTGCACTCGAAGGACACGAAGCCGTCGCGCCCGTCGCTGGCCTCGAAGACGCCGAGCAGGAGGTCGGCGGCGCGGCCGACGTCGTCGAGCGCGAGCGCGAAGAACAGCTCTCGCGGCTCGCGGACGCCCGAGGCGACGGCAGCGCGGAGCTGGTCTTCATAGCGGTCGGAACCGGTGATGGCCGCGTCGAAGATCGTGGGGTTCGACGTCGCGCCGGTCACCGCGCAGTCGGCGATCAGCCGCGCGAACTCGCCGCTCTGGAGCAGATCGCGCGAGAGCGTGTCGAGCCAGATCGAGACGCCGGCGTCGTGCAGCGCCCGGAGCCGATTCATGCTGCCCCCCGTGCGTGCTCGGGGAGAAGCGCCGCGAGCGGGAGCTCCGGATCGGCCAGCCGCCGGTCGTCGACCGCGACGCGCCGGCGGATGAGCCGCTGGATGTCGTCGGTGACGTCCCAGACGTTGAAGTTCATGCCGGCCACGACGCGATCGCGGGCCATCCAGAACGCGATGAACTCGCGGGTGGCGGGATCGCCGCGGAACACGACGCGATCCCAGCTGCGGGCGAGGCCGGCGTACTCCATGCCGGTGTCGTATTGATCGGAGAAGAAGTACGGCAACCGGTCGTAGGCCTCCGAGCCACCGAGCATGTTCCGGGCGGCCACCGGCCCCTGATGCAGCGCGTTCGCCCAGTGCTCGACACGGATCGGCTCGCCGTAGAAGCGGTGGTGGGCGTTGGCGACGTCGCCGGCGGCGAACACACCGGGCGCGGCGGAGTGCAGGCGCTCGTCGACTCGGATCCCGTTGTCGACCATCAGCCCGGCGTCGGCCGCGACTCGAACGCGGGGCTGTACCCCGATCGCGACGACCGCGACGTCGCACTCGAGCGCACGCCCGTCAGCGGTCCGTACGCGCTCGACAACGCGCTCGCCTTCGAAGGCGACCACGCTCGTGCCGGGCAGCATCCGCACGCCATGATCGGTGTGGATGTCGCGGTACACGCCGCCGACTTCGACTCCGAGCACCGACTCGAGCGGAACCGTGTGGGGGTTGATGACGGTGACGTCGAGTCCGCGCTGACGCGCGGACGCGGCCACCTCGGTGCCGATCCAGCCCGCCCCGATCACGACGACGGCGCCGCCGCGCTCCAGGCGTGCGCGGAGCGCGTCGGAATCCTCGACGCTGCGCAGGTAGAACACACTCTCGAGGTCGGCGCCCGGGATCGACAGCCTCCGCGGCTCGGCCCCCGTCGCGAGCAGGAGCCGGTCGTAGCGGAGCCGCTCGCCGTCATCGAGCACCAGCTCGTTGATCGAGGCGTCGCAGGTTCACTGCCGTGCGACCGCGTCGGAGCTCGATGTCGTGCTCGGCGTAGAACCGCTCGGAGTGGACGTAGAGCTTGTCGCGCTCGAGCTCTCCGCGCAGGTAGTCCTTGGAGAGCGGCGGTCGCTCGTACGGGCGCTGCTGCTCGTCGCCGATGAGCACCACTCTCTCGTCGAAACCCTCCACGCGCAGCGTCTCGGCGGCTTTGCCGCCGGCCAGGCCGGCCCCGACGATCACGAACGTACGGTCACTGGTCATGCGCTGGTCCTCGTGGCCAGGGCCATGAATTCCTGGCGGGTGCGCGCGTCGTCCCGCACCAGGCCGTGGAGCGCCGACGTCACGGTTCGGGCGCCGAGCTTCTGCACGCCGCGCAGCGACATGCACATGTGCTCCGCCTCCAATACGACCCCGACACCGCGCGGCGCGAGCGTACGCTGCAGCCAGTCCGCGATCTGGGTCGTCAGGCGTTCCTGGATCTGAAGATCGCGAGCGAACAGCTCGACGACCCGTCCGAGCTTGCTCAAGCCGATGATCCGCTCGTCGGGCAGGTAGCCGACATGCGCCACGCCGTGGAACGGGAGCAGATGGTGCATGCACAGCGAGTGAAACGGGATCGCGCCCGCGACGATCAGCTGGTCGTACCCGTCGTCGTTGGGGAACGTCGTCGGTGAGAACGGCCGAGGGGTCAGCAGCTCGGCGTAGGCGTCAGCCATTCGCCGCGGCGTGTCCTGCAGACCGTCGGCGTCGAGGTCGGCGCCGAGCGCATGAAGAAGGTCGCTCGCGGCACGTCGCGCGGCGGCGTGGTCGATCTCGCGGTGCAACTGGCCGCTTCCCGGTGGCTCGGCCAGGGCGAGGTGGGTGTCGGACGGGGTCATACGACATCAGCGCCGGCGACACGCGATCTCTTACCGACACCGGCTGCGGTAAGGCCGCGACCGTCGCTGACGCTCACCGGACGATGAGCTCCGACGAACAACCATCGGTGGCGTTCGTGCTCTCGGGCGGAGCCAGCCTGGGCGCCATCCAGGTTGGAATGCTCCGGGCGCTCTACGAGCGCGGCATCGCCCCGGACCTGATCGTCGGCACCTCGGCGGGCGCGCTCAACGGCGCGTACATCGCTTCGCGGCCGCAGACCGTCGCGACCGCGGACGCCCTGGGGAACATCTGGCGTGGACTGCGGCGGGGGGACGCATTTCCGCTGAACCCTCTCACCGGGCTGCTCGGCTTCCTCGGGACCCGCGACCACCTCGTACCCGAGTCGGGTCTTCGGCGGCTGATCGCGCGCCACGTCGAGCAGGATCGCCTCGAGGAGCTGCCGATCCCGATGCACATCGTCGCGGTTGACGTGATCAGCGGCGAGGAGCTGCGGCTCTCGAGCGGCCCCCTGACCGAGGCCGTCCTGGCCAGCGCCGCCCTGCCGGCCATCCTCGCCCCGGTGCGGTGGGGAGATCGCTCGCTGGTCGACGGCGGCGTGGCCAACAACACGCCGATCTCACACGCCGTCGCGCTCGGGGCGCAGCGCATCTACGTGCTGCCCACCGGGCACGCCTGTGCACTCGATGAGCCGCCGCGCGCGGCGCTCGCGACGGCGCTGCACGCGATCAGCCTGCTCACGCAACGCCGCCTGATCGACGACATCGAACGCCACCGCGGCGACGCTCAGCTGATCGTCCTGCCTCCCCCATGCCCGCTGAGCGTCCTCCCGATCGACTTCGCCCACGCCGACGAGTTGATCACCCGCGCCGCCGGCGACGCCCGCGAGTTCCTCGACAGCGGCGGTGAAGACCGGCCGCCGATCCACATGCGCATGCACCGCCACCGACCCGGATCGAAGTAGCTCGCGCAGCACCAAGATGCACGCTCGCACCCATTGGCGCCACAGCACCGGACGGCGACGATCGGTGCATGTCTCAGCCCGCGAACCGCGCTCTCGCCGAGACCACATGTGACCCCGACGTCGAGTCCCGCGAGTGGCTGCGGGCGCTCTTGGCCTCGGGAGCCGAGCGCGAGGACGCGCTCGAGCGGCTGCACGCGCTGCTGCTGCGCGCCGCCCGCTTCGAGGTCGCACGACGGCGCGAGCCCGACGGCGACGCGCTCGCCCGACAGGTCGCCGACGACACGCTGGGCGCGGTCATGGCGTCGCTGCACACGTATCGCGGAGACAGCCGCTTCACGACCTGGGGATCCAAGTTCGCCGTCGTCGAGACCGCCGCGAGACTCCGCAGACGCCGGTGGCAGGGACGCGCGCTGCCATCCGAGGCCGACGGATGGAGCAGGCTGCTCGAGACGACCGACACTCCCCAGCCGATCCAGGACGTTCACGAGATCGCCGTCGAGCTGCTGGCTCCGTATCAACGCGCCGTGCTCGTCGCGATCGCACTCAACGACGTCCCGATCGACGTGCTCGCCGAACGGCGGGGCATGACGCGCGCCGCGCTCTACGCGCACCTCCACGACGCCCGAGGCAAGCTGCGCGCACGCCTGTCGGACGACCGGCGTTCGATTGCACATCGAACGTAAGACGCGTCCGTCGGCGGTCGCCAACTCGAATATGAGCCGGCGCCACAGGACCCCCGACCCAGCCGCGCCCTTCAATGCGGTCGCGGAATGGCGCCGCGGACGTCTGCTGGCGGCCGGTTTCGCTCCCGACCTGGCCGGCGATCTCGCCGAGCAATGCGCGACCGACCTGCACGCGATACTCGAGCTCGTCGATCGAGGCTGCCCACCCGAGCTCGCCGCCCGGATCCTCGCGCCGCTCGACGACCGTGGCAAGCCGTGCTGAGCCCAGTCGCCACACCGGGTGCTGCCCGCGTGGCTGGGCCCTACGCCGCGGCGAGGGACGCGACGCCCAAGACGTCGCTGCCTGTCGACCGACGCGACGCCGACTCCGAGTCGCGAGCCTGGCTCGAGGCGCTCTCAGGCACCGGGCGCGAGCGAGAGGACGCGATCGAGCGCCTGCACGCGCTGCTCCTGCGCGCCTCGTTCTTCGAGCTCGCGCGCCGCCGGCGGGCCACGGGCGACGGGCGCGCCGATGCGTTCGACGACCTGGCGATGCAGGCGGCCGACGACGCCCTGATGGCGATCATGAGCAAGCTGCATACGTTCCGCGGCGACAGCCGCTTCACCACCTGGGCCTACAAGTTCGCGCTGCTCGAGGCGGGCGTGAAGCTACGCCGGCGGGCGTGGCAAGGACGCGAGGTGCCGCTCGAATCGGACGGGTGGGCGCAACTTCCCGACCGTCGCCAGCAGCCCGACGGCGAAGCGGAGACCGCCGAGCTGCTCGGCGCGGTGCGAGACGCGATCGCCGACGCGCTGACTCCGCATCAGCGCGCCGTTCTCGTCGCCATCACGCTCAATGACGTCCCGATCGACGTCTTGGCCGAGCGGCTGAACACGACACGCGGCGCGCTGTACAAGACCCTGCACGACGCGCGCCGCAAGCTGAGGGCGCGGCTCGCAGACGACGGGTTCGCCCTCGACTCCGGACGGTGAAGTGAGACATGAGCGACCCCGTTCGCACTGATCCCCCCCAGCTTCTGCTCCGGCTACTCGGCCCGCACGGCCGGGAGTTGACGTGCGACCAGTGCTTCGACCGGCTTGACCGCTACGTCGAGCTCGAGCTCGCCGGCCGCGATGCCGACACGCTGGTCCCGGGTATGCGAGCGCATCTCGAAGGCTGCTCGGCCTGCCGCGAGGATCGCGAAGGCCTTGCGGCGCTACTGCGTTCCGACTGAGGAAAGCGCGCTGTCGGGGTAACTGATCTGGCGGTCGGGTTCGACGATCGCGAACGGCGTCAATCGGTGCGCTGAGAGGCGCCCGCTCGAACCGATATGACACACGGTATCGCCGGCCACGACCAGCCGGTCGGCGACCAATCGGCGATGGCAACGCCACCACAGCGCTTCCGAGCACATCACGACGCAGCGGCCTGCCGCAGCGATCGCGCGTAAGTGCGCGAGACCGTCTGCGAAGTCCTCCGTCATCGCATAGTCGGCGTAGGCGCGGAACGACCGGTTTTGCCAGCCGCCGTTCGGAGCGTCCGCGCCGGCGTGTCGCCAGCCGCCGAGGCGCGGCAGGTGCACGTAGTCGAGCGCGCGTTCCGGCAGGCTTCGCGCCAACGCGTTGCCGTCGAAGTGCGGGCTCCGGCGAGACCTCGGGACGCGACGGATGTCGGCGACCTGCGCGATCTCGTGCGCGTCGAGCAAAGCCACGAACGCATCGAGCGTGTGCGTGGAGTGCCCGATCGTCCAGACCATCATCGCTGAGGCCACCAGATCGGTCGGGCCGTGGTCTTCGCGGTCATGGTTCAGTGTCGACTCGTCGTCAGGTTTCGTTCGAGCCGGCCGGGCCATTCGTTGTCGCGACTCATCGCGACTGCCGCTGGTGTTCGGCTCAGGAGCGTGGAACGACCAGGACAGAGCATCCGATCGCACCGACCATGAGCGCGGCCGTCGTCCTGTCGATCGCGTTGTCGCCAGAGTCCAGAACGACGAGCGAGGCGCTGAGGGCGGCGGCTGCGGAGGGGATGGCCACTTCAGGCGGGCGCGGCTCGCCGATCACGTGCGGAGCCACCCCGGTGGCGTCGAGAACGACGCCGACGCTCGCAGTGATGGCGCGCTGGAGCGCGGGATCGGATCGAGGCGCCGCCAAGAGCGTGACTGTCCCGCCATGGGCGGCCGCTAGCAATGCGGCAACTTCCAACGCCCCGCTGGACTCGGACGAGTCGTCGACGGGCACGACGATCGTGTCCGTCACCTCGGTTCCCAGCGGACACCTTCGGGCGATCAAGATCGGGATGCGAGCGTGTTGCACAGCCGCGAACGCCGCGGCACTGCGACCGACGGCGAGTAGGTCGTAGCTGTCGCCGAGTACGTATTGTCCGTCTCGTGTCACCTGAGCAGCGGAAACCAGCTCGACGTTTCCTCCAGGGGACGCGAGCCTTGCCGCCTGGTAGCGCGCCGCCTCGTCCGCAGGGACTCCAGCGACGACGCAGACGACGGCATTGAACGTGCGGGCGCTCTCGGCACGTCGCTCGTCGTGGCGCCGGCCGGCGTAAGGGTTACGAGCAGCGAGATGGGCGGCCGCGGGGCCCGCCTGAAGGCCGGCGGACACGGGGCTTGGTGCATGCTCCGATCGCGGCGCACGGACTCCCGACCGCTCTGCGGCAATGACGTGCGCGGCCGGTCGTTTCTCCATGCGACCCAGCATGCCCTCCGGGCATCGCGACAGCCATCAGGTCCACAGTGCATATCGGCCGAGCCACGAGCCCACGTCGACGCCCGCAACCTTGGGCAGAGCGCCCGGGGACGAGCGGCATGCCATGCCGGCACGTCGACGGCGAGCGCTCCGGCATGGGCGAGCGTGTGACTCGACGCGGCAGCAGCGTCTCGCGCGTGATCACGGTCTTGGTGAGGCCGGACAGTCGATCGGCACGTGGTGGACGCGCGCGTAGCGGTCGTGCAGGAGGACGGCCGATGCCCCTTCGACGGTGAGCGAGATCGCAGGCGATGCGTTGAGCATCGGTGGCGTTGTCGTGTTCGGACAGCGATTCGCGCTCGTTGTCGTGCCGGACGATCCAGCGCCCGGTAGCAGTCGGTTCAACGTGGATGGTTGATGCGGACATCGGCGTCTCCGTGACGATCGCAAAGGGTCTGGTCGGCGTGCCGTCGACGAGCGTTCGTGGCGCGTCGTGCCGGCCACGATCATGGGTGCCGCCAGTTGCGACGACCATGAGGTCGGGACTGCAGCCGAGTGCCGCCACGTTTCCTCCACTCGCGTGGGGAGACATTCCGAGGTAGGTCTTCTTGAGCTGCTCCGAGCCGCCGAGCAGCAGCGGCGCTGTCGCGAGGCCGTTACAGGAGATCGACGTCCCGATCCCTGAGCAGCCCCATCCGAGCTCTTCCTCGATCAGGACGCCGTCAACGGACGAAGCGCCCGCCCCGCCGTACTCCTCCGGGATATGGGCGTTCATCAACCCGACCTCCCACGCCTTCTCGATGATCGCCTGCGGCCAGGTGCCGTCACGGTCGTAGTCCCACGCGACCGGCCGCATCTCGTTGCTCGCGAAGTCGTGCGCGAGCTCACGCAGCGCCATCTGCTCGTCGGTCAGCGAGAAGTCGATCATCGTCGTTCACTCCATCCGGTGATCCGTCGCGGATGCGGCTCGTCCGAGCCGCATCCAGGTAGCGCCGCCGGACGGCGCCGTCTTACGCCGGCGCGCGGCCGTGCACGTAAGAACGCCGCTCCCGACAGCGCCTACTGGAGGTGACCTACGACTCGATCGCGAGGAGCCCTGATGACCGCTTCAGCCGGCCCCGTACTCATCTGCTACGACGGATCAGAGAACGCCAGGTACGCCATCGAGCGTGCCGCAGCCCTGTTCGGCGGCAGCCGGGCAGTGGTCCTGACGGTGTGGCAACCGAGCGCTCACATCGGCGGCATGGTGTGGTCGGACGTAATCGCCGGTCTCGACTTCGCCGAGCTTGACCAAGCCGCCGCCGAGCGCGGCGGCCGCCTCGCCGATGAGGGCGCGCGGATCGCGCGCGCCGCAGGCATTCAGGCCGAGCCCGTCGCCGTCCAGGCCGCCGGGCCGGTCTGGAAGTCGATCGTGGATCTCGCCGAGCGCAACGACGCGTCAGTCGTCGTCATGGGTTCGCGCGGACTCACCGGCATCCGCTCGCTGCTGCTCGGCAGCGTCTCCAACGCCGTCGTCCACCACGCCCGGCAGCCGGCGCTGGTGATCCACCCCCCCACGCACGACGCCGCTGACTCACCGCCGCGACCGGAGCCGAGCAGATGACGGGCGACGTCCGCATCAAGCGGATCTACGACGAGTCCGCCGCTGACGACGGGTACCGCGTGCTGATCGATCATGTGTGGCCGCGCGGCGTCTCGCACGAGCGCGCCCGGCTCGACGACTGGGCGCGCGATCTGGCGCCGAGCGATGACCTGCGCCGGTGGTTCGCTCACGATCCCGCGAAGTTCTCGCAGTTCGGCGCACGCTATCGCGACGAGCTGGCCGGCAGCGACGTTCTCGGCGATCTGGCCGAGCGGGCGGCGAACGGCCCGGTCACGATCCTCTACGCCGCCCGCGACCGGGTCCACAACAACGCGGTCGTCGTCGCCGAGCTCCTGCGCGATCAGCTGCGGTAGTAGGCGGCGTTGCGCTCGATGTAGTCCTGCCACTCGGGCGGGACGGCGTCCTCGGGCGTGATCGCGTCCACCGGGCAGGCCTCCACGCAGGCGTCGCAGTCGATGCACTCGGCCGGGTCGATGTACAGCTGCGTGGCCTCGTCGAAGCCGGGCTCGTCCGGCGTGGGATGGATGCAGTCGACCGGGCACACGTCGACGCACGACGCATCCTTGGTCCCAATGCATGGTTCGTTGATCACGTACGCCACGGTTAGTCCTTATCCGGTCATTTCCACAGGCGAAGTGGAGAAAGTATCAGGCGGCGGATAATTTCCCCACTGATGCTGTGCGAAACTGCGCAGCATGGATTCCGCAACGAGGCCCGAGGACGTGCTCGCGCAAGCCAGCCGGGCCCGGCTGTTCAGGCTCCTCGGCGAGCTCCGGCGGCCGGCCGGCACCGAGGAGCTCGCAGAAGCGCTGGAGCTCCATCCGAACGGCGTGCGTGCACATCTGGAGCGCCTGCACGACGCCGGGCTGGTGGTCCGCGAGCGCGAGCGCCGTCCGCGCGGTCGCCCGCGCGACATCTGGTCGATCAGCCTCGATGCCCATCCCGGAGGCGACCCGCCGAGTGCCTACGCGGACCTGAGCCGCTGGCTGGTGCGGTCGGTGCCCTCGGGCAAGAGCCGCGTCAAGGAGATCGAATCGACCGGACGCGAGATTGGCCGCGAATTGGCAGTCGTCGAAGCGGCCGGCTCGCCGGAGGAGCGCATGCACCATGCGCTCGCCGCCCTCGGGTTCCGGCCCACGCGCGAAGTCGACCGTCAGGGCACGCTGTGCTACACGCTGGCCAACTGCCCGTACCGCGAGGCCGTGCGCGAGAACCAGCCGGTGGTCTGCGCTCTGCATCGAGGGCTCACCCGCGGGCTTCTCGACCGTATCTCCCCACCGACGAAGCTCAAAGGCTTCTTCCCCAAGGATCCGTACCTCGCGGGATGCGTGATCGAACTCCGTGGACCGCTGGCCGACGAGGCTGCCGGACGCGCTCCGGACGCTGGCGGCGACTCGACCCCGCGACGGTGACCTGCTAATTTACATAGTGAAAATGTAGAAAAGGGAGGTCACCGTGGCACCCCGTTTCGAGAACCCTCGCCCGGCCGCGCGCACGCGCCGGCCGTCCGCGCCAGCTGGTGCGCGCCCTCGACGCCCCTCCCTCCCGACTCCGGCTCGACCGACCCGCCCGGACCTCGCGCCGAACCCGCCGAACGCTGCGCCCGTCGCGACCCCGCTGCGCGACCGTGGGATCGGACTGCTCGCCGCGTTCACCGCCGCGATGCTCGTGATGGTCGCCCTGGCGATCGTCGTCGGGGCGATCGACAGCTGGTGGATTCTGATCCCCGTGATGGCGGTCGATTTCGCGGTCACGGCGGCCGTTCTGGTGATGATGGCCAGGCTGCTCAACGACGGCCGCGGCGGATGACTCGATTCGCGGCGTGCGCCCCGCGGCTCAAGGCGCGGCGACCGCGCCAAGGAGCTCGCCGAGGGACGCTTCAGCTCCCGGCGGGACGGCGATCACCGGGCAGTGAGCGTCGCGCAGGACTCGCCCGCTGACGCCACCGGCGAGCGCAGCGTGCAGCAGGCTGTGCCCCTGTGAGCCGACGACGAGGATGTCCAGCCGCTTGCTGCGTAAGGCGAGCTGGTGGGCCGGGCGCCCATCGAGGATGGTGCCCTCGACCACCAGCTCGGGTGAGAGACCGGCCGCTAGGGCATCGAGGGCCGAGCGAGCCTCACGGGCCGCGCGTCCGAAGTCCGTTTCGGCGTTGATGTAGCCGGGCCCAGCCATCATCGTGGGCGTCGCGAAGATCCGGGCCGACAGGACGGTGATGACCTCGAGCTCGGCACCGAAGGCCCATACAGCGGCGAGGGCGGCACCGACCGCCGCCCGGGATTCGGCCGTGCCGTCGAAGGCGACGCCGATTCGGCGGATCGGCTCCGAGCGCCGTGCGCGATAGCCGTCTGGAGCCACCGCGACCGGGCACGGCGCGTCATGCAACAGGCGCGTGCCGGTGCGGTTCGGCACCATCTGGCCGAGCTGACCGACATGCGAGGAGCCGATGATCACGATCGCTGCCGATTCGGCGTCTGCGAGGTCGTGGAGCGCGCGCGTGAGCGAGGACGTCGCGACGGCACGGGTGCGGACGCGGGCGGTGTCGATGTCCTCGAGCCGGCGACCCATGCGCTGCGCGGTCAGCTCGGCGTCGCTCTGGAGTGCGGCACCCGAACCAAAGGCGCAGAGGACGAGGACGTCGCCTGTCGAATGCTGCGCCAGCCGGCGCGCGAACGCGATCGCGTCCTTGGAGTGCTCGGAGTCCTCGACGCCGACAACGATCGTGTTAGTCATGGTCGTTCCTTCGCGGGCGGTGGTGGTGCTCGACGAGCTCCGGCTTGATCCGCTTGAGCTCGTCGGCGGGGAAGCGGGCGAGCAGCTCCCAGGCGAGGTCGAGCGTCTCGTCGATCGAGCGCCGCTGCTCGCCCTGGCCGACGAAGCGCCGCTCGAACTCGTCGACGAAGGCGAGCATGCGCCGGTCGTCGTCGGAGAGCGCCTGCTCGCCGACGATCGAGATCAGGCGGCGCAGCTCGCGGCCGCGGCCGAGGAAGGCGGAGATCTGGTCGGCGACGCCGCGGTGGTCGCTCGCGCGTGCTGCCGTCGCCGATCCCGGCGTTCATGAGGCGGCTGAGCGAGGGCAGCACGTCGATCGGCGGGGCGATCCCGCGCCGGTCGAGCTCGCGTGAGAGGACGATCTGGCCCTCGGTGATGTAGCCCGTCACGTCGGGGATCGGATGCGTGACGTCGTCGTCGGGCATCGAGAGGATCGGGATCTGGGTCACCGAGCCCGGCCGCCCGCGGATGCGCCCGGCGCGTTCGAACAGCGAGGCGAGGTCGGAGTACATGTAGCCGGGGTAGCCGCGCCGGCCCGGCACCTCGTCGCGTGCGGCGGCGGCCTCGCGCAGGGCCTCGCAGTAGTTGGTCATGTCGACGAGCACGACGAGCACGTGCAGGCCGCGCTCGAAGGCGAGGTACTCGGCCGCGGTCAGCGCGGCGCGCGGGCAGGTGAGTCGCTCGGCCGCCGGCTCGTCGGCGCGGTTGACGAAGACGACGGAGCGCTCGAGCGCGGCCCCGTCGGCGAAGCGGTCGCGGACGAACGCGGCCTCGCCGATCGGTCACGCCGATCGCGGCGAAGACGACGACGAAGCCGTCGTCGGAGCCGCGGCACGCGCGCGCGCTTGCGCGATCCGGGTCGCGAGCTCGAGCCCCGGCAGGCCGTAGCCGGAGAAGACCGGCAGCTTCTGGCCGCGCACGAGCGTGTGCAGCCCGTCGATCGCCGAGATGCCGGTCTCGATGAACTCGGCGGGGTGCGCGCGCGCGACCGGGTTGACCGGCAGCCCGTTGAGGTCGCGCTCGGCCTCGGGCAGGAGCGGAGGTCCGCCGTCGATCGGGCCTGCCCATGCCGTCGAGGACCCGTCCGACGAGGTCGGGCCCGACGGGCATGCGCGCGGCCTGGGCGCGGACGAGCACGGCCGTCGAGGCGAGGTCGAGGCCGCGCGTTCCGCCGAGCACCTGGACGACCATCCGGTCGCCCTCGATCTCGAGCACCTGGCCGCGGCGTCGCTGCCCGTCGGGCGTGACGACCTCGACCAGCTCGTCGTAGGCGACGCCGTCCGCGCGCTCGGCGACCAGCAGCGGGCCCGAGACGTAGGTCACGGTGCGGTGCTCGGTGGTGTAGAGGCTGCGTCATCCGAGCTCCTCCAGTTCGCGCTCGATGCGCTCGATCAGGGTCTCGGCGCTGCGCGTCCGCGTCGGCGCCGGCCATTCGCGCATGCGGGCGAGCGCGGCGAGCGGCGGCGCGGCGCCCGCCTCGCTCGGCGGACGCGCCGCGGGCCACCGCGGCCCTCATCGCCGCGTCGGCGGCGCGGATCGCCCGCAGCATCGCGAGCTGCTTGCGCGGGTCGCAGTAGGCGTCGTGCTCGTCGAACGCCGACTGCTGCAGGAAGTCCTCGCGCAGCAGGCGACCGGTGCGCAGCACGACGCGCTCGGGTGGCGCGAGCGTGTCGGCGCCGAGCAGCTGCACGACCTCGAGCAGCTGCGCCTCGCGCTGGAGCAGCTCGCGCGCCCAGGCGCGGTGCTCCTCCCAGTCGGCGGCGACCTCGCGCGCGAACCAGTCGGCGAGGTCGTAGAGCGTGTAGCTGCGGTTCCAGTCGATCGCGGGGAAGTGCCGCTGCGCGGGCGAGCGTCGTGTCGAGCGCCCAGAACGTGCCCGCCAGCCGCAGCGAGTGCTGGGTGATCGGCTCGGAGAAGTCGCCGCCCGCCGGCGAGACCGCGCCGACGATCGTCACCGAGCCCTCGCGTCGGTCCGATCCGAGGCAGCGGACCGCGGCGGCACGCTCGTAGAACTCGCGCCAGCCGGGACGACAGGTAGGCGGGGTAGCCCTCCTCGGCGGGCATCTCCTCGAGCCGGCTGGAGACCTCGCGCAGCGCCTCGCCCCAGCGGCTCGTCGAGTCGGCCATCAGCGCGACGTGGTAGCCCTGGTCGCGGAAGTACTCGGCCACCGTGATCCCGGTGTAGATCGACGCCTCGCGGGCGGCGACCGGCATGTTCGACGTGTTCGCGATCAGGATCGTGCGCTCCATCAGCGACGCGCCGGTGCGCGGGTCGACGAGCTCGGGGAACTCCTGGAGCACCTCGGTCAGCTCGTTGCCGCGCTCGCCGCAGCCGACGTAGACCACGACGTCGGCGTGCGCCCACTTCGCCAGCGACTGCTGGAGCACGGTCTTGCCGGTGCCGAACCCGCCGGGGATCGTGGCGGCGCCGCCGCGGGCGATCGGGAACAGGACGTCGATCGCGCGCTGGCCGGTGATCAGCGGCGTCGACGGGTCGAGCCGGCCGCCGATCGGGCGGGGGTCGCGGACCGGCCAGCGGCTCAGCATCGTGACCGGCTGATCGTCGATCCACACGACCGGCTCCTCCAGCCGCGCCGGGCCGGAGCGGATCGCCGTCACGACCCCGCTGATGTGCGGGGGGACGAGGATCCGGTGCTCGAGCGCCGCCGTCTCGGCGACGACGCCGAGCAGGTCGCCGGGCGCGACGGCAGTCGCCCTCCGCGACGCGCGGCTCGAACGTCCACGAGCGCTCGCGATCGAGCGCCGGCAGCGTCGACGCCGCGCGGGAGCAGCGGGCGCCCGAACGGGTCGTCGCCGTCGCGGGCGAGCACCTCGAGCGGGCGCTGGGTGCCGTCGAAGATGCGACCGAGCAGGCCGGGGCCGAGCTCGACCTCCAGCGGACGGCCGGTGTCGCGCACCGGCTCGCCGATCGCGCAGGCCGGCGGTGTCCTCGTAGACCTGGATCGTGGCCCGCTCGCCGTCGAGGCGGATGACCTCGCCGGGCAGCGCGGCCTCGCCGACGCGCACGACGTTGTACAGCCGCACGCCGTCGAGGCCGCGCGCGACCACGACCGGGCCGGCGACGCGCCAGATCTCACCGTCGCGCGTCGGTGCGTCGTCGCGAGCGGCTGGTCGAGCGTCGGTCAGCGCTCATCGGGTCCTCGATTCGTCGCCGAACGTGATCTCGTAGCCGACGGCCTGGCGGAGCATCTGCAGCAGCCGCTCGCGGCGGTCCTCGGCCTGCTCGGTCGTCGTGCCCGCCGGGAAGCGCCACCACGAGCGGGGCGCGCGAGCGCGTCGAGCCGCCGCCGCAGCGGCCGCTGCGAGCGCGTGGAAGTACGGGGCGTGCACGGCGATCACGCCGTCCTCGCGCTCGAGCAGCTCCTCGAGCCGCGTCGCGGCCTCGGCGGGCGAGGCGACCTCGACCGCGGCGACGCCGGCGAGCCGGTAGCCGGCCGCCAGCTCTGGCGTCGTCAGGACGAGCAGGCGGCTCATGCGCGCGCCTCCGGCCAGAGCAGCTCGCGCCGGACGATCTCGGCGTGGATGCCGCGCGCGCTCGCCTCGCCCAGGAGGCGCAGGTTCCGCGCCTCGGTCTGCTTCGCGGCCGTGAACGCGATCGGCACGTCGATCGCGAGCGGGTCGCCCGCTGACGAACAGCGCGGCCGCGTCCGCGATGCGGCGCCGCTCGCAGCTCGCGCTCCAGCGCCGGCGAGGTCGCCGCTCGCCGCCCACGCTCGCAGCGGCGGCCTGCCAGCCCGCTCGCCGATGCGCGCCGAGCGCGCCGACGACCGCGGCCGGCGCGGGGCGCGCACGGCAGCCGCGAACGCGCGCGAGCGGGACCGATCCGCCCGGAAGCAGCGTGTCCTCCGGCGGCGGTCGGCCGCGGCGCCGGATGCAGCGCATCGCGCAGGCGGAGCGCGATCGAGGAGGTTGCGCTCGTCGATCTCGCGCCGCGCGAACCGCAGCAGCGTCCTGGCGTCCGGCCCGGCGGCCGACGAGCGCGGCGGCCGCGCGCGCCGCGTGGTCGGCGACGACCGCTTGCTCGAGCGCCGCGAGGTCCTCCGTGCGCTCGTACTCGCCGAACGCCGCGCGCAGCGCGCCGGCCTGCTCGCGGTCCGGCGTCGAGCGGGCGAGCAGGTCGACCGCGCCGGCGAGCTCGCGCTGGCGGAGGATCTCGCTGCGCGAGCGGCTCGACCAGCCAGCCCACGGCGAACAGCGCGACGAGCGCCTCGTCGGCCGGGCGCTGCGTGCCCGCCTGGGCGCGCAGCACCGCGACGACGTTGTGGACGTCGAAGCGCGAGAGCAGCACGTCGACGAGCTCGCGGGCCCGATCGGCATAGAACGAGCGCATCTCCTCCAGCGAGCGGCTCAGGTGCGCCCGGATCGTCTCGTGGAGGCGCCGGAGCCCGTCGTGCGCGCGGGCCGCCTCGGCGTCACGGCGCGTACGGGCGTCGCCTCGAGCGCGCCGAGCAGGCCGTCGACGTCCTCGCCGAGCAGCCGCTCGTAGTCCGCGCCGCGCAGCAGCGTCGCCGCGGCGGGCGTGCAGCCGCGTGTTGCCGTAGGCGAAGTCGGCGTCGAGGCTCATCGACAGCCGCGTCAGGTCGGCCGTCGCGAGCCGTTGCGCGAACCGCCGGCGAAGCAGCAGCTCGGCGTTGGCGAGCCGCTCCTCGAGCGTGTTCCGGACCGTCCGGCCGTCGTCGCTCGCCAGCTCGAGGCCGCCCCAGGTGTCGAGCGTCGGCTCGACGCGGAGGCCGCCGGCGAGCGGCGCGCGCGAGGTCACGATCGCGCCGGTCGACGCGCAGCTCGCGCGCCGCGGGCAGCGCGGCCCGGCTCTCGGCGAGCAGGGCCGCGAAGCAGCGCCGGGTAGGCGGCCGTCGCGCGCAGGGCGGCGAGCTCTGCGCGGATGCCGGCGAGCAGCGAGCGCGAACGCCTCCTCCCGCGCCGACCGGAGCGGCGCCGGCGGCATCCAGGCGCGCGAGGGCGCGCGTCCGCTCGGCCTCCGCGCGCGCCTCGGCCTCCGGCGCGGCCGCCAGCTCCGCCTCGAGCGCGCGCGCCTCGCTCGCGCGCGCGCTCGACGATCGCCGCCGCCTCGGCCGCCGTCTCGCGGTCGGCGCGAGCGCGCTCCGCGTCGGCGTCGGCCTCGATCGCGCGCAGCAGGTCGGCGAGCGCCATGGTCAGAGCAGCACGATCGTCATCGCCGCGACCGCGAAGCCGAGGATGACGAGCGTCTCCGGGATCGCCACCAGCAGGATCGCGCGACCGGCCAGCTCGGGCTTCTCGGCGATCAGCCCCATCGCCGCCGCGCCGATCCGCGCCTGCGCGTAGCCGGTGGCGAGGGCGGCGAGTCCGACCGCCAGGGCCGCTCCGATTGCAATCAAGCCGGTTTCCATGTCTGCTCCTTCAGGTCGTGGGTTGGGTCTCGCGCTCCGGGGCGCGCCCGAACGGGCGTGAACGCGCGGCCGCCGCCGACGAGGAACGTGCCGAAGAACTCGACGTAGTGGAGGCGCAGCGCCTGGATCATCGGGCTGAACGACGGCCAGCGCGAGGTTGAGCGCGTGGAAGAAGGCGGCGACGAGCACGCCCATCCAGATCGGCCCGACGGTCCCCAGCTCGTTCGCGACGCCCGCGAGATGCGCCGAGGCCAGGCCGACCGCGGCGAGCCGCAGGTAGGAGAGGACGTTGCCGAGCGTGCCCAGGAGCTCCAGCGGCCCGGTGATCAGGCCGAGCGCTCCGTGCGGCGACATGACCAGCACGAGCCCGACGACCGCCGCGCGCCACCGACGGCGTCAGCGGCGCCGGACGGGAGCTGGTCGGCGGCCCAGCCGGCGAGGCCGAACAGGCCGCCGAGCACGAGCAGGCTGCCGAGCTTGTCGAGCAGCTCGCGATGCTCGCCGAAGCGGACGGCCTGCCACGCGCCCAGTCCGAGCCCGAGCACGACGTGGGCCGCGCCGATCGCCACGGCGAACAGCAGCAGCGGCTCGAGCGCCTCGGCGGCGGGCCGGTACTGCCACAGCGCCCAGTCGCCGAACACGCGCGTGCCGAGGTCGCCGAAGAGCTCGCCGAACAGGACGCCGAAGACGATCGACCACGCCGCACCCACCAGCAGGACCCAGGTGACGCCGGCCAGCGCCGGCGTGCGCGCGGCGAGCCGAGCGGCGGGCGAGCGAGCGCGAGCGCGAGCAGCACGACGCCGTAGCCGACGTCTCCGACCATCGCCCCGAACATCAGCGGCAGGAAGAGCGCCATCAGCAGCGTCGGGTCGAAGGAGCCGGCGCGCGGAAGGTCGAGGAAGCGCGACGAGCGGCTCGAACGGCCGGGCCGACGCGCGAGTTGCGCATCAGCAGCGGCGCCTTCGGGTCGCGCGGAGAGGTCGCCAGGTCCTCGACGAGGACGGCGGCTCCGAGGCGCGAGTCGAGCTCGCGTCGCAGCCGCGCGAGCTCGGCGCCGGGGAACCCAGCACTCGGCGACGAACGCGCGCTGCGTCGCGCCGAGCCGCTCGACCGCGTCGAGCCGCTCGAGCTCGTCCGGCGATCGCCGCGCGCAGGATCGCGCAGCGCGCTCGCGATGCGGGCAGCAGCAGCGCCTCGCGCTCGCGCTCGGACGGCGGCGACGGCCTGCGGGAAGCTCCGCCAGACGGCGCTCCATCGCCTCGACGGCCGCGCGCAGCGAGAGAGCGCTCGAACGCCTCGGGCAGCGCGGCGTGGCGAACCTGCGCGCGCCCGAGCAGGGCGCGCACTGCCGGCTCGTCGGCGTGCGGGAACACGACCAGGCAGCCGATCGCGCCGTCCTCGATGCGCGTCCAGACCAGCTGCGAAGCGGTCGCCGAGCTCCTCGCGCGAGCTCGCTCGCGGAGCGTCTCGACGATCGCTCGTCGTCGGTGTTGAGGACGAGCGCGACGGTATCCAGCCGCAGGACGGCGCAGCTGCCTCGTCGTCGAGGTCCGCGAGCTCGGGCACCAGCGGCAGCAGCCGCCGCAGCGGCTCCAGGTACCCCGGCAGGACGCAGACGCTCGTCACGGAGCGCGTCCAGCGCGCCGGTCCGAGCGCCTCGACCTGCGGCGACAGGCGCTCCAGCTCGGCCCGCAGCGGCCGGCATCCAGCGCGGCCCGACCGGCGCTCCGCGTCGGCCGTCGCGGCGACGGCGGGATCTCCCGAGCAGCTCGTCGGTCTGCGCCGCGAGGAGACGGAGCTCGCTCGCGGCGCGCCGAACGAGCCTCCTCGCCGCCCAGCTCGTCGACGGCCTGCGCCGGCGCGCGCGTCGGCGATCTCCACGAGGCCGAGCCGCTGCAGCTCGCTCGACGAGCGCGCTCGACCTCGCGCCGGCGGCCGAGGATCTGCACCTTGGTCATGGGGACGAGCACGCGGCTACGCCTCCTCGCGGAAGCAGCAGCGCGGTGAGCTCGGCGACCAGCTCGTCCCGCTCGGCGGCGCACGCGCTCGCGAAGCTCGTCGCGCCGCGGCTCGCCGGCGGCACGGATCGCGGCGGCCTCGGCCTCGGCTTCGGCGAGGACTGCAGCGCGGCGGCGGCGCCCTGCGTCCGCTCCCGGCGCGCGCGCCTCCGCGAGCAGGCGTTCGGCCTCCGCGCGCGCGCGCGTCGAGCGCAGCGTCGGCCGCGTCGCGCGCGTCGTTGCGCTCCTCGAGCGCGCTCTCGAGCCGCCGCACGGCGTCCAGCGCGCGGGACGAGGATCCGTGGCGCCGTCATCGCCCGCCCGCCTCGCGCCCGGCCTTGGAGCGCACCCGCCGCAGCCGGACGCGGTCCTCCATCTCGCGCTCCTCGAGGACGAGCGCGATGTGCGCCCGCTCGGTCTCGAGCCCCGGGAGCGACCACGTGCTCGAGCGCGTTCATCCGCCGCGTCGTCCGCGCGATCTCGTCGGCGAGCCGCCGGACCGAGAGCTCGAGCGCGGCGACGTCGAGCAGCCTGTCGAGCACGGCCTCGAAGCGCTCGGCGACCGCGTCGATGCGCGCGCTCGTCGCCGCGAGGCTGTAGCCGCGATCGGTCCGCGCCCGCGCGACCGCCGCCTTCTCGATCTCGACGATCGGGACGCCGGCGACGCTGCGCGTGCGCACGCTCACCTCGACGCTCGCCCTGGGCGGCGAGCGCCGCCGACTCGACCGGCTCGAGGCCGGCGGCGGCGACCGCGAGGCCGAGGAACCGGCCGGCGTCCGCCGCGTCGCGGTCGAGCACGTCGATCGACTCCAGAGCCGAGGCGCCGAGACGGTGGAACTCGCGCACGAGCGCGCTGCGCCGCTCCTTGAGCAGGTCGCGGCCCTGGCTGGCGAGCCCGATCCGGGCCCGCCGGGCGAGCAGCTCGCTCCGGGTCGCGCTGACCTGCTCCATCACCACGCCCCATGGGGGATCACGTTCGCCATCACCACCAGAATGCGCCGGAGACGGACGAATTTCGATGGGGTCGCGCACTCACATCGCTGCGTTTGCGGCTGCGCGCCCGGGCGGGACGATGAGCAGCGGACAGCGCACAGTGGCGATCAGATTCCTTGACACGCTGCCGGTGAGGGCGCGCCGCAACGGCGCCCGGCCGCGCGTGCCGATCACCAGCAGATCGAGGTCTCGGGAGAGCTCGGCAAGCTCGCTGGCAGGGTCACCGACCGGTCGCAGCGTGCGCACCGGCGCCGGCACCTGCTCGACCAGCCCTGCCAGCCACCACTCGATCACCGCTCCGCGGCGCGAGGCGACCACGTCGCCGTCGGCTTCGCACGAGGCGGACGCGGAGTCATCGACATACGCGATGTCAAAGCGCGTCACGTCGCGGCGGCCCGCCGCCGCCATTCGCTGAGCCACGGCCAACGCCGCTGCGCCCGGCCGGCCGCCGTCATGACCGATTCCGAGCCGCAGCTGCTGCGACCCGTGATCGAGCAGCGGCGGGACGGCGAGCACCGCGATGCCGGCATCGAGCAGCCGCCTGGGCGACCTGAGCGGCCGCGTGTGACTCGCGGCCGGGCGCCACGGGGATCGCGACGAGATCCGCGCCCTCCTCGCGGGCGCTGCGCGCGATGACGTCAAGCGGCCCGCCGGCAGCCGGCCGCGGTTTACCGCCCGGAGGCCGCCGGCACGCGTCGCGTGCCTCGGTTTCGAGCATGCCGTCCGCCGGTGAGGACGGCGCGGCGGTCGGATCGCATCTCGTCACGAGGCATGCCCCCGCGACGCGGGCGATCATGGCTGCCACCGGATGGATGCAGCCGTATCCGAGGTGTGGCGCGCACGCGACGTGGAACCGGTCGAAGCCGACCGCGGTCGGGACTGCGAGCGTCGCGGTCATGCGCGACATCGGCAGTCCGCGGTTGACGGGCCGGGTGGTGGTCCGTGCTCACAGTTGGCAGGTCGTAACGCGGCGCGCGACTGGCTGTCACGGTAGGCGCAGGCCCACGCTCGCGCCTCGCGGAGAGACACGACGTGCCGGCGGAGCAGCGCATGCGAGCCGCCGTCGGGAGCCTCGACGGTCACGCTGTAGGTGAGCGTCAGCTCATCCAGCTCCGCCCACAACCGGTACTGGCCGGGCGCCTGCTCGTAGTCGCACAAGAACACTGCCTTTGACGTCTGCATTGAGATCGCCGTAAGCGTGGCCCGCCACCGCCGTGGTCACCATGGGCTCAAGGCTGCACCCGACCCGAACGCGGGCCCAACGTCTCCCCGGTCCCGTCGCCGCGATGGGTTCGCTCGGCTCGGCCGTTGTCGTATGTCGACGCCACCGCCGCTGACCGAATCAAGGCAGACGGCGTTCGGTGCCGCGTCATTGCGTGAACGAAGCCAGCACTGCCGTCCGAGACCGTCGGCCGATCCACCCTGCGAGCGCGGGCCGGCGACAGAGCGTTGCCGGCGCCGTCGCGCGGGCGTCGCGGCGATCGCACGCCGCGGACTAGGTTCGGGTCATCGGGTGCCCGTCGCGGTATCGCTGGCCGGTGCCGGTGCGCTGCTCGATCTCACGCCGGATGTCCTTCATCGGCTCCACTGAGCGCACGAGCGGGATCACATCGAAGTTGTGCTCCGGCGGCGGCGAGGGCACGAACCACTCGAGCGTGTTGGCCTTCCAAGGATCGGGACCCGCAAGGGTGCGCTTCTTGAGCGCGACCACGACGTTCACGATCGACACCAGCACCCCGATCGAGAGCATGTAGGAGCCGATGGTGGAGATGAAGTTGTAGGCCGTCCAGCTCGGCTCGGAGTACTCGTATATCCGCCGCGGCATCCCGGACAGCCCGGCGGAATGCTGGATCAAAAACGTCAGATGGAAGCCGACGAACACCAACGCGAAGCTGAGCTTGCCCAAGCGTTTCGCCGAGCATCCGACCCGAGAGCTTGGGAAACCAGTAGTAGAGCCCTCCGAACATCCCGAAGGCCGCCGCGCCGAAGGCCGTGTAGTGGAAGTGCGCGACGACGAAGTAGCTGTCGGTCAGCTGCCAGTCGATCGGGAACACGGCCACGAAGATGCCGGTGATCCCGCCCATCGCGAACGTCGCGATGCCGCCGACGCAGAACAGCAGCGCCGTCGACCACTCGACCGTGCCGCGCCACAGCGTCGCGATCCAGTTGAAGATCTTCACGCCCGTGGGCACCGCGATCATGAAGCTCGAGAGCATGAAGAACGCCAGCACCACGGTCGACATCGGCGTCGAGAACATGTGGTGCGCCCACACCAGCATGCCGAGGAAGCGCGATCCCGGCCGTCGAGGCAGCGATCGCCTTGTAGCCGAAGATCGGCTTGCGCGCGAACACCGGCAGCACCTCGGAGAAGACGCCGAACGCGGGCAAGACCAGGATGTAGACCTCGGGGTGGCCGAAGAACCAGAACAGGTGCTGCCACAACAACGCCGAGCCCCCGCGCGCGGGGTCGAAGAACGCGGTGCCGAAGTTGCGGTCCAGCAGCAGCATCGTCACCGTCGCGGCCAGGCTCGTGAGCGCGAGGATGATCAGGTACGGCATAGATCAGGATCGTCCACACGAACAGCGGGATCCGGCCCCAGCCCATGCCGGGCGCGCGCATGTTGTGGATCGTGGCGATGAAGTTGATCGCGCCGATGATCGAACTCAGGCCGGTGAGGTGGACCATGTAGATCCACGCCTCCTGGCCGTTCGTCGCCGAGTACTGCTTCAGGCTCAACGGGACGTAGGAGAACCAGCCCGCCTCGGGCGGCGAGAAGAACATCGACGCGTACAGCGCCAGGCCGCCGAACAGATACATCCAGTACGACCACGCGTTCAGGCGCGGGAACGCGACGTCACGCGCGCCGATCATCAGCGGCAGCAGGTAGTTCGCAAAGCCCGCCCACACCGGCACGACGACCAGGAAGATCATCGTCGAGCCGTGCATGGTGAGGATCTGGTTGTAGCGCTCCGGCGTGAGCAGCGTGTTGTCCGGCACCGCCAACTGGGCCCGCATGAGCATCGCCTCGACGCCGCCCAGCACGAAGAACACCAGGACGGTGACGAGGTACATGATCCCGATCTTCTTGTGATCGGTCGTGGTGACCCACGACGTCCAGCCGCCGGATTCGCGCTCCACGCGTGAGGCGACGATCTGCGGGCGGGCGCGCGGTGGCGGCGGCTTCTGGATAGATGTCACTGGGCCGGCGCGTCAGTCCGCCTCGCGACGGCGCGCCGCGTCGGAGGTCCGACTGCGCGCGGCCAGCGAGCGCGCGGCACGTGCGGCGGCGCGGGCGTCCTCCAGCGCGACGCTGAGGTTCGCGTACCCGCGCTGTAGGCGATTGGCAATGGCCCGGTTCCGCGCGTCACGCGCAGTACTACGCTTCGCTTCGTTCTGCTGCAGCGCGGCGGAAGCGCAGCTCAGCTCGTACAGCGCCGCCTCGATGCAGCCCAGCAGCGCTGGCACCGCGGCGTCGGCGTCAGGACTGGCGGCCGCGCGGCAGATCTCGGCGGCCGCCTCGACGAGATCGCAACCGAAGTCGTAGAGCTCGTTGTCGGCGTTGCGCCGCGACGTGGACTGAGCGACCGGGAGAGGCATGCCCCGAGACTGCCCCCGTCCGTTCGCGCCGGCCATGAGGTCCAACCTGCACATCGGGCCGATGTCGCACGGACGTGGAGTGACGGACGCCGAGGGATGCGGTGTCGACCTCATGGACCGATGGCCTCCAGGCGGCAACGCTTTCGCACATGGCCAACGACGCGTTCCTTCCGGCATCAGTTCGCAGCCAGCCGCCGCATTCGGCAGCGGCCGCGGACGGTGTAGCCCTCACTGCCGCCGAATACGACGAACTCGTACGCGAGCTCGAGTCGCGACGTGGCTCGCACCGCGTCGACCTTGCGCAGCGTCTTCGCGACGCGCGCGCTGCCGGTAGCGCGGGAGCCGGTGACGAGTGGCACGCAGCGCTCGACGACCTGACCGTGGACCAGTTGCGGATTGCTCAGCTCGAGCGGCTCGTCGCTTACGCCGTCGTCGTCGACGACGCAACAGCGCGCGACGGCGGCGCCCGGCTCGGCGCGCTCGTTCGCGTCCAGGACCAGACCGGTAAAACGGCCGAGTACGAGCTCGTCGGCCGGCGACAGATGCATGCTGACGCGCACTCCGTATCGCTTACGTCTCCTGTCGGTGAAGCGCTCCTGGGCGCGCGGGCGGGCGATGTCGTATCCGCGAGACTCCCCGGGGGCCGGGAGCGCATCCTCTGGGTGCTCGATGTGATTGCTGACGGTCGCGGGATGCCCGCAGACCGCGATGACCGGCGGGCTGAAGCGGCATGAGTCAGGCTTGTCACGGTGGCGATCCGCCCGCACCCACGGTCACGCAGCGAGCGCCGGCAACGACGATCGCTGGGCACGATCCGACAACGATCGCCTATGACTCGATCGGCCGCTCGACAGCTCGCGAGGCATCCCCCGGCGCCGAGCCCGGCAGCGGTCGCGCGGCGCTCTGGCGCTGGGAGAACGAGGGCGGCTCAATACACGCCTAACTCCCGGCGCCATCGCTTCGGAACGATGTAAGAAGTGGGCCCGGCGCAATGGCCGGGCCCCCAGAGCGCTTGGAAGCGGATCGCCAGCCCGCGGACGCGCTGCCGAGGGGCGATGCCGTCGTGGGTTGTATCCCCCGCTCGCATGGATCGGAGCGGTCCTTCGTCAGGCGGCGAACACGCTTCCGCCGATCGACCCGCGGTGGTCGACGGCTTTGTCGTGGCGACTGCCGTAGCGAGGCTGGATGTCGTGCTGGCGTCTTCAGGGTGGCCGGGCTCGGCGACGCGAGGACCTGGCACCGGCCGCATGCACGGTGCTCGGAGCGGACTGGACGCGGTCTGATTACGTCGCCGGCCGCCCCTTCGGGCGGCCGGCATGACGCGCGCTTCTCGCATCAGCCGGCGGGAGGGGTTCGGAAGATCTCGGGGGCCGCGGCGCAGCGGGAGGTCATTCCGGCCGTCGGCGCCAGGATCGTCGGGTCTCGCCGGCACGAACCATGGTGCCGCGGGCGGCCGTCGCCCACCATGGGTAGTGCCCACCATCGGCGCGCCGTCGAGACACCACGGCCGCGTCCGTTGAAGATCTCGCGACGCCGCTCAGGCTGCTTCGAAATGCGCGTCGTAGTGCGCCAGCAGCCAAGCGCTCTTGGACGGCGCACGAGCTCGCCGATCGCTCGAGCGCGCCGACGCTGAGCGAGACACCGGGACGCCGGAGCCCCGTTAGCTGCACGATCAGGCCGTGCGCGAGGCCGAACGGCGTCGTCGTGCGTCGTGCCCAGCGGTTCACCAGATGCCACACCAGGATCCGCAGGCGGACGTCGGCGCGGCGGGGCTGCGTCAGCGCGAGCAGCACGCTTTTGCAAGCGGCTGCGCCGGATCGTCCGCCGCATGAGCTCCAACGTGACCGTGGGCCAGCGGCTCCCGGGGCAAAGCCGCGATCGTTCGTCTCGCCGCCGACGAGCGGGTTCCGGCGCTGACCGTGACGCTCAACACCGACTCGCCGCGAGCCGATCTCGATCTCCGTCCAGGCGCTCACCGCTCGGGCACGACGAGCACGGGCAGCGCCGCAGCGTGCACGAGTCCGGACGCGACGGAGCCGAGCACCGTCGACGTCACCGCGCCGCGGCCCCGCGAGCCGACGAGGATGGCGGCGGCGCCGGCCTCGCGGGCGCGGGCGAGCAGCGCCCGCCACGCGCCGTCTCGTGACTCGGGAGCGGCCGCGACGGCGGTCAGGCCGATGCCGCGGGCGTACGCCACACCGCCCTCGGCGGTTTCCTGAGCAGCCTCAGCGCAAATCCTGTCGACGGTCTCGACGTGGTCCGCGAAGGTGTCAATGCCGGAATGGACCAGCGCCTGCCCGCGGCGCGTGTGGCGTACCGGAGAGCGCCAGACGTGGGCGACGACAAGCGACCGGTGGCGCACGTGACCGGCAAAGAAGCGCAGTGCCTCGCGAGCGCCGTCCGAGTCGTCATAGCCGGCCAGCCACGGGCCGTCGAGCGGCGCCTCGCTGCGCGGCACCACGAACAACGGGAGATCGGCGTGGTGCAACAGGCTGGACGCCGTGGATCCGAGCACGACCCGCTCGAACGCTCGCTGGCCCTGAGTGCCGCACACGACGGCGTCCGCGCCAACCTCGACGGCCTCGGCGCGCAACGCGCGCCACGCGCTCAGACCGGTGAGCACGCTCGCGGTGGCGCGCAGACCTGCGGCATCAGCGACCCCGGCGCCCTCCTGCGCGGTCGCGCTCGCGTGCTGCTGCGCCTCGTCGCGCATCCGTTGGATGCCTTCGCGGATCATGGCGTCGGGCAGGGCGATCCGGGCGAGCGCTCCGGACTCGAGCGACGGCGGCGGGGGGTGCACGGTCGCGACGACGGCCTCGGCACGGCCGAACAGGGCACCCGCCGTGGTGATCGCCGCGCGCGCGAAGTCCGAGCCGTCGTAGCCGATCAGCAGTCGCGTCATCGCGGCTCCAGCAGCGCCGACAAGTCGTCGGCCGGCCGAGCGTTGGCGATCCAGGCCTCGGCGCGGGTTCGGAGCGCACGGCGGCGTGTCAAGCCGCGCGACCTCGGCCGATCAGCCCACGGGCGCGCCTGCGCGGAGCGCGTCATGCGATGAGCAAGACGACGGTGCCGATGATGACCAGCAGGGGGAACAACGCTGCGAGCAGGATCTTCCCCGCGGGCTCGTGCGGCCGCCGCGCATCGGGTCGCTTCTCGGTCGTCACGGAACTGCGAGCACGATGCTCTCGATCGGCGCCGCGTCGCGGAGGCGTGTGTTCGGGTTGCATCTGACGCGGAAGTCCCATGGTGTGCCTTCGAACCGGTGTTGTCAGCGCCCATGTTGCGCGTCTTTTCGCTCGGCTTGAATGGGCTCCGCCACCCAACTTGCGGCGGCGGTGTGCGCCCCGCCTGGACCGGTAGTGGACGTCCGCCGCCGGTGCCGCGATCGCCACTCGCCGATGCGCCTGAGCCCGATGCGGCGCGATCGCGCTCGTCGCCGCGCGCCTAGCGCGCGGCGCCATCGCGTCGAAGGGCGCCGGTGCGGCTGGCTGCGCGCTGGTCGTCGGAGCGCTTCCAGGACCGCATCGATATGACGCGCGCGTTGGCGAAGACCTCTGCTTCGCTCTCGCCGGACAGGAGCGCAAGGAACTGGTCACGCTCGATGGCCTCGTGGCGAAGGAGGGCCTCCGCGGTGGCTCGGAGCCCGTCGCGCTTCTCGAGCAGGATAGTCCTCGCGCGGTGTAGCGCGGTCTCGACAAGGTGTCGGATCTCGTCGTCGATCGCGCGTGCCATGTCCTGTGAATACTCCCGGGCGGCCGACAGCTGGAGGCCGAGGAATGGCTGGCCGTGATCGTGGCCGAACACGCGCGGGCCGAGCTTCTCGCTCATGCCGAAGCGCATGACCATCTGCTTGGCCGTGGCCGTGACCTTCTCGATGTCGTTCGACGCGCCGGTCGTGATCTCGTGGAAGACGATCTCCTCCGCGGCGCGGCCGCCGAGCGTCATCGCCATCGTGTCCAGCAGCTCCGCGCGCGTGGTGAGGAACTTGTCCTCGGTCGGCAGCGAGATCGTGTAGCCGAGCGCCTGGCCACGGCTGATGATCGAGATCTTGTGGACCGGGTCGGAGTGCTCGAGGTAGTGGCCGACGATCGCGTGGCCCATCTCGTGGTAGGCCGTGACCAGCCGCTCCTTCTCGCCCATGACCCGGGTCTTCTTCTCCGGGCCGGCGACCACGCGCATGATGCCCTCTTCGAGCTCGGTCTGCGTGATCTCCTTCTTGCCCGTGCGAGCGGCGAGCAGCGCCGCCTCGTTGACGAGGTTGGAGAGGTCGGCGCCGGTGAATCCGGGCGTCTGGCCGGCCAGCGTGTCGACGTCGATGCCCTTGGCCAGCGGCTTGCCGCGGGTGTGGACCTCGAGGATCTTCGCGCGGCCCTTGCGGTCCGGCCGGTCGACGGTGATCTGACGGTCGAAGCGGCCCGGGCGCAGCAGCGCCGGGTCAAGGATGTCGGGCCGGTTGGTGGCCGCGATCATGATGATGTTGTCCTTGGCCTCGAAGCCGTCCATCTCGACGAGCAGCTGATTGAGCGTCTGCTCGCGCTCGTCGTGACCGCCGCCTAAACCGGCGCCGCGGTGGCGACCCACCGCGTCGATCTCGTCCATGAAGATGATGCAGGGCGAGTTCTGCTTGGCCTGCTCGAACAGGTCGCGCACACGGGACGCGCCGACGCCGACGAACATCTCGACGAAGTCCGAGCCCGAGATGGAGAAGAACGGGACGCCGGCCTCACCCGCGACGGCGCGGGCCAGCAGCGTCTTGCCGGTGCCAGGCGGGCCGTAGAGCAGCACGCCCTTCGGGATCCGGGCGCCGAGCGCCTGGAACTTCTTCGGGTTCTCGAGGAACTCCTTGATCTCGTGCAACTCCTCGACCGCCTCGTCCACCCCCGCAACGGCGTCGAAGGTGATGGTCGACTCCTGCGCGCCCGCACGCGTGGCCGGAGCGCGTCCGAATGTCCCCAACGGGCCGACGCTGCCTGATCTGCGCCGCAGCACCAGTCCCGCACCGACCAGCAGCGCCACGAGCACAAGCAACGGCACGAGGATTGCCCACCACCGCCGGCCGGCGGGCTCGACATCGACGTCCGCTCCGGCGGCGCTCAGTCGAGCGATCAGCGCGTTGCCGTCATCCGGCAGATAGCCGACCTCGTAGACCGGTCCCCGCTCGAGCCTGACGCGCACACTGTTGTCGCGTGTTCGCATCAAAACGTCGTGAACCTCCCCGCGCTCGATGTGCGCGAGGAACTCCGAGAAGGTCGGCGTGGGCTCCCGTGGTTGGCTCGGCGACAGCGCCGTGAGCACCACCACGAAGCTGAACAGCAATACCGCCATCGTCGCTCCCGACTTGGCAGAGTCGCTCACGACCGACTCACGCGAAGCCGACGCACGTCTCTGGCGACCCCTGGGACGACCGACGAATGATCAGGTCCCCGATGCTCGATCGCTCGGCGCCGAAAGATGCGAGCGACCGGCCCGCCCACCACAGACGCATGCATGACGCGCGCGGCGAGACGCGCCGGATCGGCTACGGAATTGCCACGGTCACGACAGCGGGCGTCCTGACGAGAGCCCGACTCCGGAAGCGTCAGCCGGGTGCTGAGTAGGGTCACGGTCAGCATGCTGGCCCTCGGACCGTCGCACCACCATGCGGTCAGGACTGCATGAGCCCCTGGTCGTCGCCGCCGCCGGCAACGCGGTCGCCCGCCGGTGCCGCCAGGCTGGGCGCCGCTTCCGACGCGTGGCGCCAGGCGGCCCGACTCATGGTCGACGCGCATTGCAGCGTCAGCGGCCTGCGTCGCGACCGGTCAGCCGCGCCCTCATGGTCGCGGACCGATCTGCAGGCGCGGGAGTGCGACGACGCGGTCAACTGCGATCAACTCTTCATGCAGCGCATCGCTGCATCTGGTCCCGGACGAGCACTCGGGGGGAGCGGCCGCGGGTTTAGGCGACAAGCGGCGCCCGGTGCCGCGATTGCAACTGTCGGAGGCCGGGCATCGGGTCCATCGTCTCGTCGAGGCTGATGCGGGCTCGCTGACAGTCCTGTGCGGCAGTGCGGAGCGCGGTGCCGGCAGCGTGCAGCGACGACAGCACGCGGGCCTGGCGCTCGCATGACGGCCCTTGGCCGTCGCGCGCGGCGGGCCACTGGCCGGCCGCTCGTAGGTAGCGATCGGTGATGCCCTCGCCCTGCTCGGCGGGCGGGACGAACGAATGGGCGATCGTGTAGCAGGTGCGGCTCAGGTCGAGCAGCGCGTGCTCGATCGCCTCCAGAACGGCGGGGGCGAACGGCGCGCACGCGCGGTTGAGCGCCTCGTCGGGCAGACGCTCGGCGGCCGACTGTAGGGTCAGCGCGTCGTCGGCCAGGCAAATCGTGGCGTCAGTCATGCCACCGAGCCTTCCTGACGGCGCCGCCCAGGTCGATGGGTGCTGGACCGCAGTTCGCCCCCGGCGCTCAACCCCTCCGCGAACGCTCTCGTGCCGGGACGACGTACCAGGGACGGCACAGCCAGCCATACAGCGGGACTAGTACGTCGCGCGAACGCTCCGCGTCCGGCTTGACGGGAGCGGCCAATCCGGCCTCATCTCCATCGCCTTCGTCGGCCCGTTCTTCGGCCCGTGGAGGCGCGGCCGCAGGAGCCGATCCCCGGCGAGGCCGCCGACTACCCCTGGCTCGAGAACGTCTTCATTCGCCCCTATGTACGCGGCATGGGGGTCGGCGCCGTCCATCCCATGCGCCCTCGCCCGGCGGTCGATCGAGAAGGCCCGCGGCCTGCTCAAGACCGTCGGAACGCTATTCGCCCTCGCCGGTGCCATCCGCGTCCTCTTCGGCGGAGTGAACCACTACACCCACATCGGCTCACCATCAAGACCTACGAGCAACAGCGGCAGCAGGTCGCGCCAGCGCAGTTGCAGCCCTAACCGGCCCGTGCTCGGTCTCGTGCAGCGATCCGGCGGCGCCCTCAGCGGCGGAGGTGCCGGTCGCGATCGTGTGGGCGACGGGGGCCCACAGGCGCGCGATCGGTATCGGTTCCTTCGGGACGGGTATAGCCGAGACTATGAAGGTGATCGTGGTTGCGGCGAAGGCGGACGCGGACCAGTCATGGGTCGCGGACGCCGCGGCGGAGCTCGCCGGCCAGACCGGCGCGGCGGTGAAAGTGGTCAGCCTCGACGGCCTCGAGATGGAGGCCCTCTCCACCGTGCCGCGCAGCGTGTTCGCCGAGGCTGCGCGTGCCAGCGCGGCGGCCGTCGCCGAGAGGCTCCGCGCCGCGGGCGTGGAAACGACGGCCGAGACACGCCCCGGCCAGGTCGTGCGCGGCATCCTGCTGTACGCAGAAGAGCAGGACGCCGACCTCATCGTCGTCGGCGCATCGACGCGTGGCCAGCTCGCGAAGCGCGTATTCGGGGACGTCGCACTGGAGCTCGTCCAGCGCTCGCGGCGTCCGGTGCTCGTCGTCTCGGCGCCGTCATTGAGCGAGTAGCGCATAAGCGTCAAGCTCTTGATCGCGGCCGGCGACGCGGCCGCAAGCGGACAGCCAATTCCGGTCGGAATGCGGTCTTGGATCGACTCGGGGGACGAGGTCGGGGTCAACGCGCCGTTGCTTGCCGCGCCGCCTTGACTGGGTTATGTCGGACAACGACCGAGCGCGCGCAAACGGATGAGCGCTCACTGCGGTGCTCGGTCACCTGGAGCCCGTTGGCCCGGCGGCCGAGGGGGGCGTCGGTGCGGACGATTGCTGGCATTTCGCGCACATCCTCGACCGAGCCTCGACATCCGCGACGGCGCGCTCGTGCCTACTCGCGGCCCGTCTCTAGGGCGCCGACGGGCCGGACTCCTCGACCACCTCAAGCGCCTCACGCATGCCCGTCAGCTCGAGCAGGCGGAGCACCGACCCAGCGGCGTGCGCGATCACCAGCCGAGCGTTCATCGCCCGTGCGCGCGCACCCGCGGCCGCCAGCGCGTGCATCCCGCTGGAGTCCATGAACTCCAGCTCGCGAAGATCCACGATCACCCTCGAGCTCTCCGTCACGGCCCGCTCGAGCTCGGCACGAAACGCAGGCGCGACCGCCATGTCGAGTTCGCCGGCGAGCGCGATCCGCGTCACGCCGTCGGCTTCGTGGGTGACACGGCAGCTCCATCCACTAGGGGCGGGGAAATCGGACAACTCGCTCATCTTGAACGCTCATAGCGGTTTCGAACGTCGGGTCCGCACTGCCCGCACCGAGCGGACCTTGCCGATCGATGCCCCTTCTCGCCACGAACGAGGCTACCCCACCCGCAGGATCCGGTGGAGCCCGGTTACACGGTGGCGCCGTGGGTGTCGCACCAACTTGGCCCGAGCAGCGCAGCTACTCCCGCCGCAGTTACTGCGAGCTCCGTCACGATGAATGTGCGCGCCGACCGTCGCTGGCGATAACACCAGCGCGGCAGCGCGAGCAGCAGTACCGCGGCGTTGATGAGCGCAACGCACCCGAGCAGCGACAACGGGCGGGCTCAGACCAGCGAGATCGCGACGATCCCGAGCACCAGGATCAAAACGATCGCGAGGACCGTGATCAGGTGCGGGAGTCGCCGGTATTCGGTGAGCGGCTCGGGGACGGGCGGTGAGTTGGGATCACGGGTGGACATGTCCCGCAGCCTGGCCGCCGGACGTCCCGGCGGCGATGGGCACTGACACCCATCTTCGATTGGGGTGTTGTGCATCGACGATGACGCCGCAGCGCCGCCAACCTCGGGCGGTGTGGAAGCGAACTCGCCGTCCTCGGTGCCGCGCTCCCGCTCACCGGGCTGTTCGCGCGCGAGGGCCTCGGATGGTGCTCGAGGCGCGGCCCGGTCTGGACGATGGTCAGTGAGGCCGGAGACGGCGTCGAGGCCATTCGGCTCGCGTTGAAGGGGGGCCTCGACCTCGCACGGCTGGACGTCGCGATGCCGACGTGTGGCGCGACGTCAGCCTGACGCTTCGGCGATGTGACGGCCACTCGTTCGGAAATGGTTCGGAGAACGCCTCCCGAGTGGGCACAACGTGCGCGATCCCGCAGCCGCTCCCGTTGGCCACAATCCGCGGGGATCGGCGCGGCGATCGATCAAGCCCGCGGGGTGCTTGCCGCCTCCCGCGGACCTAATCAGCGGTCCGTGTCGACGCACCGCGCCGACGAGCCAGAAGCGCAGCACCTCGAGCTTTCGGTCGAGGAGTTGCTCCGCGTGATACCGGAGCTGAGCGGCGGGTCTATGCGCTGGTCTGCGCGCTGCCGTTCTCGGGCGCGGCGACCGCGCACTTCAGCTTCGACATGACGATCGAGTCGTTCTTGGAGGGACACGTTCGGACGTTCGCGTGGCTGGGTGGCGTGCCGCGCGAGTGCGTCTACGACAACCTCCGTTCGGCGGTCGCGCGCCGCGAGGGCGAGCTGATCACGTGGAATCCGCGGTTCGTGCAGTTACGCGGGCATTACGCCTTCCACGCGACGGCTTGCACGCCCGCGACGCCGCGCGAGAAGGGCGCCGTCGAGGGCGCGGTCCGCTATCTCAAGACGGGGTTCTGGCCGGCGCGCAAGTTCGGTTCGTTGCGCGAGCTCGATGATGTCTATGGCGCCTGGCGCGATCGGATCGCGTTGCCGCGCCGTCACGCCACCGGCTGGCACATCGTCGCCGAGCGCCTCGCGCATGAGCGCGAGCAGCTGCGGGCGCTGCCGCCGGTTGTCTTTGACGCGGCTGGTCGGCGCGCGACACGTGTTCCGTTGGATGGCTATCTCAAGCTCGCGGCCAACTTCTACCGCGCCCCGGAAGGCCTGGTTCATCAGCGCGTCGAGTTGCGCTGGGATCGCGACCACGTCTGGATTGAGCACCGCGGCGAGCGCGTCGCCGACTACCAGCGCTGCTACCAGGCGGGGATCTGGCAGCCGGCGCCGCGGCTGCGGCCCGAGCCGCCGGCACGGTCGCAGCTGGTCCCGATCGCGGGTCCGGAGATCGTTCCGCCCGCGCTGAGCGACTACGCCGAGCTCTGCGCATGAGCGCCCAGAAACCGGCGCTCGGCGAGCGCCTGCCCTACCTGATCTCAAAGCTCAAAGCGCCGCGCGTGCTCGAGCGCTTGCCGGCGACCGCGACGCGGGCACGCGAGGAAGGCTGGCCCTACGAACAGTTCCTCGAAGCGCTGCTCGAGGCCGAAGTGTTCGCGCGCGACGCCTCCGGCGCCCGAGCACGCATCCGCCACGCCGCGTTCCCCGCCCACAAGACCCTCGAAGACTTCGATTTCAAAGCCCAACCCGGCGCCGAACGGCCGCTGATCCTGCACCTCGCGCAACTCGCCTGGATCACCGAACACTCCAACGTCTGCTTCTTCGGACCCCCGGGAACCGGCAAGACGCACCTGGCGATCGCGCTCGCGATCAAGGCCTGCCAGCACGGACACCGCGTCGCGTTCGCCACCGCCCAGCAATGGGTCGACCGCCTCGAAGGAGCCCAACACCGCAACGCGCTCGACGACGAACTCAGGCGCCTCGAACGCTACGGACTCCTGGTCGTCGACGAGATCGGCTACCTCCCACTCGAACGCCAGGCCGCCAACCTGCTCTTCGCGCTGATCGCGCGCCGCTACGAACGCGGCTCGATCATCGTCACCAGCAACCGCGGCTTCGAAGCCTGGGGCGAAATCCTCTCCGACGCGATGGTCGCCGCCGCACTCATCGACCGACTCGTCCACCACGCCCACATCGTCACGCTCAAAGGCAAGAGCTATCGGCTCAGAGAACGCGGCGGCGCATCAACACCCAACCGCCGCGCGATCCCGCAAACAGAACTCTCATGACCGACGGACCCAGCTTCGCCGGCTACGCCGGCTCAGGGTCACTCTCAGATGGAGCACTTTTCAGATCCTGAAAGTGGCGCACTTTGACGACGCTACCGCCGTACCGGGAGATGGTGATCGAGGATCCAGCGATGAGGACGGTGTCGCCTTCCTCGCCGCCGTCGACTCGTGAGCACGCCTCGGCCGAGCGGGCCGATCGTCATCGATACGGACGTGTTCTGTGCCGCCAGGCGAAACGGCGCCGACAACGGATCACGGACGGATGTCGGCGTCCCAATCGGGATGACCAGGACGCTCGACGTTCATTCTTGCGACGCCGTCATGTCCTCATGGTCGGGCGTTCTTCGATTCTCGTGGTGACGTTCGATTGCGTGCGCAGGCGCGCGGTTAGCGGCGCACGCTCTCGCGGACATCGCGCAGGAGCTCGTCCGAGGCTGGGGTGGGTCCGAGGGCGCGGGCGATCATCACGGCGCCGACCATCGCACTGAGCGTCACGGTCGCCCGCCGGCGGGCATCGTCGTCGCCACCCAGCAGCGATTGGAGGTGCTCAAGGTAGCGATCGACCTGGGCGCGATAGGCCTCCTGCGGCCGGTCGCCGAGACGCGCAACGTCCGCCCCCAGGGCGGCGACGCCGCATCCGGACCCCGGATCGTCGCGATGCTCCTCGGACACGTAGGCGTCGATGAAGGCGGCCAGCGGGTCTTCGGCGCCGGCCTCGATCTCGGCGATACGCGGCTGGCTGTCGATCATCGCCCGCTGGACGGCCTCGGCGATCAGCTCGTCGCGCGAGCCGAAGTGCTTGTAGAAGCCGCCGTGCGTGAGGCCGGCGGCTTGCATGATCTCGGCCACGCCCGGCTGCGCCGTGCCGAACTCGCGGATTCGGTTCGCGGCGATCGACACGATGCGCTCGTGGCTGGTCGCCTTTTCGTCGCGTGAATGCCCCATATCAATTTGGATGATAGCGATCATCCAGACGTGTTAGGATGACGATCATCATCCAGATCGACCGTTGGGACAACGCATGAACATCGAAGGAACCGTCGCGCTCGTCACGGGCGCCAATCGCGGTATCGGCAAGGCGTTCGCCGCCGAGCTGCTCGCACGAGGAGCAGCCAAGGTCTACGTCGGCGCCCGCGACCTCTCCACCATCAGCGACAGCGACCCGCGACTGGTGCCGGTGAAACTCGACGTCACCGACTACGAGCGCGTCGCAGCCGTCGCGCAGGAACTCGGCGACGTGCAGCTGCTGGTCAACAACGCCGGGATCGCGCGACCGGCAACGCCGCTGGCCGCCACACTCGACGACGCGCGCGCAGAGCTTGAGGTCAACCTCTTTGCGCTGATCGCCACGACGCAGGCGTTCGCCCCGGTGCTCGCGGACAACGGCGGCGGCGCGATCGTCAACGTGCTGTCAGTCGCGTCATGGGTCAGTAGGCCCATCCTCGCGACGTACTCCGCCTCCAAGGCCGCGGCCTGGGGCTACGCCAACGCCGCCCGCATCGAGCTCAAGACACAGGGCACGCAGGTCGTCGGGGTGCACGTCGGCCCGGTCGACACCGACCTGCAGGCCGGCTTTGACGTGGAGAAGGTGGCCCCGAGCGTCGTGGCCGCGGCAGCGCTGGACGCCGTCGAGGCCGATCAGCCGGAGGCGATCGTCGACGACATCAGCCGCTGGGTCAAAGCCAGCCTTCCCGACGATCACCGGCTGCTCTACCCCACGCTCGAGCAGGACTTCGCGCAGCCCACGGCCGGCGCCGGGGAGCGAGCGCGATGACCGCGACGACCTGGAAGGACTCGATGACCGCGACGAGCTGGAAGGACACGCCGACGCAGACACTGGACGTCGACGGAGTCAGGTTCGCCTACCGGCGGCTCGGCCCGACCACGGGCACGCCAGTGGTCTTCCTCACCCACCTGGCCGCAGTCCTGGACAACTGGGACCCCCGAATCGTCGACGGCATCGCCGCCGAGCACCCAGTAATCACGTTCGACAACCGCGGCGTCGGCGCATCCAGCGGTGCGACCCCGACGACCATCGAGCAGATGGCGAGCGACGCCGTCACGTTCATCCACGCCCTCGGCCTCGAGCAGGTCGACCTCTTCGGGTTCTCGATGGGCGGCATGATCGCCCAGGTGATCGCGCAGGAACAGCCACAGCTCGTGCGCAAGCTGATCCTCGCCGGAACCGGCCCCGCGGGAGGCGATGGCATCGACAAGGTCACCCGCATCTCCTACCTCGACACCGCACGAGGACTGCTCACCCGCCGCGACCCCAAGGAGCTCCTCTTCTTCACCAGAACGGCCAACGGGCGCACAGCCGCGAACGAGTTCCTGGCCCGACTCGAGGAACGCACAAACGACCGCGACAAGGCCATCTCGCTCGGCTCATTCCGCGCCCAGCTGAAGGCCATCCACCGCTGGGGTAAGCAGACGCCTGCGGACCTCGCGAACATCCACCAGCCGGCACTCGTGATGAATGGCGAGAGCGACAAGATGGTGCCGACCAAGAACACCGTCGACCTCGACCGACGACTCCCGAACAGCCAGCTCGTCATCTATCCCGACGCTGGGCACGGCGGCGTGTTCCAGTTCCACGAGGACTTCGTCAAGCGGGCCCTCGAGTTCCTATGAGCGCTCGCCGCGGAGAACGGTCATGAAGGCATTCGTCGTCGAGCACTACGGCCAGGACGGAGTCCGCGCCGCCGACGTCCCGGAGCCCGAGGTCGGCGACGCTGACGTGCTGGTCAAGGTGAGCGCCGCCTCCGTCAACCCGCTGGACACGATGGTCCGCAACGGCGAGTTCAAGCGGCTCCTGAAATACCGGACCCCGTTCGTGCTCGGCCACGACGTCGCCGGCGTGGTAACCCGGGTCGGCTCGGCCGTCCGCAACCTCCAGGTAGGCGACGAGGTCTACGCCCGCCCCCGCGACTTGCGGATCGGGACCTTCGCCGAGTACATCGCGATCGACGAGGACGACGTCGCCCCCAAGCCAGCCTCGCTCACCCTGCACGAGGCGGCCGCGGTGCCGTTGGTGTCACTGGCTGCCTGGCAGGCCCTTGTCGACCGCGCCGACGTCAAGCCCGGCCAGAAGGTCCTCGTCCACGGCGGCTCCGGCGGCCTGGGATCGACCGCCATCCAGCTCGCCAAGCACCTCGGCGCCACAGTCGCCACGACCGCCAGCGGCAAGAACGCGCAACTGGTGCGCAGCCTCGGCGCCGACGTCATCGTGGACTACACCAAGGAGGACTTCGCCGAGGTCCTCTCCGGCTACGACGTCGTCCTGGACTCGCGAGGCGGCGAGAACCTCGAGAAGTCCCTCACCATCCTCAGGCCCGGCGGACAAGCGATCGGCGTCACCGGCCCGCCGGACCCCGACTTCGCGAAGCAGCTCGGAGCGCCGAAGTTCATGGGCATCGTGATGGGGCTGCTGAGCCGCAAGATCCGCACGCAGGCCCGCATGCTCGGCGTGAGGTACTCGTTCCTGTTCATGCAGGCCAACGGCGCCCAACTACGCGAGCTGGCCGCGCTCTACGACGCCGGCCACCTCCGCCCGCTCATCGACACGACGTTCCCGTTCGACCAGACCCTCGAAGCCCTGGCGCACGTCGAGCACGGCCGCGCCAACGGCAAGGTCGTCATCACACTCGACTGACACGCCGCCCGCCGCCCAACGCCTGCAATGGGTCCGACAGAGGAAGCGATCGCGGGGGCGCACGCGGCACATGGAGCACTCCGCCCTGGAGGCGCTGATGATCGAAGTCCTCAGCGAAGCCGAGGGCGCCGACTTCCTCGCCGCCCTCGACTCGTGAGCGCCGCTCGCTCGCGCGGGCCGATCGTCATCGACACCGACGTGTTCACCGCCGACCTCGTGCCCGGCTCGCGGCTTGCCGAGCGCTATGCGGCGCTGACCACCCGACGACCTGCCTCATCTCCTTCCAGACGGTTGCCGAGCTGCGCTCCGGCGCGGCTGGGGCGCGGCCCGCATGCTCAAGCTCGAGGCGCGGATAGAGCTGGACGAGGTCGTCCATACCGGCCCCGAACTGGTGCTGGCGTGCGCGCAGCTGCGCGTTGACTGCGAAGCAGCCGGGCACGCTCTCGCCCAGCGGGAGCACAACGCCGATCGCTGGATCGCCGCGACCGCGATCCGCCTGGCGATCCCGCTCGTTTCCAACGACGGGATCTTCCGCCGCGTTCCGGGCCTCACGCTCGAATCGTTGCCGGCAGTCTGAGCAAGTACCGCTCAGTCCGCCGAACCGCCGGGTTCCTGCCCCGCGGTCCCGGAGGTCAGCGCTCGCCGCATTCGGCTCTGCGCCGTCGCACCGATCGCGCGACATCGCCGCCGTCACCTGCTTCTGTCCCCGACACTGGATCCGAGGATTTCGTCGATTTGCAGGGACTTCGAGGGTGAGCGACGGGACTCGAACCCGCGGCCGCCGGGACCACAACCCGGGAGTTCGGGTGCTTCTGAGTTGTTCTCCGGCCCTGTGAGGCCGTTTGAGTTGTCGTCAGTTGTGTCCACTTGCTCTCACATCTGTCCCCGAATCTGTCCCCGTCCCCAGCGGACAGGGTCTCGTTCATCTAGCCGCCGAGGAAGCGCCGACGGCCACATTCGGAGCGTACGCCAGGTCCAATTGGATTCGGCGAAGTGCGCGAACGCTCGCGCGTCGAACACCCGGATCTACCTCTGGGCTGTCGCGTGAGTCCGGTGTGAGGAGCGCTCGTGCCATGAAATTCTCTGCCGCCGCCCGGCCCGAGCCGCGCTCACCGAACGCGTCCTCAGCCGGATCGCGCCCGCCCGCGAGCTGCGGCTGATCGCCCTGCACAGCAACGGTCTCAAACGGCTCGGCGTCACGCACGGCGAGCTGATCGAAGCCCCGGCCGCCACGTACCCGTGGACGGCGCAGTGGGGCGCCGCACTGCACGCCGTCGCGCCCGCCCGGCGATCAGGCTTGGGATTGCGGCTCCGCCGTGCAGATCAGGTAGATCGCCGAGAGGATGCCAGCGCGGTCCGCCGGTCCGGCGTAACCGAGCAGCCCGCGAACGCTGCTGGCGAGCGCCGCGCCCATGGCGGCTCCGGCGAGCACGCTCGCTGCCAGGAAGGGAACGACGGCACCGGCTCGCAGGGCGAGGATGATCGCCACCACGGCGAGCAAGAAGAAACCCGTCCCGATGCGCTGACCGGTCGCCGGCCAACCTCTCCGGCCGGGCGGGAGAGGTCACTCGCTGGCGGCGCGTCGCGTGCCGCGGCCGCTCCCGACGGGACGACGTCGTCCGCGCCGCTGGAGACGACTTCGCGCAAACGGCTCCGGGACTGGCAAGGGCGGTTCACCCAGCCCGGCACCTGGGTGCGCCGTGGCGCGGCGGTCTCCAACAAGCGCTGGGGAGCCGGTCGGTCACCGACGCGCGGTGCGGCTCGCCGTCGCCGCGACGAGCGCCCAGGAGGACTTCTCACTCGCTCTGCGCCACCGCCCGATCCTGCGTTTCGACTCCGCGGAGAGCGCCCCGCGGCCGCTCGCGATCGACGACCTCTTCCGCGACACGGGCCGCGCGGTCGGAGAGATCGCCTCCGCGGTCACCGACGTCGCCCAGGTGCCGAGCGCCATGTGCGCACGGTCGAGTCGATCCGCGCCGCCGTCCAGGAGGCGCCCGCGCCGCTGAGGTGAGCGAGCAGACAACGCAGGCCACGGCGCGCGCCGCCGAGGACGCCGGGGCCGCGGCCCACGAAGGCATCGGCGCCGCTTGGCGCAGCGCCACCCGATTCTCACCGGGCCGTCAGAGCGGGTCCCGGCCCGAAGCGCCGTACGTCACGAGCATTCGACCGATGGCGTCCGCCAGGCACTCCGCGACGCCGAGCCGATCGCGCCGCAGCGCGACAAACACGTGGGCGACGTCACGGACGACCTCCTCGACCGTCGTCGCCAGCTGCTCCGCGGAGATCTCGGCGCCGCAGTCTCCCAGCACCCAGGCGGTCGTCGCCGCGCGCATACGCCACGCATCCGGGTCGTATCCGTGGTCGCGGCCATGAGCGATCAGCGCGCGGTCGAGCAGCCGGAGCGCCGCTGCCGACTCGCGTCTGAGGACGCGGCCTCTACGCACGTCGGTGCCCATGATCGCGACGGCCATAAGGCCGGCGGCCACGCGCACCAGGGCGGGGAGTGCGGCGGCCAAGAGTTCGTCGGTCGCCGCGACACGCTCCTCGTCGCGCGCGACGATCTCGCCGCAGCCCGCAGCGGTCGCCTGGGCGTACAGAGCCTCCCAGCATTCGTATCTTTGGCTGGCGAGGCGGTCTTCGGTCCTCACGCCGCGCCGACCGTGCCGCCAAGCCACCCGCGATGCGCTGCGGCCGAGCTGGTTCGAGAACGATGGAACGCGTTGCTGGTCGCCGCGCTGCGACGACGTACCCATTCGAGCTGCATAACCCCTCTCCTGTCGCTTGCGTGCCGCTCGCCCCGTACCAGCGGCCTTACCTGAAAGAGCGCTGCGGACCCGCCTCAGATACCGGGCGCCGTGTTCTGTGTCAACTCAAGAGCTCGACGAGGTCCGGGTCGGTCCCGGCCTCGGCCCGGAGCCGGCGCAGGCACCGGGCGCGGGTCGGGCCGATCGAGCCGATCGGCATCCCGAGCGCCGCTCCGATCTTCACGTAGCTGACCGGCGGCTCGGCCGCCAGCAGGCTCATCAGCGCGCGATCGCGGTCGGGCATGCGCGCGAGGAGCGATCGAACCGCGGCGTCGCGCTCAGCGGCGATCATGTCCTCGAGCGTTGTGTCGCGGTGCGGGGGGTCCGCCGGCCAGGACTCCTCGTCGCGCAGCCAGTGCACGCAGCGGCCGCGCAACCGCACGGCCTCCCGGTGCACGGTCGTGGCGAGCCAGCCGCTCAGGTGCGCGGCGTCGTTGACGCGGGACAGGTTCTCGAACAGCCGCAGCCACGTGGTCTGCGCCGCGTCGTGCGCCTCGGCCTCGTCCAGGCCCGTGCTGCGCGCGACTCTGAGAACGAGACGTTCGAAGCGCCGGACCAGGACCGACCATGCGTGCTGGTCACCGTCGGCAGCGAGACGGACCAGCCGGGGGAGATCGTCGGCCCCGTTCGCGCCTGTGGGTGAGCTCGACATGGCCCGACTGTCCAGCCCGACCTTGCAGCGACACTGCAAGCACGTTGGGGCCGCGTTTGGCGAAGCGGACGGAGCGACGTAAGGTCACACAAGGTGAGCACCGACCAGATCGTTGAAGTTCACCTTTGCGGTGGACTAGAGGTGAGCGTCAGTGGGCGCCCGGTCGATATTCGCAAGACGGCGCGTCAGGGCCGCCTGACCCTCGCCTATCTCGCGTGGCGCGCCGGACAGCCGGTGACGCGCGCCGAGCTGATGGAGCACGTCTGGGTGGAGCCGGATCCGCGGCGGGTCTCCGCGGCGCTTACGCAGACGCTCTCGCGCCTGCGCTCGGCGCTCGGTCCGAGCGTGCTGGTCAGACTTCCCAACGGTGGTCAGTGTTTGCGCGGTGACATTCGCGTCGATGTCCGCCAGGCCGCGGAGGAGCTGAACGCGGCGGAGACCGAGTTCGCGAGCGGCGGCGCGTCCAGCGTGGTGGAGGCCACGGACACCGTGCTGGAACGCCTGCGGGGCGAGGTTCTCCTGGGCGACAGCGCAGTGTGGCTCGAGCACATCCGCGCCGAGGCGGTCGACCTGCGCGCCCGGGCGTTCTCGCTGCTGAGCGCCGCAACGCTGCGGGCGGGCGACTCCGCCCGCGCGGAGTCGGCCGCGCGCGCGGCACTCGAACTGGCCGACACCGACGAGCGCGCCTGGAGCGTTCTGATCGAGGCCCGGGCCGCTCGCGGCAGCGTGGCGCGCGCCAGCGCGACGTTCCACGCACTGCGCACGATGCTCGGCGACCGCTACGGGCTGGCACCGAGCGCACGGCTCGTCGCCCTGCACGAGCGCCTGCTCGACCCGAGCCAAGGGGCTCCGGCCGGCGCGCTCCCGAGCGCGGGGCTCCCGGCGCGCTTGACCCAGGCATCGGGGACGAACTTCGTCGGGCGCGGGCCGGAGTGCGCCGCGCTGACCGAGGTCTGGGAGCAGGCGCGCACGCGCGGGACGCGGCTCGCATTCCTTTGCGGCGAGCCCGGGATCGGCAAGACGTGCTTGATCGCGCAGTTCGCCGTGTCGATCCACCGCGCAGGCGCCACCGTGCTCTATGGGCGCTGCGAAGAGGATGTGGGCGCGCCCTACCAGCCGTGGATCGAGGTTCTGCGCCAGTGCCTGAAGGCGGCGTCGCAGGACGCCGTCGAGCGCCATGTGCGGGCGCACGGGGCCGCGCTTAGCAGGCTCGCGCCGGACCTCGGCGAGCGCTACGGCACGGCACCGCCCGCGGCGGACCCCGAGGCCGAGCGCTTCCGCGTCTTCGCCGCGATCCGCGACCTGTTCGGTGACGTGACGCGCGAGTGCCCGGCGCTGCTTGTACTCGATGACCTGCACTGGGCCGACAAGCCGACGCTGTTGCTGCTGCGCCACCTGGTCACCGGCAGCGACCTGCCGCTGCTCGTCCTGGCCGCGTACCGCACGTCAGAGGTCACCGACGAACTGGAGGCGATCGTCGCCGACCTCCACGAGGTCGCCGGGCCACGGATCGCTCTCGGCGGATTCTCGGTGGAGGACGTGATCGACCTCATGAAGGTCAATGTGGACGGGGGTGAGCTCACCGCCGCCGAGCGTACGCTGGCCGCCAACCTCATCAGCGACACGAATGGCAATCCGTTCTTCGTCATACAGATCCTGCGCAACCTCATCGAGGCCGGCAAGATCGCCGGCGGCGACGGCAGCTGGCACCTCCCCGGCGCGCCCCCGGAGCGTCTCCCCCAGAGTGTGCTCGAGGTCGTCCGCCGCCGCGTGCGTCGCCTCGGAACGCCCGCCATGCGCCTGCTGCGCACGGCCGCCGTGATCGGCCATGAGTTCGACCTCGGCGTGCTGGCGGCTGTTGCCGAGGTCGACGAGGACGCCGCCCTCGATGTACTCGAGGCGGCCGAGAGCGCGCACTTGATCGCGGAGATCAAGCAAGGTCGCTTCAACTTCGCCCACGCGTTGGTCAAGAACGCGCTCGCGCAGGAGCTCAACCGGACGCGCCGTGCCCGGCTGCACTGCCGCATCGCGGAAACCCTGGAGGCGCAGGGTGCCGCCGCACCGGCCGGCGAGATCGCCCACCACTGGATCGCGTCGGGCGGGCACCGCCCGCAGACGCTGCGCGCGATCCTCCGTGCCGGGCGATCCGCGCTCGACCGGCTCGGCCCGGACGAGGCGGCGCGCTGGTTCCGGACCGGGCTGGACATGGTCGACGCCGCGGAGGAGTCCGAGCGTTGCGAGCTGACGATCGGGTTGGGCGAGGCGCAACGGCAGGCCGGCGAGCCCGAGTACCGGCGCACGCTGCTCGACGCGGCAGCGACCGCGCGGCGGCTCGGCGACGCGGACGCGCTCGCGCGCGCGGCGCTCGCGAACAGCCGCGGATTCGAGAGCGCGTCCGGCAACGTCGACGCCGAGCGCGTGGCAACGCTGCGTGCGGCGCTCGGCTGCGACGAGACTGGAGGGAGCCGGCGCGCCCGCCTGCTGGCCCAGCTGCAGCTCGAGCTGACGTTCGTCGAGACACTCCCCGAGCGCCGCCGCCTCAGCAACGACGCGGTCGCCCTCGCCGTCGACGAGGCGACGCTGGCGCACGTCCTGTGGGCACGTCACGCCGTGCTGTGGACGCCGGACCTGCTCGCAGACCACATCGTCAACGCTCATCGGCTCGAGGCCGTCGCCCAGCGGCTCGGCGATCTCACGATCACGTTCTGGGCGGCGTGCGACCGCGTGTTGACGTCGGTGTGGTCGGCGGACCTGCGAGGCGTCGATGCGGGGCTCGCGACGATGCAGGACGTTTCGGACCGCGTCGGGCAGCCGATCCTGCACTGGATCTGCCTCTGGTACGGCGCGTGGCGCGCGTACCTCGCGGGCGAGCTGGGCAAGACGGAGGCGCTCGTGCGCCAGGCCGCCGAGGTCGGCGTCCAGAGCGGCCAGCCGGACGCCGCGGCGTTCGCGATCGACCAGATGCTGCCGGTTCAGCGGGACCGCGGCGAGCTGGCCGCGGCGCTGCCGACACTTGAGTACATCGTCGTCGAGCAACCGGGGCTGCCGGTGTTCGGCGCCTGGCTCGCGCTGGCGCTCGCTGAGGTGGGACGCGTGGACGAGGCCCGCGCCACGCTATCCACGGCCGCCGTCAGTCGCTTCGCGGACGTACCGTGGAACATCCTGTGGCTGCCGACGATCTGCCTGTATGCCGAGACGGCGGCGATCACCCGCGCCGAACCCGAGGCGCGCTTGCTCCACGAGCTGCTGTCGCCATATCGCGATCAGGTCGTGTTCAACTCGAGCAGCATCCTCGGGACCGTCTCGCGTTACCTGGGCGGGCTCGCCGCGACGCTCTCGGACTGGACGGCGTCGGAAGCGCACTACAAGCGGGCACTGATACTCGACGAACGCCTGGCCTCCCCCACGCTCGCCGCGCGGACGCGGGCCGGCTGGGTGGCGGCGCTGCACGCGGGCGGCGGCGAAGGGTCGGAAGGGCAGGCCGCGGCGCTGCTCGAGCAGGCCGTGGCCACGGCCCGCGACCTCGGGATGACGGGGCTGCACGGACGGTTCGAGGCACTTCAAAGGGGGGTGCAGCACACATGAGCAAGGTCGCGATCCTCGGCGGGGGTATGGCCGGCCTGACCGCCGCCTACGAGCTCTCCGACCCGGCACTCGACGGTCGATTCGACGTCACGGTCTACACCCGCGACTGGTTGCTCGGCGGCAAGGGAGCGAACACGCGCAACGAGGGCGTCGGCGACCGGATCGAGGAGCACGGGCTCCACGTCTGGTTCGGGTTCTACGACAACGCCTTCGAGCTCATGCGGGAGGTCTATGCGGCGACGGGGTCGAGCATCGAGGCCAACTTCATCGCCTGCACGGACATCGTCCTGGCCGAGCAGCGCGACGACGGCGATTGGGCGTGGCATTGCTACAACCCGCCGGTGAGGAAAGGCTCCGCGCCCGGAGAGCAGGTCGAGCTCGAGTACTGGGACGCGATCGAGCAGACGCTGGCCTGGGTCGTCGAGCGCTGGGCGGGGGTGAACAGGAGGTTCTCGCCGCCGATCGTGCGGGTCCTGGGCGCCATCGTCAGGTTCGTGCTCGGGGTCTTCGTCCGGCGATCCTCGGTCGCACGCGAGCGCGGCATCATCGGCGACGTCGCGGTCAGGTTCCTCGCGGCCTGGGGCCGCGTCGGGAAGTGGATCGCGCGGCTCACGCGTCCGATGAGGATCGTCAGCGACCCGGTCACGAGGCTCAGCGACGGACACCTCGGGCGCACGACCCGCCGCCTGCTCACGGACAAGCCGCGCAACATCGCCGGCGCGCCGCATGTCGCCCGGCGTATCAGCGCCCGCCGCTCGGGGGCCACTCCGCTCGGCGAGACATCGCACCGCGAGGTCGTCGCCGAACTGCTCGGCAAGTTCTTCGAGTGGTTCCCGAGACCTGGCTCGATCCGCAGAAGGCCAAGGACGACGAAGTACGGCTGCTGCGCTACACGATCGACACGATCACCGCGGTGCTCAACGGCGTGGCGCAGGACGGCGTCAACGATGAGGGCCTCGCCGTGATCGACGACCAGGAGCTGTCCGCCTGGCTCGTCAAGCACAAGGCGAGCCCGGAGACCGTCAAGAAGGCACCCTTCATCCGCGCGCTGTATGACCTCACATTCGGGTACAGGGACGGCGACCCCGACCAGCCCGATCTCGCGGCGGGCAAGGCGTTGCAGGCGTGGGCGCGGATCGCGTTCATGTACCGGGGGCACTTCGCCTACAAGGTGTGCGACGGCATGGGCGACGCCGTGTTCGCACCGCTCTACAACGTCCTCAGCAAGCGCGGCGTCGAGTTCCGCTTCTGTCACGAGATCAAGAACCTCGAGGTCACCGGCCGGAGAGTGACGCGGATCACCGGCACCAAGCAGGGGCCCGACGAGCCCTATGTGCCGCTCTACAAGGACAGGTGGTGGCCGTCCTCGCCGCGCTGGGGGCTCGGGCCCGACGAGCGGGGGCCGTCCACGGCCGCTCCGCCGCCGGTGCAGGAGCTCGAGCTCGTGGCGGGCCAGGACTTCGACCACGTCGTGCTCGCGATCTCCGGCGGCTGCCTGGACGGTGTCTGCCGCGAGGTGTGCGATGCGGTGCCGGAGTTCCGCGACATGGTCGCCAACACCAAGACGATCGCCACCCAGGCCGCGCAGATCTGGCTGACTTCCCAGCTCGCGGGTAACCACTTGGACTTCGCCGGGAACTCCGTGCTGGCCGCCTATCGGGCGCCGATGTCCACGTATGCCGGAATGGGCCACCTGCTCGGCAAGGAAGGGTGGAGCGACACCGATGGCGTGATGGACCTCGCCTACTTCTGCGGCGTGCTTCAGGAGAACGGCGCTCCGGAGCTGACACCGCCGGAGCGCGTCAAGGACATGCTGCAGTTCGCGGCGGTGAAACGGGGTCATGCGGCGGCGGAATTCGACGACTGGGAGCTGCTGCACGGCTCCGCGACCGGGCCCGAGCGCGCCGGCGAGCAGTACTACCGCGTCAACGCCACGCCACCTGAACGCTACGTGACGACGCACACGGGCACGCCCCAGTTCCGCCTGTGGCCCAATGCCTCCGGCCTGGAGAACGTCGTGCTCGCGGGCGACTGGACGCGCAGCGGAATCGACGGCGGCTGCATGGAGGCGGCGGTGGCCTCCGGGCGCCTCGCCGCGGACGCGCTGACGGGCCGCAAGCGCAAGATCCCGGGTACGACGGGATGGCTCGGCAGCGAGGGCCTGGGACGCAGAACCGCCGTGGCCGACAAGGAGGGGAAGCGGTGACCGGCAGCTATGTCGAATACGGCGGGCTGATCACGATCCCGTCGCCGTACCGCTCTGAGAAGACGGTGCTCCACGGCTTCTGGGCCCAGGGGGACAAGGCGAAGCTTGACGTGCTTTGCCAGAAGGTCTTCGGCGGCCCGTCGCAGGGAGCGGTCGACTACCGCCCGTTCGGGCAGCGCATGATGATCACCTGGGGAGCGATTGGGAAGGTCACGTCACTCGACCCGGCCTACGCCAGTCGCGGCTCCGTGTGGGAAGACCAGGTCGCGATCTGGGTCCCTGTTGTCCGCGTGCGCCGCGACGGGAACGACCTGGAGGCCGTGAACCTGTCATGGTTCGTACCGTACATCTGGCTCGACAACCCGATGTCGCTCACGAGCGGTCGCGAGGTGCTCGGGTTCGCCAAGACGTGGGGGAAACCGACGTTCCCGGGCGACGACGGCTCCGGCCGCTGCACGCTGGACGCCTTGGCGCTCGCCAAGCACGGTGACCGGGTCGACACGCACCGGCTGCTCGAGGTGGATCCGATCGATCAGGGGTTCGACGCCGGCGACGTGCTCGACTCACTGGTCGACGTCGCCCGTCACGCGCGCGACGCGCTGGGCCAGATCGACGGCGACCCCTACGATCCCACGTTCGCGCTCGCGCGCGACGTCCTCGGCGACCTCTTCGCACAGCGCCTGAATTCGGTGTTCCTCAAGCAGGTGCCGGATGTCGAGGGCTCCTCGACGGCCGCCCTGCAGCAGATCGTCGAGACCGCCTATACCGTGCGCAAGTTCAACGCCCGGCCGCTCCTCGGTCGCCACCGGCTCACGGTCCACAACCTGTACAGCCAGCCGCTGTGGGACGACCTCGGCCTGGCGGACCAGGAGCTCGACCTCGCCTATCGCTGCGAGATGGACTTCGACGTCCACCAGAGCCGCGTGCTCTGGTCCGCGTGACGGCGCTCAGGCGGCAAGCCAGAGTGCAGCGGGCCCGCGGCGCTGGAACCGGGCCAGGGCCCGCTCGACGACGTGCAGGGTCACGGGGTCGGAGGCCATGCCGCAATGGCTCGTGTGCACTTCGACGTTGCGGCCGGCGGGATCGAGGCAGGCGCGCCAGTTCACTATCCCGTCCCGCGGGCTGAACACCGACAGGAAGTGGACCCCGGCCGGCATCTCTGCCGCGAGGTCGCGGCGAAAGCCGGCGCAGCAGGGCCCGGCCGCGCATGAGAGCCGGAGGAGCCCTGCGACGCCGGCGCTCCCCGCACCGGCGAGTGCCAGTGCGGACGCGAGCACCCAGGCACTGATGGCGAGCGGTTCGCGGTTCGGCGAGCCCAGCGTGACGACGCCGGACACGAGGTCGGGCCGCCGTCGCGCCAGGACATGAGCCAGCATGCCGCCACGGCTGTGGCCGACGATGGCCACGGGCTCGTCGTGATCGGCGGCGATCTGCTCGAGCCGGGCAGTAAGGTGCCGCGTCGTCGCCTCCGAGCAATCGACGTTGATCGCGATCCGCGCCGGATAGGGCACGTAGCCCGCCTCCGCGAGGTGCGCGGCCAGCGCCGCAAGCGCCCCGTCCCCGGCGATGAAGCCCGGCACGAGCAGGACGGGCGCGCCGCCGCCCGCGCACGGGTAACGCTCGAGCGCGGCGCCCCTGACCGTTTTCAGGAGGCCGCGCAGCGCGGGCAGCTCACGAAGTGAATCGGTGAGCTTCGGCAGGGCGGGACGAGGAAGCCATCGAGTCGGCACGCTGACGTAACGAGCCGTCGCGCCGGCCGGCTGATACTTGGGTCAGAACGCCGGCGGGCCGGTGATCTCGGTCTTCGAGCTGTCCACGTTCGACAGCGTCGGACCGGTGTCGGTGGCGCTGAAGGTCCAGAACGCTCGACCCGTTCACGAGCAGCTCGTAGAACGGGAACAGGCTGTGCTCGATCGTCGCCGATACGTCCGTTTTCCCGGATGGGTCCTTGACGAACGTGAAGACCAGCTTGGAATCGATGCCCGGGACAGCGTCTCGCCCTTCGAGGCGAACCACCGGGCGTCCGTGGTCTGAACGCGGTGACTCGCCCCGCAACTGTGCGTGAACGTCGTGCCCTTGTTCGCCAGGGCGCCGATATCGCCGGTGTTGACTTCCCTTTGAAGCCCACACGGTGACTGCCGCCGCCGAATGAGCGCTCGTCGGTGGAGTAAAACCACACCTGGCGCGCAGTGCCCGGATCCGTGACGTCGGCCGCGGTCTTCCTGGGTTCCCGGCTTCCACGAGTTCGGTGAGCTGACAGCCGCGACGTCAGTGTCGACCGCCTGGTTCTTGAGGTCGGTGGCGCGTGCGAAGGACTTGAATCGACGACCGAGGCCGCCGGGGATGACCGCATGCAACTCCCCGTCCAGCGCCTTGCCGTCGGCGGCTGCCGGCTCGGACGCTGCGACGCTACACCGAGCGCGGGACCGGCTACATCCTCGACCGCCCTTCGGCCACTGCGGCCCGCCGGCACGCCGGCGGAGCAGCCCTCCTTCATCCCGCTCGCGACGGAGGATCTGTCCCACCTTCGCCGACGCTGGCTGCTCACCGCCGAGTTCGATCCCCTGCGCGACAATGGGATCGCGTACGCCGAGCGCCTGGCTGCCGCGGGCGTCGCCGTGGAACGTGTGCATGCCAGGGACCAGATGCACGGCTTCCTACTGCTCGGCCCGCAGTCCTCGAGTCGGAGGCCCATCCCGGCGTGGCGCTCCGGCAGCCACCAGTTGCCGAGCCAGCGCGTGGAACTCGCTGACATGACGACCGACCCCCTGCGGCCACCACCAACAACATGGCTCGCTCGACCTCCCGACGTCGGGAGGCCTTTGACGGCGCCCTGCGCCGGGTGTACGCATTGTCCGTGCCCACGCTTCCCTTCCGCATCCCCCTGCTGCGCCGCTCGAGCGTGGCCCGTGCGCGGCGCGATCTCGCGCAGGTGCTGCCACCTGCTCCGGTGAAGACGCTCGAAGAGGTGCTCACGCAACTCAGCGCGCTGGAGCGCGCCCTTGACAAGAACGACGGCCTGCGCTTCTTCAACCGCCTCTACGCCGAGGTGACGAGAGATCTCGTCGCTCGCATCAAGAGCGGCCGGATCGCGGACCCCAGCTTCCTGACCGCGCTGGACGTGGCCTTTGCGAACTCGTACTTCGAGGCCGTGCGTCAGGGCGACCGGGGGCCTGACGCCGCGCCTCCGGCATGGCGCCCGGTGTTCGAGGCGCGCTGGGACAAGCGCGTCGCCCCGATCCAGTTCGCGCTCGGCGGGATGAACGCCCACATCAATTACGACCTGCCCGTGGGCATTGTGCAGACGTGCATCGACCTCGGCATCGAGCTGCGCGTCGGCAGCCCGCAGCACCGCGACTTCGAGGCCATCAACGACGTGTTCGCGACGGCTCAGGAGAATGCGAAGAAGTGGCTCTACAAGGGCCCGCTGCGTTGGCTGGATCGGCTGCTCGGCCGTGTCGACGACGCCGTCGCGCTGTGGAACCTGCGCCGCGCGCGCGAGGCGGCGTGGACCAATGCCGTGCTGCTGTGGAAGCTCCGCAACGACCCGCCGGCTGCCGCGGCCTCGAGGGACACGCTCGCGCACACGGTCGGCGGCTTCGGCCGCGGGATCATGTTCCCCAGCACGCTCGCGATTCCGCTACTCCCGCGGTGACGGGCAGGCGCTCGGCCGCGCTGTGGGCGATCGGCGACCTGCACGCCGAGGCCCGAGAACCGCGAGTTCGTCGAGCGGCTGCAGCCCGGTCACGACGGCGACTGGCTGATCGTGTGCGGCGACGCCAGCGAGATCACGGCCGAGGTCGAATGGGCGCTGGCAACACTCGCGCGCAGGTTCGAGAAGGTCATTGGGGCGCCCGGGAACCACGAGCCGTGGACGTGCTCCGATGACGACGTGCAGTTGCGCGGCGACGCCCGCTTCCGCTAACTGGTGCGCCGCTGCCAGGCACTCGGGGATCGTGACGCCGGAGGACCCCTATCCGGTCTGGTGCGGCGCGGGCGGGCCGGTGACCGTCGCACCGCTCTTGACGCTGTAGGACTACAGCTTCGGGTCCCGCGCCGAGGTCGTGGTGTACGGGCACCTGCACATCCCGCGGACCACCGTGCACGACGGCGTGCGCCTCGAGGAGGTCCCGCTCGGCTACCCGCTGCAGCGCGCCCGCCGGCCGCAGCGGCGCGCGGCGCCGCGGCGCATCCTGCCCGCGGGGGCGGCCGGATGATCGAGCGGCTTGTACCGGACAGCGTCGTAGTGGTGTCCACGCGCGAGGCGTCCGCCGACATCGAGCTCTTCCCAGCGGAGCGCGCCGCCCTGGGACAGGCGAGAACAAGCGCAGTCGCGAGTTCATGACGGGCCGGGCGTGCGCGCGTGAGGCGCTGCTGCGGCTCGGGCCCGTCGCGATCCCGAGCGGCGAACGTCGCGAGCCCGCTCGGCCGCGTCGTCGTCGGAAGCATCACGCACCGTCACGGGTATCGGGCGTGGGCCGTCGCCCGCTCCACGGATGTGCTCGCGGTCGGGATCGACGCCAGCGCCCGACGCTCCGCTGCCCGCGGGCGTGCGCGAGGACGTCGCCTTCGATCGTGAGCTCACGATGGTGGCCGACCGGGGACCGGCGTCTGCCTGGACCGGCTGCTGTTCAGCCCAAGGAGGTCGTGTACAGGCCTGGTTCCCGCTCACGCGCGCTGGCTGGGGTTCGAGGACGTCGAGCTCTCGATCGACCTGCCGCGCGCCGCGTTCCGCGCCCGGCTGCTGGTCCCCGGACCGGTCGTCCCCGGGGTGAGGCTGACGGCGTCCGACGGCCGGTGGTGCGCGCAGGACGGCATCGTGACGACCGCTGCGCGACCGTCGTGCCGACATAGCGCGTATCACGCCGCTCGCGCGTCTGCTCTTAACCGGCATGAGTGCAGCAGCCCCGCCTACCTCCCCGGTGCGCGAGCGACCCACGGTCACCGCGACCACGTGGCACGCGAACCCCAGCATCTCCTTCCCCGAGTGGATCGAGCACGGTCGCCGGCTGGGCCGGATGGGGCGCGGCGTCGGCTGGTGGATCGGCGACTGGCTGCGGTTCGGCAACGCCGCCTACGGCGAGCGCTACGCGCGCGCCGCCCAGGCGACCGGATACGACCGCCAGAGCCTGATGAATATGGTCTACGTCGCTTCCAGCGTCGAGACGGCGCGACGGCGCGAGAAACTCTCGTTCAGTCATCACGCCGAGATCGCCGCTCTCGATCCTGCCGACCAGGACCGATGGCTCGAGCGCGCTGAGCGCGACCGACTGTCGGTCGCTGCCTGCGCGAGGAGATCCGCGCCAGCGCCGCGGACCGAAAGGCCGAGTTGGGCCGCCGCGGACCGGGCCGCGCGGCCCGCGAGGACTCCGCGCGCGCGGTGTGCCCATCGTGCGGCCATTCGATCGCGCGCCGACGAACCATCCGACGGTGACACCGAAGGAGGCCTTCGCCATGCCGAGTGACAACGATCATCTGACCGCCGGACAGGCCGCGCGATCCGACGACGCGACGGCCACAGTACCGACCGGGACGGCGACGGAGCAAGTGTCAGCTGAAGCACGCGAGCGGGTCGAGCACGTCAACGCGTACCTCAAAAAGGCGGCCAGCAATGGCGTCTGGTCCGCGATCGAGTGACCCGCCGACTCAGGAACTCATGGATCAAGGACTTGTGCAAACCGCCCGTCTAACCTCAACGGAGTCGCCGACGCACACATCGTGTCCGACGGCGGACATGTCGCGCCCAAGCGCGACCGCGTCCTGCGGACCCGAGGAGCGGCTGCGGCTGCTCGCCGACGAGGGCTCGCTGCAGGATCATCCGGTCCGAGGTCGACCTCCGAGCGCATGGGCGACGAAGGCGCGCCCGGGCGACGGCGTCGTCGGCGGCTCGCTGCGCATCGCGGGGCGCCCGGTGTTCTGCTTCGCCCAGGACGCCGCTTCGCCGGCGGATCGCTCGGGCGCCCAGCACGCCGACACGATCGTGCGCATCCAGCGGCTCGCGCGCCAGGCGCGCGTGCCGGTGATCGGCTTCGTCGAGTCCGGCGGCGCACGCATGCAGGAGGGACTGGCGGCCCTCGACGGCTACGCGCGCATCTTCCGCGAGCACGTCGCGATGTCGGGCCAGGTGCCGCAGATCTCGGTGATCACGGGCACTTCGGCCGGCGGCGGCTGCTACTCGCCCGCGCTGACCGACTTCGTCGTGATGACGGAAGCCGCCAGCATGTTCCTCACCGGCCCCGCCGTCGTGCGCGAGGTGACCGGCGAGGACGTCTCGGCGCGAGGAGCTCGGCGGCCCCGCGGTGCACGAGCGCAACGGCGTCTGCAACTTCACCGTCGCAGACCGACGTCGATGCGATCTTCCTCGACCGCCAGCTGCTGGGCTATCTCCCGCCAGCGCGCGGCGACGCCGCTGCCGAGCGCGCCGGCCGCCGAGCCCGCCGGGCCGGACCCGGGCGCGCGTCGTGCCGATCGACGGCCGCGCGCGTCTACGACGTGCGCGACGGCGATCGACGGGCATCGTCGACGCCGACTCGTTCCTGGAGTCGTCGCCGGACTGGGCGCCGCAACCTCGTGACCGGGTTCGCGCGCATCGAGGGCTGTCCCGTCGGCATCGTGGCCAACCAGCCGCGCCACCTCGCCGGCGTCCTCGACGTCGAGGCGTCGCAGAAGGGCGCGCGAGTTCGTGCGGACCTGCGACGCGTTCGGGGTCCCGCTCGTCGTGCTGGTCGACACGCCGGGCTTCCTCCCCGGCTCGCGACAGGAGGCGCGCGGGCGTCATCCGGCACGGCGCCAAGCTCGCTGCACGCGTTCGCCGCGGCACGGTCCCGCGCTTCACCGTGGTGCTGCGCAAGGCGTTCGGCGGCGCCTACATCACGATGAACTCCAAGGACCTCGGCGCGGACCTCTACCTCGCGTGGACGCGCGCCGAGCTCGGGATCATGGGCGCCGAGCAGGCAGTCGGCGTCGTCCACCGGCGCGCGCTCGCGCGCGCCGCCGACCCCGGGCGGAGCGCCGCCGGCTGGCCGACGAGTACGCCGCCGAGCACCTGAGCGCGCCGCCGCGGCCCGCCGGGCGCGGTCGACGAGGTCATCCGCCCGGCGAGACGCGCAACCGCCTGTCGTGCGCGCTCTCGACGATCACCCACGCGCGTCGCGCGACGCCGCTCCGTAGTATCGGACGCTGAGCGGGCACGCTGAACGATGCGCGACCACGGGTGGACGCCGTGCGACCTCTATCACGCCTATCAGGGCGCGCGCGAAGAGGCGGAGAGCGCCCTATCGGACGGAAGGCGCCCCTCAGACGACAGGCGCGAGGCCTTCACCGTCTACCGCGCCGCCGCCGAGCGCGAAGACGCGGCCGCCTTCGCATGGCTGGAAGCATGCCGAGCGTACGATGCCGCCCAGGCCGGCTCGCAGGTGCGTCCAGCGCGCCGCCGGTCACTTCACCGCATGCGACCAGGGCGCCTGACACCTCAGTGACGCGATTCGCCGGGCAAACCGCATCGGCACGTGGTCCGGGCCGGGAACAGCAGGTGGGCGCGACCGTACTCGGGCTCGGTTACTACGTGCCGGCCGAGGCGGTCCCCAATGCGCCCATCGCGCAGCGGATCGGCGTGGAGGACGCCTGGGATCGTGAGGCGGACGGGGATTCAGTCCCGCCGGCGCGCTGCGCCCGGTGAGCGCCTCAGTGAGATCGCGGCACACGCCGCGCGGGCAGCGTTGGCGAATGCGGGCGTGGACCCGGACGAAGTCGACCTCGTGCTTGTGCGACATTCACTAAGACGAGCTGTTGCCGAACACCGCGCCGCTGGTCGCGCACGCGGTGGGCGCGAAGCGAGCAGGTGCGATGGACGTCGGCGCGGCCTGTGTCGGCTGGCTCGCGGGACTCTCGCTCGCGTGCGGTCAGATCGAGGCCCGCCGGGCAGAGTGTGTCCTCGTTGTCGGCGCCGACGTTACTTCGCGGCTCACGGACCACGACGATCGACGTACGGCAGCGCTGTTCGGCGACGGTGCGGGCGGTGTGGTGGTCGGGCGGACCGGCCGTGGCGTGTCAGGCGCAGTCGGCCCCATCACGCTCTTCGCCGACGGGGCCCTCGCAAGCACGATCACCGCCACTCATGAGGAACGGCTGATCCGCATGGACGGTCACACGACGTTCAAGCATGCGGTGACGTCGCTCGCTCAGGCGACGCGGGTTGCAGCGACTTCCTACGGCATCTCGCTCGATGAGGTCGATCATTTCGTGTACCACCAGGCGAACGGGCGGATCCTGGCCTCGGTTCGTGACCGTCTCCAGCTACCCCCGGCCAAGGTTGCCGACTACATCCGGACGATGGGCAACACCTCGGCTGCGTCGATTCCCCTGACCCTCGCGTGCCTCATCGAAGATGCCCGTCTGCGCCTCGGTGATCGCGTGCTCGTGGCCGCCACCGGCGCGGGCTTCATGTGGGGCGGGGGAATCCTCGAGTGGGGGCTGGATACCTGACGTCGGTGTCCGGCCTACCGCGGTAGACACACGCTCGTCAGGATCAACCCTCCCGCCACCAACCAACGGCCGTCGAGTGTCTCGACGCGCGCGCCCCCTACGTCGAGGCCCGGCACGCGGGCCTGGAACCTGGTGTCGGTCAGGAACGTAAGGAACACCTGCTGAAATCCGAGACGGCGACGCGCGAGCGGGTGCCAGGCCTTGTATACGGCTTCCTTGGCGCTGAAGATGATGCGGCCGCCCACCTCGTGGCGCCGGGCCCAGGTCGCCTCCTCTTCGGTCGCCACGATCCGTCGCTGCAGGCGCTGCGACAGCGGGGCTGCCTCCTCCGCGTCTATGCCGACCGACCGGTAATCGGCGCTGTACGCGGCCGCCGCCGCGGTGTAACGCGGGCAGTGCGTGATGCTGCCCACGACGTCCACGGGCCAGACCGGTTCGCCGCGACTCCCCCTCGGGATCGCGACAGGCGCTAGACCGAGCTTGCCCAACGCCCCGCGCGCGCAGCTTCGACCCGTGGCGAACTCTCGGCGTCGTGTCATGACCGTGCGGGGGCCAAGGGCCAGCTCCTCGCTGGGATGGGCCGCCTCGTCGCGTATCGCGGCTGTCTCGAACGCGACGACTCCCGGAGGCAGCAACAGCTCGATGCGCGGACGCTGTTTCACCAGCGCAGCGCGGCCGCAGCGGCAAAGTCGCCGGCGTGCGCGAAGCCCGCGAGGACGACCAGGTCGCCGGCCTCGACGGCGCCGGTCCGCACCGCCTCGGCGAGCGTTATCGGAAGCCCCGCGCCGTACAGGTTGCCGAACTTGTCGAACGTGTCGATGTGCCTGGCGGCGGCGATGTCCAGCGCTCGTCGCCAGTTACGCAGGTACAGGCGATTGGGCTGGTTGGTGATGAGCACGTCGACCTCGCTCGGGCGCACACCAATCTGCGAGCACACCTGCCGGACCACGTCCGGAACCAGGCGGTTCCCTCGGTCGACGATCTCTCGTTGCTTGCCGCTGGCGAAGCTGACGCTCATCTCGCTGCTGCCCGGCTCCCAGTACTTGCGGCTGTCGACCAGCTGAAGCCCCATGTCTAGCGCATGGACGGGGTCGTTACGCGTCTCGACGCCGAGGACGGGGGACCCGTCGCCGGCGGTCAAGTACGCCACTCCACACCCATCTCCCGGGACGGCGGATTGCGGGGTGCCGCGCACCTCCGATTGCATGAACAGCTGACCGGCGGTGTTCTGGATGTTGCACAGCAGGGCTGAGTGTGCATCTCCGCTCGAAATGATCGCCTGCGCAAGCTTGAGCATGTACACGAACGACCCACAGCCTCCGTTGTGGAGATCCACGATCCATTCCGGCTTGCATCCCAACAGATGCGCCGCCTCGGCTCCGCAGCCGGTGATCGGGGTGTCCGGTAGCAGGGTATTCGTGATCAGGAGGTCGACGTGGCCTGCCGGCTCGAGACCGAGCCGCTCGAACATCGGTCGCGCCGCTTGCTCGACCATCGTGGCGGCAGTTTCGTCGCGGCTCACGTGGTAGCGCGTACGCGGGGGAGCCAGCAGCGGGCTCCGTTGGGCGGGCGTACCGTTTCCGCCGCCGACGGAGTTGAGCCCGAGCTCAGCGCCGGGCAGATAACTGCCCAGGCCGGCGATGCCGATTGTGAAGCGCACGCTCGCACGATAAGGCAGCTGAGCCTATGCGCATTCTTTCGATCTCCCGACGCCGGGAGGTTCCGAGGCGTATTTGGGGGACGCCGAGGTGAACTGCTGTGATTGGCGGACGTCACAGTTGAGCTACCCCACAGAGGTAAGTCCGATGGTTACAGTCGAAGAAGTGGCAGCGCTGATCCGGCGGCTGGTGGCGCGGAAGGTGCCTGCCGACGCCGTGCTCGACGAGAACACCGTGCTCGACGAGCTTGGCCTCTCGAGCCTCGAGGTCGCGGAGGTCGTGTTCAGCCTCGAGGAGCAGTACGAGGTCGAGTTCGACGAGTCGCGCGCCGCCGATGTCAAGACGCTGGGCGATGTGGTGGCGTTGGCCAACGAGGCGCTTGAGCCCGCTGCGAAGCCGCTCAGCGTCGAGATCAGTTGACGTCCTGACGATTCGGCCCCATACGAAGAGCAAGAAGTAGAAAGAGGTAAGTCGGATGAACGGGCGCGAGCACCATTCCTTCATTCTCGTATCCGCGATCGTCCCGCTGCTGGGGGTTGCTGCCGCGATCGTGCTGCTGTGGGGAGGCGTGGTCGGGCGGTCGGACATGGTCGTCCTCGGCATCATGTACGTGGTGTCGGTGATGGGCGATTTCGACCGGCTATCACCGGCTGCTCGCGCATCGTGCATTCACACACTTGCGGCCGCTGCGCATCTTCTTCGTCGCCTCCGGCGCAATGGCCGGGCAAGGGCCGCCGCTGATCTGGACCGCGCACCACCGGCGCCACCACCGCGTAGCCGACCGGCCGGGTGATCCGCACAGTCCGTACCACGATGAGCAGCCGGGCATTCGCGGTGCTCTGAAAGGCCTCTGGCACTCGCACCTCGGTTGGCTGTTCGATCGCGACCTCACCTCCGACCCAATCCGCTACTGCCCGGACCTCGCACGCGATCGCGACGTGCGCTTCATCAGCGCTCACTTCGTCCTCATCGTCCTGCTGGGGATGCTGATCCCGGGGCTTCTCGGGCTGGCGCTCACCCAGACCTTCGCCGGCTTCCTCACAGGTGTTCTATGGGGCGGACTGGTCCGCTTCTTCCTGCTCAACCACGTCACCTACGCGGTCAACTCGGTCGGGCACTACTTCGGCAGGCGCCGGTTCGAGACGCCCGACGAGTCGCGCAACGTGGCCTGGCTTGCCATCCCGTCGTTCGGCGAGGGCTGGCACAACAACCACCACGCCTTCCCGCGCTCGTATACCCACGGAATGCGCTGGTATGAGGTCGACATCAGTGCGATCGTGATCGCGTCGCTCGAGCGGCTAGGGCTGGCGCGAAACGTGGTCCGCATCGAACGCGAGGCGATGGATCGCCGGGCCCAGAGCCTTGCCCGGACCGGCGGCGGGCGCCAAGCGGCGGCGTTCGCGCCACAGACTCCGTTGGCGGAGAAGCAGGCGGTGGGCGTCGCGGGTGTCACCGATGTTGAGTAGAGCCGCCGCGCCGGCCGCTGTCCCGGTGACCGCCGGCAATCTCTGGGACGCCCTGACGAGCGGCGCGGCTCCGGCTCGGGGAACGCTCCACCAGTGGGCCGACGACCGATTCACTGAGACCCGCTGGGACGACGTCGTCCGTGAGGCCGAGCGGATGACGGCGGGGCTCCGACGCGCCGGCGTGGAGCCGGGATCGCGCGTGGCGACGGTCCTGACCAACACGCCGCAGGCGGTCCGCGGAATCCTCGGCACATGGCTCGCGGGCGGGACGCTCGCGTCGTTCCCGGTCCCGGCCCGGGGCATGGGGTTTGACGAGTACGTCGACCAGTTGCGGACGCTGTGTCTGCACCTCGAGCCGGCGGCGCTGCTCGTCGACGAGTTCATGCTCGCGCTGCTGCCCGAGGACCTCCGCCGGCTCGCCCGCGCCCGCTCGTGGGAGTCGGTGGCCGACAGCGGGCGGATCGACGCCGCGCCGCCGGAGCTCGACGACGTCGCGTTCATCCAGTACTCATCGGGCAGCACCAGCAATCCCAAGGGCTGCGAGCTCTCCGCCCGCGCGATCTTCCGCCAGCTCGAGCTCGTGGCGGAGTTCCTGGAGGTGGAGCCGGGCAATCACGTTCACGTGTCGTGGCTGCCGCTCTCCCACGACATGGGGGTGTTCGGCAATCTCCTCGCCCCCTGGGCACACCGCTACAACCTCGTGCTCTCATCGCCTGAGCGGTTCGGGTTCTCGCCGCGGACGTGGTTCAACGACTGCGCGACGTTCGGCGGCCATCTCGTCGTGTGGCACCAATATGGCCCTGTACCTGGCGGCCCGCTCCCATCGGACTTCCAATACGCCGAAGCCGCTGACCCTGCGTTCCGTCGTCCTCGGCGCCGAGCGCCTCGAGTGGGACGTCGTCGGCCAGGCAATCGAGGCGCTGGCGCCGTCGGGTCTGGCGCCGGAGCATCTGATGCCGGCCTACGGCCTGGCCGAGGCGACGCTCGCGGTCACCACGACCCCGGTGCTCGAGGCGCCGCGTGCGGTCGCGGTCGACGCGGCTGCCCTCGCCGACGGCGAAGTGCGGGATGTCGATCCTGACGACCCGTCTGCCACGCGCATCGTGAGCAGCGGAGTCCCGTGCACGGAGGTCGAGCTGCCCGGGCTCGAGACCGACGCGTTGCGGCGAGATCGTGGTGCGCTCCCCCTGCCTTGCCGAGGGGTACTTCGGAAACGAGGAGCTCACGCAGCAGCGCTTCGGCGAGCAGGGGCATCTGACCGGCGACCTTGGGTTCGTGCGCGACGGATACCTGTATCCGGTCGGGCGTGCAGACGACCTGATCTCCATCGGCGGCCGCAAGGTGTACGCGCGTGAGATCGAGGCCGCAATCGATGCGCTCGACGGCGTCCGGAAGGGATGCTCCACGGTGATCGAGAGGGGAGGCGGCGGACGCCAGCGACTCACCCTCCTGGTGGAGGTGATGGGACGCCGGCCGGACTACGGCGGCCTGGCCCGGGAGGCGGCGATCGCTGGCGATGCGCAAGGCGGCGGTCTCCCTCGACGCGTGCCTATTCCTCAAGAAGGGGACCCTGCCCAAGACGCCGAGCGGCAAGATCCAGCGCTACCGCTGCCGGCTGCTGCTCGACGAAGGTCGCCTCCAGCCGCTCGCGGCGATCGAGCTCAGGTCGGAGGAGCCATGACGACGGGCAGCGTCGCACAATTCTCCTCACCGGAGCAGCCGGCGTCGTTGGCCGCGCCGTAGCCGATGAGCTTGCCGGCCATCGTGTGATCGGGCTCGTCCACAACGACTTGGACGCGCCCGAGGTCGCCGAGGTCATTCAGGGCGATCTGTCGAAGTCTCGCCTCGGGCTGACCGAGGCGCGCTGGAACACGCTCGCCGAGTCGGTAGACGTCATCGTGCACTCCGGCGCGCTCACCGAGTGGGGCCAGCCGCTGGAGCGCCACGAGGCGATCAACGTCGGCGGGACTCGCGAGGTCATCGAGCTGGCGCGGGCGGCTCAGGCGCCCATCCACCAGGTGAGCACGGCGTTCGTGCACGCGATCGAGCGTGGCGCGTTGCGCGAGCTCGGGCCGGACAACGTGGTCCGGGCGTACATATCGATCGAAGCTCGAGGCGGAGCGGCTGCTAGCAGAGAGCGGCATGCCCGCACACGATCTTCCGCCCCACCAACCTGGTGGGAGACTCGCGCACCGGCGCCAGCAGCCGCCCGCAGATCGTGCAGCAGCTCTCGATCCTGGGTGTGCCGCGGCAAGGCGCCGTACTTCCCGGCGCACCCGGGCAACGTGATCGACGTCGCGCCGATGGACGTCCTGGCGATCGCGATCGCGCGCGCGGTGGAAGCCGACGACCTCGGCAAGCTCTACTGGATCACCTACGGCGGCGACGCGATGTCGGTCGACGAGATGATCGAGATCGCAGTCGATCACGCGCGCTCGCAGGGTCGGGAGATCGTCACTCCGCCGGTCATCGATCCGAGCGCAGCCACTCCCGATTCCGCTCGAGCGGATACCGCCACGATCGCGCCGCTTCGTGAAGGTCCTGATCGACGTGAGCGAGGTGACGAGCGGATGCGGCGGCGTTCTGCCGAGCTCACTGCCCGAACTCCACGACCGCCTGGGCGTCCCCGTGCCCTCCGACCGGGAGGCCTATCGCTTGAGCCTCGAATACTGGGCGGCCGAGCAGCGGGCGGGCCGCGAATTGGCAGCAAGGGAGGCATGAACATGGCGGTGGACCACAACGCCGCGTGGCAGGCGCCAGACCTGACCTCCACGGTTGCGCTCGTGACCGGCGCCAGCCGCGGCGTCGGACGCGGGATCGCCTTGGCGCTTGGCGACGCCGGGCGCGAAGGTGTACGTGACGGGCCGCAGCCAGCGCGGGTCGCAAACGACCGAGCACCTCGCGGGGACGATCGACGACACGGCCGACGAGGTGACCGCGCGCGGCGGCACCGCCGTGGCAGTGCGCTGCGACCACTCCGACGACGCGGACGTCCACGGCCTGTTCGAGCGCATCTCGCGTGACGACGGGCGCCTCGACCTGCTCGTCAACAACGCCTGGAGCGGCTACGAGCGCCTCACGGAGGTCCGCTTCGACGCCCCGTTCTGGGAGCAGCCGATGTGGCGGTGGGACCTGTTCGCCGCGTCGCTGCGCGGCCAGTTCCTAGCCGGCCGGCTGGCCGCGCCGCTGATGCTGGAGCAGCGGTCCGGGCTGATCGTGAACATCGGCTTCACGGATGGCGAGGTGGTCCTCGGCCAGACCGCGTATGACGTCTGCAAGCACGGCGTCGGACCGGATGGCGATCTCGATGGCGCACGAACTCCGCCGCAAGGGGATCGCCGCCGTCGCGCTGCATCCGGGCTTCGTCAGGAGCGAGCGCGTCGCTTCCGCATGGGAGCAGATCGGCGAGGGGCCGGCGCAGGTCGCGCACTCGCCCGAGTACGTCGGCCGGGCCGTCGACGTCGCTGGCGGCGGATCCGAACGTGCTCGCGGTCTCCGGGCAGCGATTGGCGGTTGGCGACCTCGCGCTGCAGTACGGATTCACGGACGTTGACGGGCGTCAGCCGCCCGCCTTCCGGCTCGAAGGCCGAATCACGCTCGCCACCCGGATGGACCGGATCAACCGCTTCGTCGCTCACCAAGGGAGCCCCGCAGCATGACCGAATCGCTCGCACGCGAGCCGGCCGCGACCGCGCTGGACTACAACGGGGCGTCGGCGGCCGCGATCCAGCACCACTACGACCTCGACAACGACTTCTATGCGCTGTGGCTCGACCCGACGCGCACGTACTCATGCGCGCTGTGGGAGGGCGACGGCGACACGCTGCAAGCGGCGCAGGAGCGCAAGCTCGACCTCATCGCCGACGGCGCCCGCGCCGCGGTGCGGCGCGCGTCCTGGACGTCGGCTGCGGCTGGGGCGGCATGCTCCACCGGCTCGTAGAGCGGCACGGCGTCGAGCGCGCGGTCGGGCTGACGCTCAGCGCGGCGCAGGCCGAGTTCGTGGCCGAGCAGGCGGACGGGCGCTGCGAGGTGCGCGTCGAGAACTGGGCCGACCACCGGTCCGCCGAGCGATACGACGCGATCGTCTCGATCGGCGCCTTCGAGCACTTCGCCGACTACGGAATGCCGCGCCCGGACCGCGTCGGCGCCTACCGCGCGTTCTTCGAGCGGGCTTCGAGTGGCTGCCGCCGGGCGGCCGGATCGGCGTGCAGACGAACGTCAAGGCGAGCAACGGCCGGCTGGATCGCCGCACCCACGGGACATGCTCTTCGTCATCGACCAGATCTTCCCCGAGTCGCGAGATCCCGTGGGCGTCGGAGATGCTCCAAGCCGCCGAGAAGCGCTTCGATGTCGATCGCGATGCGCACCGATGCCGATCACTACGCCCGCACCTGCCACGAGTGGCTCACTCGCCTGCGCGCCGGCGCGCGGAGGCCGTGGGACTCGTCGGCGAGAACGCGGTGGCCGACTACGAGCGCTACCTCGAGGCGTTCGTCGGTGCGTTCGCGAACCGGCATGTCTGCCTGTCTCGAATCTTCTTCGAGCGCATCTAGGAAGCTGGCATGACGCACCTGCTTGATCCCGCGGCGGCGACGGTGCCGCAACCGACGGGCACCGCCCGCTGCAGCACGAGATCTACTGGCGGAGACCGAACCGGTCGAGATCGGACCTCGCCGCTCGAGGGGGACGTCCGTTGCGACGTCTGCATCGTCGGCGGCGGCTACACCGGCCTGTGGACCGCGCACTTCCTGCAAGCTCGCGGAACCCTCGCTGGACATGCACGTGATCGAGGCCGAGTACGCCGGGCGCCGGCGCGTCGGGTCACAACGACGGCTTCGTCACGCCGACGATCGGACACAGCCTCCACACCGTCGTCCGGCGATTCGGGCTCGAGCGCGCCAAGGCCGCGTACGCGGCCGTCGGACGCTCGATCCTCGAGCTGCGGCGGTTCTGCCGCAAGTACGAGTCGACGCCGAGTTCGAGCCCGGCGGCTTCTACCTGCGTCGCCACCAACGATGCGCAGCGCCGTCGGCTGGACGCCGACGTCGCGCTCGCCGAGCGAGATGGGCGTCCGCTATGAGGTGCTCGAAGCCGCAGACGCCAGGGAGCGGATCGATTCACCGGTCGTGCACGGCGCGCTGAAGACGCCGGGAGCGCTCGTGAACCCCCACCGGCTCGTGCGCGGGCTCGCCCGCGTGGTCACGCGATCAGGGCGTCCACATCCACGAGCAGACGCCCGCGCGGGTGCTCGAGCGGCTTGACGGCAAGCACGTCATCGGTACGCCCGGCGGCAGAGTACTGCGCCGACCGGCTCGTCCTGGCCACGAACGCCTACCAGCACCAGTGGGCCCCGTTCCGGCGACCGGTCAAGCCGGTGTGGAGTTACGCGATGGTCAGCGAGCCGCTCAGCGAGGAGCAGCTCGCGCGCGTCCGGTGGCCGGGACGCGAGGGCTTTGTCGAGGCTCGTAACTTCATCGTCTTTGCGCGGCTGACCGCGGACAACCGATTGCTGCTCGGCGGCGGCCCGGCGCCGTACCTCTACGGCCGTGACATGTCCGAGCACCACATTCGCAACGATGCGATCTTCACGCGACTGCGCGCGGAGCGCGAGCGCTTGTTCCCCGTCTGGAGCGATCTGCGTTGGTCGCACGCCTACGGCGGCTGCATCGCGGTTACGCGCGACCTCGTGCCGCACGTCGGGACGTTGGGCGACGGTTCGTTCTACGCCTACGGCTACTGCGGCAACGGAATCGCCATGACGCACACCGCCGGCCGGGCGCTGTGTGACCTGATCCTCGAGCGCGACGGCGAGCACGCAAAGCTTGCGTTCGTCCGGGATCGAGCGCCGGCATTCCCGCCCGAGCCGGTGGCGTATGCCGGAGCGCGCGCTCTGTCGGCGTTGCTCGCCTGGCAGGACCGGCACCCGAACGTGATTTCCCGACAGCTCGTCTGATGGCCTCGGATTGGTCTCGTGAGCAGCTGAACGCCCTGGCCGAGCACGAGCGGGTCGGCGCGCTGCTCGCGCTCGTGCGCGCGGGTGTCGCGGACCTGCTGGGGTACGAGTCGCTCGACGAGGTGGCCGCGGATGTCGCATTCACCGAGCTCGGCTTCGACTCGCTCGCCGCCGTCGAGCTGGCGAGCCAACTCGTCGAGGCAACCGCCGTCGACGTACCCGAGACCGCCCTGTTCGACCACCCGACGCCGATCGCGGTCGCCCGGTTTCTCAGCAACCGCCTGGGCGGTGGGCGCGTCCAGCCGGACCCCGCGGGGCCGGTCGGCGAGGCGACGACCGGCGACGACCCCGTCGCGATCGTCGGCATGGCGTGCCGTCTGCCCGGCGGCGTGGACTTCGCCGGCAGACCTGTGGGAGCTGCTGCGCGACGGGGTCGACGCCATCTCGCCGTTTCCCAGCGATCGCGGCTGGGATCTCGAGCGGCTGTTCCACACCGATCCCGACCACCATGGGACCAGCTACGCCCGTGAGGGCGGGTTCCTGGAGGGCGCGGCCGACTTCGACCCCGCGTTCTTCGGGATCAGCCGCCGCGAGGCCCTCGCGATGGACCCCAGCAGCGGCTGCTGCTCGAGGTCGCGTGGGAGGCGTTCGAGGGCGCCGGCATCGACCCCACCTCACTGGGTGGCAGCTCCACCGGAGTGTTCACGGGCATCGCGACGCAGGACTACGGCTCCCTGGCCGGGTCGGTCCCGAGGAGCACGAGGGGCACTTCTGATCGGCACGTCGGGCAGCGTCGCCTCGGGGCGGCTCGCGTACGTGTACGGGCTCGAGGGCCCGGCGTTGACGGTCGACACGGCGTGCTCGTCGTCGCTCGTCGCGATGCATCTGGCCCGCCAGGCGCTGGGCCGCGGCGAGTGCTCGCTCGCGCTCGCCGGCGGGGCGACCGTATTCGCTCGCCGAGGGTGTTCATCGAGTTCAGCCGTCAGCGGGCACTGTCGCGCGACGGGCGCTGCAAGTCGTTCGCCGCCGCGGCCGACGGCACTGCCTGGTCTGAGGGCGTCGGGCTGGTGGTGCTCGAGCGGCTCGCCGACGCCGAGCGCAACGGCCACCGCGTGCTGGCGCTGGTGCGGGGCAGCGCGGTCAACCAGGACGGCGCGAGCAATGGGTTGACCGCTCCCAACGGCCCCTCGCAGGAGCGAGTCATCCGAGGCCCTCGCCGACGCCGGGCTGACAGCCGGCGACGTCGACGCCGTCGAGGCCCACGGCACCGGGACCCGGCTGGGCGACCCGATCGAAGCCCAGGCGCTGATCGCCACGTACGGGCGCGCCTCGCGACGGCAGCCCCTGTGGATCGGTTCGCTGAAGTCGAACATCGGACACGCCCAGGCGGCGGCCGGGGTGGCCGGTGTGATCAAGATCGTCGAGGCGCTGCACCACCGGACCTTGCCGGCCACGTTGCATGTGGACGCGCCGACCCGCCGCGTCGATTGGTCGGCCGGGAAGGTCGAGCTGTTGCTCGAGCCGATCGCCTGGGAGCGGGGAGAGCGGCCCCGCCGGGCGGCCGTTTCAGCGTTCGGCGTGAGCGGCACGAACGCGCATCTGATCCTCGAGGAGGCACCCGCGCCGAGCGCCGCGCCGGCAACCGGAGCCGAAGACGGGAGCAGCGGGCGCCCCGTCGCCGCGGACGCGCAGGAGACGCTCGCCGCCGCCGTCCGCTACGCGTGGAGCGAGGGGAGGCTCAGCGAGATCTTCCCCCTGATCGTCGCAAGCTCGAGCTTCCGCCCGGCGTTCTCGTCACCCGCCGATCGGCCACAGCCGGTCGACGCGAGCGTCATGCCGATGGCTCCCACGCGCCGAGGCTGATCGGCGTGCCGGCGTTCTTCCCCGGGTCCGGCCCACACCAGTACGCGAAGCTCGCGGCGCGCTTGAAGGGGATCAGGGCCGTCTCAGCGGTGACGCTCGCAGGCTTCCGGCGCGACGATCTCCTGCCGGCCAGCTGGGCGGCGGCGGTAGAGGCCGTCGCGGAGTCCGTGCGCAGTGCCGCGGCAGGGCAGCCGTTCGTGCTCCTCGGCTACTCGAGCGGCGGCCTGATCGCCCAGGCCTCGCCGCCGACATCTCGGCCGACGCGCGACCTTCGGGGCGTCGCGATGATGACCGATCAGGCACGACCCCGACGGTGTAGCGCCTCTGTTCGAGGTCCTGATGGGAGAGCTGCTGGGGCGCAACCACGACTTCATCTCCATCACCGACCAGACGCTGCTCGCATTCGGCGCCTACACGCGGTTGATAGGACAGTGGGCGCCGGTCGCGCTTGATGTGCCGTCGGTGCTGTTGCGGGCGAGCGATCCGGTGCGGCTCGCCGCGGACCCAACGCCGCTGCCGCCATGGCCGCTGACCGACGAGGTGATCGAGGTGCCGGGCAGCCACTTCTCGGTGCTCGAGCAGGACGTCGAATCGACCGCTGAAGCCCTCGAGGAGTGGCTCTCGGGCGGTTCCCGAGCGGCCGGCTGACACGAATACCGGCCACGAGCTTCGAACCCCGACGGTGGGAGGGCGACCGTGACGACCGCGTGGCTCGTCTCCGCGAAGTCAGAGCAGGCGTTGCGCGGTCAGGCCGAGCGCCTGCACGGATACCTGGAGCGACACCCGGAGCTGGAGCTGGGCGACGTCGCCTATACGCTCGCGACCGCTCGCGCGCAGCTCGAGTGGCGCGCCGCCGTCGTCGGCGCGGAACGAGATGACCTGCTCGCCGGCCTGGAGGCGATCGAGCGCGGCGACCGCGCTCCCGGCGGCGTGCAGGGCTCCACGGGCGACGGCAAGACCGCGTTCATGTTCACCGGTCAAGGGTCGCAGTGGCCGGGGATGGGGGCGGTGCTCTACCGGACGTTCCCGGCGTTTGCGGAGGCGCTCAACGAGGTCGGGGCCGAGTTCGACCGCCACCTCGAGCGGCCGCTGCGAGAGGTGATGTTCGCCCCGGCAGATGCCGACGCGGCGGCGTTGCTCACGGACACGCGCTTCGCGCAGCCGGCGTTGTTTGCGGTTGAGGTGGGGTTGTGTCGGTTGGTTGAGGGTTTTGGTGTGGTGCCGGATTTCTTGGTTGGTCATTCGGTTGGGGAGTTGGTGGCGGCGTTTGTGGCGGGTGTGTTTTCGCTTGAGGATGCGTGCCGTGTGGTGGCGGCGCGGGGGCGGTTGATGGGGGCGCTTCCGGTGGGTGGTGCGATGGTGTCGGTGGCGGCGTCTGAGGATGAGGTTCGGGGGTTGTTGGTTGATGGGTTGTCGATTGCGGCGGTGAATGGGCCGCGGGCGACGGTGGTGTCGGGGTCTGAGGGTGTGGTTGAGGGGTTTGTGGAGCGGGTTGGGTTTGAGACGACTCGGTTGCGGACGAGTCATGCGTTTCATTCTGAGTTGATTGAGCCGATGCTGGCGGAGTTTGAGCGGGTGTTGGCGGGGGTGAGTTTTGGTTCGCCGCGGGTGCCGGTGGTTTCGAATGTGACGGGTGAGTTGTTGAGTGAGGCGGAGGCGGCTTCGCCGGCGTATTGGGTGACGCATGCGCGTGAGGCGGTGCGGTTTGCTGATGGGTTGGGGACGCTTGAGGCGTTGGGTGTGCGGCGGTTTTTGGAGCTTGGGCCGGATCGGACGTTGGCGGCGTTGGCGGGGCAGTGTGTGGGGCTCCGGGAGGGTGCGCGTGAGCCGTTGGTGGTGAGCAGTTTGCGTGGGCGCAAGGTGTCTGAGCGCGGGGCGTTGCTGGGGTGTTTGGCGGCGGCGCATTGCGATGGGGTGGATGTCGAGTGGGCCGGCGTGTTGGCGGGTGGCGATCTCGGGCGTGTGGAGCTTCCGACGTATGCGTTTCAGCGGGAGCGGTATTGGTTGGCGCCGGGGCCGGGTGTGGGTGATGTTGGTGCGGCTGGGTTGGTGGCGTCGGATCATCCGCTGTTGGGCGCGGCGGTGCGGGTGGCCGGCGGTGATGAGTGGTTGTTCACGGGTCGGGTGTCGGTGGGGTCTGATCCGTGGTTGCGTGATCACGCGGTGTTGGGCGCGGTGTTGTTGCCGGGCAGCGCGTTTGTGGAGTTGGCGTTGGCGGCGGCGCGCTCGGTGGATGCTGGTGGGGTGGAGCAACTGGATTTGGTGGCGCCATTGGTGTTGGGCGATGGGCCGGTGGCGTTGCAGGTGGCGGTCGGCGAGCTTGATGAGCGCGGCCGGCGTGCAGTGAGCGTGTATTCGTGCCCGCAGGCTGATGAGCAGGCGGGTTGGACGCTGCATGCTTCGGGGTTGTTGGGTGCGGGCGCTGAGCGGCCGGCGGTGGAGTTTGAGCTTGAGTCTTTTGCGGGGCAGGAGTGGCCGCCGGCGGGCGCCGAGGAGCTTGATGTTGAGGCTCTGTATGAGCAGGCGGCTGTGGCTGGGTATGAGTACGGGCCGGCGTTTCAGGGGTTGCGCAGGGCGTTCCGGGTAGGTGATGTGTGGTTTGCGGAGGTCGCGCTGGAGCGCGAGCTCGAGGGGCGCGCGGACGGTTTTTGTGTGCATCCGGCGCTCTCTGATGCGGCGTTGCACGCGTTGTTGTTTGACGCGCTCGAGCGCGACGGGGCCGATCCGGCGGTGCCGTTCTCGTTTTCGGGCGTGCGCGTGCTCGCGGAGGGCGCGGCGGCGTTGCGGGTGCGGGTTGAGCGGGTGCGTGATGGTGATGGGGACGCGGTGCGGTTGTTGGCGCTTGACGGCTCGGGCGAGCCGGCGCTGGTGATCGAGGCGCTGCGAGCGCGTGAGGTCGATCGGGCCGCGCTGGCGGCGCAGGCGGGCGGGGTCGGCGAGTGGTTGTTGGGGCTTGAGTGGGTGCCGGCGCCGCCGGCCGCGCCGGCCGAGGACGCGGCGCTGGCGTTGCTGGGCCAGGCGCCGTGGACGGCGGGGAGCGAGCTTGCCTGCTACCCGGATCCGGGCGCGCTGGCGGCGGCGGTCGAGGCCGGCGCCGCGCTGCCCTCGGTGGTGCTGGCGCGCGCCGCCGAGCTGGTGGCCGGCGACGGGCTGGTCGAGGCGGCGCAGGGCGCCGCCGAGCGGACGCTGGAGTTGCTGCAGAGCTGGCTCGCGTGCGAGCGCTTGAGCGAGGCCCGGCTGGTGTTGGTGACCGACCGGGCGGTCGCGGTCGCGGCGGGCGAGTCGCCCAACCTCGAGCAGGCGGCGTTGGTCGGCCTGGTGCGCAGCGCGGCCTCGGAGAACCCGGGACGGGTCGCTGTGCTCGACCTCGACCAGGGAGCGCTCTCGGCCGAGCCGCTGCAGGCCGCGGTGGCCAGCGCGGAGCCCGAGCTGGCGCTGCGCGGCGGCGAGCTCTATGCGCCCAGGCTGGCGCGCGCGCGTGTCGAGGATCGCGACCCGGTCGCGGCCCCGGCGCAGGGGACGGTGCTGATCACCGGCGGCACCGGCGGGCTGGGCGCGCTGGTGGCGCGTCATCTCGCCGGGCAGGGGGTCGAGCACATGGTGCTGGCCAGCCGTCGCGGCAGCGCCGGCGAGGGCGTGCAGGAGCTGGTGGACGCGCTCGGCGAGCTGGGGTGCCAGGCGCGGGTGGCGGCGTGTGATGCGGCTGACCGGGCGCAGCTTGAGGCGGTGATCGCGGCGATCCCGCCCGAGCGGCCGCTGCGGATGGTCGTGCACGCCGCCGGCGTGCTCGACGACGGGGTGATCGGCTCGCTGGATGGCGAGCGGCTGCGCCGGGTGATGGCCCCGAAGGTCGCCGGGGCGATCAACCTGCATGAGCTGACCCGGGAGCTGGAGCTCTCGGAGTTTGTCTTGTTCTCCTCGCTGGCCGCGACGGTCGGCGGCGCGGGCCAGGGCAACTACGCGGCCGCGAACGCGTTCCTGGACGCGCTCGCCCATCAGCGCCGCGCGCACGGGCTGCCGGGCCTGTCGCTGGCCTGGGGCGTGTGGGAACGCGGAATGGCCGCCGGGCTGGGCGCGTCAGAGCGCGCGCGGACCGAGCAGATGGGCGTGCTGGCGCTCACAGACGACCAAGGCCTGGCGCTGTTGGACGCCGCGCGCGGCAGCGCGCAGCCGCTGCTGGTGCCGGCGCGTCTGGACCCCGGCGCGCTGCGCGCGCAGGCGCACGCCGGGATGCTGCCGGCGATCCTGCAGGGACTGGTGCGCGTCCCCGCCCGGCGCGCGGTCGAGGGGTCGCTGGCCCGGCGGCTGGCGGCCGCGCCGGAGTCTGACTGGCCGGCGATCGTGCTCGAGCTGGTCCGCGCTGACGTGGCCAGTGTGCTGGGCCACAGCTCGGCCGACGCGATCGAGCTCGGGCAGAACTTCAAGGATCTGGGCTTTGACTCGCTGAGCGCGGTCGAGCTGCGCAACCGGCTCGCGCAAGCCACCGGGCTGCGGCTCCCCGCCACGCTGGTCTTCGATCATCCCACGCCCGCCGCGGTCGCGGAGTTCGTGCACGCCCAGGCCGCCGGAGCCGAGCGCGCCGCCCCGACAATCCGGCGCGCGCGAGCGCGGCTGGAGGAGCCGATCGCGATCGTCGGGATGAGCGCCCGCTATCCCGGCGGCGTGCACTCGCCTGACGAGCTCTGGCAGCTGGTGGCCGAGGGCCGCGACGCGACCGGCGAGTTCCCGACCGACCGCGGCTGGGATCTGGACGGTCTCTATGACCCAGACCCCGACCACACCGGCACGACCTACACCCGCCGCGGCGGCTTTCTCTACGACGCCGGCGATTTCGACTGCGAGCTGTTCTCGATCTCCCCGCGCGAGGCGCTGGCGATGGATCCCCAGCACCGGCTGATGCTGGAGGCCAGCTGGGAGGCCTTCGAGGACGCCGGGATCGACCCCACCGGCCTCAAGGGCAGCCAGACCGGCGTGTTCACCGGCATCATGTACCAGGACTACGGCACCGTCGGCCGCAAGCCGCCCGAGCTCGAGGGCCTGTTCGGCACCGGCGGCAGCCTGCTCTCCGGCCGCCTGGCCTACAGCTTCGGGCTCGAGGGCCCCGCGGTCTCGATCGACACCGCCTGCTCGTCCTCGCTGGTCGCCATCCACCTCGCCTGCCAAGCCCTGCGCCAAGGCGAATGCGAACTCGCGCTCGCCGGCGGCGTGACCGTCCTGGCCACCCCCACCGTGTTCGTCGAGTTCGCGCGCCAGCGCGGCCTCTCGCCCGACGGGCGCTGCAAATCCTTCGGCGAGGACGCCGACGGCGTCGCCTGGGCCGAAGGCGCCGGCCTGCTCGTGCTCGAACGGCTCTCCGCGCCCAAGCCGCCGGCCACCACATCCTCGCGCTGGTGCGCGGCAGCGCGGTCAACCAAGACGGCGCCAGCAACGGACTCACCGCCCCCAACGGCCCCAGCCAAGAACGCGTCATCCGCCAAGCCCTCGCCAACGCCGGCCTCACCCCCCAAGACATCGACGCCGTCGAAGCGCACGGCACCGGCACCACCCTCGGCGACCCGATCGAAGCCCAAGCCCTGCTGGCCACCTACGGCCAAGACCGCACCAACGGCCCGCTCTACCTCGGCTCGCTCAAATCCAACATCGGCCACACCCAAGCCGCCGCCGGCGTCGGCGGCGTGATCAAAACCGTCCAAGCCCTACGCCACCAACTCCTCCCCGCCACGCTGCACAGCCACACCCCCTCACCCCACGTCGACTGGACCGCCGGCCACATCGAACTCCTCCACACCCCCCGCCCCTGGCCCACCGGCCAAAACCCACGCCGCGCCGGCATCTCCTCCTTCGGCGTCTCCGGCACCAACGCACACCTCATCCTCGAAGAAACACCGCCCGCTGACGGCCCGCCCGCCGACCGCTCGCAACCACCCGCGCTGCCGGCGGTGCCGGTGCTCGTCGTCTCGGCGGGCAGCGAGGCGGCTCTGCGCGCCCAGGCCGAACGGCTGCGCGACTGGCTGGTCGGCTCAGCCCGAGATCGACCCGCTCGACGTGGCGTTCTCTCTCGCGACCACCCGCGCGCAGCTCGACCACCGCGCCGTGGTGGTCGGCGGAGACCGCGGCGCAGCTGCTCGGCCGGCTCGCGGCGCTCGCCGCGGACGAACCCGCGCGACGGGATCGCAAGCGGCCGAGCGCACGGCGGCAAGGCGGTGTTCGTGTTCCCGGGCCAGGGCTCGCAGTGGGACGGGATGGCGATCGAGCTGCTGGACGCCTCGCCGGTGTTCGCCGAGGCGATCGCAGCAGTGCGGCGAGGCGCTGGCGCGCTACGTCGACTGGTCGCTTGAGGACGTGCTGCGCGGAGTGCGACGGGCGCGCCGTCGCTGGAGCGGGTCGATGTCGTCCAGCCCGCGCTGTTCGCGGTGATGGTGTCGCTGGCGGCGCTGTGGCGCTCGTACGGCGTCGAGCCCGCCGCGGTCGTCGGTCACTCGCAGGGCGAGATCGCCGCGGCGTACGTGGCGGGCGGGCTGTCGCTGGACGACGCGGCGCGGGTCGTCGCGCTGCGCAGCCAGGCGATCGCCGAGCTGGCTCGCCGGCCACGGCGGCATGGTGCTCGGTGGCGCTCGCCGGCCGACGCCGTCGAGGCGCTGATCGAGCGCTGGGACGGGCGGCTGTCGGTGGCCGCGGTCAACGGGCCGGCCTCCGTCGTCGTCTCCGGCGAGACCGATGCGCTGGACGAGCTGCTCGCCGCGCTGCGAGGCCGACGGGGTCTGGGCCCGGCAGATCCCGGTCGACTACGCCTCGCACTCGGTGCACGTCGAGGCAACTGCGCGAGCGAGCTCGCGCACGACCTCGCGCCGCTCGCGCCGCGCTCGGGCAGCGTGCCGTTCTTCTCGACCGTCGACGGCCGAGATCATCGACACGGCCGCGCTCGACGCGCGACTACTGGTACCGCAACCTGCGCGCAACCGCGTGCGCTTCGACGACGTGCGTCGCGGCGCTGATCGCAGACGGCGCCGGCGCGTTCATCGAGATCAGCCCGCACCCGGTGCTGACGGTGCGCGTGTCGGCGGCAGCCGAGGCCGCCGGCGCCGGCGACCGGGTCGCGGTCGTCGGCTCGCTGCGCCGCGACGAGGGCGGCCTCGAGCGGTTCCTGACCTCGCTCGGCCGAGGCGCACGTCGCGGGCGTCGCCGGTCGACTGGTCGCGCGCTGTTCGCCGGCACCGGTGCGCGCGCGTCGACGCTGCCGACCTACGCCTTCCAGCGCCGGCGCTACTGGCTCGAATCGCCGCGCGACGTCGGCGACCTGGCGGCGGCGGGGCTGGGCGCCGTCGAGCATCCGCTGCTGAGCGCGGCGCTGCTGAGCTCCGGGCGATCGCGGGACGGCTGTTCACCGGCCGTGTCTCGCTGGCGCCGCAGCCATGGCTCGCGGACCACGCGGTGTTCGGACGCGTGCTGTTCCCGGCGACGGCGTTCGTCGAGCTGGCGCTGACCGTGGGCGCCGAGCTCGGCTGCGGCGGTCGTCGAGGAGCTGACGCTCGAGGCGCCGCTGGTGCTGACCGACGTCGACGAGGTGACGCTGCAGGTCGTGGTCGGCGAGGACGGACGGCGGCCGGCGTGAGGTCGAGGTCTACTCGCGAGCCGACGCCGACGGCGCCGACGTGGGTGCGACACGCCTCCGGCAGCCTCGGCTCGGAGGTCGGTCCGGCTACCGAGGCGATGACGCGGCTGCGCCGGCGGCATCTGGCCGCCGGCGGGCGCCGAGCCGCTCGACGTGGACTCGATGTACGCCCGGCTGGCGGACGGCGGGTTACGACTACGGCCCGGCCTTCCAGGGCACCGTCGTCGGCTTGGCGCGACGGCGAGGAGACGTTCTGCCGAGGTGGCGCTCGACGAGGAGCTGGCCGCGGAGCCGGCTTCGGCGTGCACCCGGCGCTGCTCGACGCATCGCTCCACGCGGCGCTCCACGCGCTCGACGAGCGGCCGCAGGGCACCGGCGTCCGCCTGCCGTTCGCCCTCGGCCGGCGTCATGCTGCACCGCAGCGGGGCTGCGTCGCTACGGGTGGCGCTGATCGGCCGGCGGGGAGGACGGCGCGCTCGCCCTGGCCGCCGTCGATGACGGCGGGCCAGCCGGTGCTCGAGCTCGAGTCGCCTGTCCGCACGGGCGATCGACGCGGCTCGGCTCGGCGCGCGACCGGCGCGACTCGCTGTTCAGGCGCCAGTGGGTCGAGCTCGCGCTCGAGCTCCGGCGGCCACCGCGCAGGAGCGCTGGGCGGTGCTGGGCGGCGGCCTGCAGCTCGGCGGCGACGGGCGGCCCAGTACGACGACCTGCGGCGCGCTGGCGGCGGCCGTCGAGGCGGGCGCCGAAGCGCCCGACGTGGTCTGCGCCGCGCTCGCCCGCGGCGGAGACCGCGGACGGCGAGGCCGCGGCGGCGCGCGCGGGCGTGGTCTCGTTGCTGTCGCTGCTCAAGTCGCTGGCTGAGCGCCGAGCTCTGCCGCGAAGCGCGGCTCGTGCTCGTCACGCGCGGCGGCGCTGGCGGTGGCGGACGGCGACGCGCCCGACCCCGCTACGGCGGCGGTGTGGGGTCTGGTGCGCAGCGCCCAGTCCGAGCACCCGGACCGCTTCGTGCTGGTCGACCTCGATCGCGCGCCGACGCGGCGGCGGTCGACTGGCCCGCGCTGCTCGCCGCTGACGAGCCGCAGCTCGCGGTGCGGCGCGGCATCGGCTCGCGCTGCGCCTCGCGAAGCTCGACACGAGCCCGGTGCTGGCGGTCCCCGGCGACGCCGAGGCTGGCGGCTCGACGCCGCCGCAGGGCACGCTGGACGACCTGGCGCTCGTCGAGCACCCGGCGGCCGACCGAGCCGCTCGGCTCCGAGCGAGGTGCGGGTCGCGCGTCCGCGCCGGCGGGCTGAACTTCCGCGACGTGCTGATCGCGCTCGGGCATGTACCCCGACGACGCGCCGCTCGGCAGCGAGGGCGCCGGCGTGGTGCTCGAGGTCGGCGCCGGCGGTCGACCGACCTCGCGCCCGGCGACCGGGTGATGGGGCTGATCGCCGACGCGTTCGGCCCGGTCGCGGTGGCCGACCGGCGGATGCTGGCGCCGATCCCGCGCGGCTGGTCCTTCGCGGAGGCGGCGTCCGTCCCGATCGTGTTCCTGACCGCGTACTACGGGCTGGTCGACCTCGGCCGGCCTGCGCGCGGGCGAGCGCGTGCTGGTCCACGCCGGCGCGGGCGGCGTCGGGATGGCCGCCGTCAGCTCGCGCGGCACCTGGGCGCCGAGGTGTTCGCGACCGCGAGCCCCGCCAAGTGGGACGTCCTGCGCGACCTGGGCCTCGACGACGACCACATCGCCTCCTCGCGCGACCTCGAGTTCCGCGACCGCTTCCTGGCGGCGACCGGCGGCGACGGCGTCGACGTCGTGCTGAACGCGCTGGCGGGCGAGTTCGTCGACGCGTCGCTGGACCTGCTGCCGCGCGGCGGCCGCTTCATCGAGATGGGCAAGGCCGACATCCGCGACGCCGAGGACGTCGCGGCGCGAGCACCCCGGCGTCGAGTACCAGCCTTACGACCTGTTCGAACGCCGGCCCGGACCGCATCCGGCGAGATGCTCGCCGAGCTCGTGGCGCTGTTCGAGGCGGCGTGCTGCGCCACGCGCCGGTCACGACGTGGGACATCCGCCGGGCGCCGGAGGCGTTCCGCCATCTCAGCGCAGGCCCGCAACATCGGCAAGGTCGTGCTGACGATCCCGCGCGCCGCTCGACCCGCGACGGCACCGTCCTGATCACCGGCGGCACCGGCGAGCTCGGCGCGCTGGTCGCCCGCCACCTGGCCGGCCGAGCACGGCGTCCGGCACCTGCTGCTGGTCAGCCGCCGCGGGCCGCGAGCCGCCCGGCGCGGCAGAGCTGGTCGACGAGCTGCGCGAGCTGGGCGCCGAGGCGCGGTCGCCGCCTGCGACGTCGCCGACCGCGACGCAGCTCGCCGCAGCTGCTCGGCTCGATCGCCGGCGAGCACCCGCTGACGGCGGTGGTCCACGCGGCCGGCGTGCTCGACGACGGCGTGATCGAGTCGCTGACCGCCGAGCAGGTCGAGCGCGTGCATGCGCCCGAAGGTGGACGCGGCGCTGCACTCTGCACGAGCTGACGCGCGGGACGCGACCTCGCCGCGTTCGTGCTGTTCTCCTCGGCGGCCGGCGTGATCGGCAGCGCCCGGCCAGGGCAACTACGCGGCGGCCAACGCCTTCCTCGACGCGCTCGCCGCAGCGGCGCCGGGCGCAGGGCCTGCCCGCCACCTCGCTCGCCTGGGGCCTGTGGAGCAACGCGAGCGGGATGGCCGGGCGACCTTGACGACGCCGACGTCGCGCGGCTGGCCCGCCTCGGCGTCAGCGACGATGTCGGGCGAGCTCGAGCTGTTCGACGCCGCGCGCGCCGCCGCCGAGACGGTCGTCGTGCCGACTGCGGTTCGACATGCCGGCGCCTGCGCGCCGCGGCGGACGCCGGCACGCTGCCGCCGTTGCTGCGCGGACGTGGTGCGCGGTCGGGCACGGCGAGACGGGCAGCGGCGCCGGATCGCTCGAGCGGCTGCTCGCCGGCGTCCCCGAGGACGAGCGCGAGGGCGTCGTGCTCCAGCTCGTCCGCGAACACGCCGCCACCGTGCTCGGCCACGACTCGGCCGACGCCATCGACCCCGAGCGCAACGTTCAAGGAGCTCGGCTTCGACTCGCTCAGCGCGGTCGAGCTGCGCAACCGGCTCGCCCAGGCCACCGGGCTGCGGCTGCCCTCGACGCTGGTCTTCGACCACCCGACCCCCGTCGCCGTCGCCGACTTCCTGCTCAGCAGGCTTGCGCTGCCGCAGGCCGCCGACGGCGACACCTCCGATCAACCGGGCGAGGCCGAGATCCGCCGGATGCTCGCGTCGATCTCGGTGGAGCAGCTGCGCGGCGCCGGACTGCTCGAGCCTCTTGTCCGCTTGGCCGACGCGAACGGGCCCGACGGCGACGCGCAGGAATCCACGCGTGTGGCGGTCGACGAGCTCGACCTGGACGAGCTGATACGGCTGGCAAAGGACACGACATGACCCCTTCGCACGACGAGATCGTCGAGGCGCTGAGGGAATCGCTGCGCGACCGCGAGCGGCTCCGCGAGCAGCACCGGCAGCTCGTCGCGAAGGACGCCGAGCCGATCGCGATCGTCGGGATGGGCTGCCGGTTCCCGGGCGGCGTGCGCTCGCCGGAGGATCTGTGGCGGCTTGTCGACGACCGAGACCGACGCGATCTCGGGGTTCCCCGAGGACCGCGGCTGGGACCTCGACCGCCTGTACGACCCCGACCCCGACGAGCGCGGCACGGTGTACACGCGCGCATGGCGGCTTCGTCGACGGCGTCGCCGACTTCGACGCCGACTTCTTCGGCATCAGCCCGCGCGAGGCGCTCGCCATGGACCCGCAGCAGCGCGCTGCTGCTGGAGATGGCGTGGGAGGCGCTCGAGGACGCCGGGCATCGACCCGCCTGTCGCTGCGCGGCACCAGGCACCGGCGTGTTCGTCGGCAGCGGCGCGAGCGACTACGCGGGCGCGCACGGCGGCCGGAGCTCGAGGGCTACCGGCATGGCCGGGACTCTCGGCAGCGTCGATCTCCGGCCGGGTCGCGTACACGCTCGGGCTCGAGGGCCCGGCGGTGACCGTCGACACCGCGTGCTCGTCCTCGCTGGTGGCGATGCACCTGGCCTGCCAGGCGCTGCGCCGCGGCGAGTGCGTCGCTCGCGCTCGCCGGCGGCGTCACGGTCATGTGCTACGCCCTGGATGCTCGTCGAGTTCAGCCGCCAGCGCGGCCTGGCGCCGCGACGGGCGCTGCAAGGCGTTCGCCGAGCGCGCCGACGGCACCGGCTTCTCGGAGGGCGCGGGCGTGCTCGTGCTCGAGCGGCTGTCGGACGCGCGTCGTCACGGCCACCGCGTGCTCGCGGTGATCCGCGGCAGCGCGGTCAACCAGGACGGGCGCCAGCAACGGGCTGACGGCGCCGAACGGCCCGTCGCAGGAGCGCGTGATCCGGGCCGCGCTCGCCAGCGCCGGCCTCACGCCCGCCGACGTCGACGCCGTCGAGGCGCACGGGACCGGCACGACGCTCGGCGACCCGATCGAGGCCCAGGCGCTGCTGGCCACCTACGGGCAGGCGCGCACGCGCGGCGCCGCTGCGCCTCGGCTCGATCAAGTCGAACATCGGCCACGCCCAGGCCGCCGCCGGCGTCGGCGGCGTGATCAAGATGGTCATGGCGCTGCGGCACGGCCTGCTGCCGCGGACGCTGCACGTCGACGCAGCCGACCTCGCAGGTGGACTGGACCGCGGGCGACGGTCGAGGCTGCTGACCGAGGCCCGGCCCTGGCCGCGCGGACGAGCGACCGCGCCGCGCCGGCGTCTCGTCGTTCGGGATCAGCGGGACCAACGCCCACGTGATCCTCGAGGAGGCGCCCGCGGTCGACGAGCCGGCCGCCGGCCGCTGCCGAGCGCGAGGGGCCGCTCGGCGGTGGCCTGGCCGCTGTCGGCCAGGACCGAGGCGGCGCTGCGCGGCGCAGGCGCGGCGGCTGCGCGCGCACCTGCAGGACCGGCCCGAGCGTGCGGCCGCTCGACGTGGCGTTCTCGCTGGCCACCGGACGCGCGCAGCTTCGAGCACCGCGCGGCGGTGGTCGGCGCCGATCGCGACGCGCTGCTGGACGGGCTCGACGGCGCTGGCGCGCGGCGAGCAGCCCGGCGAGCGTGGTCGCGCGGCACGGTGCGCGCGCGGCAAGACGGCGTTCATGTTCACCGGCCAGGGCGCGCAGCGGCCGCGGATGGGCGCGGAGCTCGTACGCGGCGTTCCCGGCTGTTCGCGAGGCGCTCGACGAGGTCTGCGCGGAGCTCGACCGTCACCTCGACCGTCCGCTGCGCGAGCTGCTGTTCGCCGAGCCGGACTCCGGCGAGGCCGCGCTGCTCGACCGGACCGAGTTCACCCAGCCGGCGCTGTTCGCCGTCGAGGTCGCGCTGTTCCGGCTGGTCGAGTCGCTCGGGATCGCGGCCGGACTTCCTGATCGGGCACTCGGTCGGCGAGCTGGCGGCGGCGCACGTGGCGGGCGTGCTGTCGCTGGCCGACGCGTGCGCGCTGGTCGCGGCGCGCGGCCGGCTGATGCGGCGCGCTGCCCGACGGCGGCGGGATGGCTCGCGGTCGCAGGCCACCGAGGACGAGGTCGCGGAGCGCCTCGGCGGCTTCGAAGGGCGGCTGGCGGTCGCCGCGGTCAACGGGCCGCGCGCGGTCGTGGTCTCCGGTGACGACGACGCGCTCGACGAGTTCGAGCCGCGAGTGGGCGCAGCGCGGGCGCGACACGAAGCGGCTGCGCGGTCAGCCACGCGTTCCACTCGCCGCTGATGGACCCGATGCTCGAGGAGTTCCGCGCGGTCGCCGAGCGGCGTGACGTTCGAGCGCGCCGCGGATCCCGATCGTCTCGAACGTGACCGGCGCGCCGCGCCGGCGAGGAGATCTCGAGCCCCGACTACTGGGTCCGGCACGTCCGCGAGGCGGTTCGCTTCGCCGACGGCGTCGCGCGCGCTCGACGCGCGCCGGCGTCACGCGCTATCCTCGAGCTCGGCCCGGACGGCGTGCTGGCGGCGCATGGCGGTCGACGTCCCTCGACGCCGACGAGCGCGTGCTGCTCGCGTCGGCGCTGCGGGCGCGGCGCACCGACGACGAGGCGTTCGCCGCGTTCCTCGCCGCCGCCCACGTCGCCGGCGTGGCGATCGACTGGGCGGCGCTCTTCGACGGGCCGCGGCGCCCGCCGCGTCGACCTGCCCACGTACGCGTTCGCAGCGGCAAGCGCTACTGGCTCGACGCCGCGGGCCGGGGACCCGGCTCGGCGTCGGGCCTCGCGCCGCTTCGCGGCCATCCGATGCTGGCGCCGATGGTCCCGCTCGCGCGCGGCGACGAGTGGCTGTTCACCGGGCGCCTGTCCGCTGCGCACGCACACCTGGGTCGCCGAGTCACGTCGCTCGCCGGCACCGTCGTGCTGCCGGGCACCGCGTTCGTCGACCTGGCGCTGACGGCCGGCGCGAGCGCTCGGCTGCGACGTCGTCGAGGAGCTGACGCTCGAGGCGCCGCTGCTGCCCCCGGCGAGACCGAGCGGTGGAGCTCCAGCTGCTCGTCGAGGCCGCGGACGGCGGCGGCGGCGGCAGTTCACGATCCATTCTCGCGTGAGCGGGCGGTGAGTGGATCACCAACGCGACCGGCACGCTCGCGACGGCCGTCGGAAGCTGCCACTGAGCTCGAGTCGCTTGGCGCGGAGCCGTGGCCGCCGGACGCTGCCGAGCGAGGTCGACGTCGACTCGATCGTCGAGCGCATGGCCGAGATCGCCGGCTTCGACTACGGGCCGGCCTTCCTCGGCGTTCACGCTGCGTGGCGGCGCGACGATGCGATCCTGTCCGAGGTCGAGCTGGCCGACGAGCACGCCGGCGAGTCCGGACGCTACGCGCTGCACCCGGCGCTGCTCGACATGGCGCTCCACGCGGGATGTGCGCTGCTCACCGGCGAGGCGGATCTGGCGCCGGGCCAGGGACGCATGCTGTTCCGCTGGGCCAAGGCGCGCCTGCACGCGCGCGGCGCCTCGCGGTTGCGGGTGCTCGCGACGCCGGCCGGCACCGACGCAATCTCGTTCGAGGTGCTTGCGGACGACGGCCTTCCCGTGCTGTCGGTCGAGGCTGTGAGCGCGCGAACCGTCGACGTGGAGCAGGTACGCGCGTCGTTCACGAGTGAGCGTCAGTCGCTCTACGGCGTCGAATGGCCCGCCGTCGAGCTGCCCGAGCGCGAGGAGGAGCTGACAGTCGCGACGATCGGCGAGGCCGGCTACGCGGACCTCGCGGCCCTGGTCGCCGCGCTGGACGCGGGCGCTGCTGCTCCCGAGGTCGTCGTGTCCGCCGTCTCGGGCGGCGGCGCCGACACCGCCGAGCGGGCGCGCGCCGCGGCCGTCGAGACGGTCGTTCTGCTGCAGGGCTGGCTGGCGGAGACGCGCTTGAGCGAGTCGCGGCTGGTGATCGTGACGCGCGGCGCCGTCGCGGCGGGCAGCGGCGAGGTGCCCGACCCGGCGCTCGCGGCGGTCTGGAGCCTCGTAGGCAGCGCCCAATCCGAGCATCCGGCCAGCTTCGTGCTCGTCGACCGCGACGCCGACGACGACCTTCCCTGGGGCCGCCTGGCCGCCGGCCCCGAGCCGCAGTTGGCCGTGCGCGCGGGGGAGTTCCGGGCGCCGCGCCTGATGGCCGTCAAGGGCGCTCCCGGAGAGCCGGTGGCGTGGGAGGCCGAAGGCACGGTCCTCGATCACCGGCGCGACCGGCGGCCTCGGCGCGGCTGGTGGCCGCGGCACCTCGCCGATCGCGGCGTCCGTGCACATGACTCTCGTCAGCCGGCGCGGGCCTGCCGCCGAGGGCGCGGACGAGCTGGTCGCCGAGCTGCGCGCGCGCGGCTGCGAGGCGCGGCTGGTTGCGTGCGACGTCGCGGACCGATCTGCGCTCGAGGCGCTGCTCGCATCGACCGAGCATCCGCTTGACGGCGGTGGTCCACGCGGCCGGCGTGCTCGACGACGGCACGATCGAGTCGACGTCGACGCCGAGCAGGTCGAGCGGGTGCATGCGCGCGAAGGCCGACGCGGCGCTGCATCTCTACGAGCTGACCGAATCGCTCGACCTGTCGGCGTTCGTGCTGTTCTCGTCCGCGGCTGGCGTCATGGGCGCGCCCGGCCAGGGCAACTATGCCGCCGCGAACGCCGTTCCTCGACGCGCTCGCACACCGCGGACGCGCCGCGGGGCGGGCCGGCACCTCGCTTGCGTGGGGCCCGTGGGAGCGTGACGGCGGGATGACCGATTCGATCGGCGCGGCCGACCGCGCGCGGATCGAGCGGATCGGGCATCGCGTCCGCTCTCACCGAGCTCGGCACTCGAGCTGTTCGACGCGGCGCTCGCGAGCGGCAAGCCCGTGCTCGTCGCGGTGCGGCTCGACACCGCGGCGTTGCGTGCACGAGCACGCGACGGCGGCGCTGCCCGCGGTCCTCAGCGGCCTCGTCCCGGCCTCTGCGCGACGGGCACGCGGGAGCGGCGGCGTCGCTCGCGCGCCGGCTCGCGAAGCTGCCGGAGGAGCGGTGGGACGAGGCCGCTGCTCGAGCTGGTCCGCGCGCGAGGTCGCCGCGGTGCTCGGGCACGAGTCGCCCGACGCGATCGACCGCGGACCGCTCGTTCAAGGAGCTGGGCTTCGACTCGCTCGTCGGCCGTCGAGCTGCGCAACCGGCTCGGCCAGGCGACCGGGCTGCGGCTGCCCGCGACGCTGGTCTTCGACTACCCGACGCCGACGGCCGCTCGCCGGCTACCTGCGCTCGCAGGTCGTCGGCGCGCGGAGCCGTCGCCGGTCCGTCGCCGCGGCGCGCCGCGTCGGACGAGCCGATCGCGATCGTCGGGATGGGCTGCCGCTATCCCGGCGGGGTGGCCTCGCCCGAGGACGCTGTGGGAGCTGGTCGCCGCGGGACGCGACGCGATCGGCGACTTCCCGACGGACCGCGGCTGGGACCTCGAGCGGCTCTACGACCCGGACCCCGACACGCCGGGCACCTGCTACGCCCGCGACGGCGGCTTCCTCTACGACGCGGCCGAGTTCGACGCCGGCTTCTTCGGGATCGGCCCGCGCGAGGCGCTGGCGATGGACCCGCAGCAGCGGCTGCTGCTGGAGGCGGCCTGGGAGGCGCTTCGAGAGCGCCGGCATCGACCCGGCGTCGCTGCGCGGCAGCGACACCGGTGTGTTCGCCGGGGTGGTGCGTACACGACTACCGCAAGCGCGTGCGCCGCGCGAGCTCGAGGCGTTCCGGCCTGACCGGCACGCACGACGAGCGTCGTGTCCGGCCGGGTCGCCTACACGTTCGGGCTCGAGGGTCCGGCGGTGACGGTCGACACGGCGTGCTCGTCGTCGCTCGTGGCGCTGCATCTGGCGTGCCAGGCGCTGCGCGACGGGCGAGTGCGCGCTGGCGCTGGCGGGCGGTGTGACCGTGATGGCGAGCCCCGACGCTGTTCGTCGACTTCGCGCGCCAGCGCGGCCTCGCGCCGGACGGGCGCTGCAAGTCGTTCGGCGGACGGCGCCGACGGCACCGGCTTCTCCGAGGGCGCTCGGCGTGCTCGTGCTGGAGCGGCTGTCGGATGCGCGCCGCACGGCCATCGCGTGCTGGCCGTCGTGCGCGGCAGCGCGGTCAATCAGGACGGCGCGTCCAACGGGTTGACCGCGCCGAACGGGCCGTCGCAGGAGCGGGTGATCCGGCAGGCGCTGGCGAACGCCGGGCTGTCGCCGGCCGATGTCGACGCGGTCGAGGCGCACGGCACCGGCACGACGCTGGGCGATCCGATCGAGGCGCAGGCGCTGCTCGCGACCTACGGTCGGGAGCGCGTCGAACGGGCCGCTGTGGCTGGGGTCGATCAAGTCGAACATCGGCCACACCTCGGCCGCGGCCGGCGTCGCCGGCGTGATCAAGATGGTGCAGGCGATGCGGCACGGGCTGCTGCCGCGGTCGCTGCACGTGCGAGCAGCCCACCCCGCACGTGGACTGGTCGGCGGGCGCGGTCGCAGCTGCTGCACGAGGCCGGTCGGTGGCCGAGCCCGGCGAGCGGCCGCGCCGCGCGGGTGTCTCGTCGTTCGGGATCAGCGGCACGAACGCCCACGTGATCCTGGAGGAGGCGCCGGTCGGAGGCGCCGCCGACGCCGGCGCGCGGACCGTCCGCCGTCGCCGGTGCTGCCGCTGGCTGCGTCTCGGGGCGCAGCGAGGCGGCGTTGCGGGCGCAGGCCGAGCGGCTGCGCGCTGGCTGGTGGCGCGACCCGAGCTCGAACCGCTCGACGTCGGCGTTCTCGCTGGCGACGGCGCGGGCGCAGCTTGGAGCAGCGCGGTGCCGTGCGTCGGGTCGGGTCGCGACGAGCTCGTCGCCGGACTGGACGCGCTTGGCCGCGGGCGAGCGGCGCGGCAGGCGTGATCGTCGGGTCGCGCTCGCCGGGCAAGACGGCGTTCCTGTTCACCGGCCAGGGCGCGCAGCGGGCGGGATGGGCGCCGAGCTGTACCGACGCGTTCCCGGTCTTCGCCGAGGCGCTCGACGCGGTCTGTGCGGAGCTCGATCCGCGGCTCGGTCGGCCGTTGACGGAGCTGCTGTTCGCGAGGCGGGATCGCGCCGAGGCCGAGCTGCTGGACCGCACGGAGTTCACCCAGCCGGCGCTGTTCGCGGTCGAGGTGGCGCTGTACCGGCTGTTCGAATCCTGGGGCGTCCGGCCGGACTGCCTGATCGGCCACTCGGTCGGCGAGCTGGCGGCCGCGCACGTGGCGGGCGTGCTGTCGCTCGCCGGACGCGTGCGCGCTGGTGGCGGCGCGCGGGCGGTTGATGGGCGCGCTGCCCGAGGGCGGCGCGATGGTGGCGCTCGAGGCCTCCGAGGACGAGGTCGCCGCGTCGCTTGGCGGGTGCGACGGCGGCGTCGATCGCCGCGGTCAACGGTCCGCGGGCGGTGGTGGTCTCCGGCGACGCGGACGCGGTCGAGCGCGTGTCGAGCGCGCTGTGGCGGAGCGCGGACGCAAGACGTCGCGGCTGCGGGTCAGCCACGCGTTCCATTCGCCGCTGATGGAGCCGATGCTCGACGAGCTGCGCGCGGTCGCCGAGGGCTGAGCTTCGAGCCGCCGCAGATCCCGATCGTCTCCAACCTGACCGGCGGCGTCGTCTCGGAGGAGGTGCTGCGACGCCGGACTACTGGGTCGCGGCATGTGCGCGACGCCGGTGCGCTTCGCCGACGGCGTCGCGCGAGCTCGAGCGGCTCGGCGTGACCCGGTTCGTCGAGCTCGGGCCAGACGCGGTGCTGACGGCGCTGGCGCGTGACTGCGTGTCCGACGGAGCTGCGAGCAGCGGCGCTCTTCACGCCGGCGCTGCGGCCTCGGCGCGACCAGGTGCGCACGCTGGTCGGCTGCGTCGCCGCCGTGCACGCGGCGGGCGTCGACGTCGATTGGCGCTCGGTGCTGGCGCGGAACGCGGCGCGCGGCGGGTCGAGCTCCCGACGTATGCGTTCCAGCGCGAGCGCTACTGGCTCGACGGCGCTCGCGCGGTGGGGACCCCGCGGCGCGCGGGGCTCGCGGACCATCGACCATCCGATGCTCGTCGCCGGATGCGCATGGCCGACACCGACGAGTGGGTGTTCACCGGACTCGCTGTCTCGCGCCAGGCATCCCTGGATCGCCGACCACGCGTCCTGGACACGGTGGTGCTGCCCGGGACCGCGTTCGTCGAGATCGCGCTCGCCGCCGGTGAGGCATCGGCTGTGATCTCGTGCACGAGCTCAACCTCGAGGCGCCGCTGGCGCTGGCGAAGGCGAGGGCGCGCCGATCCAGGTGCGGATCGAGGCCCCCGATGAGCGGGGCCGTCGAGCCGTGGCGATCCACTCGCGGCCGGACGGCGAGGATCAGGACTGGACCCGTCACGCGAGCGGTGCCGTCGCGCCCGGGGCCGAGCCGCGGCATTCGGCGCTGACCGAGCGGCTCGCGGCCGAGCAGTGGCCGCCGGAAGGCGCGGAAGAACTCGACGTGGAGCTCATGTACGACCGGCTCTTCCAGCTCGGGATTCGTACGGGCGATCCTTCATGGGCGTTCGCAGGGCGTGGCGTCGAGCCGATGAGCTGTTCGCCGAGGTGACCCTCGACGACGACAATGCCGCCGAGGCCGACCGCTACGGGATCGATCCGGCCGTTCTCGACGCGGCGCTCCAGGGCGGGATGGAGCTTGCCTACCCCGACGACGGCGCCGCCAGGATGGTGTTCCAGTGGGAGGGTGTCCGTCGCCATGCCGCTCACGGAACGTCGCTCCGCGTTGGTCTGACAGCGGGCGAGGGGACGGTTGCGATCGCGGCGGTCGACGAGTCCGGCGCCGGCGTTGCCTCGGTCGACGCGGTCGCCGTGCGACCCGTGGACGCCGAGCGGCTCGCGCTGGCGCACCGAGACACCGACGACGGTCGGTTCAGGCTTGAGTGGGTCGAGCTTCCGGTGCCGCCGACCAACGGCCGCAGGCCGCGTTTCGCCCTGCTCGGGGACATCAACGCGGGAAGCCTCGGCGAGCGACATCGGGATCCGCAGGCGCTCGTCGACGCGATCGACGCCGGCACCGAGCCGCCCGACCTGGTGCTCGCGCCGGCGCCCCGCGGTCCCGCCCGCGCGGTCGTCTGTCGAACGCTCGAGCTGCTCCAGACATGGCTCGCGGACCAGCGTCTGTCGAACGCGCGGCTCGTGCTGGTCACGCGCGGCGCGGTCGCGACTGGAGCCGGCGAGGCTCCGGACGCCGCCGCCGCCGCGCTCTGGGGCCTGGTGCGCTCGGCGCAGAGCGAGCACCCGGGTCGCTTCGCACTGCTCGACACCGACGGCGCCGAGGCGTCATGGCACGCGGCGTCAATTCTGCTCTCCGCAGGCGAGTCGCAGCTCGCGCTGCGCGACGGTGTCGGCCGCGTCCCGCGGATCGCGCGCGCCGCCGGCCCCGCGGCTTCGCCGGAGCCGCCATTCGACCCGGACGGCACGGTGCTGATCACCGGCGGCACCAGCGGGTTGGGCGCGCTCGTGGCGCGGCACCTCGCCGCCGAGCACGGAGTCCGACACCTACTGCTCGCCAGCCGGCGGGCCCGCGTGCCCCCGGGGCACGCGAGCTCCAGGCCGAGCTCGAGCGGCTAGGCGCAAGCCCGATCCTCGCCGCATGTGACGTGAGCGAGCGCGACCAGGTGTCGGCGCTGATCGACTCAGTCTGCCCGGAGCATCCGTTGCGCGCCGTGATCCACGCGGCGGGTGTGCTCGATGACGGACTGGTGGAGTCGCTGACGGGCGAGCAGGTCGACCGCGTGCTGCGCCCGAAAGTTGACGGTGCGCTCCATCTCCACGAGCTCACGGCGGGGCTGGAGCTGACTCGATTCGTGACCTTCTCCTCGTTCGCGGCAACCGCCGGGACGCCAGGACAAGCGAACTACGCGGCCGCGAACGCGTTCCTCGACGCGCTCGTCGCGTGCCGGCGTGCCGGCGGTCTCCCGGGCCAGTCGCTGGTGTGGACAGCCTGGTCGCAATCCGGTGGCATGACCGGAGATCGAGAGGCGGCCGACAAGGCGCGCATCCAGCGCCTCGGCGCCCGCCTGCTGACCGACGACGAGGGTCTGGCGCTCTTCGACGGCGCGCTCCGTTCGGACGAACCGCTGGCGCTGCTGGCGCGGCTGGACACGACGGCCCTGCGCTCGATGGCACGCGATGGACGGTTGCCGCCGATCCTCAGCGGGCTCGTTCCCGCCCGGCCCGGACGCACGAGCGACACCACGGACCGGCTCGAGCGTCGCCTGTCCGGCGTGGCTGAGCCGGAGCGCTCGCAGATCGTCGTCGATCTCGTGCGCGACCACGTCGCGGCCGTGCTCGCGCTCGAGTCGCGGGAGGCGGTGGACCCGGAGCTCGCGTTCACGGAGATGGGCTTCGATTCGCTCTCCGCGGTCGATCTGCGCAACCAGCTCACGAGCGCAACCGGCGCTCGGCTGCCCGCGACGCTAGTGTTCGACCATCCGACGCCGCAGGCGGTGGCCGCGCTGGTTCTGGACCAGCTGACCGGCGCGGGCACGGCGCCGTCGTCGCGCGAGGTCGCTCCGGCTGACCCTGGCGGTACATTGCTCGCCCTCCTTCGCGAGGCCCGCGACCGCGATTCGCTCATCGAGTTCGGCCGGATGCTTGCCGCCGCCTCGAAGTTCCGTCCGGCGTTCGAGGCGGCTGCTGCTCTCGAGCGTCCGCCGTCGATCGTCTCGCTGTCGCGCGGCGAGCCCACGCAGCTGATCTGCATTCCCTCGTTCGTCGGCGGGTTTGGTCCGCAACAGTTCGCCCGGCTCGCGAGCAGCTGCAGCGTGTCCGCCGTCTCGCTGCCCGGCTTCGGACCCGGTGAGCGGGTTCCCGCCACCTGGAGCGCCGCGGTCGACGCCCTCGCCACGTCGGTCCGCGAGGTCGCGGCGGACGGCCCGGTCGTGCTGGTCGGCTACTCGATCGGCGGCGTGGTGGCACACGCACTGGCGCGCCGACTCGAAGACGAGGGCGTGCCCCCGGCCGGCCTGGTGATGCTCGACACGCTGCCTCCCGAGTCGCCCGAGAAGCGAAGCGCGGTCTTCGGCGCCGTGATGGCGGCCGTCAGGGACAAGTTGCCGCTTGACGACGCCAACCTCCTGGCGATGGGCGCGTACATCCGGCTGTTCGAAGAGTGGGCACCACTGCGGATCGACGCGCCGTCGTTGTTGGTCCGCGCTGATGAGCCGCTCGCAGTCCCAGACTCGCCGCTGTGGTGGCAGGAGCCGTGCGACGTGGTGCGGGTGGCCTGCAACCACTTCGCGTTGATCGACGAGGCGGCGAGTGAGACCGCCAGGGTGATCGACGAATGGGTCAGGGAAACAGCGACCCGGCATGCGACGCCCGCGCGGGCCGATCGCTGATCCCCGAAGCCGACGGCCCTGCCAGCCGCCGGCTTCGGTTATCGCTCAGGACGCGGCCGCGCCGTTGGCGCCCGGGATGTCGAAGAGCATGCAGGTGCAGGTTCCCGTGGCCACGAGCTTGCCCGCCTCGTTGACCACGCGGCCCTCGGCGGTGGCGATGGTCCTGCCGACGTGCACGGCCTTCCCCTCGCACGTCACCGGACCGGAATCGGAGCGCAGCGGACGCATGTAGTTGACTTTGATCTCCAGCGTCGAGAACAGGCGCCCGGGACCGAGTGAGATGAAGATCGCTGACGACATCGCGGTGTCGAGCAGGGTCGCGAGAAAGCCGCCGTGTACGACCCCGAGCGGGTTGTAATGCTCCTCGCCGGGGTTCGCGCCGAAGACGGCTCGCCCCGGCTCGAGCTCGATGCCCCACGTGTTCAAGAGCTCGGCGATCGGCGGCTTGGGGATCTCCCCGCGGAGCATCGCCGTGAGGTAGTCCAGCGGCGACATCGTCAAGCCGCGCTGAACATGCGGCATCGGGTCTTCCCACCGCAGCAGCCGGGTCCTGACGTTCTCAGCCTCTGATCCGGCCGCGGGTGTCGGATTCGTAGTACTCATGTGCGCCTTCCTTGATAAGCGACGATTGCCGGCGCGCCCGCAGTCTCGGCCACCGCCGTGTCGGCGGCACGCGTCTCGGACGCAGTCGCGACTGCGCCAACCCGCACCGGTCCGAGCGCCAGCAGCACAGCTCCAGCGCCGATCGAGCACACGATCATGAACGTCCAAACGCTCTTGAAGTCCTGGAGTAGCGTGAGCTGCGTGGGCTGGGCGAGGATCGCGACGAAGCCCGCCACGCCGAGCGCGGAGCCGACCTGGCGAGTCATCCCGAGGAGGGCGGTGCCAGTGGCAAAGCGTGACGGCGGCAGCGGGCTCGTGGCCGCGGCCGAGAGCGTCGGTAACACGAGTCCGACGCCGGCTCCTTGAATTAGCTGCGAGGGCAACAGCGACGAGGCATAGCTGGCGTCCACGGCCATGGTCGAGTGAAACCACAGGGCGCCCAGGGCGAACAGCAGGGCGCCGGCGGCGCCCGTGTACCGCTCGCCAAACCGTTGTCCGAGCACTGCCCCGGGCACGGCGAAAACCGCCGACGTCAGCGGGCCCGGCGCGCACTGAAGTCCTGCGGTCAGTACGGAGACGTGCCACACCGAGATCTGGAACAAGACCGCGCCGAGCAACAACGCGGCCATGGCCATGAAAAACAGGATGGCGCCCACGTTGGCGAGCGCGATCGCGCGCGTGCGAACGATCACTGGGTCCACGAGCGGCAGCGGATGGCGAGCGCATCGAAACGCGACAACGAGCATGAGCACCGCCGCGACCGCGAACATGGCCACCACGCGCTGGCTGGTCCAGCCCCACGACTGACCCTTGAGGATCGCCAGGATCAGCGTCGCGATCGCGACGCTGAACACGGCGGCGCCGACGATGTCAGGTCGCCCCGTCGCGTGCTCGTCGCGCGTGTTGCGCAGCAGTCGCTGAACGGCCAAGAAGGTGACGATCCCGATCGGGACGTTGACGATGAATATCCAGCGCCAGCCCACCTCGACGAGCAGCCCGCCGAGCGGGGGTCCAGCGGCCGCGGCGACCCCGCTGACCGCCGACCAGATCCCGACGGCAACTCTGCGCTTCTCGATCGACCACTCAGGCAGCAGCAGCCCGAGCGAGGTCGGGAATAACATCGCGGCGCCGATCGCCTGCACGACCCGGGCGATCACCAGTGCCGGCACCGAAGGGGCGACCGCGCACGCCGCAGACGCGACGGTGAAGACTCCCAGCCCGAGCTGGAACGCGTGCTTGCGTCCGGCCCTGTCGGCCCAGCGCCCGGCGGGCACGAGCAGCGCCCCGAAGACGATCGCGTACGCGTTCAGGATCCACGACAGCTCGCTGAGGCTCGCATCGGGGAAGGTCTCCTGGATCGCCGGGAACGCGATGTTCACGATGAACAGGTCCAGGGAGACCATGAACACGCCGACGCACACGGCAAGAATCCGCGCCACGCGCCTGCAGCTCCCCTGCCGGTCCATCGCGCCGGCACCGGATGTGGTGGTCGACGCCTCTACCATGATGGTTCAAAAACCTATATCATCCAGTTCAGAAGTCAACCAAAATGCCTCAACATCGATACGACCAGTACTGCGGAGCGGCACGCGCACTCGACACCGTCGGCGATCGCTGGACCCTGCTGATCGTCCGCGAGCTCGCGCTCGGGCCGCGGCGGTTCACGGATCTGATGGACGGTCTGCCGGGGATCAGCCGCAATCTCCTCAGCCAGCGGCTGCGGGACCTCGACACCGAGGGCGTGATCTGCCGTCGGGAGCTTCCCCCTCCGGCCGCCCGGCAGGTCTACGAACTGACCGACGACGGGCAGGATCTGGCCCAGGCGATGATCCCGCTGGTCGCCTGGGGCGCCAGGCGTCTCGGCGCCCGCAAGGCGACGGAGACGTTTCGTCCCCACTGGGCCGCGCTGGCCATGGCAGCGTTTGCCGATCGCGACGCCGCCCGGGGAGTCAGCGAGATCTACCAGTACATCGTGGGGACGTCGTCCTTCCATTTCACCGTCAACGACGGCTCGATCGAGGTGCACAACGGCCGTGCTGACAATCCCGCCGCCACGTTGACGACCGATGAAGAGACGTGGGCGGACATCGCCTCGGGGAAGATCACCACCGCTTCGGCCGCCGCGACTGGTGAGCTTGCGTTTGCCGGAGACGCCGACGCCATCGCACGCTGGAGGCAGATCCTTTCTCGCAAGCGGGTGCTCGCCCACGCTGACGCGGCGATCAGGAGCGCGGGGCGCGGATGACGGGCGGACGGTGTTTGGATTTGGAAGTGATCCGCATCTAGGTAACCCTCCATGGAGCGGCTATCGGTAAGCCTCAATGAGAGAGGTCATGATCGTGTCACGTGAGGTCAAGCTGTACGGGTTCCCCGGATCGAATGCGTGGCGGACGGCGCAGGTGATGCTCGAATACAAGGGCATCGACTACAAATCCGTTCTCCTTCCCCCGGGCCTCCACCCAGGCATCCTCCTGGGCATGGGCTTCGACTCGATGACGGTGCCGGGGCTGAAGATCGGCCGCCAGCGGGTGCAGGGGTCGCGCTGGATCGCGCGGGCGCTCGACGAGCTCGTGCCCGAGCGGCCGCTGTTCCCTGCGGACGCCGAGCGGCGCGCGCGCGTCGAGGAAGCGGAGAGGCGCGGAGAGGAGCTCCAGGACGCAACGCGGCGAATCTTCTTCTGCTCCGCGCGGCGCGATCGCTCGCTGTTCCCGGCGCATCTCGGCCGCGATCGCTCGAGGCCTATGCGCATGTACATCCGGGCGTCGGCCGGCGTGAACCTGCGTCTGGCCATCGGGTTTCACCGCGCCAGCGACGAGGTGGGGCGCGAGGAGGTGGCGCGGCTGCCGGCGCGACTGGATCAGATCGATGCGTGGATCGATGAGGGCCTGATCGGAGGCGCCGAGCTGAACGCGGCCGATTTCCAGATCGGCGTCAGCTTCTCAGGCCTCTCCAAGATGGAGGATCTCGCCCCGCTGGTCGAGGGCCGTCGCGCCGCGATCCTGGCCCAACGCGTCGCCCCCGACTTCGGTGTGCCCATCGGCCGGGTGCTGCCCGGCGAATGGATCGCCCGCGCCATCGACGCAGCCGGTCCGAGGCGGGACGCACGTCTCAGCGTCGCCCGCTAACTCACCCAAGCCCGGCCCAGGTCTCGCAGCAAGGGCGGGTACACGAGCCGGTGTCTGAACGGCGCAATCGCGGCCATGTAAGCCTTGCCTGACAGGCCGTTTCGCTTCACCAAGACGGCCATCTGGCCGCGGTAGCCGCCGGTCTCGTCTTGGACCCAGCTGAAATGCAGCACCACGTGGACGAGTTTGTTGGCTAGCTCGGCCGCCCACTCGTTGTCGAGTTGGTAAAGCGAGGTGAAGCGGAGCGGGTCGAAATCCGGGCCGGGGAGATCGCGCAGGTCCTGAGGCAACCGATCGCAGAGTGTCGGCAGGCCGTTGCCCGGCTCGTCCAAGCGGGACACCCGTCCGAGCGCGGCCCGGATCGCGAAGAGCTTGCGCACGACGCGGGAGGAACTTTGCAGCGGGTCGTACGAGGCCGTCCGCCGGACGAACCGGGGAAAGTCGTCCTTGCCACCCGGCGTCGGCAGTGCCCACACATCCTCGAGCTGGAATTCGAAGGCGAGCCCGTGGATCCGCCACGGCCGCGCGGTGTGGGCGGTGTTCGGAAGCCTCGTGGCCTCGACGTCGGGGGACGGCAACGTCGGTTCTCACGATCGGTCTGACAGCACCACGCGCGCACCACGCGACGGGCGTATCACGGCCAGCAGCGACCGGTCCGTCTCCGGCTCCGGGCGGTCGGGCCGAACCTCGAACCGCGTGAAGAACGCCCGCAGGACGGCCTTGATCTCGTACTCCGCGATCGCCTTGCCAAGGCAGCGCCTGCGCCCACCCCCGAACGGGATCCAGGTGTAGTTGCCGGGCGGATTGTCGAGGAACCTCTCCGGGCGAAACGCGTACGGGTCCGGATAGATGGACGGATCGTGGTGGAGCAGGCTGGCGCTGATCACCACACGCGCCCCGGGCGGGAGACGGTAACCGTCAAGCTCGAACGGTTTGCGTACCAGCCGAGGAATCGGCGCGGGGAGGGGCGGCTTGCGCCGCAGGATCTCCTGCATCGTCGCTGTGAGGTAGGCGTCCCCGTCGCCCGCGTCGATCTCGGCCACCAAGCGCTCGCGCGTCGCCGGCTGTCGTGCGAGGCGTTCGACCGCCCAGGACATCGCCGAAGCGGTGGTCGCGCTGCCGGCCAGGAAGTTGGTCATGATGTCGTTTCGGATCTCGCGCGTGCTCACCGGCGATCCGTCCATGTTCGTCGACGCGAGGAGCACGGAGACCATGTCATGACCGCCCCGGCCGCCCGTGCGACGCCGATCCTCGATCACCTCGTAGATGAGCCGGTCGGCGTGTGCGCGGGCCTCCAGTATGCGGCGGTAAGGCGACAAGGCGGTGAGGACGCGGACTGCGCGCGGTGACAAATATTGGTCTTCGATGAGCGCGACGGGTGTCTCGCCGGTCGGATAGACCTCGTTCTCGATGACATCGACCAGCTCGTCCAGGCGCTCGTCCGGCTCGGGGCCGAAGTTTGCCTCACGCATGACCTTAATCGACAAGGTGCGAAACCGCGGGAACAGCTCGATCAACTGCCCGCGCGGAAATGAGGAAAGCTCACGTTCGATGATGCTCTCCATCGCGGCGGAGAGCTGCCGCATCGCTTTACCGTGGATGCTCTGATTGACCTGCTTGCGCCTCATGAGGTGTGCGTCCTCGTCGAAGTACGCGAGCCCGGGAGAACCAAAGTACTTATGGAGCTCGCTCGAGCCGTCAGCGGCCCACAGGACGTCGGGCGGCGCATGGAACACCTGCTTGATCTGGTCTGGTTCGCAAACCACCACGCCCGGAACGGGCGGGACCCTGAAGCGAATAGTGAATGGGCTCCCGTACCGCGCGCGGCAGCGCTGCAAGAACGGACGTCTGCGGTGCAAGAAGGCGATGATCTGCAGCGGGTACGGCATGCGCGGCCCGGGCGGCAGGCCGCGCCGGGAGGCGGGACCCGGGGGACGTTTTAGGCCCATCGCGTGCGCGGGGGACTCGATCCGTTCGCGGCGAACGATCCGTTCAGATGAGACGATGCGCCGGCACCGCGCGCTGGCAGGCCGTTCGCGTCCGTTGTCTTCTCCAACATGGCGTTGCGTCCTCGTTTCATGGGCTTGCCGTTGCTCGGTCGTTATGTCGAAGCACGAATGGTGGTTGGCGGTCGCCGGTCGGGTCAATGCGGCGTCGTGCACGATCTCCCGACGTCGGAAGATCCGCCGCGCCCGTCACCTCGGATCAGGGGCGGCCAGCCCGCTTCCGTAGCGCGTCGCCTTCTGGTCGACGGCGAGACCGCCGTCCGCGAGACGGCCGTCGCGTCCCACATATCCGTCGCAGCCTCCAGCGACCACGTAGATGGCGTCCTCGTCGGTGAGGTTGCGTACGCGGCGCATGGTCGCTGCATCGACGCGAGCGAGGCAGCCAGGTCCGAGCACGTGGCGCGAGCCGTCGCCGAACTCCATCTCGATCCGTCCGCGGTGCACGAAGTAGATCTCTTCCTGCCGGTCGTGGAAGTGACCACCGCTTTCCCAACGGGGCGGTATCACGATCGCGTTGATTCCGAATGCGGTCACACCGAGGGCCCGGCGGATCTTGCGGAATCCATGTCCCTCGCCCATCGCATCGATACTGCCGACGGCGTAGCCGTCGCCTCGGAATACCTCGTGCATCTGATCGACTGCGGTCACCGCTTCTCCTGTGTCTCTAGTACTACAGGGGGGACATGACAAAATCGGCCTTTTCGACACCGCACTCGGGACAGCACCAAGTGTCGGGAATGTCGTCCCACGGCGTGCCCGGCGGGATGCCCTCTTCCGGCAACCCCAGGGCCTCGTAGTACACAAAGCCGCATACCAGGCACATCCAGGCACGCGTGCCGATCTCTTCCGTCACAGGTGTCATACCAATCTCCGCAAATCGCTCACGAAGCGTGCGATCGCCCGCTTCGCCTCAGGCGCCACGAGAATGGCGTAGTGACCATGACCGGGAACGGGCAGGATCTCGGTCTGCGGCAAGGCCGCCGCAATGGCTTCACTGTCGCCGAACGGAACCACCGGGTCCTCGGGGTCATGGATCGTGAGGACCGGACACGTCAGATCGCCGGCCAGGCTCCTGACATCCCAATGGCGAACCGGCGTGCCGTTACGACGATGGAGCTCTCGGTAGATGCCGTTCACGCGCTCGGGCGTGAGGTTCAGCGCGGCCGGCTGCCATCGCTCGAGCACGTTCGACAGGGCGCAGGCTGGAGCGACGAACACGACGCCGGAGACGGGCGCGCCCGTGCTGGCCAAGGCGGCGACGGCGGCAATAGCGCCCAACGAATGCGCGACGACAACACGTACCTGCCCGAGCGCCGTGAAAACCACCTCAGCGGCCGCAGCATATTCCGTGATCGTCGCGATATCGCCATGAGAGCTGCCGTGACCCGGCGCATCGAACGCCGCCACCGTGAACCCTTCGCGGCTCAGGGGCTCGACGAGCGACAGCATCGTGCGGCTATCGGCACGCCAGCCATGCAACAGGACCGCCACCGCCTCACCAGATCCCCACAGGTAGCCGGAACTCACACCAGTCTGGCCGGGCACCGAGAACGCGCGGGCGCCGAGGGGAAGGACGTCATGGCGCGCACGTGGCGCCTCCCGGGTTCGGCTGAAGGCATTGGTCGCCACCTGCACGCCGGCGGCCGGCGCCACCGCGCTGAGCACCGTATCGGCACACCGCTTCAGGAATGAGATGGTCACGCGCGCGCCTCCGGGGCGCCCTCCTCCGGCAGCGCAGCCTGCTCACCGTCGCGCACGGGTCGACCGGCGAAGTCCGCGTAGAACCCCGACTCGGTGTCATAGAGATGAAGTCTGCGCACGATCCTCCAGAGATGGCGCAGGTTCAATTCCCGCTCCCGCAGCATCCCGGGATAGGCGGCCTTCAGCGCCGCCTGCGCTCGACGCAGGTTATAGAACGGAATTACAGGGGCGACGTGATGTGGCGTGTGAATCGAGATGCTGTGAGTCAGGAATTGCAGCCAGCGCGGATACATGTAATCGGTTGTGACGAGCAGTCGCCCCGCGTTCGGCGTCCAGTGTTCAGAGGTGAGGTACGGAACGTCGCCCGCGCTGTGGTGCATGAGCGTCGTCGTGCTGAACCAGACGTGCGTCGCCAGCCACGGAGCGACGAACAGAACGAGCAAGCCGCGGACACCGGTCAAGTACGTGAGCGCGGCCAGATAGGGCAAGCTCGCGATCAGGACGAAGGCGATCGACACGCGCACGTCGCGGCGCATGCGGGCAGTCGGAAAGAACGACGGGCGGAACGCCGAGACGCGCCAGTAGTTGATCGTGGCGCCCCAGAAGGCCCACGTGCGCGTCGCCGCGTACAACACCTTCTGCCACACGGGCAGCCGCCGGTAGACCGCGCGCGGGATCGGCGTCCAGTCAGTGTCGAGCTCCAGGTTGTTGGTGTGGCTGTGGTGCATGTAGTGGACGTGGCGCCAGGCGTGGAACGGATACAGAAGCGGCAGCAACGACAGGTGCCCGATCGCCACGTTCAGCCGCCGCGAGCGTGAGAACGAGCCGTGGCCACAGTCGTGCGCGATGCAGTGCAGGCCCCAGCCGCCGAGTCCGGCCACGAGCCACAGTGGAATCAAAAGCAGCCAGTTGGATGTGACGGCGATTCCCGCAAGCGCTCCGAGATAGACCGTCCAACTGACCGCGAAGCCGAGCAGTCCGCGCCACACGCGCGGCTTGAAGCAGTCCCGAGGGATTGCCGCCGCGAGCGCCTCATCTTCGATCCGCCTGGACTTGTCCAGGAACTCTTCGAATCGAGCATCAGGGGCCGTGGGAAAGTGGTAGGCGGGCATGACGTCAGTTGTTCAGCTCGCGGTTTGCACCAGTTGCATCTCGTGCGCGAGATGAGCGCTGACGGCGTCGATTGTCTGGTGCTCATACAGCAATGCCGGCGAGAGCCGGCGCTCCAGCACACGCTCCAGTGCGCCTGAGACCTGCACCGCGACGCGGGAATCGAGCCCGTACTCCTCGAACGTCTTGCCTGTGTCGACGTCCTCGGGCGCGATGCGGACCCGCGCCGCCAGATGGGCGATCAGCCACCGTCGGAGAGCCTCCTCGCTCGGCGGCCCTTCGATCTGAGTATCGGCGCGGCTGCGCCGGAACCGTCTCAACACACGATCATCCTTCTCTCGTCACTATGGTTTGCGCACGTCGATGCTCGACTTGCGCCGGCTCCGGTTGACGTGCGTCCCAGACCAGCCCCAACCTGGCCAGCCCGGCGATGATCCAGCCGCTCAGATCCGGTTCCCACCAGCGCACCGCGTGGCGGAACGAGCCCGGGAACGCATGGTGGTTGTTCTGCAGCCCCTCGCCGAAGGTGAGAAGCGCAACGGGCCAGTTGTTGGCGCTGTGATCCTCGGTATCGAACGGGCGGAAGCCGAAGGAGTGGCACACCGAGCCGACGCACCACGCTGCCTGATTGGCGACAAAGATCCGCACGAGCCCGCCGAAGACCAGACCGCCGAGCGCCGCCTGCGCGGTGTGCCCCACGGCAAATCCGACGGCGGCGGGGATGAGCAGCCCCACCAGCACCCAGATCGAGTACGTGCGGTGGTACCACATCAGGCGGCGGTCGCGCAGCACGTCCGGCCCGAACACGGTCCAGCGGGAGGATTCATCGCTCAGCATCCAAGGCATGTGCGCGTACCAGAGGCCATGCAGGCGCGCCCGCACGCCAGAGCCGTGGAGGTTGGGGGAATGCGGGTCGCCGGTTTGATCGCTGAAGCGGTGGTGACGGCGATGTGTGCTGACCCAGAACATCAGCGGACCCTGAGCGCCCATCGACCCGGCGATCATCAGGATCGCCTCGAGCGGCCGCGAGGTCCTGAAGGCACGGTGGGTGACGTATCGGTGGAACCCGATCGTGATGCCGGCCATGTGCACGAAGTACATGACCGAGAACAGCACCACGTCGAGACCCGTGATACCACCTTGCAGGGCCATCTGGATACCGACCGCGAGGCCGATGACAGGCAGCGTCATAGTTGTGAGCGCGGAGAACCGTTTGATGCGAGCGCTCGCGGGATCGAGCTTGATGACGGCGCGCTCGAGCAGCTCAGCCGAGGTCGTGGACATGCACGTCCGCACCTTTCACATCTGTCGGGCGTGACACTGCGTCGGACGTCGGACACCAGGTCCATCCGTTCCAGGATGGTGATGGCGATGCCCGCAATGTCCAACTGCCAGAACCGCTGGCGGGTATGCGCCAGGGCGGGGGCGGCATGGTGGTTGTTGTGCCAGGACCCACCCAGAGAGAGCGGCGCCAGAACCGGCACGTTGTGGCTGTTGTCACGTGTCCGGTGCGGACGCGCGCCGAGCGTGTGCCCGATGGAGTTGACGCCCCAGGTGACGTGCTGCAGGAGGAAGATGCGCGTGAGCCCGCCCCACAGCAGTCCGCCGATCGCTCCACGCGCTGATCCCGTCCACATCCACCCAAGGAGCGTCGGAACGGCGAGCCCGGCCAGCACCCACACTGGGTAGCGCTGGCTGAGACGGACCACCTCCCGATTGGCCAAGAGATCGGGGACGTACGCGGCCCAGTTGTCGCGCCGCAGACGGAACAACCAGCCGACATGTCCGTGCCAGAAGCCGCGCACGTCCGCCCACCGCCCGGTGCCGCGCGGCCGCGGAGAGTGCGGATCCGCCTCCTGGTCGGAGTGAGCATGGTGCTGACGATGCGTAGCCACCCAGAAGATCACCGAGCCCTGCGCAGCCATGCTGCCGGCTATCCCCCAGAATGCGACGATGCCGGCCGGAGCGGAGAAGGCGCGATGAGAGAAGAAGCGGTGAAAGCCGGCCTCGATGCCGAGTGAGGTCACCCCATACATGAGCGCCAGTAGCGCCACATCACTCAGCGACACGCCGTACTGGATTGAAAAGACGATCGTCGCGACCACCCCCAGCGTTGGCAGTCCGACCGTCAGGAACGCGAGTCGCCGTGCGCTCCGATCAGCATCGGGGACGACATTCGGGGTCCCCGGCGGTCGTGCTTGGAAGGCACTCGAACTCATGCGATTGCAGACTCCTCCCTGCGGCGGTTGGCGGGTGCGGCGTCCTGCGGCCGTCCGGTCAGGGCGGGCAGCGTCCCATCCAAATACGCTTGACGGGTGGCGTGACGACGCACCTTCCCGCTCGTCGTTGTCGCGATACCGCCGACTCGGGTGATCTTCACGTCGGCCGGCCGGACCCCATACTCAGCGACGATCGCCGCGACAGCGGCTGCGCGCACCGCTTTCCCGTCGCGACCGAACTGCTCGGCGTCGTCACGGTACTCGGCCACGACTATGAGGTCGTCACCAGCGCTGCTCGCGGTGGCAAAGGCGACCGCGAGGCGGATCTTGGGATGGGCGGCACGTACGCTCCGCTCGATGTCCTGGGGATACAGGTTGCGGCCGGCCATGACGATCAGGTCCTTCAAGCGACCGGTGACGAACAACTCGTCGTCCAGAAGGAAGCCGAGGTCCCCTGTCTTGAGGACCGGTCGGCACGGACCAGCGCCGGTGAGCTCGGCGTAGAACACGTCGCCGGTCTCCTGCGGACGGTTGAGGTAACCAGCGGCCACATTGGGCCCGTGCACGCAGATCTCGCCCACGCGGCCGGGAGCGGTGGGCCGGCCTCGGTCATCGGCGATCACGACTTTGTGCCCGTCGGCGATCCGTCCACAACCGACCACCGAGCTGACGCCGCGCGCTCCGGCGCGCCGTACTCGTACCTCGCCTTGCGCGAGCGCCGCCGTGTCCACCGTCGCCGTTCTGAGCGGCGCGCCAACCCGCCTACCGGAGACGAACAGTGTCGCCTCGGCAAGGCCATAGCACGGGAGAAGAGCTCGCTCGTCATAGCCGACTCGAGCGAAGCGATTCCGGAACCTGGCCAGAGTCGCGGGGTGAACCGTTTCCGAGCCGCAGAAGACCTGACGCAGGCACGACAGATCGAGGTCCTCGAGCTCATCGTCGGTTACGTGGTCGGTGCACAGATCGAGGCTGAAGTTAGGCGCGACAGTGATCGTCACCTGGTGGTCGCTGATCGCCTTCAGCCATCTGTACGGCCTCTGGATGAAGTGCAGCGGTGAAAGCATGACAAGAGGCCAGCCGCCATAGAGTGAAAAGATGATCGTGCCCATCAGCCCCATGTCGTGATACGGGGGCAGCCACGAGCACCCGACGCGGTCCGGCTCCGATCCGGTGTGGGAGTGCAGAGCCCGGCAGTTACTGGCCAGGTTCTCGTGGGTCACGATGATGCCCTTCGGCTCGCCTGTCGATCCAGACGTGTACTGAAGAAGCGCAGGGCTCGTGGCAACCCCGCTCGGCAGCTCAGGCGATCTCGTAGGCGCAGTTGCCGACTCGTCGATCAGCCACCAGCGCGTCGGCGTGACGCTCGGAAGTTCGTGGGCGATCTGCTCGATCCGGTCGGCGAGGCGCGGATCGGCGAGCGCCAGATCGGGTCGGCAGTCCGCGAGGATGGCCTGGAATCGGGCCCCGGTCCGCCGGCCATCGGGCGGAAAGGCAGGAACGACTGTGCCCCCGACGGCGAGAATGGCGAACAGCGCGACGACATAGGACAGACCGGGGTCGAGCGCGAGGACCACCCGCTGGCCGGCCGAGACGTCCCGCTCCCGCAGCCCCGAGGCCACAGAAGCCACCTGCCGAGCCAGCTCACTATAGGTGCAGTCGACGGCGTGGCCAGAGGTTCCGTCGCGGAGGTACCGGTACGCCAGCTGGGACGGTGTGTCGGCCGCTCGGCGTGCGAGTATGTCGAGCATCGTCGTGGTCATGACCGGGAGCGTCGTGGCTACGCGCGCCGAAGCGAGCGATTCGCGTAGAGGTCGCGCCGGCATCATTGCGACCGAGGCGACGGACAGTCAAAACTTGCTGGCGCGCGCGGCGCCGGACGGTCTCCCGACGTCGGGAGAGGACACTGCGCCGGAAGCTAGTGCGCCGCGGCGAGCGCGTCAGCGGTGCGGTCGATGAGAGCGGCGGCCTTGGGGATAACCCTGCCCAGCAGGAGAAAGCCGTGCATCTGATCCGACGCATGCACGTGTTCGACGCTTACTCCGGCGGCGGCCAGCCGCTTGGCGTACGCGATGCCCTCATCGCGCAATGGGTCGAACTCAGCGGTCAGGATCAGCGTCGGTGAAAGCCCCGAGAGATCGCCGGCCGCAAGCGGCATGAGATACGGATCCGTCGCTGCGGATGTGGGCGGCAGGTAGTGACCCAGGTACCACTTGAGCAGCGCGCGGTCGAGAATGTAGCCGCTGCCACGCTCGGCGTAGGACGGCCAAGGAGTGAAACTGTCGGCCACGGGATACGCGAGAATCTGATAGGTCGGCATCGGCGCGGCGAGATCCCTGAGGAGGACCGTCAAGTTGGCGGCGATCATGCCGCCGGAACTCTCTCCGACGAGGGCACGGCGCGTTGGAGTGCACCCGATCGACTGCGCGTTGTCCATGAGCCAGCGGTACGCGAGGTAGGCGTCCTCGAGCGCCGCTGGATGCTTGTGCTCCGGCGCCCGGCGGTAATCGAGCGCCGCGATCAGCCATCCGGAGCGTCTGGCGAGACGTCGACACAGTTCGTCATGCGTGTCGACGTCGTTGACGGTCCAGCCGCCGCCATGCAAGAACAGCGCGATTGGCAGGCAGCCCCGGCTGGGTCGGTACAGCCGCATGCGCAGTGCTGCGCCGGGCGTTGGCAGCGAGACGTCTTCGACTCGATGCAGCGGCAGCGGTGGTCCCTTCGAGACCAGAGCCGCTCGTACGCGCTCGCGCGCCTCATCGACCGAGAGCGTGGAAAGGTGCGGCTCCCCGGAGGCCGCGATGACCTCCAACACGCCCCGCGCGTCGCTGTCCAGTACAGGTGTCATAGCGCCACCGTTAGCTTATGGATTCCGTTGCTCGCCGCAGAATTCACGCGCCGCTGTACTCCACGAGACGATACGACGTGATCGAGCGCCTCGTCCCGCAAACCGTCGCTGTGAAATCGACCCGGAGGACGTCGATCGACGCCGAACTGTTCCCGCAGGAGGAGCGGATCGTGCGTCGCGCCGTAGAAAAGCGCAGACGCGAGTTCACGACGGGTCGCGCCGTGGCCCGGCAGGCACTGCGACAACTCGGAATTCCGCCTCTCCCAATCCCCACCGGAGACCGTGGCGAGCCGGTATGGCCGAGCGGTGTCGTAGGGAGCATCACTCACTGCCACGGCTATAGCGCCTGTGCCGTAGCAAGGGCCGAGGATGTGGTGGCGATCGGCGTCGATGCCGAAGTCCATGCGACACTCCCCGAGGGCGTGCTGGGCCGCATCGCGTTCGGTCGCGAGCTCACGATGGTGGACGAGATGACGGCGGACGTTCGTCTGGACACCCTCGTGTTCAGCGCCAAGGAGGCTGTCTACAAGGCATGGTTTCCACTGGCCCAGCGATGGCTGGGATTTGAAGACGTCGAGCTGAGCATCGACCCTGCTGCTGCCGGCTTTCGCGCCCGCCTGCTCGTCCCGGGGCCAGTGGTCGACGGCGTCCGCCTGACCGAGCTGGAGGGACGATGGGCCGTCGGGGGCGGCATCGTTGCCACCGCCTCGCTTGTCTTACCACGTCGGTGAGAGTAAGCAGTCGCCAATGAGCATCACCGTCCAGAACAACGAGCGAAGCGCACCGATCGCGCGCGCTCGGCTCCTCGCCCACACTCTGCCCCGTGACCTGGGGGCGCTCGCGGTGCTTGCCGCCTTCCTGGCCGAGCCGTCGACGCGAGATTTCGCACTGGTCAACCTCGCCGTGCAAGGCGCGCTGTTCGTGTTCGGCGCCTGTGTCGTGGCTTACCGCACGCGCGTGATGGCCGTTGTCGACTGTGCCTGGTCCTGGGGCCTCGTGGCGATCGGTGTGCTAGCGCTGCTCGGGGGGACCGCGGATCCCCAGTTCTGTTGTTGATCGCCGGCATCTCCATCGTGATGGGCTTGCGCATGGGCATTCACACGGTCTATGTGACAGTGACCAACTTCCCGCGTGACGACTTGCCGCGCTACCGCTATCGGCGGCTGCTCTGGAAGCACGAGGGCTACCGCTCTGAGAGGGTGCCGATGATGCACGACATCCTCGTGCAGGGGATCGGCAATGCGTCGATTCTGGCTGCACCGGCCATGCTGGCGGTCGCCGACCGTGACGGATCGATCGGCGGGTTGGTCATCGCGGGCGCGTTGCTGTGGGCGATCAGTTGGCCGCTCGAGTCAGTGGCTGACCTGCAGAAGTGGCGCTTCGGACGACGCCATCCCGACACCAAAGCGACCCGCACGTGCGATGTCGGCCTATGGCGTTACTCGCGACATCCGAACTACTTCTTTCAGTGGCTCCAGTGGCTAGGACTCGCCCTTCTTGCGCTGCCCTCGCTAATTCACCTCGCTGATCACGTTGATACGCTGCCGTGGCTTGGCTTCGCGGCCGGACTGCTCGCCGTCCCAGGCGCCATGTACTTCGCAGTCGTGCTCTTGACCGGCGCCGTGCCGGCTGAGCATTACAGCCTTCAGCATCGACCCGACTACGCCGCATACCGGCGGAGAGTCAACCGCTTCTTCCCCGGCCCCGCCCCGGCATTGAGCCCACCCCGCGTACGATCAGGCGCGCGATCTCGCGGCGGGTCGCGTCCCTAAGCTGCTGTAACCTTCGTCGGCTCAGGTTCCCGTCGTTGGTCAGCTTTATGCGACGGCGACCTCCTCGGAGCTCGGTTGTTCGCGTTCGCCGTACCGGATGCGCTTGAGGTGGCGGCGATCGAGCTGCGTGAACGGCGAAGCCGGCAACGACGTGATCACCGGCGGCCCGCTCGCCGATTCGCTTGACGGCGGCTCTGGCCGCGACGTGCTCGACGGCGGCGCAGGTTCAGAAACGGGAGGAGATGCCCGAGCTCCAAGCGGCGTGAGCGGCCAACATCCTCACCGACGATCGGCGCGCTGCGGAGCCACACCACGTCCTGGGACTTGACTGAGCGAGGTCGGAGCCCGAGCGCCCGAGATAGCCGCCGCTATCGGAGACCTGCGCGGAACGCGTCGCTGGAGGTAGACCACCCCGCGGCCTGCGCGCGGCCCCGCGCTGAAGCCGCTGCTCGGGCTCAGCGTTCGAGAGGGTCGCCCCCGGGGGATCTGGCAGCCAGGCATCAGCGGCGGGCTGCATGCCGCGCCGCCGATCCCGCACGCTCTGGACCGCGACCAGCGCGATGACGATCAGAATTGGAGCGAGATAGAGCAGTGAGGCCGTCCAGTGCCCCGCGTGGGCGAGCGGCGGCGCGATCGACGCGATCACTCGACGATCACCACGCCTGAGGATGGAGGCGCACTCGCACTGCATCGGACTGGGCTCGTGTTCATCGTCTTGCTCTCGGGAGTTGAGGTCGCGGCCGGCCTGATCGCCGAGTCGCTGGCCGGGCTGGTCGACGCGGCGCACCTGCTTTCCGACGCCGCGTCCGTTGCGCTGCTGACGATCGCGGCAGGACCGACCGACGGCTGGACGTTTCGAGCTCGGCCGGGCGCAGATCTTCAGCTCCGGGCCAACCGCCTCGCTGTTAGACGTCCGCCTGCGGGCTTCCGATCAGATCGCGGCTGACTGAGATGCGGTCGCGTCCGGCGCCCGCAGCTGCCGCACACCGACGGTGCCGAGGCTGGCGCACAGGCAGAGGCCGGAGGCGATCAGCAGCGGCGGATACTCGAGGAAGCGGGTCGACGGCGTCGAGTTCAGCCTCAGTCGAGTGGGCGGCCGTGCCCTCGTGGCTGTCCGATTCGCGGGGGCCGGTGGGCGTCGACCTGGAGGTCGCGCAACCGGCGGCCGATTCGCGAGCGCTGCGCGGCGAGGTCCTGTCGCCTACGGAGAGCGCACGCTTCGACTCGTTTCCCTCCGCGTCCGCGGGACGACTCGCCTTCGCTGGTGGGCGCGCAAGGAGGCCGTCGCGAAGTGAGTCGGCCTCGGCCTCGCCATCACGCCGTCGGTCATCGACGTCTCAGGCGTCGGCGCAGATCGCTGGCATCCGGTCGAGTTCGTCCACGGGCGCCGTCACCTGGTGTGGGTTCGCGACCTACCGGTCGGGGAAGGCCTGGTCGGCGCGGTGGCCGCGGCCGGCACCCAGCCCCGCACACTACGGCTGCTCGCGCCGCCGCCGCCACAAGGGTCACCGCATGCGTGGCCACCCCCCGTGACGCCGCGGGCGATTCGCCATGGCGGCGCCACGCGTCCGGGCACCGCTCAGGGCTCGCCCGGTGCGGGTATCTCAAATCGAGATGCTCGAGCAGCGGCTGGGCATCGAGCGGCCCGCCGACGGCACTCGAGGATCTCCGCCAGCGCGAGCGAACGGCCGTGGCGGTGGACGTGCTCGCGCAGCCAGCCGCGCAGCGAGCGCCGCACGGCGCTCGCGATCAGCACTCACGCGGCCTGCGCCGCGGCAGCGGAGCCCAGCGACCACGCAGCAGCTCCAGCTCCTCGGCGGCGATGCTGTAGCTGTGCTCCGGACCGGGGAAGCGGCGGCCGCGCACCTCGTCGGCATAGTCCCGGACGCCTGCCACCATCCCCTGCTTGACGTTCGCGTAGCGCTTGACGAACTTCGGCGCGAAGCCGTCGTGGATGCCGAGCAGGTCGTGAAGGACCAGGACCTGGCCATCCGTGGCTAGGCCGGCGCCGATGCCGATGATCGGCACCTCCACATGCTCCATGAGCAGCTCGCTCACATCGGCGGGTATCGCCTCGAAGACGATCGCGAAACAGCCCGCCCGCTGAAGCGCGAGCGTATCCTCCAGCACCTCGCGCGCGCGCTGCGCCGTCCGGCCCTGAGCGCGGTAGCCGCCGAGCGCGGTAGCGGTCTGGGGCGTGAGGCCGACATGGCCCATTACGGGTACACCGGCGCGCCTGATCGCTTGCGCGCGGTCGGCGCTGACGCCGCGCCCTCGAGCTGACCGCGTTGGCGCCGGCCTCCTTGACGAACCGCTGCGCATTCGAGATCGCCTGCTCATCGGACGTCTCGTAGGAGCCGAACGGCATGTCCGAGACCATCAGCGGTGTCTTCAGGCCGCGGCGCACGGCGCGCGACAGCATGATCAGCTCCTCCACCGTCACCGGGATCGTGTCGGCGTAGCCGAGGACGTTGTTGGCCGCCGAATCGCCGACGAGCACCAGATCGACGCCAGCGGCCTCGGCGACCAACGCGCTGGGATGGTCGTATGCAGTGATCATCACGATCGGCTCGCCGACGGCGCGCATCTCGGCGAGCTTGGTCAGCGTCATCGGCTTGCGCTCCTCGGTGGGAGCCTCGATCGGTCGCGGGGGCGTGGACATGAAGAGCCTTTCCGGTTTGGCGCCTGGCGGCGCGGTCACCTCCGAACTCGGGGTGGGTCGATCACGATGTTGTCGATCAGGCCGGTCGCGCCGACGCGGGCCGCGACCGCGACGAGTACTCGTCCGGCGACCGTCTCCACCCGGGCCAGCGTGTCCGGATGAACGACCTCCAGGTACTCGGGCTCCAAGCCAAGCGCGGCTTGGGCGACGACGCGGATCGACGTCGCATCTCGCTCGCCGGCCGCGACTGCATGCTCGGCCGCGCGCAGCGCTCGTGACAGCCCGAGCGCGCGCTCGCGCTCCTCCGGGGACAGGGCGACGTTCCGACTCGACAGCGCCAGACCGTCGGACGCGCGGACGGTTGGCACAACCCTCGAGTCGCACCGGCATGTTCAGGTCGAGGACCATCCGGCGAAGGACCACGACCTGCTGGGCGTCCTTCTGGCCGAAGAACGCCACGTCAGGGGCGACGGCGTTGAAGAGCTTGGCGACGACGGTGCAGACGCCGGCGAAGTGTCCGGGGCCGCGGCTCGCGCCTTCGAGCGTCTCGCCGAGGCCGTGGACGGTCACCTGGGTGGCGAACCCGTCAGGGTAGATGTCGTCGAGCGGGGGAGCGAACATGACGTCCACGCCGGTGCTCGCCGCCACCGCGGCGTCGGCGGCTTCGGTGCGCGGGTACGTCGCCAGGTCGTGGGCCTCGCCGAACTGCATCGGGTTCACGAACAGGGAAACGACGACTTCGTCGCACGCCGCGCGGGCCGCGTGCATCAGCGCCGCGTGGCCGTCGTGGAACGCTCCCATCGTCGGCACCAGGCCGATCGTGCGGCCGTCGGCGCGCGCGCGTCCCACGTAGCAGCGGACCTCGGCGGTGCTGCGCAAGATTCTCATGCCGGCAGCCGCTCCGATCTGTCGACGAGCGCGCGCGTGCAGCTGTCGAGCGCGCCCCAGAGGACGAGCAGCTCGGGCACGCGCCCGGCGACCGCCGCGCGCTGACGGGCGACCGTGAGCTCGTCGCCGCGGACGATCGGGCTCGTCAGCGCGTCGCGGGCACCGCGCTGCGCCCAGTTGTCGACGGCGACGCGCACGAGCGGCGCCAGCAACTCGCGCACGACGCCCGCGGTCGCGGCGAGGCGCTCGGCCGCGGCTTCCAACGTCACGACGAAGCTGCTGGCGATCGAGGCCGCGGCGCGGTCGCGGTCGGCGACCGCGGTCGCGCGCATCCCCAGCCGCCGGGCCAGACCGCGCGCCGTGGCGTGCGCGCGCGGGCTCGATCCCGCGACGGCGCAACGCGCGCCGCGGAGCGCATCGGGCCTGGCGCCAACGGGCACGGTCATCAGCGGATGGAGCGAGAAGGCCTCGCGGCCGGCGAGCGGCTCGAGGCCCGTCGCGCCGGAGCAGTGGCCGAGGAGGAGGCCGGGCGGGACGTGCGCCGCGGCGCGCACGATCTCCGCGTCCGGGATGCAGAGCAGCACCGCTGCGGCCGTGCGCGGCGTGTCCCCGCGGGCAAGCGGGCCCTCGACCGGTACGCCGCCGGCGCGCAGCGCGGCGGCGATGACAGTCCCCAATCGGCCGGCACCCACGACGGCCAATGAGGCGGGCGCGCCGGGGACTGGGCTGAGACAGTTCTCGGGCTGGGCGGAAGGCAAGGTGACAACTCGGATCGTGTGTTTGGGGCTGCCGGCGGTGCCGGCTACAGCCCAATAGAGCGCCCGCACCGTCCCGCTGATACACGACCGCACGAGGACGCCGGGCGCAGATTCATGTATTTGGCAGCGCCGCCCTGCGCTCTCTAAAAGCGTCCGCCCGAGTCGCTCGTTGCGCACTCGTCAAGCGGGCGTGTAATCGGCCCCGATCCGAATGGCTGACGACATGTGCCTCGCGATCTTCTCCCTTGACACCCGCTCCGATCCCGCGCTGGTCGCGTACGAGACACGCGACCAGGCGATCCATCATCCGCACGGACACCGCGCGGTCGCCCGACTCGGCATCGCCCCGTCGGCGTCCTACGCGCACCACTGGCGCGAGAACCCCGGCCTGCTCGATCGCGTCTGGTCACTACGGGCTGCCGGCTGGTCGGGGCTTGCGAGCGAGCCGATCATCGGCGGCCTCGACGCCGGCGGCGGCACATGGCTCGCCGTCAACGAGCGCACCGGCGTGTACGCCCGCATCCTGGTCGCTCCGACGGACTCGGGCGCGCTCGGTGAGAGTCCCTCCGAGTCCCAGCGCCGGGAGCGCGCCGCGCTCGGGTACGTCTCGCGCAGCGGCCTCTGCGTCGATGCGGCGACCTATCCGTCGGCCGCGGACGCCGCCGCCGCTGTGTCGAGCGACCTGCCCGCGGCGCTGGCACGCGACCGCCGCAGGATGCAGCCCTTCTTTCTGCTCGTCGCCGATGCGCAGGGCGCGTTCGTCCTGCGCTACGGCGAAAGCGGTGCCGTCGACGTAACCGAGGCGGCTCCGGACGCGTTGCACGTGCTCTCGGTGCGGGGTCTCAACAGCAGCAAAGCGGCGATTACCGAGGTGCTCCAGCAACGCCTCGCCGGCCGCGCGCTGCCGGACGCCCGACCGCAGAACTGGAACTCGTGGCTGGAGGCGCTCGCGATCGAGCCCTGGATGGGCGACGCAGACTACCGCGACGATACTTGGCGCGCGCACCGCCTAACGGCGGTACAGCCGCCCTATCTCAACACGAACGACGAGACGCGGCACCGGCGCGCCGTCTGGCCATCGGCTGTGGAGCCGGGCCAGGTCGAGTGGACGAAGAGCACCAGCTGCGCCGCGATCGGCCCGGCCGGACTGTCGGCGTTCATGTACGAGGAGCGTCACGTCGAGCCGGGAGCGCCGTGGCCGACGACGATCGCGGCCGCCGGGTTCCCGGCGTCCGCCGACGACTACACCCTGCACAAGCCGTCACGGCCGCGGTCGGTGGGATGCGCGGCCTCGGCCTGAGCGAGACGCTGCTGGCGCTCCGCGGCCAGCTGCGGCGCGCCGCTGCCACCGGCGCGTTTGCGGACGCCGTCGAGCGCGCAGCCGCGCTCGATATGCGTGCGCCCGTGCCCGCCGGCGTGCGCGCCACGCTTCTCGCGGGCAGCACCGCGCTGCTGCGCGCTGAGGCCGCCCAGGTCGTCGACGAGCTTGTGTATGCCTGGACTCGCCTGCTCGTCGCGCAGCTGGACGGGGACGCCACGGTGCCGTACCTCGGGCACGTCGCCATCAGCGAGCGCGACGCGGTGATCGCGCGCTTCCACCCGCGGCCGCAGGCGGCCAGCGTCGCCGTTCCCGTGACGGCCGATCCCGACGCCGGCGAGACGATCCTGATCAGCCGCCGCAGCTCGATCAACGGGCACACCGGTCTGCCGATGGACAACGCCGACGAGGTCGTGCTGTTCGGCGGCGCGGCCGAGCCGGGCGAGCCGGCGCCGCTCGTCGCTCTGCGCGAGCTCGGGGAGGAAGCCGGGGTGCCCCGCGCGGCCGATCTGTCCGATCTACGCTACGACCCGTACCTCGAGCTGGGCGGCTGGTCCACGGAGGGCGGCTTCCGCGCACGCGGATTCCTCGTCCGCGTCCCAGCCGACATCTGGAGCGAGATGCGCTTCGACGAGCGCGAGGTGGCAGCGGTCGGCCGGCTTACACTCGACGCGCTGTTCCTTGCCGAGCTGCGGGTCCGGTCGCACCTCGTCGTCGGCCTCGGCCAAGACCGCGCGCCGCTGTTCGTGGGCTGGTTCGACTCGCCCACGTGCGCGGTGTCCGACGCCGACGACGGTGATGTCTGGGAGCTCTCGGGCCTGGCCGGGCAGATGGTCGCCAATCTGCGTCGGCGTTACCGCAGTCCCGACGGCCTGCGCGACGCGCTCGACCGCCGTCGCCGGCACCGGGCGCGCGCGACCACGGGACGCGCGGCCGCACCCGACATGATCGTCCGGGCCCATCGGGCGCGTCGCCTGATGGACACGATGCTGGCGATAGGGCGTCCACCCGTGTTGCGCGCGCCGGCGCTCTCCGCGCTGCTCGGCGAACCCGCGCTGCTGGTAGTCGACGCGGCCCTTCCCCTCGGCGGGTCGAGCAAGGCGCGCTCACTCGCGGGCACGCTGCAGGGCGCGCTCGAGGCGCGCGCGGAGCGCGACGGCCACTCTGGGCAGACGCCCGCGCAGCTGTTCGATGGCGCCACCCTGATCGCGGCCTCGACCGGCAGCCATGCCCGTGCCGTCGCGGCGCTGGCGGGCTGGATCGAGAGAACGGTCGGCGACCGGCCCGCCTGCGAGTTCTTCGTGTCGGCGGACATCACGGCGGGGAAGCTGGCGGCGCTGCGGGCGGCTGGCGCGGTGACGCTGTGCCAGGACTTCAACGACGCTACTGACGCCGGGCGGGCGCGAGAGTACGAGCTCTCATGCGCCGGTGAGCGCGCCGTTTTCCTCGCCTGCGATCCCGAGGAACGGCTGAACGCTGCGTTCGGCGTGTCCGGAATGGACGGCGCGGCTGGCTTCGCGACGCTGTTGCTCGACGTTCTCGCGGAGCTGCGCGACCGATGGGCCGCGCTCGGCCTCGACCGGCCGCACCTGAGCGAGCTGCGAGTGCCGACCTCCGGCGGTGCGACGTGGGCGGCGTGCACGGCGCTGCACCGCGATCTCATCCGCGACGCGAACGGCACCGCAACGTCCGGCGCAACGCTGGACACGGTCGCCGCCGTCTACGACGTCGCCGCTCCTTGCCTGCCGCGGGCGCTCGCCGCCGGCGATCCCCGGCACCGCACCGAGGTCGACTGGCGGCAGGCGATCAACGGCCTCGCACAGCCCCAGATGGCGCCCGGCGTGTGGCCGCTACTGGGCGATGCGGGTGCGGCGGGCGCGCCGCTGTATCCGGTCAGCCGCGCGGCGGCCGCCGTCGCGCAAGCGCTGATCGCGCTCGACACCGGTCTGTGGCCCGAGCTGGCGGGTGCGGCCGCAGTCGGCTCGCGGCTGCAGCAGGAGACGGCGCGCGGCGGCAACGCGTTTCTCTCGCGCCTTGCCGGCCTGGTCGCCCGGCACCCGCTGGGACGGCACGCGCACGACCTGCCGCGCCGGATCGCCGCGCTGGCTCGCTGCCCCGCCGCGTTGGCAGCGGCCGCCGATCTCGGTCGAACTCCCGGATCAATGGCGTTCGTCGTCAGCGGCGCGTCGCACCCGCAGTCGGCCGCGCTGGTCGAGGATCTGCGCGCGAGCTCGGCGAGCGCCGCCGCCGCCGATCCGCTCAGACGCTGTTTGCGCGCCGCCGCGTCGGGGCTATCGTCGCCGCCCGCACTCGTAGCCGGCACGCGCGCTGAGGAGGTCCGTTGAGCGCCGCACGCCATCACCAGGTCTACGTCGGCGCCGGAGTCAGCGGCAGCGCGGCTGTGATCGCCACCGTCCGGGCGCTGGAGCGGCTTCCGCAGCCGCTCGCTCGTCGGCTCGCCGAGCGGCTCGCGATCACGATCGTCGAGGGAACCGGCGACTTCGGGCCCGGTCTTCCGTACGGGCGCGCGACCGCCGGATTCCACCTGCTGAACATGAGGGCCGGCGCGATGTCGCTGATGGCCGACGAGCCGGACGACTTCGTAGCCTGGCTGGCCGGCCAGCCGCCGATCGCCGAGGCGCTGCCGCGACCGCCGCGCGCGACGATCGCCAGCCGCCACCGCTATGGGATCTACACGCGCCAGCGCCTCGCGGAGCATTGTGAACGCGCCCGGCGGCTTGGCGTCCGGGTCGACCAGCTCTCCGACAGCGCGGTCTCGCTGGTCCGCGATCGTGGCGACGGGCCGCAGCCCGCCCGCCGCGCGCCCCGGGGTGAGCGGCTCGGCGTCGTACTGGCCCGTGGGCGCGTGCTCTGGGCCGACGCCGTGCTCATCGCCACGGGTCACACGGACGCCAAGGACACCGACCACTGCCGCCGCCATGCAGCCGAGCTCAGCGACACCGGCAAGGGCGGGCTGCTCAACCCATGGCCGGCCGAGACGCTCGCTCGCGCGATCCCGGAGGGCGCGACGGTGGCGCTGCTCGGCAGCTCGCTGACCGCCGTCGACGCCTGCCTGACGATTGCCTATGCGCTCGGCGACTTTCGCGAGACCGCGCCGGGACGCTACGCGTATCGCGCGCGCGCGCCTTACACGATCGTGACGTGCTCGCGTCGCGGGCTTTTGCCCGCCGTCCAGGTTGAGTCGCCGGCGCGAGTCGCCGACAACAACCCGCACCTGTGCACGAATGGCGAGCCCGGCGAGCCGGCGACGGCGAGCGCCGCCTGGCGGCGCTTCGAGGCGGCGGTCGCCTGGGCCCTGCGTGCCGCGCGCCTGCCGTCCGAGCCGCCGACCTCGCCCGCCGCGGCCGGCGACTGCACCGCGGTCGCCCACGCCCGGCTGCGACGCGCGATCTCGGCGTGGCGCACCTGCGACCCCGTCGCGGCCACGATCCAGGCGACCGCGCATTCGTTCTTCCCCGCACTGTGGTCGCTGTATCGCGGCATGCCGCCACGCGAGCGCGGCGTCGTCTGGAGCGAGTTCATGACGCCGTTCCTCGTCCACGCGGCGGCGATGCCGGTCGAGAACGCAGCCCGAATCGAGGCCCTGCTCGCCGCCGACGTGCTGCGCGTCCGGTCCAGGATCGAGGCGGTCGAGCCGCGTGAAGACGGCTTCCGGCTGACGTTCTCGTCCCCTTGCGATCCCCTCGACGTGCGTTGGCTCGTGAACGCGATCGGCCGCGGGCGCGGGATCAGCGCCCACGGCGAGCTCGCCGGGTCGGGGATCGCGGCCGGCCTGCTCGTCGCCGACCCGCAGGGCGGCCTGTCCGTGGACCCCGATACATCGCTCGTGCTCGATCCCACCGGGGCGATCGACCGTCGCATCGGAGCGCTCGGGCCGTTGACGATGGGCTCGCACATCGGAGCGAGCGCCGCCGCGAGCTCGGTCAAGCGCGCGAGCGCGCTGGCTGTCGAGTGGCTACACGAGGCGGCGATCGCCGTCGGCGTGCCCGCCGTTCCGGTCGCGACCGCTGCCTCTTACTCGTCGTTTCGCGGCTTGGACCGCCCCCGACTCGTCCCAGCCGTGCCTTGACAAGGAGATCCCTCATGCTCGCCCAAACCCCCGCCACGCCCCGAAGCCGCCAGCCGGCGCCGACGGCGTCCGAGCTCGCGCGGCGAGCGGGCTCGCTCGTGGAACTGTTCGACCTGGCCGCGCAGCGCTGGCCGGACGCCGTCGCGGTGGAGGACCGCGAGCGGTCGCTGACCTACCGCGGCCTTGCCCAGCGAGCCGACGCGCTGGCCGCGGAGCTGGAGCGGCGCGGCGTCGTGCCCGGGGATCCGGTCGGCCTGCTGCTCGGTCGCTCCATCGACGTCGTGGTCAGCATCATCGCCGCGCTCAAGGCCGGTGCGACTTATGTGCCGCTCGACCCCGACTACCCAGCGCAGCGTCTCACACACATGCTTGAGGACTCGGCGCTGACCGTGCTGGTGGGCGAGCCCGACCGGGCTGGTGCGCTCGACCTCTCCGGTGCGGCGCTGGTCGATCCCGGCTGCCCAGCGCCGACGGGTATGATCGCGCCGGCGCCGCGCGATCCGCGCGCGCCCGCCTACGTCATCTACACCTCAGGCTCGACCGGCTTGCCGAAGGGCTGCGCCGTCAGTCACGACAACGTGCTCGAGCTGCTGCGGCACACGCTGCCGCTGTTCGACGTCGGCGCCGGCGACCGCTGGACGCTGTTCCACTCCTGCAACTTCGACTTCTCGGTCTGGGAGATGTGGGGAGCGCTCGCGACCGGCGGCACGATCGTCGTCGTGCCTGAGGCGGTCGCGAAGTCGCCGACCGACTTGCTCGATCTGTTGCGCACGCGGCAGGTCACGGTGCTCAGCCAGGTGCCGTCGGTCTTCCGCTACCTCGCCGCCGCGCACGCCGACGCGGGCGCGCCTGCGCTCGCGCTCCGCTACGTCGTGTTCGGCGGCGAGAGCGTCGACCTCGATGTCGTGCGCGACTTCCTCGCGGCGCTGCCGGGCGCTCCACCGGCGATCGTGAACATGTACGGCATCACGGAGATCACCGTCCACGCGACGTTCAAGACCCTGTCCGCCGAGGACCTTCGGGGATCGATCCGCTCGCCGATCGGCCGGCCGCTGCCGCACCTGCAGATCACGCTATTCGACGACGCCGGCGCGCCGGTGCTGGACGGGGAGGTCGGTGAGATGTGGGTGTCGGGGACCGGCGTCGCGCAGGGCTACGTCAACCGTCCCGAGCTGACCGCGCAGCGGTTCGTTACCCGAGAGGGCGTGCGCTACTACCGCTCCGGCGACCTCGCGCGCCGGCTTCCGTCCGGCGAGCTGGAGTACCTCGGCCGCAACGACGCGCAGATCAAGCGGCGTGGGTTCAGGATCGAGCTCGGCGAGATCGAGGCTGCTTTGCGCGGTCATCCGGCTGTCCACGACGTCGGCGTCGCCGTGGCGGTCAACCGGCACGGCGTTGAGCTGCTGGTGGCGTGCTACGTGGCGGCCCCGGATCGCAACCCATACGGGCTGCGCCAGCACGCCAGCGCCCGGTTGCCTGGTCACATGGTCCCGGATCGATACGCCGAGGTCGAGCGGCTGCCGCTGATGCCATCGGGCAAGCTCGACCGCGCCGCCCTACGCAGCCAGGCGACGGCCGCCTCCACGCGTCGCTCGCAGCGCGAGTCCGCTCGGAGGCCGCTATGACGCTCCTCACAGACGCGACGCTCGCGGCTCCCTCGGTGACGACCGCGATCCCGGGGCCCGAGAGCCGGCTCTACCTGGAGCGCCAGGAGAAGCGCGAGTCGAACGCCCGGACCTACCCGCGCAGCTTGCCGATCGCGATTGGCCGAGGTCGCGGCAGCTTCATCAGGACATGGACGGCAACGTCTTCATCGACTTCCTGGCCGGCGCCGGCGTGCTGTCGCTCGGCCACAACCACCCCGAGCTGGTGCGCGCGGCCACCGAGCAGATCGGCGTGTTCACGCACGGGCTGGACATGCCCACGCCCGCGAAGGACGAGTTCACCGAGCCCAGCTGTCGATGCTGCCGGGCGACTGCGGGACCGCATGAAGATCCAGTTCTGCGGCCCGACGGGCGCCAACGCGCGTCGACGCCGCGATCAAGCTGTGCAAGACCGCGACCGGGCGCGGCGGGATCGTCTCCTTCCAGGGCGGCTTCCACGGCAGCAGCCACGCCGCGATGGCGCTGACCGGCAACGTCGGCGCAGAAGCGGCCGATCGCCAACGGCATGCCCGGGGTGCACTTCTTCCCGTTCTCGTCCTGCCTGCGACTGCCCGCTGGGGCTGGACCCGGAGACCTGCCAGACCAACTGCGTCGGCTTCCTCGAGCGGGCGCTGCGCGACCCCAACGGCGGGCATCGAGCTGCCGGCCGCGGTGATCATGGAGATGGTGCAGGGCGAGGGCGGGGTGATCCCGGCGACGCACGAGTTCGTGCAGCGGGTCCGGCGGCTGACCCGCGAGCTGGGCATCCCGCTGATCGTCGACGAGGTGCAGACCGGGTGCGGGCGCACCGGCACCTGGTTCGCGTTCGAGCAGTACGACATCGAGCCCGACGTGATCGTCGCGTCGAAGGCGCTGAGCGGCGATGGGCCTGCCGGTGGCGATCCTGCATCTACGCCGAGGAGCTGGACCGCTGGGCGCCCGGCGCGCACACCGGCACCTTCCGCGGCAACCAGCTCGCCTTCGCCGCCGGCGCCGAGGCGATCCGGGTGATCGAGCGCGACGACGTGCTGGGCAACGTCCGGGCCCGCGGCGAGCAGGTCGAGCGCGCGGCTGGCCGAGCTGGCCGAGCACACCGCCGTGCGTCTCGAGATGCGCGGGCGGGGGCTGATGTGGGGCATCGAGCTGGCCGACCCCGGACGGGGCCCATGACCGGCGCTGGCCGAGGAGGTGCAGGCGCGCTGCGCTGCGCGGGGGCTGATCGTCGAGCTCGGCGGCCGCGACGACTGCGTCGTCCGGATGCTGCCGCCGCTCAACGTGACCGCCGAGGAGATCGACATCGCCGTCGACATCCTCGAGGCCGCGTTGATCGAGGCGACGATGTATCACAGCGGCGCCAGCTGCCCTTGAACACGGGTATGGCGATCGATCCCGTGCGCTCCATCAGCAATCGCTCCTCGGGCACGACCGGCTTCGCCATCGCCCGGTCGCTGGTCGAGGCGGGAGCGCGAACGATCGTCGTCAGCGGACCGACAGCTGAGGAGGTCCCCGATGGCATCGAGCTGGTGCCGGTCGAAGGGACGACTCCGGAGCTGGTCGAGAACCCCGACATCCTCCACGCCCTTAGCCGGCCCAGCCCGCGCCGGCCGCGCCTGGTCGTCGGCTTCGCCGGCGAGACCCGCCTCGTCTTGGAGGGCGCCGTCGCCAAGCGGCACCGCAAGGGCTGCGACTGGATCGTCGCCAACAATCTCACCGCGCCGGGCGTCTTCGGCGGCGAAGACAACCGCGTCGCGCTGATCACTGCGGCGGGCGCGGACTGGTGGCCGCTGATGGCCAAGACCGCGATCGCCGACGAGCTCGTCGCTCGCATCGTCGGCCACTGTCTCGTTCCGACAACGGAGGACTGAATGCTCCGCACGATGCTCAAGTCGAAGATCCAACGCGCCACCGTTACGCAGGCCGACCTGCACTACGTCGGCTCGATCACAATCGACGAGCAGTTGATGGAAGCTGCCGACCTGCTGACGGGCGAGCAGGTGACGGTGTGGACATCACCAACGGCGCGTGCCTGGAGACCTACGTCATCCCCGGCGAGGCCGGATCGGGCGTGATCGGGATCAACGGGGCGGCGGCGCATCTCGTCCATCCCGGTGATCTCGTCATCATCATGGCGTTCGCGCTCCTCGATGAGGTCGAGCTGGCCGGGTCAGAGCCGCAGGTCGTCCACGTCGACGCCGACAACCGGGTGCTCGAGATTGATGCGGATCCGGGTCACGTTGCACCGGGCGTCGTGCTCTCGTGTTCGCTGACTAGGAGCGTTCATGCTGCTCGCAGTTGACATCGGCAACACGAACACGGTCCTAGCGCTGTTCGATCGCCGCGAGCTGGTGGCCACGTGGCGGATCGCGAGCGACGCCCGGGCGACAGCCGACGAGCTCGCGCTCAAGGTTCGCGCGCTGCTCGGCGCCGACGTCGCCGCGATCACCGGAGTCGCGGCCTGCTCGACGGTGCCCGTCCTCCGGCGCGCGTTGCGCGACCTGCTATCGCGGTACCACGCCGACGTCCCGGCCCTGATAGTGGACGCCGCGTCCGGCGCCGGTGTGCGGCTCGCGGTCGACGACCCGCTCGAGGTCGGCTCCGATCGCGTCGCGAACACGCTCGCCGCCTACACGCGTTTCGGCGGGCCGGCGATCGTCGTCGACTTCGGCACCTCCACAAACTTCGACGTCGTGGGGGCGGAAGGCGAGTTCCTCGGCGGCGTGCTCGCGCCCGGGATCGAGGTCTCCAACAACGCTCTCGCCGCCCACGCCGCGCAACTGCGCGCGGTCGAGCCGGTCAAATCTCCCCCCGCGATCGGCAAGAACACGGTCGAGTGCCTGCAGGCGGGGATTGTCTACGGCTCCGCCGGTCAGGTCGACGGCGTCGTCGAGCGGATCGTCGCCGCCCTCGACCGTCCCGTCACCGCGGTGATCGCGACCGGCGGGCTCGCCCCGCTCGTGGTCGCGGAGTGCCGCACCGTCACACACCACGAGCCGCACCTCACCCTGCTCGGGCTGCTCGCGGCCCACGAACGTCGATTCTCGCCCGTGCCACTCCTCGAAAGGGCCTCTACATGAGCGTCAACCTGACCACGGTCGAAGAGCAGCTGGTCGACATCTGCTCGAACCTGCTCGATGTCGACGTCGCCCCCGAGGACAGCTTCTTCGACGTCGGCGGCTATTCGCTGCTGGTCGTCAAGCTGGTCGCCGAGGCACGCAAGGCGGGCATCACGTTGACCGCCGGCGGCGTCTTTGAGCACCAGACGATCGAGGCGATCGCGGCCGCCGTCGTCGCCGACGCGGAGCCGGCCGCGCCGACGGCGGCGACGTTCGACGAGCTCTGGCGCGGCGCCGCGAGCCCATGGGACGACCGCCGGCCGAGCGCGCTGGTGCCGCTCACGGAAGGTGCCGGCACGCCGTTCTTCTGCGTCCACTGGGGCTCGGGCAACGTTGAGTTCGTCAAGCGGCTCGCCCAGCGCTGCGGCTTCGCTCGCCCGTCGTACGGGCTCAGGAGCCCGGCGATCGTCGCGCGCGAGCGCCCACTGCTGTCGGTCGCCGATCTGGCCGAGCGCTACCTGACCGAGATCCGTGTCGTGCAGCCGCACGGTCCCTACCTGCTCGGCGGCCTCTGCTCGGGCGGGCTGGTCGCGTACGAAATGGCGCAGCGGCTCACGGCCGCGGGCGAGTCGGTGGCGCACGTCGCTTTGATCAACTGCGAGCCTCCGGTCGCACCGCACGGATTCGACTTCGGCTGGGGGCTGGCCGACTTCTACCGGTTCCGGCTTGCATGGCTCGGCCAACGATTGGGCAGCGAGGACCTCGCCACCGACGCGGCTCGGATCTTGAGCGACCTGAAGGCGCTCGACTGGTACGACCGCGACGCCGAGCCGACCGACTTCCATTGGCTCCAGCTCGTCTGGGCGGCGCTCGCGTTCGCGCAGATCCACTACGAGCCACAGCCGTACGGCGGCGCCGTCACGATCTTCCAGGCCGAGGAGTGCGCCGCGGACCCGCGCTACTCCTGGAGGCCGCTCGTGGCCGACCTGAGCGAGCACGGCGAGAGCGTCAGCGACACCTGGGAGATGCTCCACGACGACCGCGTCTGGCGGACGCTGGAAGCGCGGCTGTCGGCCGCGGACGTCGGGTGAGCCGACTACGTTCGCTGCTTCCGCCGGCGGGCCCGCTGCGCGGCTACTCGGTCATGAGCGTGATCGACGGCGTTGGGACCGGCGTCTTCGCCACCGGCAGCGCCGTCTTCTTCACCGCCTACGCGGGTCTGTCACCGGCGCAGGTGGGCGCCGGGCTGACGCTAGCCGGCCTGCTCGGGCTGGCCGCCTCGACGCCGGCAGGAATGCTCGGCGACCGCGTGGGCTATCGCCGGGTCCTGCTCTGGCTTAACGTCGTGCGCGCGCTGGGCTTCGCGGCGTTCATCGCGGTCGACTCGTTTCTGGCGTTTGTAGTCGTCGTGACGACGATCGCGCTCGCCGAGTGCGCGGAGCCGCCGAACCGGCGCGCGTTCCTCTCGCAGGTCTCGACCAAGGACCAGCGCGTCAAGGCGAACGCCTACAACCGAACGGTCTGGAACATCGGCTTCGCCGTCGGCTCGTCCTGCGCCGGACTGATCCTGGCGATCAACACGCGCCCGGCTTTCGCCGCCCTCGCGCTCGGCAACGCCGTCTCCTATGTCGTCGCCGCGATCGTGCTGACGCGGCTGCCGGCCGGCGGAGCAGACGACGCCGGCGCGGTGGCGCCCGAGGGCGCCGCGAGCCGCCGACCGCGGGCGCTGCGCGACCTCCCGTTCATGGCCGTCGCGTTCTCGTCGAGCGCGCTCTACCTCCACATCCAGCTGCTCAAGGTCGGACTGCCGCTGTGGCTTGTTACGAGGACGTCGGCGCCGCCCTGGTCGTTGGCCGCGCTGATGCTGCTAAACACCGCGATGGTCGTGGCGCTGCAGGTTGTCGCCAGCCGCGGGACCGAGACCGCGGCGGGGTCGGCTCGTCTTAGCCGGCGCGCCGGCTTGGTGCTGCTCGGCGGCTGCGTGCTGTGGGGACTCACCGGCGGGCTCTCACCGACGCTCGCGGTCGTCGTCCTGCTCGCCGGCATGGCGCTCATGACGTTGGGTGAGATCTTCTGCTCGGCGGCCGGCTGGGGACTGTCGTACGCGCTCGCACCCGAGCGCGCCCAGGGCGAGTACCTCGGCGCCTGGAGCTTCGCCGTGCAGCTGCTGCAGGCCTTCGGCCCCGCTCTGTTCGCCGCGCTGCTGCTCGGCGGCGGTCTCGCGGGCTGGGTGGCGATCGGACTCCTGTTCGCGATCGTCGGCTGGACGACGGCACCGCTCACACTGTGGGCGGAGCGCCTGGTCGGCCACCCGTACCGATCGCTGTCGCCGGTGGCGGCCCCCGCCGCCGAAGGACGCTGAGCGTGAAGCCCCGGCTCGTCGTCGCCTTCGACAAGGGAGCGGTCACTCTCGGCGAGCTGAGCGTTGCTCTGCCGCCGCTGGCGGACGTGCTGTTCGTCGTCGCCGGCTCCGAGCACGCGCAGGCGATGCTCCCGCTGCTCGAGGAGATAGGCGACACCGTCGCGGCCGACCAGCCTTACGACGACCTCGTTGCGGCGCTTCGCCGTTGGTCTCCCGATGGCATCACGACCTACAGCGAGCGCATGGTCGAGCCAGCCGCGCGGTTGGCGTCGAGCCTTGGCCTAGCGTTCCACACGCCCGCGACCGCCGCCCTGCTGCGCGACAAGCACGCGCAGCGGCAACGGCTGCGCGAGGCAGGCGTGCAGGCGACCGCGAGCTTCGTGGTGATGCGACCCTCGGACTGGCCCGCGGCGTTGGCGGAGGTCGGCTTGCCGGCGGTGGTCAAGCCGCGCCGCGGCGAGGGCAGCCAGCACACGCATCTCGTGCAGGATGCCGGCTCCGGCGCACGCTTGGTCGAGCAACTGCTGGCGGAGCCTTCGTTCCCGCTCGTCGTCGAGGAGTACCTGAGCGGCAGGCGCAGCGAGCCGTTCGGTGACTACGTGTCGGTCGAGACCGCCGTCCGCAACGGCGATGTCCGCCACCTCGCGGTGACCGGCAAGTTCCCGTTGCTGGAGCCGTTCCGCGAGCTGGGCCACTTCTGGCCCGCGCATCTCGACGAACGTGAGCGCAGCGAGATCCTCGAGCTGACGACCGACGCGCTGACCGCGCTCGGCGTCGCCACAGGCGTCGTTCACAGCGAGGTCAAGCTGACTCCGGACGGCCCCCGCCTCATCGAGGTCAACGGTCGCGTCGGAGGCATGATCAGCGAGCTCGCCAAGCGCGCCTGCGGAGCCGACCTCGCCGGGCTCGTCGCCCGGATCGCGCTCGCCGCGCCGGCCGATTGCCGGCCGCTCGTGCCGGCGCGCGTATTCTTCCAGTACCACAACGCGCCGCCGCCGGCGGCGACTCGGCTCGAGTCGATCGACGGCATGGCGGACGTTCGCCGCGTACCCGGCGTGACCAGCTACACGTCCTACGTCCGGCCGCCGGCGCAGCTGCCCGGCGGCGTCGTGACGACGTGGTTCGATGCGCTCTGCGGCGACGCCGACGACCACGCCGGGATGCTGGCCGTGCTCGACGAGGCGCTGCAGCGGATGTCGTTCAGCTTCACGGGGCCAGACGGGCGGCTGACCCTCGGCGCCGACCAGCTGCGCTGCGCACCCGGGCCCACGCTGGCGGCGGCGGTGGAAGGACCGATTGGCGCCGGAGCGTCGTGACCGCGTGACCGGCCTCGACCCACTGTGCGCGAACCTCGTCGTCTGGAAGTTCGGCGCCAGCGCGCTTGCGGGCGTAGCGGGTGTGCGCGCCGTCGCCGAGCGCCTGGTCGCTGCCAGGCGCAGCGCCCGCCACGTCGTCGCGGTGCTCGCGGCGATGGATGACTCGACCGACGACCTCGTCCGGCTGGCCGACGAGGTCTCCTCGGCGCCCGAGCGTCGGGAGCTTGATGCGCTGCTTTCGGTGGGCGAGTGCGTCTCGTGCGCGCTGACGGCGATGGCAGTGCGCAACCTCGGAGCGCGCGCGGTCTCGCTCGCCGGCGACCAGGCAGGCGTCGCGACCGACGCTTCCTACGGCGCTGCGCGCCTGCTCGCAGTCGACACGAGGCGGATCGGGGACGCGCTTGCGGATGGCGCGATCGTGCTCGTGGCGGGTGCTCAGGGAACGTCGAACGGTGACGTCACCCGACTCGGACGTGACGGTGCTGACAGCTCGGCGGTGGCGCTCGCGGCGGCGCTCGGCATCCGCCGCTGCGACGTCTTCACCGAGCTGCCCGGAGTGTTTACGGCCGATCCTCGCATCGTGCCCGCCGCCCGTTCGCTGCCGGTGCTCGGTGCGCACGAGATGCGGCATCTCGCCGAGGGCGGCGCCGGGGTGCTGCAGTCTCGAGCGGTCGAGCTGGCCGAGGCCCACGGCGTCGAGATCCGTGTTCGTTCGATGTCCACCGACGAGCCCGGGACCTGGATCCGGCCGCGCCGTGCCGCGGTTGCGGAGGGCACGATCGTCGGGCTCGCGCATCGCCGCCGTGAGCTGCTCTACGCCGCCTCCAACATCTCGCCGGCGGGCGTCTCGTCGGCACTGGGCCGGCGCGGCGCGGCGGTCGGCACGCTACTGCGAGAGGGCACCGGCGTGCGCTTCACGGTGCCGGGACACGAGGCGACCGACGTCACGGCGGCGATCGCCACCGCCGGCGCAGTGATCACGGCGCGTGAGGACCTCGGGGCCGTCAGCGTCGTCGGACGCGGGATCGGCGCGCGCCCGGAGTTCGCCGGCCGCGCCCGTGCCGCGCTCGAGCGCAGCGGCATCGAGGCGCAGGCAGTGACCACCACGTTCAGCCGCGTCGCGTGCCATCTGTCCTTCGAGGCGATCGACCAGGCGGCGCGCGTCCTGCACGACGCATTCGGGCTCAGCAGCCCACTCGCGGGGGCGCAGTGCTCGATTGTCAGCGTCTGAGCGGCGCGTCAGGCGCTGGCGCTCTGCCGATCGCCTCCATCAGCCACGAATTCCAGCCGCTCCTCGAGCCGGTCGCGCGGATCGGCCGGCTCCCTCGTGGTCCCACGCTCGTGCGATTCGCCGTCCGGAACGATGCTCAGTTCGCCGAAGCGCTGGGCGTTGAGACGCCACGTCTCACGCTGCGCCGTCCGGTACAGCCAGCCCCTCCAGTTCCGCTCGCGATCCGGCTGGTAGCGGAAGAACTGGATCCACGCGAACGAGCACGCGTCCTCGATGTCCTCGGGCGCCGCGCGGACGTCGCGCTCGATCAGCTTGACGAGCTCGTGGTTGAACGCGAGGTAGAGCTCGGGCTCGTCCCCGCGGAACCGTATCGGGGGCTCATCGCCACCCGGTTCCGCCGTGGTCCCGGTGGTAGTTGCAGATGCATCTGTCCCCGAATCTGTCCCCGTGGGCGATTCTGGGAGATTGTGGTCGAGGGCGAAATCCCTGCGTTTGCAGGGATTCCTTGAGGGGTGAGCGACGGGACTCGAACCCGCGGCCGCCGGGACCACAACCCGGAGCCGGGCCGCGACGACTTCGGCGGGGCGGCTGCCCCGACTGGTCGCGCCGTACGTGCAATCGCCGGGTGTTCAGGGCGCTCGAGCGACGACCCTTCCATCGCTCGGGCGGACTTGACGGTCCTCGATCCATCACGCCTCCTGCGAGGGATCTGACTGATCAGACTCGTCGTCCACGTGTCCCGAACCGTGTCCCGAACTGCCCGAAACCGAGCGAACCTCGCCCGCACCGGGGTCCCGCAGTGCAGCGGAATCGCCCTCATCGGAACCCGATCCGGGTGCCTGCAAAGCCGTGTACACCGGTTCGATTCCAGTCGGCGCCTCTCAGCCGACGGCCCTCCCATTTCCGCTCTCTGCAGCGCGACAAGTCGAACCAACCCAGGATCTTGGGATTGCGCAGCGACCCTGCCTCGCGCAAGCGTTTCGGCGCATGACCCGCACGATCAACCGAATCGCCGGACGCTTGGCGCCCGTGCTTCTCATGGCAGTGCTTGGCGGGGCGCACCACGATCTGCGTTCGCCGGATGAACTCGACGCGGCCCGCAGCCTGCCACCTCACCAGCTCGCCGCGGTGGCCGAAGGACTGCGAAGTCACCCACGACCCTGGGATTGCCGCTGACGCTCAGCCGGCGAGCACTTTGCGCTTCGCCATCTGGAACTCCTCCGGCGTGAGAATGCCGTCGTCGAGGAGCGACTTGTAGTCCATGAGCTGCTGGGCCACGCTGGGCCTCGGCGCGGCTGCTGCTTCGGCCTCGAGTTGCTTCTGTCGCGCCTCGTCCAAACCAACCTGGAAGCCGACGCCGCCGAGCATCATCGGAGTGCGCCTCAACGGTCTGAGCGCCATCTCGCGATCATAACCGCGGCGAGCGGTCAGCGCCGCTCGGAGCTGAGCACGTGAAGCAGCAGGACCGCGAGGTTGACCTTGATCCGCGGGATCACGACCAGCCACCAGAACCGCAGGTTCGCGCGGACGTGACGCGGCCGCTTCATTGGCGTGGCGGCTCGCAGAGGATGAAGCGTCCGCGCTGAAGCTGATGCGCGATCGTGCACGCGCGGTCGAGCTGGGACGGCTCGTAATTGACAGGACTCTGCAGAGTCTCGAGATGCACTCCAGGCGTGGGCACGGCTGTCCTCCTCGATCCGTCGCGGCTTCCGATGTGGACCGGGTGATCGACCGCGACGGTCGGCGCTTGAGACGAACCGCACTAGGCGGTGCGCCCGTCAGCGTGGGCAGCGCGTGAGCTTCTTGGCGTCCGGCAGCTGGCACTGATCGCTGCGGGCGGGCGCCTTGCCACGGCGGATCGTGACCCGCGTGACCTTGCTGATGTATCCGGACTTGGCGACGGTGATCGTCAGCTGCGTCCCGGCGCGCAACTCGCGCTCGAACTGCGGGATGTGCAGCGCGGACTTGCCGCGGGACGTGATCTGCGAGACCTCGCGCAGCGGGCAGCCACCACCTGAGCACGCGAGCGTGACCCGAACGCCCTTCGGGGCCTTCACCGTCAGCACCTGGATGTCCGCGCCTGTCCGGGTCAGCCGGCCGCTGATCCGAATCGTCGGGAACGGCTTGATCATCTTCGCCTTCGACTTCTTGACCGGCGCCGTCAGCGCCGTGTCCGGGACGGTCGCCGCCGTCGACGTGAAACTGCTCATGGGGGGAGCCGTGACCGGGTCCGGATTGGACGCGGGCAGGGGCTGAGCAGTCGGCGTCGCGGCGGGCGTAGCCGTCGGAGTCGCCGTCTTAGCCGGGGTGGCCGTCGGCGTCGGTGTCGGCGTCGCTGTCTTGGCCGGGGTGGCCGTCGGCGTGGGCGTCGGCGTCCGGGTCGGAGTCGCCGTCGGCGTGGGGGTCGGCGTCGGCGTCGCCACCGGCGCCGCGGCCACCACGGACGTCGCGTTGGACGCCATCCAGTCCCACTCGCCGTAGCGTTCCGCGTACAGGGCAACCCGGATCCGCTTGCCCTGGTCGGCGGCGACGAGCTTGTACGTCGTCTCGTCTGCGCCGTCGATCCAGTCGCAGTTGTAGATGTTCGTGGCGTCGGTGCAGCGGAGCCACACGCGGCCGACGGTTGCCGTGGAGGGCGTCCACTTGCCGCCGTTGGCGGTCAGCGTCTTGGTGACCTGCGCAGTACCCGAGATGGTGGGCGCCTCGTAGACGTCGGGGTCCGCGAGCGCAGGCGTACTCGAACCCAGCGCGAGCGCCGTCCCAAGCAAAGCCGTCCTGATGCTGATGCTGCGTACCGACAACAAATCGCCGCCTCCGTGCGGTCGTCCCTGTTCCCACATGGTGACTTGAATCGGCGAGCGGTCAACTCGGCCAATCGTCCACTCGAAGGTCTAGGAGCTACGTCCACCCCAGTAGCGTCGCCGCCGCGTACAGCACCGCGAACGCGGCGACGAACACTACGAAACGGGCAAACAGGCGGCGTCCCACTAGGTCAGAAGATCTCCCCGAGCTGCACGATGACGTACCAGCCGGCGAAGAAGCCGTAGAACAACACCGCGAAGCCCAAAGCGCCGAGGCGGAATCCGCGAATGCGGATCGCCGGAGGCAGGCCCTGGCGATTGAGCTTGATCAGCAGGATCGAGTAGATGAACATCACGATGCCGTTCAAGCAGGCCGCCAGCACGAGCAGCACGAGCGGCTGATCGAAGCCGGAGAGCAGGATCCCGCAGCCGACGAGGCACATCGTCCACACGATCGCCATGTAGATCTTCGACTCGCTCCAGCGCTCGTTGTCGCGCAGGTGCAGGGTCTTCAGCACGTCGGCGGAGAGCCGCCCGACGTAGTCGACGACGCCCAGCGCCACGAGCACCAGCGAGATCGAGCCGAAGATCCAGAAGAACGTCCCGAACCACGGCGCGACGGCTTCCTTGAGGGCGTTGCCCTCGGCCTCGATGAAGGCGAAGTCGGCCTCCTCGGAGATGTCCTGGCCGTACACCGTCGAGTACGCGAGCACCGAGAAGATGATGATCGACACCACGCAGATCAACCAGAACGAGACGAGCTGCTCCTTGTTGGCGACCTTCCACCAGCCGTTGAAGCGCTTGAGGTTCTCCTCGTCTTGGCGCATCATCGAACCCGTCGTCGGGGCCGGCTCGGGCTCGCCGGTGAGCGGCGACTCGATCCGCGGGACGTACTTGCCCATCCCGAAGCCCTTCTCGCGGATCCAGTTGGACTGCACGAGGTTGTTGGCGCCGCCGGCGCCGGCGAACACGAGGCCGGCGAGCAGCGTCGCGATCGCGACGTCACCAGTCGGCAAGCTGCCGAGGTTCTCGGCGTTGCCAGTGAGGTCGCCCCAGGCCGACATCTTGATGCCGGCCACGACCGCGACGGCGAGGAAGACGATCGTCAGCCCGACCTTGAAGAACTCGGCGCGCTCGAGCGCCTTGTAGACGACGGGCGACGTCGTCAACGCGATCCCGATCGCCAGCAACACGATGATCGCGATGGTGTTCGGGTTTCCGCCGCCTATCAGGTACGTGAATGTCGTGGCGCCCGCGGTACCCCAGCCGGGCCAGACGTTCGGGACGATCGCGAAGATGCAGAAGAGAATGCCCCAGGGCTTCCAGTAGCGGGCAAAACCGGCGATCGCGGTCTCCCCCGTGGCGAGCGTGTAGCGCTCGATCTCCATGTTCAGGAAGTACTGAATCGTGACGCCGATGACGGCGAGGTACAAGAAGCCGATGCCCGCGTTGGCGCTGATGTACGGCCACAGGATGTACTCGCCGGAGCCGACGCCGATCCCCGCCAGGATCACGCTCGGTCCGAGCACCTTGCGCAGCGGCAAGGGCTCAGGCATGTCCTGGTACTCCATCGGCGGCAGATGGTCGCTGCGGACCTCGGGCGCATACTGCGGCTCGCGCTCGTCGGTCGCGCGGCCGAACCTACCTTCAGTGGTGGTAGTGGTATCGGTCGAACGGGCGGTTCCTGCCAACGTCCTTCACCTCCCCCGCGACCTCCCTGAGGGCCGCGGCCAATGTTGCGGACGTGTGTATTTGTGCCCGTTCTTGTGGCGCGATCAAACTCCGGAAGGGGGTGCGAAGAGTGCGTCGTCGAACGACTGGTCAAGTTCGATTGACGTCGCCTCGACCTTGCGGAACGGCTTATCGCCGACAAATGCGGTCGTCGCGAGCAGGACGCCGCGCTCCGCGTCGACGATCAGCTCCCAGCGATCGGCGCTCCAACCGAGCGGTGCGATCTCGCCCGCGATCCCGTTGTCCGGGCGAGCCGTGGCCGTGACCCGGAGCGCCTTGCGACCGAGCGCCTCGGTCTCCCCGTCCGGCTTGAGCTCCATCAGCCGCGTCAGCGGTTGCGGGTCGGTCCAGCGCTGCAGCGCGTCACAGAGCTCGAGCGAACTGGCCGGCTCGGTGCCGGCATTCGGGGGTTGGCCCGGGATGATGCTCCACCAGCGCGGGCCGTCCTTGATGTTGACCAGCGTGCCGCGCTCCTCGCGCAGGCGGTTGTGTTCGTAGTCGACCCACTGGCGCAGTTCGAGCGTGGTCACCTGATCCGGGAGGCCGAACATGCCGGGGTCGTCGGTGTTCGCGGCTTCCTCGGCCCACGGGCCGTTCTTCATCGCCTCGAGCGTCGCGAACGGGTCGGTCCAGTCGCTGATCACCGCGTGCGCGGTCTTCACGCGCGCGCGGGCGCCGCCGAGCAGCGCGGCGAGGTCGCCGGCGGTCGGCATCTATTCCTCGATCTTCGGTTCGCTCTCGAGGGTGAACGACGCGGGGCCGCCGCCGCCGGCGGCCGCACCACCTGGCTGGACGCCGGCGATCGCGGCGAGGTCGGCGTTGTTCGCGGCCGCAGCGGGTTGCCCGCCCGCGGGCGCGGCGCCCTGGGGCCCGGCCGGCTCGGCCTGCGGGCCCGCCGGAGAAGCGGGATCGGCGCCTTGGGGCGCGGCCTCGCCGCCTGCCGCGGGTGGCGCGGCCGCCCCGCCGCCTGCGGGAGGTGGCGCGCCGCCGCCGGCGGCCGGGTCGTCGGGCGGAGGATCGTCGCCGGGGGCGCGCAGCACCTTGCGGGCGACCGGCGAGCCCGCAGCGCCGGCCGACGCGAGCTTCTCGGCCATCTCGCGCTCGGCCTGTGTGCGCTTGCGGATCTCCTCCGAGACGCCCGGCTTGAGCAGTGGTCCGACGAACGGCTTGACTGTGACGTCGAGCGGCTTGTCCGGCCCCATCGTCCCGGTGAGGTCCAGCCCCGCCTCGGCCAGCGTCCACTTCCCGATCTTGAACTTGCCGAACTGGTCTCTGAAGATCCACAGCACCTGGTACTCGAAGTAGCCCTGGGCCTCGGCGATCAGCGAGCCCTTGATCTTCGCCTTGAAGTTGATGTTGCCCTGCCACGGGCCCCACGTGCCGCCCGCCTTCTTGGGCTTCAGCCGTTGGATCGATCCGTCGAAGCTGGCATTGCCGTCGGCCCGGAACGCGAGCGTGCCCTGGCCGTAGAGGCCGACGTTGGCGAGCCCCTGGACGCCGAACTTGATCCCGGCGACGAGGCTGGCGGCGATCGTGCCCGACGCGGAGCCCGTGCCGGACGCCGTCACGTGCTGCTTCTTCGCCTGCCCGAACGCGGCGCTGGCGATGTTCGTGCCGGACAGCTTCAGCGACGCGTCGGCCTTCGCGCTCATCGCGCCGCCGGCGCCGAAGCCCGCCGTGACGAGCGGGGCCAGCGGGACCTGCAGGCTGTACGGCCCGAAGTTCGCCGACTTGCCGAGGTGTGTGTTGAACGTCTTCGAGAGATCGCCGCCGGAGGCCGGGATCTCGCCGTCGAGCGCGTCCTTGCCGAACTTCAGCGCCTTGATCACGATCGGCTCGTCGGCGTCGTCCTCCTCGGTCTTCTCGCCGCCGGCCGTCGCGGGCTCGGGATCGCGCGCCAGGATCGGGGCGGGCGGGAACCTCCATATCTCGCGGGCGGAGGAGGTCGGCAGCGGCTCGCCGGCCGCGCCCGCACCGCGCGCCCAACTGGTGAACGCCCGGTTGCCCATCGCCGACGCGCTGCGCGAGAGCTGCCCACGCAGCGGCGACACGACCGGCCCCATCGGGGCCGGTGCATCGGCGATGGCCTGCGGCGCTGCGACGACCGGCTCGGGCGCCGCTTGTTGGGAAGCGGTCTCCGACATCTAGCTCCGCGCGACTCTAACTGGCGCGGGTGACGGGCTGCAACGCGTTTGTGATCCCGGGGCCGGCTAGGAGACGATCAGCTTGCCCTTCATGCCCGCGCGCTCGTGCGACCCGACGCCGCAATAGAACGTGTAGGTGCCCTTGCTGAGGCGCTTCGTGAGCGTCGACGTCCCGTTCTTGCCGACCGTCCGGCCGACGCCCTTGCCCTTGATGCCGATGTTGTGCGGCAGGTTGGACGGGTTCGACATCCGCAGCGTCACGCTGCCCGCCTTTGCGCGGATGGTGGTCTTGTTGAACTTCAGCTTGGAGCGATCGGCCGAGAGTGAGTAAGTAGCCGCCGGCCTCGCGATCGCGCCCGACGCCACGATGCCACCGGTTCCGAGCGCGACGACTACCGCGCCGGTGATGAGCTTGTTCCGCACGTGAATTGCCCTCCATTCGTACTGACCTGGAGTTCTACGCAAAGCCCCAGGTGCGGGTTCAGCGTTGCGCGCCGGACCGTATCGCGCAACCATGACGGCGATGGAGCTTGCAATCGCTCTAACGCTCTATCTGTCCTTCTGCGCCTTCCTGTTCTTCGGGACGATGGAAGTGCCTGCCGTTTTCGGGCGGCTGGCGATCGGGCTATGCGCCTCGGAATTCGTCGCCGCCATCGCGTGGGGCATGTATCCGAGCCAAACCATGCAGGGCATCGCCGGCGTGCAGATCCCGGCGCTGACGGCTGGATCGCTGCTGCTCGCGTTGGGCTACGGGCTGCACGCCGCGCGCAAGTGGTAGACAGCCACGGATGCGGATCCTCGTCACCGGCGCCCACGGCAAAGTGGGCGCGGCAACGATCGCCGAACTGATCGATGCCGGCCACGACGTCACCGGCACCGACCTCGCGCCGCCGGTCTATGAGGGCGGCGACTCCGGCGCCCACTACGTCCAGACAGACCTGACCGAGCCGGGCGACGCCTTCGGGGTGGTGCGCGGACACGACGTCGTGATCCACGGCGCGGCGCTCCCGGAGCCGACTCGCAACCCGCCGCACACCGTGTTCCGCAACAACCTGATGGCGACCTTCAACGTCGCCGAGGCGTGCGTGCGGCTGGGAGCGGACCGGATCGTCAACGTGTCGAGCGAGACCGTCGCCGGGATGGCGTTCGCCGAGCGCCGCTTCCACGCGCCGTCCGCGCCGATCGACGAGGACCTGCCCAACCGGCCCCAGGATCCGTACGCGCTGGCGAAGGTGTTCGGCGAGCAACTGATGGACGCCACCGTGGCGCGCTCGGACGTTCGGGCGATCTCGATCCGCCCGTCCTGGGTGCAGTGGGAGGGCAATTACGAGCGCGGGCTCGGGCCGTGGCTGCGCGACCCGTTCGGAGGCGCGCCGAGCGAAAGCTTCTGGAGCTACATCGACGTCTACGACCTCGCGCACGCGCTGCGGCTGGCGGCCGAGAGCTCGCTCGAGGGCCACGAGGCGATGTACGTCGCCTCGCCCGACAACGGGGCCGGCCGGCCGCTGCGCGAGCTGATCGCGCACCACTACGGCGAGGAGGTTTCGGTCGGCGAGCTCCCGCGCGAGGACGCCGGCGGGATCAGCGCAGCCAAGGCCGAGCGCCTGCTCGGCTACCACCCCGCGCGCTCGTGGCGGGACTACCTGACGCCCGAGGGTGTGTTGCTCGACGCGGCCCGCGAGCGGCTAGACCGGGGGCAGACCGGCGTCCAACGCGGACGCGCCGCTCTGGGCTAGCGCCTCGGCGGCGCGCCGCGGGACCGGGACGCCGGCGGAGGCGTACGCCTCGTCCATGTCCAGCGTCTCGAGCTCCAGCAGCCGGTCGGTGAGGCTGTCGAGCTTGTCGCGGTGCTCGGTCAGCAGGGCCGTGACCGACTGATACGCCTCCTCGACGATCCGCCGCACCTCACGGTCGATCAGCTCCTGCGTCCTCTCGGAGACCTCGGACACGCCGGGCAGCAGCGGCCCCTGCGCCTCGGACGGGATCACCGCGATCGGCCCGATCTCCCGGCTCATCCCCCACCGGCCGACCATCTGGCGCGCGATCCCCGTCAGCTGCTGGATGTCGGACTCGGCGCCGGCCGAGATCGAGTCGTACACGATCTCCTCCGCGATCCGGCCGCCGAGCGCGACCCTGATCCGCGTGACGAGGTACTCCTCGTCGTAGTTCGTGCGCTCGCTGTCCGGGCTCGAGATCGTCACGCCCAGCGACATCGTGCGCGGGATGATCGAGACCTTGCGCACGGGGTCCGCGCCCGGCGTGAGCATCCCGACGATCGCGTGCCCGGCCTCGTGGTAGGCGGTCCGGCGCTTCTCCTCCTCGGAGAGCACGATGCCGCGCGGCGCGCCGAGGATGATCTTCTCCAGCGAGTCGGTGAAATCGGACTCGTCGACCTTCTCGTGGCCGCGGCGGGCGGCCAGCAGCGCGGCTTCGTTGGCCAGGTTCGCGATGTCGGCGCCGACCATCCCCGGCGTGATCGCCGCGATGTGGTCGAGGTCGACGTCGTCGGCCAGCGGCAGCGAGCGCGTGTGGACCTGCAGGATCTTGCGGCGGCCGTCCTTGTCCGGCGCCGGGACGGTCACGCGGCGGTCGAACCGGCCGGGGCGCAGGAGTGCCGCGTCGAGGATCTCCGAGCGGTTGGTCGCCGCGAGCACGATCACGGTGTCGCCCTGTTCGAACCCGTCCATCTCGGTCAGGATCTGGTTGAGCGTCTGCTCGCGTTCGTCATTGCCGCCGCTGAACGGCCCGCTGCCGCCGCTGCGCTGGCGGCCGATCGCGTCCATCTCGTCGATGAAGATGATCGACGGCGAGGCCTCCTTGGCCTGCTTGAAGAGGTCGCGCACGCGGGAGGCGCCGATGCCGACGATCGCTTCCACGAACTCCGACGCGCTGATGGAGAAGAACGGGACGCCCGCCTCCCCCGCGACGGCGCGGGCGAGCAGCGTCTTGCCCGTGCCGGGCCGGCCCGCGAGCAGCACGCCGCGCGGGATCCGGCCGCCGAGCTTCTGGTACTTCTCCGGGTTCTTGAGGAAGTCGACGACCTCGGTCAGCTCGCGCTTGGACTCATCGATGCCCGCGACGTCGTTGAACGTGACCATGGTCTGGTCGCCCTCGACCCGGCGCGCCCGCGAGCGCCCGAACGCGCCGAGCGCACCCATCTGGCCGCCGGACGCGCGGCGCGAGAGCCACACGAACAGGAACACGAGGAGGATGACGGGGCCGAAGCCGAGCAGCAGGCTGGTGAAGAACCCACGCCCGTCGTTGATCGGTTCCGCCGTGATCACGACCTTCTTGGCGTCGAGCGTCTGCTTCAGGTCGTTCGTGTAGAGCTCGAACGACGGGATCTCGCTGGCGAAGTTCTTCGCCGGCTTCGCGTCGTTGTCCGGGTAGCGGACCTCCTTCTTGAACTCACCCGCGATGCTCGCGCCCGTCGTCTTGACCTTGGCGACGTTGCCCTGGTCGACCTGCTGCAGGAAGCCGGGCGCGCCGGATGGGCTGCTGTACGGGATCGTGACGCTCGGCTCCTTGCCGGGAGCGAACAGCGCCATGATCACGTAGTTCAGGACCAGCAGGCCCAGCACGATCATCCAGAACTGGCGCCCGAACGGAAGCCGGGAGCGCGGAGCCGGCTTGTCGCCGGGGCGCCCGGACGGCGGTCCGCCGCGCTGCCCCGGCGGCAACGGGGTCCGCGGTCGCCGCTCGGTGGGTGAGTCCGCCATGAAGTTGACTGTACCTGGGAGGTCCCCGGAGCCTTCCTCGCTGGCTATACTCGGCGCCGCGCGCGGCTGTAGCTCAGTTGGCTAGAGCGTCTGCTTGCCATGCAGAAGGTCGAGGGTTCGAGTCCCTTCAGCCGCTCCTCAGAAAGGCCCGGATTTCCGGGCCTTTCTTGGTTCTGAGCTCAGGCCTTCTTGGCGGAATCGGGCGCCTGGAGCGCCCGTTCCGGGATCGTTCCGGGATGGGCGCGCCGCGAGCCGCCCTCGAGGAGCGACTTGGCGTCGGCGAGAGAGCATCCGATCAGGTCCTCGAGGACGTCCAGGGCGCCGTCGGCGACGTCCATCACCTGCTGGTAGACGCCGAGCGTCAGCGTCGGATCCGCGTGGCCCATCAGGGACATCGCGCGCCGCGGGCTGACGTCACAGACCGCAACCACCGAAGCGAACGTCCGCCGCAGCGTGTGCGGCGTCATGTGGCCGATCGGCGGCCGGCCATCCGCGGCCAGCAGCTCGTTCGCGCGCTCGCGCACGGGGATCAGGACGCGCGAGCGGACGTTGTCGGCGTTCTGGCGCGTGCCGTTACGGGTCGGGAAGGCCGGTGACGACGGCGGCACCGGGTAGTCCATCCGGTGCTCCGTAAGGCGCTCCCGCAGCGCTGGAAGCAGCGGGATCACGCGCTCGCCGGCGTCCGTCTTGGTCGCGCCGCGCGGGACGCGCGCAGGCGACCGGCGGCGACGTCGAGGTGGTGGGCGTCGAGCCCGCAGAACTCGGAGATCCGCAGGCCGGCGAAGACCAGCGTCTCGACGACGACACGCCGCGGCACGTCGTTGCGGTTGCGCGCCTCCGCCCCGGTCTTCCACAGCTCGCCGTTGCGGACGCCGCGGATGAGCGTGTCGGAGACGCGCAGCTCACGCGCGAGCGACACCGAGGAGCGGTCCGATGCGCGGATCATCGCCACCTTCTCCCAGGTGAGGCCGCGGTGCTCCGCCTCGATCAGGTCGGCGACCTTCAGGAGCGCCGCCAGCTGCTCGATCTCGAGGAACGATCGGTTGGGTCGTTCTGCCTTGGGCGCCGCGGATTTCAGGTCCGGAACCTGGCCAGCCAGGAGCCCGCGCCTTCTCGCTTCGCGGAGCACGCGCTCCGCCGTGTGCAGCGCCTTGCGAATGGACGAGTTCGAGACGCTGCGCCGCTGTGCCTTGTAGGTCAGCCCGTCCTTGGTATTGACGGTTCGCATCAGCGGCTCTCCGCGTTCGCGCGCCCCCTCGATCGTCAGCCGTTCCTCGCACAACTCGCTGACGAGCTCGTCGGCCAGGGCGTAGTCGATCCGATCGATTGGGACCGGCCCGAACTTGTCGATCACGAGCCGGAGCCGCCATTCGAGGTCGCTGATCGTCGCCGACCGTCCGTCGGGATCGCCGGCCTTCAGCTTGAGTCGGTGTAGCCACTCGGAGGCCTCGACCTGGAACGTCGGCAGACCGCTGCTGTCGGGCTAAGCCGGCTGAGCGGGTGCCGGCGGGCTCCATTCGCCGCGATTGACCTTGCCCATCAGGTACCGCTGCTCCTCGGCGGCGCGATCTTCGCTCCAGCCCTCCCAGTCGCCGCCGAGGTGGACGTAGAACGCCTGGCCGGCGCAGTCGAACGCGACGCCGAAGCTCGTCCCCTGGCTGGTCTGGCGGCGCTTGAGGCGACCGCGGCGTGGCGGCGTCATCGGCCCGGCCTTTGCTCTCAGGCGGTCATCACGGGCGCTGGAAGGATCCCACGCGGCCGCGTCACCGTCCGGACCGTCCCTCGATCAACCGCACGCCCGCGGCAGGTCGCCGCCGCGGTCGCGCCTGTAGCTCGGGTCGGGACGCGCCTCCCGGCTGGCCAACTCCGGTAACGACTCGCCGTGCCGCGTCGATGTCGAACCGCAAGGGCGCGCGTGGACCGCTGCCGAGCCGAACCCCACCCAGCAGCGCAGCGTGCGCGTAAATCCATCCGCGCTTGACGCCTAGGTGCTCGGCGAGCTCAGCCGCACCGACCAACCGCTTCGGGGTCGGCGCGATCAGGGCGGCAACTCGTCGCGCGATCGCTTCGACATCGTCGCCGTCGAGCGTCACGGCTGCGCTCGATCGATCGCGGGGAACGGCGCGATGCCGGCGTGCAGCTCGGGCAGCGGGTCACGCCACGACGTGATGTTCATCCTCGGGCCGAAGTGAATTGGCGGGAGCCGCGAAGCGGGGTGAGGGACGAACCGCGTCTCGTCGACAAGCCGCGTCAAGGATCGCCATAGCTGCGCATCCCGCCGGCGCTGCAGCAGCACGAAGTCCACGAACTCGTAGTGATGGGCCTCCCGGTAGCCGCTGACGATCGAGCGCAACCGACTCGTCGCCTTCAAGGAGAATTCCAGCTCCCCGGCGGTCGTCCCCTCCGGCGTCTGGACCGCGTAGTCCGGCCACCGCTTCCCAGGCCGGCCATGCGGATGCACGACCCGCACCGACCATCTCCGCCCGCCCTCGCTGCGCTCGTCGCGACGCATGTCGCGCTCGGTCAGAACAAGAGCTCCAGCGGGTCCGTGCTGAGCGAAGTGCAGCTCGATCGCCATCACCCGCTTGATCACCGCCAGCTCGTGCCCGAGCGACTCCCGACCACGCGCCGTCCCGGTCGTCAGCCCGACCGCATCACCACCACGCTCGGTCGCCACCACCCGGGCCGGCTGATTCCGCCCGTCCCGGTGACGCCGCACGAACCCCTCACGCTCCAGCCGGCGCACGCGCTTGCGGATCTTCTGCTCGCTCACGCCCCACCGCCAGCTCAGCGTCGAAACCGTCACGAACGCAAACCGCGCCGCCCACGCCAACACCGCGAGATCGAGCTCCGCCTCGCGATCGACGCGCCGCCCGGGCTCCGCCGCGATCAACTCAGCCGCTGACGCCACATACGACTCAACGTCAACCGTCGCGTCGTTTCCGAGAGCCGAATGCAGCCTCACACGACGCTGTCGTCACAACCGCCCGACCGACCCGCCGCCTGCTTCAGCCTGGCACTTCGCCGCTCTTCTTTTCGACCCGCTCTCTCCTTTGCTTCTCGCCTCCGCCGTTGCCGTTGCGCCGTTGACGTTGCCGTTCCCCGCCTCCTTGACCCCTATTCCCTTCGACCCGCCTGCTCGCCGCCGTTCCCTCGTCCCTCCACACCGCTACTGGGGTGGGGGAACCGGCGGCGCGCAGGCACGCTGACGCACCCGCTGACGAACCCGGCGGTCGAACGCAGAAAGGCTGTCGCGGCAACGCGTTTCCGCGACGCTCTGTGCTGCTGACCACCTCGCCTTACGTGAACCGGCTTGCCGTGTGGGCAGCCTGTCGCCGGTGAGATCCCGGGCACGCACCGAGCCGCGAAGTCAGGCTCATGGCAAGCCGACGAAATGGTGCGGACCGCGAGCGGTCGTCGAGCTCGCTTCGCTCCCCGTCGTAGCTGGTATCCGCGTGCTCGAGCTAGACACCTCACAGAATGGTGCAATGTCCACAAAGGAGAGACTTCGGCGGGCATGCCCGTCGTTCCGCTTGGTTGCTCGATGAAGCTCGCTCACCGCTGCTAGCTACGCTAGTTTAGGCGGCGAGCTCGAGCGTGACCCCGGCATCGCGGTACTGCGCCGCGACGCCGGAGTCCAGGGTGCTGTCGGTGATGACGGTGTCGGGTTCGTCCGCGCGCGCGATCGTCACGAGCGAGGCGCGGCCGAACTTGGTGGCGTCGAGCAGGGCGAGCGCTGCGCGGGCGGACTCACGGGCCACATTGCAGACGTCGGCGAGTGCGCTGCGCGATGTCGTGAGCCCGCTCTCGAGTGTGATCCCGGCCGCGGAGAAGACGGCGAGGTCGAAGCGCAGCTCGCGCAGGAACTCGACGGTCCAGCGGCCAGTGATGGCGCGGATGTGCTGATCGAGCTCGCCGGGGCAGACGACAAGGTGCAGGGGGTCGGCGCGGACCTCGGCGATGATGCTGGGGGAGTTCGTGACCAGCGTGAGGTCGTACGGCGGGTCCTTGGCGAGCTGGTGCGCGAGCGCCAGCGCCGTCGACGAGGCGTCGAGGAAGATCATCGCCCCGGGCGGGATCTTCGTCGCGGCGAAGCGGGCGATCGCTTCCTTGCCCGCGCGCGCCTCGCGCACGCGCTGGTCCCACGTCGTCGGGTGCCGGGTCGCCAGCGCGCGCGCCCCGCCGCGCACGCGCTCGATCAGGCCATCGCGGGCCAGCACCTCGAGGTCCCGGTGAGCGGTCATCGTCGAGACGTCGTTGTCGCGCGCGAGCTCGACGACGGTCGCCTCGCCGCGGGCGCGGATCGTGTCGAGGACGTGCGCGCGACGCAGGTCCGCGGGCACCGGGACTACAGGTGCGTGCGGAGGGTCTTGATCGACTCCTCGACGAGCCACGAGTAGAACTCCTCGGAGAGCACCCCGGAGCCGTGGTCCTCGATGAACTTGAGCTGCTCGGCGGTGAGCGACGCGTCCGCGACGGCCATCGCGTTCTTGTACGGATTGGCGGGCGTGCGGTCGAGCGGCGGGACGAACTCGACGGTCAGCGAGCCGTCATAGCCGAGCTCCTTGAGCGTCCCGAGGATCGCGGCCCAGTCCAGCTGGCCCTGGCCACAGGCCATGCGGTTGTTGTCGGCGACGTGCACGTCGAAGAGCCGGTCGCCGGCATTGCGGAAGGCCTGCAGGACGTCGGCCTCCTCCTGGTTCATGTGGTAGACGTCGAGGCACACGCCGACGTCGTCGCCGACCTCCTGGGCGAGCAGCAGCGCCTGGTCGTGGCGGTTGAGGAAGTTCGTCTCGAAGCGGTTGAGCGGTTCGATGGCGATCCGCACGCCCTCGGCGGTGGCGTGCTCGCGCAGCTCCTTGAGGCCCTCGACAGCCCACGCCCATTCCTCCTCGGGCGAGGCCATCTCCTTCACCTTGCCGACCTCGGAGGGCACGATGCTCATCGTGCCGCCGCCGTCCTCGCGCAGTTCCTTCACCATCGTGATGCAGTTCTTGAGGTACTCGACCGACGACGCGCGCACGGCCGGGTCGGCGTGGATGAGGTCGCGGCCGGCGAACATCAGCGAGATCGAGCCGACGCATTCGATGCCCGCGTCGAGCAGCGTCTCGCGTACGGCGGCGGTGCCGGGCGCGCCGGGAGAGAGCGCGACGGAGTCGTAGGAGATCTCGATCCCGTCGTAGCCGTACTTGGCGAGCCGGCGAATCGTCGTCTCGACGGGCTCGGCCCGCATCCAGTTGTGCATCGCGACCTTCATGAAGCTCCCTCTCCTCTTTGGTTAGACGATCGCTCGCCACTCCCGGGTGTGCACCTCGACCTCGAGTTTCTCGAACTCCGCGAGCGCGGCGGCGAGGTGTTCGGCGTAGCGCGCGTACGTGCGCTCGCCCTTCTCCGCTGTCGACCGCAACGGGTTGCCGATCACGCCCGAGGGCGTGAACTCCTGGTGGTCGTTGGCGAACATGAAGAACTGGTAGCCCTGGAACTCGACGTCCGGCGCGCCGTCGGACTTGACGAACGAGTCCGGCAGCGACGCGGGCTTCACCGGCACCTGGTGGATGGCGCGGTCCATCCGCACGAGGTCCGGGTTGTAGGCCATCACCTGTGATGTCTCGAGCTCGCTCGAGTGCCAGCCCGGCGTCTCCTCGGGCGGGTTCTCCATGATGTCGTCGATCAGTGCCAGGTAGCGCTCGCCGTAGAGCCGGGACATGGCGACCATCGCGCCCGTGTCGTAGCGCAGCCGGCGCAGCAACGGCTCGATGATCTTCGCGTTCGAACCGTGGTTGTTGACGAACACGAGCTTGTTGAAGCCGTGATGGATGAGCGAGCGGCCGACGTCGTACCAGAGCTCAAGCAGCAGGTGCGGGCGGATCGTGATCGTCCCCGTGCCCTGGCCGGGGTCGTACATGTGCTGCGGCGAGTAGCCCATCCACACGGTCGGCGTGTAGAGGACCTGCGCCTGCTGCGCGGCGCGGCGCGTGATCTCCTCGGCCTGGATCGTGTCCGTGAGCAGCGGGAGGTGGGGCCCGTGCTGCTCCAAGCTGGCGATCGGGATCATCACGACGTCCTTGTGCTCCAGGTACGCCGCGACGTCGACCGGCGCCAGCTCCCCCAAGTTGTACGTCGGTAGCTCCATGGCGCGGCATCCTGTCAAACAAAATCGCAACTTGCAACACGATCCATCAGTATTTGACACGAAGATCTCAAGCATGATCTACTGCTGACGATTCGATCGTCGTCAGAGAGGGGGTCGCGTGGCGCGCATCGCTGTTTCACAATCTTTCATCGACTCGCTCCCGGCCGCCTCGACTGACGCTGACGACCTCACCCGCTGCGCGCGCGACCGGTCCTGGCCCTCGCTCTTCGCGCAGCACGAGGGACGGCCGCTGCGACCCGACGTCGTTGTGCGACCGCGCGACGACGCCGCGGTTGCTGCGGTGGTGCGGCTCGCCTCCGAGCACGGCGTCCCCGTCGTGCCGCGCGGCGGCGGCTCCGGGGTCATGGGCGCCGCCGTGCCCCGCTTCGGCGGCGTCGTGATCGACCTCGGGGCGATGGACAGGATCGTCGAGATCGACTCGACGTCGCTGACCGCGACCGTCGAGGCCGGCGTGAACGGCCGGGCGTTCGAGCGCGTCCTCAACGAGCGCGGCCTATCGTTCCCGCACTACCCGGCCTCGGCCGAATGGGCCTCGGTCGGCGGCTACGTTGCCGCGCGCGGCTCGGGCGTCCTCTCGTCGCGCTACGGCAAGATCGAGGACCAGGTCCTCGCGCTACGCGTCGTGATGCCCTCCGGCGAGGTCGTCGACACCGTGCCGGTGCCGCGGCACGCCGTCGGGCCGGAGCTCACCCAGCTCTTCGTCGGCTCGGAGGGCACTTTGGGCGTGATTACGCGCGTGACGGTCCGGTTGGTGCCGGTGCCCGAGCACCGCCGCTTCGAGGCCGTCGCGGTGCCTTCGGTCGAGGCGGGCATCGAGGCGCTGCGGGCGATCATGCAGCACGGCCTGCGGCCCGCAGTGGTGCGATTCTACGACGCCCAGGCGAGCCGCGGCAGCCTGTCCGCGGTCGTCGGCGAAACGCTGTCGACGCCGACGGCGCTGCTGATGTTCGAGGGCGAGACCGAGGTCGCGGACGCGGAGGCCGCCGTGGCGCTGCGCCGGTTGGAGTCGGTCGGAGGCGCACGCCTCGATCCTTCGCTGTGCGAGACGTGGTGGGACCGGCGCTACGAGTTCTACTACCCGCCCCACTACCCGACGCTGCCCGCGATGTGGGGGACGATCGATGCGGTCGCGCCCTACGCGACGATCCTCGACGTCTACGACGCGATCCGCACCGCGCTCGCGGGCTTCGCCGGCGTCGGCCTCCGGCTGCGCACGCACTTCAGCCACTGGTACGAGTGGGGCTCGATGGTCTATCCGCGCTTCGTGATCGACGACGTGTCCTCCGTGGACGACCCGCTCGGCCTCTACAAGGAGATCTGGCAGGCCGGCGTCAACGCAATCCTCGACGCCGGTGGCGTGATCAACGACCACCACGGCATCGGCAGCACGCTCGCGCCGTACGTCGAGCGTCAGTGGGGCGCGGCGTTCGCCACGCTTCGCCAGATCAAGGCGGCGCTCGATCCCCAGGCGATCATGAGTCCCGGGAATCTCGGCCTTTGATCACTGCCGTCGTCGGGGCCGCCGAGGACGTCCCTGATCGGCTCGACGTCCTCCGCCACGGTCACACAGCGGTGGCCCCTACCAGCGCGTAGATGACGCTCCGCCGTGCGTGTGCGTCTCGATGGCGTTGAGTAGTCCATTCAATAGGCCGCTGACGCACCCTGTAAACCCTGTCGCGCCCAGAACCGGAAGTCTCGTCTATCGACGAACTGAGCACTATCGACTTCGTGCCCGACGCACGTGATCAGGTCAACTCGTCGTTCTGGGAGGGTTCGAGTCCCTTCAGCCGCTCCTCCGAAAGGCCCGGATTTCCGGGCCTTTCGTGATTCTGAGCTCAGGTCTTCTTGAGCGGCGGTGGGCGCGCTGGGCGCCCGTCCGGGATCGTTCCGGGATGGGCGCGACGCGAGCCGCCCTCGAGGAGCGACTTGGCGTCGGCGAGAGAGCATCCGATCAGGTCCTCGAGGACGTCCAGGGCGCCGTCGGCGACGTCCATCACCTGCTGGTAGACGCCGAGCGTCAGCGTCGGATCCGCGTGGCCCATCAGGGACATCGCGCGCCGCGGGCTGACGTCGCAGACGGCGACCACGGACGCGAACGTCCGTCGCAGCGTGTGCGGCGTCATGTGGCCGATCGGCGGCCGGCCATCCGCGGCCAGCAGCTCGTTCGCGCGCTCGCGCACGGGGATCAGGACGCGCGAGCGGACGTTGTCGGCGTTCTGGCGCGTGCCGTTACGGGTCGGGAAGGCCGGTGACGACGGCGGCACCGGGTAGTCCATCCGGTGCTCCGTAAGGCGCTCCCGCAGCGCTGGAAGCAGCGGGATCACGCGCTCGCCGGCGTCCGTCTTGGTCGCGCCGCGCGGGACGCGCAGGCGACCGGCGGCCCGCGGCGACGAGGCCGGCGGGTGTGCGAGTAGCGCGGACACGCGCGCGTCGGCTCCTGGGGTCCACGCGGTGGGCGCGCCGCTGTCGCCGTACGTTGCCCGCCGGTAAGGCAGCTGCGGGCGCCGGCGCCGTGAGCGTACCGGCCGAGAGGATTGACGAAACGACGGAGCTTCTCGGTGGATGAACGCGCCTGTCGGTTGAGTCTCGGCAGCCCGTGTGCGATCGGTAGGGCGGCGGCCCGTCACGTGTGCTCGCCGCGGTGAGTTGCCGGGGACGTGATGAGCTCCGATTCCGGCGCTCCCGCAACCGGTCAACTTCGCGCGGCACGTGGGGGTCTTAGGCCCCATGACCAACCTTCATAGCGATCCCTCCAGCGTGTCTTCGTCCTCCCACTCCAGGCGGGGCCGCCGCCGCTCGCTCGCGTGGGCGGCCGGTTTGAGCGCCGCCGCCGCGCTGCTGTTGCCGATGGCGGCGGACGCGCACCGCTTCGAGATCGACGACACCGGCAACGCGACGCCGCTGCACGAGGACTTCCCGGATCCGGAGCCCACGATGCCCGAGGTGACCGCGGACGCCGCGATCGTGGTCGACCGCGCGACCGGTGCCGTGCTGGGCTCCAAAAGCCCCGACCTGCGCTGGGCGCCCGCCAGCACGACGAAGATCATGACCGGCCTGCTCGCGATCGAGGCCGTCCAAAGCGGCGCCGTCTCGCTCGACGACACGGTCACGATCCGTTCCGACGTCGGTATCGAAGACCGCGCCGCGGCGACACTCGCGGCGGGTGACACGATTTCGCTGCGCGATCTGCTGAACATGGCCCTGGTCGACTCCGCGGGCGACGCCGCGGTGGCCGTGGGGACGTACATCGGCGAGCGCGTCTACCTACGCGCCCTGCAGAGTAGGCCGCCGGCCCTACAGACGAGGGTGCTGGCCCCGCTCAGCGCCCGGGACGCGTTCGTGGCGCGGATGAACACGCGCGCGGCCGAGCTCGGGCTCGAGGACACGAGCTACATCGACATCACCGGCCGCGACCCGGAGGACCTCAACGAGAACGGCGAGTTCCCGGATCAGGCCGGCTGCGACGGCAACGAGTTCACCGTGGACGATTGTGCGCACTACACGACCGCGCGCGACCTCGCCTCGCTCACGCGCGTCGCGCTCAATCAGCCGCTGTTCGCCGGGATCGTCCGCACCACGGCGGGGACGGCGACGACGTGGACCCGCCCGTCCGGTCCGGACCCCGACAAGACGTTCACCACGACGAACCAGCTGCTCCCGGGGCAGTCGCGCGCATACCCCGGAACCTACGGCGTCAAGACGGGCACGACCGGCCAGGCGGGCGAGAACCTCGTCTCGGCCGCGACCGTGGGCGGCGAGGACGTCATCGCCGTGGCGCTCGGCTCCGACGCCAGCGACACGGAGCCCGGCGACCGCTTCACCGACTCCCGAGCGCTCCTCAGCTTCGGCCTCGGCCTGTAACCCGCGGGCCGCGCCGATCATCCGGCGCGGCCACCGATGGCGTCCGGGGACATGAGCCGTGTGGAGCCGTGGCGGTCTGATCAGGACGGAAACCGCTCAGCGCTTCGGGACCAAGATCTGCGCGAGGGCCCCGCTCTTGAAGCGTTCTTCCTCGACGACGTCCAGCTTCAGGTGCGCTCCCAGCTCGGCGAATGGGCTGCGCCCCGCGCCGATCGCAATCGGGACCGTCGTCAGCTGGTATTCGTCGACGAGGTCCAGGCGTGTCAGCGACTTGGCGAAGTCAGGGCCGCCGTGGACCAGGATCGTCCCTTCGTCGTCCCGAGCCTTGAGGTCCGCGATCGCCGCGGCGAGGTCCCCGCCGAAAATCTCGGCCGGTCCCCAATCCGTCTTCTCCAGGGTGCGGGAGAAGACGGCCTTTGGCTTCTGATTCATCGCGGTCGCGATCGGCCCGTCGGACGCGGCCCAATGCGGACCCATGATCTCGTAGCTGCGGCGACCCATCGCGTGGACGCCGGCCTGCTCGAGCGCGCGGCGATTCCACTCACCCGAGTCCTCGCCGAACCACTCGAACATCCATTCGTGGGTCCCGTCGGGGCTGGTGACAAAACCGTCGAGAGACATGACCATCTTGAGAATCACTTTTCGATCGCTCATGTCGGTAAAGACCTACTCCCGGCCGTGAACTCATCGCCGTTCGTGCGTTTGGGCAACCACTCAACCGCTGGGAGAGGTCCTGACCGCCCACGGCGCATCGCATGGCACACTGCCCGGCACGACCGCAGCCCAGCTGCAGCTGGGTTGAGCTCTCGGCGCGTCCCCAAACGGACTCGCGCAACCATCCTGGATCTCCGACGGCCCGGCTGGCGATCCGCAGCGTCGATCTCGCCGGCGTGGTGCTTCTCGACGTTGGCGCCACTTTCCGGCTGGTGTCGAGACGGGCTCGGTCACCGCTCCCTTCAGGCGAGGCTGTGGGGCGAACCTCGCGTCGCCGCGCGCGACGGTGGGAACCTCCGCCGCTCCCGCCGTCCGACGTTCTCTCACGGAGGGGCAGCCGAAAAGCAGTGGCCGGACGATCGAGCAGCGCCGCTGAGGGCAAGCGGCGCGCCACCCAACCACCAGCGGCCGACGTCTTACACGCGGTGGGTGCCCTCACGTCGGAGGTGGTGTGTGCGTGCTATCCGTTTACGAGCGGCATCGTGACGCGGTACTCGACCTCGAGCACGCCCAGTGTCTGGACCACGCGCAGCCGCTGGATGCCGCCCGGGTCCAGTGGCGGGACCGCGTCCCAGCCCGCGCTGCGCCGGTGGGCGCGTTGCACGTTCAGCGATCCGCCGGCGGCCGTGTGGATCCGGGTCTCGATGCTGCGGCCGACGGTCGAGAGCGGGAACCGCAGGCACGGGTCGTCAGCGAGGTCGCGCCATCGGCCGGCGATACCGAAGCCGCGCCGTGTCTCGATCGGGTGGCCGCAGGCGCTGCGCTGCCAGAGCACGGCGAAGTCGACGTGCGGATCCAGCGGCCCGGGCTCGTTGGGATCGCCGATGTCGTCGTCGATCACGCGCGCGCGCAGGAAGCGCACCTCGAGGCGCTGCAGCGGCGGCGCCAGCGCTTCGAGGGTGACGCGCGGCGTGACCAGCTCGGCCACCGCTTCGTGGCCGGCGCCGTTGGGGTGCGCGGTGCCGCGGTTGTCCTCCTGGGTTGCCAGCGATTCCTTCCACTTCCGGAACCAGTGATCGTCGGCGCAGTAGCCGTGGCGGCGGAATGTGTCGGTGACCGCCACCGACGTCCAGCCGTGACGCGCGGCGGCCTCGTTGAGGGTGCGGTTGAGGTCGTTGCCCTCGTCGGTGATCCAGGTCGCGTCGGCGTCGCTCATGTTGCTGAACACCTCGCACGCGTCGTGCTCGTCGGCGCCGTTGGTGAACAGCCGCGCCGGGTACTGCGCGATGACCGTGCTGGCCGCGCGCAGGTTGGCGGAGATCGCCGCCTCGAGCTCGTCGTAGGACTCGGGCAGGGCCTGGTGCTCGCGGGCCAGCGAGACCTCGCAGCTGCCGATCACTGTGGTCGCGCAGTCGCTCAGGATCGAACCGATGTGCAGGTCATTGACGCCGGCCGCCAGCAGCACCACGTCGGCCTGGCGCGTGGCGGTGTTGAGCGGATCGCCGAGCAGCCGGCGGGCGACGACGAGCTGCGGCGGCAGAAGTTCGGCGGGCTCGGCGCCTTCGTAGTCGACATGGGTGAGGTGGCGGATCTCGGCGCCCGAGCACGCGAAGCTCAGGAACGTCACGACCGTCGAGCGGGTCTCGAGCGAGCGGGCGACGCGCGCCGGCCAGGCGGCGTCCGAGCGGTGGCATTGCTCGTCGATCCAGTCGGGCACGTCGTTCTGGGACTCGGGGTTGCCCTCGCCGGAGGCGAACGAGTCACCCACGGCGACGATGAGCTTGTCGCGCAGCGTCACGATCTGCGAGGTGGTGTTGGTGGCGCCGCGGCTGTCCCGGATCGTCAGCCGCACGCGAAAGCGGCCGAGCTTGGCCAGCGAGACGTCCCTCGCGCAGCTCGCGGTGTGGACGACCAGCGGCGTCTGGCCCTCGAGCGGCTCGAGCGACCAGTGGTATTCCACGATCGAGGCGCGCACGCCGCTGTCGTTCGCGCCGCCGCGGCTACCGCACCCATCGAGCTTGAACTTCCAACTTGAGGGCCTCGCGTAGGCGGTGGTGTACGTGTTGCGGACGGCGTCCCACGCCGCCGACGAGGCGTCGGCGCGCGGGGCGAGGGTTGTCAACGCGGCGGCCTGGGGCGGCGCCGCTTGCGAGGACGGCAGCGGCTCCGGCGTCGGTGCGGTGGGGTCGAGCGGGCCCTGCGCCGTCGCTGACGACGCGGGCAGAACGCAGACCAGGGCAGCGGCCAGCAGCAGCCGGCGCCGCGGAAAAGCCAACATGGGAGAACCTCCCTAGACGATGAGACAGCAGACGCCGCTTGTGCGAATCGTCACGCGCGTCTACCTCCCCTGACGCCTACGCAGCCGACCTATTCCCCCCGCCTAGCACCGAGACGACCTCGACGTCTCGTGGCGCGGCTGCCAATGGCATGACCATGGTGGTGAGGGATCGATCGTGACGATCGCCGAGCTCTCCGACAGTGCCGCGTTGCGCGCGCATCTGGCCCAACTGGAGCGGGTGCCGGTGGCCGACGAGGGCTGGATCGAAGTGATGAACGACAGCGACGACGACGATGTGCCGTACCTGGCCCACGTCTACTTCCGTGTCGGCGGAGCGTTCGCAATGGCGGATCTATGGAACTTCGTCACGGACCGCAGCGAGGCGATCGCGTTCGCCAACGCTGTCGCGGCCCGCATACCGCGCGGGTGATCGTCGCGGGCGGACGAGGCGGCGCCGGGCGCCGCCGCCCCGGCCGGACCAGCTCCGGCGAGTCCGGATCAAGGCCACGATCGCCGGCGCGGTCAGGGGCGCGACGACGTCGAGAGCGTCGGCGACCTGCTGGCGGGCGAGATGCTGGGCGACTTCGGCGGATTCCTGCAGGCCGACCTGCGCCGCAGCGACTTCGCGCTCGGCTATGCGAGCGTGCTGGCCTGGGCTCCCGAAGGGCTGGCCGTTTGCGGCCTCCCGCAGGCGGCCGTCGTCGCCGCGGTCGGGGCGGCGAAAGACACCAGCCCGGAGGACTGGGAGAAGGTGCGGCGCGGAGACGCGGGCGGACGCGACCTGCCCTGGCGCGCGCGCTTCCGGCTCGCCCACTTCCTCCTGCGCGGCGTCCGGTCACTGCTGCGCCGCTGAGCCGTCGCGTCCGCCCCCCATCCGGCGCGCCACCTCGTCGCGCAAAATGGAGGTACTCGGCGGCGGAGGGTGGCGTCGCGTTCTGGAAGATCGTCGACTGGCGAAGCCTACAAGGCGGGTGCCACCGCGGACGGCCGCCGAGCCCGAACCCACCAGCCCCACCCCGACACGAAACGCCCGCGAACGAGCTTACCGACGACAGAGGCTCTTGCGCCCGCGAAGCGAGACGACAGGACTGAAGTGACCCGATGTCCCGGTCTTGACGCCATACGCGCCTTGGTCAGTTGCTTCCGTCCGAGCGGCGCTCGGGCTCAAGCGAGGCCGGCGTGAGATTCCGATGGCGGCCGCAGCGAGCGCGGGCGGCCTCGGCGGCGCGGCAGGCGAAGACCAGGACGACCACCGCTCCCACGCCGACGAAGACGCCGCCGGCGATGTCGAGTGGGTGATGCATGCCCCGGTACAGGCGCGACATGGCCACGAACGTCGCAAGCACGACGGCGAGGCCCCAGACCGGAATGCGCAGCGCCCGGCTCGGAATCGCTGATATCGCGCGCAGGTCGTCCACGGCCTGATGGGACGCGAGGTAGGTCATCCAGCGACTGTAGGCCACACCCCGGCCCGCCGAAATTGCGGAAACCCCTAGTCTTTTCGCGCGCTCGGTCCGTGGGAGAGGCGACCAGCAAGCGTCCCCAAGAAGCGCTACTACTGCGTCTGATGGCCGAGGTGACCCTCTACACGAAGCCGATGTGCCGTCACAGCTTTCGGGCCAGGCGGCGCTTGCGCCGTCGCGGCGCCACGATCCACGAGATCCGAACCAGTAGGGACATCGACCGCATGCGCGCCGAGCTCCGCGACCGCTTCGGCGCTGAGACTTTCCCGCAGATCGTCATCGGCGAGCGACACATCGGCGGTGCCGCCGACCTTGTCAGGCTGGATAAGTCCGGCGACTTGGCACGGCTGCTTGCCGAGTGACCTTCGCCAACCGAATTCGCTGAAAGGCCCGGATTTCCGGGCCTTTCGTGATTCTGGGCTCAGGTGCGCCCGCGGGCCGACGGCGGCGGATCGTCGAACTCGTCGTGGCGGCGGAACCAGAACGACCCCGGCGCCTGCGGCCAGCCGTCGGGCAAGTCCTCGTCGTCGCCCTGCCCGCCGTAGGGAGTCAAGGACCACAAGCTCCAGAGGCTGCCGATCCATTGGACCATCGCTCCGTGCTGCAAGAAGTAGGTGCGGTAGACGTCATTTCCGTCCCGCAGGAAGACGTTGAAGCCGAACCACTTGTCGACCCCGAAGTCAGCCGAGAAGCGTTCGCTGCGGATCGTGTACCAGGGCACGTCCGTCCAACCCATGCGTTCGGCATAGCGGCGGAGGTTCGCCTGAGGCGCCGGCGATGCCATCGCGAAGGTGATGTCGCGAGAATGGAGGAGGCCGAGCTGGGGGATGCCGTCGGCGACGGACGAGCAGCCAACGCACCCGGCATCGGGCCAACCGTCGACACCCTCCTCGAAGAAGAACCGGTAAAGGATCAGCTGGCTGCGCCCGTCGAAGAGCTCGGGCAGTGACCGCCGCCCGTCAGGACCCTCGAACGCGTAGTCGTGCTCCACCCGCACCATCGGCATGCGTTTCCGTGCGGCGGCGAGCTCGTGCATCGCAGCGCCGACGGTCTGCTCGCGCTCGAGCAGGGCCGTCCGCGCCGCCTCCCACTCGCTCTGACTGACGACGGGCGGACGAGCGAGAGTCGGCTCGGTGTTCCCATCCTTCGGCATCGTGGTCTCCTGGTGTCGTGGGCCGTGCCTGTCGAGGCCCTTCACCTCGTGAGCGGAGCCGGCCGGGCGTTCTCGACATCACGCATTCAACCTGTCCGGGAAAGCCGGGGAGAGCCAGCCGTCGATGTCTCGTCCCGCTCAGACGATGGGAGGTCGCCATGGCTCGCGCTCGTGCGTGAGCCAGACCAGCTCGGGGTCGAGCGCGAGGACCCGCTGCCGGCCTTCGGTGGGCGGCTCGTCGAACTCGCCGAACCACACCGCCACGTCGCCGCCGACGATGACCGGGCGCCCGCCGGTCTCGACGACGACCACCTGCATGCCGGGTGTGTGGCCCGGCGCCGGGACGAGTCGGAGCCCGGGCAGCAGTTCGAACTCGCCGTCGACCGCCACATACCGCACGCCGGGCGCCTCGACCCACTCGCGAATGGTGTAGTCGTCCTTGCTGCGCGCGTCGTCGAGCTCCCGACGCTGGACATAGATCGGCTTGGCGGCGAAGAGGTGGTTGCCGCCGCAGTGGTCGGCGTGCAGGTGGGTGTTGACGACGATGTCGATGCCGGCGAGATCGAAGTCCTGCTCGCTCAGCGGCTGGAGGCGGGGATCCATGTCGGCCATCGCCGGGTGCAGCTCCGTCATGCCGGTGTCGACCAGCACGCGCGCATCGGGATGGTCGATGACGTGCACGTAGACCGGCATCCGCTCGCCCTCGACGGCAAGGTCGGCAACGAAGACCGGCGTGATGGTGATTGAGGGAGTCATCGGCCAGCCGCGCGGTATCGCAGGTACACGACGCGCGAGCTGAACGTGCGCGTCTCGACCAGTTCCATGTCGACGCGGTGGTCTCGCGGGAAGAACGGGATGCCGCCGCCGACCGCGACCGGATGGACGAACAGCCTGTACTCGTCGATCAGATCCAGACGGGCCGCCTCGGCAGCGAGCTCGGCGCCTCCGACCGCCACGTCTCCATGCACGGACTCCTTGAGCGAGGTCAACTCTGCGCGCAGGTCATCGCGCGCGAGCGTCGTGTTCGCTCCCTCGACCGAGTCCAGCGTCCGCGAGAACACCACCTTCGGCAACGCCTGCCAGATCAGCCCGAACTCGCGCGCGATCTCCGAGGGGTCCTTGTCGGCCGTCTCCCAGTAGACCATCGTCTCGTACAAGCGGCGCCCCAACAGGTGCCCGGCGAGCGCGCGCGTCTGCTCGTTGTGAAATCGGTGGAGCTCGTCGTCAGGCACCGACCAGTCGAACTTCCCGTCCGGCCCGACGATATAGCCGTCGGCCGAGACGCCGCCCATCTCGTAGATCACGTTCGACATCCGCGTTCCTCCTCGTCTATGGGGACAGTCGCTCGGTATGACTGGGCGAACGCTCGAAACTCATCAGAGCAACCTTGCGAGGCGGGCCTCTCAGCTCGGAGGTCTCGGAGCGGAACGCGTCGAAACGCCCGTTCGCTTGAGAGCCGCGTGAGCGTAGGGTCGCTCTGCGCCCCAGCGCGCAACCGTCAGGAGGTCGCCATGGGGGCCAGTACTTGGAAGCAACGGACGCGACGTGCGTGTGCAATGCGCGCATCACGGGTGGACCGTCGCAAGTTCGCTGGCTTCGTGGTGATCGGGGTGATTGTGGTGGGCGCGGTCGTGCCCGCCGCGAGGGCTGCGTACTCGGCTGACGGCGTTTTCGTGTTGGACCGCGGTTTCTGTTGTCTGCACGATGTGGCGATGTTGCCGGACGGGAGCGTGCTCGCCTCGAACCTGGAGTCATCGGCCAGTGCGCCGACGTGGCGGCTGTGGCCCGACGGGCGTCGCGAGCGTGTCAGCGGATTCGACGCCAGTGGGCTGGCGCTTGCGCCCGACAGCAGCGTGTTGGGGATCGACGGCCCATCGAACGTGATTCGACGCTGGGTTCCTGGCGAACGGCCGAGCGTTGTCGCCGGCGTCGCCGCGGATGGTTCAGAGGGCGATGGCGGTCCGGCGCTGGCCGCGCCGTTGTCCCTGGACTTCGAGACCTGGGGGATCCTGCCACGGCCCGATGGTGGGTTCCTTTTCGTGGAGACCGGTCACTTGCGGGTTCGCGCGGTCGATCGGTTCGGCGTGATCACCACCGTCGCGGGCCCTCCGGGAGTGTCCTTTGAGTACCCCACCGGGTTGGGCGCCGCGCGCGATGGCGGGTTCATCGTCAGCGACCAGGACGGGCTGTACGAATTTCACGCCGACGGCAGCATGAAGATCCTCACAAGGGCTGCTGTCGCGCGCGACGTCGAGTCGCTCGCTGACGGCTCGGTGCTCTGGACGGACTCGGGCGGTCAGCTGCGTCGGCTGGCTCCCGGCGCGAAGGTCCCTGCGCTGATGATGCGTTCCGGGGCCAAGCGCCAGTGGGACTTCGCTGCCCGCTCCGTCAACGCCCGGGGCCTGGCCGGGACCGCGGGCGGAGGGCTGGTGATCGCGAGCGACGCCGGCGTCGTCTACATGCCGGTTGGACCCACGGCATGGTCGCTCGTCACTTCGAAACACGGCGATCGGCCCTACGAGGCTCACAGTGGTCGTCGAGACCACCCAGCCGGGGGTCTTAACACTCGAACTGATGCGCAGCGGCCGCGTCGCCCGGCTGGTGCGCCAACCCGTCGGCAGCGGTCGTGCCACGCTCCAGATCCCCGCGCGACCGACCCAGCACTTGTACACCCTCCGCGCCACGCTTGAGTCCAGCGACGCTCCGGTGGCACGGGATCAAGTCAAGCTCCTCAACGCCCGCGAGCTCAGTGTCAAGCAGGCGAAGAAGCTGCTGGAGGTGCCTCCGAGCGACTCGCCAGTCGAGTTCATTTCCCGCTCCGATCGGTGCCGGCGGTTCGGATCACGACGCGTCGACTGTGAGATCCGCTACGTCTATGACGACGGCTCGCGCACGGTGACGGACCGATGCGACTCCATGGGTTCCGCGACGCTCCGCCGCAGCGGCATCGTCTTGAAGCGCGAGTATGCGTGCGGGAATCGACGCCACGGCCGGTTCCGGCCACACCCGAGATGGAACTCCGTCGTCGAGACACCGGGCGTCAGCGACTTCTGACCGCGGCGAGCAGCGACGCACATGATCGCGTCCGCGCGCCGCTCATCAGAAAGGCCCGGATTCCCGGGCCTTTCGCGTCGCTGAGCTGTGTCCGATCGGCGGCCGGGTCGGGAGTCCGGGTCGAGCCGATGGATTCGCGGCTCCGGTCTAGTCGTCGTCCTCATGCCCCGCCGACAACGGCTTCTACCTCGACGCACGCACGCTGCCGACCGTGCCGTCCGCGCAGGCGGACGGCGTGGAGGTCGCGATGCAGAGCAAGACCGGCGGCAAATGGCAGGACGTGAACACGGAGCGCGTCTCCATCGCCGAGTAACCGACAACCCGGTGGCGCCACATCCGACAGCGTTCGGATGTGCCGCCCACTGCGAGGGGCCGGCTGCCTAACGTGACTGGCGCGAGCCGCGGCGGGACCCGGGATCGCGGTCGCGCCAGACGTGCCCGGTCCAGGTCCGTCCGTCCCAGTAGCGCCGCGCGCCGGGTTGCTGCGGGTCGGGATACCACCCGGCTTCTCCGCCCGCCGGGGGCTCCGGCACCGGCTCGCGATGAGCCGCGGGTCCAGGCACAGCCACGGGCTCCGGTCCATGTGCGGCGGGCTCTGGTTCAGTGTCGGCCGCGGGTGTTGGCGGCGATGCGGATGCCTCCGGCGGAGTGTCCTGCGTGGCGAGGTCCGGCGCCGCAGCAGCGTCCCGCGATCGGCGCACGCTCCGAGCCGCGCGCGTGACCAGCGCTCGCAACGCCAGCCCGAGCATGGCAACGACGCCGCCGAGACCGAACCCGGCCACCGCCAGTGACACCGCCACCGCCGGCTCCTCGGGCATCACCTGCTGGCCCGCCCACGCGCCCGCGGCGGCACCGGCGAGGCCGAGCACAAGCACGACGATCAGCCAGCGACCTCCGCCCTCGCTGCTCTTCCAACCGCTCACGACCATCCGAGCATACGGTTCCCGACGGGCGGTACGGCACATTCCCGCATCGCTGCGAGTCCGCTCCTGCCAGCATGGCGGCGTGGATGACCAGACGCGCGTCTGCCCGTACTGCGCCCGTCCGCCCGGGCCGGGCGTCTTCTGCGAGGCCTGCGGCCGCAACCTCGCCGACGTCGAGCGCCTCCCTACCGCGCGCGAGCTCGCGGCAGCGCAACCGTCGAGTCCACTGACCCCTCCACCGACGCGTACCTCCGTCGCGATGACCGTCCGCGAATTCCTCGAGACCCGGCGCGCGGCGGGCAACCCCGGCACGGTGAAGCTCCCGTGCGCGAAACCCCGGGCGTTTCGACGCACACCGCAGATCACCGGATGGATCGTGATCCCGGTCGACCGCGAGGACTTCGAGAAACCGCACCGCTACGAGCCCGGCCTCCTGCTCAGCGTCGACGGCACGTTCCATCGCGTCGACAGCGAACTGCGCGGCTGGGGCCAGCGTGACTTCCCCCAATACGCGCAGTGCGCGTCGCCCGAGCCGCTGGAGCTACCGGCCAACCGGGAGCAACATGTCCTCAACGCGCTGGCCGCGCTGCACTCCGCAAACTGACCACGGGGTCGCGACCTGCTGCTCCGTCGACGCGCCGCGGCCAGGACCCGACCTCTGTATACAGAGAGCGTGGCCCGCTTGCCTGATGTCCTAGCCCCACACCTCCTGCGCAGTCTCGACGACGAGGCGCAGCTTGGCCTCCTGGTCGGCGTACGTGACCGCGTTGCCCTCCTCGGTAGAGGAGAACCCGCACTGCGGTGACAGGCAGAGCTGGTCGATGTCGACGTACTGCGACGCCTCCTCGATCCGGCGCTTGAGGTCGTCCTTGCTCTCCAGCTCGCCGCGCTTGGTCGTGACCAGGCCGAGGACGACGACCTTGCCCTTGGGCACGAAGCGCAGCGGCTCGAAGCCTCCGGAGCGAGCGTCGTCCCACTCCATGAAGAAGCCGTCGACCTCGAGCTGGTTGAACAGCGCCTCGGCGACGAAGTCGTAGCCGCCCTCGGCGACCCACGAGGAGCGGAAGTTCCCGCGGCACATGTGCGTGGTGACGGCCATGCCCGCAGGCCGGGCGGCGAGTGCCTCGTTGATGTGGCGGATGTAGATCTCGTGCTGATGCTCGACGTCGCCGCCGATCGCAACCACGTGCTCGCGCTGCTCGGGATCGTTGAGGTACGCCAGCGAGGTGTCGTCGAACTGCAGGTACGTGCATCCGAGCTCGCCCAGGCGCGCCACCTCCTCGCGGTAGGCGGCGACCAGGTCGGTCCAGAACTGCTCCATGTCCGGGTAGACGCTCTCGTCGACCGCGGCGCGTCCGCCGCGGTAGTGCACCATGCTCGGCGACGGGATCGTGAGCTTGGGGAGCGAGCTGCCGGCGTGCTCCTTCAGGAACTGGAACGCGCCGTCGAAGATCGTGTGCTCGAGCGAGATGCGGCCGTCGACGTGCAGCGACGCAGGGGCCCATTCGATGTCGCCCTCGGCGTTGTGGAACTTGACCTTCAAGTTGCCGTCGAAGACCTTGGTGATGCCGCCGAGCTGGTAGATGAAGTCCATGTGCCAGGACGCGCGGCGGAACTCGCCGTCGGTGACGTCCTTGAGCCCGACGTCCTGCTGGAGCTTGATGACGTCCGTGATGGCAGCGTCCTCGATCGCGCGCTTCTCGTCGTCGTCGATGCGGCCCGCCGCGTGGTCCGCGCGGGCCGTGTGCACCTCGGGCGGGCGCAGGAGGCTGCCAACGTGGTCGGCCCGGAAGGGCGGCGTCGTTCGCTCCGACATGGCTCTCGTCCTTTTCTGATTCCGGCCGTTGCAGTCATGACCCTACCGTTGTATACAACTCGGATGGCAGTCCATGAGGGCCTGTTCGACGTGCGGGGGGCACGCGTGCTTGTCACGGGCGCCGCGAGCGGCCTCGGACAGGCGATGGCGGAGGTGATGGTCGACGGCGGCGCGTCCGTGACCCTCGCGGACGTCGACGAGCCGCGCCTGGAGCAGGTCGCGTCGGGGCTCCGCGAGCGCGACGGCGGCGATGTCCGCACAGTGAGGCTGGACGTCGCCGATCGCGCGCAGGTCGACGCCGCCGTCGACGGGATCGTCGCCGCCCAGGGTGGGCTTGACGTCGCGTTCGCCAACGCCGGGATCTCGCTCGAGGCGGGATTCCGCGACCCTGGCGGCGGCATCACGACGATCAACCCCGAGGCCTGGGATCGCGTCCTGAAGGTGAACCTCGAAGGCGTCATCGCGACCATGGCCGCTGCGGCACGGGTCATGAAGGAGCAGCGGAGCGGCCGGATCGTGGTGACCGCGTCGACCGCCGGCCTGCGCACCGACCCGTTCGTCGGCTACTCGTACGCGACGACGAAGGCCGCGGTCGTCAGCGCGGCCCGCCAGGCCGCGCTGGAGCTCGCGCCTCACGGGATCCACGTCAACGTGATCGCCCCCGGCCCGATCCGGACCCGGATCGGCGGCGGCGTGCTGCCCAGCCGGGAGATCGAGGACATGTGGGCCGCCACCGTTCCGCTCGGTCGGATGGGAGAGCCCGACGAGATCAAGGGCGTCTGCCTCCTGCTCGCCTCCCCGGCGTCGAGCTGGATGACCGGCGCCGTCATCCCGATCGACGGCGGCGCCCTGACGACGTCACACCACCTGTGAGGAGGCCGGCGCATGACCGACCGCGACGATGACCTGCTGAGCTGCTACTGGACGGTGTCCGGCCCGGTCGAGGTGCACGTCGGCCGCGAGTGGAGCCTGTTCGACTTCGGCGATCGCTGCGCGGCGGCCGCGAAGGTGGGGTTCCGCGGCATCGGGCTGTGGCATACCGATCTGGAGCACGTGCTCGAGACCTACAGCCTCGACGAGATGGCGAGGATCATGGCCGACCACGGGCTCGACCTCCTCGAGCTCGAGTTCCTGATGGAGTGGTTCCTCGATCCGTCCGACGAGCGCCGCGTCGAGTCCGACCGGACTCGACGGCTGCTCTGGGAGGCGGCCGCCACGCTGCCGGCTCACCACGTCAAGGTCGGCAACATCCCCGGCACGCCCTGCGACATCGACCGGCTCACGGAGGGGTTCGCCGAGCTGTGCGAGGACGCGGCGCGCCACCACGACGTGCCGGTCGTCTACGAGTTCATGCCGCCTGACGTCAATGTCCGGGACCTCGACACGGCGCTGGCGCTGGTCGAGGGCGCCGGCGCGGCCAACGGCGGCCTGGCGATCGACGTGTGGCACATGAGCAAGCTCGGGATCCCGCCGTCGGACCTGGGGCGCGTCCCGCTCCGATACCTGTCGTGGGTCGAGCTCAACGATGGCCGCCTCCAGGACATGCCCGATCTCATCGACGAGACCGTGAACCACCGCCTGCTGCCCGGCGAGGGCGAGTTCGACGTGCGCGGGTACGTGGACGCCTGCCGCCAGGCAGGGTATGCGGGCCCTTGGGGAGTCGAGGTGCTGTCGGCGGAGCTCCGCGAGCTGCCGATGGAGGAGATGTTCTCGCGCGCGTACCTGACCACCAGCGCCCAGCTGTCCGCCCCAGTCCCTGAGGAGAGCAGATCGTGACTGACACGCCCGACCGCGAACGCCTGATCTGGATGTTCACGCAGATGCTGCGCATCCGCGAGTTCGAAGAGGCCGTCAAGCGCACGTTCATCGACCACCCCGGCGTGATCCGCGGTCACACGCACCTGGCCGACGGGGCCGAGGCGTCGATCGTTGGCTCGCTGGCGGCGCTCCGCCCCGGCGATCAGGTCCTCTCGACGTACCGGTGCCACGGCTATCCGATCACGCTCGGCACCGACACCAAGGCGATGATGGCCGAGATCTACGGCCGCCGCGACGGCCTCTGCAAGGGCCTGGGCGGCTCCATGCATCTCGTCGACGTCGACCGCGGCTTCCTCGGGACCTCGGGGATCGTCGCGGCCGGCATCCCGCACGCCGCCGGTGTCGCCTACGCCGCGCAGATCCGCGGCGAGGGCCAGGTGGTCCTGAGCTTCTTCGGGGACGGCGCGTCCAAGCAGGGCGCGTTCCACGAGACGCTGAACCTCGCGTCGCTGTGGAAGCTGCCGGTCGTGTTCGTCATGGAGAACAACGGCTACAACGTCCACACACGCACGGTGCAGGAGGACGCGAACGCCGCGGCGGGCGAGCCGCTGGCCGTCAAGGCGAAGGCCTACAGCATGCCCGGCGTCACCGTGGACGGCGGCGACCCGGTGCTCGTCCACCAGACGGTGGGCGCGGCCATCGCTCGCGCCCGCGCCGGTGAGGGGCCGACGCTGGTCGAGTCCGGCGTCTACCGGCTGAGCGCCCACGGAAACATCATCGCCCCGCCCGGCGTTCCGCTGCACTTCCCGGAGCACGAGGCGATCGAGAAGTTCGGGGCGCCCGAGGAGTACGAGGCCGCCCTCCGCGGCGACCCGGTGCCGCGCTTCCGCGGCCGGCTGGTCACCGACCGCGCGATGACGGCCGAGGAGGCCGACCGGATCGCCGGCGAAGTGCGGCAGGAGATCGCCGAGGCCGTCGAGTTCGGCCTCGCCAGCCCGTTCCCCGAGCTCGAGTCGGCGCGCGAGCACGTCTACGCCTGAGGACAGGAGAGACCCCATGGCACACGAGCTGCCCTACATCGCCGCCATCGACGAGGCCATCAAGCTCGAGATGGAGCGCGACCCCACCGTCCTGTACTTCGGCCAGAACATGGCGACGACCGAGAACGAGGACTTCGTCACGTCGTTCGGGCACGACCGCGTGCGCGTGACGCCGATCTCGGAGACCGCCGAGATCGGCATCGCCACCGGCGCCGCGATGGCCGGCTACCGCCCTGTCGTCGAGCTCTACATGGCCGAGTTCATGCTCGTCGCCATGGACCAGGTGATCAACGAGGCGCCGCGCTTCCGCTACATGTCCGGCGGCCAGGTCAAGGTGCCGCTCGTACTCAAGGCCGGCTACGGCTTCACCGCCGGCTGGGCGGGCCAGCACACAGGCACGCTCGGCGCGCTGTTCATGGGCGTCCCGGGCCTGAAGGTCGCGGTGCCGAGCACGGCAGCCGACGCCAAGGGCCTGATGGCGACGGCCATCCGCGACGACAACCCGGTCGTCTACCTGCACCACTACCTGCTGACGCTCGAACACGGCGAGGTGCCCGACGGCGAGCATCTCGTGCCGTTCGGCGAGGCGGCCGTCCGCCGCACGGGCGGCGACGTCACGATCGTGGGCACGGGCTGGACGGTCGGCAGGGCGCTCGCCGCGGCCGAGCGGCTGGCCGACGAGGGCATCGAGGCGGAGGTGATCGACCCTCGCACGCTCGCGCCGCTCGACCTCGACACGATCCTCGAGTCGGTCGAGAAGACCGGCCACCTCGTGCTCGTCGACCAGGCGCCGCGCCACAGCTCGGTCGCCGCGGTGATCGCCGGCGACGTCGCCGAGCACGGTTTCGGCTCGCTGAAGGCACCGATCCGGCTCGTCACCGCGCTGGACACGACGGTGCCCTACAGCGAGCCGCTCGAGGCCTACGTGCTGCCCGACGAGGACAAGGTGGTGGACGCGGTCCGCAAGACGCTCCACACAGTCTCGGCGTAGTGGATCCCGATGCGGCGCGGGGGCTGCTGGAGACGATGTGGCGGATCCGGCGGTTCGAGGAGCGGGTCGGCGAACTCAAGCGCCGTGACGAGGTCCACGGCCTGATCCACCTGAGCATCGGCCAGGAGGCCGTCGCCGCGGCGGTCTGCGGCCGGCTGCGCGACGACGACGCGGTCTACAGCGGCCACCGCGCGCACGGTCACGCGATCGCCAAGGGCGCGCCGCTCGAGCGCGTGCTGGCCGAGCTGATGGGGCGCGCCGGCGGCCTCTGTCAGGGCCTCGGCGGGTCGATGCACCTCGTCGATGTCGAGCACGGGCTGCTGGGCGCCACCGGCGTGGTCGGCGGGAACGTCCCGATCGCCGTCGGCAGCGCGCTCGCGGCGCGGCTGCGCGGCACCGACCAGGTCACGGTCGTGTTCTTCGGCGACGGCGCGGCACAGGCGGGGCACTTCACCGAAGCGGTGAACCTGGCGCGGCTGTGGGCGCTGCCGGTGGTGCTCGTGTGCGAGAACAACGGCTTCGCGGAGTTCACGCCGCGCTCGGCGCACACGACGATCGAGCGCGTGAGCGACGCGGTCGCACCGTACGACTTCGAGCGCGACACGGTCGACGGGAACGACGTGGAGGCCGTGTGGGACGCCTTCGGCCGCTTCCTCGAACAGGCCCGCGCCGGCCGTGGGCCGATGCTGCTCGAGTGCCTTACGCACCGGCTGCGCGGCCACTACGAGGGCGACCCGGCGGCCTACCGCGCGGCGGTCACCGCGGACGAGTGGCAGCGCAAGGACCCGATCCTCCGGTTCCAGCGCCGCGCGCTCGCCACAGGCTGGATCGACGAGGCGGACGCCGCCGCGATCGAGCGCGGGGCCGCCGCGGCCGTCGCGGCGGCCGAGCGGTTCGCGAGCGCGAGCCCGTTCCCGCCGCCCGGGCTGGCGGCGCGGATGACCTACACGTGACCGTCACGACCTACATCAAGGCGATCAACGCCGCGCTCGCGGAGGCGATGCGGGCGGACGATCGCGTCTTCGTGCTCGGCGAGGACGTCGCCGAGGGCGGCCCGTACACCGCGACGGCGGGGCTGGCGGAGGCGTTCGGCACAGAGCGCGTGCGCAACACGCCGATCAGCGAGGCCGCGATCACGGGCATCGCGGTAGGCGCCGCTCAGTCCGGGCTGCGGCCGGTGCTGGAGATCATGTTCATCGACTTCATCACGCTCGCGCTGGACCAGGTCGTCAACGCCGCCGCGAAGGCGCACTTCATGTCGGGCGGCCAGCTCTCGGTGCCGCTCGTCCTGCGCACCCAGGGCGGCGCCGGCACGCGCGGTGGCGCGCAGCACTCGCAGAGTCTCGAGGCCTGGCTGACGCACGTGCCGGGGCTCAAGGTCGTCATGCCGAGCCGGGCGGTGGACGCCGCCGGCCTGCTTGCCTCCGCGATCGCCGACCCGGACCCGGTGGTGTTCATCGAGAACAAGCTCCTGTACTTCCGGCGCGAGGAGGTCCCCGAGCACGTCGACCCAGTGCCGATCGGGCGCGCCGCGACGCTGCGCGAGGGCCGCGACGTCACGATCGTGGCGCTGTCGCGCATGGTGCACGAGGCGCTCGCCGCCGCCGACGATCTCGCGCGCGACGACATCGAGGCGGAGGTCATCGACCCCCGTACGCTCGTGCCGCTGGACCTCGCGGCGATCGTCGACTCGGTCCAGCGGACGAACCGGCTGGTCGTCGCCCACGAGGCCGTTCGGCACGGCGGAGTCGGCGCCGAGATCGCCGCCGCCGTGCAGGAGCTGGCGTTCGACGACCTCGACGCGCCGATCGCGCGCGTCGGCGCGCCGTTCCAGCCGATCCCGTTGAGCCCGCCGCTGGAGGCCGCCTACCTCCCCGGCGCCGACGACATCGCCGCCGCGGCGCGCGCGACGGTATGCCGCTGAACGCGCACGTCGACGCGGACATCAGTCCCTCGCTTGCGTGATGACGACCTTCATCACCTCGACGGGATGCTCCATGGCGAAGGCGATCGCCTCCGGCGCCTGCTCGAGCGGGTAGGTGTGCGTAACCAGCGAAGCGAGCTCGTCGCCGCGCCGCTCGACGAGCTCGACCGCCTCGGCGAACTCGCCGCCGCCGCAGCAGCAGACCCCGAGGACGTCGAGCTCCTTCTCGGTGAAGCTTCCGATCCGGACCGTGACCTCGTCGCCGGACATCCCGACCTGCACGACACGGCCGGCGGAGGCGGCCATGTCGACGGCCGCGCGCACCGCCGCCGGCGCGCCCGTGGCGTCGATGACGGCGGCGGGACCCTCGCCGCCCGACCAGTCGCGGGCGGCACTCACGACCTGTGCGGCCTCCTCCCAGACCAGCGTCTCCGCGCGGCTGCGCTCCAGCCGCGAGGCGACCCGGTCGACGAGCAGCACCTCCGCGCCGCGGTCGCGCGCGGCGACGCTCAGCGACTGCCCGATCGGCCCGGCGCCGAGGATCACGACGCGCTCGTCGGCCTCGACGCGGCCGCGGCGCATCGCTTGCATCGCGATCGAGACGGGCTCGACCAGCGCCGCCAGCTCCGGCGGGGCATCGATCGCGAACGCATGGTCTGACGCGACCGTGAAGCGCTCCTGCAGGCCGCCGTCGACATGGATGCCGATCAGCTCGAAGTTGCTGCACACGTTGGAGCGCCCGACGCGGCACGGATAGCAGTGACCGCACGGCGTCAGCGGCCACAGCGCCACGCGCTGTCCGACCCGCAGGCCGGGGTCGCACGCCTCGCCGAGCACCTCGACCGTCGCCGAGACCTCGTGGCCTTGCACGCGCGGGAAGCGCCCGCCCCCTGCCGCCTCGGTCAGAGCCCCGTCGAAGAAGTGGTAGTCCGAGCCGCAGAGGCCGACCGCGTCGGGTCGGACGATCAGCTCGCCCACCCCGGGATCGCCTGGCTCGGGGACCTCGCGGACCCGCATGTCGCCGACGCCCTCGGTGACGGCAGCGAGCACCGCGCTCACCCGGCCTGCAGGTACGCGGAGTGCAGCAGCTCGGGGTGCTCGTGGAGCTCCGTGGGCAGGCCCGAGAAGCGCAGCATGCCGCGATCGATCACGTGCACGCGGTTGGCGAGCGCGAGCGCGACGGCGGCGAACTGCTCGATCAGGAGCACGCCGACCCCGGACTCGACGATGCGGCGGATCACCGGCACCAGCCGCTGCACGACCACTGGCGCGAGGCCCAGCGACAGCTCGTCGATGAGCATGAACCGCGGCTGCGACACGATCGCCTGCGCGAGGACGACCATCTGCTGCTCTCCCCCGGAGAGCATGCGCCCGGTGGCGTTGAGCCGCTTGCCGAGCTCCGGGAAGAGCTCGAGCGCCCGATCGCGCCCGGCGCGCCCTTCGGCGCGCGGCAGCGCGTACGTCGCGACCTGGAGGTTGTCGTCCACCGTCAGGTCGGGGAGCAGACGCCGTCCTTCCGGGACGATCGCCACGCCCGCACGGCGGATCCGCTCTGGGCGTCGTGAGGAGAGGACGGCGTCGTCCAGCCGCACCGTGCCGCTCACGGGCGGCAGGACCCCGCCGACCGCCAGCACGAGCGTGGACTTGCCGGCGCCGTTGGGTCCCAGCAGCGCGGTCACCTCGCCGGGCGGGATGTCCAGCGAGACGTCGCGCACGACCGGGCGCCCGCCGCGCGCGACGACGAGGTTCTGCAGCTGGAGGCTCACTGCACCTCCTCGGTACCGAGGTAGGCCTTGACGACTCGCTCGTCGCGCAGGATCGCGGCGGTCGGGCCCGCGGCGATCAGCTTGCCGAAGTCCAGCACCGCGGTGTTCTCGCAGCACGCCGAGACGAGCGTCATGTCGTGGTCGACGAGGATGACCAGCGCGCCCGTGTGCTCGGGGACCGAGCGGATGACCGCGGCGAGATGCTTGGACTCCGCGTCGGACAGCCCAGCGGCCGGCTCGTCGAGCAGCACGACCTTCGGCCGCCCGACGACCGCCCGGGCGACCTCGACCAGCCGCCGCTCCCGCGCGCCCAGCGTGCCGACCTTGTCCCGGGGGTCGACCTCGAGCCCGACGAACGCCAGCGTGTCGAGCACGTCGTCGGCGCGCTTGGAGCGCCCGTCGTGCTTCGCGTGCTCCCAGACCATCGCCACGTTGTCGAGGACCGAGAGCTCCTCGATCGCCTGCTCGGTCTGGAACGTGCGCCGCAGGCCCCAGCGGGCGCGCCGGAAGTGCGGCATGCGCAGCAGGTCGTCGCCGAAGGCGTCCACACGCCCGGCCGCCGGCTTCACGAAGCCGCTCATCACGTTGAAGAACGTGGTCTTGCCGGCGCCGTTGGGGCCGATCAGCCCGCAGGTGCCCGCGTCGAAGGTGACCGACATGGCGTCGAGCGGCTTCACTCCGCCGAACCGCACGGTCAAGTCGGTGATCTCGATCACGGGGCTTCCTCGCGCGCGGCCGCGCGCCGCTGGAATGGTCTCGTCAGCAGGCCGAAGAGGCGGGCGAGATCGCGCGGCAGTTGCACCGCGATGCCCTCCGGCGCCGTGATCAGGACCTGCAGGATCCCGACCCCGAAGAGGATCGTCAGCAGGTCGGGCGGGAGCCCCCAGTCGTCCAGGAGCGCAGGCAGCAGCTTGATCAGCAGTCCCGCGGCGACGGCGCCCCACAGCGTGTAGATCCCGCCCATCAGCACCGCCGCGAGCAGCAGGATGTTGCCGCTGATCGGGAACTGGACGATGTAGAGCTTGCCGACGCTGCCCGCCAGCAGGCCGCCCGCGATCCCCGAGATGAACGACGCGAGCGCGAGCGCCCACAGCTTGTAGCGCGTGACGTTGACGCCGGCGGCCAGGGCCGACGCCTCGCTCTGGCGGATCGCCGCCCAGGCCCGGCCCGCCTTGGACCGCAGGTGCAGGACCACCGCGCCGAACATGAGGACCGCGACGACGACCGCGTAGCGGAAGTAGGCGTCGTCGCCCGTGGCGATGGCGGGCCGCCGCACGGCGTCGCTGCCCAGCGACGAGTCCGTGTGCCCCAGGAAGCCGGGACCGCCGTTGGGGAACTGGGTCGTGGTCAGCACGACGGTGATCGCGCCGGCCAGCATGAGCGTGATGAGCGCGAGGAACAAGCCGCTGAGGCGCAGTGCCGGGAGCCCCACCAGCGTGCCCAGCACGGCGGTCATCGCGCCCGTCGCGAGCAGCACGACCGGGTACGGCAGTGACGTCGCGTACGTCAGGCGCGCCGCGATCCAAGCGCCGATCGCAAGGATCGCAATCTGCCCGAGCGACACGAGGCCGACCCGTCCCATCAGCATCCCGAGGCCGAGCGCGACGAGCGAGTAGATCACCACGCTCGTCATCACATCGACCCAGTAGCTGCTCAGGATCGACGGGAGGACGAGCAGCACGAAGGCCAGCAGCCCGAGGATGACGCCGGCCTGGACGCGTGCGGCCCGGTCGAGCACGGCTAGTGGTTCCTCACGTGAGTACGTGCGTCGTCAGGTGGTCGCTGGCGCCGCCTGGCTAGGACGCAGACCCGCAGGAATCCCTCTGGGATTTCAAGTGGTCGAGGACAACGCCAGGCGGTGATCAGCGGCCGCCTGACGGCATGCGTACTTGCGGGAGGGGCCACTAGCGCAGCCCCGTGACGCGGACGTCCTTGCGCGACACCCACAGCAGCGCGATCGTCGCCAGCACGAACGGGGTCATGTCGCGGTACTGCGAGATCGAGAGGATCGGGGTGATCATCGCGTTGACGAGGCCGACGACGAAGCCCGCCGCGAGCGTGACCGCGACCGAGCCAAGCCGCGCGATCAGCATGGCCGCCACCGCCGAGATGACCAGGAACGTCAGCGTCGCCGCGTCGAGCCCCACGAGGTTGGCCAGCAGCAGACCGGCGGCCCCCGAGATCAAGCCGGAGACGAACCACGCCGAAGCCTCGACGCGCCGGACCGGCACGCCGAGGGTCGCCGTGATCTCCCGGTCGTCGGCCAGCGCCCGCATCGCCGTGCCGGTTCTCGTGTGCCGCAGGAACAGGATGGTGACGACGGTCATCACCACCCCGAGCCCCACGGCGATCACCTGCGTCCAGTTCACCAGCACGCCGGCGACCTCGAAGCCCGAGTTCGTCGTCGGCAGGTTCAGGGACCGCGCCTTGTCGGTCCAGATCCACGACATCGCTCCGAGCAGGATCAGGGCGAGGCCGAGCGTGGCGACCGCTTTGGTGAGCGCGTCGCGCCCCGCCAGGGGAGGGCCGAACAGCACGCCGTACAGCAGCGTGACGACCCCCCCGAAGCCGATGCACGAGAGGTAGGCGACCCAGTGCGGGAGGGTGGTGCTTTCGATCAGCTGCCACGCGATGAACGCTCCCATCGCCCCGACCGCTCCAAACGCGAGGTTCAGCACTCCGGTCGTCCGGTAGAGCACGAGCATCCCGACGCCCGAGACGGCGTAGACGCCGCCCAAGGCGAGCCCCGTCACGATGAAGGGCTTGAAGAACTCCCAGCTCGGAAGGCCGAGGAGTGCCAGCGTTTCCACTTTGGATGCGCCCTACTGCGACTCGATCTCGCGCACCCTGGCGATATCCGGCTCGGCGTCGGAGATCTCGAAGCAGTCCTCGTCCTGGACCATCACGCCGTCCTTCGGCGTCGTCGTCCGGTCGACGTTGTTGGGGATGTGCAGCGGCGCGTCACCGTAGTACCACGGGCTGCACAGGATGTCGGTCTTGAAGTCCTTCACCGCGCGGATCGCCTTGTTGGCGGACTCGACGGTGACATCGCCGTCGATCGTCAGCAGCGCCGTTGTCGTGATCGCGCCCATGACGAAGCCCATCTGGCTGAAGCTGCCCAGCGGGATCTTAGGGCCGTACTGCTTCAGCACGTCGCGGTACAGCTGGCTGTCGGGGCCGTCGGCGTTCGTCAGGTTCAGCTCCGCGTTGACGAACAGCTTGTCGTTCCACGCCGACCCCAGCGCGTCGGCCAGGAAGTCGGTGTTGCACGGTGTCGAGCAGCCCCACTTGACGCGGTCCTGGAGGCCTTGGCGCTGCGCAGCCTGGAGGATCTTCAGCGCCTCGGGCGGCGTGAAGTTGAGCACGACGCCGCCACCTTCGCCGGCCGCCTGCACGGCCTTGATGGCGGCCGAGTTCGCGTCCTGGATCGGCACGTTCTCCTTCAGCGACGTGATCGGGATGTTCGCGTCCGCGGCGACAAGCTTGGGGCCGGCTTCGATGTAGCCCGTGCCCGGCACGTTGGACTGCACGAACGCGATCTTCTTGACGCCCTTGCGGATCAGCGTCTGCACGGCGCCGTCGGAGCTGTAACGCGGGCCCATGTTGACGGCGGCCACGTTCGGCGTCGAGTAGCACTCGGGTGCGATGCCGGCGCTCACCACGCTGTACCCCTTGGACTCCCAGTACTTGTGATTGACCGCGCACTCGATCAGCGAGATGTTGCCGACGATCGCGACGACCTGCTCGCTCTCGGCGAGCTTCTTGGCCAGCGAGGCGATCTGCGCCGGATCGGTCTGCTCGGGCTGCGGCAGATACTCGATCGGCTTGCCGTTGATGCCGCCGTTGTCGTTGACGCAGTCGAAGTACGCCTTGACGGTGTTGGTGATGTCGGTGAAGTCGGTGCCCGGCTGCTTGGTCACGATCGCGCCGATCTTGATCGGTGTGCCGCTGGCCTTCTCACCGTTGCCCAGGCCGCACTTCGAGGCGCTCGCGCTCGTGCTGGCGTTCGTGTCGCCGGGAGTCGCCGTCGCGCCGGCTTCGTCGCCGCCGCTGTCGCCGCACGCACTCACGCTCAACAGCAGAGCGACGGCGATGGCGCACAGCGCCGCGGTCGCTGGGCGCTCGCGCTCGGTGAAGGGGTTGACCTGCATCGCGCTCCTCCTCCTCGTCCTTCGTGTCGATCCGCCGACCACGCGGCGATCTCCGAGGTGCCGACGCGAGCTAATCACAATTGGCACCATTCTGTATGCAGAAGTCGCAGAATCGCGGTCCAGATGCCCGCTTCGAGGCGGTTTCGGACCCCTTCCTGAATACAGAGCAGCCGGTCAGTTCCACGGAACGTCCAGGGGGACGACCGTCACGTGGTACGCGTCGCCGCCCTCCTTGACGCGCTCGATCTGGGCGCGGCTCGGCTGCGCTGGTCGAGCAGGCTGCGGCCCCAGAAGCCGCGCACCCGGTGGTCGGTGACCTGCTCGAACGGGTCCACCGGGTCTGGCCGAGGCTCGCGACGATCACGTCGTCGCGCGACGGTCATGCGGTCTCGCCGGCCGGCACCTCGGGCCGGGCGATCAGCGCTGCGCCGGGGATCGATTCGAGCACTTCGGGGTGGTCGAGCACGACGTCAAGGTTGCGGCTGGCAAGCCGTGCGTGCTCGCGCCCGAGGCGCTCGGCGCGCGCGCCCTCCCGGCGCTCGATCGCGCGGACGAGCTCGCGGTGCTGGTACTGGGCGATCACGAGGATCTCGCGGGACTCGGGCAGCTCGGCCTCGGCCAGCACGAACGCGCTGGCCGAGGCGAACGGGAGCGAGACGATCCCGGCCAGCGTGCGCCTCAGGACGGGGCTGCCGCCCGCGTCGAGCAGGGTCGCATGGAAGCGCTCGTTGAGGTCGACGTAGCGCTCGAACGACTCGTAGTCCGCCCGGTGAACCACGCCGTCCAGCTCGTCGTTGATCGCGTGCATTGCCGCGATCTGCTGCGGCATGGCGCCGCGCTCGGCGGCGAACCGCGCCGCGGTGCCCTCGAGGATCCCGCGCAGCTCGATGGCGTCGTCGACGTCAGCCCGCGTGAAGCTGCGCACGGCGTAGCCCCCGGTCGGCAGGCTCTCGAGCAGACCTTCGTGCTCGAGGATCGCCAGCGCCATGCGCACCGGCGTGCGGGACACGCCGAGGCGCTCGACCAGCGGCAGCTCGGACATGCGCGTGCCGGTCTCGTACTCGCCCGCCAGGAGCAGCTGGCGGAGACGCAACAGAGCGCGCATGGACTGTGACTGGGATTCGGGCTCGACGCTCATGCGCCGACCTTAGCCCCTCACCCCGGGACCCTCCAACCGGGACCAGGCGCGACGTGTATACAGCGTTGCGGGCAGGTGCTCGGCCTCGACGCGCCCGGCTGACGCCCTGCGCGCGGAGTGGGCGGCGACTGCACCTGGGTGCGCGCGTAACCCGGATCGGGTGATGACCGCAGGCGCTGCAGCGGGGAGGGTCGCGAGACGTGAGCGAAACGGCCCAACCGGCCAGGCAAAGGAAGCGCGATGACAGACACATCACTGGATGACCTCGGCCCCGTCGACTACCTCGTCGTCGAGTTCCCGGCAGGAGCGAGCAACTTCACCGGCGAGATGGCCGCAGAGCTGCTCGCGCTGGTGGATTCCGGAACGATCCGCGTGATCGACGTCGTGATCCTGACCAAGGACGAGGACGGTTCCGTCGAGGCCGTGGAGCTCTCCGACGTTGGCGAGCTCGGAGAGCTGCGAGCACTGGAGGCCCAGCTGGCCGAGCTCTTGGCCGAGGACGACATCGTGCAGCTCGCCGCGGCCATGGAGCCGAACAGCACCGCCGGAGTGCTCATCTGGGAGAACCTGTGGGCCGCGCCCTTCGCGTCGGCGGCGCGGCGCTCGGGCGGGCAGCTGATCGCCACCGGACGGATTCCGATTCAGGCGATCATCGCCTCGATCGAGGCCGATAACGCACTCACGAGCGTAGGAGACTGACCATGCCCCTGAGGCCAGCACGTGTGGGAAGAGTGGGAGTCATCGGCGCGCCGGTGGCGAGGACCGTCGCGAGGACCGCGGTGGTGGCCAAGGCCGTCACACCCGGCCCCGCGCCGGTCGCGAAGACCGCCGTCGTGGCCGCGGCCGTCACGCCCGGACGGCCGGGTCGCCGCCGCCGAATCTAAGCGTCCAGTTTCGCGTTTCTCAGGTCCCGACGCCGCCGAGGGCGCTCGGCATCCGGGTCTGGAAGTCCAGTAGGGCGACCCACGTCGGGCGGACCGCGATGCGCGCCATCCGGGTACCCGGCTGGTCGATCTGCGCGAGGTAGCCCTCCGCCTGTTCAGTCCCGATGAAGCGACGGGCGGCCTCGGCGTACTCAGGCACCACGCCGTCGACCTCGACGATCTCGGCCTGGCCGCGGATGGTCAGCACCTCGGGTGGGAACGACTCGGTGTCGATCGAGATCGCGACGTCGGGGTTCGCGCGCAGCGCGCGCTGCCGGTACGTGGCGTGGGTGACGTGCGGCGCCGAGACGAACGTCGGCAGCACGAGCTCCTCGCCCGTCCACACGAACCAGCTCGCCACGATCCGTGGCGTGCCGTCCAGCGCCGTGTACGCGAAGCGGGCCGGGATCGTCGACGTCAGCAGCCGGGCCGCCGCGTCGGTGTCCAGCAGCCTGAGATCACCTTGTTCGAGCGTCATGCCGCGCAAGGTACCACAGTTAGTTCCTTAAAGGAACTTACTGCTAGGCTTCGCTGTATGCAGCGCACGGACTTCTCCGAGATGACGTGCTCGATCGCACGCAGCCTCGCCGTCGCCGGCGAGCCGTGGTCACCGCTGGTGCTGCGCGACGTGTGGGTCGGCATCAACCGCTTCGACGACATCCAGCGCGATCTGGCGATCTCACGCAAGGTGCTCGCCGAGCGGCTCAAGCACCTCGTCGAGGCCGGGATGCTGGAGCGCCGCCGCTACGCCGAGCGCCCTGCGCGGTACGAGTACGTCCTGACCGGCAAGGGCCTCGAATTCGTGGACGTCCTGATGGCGATGGCCGCCTGGGGCGATCGCTGGACCGCAGGCGACGCCGGGCCGCCCGTGCTCCGCCGCCACCGCACCTGCGGCCAGATCACGCAGGTCGAGATCCGCTGCGGCGCGTGCGGTGAACCCCTCACCGCGGCCGACGTCGACGTCGAACCCGGCCCCGGGCTCGCCGAGCGGCTCCCCGGCTAAGCGAGCGTCGCGCGGCGAAACGCCCGCATCGCCAGCGCGACCATCAGGCCGGCGAAGACCGCAAGCACGCTCAGACTGAGCAGGACCATGGCGGTGCGCGAGTGCTGGTGCCAGATCTGGTCCAGATGCGACGACTCCGACCCGATGAAACCGTCACGGAACAGGGCGACGGCGTGCGACCACGGCAACACCCATGAGAACTGGCGCACCCCGTCGGGCAGGGTGGCGATCGGGTACAGCGCGCCGCAGAGCAGGTACGGGGTGGCGCCGATGGCGGGGATCAGGGTGCCGAACGTCTGCGGCTGCTTGAGCGTGTAGACGAGGTACTCGGCCAGCGCGTAGATCCCACCGGCGAGCAGCCCGCCGGCGGCGAGCGCGGCGAGCGTCGGCCCCACGGCAAGATGGAATTCCGCACCACGGATGACGGACAGCACGACGACGAGCGTGATCTGGCCGGCGGCGACGGTGAGGACGGCGGCGATGCTCGCCAGCGGAATCGTGGCGCGTCGGATCGGCGCGACCAGCAGCTCGCGCAGGACGCCGACATTGCGGTCGTGAAGGGCGTGAAGCGCTATGGGCAACGCTGTCCTGCCGCGATCGCGCTCGACGTCGTCGGCGAGCGCTGGACGCCGCTGATCGTGCGCGAGCTGATGCTCGGCCCGAAGCGGTTCACCGACCTGGCGGACGGGCTGCCAGGAATCGGCACCAACGTCCTCACCACGCGCCTGGCGGGCCTGCAGGAGCACGGCGTCATCGAGAAGCGCACCCTCCCCCGCCCCACGCCGGTCGCCGTCTACACGCTGACGGAGTCGGGCCGGGCGCTCGCGCCCGTGCTCACCGAACTGCGCGCCTGGGGCCAGCGCTACGGCCCGGCCCCGCACACCGATGACGCCGTTCGGCCCGCCTGGATCATCCAGAGCGCCGTCGGCCGGCATCCGGGGCTCGAGCCGGGGCGCACGTGCGAACTGCGCATCGGCGACGAGATGTTCAGCCTCAACGGCACGGACGTCAGGGCGGGAGCCGCCCCGACGCCCGACGCCGTCGTGACCCTGGACCCGCGCCTCTTCCTCAGAGTTGCGAGCGGCAGGATCGACCCTCAGGCCGCCGAGATCGAGATCGAAGGCGACCGGGGTCTGGCGAACGCCGTCGTGACGATGCTCGCCGGCTCCGTCTAACTGGCCCAGACGACGATCGGCGGCGCGAGCACGAGCAGCGCCGCGCCGATCAGCGCGAGGATCGCGTCGCCGGGCAGGCGGCTCGCGAGGCACGCCGGATGACACACGGGATCGCTCAGGCGCGGCCCTTCGACGGCGCCTTCGCACACGCTGCAGAGCTCCACTTACAGCCCTTCGGCGACGGCGATCTCGCGCATCCGGTACTTCTGGACCTTGCCGGTGATCGTCATCGGGAAGGCGTCGACGAGCTTCCAGTGCCGCGGGATCTTGTACGTCGCGATCCGGCCGCGACACGCCGCCGCGAGGTCCTCGGCGGTGGCAATCGCGCCATCGCGCAGCCGGACCCACGCCATCACCTCCTCGCCGTAGCGCTCGCTTGGCACGCCGATCACCTCCGCGGCACTGACCGCGGGTAGCGTGTGCAGGAACTCCTCCACCTCGCGGGGGTAGATGTTCTCGCCGCCGCGAATGATCATGTCCTTGATCCGGCCGACGATCCGCACGTAGCCCTCCTCGTCCATCACCGCGAGGTCACCGCTGTGCATCCAGCCGTCTTCGTCGATCGCGGCGGCGGTCGCGGCCTCGTCGCCCCAGTATCCGAGCATGACGCTGTAACCGCGCGTGCACTGCTCGCCGGGCTCGCCACGCGCGACGGTGGCGCCGGTCTCCGGATCGACGATCTTGACTTCGACGTGCGGGTGCACGCGGCCCACGGTCCCGACGCGCTTGGAGACCGGATCGTCCAGCGCCGTCTGGGTCGAGACCGGCGAGGTCTCGGTCATGCCGCAGATGATCGTCACCTCCTCCATGTGCATCCGCGAGCGCACTTCGCGCATCACCTCGACCGGGCACGGCGCGCCGCCCATCATCCCGGTCCGCAGGCTCGAGAGGTCGAAGCGCTCGAAGTCCGGCTGCTCGAGCGCCGCGATGAACATCGTCGGCACGCTATAGAGCGACGTACAGCGCTCCGCGGCGACGGTCTCGAGCACGGCCGCGGCGTCGAATGACTCGCCCGGGAGCACGAGGCACGTGCCGTGCGTGGCGCAGCCGAGGCTGCCGAGCACCATGCCGAACGTGTGGTAGAGCGGCACCGGGACGCATGCGCGGTCGTGCTGGTCGTAGCGCAGCGCGCGCGCCGTGAAGTACGCGTTGTTGAGGATGTTGCGGTGCGACAGCGTCGCGCCCTTGGGAAAGCCGGTCGTGCCCGACGTGAACTGGATGTTGATCGGGTCGCGCGGGTCGAGCGCGGCCTCGCGGGCGGCGAGCTCGCCGTCCGAGACGCCGCGCCCCTCGGCCAGGAACGCGTCCCAGTCGTCTTCGAGCACGATCCGATCGCGCACGTCGGTGTCGATGCCGGCGAGCATCCCGACGTAGTCGGTGTCCCGGAAGCCGCGCGCCATCACGAGCAGGCTGACGCCGGCCTTGGCCAGCGCGTAGGCCAGCTCGGCGGCCTTGTACGCGGGGTTGACGGTGACCAGGATCGCGCCGATCCGCGCAGTGGCGAACTGGGTCACGACCCACTCGTGGCGGTTGGGCGCCCAGATGCCGACGCGGTCGCCCTTCCGCACGCCGCGCGCCATGAAGGCGCGCGCGGCATGGTCGACCTGCTGCCAGAGCTCGGCGTAGGTCGCGCGGTAGTGCTGATGGCGGACGACGAGCGCCTCACGCTCGCCGAAGCGCTCGACGGTCCGGCGCAGGTTCGCGCCGATCGTCTCGTCGAGGAGCGGGACGTCGACCGGCCCGCGGGCGTGAGCGCTCGTCATCGCCGGCACCTAGCGCACGGTCGCGTAGTTCGTGAGGCTGAGCAGGACGGACGCGTGGTCGCTGCCGTCCTTCTCGTTGCGCACGTTCATCGGGATCGTGGTGGCCCGGCCGCCCGGCCCGATGTAGGTCGTCGTCGAATCGGTCTCGCCCTTGCGGACAGCCGTCGAGCAGTCGTCGCCCTCGTAGAGCACGGCCTTCGTCGTCAGCTTCACCCAGTCGGTCCAGACGAGCTCGCTGCGCATGCTGACCTTCACCTTGACCTCGTCGCCGGCGCAGCGCGTGAACGAGTAGGTGGCGACGGGATTCACGGCCGACACGAACTGCTGCGGCTCGCCGGCGAGGTTGAAGGTCTCGACCTCGTCCGACCACGGCCAATCCTCGTCATCGACGATCGTCATGGTGGAGTTCGAGTCGAACTCGAGAATGCGCCCGTACGTGGCGGCCGACGCCGACCCGGCGATCGAGCCGAGGGCCACGACGCCGAGTAGCGCCGTGAAGACCACCGCGAGCAGGCGGCGGGGGAGGAAATGGTTCATGTTGGTTCCTTGGGGAGGATTTGGTGGGGGGTCAGCCGCGGTGGCGGAACAGCTGCCAGCGGCGGTGGCGGAGCGCGTGGACGGCGCTGGGCGCGCCGGTCAGCGCGCCGCTGGTGAGTGAGATGCCGGCGATCGGCGTGCCGTCGCGCTCGGCGATCAGGACGCGCCGGTCGCGCCGGATGGTCAGGGACATGGAGTACCTCGCTGGTTGGGTGTCGCGGAACAGCGTCCGGGACCGGGCCGGCAGGGTCACTAGGGCGACCCCCGGGGTTCACCCCCGGGGTTCGAGCGCGGCGGCGAGCTGCCCGCGGCCGCGGATGTCGAGCTTGCGGTAGACGTTGCCCAGGTGCCACTCGACGTTCTTGACGGTGACGAACAGGGCGTCGGCGATCTCGCGATTGCTGTGGCCGGCGGCCGCGAGCTGGGCGACGCGGTCCTCGCTCGGGGTCAGGCCGCTGCCGCCTTCGGTCGGAGCCGGCGCGCGCCCCCCGGCGAGCCCGAGCTCCTCGCGGGCACGGCGGGCGAGTGCGCCGGCGCCGGTGGCCTCGGCGAGCGCAAGTGCTTCGCGCAGCGTGCCGCGCGCGTCGACCGGACGCCCGGCGCGGCGGATCGCCGCGCCGAGATCCACCAGCGCTCGCGCATGCTCGACGCGTGCTCCGCAGCCGGCCAGCAGCGCTGCCGCCGCGACGAGGCGCTCGACTGCCGCGTCGCCGCGCTCGACCAGCCCGGCGGCGCGGAGCGCCACGCCGATCGGTCGCGGGGCACCGAAGCGTTCGGCCAGCGCCAGCTCCTCGGCGACCAGTTCACGCGCCTCATCGTGGCGACCGAGCCGTTGGGCCGCCAGACCGGCCTCTGAGCGCCAGGGCAGCACCGTCGGGTTGATGGCCAGCAACTCGCTCAAGCGGCGTCCGGTGGTCAGGAACGCTTTCAGCGCCTGCTCGTTCTCGCCCCGGTGGGCCGCGAGCCGCCCGGTCGCCTGCTGTTGCCAGGCGGCGTAGAACCCCACCGCCGCCGGCGGCCCGGAGCCCGCTCGCAGGACCTCCTCGGCGGCCTCAGGAGCGTCCTGCTCGAGCAGGCCGCTGACGAGGCAGAACGCGGCCGCGTGCTGGTACATCTGCGACGCGCCGCGCCGCATGTCGAACGCAGCGCGCCCGTCGAGCACGGCATCGGCGATCGGACCCGTCCAGAGCCGCTGCCGCGCGCGCAGCTGAGAGGCCGCCGCGAACATCGACGCCGAGCCGCGCCGCCGCGCGTCGGCGAACATCAGCTCGATCGCCGTGTCCGCGGCCGCGTAGTCGTCGCACAGGCTGAGGCACCCGACCACGTGCACGTACGCCCGCGACTCGGCGCCGTCCTGGCGCGCGAGTTCGCCGTCGCCGAACAGCCGGCGCGCGATCGCGAGCAGCTCGTCCCGGGGCGCCGCCGCCCACAGCCGCATGTTCATCGCCTTGCTGGCCAGCTCGCGCTCCGCGCGGTTGGTGGGTCGGGCGGCTCTGACGATGAAGTCCGCCTCGCGATGGGCCTCGGACGCGCGCCTCGGGTCCTGCATCGCGGCGGTCAGATAGCCGGCCTCCAGCTCGACGGCGAGCTCGCTGTCTGTCTCGCCCAGCTCGTCACGGCCATGCGCGAATGCGACACATGCGTCACCGAGGCTTCCGCCGTCCTGCAGCACGCGGCCCAACACCAACCGCAGCGCGGCGCGCTGGCGCGGTCCGCCGGCGAGGCCGATCGCCGCCTCCAGGTGCGCAACGGCGTCGGGGAGGCCGGCGGCCGCCTCCGCCCGGCCGAGCTCGGCAAGCACGGCCGGGCGTTCCGCATCGGCGGGCGGCTCGCGCAGCGCCCGCTCGAGGTAGCGCACGGCGGAGGCGGGCACACCCTGGGCGAGCGCGCGCTGTGCGGTCGCGCGCAGGAGACCGACGGCGGCATCGTCACCCGCCGGGCCGGACTCCAGCAGATGCGCGCTCACCCGCTCGCCTGACGCGCCGGCGTCGATCAGCACGCGCGCCGCCAGCCGGTGGGTCCGCGCGCGCTCGCCGAGCGGCAACCCGCTGTAGACCGCGGCACGCAAGAGTGGATGAGTGAACCCGAGCGGATCGCCCTCCCGCAACACGTCGGCGTTCGCGAGTTCGCCCGCGGCGACCACCGCCGCCGCGGCCGGCAAGCCGGTCAGCACCGCCGCGAGGTGGAGGGGCGCGTCGTCCTCGAACACGGCCACCGCGCGCGCCAGCGCCTGCGCGTTGGGCGAGAGCGCCGCGAGCCGGCGCCGCACCGAGCTCGCCAGCGAGTCGGCCGCCTGCTCGGCCGCGGCGGCGAGCGCGGGGCGCGGCTGACGCTCCATCGCCGCGAGCAGCGCTCGCACCTCGAGCGGGTTGCCGGCGGTCAGCGCGAAGCAGCGCTCGCAGAGCTCGTCGTCGGCCTCTCCGAGGCGCTCGCGCACCAGCGCGGCGACCGCCGGAGCTCCGAGCGACGGCAGGCTCCTCACCTGCGCGTCCGGATCGGCCCCCAACCGCGTGATCAACTCATCCGCGGCGGCACGGGCACCGACGATGACCGCGATCGGGTGCTCGCTCAAGCGGCCGGCGAGGTAGAGCAGGAAACGCAGCGACGGCTCGTCGGCCCACTGCGCGTCGTCGACCGCGACCAGCAGCGGCCCACGCTCGGCGAGCCGCGCAACGAGCCAGTACAGCGCATGCAGGATCGCGAACCCGGGCTCAGACGCGGGCGCCTCGGCGCCCGCGTCGAGAATCGCGCGCGCCGGCGCGGCCGGTCCCGCGAGCAGGTCGTCGCGTTCCGGGTCGCGCGCGAGCGGGAGCTCGAGCAGCGAGCGCGCCACGCCCCACCCGAAGGCGCGCTCCAGCTCGTGCCCGCGCGCCCGCAGCACCGAGGCCCCTTGCTCACGCGCGATCGCGGTCGCGCGCTCGATCAGCGCCGTCTTGCCGACTCCCGGCGAGCCTTCGAACAGCACGAGCCCGCCGCGCCCGCGGCCCGCGGCCTCGACCAGCGCGGCCACCAGCTCGAGCTCGAGCTCGCGCTCCAGCAACTCGTGGACGGCGGGCTCGATCGCCACGCGTCCAGCATCCCACGCGCTCCTAGCGCAGGCTGACCGGCGTGTACACGGCCGCCAAGACGAGCGCCACCGCCCCGGGCAGCACGAACATGCCGATCGTGAACCCGGTGAGCATCGCGAACATCACGAGCAGCGACGCCGCCACGATCCCGCAGATCCGCACCCACTGACGATTGGTCCGGCACGCCGCGCCGAGCAGCACCCAGACGAGAGCGGACGCGGCGAGCGGGAAGACGATCGCGACCCGCACGACCGGCTCCGGATTGGCCTCGAGGATCGTCTGCCCATCCGAGTACGCGGACCCCGTCAGCGCCCAATACGTGAAGCCGGCCGCCCACAAGACGGCGGCCGTGGCCAACACGAGTGCGCTGCGAGGGTGGGATGCCACGCCCGGATGGTAAGTCAACTGGGCACGGGCCCGGACGGCGAGCCGGTGCGACTCGCCGCCCAGAACGCCAACGTCCTTCGCCGTCAGACCGACGGGACGTGGCGCTTCGTCATCGACAACCCGTGGGGCACCGCCTGAGGCCGAGCGCCCGCACTGGAGGCGGCGCCGCCTCGGCGCCGCCGCAGCCAGCGTGCGAGCAGGTACGGCGGCCCGCCGATGACTGCGCCGATCGCCGCCAGCGGCACGATCACCGCGAGCAGCAGGATCGCCGGCAAGACGACGAACAGGACAATTCCGGGCAGGGAGAGCAACAGCAGCGGAAGGGCGACCACGATGAAGCCGATGCTGAGGTCGAGCACTTCCTCGAGCATCTCGCCGAACGTGGGGTGCGATGTGGGAGGTACGTGTGTCATCACCGCTACGACGGTTTGGCGCCCGGCGATGTGACACGTCGGGGTGAGTCAGTTCTCCCCGGAGGGTGATGGCGCCGACCGCGCCGCCGCGGGAAGCTCGTCCCCGATGTCCCGCCGTTTGCAGCAGGTTTCCGCCCCGTCCTTCGAGGCGACGATCTCCCCGCCCCCCGTTCGCACCGAAACGCTCGCCGACGCGCTCGGCGTCGGCAGCGGCCGCTTGACGCTCAAGCTGCGCGCGTACGAGACCCAGCACGAGGTGCTCGAGCGCTACTACGGCAGCGCGGTCGACGTGGCCGTCGCGCTCGTGCGCGACTCGAACGACTCCCGCCGCGAGCGGCTCGAGGTCGTCTGCGCGCCTGACGTGCAACTCGAGCAGAACGTCGAGGAACTGCTGTTTCGCGCGTACTCGCTCTACCGCCAGGTGCACCTCACGTTCGTCAGTGGGCGCGACCGGGCGCTCTGCCTGCACATGATCTACGGCGTTATCGCCGGGTTGTTCATCGAACTCGACCGCGCCGCCGCGCGCGAGGGCGACGAGCAGGTCGAGTGCGCGCGGATCAGCTACCTCGAGACCGCGTGCAACCGCGCCGAGGCCTACTTCAAGCGCGCCGCCCAGCGCCGCGCGCAGCTGCGCTACCTGGCCGGCATGGGCGGCGGACTGACGGTGATGGCCGCGATCGGCGTCCTGCTGTCGCTCGGCCTCGCCACGCTCCCCGACATCTCCGACCAGGCACCGCTGTTCGTGGCCACGCTGGTCGCGGGCGGCGCCGGCGCCGTGATGAGCGTCCTGTTCGGAATGACGTCGGGCAACCTGCGCCTTCACACGCTGTTCGCGAACGCCGAGTCAGGCCTCGGGCCGCTCGTCGCCGCCGGCGCGCTGCGGCCGCTGCTGGGCGCGCTGTCGGGGACCGTCGTGTACGTGCTGCTGCAGAGCGGCCTGGTTCCGCTGAAGGTGCCGGACGCGGCCGCCGGGACGCACTTCTACATCGCGCTCGCGATCGTCGCCGGATTCAGTGAGCGGTGGGCGCGCGGCGTGCTCGCCGGCACGGAGGAGCGGATCAAGACGAGCTCCAGCCCGGCCGCCCGCTGACGAATAGTGTCCACGCGGTGGACACGGACGCTCAGCCCGCGGTGCCGCCCGACCTCGATCAGGCGCGCCGCACGTCGATGGCCGCCGAGCGGACCTGGCTGGCGTGGTGGCGCACGGCGCTCGGCGCCAGCGCCGGCGCGCTGGCCGTCGGCCGCTTCGCGCCGGAACTGCTCGAGGTCGCGGCATGGCCGTACATCGTGCTCGGCTGCGGCTACGCGACGCTGGCGATCGGACTGCTGGTCGCAGGGGCGCAACGCCAGCGAGCCCTCGAGCACGCGATGCGAACCGGCGGGCACGTGCCGCTGCGCTTCCGCACTGTCGCGGTCTTCACGGTCGGCGGTGTCGCGCTCGCGCTCGTCACCGTCGTGCTCGTGATCGCGCAGTCCTAGCTCACTTGGCTGACGTCACCGGAGCCGTCGACGTTCTGGCTCAGTGCGGGATCGCCGTGGTAGCGCACGCCGCCTGAGCCGTCGACGCTGACCGCGAGTTTCTCGGCGGCACGCACCTCCGCGTCGCCCGACCCTCCCACGCTCACGCGCGCCTCGCGCGCGGCCAACGCGGCCAGGTCGGCGTTGCCCGAGCCGTCGATGTCGACGACCAGCCGTCCGGTCGTGCCGCCGAGCTCGACGTCGCCGGAGCCGTCCGCAAGGACCTCGAACGCGTCCGCCTCGATCCCCTCGGCGTCGATGTTGCCCGAGCCGGACGCGTCAACGCCTTCCAAGCTCGGCACGGAGGCCTCGACGACCACGTTGTCGCCGCCGAATCCGTCGTGATCGAACGTCACCCGCAGCGTGCCGTCTCGCACGTCGGTGTGCACGTCGTCGATCACCTTCTCGCCCGCGGTCACCCGCACCCGCTGCGGCCCGCCGACACGCAGCCGGACGTCGACCGACCCGCGGTTGTCGATTCGGGTGAAGCCGGCGACGTCACGCGACTGCGTCGTGCGCGGGCCATCGTCGCCGAGGCCGCAGCCGGCCAGTGCGACGGTGCCGAGGGCGGCAGGAATGAGGAGAGCACGCATGGCACGCAAGCTAGGTGCCATGCGGCTCGCTCACAGTGATGGCCCCCCGCCACCGGGGCGGGGGCGATCGCCCGTCCCGGCGGTGGGGTTGGCCATAGCGGCGCCTACTTGTCGAACGGGCGCGGCGAGTGGTTGCGCGCGTCCGGCGGCGCGTCGCGTCCCTTGTCGTGCTTCCACGGCTTCCCGTCGCGCGGCTTCTTCGGGCCGAGGTGCGTCGGGATCACCTGCTCCTGCAGCTGCGGGTTGAGCCGATCGAGGCCGATCAGCTTCGTCCAGCCCACCTGCGCCCGGAAGCGCTGGAAGCCGTACGCCGTCTCCGGATAGCGCGGCGCCTCCGCGGTGCCGTAGTTGCGGCTCAAGCCGTCGTTCGAATACACGGGGATGATGCTCTGCGTGCCCGAGCGGCGCGGGTAGGTGTACGCCGACCACGTGTTGGTGCCGTCCATGTCGGCGAACGCGATCTCCTTCGGCTCTGTCGGGTCGCTGAAGTCGATCACCGACGAGCCGCCGCGGTAGTACGCGTTGACGAGCAGGTAGCGGTCGCGCGCCGGCACCGGGATGCCGAGGTGCGACGAGCAGTACTTGCCGGTCGTCGGGCTCGTGGTGTCGTTCGTCGGCCGCGGGTTGCGGAATTCGGACAGCAGGTCGCCGCTGCGGGTCTCGAAGAAGAACATGTTCCCGGTCTCCCATTCCTTCTTCGGGCCCACGCCGCCGGTCTTGATCGTGGTCGGCGGGCAGCCGTCACCGAACGACTCGTCGATGAAGTTCGCCACCTTGCCGTCCCAGCTGAACGTCGCCGAGTGCCAGAAGTCCACGTTCGGCTGGTCGTAGGCCCAGCGCGGGTTCGCGGTGTCCGGAAGCCCGGTGCGCCGGTCGATGTTCCACACCTGGGCCTGCTCGCCACACGCGGCGCCGACGATGCCGAGCGCCGGGAACGAGCTCAGGTCGTGGCAGCCGAGGAAGTCGTCCAGCGGCGCGACGATGCCGTGCTCGCTGACCGGCTTGTACGTCCCGTCCGCGTCACCCGGATACACGATCGGCAGCTCCGTGAGTTCACGCGCCGCGGTCGGGTTTCCGAATGGGATCTCGACGACCTGGACGACACCGTGATTGACCTTGCGGCCCTGCTGCGCTCCGAGCGGACCGCACGTCGGCCCCTCGCCGAGCGGGTAGCTCGAGTTGAGCACGTACATCGACTTCGCGTGCTTGCCCGGTGCGGGCAGCAGCGTGTTGGTGTGCGAGCCGCAGTCCTGATAGACGGTCGCGATCTGCTTCGGCGCCCTGGCGTTCGAGATGTCGAAGATCCGGATGCCTTCCCAGGCACCGTCCGGATAGCGGCCGGTGGTCGCGCTCTTGCTCACCGGGGCGGCGCCGCATTCCGGGCCGGCCAGCACGCTGTCGACCGACAACACGAGCGTGTCCGCGCGGCGATCGCCGTTGCGGTCGAACACCGACGGGTCGCCCTGCGGCCCGTAGCAGCGCGTGTCCGAGACGAGCTTCGGCGTCGGCTGCGAGATGTCGAAGATGCGGAACCCGCCGTAGTCGCCCACGTACGCCAGGTCGCCCCAGAACGCGATGTCGGAGCTGGTGACGTGCGTGTTGGCGGGGTTCGTCGGGTTCGGCGCCGTCTGGTAATTGGCGAAGAACCAGAACTTGTGGCCGAACGGGTTCGTGAGCGGCGTGCCGCCCATCTCCTCCGGATCGTGCGCCTGCGCCACGCCTCCGGACATGGCTAGCGCGAACGCACACGCGAGCGTGAGGACCTTCCTCCGTCGTGTCATGTTTCCCCTCCCGAGGGAATGAGATGCAGGGCGCGACGTACCCAGCGCGCCCGTTATTACGAGGCAACGTATCGCATCTCACTCGGCGCTCACGCCGGTCTCATCGATCACGCGAGACGAGATGAGTTCGCTCATCCGCGTGGAATAGGTTTACCGCCACAAACGGTCTGGCCGGCGTACCAAAGAGGAGGGCGCAGTGACCAAGACGATGCCGCACACCGACTCGGACGACGCCAGTCGCCTCGCCGAACTGGGCTACGAGAGCCATTTCGAGCGCCGGATGGGGTTGTGGGAGAACTTCGCGCTCGGCTTCACGTACCTCTCCCCCGTCGTCGGCATCTACTCGGTGTTCGCGCTCGGCTTCGTGGCCGGCGGTCCGCCGATGATCTGGAGCATCGTGATCGCCGGGCTCGGCCAGTTGCTGGTCGCGCTGGTGTTCGCCGAGATCGTGGCCCAGTTCCCGGTCGCGGGCGGGATCTACCCGTGGGCGCGGCGGCTGATCGGCCGCCGCTGGGCGTGGATCACCGGCTGGATCTACGGCTGGGCGCTGATCGCGACGATCGCCAGCGTGTCGACGGGCGCCGTGATCTTCGTCGGCTCGCTGTTCGGCTTCACGCCGTCGCGGTTCGTGACCGTGCTGATCGCGTTCGGGCTGATGCTCGCGTGCCTGGCGATCAACCTCACGGCACCAGGACGCTCGGGCGGGTGGCGATGGCGGGCTTCGTCGCGGAGCTGATCGGCGCGGTGTTCGTCGGCGCGTGGCTGCTGCTGTTCGAGCGCCACCACGACTTCGGCGTGTTCTTCGACACGCTCGGGACCGAGGGCGACGGCAGCTACCTCGGCGCATTCCTGGCCGCCAGCCTGCTCGGCCTCTACCTGTTCTACGGCTTCGAGGCCTGCGGCGACGTGGCCGAGGAGGTCCCGGACCCGGGCCGGACGATCCCGAAGGCGATGCGGCGCACGATCTACGTCGGCGGCGCGGCGGCGACTGTTCATCACCGCGGCGCTGATCCTCGCCCAGCCCGACTTCAACGCGATCCTCAGCGGCGAGAACGCCGACCCGGTCGGCAGCGTGTTCAGCGACGTGTTCGGCTCGGTCGGGTCGAAGATCGTCACGATCGTCGTGCTGATCTCGTTCATCTCCTGCGTGCTGAGCCTGCAGGCTGCGGCGAGCCGGTTGATGTACTCCTACGCGCGCGACCGAGATGGTGTTCGCGTCCGACGCGCTGTCGCGCTTCTCGCCCACCCGCCACGTGCCGCCGATCGCGCTGACGGTCGCCGCGGTCGTGCCCGCCGCGGTCGTGGCGATCGCCGAGATCATCTCCGAGAGCGCGCTGCTGCGCGTGATCTCGTTCGCCGTCGTGCGGCATCTACATCGCGTTCCAGATGGTCGTGCTGGCGGCGCTGATCGCCCGCAGCCGCGGGTGGATTCCCTCGGGGCAAGTTCACGCTCGGCCGCTATGGGCTGGGCGGTGAACATCGCGGCGCTGGTCTACGGCGTCGCGCGGCGCGCTGAACCTCGCGTGGCCGCGCGGCGGTGACGACGTCGCGTGGAGCGACAAGTGGATCGTCGTGATCGGCTGCGCGATCGTGGTCGGCGTCGGGCTCGCGTACATGCTGCTCGGCCGGCCGTACGAGCGCAGCGAGGCGCCGTCGGGCGACGCGGTCACGGTGCCCACGTAGTGCATCCCGTCGTCGAGCTGACCCAGCGGCTCGTCGCGATCGATTCCGAGAACCCGCCGGGGAATCGCTACGCCGAGTGCGTCGCGCTGCTGGAGGCCGAGCTGGAAACGCTCGGCCTCAGGCCGCGCCGCCTCACCGATCTGATCCTCGAGGCCAGCGTCGGCGAGGGCGACCGGCCGCTGTACTTCCACGGCCACTACGACGTCGTCCCGGCCCAGGACCGCTCGCAGTTCGAGCCGTACATCGAAGGCGATCGGCTGTACGGCCGCGGCACCGCGGACATGAAGGGCGGCCTCGCGGCGATGATCCACGCGATGGTCGCGCTTCGGGACGCGCCCGGGCGCGTGGTCCTGCACCTCGTGCCCGACGAGGAGACCGGCGGGGCACGCGGATCGCGCCTCCTGAACGACCTCGACGGCATCGGGATGCTGACGACCGAGCCGACCAGCGGCGTCGTGTGGAACGCCAACCGGGGCGCGCTCTCGATGCGCGTGACGACCCGCGGGAAGGCCGCGCACGTCGGGCTCGCGCACACGGGCGTGAACGCGTTCGAGCGGATGGTCGAGCTCGTCAACCGGCTCCAGCGGCGGCGCGACGAGATCGATTCGATCCTGCTCATCGGCGGGACGATCGAGAGCGGCGCGAACTTCAACGTCGTGCCCGATACGTGCACGATGACGCTCGACCGCCGCCCGAACCCCGACGAGTCGGTCGAGGAGGAGAAGCGGCGTCTGCTCGAGCTGCTGGAGGGCGCGGACGTCGAGATCTTCCAGGAGGCGCCGTCCGCTGCTAGCCCGGACGACGGCCCGGTGGCGACCGCCCTGGCGGACGCGGTCGCCGACATCGAGGGCGAACGGCCGCGCTTCGAGATGTGCCCCGGGCTGCTGGAGACGCGTTGGTACGCGCAGCGAGGAATCCCGGCCTACGCGTACGGCCCGGGTGCGCTCGAGGTCGCGCACCAGGCCGACGAGCATGTCGAGATTACGCGGCTGCTGCGCGCCGTGGAGATCTACACGCGTACCGCGACGACGCTCCTGAGCGCCGGGAAGGCGAGGGGAGCCTCCCCGGCGCAGTGACGATCAGTCTTCCGTGCGATCGCCGTGGAACCCGCCCGTGGAGGGTGATCGCTTGCGAGCGGGGGACCTCGTGAGCACGCTAACCCGCACCGTGTCAGAAGCGCAATAGCTGTCAAGGAACGTTGACCGAAGCGGGACGCCGCGGTCCGCTTCCGTCAGTTGCATAGCCATGCTATATAGTGTGGCTATCGAAGATCTCGCCGTCCAGCTCGAGCGTCGTCTGGCGCAACTCACGCAGCTGCTGCGCGCACAGGCGCACCGCGGCCGCAGCGTCGGCTCGCTGCTGGTCCTCGCCCGGCTCGATGCCGGCGGACCGCAGCGGGTCACCGACCTGGCCGCCGCCGAGCGCGTCGCCCAGCCGACGATGACCGGGCTGATCGGCCGGCTCGAGGCCGACGGCCTCGTTCGCAAGACCGCCGACCCCGCCGACGCACGCGCGGTTCGGGTCGAGCTGACCGCCGGCGGCCGCGACCAGCTCGCCGCCGTGCGCGCCGAACGCGCCGAGGCCTTGCAGGCCCGGCTCGATCTTCTCGACGACGACGCTCGCGCGGCGCTCGCCGCCGCTCTCCCCGCCCTCGACAGATTGATCGCCACATGACTCACCGCTTCCTCGACCAACCGCGCTCGGTGTGGGCCGTCGCCTTCGCCTGCGTCGTCGCCTTCATGGGCATCGGCCTCGTCGATCCCATCCTCCCCGTGCTCGCCCACGACCTCGACGCCACGCCGAGCCAGGTGTCACTGCTGTTCACGAGCTACTTCGCGATGACCGGGCTCTCGATGCTCGTCACCGGCTGGTTCGCGAGCCGGATCGGCCCGCGCCGCACGCTGCTGTTCGGGCTTGCGCTGGTCGTCGTGTTCTCGGCACTCGCGGGCGCGTCCGACACCGTCTTCCAGATCGCCGGCTTCCGGCTCGGGTGGGGGTTCGGCAACGCGCTGTTCATCGCCACTGCGCTGTCGGTGATCGTCGGCGCCGCGACCGGCGGGCTGACGAGCGCGATCATCCTGTACGAGGCCGCGCTCGGGCTCGGGATCGCGTCCGGGCCGCTGCTCGGCGGCGTGCTCGGCGACATCTCGTGGCGCGGCCCGTTCTTCGGCACCGCGGTGCTGATGGCGATCGGGTTCATCCTGATCGCGACGCTGCTGGGGCCGGTGGCCAAGCCCGCGCACCGCGTCTCGATCGCCGACCCGCTGCGCGCGCTCTCGCACGGCGGGCTGCGCTCGATGGCGATCGTGGCCGTGCTCTACAACTTCGGCTTCTTCACGATCTTGGCCTACACGCCGCTGCTGTTGGGGATGACGGCGCACCAACTCGGGCTCATCTACTTCGGCTGGGGCCTGCTGGTGGCGCTGACGTCGGTGTTCGGCGCACAGCGGCTGGAGCGGCGGTACGGGCTGGTGGCCGTGCTCGGCGTGACGCTCGCGCTGGTCGCGGTCGACCTGTTCCTGGGCGGCGTGTTCCACGCGTCGCAGGCCGGGCTGATCGTGGTCATCGTGGTCTCGGGCGCGCTGCTCGGGATCGTCAACACCGTGTTGACCGAGGCCGTGATGCGCGCCGCCGTGGTCGAGCGCCCGATTGCCTCCTCGGCCTACAGCTTCGTCCGCTTCACGGGCGGCGCGATCGCGCCGTTCCTGGCCGGCAAGCTCGCCGAGCACGTGTCGGCCGCCTCACCCATGTACCTCGGCGCGGCAATGGTCGCGCTCTCGGTCGGCGCGCTCGCGCTGTCACGCCACCATCTGCGGATCAGGGTGCCGGCGCTGGCGCATTCCTAGCGATCGCGGCAGCCACTGCCGCGCGGGAGGACACGCCGAGCTTCGCGAAGACCTTCGTGAGGTGACCCTCGACGGTCTTCTCCGACAGGAAGATCTCGGCGGCGATCTGGCGGTTGCTGTGGCCGAGCGCGACGAGGTCCGCGATCTCGCGCTCGCGGCCGGACAGCGTGTCGACCCCGGTGCCGCCGCCGGCGCGGCGCTGGCGGCCCGCGACGGTGCGGCCGAGGCGGCGCAGCTCCTGCGCGGCCTCGTCGCGGAGCCGGTGGGCACCGACCACGCCGAGCTCCGTGCGCGCGTCAGTCAGGGCCTCGATCGCCTCCGCGCGCCGGTTCGCGCGCGCGAGCGCACGGCCGTGGACCAGCCGCGCCTCGGCCGAGATCAGGGGTGCGTACGCCGCGCGCTCGACCGCGCGCTGGGCGAGATCGACCGCGGCGGACGGATCGTCCTCGATCGCGACCAGCGCGCGGGCGATCAGCACGTTCGCCTCTGGGATGCGGAGCGGGATCCCACTCAGTGCCGCCTGCGCCGCCTCGAGCGCCTTCGCCGCTTCCTTCGGTCGTCCGAGCGAAAGCTCCGCGCGCGCGACCGCGGCCGCGATGCTCGCGCGCCGGCTCGGCTCGAGCCGCGTGCCGGCCAGCCGCGCGTGCTCGAGGCAGCGCTCGGGGTGCCCGGCCTTCAGGAACACCGGCGCCAGGAGCGCGTGCGCGGTGACCGTGATGATGCTCGGGTCGAGCGTGGCGACGATCGCCGCGGCCTCCTCGCCGGAGGCCAGGGCTCGGTCGCGATCGCCGGTGGCGACCGCCGCCTCCGCCTCGGCGGCCAGAGCCCACGCGATCAGCGCGTCGTTGCCGGTCCGGCGCGCGGCCGCGAGCGCCTCCTCCGCCGTCGCCACCGCTTCGTCGAGGCGTCCGCGGCGCTCGAGGGCCTGCGCGACCAGGATGCGTGCGGGCAGCCGATAGCGGCCCTGGACCTGGCGCAGGTGGCGGATGCCGTCCTCGTCGCGCTCGGCGAACAGATCGGAGAGACCGAGGTAGAAGCCCGCGCGCGGGCTCTTTTCGGCCTCGGCGCGGGCGATCCTGGCGATCTCGCTGGCGCCGTGCGAGACCTGTGCCAGTGCGACCAGCGCCCACGCGTCGGCCTCGCGCACCGGGTCGGTCTCCGCGTCGGCGGCGCTCGCGGCGCGAGCGGCGAGGGTCTCGAAGTCGGCGTCGAAGAGCGCGTCGATGGCCTGCTCGAGCGGCGGCAGGTCGTCGAGCCGGGCGCGCGCGGTGGCGTGCTGGCCGAGCAGGTGCTCGCACGTGGCCGCGGCGGCAACCAGCTCCGGGTTCGCGGGGTCGAGCGTGAGCGCCTCGGTCAGCACCGCGAGTGCGCGGGCGTCATGGCCGGTGGCGGCCAGCGCGTGCGCCAGCGGGCCGAGGATCGCCACCCGGTCCGCCGGCTCGAGCCGCAGCGCGGCGGCGTACCAGCGGGCGGCGATCGCGGGCGGGGCGCCGGCGGCGGCTTCGACGAGCGTGGCGACCGCCCGCTCGTCGCCCGGCTTCGCGCAGTGCTCGAGGTGGCGCGCCTTGGCCGCGCTGTCCGTGAGCACGGCGGCGGCACGCTCGTGGGCGGCCAGCCGCCAGCCCTCTCCGGCGGCGCCGTAGACGGCGCGGCGGACGATCGGTCGCCGGAACCGGTAGCGGCGCGGACCGGCCTTCTGCAGGAGCCCGGAATCGACGACCTCGTCGAGGGCCTCGAGCGCCGCGGTCTCCGTAAGATCGGCGGCCGCGACCGCGACGTCGAACGGCGCGGGGTCGCCCGCCACCGCGGCGCCGAACGCCAGCCGGCGGGCCAGCTCGGTGAGCGACTCCAGCTCCTGCCCCACCGCGGCCGCGATCGGCTTGGTGCTCGCGCTCGCGAGCGCGAGCAGGTAGAACGGGTTGCCGCCGCTGAGGCGGTAGAGCTCGGGGTCGTCGGTGAGCGCCTCGGCCTCCTTTCGCGCCAGCGGGCCGAGCGGGAGGTCGATCAACTCGCCGTGGCGGCTCGCGGCCTCGAGCGGAGCGTCGAAGTACGCCGGGAGCGTGCGAAAACCGAGCGCGACGAGCACCGAGCCACGCGGCGGGCGGCGCAGCAGCTCGGCGATCCGGTCCGGCGGCGCCCACTGGAGGTCGTCGAGCACGACCACCGTCGGCTCGACGAAAAGGCGCAGCTCCTCGTCGCCGAAGGCGTCCATACCGCGCCCGGAGAGCACGCGGTGGCCGTGCTCGCCCGCCAGCCCCGTCAGCTCCTGCAGCAGCCGCGTCTTGCCGATCCCGGGCTCGCCGTGGACGGCGAGCAGCGGCGTGCGGAGGGTGCGTACCGCATCCGCTATCACGCGCCGCTCATCTGCGCGGCCGGCGAGAGATGTCATCGGCCTGCCCGTGCTGTGACCCTAGTCCCGGGGCGGGCTGAAGATCAAGTCCCCGCGCTGCCAGACGGCCGCGATGAGCGGCACACCCGGGCGGTAGGCGAGGTGGATGTGCGTGGGCGCGTCGAGCAGGACGGCGTCGGCCTGCGCGCCGGCGCCGAGGTGGCCTATGTCCGTGCGCCGGAGCGCCTTCGCGCCGCCTCGCGTCGCGGCCTCGACCGCCTCGTCCGGGGTCATGCCCATCTCGCGGACGGCGAGCGCGATGCAGAACGGGATGTTGGTCGTGTAGCTCGTCCCGGGGTTGCAGTCGGCGGCGAGCGCGACGGTGACGCCGGCGTCGATCAGCCGCCGCGCGTCTGGGTACCGCGCCCGGGTGCTGAACTCGGCGCCGGGCAACAGCGTCGCGACGGTGTCGCTGTTGGCCAGCGCGTCGACGTCATCGTCGGTCGTGTGCGTGACGTGGTCGGCGGAGGCGGCCTCGAGCTCGACCGCGATCTGCACGCCCGGGCCATGGCCGAGTTGGTTGGCGTGGACTCTCGGCGTGAGGCCCTTGGAGATGCCTGCCCGAAGGATCTCCCGGGTCTGGTCGCCGTCGAACGCGCCGCGCTCGCAGAACACGTCGATCCAGCGCGCGTGCGGCGCGCAGGCGTCGAGCATCTCGCCCTTCACGAGCTCGACGTAGGCGTCGGCGTCGTGCTCGGGCGGGACCACGTGTGCGCCCAGGAAGGTTCGTTCTTCGGTGCGCGGCGTCGCGATCGTGAGGCTGCGGCACTCGTCGGGGACGGTCAGGCCGTAGCCGGACTTGGTCTCGACGGTCGTGGTGCCTGAGCGCAGCGCCTCGGCGATCAGGCGGTCCACGTTCGCGCCGAGCTGGTCGTCGGTGGCGTTGCGCGTGGCCTCGACCGTCGTCCGGATGCCGCCCGCCTCGTAGGGCTCGCCGGCCATCCGCGCGGCGAACTCGTGCGCCCGGTCACCGGCGAAGACGAGATGGCCGTGGGAGTCCACGAAGCCGGGAATGACGGCGCGGCCGCCCGCGTCGAAGCGCTGTTCGCCGGCGCCCTGCGGGATCTGGGCGCGCGGGCCGGCCCACAGCACGACACCGTCGCCGAACACGATCGCCGCGTGTTCGATCGTCCCCAGCTCTGGGTCGTTCGTGACCAGCGTCCCGATGTTGTCGATCAGCACGGCTTGCCTCCCACGATCACGCTGCGGACGTCGGCCGCGGTGGCCGCGAACACGATCGATTCGACCATCGTCTCGGGCTCGGCCGTCTCCAGGCGTGGCGAGTCGAGTCCGACCGTGACAAGGTCGGCGAGCGCGCCGAGCTCGATCCGGCCGGCGTCGGGCCATCCGAGGCTCGCGTGGTTCGTGGCGCCGCGCAGCAGGGCCGCTGCGCTGAAATGACCGCGCCGCTCGGTCGCGAGCCGCAAGTTGAGCTCGACGGCACGGGCCTCCTCGAACAGATCGATCACCGCGTGGCTGTCGCTGCCGAGGCTGAGCTTCGGACCGGCCCGGCCGATCCCGTCGGCCAGATCGCGCTCGGTCGTCGGGCACATGCAGATCGTGGTCTCGTGCAGCAGCCGCTCGTCGCTCTCGGTCAGGTGGGTCGCGTGGACGGCGGTGGAGTCCGGGCCGAGCGCGCCGAGCTCGGCGAGCAGTTCAACCGGCGTGCAGCCGTGTGCCTCGAGACACGCCTCGTTCTCGGCGCGCTGCTCGGAGACGTGGAAGTGCAGCGGCTTGCTCCGCGCGAACTCGACCACGGTCGGGATCTGGTCCTTCGGGACCGCCCGCACCGAGTGGATCGCCGCGCCGACCTTCGCGCCCTTGATCTCCGACACGCGCTCGGCCCAGCGAGCGGCGTCGCCGTCGCTGAAGCGCCGCTGCGCGTCATTGGGCTCCACGCCGAACCCGCCGCTCAGGTAGCACGCATCCAGCAGCGTGAGCCGAATGCCGGTCTCGTTCGCGGCCGCGATCAGCGCGTCGCTGAAGTGCAGATAGTCGAACTCGCCGACGCACGTGATCCCGGCCTTCAGCATCTCCGCGTACGTCCCGCGCGCGAGCTCGAAGCAGCGGTCGGGCGTCATCGTCGCCGCCAGCGCGTACATGTCCTCGCGCCACGTCCAGAAGCTGCCGCCGCCACGCTGCGTCCGGCCGCGCAGCGCGCGCTGGAACGCGTGCGAGTGCGCGTTGGCCAGCCCGGGCAGCGTGACGCCCGCCAACCGCACACCGCCGTCGCCTTGCGAGACGCCCGTGATCCGCTCGCCTTCGACCTCGATCAGCACGCCGGCGGTGACCGTGTCGCCGCCCAGCCACGCGTAGTCCGCGCGGTAGATCATTCGTTCATCGGCACGCGCACGCCGCGCTCGGCCGCGACCTCCTCGGCGTGCTCGTAGCCCGCGTCCACATGCCGGATCACGCCGGTCGCCGGGTCGTTGCTCAGCACGCGCTCGAGCTTCTGGGCGGCGAGTTCGGTGCCGTCGGCGACGCTCACCTGGCCGGCGTGGATCGAGCGGCCGATGCCGACGCCGCCGCCGTGGTGGATCGACACCCACGAGGCGCCACTGGCCACGTTGACCATCGCGTTCAGCAGCGGCCAGTCGGCGATCGCGTCGCTGCCGTCGAGCATCGATTCGGTCTCGCGGTACGGGCTCGCCACGGAGCCGCAGTCCAGGTGGTCGCGGCCGATCACGATCGGGGCCGCGATCTCGCCGCTCGCCACCAGCTCGTTGAACCGCAGGCCCGCCAGGTGGCGCTCGCCCGCGCCGAGCCAGCAGATCCGGGCCGGGAGGCCCTGGAAGGCGACCTTCTCGGCCGCCATCTTCATCCAGCGCGCCAGCGACTCGTGCTCCGGGAACAGGTCGAGCACGGCACGGTCGGTGACCGCGATGTCGTTCGGCTCGCCCGACAGCGCCGCCCACCGGAACGGGCCCTTGCCCTCGCAGAACAGCGGCCGGATGTAGGCCGGGACGAAGCCCGGGAAGTCGAACGCGCGGTCGTAGCCGCCGAGCTTCGCCTCGGCGCGGATCGAGTTGCCGTAGTCGAACACCTCGGCGCCGGCGTCCTGGAAGCCGACCATCGCCTCGACGTGGCGGGCCATCGACTCGCGCGCGCGATCGACGAAGTCCGGGCGCTGGCGCGCGTCGGCCCAGTCCTCGAAGTCGATCCCGCTCGGCAGATAGGCGTACGGGTCGTGGGCGCTGGTCTGGTCGGTCACGATGTCGATCGGCGCGCCGCGGCGCAGCAGCTCCGGGACGACGTCGGCGCAGTTGCCGCGCAGACCGATCGACAATGGGCCGCTGGCCGTCGTCGCGAGCTCGAGCGCGTGGTCGATGTCGTTCGCCTCGACGTCGAGGTAGCGGGTTTCGAGCCGGCGCGCGATCCGCGACGGGTCGACGTCGACGCAGATCGCGACGCCGCCGGCCATGGTGACCGCCAGCGGCTGCGCGCCGCCCATCCCGCCGAGCCCGCCGGTGAGCGTGATCGTGCCCGCGAGCGACCCGCCGAAGCGCTTCTCGCCGACCGCCGCGAACGTCTCGTACGTGCCCTGGAGGATGCCCTGAGTGCCGATGTAGATCCACGAGCCCGCCGTCATCTGGCCGTACATGGTCAGCCCGGCGGCCTCCAGGCGCCGGAACTCGTCCCAATTGGCCCAGTCGCCGACGAGGTTGGAGTTCGCGATCAGCACCCGCGGCGCCCACTCGTGCGTGGTGAGCACGCCGACCGGCCGGCCGGACTGCACCAGCAGCGTCTCGTCGTCCTTGAGCGTCTTGAGTGTGCGGACGATCGCGTCGAATGACGCCCAGTCGCGCGCGGCCTTGCCCGTGCCGCCGTAGACCACGAGCTCCTCGGGGTGCTCGGCGACCTCGGGATCGAGATTGTTCTGCAGCATCCGCAGCGCGGCCTCCTGCGGCCAGCCGAGGCAGGACAGCTCGCTGCCCCTCGCAGCGCGAATGGTCGTCTTCATGCCAGCTCTCCAGTGACGGATTCGGCGGCGCGCTGGGCGCCGCCAGATTTCACGAACTCCACGGCCTGATCGATCTCGGGCGTGAGGAAGCGGTCGGGGCCCGGGCCGGGGAACGCCGCCAGCACCGCGGCGGTGGCCGGCGCCGGCTCCAGCGGCGCGCGCATATGGATACCGCGGGCCGCGGTCAGCATCTCGATCGCCAGCACGCGGGTCAGGCCGTCCAGCGCCTGGCGCAGCTTGCGGGCCGCCGCCCAGCCCATCGAGACGTGGTCCTCCTGCATCGCGCTGCTCGGGATGCTGTCGACGCTCGCGGGGACGGCCAGGCGCTTGAGCTCGGAGACGATCGCCGCCTGCGTGTACTGGGCGATCATCAGACCGGAGTCGACACCGGGATCGTCGGCCAGGAACGGCGGCAGGCCGTGGTTGCGGTTCTTGTCCAGGAACCGATCCGTGCGGCGCTCGGAGATGCTCGCGAGGTCGGCGGCAGCGATCGCCAAGAAGTCGAGCACGTAGCCGAGCGGCGCGCCGTGGAAGTTGCCGTTGGACTCGACGCGGCCGTCGGGCGTGATCACGGGATTGTCGATCGCGGCCGCGAGTTCGCGGTCGGCGACGCTGCTTGCGTGGGCCGCGGTGTCACGGGCGGCGCCGGCGACCTGCGGGGCGCACCGCAGCGAGTACGCGTCCTGCACGCGCCGATCCTCCGGGCCGCGGTGGCTGGCGACGATCGGGCTGCCGTCGAGCAGCGCGCGGATGTTGCGCGCCGACACCGCCTGCCCGTGCTGAGGCCGGAGCTGCTGGAGGTCGCCGGCGAACACGCGGTCCGTGCCCAGAAGGCCCTCCACGCTCATCGCGGCCGCGATGTCGGCGGCGACGAACAGCGTGCGCAGATCGTGCAGGGCGAGAATCAGCATGCCGAGCATGCCGTCCGTCCCGTTGATCAGCGCCAGGCCCTCCTTCTCCTGGAGCGTGATCGGGTGCTCGACGACGTCCGCGGCGTTCCGCAGCGCGCCGTCCGCGTCGCGCACCGGCCCCTCCCCCATCATCGCCAGCGCGCAATGCGCGAGCGGCGCGAGGTCACCGGAGCAGCCGAGCGAGCCGTGCTCGTGCACGACCGGCGTGATGCCGGCGTTCAGCATCGACGCGTAGGCCTGCGCCGTCTCGATCCGCACACCCGTCCGGCCGGTGGCGAGCGTGGAGAGCCGCAGCAACATCAGCGCGCGCGTGACCTCGCGCTCCACCTCGGGCCCGCTCCCCGCGGCGTGGCTCCGGATCAGGCTGCGCTGAAGCTGCGTGCGCCGGTCGGGCGGGATGTGCAGCGTGGCGAGCGCGCCAAAACCTGTGGACACGCCGTAGTGCGGGTCAACGTCGGCGGCCAGCGCCTCGACGATCGCGCGGCTGCTCGCGATCGCCTCGAGCGCCTCCGGGGCCAACTCGACCCGCGCATCGTGCCGCGCAACGGCGACCACCTCGTCGCGCGTCGGCGCACCGACCCCGATCGTGACCGTCGCCGTCTCGAGCATGCCCAGCATCAGATCACCGGCACGCCGCCGACGCACGCAACTCGCAGCGGTAGTGTCTCGTATCTGAGATGCCGAACGCGCCCGCGGCCACCCACGCGCTGCAACTCCTGAAGCTGCTGGCGCGCCATCCGTCGCCCCTGCCGGCGAGCGCGATCGCGCGCGATCTCGGGCTGCCGCGCTCGAGCACGTACCACCTGCTGAAGGTTCTGCGCGACGAGGGGTTCGTCGTGCACCTGCCGGAGGCGCGGCGGTACGGGCTCGGCGTGGCCGCGTTCGAGCTGGGCTCCGCCTACTCGCGCCAGGAGCCGCTGCGGTGGATCGCGCAGACGGTGCTCGCGCGGCTGGTGGTCGCGACGACCCACAACGCCCATCTCGCGGTCCTGCACGGCGGCGACGTCCTGTACGTGATCGAGGAGCGTGCGGCGGGCCGGCCGGGACTGGTCACCGATGTCGGCGTCCGGCTTCCGGCCCAGTTGACGGCGAGCGGGCTGGCGATGCTCGCCGCGCTCCCACCGCAACAGGTCGATGCGCTGTATCCGAGCCGCCGCTCGCTCGTGCGCCGCCACGACGCCGGGCCGGCATCGCTCACGCAGTTGCGCGCGATGCTCGCCCGCGCCCGCCGGGACGGCCACGCCGAAGAGGACGGGTTCGTGACGCCCGGGTTCGCGTCGGTCGCCGCGCCGGTCCTCGACCACTCCGCGCACCCGGTCGCGGCGGTCGCGATCACGTATCCCACGGGCGAGGGCGAACCGTCAGCGCTCGCCGTCCACGTGCGCCGCTCCGCCGCGCTCGTCTCGGCGCGGATCAATCCAGTGCGAACGCGATCGCGGCCCGCGTCGACAACGTCTGCCCGCGCCGCCATGCCTCGGTGAACCCGGCGTCGCCGAGCGCTCGCGTCCCGGCCGCGACCAGTTCCTTCTGACGGGCGGCATCACCCGCGGGCGGCACGTGACCGATCGACTTGCGGATCGCGTCGGCGGCACCGAGCAGCGTCGCCCCGCGCACGGCGTCCTCCTCCGCCAACTCGACCGCGGCCAACGCCATCAGGCCGCGGACACGAGCGATCGGATTGCCGATCGCGTCGGCGACGACCAGGGCCTCCATCAGCGCCACCCGTGCGTCCCGCGTCTCGCCCTGGCGCAGCGCCAGCAGGCCGGCGTCCACCAAGGCCACGGCCAGCAGGTATCGCCCGCCGCGCCGCGCCTCGGTCAGGTTGCGAGCGGTGCGCTCCGGGTCCGGATGCCCGGACGTGGCCAGGATGCGCGCGATGCAGATGCTCGAGACGAGCGCGTGCCAGCGGTCGCCGCAGCGCAAGAGTGTCGCCTCCACCCCCGTCGCGAGCTCGAGCGCGTGCGCGACGTCGCCACGGGCTTCGGCCGCCAGCGACAGCACGCCGCGGGCTGCCGCAGCGAACCGATCGTCCGCAGGCGTCTCCAGCGCGGCGAGCGCGAGCTGCTCCGCCTCGGAGTCCCGTTCGTTCGTGGCCCACAGCAGCGTCGCGGCCACGGCCTGTGCGCGCCGGCGCCGCTCGGCATCGAGGCTCGGCTCCGCGAGCACGTCGGCGCACCACCCGGAGCCCTCGCGCGTGTGGCCGAACCGCCACAGGAACGGCGTCAGCGCGATCAGCGCATCGAGGACGTCGTCGTGGCGCCCGTGCGCGAGCATCCACGCCACGGCCGCGCGGAGGTTCGGCAACTCGCGCTCCAGTCGCTCGCTCCAGACCGGCTCGTCGGGGCCGCGCACGCCCGCGCCTCCCGTCCGCGCGAGCGCACAGACGTAGTCTGCGTGGGCCGCAGCGGCCGTCTCGCGCTCACCGCGCGCTTGGAGCTGCTCGGCGGCGTACTCGCGGATCACCGGCTCCATCGTGCAGTCGGGTCGCACCAGGCCACGCTCGAGCAGCGCGGACGTACCGGGAACCGCGTCGGGCGTCGCTCCGCCGACGAACACCGACAGATGGGCGAACGCGCGTTGTTCGGGCTCCGAGAGCCGCGCGTAGGTCTCATCGAGCGTCGCGCGCAGAGAGCCGCGCGACAGTGGAGCGACGGCATACCGGCGTTCGCCGCTCACCCCCAGCCCTTTGCGACTGGTGAGCACGAACGCCGGGGCCCGCGTGCGCCGGAGCAGCACGGCCATGTCCATCGCTGCATCGCGCACGTGATCGAAGTGGTCGAGCACGAGCAGGGTGCGCGTATCGCGCAGTTCAGCGACCAGCACGTCGAGGCGGTGGCGCTCTTGGCGCAAGCCGAGCTCGAGCAGGATCGTCGTCGTCACCAGGTCCGAGTCCGCGACGGCCTCCAACGAGACGAAGTGGACGCCGCCCGGGAAGTCCGCAGCCGCCGCGCGAGCCAGGTCGCGCGCAAGCCGGGTCTTCCCGACACCTCCCGGACCGGTGAGCGTCAGCAGGCGTTCGTGGGCCAGCAACGCGCGCAGTTCGTCGAGTTCCGCGGCTCGTCGTGGCTCGGATGCGCGGTACAGGCTGAGCATGAACTGATCGCCTTGCTCGGCGTCGCGCGCCGAGATCCGCATCCCTTCGAGCCGCGCCGCCTCCCAGCGCGCGAACGGCTCGCTCAGCCCGGCCAGCGGCGGGCCGCGCCATAGCGCGAGCGCTTCACGGAGCAGCCGCGCGGCCTGCTCGGGCTCCGCGCGGGTGGCTTCGAGAGCGAGCGTCTCGAAGCGCTGCAGATCGAGCGCGCCGTCCGGCACCCGCAGGCGATAGCCGCCCCCGTGCGTCTCGAGGACGTCCTCCGGCAACGCGGCGCGAAGGCGCTTGACGACGTCCTCTACCACATCGCAGTCCAGTTCCTCGGCGATCCGCCCCGTGCTGAGCGTCTCGTTGGCGTGGAGCAGCAGCAGCGCCATCAAGGCCGCCTGCTTGCCGACGAGCGGTAGCGGTCCGGCGTCTGCGTCGACTTCGAGCGGGCCCAACACCCGATACTTCATGCCTAACCGGTCAAGTTAACCGATTCACGTGGCGAGCGTCAGAGAAATTGGCAGTAGTGCGATCGCGACGAAGACGCTCAGGGCGAGGCCGGTGGCGGCCGTCCGCGGCGAGTAGCCGTAGAGTCGGGCGAACGAAACGACCGATGTGGGGATCGGGCCGAGCGCGAGGATCCAGACCGCGCCGGGAAGGTCGATGACGAGGCTCGCCAGTGCCAGCACGGCCGAGACCAGCGTCAGATGCAGCGCCAGGCCCTTCAGGGCCATCGCCAGCTGCGGCGTTCCGATCCAGCGCTTCGGCCAGGCGACGCCGACCAGCAACGCGCCGAACGCGGCCATCACGATCCCGAGCGCAGCGACGAACGTATCGATGAACCCCGGCGCCGGCAGCACGAGGCCGAGCAGGAGGCCGGCGAGGGCGCCGTAGGTCGGTGCGTAGTCGGCGAGGGCGGTCCCCCGCGACTGGGACTTCGGCGCATGCCGCCGCAGGAAGCGCACACCGAGCGCGATCCGCGCCTGCGTCAGCATGTCGTAGGCGATGACGAACACGGCGGCCTCGGCCCCGATCGCGGCGGCGGCCACCGGAGCGGTCCAGAACGTCGGGTTCCCGTACATCCAGAACGAGATCAGCGGCCCGTCCGTGCGGCGCCGGAACATGCGTGCGGCGACGCTCACGCTCAGCAGTTGTGCGAACAGCAGCACGCCGATCGCCCCGACGTTGCGGACGCTCAGATCGAAGCCCCATCCGGCCAGCACGGACAGCAGCCCGATCCCGCCCGCGAGCTGGAGCCGGAACAGGAGCGTGATGTGTCGCTGCAGCCAACGGCGCGCGCTGAGCCCCATCAAAAAAGCACCGAAAAGTGGCAGCGCGGCGGTCACGCCTTATTCGATAGCAGGCGAACCAAGGTCTTCCGGCGCAGGCCGGGCGCTACCCCCCACCCGGGGGTCGCTAGCGTTGAAGGCACGTGCCGACCGTCCACGGGCTCGAGTTCGCCTACAGCCTCTATCTGCTCCCGCCCGGGCGCTTCCCGTTCAAGCGCTGGCGCTGGGAGCTCTGGCACGGGTCACAGCTGGTCGCCGCCGGCTGGCGGTTCGGCCGTGCCGACGCCGGCCGCGCGCTGCGCCTGCACGCCGCCGACTACGCCCACCGGCTGTTCGGGCTGCCGACGCCACCGCGCCACGACCGGCTCGCCCAGGGCGACCTCCACCCCGGGACCACCGAGCGGCTCGCGATCGGGCCGATCACGGCACTGCTCGTTCCCCGTGCACTTGAACGCCCTAATGCGGTGAGTGTTTGAGCGCCTTGCGCTCGGCGCGGCTGAGCTTGCGGCCGCGCTGGACCTCGCTGCCGCCCATGATCGAGATCATCCGGATCTTCACGAGCGGGCCACCGGGATCCGGCATGTACTCGCCGATCTTCGCGTCGTTGCCGCCCATGAACGCGAAGTCGGAGATCTCGACGTTCAGCCCGTCGGGAACTCGCACGTCACTGCCACCCATCAACGAGAACACGGTGATCTCGGTGACGTCGCTGGTCAGCTCGGCGTCGTTGAGGTCGATGCTGCTGCCGCCCATGACGCTGATCACCTTCAGGTGGCGGCCGACCCGCCAGCGGCCCTTGCGGTCGTGGCCGCTCATCACCGACACGACCCAGTTCGAGCCCTCGCCGGTCCGCACCGGCATCCGGTTCGCGCGCGCCGGGTCGTCGAGCACGACCACGTCCGCGGTGAGCTTGTCGAGCTCGCGCTGGGTGCGGGTCTCGTAGACGACGTCCAGCCGCTCGTCGAGTTCTTCGATCGTCAGGCGGCCCTCGCCGGCGGCGCGGCGGAGCACCTCGGCGGCGCGCTCGCGGTCGGCGTCCGATGCGCGCAGCGCGGGGAGCGAATCGTCGGTCACCCTTCTCAGCGTACAGTCGAGGCCATGGGCCGGATCACGCTGCATCAAGGAGACATCACAAAGGACGCTGAAGCCGACGCGATCGTCAACGCCGCCAATTCGTCGTTGCTCGGCGGCGGCGGCGTGGACGGCGCGATCCACCGCGCCGCGGGGCCGTCGTTGGTGGAGGAGTGCCGGTTGCTGGGTGGGTGTAAGACAGGCGACGCGAAGATCACCGGCGCCGGGGACCTGCCGGTGCGGCACGTGATCCACACCGTCGGTCCGGTCTGGCATGGCGGATCGTCGGGCGAGCCGGAGGCGCTCGCGTCCTGCTACCGGCGTGCGATCGAGCTCGCGGACGAGGCGGGCGACACGCGGGTCGCGTTCCCGGCGATCTCCACCGGCGTCTACAGCTATCCGCTCGAGGCGGCCGCCTCGGTGGCGGTCCGAGCGACCCGCGACGCCCTGGACGCGCATCCGGGCGTCGAAGAGGCGCGCTTCTGGCTCTTCTCCGACAACGCCTACCACGCGTTCGAGGCCGCGCTTTGAACGGCGCGGAGAGCGTCCTGCGGACGTTGGCGGGCAGCGGCGTCGAGGTCTGCTTCGCGAACCCCGGGACGTCGGAGATGCACCTGGTGGCGGCGATGGATCGCGTGCCGGACGTCCGCGGTGTGCTGACGCTGTTCGAGGGTGTGGCCTCGGCGGCCGCCGACGGCTACGCGCGGATGGCCGAGATTCCGGCCGCGACGATGCTGCACCTCGGGCCCGGGTTCGGGAACGCGTTCGCGAACGTGCACAACGCGTACAAGGGCCGGACGCCGATGGTGAACCTGGTCGGCGATCACGCGGTCGCGCACAAGCCGCTCGGCGCACCGCTGGCCTCCGACATCGAGGGGATCGTGCGGCCCGCCTCGCACTGGGTCCGGACCGCGCCCGACGCGCGCTCGGCGGCGCCGCTCACCGCCGAGGCGGTCGCGGCGGCGCGCGGTGGCGGCGTCGCGACGCTGATCCTGCCCGCGGATGCCGGCTGGGACGAGAGCTTGGGCCCGGCCGCGCCACGGCCGGCGGCGGCGCGCCCGCCCGTGACCGAGGGAGCGATCGACGCGGCCGCCCGCGCGTTGAAGTCAGGCCGGGGAGCGTTGCTCCTCGGCGGTCCGACGACGCGCGAGCCCGGTCTGCGAGCGGCGGCGCGGATCGCCGCGGCCACCGGCGCCGAGGTGTTCCACGACACGTTCACGCCGCGACTCGAGCGCGGCGGCGGACGGCCGCGGGCGCGGCTGCTGCCGTACATCGTCGAGCTTGCGCTCGAGGCGCTGCGCGGTCTCGACCACCTCGTGGTCGTGGGGTCGCAGCCGCCGGTCGGGTTCTTCGCCTACCCGGGCCTGCCGAGCCGGCTCACCGATCCCGGCACACAGATCACCGTGCTGGCGGGGCCCGAGGAGGATTCGGTGGGCGCGCTCGAGGCGCTGGCCGATGTGCTCGGAGGCACCGCGCCCGAGGTCGTTCCGCTTGAGCGCGTGGCGTTGCCGGCTTCCGGCGCGCTCGATCTCCAGACGCTGCCGGCCGTGATCGGCGCGCTACTCCCGGATGACGCGATCGTCGTCGACGAGGCCATCACCGCCTCCGTCTTCATCCAGGAGGCGACGAGGGGGGCCGGCGAGCACGACTACCTGTACCTGACCGGCGGCGCGATCGGCTGGGGGCTGCCGGCCGCGACCGGCGCCGCGGTCGGCGCGCCGGGCCGGCCGGTGGTGTGCCTGGAGGCGGACGGCTCGGCGATGTACACGATCCAGTCGTTGTGGACGATGGCCAGAGAGGGGCTTGATGTGACCACGATCATCGTCGCCAACCGCTCGTACGCGATCCTCGAGTTCGAGTTCCAGCGGGTCGGCGCGTCCGGCGACGGCGCGGCCGCGCACGCGCTGATGGACATCGGGCGTCCCGAGCTCGACTTCACCGCCATGTCCCGCTCGATGGGCGTTCCGGCGCGGCGTGTCGACGACGTTCCCGGGCTGGCGAGCGCGCTCCGCGAGGCGATCGCGGAGCCCGGCCCGCACGTGATCGAGGCGGTGATGGCCTGATGCGCGCGATCGTTACCGGCGGCGGGTCCGGGATCGGCGCCGCGACCGCGGCGTTGCTGCGGGAGCGCGGCGGCTCCGTCGCCGTGCTCGATCGCTCCGGCGGAGACATCCCGTGTGACGTGACCGACGCGGGCGGCGTGCCGCGGGCCGTCGAGGAGGCGGTGCGGCGACTCGGTGGTCTCGACGTGCTGGTGAACAACGCTGGCATCGGCGCGCAGGGCACCGTCGAAGACAACGACGACGACGAGTGGCGGCGGGTCTTCGACGTCAATGTGCTCGGGATGGTGCGGGTCGCACGCGCCGCGCTGCCCCACCTCCGGGAGTCCTCGTCGGCCGCGATCGTCAACACGTGCTCCGTGGCGGCGACGGCGGGGATCCCTCAGCGCGCGCTCTACAGCGCGTCGAAGGGCGCGGTGATGTCTTTGACGCTGGCGATGGCCGCCGACCACGTCCGCGAGGGCATCCGCGTGAACTGCGTGTGCCCGGGAACGGCGGACACGCCGTGGATCGGGCGGCTGCTCGAAGCCGCCGACGATCCGGACGCGGAGCGTGCGGCCTTGGAAGCCCGTCAGCCGATGGGACGGCTGGTCAGCGCGGATGAGGTCGCGGAAGCGATCGTCCACCTCGCGTTGAACTCAGGCACGACTGGCACCGCCCTGTTCGTGGACGGCGGTATGCAGGGGCTGCGCTTGCGGAAGTAGCTAGATCAGGCCGCGGCTGCGGAGGTCACGGATCAGCTTGCGGCGCTTGAAGCCGCCAGCGTTCGCCAGGCGCTCGAGCGCGTTGCGCCGCTCGCGCAGGTCGCCCTTCGCGGCGGCAAGCTCCGCGCGCAGCTCGGCGGCGTCACCACGGGCGGCGTCGAGCGCCGCGCGCAATTCGATCGAGTCGGCGCGCGCCCCATCGATCGCGCGGCGGTGCAGGTCCAGCTCTGTCCGCAGCTCCGTTTCGTCGGCGCGCGCGGCGTCGAGCGCGTCGCGGAGCTGCGGCGATCTCGCCCTCGGCGTGCTCGGCCTGCTCGGTCACGAGCACCGGGTTGCGGCGGGTCTCCCCGCGCGGGGCAAGGGCGGCGCGCAGCTCCTCGGTGGAGACGTGCGGCTCGATGCGGTGATCCGTCTCGCTCATGCCGCTCGTGTTCGTGGCGGGCGGGCGGCTTCCTTCAGGCGAACGCGAGCACGAACAGAGCAACCGCCGCCATGACGCCGAATGCGGCGCCAGGCCGGTCGGAAAGCGCCTGCACGATCACGGCCACGACGATCCCGCCGGTGTTGCCGGCCAGCCAGATCAGCGCGCGCCGGCGCCGATCGCCGCTCGGTCAGCTCCAGCAGGATCGGCAGGGCGCCGAGGAGGACGATGCCGAGCGGGATGACCGCGACGATCGCCGCGTGCGGTGCGAGCGCGAGCGTGATGCAGCCGGCAGCGGCGACGATCGCCGCGGCACGCAGGAACGCTCGCTCTTTGTGGTGCTTGACGAGCTGGGCGGAAGGTACGCCGAGCTGGCGACGCCCGCGACGACCATCGCGGCGAGCAGCCAGCCGGCGGTGGTATCGCTGATGCCGGCGGGCTCGAGCAGCGCCTGGAGCCAGGTCGTGAGCGCGACGAACACGCCGAAGCCGAGGAAGGCGACGGCGGCCAGCCGCCACACGATTCGGAGCTGGGCGAGCCGGACCCCCGAGCGAGTGGCCTCGGCCGGCCGCAGCGTCAGGCTGAGCGCCACGGCGGCGGCAAGCGCGAACACCGCATCGACGACCAGCAGAGGCATCAGCGACTCCGCGTCCGCCAGCGCCGGGCCGAGTGGGAGCGCCAGCGCCGTGCCGGCGAAGATCCCCGCCGTCCCGAGCGCGATTCCGTTCGCCCGCTGCCGCTCGGGCAGGGCGCTGGCGGCCACTTTCGTGACCGCGTTCAGGATCAGCGGCTGGGCGATCGCGACGAGGATCTGGCCGATCAGCGCGAGAGCGTACGTGTCGCCCAGCCGCACCAGTCCGCCGAGGACCGTCAACCATGCGCCGGTCAGCAGCGCCGGGCGGAACGCGCGGTCCAGCGCCCGTCCGGCCGGGATCGCGAGCAGGACGTAGAGCAGCGGGAACACCTGCGTGAGCCAGCCGACGGCGGACTCGGACACGCCGAAGTGCTCCGCCGTGTCGGTCGTGATCGGCGCGTAGGTGAGCCACAGCAGCTGGTTCGCGGCCGCCACCGCGGCGTATGCGGCGACGATTCGCCAGCGCGCGGGCACGCGGCGGGACGATACAAACCGCGGATGAGCGATCCCGCGGAGGTGCGCAGCGCGATCCGGTCAGGCAAGTGGGACGGCCCGACCGCCTCGCTGGCGCCCGGGTTCACGCAGGCGAACCTCGTGGCGCTGCCGGCCGACGACGCGTTCGACTTCCTGCGCTTCTGCGTCGCCAATCCGCGGCCGTGCCCAGTGCTCGAGGTCACCGATCCGGGGTCGTTCGAAGCCCGCTTACACTGCCCCTGGCGCGGATCTGCGGACCGATATCCCGCGCTATCGCGTGCATCGTGAACGGGTCGGTCGAGGACGAGCTGACGGACGTCCGTGACGTCTGGCGCGACGACCTCGTGGCGTTCCTGATCGGCTGCTCGTTCACGTTCGAGCGCGCGCTGCTCGCCGCGCAGTTGCCGGTCCGGCACATCGAGCAGGGCGTGAACGTGCCGATGTACCGGACCGCGGTCGCTTGCCGGCCCGCAGGGCGGTTCTCGGGGCCTTTGGTGGTGTCGATGCGGCCGATGACGCCAAAGCAGGCGATCCGAGCGACCCAGATCACTTCGCGCTACCCGTCCGTGCACGGGGCGCCGGTGCACGTCGGCGATCCCTCCGCTCTGGGGATCGCGTCGTTGGCCGCCCCCCAGTACGGCGACGCGGTCGAGATCCGCGACGGGGAGGTGCCGGTGTTCTGGGCCTGCGGCGTGACACCGCAGGCGGTCGCGGCCGCGAGCCGCCCGGAGTTGATGATCACGCATGCGCCGGGGCACATGTTCGTCACGGATGTGCCCGACGAGCGGCTCGCAGAGCGCTGACGCGGACGACCTCGTAGCCGGCTTCGCGCAGCACCGCTTCCTTGCGCTTGTCGTCGCGCTGGGTTCTCGGTCTTGCGTGGCCGGGGCCGTCGACCTCGACCACGAGCTTGTAGGCGGGCCAGTGTAAGTCGACCTCGATGCCGTGGAGCTTCGTGTTCACGAGCGGGTCGGGCAGGTCCTTGAGCATCGAGAGAAAGGCGGCCTCGTCGCGGCTCTTGAGCCCGGCGCTTCCGGCGGCGTTGAGTTCGAGCGCTTGCTCGAGCCGCTTGAGGTTGTGGCGTCCGTTCGCTCGGGCCATCGCCTTTCTGGTGGCACGTTCGCTGAAGCGGTGTTTGAACTCGGCCTCGTGGATGACGTTCGCCAGGTCGTACGCGTTCAGCACGTCGGTGAGGTCCACGAGCGTCCGCGCGATCGTGGTCACCGGGATGCCCTTGTGGACGCGTCACGTCGCTCGGGTGCAACGTGGTTCGGTGGATGCGGGTTGCCGTCGTCACTCGGCGCCGTCGCGGGACAACGACATCAATGAGGGGGGCCCGGTACTTACGAACCGCCCAGTGCTCCGCCGCGGCCAGGTTGGCCAGCGCCGCCCCCTTACCGGCCTCTAACACGGCCGCGAGGAACGTGCCCTCCCGAGAGAGCGCCACGTGGCCGACCGCATACACGCCTCGCGCGACGCGGTGCAACCGGCCGGTCAGCACTCGCCGCGCGATCGACTTGCGATCGAGCCCTGCGGCGATCATCTGCGCCCACGTCACCAATCCGTGCTGACGAGCTGCCAGGGCCGCGATTCGCGCATCGGGCGCATGGGGCCGTGCCAGCACACGGATCTACACCGAGCGGTTACAAAACTGCGTCTTAACCGTAAGAAGGGCGCAACCCGAGCGTGGACGTAGGGCCCAAGTGGCCCAGTTTGTCCGGATTGAGCATCGAGCGGATGGCGACGATGCGGCCGTCCACCACGTCCAGGCCGACCACGTTTACGAGCCGGCCGTCCGGCGCGATCGTGCGGAAGCCCGGCTGGCCGTTGACCCAGGCCGGCTCCAGGGTCACGCCCCACTCGTCGATCTGGCCGTAGAACGCGACGATCGCGCGGGCGATGGCAGCGGCGCCGACCATCGGGCGCGGGAGCGAGCGGGCGATGCCTCCGCCGTCGCCGATCAGGACGGCGTCGGGCGCGAGCACGGCGACCAGCCCGTCGAGGTCGCCCTCGCGGGCCGCGGCCAGGAAGCGCGCGGCCAGCGCGCGGCGCTCGCGCGGGTCGGCGTCGAAGCGCGGGCGTTCGTCGTCGATGCGACGGCGTGCGCGGGCGAGGATCTGGCGACAGTTGGCTTCGGACTTATCCACGATGGACGCGATCGTCGCGAAGTCGACGTCGAAGGATTCGCGCAGCACGAAGACCGCGCGCTCGACCGGCGACAGGCGCTCGAGCAGCACCAGCATCGCGAGCGACACGGACTCCTCGGACTCCACGGCGGAGGGCGCCTCCGCCTCGACCAGCGGCTCGGGCAGCCACGCGCCCTCGTACGCCTCGCGGCGGACGCGCGCCGAGCGCAGGACGTCGATCGCCAGCCGTGTCGTCACGGTGGTCAGCCACGCGCGCTCGTTCGAGACGTCATCCGCGGACTGGCGCCGCAGGTAGGCCTCCTGGACGACGTCCTCGGCCTCGGCGACCGAGCCGAGCATCCGGTAGGCGATCGAGAAGAGCAGATCTCGCACAGCGGTTGTCACAGAGTGCCACGCCGTCTCGTCCAAGCGCCATGCACATTCTCATCGCAGGCGCGACCGGTGCCGCCGGCCGCGCGCTCATCCCCCACCTGATCGAGAACGGCCACACCGTCACCGGCACCTCCCGCAGCGCGGCCAAGGCCGACGAAATCAAGGCGCTCGGCGCCACGCCCGCGGTCATGGACGGCCTCGACGCCGACGCCGTCACGCGCGTCGTCACCGAGGCCAACCCGGACGTGATCGTCCACCAGATGACGGCGCTGAGCGACCTCAAACTGGGCAAGATCGACCGCCAGTTCGAGGTCACGAACCGGCTCCGGACCGAGGGCACGATGAACCTGATCGCCGCCGCGCCGGACGCGCTGCTGATCGCGACGTCGTACGCGGGCTGGCCGTACGCCCGCACCGGCGGGCCGGTCAAGACCGAGCGCGACCCGCTCGACCCCGAGCCGCCGAAGGGCATCCGCGAGACCCACGCCGCGATCCGGACGCTCGAACAACTCACGATCGACGCCGGCGGCATCGTCCTGCGCTACGGCGGCTTCTACGGCCCCGGCACCGGCATGGCCCCCGACGGCGCCCAGGCGAAGATGATCAAGGAGCGCAAGCTCCCGATCGTCGGCAGCGGCGAGGGGATCTGGTCGATGCTGCACGTCGACGACCTCGCCAGCGCGACGCTGGCCGCGATCGAGCACGGGCGCCCCGGCGAGATCTACAACGTCGTCGACGACGAGCCCGCCGCCGTCAAGGAATGGCTGCCGTACCTGGCCAAGGAGCTCGGCGCCAAGCCGCCCCGCAAGGTCCCCGCGTTCCTCGCCCGGCTGGTCGGCGGCCCGGCCGCCGTGATGATGATGACCACGTCCCGCGGGGCCTCCAACGAGAAGGCCAAAGAGGAGCTCGACTGGGCTCCGAAGCACTCCTGGAGAGAGCTAAGGGATCCGGTCGCAAACTAAGGCCCAGAGCGGGAAAACGGGCTCCTTACTCCCGATGTAAGGGGCCCGTCTCAGCAGGAAAATTCACTCTATGAACGCACACCGCAAGTGGTGGGCATTGGCCCTCCTCGCCGCCGCGCAGTTCGTCGTCGTGCTCGACGCCTCGGTCGTCAATGTCGCGATGCCGTCGATCGCCGCCGACCTCCATCTGAGCCAGGAGGGCCTGGCCTGGCTCGTCAACGCGTACGTGCTCGCGTTCGGTGGCTTCCTGCTGCTCGGCGGCCGGATGGCCGACCTGCTCGGTCGCCGCCGCGTCTTCATCGCCGGCTTCGTCGTGTTCGCCCTCGCCTCGTTCGCCGGAGGCCTGGCCGAGAGCGGAACCACGCTGATCGCCGCGCGTGCACTGCAGGGTCTCGGTGCCGCGATCCTCTCCCCTGCCGCGCTCAGCCTGGTCATGACCACCTTCGCCGAAGGCGCGGAGCGCAACACCGCGCTCGGCGTCTGGGGCGCGGTCGCGGCGGGCGGTGGAGCGGCCGGCAGCCTGCTCGGCGGCGTGATCACGCAGACCATCGGGTGGGAGTGGGTGATGTGGATCAACGTGCCGATCGGCCTCGCCGCCGCCGCGCTGGCGCCCGTGCTGCTCGACGAGTCCCGCGTGGCGCAGCGCACCTCGTTCGACGCCGCCGGTGCCATCACCGTCACCGCCGGCCTGACGATCCTGGTGTACGCCCTCATCGAAGACATGGCGCTCGCGCCGCTCGCCGCCATCCTCATCGCTGCTTTTGTTGTCATCGAGCGCCGGACAGCCAACCCGCTCGTCCCGCTGAGCATCCTCAAGGAGCGCAACCTCAGCACCGCCGCCGTCACCGGCGCCCTGATGGGCGGCGCGCTGATCGGCCTGTTCTTCTTCACGACCCTCTATCTGCAGCAGGTGCTGGGCTACGGCCCGCTGACGGCCGGGCTCGCGTTCCTGCCGCTGGCGTTCACGATCGGCGCCTCCGCGGGAATCGCGTCGAAGCTGGCCACCACGCGCGGGCCGCGTCCGGTCCTGATCGCGGGCCTGCTGATCCAGGCCGCCGGCCTGTACTGGTTCTCGCATGTGAGCGCCGACGGTTCCTACGTCGCCGACGTCCTGTTCCCCTCGCTGATCGTCGCGCTCGGCATGGGGCTCGCGTTCGTCCCGCTGACGATCCTGGCCATGAGCGGCGTGCGCGATTCCGACTCGGGCCTGGCCAGCGGCGTCATGGCGATGGCGCAGCAGATCGGCCAGGCGGTCGGCCTGGCGGTGCTCACCGGACTGGCGTTCGAGGACGCGTACCTGGCCGCCGGGGCGATGGCGCTCGCCGCAGCGCTCGTCGCGTCAGACCAGCGCTATCGGGCGCACCGGCGAGCCCGTCCCGCCGCGGAACTTCAGGGGTAGGCAGACGAAGCCGAACTCGCGCACGCCATCGTGCGCGAGTTCCTCCAGGTGGAGCATCTCGATGATGTGGATGCCCTCCTGGACGATCAGGATCGTGTGGCCGGGAATCGAGCCCAAGTCCGGATCGGGCTCGTCGATCAGGTCCCACGCCAGGTTGTCCGCGCCGACCGCATACGGCCGGAGCGCGGCCAACCAGCGCGAGCCGTCGGCGGTGACCCCGCCGGCGGCTTTGAACGCGGCGGGATCAGCCCACAGCGCGCCTGACCCGAGCCGGACCAGCACCACGTCGCCCGGCCGGATCTCGATCCCCTCGGCGGCGCGTTCCAGATCGGCCGGGCCCACCGAGTGCACGCCCGCGACGTCGAGCAGCACGCCTCGGCGCACGATCGGCGCCACCGTGTCGATTCCGAGCGTCGTGAACCCGGTCGACGTCTGGACGCGCGGCGTCACCGCGAGGTCACCGTGCATGCGCCCGTCGTAGGCCTGGTGGCAGATCGCGTCGATGTGCGTGCCCGAGTGCTCGGCCATGTAGACCATCGCGGACGCGCCGGTGCGCGGCTCTGCCGCGCCGCGCTCATGACGGCGGTGCAGCGTCAGAACCATCCCGGGCTCGTGCGCGGGATGGCTCGGCGCTCCCGCGTAGCGCGGCTGCTCGAGGTCGTAGACGCGCGCGGAGAGCAGTTCCTCGATCACTCGACCGCTCGGATCTCGCGCCCCTTCGTCTCCGGCAGCATCGTCAACGCGGCGATGGCCAAGACGTAGCCGAACACGCCGAACGCGATCGCCCCACCGAGCCCGACCGCCGCCGCCAGGAATCCGATGATGCCCGGGAACAGCGCTCCGAAGCCGCGGCCGACGTTGTAACAGAACCCCTCGCCGGTGGCCCGAGCCTGCGTCGGGAACAACTCGGCGAGATAGGAGCCGAAGCCCGAGAAGCAACCGGAGGCGAAGAACCCGAGCGGGAAGCCGACCAGCAGCAACGTCGTGTTCGAGCCCGACGGCACCAGGAAGTACGCGACCAGCGAAGTGCCTGCCAGCGCCGCGAACAGCGCGAAGGCCTTCCTCCGCCCGATCCGGTCGTGCACAACGCCTGCTGTCAGATAGCCGAGGAACGCGCCGGCGATGACGACGAACAGGTAGCCGCTGGTGCCGACGACCGTAAGTTCGCGCTCGGTCTTCAGGTACGTCGGGATCCAGGTGAACATCGCGTAGTAGCCACCCTGGATGCCGGTTGCGAGCAGCGAGGCGAAGACGGTGGTCTTCAGCAGCTTGCCGCTGAGGATCTGCTTCAGCGGTACCTCTCCGTCGCGCTTCTGCTTGCGCGACTCGCGGTAGACCTCGGGGTCCTCGACGCGCGAGCGCACGTAGAGGATCAGCAGCGCCGGCAGGATCCCGAGGCACATCAGCACGCGCCACGCTGTGCCCTCGGAGAAGAGCTCGAACGTGATCAGGTACGCGATGACGGCCAGCGCCCAGCCCGCGGCCCATGCGCTCTGGATGATCCCCAGGGCACGGCCGCGCGACTCCGGGCGCACCAACTCCGCCACGAGTACCGCGCCGACGCCCCACTCGGCACCGAACCCGATGCCCTGGAAGACCCGGAACACCATCAACATCTCGTAGCTGGTGGCCAGGCCGCTCAGGAACGTGAAGACCGAGTACACGGCGACGCTGAGCATCAGCGTGCGCGCGCGGCCGATCCGGTCGGCGAGGACCCCGCCGAGAATGCCGCCGATCGCCGAGGCCGAAAGCGTGACGGTGGAGAGTGCGCCGGTCGCGCCCGTGCCGACCGAGAAGGTCGCGCCGATCGCCGTCAGCGACAGCGTCAGGACGATCAGGTCGAAGGCGTCCAGCATGTAGCCCGCGTACGCGGCCCGGAAGGCGCGGCGCCCCTTGACGCCGAGTGAGGCGAACCAGCTTCGTCCGCGCTCCTCCCTGGTGCGCGCCGCGGCCCTGCCCGCGGTGATGCTGCTCATGTCTTAGGCGTACCCGCCGATCAACCGGGCAATGCACCGCAAGCTTGTCGGCCTCGCCCTGCTCGGACTCGCGCTCACCGGTTGCGGCGAAGAGCCGCCGATTGCCCCCGAGGTCCGCGCCGCGACGTTCCGGTTCGCCCCGGAGGTCACGGACAAGGAGCGCCAGTGGGTGCTCGCCGCGATCGACGAGGCCCGCCCGGAGGCGCGTCAGTTGATCGACGACGTCGACGGAATGGTCACGATCACGACGTGGCGCGACCGCAACGACATCGCCGTCGGCCTGATGACCACGGAGCAGCGTGGCGCGTACTCCGTGAGCTTCAACCTCGCCTACCTGAACGCCGACCGCAAGATCGACCGCGAGGCGACGGTGCTGCACGAACTCGGGCATGTGATCGACCACGCGCTGGTTCCGCCGGAGCTACGCGACCAGCTCGCCGCCTCGCTGCCGCCGATCGGATCCTGCGTCAGCGAGCACACCGGCGACTGCACCGCACCGGAGGAGCGCTTCGCGGACACGTTCGCCAAGTGGGCACTGCGCGGAGCCGTCTCCGCCACCGGCGCCGGCTACGGCGTGGCGACCCCGGCCTCACTCGAGGACTGGGGCGCGCCGCTCGCCGACCTGGCGATCCAGATCCAGGTCGCCGCCGCGCAGTAGATCAGCGGCGCACCGTGATTCGCTTGCTGATGTTGAACCGCTTGCTGCCCTGCCGCAGTGAGACGGTGGCCGTGTAGCTGCCGGCCGTCAGGCCCTTCGTCGAGCCCAGCGGCAGCGACACGCGCTTGCCGGGCAGGATCCGTGTCGCCTTGATCGAGGCCTGGCGGGTACCGAGCGGACCGCGCACTCGGACGGTGCCGGTGACCGGCTCCGCCGTGTTGCCGGTGCTGCGGACCGGCAGCACGATCGTGCCCTTGGACACCTTCGCGGCCGCGCCGGTGAGGGCGTACGTGGGCGTCGCCGGGTTGTAACGCAGCGCGCCGATCAGCCGATAGCCGGTCACGACGCCCTTGCGCGTCGCCGCGGTGCGCGGGAGGCCGACGACCTCGAGCGCGCCGTATAGCGAGCCGCCCGCCGGCGCGCCGCCGAGCGTCACCGTGACGTCCTGCTTGGCGCCCGCCGCCAGCGTGAACGAGTCGTCGCTGACCGTGACGCCGGAGAGGGAGCGGCGGCGGTTCGGGCTGGCGAGACCGGACGACGACTGCGTCCAGGGCCGCGCCTTGACGCTGACGGTCAGCGCCTCACGACTGTTGTTGGCGACCGTGACGACGTTCGCGGCACCCGCGGAGGCTGCGCGCTCGATCGTGGCGGGGCTGACCGCCAGCCCGCCCGAGGTCTGCGCCGTCCGCGCACCCTGATCGTCAGCGCGCGCGATCACTGCGCCCGCCGTGGCGACGGCCAGCACACCCGCCGCCGCGACCACCCGGCGACCAGTTCCAGACACCTTCAGCTGCACTTCAAGACCCCTCGCTTCTCGCGTACGCCACCAGACCTACCACGTGAGAACCCGCGGAGGACCTAATTGGTTTCGGTGACGCGTGTGACGGTGCCGCTGCGCGAGTCCACGATCCAGGCCGCGCCCGCGCCTACGGCGATCGCAGCAGGGTAGCCCGAGATCCGCATGATCTCGGCGGCGGCGAGCGATTTCGGATCGACGCGGATCACGGCGCCGGTGTTTGTGTCGAGAACAAGCACGGCATCCTGGGTGACCGCGAGCGCTCCGGGCGCCCCGCCGACCCGGATCGACGGGCCCTGCGGGCGGCCGTCGGTGGCGGCCAGCCGCGTCAGCGTGCCGTCGCCGCGGTTGGCGACCCAGACCGAGCCAAAGCCGACCGCGATGTCCTGCGGGTCGCGGCCGACCGGCAACCGCCGCCCGGTGACGACGTTCTCGCGCGGATCGACGCGGGCGACGGTGCCGTCGCCCGAGTTGACGACCCACACGTGGTTGGCGCCGATCGCCAGCGCGGTTGGGAACTCGCCGGTCCGCACCGGCGGGCCGAGCACACGGTTGGAGATCGCGTCGATCCGCGTGACCGTGCCGCGCTGCCCGTTCGTCACCCACGCGCCGTCCGGGCCGACCGCGACGTCGACGGCGTCGGAGCCGATCGCGATCTTCCGGCCCACCGAGCCCGGGATCAGCGGATTCAGCCGCGTCACGCTGTCATCGCCGGCGTTGGCCGTCCACACCGACCCGGCGCCGACGGCAACCCGCAGCGGCGCCGATCCGGTCGCGTGCCGCTCGACGCGATCCGGCTCACCGGCCTCGAGCGCGACGACGCGATCCTCGCGGCCGCTCGCGACCCACACCGTGTCGCCGAGCACAGCGACGTCGGTCGGCAGCGCGGCGATCCGCATCGCCTCCGTCCCGCCGCCGTCGTCGTCGCGCAGGGCCAGCACGAGCGCCGCGGGCGCGGCGAACAGGATCACCAGCACGGCGACCGCGCCGGCGATCAGCCAGCGCGACGTCTTCTTGACCGGCTCGGGCGCGACGGCAGTCATCCGCCGACCTCCGCGCCCGGGATCCGGGTGGCGAGCACCGGCGCGGTCAGGCGCGCGTCATTCACGCGGAAGCCGGGGTGCGCCTTGCGGGTGAGCCGGTGCAGCCGGGTCACGCAGTCGTATTGGCCCTGCCAGCCGGCGAACACGCGCCGCGACCCCGGGCTCAGCTCATCGATCCGCCGCTTGACGGCGTCCCACGGCAGCGTCTTGCCCTCCGCGGCACCGATCCCGACCAGGCGGCCTTCGGAGTCCAGCACGGGGCCGCCCGAGGCCTCGGGCACGAGCGGGGCGTCGAGTTCCAGCGGCGCGGCGCTGACCCGCAGCGGCAGCGTCAGCAGTCCTTCGCCGGGACGGGCGCGGCGGCGGCCGTAGACCGTGACGAGCGCGCCCGGCGCGGGCGCCGGCCCGAGCTTGTCGGTCAGCGAGACGAGCCCCGGCACGCGCGGCTGCGTCTGCACCAGCGCGAGCTCGTCGCATGGCGCGCGGGCCACGATCCGCCCGTACAGGACACCGAGCCCGGTATCGAGCTTCAGCGATGTCGCGCCCCACACGACCCGCGCGGAGGTGACCAGGAGGCCGCGCTCGGCGTCGATCACGGTGCCCGAGCCGCGGACCAGGTCGCCGCCCACCTTGGCCTCGAGCGCGACGACGCCCAGGTTCACGCGATCGCGCACCGGCGCCGGCTCCGGCGCGCCCGCGCGATCGGCACGCGCGAGCGTGGCGATCGAGGCCGCCGCGATGACCAACGCGAGTGCGCCAGACCGCCTCACGGCGCGATCCTACGCGCACGGCGGGGGTCGCGCTGGAAAAAGTTGCGCCGTGGCGGATAACGTTGGCCATCGCCGCCCTCGCGACAGCTCCTGAGACGGTCCGGGTCCGTGCGCGCCCGCGGCGTGCCTTTGCCGCCGGCGCCGCGCTGCTGGTCGCCGCCGCGGCCGGGCTCGCACTCGCGTCCGGCGGTGGCTCGCCGGCACCGGTGGTCGTGGCCGTCGACGGCGCCCCGACGGGGATCGTCGTCGCCGACGGCCGCGTCTGGGTCGCCGCGTCGCGGTCCGGCGCCCTGACCGTCCTGGACGCGAAGAGCGCGACGCCGATCGGCGAGGCGCTGCGCCCCGGCGGCGCTCCAGTCCGACTCGCCCTCGGGGCCTCGGGCGTCTGGGTGGCCGACGCGGCCGCCGGCGCCGTGATCCCGATGCAGCTCCGCCCGCCGCGCACGTTCGCGTCGCTGCAGCCGGGCGCCGATGCCAACGACGTCGCGCTCGCGGGCGGCGCCGTGTGGATCGCGAGCTCCGCCGATGGGCGCGTGTACGTGGTCGAGCCCGGGGGCGAAACGGCGCGGCCGCTTCCGGCCGGGTCGAGCCCCGTGGCGCTCGCCGCCGATGCGCGCCGCGTCGTGGCGGTCGACGACCGCAGCGGGATCCTGACGACGTTCGATGCGCGCACCCGCGCCGCGACCGGCTCGCCGGTGCAGATCGGCGGCGCGCCGGTCGACGTGGCGCTCGCGGGCGACACCGCGTGGGTCGCCGACGCCGCCGGTGGACGGATCGTCGCCGTCGATCTCGCCGCCGGGGCGATCGAGCGGACGGTCGACGTGGGCCGCCGCCCGGTGGCGATCGCCGCCGCGGGCGAGGACGTCTACGTGGTCACCGCCGGCGAACTGGTGCGGGTCCGTGACGGTCGGGTCCAATCGCGCCGGTCGGTCGGCGGCGCGCCGGCCGCGCTCGCCGTCGACGCCGAGCACGTGTGGGTCGCCTCGCCCAGCTCCGACGAAGTGCTGCGGTTCGACCGCTGATGCGGCGCTTCGTGCTCGCGGCGGCGTTCTGCCTCGTGCTGGGTGGCCTCTTCGGGCTGCTCGTGGCCGCCGTGGAGCCGTCTCCGGCGCCGGCGCGCTACCGGTTCGTGCCGCCGCGTGAAGCGGCGTTCGATTTCAAGCTGCGCGACCAGGACGGACAGGAGCGCTCGATCGCGGCCGCGCGCGGGAACGTGCTCGCGATCACGTTCCTGTTCTCCACCTGCCATGACCTCTGCCCAGCCGAGGCGAGCCTGATCGGCTCCGCGCTGGAGCGCGTCGGTGATGGCGTGCTGGCCTACGCCGTCAGCGTGGACCCGGCCAGCGACACGCCCGAACGGGCGCGCGCGTTCATCGAGCGGCGTGGGCTGGACCCGAACACGCTCAAGTACCTGCTCGGGACCCGCGAGCAGCTGGCGCCGGTGTGGAAGGCGTACGGGATCGCGCCGGTCAACGCCACGCACGACGAGGCGATCGCCGCCGCCGAGGCGACCGACGCGTTCCTGGCCGCGGTGGACAACAAGCCGCCGCGGCGCAAATACGTCCCGCCCGAGCGCGACGCGCCGGAGGCCGCCGAGGACTCCTATCCCGATCCCTCCGACCTCGCCTACCGCGGCCGCTCGCGCCACGACCAGGGGCTCGACTTCGAGCACTCCGCGTACGTGATGCTGATCGACAAGCACGGCCGCCAGCGCGTCGGGATTCCGTTCGAGCAGCTCGACGTCGCCGGCCTGGCAGCCGACATGTCGGCGTTGCTGAACGAGCCCTAGTCCGGGGGCGGAGGAACCGAGGGCGAGCCGGTGTGCGAACCGGGGCCGAACGCGGGCAGCGGCGCCTCGGCGACGACCCGCGGGCGCCACGCGCACTTGGGCTCGGGTTCGATCATCACCGGCATGCCGCGACGGGCGGCGGCGCTGGCTTCGATGGAGGCGGCGCGCGCAGCACGGAATCGCCGGGTGGGCGTCGCGGGCGGGTTCACGGGTTCTGCCTCGGGCGTCTTCCCGGCGGCCATCACGGCGAGCGCCTCGTCGACGATCTCGGTGTTGGTCCGGGGCGTGGCCGGGCGGCGGAGCGCCAGCACGGCCAGCAGGCCGGCTCCGGCCAGCGCCGCGAGCGCGAGGCCGATCAGCACCGTCGAGCGGCCGCCGTCCGACGGCCCAGTCGTGCCCGTGTCCTGCGCCGGCGCGGGCTCGTAGAGCGACGCCGGAGGATCCTGGGCGGCGGCCGGCGCAGTCAGCACCAGCGCCGCGATCATCGCGAACATCGCCATCCGTGGACGCATCCTGTGGGCGATCCTAACCCGGCTCATAGTCTCTGTGGGAATGACTCGGCGTGAGATTCGGTCGTGGCTGATGGACATGGACGGCGTGCTCGTGCACGAGGAGCAGGCGATCCCGGGAGCGGATCGCTTCCTGGCGACGCTGCGCGAACGTGGCGCGCCGCACCTCGTACTGACGAACAATTCGATCTACACGCGCCGGGACCTTTCCGCGCGGCTGCGCGCCAGCGGCCTCGAGGTGCCCGAGGAGTCGATCTGGACGTCCGCGCTGGCGACGGCGAGCTTCCTCCAGGACCAGCGGCCGGGCGGGAGCGCGTTCGTGATCGGCGAGGCCGGGCTGACGACGGCGATCCATGCCGCCGGCTACACGCTTTCCGAGCGCGACCCGGACTACGTCGTCCTGGGCGAGACCCGCACCTACTCGCTCGAACGCATCACGCTCGCGATCCGGCTGATCGTCAACGGTGCCCGCTTCATCGCCACCAACCCGGACGCGACCGGCCCGAGCCCCGACGGTCCGACCCCGGCCACCGGCTCGGTGGCGGCGCTGATCAGCCGCGCGACCGGCGTCGAGCCGTATTACGTCGGCAAGCCGAACCCGCTGATGATGCGCTCCGCGCTGAACGCGATCGACGCCCATTCCGAGACGACGGCGATGATCGGCGACCGGATGGACACCGACATCATCTCCGGGATGGAGGCCGGTCTGGAGACGATCCTCGTGCTCACCGGGATCAGCACGCGCGAGTCCGCTGAGCGCTTCCCGTATCGCCCGGCGCGGATCGTGGACTCGATCGCGGACCTGGCCGAAGCGCTCGAGTAGAGCTTCCCCTACCCCGGTGATCGTGGCACCGGGGGTGTCCGGATCGGCGGCTGATCCGAATACTCGAGTTGATGCTCAGCGCCCGTAGTCACCGCACCGCGCTCGTCGCCGCCGCCCTGGCCGCCGTCGTCGCGCTGGTGCTGACCGCGACGGGCACGGTGCAGATGCCCAACCTCGGGCACGCGCTCGAAGATCTCTCGGACACGCTCGGCGCGTGGACCTATGCCCTCGTCGGCGGGCTCGCGTTCCTCGAGACCGGCGCGTTCGTCGGCCTGCTCGCCCCCGGCGAGACGGCGATCGTGCTCGGCGGCGTCGTGGCCGCCGAGGGCGGCGTCGACCTCCTCCCGGTCCTGCTCGTGGCGTGGGTGTTCGCCGCGCTCGGCGATCTCGCGTCGTTCGTGCTCGGCCAGCGGCTCGGCCGCCGCTTCCTGCACCGGCACGGCCCGCGCGTGGGGATGACGGAGCCGCGCCTGCACCGCGTCGAGCGGTTCTATGAGAAGCACGGCGCCAAGGCGATCCTGGTCGGGCGGTTCGTCGGGCTCGTCCGCGCCGTCTCCCCCTTCCTGGCCGGCTCCTCGGGTCTGAAGCTGCGCACGTTCCTGCCGTGGAGCATCCTCGGCACGGCGGTGTGGGCGGCCGCATTCACGCTCGTCGGCTACGGCTTCCACGAGTCCTTCAGCGAGGCGTCGGGCACGCTGACGCACGTGATGCTGGGGCTCGCGGTCGTCGCCGGCGCCGCGCTTGCCGTGCGCGCCCACCGGCGCGCGTCTCACTCCTGATCCAACCCCTCCATGCCCATTTCCTCGGGCGTGACCAGCGCGCCCTGGGTCGCGCCGTCGAAGATCCATGCCGCGCCGTCCTTGTGTGAGGCGTCGGCCCACCACTCCTTGGTCTTCGAGCCCGGCGCGCCCTGCTCCGCCGAGTACTTGAAGTTCTTCGAGCCGGCCTGCGACTGGAGCGGCGCGACGACCTTGCCGGTCGTCTCGTCGCGGTGGGCGGTGTGGTCGGCGGACTCGGCCAGCACGACGCTCACGTGACCTGACTTCGACGCGACCGCGTTGGCCGCCAGCAGGATCACCACCGAGCCCGTGTTCGCCGCGGTCTGGGCCCCTTCCATGTCGGAGGCCTCGTTCCAGCCGAACTCGGTCGAGCCGGTCTTGTGCATCCACGCCGTGAGCGCGTTGGCGTTCATCTCGTGCGTGGTCGCGCCGAGCGCGGGCGCGACGACGTTCGAGACGTCCTCCTTCTCCTTCTTCATCCGCGCGAGCTCGGCGGGCGTGATGATCTCGGCGCCGCCCTGGATCTTGGTCCACTCCTTGTCGTTCCACCACACGCGCGGCAGATAGCCGCCCATCGCGGTGACCACGTCGTAGGCGTAGATGTTGCAGTAGGTCTTGCCGCCGCCCTTCTCATACCGGACGGAGGACGTGACGTTGAGCGTCTCGACGACCGCGTACTGGTGGCAGCGCCACATCAGGTCGCGGATCTTCTCCGCGACATCGCTGCGCTCCGCGTACTCGGCCACCTCGGCGGCGCTGATCACGAGGTCCAGCGACTGCACGCCGAACGTCTTCAGCAACAGCTCGGCGCGGTGGCGGTAGAAGACATCGCGCAACGTCCCGTAGCCCGGCTTGAGCGGCTTCGTGCCCTTCGGGTCGGCGGGCGAGATCTGCGGGTGCGTCTTGTCCCAGTCGAGCATCGCGGCCCGACCTTCGCCCTTGGAGTAGTGGACGCGGCGCGCCTCGATCGGGTCCTGCTCGAAGACGAAGCACTTGTTGAACTTCTCGACGCCCCAGACGCCCGCCTTGTTGAGCATCTCGTTCGCCTCGTGCGGCAACAGCACGCCCGCGGTGACGTAGATCGACTGGATCCAGGCCGGGATGCCGGTCTTGAGCGGCTCGTCGACCGCCGGCGCCGCCGGGTCCCGTGCGAGCAGCCGGGCCATCGCCTGATTGCCGTATTGCTGGGCCAGTTCGAGCCGCGGGTCGAGTGCGACGCCCTCCTCGTCCTTGCGCCGGGCGATCAGCGCCTCGTGCTCTTCGCGGGTCAGCACGCTCGGACCATACGCCCGCTAGCGCACGCCGATCAAGTCCACGACGAACACCAGCGTCTCGTCCGGGCCGATCGCGCCGCCCGCGCCGCGCTTGCCGTACGCCATGTCCGGCGGGATCGTGATCCGGCGCCGGCCGCCGACCTTCATGCCGGCCACGCCCTCGTCCCAGCCGCGGATCACCTGGCCCTTGCCGAGGCCGAACTTGAACGTGTCGCCGCGGTCCCACGACGCGTCGAACTGCTTGCCGGTCTTCCACGAGACGCCGACGTAGTGGACCTCGACGATCTTGCCGGCGACGGCCTCGTCGCCGTCGCCGACCGTGATGTCCTCGAGCTCGAGTTGATAGGACGGCGAGTGGTCGGGGATCTCGATTTCGGGCTTGCTCATGGCCGTCACGGTAGAGCGGGCTCGAACCGGACGTCGTCCGCCCCCGCGAACGCGGCCATCGCGCGCGCCTCGGCCTCGACATCGTCGTACGGGATCTGTCCGAACGGCCGGATCGCCAGCACGCCGTCCTCGAGCCACCAGGTCGCGCGCAGCATCCCGTCGACCAGCACGTTGTTGACGAACCGGCCGTGGGCCAGCATGTCGCCCCACGGGAAGCCGGGCGGGATGATCCGGCTGCGGTCGGCGTGGCCGAGCAGGACGTTGTCGTACTCGCCGAGGAAGCGGACGGGCGCCGGCGTGTCCGGGTCCGGGCGAGGCGCATCGGGGAGGTCGTAGTGGTCGCCGATCCGGACGACGTCGAGCCGCTCGAAGACGGGCTTCAGGCGCGTCAGCCCGCACCACTTTTGACAGTCCATGACCGTGGCCGGCCCGAACGCGCGCAGGTAGCGCGTGACCAGCCGTTCCACCGACGGCTCGGTCTCGAGCGGGACGGACAGTGGCGCGTAGCGCGCGATCCCGCCCTTGCCGAGCACGCCACGCGGCGGCACTTGGATGATCGGCGCGTACGCGCGCACGGCGTTGGCCACTGCCTCCTCGTCGCCGCCGATCTCCCGCGCGACCTCGCGTGCCGTCCGCGGACCGTCGCGCAGCATCTGCAGAACGCGCGTGGCGTCGACCTGCACGTCTCCCATCCGGCGCCCGAACGCGCCCTTGTGGTTGCGCTCGATCGCCGGCTGCATCAACGGCCGCAGGAACGCGGCATCGTGCGGCGTGACCATGTGGACGGTCGCGCGCATCAGCGTCATCCGGACCAGCGAACCGTCTTCGATGCAGCGGCCCAGCGCGTCGGCGGAGAAGCCGCGCAGCCGCGACCACAGCCCGTAGTACGGCGGCGGTGTCGCCTGCGCCTGCAGCCCGACCAGGTGCTCGACCGCGTCGGGAATCGACGCGTCGACCCGGTCCAGCAGGAATTGCCGGGCGAGGAGTGCCCGGTTCAGCGCGCGCACACCCGGACGCTATACGGCGACCGGCTGATGCTCGGCGACGACGCGGTTGCGCCCGCTGCGCTTGGCGGCGTAGAGCATCGCGTCGGCGGCGCGGAAGAGCGACTCGAAGACGACACCGTCCCCGCTCGCCGTGGCGACGCCGACCGACACCGTGACCTCGAGTCCGCACGGCTGCGCGGCCTCGACGCCCGCCCGGACGCGCTCGGCGATCTCGCTGCCCTGCTCCACTGACGCGCCCGGCAGGACGATCAGGAACTCCTCGCCGCCCATGCGATAGACCAGCTCGAAGGACCGCAGGTGCTTGCGCATCACGTACGCGGTCTCCTTGAGCACGCGGTCGCCGGTCTCGTGGCCGTGGACGTCGTTGACCTGCTTGAAGTGGTCGAGATCGCACGCCAGCAGGCAGACGGAGCCGTCGGCAAGCGCCGCCTGCTGGGCGATCTCCTCGAACCGGGCGCCCAGCGTGTTGCGATTGAGGAGGCCGGTCAGGGGATCGAGCACCGCATCGCTGCGCTGCTCCATCTCGACGCCCATCAGCGTGAGTGCGAATGCCGTCAGGCCGATGGCGATGGCCAGACCCGAGAGGACGAAGGTGGGGTCTTCAGCGAACTCGCGCGGGTCGACGCCGACGGTGGCGGCCAGCAGGATGACGACGGTGATCGCCAGGCCGGCGTACACCCCGCGGCTCGTGAACCGCGCGGGGAGCGTGATCAGCGGCAGGAGCAGGATCGGGATGGCGGGGCTGTGCGGGCCGCCGGTGACCGCGATCCCGATGCCGAGCAGCACCTGGGCGTTGACCACGGTCGCGGCGATCAGGTACTCAGGGCGTGCGCTCGTGCCGATCCGGCTCGCCAGCGGCGTGTACGCCAGCACCGCGAAGCCGATCAGGGCGATCGGCCACCACCCGATCCACGGGACGGCGGCCAGGAACGCCACTGCCAGCGATCCGTACATGAGCGCGCGCGGACGTCCGAGCTTGCCCTCCATTTCCAGGAGGCGCGCGCGGTGCAGCGGCGTCGGGCAGAGCCAGGTGGTCCGTTCGTCCATCCCTCCGGTAATCGGCACGACACCGCCGATACGTAGCGGTGCTCCCTACGAGAGGCCCAGCTCCCTCGACTTCGCGTCAACATCGATCCCGTGCAGGCGGGCGAGGTTGCCGCCGAGGATCTTGCGCTTGGCCTGCTCGGTGAGCTGCGGGTAGCCGCGCTCGGTGACGATGTCCTCCGGCAGCTCGAAGTCCCAGAACGCCTCCAGCGCCCACTGCGGGTGCCAGATCGGGGCCTCGCCGCCGTAGATGATCTTGTCCTCCCCGCACCACCACATCATCTTCCCGAGCATCTCGGCGAAGACCCGCGGCTGGCGCGAGATGAAGTTGACCGTCGCGGCGATCGAGGCGTACAGGTTGGGGAAGCGCACGATCTGCCACAGCACCTCGTCCAGCCACGGCAGGCCGACGTGGAAGATGACGAAGTTGATGTCCGGGAAGTTCGCGGCGGCGCCGTCCATGTCGAACGTCCGCGTGTGCTCGATCGGCTGCGGGCCGAGCGGCACGCCCTTGTGGACGCCGATCAGGTTCACGCCGAGTTCCTGCGCCTTCTCGAACACCGGGAAGGCCACGCGCGGGTCGTCCATCCGCCACGGGAACGGCTGCCCGTAGTCGTAGCGGACGTTGTAGAACTTGAACGCCTTCGCCCCGAACTCCTTGACCTGGATCTCCATCAGGTCCAGGGCCTTCTTGCCCTCGAGCGGGTTCACGGAGCCCCAGAACACGGCCCGGTCGGCGTGCTTCTGGGCCATCTCGGCGCACTTCTTCCAGTCGGAGAGACCGTCGTGGAAGAGGTCGGTGAGCGGCAGCGGCTGGGCCGCGATCATGTCGGTGTCGGAGTCCTCGATGACCATGTCGTAGATCTCGTCGACGGACCACTCCTTCATGAACTCCTCGCGGCTCCAGACGTTCTCGCCCTCCTTGGTCAGGAGCTGGTGGAACGCGAAGAGGTGCTCGTCGAACATCAGCCCGGGCGGCCCGAGCGCGTTCGCCGGGTCGAAGTTGAAGATGTGGCACACGCAGTCGAACACGAACGCGTCGACCTTGCGCTTGTGGGACGCCCCGGGGCGGGTTTCGGTGGTGGCCATCAGGTCCTCGCAAGGCGGTAAGGCTCGAGTTCCTCGAGCGGCATGGACAGTGCCGCGCGGGCCGACTCGGAGAGCCGGTCCGGCGTCCAGGCGGGCTCCCAGACGACCTTGACGTCGACGGTGTTGACGCCGTCGAGCGCGCACAGCGCCTCGGGGATCGCGGTCGACATGTTCACCACGAACGGGCACCAGCCCGTGGTGGGGATCAGGTCGACCTCGGCGTGGCCGTCCACCAGGCGGACGTCCTCCACCACGCCCATGTCGACGATCGACACCCCGCGATCGGCGCAGCAGGGGTCGTAGACGCCTCGCAGGGCGTCTAACAGGAGCTCGCGGTCCATCCATCTCCTCCTTGCTCGAAGACGATCCTGAAGCCGGTGGTGTAGGTGGCGCGCTCCGGGTCGGCGGGGAGCGAGCGCGCGCTGACCAGGCCGTAGGCGGTGTCGAGGTAGCAACCGCCCTTCACGACGTCCTGGTCCGCCACCCACTCCCACACGTTGCCGGTGAGGTCCTGGGCGCCCGGGCCCTGGTCGAACGCACGCACGGGCGTCGTCCAGCCCCAGCCGGCCTCGACGCAGTTGCAGCGCTCGGGGTCGAACGTGTCGCCCCAGGGCCAGGTTGTCGAGCCGGCGGCCGCCTCCCACTCCGCGCGGGTGGGGAGCCGGCCGCCGAGCCGCGCGCAGAAGGCGGCGGCCTCCGCGCGCGTCACGTTGACGACGGGATGATCGGCGAGCTGCGCGTCATCCCAGCCCGGATGGAACGCCGCGTTGGTGACCGGGAAGCGCCCGATCAGGATGCCGGCGACCGATACGACGTCGTCGATCGCCGGCGGCTCGCGAGAGGGCGGCTCGCGCCGGGTTATCGGCGCGGGAGGCGCAGCGGGACCGGCGGCCGAGAGGCCGAGCCAGGCAGCCACCTCCTCCCGTGCGCGAAGCACGTCCGCATGTTAAGGCCTAGCGACCCAGGACTGTGTGCCGCTCAGACACGGGTAGTAGCGCTTGCCGGGCTGGCGCCACACCAACCTCGCGCGGAGCGTTCCGACGGCGCCGTCCGCCAAGAAACGGCCGCTGAACGTGACCCGGTAGCGCTCGTCGGGGCCGTTGTAGCGGATCGTGTACGTCTCGGTGCGGCTGAACGTGCCGTCGGGCTTGACCGTCGTCGGCGGCGTCACGTTGAGCAGCGGGACAGAGCCGCGGCGGCACTTCAGCATCGCCTGCCAGAACGCGTAGATCCGGCCGTTCTTCGCGACGCGGATCGACACCGGGAGCCGGATGCCGCCCGCGGACTGACCCGTCAGGCCGTGCAGCAGCGAGCCCGCCACCGGGCCGGCAGGCGCACCCGCCGGAGCGGCCGGCCCACGCAGGACGAACGACCGCGTGAACGAGTAGCAGCCGCGCAGCCGGAGCCGCACGCGCCCGGTGATCGCGTCCGGCGTGAGCGTGCCCGTCAGCGTCGCGCGCACGGTGCCGGAACGCAGCCGGCTCCGGCCGGTGGCCGTGACGGTCTGGCCGTCGGTCCGGCCGGACAGGCGGATGACGAGCGTCGAAGTCGCAAATCGGCCGCATTCATGGCCGGTCGCAACGCGGGCCACGACGTCCCCGTTGTCCCTGATGACGACCGACATCGCCGGTCCGGCGAGCACGCCCTTGCGCAAGGCCGAGCCGCCGTAGTGGGTGTCCGCCGCCGCACTCGCCGGGCACACGGCGAGCACGGCCGCAGCCGCTACCAGAATCCTGAACATTGGCGGGCTGAATACCCGCCTCCGTCAGCGGTCAGGCATCCTTCTCCGGAACACGAGAACGCACACGTCGTCGTCGGCTGCGCCGGGCTCCAGGGTCGCCGCCGCGAAGTCCTCGGGGCTCGCGTCCGGCCGGTCGTCGAGGACGGCGACCACCCGCCCGATCCCGATCTCGATGCTCTCCGTGCGGCGCTCGACAAGGCCGTCCGTGTACAGCACAAATCCGTCGCCCGGCGCGAGCGTGAAGCGCGCCTCGGTCCGCGGCAGCGTCGCGGCGGTGACGCCCAGGGGCGTCGAGCGGCCCTCCATGAACACCCGGGGCGGTGAGAACAGCACCGGCGGAAGGTGACCGGCCGAGATGACCGTGACGTCACCGGTGTCCGGATCGACCTCCGCGTACGCGAGGGTCGCGTATTGCGTCGCCTCGATTCCGTCCACGAACGTGTCGAGGTACCGGATCACCGCCGCCGGGCCGAGTCCGGTGAGCGCGAGTGCGCGGACGGCGCTGCGCAACTGACCCATCGCGGCCGCCGCCGAGAGGCCGCGGCCGACGACGTCGCCGACCACGATCCCGACCTTGCCGTCCGGCAGCTCGAACGTGTCGTACCAGTCGCCGCCGACCTCGAGCTGCGCTTCGGCCGGCCGGTAGAGCGCCGAGATCTCGAACCGGGGATCATCCGGCGGCGGCGGGCCCATGAGGCTGTGCTGCAGCGTGAGCGAGACGTTCCGGAGCCCTTCGCGGGCCGCGAGAAGCTCACGTTCGTATGCGCGGCGCTCGGTGGCATCGAACACCGTCGTGCGCACGAGGCGCGGCTCACCCTGGTCGTCCGTCAGCTGGACCGAGTTCACGAGCACGGGCAGCCGGCGACCGTCCGCGGTGACGATGTCGACGGCGATCTCGCGCACGCTCCCCTGGAGTCGCAGCAGCGGCGCGTAGTGGGTCTGGTGGTAGATCCGCCCGCCGGCGGTGAGCAGGTCCTGGAACCGTTTGACCCCGACGAGGTCCGTGCTCGCATAGCCAGTCCAGCGCAGGAAGGTCGCGTTGACGCGAACAATGCGACCGTCCGGCGTCGTCGACAGGTAGCCGCAGGGAGCGTTCTCGTAAAGGTCTTCCGCGCTCAGCTCAGAGGAAGACACGGATCGCGTCGATCGTCTCTCCAGGAGCGCTCAGGTTCGGGCAATGCCCGGTCGCCGCGAGCTGCCTGTAGGTCGATCCCGGAATCTCGCGGTGCACGTACTCCCCGACCGCGTCCGGCGCGATCACGTCCTCGCTGCATTGGAGCACGAGCGTCGGGACGTTCACGGTCGCGAGATCGGCGCGGTTGTCGGACATGAACGTCACCCGCGCGAAGCGCGCGGCGATCTCCGGGTCGGTACGACAGAAACTCTCGGTGAGCTCCGCGCCGAGCGCCGGCCGGTCGGGGTTGCCCATGATCGCGGGCGCCATCGCGCTCGACCAGCCGAGGAAGTTCGCTTCCATCGACTCCAGGAGCTCCTCGATGTCGGCGTCCGTAAATCCGCCGGTGTAGCCCTCGTCGTCGATGTAGCGCGGCGACGGGCCGACGAGCACGAGCGCGCCAATGCACTCCGGCGCCTTCGCCGCCGCCAGCACGCCGATCATCGAGCTCACCGAGTGGCCGACGAAGACCGCGTCAGCGACATCGAGTTCGCGGCAGATCTCGACTACATCGTCGGCGTAGCCGCCGAGCGTGCCGTAGCGCACCGGGTCGTACGCGTTCAGATCGGAGGCGCCGGCGCCGACGTGATCGAACAGCACGACCCGATGGTCCGCCTCGAACGCCGGAGCCACGAACCGCCACATGTTCTGATCGCAGCCGAACCCGTGCGCGAACACCATCGGGCGGCCGTCGGGACGTCCGGAAACGCGAACGTTGTTGCGGGCGAGCACGTCCAACGCGCCGTGAGTCTACGACCGTCCCGGGGTAGGCATCGAAGATGGCGGGGGTCGACGAAGACGTTGTCGCCTGGCGGCGGCACTTGCACCGCAATCCCGAGGTCAGCTTCCATGAGCGCGAGACCTCGGCGTTCGTAGCCGAGACGCTGGAAGGGTTCGAGGCGCTGTCAGTCGAGCGCCCGACCGAAACCAGCGTGATGGCGCGACTTGGCAGCGGAAGCCCGGTGATCGCGCTGCGCGCGGACATCGACGCGCTCCCGATTCACGAGGAGAGCGGCGTCGATTTCGAGTCCGAGCGGCCGGGCGCGATGCACGCGTGCGGGCACGACGGGCACACGGCGATGCTGCTCGGCGCGGCGCGCGAACTGTCGGGCCGCGAGCTCGACGGCGAGGTCCGGTTCATCTTCCAGCACGCCGAGGAGCTGGCGCCAGGCGGCGCGCGGGACATGATCGCGGCAGGCGTCATGGAGGGCGTCGACTTCATCTACGGCTGCCACCTGTGGACACCGCTCGAGTACGGCAAGGTCGCCGCGATGCCGGGGCCGTTCATGGCCGCGGCGGACTTCTTCAAGGCCACGATCACGGGCCGTGGCGGCCACGGCGGTCTCCCCCACACCGCCATCGACACGATCGCGGCGGCCTCTGAGTTCGTCGGCAGCCTCCAGCACATCGTCTCGCGCCGAGCCGATCCGCTGCAGCCGGCCGTCGTCACGATCGGCAGCTTCCACGCCGGTGACGCGCCGAACGTGATCCCCGGCCGCGCCGAGCTGCGCGGCACCACGCGGTCGTTCGACGCGGCGCTGCGTGAACGGATGCCTGAGCTGATCGAGGAGATCGGCAACGGCGTGTGCGCGGCACACGGCGCCGAGTTCGAGCTCGATTTCACGTTCGGCTACAAGCCGGTGGTCAACGACGAGCGCGCGACGGGTCTCGTGCGCGACGTCGTCTCGGACGAGCTGTTCGAACTCGATCCGATCATGGGCGGAGACGACTTCTCCGCCTATCTCGCGGAGGCTCCCGGCTGCTACGCGTTCGTCGGCGCCGGCGGGGAGTTCCCGCACCACCATCCGCGGTTCGTGATCGACGAGCGGGCGCTCGCGATCGGGACCCGGCTCCATGTCCAAGTCGCCCTCCGAGCTCTCGAGGTGTTCGCATGAGGCTCACGCACGCGCTGTCCGCGTTGCCGTTTTTCGGCATCCTGGTCGGCATCTTCTTCGCCAACCGGACCGAGCCGTTCGTGCTCGGGCTGATCTGGCTGCCTCGGCGCGCTGATCATGGCGATCGTCTACCGGCTGGACCGAGACCGATGAACGCCGCTTCCGCGATCATCTAGGCAGCGCGCCCGGCGCGGGCACGACATGGACCTCGAACAGTGGTCGGTCGGCGGCCGCGGCTTCGGGACGATCTTCATCTTCTTGCTGATGGCCGGGGAGATCTATTCGACGTTCACGTTCCTCGGCGGCGCCGGGTTCGCGTACGGCTCTGGGGGCCCGGCGTACTACATCCTTGGCTACGGGACGCTCGCCTACGTCCTCTACTACCTGTTGCCGGCGGTGTGGCGGTTCGCGACGCCGCGCAAGCTGCACTCGCAGGCGGACGTGTTCACGAGCGCGTTCGAGTCGCGTGCGCTGGGCATCGTGGTGTCGGTCGTCGCCGTGGCGGCGATGATCCCGTACCTCGCGCTGCAGCTGAAGGGGCTCGGGATCATCGTCTCGCAGACCTCCGACGGCGCGATCTCGTCGACCGCCGCGATCTGGATCGGCGCCGTCGCTTTGTCGGTCTACGTCGCCGCGTCCGGCATCCGCGGGTCGGCGTGGACGGCGACGATCAAGGACGTGCTCACGCTTTCGATCGTCGTGTTCATCGGGCTCTACCTGCCGATCCACTACTTCGGCGGGATCGGGGGCATGTTCAAGCAGGTCGACGAGGCCAAGCCGGGCTTCCTGGAGCTCTCCGGCGACCAGCTCACCCCGGTGTGGTTCTCGTCGACCGTGCTGCTGACCGCGCTCGGCTTCTACATGTGGCCGCACACGTTCGGCTCCTCGCTGTCGGCCAAGGACGAGAACGTCTTCAAGCGCAACGCCGCGTTCATGCCGCTCTACCAGCTGCTGATCGCGTTCGTGTTCTTCGTCGGCTTCGCGGCCGTGCTGCGGGTGCCGAACCTCGGCGAGACAGAGACCGACGTGGCGCTGCTGGCGGTGGCCAAGGACGCGTTCCCGTCGTGGTTCGTCGGGCTGATCGGGTCGGCGGGCGTGCTGTGCGCGCTGGTGCCGGGCTCGATGCTCCTGATCGCGTCGGCCACCACGGTGGCGAAGAACATCGTGCGCGGCGTCAACCCGGACATCAGCGACCGGACGACGGCGTCGCTGTCGAAACTGATGGTGCCGGTGATCGCGCTGGCCGGTGTCGCGTTCGTGTTCGCCGGTGGGCAGACGCTGGTGACGCTGCCGCTGCTCGGCTACGCGCTCGTCACGCAGCTGTTCCCGCCGCTCGTGATGGCGCTGGCGCGGCCGGGCTGGGTGACCAAGCAGGGCGCGATGGCGGGGATCGTGGCCGGGGTCGGGATGGTGGCGGCGATGTCGTTCGCCGGCGCGACGCCGGAAACTTCGTCGACCGTCGACTCGCTGATGGGCGGCTTGCCGTCGTTCCTGGCCCAGCTCAACCTCGGTATCGTCGCGCTCGTGGTCAACCTGATCGTCATGGTCGGGGTGAGCGCGGTCACGCGCGGCTCGGCCGCCGACCGCGGGACCGGTCGCTTCCAACGCGCCGAGCAGGTGGAGTGGAGCGCTTCTCGGTAGCCGTCGATGAGGCGGTGCTGGACGACCTCCGGCGCCGCCTCGACGCGACCCGCTGGCCCGACGACGGGCCGGGCGGGCTGGCGCTGAGCGCTGCCCGCCGGCTCGCCGATCGGTGGCGCAGCGGATATGACTGGCGCGCGGCCGAGGCGACTCTGAACGGCTTCGAGCAGTGGGTCTCGGACGGCGTGCACTGCATCGCCGAGGGCGAAGGGCCGCCGCTGTTGCTGCTACACGGCTGGCCGAGCAGCGTGTGGGAGTTCCACCGGATCGTCCCGCTGTTGCGCTCCGACATGCGGGTCGTGGTTCCGTCGCTGCCGGGCTACGGGTTCTCGGCGGCGCGGCGGGCCGGGATCGTCGAGATGGCCGACGCGCTGCACGCGCTGATGGGCGCGCTCGGCCATTCGCGGTATCTCGTGGCCGGCGGCGACTGGGGCGCCAGCATCGCGTGCCGCCTGGCGTACGCGTACCCGAACGCCGTGGAGGCGCTGCACCTGTACATGCTGCCGATCCGGCGCGCTTCGACGTGGCCGGAGTCCGAGAGCGCCTCGCGCGAGGCGCTTGAGCACTGGCTCCAGGAGGAGGGCGGCTACGTCCACATCCAGGGCACGCGGCCGCAGACGCTGACCTACGGGCTCCATGACTCCCCGGTCGGGCTGCTGAGCTGGATCGCCGAGAAGTTCGACGTCTGGACCGACTCGCGCGGCCTGCCCGACGACGACGTGCTCACGATGGCCACGATCTACTGGGCGACCGGCACCATCGGCACCTCGTTCTGGCCGTACTACGCCCGCATCCACGGCGAATGGGTGCTCGACGACGTGATCGAGGCCGGGGAACGCGTGCGCGCCCCGCTGACGTTCCTCGACTTCCCGAAGGAGATCGTCCACGTCCCGCGAGTCGTCGCGGAGCGCGTGTTCGACGTCGAGCGCTGGGAGGAGCCGGACTACGGCGGGCATTTCCCGGCGCTGGAAGCCACCGACGTGCTCGCCGACAGCCTGCTGAGATTCACGCGCCGATAGACAGGACCTTCAGCTCGCGGACGCCGCGCGGCGTTTCGAGCTTCACGGCGTCGCCCACGCGAGTGCCCATCAGCGCCCTGCCGATCGGCGACTCGACCGACACCCTGCCCTCGGCAGGGTCCGACTCCGGGGCCGACACGAGCGTGTACGTGGTCGTCTTGCCCCGGCCGGTGTCCTCCACCTCGACGCTGCTCCCGAAGCCGACGACATCGGTCTGGGTCTCAACCTCGCGGACCTCCGCGTTGATCAACTGCTCGCGGATCCGCAGGATCTTCGTCTCCAAGTGCGCCTGGTCGTTCTTGGCGTCGTGGTACTCGGAGTTCTCTTTGAGATCGCCCCACTCGCGCGCGGTCTTGATCCGCTCGGCCATCTCCGCCCGAGCGACGGTCTCGAGATGCTCGAGTTCGGTCTGCAGCGCCTGAAGCGCCTCGGCGGTCATGAGAACACGGTCGGTCAAGCGCGCCAGTCTAGTCCTCCGGTGCGAAACACCGACGCCACTCGCCGTGATCGCAGACCGTCATCAGTGCGTCCGCGACCCGTGCGCGGAGCATGAAATCGCCGGTGTCGCACGTGAAGGTGAGCGTGGTCGCCGAGCGGGTCAGCGTGATCGGCGGGTTGCCTCCGTCGGCCAGAACGGCCTCAAGGCGCTGCCAGACGGTGGATGGTTGCGGGGCGAGGATCGAGATCCGGTGGACGGCGGGTTCCATGGACTGCGAGCATACACGAACATATGTTCGCTCATCGCCGATCGCCGACGCTCTCGACCGCCGCCGTCGTGGTGCCGTAGATCATGTGCCAGCGAACGCCGCCGCTGCCGTCGGACATGCCTTCGGCGAGCAGCCGCGACGTCTTCGGGTCGAACGCGACGATGTCCTTGCCGTCGTTCATGCCGGGTGGCAGACCGATCGCCGCGGCGCGACGGCCGGCGCCGTCGCGAATCGTGCCGAGCGCGCGGGCGCCGGGCACGGTGGCGAAGACCTCGAGCAGCGCGGCGCGCAGCGCCGGTGGGGTGAGCGGATAGCGCAGGAACGTCGTGACGTTGGTGCCGAACGTGTTGCGGACGTTCGATTCCGGCCCTTCGGGCCGCTGCTCGCGCGCTGCGTCCTGAAGGAACTCGGCGAGCTCGCGCGGCTCGTCGGGCAGCACCGAGAGCGGGTCATCCTTCGGAAGCACAGCCTCGAGGTTGGAGTTGAACACCAGCGCGGACTCGAGCTCGCCGCGGCCGAACTTCTGCACCTTCGGCCCCCAGCGCGCCGGCGGGCCGACCAGCGTCTCGAGGTCGGGGGCACCGGCCGCACGCCACGCGCGCTCGTCGGCAGGACCGGCCGGCTGCGGCGCGCGCTCCTCGCCGTAGGCGAGCCGCCCGGAGCCGTCGGGCGCGAGCCAGATCTCCTCGGCGACGGTGCGCGAGACCACGTACGCGGCGTCGGCGGGAGCCGCGGTGGGACGTCCGTCGGCGCCGATGTAGGTGGTCGAGATCGTGAAGTCGTTGCGCGCGTAGTAGACCCGGCCGGATGCGAGGACGCGTTGCGCGGCCGCGACGTCGCTGAGCGCCTGCAGGCATGGCCGAGGCACCCCGGCCGCGGCGCACGCCCGGGCGGCCTCCGCGACGGGAGGAGCGATCGGGCTCTCCACACGCGCCGGCAGGAGCGCGAGCGCGGCGGCGCCGCCTGCCGCCGCGAGCCCGACGAGGGGGATCGCGACCCGCAGCCGCGTCCGGCGGCGCCGCGTCGGCGGCTCCAAGCGAGCGCGAACCCGCGCGATCGTGTCCTCGTCCGGCTCGGCAATGCGGGCGTGGGCAGCGCGGAGGCGGTCGTCGATCATCTCGGGCTCCTCTCCGGGGCGAGCTCGGCGGTCAGTTGGGCTCGGGCGCGCGACAGGCGCGAGCGGACGGTGCCGATCGCGACGCCGGTCGCCGTGGCGATCTCGTCGTAGGACAGATCGGCCCACGCGAACAGCAGCAGCGCCTCGCGTTCTTCGGGACGCAGGGCGGCGAGCGCGGCCGCGAGTTCCGGGTCGGGAAATTCCGGTTCCGCGGCCGCCGGCTCGGCATGGCCCGCCAGCGTGGCGAACGCCGCGTCGTGCCGGATCTGCCCGCGGGCGTGGTCGCGCAACAGGTTCGTGGCGATCGTGAACAACCAGGCGCGCGGACTGCCGGGGCGGAAGGTCGCGCGGGCCTGGTAGGCGCGCAGGAACGTCTCGGCGGCGAGGTCCTCGGCGGCGGCCGCGTTACCGAGCCGGTGGGCGAGGTACCGGTAGACGGCGGCGAACTCGGAGTCGAAGAGTGCGTGGAAGTCCATCCGACAGCTACAACGCCGGAGCCCCTGTGCGAGTTCCCTACGCGACGAGCGCCGGCGTCGGTTCGGCCACCGAGATCCCGGACTCGGTGACGGCGCGCCACGCGACGGCGAGGCGCGACGCCGCGTCCTCGAGCACCGGCGCCGGGAGACTGTAGGGCAGGCGGGTGAAGCGCTCGAACGCGCCGTCGACGCCGAACCGCGGGCCGGCGGCGAGGCGGATGCCGTGGCGGTCGGCGACCGCGGCCAGCGCGGTGCTGCGCGGCGCGTCGAGCTCGACCCACAGGCAGAGGCCGCCTTCGGGGATCCGGAAGCGCCAGCTCGGGAGGTGCTCGTTGAGCAGCGCGGCGAACGTGTCGCGGCGCGCGCGGGCGCCGGCGCGCTGGCGCTCGAGGACGGGGTCGGCGCCGTTGAGGAGTTCGACCGCGATCAGCTGCTCGAGCACCGGGCTCGAGATGTCGAGCGCGGCCCGCGCGGCGGCCAACCGCTGGACGAGCGCCGGGCTCGCCCGCACCCACCCGATCCGCAGCCCGGCCCAGAACGTCTTGCTCATCGAGCCGATCGTGATCACGGTGTCTGGATCGAGAGCGGACACCGGCGCGGGCGGATCCGCACCGTCGAGGTGCAGGCCGGCGACGGCTTCGTCGATCACCAGCGGCGTCCGCGTCGTGCGGGCGAGCGAGACGAGCTGCTCGCGCTCGGCGGCGGGCATCGTGAACCCGGTCGGGTTCTGGTTGTCGGCGATCACGTAAGCGAGCGAGGGCGCGGCCTGGCGCAGCGACGCCGCCAGCATCTCGAGGTCCCACCCGTCCGGCAGCATCGGCACCGGGACCGGGCGGGCGCCGATCGCGCGGATCGCGTCCAGGGCCGCCGGATAGCTCGGGTGCTCGACGAGGACGCGGTCGCCGGGGCCGGACAGCACGCGCAGGAGCAGCGTGAGCGCGTGCAGCGCGCCCGCCGTCACCAGCACCTGGTCGGGCGTGGTCGGCGCGCCGCGGGACGTGAGGTGTTCGGCGATCGCCGCGCGCAGGACGGGCAGGCCGGCGGCGTCGTAGCCGGGCCCGGGCAGATGGCGCGGGAGCTCGGCGGTGGCGGTCGCGAGCGCGGCGTGAAGGATTCCCTCGGGGGCGGCCGTCGCGGCGCAGCTCAGGTCGATGACGCCGTCGCCGGCCGGACCGGGCGCTGGCGCGACACCGGCGTCCGCGGGCAGCTGCGTCCACGAGCCAGAACCGCGGCGGCTGGCGAGGAAACCCTCCTCGCGCAGCGCGGCGTATGCGGCGGTGGCCGTCGTGCGGCTGACGCCGAGCGCCTCGGCGAGCTCCCGCTCGCCGGGCAGCCGCGAGCGCAGCGGGAGCCGCCCGTCGAGGACGAGCAGCCGCAGCGCGCGGGCGAGCGCGGCGTACGCGGGGCCGCTCGAGCGCCATGCGCCGAGGAGCCGAGCGAGATGTGGTCCGGAGAGGCCGCGATCCATGCATGCCACTTCATCAGAATTGGCTATGGATTTCAATGCCACCTGGTGCGACGATGCAGGCCATGTCACGTCGACTCCTGCAGCTCTATGCCGGTCTCGTGCTCTACGGCCTCAGCATGGCGCTGCAGGTCCGGGCGACGCTCGGACTCGGGCCGTGGGACGTGTTCCACGAGGGCGTCGCCGACCTCACCGGGCTGTCGTTCGGCACCGTCGTGATCGTCACCAGCGTCTTCGTGCTGCTGTTGTGGATCCCGCTGCGGCAGAAGCCGGGGATCGGCACGGTGAGCAACGTGATCGTGGTCGGCCTCGCCGCCGACGCCGGCCTCGCGCTGATCCCCGAGGGCGGACCGTTGACCGTCCGGATCACGATGCTGACGGCGGCCGTGGTGCTCAACGCCGTGGCCGGCGCCGCGTATCTGGGCGCGAGGCTCGGGCCGGGCGCGCGCGACGGGCTGATGACCGGGCTCGTGCGGCGCACGGGCGGGTCGGTGGCCAAGATCCGCACCGGCATCGAGGTGAGCGTGATGGCGATCGGGTTCGCGCTCGGCGGCACGATCGGTCTCGGCACCGTGCTGTACGCGGTCTCGATCGGCCCACTGCTGCAGGCGCTGATCCCGTCGTTCACGGTGCGACAGCCGGCGCTGGCATAGCCACCTCGAGGAACGTCTTCAGCACCGGCGAGTCGTCGTCCTCGCGCCAGACGAGGTCGATCGGCATCGTCTGCTCCGGCACGAGCCGCGCCCAGCGCATGTGACTCGGCGCGTTGCGCGCGACCCGCTCGGTCGCCAGCGCGACGACGTCCTCGCCCGACGGCCACTCGCCGTCGTCCCAGATGAAGCCGGCGGGCACCGTCCGCGGCTCGAACCCGCACATCAGCGAGAGGCGACGGTTGAAGCCGGTGTTCAGACCCACGCCGGGTACGACGAAGCGGTCGTTCCGGAACGCCTCCAGCACGACCTCCGACTCGAGGCACAGCCGGTGGCCACGCCGCATCAGTACGTACATCGGCTCGTGGACGAGCGTGCGCCGCATCAATCCGGGCACGGGCTCGACGCAGAAGCCGATGGCGACATCGAGCCGGCGGCTGAGCAGCTCGCGGCACAGGTGGCCCGTCGTCGCCTCCGAGGCGTCGACCTCGATGCCTGGGTACTGCTCACGCAGCCGCGCCAGCAGCATCGGGCGGATCTCGTACCGCGCAGCGGGCGTGGCGCCCAGCCGCAAAGTGCCGAGCACGCCCTTGCCCGCGCGCGCCGCGGCCGCGAACGCCGCATCGACGGCGGCCAAGGCGGAACCGCCGTCCCCGAGCAGCTGCCGGCCGGCCGCCGTCAGCTCGACGTGCCGCGTCGTGCGCGTGAACAGCTCCACTCCGAGCTCGCCCTCGAGCTGGCGGATCGCGGCGCTCAGCGGCGATGCGGCCATGTGCAGCCGATCGGCCGCGCGGGAGAAGCTCAGCTCCTCGGCGACGGCCACGAAGTAGCGCAGATGGCGCAGCTCGGGCACGCCTGAGGATCATGACGCGCCGCGTCCGAATCCGCAGGGATCGCGTCTTTCTCCGTCGCAATCGCGCCCGTACCGTCCCGCTCATGTCCTCCCTCCTCATCCGCCGGGCCCACACCACCGACAGCCGCGAGCTCAACCGCCTCGCCGCGCTCGACTCCTCTGGCCCGCTGCAGGGCGACATCCTGCTGGCCCGCGCCGACGGCGAACTGCGCGCCGCGCTCTCGCTGTCTGACGGCCGCGTCGTCGCCGACCCGTTCGCGCGCACCGCCCAGATCGTCCGGACGCTCCGCACGTGGACGTCCTGACCCTCAACCGCGCCGAGGTCGAGTCGCTGCTCGACCTCGGCGAGCTGCTCGACGGCCTGCGCGACGGCTTCATCGCGCTGACCACCGGCGAGGTGACCGCCCCAGGGCGCAACGAGCTGACGATGCCCGACGAGGCGTTCCTGCTCGGGATGCCGGGCCGGCTGCGCGACGGCGCGATGATGGTGAAGATCGTCACGGTCTTCGAGTCCAACCTGGACCGCGACCTGCCCAGCCACCTGGCGACGATCGCGGTCCACAACGCCGACACCGGCGCGTGTGAGGCGTTCATCGACGGCACGTACATCACGGCGATCCGGACCAGTGCCGCGGCCGCAGTGGCTTGCGACGTGCTGGCCCGCGAGGACTCGCGTGTCCTGACGATCATCGGCGCCGGCGTCCAGGGCGAGCATCACCTGCGCACGTTCCCGCTCGTGCGCGACTTCGACGAGATCCGGATCTGCTCGCTCTACACCGAGGACGCGCAGCGGCTGGCGGCGTTGCATCCTCGCGCGCAGGCGATGGACGATCCCGCGGCCGCCGTCCGCGGCGCCGACGTCGTGGCGCTGGCCACGCACGCGGCGCAGCCCGTGATCGAGCCCGGCTGGATCGCGCCCGGCACGCACGTGAGCTCGGTCGGCTACCGCCCGCCGGACGGCGAGCTGCCGCGCGCGCTGCTCGACAACCTGTTCGTCGAGACCCGCGAGGCGTTCGAGCCTACGCCGGTCGGCTGCGCCGAACTCGCCGGCCGCGACCCGGAGAGCGCCACCGAGATCGGCGAGGTCCTGCTGGGCCGCAAGCCCGGCCGGAGCTCGCGCGGATGAGATCACCGTCTACAAGGCGATGGGCCACGTCGTCGAGGACATCGTGGCCGCCGAGCTCGTCGTGCGAGCTGCCCGCCAACAGGGTGCGGGTAGCCACACACTTCTTTGACAGGCCGTTTCTGTACCGGTAAAGTCTTTACCGGTACAGATGACCTCGACCCGACCGACACTCGCCACCGTCGCCGAGGCCCTCGGGGTCTCGCGGATGACGGTCTCCAACGCGTTCAACCGCCCGGACCAGCTCTCCCCCGAGCTGCGCGAGCGCGTGCTGGCCAAGGCCCACGAGCTCGGCTACTCCGGCCCGAACCCCGTCGCCCGCACGCTCTCGCGCGGACGGACGGGGTCGGTCGGCGTCGTGCTCGACGCCCCGCTCACGCTCGCGTTCTCCGACCCGGCGGCGGTCCAGGTCCTGCACGGCGTCGCGACGGTCTGCGAGGAGCGCGAGCTCGGCATGTCGCTGGTGCCGCGGATCCCCGGCCACGACGCCGCGCTCGTGCGCACCGCGCTCGTCGACGGGTTCGTCGTCTACTGCATGGGCGATAACGACCCGCGGCTGGACGCGATCGTCGAGCGCCGGCTGCCGTACGCGCTGATCGACCACGCGCCGGACACCGCCGACCTCACCGTCAACATCGACGACCACGCCGCCGCCCGCGACGACCGTCGACCACCTGATCGCGCTCGGTCACCGGCGCTTCGGGATCGTGCGCGGCTGGGACAATCCCTCGCAGGAGCCCGCCGCGCTGCACTATCACGTCGACCGCGAGCGTATGCGCGGCTGGCGCGAGGGCGTCGAGGCCGCGGGCATCGAGTGGGACGAGGTCGCGTTCGCCAGCGCACCCGACTTCGACATGGAGACCGGCCGGATCGCCGGCGGTCACCTGCTCGACCGCGCCAATCGCCCGACCGCGATCGTCTGCGTCTCAGACGTGCTGGCGCTGGGCGTCATGCAGGCCGCCGCCGACCGCGGCGTGCCGGTTCCGCAAGCCCTGTCCGTGACCGGCTTCGACGACGTGCCCGAAGCGGCGCGCGCCGGCCTCACCACCGTCCGCCAGCCGCACGCCGAGAAGGGCGCCGCGGCGCTCCGACTGTTGCTCGAAGGTGCGGACAAGGCGTCCGTGCTCCTCCCCACCGAGTTCGTCCCCCGTTCCTCGACCGCTCCCTCTCCCTGAATGCTCTCCACCGGAAACACCCACATGGATGCCCAGCGCGCCTACGAGCGCGCCCGCCGCGCCCGCCGGCGCGATGCGTTGATGCGTCGGCTGCGGCGCCGCTGCGTCGAGTGCGCGCGGCTCGCGGTCTTCGAGACGCACGCCGTCCGGCGCGCCGCCGGCACGCGCGGCGTGCGCGAGATCCCGATCGACGCGATCACTGCGACCGTCGAACCGGCTCGCGGGCGCCACTTCGACCACCTGTTCCGCCCCGCGGGCGGCCCGACCCGCAGCCGCTGGGAGCGGCTGTGGATCGCCGAGCAGCGCGGCGAGATCCTGCCGCCGATCTCGGTCGTCCAGGTCGGCTCCGGCTACGCCGTGCTGGACGGCCACCACCGCGTGTCGGTCGCGCGTGCCCGCGGCGCGATCACGATCGATGCGGTTGTGGACGTCGCATGAACTCGTCGAGGCCCTTGCGGGCCGTGCCGCCGACCTTGTTGCGCAGCATCGGCGTCCAGCCCAGCAGCACGCCGGGCGTGCCGAGCGCTTGACGCGACCAGGCCCAGAAGCTGAAGCGGTCGACGTGGTCGACGATCAGCCCGTTCTCCACGCGGATGTCGGCGTGGACGTCGTTGACCACGGCCCGCCCGGTCTGGGTGAACGTGTAGCTGGCGATCCAGTGCGCCGACGTCGCGTCATGCTCGGCGAGCTCGACCTTCAGGTCCTCGGCGCGGCCGGTCAGCATCCGCCACATCGCGCCCGCCTCCGCGCCCGTGAGGTCGCCGAAGACGGGGTCCCGGAAGTGTCCGTCGGGCGCGTAGAGGGCGGCCATCGCGTCGCCGTCGCGGCGATCGAAGGCCTCGTATAGGCGCTGCACGATGTCCGCGTCGTTCATCGTTCGCAGTATGGACAGCAAGGCGTTCGCACGCGAGACCGTGAAGGGCCTGTGGATCGCCATCCCGACGCCGTTCACGGCGACCGGCGCGCTCGACGACGATGTGCTGGCAGCCTCGGTCGAGCACTACATCGCGGTGTTGCAGGTCGACGGGATCTTCTGCGGCGGCGTGATGGGCGAGTTCTGGGCGCTGTCGATCGAGGAGCGACAGCGCGTGCACGCCGTGGTGGCCGGCGTCGCCGCGGGTCGTGTGCCCGTGATGGCGCAGGTCGGTCATCACGCGGTCGGGGAGGCTGCGCAGCTGGCGAACCACGCGCAGGAGAGCGGCGCCTCGTTCGGAATCGCGATGAACCCGTACTACCCGCCGGACCTCCCGTTCCCGCTTGTTCGCGCGTGGTACGAAGCCTTTGCTGAGCGCACCTCGCTGCCGCTGTTCCTGTTCAACACGCCGTACTCCGGCACGGCGCTGACCGTCGAGCAGATCGTGGAGCTGGCCGAGATCGACATCGTGTGCGGGATCAAGAACCCGCGCGGGCGCGAGCACCTGCTGGAGCTGCAGGATCGCCTCGGCGACCGGATCGTCGTCGCCGACGCGGCAGAGCGCGACTGGCTGGACCTGCATCTCAATCACGGCTTCCAGGCGCTGATGTCGACGCCCGCCCTGGCGCTCTACCAGACGCCCGGGAACCTCCCGATCGTCGAGTACACGCGGCGGGCGGATCGCGAGCTCAGCGACAGCCTCGCTCCCGCCCGCCGCGTCTTCGAGAAATGGATGCGCCGCCCGTGGCTCGACGGCCGCGTGATCCCGATCGCCGAGTTGAAGGCGTGGCTGGAGCTGCTCGGCCTGCCGCAGGGGCCCGTCCGCGCGCCGCTCGTGCCGCTCAGCGAGGAGCGCCGGCGTGCTCTCGCGGACGATCTGGAGTCGCTGGGGCTTCGGTGAAACCCTCGCGGGTCATCACGCCCCACTCGCGCTCGGCGTCGTCGAGCGTGCCGAGAGCAACGCCGCAACGGCTTGCGTATGTTGCCCGCATGAACGCGACAGTACGCGTGCTGATCGCCGACGACGACCCCGTGATGCGGATGCTGCTCGGCGCGATCGCGCGCGGGGACCCGGCTTTGGAACTCGTCGCGGAGGCGGCGGACGCCGACGAGGCGATCGCGTTGGCGGTGGAGCACCGGCCGGATGTGGTGTTGCTCGACGTCGAGATGCCGGGCGGCGGCGGGCTGCGCGCGGCGCGTGAGATCCGGGCCGTGCTGCCGGATGCGCGGGTCTTGGGGTTGAGCGCGCACTCGGACGACGCGGCGATGATCGCCGCGGGGGCGGACGGCTACGTGGTCAAGGGGACGCCGCCGGCGGACGTCGCTCGAGTGCTGCGCGGAGACGCTTGAGGCCTTCGCGCAGGTCCGTTGACGCGTAGGACCTCGTAGCCGGCGTCGTGCCATGCGGCTTCTTTTCGCACGTCCTCGCGCTTGGTGCGCGCGCGTTCGTGTCCGGGGCCATCGATCTCGACGGCCAGCTTGTAGGCCGGCCAGTGGAAGTCGGCCTCCTCGCCGTTGAGCTTCACGTTGACGAGCGGTTCGGGCAGGTCCTTGAGCATTGAGAGAAAGGCGGCTTCGTTGCGGCTCTTGAGTCCGGCGCTTCCCGCGGCGTTGAGCTCCAGGGCCTTCTCGAGCCGCTTCAGGTTGTGGCGTCCGTTTGCCCGGTGCATCGCATCGCGCGTCGCAGGTTCGCTGAACCGGTGCTTGAACTCGGCCTCGTGGATCACGTTCGCCAGGTCGTACGCGTTGAGCACATCGGTGAGGTCCACGAGCGTCCGCGAGATCGTCGTCACCGGGATGCCCCTATGCACCGTCACATCGCGCGGGTGCAGCGCCCGCACTCGATGTACTCGCACGCCCGGCTCCGTGCGGCGCCACCGCAGCGCAACGACATCAATAAGGGGGGCCCGGTACTTACGCACCTCCCAGTGCTCCGTAGCGGCCAGATAACCCAGCGCCGCCCCCTCACCTGCCCCGAGAACCGCCGAGAGAAATTGGCCCTCGCGGGAGAGTCTCGTGTGACCGACGGCGTACACGCCACGTCCGACGCGGTGCAGCGCTCCCTTGGCGACCCGCCGCGCGATCGCCGCGTGATCCAGCCCCGCGGCAAGCAGTTGTGCCACGGTCACCAATCCGTGTTGCCGCGCCGCCAACGTCGCGACGATCCGGTCCACCGATGGGGGTGTTCCGGCTGACTGTCGGTAGGCGATAGTGGGTCGGTACACCCCTCCATCATCGAGCCGTCCTAACGCGCGGATCTACGCGCAAACGCTACGAATCTGTGACTTAAGCCACGCAGGCTTGCGCGCGGCCCGCGCCCTTGGCGCGGTAGAGCGCGGCGTCGGCCCGGGCGAGCAGGGCTTCGGCGGTTTCGGTGCCGTCCCAGACGGCGACGCCGGCCGAGGCGGTCTGGCCGAGCGGGACGACCTCGAGCAGGCGCTCGACGACGATCATTGCGGCCTCCTGGTCGCTGTGAGGGAGCAGGAGCGCGAACTCCTCGCCGCCGTAGCGGGCGAGCGTGTCGGTGGCGCGCAGCGCGGGGCGCCAGGCGGCGGCGGACGCCGCAAGCAGCTGGTCGCCGGCCTGGTGGCCGTACTCGTCGTTGAAGGCCTTGAAGCGGTCGAGGTCGAGCATCGCCAGGCACAGCGAGCCGCCGTGGCGGCGCGCGCGGGCGATCTCGCGCTCGAGGTCCTCGTCCCACACGCGGCGGTTCGGGAGACCGGTCAAAGGATCGGTGCGGGCCGTCGACTGCAGGCGCGCCAGCAGGTCGGTCCGGTGGATCGTGATCGCGGCTTCCGCGGCCAGGAGCCGCAGGAGCTCCTCGTCGCGCGAAGGCAGCGACGCGCGAACTGAGGGCCAGCCGACCGCGAGCACGCCGACGGCGCGGTCGCCGTGCACGACCGGGACCCACGCCGCGGACGCGGCGCCGGAGACGTCGTGCCAGTCGGCCAGGATCGAGTGGGAGGCAGCGTCGGCCTCGAAGGAGAGCTCGCCCGACAGGAACGAGACGGCGGTGGGCGCACGGCCGTCCAGCTCGACCCGCATTCCGCGCACGCCGGCGCCGACCGCGGCCGAGACCTCCAGCTCCGAGCCGCCCATGACCGGCTCCCACAACGTCACCGACGCCGAGCCGGTGACGTCGCGGACCGCGCGGCAGAGCGTCATCCGTGCCGCGAACATGTCGTCCTGAGCCGCGAGTTCGTGCGCCACGCCGGACAAAGTCCGCAGATCGGCGGCCTGGGCGGCGACGCGGGCCTCGGCTTCGCGCCGGTGCAGGAACTGGGTGACCTGGCCGCCGATCGCCTCCAGCAGGCGGTCGAGGCCGGCCTCGGGGTCGCGCGGGGTGCGCGAGACGAGCACGACGACGCCCGCCGGCGCACCGCCCGCGCGCAGCGGCAGCGCGACGGTCGAGCTCACGCCGTCCTCGACGGCCGCCTCGTAGCGAATGAAGTCGTCCGACTCGTCGATAGCGGCGTGCCACAGCGGCACGCGCGACATCCAGGCCTGGCCCGGGAATCCGTCGCCGACCTCGAAGGAGAGACGTTCGCCGGCGGCGATGAAGTGCTCGAGCCCGGCGCCCGGCTCTATCCAGCTGGCCGACCGGCGCAGGCGCTCGTCGCCGCCCATCCGCCACAGCTCGGCGCCGTCCCAGCCCAGCTCGTTGCCGAGGATCTCGAGCAGGCCGGAACCGGCCTCCTCGATGCCGTCGGCGGCGGCCAGCAGGCGCATCACGGCCTGCTCGGCGGCGGCGTGCTGATGCGAGCGGCGCTCGTCGGTGACGTCACGGATGACGCCCACGAAGCCGGTCGGCAACCCGTCCCAGCCGCTGATCGCGCGGACCTGCACCTCGGCCCACCGGACCGCGCCGGCGACGGTCAGGAAACGATGCGCATGGCGCAGCGCCGCGCGCTCGCCGCTCAGCAGCGGCGCGAAGGCGCGCGCGTGCTCCGAGCGATCCTCGGGATGGACGAACTCCCACGCCGGCCGGCCGAGGCAGTCCTCGACGGCGAAGCCGGTCGCGTCGATCCAGGTCTCGCTCAGATGCGTCCAGCGCCCGGTCTCGTCGGTCTCGAAGACGCAGTCGCTCATGCTCTCGAGAACGCGGCGGTGGCGCTCCTCGCTGCGGCGCAGGCGGCCCTCGGCCTCGCGGAACGCGGTCAGGTCGGCGTTGACGACCACCGCGCCGAGGCGGCGACCGTCGGCGGCCATAACCGGTCCGCCGCTCTCCAGCAGCGCGCGGCGGCCCTCGGCCGTCTCGACCTGGACCTCGACATCGCGAATCTGCTCGCCGCGCAGCGCGCGCAGCAGCGGCGCCTCGTGCGGGCCGAACGGCGTGCCGTCGGGATGGCGCAGCCCGAAGTGCTCGGACCACTCGAGCGGATGCAGTTCGTTGTCGATCTCGCTCCCGTCGAACGACAGGAGACGGCCGCCGGCGTCGGCGACGCGGACCCGCTCGCCGAGCTGCGCGAGCACCGCGGACAGGAACTGGCGCTGCTCCTGGAGCGTCAGCTGCAGCCCGCGCTCGGCGCCGATGTCGCGGAACGTCAGGACGGCGTGCGTGATCTCGTCGGACTCGCCGAACGGCATCACGTCGATCCGGAACATCAACTCACTGCGGACGCCGGCCCACTCGAACGTGCCCGCCCGGCCGGCGAGGGCGTCATTCACGTAGGCGGTGATCTCCTCGGCGCGCGCCGCCGGCAGCGCGTCCGCAATCGTCTTGCCGACGAGCTCGTCCTCGCTCCAGCCGGCGCGCGCCAGCCCGAGCCCTTCGAACATCACGATCCGCAGATCGAGGTCGACCATCGCCACGACGAGCTCGGGTGAGTACCCGACCAGCTTGCGCATCCGTCGCTCGCCCGCGGCGGCACGCGCCGCCTGCTGTCGCGAGAGCAGCGCGAAGGCCAGCAGGGCCACCGACAGCAGTCCGAGCAGGAAGGTCACGCCGCGTCCTCGAGCAGCGCCGCGCGCAGCGCGTCGCGGGTGTCGGCGAACACCATGTCGAGCGAGGCCAACTGGGAGGGTGTCGCGACGGTGGACTGCTCGAGGTCCTGCGCGAGCTTGGCCATGAAGCCGGCGCCGATGTTCTGGCAGGAGCCCTTGAGCTTGTGCGCCGTGCGGCGGACGTCCTCGCCGTCGCCGCGCTCGGCCGCCTCGCGCAACTCCTCCAGCAACGGCGGGGTGCTCTCGACGAAGAGCTCGATGAGCTGGTCGATGATCTCCGGGTAGTCGACGCGGAACACGCGCATGCGCGCCTCGTCGACGAGCGCGTCGAACGGGTCCTCAACGGCGGCCGCCTCGACCGCCTCGGACGCGGGCGGGGCGCCGAGCCAGCGCTCGAGCGCGGCGTCCAGCGCTTCGGGGCGCAAAGGCTTGGACAGGTAGTCGTCCATGCCCGCGGCCAGGCAGCGCTCGCGGTCGCCCTTCATCGCGTGCGCGGTCATGGCCACGATCGGCAGCCGCTCGGTGCCCTTCTCGCGTGAGCGGATCGCCATCGTCGCCGCGTAGCCGTCCATCTCCGGCATCTGGCAGTCCATGAACACGAGCGCGTACGGGCGCACGGCGAGCATCGAGATCGCCTCGCGGCCGTTGTTCGCGCACTCGACCTCGAAGCCGCGCTTGGTCAGCATGGCCTCGGCCACCCGCTGGTTGACGACGTTGTCCTCGACCACCAGGATCGCGCCCTCGCGCGGCCCGCCGGAGACGGGAGCGGCGGCCGGCGCGATTGGTGCGGGCGCCTCGCCCAGCGCCTCGGCGACGGTCTCGAGCAGGCGCGCCCGCCGGACCGGCTTCTGTAGATAGTGGGCGATGCCGGCCTCGCGTGCCGCCGCCCGGCGGTCGGTCGTCGACGTGAGCATGACCAGACGCGCGCCGCGCAGCGACGGCGCGAGCGAGATCGCGTGCCCGAGCTCGATCCCGTCCATGCCCGGCATCTGTCCGTCGAGCACGACGAGCTCGAACGGCTCGCCCGCGCGCGCGGCGTCGTGCATCAGGCTCAACGCCTCCGGCCCGGAGGCGGCGGTGACGCACCGCACGTCGCTCAGATAGGCCTCGACGATCGCGCGGTTGGTGGCGTTGTCGTCAACGATCAGCACCTTGTCCGGCAGCGGATGGCGGACGCGCCGGATGGGCCGCGGCGCCGACGGCTCGCCGAGCCGGGCCGTGAAGGTGAACGTGCTGCCGGTGCCCGGCGTCGACTCGACGCCGATCTCGCCGCCCATCAGCTCGACGAGCTGGCGCGAGATCGTCAGGCCGAGGCCGGTGCCGCCGTAGCGGCGCGTGGTCGACGTGTCGGCCTGGGCGAAGGACTCGAACAAGCGGCCGATCGCGTTGCGCGAGATCCCGACGCCGGTGTCGGCGACGTCGAAGCGCACGTGATCGCGCTCGCGGCGCACCCGCACCGCGACCTCGCCGGCCTCGGTGAACTTGATCGCGTTCGAGATGAGGTTGGTGAGGACCTGCCGGAGCCGCCCGCGGTCGCCGCTGACCAGCGACGGAACGTCCTCGTCGATCCACGCCATCAGCTCGAGGTTCTTGCCGTGCGCCTGCGGGGCGAGCATCTCGCACGTGTCCTCGACCGCCTCGCGCAGATCGAAGTCGTGGCGATCGAGCTCGAGCTTGCCGGCCTCGATCTTCGAGAAGTCGAGGATGTCGTTGATGACATCGAGCAGCGCCTCGCTCGAGTTCGCGGCGGTGATCGCGTACTCGCGTTGTTGCGGGGACAGCTCGCTCGACAGCAGCAGCTCCGTCATGCCGATCACGCCGTTGAGCGGCGTGCGGATCTCGTGGCTCATGTTGGCCAGGAACTCGGACTTCGAGCGCGAGGCCTCGACCGCCTCGGCGAAGGCCTGCTGGCGCTCGGTGACGTCGGTGCCCATGGTGCCGGTCGCGTAGACGCTGCCGTCGGCGGCCTTGAGCGGGAACTTCACGATGTGGAACAGGCGCCCGGCCGTTGCGGCGTCGCGCTCGAACTCGCCCACGCTGCCCGTGCGGAGGATCTCGACGTCGGTGACGCGGATCGCGGCGGCGATGTCGGCCGGGAACAGCTCGTCGTCCGTGCGGCCGAACACGTCCACGTCGACTTGGCCCATCGCCCGGCGCCACTGCTCGTTGACCAGCAGGTAGCGGCCGTCGCGGTCCTTGACCGAGATCGTGGTCGTCGTGTGGTCGAGGATGCCCTGCAGCCGATCGGTCTGGACGCGCAGCGCCTCGTCGCGCGCGGCCAGCGCGACCGCCATCGTGTTGAACGACTCGCCGAGCTGGCCGATCTCGCCGAGGCCGGTGGCCGGCACGCGGGTGTCGAGACGACCGTGCGCGAGCTGCTCGGCGGCGCCGGCGACGCGCCGGACGGGCAGGAGCACGAAGCGGTGCAGGCAGAACGCCATCAGGACCAGCAGCGCGACCGAGAGGACGGCGCCGGTCGCGGCCAGGATGACCATGCGCGTGCGCAGCGCCTGGGAGTCGGCACGGCGCGTGGTGATGATCTCCTGCTGGGCGCGTGTGAGTTCGGCGAACTCGGTACGGACGATCGCGATTCGCAGCGGGCCCTTGAACTCGCGCAGGTGCAGCGCGAGCCTGTCGACCCTGTCCTGCACCGCGGGCGAGCTGAGGCGGTCGAGGTTCGCGAGGTGCTTCTCGATCTCCGGGCGGCTCTGCTCGTAGCTGCGATCCCCGAGCTCGGTGTCGACCACGATCCGCTCGAGCTCTACCGCGTGCTGAGTCAGCTCGGTCGACTTGCGCCCGGCCTTCGACATCGCGTCGAGCGATCGCGTGGTGACCACCATCGACACGAACATCCCGGCCACGACCGTCGCGATCAGCGCCAGCGCGGCGAGCAGCGGCAGCCTGAGGCTGCGTACGCGCGCATGGACGAAGGACCGAGGGGTCATCTCAGTACCATCAATCGGCCGGAACGCCGCGGAGGCGCAATCGAGTGGCTCCTCGCCTGGTCAGCGACCGAACCGCAGCCCCTAATGAAGATCCTGATCGTCGACGACGAAGCCGGCACGCGACTGATGGTCGCCACGGCCGTCGAGCGGCTCGGGCACCGCGCGCTCCAGGCCGGCGACGGCAACGAAGGCTGGGAGGCGTTCGAGCTCCACCGCCCGGATGTCGTGATCACCGACTGGTCGATGCCGGGCCTCGACGGAACGCAGCTGATCGCCCGGATCCGCTCCGCTGAAGGCGACTACGCGTACATCATGCTGCTGAGCGGCCAGGTCGACGAAGGCGCCTCACGCGAGGCGATGCGCGCCGGCGCCGACGACGTCCTGAGCAAGCCGCCCGACCCCGCCGAACTCGAGCGCGGGCTGATCGCCGCCGAACGGATCACGACGATGCACCGGCGGATGCGCGACGACGCGCGCCGCGATCCGCTGACCGGCGCCGGGAGCCGGCTGCGTCTCGACGAGGATCTGGCGGCGCTGTGCGCGCGCGTGGCGCGCTACGGGCACGCGTACTGCGTCGCCCTGGTCGGGATCGAGCCCGCGGGCGACGACGCGGTGCTGCGCGCCGGCGAGGCGCTGGCCGCGCAGATCCGCTCGGGCGACGTGTTGTATCGGTCAGGCCCGGCGCGGTTCGTCGTGCTGCTGCCGGAGCAGGGGCTCGAGACCGCGAACCTGGCCGCCACCCGGCTGCGCGAGGCGGCGCAGTCCGCGGCGCCGCCCGGAACCACGGTGACGGTGGGGATGGTCACCACGGAGGCCGAGCCGGACCCGGCGGCGCTGATGTCGCTCGCCGAAGCGGCACTTGCGCGGGCGGGGCAGTCGGGCGGGATCGCCGGCCATGACCCCGCGGGCGGTAGCGGGCTGCGGCTGCTGGTCGCCGACGACGACCCTGTGTCGCGGCTGATGATCGGCGCGATCGTCAAGCGCGAGCCGGGCTTCGAGCTCGTGGGCGAGGCGGAGGACGCCGGCCAGGCGGTCGAGCTCGCGCTGCGGCGGCGGCCGGACGTCGTCCTGCTCGACGTCGACATGCCGGGCGGGGGCGGTGCGCGGGCGGCGGTCGAGATCCGCGAGGGCCTGCCCGAAGTGCGGATCGTGGCGATCAGCGCCGACGATTCGCAAGGCTCTCAGTACGACATGATGCGCGCGGGGGCCGTCGGCTTCGTCACCAAGGGCGCGTCCGACGACGAGATTCTCCGGGTGATCCGGAGTTCGGCGCGCTGGTAGTTATTCAGCCGGCTGGAGCGGCGGGAAGTCGCCCGTGATGCGCATGCGACGACGGTCGCGGACTTCGCGCTGACCGCCGCCGGTAGACCCGGGGAGGCGACGTTCACTCTTGCGGCGGTCCACGATGACCGTCACGGCGGGATCGTCTTCGTAATAGCCCGCGAGCTTCGGATAGAGCTCGTCGGCGAGCGGCTCAGGTACGACGCAGTAGATCACGAAGCCGATCCTAGCCCGTTGGCCGGGGGAAAGAACTCGGTCATGTGTTGACCCCGAGATGTAGAGCGCCGCGCTCATCCGCCGCCGCGTTGACGATCTGCTCCTCCGGAATGAGCTCCGCGAGCTCGTCGCCCTGCGCGTCACGCCGCACGCCGCCGGCCTCATCGGACAGGTCGACCTCGAAGCGGTACCACGACAGCTCCCACATGACGGTGATGGACACCACCGCGGGCCGTTCCGGACGCGGGCGCACGCACACGCCGGGCGCGCCCAGCGAGCGCGCGACGCCGCCGACCGTGCGCGTGTGATCGGACGCGTTGAAGACGTCCAGCGCGCGCTGCATCTTGAGATCGGCGTTGGTCGGGACGGCGCGGATGTGCCGCGGCTCGGCGGGGAGCGACCTCACGGGCGCGTCCGGCTCGGGCTCCTCCACCGTCTCGCGGACACGCTCGCGGCGGCTGGACCGAATCCGGTCGATGAATGAACGCACCTCGTGGCGCGGCTGACGCAACTCGAGATCGTCGGCGCCCGACTCGCGGATCCAGCCCTCGTGCTGCGCGCGCGCCGTGCACAGGTCGCAGACGCGGCGGCGCTCGCCGCCGGCCAGGAAGTGCTCGGCGTGCTCACCGCGCAGCAGCGTGCGGCCGCAGACGTCGCAGGTGAGGTCGAGCTGGTTAGTCTTGATGTCTCGCGTACGAGCCACGGAGGGCGAGGGTAGCAACGGCTACACCTCGCCCTCGCAGGGCTTTATGCGACGGCTTCAGCTTCCTCGCGAGCCTTGTCGGCGACCTTCTGGGCGAGGTGCGCGGGGATCTCCTCGTAGCGCAGGAACTCGAGCGTGTACTCGCCCTGGCCGCCCGTCATCGAGCGCAGATCGGGGGCGTAGGAGAGCATCTCGCGACATCGGCACCTCGGCCTTGACCTCGGTCATGCCGCCCACCGCCTCGGTGCCCAGCGGGCGCCCGCGGCGGGAGCTCAGATCGCCCATGACGTCGCCCACCGACTCGTCCGGGACCGAGCACGTCGCCATCATGATCGGCTCCAGCAGGACCGGCGAGGACTTCGACAGCGCCTCCCGCATGGCGATGCTCCCGGCGAGCTTGAACGCCATCTCGGACGAGTCCACCGTGTGGAAGGAGCCGTCGAACAGCCTCACGCGGACGCCCTTGACCGGGTAGCCGGCGACGCTGCCCTCCCGCATCGCCTCGAGCACGCCCTTCTCCACCGCGGGGATGAAGCCGTGTGGGATCACGCCGCCCTTGATCGCGTTGACGAACTCGAACTCGCCGTCGGGCAGCGGCTCGATCTCGATATGGCAGTCGCCGAACTGGCCGCGGCCGCCGGTCTGCTTCTTGTGGCGCCCATGGGCCTTCGCTGACCCCCGGATCGTCTCCTGGTAGGGCACGCGCGGGGGCTTGAGCGTCACCTCGGCGCCGAAGCGCGACTTCATCCGGTCGATGATCACCTCGACGTGGATCTGCGACAGGCCGGCCACGATCTGCTCGCCGGTCTGCTCGTCGCGGTGCAGGTCGATCGTCGGATCCTCTTCCTGCAGCCGGCGCAGGGCGGTGTAGACCTTGTCCTCGTCACCCTTGTTCTTGGGCTCCATGGCGAACGCCATGACGGGCGCGGGGAGCTTGATCCGCGGCATGTGGATCGGCTGGTCGCGCGCGGCCAGCCAGTCGCCGGCGTGCGTCTCCTTGAGCTTCGCCACAGCGCCGATGTCACCCGGGCCGAACGCGTCGGCATGGCTGACGTCCTTGCCGCGCGGCACCAGCAGCTGGCCGACGCGCTCCTTGTGATGGGTGCGCGTGTTCATCACCTGCGTGTCGTGCGTCACCGTGCCCTGGTAGACGCGGAACAGGTTGATGCGGCCCGCGAACGGGTCGGCACGGGTCTTGAACACGTACGCGAACATCTCGCCGTCGGGGTCGGGCTCGAGCGTGAAGCCCTCCTCGACCGTGATCCGCTCGTGCTGGACCGGCGACGGGAGGTCGTCGACGATCGCGTCCAGGAGCCGGTTCGCGCCCAGGCGGGTGGTCGCCACGCCGCACGTGACGGGGAAGATGTGGCCCTGGTCGGTGCCCTCCTCGAGCGCGTTGACGATCTCGTCGTGCGAGATCTCCTCGCCTTCGAGATAGCGCTCCATCAGCGCCTCGGAGTTCTCCGCGACCTCGTCCATGAGCTTCTCGCGGTACTCCTGCGCGACGTCGGCGAGATCGTCCGGGATCGGGATCTCGGTGCACTCGCCGTCGTCGTAGGTGTAGGCCTTCATGTCCACGAGGTCGATCAGGCCGCGCAGCTCGTGCTCGGAGCCGATCGGGATCTCGGTGGCCACGACGTGGGGCCCGAAGGCCTCCTTGAGCGAGTCCAGCGTGCGGAAGAAGTCGGCCCGCTCGCGGTCGAGCATGTTCACGTAGACGAGCCGCGCGACGTGCAGCTCCTGCGCGCGCTCCCACAGCCGGCGCGTGGAGACCTCGACGCCCAACACGCCGTTGATGACGAAGATCGCGGATTCGGATACGCGCAGCGCCCCGAGCGAGTCGGCGATGAAGCTGGGCTCGCCAGGCGTGTCGATCAGGTTGACCTTCACGTCGCGCCACTCGAACGAGGCGAGCGACGCGGAGATGGACATGCCGCGGGACTTCTCGTCCTCGTCGGCGTCCGAGACCGTCGTACCGTCAGCCACCGAGCCGAGCCTGGTCGTCGCTCCCGCTTCGAACAGCAGGGCCTCGTGCAGCGACGTCTTCCCGCTCCCTCGGTGGCCTACTAGGGCCACGTTGCGAATCCTGTCTGCGGCGTGCGGCATGCCTGGCGCTCCTCTCTCCCTCGACTGCGAGCGAAGAGAAAGTTACTGTCAGTCGCGCAGGTTGTCGCCCTGAAGGCGCGACTTCAGCCGCAGGACAGCTTTGGTGTGGAGCTGGGAGATCCGTGACTCGGTGACGCCGAGGACCTCGCCGATCTCTCGCAGGGTCAGGTTCTCGTAGTAGTAGAGCGCGATCACGAGCTTCTCGCGCTCGGGCAGGGCGGCGATCGCGTCCGCCAGCCGGTCCTTGAGCTCCGACTGCGCGAGCAGCTGCTCCGGGTCGGGCGCGTCAGGGTCCTGAAGGGTGTCGAGCAGGCTGACGGCGTCGCCGGATGAGTCGCTGACGGCCCACAGCTCGTCCAGCGCGACGACCGTGGACGTCGAGATCTTGACCAGCGCCTCCTGGAACTCCTCGACGGAGATCTGGAGCTCGCGCGCCATCTCCTCGTCGGTCGGCGTCCGGTGGAGCCGGTGCTCGAGCTTGGCGTGGACCTTCTCGATCTCGCGGGCGCGGGCCCGGACGGAGCGCGGGACCCAGTCCAGCGCGCGCAGCTCGTCGATGATCGCGCCCTTGATGCGCGTGATCGCGTACGTCTCGAACTTGATCTCGCGCGAGATGTCGAAGCGCTCGATCGCATTGATGAGCCCGAGGAGACCGTAGGAGATCAGGTCGGACTCTTCGACGTGCGCGGGCAGCCCGGAGGACATCCGGCCGGCGACGTACTTGACGAGTGGCGAGTAAGCGACGACGAGCTGTTCGCGTGCCTTGTCGGAGCTGCTCCCCTTGTAGAGGGTCCACAACTCCTTCAGCTCGATCGCTTTGACGTTCGTCTCCAGAACGGCCCCTTTAAGCCCGCGGGTGGCTCTTCGCGTACGCCGCCCGGAGTCGGGCGGACTCTACCCGAGTGTAGACCTGGGTCGTCGAGATACTCGCGTGGCCCAGCATCTCCTGGATCGCGCGCAGGTCGGCGCCGCCCTCGAGCAGGTGGGTGGCGAAGGAGTGGCGCAGGGCGTGCGGGTGCACGCCGGTCTGGGTGGCGGCGTGGCGGGCCCAGACCCGCAGGCGGCGGCGAACGTCGGACGTCGACAGGCGCCTGCCGCTCTTGCTCAGGAACAGCGCCGGGTCGGGTTCGGCGCTCTGGAGCGCGGGTCGGCCACGCTCCAGATAGGCGGCGATCGAACGCAGTGCGGGTTCCCCGACGGGCACGAAACGCGTCTTGCCGCCCTTCCCTTCGATCCGCACCTGCTCGGCGTCGAAGTCGACGCTCGACGTATTCAGGTCGACGAGCTCCTCGGCGCGCAGGCCGCTGCTGTACGCGATCTCGAACAGCGCGCGATCGCGTTGCTCGAGCGGGGTCGCGGCGGGGATCTTCTCCAAGAGCCGGCTGATATCGGCCGGTTTGAGCGTCTTCGGGAGGCTGTGCGGAAGCTTCGGCGCGGGCAGCAGGTCGGCCGGATTGGCAGCGATCTGACCATGTTCGACCAGCGAGCGGAACAGGCTGCGCGTCGAGGCGAGCTTGCGCGCCATCGTTCGAGGCGCGGCGCCGCGCTGGCTGAGGCGGGCCGCCCAGCGCCGGAGCGCCTTGTAGTCGACGTTCTCGGGGTTGAGCCCGTTCGCGGTCGCCCAAGCCGCCAGCTCAGCCGCGTCGGTGCCGTACGCGCGGCGCGTGCGGTCGGCGGCGCCGCGGCGCTGGAGATCGGCGTCGAACGTGCGCAGCGCAGCCCGCCACGGCTCCGAGACCGCCGCCGTACCCTGGGTCGGCGTGAGCGCGTTCTTCATCGACACGTCCACCGGTCAGGTCGCCACCCTCAACCAGCTGATCGCCGCGGGGGTGACGAACGAGGTGGACCCGCCGCCGCGGCCCTGGCATCCCGTGCGCGGTGACCGCGACGCGAGCATGCTGTGGTACGCGGTGATGCGCAAGCAGGTCAGGGGCGTCTTCATCGGCACCCTGTGCATTCGCCACCAAGACCATCATGCCTCCCTCCTGGCCAGCGGCTGGGAGGAGGTGCCGATGGAGCAGGTTCAGGCTATGTAGACGGGCGCCCCGACGGGCACCTCGTCGTAGAGCTCGATCACTTCCGGGATCCGCATCCGGATGCAGCCGTGCGAGGCCGCGGTGCCGATCGAGCCGTCCGCGGTCGTGCCGTGGATGCCCGCGCCGTCGAAGATCCCCATCCAGCGTGCCTTGATCGGGTTGCTCGGGTCGTCGCCCGCGATGACCTTGCCGCGCAGGTCGCCGGCCCAGTCGGAGTCCGGCACGTGCCAGGCCGGGTTCACGGCCTTGTTCTGGATGTCGTAGAGGCCGGCCGGGGTCTCGAGCCCGACCTGGCCGACCGCGATGCCATAGGTCTTGGCCCGCTTGAGGTTCTTGTAGAGCGTCAGCTTGAAATTGGCGCGGTCGACGATCAGCACGGCCGGATACTTCTGGGCCAGCTGCTTGCTGGAGACCTTCGGCTGGACCACCTTGGTCTGGACCTTGACCGTCTCCGTGTTGCCGGGATCGAGCAGGGTCTGCTCGACCTGCTTGGCCAGCGTGTTGTACTTGACTCGGAGGCCGGTCTGGGACTCGGTCGGGTCGACCTTGCCCTCGTTGAGGTCGACCTTCGCGTCCTTCGGCGGACGATCGATCGCCTTGCGCACGCGCTTGACGAGCTTGCCGATCGCAGGCTGGTTGTAACTCACGTCGGCCGCGAGCTCGGTGTTCAGCGACTCGCTGCGGAGATTGCGCCACGTCCGCGAGAACATGTCGCCGTCCTGCGAGCGCCGCATCGCCTTGTCGACCGAGCCGCGGATGTCGATCCCGATCGCCGCCGCCTTCTGCGTGAGCGTGAACGTCCGGTCCTCGTAGCGAACCTTCACCGGCCGGTCGAGCGGGGCGAGGAGCGCGGCCGAGAGCTTGCTCTCTGCTTGGGCGCGCGTCATCCCCCCGATCGGGACGCCGTTGACCTTCACTCCTTCGGCGATCAGGTCCTGCTTGCCCTGGTCGTAGAAGTACACGCCGGCGACGCCACCAAGGCCGAGGAGCACCAAAACGGTGGCGAGGACGATCAGGCGAGTACGCATGCGGTCCCGAGATGGTAGGAGGCCGCGCGGCGCACCGGGTAGGACTGCAAGATCGTTTTCGGGTCAGCTGGATGACTCATCGCGCCGCACGCTCGGCGAGTAGCGGAGAAATTCCTCCACTTCGCGCTCGTAGCGATATGGCGCCTCGCCGTTCTCGCGCAGCGGCGCGAGCCGCAGCGCCTCGGCGAATGCCTGCACCGTTTCCCGCGTGGTGAGGCCGAAGCGGAAGCCGGATTGCTTGAGCGCGCGGTTGTCGAGACCGCGGCCGAATCGCAGTTGCTGGAGGACCTCGTCAGGGATCCGAATGCCGATGGCGCCGACGGCTCCGGCCGCCAGCTTCGCGCCCCACGGCGGCAGGATCGGCGCGTATGGCCTGCCGAGCAGGCTCGCGACCTCGGACAGCGCGAGCACGCCGTCGGGCGCGGCGTTGTAGATCCCCGGGAGGTCGTTGGTCGCTGCGTGGTGGAGCGCGCCGACGATGTCGTCCTCGTGGATGAACTGGTAGCGCGGGTCGAAGCCGAGGATGCCGGGGACCACGGGGAGGCTCAGCAGGGCGCTGTGCGAGGTGCGGAGATCGGGCCCGAGGCCGTTGCAGAACCGCAGCGTGGTGACGGTGACGTTCGGGTTGCGCTCGGCGAAGCCCTGGACGCCGTCGTCGGCCTCGACGATGTCGGACTCCAGCCGGGTGCGCGGCTCGTGCGGACGCTGCATGCTCTCCGTGAAGAACGAGGGGTCGTCGCGCTCGCAGCCGTAGTAGTGGGCGGACGACTTGAACACGACCTTCGTGACGGGCGAGTCCGGCCCGCCGCAGGCCGTGAGGATGTTCATCGTCCCGATCACGTTCTGCTCGTGGGCGACGCGCGGCGGGGCGGTCGCGGAATCGACGACCAGCCGGGTGTCGATGACGGTGTCGATCTCGGCGGCGTGGACGATCTTCCTGAGCAGCGCGTGGTGGGTGCCGACGCGGACGTACTCGGTGCGGTGGAGCTCGCAGATTGGGTCGTCGGTCGAGACGCCGATGATTGCCTCGACGGCGTCGTCGGATTCGAGCACCTGCGCCAGGCGGCCGCCCCAGTAGCTGGAGAGGCCCGTTATCAAGACCCTCATCCGAACCACACCGAGTCGCGCTCGGCGACCATCTCGTACAACTCCTCCTGGATCCGCCCGCGGACCTCCTCGGCCACGGTCTGCACCAGGCCCTTGTCCTCGTGCGGGTTCTCGCCCCACTGGTCGGTCGGGATGGGCTTCAGAAAGCGGATCTTGAACTTCGCGGGCAGGTAGCCGAGGCCGCCGAAGACGCCGAGGAGCGGGAACGTCGGCGTGATCGGGAAGTAGATGAGGCCGGTCAGCCGGCGAGCGAGGCCGATGTGGCCGAGGACGGGCATCGCTTCCTCGGCGCCGATGACGGCGACGGGGACGATCGGGGCCTTTGCGCGCATCGCGGACTCGACGAAGCCGCCGCGGCCGAACCTGCGCAGCCGGTAGCGGTCCTTGTAGAGCTTCTCGGTCCCCTTGCGGCCCTCGGGGAAGACGAGCACGAGTTGCTCCTCGTCGTGGAGCAGGCGATGGACGTTCGCGGGGTGCGCGGGGACACCGCCGAGCTTGTTCACGAGCATGCTGAGGCCGGGGTAGCCCTTGAAGAAGTTCTCGACCGTGAGGTGGAGCGGCCGCGGGCGGGCGTGCTCGGTCTTGATCGCCTTGGCGATCATCGGGGCGTCGGGCGGCAGGGCGCCGGCGTGGTTCGAGACGAGCAACGCTCCGCCGGTGGCCGGGACATTCTCGATCCCCTCCACCTCGACCCGGAACCAGTAGTGGTAGAGGAACTCGTAGAGGGTCTTGTCGAAGAACGACTCGACCCGCTCCGACCGGCCCCAGTCGGTGATCTGGCGCTCCGGCTCGATCGCGGGCAGGTACGCGCGGTTGTCCGGAGGGGCGGGAAGCTCCTTCACGCCAGCACGGGTTGGAGGCGTGTGGCCAGGTCGCGCCAGTTCTCGGCCCGGATCACGCCGTCGATGTCGCGGTTCCATGGGTGCTCGAGCGTCGCAGCGGTCATGCCGACCTCGAGCGCCCGTTCGAGGTTGATCGGCGAGTCGTCGATCAGGACGTCGATCTCGAGCTCGACGCAGCGGGTGATCTTGTCGTAGGAGCAGTAGAGCTCGTCGAACGGGAGCCCGATCTCGTGCAGCCACTGTTCCGTGTGCGGGTGGGCGTCGATGGCGCGGTGGCTGGTGATCTGAATGAAGTGGCCGTTCTTGTGCCAGTCGCTGATGGTCTCCACGGCGGATGGATACGGCTCGGCGGCGAGCACGTTCTCGGGCCGGTGGGTCTCCTCGACGCAGATCTTGAGCTGTTCCGGCTGGAGCCGATCGATCGCCCACGTGTACTGCGTCTCGTAGGGCAGCTCGATGCTGAAGCGGCGGCGGGCGATCTCGGCCAGCTGGTCCCAGTAGGGGTGCAGCGTGGAATCGATGTCGATCGCGAGGCGCACGGCCGCTGGTACGGTAGCGGCGTGTCCGGGTTCATCGGGCAGGTACGAGCGCTCCCGGTTCACGCGTTTGTGCGCGGGCAGCCCGACGATTCCTACGCGGACGGGGACGACTCGAGCTGGATCTCGGTCGATTGGCCGTCGCTGACGCGCACGGAGATGGTGCTGGGGCGGCGCGTCAACGTGATCGACACCGGCGGCGACGGGCCGCCGCTGCTGCTCATGCACGGGCTCGGAGGCTTGTGGCAGAACTGGCTGCTCAACATCCCGGCGTTCATGGATTCCTATCGGGTGATCGCGCCGGATCTGCCGGGGTTCGGGCGCTCCGAGATGCCGTCGGGCCGGATCTCGATCCAAGGCTTCGCGCGGGTGATCGACGCGCTCTGCGATCGGCTGGGCGTTGTTGAGCCTGTCGTCGTCGGGAACTCGATGGGCGGCTTCATCGGCGCGGAGCTGGCTCTGGCGTTTCCGACCCGGCTGCGCAAGCTCGTCCTGATCTCCGCCGCGGGGATCTCCGCCGAGAACATGTGGCGCGAGCCGGTGATGGCCGTCGGCCGCCTGATGGCGATCGGCGCCGCGCGCACGGGTGTGAAGTCGCTGCCGGTCGTCAACCGGCCGCGGCTGCGCCGCGCCGCCCTTCAGCTCGTCGTCCGGTATCCCGAGAAGCTGTCCGTGCCGCTGGCGACCGAGCTCGTCACCGGCGCCGGCACCCCGGGCTTCGTCGGGGGCCTCGACGCCGTTCTGGGCTACTCGTTCCGCGAACGGCTCCCCGAGATCGACGTGCCGACGCTGATCGTTTGGGGCCGCAACGACGTCCTGATCCCGGTCGAGGACGCGTACGAGTTCCAGCGTCTGATCGGCGACAACGCGCGCGTCGAGGTCTTCGACGACACGGGCCATCTCGCGATGCTCGAGCGCCCGTCGCGCTTCAACTCCCTCGTCACCGACTTCATAAACGCCACCTAAAGCGGGACTGTCCCCGTTTAGGTTTGGCGCTCGGGCGAACCGCGCTGCACGGGCGCTTCGCGGGGCGCCGCGATCTAAAGCGGGACAGTCCCGGTTAAGGTTGGCTTTAGGTTCCGACGGGGGTGCGGATCTGGCCCGGCTGGGTGATCGCGCCTTCGCTGGCGCTGCTGACCAGCGCGGCGTACTTGGCCAGGACGCCGGTGGTCACCTCGGGCTCCGGCGGCTCGTAGTCGGCCAGGCGCTGCTCGAGTTCGCCGTCGGGGATGTCGAGGTCGATCCGACGGGCGTCGACGTCGATCGTGATCGTGTCGCCCTCGCGGACGGCGGCGATCGGGCCGCGGTGGACGGCTTCGGGGGCGATGTGGCCGGCCATGAACCCGCGGGTGGCGCCGGAGAAGCGACCGTCGGTGAGCAGCGCGACGGTGTCGCCGAGCCCCTCCCCCACGATCGCGGCGGTGACGGCGAGCATCTCGCGCATGCCCGGGCCGCCGGCCGGGCCCTCGTTGCGGATCACGACGACGTCGCCCTCGTTGATCTGGCCGGAGGTGACGGCGGACATCGCTTGTTCTTCGCCCTCGAACACGCGCGCGGGGCCGCGGTGGTGGCGGCGCTCGTGGCCGGAGAGCTTGACGACGCTGCCCTCCGGGGCGAGGTTGCCGCGCAGGATCGCGATGCCGCCAGTCTTCTTGATCGGGTTGTCGAGCGGCCGGATGACCTCCTGGCCCGGGGCCTCCTGCGCCTCGTCGGCGTGCTGGCCGATGGTCTTGCCGGTCACGGTCGGCGCGTCCGCGTGGAGCAGCCCGAGTTCCTTGAGCCGGCTCGCGAGCACGGCGGTGCCGCCGGCGGCGTGCAGGTCGGTGGCCACGAAACGCCCGCCCGGCTTGAGGTCGCACAGCGACGGCGTGGATTCCGCAATCCGGTCGAAGTCGTCGATGTCGAGCGGCACGCCCGCCTCGCGCGCGACCGCCAACAGGTGAAGCACGCCGTTCGTGGAGCCGCCGGATGCGGCGACGGCCAGGATCGCGTTCTCGAGCGACTCGCGCGTGATGATCTCGCTCGGCTTCTGGCCGCGCCGGAGCACGTCCATCACCAGCTCACCGGCGGCGTAGGCGATCTCGGGCTTGGACGCGTCCTGCGCCGGGGCCAGCGACGGCCCGATCGGGCTGATGCCCATCATCTCGAACGCCATCGCCATCGTGTTGGCCGTGTACTGGCCGCCGCAGGCGCCCGCGCCGGGGCTGGCCGCGGCCTCGATGTCGGCCAGATCCTGGTCGCTGATCTTGCCCGCCGCGTTTGCGCCGATGGCCTCGAACACGTCCATGATCGTGATGTCACGGCCCTGGTAATGGCCGGGCGGGATCGAGCCGCCGTAGAGCATCACGCCGGGCACGTCGAGCCGCGCGAGCGCCATCACGGTGCCGGGGATCGTCTTGTCGCACGCGCACAGGCAGATCACGGCGTCGAAGAAGTGGCCGAGCGCGACGAGCTCGATGCTGTCGGCGATGACCTCGCGGGACACGAGGCTCGTGCGCATGCCGGAGGTGCCCATCGTGATCCCGTCCGAGATCGCGATCGTGTTGAGCTCCATCGGGGTGCCGCCGGCGGCCTTGATCCCATCCTTGACGTGCTTGGCGAGCGCGCGCAGGTGGAAGTTGCACGGCATCGTCTCGATCCACGTGTTGGCGACGCCGATGATCGGCTTCGAGAGCGCCTCGTCGTCGTAGCCGATGCCCTTCAGGTAGGCCCGCGCGGCTGCGCGGTCGCGTCCCTCGGTGAGTGCTCGTGAACGGTGCTTGAGGTCCATCATGCTGCGCCGGATGATGCACGGCGATGGCGCTCGAGGCGCTCGCGCTCCCAGCGGCCGAGGCGCCAGATGTCGCGCTGAACCTGGCGCGGATCGACCTGGCGGCCGGGAAGGTGCATGTTGGCGCTGGAGATCAGCCGCGGCTCGTCGCCCTTGAGCGCCATCCACTTGGCCAGGACGTCGTCGGAGTCAGGCAGGCGCGCGGAGCCGTACGGCTTCGACTCGTCCGGGAACTCGACGCAATACTCGTTCAGCAACCGGCCGGTCTGCGGGAGGTAGGCGACGATCGGCTTGTGCGGGTAGATCAGGTACGCGTACGGAACGCCCTTGAGCTCCTTGTCGAGTGCCTGCGCGCCCCAGACCCGGATCAGCCCCAGGTCGCGGTACATCTCCCACTCCTCCTCGTTCACGCACGAGCGCAGGAGCTCTCGCGCGCGCTGCTCGGCGCGGCGCTCGCGGCCCGGGTCGTAGGCGTGGATGTCACCCGCGGCGCGGGCGGCCTTGCGGGCTCGCCGGAGCTCCCCGCGGCGGTCGAAGTACGGCACCAGCACCTCCCACAGGAGGGCGATGACGACGATCGCCGTGGCGCAGAGAGCGACGGTCACCGCAGTGCTACTGCGCGCCGCCCGCGGCGCGCGGGAAGAAGATGACGCGACCGGCAGTACGCGGGATCTCATCGAAATCGCGCACCATCTCGGCCTCCCGCCGGCCCGTCTCGGTCTCCACCGGGATCGCGGCCCACATCCCCTGCTCGAGCTGGCGGCGGAACTCCGCGACGAGACGCTGCTCGTCCTCGCTGGACTCGATGTCCCCCTCGGCGATCAGCTGCTCGCCATAGCCGGGACGCATGCGCAGGAACTTCATCGGCGGCATTATGTCACGCGGGCTTCGCCACCCCACCGCGCGTCATGCGCCGGACGGCAACGCCGAGGGCGTTGACGGGCCCCGCCCCGCGGCCGATCTCGCGGTGGCCGTCGCGCACGGCCTCGCTGGCGATCCGGCGGGCGGCCTTGGCCGCTTCGAGCGGGGTGAAGCCGAGCGCGAGGTGCGCGGCGAGCGCGCTCGAGTGCGTGCAGCCGGAGCCGTGCGCGGCGCCGTCGGCGTGACGCTGGCCGGGCAGGAGGTGGATCTCGTCACCGTCGTAGAACACGTCGGTCACCTGCTCACGATGCCCGCCCGTGACGATGACATTGGCCGGGCCGAGCTCGTGCAGCGCGCGGGCGAGCTCTTCGACGTCGTCGTGGTCGCCACCGAGCACGCGCGCCTCCGGGAGGTTGGGCGTGATCACGGTCGCGAGCGGCAGGAGCTGCGTGACGATCGCGGCGCGGGCCTCGTCGTCGAGCAGCACGGCTCCGCTCTCGGAAACCATCACCGGGTCAATCACGATTGGCACCCCGTCGTCGATGTGACCCAGCGCCTCGCGTACGGCCGCGACAATCTCGGCCGTGCCGAGCATGCCGATCTTGACGGCGTCGACGCCGATGTCCTCGGCGACGGCTCTGACCTGCTCCACGATGAACTCACCGGGCACCGGATGGACGCCGGTCACGCCGACCGTGTTCTGCGCCGTGAGCGCGGTGATCGCCGTCATGCCGTGTACGCCGCAACGGGCGAACGCCTTCAGGTCGGCCTGGATCCCGGCGCCGCCGCCGGAATCCGAGCCGGCGATGGAGAGGACAGCGGGTGGGGCCATCGCGATCAGGGTACGCCGTCGAGGATGAACGGCCCCGTTCTGTCAGGCTTCGCGGACTGATGGCCTCGATCGGCGCGGACGACCTGCTCGCGGGCTACCCGGTCATCGAGGGCGTCTACGACGAGGGGTTCGCCGCTGACGGCGTTCCGCGGCCCTGGGCGCGGGCGGCGCTGGAGGCCGTGGCGCGGGCCGATCCGGCCTCGCTGCCGGATCGCATCTCGCGCTCGTTGACGCGCTCGGGCGTGCGGTTCTCGTCGGTCGAGGGGGACCTGCGGTTCTACGCCGACCCGGTCCCGCGGGTGATCACGGCCGCGGAGTGGGAGCCGGTCAAACGCGGCCTGGCCCAGCGTGTGCGCGCGCTGAACGCGTTCGTGGCCGATGTCTACGGCGACCAGCGGATCGTGGCCGAGGGGCTGGTACCGCTGGAGGTGATCAGCTCGGCCGACTACTTCGAGCCGGAGATGCGCGGCATCACGCCGCCGAACGGGATCTGGATCGGCGTCGCGGGGCTGGACATCGTGCGTGACTCCTCCGGCGAGTGGCTGGTGCTCGAGGACAATGTCCGGACGCCGAGCGGGTTCGCGTACCTGCACGCGACGCGGCGGGCGCTGCTCGAGCACATCGAGGTCCCGCCGGACGCCAAGCCGCGGCCGCTGGACGGCGAGATCGACCTGCTCGCGGACGCGCTGCGCGCCGCTGCCCCGGAGAGCGCCCGCGGCCGTCGCGCGCCGCAGGCGGCGGTCCTGACGGACGGCGAGCACAACTCGGCGTACTGGGAGCACGCCTGGCTCGCGCGGCAGCTCGGTATCCCGCTCGTGCAGCCGAGCGAGCTGGAGTTGCGCGGCGATCACCTGGGGCTGCTGCCGCGCGGGCTGCGGGAGTACCGCCGGCTCGACGTGATCTATCGCCGCACGAACGCGGACCGGCTGGATTCCGACCTCGGCCGGCTGCTGATCGAGCCGGTGCGGCGCGGGCTGCTGGGGCTCGTCAACCAGTACGGGACGGGCGTCGCCGACGACAAGCTCACGCACGCCTACGTCGAGACGATGATCCGCTTCTACCTCGGCGAGGAGCCAGTGCTGCGCTCGGTACCGACCTACGACCTCTCCCAGCCCGGGCAGCTCGAGGAAGCGCTGGACGTGTTCGACGAGCTGGTGCTCAAGCCGCGTGCCGGCCACGGCGGCGTGGGCGTGCTGATCGCGCCGCGCGCCGAGCGGGCCGAGATCGAGGCGACGCGCGCGGCGGTGATCGCCGACCCGGGCGCCTGGATCGCGCAGCGGATGGTGATGCTGTCCACGCATCCGACCGTCACCGAGGACGGGCGGTTCGCGCCGCGGCACATCGATCTGCGGCCCTTCGTATTCCTGGGCGAGGGCGGCAACCCGCGCGTGCTGCCGGGCGGGCTGACGCGCGTGGCGCGCGACGAGGGCGCGCTGGTCGTGAACTCGTCTCAGAACGGCGGGGCGAAGGACACCTGGGTCCTGCCCTAGTCGAAGCGCCCGAATTTTGCCAGGAGGGCAGCGTGCCGCTCCTCGGCGCGGTCCATGGCGGCGACGAGCTCGTCGATCCGCCCGCCGATCATCTTCACGACCATCCAAACTGTCGCAACGTTCCCGACGACGATGGCGAAATGACCGTGATGGCGACGCCGGCGTCTACCACACCGCAATTATGCCGCCCGCTCCCAGCGGCCGGCGAAGCCGCGCCGGATCAGGCCGAGGTGCTCGAGCTTGCCGAGCCCGGCGAGCGCGGTGCGGGCCTCGTCGGGCGTCTCGGCGAGTTCGCCGAGCGTGCCGTGCCCGTCCTCGATCGCTGCGAGCAGCCTGGCGAGCGGCACGGCGAGCTCGGGCCGCACCAGCGCAGGTGGCTCCTCGAACACGCGGCCGGTGGCGCCGGCGAGCAGCTCGAGCGCGTCGGCGGCGTCGCGGATCAGCGGTGCGCCGGCCTGGATCAGTGAGTGGGTGCCGACCGACAGCCGGCTCGTGACCTGACCCGGGACGGCGCCGACGGCTCGGCCGAGTTCGGCCGCGAAGTCTGCCGTCGTGAGCGAGCCGGAGCGCTCCGTGGCCTGGACGACCAGGGTCGCGGCGCCGAGTGCGGCGATCAGCCGGTTGCGGGCGATGAAGCACCACTTGTAGGCGTTCGCGCCGGGGGGCATCTCCGAGATCACGGCGCCGCGGGCGGCGACCGCCGCGTGGAGCCGCCAGCCGCGCACCGGATACGCGACGTCGGCGCTCCCGGCCAGCACGCCGACGGTCCGGCCGGGCGCTTGGAGTGCGCCCGCGTGCGCCGCGGAGTCGATCCCGAGCGCGAGACCGGACACGACCGCGACCTGCGCTGCCGACAGGCCGCGGCCGAGCGCCCGCGCCACATCAAGCCCGTACGACGACGCGCGGCGGGCGCCGACGATCGCGACGCCGTCCTCAATCGCGAGCACACCCGGATCGCCGAGCACGTGGACGACCGCCGGCGGGTCCGCGAGATCGAGCAGCCGCTCGGGATACGCGTCGCGACACCGGCACAGCGTGGTGAGCCGCGCGTGTGACGCCCGCGCCCGCGCGGCGGGCGGGTCGAACCGGCGGTACCGGCGTGCAATGTCCGCACTCCCGCCCACCGCGAGCAGATCGTCGTCGGCGAGCGCGAGCACACGGCCGGGCGCGGTCCGCTGCTTGAACTCGATCTCGAGTCGCCCGGCGATGGCGGCGACCAGATCGGCTCGGCGCAAGCAGTCGTCGCACGCCGTCACGCGGCCTCCGCGAGCGGGTGGGCGTCGTCCAGGCGCAGGCTCGCCGCGATGTTGATGTGCTCCGAGCCGACGACGTCGGAGCCGTCGAGGTCGGCGACCGTGCGGGCGACTCGGAGAATGCGGGTGTGGCCACGGGCGGAGAGGGTGTGGCGGTCGTAGAGCTCGCCCAGCAGGCGCAGGGCGCTCGGTGTGATCCGGCCGACCTCGCGGATCTGGCGCGAGGTGAGCTGGGCGTTGCAGGTCTCCGGCTGGCCGGCGAGGCGCTGCTCCTGGCGCTCGCGGGCGGCGACGACGCGCTCGCGGATCTCCCCCGATGCCGGCGCCAACTGCTTGCGGAGCGCTTCGGACGGTGGGCGCTCGACGCGCATCAAGATGTCGACACGGTCCAGCAGCGGGCCGGAGAGGCGGCGACGGTGGCGAGACAGGTCGGCCGGCGTGCAGCGGCATCGCTTGTCTCCGAGACCGCACGGGCACGGGTTGGAAGCGGCCACAAGCATGAACCGGGTCGGGAACTCCATGACCTGCTGGCCGCGGACGATCGTCACATGGCCGTCCTCGAGCGGCTGGCGGAGCGCCTCGAGGCTCGGCCGCGCGAATTCCGAGAGCTCATCCAGGAAGAGCACGCCGCGGTGCGCCAGCGTCGCCTCGCCGGGCTGCGGCGGGTTCGCGCCGCCGACCAGCCCGGCGGCCGAGATCGTGTGGTGCGGCGCGCGGAACGGCCGCGTGGTGATCAGACCAGCGCCGCCGCGGACGCCCGCGATCGACTGGATCCGCGTGACTTCGATCGCCTCCTCGGGCCCCAGCGGTGGCAGGATCGACGGCAGCCGCCGGGCGATCATCGTCTTGCCGGTCCCGGGCGGCCCCTGCAGGAACAGGTTGTGGCCGCCTGCCGCGGCGACCTCGAGGCCGGGAATCAGCCCGTTGTGGCCGCGGACGTCGGCGAAGTCCGGCACCGGCTCCTCGATCTCCGGTTCCTCGTCCGGCAGGCCCGGCGGCTCCTCGTCCCCGTTCAGTGTCGCGACGAGCTCCTCGAGCGACGCGACGCCGACGATGTCGATGTCTGGCACCAGCGCGGCTTCGCGAGCTCGGGCCGCGGGAAGCACGAGCCGGCGCAGTTCGTGCCGGCGCACGCCCTCGGCGACGGCCAGCGCTCCCCGCACGGGACGGACCTCGCCGGTCAGCGACAGTTCGCCGACGACGGCGCACGAGTCGATCGCCTCGGCGTCGAGCTGCGCGGAGGCGACGAGCAGCGCGACCGCCAGCGGCAGGTCGAACGCCGGGCCGACCTTGCGCAGGTACGCCGGCGCGAGGTTGACCGTGATCCGCTTGAGCGGGAACTCGAACCCGGAGTTGACCATCGCCGCTCGGACGCGCTCGCGCGCTTCCCGGACCGCCTTGTCCGCGAGGCCGACGACGGTGAACGCCGGCAGGCCGAGCCGGATGTCGGCCTCCACCCAGACCCGCTGCGCATCCACTCCGTCGACGGCGAACGTCGTCACCCGTGCGAGCATCAGAACGCAGCCTCCAGGTGGTCGAGGCGGACAACCTCGCCGAAGGAATCCAGCAGGACGGCGACGCCGTCGAACCGCAGGTTGGCGCCGTACGGGCGATCGGTGCCCTCGGCGAGCCAGGCGACCGCCATCCGGCGGACCTTCGAGCGCTTGCGCTCGTGCAGGCTCTCCCACGGCTCGCGCGAGCCGGCCCGGCGGGTCTTGACCTCGACGAACACGAGCGTGTCGCCGTCGTAGACGACGAGGTCCAGCTCGCCGAAGCGCGTTCGGTGGTTGCGAGCGAGGACCTCGAAGCCGAGCCGGCTGAAGTGCTCGGCGGCCAGATCCTCACCTCGCTGACCCGCTACGTGCCGGACGTCTGTCATCGCCCGTGACGCTATGTGCGAGCGTTGCAACGGATCTACGCGCAGCGGCAACGAATGTGTGCCAAAACTGCAGCGTGACTGCGACATGGGGTGAGTTCGCGCGGGCCGAGCCGGAACTCGCGCGCTTCGGCGAAGAGCGGTTCGGCAAGACCGGGCTGTGCCTGCTCGGCACGAACCGCGCGAACGGGTTCCCGCGCATCAGCCCCGTCGAGCCGCTGATCCACGCCGAGCGGCTCTACCTCGGGATGATGTGGCGCTCGCGCAAGGCGCTCGACCTGCTGCGCGACCCGCGGTGCGTCGTGCACAACACGGTCGCCGACAAGTCCGGGACCGAGGGCGACTTCAAGCTCTACGGCGTCGCGCGTGACGTACAGGACGACGACGAACGCGAGTCCTACGGCGCGGCGTTGCACAACGCGATCGGATGGCGACCGGAGACCGACTACCACCTCTTCGAGATTGCCGTCGCCGAGGTCGGCTGGTACCGCTACGACGGCGACGAGCAGCACGACATCCGCGTCTGGAGGCCTACGTGGCCAGCAGCGCGGCGACGTCGAGCGGGCGCGTGATCATCGCGTCGTGGCCGGACGCGAAGTCCACGACGTCCCATCCCGCGGTGTCGCGGAAGCGCTGGGCGAAGCCGGCGAAGCTCGCGGTCATCGGGCCCTGGGTGCAGCGGATGTACGTGCGCCGGACCGGCGGCTCCGGCGACAGAGACAGCGGTTCGGTGAACGTCCGCAACGGCTGCGGCGTCAGCCGGTCACCGACCCAGTCCCGTTGCTCGACCACGCCGAACGCCTCTGGCGGCGGCGACGGCACCAGCCCGTCGGCCGCGCTCTCCTCATAGAACTTGCGCCGGTCCGGTCGCAGCAGGTCGAACAGCGATTGGCCGCCCTCGGCGACGAACGCGTCGAGATAGATGAGCCGCGCGATCCGCGCGCCGAACCGCGCGGCGGCGCCCGCCACCGGCAGCCCGCCGTACGAATGGCCCACCAGCACGACCTCGCGCAGATCAAAGAAGTACAGGAGGCCGGCGAGCTCCTCGACGTGCAACGACAGATCGGCGTGCGAGGCGAGCGACGCCTTCTCGCCGCAGCCGCTCAGCGTGGGCACGTGGACGTCGTGGCCGGCGGAGCGTAATTCCACAGCGACGTCGCGCCAGCACCACCCGCCATGCCAGGCGCCGTGGACGAGCACGAAGGTGGCCACGAGCTAGAGCGCGAGCTGCTGGTACGCCATCGACTGGAACGACAGCCGGTGCAGCGGCGAGACCCCGAGCTTTTCGATCGCGGCGCGGTGCTCGGGCGTCGAGTAGCCGACGTGAGCCGCGAACTCCCAGCCCGGATAGCGCTCCTCCATCCGCTGCATGAAGCGGTCGCGCGTCACCTTGGCGATCACCGACGCGGCCGCGATGGCGGCTGAAATCGCGTCGCCGCCGACGACCGGCCGCTGGTCGAACCCGGTCGGCGGCACCGGGAAGCCGTCACTCAAACACAGAGCCCCGGGGACCGCCACGCGGCGCAGCGTGTCGGACAGAGCGGCCAGGTTCGTCTTGTGCAGCCCGCGCTCGTCGATTCCGCGCACGCAGCGCGACGTGACCGCGACCTTCACAGCGGCTCGCAGAACCCGCGGGTACAGGATCTCGCGCATCTCGAGCGTGTGCTGCTTGGAGTCGTTCAGCGCACTCAGCGACCGGACGTCGCTCAGCGTGAGCCGTTCGTAGTCGAACAGCACGGCGGCGGCCACGAGCGGCCCAGCCAGGCAGCCTCGGCCCGCCTCGTCGGCGCCCGCCACGAACCGCACGCCGAGCGCGCGGTCGAACCGGAACAGGCGCGAACCGGAAGTGCGGCGCCTAGAGGAGCCCGATCCGCTTCGGCGGCCAGTAGGTCGCGAAGGCCTGTCCAATGATCCACTTCTCGGGAACTGGTCCCCAGAAGCGGCTGTCGTCAGAGGAGCCACGGTTGTCGCCCATCATGAAGTAGTGCCCGGCTGGAATCGTGATCTCGGTCGGGAAGTCACAGCCCTCGGAGTCCTCACAAGGCTGCGCATATGGCTCTTCCACAGGCTTTCCGTTGCGGATGACCTTGCCGCCCTCGATTCGGAGCTTGTCCCCGGGACCGGCCACGACTCGCTTGATGAAGTTGACGTCGGCACGATCGTCGGTCGGCGTGTCGCACACCTTCCCCGCCGGGGGCTGGCCTGAGCCGCAGGTGTTGTCCTGCTCGGCGCCGGCGGGCGGATGGAAGACCACGACGTCGCCGACATCCGGCGACGTGAAGCGCTCGCCGATCCGGTTCACGAGCACGCGCTGCCCGATGTTCAGCGTCGGGACCATCGACTCGCTCGGAATCCGGTACGGCTTGACCAGAAACGCCTGGATCCCGAGCGCAAGACCGAGCGCCACGGCGACGATCAAGATCAGCTCAACGAGCGAACCGGAGGTCGAGCTCGACCCCTTCTTCGTCGCCACGCCCTTGTACTCCCTAGTTTGCTTTTTCGTCACCGGCGGCCGCCGTTTCGGCGTCCACCGCAGCCTGCGTCTCGGCGGCCTCGGCCTCGGCGAGCGCCTGCTCGTCGACGGCCTCGCCGGGCACCTCGTCGTCCACGGCCGCCGCCGCCGCCGCGGCGGGGTCGTACAGCAGGCCGCGCTCGACGAGCTCCTCCGGCCCGGTGTACCGGCGCTCGCGCACGCGGGCGCGCTTGCCCACGCGACCGCGCAGGTAGTAGAGCTTCGCGCGCCGGACGTCGCCGCGCGCCGCGACCTCGATCTTCTCGATCTTCGGCGAGTGGAGCGGGAACGTACGCTCGACACCGACGCCGAAGGACTGCTTGCGGACGGTGAAGGTCTCGCGGACCCCCTCGCCCTGGCGCTTGATCACAACGCCCTCGAAGACCTGCGTACGGCGGCGCGTGCCCTCGATGACCTGGAAGTGGACCTTGACGCGGTCCCCGGCCTGGAAGCGGGGGACTCGGCGCAGCTGAGTGCGCTCGAGAGAGTCGATTACGGTGCTCATGGCGTAGGAACAGCCCTAACGGATCGGCCTGGCGGGCGGTCGATCATGGTAGCGGACCCTCCGCGCGCCGCCGCGATTGGCCTCTCCGCCACTCATTAACGCGAGCGTGGTGGCCTGACAGGAGCACTTCGGGCACCGTCCACCCGCGCCAGTCCGCGGGACGCGTGTAATGCGGGTACTCGGGCGCGCCCTCCAGCGCCTCCGAGAACGACTCCTCGATCGCCGAGAGGTCATCCCCCAGCACGCCCGGGAGCTTGCGCAGGACGGTGTCCAGCACCACCATCGCCGCCAGCTCACCGCCCGCGAGCACGTAGCGGCCGATCGAGACCTGGTCGGACACGAAATGCTCGAGGATGCGCTCGTCGAAGCCCTCGTAGCGGCCGCACAGCAGGGTCAAGGCCGGCTCCGCCGCGAGCTCGGAGGCGAGCGCGTCGTCGAGCAGCCGGCCGGCCGGGGTCAAGGCGATCACGCGCCGCTGCGAGCGCAGCTCAACCGGATCGACGTCGTAGCGAGCTCGCAATGCCGCCTCCATCACATCGACGCGCAGCACCATCCCCGCGCCGCCGCCGAAGGGCGTGTCGTCCACCTGGCCCCACTTCAGCGGCGTGAACTCCCGAAAATCGACCGCGTCGACCTCGTGGCCGAGCGCAATCGCGTTCTCGACGTGCCGCTGCGTCCGGAACCACTCGAACCACTGCGGGAACAGCGTGAAGACGTCAGCCTTCACCGAGGAAGCCCAGGTCGATGTCGATCCGGCGCGCCGGCACGTCGATCGAGCGAACGCAGTCGCGCACCAGCGGGACGAGCAGCTCCGAGCCGTCCGGGCGATCGACCTCGAGCACCTCCACGCTCGGCAGCGCGCTCATCCGGCGGACGAAGCCGACCTGCAGGTCGCCATCCACGACCACGCACCCCGCGAGATCCGTGGCCCAGAACTCGTCGTCGCCGAGCATCGAGTCGTCCCGCGGCACGGTCAGCTCGAGCCCGCGCAACGCCAAAGCGTCCTCGCGCGACGTCGACCCCTCCAGCCGCAGGATCGGCTTCTCCGCCGTTCCCGCGCGACGCACGATCCGGCGCCCGGAGACGACGCCGCCGGTCGCGGGCAGCTCCGGAGCGGCATCCACGACGTAGAACGAGCCGTCGAGCCCGTGCGGCCGGCCTACCCGGCCGACGACCACGACGTCACTCGACGATGTCGAGGAGGACGCGCCGGTTGTCCTTGACAGCGGCGGCCTTGACGATCGTCCGGAGGGCCTGGGCGGTGCGTCCCCCGCGTCCGATGACTTGTCCGTAGTCATCATCGTGCACCGAAAGTTCGAGGACGAGCGTGCCGTCGTCCTCCTCGTACTCCTCGACCTGCACCTTGTCGGGGTGATCGACCAGCAACCGCGCGAGGTACTCGAGCAGCTCGCGCAAGCGCGTTAGATGCCTTGGGTCTTGAGGAGCTTCTGCACCGGCTCGGAAGGCTGAGCGCCCTTGTCGAGCCAGTAACGGATCCGCTCCTCGTTGAGGACGATGGTCGACGGATCGGTCTGCGGGTTGTAGCGACCGAGCGTCTCGATGAACCGGCCGTCCCGCGGGGAGCGGCGGTCCGCGACGACCACCCGCCACTGGGGGTCCTTCTTCCCGCCGACGCGGGTGAGTCGCATGCTGACTGCCATATCGGCGCGGCAGTTTAGCGCTGTCGCATCAGAGCGCCGAGATCGGGCATCTTGCCCTGCTGCATCCCGCGCATCAACTTGCGCATCTGATCGAACTGCTTGACCAGCTGGTTGACCTGCTGGACGGTCGTGCCGGAGCCCTTGGCGATGCGCAGGCGCCGCGAGCCCTTGATCAGCTCGGGATGCCGGCGCTCGTAGGGCGTCATCGACAGCACGATCGCCTCCACGCGGTCGAGTTCCTTCTCGTCCACGTTCATCTTCGAGAGCTGGTGGCCGGCGAGCCCGGGGATCATCCCGAGCAGCGACGTCAGCGGCCCCATCCGGCGGATCTTCTTGAGCTGGTCGAGGAAGTCGTCGAGCGTGAACTGGTTCTTCCGGAGCTTGCGCTCGAGCTCCTTGGCCTCGTCCTCCTCGATCTGGCCCTCGGCCTTCTCGATGAACGACAGGACGTCGCCCATGCCGAGGATCCGCTGCGCCATGCGATCGGGATGGAACTTCTCGAAGTCGCCGAGCTTCTCGCCCGTGGAGGCGAACAGGATCGGCTTGCCGGTGACCGCCTTCACGGACAGCGCGGCGCCGCCGCGGGCATCGCCGTCGAGCTTGGACAGGATCACGCCGTCGAACTGCGCGACCTCGGCGAACTGCTCGGCGACGTTGACGGCGTCCTGGCCGGTCATGGCGTCCACGACGAGCATCACGACGTGCGGCTTGACCCGCTTCTTGATGTTCGCGAGCTCCTCCATCAGCGCCTCATCGACGTGGAGGCGGCCGGAGGTGTCGACGATCAACACGTCCTTGCCGTCGCGCTTGGCCTGATCGAGCGCCCAGCCGGCGATGTCGACCGGGTCCTTGTCGGTCCCCTGCTCGTAGACCGTCGCGCCCGCCTGCGCGCCGACCTTGATCAGCTGCTCGACGGCGGCGGGGCGGTAGACGTCGCAGGCCGCGACGGCCACCGACGACTTGTTCTGCTCTTTGAGCAGCTTCGCCAGTTTCGCCGTGGCGGTCGTCTTGCCGGAGCCCTGCAGGCCGGCCATCAGGATCACGGTCGGGGGCCGGGGCGAGAACGTGATCCCCGCCGACTGCCCGCCCATCAGCGAGGTCAGCTCGTCATTGACGATCTTGACCACCTGCTGGCCCGGGTTGAGCTGCTTGGTGATCTCGATCCCGAGCGCGCGCTCCTTAACCGCGGTCGTGAACTGCTTGACGACCTTGAAGTTGACGTCCGCCTCGAGGAGCGCGAGCCGGATCTCGCGCATCGCCTTGTTGATGTCGTCTTCGGTCAGCGCGCCGCGCTGACGCACGCCGGCCAGCGTGCCTTGGAGCTTCTCAGAAAGCGAGTCGAACATCTCTTCGAAAGACTCTAGTGCCGTGGAGCTCGATCTTCTCGTCATCGGCTCTGGCCCCGGAGGTCAGAAAGCGGCGATCCAGGCCGCCAAGCTCGGCAAGCGTGTAGCTGTCGCGGAGCGCCGCGACCGCCTCGGCGGCGTCTCGATCCATACCGGGACGATTCCGTCGAAGACCCTGCGCCAGGCGGTGCTCGAGCAGCTCGCGACGCGCCCGCTCGACGTGCTCGACCCGACCCGGGTCGAGGAGAGCGAGCGCCAAGCGATTCAGCAGCTGCTCGACCGTGCCGCCGCGGTGATCGCGGCCGAGACGGCGATCACGCGCGAGCAATTCCGCCGCAACCACGTCGGAATGCTGCCCGGAGATGCCGTCTTCGAGGACGACCACACGATCCACATCGACGGCGCCGAAGAGCCGATCCGCGCCGGCCGGATCGTGGTCGCAGTCGGCACGCGCCCGGCGCGCCCGGCCACGGTGGAGTTCGACGATCGAACGATCATCGACTCGGACGGGCTGCTGAAGCTCGAGAGCCGCGTCCCGCGGACCATGACCGTCGTCGGCGGGGGCGTGATCGGCGTCGAGTACGCGTCGATGTTCGGCGCCTTGGGAACGAAGGTGACCGTCGTCGACCAGCGAGACCGCGTGCTCTCGTTCCTCGACACCGAGATCGGCGAGGCCTTCCAGTACCTGCTGCGCCGCAACAACGTGACGTTCCGGCTGCGTGAGAAGGTCGACGCCGTCGAAGCGCTGAAGGGCCGCGGCGCGCGGCTCAAGCTCGCCTCCGGCAAGGAGATCGTCTCCGAGACCGTGCTCTACGCCACCGGCCGTCAGGGCGACACGGCGAACCTCGGTCTGAAAACCACCGGCCTGGAGACCGACAAGCGCGGGCGCATCAAGGTCGACGACGCCTACCGCACCGCCGTCCCGCACATCTTCGCGGTCGGCGACTGCGCGGGCGGAGCCGGGCTCGCGGCGACCGCGATGGAGCAGGGCCGGATCGCCGCCCTGCACGCGTTCGATCAGCCGGTCAGCCAGCTCCCCGACCTGATCCCGAGCGGCGTGTACGCGATTCCCGAGCTGGCCATGGTCGGCCGCACCGAAGAGGAGCTGACCGACGCCGCCGTGCCCTACGTGGCCGGCATCGCGCGCTGGAGCGAGCTGGCGCGCGGCGTGATGTCCGGCGATCGCGACGGCATGCTGAAGCTCCTGGTGTCGGTTGAGGACCGCAGCGTGCTGGGCGTCCACGTGCTCGGCACGAGCGCCACCGACCTCGTGCACATCGGCCAGGCCGTGATGGCCTCGGGGGCCGGCGGGCTGGACTTCCTCGTCACCGCGGTCTTCAACTATCCGACGTTCGCCGAGTCCTACAAGGTCGCCGCGCTGGACGCGGACAACCGGATCAAGGCGATGAAGGCTTTCGGGACCTGACGAGCGCGGGTGGCTGGAGGCCGACCGGCGCGGCGTCCGGGTTCTCGACGCGCCCGGTGCGCGAGTCGACGTAGCGAACCGGGAACGCGTTGAACAGCGCGGGCCCCGAGCGCGCCGTGACCGTCGCACGGTTGGGGTTGTAGCCCCCGCGCAGGACGTCGAGCGGGCGCCCGCTCTCGTCGAACAGGCGGACGTCGTGCAGCAGCCGTCCGTTGCGGTCGTAGGGGTAGATGTTCTGCACCCGCTCGCCGTCGTAGGCGAGCCCGGCCGGCGGCGCCGGATACGCCGCGGTGAACACGACCCGCTCGGGGCCGTCCCAGCGCAGCTCGTCGAGCAGGATGGTGGCCAGCGGGAACATGACCACGAGCAGCGCGGCGTCGAGCGCGATCCGGCCGTAGCGCAGCGGGAGGCGCCGGCGGCGCCCCGCGAGACCGACGCCGATCGAGACCGCCAGCGCCAGCGCGAGCAGCGCGAAGCCGAAGAACATCCGGGGGTCGTCGTTGGGAATCTCGATGGTGTCGGTGGAGGACGCGAGGACCGTGATCGCCGTGACGACCACGAATGCGCGCAGCGCCCACCAGATCGGGGCGAGCTCGCGGGCGAAGGCAACTGCGACGCGGGCGCGGCGGCCGGGCCGCAGGCGGTCCCGCAGCGGCTTGGTGGGGGCGCGTGCGACCTTCGGTGTGACCGGCGGCAGCCCGGCCGACTCGCGCAGCTCGGCGGCGAACTGCGCCGGCGGGCCGAGGCGGGCCACGGGGTCGTCGTCGAGCTCGAGCAGCGAGGCCTCGACCTCCTCGAGGAGATCGGCGCGCTCGTCCGGGGCGAGGTCGGCCAGCTCCCGCTCCAGCGCCTGCAGATAGTCCGGCGCTCCGATCGCGCTCATGCCGTAGCCACCCCCGTCTCCAGCAGCGCGTTGAGCGCCGCGCCGAACTCCATCCACGTCTCGCGCGCCTCGTCGAGCTGGGCCTGCCCGCGCTCGGTGATGCCGTAGTAGCGCCGGTGCGGGCCCTCGTCGCTCGGAACGACGTAGGACGTCAGCGCGCCGCCGCGGTACAGGCGCCGCAGCGTGCCGTACACGGACGCGTCGCCGACGTCGGTCAGCCCGGCCGCCCGCAGCCGGCGCACGACGTCATAGCCGTAGCCGTCCTGGCGCTTGACGATCGCGAGCACGGCGGCGTCCAGCACGCCGCGCAGCAGCTGGCTGCGGTCCATGGTCGTCATACGCGCTAGACACTACTGTGCGGCGCGTAGTACTGTCAAACCCACATAAAGGGGCCTGGACCCTTTAGGTTTAGCGCGGCGAGGTGGCGGGGGCCGGCGGTGGCGGCGGGATCTCGCGCGGGCCGGAGTGGCTCGTCGGCGCACGGCGCTCTGGGCCTCCTCGTTGGCCTCGCGCGCGGCGCGGGCGGCCTCCTCGGCATCAGCCGCCGCGCGGGCGTCGATCTCGTCGCGCGAGCGCGGCTTCGGCTTCGGCGGCGGCGAGCCGTCGGCGAAGCGCGATCGTGAGGTTCGCGAGCGCCTGGGAGAACTCGGACGGGATCACCCAGATCTTGTTCGCCTCGCCCTGCGCAAGCTGGGGCAGCATCTGCAGGTACTGGTAGGACAGCAGCGCCTGGTCAGGCGCGCCGTCGTGGATCGCGCCGAAGACGGTCTCGATCGCCTTCGCCTCGCCCTCGGCCTTCAGGATCGCGGCCGTGCGCTGGCCCTCGGCGCGCAGCACGGAGGACTGCTTCTCGCCCTCGGCGGTGAGGATCTGCGACTGCTTGACGCCCTCGGCGGTGAGGATCGTCGCGCGCCGGTCGCGCTCGGCGCGCATCTGCTTCTCCATCGCCTCCTGGACCGTCCGCGGCGGCTCGACCGACTTCAGCTCGACGCGATTGACGCGGATCCCCCAGCGGCCGGTCGCGTCGTCGAGCACGGCGCGCAGCTGCTGATTGACGTTGTCGCGGGACGTCAGCGTGTCCTCGAGCGTCATGCCGCCGATCACGTTGCGCAGCGTCGTGACCGTGAGCTGCTCGATCGCCTGCAGCGGATTCGCGACCTCGTAAGTGGCGGCGCGCGGGTCGGTGACCGTGAAGTAGATGACGGTGTCGATCCCGACGACGAGGTTGTCCTCGGTGATCACCGGCTGCGGCGGGAACGAAACGACCTGCTCACGGAGGTCGATCAACGGCTTCACGCGGTCGATGAACGGGATGATCAGCGTCAACCCGGGCTCGAGCGTGCGCGAGAAGCGCCCGAGGCGCTCGACGATCCCCGCCCGCGCCTGCGGCACGATCCGCACGCCGGCGGCGGCGACGATGAACACGAACACGGCCAGGACGATCAATGCGACCAGGGCTGGAGTCATGCGGCCTCTCTCATTCGCTGACGAGCGCGGTTGCGCCCCGGATCTCGAGAACCTGTACGCGGGTTCCCGGCTCGATGATTTCATCGTCGTCGTACGCCCGCGCGGTCCAGATCTCGCCGTCGAGGCGCACGCAGCCGACGCCCTCGGCGTTGGCGATCCGCTCGACGACCGTCGCAGTCTGGCCGACCAGCGCCGCGGTCCCCGACCTGTACGCGCCGCGGCTGCGCTTGTGCGCGCGGGCCAACGGCCGCAGCGCGGCCAGCAGCACGATCGAGACGACCAGGAAGGCGGCGAACTCGGCCGTCGCGCCGGCCCCGGTCGCCGACAGCAGCGCCGCAACCGCCGCGCCGCCGGCGAACGGCGCCAGGAATAAGCCCATGGAAACGATCTCGCCTATTGCGAAGATCACCGCGGCGATCAGCCAGAGCACCCAGGGATCCATGTCCTGCTTTGAGATCGTATCCGCTGCGTTATGCGGTAAGTAAGGCCCGCGCGAAGTCGTCGGCGTCGAACGGGCGCAGATCCTCGAGTTGCTCGCCGATCCCGATCAGCTTGACCGGGATGCCGAGCTCGTTCGCGATGGCCAAGGCGATGCCGCCCTTGGCCGTTCCGTCGAGCTTCGTGAGGATGATCCCGGTGACGCCGACGGCCTCGCCGAACAGCTTCGCCTGCCGGACACCGTTCTGACCCGTCGTGGCGTCGACCGTCATCAGCGTCTCGTGCGGCGCGTCCGGCATCTGCTTGGTGATCACGCGCCGGACCTTGGAGAGTTCTTCCATCAGGTTCGTCTGCGTGTGGAGGCGACCGGCGGTGTCGATGATGATCACGTCGGCGCCGCGCTCGCGACCGCGGGCGATCGCATCGAACGCGACCGCGCCCGGGTCCGAGCCCTCCGGGCCCTTGACGACGTCGACTCCGGCGCGCTCGCCCCAGCGCTCGAGCTGCTCGACGGCAGCGGCGCGGAACGTGTCCGCGGCGCCGATCACGACGTCGCGGTTGAGCTCCTTGCGCAGATGCCAGGCGAGCTTTCCGATCGTGGTCGTCTTGCCGGTGCCGTTGACGCCGACGACGAGGATCACGGTCGGATCGGGCCGAAGGTCGATCTTGTCGTCGCCGGTGCGGGCCAGCTCGGCCAGCATCTCGGCCAGCCGGCCGGTGAGCGCCTCGCCGCCGACCAGCGTGCCCTCCTCCGCCTCGCGTTCGAGCTCCTCGACGACCTGCGCGGTCGTCCGCGCGCCGACGTCGGCGTAGATCAGCGCCTCCTCGAGCCGCTCCCAGGTGTGCTCGTCGAGGTCGCCCTCGAACAACGTCGCCTGGACCTCGGCGGCGAGCGCCTCGCGGGTCTTGCGCATGTTCTCGCGCAGGCGCCGGAAAAAGCCGCGGCGGCCCTCCTCGCGCTCGGGCTCCGTCGGCGCCGGTGCCGGCGGGCCGTGGTCGAGGAGGAACAGGTCGTACCAGTCTCTGGCCATGCGGTCGGGCAGGATACGAGGCCGTGACGGCTTGGGTACTGACAGCCGCGGGGGCGGCGCTGGCCGTCGCGCTGGAGCTGCTGGAGGCGTTGGCGATCGTGCTCGCCGTCGGCGTCTCGCGCCGCTGGCGGGATGCCGTGATCGGGGCGGTGGCCGCGGTCGTGGTGCTGGCCGTCGTCGCCGCGCTGATCGGCCCGGTGCTGCTCGGGGCGCTGCCGCTCGAGCTGCTGCAGTCGGTCGTCGGGGTCGCACTGCTGCTGTTCGGCCTGGAATGGCTCCGCAAGGGCGTATTGCGCCTCGCCGGCCGCCGCGCGCCGTCGAACTCGCTGAAGGAGTACCTCGAGGAGCGCGAGGCGATGGAGGCGCTGCCCGCGCCGGAGCCCGGCCGCGCCGACTGGCCGGCGCGCGTGGTGGCGTTCAAGGGGGTGGCTTTGGAAGGGCTGGAGGTCGTCCTGATCGTGGCCGCGCTCGCCGCCGGTGGCGATGTGGCGCCGGCCCTGGTGGGGTCCGCGGTGGCGGTTTTGATCGTGCTCGCGATCGGCGTCGTGGTGCACCGACCGCTGGCGCGGCTGCCGGAATCGCACCTGAAGTACGCGGTCGGGCTGTTGCTGACGTCGTTCGGCGTCTTCTTCCTGGCCGAAGGGATGGACGTCGAGTGGCCGGGCGGAGACGCGGCGCTGCTCTATGTCGCGGCCGCTCTGCTCGTGGTCTCGCAGGTGCAGGTGCGCCGGGTGGCGACGGCATGAGGACGCTCCGCAAACTCGTGTTCGGCGAGACCTGGACGGTGCCGGTCGGCGTCGCGCTGACGCTCGTCGCCGCGTTTGTGCTGCGCGGCGAGGGCTGGTGGGTCGGATTCGTCGTGCTCGCGGGGGCGATTTTCACGCTGCTGGCCAGTACTCTGAGGACCTGATGTCCGCGCTGCCCGAAGCCCGCGAATCGCTCGAGTACTGGGAGCAGCGTTCGCACACGCTTCCGCGGTTCGCGGTCCGGCAGCGCCGCGAGGCGCGCGAGATGGCGAGCCGCTGGCGCGCGCGGGTGAGCGAGGCGGAGCGCCTGGAGTACGGCGCGGGGCTGCTCGGCGTGGTCTTCATGGCGCTGGCTGAGCGGCGCCTGCCGACCACCGCGCGCCACACCGGGCGCACGGTGATCAAGGTCGCGCTGTGGACGACGGCGGTGATGGTGCTGCTGACCGTCCTGCTGATCGTGGCGCTGATCGCCGCGATCGTTGCCCTAGCGCTGTGACGCGACGTTGACGACGGTCCCGTTCGGGGCGCGGACGAAGAATCGCCGGATGCCCCACGGCTCGTCGGTCAGCGGGTAGACGATCTCCAGGCCGCGGCGGACGGCCTCCGCGTGGAGCGCGTCGACGTCCTCGACGTCGACGGTGACGTTGGCCTGATCCACTCCGCGCTCGTTACCGACGATGATCTGCACCGACGGGTGGCTCGGCGACCGGAACTGCATGAAACCCGGCTCGTCCATCGCCACCTCGAACCCGAGGAAGCCCGAGTAGAACTCGCGCGCCCCGCTGAGGTCGCTTGCGGGCAGGAGCGGGATGGCGCGCCGGATCGTCACTTGTGCACTCCGATCTGGCCCACCGCGCCCTTGAGACCGACGCAGCCGATGCACGCCACGCAACCGGAGCAGCCGACGCAGCCGATGCACGCGACGCAGCCGGCGCAGCCGACGTTCCCGAGACCGGCCAGGATCCCGGCCGAGCCGACGACTCCGGCGCTGAGCCCGACGCCGGCGCTTCCGACCACCGCCGCGCTGCCGCTCACCCCGGAGCTGCCGACGACGCCGGCCGAGCCCGCGACTCCAATCGACCCGCCGACGCCGACCGATCCGGCGACCGCGATCGACCCGGCGACCGCGGCGGAATCCGTGACGGAGATGTTCGTCACGCCGCCTCGACCGCCCTCGGCGGCAGCCGGCGCGAGATCACTTTCGAGACGCCGTTGCCGGCCATCGAGACACCGTACAGCGCGTCGGCGGCCTCCATCGTGCGCTTCTGGTGGGTGACGACGATGAACTGCGCGCGGTCCGAGAAGCTGCGCAGCAGCGTGAGGAAACGGTCGATGTTGAGGTCGTCGAGCGCGGCCTCGACCTCGTCGAGGATGTAGAACGGGCACGGCCGGGCGAGGAAGACGGCGAACAGGAACGCGAGCGCGGTCAGCGACTTCTCGCCGCCCGAGAGCAGCGTGAGGCGCTTGGTCGACTTGCCCGCGGGCGTGATCTCGATCTCGACGCCCATCTTGTCCTCGGGCGTCTCCTCTTCCTCGACGGTCTCTTCGTCGTCGCTTTCCGCGCCGCCGAGCACCGGGCGTGGGCCGGCGTCCTCGTGGACGAGCCGCAGCGACCCGCGGCCGCCCGGGAAGAGGTGGCCGACGACCTCCTCGAAGTTCTTCGCGGCGGCTTCGAACGTCTCCTCGAACGCCTCCTTGATGCGGCGGTCGGTGTCCCGGATCAGGCCGCCGAGCTCGCGCAGCGCGGTCTCCAGGTCGTGGCGCTGGGCCTCGAGCTCCTCGACGTGCGCCAGCGCGTCCTTGTATTCCTGCTGCGCCAACGGGTTGACGGGGCCGAGCTGCTCGCGGCGGCGCTGCAGGCGCTCGATCCGCGTGTGGAGCTGGGCGCGCTCGCCCTCCGGGAGCGGGGCGTCCGACGGCTCGGGCGGGAGGCCGAGCTTCGTCGCGAGCCGGTTGAGCTCGGAGTTCGCGTCCTGCGCCTGATCGCGCGCCTGTTGGGCCCGGACCTCGCCGCGCGTGACCTCCTCGCCGTGCTGCTTGACGCGCGCGTGGACGCGCGACTCCTCGGCGGCGCACTCGCGCAGCTCGGCGGCGAGCTTCTCGCCGGCGGCGCGATCGGCCGCAAGTTCGGCCTCGAGTACCTCGAGCCGGGTGGCGATCGCCTCGCTCGCGGCCTGCAGCGCGGCGGCGAGCCGCTCGGCCAGGGGCCGCAGGGTGTCGTCGCGCGTGAGCCGTAGCCGCTCGTGCTCGAGCTTTCGCGTGCGCTCCGCCCGGTCGCGCTGGGCACGCTCGGCGAGCCGCTTCTCGGTCGCGATCGCGGCCTCGACCTGGGCGCGGCGCTCCGCGCTCGCGCCCTCGTCGGGAGCGGCGCGCCGCTGCTGGATCACCCAGCGCGCGTGGCGCTCGGCTTCGGCGGCCTCGTCGCGAGCGCGGGCAGCGGTGCGGGCCTCGCGGTCGATTGCGTCGCGGGCCGCGTCGGCCGCGGCCACCGTCGCCTGGGCCTCCTCGACCGCGGCCAGCGCGGCACGCTCGGCCTGCGCGACGGCCTCAACCTCTTTGAGCAGCGCGTCACGGCGGTTGCGCTCGGTCAGCACGCGATCCGCGCCGCCCGCCGGAACCTGACGCAGCTCGCGGGTGCCGGGCGACCAGACGCGGCCATCGCGGGTGACGGCGACGCCGCGGAACGAGGGGTCGAGCGCCTCGACGTCGTCGACGACCCAGACGTCGGCGAGCAGAGCCGCGGCGAGATCCGATGCGTCGCGGACATGGGCCAGCAGCGGCTCGGCGCCGCCGGGCGAAGCCGCGGCGGCCGGCGACGCACCGGTGGGCGGGACGATCAGCGCGGCGCCGCCGTCCTTGCCGGCGCGCTCCAGCAGCGCGGTGCCGGAGGCGAGGTCCGGCGCGACCGCGGCGCGGAGGCGCGGACCGAGGGCGGCGGCGAGCGCCAGCTCGTAGCCCGGGGCGGCGGACAGGGTGTCGGCCAGCGCTGGTGCGCCGCCGGGGGCGCCGGCGTTGGCGCGCAGGAACTGGTTGACCTTGGCCAGCTCGGCGCCGACCTTGGCCGACTCGCGGCGGGCGCCTTCGGCGGCCGTGTCCAGCTCGCGGCGCGCGCGGCGAGCCGCTTCCGCGGCGGCGTCGCCCTCGGCGCGACGGGACGCGGCGGCCGCGGCCTCCTCGGCGCGCTGCGCGACCAGCGCGGTTGCCGCCTCGCGGCGCTCCTCAAGCTCAGCCAGCTCGCGCTCGAGCCTCGCCCGATAGTCCTCGGCCAGCTCCGCGAGCTCGGCCTGCAACGTGGCGATCCGCCCCTCGGCGCCATCGTCGCCCGGGTCGGCGGCCGCCTCGGCCTCGAGCTGCGCGATCGTCTCGCGGCGGCGCCCCGCCCGCTCTGCGAGCTCGGACGCGACCCGCTGCGTGCTCTCGAGCCGCATCGACAGCCGCTCCGAGGACGTGCGGGCCGAGTAGAACCGCCCCGACAGCGCCTCGCGCTCGGTGCTGCGCGCGGCCAGCGCCTCCTCGGCCTCCTCGCGACGCCGGCCCACCGCCTCCAGTTGCTTCTCGGTCGCTTCGGCGGCGGCGCGCGCGGCCGCCGCGGCCGCTTCGGCGCACGCCAGCGCCTCGCGAGCCGAACGCGCGGAGTCGCGCGCCAGCGTCCACCGCGCCTCGTCGCTCTGGCGCTCGATCCGCGCGTGCAGCTCCGCGGCCTCCGCCTGGCGCTTCAAAGGCTTCAGTCGCGTGCGCGCCTCGCGCTCCACATCCAGCGCGCGATCCAGATTGTCCTGCGTGCGCTCGAGCTTGAGCTGCGCCCGGCGGCGCCGCTTGCGGTGCTTGCCGAGTCCGGCCGCCTCCTCGATCAGCATCCGCCGGTCGCGCGGCTTACTCGTCACGATCGCCTCGACGCGCCCCTGCGACACGACCGAGTGCATCTCTTTGCCCAACCCGGTGTCCGACAGGATCTCGATCACGTCGACGAGCCGGCACTTCGCCCCATTGACGCGGTACTCGCCGTCGCCCGTGCGGTTCAACCGCCGCACGATCGAGACCTCGCCCACGGGCAGATCCAACCCTCCGGAGGCGTTGTCCAGCACGACCTCGACCTCGGCCTCCGAGCGCGCCTGCACGCCGTGGCCGCCGGCGAAGATGACGTCCTGCATCGACTGGCCGCGCACGGCCACTGGCGACTGCTCCCCCATCGCCCACAGCACCGCGTCCGTGATATTGGACTTGCCGGAGCCGTTCGGCCCGACGATCACCGACACGCCGGGCGCGAAGGTCAGCTTCGTGCGCTCGGGGAACGACTTGAAGCCCTTGAGGCTGATCGAGCTCAGGTGCATGGGGTCAGAACGCCTCCAGTGCCGCCTCGGCCGCGGCCTGCTCGGCTTCCTTCTTCGAGCGCCCGACGCCGTGCGCCAGCGGCTCGCCGTCCACCACCGCCACGATCTCGAACGTCCGCTCGTGCGGCGGCCCCTCCTCCGAGACGATCTCGTAGGTCACGATCGTGCCGCGCCGCGCCAACCGTTCCTGGAGCGCGGACTTGAAGTCCGCCGGCCGGGCCAGCGACAGCTCGATCTCCGGCGTGAAGGCCTCCACGACCGCCTCGAACACCGCCTCGTAGCCGAACTCCAGGTAGCAGGCGCCGATCACCGCTTCGATCACCGAAGCCAGCACACGCTCCGTGCGCGCGAGCTGCTCCGTCGCCGGACCGGTGAATTCCGCCGGCGCGGCCGTGCGCAGCCGCTCCGGAATCCCCAGCCGCTCGGCGACCTGCCGGCACGAGCGGCCGGAGACCGCCTGGGCGCGGATCTTCGTCAGCCGCCCGGCGCCATACGCGTCCGGCTGCAGGCGCGGATAGAGATGCGTCGTGACCGCCAGCGCGAGCACCGAATCGCCCAGGAAGGCCAGCCGCTCGTAGGAATCCGACCGCCGCTCGGTCCACGAAGAATGCGTGACCGCCTGCCGGGCGAGATCGTCCGGCAGCCGTTCCAGCAAATCGTGGAGCTTGCGCAGCGCTCAGGGCCCCGACGGGTCGTGGGCGAGGACGAAGTCCACGGCTTGGCGGACCGTGTGAATCCGCGCCGCCTCCTCGTCGGACATCTTCACGCCGTAGGAGTCCTCGAGCTCCTGCACCAGCGTGTAGAGGTCCAGCGAATCGGCCGACAGGTCCTCGCGGAAGTGCGTGTCTTCCGTGACGCGCGCGGGATCCAGCTCCAGCTCGTCGGCCAGATGGTCCCGGATCGCTTCGAGGACTTGTTCGCGGGTCATGGCTGTTTCGGCACGCTAGCGGCCGCTTCGGACGCCGCCCGCAGCGCGCCCGCTGCCGCGAGCCGCTCGTGCGTGCGGCCGGCGACGTCCTCACGGACGCCGCGGGCCGCGACCTCGATCGCGCGCGCGAAGCCGCGGGCGGTGAAGGAGCCGTGCGGGACGATCGCCAGCCGCCGCAGCCCGAGCAGCACCGCGCCGCCCTGTTCCTCGGGGTCGAGTTCGGACCGCAGGCCGCGCAATGCCGGCCGCAAGAGCGCGCCGCCCAGCTTCGAGCGGGTCGACGACATCGCGGCGGTGCGCACCGCGCCGAGCAATGCGGCGGAGCTTCCCTCCATCACCTTCAGCGCGACATTGCCGGTGAAGCCGTCGGCGACGATCACGTCGGCCTCGCCGGTGCCGATCGCGAAGCCCTCGACGTTGCCGACGAAGTTCAGCCCCGCCGACCCCGCGAGCGTCTGATGCGCGGCCACCACGATCTCGGTCCCCTTCGACGGCTCGGTCCCGTTGGCCAGCAGCGCCACGCGTGGCGACGCCACGCCGCCGACCGCCTCCATGAACGCCGCGCCCATGTGCGCGAACTGGACCAGGTGCTCGGGCCGGACCTCGACGTTCGCGCCGGCATCGAGCAGCAGGAACGGCGCGCCCGGGACGGGCACCAGGATCGCCAGCGCCGGCCGGTGGACGCCGCGTGCGCGCTTGAACCCGAACAGCGAGGCGGCCAGAGCGGCCCCGGTCGAGCCGCCGCTCACGAGCGCGTCGGCGTCTCCCGCCATCACCGCGTCCACGGCCTTCACGATTGAGGACTCGCGCTCACGCCTGACCGCGCGCGCCGGATCGGGGTCCTTCGCGATCGAGACCGGCGCGTCGACGACCGATACGTGATCGGGCACGTCCCCGATCTCGGCCGCCGGGCCGAACAGGATCACGCGCACGCCGGAGACCAGCGCGGCGCCGCGTGCGACCTCGCCGGGACCGAGATCGGCCCCGTTGACGTCGACCGCGACGGTTACGGAGCTAGTGGTCGTGATCGTGGTCGTGGTCGTGCACGTGCACGACCTCGCGACCGGCGTAGAACCCGCAGTGCGGGCACACGCGGTGCGGCCGGCGCGGCCGGCGGCACTGCGGGCAATCGTTCACCGCGGGTGCGGTGATCTTGTGCTGAGCCCGCCGCTGCGCGGTGCGCGCGTGCGATTGCTTCTGCTTGGGGACGGCCATAGCTGGCGGAGAAGAGTAGCGGACGTCACTCGAACTTCAGCTCTGAGAGCTTCGCCCAGCGCGGGCTCGGCTCGCGCTCGTGCGCGTGCGAGGGGTCCTCGTTGAGGTTCGCGCCGCATTCCGGGCACAGCCCGGCGCAGTCCGGGCGGCACGTGATCTGGGCCGGCAGGGCGAGCGCCAGCGCGTCGCGCGCCCACGCCTCGACGTCGAGCTCGTCCTCTATGTACGGCGAGGTCAGCTCCTCGCCGCCGCCCGGCTGGTGGACCTCGTAGGCGTCGACGTCGAACGTCGGCCCGGCGTCCTCGAGGCAGCGCATGCACGGCCCGACCAACTCGGCCGCGAAGCGCAAGCGCAGCGCCCATCCGTTGCCGGTGGTACGGGAGACGTCGACGCGCGCGGGCAGCAGTTCCGGCGTGACGGCGTAACGCGATCCGCCGTAGTCGAACGGGTCGACGTGCACGAACAGATCGAGGCGCTTGCCTTCGCCGGAAGTGAGCCGCAGTCGCGCCAGATCGAAGGTGTCCGTGCGCTGAGACATGCCTCTTACATTAGGAGTCCTGTAGCTCCCGCTTGAGCACTTTGCCCGTAGACGTCCGCGGAAGTTCGTCTATGAACACCACGTCGCGCGGCGCCTTGTAGCCGGCGAGGTTCTTCTTGACGTAGTCCTTGACGTCCTTCTCGCTCAGCGAGCCCTTCTTCACCACGACTGCCTTCAGCCGCTGGCCGAACTTCTCGTCGTCGACGCCGAACACGGCCACGTCGGAGACGTTCTCGTGCCCCATCAGCAGGTCCTCGACCTCGGCCGGGAACACGTTCTCGCCGCCCGACACGATCATGTCGTCGTCGCGGCCGTCGATGAACAGCCGCCCCGCATCGTCGAAGTGCCCCACGTCGCCGGACGACAGGAGCCCGTCGATCTCGTCCTTGTTGCCGCCGCCGGTGTAGCCCTCGAACTGGACGTCGTTGCCGACGAAGATCCGGCCGGTCTCGCCGGGCTTGAGCGGCTGGCCGTCGTCGTCGTAGATCTTCACGACGCTGCCGCGCGGCGGCTTGCCGGCGGTGCCGGGGGCCTCGCGCAGGTCGCGCGGGGTCGCGATCGTCGCCCAGGCCACCTCGGTCGAGCCGTAGAGGTTGTAGAGGTTCTCGCCGAAGTGGTCCATCCACTTGTTGGAAAGCGCGCCCGGCAGCGCTGACCCGGACACCGGCACCGCGCGCACCTTCGACAGGTCGTAGCGGTCGAGCACCTCGTCGTCGAGCTCGAGGATCCGCTGGATCATCACCGGCACCACCACCAGCGCGGAGCACTCGTGCTGGGCGGTCAGCGACAGCGTCGCCTCCTCGTCGAACCTGCGCTTGAGCACCACGGTCGACGCCAGGCTGATCCCCAGCGCCCACTGCGCGAAGCCCCAGGCGTGGAAGAGCGGCGCCGCGATCATCGTCTTCTCCCGCGCCCGCAGCGGGATCACCGACAGCAGCGAGGCGATCGGGTCGATCGTCTTGGGCATCGAGCGCGAGGCGCCCTTCGGCGTGCCCGTCGTGCCCGACGTCAAGATGATCGCGCGGCCCTGAGCCGTCGGAGGCGCCATCGGCGCGGTATCGCCGCGCTCGATCAGGTCCTCGAGCCGAGGATCCTTGGTCTTGCCGTCCTCGGGATCGTGCCAGGCGACGTAGCGCTTGCGGCGCTTGCCGGCATCGGCCAGCACCTCGGCGAACTCGTGGTCGTAGACGACCGCCTTCGGCTTCTCGCGCTTGGCCACGTCGGTCAGCTGCGGGCCGGAGAACGCCGTGTTCATGAACAGCGAGTTCGCTCCGAGCTTCGAGCACGCCAGCACGGCGTCGATCCAGCCGCGATGGTTGCGGCACATGATCGCGACGCCGTCGCCCTCGCCGACCCCGTCAGCCCGCAGCGCGTGCGCGATCGCGTTCGTGCGCTCCTCGACCTCCTTGAAGCTCAGCGTGCCGAGCTCATCGATGATCGCCGGCTCGTTCGGATGGTTGCGGGCCGCGGCGCTGTAGCCGGCCGCGGGCGTCGTCCCGTAGCGCAGCAGCGCCCGCGCGGTGTGCCACAGGTGGTCCGGGCGCTCGGGGTGCACGATCCCGGCGCGGGTGAGCGTGACGAGCGTGTGGAGCTTGGTCTGGACCTCGGTGGCGAGCCGCATACGCGAAATTCTCCTATCTGGACGGGAGGCGCATACCCGGTGGGAGGTCACCCGTCTCGATCAGTCTCCGGATCTCGGCCGCGCGGCGCGGGTTCAGATACACATGGCGCTGGCCGACCGAGGGCTTCTCCGCCAGCAGGCCCGACTCGAGCAGCGCCTCCCCCACCTCCTGGGCGAGTGCGCGGTCGTTGCCGGCGAAGCCACGCGCGAGGTGGGCGAACTCGGTGTGGTAGCCGCCCCACTTGCCCATCCCGTCGAGCCGCTGGAGGATCCGGCGGGCGGCGCGCAACGCCGGATCGGGGTCGTCGTGGGGCGCGACGGCCGCATGATCGGAGCCCAGCACGGCGAGCACGGCGTCCTCGAAGTCGTCGAGCGCGCCGGCCGGGCGGCCGCCGAGGCGCGCGACGGCCTCTGCGATCCGAAGCGGATGGCGCGCGCCGATCGGCTCGCGCAACTCGACGTCGTCGATCACGCCCGGGGGCAGCGCCAGCGCGCGCGCCCGCAGGCGGTCGATCCCGCTGGCGTGATCCTCGAAGACGTCGATCAGTTCGGGGTCGAACTCCGCGGCGGGGTAGGCGAGCACGAGAAAGCCGCCCGGGAGCTCTCCGGCGCGCAACCGGAGGTCATCGGGACCGGCCGGCGGCCCGGGCTCGGCGAGCTCGACGAGCGTGCCGACGACCGCCGCCGCGAGCAGCCACTCCCGGTCGGAGACCTCGCCGGGATCGACCCGCAGCGCGGCGGCGGTGGGCAGCGCGGCGCGCAACCCGGCGGAGATCGCCACCTCCACGGGCTCGTACTTGCCCGACCGCGCTTTCGCCAGCTCGGCCCGGCCGATCCGCAGCGACTCGCCGAGCACCTCGCGCAGGCGAGCGATCGCGGAGGGCGGTGCATCCGCCCCACCACAAGCGTCCAGCTCACCCTGGAGGGCGGTCATTTGTCTACGGTACCGACGTGTCTTCCGAGCGCCGCCGAGTCGTCGCCCACGGGCGCGTGCAGGGCGTCTTCTTCCGCGACTCCACACGTCGCGAGGCCGAGCGGCGCGGCGTGGCCGGCTGGGCGCGCAACACGGCCGACGGCACCGTCGAGGCCGTGTTCGAGGGCGCTCCGGACGCGGTCGACGCGATGGTCGCGTTCGTGCGCGCCGGACCGGGTCACTCCTCCGTGTCGGAAGTCGAAGTGCACAAAGAGGAGCCTGAGCATTTGTCGGGGTTCGACATTCATTAGAACCATCTGAGGGGCGGGCGCGTACAGCACGCCGTCAACATCCCGCTCAACGGAGGAGACGCCCCGATGAAGCTGGTTTGCGCGACGCTGCTCGCGTTCGTGCTGGTCACGCCTGCCGCACACGCCGGTCCGCCCAAGAAGCCGCGCGATACGACGCCACCGACCGTCCCCACGAACGTGCGCGTGGTCGCGAGGACCGATGATTCCGTGACGGTCCGCTGGAACGCCTCGACCGACAACTCGGGCCGGATCCTGCGCTACCAGGTCAACGGCGTCTACCACCCCGGCACCAGCACGGAGAAGACGATCAGCTTCCTGGTGCCCAACTACACGCTCACGGTCCGCGTGCAGGCGGTCGACCCGACGGAGAACTACTCCGCCCTCAGCGAGCCGCTGCAGGCGACGACAGCGCCGGACGTGATCGCGCCCACGAACCCCGCGAACCTGCGGCTGACTTCGACCGTGTCGCCGTCGAGCATCACGCTGGGGTGGGATCGCTCCACCGACCGTTGGTCGTTCAGCTACGACATCTTCGACGTCGATCGCGGGTTCATCGCCAGCGCCAGCTCGATCTCGACGCGCTTGCGCCACCTGACGCCGGGCGTGACGTACAACCTGAGGGTGCGCGCCCGCGACAATGCCGGGAACGTCTCGGGGTTCAGCAACACGCTCTCCGTGACGATGCCGGCGAGCGGCGACACGCAGGCTCCGACGAGACCGTCGAACCTCACCGCCGAGGACCTCAACGACTTCTGCGGCAGCGTGATCCTGCGCTGGGGCCAGTCCACCGACAACGTCGACCCCCAGGCCGCGCTCGAGTACGAGATCTTCCGCAACGGCGCCTTCTTCACCATGGTCACCGGAACCGGATTCGCCGGCGTCTATGCCGGGGACGGCACCAGCACGTGGACGGTCAAGGCCGTCGACCGGTCCGGCAACACGTCGGAAGCCTCGAACGGGGCGACCGTGACGGTGGTGACTGACCCGAACCAGTGCTAGTTCCGTCAGGAGGGGCGCGTAGCGTGCGACCCAGCAATCGTGGAAGCCGCTACGCCCCTCCGCCAGCCGCGGGTCCACGTCCTGATGGGGCGTGTGCTTATCGACAACGTCGTCGTGGACGATCCGTCCACGGCGGCGTTCGTCGACCGCCGGATTGAAGCGGGCGAGAACGCCGTCCAGGTCATCACGGACGCGCTCGAGGTCGGCGCGCGCGTCCTGGAGCGCGAGCAGGCGGCGGTCGACGCCGAGTTCGTCCGCAACGAGTTCGAGAAGGTCTCACGCGAGGTGGAGAGCGCGTTCTCGGACAAGGCGCGGGTGGTCGCCGAGTTCTTCGGCACGAAGGTCGACGAGGTCTTCGGCGAGGAGGACGGGCACCTGGCCAAGGAGCTGCGGCGGCTGTTCGGCGACGAGTCGACGGCGGCCGTCCAGCACCAGCTCAAGCAGGTGATGACCGAGCAGTCGGCGCGGATGCGCGAGGACCTGCTGCGCCAGTTCTCGTCCGCCGACGGGTCGAATCCGCTGGCCGACTTCAAGGCCGCCCACCTGCGGGCGGCGCGGGACGCGGCCTCACGTCAGGAGCAGCAGCTCGAGGCGATGCGCGAGCAGATGGTCGCGCTCAAGCTCGAGCTGGCCGGTCTGCGGTCCGAGCGCGAGAAGGCCTCCGAGGTCGCGGCGGAGCACGCACGCGGCACGGCCAAGGGCCGCCCGTACGAGGAGGCCGTGGCCGAGGCGCTGGACACGATCGCCCGCGGGCAGGGCGACGACTGCGACGCGGTCGGGGACTTCCGCGGCGGCGGCGGCCGCAAGGGCGACGTGGTGGTCGACATCGACGGCTGCGCCGGCGCCCCGCGCGGTCGGATCGTGTTCGAGGCCAAGAACTCGCGGCGATCGCGCAAGGAGGCGTTGGGTGATCTGGAGGCCGCGATGGCCCAGCGCGCGGCCGACTACGGCGTCTGGGTGGTCCCTTCCGACGAGATGCTTCCGGCGCGGGCGCCCGCTCTGCGGGAGGTCGGCGGCGACAAGCTGTTCGTGGTGTTCGACCCGGAGGACGGGTCGCGCCTGGCGCTGGAGGTCGCGTACTCGCTGGCGCGGGCTCGGGTGCTGATGGCCAAGGGCGGCGTCGAGGGACTGGACGCGCCGGCGCTGCGGGCGGAGGTCGAGCGCGCGTTGGGCGCGATGGACGAGGTGCGGCGGATCAAGTTGCACCTGACCAATGCCGCGGGTGGGATCGAGCAGGCTCGGTCGGTGTTGGACGGGATGGCCGAGCGGGTGCGGGCTCACTTGGCTCAGATCGGCGTCTTGCTGGACTCCGCCGACGGCTCGGACGGTGAGTAACGAAACTTCGCTGTGGGCGAAGCTTTGTCACACACCCGCTCTGGACCCTCCCCCTTAATGGCCGGTGTTCGCCGAGGCCGCCATGAAGGTCTCGTGTTGCTGAGCCGCGCGGTCCCACAGCCGCTCGAGCCGCGAGCCGACCACCGAGATCCCGAAGACATCGGCCAGCACGCGCGGAAACTCGTCACGAGACAGCACGCGCTTCGTATCGACCCAGGGCCCGATCTCGGACAGCGTGCGCGAGCGCAGCGTCACGATCCGGTCATCGCGCGGCGACTGCGCCACCAACGTCCGCATGAACGAGGACTCAGGCTCGAGAGCGAGCCGCCGGTGGTGCGGCTCGAAATCCGCCACCGATGACTCCACCGCCGCCATCCGGAACCCGTTGAACGAGCTCCACTCGTGCTGCCCCATCCACCAGGTGCCCTCGGGCTCGCGGGTCAGTGTGTAGATGAACGGGCCGCGCTCGAACGTGCCTTCGCGCAGCGGAAGCGGCTCCATGAACCCCTCGCCGAGCCCGGCGTCCGCGATCCAGAGCTGATCGCCCAGCGGGACCAGCAGCACCATGTGATTCGTCGGCCCTTCGCCGCCGACCACCGCCTGGTGGTGCGTGACGTCGAAGCCGCACCCACGCAGCAGCGCCGCGAGCAGCGTGTTGAGCTCGAAGCAGTAGCCGCCGCGGCCGTTGGCCAGCACGCGCGCGGCCAGTTCGCGCTCGTCGAGCGGCCCCGTCTCCCCGAGTTGGACCGCGATGTCCTCGTAGGGCACGTGCTCCAGGAAGGCCCGGTGCAGGACGCGCAGGCCCTCCTCGTCGGCGTCGGGTGGTCGGTCCAGTCCGATCCGGGCGAGGAGGGCGTCGAGCACGTGCCCGAGGGTAACCCGCCTTAGAGCTTCGGGAACTGCAGGTCGAGCGACAGCAGCGGCGTGCCGGACTGGATCAGGCTCGTGCCGAGGATCCCGTTCAGGACCGGAGCGGCCGCGCCGGAGACGGTGACGTCGAGACCGTCGATGGTCACCGTGCCGTCGAGCAGATTGATGTCGAGCTTGCCGGTGTCGATATCGCCGACCTTGATGCGCACGCCGTTGATGTGCGCGAAGAGGCCGCTCGCGTCCGGTGTGACGCCGAGCACGATCTGCGGGTCGACGAGCGACACCTCGGTGCCGAGCGCGGGGGCGGTGATGATCAGGCCGCCGCCGAGTTCGATCGTGCCGGTGTTGGTGTCGAGGTCGATGTCCGCCTCGTCGATCGGGAGGATCGACAGGCCGCTGTCCGGCTTGCCGTCACCGTCGGTGTCGATCTGGGTGCCCGGGAGCAGCGGGGTGATCGTGCCGCCGCCCGGCAGGGCGCCGAGCAGCCCGGGCGTGACCGTGGCGGATCCACCGGGCGCCGACGCGCCCGGGGCCGTCCCGGAACTTGAGGCCGGCGGCTTGATCAGCCGCACGTCCATCGTGCCGAACTGGGTGAAGCGCTTGAGCGCCTTGCGTTTGAGCGCCTTGTTGACGTAGTTCGCGCCGGCCTGCGTCAGCTTCAGGTTGAAGCCCGTGATCGTCTGGACCGTGCCGGTGTCGGTCACCTGCGTCTTGGTGCCGGACACGGTGAAGAACTTGATCCGCTCGTTGCGGATCAGCGCCGTGACGTAGCCGCTGCGCGGCGTGTCCAGCACGAGTCGCGGATGGACGACGAGCGCCGAGCGCTTGCCGCGCTTGAGCCGGAAGCCGGTGTTCTTGGCGAAGTGAGCCACGTCGCCCTCGCGGGTCGCGAAGTCCCAGCGCGAGAGGCTGTACGGCAGCGTCAGCTTCGTGGAGCCCGACTTCCTGGCCTGGCCGGAGGCCGACAACGTCAGCTTGTGCTTCTTGAGCGTTTTCATCGTCGCGGAGTTGACCGTGACCGTGCTGCGCTCACCGGTCGGTCCCTTGACGATCTCCGCTCCCGCCGTCGATGGCAGGAGCAATCCCCCGGCAACAGCGGCCGGGATGAGCAGGGGGCGACGCATGAGGGACCTCCGAAGTGGACGTCGAAATGTCTCATCTGGACGCTGTCCGTCTAAATCACGGTGCGTCCAGAAATGTCCGTGCGGGCTACAACGGCAGTGCGCCGAGAAGCTTGCTGTCCGCTTTCCGACTCTTTACCGTCGCGCGAGTCGAAGCGCTTCGGAAAGCTTCACCGCCGACCCGGTTCGCAGCACGACGGCGGCGTAGATCCGGCCGGCCAGCGGGATCAGGGCCGCCGTGGCGGCGATCATCACCGCGACCGACGCGGCGATCTCCCACGCCGGCGCCGCGCCGAGGATGATCCGCCCCGGCATCGTGATCGGCGCGGTCGTCGGGATGAACGCGCAGACGTGCGCGAGCGTGCCATCCGGGTCGCCGGTGACGATGAAGCCGGCGAACAGCGAGATCAGGATCAGCATCGTCAGCGGCGTCGTCGAGCTCTGCAGCTCCTCCTGGCGCGGCACCAGCGCGCCGGCGACGGCGAACGCGGCGGCGTAGAACGCGTAGCCGAGCAGGAACCAGACGACCGAGAGCGCGACGGCGCCGAGCAGGTCGCCGTCGACGTCCAGCGCCCCCGTGATCGCCGCGGCGGCGAGCCCGAGCGCGGCGACGAGCAGCATCTGGCCGAGGCCCGAGCAGGCCGAGCCCGATCACCTTCCCGGCCAGCAGGTCCTTGGGCCGGATCGTCGCCAGCAGCACCTCGATCACGCGCGAGGACTTCTCCTCGACGACGCCCGCCGCGACCCAGTAGCCGTAGGTCAGCAACTGGCCGTAGAGGATCAGGATCGTGAAGAAGGCGACGGCGGCCTTGGCGTCGCGGTCGGGATCGATCGGCTCGGTCGTCTCAAGCCGCAGCGGCGGCGGGGCGTCGGCGTCGAGCTGCTGGTTGGCGACCTGCAGGAGGTCGACGAGCTTGTCGTCGGGCTCCTCCTCGGCCCGGATCACGCCGCCCGACAGCGTCACGTCCGGCGTTGGAATCGGTGATCGTCACCACCGCGTCGAAGCGCTCGTCCAGCACGGCCGCACGCTCGGCCACGGCGCGGCTCCCCGCATCCGCTGAGATCCGGTACTCGGACGGGTCGCCGAAGCCGAACAGCGGCCGGGAGCGCGACCACGAGCACGACGATCACGAGCGTCAGGCCGGTCGAGATCAGGAACGAGCGCTCGCGGATGCGCTCGGTGAACTCCCGCCGCGCGACGAGCCGTGATCACTTGACCGCCTCCCGGAACAGCTCGGCCAGCGTCGGGCGCTCGATCACCTCGCGCACGACCTTGCGCCCAGGCCCGCGCAGCTCCTCGACGGTCCCGGACGCCACGAGCCGGCCGTCCTTGATGATCGCCACGGCCTCGCACAGCCGCTCGACGAGGTCGAGCTGGTGGCTGGAGAAGACGACCGGCACGCCGGTGGCGGCGTACTCCTTCAAGACGCCGGACAGCACGTCGACGCCGACGGGATCGAGGCCGGAGAACGGCTCGTCGAGGACCAGCACCTCGGGCTCGTGCACGAGCGCGGCCGCGAGCTGGACGCGCTGCTGGTTGCCGAGCGAGAGCTGCTCGACGCGGTCGTCCGCGCGCTCGGTCAGCCCGAGCCGCTCGATCCACCGGTCGGCGGACGCGTCCGGCGCATCCACCCCGTGCAGCGACGCCAGGTACGCGAGCTGGGCCCGCACGCGCATCTTCGGGTACAGCCCGCGCTCCTCGGGCATGTAGCCGAAGCGCCGCCGCTCGGCCGCGCCCACCGGCGCCCCGCGCCAGAGCACCTGGCCGCGATCGGCGGACAGGACGCCCATCACGATCCGCATCGTGGTGGTCTTGCCGGCCCCGTTGGGGCCGACGAAACCGAACATCTGCCCCGGCTCGACGGCGAACGAGACGCCGTCGAGCGCGACCCGGTCGCCGTAGCGCCGGGCTAAGTCGACCAGCTCAATCAGGAGACTTCGGCCGGCTCGTCGCGGCCCTGCAGCCGCTCCCGGCCACGCTGGACGGCGGCGATGAACTTCGAGAGGTTGACCTCGAGCGTGTTCAGGATCTCGTCGGCGTAGTCCTCGGCGCCGAGCCGGATCTCGCGCTCGCGGGCGCGAGCGTCCTCGATGATGTCCTCCGCCGCGCGCTCGGCCTGGCGGGTGACCTCCTGCTGGGAGACCAGCTGCTCCTGGCGCTCGCGCGCCTCCTTGACGATGCGCTCGGCCTCGCGCTTGGCCTCCGCGAGCATCTCCTGGCGCTCCTTGACGATCCAGCGCGCCTGCTTGATCTCCTCGGGGATCGTGGCGCGCATCTGGTCGAGGATGTCGTAGATCTCCTCCTTGTCCACGCGCACGGTGTCCGTGAGCGGAACCGCTTTCGCGTTGTGGACGAGGTCGTCCAGCTTGTCGATCAGTACCAGGACGTCCATTTGGCTCCCCGTTTCGCTACCGCCCCAGCGCTTCCTGCAAGCGGCGGGCGACCTCTTCCGGCACGAGCCCCGACACGTCGCCGCCGAAAGTGGCGATCTCCTTGACTCCGCTGGAAGAGAGAAAACTGTACTGCGGCGACGCCATCAGGTAGATCGACTCGACATCAGAGGCGATTGTGCGGTTGAGCTGGTTCATCTCCAACTCGTACTCGAAGTCCGAGATCGCGCGCAGTCCCTTGACGATCGCCTTGGCCCCGTGCTCGCGCGCGAAGTCGACGACGAGCTTGTCGAACGGCTCGACCCGGACGTTGCCGAGATGCGCCGTGGCGCGCTCGATGAACGCGATCCGCTCCTCGGCGTCGAACAGCGACTTGCTCTTGCGGACCGAGGCGTTGACGACGGCCACGATCAGCTCGTCGAACATGCCCGAGGCGCGGGAGATGATGTCGATGTGGCCGTTGGTCACCGGGTCATAGGAGCCGGGACAGACGGCGATGCGCGGATCAGGGGCCATAGATGCGGATGAGGGTGTCGCCGTAGCGGCGTTCGTCGTGGAGGGGCAGGTCGAGCGCTAACGGCGCCCGTCTGTCGCTCTCTGCCACGGCCACCGCCCCGGGCGCCAGCACGGCGGGGAGGGCCTCCGACAGCGGATGCGCCAGGCGCTCTGCATGCCGGTACGGGGGATCGAGGAAGATCAGATCGTATTGGGCACCGTTCCCCGATGCGGCGGCGAGGAACCGCAATGCGTCGGTCTGCCGCACGGTGGCGGCCGCGTCGAGCGCTGCAAGGTTGGCCTTGACCGCACGAATCGCGGGCGCCGCATCATCGACGAACGTGACGCTGTCAGCCCCGCGTGACAGCGCTTCGAGGCCGAGCGCGCCGGAGCCCGCGAACAGGTCGAGCACTCGCGCGCCGCCCACGCGGTCGGCCAGGATCGAGAACAGCGCCTCGCGGACCCGGTCCGAGGTCGGCCGGGTGGCGGCGCCCGGCGGCGCCTTCAGGGTCCGACCGCCGTACATGCCCGCGATGACGCGCATTAAGGTGCAGCGTATGGAGCCTCTCGCGTCCGTTCCGGTGAGCACGCTGTGCGACGTCGACAAGTCCCTGCCGGTCGTCGATCCCGCGATCCGGCCGCTGACGTCGGCGCGGGTGTTCGGCCCCGCGTTCACGGTCGTGGCCGCGGGCGAGTTCCTGTCCGTGCTGCACGCGATCGGCGAGGCTGCGGAGGGCGACGTGCTAGTCGTGCAGGCGGGCGGCGCGCCGCTGGCCGCGCTGGGTGAATTGCTGGCCACCGAGGCGTGGCGCCGCCGGCTGGGCGGGATCGTGGTCGACGGCTACGTGCGCGACCGCTCCGGGCTGCCGGATCTGCCGGTGTGGGCCCGCGGGACGGTGCCGATGGCGGGCCGCAGCGACATCGCGCCGCGCGTCGGCGGGCCGATTCTGTTCGGCGGCGTGCGCGTATCGCCGGGCGATGTCGTGGCCGGCGACGACGACGGGCTCGTGATCGCGCCCCGCGCGCAACTCGAGGCCACCCTCGACCGCGCGCGCGAGATCGAGCGCGTCGAGGCGATCGTGCTCGGAGCCGTGCAGTCCGGGACCGACCTGCTGTCGCTGACGAACCTGACCGACCACGTGGCGCGGCTGCGCGCCGGCGAGCCGAGCACGCTGTCGATCACGCCGCCGAGCTGAACTCGAACGCGACGTCGCCGAGCCGGAACGCCTCGGCATCGCCCTCGAAGACGATGCGCCGGATGCCCGCGGGGCCGTTGTGGTGCAGTTGCAGCGGGCCGGGCTCGAGCGGGAACCGGCTCCAGTCGTGTCCGCCAGTACCGACCTCGACGGCGAACACGTCCGGTCCCGCTCCGGCCTTGGCGCGCCACGCGTCCGCGTCGAACTCGTAGTCGGTGACGACCACCATCGAGCTCCCGGCCTTGCGCGTCGCGGCCTTCGCGACCGCGGGAATCCGCGCCAGGACGCCGCCTACGGCCTCGAACGCCGCGCGCCGCTTCGTGCTCGCCGGCACCGGGAACGGGTCGGGCAGCAGCCCGTGCACCTGGACGGCGCTCCATGTCCGGCCGTCGGCGGTCGCCCGGGCCGGCGGGGAGCACGGGAACCCGTGTCTCCGCAGCTCCGCGACAGCCTCAGGTAGCGGGACGTCGGCGGTGAATCCGAGCCCGTAGCCGAGCGGGTGCGGCGGCGGTTCGGCGCCGATTCGCAGCACCTCGATGTCGATCGCGCCGGCACGGACGATGCCGCTGGCGAGCCCGCCGACCTCCTCGACGTGGGCGAGCACCGGCGCGCCCGCCCGGTCGGCAAGCTCGGCCAGCGTGGCGGCCGGGTCGGCGGCGCGCAGGATCACGTGATCGAGCGTCAGCCTCATGCGGGGATCGGCTCCAGCGCGTCGGCGCCGAACATGCGGTGGATGGCGTCCTCGAGCAGCACGTGCTCGGGGGCGCGCAGCCCTGGGTCGGCGTCGAGGATCTCGCGCGCGTGCCGGCGAGCGCGCTCGAGCAGTTCGATGTCCTCGGGCAGACGGGCGAAGCGGAACGCCTGCAGGCCGGACTGGCGGACGCCGAGCATCTCGCCCTCGCCGCGCAGCTCGAGGTCGATCTCGGCCAGCTCGAAGCCGTCGCCGTGCTCGTGCATCGCGCGCAGCCGGCGCGAGTCCTTGGGGCCGAACAGCAGGCACAGCGACTCGTGTTCGCCGCGGCCGATCCGGCCTCTCAGCTGGTGCAGCTGGGAGAGGCCGTAACGCTCGGCGTCCTCGACCAGCATCACGGTCGCGTTCGGGACGTCGATGCCGACCTCGATCACCGTCGTGGCCACGAGCACGTCGGCGCCGCCCGCCGCGAACGCGGCCATCGCCTCCTGTTTCTCCCGTGGGCGCATCTGGCCGTGCATGAGCACGACCCGGTAGTCCTTGAACTCGCCGCCCTTCAGGCGCTCGTACTCGGCGGTCGCGGCGCGCGCCTGCAGCAGCTCGGACTCCTCGACCAGCGGGCAGACCACGAACGCCTGGTGGCGGGCGTCGAGCTCTTCCCTGATGCGCTCGTAGGCGCGGGCGCGCTCGGCGTCGGTCGCGGCCACGAACGTCTCGATCGGCCGCCGGCCCGCCGGGAGCTCGCGCAGGACCGTGACGTCGAGATCGCCGTAGTTGGTGAGCTGGAGCGTGCGCGGGATCGGCGTCGCGGTCATGTGCAGCACGTGCGGGGCGAGCCCGGCCGGAGCCTTGCGGTCCAGCGCGCGGCGCTGGTTGACGCCGAAGCGGTGCTGCTCGTCGACCACCGCGACGGCCAGCCGGTCGAACTCGACCGCCTCCTCGATCAGCGCGTGCGTGCCGACGAGCAGCTTCAGCTCGCCGCTCGCCAGCTTGCCGAGCAGGTCGGTGCGGCGGCCGCCCGGAGTCGAGCCCGTCAGCAGCGCGGCCTGCACCAACTCGCCCGGCATCAGCTTCTGGAGCGTCGCGAAATGCTGCTCGGCGAGCGTCTCGGTCGGCGCCATCAGCGCCGCCTGGCCACCGGACTCGACCGCGCGCAGCATCGCGTACAGCGCGACGACGGTCTTGCCGGACCCGACCTCGCCCATCAGCAGCCGCTGCATCGGCCGTTCGTGGGCGACGTCGTCGTCGACCGCGGCCATGGCTTTGCGCTGGTCGCCGGTCGGCGTGAACGGCAGCGAGTGCGCCAGCCAGCGCGCGGTCAGCTCGGCCGGCGGTGCGAGTGGCGCCGCGTGGGCGGCCTCGCGCCGAAGCGCGCGCCGGCGCAGGAGCGCGATCTGGAGCAGCATCAGCTCGTCGAACGCGAGCCGCCGGCGGCCGGCCTCCTGGTCGCCGAAGTGGGCGGCATCGAGGGCGGCGGCACGGTCCGGCAGCTTTTCGCGCGCCCGTAACCGCGCCGGCAGCGGCTCGAGGGCGTTGCGGATGTCAGCGCGGTGCTCGTGCGCCAGCGCCGCGATCTGCACGCTCGTCAGCCCCTCCGACGCCGGATAGGTGGCCATGTCCTCGCCCGTGGCCACCAGCTCGCCGGTCTCGGCATGCTCGTTCACGCGAAAGCCGCGCCGGCCCTGATATTTCCCGGTCAGCAGCAGCCGCGTGCCTGGCCGGTAGCGGCGCTCCAGCCACGGCTGGTTGAAGAACGTCACGACCATCGTCCCGGTCTCGTCGGCCACCCGCGCTTCGACCAGCGGCTTCATCCCGCGCCGGCGCACCGGGCGGCTCTTGATCGTGCGCACCTCGACGACGACGGTGGCGACCTCGTCGATCGCCAGCTCACCGATCGTGCGGGCGGCCCGGCGGTCGCGCGGGACGTGCTCCAGCAGGTCTCCGACGGAGTTCAGGCCCAGCCGCTCGGCCGCCTTCTCCGCCTTCTCCCCAGGCAGCTTCAACGGCGTCTCCAGCCGTGAGGGCTTTGGAAAGCGCGGCTCCCCGGTGTCCGGGAGCGGATCGTTGGTGGCGAAGGCGGTGGGGCCCACGCCTGAAGATTGTGGTCGGCTACTCGGCGGACACGAGCCACCACCACGATGGCTGCCCGCCGCGCTCCAGCTCGACCTCGGCGCTGTCCGGGGCGAGAGCGGCCACGGCGTCGCCCGCCAGCGGCGCGCCGTCGCCCTCGATCACGGTCAGCAGCTCGGCCTCGCGGCCCAGCTCTCCGAGGACGACTTCGAGCGTCTCGCTCGGCTCGCCCCAGGCCACCAGCTCCTCGTCGATGAAGCCGACGCTGTCGCCGCGACGGAAGCGGCCCTGGGTGTCGTCGCGGGCGGCCTCGGCGACGCCGCCGGTGCGGACGTGGCGCAGCGTCTCCTCCATCGCGGCGGCGTTGCGGCGGGCCTCGACCGACGGGTCGAGCGCGACGCACGCGGCCAGGCCGGAGGCCATCGAGCGCGTCGGGACGACCTTGACCGCCTTCTCGGATAGCTCCGCGGCGCGCTCGGCCGCCATCCGCACGTTCGGCGAGTTCGGCAGCACCACGACCTCCTCGGCGGGCACGTCGTGGATGCCGGCCAGCAGTTCGTAAGTAGACGGGTTGAGCGTCGCCCCGCCGTCCAGCACGTGCGCGCCGAGGCCCTCGAAGAGCTCGCGCATCCCATCGCCGGAGACGACCGCGAGCACGCCGCAGGCATCGATCGACTCGCGCACGCGGGTCGTCCGCTGCTCGACCTGCTCGTGCATGTCGGCCACGTCGAGTCGCGAGACCTCGCCCGCGTCCTCGAACAGGTCTGTCGCGCGCTCGGGCTCGTCGGTGTGGACGTGGACCTTCAGCGTGGTCTTGTCGCCGACCACCAGCACCGAGTCCCCGAGCCGCTCCAGGCGCGCGATCCATGGCCCTGGATCGAGGCTTTCGCCGGTGACGGCGAAGTTCGTGCAGTAGCGATACGTCGAGGACGCGTGGTGCGGGTGGGTGATCCGCGCCGGCGCGTGGTGCTCGAGCGGCGGCGGATCGGCGCCGCGCAGGGCCGCGATCACGCCCGCGAAGATGATCGTCAGGCCGTAGCCGCCGGCGTCCACGACGCCCGCCTCGCGCAGGATCGGCAGCAGGTCCGGGCCGCGCTTGACCGACGCCTGGCCGGCGTCCAGCGCGTGCTCGAGCACGTAGGCGAGCATCTCGTTCTGAGTCGCGTCGTCGACACGGTGCTGCAGCCGCGGCTCGCTCATGTGCGCGATCTCACTCGACGCCCGCGCGGCCATCTCGCGGACCACCGTAAGGATCGTGCCCTCGGCGGGGTCACGGACGCTGCCGTACGCGCGGTCGGCGGCGCGCGCCATCGCGGCGGCGATCAGCACCGGGTCCACCAGCTCGCCGGGACGGCTGATGAGCTCCTCGGCGGCACCGCGGATCAGCTGCGAGAGGATCACGCCGGAGTTGCCGCGGGCGCCCAGCAGCGCGGCGCGGGCGACGCCGTCCACGATCTGGTCGCGGCCGATCTCGTCGATGTCCCCCCGCGTAGAGAGGTTGTCGAGCTCGGTCAGCACGGCGCGCAGCGTCAGCGCCATGTTGTCGCCCGTGTCGCCATCGGCGACCGGGAACACGTTGAGGTCGTTGACCTCTTCCCGGCGCGACTCCAGTTGCGCCAGGGCGGCCTCGATGACGAGGCGGAAGCGGAGTAGGCTCGGATCGGCCACGGGCTCCGCGGCCTTCCTCTAGGCCTTGGTGACCTTGCCAGCCTTGAGACAGCGCGTGCAGACGTAGACGCGCTTTGGTGCCCCGCTCTCGATGATTCGGACCTTCTGGACGTTCACGTCGAAGCGACGCTTCGTCGCGACCATCGAGTGCGAGCGACTCTGCCCGAAGGCGGGACGCTTGCCGCATGAGTGACAGATTCGGGCCATCGCGGCGGGGAGTATAGGACCACCGGCGATGGGTACCGTGTGTGCGGTGCCCCCGGTGACACCGGACCGCATCTCCCTGCCCGACCGCTACCGCGTGGTCCGCCATCTCGCCAACGGCGGGATGGCGAGCGTGTGGGAGGCGCACGACGAGCTGCTCGACCGCGCTGTCGCGGTCAAGGTGCTGGCCACGCACCTCGGCGAGGATGAGCGCGCGCGCAAGCGATTCCAGCGCGAGGCGCGCGCCGCCGCGGGGCTCTCGTCGCACCCGAACGTGGTCACGATCTACGACGTCGGCGAGCACAAGAACCGCGTCTTCATGGTGATGGAGATCATGCGCGGGGGCACGCTGGGAGACCGTCTGAAGTCGGACCGTGAGATTCCGCATCCGACCGCGCTGCGGTGGCTGCGTGAGGCCGCCGGCGCCCTGGACACCGCTGACGACGCCGGCGTCGTGCACCGCGACATCAAGCCCGGCAACCTGCTGCTCGACGAGCACGAGCGGCTCGCGGTGGCGGACTTCGGGATCGCGCGCCTGGCCTGGGAGGACCAGCTCACGGCCACCGGCCAGGTCCTCGGTACCGCCGCGTATCTGTCACCCGAGCAGGCGATGGGCGAGGCGGCGACGGCCGCGTCGGACCGCTACGCACTCGCGGTCGTGGCCTATGAGCTGCTCACGGGGTCGCGGCCGTTCGAGGCCGAGCACTTCGCGGCGCAGGCCCGCGCTCACGTCGAGGATCCGCCGCCCCCGGCTTCGTCGCGCGACCCGGAACTGTCGACCGCGGTTGACGCGGTGCTCGAACGCGGACTCGCCAAGGATCCCGCCGACCGGTGGCCGAGCGCCGCCGAGTTCGTCGACGGGCTCGAGCGGACCGTCGGGCGGGAACCCACGCGCCCGACTCGACGCCTCGCCGACGGGCCGCCCCCGGCACGCCGGAGTTCGGTGGCGACGCCCACGCCCCCGGGCCGCCGCCGCAGGGGCGCTCCGCTGCTCGCCGGCCTTGCGGCGCTCGTGCTGCTCGCCGTGGTCGGAGCGATCGCGCTCGCCAACCGCGGCGGCGACGGGGAGCAACCTCGCGGGCAGACGACCCCGGAGGCGACCACCGAGCCGACCGAGACGGCGACGCCTGAGGAGACCGCGACGGAGGATCCGACCGCGGAGCCCACGCCGTCCCCCTCGCCATCGCCCGAACCGACCGAGGAAGCCACGCAGGAGCCGAGCGGGGAGCCGAATCTGGAGGCCGCGGCAGCGGCCCAGGTCGCAGGCTTCAACGCGCGCCGCGCGGGCGATTTCGAAACCGCACTGGCGAAGGCCGAGGAGTCCCTGCAGGCATGCGGTGGCTCAAAGGAACTAAACCCGTGCGGCTACGCGCTGTTCGAGAAGGGCGCGGCGCTGAACGGACTCGGGCGCTCCGAGGAGGCGATCCCGATCCTCGAACAGCGGCTGAACGAATTCGGCGACAACGAGCGCGGCGAAGTCGAGCGCGAATTGCGCGACGCGCGCAAGAAGGCGCGCCAGGGCGACTAAAGCAATCGCGCCGGCGCGCCGATGAAAGGCGCGCATGGCCGCCCCCGCGCTTGCACCCTCCCAGCCGGCGCTTTCTACGAAGCCGCGGCTGCTGTGCGTGGACGATGAGCCGATCGTCCTCGAGTCGCTGCGCGACGTGTTGCGGCGGTCGTTCGACGTCCGGACGGCCACCAGCGGGCCCGAGGCGCTGGCGCTGCTGCGGCGCGAGCCGCGCGGCTACGCCGTCGTGTTGAGCGACATGCGGATGCCCGGGATGCCGGGCTCGGTGTTCCTGCGCGAGGCGCGCCGCTGCGCGCCGACCGCCGTCCGGATGCTGCTGACCGGCTACGCGGACTCCGACGCCGCCGCCGCGGCCGTCAACGACGGCCAGATCTTCCGTTACCTGACCAAGCCGTGCGACCGCCACCAGCTCAAGCAGGCGTGCGTGGGCGCGCTCGCGCACCATCGCGCGCTGGTCGCCGAGCGCGAGCTGCTCGAGCAGACGCTGCTCGGCTCGATCAAGGCGCTGACCGAGGTGCTGGCGCTCGCCAGCCCGGCTGCGTTCGGCCGCAGCGCCCGGCTGAAGGATCTGACCGCCGGCTTGGTTCGCGCTGCCGGCGCCGGCGATCCGTGGGAGATCGAGGTCGCGTCGATGCTCGTCAACCTGGGCGCGGTCACGCTGCCCGAGGCGACGGCCGAGAAGCTGCACAGCGGCGGCGCGTTGGAGCCGAACGAGGTCGGCATGGTCGACCGGATTCCCGAGGTCACGGGCCGGATCCTGGCCAGCATCCCGCGGCTCGAGGGCGTGCGCGAGATCGTCTCCAGCTATCGCAAGCGCTTCGATCCGTTGTTGCCGGAGGGCGCGCGGATGCTCCGCATCGCCGTCGACTTCCTCGCGCTCGAGGCCGAGGGCGCCGAGGCCTTCCTGGCGCTGGAGACGATGCGCGGCCGCGACGGCGTGTACGACCCGGAGTTGCTCGAGACGTTCGCCCGGACCGTCGGCGTGCGCACGCATTCGCTGGAGGTCTCCGAGCTCCGGCTCGCGGGGCTCGAGGTCGGGATGCGGCTTGTCCACGACGTTCGCGCCCGCGACCGCCGCCTGCTGATCACGCGCGGGCATCTGGTCACGCAGGAGCTGCTCGATCGGCTCAACAACTTCCCGCCCGGCACCGTCGTCGAGCCCTTGCGGGTGGTGCTCCCGTGACGGTCCTGACCGAGCCGAGCTATCAGCGGCTGGTCGAGCAGGTGCCGGCGGTCGTGATCGTGTTCGCGCTGGGCCGCGGGTTGGCGCCGGTCTACGTGAGCCCGCAGACCGAGGCCATCCTCGGCGTTGAAGTCTCCGACTGGCTCGAGCCGCCCCATGTCGCGCTGTCGCGCATCCACGCCGACGATCGCGTGCTGTTGCAGATGAAGCTCGCCCAGCAGGCGCGCGGGATCGCGAGCGCTCCCGCCGAGCTGCGCTGGCGCCGCCCCGACGGCCGCGAGCTGTGGTTGCGTGATGTGAGTGGCGTCGTGATGGAGGACGGCCGCCACCTGCAGGCGATGCTGGTCGACATCACCGAGTCGCGCCGGTCCGAGGCCGAGCGGCGCCGGATCGCCGCCGAGCTGCAGCTCTCGCAGAAGCTCGAGGCGGTCGGCCGGCTCGCGGCGGGCGTGGCGCACGAGATCAACACGCCCGTCCAGGCGCTGGGCGACACCGTCGGGTTCCTGCAGGAGGCGTTCGAGGACGTCCTCGGCCTGTACGACACGGTCCGCGTGGGCGGCGATGCCGCGGGCGGCGAGGCGGCGATCGATCTGCCGTACCTGCGCGAGCGGGTCCCGGCCGCGTTCGCGCGGGCATCCGAGGGCGTCGACCGGGTCGCGCAGATCGTCCGGAGCATGGGCGAGCAGACGCATCCGGCCGCGCACTCCCCGGCCGATCTCAATGTGGTGGCTCGATCCGCCCTGGCGCTGGCGGGCGGCGAGGCCGATCTCGAGCCGCTTCCTGTTGTGATGTGCGACGGCGGCGCGATCGAGCAGGTCCTGGTCAACCTGCTTCGGAATGCGCATGACGCCGGCGGCGAGGTGACACTGCGGACGCGCGCCTTCGACGGTCAGGTCGTCTTGTCCGTGACGGATACCGGCCCGGGCATCCCGGACCACGTCGCGTCGCGTGTGTTCGACCCGTTCTTCACCACGAAGGACGTCGGACACGGGACGGGTCAGGGGTTGGCGATCGCTCGCGCGATCATCGATCGCCACGGTGGGACGCTCACGTTCAGGACGCGGGCCGGGCGCGGCACGACGTTCTACGTTCGCCTGCCGATCTGAACTTCAAAGGCAGCATCGAGGGGGGCGAGGTCGGCCGCGCCGCCGCGTGGCGCGTTGCCGCTCACGCGAGTCGTCCGAGTCGTTTGACTCGCGGAAACCGCGAGTAGAACAACTCGCTCGTGCCGGCGGGCGGTGGCGGGGCCACCTCGCCTCCCTCATTGGCCGCCGTTTCGCCGGCGCCCGGAGCCGGCCTATTCAAAGCTCCGCGCCAGCTCGACGCGCGAGCGCACGCCGAGCTTGCCGTAGATGTTGCGCACGTGCGCCTCGATCGTGCGCGGGCTGAGCACGAGCTGTTCGGCCACCTCACGGTTCGTGCGCCCGGCCGCGACCAGTTCCGCGATCTCGCGCTCGCGCGCGGTCAGTGGCCCGCCGGCCGGTGTGGCCGCGGCGCGCACGACCCGGTGGCCGAGCCGCCGGAGTTCGCGCGTGGCCTCGCTTCGCAGGCGCAGCGCGCCGTAGCCGTCGAACGCCGCCTCGGCTTCGATCAGCGCCTCGCGGGCCGCATCACGTTCGCCCGCGGCGGCGAGCGCCTGGCCCTCGGCGAGCCGCGCGCGCGCGGCGAGGAGTGGACCGCCGGCGCTCGCGGTGCGCGCCGCGGCGACGGCCTCGAGCGGACGCCCGCCGGCGAGCAGGACGGCACTCCGGGCGATGCCCAGGACCGGCGCCCCGACCGGCCCGGCGGCCGCGAGCGTCTGCTCGGCGGCGTCGGCGTCGGCGCAGGCCAGATGCGCCTCGATCAGGTCGGCCGTCGCGGCCGGCCGGTCGACGGGCAGGACGCCGGGCAACGCGTCGATCAAGTGGTCTCGACCCCGTTCCGGGTTGCCGGCAGCGACCAGCGCGACGCCGAGGCACCACCCGGGTTGCCCCGCGGCGTGGAAGTCCGCCTGGGTACCCGCTGCCGCCGCCTCGCCGGCGTGCTGCAGGGCGGCCCCGACATCACCGGCCGCGAGCCGGGCGGACGCGAGTGCGCACTGCGCCCACAGCAGGATCCGGGCGTTGCCGGCCAGGCGCGCGCGCTCGACGCCTTCCTCGCCGGCCGCCGCCGCGTCCGCGATCCGGCCGAGCTCGACCAGCGTCGCGACCGACTCGATCGTGAGGATCACCAGCACGCGCTCGCGACCGGTCCGCTCCGCGAGCTCGGCACCGCGCCGGAGGTCGGCGAGCGCCGCGCCGAGCTGCCCGAGCCCGCGGTGCGCGCGCCCCTGCATCCAGAACGCGGGAAGGCGAGTCGCGAGCTGGGCCGCGGTGAGCCGCTCCAGCGCGGCGCTCGACTCGTCGAGGCGCCGCGCCGCCTCGGACCGGCCCGCCGAAACGGTTGCGAGCGCCCCGCAGGCCAGGGCGGCGATCTCGAACGCCGGCTCGCCGATCGCGCGGGCGTCGTCGCGCGCGTCGGCGGTCTGGGCGAGCGCCTCGTCGAGATCGCAGGCCAACAACCCGGTCAGGCCAAGCGCGAGCCGCAGGCGGACCCGATCCGGCGACGGCTCAGCCGGCAGATCGACGAGCGCCACATGGAGGCGGCGGCGCGCCTCTTCGTGCCCGCCGAGCCACCACTCCACGTTGGCGAGCGCGATCGCGAGCCCCAGGCGATCGGCGGGACCCGCACCGGCCAGTGCGCCGCGCAGGGTCGCTCGGGCTCCGGTGGGGTCGCCCGCCGCGGCCTGGGCATCGGCCAGGTGCCGTTGCGTCGCGGTGCGTCGCTCCCGTTGGTCGTCGGGCAGCAGCCGTAGTGCGGCAGCGTGGAACCGCGCGGCGGTCGCGGGGGCCCACGCCTGGAGCTCGGTGGCGGCGGAGCTGAGCAGCGCGATCGCGTCCTCGTCTCCGGGGCGCGCGGCGTGCTCGACGTGGTGTGCGAGCGTGACCGCGCCGGCGCCGCGCCGTTCGAGCTCGGCCGCGGCGCGAGCGTGCGCGCCGAGCCGCCACCCGCCGCCGGCCGCGAGGTAGACGGCGTTCCGGACAACCGGATGGCGGAACGCGAAGCGCCGCGGCGCGCCGGCTCGCACCAAGCCCCGGAGCAGCAGCTCGTCGAGCGCCTGCAGCGCCACCGGTTCCGCGAGCTCGGCGACGGCGGCGGCCAGGCTCGGCTCGAAGGGATCGCCGGCCACGGCCGCGGCGTCGAGCAGCCGCCGCGGCTCAGGCGCCAGCGAGGCCAGCTCGGCCGCGAGCGCGGCGGCGACCGCCGGCGGCACCGGCCCGTCGTGCGGCGCGGCGACGACCTCCGGCGCCGGCGGGAAGCGTGCGAGCTGCTCCAGGTAGAAAGGATTGCCGCCCGTGTGCGGGTAGAGCACGCCGGCCGGCGGCCCAACCAGCTCGGCCGCCTCGGCAGCGGTCAGCGGCGCCAGCCTCAGCGCGGTGACGCGCTGGGCGCCGGCGAGCGCCGCCGCGACGGCGGCCGGCATCTGGCCTTCGCGCGCCGCGAGCGCGATCAGCACTGGCGCGGCGGGCGGCCGGCGCACCAGGGCCGCCAGCGCGTCGATCGATTCGGGATCGCCCCACTGCACGTCGTCCATCCAGAGGACCGCGGGCCGCGGCGTGGCCAGCCCCTCGAGCCGCGCGCGCAGGGCCCGATGCGTGCCGTGACGGTCGGCGCCCGCGGCAACGTCGTCGTTGAGCGCTTCGCTCCAGAGCGCGTACGGGAGATCGCGCTCGAACTCCGATGCCCTCGCTCCTAACACCGTGCAGCGGTCCGCTACGGCGGCCGCCACCAGGTGCGCGAGCAGGCGCGACTTGCCGATGCCCGGCTCGCCGTCGATAGCGACGACGCCGCCCGGATTCCCCGGCAGCGCCTGCAGCGCGGCCGCGATCGCCTCGCGTTCACGCACCCTGCCGACGAGCGGGACGTCGTGCACGAGCCGAGTCTCCCGGATCCGGTGGGGCGCGGATAGGTAGGTACACGGATGCCGCCGGCGGCCGCGACGAGCAGACTGCGCAGCATGCCAACCGAAGCCATCCATCCGGCGGTGCGCGTCGGCCACGTCCACCTGCGGGTCGCCGACCTCGATCGCGCGCTCGCGTTCTACCGCGACGGGCTCGGTTTCCGCGTCACCGCCGACGCTCGTCCCGCCTTGGACATGGTGCTGTTGGCCGCCGGCGACTACCACCACCACATCGGCCTGAATACGTGGGACACCGCCGGCGGCACGCCGCTGCCGGGCCACACCGGGCTCTACCACGTCGCGTTCCTGTACCCCGACCGGCGCGAGCTCGGCAACGCGGTGCGCCGGCTGCTCGACCACGGCGATCCGATCGACCATGCCACCGATCACGGAGGCACCATCTCGGTCTATCTGGCCGATCCCGACGGCAACGGGATCGAGCTGTACTACGACCGCCCCCGCGCCGACTGGACGGACGCCGACGGCCGGCCCGTCCTGAAGAACGAGCGCTTCGACTTCCACGACCTCCTCACTACGAAAGGACCTTGAACCGTGTACGCACAACTCGTCGAGGGCGGCACCACGCCCGAACGACGCACTGAGATGGACCGCCTCGTCACCGACGAGATGGTCCCCGCGCTGGAGGCCGAGCCCGGCTTCGCCGGCGCGCTGAACCTCGTCGACCGCGAGAGCGGCGAAGCGATGATGATCATCCTCTGGGACAGCGAGCCGCAGGCGCGCCGAGCGCTCGCCGAGTACGGCAGCGCGTTCCTGAAGGCTCTCGCAGGCATCGCGGCGATCTCCACCGGAACCCGCCGCCCGATCTCCGTCTGGGAAGTCAACGCGCGCGCTTAGAGCGCCGCCCGCCCGGACGCCCCTCGTGCCCCGCTCCCCGGGGCGCTGTCAACACCCCCAAGGAGACACCGAATGATCCTCCCCACCCCGCGGCGGCTGCTGCCCGCTGCGCTTCTGCTGCTCGTCCTCGCGCTCGCCGGACTGACCGTCGCGGCCGCCACCAGCACGGCCCACGATCACCACCCCAAGCGCACGACCCAGCGGCTCGTGGTGCGCGGCGACGCGACCGTCAAGGACGCCCCGTGCGGCGGCGGCCTCTGCCTCGAACTCAGCGACGGCGCGTTCCGCGGCACCCCGGTCGGCACCGGCGCCTACAGCGGCCGCGTCGAGCTCAAGATCGCCGAAGCCTTTCCGAACGGCGAGGGCGGGCTGTGCGCGCCGATCCGCGGCGACATCGTGCTCGGTGCCGGCACCCCGGACCGGCTCGTGCTCGCCGTCGCCGGCGACTCCTGCCAGGACGGCGCCGGCAATCCCGCGACCTCCTCGTTCACCGGCCTCGCCCGCTTCGCCGTCAAGTACGGCACCGGCACCTACGCCAAGGCGGACGGCGCCGGCATCGCGACCTTCGCCGAGGACGCCGCGGACCACGACCGCATGACGCTCGTCGGCCAGATCACCACCCGCTAACCCCCACCAGGAGAACCCCCATGAACCTCACGACAGATCGAGGGCGCCTGCGGGCGCTCGGCCTAGGCCTCGGCGTCCTGCTCGCCGGCGGCGCCATCGGCGCCGGGCCGGCGATGGCCGCGTCGCAGTCCACCTGCGTCTACAACGAATCCAACAAGAACGTCATCGTCACCGACAACAGCGGTGGCGCGACGATGCGGCTCTTCACCACCAACGTCGGCGGCGTGATCGGCGTCGCGGACGACCCGGACACCGACGTCCTGTGCATGAACCTCAGCGGGACGAAGTTCGCCCGCGTGACGAACGCGGAGCGGATCGCGATCTTCGCCGCGCCCCAGCACGTGCCGGGCGGTTACCGCATCGACCAGAACAACGGGCGCTTCGCCCCCGGCGTCACGCCGGAGACCGACGGCGACTCCGAGGTCGAGATCACGCTCAACACGACCGGCGTGCCGGCCGAGATGACCGTGGTCGGGACCCCGCAGCGCGACGTGATCTCGGTCGGAACGCGCGGCCGCGTGAACTTCAGCTACGACACCGACGCTGACATCGAGCCGCTGACCAAGGCCAAGCACGTCCGCGTGAGTGGCGGAGTCGGCAACGACGAGATCGACGGCCTCGGCGGCTCGATCTTCTCACCGCCCACCGACGTCGAGGTCCGCCTCGAGGGCGACGCCGGCAACGACGTGCTCTTCACCGGACCCAACGCTCTGACTCCGGTCGTGATCGGCGGCTCCGGCGACGACCGGATCTTCACCGCCAACGGCACCCATGACGGGATCAGCGGCGGGCTGGGCAACGACGTCGCCACCATCGACCGGGTCGACTCCACCCCGTTCAACGACGTGGAGACCGTCTTCCTCGGCTCCCCGGTCGGCAAGCTGCGGCTGTCGTCGCCGGTCGTCGAGGCCACCGTCGGCAAGCCGGCTCCGATCGAGCTCAGCTGGACGCATCCGAAGGCCTGGAAGCAGCTGAAGACGGTCGAGCTGCGTCTCAGCCAGGGCGCCGACGTGCTCGGCACGATCACCGCCCGTCCCGCGGACGGCAGCGTTCGCGGCAAGGGCGTCGCGACGCTGGCGAGCTCCAAGCTCACCCATCACGGCAAGACGGTCACGGCTGAGCTGGCCGTGCGCCTCGATCGCTCGCTCGCCGGGCAGGAAGTCCGCGTCGACGTGCTGGCCACGGACCGCCAGGGTCACACGCAGATGGAGCCGCAGGCCGGCGTCATCCGCATCGCGAAGTAGGCGTGAAACAGCAGCAATGAGGGAGGCGGGGTCGGCCTCGCCACCGCGGAGCGAGTCGAGGTTCGTCCCGGAAAGTCAGACGAAGTCGACTCGCTCGCCGGGCTGTGGCGCGTTGGCGCTCGCGATGCACGTCCGAGTCGTTTGACTCGCGGAAACCGCGAGTAGGACGACTCGGTCGTCCTGGCGAGCGGTGGCGAACCACCTCGCCTCCCTTATTGGCCGCCGTTCGCTGGCGCCCCGAGCCGCCTGCTCTACTCGAGCGAGCGCTTCAGGCGCGCCAGAGTGACGACCGCCTCGGCGGCGTGGGCGCCCTGGTCGCGCTTGCCGCCGCCGGTCCGCGCCAAAGCCTGCTCCATGCTCTCGACGGTCAGTACGCCGAACGCACAGGGGATGCCGGTCCGCAGCTCGACGTCCATGATCCCGCGGGCGGACTCGGCGCACACGTAGTCGTAGTGGTCGGTCTCGCCGCGGATCACGGCGCCGAGGCACGCCACGCCGGCGTAGCGGCCCGACTGCGCGAGGTACAGGGCGGCCAGGGGCAGCTCGAACGCGCCCGGGACGTCGAACACGTCGGCCTCCCCCACGCCGGCCTCGGCGAACGCGCCCTGCGCACCTGCGACCAGCCGCGCGGCCAGTTCCTCGTAGAACCGGCCGACGACGATCGCGAACGTCACCCGGCCCGCCGCTCGCGGTCGTGGACCTGCTCCTCGTGGACCATCTGCTCGTCCAGCGCGAGTCCCTGGTGGTGGAGCGTGTGGCCGAGCCGGTCGCGCTTCGCCCTCAGATACGCCTCGTTGTGCGGGTTCGGCGCGTGCTCGATCGGCACCTGCGCCGTGACCGACAGCCCGTAGCCCTCCAACCCGCGGATCTTCTTCGGGTTGTTGGTGAGGATGCGGATGCTCGACAGCCCGAGGTCGACGAGGATCTGCGCCCCGATGCCGTAGTCGCGCAGGTCGACCGGCAAGCCCAGTTCGAGGTTCGCCTCGACCGTGTCGTAGCCCTGGTCCTGCAGGTTGTAGGCCTTGAGCTTGTTCAGCAGGCCGATCCCGCGGCCCTCCTGGGCCAGGTACAGCAACACGCCTGCGCCCGCCCGCTCGATCATCGCCAGCGCCGACTCGAGCTGCTCGCCGCAGTCGCAGCGCAGCGAGTGAAACACGTCGCCGGTCAGGCACTCGGAGTGGACGCGCACGAGGATGTCCTCCTCGCCGGCGACGTCGCCCTTCACCAGCGCCACGTGGTGTTTGCTGTCGACCAGCGAGCGGTAGCCGATCGCCGTGAACTCGCCGAAGCCCGTCGGCAGGCGCGTCTCGACGACGCGCTCGACGAGCTTGTCGTGCTTGCGCCGGTAGGCGATCAGGTCGGCGACCGTGATCATCTTGAGCTCGTGGTGGGCGCAGTAGCGCTCGAGGTCCGGGACGCGGGCCATCTTGCCGTCGTCGCGCATGACTTCGCAGATGACCGCGGCGGGGTTCAGGCCCGCCAGCCGCGCGAGGTCGACGCCGGCCTCGGTCTGGCCCGTGCGCTCCAGCACACCGCCCGGCTTGGCCTTCAACGGGAACACGTGCCCGGGCTGGACGAGGTCGCGCGGCGCGCTCCCCGGGTCGATCGCGACCTGGATCGTGCGCGCCCGGTCGGCGGCGCTGATGCCGGTGGTGATGCCGTCGCGGGCCTCGACGGAGACCGTGAACGCGGTCTCGAACGGCGACTCGTTCTTGGCCGCCATCAGCTGCAGGCCGAGCTCGTCACAGCGCTCCGGCGTCAGCGCGAGGCAGATGAGCCCGCGCCCCTCCTTGGCCATGAAGTTGATTGCCTCGGGCGTCGCGAACTGCGCGGCGAGCGTCAGGTCGCCCTCGTTCTCGCGGTCCTCGTCGTCGCAGACGACGACCATCCGCCCGGCGCGGATTTCCTCCAGCGCCTCTTCGATGGGTGCAAACGGCCGGCTCATCGCGTCACCAGCTTCTCCACGTATTTGGCGAGTACGTCGACCTCAATATTGACACGGTGTCCATAAGCGGCGCCACCGAGCGTCGTGCGTTCCAGCGTCTCGGGGATCAACGACACGGAGAACGACGCATCATCGATCGCAGAAACCGTCAGAGAGACGCCGTCCACCGCGATCGATCCCTTCTCCACCATGTAGCGCAGCAGTGCAGGCGAGGCGTCGAACGTTACGACCCGCGCGAAGCCGTCGTCCTCGACCTCGCGAACGGTCGCCACGCCGTCGACGTGCCCCTGCACGACGTGCCCGCCGAGCCGGTCGGTCGCGCGCAGCGGCAGCTCGAGGTTCACGGTCGATCCCTCACCAACCGCGGACAGCGAGGACCGCCGCAGCGACTCGTGCATGACATCGGCGCTGAAGACCCCGTTCTCGATGCTCGTCGCGGTCAGACAGACGCCGTTGACGGCGACCGAGTCGCCCTCGCGCAATTCGCCCGCCAGCGACGTGGACACCGCGAGCCGCACGCCGTCATCCGTGGCGTCGACGGCGGTGACCTTGCCCAGGTCCTGCACCAGCCCGGTGAACACGCTTACCACTCCCGCATACGGGCTTTGATCAGCACGTCGTCCGCGACGCGCTCGCAATCCAGCGAGAGCGCGCGCACGGCAGCGGCGATCCGCTCGGCGCCCTCGCCCTCGAGCGGGTCGCGGGCGCTGGAGCCGCCGAGCACGACCGGCGCCACGAACAGCCGGATCTCGTCGACCTCGCCCGCGTCCAGGAACGCGCCGGCGAGGTGCGGGCCGCCTTCGAGCAGGATCGCGGTGATGTCCGCCGCCCCGAGCTGGGCCAGCGCGTTGCGCACGCGGTCGGGCTCGTTGGCGCCGGTGGCGACAACGATCTCGGCGCCCGCGATCTCGAGCGCGTCGACCGCCGTGCGCGGCGCGGCGCGGGTGACGACCACGGTCAGCGGCACCTCGGAGGCGCCGCGCACGAGCTGCGAGTCAAGTGGCAAGCGCGCCTCGGAGTCGAAGACGATCCGGCGCGGCTGGCGCTTGACGCCGTCGATCCGCGCGGTCAGCTGCGGATCGTCGGCGAGCGCGGTGCCGATCCCCACGGCCACGGCGTCGACTTCGGCCCGCCAATGATGGCTGAGGCGGCGGGAGTCCTCGCCCGAGATCCACTTCGAGTCGCCGGTCCGGGTCGCGACCTTGCCGTCGAGTGTCATCGCCGACTTGAACAGCACCCACGGCCGCCCGGTCCGGGCGTGCTTGCGGAAGGGCTGGTTGAGCCGCCGCGCCCGCGCGGCCAGCTCGCCCTCGGCCAGCTCGACGGTCACACCCTCGTCGCGCAGGATCCCGAGCCCGCGGCCGGCGGCCTTCTCGGTCGGATCGTCGGACGCGACCACGACGCGTGCGATGCCGGCCTCCAGGATCGCTTCGGTGCAGGGCGGCGTGCGACCGGTGTGACAGCACGGCTCGAGCGAGACGTAGAGCGTCGCGCCGCGGGCGTCGGAGCAGGCGGCAAGTGCGGCGCGCTCCGCATGCGGGCCGCCGAGGTCGGCGTGGAAGCCCTCCCCCAGGACCTGGCCGTCTCGCACGATCACCGCGCCGACCAGAGGATTCGGGCTCGTCCGCCCGCGGCCACCCTCGGCAAGCTCGATCGCGCGCTCGAGATGCTCGTGGTCAGTGGCCTGAAGGGTGCTCACGTGCGCTCAGACGATATAGGGCCCCACGAACTGCGCCCATCGCCCGTGATCGGAATCTTCTCGCCGAGGAAGTGCGGCTCGGCGCCGGTGATCACGTCGCCCAGCGTCTTCACCCGCGCGGCGGCCTCGCGGACCTGCAGGCGGCGCAGCACGCGCCCGTAGTCGCGCCGGTCGGCGGCGTAACCGGTGACCTGCAGTCCGGCGCGGCGGGCGTCGTACAGGGCGCGGGCCATGTGGAAGCGTTGCGTGACGACGACCGCGCTGTCGACGTCGAACACGCGCTTGGCCCGCTGCGCGCTGTCCCACGTGTCGAAGCCGGCGTGGTCGGTGAAGATGTCCTCGGCCGGGATGCCGCGCTTGAGCAGGATGCGGCGCATCGTGCCGACCTCGTCGTACTCCCAGCGGCTGTGGTCGCCGGAGAGGAGGAGCTTGTCGACGCGGCCGGACTCGTAGAGCTCGGCTGCCGCGGTGATCCGGTCGGAGAGCATCGAGCTGGGCGCGCCGTTGGGCATGACCTGCGCGCCGAGGACGAGCGCGGCCTGGGCGTGCGGGACCTCGCGCGTGTCGGTCGTGACGGGGCTTCGACCGCCGGCCCACACGATCAGATTCGGGACGAGCAGCGCGACCACGAGGAACCCGGCGGCGATGGCGAGCGCGCGGCGCATGACTCGCAGTGTCGCAGGGGCGCCAGCGAACACCGGGCAAATAAGGGGGTGAGTTCGGTGTCGCGTGGCGAATCGACCACTCGCGTTGGGGGGTGGGGAACGAAAGTTGTCCTATACGACCGTTTCGTTCCCCACCCCCTTTGTGCGGAGCGCGGTCGTGATCGTTTGCGCGCGAATCAGGCCAGGGGGTGGTCGATCACGATCGACCCACACTCCCTCAATGCTGCCGTTCAATGGCGGCAGCACTAGGTCGCGCAGTTGCCACCGTTCAACCGGTAGATGACGACCTCCGGCCCGGGCCGCTCGTAGGTCAGCGGGTAGTAGTTGAACGAGTAGTCGAACGAGAACGGGACCCGCTGCGAGTCGCGGCCGTACGGGCTGACCCGGAACACGACGTCGCCGCGCCGGCGCAGTTCGTCGTAGTAGCGGATCGCGTCCGGGACCACGTCAGGGTCCGCGTACGCGCGGCCGAACTGGTTCGAGCCGATGACGGCCCAGCAGTAGCCGCGCTGCTCGTAGACGTCGATCCGGTCCGGCCGGGTCGTGCGCTCGTAGTCCTCGAGCTTGACCGTCGGGCACGGCGGGCGGAAGCGGTTCTTGCCGTTGAAGAAGCACGAGCGCGACGTCGGGAACTTGAACCAGCGGTTGCCGTTGTCGGTGTACTCGAACAGCGGTCGGCCGATGTCGGCCGCCCATTGGTCGGGCGCGATCGGCTCGACGACGATCTTGGTGGCGCCCGGGATGTTCTGAACCATCCAGTCGCGCGCGATCTGGCGCGTGTCGTCCTGCGCCAGCACCCGGTCGTTGTGGACGCTGAACACGAGTCCCTGCGCGAGCGCGAGTGCGGCGGCGACGGGCAGCAGCACGCGGAACCGGAAGCGGCTGACGAGCGCGACGATGCTCCACGCCGCCAGGATCGCGAGGATCGGATAGATCGGCAGCATCCAGCGCGCGAAGAACCGCGATTGCTCACCCAGATACAGAAACAGCAGGACCGGTGCCGGCGCCAGCACGATCGCCAGGCGCCGGTGGCGCGCGATCAGCCCGCCGATGCCGCCGAGCGCGAGCAGCGACGGCAGCCAACCGAAGCCCCACGTGAACGTGCCGAGGTAGTACGTCCAGCCCGTCGAGTTGGCCAGACCGAGCTTCCCGCCCTCCTCGCCGGCGGTCTCGGTCTGCTTCTGGATCCCGTCCCAGAACGTATGGCGGTCGAGCAGCGCGTACGGGTTCGCGGCCACGAACCCGGCGCACATCAGCGCCAGGGCGAACGCCAGATTGCGCACGCGGGCGTGCGCGACCGGTGACGCGAACGCCGCCGCGATCACCGTGACGAGCACGATCCCGGCCGTGTACTTGGTCGCGATCGCGACGCCCAGCGCAACCCCCGCCAGCACGTACTCGCGCGTACGGCCGGTGCGGTAGATGCCGGCCACGCCGATGAGGCACAGCGCCAGTGGCGCCAGCGTCGGCGCGTCGTTCAATGCGAAATGGCTGTAGTGCACGGGCAGGAACGCGACCGCCAGCAGCGCACCGGCCACGACGCCGACGCGGCGGTCCTCGAACAGTCGCGCGCCGGCGATCGCGGTCAGCGGGACGGCGAGCGCGCCGAGGAACGCGGAGGTCCCGCGGGCCCAGGCGAACGCCGCCGTCGGGTCCGCCGCGAACGCGCCTCCCACCGACGCCGGATCGGTCCCCCAGCGGACCGCGAACACGGCGTGGATCGCGTACGTGAACGCCGGCGGGTTGATGAAGTAGTCCGGGTTCAGGCTGTGCCCGAACATCCCGATCGCGCGCGGCACGAAGTGGCTGTTCTCGTCCGCGTTGTAGACGTACGGCAGGCCCGTTTTGAAGCCGACGAGCCGCAGGACGAACGCCGCGACGAAGAGCCCGACGAGCGCCAGCACCCACCCGAGCCCAGCCCGCCGTGACGGCGGCGGCTCAGCAGCGGACATACGCGGCGTAGAACCTCGTCGTCTTGACGCGATCGAACCCGGGTGGCGCGAGCTGGACCCGAGCGTCGTCGGACGCGTCGGTCCAGGCGTGCTTGAACACCGCGAAGCGGCTCGTGACCACGATCGCCACGCCCTTGTCCTGGATCGGCACGTCGCGGTCGTCGCGGTAGCTCTCGGCGCGCGCGCGGACGTCGCCGTCGCCCAGCCCGGCGATCCAGCGCGCGTCCGGGACGATCTTGTGATTCGGCCCGGTCAGCGGGCCGCAGCGCAGCCCCTGCTTCACCCGCGGGTCGTTGAGCACCGCGCTGAGGTCGGCGTGCGCCTGGCCGCGGAAGCGCAGTTCGTCGTCGAACCGGCCCAGGTTCAGGCGCGTGGCGGTGAACACGACGCCGCCGACCACGATCAGCGCGGCCCCGATCATCCACGCGGTACGCAGGCGGCTCGGCAGCAGCATCGTCCACCCCGCGACCGCGACCGCCGCGAACACCATCAGCGCCACCGCCGGCACCGCCAGGTAGCGCTCGATCACCGACGCGCCGGCGACGCCGATCGCCACGAACGTCACGACGCCGGCGACCAGTAGCACGATCGGCATCGTCATCCGTCGCGGCGAGATCACAACTCCTAACACGAGCCCCAGGCCCGCCGCGGCCAGTACCGGCAGCTTCACGAGGTTCTGGAAGAACAGCGGGATCGCCGCCGGCAGCTCCGAGAGCGAGCGCTGGCGCCCGAGGTCCTCGGCCGAGCCGGCGGTGTAGGTCAGCGAGAACGTCGGGTCGCCCGTGACCAGGTAGTCGACCGTGGCCCACGTCAGCGGGCCGAGCGCGGCCAGGACGGTGTAGAGCACGCGCTGGCGCCAAGTCGCCTTCCACACCGCCCACACCCAGTACATCGCGGCCAGGAACCACGCCTCCGGCCGCAGCATCCCCGCGAGCGCGAGCAACGAGAGCACGAGCACGGGCCGGCGGAACTGCGTGGCGGCCCACACGACCAGCGCCATGTAGGGGATGTCGATGTAGCCGCGCGCGGCCAGGAACGGGTAGTCGAAGCGGGTCAGCAGCAGTGCCGCCGCGACTGCGCCGACCAGCGGCGTCGCGGCCATCCGGCCCAGCCGGTAGACGCCCGCGATCAGCACCAGGAACGACCCGAGCGTCATCGCCACCCACAGGCGGTCGGCCCACCCGCCGAAGAACTGCAGGACCGCGCCGGCGGCGATCGCCAGCGGATGCTCGGTCGGGTAGCGGAACCCGTCGAACACGAGCGGGTCGCCGTTCAGCAAGTCGCGCCCCCACAACAGTGAGTAGTAGGAGTCGTAGACGGGGTACGTCGGGAACACGAAGAACCCGACTACGAAGGCGAGACACAGCAGCGCGAAGGCCACCTTCGCCAGCCGGTCGCCACGGTCCCAGAAGCTCGGTCGAGGCCGCGCGGGGGTAGGGCCCGGACGCGGCCGGGTGAGCGTGGTGCCCTCCATTGACGGCTGACAGTCTGACGCGCGCGGTACCGTCTTTCCCCGTCCCGATGAAGTTGATCATCCAGATTCCCTGCCTGAACGAGGAGCAGACGCTCCCGGAGACGCTCGCCGATCTGCCGCGCGAGATCGCCGGTTTCGACACCGTCGAGTGGCTCGTCATCGACGACGGGTCGACCGACCGCACCGTCGAGGTGGCGCGCGCCCACGGCGTCGACCACATCGTCCGGCTGACGAACAACAAGGGCCTCGCGAACGGCTTCCAGGCCGGGCTCGACGCGGCGCTGAAGCTCGGCGCCGACGTGATCGTCAACACCGACGCCGACAACCAGTACTACGGGCCGGACATCCCGAAACTGGTCGAGCCGATCCTGCGCGGCGAGGCCGACATGGTCGTCGGCGACCGCAACGTGAAGGACCACGAGGAGTTCTCGCCGCTGAAGAAGTCGCTGCAGCGACTCGGTTCGTGGGTCGTGCGCCAGGCGTCGGAGACGACGGTCCCGGACACGACTTCGGGCTTCCGCGCCTACAACCGCGAGGCAGCGCTCCAGCTCCAGGTCGTCTCGAAGTACACGTACACGCTCGAGACGATCATCCAGGCCGGGAAGATGACCGTCGCGGTCGACCACGTCGCGATTCGGACGAACCCGAAGACGCGCGACTCGCGCCTGTTCTCGTCGATGTCGTCCTATGTCCGCCGGAACACCGTCTCGATCTTCCGGATCTACTCGATGTACGAGCCGCTGAAGGTCTTCATGACCCTCGCGCTGATCGTCGGGCTCGTCGCGACCGCCGTCTGGACCCGCTTCTTCGTCGCCTGGGTGCAGGGCGACGGCGCCGGCCACGTCCAATCGCTGATCCTCGGCGCGGTGCTGTTCAACGCCGCGGTCGTGCTCAGCGCGCTCGGGATCATCGGCGACCTGCTGAGCGGGCACCGGACGATGCTGCAGCGGATCTTCGAACGCGTACGACGGCTCGAGCTCCAGGCCGGGGTTCCGCCCTCGCACTACGAGCCCGGCGCGGAGCCGACGGGCCAGCCGCCGACCACCGGCGCGAACGCGGGCAAGACTGAAGAGCGGGAGGCGGTGAGCCTGTGAGCACGATCACCCGTGACGCCGAGGGCACCGTCACCGGCAACACGTACGACAAGTACGGCTCCTCGAACCCGGTCGTGAAGAAGCTGATGGCGGGCTTCGAGCGCACGCTCGACGAGCTGTGGGCGAAAGCGTCGCCGCGCAGCGTCCTGGACGTCGGCTGCGGCGAGGGCGTGCTCACGCACAAGTGGGCGCAGCGCCTGCGCGACGGCCGTGTGGTCGGGATCGACCTCGAGGACCCCGCGATCCAGGCCGAGTGGGCCACGCGCCAGGCGCCCAACCTCGAGTACCGGATCATGAAGGCCGAGAAGTTCCCGTTCGCCGACGGCGAGTTCGAGCTCGCGGCCGCGATCGAGGTCCTCGAGCACGTGCCCGACCCCGAGCACACGTTGTCGGAGATGGCGCGTGTCGCACGCGGCGGCAACCTGCTCGTCAGCGTGCCCCGTGAGCCGCTGTGGCGCGGCCTGAACATGGCCCGCGGCGCCTATATCAAGGACCTTGGGAACACCCCCGGGCATCTGAACCACTGGTCGCGCAAGGCGTTCGTGACGCTGCTCGAGCGTCACGGCACGGTGGAGGAGATCCGCTCCCCCTTCCCGTGGACCATGCTCTTAGTTAGGGCGTGAGCTCCCCGCCACGCTCGGGCTACGGCGCGGGCGCAAAGATCCTCTCGATCGGGATCGCGTCAACGGGCGTCGTCACGTTCGCGTACTTCGCCGTCGCCTCGTACGCGCTGAGCGACGCCGACTACAAGGCGATCGCGCTGCTGTGGTCGGTGCTGTTCGTGATCGTCTCGGTGATCTACCGGCCGATCGAGCAGCTGCTCTCGCGCACGATCGCGGACCGCCGTGCGCGCGGCCACGAGAGCCATCCGCTGCGGACGCCGATGATGATCCAGGCCGGCTTCGCGCTCGTCTTCCTGATCATCGCGCTGATCTTCCGCGAGCAGATCGAAGACGCGCTCGGGGCGCCGGCGCTGTACTGGGTCCTCGTCGTCGCCGTGCTCGCCTACGCCGCGAGCTACTTCGCCCGGGGCTGGCTGGCCGGACATCAGTGGTTCGCGCTCTACGGCGCGCTCGTGTTCGTGGAGGCGAACGCGCGGCTGCTGTTCGCGATCGCCGCCGCGATCGGGATCACCAGTGGCGCGACGGCGGTCGCGATGGGCATGGCCGCGGCGCCGTTCGTCTCGCTCGTCGTCGTGCCGCTCGCGTTCTCGCGCCGGCCCAAGGCCGGCGCGCGCAAGACCACCGACGAGGAGGAGGTCGGACTCGCCCGCGGCGGCCGCTTCGCCGTCGCCGTGCTGGTGATCATGGCCGCCGAGCAGACGCTGCTCAACGCCGGCGTCCTCCTTACGGCGAGCGACGGCGTCGTCGCCGGTTACGTGTTCAACGCGTTGCTGATCGCGCGCGCCCCGCTGCAGCTCTTCCAGGCGATCCAGGGGTCGCTCCTCCCCCACCTGGCGGGGCTCGAGGCGACCCAGGGCAAGGACGAGTTCGAACGCGCGATCCGGATCACGATCCTCGCCATCGCCGGGTTTGCAGGTGTCGTCGCCGTCGGGTTGCTGCTGGTGGGCCCGTTCGCGATGAGCATCCTGTTCGACGACGACGCCACCTACGGGCGGCTCGGGCTCGCCGCGGTGGCACTCGGGATGGGCGCCCACCTGGCCGCGGGCACGCTCAATCAGGCCGCGCTGGCCCGCGACCACGCGCCCGCGGCCGCCGCCGCGTGGCTCGTCAGCGCGGGCGTGTTCGTGGTCTGGATGGTGCTCGACGTCGTCGACGACGAGCTCACGCGAGCCGAGGTGGGATACCTCGGCGCGTCCGTGTTGTTGTGTGCGCTCCTCGCGGTGGTGTACCGCCGGCCTGCTGCGTCACCCGCGGCGACCGCGTGAGCGGCCGCCGCGGCGGATGGTCATGCCACCCGGCCAGAACCTTTGACCATGCCCGGCGTGACGCACGGGCTAAGAGCCCGGACCGTGGTCGGCTGTGACGGGTGTGAGTTTCAGCGGCTCGGTGTGAGGTTGAGCCCCTTCGCGTAGGCGATCTCGCTGGCGTGCGACGCGTCGCAGTCGGCGAGCACCGCGGAGGCGGCCTCACCGCCGCCCGCATTGACGTCGGCCGCGACGCGGGTGAGCCAGCCGGCCGACTCGGTGCCGCGGATCGCGGGCCACGACGGCGCCCCTTGGAGCACCCTCGCGGCCGTGGCTGTGTCACGCCCGTCGCGCCAGGCCCGCAGCCACTGGCAGACCGCGTTGTACTGGAGCACGAGGTCGATGTCGTGCTGAGTGACGGCGCCGCCGGCCTGTTCCCAGCGGACGCCATTGAACGTGCCGCCGGCCGGCAGCGGGACGCTCGCGGCCCGCAGCCTCGCCGCCACACGGACCGAGCGGGCGGTGTAGACCGGCCCGGCCCCGTTGAACGCCGGCCTGACGGTCAGGGCCTCGGCACGGCCGAGCTTCTCCTTCACCGTGGGCGAGGGCGGCGAGGCGATCGCCGTTCCGATGCCGGCGCCGGCCACGGCGCTGACGGCGAGCGCGGCGAGCAGCCGCCGATTGAAAGCGGTCATCGCTGCACCCTCCCGTCGTGGTTGACCAGCGAGCCGCCGTTCGTGCGGCCGCGGATCACGAAGCACTGCCCGGCGGAGCCCACGTGCAGCAGGTGGTAGCTCGTGTCGCCCACGCCGTAGTTGCTGATCCCGAGCGCCACCAAGTCCGAGCAGCGGTTCGACGAGATCACGGTCGACGTGTCCGGGTAGTCGAGCCACCGCCACGTCACCTGGCCGTCGGTACCCGTGGCAACGTGGAACTGCGACGGCCAGGTGGTGGTGCTCGCGGTCAGGTTGAAGTTGTTCATGTCGGTCTGCACGTAGGCGAAGGCCGCCGCCGTGAATGTCAGAGTGCAAACACACGCCGCGACCATCGCAGCGAGGCGCAAACGTCGGTCCATTTCTCAGTCCCTTCAGGTCTTTGCAGGACCGGCGCGCGCTCCGGTGACCCCTATGAGCCGGGAGGCGTACTCGTGTGACGCAGGTAGTCTTGAGCGGCGTCGTGCCCCTCCCCTTCGCTCGTCGTTCGTCGTCTCTGCTCGCTCGGTCGAAGATGGATCCGGACGCCTTCGCGGACTTCTACGACGCCTACGCGGAGCGCGTGCTCGTCTACTTCACCCGCCGCGTCCTGGACGTCGACGTCGCGTTCGATCTGCTGTCGGAGACGTTCGCCAAGGCGCTCGAGCGGCGCCGCCAGTTCCGCGGGGCGTCGGCCGAGGAGGAGCAGGGCTGGCTGTTCTCGATCGCCCGCTCGGAACTCTGGCATTACTGGCGCGACGGTCGCGTCGAGCGCTCCGCTCTGGCCCGGGTCGGCGTGCCGGTGCCGGGCCTGAGTGATCCCGAGATCGAGCGGATCGAGGACGTCGCCGGCCTCGGCGAGGTCGCGGCCCCGCTGGCCGACGCGATGGCATCGCTGCCCGAGGAGCAGCGGCGGGCGGTCGAGCTCCGGGTGATCGACGAGTGCGGCTATGCGGACGTGGCGGTGAAGCTCGGCGTCAGCGAGCAGACGGCCCGGGCGCGCGTGTCGCGCGGGCTGCGGGCGCTCGCCCAGCGGCTGAGCGAGCCCGAGACGGTGCTGGAGGACGCGGCATGAGCGCGATCAACGAGCTGCGCGAGCACCTGCGCGAGGCGGCGCGCCGCGACATCGAGGCCGAACGCGCGCGGGTGCGACGGGTGCGCCGCCGCTCGACGGCGTTCCTCGCCGCGGTCCTGCTCGGCGGCGCGGCGGCGGCAACTGCGGCCGACCTGATCTCGGTTAGCGAGCCGGTGCCGGACCGGCGCCAGGGCTTCGATTCCTACCGCGCGGCGCAGGGCGGCGGGATGACGCCGGTTGTGACGGCGAAATCGGGCTCCAAGTATCCGTTCGGCGTCGCCATCTACACGGCCAAGAACGGCCAGCGCTGCGCGGTCGCCGGCGAGGCCCGCGGCTCGAGCCTGGGCCGCGTCCGAGGCGACACGTTCCGGCCCTACGACGCGACTCAGGCCGGGGCGTGCGGCAGCGCGAAGGCACTGTTCCACAGCGCGATCGACGTCGGCGACCGGACACTGCTGTTCGGGCGCGCGAAGCCAGGCGCGCGAACGGTGACGTTCGAAGGCGCGACACAGCCGGTCGGGCGTGGCGGCGCCTTCCTGTTCGTGATGAAGCGCGTGCCGCCTTCCTACAACTTCCGCGTGGAATAGACGGCGCCGGAAGTCGTCGTTCGCCACATGAGGACGATCGTGCTCGGCGGCGGCATCTGCGGTCTCGCCACGGCGCTGATGCTGGCCCGCGACGGCCACGACGTGACGGTTCTCGAGCGCGACGGCGATCCGGTTCCCGAGAGCGCTGAAGCGGCCTGGGAGCGCTGGCAGCGCCACGGCGTGGTGCAGTTCCGGCAGGCCCACTACCTACAGTCGCGCGGCCGCCAGGTGCTCGACGACGAGCTACCGGACGTCACCCGCGCGCTCGACGCCGCGGGCGCGCTGCGCCTCGACCCGATCTCGCGTATGCCGCCCGGGATCACGGACCCCGCGCGCAGGCCGGGCGACGAGCGGTTCGTGACGTTCACCGGCCGCCGGACCACGCTCGAGCGCGCGGTGGCGCAGATCGCGGAAGCCGAGCTCGACGTGCGCCGCGGCGTCACGGTGGCCCGCGTCGACACCGGCAGCGTGCACACCGACCGTGGCGAGCGGTTCAGCGCCGATCTCGTGGTCGACGCCATGGGCCGCCGCTCGACGCTCCCGAAGCTGCTCGGCGCCCCGATCCCCGAGGCGGCCGAGGACTCCGGGTTCCTCTACTACACGCGCTTCTTCCGCGGCACGCTGCCCGAGATGCGCGGCGCGCCCCTGACGGCGCTCGGGACGTTCTCGATCCTTGCGCTGCCCGGCGACGCCGGCACGTGGTCGCTGACGCTGTTCGCATCGGCACGTGACCAGGCCCTCAAGCGGCTGCGCGACGCATCGCGCTGGACCGCGCTCGTGCGCACCTGCCCGCAGCACGCGCACTGGCTCGACGGCGAGCCGATCACGGGCGTGATGGCGATGGGCGGCGTGATCGACCGCTACCGGCCGCCCGCCCCGGCTCCCGGACTGGTGAGCGTCGCGGACGCGTGGGCGTGCACGAACCCTTCGCTGGGCCGCGGGATCTCGCTCGGACTGGCGCACGCCGCCCTCCTGCGCCGGACGGTGCGCGAGCACGGCACGGACGTGGCCGAAGCCTTCACCGCGGCGACGGGGCGCGAGCTGGCCCCGTACTACCGCGCCACCGTCGCCACCGACCGCGCCCGCCTGGCTGAGATCGAGGCGCTCCGCAACGGGGCGGCTCCCCCGCCTCGCGACGACCTGCGCGCGGCGTTCGCAACGGCGATCGTCCGGGACCCGGACGTATTCCGCGCCGCGCTGGACATCTCGAACTGCCTCGCGCTGCCGCAGGACGTGTTCTCCCGGCCGGGCATGACCGAGCGCATCCTCACGGCGGCGTCAGAAGCGAACGGGAGTGCGCCGCGGGGCCCGACGCGCGATCAGGTGATCAAGATCCTCGCCAGCGCCCGGTAGTCGTCGACCGGGTCCGGCCCGTGGCCGAGCGGCTGCAGGCACACGTGATCGGCGCCCGCGTCGAGGTGGGCGTGGACCGCCTCGGCGATCGCCTCCGCTGAGCCGTGCGGGATCACGGCGTCGATCAGCCGGTCGCTGCCGCCGTCCGCGATGTCGTCCTCGGTGAAGCCGAACCGCAGCAGGTTGCTGGTGTAGTTGCGCAGCCCCAGGTAGGTCTTCGCGTACTCGCGCGCCGCCGCGCGGGCGACGTCGGGGTCGGTTTCAACCACGACCGCGAGCTCGGGCGCGACGAGCTTTCCCGGGCCGATCCGCTCGCGTGCGAACGCCGTGTGCTCCGGCGTCGTGAAGTACGGGTGGGTGCCGCGCGAGCGCTCGGCGGCCAGGTCGAGCATCTTCGGGCCGAGCGCGGCGGCGACCATCTCGTCGCGCGGAACGCCGTCGAGCCCGTCGAAGAACTCGCGCATCGTCTTCAGCGGCCGCGTGTAGTCGCTGGTCGCCTCCGGGTGCCCGATCCCGATGCCGAGCAGGAAGCGGCCCGGGAAGTCGCGCGTGAGCGCAGCGTGCCCGCGGGCGACGTCGGCGGGCTCGTGCTGCCAGACATTGAGGATGCCGGTGGCGACGGGCAGCGTGGAGCCCGCCTCCAGGTACGGCCGCGTCTGCTCGAGCGACGGGCTGCCGCCGAGCCACAGCGCGCCGTAGCCGAGCGACTCGAGCTCGCCTACGACGCCGGGGCCGCCTTGACGGCGGCTCTTCCAGATTCCGATCCGTCCGAGGTCCATTCCGGCAGGGTGGCAGGCTCGGGCTCGCGCCGGCGGCCGAACGCGAGGAACCAGCCGGCGACACCGCCGGCGATCAGCGCCGGCATCAGCGGCAGGTTGTAGCGCCCCTGAGAGACCACCAGGGCGTGCAGGGCGGTCGAATACAGGACGACGAGCAGGATCGCGATCAGGATCGGGTCGCGCCGGCGCCGGATGCCCACGAACAGCCCCGCGAGTGACCCGACCACGAGCAGGATGTGCCACACGCGGATCGCGGCCGACGTGTGCCGCGCCCCGCCGCGGGCGTAGCGGCTCCACATGCGCAGCGACTTGTCCGCCATCATCCGCGCGAACGCGACCGGCTCACCGAGCCCGTACCGCGTCAGGTTGCGCCGCGCCTCGAGCGAGATCGCCTTGTCGCGCGGCAGGTCGGGATGGCGTGCCGCGACAACGTCGAGGACCGAGGCGGCGGTCAGATTGAGGGGCTCGGTGTTCGCGAGCTTGGGATGCAGGCGCCGGGTCTCATCGGCCAGCGCCCGCTTCATCCCGAAGGTCGTGCCATCGCCGGGGAGATAGGTGCCGACGAACAGTGCCGACGGGCTGCCGGACGTGACGGGGACGAACCGCTCGGCCTTCACCGACGCGAAGATCACCCACGGCAGGATCACCAGGGCCGCCCCGCCGAGGAACGCGAATGCGAATCCCACGGCCGCGCGCGGGCGCCGGCGCCGCAGCGCCAGCCATCCCGCGGCGACGATCGCGATGAAGATCGGCGCCAGCAACAGGTCCGCTCGGGTCAGCACGGCTAGCCCCCACAGCACGCCGGCCACCACGAGCGCGAAGCGGAAGCGTTGTCGGAGTGCGAGCGCGGCGAACCCGGCCGTGACGAAGAACGCTCCCAGTGGCTCCGAGAGCTGCTCGCCCGTGGCGAGGATCAGCGGTGGGTAGAGCCCGACGAGGGCGGCGGCGAGCAGGCCGGCCCAGCGACCGGCCAGCGTCCACGCCAGGATGCACGCGGCCAGGGCCGTCCCCAGCGAGACGAGCGCCTGGAGCCAGTAGGAGGCCCCGACCTCCGACGTGCGCTCGTCGGTCGCCCCGGGAGCCAGCCGGTGACCGATCGCGAACAGCATCGGGGCGCCCGGCGGCCAGCGCAGCGACGCCCCTTCGGGCGACCCGTAGCGAAGGTGGTCGGCGATGCCGATCGCCAGCCCGCCGTAGGCCCGCTCGTCCTGGGATTGGTAGTAGCTGGTCGGATTCGCGGCGCGGTGGGCGTGCAGGCCGAGGCTGCACGCGAAGACGAGTCCGAGCAGGACGGCGACCGTGCGCGACACCGGCGACAGCTTAGAAGGCGCGGACGCGCCGTCACTCGGTCGTGACGGCGCGCAGAACGTCCACCTTCGAAGCCCGCCAGCCCGGCGGGATCGCGGCGACCACGCCCGCGATCGCCGCCATCACGAAGAACACGATCAGCCAGATGTACGGCAGCACGAACACGAAGCCCTGCTCGGCCAGCGGCCGCGAGACGATCACCGAGAACACGAGACCGAGCACGATCCCGAGGATCGCGCCGATCCCGGCCGTGATCACGGACTCGATCGTGACCATCTTCCACACCTGCACGCGGCTCATGCCGACGGCCCGCAGCATCCCGAGCTCGCGCGTGCGCTCGAAGATCGACAGCGCGAGCGTGTTCACGATCCCGAGCAGCGCCACGATGATCGACAGGCACAGCAACCCGATCACCAGACCGAGCAGGCCGTTGATCGCCTGCGCCTGCTTGTCCTTGAACTCGTCGATGGAGAGCGCGTCGGCGGACGGGAACGAGGCGATCGCCGTGTTGGCCTGGCGCGCGACATCCTCGGGGTCGGCGCCGTCGTCGAGCGCGGCCATCGCGAACGCGACGTTGGTCGCGTTCCAGTTGTCCACGAGCGTCTTGCTCGTCGCGATCACGTCGGCGGTCAGACCCGCCTGGTTCTCGAACGTGCCAGCCAGCTCGTAGGTCTGCTGGCGGCCGAGCGGCGTCGTGAACGACACGCTGTCGCCGACGGTCAGGTCATGCGCCTTCGCCCAGTCGTCGTCGGCCACGATCTGGCCGTCGGTGAGCGAGCCGAGCGTGTTGGCGTCGCCGTCGGCCCACTTGAGCTCGAGCACCGAGTTGACCGTCGCCGGCTCGATCCCGGTGACGGCGGTGTTGCCGTCGTCACCCTTGGCGATCCCGAACGCGAACCGCACCGAGGAGACATCGGCCACGCCCGGGACCTGCCCCACCGCCTCGGGGACCGCGGCCGGGATCGGCGAGAAGCCGTCGTTGTTCTGCACGATCACGCCGGCCCGCACCTGATCGTCGATCGTCTTGTCGATCGAACCGCGGATGCCGGCCGCGAAAACGGTGACGAGCACCACGAGCGCCAGACCGATCATCAGCGCCGCGGCCGTGACCGCCGTGCGCTGGGGCTGACGGATCGCGTTCTCGCGCGCCAGACGGCCGGTCAGGCCGCCCGCGAACGGGCGACCGAGGCCACGCGCCAAAGGCCGGACGAGCACCGGTGCCAGGAACGCGAAGCCGAACATCATCAGCAGCGCGCCGAGACCGAGCAGTGCGGCGTTCGCCGAAGCGGTGTCGAACTCGCCGAACAGGCCCCACAGCAGGACGAGCAGGCCGAGCCCCATCAGCACCAGCGAGCCGACGACCCGCCAGGCACGGACCCGCCCGATGCCGGGGGTGACGGCATCGCGCATCGCCGTCACCGGCTCCACGCGCGTCGCCCGCAGGGCCGGCACGAAGCCGGACACCATCGTGGCCACGAGACCGACCACGAGACCGGTGATCACCGTGCCCGGCGTGATCACCATGCCGGTGGCGCCGAGATCGATCCCGGCCGCCTTCAGGATCGCGGCCAGGCCCGGAGCGAGCAGGATGCCGAACAGGATTCCGATGATCGACGCCACCAGGCCGACCACGAACGTCTCGATCAGCACCGAGCGCAGCACCTGGCCGCGCGAGGCGCCGAGCACGCGCAGCAGCGCGAACTCCTTGGTCCGCTGCGCGACGGTCACCGTGAACGTGTTGAAGATCAAGAAGCCGCCGACCAGCAGCGCGACGCCGGCGAACACCAGCAGCGCGGTGCTGAGGAATCCGAGTGCGTCCGAAAGGTCCTGGGCCTGCTGTTCGGCCGCCTCCTCGCCCGTCCGGACCAGGAAGTCCTTGCCCAGCTTGGACTGGATCGCGGCCTTCACCGCATCCGGGTCACCGCCGCCGGTGGAGACCGAGATCGAGTCGTAGCCGTCGTGGCCGGTGATCGTCTGCGCCGCGGGCAGCGTGAACACGACCAGCCGCGCGCCGCCGAGGTTGTCCTTGCCGGCGAGCGTGGCGATGCCGGAGACCTTGAACTGCTTGGCCGGCGCCGAGCCGGACACCGTGACCGTGTCGCCGACCTTGAAGTCGAACTTGTTCGCCGTCCCGCGGTCGATCGCGACCTCGTCGTCGGTCTCCGGGCGACCGCCGCTCGCGTAGTCGAGGACCTGGAAGATCTTCTCCGAGGACTCCGAGATCAGCAGCGTCGGCGGGCCGTTGGAGACGATCGGCTCGCCCTTCTTGTCCAGCAGCGTGCCGTCCGAGCTGACACTGCCCTCGGCGACGTCGACGCCCGGGACGGACTTGACCTCGTCGAGCGTGCCGCGCGGCATCGTCGGCGCCACCGAGAAGTCGGCCTTGACCGCCTGGCGCGACTCGATCGCCACGTCGACGCCCTGCTGGGTGCGCTCGAACAGGTTCTTGAACGACTCGTTGATCGTGTCCGTGAATACGAGCGTGCCGACGACGAAGGCGACGCCGATGACGACGGCGAAGCCGGTGAGGATGGACCGCAGCTTGCGTGTCAGCAGGCCGCGGATGGCGACCTTGCGCACGTCACGCCACCGCCTTCATCAGGTCGAGGACGCCGTCGGCGTCGGTGCCCGCGCCGTCGTGGACGACCTGGCCGTCCTGCAGGATCACGATCCGGTCGGCGACCGCCGCCGCCTGCGCGTCGTGGGTGACCATGATCACCGTCTGCTTGAACTCGTCGACGGCCTGGCGGAGCAGGCCCAGGACCTCCTCGGAGGCGTGCGAGTCGAGGTTGCCGGTCGGCTCGTCGGCGAACACCACGGCCGGCTGGTGCACGAGCGCGCGCGCCACGGCGACGCGCTGCTGCTGGCCGCCGGAGAGCTCGGCGGGCCGGTGCGTGAGCCGGTCGCGCAGAGCGACGGTGTCGATCAGCTTGTCGAACCACTCCTGGTTGACCTTGCGGCCCGCCAGCTGCAGCGGCAGCGTGATGTTCTCCTCGGCGGTCAGCACCGGGACGAGGTTGAAGGCCTGGAAGACGAACCCGAGCCGGTCGCGGCGCAGGCGCGTGAGGTTCCCATCGTCGAAGTAGGCGATCTCGTGGCCGTCGATGACGACCGACCCCGACGTCGGCTTGTCGAGCCCGGCCAGCAGGTGCATCAGTGTCGACTTCCCCGACCCCGACGGGCCCATGATCGCCGTGAACTGCCCCGCGGGGAAGTCCAGCGTCACGCCGGCGAGCGCGTGCACAGCAGTCTCGCCCTCGCCGTAGGTCCGGCGCAGATCCGCCGTCGAAACGATGTTCATGCGCCCAGGATCGTCGGTTTTCCGAAGCGCGGCGTGCGGTTTGCTCGCCCCCGCTGGTGGGGCTAGCCGTAGTCCCTACGCAGAGCGCATATACGCCAGAACCGCGAGCACGCGGCGGTGGTCCTCCACCGTCGGCGTCAGGTCCAGCTTGGAGAAGATCGAGGTGACGTGCTTCTCGACCGCGCGCTCGGTCACGACCAGCGCCTCGGCGATCGCCGCGTTCGACCGGCCCTCGGCCATCAACCCCAGCACCTCGCGCTCGCGCGCGGTCAGGGCCTCCAGCGGGTCCTCGCGGCGGCGGCGGCCGAGCAGCAGGGCGACGACCTCGGGATCGAGCGCGCTGCCGCCACCGGCGACGCGGCGCACGGCGTCCGTGAACGTGTCCACGTCCGCGACCCGGTCCTTGAGCAGGTAGCCGGTGCTCTCCGTCGACTCCGACAGCAGGTCGAGCGCGTAGGCCTCCTCGACGTACTGAGACAGCACCAGCACGCCGGTGCCGGGATGGTCGGCGCGGATCTTGCGCGCTGCGCGCAGGCCCTCGTCGGTGTGGCTCGGCGGCATCCGGACGTCGATCACGGCGACGTCGGGCTTGTGGGCGCCGACCTTGCGGAGCAGGTCTTCGGCGTCGCCGGCCTGGCCGGCGACCTCGAATCCCGAGTCCTCGAGCAGGCGCACGAGGCCCTCGCGCAACAGCACGGAGTCTTCGGCGACGACGACCTTCAATGGGCTATCTGTTGCGCTCATACGGGAATCTCCGCTCGGAGAGTAGTGCCCGACCCGGGTGGCGAGTCGAGTGCCAGCGATCCATCCAATGCGCCGACGCGGTCGGCGAGGCCGCGCAGCCCCGACCCTCGGCCGGGATCCGCGCCGCCCACCCCATCGTCGCGCACTTCGACGTGCGCGTGGCCATTTTTCCGCCGGACGGCCACCGTGGCCGTGTTCGCATTGGCGTACTTGGCGACGTTCGTCAGCGCTTCGGCGATCACGAAGTAGGCGGCGGCCTCGACCGGTTCGGGGAGCCGCTCGCCGGGAACCTCGACGACCTTGACCGGCAGCGGCGAGCGCACGGCGAGCGCCTCGACCGCCGCGCCGAGGCCGCGATCCGACAGCACTGCCGGGTGGATGCCGCGGGCCAGCTCGCGCAGCTCCTCGAGCGCGCGGGTCAGTTCTTCCTGGGCGCCGCCCACCATCGCGGCAGCCTTGTCGGGGTCCTTGGCGATCTGGTTCTGGGCGATCCGCAGCGTGAGGCTGAGCGCGACGAGCCGCTGCTGGGCGCCGTCGTGCAGGTTGCGCTCCAGGCGCCGGCGCTCGGCCAGGCCGGCCTCGACGATCCGTTTGCGCGAGCGCCGCAATGCTGCCTCCAGCCGCTCGCCGCGCATCGCCAGCCCGGCGGCGGCCGCGAGCGAGGCCAGTGCCTCGGGCTCGGCGCTCGCGTCGTGCACGATCGCGCCGACGCGCTGGCCCTCGAGTTCGACCGGCGTCCACGCGCGTCGGCGGTCGCCGTCGGCCGGCAGCGTCGCCGGACGGCCGTCGCGGTGGACCCAGCAGTTGTCGACCCAATACAGGAGCTGTAGCGAGCGGTCGCCGATCGTGTCCGCGAGCAGGCCGCGCAGGCCGTCGGTCCCGGACGCGTCGCCGAGCCGCACCAGCAGCGCGCCGAGCGCGTCCGCGCGGACCACGTAGCTGCGCAGCAGGCCGATCAGGAACGTGAACGGGATCGAGGCGAAGACGACCTGGCCCGCCAGCGGGAGCACGCCCGGGACCTGATCGCCGGCGACGGTCTGGGTGACGAGCGTGAGCACGACGATCACCATCAGCGCGACGCCCGACCACAACAGCGGCGAGAGCGTGCGGCGCTGCGGGGCGGTCGCCGTCCGCCACCGGCGGGTCAGCGCGTACACGACGCCCCCGGCGAGCGTGATCGCCGCGACGCTGGTCAACACGTCCCCGATCGTCCCGATCGTGGTGCCCGACGTGACCTGGATGACCGAGTCCGGGCACGTCGCGCACGCGGCGTCCAGCCCGGACATCAGGATCGGGATCGGCCCGATCACGGCCAGCGCGTACGTCGCCTGCACGAGGCGCGTGTGCAGCCGGCAGCGCAGGCGGCCGTCCGGATACGCGAGCAGCAGATGCACGAACGCGGCGAGGTAGAGGTTCGAGAGGAACACCGCGAGCGTGAAGACCGCCGGCGAGTTGGCGGCGACGAAGACGTTCAGCAGCCACGCGAACCCGGTCCAGGTCATCAGCGCGCCCACCCGGTTGCGCGGCCGCCGCCACCACGCGTACAGGCCGGTGCCGATCCACGCCGCCGCGATGCCGACGGCGATCACGATCGTCAGCGCCTTGTAGTCGACGTGGTCGGACTCCGCGACCACGAACGCCCCGAGCAGCCCCACCAGGAGGGCCGCGAGCGCCAGCAACGCCAGCGCGCGGGTGACACGGCTCAAACCAGCAGCTCCTGGACGCGCTCGCCCGAGAGTTCGGCCTTCGGCACGAAGCCGCGCGCGCCGGAACGGCTCACGAGCGGGCCGAAGTCCGAGGAATCGCGGCTCGAAACCAGGATCACCGCCGGCGAGTCCGGATAACCGGTGATGCGGGCGGCGACGTCGAAGCCGTCGATGTCGGGGAGCTGCACGTCCAGGAGGACGAGTTGGGGCTTGAGACGACAGGTCTCGGTGACGGCGCTCGCCCCGTCCACCGCCTCGCCGATGACGTTGAACCCCTCCGACTCCAGCAGCACGCGCGCGCTGGCACGAAAGGAGGGATGGTCGTCGACGATCAGGACGGTGCAGTCCACTGGGTCGATTCTCGTCACCGCGCGAACACCTTCACATACGGCTGGCCGTACAACACGAAATCGCTGGACTTTCTACCGGGTAGCGGCTGCCGAGATGGTTCTGACGGCTTGCGCCGGATCGGGGGCCCCGAAGACGGCCGTTCCGGCGACGAACAGCGTGGCGCCGGCGGCAGCGCAGCGGGCGGCGGTCTCGGCGTCGATTCCGCCGTCCACCTCGAGTGCGGGGGTGTCGCCGATCAGCTCGCGCAGGCGCTGGAGCTTGGCGATCGAGGTCTCCAGGAACGCCTGGCCGCCCCACCCCGGGTTGACGGTCATGCAGAGGACGAGGTCGGCCTCGACGGCGCTGACGGCCTCCGGCGGCGTACCGGGGTTGAGCGCGACACCGGCGTTGCAACCCGCGTTGCGGATCGCCTGCACGGCGTAGTGCAGATGCGGCGTGGCCTCGACGTGCGCCGTGATCGAGTCCGCCCCCGCCTTCGCGAACGCCTCGACCTGGCGCTCCGGCCACTCGATCATCAGGTGGACGTCGATCTCCGCGCCCGCGTCGTGCACGCGCTCGGCGATCGCCTCGACGACGAGCGGGCCCATCGTGATCGGCGGGACGAAGTGGCCGTCCATCACGTCGACGTGGATCACGCGCGCGCCCGCGGCGATCACGGTGTCGACCTGCTCACCGAGACGCGCGAAGTCGGCGGCGAGGACGCTCGGCGCCACACCTCTCATATTGGAGCGAGCATGGACGACTGGCAGTGGCCGCACACGTACAGCGCGGTGTTCGACATCCGCACGATCGTCGAATGCTCGCCGCAGTTCGGACACACCGACCGCAGCTCGAACCGGTGCAGGCAGTTCACGCACCGGTAGCGTCCGGGGAGGTTCGTCGGCCGCAGCCACGGCTCATGGCAGGACGGGCAGATCGCGCCCAGGTCGACGTCAGGCACGCTTCAGCCTCGCGATGAAGAAACCATCGGTGCGGTCGCGGTGCGGGAGCGTCTGCAAGTGCTGCGGCATGGTCGGATGCTTCCAGACCGGCACCCGGCTGCCCAGGTCCTCGGCCTCGAATATGGCGTGGGACTCCAAAAACGTCGTCACGACGCGCTCGTTCTCGATGGGCGAGATCGTGCAGGTCGAGTACACGAGGGTACCGCCGGGCTTCACCGCGACGGCTCCCGCGGTCAGAATGCGCAGCTGCAGCTCCGCCAGCGCGGCGGGCCGCCCGGCCTTGCGCCAGCGCGCGTCGGGGCGCGAGGCGAGCGTGCCCAGATCGCTGCACGGAGGGTCGACCAGGACGCGGTCGAAGAACTCGCGTTGCGGCTCGGTAGCGTCGCCCGTACGTACGTCGACGATGTCCGCGCCCATACGCGCGGCCGTGCGGCGCAGCGCGTCGGCGCGGCCGGGATGGCGCTCGACGGCCACGATCTCGCCCTGGTTGGCCATCAGCGCGGCGAGATGCGTGGTCTTGCCTCCGGGCGCGGCGCACAGGTCGAGCACGCGCTCGCCGGGTTGGGGGTCGAGCAAGCTGGCGACCGCCATCGCGGCGCGGGATTGGGGCATCAACAGGCCGCCCTGGAACTCGGGTGAGCCGAAGACGTCAAACGGCGCGTCGAGGATCAGCGCGTCGCCGTCGGTGCGCGTCGGCAGGGAGAGCCGGTCGGCGAGGGCCTCCGGCGTGATCTTGAGCGTGTTGGCCCGCAGGACGGACTCGGCCGGCTCGTTGTCGGCGGCCATCAACGCGCGTGCGTCGGGCGCGCCGAGTGCGTCGAACCAGAGGGCCGCGATCCACTCGGGATGCGAGTGGGCGAGCGCGGCCTCGGCGGGCGTGCGGTCGGGCAGGGCCTCGACGATCGCGCGGGCTTCCCGAGTGGCCCGGCGCAGGACGGCGTTGACGAGGCCGGCACCGCGAGGCGCGTCGGCCTTGGCCAACTCGACCGACTCGCCCACGGCGGCGTGCGCGGGGATGCGGTCCAGAAAGGTCAGTTGAAAGACGCCGAGCCGGAGCGCGGCCAGCACCGGCGGGTCGAGTGTGGCCGGCGGCCGCCCGGCGAGCGCCGCGATCACGTGGTCGAGCGTGGCCACGCGCTGGACGGTGCCGAACGCGAGCTGCGTGGCCAGACCGAGATCGCGCGCATCGAGCCTGGCGCGGCGCGCCTCCCCGTGCAGCGCGCGGTCGGCCCAGGCATCCTGCTCGAACACGCGCCGCACGACCGCGTACGCGCACGCACGCGCGGGTGCGATCTTCCGGTTGGGTTGTGCGCCCGATGGTCGGTGGTCTTTCTGCATGCGAGCCTTTACGCGAGCCGGTTCTTCTGCTTGGCTCTGTCCGTCGTCGGTCGGTTGCCGTGGTGTGCTCGGACGCACGCTGCGGCCGCGCCCCAAGGCCGGCGGTGACGGGCCGCCTCAAACAGCTGTCCAGTTTCCGGTTCGATCCTCAAGGTTGAAAGTGGGCTTTTTGCAGCCCTTTTTGTCGATGCTCGTACGTTCGTCCAAAAATCGTCCAGCGAGATCAATTTCTTCCGATAGGGCTAATGGACCGCGTACAACTTGCCGACACTCCCCATGGAAGGGGAAGCCACACAATGTCGGACACTGACACCACTTACTCACTGAACGGTCCTGCCCCGCGGCCCTCCGCGCTCGGCGACCTCCGCTTCGCGGGCACCATCGCCACCGGCCTCGTCGCCGGCACGCTCGGCTTGGGCGCGCTGGCCGCGCCGCTTGTGGGCTGGAAGGATTGGCCCTCCGGACTCGAGAAGGACGCGGCGACGACGCCCGTCCGCCTGGCGAAGCCCAACGTGCAGCAGCCCCCCGCGGGCACGCGCGAGAACGGTCCCGGCAACGGCGGCGGCGAGCAGTCCGGCCCGAATGGCGCGGCCCCGATCTTGGTCAGCATCCCCGGCGCCGGCGGCGCCGGCGGCGGCTTCCCGATCGTGGGGCTCAGCGGCCCGGGGACTTCGGAGTCCTCCGCCCGCGACACCGAGGACAGCACGCCGACGAGCACCGCTCGGACCGGCACCGGCACGGGCAGCTGGTCCGCCCCGTCGTTCCCGGCGGTCGATACGCGCGACGACGACGGCGACCAGATTCCGAACGACTACGAGCGCACGGTCCTCAACACCGATTCGGCCGACGCGAACGACGGCACGGCCTCGAACGGCTACGGCGTCTCGAACTCGACCGAGTTCCGCGTCAAGGCGAACTTCCCGGCCTGGGATACGAACGGCAACGGGGTCGTCGACGGCGAGGACGACTCGGATGGCGACAGCGTGCCCAACGCGGTCGAGGAGGCCTACGGCAGCGACCCGGCGAACGGCGACACGAACGGCGACGGCATCCCGGACGGGATGGAGGACTGGAACAACGACGGTACGCCCGACTCGTTGCCGCCGACGACCGCGCCGGTCGAGGAGCCCGAGGTCGAGGAGCCGCCGGTCGTCGAGACCCCCGCTCCGACGGCCGAGGAGACCCCCGCCCCGCCGGTCGAGACGACGCCCGCTCCGGAGACCGAGACGCCCGCCCCGCCGCCCGCTGAGACGCCCGCGGCCGAGGAGCAGGTTCCCGAGACCGAGCCGGCCCCCGAGCCCGAAGCTCCGGCCGCGACGGCTTCGGTCGAGGAAGTGGCTCCCGCCCCGGTCGAGGAAGAGGCTCCGGCTCCCGCCCCGGTCGAGGAAGAGGCTCCGGCCCCCGCCCCGGTCCAGGAAGAGGCTCCCGCTCCGGCCGCCGAGGCTCCGGCTCCGGCCGCCGAGGCTCCGGCTCCGGCCGCCGAGGCTCCGGCTCCGGCCGCCGAGGCTCCGGCCGAGGCTCCCGTGGCCGAGGCTCCCGCCGCCGCTCCCGCCGAGCCCGCTCCGGCGCCGGCCGAAGACCCGGCAGCCACGCCGGCCTGGTAATTCCCTCGGGGCGCCACGGGCGCCCCGAATGTTTAACCGGTGGGGCTGCCGCCCCCCCGAGACCCCCCCGCTGTGATGCGGTCCGCCGTCTCCGCGATGAGGTGGCGTCGCCAGACGCTCGTGTCGCCGCTGTCGCTGGCGATCACGTCACGTGCCGGCGCCTCCGCCCGTATGTCGCCGCGCAACGCGAGCCCGTGGATCGCCTCGAGCCGCGTGTCCTCGTCGGCGTCGTCCAGCCGGGCGGCGAGCGCCTCCCGCAACGCCGGGCTGTCCTGCTCGGCGAGCGTGCCGAGAGCGAACGTCGCCCAGTCGCGAACCGCCGGCTCGGCGTCGGCCGACAGCGCGATCAGCGCCTCGAGCGTGTCCTCACCGGGGCGGCCGCCGAGCGCGAAGGCGATCGCCTCGCGCACTCCGTCGTCAGGATGCGAGCGCTGCTCGAGCAGCCAGTCGTGGCCGTGCGGCGCGCCCAGGTGGCCGAACGCGTAGGCGATCGCGGCCAGCACGCTCGGGTCCTCCTCGCGGCCCGCCATCGCGCGCAGCGCCGCCTCCTCGTCGTCGGGCAGCGCCGGGGCCGCGGGCCCGAGCTGGCCCAGCACGTACGCGGCAAGCTCGCGCATCGCGGGCTCGGCGTTCGCACCCAGCTCCACCATCGCATCGAGTACCTCGCGGCTGCCGCGGGCGGCGAGCGCGCACACGTGCGGCTGCCACTCGTCGCTGTCGTCCTCCCACTCGGCGCGGGCGGCGGCCAGCACCTCGGTCAGGTCGCGGTCCGGCAGCGTCGGGTCGTAGCGGAAGCTCGTCAGCGCTGAGTCCGGGCGCCCACGCAGCCAGTCGGACGCGGCCATCGGTCGGCCGCCCGGCGGGCGGATCTCGGTCAGCTCCACCGCGCCGCCCTTGCAGTCGAGCAGCAGCCGGTCGCCCTCGGTGCGGACCAGCCCGCCGGCCGGCGCGCGGGTCGGGCCGTCCACCTGGGCGCTGATCACGCCGAGAAAGCTGCCATCGGGGAGTGGAAGCCGCGAGCCGATGTGCGGGCGCAGCGCGCGGATCGTGCGTTCGACGTGCTCGGGCGACTGCGTCGGGTCCAGCGCCCGCTCCCGCGGTCCGATCTTGTGCGCGTACGTGACGAGCGACTCGTCCTGTTCGACCGGTGTCAGATGCTCGTCGAGCGCCTGGACGAGCAGCCGCGCGCCCAGCTCCTCCAGCCGCGGCGCGAGCGTGCCGTAGTCGTCGTCGGACCGGATCGGCTCGCTGCCGGCGAGGTAGATCGGCCCTGAGTCCCAGCCGGCGGTGACGCGCATGATCGTCACACCGGTCTCGGCGTCGCCGGCCATGATCGCCCGCTCGATCGGTGCCGCGCCGCGCCAGCGCGGCAGCAGCGACGGGTGCACGTTGAGCATCTCGTAGTCCGAGAGCAGCGGCTCCTTGATCAGCACGCCGTACGCGCATGTCGTGAGGACTTCGGGCTGCGCCGCCGCGATCTGGTCCAGGACCTCGGTGGCGTGGAGGTGCTCGGGCTGGATCACCTCGATCCCGAGCTCGCGGGCGAGGACGGCGACCGGCGGGGGGGCGAGCTTCTGCCCGCGGCCCTGCTTCGCGTCGGGACGGGTGACCACGAGCTGCGGCCGGTGGCGCTCGGATTCGGCCAGCGCCCGCAGGACGACAGCGGCGAACTCCGAGGTGCCGAGGTAGACGTTGCGCAACTTAAGCGGCGGCCGACCGCGGTGGGTCGAGCGCCTCACGCAGCGCGCGCATCGCCTGTTTGCGCTGGTCGCGCGACGTGCGGTCGAGGATCAGCACCCCGTCAAGGTGGTCCATCTCGTGCTGGATCACCCGCGCCTCGAGCCCGCTCGCCTCGACCAGGATCGGCTGGCCGCGCTCGTCCTGCGCGCGGACGCGGACGTGCACGGGCCGTTCGACCTCGACGCTGACGCCGGGCAGCGACAGGCAGCCTTCCTCGGAGGACTCCTTGTCCTTGCTCGACCACTCCAGCACCGGGTTCACGAGCGCGGCGACGACGCCTTCGAGTTCGGTCCGGTAGACGAGCAGGCGGTGCATGACGCCGACCTGGGTGGCCGCCAGCCCGATCCCGTACGCGTCGTGCATGAGCCGGCCCATCCGGCCGACCTCTTCGATCAATGAGGCGTCGAAGCGCTCGATCTCCAGCGCCCGCGAGCGCAGCACCGGGTCGCCGTACTTGCGAACGAGCTTCAGCGCCGCTTCGCGCCGCGCGCGGGTCTCGGGGTCGAGCCGCTGCGCGGGCTCCGCGATCTCCCCGTGCGCCTCGGTGTGAACCTCGTCCGCCATCGGGCGAGAATCTTAGACCGGGTCCACGTCCACGGAGAAGTTCACCGCACGAAAGGCCTTGTCTCGTGCGGTGGCCTCGACCGCCGCACCGGTCGCGGCGATCGCGTCGGCGCGGGCGGTCGTCTTGAGGACGATCTGGAAGCGCTCGCGGTCTCGGAGCCGGAACAGCGGGGCCGGACCGAGCAGCTCGGTCTGCGGTGCGTCGATCGCCTCGGCGATGTGGGTGGCGGCGGCGCGAGCCGGCGCCGGGTCATGAGCGGTGGTGATGACCCGGATCAGGTCCGCGAACGGCGGGTAGCGCAGCGCGCGCCGGCGCTCCAATTCGCCCTTGAGAAAGCCATCGGCGTCGTGGCGGGCGGCGGCCTCGATCGAGGGCGCCGTCGGCGAGCGGGTCTGGACCAGCACGCGCCCGCCTTGTGGCCCGCGTCCGGCGCGGCCCGCGAGCTGCGCGATCAGCGCGAACGTCCGCTCCTCGGCGCGGAAGTCCGGGAACCGCAGCGTGGAGTCGGCGTCGAGCACGACGCCGAGCGTGACGTCCGGAAAGTCGTGGCCCTTGGCCACCATCTGCGTGCCGAGCAGGAGGCCTCTCGGCGCGGCGTGGAAACGCGCGAGCAGCTCCGGCACGGCGTCCTTGGTGGTCGTCGTGTCGGCGTCGAGACGGAAGACCGGCACGTCGAGCGCCTGCTGGAGTTCGGCCTCGACGCGCTCGGTGCCCGCGCCGTGGCGGGCGACGGCCAGCGAGCCGCAGTTGTCGCAGCGGGTCGGGATCGGCTCGCGGTGGCCGCAGTGGTGGCAGGCGAGCCCGCGTTCGGCGCGGTGGAGCACGAGCGCGACCTCACAACGAGGGCATTCCCAGGCCTTCCCGCACGACTTGCACGTGAGGAAGTTCGACCATCCGCGGCGGTTCAGCAGCACGATCGACTTGCGCGCCGTCGTCAGCGCCCGCCGCGTCTCGGGGTGGAGCGGGTGCTGCGACTCGCGCATGTCGAGCACGCGGACAGGCGGCAGATCGCGGCCGCCGGCCACCCGCGCCGGAAGCCGCAGCCGCGGCGTCCGGTGCACCGTCTCCGGGCGCGGCGTGGCCGAGCCTCCGAGCAGCCGCGCGTGCGCCTGGTACGCGCGGTACTCGGCGACGTGCCGAGCGTCATAGCGCGGGTCGCCCTCGTGCTTGTAGGACGCGTCGTGCTCCTCGTCGACGACGATCAGGCCGAGGTTCTCGACGGGCGCGAACACGGCCGAGCGCGGCCCGACCGCGATCCGCGCCTCGCCGATGCGCAGCCGGCGCCACTCGTCGTAGCGCTCGCCGTCGGAGAGCGCGGAGTGCAGCAGAGCGACGGTGTCGCCGAACCGGGCGGCGAACCGCGCCACCGTCTGGGGCGTCAACGCGATCTCGGGCACGAGGATGATCACGCCTTCGTCGCGTTCGAGCGCCCTGGCCGCCGCGCGGAGATAGACCTCGGTCTTGCCCGAACCGGTTACGCCGTGCAGCAGCCGCGCCTCGCCGGGCGCCGCTTCAATCTCCCGCAGCGCGTCTGTTTGTGCCGCCGTGAGCTCGACCTCGCGGTCGGACTCCGGGTTCGTCCGCGGTGCCCGCCGCGCGACCCGTGGCACGATCGTCACCAACCCGCGCGCCTCGAGTCGCCGCAGGGCGGGCAGGTCGTTGTTCGTCGGGCCGGGGAGACGTTCGAGCAGCGCGCGCTGCTTGTCCGTCAGCTTTCCGTCGGCGCCCGTCGGCTCGGCCCACAGGTACGTCTTCGCCTTGCCCGGCGGCGGCGTGACGAGCGCGAGCGCGCGGGCCGGCGTCGAGCAGTACTCCTCAGCCATCCACAGCGCGAGATCCACCAGGTCGCGCGGGAGCGAGTCGTCACGGACGCTCGTGGGCGTCACGAGCTTCTCGTCGGGGACGTCGGAGGTTTCCGCGAGACCGACGACCACGCCTTCGAGGCGTTGATGTCCGAACGGGATTTTGACGATCGAGCCAATTGCGACTTCGTGGTCGACCCGGTAGTCGAACGGGCCGGAGAGGCGGCGGGTGGTGGTAAGCGGTTCGACCCGGGCGATCAAGGGCGATGAAACGTGACACACGTGTCGGCGGTGCCGGGGCCGGCGAACGGCGGCAGATGAGGGAGGCGGTGAGATCGGCCGCTCCGCTCGCGTCCGAACCTGCGCCTTCCTCATCTGCCGCAGTAACCGTCGCGCCCCGGCAGCAGGCCGAGCGGGACACATAGGATCGCCCCATGGTGATCGGCCGCGGCGAGGAGCTGGCTCGCATCGAGCAGCTGCTCGCGACCGCGAGGCTCGGCACGAGCCAGGTGCTCGTGATCGCGGGCGAGCCCGGCATCGGGAAGACGGCGCTGCTCGAGTACGCCGTCGAACACGCGGGCGAGATGACCGTCCTCAGAGCGCGCGGGGTCGAGTCCGAGTCCGAGATCCCGTTCGCCGGCCTGCACGCGCTGCTGCGGCCCGCGCTGGACCGGATCGGCGAGCTGCCCGAGCCGCAGGCCGCGGCCCTGAAAGGCGCACTCGGGCTCGCGCCCGGAACGCACAGCGACCGTTTCCTGATCGGTGTCGCGACGCTAAGCCTCCTCGCGCTGAGCGCCGAGCAGCGCCCGCTACTCGTGACGATCGACGACGCCCAGTGGGTCGACGAGTCGTCGCTCGGCGCGATCCTGTTCGCCGCCCGGCGCCTGTTCGCCGACGCGATCGCGCTGCTGGTCGCGACGCGGCCCGGCGACGAGCTCCCCCAAGGCCTCGACGCGGTCGTCCTCAGAGGCCTCGACCGCGACGCCGCGGCAACGATCCTCGAGCAGCACGCCGGCCGCCCGCTGCCGCCCGGCGACGCCGACCGGATCTTCGAGGTCACGCTCGGCAACCCGCTCGCGTTGATCGAGCTCGCCGCCGGAGACGGCGTCGAGACCAGCGTCGAGCAGACGTTCGCGGCCCGCATCGGCGCGCTCGCGGAGCCGACGCGCCGGCTGCTCGCGCTCGCGGCGGCCGAGGAGGCCGGCGATCTCGCCACCCTGGAGCGGGCGGCGGGCGACCTGAGCGCGCTCGCCCCCGCCGAGCAGGCAGGACTGGTCCAAGTCGCGCTCGACCAGCTGACGTTCTGCCATCCGCTCGCCCGCTCGGCCGCGTACCGCTCGGCGCCTTCGGACGCGCGCCGCGCCATGCACCGCGCGCTCGCCGACGCCGAGACCGATCCCGACCGGCGTGCCTGGCACCGCGCGGCGGCCGCGCTCGGCACCGACCCGGAGGCGGCGGGCGAGCTCGAGCAGGCCGCCGCACGAGCGCGCGCCCGCGGCGCCTACGCCGCGGCCGCCAGCTCGCTCGAGCGTGCCGCGAAGCTCACCGCCGAACCACACGAGCGCGCCCGCCGGCTCTTCGCCGCGGCCGACGCCGCCTGGCTGGCCGGCCACACCGACCGGGCCGAGCAGCGGCTGACCGAAGCCCGCCAACTCTGCGAGGACGACGCGCTCAGGCTCGAGATCGACCAGCTCAGCGGCCACGCGGCGCTGCGCGCCGGCCGGGTCAGCGCCGCCTACGACATCCTCGTCGCCGCCGCCGGCACGGCGCCGCCGGACCGGGCCGTCGAGATGCTCGCCGAGGCGGCCGAGGCGTGCGAATACGGCGCCGACCCGCAGCACATGCTGACCGCCGCCCAACACGCCTGGGACCAGCTCGCCCCGGACGCGAGTGAGCGCGCCCGCTGCTTCGCGAACCTCGCGCTCGGCATGGCGCTGATTTACAACGGCCGCAGCGCCGCCGATCACCTGCGCGACGCGACCGCGCTGCTCGAGGCCAACCCGACGCCCGACCCGCGCCTGCTCGCCCTCGCCGCCCAGGGCGCGCTGTGGCTGCGCGAGGCGGAGCTCGGGCGCGCGCTCGTGAGCCGAGCGATCGAGGCCGCCCGCGCCGCCGCCGCCGTCGGCGCGCTGCCGTTCAGCCTCTGGATCGCCGGGCGCGATGCCGCGACCTCGGACCGGCTCGCGGTCGCGATCGCGCTCTACGAGGAGGCGATTCGCCTGGCGCGCGAGACCGGCCAGGCGACCGCGCTGTGCGCCGGCCTCTCCGGGCTCGCGTGCGTCGAGGCGAGGCTCGGCCGCGCCGACGCGTGCCGCGAGCACGCCGCCGAGGCGCTCGCCGAGACGGCGCCGCTCGGCCTCGCGTTCTTCCGCACGTGGGCGTTCGACGCGCTGGCCGAGATCGAACTCGGGCTCGGCGACGTGCAGGAGGCCGTCAAGTGGCTGGAGGAAAAGGAGCGGCTGCTGGCCGAGCGCGGGATCGAGGACCCGGACTCCTCCCCGGTGCCGGAACTCGTCGAGGCGCTCGTCCGGCTCGACCGGGTCGCCGAGGCCAAGCAGCGCCTGACGCCGTTCGCGAACGCCGCCGAGGCCAAGGGCCAGCCCTGGTCGCTGGCCCGGCTCGCCCGCTGCCGCGGCCTGCTCGGAGACGACGCGCAATTCGCCGAGGCGCTCAAGCTGCACCAGCTCACGCCGGATCGGTTCGAGGAAGCCCGGACCCAGCTCTGCCGCGGCGAGGCGCTGCGGCGCGCCCGCCAGCGCCTGAAGGCGCGCGAGTCGCTCAGAGCGGCCGTCGAGGGCTTCGACGCGCTCGGCGCCGTCCCGTGGGCCGAGCGCGCGCGCCGCGAGCTGCAGTCCAGCGGCGAGACCGCCCGCCGCCGCGACGCGCTGACGCTCGACGCGCTCACCCCGCGCGAGCTGCAAGTCGCGCTCGTGCTCGCCGAGGGCCACACGATCCGCGAGACGGCCGCGAAGCTGTTCCTCAGCCCGAAGACCGTCGACCACCACCTGCAGCACGTCTACCGCAAGCTCGCGATCGACTCCCGGACCGCGCTGGCCCAGGCGCTTCAGCAGATTCAGGAGCCCCTCCCGATGCGAGATTCCGGGAGGCCCCATACCGTCGCTTCCCGATGACGTTCGCGCAGCAGGCCATCGACGACCTCGGAGCCACGCTGAACACCGCGCTGGTCGTTGCCGGCGACCGCCTGGGCCTCTACGAAGCGCTCACGGGGGCGGGTCCGCTCAGTCCGCGCGAGCTCGCCGAGCGGACCGACACCGGCGAGCGCTACGTCCGCGAGTGGCTCAATGCCCAGGCCGCCGGCGGGTACATCACGTGCGACGAGGGCCGCTACACGCTGCCGGACGACCACGCGGCCACGCTCGCGGAGCTGTCCGGCACGTTCCGGGAGGTCGCCGCCATCCTTCGCGGCGAGGACGGCCGGCATGACCTCTTCGGCGCCCGCTCGCACGCAGTCCGATCGTTCCTCCCTGCGCTCGACGGCCTCGAGGCCACGCTCGAGGCCGGCGTGCGCGTCGCCGACGTCGGCTGCGGCGACGGAGCGGCGACGATGGCGATGGCCGACGCCTTCCCGTACTCGGACTTCAGCGGGTTTGACCCCGATCCGGCAGCGATCGAGCACGCCCGCACGCGAGCCGCCTACCGCGCCCGGTTCGACGTCGCCACCGCGCATGACTTCCCTGGCCGTGACTACGCGCTGATCACGACGTTCGACTGCCTCCACGACGAGAGCGACCCAGTGGGCGCGGCGGGCCATATCCGCGAGGCGCTCGCGCCGGACGGGCGCTGGCTGATCGTCGAGCCGTTCGCCGGCGACAGCCTGCAGGAGAACCAGACACCCGTCGGCCGGCTCTACTACTCGCTGTCAACGCTGGTCTGCATGCGTGCCCCGACGGCGCACGCGCTCGGCGCCCAGGCCGGCGAGGCGCGGCTGCGCGACGTCGTCATCGCGGCCGGCTTCACGCACTTCAGCCGCGTCGCCGTCACCCCGTTCAACGTCATCCTGGAGGCCCGGCCGTGACCATGATCGCCGGCACGCGCGAGCAGTCGCGCGCCCGCTACCCCGACCAGGAGGGCTACGTCGAGCGCGACGGAGTGAAGCTCTTCTACGAGGTCTACGGCGACGGCCAGGAGACGATCCTCCTGCTGCCGACGTGGTCGATCATCCACTCGCGCCACTGGAAGGCGCAGATCCCGTACCTGTCGCGCCACTTCCGGGTCGTCACGTTCGACGGCCGCGGCAACGGCAAGTCGGACCGCCCGCGCGGCGTCGAGGCCTACATCGAGGCCGAGTTCGCCGCCGACACGATCGCCGTGATGGACGCGACCGGGACAGATTCCGCGATCCTCGTCGGCCTGTCGTGCGCCGCCCTATGGGGCACGATGGTCGCCGCCGACCACCCCGAGCGCGTCACGTCGATCGCCTACATCGGCCCCGCCGTGCCGCTCGCTCCCGGCCTCCCGGAGCGGCAGGTGAGTTTCGAGGACGAGCTCGACACCGACGAGGGCTGGGCCAAGTACAACCGCCACTACTGGCTGCGCGACTACAAGGGCTTCCTCGAGTACTTCTTCGCCCAGATGTTCAACGAGCCGCACTCGACGAAGCAGATCGAGGACTGCGTGAACTGGGGGCTCGAGACCGACCCCGAGACGCTCGCGGACACGACCGCCGCGCTGAGCCTGTGCGGCACCCAGCGCTTCGCCGACATCGCCGCTCGGGTCACGTGCCCCGTGCTCGTGATCCACGGCGACCAAGACCGGATCCGCCCGTACGCGCAGGGCGTCGAGCTGGCGAAGGCGACCGGCGGCGAGCTCGTCACGCTGGAGGGCTCCGGCCACGGCCCGCAGGCGCGCGACCCGATCAAGGTCAACCTGCTCCTGCGCGAGTTCGCCGATCGCGAACGTCCTCGCAAGCGCGCCTGGACCCGCGGCCGCAGCCGCTCCAAGCGCGCGCTGTTCATCTCCTCCCCGATCGGCCTCGGCCATGCGCGGCGCGACGTCGCGATCGCCCAGGAGCTGCGCGCGCTGCATCCCGACCTTCAGATCGACTGGCTGGCCCAGAACCCCGTGACCCGCGTGCTGGAGGCCGAAGGTGAGCGCGTCCACCCGGCCAGCGCCCTGCTGGCCAATGAGTCCGCCCACATCGAGTCCGAGTCGGCTGAGCACGACCTGCACTGCTTCCAGGCCTGGCGCCGGATGGACGAGATCCTGGTCGCGAACTTCATGGTCTTCGACGACCTGGTCCGCGAGCAGTCCTACGACCTGTGGATCGGCGACGAGGCCTGGGAGCTCGACTACTACCTGCACGAGAACCCGGAGCTCAAGCGCGCCGCCTATGTGTGGCTGACGGACTTCGTCGGCTGGCTCCCGGTCGAGGAGGAGGGCCACCTCACCACCGACTACAACGCCGAGATGATCGAGCACATCGATCGCTTTCCGCGGATCCGCGACCGCGCGCTGTTCGTCGGGAACCCGGACGACGTCGTGCCTGACACGTTCGGCGCGGAGCTGCCGGCGATCCGCGACTGGACCGAGCGCCACTTCGACTTCCCCGGCTACGTGACCGGGTTCCGGCCGGTGCAGGACCGCGAGAAGCTGCGCGCGGAGCTCGGCTACAAGCCGAACGAGCAGGTCTGTGTCGTCACGGTGGGCGGCTCCGGCGTCGGCGCGCACCTGTTGCGGCGCGTGATCGCGTCCTTCCCGGCCGCGCGCGAGCGCGTCCCGAACCTGCGCATGATCGTCGTCGCCGGCCCGCGGATCGATCCGGCCTCGCTCCCGACGCACGACGGGCTCGAGATCCGTGCCTACGTGCACGACCTCTACAAGCATCTCGCCGCGTGCGACCTGGCCGTCGTTCAGGGCGGCCTGACGACCGCGATGGAGCTGACCGCCAACAAGCGCCCGTTCCTCGCGTTCCCGCTGCGCCACCACTTCGAGCAGAACTTCCACGTCCGCCACCGGCTCGACCGCTACGGCGCCGGGCGCGTCATGGACTTCGAGACCGACGGTCCTGAACAGATCGCCGACGCGATCGCCGCCGAGATCGGCCGTGACGTCGACTACCTCGACGTGGAGACCGACGGCGCGCGCCGCGCCGCCGCGGCGATCGCGGAGTTGCTCTGATGCGGGCGGTACGCTGCGGCGATGCCCGCGCCGTCCACGCTCGCCCTGTTTGCGCTCGCGGCGATCGCGCTGATCGCGATTCCGGGGCCGAACATGCTGTTCGTCGCGGCGCAGAGCATGAGCGGCGGCCGGCGAACGGGCTTCGCGGCCGCGCTGGGGCTGCTGACCGGGACGCTGATCTACGTCGCGGCGGCGGCCGCCGGCGTGGCGGCCATCATCGCCTCGTCGGCACTCGCCTTTGACGCGCTGCGCTACATCGGCGCGGCGTATCTGATCTATCTCGGCGTCAAGGCGTGGCGCAAACGCGACGAGCCGATGGCCGTCGGCGTGTTCACCGGGCGGGCCTACCGGCAGGCGATCGTCGTGCAGTTGCTCAACCCGAAGGTCGCGCTGTTCTTCCTCGCCTTCCTGCCGCAGTTCGTCGACCCTGACCGCGGGCCGGCGGCCACCCAGGTGCTCGTGTTCGGCGCGATCCTCGGCGGACTCGGCCTGGTGATGGACTGCTTCTACGCGCTGCTCGCGTCCGTCGCGGCGAAGCGCTTCAGCGGCCTGAACCGCTGGTCGGGCGCCATCTACATCGCGATGGGCGCCGCCGCCGCATTGACGGGAAGTCGTCGCTGATCCTCGAGGGCGACAACCTCGCTCGTCTGCGCGAGTTGCCGGATGAGACGGCGCAGCTGGTGTACGCCGACCCGCCGTTCAACACCGGCCGCACCCAGACCCGCCGCACGCTCGTCACCACGGGCGGACCGGAGGGAGATCGGACCGGCTTCGGCGGCCGTCGCTACACGACCAAGCTGCTCGCGGAGTCGTCGTACCGCGACGAGTTCGACGACTACCTCGGGTTCCTCACCCCGCGGCTGGAGGAGATCCGGCGCGTTCTACACCCGACCGGCACGCTGTACCTGCACCTCGACTACCGCGAGGCGCACTACGTGAAGCTGCTGCTGGACGAGCTCTATGGCCGCGAGTGCTTCCTCAACGAGTTGATCTGGGCCTACGACTACGGCGCCAAGCCGAAGGGCCGCTGGCCGCAGAAACACGACACGATCCTGGTCTACGTGAAGGACCCCGCCGCGTACTACTTCGACTCCGACGCCGTCGACCGCGAGCCGTACATGGCGCCCGGCCTGGTCACGCCAGAGAAGGTGGCGAAGGGCAAGCGGCCCGTGAGCGTCATCTGGCACACGATCGTCTCCCCCACGGGCCGCGAGAAGACCGGCTATCCGACGCAGAAGCCGGAAGGGCTGCTGCGGCGCTTCGTGCAGGCGTCGTCCCGGCCCGGCGACCTGTGCGTGGACCCGTTCGCCGGATCCGGGACGCTCGGCGCCGTGGCCGGGAAGCTCGGGCGCCGCTATCTGCTGATCGACGAGAGCCCGGAGGCGGTCCGGGTGATGCGGGAGCGCGGCCTTGGCTAAGAAGGTGGTCGCGTTCGGTCCCGGCCGGGTGAACCTGATCGGGGAGCACACCGACTACAACGACGGGCTCGCGATGCCGTTCGCGATCGACCGCGGCGTGACGGTGACCGCGACGCCCGCCAAACGGTTCGTCGTCGACGCGCTCGACCTCGATGAGCGTGACGAGTTCAAGAAGCCCGAGAAGGCAGCCGGCTGGCGCGCGTTCGCGCGCGGGATGGTGGCCGAGCTGCGCACCGCCGGGTTCAAGGTCGCCCCCGCGCACCTGGAGATCTCTGGCGACCTGCCGCAGGGCAGCGGGCTCTCGTCCTCCGCGGCGCTGGAAGCGGCGCTGGCGCTCGCGCTGGTCGGCGACGACGTCGACCGGGTGGAGCTCGCCAAGCTCTGCTCGCGGGTCGAGAACGACTGGGTCGGCGCCGAGACCGGCCTACTCGACCAGCTCGCGTCGCTGCTCTCGCAGCCGGACCACGTGCTCCGGATCGACTTCCGCTCGCTCGACGTCGAGGCGCATCCGCTCGACCTCGGCGACTGGCAGCTGGTGACCGTCGACTCCGGCGCGACGCATAGTCACGCCGGCTCGGGCTACAACGAGCGCCGCGCCGAGTGCCGCGCCGCCTGCAAGGCGCTGGGCATCGACTCACTGCGCGACGCGACCCTCGAGGGCCTGGACGGCACGCTGCTCAAGCGGGTCCGGCACGTGCTCAGCGAGAACCAGCGCGTCGACGCGACCGCCCGCGCGCTGGACGCAGGCGACCTGCCGGAGGTGGCCGTGCTGCTCGACCTCAGCCATGCCTCGCTCCGCGACGACTATGAGGCGTCCCTGCCCGCGGTCGAGGCGACCAGGTCCCGGCTGAAGTCCGCCGGAGCCGCCGGCGCCCGGATGGTCGGCGGCGGCTTCGGCGGTTCAGTCCTCGCGCTACTCCCCCCCGGCGTCCCCCGGCCGGACGGTGCCTTCCCCGTCGTTCCCGGCGCTCCCGCTCACCTGCTCTGACTCGGCCAGCTCCTCGCTGAGCGGCCGGGTGAATGCCCACAGCAGCATCCCCATCCCGAACGTGAGCATCGCCAACCCCGCAAACAGGTTGATGTTCTCGGCATTCTCGACGTCGCCCATCCCGACGAGGCCGAGGACCACCAGCAGCACGCCCCACACCACGAACAGGCCGCCGATGATCCGGCGCAGGTCGAACAGGTTCGCCGCGCGCTCGGTCTTGGTCTGGTCACTCATCTCCGTCACCTCCTACCAGAACACCACGGTCAGGACGGTGGCGCCCGCGAGCACCGAGAAGCCGAGCAGCTTCGGCGACTCCCACCAATGCACATGGCGCTTGATGCTGTCGTCGGTGTTGGCCATGCCGTAGACGAGGCCCTGCAACTCCTCGACCGGCTTCGGCTTCGTCACCAGCGACACGACGACGGTGACCACCGCGTCGACCACGAAGGCCGCGCCCGCACCCCACATCGACTGGTTGAGGTCGGTGCCGAAGTCGATCCAGCTCGCCTTGTGGCAGATGAACAGCGTGGCGGCCGTGACCGTGCCCGCGATCAACCCCCACAACCCCGCCGCGGGCGTCATCCGCTTCCAGAACATGCCGATGATGAACGTGGCGAACAGCGGCGCGTTGAAGATCGAGAACAGCGCCTGCAGGTAGTTCATGAGGTTGTCGTAGGTCGACGCGATCAGCGCGGTGAAGATCGAGATCGCGATGCCGCCGATCGTGGCGATCCGGCCGAAGCGGATGTACCACTCGTCCGACTGGCCCTTCTTCAGGTACGGCTCCACGAGGTCGGTCGTGACCACGGTGTTGAAGGCGCTCACGTTCGCCGCCACGCCGGCCATGAACGACGCCATCAGGCCGGTGAGCGCGATGCCGAGCATGCCGTTGGGCAGGTACTCGTTCATCAACAGCGGGATCGCGTTGTTGTACTCCATGTTCGGCTGGTCGGATCCGAGCCCGGGAATCACCACCAGCGCGATCATGCCCGGCAGGATCATCACGAACGGCAGGAAGAGCTTCGGGACCGCGCCGATCAGCGGCGTCCGTTCCGCGGCGCTCAGATCCTTCGCCGACAGCGCCCGCTGGACCTCGGCGAAGTTCGTCGTCCAGTAGCTGAACGAGAGCACGAAGCCGAGCCCGAACACGAGCCCGACCCAGCTCGCGCCGATCGGGTTCGTGACGTCGCCGGGCATCGTGCCTTGGAACGCATGCAGGCCGGCCTCGCCGACGTCGCTCTGCTTGAACTTGTCCGTCAGGCCGCTCCAGCCACCGACGTCGATCAGGCCGATCACGCTGATCGGGATCAGCGCCGCCAGGATCACGAAGAACTGCAGCACCTCGTTGTAGATGGCGGAGCTCAGGCCGCCGAGGGTGATGTAGGCGGCCACGATGACCGCGGCGACGATGATGCCGACGATAAGCGGCCAGCCCAGCAGCAGCTCGAGGACGAGCGCGAGCGCGAACAGGTTGACGCCCGCGATCAGGATCGTCGCGATCGCGAACGTCACCGAGTTGAAGACGTGCGAGGAGACGTTGAAGCGCTTGAGCAGGTACTCGGGGACCGAGCGCACCTTCGAGCCGTAGTAGAACGGCATCATCACCAGGCCCAGGAAGACCATGGCCGGGATCGCGCCGATCCAGTAGTAGTTGACGGTCGCGACGCCGTACTGGGCGCCGTTCGCAGCCATGCCGAGCACCTCGGTCGCGCCGAGGTTGGCGGAGATGAACGCCAGACCCGTGATCCAGGCCGGCAGCGAGCGCCCCGACAGGAAGTAGTCGAGGCTGGTCTTGATGTAGCGCTTGGCGGCGAAGCCGACGCCGAGGACGACGATGAAGTACGTCCCGACGATCAGGTAGTCGACGAAATTCGTGTCGAGACGAACCTCGTTCATAGAGAAGGGGCCTCCTGCATGGAGGCCCCTTACCCTTTAAGCGCGGTTTATGCCACAGGGTCCGCTGCGGCGAGGCCGGCGGCCTCACGGAGCGCGGCGGCCTTGTCCGTCTTCTCCCACGTGAAGTCGTGGTCCTCACGGCCGAAGTGGCCGTACGCCGCGGTCTTCTGGTAGATCGGACGGTGCAGGTTCAGGTACTCGCGGAACGCGCCTGGGCGCAGATCGAAGAACTCGTTCACGAGCGCGGCGATCCGGCCGCGGCCGATCTTCTCCGTCCCGAACGTCTCGACCATCACCGACACCGGGTGGGCGACGCCGATCGCGTACGCGACCTGGACCTCGACGCGGTCGGCGAGGCCGGCGGCGACCAGGTTCTTGGCCACGTAGCGGGCGGCGTAGGCAGCGCTGCGGTCGACCTTCGACGGGTCCTTGCCCGAGAACGCGCCACCGCCATGGCGGGCCATGCCGCCGTAGGTGTCGACGATGATCTTGCGGCCGGTCAGCCCGCAGTCGCCGACCGGGCCGCCGATCACGAACCGGCCCGTCGGGTTCACCAGGAAGTTCTTGCGCAGCTTGCGCTCGTCGTACAGCTCGCGCGGCAGGATCGGCTCGACGACGTGCTCCCAGAGATCGTCCGGGATCAGCGACTCGGCGCCCTCCTTGTGCTGCGTGGAGATGAGCAGCTTCTCGATCTCGACCGGACGGCCGTCGCGGTAGCGGACGGAGACCTGGGTCTTCCCGTCCGGGCGCAGATACGGGACGATCTCGGCGTGGCGGACCGCAGCCAGGCGATGCGCGAGCTTGTGCGCGAGCGAGATCGGGAGCGGCATCAGCTCGTCCGTCTCGTTGGTCGCGTAGCCGAACATCATGCCCTGGTCACCGGCGCCGGCGATGTCCAGTGCATCGTCGTCAGACGCGTCGGTGCGCGACTCCCAGGCGCTGTCGACGCCCTGCGCGATGTCCGGCGACTGCTTGTCGATCGCGTTTATAACGGCGCACGAGTCGGCGCTGAAGCCGAGGTCGGCGTCGGTGTAGCCGATCTTGCGGATCGTCTCGCGCGCGATCTCCTGGATGTCCACGTACGTGGAGGTCGAGATCTCGCCGGAGACGACGACGAGCCCGGTGTTCACGAGCGTCTCGCACGCCACGCGGCCGTAGGGATCGTCACGCAGGACGGCGTCCAGCACGCCGTCTGAGATCTGGTCGGCGATCTTGTCCGGATGGCCCTCGGTAACGGACTCGGACGTGAAGAGGTACTCGTTGTCGCTATAGCTCATCGCCGCAAAAGGCTAGCGGGCTTCACATGATTCCCTGTTAGACCATTCGTTCAGGTTGTGCGGCGGCTCTTGCGCTCGGCGAAGTCGATGATCACCGGGACGCCCTCGAGGCCGTAGCGCTCGCGCAGACGGTTCTCGACGAAATACGCATAGTCGCGCGTCACGCGCGTGCGTGAGTTGACCTGGATCGCGAACCGCGGCGGGCTCTGGCCGATCTGGGCCATGTAGAGCATCTTCAGCCGGTGGCCCTGCTTGGCCGGGGGCTGGCGGGCGGCGGTCACGTCGGCCAAGAAGCGGTTGAGCTCTGGCGTCGGGATCCGGTGGCTCGCGCGGGCGGCGATCGCGACCGACTCGGTGAGCAGCCGCTGGATGTTGCGGCCGGTCTTGGCGGACGCCGTCAGCACGCGCGGGCGCAGCCGCAGCTTCCGGTTCACCCGCGCGCGTTCATGATCCAGCTCTGCGGCACCGACGCCGCCGCCGGGGCCGAGCGGTTCCTTCTCGCCGCCGGTCATGTCCCACTTGTTCAGCACGATCGCGGTCGCGCAGCCCGACCGCATCGCGAGGTCGGCGATGCGAAGATCCTGGGCCGTCACACCGTCCTGCGCGTCGCAGACCACAAGCGCCACGTCGGCGCGCTCGGCGGCCCGTTGCGACCGCAGTGTCGTGTAGTACTCGACCGACTCGGACACCTTCGCCGCGCGCCGGATGCCGGCCGTGTCGACGAGGATCAGCTGGCGGCCCTCGAACTCGATCGGCGTGTCGATCGCGTCGCGGGTCGTGCCCGCGACCTCGGACACGATCACGCGCTCGCGACCCAGGAACGCGTTGACGAGGCTCGACTTGCCGACGTTCGGGCGGCCGATGACGGCGAGGCGGACGATGTCCTCCTCCTCTTCGGCGACCTCGTCCTCGTCGGGCAGGAGCTCGACCAGGCGGTCGAGCAGGTCGCCGGTGCCGAGACCCTGGGCGGCCGACACGGCCAGCGGCTCGCCGAGCCCGAGCCCGTGGAAGTCGTGCGCGAGCACCAGATCCTGTGGCGTGTCGATCTTGTTCGCCGCGACGACGATCGGCAGGTTGCCGCGGCGCAGGATGTCAGCGATCTCCAGGTCGCCGGGGCGCATCCCGGCGCGGGCATCGACGACGAGCAGCGCGACCTGGGCGTCGGCCAGCGCCGCACGCGCCTGGTCCTGGATCGAGACGGCCAGCGGATCGGAGTCGTCGAGGTCGACGCCACCGGTGTCGATCAGCGTGAGGTTGCGCCCGTTCCAGTCGGTGGAGAGCTCCTTGCGGTCGCGCGTGATGCCCGGCCGCTCGTGGACGACCGCCTCGCGGCTCTGGGTGAGGCGGTTGACGAGGCTCGACTTGCCGACGTTCGGGTAGCCGACGACGGCGATCTTCACGCGTCGATCTCCTTGGCCTCGACCGCGAGCATGACGATCTGCTCGACGACCTCGTCGATCGTCAGCCCGGTGGTGTCCAAGGGAATCGCGTCGTTCGACGGCTCGAGCGTCGAGCGGCCGGCCGTGTTGTCGCGATCGTCGCGCTCGCGCTGCTGGACCAGCACCTGCTCGTACGGCAGATCGAGCTCGGCGGCGCGGCGGCGCGCGCGCTCCGTGGGATCGGCGTGCAGGAAGACCTTCACCGCGGCGTCCGGCGCGACGACCGTGGCGATGTCGCGGCCCTCGGCGACCCAGTCGCCGGTGGCCACGATCGCCTGCTGCTTGCGCACCAGCTCGGCGCGCACCGAGGGGTCGGCGGCCACGCGTGACGCGGACTCGGAGGCCTCGGTCGTGCGGATCGCGTCGGTCACGTCGCGGCCGTCGAGCAGGATGCGCTCGCCGAGGTCGATCGCGACCTTCTCCGCGGTCTCGCCGGCGGGCCCGCCGTTCTCGGACACGGCCAGCCCGACGCAGCGGTACATCGCCCCGGTGTCCAGGTACGTGAAGCCGAGCCGCTCGGCGACGGCGCGGGCGACGGTGGACTTTCCGGCCCCGGCGGGACCGTCGATGGCGATGACCATGGGCATGAGGTTAACCGGGGGGGCTGCCGCCCCCCCGAGACCCCCCCGCTTAAACGAGCTCATCCAACGAGCGCACCACGATGTCCGCCTCCAGTGCCTCGCCATGGCGGGCGACGCCGATCGCTTTCATCCCCGCCGCCCTGGCCGCTTCGATGCCGGCGGGCGCGTCCTCGACGACCGTGCAGTGCTCGGGCGCGACGCCGAGCCCGCGCGCGGCCATCAGGAACAGGTCGGGCGCCGGCTTGCCGCGTGCGGCCTGGCCGGACACGTCGACCGCGAACGAGAATCCCGCACGGCGAAGCAGAACCGGGGCGTTGCGGGAGGAGCTGGCGGCCGCCATCGGGATGCCGGCCAGTCGGTCGACGAACCGCCGTGCGTCGGCATAGGTGCGCAGCGCCCCATGTTCGACCAGATGCGTCAGGTGCTCTGGTAGAGCTGCGGCGTGAACGCGCCGGGCGACCACGTCGAGCGGAGGTGGCGCCACTCGCCGGTCATCAGGTCGTGCAGCGCCTCGCGCCAGGCTCGCTCGTGCGGCGAATCGAGCAGGACGCCGTCGACGTCGAAGATCACGGCGTTCATGCCGCCAGCTCCTCTCCGAAGCCGACGCGCAGCGACTCGCCGAAGTGGCGGATCGTCAGCCCGTCGCCTTCGAGCAGCGAGTAGGACGTCCCGGCCGGCGTCATGTCGACCTCGAGGCACTGGCCTTGGAGCCGCACCTTGAAGCGCAGACGACTCCAGCCCGCCGGCAGCCGCGGGGCGAACCGCGCCTCGCCGTCGTAGTCGCGCAGGCCGCCGAAGCCGGCCACCAGCGCCAGCCAGGTTCCGCCGCAGGACGCGATGTGGATCCCGTCGGCGGTGTTGCCGTGGGTGTCATACAGGTCCACGGAGGCCGCCGCGTGGAAGTAGTCGAGCGCCGTGTCGGCGTACGGATCTCCTCGGTGCTGAAGTGGCGGCCGGCGAGGTAGGTGGCGAGGACCACGTCGGCCTGCTTGATCACCTGGTGGCGGAAGATCTCCAGCGGGTGGTAGTGCAGCAGCAGCGGGTAGCGCTCCGGCGGGGTGCCGGCGAAGTCCCACTTCTGGCGATCCATGAATGCGTCGTCCTGGAGGACCATTCCGTCCGCGCGCGGGATGTGCATCCGCGCGGCGGCGCGCCGTCAAGCGACCGGCTCGAGCTCGACGAGGCCGGTCGCGTCGACGAGCTTGGCGTGCTCGAGCGGGTGCGCTGTGGAGAGCCACTCCACGACCTCGGCGGCGGCCTCGAGGTTCTCGCGCGCCATCAGGTTCGTGTAGGCGTTGTTGTCGACGACGGTCGTGTACTCGTCCGGCCCGGTCACGGCGTTGATGACGAACTGGCCGTCGCGGCGCTCGGACAAGAAGCCGAGCCCGAGCCAGAACCGCGCGGTCTCGACGAGCACCTCGGCCCCGCCGTCGAGCATCAGCGTGTCGTCGCCGGTGACCGCCCGGTACTTGCGCAGCGCGTGGGCGATGTCGGCGTTGATGTGGTACTGGGCGGTGCCTGCGACGTAGCGCGCGGATGCCTCCTGACCGGTGATCGTGCGCCACGGGAACAGGGCGCCGCGGTGGTTGAGCTCCTGCGCGCGAGCGCGGGCCGCGTCGAGCATGCCGACGCGGAACGCGAGCACGTCGCGCGCGTGCCGCGGACGAGTGTGCGTCAGGAACGGCGCGACGTAGACCTCGGTGTCCCAGAAGTAGTGGCCCTCGTAGCCGTGGCCGGTGACGCCCTTGGCCGGGACGCCGTGGCCGCCCACCCGGGCGGTCGCCTGCAGGAGCTGGAAGAGGTTGAAGCGGACGACGCCCTGGAGCGTGTCCGGCCCCTCGACCTCGATATCGGCGTCGTGCCAGAAGTCCGCGACGGCGAGGCGCTGGTCGCGCTCGAGCGCGTCGTAGCCCGCGTCCGTGGCCGGGTCGGAGGTCGGCGGAGAAGACGACGTCGCCGGTGGTCGTGACGGCCGCGTCCGTCTCGATCTCGTGCCGCACGCCGACGGCGAGTTCCAGGCCGCTCTCGCGGGTCCGGAAGGCGCCCCCGCCGAGCGGGACGAGGTCGAACGCGCGGCCTCGCCGCGGATCGTCGGACTCCGTCGCCGGCCCGTGCGTGAGCAGCTCCGAGGCGAGCGTGATCGAGACGTGATCGAGCGCGACGACCTCGTAGCGGAGCGCGAACAGATGGCGCTCGGTCAGCGAAGCCAGGCGCCGGGTGCGAACGTGCACGCGTGCGTCGCGCAGCTCGCTCGTGACCACCGCGGCGCCTGTCGAGCGTGCGGGTCGCCGGTGCGTCGAGCAACTCGCCGTCCACGTGGAGGCGGATGACCGACCCGTCGGGCGCGCTGACCGTCGTCTGGCCGGTGCGCGCCATCCCGTATGCGTCTTCGGGATAGAGCATCGGCCACGTCTCATGGAAGCCGTTGAGGACCACACCGCCGTCGCGGACGCCGAGGTAGCCGTTTCCGACGGCAAAGATCGATGCGTGGCCGGGCGGTCCGGGGGCGCGTTCGACGATGCGCCAGTCGTGGATGTCAAGGGAGTGGGGAGGCATGCGATCAGGTTCCCGGCGCAGGCCCTCACGTTCATCAGGGCGTCACCCTGATCCTCGACCCCTAGGATCGGGTCGCGATGATCCCGAACCTCTGGCACCCCGAGACCGTCTACCTGAACACGGCGAGCTTCGGGCTGCCGCCCGATCCGGCCTGGGAGGCGCTGCAGACGGCGCAGAACGACTGGCGCGCGGGGCGGGTGAGCTGGGAGCACTGGACCGCGGTGACGGATCGCACGCGGGCGGAGTTCGCGACGCTGGTCGGGGCCCGCCCCGAGCAGGTGGTGGTCGGCGCGACCGTGTCGGGGCTGATCGCGCAGGTCGCGGTCGCGATCCCGGACGGCTCGCGCGTGCTCGCGCCCGAGCCGGAGTTCGTCTCGCTGCTGTTCCCGTTCCTGGCCCAGGCCGAGCGCGGCGTAACGGTCGACGTCGTGCCGCTGGACCGGCTCGCCTCCGCCGTCGACGCGTCGGTCGACGTCGTCGCGGTGTCAGCGGTGCAGTCGTCGACGGGTGAGGTCGCGGCGTTGGACGACATCGCGGCCGCCGCCCGCGACCACGGGGCCTTGACGGTCATCGACGCGACGCACGGGATCGGCTGGCTGCCGCTGGATGCGACCCGCTTCGACGCGGTCGCCTGCGCCGCCTACAAGTGGCTGATGAGCCCGCGCGGGACCGCGTTCATGGTGCTGTCCGAGGAGTTGGCGTCGCGGCTCACTCCGCATCAGGCGGGGTGGTTCGCCGCCGCCGATCCCTTGAAGGACCAGTTCGGTCCGCCGCTGCGGCTGGCGCCGGACGCGCGCCGCTTCGACACGTCCCCCGCGTGGTTCTCGTGGGTCGGCACCGAGCCGGTCCTGAAGCTCCTGAACGAGATCGGGGTCGACACGATCCACGAGCACAATCTGGCGCTCGCGAACCGCTTCCGCGCGGGGCTTGACCTGCCCGACTCGGACTCCGCGATCGTCAGCGCGGACGTGCCGGACGCGACCAACCGGCTCGCCCAGGCGGGGATCATGGCCGCCGCCCGCGCCGGGCGGCTGCGCGCGTCGTTTCACCTCTACAACACCGAAGCGGACGTGGACGCAGCGCTCGACGCACTCACCTGACGCTCATTGCGCATAGGGTGCGCCCATGACCGTCGTCTCGACCGACAAGGGCCTGGCGCACGACTCGGTCGGCCTGCTTGGGAGCATCGTGCTCGCGCTGTCGTCGGTCGCACCGGCGTACGCGCTGACGGCGACGCTCGGCCCGACGGTGACCGAGGTCGGCGTGCAGATGCCGGCCGTCTTCCTGATCGGCTTCCTCCCGATGCTGCTGGTGGCCTACGCCTACCGCGGGCTCAACCAGCGGATCCCCGACGCCGGCACGTCTTTCACGTGGACGGTCAAGGCGTTCGGCCCGCACATCGGCTGGTTGTGCGGATGGGGCCTGGTGATCGCCACGATCATCGTGCTGTCGAACCTGGCGGGCGTCGCCGTGACGTTCTTCTACCTGCTCCTCGGCGAGATCGCGGGGAATCCGGACATCGCGACCTGGGGTGACCGCAAGGTCGTCAACCTCGCGACGTGCCTGGCCTTCGTCGCGATCGCGACCTTCATCGCGTACCGCGGGATGACGGCCACGAAGGGCGTCATGTACGTGCTGGTCACGGTGCAACTCGTCGCGCTGGTGCTGTTCGTGGTCTTCGCGCTCGGCAAGGCCGGCGATGCGGCGACCTCGATCGACTTCAGCGCCTCGTGGCTGAACCCGTTCTCGGTGGAGACGTTCTCGGCGCTCGTCACCGCCCTGTCGCTGTCGATCTTCATGTACTGGGGGTGGGACGCCGCGCTGTCGGCGTGCGAGGAGACGACCGGGAGCGAGCGCACGCCGGGAATCGCGGCGTTGATCTCGCTGGTCATCCTCGCCAGCACGTACGTCCTCGTCGGCATCGCGGCGCTGATGTACGCCGGCACGGAAGAGAGTGGCGTCGGGCTCGGGAACGAGGAGACGGCCGACAACGTGTTCGCCGCGCTTGCCGACCCTGTGCTGGGCGGTGCGCTCAGCCTGCTGCTGTTCGTGGCGGTGCTCGCCAGTTCCGCGTCGAGCCTGCAGACGACGTTCATCCCGGCGGCCCGGACGATCCTCGCCATGAGCTTCTACAAGGCGCTCCCGGACCGGCTCTCGAAGATCCACCCGACGCATCGCATCCCGAGCTACGCGACGCTCGTGTCCGGCATCGGCACGGCGATCTTCTACACCGTGATGACGCTCGTCAGCGAGGATGTGCTCGTCGACACGATCCTGTCGCTGGGCCTGATGATCTGCTTCTACTACGGCCTGACCGCGTTCGCGGCGGCGTGGTACTTCCGGCACGAGCTCGGGAGCTTCAAGTCTCTGCTGCTCAAGGGCATCCTGCCGGTCCTCGGCGGCCTCGCGCTCGCGGGGATCTTCGTCAAGCTCGTGATCGACACCGCGGACCCGGAGTACGGGAGCGGCGGCTCGGTGTTCGGCCTCGGCACCGTCTTCGTGCTCGGCGTCGGCGTCCTGGTGCTCGGTGTGGTCGTGATGTTCGTGTGGCAGGCACGTGCCGGAGCGTTCTTCCGCGGAGAGACGCTCCGGCACGACACCCCGCCCGTTACTTGAGCCTCACGACGCGGTCACTGCGTCGGTGAGGGCGGTGGTCGGCCCCGCGGCGGAGGTGCAAGTCGAGTTTGTCGCGGAAAACCAGACGAAGTCGACTCGCTCGGCGTCGAGCGAGTTGTTCTGGTTCCGGAAAACGACACTCAAACAACTCGGACGTCGCCGCGGCCGGCTAGCCACTCCATCACCGGCCGCCGTTCGCCGGCGCCCTAGTCCCAGGCTTCGACCTCGACCTGCCGCACGATCAGTCCGTCGTGCAGCGTGACGACCGTGTTCTCGATCGCGCGGCGGCCGTCGCCCAGCTCGCACACCACCATCCACGCCGCGCGATCGCCGGCGATCACCTCGTCGCTGATCGCCACCCGCACCGGGTCGGCGGCGACGCTCTCGAGGAACGAACGGATCGCGACCTTCCCACGCATCACGACCGGTGCGCGCGGCGGCGCCTCCGGCGTGTACTCGATCCACTCCGCGTCCTCGGCGTAGAACGCGATCCACGCCTCGACGTCCTTCGCCTCGAACGCGCGCTTGTAGGAGGCAAGGTCGAACATAAAGGGCCAGACCCTTTAGAAAAGTGACGCGAGGTCTGCTTCGAAGCCCGGATAGGACACGGCGGCGGCCTCGATCCCGTCGACGGTGACGCCCTCCGCGGACGCGAGGCCTGCCACGGCGCCGAGCATCGCCAGGCGGTGGTCGCCGTGGGCCGGGATCGTGCCGCCGCGCAGGCCGCCGGTGCCGCGCACGACGAAGCCGTCCTCGGTGGCCTCGATGTCGGCGCCGAGGCCGCGCAACCCGTCCACGACCGTTGCGATCCGGTCGGACTCCTTCACGCGCAGCTCGGCCGCGCCGGTCACGACCGTCTCGCCGTCGGCGAAGCAGCCGAGCAGCGCCACCAACGGCAGTTCGTCGATCGCCAACGGAACCTCGGCCGGCTCGACGACCGTGCCGACCAGGGGGCCGGCGGCCACGTCGAGCTCGCAGACGGGCTCCTCGTGGACGATCTCGCCCGGGCGCGGCACCTCCAGATCGCCAAGCACGATCCCGCCCATCCGCTCGACGATCCGCACGAAACCGGTTCGGGTCCAGTTCGCGCTCATATCCGACACCACGATCCGGGAGCCGCGGACGAGCACGGCGGCAGCGATGTGGAACGCGGCCGACGACGGGTCGCCGGGCACGTGGATCGAGCCGAGCTCGAGCTCGTCGTGCTGGGTCAGGGAGATCCGGTCCCCGTCGCGGGTGATGCGGCAGCCGGCGCGGGCCAGCAGGCGCTCGGTGTGGTCGCGGCTTGGCTCGGGCTCGATCACCGTCGTGGTGCCCGACGCCAGCAACCCCGCCATCAGCACGCACGACTTCACCTGCGCGCTGGCGACCGGCAGCCTGTACTCGACCCCGCGCAGCGGCATCCCGTGCACGGTGAACGGGGCGAAGCGACCGTCATGCGCGTCGATCCACGCGCCCATCTCGCGCAGCGGCGAGGCGACACGGTCTACGGGGCGCCGCCGGATCGACTCGTCGCCGTCGAATGACCACTTGCCGCCGGGCTGGCCGGCGAGCCAACCCGGAGCGAGTCGCATCAGCGTCCCGGCGTTGCCGACGTCGATGTGCGCCTCGGCGGCCGCGCGCAGTCCAGGACCGCGGATGGTGAGCGTGCCCGGCGTGGCGCCCTCTTCGACGAGCGCTCCGAGGCCGCGGATGGCGTTGAGCGTCGAGTACGTGTCGGCCGCCTCGAGATAGCCCGTGATCTGCACGGGGTCGGCGCTCATCGCGCCGAACAGCGCCGCGCGATGCGACATCGACTTGTCGCCGGGCGCGCGCAGCGTGCCGCGGAGCGCGCCGGAGGGCGCGAAGTGGCGCTTCATCGGCGGGCTCCGCCGAAGCGCGCGGCCGGGTCGCGGGGCGCGGCCGCAAGCGCGTTGCGCGGACTCACGCGCGCGCCACCTCGAGACCCAGTTCGTGGATCAGGCGCTCGGCCTGCTCGGCGACGACGGAGCCGCGGATCCACAACGCGACGGTGCCGTGCGAGCCGGAGGAGGGGTACAGGCCCATGTCCACGATGTCGATCGTCGCACGGCCGAGTGCCAGCGCGATTTCCGCCACGATCCCCGGGCGGTTCGGCACGAGCACGCGCAGTTCGTGGACCTCGCCGCCGGCCAGGTCGGATTCCAGCAGCCGGCGGCGATCGTCGCGGGCGGCCTCGTTCCACGCCGTGATCCCGTCGTCGTCGCCGGCCTGGAGCATGTCCCGCGCGGACTGCAGCCGCGCGACCATGTCGTCGATCGCCGCCACCAACGCGTCGGCGTTCGCTCGGTAGATGCCGCCCCAGACGGCGCTGTTCGCCCCGGCCACGCGGGTCACGTCGCGAAACGACGGGCCAGTGGCGGGAAGCCGCTCGCCCTCGGCGGACAACACCCGCGCGGCCTGTGCGACGAGCACGTTGGCCAGCACGTGGGGCAGGTGGGAGACAGACGCCATGACGACGTCGTGCGTGTCCGGCTCGATCGCCGACGGCCACGCGCCCAACCGCGTGATCAGCCGGTGCAGCCGTTCGTAGGACGTCCCGCGCGTGGCCGGCGTCGGCGTCAGGTACCAGGTCGCGTCGGAGAACAGGTCCGCGCGCGCGTGCTCGACTCCCGCCGTCTCGGCGCCGGCGAGCGGATGGCCGCCGATGAACCGCGGATCGTCGACCGCGCTTACCACGACCCGTTTGACCGAGCCGACGTCGGTCACGACGCACTCGGGCCCGGCGGCCGCCAGAACGTCGCCGACCACGGACGCCAGCTCCTCGACCGGCGCGGCGACGAACGCGAAGTCCGCGTCCGCGACCGTCGCCTCGACGGTGTCGCATGCCTCCACGACCGCGCCACGGGCGATCGCCGCCTCGCGCGCTCCCGCCGACGGGTCGTAGCCACTCACGAACGCCCCGAGACGCTCGCGAGCGGCTAAGCCGATCGAGCCGCCGATCAGCCCGACACCGACGACGGCGACCTTCACGCGGCGGCGCTCAGGACCTTGCCTGCGACCGCCGCCGCGCGCTCGACCTGCTCGAGGTAGGCGGCGAACGAGTCCGCGTAGATCTGCTGCGGCCCGTCGCAGATGGCCTCTTCGGGGTTCGGGTGCACCTCGACGATGATCCCGTCGGCGCCCGCCGCGGCCGCCGCCATCGACAGCGGCAGGACCATGTCGCGCCGGCCGGGCGCATGCGAGGGGTCGACGATCACGGGCAGGTGCGAGAGCTCTTTGAGCATCGGCACGGCCATGATGTCGAGCGTGAAGCGATAGGCGGTCTCGAACGTACGGATGCCGCGCTCGCACAGCATCACGTTCGGGTTGCCCTCCTTGAGCACGTACTCCGCCGCCATCAGCAGCTCTTCCAGCGTCGAGGACAGCCCGCGCTTCATCAACACCGGCTTCCCCGTCCGGCCGATCTCGGCCAGCAGCGGGTAGTTCTGCATGTTGCGGGCGCCGACCTGGATCACGTCGGCGACCTCGAGGATCGGCTCCACGTCGCGCGCGTCCATCAACTCGGTGACGATCGGCAGCCCGGTCTGCGCCTTCGCCTCGGCGAGCAGGTGCAGGCCCTCCTGCCCCAGCCCTTGGAACGAGTACGGCGACGAGCGCGGCTTGTACGCGCCGCCGCGGAACATCGAGGCGCCGGCGGCAGCGACCGTGTGCGCCGTCGAAAGCGTCTGGTCGCGCGACTCCACGGTGCAGGGGCCGGCGATCATCGTGAAGTGATCGCCGCCCACAAGTCGTCCGTCTACCTCGATGACAGATCGTTCGCCATGACGAAACTGCGACGAGGAGAGCTTGTACGGACGCAGGATCGGGACGACCTGCTCCACGCCCTGGTGGCCCTCGAGGCCGAGCCGCTGCACGTGCTCGCGGTCGCCGATCGCGCCGATCACGGTGACTTCCTCGCCGCGCGACGGGTGGGCGCGGGCGCCGACGCTCTCGATGCGGGCGATGACGGCCTGGATGTCCTCCTCGGTGGCCGTCGGCTTCATGACGATCATCATTTGCGTGCTCCTGGAATCAGCTGGCTAAGAAAGGTACGGCGAGTGGTGTCTCCGGCGCTCGGCCCTTGGGCCCTTCTGCGGACGGAGACGTCAGTCGCCGGCCGAGCGCCTAGCTAAATCGCCAGCCGGAATACGCGTAGGACGCCAGCGCGGAGGTGTTGATGGCGGGCGTCATGAGCCAGGCGAGCTTACAGGAGCGCGGTCAGCGCTTCCAGGAACCGTTCGTTCTCGGCCTGCGTCCCGACCGTGACCCGCAGCGCGCCCTCGCGCCCCAGGGACGTACCGGCACGGACGAGGATGCCGCGCTCGGCCAGGCCGCGCATGATGTCGGCCTCGACGCGCTCCTCCCCCAGGTCGAACCAGACGAAGTTGGCCTGCGAGGCCGCCGGCTCGATGCCGAGCTCGCGCAGCTCGTCCTCGAGCTCCATCCGGTCGGCGAGGTTGCGCTCGACGCGCCGGGTCACCTCGTCCTGATGCTTGAGGGCCTCGAGCGCGGCCGCCTGCGCGGCGGCGTTGCAGAAGAACGGCTGGCGCACCTGATCGACAGCCACGCGGAAGCTCTCCGAGCCGCACAAGGCGTAGCCCACCCGGAGCCCGCAGAGCCCGTAGACCTTGCTGAACGTCCGCAGGAGCACGAGGTTCGGATGCTTGTCGAGCAGCGCCACCGACTCGTCGGGGTCCTGCATCACATTGAACTCGACGTAGGCCTCGTCGAGGATCACCGCGACGTGCCGGGGCACGCCGCGCACGAACTCCGCGATCTCGTCGATCGGGAGCGCCGTCGACGTCGGGTTGTTCGGGTTGCAGACGATCACCAGCCGGGTCGCGCCCGTGATCTCCTCGGCCATCTTGTCCAGCTGATGCGTGTGTGACGCATCCAGCGGTACCTCGATCGCGCGCGCGCCGGACGCCGCCGACAGGTGCGGATAGACGGAGAACGACGGCCATGCGTAGACAAGCTCGGCGCCCGGCTCGAGCAGCGCGTCGCCGGCCGCGAGCAGGATGTCGCACGAGCCGTTGCCGATGGCGATCCGCTGCGCGGGCACGCCGTGGCGGTCCGACAACGCCCGCCGCAACGCCGCGTTGGTGGGGTCCGGGTAGCGATTGAGGCCCGTCAGGGCGTTCGTGACGGCCTCGACCACGGCCGGGATCGGCGCGTACGGCGACTCGTTGGAGGCGAGCTTGGCGATCGGCCCTTCCGAGGCGTAGCCGTCGGCGGCCGGATAGACGGGGATGCGACGGAGCTTCTCGGCGAACTCGATGGCCACGGATTCAGCTTACGAGCTGTGCCTCGAACCCGTCCAGCAGCCAGGCGAGCCCTCGCTCGAAGCTGGTTTGCGGCGGGCGCACGCCGCCGGCGATGAACTGGCCGATCAGCGGGAACTCGCCGCTCTCGATCAGATAGCGCACCTCGGGCACCTCGAAGCGTCCGGCCGACCCGCGCCCGGCGCCGCCCAGCTCGCGCATCGTGTAACCGATCGTGTAGTCGTCGACTGCAGTCACGATCCCGGTCAGCAGCTCCGGATCGACGTCCGTCAGCCTCGACACCGACTGCGCGGACTGCTCGATGTGCCGCAGCAGGTTCGGCGTGACCAGCGTCTGCTCGTGCAGGGTCGCCAGCAGCCACGGGTGTCGCAGGAACATGGCGCGGCTGCGCTGGGCGATCGCCTCGAGCGCCGCCCGCCAGTCCGGCGAGATGTCCGGCACGAGCATCTCTTCGGCGATGGTGTCGGCCATCAATTCGAGCAGCTCGTCGCGCGAGTCGAAGTAGTGGTAGAGCGACATCGCGCCGGCCCCCAGGTCGCGCGCAATCCGCCGCATCGAGACCGCCTCCAGCCCCTCTTCGTCGGCGACCTCGATCGCCACCCGGACGATCTCCGCGCGCGAGAGCGCGGAGCGATGCCCACGCCCACGCGGCTCATCTCGTGCCCATATCGGAGGCTTTGACATTCGTACAGTGTACCGCTACCGTACGGCGTACTATGTCGTACGCTGTACGAACCGAAGACCTGGGGCGCTCGTTTGGCGCCACCGAGGCCCTGAGCGGCCTGGATCTCGTCGTCGAACCGGGCACCGTGCTCGGCCTGCTGGGCCACAACGGCGCCGGTAAGACGACCGCCGTGCGGATCCTCTCGACGCTGCTCTCCCCCACCTCCGGCCGCGCCTTTGTCGCAGGCCATGACGTCGTGCGCGAGCCCAACAAGGTCCGCGCCAGCCTTTCCCTCGCCGGCCAGCAGGCCTCGCTCGACGACCGCCTGACCGGCCGCGAGAACCTGCGCCTGCTCGCGCGGCTGCAGAAGGTCCCGCGCAACGAGGCGTTCGCGCGCACCGACGCGCTACTCGAGCGCTTCGGGATCGCCCACGCCGCCGAGCGCCAGGTCGGCACCTACTCCGGCGGCATGCGCCGCCGGCTCGACCTCGCCGCCTGTCTCGTGGTGCTCCGCCCGGTCGTGTTCCTCGACGAGCCGACAACCGGCCTCGACCCGGCCAGCCGGATCGAGATGTGGAGCGCGATCGCCGAATTGGTCGAGACCGGCACCGCGCTCCTGCTCACCACCCAGTACCTCGAGGAGGCCGACCGCCTCGCGGACGAGATCGTCGTGCTCAACGGCGGCCGCACCGTGGCGGCGGGCACGCCCGCGGAGCTCAAGGCCCGGGTCGGCGCCCGCCGGGTTCACGTGACCGTCGACGATCTGGAGGGCGCCGCGCGGCTGTTCGAGCGCCTCGACCCGGAGCTCGACCCGCGCGCACGCAGGCTCTCGCTGCCCGCTCCCGACGGCCCGCGCGACCTCCAGGCCGTACTCGACGCCCTCGACGACGCCGGTTTGCAGGTCGACGAGGCGTCGCTCAGCCAGCCCACCCTCGACGACGCGTTCTTCGCGCTGGCCGGGGAGCGCGTCGGATGACGGCGACGCTCAACGAGGTCCGGCTGCTGGCCGGCCGCAGCCTCCGCCACATCCCGCGCATCCCGGAGAAGGCGTTCGGCGCCGTCGTCATGCCGATCGTGTTCGTCCTGATGTTCTCGTACGTCTTCGGGAGCGCGATCAACATCCCCGGCGGCGACTATCACTCCTACCTGGTGTCCGGGATCTTCGCCCAGTCGATGCTCGGCACCTTGCCGGGGATCGCGGTCGGCGTCGCGACCGATATCCGCAGCGGGCTGATGGACCGCCTGCGGACCCTTCCGATCGCTCGCGGCTCGGTGATCGCCGGGCGCACGCTGGCCGAACTGGTGGAGCTCTCCGCCGGGCTGGTCGTGGTCGCGTTGTGCGGCCTGATCGTCGGCTGGGCGCCGCACGGCACCGTGCTCGAGACGGCGGCCGCGTTCGGCCTCCTGCTCGTGATGGCGTTCGCGTTCACGTGGATCGGCGTGTGGGTGGGCCTGATGGTCCGCGACCCGGACGGCGCCGACGGCATCGTGATGTCGGTGATCTTCCCGCTGATGTTCCTGTCCGGGATCTTCGTACCGGTCGCCGGCCTCCCGGACGGCCTGCAGCAGATCGCGACCTACAACCCCGTGACGGCGCTCGCCACCGCCATGCGCGAGCTGTTCGGCAGCCCGACCGGCAATCTGCCCGACGTCTGGGTCCTGCAGCACCCGGTGATCACCTCGCTGCTGTGGGCGGCCGGGCTGATGGCGGTCTTCGTGCCCCTGTCGATCCGCCGCTACAAGAAGCTCGGCTACTGAGCGCCCGTGAGATCGAGGCGGAGCTTCGCCGCCTCGCCGAGATAGACGTGCTCCGCCGCGCGACCCATGTACGCATGGATCAGCACGCGGATCACCTGCGGCAGCGCGCCCGGGACCGGGATCTCCCGGGCGCACAGCAGCGGCACCGATGACAGCCCCATCTCGCGTGCCGCGACGGCCGGGAACTCGGCGTCGAGGTCCGGCGTGAGCGTGAAGATGCAGCTCACGAGGCCCTCGGCGCCGAGGTCGTTCCGGCGCAGGATCTCGCGCATCAGCTCGTCCGTGGCAGCGAGGATGGCTTCCGCGCTGTTCTCGGTGACCGTATTGGCGCCTCGCAGCGCGACCAGCCGCATATCCGCAGGCATTCAACCAAGTGAGCGCAGGCGTTCGATCTCCGCCGGGGTCAGGGAGCGGTGTTCGCCGGGGTCCAGCCCGCCCAATCTCAACGGCCCGAAGGCGACCCGCTCGAGCGCGCGGACCGGGTGCCCGACCGCCTCGAACATGCGCTTGACCTGGCGCTTGCGACCCTCGTGGATGGTCAGCTCGATCAGGTTCGAGGACACCCGCCGGACCTTCGCCGGCGCGGTCAGCCCGTCCTCGAGCTCGACCCCGTCGCGCAGCGAACGCAGGGCGGGCTCGTTGATGGGCGCGTTCGCGATCCGGGCGCGATAGGTGCGCGGAACCTCGAACGACGGGTGCGTCATCCGGTGCGCGAGGTCACCGTCGTTGGTCAGCAGGATCAGGCCCGTGGTGTCGTAGTCGAGCCGGCCGACCGGGTAGAGCCGCTCGCGGCTCGGCACCAGCGAGACCACCGTGGGACGTCTCTGCGGATCCTTCGCCGTCGACACCACGCCCGCCGGCTTGTTGACGACGTAGACCACGCGCGTGTGGCCGTCGGCCCGCACGCGCTTGCCGTCGACCTTGACGGCGCGCGAGTCGTCGACGTCACGCGCCGGGTCGGTGACGACGGCGCCGTCGACGCTCACGCGGCCGTCGGCGATGATCGTCTCGGAGGCGCGCCGCGAGGCGACGCCGGCGTGAGCAAGGTATTTCGCGAGCCGCAAAGTGCCTGCCACGATAGGTGGCGTGGACCTCGACCTGCTGGAACGCACGCTCGAAGCCGAGCCCGCCTTCCGCGCGGGGCAGGTGTGGCGCTGGGCGGCCAACGGGGCGCAGGGCTACGAGGAGATGACCGACCTGCCCGCGGCGCTGCGCACGCGGCTGCGCGACGCGGTCCCGTTCTCGACGCTGCAGCTCATCCGCGAGGCGCACGCGTCCGACGGCACGGTCAAGGCCCTGTTCCACACCCACGACGGCCGCGCCGTCGAGGCCGTGCTGATGCGCTACCGCGACGGCCGCCGCTCGGTCTGCGTCTCCTCGCAGTCCGGGTGCCCGCTGACGTGCACGTTCTGCGCCACCGGAACGATGAAGTTCGGTCGCAATCTGACCGCCTCCGAGATCGTCGACCAGGTCCTGCACTTTCGCCGCATCGAGCCGCTCGACCACCTCGTGTTCATGGGCATGGGCGAGCCGCTGATGAACCTCGGTCATGTGCTGGAGGCGGCGCGCCGGCTGCCGGACATCGGCATCACCCACCGCCGCACCGGCGTCTCCACCGTCGGCTGGGTGCCGGGGATCAAGCGGCTCACCGAGACCGACATGCCGATCCGGCTGGCACTGTCCCTGCACGCCCCCGAGGACGCGCTGCGCTCGCAGATCATGCCGATCAACGAGCGCTACCCGCTGGCCGAGGTGCTCGCCGCGTGCGAAGCGCACTACGAGCGCAAGCGCCGCCAGATCTTCATCGAATACGTGCTGCTCGCCGGGGTAAACGACGGGTACGCCCAGGCGGTCCAGCTCGCGCAGATCCTCGACCCGCGGATCTACAAGATCAACCTGATCCCCTACAACCCGACCGACTCGATCTACGACGGCTCCAGCCGCGGCGCGATCGACGCCTTCCGCGCCGCGCTCGAGGAGCACGGCCTGCGCGCCACGGTCCGGTTGACGCGCGGCCGTGACATCGACGCGGCCTGCGGGCAACTCGCCGCGCGCGCATGAGTGTCGCGGCCTGGCTGGCGCTGATCGTCGCGATCGTCTGCCTGTTCGCGTTCGACCTGTTCTTCGCCCACCGGGGCGACGACGAGATCTCGCTCAAGCGAGCGGCGGGCTGGAGCGTCTGGTGGATGGTCGTCGGGGTCGCATTCGGGCTCGTCGTCCTGGCGCTGATCGGCAGCTCCGCGGCCGGCTCGTACTGGGCCGGCTTCCTGATGGAGAAGGCGCTCTCGCTCGACAACGTCTTCGTGATCGCGGTGCTGCTGGGCACGTTCGCCGTGCCGCAAGCGCTCAAGGCCGACGTGTTGACGTTCGGGATCGCGGTCGCGCTGATGCTGCGGACGGTGTTCATCGTCGCCGGCGTCACGCTGCTCGAGTTCTTCCACCCGGCGATCTACGTGATGGGCGCGCTGCTCGTCTTCACCGGCATCCGGCTGGCGATCAAATCCGATGGCGCCGACGACTTCGCCGAGGGCCGGACGATGCGCGCACTGCGGCGCGTGCTGCCCGTCGGGCGCGAGTTCCGCGGCCGCCGGATCGTCGCCCGCGAGGACGGCCGCCGCGTCGCCACGCCGCTGCTGGCCGCGCTGCTCGCGGTCGCGCTGGCGGACGTCATCTTCGCGATCGACTCGATCCCCGCCGTGCTGGCGATCACCCAGGACACGTTCCTGATCTTCGCCGCCAACGCGTTCGCCCTGCTCGGGCTGCGGGCGCTGTACTTCCTGCTCGACGGAATGGCACAGAAGTTCGAGTACCTGCACTACGGGCTCGGCGCGTTGCTCGTCTTCGTCGGCGTGAAGATGCTGGTCGAGGACATCGTCGGGCACCTCCCCGTCGGCGTGTCGCTGGGCGTGATCGTCGCCGTGCTCGGCGCGTCGGTCGGCGCCTCGCTGCTGTTCTCCTCCAAGCGCGAGACGTCCGCGGCCGCTTGAAGCGCGCCCTGATCGTGATCGCCGGGGTACTCGTGCTGATCGTCGGCGGCGGCGCGGCGTTCGCGCTGCGCGACGGCGAAGCGCCACCACCGCCGCGGCTCGAGGGGAACGCGGTCGTCCCCGCTGGTGAGCAGTGGCGCGTCGGCGAAGGCTCGTTCGCCGGCTACCGGGTCGACGAGGAGTACCTCGGCGTCGGGGTCAACACCGCGGTCGGCCGTACGCGCGCGGTCACCGGCAGCGTGCGCCTGGACGGCACGACGATCATGAGCGCGGCTCTGGAGGCGGATCTGACGCAGCTGCGCAGCGACGAGGCCCGGCGCGACGACGCGCTGCGCACGCGCGGGATCGAGACCGGCCGCTACCCGCGGGCCGCGTTCACGCTCGACGGCCGCGTCCCGATCGCCACCCGCGACGAGCGCGCCACGGGGACGCTGACGCTGCACGGGCGCAGCGCCCCTGTAACGGTCACGGTCACCGGCTCGCTCGAGACGGGGCGGCTCGAGCTCGTCGGCCGCGCCCGGATCGACTTCAAGGACTTCGCGATCGAGCCGCCGAGCGTCGCCGGCCTGGTGACGGTGCGCGACACCGGCATCCTCGAGTTTCGGCTCGTCGCTACGGCTGGCTAGCGCGCGCTTCGCCGGCGCGCAGCAGGCGCTCGCGCAGGTCGGCGGCCTCTTCGGGGCTCGGGTCCCATTGCGCGAGTTCCGGCAGGTCGTCCACCGAGTCCAGCCCGAACAGCTGCGCGAACAGCGGCGTGGACCGGTAGAGCACGGCGCCGAACTGCGACCGGCCGGCCTCCTCGATCAGCCCGCGCTCGACCAGCGCGGAGGTGGCCGACTCCGACGCCACGCCCCGGATCCGCGCCACCTCGGGGCGCGAGACCGGCTGGAGGTAGGCGACGATCGCGAGCGTCTCGGCCTGGGCGGGCGTCAGCGCCGGTGTCCGCGGGCGGGCCAGCAGCCGCCGGGCCGCGTCCTCGGCGTCCGGATGCGACGCCAGCGCGAGGCCGCCGGCCACGCGCCGGAGCACGAGCCCGCGGCCGTCGAGGTCGGCTTCGAGCTCCTTCGAGGCCTGGGCGACCGCCTCCTCCGAGGTCTGCAGCGCGTCCGCGAGCTCCTCGATCGACACCGGGTCCGGCGCCAGGAACAGCACCGCCTCGAGCTGGGACGCGAGCGTCACGCCGCCGCCTCCGCGCGCTCGGCATGGACCGTGATCTCGCCGAACGGCTCCGCCTGCTCCCACGCCGCCTCGCCGCGTTTGTAGAGCTCGAGCAGCGCGAACACCGTCACGCACACCGTCACGCGGTCGGCCTCCTTGACCGCCTCGTCGAAGGAGAACGACCCGCGCCGGAGCAGGGCGCGAAGCACCGCCAGCCGCTCGCCGACCGTCACCCGCGGCGCCGCCATGTGCGTCAGGTCGATCGGCGGGGGCGTCCGCAGCAGGCCGCCGAGCGCGGCGCCGAGCACCGCGGGGTCGTACGCGCCGGTTACATCCGCGGCGGGCGCGAACTTCGGCGGCGCCGAGCGGTACAGGAACGACTGCCCGTGCGCGTGGCGCTCGGCCAGGTGCTGGCCGGCGGCGCGGAAGCGCAGGTACTGCAGCATCCGCTCCACGAGCTCCTCGGCCGCGTCGGCCGGGCCCAGCTCGTCGAGCTCCTCGACGTCCTCGCCAGGCAGCATCAGCCGCGACTTCAGTTCCAGCAGCGCGGCGATCAGCACCAGGAACTCGGTCGCGGCCTCGAGATCGAGCTCGTCGGCCGCCTCCAGATGGTCCAGGTAGGCGACCACGACCTCCGCCAGGTCCACTTCGAGCAGGTCCAGCTCCTCCCGCAGGATCAGCGAGAGCAGCAGATCGAAGGGCCCCGCGAAGACGTCGAGGTCCAGCTCGAGCTCGGCGATGCGCACCGCGGGGAGCCTAGGCCCCCGGGGGGACGGACACCTGAGATGGCCGGCCGACGCCCATCCGCTCACGCACGTCGGCGACGACCGGCGCGGCGATCGCCTGCGCCTTCTCGGCCCCCGCGGCCAGGAACTGCTCGATCGCCGCGGTGTCGTCGCGCAGCTCGAGATAGCGCTCGCGCACGGGCGCCAGCCACGCGGCGACCTCCTCGCCCACGGTCCGCTTGAAGTCGCCGTAGCCGGCTGCATCGGCGAACTCGCGCTCGATGTCCGCCGGTGTGACGCCGCGGACGACGGCGAGGATCTCGATCAGGTTCGTGATCCCGGGCTTGTCCACGGCGCTCACGATCTCGCGGCCGGAATCGGTCTGCGCGCTCTTGAACTTCTTGACGATGCTCGCGGGGTCCTCGTCGACGTAGACCGTGCCCTTCTCGGAGCCGCCGGTGGTCGACATCTTCTTCGTCGGGTCCTGGAGGTCGCGCACGCGCGCGCCGACCGTCGGGATGTTGCCCTCGGGCACCACCAGCGTCTCCCCGAAGCGCTTGTTGAAGTTCTCCGCGACGTCGCGCATCAGTTCGATGTGCTCGCGCTGGTCCTCTCCCACCGGCACCTCGTGCGCTCGGTACGCGAGCACGTCGGCGGCCATCAGGACCGGATAGAACAGCAGGCCCGCGGACGCGCGCTCGCGCGCGGCGCCGGCCTTGTCGCGGAACTGGTGCATGCGGTCGAGCGGGCCGAGCGACGTGACGCCGGACAGCAGCCAGGTCAGCTCGGTGTGCTCCGGCACGTCGCCCTGGCGGAACAGGATGCACCGCTCGGGATCGAGCCCGGCCGCGACCAGCAGCGCGGCCGTGTCCTGCGAGCGCCGGCGCAGTTCCTCGGGGTCGTAGGCGACGGTCGTCGCGTGCAGGTCGACGATGCAGTAGATGGCGGGGTCGCCGCGGTCCTGGCCTTCGACGTAGTTCAGGATCGCGCCGATGTAGTTGCCGAGATGTTTGCGCCCGGTGGGCTGAATGCCGGAGAAGATGACCACTGGCGAGCAAGGGTATCCCGCGTACCCCTAGGGTGCCTGGCGGCGAAAGGTTCGAGCCGGGAGGCTCGCCGGCATGAGAATCCGACTGCTGGCGCTCACCGCTCTTGCCTCCCTGGCCGCCGCCGCGCCGGCCTCAGCGACCGTCATCAACGATCCCGACGAGGCGGCCGTCCTCGACGGCGACATCGAATGGGCCGGCGTCAGCCGCCAGTTCGTGTCCGGCACGGGCTGGCTGTACACGCACACGATCAACACGCGCGGCGCGCTGTGGAGCACGCCGTGCATCCGGATCAAGGTCCCATTCGACACCACGCTCTACCGCGTGTGCGGCACTCGGGTGCGGCCCAATGGCGCGCCGATCACGGTCACGCGGCTGAAGGACAGCGTCTCCTACACGTTCAACTCGATGGCGATCGGCAACCCGAGCCGGTACTACTGGTACGCGATCTCGGGCTCGCCGGTCCGCGATTTCGCACCCGACCAGGGGTACAGCCGCTACCCGCCGCCGCCGCGGCTCGAGGAGCCGGAGCTGGCCGTCGATCCGATCTTCGAGTGGCAGCCGTTCATGGACCCGGGCGGAGACTGGTGAACCGCGCACGCGGCGGCGGGCAACCGCCCGCCGCCGTGAGCGGTTCCCCCACTTAGGCGGTTCGCGGCGAGAGCGCGAGCAGCGCGTTCAGGATCTGCGCCAGCTGGCCGAGCGGCGTGTTGGCCAGCGCGTTCGGGTCGAGGATCCCGGTGATCCCGCACAGCAGGTTGCCGAGCAGGTTCCCGGCCCCCGGCACGCCCTCGATGCGCAGGTTGATCTGGTTCGTCCGAACGCGCACGCCGAGCAGGTTGATGTCGATCGGCCCGAGCACGAGGTTGAGGATCGAGCAGGCACCCGGTGTCGGCGGCAGCTGCGCGGCCTGGGCGCCGCTGGTCAGCGCGGCCGGCATCCGCACGTTCTCCCTCGTGACACGCTTGCCGCGGACCTTGCCCGTGAGCGTGCCGACCGAGTAGAGCTTGCCGCCCCGGTTGACGAAGCGCTCGATCGTGTAGGTGCCCGTGAAGCCCTTCGTGCCGGTGACCGCGATCTTCTGCGTCAACGGTGTCTGCGCACTCGCGACGCCGGTCCCGCCGACCAGCATCAAACCGCACGAGATCGTGGCCGCCACGGCGGCCAGACGGAGCCTGGACATGCATTGCCTCCCCTACGAGGATTGACTGACGTCGCAGGGTTCCCCGGTGCATCGGGGTCCCGAAAACCGGAGTGCAAGGTTCAGGACCCCGATGTCTCGGGGTGTTGACGCTCCTAGAGCGGCTGACGGATGACGGGCCGCTTCGCGGCGCCGGCCTCGTCGAGCCGCCGCACCGGCGTGCCGTACGGCGCGTTGCGCGCGATCTCCGGGTCCTCGGCGCCCTCGCGCAGGATGTTCGCCAGCGCCTCGGCGAACGCGTCCAGCGTCTCGCGTGTCTCGGTCTCGGTCGGCTCGACCAGCAGCGCCTCGTCGACCAGCAGTGGGAAGTACACGGTCGGCGGGTGGAAGCCGTGGTCGAGCAGCCGCTTGGCCAGATCGAGCGTGCGCAGCCCCAGCTCGCGCTTCATCGGCGCGCCCGACAGCACGAACTCGTGCATGCACAGGCGGTCATACGCCGGCGGCAGGTGCTCGGTGACCCCAAGCTCGCGCAGCTTGGCCAGCAGGTAGTTGGCGTTGAGCACGGCGGTCTCCGACGCTTCTTGGAGGCCATCGGAACCCAGCGACAGGATGTATGCGTACGAGCGCACGAACACGCCGTAGTTGCCCTGGAAGCCGCGCAGGCGGCCGATCGACTTCGGCCGGTCGTAGTCGAGGTCGAACGTGTCATCGTCGCGCTTGACCACCTGCGGCTTGGTCAGGTACGGCTCGATGCGATCTGAGACCGCGATCGGGCCCGCGCCCGGCCCGCCGCCGCCGTGCGGCTGGGTGAACGTCTTGTGCAGGTTGAAGTGCACGATGTCGAACCCCATGTCGCCCGGCCGGGTGCGGCCCATCACGGCGTTGAGGTTCGCGCCGTCGTAGTACAGCGTCGCGCCGACGCCGTGGACGATCTTGGCGATCTCCTCGATGTTGCGATCGAACACGCCGAGCGTGTTCGGGTTCGTGAGCATCAGGCACGCGACGTCGTCATCGGCCTTCGCGCGCAGGTCGTCGACGTCGACGCCGCCATGTTCGTCCGTGCCGACCTTGACGACCTCGTAGCCGCCCATCGTCACCGTCGCCGGGTTCGTCCCGTGCGCGGTGTCGGGGGTGAGGATCTTCGTCCGGTGATCGCCGCGGTCCTCGTGGTAGGCACGCGTCAGCAGCACGCCGGCCAGCTCGCCGTGCGAGCCCGCGCTCGGCTGCAGCGACACGTGCGGGAGTCCCGCGACCTCGCCGAGTGCCCTCTGGAGCTCGTACATCAGCTCCAGCGCGCCCTGCGCCCGCTTCGGCGCCTGCAGTGGGTGCAGCCGGGCGTTGCCGGCCATCGCCGCGACCCGCTCGTGCAGCTTCGGGTTGTGCTTCATCGTGCACGAGCCGAGCGGATAGAAGCCGGTGTCGAGGTCGAAGTTGCGCTTCGAGAGCCGGTTGTAGTGGCGGACGATCTCCGGCTCGGCGATCTCCGGCAGCTTCGGCGGCTCGGCGCGGCGGAACTGCTCCGGCAGCTCGTGCTTCTCGACGTCCAGCTCGGGCCCCACGTATGCGCGCCGGCCGGGCGAGGACTTCTCGTAGATCGTCTTCGCGCGGTCGCGCTGCATGTCGGTCTCGAGGATCGCGCTGCGCGCCGGATGCTGGTCGTGGCCTTCGATGCCCGGATCGGCGTGAAGGCGGTTCTCGGTGATCGAGCTCATGCGAGCGCCTCCTTGAGCACCTCGGCGAGGCGGTCGATGTCGGCCTTGGACCGCTGCTCGGTGATCGCCACGAGCAGCCCGTTGTCCGCGAGCGGATAGCCGGGGTTGACGCCGCGCTCGGCGCAGAACTCGATCACGTCGAGCACGTCGGTCTCGAGCTTGACCGCGAACTCGCGCACCACGGGCTGCGAGTGCCAGTCCGACACACCGTCGATCGCGGTCAGCGTCTCGCGCGCGTAGTGCGTGCGTGAGACCAGCAGCTCGCCGAGTTCGACGATCCCCTGCCGGCCGAGCCAGCTCAGGTAGATCATCCCGGCCAGCGCGTTGAGCGCCTGCGCCGTGCAGATGTTGTGGGTCGCCTTCTCGCGCCGGATGTGCTGCTCGCGCGTCTGCAGCGTGAGCACGAAGCCGCGGCGGCCATCGACGTCGGTCGTCTCGCCCGCGATCCGCCCGGGCATCCGCCGGATGTAGTCCTGCTTGGCGGCGAAGAAGCCGAACGACGGCCCGCCGAAGTCCAGCCGGTTGCCGAGCGTCTGGCCCTCGCCGACGCAGAGGTCGACGTCGAACTCGCCCGGGGGCTTGAGCACCCCGAGCGTCAACGGGTCGGCCTGGACGACCAGCAGCGCGCCGCCCTTCGCAGCGCTCAGCGCCTCGAGGTCCTCGATCGCGCCGTAGAAGTTCGGCTGCGCGACGAAGATCGCCGCGACATCGTCGCCGACCTCGCCCAGCTGCGTCAGGCCGTCGTCCAGCGCGAGCGTCTCGATCTCCGTGCCCCAGCCCGCGGACGTCGTCTCGAGCGTCTCGCGCGAGTGCGGATGCAGGCCCTCGGACACCAGGAACTTCGTCTTGCGCGTGTGCGTGTGCGCGAGCCAGCCCGCGGCCGCGACCGCGCTCGGCCCTTCGTAGACCGACGCGTTCGAGACCGGCAGCCCCGTCAGCTCCGAGATCGCGGTCTGATACTCGAACATCACCTGCAGCCCGCCCTGGCTGATCTCGGGCTGGTACGGCGTGTACGGCGTCAGGAACTCCGAGCGCGAGAGGATCGAGTCGATCAGCGCCGGGACGTAGTGGTCGTACATGCCCGCGCCGAGGAACGAGATCTCGTCCTCGGCGGAGGTGTTCTTGGCGGCGAGGTCGCGCAGGCGGGCGTAGACCTCTTGTTCAGGCTTGCCGGGCGGCAGGTCGAGCGCACGGCCGAGGCGCACGCCCTCCGGGACGTCGGCGAACAGGTCGTCGATCGACTCGACCCCGATCGCAGCGAGCATCTCCTGCCGGTCGGCGTCTGTGGCAGACGTGTAGCGACTCATTGAGCCGCTCAGCTTATGACAGGCTGGATTTGTAGCTCTCGGCGTCCATCAGGCCGTCGAGCTCCGAGGGGTCCGACAGCTTGACCTTGACCAGCCAGCCCTCGCCGTAGGAGTCGTCGTTGATCTGCTCCGGCGCGTCCTTGAGCGCGTCGTTGACCTCGACAATCTCGCCGCTCACCGGCGCGATCACGTCGCTGACGGCCTTCACGGACTCGACCTCGGCGTACGGGCTGTCCTTGGTGACGGTGGAGCCGACCTCCGGCGGGTCGAAGAACACGACCTCGCCGAGCTGGTCCTGCGCGTACCAGGTGATGCCCAGCGTGGCCACGTCGCCGTCCACCCGCGCCCAGTCGTGCTCGGAGTGGTACTTGAGGTCGTCGGGGTAGCTCGCGTCGGCCACGTCAGTTCTCCTTGCTGTAAAGCGGCTTCGAGCGCACCTCGGCGGAGCGCTGCTTGCCGCGGACGTCGATCTCGATCGCGGTGCCGGGCTCGGCGCGGTCCACGGAGATGTAGGCCATGCCGATGCCGACCCCGAGGGACGGCGAAAGGGTGCCGGACGTGACCTCGCCGCCGCCGACGATCGGGTTGCCCTGGCGCGCGATGCCCGGCCCGGTGAGCACGAACGGCACGAGCTTCTCCGAGGGCCCGCGCTCGCGCGCGACCCGGATCGCCTCCGAGCCGATGAACCCGGTCTCCTCCTTCACGCACCAGCCGAGGCCCGGCCTCGATCGGCCCGCGCGTCTCCATCAGGTCGTTGCCGTAGAGGTGGAAGCAGACCTCGAGCCGCAGCGTGTCGCGCGCGCCCAGGCCCGCGGGCACGGCGCCCGCGTCCACCACCGCGTCCCAGACCTTGACCGCGTGCTCGGGCGCGATCAGCAGTTCGACGCCGTCTTCGCCGGTGTAGCCCGTGCCGCACACGAGGACGTCAGGAGCGCCGGCGACGGTCAGCCGCGCGGTCCGGAAGCGCTTGGGCAGCTCTCCCTCGGCCAGGTCTGCCACGATGCCGCGCGCGGCGGGCCCTTGGACGGCCAGCATCGCGTAGTCGTGCAGGCGGTCATGGAGCGTCACATCGAAGCCCTCGGCGTGGCGCTGGAACCAGGCGAGGTCCTTCTCGTGGTTGGAGGCGTTGGTAACGGTGAGGTACCGGTCTTGCTGGAGCTTGTAGCTGAAGAGGTCGTCGAGGACGCCTCCGTCCTCCTTGGTGAGGACCGAGTACTGCGCGCCATCGTCGGCGATCTTCGCCACGTCGTTCGAGAGGATCCGCTGCAGGAACGCCTCGGCGCCGGGGCCGGTGGTCTCGATCTCGCCCATGTGCGAGACGTCGAAGATCCCGGCCTTCTCGCGCACCGCGAGATGCTCCTCCCGGATGCCCGCGTACTGGACCGGCATCTCCCAGCCGGCGAACGGAACGAGCTTGGCGCCGGCCGCGACGTGCCGGTCGTACAGAGGGGTTCGCTTCAGCGTGTCTGTACCAACGGCCATGGGGTCCGGACCCTAGCGCGAGTGGTCGATCGAGCGTGGCGCAACTACCTTGGCCGGCGAGTGTTGCCTGGATCGATGCGCAAGGATGCTGCATTACCGGCGGTGCTGGTCGCCGCTGTGCTTCTGATTCTCCCGGCGACTGCGCGCGCCGGGACGTACGACGTGTTGTCGTGCAATGTCCCTGGGACTGAGGGACGCAACCTCGCCTGGGCGGTCGAGACCTACAACAGCGCCGGCAAGGCGCCACCCGACCGGGCGAACTTCTCCGTCGCCAGCGGCGGTGACCCGACGCTCTGCCAGCCGACCTATGGGGTCAACTTCGGGAGCGTCGCCGCCACGCGCACGGTGAAGGTCGACGACGGAGCCGGTTGGACGTTCCGGGCGCCCGCTGGGACAACGATCCGGCGCATCGAGATCGGCCGCAACACCGCCGCGCGCGCAAGCCAGGACGACGCAGGCACGCCGGCGGCCGAAAACGGTTGGTGGAACGTGATCGCGCGCGCCGGCGATTCTCCCGGCGGCCAGCGCGTGATCGCGCCCGAGACCTGCGCGGGCAACAGCGCCGTCTACCCGGCGTATTGCACGACGCCCGCAACGGGCGCGCCCAATGTCGTCGCCTACGACATCGGCGAGCCGGTCGTGAGCTGGGGCCTGCAGTGCGCGGGACCGTCGGTCAACTCACTGTGCTTCACCGGCGACGGGACCGGCAACCACGCGGGGCTCAACGTCCATTCAGCGCGCGTCACGATCGACGACCCGGTGTCCCCGGCCGTCGACACCGGCCTGCAAGAGAGCGGCTTCCGGCGCGCGGCCGACCAGGTCGCGGTGACGACCTCCGACAGCGCGGGCATCCGCTCGCTGCGGGTGCTCGTCGACGGTGCGGAGCGCGTCGTCAAGCGCGAGACGTGTGATTTCCGCCGGCCCGCGCCGTGCCCGACAGTCGTCGCGCAGACCTATGACTTGGTCGGCATCGCCGACGGCCGTCACACGGTCACGACGATCGCCGAGGATGCGGCGAGCAACCTGACGCGGATCGAGCGTGTCGTCGACGTGGACGCGACGCCGCCGCTGATCGACCGCGTGCCGGTCACCGGTCGCACGATCTCGGTGCTGGTCTCCGACGCGCTGGCGGGGCTGGCGAGCGGGGCGGTCGAAGTCCGTGCCAACGCCAAGGCGGCGTTCGTCGTTCTGCCCACGACGCTCCGCGGCAACCGGCTGACCGCCACCGTCCCGCGCTCGCTCTCCCCAAGCCGGATCGGCATCCGGGTCACGGCGTTCGACAAGGCCGGCAACGGCGTCACCTCGCTGGTGGCCTCGATGAGCCTCAACACGCGCGTCGGCACCCGATCGCGCAAGGTCCAGAACGCCCGCGCGAACATCCGCTACGGCCGAAACGTCGCCGTTTCGGGCCGGCTGACGTCGACCGATGGCGACCCGCTCATCGGCCAACCGATCGTCGTCACGGGCGTCGAGCGCCGCACCGGCGCCGCGCCGCAACCCGTCACGACGGTGGTGACCGACGGGACCGGGCGCTTCCGGTTCACCGTGCCCGCCGGGCCGAGCCGCGAGCTCACGGTCAGCTACCCCGGCGGGGACGGGCTGTTGAAGCGCTCGCGTGAGGTGTGGCTGAAGACACCGGCCAGCGCGACGATCCACGCCTCCACGACGGTCGTGCGCGGTGCGGGGCGGATTCGCTTCTCCGGGCGTCTGCGGCTGCTCGGCGCCGCGCTGCCGCCGGGCGGCAAGATCGTCGTGCTCGAGGCGTTCCAGCGCGGCAAGTGGACGACCGTACGCGCGACCCGGGCCACAGGCCCGAACGCGTCCTGGGCCGCGACGGCCCAGTTCCGCGGCAACCCAGGCCGGTTCCGGCTGCGGCTGCGGATCCCGCGAGAGGCCGCGGTATTCCCGTACGAGATCGGCTACTCGCCGTCGATCACCGTGCGAGTGCGCTAAACGACGGCGGGGTGCGCGCCGGTCACGGCCTCGACCACGACCGGATCGAACGGAGCGCCGTGCAGCGCGCCCGCGCCGTGCTCGGCGGCGAACGCCGCGACGGCGACGATCTGTGCGCCGAGCGGGGCGTCCTGATCCGGCAGCGCGCGCAGGAGGCGGGCGACGGCGGCCAGCGAGGGCGCGGCGGAGACGATCCGCTCGCTCGCGAGCGTGACGTCCGCGGGCGCCCGGGCCACGAGCCGGCCGACCTGATGCAGCTCGGCGGCGAGCCGGACGGTCTCGCGCTCGTCGCGGTTGAGGCCGAGCGTGCGCGCTGCGGCTTCCGCGACGTCGGCGAGCGCCCGGGCGTCGGCCTCGAGGCGCGGGTCGCGCAGCGACAGCACGGCCGTCAGCGACTCCTTGACCTGGCGGCCGGCCGAAATCCGGCCGGCGTGCTTCTGGGCGTACATCCGCTGGTCGGCGATCCGCAGCGCCTCTGACGGGTCCTTGGTCTCGCGCGGCAGCGTCACCGCGCCGTACGAGCAGCCGATCCAGAAGCCGTCGCCCTGCTCGGAGAGCGCGAGTGCGGCGCCGTCGAGCAGCATCGTCGGGTCGGCGCCGCGCGGCTCGAACAGCGCGCAGAACTCGTCCCCGCCCATCCGGAACACGCGCGCGCGGTTGCCGAAGTACGCGCTCACGTTGCCGCCGAGGCGCGCCAGGAGCACGTCGCCGGCGGGGTGACCGAAGGTGTCGTTGTAGTGCTTGAAGCCGTCGAGGTCGAACAGCGCGAGGACCAGCGGGGACTCCGGCTGTGCGACCGGGAGCGCGTCGTCGAGCTCGCGGGTCAGCGCGCGGCGGTTGCCGAGCCCGGTGAGGCTGTCCGTGAGCGCCTCGTTGCGCGACGTGCGCAGGATGCCGACGTTCTGGCGGAAGGTGAGCGTCAGGCGGATCATCACGAACACCAGTGCCGCGGCGGCGAGGCCGACCGCGAGCGGGTTCAGGTCGCCCATCGAGGCGTACACGAGCAGCTCGAGGCCGACGGCGCCAGAGACCAGGGGCGCGATCAGCAGCCGCAGGCTGTCGCCGGTACAGCGGGCGCGGCGCGTCGGCGGCGTCTGCCACGCGGCGGCGGCGATCAGCGTCAGGCCGGCCCACCAGCCGGCGTCGAACCACCCGCCGGCCTCGTACACGCCCTGCGCCGTTCGCACGAGGTACATCGAGTCGGCGAACCAGAAGGCGAGGATGCCGGCCGCGAGCAGCGCCCAGGTGCGATCCAGGCGCCAGCCGGTGCCGGCCAGAGCCCCGACGCCGACCGCGAGCAGGACGCAGTCGGTGACGGGGTAGGCGAGCACCGTGGCGACGTTGACGAAGTCGCCGTCGACCTCATTGAGCACCGCCTGGACCACGATCGCGGCGCTCAGCGAGGCGACCGCGAGGGCGGCCGCGGCGCCATCGACCATCAGCGCCGGCGAGATCTTCGCGCGGGCGCGGACCAGCATCACCATGCCGGGCAGCATCAGGAGCGGGAAGGTGAGGTAGCCGATGTCGGCCGGCGACGGGATCGGCGGGTCGGTCTCGGTCCACAGGACCGCCGTGTAGTAGAGCTCGCCGAACGTCCACGCCGTGACGCCGCCGCCGATCAGCAGCCAGGCGGCGCGCTCGCGGCGGACCACTAGGCCGCGGGCGAGGCAGACGCCGGCCGCGAGCAGCAGCACGACGTCATGGGCAAAGCGCGAGCTGAGCGGCGGGAAGTCGAAGCTGCCGAGCGCGACGACCCGCAATTCGTGCAGGGCGAGCCACGCCGCGCAAACGAACAGAAGACCGGTCAAGAGAGGTCGACGAAAACCCATCACCTCTGCTTATCGGCGCATTGCGCGCCAACTTGGAGGCGGTCAGGTCAGCGAAGGAACGGCGGGATGTCGAGGTCGTCGTCGCGGATGACGAGCGAGTCGCGCTGGCGCTCGTCGATTCGCGGGCCGCGATCGCGCGGGCCGCGGGCGCGCTCCTCGCGGGCCGCCCGGAGACCGCCGTGGTCGAAGCCGGTGGCGATCACCGTGACCCGGATCTCCTCCCCCATCCCCTCGTCGATCACCGCACCGAAGATGATGTTCGAGTTGGCGTCGGCGGCGCTGTGGATCAACTCGGCGGCCTCGTTGACCTCGAACAGGCCGAGGTCGCGACCGCCGGTGATGTTGAGCAGGATGCCGGTGGCACCCTCGACGGACTCCTCCAGCAGCGGGCTGGAGATCGCGGCCTTGGCCGCCTCGGACGCGCGGTTCTCGCCCTGCGCCGTGCCGATGCCCATCAGCGCGGAGCCGGCGTTCTCCATGATCGCCCGGACGTCCGCGAAGTCGAGATTGATCAGGCCGGGGATCGTGATCAGGTCGGTGATGCCCTGGACGCCCTGGCGGAGCACGTTGTCGGCCTCGCGGAACGCGTCGAGGATGCTCGTGCGCCGCTCCACGATCGCCAGCAGCTTCTCGTTCGGGATCACGATCAGCGTGTCGACCATCTCGCGGAGGCGGTCGATGCCCTCCTGTGCCTGGCGGGCGCGCTGCGAGCCCTCGAACGCGAACGGCCGCGTGACGACACCGACCGTGAGCGCACCGATCTCGTTCTTGGCGATCTCGGCGATCACCGGTGCCGCGCCGGTCCCGGTGCCACCCCCTTCGCCTGCGGTGACGAACACCATGTCCGCGCCCTTGAGCGCCTCCTTGATGTCGTCGCGAGATTCCGCCGCCGCGCCTTGGCCGATCTGCGGGTTGGCGCCGGCGCCGAGCCCCTTGGTGAGGTTCGCGCCGATGTGCAGCTTGAGGTCGCTGTCCGTCATCTGGAGCGCCTGCGCGTCGGTGTTGGCCGCGATGAACTCGACGCCGGACAGGCCGGCATCGATCATCCGGTTCACGGCATTGGTTCCACCGCCGCCGACGCCGACGACTTTGATGACTGCGAGATAACCGCTGGCTTCCATGAGAGTTTTCCGTCCGGACCTCTAGTTAGGGTCGAGCGTTTTAGCAGGCTCGCTGACGGCGCGGATTACCGCAAGGTACGGGGATTTCGTTCCCAATGTCAACGGGAGCGAACGTCGGCAAGGAACGTTGCAAGATCGCGAAGTCTCGACTACGGATCGAGAGTTGGGCTATTCTCAGGCTCAGGTTGAGGGTTCGTCTCGGCCGGTTCGGACTCGACGGGAGCGAGGCCCCCAGCGGCCACTCGGCCGGGCACTCTGAGGTCCAGATACGTGGCCCCGGCGGCTGACGTCTCGGCCAGCACGCGGGCTGCCGCGACCCACTTCGCGCCGGCGTCATCAGCGCTTCCGAAGATCAGATCCGGCCCGCCGTTCATGAACGCGATGACACCGCGACCGTCGAAGTCGAACTCCTCGGTCTTGCGCCGTAGGGCGGGCGGGGCGGCGCCGGCGACGGCGAGCGCACGCAACAGTTTGGTGTCCGTGATCTTCGGGCCTGCAGGAATATGCTCGAGCGTGACGCTGGGCAGGTCGCGGCCGGCCGTCACGCCGCGCAGCACCACACCGGCGTCGGTCACCGGCACCCGCCGCTTGCTGTCGGCCGCCAGCGCCGCGACCGGCTGCTGCTCGACGACCTGGATGGAGAGCTTGTGCGGGAAGTCGCTCTGGACGTTGAGCTTCGCGACCGACGAGTACGGCTGGACCGCGCTGTAGAGAATGTCCTCGCGGACGTTGAGCGTCGTCATCTGCCGCGCCGACTGCTCGAGCGCGGCGCGGACGCGGTCGCCCTCGGAGGCGGTGATACCGGTGACCTGCACGTCGCGGACCGCGACGAAGCTGGAGTCGCGCAGCCACACCCAGCCGCCGACGCTGATCGCGACCAGCACGGCGAGCGCGAGCCCGTAGCGCAGCGCGCGGCTGTGGATCATCGCCACCACTCCCTGCTGTTTCGCGGCTGAGGGTCAGACCCCTTAACCAGCGCGCGGCCCACGCTGTCGACGTCGCCCGCTCCCATCGTCAGCAGCAGGTCGCCCTCGCGCAGTTCGGTGCGCAGGAACCGTTCGGCGGTGGCGTGGTCGCGCATCCAGGCGACGCGCTTACCGTCGCCGGCGTCGGCAGCGGCCTCCGCCACGAGCAGGCCGGTGACGCCGGGGTAGTCCTCGGCCGCCTCGCGCGCGGGATAGATATCCAGGATCACCGGGAGGTCGGCTCGCGCCAGTGCCTTCCCGAACGCGATCGCCTCGCGCTGGGTGCGGCTGTACAGGTGCGGCTGGAACAGCGCGACGACGCGGCGCGGATTCTGGGTGCGGGCAGCGGCGATCGTCGCCGCGACCTCGGTCGGGTGGTGCGCGTAATCGTCGACGACACGCGCGCCGGTGGCGGTCGTGCCGACAGGCTCGAAGCGGCGGCCCGCGCCCTCGAAGGTCTCGAGCGCCCTCGCCGCGGCGGCGACGTCGGCACCGGCCAGCTTCACGGCAGTGAGTGCGGCGGCGGCGTTGCGGGCGTTGTGGGCGCCGGGGACGGTCAGCGTCACGGGGACGCCGTGGAAGTCGAACGTCGAGCCGGTCGGCGTGAGCTTCGGGTCGGCGTCGAACACGTCCGGGCTCGCCGTCAGGCCGGTCAGCTCCGGCGGCACCACTCCCGACCGCGCCTGCCCGAGGAAGGCACGGAACGTGTCCTCGACGTCCCTCCGGGACGAGTACGTCGTGTGGTGGTCGAGCTCCGCGTTCGTCACCACGGCGATCTCTGACGTCAGTTTCAGCAGCGACCGGTCGGACTCGTCGGCCTCGACCACGAGCCATTCCCCCGTTCCCCAACCGGCGTTCGCCCCCGTGCTGCGCACCTCGCCGCCGACCAGGTAGCTCGGATCCGCCCCGGCGCCGCGCAGCGCGTGCACGAGCATGCTCGACGTGGTCGTCTTGCCGTGGGTGCCGGAGACGGCGATGGTCGGCTTCAGGCGCGTGATCTCGCCGAGCAGGTCGGCGCGGTGCAGTTCGGGCGCGCCGGTCGTGCGCTCGGGGTTGTCGGACTTGATCGCGGTGCTGTAGACGACCTGCGCGCCCGCCGGGACGTTCTCCGCCGCGTGGTCGCCGGCGGGCTCGTAGCCGGTCGCCTCGTGCGCCCAGCGCGGCCAGCCGCCGGAGCGGTCCGACCCAGTGATCGTGGCGCCAAGCGCGTGGGCGACCGTCGCCAGGCCGCTCATCCCGGCTCCGCCGATCCCGACGAAGTGCAGTTTCCTTCCTGACCAGGGTTGGTCCATCGCTGTCACCCTAGGCGTTCTGGTCGACGACGAGAGGATCGAGCGGGTAGCGCGCGAGGCGTTCGGCTTCGAGGCGCTGCGGCCTGGGCAGCGGGAGGCAATCCAGGCGGCGCTGGGAGGGCGCGACGCGCTGGTCGTCATGTCCACCGGCTCCGGCAAGTCGGCGATCTACCAGATCGCCGGGCTGCTGACGCCCGGCGCCACCGTGGTCGTGTCGCCGCTGATCGCGCTTCAGCGCGACCAGGTCGAAGCGCTCCGGGAAGTCGCCGCGGGCGGCGCCGCGCAGTTGAACTCGTCGCTGCCACGGGCCGAGCGCGACGAGGCGCTGGCGGAACTGGCCGAGGACGCGCTCGAGTTCCTGTTCCTGGCGCCGGAGCAGCTCGCGAAGGCGTCGGTGCTCGACGAGTTGTCGGTGGCGGACGTGTCGCTGTTCGTGGTCGACGAGGCGCACTGCGTCAGCGAGTGGGGCCACGACTTCCGGCCCGAGTATCTGCGGCTGGGGAGCGCGATCGTGGCACTCGGGCGCCCGCCGGTGCTCGCGCTGACCGCGACTGCCGCGCCCCCGGTGCGCGACGAGATCGTCGAGCGGCTGGGCCTGCGCGACCCGGTGGTGCTGATCCGCGGGTTCGACCGGCCCAACCTCCGGTTCTCGGTCGAGCGCTTCCACGGCGAGCAGGGCGCGGAGCGCAAGCAGCGCGCGCTCGAGACGCGGATCGCCGAGTCACCGCCGCCGGGGATCGTCTACGTCGCGACTCGGCGCCAGTCCGAGGAGTTCGCGGCATCGCTGTGCGGGCGCGCCGTGCGGGCGGCGTCGTATCACGCGGGGATGAAGAGCGGAGAGCGCGACGACGTCCAGGAGCGCTTCATGGACGGCGACCTGGACGTCGTCGTCGCCACCACCGCGTTCGGTATGGGGATCGACAAGGCCGACGTGCGCTGGGTCTACCACTCCGAGGTGTCCGAGTCGCTCGACGCCTACTACCAGGAGGTCGGCCGCGCCGGCCGCGACGGCGAGCCGGCCGAGATCGTCCTCTTCTACCGCTCCGAGGACGTCGGCCTGCGGCGGTTCTTCGCCGGCGGGCACCTCGAGGTCGACGAGCTCGCCCAGGTGCTCGACGCCGTCCGTCGCGCGGGCGGGCCCGTCGACCCGGCCGACCTGCAGGAAGAGACCGACCTGTCCCAGACGAAGCTGGCCAGCGCCGTCGCGCGGCTTGAGGAGGCCGGCGCGGTGGTCGTGCGCACCGATGGCGAGGTCGTCGCGGCTTCGGACGCGCCGCCGCCCGCCGACGCCGTGCGCGCGGCGGCCGAGCAGGAGGAGATGCGCCGCTCGTTCGACCGGTCGCGCGTGGACATGATGCGCGCGTACGCGGAGACCGACGACTGCCGGCGCGCGTTCCTGCTGTCGTACTTCGGCGAGCCATTCGAGCCGCCGTGCGGGGCTTGCGACAACTGCGAGGCGGGGCGCGTGGCCGCGCCGCCGTCCGACGTCCCGTTCCCGGTCGGCGCGCGCGTCGCCCACGGGCAGTGGGGCGAGGGCGTCGTGCAGCGCTACGACGACGAGGCGATGGTCGTGCTGTTCGACGACGCCGGCTACAAGACGCTCGCGCTCGAGGTCGTGCGAGAGCGCGCGATCCTCAGCTCCGTTTAGCCGCGGCCAGCACCTCGGCGGCGATGTCGCGCGCGGCGTCGGGCTTGGCGATCGCCGTGGCGGCCGTCGACATCGCTTGCCGGTCGCGCAGCATCGCGTCGGTCTCGGCTCGCAGGCGTTCGGGCGTGAGCTCCGCATCGGGCAGCACGAGCGCCGCGCCGCGCTCGGCCATCCAGCGCGCGTTCGTGCTCTGATGGTCGGCGGAAGCGTGCGGGTAGGGGATCAAGACCGCCGGGAGACCGTACTGGGCGAGCTCGAAGACGGAGCCGCCGGCGCGGGCGACGGCGGCGTCCGCGGCGGCGAGCGCGATCCCGAAGGGCGTGAGGTATTCGAGCAGGACGTAGTGTGGCCCGGGCGGCTCGAGCTCCGCGAAATCGCGCGTGCCGGCGACGTGGACGATCCGATACGGCGCGGCGTTGAACGCCTCGGGCGCTGCCGTGTTGATCGTGCGCGCGCCGAGTGAACCGCCGAAGATCAGCACGCACGTCTCGTCCGGCCCGATGCCGAGCTGCGCGCGGGCATGGGCGCGGTCGGTGTAGGTGGGCGGGACGGCGCGGCCGGTCACGAGAAACTTCGGGTCATCCCGGCCCTCGAGCGGGAAGGCGAGGCAGATCCGGCGCGCCCGGGAGGCCAGCGCGCGGTTGGCGAGTCCGAGGTGGCTGTCGGCCTCGGCGAGCACGAGCGGGATCTTCATGAGCGTCGCCGCGAGGCCGACCGGGCCGGCGACGTAGCCGCCGCCGCCGAGCACGGCGTCCGCCCGCCGCCGCTTGAGGATGCGGCGGGCGGCCTGGACCGCCCCCGCCGCCTTGCCGACGGCGCGCGCGGCCTTCAGCGGGTTCGTGCGACTGATCCCTTCGACGTTGATCGTGTCGATCTCGTAGCCGGCCTTCGGGACCAGCTCGGCCTCGGCGCGCTCGCCGCCGACGAAGCTGACCTCGGCGCCTTCAGCTCGCAGCGCGTCGGCGACCGCGATCGCCGGCACCACGTGCCCGGCCGTCCCGCCGGCCGCGATCACGATCCGCGGCGGGTCGCTCACGCCGGCGCTCCGGGACGGCACGGATGTGCGCCGAGCCGCCCGAGGCGACGTTCAGCAGCAGGCCCATCGCGGCGAGCAGGACGATCAGCGACGTCGAGCCGCTGGAGATGAAGGGGAGCGGGACGCCGGTCAGCGGCGCGAGGCCGAGCACGGCGTAGACATTGAGGAGGGCTTGGCACAGGATCAGTGAGGTGAGGCCGCCGGCGAGGAGCTTGGCGTAGGCGCCCTTGGCGTTGCGGGCGGTCCTCAGCCCGGCGTACCCGATGATGCCGTAGAGCGACAGCAGCCCGAGGATCCCCGCCAGGCCGAGCTCCTCCCCGATGACGGCCAGGATGAAGTCGGTGTGGGCCTCGGGAACGTAGAAGATCTTCTGGATGGAAGCGCCGAGGCCGTGCCCGAACAGGCCGCCGGAGCCGATCGCGATCTGGCCCTGGACGGCTTGGAAGCCGGCGCCGGACGCGTGATCCCACGGGTCCAGGAACGAGGTCAGCCGCGCGCGGCGATAGGGCTCGAAGATCGCGAACAGCGCGACCATGAACGCCCCCACCCCGGCGACCAGGCCGAGCTGGCGGATCGGCAGCCCGGCGGCGATCAGCATCGCGGCGAGCGTCGCGCAAATGACGAGGCAGGTGCCGAGATCGGGCTGGAGCGCGATCAGCACGACAGCCGCGAAGCCGACGCCGATCACCGGGCCGGCGACGGTCCGGAGCGAGCGCGCGATCTTCGGTCGTGCGGCAATCACTGCCGCCGTGTGCAGGACGAGCGCGAGTTTCATGATCTCGCTCGGCTGGAACTGGAGCGGGCCGGCGCCGAGCCAGCGGCGGGCGCCGTTGACCTTGACCCCGATGCCGGGGATCTTGACCAGCACGAGCATCACGAACGCGGCGATCAGCAGCGCGGCCGTGAATCGCTTGACGTACTCGAGCTTGAGCCGCGAGATGACGTACATCGCAACCAGCCCGATGGCGCCGTAGGAGACGTACTTGATCAGGTACGCGGTCCCGTCGCCCTGGCCCTGGAGCAGCGTCCGAGCCGACGAGGCCGAGTAGACCATCACGGCGCCTCCCGCCAACAGGCAGAACGTCGCGGTCAGCAGCAGGCGATGCTCGAGCGGCTGCTGAGATCTGCCCATCGGACCGCCATTCGACACGACGGCCCGGACGCCTTCAGGCGTTTATGTGAGGCGGCTCACGAGGGCCCGGAAGTGGTCGCCGCGCTCCTCGTAGGAGCGGTACTGGTCGTACGAAGCGCAGCCGGGTGAGAGCAGCACGACGTCGCCGGGCTCGGCATTCTGGCGTGCCTCGGCGACGGCCCGCTCGAGGTCGGTGCAGTCGTGCAGGGGGACGCCGGTGGTGAGCAGCGCCTCGTGCAACGCGGCCGCGGTCTCGCCGATCAGGTACACGCCGGCGCAGTGGGCCTGGACCGGCGCCGCCAGCGGCGAGTAGTCCGAGCCCTTGCCGCGGCCGCCGGCGATCAGGTGCACCCCGCTGGCGAACGAGCGGATCCCGACTTCGGCCGATGCGACGTTGGTGGCCTTGGAGTCGTTGACGTACGTGACGCCCTCGACCGTGCCGACCTCCTCGAGCCGGTGCGGGACGCCGGCGAACGTCGCGAGCGCCTCGCGGACGGCGGCGCGCTCCACGCCGCGGGCGAGGCAGACGGCCGCGGCTGCCATCGCGTTCTCGCGGTTGTGCGCGCCGCGCAGGCGGATCTCGGCGGCGGCCATCAGCGGTTCGCCGTGCCAGAGCAACGTACCGTCGCGGTGGACGAGGTCGGCCGCGACGCCCCCGAACGTCACGCGTGTCGCGGCCCCGCCCGCGTCACCGAGCGGCAGCGCGGCCGGGACGACTGCCAGCGCGCCCGGCGGCTGGTGGGCGAAGATCTCCAGCTTGGCCTCTCGGTAGGCCTCGAACGTGCCGTGGCGGTCCAGGTGGTCCTCGGCGAGGTTGAGCAGCACCGCGGCTTCGGGCGCGAACGCCTCGGTGTCCTCGAGTTGGAACGAGGACGCCTCGCAGACGATCACCGCGCCCGGCTCCAGCGTCCCGGGCAGAGACGCCAGCGGCGTGCCGACGTTGCCGGCCACCACAACCGGCAGCCCGGCCGTGCGGTGGACGTCGCCGATCAGCTCGACCGTGGTCGTCTTGCCGTTCGAACCGGTGAGCGCGACGAACTCGTGATCGAGCAGCCGCCAGCCGAGCTCCAGCTCGCCGATCACGCGCAGTCCCGCGGTGAGCGCCGTGTGCACCACCGGCGCCTCGCGCGGGACGCCCGGGCTCTTGACCACGATCGCGATGCCGGCGAGCAGGTCCGCCCCCTCCTCGCCGTCGCGCACCTCCACGCCCGCCGCCATCAGCCGCTGCTTGACCTCGGCGTCGATCACCCGCGCGTCCGTCCCGACCACCCGCTCGCCGCGCGACGCCAGCGCCTCCGCCGCGGCCACGCCCGAGCGGGCGAGGCCGACGACGAGAAACGGGCCGGGCGGGAGCGGCGGGCGCGCGATCACGGCCCTCATTCAAGCGGGCCGCGCTCAACGCCCGCGCCTCACGGCCGCGGACGTGCCGGTCTCAAACGGCCACGAGGCGCCGGCGCGGATCAGGGCCCGGACGCGACGCGCCGACGTGCGCGGGCGGGCGGCGAACGTCCCGTCGAGCGCGGACAGACGCGTGGTCGAGAACGTCTGCCACTTCGGGCCGACGGGCGACTGCAGCTCGACGACCGGACGGGCCCCGGGCGGCGCTCCCGCGACACGGCCGCTGATCGATCCGGCGCGCGTGAACCGGAGCGTGATGCGGGGGACGACCCGGATCGCGACTGACGCGGTCCGGACGGCGGCCGAGTCGGCGAACGCGAACGTCACGGCGCGCGATGGCCCAGCCGGCGGCGTGTAATGGAAACGGCCACGGAGGTTCGCCCTCACCCAGCCGAGCGTCTCAGGAGCGGCGCCGAGCATCTCGAGCCGGCTCGTGACCCACAGCCGCGCGCCCGGCACCGGACGACCGTCGGGACGGACGACGGAGCCGGAGATCGCCGGACGCCCGCCCCACCGCACGGTGACCGCCGGCAGCCCGCCGCGGAAGGCAGCCTGGGGGAACGCGATCAATGGCGGCGCCAGCGGTCCGGGAAGCGAGACCGGCGGCACGACCGTCGGCGCCGGCGAAACCGTCGGCGCCGGAGTGGCCGTCGGCGTCGGCGTCGCCGTTGCGGTGGGCGTCGGCGTCGGCGTGTACGTCGGAACCGGCTCGGTCGGGATCAGCACGCCGAGGCGCCGGATGTTGATCGTCGGCTGGGAAACCGCGGTGGTCGTCGAGCCGATGCCCACCGCCAAGACACGCAGCCGCACCCGGTGGCCCACGTCGGCGGCGCTGAGCGTGTACGTCGGGTTGTAGGCGCGCGGGATGTCGGACCAAAGGCCGGACTCGAGACGCTGCCAGTTCCGGGAGAACGCGATGATCTTGCCGAGCCATTCGCCACGCTCACCCACCAGCGTCCGGCCTTCGATCGGTACGCCGGAAATGCTGGGTGCGACGACGTTGAACGGCCCACCCGCGGTCGCGGCGGACGGCCACGCCGCGGTCGGCCCGGCCGCGAGCCCGACCGCGATCACGGCCTGGCAGAGCCGGCGTCGCATCGAGCGGCCGCGGGTCATGCCGCGGCGGGCTCGGCCGCGGGCGGGCGCAGGCGGCGCGACGGAGTGGCGCGACCGCCGTCGAACTCCAGGCCCTCGGCCTCGAGCCGGCGCCGGACCTCGGCGGGGTCGCCGAGCGCGGTGCCGCCGATCGTGCCGTCGGACTTCAGGACGCGGTGGGCGCCCTCGAGCGACTCGCGGATGAAGCGCTGGTTGAGCGTGCGGGCGTGAACGTCCGTGCCTCCGGACGCGGAAGCCACGTCGCCGTAGCTCATCCAGGAACCGGGCGGGATCGACGCGACGATCTCGCGCATCTGGTCGAGGTCCATGGGATCTCCTCGTGGGGGGTCATCGAGGAACGAACCCAATCAGCGCCAACCGCGAAAGTGCCGGAAATGCGCACTTTTGTTGCAGTTTTGTTGCGACTACGTGAGTGACTGCTGGTAAAGCGTGAAGCCGATCGCGGCGCACACCGCGGCGACGATCCAGAAGCGCAGGATGATCTTCGTCTCCGACCAGGCCTGGAGCTCGAAGTGGTGATGGATCGGAGCCATCAGGAACACGCGCTTGCGGAAGGTCTGGAACGAGAAGACCTGGATCAGCACGGACAGCGCCTCGATCACGAAGATCCCGCCGAGGATGATCAGCAGCACCTCGGTCTTGGTCATCACGGCCATCGCCGCGATCGCGCCGCCCAGCCCCAGCGACCCGGTGTCCCCCATGAAGATCGACGCCGGAAACGAGTTGAACCACAGAAAGCCGACACAGGCGCCGACCAGGCAGCCGGCCACCAGCACGAGCCCGAACTGGCCGTTCGTGAACGTGATCGCGATGTAGGCGAGCAGGACGATCGCGGCGCACCCCGCCGCCAGCCCGTCCAGGCCGTCGGTCAGGTTCACGGCCGACGTCGTCCCCGCCACCACCAGGTAGATGAACACCGGGTACAGGTAGCCGAGGTTCACGGTCGCATCGATCACCCACAGGTTCAGCGTGTCCGGCAGGTCGGCGAGCCGGGTGGCGACCAGCCACAGCCCGACCGCGATCAGCATCGTCACGATCAGCTTCGTGCGCCCGCGCAGCCCCAGGGAGCGCCGCTTCATCACCTTCGTGTAGTCGTCGGCGAACCCCAGCAACGCGCACGCGACCGCGACGCCGAAGACCCCGATCGCGCGCCAGTCCATGTCGGTCAGCAGCAGGAACGGGACCGCGATCGCGGTGAAGATGATGATCCCGCCCATCGTCGGCGTGCCGGCCTTGGAGTGGTGCCCCTCGGGCCCCTCCTCGCGGATGTTCTGGCCGAACTCGCGCTCGCGCAGGAACGAAATGAATTTCGGCGACAGGAAGATGCAGATGAGCAGCGAGGCGGTGCCCGCGATCAGGACTTCACCCACGGGCCAGCGCCTCCGCGACCGTCTCCAGCCCGATCCCGCGGGACGCCTTCACCAGCACCACGTCGCCCGGCGCCACCAACCGCTGAGCCAGCGACGCCGCCTCCGCCGCATCGGCAACGACGTGCGTCTCGCCGCTGAACGCCTCGGCGGTCGACCGGGCGAGCGGCCCGACGGCGATCAGCACGTCAACGCCCGTTGACGCGGCGTACTCGCCGAGCTCCCGATGGGCGACGATCTCCTCGGGACCGAGCTCCAGCATGTCCCCGAGCACGGCGACACGCCGCCCCTCGGGCGCCTGCGTGGCGAGATCGTCGAGCGCGGCGCGCATGGACAGCGGATTGGCGTTGTAGCAGTCGTTGATGACGACGGCGCCCGACGGCAGCGCCACGTGCTCGCCGCGCAACGCCCCGAACGACACGTCGACGCGGCCCGACGGCTCCACGCCGACCGCCTGTGCCGCGGCCACCGCCGAGAGCAGGTTCACGAGCTGGTGACGGGAGGTGAACGGAACTTCGAGCTCGACCCGAAGCTCACGCGAGAGCACGCTCACCCGCGGCGGATCGAAGTTCTCGAGGAAGACGTCGGCACCGATCCGGATTACATCGAGCGAGGGCCGCAGGTACGGCTCGAGCGCCGGCACGCCGTCGGGGATGATCCCCACCGGCACGTGCGCCAGCAGCTCGGCCTTCGCCCGCGCGACGCCCTCCAGCGAGCCGACCAGCTCCACATGCACCGGCCCGATGTTCGTGATCACGCCCACGTCGGGCTCCGCGATCCGCGCCAGCTCGTCGATCTGGCCGAATCCGCGCATGCCCATCTCGAGCACCAGCACCTCGGTGCCCTCGGGCGCGGCGAGCACGGCCAGCGGGAGCCCGATCTCGGTGTTGAAGTTCGCCGGGTTCGCGGCCACGCGACGGTGCGGCGTGATCAGCGCCGCGATCAGCTGCTTCGTCGACGTCTTGCCGACGGACCCGGTCACCCCGATCACGGCCGGGTCCAACTCCCGCCGCCACTCGCGCGCCAGCCGCTGCAAGGCCCAGAGCGGATCGGCGGCGGCGAGCACCGCGCCCCCGGAGAGCCCGGACGCATGCTCCGGCGACACCAGCACGCCCCACGCGCCCGCGGCCAGCGCGTCGGCGGCAAATCGGCCGCCGTCGACGTGCTCGCCAACCAGCCCGACGAAGAGATCCCCCTCATCGATCGCGCGCGTATCGACGACCGCGCGCACCGGCCCACCGTCATTGGCGGCAACGAGCGACGCGCCAGTGGCGGACGCGACGCGCTCTGCGTTCCACGAGATCACGGCGTGAGGACCGCCGCGATCGCCTCGCGCGCCACCGCGGAGTCGTCGAACGGCTCCTTGCGCCCGCCCTCGAACTCCTGCCCTTGCTCGTGCCCCTTGCCGGCGATCACGACCACGTCACCTTCCTGGGCCAGTTCGATCGCGTGGAAGATCGTGGCCCGCCGGTCGGCATCGCGCTCAACCTCGGCGTGCGGCGACGCTCCGATCCCGGCCATGATCTCGTCGATGATCGCCTCCGGCGCCTCCGAGCGAGGGTTGTCGGACGTGATCAGCGCGACGTCGGCGATCCGCGCCGCGATCTCGCCCATGATCGGGCGCTTGCCGCGGTCGCGGTCCCCGCCGGCGCCGACGACCACGATCAGCCGCCCCCGCGCCATGTCGCGCGCCGCCAGCAGGACCTGTTCCAGAGCATCCGGCTTGTGCGCGTAGTCGACGATCACGTCGAACGGCTGGCCGGCCTCGACCGGCTGGAAGCGGCCCGGCGCCGTGGCCGCAACCCGCAATGACGCCGCCAGGCCGGAAGCCGGCGCACCCAGCGCCCGCGCCGCCGACCACGCGGCCAGCGCGTTCAGCACATTGAAACGGCCCGGCAGCGGCACCCGCGCGGGAAAATCGCCGTCCGGGCTGACGACCACGAAGTCGCTCCCGGTGCCGTCCGTGCGCACGTTGACCGCGCGGTAGTCGGCCTCGCGCTCGATCGCGAACGTGAGCGGCGAGAACTCGTCGATCAGCCGCCGGCCGTACGCGTCGTCGGCGTTCGCGATCCGCACGTCCGTCAGCTCGGAGGCGAACAGCAGCCGCTTGGCGGCGAAGTAGTCCTCCATCGTCGGATGGAAGTCGAGATGGTCCTGCGTGAGGTTGTTGAACACCGCCGCGGCGACGTGGATCCCGTCCGCCCGGCGGAGCTCGAGCGCATGCGAGGAGATCTCCATCGCGCACGCCACGTCGCCGCTGTCGAGCATTTCCCGGAACGTGCGCTGGAGGTCGATCGCCTCCGGCGTCGTCCGCACGACCGCCCGTTCCTCGCCGCCGACGACCGACTTGACCGTCCCGAGCAATCCACACGAGAGGCCCGCGCCCTCCAGCAGCGCGCGGAGGAGGAACGCCGTCGTCGTCTTGCCGTTGGTCCCGGTGATCCCGGCCACGCGCAGCGTGGCGGTCGGGTCGCCGTAGAACTGCGCCGCGGCGTGCGCCATCGCCGCCCGCACGTCGGCCACGACGACCTCGGGCACGCCGAGGCCCAAAGGCCGCTGGACGACCAGCGCGGCCGCCCCGCGCGCGACGGCGTCGGGTGCGAAGTCGTGCCCGTCCCGAGTGAAGCCGGGCACGCAGAAGAACAGGGAGCCGGGACCGACGAGCCGGTTGTCGAACGTCAGGCCCGTGACGACCACGTCGGGTCCGTCCCCGAGCAACTCGCGGAGCGTCATGCGGCCAGGAGTCTACGAATGCGCCCGGCGGCGAGAATGCAGCGCATGCCCGAACGCCGCACGCTCACCGACGCTGACGGCACCGTGATCGCCACGTTCAGCGACGTCGAGCGCGACGGCCGCCGCGTCGCCGATCTGCTCGAGCTCGAAGTGCGCGTGGAGCGCGCGCTGGCGCCGATCCTCGGCCAGCTCAAGGGCTTCCGCGTGGCCGGACCCGTCGAGCTCGGCCGCGCGCTGATCGAGGCCGGCGGCAAGCCGGTCCGGCACGCCCATGTGTACTCGCACGATCTGCTCGCGCGCGGGGAGCCGAACGTGCCGGACGGGATCACGCTCACCCCGCTCGACCGTCCGGCGACCGAGATCGTGCCCGCCTACTTGGCCGCGCACCCGCCAGAACATCCGGACTACGCGGTGATCGCCGCCGAGGACAGCGACGCGTGGTTCAGCGCCCTGCTGGCCGGGAAGTACGGCCCGCTGCTGGACAGTAGCGGGCTGGCGATCGCGGACGACACGGTGATCGGCGGGATCGTGATCGCCGATCTCGCCGACCCGGACCCCCCGTTTGAGGGTCCGTGGGTGATGGAGCTGTTCCGCGATCCGAGCTACCCCGGGACCGGCCGCGCCCTGGTGGAGCGAGCGCTGGCACGCTCGCACGCGGCGCTCGGGCTCGCCGTCACCGAGGGCAACAGCGCCGCGCGGCTCTACGAAGCGCTCGGCTTCCGGCGCGTGCTGAGCACCTATTCAGTCGACGTGTAACGCGCGGGCGACGATCGCCGCCCCGTCCACGCCGGCCGGCAGCGTGCCATAGACGCGGCCGCCGCCGCCGAGCCGCGCGGCGCAGAACCCGTCGGCCACGAACGGCGGCGCGTGCCGCACGAGCAGCGACGCCTGGAACGCCACCGCCAGGTCCTCGACCGCGCGTCGCGCGCTCCACGGATCGATCGACGACGGGAGCGAGTCCAACGCGGCATCGAGGTACGCGTTCCCGCCGCGGGCCAGCTCGCACTCGGCGATGAAGGCCACCAATCCGTCCGGCTCGCGCGCCAGCGCCCGCAGGACGTCGAGCGCGATCACGTTGCCGGAGCCCTCCCAGATGCCGTTCAGGGGCGCGTCGCGCAGCAGCCGCGGCATCGGAGACTCCTCGACGTAGCCGTTGCCGCCCAGGCACTCGAGCGCCTCGACCGCGTGCGGCGTGGCCCGCTTGCAGACCCAGTACTTCGCGATCGCGGTCGCGAAGCGGCGGAGCGCCCCGTCCGCCTCGTCGTAGGCGCGCGCGAGCCGCAGCGCGGTCGCGGTGGCGGCCTCGGATTCCAGCGCCAGATCGGCGAGCACGTTGATCATCGCCGGCTGCTCGATCAGGCGGGCGCCGAAGGCGGAGCGATGACGGGCGTGCCAGATCGCCTCCGCGACGCCGCGGCGCATGCCGGCCGCGCTGCCGATCACGCAGTCCAGCCGGGTGTGCGTGACCATCTCGATGATCGTCGCCACGCCGCGGCCCTCGTCGCCGAGCAGCCGGGCGGCGGCGCCGTGGAACTCGACCTCCGACGACGGCAGCGAGCGCGTGCCGAGCTTGTCCTTGAGCCGCTGGAACTCCATCCCCGCGCCGCGCTCGAGCACGAAGCAGGAGAGTCCCGCGGGCGCCTGTGCGAGCACGAGGAAGATGTCGCAGGGCGGATAGGAGCAGAACCACTTGTGGCCGTGGAGCTCGAACCAGCCGTCGCCGACGGGCTCGGCGCGGGTCGTGTTCGCGCGCACGTCCGACCCGCCCTGCTTCTCGGTCATCGCCATCCCGCACAGCGCGCCGGCGATCAGCCGCGGCTCCCACTCACCGGCGATCTCCGGGTCCACCCGCAATGCCGGCACCGCCGAGTACGTCATCGAGATCGGGCACATCACGCCGGAGTTGGCGTGCGTCCACAAGAACTCGAGCGCCGCCCTTGCGACGTGCGCGCCCGGACGCGGGTCGGCCCACGGCAGGGCATGAATCCCGCGCGACACCGCGCCGTCGAGCAGCCAGTGCCAGGACGGGTCCAGCTCGACCTGATCGACGCGGTGGCCGAAGCGGTCGTGGGTGATCAGCCGCGGCTCGTTGCGCTCGGCGCGCCGGCCATGCGCCTGCGCCGCGGCCGAACCGGCGACGAGCCCTGCTTCGCGCACGCGGTCGAACGCCCAGCCCGCGCCCTCACGCTCCAACGCCTCCTGCAGGGCGGGATCCAGCCCCAGCAGGTCGACGTCCTCGAAAGGGATCGATTGGTTGAGGTTCTCAGTCTCGACGGCCACCCGCAGAGCTTAGTTGGGCCCGATCTTCAGGTAACCCAGTGCGAAGTTGACGATCTTCCGCCACGCCGGGGCGGCGACCTGGCCGCCGTAGATGTCGCCCTTGGGCTCGTCGACCATCACCGTGACCAGCAGTTTCGGGTGCTTGGCCGGAGCGAAGCCGACGAACGACGCGACGTACTTGTCCTTGGAGTACCCGCCGTCGATCGCCTTCTCGGCCGTGCCGGTCTTGCCCGCCAGGTCATAGCCGGGGATGTCGGCGCCGGAGGCCGTACCGCCCGGCCCGAGCACGCCCTCGAGCATCTTGCGCACGGAGGCGGCGGTCGCTTCGGAGATCACGCGCCTGCCGGCGGGCTTCTTCGTCGCGCGCCCGCCGACCGAGGCGACGATGTGCGGCGGGCGCAGGACGCCGCCGTTCGCGATCGCCGCGTAGGCGGCCGCCATCTGGATCGGCGTGACGGCGATGCCCTGGCCGATCGGCAGGTTGCCCATGGTCGCCCCCGAGTACTGCTCGAGCGGGAGCACGATGCCCTGCTCCTCGCCGGGCAGGTCGACGCCGGTCGGCTTGCCGAACCCCCACCGGTGGATCCAGGCGTCGAACGGGCGCGTCCCGACCTTGCGCGCGATCAGCACCGCGCCGATGTTCGACGAGTACTTGAGGATCTCGCTCGTGGTGCGCGTCTCCCAGCCGTGGTCCTCGGCGTCGTGGAGCTGGCGGTCGGCGACGGCGAGCACGGGCGGGATGTTGAACTTCGTGTCGGGCTCGACCTTGTCGTCCTCGAGCGCGGCGGCGACGGTGAACGCCTTGAACGTCGAGCCGGGCTCGTAGGTGGCCACGACGGCGCGGTTCTGGCGCGCGTAGTCGGGCGACTCGTCGAGCGCGTTCGCATTCACCCGCGGCCAGTTGGCCAGCGCGAGGATCGCGCCGGTCTCAGGGCTCATCACGATCGCGGTGGCGCCCTTCGGCTGCCAGACCCGGCCGACCTCGTTGAGCACCTCCTCGGCCTGATCCTGGAGGTTCGCGTCGAGCGTGAGCCGGACGTCGGCGCCGGGCTCGACCGGGGTCGTGTCGCGCATCTCGATCGGATTGCCCATCGCGTCCTTGACCATCCGGCGCTCGCCGTCGCTGCCGCGCAGGCGGCGCTCGACGAAGTACTCGAGCCCGCCGAGGCCCTGGCCGTCGGTGCCGACGCTGCCGAGCAGCTGCGACGCCATCCAGTCGCGCGGGTAGTCGCGCCGGTAGCGCGGGATGAACTCCAGGCCCGGCAGGTTGAGCTTCTCGACCTTGGCCGCCTTCTGGGCCGGGAGGCCGCGGACGAGGTAGACAAAGCCACTCGGCTTGGCCAGCTTGCGCAACAGCTCGTCCTCCGGCACGCCGAGCAGCGGCGCGAGCTTCGCGGCGGCCTTCGTCGCGTCCTCGATCAGGTACGTGGTGGCGGCGATGTCGACCGCCGGCTGGGAGACGGCGAGGTCGATCCCGTTGGTGTCGGTGATCGCTCCGCGCCGAGCCGGAATCGGAATGTCGGCCTCCTGCTGGGTGACCGCCGCGCGCTTGAGGTCACCGGAGCGGATCACGCCGAGCCACGAGGCCTTGATGGCCGCGATCGCCAGCAGGACGAGGAAGCCGGCGAAGAGCAGCCCGATGCGCCGCTGGACGAGCGGCACGTCAGCCCTGGCCGGCGGGAACGACAGGCGCGGTCGTCACCGGGGGCACGGTGGCGACGGGGGTGGCCACGGTCGCGACCGGCGTCGCGACGGGCGTGACGACCGGGGCGGTCGCGTCCACGGCCGGCGTCGCGGTCGGGTCGATCCCGCCGGCGCCCATGATCGCGATCGCGCGCTCGCTCGGCGGCTTCATCCGCCGTGCGGCGCGCCGCGGATCGGTCGCCGGATGCGCGGTGAGGAAGCGCGTCTGGCCCGCGCGCGGGTCGATCAGCGACAGCTTGACCGCCTCCTCGCGCAGGCGCTCGCCGGAGATCGCCTGAGCGTTCGCGTCGCGCAGGGTCGCGTTCTGGAGCTCGAGCGTCTTCTGGGTCTGGACCGCGCGCGAGATCCCCGCGTTCAGCTTGAGCGAGGAGACCTGCATCGCGACGATCCCGCCGAGCATGATCCCGATCACCCAGATGCAGAGCCGGCTGCGCAGGAGCCGGTCGACGACGTAGTGGTCCGGGATCCGGCTCAGGCGCTCGAACGCGCCGGTGCGGCCGCGCGGGACCGACGGGCCGGCGGGCAGCGGCCTCCGGACCGGGCCGGAGATCCGGCGCGGGTGGACCGGGGCGGTCCGCGGCCGGGTTACGGTCGCGTGCTCGGGCATGTCTAGCGCTCCTCCCTGAGCTTGCGGGCAGCCCGCAGGCGGGCCGACTTCGATCGCGGGTTGGCCGCCACCTCGCCCGGCGTCGGAACGACCGAGCGGCGATGGACGAGCTCCGCCTCCGGCGTGTTGCCGCAGACGCAGACGGGAAGGTCGGGCGGGCAGACGCAGCCGCGGGCCTTCTCGGCGAGGAACCGCTTCACGCGCCGGTCCTCGAGCGAGTGGAAGGACAGCGCCGCCAGCCGGCCCCCGACCTTCAGCACGCCCCACGAGAGCGGGAGCGCCTCGTCGAGCTGGGCGAGCTCGCCGTTGACGGCGATCCGGATCGCCTGGAACGTCCGCTTGGCCGGATGGCCGCCGGCGAACCGCGCGGGCGCCGGGACGGCGGCCGCGATCGCGTCGTTGAGCTCGAAGGTCGTCGACAGCTCGGCGCGGCCGCGACGGCGGACGATCTCGCCCGCGATCCGGTCCGCGAACCGCTCCTCGCCGTACTCGCGGATCATCCGCGCGAGCCGGCGGCGGTCCCACGTGTTGACGATCTCGTGCGCGGTCAGGTCCTGATCGGGGTCCATCCGCATGTCGAGCGGCGCGTCGTACGCGTATGCGAAGCCGCGCTCGCGGTTGTCGACCTGCATCGAGCTCATGCCCAGGTCCATGTACGCGAGGTCCGCGCGTACGCCTTCCTCGATGAGCTGCTGGAGCCCGTGCACGAAGTCGGCGCGGATGAAGCGCGTGTCGCACGCGATCTCGTGCGCCAGCTCGGCGAACGCGGCAGCCGCGGTCGGGTCGCGGTCGATCGCGATCAGCGTGCCGGTCGGCCCGAGCCGCTCGGCGACCAGCCGCGCATGCCCGGCGCCGCCGAGCGTGCAATCGACGGCGATCTGGCCCGGTCGCGGGTCCAGCGCCTCGATGAGCTCGCCGGCCAGGACCGGGACGTGCGTCTGGGGCATGTCAAGAAGGATGGCCAAGAGACTCGGTGAGGTCAGGCGCACGCGCCGTGAGGTCGGTTTCGTAGGCCTCCCAGGTCGAGCGGTCCCAGAGCTCGAGGCAGTCGCCGACGCCGGTGATGACGACCTCGCGGCCGATCCCGGCGTGCTCGAGGAACTTCGGCGTCAGCATCACGCGGCCGGCCGAATCCAGCTCGGTCTCCAAGGCGTTCCCGTACAGCACCCGCCGCAGCTCGCGCCCCTGCTGGCTCAGCGGATTGCGGATCTGCGCCAGCGCCGCGTCCGCCATCTCCGTGTACGTCGCCGACGGATACAGCGAGATGCAGTTCGGCATGGCGCGCGAGAAGTAGACGCCCTTGCTGAGCTCGCCGCGGAACTTCGACGGGATCGTCAGCCGGTTCTTGGCGTCGAGGGTGTGATCGAAGGTGCCGGTGAAGGCCAAGGCGCATGAGCTAGAGGGAGATCAGTCGATCCGGGGTGGCGGAGTGGGAGGAGCCCCGCCACCCCGGAACGGCTTCGCAAGAGGCAAAGTACCCCACAACGTCCCACTCTGCAACATCGAACCCGCATTCCGTCCCACCTCGTCCGCTCGCGGACTGAGAAGTGGCCTATTTCCAGGGATTTCTTCGTGAGAGGATGCTGGCGCGTTTTGCAGGCTCCGCGTCATCACGGCGATCTGCACGCGTCGTTGCGCTGTGCGAGGCGGCCGTGGGGCGGTGTGGGAGGAATTCGACGGCGGACGTCGTTCACCCGCCGAGCAGCGCCGGGAGCAACGCGGCGGCGACCAGCAAGAGCACGGCGGGGACGAGCAGGAGCGCGACGACGAGCTGGATCTTCGGGGCGGCGCGGGCGGCCAGCTCGCTGCGATGGGCGGCGCGAAGCGACCGTGCCTCGGCGGCCTGCGCTCTCAGGGTGGTGCCGAGTGGGGCGCCGTGTCGCTCGGCGCGACGCAGTGCGGCGGTGAGCGGCGGGATGCCCGTGGCGGGACAGCGGGCCTCGAGCTGGTCGAGCGTGTGCTCGGCCGGCTCGCCGAGTGCGCCGCGGGCTGCCGCTCGTCGCAGCTCGGCCGCGAGGACGCCGGGGTGTCGCCGGCCGACCTCGGCGAGCGCCCGCCGCGGCGCGAGCCCGGCGGCGATCGCGACCCGGAGCAGATCGAGCACGTCGGGCAGCTCGGCCTCGATCGCCTGCTTGCGCTGCCTCGCTCGATGGCGGAGCGACGCTTCCGGCCACAGATAGCCCGCCGCGGGAGCAGCTAGGGCGATGACGATGCCGAGCCGGCCGGGAGCCGCCATCACGAGCGGGAGCGACACGAGCCCCGCGACGACGGCAAGACCCGCCTGCAGCGCGACGATCTCCGCTACCGGCCGGTCGAGCCCGGCAGCGGCGACCCGGGCCGCCAGCCCGCTCGCGGCGTGCACGCTGAGGCTCGCGCCGAGCCGCGCGACGAGCGCCGTGAGCGTGCCGCGCCGGCGCTTGAAGGAGCAGAGGTCCACAAGGCCGCCGGCGGCGGCGATCGACGCGGCGATCGCGAGGACCGTGCTCACCGGAGCACGTTGCGGGTCAGGCGCCGGACCGCGATCAGGGCGACGACCTGCAGCAGCAGTGCGAGGAAGGTCAGCCAGACCGAGATCGGATTGCCGAGCGCCTTCGCGAGCAGCCCGGGCTGGGCGAGCTCGGCGAGCAGCGCGGCACCGATCGGGAGGGTGAGAACCAGCCGCGCCGTGAAGCGCGCCTGGGCGGTGGCGGCGACCGCCTCGCGGTCCTGGCGCGACGCGGCCTCCAGTGCGGCGGCGAGGTCGCGCAGCAGCGCCGGCAGGTCACCGCCGGCGTCGCGCTGGAGGAGGATGCCGGCGACGATCGCGTCCCAGGCCGGTGACGCGGCGCGGCCGCGCAGGCGCTCGAGCGCCGTGTCGGTGCGCGCACCGAGCCGGATCGCCCGGGCGGCGGCGCGCAACTCGTGGCCGGCAGCGCCGGGGGCATCGACGACGTCAAGCGCACCGCGGACCGAGTGGCCGGCGGAAAGCGCATCGGCGAGCGCGCGCGCGACGGCTGGCGCGGACGCCGCGAGCGCATGCCGGAAACGGCGGCGGCGGGCGCGCACGAGCGCGGCCGCGATCGCGGGTCCAGCGACACCGGCGAGCAGCGCGGCCGTCACGCCGCCGACGAGCCAACCGGCCGCAGCCAGCACCGCCGCCGCGAGCACGGCGAGCCGCCGCCGCTCGGCGCTCGTCGGCGAGACGCCCTCGCGGCCGGCGCGGACGACCGGCGCGACGAGCCGAGCGGCAAGCGCGGCGACCCGCGTTCGTTCGACGGCGGCGAGCATCTCCCACGCCCCGACGACACCCGCGACAGCCGCGGCGAACGCGAGCGCGAGCGCCATCAGCCGGCCGCCCCTACATAAAGGGTCTGGCCCTTTATGTTCGCGCGGCCGCGCGGCGCGGTCACGCTGCGGCCTCCAGCCGTGCGGCCAGGCCGTCGGTGATCGCGGCTCGCCAGCGCGGCGCGCCGTCGCGCCACGCGTACAGCTCGCGCGCGGCCGGCCCGGCGGCTACGCGGACCACCTCCGACACCGCGACCACACGGCGGGCGCCGTCGGCGGTCCGGGCCTGGCAGACGACGAGGTCGAACGCATCGGCGACCTGCTCGCGGATCGCGGCGTGCGGCAACCCGAGGTCCGACATCAGGGCGAGGACCTCGATCCGCCGCAGGGCCTCGGCCGGCGAGCCGGCGTGGACGGTGCAGAGCGAGCCGTCGTGGCCGGTCGACAAGGCCGTCAGCATGTCCAGCGCCTCGGCGCCGCGGACCTCGCCGACGATGATCCGGTCCGGCCGCATCCGCAGCGCGTTGCGGACCAGTCGCCGGATCGTCACCTCGCCGCGGCCCTCGAGGTTCGGCGGGCGCGCCTCGAGCCGGACGACGTGCGGCTGCCGCAGCCGCAACTCGGCGGCGTCCTCGATCGTCACGATCCGCTCCTCCTCCCTGACGAAGCTCGACAACGCATTCAGAGACGTCGTCTTGCCAGAGCCGGTACCCCCGCAGACGAGGATGGTCGCGCGCGCCCGTACGGCGCGCGCGAGGAAGTCGAGCAGCGGACGGGTGAGCGTGCCGTTGGCAACCAAGTCGTCGGGCGAGAAGCCGGCGCGGCGAAAGCGGCGGATCGTCAGCGCGGGGCCATCCAAGGCGAGCGGAGGAAGAACGACGTTCACCCGCGAGCCATCGGGCAGCCGCGCGTCGCACAATGGCTCCGCCTCGTCCGCGCGCCGGCCGAGCGGCGCCAGGATCCGCTCGATCGCGTCGCGCAGCGACGCCTCGTCCTCGAAGCGCACCCCGGTCTGTTCGAGGCGACCGGCCCGCTCGATCCACACCGGCGCCGCCCCGCTGACCATGATCTCGTCCACCGCGGGGTCGGCGAGCAACGGCTCGAGCGGCCCGAGCCCGAACGCGCGCTCGGCGATCCGCGCCACGAGATCCGCGCGCCGATCCTCACTGAGCACGCCGGCCTCCCGATCCACCAGCGCGCGGATTCGGCCGGGAAGGTCGCCATCGTCATCGGCGACCGCCAGCAATCGCTCGCGCAAGTCGGTCGCGAGCGCATCGAGTGGGTCCATGCCCTTCCTAGGCGCGGCGCGCCGAACTTCGCCCCTTACTCCATTTCCCGGCGGTTTAGCAATCTGGAGTGGGCCGGATTAGGGTCGAGCGGAGGATCACACGTATGGATGCGCGCCGAATCTTCGCCGTCTGCGGTCTGGCCGCTGCCTTTGGCGTTGTCGTGTCGGCGCCGGCCACCGCCGTGGTGGGTCCCGCGGAGGTCTCCTTCCGGACAGTCCGTGTCGGCAACGACACCGAGGTGTCGGTGCCGTTCACCGTGGCGAACGGTGAGCAGATCGCCGCCGCACGCGTCGAAGGCAGCGAACGGTTCGAGATCCTCGAAGACGCGTGCGCTGGGACGCCGCCGGCGGGCCGGTGCGAGGTGCGCGTCCGCTTCGCGCCGACGTCGACGGGCCCGGTGCCCGCGACCTTGCACGTCGGCGACGCAATCGTCCGGCTGAACGCGGCGGCGTACGGGGTCGGGCCTAGCCTCGAGGCGTCGCCGAGCCAGCTCGAGTGGTCCGCGGGGCCGCGTGCGGAAGGCTCGGTCGACGCCGTTCGCAGCATTCGCGTGATCAACCGCGGCGACGAGCCGGTTCGCGTACGAAGGCTGTCGATCGCGGGACGCAACACAGCGTCCTTCTCGCTGGTCTCGTCCGAGTGCTCCGGCCGGCGGCTCGCGCCCGGCGAGCGCTGCGAGACGCTGGTCCGGCTGCGATCGCCCGGAGGCGCGCGCCGCGCCGAGCTCCGGATCGCCACAGAGTTGCCGCAGGCGCCCTACGCCGTGTCGATGCGCACGGTCGCGGACTCCGACGCGCCCCCGCCACGGCCGATGTGCCCGTGCGCGACCTCTCCAAAGCCGAGCGTCAGCGGGCAGGCGTGGAGCTTCGGAATCGTCCGCGCGCGCTTCGCCAGCCGGGTGGTGACCGACGTCTACACGAGCCTGGCCGCGCGGCTGACCGTGACCGTGTTCCGCGGCGCCAAGCCCGTCAAGTCGACGACTCCCAGCGGCCGCGTGACCGGGCAGCGGGGGGTCGAGGTTCGCGTGACGCTCAAGCGGGGCAGCGGCTATCGCGTGCGGGTCGTCGCCAAGCGGTCGGGCGACGAGCGCACGACCTGGAAGACCCTGACGGTGCGATGACCAAGACCGCGCCGCGACCTGCGGAGACGAGGCAGCAGTTCACGCGTGAGCCCAAGGAGCCGAAGCCGCCCCGGAAGTGGGGCGCGGGGACGATCGCGCTCGTCACCGCGCTGGTGGCGCTGGCCTCGGCCGGCGTCGGCCTGATCTTCGACGTCAAGCCCGATCTCCGGCCGGACCCGCGCACGACGCTAAGCGCCGACATCAGTGTCTTCGGCGTCGAGCGCAACGTCGCCAGGGAGGACTGGCTGCGGCGCGTGACGCGGTCCGAGCGCGCCTACGGCGCCAGGCGCGCCGCGATCGTGGCCGAGAACTTCGAAGCCGGCTACAAGCCGACGCCGGCCGAGATGGCTGACGTCCTCGCCACCGAAGGGCAGCTTGCGTACGTACAGACGAAGATCGCCGGGTTCAAGCGCCGCGCGCTGACGCTCCGCTGGTCGGTCTACAACGCGCGCACGCAGCGTCGGCTCAAGGACGGCGAGCGCATGTCGAACGCGACCGGCGCCGAGCTCGTCGGTCAGGCCCCCAGCGACGCGTCGGTCTCGCTGGTATGGATCCCCATGGTCGTGGCCCGCGGCGAGTACTACGCACGCTTCGAGCTCGTCGACCCGAGCGGCGTCATGCTCGCCGTCGCCGACAGCCAGCAGTTCCCGGGCCTGATCTCATAGGCTCGGGGTCGAATGATCGACCCCACCGTCGTCGCGCGCGATCTCTACGACCTCGACGGGCGGGCGACGCCGCTGCCCGGCGAGCTCGACGACAACTTCCGGCTCGACGTCAACGGCACGCGGTACGTGCTCAAGGTGCACCACCCGGGCGCGGACCTCTCGCTCGAGGACGCCGTACTCGAGCACCTGCACGACGAGCCGGCCGTGCCTCGTCTGGCCGGGCCGACGGCAAGCGCAGGCGATCGCGTGGTGCGCCTGCTCACCTGGCTCGAGGGCCATCCGTGGGCCGATGCGCCCGGCGACTTGGAGAGCCTGGGCCGCACCGTCGCCCGGGTCGATCGCGCGCTGGCCGGCTTCGAGCATCCCGCGATGCGACGCCATCACCCGTGGGACCTGCGCAACGCGCCCGACCTCGGAATCGAGCTGCCCGCTCTCGATCATCTCCCCCATCAGGTCATTCACAACGATGCCAACGAACACAACGTGCTGGTCGCCGATGACGGTGCGGTCACCGGGCTGATCGACTTCGGTGACGTCGTGTGGACGGCCCGCGTCTGCGGGCTGGCCGTGGCGGGCGCCTACGCGATGCAGAGCCGGCCCGACCCCGCTCGCGCGGTCGTTCCAGTCGTGCGCGGCTACCACGAGGTGACGCCACTGCGCGCCGACGAACTCGCGGTCCTGTTCGAACTGATGGTCGTGCGGCTGCGGATGAGTGTCGCGATGGCGGAACGGCAGTTCGCGGCGGCGCCCGACAACGAGTACCTGCTGATCAGCCAGCGCGGCGTGAAGGAGACGCTGGAGCGGCTCGAGCACGAGGACGCGGTGTTGGCGCACTTCCGGTTCCGTGACGCATGCGGCTACGAGGCGAGCCCGAACGCGCGCCGCGTACGCCAGTGGCTCGCGCTGCACGACGCGGCTGGAGTGATGGACGGCGACTGGGCCGCAGCGCCGGTGTTGGACCTCGCCGGCGGGATGCCGCCGGTCGAGGGCCTGGCGATCGGCCGCTACGACGAGGACCGCTCGATCTACATCGCGCCCGAGTTCCAGACGCCCGGCGGGCGCTGGCGGACGCGGCACATGGCGGTCGATCTGTTCGCGCCGGCCGGAACGCCGGTCTACGCGCCGTTCGACGGCGTGGTCGAGCGGCGCGAGAACCGCGCGAACGCCGGCGACTACGGCGGGCTGCTGGTGCTGCGCCACGAGGGGCCGTTCTGGACGCTGCACGGGCATCTCGATCCGGAGACGCTGGCCGACGGGACGGTGCGGGCCGGCGAGGAGATCGCGCGGCTCGGCTCGCCCGAGGTCAACGGCGGCTGGGAGCCGCACATCCACCTGCAGGTGTTCACGGACCTGGTCGGCAACCTGGACGGCGTCGCCCTCCCGGAGGAGGCGGACCTGTTCCGCAGCGTCTGCCCCGATCCGAACCTGCTGCTCGGCCTCCCGGGCGGCGTCGACGCGCGCGCCGCCCGGCCGGACATCGCCGAGCGCCGCCGGAACGTGATGAGCCGCGCGCTCTCGCTCGCCTACCAGCAGCCGCTCCACATCGTCCGCGGGCGTGGCGCGTATCTCTACGACGCCGGCGACCGGCCGTACCTGGACCTCGTCAACAACGTCGCCCACGTCGGCCATTGCCATCCGCGGGTCGTGGCCGCGGGGGCGCGGCAGATGGCGCAGCTGAACACGAACACGCGCTACCTGCACCGATCGGTGATCGACTACGCGCGGGCGCTGGCGGCGACGCTTCCGGAACCGCTGCACGTGTGCTTCTTCGTGAACTCGGGGTCGGAGGCGAACGACCTCGCGCTGCGTCTGGCCTACGCGCACACGGGCCGGGACGAGGTGATCGTGCTCGACCACGCCTACCACGGTCACCTGAGCTCGACGGTTGCGATCTCGCCCTACAAGGTCTCCAACCCGCGGGCGCGGGTCGCCGCGTTGCCGACCGAGCCGGGCGCGCTGGAGTCGCTGCGCTCGGTCATCGGGGAACCCGCGGCGTTCTTCGCCGAGTCCCTCCAGGGCTGCGGCGGGCAGATCGTCTACCCGGACGGCTACCTCACGGCCGCGTTCGAGGCGGTGCGGGACGCCGGCGGGCTGTGCGTGGCCGATGAGGTCCAGACCGGGTTCGGCCGCATCGGCGAGCATTTCTGGGGCTTCGAGCTCGACGGCGTCGTCCCCGACATCGTTACGCTGGGCAAGCCGATCGGCAACGGGCACCCGATGGCGGCGGTGGTGACGACGCCGGAGGTCGCCGCCTCCTTCGTGACCGGGATGGAGTACTTCAACACGTTCGGCGGCAACCCGGTGTCGGCCGAGATCGGGCTCGCGGTGCTCGACGTGATCCGCGACGAGCGGCTCCAAGCGCACGCGCTCTCGATGGGCGTGCGGCTCACCTACGGCATCGCTTCGCTTGGCTTGGACGTGCGCGGACACGGGCTCTTCCTCGGCGTGCCGCTCGACTCGCGCGAGCGCGCCGGCGCGGTCAAGGAAGGGCTGAAGGCGCGCGGCGTGCTGATCTCCACCGACGGCCCGAACGACGACGTGCTGAAGATCAAGCCGCCGCTCGTGATCTCGGCGGACGACTGCGATCGCTTCCTGGAGGCGCTGTGCGCCGTGCTCTAGTCACCGGCGCGGGGAGCGCCGAGGGGATCGGGTTCGCGACCGCGCGGCTTCTCGCCTCCGGCGGCTACGAGGTCACGATCACGTCGACCACTCCACGCATCCACGAGCGTGCGTCCGAGCTCGGCGTGCGTGGTGTCGTCGCGGACCTCACGTCCTGGGATGACGCTTCGCGGCTGGTCGCGGAGGCCGGGCCGCTCGACGTCCTCGTCAACAACGCGGGAATGGTGCAGACGGGCGTCGATGCGCCCGACCGGCTGTTCACGGAGCTGACCGAGGCGGAGTGGGAGCGCGGGATCGACATCAACCTGCACACCACGTTCCGGCTCTGCCGTCTGGCCGCGCCGGGGATGAGCGCGGGCGGGCGGATCGTGAACGTCTCCTCGGTCACCGGCCCGCACGTCGCGCTCGTCTATTCCGCCGCCTACGGCGCGGCCAAGGCGGGCGTCGACGGGCTCACGCGCGCGCTCGCGCTCGAGCTCGGGCCGCATGGCGTCACCGTGAACAGCGTCGCGCCGGGCTGGATCGCCACGGGCTCCTCGACCGAGGAGGAGCTGCGCGCCGGCGCGAACACGCCGGTCGGGCGGCCGGGGACGCCGGACGAGGTGGCCGAGGTGATCGCCTTCCTGGCCTCGACGGGCGCGTCCTACGTCACCGGCCAGTCGATCGTCGTCGACGGCGGCAACATCCTCCAGGAGCTCAAGCTATAGCCGGACCAGATGGTCGGCGTGGGCTGCGGTCCGCGCCACGAGCTCCGCGTTGCGCTCGTCGCTGCGCATCACCCACGCGCGCGCGTACTCGGGCGTCTTGCCGAACTCGATGTGGCGCTGGATCAGGCGCTGGACACGGAGCTCCTCGTCGGTCTCGACGTACCAGGCCTCGTCGAGCAGCGGCTTGATCTCGGGCCACAGCAGCAGGTAGTTGCCCTCGGTCACGACCAGCGGGACGGAGTTCGGCACGGCGATCGCACCGGCGATCGGCTCCTCGATCTCGCGCCGGAACTCGGGCGCGTAGACGACCGGCTCGTCGGACCGGAGCCGCTGGAGCAGCGCGGCGTAGCCGGCGGCGTCGAACGTGTCCGGCGCGCCCATCCGATCGCGTCGGCCGAGGCGGACGAGCTCCGCCTGGGCCAGGTGGAAGCCGTCCATCGGGACGAGCCGCGCCCGGTCGCCGAGGTCGGCGACGACCGCGCGGGCGACCGTGGACTTGCCGCCGCCGGGTGGGCCGGCGATGCCGAGGACCTTGCGGGTGCCCGTTTCGGCGAGTGCTTGGGCACGCGCGATCGCCGCGGCAGTGTCCTCGAGGACCATGCGTCGAGGCTAGACCAGCGAACGGCAGCATTGAGGGAATGGGATGCGTCTCGCGTGGGGGGTGTACTGCATGAGCGTCCTCACAGGAAGCTCTCGGCTTACACCCCCTTCCCCTCGATGCGCCGTTAGCGCGATCAGAGCCCTTTGTCCACGACCAACTCCCCCACGGCCCGATCATCCCCCGGCCCCCGAGCCAACAGCCGCACGTCCTGCGCGAATGACTGCGCCGCCACCAGGTACACGGCGTCCGACACCCGCACGCGGAGCGTCGCGACCACCCGTGGCCCCTTCTCGGACGCCACCGCCCGAGCGGCCAGCACCTCGACGTCCTCCAACGCCAACCGGGTCCGCTGCTCGGTGGTCACCAACACATCGACCCGCGCGCCGGCCGCCGCCGAGCCGCTCGCGACCACATCGACCGCGCGCTCGCCGCGCTCGAACAACGGGTCATCTCGCCGCCGCTCGATCAGGTCCGCGCTCACCGTCGCGCCGGCCACGACCGGCACCGCCAGCCGTTGCCCGGCGAGCGCGGAGGCGAACACCGGCTCGCCGGGCGGCGCGTAGCGGGCCGGCAACGAACGTACGCCGAGGTCGGTCAGCCGCAGCACGCGCCCGGCGGGCAGGTCGTGGCGCGCAACCACGACCTCGGTGAGCGGACCGAGCTGCGCCTCCAGCGCCGCCTCGCGCCGAGCGACATGCGTCGCTGACAGCGTCCCGAGCACGAGCGCGAGCCCGAGCAGGACCGCCGCGCGCCGGCGCCGCGTCACGCCCGCGCCGCCGGGACCTCGAACATCAACCGGGCACCGCGATCCGACGGCGCGGCGGCGAGCCGCCCGCCGTGATGCTCCGCGATCGCCGCCGCGATCGCCAGCCCGTGGCCGCGGCGGCCGTGGCGGGCGCGCGCCGAGGCGGTCAGTGCGGCCACCGACGCCGGCAGCCCCGCGCCGTCATCGGCGACCTCGATCCGCACCACCTCGCCGGTCGCCCGCACCCGGACTCGCACTACCCCTCCCCCGTGCTCGGCGGCGTTGCCGACGAGGTTCGCGCACGCCTGGGCGATCCGCAGCGGGTCGGCGAGTACCGCCGTCGGAGCGCGCTTCGGTCCCGCCACAGGGGGCTCGATGCTGAGCGTCGCGCCGTGCGCCTCCGCCAAGGTACGCCACGTGGGCGCGTACGCGACGGCCAGTTCGGCAAGGTCGACGACCTCCGGGCGCGACGAACCGTGGGTGCCCGAACGGGCGGCAGCGAGGTCGTCGAGCGCCCGGCCCGCTCGGCGCAGCTCGAGCTCGATCGCGGCGACGCGAGCGGGCTCGCCCGCCAACCCGTGCAACCCGAGCTGGACGGCGCTGAGCGGCCCGCGCAGCTCGTGGCTGGCGCGCGCGACGAGCACGAGCCGCCGGTGTGCCCGCACCTGCAGGGCGACGAGCGCCGCCGTGGTGGCCCAACCCATGATCAGCGCGAGCGTCATGCCGCCTCCGCCAGCGGGCCGTCGACCAGCCGGTAGCCCACGCCCCAGACGTTCACGACGAACTCGTCGCCGTGCACGCGCAGCTTCGCTCGCAGCCGGCACGCGTGCGAGTCCAAGGTGCGCGTCGACCCGAGCGATCGAAATCCCCAGACGTCGCGCAACAGCTCCTCCTTCGTGAACACCCGCGTGGGTGAGGAGGCCAAAGTCCGCAGCAGCGCGAACTCCTTCGCCGCCAGCTCGATCCGCTCGCCGCGGACGCTGGCGAAGCGCGCGGCGGGGTCGATCTCCAGCGTCCCCACGCGCAGCCGCCCGCGGCCGACACGCGTCCGCGACCTCCGCAATACCGCCGCGATCCGCAGTCGGAGCTCGCCGTATGCGAACGGTTTGGTGACGTAATCGTCCGCGCCGCGCTCGAACCCGCGCACCCGGTCCAGCTCGCCGGCGCAGCCTGACAGGACGATGAACGGGAGCGCCGGGTCCAGCCGCGAGGCGATCCCGTCGGCCTCGCGCACGCGCCGGATCAGGTCCAGGCCGGACCCGTCGGGCAACCGGACGTCGACGACGGCGACGTCTGGGCACGCGAACTCGAGCAGGCCGAAGGCGCTCTCGACGGAGTCCGTCACGAGCAGCTCGTAGCCGTCGGCGGTGAGGTTGTCGGCGAGGAACGTGCGGACGACCGGGTCGTCCTCGACGAGCAGGATCGTGGCGGCGTTCATGGCCCCTATAGGGCCCGCAGAGAAAAACTAGGCGCTGCGGATCGCGAGCCGCACGGAGGCGGGCGACGCGATCTTGCACGTCGACACCTTCTTGCCGCGCACGCGCACGTCAGCCGCGCCGCTCACGGTCGCCGTGACGACGTCACGGGCGGTGAAGCGCCCGCTGAACTTCCAGCGGAAGTGGCCCTTCCGGCCCTCGACGCCGCCGATGTTGTTCGCGGTGCCGGTCAGCACGGCCGAGAACCGGCCGTCCTTCACGCGCACGGTCGGCTTGGTCACGATGTTCGACGCCCAGATCTCGGACAGGCCGCCGCCGCGGCACTTGCCGTCGAACCCCATGTAGGCCGTGAGCTTCGACCCGTCGCCCGGGCCGGTCTGGACCGACATCGCCTGCTCGCGCTTGAACTTGATCTTCCCGCTCAGCAGGACCCCCGGCTGCGGCTCTACCGCGGAGGCGACCGAGACGCTGGACAGCAGGAAGACGACGGCGAGTGCAGCGATGCGACGAGGGACCATGAATGTGAACGTAACCGTTTTTTCGCTCTACAACACGGTGTATTGCTGACACCCTGGCGACTCGTCCAGTTACTGGGCGCCGATAAACTCGCCGGATGGGCCGTACAGCCCGCCGGACCGAGGCAGCCGAGTGCCGTCAGTGCCTGACGTACTGCGATCGGGTGATCGCACCGGCCACCTGCGTCCAAGCGCGCTGCTCCTCGCTGTACACCTACGACGACCCGCTCAGCGGCATCCGCTACATGGGCTGCGCACAGTCCGTGTTCGCCACCGAGATCGACGTCAAGCTGTTCCAGGAGGCCGAGCGCGGCCGCGGCTACGGCTCGCTGAAGCTCGCGCGCGAGCCGCTCGCCTGTTGCGCGTTCAGCGTCGAGCGCGCCCACGGGGGCGAGTTTCATTGCGTGAACCGGCGCTTTGCCGACTTCCCCGACAGCGGCCCCGGAGCCGTGCGCGCGTTCGATCTCCGACAAGGGCTCGACGCAGCGTGAAAGATCCGCTTCAGGCGGAGACCCAGAGCAGGATCCGCGCATAAGATGCAGACGCCCCGGCGACCCCAGGGCCAGGGGGTGACCAACAGGGCATCGCACAACACGGAATGGCCTGTTGGGCGGGGACCCCCACTCAATCTCATGGATCAAATTCGCCGCGGCAATTACGACTCGGGACAGGACTACGTCCTCGAATACGGAGAACTCCGCTTCACCTTCAACGAGCGGGACTTCTCCGAACGCGTCGAGCAGGCCGCGCGCAAGCTCGGGTTCGTCGGCAATCCGCTCGAAGACACCGAGCTCGAGGACCTCGTGAACCTGACCGTCAATGGCGAGGTCGTCGACCCCGCCTCCGGCCTCGGCGAGCACGTCAACGACTGCTGGCCGGACCTCGTCGGCCCGGCCGATCGCTCGCTCGTGCACTGGCTGCGACGGCTCGTCTTCCGCTCCGCCTGGCTGGACCAGCGCGTCAAGGAGGGCGAGCTGGACGTCGTGTTCGACGACGCGACACACACGTTCGGCTACGTCCAGCCAGAGCGCGACCGCGAGCCGATCGAGCTCTCGCCCGAGCCGAGCTGGCGCCGGGTCGCGTACGGCCCGCGCCGCTAGCGCACGCGCACGATCGAGCTGTCGTCGAGCGGCGCGGTCGCGATGCCGCCGGCCCCGCTCGCGGTGGCGACGCACCCGAGCCGGCTGCCACGGTCGCGCGAGCGCACGCGGTACGTCGTCCGACGGGCGACGATGGCCTGGCGGCGGCCGACGCGGACCCAGTAGAACCGCACGCGATCCGGCGGCACGTCCCACCCCGGCACGCTGCACGTCAGCCGCCGGCCCACGCGCGGGGTGCCGGACACGGCCGAGGGCCCGGTGGCGACGGGCGCCCAGACCGGGGCCGGGGCGAGGATGAAGTCGCGGTAGCGAGCGACCTCGGCGAAGACCGACGGGAGCCCGTCGCCGCCGCAGGTGTCGCTGCCGAAGCTGACGATTCCGTACAGGACCGGGGTGGCGTGGGTGCCGCCGAACAGCGGCCCGCCGCTGTCGCCGAAGCATGCGGACGACAGCGGCCGGCGTCCGTTGACGTCGTGCGAGCAGACCATCCGCGCCGCGCTGAAGCGCTCGCCGTCGTTGCCGCGGGCCCGGCGCCACTGGCGGGCACAGGCGCGGTCGCCGACGGTCCGCTGCGTCGCTTCGCGAAGCGTGCCGGCGCGCCGCCCGCTGTGCGTCGACGCGCCGCGGCCGAGCACGGTCGCACGCGGCGGCGTCGGATCCGGGCCGAGCGGAACCGGAGCGACGGTCGTCACCGGCGCATCGAGCTGGATCACCGCCACGTCGTCAAGGAAATTCGCGCCGTTCTCGCTCTGCCAGGCGGGATGCATCGCAAAATGGACCGCCTTGCGGCGCTGGCCGGCGATCCGGATCGGGCCCAGCTCGTCGAGTGAGAGCGCCGCGACACAGTGGCCCGCGGTCACGACCCGGTCGGGCGCGACCAGCGTGCCGCCGCACGCGCCGTCCAGGTTCGCGAACCACGGCACCTCGCCGACCGCGACTCGCTTGCCGCCGACCACCGCCTCGGCGGGGGCGGCGACGAGCAGTACGGCCACGGCGGCGAGGAGCAGCCTCACTTCTTCGGTGCCGGCTTCTTCTTGGCCGCGGGCTTGCGCTTGCGAGCCGCGGGCTTCTTGACCGGCGCCGCGGGCTCCGGCTCCGGCTCCGGCTCGGGCTCCGGTTCCGGCGCGGTGAATTCGCCGCCGCCCGCGACGGAGCGGATCGCGGCCGTGCCCGCATCGCCGACGAGCAGCTCCGACCGCAGCGTGCCCGACTCGCCGAGCGCGAGCGCCGGGAAATTGCCGAGCGTGGCCGCCTGCCGGTCGAGCGCGACCACGGTCGTCTCGCCGCCGACCGGCGTCGGCGACGTCGCGATCACGGTCAGCGAGCCGCCGCCGGCGAGGTTGCGCCCGGCGGCGAGCGCGCGCCGCGCGGCGGCGCCGGGTAGGTACTCGAAGCCGTCGATCAGCACGACAGCGTCGCCGCCGCGGGCCGCGACACGGCGGCCGGTCTCGACTGCCTGTTCGACGGCCTGGGCCTGCGCGTCGGCCGAGGCCGAGAACGTCAGCGCGGCGCCCGGCGCGACCGGCCAGTCGGCGACCTCTTCCGGCCGCACGCCGGCCAACACGGCGCTCACCTCGAGCCCCTCGCGCGCGGCCAGCGCCGCCGCGAGCCGGCGCAGCGCCTCACTCTTGCCGGAGCGCGACGCCCCAGCGATCACGACCCGCGAGCCCTTGCCGAACGGCGTCAGCCACTCGATCGCCTTCACCGTGGGGTCATCGGAGCCGAGCTCGATGCGCTCGTCCGGCCACGCCACGGGCAGGTCCTCGAACCGCGTGCCCTCGGCCACCTCGTCGGCGGGGCGGCCGTTGATGGTGTCGACGCGGACGAGCGATGGGAAGCGCTCGGAGCGGCGCGGCGAGCGCATCGGCCCGCTGATCTTGTCGCCCGAGACGAGCTCGCAGCGCTTGACCTGCGCAGCCGAGATGTACACGTCGTCGTCGGTCGGCTCGGGCGGCGCGAGCCGCAGGAACCCGGAACCGTTCGAGAGCAGTTCGACGGTGCCCTCGACGAGCTTGTCATCGTCGGCGGGCTCCGGGGCGGGCTCGTCGCGGTCCACGAGAGCGGTGTCGCCCTCCTCGTCGCGGCGCCGGCCGCGGCCGCCGCGGCGGCCGCGCCGCGAGCGCTTCGGGGCGTCATCGTCCTCGGCGGGCTCGGGCTCGGGCTCCGGCGCGGACGCGCCGTTGCCGGACTGGCGATCGAGGATCGCGTCGACGAGCTCGTCCTTGCGTAGACGCCGGAAGCCGTCGACGCCGAGCTCGTTCGCGAGCAGGTGCAGGTCGGCGAGTGGGCTCTGCTCCAAGGCAGAGCGGTCCAGGACGGAGGGCATGAGAAGTCTCCTCGGGTAATCGGTGGGCGCCCGGCCGCGTTGGGTTCAGCGGCCGGCGATCTCGGGGGTCACCCTAGCGGGAGATGCCCGGGAACCCCGTCCGGATAACGCTCGGGCGACAACCCGTCCAGCGGTCCAAGCTCGCGCTCACCGCGCAGCACCGCGCGCACGGCCAAATAATCAATGGTTCCTGCGACGTCGTGCACGCGCACGATCGCGGCACCCGCGTCGACGCCCGCGGCGACCGCCGCCAGCGTCCCCGGATCGCGTTCAGCCGCGGCGCGGCCGGTGATCGCGCCGACGAAGTCCTTGCGCGAGACGGCGAGTAGCAGCGGACGGCCGAGTTCCGCCACCGCGCTCAGGCGCCGCAGCACCGCCACGCTCTGCGCCGGGGTCTTGGCGAAGTCGGGGCCGGGATCGAGGATCAGCGACTCGGCGTCCATTCCGGCCGCGACCGCGAGCTCGATCCGCTCGCGCAGGAACGCGACCACGTCGGCGACGACATCGTCGTAAGTGGCGGGATCGAGCAGCGTCCCCTTCGGCTCCACCCGCGTGTGCATGAGGACGAGCGCGGCGCCGCCGCGGGCGCACACCTCGGCGAGAGCGACGTCGTGCAGTCCGGAGACGTCGTTGATGATCGCCGCACCGGCCGCGATCGCGGCTTCCGCGACCGCCGGCTTGTAGGTGTCGACGGAGACGATCGAGTCCGGGAGCGCCTCCACCAGCGGCACGACGCGCGCCATCTCGTCCTCCACGGACACCGCCGGACGGTCGCCGCGCGCGGACTCGCCGCCGACGTCGAGGATGTCAGCGCCCGCGGCGAGCAGCGCCCGCCCGCGGGCGATACCCGCATCGAGATCCTCCTCGCGCCCGTCCGAGAACGAGTCCGGCGACGCGTTCAGGATGCCCATCACCAGCGGCCGGCCGCCGAGCTCCAGCGTTCGGCTGCCGGCGCGCAGGATCACGCCCGAATGCGCAGGCGCACCTGCTTGCGCGTCACATTGCCGGCCCGGTCGACGGCGGCGACCTTGAGCGTGAAGCTCCCGCGCCGGTAGCGGTGGCGAGTGGTGGTCTTGCGCGACGTCGCCGAACGATCGCCGTAGTCGACCGTGACGTGGTCGATCCCGGACCCGCCCGGGTCGCTCGCGCGGACCCGGATCCGCACGTTCTTGCCGGCCTTGCGCGTTCCGCCGATCGTGACCCTCAGCGTCGGCGCCAGGGGGTCGATCCGCAGCGTCTGGGCGCGACTGCGGGAGGTCTGGCCCGCGTGGTCGATGCTCTCGACCTCCCACGCGTGCGGGCCGGGCGTCAGCGGCGTCGGCGGCACCAGCTGCTCGCCGGTGGTCTGGCCGACCAGGATGCCGTCGACGTACACACGATGCACCGGCGTCCCCCACAGCTCGAGCCCTGGGTTCCAGCGCAACTCGGGGCGCGTCTGGCGCCGGTAGCGCTGGTACTCGGCGGTGGACGGAGCCGGAGGCGGGCGGTCGTAGTGCGCGACCGACAGCGTGCGCAGGCCGTCGGCATTGGACTGGACCATCGCGACCGCCATGTCGCCGACGCGATCGCCGCTGATCGAGACGCCGGGATCCAGCACCGCGCCGAACTCCGGGCGCGAGACCGTGAACTCCGGGCCGAACGCCGACTCGACGTCCTTGAAGCGGGCGCGCGTGCTGCCGTTGGTGCGCCATGCGATCGCGACGTCGGCGCTGTCGGTCGCGGCGACGTCCGGCGCCGTCCGGTCCGCGCTGTCGGCGGAGTCGAACCGGCCCGCCGACTGGAAGTGGTCGCTCTCGAGCGGTGACGCGAGCACCTGCGGGCCGCGCCCCGACTGCGAGACCGCGTAGCCGACGCCGCGGGAGCTCATGTCGACGCGCGGCTCGTCGGAGTTGGTGCCGGCGTCGATCGCTTCCGGCGCCTCGTAGAGCGAGCCGACCAGGCGCCGGCCGAACGTGCGCGAGATCCCGTCGACCTCCTGCCGGTAGACGACCCAGGCGAACGATCCGTCGTCCTCGATGTCGATGTCGGGTGAGTCGGACGGCCCGCCGGCAGCGATGACCTGCGGGAACGCGGACACGTTCAAGCCGGTGATACGGCGGCCCCAGATCCGTGTGGTGCCGTCGCCGGGGCGATCGCCCCAGGTTGCGACCGCGTAGCCCTCGGCGGAGACCGCGACCTTCGGGCGCAGGTTGCCCGTGCCGGCCTCGAGGGCCGGATCGATGTCGAGCGGTGCGGCGACCGCCGTCCACGTGGCGTCCTGCAGACGGGCGGCGCGCACGTCGCCGCCTTGCTCCCAGACCACATAGGCCGCGCCGTTGATGCCGAGGTCGATGTCGATCGAGCGAGCGCCCGGGCCGGCGATCGCGAGCGGCCCGGTGAAGCCGCTGGGCGCCGTCGGCCCGCCGGGCGCCACGTTCGCGTAGAGGATGCCGTCCGAGATCCACGCGACCGCGATCCGGTTGCCGTCGCCGACCGCGACCTTGACCTCGCTCGCCGCTCCGAGCCCGCCGTCGACCTGTTCCGGCCCACGCCAGACGCCGCCGAACATCCGCGAGATGAACGCGTGCTGGACGCCCCCCTCCCACCGCAGGTAGGCCACGGCGCCCGCGCCGTCGCGGGCGATGTCGATGTTGCCGAGGGACAGCACATCGGTGTTCGGGCCGTCGATCGGCGTCGCGGGGAACCACGCCGCATTCGCAGTGGCGGGCATCACGAGCATGAGGAGGACGGCGATCAGCAAACGGCGTGGCAAAGCGGCTCCAGGTAGACAGGGGCTCCAACCGGCGAGAACGGAGAAAGTTACGGCGCCGGCAGGATGCCTTCGCTTTGGGCCTCTGCGCGGAAGGCTTCGGCCTCGCGCGCGCGCCGTGCCTCGTCCCAGCCCAGCTCCTCCCCCATCGCGGCCGCGACGCGCTCGATCGCGCCCGTACCGGGCTCGAGCAGCCGCCGGGCGGCGGTGAGCCCGAGGCGCGTCCGGCGCAGCAGCGCGTCGCCGACGGTGCGTGCCTGCTCGCGCCGGGCGGCGTAGGCGACCTCGGCCAGCAGGTCGGGGCGGCCGGGCACGATCGGCTCCGCCAACTCCGGCCGGTTCGCGGTCAGCGCGAGCACGTCGTGGGCCAGGTGGCCGTAGCGGCCGGCGAGTTGCTCGCGCGCGCCTGCGGGGGCCGTAGTCAAATCCTCCGGCGCGACTGCCATCCCGAGCGGGATCTCATGGGTGACGCAGCGCGCGTCGGAGCCGTCGCGCTCGACGATCCGGTCCACGGTCTGCTTGGCCATCCGCCGCCAGGTCGTGAGCTTGCCGCCGGTGATCGTGATCATCCCGCTCGACGTCTCGTACAGCTCGGCCTTGCGCGAGATGTCGACCGACTTCCCGCGATCGCCGCTCGAGATCAGCGGCCGCACGCCGGCGTAGGCCCCGGCCAGGTCGCCGGGCCCCAGCGAGGTAGCGAAGAACGCGTTGACGGCGTCGAGCAGGTAGGAGATCTCGGCGTCGGACGGGCGGATGTGATCGGTGTCGCCGTCGTGGTCGGTGTCGGTGGTACCGATCAGCGTCTGCCCGAGCCACGGAAGGACGAAGATGGTCCGGCCCTCGCCGGCGGGCACGACCGCGCCGGCGCTCATCGGAAACGCCGCGCCGTCGACCACGAGGTGCGTCCCGCGGCTCGGGCGGATGACCGGGACCTCGGCCTCGTCGTGCAGCTCGGAGGGCCGCAGCCGGTCGGCCCACACGCCGGTCGCGTTGACGACGTTCGCGGCGCGCACCTCCAATTCGTCGCCGCTCTCGGTGTCGCGCACGCGCGCGCCGCACGCGCTTCCGGCGTCCTGGATCAGCTCGACCGCCTCGAGCCGGTTCGCGGCCACGGCGCCGAACCGCTCGGCCTCGGCCAGGACGGTCAGGACGAGTCGCGCGTCGTCGGTCTGGCAGTCGTAGAACAGGTAGCCGCCCGTCGGCGAGCGGCCGGCGAGCGCGGGCAGCAGCTCGACCACCTCGGCGCCGGAGATCACGCGGTGGCGCGCGGGGCTCCAGTCCGCCTCTTGGCGCACGCGCCGGCGCCGGAGGCGCTCCACCGCCATCACGTCGTACGCGTTGAGCGCGAGGCCGATGATCCGGTCGAGCCGGGCGCCGTCGAAGGCCGGGACGACGAACCGCAGGGGACGCACGAGATGGGGCGCGAGATTGACGTTGATCTGGCGCTCGAGCAGCGCCTCGCGGACCAGCCCGAGATCGAAGTTCTGCAGATAGCGCAGGCCGCCGTGGACGAGCTTGCTGGACCGCGACGAGGTGCCGCTCGCGAAGTCGGCGCGTTCGATCAGCGCGACCGAGTAGCCGCGCGTGGCCGCGTCCAGCGCGACGCCCGCCCCGGTGATCCCGCCGCCGATGACGAGGACGTCGAAGGGCTCCGCGGTGAGCGTGGCGACGGCATCGGCGCGGGCGAGCACGAGTCCGGGAGGCTACCGTGGTCGGCCGCGATGTCCGACGGCTTCGTCCAGGCGCTGTGGCGGTTCCCGGTGCTCGCGATGGGCGGCGAGCGACTGCGGTCGACGCAGCTCGACGCACGCGGCGTGGCCGGCGATCGCCAGCACTACGCCTCCGGGCCCGAAGGCCGCCTGACCGGCCAGGATCTGCCCGCCCTGGCCGAGTGGCAGGCGACGTTCCCGTTCAATCCGGACGGCGCGATCGTCTCCGACCGGCCGCCGCCGTGGCCGGTCCTATCCGGGCCGGGCGGCGTGAAGTCGTGGCGGTGGGGCGACCCGCGGCTCGGCTACGCGCTCGAGCGCGCGCTCGGCCGGCCCGTCGAGCTCGTGCGCGACATCGAGTCCCCGCGCGGCGTGATCATCGCCACCATGCCGCCGGAGCTGCCGCCTGAGGTGGCCGGGATCAACGTCCAACTCTCACTCGCGCTCCCGCCGCGCCCCGGCTGGCACGGGCTCGAGCTCGCGTTCCGCGACGGCGTCCGTTTGCGACTGGTCGCGTCACGAGCGGACGGGCCGGGTATCGAGGCTCGTGTGGTCGAAACCGGACGGCTAGTGCTCGGCGAGCCGGTCACGCTGAGTTAGTCTTCTCAATCCACCGTCAAGGAGGATTCCCCGCCGTGCTGCGCATCGATGAGACTTCTGGGACGCTCGTGGCGCCGCAGGCGTCGGGTCTGGTCCAGGAGACCCCGCCCGACCGCGAGGAGCTGCTCGCGCTCGTCACGTCGTCGTGGGACGCGTTCGCCAGCGAGCTCGGCCTCAGCGGCGTGCGCCTGCTCTCGCGCGAGCCCGTGCCGTACGTGGACCTGCTCGGGCTCGACGAGACCAAGAACCGCGTGGTCGTGATCCTGGTCACGGGCGACACCGTGGAGTGGCAGCTCGGCCGCGCGCTGGGCGCCGCCGCCGACGTCGCATCCTGGGACCGCGACCGGCTGATGAGCGTCGACACCGAGCTGGACGCGGTCGACGGCAGCGAGTCCCCGGCTCTTGTCTTGGTTGCCGGCGGCTATGACCCGCGCGCGCTGGCGACGATCGACTGGCTCGCGAGCCGTCACGAGGTCCCGGTCTACGCGTACACGGTGGCGATGGTGCGGTTCGGCGGCGAGCGGTTGCTGACCGTGCGGCGCGAGCCGGCCGACCCGGCCGAGTCGGGCAGCGAGGTCGAGTGGCTGCTCTCCGGGGGCGGTGCGCGCCGCGAGCCGGCGGCGTCGGCGGCACCGCCTACTAAGGACGAGGAGTACACCGAGGTGTCTCCGTCGTCGTCTCCGTAGCGCCATTGAACGGCAGCATTGAGGGAGTGTGGGTCGATCGTGATCGACCATCCGCAGGCCTGATGCGCGCGCAAACGATCACGACCGCGCTTCGCACAAAGGGGGTGGCGCACTAGAGCTTCCTGTCAGGCAGCTGTAGTGCCCCACCCCCCTCACGGCGCCTCGCGAAACGATCACGCGACCCCGAACCCACCCTTCCTCAATGCTGCTGTTCGCCGGCACTGCCTAGCCGAAGAACAGACTGAACACGCCCCACAGCTCCGTCGGCCGCCACGGCACAGCCGGGCCACGGCGCATTCGCAGGACGCCCGGACGCTCTTCGCACCCGAGAGCGAGCATCGCGTCCGCACCCGCGACGTTGGCCTCGGGCACCGCCAACCGCAGCCCGGGCTCCAAAACGCCCGCGAGCAGCGCGGCGCCCTCGCCCGGGTCCGGAGCGAGGATCGGCCGCGCGGGCCAGGGCGGCTTCAACGCGACACCGCTCGCTGACGCGATACCCTCGAGGGCAGCTTCGATCGCGAGCGTGCGCGTCTCGCCGGTGACTCGCGCGTCCAAAGCCAGCACCGTGTCGCGATCGAGCGTCCCGAACGACCCGACCGGCACGGCGTCGTCGGGCGACATGAACACGCGGTACATCCCCTCGCCCTCAAAGCCCAGCCGTTCGTAGATGGGGCGGCCGGCGTCGCTGGCCAGCAGCAGCACCGTCTCGTGCGGCCCGAGTGCGTCCAAAGCCGCCTCGGTCAGCGCGCGACCGAGCCCAGAACCTCGGGCCGAGACGTCGACCGCGACTCCGCCGAGCCAGCCCGTCCGACCGAAGGACACGTACGCGGCGGTCCCGACGAGCGACCCGTCCCGCTCGGCGACCAACAGGTTGCCCTCTTGGGCATTCGCGACCAGCGTGTGGACCGACGGGGCCTGCACGACCAGTCCGAACGCACGGCCAATCAACGAAAGCGCGGGATCGATGTCGGCGGGGCCGGCGGTGCGAATCGGCACGTCTGAACAGCCTAATCGCGGGCCGTTGGTGCACATTCGCTGCCCGTTCGTACCGGATCGCCCGAAAGGCCTATCCCCCACCCGTACGAACAGCTAGGTTCGCGCCGCGTCGGCCAGTGAGCCAAGGCGCACCGGAGAGGGATACAACGAGGGGGACAGGATGTCGTTGGCCTGGATCGGTCGACGCGCCTCGCGCTACCTGATCGTGATCGGGTTGGTCGCGGCGTGCGTCTACGCGCTTGGCAAGCCGCAACTGCCGCGCATCGGCTTCACCACCGCGGTGGCCGGAGTCCCGGTCAACCGAACTGCCCCGCCGCTCACCGGCGATCAGCGTCTCGGCGGCGTGCTGACCTGCGGCCGCGGCACCTGGGACGACCCCGAGGGCACCTCCGTACGACGTCGAATACCAGTGGGTCCGCGACAACCAGGATCTCACCGGCGAGACCGGCGCGACGCACACGGTCGTGCCCGCCGACGTCGGTCATGGCGTTCGCTGCGACGTCCGCGCGACCAGCGAGCTACGGCTCGGCCGAGGCCAACAGCCCGACCTTCTACCCGCCTGCCCCGGACGCGCTCACGCCGCCGCGGATCAGCGGCGACCTGCGGCTCGGCCGCACGCTCACCTGCACCCGCGGCGTCTGGAACGACGACGGCGTCCCCGCCTACCCGACCGCGACGACCGTGGCTGCGCAACGGCGCCGTCGATCGCCGGCCAGACGGCCTCCACGTACACGGTCACGACCGACGACGTCGGCCGCCAGATGCAGTGCCGCGTCAGCGTCGCTCGCGCTCGCCAGCTCGACCGCCACCGGCGTCTACGCCACCGCGCCGATCGATGAAGCGTCGATCCCCACAGATCACGCGGCGACCTGCGACTCGGCGGGACGCTCAGCTGCGGCCGCGGCACGTGGGACGACGAGGGCCTGACGCCCGTACGCCACGACCAAGCAGTGGCTGCGCGGCAACTCCGAGATCCTCGGCGCGACCGGCGACGACTACACGGTCCGGCTCGCCGACATCGGCACCTACCTCGAGCTGCCGCGTGCGCGCCGCCGACCTCACCGACTCGACCTCGTCGAGCCGTCTACCCGACCAGCCCCGGCGCAGCGCTCGCAGCCCGGCATCGAGGGCGACCCGCGGCTCGGCCGCAGCCTCACCTGCAAGCGCGGCACGTGGGACGACGCCGGCCGCACCGGCGAGTACGCGGTCAACTACGAGTGGTATCGCGAATAACGTCTTCATCTCGGACGGGCGCGACGCTACCCGGTCGCCGACATCGACGTCAACAAGTCGCTGCGCTGCGCAGGTCACGGTCGAGGGTCTCACCCAGTCCAACACGCCCGACGATCTCCGGCACGCCGCCGCGACAACCTGACCGTCCCGACGCTGTCCGGCGACGCCCGGCTCGGCCGCAGCCTGAGCTGCACCGCGGGGTCTGGGACGACCCCGCGACCCCGTACGCGGTCACGTACCAGTGGCTGCGCAACGGACGCCGCGATCGACGGCGCGACGCAACGCGACCTACGCGATCACCGCCGCGACGTCAACCGCGGCCTCTCCTGCCGCGTCACCGCGGCCGGCTTCACGCAAGGCGACCTCGAGCAGCGTCGTCGGTCCAGCCGCCGGAGGACTTCCTCGCCGCCGCGGATCGAGGGCGATCCGCGCGTCGGCACCCAACTCACGTGCACCCGTGGCGATTGGGACGACCCGGCCACGCCGTACGCCGTCACGTACCAGTGGTACCGCGGCGGCACGGCGATCACCGACGCCACCAACGCGACGTACACGTACCGCCGCGGAGACCGGCACGCTACGTCAGCTGCCGCGTCGCGCGCCGAGGACTTCACGACCGCCAACTCGCCGCTCGGTCTACACGACCACGCAGGCCGTCGGCGGCACGCCGGTGAACCTGATCGCGCCCGCGATCTCGGGCGACCGCCGCCTGCGGCAAGCACGCTCACGTGCAGCCGCGGCAGCTGGAACGACCCGGCCACGCCCGTACCCGGTGACCTACCGCTGGCGCCGCGGCAGCGTCGCGATCGCCGGCGCGACCGACGAGCAGCTACACGATCACGGCGACGACATCGGCCAGTCGCTCAACTGCGAGGTCACGGCCGAACGGCGCTGACCACGCGTCACGACCCCGTCGACGACGCCGACCAGCCCCGAGCTCGATCCTCGCCCCGGCCGTCAGCGGCGACCCGCGCCTGCGCCAGACGCTCAGCTGCAGCCGCGGCAGCTGGCACGACGACGGCCGCCGACCGCTACACGGTCACCTACCGCTGGCTGCGCAACAGCACTGCGATCACCGGCGCCACCGTCGAACACCTACACGCTGACCGCCGACCGACGTGGGCACCAGCATCGACTGCGAGGCGCGCGCCGAGAACCTGACCGCGGCGCGCTCGGCCGGCGTCGGCATCACCGCGCCGCGCAGACGTGCTCGGCCAGGTGCTGAGCGGCCAGCCGCGCCTGCGCAAGACGATGAGCGTGCTCGCGCGGCACGTGGGACGACATCGCCGCCGACCGCTACGCGGTACGCCACCAGTGGCTGCGCGACAGCGTCGCGATCGACGGCAAGACCGGGCGCCGACGTACGACGTCGTGGCCGCCGACACCGGCCATTCGATCTCGTGCACGGCGCGCGCGCGAGAACCTCACCAACGCGACGCCCGGTGAACGGCGCCGAGACCGTCCGCGCGCCCGCAGAACAGGGTCGTGCCCGCGCCTCACCGGCAACGCGCGCCTGCGCCAGACGCTGACCTGCACGCGCGGCGACTGGGACGACGAGGCCACCGACCGCTACGCGGTCGCCTACCGCTGGCTGCGCGACGGCGTCGAGATCGCCGGCGCGACCGCAGTCCACCTACACCACCGCGCGCCGACGTCCAGCACGAGCCTCGCCTGCCGCGTGCGCGCCGAGGACCTGACGGACGCGACGTCGGCGCAGCGCTGACGATCCGCCGGCCGGACAACCTGCGTCGCCCCGTAGATCTCCGGCGACCCGCGGCTGTTCCGCACGCTCGTCCTGCAGCCGCGGCGACTGGGACGACATCGCCGCCGACCGCTACGCGGTGACCTACTCGTGGTTCCGCAAGAGCGTCGCAGATCCCGGGCGCGGCCAGCGGCGACGCTACACGCTCGGCCGCGACGACGTCGAGCAAGTCGATGAACTGCCGCGTGCGGGCCGAGGACTTCATCGACGCCAACAGCGGCGACGGTCTACGTCGGACGCGCCGCGGGCGATCGCTGCCGCCGGAGCTCTCCGGCCAGCCGCACCTGCGCGGCGAGCTGAGCTGCACGCGCGGCACCTGGGACGACACGCCCGAGCAGCGCTACGCGGTCTCGTACCAGTGGTACCGCAGCGGCCACGCCGATCAACGGCGCGACCGACCCGAGCTACGTGCTCGGCACCGCCGACCTCAACCGCTACATCACGTGCACGGCGACGGCCGAGGTGCTGCGCGACAGTCGGCGCCCAGAGCGTCTACGTGTACGGGCCCGTCCGAGACCGAGACGCCCGTGCGATCGAGGGCATCGCGCACCCGCGCCGCGAGCTGACGTGCACGCGCGGCGAGTGGAACGACTCGCCCGGCAAGCGCTACGTGCTGAGCTACAAGTGGCGCCGCAACAACGCAGCCGATCGCCGGCGCCGACGGGCCCGACCACATCGTGGTCGCCGAGGACGTCGGCACGAGCCTGAACTGCGCGGTCACCGCCGAGGGCACGCACACCGCGACGTCGTGGTGGGTCGTACCCGAGCTGGGAGCCGCTGCGGCTCGACGCTGCTGCCGGACTTCGACGCCACCGCGCCCGAACGCGTTCAACGCGTACACGCTGCGCGCTGCGCAACGACAACCCGGTGACGGTGACGATCTCGACAGCTCGACCTGACGCATGCCCGGCGGGTTCTCCTACCGCCCCGGCACCACGACCGGCGCGCTGACGGTCGATCCGGCGCTCACCGGCACCGGCTCGCTGACCCTGCGCTGGACGCAGGACTTCGACGTCCCGGCGGTCGGCGAGGCGGTCGTGCGGGTCGGCGTGACCGCGGGCTCGGCGCTCGGCGACCATCTGGCCTCGGCGCGCGCCTATCCGGCGAGCTGCCCGTTCACGTCGCCGACCGGTCGACCGGACCGCGCGCATCACGGTCGAGGGCGCCGACCCGCCGCGGCGCGTGCACGATCAGTCGGCACCGCGAACAACGACGTGCTCGACCGGCACGCCCGGCACCGGACGTGATCTGCGGCTTCGGCGGCGACGACGTCATCCGCGGCCTCGGCGGCGACGACGAGCTGTGGGGCGGCCTCGGCGACGACCGCCTGGACGGCGGCGAGGGCGACGACGCGCTGCGCGGCGGCGACGGCGCCGACGTGCTCGACGGCGAGGCCGGCGCCGACGTCATGCGCGGCGGCGGCGGGCTCGACACCATCACCTACGCGTCCCGCAACGCGCCGGTGTACGTCACCGTCGGCGTCGACGAGGGCGACGACGGCGAGGAGGACGAGGCCGACACGGTCTCCAGCGACGTCGAGATCGTCCGCGGCGGCCGCGGCAACGACGAGCTCGTCGGCGGGCCCGGCCCGGAGGAGCTGTACGGGCGCGCCGGCGACGACATCGCTCGACGGCGGCGACGGCGCGGGCGACCTGCTCGACGGCGGCGACGGCGACGACGAGCTGACGACGACGACCGATTGGTCGACAAGGTCGTATCTGCGGCGGCGGCGATAGACCGCTACAACGCCGACATCCTGGACCGGGTCGTCGGCTGCGAAGATGCCCTTCGCGATCGGGGAGAGGCTCGATGACGCGCCGCTACCGTGCTGGCCGCGGCGCCCTGGCGCCGCCACGCTCGTCCCGGCGCGCGCAGGCGGCCAAGCCGCGCGCCGACCTGACGATCAGCAAGGCAGCGCCAGCGTGCGTCAGGTCGCGCCCGGCGGGCAGCTGACGTCACCTGGCACGATCAAGAACGGCGGCAAGGCGGCCGCCGGCAAGTCGACGATCGAGCTCGTCGCTCTCCACCGACGCCAAGCTCGACACGGCGCGACCTCGGCTCGGCTCGTTCGCCGCAGAAGGCGATGAAGGCCACGCAAGACCGCGACCGGCACGCTGCAAGGCGACCGTGCCCGCGCGCGCCGCCGCCCGCCGCTACTCGCTGCTGGTCTGCGCCGACACGAAGAGCAAGGTCAAGGAGAGCAAGGAGACGAACAACTGCCGGGCGGCCGCGGCGATCGACGTCGTCGCGCGCGCCGGCCGCGGGCGGCACGGCCCCGGCGCCGCAGCCAGGCGCGGCGCCGCTGCCGTCGACACGCGCCGCCGCGACGCCGCAGCCGACGGCCGCTGCCGACCGCGACGCCCGACGCCCGGCGCCGTTCACGACGACCCTCACCGAGGCGCCGCAGGACGTCTCGCCGCTGCAGAGCGCGCGCTTCGCGTTCACCGCCAACGAGGCCGTCGACCGGCTTCGAGTGCCGGCTCGACGACGCGGCGTTCGCGCCCTGCACCTCGCCGCAAGTGCTACCCGAGCATCCTCGCCGGCGAGCACGCCTTCGAGGTCCGCGCGCGCCGCGACGCCGTCCTCGCCGCCCGCCCGCAAGGCCTGGCGGATCGAGTTCGAGGCGCCGGCCGTCGGCCCGACCGACGCGCCCGCGGCCGCGCCCGGAGACCCAGGCCACGACCGTCCGACGACGGCGAGATGACGCTCGTCTCGCGACACCACCGAGTTCCTCTACAGGGGCGCCAACCCGATCCAGAAGGACGTCGAGGCCGACGCGATCGAGCCGCAGCCGCGCGGCGGTCCTGCGCGGCAAGGTCCTGCGCCGCAACGGCAGCCCGATCGACGGCGTCCGCGTGACGGTCGTCGACCACCCCGAGCTCGGCCGCACCGCCACCCGCACCGACGGCGGCTTCGAGATCGCCGTCAACGGCGGCGGCGACGTGACGCTGGCGTTCGAGCGCGAGGGCTACGTCCCGTCGCAGCGCCAGCTCGAGGTCCCGACGCAGGAGTACGAGGCGCGTCGAGGAGATCGTGCTCGTCCCCTACGAGGACCGCGTCACCGGCGTCGACCTCGACCGACGACGAGCTGCAGGTCGCGCAGCGGCTCGGCGATCACCGACGGCGACGGCACGCGCCGCGCCACGCTGCTGCTCGAGCCCGGCACCGAGGCCACCGCGACGCTGCCCGGACGGCACGACGAAGGACGCTCGGCGACGCGCTGAACATCCGCGCCACCGAGTTCACGATCGGCGCCAACGGCCCGGCCGCGATGCCGGGCGAGCTGCCGCCGACGTCCGCCTACACGTACGCGGTCGAGTACTCGGTCGACGAGGCCGGCACGACGAGGCCGTCGACGTGCGAGTTCGACAAGCCGGTCGTCACCTACGTCGACAACATCCTCGGCTTCCCGGCCGGCACGGCCGGTCCCGATGGGCTACTACGACCGCGAGCAAGGCGCAGTGGATCGCGGCGCAGAACGGCATCGTGATCAAGATCGTCGGCGAGCAGGCGGCCGCGCGCAGCTCGACGTCGACCGGCGACGACGTCGCCGACACGCCAGCTCGCCGCGCTCGGCATCGACGACGCCGAGCTGGCGAAGCTCGCCGACGCTCTACGACGCCCGGCAAGAGCCTGTGGCGCGTCGGCGATCACCCACTTCACGCCGTGGGACTACAACTGGCCGTACGGCCTGCCCGACGGCGCCGGCGGCCCGGCCAGGGCGGCCCCGACGGCGGCGACCCGCCCGGCGACGACCCGTGCGCGCGGGCGGCTCGATCATCCTCTGCGAGAACCAGGTGCTCGGCGAGCAGTCGCCGATCGCCGGCACGCCGTACACGCTCGCCTACCAGTCCGACCGCGTGCCCGGCCGCCGCACCGAGCGACACGCTGGAGATCCCGCTCACGCGGCGCGACCCGCCGGCGTCGCTGGCGCGCGTCGACGCTGGCGATCGAGGTCGCCGGCCGCACGATCACGCAGCTCGTTCAGCCGCGCGCCGAACCTCGCAGCTACACGTTCGTCTTCGACGGCCTCGACGCCTACGGGCGCCCGGTCCAGGGCGGCCAGAAGGTCGACGTCACGATCGACTACGTCTACCCGGCCGTCTACCGCACGCCGGGCACGTTCGAGCTCGCTCGTTCGCGGCGATCGGCGGCGCCGTGCTGTCGGCCAACCGCACGCGCCAGGAGATCTCGCGTCAGCCAGCAGTGGAGCGGCGTTGGTCGGCGGCCTGCACGCGCGCCGCCGAGCGCGCTCGGCCGGCTGGAGCTCGACGTCCACCACACCTACGACCCGATCGGCCGCACGCTCTACATGCGGCGACGGCACCAAGCGCGCGCCGACGGGCCAGAACTTCGACGTCATCGGCGACGCACGGCAAGTCCGGCCTCGCGCGCCCCGAGGGCATCGGCGCCGACGCGCCGACGGCTCGCTGCTCGTCGCCGACGCCGCGCGCTCACGTCGTGCGCCGGTTCGCGCCCGGACGGCGGCGTCGACGATCATCGCCGGCACGGGCAACGCGCCGGCTTCGCCGGCGACGGCGGCGCGGCGACCGCGGCCCAGCTCGACAGCCCGCGCGACGTCGCGCTCGGCCCGGACGGCGCGCTCTACATCGCCGACGAGCGGCAACAACCGCATCCGCCGCGATCGGCACGACGGCGACGATCACGCACGCTCGCCGGCACCGGCGACGAGCGGCTACGAGGGCGACGGCGGCCCGGCGCACGCGGCGCTGCTCGACGAGCCCGTCCGACGTCGCCGTCGACGCCGGCGGCGCCGTCTACGTCGTCGACCGCGCCAACCACGCGGTCCGCCGGATCGGCCCGGACGGCGTCATCGCGACGCTGGCCGGCAACGGCGTCGCCGGGCTTCGGCGGCGACGGCGGCCTGGCCGCCACGCGCACGCCTGCGCGCGCCGCGCGACGTCGCCGTGCGCGCGCGACGGCAGCGTTCTCGTCGCCGACAGCGGGAACCACCGCGTCCGCCGGATCGATCCGGACGGCACGATCGCGACGGTCGCCGGCAACGGCGCGCCGGCGTACGCGCGGCGACGGCGGACCGGCGACCGACGCGCGCGCTCGACGCGCCGTCGGCGATCGCCGCCGCTGCGCGACGGCGGCGTGCTGCTCGCCGACAGCGGCCACACCGTGCTGCGCATGGTCGCGCTCCGACGGCACGATCGCGCACCGTGGCCGGCAACGGCGACGCACGGCTTCGCGCGGCGACGGCGGCGCCGGCCGGCGCAGGCGCGGCTCGACTTCCCGCCGGCGATCGCGCTCGGCGCCGACGACACCCTCTACGTCGCCGACGCGGGCAACGACCGCGTCCGCGCGCGTCGCGCCGAGCCTGCCCGGGCTGTCGGCTCGGCGAGTTCACGATCCCCTCCGACGGACGGCGCGCTCGCTCTACGTGTTCGACCGCAGCGGCCGCCACCTGCGGACCGTCGACGCGCTCACCGGCGCGACCGTGCTGACGCTTCGGCTACGACGCGCGCGGGGCGGCTGACCGCGATCAGCGACGGCGACGGCGCACACGACGACGATCGCAGCGCGACGCGGCCGGCACGCCGACCGCGATCGTCGGCCCGCTACGGCCAGCGGACGACGCTGCGCGGTCGACGCCGGCGGCTACCTGAGCTCGGATCGACGAACCCGGCCGGCGAGCGGATCGCAGCTCGACGTACGACGCGGGCGGGCTGCTGACGCAAGCTCACCGACCCGCGCGGCGGCGTCCACAGCTTCGAGTACGACGCGCTCGGGCCGCCTGACCGCGCGACACGCGCGCCGACGGCTCGGCTTCCAGACGCTGACGCGCACGCGTCTCCGGCGACGGCGCGACGGTCACGCGCACCGGCGGCCGAGGGCCGCACGACGACCTACCGCGTCGAGCGCGTGCCGACGGCGCGATCGAGCGCAGGGTCACCGACGGCGACGGGCGCGCACGACGGTGACCGTGACCGGCACCGACGGCGTCGACGACCGTCACGCCGCCCGGACGGCACGCGCGGCGACCGACGAGGTCGGGCCCGACCCGCGCTTCGGCATGCAGGCGCCGTGATCACGCGCGTCTGACGATCGACGACGCCCGGCGGGCCTGCGCACGCACGATCGACGCGCACGCGGACGGTCGCGCTCGCCGACGCCGGCCGACCCGCTCGCGCTACGCACGCTGAGCGAGACGTCGACGCATCAACGGCCGCACCAGACCACGCACGTTCGACGCGGCCACGCGCACGCTTGACCGACACGCACGCCCAGCCGGGCGCACGGCTGCACGACCGAGATCGACGGGCAGCGGCCGCGACGCTGCGCGTCGAGCACGCCGGGCCTCGCTGCCGATCGACTACGCCTACGACGCCGCGCGGCCGGCTCGCCGCGGTCGCACGCAGGGCGACGCGCGTCGGCGCGCTACGACCTACGACGCGCGCGGGCGCGACTCGCAGACGACCACCGACGCGCTCGGCCGCGCACGACCGAGTTCACGCTACGACGTGGCCGGCCGCGCGACGTCGACGCAGACGCTGCCGGACGGTCGCGAGGTCGCGCTACGCCTACGACGCGCGCCGGCAACCTGCTCGTCGCTCGACGCCGCCGGGCCGCCCGCGCACACGCTTCGCGTACACGCTCGGTCGACGTGCTCGACCGCGCTACACGCCGCCGGACGTCGGCGCGCCGACGCCGACGACGCTACGGCTACGACCGCGACGACCTGCTGACGAGCGTCGCCCGGCCGGACGGCGACGACGTCGACTTCGCCTACGACGACGCGGCGCGGCTGGAGCGCGTGACCAGCCGCGCGGCGACGACGCACGTTCGCCTACGCGGCGCACGACCGGCCGGCTGACGACGCGCGATCGCGCCCGGGCGGCGAGAGGATCGCCTACGGCTACGACGGCGGGCTGCCGACCGGCGACATGGAGCCGGCCCGTCGCCGGGCACGGTCACCGCGCACGTACGACGCCGACTTGCGCGCTCGACTCGCGAGCGGTCAACGGCGGCCACACGGTCTCCTTCGAGTACGACGCCGACGGGCTGCTCGACCGCGCGCCGGCGCGCTCGACGGTCGACGCGCGACGCCGACGACGGGCTGGTCGACCGGCACGACGCGTCGGCGCGACGACGCGACGACGATCGCGCGCTACGACGCTTCGGCGAGCCGACAGCGTCGCGCGACCGAGCACGGCGCGACGCCGTCTACGGCGAGACGCTACACGCGCGACGACGCGCGGCCGGATCACGCGGCAGACCGAGACGTCGGCGGCGGCGCGACCACGCGCTACGAGTACGACCTACGACGCCGCCGGCCGGCTGCGCGAGGTCACGCGCGACGGCGCCGCGACGGCGACCTACACGTACGACGCCAACGGCAACCGCACTCAGGTCGTGCGCGACGGCCGCGCCGCGTCGCCGCCGACTACGACGCCCAGGACCGGCTCGACCCGCTACGGCGCGACGACCTACGCCTACACGCGCCGCCGGCGAGCTGCGGACAAGGTCGCCGCCGGCGCGGCACGACGACCTACGACTACGACGCGCTCGGCGACCTGACGGCGGTCACGCTGCCGGGCGGCGACGGTCGTCGAGTACGTGATCGACGCCGGCGGGCCGGCGGGTCGCGGTCAAGCGCGACGGCGCGCTCGAGCGCAGGGCTTCCTGTACGGCGACGCAGCTCGCGCCCGGTCGCCGAGCTCGACGCCGACGGCAACGTCGTCAGCCGCTTCGTCTACGGCGACGCGCGGCAACGTGCCCGACTACATGGTCCGCGGGCGGCGCGACCTACCGGATCGTCACCGACCAGCTCGGCAGCGCCGCGCGCGGTCGTCGACACGGCGACCGGCGCGGTCGCGCAGGAGCTCGACTACGACGAGTTCGGGCGCGTGCACCGCGCGACACCAACCCGGGCTTCCAGCCGTTCGGCTTCGCCGGCGGCCTGTACGACCGCCGACACCGGGCTCGTGCGCTTCGGCGCGCGCGACTACGACGCCGAGACCGGGCGCTGGACGGCCAAGGACCCGCTGCGCTTCGAGCGGCGGCGACACCAACCTGTACGCCTACGCCGCTCGGCGACCCGGTCAACCTGATCGACCCGAGCGGGCTGCTCCTCGACACGCTGCTCGACATCGGCTTCATCGCCTACGACCTGTTCGACATCGGCCGCTCGATGATGAACGGCTGCGGCGTGTCCGGATCGCAGTGGGCTTCGCTCGGGGCCGACGTCGCCGGGCCTGATCCCGTTCGCGACCGGCGGCGGGATGGCGGTCCGCGCCGCGAATCGTCTGGACAACGCGAGCGACGCGCGCAAGATCGTGATCGGCGAGGACATGGCGGGCCGGGTCATCCCGGAGGCCAAGCGGCTCGGGGCCGACTATCACGATCCGCCGAACATGCCGCCGGACCAGTGGATGGACGCCAATCGCAAGTGGATCAACGACCGGATGGACGAGGGCTGCACGATCATCAACTGCGGGCCGGCTCCGGGCGCGCGAACTACCCGGACCCGACGAGCCCGTACTACCAGATGGAGCTCGATGAGATCGGACGCCGCAACTACCCGATGACACCCTCGGACCGATACGGCAGTGACGCCGATCGACATAGAGAAGGCGGGCGACGGCTACGTCGCCCGCGTGACGCCGCCGCACGGCTCGGAGTGGGAGACCGTGCGGCCACTGCCGCGCGACGAGCTGATCGCGGCCCTGCGCGAGCAGGGGTGCCATCAAACGGACATCGGGGAGGCGTTCTACGCTGCGGACCCGGAGAGGCTGTCGTAACCTGACGTGCCTTGCCGCGTATCGCCCTGCACTGCTCGCACGAGCAGATCCCGCCCAGCCGCCTGCTCCGCTTCATCGAACATGCGGAGCAGGCCGGCTTCCAGGGCGGGATGTCGTCCGATCACTTCGCGCCGTGGAGCGCGCGCCAAGGCGAGTCCGGGTTCGCGTGGTCGTTCCTCGGCGCGGCGCTGGCGCGAACGTCGCTTCCGTTCGGGATCGTCAACGCGCCGGGACAGCGCTACCACCCGGCGATCATCGCCCAGGCCGCGGCGACGCTGTGTGAGATGTTCCCGGAGCGGCTGTGGATCGCGCTCGGCTCCGGCGAGGCGTCGAACGAGCACATCACGGGCGGCGGCTGGCCGCGCAAGGAGATCCGCAACGCGCGGCTGCGTGAGTGCGCGGAGATCATGCGGGCGCTGTTCGCCGGCGAGGAGGTTTCGCACGACGGGCACGTGGTCGTCGACCGCGCTCGCTTGTGGACGCTCCCGGAGACGCCGCCGCCGCTGCTGTGCGCGGCCGTCAGCGAGCCGACCGCGCGCTGGGCCGGCGAGTGGGCGGATGGATTGGCGACGGTCAACGCGCCGGTGGAGACGCTGGAGCGGCTGTGGGACGCGTTCGGGCGCGAGGGTCGGCGCGTGCTCCAGGTGCACGTCTCGTGGGCGCCGACACAGGCTGAGGCGGAGCGGATCGCCTTCGATCAGTGGCGCACGAACGTGTTCGACCCGCCGGTGTGCTGGGACCTCGACATGCCCGAAGCGTTCGACGCCGCGGCCGCGGTCGTCCGGCCGGAGGACCTGACCGGCAAGGTGCTGATCTCATCCGACCTGGAACAGCACGCGGCGTGGCTGCAGGAGTTCGCGGAACTCGGCTTCGACGACATCGCGATCCACCACGTCGGCCAGGACCTCGACCCCTTCATCGACGCGTTCGGCGAGCACGTCCTGCCGGAGCTATGAGCATCAAGGCCACCAGCGACCTGTGGTGGAAGAACGCGATCTTCTACTGCCTCGACGTCGAGATGTTCTACGACCTCGACGGCGACGGCTGCGGTGACCTGCCCGGGCTGACCGAGCGGATCGACTACCTCGCCGGGCTCGGTGTCAGCTGCGTGTGGCTGATGCCGTTCTATCCCTCGCCGAACCGCGACGACGGCTACGACATCGTCGACTTCTATGGCGTCGACAAGCCGTACGGGACGCTCGGCGACTTCACGGAGCTGATCCGCACGTGCCGCGACCGCGGGATCCGCGTGATCGCGGACTTCGTGATGAACCACACCTCGGATCAGCACCCGTGGTTCCAGTCCGCGCGCTCGGACCCCGACTCGCCGTACCGCGACTTCTACGTCTGGGCCGACGAGAAGCCGCCGGAGAAGCCCGGCGACATCGTGTTCCCGGATCAGGAAAGCTCGAACTGGGCCTACGACCGCAAGGCCCAGAAGTACTACCTGCACAAGTTCTACTCGCACCAGCCGGACCTGAATCTGGCCAACCCGGAGGTCCGCGACGAGCTCGCGCAGGTGATGGGCTTCTGGCTCGAGCAGGGGCTCTCGGGGTTCCGCGTCGACGCCGTGCCGTTCCTGATCGAGGGCGCGATGGACGATCCCCACCAGGTCCTGCGCGACCTGCGCGCATACCTGAGCCGCCGCAACGGCGAAGCGGTGCTGCTCGGCGAGGTCAACCTGCCGCCGAAGGACGTGCGCACGTTCCTCGGCGACGAGGACGGCGACGAGCTGCACATGGTGCTCGATTTCATCGGCAACCAGGCGCTCTACCTGGCGCTCGCGCGTGGCGAAGCAGAGCCGCTGGCGCGGGCGCTGCGTGACTTCCCGGAGATCCCGCCATCCGCATCTTTGGGCCGCTTCGTGCGCAACCACGACGAGCTGACGCTGGACAAGCTGTCCGAGTCCGAGCGCCAGGAGGTGTTCGCGCGCTTCGGGCCCGATCCCGACATGCAGCTCTACGGCCGCGGGCTGCGGCGGCGAGTGCCGACAATGCTCGGCGGCGACCCGCGCGCGATCCGGATGGTCTACTCGCTCGCGTTCTCGCTGCCCGGCACGCCGGTGCTGTTCTACGGCGAGGAGATCGGGATGGCCGAGAACATGGCGATCGAGGGGCGCTACGCCGTCCGGCCGCCGATGCAGTGGTCCCCGGACGGCGGCTTCTCGACGACGACGGACCTGCGGCGGCCGCTGGTCGAGGGCGAGTACGGCACTGAGCGGGTGAACGTCGCCACGCAGCGGCGCGACCCGGACTCGCTGCTGAACTGGTTCGAGCGGTTGATCCGGCGCCGGCGCGAATGCCCGGAGCTCGGCTTCGGGACGCTCACGCTGCTCGAGACCGGCGCTCCGTCGGTGCTCGCCCACCGCTGCGACTGGGAGGACTCGACGATCGTCGCCGTGCACGAGCTCGGCGGCCAGTCGGCCGAGGTGCCGCTGCCTGTCGAGGACGGCGAGTCGCTCGTCGACCTGTTCGGCGACGAGGAACACGCGCTGCCCGCGACGCTGTACGTCAAGCCCTACGCCGCGCACTGGTTCCGCGTGCGGCGCAAGGGCGCGCGGCTACCCCCGTGATCGGCCCCTGATCCGGTCCATCTCGCGCCGCTCGCGCTTCGTCGGCCGCGCGTTGCGGTCGACGCCCTGCGGGCGGGTCATCCGCATCTCGGCGATCCGCCGCTCGCGCTCGGTCCGGCTCTCCTCGGTCTCCTCATAGAGCTTGATCGCCTCGGCAGCCGAGAGCCGCCGCTCGGCGGTCCCGCGGATCGTCGCCGTCAGCCGGATCACGCCCGCGCTGAACTCGATCTCGTCTCCGGCCTTGACGTCCTTGCTCGGCTTCGCGGGTTGGCCGTTGACCTTCACGCGCCCGCCGCGGATTGCGTCAACGGCCAGCGCACGGGTCTTCACAAGCCGCGCCGCCCACAGCCACTTGTCGATCCGGACCGGATCCATCTCCAACATTGAACCCGACCCTCGCGCGCGCCGCGCGTTGTAGGTCACATGAAGAGACTGATCGCGTTACTCGTGCTCGCGGCCGTGGCGCTGGTCCCCGCCGCCGCATCGGCCAAGTCGCGGGCCAAGGTGTATCGCGGCACGTTCCAGCTCGTGGGCGCCGATGGCGACTACGTGACCGGCAACTTCGGCAAGGCCCATCTGGTCGATTCCCGGCGCGACTCGCTCAGCGTGCACGTGCGGCGGCTGGCCCCGCGCACGAAGTACGTGTTCCGGCTGCAGTCGGTGCAGACCTGCAAGGAGGGCGCGGCCGGCGGCACGAACGTCACGGGCTGGGACTACCGGCGCGGCGGCGTGCTGAAGACCAACCGCAAGGGCGTGGCCAACGGCTCGGCCAAGGCGCGGCACTTCCGCGTGGCCTCCGACAAGGACTATGCCGTCGTCGTGTACGAGAAGCTGTCCAGCGGCCAACTCGGCCCGGTGGTGCTGTGCGCGGTGCTGCACACCAAGAGCAAGGTCAAGGGCAAGCCGCACAAGCCGCACAAGCCCAAGCCGAAGCCGAAGCCGGATGACAAGCCGCACGGCAAGAGCGAGGAGAGCCACGGCAAGAGCGACGCTGCCCCGGGCCACAACAAGGCAGAGGGCGAAAAGCGCGCGACCGGCCACGGGCAGGACAAGGACAAGCCCAAGCCCAAGGGCAAGAAGAGCCGCCGCTAGGGGGGAGCCGGGGTCCGGGCGCCCAAGCGCCCGGGCCCCACGGCGCTCAGTCCGTCTCGAGCCAGCGCCGCAGCGCGTGGCGCCCGACGAGCGTCACCTCGCCGTCGGCGTCGATCCAATCGCGTACGCGCAGCTCACGCACGAGCCCGAGCGCGTCGCTCGGGCCGGGGCCGTCGCCGTGTGAGGAGAGTGCGCTCGTCCCGGGCTCGACCGTCCAGCGGCCCGAGTCCAGCGCCGCCAGCGCGCGGCCCTGCTCAGCCGTCGGCGCGTCGAGCGGATCGGGCCCGGCGCCGCGCAGCGAGTCCTCCCACGGTGTTTCGGGCGCGGGAGCGGGATCGCCCGGGAACGGCGCACCGCCGAGGTTGTCAGCCTGCGAGCGCAGCCACTCGCCGGCGCCGTCGATGAAGCGCTTGGCGCGATCGGCGTCGACGCCGTACGAGCGTGCGATGTCCTCGAGATCTCCCTGCTGGACGCGCTGAATCGAGCGCTGCACCTCATCGGCGATCGCGCGCAGCGTCTCTTCGAAGCTCTTGGGCTTGTCTTCGTCATCCATGCGGGCGATGATCGCAGCGAAAGCTAGGCGCGAGATCAAGGCTTGAAACACACGTTCGAGCTCGGCGAGAGCACCGTGACCGTAGAGGCGCCCGACGGCGCCGAGTTCTCTGATCTCGAAGGGCTCTCGGCCGGCCGCCACCTCACCTGGACGGCCGGGCGTGATGCGTTCTTCATGCTCTCGGCGAGCGACGTCTTCGACGTGCCGGAGGCGCTCGAGTCCGACGAGCCGGCGCCGCTGGCCGGGCCGGGCGCGCGTCGGGTCGTGTACCGCGGCGTCCGGCATCGTCCGCGTCACACCGAGGACGATCGGATCGTGCCCGAGCGCGACGTGCACGAACTCAGCGACCTGCTGCTCGTGCCGGGCGAGCGCGAGCAGCTGCGGATCGGCTATCGCGTCCCCGAGGACGCGCCGGAGGAGCTGCGCGTGTTGCTGGCGCGGATGCTCGACGGCGTGGAGGTGCGCCGCCATGCATGAGCGCGAGCGCGAGCCACAGCAGCCTGAGGTTCAGCCGGAGCCGGTCGCTCCGGCGCCGCCCGTGCCACGGATCCTCGCGCTCCAGCGCAGCGCCGGCAACCAGGCGGTCACCGCGATGCTCGCCCGTCAGGCACCGCCCGCCGCGCCACCCGCGGCCGGAACGCAGGCCGCCGCCGAGGCCGAGGCGCTCGAGAGCCTGGGCCTGCTGCGGACCGTCTACAAGCAGATGCTGCTCAGCGCGGAGACGAAGATCCGAAACACGGCGCTGATGATGGACGAGCCGGGCACGCCGCCCGGCGGCCATCGCGTGCGGGCGATTCCGATGACCATCCGGTCGGACTCGGCCGATCTGAACCTCAAGCACGGCACCGACCCGGCCACCTCCGTCTACTTCTTCTACGGCACCAAGCAGGACAACGAGCACGAGATGGGCCCGCGGGACATGGGCACGGTCCACGGCGGCGACACGATCGTCATCCGCGGCCGCGAGCCGGGCACCAACGCCGCGCGCAACCCCGACCACGTCACCCGCACGCTCGTCCACGAGACCAGCCACATCATCGTCTCCGACTACGGCGAGCATCCGGACACCGACAAGAGCTCGGCCAGCTTCGACCGTTACAAGGATGAGTTCCGCGCCTTCTACGTGGCCCCGTTCCAATATCCGGGCATCGAGGGCGACGCGCGCGCCGACAAGATCCGCGAGCACCTGGTCGGCAAGACCAAGGGCACCGGCTCCTACGGGGACCTCGACGCGTCGTTCTGGGCCGAGCCGCTCGATACCAACGAGTTCCGGACCAAGGTGCTCGCGCACAAGCGCCCGGACGGGTTCAACCTGAACAACAGCCCGTATCTCGACCGGCTCGTGCACCTGCTGCGCGAGGTGAAGGCGGGCACGTCGACGGTCGAGGATGCGCTGTTCCAGGTCAGCGTCCTCTCCCCCGCCGAGCGCGCCGAGGCGGCCGGCTCGACGCTGATCCCGAAGCTCCTCGCGGGCCTGTCGGGCGCGGACGCGGAGCGGGTCAAGAAGGCGCTCAACTCGCCCGCGAGCGTGCATTTCGGCAAGGAGATCAACCCGAACGCCAGCCCGCGCGTGACCGCGTTCCTCGAAGCGGTCACCGGCCGGGTGCCGGAGCAGATCACCGAGACCTACAAGGCCTGCAACCCGCAGGACCGGGCCGACCTCGAGGCCAACGCGCACTTCCTCTCGTGGCTCGGGCGCGTGCTGGGAGATCAGAGCGTCATGAAGACCTGCATCACGTGCATGTGCGCCGGCCGCTCGTTCGTGTTCTACGAGCGCGTGCGCGTGTTCCTGCTCGCCTGCGTCGACGCGGCGGGAGCGACCGAGATGCCCGAGGCACTGCGCACCGCGCTCAAGGGCCTCACGTTCGAGGTCCGGATCGCCTACTACGCCCTGTGCAAGGACGACTACCAAGCGCGTGTGCAGCCGCTCGAGCCGGCCGTGCGAAACCAGGTCGCGGCGATCCTGCGCGGCGACGCCGAGCCGTGAGGTGGGGGCTTAGGACCAGCTGGACCGGAAGATGCCGACGGTCGGCTTCTCCGGCTGCGGTGCCGGGGCGACGCGGGGCGCGTGGGAACGCTTCGGTGCCGCCTGGGCGGCGGGGGCAGCTGCCGTAGCCAGCGTGGCGGTGGCGGCGATGGCGATGACGATGCGGCGGAACACGGGCACACTCCTTGCGCCTCGACTGAACAAAGTCCTGGCGGCCGAGCTATCTCGCGACTGGCAGCGAGACCTCTAGCTTTGCGTCCCCGGCTCGCGCCGGGTTTGCCCTTGTGCAGTGACCCGTTGATCGGCCGGCCGCCGGGTTCGCTTGATGACCTCTGGACGAACGTCCGGGCGTACCTAAAGGGGCCAGGCCCCTTTAGGTTGGCCGGGGCGCCACGGGGGAAACGGCGCGTACGCCTCCTTCGAGTGCGTCGTGTCGGCCTCGGGCCCGGCGCCGTGGCGCAGGGCGGCCTCGTCGCGCAGGTACTGCGCGCTGCCGGGGTGTGCACGCCCGCCGATCATGAAGATCGCGCATGGCCCCTCGCCGGCGCCGACGAAGATGTGCGCGGTTCCCCCCGGGCAGTGCACGAAGTCCCACGCGCGCAGCCGTCGCTCCTGCCCCTCGATGATCGCGATGCACTCGCCGGAGAGCACCAGGAAGTCCTCCTGATCGCCCTCGCGGTGATACATGCCACTCGGCTCGCCCGGCTGGAGCACCGACAGCGTGTAGCCCATTTGGCTGAAGTTGACCTCGTCGTTCTCGAACACACACGCGTCAGCCAGCTTCTCGTTGGTCAACCACAGCGCGTCGGCCACGTTAAGCGTGAACCACCCCTCGGTGGCCGGCGTGCGTCCGAACTCGGTGTCCCGCATCTGTGCCTCGTCCATACGCGCCGATGTATCACAGGCGCGGCTCGATGGAACCGGACCGGTCGGCCCGCTCGTCGTTGACGGGCGGGCCGCCGGTCCGTAGTGTCGCCGCGACGGGATGGAACGCGGCGGTGCGAAGCGGAATGGAGTCCGGACGGCCGTGGCCGTCTGGGTGGCGTTCTGCGTGATTGCGCCGTCGGCGTCGGCCCAGACGCCGACCGTGGCCGAGCCGTTCGACGACGCGTATTCGCTGCGCGATATCGGCTCGCCGCCCGGCGTCCCGGCCTCGCTCGGAGGGCTCACGCTCAAGGCGGGCACGACCGACCGCCTGCTGATCGGGGGCGCCGCGAACGGCTCGAGCGGCGCGCTGTATGAGATCGGCGTCACGCGCGACGGGCAGGGCCACATCACGGGCTTCGTCGAGCAGGAGGCGACCCGGTACGCGGATGCGGCGTACAACGACGGAGGCGTCACGTACGGGCCCGGCGGAGTGCTGTTCCTCGCGCGCTGGCCGTCGAACGAGCTCGGACAGACCAAGCCAGGGAGCACCGTCACCGACAAGATCGTCGCGGTCGGGCCGTCCGGCGTCGCGAGCTCGCTGTCGTCGCTCGGATTCGTCCCACCCGGGCTCCCCGGGGCGGGCAGTCTGAAGCTGGCGAGCTACAGCGGCGGGGAGTGGTACGACGCCGACCTGGCTCCCGACGGGAGCGGGACGTATGACGTCGTCAACGTGAATCGCGTCACCGGCGTCACGTTGTCCGGCGGTCCAGAGGGGTTTGTCTTCGTGCGGGCCGGCTCGGCCGAGTTCAGCGCCCACAGCCTGCTCGTCTCCGAGTACCAGGCCGGCAACGTCGCCGCCTACGCGCTCGACGCGAACGGCGACCCGGTGATCGCGTCGCGGCGTACGTTCATCAGCGGGCTCAGCGGCGCCGAGGGCGCCTTCGTCGACCCGCTGACCGGGGATTTCCTGTTCTCGACCTTCGGAGGCGGCAGTCGCGTGATCGTCGTCAGCGGGTTCGCACCGCCGACCGCGACGCCGACGCCCACTCCCACCCCGACCGTGACGCCGGAGCCGGCAGATCCAGAGCCGGAGACGCCCGCCACGCCCGTGCCGCAGCCCCAGCCGATCGTGCAGCCGCCACCACCCCCGCCGGTTTCGCCACCGGTCCTCGACCAGGCCGTGAACGCGCTGCCGTCCGGCACGGTGAAGATCAAGCTGCCGGGGACCGGCCGCTACGTCACGCTGACGGCCGGAGCGCAACTCCCGAACGGCACGGAGGTCGACGCGCGCGCCGGCCGCGTCACGATCTTCGCGGCTCGCCGCGGCGGCGGGACCGACCAGGCGGACTTCTATGCCGGGATCTTCCGGATCTCGCAGGCAGGCGGCCTCACGACGCTCAATCTCACCGAGGCGCTGAGCTGCCCGCGCCCCGGCAGAGCCCGCGCCGCGGCGAAGAAGAAGTCCCGGAAGCTCTGGGGATCGGGGTCCGGCCGGTTCCGCACGGCCGGCCAATTCAGCTCCGCCACCGTGCGCGGCACGCGCTGGCTGACGCAGGACCGATGCGAATCGACCACCACGCGTGTTGTCACCGGCGTGGTGGCGGTGCGAGACAACATCAAACGGAAGACTGTGACCGTCCGGGCGGGACGCAGCTACACGGCACGGAGGCGATGATGATGCGACGACCCCTTCTCCTGGCGACGGCGTTCCTCGCGCTCGCGCCCGCGGCCGCCATCGCCGCGCCTTCGACCTTCGTGACCGATCTCGGCTCGCCATATGAGACCGAGTCCAACACGTACGGCGTCGTCGCCACCGACTTCAACGGCGACGGCGCGCTCGACCTGGCGGCAGTGAACGGCACCTCGAGCAACCTGTCGGTGTACCTGCGCCAGCCGGGCGCTGGGTTCCTCGAGGAGGCCGGGTCGCCGTTCCCCCTCGGGGCGGGTCCCAACTACGCCGCGGCGGCGACGTTCTACCCCGCCGGCGAGACGCTGCCCGACCTCGCCGTCGCGAACTACAACTCCCCCGCCACGGTGTCGATCCTGATCCGCAACGCCAGCGGCGGCTTCTCGAGCGAGCCCAACGGCGGGTCGCCGATCCCGATCAGCAGCGCGACGTTCCGCCAAGCCGGCACGGTCGCAAGCGCCGATTTCAACGCCGACGGTCGCTCCGACTTCGTCGTCTCCGACTACGCCAACGGGCGGGTGCATGTGTTCTTGCGCCAGCTCACCGGCTTCACCGCGCGGGAGACCATCACGGTAGGCGCCAACCCGCGCCAGTTCGCGCTCGGCGACTTCAACGGCGACGGGCAGCCGGACCTCGCGGTCGCGAACCTCGGCAGCGACACCGTGAGCATCCTGATCGGCGACGCAGGCCGCGGCTTCGCGACCGAGGTGACGATCCCGGTCGGCGACGAGCCCTCCGGGCTGGGTACGGGAGACTTCAACGGCGACGGCCGGATCGACGTCGCCGTGGCCAACTCCCGGTCGGACACAGTGCAGCTGCTGCTGCGCAACGCCGCCAACACCGGCTTCGACGCGGCAGCCGCGGTCGCGGTGCCCAGCCTGCCGCTCAACATCGCGACCGGGGACTACGACAGCGACGGACGAACGGACGTCGCTGTCACGAGCAACGGCGCCGGCGCGGTCACGATCCTCGGCAGCGGCACGGTTCCCGAGACCCCGATTCCGGTCGGCAACGCCTACGGCATCACGGCGGCCGATTTCAACGCCGACGGACGCGCAGACCTGGCTGTCACGGCGGACACGGCCCCGGGGTCGGTGCGCGTGCTGCTGAACACGACGCAGCCCGCCACCCAGCCGCCGCCGCCTCCGCCACCGCCGACGCCCACACCGCCGCTGCCCGCGCCGGTCGGCGGCCAGACCGTCAACGCTACCCCGGTCTCCGGCACCGTGCGCGTGAAGGAACCGGGCAGCAACCGGTACGTCACGCTGCGGGCGGGTGACCAGATCCCGGTCGGATCGCGCGTCGACACCCGCGACGGCCGCGTGACGCTCGAGACCGCCGGCGGCGGCAAGGCGGACTTCTTCGACGGGCTGTTCCGGATCAGCCAGGCGCGCGGCAAGCGGCCGCTGACGACGCTCACGCTGACTGAGGCGCTCGACTGCCGGAGCGCCCGCCGGGCGAGCGCGTCGGCCAAGAAGCCGAAGTCGCGCAAGCTGTGGGGCTCCGGCTCCGGGCGGTTCCGGACGACCGGCAACTACAGCGCCGCCACCGTCCGCGGCACGCGCTGGCTCGTGACCGACCGGTGCACGTCCACCACGACGCGGGTCACGCAGGGCTCCGTGACCGTCCGGGACCTGGTGAAGCGCCGGAATGTCATCGTGCGCGCCTCGCGCAGCTACACCGCGCGCAAGCGGCGCTAGCCGAAGTGCGAGAGCTGCTCGGCCAGCCTGTGCATAGGATCGCGCCATGATCGACGAGAGCACGGAGCTGGGCGCGCAGGTCGCACGCCATCTGCGCGAGGATCGCGTGGCGTGGCTGACGACGGTCACACCGGGCGGGTCACCCGTCCCCAGCCCGGTGTGGTTCTGGTGGGACGGCGGCGACCATGTGCTCCTGTTCAGCCTCCCGGACACCGCGCGGACGCGGAACATCGAGGCCAATCCGAAGGTCTCGCTCAACTTCGCCGGCGACAGCTACGGCGGCGACATCGTGATCCTCTCCGGGCGCGCCGAGCTGACCGACGGTCCGGCCGCCCACGAGGTCGCGCCGTACGTCAAGAAGTACAGCTGGGGTTTCGAGCGGCTGCGCGCCACGCCGGAGCAGTTCGCCCAGCGCTACTCGGTCCCGATCCGGATCCGGCTGACGAAGGTGCGCGGCCACAAGTGATCCGCGTCGCGGGGCCCGCGGACCGGCTGAGCGCGTGGACCGGAACCGAGGACTGCTGGCTCGAGGACCTTTACGTGCGCGACTCGGCGCGCGGGTGCAAGCGGATCGAGCCGCCGGGCCGGACGCTGTTCCTCGGCAAGAAGCTCTGAGCGGCGCAGACGACGAGGCCGAGCACCACGCCCGCCGGGCCGGTCGCCGCGACGACCAGGCAGAAGGCGAGGTAGCCGCGCAGGCCGACCGTGAGCCCCCGGAGCGCGTTCGCCGCCGTGCGGGTGCCGCGGGAGCGCACGAGCACCAGCGCGAAGGCCATGCTCACCGCGGGGAACGCGCCGATCGCGCCGGCCGCCTCGGGGCCCGCGAAGTGCGCGGCGGTCAGCGCGGAGCCGACGAGCGCGACGGACGCGGCGGCGCCGAGCGCGGTGCTCGCATGACCGGGAGCCGCGCCGGTCTCGGCCGGATGCTCCGGGAGCACCCGCGGGGCGACGAAGAGCGCCGGCAGCGCGGCGGCGATGGCGATCGCCGCGGGCACGAACTCGACGAGCGCGGACACGGCGGCATACGCGCCCGCACCGGCCACGGCACCCGCGATCCCGCCGCGGCGGACGACGACCAGCGCGAACGCGACCGCGAACGCCACCTGCGCGACGACGTGGGCGGCGGCGCTGGCCGCCACCGCCCCGTCGCCGACGCTCAGGATCACGACCGCCAGCGCCACCGGGGCCGCGCCGACCAGGCCCGCCACGGTCGCGCCGTAGCGGCGTTCGGCGGCGGTGGCGGCGAACATGACGGCAGGGGCGGCGAGGAGCGGGGCGATGACCATGAGCTCCAGCCTGTCGGTCCAAACGCTTCGGTTCAAGCGACGATTTCCGACGTGAATTCATGCCTGAATCCGAATGGACTCAGGTGTGAAATTTTAGTTCTTGGAGGGGTAGCGCGAGCGGCTCGGAAACGTCACAGTTCCGCGCCATGAGGAGAGACCGCACAGTCGTAATCGTCCCGTCCAGGACGATCGACAAGTTCCACGAGCCTGCGGCCGAAACGCAGGCCTACGAGGAGCGCCTGCTCTGCCTCACGCTGATGCTGCGCGACCCCGGTCTGCGCGTCGTCTACGTCACCTCCTCGCCGGTCGCCGAGCCGATCGTCGACTACTACCTGTCGCTGCTGCCGGTCGAACTCCGCGATGACGCCCGTGCGCGGTTGACGATGATCTCGGCCGACGATCCGTCGATCCGGCCGCTCTCGGCCAAGCTGCTCGAGCGGCCGACGCTCCTCACCCGGATCCGATGGGCGATCGCCGACCTCGACGACGCGTGCCTGGTGCCTATGTGAGCACCGAGCTCGAGTACGAGCTCGGCCGCGCGCTCGGGATCCCCGTCCAGGGGGCCGACCCCGCGCTCGCGTACCTGGGCACCAAGAGCGGCGCGCGTGAGCTGTTCGCGCGTGCCGGCGTCCAGTTCCCGCTCGGCGTCGAGCACGTCCGCAGCCGCGCCGAGGTCGTCGCCGCGATCGCCCACCTGCGCTCGCTCCGGCCGCGGCTGCGCCAGGTCATGGTCAAGCTCGACGCCGGCGTCTCGGGCGAGGGCAACGCGTTCGTGGATCTGCGCCGGCTGCCGCGCCCCGGCGCGCGCACGGAGCCCGCGCGGATCGGCGAGCGGGTCGACGCGATGCGTCTGCAGGCCGCCGGGGTCTCGCTGAGCGACTTCCTCGCGCGGCTCGAGCGCGGCGGGGTCGTGGAGGAGCGGATCGTCGGGCGCCAGCTGCGCAGCCCGAGCGTGCAGATGGAGCTGGCTGACGGCCGAGGCGCGGATCGTCTCCACCCACGACCAGATCCTCGACGGCGACGGCTACATCGGGTGCCGCTTCCCGGCCGAGCCCGCCTACGCCGGCGCGATCACGGCCGCCGCGCGCCGCGTCGGCGAATTGCTGGCCGAGGCCGGCGCCCTGGGGCGCGCCGCGATCGACTTCGTCGTCACGCGCGACGCCGCCGGCGACTGGTGCGCGTACGCGATCGAGCTGAACCTGCGCAAGGGCGGCACGACGCATCCACTGGCGGCGCTGGAGCTGCTCAGCGGGGGCGCATACGACCCCGAGTCGGCGACGTTCCGTGCCCCATGCGGCTCGCCGCGCCACTACGTGGCGACGGACCACCTGGAGTCGCCGCGGCTGAAGGCGCTCGGCCACAGCGGCCTGCTGAGCATGGCCCCGCGGCTCGCTCTGGACGGCTGCGGCGTTGTCTTCCACATGTTGAGTTCCTTGGACGAACTCGGCCGCGTCGGCATGACCGCGATCGGCCGCACGGCCGCCGATGCGCAGCAGCGATTTGAGCATGCACAAGCGATGCTGCTCGCTGCGGCCGCTGAGCTGGACGCCGCGGTCGCCGTCGCATGACTTAGCGCAAGTTTCATCACATCAACACGTTGCAGGTCTCCGGAGGACGTCGATGAGGTCCTGGAGGCCGCAATGCTCTCCGCCGTACCTGTTTCGTCGTTCTCCTGCTGGGGGCGTTGGTGGCCCGTCCACCGCCTATGCCGACGCCCGGGAGCCGATCTCGTACCGACGACCGGCAACCTCGCCGACGTCCGTGAGGCGCTGCTGTGCCTGCACAACGAGGAACGCGCCGAGCGCTCGCTGCCCGCATTGAAGGAGCACGCCCGGTTGCGCCGGGCGGCGGCCGCCCACTCCGGGGACATGGTCGAGCGGGGCTACTTCAGCCATACAGCGCGAGGCGGCGCGACGTTCGTCGACCGGATCCTGGATGCGAGGTACGCCGGCCGGTTCGATGGCTGGCAGCTCGGCGAGAACCTGGCCTGGGGCACCGGGGCACTCGCGACGGCGCGCGGCGTGATGGACGCCTGGATGGATTCGCCGGACCACCGGCGCACGATCCTCCGCCGCGCCTACCGCGACGTCGGCTTCGGGATCCGGCTCGGCGTCCCGCATGACGATGGCGTCGGCGCGACCTTCACCGCCGACTTCGGCGTGCGCGAGAAGTGATGCTGCGCCCGACGCTGCTGGTCCTCGCCGGTCTCGCACTGCCCGTGCTGGCCCCGTCGGGCCGCGCACCGCGGTCCACGCCGAGACGCGCTCCGACTCGGCGAGGTCAACCTGGCCGCCGCCGTCGCGAACGCTCAGGCCAGTCCGGGGGCGAGGACGGGCTCGGCAGGCCTGGTGCGGCGACGCACGCGCGGACGACGACACCGCGCACGCGGTCTACGCGGCCGCGGTGCCGCAGGTCAAGGTCGTCTACGCGCACGCTGCCGACCGGCCGAACCGCTTCGCTGCGTGGGCGGGCGCCCTGCAGGCCGACGTCGCGATCGTCCAGCGCTTCCTCGCGGCGCAGGCGGGCGGGACGAAGGCGATCCGGTTCGACATGGGCACGCGCTGCGGGCCGAAGTTCGCCGACATCCAGACGGTGACGCTGCCGGGGTCGCACGCGACGTTCGCGGGCAATTTCCGCGCGATCGCGCGCGCCGTCCAGGACACGCTAGGCGAGGCGCGCAACGCGATCATCCTCGCCGACTCGCTGTCTCCGACCGGCCACGACTACGGGCTCGGCGAGACGCTGATGGGCGCCGACGGCGAGCAGCCCGGGCCGTCGAACCCGCACAACCTCGGCGGCCTCAGCGGCGTGCTGTTCAGCCGCGACGGCGGCGAGCCGCCGACCGGTGACGCCGGCTGGTGGGCCGAGGGTTTCCTGCATGAGATCACGCACACGCTGGGCGCCGTCCAATGGGGCGCACCGCACTCGACGCAACCGCCCGGGCAGCAGGACGCGCGCTACGGACACTGCTTCCAGGGAGTCGACGTGATGTGTTACGCGGAGGACGAGTCGGCTGCGCAACAGGTGCGCACGGACTGTGTCCCGCTGGAGGGCGCGATCACCGCCAGCTACGACTGCGGTCGCGACGACTACTTCAACCCGGCGCCGCCGCCCGGCAGCTACCTGGCCACGCACTGGAACGTCTACGACTCCGTCTTCCTGGCCCCGTGCGCCGAGATCACGCCGGCCTGCGGCGGCGGGACCGCGCCGCGGCCGCCCGCGGTGACCGACGACCCGACGATCCGCCGTGACGGCCGCGCGCTGAATGCCCGGCCCGGAGAGTGGCTCAATCAGCCGACGCGCTACGAGTTCCAGTGGCAGCGGCGCACTGGCACGCGCTGGATCAACATCCGCGGTGCGACCCGCGCGCGCTACGTGCCGACCAAGCGCGACGCGGGCCGTCGCCTGCGGATCACGGTCCTGGCCACCAACCCGGACGGGACGACCGCGGCGACATCCGACGCGGTCTCACCCCGTGCGAACCGAGTAGACCGGCGGTAGGCGCGTCGCTGCTGAGAACCAGGTCGCGCCGGCGTCGGCCGAGCCGAAGACGTCACCGGAGGTCGCGCCGAAGTACAGCTCGAGCGCGTCCCCCTCCCCGCGCCGGTCGAACGCCTCGCGCAGCACGGTCAGATACGCGTGCCCGGCCGGGAGCCCGTCGCCGCGCGGCGCCCACGTCGCGCCGGCGTCGCGGGTCTCGTAGACGCGCACGTGGCCTTCCGGCGTGACGCGGTCCATGTCGGCCTTGAGCGGGATCACGTACGCGCTGTCGGGATCGGCGGGATCGACGACGAGCGGGAAGCCGAAATCGCTCGGCAGCCCCTCGCCGATGTTCGACCAGCTGCGGCCGGCGTCGTCGGAGCGGTAGACGCCGCCGTGGAATTGCATGAACAGCCGCTCGGGGCGCTTCGGCGCACGCTGCAGGTCGTGGACGCACAGGTTGATCGTGTCCGGCGCGTCCTCGGGCAGATAGCGCGGGCGGATGCCCTCGTTGCCGTGGCTCCAGGTCTCGCCGCCGTCCTCGGTCAGCCACACGCCGACGGCGGACATCGCGAGCGCGAGCTTGTCCGGCTCGCCCGGCCAGGGCGCGATCGAGTGCAGGCACAGGCCACCGCCGCCCGGCTGCCAGTCCGGCCGTGTCGGGTGCTCCCACAGCGTGCGGTTGAGCTCCCAGCTCGCGCCGCCGTCGCGGCTCTCGAACAGCACGCCGGGGTCGCCGCCCGCGTACAGGCTCCCGTCCTCGCCCGGCACGATCACCCAGATCCGCTCGAGCGCCGTCTCGCCGCCCTCCGGGAGCTGGATGCCGGTCGCCTGCTCCCACTCGCCGTTTTCGCGGTAGAAGATCTTCGGCCCGTAGAACGGGGACGTCATCGTGGCCAGGATCCGGCCCGTGCGCGGGTCGCGCATGGCGTACTCGACCGGCTCGCCGGCGAAGGCGCGCTCGGAAACCTCGAACGCCCCACCCGGTTCTCCCTCGAGCACGAACAGCCCCTTCTTGGTCCCGACCAGCAACTCGGTCACACGCCGCCTCCTGAGATCGCGGGCAGGACGTCGACTTGGTCGTCGCTGGACACCGGCGTGTCCGCGTCGCCCGGCTCGCCGTTGACGAACACGTTGATGTGGCGGCGGATCCGGTTGCGCTCGTCGAGGATCCAGCCGTCGAGCGGCGGCTTGACGCGCTCGAGTTCTTGGAGCAGCTCACCGACCGTCGCGCCGGCGACGCGATGCACGCCGCCGTCGGCGAGCGTCTTCAGCGGGCCGCGCAGCAGGACGACAGCCATGTCTACAGGCGCGTGAGCAGGCTCTGGAGGTCGTCGCGCAGGGCACGCAGCCCGTCGACGTCGAGCGTCGGGTTCGTGGTCTCCTGCATCCCGCGCTGGACCTCGTCGGGGATCATCAGGGTCCCGACGCCCATCGCCTCCATCACCTGCTCCATCGCAGCGTCAATCTCGACGCGTAGCTTGTCTCTCTCCTCCGACTCGTCCATGTCGGAGGAGATCTTCTCAAAGAGCCTGGACTTCGGTGAGGATCTCGGCGACGCTGGCCTTCGCGTCCCCAAACAGCATCGCGGTCTTCGGGTCGTAGAACAGCGGGTTGTCGATCCCGGCGAAGCCCGACGACATCGACCGCTTGAGCACGATCACGCTGCCCGACTTGTCGACGTCGAGGATCGGCATGCCGTAGATCGGTGAGTCTGCGACGGTGCGCGCGGCCGGGTTGGTGACGTCGTTGGCGCCGATCACGAGCGACACGTCGGTGCGCGCGAACTCGCCGTTGATCGACTCCATCTCCTTCAGCCGGTCGTACGGCACGTCGGCCTCGGCGAGCAGCACGTTCATGTGGCCGGGCATCCGGCCGGCGACGGGATGGATTCCGTACAGGACCTCGACGCCGCGCTTCTCAAGCTCGGCCGCCAGGTCGGCGACGGCGCGCTGAGCCTGGGCGACGGCCATGCCGTAGCCGGGCACGACGACCACCAGGCGGGCGTAGGAGAGCTGGATGGCGACGTCGGCGGCGCTCGTGCTGCGGGCGGTGCCGCCGCCGCCCGGGGCGGTCAACGCGCCCGCGCCGCCGGTGCCGACGCCGGCGAAGAACACGTTCGCGATCGAGCGGTTCATCGCGTCTGCCATCTGCTTGGTCAGGATCGAGCCGGACGCGCCGACGAGCATGCCGGCCACGATCAGCGCGGTGTTGTCGAGCGCGATACCGGCGGCGGCCGCGGACAGGCCGGTGAAGGCGTTCAGCGTCGAGATCACGACCGGCATGTCGGCGCCGCCGATCGGCACGACGGCGAGCACGCCGAGCGCGCCCGCGAACAGCAGGATCAGCCAGAACAGCAGCTCGGAGTCGCTCCCGGCCGCGATCACCACCGCCAGCGCGACCGCGATCGAGAGCAGGCCGGCGTTGACCGCCTTCGGCGTCCGGATCGAGCCCCGCATCAGTTCCTGCAGCTTCAGGAAGGCGATGTTCGAGCCCCAGAACGAGATCGAGCCGATGATCGCCGCGAACAACAGCGGGATCAGGGTCTCCAGCGGGATGTCGCTCTCGCTGCGGAACTCGACGACCGCGATCAGCGCCACGGCGCCGCCGCCGACGCCGTTGAACAGCGCCACCATCTGCGGCATCGCGGTCATCTTCACGCTGCGCGCGGCGGGGACGCCGACCGCGGTGCCGATCGCGACGCCGACGACGATCAGTACCCAGTCGCCGACACCGGGCTGGAGCAGCGTGGCGAAGACCGCGACCGCCATGCCGACGGCCGCCACCTGGTTGCCGCGGACCGCCGTGCGCGGTCCGCGCAGCATGTGCAGGCCCCCGATGAACATCGAGAACGCGACGATGTAGAGCAGCTGGATGACGTCGTTGCGACTCATTCTTCCTTGGGATCCGGCTTCTTGCCCTTGAACATGCCGAGCATCCGGTCGGTAACCAGGAAGCCGCCGACGACGTTGATCGTGCCGAACGCGATCGCGATCACGAGCAGGATGTCGTTGAGGACGCCGTCGACCCGGCCGATCAGCAGCAGACCGCCGAGCACGACGATGCCGTGGATCGCGTTGGTGCCGCTCATCAGCGGCGTGTGCAGCGTGTTCGGCACCTTGCTGATGACCTCGAAGCCGACGAACGCGGCCAGCACGAGGATCGCCAGCTCGGTCAGCAGGTCCACTCAGACCACCTTCCCTTCGCGCACGACGCAGGCGCCGGCGACGACCTCGTCCTCGAAATCGAAGCCGAGCTCGATCAGGCTCAGGATGTTGCGGGCGTACAGCGACGATGCGTGCTCGGCCATCTCTGATGGGAGGTTGAGCGGCGCGGCGATCACGACGCCGCCGTCGGTCGTGTAGGTCTCGCCCGGCTTGGCCAGCTCGCAGTTGCCGCCCGCCTCGGCGGCGAGATCGACGATCACGCTGCCGGGCTTCATGGCGTGCACCGCGTCGGCCGGGATCAGCTTCGGCGCGGGCCGGCCCGGCACGAGCGCGGTGGTGATGATCGCGTCGCTGCGGCCCATCTGGACGCTCAAGGCATCTCTTTGGATCTGCTGCTCTTCCGGCGTCAGCTCGCGGGCGTAGCCGCCGGCGGCCTCGGCGTCGCCGATCCCCTCGACCTCGAAGAACTTCGCGCCGAGCGACTGGATCTGCTCCTTGACCGCCGAGCGGATGTCGAACCCGGTGACGACCGCGCCGAGCCGGCGCGCGGTGGCGATCGCCTGCAGGCCCGCTACGCCGGCGCCCAACACGAGCACCTGGGCGGGCGGGACGGTGCCGGCCGCGGTCATGAACATCGGGAAGAAGCGCTCGAGCTCGGTGGCCGCGATCAGGACCGCCCGATAGCCGGAGACGGTCGCCTGTGAGGAGAGCGCGTCCATCGACTGAGCGCGGCTGATCCGCGGGATCTTCTCCATCGCCAGCGCGGTCGCGCCGGTGTTCGCGATCTGTTGCAACCCGTCGGGGTTCCCGAGCGGGTTCAGGAAGCCGACCAGAATCGTGCTCGAGCCGAGCTTGCCGAGCTCGGCGTCGCTCGGCGGCGCCACCTTGGCGACGACCTCGGCGCCCCACGGATCGCCGAGCGTCGCTCCGGCCTCCTCGTAGGCGGCGTCGGGCGCGCCCGCGGTGACCCCCGCGCCCGGCTCGACCACGACGTCGTGCTCGGCGGCACGCAGCCGCTTCACGACGTCGGGGACTATCGCGACACGCCGCTCGCGCGGGGCCGTCTCTTTCGGGACACCGATCCGCAAGAAGGCGGGAAGGCTATCCGTTCCCGCCGTCGGTGCTCTGGTCCATCACGTAGATGTCGTTGCCGCCGGCGTCCTTGAAGGCCGACAGGAAGCCGCCCGGGATCTCGAATGGCGGCATCGTCAACTCGTACGCGCCGTCGTGCTTGGCGTGGAACGCCCTGACGTCGTCGGTGATGAAGATCGGGCCCGGCCCCATGCCGGGCGTCGATGCAGCGTCGATCATCAGGCTCACTTCGGTGCCGGTGCCGAGCCCGACCGTCTGCTCGCCTTCGCGCCAGAGCTCGTCAAAGCCCAGCGTGTCGCGGTAGAGCGCCAATGCGGCGTCGAGGTCCTGCGTAGGCAGGTACATGAACTCGAGCTTCATAACTCGATTATGCCATACTGTGACTGAATTATGCCAACCGGGTGGATTCCGATGTCGTCGAGCGCCAAGGGGCGCTTGGTGCTGGCCGCGCTGGAGGCCTTCGGGCGGTCCGGGTACGAGGCGGTCCACGTGGGCGCGCTGGCCGCCGCGGCGGAGACCACCACCGGGCCGCTGTACCACCACTTCGGCTCCAAGCTCGGGCTCTACTCGTTCGTGCGCGCCGACGTCGAGCAGCGGGTCGTGGACCGGATGGAGGGCGCGCTGGCCGCCGGGCTGCACTTCGAGTCCGACGACGTGATCGCCGCGCTCCTGGTGGCGTTCGACTACGCCGAGCGGGCCGGGTTCGCGCGGATGCTGTCCGAGTCCCACCCGTCGCCGGGAACCGAGGATCCGATCGCGTCGGTGCTCGGTGAGGGCCCGTTGGGCCTGATGCTCGCGGCGGCGTGGCGCGCGGCACTGGCGGCCGTCGCCGACGGCGCGGACCCGGAGTCGGTCCGGAGTGCGTTTCGCTCGCTTTCTGTCGCGACGGGGCGCCAGGTGATCTCGAACCGGGTCCGGTAGCGGCGCAGCGCCCGGATCAGCACGGGCCCGAACGCGAAGCAGAACAGCACGTTGCCGACCGCGTGCGCGACGTCGAAGGCGAACGAGCCGGCGAACGTCGCAGCCAGCTTGGAAGCGGTGTGGTCGCCGGAGTAGGTCACCCACAGGTGGAGGTTCATGACGGCGCCGAAGCCGAGTCCGGCGACGCCCGCGCAGAGCGCGAACGGGATCCGGCCGAGATTGCCCCGGCTGATGCGGGCGAGCGCCGCGCCGAACAGCCCGACGCCGCCCCAGCCGACCATCTGCCACGGCGTCCACGGTCCCTGGCCGAAGAACAGGTTGGAAGCGAGCGCGGCGATGGCGCCGACCATGAACCCGGGGGCGCCGCCCAGCACGTACCCGGAGATCAGCACGATGTCGGTGGTCGGCTTGACGTTCGGCAGCGCGGCGAACGCGACCCGGCCGAGCGCCGCCATCGCGGCCAGCGTGGCGACCAGCGCGAGCACGCGGGTCGTCGGATGGGTGCGCTCGTACCAGACGAAGCCGACGACGAGCACCGCCCCGAGGATCAGTGTCGAGACCGCGATCCAGCTCACTTGAGAACCTCGGCGCCCTGTTCCGGGGTGAGCGCGCCGCCCGCGCCGCCGAGCACGCGCGCGACCTGGGTGGCGAAGTACCAGCCGCCGGCGAGCACCTCGGACGGGGTCGCGTCGGCGACCGAGCGGCCGTCGCCGAGCAGGACCACGCGGGTCGCGAACGCGGCCGCGAACTCCGCGTCGTGCGTGGCCACGACGACCACGCCGTCTCGCTCGCGGAGGCGTGCGGCGAGCGCGTCGCGCCGCTCGGGATCCATTCCGCGAGTCGGCTCGTCGAGCAGCAGGGTGTCGGCGCGCGCGTCGAGCACCAGCTGGAGCGCCGAACGCTGCCGCTCGCCCCCGGAGACGTCGCGCGGGTGGCGCTCGGCGAACTCGGAGTCGGGCAGGTCGGCGCCGATCGTCTCGTGCATGAGGTGGTCGCCGGGATGCTGGGTCAGCAGCGCGACCGGGCCCGTGCGGATCTTGCCGCGCGTGGGGGCGATCAGGCCCGCGATCGCCTTCTGCAGCGTCGACTTCCCCGCCCCGTTGCGGCCCATCAGCGCGATCCGCTCGCCCGCGAACGCGTGCAGCGTCGCGCCGCGCAGCACCGCCGGCCCGTCTCGCAGCTCGACCCACACGTCCTCGACCGCCAGTGGCGCCTCACGCCGCTCACGTCGCGAGAGCCTTCGCGGCTCGTGCGGCGCCGGAGCGGCGGCCAACTGCGACAGCTCGCGGCGGGCTTCCTTCACGGTCACGGGCGCGCCCGGCAGCCCCGCGAGCGCGAACAGCTTCGCGACCGGCGTCGCACGTGTGCGGGCGAGCCACGTCCGCGGGTCCTCGTCGGCCACCACGCGGCCGGCGCGCAACTCGATCACCCGGTCGGCGGCCGGCAGGCAGCGCTCGAGCCGGTGCTCGGCGAGCACGATCGCCGTTCCCCACTCCTCGTTGAGCCGCCGCAGAACGCCGAGCAGCTCGTCGCCGGCGACGGGATCCAGCTGTGAGGTCGGCTCGTCCAGCAACAGCAGCCGCGGGCGGCCGGCGAGCGCCGCGGCCAGCGCGACGCGCTGCAGCTCGCCGCCGGAGAGCTCATGCGTCGGCCGGTCGAGCAGCCCGCCGAGCCCAAGCGCGAGCGCCGCCTCCTCCACCCCGCGCGCGACCGCCGGCGCCGCCCAGCCGAGGTTCTCGAGCGGGAACGCCAGCTCGGCGCGCACGGTGCCCATGATCACCTGCGTCTCCGGGTCCTGGAACAGCGTCCCGACCACCGCCGCGAGCTTCGCCGGGCCGTGGTCGCGCGTATCCAGCCCGCCACATTCCACGCGCCCCGCGAACGTCCCGCCGTGGAAGTGCGGCACGAGCCCGCACGCCGCCCGCAGCAGCGTCGACTTCCCCGACCCCGACGCACCCGCGAGCAGCACCAGCTCACCCGGCTCGACCGCGAACGAGACGTCCTCGAGCGAAAGCCCCGCCCCGGGGTACTGATACGAGACGCCGTCGAACGCGAGCGCGGCGACGCGCACGTCGACCGCGGTCATCGCACGATCCCGCGACGGTCGGCGAAGGGCAGCAACGCGCAGACGAACAGCGCCGCGATCGCGATCACCGTGGCCGGCGTGACCGGGGCGGAGAGGCGCGGGTAGGCGTCGAACCGCGCCCACGCGCCGGCGAGCGCGCCGATCGCGATCGCGAGCAACGCCACCGCCGAGGCGGCGAACGCGTAGTCGTGGCGCGACCACGGCCGGTGCATCCGCGGCGGGCGAACGCCACTCCCGAAGCCGCGCACTTCGAGCGTGGCCGCGATGTCGGTCGCGCGGTCCAGCGCGCCGGACGTGACCGCTCGCATGATCGCGAGCCGAGAGGTGCGGCCACCGGGCAAACAGCGCTGCGCGTCGGCGAGCCGGTGCGCGTCGCGGCGCAGGACACCGAACAGCCGCATCGCGAGCGCCGCGGTGACGCCAGAGCGCAGCGAGACCCGGCGCAGGGAGCGGAGCAGCTCGTCGGGGTCGACGGCGGCCGTGAGGAAGACCGCGGTGCCGAAGATCGCCAGGATCCGCAGGCCGAGCACTCCGCCGTACGCGATCCCCTCGAGCGTGATGTCGATCTGTCCCGGCCACGGCAGTGAAGGGCCGCGGAGCACGACGGTCGCCCCGTCGCGGGTGACCAGCGCGTTGATCACGACCACGACCACCGCGAACGGCACGCCCCAGGCGGCGGTCCGCCGCAACTCGCGCCCGAGCCCGGCGGCCAGTGCGGCGATCGCTTCTATAGCGAGGACGGCGATCAGCACCGCGGGGTGCTGGCTGCACAGCGGCACCGCCGCGAGCGCCAGACACCAGGCGGCGCCGACCGCCGCGCGGGTGGCGTGCAGCGGGCTCACGGGCCCTCGAGTGGCAGCGGCACCCCCCGCCCGGCCTCGATCGCGAGCGCGAAGTGGTCCCGGAGCTGCTCCGGGGTCAGCGCCGCGGCGGCGGCCGCGACGCCCACATCGTCGGTCCCGGTGACGAGCCACGTTGGCCGCTCCTCCGCGACGCTCGTCGCCGCGACGAGGCCGGACGACCGCCCGAGCGTCTTCTCGGACTCCCCGTCGGCATCGATCAGCGCGATCCTGTCGCCGGCCGCGCCCGGCTGCGCGAACACCCCGGAAGCGGCCGGGCCCTCCTCGAGCCGGCGTGCCGTGATGTCCTTGCGCACGTCGCGCCAACGGCCGACGAGGACCCGCAGCACCTCACCCGGTGAGGACTCGAGGTTCGAGCGCGCGATGTTGCGCACGCCGGCGGCCTTCAGCCGCGTCTCGACCTCGTCGCACGAACGCCCCTCGGGCCCGAGGCACACGAGCCGGATCGGCAGCTTCTTGCCGTCGACGCCCGACTTGAACGGCTCCGGGAACGCGCCCACCACGGCCGGGACGCGCATCGCCGCCTCCCAGTCGTGGTGGTCGAACCACACGCGATCGCCCGGGTAGAGCCGTTTCTCGCCGGCGCCGATCGACGCCTCGATCCCGTTCACGTAGTAGAACCAGTCGACCCGCCGGCCGCTCTCGCGACCGCCCGAGATCCCTTCGATCTCCTGGACGAAGTTGCCGCCGAAGCGCGTCCCGACGTCGAACGAGCGCTGCAGCATCCGCATCACGGTCTCGCCCTCGCGCGCGCTCTCCCTGAGCGTCGGCACGACCTCGTCGGCGCCGAAGTCCTGCGACACCGTCACGGTGACCGGGCCGCCCGACTCCTCACCGGCGCCGAAGCCGCACCCGGCGAAGGCGAGACACGCGATGACGGCCAGCCGCCTCATCGAACGTTGAACACCACCCGGGTCTTGCCGCGCTCCAGCGGCGTGCGGTTGTAGGCATTGTCGATCGCGATCGCGTCGAGCACGTAGCGGCCGCTGGTCAGCCGCTCGGGCAGCAGGTACGACCAGTCGGCGCGATCGCCGATCGCGAAGTACGCCCCGTTGCCGCACTTGGTCCGGCGGAAGCGTTCCATCCGCCCAGAGAAGTACCAGCAGCGCTTGCCGAACCGCTTCGTCAGACGCAGCTTCACCACCTTGATCCCCGACGGGTCGGCGGCGAAGCTGCCGCTCAGCTGGCGTGAGGAGTGCCGGAGCAGCGTCGCCGTCGGCGCCGTGCGGTCGCGCTCGGCCGTCACGGAGAATGGGATGACGGTGGGCGGCGCATCGGCGGCGGTCACGGTCACGCGAACGCGGTTCGAGCGCACGAACTCGGCGTTCTCGGCCTTGAGGTCCTGGACGCCCGCGGCGTTGTATGGACCCACGGTCACGGTGCCGTCGGCGGCGCTCGTGGCCGCACCGACCTTCGCGCCGGCGACGGCCGCGCCGGTCGCCGCGTCGGTGACCTTCAGCGTGGCCGTCTCGCCGGTCTTCACCGACGCCGGGCCGCTGAGGGCCAGCACCTTGTCGCCGAAGCGGGAGTAGGCGAACAGCACGCGGTCTCCGTTGGTGACCGCGATATCGCACGAGCCCGAGTCCGTTGTCGCGCCGTTCTTGTATTCAGCCAGGTAGCGCTGCGTTGCCATGTCGTAGCGGACGTCCTCGCCGGCCACGGTGTCGAACGTGGGGTTGCCGAAGCCGTCGTTCCACGTCCCGGCGGTCGTGATCGGCGCGGCGGCGATCACCTGGCCGCTGGTCACCTCGGTGCCGCACTCGTGCGGTTCGCCGCCGGTGAAGTTGAACGGGCGCACGTCGGTTGTGACCGGACCTTCGAAGAGCGTCCGTGTCGCGCCCTCGATCCGCAGGTCGACGGTCACCGGCGCGGCGTATGCCGGCGCTGCGGCGACCGCGAGAAGACCGGCGGCGAGGCCGGTAGAGAGGCTGCGCTTCATCCTTGGAGCCACCCCTTTCCACGAGGGCGTTCGGCTTGGCGGTCGGAGGGAGGTCTCCTGGCTTCCGGGCCTATCCTCCGCGCCTTCCCGGGCCGCGCCGTGGCGGCTCAGTGACCGGCGGCAAACTCGCCGCCCTGCGGTGGACTTCCCCGGTGACAGTGGCGGGTCCGCGCCGGATTCGCACCGGCTTCCCTGACCACCGACCTGGTTCGGCGCTCATGCTATACGAGTCTTCAGGCGTGACGGTCAATCTCACCCGCATCTACACCCGCCTCGGCGACGGCGGCGAGACCCACCTCGGCGACATGAGCCGGGTGCCGAAGACGCATGCGCGGATCGAGGCCTACGGGACAGTCGACGAGCTCAACGCGCAGCTCGGTCTCGCGCTCGCCCAAGGTGGGTTGCCGGAGCGCCACGCGGAGTGGCTCAAGCGAGTCCAGAACGACCTGTTCGACGTCGGTGCCGACATCTCGGTGCCGGAGGGCGGCGAGCGGGAGCGTCTGCGCGTGATACCGGAGCAGACCGCGTGGCTGGAGGCGGCCTGCGACGAGGCCAATGAGCCGCTGCCCAAGCTGAAGTCGTTCGTCCTGCCCGGCGGGACCGTCGCCGCCGCACAGCTGCACGTGTGCCGGACGGTCTGCCGCCGCGCCGAGCGGCGCGTGATCGCCTGCGGCGACGAGGTCAACGCGGAGTGCGTGCGCTACCTGAACCGGCTCTCGGACCTGCTCTTCATCCTGTCGCGCGGCGTCAACGCGGCCGACGGCGCAGCCGAGCCGTTGTGGGAGCCGGGACGCTACCGGTGAGCACGAGTGCGGCGGCGGCGATCGCCACCGCGCCGGCCACGAACGTCGTGTTCTGGACCGCGTAGGCGACGGCGCCGGACGGGCGCCAGGTCACCGCGACGGCCCCGGCCGCCGCCAGCACCGCGCCCGCGATCGCCGGGCCACCGGCGAGCTTGCGCAGGCTTGGCCGGGTCTCCGGCCGCAACGGGATCACGGCCAGGCACGCCCACGCGGTGGCGACCAGGAAGCCGCCGATGATGTCGCTCGGATAGTGCCCGCCTCCGATCAGGATCGAGTAGACGGTGCCGACCGTGAGCAGCGCTCCGGTCGCCGCGGCGAGCGGGCGCAGCCGGGGCGGGGCGACGATCGCCAGCGCCAGCGCGAAGCTCATGACCGCGGTCGTGTGGCCGCTCGGGTACGCCTCGGGCCCCATGTAGTGCCAGACCGGGAAGTCGCGCTGGACGGCCAGCGCCGGCTTGAGCACCTGGGTGGTGACGCCGGCGCCGAGCATCGCGACGAACGCCGCGGCGCCGGCGCGCGGTCGGCCGATCGCGACCGCGCACGCGAACAGCCCGGCCGTCAGCAGCGCGAACGGAAGCGGATTGAACAGGCTGACGAACGCGCCCGCGAGCGACGCGCCGGGGATCGTCCACAGCCCCATGAAGCCTTCGAGGATCCGCACGTCGGCCTCGCGCGCGAGCGGGACCCGGACCGCCACGACGTAGACGAGCGCGGCAAGGACGGCGCACAACGCGGCGGTGAGGAGCGGGCGACGGACCACTGTTCCCGACGTTAGCCGCCGCGCTTAAGGCGCAGGCGAACGTCCTCGAGCGGCGGCGGCGCGCACATCCGCTGCCAGCCGCGCGGCGACAGCGCGAAGTCTCCCTCGTCCTCGCGCAGCACGATCTTTGGCCGCGGGCCGTCGGTGATCGCGAGTCGCGCCTCCGACAGCGGCCAATTGCCGTACTCGGTCAGGTGGCCGACCGCGCGCCGTACCTGGGCGTGGGTGACCCCGCGCTCGAGCAGTGCGTGAACCATCGCCGCCTCGGTCACGTCCTCAACCGAGTAGACGTGCGGGTCAGCGGCGCTCTGCGAGGCCTTGATGTAGCCCCAGCGCGCCCACTGGCCGATCGTGTTCCCGCTCACCCCGGCCATCTCCCCCACCTCGCCGGCGAGAAAGTGACCGTGGAGCCTCACTCCGTACGGTCTAGCAACTTCACCGCCGCTTCGCGGTCGGACACGCGAAGCTTGCGCAGGATCGCGGCCACGTGCGAGCGCACCGTCGCGGGAGACACGACGAGCGTGCGGGCGATCTGCGCCGTCGTCATCTTGCGCCGCATCAGTTCCAGCACTTCCCACTCGCGGGAGGTCAGCCGGGGTTCGCCCTCGCGGCTCGGCATCAGTGCGCGCCGGCGGGGCGCGCGGTCGCGGAACTCCTCGACCAGCCGCGTGACCAGGGTGACGGGCAGCGCGGCCTCGCCGGCCATCACGTCGCGCAGGGCGCTGGGTAAGCGCTCGGTCTCGGTGTCCTTGAGCAGGTAGCCCGCCGCGCCGGCGCGCAGCGCCGCGAAGACGTGGCTGTCGTCGCGCGAGATCGTGAGCATCACGACCCGGGTCGAGGGCAGCCGCGCCGTGATCTCCCAGGCCGCGGCGAGTCCGCTCCCGGGCATGTTGACGTCCAGCAGCGCGAGATCGGGCTGCTCGCGCAGCGCCGCGTCGACCGCGCCCGGCGCATCCTCCGCCGTGGCGATGATCGTGAACCCTCCGTCCTCCGTCAGCGCCGTCGCGATGTCGTCGCGCGTCGGCGCGTGATCATCGGCGACGAGGACGCGCACCTGGGCTATGGCAGCACCACCTGGACGAGGGTACCGGCGCCGCGAACGGATTCGAGACTGAACTTGCCCCCGACCAGTTCGGCGCGCTCGCGCATCGCGATCAGCCCGTAGCCGGCGACGCCGAGGCCGCTGTTGGCGCCGTCGCGGAATCCACAGCCGTCGTCGATGATGCGCACGGCCAGCGGGGAGCCGGCGAGGTCGATCCGCACGTGCCGGGCGCCGCCGTGGTGGGCGGAGTTGCGAACCGCCTCCGAGATGATCCGGATGACCTCGGCGCGGGTGTCGTCGGCGACCTCGGTCGCGACCCGCACGTTGACCTGGACCTCGAGGCCGCACTCGCCGGCCAGGCGGGCGCCGAGGCGCTCCAGCGCCACGGCCAGTGGCTCGAGGGCGGGCGGGACCAGCGCCTCGATGGCGCGGCGCGAATCCTCGAGCGCGCGGTCGGCGGCGTCGACGATGTCAACTCCGTCGGTCGTCTCGGACAGGCGGCCTGCGCGGCGGCGGATGAAGGCGAGCTCCTGCGCGACGCCGTCGTGCAACTCGCGGGCCAGCCGGCGACGCTCGCTGTCGACAGCCGCCTCGGCGCGCCGCATCCAGTGCGCGTGCATCTCCTCGAGCACGCCGATGAACAGCGCCACCCAAGCGACCACGCGCAGGACGTCGCCGAGATGCACGTTGTCCGAGCCGACGGGCGGGAAGAGCGCGTAGTCGAGCTTCGCGAACCCGCCGAGCACGACGGCGACGGCGACCCAGCGCAGCAGCGACTCCTGGCGGAGGTTCGCGCGGCGGGCGAGGCCGACGGCGGCGGTGACGAGCGAGGCGGCGACGGCGGTCTGGACGACCACGTTGCGAGGTCCGGCGTCCGCGAGAACGCCGGCGGCGACGATCACGGAACCCAGTCCGGCCGCGCCGAGCAGCACCGTCCACGGAGGTACTCGGAGCTTGCGCGCGGGAGCGAAGGCCGCGATCGCCAGCATCACGGTGCCGGCGAGGTTGGCGGAGATCGCGTAGCGCGCGCGCTCACCGGACCAGGCGCCGAGGACGATCGAGCCGGCGACGGTCAGTGCGGTGGCCGCGAGGACGACCAGGCCCGCGGTCAGCCAGAGATGATCGGCTCGCGAGCGGAAACCGCATTGGCGCGCCAACAACGCCACGGTCGCGACCGCCAGCAGCGATCCACCGGTCTCGAGCGCCACCCGTAACGACGGCGCCTCGAAGGACATACGCAGCCACGGGACAGCTACTACCGTCAGTGAAACCGCCGCAGCACCCGCCGCGGCGAACGACACCGTAGGAAGAGCCGGCCTCCGAGCCGGTCCTTGCTCCATCTGTTCCACCCTCCGAACCTCCGAACCCGGCGGTGTTGTACCTGAAGCGACAAACCCAGCGCAAGAGGGCGGTTTGCGACCGAAGGGCGGCATGGCTCGCGAAAGCCTCACCGGTGCGCTAGACAGAAAACTCGTTTTTCGTGCTGTGCGGCGGTTTGACGGGCCTCAATTTGCCGATCGACGGAAACGTCGGGCGATCATCAGTACATACGTCCAGTCTTGGCGCAAAGTCGTTCGACGCAGACCAAAAGGGAAGTGCGACGTCTTCGCGGTGACCGCGACTAAGGGGTCGCACATCCCAAGTCGCGTCATCCGCCTGATGTAAGGGCCGGGTCTCAGATCGAAGCTGAGGGCATGTTCAAGACAGGGTCAGCGATGATCGATGCCGAGCATGCGTTCAGCCGAGAGCGCCGGCGCGCGGCGCTCAAGCGTGCCTTCCGGAATGGCTCGGAATTGCCGGTGCTCTCCGCCCGGGGCGGGGCTCGCGGGCCTCGCGGGATCCGCGAGATCCCGATCGACGCCATTCGCGGGACGCTCGAGCCGACCCGTGCAGCGCAGTTCGACGCCGACTTCCGCCCGGTGCGGCGCGCGGCGCGAACGCGCTGGGAACGGATCTGGATGGCCGAGGAGCGCGGCACGCTGCTCCCACCGATCTCGGTCGTCCCGGTCGGGACCATGTACGCGGTCCGCGACGGGCACCACCGGGTCTCGGTCGCGCGGGCGCGCGGAGCGGTCGCGATCGACGGCGTCGTCGACGGCTTCTAGAGCGCCGGCGCCGGAGCACGTCTTTCCCGGTGGGCGCCCGAGCGGAGACAATGTGCGCGTGACCGCGACCGGGCCGCTGCAGACGATCGTGGATTCGCTGGCGGCCGACATCCGGCGCGACGTCGCGATCGACGATCGGCAGATCCGCTGGATCGTGCACAGCCCGCACTTCGACGAGCCGGACGCGGCGCGACTCCAGTCGATCCTCGAGCGCCGGAGCTCCGACGATGCGGCTCAGTGGGCGTTCTCGTTCGGCATCGAACATGCGGAGGGCCCGGTGCGGCTGCCCGCCAACGAGCGGATCGGCGCGCAGCCGCGGCTGTGCATTCCGCTGCGCTCGCACGGCGTGCTGCTGGGCTTCCTGTTCATCGTCGACGCGGATGAATCGCTGAGCGAGCAGCAGGTCGAGCAGGCGCAGACGGCCGCGGGTGCCGCCGCCGCGGTGTTGTACCGCGAGCGGCGGCTGCGCGAGCTCGAGCGCGGCCGCGAGCGCTGGCTGCTGATGCACCTGCTCGACGACGAGGCGGAGGGCGACGAGGCGGCGCGGGCGCTCGTGGATGAGGGCTTCCTCGACGCGCACCGCGTGGCGCTGCTGGTGGCGCGCGCCGAGCCCGGTGCACAGGAGCGCGAGCAGGTCGAGCTGGCGATCGGGGCCGCGCTCGACCGGCTGCGCAGAGATGTTCCGGCGCGCGGCGGCGTGGCGCTGCGGAGGCCCGACCACGGTGTCTTCCTCGTCGCGCTCGACGACCCGGCGACGACCTCGCCGCGCGCGCTCGCCGAGCGGCTGCTCGCGCTCGCCGACGACGAGGGCCTCGCGTCGCCGGCGCGCGTCGGTGTCGGCGCGCCGCACGACCTCGCCGCGGCGCGCGAGTCCTACCGCGAGGCGCGCGACGCGCTCGCCATCGCTGAGCGCGTCGAGCGCTTCGGCCGGATCGCGATCTGGGACGAGCTCGGCGCCTACCGCACGCTTGCCCGGTTCCCGCTCGACGCCGCGCGACACGGCGCTGCACCCGGGGCTCGTCGCGATGCTGAGCGACCCGGCGAACGCGCCGCTCGTCGACACGCTGGAGGCGTATCTCGATCTCGCGGGCGACGCCAAGGCGACGGCCGAGGCGCTCACCCTGCACCGCGCGACGCTGTACTACCGCCTGAATCGCATCGAGGAGATCACCGGGGCGCGGTTGAAGACGGGCGACGACCGCCTCGCGCTGCATCTCGGGCTGCGGCTGGCGCGGCTCTCCGGCCTGCGCTGACCCAACCTGTCTGACCGCGACCGCCGCAGCTTGCGACACCTGTCGAACCGAACGGCCGCGTTCGTGAGCGAGCCTGGATCGCAGCAGGTTTCCGACCGAACTTGGAGAGCGAACGCGAATGGATCTGTCCGGCCTCGATCACGAGCAGTTGCACGTCAGCCGCGGTTCACGCAGCGGCGCCTACACGATCATCGCGGTGCATTCGACCAAGCTCGGGCCCGCGCTCGGCGGCTGCCGGATGACGACGTACGCGCACCCCGGTGAGGCGGTCAATGACGTGCTGCGGCTGTCGGCCGGCATGACGTTCAAGGCGGCGGTCGCCGGCGTCGGCCTCGGCGGCGGCAAGGGCGTGATCGCGATCGAGCCGGGCACGGAGCTCACGCACGAGCTGCGCGATGCGATGCTGCTCGACTTCGCCGACAGCGTCGAGCTGCTCGGGGGTCGCTACATCACGGCGGAGGACGTCGGCACCGCTCCGACCGACATGCGTCTGATCGCCTCGCGCACCGAGCACGTCGTCGGCCTGCCCGAGAGCCTCGGCGGGCTCGGCGACCCGAGCCCGTACACCGCGCTCGGCGTGCACGCCGCGATCCGCGCGTGCGCCGCCCACCGCTTCGGCTCGGCCGAGCTGGCCGGCCGCACGGCGGCGGTCGTCGGCGCCGGCCACGTCGGCGAGCACCTGGTGCGGATGCTCGTCGCCGACGGCGCACAGGTGATCGTCGCCGACATCGACGAGCGCAAGCGCGCCCTCGTCGACGAGCTGGAGGGCACGACCTGGATGGCGCCGGAGGACGCGCTGCTGGCCGATGTCGACATCCTCGCCCCCTGCGCGCTCGGCGGGATCCTCGACGAGCACACGGTGCCGGCGCTGCGCGCGCGGATCGTCTGCGGCGCGGCCAACAACCAGCTCGCGCACGACGCGCTGGCGGTCGAGCTCGCACGCCGCGGGATCCTCTACGCGCCCGACTTCGTCGCCAACGCCGGCGGGCTCGTGCTCGTCGACGCGGAGCTCGCCGACTCCGATCGCGAGGGTGCGCGGAGCGCGATCCGCGGCATCGAGGGCGTGGTCGCGCACCTCCTCACCGTCGCGGCCGAGCGCGACATCACGCCGCTCGCCGCCGCCTACGAGATCGCGGAGGACCGGCTCGCCGCGCCGGCGGGGGTGCGGGCATGATCGCGTTCGACGAGCTGACGACCGGCGCCGTCGCGACGGCGCGGCGCCAGACGATGGCCGACCTGCTGCGCCGCTCGGCCGCCCGCCACCCCGGCCGCACCGCGATCGTGGACGGCGACGTCCGCGTCACGTACGCAGAGCTCGACGAGGCCGTCAACCGCGCCGCCAACGCGCTCGCCGAGCGCGGCCTCGCGAAGGGCGACCGGCTCGCGCTGCTGGGCCACAACTCGCTCGGCTTCGTGATCACCTACTTCGCCTGCGCGCGGCTCGGGCTGATCTGCGTGCCGATCAACTACATGCTCGGCGCGGAGGAGATCGCGTACATCCTCGACCACGCCGGCGCGACCGCGATGGTGGCCGAGGACATGCTGCTGCCGCTCGCCGAGGCCGGCATCGCCGCCGCCGGGCGGGAACGGCTGGTGAGCGTGCGCGGCGTGATCGGCGACGTGCTCGAGCCCGGCTGGGAGCCCGTCTCCGGCTGGGCGACGCACCACGACGCGGCCGAGCCGGTCGTCGAGCTGACCGACGACGACCCGGTCGAGCTGCTGTACACGAGCGGCACCGAATCGCGCCCGAAGGGCACGATCCTCACGAGCCGCAGCCTCATCGCGCAGCACGTCAGCTGCTTCGTCGACGGCGAGATGACGCCCGACGACGTCGAGGTCCACGCGCTGCCGCTGTTTCACTCGGCGCAGCTGCACTGCTTCTTCACGCCGAGCATCCACCTCGGCGCGGTCAACGTCCTGCTGGCCGAAGGCCGACCCCGCCGCGATGCTCGCGGCCGTCGAGGCCGAGCGCGCGACGAAGCTGTTCTGCCCGCCGACCGTGTGGATCGCGCTGCTCAACCATCCCGACCTTGACCGCCGCGACCTCTCGTCGCTGCGCAAGGGCTACTACGGCGCCTCGGTCATGCCCGTCGAGGTGCTGGCCGAGCTCGGCGAGCGGCTGCCCGGGGTGCGGCTGTTCAACTTCTACGGCCAGACCGAGATGTCGCCGCTGGCGACCGTGCTGGGGCCGGAGGACCAGGTCCGCAAGGCCGGCTCGGCCGGGCGCCCGGCGCTGAACGTGGAGACGCAGGTCGTCGACGACGACGGCCGCCCGGTTCGCGCCGGCGAGGTCGGCGAGATCGTGCACCGCTCGCCGCAGGCGATGCTCGGCTACTGGGACGACGCCGCCAAGACGGCCGAGACGTTCCGCGACGGCTGGCTGCACACCGGCGACCTCGGCATCCTCGACGACGAGGGCTACCTCTACGTCGTCGACCGCAAGAAGGACATGATCAAGTCCGGCGGCGAGAACGTCGCCTCGCGCGAGGTCGAGGAGGTCATCCACGCGCACCCGGCGGTGGCCGAGGCGGCCGTGTTCGGCATCCCGCACCCGCGCTGGATCGAGGCCGTCGCGGCCGTCGTCGTGCCGCGCACCGGCCACGAGCTGGCCGCCGAGGAGGTCACGCGCTTCTGCCGCGACCGCCTCGCCGGCTTCAAGACCCCGCGCTACGTCGTCATCGCCGACGAGCTGCCCAAGAACCCGAGCGGAAAGATCCTCAAGCGCGAGCTGCGCACGACCCACGCCGGCCTGGCGAAGGAGACGAACCGATGAGCACCATCGTCATCATCGACCACGGCGTCGTCGGCGACCGCGAGGTCGAGCGTCGCGTGCTCGAGACCGCGGGCTACGACGTGATCGACACGCAGGCGCTCGGCCTCGACGTCGAGGAGGGCTTCGATCTCGCCGATCGAGCGCGACGCCGTCGCGATCCTCGCCGGCCCGATCATCCCGCTCGACCGCGCCCACCTCGAGCGTCTCGAGACCTGCCGCGCCATCGTGCGCTACGGCGTCGGGCTCGACAACGTCGACATCGACGCGGCGCAGGAGCTCGGGATCGCCGTCGGGAACGTGCCCGAGTACGGCCACGAGGAGATCTCCAACCACGCGATCGCGCTGCTGCTGGCGCTCTCGCGCAAGCTGTTCGCGTTCGACGCCGCGGTGCGGCGCGGCGGCACCGGCATCCCCGCCCCGCAGTCCGTCGCGCGGCTGTCGCAGCGCACGCTCGGGACTCGTCGGCTACGGCCGCATCGGCCGCCGCGTGGCGGAGAAGGCGCGCGCGTTCGGCCTGGAGGTCGTCGCGTACGACCCGTACGCCGGCACGGCCGACGGCGTCGAGCTGCTCGAGCTCGACGAGCTGCTCCGGCGCGCCGACATCCTGTCGCTGCACGTCCCGTTGACGCCCGAGACGCGCCACATGATCGGCGCCCGCGAGCTCGCCATGCTCGCGCCGGGCTCGCTGGTCATCAACATCGGCCGCGGCGGCCTCGTCGACGAGGACGCGCTCGTCGCGGCGCTGCACTCCGGGCACATCGCGGGAGCGGCGCTCGACGTCACCGAGATCGAGCCGCTGCCGCTCGACAGCCCGCTGCTCGACGCCCCGAACGTGATCCTCACCCCGCACGTCGCGTGGGTGTCCGACGTCGCGCTCTCCGATCTCAAGCGCCTGACCGCCGAGAACGCCCTCCGGCTGATCGGCGCGCGCGAGCCGGTGGCCGTCTGATGGCCGTCGCGGAGCGCTTCATCCCCGGCCGCGCCGGCCTCACCTTCGGCGCCAAGCTCGCCCGCCGCCCCGATCGCGTCGTCAAGCGCGTCGGCGGCCTCTCGACCGAGCTCGTGCGCGTGGCCGCCGGCCGCGGCAGCGCGGCGCCGGCGCGCGGCGACCGCCGCTTCCACGACGACGCATGGAGCGAGAACCCCGTCTAGCTCGCGGCTGCTGCGCGGCTACCTCGCCGCCGGCGAAACGCTCGACGGCCTGCTCAGCGACGCGCGGCTCGACGAGCAGGACGAGCGCCGCGTGCGCTTCGCGCTCGAGAACGTGCACGATGCGCTCGCGCCGAGCAACTACCTGCTGACCAACCCGGTCGCGCTGCGCGCGACGGTCGAGGAGCGCGGCGCCAACCTCGTTCGCGGCGCGCGCAACTTCGCCCGCGACATGGCCTCGTCGCCGCGGCTGCCGGCGAGCGTCGATCGCGAGCGGTTCGAGGTCGGCGTCGACATCGCGGCCACGCCCGGCGCGGTCGTCATGCGCACCGAGTTGTTCGAGCTGATCCGCTACGCGCCGCAGACGCCGACGGTGCGCGAGCAGCCGCTGCTGATCGTGCCGCCGATGGTCAACAAGTACTACCTCGTCGACCTCGCGCCCGAGCGCAGCATGGTCGAGTACCTGGTGCGCCAGGGCCAGCAGGTGTTCACGCTCTCCTGGCGCAACCCGGACGCCGAGCACCGTCACTGGGGGCTGGACACCTACGCGGACGGCGCGCTCGAGGCGATCGACGCCGTGCGCGCGATCACCGGCGCCGAGCGCGTGCACCTCGCGGGCAACTGCTCGGGCGGCGCGCTCGTGAGCATGCTCGCCGCACGCGCGGGAGCGCTCGGCCGGCTCGACGCGATCGGCTCGATCACGACCGGCGTCTCGGTGCTCGACTCCTACCGGGCCGGCACCGCCAGCGCCTTCATGGGACCCGAGATCGCCAAGCTGGCGGTTGCGGGCGTCGATCGCAAGGGGTACCTCGACGGCGCCGCGCTGCAGACGTTCTTCGCCTGGCTGCGCCCGAACGACCTGATCTGGGGCTACGTCGCGAACAACTACCTGCTCGGCCGCACGCCGCCGGCGTTCGACATCCTCTACTGGAACGCCGACACGACGCGCATGTCCGCCGGCCTGCTGCGCGACCTCGCCGACATGGCGGTCTCGAACGCGCTCGCCGAGCCGAACGCGATGGAGCTGCTGGGCACGCCGATCGACCTCGGCCAGGTGACCTGCGACGCGTACGTCGTCGCCGGTGTCGCCGATCACATCACGCCGTGGGAGAACTGCTACGCCACCACGCAACTGTTCGGGGGCGATACGCAGTTCGTGCTCTCCAGCGCCGGCCACGTCGCAGCGCTCGTCAACCCGCCCGGCAACCCGAAGGCGCGCTACCGCACCGCGCCGGCGGGCGCGAACCCGGCGGCGGCGCACGACTGGGCGGACGCCGCCGAGCAGCGCAGCGGCACCTGGTGGGCCGACTGGGCGCGCTGGCTCGGCGAGCGCTCCGGCCGCGAGCGCCCGGCGCCGAAGCGACTCGGCGGCCGCGGTCACAAGGTGCTCGGCGCGGCGCCTGGGAGCTACGTGCTCGCGAACTGAGCCGGCGTCCGCGTCTGCGCGCGCAGCTAGGATCGCGCGATGGCGAGCGAAGCAGAACGATGGTGGGGCAGGCCGCTCGCCGAGATGCGCTGGCAGGCGGAGCTCACACGACTCTGCGTGGACCCGATGTTCCTGCGCGGCGCGGAGCCGCGCGGGGACGGCCGGCCGGTCGTGCTCGTTCCCGGCTTCGCCGGAGGCGACTGGACGCTCCAGCACCTCGCCTTCTGGCTCAGGCGCAGCGGTTACGACGCCGCGCGCTGCAACTTCCTCGTCAACGCGGGCTGCGCCGCGAAGGCGCTCGCGCGCGTCGAACGGCGGGTGATCGAGTGCTCGGAGCGGTCGGGCCGGCGCGTCGCCGTGCTCGGCCACTCGGCCGGCGGCTACCTCGCCCGCGCGGCCGCCGCGCGCATGCCCGAGCGCGTCTCACACGTGGTCGCCCTCGGGGCGGGGCTCTCGCGCCAGTTCGACGTCTCGGCTCCCGCGCTCGCGGCCGTCGCGGTCGCCCGCGCCGTGCAGCCGAACAACGGCTGCCTGACCGACGAATGCGGATGCACCTTCACGGCCGGGTACACGTGCCCGTTCCCGGACAACGTGCGCCTGACGAGCATCTACAGCCGCGGCGACGGGATGGTCCGCTGGGAATCGTGTCTCGCTGACTACGCCGACAACGTCGAGGTCACCGGCTCGCACGTAGGACTCGCGTGGAACCGCAAGTCATATCGCGCGATCGCTGCGGCGCTCGCGCAGCCCGAGCGGACAGCGCATCGATAGAGAGACAAGAAAACCCTACATTTGCAGGGCTTTCGCAGTACCGCTACGGGGATTCGAACCCCGGTTTCCGCCGTGAGAGGGCGGCGTCCTAGTCCCCTAGACGATAGCGGCAGGGAACACGGCGCCCAGCGTAGCAATGGGCGTCGGGTATGCGGCTGAGAGGACTCGAACCTCCACGGGCGTAAAGCCCACAGGCACCTGAAGCCTGCGTGTATACCAATTTCACCACAGCCGCTTGCTGGGGTCGGGAAGGATATCGCGCCCGCGGGTGACGGAGCGGGCAAGATTTAGCCGGCGCTTGCGTTCGCTGTCGATGATGTCCTTTGCAAGGCCCTGACCACGCTTGTCCCGGAGGTTGCCCGTGGCCATCGCCGCCCCTCGAAGCCAGACCGAAGCGCCCACTCAGGAAACCGGCACGCTGCCGCGGATCCCGGAACGAGAACGGCGGCGCGCTTCGCTCACGGTGCCGCGGCTGGCGCCTGGGCGCTATCTGGCGATCGAGGACGGGGATGAGATCGTGCTGTTCGCCCTGAACGCCGATCTGATGCATATCGGGCGCAGCCCAGCGTCGGACATCGTGCTCGACGACGCCTCCGTCTCGCGCCGGCACGCGCTGGTGGCGCGCCGCGGCGAGCGGACGGTGATCCTCGACGACCGCAGCCTCAACGGCGTCGCAGTGAACGGGACCCGCGTCGGCGAGGCCGAACTGCACGACGGCGACACGGTCGCGATCGGCCGCGTGCAATTGCGCTTCGTGGAACGCTAATACCCCAGTCGGGGGGTTCGGACCGAGCGGTCCGGATCCGCGTCTAGACTGGTTGATGATGCAACGGCACGAGGATCACACGCGGGTCGTCTTCATCTCGCTGCTGCTCGCCGGGATGGCCTTCGCGCTGTCGCAGACGGTCGTCTCCCCCGCCCTGCCCGAGATCCAGCGCGAGTACGGCGCCGACGCCGCGTCGGCCGCCTGGATCCTGACGGGCTATCTGCTGGCGGCCTCGGTGGCGACGCCGATCGTCGGCAAGCTCGGCGACCTCTTCGGCCTGTCGAAGGTCCTGACGATCGTGCTGCTGATCTTCGCGGCCGGCAGCGTCGTGTGCGCGCTTGCGCCGTCGCTCGGCGTGCTCGTCGCCGGCCGGATCATCCAGGGCGTCGGCGGCGGCATCTTCCCGCTCGCGTTCGGGATCATCCGCCAGACGTTTCCGCCCGAGCGCGTCCCGACCGCGATCGGCGGGATCAGCGCCACGTTCGGCATCGGCGGCGGCGTCGGACTCGTGATCGCGGGCCCGATCGTGTCGGGACTCGACGCGTCGTGGCTGTTCTGGCTCGGCCTCATGGCGCTCCCGGGCGCCTACGCGATCTGGCGCTACGTGCCGCGCGCCCAGACGCGCCCGGACGCGCGTGTGGACTGGATCGGTGCCGCGCTGCTCTCGGTGGCCCTCGCGAGCCTGCTGTTCGGGCTGAGCAAGGCCAACGCCTGGGGCTGGACCTCGCCGCGCGTGCTCGCCCTGACGCTCGGCGGCCTCGGAGTCGGCGCGTTCTGGGTGTGGGTGGAGACGAAGATCGACCAGCCGCTGGTCGACATGCGCGTGCTCCGCCGCCGCGCCGTGCTGATGACGAACATCACCGGCGTCCTGATCGGCTTCTCGATGTTCGCGTCGTTCCTGCTCATCCCGCAGCTCGCGCAGACGCCCGAGCGCTTCGGCTACGGGTTCGGCGCGACGGTCACCGGCGCCGGGCTGCTGATGCTGCCGAGCACGCTGGTGATGCTCTTCGCGGGCCCGTGGGCGGGCCGGCTGGCGACCCGCTACGGCTCGCGATTGCCGCTCGTGATCGGGACCGGAATCGGCGCGGTCGCGTTTCTGGTCTACGCGCTCGCGCATGCGACCGAGTGGCAGATCGCGGTCGGCGGCGCGCTGCTCGGGATCGGCATCGGCTTCAGCTTCGCCTCGATGGCGAACCTGGTCGTCGAGTCCGTGCCCAGCGACGAGGTGGGCGTGGCCACCGGCATCAACACGATCATGCGGACGCTCGGCGGCGCGCTCGGCGCGCAGCTGGTCGCCAGCCTCCTGACCGGCAAGACGATCGCGGGCACGCCGATCCCGGCCGAGGCGGCCTACACCGACGCGTTCATCGTCGCCGCCGTCGCCGCCGTCCTGGCGATGATCTGCGCGCTCTCGATCCCGCACAAGCCGCGGCCGCGGCCCAAGGCGGTCACGGCTCCAGCGCCAGCGTAACCGCGCGCTCGGCGTGCAGCCGGGTGGTGTCGAACACCGGCACCGGCGAATCCTCCGCCCCGACCAGCAGGTCGATCTCGGTGCACCCGAGCAGGATTCCCTGCGCGCCGTCGTCGGCCAGCGCGCGCATGATCCGCCGGTACTCCTCGCGCGAGGAGTCGCGCACGATCCCGACGCACAGCTCCTCGTAGATGACGTTGTGGACGATCCGCCGATCGGAGGCGCTCGGCACCCGCACGTCGAGCCCGTGTTCGGCGCGCAGCCGGCCGACGTAGAAGTCCTGCTCCATCGTGTAGCCGGTGGCGAGCAGGCCGACGCGCTCCAGACCCGCCGCGAGCACCGCATCGGCGGTGGTGTCGGCGATGTGGACGAACGGGATCGTGATCGCGAGTCCGATCTCGGCCGCGAGCTTGTGCATCGTGTTCGTGCACAGCACGAGCAGCTCAGCGCCGGCCGCCTCCAGCGCCTGCGCCTCCTGCGCGAGGCGCGTGCCCGCGTCCGCCCAGCGTCCCTCTCGCTGCATCACCTCGATCTCGGCGAAGTCGACCGAGCGCAGGATGCAGTCCGCCGAGTGCAACCCGCCGAGCCGCTCAGCGACCAGTTCGTTGACCAGTCGGTAGTACTCGATCGTGGATTCCCAGCTCATGCCGCCGAGGAGCCCGATGCGCTTCATCGCCCCACCGCCGGAAACACGGGCTGGACGGCGGGCGGCGCGACCCGCACGCGCGCGTCGACCACCGGAGCGCCGTCCGGGCCCACCATCACCGGGTTGAGGTCGAGCTCGGCGATCGCGGGATGGGCGTCGGCCAGGGCACCGACCCGCACGGCGATATCGGCCAGCGCGTCGACGTCCGCGTTCGCGCGCGCCAGCAGGGTCGCCGAGCGCAGCGAGCGGATCATCCCCAGCGCCTCCTCGCGGGCCACCGGCGCCAGCCGGACGCCGACATCACCGATCACGTCGGCCGTCCCACCACCGGCGCCGCAGGCGACGACCGGCCCGAACCGCTCGTCGGCCAGCACGCCGACGAGCATCTCGACACCGGATCCGACCATCCGCTGGACGAGGAAATCCTCGACCGGCGTGCCCGCGGCCTCGAGCGTCTCTGCCACCTCCTGGGCCGCGCGCCGGACCGCGGTCGGCCCGCTCAGGCCGAGCCGCACCGCGCCCGCTTGTGCCTTGTGCACGACACCCGGCGCGATTCCCTTCAGCGCGACCGGCCCGCCGAGCTCGCCGGCCGCCTTCGCGGCCGCGGCGGGCGACGACACCCGCAGCTGCTCGACGAGCGAGATCCCGTACGCGGCCAGCAGCGCCTGGACCTCGTCGGGGCGCAGCCAGCCGCCGCCGCGCGCGAGCGATCCGGCGAGGATCGCGGCGGCCGCGTCGGCGTCGGTGCCGTCGATCCGTGGCGGCTCGGCCGGCGCCGCGGCGCGCCAGCGCCCGTAGGCCGCGGCGCGCCCGAGAGCCCGGGCGGCGCGCTCGGGCGCGCGGAACAGCGGAACCTTGCGCTCCCCTTCGCGCAGCACCGCCGGCAGCGCGCCGGGGGTCATGAACACGGCGAGCAGCGGCACGTCGGAGGCCACGCCGGCGAGCGCGGCCGCGGCGTCGTCGGCCCCAACGGCGATGTGCTCGACGTAGATCGCGATCACGGCGTCGCCGGTCATCCCCTCGACCGCGGCGGCGAACTCGTCCGGCGCGACACCGGCCGGGAGCTGGTCGCTGACGACGGCGAGCCCGGCGTCGGCGCAGGCGTCGGCACACACGACGAGCGGCCCGCGCGCGTTGGCCACGATCCCGACGCGGCTGCCGCCCGGCACGCCCTGCTCGGCGAGCACACCGGCGGCGTCGAGCAGGTCGTCGAGGCCGTCGCAGCGGATCACGCCCGCGCTCGCGAACAGCGCGTCGACGGTGCTGTCGGACGCGGCGATCAGCGCGCCGGTGTGCGAAGCCGCCGCACGAGCGCCCGCCGACGTGCGCCCCGCCTTGACCGCCAGCACCGGCTTGGCCCGGGCGACCCGCCGCGCGACCCGCCCGAACTTGCGCGGGTTGCCGAACGACTCGAGGTAGAGCGCGACGACCTGCGTGGCCGGGTCCTGCTCCCAGAACTGGAGCAGGTCGTTGCTCGACAGGTCGGCCTTGTCGCCGAGCGAGACGAACGCGCTCAATCCGATTCCACGCCGGGACACGCCGTCGATCGCGGCCGCGCCGAACGCGCCGCTCTGGGAGACGAAGCCGATCGTGCCGGCGGGGACGTCGGCGCGCGCGAACGTCGCCGTCAGGGATACGTCGGGGTGCGTGTTGACGACGCCCATGCAGTTCGGACCGACCAGGCGCATCCCGCTCGAGCGGCACACCTCCAGCAGTTCCGCCAGCCGCGCCGCGCCGGCGGGCCCCGCCTCCGCGAACCCCGCGCTGATCACGACCAGCGCGCCCACGCCCGCCTCGGCGCACTCGCGCGCGACGTCCGGCACGGCCTCGGCCGGCACCGCCACGATCGCCAAGTCCACCGACGGCGTCGTTCCGAGCGCGCGGCGGCTGCCGACGAAGTCCGCGTTCGGATTGACCGGGTACAGCTCGCCGCGGAAGCCGTTGGCCAGCGCGTGGCCGAACGCGAGCCCGCCGAATGAGTCCGGGCGCCGCGAGGCGCCGACGACCGCGACCGACTTCGGCCGCAGCACCCGCTCGACCGCCGCGACGGCCGCGACGCGGTCGCGATCCTCGAACTTGCGCCGCGCGTCGGCGCCCAGCTCGGTCGGGAACACGAGCTCGATGCCGTCCATCGACGCGTGCACCTCGACCGGGAAGCCGGACTCCCGGAACACGCTGATCATGCGCTTGTTCTCGGGCAGGACGGTGGCGGTGAACGTCGTGACGCCCCGCGCCGCGGCGACCTGGGCCAGGTGCGCGATCAGCACGGTCGCGAGCCCGCGGCCCTGCATCTCGTCGGCGACCGCGAACGCGACCTCGGCCCGGTCCGGCCGCTCGACCTCGAACACCGCGTTGGCCACGACACGCTCCTCGGCGCCCGTGGTGACGATCAGCCCGTAGCCGTCCGGCCGGTCCCCGGCGGCGGCGGCACGCGCGGCCCGATCCAGATTGACCCCGGCCGAGAAGAAACGCAGCCACCGCGACTGCTCCGACAGCCCTTCGAGGAACTCGCGGATCGCCGGCGCGTCATCCGGGACGACCGGGCGGACGTGCGCGGTCGAGCCGTCGCGCAGCGCGATGTGGACGTCGGCCGCGATCGTCATACGACCGTCTCGAGCAGCGTCTCGCCGCCGAAGCGCACGGGATCGTCGGCGGGCACGCCGGTCTCCTCGGCGGCTGCGGCGATCGCCGCGCGGGCGGCGTCATCGTCGAGCCCGCGCGTGTTGAGCGCGATCGCCGCCACCCGCGCGGGGCGCACCCAGCCGGCGGCGCGCTCGTACGTCTCGACGAGCTCGCGCAGCGGCGGGATCGGCGTGCCGGGGTAGTCGTCGATCTCGGTCGACCCCGCGCGGTGGCAGAGCACCATCACGTCGGGCTGCCCGCCATGCAGCAGACCCAAGGTCACGCCGGAGTAGGCCGGGTGCCCGAGCGCGCCCTGGCCCTCGAGGAACAGCAGCGGCGCTCGCCCCGCCCCCTCCTCGATCAGGCGCGCGGCGGCGCCGGCGACGAAGTCGGAGATCACGTGGTCGACCGCGATCCCCCAGCCGGTGATCGCGATCCCGGTCTGCCCGGTGGCGACGAACGCGGACTCAAGGCCGCGCGCCCGCGCGGCGGCGTCGAGCTCCAGCGTCACCGACATCTTCCCGATCGCGCAGTCCGAACCGACGGTGTGGACCACGCGCACGTCGGGCCGGTCGCCGGTCGGCACGCTCAGGTCCGGCGGCGCCGCCCGCAGGTCGCGCAGCCGCACCCCGGCGCGCGCGGCGGCCTGCGAGAGCTCCGGGTCCTCGGCCAGCACCGTGTGCAGGCCGGCCTCAACGTCCATCCCGGCCGCGATCGCCTCCAGCAGCGCCGCGCGCCACTCGTCGGTGAGCGCACCGCCGAACGGCGCCACGCCAATCACGAGCACGTTCGCACCGAGCGCTACGGCGTCAGCGACGCCGGCCACGATCGGCGCCGGTCGCCGCACGTACGGGACGAGCTCGTTCGCGACCCGGCCGGCTTCCTTGGCGTCGACGACGCAGACGACCTCGCGCGGCCCGTAGCGCAGGATCCCGTGCGCGGTCTTGGCGTGGGGGTCGGCGAAGCCGTCGCCGGTGAACAGCGCCAGTCGGTCAGCCACCGGCCGGCTCCACGCCCAGCCCGGGTCGGTCGGAGAGCACGAGCCGGCCGTCGGCCAGGCCGAGCCCGGTGTACGGCCGCGAGGAGATCAGCAGGTGCCCGTCGAGATCGATGTAGTCGGCCAGCGACCCGAGCTGCGCGGCCTGGGCGATCCCCAGCTCGGACTCGATCATGCACCCGAGCATGACCTGCAGGCCGAGCGCGCGCGCCGCGTGGATCATCCGCAGCGCCTCGCGGATCCCGCCGCACTTGGAGAGCTTGATCACGATGCCGTCGGCGTAGGTCGCGATTCCAGGCACCGAGGCCAGGTCCTTGCAGCCCTCGTCGATCAGCACCGGCAGCCGCGGCGACATCTCGCGGTAGCCACGGAAGGAGTCGAGATCCTGCGCTGGGAACGGCTGCTCGACGAACTCGACGCCGAGTTCGAGCAACTCGGGGGTCAGATCGCGTGCGGTGGCGAGGTCCCAGCCCTCGTTGCCGTCGATCCGCAGCCGGGCGGAGGTCTCCGCGCGAACGGCGCGCAGGCGCTCAACGTCGCCCGGGCCGCCGACCTTGATCTTGAGCACCTCGTAGCCGGTCGCGCGGCGCGTCCGGTCCGCCGTCCCCTCGACAGAGTCGATCCCGATCGTGTACGAGGTCGGGGGCGTGAGCCGGTCGGTGCCGAGGAGCCGCCAGACCGGCCGGCCCACGCGTCGACCGAGCCAGTCGTAGAGCGCACCGTCGAGCGCCATCTTCGCGCCCTGCGGCCCGTCCCAGGCCGCGATCCGCCGGGAGATGGCCTCGCCCGCGAACAGATCGTCGCCGAGCAGCGCCGCGCCGTCGGCCTCGAGCGCCGTGGTCATCGCCTCGATCGTCTCGCCCCAGTAGTCGACGGGCGCGCCCTCGCCGCGGGCGATGATCCCGTCGTGTTCGAACTCCGCGGTGACGACGGTCTCTTCATCCGCCGATCCACGGGCGATCTGGAACGTCTCGCGCAGCGCCAGGACGTGAGTCGTGGCACGAACGCCCTTGTCAAGCGCGGGCATCAGCGTATGCTCGCAAAGGAGCGCTGATGAATGGCACCACCACACTCGAGCTGCCGCGCAGCTCGGGCTCCGCGGGGATTGCCCGGCTGATCGTGAGCGCGCACGGAGCGTCGCTGTCCGACGACCGGCTGAAGTCCGCGAACCTGATGGTGTCCGAGCTCGTGACCAATGCGTGCAAGCACGGCACGGGTCAGATCCAGCTGATCGTGCGCTCCGGATCCGACGGGATCCGCGCCGAGGTCGGCGACGAAGGCACCGAGGTCGAGATCGCGCCACCGCAGCCGCGCCCGCCGCGCGGCGGCTGGGGCCTGTACTTCGTCGACCGCCTCGCGGACTCGTGGGGTGTCGAGGCCGGCGAGTCGCGCGTGTGGTTCCGCGTCGCCGGCGAGCCCGCGCTCTGAGCGAAGTCGACGTCTACGAGGTCGAGCTGGCGCCGTGCGAGGCGTCGTCGCTCTCGGATGACGAGCGCGAGCGCGCAGCGCGGATGACCCGGCCGGAGCCCTGGATCGCCGCTCGCGTGGCGCTGCGGACCGTGCTCGGTGAACGGCTGCGAGTCGCGCCCGCCGCGATCGAGTTCGCGCTCGGCGCCCATGGGAAGCCCGAGCTGCCGGGCTCGTCCGTGCGGTTCAACCTCGCGCATTCGGGCGCCCGCGCGCTGATCGCCGTCAGCGACGTCGAGGTAGGTGTGGATGTCGAGCGCCTCAAGCGCTCATCGCGAGCGATCGAACGCACGCTCACCGACGGAGAACGAGCGGCACTCGGCCCCGATCGTCACGTGGAGCTGATGCGAATCTGGTGCCGCAAGGAGGCGCTGGCCAAGGCCATCGGCGGCGGGCTGGGCTGGGCGCCGGAGGAGTTCGACACGAGCCGGCCGGACGGGTTCTCGCTGATCGACCTAGAGCTCGACGAGGGGTATGTCGGCGCGCTGGCGGTGGCCGGCGAGCGCTGTCTTCTCACGCGTCACCGGCGCTGACGCGCCCGACGCGGGCGTCGAGCCAGGCCACGATCGGCTCGGCCGCATCCCACACATGCCGCGCGTGCGCGAGCGCGCGCTCGCCCGAGATCCCGCGACCGGCGTGCAGCGCGGCGCCAACGATCAGCTGCTTGCGCCGCAGCAGGTCGATCTGCGGGTGATCGCGCGGATAGCCGCGCGGCGCGGTCTTGAGCTGCTCGCCGCGGATCTCCAGCCCGGCCCGCTCCGCCCCGGCCACGGCTTCGGCCAACTCCTCGTCGACCGCTTCGCGGTAGCGCTCGAGCTGCTCGCGCTCCAGCCGGTAGTAGCCGGTCCCGGCGTACATGCCCTCGGCCGACAACGCGACATAGAGCCGCCCGGCGATCCCGTACGTGCGGGTCTTGTACGGCGACTTGTCCTTCGTGAAGCGCAGGTCGCGGTGCTGGCGGAACACCTTCACGTCGTCGCCGCCGATCTCGTGCAGCAGATCCTCGAGCGCGTCGCGCACGTTGTCCTCATAGAAGTCGCGCGTCGATGTGAAGTACTCGCGCGTGTTGTCGCGCTCGAGGCCCTTGAACCAGGCGAACACCTTGGGCCCGAAGCCGTCCATCACGCGCGCCGCGGGATCGTCAGGGCCACGAGACGGGAAACCACAACGGCAATGTACGCCACGCCCGCGAGCTGCTCGATCATCACGACCCCGCGCGCGAACGCCTGCACGGGAATGACGTCGCTCAGCCCGGTGCTCGACAGCGTCGTGAAGCTCAGGAACAGCAGCTCCATCCAGGTCCGGTCGGCCGCGGGCTCAAGCGCGGCGATGAAGCTGCCGGGCTCGATCGCCTGGCAGACGACGTAGACGTAGGCGAAGCCCCAGGCCACGAGCGTGAACGTCGCGCCGATCGCGAACAGCTCGTCACGCGTGATCTCGTGGTCGGCCAGCATGTAGGCGATCAGCGCGCCCGCCGCGTAGAAGTACAGGATCGCCTCGAGCGCCGACGAGTACGGCAGCAGCGCGTCGCTGTTCATGACGGCCTGGATCACGAGCAGCACTGTGGCCGGCACGCCGAGGATCACGGCGAACCACGTGAACGCGGGCGTGGCCCGCACGGCGAGCACGACGAGCCCGAGCACGATGATCCCGAACACGCTGAACAGCGCGCGGCCCGCGCTGCCTTCCATCAGCGGGTAAAGGAGCACGCCGGAGAGCTGGACGACCAGCAGGACCGCGGACGGCTCGCGCTTGACGAAGCGCAGCACGCGAGCACCGTAACCGGCGCGCCAGACGGCCCCGCTAAGGTGCGCGGCCGTGCCGCCAGGACTCGAGATCAAGGAGGGCCGCTACGGCCGCGGCGTGTTCGCCACTCGCCACTTCGACACGGGCGAGGACGTCGAGTGCTGCCCGACGCTCGAGCTGCCCGGCGACCAGGTCGTCGGCCGCCTCGGCGACTACGTCTTCGGCTCCAACGAGGGCGAGGACGAGGTGCTGCTCCTGCTCGGCTTCGGCATGCTCTACAACCACTCCTCCGAGCCCAACGTCGAGTACGTGCAGGAGGAGCCGCGCGTGATCAAGTTCGTCGCGATCCGGCCGGTCGAGCCCGGCGACGAGCTCACCATCGACTACGGCGAGGAATGGTGGGAGACTCGCAACCTGGAGCCCGACTGATGACCGACGCCGAGGTACGCCAAGGGCTGCTCGACGGGATCGGCGATGCGGTCGACGAGCTTGGCACGGCGCTGGCCGCGCTCGGCACCGCCTACGAGCTGCTGGACGAGCGCAGCGCGGACCGGCTCGAGGAGGAGCTGTTCGGCCCGGTCCAGAAGGCCTACGGGCGCGCGAAGCGCACGTACGCCGACTTCGCGGCGCGCCACCGGCTCGCCGCGCGCGAGTTCGAGCAGCCGTCCTCCTCGTCCGGCTCGCGCGACGTGCGCCGGTTCCTGGATCGGGCCGTCGAGGCGGTCGACGAGAGCGAGGAGATCCTCGTGGAGCTGCAGGACTCGGGGAGGCCCGTCGAGTACGGCGACCCTGAGCTGCGCGCCGGTCTGGCGAGCGTCCGCGAGCTGGTCGTCCAACGTGCGCGCGAGCGCGCGGATGTTCACGCGGACGCTGGGACGCTGACCCAGAGCTGGAGCGGGCCGCGGAACGAGATGTTCGGGTGGAACGGGATCTCCTGCTCCTCCAGCCGCAGCTCCGGCCAGCGGGTGACGAGCCCCTCGAGCGCCAGCCGCGCCTCGAGCTTGCCGAGGCTCGCTCCGACGCAGTAGTGGATGCCCTTGCCGAACGCGAGGCAGCGGTGGGCGTTCTCGCGCGTCATGTCGAAGGACTCCGGCTGGGGGAACACGCTCGCGTCGTGACCTGAGGCGGCGAGCCACAGGAACAGCTTCGAGCCCTCCGGGATCTCGACGTCGCCGATCGTCACGGCGTGCTTGGTCATCCGCCGCCACACCGGGACCGACGTGTCGAAGCGCAGCGTCTCGTCGACCGCGCCTGGGATCAGCGTCGGGTCTTGGCGCACCGCCTCCCAGCGCGACCGAACCTCGAGCAGGCGGCGGACGAGATTGCCGATCAGATAGTTCGTCGTCTCGTGGCCGGCGAACGAGAGCGAGAACAGGATCGAGGCGATCTCCTCGTGGGTCAGCGCGTCCGGGTCCTCGTCGTGGATCTCGAGCAGCGCGCTGGCGAAGTCGTCGGCGCGGTCGTCCGCCTTCGCGGTGACGAGCTGCCGCAGATAGCCGCGGTACGCGGCCATGTTCGTCGCGTGCTCGACTTGTTCGGACGGCGCCGGCCGGCCCCAGCCAAGGCTCGCGCGCGACCCACACCACGCCTTCAGCTGCGGCCAGTCGCGTTCGGGCACGCCCATGAAGCTGAACACGATCGTGGCCGGGAGCGGGAACGTGAGCGTGGAGACCAGATCGAAGGGCTGCGTCGCATCGACGGCGTCGAGCAGTTCGTCGACCGTCGCCTGGATGCGCGGCCGCATCGCCTCGACGCGGCGCGGCGTGAACGCCCGCGCCGCCGGGCGCCGCAGGCGGGTGTGGTCCGGCGGATCGAGGCTCACCATCGACGGCTGCGGCTTGTGCCCGCCGGCCAGCAGGATCTCTCGCGCCTCGGGCACGAGCTGCACGAGCGGCAACTGCGCCGCCGCGGCGCTGTAGTCCCGCGGGTTGAGGAAGATCTCCTCGATGTCGCGGTAGCGCGTGACGACGTAGTAGTCGATCGACGGCGCGTAGAACACCGGCGCGTCGGTGAACGACGCGAACGGATCCGCGAGAAAGTCGTCAGAGAGCGGATCGAAGTCTTCGTGGACCGGACAACTCGCGGTGGCCACGTCGGCGACAATACTCCCCCGCCATGATCGAGCTCCCTCCGGCAATCCGCGACTGGTTGGTGGGCGTGATCGAGCGGGCGTGGCCCGAGCCCGCGCCCGTCGTCGCGGCGATTCCGTCGGAGCTGCCCGAAGGTGAGGTCCACCGGCTGGCCGGCCGCGGTCCCTACGGGCTGATGTTCGACGGTCGGCTCGACCGGATCGACGGCCGTGTCGCCCTCGAGGTCCTCGAGAACAGCCGGATGAGCGGCGAGAACTATTTCCGCGTCTGGGACGACGGCACGATCGAGCAGCTCGAGCCGGCGCCGCAGATCGGATACGCGTACTCCTCGCCCGAGGAGCGCGAAGCCGCGGAACAGGCCTACTACGCGCACAACCGCACGGCGTACGACCTGCTCCGCGAGCGCGGATTTATGCGCTAGTCGCCCGAGTCGTACTTGAAGGAGATGGCGAGCCGGACGCGGAAGTTGACCACGCCGCCGTCGCCGATCGTGACGTCCTGGCGGACGACTTCGGCGACGCGGAGATCACGTACGGTCTTCGCGGCGGTGTCGACGGCGGCCTTGGCGGCTGCCTCCCACGAGTCGCTGCTCACGCCGATGACCTCGGTTACGCGATACACGCTGTCAGCCATAAGGGCTCTCCCAACTCAGAACGGCAGGACGCCAGACAGTCTCCCTTAAAGGCTCCGATAGAGCTTTGACGTCTGCTCGGCGATCGCCGGCCAGGCGAACGACTCGACCGCGCGGCGCCGGCCGGCCCGGCCCATCGCGGCGGCGCGGTCCGGGTCGGCGAGCAGGATGTTGACGCGCTCGGCGAAGTCGGAAGCGAACCGCTCCGGCTCGCGCGGCGCGCCGGTGCCGTCGTCGCCGGGCTCGATCGGAACGAGGAAGCCGGTCTCGCCGTCGACGACGACCTCGACGATGCCGCCGGTCGCGGTGGCGACGACCGCGGCCTCGCAGGCCATCGCCTCGAGGTTGACGATCCCGAGCGGCTCGTAGATCGACGGGCACGCGAACACCGTCGCGTGACTGAGGATCTGGATCACGTCGGGCTTGGGCAGCATCTGCTCGATCCAGAACACGCCCTCGCGGGTCGCCCGCAGCTCGGCCACGAGCGACTCGACCTCGGCGCCGAGCTCCGGCGTGTCCGCGGAGCCCGCGCACAGCACGAGCTGCGCGCTCGGGTCGAAGTGGCGCGCCGCCTGCAGCAGATACGACACGCCCTTCTGGCGCGTGATCCGGCCGACGAACGCGACCGACGGTTTGCCCGGATCGATGCCGAGCCGCTCGAGCACGTCGGTGCGCGGGTCGGGCGTGTACTCGCCGGTGTCGATCCCGTTGTAGATCACGTGCACCCGATCCGGGTCGATCGCGGGATAGACGCCGAGGATGTCGCGCTTGGTCCCGTTCGACACCGCGATCACGGCGTCGGCGTTCTCGAGCGCGGTCCGCTCGCAGAAGCTCGACAGCCGGTAGCCGCCGCCGAGCTGCTCCTCCTTCCACGGCCGCAACGGCTCCAGGGAGTGCACGGTCGCGACGTGCGGGATGTCGTACAGGAGCTTCGCCAGGTGCCCGCCGAACTGCGCGTACCACGTGTGCGTGTGCGTGATGTCGGCGTCGGCGGCGCCCGCCGCCATCGTGAGGTCGATCGAGACCGCGCGCAGCGCCGACAGCTCGGGCGCGTCGCCGGCCAGTGCCGTCCACGGCTGGTGCGCGGTCGCGTCGTCGCGGGGCGACCCCCAGCAATGGACGTCGACGTCCTCGAACGCGCGCAGCTCGCGCGCGAGGTACTCGACGTGGACGCCCGCCCCGCCGTAGACCTCCGGCGGGTACTCGCGAGTCAGCAGCGCGACCCTCACGCCAGCACCTGCTGGCCCTTCGGGATCACGACGATCCCGCCCGCGGAGACGTCGAAGCGCTCGCGGTCGGCCTCCGGATCGACGCCGATCTCGACGCCCTCGCCGATCACCACTTCCTTGTCGATGATCGCCTTGCGCACGACCGCGCTCCGGCCGATCTGGACGCCGTGCATCAGGATCGAGTCCTCGACCAGCGAGTACGAGTGGACGTGCGTGAGCGGCGACAGCAGCGACCGCCGCACGGTGCCGCCCGAGATCACGACGCCGGCGCACACCATCGAGTCCAGCGCCTGCCCGCGGCGGCCCTCCTCGTCGAACACGAACTTGGCCGGCTGGGTGATATCCGGCCACGTGTGGATCGGCCACTCGTGGTTGTACATGTTGAAGATCGGATCGACCGAGATCAGATCCATGTGCGCGTCGTAGTAGGCGTCGAGCGTTCCGACGTCGCGCCAGTAGCCGCGGTCACGGTCGGTCGCGCCCGGCACCTCGTTGGTCGAGAAGTCGTAGACCTGGGCGTCGTTCTGGGCGACCAGCGCCGGGATGATGTTGCCGCCGAGGTCGTGCTTGGAGTCCGGGTCGTTGGCGTCGGCAGACACGGTGCTGATCAGTGCCTCGGTCGAGAACACGTAGTTGCCCATCGACGCGAAGACCTCGTCGGGCGCGTCGGGCAGCCCGACCGCGTCCTTGGGCTTCTCGCGGAAGCGCGCGATGTCGCGTCCGTTCGGCGCCGTCTCGATCACGCCGAACTGGTCGGCCTGATCGATCGGCGCGCGCAGCGCCGCGACCGTCACGCCCTTCCCACTGGCGATGTGCTGATCGACCATCTGGCGCGGGTCCATCCGGTAGATGTGGTCGGCGCCGAACACGATGATGTGCTCGGGCTTCTCGTCGGCGATCAGGTTGTAGTTCTGATAGATCGCGTCGGCCGAGCCGACGAACCAGCGCGGGCCGAGCCGCATCTGCGCCGGCACCGGCGTCACGTAGTTGCCGAGCAGCGGAGAGAGCCGCCATGTCGTCGTCACGTGCCGGTCCAGCGAGTGGCTCTTGTACTGCGTCAGCACCACGATCTGGTGGTAGTACGCGTTGACCAGGTTCGAGAGCGCGAAGTCGATCAGCCGGTAGTTGCCGCCGAACGGCACGGCGGGCTTGGCGCGATCGGCGGTCAGCGGCGCCAGCCGCTTGCCCTCGCCGCCGGCCAGCACCATCGTGAGTACACGCGTCATCCCAATATCTCCTGCGCGTCGGCGATGATCTGCTCGAGGTGCTCCTCGCCGCGGAGGCTCTCGGCGTAGAGCTTGTAGATGTCCTCCGTGCCGGAGGGCCGAGCGGCGAACCAGCCGCCGGCGCTCACCACCTTCACGCCGCCGAGCGGAGCGTCGTTACCGGGTGCCCGCGTGAGCACCGTCTCGACCTTGTCCCCGGCCAGCTCGTCGACGGTGATGTCCTCGGGTTGCAGCTTGAGCAGCTTCTCCTTGCGCTCCGGGTCGATCGGCGAGTCCACGCGCCGGTACGCGGGCGCCCCGAAGCGCTCGGTCAGCTCGCCGTAGGCCGCGCCCGGATCGCGGCCGGTCGTGGCGGTGATCTCGGCCGCCAGCAGCGCCAGCAGGATGCCGTCCTTGTCGGTCGACCAGGGCGTTCCGTCGCGGCGCAGGAACGACGCGCCTGCGCTCTCCTCGCCGCCGAACCCGAGCGAGCCGTCCATCAGGCCCTCGACGAACCACTTGAAGCCGACCGGGACCTCGACCAGCCGGCGCCCGAGCGAGTCCGCCACCAGGTCGATCATCGTGCTCGACACCAGGGTCTTGCCGATCCCGGTGTCGGACGGCCAGTCGCGCGCGCCGCCGAACAGATAGTGGATCGCGACCGCCAGATAGTGGTTGGGGTTCATCAGCCCGACGCTGGGCGTGACGATCCCGTGCCGGTCGGCGTCGGGATCGCAGGCGACGGCCACGTCGAAGCGGTCCTTCAAATCGATCAGCCCGGCCATCGCGTGCGGCGACGAGCAGTCCATCCGGATCTTGCCGTCATGGTCGAGCGGCATGAACGCGAACGTCGGGTCGACCTCCTCGTTGACCACGTCGACGTTGAGCCCGAGGCGGTCCTTGATCGCTTTGAAGTACGCCACCGACGCCCCGCCCAGCGGGTCGGCGCCGATGTGCACGCCGGCGTCACGGATCGCGTCGATGTCGATCACGTTCGGGAGGTCGTCGACGTACGCGGCGACGTAGTCGTGCGGGTACACCTGCGAGTCGGGGTCGGGCTCCCGCAGCACGTCCGCGAGCCCGCCCTCGATCAGGCGGTTGGCCTCGTCCTCGATCGCCTTCGTGATCGAGGTGTCGGCCGGCCCGCCGCTCGGCGGGTTGTACTTGTAGCCACCGTCCTCGGGCGGGTTGTGCGAGGGCGTGAGCACGATCCCGTCGGCGGTCTCGCCGCCACCCGCGTTGTGCGTGAGGATCGCGTGCGAGAGCGCCGGCGTCGGCGTGTAGCCGCGCGCGGCGTCGACCCGGACCTCGATGCCATGGGCGACGAACACCTCGACCGCCGTGGTGAACGCGGGCTCGGACAGCGCGTGCGTGTCACGCGCGACGAACAGGGGCCCGTCGATCCCCTCCCTTCGCCGGTGGCGGGCGATCGCCTCGCTGATGGCCAGGACATGGGCTTCGGTGAACGTGCCCTTGAGCGACGTGCCGCGGTGCCCGGAGGTGCCGAATGACACGGGTCCTTCGGGCGGGCGGCGATACGCGGCGAGCAATTCGTCGAGGTCGACGAGCTGCGCCGCGTCTGGACGGGTTCCGGCGGAGGGGCTCACGCGGCGAACGATGGCACGCCGAGCGTTAGTGTGCGGGCATGCGGCAGCTCACGAGCCTCGACGCGCAGTTCCTCGCCTTGGAGAACTCGCGCCAGACCGGCCACGTGGGCAGCCTCGCGATGCTGGACCCGTCCACGGCGCCGGACGGGAGGTTCGGCTGCCCCGAGGTGAAGCGGCTGCTCGAAGAGCGCGGACCGCAGCTCCCGCCGCTGCGCTGGCGGCTCGCCGAGGTGCCGTTCGGGCTCGACTATCCGTACTGGGTCGAGGAGCCCGAGATCGACCTCGGCTACCACGTGCGCGAGATGGCGCTCGCGTCGCCCGGGACCGACCAGCAGCTCGCCGATCAGGTGGCGCGGATCATGTCGCGGCCGCTCGACCGCGCGCGGCCGCTGTGGGAGCTCTACGTCATCGAGGGCCACGAGTCCGGCCTCGTCGCGGTGCTGACGAAGATCCACCACTCGGTGATCGACGGCCTGTCCGGGGCGGAGATCATGGCGCTGCTGCTGGACCTCACCCCCGAGGGTCGCGAGGTCGCGCAGCCGGAGGACGAGCTCGCCGACCCGCCGCCGACCACGATGCAGATGCTCGGCCTCGGCGTCCTCGGGCTGCCGAAGTACCCGGTGCGGATGCTGCGCTCGCTGCCGAAGGCCGTCCCGAACCTGCAGGACACGCCGTTCGGCGTGCTGCCCGGCTTCGGCACGCTGTCGAGGGTCGCCGGGCTCGCCCGCCGCGACGCGCCTCCGCGCCCGAGCCTCGTCGCGCCGAAGACGATCTTCAACGGGCGGATCACGCCGCACCGCCGGTTCGTGTTCGGGCAGCTCTCGCTCGACGACTTCAAGACGGTCAAGAACGCCCACGGCGCGACGGTCAACGACGTCGTGGTCTCCGTGTGCGCGGGGGCCGTGCGACGGTGGCTGATCGACCACGACGACCTTCCAGACTCGCCACTCGTCGCCCAGGTGCCGGTGTCGGTGCGCACGGACGAGGAGTTCGGCACGTACGGCAACCGGATCCTGCTGATGCCGGCCGTCTTCCACACCGAGGAGCCGGACCCGGTCGAGCGGCTGCGCAAGACCCACGAGGCGCTGTCGGAGATGAAGGAGCGCCGCGGCGCGCTGCCCGCCGAGCTGCTCCAGGACGCCAACCACTTCGTCCCGCCCGCGGTGTTCGCGCGCGCCGCGCGGCTCACGTTCGCGTACTCGACCAGCCGCCCCGGCCGGCCGACCTGGAACCTCGTCGTGTCCAACGTTCCCGGTCCGCAGTTCCCGCTCTACATGGCGGGCGCGCGGCTGGAGGCGAACTACCCGGTGTCGGTGATCACCGACGGCATGGGGCTCAACATCACTGTGATGAGCTACATGGGTCACATGGACTTCGGGATCGTGGCCGACCGCGACCAGATGCCCGATGTGGATGTCCTGCTGGACCATCTGCGCGAGGAGCTCGAGGCGCTCTTGTGAGCGACAACCTGAGAGACGTCGAGGAAGGCGTGACCCGTGACCTGCGCGGCCGCCAGACCTACGCCGGATACCTCGACCTCGACCGGCTGCTGGGAGCGCAACACCCGCTGAGCGAGCCGGAGCACCACGACGAACTGCTGTTCATCATCCAGCACCAGACGTCGGAGCTGTGGATGCGGCTGATCATCCACGAGCTTGACGCCGTGCTGAGCGCGCTCGCGCTCGACGATCTCGGCCCGGCGCAGAAGGGCCTCGCGCGCGTGAAACAGATCCAGCGCCAGCTGTTCGAACAGTGGGGCGTGCTGGCGACGCTGACGCCGAGCGAGTACGTGAAGTTCCGCAGCGTGCTCGGCGACGCCTCCGGCTTCCAGTCGCTGCAGTACCGGATCATCGAGTTCCAGCTCGGCAACAAGAACCGCCAGATGCTCTCCGTCTTCCGCCACGACCCAGAGGGTCAGGAGCGCCTGCGCTCCGTGCTCGAGGCGCCGAGCCTCTACGACGAGTTCCTGCGCCACCTCGCCCGCCGCGACTACCCGGTCCCGGAGGACCTGCTCGAGCGCGACTTCTCCGAGCCGCACCGGCGCCGCGAGGACCTGCTCCCCGTGTTCAAGGCGATCTACGACGCGCCCAAGCGCGACTGGGACGCCTACGAGATGTGCGAGGAACTCGTGGACGTCGAGGAGAGCTTCCAGCTGTGGCGCTTCCGGCACATGAAGACCGTCGAGCGGATCATCGGCTACAAGCGCGGCACCGGCGGCTCGTCAGGCGTCGGGTTCCTGCGCAGAGCCCTGGACCTGACGTTCTTCCCGGAACTGCTCGACGTGCGGACCGAGATCGGCGCTTAGTGGTGCTCTTCGAAGACGACGGCGATCGACCCGTCGGCCAGCTTCCACTCGGTCGCGCGCCAGCAGCGGTCGCCCGGGAAGTCCTCGAGGCGGAAGCGTTCGACGTCAGCGGGCAACAGGCGCGGCCGCGCCTCGGACTTCCACCAGGCGAACAGCTCGTCGTCGCGTAGCCAGCGCAGCGGCTCGCTGATCGTCGCGACCACGCCGCTCGTTCGGAGGCGAAGCCGCTCGCGGACGTCGTCCTCCCCGAGGTCGCGGATGCGCACGGCCTCGACCGGACCGGCGGCGTCCCACAGCTCGGTCAGTGGCAGTCGCGTGACGATCCTCACGCGATCAGGAACGTACGCGAAGCGTCTGGTAGCGCCACCGGGACTCGAGGCCCGCCACGTCGCGGACCCACACCGCGAGCCGGTAGCGGCCTGCGCGCCGCGGCAGCTTCACCGACGCGCTCGCCGTCCCGGCCGCGACCTTCACGCGCCGGGTGGTCACCGCGCGGGCGCCACGCAGGACCCGTAGGTAGAGCGTTCCCGCCTCCGAGGTCGTGATCCGCACGCGCGCAGTGCCGCGGCTGGACGAGACCCGCGCGAGGGTCATCGCCGGGCGGACGTTGTCGCCCTCCTCGAACACGGTCGGTGCGGTCGACGGGTTCGGCAGCGCGGCAGGCCCTGTGTCGACCGGTGGCGGAGGCGGTGGCGCCTCCTCGGCCGTGACGGTGATCGAGCCGCGCATGCTTGCCGCGTGGATCTTGCAGACGAACTCGTAGCTCCCCACGTCGTTGAGGACCTCGCTCGCGGTTCCGGTCCCACCCAGCATCGTGCCCTTGCCGAGCTGGCGCTCCGCGGCGCCCGGGGCGATCAGCCACACGTCGTGAGCGGTTGGGCGATCCGGGGTGTCGAGGTTCCACTGGATCGTGTCGCCGGGCTGCGCGTTCAGGGCGGCCGGCGACCAGACGTTGTCGGTCGCGCTGCTGACGGCCTGCACCGTGTGCGTGGCCGGCGCGGCGAGCGCCGCCGTCAGGACGAGCGCGGCGATCACGCGACCACCTCCATCTGGCCCATCATCGACATGTCGCCGTGCTCGGCGGCATGGCAGTGGAACACGTAGCGGCCGGGGAAGTAGTCGAAGTACGGGCGCACGACGACCGTCTGGTTGGGATAGACGGCGACCGTGTCCTTCCAGCCCGCGTCGCCGGGATGCGGCGGCTTGCCGTTCATCGACACCACGCGGAAGTGGTAGCCGTGCAAGTGCATCGGATGCGTGCGCTGCGAGTTGTTCGTCCACGTCCACAGCTCGGTCGAGCCCTGGCGTGGGCGGCAGTCGATCCGCATCTCGTCGAAGCCCCCGCTGGCGATCTGCCACATCGACGTGCCGAGGCCCTGGAAGGTGAGCGGCCACCCGCGGCGGGCGTTCACCACCGGCAGTGGCTCCTCCTCGGCGAGCACCTTCGGCACGCGCGCCTCTTCGGACCCGCCGCGGACGACGTCGAAGCGCATGATCGCCTGCGTGGTCGCCTCGCCGCCCACGTTGTGGAGGATCACCTTCGAGCCGGCCCCGAACGCCCGGAAGTCGATCACCACGTCGGCGCGCTCGGCCGGCTCGAGCGGGATCGTCCCGCGCCGGACCGGCTTGGCCAGCAGCCCGCCCTCGCTGCCGATCTGCGTCATCGCCCGGTTGTTGCCCAGCGCCAGCGTGAACGCGCGCGCGTTGGCCGCGTTGAGGAACCGCAGCCGGTACTTGCGCCGCTCGACCTTCATCCGCGGCGCGATGGCGCCGTTGACCAGGATCGTGTCCCCGCGGAAGCCGCGGTCGAGGTCGACCCGGTAGCGGAACGACCCGTCGGCGTTGAAGCTGCGGTCCTGGATCATCAGCGGGACGTCGAACTTGCCCTGCGGCAGCTCGAGTTCGGCGTCGGCCGGGTCGTCCACCAAGTAGAACGCGGCGAGCCCGGCGAACAGCGTCTGCGCCGTCTCGCCGTGCGCGTGATCGTGGTACCAGAGCGTCGCCTGGCGCTGGACGTTCGGGTACTTGTAGAGCCGCTCGGTGCCGTGCGGGATCGCGTCGTGCGGATGCCCGTCGAACTCCGGCCGGGTGACGCCGCCGTGCAGGTGCACGTTGAGCGAGCGGCCGCTCTGGTTGATCTGGCGGACGTCGACCGCGCGGCCGCGGGTGGCCTTGATCGTCGGGCCGGGATAGAGCCCGTCGTAGCCCAGGACCGGCGTCTTGAACCCGGGCAGGATGTCGGCCGTCCCCGGTCGCATCGTGAGCACGTACTGCTCGAGCGTCCGGCTGCGCGCGACCGGCCGGGCGACCGCCGGGATCGGCACGTCGCGCTGGAACGGCTGAAACGGGGCCGACTGCGAAGCGCGCGCGTACGCACTCGTGCGCGCGCCGGCCGGCCGCATGCGTTTGTCGAAGTCGAACGAGCACACGAGGACCACGCCGCCGAAGCCGCGCGCGAGCGCGGACCGGCGGGTGATGAGATCACGTTCGAAATCCATCACAGCCCGTCCTGGCCCGCGAGCGTCAGCGTGCGGCGATCGGACGACCCGGCGAACCGCAGCGTCGCGGTGACTCGGATCGGCCCGCGGTAGCCCTGCAACGACCGCTTCGCGCGGACGGTCAAAGTGAAGCGACCGTTGGCGTTGCAGCGCCCGGAGCCGGAGCCCACCGTCCTGTACGTGAGCTTGAGCCGGCGCGCAAGCGCCTTGGACACCGTCAACGTCACCCGGCCCGCCCCGGCCGACACGCAGCGCGCGGTCAGCCGCAGGCGACCGCGGTGCACGACCTCCATCGAGTCGATCTTCACCCAGGACCGCGGAACCGCCGCCGCCCTGGCGTCGCGCACGGGCGCCTCCGCGACCGCCACCGAACCGCCCACGATCGGCGTCGCCGTCGGCGTGGGCGTGGCGGTGGCCGTCGGGGTCGGCGTCGCCGTTACCGTCGGTGTGGGGGTCGGCGTCGGCACTGGGGCGTTCTCCTCGACGACGATCGAGCCGATCATCTCCGGGTGGACTGAGCACGCGAACGTGTATGTGCCGAGCGTGGGGAACGTGCAGTGCCCGGCCCAGCCCGCCGGCGCAGGGCCAGGAGGCAGCGGCGGCCCGGACCCGGCTCCCCCGGCTGTCTGCGTGCACGAAGACGGTTGGGTGGCGCCGAAGACGACGTTGTGGATGCTCGCTCCGACCGGATAGCTGAACGTGACCGATCCGCCCGGCCCGACGGTGACGCTGTTGTCGGCCGGGTTGGTCGACAAGGCATCCTGGAACCAGTTGATCGCGCCGGAGTCTTTGGCGAGGATCGCGGCCGGCGAGGCGGTCGCCGTCGGCGTGGCGGTCGGGGACGGCGTGGCCGTCGGGGTCGGCGTCGGCGTGGGCGTCGCGACCACCACGACGCGCCCGTTCAGCGCGAAGTTGCCCTGGGAGTGGAACGGGTAGGTGCCGGGGACATCGAACGTGCAGGTGCCGGCCCAGCCGGGGCCCTGCGTGTACCAGGGGAGCGGCGGGTTCGGCGTCCAGATGTCACCGGCCGTCTGCACGCACGAGGTGGGCTGCGCTCCGTCGAAGTAGACGTTGTGGCGCGCGGCGCCGGAGGGGTAGCTGAAGGAGACCGTGCCGCCGGCGGGGATCTCGACGGTGCTCGGGACGAAAGCCGTGTCGGTGACGACGACAGCGGGTGTCGACGACTGCCCGAACGCGAGCGCGGGAACGGCTGTGACCGCCACCGTGGCGCACGCGAGCCACGGCAGGTATCTCCTCCTGCGTCCCAACGGAGCCCCCTCCTGAACGTATGAATGCCTGCGGAAGTCTACGGGAGCGCTGGACTTAGGGCAACGCCTTTTGCCTCGATCCCGCCAAAACTGAGGGCCACCAATTCCGCTCGCCGAGCAGCAGCGCGAGCGACGGGACGAGGAACGTGCGCACGATGAACGCGTCGACGAGTAGGCCGAGCGCGACCGTGAAGCCGACCTGGAACAGCGCCTCGAGCTCGAGCGCCATCAGCGCCGCGAACGTGCCGGCCAGGATCAGCCCCGCCGAAGTGATCACGCCGCCGGTCTTCTCGAGCCCGGCGATCACGGCGTCACGGGTCGTGAGGCCGCGCGCCCGTTCCTCGCGGATCCGGGTCATCAGGAAGATGTTGTCGTCGACGCCGAGCGCGACCAGGAAAATGAACGCGAAGATCGTGAGGTTCGGGTCGGAGGCCGGCTGTCCGAACACGTGGGTGAAGATCAGCGACGACGCCCCGAGCGCAAACGCGAACGAGAGGATCACGGTCCCGATCACGTACAGCGGCGCGACAATGCAGCGAAGCAGCGCGATCAGCACCACCAGGATGACCAGGAGCACGAGCGGCACGATCAACCGGGCGTCCGTGGCCAACGCCTCGCGGTTGTCGTAGCTCTCGGCCGTGATCCCGCCGATCAGCGCGAGCTCGCCGCTCGCCGCTTCGCGCGCGACCTCGCGCAGGCGCGGGATCAGATCCAGCGCCTCTTCTGAGAACGGGTCGACGTTCAGCAGCGCCTCTGACGCGACCACCTCGCCCCCGTCGGAGTCGGTGTGGGAGGCGGCGACACCCGGCGCCTGCGCGAGCGCGTCCTTGACCTGCAGTGCCACCCCGGAGGCCGTCACGACGTCGAGCGGAGCTACCCTCCCGGGCGGCTCGTAGCGCTCACGGATCAGGTTCTGCGCTTGGACCGACTCGGGATGACTTCGGTACTGCTCGGCGAGGTTCAGGTAGTCCCGCCCTCCGAGATTGCCGAGCGCGCCGACGGCCAGGATCGCGGTGCAGGTCGACGCCAGCAACACGGGCCGCCGGCGCACGAGCGCGCCGATCCGCTTCCACCGCGTGGACGTTCGCTCGACCGCCTCCTCGCGCGGGACGGCCGGCCAGAACGCACGCCGCCCGAATGCGGCCAGCAGCGCAGGCAGCAGCGTCAACCCGCAGGCCATCATCACGACAATGCCAAGCGCGAGGAGCGGGCCCATCTCGCGCGTCGCGTTGAAGTCGGCGAGCGCGAGCACGAGCATCGCGGCGACGACGATCCCGCCTGACGCGAAGATCGCCGGGCCTGTCCGCGACGCCGCACGCGTCATCGCCGTCTCGATATCGCTGACGCGCCGCAGCTCGTCGCGGAAGCGGGAGACGATCAGCAGGCAGTAGTCGGTGCCGGCGCCGAACATCAACACGATCAGGATCGCCGTCGACTGGCCGCTGACCGTCGTGAGGTCTGCCTGTACCAGGCCGTACACCAGCCCGGTGGCGATCAGGTATGCAACCGCCACGACGCCGAGCATCAGCGCAGCGATCAGCGGCGAGCGGTAAGTGATCAGCATCAGGATCAGCACCAGCGCGCCGGTGATGGCCAGCAGCGTGCCGTCAAGCCCTTCGACGGCGAGGCTGCGGTCGGCGTCGAAGCCCGCCTCGCCGGTCACATAACTGCGCAGCGGGCTGCCGTCCGGACCAGGCAGCAAGGCGCGGAGCGCGGCCACGTCCTCGGCCACCGACTCCGTGTCGTCGCGGTCGTTGACGACCGAGAACAGCACCATGCTCTCCGGATCGTCGGCGGAGAACGCCGTCGGCGGGGTCTCGGGGCCGAGCACGTGCCCGATCTCGCCGCAGACCGGACCGTCGGGCCCGCCGACGCCCTTGAGCGCCGGCAGCGTCTCGGCTACGCAGATCGCCTGCGTGTCCTCCGAGATCTCCGGCGTGCGTGTGTAGATCGACCCCTCGGTTGTCTCGTACGCGATGACCGCGGTCGAATCTCCGCTCTCGGGGAACGTCGTGTCGAGCAGGTGGTGGGCCTGCGTGGAGTCCGCCCCGCGGGTGAGGAACGTCTCGCTCTCGTCGGAGGCGATCGTCTGGAGCTTCGGCTGCAGCGGCGCAAGCGCGACCGCCGCCACCAGCCACGCGACGATCACCGCCCACCTCGACCGGCGGCCGAGGGCCAATGCCGCGATCCGACCGCCCATCAGCCAGACGTTAACGGCGCCGTCCTCGGGCCGCTGACCAGGCGACCCGAGGACGGGGGATGCGGATGACGCGGCGGGGTCGCGGCGGCCGTCAGGGCCGCCGCGGCCCCGTCCACACTCACGGCGTAGTCGTCGAGAGCGTGAACGTCAGCGTCTTGGTGTACCCCCCCGCCTTGAGCGGTTCGTTGGCCGCGATCGGCTGCTGGAACTGCAGCGTGATCGCGTCGTTACTGATCGGTGCGGCCCAGGACAGCAGGTTGAGCTGCGTCCCGGTGATGTTGTTGAACGCGGTGTTGGGAGTCGCCGTGTTCGTCGCCCGCATCCGCAGGCGCGAGGCCAGCGGCGTGCCGGAGTTGACCAGGAAGCCGGCGTTGGTGGCGCTCTGGTCGACGACGGCCAGCAGGGCGTTCGGCATCGTCGAGATGACGTTCGCCGTGGTGCTGGCGGCGTAGACGTTGGTGACGCCCGGCACGAAGCCGCCGAAGTTGGCGGTCGGGCCAATCGTCAGGCCGAGCGTCTGCGGCACGTCGAGCGTGACCGTGGCCGGAACCGTCGTCGGCACCGGCACGTCGATCGTGGCCGACGACGTCTGCCCGTCGGCGTACGTCACGGTCAGCGTGGCGGACGGCTTGACGCCGTTGCCCGCGCTGACGTACGTGTGAGTGACGTTCTCGCCGGTGGCCGAGCCGCCGTCCGAGAAGTCCCACTTGTACGAGATGCCGCCGGACATGCCCTTGTTGAACGCGAACGTGGTCGAAGCCGGATTCGGGTTCGGGGCCACCTTCGGGTCCGGGCCCGGTGTGTCCGCGCCGCCGATGTAGGCGAACCGGCGCACCGAGTTGTTGGCGTTGTTGATCGAGAAGCCGCCTCCGCCGTAGTCGCCGACGTACAGCGCGCCATCGGGACCGAAGTCCATGTCGATGAAGCGGCTGCCGCCCAGCAACGACGTCGGGATGATCCCGTACAGGGAGTCGGCCGCGATCGGGGCGCCACCGGTGAACTCGGTATCCGGGTCCATCAGGAACGCGTGGCGCACGTTGTTGGCCCCGGAGTGGTCGCCGAGGAACCAGCGGCCGTCCCAGTACGCCGGCCATGCGTTCGGTGCGTTGCCGGCCGGCTTGCGGTAGAAGCCGCCGGTGATCGGCGCCTGGCCACCGCCGAACACGTACGGACAGCGACGATAGATCGTCGGCTCGGCGACCGTGTTGTTGGCGTTCTGGCCCGTGCCGTTGTAGGCCCCGATGTTGTTGGCGTTACGCGGGAAGTCGTAGCAACCGCCCTGTGGGCCGTACCAGATGTTGGTCGGCCGTGTCGCGGGGACCTTCTCGAGGCCGGTGTTGAACGGCGACTGGTTGAGGATGTACGGCAATTCGCCGGCCGCGCGCGGCTGGTCCGAACCGTCGCAATCCCAGAAGCCGCCGAGGACCGGGGCAGTGCCGCCCGCAGGCACGGTCTGGTCGTTGCCGGCGACCGTTCCCGGCCAGCCGACGGGCGCCGCAGCTCCGCCCTGGGCGGTGGCGGGCAGCTTCGCGCGGTAGCCGTGGTTGTTGCCGGTGCAGAACGGCCAGCCGTAGTTGCCGGCCGAGCCGATGATCACCGCGTTCTCGGTCTTCGCCGGACCCCAGACCTGGTTCATGGCGCCCTGGTCGGGACCGACCCACGCCGCGGCGACCTTGTCGGTCTTGTCGTCGACGTCGATCGAGTACAGGTTGCGGACGCCCATGGCGAAGATCTCTTGCCTCACCTTGCCGGTGCAGTCCGTCTGGGCGCACCACGCGCTGCCGGGCCCGAACAGGTTCGGACCGTTGGGAGCGGTCGCGCCCGGGATCGTGTACGACGTGCCGATGCCCGGGTTGTTGGCCGGCGGGTTGTTCATCGGCGTGATGCGGAGCAGCTTGCCCTCGAACGTGTTCGAGTTGCCCGAGGTCTGGCGCGCGTCGCCGTAGCTGGTGTAGCCGCAGGCAGCGAGCGAACCGGTCGGCGCGTTGGTCGCTGGATCCGTGTCGGAGTTCAATAGCGCCGCCGCACACGGTTGTCGCGGCGGGAGCGGGCCGGTCCCGTCCGGGTCGGACGTGTCGACGCCGCAGCCGGTGCCCTCGTACGTGAGGAAGTCGGTGTCACCCGGGCACGGCAGCGTGGCCGACGGGTGCGAGTTGGTGTAGCCGCCGTTGGTCGAGTTCGGGGCGTTGCCCGTGTTGTCACCGGTGGCCATGTACAGGTTGCCCGCCGAGTCGAAGTCCATCGAGCCGCCGAGGTGGCAGCACGAGAAGACCTGCGTCATGAAGCGGTGGACGATCCGCTCGTCGCTGATCGTCTTCGTCGTCTCGTTGTACGTGAAGCGCGAGAGACGACGCTCGGACATGTAGTCGGCGCGGACGAAGCCCGGGCCCATCATCGTGCCGGTGCTCCGGCCCATCGTTCCGCCGTAGTACGGGTGGTAGGCGACGTAGATGAAGTTCCGGTTCGCGCCGGCGACGCCGAACTGCGGATCCAGGGCGATGCCGAGGATGCCGTGCTCGGTCTTGGCGCCGTTGCCCGTCTCGTTGCCGCCGCCCTTGGCGCCCAGCACCGTGAGGTCGGCGACCTTGGTGATCCGGCTGGGGTTCTGGTCGAACGTGCCCTCGCCGCGCGGGTCGAAGACATGGATCGGACCGCAGCCGAGGCCGGTCTGCGGATGCGTCCACTGGGTGAACTGCTGCTGGCCCTGGAAGCAGACGGCGCGGCCCGCGTAGAACACGCGGCCGTCCTGCGCCATCGCGACCGCGTCGATCTCACCCATGTACGGGTTGAAGTTCGCGGTCGAGTCGCTGACCGGCTGGGCGGGCATCGTCGGGTTCGACGGCGTCAGGCGTGTCTGCGTGTAGTTGGTGGCGATCGTCGCCTTGCAGCCGCCGCGCACCATGCCGGCCGCCCACTGGACGGCGGAGGCGAGGTGCTTGTTCAGCGTGGCGTCGTACGCGCCGACCGTCTGACCCATGCCGGTGTAGAACGAGCGGCCCTGCTGCTGGTCACGGCACCAGGAGAGCGCGCGGGCGCCCTGCGGCTGGATGGTGTTGGTCGTGCCGGTGAAGCGGGTCACCGCATCGTTGGTGACGGACTCGCGCCCTGTGCCGGCGGGATTGGCGGTCGTCGAGCCGACCGGGATCGTGTTGAAGCGGACGCGCGCGACCGTGTGAACGGTGTTGGTCGGGTTGACGGTCCAATCGAAGTAGTTGTCGGCGTGCCCCTTCACGACGGCGGCGAGGTCGCGCGTCGCCGGATGGACGCGGTCGAGGAACTCGACGTCCTGGGTGGAGACCGCGCTCGTGGCGGTCGTGCGCGCGCCCGTGCCCGCGAGGCCGATCAGCGCGTTGAAGAGCGGGTCGCCTTCCTCGAGCTTCGCCGTCTCGCCGATGCCGACGAAGCCGCCGCCGGCGTTGACGTAGTTGAGCAGGTCGCTCTCCTGGGTGTCGCTGAGGACATCGCCCGCGGAATTGACGAACACGACAGCGCGATAGCCGGCCAGGTCGGTGGCGTTGATCTGCGCCGCATCAGACGTCACGGTGACCGTGTAGTCACCGGCGGTGCCCGCGGCCTGGAGCGCGGTGGCGGCGGTAGCGGTGGCGGGGTTGGCCGTACCGGCCGTACCCGTGAAGACGAGCACCTTGCCCGCGTCGGCGGCGGCCGGTGCCGCGCCGAGTGCTGCTGTGGCGGCCACCGCCGCACATAGAGACAACGTCGATCGAATCGCTCTCGAGCGGACTCGACCCGGCTGACCGACTGACGGCAAAGCCGCCCTCGACGTCCTCATCCCTCTCCCTCCTCGAGATGTGTGGCGCGCCCATCGCCCGCTGCGACGACCCTCCCCGCCGCGCGGACTTTCGCCGTATGTCGGCGCCGATGCTATTCCGCTTCGATATCGGTGTCAACGAGCTTTTGCATCTAGGCTTCGCAAAAGTGTTGATGTTCATACACCGTCATCGCCGCGTACGCTGGCGCCGGCGATTCTGACGTCGAGAGGAGGGCTGATTGCGAGCACGGAGCGTTCGGACGGCCGCCGTGATTCCGCTGCTAGTTGGCGCGTTAGCAGGCTGCGGAGGCTCGGAGGAGCCGCCGCCACCGCCGGCGGGCAAGACGCTGCACGGGGAGACCGAGACGGGCATGAAACTGACCGTTGACACGTTCCTCGCGCCGGCGAAGGACCCGAACCTGAAGAAGATCGACGAGTGGCGGTCCGCTCACAAGTACCCCGCGGTCGACTACCACCGCGTCACTGCGGACAACTCGAGCGGGCAGGTGCCCGATAGCGGGAGGACGCTGCGCTTCGCGGCCGCGGCGGAACGGATCCCGGTCGGCGAGGTGATCGAGGCCCGCTTCAGCTGCGACGTGCTCGGCTTCGAATGGGTGCCGCCGGCCGAGGACGAGACGCAGGCGTGGAACGACCTGCGCCGCGAGGTCTGTACGGACGGCCCGCCGAAGCAGGACGGCATCACGCCCGGCGCCAAGCAGGTCTACTACCTCGTCACCGACCGCGGCTTCGCCGAGCGCGGGATCCGGCGCATGCGGGTGTTCGGCCCGCGTGACGTCGAGCTCAAGTAGACGGCTGAGCCGCGGCGATCGGGCGATCGCCGCGGCTCTGCCGGATCACGGAGTCGTGGTCGACAGCGTGAACCGGATCGTCTTGGCGTAGCCGCCTGCCGTCAGCGGCTCGTTCGCGCTGATCGCCTGGCGGAAGCCGATCGTCACCGGGTCGTTGGCGAACCACGTGTTGTAACTGAGCAGCGTCACCGGGTTCGTCAGCCCGCGCAGCGGCGCGAACGCCGTGTTCGGGTTGGCGGTGTTGGTGGCGCGAACCTGGATCGCCGAGGCGAGTTCGGCCGTGCCGTTGGCGAGCCTGCCGGTCCCGCTGTCCACATCGGCAACGATCAACTGCGCGTTGCCGGCCGTGCTCGTCAGGAGCGCGGTCACCGACGCGTCGTACGTGCGCGCGATGCCCGGGACCATCGAGCCGAGCTGCGCCACGGGGTTGTTCAGCTGCATGCCCAGGACCAGCGGCACCGTGCCCATGACCGGGACGTTGACGCTCGTCGAGCTGCCCGGCGGAGGCGTCGGGGTCACGGTCGGCGTAGCAGTGGCCGTCGGCGTCGGCGTAGCGGTCGGCGTCGGCGTCGGCGTGGCCGTCGGCGTCGGCGTCGCGGTCGGCGTCGGCGTCGGCGTGGCGGTCGGCGTCGGCGTCGCGGTCGGCGTCGGCGTCGCGGTCGGCGTCGGCGTCGCGGTCGGCGTCGGCGTCGCGGTCGGCGTCGGCGTCGCGGTCGGCGTCGGCGTCGCGGTCGGCGTCGGACTCGGCGTCGGACTCGGCGTCGCGGTCGGCGTCGGACTCGGCGTCGCGGTCGGCGTCGGACTCGGCGTCGCGGTCGGCGTCGGACTCGGCGTCGCGGTCGGCGTCGGAGTCGGCGTCGCGGTCGGCGTCGGACTCGGCGTCGCGGTCGGCGTCGGCGTCGCGGTCGGCGTGGGAGTCGGCGTCGGAGTCGTGTCGACCGTGAACGACTGCATGGCCGGCGACGCATCGGTGTTCCCTACCGCGTCGCGTGCACGTACCGAGAACGTGTAGTTCCCGTTCGCCGTCGTCGTGTACGCCTGCGGCGACGTACACGCCGCATACGTCCCAGCACCCGCCGGCGTGTCGAGCCTGCACTCGAACGTCGCGTTCGCCTCCGAGTTGAACGTGAACGACACGTTCGTCTGGCTGATCACACCCGTCGGCCCGGTGAGGATCGTCGTATCCGGCGCGACGGTATCGACCGTGAACGACTGCATGGCCGGCGACGCATCGGTGTTCCCCACGCCGTCGCGCGCCCGCACCGAGAACGTGTAGTTCCCGTTCGCCGTCGTCGTGTACGCCTGCGGCGACGTGCACGCCGCATACGTCCCGGCACCCGCCGGCGTATCCAACTTGCACTCGAACGTCGCATTCGGCTCCGAGTTGAACGTGAAGGACGGCCCGGTCGTGTTGATGGTTCCGGTCGGCCCGGCCGTGATCGTCGTCTCCGGCGCGGTCGTGTCGACCGTGAAGGTGCTCGCAGCCGGCGCCGATTCAACGTTGGTCGCCAGGTCCGTCGCGCGGACGAGGAACGTGTACGTGCCGTCGGCGAGCGGCCCGAGGTCCCGCGGCGAGGTGCAGGTCTGGTAGGTCCCGGTCGTGCTGCCTGGGCCGTCGAGGCGGCATTCGTAGGTCGAGGGCTCGCCGGCCGAGAACGTGAACTGTGGGGTGTTGTCGCCCGTAGGCCCGGTCGGACCCGTGAGGATCGTGTCCGGATTGACCGTGTCGACGATGAACGCGCGCGTCGCGGGCGAGGCCTCGACGTTGCCCACGGCGTCGGTCGCGCGGACCGAGAACGTGTAGTTGCCGTTCGCCGTCGTCGTGTACGCCTGCGGCGACGTGCACGCCGCATACGTCCCGACGCCCGCCGGCGTATCCAGCTTGCACTCGTACGTCGCGTTCGGCTCAGCGGAGAACGTGAACGACGGCGCCGTCACGTTCGTCGGGCCGATCGGTCCGGCGGTGATGGTCGTGTCCGGAGCGACCGTGTCAACCGTGAACGACCGGGCCGCGGGCGAGGCGTCGAGGTTGCCCGCCAGGTCCCGCGCGCGGACCGAAAACGTGTAGTTGCCGTTCGCGGTCGTCGTGTACGCCTGCGGCGACGTGCACGCCGCGTACGTCCCGACGCCCGCCGGCGTGTCCAGCTTGCACTCGAACGTCGCATTCGGCTCGGACGTGAATGTGAACGACGGCGCGGTCGAATTGATAGTCCCGGTCGGCCCGCCGGTGAGGTCCGTTTCGGGTGGACCGGTATCGACGGTGAACGATCTCATCGCCGGACTTGGGTCCGGAGTCCCGCCGTTTATCGCTCTGACCGAGAAGGTGTACGCGCCGTTCGCCGTCGTGGTGTAGCCCTGCGGCGACGTGCACGTCGAGTACGTCCCGGTGCCCGCGGGCGTGTCCAGCTTGCACTCGAACGTCGAGTTCGCGATCGACGACGTGAACGTGAACGACGGTGCGGTCGAGTTGGTCAGCGGGGGCGGGCCATCGGTGATCGTCGTCTCCGGCGCCGGTGGCGGCGTCGGCGTGGCCGTTGCGGTGGGCGTAGGCGTGGCCGTAGCGACCGGCTCGACGACCACCGTGCCGCGCATGTCGCTCTGATGGATCTGGCAGAAGAACGTGTATGTCCCGACGTCCGGGAACGTGCAGTAGCCCTCCCAGCCCGGACCCCACCCGTTGTTGAACGCACCTGGCATCGGCGGGGCGTCGTTGGTGTCGAGCGACCCTCCGGGCGCCGCCCTCGTGTGCGGACAGGACGCCGGCCCCGCTCCGTCGAACGCGACGTTGTGGAGGTTGCTGCCGGCCGGGTACGCGAACGTGACCCGCTGCCCGGCCGTGATCGTCACGCTGCTGTCGCGGGGCGTCGGGTTCGAGGCGTCCTGCCACCAATACGCCGGCGGTCCGCCTCCGTCACGCGCCTCGATTCGCGCGCCCGCAGGCGTCGCGGTGGCGGTCGCGGTCGCCGTCGCCGTCGCCGTCGCCGTGGCTGTGGCCGTCGCGGTTGCCGTTGCGGTCGGCGTCGGCGTCGAGGTGCCCGTCCCGACCACGACCGTGCCCTTCATGTCCGTATGGAGGCCGCAGTAGAACGCATACGTGCCTTCCGCGGCGAAGTCGCAGTAGCCCGCCCAGCCCTGGCCCTGGAAGCTCATCGGCAACGGCGGCGCCGGCTCGATCTCGCTGCCCGCGCCGGCCGCGGTCTGGAGGCACGACGTCGGGTCGTCGCCCTCCTCGAACACCACGTTGTGGACGCTGCCGCCCTCCGGATAGCTGAACGTCACACGCCCGCCGGGCGTGATGTTCACGGTCGAGTCCGAATCCGGCTGGCCGACTTCATTGAACCCGTTGTCCCACGTGACGATGGCGCCGTCGACGACGGCCTCCTCCGAGGCGTGGGGATCACCAAGTGCGAGTGCGGGGATGAAGATGAGCGCGACCAGCGCGCAGGCCATCCATGGCAGGACCTTCGACCTCATGCCCGACGCTCCCCCCTCCAACGGAACCGTGGATACCGCGCCGAAGGCTACCCCTCGCTAAATCACAAGTCAACGACTTTTGCGCTGACCCCCAGCAAAACAAGTGAACTCAGCGTCGAGACGTCTCCACGACCGCTGTGGCCTCGATCTCGACCTGCGCCTGGGCCTCCACCAGTGCGGTGACCTCAACCACGGCCATTGCAGGAAAATGGCGGCCCATCACGTCGCGGTACGCGGCGCCGATCTCCTTAACGCCGGACAGGTAGGCGTCGCGATCCGTGATGAACCACGTCATCCGGACGACATGCTCAGGCCCGGCATCGGCCTCGGCGAGCACGGCGACGATGTTGCGCAGCGCCTGCCCCACCTGCCCGGCGAGATCCGCGTGCGGGAACGCGCCGGTCTCGTCCCAGCCGATCTGGCCGCCGACGAACACCAGCCGGCCCGACGCTTCGATCCCATTCGCGTATCCGCGCGGCTCGGGCCACCCCGGCGGCTGCAGGCGCCTCACGAGGCGCGGCCCCGCAGCACGTTGCGCTGCACCTTGCCCGTCGGCGTCCGCGGCAGCGCGTCGAGGAACTTGATCCGGCGCGGGTACTTGTACGGCGCGATCCGCTCCTTGACGTGGTCCTGCAGTTCGCGCGCCGCGACCGGCTCCGACGCGACCACATAGGCCATCACGATGTGCCCGCGCTCGTCGTCGGGCGCCGCGACGACCGCGCATTCGGCGACCTTCGGGTGCTCGAGCAGCGCGGCCTCGACCTCGAAGCCGGAGATGTTGTAGCCCGACGAGATGATCATGTCGTCGGTGCGGGCCTGGAACCAGAAGAACCCGTCGGAGTCCATCGAGAACGCGTCGCCGGTCAGGTTCCAGCCGTCGCGCACGTAGACCGTCTGGCGCTCGTCGTCCAGATACCGGCAGCCGGTGGGACCGCGCACCGCGAGCTTGCCGACCTCACCGGCAGCGAGCGTCTCCATGTTCTCGCCCACGATCCGCGCCTCGTAGCCCGGCACCGGCCGCCCGCACGAGCCGGCCTTGGCCTCCTCCGGCCGTGCCGCGATGAAGATGTGCAGCATCTCGGTCGACCCGATGCCGTCGATGATCCGGATGCCGGTCTTCTCGTACCAGGCATCCGACACGGCCGCGGGCAGCGGCTCGCCCGCCGAGACGCACGTGCGCAGCGAGTCCGGGACGCCCTCGCGCAGCAGTGCCCGGTAGGCGGTCGGCGCCGTGAACAGCGTGGTCACGCCGTCGCGGCGGAGGGTCTCGAGCAGGTCGGGCGGCCTGGCCACCGGCGCCGTCGACGCCCCGAAGCGGAACGGGAAGAGCACCGCCGCGCCGAGCCCGAACGTGAACGCCAGTGGCGGCGTCCCGCTGAACACGTCGTCCGGTTTCGGGTCGAGAATCTCGCGCGCGAACGTGTCGCATGTCGCGAGCAGGTCGCGGTGGAAGTGCATGCAGCCCTTCGGCACACCGGTCGTGCCCGACGTGAAGGCGATGATCGCGACGTCGTCGGCGGCGGTGTCGACGGGCTCGAAGGAGCCGGATGTCGGCAGCTCCTCGAGCACGCGCACGTCCAGCGGCCCGATCTCGCCGGCCAGTCCTCTCGCGGATATCGCGTGCGTCGCCTGCGCCTTCTCCACCACCTTCGCGATCTCGCCGGCACGCAAGAGCGGCATCGTGGCCACGACGACCCCGCCCGCGAGCAGGATCCCGAACCACGCGGCGATCGTCTCCGCCGTGTTGGGTGCGTGCAGCAGGACGCGCGTCCCCGGCTCGATCTCTAGCGAGCCCGCGATCGCGTGCGCGCGCTCGCTGAGCTCGTCGTAGCTCCACGCACCTGCGATCGCAGTGCCGTCGTGGGCGAGCAGTTCGACCGCCGCGTTGACCCGTTCCGGCCCGTCGAGCAGCAGCAGGTCCGGCCACTGGTCGCGTGGCGGCAGTCCTTCGCGCGCGAACGTGTCCATCAGTCCCGCCCCGCCTCGATGATCTTCTGGGCCAGCAGCGTCGGGTTCGTGAACATCACTTCGTGGCTGCCGGGCATCTGCACGAGCCGGCACAGGCCGAGCCGGGCCGAGAACCGCGGGTGCCAGCCCCACTTCCCCGGCGGCAGCGCGATGTCCTCGGTGCAGTTGAGATAGCTGCGCGGAATCTTCGACGCATAGAACGCGTCGAGGTCGAGCTTGTCGGTGAAGCAGCGATAGGGCGTGGAGCAGAGCATGTCGTATGTCGCGCGCGCGAGGGCAACGTCCGCGTCGTTCATGAACGCCTCGCGCCAGAACGACCACGGGATCATCACTGTGTCGTCGCCGGACTCGTTGGCGAGACTCTCGAACAGCTCCTGGTAGTGCGGCGGGACCTCGTCCGTGAGCGCGTTGCCGTCCTCGGGCACGAACGCGTTCCAGAACACGAGGCGACGGATCTGCTCGCGGATCTCACCCGCGACGCGGGCGATGACGGTGCCGCCGAATGAATGCCCGACGAGCACGATGTCCTCCGTGTCCCCGATGGCGTCGATGATCGAACGGACCGCGTCGTCGTGCGACACATCCTTGTCGGCGTCCTTCCCGTGGCCGGCGATCGTCGGAGCATCGGCGTGGTGCCCGAGGCGATCCAGCTCGTCCACGACCGCCTGCCACGCCGTGCCGTCGTGCCAGGCCCCGTGCACGAGCACGAACCTCATCGCAGCACCTCCCGCCCGATCACGAGTTGCTGGACCTCCGAGGCACCTTCATAGATCCGCAGCGCGCGGATCTCGCGGTACAGGCGCTCGACCGGCTGACCGACCGTCACGCCGAGCCCGCCGAACAACTGCACGGCGGCGTCGATCGTCCGCTGGGCGCTCTCGGTCGCGTGCAGCTTCGCCATCGCCGCCTCGCGCGTCACGCGCGCGCCCGTGACGTCCTTCGTCCACGCCGCCCGGTAGACGAGCAGCGCGCTGGCGTCGACGCCGAGCGCCATCTCGGCCAGCTTGGCCTGCACGAGCGGCAGCTCGGCCATCGGCGCGCCGAACAGTTCGCGTTCGCGGACGCGGCCGAGCGCCTCGTCCAGCGCGCGCCGAGCGAACCCGAGCGCGGCGGCGCCAACCGTGGAACGAAACACGTCGAGCGTCGCCAGCGCGATCCGCATCCCCTTGCCGGGCTGGCCAATCAGCCGTCCGGGGGCGTCATGGAACTCGAGCCGGGCGAGCGGGTGCGGCGCCATCACGTCGATCCGCTCCGCGACCTCGACGTCGGCGGCGTCGACGACGAACGCCGTGATGCCTTCGGGCGCGCGCGCGAAAACGGTGTAGAAGTCGGCGATCCCGCCGTTGGAGATCCAGGTCTTGGTCCCCGTGATCCGGCCCTCGGTCGCCGTCGTGGTCATCGCCGCGACGTCCGAGCCGGCATCGGGCTCGGAGAGCGCGAACGCGGCGATCTTCTCGCCCGCCGCGACCGCGGGCACATACTCCGCCCGCAGCTCGTCGTCGCCGAACAGGGTGATCGGCCCGGTGCCGAGGCCCTGCATCGCGAACGCGAAGTCGGCCAGCGCGTCGTGGTAGGCCAGGGTCTCGCGCGCAAGGCACAACGTGCGCACGTCGAGCGGCTGGGCCACCGTGTGGTCGAGCCACCCGTCAGCCAGCGCCGTGACGAAGCCGCGGCAGCGGTCGTCGAGCTCGGTCTCCGCGACCTCCGGCACGTGCTCGGCGGCCCACGCCGCGAACTCGCGGTGCCGGTCCTCGAAGAACGGCCATTCCAACACCTCAGTTGCCCTCGAAGACGGGGCGTTCCTTGGCCAGGAACGCGTGGTAGGCCCGCTCGAAGTCCTTCGTCTGCATGCAGATCGCCTGCGCCTGGGCCTCGGCCTCGATCGCCGCCGGCAGGCTCATGTCCCATTCCTGGTCGAGCATCGTCTTGGTCATCGAGTGCGCGAAGTTCGGGCCGGAGGCGAGCGACACGGCCAGCTTCGACGCGTCCGCGGCGAGGTCCCACGGCGACGTGAGCCGGTTGAAGAAGCCCCAACGCTCGCCCTCGACGCCGTTCATCGCGCGCCCGGTGAACAGCAGCTCGGCGGCACGGCCCTGGCCGACGATCCGCGGCAGCATCGCGCACGCGCCCATGTCGCAGCCGGCCAATCCCACGCGCGTGAACAGGAACGCGACGTTCGAGCGCGGCGTGCCGATCCGCATGTCGGAGGCGGTGGCGATCATCGCCCCGGCGCCGACGCAGACGCCGTCGACGGCGGCGATCACCGGCTTCCCGCAGCCCTTGATCGCCTTCACCAGGTCCCCGGTCATGCGCGTGAACCGCAGCAGCCCGCTCATGTCCATCTCGGTCAGCGGCCCGATGATGTCGCGCACGTCGCCGCCGGAGCTGAAGTTGCCCTGCTCGCCCGAGATCACGATCGCGTGCACGTCATCGACGTAGACCAGGTCGCGGAAGTGGTCGCGCAACGCGGCGTACGACGCGAACGTCAGCGGGTTCTTGCGCTCCGCGCCGACGAGCGTGACGTAGCCGACACGGTCGCGCACCTCGAATCTGAAATCGACCAGGGGGCTGCCGCCCCCCGGACCCCCCGCTTCCTCACTCACAATTGCACCCCCCCACCGTCGATAATGAGCGTCTGCCCGTTGATCGCGCCGGCCTCGTCGGCGGCGAAGAACGCGACCGCGAACGCGACCTCCTCGGGCTCGACGAGCCGGCCGAGCGGCGTCATCGCCACCAGCGCCGCCTCGCCTTCCTGGCCGGTGCGGGCTTCGATGTTCGCGATCGTCTGGTCGGTCATGTCGCTGCGCACGTACCCCGGGCAGACGGCGTTGCACGTGACGCCGGTGCCGGCGACCTCGGCCGCGACCGACCGCACCAGGCCGAGCGCGGCGTGCTTGGAGGCCGTGTAGCCCGACACGTAGCGGGCGCCGTGGTGGCTCGCGACCGACGCGACGGTGACGATCCGGCCGCGGTCGCGCTCGCGCATCCCCGGCAGGACCGCGCGCGTGCACAGGAACGCGCCGGTCGCGTTGACCGCGATCTGGCGGTTCCAGTCGTCGAGCGTCGTCTTCGTGAGCGGCGCACTCGACGACACGCCGGCGTTGTTGACCAGCACGTCGACCGAGAGTCCGTCGAAGAAGCGCGCCACCGCGGCCTCGTCGGTGACGTCGAGATCGGCACTGGAGAGCGGGATGACGTTCTCGCCGGCGAAGCGCGCGGCGATCGCCGCGCCGATCCCGCGCTTCCCTCCGGTCACGAGGATGGTCCTCATGCCGGCACCTCGTCGAATCGGCGCAGCGGCTGGCGCCGCACGTCCTTGCCGGTCGGCGGCTCGCGGCTGCCCGAGCGGTACTGCGGGATCCAGTCGATGTCGACGCCCTGGTCGGAGGCCGCGTGCAGCGTCCAGTGCGGGTCCCACAGGTGCGGGCGCGCGAGCGCGCACAGGTCGGCGCGCTCGGCCAGGATGATCGTGTTGACGTCGTCGTAGCTGGAGATCGCGCCGACCGCGATCACCGGGACGCCGACCTCGTGCCGGATCCGGTCCGCGTACGGCGTCTGGAAGCTGCGGCCGTAGGCGGGCTTCTGGTCTGGCACGACCTGGCCGGTCGAGACGTCGACGATGTCGCACCCGGCGTCCTGCAGCCGGCGCGCGAACGCCACCGCGTCGTCGCCGTCGAAGCCGCCCGGCGCCCAGTCCATCGCGCTGATCCGGACCGACATCGGCTTGTCCTGGGGCCAGACGGCGCGGCAGGCCTCGAACACCTCGAGCGGGAACTTCGCGCGGTCGTGCCCGTGCTCGTCCTCGCGCACGTTGGTCAGCGGCGACAGGAAGCTGCTCAGCAGGTAGCCGTGCGCCATGTGGACCTCGAGCAGGTCGAAGCCGGCCTCGATCGCGCGCTCGGTCGCGGCGACGAACTCCTCGCGGACCGCGTCCATGTCGGCGCGGGTCATCTCGCGCGGCACCTGGCTCACCCCGGGCAGATACGGCAGCGGCGACGGCGCGATCAGCGGCCAGTTGCCGTCCGGCAGCGGCTGGTCCTCGCCGATCCACAGCAGCTGCGTCGAGCCCTTGCGCCCGGAGTGCCCGATCTGGCACCCGATCGCGGCGCGCGAATGCGTGTGCACGAAGTCGACGATCCGCTTCCAGGCGCCGACGTGCTCGTCGGCGTACAGGCCGCCGCACCCGGGCGTGATCCGGCCGGGCGCCGAGGTGCAGATCATCTCGGTCATCACCAGCCCGGCACCGCCGACCGCGCGGGCGCCGAGATGCACCAGGTGGAAGTCGCCGGGCAGGCCGTCGACCGACGTGTACATGTCCATCGCGGAGACGACGACGCGGTTCGCGAGCTCCAGCGAGCGCAGCTTGAACGGCGTGAACATCGGCGGCGAGGGCGCGACGGCGTCGACGAACTCCGGGTCGCGCATGCGCAGCTCGCCGTAGGTGATCCGGCGCGAGCGCGTGAGGAGGTTGAACGCGAACGTCCGCGGCGGCTGGCGCATGTAGCGCCCGATCCCCTCGAACCACTCGAGCGAGCCCTGCGCGGCGCGCTGCGTACTCTCGACGATCGGCCGCCGCTCGGCCTCGTACGAGTCGATGTCGTCGCACTTCACGGCCCAGGCCAGCGCGATCGCGTCCTCCATCGCGAGCTTGGTCCCGGACCCGATCGAGAAGTGCGCGGTGTGCGCGGCATCGCCGAGCAGCACGACGTTCTCGTGCCGCCAGGACTCGTTTCGCACGGTGACGAAGTTGATCCAGCGCGTCCGGTTCTCGATCAGCCGGTAGCCGAACAGGTCCTCGCAGGCGTCCTTGTCGAGCTGTGCGGTCGTCGTCTCGACGATGAACGTGCTGCGCGCGTCGCTGTACGGATACGCGTGGACCTGGACCACACCCTGCGGCGTGTCCTCGATGATGAACGTGAACGCCTCGAAGACGTGGTCGGTGCCGAACCAGGCGTAGGTCGCCCTGCGCTGGTCCAGCGACGGCCGGAAATGCTCGGCGTAGCGAGCGCGCAGCGTGCTGTTGACCCCGTCCGCGGCCACCACCAGGTCGCCGTCGAGGTCTGAGACCTCGGTCCGGAACTGGAGCTCGACGCCGAGGTCGGCCGCGCGGTGCTGGAGGATGTTCAGCAGCTCCTTGCGGCCGAACGCGCTGAAGCCGTGCCCGCCCGAGGTGATCTTCTCGCCCCGGTAGTGGACGTCGATCTCGCTCCAGCGCACGAACCGGCGCGCGAGCTCCGCGTAGGACTCGGGATCGGCGGCCTCGAACGCGCCGAGCGTCTCGTCGCTGAACACGACGCCGAAGCCGAACGTGTCGTCGGGCGCGTTGCGCTCGTAGACGATCACCTCGTGCGCGGGGTCCAGCCGCTTCAACAGGATCGAGAGGTACAGCCCGCCGGGGCCGCCACCGGCGATCACGAACCGCATTCCCCCACTCTATGGATGAGCCATATCCTTCGGCGCCTGATGCCAAGACCAGTGACCCTGTTCACCGGCCAATGGGCCGACCTCCCGCTCACCGAACTCGCCCCCAAGGCGGGCGAATGGGGCTTCGACGGCCTCGAGCTCGCGTGCTGGGGAGACCACTTCGACGTCGACGCGGCGCTCGCCGACGACAACTACTGCCGCGAGCGGCGCGAGCTGCTCGATTCCCACGGCCTGAACGTGTGGGCGATCGGCAACCACCTCGTGGGCCAAGCGGTCTGCGATCCGATCGACGCCCGCCACCAGGGCGTCGTCCCGCCCGACGTGTGGGGCGACGGCGACCCCGAGGGCGTCCGCCGGCGCGCGGCGGAGAAGCTCAAGGACACCGCGCGCGCGGCCGCGAAGCTCGGCGTGACGACGGTCACCGGCTTCACCGGCTCGCCGACCTGGCACATGCTCTACAGCTTCCCGCCCAACGACTTCGCCGAGATCGAGCGCGGCTACGAGGCCTTCGCGGAGCGGTTCTCGCCGATCATCGACGTGTTCGACGCCGAGGGCGTGAAGTTCGCGCTCGAGGTCCATCCGACCGAGATCGCCTACGACTTCGTCACCACGCGCAAGACGCTCGACGCGATCGACAACCGTGAGGGCTTCGGGATCAACTTCGACCCGTCGCACTTCGAGCACCAGTTCCTCGACAGCGCGGCGTTCGTCACCGAGTTCGCCGACCGGATCTACCACGTGCACGTCAAGGACTCGATCAAACGCCTCGACGGGCGCCGGTCGATCCTCGGCGGCCACCTGAACTTCGGCGAGGAGGCGCGGGGCTGGGATTTCGTCTCGCCCGGCCACGGCGACGTCGACTTCGAGGCGCTGATCCGCGCGCTCAACCGGATCGGCTACCAAGGCCCGCTCTCGATCGAGTGGGAGGACTCGGGCATGGACCGCGACTGGGGCGCGCCGGACGCGCTCGCGTTCGTACGCGCAACCGACTTCGCGCCGTCCGAGGTGGCGTTCGACGCCGCGTTCGAGCGCTCGTAGGGGCCCGTTGAACAATTCCGATACGCCTCCCGCGGCGCATCCGCGGCGCCTCGCGCCACCCACGAGGCTCACGTGCCAGAGGCACGCATCGCTCTCGCGTGCGGCCCGAGTCATCCACGGCTGCGCCACGTCAGGCGCACCGACCATTGTTCAACGAACCCCATAGGGTCGCAATCGCGGGCGGGGCCGGCGGCGTCGGGTCGTCGCTGGCCTACAGCCTGCTGCTGCGGGCGGAACCGTTCGACGTGCGGGTGATCGACCGCCGTCCGGCGAAGGTCGCCTCGCACGTGATGGACCTCGAGCTCGTCCCGAGTCTCGGCAGGGTCGTCGCCGGGGACTGGGAAGACCTCGGGGACGTCGACGTGTTGGTGGTCTGCGCCGCAACGGCGCTGACCGAGAGCACGTCGCGCGCGGTCTATCTGGCAGCGAACGCCGAGATCGTCGACGCGATCGCCGCGCGCCTGGGCGGCTGGGACGGGGTCGTCGTGATGGTCACCAATCCCGTCGACCCGCTCGTCGCGCGGGTCGCCCGCAAGCTCGGGGATCGCCGGCGAGTGCTGGGCTACACGTTCAACGACAGCCTCCGGCTGCGGCTCGCGATCGGCCACACGCTCGGCGTCGCGGCGGACCGTGTCGAGGCGTGGGTGCTGGGCGAGCACGGCGACCGCGCAGTGCCGATCTTCAGCCGGGTGCGGGTGGACGGCGAGCCGGTGACGCTCGACCCGGCGCAGCGGTCCGCCGCCGCGGACTTCGTCCACGGTTGGTATCGCCGCCACGTCGCGCTCGACTCAAGCCGCTCTTCGACGTGGACCTCCGGCGCCGGCCTGGCCCGCATGCTCGCGGCCGGCGCCGGCGAGCCGTGGGTGGCGTCCGTGCTCTTGGAGGGCGAGTACGGGCTCGACGGCGTTGCGGCGGGCGTCCCGGTCACGCTCGGCCCGGGTGGCGTCGAGCAGATCCTGGAGTGGGAGCTCGCCCCGGGCGAGCTAGCCGCGCTGAATCTCCTGTAGGTACGCGATGTGCGCGCGCATCGCGCGCTCGGCGCTCGCCGGCTGGCGGCGGCGGACGGCGCGCTGGATGTCGCGGTGCTGGCGCAGGACCTTCTCGCCGTCCACACGCGCCCCGATGCTGGCGATCAGCTGCGGCTGCAGCACCTCGAGGATCCAGCCCGTGAAGGCCAGCAACAGCTCGTTGCCGGCGGCGCGGGCGAGGATCTGATGAAACCGCTTGTCCGCGTCGTTGAACGGCGGCGTCCCGGGCGCGTGGCCCGACGCCGCGTCGATCGCCGCCTGCAGCTCGCCCGCCGTCTCCTCGGTCGCGTTCGCGGCGGCCAGCCCCGCCAGCGGCACCTCGAGGAACATCCGCGCGTCCAGCAGCTCGCAGAGTGAGACGGTCTCGGTCGCGAGCATCATCGAGATCGACTCGCTGACGTTGCGGCTCATGCCCTCGTTCGGCGTGCGCGCGACGAAGATTCCGCCGGAGCGGCCGCGACCGACCCGGATCAGATGCGAGCTGGCCAGCAGCCGCAGGCCTTCGCGCAGCGTGGGGCGGCTGACGCCGAACTCCGTTGCCAGCTCCTGCTCGGTGCCGATTCGATCGCCGGGCTGGAGCCCCTCGCGCTCCAGAAAGCGCCGGATCTCGAGCGCGATCTGGTGGCTCGCGTCGACGCTCGCCGGGGAAAAGCGCGGACGCGGGAGCTCAGAAGCGGAAGACACTCAGCGCGAATGGTACGCGAGCGCAATCGTGCGCCTGCGAAGCGGTCCAGCCGGTCCGGCACCTGCTATGAGATTGCCTGATCGCTTAATGAAGCGCGTGTAAATCGTAAAACCGATGGCCGACCCCTGGAGCCACGAGATCGGGTCGCACCTGCAACGCGTGAGTTGTTACAGCGCGCTGATTGCGCGTCCACTCGGTCTCGAGCCGGAGTTGATCCGCGTGGCGAGCCGGATGCATGACGTCGGAATGGTCGCGGTGGCGGACGGCATCCTGCTCAAACCGGGCCCGCTCTCCCCTGAAGAACGGCGCGAGATGCAGGATCACACGTCGCTGGGGCACGCGATGCTGGCCGGCTCCGACACGGAGCTGCTGGACACGGCATCGGCGATCGCCTGGTCGCACCACGAGCGCTTCGACGGCGGCGGCTATCCCTGCGGGTACGTCGGCGAGCAGATCCCGCTGTCGGGCCGGGTCACCGCCGTGGCGGACGCGTTCGACGCGATGACCACGGATCGCGTGTACCGGCCCGCGCTGCCGGTGGAGCAGGCGGTCGAGACGTTGCGCACCGAGCGCGAGCACCAGTTCGACCCGGCGGGGGTCGACGCGTTCCTCTCCTCGCTCGAGCAGGCGCTGGAGATCCGTGAGCGTTTCGCGCCGCCGCCGGCGCGCTATCAGGTGGCGGCCGAGCGGCCCCAGGACGACACGCAGGTGACGTTGCAGGCGGCGGCCAACGCGCTCGCGATCTCGCCCAGCCGCCTCCGGCGGTGGGCCGACGAAGGCCGGATCGAGTCGATCCGGACCGCCGGCGGGCATCGTCGCTTCCCGCTCCAGGCCGTCCGGCGGCTCGCCGCCGAGCGCGGAGTACAGCCGAGCGTGCGGCCGATCGAGCCGCCCGGCATCGCGCTGCCGAAACTCGCCGAGCAGCTCAAGCAACAAGGGCGGCAGGTGGCGGCGGCCGCAGCCGCGGCGATCTACCGCGAGGGTCCGCCGGGCTGGTTCGCGTCCGAGAACGCCGGCCCGGACCTGCGCGATTGGCTAATCGCGATGTCCGAGAGCAGCGCCAGCGGCCGCTATGCGGGCGCGCTCGGAGCCACCGAGGCGCTGATGCGGCGCGCGCACCTGCACGCGTCGAGCCTGCTGGAGCGGCACGCCTTCCTCGAGCGCTTCGGACAGGTCTCGGTACGGGCGCTCGTGCGCGCGGGCGCCGAGCGCGACGAGCTCACGAACACGCGGCGGCTGTTCGCCGCGCTCCAGCAGGGCCTGCTGGATTCAGACGGCTAGCTCGCGGGTGTCGGTCGCCAGCAGACCGCGCAGCTCGGTGGGAAGCTGCTCGCGGGCCGATGCGACGGCGCCTGCGTCCGCGGTCTCGGCGACGGCGCGGAGCACGGCGCCGACGGCACCGGCGGCCTCCCGCAGCCCGCTGCGCTCGGACACCGCGGCGTAGAACTCGTCCATCCCGCCGGGCTCGGCGCGCTCGCCGGTCTGCGTGAGCGGCTGCGCGAACGGCGCGGGCAGGTCGTCGGCGAGCGCCCGGGCGGCGGATCCGGTCAGATGGTCGGCGAGCGCGCCGAGCACCGCGACCGAGATGCGGTGCGCGTCACCGTTGTCGGCCAGGCCGGCGAGTTCGCGGACGCGAGACGAGAAGACGTCGGGCATGGCGCCGGTCTGCCCGGCAACCCTGACGGTGAAACGAACTACGCTGGAGATCGCGATGGTTCACGCGACGGATGCCGCCCGCGAGGCACTGCACGACGACGAGGCGCTCGTCTTCGACTGGTACCGCGTGGCGATCTGCTGCGCGGCTGCGGGCGAGGTGTCGCTGCGCCGGGATTCGCGCGCGCGAGTCGCTGAGTCCAGGTCGTTCCGGCGGCTCGACGGCGACGCCCCGGTGTACGCGCACCGGATGGCGTACCCGCATCTGGTGGGCCGCGACGTGACGATCGACTGCCGCCGGCGCGCCGGGTTCCGCCGCTTCGTGTCCGATCTCCCACCCGATTTCGGCCTCCGGGCCACCATGGGACGGCTTCCCGACTCGTGAGTTGGGTAGGCCACTGCGCGTGGCCACCAACCGCAGATTCATGCCCGTCCCGCCCGAGGCGGTATGGGAGGCGCTCGCCGACCCGTCCGGCTATGAGTACTGGGTCGTCGGCTCGAAGGTGATCCGCGACGCGGAGCCCGGTTTCCCGGCACCGGGCACCAAGTTCCATCACACGATCGGCTTCGGCCCGTTCACGCTGCACGACCACACCGAGGTACTGGAGGCGGAGCGCCCAGGGCTGTTGAAGCTGCGGGCGAGGGGCCGCCCGCTCGGCACGGCGTCGGTGACGCTGCGGATCACGCCCGAGGACGGCGGGAGCACGGTGGAAATAGTCGAGCGGCCCGACGGGCCGTACGCGATCCTCAACGTCAACCCGCTGCTGCACCTGTTCACCAAGGTGCGCAACGCGGAGTCGCTGATGCGCCTCGAGGAGCTGGCGCTGCGCCGATGAAGGGCTCGATCTGGCTCGAGACGGCGCCCGAGGCGCGGTCGTTCCCGCGACTCGACCGCAACGTGCGCACCAGCGTGGCCGTAATCGGCGGCGGGATCGTCGGCGTCACTACCGCGCTGCTGCTGGCCGAGGCCGGCGTGCCCGTGGTGCTGATCGAGGCCAATCGAATCGGCCACGGCGTCACGGGCCACACCACGGGCAAGGTCTCCTCCCAGCACGGGATGATCTACGCGCAGTTGCGGTCCAAGCACGGCGCCGATGCCGCCCGGCTGTACGGCGACGCCAATCAGGCGGCGCTGGAGTGGATCGCGGCGCGCGTCGGAAGCGATGGGATCGACTGCGATTTTCGCCGGCGGGCGTCCTACGCGTGGTCGGATTCCCGCTCCGACGCCGAGGACGAGGCGCAGGCGGCGGCCGCCGCCGGCCTGCCCGCCTCGTTCGTGTCCTCGACGCCGCTGCCATTCGGCGTCGCCGGGGCCGTGCGGTTCGAAGCTCAGGCCGAGTTCCACGCCCAGAAGTACCTGCAGGCGCTCGCCGCCGGGCTGCCCGAGGTCTACGAGCACACGCACGCCGTCCACGCCGGGTCGTTCGTCCGCACTCCCGGCGGCCGAATCGACGCCGACCACATCGTCGTCGCGACCCACTTCCCGTTCCCGGACCGCTCGCTCGCGTTCGCCCGCGCGCACCCGCAGCGCTCGTACGCGATCGCGTGCCGGATCGCGAGCGAGATCCCCGACGGCATGTTCATCCGCAGCGGGTCCCCGACCCGCTCGATCCGCGCGATCCCGGTGGCCGGCTCGGAGTTCCTGATGGTCGGCGGCGAGGGTCATCGCACGGGCACCGGTGGCGATACCGAACAGCGGTACGCGGCCTTGGAGTCCTTCGCGCGCGAGCACTGGGACGTCCAGTCGGTCGATTACCGCTGGTCGGCGCAGGACAACACGACCGTCGACGGCCTGCCGTTCGTGGGCCCGCTCGCGCCGTTCGAGGACCGCGTGCTGATGGCGACGGGGTTCGCCAAGTGGGGCCTGACCGGCGGCACCGCCGCGGCGTTGATCCTCGCCGACCGCATCCTCGGCCGGGAGAACCCGTGGGCGTCGCTGTTTGACCCGAACCGGCTCAACGCGCGCGCGTCCGCCGGCAAGCTCGTGAGCGAGAACGCCAAGGCCGGCGTCCACTTCATCGCCGACCGCGTCACCAAACGCGGCCGCCGGGACATCGAGGACCTCGCTCCCGGCGAGGGCGACATCGTTCGCCACCGCGGCGAGAAGGTCGCCGGCTACCGCAACGAGGACGGCACGCTGATCGCGGTCTCGGCGACCTGCACCCACCTCGGCTGCCAGGTCAACTTCAATCGCGCCGAGCGCTCCTGGGACTGCCCCTGCCACGGCTCTCGCTTCGCCCCCGACGGCACGGTGCTCCAGGGCCCGGCCGTGCACCGGCTCGAACGCAAACCGAACTGATATATCAGGGGACTGTCCCCTGATATATCAATCCTGGAGCGCGTCGCGCTGCTCCGTCGGCGGGTAGTTCGGCGTCGGGAAGCCGAACACGGTCACGACGTCCGTGTCGCCCGTGTTCGAGATCGCGTGCCAGTTGCCGGGCGGGACGAAGAACGCGTCCCGCGGCCCGAACGCGATCGGCTCGCCCTCGCCGAGCAGCTCGCCGGACCCCTCGACGATCAGGAACAGCTCCTCCGCCTCGTGGACGACGAACGGCGTCACCGAGCCCGGCGGGAACGTGCCGTAGCCGAGGCAGCCCCGGTTGCCGTCGAGGTTCTCGTCGGAGAGCGCGAGCCGCGTCCACACCCCGTCGCGCAGCTCGCGCTTCGGCACCTCCTCGAGCGCAACCTTGACGATGCTCACGCGCGTCCCGCGGCCAGCGAGGTGGTCTCCCCGTGCACCTCCAGCCACGAGCGCGCGATCTCCTCGCGCGTCGCGAACCAGACGCCGTCGAACCCCTTCGCGTACTCGATGAAGCGCTCCAGCGACGGCGCGCGGCCCGGCCGGCCGATCACGCGGCAGTGCAGGCCGACCGACATCATCCGCGGGTAGTGCTCGGACTCCGCGTAGAGCACGTCGAACGTGTCGCGCAGGTACGTCTCGAACTGCTGCGCGGTCGCCATGCCGTTCCCGAGCCAGAACGTGATGTCGTTCGCGTCGGATGCGTACGGCACCACCAGGTGCCGCGTGCCCTCGACGTCCTCGAAGTACGGCACCTCGTCGTTGTAGGAGTCGGAGTCGTAGAGGAACCCGCCCTCCTCGACGAGCAGCCGGCGCGTGTGGACGCTCGGCCCGTACCGGCAGTACCAGCCGAGCGGACGCTTGCCGCAGGTGTGCTCGAACGACTCGACCGCGAGCCGGATGTGCTCGCGCTCCTCCTCCTCGGTGAGCCGGTAGACCTCCTCCCAGCGCCAGCCGTGGCTACAGATCTCATGCCCCGCCGCCACGGCGGCGCGCGCCACCTCCGGCGCGTGCTCGAACGCGACCGCGCACGCGAAGAACGTGCTCTTGACGTCGTGGCGCTTGAACATGTCGAGCAGCCGCCACACGCCCACGCGCGAGCCGTACTCATGCATGGTCTCCATCGCGAGGTTGCGGATGTCGGGCGGGAACGGGTACTGCCCCCACTCGGTGAGCGCCTCCTGGTCGGAATCGCCCATCGCGAACGACCGCTCCGAGCCCTCCTCGTAGTTCACGACCAGCGAGATCGCCAGCCGCTTGCCCTCGGGGAAGCCCGTCGTCGGCCGGTCGGCGCCGTACCCGATCAGATCGCGTTGCGGTCCGTTCACCTGGGTCACCTCCTAGTTGGCCCCGAGGCCCCACGCCTCCAAGAAGCCGTTGCGCCACGCGTCGCCGTAGCCGACGCCGTACTCCGGCGGGTTGCCGGTCTCGTCGACGTTCGTGTCGTCGAAGACGCGCAGCGGGATGCCGTAGTCGCCGTCGGCGATCGGCTCGACGCCGGTCATCAGCCGCATCGCCTGGTCCATCGCGGAGTAGCCGAGGAGCGTCTCGTTCTCTCCGACGATCATCTCGACTGTGTCGCCGGTCTGGATCATCTTCAGGATGCCGGGCGTGCCGTTGAACGACGCGACCTTGACCCGGTTGATCCCGCCGCCGACCTGGATCGCCGGCACGACGAATTGCGACATCGCGTCATAGAGCGGGAACACGTAGTTCAGGTTCGGGTTCGACGACACCTCGGTCTGCACGGTGGTCGGGATCTTCGTCGCCCATTGTGAGAGCGGGACGTTGACGAACTTCGTCTTGCAGCCCTCGCCGCAGTACTTGGCGAACTCGTCCTTCGCCGCCTCGCTGTTGATGTCGCCGGCGATCAGCTCGTTCGTGGTGAGCACGAGCACGTTCGCCTTGCACTTGGTCTGCTTGATGATCCAGTCGGCGTCGAGCCGGGCGGCCTCCGCGTACGGCTGGCCGACGCGCGCCGCCGTGTTCGGCTCCGCGTCCTGCGTCAGGTCGCGATCGACGACCGTGATGATCGGGATCCCCGCCCGCTCCGCCGCGGCCGCCTGCTCCTTGAAGTAGATCGGCCCGATCGTGCCGCCGGACACGACGATCGCGTCGACCTTGCGGGCGATCGCCTGCTGGATTCCCTGGATCCACTGGGTCCGCTGGCCCTGGTTGGGATAGTCGATGACCTTGATCCCGGTCTGCTTGGCGACGTCCTGCATGCCGGCCACGATCGTGTTCGTGAACGGGTTCGTCGAGTTCTCCTGGATGCTGAAGATCGTCTTGCCGGACGCCTTGGAGGCGTCGAACGGCTCACCGGGATACGACCAGTCGGCGATCCCCTTGTGGGACTCGATCTGCGTGTTGACGTGGTCGAGGTCGCAGGCGCTGTTGGCGCCGGACGGTCCCGCCGCGGCGCCGTCGTCGGCGTCGTCGGAACCGCACCCCGCGACGAGCGCGGCGGCGAGGATCAGCACTGCGAAGAAGGCCCTCATCTCTCTCACCTCTCAGGTCTGGTCGTGTTCCTCGCGGCGGCGCGCGATCTGCGAGAACGTGACGGCGAGGACGAGCGCCCCGCCGTAGAACATGTCCTGGACCCAGGACTGGATCCCGAACAACGTCAGCCCCGTGATGCCGGTCACGAGGAAGTAGACGGCGATGAATGAACCCCACGGGTTGAAGCGCCCCGGGACGATGCTGGTCGCGCCGAGGAACGCGGCCGCGAACGCCGGCAGGAGGAAACTCGCGCCGGAGACCGGGTCGGCGGCGCCGGTGATGCCGGCGTAGAGCACGCCGGCCGCCGCCGCGATCGTGGCCGACGCGACCAGCGCGCCCCACCGCATCCGGCCGACCCGGATGCCGCTCAACCGCGCGACGCTGCGGCTGCGGCCGACGAACAGCAACCGGCGCCCGAGCGCCGTGAACTCGAGGAAGTACCAGAGCACGATGACGACCGCGAGGCCGTAGTAGAACGCGAGCGGGATCCCGAGGAACCGCTCGACGACGATCGGGGTGGTCAGGGCCGACGAGATGCCGGCGAACGTCTCCGAGTTGCTGATCGCGAGCACGACGCCACCGAGGAACGTCCCCGTGCCGAGCGTGACGATGAACGAGTCGATCCCGAAGATCACGACGAACGCGCCGTTGATCAGGCCGACGCAGGCGCCCATCGCCAGCGCCAGGAGCACCGCCAGGTACACCGGAACGCCGTGCTCGGTGTTGAGGATCCCGATCATCATCTGCGACAGCGTCAGGACGCCGGTGATCGACAGGTCGTAGTCGCCGGCGGTCAGCGGGATCAGCAGGCCGCAGGTGAGGACCACCAGGACCGCCTGCGAGCCCAGGATCGCGGCGAAGTTCGACGTCGTGAAGAACGTGTCGGGCTTGAGCACGCTGAAGACGACGATCACGACGATCCACGCGAAGACGAGCGCGTAGCGCTCGACGAACTCGCCGACCTTGAAGTCGCTGCGCGGGCGGCTCGCCGACGTTGCGGCGTTCACTGATCCTCTCCCCCTGCATCGAGATGGCTCCCGACCTTGGTCTCGGCGACCCGGTAGCACTGCTCCGCGATCCGCTCCTTTGAGATCTCGTCGCCGGTCAGCTCACGGGCGACGCGCCCGCGGCCGAACACGACGACGCGATCGCAGATCGCGGCCAACTGCTCGTAGTCGGTGCTCACGCACACGACGGCCGTCCCGCCGGCCGCGGCCTCGCTCGTGAGCTGGAAGATCTGCTGGCGCGCGCCGACGTCGACGCCCTGCGTAGGTTCGTGGAGCAGCAGCAGCGACGGCGGCGCCTGCAGCCACTTGGCGAGCATCGCCTTCTGCTGGTTGCCGCCGCTCAGCGACTGGTACTTCAGCCGCGGGTCGGGCGGGCGCACGTCGAAGCGCTGGAGCACCTCGCGGGCGTCGGTGCGCATCCGCGCGCGGTTGAGCCGCAGCCGCGACTGGTAGGAGTCGAGCATGCGCAGCGTCACGTTGTCGCCGAGCGAGAGCGACCCGACGCTGCCGTCGGTCTGGCGATCGGCCGGGATCAGCGCCATCCGCGCGCGGATCGCCCGCGTCGGCGTCATCTGCGTAAGGTCGTAGGTGCGGCCCGCGAGGTCCATCCGGCCGGCCGTGGCGGGGCGCGCGCCGAACAGTTGGTAGGGGATCTCCTCGAACCCGCTCCCGAGCACGCCGGTGAGGCCCACGACCTCGCCCTCGTGGAGCGTGAGCGAGACGTCGCGGGCGAAGCCTCCCGAGAGCCCCGTGATCGTGATCGGCGCACCGGTCTCGACGTCGCGGCGCTCGGTGGACAGCGCCTGCAGGCGCCGGCCGATGATCATCTCGACGAGCTCCTCCTCGGTCGCATCGCGGCTCTCGACCGTGCCGCGCACGCGGCCGTCGCGGAGCACCGTGATCCGGTCGGTGAGCTCCAGCACCTCGTGCAGGTCGTGCGAGACGAACAGGATGCTCGCGCGCGTGCGCGCGATCTCGCGGACGATCGCGAACAGCTCGTGCCGGTCGCTCTCGGGCAGGAACACCGTCGGCTCGTCGAGCACCAGCAGCCCGTACTCGGAGCCGTCGGGCGCGGTGTTCGCGTGGATCTCCTCGACGGCGCGGACGATCGCCAGCAGCGCCCGGTCGGTGGGCCGTAGCTCGGAGACCTTCGCGCGCGGGTCGATCCGCAGCCCGAACGCTTCGAACGTCTCGCGCGCCCGCCGCCGCTCGCGCTTCCACGACACCCGCCAGCTGCGGTTCTGCGTGAGCTCGCCGACGAGCAGGTTCTCGAGCACCGTCAGCGACGGAACCAGGCCGAGGTCCTGGTGGACGAAGGCCATCCCATACGAGCGGAACTGGCCCGGAGCGAGCGGCAGCGAGACCGGCCGGCCGTTGATCTCCAGCACGCCGTCGTCGGACGCGTGGAACCCGGACAGGATCTTGATCAGCGTCGACTTGCCCGACCCGTTCTCGCCCAGCAGCCCGTGGACCTCGCCGCGCCGGATCGTCAGGTCGACGCCGTCGAGCGCGCGGGCGCCGCCGAACGCCTTCGAGAGGCCCGTGAGCGCGATGACAGGCGGCTCGGTCATGCGCGCAGGTACTCCAGGACCTCGTCGGTGCCGACGACGTCGCCGTACTTGGACTGGATGTCGAAGAGGTTCGCGCGGTGCGGCTCCTCCGCGCGGTCGGCGACGCACTCCTCGGGGACGATGATGCGATAGCCGTGGGAGACGCCGTCGACGGCCGTCGCACGAATGCAGCCGGACGTCGAGCAGCCCGTGAGGATCACAGTGTCGACTCCGCGGGCGGCGAGCTGCGACGCCAGCGGCGTGCCGAAGAAGGCGGACGCGAACTTCTTGTTGATGACGATCTCGTCGCGTGCGGGGGCGATTCGCGGATCGATCTCCATCGCCGCCGGGTCGTCGACGCGCAGGTCGAGCAGCGCCGGGATCTTCTTGACCCACGTGCCGCCGTCGCGGCCGTCGGCCTCGAACGCCATCGTCGTGAAGAAGACGGGGACGCCGCCGCGCTCGCGCGCCGCCGCCAGCACCCGCGCGATCGCGGCGACCGTCTCGCCCGCCTCGGCGCCGACGCGGGTGTTCGGATCGGTGAACGCTCGCGACATGTCGACGACGACGACCGCCGGCGACGTCCCGAAGCCGACGCGGTCGCCGATCCCGCGCTCGCGGTAGAAGGCCCAGGTCTCGTCGCTCACGTCGTCGCCTCCCGCGAGGCGGGCTCGGCGATCACTCCGTCGGCGACGAGCTCGGCGAGCTCCTGCGCGGACAGCCCCAGCTCGTCGCCGAGCACGTCCGCGTTGTGCTCGCCGAGCGTCGCGCCGGGATGGTCAATCCGCCCAGGCGTTTCCGTGAGCCGTGGGATCACGTTCTGCATCTGCAGCGGCCCGAGCTGCGGATGTTGGACCGTCGTGATCGTCTCGCGGGCCCGGAAGTGGTCGTCCTCGACGATGTCCGCGATCGAATAGATCGGCGCGATCGCGCCCTCGTGCTCCTCGAACGCCGCGAGCACTTCGTCGGTCGTGCGCTGGCCGATCCACGCCTGAATGAGTTCGTCGAGCTCCTCGGTGTGTTCGAGCCTTCCCGTGTGGTCGGCGAACCAGGGCTGTTCGATCAGGTCCGGGCGCCCGATGATCCGCATCACACGCTCGGCGATGCTCTGGGTCGACGCGGAGAGCCCGAGCCAGCGGCCGTCGCTCGCCCGGTAGGCGTTGCGCGGGGCCGCGAACGGGGCCGCGTTGCCGGTGCGCTTGGGGACGACCCCGAGCTGGTCGTAGATCGACGCCTGCGGCCCGAGCAGCCAGAACAGCGGCTCGTAGATCGAGAGGTCGATCACCTGGCCGCGGCCGCCGCGCTCGCGCCACCAGAGCGCGAACATCGTCGCGTAGGTCCCCGTCAGCGCCGCGATCCCGTCGCCGAGCGCGAAGGGCGGCAGCGCGGGCGGCCGGTCGGGCCAGCCATTGATGTAGGCGAAGCCCGAGATCGCCTCGGCGAGGGTCCCGAATCCCGGTCGCTGCGCGTAGGGGCCCGTCTGCCCGAACCCGGTCGTTCGCACGATCACGAGCCGCGGGTTGATCTCCAGCAGATCGTCGGGCGCGAGGTTCCAGCGCTCGAGCGTCCCGGGGCGGAAGTTCTCGATGAAGACGTCGGCGTCGGCCAGCAGCTTGCGCAGCAACTTCTGCCCCTTCGGGCGCGACAGATTGAGCGTGACGCAGCGCTTGTTGCGCGACGCGAACGCCCACCACAGCGAGATGCCGTCCTTGCTCCACCCCATCGACCGCATCGCGTCACCGCGCGGGTGCTCGACCTTGATGACGTCGGCGCCGTAGTCCGCCATCAGCGTCGAGATCAGGGGGCCGGCGAACAGCGTCGCGCAGTCGACGACGCGGAGGTCGCTGAGCGGCAGGTCGCTCACTGCAGCCTCTGCTTCGCGTGGACGTACACCGGATAGTCGACGAAGCGCCCGTCGACCTGGATCGACGCGATGCCCTCGGATTCCGCGCGCTCGAACTCCTCGACCACCCGCTGCAGACGCTCGCGCGTCGTGTCCGGAAGCTCGCCGCACGTGCGCTGGATCACGTCCACCTGGCCCGGGTAGATCGCGATCCGCCCGCCGAACCCGAGCGCGCGAACGCGGCGCGTCTCTTCGGCGAGGCCGTCGAGGTCCTCGAGGTCGAGCCAGGGCCCGTCGAGCGGCGCGCGCAGCCCGGCGGCGCGGGCGGCGATCGCGACCCGCGAGCGGGCGTAGAGCAGCTCGTGGCCGTCGGCGCCGACCTCGATGTTGAGGTCGCGCGAGTAGTCGACGATGCCGAACAGGAGCGTGACGATGCGACCGGCGCCGCCCGCGGCGATCGCCTCGGCGTTCGCGACCCCCGCCGCCGTCTCCAGGATGGGTAGGACCCGGATCGTGCCTCGCTCCAGGCCGGCCTGTTCCTCGAGCCCCGCCAACAGCACGTCGAGCTCGGCCAGCACGCCCGCGTCCTCGACTTTCGGGACCATCACGCAGTCGAGGTCGGGCGTGACGACGGCCCGGACATCGTCCGTGAACCGATTAGTGTCTGCTCCGTTGACGCGGACGACGACCACAGGGGTGGAGCGGAGCCCGGCCAGCGCCGCGCGGACCAACGCGCGGGCCTCGGTCTTCTCCGTCTCGGCGACGGCGTCCTCGAGGTCCAGCACGACGCCATCGGCGCCGAAGTCATCCACGCGCCGGAGCTTGCGCGGCTCGCTGCCGGGCGAGAACAGCAGGCACCGAAGACGTTGGCTCTCCCATTCGACTGGCGGTCGTTGCCGCTGGTGCATACAGAATATAAAACATAGAATATGCCCGAAGGTCAAATGAGTTCTTTCCCTCCGCATGTCACGAAGGCCGAACTCGCGCTCCGCGTGCTGCGTGAGCGCATCCGCGATGGCGACCTGCGTCCGGGCGAACGGATCCAGGTCGAGGAGCTCGCGCGCGAGCTCGGGATGAGCCAGACCCCGGTGCGGGAGGCGCTACGGCTCCTGCAGGCGGACCGGCTGATCGACTATCAGACCCACCGCGGCGCGGTGATCACCGAGGTACCGGCGGACACGCTGGTCGAGATCTTCCGGCTGCGCTGCCTGCTCGAGCCGCTCGCGGTCCGGCTGGCCGTCCCGCACCTGACCGGCGAGGCACTCGAGGCGCTGGAGGCTCGACACCGCGAGTTCGTCGCGCTCGCGGAATCGGAGTCGGCGCCGCGCGTGTCCGAGCTCAACCACGCCTGGCACTGGGAGATCTACGAGGCCAGCGGCTCGGTGTTCATGATGGACTTCGTGCGCCGGCTGTGGGACGCGTTCCCGTGGCGCACGGTCCGGCTCCTACCGGGCGCGGGGCCGACGTCGATGGCCGATCACGAAGCGGTGATGGTCGCGATCCGCAAGGGCGACCCCGAGGCGGCGGGCGACGCGTTGCTCGCCCACATCGCGCGGACGAAGGACCTGCTGCTGGGTTAGCGCTCGACGTGTCGCTTGAGGTCGTCGAGCGCGCGGCCCATGACGGCGTGGGCGATCGCGCGGCGGAGCGGGCCGGGCACGAACAGGCCGGGATCGATCCGGAGGTCGAGTTCCGCGTGGGTGCGGTTGCCGTCAAGCGCCGTGAAGCGCCACTCGCCGGCGAAGTCGCGGAAGTCGCCGCCGAGGTACTCGCTGCCGAGCCGGTGCGGCTCGTCGTAGACCTGGCGCAGCCGGTAATGGACGCGCTTGATGCGCGCGTCGACCTCATACTCGACGACGGCGCCGCGGCCGTGCTCGTCGCGCTCGAGTACGCGCGCGGAGCGGACGGCGCCCTGCCACTCCGGCAGGCGCTCGTAGTCGGTCAGAGCGTTGAAGCAGACCTGCGGCGGCGCGCCGATCTCAGCGACGCGGCACTCGCTATAGGCCGGCATCAGTCGATTTCGATGACGAGTGCCGCCCCCGTGTCGCCGGCGGCGCAGCCGGTGAACAGCCCGCGGCCGCCGCCGCGATCGTGCAGCGCCCACATCAGCTCGACCAGGCCGCGGGCGCCGGTGGGGCCCTGCGGGTGGCCATAGATCAGGCTGCAGCCGAACGGGTTCATGGCGTCGAGGTCGGCGCCGGTCTGGTCCGCGAACCAGAGGTCGTTGACCGCGAACGGGTTGTGGGTCTTGATCACATCGATGTCGGAGATCGAGAGGCCCGCGTCGGAGAGCGCGGCGGCCGCGGCCGGCACCGGCGCCTTTGGCATCTCGCCGCGGGCCACGCGGGAAAACCCGGACGCGAGGAGGCGTGCCGAGGGGCCAGTCGGGGCGTCGGTCACGACCAGGCCCGCGCAGCCGTCCGCGGGATGCGTCTGCGAGCCGTACGACGTCACGCCGCCCTCGCTCACGGCGGGCAGGCCCGACAGCGTCTCCAGCGGCGCGGGGCGGATGCCCCAGTCGGCGTCGATCTCGGTCGGCTTGCGCTTGGAGCCGACGGTGATCGGGACCATCCAGCGCTTCTGGAACCCGTCGAGCGACTCCTCGTACTGCTCCCAGCGGCGCGCGGTGACGGCGTCGACCTGCGCCTTGCTGAAGCCGCCCTCGGCCGCGACGCGTTCGGCGGTGGCGAGCATTCCCTCGCCGGTGTTCGGGTCGCAGCCGAAGTTGTCCATCACCCAGTTCTCGCTCTGCGGCGTGCCACCGGGCGCACCGGCGCTGGGGTACACGATGTGGGGCCCGTTGCTCGTGCGGTCGGTGAGGACGACCAGCTTGGTGCCGGCGCCGCCGGCGGCCGCGGCGTGCACGCACGCCACCGAGGTCGCGCACGCCTGCATGATCAGCGGGCCGGACACGGTGCCGAGCCCGAGTCGCGCCGCCAGCGTCGGCGCGCCGTAGAACGACTGCTTCTGCGGCACGGTGAGCCCGAGCACGAGTTCGTCGACGCGCTCGGGATCGATCGAGCGCTCGCGCATCGCCCGCGCGGTGACCTGCTCCGCCATGTCCAGACTGGAGACCTCGGCGGCCGGCCCCTGCCAACGGACGAACGGCGACGACCAGGCCGCCTCCAGCGGGATGTGGGCGTTCTCGAAGCGCATCAGCGCGGCCTCACCGCGATCGTCACCCGGCTCACGGCGCACAGCCGCCCTTCGTCGTCGGTGTGGTCGACCTCCCACACCCACGTCGTCCGGCCGCGGTGGCGGGCGCGCGCCCGCGCCGTGATCGACCCGCCGCGCGCCCCGCGAAGGAAGCTCGTGTCGTTTGAGATCCCCATCGCCGCGAAGCCGTTCTTGTAGACGTTGGCGACCGTGCCCTCGGTGGCGATCATCTCGGCCAGCGCCGCGTACGCGCCGCCGTGAACGAGCCCGAACCGCTGCCGCACGCGATCCTGGATTCCGAAGCGGGCGACCGCGGTGTCCTCGCCGATCTCCACGACCTCGAAGCCAAGCACGCCGTCGAGGCAGTCCGCCTCACTGACCGCATACTCGGCTCCCACATCAGGCATGCCTACCGACAGAGGATCACCTCTTCCGACGGGTCCTCGCCGAACAGCGCCGCGACGTGAGCGGCGCGCCGCTCGAGCGCCGCGCGCTGGTTCACGTAGCCCTTGTCCGTGATCTCGTTGGCGTCCAGCGACGGCGGCTCGGCCAGCAGGATCACGCGCTCGACGCGCGTCGAGGACGCCGGGTGGTCGCGGTTGTACGCCGTGAAGCGCTCGCGCACGTACTCGGCCAGCTTCGGCGAGCGCACGAGGTCTCCCAACTCGGCGTCGGGTTCGCCGGCGATCTCCTTCGCCGCGCCGACGTTGAGCCAGGCCAGCAGCCCGACGTAGTCGCGGTCGTGGCCGCAGACGACGGCGTCCATCAGCAGCGGCGAGGCGGCGGCCAGCGCCGCGATCCGGAGGTTTCCGACGGACACAAATGTGCCGGTCAGCAACTTGAAGTCCTCGACCACGCGGCCGTTGAACACGAGCCCCTTGTTCGGGTCGTCCTCGTCTTCCAGGCGCCCGGCGTCGCCGGTCCGGTACCACCCGTCCTCGTCGAACGCCTTGCGCGTCTGCTCGTCGTCGCCGATGTAGCCCGGCGTGACCTGCGGCCCCTTCACGCGCATCTCGAGCTTGTCGTCGACCGGCGCGAGCTTGATCTCGGTGCCCGGCACCGGCACACCGATCACGCCCGCGCGATCGATCGGGAAGTGCGCCGCGGTGGCCAGCGGCGACGTCTCGGTCAAGCCCCACGACGACGTCATCATCACCGGCTCGCCGCGCGCCTCGCGGGCGACGTTCTCCAGCCGCGTCCACAGATCCTGCGGCAGCGCCGCGGCCGCGTAGAAGATCAGGTCGAGGCGCTCGAAGAACCGCGTGCGCAGGTCGGCGTCGCGCTCCAGGAACGGCAGCAGCGCGCCGTAGCCGGCCGGCACGTTGAAGTAGATCGTCGGTGCGATCTCCGTCAGGTTGCGCACGGTGATCGGGATCAGCGGCGGCGCCGGGCGGCCGGCGTCGATGTACATCGTCCCGCCGCGTTTGAGGATCAGGTTGAAGTTGTGGTTGCCCCCGAACGTGTGGTTCCACGGTAGCCAGTCGACGAGCACCGGCGGCGTCTCGGCCATGAACGGCCAGATCTGGGCCAGGCTCTGCTGGTTCGCGCACAGCATCCCGTGCGTGTTGATGACGCCCTTGGGCATCGCCGTCGAGCCGGACGTGAACAGGATCTTGGCCACGCTGTCCGGACCGACGTTCGCGAGCGCCTGCTCGACATCACCCGTCGCGCGCGTGTTCACGAGCTCGTCGAAGCTCGTCGCGCCCTGGCCCTGGGACAGCACCAGCTCGGCGCCGCCGAAGTCGACCGCCGCTAGGACGCCGCCGAACGGCCCGTCGGCCGCCGCATACACCAGCCCCGGCTTGATCAGGGCAGCGATGTGCTTGACCTTGCCGAAGTCCTGGCTCATCAGCGAGTACGCAGGAGAGACCGGCACCACCGGCACGCCAGCCAGGAAGGCGCCTAACGTGAGCACTGCCTGATCGATCGAGTTGCCGGACAGGATCATCACCGGCCGCTGGGGTCCGAGCTTGCGGTCCAGCAGCGCCTGGGCGACCGCGTTCGCCCTCGCCCCGGCCTCGCCCCAGGTGAGCCTCACCCAGTCGGCGTCCGGCCCGGGCCGCTCGGCCAGGAAGTCGCGGTCCGGCGCCTCCTCGGCCCAGCGCCGTAACAGGACCCCGAGGCTCGACTCGTAGGACTCGAGCGGCATCTCGGAGCGCAGCACGCGGCTCCCGTCGCCGAGATCCTCGCTGACAATGCGCGGCTCAGCCAGCGCTGGTTGTACGACCGTCATCCCCTCCTCCTCTCCTCACTGAACTGCACGAAAGCATCGATCGCGCGCGGCTCCGCCAGCGCGCCTCTACTGGCGACCGTATCCGCCTCGGCACCGCGCAGGATCCGCTTCACCGGCGCCTCCAGCTTCTTTCCGGTCAATGTGCGGGGAATCGCGGGCACGGCGGCGATCGTGTCCGGCACATGTCGAGGCGAGAGCTCGCTCCGGAGCGCGCCCGCGATCCGCCGTTTCAGTTCGTCGTTGAGGTCCGCTACCACGAACAGGACGAGCTCGCCCGGGCCGCCCTGATCGTCCTCGAGGTGCACGATCAGGCTGTCCTCCACCTCGGCGAACTCCTCGACGACCGCGTAGAGCTCGCTCGTCCCCATCCGGACACCGCCGCGGTTCAGGGTCGCGTCCGAGCGGCCGGTGATCACGCACGTGCCCTGCTCGCCGAACCGCACCCAGTCACCCTGGCGCCAGACGCCGGGGTACATGTCGAAGTACGCGTTGCGGTAGCGCTCGTGGCCGGGGTCGTTCCAGAAGCTGACGGGCATGGACGGCATCGGCTGCTTGATCACGAGCTCGCCCAGCTCGCCGACGATCTCGTTGCCGTCGGTGTCGAACGCGGCCGTGTCGACACCGAGGCAGCGGCCGGCGATCTCGCCGCGGTACACCGGCAGCATCGGGCAGCCGGAGACGATCGCGCTGCAGACGTCGGTGCCGCCGCTGCCGTTGATCAGCAGGACGTCGGGGCCGAGTTGCTCGTAGACGTAGTCGTAGCCCTCGGGCGGGAGCGGCGAACCCGCGGTCGCGAGCGCCTGGATCTGGCCCTTCGGGATCTGCACCCCGGCCTTGCGGCAGGCCATCAGGTACGCCGGGCTGACGCCGACGATCGTCGCCTCCGTCTCATCCGCCAACGACCACAGCCCGCCAAGCTCGGGCCATGCGGGGTCGCCGTCGAACATCACGATCGAGGCCTTGAGCAGCAGCGCGCTGACGAGCGCGTTCCACATCATCCAGGCGGTGGTCGTGGGCTGCAGGAGCCGGTCGCCCGCCTCGATGTCCCACGTCAGGCCCATGTTCTTGTGGTGCTCGAGCAGGATGCCACCGTGGCCGTGCACGATCGGCTTCGGCAGCCCGGTCGTGCCGCTGCTGAAGAGGACGTACAGCGGGTGGTCGAACGGCACGGGCTCGAAGGCGAGCTCGCCGCCCGTGGGCCACTCGGGGGCGATCGTGTGTTGCACCGTGGGCAAGGCGTCCTGGATCGCGGTGACCTCCTCGCGGCGATCGATCGGCTTGCCGCGGTGCGTGTAGCCGTCGACGGCGACGAGCACCTTCGGCTCGACCTGCGCGAAGCGATCGATGACGCTGCGCGGTCCGAACTCCGGCGACACGCTGGCCCAGATCGCGCCCAGGCTCGCCGTGGCGAGGAAGCCGACCAGCGTCTCGGGGATGTTCGGGAGGTAAGCGACGACCCGGTCGCCGCGGCCGACGCCGAGCCGCTGCAACTCGGCGCGCGCACCGGCGACGCGCTCGCGCAGCTCGTGGAACGTCCACTCGAACGGCTCACGCGACTGCGAACGCGCGATCACGGCGACCTCGTCGCCGTCTCCGAGCATGTGCTCGGCGTAGTTGAGCGTGGCGCCCGGGAACCACTGCGCGCCGGGCATGTCGCGAGACCCGAGCACGCGCTCGGCGTTCAACTGGAGCCCGTAGAAATCGGCGACCGCCGTCCAGAACGCGTCGAGATCCGTCACGGACCAGCGCTGCAGGGCCTTGTAGTCGTCGAAGCCGTTGCGTTGCGCGAAGCGCCGCATCACCGAGTCGCGCCCCTCCGGTGACCACAGCACTTTCACAGCCCGAGCAGCCTCCGCGCGTTCTCTTTCAGGATCAGCGGCCGCACTTCGGGCTTGATGTCGAGCGCCTCGAAGTCGCGCAGCCAGCGCTCCGGGGTGAGTGCCGGGAAGTCGGTGCCGAACAGCACCTTCTCCTTCAGGATCGAGTTCGCCTGGCGCACGAGCTGGGGCGGGAAGTACTTCGGCGACCAGCCGGAGAGGTCGATCCACACGTTCGGCTTGTGGCCGGCGATCGACAGCGCCTCGTCCTGCCACGGCACCGACGGGTGGGCCATGATCACCTGCATGTCCGGGAAGTCCGCGGCGACCTCGTCCAGGTGCATGGGGTTCGAGTACTTCAGCAGGACCCCGCCGCCGCCGCGCAGCCCGGAGCCGACCGCCGTCTGCCCCGTGTGGAACACGGCCGGCAGCTTGTGCTCGGCGATCACCTCGTAGAGCGGGTACGCGAGCCGGTCATCCGGGAAGAAGGCCTGCAGGCTCGGGTGGAACTTGAAGCCGCGCACATCGTGCTCGTCGATCAGCCGCCGGGCCTCATGCACCGCGTCCTGGCGGTGCGGGTCGATGCTGACGAACGGGATCAGCACGTCCTCCTTCGAGGCGAGCTCGAGGACTTCGTCGTTGGTGACCGGCCCTCCCCACCGCACGGTGTCGACCATGAAACACACGGCGGCCATGTTCCGCTCGCGGTAGAACGCGGCCAGCTCGGGCACGTTCAGCAGCGAGTCAGAGCCGAACACCTCCGCGACCGCGGCCTCCGGCGAATCGGGCGGGAAGCCGCGGCTCGTCAGCGACGCCTGGACGTGCGAATGGACATCGATGGCGACGAGCTCGTCGACGTTCAGCGCGCCACCACCACCGACTTCTGATCCGTGTAGTAGTCGAGCGCCTCCGAGCCATGCTCCTTGCCGTAGCCGCTCGCCTTCAGGCCGCCGAAGGGCAGCTCGTCATAGACCTTGGTGCGCGAGTTGATCCACGTGTAGCCGCAGTCGAGCTCGGCGGCGGCGCGCTCGGCGCGCTCGAGGTCGCGCGTCCACACGGACGAGCCGAGCCCGAACGGCGAGTCGTTGGCCAGCGTGAGCGCCTCGTCCATGTCGCTGACACGCCAGATCGGCAGTGCGGGCCCGAAGACCTCCTCGTGCGCCATCGGCGAATCCTTGCGCGGTTCGACGATGACCGTCGGCTCGTGGAACCAACCGCTGTCGAGTCCGTCCGGCCGCTTACCGCCGGCGACGATCTCGCCACCGGATTCGGCGATCTGGCGCTCGAGCTCGGAGCGCTGGCCCTCGGTGTGGAGCGGGCCGAGCTGGCTGTCGGGATCGGACCCGATGCCGACACGCAGGCGCGCGGCCTTGGCCGCGACCGCTTCGATGATCTCGTCGGCGACCGACTCGAACACGTACAGGCGCTTGATCGCCAGGCACGCCTGGCCGCAGTTGTAGAAGCGTCCCATAGCGGCGGCGCTGGCCGCCGCCTTGAGGTCGGCGTCGTCGCAGATGATCATCGGGTCGCTGCCGCCCAGCTCCAACGTCACGCGCTTGGACCCGGCCGCCGCGATCGCCGCGACCTGCTCGCCGATCGGCGTGGACCCGGTGAACGCCACCTTGCGCACGAGCGGGTGGCGTACCAACGCGTCACCGACGACGCTGCCGCGGCCGCTCAGCACGTTGAAGACACCCGCCGGCAGCCCCGCGTCGGCGAAGATCTCGGCGAGCCGGAGCGTCGTCAGCGGCGTCGTATCGGCCGGCTTGGCCACGACCGTGTTACCCGCCAGCCACGCCGGACCGAGCTTGTTGCACAGCAGCGTGGTCGGGAAGTTCCAGGGGACGATCGCCGCGACTACGCCGAGCGGGCGGCGCAGCACGCGGCCGTCGACGCCGGGGTCCATGTTGTGGACGCTGATCCCGCGCACCTGGCGCGAGAGGCCGGCGTAGTGCTCGAGCGTGTCGGCGGCCTTGTGCAGCTCGATCTTGGCCTCGCGGGTCGTCTTGCCCTGCTCGGCGACGAGGATCGGCGCCAGCTCGTCGACATGCGCCTCGAACGCCTCCGCGCACGCGTGGATGACCTTCCCGCGCGCGGCGTACCCGAGCCTCCCCCACTCGCGCTGTGCCTCGTGTGCGGCACGCACCGCGCGGTCCGCGTCCTCGGCCGTCGCGCTCGTCACACGGCCGACGAGCTCGCCGCTGCCGGGGTTGACGATCTCGCGCGCATCTCCCGCGAGCGGCTCGGTCGCGCCCGCGATATAGAGGCCGTGCTCGATCAGCGTCTCGATGCTCACAGGGGTTCTCCTCGCTTGACGCGGTGGAAGATAGACGATACCTTGGCGTTCGTCAACGCATTGTCACACGTGGAGAGAGCATGACCGCCACCGTCGAGGATCTCGCCCCTCGCTCCGAGGATGAGGTCCGCGCGCACCTCGCCGCCGGGAAGCTGGTCGAGGGTCTGCAGCACATGTCCCCGGAATACCTGAAGGGGATTCGCCGCATTCTGACCGTGTCGGCCGACACCGAGCTGGTCAGCGCGCCCGCGTACCTGCGCGCGGCCTCGCACGCGCCCGCGCTGAACAACTTCGGCTCGGCGGTCTCGATCATCCAGGACGAGCTCGCCCACGCCCACATCGGCTACCGCCTGCTCGGAGACCTCGGCGTGGACATGCCGAAGCTGATCTACGAGCGCGAGCCGTCACAGTTCAAGTATCCGTACGCGTTCGACGTGCCGCTGGACTCGTGGTACGAGCTCGTGCTGGCCAACGCGCTCTACGACCAGGCCGGGTTCGTGCTGCTCTCCGACGTGCACCAGCACTCGACGTTCGGGCCGTGGAAGCGCGCGCTGGCCAAGGTCGACAAGGAGGAGACGTTCCACCTCCGTCACGGCCGCACGTGGGTCAAGAAGCTCGCCGCCGACCCGGAGGAGAAGCGCAAGCTCCAGTCCTCGCTGGACTGGATGTTCATCCTCACGCTCGAGTGGTTCGGGCTGCCGGACGCGCGCAAGAAGCACGGCATCCAGCTCGAGTACGGCTTCAAGGGCCGGTCCAACGACGAGCTGCGCCAAGACTGGATGGGCCACGTGGTCCCGTTCATGGACGAGGTCGGGCTCGACGTCCCCGCGCACTTCGACGGCGAGCGCTACGTGATCGACTGCCCGTTCCCGCAGCAATTCGACTCCGAAGCCAAGCGCTGGAGCGGCACCGAGATCAGCTGGGACGACGTGCTGATCCGCTGGAAGGGCCGCGGGCCGATGAACGAGACGTACGTCGCGACGCTGCAGAAGGGCTACCGCGGATGACCGTCGAGGCGCGCCTGTGGCAGGCGCTGCGGGAGGTCGAGGACCCCGAGATCCCGATCTCGGTCGTCGGAATGGGGCTGATCGTCGATCTGACCTTCGATGCCGGCGTCGTCGACGTGAAGCTCACGTTCACGGCGATGGGCTGCCCGGCGATGGACTTCATCCAGGACGACATCCGCGACCGGCTCCTGCAGGAACCCGAGGTCGACGCGGTGGAGATCGAGATCGTCTGGGACCCGGTGTGGACGCGCAAGATGATCCGCGAGGACGCGCGCGAGAAGATGCGCGAGCTGGGGATCGTCGCGTGATCTGGGAAGTGTTCGCCCGCAAGGCCTACGAGGAGCCGCTGCACCACGTCGGCACCGTCACCGAGGAAGACGAGGACCTGGCGCTCGTCTCGGCCCGCTCGATCTACGACGAGCAGCCGTGGATCCACATGATCATCGTGCCGCGCAGCGAGATCCGGGAGGCGATCAAGCCATGAAGACGCTCGTGGGGTCGCTGGCCGACAACAAGGCGGCGCTCGGCCGCCGCTACGCCGAATGGGCCGTCTCAGCTCCGACGCTGGAATCGGCCGTCGCCGCCGCCGCGATGGCGCAGGACGAGCTTGGCCATTCGCGCTCGACCTATCCGGTGCTCAAGCAATTGGGCGCCGACGTCGGCGACGAGCGCTTCGGCGGCGACCGCCGGCTCGCGCTGCTCGACGACGAGCTGCCGGACTGGAACTCGTTCATCGCCGCCAACCTGCTGGTCGACGGCGTGCTGACGACGTTCGTCGCCTCGTGCCTCGACTCCTCGCTGACGCCGATGGCCCAACGTGCGAAGAAGATCCTCCAGGAGGAGGGCTCGCACCGCGTGCACGGCGAGGCCTGGGCCAAACGCCTGTGCCGCAGCGACCAGCGCGATGCGTTCGTGGAGCGCCTGCAGGAGACGTGGGAGCACGCCGGGCGTTGGATCGGGCCTGACGACGACGCGGAGTGCGCGGCCGCGCTCGAGTCCGGCGAGATCTCGAAGTCGCCGGCGGAGCAGCGCGAGATGATGCGGGCCTGGCTGTCCGACCTGCTGGATGCCGAGGGCGTCTCGATCGACTTGCCGGAACTGACGTGGGACGGCTGGGACGCCGAGCGGCGCCGGTGGGAGCCATGACCTGCCCGTTCTGCTCGTCCGAGCAGGTCGAGCGGGTGGCGCAGTGGGGCGGCCAGATCATCACTGCCCAGTGGCGTTGCGACGCGTGCAACTCCTACTTCGAGGCCGTCCGCGACGACTTCGACGATACTCCTGCGCCATGGCGCGCTCGGAGTCCCGCACCCGGTTCCCGTTCAACGTAATCAACCAGACGCTCAACCGGTTCACCCGCCCGCTGCTGCGCTCACCGGCCCACGGCGTCCTCAGCGACAAGCTGCTTCTGCTCACGTTCACCGGCCGCAAGACGGGCCGCCGGTTCTCGATCCCGATGAACTACACGGAGCAGGGCGACAAGATCCTGCTCGTCCCGCAGTCGCCCGAGCGCAAGACCTGGTGGCGCAACCTGCGCGGCGAGGGTGCGCCGGTGCGGGTCCGGCTACGCGGCACGGACCGCACCGGCTGGGCCGTCGCGACCGGCGACGAGGCGGCCGGCGTGCAGATCGAGCTCACGCTCGACTAGCGACCGCCTTGAAGAACGTGTAGAGGAAGGTGCCGCCGCCCTCGGCCGTCCGGTAGAGGTCGCGGATGCCTTCGTCGAAGCGGTCGGCGCTGATCAGCCCGCGCGCGATCGCCGGTTCGCGCACGCCCTCGATCATCGCCGTGAACGTCTTGCGCGTGAAGCCGTCGACGAGCCGCGGGCGGCTGTCGTCGACGTAGACGAGCCGCGGCGAGACCGCCACGCCCTCGAACCCTGCGTCGCACAGCACCGGATACAGGCGGCGGCCGATCTCCGAGTCTCCGCTTTCGCCTTGGAGCGTCACCAGGCACCGGATCGCGTCGTGCGCGGCGGCGCTGTCGGGATGGAAGTACGCCGAGCCGTGATCTCCCTCGATGACCGTGATCGTCCCGCCGGGCTTGAGCACGCCCTGTAGGTGCCGCAGCGCTTCGACCGGCCGCGACAGGTGCTCGAGCACGAAGCAGACGAACACGTGGTCGAACGAGTCCGGCTCGAATGGCAGGTCGAAGATGTCGGCCTGCAGGAACTCGGGTCCGCTGACCTTCGCCGCGGCCGCAGCCAGCGACTCGGTCGAGACGTCGATGCAGGTGAAACGCGCCTCCGGGCTGTTGGCGACCAGCGTCACCGTCTGCGCGCCGACGCCGCACCCGGCCTCGAGCACGCGGCTGCCGGCCGGATACACGGTGTCGTGGTGCAGCAACTCGACCAGCGACCCCGCCTGGTCGCGCAGGCGCTCGCTCTCGCGCTCGTGGTAGCCGTGGACGTACGCGCCGGTCATGCCGTGCCCGCCCACAGGTCCTGCGCGGTGTCGCCCGCGAGATGCTGCTCGTACACGCCGACCTTCCGCGTGATGATCCGCAGGCACTCTCCGAGCTCGGCGAGCTGGTGCTCGACGCGTTGCTGTTGCTCGCGCAGCAGTTCGAGGCGCTCGCGCTCGTTTCCCGGGCCCTCGCGCACCAGCTCCGCAAGGCGCCGGATCTTCTCCAGCGGCATCCCCGACGCCCGCAGCTTGATGCAGATCCGCAACCAGTTCACTTCCTGCTGGCTGTAGCGCCGATGTCCGCCCGTCCCGCGCGCGACGGACTGCGAGAGCATCAGGCCCTCCCGCTCGTAGTAGCGCAGCGCATGCACGCTCAGGCCTGTCTCACGCGCGACCTCGCCGATGCCCAGTTCCGCCATCAGGCTGACATTACCACTTGAACTAGAGCGCACTCTAGGTTCTACGGTCGGGTCCATGAGACCAGTGCTGATCCTCGTTGTGTGCTCGATGAGCCTGCTCGTCATCGGCCTCGACGCGACGATCGTGACCGTCGCGCTGCCGGCCATCCAGCGCTCGTTCGATTCCACGGTGGCGGGCCTGCAATGGACCGTCGACGCCTACACGCTGGTGCTGGCGAGCCTGCTGCTGCTGGCGGGCTCGACCGCCAACCGCGTCGGGCGCCGCCGCGTCTTCGTGGCCGGTCTGACTGTGTTCGGGCTCGGATCGCTGCTGTGCGCGCTCGCGCCCAGTCTCGAGGCGCTGGTCGCGTTTCGCGTCGTGCAGGCGATCGGCGGGGCGGCGCTCAGCCCGGTGGCGATGTCGATCGTGCGCAACGTGTTCGAGGACCCGCGCGAGCGCGCCCAGGCGATTGGTGTGTTCGCGTCGATGTTCGGGATCTCGATGGCGCTCGGGCCGGTGCTGGGCGGGTTCCTCGTGTCCGCGATCTCCTGGCGGGCGATCTTCGTGATCAACCTGCCGGTCGTACTCGCCGCGATCGTGCTCACCGCGATGTTCGTGCCGGAGTCGCGGGCGCCACGACCGCGGCGGATCGATCCGGTCGGTCAGGTGCTCGTGATCGCGGCGCTGGCCACGCTCACGTACGCGATCATCGCGGGCTCCGGCGTGATCCTGCCGGCGCTGTCGGTCGCGTGCGCGGTCGCTCTGGTGCTGTACGAGTTGCGCCGGCGCGACCCGCTGCTGGAGATGCGCTTCTTCCGCAGTGCCCCGCTCGCCGGCGCCAGCGCGATCGCCGTCTGCCTGTCCGCCGCGCTCGGCGGCTTTCTGTTCATGACGACGCTGTATCTGCAACAGGTGCGCGGGTTCTCACCATGGGAGCCGCGCTGTTCCTACTCCCGACGGCCACGATGCTGATCGTGTTCGCCCCGCTGTCGGGCCGGCTCACCGGCCGCGTCGGCGCGCGCCCGTCGATGGTGGCCGGCGGCCTGGCCGTACTGATGAGCGGCCTGCTGCTTACCGGCCTGAGCCCGGACACCCCGGTGCCGCTGCTCCTCGGCGCGTTCGCGCTGTTCGGGTTCGGCTTCGCGCTGGTCAGTCCGCCAATCGCGCACACGGCGGTCTCCGGCATGCCGCCCGCGCAGGCGGGCGTCGCCGCAGCCGTGGCGACGACCAGCCGGCAGGTGGGAATCACGCTCGGCGTGGCGGTACTCGGTGCCGGCGCCACCGGCCCGGGCTGGTGGATCGTCGCTGCGCTCGGGTTCGGCGTCGTCGCGCTCGGCTACCTGACCACCTCGGCTTGGGCGCAGGGCACCGCGCGGCGCGCCGCTGAGCGACTGGCGCACTAAGCGACTCTAGTGACGCCGCCGTGGCCCGCCCTCGAACTGCACGAATCCCTTCCCCCTCCCCTTCTTCCTCCAAGACGGCAAGATCGCCGCCCGTAACGAGATCGGGTCCAACGTCACGACGGTCAACTGCTTCAGCCTGACCCGCTCGGGCACGACCGCCAACGTCCCCAACACCGACCGGATCGTCGTGTCCGGCACGCTGATGGGCAACGGGACCGGCGGCTGCTTCGAGTGCGACCCGGTGCCGTCGAGCGACGGCGACCTGATCGACGAGACCACGAACCTATCTTTTCCGCCCGGCACCTGGCACTGTCGTGGCGTGGGCGAGCCCCTGCCCGTAGTGGCGGACATCCCGACCGAGCATCCCGGCCTCGGCTTCCCTGAGTACGTGGAGGCGATCGCCGACGCCGTGCGCGGCGGCCAGCCCGCGCAGTTCACGATCGGCATCTACGGGCCGTGGGGAACCGGCAAGTCCTCGATCCTGCGCGCGCTCGAGCGCCACCTGGCCGGCGAGGACGACGTGACCCCGGTGTTCTTCGACGCCTGGCGCTACGAGCAATCGGAGCACATCATCGTGCCGCTGCTGCACGAGACCTACCACGCGCTGCGCCGCAGCGGCCGCAGCGACGTCGCGGCCCAAGTCCAGCGCGCCCTGCGCGCGGTCGTCGGCGGATTGAACTTCAGGCTGCTGAAGGTCCGCGACGTGCAGGAGGCGTGGGACGCGCAGGGTTCCACGCCGCTCGACGAGGCGTTCTCGCGGCCGTTCGACGAGCTGCGCGCGCTGCCCGAGACGCTCGGCGACACGCGCATCGCAGTGCTGATCGACGACCTCGACCGCTGCTCGGATCGCAACGTCGTCGCGCTGCTCGAGGCGATCAACCTAGTGATGGACGTGCCGGGTCTCATCTTCGTGCTGGCGCTCGACTACGAGGTGCTCGTGAACGCGATCGAGCGCAAGTACGAGCACGTCAACGGCCACACGTTCATCGAAAAGCTCGTGCAGATTCCGTTCCGCGTCCCGCCGCTCTCGATCGACAACCGGCGCTCGCTAGAGGAGCTGCTCCCGGACTGGGAGCGGCACGCCGGCGAGCTGCCCGACCACTTCTATGACCGGATCGTGGACATCGCGCTGCTCGGCCTGCGCGGCAACCCGCGCCAGGTCAAGCGCCTGCTGAACTCGTTCCTGATGCTGCGGCGGATCATGCAGCGCCGCAACCTGCCTGTCGACGAGCTGCTGCTCGCCGCGCTGATCGGCCTGCAGTTGCGCTGGCCCGCCGAGCACCAGCGCTTCCACGACGCGGTGCGGGACGCGATGCACGGCGACGGCGCCGACCCGCTGTCCGCGATCGAGGAGGGCTCGCCGCCGCGCGCCTACCTGGATCGCTTCGTCGGCGAGATCGACGCCGCGACCGACGCCGTATGGCGCACGCTGCAGCTCACGTCGGTGGTGTCGCCGGAGGGCGAGCCTGAGCCCGACCCGTTCGCGCTCTAGGTGGGCCGCACGCGACGGCTCAGCTCGAGGTCGCGCAGGTGGCGGCTCGCGCGCGCACCGGCGTCGGCGTCACCCGCGGCGGTCGCGCGCCGGTAGTAATCTGCCGCCACCTCGAAGCGCCGGCGCCGCTCCATCATCACGCCGAGCTCCAGCGCCGACCACGCGACCACGCGACCGTCGTCCGCGTCCAGTGCCTCGCTGTACGCCTCGACCGCGGCCGCGAAGTTGTCCTGAGATCGGTGCAGCCGCCCGAGGTAGAAGTACGCGAGCCGGTCGCCGGCCACCGCGGCCTTCGCATAAGCGGCTCGCGCTCCGGCGAAGTCGTTCTCGCGCTCGGCACTTCGTCCCTGCGCGATCAACGCTTGCGCGTCGAGAGGCGGCGTCGGGGGCTCGCGCGACGCGAGCGCGACGCCGGACGGCGTGGGCGCCGGCGGCTGGCTGGGCTCGGCTGTCGCCTCGAACCGCTGCTCCTCGCCGGTACCCAGGTCCTTGGCGGAGACGTTCACGATCCCGTCGACATCGATGTCGAACCCCACCTCGATCTGCGGGATGCCGTGCGGCGCCGGCCGGATGCGCGTGAGTAGGAACCTGCCGAGCGACACGATGTCGGGAACCTGCTCGCCCTCACCCTGCAGGACGTGGATCGCCACGCTGTTCTGGTTGTCGTGGACAGTCGAGAACACCTCTGATTTGCGCGTCGGGATCGTCGTGCCGCGCTGGATCACCTTCGTCATCGCGCCGCCCTCGGTCTCGATCCCGAGCGTGAACGGCGTGACGTCGAGCACCAGCACGTCGAGGATCGCCTTCGTCAAGACGCCCGCTTCGATCGCGGCGCCGAGCGCCACGGCCTCGTCCGTGTCGGGGCCGCGGCGCGGCGCCTGGCCTGTGAGCCTTTCGACCTTCGCGCGGACGGCAGGCATACGCGACATTCCGCCGACGAACAGGACGTGATCGATCTTGGCCGTGTCCCTGTCTCTGGCGTCGTCGAGCGCCTGTTGCAGCGGGCCCTCGATCCGGTCGACGAGCCCACCGGTCAGCTCCTCGAGCTTGGCGCGTGTGAGCCGCTCGCTGAGATGCTTCGGACCACCGTCCGTCTCCGCCGTGATGAACGGCAGACTGATGTCTGTGACCGCCGTCGAGGACAATTCGATCCTGGCCTTCTCGGCGGCCTCGTGCACACGCGCGACGGCGAGCGGATCCCGCATCAGGTCGATCCCCTCGCGCTGCATGAACGAGTCCAGCAGCCACACGACGACCGCGTGATCGAAGTCGACGCCTCCGAGCCGGCCGTCGCCCGCGAGCGACTTGACGTCGAACACGCCGTCGCCGAGCTCGAGCACGGCGATGCTCAGGCTGCCGCCGCCGAAGTCGACGACCAGGAGCGTCTGTTCGGGCTCCCGGTCGAGGCCGTAGGCCAGCGCGGTCGCCGTCGGATCGTGGATGAGCCGCTGCACGTCGAGCCCGGCGAGCCGGGCTGCCTCTCTGATCTCCCGGCGTTGGTCGTGGCTGAAGCTCGCCGGGATCGCGATGACCGCCGCGTCGACCGTCTCCTCCAGGTGCTCTTCAGCCTCGGTCTTGAGCTGTCCGAGGAGCTTTGCCGCGATCTCCGGGGGCGAGTACTCCTTGCCTGCCGCCTCGACGGTTCCGAGACCGAGGAGCCGCTTCGGCGAGCCGATCCAGACGTGGCCCAGCGCGATCGGCGGCTTGGCCTCTCCAGCGGACCATTCTCCGCTGCTGGAAAGGCCGACAGTCGAAGGCGTGGTCTCGAAGCCGTCGAGGTTCGGGATCATCGTCGGGACGCCGTCCTTGACGATCGCCATGCGCGAGTTCGTCGTTCCGAAGTCGATCCCGATCGTCGCCATCGCGCCTCGGCGCGAGCCTAACGGCGCAGGCGCTTCGCTAACAGGGGCCGGGGATCGAGGGACCGTTCGGGAGGTTGGGGAGATCCGCGACGTGAAAGTCGCCGATCCCGATCGTGGGCAGGTCCGGCGCGTCCGGCAGGTCGCAGTGCGGCAGCGCGCCCTGCACCGGGTTGTGCCCGCCCTGGTAGTCGTTGCGGGCGATCTCGCGCGCCTGCCCGTCGGGCAGGTACTGCCACACCTGGACCTGCGGATAGCGGTCGACGCGGCCCTGGTTGCCGAAGTCGTCGCTGTGGAGGAAGCCGTCCGCGCCCTCCGTGAAGTCCACGTCGCCGTCGACGCTGATCGCGAAGGGTGAGATCGAGTTGAGGATGTCCCAGTCGGCATGGAAGCCGTCGGCGTTCGAGGACAGATCGATCTGGTTGGTCTCGTCGAGGTCGATCCCGCCCGTGTTGTCCCACGCGCCGCGATCGCCGTTGAGTGAGATCGGGCGTGGCTCGTTGGCCCAGTCGATGCCGCCGGGCAGATCCAGGTGCGTCTCGGACTGCACGATCACGCCGCGGCCGGTCTCGAAGTCGATCACGATCATCACCCGCGAGTCGGTCAGCGGGAGGTCGTCGCGCAGGATGTCGGTCCCCTCCTCCGAGCGGTCGTCACCGGCGAACCCGTTCGAGTTCTCGCTCGGGATGAAGAAGTCGAAGGCGACGACACCGCGGCCGGGAACCGGCTCGACGGTGAAGAACCGGCGCGAGGTCTCGCCGCCGTCCACGGAGATGTCGCGCTTGTCGACGAGGTCTTCGAAGTCCTCGTTGCTCGGGTCGTTGAGCTCGTCCAGCAGTGCTCCGCGGTCCCCGTCGAACTGGGCATAGAAGTTGATCAGGTCGCCGACGTACTCGGTGACGGTGACCGTGTCGTCACAGTCGCTCGAGCCGGTGGCGATGCACTCGACCTCGGTCGCCATCGCGGCCTTGATGCGCTGCCCGACACCGGTCGTCGCCACGGCGGCGACGATCACCGTGATCACGAGCAGGACGCCGAGGTAGTCGGCGGCGGTCTGGCCCCGTTCCGAACCCATGGCCGGATCGTGCCGCGCCGCTCGCGTCCTGTCATGAGGCGGCGGACCCCACTTGTGGACGCGCGCGTCCTAGGACCAGGGGTCGATGCCGGTAGCGCCCCTAGTGACGCCGCCGTCGCCCGCCCTCAAGCTGCACGACTCCCTCCCCCTCCCCTGGAGACATCACCAATGCACCACTTCAGATCGATCCGGCGCCTGGCGCTGGGCGCGGCGCTCGTGGGCGCCATCGTCGGCCTCACCCCGGCGGCGGCCAGCGCAAACAAGCAGCCGACGTGTACGTACAACGACGGCCTGCGCCAGGTCAACGTCGCCGACAAGAGCGACGTCTTCCGCCTCCAGCTCTTCGTCCAAGGCGGCCAGATCGCCGCCCGCAACGACATTGGCTCCAACACCACCACGGTCCATTGCTTCAGCCTCACCGGCTCGGGCCAGACCGCGACCGTGTTGAACACCGACCGGATCGTCGTGTCCGGCACGCTCGTGGGTACCGGGTTCGGCGGTTGCCCCGTCGGCTGCTCCATCCCGGCCTCGAACGACGGCTACCTGATCGACGAGTCCAGCGGCGCGTTCGCGCCCGGCTTCACGAAGGAAGCCGACGGCACGTCCGAGATCGAGATCCTCTTCGCGGTACCGCGGGACACCGCCGGCTACGGGCCCGAGCTCGAGATCATCGGGACCAGCGCGGCGGACACGGTCCGGGTCGGCGGGCCGGGCGCGGTCAACTTCGGCTACGACGACGACATCGACATCACGCTGCAGTCCGGCGCGCGCGACGTCACCGTCAAGGGCATGGGCGGGAACGACTACCTGACCGGGCTCGGCAGCGACAGCAGCATCATCCTCGGCCGCAGCAATGTTGCGCTCGACTTCGACGGCGGCGCCGGCAACGACTTCGTCTACGGGGGCAACGCTGCCGACACGCTCTCCGGCGGTGCCGACGGAGACGACTACTTCCAGACGCAGGACAGCGCCAAGGACGTCGTGAAGGGCGGGTCCGGCCAGGACGCGGCGATCACCGATGTCCTCGACACGTCGACGAGCATCGAGTCCAACGTCGTGCTGCCGATCGGCAAGCTGCGCCTCGCGCCCCGCGCCGTGCGGGCCCGCGCCGGCCAGACCGCACAGGTGAATATGAGCTGGACGCACCCGAAGGCGTGGCGTGCGCTGCGCAGCGTCGAGCTGCAGCTCTATGACGCCGAGAGCCGGAAGGTCGGCAGCATCGCGGCCCGTCCGGGCCACCTCAGCGCGCGCGGCAAGGTGAAGGTCATGGCCGGCTCGCGCGTCACCCACCACGGCAAGACCGTCACGGCGCGGCTCGCGCTGCGGCTGCCGAGCTCGCTCGCCGGCCAGAACCTGCGCCTCGCCGTGGAGGCCACTGACCGCGAGGGTCACCGGCAGGTCGAGCACGACGCGGGTTCGATCCGCGTCGCCGGCTAAATCGCCGCCTGAGTCAGCCGCCCGCCTGCGCGACAGCCCACTCGCGCAGGCGCGGCGTCAGCTCCGGCGAGGCCGCGCTCACTTCGACGATTGCGTCGGCGGGCACGTTCGCCCGCCGTGCGGCGGCGAGGATGGCGTCCGGCGACGGGGCTTCGTAGAGGCAGTAGGTATGGCGGCGGTCCGCGCTCAGGAACGAGAACAGCCAGCGGGCGCCCTCGTCGGCGTTGATGTCGTCGATCAGCCGGACGTCGTCGCTCGAGAGCTCGAGCTCTTCAGCGAACTCGCGCTCGATCACGTAGAGCGGCATCGTTCGACCCTACCAGCCGTCGGCGAGCCCGTGGCGATGGGCGTAGGACGCCGCCTCGGTGCGGTTCGCGCAGCGCGTCTTGCGCAGGATGCTGCGGATGTGGTTCGCCGCGGTGTGCTCGCTGATGCACAGCGTCGTGCCGATCTCGCGATTGCTCAGGCCGCCGGCGACCAGGCCGAGGATCTGCACCTCGCGAAACGACAGCCCGTCCGGCAGGCCGGGGCCCGAGCGCGGAGCGCCGAGCGCCGTGATCTGGGCGAGTAGCGCACGCATGCCGATCCGCTCGGCGAGCCTGGTCGCCTCGCCGAGCAGCTCCGCGGCCTGGGCGCGGTCGCGGTCGCCGCGCCGGAGCAGCATGCGGCCGTACTGGTAGGCCGTGTGGGCCAGCCAGGTGTGGGCGCCCATCCGGCGGTTGAGCGCCATCGCGCGCTCGAAGTGCGACTCGGCGCGGTCCCAGTCGCCGAGCGTCGCGGCGAGCATGCCGAGGTGGCGATCGGCGGCGCCGTAGCAGGCGACGACGTGACCGATCATCACGTTGGCGCCCTCGTACGGCTCGAGCTCGGGGTAGAGCAGCGCGGCCGTCGCCTCGTCGCCGAGCGCGCTGCACGCGTCGGTCAGATACGTGAGCGAGGCGAGCCACAGCGACGCTCGGAATTCGTCGAGCCCCTCGGTCGCGAGCCGCCCCAGCTCCCGGCGAGCCTCGGTCTCCATGCCCAGCTCCGCGAGGAGCGAGGCGAACCCCGGCCGCCACGTGCCGCCACGCCCCGGCTCGCCGGCCAGCATGCGGATCACGGGCGCGAGCTCGGCGAGGCGGCCCTGCTCGCGGCGGATGCTGAACATCTGGATCCCGTAGACGCCCGACGCGTCGCGGCCCGTCAGCAACCGGCTCCAGTCGTGCGACCGCTGCGCCATCGCCTCGCCGTCCGCCAGCCGGCCCTCGCAGAGCGCGATCGCCGAGCCGCAGTGCTCGGCGACGTGGATGATGAACGGCTGCGCCGTTCGCTCTGCCATCGTGCGCACCGCGGCGACCTCGCGCCGCGCGGACTCCATGTCGGACAGCGCCACGAACGCGGCGACGCGCCAGCTCATGGCCTCCGTTTGCAGCTCCACGTCGCCCAGTTCGTCGGAGAGGTCGCGCGCCTCGGTCAGCATCGCGAGGATCTCGCCGGGTGAGCGTGTCCCGCGTTCCCAGTAGCTCCCCACGAGTACGCGGGCGAGCGCGGCGCGGTCGCCGAGCCGGCGGGCCATCGCCACGGCGTCGGCGCGCACGCCCGCCCCGCGCGCGTGGCTGCCACGGATTTCGAGCGCGCGCGCGAGGCCGCCGAGCACGCCGACGCGGAGCTCCGACGGCTCGTCGCCGAGCGCCGCCGCCGCGCGCTCGAGCAGGTCGACCGCGAGCGGATCGGTGATCACAGGCCGCCAACACGCGTTCTCGTAGCCGATCGCGGCCTGCGCCAACAGCTCGGCGTCACCGACTTCGGAGGCGATCTCCGCGGCCTGGGCGAAGGCTGCCAGCGCGTCGACCGCCCGGCCGGCGCGGTGCCGGACCATGCCCAGCTCGAGCAGCAGCCCGGCGCGCTCTGACGGGCTGTCGATCCTGAGCTCGAGCGCGACGCGCAGCCCATCCGCGGCCGCGTCGAAGTCGAGCCCGGCGCTCGCGGCCCGCGCCGCGAGCACGTTGTAGGCAACGCCGCGCGCCTTGCCGGCGATCGGCGCGGCCGCCGCGAAGTGGTGCGCGAGGTCGGCCACCGACCGCGCGCCCGCCCGCTCGAGCGCTTCGCCGACCCGCAGGTGGAGCTCCGCGCGCCGGAGCGCCGACAGGCCGTCGTAGAGCGAGCGGCGGACCAGCTCGTGCGTAAACCGGTACGCCAGCCGGCGGGACGGGAGCTCCTCGATGATGCCGCTGGCGATCGCCTCGTCGAGCGCGCCCAGCAGCTCCATGTCGCTCGCCGGCCGCAGCGTCTCGAGATCGAACTCCGCTCCGGCGGTCGCGGCGACCTCGAGCAGGTCGCCGGTCTCCGGTCGCAGCCTGGCGAGCCGCCGCCCCACCACCTCGCGGACGCTCTCCGGCGTACCGAGGTCGTCCAGCGGACGGCGGAGCCGGATCACGCCGTCGATGACCTCGATGGTGTCGCTGTCCACCAGCGCGCGCCACAGCTCGCAGACGAGGAACGCGTTGCCGGCGGTCATGTCGCTGATCGCGTGCGCGAGCTCGGGCGGGCCCTGGTCTGAGCCGGCGGCGCGCCGGACGAACTCGGTCACCTCGTCGCCTGACAGCCCGCCGAGGCGAAGCCGCACGACGTCGTCGGAGCGGCGGAGATCCGCGAGCGTCTCGGTCAGCGCCTCCGGCATCTCCGCGTCGGTGTCGCGGAACGTGGCCAGCAGCAGAAGCCGCCCCCTGCCGCTCGCGCGGGCGAGGTGGCGCAGGAGGCCGAGCGTCGGGACATCCGCCCAGTGCGCGTCCTCGAGCACGAGCAGCACCGGACGACGACGGCTGACGCCATCCAACAGGTCGGTGACCGCCGTGTGCAGTCGGTGGCGCCCCGTGTCCGGGTCCAGCGCGACCGGGGTCGGCTGGGCGCCCGCGCGCATCGCGAGGTCGGGCGCCAATCGGGCCAGCTCGCCGCCCGTGGTACCGAGCGCGGTCCGCAACTCGTCGGGGTCGACGTCCCGCGCGAGCTGCTCGAGCGCTTCCACGAACGGACCGTATGGTGGGTGCACCACCGCGTCGCAGGCCCCGTAGAGGACGAGCGCGCCCCGATCGGCCGCCTCTGAAGCGAACTCTCGCACGAGGCGGCTCTTGCCGGAGCCCGCCTCGCCGCCGGCCAGCACCACCCGGCGCCCCTCACCGTTGGCCCACGGGACAAGCGAGCGCAGCAACGCGAGCTCACGCGCGCGCCCGACGAACGGGAAGGTGGAACTGAGCGAGAGGGGGCCCGGCAGCGCGCTGATAGTCAAATCTGACCATCGCAGCCGTCCGCGAGCAAGTCATCGGGCCTACGAAAGTGGATCAGGGCGCGTCATGACACGCGTGTCGGCCACTCGTAGCGTCGGACTATGAGCACACTTATCAATGCCCGCGAAGAGCTCGCCGGGTTCGGCGGCCGGCTGTTCGAGCCGGGCGGAGCCGACTACGACGACGCACGCGCCGTCTATAACGCGATGATCGACCGTCGGCCCGCGCTGATCGCGCGCTGCGCCGGGCCGGACGACGTCGCGCGGGCGATCGGGTTCGCCCGCCGGCACGACCTGCTGATCGCGATCCGCGGCGGTGGCCACAACGGCGCCGGCCTTGGGACGTGCGACGGTGGCGTCGTCATCGACCTCTCACCGCTGAAGGACATCGAGGTCGACCCGCAGGCCCGCACGGTACGCGTCGGGGGCGGGTGCACGTGGGGCGAAGTCGACGCGGCGACCGGCGAGCACGGCCTCGCCACACCGAGCGGCATCATCTCCACCACCGGCGTTGGCGGCCTCACGCTCGGCGGCGGCCTCGGCCACCTCACGCGCGCCTTCGGGCTGACGGTCGACAACCTGCTCGAGGCTGACGTCGTGCTCGCCGACGGCCGCCAGGTCCGCGCGAACGCCGACGAACACCCGGACCTGTTCTGGGCGCTGCGCGGCGGCGGCGGGAACTTCGGCGTCGTCACCTCGTTCCTGTTCCGGACGCACGAGGTCGGGACCATCTTCGGCGGCCCGACGTTCTGGCCGATCGAGGACGGCGAGGCCGTCCTGTCCGCGTACCGCGAATTCCTCCCGGCCGCGCCGCGCGAGCTCAACGGCTTCTTCGCCTTCCACACCGTGCCGCCGGGCCCGCCGTTCCCGGAATCGATCCACCTGCGCGAGGTGTGCGGCGTCGTCTGGTGCTACGTCGGCAGTGAGGAGCAGGCCCGGGCCGCGATGGCGCCGCTGCTGGACTCGCTGCCCGAGCCGCTGCTGCACGGCGTTGGCTCCATGCCGCACGCCGCGCTGCAAGGCGCCTTCGACGCGCTGTATCCGGCGGGCGAGCAGTGGTATTGGCGCGCGGACTTCATCAACGAGGTCCCCGACGAGGCCGTGCGCCTGCACGCTCGCTTCGGCGCCGCGATGCCGACGATGAAGTCGACGATGCACATGTACCCGGTCGACGGCGCGGCGCACGACGTGGGCGCGTCCGACACCGCGTGGAGCTACCGCGACGCGCGCTGGGCGACGGTCTTTGCCGGGGTCGACCCCGACCCGGCCAACGTCGCCGCGATCCGCGAGTGGAGCGTCGAATACCAGGAGGCGCTGCACCCGTACTCGGCCGGCGGCGCTTACGTGAACATGATGATGGACGAGGGCCGCGAGCGCGTCCGCGCAAGCTACCGCGGCAACTACGAGCGCCTCGCACGCGTCAAGGCGACGTACGACCCCGACAACACGTTCCGGGTGAACCAGAACATCGAGCCGAGCGGGTCGTAGTCACGCCAGGCGCGTGACCGCTGCCGGAAGGTCGCGGATCGGGACGTGCCCGGCGAGGTCCTCGGTGTGGGTGATGAGCGCGGTGCTCGCCCCCGGCCGAGCCGCTTCGCCGGGTGCGACCGCCAGCGCATGCGGCGCGTCGATCGGCGTCGTCACGCACGGTAGGAACGGGCCCTTCGGCAGTTCGCCGGCCCACGGCGCCTTCAGGACGCCGACGGCGCGGAAGAACTTCAGCGAGCCCCACAGCGGAGTGAGGGTGCGCGGGTCGGGCATCTCACCGTCCTCGCGGACGAAGATCACGCGCGCGCCGGCCTCGGCCGCGCTGCGGGCGGCGGCCAGCACCGGTTGGATGCTTCCGGTGCCCGGGCCGGGGATCACGACGCCGAGTTCGATGTCGACGACCGCGCGGACGCGCCGGAGCACGTCCGCGACCAGGGTCGGCTCGCCACCGTCGTCGACGATCAGCACGTCCGGGCGCAGCGACCGGGCGAGGTCGGCGTAGATCCGCGCCCGGCGACCGGGGTCGGCGAGGAACGTGTCGACGTCGAGCTCCTCGACCTCGGCCGCCAGCGCCGCGAACTGCGGCGCCAGCAGCGGGCGGTCGATGCGTCCGGCCAGTGCGGCCTCGAGTGCGCTCACATCCGCATCACGGGCGCCGTCGGGTTGCCCTCGGGCCAGGAGCCGAACCAGACCAGCAGGTCCTCGGGCGGCGAGAGCTCCGACCAGGCGGCGGTGAACGTCTCCCAGTCGGCGTCGCGAGCCCGCCGGGCCTCGCGCTCGGCCGCGCGCAGCCGCTCCGTCTCCTCAAGCAGCACCATCTCCTCGGCCTCGTCGTAGGCGACCTTGTAGATCTCGCGCATCGTCCACGCGCTGATCAGCCCGTCGACGAAGTCCTGCGCGACCACCTCGGGGTCGGCCTCCAGCGGGTCGCCGTAGCCGGCGCCGCCCGCGGAGAAGCAGAACCCCATCACGTCGCCCTCGTCGTAGGGCCGGATCGAGCGGCCCATGAACTCGACCTCCCACTGGCCGCCGATCGTGCGCCCCTCGATGATCTTGCGGAAGTCGAGCTCGATGTCGTCGCCGCGCTTGAGCGCGTCCATCAGCCCCGGCGCGCGGATTCCGATGCCCGGCACCGTGCACGGCGCGTAGCCGCCGAACAGCGGCTGCGGCGTCTGCAGCTTCGAGTTGTCGGCGATGCACATCAGCAGCACCATCGGCGCCTGGTGCGCGACCCACGGCTGCACCGTCCCCACTCCCCCGCGGTGCTTGCCCGCGCCGCACGAGTCCGTCCAGTGCTGCGACAGCGGGATCAGGATCGGGAACTCGTTCTCCATCAGCTCGACGTCGGGAGCGCGGCCGAACGGGCACCACGGGAACCCGAACGCGTTCATGCCCGCCGACGACGGGCGCCCGCCCATGCCCTCGGTGTTGATCGAGTAGGCGACCATGTCCGCGAACGGCAGGCCCCACTGGGTCTGGCCCGCGATCACGACCGCGTTGCCGGCGTTGGAGGCGCTCGCCGCCACCCGGTCGTGCTCCTGCGAGCCGAACATCATCTTCGCGAACGTGTTCGCGCACGCGCTCATCACGCCCGTGCAGACCATCACGGAGCAACTGACGTGGCCGCGCGGTCGTCGGGGTTGAGCACCGTCCCCTTCGGGATCACGAACGTGAACGGGGCGAACGTCGCGCTCGAGATCGGCAGGTCGTAGAAGACGTACGAGTAGACGTAGTTGGCCACGTGGCCGACCACCGCCTGCACGTGCGCGTGGTACGGCGACAGGTTCTCCGGCGACGTGCCGGTGAAGTCGAGCGTGACCTCGTCACCCTCCTTGATCAGCGTCAGGCTCGCCGTCCGCACCAGCCCGTGCTCGGTCCCGAGCGCGTCGGCGAAGTTCACGCAGCGGTACTTGCCGTCCAGCCACGACGCGATCCGCCGCCGCGCGCCCTCCTCGGCCACCTGCAGCATCCGGTGCATGACGCCGACGACGAAGTCCGCGCCCTCGCGCTCGGCGACCTCGAGGATCCGCGTGCGCACCCGGTCGGCCGCGGTCGCCCGCGCCTTCAGGTCGGTCGCGATCATCTGCGGCGCGCGGATGCCGAACGCGTTGAACAGCTCGAGCATGTCGTCGCGCAGCTGGTGATCGTCGCCGATCTTGATCGGCGGCAGGTTCAGCCCCTCGTGGAAGCGGGTCGTCGCCGACACCGGCATCCCGCCCGGCTCGACCGCGCCCGTCTCGGTCGTGTGGTTGGCGGCCCCGGCCCACGCGATCAGCTTGCCGTCGTGGAAGATCGGCAGCACGATCACCTGGTCGGGGTTGTGGATGCCGCCGTACAGCGCGTCGTTGGCGAACCAGATGTCGCCGTCCTGCACCCCCGGGTTCTCGCTGTAGTGCTCGAGGATGTACTTGATCAGGATCGGCTGGATGATCGCGTGCAGGTACGTGCCGGCGGCCGCGTTGACGAGGTCGCCGGACGCCGTGAACAGCGCGATCATCACGTCGCCGGCGATGCCCATCGAGCTGCGCGACGAGCGCTGGAAGACCTCGAGCGCCTCGTCGAGGATGTCGTTGGTGCGCTGGAAGCCGATCTCGTAGTCGCCGGGCGCCAGCGAGGCCACCGCCGCGAGCTCGTGCTTCGGTCGGCTCCGCGAGCCGGATCATGTCCAGCTTCTGGACGTCGGTCGGGATCGGCATGTCAGTCGTCCTCCAGGATTCCGAGCCCGTGGTTCTCGATTCGCGAACCGCCTTCCCGGCGGGATCACCGCGGTCGTGTACGCGGCCTGGACGATCGCCGGGCCGGAGATGCTGTGGCCGGGCTGCAGCGCCTCGAACTCGTACACCGGCGTGTCGACCCAGCCGTCGAAGTACGCCTGGCGCGTCTCGGCCGGCTCCGGCGACCCGTCGCTCATCTCCAGCTCGGGCAGTTCCAGCTGCTGGCCCGGGATCGCGACCCGCAGCACGAAGGTGTCGATGTAGACGCCGCCCGCGACGTTGACGGCGAGCGGGCTGAACGCCTCGCTGAACTCCTGCTCGAAGCGCTCGTAGACAGTTCGCACGTCGGCGTCGGACTCAACGAACAGCATCGGCGAGGACGCGCGCTTGGAATGGATCTGACCGCCGTAGAGACAGTCGAGCTCGAGCGACACGGTCGCGTCGTCCCAGCTCAGCCCCTCGGCCTCGACCTCGCGGCGGGCCTCGTCCATCAGCTCGCGAACCAACGCGTTGAACGCCTCGTGCTCGAGCGCGGGCTGGCCCGTCAGCGGCGCCAGCAACATCATCCGGTGCGTGCGCTCGTACAGGTGGACGACGTCCATGATCGACGAGCCGTACGCGCAGAACACCGGCGAGAACGGGAACATCACCGCGCGCGGGATCTCGCCCATGTAGCCGGCGACGTGGGTCGGCCCGCCGCCGCCGAACGCGAACAGCGTGAAGTCGGTCGGCCGGTAGCCGCGCAGCGTGACCTCCTTGCGGATCGCCGACGCCATCTTGTCGTCGATGATCCGGCGGATCAGCGCGGCCGCCTCGACCGTGGACACGCCGAGCGGATCGGCGATCGTCGTCTTGATCGCCTCCTCCGCGGCCTCCTTGTCGAGCTGCATCCGGCCGGCGAAGAACGCGTCCGGGCTGAGATAGCCGAGCACGAGGTTGGCGTCGGTGACCGTCGGCTCGGTGCCGCCCAACTGATAGGCGACCGGGCCGGGGTACGAGCCCGCGGACCGCGGGCCCACCTCCAGCCGGCCCCCGAGCGCCTCGTTCAGCGACGCGATCGACCCGCCGCCGGCGCCGATCGACAGCGACTGCAGCATCGTCGTGGAGACCATCCACTGGTCGATGATCGGGTTGAACTCGTAGTTGCGGACGGAGTCGCCGGACCACGAGCCCGATGTCGAACGACGTGCCGCCGACGTCCGCCGTGACGACGTTGTGCGCGCCGAGCAGCCTGGCGATGTCGCGCGCGCCGATCAGCCCCGCGATCGGGCCGCCGTTGTAGGTGCGGCGACGCCGTCGTCTTGAACAGGTCGGCGCAGCCGCCCGTGTTGTGGATCATGAAGAACGGGCCGCGGTAGCCGCGCTCGCGCAGCTTGTCCCACGTGCCGGAGAGCTCGATCTGCATCGAGCGCTGCAGGTACGCGTCGAGGATCGCGGTGTTCGAGCGGCCGTACTCGCCGAGCCGCGAGACGACCTCCGAGGACAGGATCACCGGCAGGTAGCCGACGTGGTAGTCGCGGTACTCCTCGCGGATGATCCGCTTGACCGCCTTCTCGTGCGCGGGGTTCACGAACGACCACAGCAGCGACACCACGAACGCCCGCGCGCCGCGGTCGACGAGCATCGCGGACCTGCTCGCGCACGTGCGTCCTCGTCGAGCGGCCGGATCACCTCGCCGCGCGCGTCGATCCGCTCCTTGACGCCCACGATCAGCCGCCGCGGGACGATCGGCTTCGGCTTGTTCTGGAGCGGCAGCGCGCGCCGCTCGTCCAGCCGCGTGCCGTCGATCCACTGCGCGCCCTTGCCGATCAGGGTCGCGTCCTCGTGGCCCTGCGGTGGTGATCAGCGCCACCCGCGGGCCGGAGCGCTCGAGCAGGCGGTTCATCGCCACCGTGGTCGAGTAGCGCACGGTCTCGACCTGCCGGACGAGGTCGTCGAGGCTGAGACCGGCCTCCTCCGCCGCCTCCTCGACGACCTGCATGAAGCCGACGCTCAGGTCGTACGGGGTGGTCGGCACCTTGCGGTAGCTGGTGGTGCCGTCGAGCGTGAGCACCAGGTCGGTGAACGTCCCGCCGACGTCGACGTCGATCGTGTTCATCGCACCGCCGCCAGTCGCTCGTCGCGGATCTCCAACTCGCCGGCGTCGAGCCGCTCGCGCAGCCGGTCGAGATCGATCTCGATGTCGTGCGTGATCGGGTGCCCGGGCGGCAGGTACTCGGTCTCGATCTGGGTGAAGCAGCCGGGGCAGTGGAACTCGACGATCCGCACCCAGTCCGGGTCGGGCGCGAACGTGTACTCGGCCTCGATCAGCGGCTGGTGGATCTCGCGCGGGTCGCGCTGGTTGATCTGGCACGCGTGCTTGTAGTTCTCGCGCGCGGAGCCGAGGTCGTGGTCGCAGACGCGGCAGCGCCAGCGCTCGTCGTCGAGCTCGAGGTCGAGGTACTCCGTGACTCGGATGCGCGCCATCACGCCTCCCGCTGCAGGATCGCGTTGTCGTAGCCGTCGATCCGCACGGCCCAGCCGGCCGGGATCGAGCAGGTGTTGGTGTCGGACTCGAGCCGCACGGGGCCGCCGACGCGGTGGCACCGGGCTTGAGCTCCTCCCAGACGAGCACGTCGCCCGGTTACGCGGTGCGACTCGCCCTCGTTCGGCTGCGGCTCGAAGACCGGGACCGGCGCGTAGCCGCGGACGATCACGTGGTCGGTGATCTCGACCTCGACGCGCACGTCCTCCTCCCCCGCCAGGTCGCGGCTGACCTGCTCCTTGCCGCGCGCGACGATCGCGTCGTGGTCGTCGCCCCACTCCTCGTAGACGTGGCAGATCTCGGCCACGGACGACCCGAAGGCGGACAGCACGGGACCGAGCGCGAACACGTATGCGCGGTCGAGGAACAGGCGGTCGGCGACACGCGCGGCGAAGTTGCCGCCGTTGCCGCCGAAGCAGTAGAGCCCGACGCCCTTCTCGACGCCGGCGCGCTCGAGCGTCGCGCGCGCGACCTCGGCCACCATGTCGGCGGCCTTGTCGATCACGGCGTCCGGTTCCAGCTCGCCGAGCGCCTCGCGTGCGAGGTCGACGCGCAGTGCGCGGCGGCCGCCGAGGAAGCGATCGGGGTTGAGCATGCCGGCGGCGACAAACGCGTCGGTCAGCGTCGCCTGCTTGCCGCCGAGGTCGTAACAGGCGGGGCCCGGGTAGGCGCCCTGAGATTCGGGGCCGAGCTTGACGCCGCCGTCTTGGCGCCTTCGCGACGGAGCCGCCGCCGACGGCCGCCGAGCGCAGCAGCGTCCACGGCGTCTGCAGCGGGACGCCGAGCAACTCGCCGTGCTCGACGGTCATCGGCTTGCCGTCGGCGATGACGCCGAGCTTGGCCGTCGTCCCGCCGACGTCGAGCGCCAGCACCCTGTCGTGGCCGTACCGGCGCGACCACCACGCGCACGCGTTCAGCCCGAAGTACGGGCTCGACTCGGCGGTGTCGACCGCCTTCGTCTTGGACACGCGCGCGACGCCGCCGTTGACGTGCGCGATGTAGACGGGCCGCTTGTAGTTGTGCTCCTCGAGCAGCTGGTCCTCGGCCTTGAACAGCGCGACGGCCAGCGGCGTGTGCACGTAGGCGTTGACCAGCGCCATGTGCGTGCGGGTCTGGTCGTCCGGGTGGCGGAGGATCTCGCTGCCCAGAACGAGCGGAACCGCGCCGAGATAGTGGTCGGGGAAGTTCTCGTCGACGAGCCGCCGGACCGCCTGCTCGGCGCTGTCGTCGCTGTACCCGCCGGCCATGCTCACGGCGATCCGGCGCACGCCTTGCTCGAGCAGCGCGCGGATCGCCGTCAGCGCCTCTTTGTCGGAGGCGCCCTTGGGCAGCGGAACGATGTTCTCGTGTGCGATCAGCGAGCCGACCGCGGGGCTCGCGGTGCGCGCCGTAGAGCTCGTCGCCGGTCTCCTCGCTCACCAGCAGGCCGATCCGCGGGCCCTTGCGCTCGGCGATGATGTTGGTGGCGATCGTCGCCGACCAGCGGATCACCGCGACCTGTTGCAGCAGCGTGGTCAGATCGTCGAAGCCGAGCTGCTTCGCGCCCTCCTTCAGGCACTCGAAGAAGCAGACCGTGAAGTCGTGCGGGGTCGTGTCGACCTTGACCGGCGTGACCGTCATGCCGTCGGAGAACAGCCCGTCGGTGAGCGTGCCTCCGATGTCGATGTCGACCGTGTAGGGCCGCGAGCGCGTGCGCTCTTGACCCGCGGCCCCCGGCGCCGCTTGCGCTGCCGCAGTCATCGTCTCTCCTCTCGCTTAAGCGGGGGGTCCGGGCGGCAGCCCCTCCGGTGGCTCACCAGAGGTCTAATGGGTCGGGTTGCGGATGCGTCTCGTGCAGGAGTACGAATTCAGGGCGTGGATTGTCGTGCAAAGGTCCGAGGACCAGGTCGCGCTCACGCGCTCGGCGCTCGAGGCCGCGCGCAAGGTGCTGCGGGCCGCCTACTGCGCGGTGGCGTGGGCCGACGGCGAGGTCGATCGCCACCCAGGGCATCAGCGAAGCCCGGGCGGCCGAGCGAGCTGCCGAGTGGATGGCGGCGGCGCTCGGGCACGGATCGCGTGCGTCACTGATCCACCGCGTCGAGCCGGTGCTCGGCATCGACGGCGCGGTCCGCGGCGCGCTCGTCGCGGACCTGCGCGGCGGCGTCCGCCCGGGCGACGCCCGCGCGCTGATGCCGGTGTTCGCCGAGCATCTGGCGCTGCTGGTCGAGAAGGTCGAGGTGCAGGCACGCCGGACCGCGTCCTACGAGGCGCTCGTCCAGATCGGCATGCAGATCCAGGCCGCCGAGGCCGACGTCGACGCCGCCCTGCACCTGATCGTCGAACGCGCGCGCGAGCTGGTCGGGACCGACCTCGCGTGGATGGGGCTGGTCGACGCGGCGACGCGCTGGAGCATGCGGGTCGCGGTCGGCGCGCGCACCGAGCCGTTCATGCGGATGCGGCTCGCGCTCGGCGACGGCGTCGGCGGCGCGGCGGTCGCGACGCGCACGCCGGTCGCGGTCCCGGACTACGAACGCGAGCGCCCGCGCACGCCGTCATGGGTCAGCGACGCGATCCTCGGCGAGGGGATCGGCTCGATGCTCTGCTGCCCGATGCTCACGGGCGAGAAGGTCGTCGGCGCGCTGTACGTGGGCCGCGGCGAGCGCTCGAGTTCCCGCCGATCGAGGTCGCGCTGACGAGCGCGCTCGCCGCCCAGGGCGCGGTGGCGATCGAGAACGGCCGGCTCTACGGCGCGCTGGCCGAGCAGAACCGCGTGCTCGAGGGCTCGTTCGCCGTCCACCGCGTGCTGACCGACGCCGCGCTGGCCGGCCGCGGCCGCGACCACATCTGCCGACGAGCTGTCGCGGCTGCTCGGCGCCGAGGTCATGCTCGATCGCGGCCGCCGGCGGGCATCTGCGTTCCGCTCGAGGACCTCGGCGAGCTGCACGTCGCGCTCGACGAGCTGTCGCCGCTGCAGGAGAAGGCGCTCGAGCACGGCGCCACCGTGCTCGCACTGGAGCTGGTCAAGGAGCGCGCACAGCAGCAGGTCGAGTGGCAGCTCCAGGGCGACCTGCTGTCGGAGCTGCTCGACGCCACCACGCCGTCACTGGTCGCGCGCGCCCGCCGCCACGGCATCGACCTCTCACGCCCGCACCGGATCGTCGTCGTGCGCGGCGACGTGCTCGAGCGCGTACGGCACGCAACCGGCCGCACGCTCATCCACCGCGACGCATCGTTGGTCTGCACGCGCGGAGAGGACGTCGTGCTCGCCGCCCGCGACGCCGAGCCGGTCATCCGCTCGCTGCCCGACGTCGCGCTCGGCGTCAGCGACGCCACCACCGACTTCGCGCTCGGCTACAAGCAGGCCGCAGCCTGTGCGCGGCTCGCGGCCACGCGCGGAGGCGGCGTCGTCCGCACCGATCAGCTCGGCCCGCTGCGGTTCCTGCTCGACGCGCCCGACGTCGAGCAGGTGCGCGCGGTGGTGGCCGAGCAGCTCGGGCCGCTCGTAGCGCATGAAGGGCGCGCCGACCTGCTCTCCACGCTGCGCGCGTTCGTGGCCGCCGATGGCAACGTCGCGCAAACTGCCGCCGCGTGTTTCGTGCACAAGAACACGCTCCGCTACCGGCTTACACGGCTGACCGATGTCCTCGGCCGCGACCCCGCCGAGCCGGACGCGAAGTTCCACCTGCGGATGGCGTTCGACCTCGTCGATCTGTTCGCCGGGTTGGGGATCGACGTGCTGCCTACGGCGACGTCCTCAGGGCATTCACCGGCCAGTTCGGCTGAAAGGAGTTGGGGAACGGCATCGGGAAGTCGCCCGGCCGCCATTGACTCGGTAGCCGCCCCGGAGACACGGGCGGTACCGCGCTCGACTCAGCCGCACTCGAGAAGACCCACTCGCCCTTGATCCGCACGGAGGATGCAGACGCGTCGACAAAGCGGACGGTCACCTCGTAGCCGGTCGGAGCGGTGCCCGTGTGACGGATCTCCGGCGAGGCCACCTGAGCCTGGGCCGGCGCGACCAGCGCGCCGGCCAGCAGCAGGACGCTGACCCCCCTCAACACGTTCCCCACGGCCGGAAACCTTGCTTACTCGTGTAACTCCTGTCAAGAAAGATGTACAAGTTGCTCAGAGGCAAACCTCGACCTCTGCACATGACTGAGCAGATTTGCCAGCTTTGCTACAAGGTCCGTACAGGCGAGTACCTTGGCACCGTCATGACGGATCTGCTTCAACCCGATATCGGAGTGCACCTCGACCTCGACGGTGGGTCGCTGACGATCGACGAGGCCGTGCGGCTCGCCCGCCATGGGGGCCGCGCCACGCTCTCGACGGAGGCTGTGCGGCGCGTGGAGGCTTCGCGCGCGCTCAAGCACGACCTGATCGGCCGCGAGATCCCGATCTACGGCGTGACCACCGGCTTCGGTGACAGCGCGCATCGTCAGATCGCCCCCCAGAAGGCGGCGCAGCTGCAGCAGAACATGCTCCGCTTCCTCGGCGCCGGAACCGGCCCGATCGCCTCGCCCGAGGTCACCCGCGCGACGATGCTGTTCCGCGCCAACTGTCTCGCGAAGGGCAACTCGGGCGTGAGCCTGGAACTGATCGAGCGGCTGCTGACGCTGCTCAATCACGACATCCTGCCGCTGATCCCCGAGCGTGGCTCGTGCGGCGCCAGCGGCGACCTCATCCCGCTCTCTTACGTCGGCCGCGCGCTGGCCGGCGAGACCGAGGTGCTCTACGAGGGCGAGGTCCGCGAGGCGGCCGACGTACTGGCCGAGCTGGGGCTCGAGCCGCTCGAGCTCGAGGCCAAGGAAGGCCTCGCGATGACCAACGGCACGTCGTTCATGAGCGGCTTCGCCGTGCTCGCCGTCGCCGACGCGCGCGAGCTCGCATTCGTGACCGACCTGTGCACGGCGATGGCGTCGCAGGCGCTGATGGGCAACCACGGCCACTTCAACCGCTTCCTGTTCGAGGCCAAGCCGCACCCGGGGATCATCGAGAGCGCCGACAACGTGCGGATGCTGCTCGAGGGCTCGCAGCTCACGCACGATGCCGAGGAGATCGTCCCCGAGCACGACCTGAACGGCGCGGGCTTCCGGGAGCTCACGCGCTCCGTCCAGGACAAGTACTCCGTCCGCTGCGCGCCGCACGTCAACGGCGCCCTGCGCGACACGCTCGAGTGGGTCGAGCGGTGGGTCGCGATCGAGATCAACTCGTCCGACGACAACCCGCTGTTCGACTCCGGCGCCGGCCGCGTCCAAAGCGGCGGCAACTTCTACGGCAGCCACATGACGCAGGGCATGGACGCGCTGAAGATCGCGCTCGCGAACCTGTGCGACCTGCTGGACCGTCAGCTCGAGCTCGTGGTCGACGAGAAGTTCAACGCCGGTCTGACACCGAACCTGATCCCGTACTTCGAACCCACCGATCCGCAGGCCGGCCTGCATCACGGGTTCAAAGGAATGCAGCTCTCGTGCTCGGCTCTGACGGCCGAGGCGTTGAAGCTGTGTAACCCGGCGAGCATCCACTCGCGCTCGACCGAGGCCCACAACCAGGACAAGGTCTCCATGGGGACGATCGCCGCGCGTGACGCGCGCTCGATCGTGGAGATCACCCAGCACATCGCCGCGATTCACCTGATCGCGCTCGCGCAGGCTCTGGAGCTGCGCGGGATCGAGCAGGCGAGCCCGAAGGCGCGCGAGGCGCACGCGATGATTCGCGCGCGCGTCGCGTTCCTTGACGCGGACCGTCGGATGGATCGCGACATCGCCGCCGTGGTGGAGCTCATCCGCTCCGGCGAGCTCTCTGGCGTCCTGATGTAGGAGGGGTTGCCCGGGGCGGCCCTCCTATGCGAGGGTCGCCCCTTGCGCACCCTGTTTCTCGCCGCGATCGCGCTGCTGATCGCCCCCACTGCCGCCCACGCGATCCCGATCGGTCAGGGCTTCAAGCCCAGCGTCGCCGTCGATGGCAACGGCACCGCCTACATGGCCTGGTACGGGCCGGAGCCGAACGTCACGACGTTGCAGTTCTGCCGCCTGCCGCGCGGCGCGACGACGTGCGACGTGCGCCACTCGCTGACGCCGCCCGGCACATCGCTGAGCCGGCCGTTCGTGGTCGTCTCCGGAGCCACGGTGCGGCTCGTCCAATACCGCTACGGGGTCAACCCGCCGCGGATCTTCGTCGTCACGTCGACCGACGGCGGCGGCACGTTCGACGCGGGACGTGCGGCTGGTGACCTACCGTTCGACGAGGCGGTGGTCGGCGGCGACGGGACGCTCACGGTCGCAACGAACGCGTTCTCGGGCGGCGGCGTCGTCCAGTCCGTGCCGCTCGCGGGGGGATCGGCCGACGGCTCTCCAGCGATCGGCGGAGGCGAGCGTCCGTACAACGGCACCGTCGGCTTCACCTCCGACGGCCGCCGGGTGGCGATCTTCGCCACGGGCGCCTCCGACGCCGCCTCCTGGCTCCACAACGGCGTGGGCGACCCGAACAACGCCGCCACGTGGGCCGGGCCGGCCGGGTTGGGCTACGCCGACTACCCGCGGCTGGCTTCCGGCGGACTCGGCCTGTTCCTGCTCGCCGGCGACGCGTCGAACGGGATGTACGTGCGCCGCTGGACGGGCGACGCATTCGGCGCCCCGGTTGCCGTCGGGCCCGGAGACGCGAGCGAGAGCGACATCACGGTTGATCCCGGCGGCCGGTTGCACACGGTGTGGTCGCGGCTGGATGCGGCGGGCTATCACCTCCAGCACTCGGTGTCCGACGACGGCGCCACGTGGCGGTCCGGGAGCGTGCTCGTGCAGACCGAGGATCAGGTGGGCGCGCCGCGGGTGGCGGCAGCCGCCGACCATGTCGGAGTTGCGGTCTGGGCCAGTCGGTCGGCCGGCGTGTCGCAGATCAACGCGGTCGCGATCGGCCCGGACGCGCCGGTCGTGCCGACCACGCAGCCGCCGCCCCCGCCGCCGGCCGACCCGGCGCCGCAGTTCAACCGGACGTTCGTGGTTCGGCCCGTGCGCGGCGTGGTGCGCGTCCGGCTGCGCGGCAGCAACCGCTTCGTGAACATCACGACGATCGACGACATCCCGTTCGGCGCGACGATCGACACCAAGCGCGGCGAGGTCGAGTTGCGTTCGGTCGCGTCGCGCACCGGCGCCGCGCAGTCGGTGCGCTTGTTCGACGGCTGGTTCCGCGTCTCGTTCGGTGGCGGCATCACGAACTTCACGCTCAACGAGCCGCTCGCTCGCTGTCCGCGACGGGGGTCGGCGGCGCAGCGCAAGCCGAAGTCGCGCAAGCTGTGGGGCAACGGGACCGGCCGGTTCCGGACCACCGGCAACTACTCGGCGGCCACCGTGCGCGGCACCCGCTGGTTCGTGCAGGACACGTGCGCGGGCACGCGCACGCGGGTGCGGCAGGGCAGCGTGAGCGTACGCGACCGCATTCGCAAACGCACGGTCGTGATCCGCGCGCCGCGCGGGACCTACCTCGCGCGCCCGCGTCGCTGAGCGCGGGGGGTTGGCGAGGGAATCCCCTGGGACGGAGGGCGGAAGCGGCGGCGTCTGAACAGACGCAATCCAAATCCGCATCTGTCGCAAGGAGGCAGAACACCATGCAGTCTCTCTTCGCCGGTCCCCGGCGTTTCATCCTGCTCGCGTTCGGGCTGTTGGGCGCGTCGCTCGCGTTCTCCGCGAGCTCCGCGCAGGCCGCCGCCCCGCTGCCGACAGGCGTGCCTGTCGAGTTCGTGTTCGAGCACAGCGGCAAGGTGGCGAATGTCGCCGAAGCCAGTCCGAACGCCGGCGCGCCGCTGATCCAGTGGCCGGACGTCAACGGCGGCTACGTGAACGACCAGTTCAAGCTCGCTCAGGCTCCGGCGACGATGTTCGGGCCGAACCGCTACTACATCCAGCCGATGCACGCGCTCAACCGCTACGTCGGTGTGAACTGCGCGGTCTTCAACCAGCTCGCGTGCTCGATCGAGCTGATGGCCCCGAGCCTCGGCAACTCGACCGTCTGGCACGCCGAGGACACCGGCGACGGTCGTCTGCACTTGGTCAGCCAGAAGAACAACCAGGCCATGAACGTCGAGGGCGCCTCGCTCGCCAACGGCGCGCGGCTCCTCACGTGGCCGCGCCAGATCTTCCCGGCCTCGCCCTACCACAACGATCACATCCTGATCCGGGCAGGCAGCTAAGCGACTGCGGGCTCGAGCGCCGCCGGGTGGCGGCGCTCGAGCAGCAGCGTCGGCACGAGCGCCGCGATCAGGCCGAGCGCGCCGAGGGCGAACGCGATCGTGTAGCCCTCGGTCGGGTGCGCGGAGACGATCACGGCGGCGATCTGCGCGCCGATCGCGGCCCCGGACGTGCGCATGATCGTGTTCATCCCGCTCGTCACGCCGGTCTCCTCGGGACGGGAGTGGTCGATGACGAGCGCGCCGATCGCGGCCAGCGCGAACGCGATGCCCGTGCCCATGACGGGCATCCAGGCGGCGATCAGCCACTGCGAATCGTGCAGCGCGGCGAGGCCGGCCAGCGACGCCGCGCCGAGCGCCAGTCCAATGCGCAGCGGCAGCACGCGGCCGTGGCGCGTACCGAGCGCGCCGGCGAGCGGCCCTGCCGCGATCATCGCCACCGAGAACGGCAGCAGCGTCAGCCCGGCCTCCGTCGGGCTCAGGCTGAAGTCGTTCTGCAGGAAGCCCGGGACGAGCACGAAGAACGCGGTCAGGCTGAAGCCGACGAGGATCGTGCTCGCGTTGGTGGCGGCCATGCCGGGACGCATGAGGGTCGGCAGGTCGACGAGCGGGTCCTCGACGTTGCGCTCGATCGCCACCCAGGCCGCGAGCGCGGCGGCCGCAAGGCCGAGCAGCCCGAGCACGCCGGGCGAGGCCCAGCCCCAAGTCGAGCCCTCGCTGAGCGCGAGCAGCAGCGAGGCGAAGCCGAGCGAGAGCGCGCCGGCGCCGAGGTAGTCGGGCTTCGTCGGCCGCTTGATCGGCGACTCGGGCACGAACCGCGCGATCAGCGCCGTGCTGGCGAGCACGGGCAACGCGCCGACGAGGAAGAGCCAGTGCCAATTGAGGTGCTCGACGATCACGCCGCTCAGCACGAGCCCGACGCCACCGCCGACGCCGAACACCGAGCTCACCGTCCCGATCGCCACACCGACCTTATGCGGTGGGAACTCGTCGCGGATGATCCCGAAGCTGAGCGGGAAGATCGCGGCGCCCGCGCCCTGGAGCGCGCGGAACGCGATCAGCGTCCCGATGTTCGGGGCGAGCGCCGCGCCGAGCGACGCGAAGCCGAACGTCGCCAGCGAGATCACCAGCATCCGCTTCTTGCCGTGCGCGTCGCCGAGCTTGCCGATGATCGGCGTCAACACCGACGAGCTGACGAGGAAGCTCGTGACGAGCCACGTCGTCCACTCCGGCGAGGTCTCGAACTCACGCTGGAAGAACGGCAGTGCCGGGACGACCAGCGTCTGCATCAGCGCGAACGAGATGCCCGCGACCGTGAGCAAGGCGAGCGTGGCGTTGTGGGACTTCACGTTCTTCAGCGTGCCGCCGGGCGCTGCCGCTCACCATGGAGGAACCACGGGGTGGCGGGTACGGCCACCCGCCACCCTCTGTCGGCCGCCCGCCAGGCCGCGAGCGGCACCGCCCGCTACTCCGTCGGCGGCTTGAACTGGCTGAGCGTGAGCGTCGCGCCCTGCGGGTCGCGGATTTTCGTCACGCGCGACCACGGGACGTCCTGCGGCTCGGACAGGACCTGGCCACCGAGTTCCTTCACGCGGGCGGCACTGGCGTCGGTGTCGGCGATGGCGAACGTCACGCTCCAATGGGCCGGCGCGTCGTCGCTCACCGGATTGAACCACCCGACCGAGTCGGTGAATCCGGGAGGCGCCCCGCCGTCGGCATGGCGCTTGCGCACGCCGGGGTCGATCGACTCCAGGTAGTCGCTGTAGCCGGGGACGCGCACCATCGCCATCGGCCCGCCGCCGAAGTCCACCGGGTCGAACTCCCAGCCGAAGACGGCGCCGTAGAAGCGCTTCGCGCCCTCCATGTCGCCGGTGTTGAGGTCGCTGAAGTTCCAGCTCCCGGGCGCGTTGACCACCTCGGAGCCGGTGTGGTCGCCGGCCTGCCAGACGCTGAACACCGCGCCTTCGGGGTCGGCGAAGATCGCCATCCGCCCGGCGGTGAAGATGTCGAACGGCTCGGTGATCACGGTGCCGCCGTTCGCCCGGACGCGCTCGACTGCATCATCCGCGCTGTCGACCGCGATGTAGGTCATCCATGTCACGGGACCGTCCCCCATCGCCGAGCCGACCGCGGCCACGCGGCCGCCGTCGATCGTCGCCTGGAAGTACCGGCCGTCGGCGTCCGGCGGCATCTGGTCTTCGAGCTTCCAGTCGAAGAGGTCGCCGTAGAAGGCGGCGGCTGCCGCGGGGTCCGGTTGCGAGGTGTCGACCCAGCACGGCACGCCGGCGGGATATCGATCGCGATGTGGCATGACCCGAACCGTACGGACGATTGCGGTCAGGATCGGTCCTCAATTGCACGACGCACGAACTCGATGAACGTGCGCGCCGCGGGTGACACGTTGCGCTCGCGCCGCCAGACGAGCGCCACCGGCAGATGAACGGGTGGCCGGAGACTTCGCACCTCGACCGCGGGCCCCTCGAGGGCGGTGAGCGAGCGGGGCAGGATCGCCGCGGCGAAGCCTCGGGCGGCGAGCGAGCGCAACAGGAACGGGTCGCCGCTCTCGAGGGCGAGATGGAGCGGCTCGCCGGCCGCGACGAACCGCTCGTCGACCACCGACGTGAGCGCCGAGCCCCGGCGCGGCGCGACGATCGCTCCACGACGGAGCTCGGCAATGCCGACCCGCGCGGCCGCCGGGGCGTGTTCGGGGGCGAACGCCGCCACCACCTCGTCCTCGCCCAGCCGCTCGACGGCGAGGTCGTCCGGGGTGTCGCCGGCCAGGAGGCAGAAGGCGGCGTCGAGCTCGCCGGCGGCGACGAAGCCCAGCATGTCGGCGGCCATGCCCTCGCGGAGGCCGACCTCGACGCCAGGATGTGCCGCGCTGAAGCGGGCCAGCAGGCCCGGGACGTCGAGGTCGCCCGCCGGGTGGAGCGCGCCGATCCAGATCCGCCCGCGCAGGACGCCGCGAAGCTCATCTACCTCCTCGCGGGCAGCGTCCACCTCGGCCAGTACCCGCCGGGCGCGCGCGGCCACGGCCGTCCCGGCCTCGGTCGGGCTCACGCGGCGGCTCGTGCGCTCGAACAGCGGCGTCCCCAGCTCGAGCTCGAGCTGCCGGATCTGGTGCGACAGCGCCGATTGGGCGACGTTGAGCTCCTCCGCGGCGCGTGTGAAGTGGCGGTGGCGGGCAACCGCCTCGACGGCTCGCAGTTGGCGGAGCTCCACACGAACGATCGTATTCGACGATCGCTGCGATGAGAACTATGAATTGTGCCGGTCAATCTGAACGGGCACCCTCAATTGCATGACGATCGAGATCGAGCTACTCGCACCCGCCGAGAGCGAGGATGCGCAGCTCATGGAGCGGATCACCGATCTGGCGAACGAGGTGTACAAGGTGGCCGAGGACGGCATCTGGACCGAGGACGCGACCCGCACGACGCAGGACGAGGTGGTCGAGCTGACGCGGGCGCGACAGATCGCCGTGGCCCGGCTCGGTGACGAGGTCGTCGGCTGTGTTCGCGTGCAGCAGCTCGATGCGTGCACCGGCGAGTTCGGGATGCTCGCCGCGGACCCGGCGCATCGCGGGCTCGGGGTCGGCCGCGAGCTCGTGCGGTTCGCGGAGCGTAAGAGCCGCGCCGCCGGGCTCCGCTGCATGCGGCTCGAGGTGCTCGTGCCGCGCGGCTGGACGCATCCGACGAAGGTCTTCCTGGCTGATTGGTACTCGCGGATCGGCTATCGGGTCGCCCGCCGGACCACGATCGACGAGGCCTATCCCGCGCTCGCGCCGCTGCTCGCCACTCCGTGCGATTTTGTGATCTATGACAAGCGTCTCGACCCCTGATCCCGAATCGGCGCGCGCGCTGATCGACGCCAACGCGTACATGACGCTCGCGACCGCGGACCGCGACGGGCGCCCATGGGCTTCGCCAGTGTGGTTCGCGCACGACGAGTACACGACATTCATCTGGGTGTCGCGCCCCGAGGCTCGGCACTCGCGCAACGTCGAGATCCGCCCGCAGGTCGCGATCGTCATCTTCGATTCGACGGTCCCGGAGTACACCGCCGAAGCCGTCTACATCGAAGCCGAGGCCGAGCTGGTGGGCGACGCCGAGCAGGATCACGCCATCGAGGTGTTCTCCCGCCGATCGCAGGCCCGCGGCGGCGAGGCATGGACACTCGACAACGTCAGCCCGCCGGCTGGGCTCCGCGTGTATCGCGCCACCGCTTCGGCGCACTTCCTGCTCGGCTCCGACGATCGCCGAGTCCCGGTCAATCCGGCAGCAGCGGCATGACCACTCCCGGATCGCGCCCCACGAGCACGGCGCGCGTGATCGCGGTCTTGCCGAACCGGTCGCGCACGCTGTCCATCGCCGCGTCCAGCGCGACCGCGCGCGTGACTTCGAGCGGCAACGCGAGCTGGACCGCGTCGATGTCCTCGAGGTTCGTGAACGACAGGCCGACGAGCGTCACGCCCTCGACCCGGATGATCGGCATCGCACCCGCGAGCAGATCGCGCGCGGCGGCCAGCAGCACGCGCGACTCCGCCGTCGCCTGCGCGAGCGTGTGCGAGCGCGTCGCGCGCGAGAAATCGTCGAACCGCAGACGCAGGATCACGGTCCGTGCCACACGGCGCGCGGCCCGCAGCCGCTTGCCGATCCGGTCCACCAGCGCGACCAGCGTCGCGTCCAGCGCCGCGGGCGTCTTCGGCCCGCGCCGCCCCATCGCGCGCTGACCGCCGATCGACCGGCGGCGGACCCCGGTCCTCACCCGCCGGGGATCGCGATTGTGGGCCAGCGCATGCAGTTGCCGGCCTGCGGCCCGCCCCAGCAGCCGCACCAGCGTCGTCTCCGGATACTCGGCGACCTGACCGACCGTGAGCAACCCGTGGGCGTGGAGCTTTGCGGCCGTGACCTTCCCCACCCCCCACAGCTTCTCGACCGGCAGCGGATGCAGGAACTCGCGCTCGCGCTCCGGCTCCACCACAAGCAAGCCGTCGGGCTTCGCCACGCCGGACGCCACCTTGGCCAGGAACTTCGTGCGCGCCACGCCGACCGTGATCGGCAGCCCGACCTCGTCCCGCACCCGCTCCCGCAGCCGCGCCGCGATCTCCTCCGGCGACCCCGCGATCCGCCGCATCCCGCGCACGTCGATGAACGCCTCGTCGATCGACAGCCCCTCCACCACCGGTGACGTCTCCTCGAAGATCCGGAACACGGCCTTGCTGGCTTCGCTGTACGCCTCAAAGCGCGAGGGAACGACGATCGCCCCGGGACACAGCCGCCGCGCCGTGGACCCGCCCATCGCGGTCTTGATCCCAAACGCCTTCGCCTCATAGCTCGCCGCCAGCACCACGCCCCCGCCGACGATCACGGGCTTGCCGAGCAGCGCCGGCGCATCCCGCTGCTCGACCGACGCGAAGAACGAATCCAGGTCCGCGTGCAGGATGTTCGCCTCGGCCATCGAACACATGTTCGCACGGTAGCCTGACGGAATCCTTCAGGAGGCGGTGGAGAACGGCACGGTTCCGCACGCGGTCGCGATCACGCCCGACGGCGAGTTCACGGCCGGCGACGTCACCCCCGACAGCCTGTTCCGGCTCGCGTCGATGACCAAGCCGGTCACGACGCTGGGTGCGCTGCGACTGAGCGAGCTGGATATCGACGCTCCCGTCGCCCACTACGTGCCGGAGTTCGCCCAGCTCCAGGTGCTCGAGGGCGAGCGGCTGAGACCGCCGAAGACCCAGGCGACGGTGAGACACCTCCTCACGCACACGTCCGGGCTCGGCTACCACTTCTGGAACGCCGACGTGCTGCGGTGGCGCCGCGAGCACGGCACCGGCCGCGACAAGATCTACGCGGAGCCGCTGACCGCCGATCCCGGTAGGAGCTTCCAGTACGGCATCAGCACCGACTGGCTCGGCCGCGTGGTCGAGGCCGTCTCGGGCCGCCGGCTCGGCGACTACCTGCACGACGCCGTCCTCGCGCCGCTCGGGATGGAGCAGACCACGTTCCACCCGACCGCGGAGCAGCGCGCGCGGCTGGTGCCCATTCACGTGCGTAAAGACGGACGCTGGCAGGCCACCGACGCCGACTGGACCGACGACCCCGAGTGGGACTCCGGCGGCCACGGCCTGTACTCGACCCCGCGCGACTTCGCGCGGTTCGCGAACGCGCTGCTCGACGAGCCGGAGCTCTTCACGCCCGAGGTCGCGTTCCCCGAACACATCGCGACCGCGCACCCGCGCTCGGCCGCCGACTTCACGGTCGGTCCCGGCTACAGCTGGAGCAAGGCGATGCTGCTGAGAGGCCCGGACCGGGGCGGCTGGATGGGCCTCTACAACACGTTCTTCTGGGTCGACCGGACCGCGGCGACGACGGCTGCGCTGTACACCCAGACGCAGCCGTTCGCCGATCCCGCGATCCTCGACCTGGCCAAGGCCGTCGGCGCGTTCTAAGCGTGCATCAGGACCGGCGCGGCGGCGGGCTCGCCCGCTTCGTCGGAGATCGGCTCCGGCTTGCGCCGCGGCAGCATGAACGCCACCACCAGCGCCGGGATGATCAGCGCGAAGGCCCACCAGTACGTGTGCGCGAACGCGGTCGCCATCAGGTTCTTGACCTCGATCGGCAGGTTCGCCGGGGCGGCACCGAGCCCGTTGCCGGCACCCTCGCCGAGCTGGTTCTGCAGCGCCACGGTGAGGATCACGGACATGACCGCGGTGCCGATGGAGGCGCCGACCTGCTGGATGATGTTCAGCGTCGTCGAGGCACGCGCGACCTGAGCGTTGCGCAGCGTCTGCATCGCGCCGGACATCAGCGGCATCATCGAGAAGCCCATGCCGACGCCCATCGCGAACAGGACGCCGCTGAGCGCCCAGTAGGACGTGTCGCCCGTGAGCTGGGTGAGGCCGAGCGTGGCGAGGCCGAGGATGATCAGGCCCGGGATGACGATCTTGCCGACGCCGATCTTGTCGGTCAGGCGACCGGCGATCGGCATCACGAGCATCGCGCCGATGCCCTGCGGGGCGAGCAGCAGGCCGGAGTCGAACGCCGACTCGCCGCGCACCGCCTGCAGGTAGAGCGGCAGCAGCAGCATCGCGCCGAAGACCGAGATGATCATCAGCATCAGCGTGCCCGAGGCCGCCGCGAACGTGCGGTTGGCGAACAGGCGCAGGTCGATCAGCGGATTCGCGGTCCGCAGGGCGTGCCACACGAAGCCGATCAGCAGCGCCGCACCCGTGAGCACCGGACCCCACACCTCGGGGGCGCCGAAACCGCCGGACGACGCCGACTGGGCGAGTCCGTAGATCAGCAGCGCGAGGCCGGGCGAGAGCAGCGCCAGCCCGAGCGCGTCAAAGCGCTCGGCGGGCTGCGCCGTGTCGCGCGGCAGGATTCGCAGCGAGGCGATCAGCGCGGCGATGCCGATCGGCAGGTTGATGAAGAAGATCCAGCGCCAGGAGACCTCGTCGACCAGCCAGCCGCCGAGGATCGGGCCGAGGATCGGGCCCAGCAGCATCGGCACGCCGATGATCGCCATCACGCGACCGACGCGCTGCGGCCCCGCCGCGCGGGTCAGGATCGTCATGCCGGCCGGCATCAGCATGCCGCCGCCGAGACCCTGCAGGATTCGGAACGCGATCAGCGACTCGGCGGACCACGCGGCGCCCGAAAGCGCGGAACCGGCCAGGAACAGGCCGATGGAAAGCATGTAGAGACGCTTCGTGCCGAAGCGGTCGGCGGCCCAGCCGGTGACCGGGATCACCGTCGCCAGTGCCAGCGTGTAGCCGGTGACGATCCACTGGATCGTCGCCAGGTCGGTCGAGAAGTCGCGCGAGAGGGTGTTGAGGGCGACGTTGACGACGGTCGTGTCGAGGATCGACATGATCGCGCCGAGGACGACGACGCTCGCGATCGCGAGCAGTTTGCGGTCGAGCCCCGAATCGGGCTGAGCTGGGGAGGTCATACGGCTTCCTTGGCGGATTGCGGATTCACGATCGGGAGCAGCACGCGGTCCACGAGCTCCTCCAGAAATTCACGGTCGAGCGGTTCGCCGGCGATCAGCGCGCGGCTGAAGATCACCGAGCCGGCGATGTCGGCGAACAGCACGGTGGGTTTGGCGGCGATCTCTCCGCGCGCCAGCGCGCGCGTCGAGCAGGACGTCGTAGCGACGGCGCTCGTCGGCCACGACCTCCTCGCGGAACAGCTCCGCGAGCTCGTCGCTGGCGCGCAGGTGGCTGATCAGTCCGCCGGCCACCTGGGGGTCGACGCTGACCATCACGGTGGCGAGCATCGCCAGCAGGTCGCCGCGCAGGGTGCCGGTGTCGGGCAGCACGGCGCCGGCGGCACGCTTGGCGCGCAGCGCTTCGACGACGATCTCCTCCTTGCCGCCGGGCCAGCGGCGATAAATCGTCGGCTTGCTCACCCCGGCGCGATGGGCGATCGCCTCGACGGTCGCGCGGTCGTAGCCCACCTCGCCGATCAGCGTCATCGCGGCGACGAGGATCGCTTCGCGACGACGGGGGTCGCGCGGCCGGCCTCGAGTCGGAGCTGTGGTTGCCACACCCATATTTACGACACCGTATCGTAAACCTTTAGGGCATATGGTTCGTCTGTGACCAGCCTCACCCTCGGCTACAAGGCGTCCAATGAGCAGTTCGGCCCGTCCGAGCTGCTGGCGCTGACCCAGCACGCGGAGTCACGCGGCTTCGCGGTCGCGGGCGTCTCCGACCACCTCCAGCCGTGGCGCCACCACGGCGGCCACGCGCCCGCGGTGCTCCCGTGGCTCGGCGCCGCCGCGGCGACGACTTCGAGCATCTCGCCTCGGCACCTCCGTGCTGACGCCGACGATGCGCTACCACCCGGCGATCATCGCCCAGGCGTTCGCGACGCTCGCCTGCCTCGCCCCCGGCCGGATCTTCCTCGGCGTCGGCACCGGCGAGGCCATGAACGAGACGCCGATCACCGGCGGCGAGTTTCCCGGCCGCAAGGAGCGGCGGATGAAGATGGCCGAGGCGATCGACGTGATCAAGCAACTCTGGAGCGACGAGCGCGTCGACTTCGAGGGCTCCTACTACACGCTGCGCCGCGCCACGATCTACGACCGGCCCGACGAGCCGGTGCCGATCTACGTCGCCGCCTCCGGCCCGCTCGCGGCCAAGCTCGCCGGCCGCGTCGGCGATGGCTTCATCTGCACGTCGGGCAAGGACCCGGAGCTCTACGTGAAGCTGCTCGACGGGGTCCGCGAGGGCGCCGAGAAGGCCGGGCGCGACTACGAACAGATCAAGCGCATGATCGAGGTGAAGGTCAGCTACGACCGCGACCTGGACACCGCGCACAAGGCCTGCCATTGGTGGGCGGCGCTGGCGCTCACGCCCGAGGAGAAGGAGGGCGTCGAGGACCCGGTCGAGATGGAGCGCCTGGCCGACAACGCGCTCGACCGCGCGCACACGCGGTTCATCGTCTCCGACGACCCGCAGGAGATCGCGGAGAAGATCAGGCCGTACACCGACCTCGGCTTCACCGAGCTGGTCTTCCACTTCCCCGGCAACGACCAGCGGCGCTACATCGACGAGTTCGCCGAGGACGTGATGCCGCTCCTATGACGTTCGAGATCCTCGACGAGCGCTTCCGCGCCTGCATCAAGTCCACCGCACGGCTGGACCGCCTGTTCGACGACTGCCGCTGGGCCGAGGGCCCGGCGTACTTCCCCGCGCACCGCGCGCTGGTCTGGTCCGACATCCCGAACGACCGGATGCTGCGCTACGACGAAGCGACCGGGAACGTCGGCGTATTCCGGGAGCCGGCGGGCTACACGAACGGCCACACCGTCGACCGCCAGGGCCGGCTGGTGAGCTGTGAGCACGGCGCGCGGCGCGTCACCCGCACCGAGCACGACGGCACGATCACCGTGCTCGCCGACAGCTACCGCGGGAAGCGGCTCAACAGCCCCAACGACGTCGCCGTCCACGCCGACGGCGCGATCTACTTCACCGACCCGGCCTACGGGATCGAGGGCTGGTACGAGGGCTATGCCGCGAAACCCGAGGTCGGCGGGTGCCACGTCTACCGCTACGACTCCGGCGAGCTGAACATCGTCGCCGACGACTTCGATCGCCCGAACGGGCTCGCGTTCACGCCCGGCTACACGCGGCTGTACGTGTCCGACACGGGCGCGCCGAAGCACATGCGGGTGTTCGACGTCAATCGCGACGGCTCGCTGGCCCGCGGCGAGGAGTTCGCCAAGTGCACAGTCGGCGGGTTCGACGGCTTCCGGCTCGACGAGTCCGGCCGGATCTGGACGTCAGCCGGAGACGGCGTGCATGTGTACGACCCGGACGGGACGCTGATCGGCAAGGTGCTGGTGCCCGAGACGGTCGCGAACGTCGCGTGGGGCGGGCCGAAGCGCAACCGCCTCTACATCTGCGCCACGACCTCGCTGTACGCGATCCTGCTCACGGTGCGCGGAGGAAGCGAGTGCGTGATCGACCTCCACGTCCACTACCCGATGCGGTTGCTGGGCGGCGTGGAGGCACCGCGCGACGTGCTGCGCGGGATGACCCGCGTGGCCGCTCGCGACCACGGGAAGATCCGCGCCGCGGTGCTGGCGATCGCGGCGCGGGCGTTCAACTTCCGGCACTGGGACACGAGCTGGCGCGTGACGCCGCAGCTGCTCCAGGACGGCGGCGTGACCGTCGTGTGCTCGGCGCTGTACCGGCCGTTCTCCGAGATGGACCTCGACGAGCCGTTCGGCGCGCCGCCGGAGAGCGCGTACTACGAGAAGCTCGTCGAGCTGATGGACGCGACCGAGCGCGACGTCGAGGCCGCCGGCCACGTCATGGTCCGTTCGCGCGCGGACCTCGAACGGGCGCGGGGAAAGATCGCGTTCATCCACTGCATCGAAGGTGGCTTCCACCTCGGCGCCGAGCCCGACGAGGTCGCCGAGCACGTCCGTGAACTGGCGGACCGCGGCGTCATGTACATCACACTCGCGCATCTGTTCTGGCGCCAGGTGACGACGAACGCGCCCGCACTCCCATTTCTTCCCGACGTGCTCTACAACCGGCTGTTCCCCCAGCCGCGGCAGGGTCTGGCGGAGCTCGGCAAGGCTGCCGTCCGCGCGATGTACGAGCACGGCGTTTTCGTCGACATCAGCCACATGAGCGATCGAGCCGTCGACGACACGTTCAAGTTGGTCGAGTCGCTCGACGGTGGCCGTGACCCGCGCGCGTACCCGGTGATCTCGTCACACGCCGGCTATCGCTTCGGCTCGCAGGAGTACATGCACACCGACGGCCAGATCGCGAAGATCACCGCGCGCGACGGCATCGTCGGGCTGATTCTGGCCCAGCATCAGATCAACGACGGGATCCGGCGCAGCGACACCAAGACGCTCGCGGAGTCGCTCGCGGTGCTCGACCGCCACATCGAGGCGATCGGCCCCGACCACGTCGCGATCGGCTCTGACCTCGACGGGTTCATCAAGCCGACGATCGGCGGCGTCGAGTCGGCGGCGGACCTGAAGCCGTTCGCGGACGCGCTGCGCGCGCGTCACCCGGAATCCGCCGACCGGATCCTGAGCCAGAACGCGCTGCGGATCATCGAGCGGCGATTCGCAGCGAGCTGACGCCGCGCATCTCGAGGCAGATCTCGCCCCGGACGTGGACGACGCGCAGCAGCACGGAGTCGCACTCCGGGCAGCGCAGGACGGTGCCCATGCGGGTCTCGTAGACCTCCGCGGTCGCCACGACACCGGTCTTGCCGCAACCGGCGCAGGTGGCGATCGCGGTCGTGAGATCGGCGGCGAAGATCTCGGTCAGCTCGCCGGCGATCGCGTTCCCGTCCAAGTGCGTCATCCGAATCGCTCCGTCCTGATCGTCGCCGGGTCGTGCCCGAGCGCCACGAGGTCGTTCGCCACCGACTCGACGAACGGGGTCGGGCCGCACACGTAGACGCGCGCGCCGGGCAGGTCCACCTCATGCAGCATCGCCCGGTCCACACGCCGCGCGTGGCCCGTCCACCCGCGCGGCGCCCAGCGCGTGTACGTGGGGACCACCTCGGTGTCGAGCGTCTCGAGTTCGCGTGCGAACAGCACATCGTCCGGGTCCCGGGCGGAGACGAGCATGCGGCCGCGCGCGCCGGCCCGCAGCATCGACATCAGCGGCACCATTCCGGAGCCGCCGCCGATCAGCAGCACCGGCTCCGTCACGTCCGGATCCCAGACGAACCAGCCGCCGAACGGGCCGCGGACCTCGAAGGAGTCGTCCTCGCGGGCGACGTTGACCATCCAGCCGCTCACCTCTCCCCCGTCGGCTTCGACGACCGTGATCATCGGTGTGTCGTCGCCCGGCGCCGAGGCGATCGAGTAGCTGCGCTGCGCTCGGTAGCCGTCCTCGGCCGTGAGCCGGACGTCGACGTGCTGGCCGGCGCGGTGGCCGTTCCAGCCGGGGACGGCGAGCGTGAGCGTCGCCGCGCGCGGCGTCTCGGGCGAGATGGCGGCGACCGTCGCCGGTCGCCAGTCAGTCGCCCTGGTAGCGCTGCTCAAGCCACGGGTCTCCACGGTCGTGATAGCCGAGCGTCTCCCAGAACCCCGGCTCGTCGTCGGAGGTGAAGATCAGCTTTCGCACCCACTTCGCGCTCTTCCAGAAGTACAGGTGCGGCACGAGCAACCGCGCGGGGCCGCCGTGCTGGGGGTCCAGCGGCTCGCCGTCGTAGTCATACGCGACCCACGCCTTGCCGCCGGTGACGTCCTCGACCGGCAGGTTGGTCGTGTAGCCGCCGTCGCACAGCGCGGTGACGAAGCCGCCCTCCAGCTCGACGCCGTCGAGCAGCGTGTCGACGGAGACCCCGCTCCAGTCGGTGTCGAGCTTTGTCCACGTCGTCACGCAGTGGATGTCGACGGTGATGTCCTCGCGCGGGAGATCCTGGAACTCCTCCCAGGTCCACGTGCGCCGCTCGCTGATCGCGCCGGTGATCTGGAAATCCCAGCGATCCAGCGGCGTCAGCGGCGTGGGCCCGGCCGAGAGCACGGGGAAGTCGTGCTCGAGGTATTGGCCGGGCGGCAGCCGTTCGTCGTCCTCAGTCCGCCGTCGCCGGAATCCGCGCGTGATCATGTCGCTGCTGCAACCTACCGCCCCGCGCAAACACCCACGTCTTCATCGCGATAAAGCGGGTCACGGTCGCGGTCAGCGACGCCGCGATCAGGACCGTCAGCTCGAGCGCGTGATGCGGAGCGGCGTCGAGCCCGTGCAGTACGGCCAGCGCGCCGTTGGTCAGCGCGAGCGTGAGCACGAACACGACGGCGCCGCGGACGTGATGGCGGACCAGGTGCTCGCGCCCGCGGACCCGGAACGTGAGCCGGCGGTTGGCGGCGGTGTTGCCGACCGCGGTGATCGCGAGCGCGGCGGCGTTCGCGCCGCCGGCGCCCAGCAGCGGCCGTAGCGCCAGGAACAGGACGGCGTAGGCGAGCGTGCTCACGACCCCGATCCCCAGGAAGCGCGCGATCGGCCCGTCGGCGAGCAGTCGCGCGACGCCCCTGAGGTCGGCGATCGCTGTGCGGACGATGTCCACGCGCGAGTCGGGGTCGTCGACCCAGTCGACCGGCACCTCGTGGATCCGCAGCCCACGCCGCTGCGCGAGCACCAGCAACTCGGTGTCGAAGAACCAGCTCTCGTCCTTGACGTCGTCGAGCAGGTTCTCGAGCGCGTCGCGGCGGACGGCTTTGAAACCGCACTGGGCGTCGCTGAACCGGGCGCGCAGGACCGTGTGGAGGATGCGGTTGTAGCCGCGCGAGATGAACTCGCGCTTGGGGCCGCGGACGACCCGCGAGCCGTGCGCGAGCCGCGTGCCTATCGCGAGGTCGCTGTGGCCGGACATCAGCGGCGCGACGAGCGGGAGCAGGCCGCGCAGGTCGGTCGAGAGGTCGACGTCCATGTAGGTCACGACGCGCGCGTCGCTCGCCTTCCAGGCGGCGCGCAGCGCGCGGCCACGGCCCTTGCGGTCGAGGCGGAGATGGCTGACCCGCGGGAGCGTGTACGCGAGCTTCGCGGCGATCTCGGGCGTGGCGTCGACGCTGGCGTTGTCGGCGATCACGATCCGCCAGGTGAACGGGAAGCCGTCGGTGAGGAAGCGGTGGAGGCGGCGGATGCTGCGTTCCAGCCCGGCGGCCTCGTTGTAGACGGGAACGACGATCTCAACGTCCGGCGCCGTGGCGGGCGCAAGCGCCCGCCGGGCGGGGACGAGGATGGTGGCGAGCTCTGACATGCACCGAGCATCGGTGCCGGGCGTCAGAGCCCGCTGGGATCACACTGGGAACAGGCTGAGAGTTCCGTCCCCCGCGGGGATCGTGTGCGGCAGGTTGGTGGAGATGACGTCGCCCTCTCGGCGGATGAACGTGCGCCGCCCGTCCATCAGCTGCGCAGCGACGACGGTGACGCCGTCCTGCTTATAGAAGCCGACCTTGCCGGCCGGCGGCGTGGCGTCGGGGCTGGCCAGCCCGACCACGTCCGGGCCGAAGGCGCCGTGCATGAGCTCCAGGCCCTGCGCCCACTCGGGCGGGTACTCCACGTCGAGCTGCGAGGCCATCCCGAGCTCGAACGTGCGTGAGATCCAGTCGATGTAGCGGCGACCGTCCGCGGTCCGCACGACGATGACGCGCGCGCACGGGCCTTCGTCCACGCGCGCGAGCGCGAGGCACGTGTGGTCGTCGATGTTCATCTCCGTGCCGATCGCGCAGATGTCCAGCTTGCCGCCGGTGCCCGTGTTCACGGGTCCGCGCTTGCGCGGAAGCTTGTGGGGTCCCGTGAAGCCGAGCGAGTCGGCATGCCACCCGTTCCCGGAACGCTCCACGCTCGCGCACACGGTCGTCGCCTTGCGGCCCGCGATGCTGCGGTAGAGCTTGGCCGACTTCGGGCCGAAGCGAAACGCACTGCCGGTGAAGCGCACGCCGTCGGACGCGTCGCGAACCGGGACGAACTGGTCGGCCACCGAGGCCTGGGCCGGGGAAGCGGCGAGCGCGAGCGCGAGAACGGCGAGGAGCATGCGCACCAGTAGAGCGCTCAGTGAGCCGTGAGCAATCCGCTACTCGTCCAGGACCTTGATCCCGAGCGCGGTGGCCCACACGGCGGCCATGCCCACGATCGTCTCCCACTCGAGCGAGGCGCCGCGCAGGCTTTCGATGCCCTGCAGCTCGATCAGCTCGCAGCGGCGGAACTCGGTGTTGCGCAGGCGAGCGCCGCGCAGGTCCGCGGCGCGCAGGTCGCAGCCGTGGAAGCGGACGTTGTCGAGCTGCGCTTCGAGGAAGTCTGTCTGCGCCATCTGGCAGTCCTCGAACGTCACGCGCTCCATCCGCGTGCCACCGAAGGACGCAAGGTCGACGCGGCAGCCGCTGATCACCACGTCGGTGAGCCGCGCCTCGACCAGACGCACCCCGGTCAGCCGCCCGCTCTCGATCGCGACCCGCTCGAGCGTGGCGCCGCGCGCGTGCAGGTTGGCGAGGTTGCAGGCGCGCAGGGAGCAGTTGCGCAGCTCGAGGTGCGGGAGCCGCGCGGCCGACAGGTCGGCCTGGTGCAGGAGCGCGTCGACGATGCGCGCGTCCGAGCTGCGCGTGCCGGCGAGCTCAGTGGTCTCGGGCTCGAGTTCGCGGTCAGGCCGTTGGGGAGCGCGCACGGGCGCGGATTGTGTCAGTGCGGCGGATAGCCGGCGCCGTCCCAGCGTTCGTGGTGATGACGGATCCACGCCTCCTGCTCGGCGCGGTGGCTGGGCGCTGCGCGAGAGAACCCTGGGAGCGTTCTTAAGGGGTCTGACCCCTGAGATGTGTGTCAAAGGACCCAATCGGAGCACGTGCGATGGCTCGGAAGGGCGATCGCTGCCGCCATAGCGTCCCTGCATGCTCCTACGAACTCTCATCCCCGCCGCCGCGGCCGCCGTGCTCGTCGCCGCTCCGGCCCATGCGGCTCAGGTATCGACCACGTACACCACGGTCGGCGAGTCGGCGTTCACCGTCCCCGCCGGCGTACACGCGATCGACGTCTCATTGACCGGGGCGCGTGGCGGCACGCGCTCCGGCTGGGCGCTCGGAGGGCGCGGAGCGGCCGTGAACGGCAAGCTGGCGGTGAACCCCGGCCAGGTGCTCTACGCGCAGGTCGGCGGGCACGGCACGGACGCCGGCGTATCCGTAGTCTCGAATGAAATCCGGGCCGGCGGCGCCAACGGTGGGGGCGCAGGAACCACGGGCGGCGGCGGCGCTTCCGACATCCGCGCCGTGGCCGCCGGTGCCGCCGGGTCGCTCGCATCGCGGCTCGCGGTCGCCGGCGGGGGCGGCGGGATCGCCTACCACATGACCGGACAGCCCGGGGGCGGCGACGCCGGAGCGCCCGGTGTCGACCCCAGCGGCGGGCAGGCCGGCGGGCGGGCGGGTACGCAGACGTCCGGCGGTGCCGGCGGCACGGCCACGATCGGCAGCGCCCACGGCGCCACGGGCTCGCTCGGTCAGGGCGGGTCGGCGCAGCGCGCCAGCTTCGTCGGCGGCGGCGGTGGCGGCGGGTACTACGGCGGCGGTGGCGGTGCCGGTATGGCGGCCTGCAATCCGTGCGACCGCAGCGGCGGCGGTGGCGGCGGCTCTTCGCTGGTTCCGGCGGGCGGGACGTCGGGCCTGGCGGAACTGACCGACCCGGCGCAGGTGACGATCGCGTACGACCCCCCGGCGGCCGCCCTCAGCACCACGCAGCTCGAGTTCCCGGCGACGCAGCCGGGTTCCGTCAGCGCGAGCCGGTCGATCGAGGTCACCAATCCCACACGCACGACCGATCTGGCCCTGTCGCCGGTCTCGCTCTCCTCCGACGACTTCCTGGTTGGCGCGTCGAGCTGCGACGGCGTGCTGACTCCAGGCGAGAAGTGCCGGATCGCCATCCGCTACGCCCCGTCGGCGCACGGTCGCCACGACGCCAAGCTGCGAATCAAGACCAGCGCCGGCACGCTCGAGGTCGACCTCGCCGGCGAGAGCGTCGCGCCGTCCGCCGCCCCGGCCCCGGTCGAGCCCACGACGACGCCGGCGCCGCCGACTGTGACTACCCGCCTGCACTGCATCGCCAAGCGCTGCGCGGTGACGTTCGCCAGCGCCCCGAACGTCGCGAAGAACGGCACCCGCGTCCGCGCCAGCCTCACGCTTGGCGGCCGCGTCTATGCCAACGCCGACACCAAGGCCCGGCGCGGCGCCCTGCGCCTGACGCTCAAGACGCGGCGAACGGTCAAGCCCGGGACGTACACGCTGAAGCTCCAGATCGGCGCCAAGCGCACGACCCACACCGCAATCGCAACATAAAGGGCCAGACCCTTTATGTTCGCGCGGGGAGGCGGACCTCGAACGAGGCTCCGCCTCCCGGATGGTTCACCGCCGAGACGGTGCCGGCGTGGGCGTCGACGATCCCGGCCACGATCGCGAGGCCGAGGCCGGCGCCGCCCTTGCCACGTTCGCGGCCGCCCTCCGCCCTCCAGAACCGTTCGAAGAGCGCGTCGGAGTCGTCGGTGGGCAGGCCGCGGCCGTGGTCGCGGACCTCGAGCCGGACGCTGTCGTCGACGGTGACCTCGATCGGCGTGCCCGCTGGCGTGTGTACCAGCGCGTTGCGGAGCAGGTTGGCCAGGACCTGGCGGAGCTGGTCGGCGTCGCCGGTCACGCGCGCCGGCTCGGCGTCCAAAGAAATCTCGCGGCCGGGCGCCGTAACCCGCGCATCGTCGACGGCGTCGCGCGCGAGCGTGGCGAGGTCGACCGGGCCGTGCGGAGCCGCGCGGACCTCGTCGAGCCGCGCCAGCGTGAGCAGGTCCTCGACCAGCACGCCCATCCGCGCCGCCTCGTCCTCGATCCGCCGCATCGACTTCGCGACGTCCTCGTCCGAGCGCGCGGCGCCCATCCGGTAGAGCTCGGCGTAGCCGCGGATCGACACCAGCGGGGTACGCAGCTCGTGCGATGCGTCGGCGATGAAGCGGCGCAGCCGCTCCTGGCTCGCCTCGCGCGCGGCGAACGCGTCCTCGAGCCGGTCGAGCATCCGGTTCAGTGCGATCCCGAGCCGCCCGACCTCGGTCCGCGGATCGGTCGGTTCGACGCGGTGGGAGAGGTCGCCGCCGGCGATGGCCGCGGCGGTGTGGCCCATCCGGTCGAGCGGCAGCAGGCCGACGCGCACGACCACCAGAGCGAACCCGCCGACGAGCGCGAGCACGCCGACGATCACGATCCCCTCGACGACCAGGAGCCACTCGAGCGCTTCGTCGGTCGCGTCCATCGAGATCGCGGCCACGGTCATCCCGCCGCCCGGATCGTCGACGGCGAGCACGCGATAGTCGCCGATCGTCTGCGCCTCGTCGAGTGGCAGCTCATTGGGCAGGTCGGGCTTTGTGGCGCTGTCGCCGGGGCCGAGGAAGTTGCCTTCGCGCTCGCCGGACGCCGTTCGGTGCTCCACGTAGGTGTCGGTCGGCGCGCCGCCGCCGCGCGGCGGGCCGCCGCCGCCCATCGGGGGCCGGCGCGGACCCGAGTCCTCCTGCTCGTGGCGCACGGTCGCCGCGAGCTGCGCATCGACGCGATCGAGCAGGAAGTCGCGCTGCGCGGCGTACGTAATGGCGCCGACGAGCAGCATGCCGACGCCCGCGAGCACGACCACTCCGGCCACCAGCCGCCCGCGCAGCGACGCGATCATGCCCGCGGTGTCCTCAGCGTGTAGCCGACGCCGCGCACGGTGTGGATCAGCGATGGGCCGTGCTGGTCGAGCTTCTTGCGCAGGTAGCTGATGTAGGTCTCGAGCACGCGCGCGTCGCCGCCGAAGTCGTAGTCCCACACGTGGTCGAGCAACTGGGCGCGGGTCAGGACGCGGCGCGGGTTGAGCATCAGGTAGCGCAGGAGCCGGTACTCGGTCGCGGTCAGGTCGATCGGCGCGCCGGCGCGGGCGACCTCGCGCGAGTCCTCGTCGAGTTCGAGGTCGTCGAACGTCAGCCGGCTGGACTCCGGCTCGGCAGCGCCGACCCGGCGCAGGACGTTGCGGACGCGCGCCAGCAGTTCCTCGAGGCTGAACGGCTTGGTCACGTAGTCGTCGCCGCCGGTCGTCAGCCCGCGGAGCTTGTCCTCGGGGGCGTCGCGGGCGGTCAGGAAGATGATCGGCGTGCCGGCGCGCTCGGCACCGAGCCGCCGTGCGACGTCGAAGCCCTCCATGTCGGGGAGCATCACGTCGAGGATGATCAGGTCGGGACGGAAGCTCGCGACGGCGGCGAGCGCGTCCGCGCCCGTTCCCGCCGACTCCACGGTAAAGCCCTGGAAGCGCAGGGCCATCGAGATGACGTCGACGATGTTCGGCTCGTCGTCGACGACGAGCACCCGGTTGGACTCGTTCACAGCAGCAGTATCGGATCGTTTGCTGTGAGTTTCCTGGGAGGCCCCTGAGAGGACTGCGGAGTAACGTGCGGAGGATGCGCGCGCCCTTCCAGCTGGACCTGCACGTCCCGAACTTCAACTGGCCCGACGTCCCGCCGGATCAGCTCTTCGACCGCCTCGCCGACATCGCCCTCACGGCCGAGGACTCGGGCTTCAGCTCGATCTCGCTGATGGACCACCTGCACCAGATCGCGAACATCGGGCCGCAGGAGAACTACATGCTCGAGGGCACGATCGGGCTGGCCGGGATCGCGGCCCGGACGTCGCGTATCAACCTCGGTCTGCTGGTCGGCGGTGTCACCTATCGCAACCCCGCGCTGTACGCCAAGATCACGACCACGATCGACGTCATCTCCGGCGGCCGCGCCGTGTTCGGGATCGGCGCCGCGTGGTTCGAGGGCGAGCACCAGGCGTACGGGTTCGACTTTCCGCCGCTGAAGGAGCGCTTCGAGCGCCTCGAGGAGACGCTCCAGATCGCGCGCTCGATGTTCACGCAGGAGCGCACGACCTTCGAGGGCAAGCACTACCGCGTCGACGGCGCGTACAACAACCCGAAGCCGATCCGCGGCGACATCCCGATCCTGATCGGCGGCAGCGGCGAGCGCAAGACGCTGCGGTTCGTCGCCAAGTACGCCGACGGGTCGAACCTCTTCGGCGACGTCGAGCGCGTCAAGCACCTGCTCGGTGTGCTCGAAGGCCATTGCGAGGACGTCGGTCGGGACCCGGCGGAGATCACCAAGACCCGGATGGGCACGCTCTACATCGCGCGCACGCACGAGGAGGCGCACGCGAAGGCCGAGGCGGCCGTCGCCCGCGCCGCCGACCCGGACCGCGCCTGGGCTTCGGCGTTCGTGGGCGACCCGGACGAGGTGAGCCGAACAGGTCCAGGCGTACCTCGACGCCGGGCTCGACGGCATCACGCTCTCGATGCCGGATGTCTGGAACCTCGAGTCCGTGGCGCTGGCCGGGGAGACGCTCGGGGCGGTGGTGGGGACCCGCACCGGGTGACATCGCAAGAGGTCCGGCGGATCGTGGCGATCCGCAACCCGGTCCTGCGCAACCTCGAGATCACCTACGCCTACTCGCTGCTCGCCGCGGAGACGGCGCGGCGCACCGGCCAGGGCGCGAACTGGTGCACGTTCGCGACCTGGGCCTCGCGCCAGGCCGGCCGGACGATCCGCGGCGAGGACACGCTCGGCTTCGTGCAGGAACGGCTCGGGCGCGGCCGCGATCTGCTGCATCCCCTGCAGTCGTTCGGGCGCTGGCTGCTGCGGCGCGGGCTGTTCGACCGCGAGTCGCGGATCGGCAGGATCACGGCCCGCCTGCACACCCCGTTCGACGCGATCGAGCTGGCCAGCGACGCCGTCGCGCGCGGCAACCTGAAGGTCTTCGAGGAGATTGGCTACGAGTTCGCGCGCTACCTGGAGGGTGAGGAGCCGGACGTGTTGCGGACCGCGTTCGCGCGCTACGAGGCACTGCGGGGCGCGACCGACCCGAAGACCCGCGCGGAGCTCGCGCTGCTGGCCAATCTCGAGATCGGCTTCCACGAGCAGACCCGGCTGCAGCCGGAGATCCGCGAGGCGCTCGACGCCCCGTACGTCACCGCCGAGGATCTCGGTCGGCGGCTGTGCGGCGGGCGCGGCGGCCCGCGGCTGCACCGGGCGGTCGGCCGCGCCGCGGCGCCGGTCCAGCGCCCGCTGGAGCGGCTGGCGCGCGAAGCGATCACGGAGGCGCTGATGGTGCTCTCGCTCCCCGGCCGGATTCTCGCGCTCGGCTCCCATCTCGACGACCCGTATCCGGAGATCCTCCACCACGTCGTGAACGCCGAGTTGGCGGCGACTGATCGCCCACTTCGAGACCGACCCCGACGATGCCGGCGCCCGCGACTGGTCGGACCTGGACCAGCGGATGCACTACATCGTCCATCTGTTCCGCTGCTTCCACGAGCGCGAGGACCTCTTCAACCCGCCGTTCACGCCCGCTCAGGTCGAGCGCTTGAAGGCTGGCGTAGTGCCTACGGGCGATCTTTGAGGTGCGCGTCGAAGAGGCGCAGGATCCGCCCCCAGGCATCCTCCGCGGACGGCTGGTGGAAGCTCAATCCGGCGACCCGCATCAGCGGGTTCAGCGGGCCCGTGTTGTGGCGGCTGAAGAACGAGTGGCCCGCGTCCGGATACTCCTTGACGTCGTGCTCGACGCCGTTGCGCTCGAGCGCCGCCTGCACCTTCGCCGCGGCGCCCTTGAGCCCGGCGTCGCGCGCGCCGTAGCTCGCTACGACCGGGCACGCGCCGGCCAGCGCGGCGTCGAGGTTCTTCGGGAGCGGACCGTAGTTCGGCGCCGAGGCGTCGAAGCCCTTCGCGGCCATGAGCAGCGCGAACTTGCCGCCCATGCAGAACCCGATCACGCCCACCTTGCCGGTGCAGTCGTCGCGGCCGGCGAGTTCGCGGCGGACTGCGTCGATGTCGTCGAACTGGCGCCCCTGCTCGGCCTGCAGCGCCTTGAACGTCGCCACGAGGCAGCGGCGCATCCCGCGGCCACGGTACAGATCCGGGGCGACCGCGAGGTAGCCCGCCGCGGCCAGCCGCCCGGCGTGCTCGCGGATGTCGTCGTTGAGGCCGAACGCCTCATGCAGGACGACGACGCCGGGCCACGGCCCGTCGCCGACCGGGGGCGTGACGATGTGCATCGGGATCACGGTTCGATCAGCACCTTCAAGGTTCCAGGGGACACGAGATGTTCCAGCGCTTCCCGCGTGCGCTCCAGCGGGAACGTGCTCGTGACGACGGGCTCGGCGAGCACACGACCGTCGGTCAGCAGTTCGATCGCGCCCGGCCAGTAGCCGACCGAGCCGAGCACTCCCACGAGGTCGACGTCGCGGACCACCATCCCGTCGAAGTCGAACGGGATCGTCGGCGCGCCGGAGAGCCCGAGCGCGACGACGCGTCCGCCGGGCCGCACCGCCGCGAAGGCCGCGTTGATCGCCGCCGGGCCGCCCGCGCACAGGATCGCGACGTCGATGCCGTCCGGGTCCACCATGCCCGGAGCGACCGCGCCGGCCGCCAGCGCGCCCGCCGTCTCGGCCGTATCCGGAACGGCGGGATCGGCGGCCTCGCCGGCGTAGGTCTCCAGACCGAGCGCCGCGGCCGCGTCCAGCCGATCCGCGCGAGTGTCGCTGATCAGGACCGCCGCCGCCCCCTCGGCGCGCGCACACTGCGCGACCAGGAGCCCGATCGGGCCGGCGCCGACGACCAGCACGCCCTTCCCCGTGACGTCGCCGCGACGCACCGCATGGAGCGCAACGGACGTCGGCTCCACCAGCGCGGCCGCCCGCGCGTCGAGATCCACCCGGTGCGCGAACGCAGCGGGGAACACCATCCGCGACGCCATCGCCCCGTCCATGTGCACGATCCCGGTCTCCGTGCGCCGGGCGCACAGGTGCGGCCGGCCGGCGCGGCAGCGCACGCACACGCCGCAGCCGATCGCCACCTCCCCCACGACGCGATCGCCGGGCGTAAAGCCGTCGACGCCGGCGCCGACGTCCGCCACCACGCCGGTCCACTCGTGCCCGGGGACGATCGGGTACTCCGCCAGCCCCATCCGGAAGTACGCGAGCGAGCCCTCGAAGATCTCCACGTCGGTGCCGCAGATCCCCACCGCCGAGGGCGCGATCAGCAGCTCGCCCTCGCCCGGGGTCGGGTCGGGCCGCTCGACGATCTCGAGCCGTTCGTCACCGTGAAACTCGATCGCGCGCATTGAACAACCGTCGAAGGAACTCCGGACGGGTGACCATGGTGGCGGAAGTCGCGAAGACATAGCGTCGCCACGCGATGACGACCGTCGCTCCGCCCGCGTCCGCACCCGGCGCCGCGCCATCTGGAGCGGTGCCGGACTTAGAGACGCGGGTACGCACGCTCGGGCGACGCATCGCAGCCGGCCAGGCGACGGCCGGCCGTAGCCGCGCACGCGCACTCGAGGATCGCGGGATGGAGCTGCTGGCACGCGACCCACAGCTCCGCGCCGCGTTGTTTCGCCTCGTGGACGTCGCGCCCGCCTGTGCGGGCCGGCGCGACCTGGCCGCGCATCTTGCCTCTCTCCTCGGCGAGGTGCGGCCGGTCGCGCCGGTGGCGGTGGCACGGCGGGCGTCGCGCCGGCCGATGACGAGCGAGGCCGTTGGAGGGGTTGCCGGCCTCGCAGTGCATCGGATGGCGCGGCGCTTCATCGTTGGACGGGGCCCGGGGGATGCCGTGCCGGCGCTGGAGCGTCTGTGGCGCTCCGGCGCCGCGGCCTCCGTCGACCTGCTCGGCGAGGCGACCGTCACCGCCGCCGAGGCCGACCGCTACGCGCGCCGCTGCGACGACGCGCTGAGGACGCTCGCGCACGCCACGCGCGACTGGCCGGCACGGCCCGGTCTCGAACCGCGCGTGAACCTCTCGGTGAAGGTGACCGCGCTGACGCCGCGCGTCCGCGCCGAGGCGCCGGAGCTCGGGGTCGACGATGCGCGGGACCGGCTGCGCGGCCTGTTCCGCACCGCGCGCGAGGTCGGCGCCCACCTGCACATCGACATGGAGTCGATGGATTCGCGCGAGCTCGTCACCGAGCTCGTGCTGCAAGCTGCTCGCCGAGCCCGAGTTCCGGGACGGGCCGTCGGCGGGGATCGTGCTGCAGGCCTACCTGCGTGACGCCGACGAGCAGCTCGACCGATTGCTCGACGGCGTTTCCCGGCCGATCACCGTGCGGCTCGTCAAGGGCGCGTACTGGGAGCACGAGACCGTCGAGGCACGCCAGCACGGCTGGCCGGCGCCGGTGTTCGAGACCAAGGCCGAGAGCGACCGCAGCTTCGAGCGGCTGACCCGCCGGCTGCTCGCTGCGCGCCCGCAGGTCCGCGTTGCGATCGCGTCGCACAACGTCCGCTCGCTCGCGTACGCGATCGCGGCCGCCGGTGACGGCGACCTCGAGCTGCAGGTCCTGCGCGGGCTCGGCGATGACCTCCAGCAGGCGCTGACGGCGATGGGCCTGCGCGTGCGCGTGTACTGCCCGGTCGGCGACCTCGTGGCCGGGATGGCGTACCTCGTCCGCCGCCTGCTCGAGAACACGTCGAACGACTCGTTCCTGCTGAGCCGGGCGCGCGGCGAAGGACTGGACACCCTGCTGGCCGCGCCTTGAATTTCGTCAACGAGCCGCTGCTGGAGCTGCGCCGCGCTCCGGTTCGCGAGGCGCTCGTCGACGCGCTGGCCGCGCTCGATCGCTCGCTGCCGCTGCGCGTGCCCGTGCTGGTCGCGGGCGAGCGCCGCGACGCGCCGACGCTGCGCTCCGCCGATCCCGGCTCCCCGGACCGGATCGTCGCCGAGGCGACCGCGGCGACGCCGGCGGACGTCGACGCGGCCGTCGCGGCCGCGGCGCAGGCCGCGCCGGAGTGGGAGGCGCGCGGCGCGCGCGCACGCGCCGCGATCCTGTCCCGCGCCGCCGGCGAGCTGCGCCGCCGCCGCGCCACGCTCGCCGCGCTCGCCGTCCGCGAGTGCGCGAAGCCGTGGCCGGAGGCCGACGCCGACGTCTGCGAGGCGATCGACTTCCTCGAGTACTACGCGCAGCAGGCGATCGACGCTCGGCCGCCACCAACGGGCTCGTCCAGCTCCCGGGCGAGCGCAACACGCTGCGCTACGCGGCCCGCGGCGTGGTCGCCGTCGTCGGTCCGTGGAACTTCCCGCTCGCGATCCCGGCCGGGATGGTCGCCGCCGGGCTCGCCACCGGCAACGCCGTCGTGCTCAAGCCCGCCGAGCAGTCACCCGCGTGCGCGGCTGGCGGTCGTCGAGGCGCTTCCATGCGGCAGGCGTCCCGCCCGCGGCGCTCTCAACCTGCTCCCCGGCGAGGGCGACGCCGGCGCGCGCGCTGGTCGCCCATCCGGGCGTGCACACGATCGCGTTCACCGGCTCGGGCGCCGTCGGCCTCGAGATCCTGCGCACCGCGGCGGAGCTCGCGCCCGGCCAGCGCCACCTCAAGCGCGTCGTGGCCGAGATGGGCGGCAAGAACTGCGTGATCGTGGACGCCGACGCCGACCTCGACGACGCCGTCCCCGCGCTCGCCTACAGCGCGTTCGGCTTCGCCGGCCAGAAGTGCAGCGCGGCGGCCCGCGCGCTCGTCCACGAGCGGATCGCCGACACGCTGCTCGAGCGCCTGCACGGCGCCGTCGAGGCGCTGCTCGTCGACCAGGCGCAGCGCTTCGGCGTCGACGTCCCGCCGGTGATCGAGCAGGCGGCGCGCGACCGCGATCGAGGGCTACATGCGAGCCGCGCGCACTCGGAGGGCGCGCGGGTCTTCCAGCCGGGCAAGCGGCCCGAGCACGGCTGGTTCGTCGCGCCCGCGGTGATCGACGGGCTGCCGCGCGGCTCGCGCGTCGCCGAGGAGGAGATCTTCGGCCCGGTGCTCGCCGTCGAGCGCGTCGCGTCGATCGACGAGGCGTGCGAGATCGTCTCCGACCAGCCGTTCGCCCTGACCGGCGGGCTGTTCAGCCGCGATCCCGCGACGGTCGAGCGCGTCAGCGCCTGCCTGCCGGTCGGCAACCTCTACGTCAACCGCCACATCACGGGCGCGATGGTCGCGCGCCAGCCGTTCGGCGGGAACCGGCTCTCCGGCACCGGTGCGAAGGCCGGCGGCCCGGACTACCTCCTGCACTTCGTCGAGCCGCGCGTCGTCACCGAGGACACGATGCGCCACGGACTGGTGGTCTGATGCGGGAGATGGGCTGCAGGAGATCGTCGACGCGCTGAGCGTCCGCCTCGGCCGTCCGGTGCTCGTCGACGACGTCGACCTGCGCCCGCTCGCCTACAGCAGCCAGTTCGGCGAGCTGGACTCCGTGCGGACCGCCAGCATCCTCGGCCGCACGGCGCCCGACGCCGCGCGCGACGCGCTGTTCGCGCCACGGCATCCGCGACGGCGGTCGAGCCGGTGCGCGATCCCGGCCCACCCGGCGATCGGGATGGAGGCGCGCGCTCTGCATCCCGATCCTGCGCGGCCAGCGGCGTCTCGGGTTCCTGTGGCTGATCGAGGATCGCCCGCTCGACGACGACGAGCTGCAGCTCGCACGCGACCGCGGCCGCCGAGGCGGCGACGGTGCTGGAGTCCGAGGCCGACTCGCAGCTCGACCGGCGCCGGCGCGAGCAGGAGCTGCTGACCGCGTTGCTCGCGGGCGATCCGAGCCGCCGCCGCCGCGCTCGATGCCGAGCACTACCTGCCGCTGCGGCCGCTGTTCGTCTGCGTCGGCGTTGGCGGGCCCGACGACGCGGTCGATCGGCTGCGCGCGCGCGCGCCGGCCAAGCACGCGTTGTGCGGGGAGATCGACGGGCGGCGTCGTGTCGCGATCTCCGGCGGCACGGCTCGTCGACACCCGCTGCGCCAGGTCGGCGAGGGCGATGCGGTCGAGCAGCTCGAGCGCATCCCGCGCTCCTACCGGCGTGCCCTGGCGGCGCTTCGCGTGGCCACCGATCAGGCCGTGCGCTGGGACGACCTGCGCGCCGATCGGCTGCTGACCTCGCTTCCGCCGACGGCGATCGACGACATGCCGGAAGGGGTGCGGAGCCTGCTGGACGGCTCGCACGAGCAGCTCGTGCTGACGCTCGAGACCTACCTCGATCACGCCGGCGACGTCAAGCGCACGGCGGCCGAGCTGTGGCTGCACCGCACGAGCCTCTACTACCGGCTGCGCCGGATCGAGGAGGTGTCGGGCGTCGATCTCAGCCGCGGCGAGGACCGGCTGCTGTGCCACGTCGCGCTGCGGTTAGCGCAGCGCGCCTGAGGCGACGTCGATCATCTCGCCGGTGCGCACGAGCTTGACGCGCGGGCGGCCCTGCGGCGCGCCGCGCTCGGTCTCGTGCTCGTCGATGGCGCGCCAGCCCTCCCAGGTGACGAGCTCCGGGCAGCGCTCGGCGAACCAGCCCTCGGCGGCCTCATTGTCGGGACGGTTGAGACGGCCGGCCTCGCGGTCCTCAAGCACCTTGGCGACCGTGTCGGCGGCGTCCTTCTTGTTCGTGCCGATCACGCCGGAGGGGCCGCGCTTGACCCAGCCGACGACGTACTCGCCGACACTCGTGCTCGCCGCCGTCGCCGGTCACGCGCCCGGCCTCGTTGCGGATCAGCCCGCGCTTGCTCGTCGAACGGGATGCCGCCGAGCGGCACGCCGCGATAGCCGATCGAGCGGAACACGAGCTCGCAGGCGATGACCTCCTCCTCGCCGGTGGGGACGGCGCGGCCGTTCTCGATCCGGTTCTTGACGACGCGGATGCCGGTCACCGGGCCGTCCTCGCCCTCGCCGAGGATCTCCACCGGCGAGCGCAGGAAGCGCAGCTCGACGCGGCGGGCGTGACCGTGCGGTTCGCGCTGGGAGTACTCGCGCAGGATGTCGACGTTGCGCTTGTTGGTCGGCTCGCCCTCGCGCTCGAGCCAGTCGGCGCTCTCGGGGTCGAGCTCCATCTGGGCCGGGTCGACGATGATGTCGGCGCGGGTGAGCTCGCCCAGCTCGCGCAGCTCCGGGTTCGTGAACGCGGCCTGCGCGGGGCCGCGGCGGCCGAGCATGATCACGTCCTGGACCTGGGCCGCGGCCAGGGGGCCGACGGCGTGGTCGGCCGTGTCCGTGACCGAGACCTCGTCGGGGTCCAGCACGAGCATCCGGGCGACGTCGACGGCGACGTTGCCGTTGCCGATCACGACCGCGCGCGTGGCGGACAGGTCGAACTCGTGGTCGGCGTAGTCGGGATGGCCGTTGTACCAGGCCACGAACTCGGTCGCCGAGTGCGATCCCGGCCGGTCCTCGCCGGGGATCCCGAGCCGGTTGTCGACCGCGGTGCCGAAGGCGTAGAGCACGCACGTGGTAGCGCTCGAGCAGATCCTGGCGGCCGACGTGGGCGCCGAGCTCGACGCCTCCGAAGAAGCGGAAGCCGGGCTGCTTCGCGGTCTTCTCGTACATCCGCGTGACGCTCTTGATCTTCGGGTGGTCGGGCGCGACGCCCGCGCGGACGAGCCCAAACGGCGTCGGGAGGATCTCGAGCAGGTCGACCTCGAAGCCGGCCTTCAGGAGCTGGTCGGTCGCGTAGAAGCCGGAGGGACCGGCGCCGACGACCGCTGCACGCAGGGCGCACTCATCGCGCCTTTGATCCTAGAAGGAGCGCGATCGACGGCACGAGGAAGATCCGGATCAGGAACGTGTCGACGAGCAGGCCGAGCGCGACCGTGAAGCCGACCTGGAACAGGCTCTCGAGCTCGGTCGCCAGCAGTGTGCAGAACGTGCCGGCGAGGATCAGCCCGGCGCTCGTGATCACGCCGCCGGTGCTGACCAGACCCTTGATGACGTCGCCCTCCTCGCGGATCCGGGCCAGGAGGAAGATGTTGTAGTCGACGCCGAGCGCGACCAGGAACAGGAACGTGAACAGCGGCATCGCGGGGTCGGAGTCTTTGAAGACCAGCGAGCTGACGCCGAGCGCGAACGCGTACGAGAGCAGGACGGTCACGATCACGTAGACCGGAGCGATCAGCGAGCGCAGGAGCGCCGCCACGATCAGGAAGACGAGGCCGAGCGCGAGCGGGACGATCAGCTTCGCGTCGCGCGCGAGTGCTTGCTTGGTGTCGTAGATCTCGGCGCTCGGGCCACCGACGAGCGCGGTCCCGCCCTTGACGGCGTTGCGCACAGCCTGCCTGCGCTCCGGGATGGAGGCGGCGATGTCGTCGTCGAACGGGTCGCCCTCGGGCAATACCCGGATCAGGGTCAGGTGTCCGTCGATCGACTCGCCGTAGTAGACGCCGCCGATCAACGGCAGCGCGTCGATGACGTCGCCGACATCGATCACCACGTCGAGCGGGCCGCTCTGGCCAGGCGGGAACTTCTCCTGCATGACTCGCAGCCCGGCGACCGACTCGGGCTGGGAGCGGAACTGCTCCGCGAAGTCGAGCGTGCCGTTGTCGCGCAGGTTGCCGAGGGCGCCTGCGATCAGCAGCGCGAGCACGGCGGCGGCGAGGGCGGCGGGGCGGGCTTTGACGAACGCGCCGATCCGCGGCCACAGCTTGCTCTTGGTTCGGCGAGCGCGCACGCCGAAGCTGACCAGCAAGGCGGGCAGCAACGTGATCCCGGCCAGCACCGTGATCACGGTGCCGACCGCGAGGGCCGGACCCATCCAGCGGGTCGCGTTGTAGTCGGCGACGCCGAGCGTGAGCATCACCACGACGACGATCGCGCCCGCGGAGACGATCGCCGGCCCGGTGCTGCGCAGCGCGGTGGTCATCGCGGCGTGCGGATCGTCGGTGAGCTCCTCGCGGTAGCGGGCGAGCAGCAGCAGGCAGTAGTCCGTGCCGAGGCCGAACATCAGCACGATCAGGATCGCGGTGGCCTGCCCCGTGGCCCGGAAGGCGCCCGCGTTCGCCAGCGCGTAGACGACGCGCGGCGGCGACGAGGTACGCGATGCCGACGACGAGCAGCGGCAGGAGCGCGAGCACCGGCGAGCGGTAGATCGCCAGCAGCAGGATCAAGATCATCACGAGCGTCACCGCGAGCAGCGTCTCGTCGATCCCCTCGAGCGCAGCCGCCTGGTCGGCGGCGAAGGCGGCCTCGCCGGTGACGTAGGCGCGCAGGCCCTCCGCGTCCGGGTCGGGCACGATCGCGCGCGTGGCGGCGACGTCGCGCACGACGGCCTCGGTCGCGTCGTCGCCCGTCCAGATCGTCGTGAACTGGGTCGTCAGATCACCGGACTCGGATCCGATGCCCGCCGAGGGCGGCGGAGTGAGCTCCGGCAGCTCTCCGCAGCCGAGCTGGACGGCTGTGATCACCCGGACCGGCTTGCGTTGGCACAGCTTTGCGGCGTCCTGGGCCACGCGCTCGGCGTCCTGCGGCGTGAACGGGCCGTCGCGGGTGTAGAGCACGGTCGTGGTCGTGTCCGCGCCGCCGGGGAAGCGCTGCTCGATCAGTTCCGCGACCTGGGTCGACTCGGCGTCGCGGCTCTCGAACGCGCCGCTCTCGTCAGACGCGAGCGTCTGGAGCTTGGACTGGAACGGGAACGCGACGAGGGCGGCCACGACCCAGGCCGCGATCACGACCCACTTGGAGCGGCGTCCCGTTGCCAGCCGTGCGATCGCGCCCACGGCGCGCCAGTATGGCGTTCCAGCCGCCAACCGCGGGACGGCAGCAGCGGATCGAGCGTGCGGTGTTGTACACAGCCGATCCAGACCCCGGCGCCGTACGCCATGTCGTCGGCGAGCTTGAGGGGGTGCGTGATCGCCGCCATCGCGAACACCTTCGGCTTGGCGAACGCGAGCGGCCAGTAGAAGCGGCGCAACGCGTCGGCGAACACCGGACCGGCACGGAGCGTCCCCAGGCCGGCCAGTTCGGCGGCGGTCTTCGGCGGCACTTCGCGCGCGAGCAGGCCGACCGCGACGGCCGTGATCGCGAGCGCCGTCTTCGGACGCTTCATGGCCAGCGCCGCCCACGCCGCCGTCGTCCAGGGCGAGACGTGGAGCGGGCGGGCCTGGCCGGGGTGGCGCTTGGCCAGCGGGGCGGCGGTGCGGCCGTAGTAGACGCGCCGGGCGAGCCAGGCGCGGGCGTTCGTGCGGTGCGCGTGCGCGACGGTGCTCGTGGGCTCGTAGCGGACGTAGCCGGCGCGCCAGACAAAGTCGACGTCCTCGCCGCCGCGCAGGGTGGTGTCGAACCGCAGGTGCTTGCGAGTGACGAGAGCGGCGCCCGGCACGAACGGGACGCGGCCGTGTGGGATCACGCGGGCCGGATGCGGGCCGCGGTCGAGCGGCGAGTGCGCGGCCTCGTAGCGGCCGAGGATCCCGGTCGCCCTCTGGGCGACGATCCGCGGTGCGATCGCGTCCAGTTGCGGATCGGCGAAGTGCGGCAGCAGCGGGTCCAGCCAGCCGGGCGTCGGGATGCAGTCGGAGTCGAGCAGCGCGACGAGGTCGTGGGTCGCGGCCTCGAGCCCGTCGTTGCGGGCGGCGCCCGCGCCGCCGCGGGTCTCGCGGCGGATGTACCGGGCTCCCGCCCGTTCCGCCGCTTCCCTGACCGCGGTGCTTTCGGACGCGTCGTCGACCACGATCACCTCGGCGACGTCGAGGGCTTCCAGTAGCCGCTCGATTGGGCGGTCGCGGACCGGGATCACGGCCGTCACGGGCGGTGCCGGGCTCGGCGGAGGGATCGGCTGCGCCAGGTTGCGCATGACCAGCCAGCGCGGCGACGGGTCGCCGCGCACGATGGTGAACGGCTCGCCGCCGATCAGCAGGTCGGCTTCCCGACGCGCAGTGAGCGCGATGGTGAAGCCGTCCGGCAGGGGCGTGTTAGCTTCCGGCACGCACTGCATCGTCGCGAAGGGAGCACCATGCTGGATCCTGAGCCCGAGGTCGTCGAGGAGGCCCCCGAGGTCGTCGAGGAGGATCTCGTCGAGGAGGACCTGCTTGTGGAAGACGTCTCGATCGACGGGATGTGCGGCGTCTACTAGCTCCGTGGACGTCGAGAAACTCCGCCGCGCCGCAGACCTCGGCGACGAGACGGCGCTGCGGCCTGAGCGCTTCGGGGCGCTGGCCTACGACTTCGACACGCGCCGCCTGAGCTTCATCCGGCGGCGGTCACAGGCGCGCAATGCGCTCAACGACGAGTTCGAGAGCGGCCTCGACGCGCCGATCTGCCTCACGTGGGAGCTGACCTACGCGTGCAACCTGGCGTGCGTCCATTGCCTGTCGTCGTCGGGCCGGCGCGACCCGCGCGAGCTTTCCACCGCCGAGTGCCGAGCGGTGATCGACGAGCTCGAGCGGATGCAGGTCTTCTACGTGAACATCGGCGGCGGCGAGCCGACGGTGCGGCGCGACTTCTGGGAGCTGGTCGAGTACGCGACCGCCCATCACGTCGGCGTGAAGTTTTCGACCAACGGCTCGCGGATCGACGCGGAGCGGGCGGAGTGGGTGCGCGGCAACGACTACGTCGACGTGCAGATCTCGCTGGACGGCGCGACGGCGGACGTCAACGACCGCGTGCGCGGCGTCGGCTCGTACGCGACGGCGCTGCGGGCGATGGAGCTGCTCGACGGGACCGGCTTCAAGCTCAGCGTCGTCGTCACGCGCGAGAACGCGGCGCAGCTGGATCAGTTCAAGGCGCTCGCCGATCGCTTCGGCGCGACCTTGCGGCTGACGCGCCTGCGGCCGTCGGGGCGTGGCGCCGACGTGTGGGACGAGCTGCACCCGACCGCGGCGCAACAGCGCGAGGTCTACGACTGGCTGCTCGCACATGGCGACGAGGTACTGACCGGCGACTCGTTCTTCCACCTCGCCGCGTACGGGCAGTCGCTGCCGGGACTGAACCTGTGCGGCGCCGGTCGAGTCGTCTGCCTGATCGACCCCGTCGGCGACGTCTACGCCTGCCCGTTCGCGATCCACGAGACGTTCCTGGCCGGCAATGTGCGCGAGCAGGGATTCGCGCACGTCTGGCGCGAGTCGGATCTGTTCCTGTCGCTGCGCGAGCCGCAGGCGGCCGGCGCGTGCGGGTCCTGCGGCATGTACGACGCGTGCCGCGGCGGCTGCATGGCCGCGAAGTTCTTCACCGGGCTGCCGCTGGCCGGCCCCGATCCCGAGTGCGTGTTCGGCCACGGTGAAGCGGCGCTGCGCGGCGTGCGGCCGAAGCCGTCGGTCGATCACTCGCGCGTGCGCGTGGTCTCGCGAGCGTGTAACGAGTCACCCGTCTGATGTGGTTCGAATCGATCGCCGAGGCCGAGCGGCGGGCCAAGAAGAACCTGCCCGCGTCGGTCTTCAAGGCGATCATGGCCGGCGCCGAACGCGGCCAGACGCTGCGCGACAACGTCGCGGCGTTCGCCGAGCTCGGCTTCGCGCCGCACGTCGCCGGCGCGCCCGGCTCGCGCGACCTCTCGACCACGGTGATGGGCGTCCCGATCGACCTCCCGGTGCTGCTGTCGCCGACCGGCGTGCAGGCGGTGCACCCCGAGGGCGAGGTCGCGGTCGCACGCGCGGCGGCGGCACGCGGCACCGCACTCGGCCTGAGCGGCCTGGCGAGCATGCCGATCGAGGATGTCATCGCCGCGAATCCGAAGACCTTCGCGCAGCTCTATTGGGCCGGCTCGCGGGAGTCGATCGCGGCGCGGGTGCAGCGCGCTCGCACGGCGGGCGCCGTCGGACTCATCATCACGCTCGACTGGACGTTCACGCACTCGCGCGACTGGGGCAGCCCGTTCATCCCGGCCCAGCTCGACTTCAAGTCGATGGCGAAGCTCGCGCCGGAGGTGGTGCGGCGGCCTCGGTGGGCGCTTCAGTGGGCGAGGGTGGGCCATCCACCGAAGCTCGAGGTCCCGAACTTCGACGGCGCGCCGGGGTTCTTCGCCGCGTACGGCGAGTGGATGGGGACGCCGCCGCCGACCTGGGAGGACCTGGCGTGGCTGCGCGGACTGTGGGACGGTCCGTTCATGGTCAAGGGCGTGATGCGGGTCGACGATGCGCGGCGCGCGGTGCAGGACGTCGGCGCCACCGCACTGTCGGTGTCCAACCACGGCGGCAACAATCTGGACGGGACGCCGGCGTCGATCCGCGCGGTCGGCGCGATCGCCGACGCGGTCGGCGACTCGGCCGAGGTCGTGATGGACGGCGGCGTGCGGCGCGGCAGCGACGTCGTGAAGGCGCTCGCCCTCGGCGCCCGCGCGGTGATGGTCGGCCGCCCGTACCTGTGGGGCCTCGCTGCCGACGGCCAGGCCGGCGTCGAGAACGTGCTCGACGTCCTGCGCAACGGCATCGACTCCACGTTGCTCGGCCTCGGTCACGCGTCGGTGGCCGAGCTCAGCCCTGACGACCTCCTGATCCCGGATGGCTTCGCGCGCCGGCTTGGGTGAGTTGCCCTCGTCCGCCGTGGCCGGCGATCTGCTCGTCGTGCCGCTCGGCGCGACCGAGCAGCACGGCCCGCATCTGCCGTTAGGCACCGACACGATCATCGCTGCGGCGCTCGCGTCAGGCCTCGACGCGGTTGTCGCACCGGCGCTGCCGTACGGTTCAAGCGGCGAGCACGCTGGCTTCCCGGGCACGTTGTCGATCGGGCGGGAAGCGCTCGAGCACCTGCTCGTCGAGCTCGCCCGCTCTTCAAGCTGCGCACGCGTGCTGTTCGTGTGCGCGCACGGCGGCAACGCCGAGCCGCTCACCTCGGCCGTGCGCAAGCTTCGCGCGGAGGGTCGTGACGTGCGCGCCTGGTCGCCTCGCTGGGACGGCGACGCGCACGCCGGCCGGACCGAGACCTCGCTCATGCTCGCGCTTGCGCCCGAGCTCGTCGGCGCCTCCCGATACCGGGGCAACGTCACGCCGCTCGCCGAGCTGATGCCGCGACTGCGCGAGGAGGGAGTCCGCGCCGTGAGCCCGAACGGCATCCTCGGGGACCCGCGCGGCGCCTCTGCCGAAGAGGGCCACGCGATGCTCGCCGAGGCCCGCGCTGACCTCGCCGCGACTGTCGAGGCCTGGGCGTGACGCGCCCGCACGTCAAGTCTCCGCCGCGGACGCGGCTCCAGCGGCGCCACGCCGGTGTGCCGGACGGCCGGCGGGGGAAACGCGTCGCGCTTGTGACCGGGGCCGCACGTGGGATCGGCGCCGCGACGGTCCGCCGGCTCACGGCCGACGACTGGAACGTCGTCGCGCTCGACCGCGCGGAGGACGACCCGCGGCTCCCGTACCCGCTCGCGACGGCAAAGGAGCTTCGCGCGCTGGGCAGTGAGCGCGTGCTGACCGTGCGGGCGGACGCCACCGACATCGAGGCGGTGCGCGCGGCGGCCGAGGAAGCCGAGCGACGCTGGGGCGGACTCGACGCGGTCGTCGCCGCGGCGGGCGTGATCGCAGGCGGGGTCCAGGCCTGGGAACTCGAGCGCGGTCAGGAGCGCGCGGTGCTCGACGTGACGCTCGGGGGCGTGATGGCCGCTGCCCGCGCGTGCGTGCCGGTAATGCTGCGCCGGCCGGAGCCGCGCGACGGCCGGTTCATCGCGGTCGCCTCGGCCGCCGCGACACGCGGGTTCCCGATGCTCGCCGCGTACTGTGCGGCGAAGGCCGGCGTGGTCGGCTTCGTGCGCGCGTTGGCCGCCGAACTCGCCGACAAGGGCATCACGGCGAACGCGGTCAGTCCCGGCTCCACCCGCACGGCGATCCTCGACGAGACCGCGCGGCTCTACGGACTTGAGTCCGGCGAGGCGTTCGGCGCGCAGCAGCCGCTCGGCCGCCTGCTCGAGCCCGACGAGGTCGCGGCGCTGATCGCCTGGCTCGCGAGCGCGCAAAGCCGCGGAGCGACGGGCGGCAACTACCCGCTCGACGGCGGCCTCGCGCTGTGAGGCTGATGCTCGACCCGGCCGTCCGCCTGTACGGCGGCGGCCGGACCCTCGTGCGTGGAACCCGCATCATCCGGCTCGCCGAGGGCGGGCCCGCGGCGCTCCGCGCGCTGCTCGCCGACACGCGACGCCGGCCCAGCGACGCCTCGGCGACCACCTCGTCGACGCCGGCTTCGCCCACCCCCGCCCCGGCCCGCGCGCGCTCGATGCCACGGTGGTCATACCCATCCGCGACCGAGCGGTGAAGTTAAAGGGGCCTGGCCCCTTTATGTTGGTGGACGACGGCTCGCGGGAGCCGGTGGTGTGCGAAGGGGTCACGGTTGTCAGGCGCGAGCGGTCCGGCGGGCCGGCCGCCGCTCGCAACGACGGGATCGCCCGCGTCGAGAGCGAGTTCGTGGCGTTCCTCGACAGCGATTGCGTGCCGCCGGCGGACTGGATCGAGCGGCTAGGCGGACACTTCGACGACCCCCGCGTCGCGGCCGTGGCGCCGCGCATCCGCGCTTCGGACGGCGGGCGGTCTCCGCTCGATCTCGGGCCCGGACGCAATGTGCGCTACCTGCCGAGTGCGGCGCTGATCGTGCGGCGCGCCGCGGAGCCGTGGTTCGACCCGGCGCTCCGCTACGGCGAGGACGTCGATCTGATCTGGCGGCTCGAGAAGGCGGGTTGGCGGTTCCGCTACGAGCCAGACGTGGTCGTCCTGCACGAGGAGCGCGATCGAATCAAGCGACGATTCCTGTACGGGACCTCGGCGGCGCCGCTGGCGAAACGCCATCCGGAGAAGCTCCGGCACGTCGTTCTCAAGCCGTGGCCGCTCGCGACGCTGCTCCTCGCGTGGCGGCCGAAACTGGCCGCGGTCGTGTATCTCGCGCAGACGGCGTTGCTCGCGAGGACGCTGCACGCGAAGGGCGTGCCGGTGCGGCTCGCGCCCGCCTGGACGACGAAGGCGCTCGTTCAGACCGTCGCGCAATTCGCCCGGCTTACCTCGCCGTACGGCGCCGGGGTGGCATTCGGCCACGTTCGGTCTAAGATGCGTGGACTTCCAACTATCGAAGATCCGAGCATCTCATGAGCGCCCCCGTCATCAAGCGTCCCAGCGACCCTGCCCAGCAGGAGCGCACCACCCTGTCGGGCGAGCCGATCAAGGCGCTCTACGGCCCGGATGACGTTCGCGAGCACGACGCGAACATCGGCAACCCAGGCGAGTTTCCGTTCACCCGCGGCGTCTATCCGACGATGTACCGCGGGCGCCTGTGGACGATGCGCCAGTTCGCCGGGTTCGGCACCGCCGAGGAGACCAACGAGCGCTTCCGCTACCTGCTCGACCACGGTCAGACGGGGCTGTCCACCGCCTTCGACATGCCGTCGCTGATGGGCCACGACAGCGATCATCCGCGGTCGCTCGGCGAGGTCGGCCGCGAGGGCGTCGCGATCGACACGCTCGACGACATGGAGACCCTCTTTCAAGGCATCGACCTCGGCGAGGTCACCGTCTCGATGACCATCAACGCGCCGGCGGCGATGATGATGGCCTTCTACGTCGTCGCGGCGGAGGAGAACGGCGTGCCGGCCGACAAGCTCGGCGGCACCGTCCAGGCCGACATCCTCAAGGAGTACATCGCCCAGAAGGAGTGGTGCTTCCCGGTCGACCCGGCAATGCGCCTGCTCGGCGACATGATGGAGTGGTGCACGCGCAACATGCCGCGCTGGCACCCGGTGTCGATCTCCGGTTACCACATCCGCGAGGCCGGGGCGACCGCCGCGCAGGAGCTCGCGTTCACGCTCAAGGACGGCCTCACCTACGTCGAGCAGCAGATGGCGCGCGGGATCGACATCGACGACTTCGCGCCTCGCCTCTCGTTCTTCTTCAACGCGCAGATCGACTTCTTCGAGGAGATCGCGAAGTACCGCGCCGCGCGCCGGATCTGGGCACGCGAGATGAAGGAGACCTACGGGGCGAAGAACCCGCGCTCGTGGCTGATGCGCTTCCACACGCAGACCGCCGGCGTGTCGCTGACGGCCCAGCAGCCGCTCAACAACATCGTGCGGACCGCGATCGAGGCGCTCGCCGGCGTGCTCGGCGGCACCCAGTCGCTGCACACGAACTCCTACGACGAGGCGCTCGCGCTCCCGACCGAGGACGCCGTCCGGATCGCGCTGCGCACGCAGCAGATCATCGCCCACGAGACCGGCGTGACGAACACCACCGACCCGCTCGGCGGCAGCTACTTCGTCGAGGCGCTGACCGACCGCATGGAGGAGCAGGCCTACGCCTACTTCGCCAAGATCGACGAGCTGGGCGGGATGGTGGATGCGGTCAAGCGCAACTACCCGCAGCGCGAGATCGCCGACGCCGCGTTCGAGCTGCAGCAGAAGATCGACGATCACGACCAGGTCGTGGTCGGCGTCAACCGCTACACCGAGGGTGACGACGGCGAGACGCCGATCCATCGCATCGACCCCGAGATGGAGCGCAAGCAGATCGGCCGCGTGCAGGCCGTGCGCGCGCGCCGCGACGGCGCCGAGGTGGAGCGGCGGCTGGCCGAGCTGCGCAACGCCGCGGGCACCGAAGCGAACCTGATGCCCACGCTGATCGAGTGCGCAAGGGCGCACGCGACCGAGGGCGAGATGGTCGACGCGCTGCAGCACGTGTGGGGCGCGTACACCGAATCTCCCGTCTTCTAGAGAAACAACCGCAAGAAAAGCGCTGCATCTGCGTTCCCTGCGAGCAGTAACCACTGCTCATTAGGGGGCTGAATGCAGGTTCCGATGGGGGGCGCACGATTGTGCGCCATGCTGGCCGCGAGTATCCCGCTCGCGCTCGCCGTACCGTCGCTCGCACTCGCGGGCGGTGGAGGCCACGGCGACCGCGGCGGCCAGCAGGGCCACGCGGGCGGTTCGCAGGGCGGAGGGTACGGAGGGGGCCGCGGCGGCGAGAACCGCGGCGGCCAGCAGGGCCACCAGGGTGGCGACCGAAAGCGCGGCGGCGACAGCTCGGGCGGGCAGGGCGGTCAGCAGCCGAACGGCGGCGAGAAGTCGCACGGCGGGCGCGGCGAGCGCTCGCGCGGCGGCGACAAGCGGGGCGGATCGGCGCCCTCGCAGGGTCAGCCGGCGGCGCCGGCTCCGGCCGCCGACGGGGGCAAGTCGCACGGCGACAAGCACGGCGGTCGCAAGCACGGCGGTGAGAAATCGCACCGCGGCAACCGCGGCGGCGAGAAGTCACACGGCCACAACCAGGGCGGCTCCAAGCCGTCGCCCGGCGCAGGCCAGCCGGCCGCTCCGGCCGCGCCCGCTCCGGTCGCCGGCGGCGACAAGTCGCACGGCGACAAGCACGGCGGTCGCAAGCACGGCGCCGAGAAGTCGCACGGCCACAGGCGCGGCGGCGGCAAGACACATGCCGGAGGCAAGTCGCACGGCGACAAGCCGCACGGGCGGACAAGTCGCATGGCGATAAGCGCGGCGGCGAGCAAGTCGCACGGCGCGGACAAGTCGCACGGCGACAACCACGCCGGCGGCAAGTCGCACGGCACGGGCAAGTCGCGCGGCGACAAGCACGCCGGCGGCAAGTCGCACGGCGGCAAGCACGGCGGCGAGAAGGCGCATGGCGACAAGGGCGAGGAGACCGGCGGGGTCGCCGGCTTGCCCACCGTGCGCGACGATCACTGGTGTGACCGCACGCGGGTGAAGCCGGACACGGCGGGGGCGCCGAGCACGTCGGTGCCCGCGGCCCCGGCGCCTGCTGCTCCGGCTCCGGCGGCTGCGGCTCCGGCTGCTCCCGCCCCCGCGGCTCCCGCTCCGGCTGCGGCTGCGGCTCCGGCCCCCGCACTGGCACCGGTCGTCCCGGCCGCCGCGGCGGCTCCGGCCCCGGCGACCGCCGGCGCTGAGACGGTCGCGTCGGCCCCGGCTCCGGCCGCGGACACCGGCGGCGTCCTGGGCGCGACCGAGACCTCGGCTCCGGCCGAGGAGGGCGGGTCGACGTCGGCCGGCGCGGTCCAGGCCGCGACCGACAGCAACGCGGCGCCGCAGGCGGCCGTCGCCGCCCAGGCGAGCGACCGGTCGAGCCTGCCGTTCACCGGGCTCGACGCCTGGCTCATCGGCATCGCCGGCGCGGTGCTCCTGATCGGCGGCCTGGTCGGTCGCCGCGTCGCGACGCAGCGCGACTAACGCTGAACGGGGCCGCGGCACGCGCCGCGGCCCCGAGCAGCTACAGCGCCTCGGAGTCCAGCTCCAGGAAGTCGCTGACCTCGTTCATCCAGCGCTCGGATACGAACTGCACGTGGGCCGGATGCTCGTTGTACGCCTCGTAGGCGCTGCGGTCCGCGAACTCCATCGTCAGCGCGAACCGGTAGTCGTTCTTGGCGCTGACCTCGCGCATGAGCTCGAACGCCTCGACGCCGGGAATGGCGGCGAGCGCGGCGTTCGCGCGCAGGAAGTCGGCTTCGGCGTCGGAGCCCTCCTCGTGCTTCAAGGAGAAGACCACGCCGTGGCGGATACGTCCAGGTGTCAATGTCGGCATAGGGCTGGGAGTCAATCAGGGGTGGGCCGGTAGACGGGTCCTCGCGCGATGACCGAATCGAGCAGCCCGTCCTCCAGGTAGTCGGGCGGGGCGTCCGGGTCGATCGGGCGCGCTTCCAGGCCCGGATAGCCGATCGCGGCCCGGATCTCGGGATTGAGGAAATACGCGCCCGGCACAACCGCCGTGAGCACCCCCCAGCCCTCGGGATCGGTGTCGCGCAGCTGCGCGATGGCGACCCCCGGTGCCAGCCCGTCGACCGACTCCAAGGCCCGCTCCAAAGGGACCGCCAGATCGGGCCGCGCCGTCAGAACGGCATCGAGATATTCGCCCGCAACGCCCGCCTCGGAGGCGGACGGCATCCCGCTGCCGGCCGGGATGAGCAGATCCGCGAGCGCGCCCAGCAGATCGCGGTTCATGCCGCCACCCGGACGTCGCGCCGCGCCTCGATCAACTTGTCGGCGAACCGCAGCGCCATCGCCGCGATCGTCGCCGTCGGGTTCATGCCCGCCGACGTCGGCCACACGCTGCCGTCGAACACGTACAGGTTCGGGACGTCGTGGCAGCGACCGTACGCGTCGACCACCGACGTCGCCGGATCCTCGCCCATCATCGTCGTCCCCAGCAGGTGCCACCCCGTCGCGCGGATGAACGGCGCGACCACGGTCTGGTACGCGCCGGCGGCGATCAGCGACTCCTGCGCCCGCGCCTGGTGGAACTCGACCAGCCGGCGCGTGTTCTCCGACAGCCGGTACTCGATCTTCGCGCCGGGCACGCCCTGCTCGTCGGTCCCGACGGGATCGAGCACGACCCGGTTGGACTCCTCCGGCAGGTCCTCGACGATCAGGCCCCACATCGTCGAGTGGCCGAGCCGCCCGCGCACCGCGTCCTGGAAGCCCTCGCCCCAGATCGCGTTCTCCGCACCCCAGGGATACGCGCTGGTCATCGAGAACGGGCCGCCGGTCGGCTGCAGGCCCCACTTGGCGCCGCGCACGAATCCGCGCGACTCGTCGGTCTCGTAGAACTCGAGCGAGTGGATGAATTGGCCCCACGGGCCCTGCCACGCGCGGAAGTCCTCCTCGAAGACGCCCACGATCGTCGCGAACGGGTGCATCATGAGGCGCTTGCCCACCAGCCCCGTCGAGTTGGCGAGATCCGACAGTAAGAGCAGCCGCGGTGTCCCGATGCCGTTCGCGCACAGGATCGTGACTCCGGCGCGGACCTCGTGCTCGACGCCGTCGGCGTCGATGTACTCCGCACCGCCCACGAGCCCGTCCGGCCGTACCGTCAACCGCTTCACACGCGCGCGCGTGCGGAGGTCGACGCCGAGCTCGATCGCCCGCGGCCAGTGCGTGCGATCGACGGTGCACTTGGCGCCGTCGGCGCACGCCTGCAGGCACGTGCCGCGCTGCACGCACGGGTTCAGCGCGCCGTACTTGCGGGTCGCGATCGCCAACGGTGCCGGCCACCAGTGCCAGCCGAGCTCGTTGTGCGCGCGAGCGACCCGTCGCCCGGCAGGCCCGAGCGGCACCGGCGGCAGCGGCGGGCCCTCGCCCGGCGGGAACGCGGTGTCGCCCGCCAGCCCGGAGACGCCGAGGTCGCGCTCGACTCGCACGTAGTACGGCTCGAGGTCCTCGTAGGTGAGAGGCCAGTCGTCGGCGACTCCGTCGAGCGTGCGCACGCGGAAGTCCGACGGCATATTGCGCTGCCACTGCGCCGCGTACACGACAGTCCCGCCGCCGACGCCGTTCCACATCAGCGCCGTGATGTCGGAGTCCGAGTCGTCGATCGGGTAGTCGCCGGGCGCGCGGCGCACGTTCGGGTCCCACCCCCAGTCGCGGCCGGCGGTCAGCGGGAAGTCGTCGCGGGTGACCTGCGCCTTCGAATAGTCGGGCCAGTCGCCCTGCTCGAGCACGAGGACCTTCAAGCCCTCCTCCGCGAGCCGCGTGGCGGCGATCGCGCCGGACGGCCCGGCTCCGACGATCAGGACGTCAGGGTCCATTCGCCTCTCCTCCTTGGTCCATCATCACGGCATCTACGGCGCGCGGGCCGAACACGAGCCCGAGCGCCAGTCCGGCGACGTAGCGCGGGCCTTGCAGACCGCCCGCGTCACCGCCGGCGCAATACAGGCCCGGCACCGCCAGACCGTCCCGGTCGAGCACGCGGCCCCACGAGTCGATCCGCACGCCGCCCAGCGGGAACGTGAGGGTCGGCTGCACCTGCACCGCATGGAACGGCGGCTCGACCAGCGGCACCGGCTCGGCCGGCAACGGCGCGTCCTGGGCGCCGCCGTTCACGTACGCATCCAGAGTCCGCGCGAGCCCGACCGGATCGACGCCCCACTCCTCGACCGCCGCGATCAGCCCCTCGATCGTGTCGGCCGACGTCAGGTTCGCGCCCAAAGACCGTGCGACCGCGAAGCGATCGATGACCTGCCCGTGCGGGTACGGCGGCCCGATCACGTGCGCTTTGCGCACGCGCTCGTCGCACAGCAGCACGGCGCGCGCGCCCGGTAGCTGGAGCACGAGCTGGTTGGACACCTCGTCGCCGAGCGACTCGTCGACGAATCGGCGGCCGCGGAAGTCGACCAGGATCGAGTACCGCGAGTGGTACTGGGTCAGCGGCAGGTAGTGCTCGGGCTCGAACGACGTCAGCGGGTCCGGCACGAGGTGACCGTAGAAGCCACCGAGCCCCCGCGAAGCCGCCGCGCCCGCCGACGCAGCGAGCCGGAAGCCGTCGCCCGTGCTGCCGGGATTCGAGCGGATCGGCATCCGGTCGGCATCCCACCCCAAAAAGCGCTTGACCAGCTCGGAGTCGCCCTGGAAGCCGCCGGTCGCGAGCAGCACGGCGCGCGCTTCGACGTCCCCGGCGCCCACCACGCGACCGTCGGTGAACCGCAGCGAGCGCACCGACGTGTTCGCCCGCAGCTCTCCTCCGTTGGACACGATCACCCGCTGCCAGTGCTCGTGCAGCGCATGGATGTCGGTGCGGTACGCGACTCCGAAGCCCATCTGCCCGTACCAGCGGTCGGTCACGAGCACGCCCGCGTCACGCACGCGGTCGACGGCCGGCTCCAACCCATCGACCAGAAGCCGCCCGAGGTCCGGGTCGCCGTCCGGCACGACCGCGTGCATCGTCGCGACGTCGGGCGCGGTCCATAGGATGCCGGCCGACAACGCCGCCGATCCGCCGAAACGGTCCGTCTTCTCGCACACGACGACGCGCAGCCCGCGCTCCGCCGCGTGCGCTGCGGCGGCGAGGCCGGCCTGACCTCCGCCTACGACGACCAGATCGTTCATCCTCCGCTCCCCGTAACGTAACCGCCGTGGCATCGCTCAGCGACATCAGCCGGCACGCCGGGGTCTCGATCGCGACCTGCTCGCGCGTCCTCAACGGGTCGACGCACCCAGTGTCCGAGGAGACCCGCCAACGGGTGCTCAACGCGGCCAAGGAGCTCGGCTACGCGCCCAGCGCCCTGGCCCGCGCGCTCGTGACCCGCAGCAGCCGGATCATCGGCGTGATCGTCGCCGACATCGTCGACCCCTACTTCGCGGAGATCGCGCGCGGCGTCGAGGAGGTCGCCGTCGGCCTCGGCTACCTGACGATGGTCTGCAGCGCCGAGCAGGGCCCCGAGGCGGAGATCGGCCACCTGCGCCAGCTCCGCGAGTACCACGCGGCCGGGATCGTGTTCGCGGGCAGCGGTCGGATCCGCGATCCGGACACGCCCGAGCTCGCCGATGCCGTCAACGAGGCCCGCGAGCGCGGCGCGGTCGTCGTCGCGCTCGCGCAGCGAGACTTCGAGGCGCCGTCGATCGTGTTCGACAACGAGGCCGCCGTGTACGACCTCACGACGTACATCCGCTCGCTCGGCCACCAGGACGTCGTGTTCGTCGAGGGCCCGCAGAGCCTGCACACGAGCGCCCAGCGCCGGGCCGGCTTCGAGCGCGCGGGCGGCGGTGACCGCGTGCCCGGCGGCTTCTCCTACGAGGACGGCGTCGCCGCCGCCGAGCGCCTGCTCGCGCGCGGGAATCTCCCGGACGCGATCGTGGCCGCGAACGACGAGGCGGCGATCGGCGTGCTGATGCGCCTGCGCGAGGCCGGCGTCAAGGTGCCTGAGCAGGTCTCGGTGGCCGGAATCGACGACACGCGGCCGGCCCGGTTCGTCGGGCTGACGACGATCACCGCACCACTGCACGCGATGGGCCGCGAGGCCGCGCACGCGATCCTGGCCGGCGGCGCGCAGCGCCGGGTCGTGCTGCCGCACCGGCTCGCCCCACGAGCCACTACCGCGCGGCGGACCTAGACGACGCATTCCTCGAACCGGTCGATCATCGTCCGCATCAGCTCCTCCCGTGACAGCTCCCAGATCGCCGGGTTGAGGATCTCGACCTCGATCGGCCCCTGGTAGCCCGCCGCGTCGACCAGTGAGCGCAGTCTGCGGAGCTCGATGATCCCGTCACCCATCATCCCGCGCTCCAGCAGCGTGTGCTGCGTGGCGGGCAGCCAGTCGTTGACGTGGAAGCCGAGGATCCGGCCCGCCGCGCGCGCGATCTGCTCGTCGATCCGCGGGTCCCAGAACGTGTGGTAGACGTCGATCACGACCCCGACGTGGTCGTCGCCGATCCGCTCGGCGATGTCGAGCGCTTCGCCGAGTGTCACGATCGCCGAGCGCTCGCTGATCATCATCGGATGCAGCGGCTCGATCCCGAGCCGGACGCCGTGCTCACGCGCGTGCGGCAGCAGCCGTTCGATCCCGGCTTCGATGGTCGCCCGCGCCGCCGCCAGGTCGCGGGTCCGGGGCGGACCGCAGACGAGCACGAGGACATCGGTGCCGAGCGCCGCCGCCTGCTCAACCGCGAGGCGGTTGTCCTCGTCGGCGTTGTCGGCCGCGAAGAACCCGCCGCGGCACAGGCTCGAGACCCTCAGCCCCGCGGCATCGATCCGCCGCCGCGCGTCCTCGACGTCCTCCAGCTTGTGCCGCCACGGCCCGACCCACTCGACGCCGTGCTCGGCGCACGCGTCGATGACGTCGGCCAGCGGCCAGTAGTCGGCGGTCATCGAGTTCAGGCTCAGGCGATTCACGCGACGCCCGCCAGCGCCAGCACGTGCCGCATGCGCTCGCTGGCGAGCTCGGGATCGCGCAGGAGCCCGGCCTGGTCGGCGAGCACGAACAGCTCCGAGAGATGCAGGACGGAGCGGCCGCTCTCCAAGCCGCCGACCATCCGGAAATGGTCCTGGTGGCCGTTGAGAAACGCGAGGAACACCACGCCCGTCTTGTAGTACGGCGTGGGCGCGGCGAAGATGTGCCGCGACAGCGGAACGGTCGGCGCGAACAGCGCCTCGTACGCATCGAGATCATCGTCGTCCAGCGCGTGCATCGCGGCCGCCGCGATCGGCGCGATTGCGTCGAAGATCCCGAGCAGCGCGTCGGAGCCGCTGCGGATCAGCTCCGGGTAGTTGAAGTCGTCGCCGGTGTACATCCGCACGCCCTCGGGCAGCCGCCGGCGCAGCGCCACTTCGCGCGACGCGTCGAGCAGGGACACCTTGATCCCGTCGACCTTGGAGGCGTTCGCCTCGATGATGTCGATCACCACGTCCGCCGCGGCGTCGAGATCTGGCGACCCCCAGTAACCCTCGAGCAGCGGATCGAACATGTCGCCGAGCCAGTGCAGGATCACGGGCGAACTCGCTTCCGAGAGCAGCGACCCGTACACCGACCGGTAGTCGTCGGGGCCGGAGGCCGCGGCCGCGAGCGCGCGGCTCGCCATCAGGATCGCGGGCGCGCCCTCGCCCTCGACGAACGCGAGCTGCTCCTCGTAGGCACGGCGCACCTCGTCGAGCGTGCCGGACACGATCTGGTCGGTCCCGGCCCCACACGCGAGCTGCCCGCCGACCGCCTTGGCCTCGGCCACCGAGCGCCGGATCAACTCCTGCGTCGCCGCCCAGTCCAGCCCCATCCCGCGCTGCGCGGTGTCCATCGCCTCGGCCACGCGCAGCCCGTGCGACCACAGGTGGCGCCGGAACGCGAGCGTCGCTTCCCAGTCCAGCCGCGCCGGGCCGGTCGGATCGCCGCCCGCCAGCGGATCGGCCACGACGTGCGCGGCCGCGAAGCACACGCGCGAGCGCGGCTCGGCGCCAGTCGGCGCGGGCGCTTCGCGCTGCGTCGGCTCGTACGGCTCCAGCCGTCCGCCGGCCCGCGGCAGCGTGAGCGCGCTCACAGCGTCAGCTCCGGCACGTCGACCCACCGCCGCTCGCGCCACGACTGCTCGCCGAGCTGGGACAGCTGCACCCCGCGCGCGCCCTCCAGGAAGTCCCACGGGAACGGCTCGTCATCGACCACGTGGCGCAGGAAGTGCTCCCATTGGAGCTTGAAGCCGTTCTCCAGCGGACCGTCGTTCGGGACCTCGGTCCAGGCCTCGCGGTGCACGATCGGGTCCGGCAGGTCGGGATTCCAGATCGACGCCGGCGTCGTCACGGCCGGCTGCACCTTGCACTCACGCAGGCCGGCGACGGCGCTGCCGTGCGTCCCGTCGACCTGCAGCTCGAACAGCTCGTCGCGGTTGACGCGCACGCACCACGAGGAGTTCAGCTGGACGACCGCCCCGCCCTCGATGTCGAACATCGCGTACGCGGCGTCCTCGGCGGTCGCCTCATAGGGCTCGCCGTCTTCGTCGAAGCGTTCCGGGATATGCGTGGCCCCCAGCGCCATCACGGACCGCACGGGGCCGAAGACGTTGTCGAGCACGTAGCGCCAATGGGCGAACATGTCGCTGATGATGCCGCCCCCGTCCTCGGAGCGGTAGTTCCACGACGGACGCTGCGGCTTCGGCTCCGGACCGGGGTAGACCCAATAGCCGAACTCGCCGCGCGCGGCGATGATGCGCCCGAAGAAGCCGGACTCGACGAGCCGCTGGAGCTTCAACAGCCCGGGCAGGAACAGCTTGTCCTGCACGACGCCGACCTTCACGCCCGCGTCGCGCGCCGCCCGCGCCAGTGCCAGCGCGCTCTCGACGTCGGGCGTGACCGGCTTCTCGCAGTAGACGTGCTTGCCCGCTGCGATCGCGGCCTCGACTGCCGGCGGCCGTGCCGACGTGAGCTGCGCGTCGAAGTAGATCTCGTACTCCGGGTCCGCGAGCGCCGCCTCGAGGTCGGTCGTCCAGCGCTCGAGCCCGTGCTCGGAAGCCAGTGCGGCGAGCTTGGCCTCGCTGCGGCCGACGAGCAGCGGCTCGGGCCAGATCACCTCGCCGTTCGAGGCCAGGCCGCCCTGAGCGCGGATCGCGAGGATCGAGCGGATGAGGTGCTGGTTCATCCCCATCCGGCCGGTGACCCCGTTCATGATGATGCCGACGCGGCGCGTCAATGCCCCTCCAGGTGGAAAGCGTTTGCCGACGTCGAAGGGTACACGGAGTGGCGGCCGGCCTGACCAGGGCCGGCCGCCAACTCTCGGGAGCGCCTAGCGGCGCGTGAGCGTGAGCGTGCGCTTGCTCTGCGTGGCGGACTCTCCAACCGCCCGCAGTTGCACGCTCAGCGTGACCTTCACGGAGCGCTTCGCCCCGGCCAGTGCGCGCCTGACGGCCGTGGAGGCCTTCAGCGTCACCGTCTGGCTACCGGCGCCGGCGCAACGCACCGTCCCGCTCGCCAGCGTGGCCGACTTGAGCTTCAGCGCCTTGCGCGTCGCGCTCGAGACGGTCAGCTTCGCCGTGCCCGACATCGCCTCGGTGCAGGTGACCTGCACCGCGAGGCCGCGCTTGGAGAACGTGCCGACCGACGTGGCGGACGGCTTGCCGACGCCGAACCACGCTGCCTGCTGCGGAGCCGCGGCGGCGTCGCCGCCCGACCCAGCGCCAGTGACGTTGTTCGTCGACTGCTGCTGGGACGACTGCGCCGCGCTGACCACGACCTGGACCGTTGCCGTGCCCGTGGCACCGCTCGGATCCATCGCCGTCACCGTCGCCGTGTAGGTGCCCGGCGTCGTGTACGTGTGCGTGGCGGCCTCGCCGGCACCCTGGCCGCCGTCGCCGTATGCCCACGTCACCAGCAGGTCGTCACCGTCCGGATCGATCGCGTGCGAGCTGAACTCGACCGTCAGCGGGGCGGTGCCCGTCTTCGGGTCGGCCGCAGCGGTGACCGTCGGCGCCTGGTTGCCGGGCGGGTTGCCGACCACGATCGGGATCTCCGCCGTGTCCGTGCCGCCGCGCCCGTCGGACGCCGTCACCGTCGCGGTGTACGTGCCGCCGTGCGTGTAGGTGTGGTCGACCTTCCAGCCGTGCCCGGCGGCCGACCCGTCGTCGAAGTCCCACGTGTACGTGAGCTCGTCGTTGTCGGGATCGGTGCCCTGAGCGGTGAGCTGGACGTCCAGCGGGGCGTTGCCCGACAGCGGCAACGCACCCACCTCGACGATCGGCGGACGGTTGCCCACCGGGTTGGTGACGACGATCTCGACCGTGTCGGTCGCGGTCGCGCCGGACTCCTCGGCCACCGTCACCTTGGCGGTGTAGGTGCCCGGAGCGTTGTACGTGTGGGCCGGGTTCTGCGCCAGCGACGTGCCGCCGTCACCGAAGTCCCACGTGTACAGCAGGCCGCTCTCCGGCCCGTCCGGGTCGTTGCCGGCCGCGGTGAACTGCGCCTTCAGCGGCGCCGGGCCGCGCGTCACGTCGGACGTCGCGTCCACCGTGGGCGGGACGACGTTCGGGCTGGTGACGACCACCTGGACGTCCTTCGAGGACGTCTTGCCCTCGTCGTCGGTCGCGGTGACCTTCGCGGTGTACGTGCCGGGCGTGGTGTACGTCCGGGTCACGGCGCGGCCAAGGGCCGTGCCGTCAGCGAACTCCCACTTGTAGGAGAGCGCGCCGCCGTCCGGATCGAAGCCGGTCGCCGTGAAGCGGACCAGCAGCGGCGCGGCACCCGAGGACGGGTCGGCGAACGCCTGGATGATCGGGAAGCCCGGATCCGGCATGTCGATGCTGAACGCGACCGACTTCGCCGTCTCGGCGTTCCCGGCCTTGTCGACCGAGCGGTACTCGACGACATGCGAGCCCTCGGCCGTGATCTGGAAGGTCGACGCGAACGGGCTCGCGCCGCCGGTGTTGGCCTTGCGCACCCAGTCGCCCTGGGCGTCGCCGGTCTTGACGCGGTACTCGGTGTAGTCGACGCCCGAGGCCGGGTTGGTCGTCTGGCCGGCGGCCACGACGGCCGTACCGACCATGCCGGACCACGCACCCGCGCTGTAGGACGAGTGCAGGCGGCAGAGGAACGTCCACGTGCCGGTCTGCGCCAGCGTCTTGGTCACCGAAGCCCCACCCGGGAACACGATGCCGCTGGTGACCTGCTCGAGGTCGGTGCCGGCCGGATCCGGGTTCTTGCCGGGGCCGTAGACCCACACGTCGTGCGGCTGACCCTCGCTCGCCGGGAAGTTCCAGCGGACGGTGTCACCCGACGTGACGTTCAGCGCGCTCGGATCCCACGAGTTGCCGAAGGCGTTCGTGTTGACCGTCTTCGGAGCCGGGCCGGCCGGGGCCGGGTCCAGCGCCGAGAGGTTGACGTTGACCGCGGTCGCGTACGTCTTGCCCGCGCCCGGCTGCGCCGGGTCGAGCGTGGCGGTCGTGACCGGCGCGTCGTGATCGGTGTTGACGGCGCGGATCGAGAACGCGACCGACTTGGCCGTCTCCACGTTGCCGGCGGCATCCGTGGCGCGGTAGTCGATCGAGTACTGACCCGGAGCCGAGAACACCGGCTTGTTGGCCGGGTCGTAGGTGACCCACTCGAGCGCCGTGTTCGCGGCCAGGCTGCGCACGCCGAACGCCTTGAAGGCGCCGACCGTGTTCACCTGGTACTCGAGCTTGGCGACGCCGGAGGTGGTGTCGGTCCCGGTCAAGCCGAGCTCGACCGGACCGTCGTACGTGCCGCCCGGACCCGGGGTGCCCGGGTTGAGCAGCGCGGCGCTGCTCGGAGCAGTCGTGTCGAGCTTGAGCGCGACCGACTTCGTCGCCTCGACGTTGCCGTTCTTGTCGACCGAGCGATATTCGACAGAGTGATTTCCATCCGTCGCCACGGCGATCGGGGCGGTGTACGTCGTGAACGCGCCACCGTCGACCCGGTACTCGGTCTTGTCGATGCCCGCGCCGCCGGCGTTGTCGGTACCCGTCAGCGTGACGTTGACCGGCGAGGTCCAGTAGCCGCCCTGGCCGTTCGGGGTCGCCGGCGCCAGCGTGTGGCTGGTCGTCGGCGCAACCGTGTCGGCCTCCGGCGGGCAGACGTCCGGGGTGACCCGGAAGTAGTCGACCATCGCGATCGCCGGGGTGCCGTTGGACGGGAACGTCCCGCCCGCGGGCCAGTTGTCCTGTGCGATCAGGCCGATCCGCGAGCCCGCCGAGTCGCGGCGCGGGTTCGTGTTGAGGTTCAGGTTCCCGTTGACGGTCGGGAATGCCGTCCAGCCGGTCGTCGCCGCGGAGGCCGGTGCCAGGATCTGGTACTCGGCCGCGACGATGTCGCTCGTCGGGACGCGCGTGTAGCGCATCTTGATCGTCACCGGACCGGTGTTCGTGGCCAGGATGTTGCGGCTCGAGCCACCCGTGCGGGTGCCCTCGCCGTTCGTCCCGCCCGGGGCGTCCTTGGACGACTCGAGGTAGATCGCCGACGTGCTGAGGCTGTGGGTCAGCGTGGAGCGGAAGAAGTTGCCGTCCGCCTGCCACACGGCCAGGCCGATGTTCTGCCAACCGCCGAAGTACGTGGCGGTGAACTGCGTCTCCACCTGCCAGTCGTTGCCCAGCTGGGCGAGATCCTGGTGGATGAAGTTGATCGGACCGACCGACGTCGCGGCCGCCGCGTCGATCTCGAGATCGTTCGTCGGCAGCCTCAGCTGGCCGGTGCCGGTCAGCGTCGGCGCCAGCGCGCCCGTGGTGGGCGTGCCGCCGTTGCGGGTGTGACGCTGCCAGCGCGGCAGCAGGTCGTTGCCGTCGAACTCGTCCGAGCGGTCGCAGACCGGCAGCTGCACCTTGAACGTCACCGACTTGATCGCCTCGGTGTTGGCCGCCTTGTCGCCGGAGCGGAACTCGACGAGGTGCGTGCCGCTGCTCGAGACGGTCAGCTCGTTCGCGAACGGGCTGGTGCCGGCCGTGTTGTCCTTCTTGGTCCAGTCGCCGACGACACCGTTGGTGGTGACGCGGTACTCGGTGTACTCGACGCCGGCGGCGTTGGTGCCGGCGTCAGTGGCGGACAGGTTGACCTTGACCGAGCGGTTGTACGTGTCGCCGGTCGCCGGAGCGGCCGGGTCGAGCGTCGCCGTCGTGGTCGGGGCGTCGGTCTCGCAGGTCTGCGGATCCGGGGTGACCCGGAAGTAGTCGATGTCGACGGTGCCCGGAGTCCCCTGGTAGGCGTAGGTGCCGGTCTGACCCGGGAAGTTGGACATGGCGAGGACGCCGATCCGCGAGCCCGCCGCGTCACGTCGCGGGTTCGTGTTCAGCGCCAGGCCGCCACCGCTGGTCCAGCCCGCGTTGGCGCCGAAGTTCACCCAGTCGGCCGACACTGCGCTGGCCGGGGCGATGATCCGGTACTGCGCCGTGACGGTCTCGGCCGCGTTGACGCGCGCCATCCGCATCCGGATCGTGACCGGCTCCGAGGAGTTCGGCACGATCGTGATGTTGTTGCCGGACTGAACGCGCGACCCTCGGCCGCCGGTGCCGCCCGGGTTGTCCTTGGACTGCTCGGTGTAGAGGTTGCCGGCGGTCAGGCTGTGGGTGATGGAGGTGCGGAAGAAGTTCCCGTCTCCCTGCCACACGGCCAGGCCGGCGTTCTGCCAGCCGCCGTTGAACTTGACCGTGAACTGCGTCTCGACCTCCCAGCTCGTGCCGAGCGACGGCAGGTCCTGGCCGACGAAGTTCACCGGGCCGATCGACTGCGTGGCGTTGTTGCCGTCGATCTCCCAGTCGGAGGTCAGCAGCCGCAGCTTGCCGTCGGCGAGCGACAGCGCGCTGTCCGGGGTGGTGGTGTGCTTGAACCACTGCGAGCCGAGCGTGGTGCCGCTGAACTCGTCCGACCGTGCCGCCGTGCAGCCCGCGCCCGAGAGGATGCGGAAGCTCAGCGTCTTGACGGCCGACGTGTTCTGGACCTTGTCGGTCGCGCGGTAGTCGACGGCGTAGTTGCCCGGAGCGTTGAACGCCACAGGAGCGGTGTACGCGTTCCAGGCACCGCCATTGACGCGGTACTCGATCGAGTGCACGCCGGAGCCGAACTCGTCATCGGTCGCCGTGACGGTGACCGTCGCGGAGCCGATGAAGAAGTCGCGCTGGTCCTTGCCGCCGGCCGCGGTCGCGTTGGTCGTCGGCGCGGTCGTGTCGTTGATCTGCAGGACCGTGAACGTCGCGGTCTTGACCGCGGCCACGTTGTCCTTGCGGTCCGTCGCGCGGTACTCGACGTTGTACGTGCCCGCGGTGTTGTAGGTGAGCTCGTTCGAGTACTCGTGCCAGTCGGTCTCGCCGTTGACGCGGTACTCGATGTTCTTGACGCCGGCGCAGCCGGAGTCGGTCGCCGCGAGCCGCAGGCGCGCGGTGTTGACGTAGGTGTTCGGCGTGTCCGGGTAGGCCTGGCCGGTCACCTCGTGCGAGGCGGTCGGCGCGTTGGCGTCCGTGATGCATTCGTCCTGGACGTTGAAGCTGATCTTGACGATCTGGTTCTGGTTCGCCGCGCTCGTGTTCGAGCGGCAGCAGCCGACCGAGAAGCGCGACAGGTACAGGGCGCCGTCAGGACCGAACTGCGAGCCGATCACGAGGCTTGAGTTCTGCGCGGCCGACGTCGCGCCGGAGTTGTAGGGCAACCAGTCGCTGACGCGCAGCATCTGGTTGTTGTCCTTGCGCATGTGGACTTCCTTCCAGAAGCCGTTGTCTGCGCCGCGGTTGTTGATGATCCAGGAGCCGTCGTAGTAGCGCGGGAAGGCGCCCTGGCTGGCGGTGGCCTCGTCGTAGCGGTAGATCGGGCCGGCCATCGGCTGCATGCCGCCCGCGCTGAGGTCGCCGAAGCCGTCGGCGGCCGTCGGGCCGCCGTCGGTGGTGTACTTCTTCCAGACCGTCGCCGGGACGGCCGGCCCGGGCAGGGCGTCGAGACCGTCATTGGTCGGCTCGACGGCCGTCTGGCCGGACGGGGCGTAACGGATGTCCGACGGCATCGAGCCGAGCGAGCAGTCGTACTGCGGCCCGGTCGCGTTCGTCGCGTAGTTCCAGCGGAACGTCGTGTTGGCGGTCGAGTTGTTGCCGACGCAGAACGGCCAGCCGAAGTTGCCCGGCGCGCCGATCAGGTTCCACTCGCAGGTACCGGCCGGGGCGCGGTTCGCCTGATTCGCCGAGTTGTCGTGGCAGTACTCACCGACGCCCACGATGCCCGGGTTCTTCGGGTCGGTGTGCAGCGTGAACGGCTGCCGGAAGCCCATCGCGTAGATCTCGGGACGGGTCTTCGGCACACCCGGGGCGAACAGGTTGCCGGCCGGGACCGTGTACGTCGATCCGACACCCGGCGTCGCATCGGACGGGATGTCGCCTTGCAGCGGCGTGATGCGGACGACCTTGCCGCGCAGGTCGGCGGAGTTCGCCGACGTCTTGCGAGCGTCCCAGCGTTCCACGGCGCGGAAGTCCATCGGCGGGTAGCCGTTGTGGCCGCCCGCGTTCGGGGACACGTCGTCGCCGACGCCGAGGTAGAGGTTGCCGGCGGAGTCGAAGTCGAGACCGGCGCCGCCCACGTGGCCGGGGCCGGAATCGGTGGTGGTGCTGCCCGGGAAGTTCGGGGGCGAACCGTTGATCTTCGCCTTGGGGACGCGCAGGATCACGCGCTCGGAGCCGGCGACGGCCTCGGTGCCAGCCGCGTTGAGCGTCCAGCGGCTGATCTGGTTGTAGCCGACGACCTGGACGTTGCCGGACGACGGCCACGCGTCGTTGCGCGGCGAGTAGTAGACGTAGATGTTGCGCTTGGTCGGATCCGCGAGGTCGAAGCCGGGCTGCAGCGACATGCCGAGCACGCCGTCCTCGGAGTTGCCGTGGTCCGCGCGCGTCGGGATCGTGATGACCGTGGTCTTGTTGCCGGCCGAACCCGTCGGGTCGTACATCTTCACGTAGCCCGTCGAGGTCAGGCTGATCGGGTTGCCGATCTCCGACCAGTAGACCTTGCCGTCCTTCGCGACGTCGATGCCGATCGGGTTGTTGGCGTCGGCGACGACGACTTCGCGCGAGAACGCCGACCAGACCGTGCCCGAGCAGTCCGACTTGCGTCCCTCACCAGCGACCCAGCGGACGCCGCCGACGATCGTCTTGACGAGGTTGTTGTTGCCGGGGTTCTCGGTGTAGGACTGGCCGAAGTGACCCATCGAGGTCACCCACGTGCGGCCGTCGCTGTAGTTCTTCGGCGTGCCGGTGTTGTCGTTGATGTTGTCGCCGTCGTAGAGCTTGCACCACGTGACCGGATGGTCCTGGCCCATGGCGTTGCCGCCCGGCGTGTACGCGCGCTCGTCGAGCGTCGCCAGCACGTGGTGCGTGCCGCGGACGTTGCGGCGGAAGTTGTAGTGCTCGTCACCCATCCCGTAGGTGTCCGGGACGTCGCGGGTGGCGAGGTGGTTGTGGTCGGCGACCTGCACCTGCGCGACGTTCGTGAGGCTCGTCGCGGCATGGCCGGCCATCGTGGCGCCGACGACCGAGTTGCCGTTGTTGCCGTCCCACCAGTTCCAGGTCTCGGCGGTGGTGCCCATGTCGGTCGCGTTATGGACGCCGGCGATGCCGCCGCCGTTCTGGATGTACTTGATGATCGAGGCCTTCTGCGCGTCGCTCCACAGCGGGCCCGGCGGGCCGGCCGAGGAGTTCAGGAGCACGATCGCGTCGTAGCGCGCGAGGTTCGTGTCCGTGAAGATCCGCGGGTTCTTGTCGGCGTTGTCGCAGTTGGAGGCACCGCCGCCGTTGTTCGTGCAGTCCTCCCAGTCGACGGTGTAGCCGGCTGCCTCGATGGCGGCTTGAACGACCGGACGACCATTGTTGATGGCGTCGGTATGACGGAAGCCGGTGGTGCCGGTGTAGAGGAGGATCCGCTTACTCCCGGCCTGCGCGTGCGCAGCTGGAGCGAGCACGGTGGCCAGCAGCCACGCGGCAATGATGCAGAACAGCAACGCGACGCGCGCGGGCGCGCCGAAGAAACCCCGGATGACCATCCGTAACCACTCCTCCCCCGGGGTTCGTTCCGTCTCTCTCCCCGGAAATCTTCTGGCCTATTGCCGTCTAAACGTCCGAACCTGGTGCGACCGGACTACAAAGTGAAAGCTAGGTTCTTTGCTCCAGCGTGTCAAGCGCTTTTGCATGAGAATCACGCACAAGTCTGGTTACACGTGTTACCGGACCGTCGCGACCGGAACCGTATCCGTGCAGCCGCCGAACCCGCCTATCCTTACGACGAGATCTGGCGTCACAGGCCGCCGCCGACGCCCTCGATGGTCGTCACGGCGTTGTTCTCGGTGTAGACGTAGATCCGCGTGGGGTCGACCTCGATCGGCACGGGCAGACCGACGCCATCCTCGATCGAGACGACGATGTTGCACCCGTGCTTGGCCGCCTCGGCCTTCGCGTCCGAGAGCTGCTTGCCGATCAGTACTTTCGTATCGAACGAATTCCCGGCCGGCCGATACCGTGTCTCTCCGTCAGCCGTCTGGCCGGCTTCTTCGAGAGGACAGCGGATCGCCGTCAGATCGGCGCCCTTCTTCGGTTTCTTTTCTTCTTCGCCGCCCATCGACGCGATCGCGACGCCCGCGGCCGCGAGCACCACAACCACACCGACAGCGATCAGCCACCTCATCCTCACGGTTATCGAAAGTACCAGCAGGTGGACGCGGTGGCAACGATCTTATGAGAGTTTCCCACGTGACTTTCGTCGAGTCGTCGGTTGATCTTCAGGTTTTGGACTGATACTTTTTACGCCGCATCGGCGGAAGTCGTTGGGGGAGAGAGCTGTGGACGCACGAGACACGAGCACGACGAGCAAACGACGCCGCGCCCTCGCGCCCGCGTTGACGCTCTTGGTCACCGCGGCCGTGGTCGCAGGCGCCGGCGTGGCCGGCGCCAAGCAGTCGACCACGATCTACATCTCCGAGAACGGCGGGCAGTGCTTCACGCTGCAGTCCGGTAATCCGCCCTGCGGAGCGAAGCCGGCGGTGACGATCCAGACCGGCGACACCGTGACGTGGGACTTCGCCGGCGGGACGGGCCTGGGGCACAACGCTGCTGACGGCGACCGGCCGTTCGGCCAGGAGCGGTACAAGAGCGACTTCAAGACGTCCGGGACGTACTCGTACACGTTCGGCGTGGCCGGGACGTACAAGTTCGTCTGTCAGGCGCACACTCCGGCGATGGAGGGCACGATCACGGTTGAGGGCGACCCGGTCGAGACGCCCACCCCGACCGCGACGCCGACGCCGACGCCGACATCCACCGCCTCACCGACGCCGACCGCAACGGTGCAGGCCTCGACCGCGACCGACAACCACACGCAGACGCCGGCACCGGGTCACGGGGCCAAGGACACCGTCGCGCCCAAGGTCCAGACGATGCGCCTCCGTGCACGCGCGCGTGAACTCGACGTCCGCTACTGGCTTTCCGAGCCCGCCACCGTCACCATCACGGCGACCCGGCGCGGGTCGAAGACCACGCTCGCTTCGACCACCGTGCAGTCCCCCGCGGGCACGCGCACGGTGAAGCTCCGCAGTAGACGCTTCACGCGCGGGACCTACACGGTGGCGCTGCGCGTCACCGACGCGATGGGCAACAAGGCGACTGCCGCCGGCAGGAACGTCCGCCTGCGGAGCTCGCGATGAGCGCGTGGCGGCCGCCGGCGGACGCGTGGACGCGTCGTGACGCGCTGCGCAACGGCTTCAGCTCGCTCGCGCTGCTGTGCACCATCGCCTCGCCCAGTGCGCTCCGCCGCACCAGCACCGAGGTGACGTCGGCGGCGCTGCGCACCCAGGCCCGCTCGCCGTTCGAGCCCTTCCAGCGCGACCTGCCGATCGTCCCGACGCTGCTGCCGGTCAACAGCACCCGCACCCAGGACAACTACGAGATCGCGATCCGCGAGGGTATGGCCGAGATCCTGCCCGGCTTCCAGACGCCGATCTACGGCTACGAGGGCATCTATCCCGGGCCGACGATCCGCGCCCGCAAGGGCCGCAAGATCGTCGTCCGCCAACGCAACACGCTGCCCTTCGAATCCAACGTGCATCTGCACGGCGGGTACGTGCCCGCGGAGTCCGACGGGCACCCGATGGACGTCATCGCCGCGGGCGGCTCGTTCGACTACGTGTATCCGAACCAGCAGGACGCGGCGACGCTCTGGTACCACGACCATGCGCACGGGCGCACGTCGAAGACCCTCTACTACGGGTTGAACGCGATGTACGTGCTCGAGGACGACCTCGAGACCGAACTCGGCCTTCCGCAGGGCGAGTACGACGTGCCGATCGTGATCGGCGACCACGCGTTCAACCGCGACGGCTCGTTCAGATACGCCGAGAATGTGGACGTCGGCTTCCGCGGCGACACCATCCTCGCCAACGGCGTGATCTCCCCGCGCATGCGGGTGCAGCGGCGCAAGTACCGCCTGCGCTTCCTGAACGCGTCCAACGCGCGCTCGTACACGCTCAAGCTCGGCAAGGGGCGCGCGATGACGCAGATCGCCGGCGACGGCGGCCTGCTCCAGCGTCCCGTCCCCCGCACGCGGATCCCGTTCCACCCGGCCGAGCGGATCGAGCTCGTGATCGACTTCTCGCAGTACGCGCCCGGCGAGCAGATCGTGCTCTCCAACGAGGAGGGCACCGGCGGCACGGCATCGATCATGCGCTTCGACGTCGTCGGCGGCGGCCCGAGCGAGGACTTTCAGCCTCCCGCGCCGGCTGCGCGACTCCGAGCCGATCCCCGCCGCCAACGCCCGCCGGCGCTGGGAGCTCGGGCTCGGAGCGGCGGCCTGGCAGATCAACGGCAAGACGTTCGATCCGACCCGGATCGATGCGCGGCCGCGCCTCGGCAGCACCGAGATCTGGACGTTCGTCAACCGCTCCAATCGCGTGCACCCGATGCACATCCATGGCTTCCTGTTCCGGATGCTCGAGCGCACGAGCCGGCCGGTCGACCTCGCCGACCGGCTCGGCTGGAAGGACACGGTCGGCGTGATGCCGGACGAGACGGTGTCGGTGCTCGCCTGGTTCGCGCCGTACGCCGGCAAGTACGTCTTCCACTGCCATGCACTCGAGCACGCGGACAAGGCAATGATGCTGCAGATCGAGGTGGTCAAGTGAAACGCCGGATCGCCGCCGCGGCAGCCTTCGTCTTGCTCGCGTTCCCGTCCGCCGCGCTCGCGGCCGACCAGTCCGTCCAGGCCGTCGACGGCACCGCGTCAGATGGCAGCGACAACCGCTGGACCCCGAACGTCGTCGACATCCAGGTCGGCGAGAAGGTCACGTGGACCTTCGCGGGCACCAAGCTCTTTCACAACGTCAAGGGCGTGAACTTCACCGTCCCGAGCAGCCCGGCCGTGGGCGGTCCCGCCGTGTCGTACACGTTCGATACGGTCGGGATCTACGAGTTCTTCTGCGAGCTGCACGCGCAGCCGATGCGTGGGGTCGTTCGCGTCGGCAACCCTCCCCCTCCCCCGCCGCCGCCGCTGAGCGAACAGCCGTTGCCGAACGACTCGCCGGCGCCGACGACGCTCGAGGTGCTCGACGAGACGGCGCCAGCGTTGAGCGCGGTGCGGGTTTCACGCGTGACGCGCGGCGCCCGCGTGCGCTTCCGGCTGTCCGAGGCGGGCCGCGTGACGATCAAGCTCATGCGCGGCAACCGCGTGGTCAAGACGCGGAGCGTCGACGCCCGTCGCGGAGCCAACACGGTGATCGTGCGCAGCGTCCGCGCCGGCCGCTACAGCGTCCAGGTCTCCGCGCGCGACCTCTCGGGCAATCCGGCGCCCTCTAAGCGCGCCCGGGTCACCGTCCGCGGCTAGGCCACCAGTTGTACTCGCCGAGGAGCACGGCGAGCGACGGGACGAGCAGTGCGCGCACGAGGAACGTGTCGGCGAGCAGGCCGAGCGAGACCACGAAGCCGACCTGGAATAGCGACTCCAGCGGCAGCGCCATCAGCACGCTGAACGTGGCCGCGAGCACGAGCCCGGCGCTGGTGATGACGCCGCCGGTCCGCTCGAGCGCGGCGACCGTGGCGGCCTTCGTGTCCGGATGGCGGTCGCGCTCCTCGCGGATCCGGGCGAGCAGGAACACGTTGTAGTCGACGCCGAGCGCGACCAGGAAGATGAACGCGAACTGCTCGAGGTTGCGGTCGCTGCCGGGCTGGTCCATCACGTGCGTGAAGATCCACGAGCTGACGCCCAACGCGAAGGCGAACGACAAGATCACGGTGCCGATCACGTACAGCGGCATCACGATCGCCCGTAACAGCACGATCAGGATCAGCAGGATGAGGCCGAGCCCGATCGGCACGATCAGCCACGTGTCGCGCTTGAGCGCCTCGCGCGTGTCATACGCCTCGGCGACCTCACCGCCGATCAGCACCTGATTCGATCCCGCCGCCGCGCGCGCCGCGCGCCGCAGGCCCGGGATCGTGTCCGTCGCCTGATCCGAGAACGGCTCGTACTTCAGGTACGCCTCCGAGAGCGTGAGGCCGGGCTGCGTCGACGCGGCCATCGCGTACATCTCCTGGATGGGCGTGGCAAGCCCGGTCGTGAGCGCGGTCGTGACCGGCTCCGCGGACCCGCCGTCGGTCACGATGCTCAGCGGCGCCGCCCGCCCGGGGATGAAGCGGTCGCTGATGACCTGCTCGCCGAGCACGGAGTCCGGCGCCTCTCGGAACGCCTCCGAGAACGGCAGCGGCTCGCGCCCTCCGGCGTAGCCGAGGGCGCCGACGACCAGGATCGCGGTCACGCCCGCCGCGGTGGCCGCCGGACGCGACGCGACCAGATGTCCGACCCGGCGCCACAGCGTCCCGACCGGCTCCGCCTCAGGTTCGACGCGCGGGATCGAGGGCCAGAACGAGCGCCGCCCCAGCGTGGCCAGGATCGCGGGCAGCAGCGTCAGCCCCGCCACCACCATCACCACAATGCCGAGCGCCAGGATCGGCCCCATCTCGCGTGTCGCGTTGAAGTCGGCGACCGTCAGGACGAGCATCGCGACGACGACGATCGCGCCGGCGGACAGGATCGCGGGGCCGGTGCGCTCGGTCGCACGCACCATCGCCTCACCGACATCCTCGGTTCGGCGCAGCTCGTCGCGGAAGCGGGCCACGATCAGCAGGCAGTAGTCCGTACCCGCGCCGAACATCAGCACGATCAGGATCGCTGTGGTCTGCCCGCTCACCTCGGTCACGCCGGCCGCGACGAGCATGTACGTCAGGCCCCCGGCGACCACGTAGGCGACGCCGACCACGAAGATCGGGACCACCGCCACCAGCGGCGAGCGGTAGATCGCGAGCAGTAGGAGGACCAACACGGCGCACGTGACGAGCAGCAGCGTCTCGTCGATGCCCTTGACGGCGGCGCTGCGGTCGGCCTCGAAGCCGGCCTCGCCCGTGACGTACGCCCGCAGCCCGCCCGCGTCGCCCTCCGGCGGCGGCACGATGTCGCGGATCGCGGCCACCGCGGACTCGGCGGTCTGGGTGCTGTCGTCGGTCATCAATGCCGAGGCGAGCACGACTGTGTTGTCGGAGGAAATGAGCAGCCCGGGCCCGGGACTGAGGTCGAGGGGGTCGTCGGTGCCGCAGCCGAGCCCGTACGGCGTGCCCACCAGGTTCAGGCTCGGGAGCTTGGCCGACTGGCAGATCGCACGGGCGTCCGCCAGGATTCGCTCACGGTCGCGAGATTCGATGCCGCTGTCGCGCCGGTACGCGATCACCGCGGCCATCTCGCTGCCGCGCCGGAAGCGCGCGTCGATGAGGTGCTTGGCCTCGAGCGATTCCGATCCTCGCACCTGGAACGTCTCGCTCTCGTCGGCGGCCTCCTCCTGGAGCGGGCCTTGGAGCGGTGCGAAGGCGACGGCGAGCACGAGCCAGAGCCCGATCACCGCCCAGCGGGAGCCGCGGCTGGCCGTGATCGCCGCGAGGCGGGCGAGCGCGGTCACAAAACGTGAACGTAGCAGGGAGGGCTGCCGGCGACCCGAAGGCCGCCGGCAGATCCCTGGGCCCTTGTTACGGCGTCGTCGTCGACAGTGAGAACGTCAACGTCTTGGCGTACTCGCCTGCGAACAGAACGTCGTTGTTCTGGATCGCCTGCCGCATCGTGATCGTCACGGGTGTGCTCGCAACCTGGGTCGTCCAGGTCGCCACCGTGCGCGGCGTCGTCGCGTTCTGGATCGTCGCGAACGCGCTCGTCGCGTTGTTCATGACCTCCATGTCACGCGCGGTGATCGACGTCCCGTTCGAGTGGACGAGGCGGCCGTTGTTGGTTCCGTTCGCATCCGGATCGTAGACCGAAAGCGCGGCGTTCGCCCACGACGACGTCACCGTCGCGGTTGCGGTGCCGGTGTAGGTCTGCGTCACGCCCGGAACGAAGGCCGGCAACGTCAGCGGGTTGACCGCCAGCGCCAGCGTGCTCGGCACGACGCTGCTGACCTTGCCCGTCACCGTCGTCGGCCGGTTGATCCAGAACGTCACCGTCTTGATCGCTTCGGCGTTGCCGCCGCGGTCGACCGCGCGGTACTCGACCGAGTAGGCGCCCAGCTCGTTCACGGCCGGCATCGAGGCCGTGAACGGGTTCACGAGCCCCGGATTGCTGCTCCGGACCCACGGGCCCGGGACGCCGTTGAGACTGACGCGGTGCTCGATGTAGTCGACGAGCGCCTGCGGCTGGCTCGGATCGGTGTTCGCCGGATCGGTCGCGCTGAAGTTCAGCGTGACCGGGCCGGTGTACGTCCGGCCGTTGCCGGGCGTCGCCGGGTCGAACGTCGCCGTCGTCGCCGGTGCCGTCGTCTCCTCGTAGACGTCGAACGAGATCTTGACGATCTGCACCGGGTTGTTGATCTGGCCGCTGTTGCGGCAGCAGGTGACCGGGTACCGGGCCATGTACAGCGCGCCGTCGTCACCGAACTGCGTGCCGATCACCAGGCTGTTCTGCTGATTGGTGGCCGAGCCGGCGTGGTTGTACGGCAGCCAGTCCTGGACCCGCAACATCTTGTTGTTGTCGGCGCGGAGCTTGACTTCCTTCCACCAGCCGTCGTTGGCACCGCGGTTGTTGATCAGCCACGAGCCGTCGTAGTAGGCGGGGAAGCCACCGGAGCCGGTCGTCGCGCCGTTGTAGCGGAAGATCGGCCCGGCGAGCGGCTGCATGCCGCCGGCGGTCAGGTCGCCGAAGTCCGCCGTGGACTGCTGACCCGGGTTGGGCGCCGCGGTGGTGCCCGGGTACTTCTTCCAGATCGTCGCCGGGATCGGCTTGGGGATCATGGCGAGCCCCTGGAACGTCGCCGGGTTAGGCGTCTGGCCCGCCGGCGCGTAGTTGATGTCCGAAGGGATCTGGTCGGGCGAGCAGTCGTACTTCTCGTTCGTGGACGCGTTGGTCGCGTAGTTCCACTTGGTCATCGTGTTGATCGTCGACTGATCGCCGACGCAGAACGGCCAGCCCATGTTGCCCGGGCGGTCGATCAGGTTCCACTCGCACGTACCGGCCGGCGAGCGGTCGGCCCGGTCGGCCGACGCGTCGTGGCAGAACTCGCCCACGCCGATGATGCCCGGGTTCTTCGGGTCCGTGTGCACCGTGAACGGCTGGCGGAAGCCCATCGAGTAGATCTCGGGGCGGGTCTGCGCCGTGCCGACCGGGAACAGGTTGCCCTGCGGGATCGTGTACGTCGACCCGACTGCGGGCGGCGAGTCCGAGGCGATGGCGGCCAACGTCGGCTTGATGCGGATCACCTTGCCGCGGAGGTCGGCCGTGTTGGCGGACGTCTTGCGAGCATCCCAGCGCTCGGCCGAGCGGTAGTCCATCGGCGCGTAGGCGCTGTGCCCGTTCGCGTTCGGGGACACGTCGTCACCGACGCCCAGGTACAGGTTGCCGTCGGAGTCGAAGTCCAGGCCGGCGCCACCCACGTGGCCCGGGCCGGAGTCCGTCGGGCCGCCCGGGAAGCCGGACGGCGAGCCGCCGATCTTGGCCTTCGGGACGCGGATGATCACGCGTTCGGAGTTCGGCTCGACCGACTTGCCGTCGGCGGTGACCGTCCAGCGGCTGATCTGGTTGTAGCCGACCGTCTGAGCGGCGGGCGTGGCCACGATCGGCCAGTTGTCACCCGCTCCCGGACGCGGCGAGTAGTACGCGAAGACGTGCCGCTTGTTCGGATCCGAGAGGTCGAAGCCCGGCTGCAGGCTGAATCCCAGCACGCCGTCCTCGGAGTTGCCGTGATCCGCGCGCGTCGGGATCGAGACGACCGTCGTCTTGTTGCCAGGCGCGCCCTTCTGATCGTGCATCATGATCGCGCCCGTCGCGTTGTACTGGTTGGCGACGACGCCGAGCTGGCCCATCTCCGTCCAATACACCTTGCCGTCCTTCGACACGTCGATGCCGAGCGGCTGGTTCGCGTCGGCGACCAGGACCGTGCGGTGGTAGCTCGGCCAGACCGTGCCGGAGCAGTCGGTCTTCTTGCCGCCGCCGGCCACCCACGTGGTGCCGCCGACGATCATCTTCGTCAGGTTGTTGATGCCGCCCTGCTCGGTGAACGACTGGCCGAAGTGGCCCATGCCGGTGACCCACACGCGGCCGTCTCGGTAGTTCTTGGGCGTACCGGTGTTGTCGTTGATGTTGTCGCCGTCGTAGAGCTTGCACCACGAGATCGGGTGGTCCTGGCCCTTGCCGTTGGCGCCCGGGTTGTAGGTGCGCTCGTCGAGCGTCGCCAGCACGTGATGGCTGCCGCGCACGTTGCGCTGGAAGTTGTAGTGCTCGTCGCCCATCCCGTACTGGTCCGGGAGGTTCTTGGTCGCCAGATGGTTGTGGTCGGCGACCTGCACCTGAGCGATGTTCGTGAGGCTGGTGGCCGCGTGGCCGGCCATCAGCGAGCCGACGGCGGAGTTCGGGCTGTTGCCGTCCCACCAGTCCCAGGTCTGCTGCTGGGTGCCCATGTCGGTCGCGTTGTGCACGCCGCCGATGCCGCCGCCGTTCTGCACGTACTGCATGATCGCGGCCTTCTGCGCGTCGCTCCACAGCGGCCCGGGAGGACCGGCAGATGCGTTCAGCAGCAGGATCGCGTCATAGCGCGCGAGGTTCGCGTCGGTGAAGATCCGCGCGTTCTTGTCGGCGTGGTTGCAGTTGTTGGTGGTCGGCGTGGTGCCGTTGTTGGTGCAGTCTTCCCAGTCGACCGTGAAGCCGGCCGCTTCGAGCTCTCGCTGCACGATCGGGCGCCCGTTGTTGATCGCGTCCGTATGCCGGAATCCGGTCGTACCGGTGTACAGCAGGATGCGCTTGCCCTGACCCTGGGCAGACGCGACGCTCGGCAACGCGCAGGCGACCGTCAACACCAACGCGGCACAGAGCAGAATGGCGCGCCGTCCGGGCACGCCGGAACTCCCTCTAACCATTTCACTCCTCCCCCGAGGACCCCTCAATGACCCCCGGAACGCCTGCGGATACACACCCTCCGTTGAATCCAAACGCGATCCGTCCAGGCCAAACTATGGCCTTTTGGTATCCCTGTCAAGCAACTTTTGCCGGACTCGCCGACAGAAAGATGAGAGGAGTCTTTTAGCCGAACAGGCCGCGCAGGAATGCGAGGCCGTCGACGGCGATCGCGTCCTGCGAAGCGGCGAGTGGGCGCCACACCGAGGCGGCGGTGGCGATCGTCTCGTTCTCGGCGGTGAAGGACTCGATCACGACCGGACCGGCGTATCCGGACTCTACGATCGCGTCGCGAAAGCCCTCCCAGTCGATGTGATCGTCGCCGGGGGCACCGCGGTCGTTGGCGGAGGCGTGGACGTGCGCGAGCCGCGGCCCGCCCATCCGGAAGGACTCCACGAAGTCCTTCTCCTCCACGTTCGCGTGGTAGGTGTCCAGCAGCAGCCCGACCGAGTCGGGCAGTGGGTCGATGGCCTCAAGGGCCTGCTCGACGGTGTTGATGAGGCTCGTCTCGTACCGGACGAGCGGCTCGATCCCGATCCGCACCCCGACCTCGCCGGCGTGGTCCGCAACCGGCGCGAGGTTCTCACGCAACTCGGCGTAGAGCGTCTGACGCTCCTCGGGGGAGATCCGCCAGGTGCGACCGGTCGAGGTATAGATGGGGCCGGCGATCGCGCCGGCCCCAACTGTGGCCGCGACGTCCAGGCAGTCCCGTAAGAACGCCTGGGTCGTCGCGACCGTTTCCCTGTCGGCGCCACACAACTCGCGCCCCGGAGCCATCGCCACCGCGATCGAGGCACCGAGCCCGTGCTCGGCCAGTACCTCCGCGGCGTGCTCCGGGCTCCAGTCCCCTAGCTGCTCGATCGGGAGCTCGACGACGTCGAACCCCCAATCGCGCAGCCGCGGCGCGAGCTGGGTCAGCCGCTCATCCGTAAGCGGCGAGACCCAGATCCACGTGTTGGCGCCCAGCTTCATTGCTTAGAGGCCTACTGCCAGCCCTTCGGGAAGTTCGGCAGGTCCTCGCAGCCGCACAGCGCGTAGTACAGCGGCGGCATGTCCGGCTTGACGTACTGGTCCAGATTCTCCTCGGTGATCTTCGGCTGCGGCAGGACCCACGGGTTCGGGACTTCCTCGCCCTTGAGGACCTTGACCGCCGCGTCGACCGCCGTACGCCACTGGAAGTTGGAGTACGTCGGGGCGACCGCCGTCAGGCCGTCTTCCTTCCACTTGGTCAGGAAGTCGTTCTGATCCTCGCCGGTGATCGGCGGGACTTCCGCGCCGGCATCCTCGAACGCCTCGATCGCCGCAACGGAGGTCGCGCCGGCGTCCATCCAGACGCCGTCGAGGCTGCCCTCGCGCTGGATGTAGTCGGACACGATCGTCTTCGTCTTGGCGGGATCGCCGTCGGTGAACTCGACGCCGACGACGTTCAGGCCGGCCTCGTCGAAGATCTTCTTGGCGCCCGACCAGCGGGTCTCGAGCACGTCCACGCCCGGCAGGATCCGCAGGGCGAGGATCTTGCCTTCCGGCTTGACCTTCTCCTTGAGGAACTCAGCGGCGTCGGCACCGAAGGCGTAGCCGCCGATCGGGGCGACGAACGTCACCGGGCAATCGGTGGTGACACCACGGTCGAACACGATGACCGGCGCATCGCCCTCACAGGCCTTCTCGACGGCCGGCGTCAGCGTTGCGGTCGTGTTCGGCGCGACGATCAGCGCGTCGCACTTGCCGCCCGAGGTGAGCGACTCGAGGTCGGAGATCTGCTTGTCGTCGTTGCCCTCGGCGTCGACGACGGTGAACTTGGCGATGTCGCTGTTCGCCTTCGCGGCAGCCTCCATCGTCTTCAGGCCGTTCTGGCGCCACGGGTTGTTGTTGCCCGCGTTCGAGAAGCAGATGTTCCAGCCCGAGCTCTTGTCGGACTTGAACTCCGCCGTGTCGCGCATCTCCGGCTCGATCATCTGCTCCCACGGCCGGTCGGCCGGGCCCTCAGGCGTGACGGACCGCTGCGCGAGCTGCTTGTCCATGGTCGCCTGATCGAAGAACTCCGCTGAGTTCTCGCCGGTGTTCGACGTCGCGGCCGGCGACGCGGTCGCTGTGCCCTCGGCGGTCTCCGTCGGCTCGTCCGACGAGCCACACGCCGCAAACGTCGCGCAGCATGCCAGCAGGGCAACAGGCCCCGCAATACTCCTCCAGGTCATTCGTCCTCCTCGGTTGTTTTGCATCCCCGGTTTCATCGCGCACCCCGGAGTCGGTACGAAGCGAACCCGACGGCCGCGATGATGATTACGCCCTGGACTGTGTCCTCGAGCGCACCGGAGACTCCTTGCAGGTTCAGCCACGTGAACAGCGCCTCTAGGGTAAGGGCGCCGGCCATCGCAGCCACGACCGATCCACGGCCGCCACCGAGCACGACCCCGCCCAGCACGCAGGCGGTGATCGCGTCGAACTCGAGGCCCAAGCCGGCCTGGGCCGAAACCCCGCCAAAGCCTGCGAGCAGGATGCCCGCGACGGCGGCCAAAGTGCCCGAAAGCACGAAGGCCAGGATCCGCACGCGGTCCACACGCACGCCCGACAGGCGCGCGGCGCGTTCGTTGTCTCCCACCGCGATCAGCTGGCGACCGAAATCGGCGCGCATCAGCAGCACGGACCCCACGCCGATGGCGACCAGCAGGATCACGGACCACGGGAGTTGGTCGATCACGGGGATCCCTTCGATCCCGCTCCGTCCGACCGACCGGAAGTTCGGGGCCAGCGCGCCCTTCGGTGCGCCGCCCGACCACCATTGCACGGCCCCGTTCAATATCAACAACATGCCGAGCGTCGTGATGAACGAGGGCACGCGTAGGACCGTCGAGACGAAGCCGTTGATGCACCCGACAACGAGCCCGATCAGCAGCAGCACGACGATGACCGGCCACATGCGCGACTCCTCGCCGTCGATCAGCCGCGCCGCGACGACCACCATGACCGTGCACAGCGCCCCGACCGAGAGGTCGAAGTTGCCGCTGATCAATACGAAGTACGAGCCGGCGGCCAGGATCACCAGCGGCGCCGAGCGCTTCAGGTAGGCGAGGAACGGCCCCGGCTCGGCGAACGTCGGGTTCAGGATCGTGATCCAGATCCACAGGATGAACAACAGGAGGAAGATCGTGCCCGTGCTCAGCAGCGTCTTGACGAGCCGGCGGCCGAGGTTGCCGGAGGCCGACTCGAAGCCCGCGGGGGCGCCGGCGTTCTCGGTGCTCATGCCTTCTTCTCCTGACGCCGGGCGTACACCGCGACCGCGGCGATGAGGATGACTCCGCGGACGACGTCCTTGATGAACGAGTTGACCTCGAGCTGATTGAACGTGTTGTCGAGCACCGCGAGGATGAACACGCCGCCGACCGTGCCGAGCACGCTGCCGCGCCCGCCCATCAACGCGGTGCCGCCGAGCACGACCGCGGCGATCGACTCGAGGTCGTAGCCGCCGTCGGTGCCGACGGTCGGCGTGCCCGCCCCGAGGCGCGCGGCGAGGAACATGCCCGTGATCACGGCGCACAGCGAGCACACGACGTGCGCGGCGATGATCGTGCGGTGCGTACGTAGGCCGGACAGCTTGGAGACGTCCTCCGAGCCGCCGACCGCGTAGATCCGGTATCCGAAGCGCGTGTTGCGCAGCAGGAACCAGATCACGAACACGACGATGATCAGCAGGAAGAACGACATCGGGATCAGGCCGAAGCGCGTGTAGCCGATGTCTCTGAACGACGCCGGGACAGCGCCCGCCGGGCCGTCGTACTTGTTCTGGATGATCCCCTGGATGATCAGCGCGGTGCCGAGCGTCGCGATGAACGCGTTCACGCGCAGCTTCGTGATGATCAGGCCGTTCACGAGGCCGACGGCGAGGCCGATGGCGAGCACGAGCAGGACCGCCTGCGTGACGTTGGACGACTGGCCGTCCATCGTCGTCGCGAGCACCAGCGACGAGAGCGAGATCAGCCACGCGACGGACAGGTCGAGCGAGCCGAGCAGGATCACGACCGTCTGACCGGCGGCGACGATACCCAGAGCGACGGAGCGCTGGAGGATGTTCACGATGTTCGCGGTCGTGAAGTACGTCCCGCCGTCGATCGTGACGATGATCCACGAGATGATCACGATGCCCAGCAGGGCGGCGTAGACGGGGAAGGACGACGAGGCGAGGACGCCGACGCGCCAGTCGGCCACGCGCTGCCGCCGCTGGGGCGGCGGCGCCGTGTGTTCCTCGGGCGAGTTGAGCACGCTCATGCCGCTGCCTCCACGTGCCCGGTCGCGAGGTCCATGATCTCGGGCTCACTCGCGCCGGACGGCAGTTCGCCCGCCAGATGGCCCTCGTGCATGACGAGGATGCGGTCGCTCATGCCGATCAGCTCCGGCAGCTCGGAGGAGATCATCAGCACCGCGACGCCTTCCTTCGCGAGCTTGCGGATCAGGTCGTGGATGCCGGCCTTGGCGCCGACGTCGATGCCGCGCGTCGGCTCGTCGAAGATGAGGATCTGCGGCTGGGTCTTGAGCCACTTCGCCAGCACGACCTTCTGCTGGTTGCCGCCGGACAGAAACCGCACTTCCTGCTCGGGCCCTTGGGCCTTGAGCTCGGTCACCGCCGCCAGTTCCTTGTTGCTCATGATGCCGGGCGTCGAGCGGCGCTTGCGCGGCGACATCACCGTCCGCACCGCGAGCATCATGTTGTCGGCGATCGACTGCGCGAGCGCGAGCCCTTCGACCTTGCGGTCCTCGGTGATGAAGCCGAGGCCGGCCCGGATCGCCTGGCGCGGGTGACGGAACTTGCTCGGCTTGCCGTCGATCTCGACGGTGCCGCTCTCGACCGGGTCGGCGCCGAAGATCGCGCGCGCCACCTCGGTGCGGCCGGAGCCGACGAGGCCGGCGAGCCCGACGATCTCGCCGGCGCGAACGTCGAAGCTGACGTCGCGCAGCAGCGGGGTCGTGAGGCTCTTGACCGAGAGCCGCACGTCGCCGAGGTCCTCCTTGGTGCCGCGCTCCGGGAAGTAGGAGTCGAGCTCGCGCCCCACCATCAGGCGCACGAGCTCGCGCGAGTCCGTCTCCTTGGTGGTGAGGGTCTTGACCACACCACCGTCCTTGATGACGGTGATGCGGTCCGAGAGCTGGAACACCTCGCGCAGGCGGTGCGAGATGTAGAGGATGCCGACGCCGAGCTCTTGGAGCCGGCGGACGAGCTTGAACAGAATCTCGACCTCGTGATCGGCCAGCGCCGCGGTCGGCTCGTCGAGCACGAGGATGCGCGCGTTCAGCGAGCGAGCCTTGATGATCTCCACCACCTGCTGCTGGGCGACCGAGAGCCAGCGCACCGGCGTCCGCGGGCTGAAGCTCGACTCGCCGACCTCCTCGAGCAGCGCGGCCGTCTGACGCTCCATCGCCTTGCGGTCGACGATCCGGGTCTTGAGCGGCTCGCGGCCGACGAAGACGTTCTCGGCCACGTTGCGGTCGGGCAGCAGGTTGAACTCCTGATACACGATCCCGATCCCGGCGGCCTGCGCCTGGTGCGGATGCGTGAAGGAGACGTCCTCGCCGTTGAGCTTGATCGTGCCATCGTCCGGCGCATGCACGCCGGCCAGGGTCTTCATCAGCGTCGACTTGCCGGCGCCGTTCTCGCCGACGATCGCATGAACCTCACCGGCCTTGAGGTCGAGGCTCACGCCGTGCAGGACCTCGACGCCGACAAAGCTCTTGCGTATGCCCTCCATCTGCAGGAGCGGCACACCATTCTCAGACATCGGTCCTCCCGGCCGTGAGGGCCGCTGCCGCATCCGGCACGTCGACCCAGGACTCCGTGCGCGCGGATGCAAGCACCGCGCTCGTGATTCGCGCGGCCCGCAACCCATCCTGGAAGACCGGTAGCCCGTCGGGCGCCTCGCCCGTGACACTTGCCGCGTACGTGTCAGCCACGAACGCGTCGAAGCAGTCGCCGTACCCCTGCGGGTGACCGGCGGGAAGCGTGGCCAGGCGAGCGGCGGCGGGGCTCAGCATCGCGGGGTCGCGCTTGAGCAGCGTCGCGTGCTCGCGGCGGCCGACCCACAGGCTCTCCGGCTCCTCCTGGTTGAACTCGAGCGCCTCCTCGGCGGCATCGATCTCGAGCATCAGCCGGTTCTTGCGGCCGGCCGAGATCTGGCTGATGACAGCGCTACCGACCGCGCCGCGGTCGGTCTCGAACTGCACGATGACGGCGTCCTCGGTCACACGGGCCGGGACGGAGACATAGAGCCGCGCTGCCACGCGTGTGATGCGGTGTCCGGACACGAACTCGGCGAGGTCGCACCAGTGCGAGCCGATGTCCGCGAACGCACGCGAGGCACCTCCGAGCTGGCCGTTGACCCGCCAGTTGTCATCCTCGGGCTTGAGCAGCCAGTCCTGCAGGTAGCCGCCGTGGATCAGCCGGATCGCACCGCTCTTTCCGGTCGCGATCCGATCGCGGGCCTCGCGCACCATCGGGTGGTAGCGATACACGAACGGCACCGTGGCGACGGTGCCGGCCTCGGCCGCGGAGGCCACCAGCGACTCGGCGCCCTCCTCGTCGAGCGCCAGCGGCTTCTCGCAGATCACGTGCTTGCCGGCGGCCAGTGCCGCCTCGGTGAGCGGAAGATGAAGATGATTGGGCGTGCAGATGTGCACGACGTCGATATCCGGCGCCTGGACGAGTTCCTCGGCGGACTCGAACGCGCGCTCGGCGCCGAGCGCTGCGGCCGCGAGCGTCGCGCGCTCGGGCGTTGACGCGGCGACGCCGACGAGCCGCGCTCCCGCCAACCGCGACGAGCGGGCATGAACAGACCCTATGAAACCGGTCCCGGCGATCGCCGCCCGGACCACTCCTCCAGACATGGTCGGTGAAGCTATCGCGCCCTTAGCCCGAATGTCAAGCAAAAGTTCGTCCCTATTTGGCCGGGAGGTCAACTAAATCTGCTCTCAACCTTAAACTTCCGACTGCGCGCGGGGCGAAGTCTGGTTAACTCGCAGACATGCGCATTGGGGAAGGCCTCTATGACCCGGACGCCATCGGCGCCGGTCGTGTGCTGGGCCTGATCCGTGACCGCGACGAGACCACGCGCGCGGAACTGGTCCGCGAGACCGGTCTGTCGCGGTCAACCCTAGCCAAGCGCGTGCAGGATTTGCTTGCGCTTGGGTTAGTTCGCGAGGTAGATGGCCATGCGTCCACGGGCGGGCGCCCACCCGCCGCGATCGTCTTCAATCAGCGCGCCGGGTTCGTCCTCGCCGCAGACATAGGTCACGCGCGCACGCGCGTGGCGGTCTGCGATCTGTCCGGTGCACCGCGCGCCGAGCGGGTCGTGCCGGCGGGTATCGACGAGGCGCCGGAGGGGCTACTCGGCCTGATGGCCGACCGCTTCCGGGAGTTGTTGGCCACCGCGCGGGTCAACCCCGCGGCGGTGCGGGGCATCGGAGTGGGGCTGGCGCCGGGCTGGGACGGCTTCTCCACGCGCGACTGGCTGGCGGCGCGCTTTGAAGTCCCGACCTTGGTCGAGTCCGAGGTCAACACCATGGCACTGGGCGAGCACCGGACGCACTGGCGAGAGGTCGAGCACCTGCTGTTCGTCGAAATCGGGAGGACGATTGGCGCCGGGATCGTCTCGGGGCGCCGGATCCATCGCGGCGCGCAGGGCATCGCGGGTGACATCGGGCACGTGCGGCTCCCCGATCACCCTGACGTCGTGTGCCGCTGCGGCAACACCGGCTGCCTGGAGGCGGTCGCGGGCGGCGACGCCGTGGCCGCGGGGCTGCGCGCTCACGGCGTGGCGGCGGCGAACGCCGAGGACGTGGTCACGCTGGTGCACGCCGGCGAACCCTTGGCGTTGCAGGCCGTGCGGCGCGCGGGCCGCGACCTCGGGAGCGTGCTGGCCCAGTGCATCAACTTCTACAACCCGGGCGCGATCGTGATCGGCGGCGCGATGGCGGACGCGCACCGGCAGTTGCTCATGGGGGTGCGCGAGGTCGCGTTCGCCCGCTCGCTCCCGATGGCGACCCGTGACCTGCGCATGTGCCGCAGCCGGCTCGGGGACCGGGCCGGGCTGATCGGCGCGGCGATCATGGTCGCCGACCACCTGCTCGCGCCGTCGACGGTCGACGCCTTGGTCCGATGAGCATGCGAGGCTTGCGGCCTGCCCTCCTTCGATCCCGTAGCCGAGGCCCGGCGCAACTGGCGTAACCACTGGGGCGACGATCCCGTGCCGTCCATGAGCGCCGTGACGTCGATCATGCGCGTGCAGCAGATCCTCCTGGCCCGTCTGAACGACGAGCTGAAGGCGTTCGATCTGACGTTCCCCCGCTATGAAGCGCTGATGCTCCTGTACTACAGCCGCCGGGGCGCGCTGCCGCTGGGCAAGATGGGCGACCGGCTGCAGGTCCACCGGACGTCGGTGACCAACATCATCGACGGGCTCGAGCGCTCCGGCTTCGTCCGGCGCGAGCCGCACGAGCGCGACCGGCGGACGACGCTGGCCGCGATCACGGACGCGGGGCGGCAGACCGCCTCCGAGGCGACCGAGGTGCTGAACGCGATGCGGTTCGGTACCGGGCCACTCGAGATCGGCGATCTGGACACGATCACCGCCACGCTGGAACGGCTGCGCGCGGACGCCGACGGCTTCGAGCCGTCGCGCTAGATGAAGACCGGGGTGGGCGCGGCGACGTCCACCCAACGCCGCTCGCGTGAGGAGGCCAGGACCGCGTCGGTCAGCGTTGCGGCGCGCAGGCCGTCCTTGAACTGCGGCAGGCCGTCGGCCACGTCGCCGCCGGTCGCGGCTCGATAGACCTCGCTCACGAACGCGTCGAAGCAATCGCCGTAGCCCTGTGGGTGGCCGCCCGGCAGCGTCGCGTACGGACGCGCCGCGTCCGACAGCGTCTCAGGGTCGCGCTTGATCAACTTGACGTCCTCGCGTGTGCCGACCCATAGCGACTCGGGCTCCTCCTGGTTGAACTCGAGCGCCTCGTGGGCGCCATCGAGCTCGAGCAGCAGGCGGTTCTTGCGGCCGGCCGAGACCTGACTGATGACGGTCGTCCCGACGGCGCCGCGATCGGTCTCGAACTGCACGATCGCTACGTCCTCGGTCGTGACGGGTCGCGCCGTCCCGTGACCGTTCACCGACTGGAACGCGGCGTGCGCCTCGCTGCGGAAGCGCTCCGGCAGCGCGGTCACCGTACGCGCGCACACGCGCGTGATCCTGTGGCCGGACACGAACTCGGCCAGATCGCACCAGTGCGATCCGATGTCGGCGAAGGCGCGCGAAGCGCCGCCGAGATCCTCGTCCACGCGCCAGTTGTCATCGTGCGGACGCAGCAGCCAGTCCTGCAGGTAGCTGCCGTGGATCAACCGCAGCGGTCCCGTCGCTCCGCTCGCGACGCGCTCGCGCGCCTCGCGCGCGGTCGCGTGATATCGGTAGACGAACGGCACGGCAGCGATCCGGCCGGACGCTGCGGCGGTCGCGGTCAGGCTCGCCGCGCTCGCGGCGTCGAGCGCGAGCGGCTTCTCGCAGATCACGTGCTTGCCGGCGGCCAGCGCCGCCTCGGCGAGCGGAACGTGAACGTTGTTCGGCGTGCAGATGTGGACGACATCCACATCCGGGCTCTCAACGAGCTCCTCGGCCGAGTCGAAGGCCTTCTCCGCCTCTAACGCCGCGGCCGCGATCCGCGCACTCTGCGGCGAGGAAGCCGCGACGCCGACGAGGCGCGCCCCTGCGAGCCGGGCGGAGCGTGCATGGACGGCACCGATGAATCCGGTCCCAGCAATAGCGATTCGGACGCCTCTCGACATGCGCTTCAACGTACCCCGGCTTTCTCCAAGTGTCAACCAAAAGCTCGGTGTCGATTAGGCCACTCCGGCGAATATTGTGGTGGTAGCTACGACACTTCAGTCGAATTCAACCGAGAAGTCTGGTTAAATCGCTCTCATGCTCACGGCGGGAGAGAGTCACGACCCCACATCGGCCACTGGTGCGGGGAGCGTGCTCAGCCTCATCCGCGCCGGTGAAGCCGTCACGCGCGCCGATCTGGCCCGGCGCACCGGCCTGGCGCGGTCGACGGTCGCGCAGCGCGTCGAGGCGCTGCTCGCGCACCAGCTCGTGTACGAGGCGGGCGGGAGCGCATCCACCGGCGGCCGCCCTCCGGCCGTCCTGGCGTTCAACCGTAGCGCCGGCGTGGTGCTGGTCGCGGATCTGGGCGCGACGCACTCGCGGCTCGCGGTGAGTGACCTGGGCGGAACGCCGCTGGCGGAGCACGCGTACGACACGGACGTCGCGCGCGACCCGGAGATCGTGCTCAGCTGGGTCCACGATCGCTTCCAGGACCTGCTCGGGATGGCGGGGCGAGACGGCGCCGACGTCCGCGGCATCGGCATCGGCGTCCCGGCGCCGGTCGCATTCTCGCGCGGCGAGCCGGTCGCGCCGCCGATGATGCCGGGCTGGGACGGCTTCTCGATCCCGGCCTGGTTCGGGCGTTTCTACGACGTGCCCGTCCTGGTGGACAACGACGTCAACATCATGGCGCTCGGCGAACACTGGTCCCACTGGCGCGAGTTCGAGCACATCCTCTACGTGAAGATGGGGACCGGCATCGGCTGCGGGCTCGTGACCGATCGCCGGATCCACCGCGGCGCGCAGGGCGCGGCGGGCGACATCGGGCACATCCGGCTCGCGGGGCACGACAACGTGCTGTGCCGATGCGGGAACGTCGGCTGCCTGGAGGCCGTCGCCGGCGGCCGCGCGCTGGCGGCCCGGCTGACCGCGCGGGGCGCGCCGGCTTCGAGCTCGCGTGATGTCGTGCGTCTGGTGCTCGACGGTGAGCCGCTCGCGATCCAGGCCGTCCGCGATGCCGGCCGCCACCTCGGCGAGGTGCTCGCCGAGTGCATCAACTTCTTCAACCCGGGCGCGATCGTGATCGGCGGCGACCTCGCCGAGGCCCATCAGCAGCTGCTGGCCGGCGTGCGCGAGGTCGCCTTCGGGCGCTCACTGCCGATGGCGACGCGGGCGTTGCGCATGGTCTGCTCGCAGCTGGGGGATCGGGCGGGCGTGATCGGTGCTGCGATCATGGTGATCGAGCACGTGCTGGCCCCGGACACGGTCGACCGGGTGATCCAGGGGTACGACCGTGCCTCTCGAGGCGAGCCCCGTCGCTTCGACTTGGGCACAGCGGTTACTTCGCAATCGGGGTAAAGACCGCCAGTTTGTCGGATCGTCCGAGGAACTTTCGGCCAATACGCCGACCAAACCCGCCGCCCCCTCTGCTTTACTTCTGACGATGGCGGACTGTCTGACGAGTCGAAACTCATGACCGGCGCGGGTTCACTGCTCCGACTGATCCGGAACGGGGAGGCTGTCACTCGAGCCGATCTGGTACGCCGCACCGGTCTGGCTCGCTCCACCGTTGCACAGCGCCTCGACGCTTTGCTGGCGCACCAGCTGGTGTATGAGGCGGGCGGAAGCGCCTCCACGGGCGGTCGTCCGCCGACCGTGCTGGCGTTCAACCAGGGCGCGGGCGTCGTCCTGGTCGCGGACTTGGGCGCGACGCATTCGCGTCTGGTGGTCTCGGATCTGGCCGGCGCGCCGCTGGCAGAGACGACGTTCGACATGGACATCGCGGACGGTCCCGATTCTGTCTTGGAACGCGTCAACGAGCGCTTTTCTCAACTTTTGAATGAAATTTCCCGTTCGCCGTCCGAGGTTCGCGGTGTCGGCGTGGGTGTCCCGGGCCCGGTCGCGTTCTCGCGCGGCGAGCCTGTCGCGCCGCCGATCATGCCCGGCTGGGACGGCTTCTCGGTCCCGAACTGGTTCGCCAAGCACTACGAGGCGCCGGTCCTGGTCGACAACGACGTCAACATCATGGCGCTCGGCGAGCACTGGACCCACTGGCGGGACATCGAGCACCTGCTGTACGTGAAGATCGGCACCGGCATCGGCTGCGGCATCGTCGCCGGGCGCCGGATCCACCGCGGCGCCCAGGGCGCGGCGGGGGACATCGGGCACGTGCGCTTGGCCGGCCATGACGAAATCGTCTGCCGCTGCGGCAACATCGGCTGCCTCGAGGCCGTCGCCGGCGGCCGTGCATTGGCGGCGAACCTGACCGCCCTCGGGCTGACAGCCGACTCGTCCCGCGACGTCGTCGGGCTGGTCCGCGCCGGGGAGCCGCAGGCGATCCAGGCCGTCCGCGACGCGGGCCGATACCTGGGCGAAGTGCTGGCCGGGTGCGTGAACTTCTTCAACCCGGGTGCGATCGTGATCGGCGGCGACATCTCCGAGGCCCACCAGCAACTTCTGGCCGGCGTCCGCGAGGTCATCTTCCAGCGGTCGCTGCCGTTGGCCACGGGCGATCTCCGGATCGTTCCGTCGCGGTTGGGCGATCGTGCGGGCGCGATCGGCGCGGCGATCATGGTGATCGAGCACGTTCTGGCTCCGGAAGCGGTTGACCGAGCCATTCAGGCCGGTCTCGCGGCCTAAGGTTCGAACACCAGCATCGAGGGGGTTGCGGGGAGGTATGCCGCGGCGGCGGCCGTCCGCACTTGCGTCGCCCGCGCCGCCCGCGCGCACCGCGCCGCCACATCGCGCCGCCGCCGCCCGCGCCCGCGCACCGCGCCGCCACCTCGCGCCGCCCCGCCCGCGCCCGCGCCGCCTCACCCCCGCAGGCGCCGCCTCACACGCCACGCGCCCCCGCGCGCCCGCGCCGGCTTCACCGCGCCGCGCCGCGCGCCCGCGCCGCCCACGCGCCGCCCCGGCCCGCCGCGCCACTTGCCGGCGGGCCGCGCCGCCTCGCTCCGGCCCGCCCCGCGCCGCTCCACCTAAAGGGGCCTGGCCCCTTTAGGTTCGCGGGTCGGGTGATCGTTTTGAGACGCGGTGCGAGGGGGGTGTCGTACATGAGCTGCCTGTCAGGACGCTCATGTACCCCACCCCCGTGCTTGCGCCCTCCCGCGCGATCGATCGTGGTCGTTCGCGCGCGGATCAGGCCGAGGGATGGGCGAGCGTGATCGGGCCCATCCCCCTCAATGCTGCTGTTCGCCTAGCCCGCCCGGGCGGCCGAGGGCACACCGGCCAAGTCGAGCAACACGTCGCGTACTTCCGTCGCGGCAATTCGCGAGCGAGCGACCGACGCGTCCGAGCACAGGAACACCGGCGCGTCCTCGTCGGCGTCGGGCAGCAGCCCGTGCGTGCCGCGGACGTGCTGTGAGGCATCGAGGCCCACGACGGACAGCACATACCGCATCCCCGCCTTCTTGCGGGCCAGCGCCAACCCGCCGCGGAGCTTCGCTCCACGCTCGTCATCGGGGTCGAAGAACAGCTCGGCCGGGTCGTAGCCGGGCTTGCGGTGGATCTCGACCTGGCGGCCGAAGTCCGGGGCGTGCTCGTTGTCGAGCCAGTAGTGGTAGGTGAACCACGCGTCTCGCTCCGCCAGGGCGACAAGCTCGCCGGACCGCTCGTGCGCCAGGCCGGCGTCCGCGAGCGCGGAGCCCTCGAGCAGCTCGGCGATGCCCTCGAGCCCGGTGAGCGCCTCGCGCGTGGCGGCGACGTCCGACGTATAGACGTGCGCGATCTGGTGATCGGCGACAGCGAAGGCCCGTGAGGTCCACGGGTCGAGGTACTCCATCCCCGCCTGCGTGTAGACGTTCAGCAGCCCGGCACGGCGCAGCGCGCGGTTGATCTCGACGGGACGCTTCGCCTCGGTGATCCCGTACTCGCTCAGCACCACGACCTGGTCGCCGCGCTCGCGGGCGAAATCGACGAGATCGCCGGCGACTTCGTCGAGCTCACGGGCGGCGTTGAGCGCCTCGGAGCCCCCGGGTCCGAACCGCTGGTGGTCGTAGTCCAGGTGCGGCAGGTAGACGAGCAGCAGATCGAGCTCGTCCTTCTCCAACACGATCCGCGCGGCGTCGGCGATCCACTTCGTGGACTTGATGTTCGCCGTCGGCCCCCAATATTGGAACAGTGGGAATTCACCCAAAGGGCCGGTCAGGTTGTCGTGCAGCTGTGGCGGATAGGTGTAACAGTCAGGTGACTTGCGGCCGTCGGCATGGTAAATCGGTCGCGGTGTCACTGTGAGGTCGGTGGTTGCTCCCATCGCGTACCACCAGCACAGGTTCGCGGCGCGGAAGCCGGGCTTGGCGCGGCGGGCGGTCTCCCACACCTTCTCGCCCTGCACGAGCTTGTTGTGTTGGCGCCAGAGGAACACCTCTCCCAGGTCCCGGAAGTACCAGCCGTTGCCGACGATGCCGTGATCGGACGGCGTCAACCCGGTCAGGAACGTGGACTGGACTGAGCAGGTGACCGCCGGGAGAACCGGGTCCAACCGTGCCTGGAAGCCGTCCGACCCCAACCGAGAGAGCCGCGGCATGTGCTGCAGCGCCCGGGGAGTGAGCCCGACCGCGTCGATGACCACCAGCGTCATTCGACCACCTCCGCTCCGAGCGCGACCAGCCGGTCGCGCGTCCATTCCAGCTCGCCGGCCAGCCCGGCGACGAGCCCTTCGTCGTCCGTCGGGGCGTCGCGCATGACGCTCCACGTGTAGGTCTCGACCTCGAAGTGCCGCGTCAACGGCGACGCACCGCCGGCCAGAGCAGCCAAGGTCTCCCCCAGCTCGTCCTGCGTCGTGTGCTCGGACGAATTCACCGGCACGTGGAAGTGCACGCGCCATTCACGCTTGCCCGGCAAGGCGCCGGACAAAGCCTCCGGCAGATCGTCGACCCCCTCGACGTGGGAGTTCACGCACTCGCGGACCTGGTGCAGGAAGCGCGGCTCGTCGAACCGCGCCAGCAGCTCGCGCCCCTCCGAAGACGACGGGTCGGGCACGCGCAGCGCGCTCGAGACCTGCGTCTTGACGATCGAGACGCCCGAGTCGCGAAGCCGCGCGACAGCATCGGCAGCGGTCTCGAACTGCACCGCGAGATGGCAGGCATCGAGGCAGACTCCGATCCAGTCCGGCGCCAGGCCCGCCAACGCGTCGCACGCCTGCGCAATGGTCTCGACCGTGCAACCGGGCTCCGGTTCCAGAGCGATCCGGATGCGCTTCCCAGATCGAGCGTGAAGCGCCTCGAGGTCGGAGGCAAGGTCGGCGAGAGCATTGAGGGCGGCCTGTTGCGACGCGTCGTCCCACCCTTCGCGCCAGCCAAGCGGCAGCGTCGAGATGCTTCCCTCCTCGATGCCCGCCGGAAGTAGCACGGCCAACAATTCCGCGAGCCCGAGCGTGTACTCACGGCGCGAGTCCTGTGCCCAATGCGGCCAGTACACGTCGCGCTTGACGACCGGAGCATGGAACGCCTTGTAGGGGAAGCCGTTCAGCGTCACGACTTCGAGCGACAGGCGGTCGAGCTGCTCGCGCAGGCGATCAGCGGCGGCACGATCCGCGACGGCCGGCGCGGCGACCCACAGGCCCACGCCCAGGACAGGCACGTCGAGCCGCGCACGAACCCGCGCGGTGTAGCGCTCGAGTTGCGCCGCGACCCCGTCGAGGTCGTCGGCCGGATGAACGTTGGAGCAGTAGGCGAGGTGCAGCAGGCTGCCGTCCGGGTGACGCAGCCTCACGCCCTCTCACCGCGGAGCACGCCGCTGCCCTCGAAGGTCGCCGACAGGTCCGGCTCGGCCAGGTCGTCGAGGATCAGGCGGCCGCTCTGGGCGAAGAACTCCACCGGGTTGCGCCACACGACGCGGTCGATCTCGTCCTCGTCGAAGCCCGCGGCAGCCATCGCATCGGCGGTCTTGCGCACCTTCAACGGATCGGACACGCCCCAATCGCACGCCGAATTGACGATGATCCGCTCCGGCCCGTGCTCCTGGAGTACGCGCACCATCCGGTGCTCGTCCATCTTCGTGCCCGGATAGATCGAGAAGCCGGCCCAGCAGCCCGACGCCAGCACGTCCTTGACCGTCAGCTCGTTGTTGTGGTCGATCAGCATCATCTCGGGCGGCACGCCCGAGGCCTCGACGAGCTCGATGGTCCGGATCGTCCCCGCCGCCTTGTCGCGATGCGGCGTGTGGACGAGCACGGGCAGCTCGTGCTCGAGCGCCAGCGCGAGCTGCGCGGTCAGCGCCTCCTCCTCGGCCGGCGTCATCGCGTCGAAGCCGATCTCCCCCACCGCGACCACGCCGTCCTTGGCCAGGAACCGGGGCAGGATCTCGATCACCTCGCGCCGCAGGAGGTCGTCGTTGGCCTCCTTCGGGTTGAGCCCGATCGTGCAGTGATGGCGGATTCCGAACTGCCCGGCCCGGAACCGCTCCCACCCGAGCAGCGAATTGAAGTAATCCACGAACGACCCGACCGACGTGCGTGGCTGGCCCAGCCAGAACGCGGGCTCGACCAGAGCCTTCACGCCCGACGCCGCCATGGCTTCGTAGTCGTCGGTGGTCCGCGACGTCATGTGCGCGTGGGGGTCGAAGATCCTCATGCTTGCTCCTGGACTCTGTAACTCAAAGCGCGCTGCGCGGCCGCGCGGCGATCCTCGAACTCGCTGTCGAGCTCGCCTTCGATCGCCGCGATCTCATCCTCCGGTGGATACCGGTCTATCACGGTCCACACCTCGGCCGGGACATCCCGGCCGGCCGCGACCCGCTCGTGCACGAACGCCCCGAGCATCCGGGCGCCATCCGGCGTGACCCGCCTCGGGATTCCGTCCAAAGGCGTGATCGGGACGCCGACGAAGACGCACTTCAGCACGGCCTGGTCGTACCCCGAATCAGGCAGATGCTCGGTGGCGTACGGACCGAGCGCGGCAGCGATGAGCCGCGTGTCATTGGTGCGGATCGCGTCGTCGACCAGGGACAGACCTCGGTCCCCAAGTTCCAAGTACGGCAGCGCGCGCAGGACGCCGCGCCGTTCGGCGGCATCGCCGTAGCGATACAGCTCGGCCAGCTCGGCCTCCGCCCCGGCGCCGGCCGCGATCAGCAGGAGCGTGCGCGCGGCGTCGTCGATCGTCCACGCGTGCACGTCCGCGAGGTCGGCCCCCTCCTCCAGCGGCTCGCGCCCGACCTTGCGCCCCACCATCGGGAACTTCGAGCGCAGCGCCGCGGGATCGGCGGCGACGGCCGCACTCGTCTCGCGCAGCCACTCGAGCCCCTCGGGCCGGGCACGGGCCTCGAGCGCGGCGGCGAGATCCTTCACGACCGCACCGCCTGGCCGCGCAGCGCCCGCATCGCCGCGGGGACGGTCTGGTGGGCCATGTGCGAGTGGCGCGAGAGCTCGACCGCGACCATCCCGGAGAAGCCCACCTCGTCCAGAACCCTCAGGCTCTCGTCGAGGTCCAGCTCGCCCTCGCCGAACATCAGGTGCTCGTGGACGCCGCGCCGCATGTCTTCAATATGCACGTGCGCGAGCGTCTCCGCGCCGCGCCGTACACACTCGGTGACGGACATCGGTTCCAGGCACACGATGTGGCCGATGTCGAGCGTCAGGCCCAGTGCGCGCGGATGCCCGAGCCGCCGCTGCAGCTCCTCGTAGTCCGCCAGCGTCTCGACGAGCATGCCGGGCTCAGGCTCGAACGCGAGCGTGACGCCGTGCCGATCGGCATGCGCGAGCACCCGCTCGCAGCCGTCGACGAGCAGGTCCCAGGAGCGCTCCGGCGCCTCGCCGTCGGGCGCGACGCCCGACCACATGGAGACGACCGGGGCGCCCAGCTCGACCGCGACGTCGACCGCCGTGCACAGCAGATCGACCCGGCGCAGCCGGCCGTCGCTGAGCAGCGTCGGGAAGTGCTTGCGCCGCGGATCGAGCACGAACCGCGCCCCGGTCTCCACCACGCACTCGAGCCCGGCCGCTTCGAGCTCCGCGCGCAGCCGTGCTGCCCGCGCGCGCAGCCGCGGCGCGAACGGGTCGAAGTGGACGTGGTCGAGCGTCAATGCGACGCCCGCGTAGCCGTTTTCGGCCAGGAGCTCCAGCGCATCCTCGATCCGATGGTCGGAGAGCCCGTTGGAGACGTAGCCGAACTTCACGTGACCGCTCGCTTTCGAGCCGCCCGCCGCGCCAGCGGCCACAGCGAGGCCACGCCGGCCGCCGGGACCAGCGCGCCGGCGCCGGCGAGCAGCCCGGCCTCCAGCGGCATCAAGCCCAGAATCCCCGCCCCGACGGCCCGCTGCAATCGCGCGGGCGACGGATCGCGCGCGGCATCGGCGTGCGCCCGGCCGACGACCGTGGCGTACGCGCCGAGCAGGCCCAGCGCGGCCAGACGGCCGCGCGACAGCAGCGCCCCAGCGCCCGCCACGGCGGCCGTGGCGGCCAGCGCGCGGCGCCCGACCGACGGATCTCCGCCCTCGACCTCGCGCCGCGACACCTCGGTCACGACCGCGATGTGGGCGGCGACGACCGCGGCCGCCGGCAACGCGCGAGGCGAACCGCCCGAGCCGACCATGACGTCAAGGCCCCGGCACGCCGACATGCCGGCGCTACCCGCCGCGGTCGACTTCAGCACCAGGTCATAACTCCACACCGCGACGGCGAGCGGACCCACCATCGCCAGCGCCCGCGGCCCGTCAGCGGCCACGGCCAGCAGCCCGGCGCCGGCGGTCAACGCCGCAGACAGACCCAAAGCGAATCCGGGTGACACACGCCCGGAGGGAATCGGGCGCGAAGGCCGCTCGACCGCGTCGACGTCGCGGTCGGCGTAGTCGTTCAGCGCCATCCCGGCCAGATACAGGCAGGACGACGATGCGACCAACCCGGCCGTGCGCCGGATCTCGCGGACCTGCCCGGACGCCGCGGCTCCGACCAGCACGTCGCCCGGCACGCTCAGCACCGCCGGCAGCCGGACCAGCTCAGCCAGGTCCGCCGCGGCGGGGAGGCTCACGCCGTGACCCTCTGCAACACCCAGCGTTCGAGCATCTCGTACTGCCGGTGCAGCGCATGCTCGCGCGTGCCCGCGGGATCCTTGAAGAAGAACGCCAGCTCGGAGATCACGCCGCGCTCGCCGCGCTCCAGCGCGAGCGCCAGCAGCCGCACCAGGTCGAGCAGCAGCGGCGCCGCGAGCGTCGAGTCGCAGCCCTCCCAGACGAACTGGAGCTTCATCCGCACGCCGAGGAACCCCTCGAACACGATGTGGTCCCAGGCGGTCTTCCACTCGCCCATGTCGCGGACGTCCTCGATCCGGATCGGCGCCTCGACGGGATAGCCGAGGATCTCCTCGAGGATGCGGCCCTTGGATTCGAGCTTCGACCGCGCCCGCTCCGGGTCGCCCAGCACCTCGCCGTCGCCGCCCCCGAGCAGGTTCATGCCCGCCCACGAGCGCACCTTCAACGCGCGCGCCGCGAACGCAGGCGCCACGGCGGACTTCATGAACGTCTCGCCGGTCTTGCCGTCGCTGCCGGCCAGCGGGATCTCGTGCGTCTCGGCCAGCGCCTCCAGGGCGGGCAGCCGCGCGCCCACCGACGGCGTGAAGTCGACGAACGCGCACCCGGTCTCGATCGCCGCCAGCGCGTAGATCGAGCTCGGCGGGAGCACGCCCTCCCCGCGATCGATTGCGTCCATCAGCGCGCTCGGGTCCGCGTGGGCGGGATGCGGTTCGATTGGCGCTTCGGTCGAGGACACGTTCATCACGACCACGCGCGCGAGATCGTGGCGCGTCCGGAAGGAGTTGAGGTCGGTGACGATCCGCGCCAGCGCCGCCGACGGATCGACCCGCGCCTCATGGCCGGTGATCCCGGGACGCTGCTCGGCCTCGGCGGCCTCGAGCGCGGCGGCCAGCGTTGCGGGCAGGCCGAGCGGAATGACGCCGTCGTCGACGAGCCGCGAAGCGCGTAGCGCCAGCGGCGTCTCGACCACGTCATGGCCGCCGAAGACGAGGTCGCCGAGCTCGGCCAGCCCCGCGCCGGTGAACGGCTCGCGGGTCGTGATCAGCCCGGTCGGCTCCGCGAGCCGAGCGGCGACGGCGGCCGCGCCGGTCAGCGCCGTGGTCGCAACCGACCCGCGGCTGCCGACGAGCCACACGCCCACGCGACCATCACGCACAGCACTCAACAGGCACGCTCGCAACGACGGAGTGACAACGAAAGAGGCATTTGTCCACGGATCAGCGTATCGAGCCGCTCGCGCGCCTCTGACCAAGACATTCCAATTGTGGCCATACGGAGGTCTGCGTGCAACCGATCGATTGAGTGGGGAAAGCGCGCGCCAGGCTTCGCCTTCGGGAGCAATAGACTACAAAAGCCGGGCAGTTTTGCAAACAACCGTTTGGCTTTTGCGTCGCCAGCGCTTATAGTCCCGCCAGTTGGGGCCGGATCGGGTTCGGCCTGGGGTACGGAGGAGGTTCACGTTTCATGCATGCTGCGCGATCACTGATCAGCGCTGTCCCGGTTGCGCTGGCGCTCGCGGTGCCCGCCACCGCCGCGGCCGCGCCGGCGGATCTCGTCGCCCACACTTCGGCGGCGACGACCATCAAGCTCAAGTCGGTCACATCACCTCCGCGAGCGGCGACCGCGGGCCAGCGGTTCACGCTCAAGGGCACCGTGACCAACCGCAGGACTACGAGCCAGCGCGTGACCGTGCAGGTCTCGCTGCGTCGTACAAAGACATCGTCGCCAACCCGCGTCGGTACCAAGACGCTCAATCCGATCCGCGCCGGACGCTCTGCCGGTTACTCGATTAACGTCAAGCTGCCCAGCACGCTGGCGGCCGGCACCTACTACGTGCGCACGTGCACGGCCTATGGCAAGCGCTCCACGGTCCCGAGCACGGCCTGCCGCTTCTCGGAGCGCCGCATCAAGGTCACGCCGGCGCAGACCGGCTCGATTCAAGCGAGCCAGGCACCGACAGCGGGCGCAACAACGCCGACGACGCCGGCCAGCCCGGCGCCGACCGCTCCGCCGGCCCAGGGCATCGGCGTCCTGATCTTCCACAAGGGCGCCGCGCCGGACGCGATCGACGCCGTGACCGCCGCGGCCGAGGCCAACGACTACGACGTCGACGTCACGGAGATCCCCGAGAACTTCACCGAGAACAACCTCAAGCGCTACCAGACGGTGGTGTTCCTCAACACCTCCGGCGATGTCCTCAACGCCGCGCAGCAGAGCGCGTTCGAGGCCTACCACAAGGCCGGCGGCGGGTTCCTCGCGCTCGGCTCCGCGATCGGCACCGAGCCGGGTTGGGCGTACATGGACAGCCTGCTCGGCACCCGCGCCACCACCGGCCCGATCTCGGGCCGCGTGCGAGCGACGATCAAGGTCGCCGACCGCGTGCACGACGCCAGCAAGACGCTGCCCGAGTACTGGCGCCTGACGGACGCCTACTACAACTACGCCGCCAACGTCCGCGGCCTGGCGCACGTCCTCGCGACGGTCGACGAGACGACGTACAACGGCGGCACGATGGGCTTCGACCACCCGATCATGTGGTGCAAGGACGTCTCAGGCGGCCGCGCGTTCTACAGCGGCGTCGGCAACACGCCCGAGGCGCGCACCGACGCCCGCCTGATCGACCACCTGAGCGGCGCGCTGGCCTGGACGTCCGGCCTCTCTGACCCGGAGTACAGCGACTGCGGCGCCACGGTGCTGGCCAACTACCAGCAGACCAAGCTCAGCGCGCCGCCGAACGTCAATGAGCCGATCGGCTTCGACCAGCTCCCCGACGGCCGCATCATCCAGACCACCCGTGACGGCCGCGTGCGTCTGCACGACGCCGAGACGGGCCGTTCCACGGTCATCCTCGACCTGCGCGCGAACACGTACACGCACAGCGAGGACGGCATGTACGGGCCGGCGATCGACAACGACTTCGAGAACAACAAGTGGGTGTACCTGTACTACTCCCCGCTGAACATGGAGGCGCCGTATCCGGCGCAGTCGCCGAGCGGCGCGAACATCGCCGCGCCGACCACCGCCGCCGACCCCAGCGCCTGGGATGCCTACCGCGGCTACTTCCAGCTCTCGCGCTTCAAGTTCGTCGAGGGCAGCGGCAACACGCCGCCGTCGCTGGACATCGCGAGCGAGCAGAAGATCATGAAGGTCGAGAACAACCGCGGGGCGTGCTGCCACGTCGCCGGTGACATCGACTTCGACCGCCACAACAACCTGTGGCTCGTCACGGGCGACGACACGCCGGCCGGCGGCGGCAACTCCGGCGGCTTCTCGCCCCACAACGACCAGAAGACCAACGAGTCGCACACGCTGCGCGTCACCAGCGCCGAAGGCGGCACGTTCACGCTGACCGCCCAGGGTCAGACGACCGCGCCGATCGCGTACAACGCGACCGCGGCGGCGATCCAGTCCGCGCTCGAGGCGCTCGCGGTCGTCGAGCCGGGCGACGTGCTCGTCACGGGCGGCCCGGTCAACACCGCCAACGTGACCGTGGCGTGGCGTGGCCGCTACACGACGACCAACATCACCCAGACCGCCAATGGCGCGTCGCTCACGGGCGCCGGCGCCACGGTAGCGGACACCGTGGCCCAGGAGGGTGACTACTTCCAGGCGCCCTTCGTGGACGCGCGGCGCACGTCGCTGAACACGAACGACCTCCGCGGCAAGGTGCTGCGGATCAATGTCAACGCCGACGGCACCTACACCAGCCCGGCGGGCAACCTGTTCCCCGCGGGTGCGGCGCAGACTCGCCCGGAGATCTACGCCATGGGCTTCCGGAATCCGTTCCGGATCCAGGTCGACGAGAACGACGTCGCCTACGTCACCGACTACTCGCCCGACTCGACGCCGCCCCAGGCGTTCCGCGGGCCGTCGGGCACGGGCCGCGTCGAGATCGTCCGCAAGCCCGCGAACTACGGCTGGCCGCTCTGCTACCGGACTGACCTGCCGTACTACCGGTGGGACTTCAACACCTCGACCACCCTCGGCACGCCTTACGAGTGCGACGGCACCGGCGCCGGCCCGCAGAACACCTCGCGGTGGAACACGGGCCTCCAGCGCACGCCGCCGATCACGAACCCCGACATCCACTACACGTTCCAGCAGGGGACGTGGGGCACGCCGTGCCTGGGCAGCTACAACCGCGAGCCGGCCGTGCCCTGCGCCAACACCTGGCCCGAGCTAGGCAACGGCGGCGTCGGCCCGCACGGGGCGGCGAAGTACAACTACGACCCGAACAGCGACAGCGAGACCAAGTTCCCGCCGTACTACGACGAGTCGGTCTTCTTCGGCGAGTTCACGCGTGACTACCTGAAGGAGATCAAGCTCGACGAGGACGGCAAGGTCCTCAAGATCAACAACCTGCTCGACTGCGGCGCCGCGAACGTCACACCCGCACCTCGGTTCGAGTGCGACAACCCGATGGACATGCAGTTCGGCAAGGACGGCTCGTTCTACCTGCTGACCTACGGCGACGGCTTCTTCGCCCAGAACCCGGACGCCGGCATGTACCGGTGGGACTACGTGGCCGGCGAGCAGTCGCCGCGGGCCGTGATCTCGGCGACGCCGACCAGCGGCACCGCGCCGCTGCGGGTGCAGTTCTCGAGCGAGGGCTCGCGCGATCCGGACGAGAACGACTCGATCCGGTACGAGTGGGACTTCGACGGCAACGGCACGGTCGACTCGGCCGACGCCAACCCGGTCCACACCTACACGCAGAACGGCACCTACACCGCCATCCTGCGCGTGGTCGACAGCTCGGGCAAGTCCGACCGCAAGACCACCACGATCGTCGTCGGCAACACGGCGCCGACGGTCGTCATCACCACGCCGGTCGACGGTGACTTCTTCGCGTGGGGTGAGCGGATTCCGTACACGGTGACCGTCACCGATCCCGAGGACGGCACGATCGACTGCTCGCGCGTCGTGACCACGTTCGTGCTCATCCACGACACGCACGGCCACGGCGAGGACCAGCAGACCGGGTGCTCCGGCACGCTGCAGACGCTGGCCGAGGACGCGTCGCACGGCGGCTACATCGCCGGCGGTATCAGCGTCAGCTACACCGACACCGCCGCCGGCGGGCAGGCGGCGCTGACGACCACGACGCAGCACGTCATCCAGCAGCGCCGGCAGCAGCCGGAGTTCGCCAACGAGGCCGTCCGCGGCCTGCAGTTCCCGGCCATCGCCGCGGCGGCCAACGAGCCCGATCCGGGCGGCGGCCAGGCGGCGAGCGCGATCGATCCGGGCGATTACTTCGCCCTGAACAATCGCTACTACCTCGGCAACATGAACAAGCAGATCACCATCCGCTATGCGGGCGGCTCGGCGAACAACACCGCCGGCAACCCGCGGATGGGCTTCGATGTCCGCCTCGACAGTCCGACCGGGCCGATCGCCGGCTCCGGCACGCTGGTGTCGACGGGCGTCAACAACAACACCTACACGAGCCAGACGTTCCCGCTGGACTTCACGGGTTCGCACCGGCTGTATCTGGTGTTCCGCCAGGTCAACGACCTCGTCCCGACGGGCATGGGCCTGATCAACTGGGTCGAGTTCAGCGGCCCGGGCTGGGGACGGCCGTAAACTGAGGCACATTCGGGGCGCCGCGCATCGAGCGCGGCGCCCCGAGCCTCGATGCGAACGATCACGGTCAAATACGCACTCGTCCTGGTGCTGGTCGCGGGGTGCGGCTCCGAGGAGCCGTCCGCGCCGGTACCGACGAGCGCCCCGACCGAGGCGGCCACGACGGCGCCCGAGCCCTCGGCGCAGACCGGCGGGACGGCCACCCCGGCGATCAACTCGATCACGGTCGATCCCGACGACGGCACGCTGATGATCGGCAGCGGCCCGGCGCTGTACCGCCTGGCGCCCGGGGACAGCGCGCCTGAAGAAGTCACCGGGCAACTCACCACGCCGCAGGGCGAGGCGGCGGTCTCGGGCAACCTGGTGGTCCGCTTCGCCGGTCCGGGCGACCTGCTCGCCTCTGGACACCCGGAGGGCGGCGGCAGCCTGCCGGAAAACCTCGGGCTGATCCGCTCACGCGACCATGGCGACACATGGGAGTCGGTCGCCGGTCTCGGCGAGGGCGACTACCACGAACTTGAAGTGGTGGGCGACCTCATCATCGCCGTCAACGCCGAGTCGCCCGACATCCAGGTCAGCCGCGACGGCGGCCGCTCATGGGAGGCGAAGACGCCTCCCGCGCCGCCGATCGACGTCGTCGTCGATCCAGGTGACCCGCAGCGCTGGGCGGTGTCGACCGAAGAGGGCACGTTCAGCTCGAGCGACGGCGGGGGGTCGTGGCGGCCGCGCGACCCGACGTTCGGCGCGCGCCTGATCTGGCCCGCGTCGGACGCGCTCTACAGCATCGACCGCAACGGGAAGGTGCGCGTGTCGCCCGACGCCGGCCGCTCCTGGCGCGACCGCGGAGACGTCGGCGGCCTCCCGAGCGAGGTCGCCGCCGGCCGCAAGAACGAGTTGCTGGTTGCCGTGGTCGGCGGCAAGGTGCGCCGATCGACGGACGGCGGCGCCCGCTGGGACACATTGACGGCTTTGGGCTGATCGAAGTACCGAACCAGACGTCATGGATCGGACCCAGGGTGGATGTTTTGGGGTCTTAAGACGCAAAAGTCGTTGACTTCGTACCTAAACCTCCGGTAACTTCCAAACGGTTGGTCATGCCTCCGCCGCCTGGCGGAGCACACAGGAGGAGCCGTATATGAAGGGAATCTCTCGGCGCGCTCGCACGTGCGCCGTGGCGGCCGTGACGGGTGTCGCGGTCCTCGCAAGCGCCGGCGCCGCGCAGGCGCAGCGCCCCGCAAGCTTGGGTGAGGGTCTGCCCGTCGGCCAGACCGGCATGCAGATGTTCAACTTCTTCCGCTACATCAGCGGAACGCCCGCGGAGCAGAAGACGAAGGTCGGAGAGGTCTTCGCGATGCTCCAGTCCAAGGGCGTCAAGGTCGTGGAGCCCTTCAGCCTCCACGGCATGACCGCCGCGGAGCTCCGCGCACTCGCGAGCCAATACGACCTGCGCATGGTCGGTCGTCACGGCAGCGTCAATGAGGCGACCTGGGACGCCGAGATCACGACCGCCAAGACGCTCGGGCAGGAGTTCATCGGCTCCGGCGGCACGGCCGCCCCGGGCCAGGGCACCTACGCCCAGACGCTGGCCACCGCGGCCACGCTCAACCGCCTCGGCAAGCGCTCCGTCGAGGCCGGCGTAGGCAAGGTCTACATCCACAACCACACGGACGAGTTCACGGTCAAGTACGACGTCAACGGCGTCATCAAGTCCGCGTGGGAGATCCTGATGGACAACACCGACGCGCGCTACGTCGCTGCCGAGGTGGACGCCGGGTGGGCCAGCGACGCGCCGATCGACGTCGCCGCACTGCTCAACAACCCGACGTACTCGCCGCGCATCGAGATGATGCACGTCAAGGACCTCACGAACATCGCCCCCGCCGGACGCAGCGGCCAGCCGGTCGTGCTCGGCACGGGTGAGATCAACTACGGCCCAATCTTCGCCGCCGCGAAGAACAAGTCGGTCAAGTGGTACCACTACGAGCTCGATCCGCCGGCGAATTTCGACGCGTTCGCCGCCGCCCGTCAGAGCTTCGACAACGTCCGCGGCGCCGCCGCGCCCGCGCTGTACGCCGCTCCGCCGTCGTTCACGACCGTGGACGCCAAGCCCGCGGCGCTGGGGGACAACGCGCAGCCGGTGCCGGTCACGGTCGAGAACCTTGGCGACGCCGCGCTCTCGATCACGGGCGTCACGGTCGCGTCGTCGAACCCGGAGCAGGCGTCGGCGCAGGACTTCACGGTCACGAGCCAGACCTGCACCTCGGGCGCCCTGGCTCCCGCCACGCCCGGTGTCAAGGGCGGCACCTGCACGGTCTTCGTGCGCTTCAACCCGCGTCGCGCGGTGACGACGTCGATCGCCCGTCTGCAGTTCACGTCGAACGCCGACGACGCGCTCGACCGGGTCGCTCTGGTCGCGCGCAGCGGCGCGTCGATCGCCGTGCAGTCGCCGGTCGGCGGCGATGTCGCCAGCCAGCTCTCGCTGAGCATTCCCGGCCAGGCGACGTTCGGCGCGTTCACGCCGGGCACCGCGCGTGACTACACCGCCACGCTGTTGGCGGACGTGGTCTCGACGATGCCCGACGCGACCCTCTCGGTCGTCGATTCGACCACCAACGCCACCGGCCACCTGGTCAACGGCCAGTACGCGCTGCAGCAGCCGCTGAGGATGCGTGCCACGAACACGGCCAACCCGAACACGGCGTTCGCGCCGCTGAGCGAATCGGGCGCGCCGCTGACGTTGCTGACCTGGACCGGCCCGACCGCGGGCGAGCGTGTCGCGCTCGGGTTCCAGCAGTCGATCGCGGCCACGGAGAACCTGCTCCGCGGCTCGTACACGAAGACGCTGACGTACACGCTGTCGTCGACGACTCCGTAGTGTCATTTGGGAGCGCCGGCGCTCTGCGCCGGCGCTCCTGCTTGCTTATGAGACTTCGAACGGTTCCGCTCATCGCCTTGGCGCTGGTGGCATGCGGCGGCTCGGACGAGCGCGACACGGGTGCGCAGCCGACCGCGACCGCGACGCCCACGCCGATCATCGAGAAGGTCGACGGTTCCCCCACGCCGCTGCCCGAGGTGACGCCGAGCGGCAAGAAGGAGCCGCGCACCCGCGCGCGCGCGGGTGAGCCCCCTGCCGAACTCGTCGTTCGCGACCTCAAGCGCGGTGATGGCGCCGAGGCAACACCCGGCAAGACGCTCACCGTGGACTACAAGGGCGCCCACTACGACAGCGGGAAGGCCTTCGACTCCTCGTGGAGCACCGGCCAGCCGTTCACATTCCTGCTCGGTGCGAACCAGGTCATCGACGGCTGGGACGAGGGGCTCGAGGGCATGCGAGTCGGCGGCCGGCGCGAGTTGATCGTCCCCCCGGATCTCGCATATGGTGACCACGGCCAGGGCGCGATCCTGCCGAACGAGACGATCGTGTTCGTCGTCGACCTGCTCGACGTTCGGTGACTCGTGCAACTTTTCCCATCGACCTAGCCGTTCTGCTAGTGCCAACCTCAAAAGTCTATTGACTTCTGCGCTAAAGCTCCTGTAAGTTCCTCTCCGGGTTGTGTAGGAGACCTCGCCGGCTCGGAGGTCAAGAACAGGAGGAGCTGGTAATGAAGGGAATCTCTCGGCGCACGCGAGCGTGTGCCGCAGTCGCCCTGACGAGCGTCGCGGTCCTGGGGCTGTCCAGCGCCGCCCAGGCGCAGTCGGAGGGCCGCCAGCGCACCGGCGACGGCATCCCGACCGGTCAGATGGGCACGCAGATGTTCAACTACGGCGGCTACCTCAGCAACGGTGGCAGCACAGCCACGACGAGTGCGATCACCGGCGTCTCGACGGGGTGCCAGAACGGCAACACGCCGAGCCAAGCGGTCTGCGCCCGCGAGCGCCTCGAGGGCCTGTTCCGGATGTTCCAGCGCCGGGGCACCACCAACATCGAGCTCTTCAACCACACGGGCTTCCCCCCCACCATCGTCCAAACGACGCTGAACCAAGCGGCCGCAGTCGGCGCGACGGAGGTCCGGCTCACCAGCACGAACAACTTCATGGCCGGTGACTCAGTCACCGTCAACACCGGCGCCAACCAGGAGACGGTCACGATCGCGTCGATCGTCACGCCCGCGCCGGCGGCGCCCGCGCCCAACATCACGCTCGCGGCTCCACTGACCAAGGCGCACGCGTCTGGCGCCGCCGTGGTCTACGGTTTCAACAAGCGCGGCCTCGAGGAATACCGCGCGCTGCTGAACAAGTACGGCATCCAGGCCGGTGGCCAGCACGGCTCCGTGAGCGAGGCCGGCTGGGCCGACACCGTCGCCGCCGGCAAGATCCTCGGCGCCGACCAACTCGGCTCGGGCGGCACGCCCGCCCCGGGCATCGGCACCAGCATGACCGCCGCCGGCTACGCCAGCCTGCTTCAGACCATCGAGACGGCCAACCGGCTCGGCAAGTACTCGGTCGAGAACGGCGTCGGCCGCATCTACATCCACAACCACCAGCAGGAGTTCCGCACGCGCTACGTCGACAACGGCGTGCTCAAGACGGCCTGGCAGATCTACATGGAGCGCATCGACGCGCGCTACGCCGCGGCCGAGATCGACGTCGCCTGGGCGTCTGACGCCTACGACGACGTCACCGGCACCCAGGTCGCGGCCCTGATCAACCAGTTCCCGACCAAGGTCAAGCTGCTGCACATCAAGGACGCCGCCAACATCGTGCCGGCGAACCCGCCGTCGAGCCCGCTCGTGTGCGGCACGCCCGGTGAGCCGAACTGCCAGAACGCCAGCGCGCGTGCGACCGGCTTCGCGGTGCCGGCGGACCGCACGGCGTTTGACGGGCTGAACTTCCAGCCGATCTTCGCCGCCGCGGCCGGCCGCGTCCAGTACTACCACCACGAGCACGACGGCGGTAACCCCAACAACGCCAACGACAGCTTCATCAACCTGCGGGGCATCAACGCCCGCGCCGTGGGCACCGTGCTCGGCAAGCCGACGAGCTTCCCGTCGGTCGCGGCCGGTACCCCAGCGGCCAGCAACGTCGTCCCGGTCGTGCTGTCCAACACCGGCGACGCGCCGCTGACCATCACCGGCCTGTCGATCACGGCTGACGCGCTCGACGTCGGCGCGGCGAACGACTTCTCGGTCGTGAGCCAGAATTGCACCGCCGCGGGCGGCGGTGCCCCGCTCGCCCCGTCGACGCTCGTGCCCGACGACCCGGCCACGGAGGCCGACGAGACGGCCTACGCCACCCAGCGGGGCACCTGCACCGCCATGGTCGGCTTCACGCCAAGGCGCTCGGGTCACCGGTCCGTCGCCCGTCTGCAGATCACCTCGGGCTCGGACGCCGCGACCGAGTCGGTCCTGCTGACCGGCCTCAGCACCAACGATGCCCTCGGCAGCGTCGGCGGCGCCGTCGACAGCCTGCTGTCGCTGAGCATCGGCTCGACCCCGAGCTTCGGCTCGTTCGTCCCGGCCACCGCCCGCACCTACGACGCGGCAGCGGCCGCGACCGTCGTCGCCACCACCGGCGACGCGGCGCTGTCGGTCTCGGATACCAGCACGGCCTTCCCGGGCCGTCTGGTCAACGGCACGTTCGCGCTGGCCTCGCCGGTCACGGTCCGTGCCGCCAACGCGGCTCAGCCCAACCCGGCCTACGTGCCGGTCTCGGGCTCGCCGCAGACGCTGCTCACCTACTCGGGCCCGACCGCCGGGGCTGACCCCGTCACGCTTGGCTTCCGCCAGGCGATCGGCGCGACCGACGCTCTGCGCGCCGGCGCGTACAGCAAGACCCTGACGTTCACCCTGTCTACGACGACGCCGTAGCCACAGGGGGTCAATCACCAGGGGCGCCGGCCGCGAGGCCGGCGCCCCTCGTGCTATCTGGAGAAAGATGCGGAAACTGCTTGCAAGCGTGGTGCTCGCGCTGGCGCTCAGCGCGTGTGGCGACAACGATCGTGCGAACACGCCGACGCCGACGCCGACTGCGACGGCCGCGGAATCGGACCCCCTCGAGGGCTACTCGCAGGGCGTCAAGGACTTCTACGGCGGCAGCGACGTGCACCCGGAGGCCGAGGAGGGCTCGGTCGAGGACGTCGAGGCGGAGTACCACCAGCCGCCGAAGCCCGCCGAAGCGGGGCTGGGCGAGACGATTACGCTCACCGGCACGAACATCGGCGTGCGGCTGCGCGTGACGGTCACCGGCGTCAAGCGCGTTTCCTCCTACCAAGCGGTCGAGTTGGAGCTCGAGAGCACCGGGATCACGAACTATCAGGGAGCACTCAGCAGCGCCGCGCTGACCTACGCCGACGGCGAGCCCCAGCCGCTCGTCGAGGGCGCGACCGCATCCTGCTCCAACGAACTCGGCTTCGAGATGATCTTCATCCCGGTCTCGGGCAAGGCCAGCGGCTGCCTGCTGTTTCCGCCCTCCGAGTCCGGCGAGCCCGAGCGCTTTCAGCTCGCGCTCGAGACCGTGCCCGTCGAGGCCGGCGGGATCTGGAACCTGGGCTAGCTCTCGGTGACCCGGATCGACTCGATGACCACGGGCGCCTCCGGGCGATCCGTGCGCGGGTCGGTGATGATCGCGCCGACCTTGTCCACGGTGGCCTGCCCGCCGGTGACCATTCCGAGCAGCGCGTAGTCCGGGGGCAGCTCGCCGGCGTCGGGTCCGGTCACGACGAAGAACTGCGAGCCGGACGTACCAGCGGGCTCGTTGCCCGCCTTCGCCATCGCCACCACGCCGACGTCGTAGGTCAGATCCTTGGGCGGCGCCTCCTCGACCGAGTAGCCCGGGCCGCCACTTCCGTCGCCGTTCGGATCGCCGCCCTGGATCACGAAGCCGGGCACGATCCGGTGGAACGTGGTGCCGTCGTAGAACTTCTGGTCGGCGAGCGACTTGAACGAGGCGGCGGTCTTCGGCGCGCGCTCGGCGTCGAGCGTGATCTCGAAGTCGCCGCAGTTCGTCTTGATCGCGGCGACGTATGTCTTCGCGCCGTCGAGTTCGTCCGTCGGAGCCTTCAGCTCCGCCGCCTTCGGCGCGGGCGCCTCGGCGGGCGTGCACCCGTTGGCGTCGAGCGCGGGGGTCGGCTCGGGCGTGGGTTCCGGGTTCTCGCCGCCGCAGCCGGCGAATGCGAGCACGACGAGCGCGGCGGCGATCCTGTGCACGGCGCGGCAGGATACGGGGTACTGACCCTGCAGGGTGGGGAATCGGCTGAACTCGCGCTCCGTCATCGGCGCATTGCTCGCGATCGCGGCGGTGGTCGCGATCGTCGCTCCGGGCGGGGCGTCCGGCGGCGACGACGCGTCGCAGCCGTATCCGACGCGGCAGATCTCGATCATGGCGCCGGCGGCGGCCGGCGGCGGCTGGGACACGACCGCACGCGCGTTCCAGGCGGCATCGCGTGACGCGAAGCTCGACGACGGCGTCGAGGTCTTCAACGTCGAGGGCGCGGGCGGCACGCTCGGGCTCTCCCAGCTGGTCTCGAAGTCCTCCGGTGACCCGTACCAGCTGATGATGACCGGGCTCGTGATGCTCGGCGCGATCGAGACGAACGGGTCCGATGTCGCGCTGGATCGGACGACGCCGATCGCCACGATGATCACCGAGACCGAAGGGATCGTGGTCCCGGCGAACTCGAAGTATCAGTCGCTGAAGGACCTGACCGACGACTTCAAGCGCGACCCGGCGTCGGTCCGTTGGGCGGGCGGTTCCGCGGGCAGCACCGACCAGCTGCTCGTGGGCGAGCTCGCACGTGTATTGGGCGCCGACCCCGCGAAGACGAAGTACGTGGCGCACTCCGGCGGCGGCGAGGCGAACGCGGCGATCCTGTCCGGCTCGGTCGACGCGGGCGTCTCCGGACTGTCGGAGTTCGTCGAGCAGATCGAGGGCGGAAAGATGCGGCTGCTCGCCGTGTCGTCCCCCATCAACATCGAGATCGACGGACGCAAGCCGCCGACGATCAAGGACGAGGGCATCGACCTCGAGATGACGAACTGGCGCGCGATCACCGGCCCGCCGGGCCTGTCGGACGGCGAGCGTGAGCGGATCGCGGGCTGGGTCTCGCGGGTGCTGAAGACGCCGCAGTGGCAGGAGAACGTCGAGCGCTACGACTGGACGCCGTTCGTCAAGACCGGCCGCGAGCTGGACGACTTCGTCGCCTCCGAGCAGAAGCGCGTCCAAGCGATCGTCTCGGACCTGGGCCTGGCGAAGTGATCGGCGCGCGCGTCGTCGGCGGCGTCCTGCTGGCGTTCGGCGTCGTCGCGCTCGTGGCGACGCTCGGGGTGGGCGACGGCTGGTCCGCGAGCGGTCCGCGGCTGGCGCCGGCGGTGTCCTCCGTGCTGTTGATCGCGCTCGCCGCGCTGTTCCTCGCGCGCCCGGGCGAGGAGCTCGCCGACCACATCGCCGAGGCGTCGGAGGGCACGCACTGGCCGACGCCCGCGCTGCTGCTCGGCCTCTTGATCGGCTACGCGCTGCTGCTCGGCGCGCTCGGCTACGCGCTGGCCACGACGATCTTCTTCTGGCTCGCGGCCTGGCTGCTGGGCTCCGAGAAGCCTGCGCGCGATCTGCTGATCGGCGTCCTGATCGGCGCCCTCACGTCGTTCGTGTTCTCAGAGTTGCTGAACGTGCAGCTGCCGCAGGGGCCCTGGGGCGTGTGATGTTCGTCTTCGCCGCGAACCTGCTCGACGGCTTCAATGCCGTACTGACGCCCGAGAACCTGCTGCTGGCGGCGCTCGGCGTGACGTTGGGCACGCTGATCGGCGTCCTGCCGGGGATCGGCCCGGCGCTGACGATCGCGCTGCTGCTCCCGATCACGTTCAACTTCGACGACCCCGCCGGTGCCTTCATCCTGTTCGCCGGCATCTACGCCGGCGGCATGTACGGCGGATCGACGACGTCGATCCTGCTCAACACGCCGGGTGAATCGTCGTCGGTGGCGACCGCGATCGAGGGCTTCGAGATGGCCAAGCGCGGGCGCGGGCGAGCCGCGCTGGCGACAGCGGCGATCGGCTCGTTCGTGGCCGGGACGATCGGCATCATCCTGCTCACGCTGGTGGCCGAGCCGGTCGCGAGCCTGGCGGTGAAGTTCCGCGCCGAGGACTACTTCGCGCTGACGCTGCTGGCGTTCGCGTCGGTGACGGCGCTGACGTCGAAGTCGCTGGTGCGCGGTTTCGCTTCACTTGCCGTCGGGCTGTTGATCGGGTTCGTCGGGATCGACCAGCTCACCGGGCAGTCGCGCCTGACGTTCGGCGTCGACCAGCTCGGGAACGGGATCGACATCGTGATCGTGGCCGTCGGGCTGTTCGCGGTCGGCGAGGCGCTGCACATGGCGGCCAAGCTCCGCTCGCGTCCGGACGAGCTGGTGCCCACGGAGCCGACGGGGACGTGGCTGAGCGGCCGCGACTGGGGCCGCTCGTGGAAGGCGTGGCTGCGCGGCGCGGGGATCGGGTTCCCGTTCGGTGCGCTGCCGGCCGGCGGCGCCGAGGTCCCGACGTTCCTGTCCTACGCGACCGAGAAGAAGCTGGCGCCGGACCGTGAGTGGGGCGAGGGCGCGATCGAGGGCGTCGCGGGTCCGGAGGCGGCCAACAACGCGTCGTTCTCGGGCACGCTGGTGCCGCTGCTCACGCTCGGCATCCCGACGTCGGCGACTGCGGCGATCATGCTCGCGGCGTTCCAGATCTTCAACCTCCAGCCCGGTCCGGAGCTGTTCGAGCGCAACAGCGAGCTGGTGTGGACACTGATCGCGTCGCTCTACGTCGGCAACGTCATGCTGCTGGCGTTGAACCTGCCGCTGATCCGGGTGTGGGTGAAGGTGCTCGAGGTCCCGCGCGCGCTGCTCTACTCCGGGATCCTCGTGTTCGGCACGCTCGGCGTGTACTCGCTGTCCGGGAGCATCATCGAGGTGCTGGTGATGTACGCGATCGGCGTGATGGGGTTCTTCATGCGCCGCTACGACTTCCCGATCGCGCCCGTGATCCTGGGCGTGATCCTCGGGCCGCTGATGGAGACCCAGGCGCGCCGCGCGCTGACCGCCTCCGGCGACGACTTCAGCGTGTTCTTCTCGCGGCCGCTGACGATCTTCCTGCTGCTGTTCGCGATCGCCGCGTTCATCGTGCCGCACCTGCCGGCGCTGAAGAAGCGCCTGGCGTTCGGCGAAGACGACTGATCCCCAGCTTTCTCTCAGGTTGGGCTCGGGGTCCTCCCAGCGCGGGCGCCGAAGCTGCTCGCATGACTGCGACGACCCATGACGACCTTCGCGCGGCTCCCCGCGCTCGTGCCCTGTCCTTCCCGCGTGTTCATGTCGAGCTCGTGGGCCTGCTCGTGCTGGCGGGCGTGCTCAACCTGTGGGCGCTCTCGACGAACGGCATGGCGAACACGTACTACTCGGGCGCGGTGCGCTCGATGGCCTCGAGCTGGCACGCGTTCCTGTATGGAGCGCTCGACTCGGCGGGGGTGATGACTGTCGACAAGCCGCCGGCGGCGTTGTGGGCACAGGCGTTGTCCGTGCGTGCATTCGGCTTCAGCTCTTGGAGCATGCTCGTGCCGCAGGCGCTGATGGGCGTCGCCGCGGTCGGGCTCGTCTATGACCTCACGCGCCGGCGCTTCGGCCGCGCGGGCGGGTTCGTGGCCGGCGCCGTGCTGGCGCTCACGCCGATCGCCGTCGCGGTCGCGCGCCACAACAACCCGGACATGCTGCTCGTGCTGTGCGTCGTGCTGGCGCTGTGGGCGCTGGTCCGCGGTCTTGACGATGGGCGCGTGCGCTGGCTGGTGCTCGCGGGCGCGGCCGTCGGTCTCGGGTTCGAGGCCAAGATGGGCGCGGCGTTGCTCATCCTCCCGGCGATGACGGTGGCGTGGCTGTGGGCCGCGCCGCGCAATCGCTGGCGCGGGTTGCTCGGGGGCGGCGCGGCCATGGCGGTGGTCGGCGGTGCCTGGCCGCTGTTGATGGCGCTGACCCCGGCGTCCTCGCGGCCTTGGATTTCGGGCACGTCGGACAACAGCATCTGGTCGCTGATCTTCGGCTACAACGGCCTCGGCCGGCTCGACGGCCAGGCCGGCGGGCCGGGCGGCGGCGGCATGGGCGGCGGTGGCGGCGGGCCATTCGGCGGCGACACCGGCGTCCTGCGCCTCCTCAACGAGTCGCTCGGCGGGCAGGCCGGCTGGCTGCTCGGGTTCGCGCTGGTCGCGGGCGTCGCGCTGGTCGTCTCGTCGCGCCTGCGGCGCAGCGACCCCGTGACCGGCTGGGTGCTCGCCGTCGGCGGCTCGGCGCTGACCGCGGCGGTCGCGTTCAGCTTCGCGTCGGGCATCTTTCACCCGTACTACGTGAGCGAGCTGGCGCCGTTCCTCGCCGCGCTGGTCGGCGCGGGCGTGGTCCGGTTCACGCGTGGCGACCTGCTCGCCCGGATCGCCGCGCCGCTCGCGATCGCCTGCGGAGTGATCACCGAGATCGTGGTCTTGAACGACAATCCGGACTCGCTGCCGTGGCTGGTCCCCGTGCTGGTCGTAGCCGGCGTCGTGACCGCGGCCCTGCTCGCCTTCGGCGCGCCGGCGCGGCTGCGCAACGCGGCGATCGCCACCGCGATCGCGACGCTCCTGATCGCCCCCGCCGCATGGTCGTTCCAGACGCTCGGCCATGCCACCAGCGGGACGTTCCCGGCCGGCGGCCCGGCCAACGCGGGCGGCGGCTTCGGCGGCGGCCCGGGCGGCGGTGGCGGCTTCCGCGGCGGCCCGCCGTCAGGGCGGCCGTGGCGACGCTCCGGGCGGCGCGGCGCCGGCCGCCAGCGGCGGCGGCTTCGCCCCGGGCGCGGCGGCGGTCCCGGCGGCGGCGCCTTCGGCGGAAACTCCGAGTCGCTGACCACCGCGCTCGCCTACATCCAGGCCAACGGCGGCGGCACGCTCGCCGTCTCCAGCCAGTCGACCGCGGCCGCCGCGATCGTCGACTCCGACGCGGACATCGTCGGCCTCGGCGGCTTCTCCGGCCGCGAGAGCGAGGTCTCCGTGTCCTGGTTCGCCGACCAGGTCCGCTCCGGGAACATCCGCTGGGTGCTGGCCGACGGCAGCGGCGGAGGCGGCCTGCGCAACGACGGCCGCACCGGGTCGAACACGGTCATGGCCGCGATCGCTGCGACGTGCCCGACCGTCGAAGTCGACGGCGTGACGCTCTACGACTGCTCCGGCATGGCCGACGCGCTCGCCGCGCAAGCCTAAGGGGGGTCAGACCCCCACTAGTCGCCAAGCGCCGCGCAGAGCCAAATCTCGCGCGGCGCGGACGTAAGGGGGGTCAGACCCCCCTGACGAACGCCAGTTCGAAGCGGGTGGGCTTGGCCTCGAGGCGGTACTGCGGCAGTACGCCGGGTCCGCATGAGGCCGAGCCGAGCCCGTTGTGCGCGAGGTCGGCGTTGATCCAGAGGCGGTCGCCCGGCACCAGGTCCTTCTGGTGCCGAGCGGCGTCCAGGGCCTCGCTCGTCCAGGGGCGGACGGTCAGTTCGAAGTGCGGGCGGCCCTCCAGGCGCAGGCCGCCGATCTGCGCCCAGCGGACCTCGGTGCGGTTGCCGTTCTCCTGCGGACGCACGTACGGCGTCTGCATCTCCGCGACGCTCAGCTCCCACCGGCCGACGCGGGCGGCGAGCCGGCTGTCCGGGTAGGCCTCGCCGGGGCCGCGGCCGAACCACGCGACGCGGTCCGTGACCGGCACGGCGAACCGGACGCCGAGTCGCGGCAGCGGGAAGTCCCAGCGGCGGTCGGGGACGACGTCGAGCGCCAGCGCGAGACCCCCGTCGATCGTGGTCCACGCGTACGTGGCCAGCACCCCCTCATCGGTGCCGGCCGCCGCGACCCGGGTCCGCACGACCAGCGCTGCGCCCTCGTTCTTCGCCGACAGCGTGCGGTGCTGCAGGCGATCGAGGCCGTGCGCACGCCAGATCGACGCGAACTCGGCCTCGTCGTTGTCGGTCGGCGCACGCCAGAGGTCGAGCCGCGGATCGCCAAGCCGCCGCACGGCCTCCAAAGTCGGCGCCTCTCCGCCCTTGATGCGAATCGGCGACGGCTGGTGGATCGCGATCTGCCCCCACGCCACCTCGTGGCCGGAGTCGAGCGCGCGCACGGTCAGCCACGACTCGCGCGTCATTCGCGGCAGCGCCGGCAGGTCCAACTCCGCGACCGCTCCCGCCGGCAGCGGACCGACCCGCAACTCGCCCGACGCGACCTCGACGCCTTCCTGTTCGAAACTCCACGGGAACCGCAGGGAGGACAGGTCGCGGAACACGTGCCGGTTCTCGATCCGGATCGCCCCGCCGTCGCCCGTGATCCGCACCGGCTCGAACACCTTCTTGAGCTCGACGAGGCCCGGCGACGGGGTCCGGTCCGGGAGCACGAGGCCGTCGATGCAGAAGGCGCCGTCATGCATGACCTCGCCGAAGTCCCCGCCGTAGGCGAACGAGCCGTCGTCGCGCCGCAGACCGTGGTCGACCCACTCCCAGACGAAGCCGCCCTGACAGCGCGGATGGCGCTCGAACAGCGTGTCGTAGTCGGCCAGGCCGCCGGGGCCGTTCCCCATCGCGTGCGCGTACTCGCACAGCACGAACGGGCGGTCGCCGTCACGCCCGATGGCGTCGACCTCCGCGTGCGACGCGTACATGCGGCTGTAGACGTCGCTGCACGCCGGATCGCCCTCGTAGTGCACCGGCCGGGACGGATCGCGCGCCCGCGTCCACGCCGCCATCGCCGCCAGGTTCCGCCCCACACCGCTCTCGTTGCCCAGCGACCACAGGATCACACTCGGGTGGTTCTTGTCGCGCTCGACCACCCGCCGCATCCGGTCCAGGCACGCCTCCTCCCACGCGACGTCGTCGGTGGGATTGTGCCGCCAGCCGACTTCGACAAACCCGTGCGTCTCGAGGTCGCACTCGTCGATCACGTACAGCCCGTGCTCGTCGCACAGCGACAGGAACCGCGGGTGCGGCGGGTAGTGGCTCGTGCGGACCGCATTGACGTTGTGCGCCTTCATCAGCTCGACGTCACGGCGCATGTCGGCGTCGCTCACCGCCCGCCCGGCGTCGCACGAGAACTCGTGCCGGTTGACCCCCCGCAGCAGGACCCGGTGGCCGTTGACCAGCAGCAGGTCGTCCTCGATCGTCACGCGCCGGAACCCGACCGGCAGCACTACGCGCTCGCCGGCGCTCGCGATGACGCACTCGTAGAGCCGCGGCAGCTCGGCGCTCCACGGCTCCACCCGATCCACGACCGCGGTTTCGCCGCCCGAGACGTCGACGCCCAGCGCCGGAAGCACCACATGCACATCGACCGACGCGTCCACGCGCAGGATCCCCGCGCCCGTGACGGGGTCGTAGTCCGCGTGCACGAACACGTCGTCGATCGCGGCCGACGGCCGCGCCAGCATCGACACGTCGCGGAAGATCCCCGAGAGCCACCACATGTCCTGGTCCTCGAGGTACGAGCCCGACGACCACTGGTGGACGCGCACCGCGACCACGTTCTCCTCGCCCGGCCGCAGCGCCCAGCCGACGTCGAACTCCACCGGCAGCCGGCTTCCCCGGGCCGTCCCGACGTAGGAGCCGTTGACCCAGGCGCGCACGCACGAGTCGACGCCCTCGAACCGCAGCACCACCGCTTCCGGCCACGACGCGGGCACGTCGAACCGGCAGCGGTAGTCGCCGGTCGGGTTCTCGTCCGGGACGTACGGCGGATCGACCGGGAACGGATAGCGCACGTTCGTATACGCCGGTGCTCCGTAGCCGTGGAGCTGCCAGTGCGACGGCACCGGGATCCGATCCCACCCCGAGTCATCGAAGCGGCGCTCGACGAAGTCGGCCGGCACGTCCGCCCGCGCCGACAGCCGGAACGCCCACGATCCGTTGAGCGACAGCCGCGGTGCGTCGCCGATCAGCCACGCCCGAGCCGGGCGCATGCCATCGCCCGGGCGGGGGTGCTCGTGGTCGCGCACGGCTTGTAGCCTGGCACCGATGGGCCTGATGACGATCCGCTACGTCCTTCCCGCCGTTCTGGTGGTCGCCGGGTTCGTGATCCTGTTCGTCGCCGACGACTCGCTCAAGTGGGACGGCTGGGCGATGTGCGTCGGCGCCGGGCTCGCGCTGCTGCTGCTGAACGTACTGTTCCGCTACGGCGCGAAGGGCGACCAGGAGCGCGACGCCGAGGAGGCCGCACGCGAGTACTTCGGCAAGCACGGCCGCTGGCCGGACGAGCCCTGAGTCAGCGCTCGTCGAACGCCTTCACCACGCGCTTGGGCGCCGTCGCCCGCCAGGCGTCCTCGATCAGCTCGGCCAGCTCCTCATCGTCCACGCGCGCCAGGTCGATCGCGACCCAGCCGTGTTGACCCACGTAGGCCGGGATCGAGAACGTCTCCGGCTCCGAGCCGACCAGCGCCGCCTGCGCCTCGCGCGTGGCCTTGACCGTGGCAGTGGTCCCGTCGGTGGCCATCCCCATGAACATCTTCTCGCGCACGCGGAACGTGGGATGACCCCAGGTCTCCTTCTCCACCGCCTCCGGAAACGCGAGGGCTATTCGTCGAGCCAGGTCGCCGTTCACGCCGCGATTCATACCCTGTCTCGCCGTGCCCCTGTCTGTTCAGCTTGGCCTGTTCTGCGCGCTGATGACCGCGTTCGGGTCGATCGTGGGCTTCTTCCTCAAACAGAGGGGCGCCGCGCTGGCGCCGCCGGTCCAATGGCGGAGGCCGATCTCCAGCTTCATCTCGCTGTTCCGCTCGCCGTGGTTCGTGATCGGCTGCGTCGTGGCCACCACGTCATGGGGCTTTCACGTCGCGGCACTCGCGCTGGCGCCGATCTCGGTCGTCCAGGCGGTGATCGCCGGCGGCCTCGTGCTGGTCACGGTGCTCGCGGACCGCGTGTTCGGCCATTCGGTCACCCGGCGCGAGTGGATCGGCGTCGGGTTGACCGCCGCCGGGCTCGCGTTCCTGGCCCTGACGCTCGAGGGCACGGTCGACGAAGCCCACTCCGATTACGGCGACGTGACGCTGCTGGTGACCCTGGTCGGTGCGACCGTCGCCGCGCTGGCGCTCGCGGCCCGCAGTGCGAGCGGACCAGCGCTCGCCGTCTCCGCCGGCCTGCTGTGGGGCGCCTCGGACATCGCGATCAAGGCGGCCAGCGATCACACCGACCTCGGCCTCGGGCTGGTCGTGCACCCGCTGGCGTTCGTGATCCTGACCCTGTCGCTCGTCGGCCTACTCGTCTCGGCCCGCTCGCTCCAGCTCGGGCCGGTGGTCCCCGTGATCGCGTTGACCAGCGCGTCCGCGAACATCCTCACGATCGCCTCCGGCCCGACCGTGTTCGGCGAGCCGCTGCCGGAGGAGCCGCTCGCGCTCCTGGTTCGGCTCGCCGCGTTCGCGCTGGTGATCACCGCGGCGGCGATGACGCCGCCGCCGGAACTAGATCGGGAGGGGGCAGGCGAAGCCCCAGCGTGAGCTGGGCGTCAGCTTCCGCGTGCCCCGGAGCAGGTCCGCGGCGGTGACGGGCATCCGGCGCGCCTGCGCCGACGAGCTGCGGTCGATCCTCAACACGTCGACGCCCGACGTCGTGTCCAGCGCGTAGACCGTCTCGCGGTCGCCCGGAGCGAAGTACGCCGCCCAGAACGTCCCCGTGGTCGCGTAGTAGCCGACCTGCTTGATCTCGCGCGGGTTCGTGACGTCGAGGAACCGGACGCCCTGGTCGTACCAGCCTTGCGCGACCAGCCCGTCGCTCTCGTCGAACCAGTGCGCCGAGCAGTTGCCGGTCGCCGGCGAGCGGCCCGTCTGGTTGGCCAGCTCGTTGAGCTCGGTGGTCCACATGTCGAGCAGCTCGAGCTTGACCGTCCCGTCCGGGTTCGACGTCCCGGTAATCCGCCACGTCTGCACCGAGCCCTGCCCCTCGCACGTCGGCTTCGCGTAGTCCTCCTCGGTGATGACGAGCACGTTGCCGGTGCCGGGCGTCTCCGCCTGCGTGACCTCGCCCGCGTCGTCCATCACCAGCGACGTCCGCAGCATGTTGTGGTGCAGGAAGTCCAGCGGCCCCGACCCGTCCTGCCCCGGCAGCCCGCCGCCGGTGTTCACGATCGACGGGTCCGAGCGGTACTGCAGGACCGGGTTGAGCGGGTCGGTCACGTCGTAGCCGAAGGTGCCGTCCTCACCGGTGACCCACGCGATGCCCGCGGCGTCGATGTGGACATCGTGGGTGAAGCCCTCGCCCGGCAGCGCGATCGTCTTCACGAACACGGGCGCGTCGAGGTCGCGGATGTCGTAGACGGCCAGGCCCTCGGCGGTGCCGGTCGTGTACAGGTAGTCGCAGCCCTGGATGCAGTTCGCGATGTGCCCGTTGCCGGTTTCCTGGGACGTCGGGAGCACGGACCGCAGCACCGGGTTCGCCGGGTCGGCGACGTCGATCAGGTAGATCGCGCCGACGGTGCTGAACGACGGGTCGTTCGTGATGACGACGGTCTCGCGGCCGACGTCGACGTCCTCGTTCTCGAAGTGCGGCAGCGGCAGTTGGGCGATGTGGCGCGGCGTCGCGGCCGTGCTCACGTCATACACCTGGAGCCCCGTCGCGCTCGAGACGTACATCGTCTCCCCGTCCGGCGAGAACCGTGCGCCGATCGCGCCCGCCGACTGCGGCAGCTTGCCGCGCAGCGACACGTTCGAGGACTGGAGCTGGGCCTGAGCCGGGGCGGCGAGCAGACCCGCCAAGACGATGGCGAGCAGGAGGGGGCGCATGAGAGCCGTAACGCTGGTCAGCGTGCAAACTTGCGCGGACCGCGCCCGCCGCGCGATCCCGCAAGTGTGCCCGAACGGACGAGAGCGCCCGTGGTAGGACTGCACCGATGGCCGACGGGGCGGAACCGCAGCACCAGCCCGCAAGTGAGATCGCGTCCCGGCCGGCCGCGCCGGCCCCTCAGGCGGCTCCGCTCGCCCCGTCCTATCAGCAGGTGCTCGCACTCCAGCGTTCGGCCGGCAACGCCGCCGTCGCGCGCGCACTGGCCAACGCGCGGACCCAAGGGCTCGGCGTCCGGGCGAGCGATCCGCTCTGGTACTTCAACGGCGAGCGCCAGCGTGAGCACCCGACGGAGATCAAGCTCGCGGCCGAGACGCGCGCCGCCAGTCGCCTGGTCTGGGACGTCGTCGAGGGTCAAGACCGGATCGAGCTGGGCGGCAGCGGCGGGCCGGGTCACGCCGAGTCACAGAACGACAACAGCGTCAACGTGCTCAGCCGGTCCGGCAGCGAGGGCAGCGACGACGTGCGCGTCCGCGTCTCGCAGTACGGGGATGACGGTGCGCTGCTCGGCGTCGGCGAGAACGCCTTCGGCGTGCGGACGCCCGCCGGAACCCGACATGTCGAGACCACGACGACACCCATGGCGATGCCGGTCGGGGAGGACGGCCCCGCGAAGGGCACCGGGCTCGAGGAGCGTGACGAGCAGGGGAACCTCGTCGGCGGCGAGACCGCCGCGGCTCCAGCCGAGGGCGAGGCCCCCGCGGCGGCGCCCAAGAGCATGCGCCACGTCGGCACGAGTCACAACGCGGATGCGACGTGGGGCTATCTGACGCATGAGACCTATGAGGTCCTCGACGACCGGGGCACGCCGATCAACGGCTTCGACGTCAACGAGAAGTGGCCGGAGGCCTCCCCGACCAACGATCACGCGACAACGGACTGGCGGCGCGGCCCGGCCGGCGGCCATCACTCGGGAACCACCAGGTTCTCGGACATGATGGGCGGCGAAGCGTCTGGCCGCACCCCCGCGCCCCAGGCCCCGCAGACACCGCTGGGGACCACGCAGGTGCAGCATTGGAATCAGGAGTGGTACATCGGCAGCACGACCCCTGGCTCCGGGACGCTCGTGCAGAAGAACCGCTTCCGCAAGTTCCGTGACCACGCGGTCCACGAGAACATCCAGAGCCCGCCGTGAGCGCCGAGCCGTTCCCCGGCCAGTTCCCGGGCACGATCAGCGCTCCACCGGACGTCCCGCGCCTGCGCGAGCTGTCCGACCTGGTCTGCGTGGGCGAGGTCGTCGAAGTCGCTGAGGAGGGCGAGGTCCGCTATCTCGTCGGTTCCGACGAGTACACGTTCGAACGCGTGGTCTCGACCGTGCGGGTCGACCAGACGTTCCACGGCTCGTCCGACGGCGAGACGATCGACGTCGAGTGGCTGCGCTTCGACATCCCCTCGGCGCTGGCACGCCTCGAGCGTGGCGACCGCGCCGTGCTGTTCCTGACGCGCGCGGGAGATCGCTATCGACTGGCGGATGTCGGAAGCGGCCGTCAGGACGCTTCCGAGGAGTTGCTCTCCAAGCTCGCGTGAATCGCGCCGAGCGCGTGGTAGACGTCGGGCTTGCCGTCCCACACGTCGCTCGACGGGCGGTTGTCGGCATCGCAGGCCATCCACCAGCCGCCGCCCTCGCGGTCGATGAAGACGCGCTCGGCGAGCTCCCACCATTCCCGCTCCAGCGCACGCTGCCCGAGCACCGCCGCGGCCGCGATCGCCTCGCACAGCACCCAGCTCAGGTGGTCGCGGACGACCGGCCGGCCGTCCCAGTCGACCGTGTAGACAAAGCCCGAGCCGTCCCAGCCCTCGGTGAGGGCGCCGTCGAAGAGCATCCGGGCCTCGCGCTCGAAGCCGAGGCCGAACGCCAGCCGCGCCCACTCGAACCCGTGGCCGGGCGTCACGCCATAGGGCCGGAAGCGGTGCGCGCGGTCGTCGTGGTTGTAGTGCGGCAGCGGCCGCCAGCCGGCGTCGTAGTGCTCGATCACGCGCGGCGCGCCGACGAACCGCTGGGCGATCCGAGCCGCTCGCTCGCGGTCGCCCGCCGCGACCAGCGCCTCGACGCCGTGCATGTTCGCGTTCGCGCCTCGATAGGGCTCGACCCGCGTCCAGTCGCGGCTGCACCTGTCCGCCAGCGCACCCGCCGATTCCTCCCAGAACCGCGTGTCGAGCACGTCCAATGCTTGACCGAGCAGTTCCTGGTCTCCGGCGCTGGCCGCCGCCAGCACGACGAACACGTGGTCGTAACAACTTTTCTCCCCCGGCACGCCCGCCTGCGACACCCAGCCGCCGTGCTCGGGATCCCAGAAGTCGCCGCGCAAGGCCGCGAGCCCGTGGGCGGTCAGCTCCTCGTCGCCGGCCTGCGCGAACACGTGCGTCATCCGCGCGTTGATCCACAGCTCGCGCGGACGCTCGAGGTCCGGCGTGCCGTCGTTGCGCAGCCACGCGAAGCCGCCGTCGGGGTGCCGCGAGCCGCGCGCGAACGCCAGGAGTCGGTCCCGTTCGGCTTGGAGATCGATCATGTGCGATGAATTGTCCCGCCGACGTCAGTCAAGAGGCCCATGAGCACACTCTTCGCCAGTCTCTCGATGTCCCTCGACGGCTTCGTCGCGGGCCCCGATCCCTCGATGAAGGACCCGCTCGGCGTCGGCGGGATGCAGATGCACGAGTGGGCGCTCGGCGCGATGTCCTGGCGCGAGCAACACGGCCTCGAGGGCGGCGAGAAGAACGTCGACTCCGACGTCATCACCGAGGTCACCGACGGCGTCGCCGCCGGGATCATGGGCCGCAAGATGTTCAGCGGCGGCTCCGGGCCGTGGGAGGACGACACCAACGATCGCGGCTGGTGGGGCGACGAGCCGCCGTTCGGCCACCCGGTGTTCGTGCTCACCAACCATGCGCGTGAGCCGCTGGAGCTCACCGGCACGACGTTCCACTTCGTCACCGACGGCCCCGAGGCCGCGTTGGCGCGAGCGCGCGAAGCCGCCGGAAACGGGAAGATCCAGGTCCACGGCGGCGCGACCCCCCTGCAGCAGTACATCGAGTCCGGCGACCTCGACTTCCTGCAGGTCTCGATCGCGCCCGTGCTGCTCGGCAGCGGCACGCCGCTGCTGGGCGGCCACGCACGCAAGCTGGAGCGCGAGCGCGTGATCGAGTCGCCCACCGGCACGGTGCACGTTAAGTACGCTCTCATCAAGTAAGACATCGGTGTCTCGTTTCGGTGCTACGGTGAACGCATGCTTCGCGCCGACGCCGCCCGCAATCTGCACCGGATCGTCGAGGTAGCGGCGCGGCTGCTCGCAGATAATCCCGGCGCGGGCATGGCGGAGGTGGCCGCCGGCGCCGGGGTCGGCCGCGCAACGCTGTACCGCCACTTCCCCACGCGCGAGGCGCTGGTGGACGCGATCCGGGAGCAGGCGATCGAGGACGCCGAGCAGGCGCTGGCCGCTTGCCGGCTCGACGAGGGCACCGCCACCGAAGCGCTGGGGCGGCTGTGTGCCGCGTGGCTCGATGTCGCGGAGCGCTACGCGGTCGCCGAGCCGAAGCACGCGCCCCGCAGCCACGTGCTGGCCGACCCGCTGATCGCGCTGCTCGAGCGCGGGCAAGCGGCCGGCGAGTTCTCCCGCGAGCTGACGTCGCAGTGGATGGCGCGCGTGTTCGGCGCGGTGTTGCTGGCAGGGGCCCGCGATGGCACGCTGCCGCCCGACACCGTCTTCCGCACGCTGCTCCGAGGGCTTCAGGCATGAGCGACCGCAAGCTCGTCCCGATCTTCGCCGCGCTGATGCTCGGCATGTTCCTGGCCGCGCTCGACCAGACGATCGTCTCGACCGCGCTGCCCACGATCGTCGGCGATCTGGGCGGGCTCGAGCACCTGTCCTGGGTCGTCACGTCCTACCTGCTGGCCTCGACGGCGTCGACGCCGCTGTACGGCAAGCTCGGCGACATGTACGGCCGGAAGCCGATGTTCCTGGCCGCGATCCTGATCTTCCTGGTCGGCTCGTTGCTCTCCGGTCTCAGCCAGACGATGGGGCAGCTGATCGCCTTCCGCGCGCTGCAGGGCGTCGGCGCGGGCGGGCTGATGGTCGGCGCGCAGGCGATCATCGCCGACGTCGTCCCGCCGCGCGACCGCGGCCGCTATATGGGCCTGATCGGCTCCGTGTTCGCGGTCGCGTCGGTCGCCGGCCCGCTGCTCGGCGGCTTCCTGGTCGAGGCGATCTCCTGGCGTTGGGTGTTCTACGTGAACATCCCGCTCGGGCTGGTCGCGGTCGTGATCGTGATCACCCGTCTGCACCTGCACACGCCGACCCATCGCCACCAGATCGACTGGCTCGGCGCCGGGCTGCTGACCGCGGGCGTGAGCGCGCTGGTCCTCGTCACCACCTGGGGCGGCAACGAGTACCGGTGGGGCTCGGGCACGATCCTGGGACTGGCGCTCGTCTCCGTCGTCCTCCTGATCGCCTTCGTGCTCGTGGAGCGCCGCGCCGCCGAGCCGATCATCCCGCTGAAGCTGTTCCGCTCGAGCGTGTTCCGCGTCGCCTCGTCACTCGGCTTCCTGATCGGCCTGGCGATGTTCGGCGCGATCATCTTCATCCCGCTGTTCCTGCAGCTGGTCTACGGCGTCAGCCCGACCAGCTCCGGCCTGCGGATGCTGCCGCTGATGGCCGGCCTGCTCGTGGCGAGCGTCCTGTCCGGCCGGGCGATCAGCCGGATCGGCCGCTACAAGGTGTTCCCGATCGCCGGCACCGCGGTCACCACGCTCGGGATGTTCCTGCTGTCGCGGCTCGAGGTCGAGACCGCGCCGTGGGTGGCATCGGTCTACATGCTCGTGGTCGGCGTCGGCATTGGCCTCACCATGCAGGTGCTGGTGCTCGTGGTGCAGAACGACTCGCCGCCGGGCGACATCGGCGTCGCGACGTCGACCGCGACCTTCTTCCGGTCGATGGGCGGCTCGCTGGGCGTCGCGCTGTTCGGGGCGATCTTCGCCGCCCGCCTGAACAGCGAGCTCCAGGACCTGGGTCTCGGAGATCGGTTCTCCGGCGGCGTCAACATCAGCCCGGACGAGGTCCACGCGCTCCCCGCCGTGTTGCGGCTCGACTTCCTGCACGCCTTCGTCGACGCGCTGTCGCCCGTGTTCCTGGTCGGCGCGGCGCTGACCCTGGTGGCGTTCGGACTCTCCTGGCTGCTGCGCGAGGTTCCGCTGCGCGGCACGACCGCCGCCGCCGACCTCGCCAAGTCGGCCGAGGCCGCCGTGGCCGCGCCGGATCACGAGTCGGTCAGCGGGCGCTGATCCGGATCGTCAGCCGGTTCCCGCGCGGCCGTGCCTCGACGCGCAGCGCGTCGAGGTGCTCGACCGATGCCGAGTGCCAGCCCGCCTCGCGCCGGACCGTGATCGGCGCGTTGAACCGCCAGCGGGCGCCGTTGGCCAGCACGCTCGCGCCGGCGCGGCCGCCGGTACCGGCGGGCGTGAACACGAGCAGCCGGTAGCGGTCGCCGGCGCGCACCGGAGCGATGCTGAGCAACGCCCCGTCGGGCACCGCGCGGAACCCGAAGTTCACGTCGCCGCGCCCGTACGTCCCGCGGATCGCGATCACGCCGGGCGCGGTCTTCAACCGGGTGCCGCCCGGATCGCCCGGGGTGCGCGCGTCGGACAGCGGGCGCGGCGCCAGCAGATCACGCCAGCCGCCGCCCTCGCGCACCTTCAGCGACAGCAGCCCGAAGCCGTAGCGCAGGTCGTGGGTCGCGCCGCGGCGGACCGCGCGCACCGCCATCCAGGTCCGCCCGGTGCCGACGACCGCCAGTCCCGAGCGGCGGTCGGCGACCTCGAGGCGTCCCGCCGCCGGTACCTCGCCGCGGACCGCCGGCGGGAGCGTCGCGGCGCGCTCGGCGGCGACGGCGAGCGCCCACAGCGCCAGCCCGTTGTAGGCGACGGTGTGCACGTAGGAGTCGATGCCGTCGTAGCCCTCGCGGTCGCCCGGGACGACGAGCAGGCCGCGATCCGCGTGAGGTGCAGCGCGCGCAACCGCGCCACCGCCGCCTCCGCGACCGCCAGGTAGCGCCCCGCGCGTTCGGGATACAGCGCGGCGCCCTCGATCATCGCGGCCGCCGTCGCCGCCGGCACCCACACGTTGCCTTCGCCGCGGCCGAGGTAATCCGCCGCGCCGTCGGGAGCGGTCAGCACGCTGAGCGCCTCGAGCGTCTCGCCGAGCGTGCCGCGGGCAGCCGGGCCCAGGCGCTCGGTGACCTGCGTGAGCATCAGCGCCGACAGCGCGTGGTAGGCGAGCGGATGCGTGACCGGGTCCGACAGATAGGCGCCGCGGATGACGCCGCCGGGGGTGCGTGCCGACAGCCTCGGGCGCGCCCATTGCGGGACGAACTCGTTGAGCGTCCGCAGCGCCTCGTCGAGCCACGGCGACGGCACGCCGGCGTCGGTCATCGCGATCGCCGCCACGGCCTCGACCAGCTTGCGGTTGCTGTAGGCCCCGGTGTACTTCGGGATGTAGGCCGCCATGTACTCGGCCAGCGGCGCGCCGAACTCACGCGTGGCGTACGCGGCGCCGATCATGTCGAACGGGCTCGCCCGGGTGGGCCGCACGGACATCGGCCACGCCCTGCGGCAGCGTCCGTCCAGCCGGCCCGCCGCAGCGCGTACGTCAGCATCGGCGGCGAGAAGCCGCCGTGCCCGGCGAGCACCTCCGCCGCCACCGGGTTCGGGAAGAGCCCCTCGGGAGTCTCGGTCTCGGCCCAGGAGCGCAGCGCCTCGCCCGCCAGCGCTTCGAGCTCCTGGCCGATCGTGACCGGACGCCGGGCGCCCGTCTGGACGTGCTCGCGCACGATCTCGAGCGCGGGCCGGGGCGCCGTGGTCCCGTCCGGGCGCCGCGCGACGAGCCCGGAGTCCCACAGCGGCGTCACGCGTCCGAACCACGTGTACACGTACACGCGCGAGATCCGCGGCTCGCGAGCGACGAGCCGGAACAGGAACTCGGTCGCACGCGTCTGGCGCGCGCCGTCGCGCGGCCATCCGCCCGCGGCCATGATGCCGGAGGTCTCGGTGAGCCAGTACCGGCGGCAGCCGAGGGCCCGCATCAGCGCTCGCGTCCCGGCTGCGCGGAACCGGTTCACGTCGGAGTAGTTGTGGATCCCGCAGACGTCGCGCGGTACGCGCAAGGCCGCCCGGTAGCGCTGGATCCACCGCGTCGTGGCGCGGTACGTCGGCCGCCGCGCGAGCCGTTCGTCGGCCTGGTCGAGGACGTCACCGACGACGATCGTGCATCCCTCGCAGAGGCGCGCGGCGACGTTCGTGAACTCGGCGGCGGTCTCGGGTGTGTTCCACGTCGGCTGCGTGCGGTGGTTCGGCTCGTTCCACGGCGCGTACGTGCGCACGTGCGGGAACCGCTCGCGGAAGGCCCGAAAGGCGTGCTCGTACTCGGCCACAGTGGGAAGCCGGCACTGCGGCCAGTGGGGGTGATCCGCGCACTCGCGCGCCTCGCCGCGCGAGTGCTCGAACGTGACCAGCGGTTCCGCGCCATGTGTCTGCGCCGCGGCGAGGTAACGGGTCACGCGGTCGAGCTCGTCGTCGGCCCGCGCGATCACGTCATAGGAGGCGACACGCGGACGTGGCCCACGCCCATCTGACCGAAAAGCGGATCGGCGAACAGCGAGTCGTTGTTCTCGCCGATGCCGACCTCGGGCGGAGTCCGGGCTGCCGCGGGCGTCGCGCCCAGCACGAGCAGCACGAGCAGCGTCGCCAGCCCACGAGCGATCACGAGCAATCAATACACGCGGACCGCACCGCTTGTCTAGGCGCGGCGCTTCACGTACTCACAGTTCTTCAGCACGTCGTTGCGGTCAGCCGTGACCTTGTCCCGGCCGCCGCCACAGTCGATCGTGTCGCGGGTTCGGTCGAAAGCGGAGATCGTGTCGTCGCCACCGCCGGCCGTGACCGTGTCCTTCCCCGCGCCCGGCGTGATGTCGTCGTTGCCGTTCCGGCCGTCGAGCTTGTCGTTGCCCGCGTCGCCGTTGATCCGGTCGTCGCCGCTCGCGCCCCTGATCAGGTCATTCCCGGTACCGCCTTTGAGCAGGTCGTCGCCGCTGAGCCCGAACAGACAGTCGTCCCCGCCGCGGCCGCTGAGCGTGTCGCGTTGGTTGGAGCCGACGAGCACGTCGGCGCCGGGCGTCCCGATGATGTACTTCTCGATCCCCGGCTGCACGCAACTGCGGATCGCCGCGGGCGGCGGCGGCGTCCCCGGCCCGGGCACCGGGAACGTGGGCACGTCGGCGGCCTCGGGAGTCAGTACCGGCGGCACGTCGGCGACGCACTGGACGGTGACCGCGACGGTCGCGGTGGAGCCGCCGACGAGCGTGTAGGTGAACGTGTCCGGCGCGGCGCCGAGGTCGTTGCAGTAGCCGGCGTCCGGCCGGTAGGTGACCGCACCGCCGGAGATCGCCGAATCGCCGTGCGCGGGCTGCGTGACCGCGGCGACGACCAGCGGGCCACCGTCGGGATCGTTGTCATTGGCGAGCACGGCGATCGCCGTCGGTCCGGAGTCCTCGGTGACGACCACGACGTCGTCGCGCGCGATGGCGGGCGCGTCGAAGCACGCGCCGCCGGCGGGCGTGGAGGCGTTGCGGTAGACCATCACGGCGTTGGCGCTCCTGTCGGCGATCACGACCTCCGGCCGGCCGTCACCGCTCAGGTCGTCCACCGCCATCGTCACGCGCGTGGCGGTCGCGCCGTTCTGGTATCCGATCTGCGGCAGGTCGCGACCGCCGTCGAAGTTCCCGGTGCCGTCGCCGAGGTGGACCATTCCGCGCCCGTATCCCCCCGCGCCGACCACGTCGTTGCACCCATCTGAATCGACGTCGGCGATCGCCACGGCATCGAGGCCCGCCGTCGACGGCAGTGGCCGGGCGACCTGCTCGAGGCCCGTGGGGCCCCACAGGAAGGAGTGGATCGACGGCACTCGGTCGGCGAGGCTGTTCACGGACTGGCCCACGAGCACGTCGAGGTCGCCGTCGTCGTCGAGATCCCCGAGCGCGGACGACTCGAAGGCGCCGGGCACGGTGCGCTTGCTATCGCCCCAGATCGGGGGGAACTGCGGCGCCCAGCCGAAGATCCCCATCGTCTCCCCGCCCTCGGAGGTAACGATCTCGTCGGGCAGGATGCCCGCCACGCTGCCGTTCAGGTCGCCGACGGCCAGCGGCCCCTGGACCGGCGTGGGGTTGCAGACGAGCGCCTCGCCGTCGAGGTCGTAACTGAGGCACAACTCGCGGCCGAAGCTGCTGACGCCATGCTGGATTGCGAGCAGCGGGATCGGATTGCCGTCGGGGCGTCGGACCAGCGCGAGGAAATCGATCGTGGCCGACCCGAGGTACGGCGGCAGGTTCAGGTTGAAGGCGAACGGGCTGCCCAGCGCGCCCGTGCCGTCGCCCGTCAGCCGGACGGCGTAGGGCGTGCACGTGACGTACGCATCGAGCTTGCCGTCCTGCACGAACTTGCCGGCCGGCGATGTCACGTCGCCGAGGGTGATCTCGACCGCGAGGCCCGTGCACTCCGGCCCGGCGGTGTAGGGCTGCATCGGCGCGAACGTGCCGTCGCCGCGGTTGAGCATCACGCCCACGCTGCCCGACGCCCACAGGGCGACGACGATGTCCTTGCCGTTACGGCCGTCGAGGTCGCCGAGAACGACGGAGTCCGGGGACGCGCCGAGCGGGATGTCGGTGCGCTCGAAGTCCACGGACGCGCCCGCGGGCGCTCCGCCCACCGCCGCTCCGAGGAGCACCGCGAGCGTCCAGCGGATAAGACGCCAGGCGGGAACGACGATTGCGCGAGCCTACTGGCAACGGCGACTTCGCACATGAGAATCGGGCGCGCCGGTAACAGCGGTGTCTCCACGATTCTGCGAATCGCGTGTAGCCTCAGCTACGTGAGTCAGAATTCATGGCTCGCCGTCGACGCCGGAACCGCGCCGTTGGTGCGAGCGCAAGAGCTGCGCTTCGCTTGGGAGCGGTTCATGGCCGACGACGACGAGGAGGATCCGCAGATCGTCCGTGAGGCGATCGCGGATTCGTGGCGCCGCTCGTCCGCGGCCGGCGTGGACCCGCTGGGTGGCACGCTCGCGCCGGTCGTCGCCGACGAGAACGAGACGCACGACCGCTATGCGGAGCATCCGCTCGCCGGCGTCGCGCCGTTGATCCACGAGTGCCTGTCGGCGATCGCCGACGAGGCCGGCTACCTGATCGTGATCAGCGACGCCAACGGCATGCTGATGACGATCGAGGGGTCGGCGAACGTGCGCCTGCGCGCCGCCGGCGACATGAACTTCGCCGAGGGCACGCTGTGGAGCGAAGGCGGCGCGGGCACGAACGCGATCGGCACGGCGATCGCGGTCGACCATGCGGTCCAAGTCTTCGGGCCCGAGCACTTCAGCGACCCGGTCCAGCGGTGGACGTGCAGCGCGGCGCCGATCCACGACCCCGACACCGGAGCGGTGATCGGCGTGATCGACCTCACGGGCCACCTCAGCACCGTCCACCCGCACAGCCTCGCCGTGGCGACCGCAACCGCCCGCGCGGTCGAGGCCAGCCTCCAGCTCGCGCTCCAGGAGCGCGACGCGCGGCTGCACGCGCGTTACGCCTCGCGGGTTTCGCCGGACCGCTCGGCGCTGATGACGGCGTCGGGCCGCGCCATCGGCGCCGTCCCGAAGGGCTGGGGCATCGCCGGCCGGCTCACGATCCCGCCCGGCGGCGGCTCGCTCGTGCTGCCGTCCGGAGTGCCTGCGGTCGCCGAGCCGGTGTCCCCCACGCTCGAGGCGTTCGTCGTGCATGCGGTCGAGTCGCGCCGCGTGACCGCCGTCGCGCGCCCGCTGGCCAAGCTGGCCTTCCTCGGCCGTGACCGCGCGCACCTGGAACTCGGGGACAAGGGGATCGCGCTGCGTCCGCGGCTGGCCGAGATCCTCGTGATGCTGTGCGCGCGGCCGGACGGGATGAGCGCCGAGGCGCTGTGCGCCGACCTGCACGGCGACGGTGGCAGCGTGTCCAGCGTCCGCGTCGAGGTGTCACGCCTGCGCAAGCTGCTCGGGCCGTGGATCGACACGGATCGCTACCGGCTCACGTGCGACGTCGAGACCGACGTGCGCCGCGTGGAGGGCCTGCTCGCCGCGGGTGCGGTCGTCGAGGCGGCGGAGAGCTATCCGGGCCCGCTCCTGCCCTCGTCCGAGGCGCCCGGCGTGGTCCGTGAGCGCGAGCGCCTGGATAACTGGATGCGCCAGGCCGTCTTGACTTCGGACGAGCCCGAAGCACTGTGGGCGTGGGTCCACAGTCGCTCCGGCGCGGACGATCTAGGCGCGTGGAAGCGCCTCCTCGCGCAGCTCGAGTTCCGCGATCCGCGGCGCGCCCTGTGCGCGGCCCGGATCGGCGAGCTCCGTGCAGCGCTGATGTAACGCCCGAGTGGTCCACTCCTCTTCGAGGAGAAATGGACGCAACCAGACCACACCGTGGGCTCAGTACCGCGCGCGCCGCGCTCCGAGTCACGTGGCAGCTGGCGCGCCGGCCGGAGGGGGTCCGTGCGGACGAAGTGGCCGAGACGCTCGGCAAGAGCGTCTCGACCGCCTACAACGTGCTCGCGAGTCTTTGCGACGAGGGAGTTGCCGAGCGCCGGCCGGGCGGGCTGTACCGGCTCTCCGCGGAATTCAGGGAGACCGTCGCCGAGGAATCAGACCGGCATGATCTGAGCGGCGTCGTCGACGACCTGCTCGCGCGCACGCACAAGCGCGCCTATCTCGCCGTGCTGCGCGGCGGCCAACTGCGGATCGTGCTCGAGCGCGGGCTGCAGGGCATGCCGAAGCTCCCCGGGATGAACCCGGAGATCGCCGACAACGCGCACGCGCTGGCACTCGGCAAGGTGGTGCTCGCACTCGGCCCGCGGGACGCCGTCGAGCAGTACGCGAGCGCGGGACTGAAACGCTTCACGCCAGCGACGATCACCGACCCGGACGTGCTGCTCGAGGAGCTGCGGCACGTGCGGTTGAGCGGCGTCGCCGCCGAACGGGAGGAGTTCGAGCGCGACTTTTGCTGCCTGGCCGCCGCCGTGCTCGACCACGAGCGCCACTTTCTCGGCGCGGTCGGCATCTCGATGTCGCGTCGTGCCTTCGAAAGCGAACGTCCGCAGCTCGAGGAGACGCTGCGCGACGTCGTCCGATTCCAACCATCTGCCGAAGTTCGAGCCGTTCTTGATCGGGGTCCGGAACCCCACCTAGCGTCGGCCGCAGAGCGCCGCGGGGCGTCGCGGCGCATGCGACAAAGGAGGCCGCTTTGAGTCGAGCCAGCATCACGAAGGCCCATCAAAAGATCCAGGAGCTCTCCTGGGAGCCGACGTTCGTCGAACCGGTCGACAAGTACCCGACCGACTACACGTTCGAGAAGGCGCCCAAGAAGGACCCGCTCAAGCAGGTCCTGCGCTCCTACTTCCCGATGGAGGAGGAGAAGGACAATCGCGTCTTCGGCGCAATGGACGGCGCGATCCGGGGGAACATGTTCCGCCAGGTCCAGGAGCGCTGGATGGAGTGGCAGAAGCTGTTCCTGTCGATCATCCCGTTCCCGGAGATCTCCGCCGCGCGCGCCATGCCGCTGGCCATCAACGCGGTGCCGAACCCCGAGGTCCACAACGGGCTCGCCATCCAGATGATCGACGAGGTTCGCCACTCGACGATCCAGATGAACCTCAAGCGGCTCTACATGAATCACTACATCGACCCCGCGGGGTTCGATCTGACCGAGAAGGGCTTCGCGAACTGCTACGCAGGCACGATCGGGCGCCAGTTCGGCGAGGGATTCATCACCGGTGACGCGATCACGGCCGCGAACGTCTACCTGACGATCGTCGCCGAGACGGCGTTCACGAACGTCCTGTTCGTGGCGATGCCGGGCGAGGCGGCGGCGAACGGCGACTACCTGCTGCCGACCGTCTTCCACTCGGTCCAGTCCGACGAGAGCCGGCACATCTCCAACGGCTACTCGATCATCCTCATGGCGCTCGCCGACGAGCGCAACCGCCAGCTGCTCGAGCGCGATCTGCGCTACGCCTGGTGGAACAACCACGCGGTGGTCGACGCCGCGATCGGCACGTTCATCGAGTACGGCACCAAGGACCGCCGCCTGGACCGCGAGTCCTACGCGGAGGCCTGGCGCCGGTGGATCTATGACGACTACTACCGGTCGTACCTGGTCCCGCTCGAGAAGTACGGGCTGACGATCCCCCACGACCTCGTCGAGGAGTCGTGGAACCGGATCTGGAACAAGGGCTACATCCACGAGGTCGCGCAGTTCTTCGCCACCGGCTGGTTCGCCAACTACTGGCGGATCGACGGCATGGACGACACCGACTTCGAGTGGTTCGAGCACAAGTACCCGGGCTGGTACGACAAGTACGGCCGCTGGTGGGAGAAGTACACCGAGCTCTCGAAGAAGAACGGCCACAAGCCGATCGCGTTCGAGGCCGAGGCCAACTACCAGTATCCGCATCGGTGCTGGACGTGCATGGTCCCGTGCCTGATCCGTGAAGACACGGTGATGGACGAGGTGGACGGCCAGGTCCGCACGTACTGCTCGGAGACCTGCCACTGGACCGACAAGGTGGCGTTCCGGCCGGAGTACGAGGGGCGTGACACGCCGTCGATGGGCCGGCTCAGCGGCCAGCGCGAATGGGAGACCCTGCACCACGGCAAGGACCTCGCCGAGATCATGCAGGACTCGCTCGGCTACGTCCGCGACGACGGGCACACGCTCATCCCGCAGCCGCACCTGAACCTCGATCCGAAGGAGATGTGGACGCTCGACGAGGTCCGAGGGATCACGCTCAACAGCCCGAACGTGCTGCTGAACGAGATGTCCCCGGAGGAGCGCGAGAGCCACATGGCCGAGTACAAGCGAGGCGGACCGGCAGGGCGGCCGGCTTCCTGACGCGATGGGGACGACGCACACCGTCCGCTTTGAGCCCGTCGGCATCGAGATCGAGGTCGACGAGGAACAGACGATCCTCAATGCCGCTTTCCAGCAGGGCATCATGCTCATGCACGGCTGCAAAGAGGGTCAGTGCTCGGCGTGCAAGTCGTTCATCCTCGACGGCGAGGTCGATCTCGACCGTTACTCGACGTTCGCGCTGCCCGACTTCGAGGAGGCCGAGGGGTGGACGCTGCTGTGCCGCGCCCACCCCTACTCGGACCTCGAGATCGAGCTGATCAACTACGACGAGGAGATCATCCACGGCGGAGTGCCGCCGCGGACGATCTCCACGTCGGTCGAGTCCGTCGAGTCGTTGACGTCGGACATCTGGTTCCTCAAGCTGCGGCCGGCTGAGCCGTTCGAGTTCAAGCCCGGCCAGTACGTCGACATCAAGATTCCGGGAACGGAGCACCACCGGTCGTTCTCGATGGCCAACACCGGCTCGGACTCGCTCGAGTTCATGATCAAGGCCTACGAGGGCGGCAAGTTCTCGGGGCTGCTCGCCGACGGCTCGATCAAGCCCGGCGACGAACTCGAGGTCACCGGGCCATATGGAGTCTTCACGCTGCGGCCCAGTTCGCCGCGGCGGCTGCTGTTCATCGGCGGGGGCGCGGGGATGGCTCCGATCCTCTCGCTGCTGCGCTCGCTGAAAGAGACGGGCTCGGACCGAGAGGCGTCGTACTACTACGGCGCCCGCACCGACGCCGACCTCTTCCAGCTCGAGGAGCTGGGCGAGCTGCCCTGCGGGTTCGTCCCGGCGCTGTCAGAGGACAGCAACGGCTGGAAGGGCGAGAGCGGGCTGATCACCGAGGTCGTCTCCCGCTTGGAGGGCGACATCGCCGAGGTCGACGCCTACGTCTGCGGCCCGCCGCCCATGGTCGAGGCAGCGATCGCGCTGCTCGAGGCCAAGGGCGTCCCCGAGGCGCACATCTACTACGACAAATTCACGACCACCGCCGACGAGTGAGGAGACCGAATGGCCACAGAGGTCAAGGAACGCAGCGTCCCCAAGCCTGCGTTCACGGATGCCGAGGCGGGGGCGAAGGAGTTCCCGTCCTGGCAGAGCCGTAGCTACAACTACTTCGAGCCGCGCAAGCGCCGCGCGACGGTCTACGAGGACGTCACGGTCGACGTTCAGCCCGATCCCGCGCGTCACCTGAGCCAGGGGTGGGTGTACGCGTTCGCCAACGGCGACTCCGGCTATCCGCAGGAGTGGACGGCGCTGAAGTCGTCCGACTGGCATCTGTTCCTCGATCCCAACGAGGAGTGGGAGCAGACGATCTATCGCAACAACGCGAACGTCGTCCGCCAGATCTCCCAGAACATCGAGCACGGCCGCACCGGGCATGTGTTCCAGGCCATGAACCCGGCCTGGGTCAAGGTGCTCGAGCGTCACGTCTTCGCCTGGGCGCACCTCGAGCACGGGCTCGGGCTGCACGTCTACACGCCCGCCCAGCGCGACGCGCCGACGAACATGATCAACAACGCGATGGCGGTCGGCGCCGTCCACAAGCTGCGCTTCGCGCAGGACCTGATCCTCTACAACCTCGCGCTGTCGGAGGAGATCGAGGGCTTCGACGGCTCGATCCACAAGCAGACGTGGCAGGAGGACCCGATCTGGCAGCCGACCCGCGAGCTGGTCGAGACGCTGACGGGCATCCGCGACTGGGGCGAGCAGCTGTTCGCGACCACGGTCGTCTTCGAGCCGCTGGTCGGCGAGCTGTTCCGCTCAGGCTTCGTCATGCAGGCCGCCGCACCGCAGGGCGACTTCGTGACGCCGACGATCATGGGCGCCGGCGAGTCCGACGCCGCACGGGAACAGAAGGGCGCGCGCGCACTCTTCAGGATGCTCGCGGACGACCAGGAACACGGCGCCGAGAACAAGGCGACGATGGAGGGCTGGCTGGCGACCTACACGCCGATGGCAATCGAAGCCGGCCGCAACCTGCAACCGATCTGGTCGCAGGTGTCCGAGAAGGTCGTGCGCTTCGAGGACTCGTTCGACCGCTCGCGCGGCCGCTTCGACGAGCTGCTCGGCGACATCGGCATCCAGGCCCCGAAGGAGGTCGCGGCATGACGCACTTCAGTACCGATCGCACGTCCTCCAACAAGGCCGGCGTGACGCTGATGAACAACCAGGTCGGCTACGTGGTCGCGAATGTCATGCGCGACAAGGAGAACGTGGTCGTCACCGAGCTCCCGTCGATGATCCGCGTCGACGGCGTCAACAAGGTCGACTTCGACTACGAGGAGATCGCGGAGGCGCTCGGCTGGGAGGACTTCGGCAACAACGACTTCGAAGAGATCATGAGCACGCATTACGGGCGTATGGTTGTGCTCGACGACCGAGTGCTGCTGTTCGCCAACCCGGAGGACGCCGCGGAGTACATCGGGTTCGACCTGCAGCCTGTCCAGTAGGAGGAGCTCATATGTACGAGAAGGACGGCGAGAAGTACTTCGTTTTCGATGGCCATCTCCACTTCTGGGACGCCAGTCCCGAGAACTGGGCGAAGGGCAACGAGGAGTACGCCAAGGGCTGGATCGAGTGCTTCCACGCCTACATGGGCCTCGGCCCGGCGGAGACGCATTGGTCGCTCGAGCACTTCCAGAAGTACTCGCTCGATGACTTCGAGAAGGACGTGTTCGGCGCGGGCGTCGACGTCGCCGTGTTGCAGTCGACGTACCTGAAGGAGTGGTACACGACCGGCTTCAACACGATCGATAAGAACGCCGAGGCCGCAGAGCGGTTCAAGGGCAAGCTGATCCTGAACGGCCGCTGGGATCCGCGTGAGGGCCAGGCCGGCCTGGAGCAGCTCGAGGCCGACCACGCGAAGTACGGCATCCAGGGCGTCAAGCTCTACACGGCCGAGTGGTACCAGGGCTCGCGCGGGTGGAAGTTGACCGACCCCGAGGCGGTCCCGTTCCTCGACAAGTGCGTCGAGCTCGGGATCAAGAACATCCACGTCCACAAGGGCCCGACGATCTGGCCGCTGGACAAGGACGCCTTCGACGTCTCCGACGTCGACCACGTGGCGACCGACTACCAGGACCTGAATTTCATCATCGAGCACGTGGGACTGCCGCGGATCGAGGACTTCTGCTTCATGGCGACGCAGGAGCGCAACGTCTACGCCGGCCTCGCCGTGGTCATCGGCGGCCTCATGCACGCCCGCCCGCAGTTCTTCGCGAAGGTCATGGGCGAGCTGCTGTTCTGGGTCGGCGAGGACAAGATGCTGTTCGGCTCCGACTACGCAATCTGGGAGCCGAAGTGGCAGATCGAGGGCTTCCTGAACTGGGAGATGCCCGACCAGCCCGAGTTCTCGGACTACCCGCGGCTCGGCATCGACGGCAAGCGGAAGATCATCGGTCTCAACGGCGCGAAGCTGTACGGCGTCGACGTGCCCGAGGAGCTGCAGGTCGTCTCTGGGACCCCGGCAGCACAGGAGGACGCCCAGCTGGTCGAAGGGGCCGCGTGACGCTCCACTCCCGAGTCCTCGAGGAGCTCGGCACGGTCTACGACCCGGAGCTCGACGAGCCGATCACCACGCTCGGCTTCGTCGGCTCCTGCGTCGTGACCCGTGCCGGTGACGTGTCGGTGCGCCTGCGGCTGCCCACGCCGCAGTGCGCGCCGAACTTCGCGTTCCTGATGGCGGCGGACACGTCCGCCGCCGTCTGGCGCGTCGACGGCGTGCGATCCGTCGACGTCGTCCTCGAGGACCACTACACGGGGGCCGAGATCAACGCCGCGGTGAACCGGGGCGACTCGTTCTCGGACGCGTTTCCCGGAGAGACGCGGGGCGAGCTCGATGCGCTGCGCACGCTGTTCCAGCGCAAGGCGCTGGTGGCGCGCCAGTCGCGGCTGCTGAGCGAGGTGCCGCTGCGCCTCGGCGACCTCCAGGGACCGGACGCGGATCGCTGCCGCGCACTGCGGCTCGCTCTGGGCATCGACGCGTCCGACGACGCTCCGCCGTTCGTCACCGGCGACGGCGTACCGGTCGACGCGTCCGACGTGCGGTTCCGTCGAATGGCCTCGCTGACTGCGTTGTCGCTCGACACCAACGGCGGCATGTGCCGCGATCTGCTGCGGGTTCGTTACGGGGAGGAGGTTGCAGCCGCATGAAAGCCGCTCGCTTGCACAACTATCACGAGGCGCTGAAGCTCGAGGAGGTCGACGAGCCGAAGGCGGTCGAGCCGTTCGACGTGATCGTGAAGATCGGCGCCGCCGGGTTGTGCCGGACGGATCTGCACATCCAGGAAGGCCAGTGGGCCGAGAAGTCCCAGGTCCAGCTGCCCTACACGCCCGGTCACGAGAACGCGGGCTGGGTTCACGAGGTCGGCTCCGGCGTCACCAACGTCGAGGTCGGCGACACCGTGATCGTGCACCCCTTCATCTCGTGCGGGCTGTGCCGGCCGTGCCGGCGCGGCGACGACATGCACTGCGTCAACGGGTCGTTCCCGGGGATCAACCGGGACGGCGGGTTCGCGCAGTTCCTGCAGACGTCGGCCCGCTCGGTCGTGAAGCTCGATCCGTCGCTCGAGCCGGCCTCGATCGCTGCGCTGGCCGACGCCGGGCTGACCGCGATCCACGCGGTCAAGAAGGCGATCCCGGTGCTGGGCGCGGGCACCCGCGCGGTCGTGATCGGCGCCGGCGGGCTCGGCCACATCGGCATCCAGTGCCTGAAGGCCTACACGCCGTGCGAGATCATCGTCGTCGACCCGTCGGAGAAGGCGCTGGCGCTCGCTTCGGAGCTCGGCGCGCATCACACCGTGCAGGTGGACGGCTCCCAGCGCGACACGGTCGCCGAGCTGACGGACGGGATGGGCGCCGAGGCGATCATCGACTTCGTCGGCGAGAAGGGCGCGATCGAAGACGGTGTCGCGATGGTGCAGGACGGCGGCTTCTACTACGTGATCGGCTACGGCGAGAACATCAACGTGCCGACGATCGACATCATCTCGCGCGAGATCTCCTTCATCGGGAACCTCGTCGGGACCTACGTCGATCTGCAGGACCTGATGACGCTTACGGCGCAGGGGCAAGTGACCCTGCACACGACGACATACCCGCTCGACGCCATCAACGACGCGATGGCGGATCTGGACAACGGACGGCTGCAGGGCCGGGGGATTCTCGTTCCGGCCTAGCCGAGGAGGGCGATATTCGATGGGCAAGCGCCTCTACTTCAACCACGAGGCTCGATTGCTGCTGCAAGCGGGCGTGGACGAGCTGGCCAATACGGTCAAGGTGACCCTGGGTCCGAAGGGGCGCAACGTCGTGCTCGAACGGCTCGCGGGCGCGCCGACGATCACCAACGACGGGGTGACGATCGCGCGCGAGATCGAGCTCACGAACCAGTACAAGAACATGGGCGCGCAGCTCGTGCGCGAGGTCGCCAACAAGACGTCGGACGAGACCGGCGACGGCACGACGACGGCGACGCTGCTCGCCCAGGCGATCGTCCGCGAGGGCATGCGCGCGTTGGACGAGGGCGCCAACCCAATGCTGCTGCGACGCGGCATCGAGGAAGCCACCGCCTGCATCGTGGAGGAACTCCAGCGCGTCGCACGGCCGGTCGACGGGGCGGAGCTGGAGCGTGTCGCCACGATCGCGGCCAAGGAGGACGAGGTGATCGGCGGCGCCGTCGCCGCCGCGCTGTCGCGCGTCGGGCCCGACGGCGTGGTGACGCTCGAGGAATCCGACGAGCCCGGGATCTCGGCCACGTTCGTCGAGGGCATGGTGGTCGAGAACGGCTGGCTGTCGCCGTACATGGTGCGCGACCAGCACCGGATGGAGACGGTGTTCGAGAACCCGCTGGTCTTTATGACCAACAAGCCGTTGAAACACCCGAACGAGCTGATGCCGATCCTCGATGCGGCGATGCGCGAAGGACCGCGGCCGCTCGTGATCCTGGCCGAGAACGCCGAGGCGAGCGCGCTCGGGATGCTCGTCCACAACACGCAGCACCGGACGCTGGAGGCGGTGGCGGTGCGCGCACCCGGGTTCGGCCACCGCCGCATCCAGCACCTCGGCGACGTGGCCGCGTTCTGCGGCGGCACGGTGATCGCGGAGGAGGCAGGGCTGTCGCTGAGTGACGTCGCGCCCGAGCACTTCGGCAGCGCACGGCGAGTCGTCGTGACCGCCGACGACTGCACCTTCATCGAGGGCGCGGGGTCCGCGGACGCCGTCGCCGGGCGGCTCGCGCAGTTGCGGGTCGAGCTGAGCCGCGCCGTCCACGAGCGCGACGTGGAGATCCTCCAGGAGCGGATCGCGCGGCTGTCGGCCAACCTGGCCGTGATCCGCGTCGGCGCGCCGACCGAGCCCGCGTTGAAGGAGCGCTTCCGGCGCACCGAGGGCGCGCTCGCGGCCACCCAGGCGGCGGTGTCCGAGGGCGTCGTCCCCGGGGGCGGCACGGCGCTTCTGCGCGCGGCCGGCGCCTTGGACGCGCTGTCTTTGTCCGGCGACTACGCACGCGGCGCCGAGATCGTGCGCTCGGTGTTGAGCGAGCCGCTGTACTGGATCGCCTCCAACGCCGGCTACGACGGCCAGGCGGCGATCGACCAGGTGCTCGCCGCGCCGGCCGGTCACGGTTTGAACGCCCTGACCGGCGAGTTCGGCGACCTGTTCGAGAAGGGCGTGATCGACCCGGTCCGCGTCACGCGGCTGTCGTTGGAGCACGCGGCTTCGGTCGCGGCTTTGCTGCTGACCACCGAGGCTTTGGTGGCGGAGGAGCTGATCGCCCAGCCGGGCGCGATCATCGCCCCGGGCTTCGGCGACCTCGCCGAGGGCATGGCGCGCCCCTCGTCCCCAATCTAAAGGGGCCTGGCCCCTTTAACTTCGCTACGGTCGGGGGTCGTGACCGCGATCCCCGGCCCGAGCGAGTCGCCCGCCGTCCAGACCGCGCGGTGGGTCGCCCGGCCGATCCGCTTCCTCGAGGACTGCCGGCGCCGGTACGGAGAAACGTTCGAGGTCACGTTCCAGGGCTTCCAGACGCCGCTGGTGATGGTCTCGAATCCAGACGTGATCCGAGCGCTGTACGGCGAGCGCGGCCACAAGATGCCGCCCGGGCGCCAGATCACGCTCAAGCCGCTGGTAGGCGCCCGCTCGCTGCTCCTGCTCGAAGGCGAGGAGCACCTGTCGCGACGGAAGGTCATGCTGCCCCCATTCCACGGCGAGCGCATGCGGGCGTACGAGCCGATCATGCACGAGGCGGCCGAGCGCGAGCTCGACGGCTGGCCCGAGGCGCGCGCGTTCGCGGTCCACCCGAGCATGCAGGCGATCACGCTCGAAGTGATCCTGCGCGCCGTGTTCGGCACCCGCGACGAACGGCTGCGGGTGCTGCTGCGCGACCTGCTCGCGGCGACCACGTCGATGGGCCTGCAGGTGTCGGTGATGTTCGGACGCCGCAAGCCGCTCGAGCGGCTGCACGAGATGGCGAAGGACATCGACACGCTGCTGTTCGCCGAGATCGAGCAGCGACGGAGCGCGCCGGGCGAGGACATCTGCTCGATGCTCGTCGCCGCGGGCTTCGACGATCAGGAGGTCCGCGACCAGCTGATGACGCTGCTGATCGCCGGTCACGAGACGACCGCGACGGGGCTGGCCTGGTCGCTCGACCTGCTCGCGCGCCACCCGGACGTGATGGCCCGAGCCCGGACCGGCGGCGACGCGTACCTGCGCGCGGTCGTCTCCGAATCGCTGCGGCTGCGCCCGGTGGTGCCGCTCGCCGGGCGCCGCCTCGCCGTCGACCTAAGCGTCAACGGCCTCACGATCCCGGCCGGGACCGACGTCACGCCGTCGATCTGGCTCGCGCACACGCGTCCGCAGGAGTACCCGGAGCCGTACGCGTTCCGGCCCGAGCGCTTCCTGGACCGCGCACCGTCGACGTATACCTGGATCCCGTTCGGCGGCGGGGTGCGCAGGTGTATCGGTGCCGCCTTCGCCGAGCTCGAGATGCGGGTGGTGCTGGAGCACATCCTGACCCGCTTCGACGTCCGCCCGGCGGGTCGCGGGGCCGAGCGCGTCGCGCGCCGCAACGTCACGTTCTCGCCGCGCAACGGCACGCGGATCGTCGTGCGGCGGCTGCGCTAGACGCGGACCGCGATGTCTGGGTAGTCGAGTACGAGCCCGAACTCGTCGTAAACGAGCTCGCAGCGGGTGTCGAACGCCGGCGCCCGGTAGTCGTAGCGGCGCTCGCCGATGCACTCGTAGCGCTGTTCGAGCCGTTCGACGCCGCCGTCGAGCGACCGCACGTATGCGGCGGGCGCGTCCGAGGCCTCACCGACGTCCAGCGCCAACCGCCGGACCGGGAACGCGTTGGTCAGCGACGACGCCTCGAGGTCGACATCGAAGACCCCGTCGAGCTCCGGCAGCGCGACCCCGTCGATCTCCCAGTGACCTTCGCCGTCGGCCTCGAGCTCCACCGTGTAGGGGCCGCTCCGCGACCGTCCACAGACGTGCGCCCGGCGGGTGTGCCAGCGCTCGTCGAGCCAGATCTCGTAGCGAACCCCGTACGGCTCGCCCTCCTCCATCCCGGCCACGTGACCAGCGAAGTGGCGCTCGCCGACGAACACGACCTCGAACCCGTCGCGCGACCCGACGTGGCGCCAGGCGGCGAACTCAGGTGCCTTCACGAGTCGGCATCTTAGGCACACCGAACCCGCAGTTCCCACGGTCCGACGGCCGCCCGTCGCTCGAAGCCGGGCGCGGCCGGCTCGAGCGGCGAGTCGCGCCGAAGCGGCGAGCGGAACACCGTGCCGGGCGGGACCGGCACGAGCTGCACCCGCTGCTTCTCGACGTCAAGGTGATAGGCGAGCAGCGGCCCGCGGAGGTTGCCGACCGTCGGCCGACCGCAGGCGAGGATCGCGTCGCGCCCACCGCCCGCGACGATCACGCGCTGGAGGTCGGTGACGAGCTCGGCCGCAAACGCCTGGTGGCGGCGCAGGTCGTCGAGCCGCGCCAGCTTGGGCACCGCCGCGACGAGCAGCACAAGGGCGACGAGCGCGGCCGCCCACCGCCGCGCGAGCGCCAGCGCGGCCGCTCCGGCGATCGCCACCAGCGCGCCGCCCGGCAGCGAGTAGCGAGGTTCGCCGGAGAAGCCGGCCTGGGCCATCACGGCGACCAGCGCGATCCAGGCGAGGCCGGCGTACAGGACCGGCCGCGCCGCCCGCGCGGCCGGCAAGAAGCACAGGGCCGCGCCGACCCACAGCGGCCACAGCGGCAGCGCGGCCGCCTCGCGCAGCGCGGCGAGCGCGGGCACGGCTTCGGTCGCGGGCAGACCCGGGGTCAGCGTCCGCGCGCGGCTGCCCGAGCGTAGGACGTCGCCGGAGCCGAGCCACTCGGGGACGAACCACAGCGCGGGGACCGCGATCGCGCACGCGACCAGCCAGGGCCGCAGCGTGCGCTCGCGCCGCCAAAGCAGCACACCGGCGACGAGCAGGAACGGCCACGCCTCGACGCGCAACAGCGCGCAGCCGACGCCGCACGCCAGGGCGGCGCCCCATCGCTCCCGCCGCCAGGCCAGGATCGCCGCCAGCGCGAACGCGATCGTCCACCCGGGCTCCGCCCCCGTCGCCGCATAGCCCAGGAAGCCGCCGCAGAGGGTGACGCCGACAGCGGCGACGACACCCGCAAACACACCGGCCAGCTCGCTCCCGAGCCGGAATCCGAGCCACACGGCGAGCACGGCCCCGGCCCGCGCGATCATCACCCATGCCTCCGGCGCCGCTCCGCCGAGCGGCCGCAACAGCGCGGCTACGAACACCGGCAGCGGCTTGAACGCCGGCCCCTCAGGGGTCGAGAGCTCCAGCCGCATGACCTCGCGCCCCCACAGCAGCCACATCCACGGGTCGTACGAGGGCGCCGGCGCCACGAGCACCGCCGACACCACCACCACGAGCGCCAAAGCGACGAGCTTCACGGTACGGGAGGAGAACTTTGTCATAGCGAGAACAATTCGAACGTTGCTGTCGGTCCGGACATGGATGTCGGCGGCGGCGATCGCGGCGTGCCTGCTCGCACCCGCGACCGCATCAGCCGCAAGCTCGCGCGTCGCTGCGTTGCAGGTCGCCCTACGCGCCCACGATGCCTATAGCGGAGCGGTCGACGGGATCGCCGGCCCGGCGACGACCGCGGGCGTGCGCCGGATCCAGGCCCGAGCGGGACTGGCCGTCGACGGGATCGTCGGCCCGCGCACGCGCCGCGCCCTCGGGCGACAGGGCCGCCACTCGATCGGCAGCCGCCCGCTGCGCCAGGGCCATCGCGGGTGGGACGTCGCCGCGCTGCAATTCGCGCTCGAGACCCGCGGCTTCCCGTGCGGGCCGGTCGACGGCGGCTTCGGCGCCCGCACGGAGGCGGCCGTCCGCCGCGCGCAGGCGTTCGCCGGCCTGCGCGCCGACGGCGTCGCCGGCCCGGCGACGCTCGCCGCGCTCTCCCGCCCGCCGGTCACAGCCCCGGCGCTGCGGCTGCCGATCCAAGCGGCGGTCGGTGACCGCTACGGCCCGCGCGGGGCCGGCTTCCACGCCGGCCTCGACTTCCCCGCGGCCGGCGGCACGTCCGTCACCGCCGCCGCATCGGGCCGCGTCGCGTTCGCCGGCTGGGACGACGGCTGGGGCCTGACCGTCACGCTCGACCACGGCAACGGCCTGCGCACCCGCTACGCGCACCTGTCGCGCGCCACGGTCACGCGTGGAGCCGCGGTCTCCGCCGGAACGAGGATCGGCCGCGTCGGCGCGACCGGGTTCGCCACCGGCCCGCATCTGCACTTCGAGGTCACGATCCGTGGTGCGAATGCGGACCCCGCACCAGCGTTCGGGCTCTGACAGCCTCAGGTAGTAAGAATCGGCACAAGTGGCACGTTAAGTGACCACTCGCCGCGTCCCGGCGTCAGGAGCGGGGCGCGGCGAGAGACTCGTGCGTGTATCGATGATCCGCCCAAAGCGCTGCTCGAGCGCCGTGAGGTCGAGCAGGATCAACCGCTCGTAGCGCTGCTCGGCGAACCACACCGCCGCGGTGTAGCCGGCGGCGCCGGCCAGCGACACCAGGAACGCGAGGAAGCCCGGTAGCGAGAGGACCACCGCCAGCGTGAGCGCGAGCAGCGCGCCGGCGACCGGCGCCGTCGCCCACACGCCAGTGCGATCGCCGCGCCACACGAACGGCACGCCTGCGACCGCGTCGTCGAGCAGTCGCCAGCGCCCGCCGAACGCGAACACCCACGGCAGCCCGGCCAGCGCCGCTACGACGCCGAGCGCGAGCGCCCGGCCTCCGCCACCCGCGGCCACCGCCGCGAACGTCATCGAGCCGATCGCCCCATAGCCGATCGCCAGCGCGACACGACGGTCGGCGGTCTGACGGGCGGGATCGAGCGAACGCAAATCGAGCATGGCCCGCGCTGGAGTTTCGGCGCGCCCGAGGTTCCTCCTCCCGCTGCAAAGCTCACACCGGTTGCGCCCTCACCACCGACGTGCCGACCAACCAGGCGATGAGGCAACGTTCTCTCGCCGACCCCGAGGACATCACACTTCGCGCGCGCGACGTGGTGATCGGCGGCGCGCTCGGGATCGCCACCGCCGTGGCGATCGTCGCGTACCTCATCCTGTCGACGCAGAGCCAGCACCGGCTCCTGCTCGGCACCGTGTGCGTCGCCTGGGCCATCGCCAGCTCCGGGCTGTTCGTGCTCCCGCGCCGCCGGCTCGCGGCCTCGCGCCTGCGCGAGCCGTTCTTCCTGGCCTGGAGCGGCCTCGTGATCGCGTCGTTCGCGGTCGGGATCGTGCTCGAGGGGCGCCCCGGCACGCCGCTCACGGCCGGGTTCATCCTCCCGATGATCTTCGCCGCGATCTCGTATCCGGTCCGCGAGACGGTCATAACCGGCGTGATGGTGCTGTTCGCCGCCGCGATCGCGTGCGTGCTGAGCGGACACCCTGCCGCCGACACGACGTTCCTGCTGCTCGCGCTCGCCTTCGGCGCCGTGATGGGCGTGTGGCAGGCGCTCGGCCGCAACCGCCGCGCCGCACAGCTGGCCGCCGAGCACCGACGCGCCCACCATATGGCGCATCACGACGGGCTCACCGGCCTGGCGAACCGCGCCAAGCTCGAGGAGCACCTGGCCGCCGCACTGGCCCGCGCCCGCCGGCACGACCTCGCGGCCGCGGTGCTCTACATCGACCTCGACCGCTTCAAGATCGTCAACGACACGCTCGGCCACGCGGCCGGCGACGAGCTGCTGCGCCAGGTCGCGGCCCGCCTCGCCCGGCGCTGCCGCGCCACCGATCTACTCGCCCGCCACGGCGGCGACGAGTTCATGCTCCTGCTCGGCGACCTCACCGGCGACGCCCGGGCCATCGCGCGGACGGTCGCCGAGGACCTGCTGGCGACGTTCACGGCTCCGTTCACGATCGACGGTCACGAATTCGAGATCGCCGCCAGCATCGGCGTCGCCACGTTCCCGGAGCATGAGGACGTGCTCAAGCGCGCCGACGCCGCGCTCTACGAGGCCAAGCGCGAAGGCCGCGGCACGATCCGCTTCCCGGCCGCCGAGGCGGAGCCGGCGACCGGCCAGCTCACCCTGACCGCGCGGCTGCGGCGAGCGCTCGCCAAGGGCGAGCTCGAGCTGCACTACCAGCCGATTCACGACGTCGCCACCGGCGAAGCAGTCGCGGTCGAGGCGCTGCTGCGCTGGAACGACCCGGAGCGCGGCATGGTGTCCCCCGCCGAGTTCATTCCGGCGGCCGAGGACAGCGGCCTGATCGAGCCGATCGGCGACTGGGTCGTCGACACCGTCGTCGCTCAGGCAGCCGCATGGCGTGAGCAGGGCCTGCGACCGGACATCGCGTTCAACCTCTCCCCACGCCAGCTCCGCTCCTCCGGCTTCGCCGACCGGTTGCTGGGCCGCCTCGACGATCCGACGCAGTTCATCGCCGAGATCACCGAGTCGACCGCGATGGCCGACCCCGAGCGGACCCGCCCGCTGCTCGAACGCCTTGCGGCGGCCGGCCTGCGGCTCGCGATCGACGACTTCGGTGCCGACTTCTCGTCGCTGGCGCGGCTGCGCGACCTCCCCGTGCACGAGCTCAAGATCGACCGCTCGTTCCTGCGCGGCGTCCCGTCCGACGACCGCGCCTCGGCGATCGTCACCGCGATCGTGCAGCTCGCGCAGGCGCTCGAGTTGACCGCCGTGGCCGAAGGCGTCGAGCACGCCGAGCAGCTCGACTTCCTGGCCGAGCACGGCTGCGCGCTCGCGCAAGGCTTTCACCTCGCGCGCCCGGTTCCGGCAGAGCAGGTGTTTCAGCCCGAGCCGGCGCGCAGGTAGTCGACGACCATGTCGCCGAGCATCGCCCGGTAGCGCGCGCGCAGCTCGCCCGACATCAGATCGCGCCCGAAGATCGTCCCGAACGTGTGCTGGTTGGCCACCCGGAAGACGCAGAACGCGCTGATCATCATGTGCACGTCGATCGCGTCGACGTCGCGCCGGAAGACGCCCTCGGCATAGCCTCGCTCGAGGATCCGCCCGGTGATGTCGATCGCCGGCGTCCGCATCCGCGCCAGCGCCTTCGAGCCCGCCAGGTGCTCGGCGCGGTGGATGTTCTCGATGCTGACCAGCCGGATGAAGTCCGGGTGCGACTCGTGGTGGTCGAACGTCAGCTCCGCCAGCCGCCGGATCGCGGCGACCGGGTCCAAACCCTCAACGTCCAGCTGACTCTCACGCTCGCGGATCTCCCCGTACGCCCGCTCGAGCACCGCCGTGTAGAGCCCCGCCTTGTTCTCGAAGTAGTAGTAGAGCATCCGCTTGGTCGTGCGGGTGCGCTCGGCGATCACGTCCACGCGCGCGCCCGAGTACCCATGCTCGGCGAACTCGCTCGTGGCGGCGTCAAGGATCTCCGCGCGGGTGCGCTCGGCGTCGCGCTGGCGTTCGGGGGCGGCCATCTGGCCCCTTAAGTTGGCACGAACAGCCGCGCCCGCCGGTTCTCCTCGGTCTGCGGGAACATGTCGTCGAGCTTGCGCATCTCGCTCCGCAGCGCCTCCGGCAGTCGCGAGGCGCCCGGCGTGTCGATCTCCATCAGGTTGCCGGCCGGATCGCGGACGTAGGTCTGCGCCACGTCGCCGGGCAGCTCGATGATGTGGTGGCCGTGCGAGCGGCCGTCGAGCGCCCCCATCGCCTCCGCCCGCCGGTACACCGGCTCGAGGTCCTCGACCGTGATCGCGAAATGGTGGTGGCTCTGCGGCTTCGCGTCGCGGATGAAGATGTGCAGCTGCGTATCGCCGAGCGCGAGCCACTGGACCGGAACACCGAAGTTCGGCGTGTCGAGCACCTCCGCGTCCAGCAACTCGACATAAAACCGCACCGACGTTTCGAGGTCGTCCGCGTGGATGCTGACGTGGTTGATCCCGCTCGTGCGCATGCTGACGGTTATACCCCCGACGGGAACCGGCGCGCCCCGCGACCCGACCCGCTACGGTCCGGCTCACTCGCGGGTGGCCCTAAGGGGGGGTCGCGCCGCATTCATATTCAGGAGGACCTATGCACCTACGCGCTGGTGCCGCCGTCGCAACGGCACTATTCGCGCTCGTCGCCTTTGCACCGGCGGCGATGGCGGCTCGTGAGCCGCTAAATGCCTACCGGCTGGCTCCGACGGCCGAGAACAAGCAAAAACTCGCGCTCCAGGGCTTCGACATGGTCGAGGCGGATCGCGGTGGCTACCTCGAGATCTACGGCACGGCCAAGCAGGCCGACCAGCTCGAGAGCCAGGGGCTCGCGCCCCGGGTAGTTGGCCAGGAGCGCCGCGCGGGCGTACAAAGCGCCGCGCTGCCCGTGCCCAGTGACGCTCCGTACACCGTCTGGCGGCGCTATGACGCCGTCGCCGGGGACACCAAGGAGCAGTACGTCGAGCTCTACAACCGGCTCGAGGGACTGAACACCGTCAAGAAGTACAACATGGGCAAGACCCTCCAGGGCCGTGATATCTGGGCGCTGAAGGTCACGCGCAACGCCAAGACCACGACCGACGGCGCGCGCCCCGCGGTGCTCTACAACGCGCAGCAGCACGCGCGCGAGTGGCTCGCGGGCGAGACGTGCCGGCGCACGCTCCTGTACTTCACCTCGAACTACGACACGACGCCGGACAACGCGGTCGAGGAGGAAGTCACCGAGCTCGTCAACACGCGCGAGCTGTGGTTCAGCTGCATCAGCAACCCGGACGGCTACGAGTACACGTTCACCGAGGGCAACCGGCTGTGGCGCAAGAACATGCGCGACAACAACAACAACGGGATCCTCGGCGAGGTGGGTGACGGCGTCGACCCGAACCGCAACCACAGCGCGCACTGGGGTATGGACAACGAGGGCTCCTCGGACGAGCCGCTGTCGGAGACCTTCCGCGGCACCGGCCCGGCCTCCGAGCCTGAGACTCAGGCGATGCAGCGCCTGTGGGACCACGTCGACTTCGCTTTCCAGAAGAACGACCACACGGCGGCCGAGCTCCTCCTGTGGCCGAACGGCTTCCAGCAGTACACGCCGACGCCCGACGACAAGCTCTTCGAGGCCTACGCGGGTGACGACGAGAACCCCGCGATCCGCGGCGGCTTCAACCCCGATGGCACCTGGAACCCCGTGCCCAACCGCTTCGACCCGGATATCGGCGCCGAGCTGTACATCACCAACGGCGACCTGACCGACGACGCGTACGAGTACGGCATCCTCGCCTTCACACCGGAGGGCACCGAGTCGGACGTCCCGAACGTGTCCGGCTTCGAGTTCCCGGACGACGAGCGGCTGATCGAGGAAGAGTTCCAGCGCCATCGGCTGTTCTCGCTCGACCTCGCGCATTCGGCGGAGGACCCCGCCAACCCGATCTCGCACCTCGAGAACGAGGCGCAGAACTTCTACGTCGAGTCGTTCGCGGACTCCTACGGCGACCCGCAGGCCGTGCAGGTCGTGGCCAAGAAGTCGCTCGGCGACGTCAAGCTGCGCTACCGCATCAACGATGGCGCGGTGAAGACGGTCAACACCGCCCCCTTCGCCGGCGGCGAGCGGTTCGACCAGGAGCCCGGGCTCTACTACCACCGCCTCCGCGGCGTCGTCACCGGCACGTCGCCGGGCGACGAGGTCGAGGTGTGGTTCGACGGCGCACGCCGCTCGTCCTCGCACTTCACCTACCGGGCCCGCTCGGAGACCGGCAACAAGGTCCTGCTGATGGCGGCCGAGAACTACACCGCCGGCAACCCGGCCTATCCGGACACCTCAGGCCCGAACTACCTGACCTGGTACACCGACGCGCTCGACGCCAACGGCGTCGCCTACGACATCTACGACGTCGACCGGCGCGGCAACCTCTCACCCGACTGGCTCGGCGTGCTGAGCCACTACGACGCGGTGATCTGGTACCTCGGTGACGACAACCTGACCCGCCTGCCGGGGCAGCCACCCGGCACCGGCACGTCCAGGCTCGCCGTCGAGGAGATGATCGACGTCCGCCACTTCCTCAACGAGGGCGGCAAGCTGTTCTACACCGGCAAGAACGCCGGCCTGCAGTACGCGCAGGGCAACGAGTTCCGCAACTTCGGCTTCCCGGAGCCGCGCGAGGACCCGGATGGCGAGTACTGCAACAAGAACGGCACCGAGATCGACCCGCCGACGCCGGAGTTCGACGAAGACGTCTTCGAGAACGGCGACGGCTGCATCCTGCACAACGACGACTTCCTCCAGTACCACCTGGGGGCCTACATCTACGCCACGCCCGGCAACACGTTCGACGACGAGAACAACCACCCGTTCCCGCTGCGCGGGCGCGGGCCGTTCGAGGGCCTGACGTGGCAGTTCGACGAGACGGGCGCCAACAACCAGGACCACTCGGCGACGTTCGTCATCACGAGCTCGGTCCTCGATCCCGCGAGGTACCCGCTGTTCGCGGACTCTCGCAACGCGGCCGATTGGCTGCGACCGGGCGCTGCGCCGTTCGACCCGTACAGCGGCAGCTACTACCTGTCCGCCGGGGCGCACAGCACGTCGTACAAGCGCTACGGGAAGGTGCTCGACCTCACCGGCCGAACGGCCCCGAAGCTCACGTTCAAGTTCTCGGGCGATGTCGAGGAGGACTGGGACTGGTTCATCGTCGAAGTGCGTGACGTGACGACGAACCCGAACAGCGACGCGTGGACGACGCTGCCGGAGGCGGACACGGACGGCGCCGGCGACGCCGACACCAGCCTCACCACGCAGGGCACCGGCGAAAGCTGCCCGGAGGGCCTGTCGTCGGACCTCGATGCTCCGCACCCGTTCCTGAACCACTACTGGAACGCGGACGGGGAGTGCGGCCCGCAGGGCACGACCGGCGCCTGGCACGCGTTCACCGGCAGCTCGGGCGGCTGGACGGACTGGACGGTCGACCTCTCGCAGTACGCGGGCAAGAAGATCGACATCCGCCTCAGCACGGTCACCGACTGGGGCACGCTGGGTCTCGGGACGTGGATCGACGATCTGCGCCTGAGCGACGGCAACACGACACTCGAGTCAAACGACTTCGAGACCGACACCGGCGCCGGCTGGACGATCGGCCCGCCGCCGGCAGGCACGGACAACCCGACCAACGGCTGGAACCGGCGGACGAAGGAGTTCCAGGAGGGCGGCGTCGTCACCACCAACGACACGGTCCTCACCGGGTTCGGCTTCGAGGGCATCAACGAGACGGCGCGCAACGAGTTCATGAAGCGCACGCTGACTCACCTCGGCGTCCTCAGCGCGCCGCCGCCGTCCGGCGGCGGTGGCTCGAACACCGGCACGGTCGAGGTCGGCGGGACGGTTCCGCCGACCACGCAGGGCGCCGTCGCCCCGGCGACGGCGAAGTCCAAGCGCGCGAGCGCGAGGATCAAGTCGAGCCGCACCCTGCGGGTCGACCGGCGCGGGCGCCTGAGCGTGCGCGTCGCGTGCACGGGCGATGCCGGCGCGGTGTGCCGCGGCACGCTGAAGCTCGCGCGTGGATCGACCACGTACGGCTCGAAGCAATTCAAGATCGCGGCCGGTAAGACCGCGACGGTCAAGCTCACGCTGCGCGCGAAGGCGCGGCGTGCGATGAAGTCCGGCCGCACGGTCAAGGCGACGCTCTCCACGGGCGCGCTCCGGCAGGCCGTGCGACTGCGCTAGCACTGCGTGGGGCCCCGCTCTCCGGAGCGGGGCCCAGGGGCCCGTTGACGAATCCCGATACGCCTCCCGCGGCACATCCGCGGCCCCTCGGCTGCACCACGTCAGCCGCACCGACCATTCTTCAACGAACCCCTACCGCTTCAGGAAGCGCGCGACGTTGGCGCGGAAACCCTCGCTGCCGTAGGCCTCGAGCACGAGGTCGTCGCCCTCGGGCACGACCCGCGCCCGCCGCAGCGCCTCTTTCGTCACCCACATCGTCGTCGGCGAGTGGTCGGCGAGCCGCTCGCACAGCTCGGTGACGTGTGCCTCGGCGTCATCGGTGACCGCGCTGACGAATCCGGAGGCGAGCGCCTCGTCCGCGCCGATCCGGCGCGCGGTGAAGATCAGGTCCTTCGTCCGCGGCGCGCCGAGGGCGGCGATCAGCCGCGCGTAGTTCGCCATCGACAGGCAGTTGCCGACGGTGCGCGCGATCGGCATCCCGAACGTCGCGTCCGGCGTGCAGACGCGCAGGTCGCAGCACGCGGAGATTGCCAGCCCGCTGCCCATCGCGAACCCGTCGACGAGCGCGATCGTCGGCTTGCGCACGGCCTCCAGCCGGTCGAGCACCGAGTCCATCCGGCGCTCGTAGGAGAGCCCGTCTTCGGCCGTCTCGAAGTCCTCGAACTGGCGGATGTCGGTGCCGGCCACGAACGCCTTGCCGCCGGCGCCGCGCAGAACCATCGTCTTGACGTCGTCGTCCTGGTCCGTGGTCTCGCAGTGCGAGACGAGCTGGTCGTACATCTCGAACGTCATCGCGTTGTGCGCCTCGGGGCGGTTGAACGTCACCCACGCCGCGCTGCCGCGGACCTCGTATTCGACGACGCTCACGCGAGCTCCGCGCGGACCTCGTCGTTGTGCTGGCCGAGCAGCGGCGCCGGGCGCCGGATCGAGCCCGGCGTGGCGCTGAGCTTGATCGGGATGCCCAGCCCGTAGACCGTGCCCGCCTCGGGGTGCTCCATCTCGACCACCATTTCACGCGCGCGTGTGTGCGGGTCGTTGACGACCTGCGCGTAGTCGTGGATCGGGCCGGCCGGGACACCGGCGTCGAGCAGCCGCTCGACCCACGCCTCGGTGTCGTCTTCGGTCAGCGCCTTCTCCAGCTCGGTGACCAGCTCCGGCCGGTTGGCCATCCGGTCGGCATTGGACTCGAAGCGCGGATCCTCGGTCAGCTCGGGCCGGCCGATCACCTCGCACAGCCGCGTCCACAGCTTCTGGTTGTTGCCGCCGACGGTCATGTGGCCGTCGCGGGTGCGCAGCGCCTGGTAGGGCGCGGTCAGCCGGTGTGCGGAGCCCATCGGCTGCGGCGTGTGGCCGGTCGACCACAGCTCGGCGGTCTCCCAGATCGAGAGCGCGAGCGCGCCCTCCCAGAGCGAGGTGTCGATCTGCTGCCCCTCCCCCGTGCGCTCTCGCGCGGCCAGCGCGGACAGGATGCCGATGGCGCAGAACAGCCCGGCCGAGAGGTCGGAGACCGGCACGCCGCACTTGACCGGGTTGCCCTCGGGCTCGCCGGTGACGCTCATCACTCCGCTCGCGCCCTGCGCGATCAGGTCGTAGCCGGGGCGCATCGCGTACGGGCCGGTCTGGCCGAAGCCGGAGATCGAGGCGTGGATCACGCGCGGGTTGATCTGCCTGAGCGTCTCGTAGTCGGCGCCGAGCCGGGCGGCGACGCCGGGCCGGTAATTCTCGGTCACGACGTCGGCGGTCTCGACCAGCCGGTGGAAGAACGCGCGGTCGTCCGCGTCCTTGAGGTTGAGCGTGATCGAGCGCTTGTTGCGGTTGACGGCGCGGAACGGAGCGTCGCCCATCGAGTGGCGCGTCTGGTCGCCGGTGCCGGGCGGCTCGATCTTGATCACGTCGGCGCCCATGTCGGCCAGCACCTGGCCGCAGAACGGCCCCGCCATCACCTGGCAGAGCTCGAGTACGCGCAGGCCGTCGAGGGCGGTCATGCCTTCAGGCGCTCGAGCGCCGCGCCGACCCCGTCGCCGACGTCGTGGCCGGCGAGCTGCAGGCCCATCTGGACGCCGGCCAGCGTGCCCGCGAGCATCAGGTCGTTGAAGTCGCCGAGGTGGCCGATCCGGAACACCTGGTCCTTGAGCTTGCCGAGTCCGGCGCCGAGCGACATGTCGAAGCGCTCGAGGATCACCCGACGGATCTCGTCCGAGCCGGGCGCGATCACGGCGGTGAGCGCGCCGGAGAACTCGCGCTCGTCGAGTGCCAGCACCTCCAGGCCCCAGCCGTGGACGGCGGCGCGGGTCGCTTCGGCGTGGCGGATGTGGCGCGCGAAGACGGCGTCCAGCCCTTCCTCGCGGAGCAGGATCTCGAGCGCCTCGCGCAGCCCGTAGAGCAGGTTGGTCGCGCTCGTGTACGGCCAATAGCCGGCCTCGTTCGCGGCCACGATCGGGGTCCAGTCCCAGTACGAGCGCGGCAGCTTCGCGTCCTTGGAGGCCGCGAGCGCCTTCTCGGAGATCGCGTTGAAGCTCAAGCCGGCCGGCAGCATCAGGCCCTTCTGGGAGCCGCCCACGGTGACGTCGACGCCCCATTCCTCGTGGCGATAGTCGATGCTGGCTAACGACGAGATCGTGTCCACGAGCAGCAGCGCGTCGTGGTCACCCATCGCGGCGCGCACGTCAGCGATGCGACTGGTGACCCCGGTCGAAGTCTCGTTGTGCACGACCATCACCGCGCGCACGTCGTCGTCGAGCGCGTCGGCGATCCGCTCCGGGTCGGCACCGTGGCGCCAGTCGCCCTCCAGCCAGACCACGTCGAGGCCGAGCCGGACGGCCATCTCGCGCCACAGCGTCGCGAAGTGGCCGGTCTCGGACGCGATCACCTTGTCACCCGGGGACAGCGTGTTCACGATCGCGGCCTCCCAGGCGCCCGTACCGGAGGCCGGGTAGATCACGACCGGCCCGGAGGTCTTGAACACCTCCTGCATGCCGGCGATCACTTCGAGGCCGAGCGTCGCGAAGTCCGGCCCACGGTGGTCGATGGTCGGCGCGTCGATGGCCCGCAGCACCCGGTCGGGCACGTTGGTGGGACCGGGGATCTGCAGGAAGTGTCGCCCGGGGCGATACATCAAGCGTTTCACACGGTAGCGGGGGCGGGCAGGTGGCTGTTCATGGGGGAACTGGCGGCGACGCTGGGGCGCGAGCTCGCGGGCGAGGTCCGAGACGACGCGTATACCCGCCACCTGTTCGCCGGAGACGCGAGCCTGTATGCGGTCGAGCCGCTGGCGGTCGCCTTCCCGCGCGACGCCGACGACGTCGCCGCGGCGGTGACGATCGCCGCGCGCCTCGGCGTGCCCGTGATCCCCCGCGGCGGCGGCACCAGCCTGGCCGGCCAGACCGCCGGCGGCGGCGGGCTCGTGATCGACACGTCACGGCACATGAATGCGATCGGGGAGATCTCCGGACACAGGGTGCGGGTCGAGCCCGGCGTCGTCCAAGAGGACCTGAATCGCTCGGCGCGCCGGTTCGGGCTCGGCTTCGGCCCGGACACGTCGACCTCCAACCGGGCCACGATCGGCGGCATGATCGGGAACAACTCGTCGGGCAGCGAGTCGATCGTCCACGGCACCACGATCGACCACATCCTCGAGCTGGAGGTGGTGCTCGCCGACGGGTCGGTTGCGACGTTCGCCGCAGGAAGGCCGCATCGGCTCGACGACCCCGTCAAGGCGATCCTGCGCGATCACGCGCGGGCGATCGCCGAGGACTACCCGAAGCACTGGCGCCAGTCGGGCGGCTACCGGCTCGACCGCCTGGACCCGTTCAACCTCGCGAAGCTGGTGTGCGGCTCCGAGGGCACGCTCGCCGTCGTCACCGCCGCCACCGTCGGGCTGGTCGAGCTGCCGAAGGCGAAGATGTTCGCCGTCGGGCACTTCGAGGACGTCGCGGGCGCGATCGCGGCGACGCACGATGCGCTCGAGCTGGGTCCGAGCGCGGTCGAGATGATCGACCGGACGATCCTGTCGCTGTCGCGGGCGAAGCTCGAGTTCCGGCGGCTGTCGGACCGGCTGGAGAGCGACCCGGGCGCGCTGCTGTTCGTCAGCTTCTCCGGGGACACGCAGGACGAGGTGCGCGACAAGCTCGACGCGTTGGCGAGCGCCTGGGAGGAGCACGGCCACGGCTACCACACGCTGCGCGCCGAAACCGCCGCCGAGCAGGACGCGCTGACGAAGGTGCGCAAGGCCGGGCTGGGCCTGCTGATGGCGGCCAGCGAAGGCCGCCGGCGGCCGGCGGCGTTCGTCGAGGACACCGCGGTCGCGCCCGAGGTGCTCGGCGAGTACGTGGAGCAGTTCAAGACGATCCTCGACCGCCACGGGCTGGAGGCCGGCTGGTACGGCCACTGCTCGGTCGGCTGCCTGCACATCCGCCCGTTCGTCGACCTCTCGGTGCCGGCCGAGGTCGAGACGATGCGCACGGTCGCGGAGGAAATCGTCGAGTTGGTCGGCGAGTTCGACGGCGTCAACTCGTCCGAGCACGGCGACGGCCGCGTGCGCAGCCCGTTCAACGAGCGGATCTTCGGCCCCGAGCTGTACGGCGCGATGCGCAAGGTCAAGGCGCTGTTCGACCCGAAGGGGATCCTCAACCCGGGCGTGATGGTGGACGCGGAGCCGCTGACCGTCCACGTTCGCGACGCGTCGCTGCCGGCCCCGCAGCCGCTGAAGACCCACCTCGACTTCGGCGAAGGCGGGATGCACGGCGCCGCCGACCGCTGCCAGCGGATCGGCGCCTGCCGCAAGACCGGCATCGGCGTCATGTGCCCGTCCTACATGGCCACGCGCGAGGAGGAGCACGCCACCCGCGGGCGGGCGAACGCGCTGGTGAAGGCTTTGAGTGAGCCCGATCCGCACCAGGCACTCGGCGACGAGCGGCTGCACGAGATCCTCGACCTCTGCCTCGAGTGCAAGGCGTGCAAGAGCGAATGCCCGCTCTCGGTCGACATGGCGTCGCTGAAGGCGGAGGCGCTCGCGCACCATCACGAGCTGCACGGAACGCCGCTGCGCTCGCGGGTATTCGGCGCGATCCGGACGCTCAACCGGCTCGGGAGCGCGTTCGCACCGCTCTCGAACCTTCCCGCGCCGACCGGCTTGCTCGGCATCACCCGGCGCCGGCCGCGGCCGCACTTCGAGCGCGAGACGCTGATCCGCTGGCACCGCAAGCGCCCGCGTCGCACCGGGACGCCGGTGATTTTCCTCGCTGACTCGTTCACGACATTCACCGAGCCCTCCGTCGGTCGTGCTTCCATCGAGCTGCTCGAGGCGGCCGGCTACGACGTGCGCCTGGAAGGCGGCGGCTGCTGCGGGCGTTCGAGCATCTCCAAGGGCCTGCTGGACGATGCCCGGGCCAAGGCCGAGGACCTCACCCGCCGCCTCGAGGGCGAAGCGCTGATCACCGGCTGCGAGCCGTCGTGCCTGCTGACCCTGCGCGAGGAGCACGTGCAGTTGCTCGGCGACCGCGGGATCGCTGACCGCACGAGGCTCGTCGAAGAGTTGCTTCTCGAGGCCGATCTGCCACTGAAAGACCTCGGCCCCCGCCGGATCCTGTTCCACGGTCACTGCCACCAGAAGGCGCTCGCGGGCACGGCCGCGACCGTCGCGCTGCTCAAGAAGCTCCCGAACACCGAAGTGGTCGAGCTGGACGCCGGCTGCTGCGGCATGGCCGGGTCCTTCGGCTTCGAGTCAGAGCACTACGAGCTGTCCATGCGCATCGGCTCGATGCGCCTGTTCCCGGCCGTGCGCCGGGAACCCGAGGAGACGCTGATCGCCGCCACCGGCGTCTCCTGCCGCCAGCAGATCCACCACGGCACCGGGCGCGCGGCACGCCATCCGGTGCAGATCGTCCGAGACGCCCTCGGTTAGGAGAGAACCCGGATGTCCTTCCACGTCACCTCGATACTCGTGCTGATCGCGATCTTCGTGATCGGCACCCTGCGCCCGATCAACATGGGCCTGCTCGGCATCACCGCCGCATTCATCGTGGGCACCGCGCTCGCGGTCGAAGAGGACACGATCTTCGCCGGCTTCCCCGGCGACCTGTTCATCATCCTCGTCGGCGTCACGTACCTGTTCGCGATCGCCAACAACAACGGCACCGTGGACTGGCTGGTGCACGCTGCCGTGAAGGCGGTCGGCGGGCGGGTGGCGCTGATCCCGTGGGTGATGTTCGCGATCACCGGCGTGCTGACCGCGGTCGGTTCGGTCGTCCCGGCGGCGGTGGCGATCATCGCGCCGATCGCGCTCGGGTTCGCGGTCAAGTTCAAGATCAACCCGGTGATGATGGGCCTGATGGTGATCAACGGCGCGACCGCCGGCGGCTTCTCGCCGATCAGCATCTTCGGCTCGATCGTCAACGGCGTCGTCGAGCGCAACGACCTGGCCGGCAACCCGACGCTGCTGTTCCTCTCCTCGCTGATCTTCAACACGCTGCTGAGCGTTGTCGTGTTCTTCATGTTCGGCGGGCGCGACCTGATGAAGCGGCGCGTCGACACCGACCCCGACGCCGCCGACCGCTTCAAGCGCGAGACGACGCCGAGCGGGCAGCCGGTGATCGGCGGCGGCGCTGTCGCGATGACGGACGAGGCGCTTGCGCTCGACCGCGACAAGATCATCACGCTGCTCGGCATCGCCACGCTCGTCGCGCTCGCCATCATGCCCGGCATCGACTGGGACGTCGGCTTCGTCGCCGTTGCCATCGCCGTGGTGCTCTCGCTGGCGATGCCGAACGCGTCCAAGAACGCCGCCAACAAGGTCGCGTGGTCGACCGTCCTGCTGATCTGCGGCATCGTGATGTACGTCTCGCTGATGGAGGAGACCGGCACGATCGACTGGCTGGGCGAGAAGGTCGCCGACGTCGGTGCGCCGCTGCTCGCCGCGCTGCTGATCTGCTTCATCGGCGGCGCCGTTTCGGCGTTCGCGTCGACGACCGGCATCCTCGGCGCGCTGATCCCGCTCGCAGTCCCGTTCCTCCAGCAGGGCGAGATCGGCGCCGTCGGCGTGATCATCGCGCTCTGCATCGCGTCGTCGGTCGTCGACTCGAGCCCGTTCTCGACGTCCGGCGCGCTGACGGTCGCCAACACATCGGAGGAGAGGCGCGACTACGTCTACAAGCGCCTGCTCCAGTGGGGCATGAGCATGATCATCATCGCGCCGATCACGGCGTGGTCGATCTTCGTACTGCCCGGGTGGCTCTAGATCCCCGGATACCGCGGCTGGCCGAGTTGCGGGCCGGCCAGCCTGACGTGTTCCGGGCGCTGTGGCCTCAACCCCCTGAGGTCGCGGCGCTCGCACGCGCCGCGGGCGCGCAGCTGCCTGACGACTACCGCGACGTCCTGCGGCACGTGGGTGACGACGACGTCGTCCTCCGCGACGGCGACGTGTACGGCGACGAGGTCCAGTTCGTTGACCACGAGACCGGCGGCGAGATGACGCCGACCGGATTCGGAACCGTCGACTTCGTCGCCCGGCACTGCTTCCGCCACGTCCATGCCTTCGCCGAGCGGTCGGACGTGTCCGACGAGCGAGCGCTCCTGGTCACGGTCGGACACGCGCAGTTCGGCGCGAAGACGATCACGCGGTGGGACCTGTCGGAGGAGTCGTTGCGCAGCCTCGTACTCCACAACGACACGGTGATCCTCGAGCACACCTCGGACACGGGCGCGAGGTTCCTCGCGCCATGACGCTGCCGGTCGGCCTGGCGCTGCCGACGACGCCCGGGCTCACGAACCCGCAGGCGTTCGGCGAGCTCGCGCGGGCGGCCGAGCGGCTCGGCTACGCGCACCTGTGGGTCAGCGATCACGTGGCGCTGCCGGCCGGCAGCCACGTCCCCGCCGACCATCAGCTCGATCCGTTCGCGTCGCTGGCGTGGCTGGCGGCCGCGACGCGCACGATCGGGCTCGGGACGAGCGTGCTGGTACTCCCGTATCGCGGCGTCGCGGCGACCGCGAAGTCGTTGGCCACGATCGACTGGCTGAGCGGCGGGCGGCTGATCGCCGGCGTCGGCGCGGGCTGGCTGCGAGCGGAGTTCGACGCGCTCGGCGTGCCCTTCGAGGCACGCGGGCGGCTGACCGACGAAGCGATCGTCGGGCTGCGCGAGCTGTTCGCGGGCCGTGGCGAGCTGACCTCGATCCCCGCGCGCGAGTCGATCCCGATCGTCGTCGGCGGCTCGTCGCGCGCGGCGCTGATGCGGGCCGCGCGGATCGGCGACGGCTGGCACCCGCTCAACCTGGTCGGCGACGCACTCGCCGATGGCATCGCGCGCTACCGCGAGGCGTGCGACGAGCCCGGGCGCGTGTTCGCACGCGTGTTCCCACCCGGGCTGGAGCCCGGCCCCGAGCGCGACGTGCTGATGGGCGACGACCCGGTCGCGACGCGCGAGCTACTCGCGGCGATGCGCGCCGCCGGCGTCGACGAGCTCGTCATCTCCTGGCACGACGTAGAAACCGACATCAGTGACGTGCTCAGCTGCTGGGAGCGATTCGCCGCCGCGCGAGCTCGGCCTCGGTGATGCCGGTCAGGCCGATCGGCGGCGGGTCGTCCAGCGGCTTCCAATTGCCGACCGAGTGGCTCGCCGTACCCAGCCCGAGCCGCTCGAGCGTCGCGGGCCAGTCGATCACCGCGCGGTCATCGAGGCGCCGGAGCACGACCTCGGTGCCGGGGCCCGCGATGCCGCGCGCCGGCTCGAGCCACTGGCGGATGCCCACACGCACACCATCCACCTCGACGCCGTATTCCCACCGGTCGATGTCCTCGCCGCCCTTGATGACCTTGATCGCGTCGATGCGCCCGATCGCGACGTCACCGCGCTCCAGCAGCCTTCGCGCCCGGCGGCCGGAGCCGGCGGGCAGCAGCATCTCGAAGAGATCGTTGAGCATCGGCTCGACTCCTACCAGGTGTCGACGTTCGGGCGCTTCTTGCCGGGCCGGGCGCGCCAGTCGAGCGCCGGATCGAACAGCGTCGCGATCCAGCGGCGCGAGTCGTCGGGATCGATCACGTCGTCGATCTCCCCGTAGGCGGCCATGTTGAGCCCGCGGCCGCGCTCGTAGGCGGCGGCCACGGCGCCCTCGAACGCCCGCTCGCGCTCCTCCGGGTCCTCGATCGCCTCGAGTTCGCGCCGCAGCCCGAGCTTGACCGCGCCCTCGAGCCCCATCGCGCCGAACTCCGACGTGGGCCACGCGACGGTGAACTGCGGCGCCTTGAAGCTCCCCGCGGCCATCGCCTGCGCGCCCAGCCCATACCCTTTGCGCAGGACGATCGTGCCGACCGGCACGGTCAGGTTGGCGCCGGTGACGAACAGCCGCGCGAAGTGGCGCACGGTCGCGGTGCGCTCCGCGTCCGGCCCGACCATGAACCCCGGTGTGTCGCACAGGAACAGCACCGGGAGGTCGAACGCGTCGCACAGCTGCATGAACCGCGCGGCCTTGTCGGCGCCGGGCGCGTCGATCGCGCCGCCGAGGTGCGCAGGGTCGTTGGCGACGATGCCGAGTGGCCGGCCCTCGACCCGCGCCAGCGCGGTGACGATGCCGGCGCCGAAGCCGCGCCGCAGCTCGAGCCACTCGTCGGTCAGGGCCTCGATCACGGCGCGGACGTCGTAGAGCCGCCGTCGCTCCTCCGGGATCAGCCCGCGCAGCGACATCGGAGGATCGAACGGTCGCGGCCCCGGGTCGAAGAACGACAGGTAGCGCTTGGCGGCGGCGATCGCCTCCGCCTCGTCGGCCACGCGCAGGTCGACGACGCCGTTCGCGTCCTGCACGTCGATCGGGCCGACGTCCTCGGGCGCGTGCACGCCGAGCCCGCCGCCTTCGATCATCGCCGGCCCGCCCATGCCGATGCTCGAGTCCTCGGTGGCGATGACGACGTCGCAGGCTCCGAGCAGCGCCGCGTTGCCGGCGAAGCAGTACCCGGCCGCGATCCCCACGAGCGGGACCAGCCCGGACAGCCGCCCGAACAGGTGGAACGCGCGACAGTCCAGCCCGGCCACGATCGGCCAGTCGACGTCCCCCGGCCGCCCTCCGCCGCCCTCGGCCAGCAGCACCACGGGCAGCCGCCGTCGCTCGGCGAGCTCGAACAGCCGGTCCTTCTTGAGATGGTTGCGCATGCCCTGGGTGCCGGCCAGGACCGTGTAGTCGTAGGACATGACCACGGCGGGCGACCCGGCGATGTCGCCGACGCCGCCGACGAGCCCGTCGGCCGGCGTCCGCGCGATCAGCTCCTCTTTCGGGCGCCGTCCCTCCTGGGCGGCGAAGATCAGCGGCCCGTACTCGACGAACGAGCCGGCGTCGACGAGGTCGGCGATGTTCTCGCGCGCCGTCCGCCGCCCCTGCTCGCGACGGCGTGCCACCGCCTCCGGCCGCGCCGCGTCGAGCCCGGCGGCGTGGCGCGCCAGCACCTCGTCGAGCGCCGCCAGTGCCGGCGCGGCAACGCTAACCGTAGTTACAGGGTCAGACCCTTTAACTAGGGCTAAGGATTGCCCGGCCGTCACTACATCTCCGACGGTGACGTCGACGCGGACGACTACGCCTTCGGCGACGACCTCGTGCTCCATCTTCATCGCCTCGACGATGGCGACGACCCCGACGCGCTCGCCCACGGCCGCGATGAACGAGACCGTCCCCGCGACCGGCGCCGTCAGCTCCCCCATCGCTGCGAGCTTAGCCGTGGCCGAGCGCGGCGTACGATGCACGTGTGTCGCGCGGCCGGGAGTGCTTCGAGCGACGAGCGTGGGCCGAGGCTGTCGCGGAGCTGTCGGCCGCGGACGAACTGGAGCCGGACGAGCTCGAGCGGCTTGCGGCGGCGGCGTTCCTCGCCGGCCAGGACGAACTCAGCGTCGAGGCGTGGGAGCGCGCGCACCAGGAGCGGTTGCGACAACGTGACGTGCTGCGCGCCGCCCGTTGCTCGGGCTGGCTGATCTTCGTGCTGCTCACCACCGGCGAGTTCGCCCGCGCCGGCGGCTGGCTCGCCCGAACTCGTCGCTTGCTCGAAGACGTCCCGGACGATTGCGCCGAGAAGGGTCATCTCCTGATCCCTGAAGCCTTCCAGCACGCCGCCACGGGAGAGTGGGCGACCGCCTACGCAATCGCCGGCCGCGCCGCCGAGATCGGCGATCGGTTCGCCGACATCGATCTGGTGACGCTCGCCCGCAACCTCCAGGGCCGGGCGCTGATCGCGCAGGGCAGGATCGGCGAGGGGATGAGCCTGCTCGACGAGATGATGGTCGCCGTCATCGCCGACGAGGTCTCCGAGATCGTCGCCGGCGCCGTCTACTGCAGCGTGATCGAGGCCTGCCAGGAGGTGCTGGACCTGCGCCGGGCACAGCAGTGGACGACGGCACTGACGCACTGGTGTGACACACAGCCGGACCTCGTCCCGTTCAGCGGGAACTGTCTGGTCCACCGCGCCGAGATCATGCAGTTGCACGGCGCGTGGCCGGATGCTCTCGAAGCCGCGCAGCGGGCGCACGAGCGATTCATGCAGCGGGCTCAGCCCGCTGCGGGTGCCGCCGTCTATCAGCAGGGCGAGCTGCACCGGCTGCGGGGCGAGTTCGTGCAAGCCGAGGCGGCGTATCGCGAGGCGAGCCGGTGGGGTCGCGAGCCACAGCCCGGCCTCGCACGGATGCGACTGATCCAGGGGCAACTCGGTGCCGCGTCAGCGGCAATCCGTCGGGTCGTCGAGGCGGCCGACGACCGGTTGGCGCGGTCGCGCCTGCTCCCCGCGCACGTCGAGATCATGCTCGCCGCCGATGACGTGTCAGCGGCGCGCGTCGCCGCCGACGAGCTCTCCGGGATCGCCCGCGACCTCGGCACGCCGCTTCTGTGTGCGTACGCCGGCCAGGCTCACGGCGCCGTCCTGCTGCACGAGGGGAACGCGCGCGCCGCCCTGGGCGAACTGCGGTCGGCGTGGATCGCCTGGCAGGAGCTCGAGGTGCCCTACGAAGCCGCCCGGTCGCGGGTGCTCATCGGGCTGGCCTGCCGGGAGCTCGGGGACGAGGAGGGCGCCGAGATGGAGCTCGACGCGGCGGACTGGATCTTCGCGCGCCTCGGCGCGGGGCCGGACCGCGCCCGCGCGCAGTCATTGTCCGGGAACGCCACGAAGCCGGCGGGTGGCCTCACCGCGCGTGAGTTGGAGGTACTGCGCCACGTGGCCGCCGGCAAGACCAACCGGATGATCGCCGCCGATCTGTTCCTGAGCGAGAAGACCGTCGCCCGCCACGTGAGCAACATCTTCACCAAGCTGGGGGTGTCGTCCAGGGCGGCGGCCACGGCCTACGCCTACGAGCACGACCTCGTCTAGTACACAGAACTACCCACGCCCGACAGCCGTGGAGTTGCGTGTTTCGCCCGATGCGGTGCGCTCGGCCGCGCACTAGCGTCGCGAGCATGGATATCCGCGAGCGACTGATCTCCGGCTTGCCCGTCACCGAGCGGCGGTTGCCGGTGGCCGGGGTGTCCACGTACGTGTGGGAAGGCGGTGACGGGCAGCCGATCGTCCTGTTGCAGGGCGAGTTCGCGGCCGTCTGGATGCGCGTGATCCCGGACCTGGTGACGACGCACCGAATCATCGCTGCCGATCTGCCCGGACTCGGAGCCTCGGAGGGTTCTGGCGACCTCCTGCGGTGGCTCGACGAACTGGTCGAGCAGACGTGCGCGGAGCCGCCGGTGCTGGTCGGAAAAGGCCTCGGCGGCGCTCTCGCCGCGCGGTACGCGGTCGCGCACAGCGACCGGATCGCGCACCTGGTGCTCGTCGACGCGCAGGGGCTGGAGCGGTTCCGACCGCCGGCCGGAATGGCGCTCACGTTCGTCAGCGTGATGCTGCGACCGAGCCAGCGCGGCCTCGAGCGCAGCTTCCGGCGGTATTGCTTCGTCGATCTCGACCGCGTGCGCGGCGAGATGGGCGAGGACTACGACGCGCTCGTGGCGTACGCCCTGGACCGGTTTCGCACACCGAGTGTCAACGCCGCGATGCGCAGCCTTTCCAAGCGCCTCGCGCCGGCGATCCCGGAGGCGGACCTGGACCGGATCGCCGTCCCCACGACGCTGATCTGGGGTCGCCATGACGTCGCCGCACCGCTGCGCATCGCCGAGACGGCCGCCGCCCGCCGCGGCTGGCCGCTGCACGTGATCGAGGGCGCGCGCGACGACCCCGCCGTCGAGCAGCCGGACGCGTTCGTGGCAGCGCTGAGGAGCACGGTATGCGTGCCGAGCACATCGAGACGGTAATCGTCGGTGGCGGTCAGGCCGGCCTCTCGACGGGCTACCACCTCGCGAGGCGCGGGCTCCCGTTCGTGATCCTGGAGGCGAACGAGCAGGTCGGCGACTCGTGGCGCAAGCGATGGGATTCGCTTCGCCTATTCACCCCGGCGCGCTACAGCGGGCTGCCGGGCCGGCGCTTTCCCGGGCCGACGTGGTCGTTTCCCGGCAAGGACGACGTCGCCGACTACCTGGAGGACTACGCGGCCTCGTTCGAGCTCGCGGTCCGGACCGGTGTCCGCGCGGACGGCCTCTCGCGGGAGGGAGACCGCTACGCGGTCGTAGCCGGGGATCGCCGGTTCACAGCTGACCGCGTCGTCGTAGCGTCGGGCGCGTACCAGCGACCAAGCGTGCCGGCCTTCGCCGGCGAGCTCGATCCGAGCATCGTGCAGCTGCATTCCAGCGAGTACCGGTCTCGAGCGCAGCTTCAGGACGGCGGGGTCCTCGTCGTCGGCGCCTCGAACTCGGGCGCCGAGATCGCCCTCGAGGTGGCCGGCGAACACCCAACCTGGCTTTCCGGAAGGCACCCGGGACAGGAGCCTTTCCGCCCTGGCAGCCGGTGGGATCGGCTCAGCATCCCGCTGGTCTGGTTCCTGGCGTCGCACGTGTTGACGATGCGGACTCCGATGGGACGGAAGGTTCGGGACAAGTTCGCCTTCCACGGGCTGCCGCTCGCCCGGGTCAGGCCCGCGGACTTCACCGCGGCCGGCATCGAGCGCGTGGCGCGGACGACGGGCGTGCGCGGCGGACTGCCGCTGCTCGACGACGGACGGGTGCTCGAGGTCGCCAACGTGATCTGGTGCACGGGGTACGTGCCGGACTTCGCCTGGATCGACCTCCCGGTCTTCGCCTCCAACGGAACGCCGGTGCACGACCGTGGCGTGGTCAGATCCGAGCCGGGCCTCTACTTCGTGGGGCTGCTCTTCCTCTACGCGCTGGCCTCGGCGCTGGTCGGCGGCGTCGGCCGCGACGCCGAGCACATCGTCAACCACATCGCTCAGGCTTCAGCGGACGCTCAGACGGGGTCGGCGGCGACCTGATCCTCGAGGCCGCCGACGCGCTTGAGCTTCGTGCCGGTGATCTTGCGCTCGCGTATCTCGAGCCGGCGCGACAGCCGTGACAGCGCGTAGTTGACGATCACGAACAGGAACCCGATGAAGACGAAGACGTGCAGGACCGGCGTCTCGACGACGGCGAAGAAGTTCGACGAGGCCACGATCCGGCCACGCCGCATCACCTCGGTGATGGCGATGATCGAGACCAGTGTCGTGTCCTTGTTGAGCGTGATCAGCTGCGACACCGTGGCGGGCACCATCCGGCGCAGGCCCTGCGGCAGGATCACGAACCGCATCCGCTGCGAGTAGGTCATGCCCAGCGCCGATGCCGCCTCGCCCTGACCGCGCGGCAGCGAGAGGATGCCGGCGCGCATGATCTCGGCCAGCACGGCCGAGTTGTAGACCACGAGTGCCAGCAGCGCGCCGAGCACCAGCCCGGACTGGAACGCCGCCGGCGCCCAGCTCGGCATCAATTCCTCCCACGAGTCCTTCCACGAGCCGGGAATACCGAGCGCGAAGTACAGGATCAGGAAGATCAGCGGCAGGTTGCGGAAGACGTCGATCCAGGCGCCCGCGAGGAAGCTCACGGGACCCACGCGCGACAGCCGCAGCAGCGCGAGCACCAGCCCGAACAGCATCGCGAAGACCATCGAGACGAGCGCGATCTCGAGGTTGATCAGGAAGCCCTCGAGGATGAACCGGGCGTTGTTGCCGGTCCACAGCCACTCCCAGTTGTCGGGATCGAAGAGGTAGCTCATCGGCGGATCGCGAACCGGCGCTCGAGGCTGCGGAAGGCCAGCGTCGCCAACCCGGTGAGGATCAGGTAGCCGACCGCCGCCCAGAAGAACGTCATGTTGGTCTCGAACGTCCGCGCCTGCACGATCCGTGCCTGCTTGAGCAGGTCACCCAGCGCGAGCAGCGACACGCCGACGATCGCGGAGTTCTTGATCATCGCGATCGTCAGCGAGCCGAGCGGTGAGATCACCGTGCGGAATGCCTGCGGCAGCACGATCCGGCGCAGCGTCGCCGAGTACGTGAACCCGAGCGACAGCGACGCCTCGATCTGGCCTTTGCCGACCGAGAACACGCCGGAGCGCAGCACCTCGGCGACGTATGCCGCCGTGTACAGACCAAGCGAGGCGATGCCCGCCGTCCACGCGTTGATGTCCAAGCCACCGCGCCGCAGCCCGGCGAACGAGATGAACAGCAACACGAGCAGCGGGATGTTGCGGAACACCTCGACGTAGATGCCGCCGAGACGCTGCAGCCACTTCGACGGGGCGATCCGGAACGCCGCCACCAGGGTGCCGACGACTATGGCGACCGCGAACGCGGCCACCACGAGTCGTACGGTCACCCAGAAGCCCGAGCGGAACTCGGGCCAATACTCGGTCAGTACGTCGAGCAAGTGCCTAGTTCTGCTTCACCAGCTCCACGGCCTCTGCGACCGAGATCGTCGGCGGCTCGCCCTGCTGGCCGGTGTATTTGCCGATCCAGGTGTCGAAGAGCTCGTTCCACTTGCCGTTGTCCTTGAGCTCCTTGAACACGCCATTGACGAACTCGACCATCTCGGTCTCGCCCTTCTTGATGCCGGCGCCGTAGGGCTCCTGCGTGAGCTCCTCGCCGACCAGCTTCAGCGTGTCGTCCTGGATGATCATGCCGGTCAGGATCACGTCGTCCGTGGACACCGCGTCGACCGCGCCGTTCTGGATCAGCTCCAGGCACTCCGAGTAGGAGTCGACGAGCTTGAGCTTGGCCTCGGGCGCCTGCTCCTTGAGGTTCGCCTCGTACGTCGAGCCGAGCGCCGTGCAGACGTTCTTGCCCGCGAGGTCAGCCACGCCGGTGATGTCCGAGTCCTCCTTCACGAGCACGCGGCCGCGCGCGATGAAGTACGGGTCGGAGAACTCGATCTGCTCGACGCGCTCCTCGTTGATGGTCATCGTCGAGAGAATCAGGTCCGCGGTCCCGTCCTCCAGGAACGGGATCCGGTTGTCCGAGATCGCCTCGATCGGCTTGAAGTCGACGCCGAGCTTCTGCGCGACGGCCTTGCCGAGCTCGACGTCGAAGCCCTCGACGTCGTTGGTCTGTGGATTCTGGAAGCCGAACGGCGGCACGTCGAACTTCACGCCGACGGTCAACTCGCCCTTCTGCTGGATCTTGCCCAGCGTGGAATCGGCCGGGAACTGTTCGGCCGCCGCCTCGGTCGCGGCGGGGGCCGCGGCGCCGCCGCCAGCGTCCTCCTCGTCGTCCCCGCAACCCGCGAAGGCGAACGCACCCGCTACGAGCGCCACGCCCAGCCACCTCGAAACCTTCATGTCTTCCGCCCTCCCCTAGTGGTGGATGATCTTGTCGACGAACTCTCGGGCCCGTTCGGAGCGCGCGTTGGCGAAGAACTCCGCCGGCGGCCCCTCCTCCACGATGTTGCCGTCGTCGATGAACACCAGCCGGTCGCACACTTCGCGCGCGAAGCCCATCTCGTGCGTGACCACCAGCATCGTCATGCCATCACGCGCCAGGTCGCGCATGACGTCCAGCACTTCGCGAATCATCTCCGGATCCAGCGCCGACGTCGGCTCGTCGAACAGCATCAGCTTCGGGTCCATGGCGAGCGCCCGCGCGATCGCCACCCGCTGCTGCTGGCCGCCCGACAGGTCCGCCGGGTACTGCTGCGCCTTCTCCGCGATCCCGACACGCGTCAGCAGTTGCTGCGCGCGCTCGCGCGCCTGCGCGACCGGAGTGCCCTTCACCTTGACCGGTGCCAGAGTGATGTTGTCCAGCACCGACATGTGCGGGAAGAGGTTGAACTGCTGGAACACGAGCCCGATCTCGGCACGGATCCCGGGCAGCGTCTTGCCCGGCCTGACCGGGCGCCCGTCGAAGTGGATCTCGCCCGAGTCCGGGGTCTCCAGGCCGTTGACGCAGCGCAGCATCGTCGACTTGCCGGAGCCCGAAGGCCCGGCGATCACGATCACTTCGCCGCGCGCGACGCTCAGGTTGACGCCGTCGAGAACCACGTTGTCTCCGAAGGACTTCCGGAGATCGCGCAGTTCGACCAGATTCTGGTCACTCATGCACCCCTCATCCCAAAACGAACGCTATCGATCTGCGCGGCGGTGCACGTTATGGGCTGATAGCGTGCTGGTCCAGTGGTCCGGCCAATTGCTTTCGGAACGATCACACGTGACACGCTGCCCGACCAGATCGCGGCGCGGCTGATCGCCCTCATCACCGAGCGACAGCTCACGGCGGGCGACCGGCTGCCGCCGGAACGCGAGCTCGCGGCGGCTATGGGCGTCAGCCGTTCCTCGCTGCGCGAGGCGTTGCGAGCGCTCGCGATGGTCGGCGTGGTCGAGATGCGCCACGGTGACGGGACGTATCTCACGTCGTTGGAGACCGACACGCTGCTGCGGCCCGTGTCGCTCGTGCTGTCGCTCAGCGACGGCTCCCTGGCTGAGCTCTTCGAGGCGCGCAAGCTCGTCGAGCCCGGCCTGGCGGCGCTCGCGGCGGTCCGAGTTTCTGATGAAGCGGCCGCCGAATTGTGTGCGCGCGCTGACACGTCGACCGCCGCGCTGGAGGATCCCGAGGCGTTCATGTGGGCCGACATCGAGCTCCACGCGCTGATCGCCAAGGCGGCCGCGAACGCGGTCCTGACCCGGCTGTTGGACTCGATCGCCAGCATGGGGATCGCGAGCCGCCGCCGCACGGGCCGGCTCGCGGCCGTGCGCGAGCAGAGCGCGCACGACCACCGGGAGATCGCCGCGGCGATCGCGGCACACGACGCAGAGGCGGCCCGCGCCGCCATGCTGCGGCATCTGGAGAACGTCGAGCGGGCGGTGACTTAGATGATCGAACGGCCGGGCAAGATCGTGGCGATCGGGCTCAACTACATGGATCACGCGAAGGAGTCCGGGACCGAGCCGCCCAAGCGGCCGCTGATCTTCGCCAAGTTCACGACCTCGGTGATCAATCACGAGGAGCAGATCCGGATCCCCCGCAAGCTGACCGAGCGCGTCGACTGGGAGGTCGAGCTGGCCGTGATCATCGGCCGCGAGGCGAGCCGCGTGTCCGAGAAGGATGCGCTCTCCCACGTGCGCGGTTACACGGTCGCCAACGACGTCTCCGCGCGCGACCTGCAGTTCTCTGACGGGCAGTGGGTGCGCGCGAAGAGCCTGGACACGTTCTGCCCGCTCGGGCCGAAGGTGGTCGAGCTCGACGATCCGCAGAACCTGAAGCTCGCCACGCGCGTGAACGGCGAGACGATGCAGGACTCCAGCACGTCGCAGATGATCTTCGGCGTCGCCGAGCTGATCAGCTACTGCTCGCACAGCTTCGTGCTCGAGGCCGGCGACATCATTCTCACCGGCACGCCGTGGGGCGTCGGCGAGTTCATGGACCCGAAGCGCTCGCTCCAGGACGGCGACGTCGTCGAGTGCGAGATCGAGGGGATCGGCGTGCTGCGCAACCCGGTGGTCGACGTATGAAGGTCCACCTCCCCTCGTCGGTCGATGAGGCGGTCGGGCTGCTCGGGTCGGGCGTCGTGATGGCCGGCGGGACGCACGTGATGCCGCGCCTCGGGCCGACCGAATCGATCATCAGCCTGCGCCATGCCGGGCTCTCCGGCATCGAAGCGGGCGACGAGATGTGGATCGGTGCGACGACGACCCTGGCCGAGGTCGGCCGGCGGATCGCGTTCCTGCGCACCGCGATCGAGTCGATCGCCTCACCGACGATCCGCAACCTGGCGACGGTCGGCGGGAACCTGTTCGTGCCCCAGCCGCACGGCGACCTCGCGGTCTGCCTGCTGGCACTCGACGCGACCGTCAAGCACGAGGGCGATCTGCTCACCGGCGTCTCGTTCAAGGTGCCGGAGCGGTGGTTCTACACGAAGGCGATGCGGCGCAAGCAGAACTCGGCGTCGATCGTCACGGTGGCGTCGGATGGCGTGCGGATCGCCCTCGGCGGCGTCGCGCCGGAGCCGGTCCGCGCGCACGCGGCCGAGGAGGCGCTCGCGAGCGGCGACCTGGACGCCGCCGCGGAGCTCGCCGTGCAGGCCGCCGACCCGTTCGACGACGCGTTCGCCAGCGCCTGGTACCGCCGTCGCGTCTTGCCCGTCCACGTCCGTAGGGCTCTTGCCAATGCCGTCTAGCGTCATCGAACTCCAAGTCAACGGCGAGCCGCGCGAGTTCCTCGCGGCGCCCGGCACCACGCTGCTCTCAGCGCTGCGCGAGACGCTCGGGCTGATGGCCGCCAAGCGCGGCTGTGCGCAGGGCACGTGCGGGACGTGCACGTGTCATCTCGACGGCGTCGCCGTCATGTCCTGCCTGGTGCCGGTGGAGACCGTCAACGGCGCCAGCGTCACGACGCTCGAGGGCACCACGCCGGCCGAGGGCCTTTCCCCGCTCCAGCAGGCGTTCCTGGACGGCTTCGCCACCCAGTGCGGCTTCTGCACGCCGGGGATGATCATGGCCGCCGAGGCGCTGCTCGCGGAGAACCCCGATCCCACCCGGGAGGACGTCGTGCGCGCGATCTCCGGCAACGTCTGCCGCTGCACGGGCTACGAGAGCATCATCAACGCCATCCTCGACGCGGCGGGGAAGCGATGAAGGTCGTCGGCACCCCCGTCCAGCGGCTCGACGCGCTCGGGCACGTCACCGGCCGCACGCAGTACTTCGAGGACATCAACCCGGCCGGAATGCTGCATCTGAAGATGCACCGGTCCGAGCGCCATCACGCTCTGATCACGGTCGACGTCTCGGCCGCCGAGGCGGTGCCGGGCGTCGTGCGCGTGCTCACGTACAAGGACGTGCCGAACAACTGGTACACGATCCTCAAGCTCATCAATGTCGGATACGACGACGAGCCGGTGCTGGCCGAGGACAGGGTGCTCTACCGCGGCGAGCCGATCGTCGCCGTCGTCGCGACGAGCGAGCGCGCCGCGCGCGAGGGCGCGGAAGCCGTGCAGGTCACCTACGAGGATCTGCCCGCGGTGTTCGACGTCGAGGAGGCCGTCGCCGACGGTGCGACGGCGATCAAGCCACACGGCACGAACTACATGACCTACGAGGACTACCACTGCCGGCGGGTGCGCTTCGGCGACGTTGAGCAGGGCTTCGCAGAGGCCGATCACGTGTTCGAGTGGCGCTACCAGTCCGCGCCGATCGAGCACGCGCCGACCGAGACCACGGGCTGCATCGTCGAGCCGAAGCACGATGGACGGCTGAAGATCACGTCGGACACGCAGGCCTGCTTCTTCACGCTCGACAACACGGCGATGATCCTCGACGTGCCGTTCGGCAAGCTGCAGGTCGTCGGTGGGACGGTCGGCGGCGGCTTCGGCGGCAAGGTCGACGTGATGGTCGAGCCGATCGCGTGCCTCGCCGCGATGGCCACCAACCGGCCGGTGAAGTTCGTCTACGACCGCACCGAGGAGATGCAGGTTTCCTCCCCGCGCGCGGCCGAGCGGATCTACATCAAGGACGGCGTGATGAACGACGGGCGGATCATCGCCCGGCAGGTCCGCCTGTACGCCGACGCCGGCGCCTACTCGCGGCACAGCCCGTACGCCGCCACCAAGGCCGCCGCGCACATGCCCGGCCCGTACACGATCCCGAACGTCTACGTCGACTCGTGGTGCGTGTACACGAACCGGACGCCGTCTTCGGCCATGCGTGGCTTCGGGGTCACGATCGGCGACTTCGCGCTGGAGTCGCAGATGGACCGGATCGCGCGGGAGCTGAACATGGACCCGCTGCAACTGCGATTGATCAACGCCTACCGCGACGGCGACATGAAGGCGCACCGCAAGCTCGCCGAGGGCACGGCGCTGATCGAAGTGATCCAGAAAGCGGCCGACCTCGTCGGTCACGAACTGCCCGACGAGTACCGGTCGATGAGTTCGGAGACGCGCTGATGGCCCTGCTACGCGGACGCGGCTACGCCTCGGTCAACTACCCCACGGGCATGAACCTGGGCGGCGATCCGACCCAGGCGCTCGTGCACGCGACGACCACGGGCAACTTCGTGGTGAGCCTTTCGAGCGTCGATCTCGGTCAGGGCTTGAAGACCGTCGCCGCCCAGGTGGCGGCGGAGACGCTCGGGTTGCCCTACGAGAACATCATCGTCGACACCGCCGACACCGACACCGGGCCGCACTGCATGGGCACGTTCGCGTCGCGCGGTACGCACCGGGTCGGCAACGCGGTGATCATGGCCGCGCAGGAGGCGCGTGAGATCATGCTCGCCGCCGCCGCCGACGAGCTCGAGGTGGACGCCGAGGACCTGGAGACCGACGGCTCGGGCTTCATCAAGCTCAAGGGCTCCGAGGAGAAGAAGATCCACATCGTCGACCTGGCGCTGGCCGCGCACTTCAAGCAGGGCCGCACGATCGCGGGGCGCGGAATCTTCCTCAAGGAGCGCTCGTACCCGGTGCCCGAGACGGGCGAGATGAACCCGGACTCCTGCCAGGCGCACGCGTGCACGGTGGCCGACGTCGAGGTCGACGACGAGACCGGCGTCGTCGAGGTGCTCGCGCTCCACAACGTGTACGAGGTCGGCCGCGCGATCAATCCGGCGATGGCCAAGCAGCAGATCGAGGGCGGCGCGTGGATGGGGATCTCGCACGCGCTGTTCGAGGCGACCGAGCCGTACTACCCGGTGCGCGATCACGGGCCGCGGGACTTCGAGGAGTACCTGATGCCCGGGCCCGCGGACAACGCGATGATGGAGAGCGCGATCATCGAGCGGCCCGCCGAGGGCGCGCCCTATGGCGCCAAGGGCATCGGCGAGATGACCGCCAACGCGCCGATCCCCGCGATCGCGAACGCGATCTACGACGCCTGTGGCGTTCGGCTGACGGAGATGCCCTTCACGCCCGAGCGCATCCTGCGGGGTCTGGACGAGGTCCGTGGTTGAGGAGTTGGCGCAGCAGTTCGCCGGCGAGAAGTACCTCGCCGACGAAGGGCTGCTCACCGCCGTCCACCTGGCGCTGTCGCTGCGCCGGCCGCTGATCCTGGAGGGCGAGCCTGGCGTCGGCAAGACGGAGCTGGCGAAGGTGCTCGCGCGCGTGCTCGATCGCGAGCTGATCCGCCTCCAGTGCTATGAGGGCCTCGACGCGTCGCAGGCGCTCTACGAGTGGGACCACCCGAAGCAGCTGCTGGCGATCCGCGCGTGCGAGGCCGAGGGCCGGCCGGTCGGCGAGCTCTACGGGCCGGAGTTCCTGATGGAGCGGCCGCTGCTGCGCGCGCTGCGCGTGGAGTGCGTGTTGCTGATCGACGAGATCGACCGGTCGGACTCGGAGTTCGAGGCGTTCTTGTTGGAGTTTCTGTCGGACTTCCAGATCACGATCCCGGAGATCGGGACGGTGTCGGCGACGGTGCCACCGGTCGTGGTGATGACGTCGAACCGGACGCGCGAGCTGCATGACGCTTTGAAGCGCCGTTGTCTCTACCACTGGATCGAGTTCCCCGACGCGGCGCGCGAGCGCGCGATCATCGACGCGAAGGTGCCGGGGCTCGCTTCGGATGCCGCGGAATCGCTGGTCGCCGCGGTGAGCACGGTGCGTTCGCTGTCGCTGATCAAGCCGCCTGGCATCGCAGAGACGATCGAGTGGGCGCAGGCCGCGAAACTGCTCAGTGAGGAAGGGGCGAGGTGGCCGGTAGCGCTCCGGAGGTCCCTGGGCCTGCTGGTGAAAGAGGCGGAGGACACCGAGAAGGTGCTCGCCCACGCGGAGGCGGTCGGGATTTGACCGTCCTGGAGGACTTCCTCGACGATCTGTCCGCTGCACCGGAGCGGCGGATCGACTTCCTCACCGCGGTGCGCGACAACGAGCCGCCGCACATCACCAGGCTCTACTGGCTCGCTCGCGTGACCCTCGTCTCCCGCCTAGAGGACATCCCCTTCTTCGATGCGGTGTTCGCCACGCACTTCACCGGCGCCCCACCAGTAGTCGAGCCGCGAAACGAGGGCGAGAGCGAAGCGCCGCCGAACCAGAGCGGCGAGCTGCAGCCGGTGCTGCTCGGCGAGGGCACCGGCAAGAGCGCGAGCGTCCACGATCTTCGCAACCGCCGCCGCTACGAGCCGACCACCGACGACCTCGACGAGCTGCGCAAGGCGATCGCGGAGCACGTCCCGCAGGTGCGCAGTCGGCGGCTGCGTCCGCGGCGCCGCGGCCAGATCGACCTGCGCCGCACGCTGCGCCACGCCACCCGCACCGGCGAGATCACGCACCTCGCACGCCGCGGCCGCCCACACAGACCGAGGCGCGTGCTGTTGCTGATCGACGTCTCCGGCTCGCTCCGGGAACACACGCCCGATTACCTGCGCTTCGCCTGGGCGGCCCAGGCCGAGACGTTCACGTTCGGCACGCGGCTCACCCGGATCACGAAGGAGCTGCGCCACCGTGACGTCGATGTCGCGCTCGCGTCAGTCAGCGACACGGTCGACGACGCCGACGGCGGCACCCGGATCGGCGCCGCACTGCAGGAGTTCCTCGACACGCCCCGCTACGCGGACCGGGCGCGGGGAGCGCTGACGATCGTGTTGAGCGACGGACTCGAGCGCGGTGACCCGGCCCAGATGGTCCACGCCGTCCGCCGCCTGAAGCGGCTTTCGGCGCGACTGCTCTGGTGGACGCCGCTGGGACTCGACCCCACGTACCGCCCGATCACCCGCGCGATGGCGGCGATCTCCGAGGACATCGAACTCGCGGGCGCGCGCGACCTTCCGACATTGCTCGAGCAGGTGCGAGCGCTGTGAACTACGTCGACGCCCACCACCACATCTGGCCGCACCGCGAGATGCCGTGGCTCGCGGGCCCGATGATCCCGCGGATCTTCGGCCCGTACGAGTCGCTGCGCGGCAAGGACTACACGATCGACGAATACGTCGCGGACGCGACCGCGAACGGCTTCGCGCAATCGGTCTACGTGCAGGCCAATTGGCCGCTGGAGCGCTCCGTCGACGAGGTCGAATGGGTGCAGGAACAGCACGACCGAACCGGCTGGCCACACGCGATCGTCGGCAGCGCCGACCTGTTCGACCCGCATGCCGGCGAGACGCTCGAGGCGCAGGCCAAGCGCAGCCCGCTGATGCGCGGCTGCCGCCTCCAGCTGCACTGGCACGAGAACCCCGACTTCCGCTTCGCGACCGCGCCCGACCGAGCTCAGGACCCAATCTTCAACGAGAACCTCGGCCTCGTGGCCGAGCTCGGATGGGTCTTCGAGCTGCAGGTCTTCCCCGGCCAACTGGAGCACGCCAAGCGGCTCGTCGCCGAGCACCCGGAGCTGACGTTCGTGCTCGTGCACGCCGGCATGCCGATCGAGGGCGAGCCGTGGCCGGAGGCGCTCGAGGCGCTGTCGGCCTACGACAACGTCGTCGTGAAGCTCTCCGGCCAGGGGACGTTCATCCACCGCGTCGACGCCGACCACATCCGGCGCGTGACGAGCGTGGTGCTGGAGCATTTCCCGGGCCGCGCGATGTTCGGCTCCAACTTCCCGATCGAGAGCATCTGGACCGACTTCTCTAGCCTGATCAGTGCGTGGCTCGGCGTGCTCGCCGAGTTCCCGGACGAGACCCGTGAAGACGTCCTCGGCCGGACCGCGCGCCGCGTGTACAGGCTCGAGGAGGACCACGGATGACGACACGACCCGTTCAGCACACCGCCGCGACCGTCGCGGGCTGGCTGCGCGAGGGTCGTCGCGTGGTCGCCGGCCTCCTGGTCGAGGTCGAGGGCTCCTCGCCGCTCGACGTCGGCGCGTCGATGTACATCGACGACCAGGGCGGGATCGAGGGCTCGATCACCGGCGGCTGCGTCGAGGGCGCGGTGGCCGAGGCGGCGATGGGGATCCTGGACAGCGAAGGCCCGCCCCAGCTCGTCACGTACGGCATCTCCGACGAGCTGGCCGGCACCGTCGGGCTGATGTGCGGCGGGATCGTCCACATCTTCATCCACGAACTGCGCGGCGACGCACGCGACGCCGCATTGCTCGACCTCGAGGCGATCGTCGAGGACCGCCCCGCTGCGCTGATCACGCTGATCGACGGCGAGCACGCCGGCGCGAAGCTGTACGTCGACGACGAGGGCTCCACCGGCGGCCTCGGCACCGAACTGCTCGACGGCAACGCCGAGCGCGAGGGGCGCGGCCTGCTCCACGAGGGCCGCTCGTCGCTGCGCGAGTTCGGCACCGACGGCGCGTCGCTCGGCAGCGGCCTGCGCGTCTACTCCGCCGTGCACGCCGAGCCGCCGCGGATGGTCGTGTTCGGCGCAATCGACTTCTCGAGCGCGCTGGCGCCGCTGGCCAAGGGCCTTGGCTACGCCGTCACGATCGCCGACCCGCGGCGCGCCTTCCTGGCTTCCAAGCGCTTCTCGAACTTCGCCGACGCCGAGGTCGGCTGGCCGGACAAGGTGCTCGACGGCGTCGAGCTCGGCCCGCGCGATGTCGTGCTCGTGTTCACGCACGACCCGAAGCTCGACGTCCCGGCCGTGCAGGCCGCGCTCGCCACCAACGCCGGTTACATCGGCGCGCTCGGCAGCCGCCGCACGACCGACGACCGCAACCGCCGCCTGCGCGACATCGGCGTGACCGACGAGGAGATCGACCGCATCCACGCCCCGTGCGGGCTGGACATCGGGGCATCGACCGTGGAGGAGACGGCCGTGTCGGTGCTCGCGGAGATCATCGCCGTGCGCGCCGGGCGCCCGGGGACGCCGCTGCGCCAGACCGAGGGTTCGATCCGCCACGCGGACACCATCAACAGCAAGGAGACAGCATGGCCTACACCGTCTGCGTGACGTGGATCGCGAAGCCCGGCGAGGAGGACGCGGTCGCGTCCTGCCTGGAGCAACTCGTCGAGCCCTCGCGGGCCGAGGATGGGGTGCTCGTGTACATCCCCAACCGTGACCCCGAGGACCCGACGAAGTTCTTCATCTACGAGCAGTACGTGGACGAGGCGGCCTACACCGCGCACACCGAGACCGAGCATTTCAAGCGGCTCGGCTTCGGTGACGCGATCCCGCGCCTGCTGGAGCGCAAGCGCGAGTTCTACGCGCCGATGGTCAACTAGGCGCCAAGCTCCAGCGGGTCGTGTAGTCGTAGTCGAACGGGCTCTGGGGCGTCAGCACCGCCTGGGAGCCTTCGAGCGCGTACGACGGTGACGTGTGCGCCGTCTCGCCGGTGCTCGCGAGCTCGGTGAAGATCGGCACCGGGGTGGTGCCGGTGCAACCGGCACCACCGGATCGCGTCGCCGTGATGGTGTCCGAGGCGAGCCCCGCGAGATGGACTACGTATGCGGGGTTGGGGACGTCGAGCTGCACCACGACCTGGCTCAGTAGACCGGGCACGAAGTCGACGTGGCCGCTGCCCTTGAGCGCGCAGTCGCCCGGCGGGGTGAACTCCACCGCGAGGTCGACGCCGCCGCTGCTCACGCTGAACGTCCGGTAGGTGCCCGGCGGTGCGCCGTTGGGAGGCGGGAAGAACGGCAACGAGTCCTGCGCGGCATCCAGGCGAACCGTCCCGGTCCAGGTCCAGCGCGCCGCTGCTGCCTCCGAGTACGCCTCGCCGGAGAAGGTCCCGGTGTAGACGTTGGTCGCGGCGGTGGGGACCGGTGGCGACGGCGGCGGCGACGGCTGTGGCACGGGCGGGGCCACCGTGGTCCGGGCGCAGATCAGGTCTCGCACGATGAGCCTTCCGAGGCGTTCCACCCCGCCGGCCCAACTGGAGTTCAGCGTGACCGAGCTGACGTCGCCCGAGAGCCGCTGGCCGGTCTTCGCGTCCACGAGCCACGCGTACATCGCCAGTCGATGCGGCGTACCCGGCCGGTCCTCGATGCGGCCGCGGATGAGGATCTCGGGATCGATGACGTGGCCCGCCTCGAGCCGTGAGGCCGGGTCGACGTACTCGCTCTGCGAGAGCGCGAGCTCTTCCGTGACGACGGCGCGCTTGCGCCACTCGACGATCGTGTACTCGCACGGCCGCGTTATCACCATGTCGGTCGTGATCATGTCCGGGGCGCCGTTCCCGAGCACCGCCAAGTCGGCGCCGCCGCCGATGACCGTGAACTTCTCGATCCCGAACGCCTCGCCGGGATACGGCCGGCCGTCGCGCGGGTTGATGTTGGCGACGGTGGCGCGCTTGCGCTTCTTGCGCGGCTTCTTGAAGCGCTTGAGCGTGAGCGGGAGCGTGCGGCGCTGTCCGGATCGGGTCGCGATCGCCGCCGACGTGAACGACGCGTACGGTTTGCCCAGCTCCACGATCGACGAGCGCAGCGCCCACTTGCCCGCGGGCAGCCGCAGCTTGTAGCGGCCATTACGGCCCACCGGCGCGGCGCCACCGTACGCCATGGAGTCGATGTTCAGCGCGAGCACCTGGGCCTCGCCCTTGCTCGCGGACTTCGGGAGCTTGGCCGTGCCGGGGGTCAGCTCGCCCGTGATCGTCGCTGGACCGGCAGCCGCGGCCGGGGCCACGCTCAGCAGCACTGCACCGATCGCCATCGCAGTCACCAGGCGTAGCGTCATCGGGCGACGCTACACCCGTTGACTGCCAAAGAGGTAGCTACCTCTGGACAGTCTCGACCGTGTCGATCGGCTCGAGGGTCGCGATCTCGGCCCGCCGGTCCTCCCAGTGCGGCGGGATGCACATATGCGTGCCGAGCTCGTCCTCGGCCTCGTCGATCGTGAACCCGGCCTCCGTCGAGTAGGCGAGCTCGAACAGCGCCCCGCCCGGAGTGCGCAGATAGACGCTGAAGAAATAGCCGCGGTCCTTGACGTCGGAGACGTCCGTGTAGCCGAGCCCGACGATGTAGTCCTTCACGCGCAGCTGGTTCTCCGACGTGCCGACGTCGAACGCGTGGTGGTGCATCGTCCCCTCGCCGAAGTGCCACGTCCCCTGTCGGAGGTCGGGCTCCTCGACGAGTTCGAGGATCTCGCCGTGGCCGCTGCCGGTGAGCCGGTACTGGTGATGCGCGCCGTCGGAGGCGACGTGCTCGCAGTTGAACGCCTCGCGGAGGAAGTGGTCCATCGGCTCGGGCTCGCGGACCGACGTCGTGGTCCCGAATGCGCCGCGGATCGCGTGCTCGGACGGCACGTCACCGCCGCCGTACGGCTCGCGCTCGTCGGTCCCGCTCTCGCCGACGAGCGTGTACGGGATCCCGCACGGGTGCGCGAATTCGAGCCGCTGAGTCCCGAACCGATCGACCTCGGTCGTCTGGATGCCGGCGCCGGACAGGCGGTCGGCCCAGTAACCGAGCGACTCGGCGGGCACCGCGAGCAGGATCGTCCGCAGCTGGTTGGTCCCGCGCTTGCCCACCCAGCCCGCCTGGCGGTATGGGAAGGCGGTCAGGATCGTGCTCGCGTCCCCGACCCGGTTGGCGTAGTAGAGGTGGTAGATCGGGATCTCGCCGTCGAAGAGCACGGTCTTCTTGACGCTCTTGAGACCGAGCGTCCGCACGTGGAAGTCGTAGTCCTCCTGCGCGGTGCCGACGCAGAAGGTGAGGTGATGGGTGCCCTCGATCGTCCCCGGGTTCGGCATGCTCGGCGTCCTCCTGAAATTCGCTGACCGTCCAACGTATTATCCGGCAATGGCCGCCCGCCCCAACCTGTTCGGCGACATCGACTCGATGGAGCCGGACCGCTTCGCCGCTCACCTGGCCGATGACGTGACGTTCCGCTTCGGCAACGCCGAGCCCGTCCATGGCCGCGACGCCGTGCACGACGTGTGGGCCGGCTTCTGCGAGACCGTCGACGGCGTCAGCCACGAGATCGTCGAGCAGTGGGAGTCCGGCGCCGCCACGATCGCCGAGTCCAACGTGACGTACACACGCAAGGACGGCGGCACCGTGACGGTGCCGGTGGTCACCATCTACCGCTCGAGCGGCGAGCTGATCGACGACTATCGCGTCTTCATCGATCTCGCGCCGCTGTTCAGCGCAGGGTGAGCGTGCTGCTCGCGGCCAGCTTGCCGCGGATGGCGCGCACGGTGATCTTCGACCCGGTCGGCGGCTGCGCGTCGACCAGCCGCGTGAGTTCGACGGTGCCGTGCACGTTGCGCAGCGTGAACGCGGACGGGCACGCCTTGCCCTTCGGGCACTTCACGCTCACGCGCAGATCGGCGCGCGGCGTGAGCTCCGTGACCGTCAGCCGCGTCAGCTGCCCGTCGGTGATCGCGTACCGGAAGTCGAACGAGAGGCGCTGCGCGGCCGACGCCGACTCGGCAACGGTCATGAGCGTCAAGGCGGCGGCGAGAACGGCGAAGAAGCGCGTGAGCAGGTTCATGCCCTGAACCTATGCGGGCGTGGGAACGGCCACATGGCCATTTCCCACACCCGGAGTGCGTCCTTTTACACAGAGCGCCTCAGCGCAACGTGACCGTCTTGGTCTGCCGGCCCGCGCGGGCGGTGACCTTCGTGCCCCGCGGGAGCCGCTTGCCGACCAGCTTCGCGACCGTGGTCGCGGTCGCGCGCTTGCCCGACCGCTTGACGGTCAGCTTGAAGCCGGCCGGGCCGCTCACGACGAGCCGCGTCAGCCGGCCGCCCGAGTAGCTGTAGTACACGTCCAGCGCAATCGGCTTCACCGCCGCCGGGACCTCAACCGTCGTGGGCACGAACACCGGCGCCGTGCTCGCCGTCAGGGTCTCGACGGTCCACGTGTACCGAGCGGGCGTCGGGTCGACATTGCCGGCGTGGTCGACGGCGGCGGCCTCGAACGTGTGCGTGCCGGGCGTGTTCGGCAGGATCGTCGAGCACGGGACGTCAGCGCCGTCAACGCGGCAGCGGAAGCTCGCGACGGGCTCGTTGGCTTCGATCTTGAGGCCCGTCATCGTCGTGTCCGGCGCCGTCGTGTCCACGGTCCACGTGCGGATCGCCGGGAACCGGTCGACGGCCGCGGTGCCGACGCCGCGGGCGCGCAGCGTGTGGCGGCCGTCGGCCAGCGACGGCAGCGTGAGCGGGCCGCTCGCGCCGCCGCAGTCGAACCAGGCGCCGCCGTCGATGGAGCACTCGATCGCCGTGCCGAACCCGGTGTGAGCGGCGAACCGCCACGTCGCCGCGTAGGCGCCCTCGGTGGGTGCCTCGTCGAGGACGGTGTCGACGACGTCGAGCTTGGCCTCGACATCGGAGCCGATGTTGCCACTGCGGTCCTCGGGCGTCACGCGCAGGCGGTGCTTGCCCTCGGGCAGCGTGAACGAGTAGCCGGACTCGCAGCCGACCGCCGCCAGGTTGTCGATCGCGCACTTGAAGGTCACGCCGAGCTCGTTGACGGTCCAGCTGGCCGTGAAGCGTCCCTCAACTGCGGCCGGCGGCAGCACGTTGAACGCGGACACCTGTGGCGTGACGGTGTCCTTGAAGCTCGCGCGCGGATCGACCGTGCGGTCCGGACCGCTGGACGGCACGTCGAGATGGCAGATGGAACCGGTGACGCTGTCGCAGCCGGCCCAGCGCTGGAACGTCCAGCCCGCGTTGCTGGCCGCGGCCAGCCGGACAGTGTGCGGGCCGCCGGCGCTGCTGTACGGCACCGTCCGGCTCCCACAGTCCACGGATTCGCGGTCACTCACCGGCGGCGACTGCGAGCAGGTCCAGAAGGTCGCGAGGTCCATGACGCCGCCCGCGCCCTGGATTGACGCGTTGATGTTCAGCGAGGCCGCGGAGGCGACGCCCGTGAACCCGGTTCCGGCGATCAGCGCTCCGGCGAGCGCAGCGAGCAGACGCATGGTCCTAGCCCTTCCTTGGGTTGATCGATCGGGTGACCGTCTCGGCGCCCCGGCGGGCGCGGACGGTGACCTTCGTTCCGGGCGGGAGGCGCTTGCCCACCAGTCGCTTGAGCTCGACCGTGCCGAGCGCGTTCCACTTCGTGAAGCCGCGCGGGCAGCCCTTGCGCTTGGGGCACTTCACGCTGATCCGGAGGTCCGCGCGCGGTGCCAGGTCGGTCACGGCCAGCCGCGTCAACCGTCCCTTGCGGGTGGCGTAGCGGAGCTTGAAGCTCAGCCGCTGCGGCGCGACGGGCGCGGCCGTGAGGATGGGCGCCGTCGGCTGCACGTCGGCTTCAGGCGCCGTCGGCTGCGGAGCGGTCGTGGTCGTCCGCGGCGCCGCCGTCGCGATCGTGAACGTGCGCGTCTCGGGGAACAGGTCGACCCAGCGCGACGTGCGGGCGCGCACGCGGACCGTGTGGCGGCCGTCGGCCAGCACCGGCAGATTCAGCGAGGCTTCCTCCCCGGGGTGCGCGGACCCGCAGACCGCGAACGGGGCGCCGTCGACCGAGCAGTCGAACTCCCGGCCGGCGCCCGACTTCGCGGCGAACGGCGGCGCAGCCGTGACCGTCGTGTCGACGCGCGTGAACCGGACCGTCTTGACGGGACCGGCGTTGCCGTTGCTGTCCTTCGCGAATACCTCGACGGTGTGCTCACCTTCCGGGACGACCATCACGAGCCCCGGACGGCAGACTTGCGACGCTGCGCCGTCGACCGAGCAGCGGAAGATCAACCCTGTCTCCTGCGCCGTCCACGTGACGCGATAGGTCCCCTCGGCGCTTCCCGCCACCGCTTCGAGGTTCGCGACGCCCTCCGGCGGCTCGTCGCTGAACACGGCCTGCGGCGAGTACTGCATGATGCCGCGGCCGGCGAGACTGTCGAGCGCGCAGGTCGAACCGCTCACCGACGTGCAGCCCGTCCAGCGGAGGAACTTCCAGCCGGTCGCGGCGACGGCCGTCAGCGGCAGCTGCACGTCACCCACCGTCCCGCTCCAGTACCGCCAAGGAGTGGGACATGACAAGACGCTCGCCTCGACGACCGGCGTCGCCTGCTCGCAGGAGATCGTCCCTGACCAGCGTCCGGCGATGGTCGGACCCGAGATCGATCCCGCGCCTTTGATCGACGGGAAAGCGTGAACTTGGTCGTCGCGGCTGGCCGACGCCGCTTCGGCGACGACGCCGCCGAGCACGAGCGCGCCGGCGAGCAGCGCGAGGGTACGCGTGAGAGTGCGCATGGCAAGCCCTTCCCTGGGTTTCTGGGCTCCGGCGGTCGGCGGGTCTGGGTCCCCGCCACCGGTTGGCCGAGGTTGAGCGGAATGTACGGGTGCGCCGGAACGGCCACATGGCCATTCACCCCGCCCTGAATGTGTCCTTTGACACATTCAGGGGCGGGGATCTTCGTGCCCGGCTGCAGGTGTACCGCAGCGTGAACGAGATCCGCGATTGCGGCGCGGCCACCGGGGCGGCGACGCTCCAACTGTGAGTCGCCGGGCTCGCGTCAGCGTTCCCGGCGCGGTCGACCGCGATCACCTGGAGCGCGTGTGCGCCGGGGCCGGCGGGCGGCGAGGGGCGGCGGCGCCGCGTGGGCGGAACGGGCTCCGAGGATCAGCGTGCCGGCGATCGCCGTCAGCGATCGGCCGAGCGTACGCACAGGGGTGCGCATGATTGACCTTCCTTGGTCGTCGCCTCCGGCTTACAGGCGGGTTTGGAGGGCCCCGCCGCCGGTTGGCCGAGGATGAGCAGAGGCTACGGGGACCCGCCCGACGCTTCCGCGTCCTTTAGCTCGTGACAAATGTGTCGTTTTACGAGGTAAGGTCCCGCGCGACAGCTATCCGGTCGGAGAGGAGCGGTCGTGAAGGTCCGAGACGCGATGACGGGGGACGTGCTCACGTTCACCCCTGGGCGCAGCCTCAGAGACGCGGCGAAGTTCATGGCAGACCACAACGTGGGCGCCGTGGTGGTCATGGATCCCGAGCAGCCCGGCCCCGGGATCATCACCGAGCGTGATCTCGTCCGCTCGCTGGGCAACGGCGAGGACCCGGACGCCGAGCACGTCTCCGAGCACCTCACCTCGAACGCGGTCTTCGCCGACATCGAGTGGGATCTCGAGGAGGCCGCCGACGCGATGGCCAGAGGCGGCTTCCGGCATCTCGTCGTCGTCGCCAACGGCGAGCTGTGCGGAATCATCTCGATGCGGGACATCATGCGCGTGTGGCGGCCGAGCGCGCGCCCGAGAGCCACGACGTAGCCCTGAGCTTTCTCAGCCTGCTCACCGGCTCGTTCTCCACGCCGGCCGCCGAGAACCCGACCGTCGCGATGGTCGAGGCCGCCTACCGCGACCTCGGCCTCGACGCCCGCTACATCAACTGCGACGTCGCTCCCGACGCGTTGGGCGACGCCGTCCGCGGAGCGCGGGCGATGGGCTGGAAGGGCTTCAACTGCTCGCTGCCGCACAAGGTGACGGTGATCGAGTGGTTGGACGAGCTCGCGGAATCGGCGTCGTTGATCGGCGCGGTCAACTGCGTGGTCGACCGCGACGGGCGGTGGATCGGCGAGAACACGGACGGCAAGGGATTCGTCGCCTCGCTGCGGACGGTGGTCGATCCGGCCGGCGCTTCGCTGGTGCTGCTGGGTGCGGGCGGGGCCGCGCGGGCGATCGCTGTGGAGTCTGCTTTGGCCGGTGTGGCGTCGATCACCGTCGTCAACCGCGACCGGGGCCGCGGCACGGAGCTCGCCGAGCTGGTCGGCGGGCTGACCTCAGCGTCGTTCGTGCCGTGGGAGGGCACGTACGAGCCTGCGGGGGACATCCTCGTCAACGCCACGTCGATCGGGCTCGCCGACGCGGAGGTGATGCCGCCCGTGTCCCTGTCGTCCGGTCTCGTCGTCGCCGATGTGATCCCGAACCCGCCGCGGACGGCATTGATCCGCACGGCCGAGTCGCTCGGCTGCACGACCCTCGACGGGATCGGGATGCTCGTCGAGCAGGGCGTGGTGGCGATTCGTCTGTGGACCGGGCTGGAGCCGGATGCGGGGGTGATGCGGCGGACGGTCGAGGAGCTACTGGCTTAGAGCGGCTGGCGCCCCGCGAACCCCGCATCGAGGTCGTGCCAGAACTCGATGTCGTCCTCGCCATCGATCCAGCACAGATAGACCTCGCGCCCCTCCAGCACCGCCGGGAAGTCGATCAGCCCGCTGTCCAGATCCCGCAGCACGATCCCGCGCCGGTCGAACGCGCCGATCCCGTTCTGGAGCTCGACGAACGCCTCCCCCACCTGCTTGCCGCGGTGCCCGCCGCCGTTGGTGGGTGACCCGTCGGCCAGCGCTTGCCGTGCCTCCTCGTCGGTCAGCCGCTCGCGGGCGTCGCGCAGCGCGGCCAGCGCCGCCCGCACCCATGGGAGTGCGTCGCGGGCCTCTTCGAGCGTGTAGTGGCGCGCGTGTCTCACGAAGTCAGCGTGCGAACCGCCGCAGCGCCTCCGAGTCGCGGACCGAGATCGAGCGGCGGCCGGTCTCGATCCAGCCGAGGTCGCGCAGCGTGCGCAGGGCCTTGGTCACCGCCTCGCGCGACGCGCCGGTCCAGCCGGCCAGCTCTTCCTGGGAGATCGGGAGCGTGATCGTCACGCCGTCCTCGCTCTCGGTGCCGTGGGTGTCCGACAGCTCGACGAGCCGGCGTGAGACGCGGCTCAGAGTATTAGAGCCGGAGAACTCCTTGCGCTGGAGGTCGGCGAGGCGCAGCCGCCGGATCACGATCCGGTGCACGACGACCCAGACCCGCGGGTGCTCGTCGAGCAGCGCCCAGAAGTCGCTGGTGGCCAGTGCCAGCGCGGTGACGGGCTCCAGGGTGATCACGGTCGCCGAGCGCGGACGCGACTCGATCGTCGCCACCTCGCCCAGCAGCTCGCCCGGGGCGATGAAGCCGAGCACGACCTCCTTGCCGTCCTCCGTGAAGGTGACGGCCTTGGCGCGGCCCTCCAGCAGGACCAGGACGCGGGTCGGGTCCTCGCCTTCGCGCAGCATTGCGGCGCCGCGCCGGAACCGCCGGACGACGCCCCGTGAATGCAGTGCACGGTTCTCCTCTGGATTGAGCATCCCGAGGAAATCGTGGTCAGCGACCGCGGTCACAACCGAAAACTACTCCGGGTGCGAGACGCTGTCTCGTGTGGTTCACTTCCGACACTGGGTCCGCTCTCACGAGCGGTTCACCGGAGGGGGCCAAAGGAGAGGGCATGAGGGGATCACGCTCGCGCTGGATCGTGGGAGTAGCCACGGTCGCGCTCGCCGTGCCGGTAGCCACCGCGCAGGGGCATCCGCTGGACTACATGTACGAAGGCGAGCCCGCCAAGCAGATGGGGGCCACCGCGGGCGGTGTCAGCACGTTCCTGCAGCGCGAGGCCGCGGCCACGCCCGGCTCGTTCACGCTGGTCGGCCACAATCCGCTCAGGCAGGAGCGGTTCGACGGGCAGATCCCGGGCTCCGTGCCGCGCGGCATGAACGCGGCGATTGCCGTCCACAAGAACCACGTGTACGTCGGCAGCCGGACCGACGGCAAGAACGCCAACGCCAACCACGCCGGCATCATGATCGTCGACGTCGCGAACCCGGCGGCCCCGAAGGTCGTCAACGAGATGAACCCGCCGTTGGAGGGCAACCCGCAGGAGTCCTCGCGCGAGCTGCGCGTGTGGCGCTCGCAGGAGATCCTGATCGTCCTGCACACCAACTGCGGCGGCCAGACGGCGCACCTGTGCGCGCAGCCGAATCGCAGCAGCATGCGCTTCTACGACATCTCGGGCGCCAACGCGGCAAACCCGGTGCTGCTCCACCAGAACAACCGCGACACGCACGAGTTCTTCGTCTGGGAGGACCCGAAGAACCCGAGGCGCGCGCTGATGTTCGCCTCCAGCGCCGGCGCCAATTTCCAGATCTACGACATGTCGACGCTGCTCAATGCCGACCCCGCCACCCGGTTGCCGATGCAGCTGTTCAGCGGGTCCCACGGCTTCCCCGGCGTGCCCGGCGGGCCAGGCGGCTCGGGCATCCACTCCTTCTCGGTGTCCAACGACGGCAAGCGGCTCTACAACGCGCTGCTCACGCGCGGCTTCGGCGTTTCGGACGTGTCGGACTTCACCGACACGAACCCCGCGACGAACACCTACCGGGTGATCACGCCGACGGCCAACCGCGCGACCTGGCCTGGCCCGGGCGCGCACAGCGCCGTCAAGCTCTGGAACAAGGATTGGGTGTACGTCTCCGACGAGGTGTACGGCGACATCACGGGAAATGATCATGGCTGCCCATGGGGCTGGTCACGGTTCATCGACATCGCCGACCCGACGCGGCCCGTGGTGCGCGATGACTTCCGGCTGCCGGAGAACGAGCCCGCAGCCTGCACGGTGCTCACCGACGAGCTCTTTGGGCGCACGTCGTACTCGGCGCACAACCCGACGCTGACCCAGAACATCGCGTTCAGTACCTGGCACTCGGGCGGCTTCCAGGCGATGGACGTCAGCGATCCGATGAACGTCACGCAGCTGGCCGAGTACAAGCCGCCGGCGGACAAGGATGCGCCTGGGGGCATGCAGCTGCTCGTCGGAGCCGAGGACCCGCGCCTGTCGTCTGACAACCCGGCCGATGTGGGCCGCTCAGACGTGAAGGTCGTGATGTGGAGCTACCCGGTGATCCAGGACGGGCTGATCTACGTCGTCGACCTCCGCAACGGCCTCTACGTCCTCAAGTACAACGGGCCGTACGAGGACGAGGTCAAGCAGACGAAGTTCCTCGAGGGCAACTCGAATCAGGGCGACGCGCTGTGCATCGAGCCGGTCCCCGGGGCGACCAACGTCTACTGCGACACCCAGCGCGAGGGCAGCGCGGGCGGCACCGTGCCGGCGACGCTGTCGCTGTCGGTGCCGGGCCAGGCGACCTTCCCGCCGTTCACCCCCGGCATCAACCAGTCCTACGAGGCGTCGACGACCGCCAACGTGATCTCGTCGGCCGGCGATGCGGCGCTGAGCGTGGCGGACCCGAGCGCACAGAACACCGGGCACCTGATGAACGGCACGTTCTTCCTGCCGTCGAAGGTCCAGGCGCGGGCGCGCAACGCCGCCAACCAGACCGGCAACTACGCCGATGTCGGCTCATCCGCCGCGCCGACGCAACTCCTCACGTACAGCGGTCCGATCGCCAATGACGCGGTTACCCTCGGGTTCCGTCAGGCGATCGGTGCCAACGATGCGTTGCGGACCGGCCCGTACAGTAAGACGCTCACGTTCACGTTGTCCACAACGACGCCCTGAAGCTCCTCAGAACATTCATCCTGATCGCGCTTGTCGCGGCGGGGTGCGGTGGCGATGGCGACTCGACAGAGTCGTCCGCCACCAGCACCCCGCCGCCGAGCGACGAGATCGGCTCGCTGGACGTCGATCCGGCTGACGGCTCGCTGCTGGTCGGGTCGAGCGTCGGCACGTTCAAGGTGCCCGTCGGCGCGACCAAGGCCGAACCGGTCGAGACCGAGATGGCGGCCCAGGGCAAGCAGGGCCCGCTGAACGACCTCGTCCTGCGCTTCACCGGGCCCGGCGCCGTGATCGCGTCGGGGCATTCGCGCGGCGGAACGCTGCCGCAGAACGCCGGGCTGATGCGTTCCCCCGACGCGGGCAAGTCGTGGGAGTCGATCTCGGGATTGGGCGAGATCGACTATCACGACATCGAGCTCGCGGGCGACCAGGTGATCGCGCTGCGCGTCGATCAGCCGGACGTGCAGGTGAGCAGCGACGGCGGCAAGACGTTCAAGGGCGTGGCCGCCCCGGCGGCGGCGCGCGCCGTCGACATCACGATCAACCCCGCCGACGCCAAGCAGTGGGCGGTCGGCACCGAGCAGGGCGTCTTCCTGTCCAGCAACGCCGGCGGCTCCTGGCGCCAGCGCGAGACGACGTTCGGCGCCCGCGTCGCCTGGGCCGCGCCGGACGCCCTCTACAGCGCCGGGCTGGACGGCAAGGTGCGCAAGAGCGCCGACGGCGGCAAGAACTGGGACGAGGTCGGCATGATCGGCGCCGGCCCCAAGGACTTCGTCGCGCTCCCGGACGGCAAGCTCTACGCCTACGTTCCCGGCGGCAAGATCCGCGGCTCGGAGGACGGCGGCAAGACCTGGACCGACGTCGTCACCTTGCTCTGACGGTTCGCCTCGTGCGGTCCGCGGAACCGCCCGGCGGGGTGACCGCGACGGTCACGCGCGGGCGCGTATCGCGCACGCGCAGCGAGAAGCGCACCGTGCCGCTCCCGGTGCGGGTGACGCGCCGGCCGCCCGAGGACACGACGACCCGGGAGCCCGCGACGGCCACGCGCAGCGACCCGCTGAGCTTGCCGCCTCGTGCCGACAGCTTCAAGCGGCTGAACGCGAGCGGCACACCGCCGCCGCCCCAGGCCACGCTGCGCCCGCGGGTGACGATCCGCTTCTCGTTGGAGCCGTCCACCCCGATCACCCAGATCGCGTCCCTGCGATCGAACGCCACCTGGCGACCGTCGGGCGAGAACGCCGGCGCGCCATCCGCGCCGCCCGCCGTCAGCATCCGCACGAGCGCGCCGGTGGTGACGTCGTAGAGCGCGATGTCCCCGCGCACGCCACCGGTGAGCGGCGCGCGCACGAGCGCCACCAGCCGCCCGTCCGGCGACAGCGACGGGGACTCGAGGTTGGCGCCGGGGTCGCTCACGAGGCGGCGTTCGACGCCCGTGCCCATCCCGTCCTCGGGCCGCAGCAGCGAGATGACCGCGCGGCCGTTCTCTGCCGAGCCGCCGCGATGGGCCATCACGATCCGGCCGTCGGGCATGTAGTCGAGCCCGCTGGAAACGCCGGTGGCGACGCAGTAGCGCCCGTCGTTCGTGCCGCTGCGTCCGTGTTGTAGCTGCACACCTGCGTGCCGCCGAGGCTCGCCGCCTCGGCCACGACGTAGCGCACGCCGTCCGGCCGGAACCGGACGAGCGCCGGGATGAACGGGATCGTCGAGCTCGTCACCGGGCCGCCTTCGATGGGGCGTGTGTGCACCGCGCCGCCGTGGACCCACGCCAACCGCCCGGCCCGAGAGAGTCCGGCACCGGAATAGCCGCCGTCGGTGAAGATGGCGCGCTGCCCACTGCCATCCGGCCGCGCGCGGCACAGGTTCTCGAACGCGGTTCCGCAGTCGAAGACGAGCTGGCTCGCCTGGGCCGGTGCCGCGCTCAGCGCCAGCGCGGCCACCCCTACACTCAAAACGTGGCGTTTCATCGCAGCGTCGACCCCTCCGATCCTCGCGGCGAGCGTATCGGGCGCCTCCACGAAGAGCGCCGGATCCGCTCGCGGGTGATGGCGGTGGGGAGCATGGCCTGCCCGCGATGTGACGCGCCGGTCCTCCCCGGTCGACCGATGGCGCCCTCCGAGCCGCTGTGGTGCGGGTTCTGCGGGCATGACGGGCTCGTGCGCGACTTCCTGTCGCTGGCGCAGCCGACGCGCCCCGCACGCGTCGAGATCCGCATCAGATAGCTGCTGGAAGGCGAAACCGGACGCGCGTGCCTGCGGGCGCGTCCTCGAGCCAGATCGCGCCGCCGTGCGCCTCGACGATCGCGCGCGCAATCGCCAGCCCGAGCCCCGCGCCGGGCGACTGACGGGCCGCGTCGCCGCGGTAGAACGGGTCGAACACGCGGTCGCGCTGCTCGGGCGCGATGCCGGTGCCGGTGTCGGCGACCTCGATCTCGACGCCGCCGTCGACGTCCTCGGCGCGGACGGTGACGCTGCCGTCGGGCGGCGTGTGGCGGATCGCGTTCTGGATCAGGTTGAACAGCACCCGCCGCAACTGCTCCTCGTTGCCGTGCGAGGCGGCCAGCGGCGGGCGCAGGTCGGCCCGCACGGCGACCGATCCCGCGTCGGCGGCCGGGCGCATCGCCTCGACGGCGTCGTGGACCAGTTCCTCGACGGCGAACCGCTCCATCGTCCACTGCAGCTCCTGGGCCTGCAGCCGCGTGAGGTCGAACAGGTCGTCGATCAGCGCGCCGAGCGCGCGCACGTGCGTGTTCATGCGCGCCGCGTACTCACGCCGCTTGGCGTCCTCGACGACCTCGTCATCGATCGCGGTGGCGAGCAGGCTGAGCGCCGTGATCGGCGTACGCAAGTCGTGCGAGACCGCCGCGAACAGCTCGCGCCGCATCCGTTCCTCGCGGTCGAGGCGCGCGATCGTGGCATCGACCTGGCGGCCGAGCCGGGCGATCTCGTCGTGGCCGGTCAGGCCGGTCCGCACATCCCGCCGGCCCTCCCCCACCGCGGCGAGGGTGTCGCCGACCACATCGAGGTCCGCGAACGCCCGCGCTCCGAGCCTCCGCCCGGTCCACAGCATGAGCGCCGCCGCGTACACGGCGAGCAATACGGTCAACAGCGCGTCATGGCTCGATACGAACATCAGCGCGACGAACAGCACGACACCGGCCGCGAGCTGCAGCGCCCCCAGCGCGGCGACGAGCGCGAACTGCCGGCGCAGCCCACCGCGGCGGTGGGTCGCGATCCACTCGCCGGCCAGCACCGTGGCGATCGCGAGCGGCGCGACGATCGCGAGCGTGAGCCACGCGCCGTGGGCGTCGTAGATCACCAGGACGACGCCGGCGACGGTGAGCGAAAGGGCGACGGCGAACGTCAGCCCGAGAAGCGGTACCCGACGCCCCATACCGTCTCGATCCAGCGCGGCGCGTCCGGGTCGGCCTCGAGCTTGGCCCGCAGCCGCCGGATGTGCACCGTCACCGTCGACGTGTCCGTGTAGAAGCTGTACTGCCACACATGGTCCATCAGCTCCTCGCGCGTGAAGGCGCGGCCGGGGTGGCGGGCGAGGAAGTGCAGCAGGTCGAACTCCCGCGCGGTCAGCGCCATGTCCTCGCCGGCGCGGGTGACGCGGCGCGAGGACGGATCGATCTCCAACTCGCCGATCGTCAGCATCGGCGCGTGCTCCGCGACGGTGTTGACGCGGCGCAGGACGGCGTCCACGCGGGCCACCAACTCGGCGGGCGAGAACGGCTTGACCACGTAGTCGTCGGCGCCGAGCCGCAGCCCGATCACTCGGTCGGACTCGTCGCCCTTGGCGGTGAGGAGGATCACCGCGCCGGTGCGGTCGCGCACGCGCCGCATCACCTCGAGCCCGTCGATGCCGGGCAGCATCAGGTCGAGCACGATCAGGTCCGGGGAGCGCTCGGCGACCGCCTCCAGGGCCGACGGGCCGTCCAGCGCCACGCGGGTCTCGTACCCCGCCCGCTGGAGGTAGGCGGAGACGACTTCCCCGATCGTCGGCTCGTCGTCGACGACGAGGATCGATCCGCGCACATGCATCCGTCCAATTCTCACAGGCGCTGCCCGTCCGCCACTCGAGTTCAGGGAATGTTCACAACGAGTTAGCGCTAACAAATACTGCCCCAATCCCTTGACACTAGTGATGTGAGCGCTAACATCACGGCCGTCCTGAGGAGAGGAGCGAGCCGTGTCGGATCAACTTCTGCCGGGTATCGATCGGCGTCTATTCCTGCGTCGGGCCGCGATCGTGGGTGGTGGCGCGGCGCTGCTCGCGAACACCGCGTGCGGCAAGACGAGCGAGGACAGCACCAGCGACGAAGGTGGCGCGGGCAACTTCGTGTCGACGCCGAAGTGGAAGTTCGTCTTCGTCAACCACGTGACGACGAACCCGTTCTTCACGCCCACCCAGTACGGCGCCGAGGACGCGAGCGCGCTGCTCGGCACGAGCTTCCAGTGGACGGGGTCCAAGACCGCCGACGTCGGCGAGATGGTCAACGCGATGAACGCCGCGATCTCCGGCAAGGCGGACGGCATCGCCGTCGCAATCATCGATCCGAAGGCCTTCAACGGGCCGACCGACAAGGCCCTCGCGGCCGGCATCCCGGTCGTCTCCTACAACGCGGATGACCCGGCCAACGCGCGGCTGGCCTACATCGGCCAGGACCTCTTCGTCTCGGGCCAGGAGATGGGCAAGCAGATCGTCGAACTGGTCGACTCCGGCCCGGTCGCGCTGTTCATCGCCACCCCGGGCTCGCTGAACATCCAGCCGCGGATCGACGGCGCGATCGACTCGATCAAGAAGTCCGGCAAGGACATCCAGTACAAGGCGATCGCCACCGGTGCCGAGCTCAACGAGGAGCTGTCGCGCATCGACGCCTACTACCTCGGCAACAAGGACGTCAAGGGCATGTTCGCCGTCGACGCCGGCTCGACCCAGGCGGTCGGGCAGGTGATCGAGAAGTACAAGTTGCGCGACTCGGGCGTGAAGGGCGGCGGCTATGACACGCTGCCCAAGACGCTCGAGCTGCTGCAGGCCGGCCAGCTCGACTTCACGATCGACCAGCAGCCGTACATGCAGGGCTTCGAGCCCGTCATGCAGCTGTACATGACCAAGCTGTCGGGCGGGCTGGCGGGCACCGGCGACGTCAACACGGGGCTGAAGTTCCTGACCAAGGACGACGCCGCCGACTACCTCGACAACCCGTCGCGGTTCGAGGGCTCCTCCAAGGAACAGAAGCTGATCCGCACCGGAGTCTGACGCCGTGACCACCACGGGGTCACCGCCCCGGACTGAGCCGCCCGTAGAGGCTTCGGCCGGCCGCGGAAGGTGGGCGAGCGCGGTCGAGCTGGCGCTCGGCCGCCGCGAGCTCAGCATCGCGGTCGTCGCGATCGCGCTGTACGTCTACTTCCTGTACTCGGTCGTCGACTTCGCGTCCACGGCCAACCTCCAGACGCTCGGGACGTTTATCGCGGCGACGGCGATCATCGCCGCCGGCCAGGTCTTCCTGATGATCTCCGGGGAGATCGACCTCTCGGTCGGGCAGACGTTCGCGCTGGCGGCGTTCATCGTGGCCTGGCTGGCCGAGGACGGCGTGCCGGTCCTGCTGGCGGTGCTGATCGCACTCGCCGCCTGCGCCGTGATCGGCCTCGTCAACGGCGTCATCACCACCGTGGTCGGCGTGTCGTCGTTCATCACGACGCTCGGCATGTTCTTCTTCCTCAACGGGCTGACGCTCTCGCTCTCGGACGGCCGGCCGATCGACACGCCGGGCGGCGACACGTACACGAAGTTCATGGGCGGCGGCGCCTACTCGGGGATCCTGTGGGCGATCGGCATCACGCTCGCGCTCCAGCTCGTGCTGATGCGGACGCGCTGGGGCCTGCACACCTTTGCGGTCGGCGGGAACCTGCTGGGGTCGCGCGAGGCCGGCATCAACGTCCGCTGGGTCAAGACCCGCAACTTCATGCTGGCCGCGATCCTGGCCGGCTTCGCCGGGATCATCGAAGCGGTTCGGATCACGTCGACCGACCCGCTGGCCGGCGGGGCCAACATCATGTTCGCGGCGATCTCGGCCGCCGTCATCGGCGGCACGGCATTGGCCGGCGGGAGCGGCACTGTCGTGGGGGCGTTCATCGGCGCGTGCGTGCTCGGGATCCTGCGTGACGGATTCACGCTGCAGGGCGTCAGCGCGTTCACCTTCGACCTCATTCTCGGGCTCGCGATCCTGGCGGCGATGGTGCTCGACATCTACGTCCGCCGCGTACGCGGGCGCGGAGGGAGAGACACCTCATGAGCGAGGTCCTCCGCTGCGAGAACATCGCCAAGCGCTTCGGCCCGGTGACGGCGCTGCGCGACGTGAGCCTGCACCTGGAGAAGGGCGAGGTGCTCGGGCTGCTTGGGGACAACGGCGCCGGAAAGTCGACGCTGATCAAGATCCTGTGCGGCTACTACAAGCCCGACGAAGGACGGATCCTGCTCGATGGCTCCGAGGTCGATCTGCACTCGGTGCGTGACGCGCGCTCGAAGGGCATCGACACCGTCTACCAGGACCTCGCGCTGATCAACGAGCTGAGCGTCTTCCACAACGTCTTCCTCAACCGCGAGCTGCGCTACCCGCCGCCGCTGCGGCTGCTCAACAACCGCGAGATGCGCCGCCGCGCCGAGCGCTACATCACGGACATCGGCGTCGACATCCCGTCCGTGAAGACGAACGTCGAGCGGCTCTCCGGTGGTCAGCGCCAGGCGATCGCGATCGCACGGTCGCTGCAGTCGGATTCGCGCGTGCTGCTGCTCGACGAGCCGCTGGCGGCGATGGGCGTCAAGGAGGGCGCGATCATCCTCGACTTGATCCATCGCCTGCGGGAACGGGGCGACGTCTCGATCATCATGATCCTGCACAACTACGTGCACGTCTTCCAGGCGTGCGACAGGGTCAACCTGCTGCGCGACGGCGAGATCGTGCTCGACAAGCCGACCTCGGAGTCGTCGGTCGAGGAGCTGACCGAGGTCGTCGTGCGTGAGTTCAGGAGTGCGCGTGGCGCCGCCTGACGTGTGTGTCGTCGGCGTCGACTTCGGCACGCTCTCCGGCCGTGCCGTGGTGGTGCGGGCGTCCGACGGCGAGGAGCTCGGCACCGCCGTGCACGAGTACGCGCACGGTGTCATCGAGCCCGCCCCGAACTGGGCGCTGCAGGACCCGGAGGACTACCTCGACGTGCTGCGCGACGCCGTGCCGGCAGCGGTCCGTGCCGCAGGCGTCGCGGCGGAGCAAGTCGTGGGGATCGCGACCGACTTCACGGCCTCGACGCCACTGCCGGTGCTGCGCGACGGCACGCCGCTGTGCCGCGTGTTCCCGGACCGCCCACACGCGTTCCCGAAGCTGTGGAAGCACCACGCCGCGCAGCGCCAGGCCGACCGCATCAACGCGCTCGCGGCCGAGCGCGGCGAGCCGTGGCTGGCGCGCTACGGCGGGCTGATCTCGGCCGAGTGGGAGTTCGCCAAGGCGCTCCAGGTATTCGAGGAGGACCCGGAGATCTACGAGCGGACGGAGCGCTGGATCGAGGGCGCCGACTGGATCGTGTGGCAGCTCTGCGGCCGTGAGACCCGCAATGTGTGCGCGACGGGCTACAAGGCGATCTACCAGGACGGCCGCTTCCCGTCGCCGGAGTACTTGGGCGCTCTGAACGAGCGCTTCGCCGACTTCTCGTCCACCCGGATCGAGGGCTTCCCTTTCCTCCCCCTCGGTGCCTGCGCGGGGCGACTCACCGCGCAGGCGGCCGGGTGGACGGGACTGCCCGAGGGGATCGCGGTCGCCGCCGGCAACGTGGACGCGCATGTCACCGCGCCCGCCGCCGGCGCCGTCGAGCCGGGCCAGATGCTGATGGTGATGGGCACCTCCACGTGCCACGTCATGAACGGCGCCGAGCTGGTGCAGGTGCCGGGCATGTGCGGTGTCGTGGACGGCGGGATCGTGCCCGGTCTGTGGGGCTACGAGGCCGGCCAGAGCGGTGTGGGCGACATCTTCGGCTGGCTGGCGACATTCACGGGCCGCACGCATGAAGAGCTCAGCGCGCTCGCCGCGCAGCAGGCGGTCGGGGCGCACGGGCTGATCGCGCTGGACTGGAACAACGGGAACCGCTCCGTGCTGGTCGACCACGACCTGAGCGGGCTGATCGTCGGGCTCACGCTCGCGACCCGTCCCGAGGACGTCTATCGCGCGCTGGTCGAGGCGACCGCGTTCGGCACCCGCACGATCCTCGAGACGTTCGAACGCGCGGGGCTGGCGGTGCGCGAGCTGTTCGCCGCCGGCGGGCTGATCCAGAACCCGTTCGTGATGCAGATCTACGCCGACGTCTGCCGGATGCCACTGCACCTGATCGCGTCCGGCCAGGGCCCGGCGCTCGGCTCGGCGATGCACGCCGCGGTCGCCGCCGGCGTGCATCCCGACATCCATGCCGCCGCGGCGGCGATGAGCCGCGTCGACCGCGACGCGTACGTCCCCGACGAGCGCCGCGCCGACGCGTACGACCGCCTCTTCGCGCACTACACGCGGCTGCACGACCACTTCGGCCGCGGCGGCGACGACGTGATGCACCGGCTGCGCGAGAAGGAGCTCGTCCATGCCTGACGAGCTGCGCCGCGAGGTCTGCGCGCTGCACGCCGAGTTGCCCCGCAACGGCCTCGTCGCCTGGACGTCCGGCAACCTGTCGGCGCGCGTTCCGGGCGAGGACTTGATGGTCATCAAGCCGAGTGGCGTGCGCTACGAGGAGCTCACGCCGGCGGCGATCGTCGTGTGCGACCTCGACGGCGACCTGGTGGAGGGCGACTACGCGCCCTCCAGCGACGCCGCCACCCACGGCTACATCTATCGCACGCTGCCGGAGGTCGGCGGCGTCGTCCACACGCACAGCCCGTACGCCACGGCGTGGGCGATCCGTGGCGAGCCGATCCCGTGCGTGATGACCGCGATGGCGGACGAGTTCGGGGGCGAGATCCCTCTCGGGCCGTTCGCCCTGATTGGCGACGAGGCGATCGGCCGCGGGGTGGTCGACACGCTCGCCGGGCACCGCTCGCCCGCCGTACTGATGCGCGCCCACGGCGTGTTCGCCGTCGGCGCCGGACCGCGTGACGCGATCAAGGCGGCGGTCATGTGCGAGGACGCCGCCCGCACCACGCATCTCGCCCGCTCGCTGGGCGAGGTCGTTCCGCTCGAGCAGGAGGACATCGATGCGCTCTATCACCGCTACCAGAACGTCTACGGGCAGCGCTGACGCGGTCGCCGAGCGACCGCGCATCGGCCTGCTCGGGATCATGCAGAGCCTCTACGACGACATGCTCCCAGGCATCGCCGACCGCCAGGCGGCCTACGCCGCCGACATCGCCGCGGCGCTCTCCGACGTCGCCGACGTCACCGTCTCGGCGCCGGTCAAGGAGCGCGAGGATGCCGAGCGCGAGCTCGCGGCGCTGGGCGACGTCGACGGCCTGCTCATCGTGATGCTCACCTACGGCCCCGCGATGCGTGTCGCCCGGTTGTTGGCCGAGACGCCGCTCCCGATCTGCCTCGCGAACGTCCAGCCGGTCCCGGAGGTCACGCCCGCGTGGGACATGGGCGACCTGACCTACAACCAGGGCATCCACGGCGCCCAGGACACGGCCAACGCGATCGTGCGCGCGGGCCGGCCGTTCCACGTCATCACCGGCGACTGGCGCTCGGACGAGTTCCGCGCGCAGATCGGCCAGTGGGCGAACGCGGCCGCCGCGCTCACCCGCTGGCGGGCGCTCAAGGTCGCGGTGTTCGGCTATCCGATGAATGGGATGGGCGATACGCGGGTCGACGCGCAGACCTTCATGCGCGACCTCGGCCCGCAGATCGACGCGCTGGCGCCCGGCGATCTGCACCGCGCTGCCGCCGCGGTCTCGGAGGCCGACGTCGCGGCGCTGATCGAGGACGAGGACGCGCGCTTCGAGATCGATCCCCGGCTGAGCGCCGAGGAGCGATCCGATCACGCGCAGATGCAGCTCGGGCTCGAGTGGCTGTTGCGCGAACGTGGATACGGCGCGTATTCGACGCACTTCGACGCGATCGCCGAGGACGGCCGGTTCGCGCGCCTACCGCTCGCCGCCGCTTCCAGCCTGATGGCGCAGGGCGTCGGCTACGCCGCCGAGGGCGACGCGGTCACCGCCGCGCTGTTCTGCGCCGCGCAGGATCTGCTCGGGCCGACGCAGTTCACCGAGATGTACGCGATGGACTTCCCGAGCGACTCGATCCTGATGAGCCACATGGGCGAGGGGAACTGGGCGCTCGCCCGCGACGATCGCCCGGTGCGGCTGATCAAGCGTCCCCTCGGGATCGGCGCGCTCGGCGACCCGCCGACGTTTCTCTTCCAGTACGCCACCGGACCCGCGACGCTGGCGACGCTCACGTCGATCGGCGGCGAGCGGTTCCGGCTGGTGGTCGCCGAGGGCGAGATCCTCGACACCGACGAGCTGCCGGCGCTGGAGATGCCGTACGGCTTCTTCCGCCCGGACTCGGGGCTGCGTGACTGCATGGACGCCTGGCTGCGGCTGGGCGGCCCCCACCACCAGGTGCTCAACCCTGGCCGCCATGCCGAGGCGTGGCGGGTCTTCTGCGAATTGACCGGCATCGAATACGCGCCGGTCTGAAAAGGGGGAACCATGAGCAGGTTCATGAAGGTGCTGTCGCTGGCCCTCGCGCTGGCGACGATGCTGGTGAGCGCAGCCACGGCTTCGCCGCGGGTCACAAAGTCGGGATTCGGGTCGGTACCCGACGGCGCAATCGACCGCTATACGCTGACCAACGACCGCGGGATGTCGGTCTCGATCCTCACGTTCGGCGGCACGGTCCAGGAGGTCGTCGTGCCCGACCGCCGGGGCCGGCGCGCGAACGTGACGCTCGGGTTCGCGAACATCGCGGGCTACACGAGCGAGGCCTACGCGGCGGCGAACCCGTACTTCGGCGGCATCACCGGGCGATACGCGAACCGGATCGCGCTCGGCCGCTTCATGCTCGACGGGACCACGTTCCAGCTGCCGATCAACAACGATCCCAACAGCCTCCACGGCGGCAAGGTCGGCTTCGACAAGCGCGTGTGGACGGCGACGTCGTTCACCACCCGCAAGACCGCGGGGGTGCGGATGAAGCGCACCAGCCCCAACCTTGAGGAGGGCTACCCCGGCGCGCTCTCGACCGAGGTTGTCTACTCGCTCGACAACGACAGCCGGCTGCGGATCGACTACACGGCCAAGACCGACAAGCCGACGGTCGTCAACCTCACCAACCACGCGTATTGGAACCTCGCCGGCGAGGGCAGCGGGACGATCTACGGGCACGAGCTCAAGCTCAACGCGAGCCGCTACACACCGGTCGACGACACGCTGATCCCGACGGGCGCGCTCGAGCGCGTCGCGGGCACGCCGCTCGACTTCACGAGCTTCCACGCGGTCGGCGACCGGATCCGCGACAACCATCCGCAGCTCGCGATCGGCCGCGGCTACGACCACAACTGGGTGATCGATCGCCGCGGGCAGATGAATCTGGCGGCGGTGCTGCGCGACCCCTCGAGCGGGCGCCAGCTCGAGATCTCGACCACGGAGCCGGGGATCCAGTTCTACTCCGGCAACTTCCTCGACGGGTCGCTCTACGGCACGAGCGATCGCGCGTACCGTCAGGGCGACGGGCTGGCGCTGGAGACCCAGCATTACCCGGACTCGCCCAACCAGCCGAACTTCCCGTCGACCGTGCTGCGTCCGGGCCAGACGTTCACATCGTCATCGATCTACGCTTTCTCGACGGTGAGATGAAGATTCAGCTCGGCAGCACGGGAATGGAGATCAGCCGGATCGGCTTCGGCGCGTGGGCGATCGGCGGCACCGGCTGGTGGGACGCCTGGGGCGCGCAGGACGACGACGAGTCGATCGCCACGATCCGGCGTGCCGCCGAGCTCGGGATCAACTGGATCGACACGGCCCCGATCTACGGGCTGGGCCACTCGGAGGAGGTCGTCGGGCGCGCGCTCGACGGCCTCGACCCGCGCCCGTACGTGTTCACCAAGGCCGGCCTGCTCGACGGCGGCGACAACAACGTGCGCCACAACCTCGCGCGGGACTCGATCCTGCGCGAGGTCGAGGCCAGTCTCCGCCGGCTGCGGCTGGATTTCATCGACCTCTACCAGGTCCACTGGCCGATCCCGGATCCGGATATCGAGGAAGCGTGGGCGACGTTCGCCGAGCTCAAGGAGCAGGGTCTCGTCCACCACATCGGCACGTCGAACTTCAGCGTCGAACAGCTGCGGCGGGCGCAGTCGATCGCGCCGGTCGAGACGGTGCAGCCGCTCTATTCGCTGCTGGAGCGCGACATCGAGGCGGAGATCCTTCCCTTCTGCGCCGAGCACGACATCGGCGTGATCGTGTACTCGCCGCAGGCGTCCGGCCTGCTCAGCGGAGCGATGAGCGCCGAGCGAGTCGCCGCACTCCCGGACGACGATTGGCGCAAGCACGACGAGCGCTTCCAGGAGCCGCAACTGTCGCGGCACCTGGCGCTGGTCGAACGGCTGCGCGAGGTCGGCCCGTCGCCCGGTGCGGTCGCCGTGGCGTGGACGCTCCACCACCCCGCCGTCCACGGCGCGATCGTCGGCTTCCGGCGGCCCGAGCAGGTCGAGCAGCTGGCGAGCGCGGGCGAGATCGAGCTCACCGACGACGAGCTGGCTGCGATCTAGGCGAACGCCGCCTCGGGCTCTTCGGGCGCGAGCGCGGAGTGCCCCGCGGCGGCGGTCTTCGGCGTGAAGCTCCACTCCTTCATGTGAGTGGCGGCGCGCAGGCCTTCGAGGAACGTGACGCCGTGCTCGGGGGCGACCTCGTTGCCGTGCGACATGATCCGGTTGTCCTTGCCGCGCAGGACGCCCTTGCCGAACTCGGCTTCGACGAGCTTCGAGTGCGAGGGCGCCTTCCCCTTGAACTTCTTACCCGGGTATTCGTCACCGAGCCCGAGCATGTGACCGGCCTCGTGGTAGGCCGGCGTCTGGCCCTCGTACTGCACGAGGTCCTCGGAGTCGAGCGTTGCCTGTCCAGGCTTTCCGTGCTTCTTGGACGGCCGCTTGACCCGGCTCTTGCGGGTGTCCCCCAGCTCCGGGATCTTGGAGACGTTGAGCACGTAGTACGCGTCCTCTTCCTCGGTCTCGATGAAGCGGACCCGGACCGTGGCCGCGAGGTCCTCCCACCCGTCGCGCGTGCAGTGGAAGGTGTGTTTGCCCGACCAGTGGTTGGAGACCCGCCGCTTGAAGTCGGCCTTCCACTGCATGATCTCGGACGGACCCCAGAGGTGCGGATCCGGACCGGCCTCCTCCTCGTCCTCCCACAAGGCCGGGTCACCGTCCGCGAACCAGAACTTGCACCTGACGACGATTGTCAACCGTCCCGCCGCCGGGTCGAACAGGACGTCGAACTTGCCCCCGCCCGTGCTCGGCCGGAACTTCTCCTTCAGCCACAGCCGATTGACGAACGCCTCGCGGTCGGCGTCGGCCTGACGGGCGAGGATCGCGCGGGCGACGGCGGCGTTGCCGGCACTCCGCTGGAGCTGCAGCAGCTGCTCCGCGGGCGGCTGCGAACGCGGCGCCTGGGGTTCCTCCTCCCTGAGGGGTTCGCGGCGCTCACGCCGGGCGCGGTCCATGGCTCATGGTCCCACGGTTGCACGCGGCGCGCGAATCGAAGAGGATCGACACGGATGCGCTCAGCTGTTCGCTGCATCGCCGTCGCCCTCCTCGCGTCGGCCCTCCTCCCCGCTTCGGCCTTCGGCGATGTGATCGCGGAGGTCGACCAGAACATCCCGCTGATCCGGATCACGCCCGACCTTGCCAACAACTCGGTCGATCGGATCAACATCGAGTTGCGCGGGGGCAACTACGTGATCACGAGCGCGAACGGCAATCTCGCCGCGGCGGGCAACGGCTGCGTTGACACCCAACCGGGATTGCAGATCACATGCCCGCGGCGGCCGAGCATCAATGTCGACCTCGGGAACCTGGACGACGTCCTGACCGTGACCGGGCCGAGCGATCCCATCAGCGCGTTCGGCGGCGCTGGTGACGACGTGCTGCACGGCGGCACGAGCACTGATGTCCTCGCCGGCGGCGACGGCAACGACACGCTCGTCGGCCACGAGGGCGTCGACGACTACTTCGGCCAGGCCGGCAACGACAACATCCAAGCGCTGGACGGCAACGCCGAGCGGATCTCCTGCGGCGCCGACAGCGACAGCGTCCGCAACGACTTCACCGACATCATCGCCGAGTGCGAGGGCGCCCAGGACGGCGACGGCGACGGGTTCGCCTCCAACGTCGACTGCAACGACGCCATCAGGGCGATCTTCCCGGGTGCCGGCGAGACGTTGGAGAACGGCATCGACGAGGACTGCGATGGGCGCGACAACATCGTCCTGGACCGCGACGCCGATGGGTTCCCGGTTCCCGCCGACTGCAACGACGCGAACGCATCGATCCGGCCGGGCGCGCTCGAGGTCCGGGGCAACGCCGTCGACGAGAACTGCGACTCGCGCGCGGAGCCGTTCGCGCTGCTGCGGGCGCTGGTGCTCAACAACTGGTCGGTCGACGGTCGGCGCACGAAGCTGCGGCTCCTGACGGTGCGCAACGCGCCCCGCGGCGCCCGGGTTGTGTTCCGCTGCACCGGCAGCGGCTGCCCGTCCACGCGCTCGCGGTCGCGCACCGTGCCGCGCGATCTGGCGCCGGTCCGGCTCGACACCCAGGCGCTGCGGCGAGCGACGCTGCGGCCGGGAGCCAAGATCACGGTCACGATCACCGCCGCCGAGACAACCGGCCGAACCTTCACTTACGCGGTCAAGAACGGCGAACTCCCCGATGTCGGGATCACGTGCCGCTCGCCCAACGAGAGCCGGAACCGGACATGCTGAAGCGCGTCCTGCTCCTCACCCTGCTCGCGCTGCTGGTGCCCGCCACCGCGCAGGCCGGCACGATCTCGGTCGCGGGCGGCACCATCCTCTATGACGCCGATCAGGGCGAGAGCGACCAGATCGCCGTGTTCGAGGTCGCTGGCGACACGATCCGGTTCACCCGCTTCGGCGGCGCCGACATCCAGCAGAACGCCGGCTGCACGCCGAGCGACGAGGGCCAGCCGCAGACGATCGACTGTCCCAAGAACGTCGCGACCCGGATCCTGATCAGCCTCGAGGACGGCGACGACATCGCCGTCGTGAACGCCAGCATCACGCTCCCGGTGATCATCGAGGGCGGCATCGGCAACGACGCGCTGGTCGGCGGGCGCGGGATCGACGAGTTCTCCGGCGGTCCGGGGAACGACAACGTTGTCGCCCGCGACGGCCAGGCCGAGGCCAAGGTCGACTGCGGCGACGGCAACGACACGGCGATCACCGACGACGCCGACACGCGGATCTCGTGCGAGCAGGTCGAGGGCGACGCGGACGGCGACGGCGTCCGGGTACCCGCCGACTGCGACGACACGCGGCCGACGGTCCGGCCCGGCGTCACCGACGTCCCCGACAACGGCATCGACGAGGACTGTTCGGGCGTGGACGCCGTCAGTGCCGACCGCGATCGCGACGGCACGCCGCGGCCACAGGACTGCAATGACGCGGAGGCCGCGGTGCGCCCCGGCGCGGCCGAGACGATCGGCAACGAGGTCGACGAGAACTGCGACGGTCGGATCGACCCGTTCCCGCCGATCCTCGGCTCCATCAGAAACGCGTGGGACCGGCGCGGCAACGGCACGGTCAACCTGCGCCTGGCGGCCCGGCGGATGTCGCGCAACACGGCGGTCGAGATGCGCTGCTCGGGCCGCGGGTGCCCGTTCGAGCGCGTGCGGCGCCGGGTCACACGCAGCGGGCAGACGATCAACCTGCACTCCTCGTTCCGCAACCGCGCGCTCCGCCGCGGCACCGAGATCGAGGTCCGGCTGACGCTCCCCAACCGGATCGGGCGCGTGCTGCGCTACACGATCGGCCGGCCGGGCGAAGCCCCCGACGTCGAGTTCCTGTGCTTGGCACCCGGCGGGCGGCCCGCCGGCTGTTAGCTCGACTGGACGGCCGGCCGCACCCGAGGTACCGTCGAAGCGTTGGAACGGGCCCGTGTAGACGATGAGCGCCAGCCGGCGCCGCCGATCGCGGAGCGGGCTCCGGCGCCGTCGCTCCGCGACCTGCGCTCGCTCGCCGGTCTCATCGGCAACCAGCAGATGGGCGCGATCCTCCAGCGCCAGCACGCCCCGGCCGCGCCCGCGCCGGCCGCCGGCGCGTACGTCCCGCACCGTTTCTGCCGGCATGACGGGACGCCGACTAACGCCAACGTCCCCGAGGACGAAGCCACCTGTGTCTCGCTGCTGAACGCCGCGAAGGCCGGCCTGATCAAGCAGCGCGCCCGCGCGCAGACCCTGTTGGCCGGCCCGAAGGGACCGGTGCGCGACTTCCGGTACTTCTTCGCCAAGGTCTACTCGTACGTCACCCAGAACGAGATCGATTTCGTCGAGAAGGCGGCGTACCTGTACCCGAGCTACGTGCTGCGGTCGGTCCTCTACTTCGAGAAGATCTACGAGGACAACTTCAACGCCTGGGACAAGCAGAAGGCGGGAGCGTCCAGCGTCCAGCCCGAGGAGCACTGGAAGATCGCCTTCCAGCGGGCGGACGAGAGCCAGAAGCGGGTCGCGCTGGCGGAGGCGATGATGCTCGGGCCGCAGATGACGCCCGAGGCGGCGTCGGGCGCGGCGATGCACTACATGATGACGTCGGTGTTGGAGTCGGTCACCGCGCTGACCGAGGGCATGAAGGCGCACATTCGCTGGGACCTGCCGCGGGCCGAGGCGTGGGTGTTCAACCAGTACTACGCCTCGCACTCAGGCGTAGCGATGGGCGACTTCCAGACCGACTTCATGTCGATGGCGGGCGTGTTCGACAACGCCGGCCGCCAGATGCAGGACGACATGGCCGAGAAGCTCGGCATCCCCGTCAACCTGATGCCGGCGCTCGCGCAGGACACGTCGATGCGTCATCTGTTCGACGCCGACATGGCCACCGAGCGCGCCGACACGTGGCGGCGCGCGCAGATCATCCAGCCCGGGTCGGGCAGCGGCCCGTACACCGGCGAGGCCGGCGCGATGACCGGCGACGTCACGACCGGGCCCAACACCCGCGCGGTGGACACGCTGACGCCGCCGCACCTGCGGCCGAACATGGACGACTCGGCCGCCGTCCGCGGCGACACGTCGTTCCTGCACCTCGGCTCCGACAACGCGATCCGGGACGAGATCACGCGCCTCGGCCGGTCGGGGCTCGCGTCACACTCGGCCGTGGAGCGGGTGCAGATGATCCGCGGGCTGCTCGTCGGAGGCACGTACGGCGACGACGAGAACGCGATCCTGACCGTGCTCGGCGCCTCGCTCGACGCCGGCGACCTCGTCGTCGTGATCGACGCCGCCGACGCCTGGGACCTCGCGTACGCGTTCAACGGTGAGGAGTACACGAAGCTGCGCGAGCAGTATTTCCTCCGCCACTACTACGCCCGCACGGTCCAGCAGACCGCCGAGCGGCTGATCCGCAAGTGCCTGGACGGCGAGACGGCCGACTGGGAGGAACGGATGGTGGTCGAGATCCTCGAGCAGCGCGCCGATGCCGGCGCGCTGGTCCGCTGGCTCGGCGGCATCTTCCGCACCGGGCCGGAATCCGTACCTGTCCGGCCTGAACAAGCTCGAGTGGCAGCTCGACGGCGAGGACGAGGATCGCCTGCGCGCGCGGATGCGCGCGCTCGGGCTCCCCGACCGCAGCGGCTACACGTTCAGCCAGTAGTGACGATCCGGCCGCTCGCCACCGACGAAGTGGCGCGCGTGGCCGCGGTGCTCGGCCTGGCCCGGCTCGACCATCCCGATGGCGTGTACCTCGTCGCCTGGGACGGTGACGAGCCACTCGGCCACGCGCGGCTGTGTTGGACTGACCCGCCCGAGGTCCAGGACGTAGCGGTGCGCGAGCAGCACCGCCGCCGCGGCGTCGCGTCGGCGCTGACCGAGGCGGTCGAGCGCGAGGCCGCCGCGCGCGGCTTCGAACACCTGCGCGTCACTGTGAGCGTCGACAACGACGCCGCACAGGCGCTCTACCGCGCGCGTGGCTACGCCGACGCCGACATCCCGCCGCGCCGGGTGGTGGGAACAATCGAGCTCCGGACGGGCCCGATCGAGGTCGACGACACGCTCTTGACGTGGGAGAAGCGGCTATGACCGCGTCGCCGCGTAGCGGTCGCGGCAGCCCTCACAGCAGAAGTAGACGCCGTCGAGCTGCGGCGTGGCCGGGCTGACGACGACCTCCATGCCGCAGACCGGGTCGATCGCGGTCGCTGGCGCGGCGGCCGGAGCGTGGGCGGTCCGGGTCGCGACGATCTCGGCCAGGATCGAGATCGCGATGTCCGCGGGCGTGCGGGCGCCGAGGTCCAGCCCCGCGGGCGTGTGGACGAGCGCGCGCAGGGCGTCCGGGACGTCGAGCGCGGCCAGGACGGCGACGCCGCGCTTCTTCGACGCCACGAGCCCGACGTAGCCGACCCCGGCCGTCAGCGCGCGAGCCAGGATCGGCTCCTCGTCGTTGCCGTGCGAGGCGACGACCAGCGCCGCGTCGGACGCCTGCGGCGCGTCATGGGCGATGTCGTAGCCGGCCGCGGTCGCAACCGCTTCCAGCGCGCGGGCGATCGGCGTGTCGCCGGCGATCACGATCCGCGGTGAGGCCAGCTGTGGCTCCAGGAAGATCTCCAAGGCTCCTCCGCTCAGGCACGGGTTGTGTGAAACCACGACGCCCTCCTGCGACGCGTCCTCGCCCTCGGCGAGCCCGGGGACCAGCCGCAGCAGCAGCGCGTCCCCGCTCTCCAGCGCCCGCGCGGCGTACAGCCGTACCGAGCCCTGCGCGCAGACGCCGCCGACGAAGCCGTCGATCGTCCCGTCCGCCAGCACGATCGCGGCGTCGCCCGGCCGCACGCTGGCGGGCTTGGACGCGGTCACGACGGTCGCGATCACGAACGGCACCCGCTCGGCGAGCAGCTGCTGCATCTTGGCGATGAGCTCGCCCTTGATCATGTGGTCATCGCCTCCCAGACGCGGGACGGGGTGCAGGGCATGTCGACGTGGCGCACGCCGAGGGCATCGCAGATCGCGTTGACGATCGCGGGCGGCGACCCGACCGTCGCCGATTCACCTACACCCTTCGCGCCGAGCGGATGGTGAGGTGAAGGTGTGACAGTGAAGTCCGTCTCCCACTCCGGCACTTCGACCGCGGTGGGAATGAGGTAGTCCATCAGCGAGCCGCCGAGGCAGTTGCCGTCGGAGTCGAACGCGATCTGCTCCATCAGCGCCATCCCGACGCCGTCGGTCAGCCCGCCGTGGATCTGGCCCTCCACGATCATCGGGTTGATCCGGACGCCGCAGTCGTCGACGGCGATGAATCGGCGCACCTTCACGGCTGCGGTGCCGGGATCGACGTCGACCACGCAGATGTAGGCGCCGAACGGGAACGTCAGGTTCGGCGGGTCGTAGACCGCCTCGGCGTCCAGACCGGCCTCGACGCCGGGCGGGAGTTCCACGGCGCCGCGCGCGGCGGCCGCGATCTCGCGCAGGGAGGCGCCGACCGTGGGGTCGCCGCGCACCGACCATCGGCCGTCCGCCCACGCGAGATCCTCCGGCGCCACTTCGAGCATGGCCGATGCGACCAGTCGCGCCCGCTCGCGCACCTTGCGCGCCGCCAGCGCCGTGGCGGCGCCGCTCACCGGCGTCGAGCGCGACCCGTACGTGCCCATCCCGTACGGCGTCGTGTCCGTGTCGCCGTGCACGACCTCGACATCGTCGGGGTCGAGGCCTAGCTCGTGGGAGACGATCTGGGCGAACGTCGTCTCGTGCCCCTGCCCCTGGGTCTGCACGCTGATCGCCAGCTGGGCGGTCCCCGTCGGCGAGATCCGCAGCGACGCGCCGTCGTTCAGCGCCAGCCCGAGGATGTCCATGTGCTTGCGGGGGCCGGCGCCGACCGCCTCGGTGAAGAACGAGACGCCAATTCCCATCAGCTCGCCCCGCTCGCGCCGTTCGGCCTGCTCGCGTCGCAATCCCTCGTAGTCCGCCAGCTCCAGCGCGCGGCGCAGCGTTCGCTCGTAGTCGCCTGAGTCGTACACCCAGCCGGTCTTGCTGCGGTACGGGAATTGGTCCGCACGCAGGAGGTTTCGCAGCCGGAGCTCAACCGGATCGATCTCCAACTCCTGCGCCAGGCAGTCCACGGTGCGCTCGATCAGGTAGACGGCCTCGGCGATCCGGAACGAGCACGAGTACGCCACCCCGCCCGGAGCCTTGTTCGTGTAGGCGCCGGTGACCCGGCAATGCGCGGCGTCGACGTCGTAGGAGCCGGTGAAGACGCTGAAGAACCCGGCTGGGAACGTCGTCGGCTGGGCGGCGGCGTTGAACGCGCCGTGGTCGGCGATGACGTCAACCTCAACGGCCAGGATCCGGCCGTCCGACGAGGCCCCGATCCGCCCTTTCATCGCGTAGTCGCGGGCGAACCCGGTCGACATCAGGTTCTCGCTGCGGTCCTCGACCCATTTCACGGGCCGGCCGAGGCTCAGGGCGCCCACGACCGCGCACAGGTAACCGGGGTAGATCGAGACCTTGTTGCCGAACCCGCCGCCGACGTCCGGGGAGATCACGCGGATCTTGTGCTCCGGGAGCCCTGTGATGAGCGAATACATCGTGCGGTGGGCGTGCGGGGCCTGGGTCGTGCACCAGATCGTGAGCCTGCCGCTGACCCGGTCGTAGTCCGCCACGGCGCCGCAGGTCTCGAGCGGCGCGGGATGCACGCGCGGGAAGAGCATCTCCTGCTCGATCACCACGTCGGCGCGCGCGAACGCGGCCGCCGTCGCCGTTGCGTCCCCGGCCTCCCACTCGAAGACGCGATTGCCGCCGTCGCGCACGTGCGGCGCGTCCGGACGCAGCGCCGCACGCGGATCGACGACCACCGGCAGCGGCTCGTAGTCGACGTCGATCAGCTCCAGCGCGTCGCGCGCCGAGTAGTGGTCGTCGGCGATGACAAACGCGACCTCCTGACCCTGGAAGCGCACTCGGTCGGTGGCCAGCACCGCCTGCCGGTCGGCCGACATCGTCGGCATCCAGGCCATCTCGCCGAGGTCGGCGCCGGTGATCACCGCGTGCACCTTCGGGTGCTGGAGCGCGGCGGAGACGTCGATCGAGACGATCTCGGCGTGCGGCTCCGGCGAGCGCAGGATCGCGCCGTGCAGCAGCCCGGGAGGGTGCACGTCGTCGAGATACCGGCCCTGGCCGCGGATGAAGCGGGCGTCCTCCTTGCGCGGAAGCGACCCGAACCCGATCACGTCTCGCCCTTGGCGTCGAACACCGCGACGTTGACGGTCTTGCAGCGCCCGCACTTGATCCGGACGCGCTTGGTCATCGATTCCAGCCCCATCGAGGCCGCGAGCACGTTCCCGCATTCGACGCAGACGTAGTCGTACGGGCCGTTGGCCCGGAACACGGGCCGGTCCGGGTCGTCCTGGAGCGCGGTCGCGCCGTCGGGTGGGACCTCACCCTCCCGGACCCGGCGCATGACCATCCGCTCTCTCAAATCTGCTTGAGATTTTGAGTGAAGTCCTTGATCAGGGCGTCGAGCACGGTCTGCACGATCCCCTCCCCCATCGACGCCGCCTTGCCGCTGATCTGCGCCGCCGTATGAACGTCGCCGCCGCCGTCGTTGAGATCGAACGTGACGTCGGCGTTCGCGTAGCCGGACCCGCCGGTGTCGCGCGACTTCACCCGCAGCACCGCGTGGTGGGCCTCGTCGTCGCGCTCGGCGACCTCCACGGTGCCCTTGAACGTCATCGACATCGCGCCCATCTTGACCAGGATCTGGGCCTGCGCCGCCTCTGGGCTGGTGCGCTCGAGCACCGAACCGCCCTCGACGCACGGGATGATCCGGTCGAGGTCGAGGATCGCCTCCCAGTTCTCGTCGACCGAGTTGCCGTTCTCGAAGCGGTGGTCGAGCTCAACCATGGAGCGCTTCCATCGCGACCGTGGCCGGCACCCGCGCGTCGATCGAGACCTCGACGACGTCGGCCACCTTGAGCGTGCCGAACAGCGCCGAGAACGGCTTCATCTTCCAGTCGGTCTGCTTGACGAACGCGCTGCCGGTGATCCGGCCCGCCTCGTCGACGTTGAGCGCGAAGTCGAGCGAGCGCTTGAACCCGAAGAGCTCCAGGTCACCGGTGACTGCGAGCCGCGAGCCGCGCTGTTCGACGCGCGTCGAGCGGAACTCGATCGCGAGGCCCTTGAGGACCTCGTCGTCGATCGTCTGCGAGATCCCGTCCTTCTCCTCGTCGCCGAGCGTCGTCATGCCACCGGTGCCCTCGATGACGCGCAGCGAGCGCGGGTCGGCGGTCAGCGTCATCGCACCGTGGTCGAGCGTGCCCTTCCAGCGCGTGACTTCGATCGTCAGGTCGTGGCCCGCCTTGGCGGCGGCGCCCCCCTTGCCGGTGTGGACGATCAGCTCGCCGTCCTGTGGTCCAAGCGTGTGCATTCCCTAGTCCCTGTAGACAGTCTGTGCGTCGAGCCCGCCCTCGACGCCCGGGGGCAGCGCCCCCGTGCCGTGCGCGTACAGCGCGATGTCGGCGATCGTGCGGATCTCGCCGTTGCCGACGAACGCGCCGTTGTCCCACTCGAGGTCGTCCGTCTCCAGCGCCGCACCCGCGAGCAACCGCGCCTTGTCGCGGATCTTGCCGCTGGCGCTGGTGATCGCCGCGGCAGTGGCGTCGGACGGGCTCGTGTTGAAGCCGTGACCGGTGCCGAAACGGTTCTCGTCGGCCGGGACGACCTTGACGTCCAACGGCGGAACGCCGAGCTCCTCGGCCACGAGCGAGGCGTACTGCGGCTCGCGGCCGTCTGCCTCGGTCGTGAGGCTGAGCACCATCTTGCCCGTGGGGTGGACGCGCAGGAATACCGCGCGATAGGCCTCGTCAGCCACGCTTGCTCTCCTCCTCTTGCAGGCGGACGCGCTCCTGGTGGGCGGTGAGCGCGTTGTGGTCCTCTCGGTCACAGAAGCTCGGCTGCGGGCCGCCGAGCGGGTGCGGGGGCACCGCCGGGCGTTCACAACCGGGGTAGATGCAGGTCATTGCCATCCGGGCGTCGTCCTTCCTCGGCTCGGACCGTAGCCACTGGGCATCGCGACCGAGCTCCCCGGTTGGGGGGTGGCGCTGGCCCACGGCTCCTCTTCTTCTTCGGGCTCCGGGATCGGCGGCGGCGCGCCGCCGCGCTCGGCGCCGATGGCGTCGATCACCTCGGCCAGCGCCTCGAGGCTGTGGCCGGAGACCAGCGCGTCGCAATGCGGCAGGGCCGCCGCCATGCCGCCGACGCGGGGGGCGAAGCCCGCGGCGCTCACGCGCGGGTTGACCCACACGATCCGGTACGCGAGCCGTGACAGCCGCTCCATCTCGCGCGCCACCAGCTCGGGCTCGCCGCGCTCCCAGCCGTCGGACAGGATCACGATCACGGCGCCGCGCGCCATCCCGCGGCGGCCGTGACGGTCGTTGAAGGCGCGCAACGCGTCGCCGATCCGGGTGCCGCTCGACCAGTCCGGCGCCGCCGCGGCGGCGCGGCGGATCGCGCGCTCGGGGCTCTTCGTGGCCAGCGCGCGCGTGATCCGGGTCAGGCGGGTGGCGAAGACGAACGCCTCGGCGTTCGTGCCGGCGATCGCCAGGAACTGGAGGTACGCGCGCGAGTACGGCTCCATCGAGCCGCTGATGTCGCACAGCATCACGATCCGGCGGGGCTGTATGCGACGCCGCTTTCGGGCCAGCCGGATCGGGTCGCCGCCGGTGCGCAAGGAGCCGCGCAGCGTCCGGCGCAGGTCGATGTGCTCGCCGCGGCGGGCCTTCTGTGCGCGCCGGGTTCGCCGCTTCGGCGTCGCGATCTCCAGGCGCGTCATCAGCCGATAGAGCGCCGCGAGCTCGGCTGGGTCGAGCGCATCGAAGCGCTTGGAGCGCAGCACTTCTTCGTCGGACGCGAGCACCGGCACCGGCGCCTCTTGCGCTTCAAGGGCGTCGCCGCGCCCGGTGGCCGGGGCGCCGATGCCGCCCTCGCCCTCACGCGATGTGCCGGGGCGTTCGTCCTGGGCCGTCTCGCGGGATTCGCCTTCCGGCGCGTCCACCTCGGGCGCGCGGGTCCCGAACACCTCGGCGAACACGCGGTCAAACGCGGGGCGCTGGGAGATGTCGGAGAGCAGCGTCGCGCGGGCGATCCAGTACAGGCGCGTGCGCGCGACCGGTTTGTCGAGCGTCAGCGCCTCCGCGAAGCGGGCCGCCCGCTCGGGCGTGACCGGCACGCCGGCCTCGTGCAGACGGCGGCCGAATCCCGCGACCAGCGGCGGCAGGTCGAGCGCGATCACGTGACGAGGCTCTCCAGGCCGAGCGCGCGCACGACCTCCTGGTCATCGCCGTACTTGAGCACGCTGCCGAGCGTGCGCTCCAGCGCCTCGGCGTCCAGCTCGACGATCCCGAGCATCTCGAGCGCCTTCAGCCAGTCGATCGCCTCGGCGATCCCGGGCGGCTTCTGGATATCGCTATCCCGCATCCTCGCCACAGCGCCGACCACGGACACCGCGAGGGTCTCGGAAGCGCCCTTCACCCGGCGCCTCACAATCTCTATCTCACGTTGAGGGTTAGGGTAGTCGATCCAGTGATACAGGCAGCGGCGCTTGACCGCGTCATGGAGATCGCGGGTCCGGTTGCTCGTCAGCACGATCACGGGCGGGTGGGTGGCACGGATCGTCCCCAACTCCGGGATCGTCACGGCCGACTCGGCCAGCAGTTCGAGCAGGAACGCCTCGAAGTCGTCGTCGGCGCGGTCGATCTCGTCGATCAGCAGCACCGCCGGCCGCGGGCCGGGATGCTCCAGCGCCCGCAGCAGCGGGCGCCGGATCAGGTAGTCGGAGCCGAACAGATCGGCCTCGGAGAGCTTCTCCCCGGAGGTGTCCGCGAGCCGGATGCTGAGCAGCTGGCGCGGATAGTTCCATTCGTAGAGCGCTTCCGCGGCGTCGATGCCGTCGTAGCACTGCAGCCGCACGAGCGGTGTGTCGAGCACCTGCGCCAGCGCCTTGGCCGCCTCCGTCTTGCCGACCCCGGCCTCCCCCTCCAGCAGCAGCGGCTGCGGAAGGCGGAGGCTGAGGAACAGCGACGTGGCCAGGCCCTCGTCGACCAGGTAGTCGGCGGTCGCGAGAAGCTGCGCGAGCGTCTCGACGTCCGGCGCGTAGTACTCGAGGTCGTTCATTGGGGCGGTTCGGCGCGGCCCTGCATCGCGGCCCACACGCGGGCCGGGGTGCACGGCATGTCGATGTGGTCCACGCCATGCGACTCATACAGCGCATCGATCACGGCGTTGACGATCGCCGGCGGCGACCCGACGTTCGGGGACTCCCCCACGCCCTTGGCGCCCAGCGGGTGGTGCGGGCAGGGCGTGACGGTCTCGCCGAGCTCGAAGTCGGGGCACTCGAGCGCGGTCGGGATCAGGTAGTCCATGAACGTGCCGTTGAGGCAGTTGCCGCCCTCGTCGAAGGTGATCACCTCCATCAGCGCGATCCCGACACCCTCCGCGAGACCGCCGTGGATCTGGCCCTCGACGATCATCGGGTTGATCCGGATCCCGCAGTCGTCGACGGCGATGAACCGCCGCACCTTGACCGCGGCCGTCTCCGGGTCGATGTCCACGACCGCGATGTAGGCCCCGTACGGGTACGTGAGGTTCGGCGGGTCGTAGATGACCTGGGCGTCGAGGCCGCCCTCCATGCCCTCCGGCAGCGTGTCGCCGGAGTACGCGCGCTGGGTGATGTCGGCGATCGAGGCGCCCTTCTCCGGGTCGCCCTTCACGTACCAGCGGCCCTTCTCCCAGGCCAGGTCCTCGGGGCGGGTCTCGAGCATCGTGGCCGCGATCAGCCGCGCCTTGTCGCGGATCTTGCGTGACACCACCGCGACGGCGGCGCCGGAGACCGGTGTGGATCTGGAGCCATAGGTCCCGAGCCCGTACGGCGACTTGTCGGTGTCGCCGTGGCGGACCTCGACGTCCTCGGGCGGGATCCCCAGCTCCTCGGCCACGATCTGCGCGAACGTCGTCTCGTGGCCCTGGCCCTGTGTCTGGGCGGACAGGCTTACGACCGCCTTTCCGGACGGGTGGACCCGCAGGTCGGCGCCGTCGTTCATCGCCAGGCCGAGGATGTCCATGTGCTTGCGCGGGCCGGCGCCGACGCCCTCGGTGAAGAAGGAGACGCCGATGCCCATCAGCTCGCCCCGCGCCCGTTTCTCGGCCTGCTCGCGGCGGAGGCCCTCGTAGTCCGCCATATCCATGGCGACCTGCATGGTCTTGTGGTAATCGCCGGAGTCGTAGGTCCAGCCCGTCGTGGTCTCGTACGGGAACTGGTTGCTCTGGATGAAGCTGCGCATGCGCAGCTCGATCGGGTCGACCTTCATCTCCAGCGCCAGCGCGTCGACCATCCGCTCCACGAGGTAGACGGCCTCGGTGATGCGGAACGAGCACCGGTACGCGACGCCGCCCGGCGCCTTGTTGGTGTAGACGGCCTTGACCTTGACGTGGCTCGCCTGCAGGTCGTAGGAGCCGCAGACGATGTGGAAGAAGCCGGCCGGGAACTTGGTCGGCTGGGCGGTGGAGTCGAACGCGCCGTGGTCGGCGATCACGTCGACCCGCAGGCCGGTGATCTTGCCGTCCTTGGAGCACATCTCGGCCTTCATCACGTAGTCGCGCGCGAAGCCCGTGGACATCAGGTTCTCGGACCGGTCCTCGATCCACTTCACCGGCGCTCCGGCGACGATCGAGCCGGCGATCGCGCACACGTAGCCGGGATAGACGGGCACCTTGTTGCCGAACCCGCCGCCGATGTCGTTGCACTGGATCCGGATCATGTGCTCGGCCAGGCCGGCGACCTGGGCGTAGACGGTCCGGTGGGCGTGCGGCGCCTGGTTGCCGTTGTAGATGTCGAGCTGGCCGGTCTCCGGGTTGAAGTCGGCGATCATGCCGCACGTCTCCAGCGGCGCCGGGTGGCAGCGCGGGTAGATGATGTCCCGGCTGATGACGGTGTCGGCCTCGGCGAAGGCCTTGTCGGTCGCGTCCTCGTCGCCGGCCTCCCAGGTCGGGCTGGCGAGATTGTCGGCCTGGCCGTCCTTGTCGTCGCGGATCAGCGGCGCGTCGTCGTCGAGCGCCTTGCGGGCGTTGACCACGGCGGGCAGCGGGTCGTAGTCGACCTCGATCAGCTGGAGCGCGTCGCGGGCCGAGTACTCGTCGGTCGCGATGACGCAGGCGACCTCCTGGTGCTGGAAGCGCACCTTGTCACCGGCCAGCACGGCCTGCGTGTCGTAGGAGATCGTCGGCATCCACGCGAGGCCGAGCGTCTCCAGGTCCTTGGCCGTGATCACCGCGGCCACGTTCGGGGCCGCGAGCGCCGCCGCCGTGTCGATCGAGTTGATCTTCGCGTGCGCGAACGGGCTGCGCAAGATCGCGGCGTGGAGCATCCCCGGAAGGCGGATGTCGTCCAGATAGGTGCCCTTGCCGCGGATGAAGCGGGCGTCCTCCTTGCGCTTCAGGCGCCCGAAGCCGAGCGGGCGGTCCTCGATCGCGGTCATCGCGGTGCCTCCTGATGCTCAGCAGCCCATCTCGTGGCCGCGACGATGTTCTTGTAGCCCGTACAGCGGCAGATCGCCCCGGAGATCGCGGTCCGGATCTCATGCTCGGTCGGATCCGGGTTCTCGTCCAGCAGCGCTCTCGTCGTCATGAGCATGCCGGGAGTGCAGAACCCGCAGTGCAGCGCGTGGCACTCATGGAAGCCCTGCTGGATCGGATCGAGCTGCCCGTCGACCTCGAGCGACTCGACGGTCCGGATCTCGTGGCCGACACACATCGCCGCCAGCGCGGTGCAGGACTTCAGCGGCTTGTCGTCCATCAGGACAACGCAGGCGCCGCAGTTGGATGTGTCACAGCCCCAGTGCGTGCCAGTGAGACCCGGAGTGTCACGGATGAAGTGCACGAGCAGGGTGCGCGGTTCCACGTCACGTGAAACCGTTTCACCGTTAATAACGATACTGACTTCCATGTCTATGCCTCCTGCTGCAATGCGCGGGACGTCGCGCGGCGCAGCGCGCGCTTGGTGAGCACGCCGGCCAGGTGGCGCTTGTAGTCCACCGGGCCGCGGCTGTCGGGAATCGGTGAGCAGTCCTCGGACGCGATCGCGCCGGCCTGTTCGAACAGCTCCTCGGACGGTGCTTGGCCCTTCAGGAGCTCCTGCACACGAGGCAATTCGACCGTCGTCGGACCGACCGCGGAGAGCCCGATCCCGACGTCGGCGAACTTGCCGCCGTCGAGCCACACGGCGGCGCTGGTGGCCGCGATCGCCCAGTCGCCGGCGCGCCGCTCGACCTTCTCGTGCGCGCTGCCCGCGCCCGGCTTGAGCGGCAACCGGATCTCGGTCAGAATCTCGCCGTCCTTCACCGCGGTCATGTACGGGCCGATGTGAAATTCACTCATCGGGACGATCCGGTCACCGTCAGCTCCGTGGATCTTCACCTTCGCGTGCAGCGCGGAGCACACCGCGGAGAGGTCCTCGGCGGCGTCGGCCTGACACAGTGAACCGCCGATCGTGCCACGGTTGCGGACGACTGGGTCGGCGATCACCACTTCGGCGTCGCGGAAGACCGGGAAGCGCGCGAACAGCTCGTCGGACTGCAGCAGCTCGACATGGCGGGTCAGCGCCCCGATCGCCAGCTCGTCGCCCTCCTCGCGGATATAGGCGAGGTCGGTCAGGTCGTTGATGTCGATCAGGTAGCTCGGCGTCGACAGCCGCAGCTTCATCATCGGCAGCAGGCTGTGGCCGCCGGCGATGATTCGCGAGTTCTCGTGTTCCTTCAGCGCGGCGATCGCGCCCTCGAGGCTCGTCGCCCGCTCGTACTCAAACGGTGCTGGAGTCTGCATCGCGTTCCTCGTATTGGACGGGCGAGTCAGTGCCGATGACCGGCGAGCGGCCGGGCCGGTCGCCGAGATACAGCTGGCGGGCCGCGTGGCTGCCGTAGCGGGCGTCGCGGAGCGCGGCGCCCGCCGGGCTCAGCACCGCGATCGGGGCCTCGCGGCCGAGCCGCGCCAGGGTCAGGGTGCCGCGGGTGTAGACCGTGGAGATCCGCGGGGCCTGGACGGTCTTGCTCTCCTCGAAGTTGCGGAATCCCTCCTTGGCGGCGCCGGGATAGAGCCCGTCGACGAGGCCGACGGCGTCGACCATGCCGGCCTTCTTGACCAGCAGGCCCTCGAGCGCGTCGACGGCGGCGTCGAGGTTGGTGTTGATGGTGCCGACGACGTCGTTGACCGGCGCGCTCTTCTCGATGATCTCGACGACGGCAGTGATCGTCTCGTCGAGGCCATCAGCGATCTTCTTGAGCGCGAAGATCGTGGCCACCAGGAAGTACACGAGCGCGAGCACGATCAGGATGACGGCCGCGAGCAGGAGTACGGCGTCCATCACGCGTCATCCAGGATCACGTCGAGGGAGCCGCCGTAGTTGGCGACGCCTTCGACTGTCTTGATGACCTGATCCTGCGTGGTCAGCAGGAGCGGGACGGCATCCAGGTCTTTGCTGCCCGCGCGCGCCGCGTCGCGGATCCGCCCGATGCTCGGGACGATCGCATTCGCCTCGGTGAGCACGTTGTTGAGCAGCACGACGACGACCGGCAGCACGACGAGCAGCAGGATCAGCCCAACGGCCCAGGTCATGAGGGCCTCCTCTCGGCGACCACGGCGGCCTTGGCGGCGATCCCCGGCAGCGCGGACAGGATGATGTCGAACTGGGCGTTGATCGCCTTCACGGCGGGCTCGAGTGGGCGCAGGTGCTCGGCCTCGACGCCCTCGAGCGCGCCGGCCAGCGTGGCCAGGCCTTCGGAGGCGTGACGGAGGCCGCGGCGCACCTCGAGCAGCGCGGCGGCGAGCACGGCGATCACGACGACCGCCAGCAGGAGGCTCAGGACGACCATGCCGGTGCTCCTCCGTAGCCGTCGGTGAGGGCGTTCATGTAGCCGTCCTGGACGATGGCCTCGTCGACGATCATCGCGAGCACGGGCGCGGTGGCCTCGAGTTGCGGGATGTTCGACGTGTTCGCACCGACCTTGCCGGCGACCTCGAGCAGCGAGTCGACGGAGCTTTCGATGTCGCGCACGGCGCGAATGAGCATCAGCAGCAGCGCCGCGACGATCAGCGCCGCGACGAGCCCGATGATCAACGCCAGGACCCAAGCGTCGTCGTTGGTCATTGGCGAGCACCGCCCCTCGCCTGCAGGGCGCAACTGCCGGTCGCTTCGACCATCGCTTCGCGGATGGTCATTTGCCCACCGCCACCTTCCGCAGGGCGCGCGCGGAGTGCAGGATCCGCACGCCCGAGTCGTTGATGCGGGCGATGCCCGGCAGCCCATCGGTCTGCTGGCGCACGGTCGTGACGCCGTCGACGGCGGTCCGCGCCTGCTTGGCGATCCTCTGGGCGAGCATCACGATCGTGATCACGATCGCCGCGGCGACCAGGATGACCACGACGCCCAATATGAGCCCAATCGTCCAGCCCGTGGACATCTACCCCTCCTCCTCGTGTTCCCGCGCCCTCGCGGCCGCGCGCGCGAGCGCGCGCTCCGTCAGGACGCCTGCGACGTGTCGTTTGTACTCCTTCGAGCCGCGCTGGTCGGTGACCGGGTCGCACGCGGCGGCCGCCTCCGCGGCCGCGTCGGCGAACGTCCCAGGCGACGGCTCGCGGCCTTTGAGTCTCACCGGCGAAACGATCTCGCCGCCGACGGCGGCCAGCGCGACGCGTGCATTGGCGATCTTCCCGTCTGGAGCCAGCGCGAGCGCGGCGCCCGCGGCGGCGACCGCCCAGTCGCCGACGCGCCGGTCCACCTTCTCGTACGCGCTGCCCGCGCGCGGCGGGACGGGCACGCGGATCTCGACCAACATCTCCGCCGGCCCGACCGCGGTCTCGTACGGCCCGCGGTGGAACTCGTCCATGCCGATCACGCGCTCTCCTGTGGCGCCGCGAATCACCAGGCGGGCATCGACGGCGGCGCACACGGCGGACAGGTCCTCGGACGGGTCGGCCTGGCACAGCGCGCCGCCGATCGTGCCGCGGTTGCGCACCACGGGGTCGGCGATCACGCGCTCGGCGTCCGTGAAGATCGCGAGCAGCTCGTTCAGCAACGGCGATTCGAGCAGATCGCGATGACGGGTCATCGCCCCGATCCGGATCTCGCCGTTGTGCGCGCGCACATACCCCAGCACCCCCGCCAGCGGATCGATGTCTATCACGTACTGCGGGGCCGCGAGCCGGAGCTTCATCATCGGGAGCAGGCTGTGCCCACCGGCGAGCAGCCGGGCGTCCGGACCGAGCTCTTGCAGCAGCGCGAGAGCGTGTTCAACGCTCGTCGCTCGCTCATAACCAAACGGTGCTGGGACCTGCAGGACTCTTCCCTCCGTGGTCTCCTCCGAACGGCAGCTTGCCGATGTTATGGTCGCGCTGTCAAACCGACTTAAGTGATCGCTTATGACGCTCGCGCAGCTCCAGTCTTTCGTGCTCGTGGCCCGTCATGGGTCGGTCAAGGCCGCGGCCGCGGAACTGTCCGTGACCGAGCCTGCCGTGTCCGTCGCGGTCTCCGCTCTGCGCAAGGAACTGGGCGACGATCTCTTCGTGCGCAGCGGGCGCGGGATCGCCCTGACGCCGGGTGGCCGCCGTCTGGCGGCGCTCGCCAACGAGATCCTGGCTTTGGCCGCCCAGGCCCACCGCGAACTTAAAGGGTCTGGCCCTTTAGGTTTGCGCGTGGTGGCCACGGACGTGGTCGCGGAGCACATCGGCCCGCTGATCGAACTGTTCGGAGCGCGCGAGGAAGGCCTCGAGATCGCGGTCGAGACCGGTGACGGAGCGTCGTTCGCCGACGCGTTGGAGCACCGCCGGGCGGACATCGCGCTCGGCCCCAACCCGGGCGCGGACCGGATCGCCGCGGCACCGTTCCTGCGCTGCCGCCTGATCCTCGTCGCGGCGCCGGACCACCCGCTCGCGGCGCAGCGCGGGATCGTCCCGTCGGCCTTGGAGGACGAGCGCTGGCTGGTCGGCCAGCCCGAGCTCGACCCGACGACCGCGACCGGCCTGTTTCTGGCCCGCCACGGTCTGTCCCCGGGTTCGGTCGCCACCTACAGCAGCGGCACGGCGGCGATCGCGGCGGCCGCCGCAGGCGAGGGCATCGCCTTGACGCCGGCGCACTCGGTCGTCGACGAGGTCCGCCGCCGGGCGCTCGTACGTTTGGACGTCCGCGGCACGCCGATCATCGAGATGTGGCACGCGAGCACGTTGGGCCTCGGCCGTGCGCTGCCGGCCGCTTTGGCGTTCCAGCGCTTCGCCACGACGCCCGAGGCGACCCAGGCGATCTCGTCCGGGCGTGCCGGCGCGGTGTCGGAGCGGGCGCGGCCGAAGGTGCACGTGACGTTGTGGTCTTCCGTGGCCGCGCGGCGCAGCTGACGAACTTCAGCATTAAGGAGAGCGCGGCGATCGACCGCGCTTCGCACAAAGGGGTGGTCAACGTAACTGTCGTATGGCGGCAGTTGCGTTCACCACCCCCCTCCCGGCGTCTCGCGAAACGATCACGCGATCCGCACCCACCCCCTCGATGCCCGCCGTTCGCCGGCCCCGGCACTACGACTCACGCCGACGACGCCGCATCACCACGTCCAAAACCACACCGAACGCCAATCCAACCGCGAGCCCGACCGCGATCGTGTCGCTGAGGACACCGACCAGCACGCCAACCATCAGTCCAATCGCGATTCCGGCACCTGGAGACATGCAACCCGAAGGTAGCGAGTCACCGATCACGCCACGCGATCAGCCTGATCAGCCGTCCGGATGCTCGGCCGCCCAGCGGATCGAGCGCACGATCGTCGTGTAGCCCGTGCAGCGGCAGATCTGGCCGGAGATCGCGATGCGGATCTCGTCGTCCGTCGGCGACGGGTTCCGATCCAGCAACGCTCGCGCCGTGAGCAGCATCCCCGGCGTGCAGAAGCCGCATTGGAGCCCGTGCTCGACGTGGAAGCCGACCTGGACGGGATCGAGGACGCCGTCGCGCTCCAACCCCTCGACGGTCGTGATCTCGTAGTTCTCGGCGGTCGCGGCCAGGACGGTGCAGGACTTCGCGGGTTCGCCGTCCATCAGCACGACGCAGGCCCCGCAGTTGGAGGTGTCGCACCCCCAGTGCGTGCCGGTGAGGCCGAGTTCGTCGCGCAACAGGTGCACGAGCAGGAGCCGTGGCTCCACGTCGCGCGTGTGCTCCTCGCCGTTGACCGACACCGTGATCTGCATCCCGCTCCGGCGCAATCTAACGGCGTCTCGGGGCCGCGGCGGCGACTCGCCGCGGCCCCGGACCCCCCTAAGGCGTCGTCGTCGACAACGTGAAGGTGAGCGACTTGCCGTAGTTGCCGGCGCGGAGCGTCTCCGTCGCCGCGACCGGCTGCTTGAACGCCAGCGTGACCTGGTCCGAGCTGATCGCCCGCGGGTAGGTCAGCACGGTCTGCGGCGAGGCGCTGCTCCCGACCGGGGCGAACGCCGTGTTCGGACTGGCCGCGTTCACCGCCCGGACCTGCAGCGGCGACTCGAGCGCGTACGTCCCGTTCACGAGCTTGCCGGGAGCCGTGCTACTCGGATCGGCGACCGCCAGCGTGGCCTCGCCGGCCGTGCTGGTGACCTTCGCCGCCACCGAGGTCACGTACTCGGCCGTGACCCCCGGGATGATCGGCCCGAGTCTCGCCGGCCCATCGATCGATAGCGCCAGGGTGAACGGGACGGTGGCGCCGATGTCGGACGTGCCCGTGGGCGAGGTCTTGCCGCAGGCCACGTCCGAGACGGAGCCGGCCGCCACCTCGAGCCCGCCGAGGAAGTGCTGGAGGAAGTTCGCCTCCAACCACGAGGCCTCGGTGTGCGCCAGGCCGGTGTAGAACATGCGACCGCCGTCGTAGCGCTTGCACCACGCGATCGGGTGGTCGTCGTCGACACCGTCGGTGCCGTCGGCCTCCGCATAGCTCGACTCGTCCATCGTCAACAGGACATGGATCGGTGTCAGGCTGCGGGCACTGACATCCGTGCCGCCGCCGTTCACCACCGGGTTGACGATGCCTTGGTAGTTGTACCACTCGTCGACGCGCGTCCAGCGCGCCGGGAGGTGTGACGTGGAAGGCCTGGTGCCATCCTCCACCACCACCGTCGCGGTCGGTGTGCCGTTCGGGTGGTTGCGGAAGTAGCCGCCGACCATCTGGCCGTACCACGGCCACGTGTACTCCGTGTCGGCCGCCGAGTGCACGCCCACGTAACCCCCGCCGGCCCGGATGTAGCGCTCGAACGCCGCCTGCTGCGCGTCGTTGAGCACGTCCCCGGTGGTCGAGTTCCAGATCACTGCGTCATAGCGGCTCAGGAACGCATCAGTGAACAGTGACGCGTCCTCGATCGCGTCGACGGTGAAGTTCTGCTGGCTGCCCAGCAGCTTGATCGCGGTGATGCCCTCGTCGATGTTCGAGTGGCGGAAGGCCGCCGTCTTGGAGAACACCAGGACGTTGAACCTGGCCGCCGGATCGAGCACCGGCGGTAGTGCGTTGATGGGGAACGTCCGCGTGACGACGCCGCCGAACGCGTCCCTCACCCGCAGCACGGCCGACGCCGCCTCGGTGTAGGTCCGCGCCCCGGTCGGGCCCGCCGTCTCGAACGTCCCGTTGCCGTCGAGGTCCCACTCGATGGTGATCGCGTGACCGTCCGGGTCGGTCGCGGTGGCCGCGAACTGGACGGCCAGCGGTGCCATGCCGTCGGTCGGCGTCGCCGTTGCCGTCGAGATCGTCGGCGCCCGGTTGGCCTGGATGGTCACCGACAGTGTCGCCGAGCCGGTCCCGCCGCGCCCGTCCGACACCGTCACGACCACATTGAAGGTGGACGCGAAGAGGAACGCGTGCGTCGGGTTCTGTTGCGTCGACGTGTCACCGTCGCCGAAGTTCCACGAGTACGTCAGCGTGTCACCGTTGGGGTCGGAGCCGTTCGCCGTGAACGAGATCGGGATGCCGACCCGCTGGTTGCCGGCGGGCGTGCGATTGGCGGTCACCGTCGGGTTTTGGTTCGCCCCGTCGGCGATCACCGTCACCGGCACCGTCGCCGAGCCGGTGCCCCCACGCCCGTCGGACACGGTGACCACGGCGCTGTACGTCCCAGCCGCGGTGTAGGTGTGCGGCGGGTTCTGCGCCGTCGACGTGCCCGTGTCACCGAAGTTCCACGAGTAGGTCAGCGTGTCTCCGTCGGCGTCCGTGCCGACCGCGCTGAACGCCACGGACGTCCCGGCCAAGACGCTGCCTGTGGGGTTGCGCGACGCGGTCACAGTCGGCGCGCGGTTGCCCTGGGTCACGACCACGCTCAGCGTCGCCTGACCGTTGCCGCCGCGGCCGTCGGAGACGGTCACCTTGGCGGAGTAGGTCCCCGTCGCGGCATACACGTGCGAAACGCTCGCGCCCGCTCCCGTACCGCCGTCTCCGAAGTCCCACGCGTACGTGAGCGGATCGCCGTCGGAATCGGTGCCGGTGGCCGAGAATGAGACCGACGTGCCGGTGGACACGTCGCCCGTCGGGTTCCGCGACGCGGTCACCGTCGGATTCTGGTTCGCCGGGGCCACGACCACCGTGCCCGTCATCGCCTGATGCGCGACGCAGTAGAACACGTACGTCCCCACGTTGGCGAACGTGCAGGTCCCGGCCCATCCGGGAACCGACGGGCCCGCCGGCAGCGGCGGATTTCCGGGGGCGGTGGGCGTCGGGAGGGTCTGCGCACACGAGGCGGGCTGCGGCCCGGTGGCGTTGAACGCGACGTTGTGGACGCTTGTGCCGGTCGGGTAGCTGAAGGTGACCGTCTCACCCGGGTTGACGGTCACCGAGTTGTCCTGCGGATTCGACTGCGAGGCGTCCGTGAAGATGAAACCGAACACTTCGTGGTCTTGGGCGATGATGCTCCCCGGGGCCGCGCCGGCGCTGGCAGGCAGCGCGAGCGCGGCGACGACGACGGCGAGCAGCGTGAGGTACCTGTAAGTGCTCATGGCTCGCCTCAGGGGGTCGTCGTGGACAGGGTGAACGTCAGGGTCTTGCTGTATCTCCCGGCTCTCAGCGCGTCAGTGACGCCGATGTGCTGCTGGAACTCGAGCGTGACCGCGGCGTCGTTCACCGCCCCGGTGTAGTTCAGCAGCGGCGTCGGGTTGGCCGTGCCGCGAACCGGTGCGAACGCACTGCCGGTGCCCTTCGCGCTGAGCGCCCGGGCCTGGAGGCTGGACGGCAGCGCGTAGTCGGCGTTGACGAGCTTGCCGGCCGTGGCCGTCACGGCATCCGAGACGGTCAGCAGCGCCGCGCCGCTGGACGCCAGCACCTTGGCGGTCGTCGAGGCGGTGTAGTCGCGGTCGACCGACGGCTGGAACTCGCCGAACGAGGGCGGGTTGCCCAGCAGGAGCGCCAGCACGGTCGGCACGCTCGCCGACACGTCCTCGGCGACGTTCGTGAACAGCGGCGTCGGCACGTCGAACGTGACGGCCTTGCTCGCGGTCTCGCCGTCGGCGTAGTTCACCGTCAGCGTCGCGATCCGCGGTCCGGCCGCGCCGTAGGTGTGCGGCACGACCTTGTCGGTCGTCGTCACCTTCGGGCTGCCGTCGCCGAAGTCCCACGTGTAGGAGACGCCGCCGGACGGGCCGGCGTCGAACTGGATGAGGCTGCCGTTCTGCGGCACGATCGCCTTCGGGTTCGGACCCGGGGTGTCGGGGCCGCCCGTGTAGACGAAGCGCCACACGCCCATGCTGGCGTTGCTGAACGCGTAGTAGCTACCGGCGTAGGAGCCGACGTAGAGGGCGCCGTCGGAGCCGAAGTCCATGAACACCGGCCGCACGCCGCCGATCAGCGCCGGGGTGACGATCCCGAACAGCGAGTCCGCGGCGACCGGCTGGCCGCCCTCGAACTGGGTCGCCGGGTCCATCAGCAGCGCGTGCCGGGTCGCGTTCGCGTTCGCGAAGTCGATCATGAACCAGCGCCCGTCCCAGTAAGACGGCCATGCGTCCGGCTTCTCACCCGCCGGCTTGCGGTAGATGCCGCCGTCGATCGGCGCCTGGCTGCCGCCGATGATCCACGGGCAGCGGCGGGTGATCGCCGGCGCCAGGGAGGTGTTGGAGGTGGTCGTGATGTTGATCCCGTTCTGGTTGACCGGGTAGCCGAAGCACCCGCCCTGCGGGCCGTACCAGATGTTCACCGGCTTCGGCGCGGGGATCGTGGTGAGGCCGCCGTTGTACGGGGAGTCGTTGACGACCGGGCCGCGGCAGTCGAAGTAGCCGCCGGTCTGGCCGTCAGCGCCGCCGCCGACCGTGTTGGGATGCCCGAACGGCGCGGCGGCGGCGACGTTGCCGCCGTCAAGGGCCGGCACCTTGGCCCGATAGCTCCAGCGGTTCCCGGCCTGGCAGAACGGCCAGCCCCAGTTGCCCGCCGAGTTCATCATCGTGGCGTTCTCGGTCTTGGCCGGGCCCCACGTCGGGCTCTCGGCGCCCTGGTCCGGGCCGATCCACGCGGTCGTGATCGCGTCGGTCTTCGGGTCGATGTGGATCGTGTACGTGCTGCGCACGCCCATCGAGAAGATCTCCGGCTTGGCCTTGCCGTCGCGCACGGCCTGGCTGTCCGCTCCGAACAGGTTTGCGCCGTTCGGGGCGTCAGCGCCCGGGATCGTGTACGTCGTGCCGACGCCGGGCTGGTCACCCGGGTTCGCCAGCGGCTTGATCCGGATGATCTTGCCCTCGTAGACGTTCGTGTTCCCGGACGTCTGGCGCGCGTCGCCGTAGCTCGTGTAGCCGCAGGCGGCGAGCGAGCCGGGAGCCGCGGTGGTGTTCGGGTCAGTGTCGGTGATCGCCAGCGCGGCGGCGCACGGCGTATGCCCGGTCTGCGGTCCGGCACCATCCGGGTCCGGGCGTGCGATGCCGCAGTGCGTCGTCGGCCCGTGGCCGGGGCACGGGATGGTGAACTGCGGGTGCGTGTTGACGTAGCCGCCGGTGTTGTTGTTGGAGAAGTTGTTGGCACCGCCGCCGTTGCCGTTCGGGACGTTGTCACCGTTGGTGACGTACAAGTTGCCCTTGGAGTCCCAGGCCATCCCGGCGCCGTTGTGGCAGCAGTTGTAGACCGGCGAGGTGTAGCTGAAGATGACCTTCTCCGAGCCGGCCACGAAGGACTTCGTCGCCTCGTCGTACGTGAAACGCGACAGGCGCTTCTCGCCGAGGAAACTGTTGCCGCCAGTGGCGGGCTTCAGGCCGACGAAGCCGGGGCCGAGCTTCGGCTCGGTGTCCTTGCCCTGCTCACCGCCCCAGTACGGGTAATACTGGATGTAGACGTACGGGCGGCCCTTGGTGAAGTCCGGGTCGAGCGTCATGCCGACCATGCCGGCCTCGGAGGTCGAGGCCTGGCCGTACTCGGTGGCGTTGCCCTTGGCCCCGAACACCGACAGGTTCGCGACGGCGCTGATCTTGGCCGCGTTCTGGTCGTTCGACCCTTCGACGCGCCCGTCCCAGACGTGGATCGTGCCGCAGCCGAGGCCCGTGTTCGCCGAGTCCCAGTTGCCGATCTGCGTGTAGCCCTGGAAGCAGATCGCGCGGCCGCCGTAGAAGATCCGGCCGTCGTCGGAGAGCGCCGACTTGGTCATCTCACCGTAGAGCTGGTTCGATCCGGTCGCTTGCACCGGAGTGATGCGCGTCGCCGAGTAGTTGGAGTTGATGGAAGCCTTGCAGTTGCCGCGCACCATGCCGGCGGCCCACTGGACGGCGCCGAGCAGGTGCTTGCGGACGCTCTCGTCGGCCACGCTGTCGGCGTTGGAGCCGAGCGACGTGTACAGCGAGCGGCCCTGCTGGACGTCACGGCACCACGCGGCCGGGCGGTTCAGCTGCGGCTGGTTCGCGTTCGTGGCGTCGGTGAAGCGCAGGACCGCGTCGTTCGTGATCGACGTGCCGTCAGGCAGCTTGTTCCCGCGCACGCGCGCGATGGTGTGGACCGTGCCCGTGGGGTTGACGGCCCACGTGTACCAGGTCTCGGTCTTGCGGGCGACGAGCGGCTGCGCGCGGTTCGCCGGGTGGACGCGGTCCAGGAACTCGACGTCCTGCGCGCTCGTCGTTCCGGTACCGGTGATGCGCTCCCCGGAGAGCCCGAGCAGCGTGTTGAAGAACGGCTTCCCGTCATACTCGAACAGCGCGGACTCGCCGATGCCGACAAAGCCGCCGCCACCCTGGACGTAGTCCTGCAGCGCCGTCTCCTGGGCATTGTCGAGGACGTTGCCGGAAGAGTTGACGAACACGACCGCGCGGTAGTTGGCGAGGTTCGCCGCCGTGATCTGCGCCGCGCTGCTCGTGACGTCGGCGGTGAAGTCGTTGGCCGTCGCGAGCGCCTGGATCGCGGTCGCGGCGGCGGCACTGGACGCATTCGGCGTACCGGCCGTTCCGGTGAACACCAGCACCTTTCCGGCATTGGCCGCGGCTGGGGACGCTACGAATGCGAGAAACGCAAGCACGCCCACGGTAGTTCGCAGCGCTTTCGCGCAGCGCCTGGCCATCAGTAGCACGTCCATCCCGATCCCTCCTCCGAACCGCTGGGTGCCCGACCAACCGGCTTGTCGGCGCGAAGCTACCAGTGGTTCGACGTGTCCGTCAACTAATTCTTGTATGACAATCGTGTATGCTATGCGCAATCGATTGTTCATCGGAGGAACGCACATGGCCGACCAGCAGCGCATCAGCTACTTCCCACTCGAGGACATGACCGCGGAGATGCGGGCCGAGATGGAGCGCTGCGCGCGCGAGGGGACGCCGCGGCCCGAGAGCTCGGCGATCCGCGCACACGTCCCGGCGGCGTTCTGGTTCTTCGCGAACTCGTGGAACGACCTGTTCCGCAACGGCGTGCTCGAGCACTCGATCAAGGAGCTGTGCCGCGTCTACATCTCACGCTCGGTCAAGTGCGAGTACTGCGGCAACCAGCGCTCGGAGAAGGGCCGGACCGAAGGCCTGATCGAGGGCCAGTACGACGAACTGCTCAACTTCGAGAGCTCGGACCGCTTCGACGACCGCCAGAAGGCGGCGCTCGCCTACGCCGAGGCGATCGCGTGGCGGATGGAGACCGACGACGCGTTCTGGGACCGCCTGCGCTCCCACTTCAGTGAGCCCGAGCTGGTCGAGCTGGGCTGCATGATCGGGCTGACGCTCGGCCAGCAGAGCTGGCTGCGGTTGCTCAACATCGATCACCACGAGGTCATGCCGGGCACAAACGCCTCGATGGCGCCGGGGCACGAGTTCGCGAGCCGCTGACCCCCACGCTGCGTGACGTCGCGGCGCGCGCCGGGGTCCACCCCGGGACGGCGTCGCGCGCGCTGGACCCCTCCCGCCCCGGGCGGATCTCCGCCACGACCATCGAACGCGTCCGCGCGGCCGCCGACGAACTGGGCTACCGGCCGGACCCGACGGCCCGCAGCCTGCGCACGCGCCGCTCCGGCGTCGCCGGCGTCGTCGTCCCTGACCTCACCAACCCAGTCCTCCCGCCGATCGTGCGCGGGATCGAGGAGACGCTGTGGTCCGCCGGGATCGCGTGCCTGCTGGCCGACACCGACAACGACGCTGAGCGGGAGACGGCGCTGATCGAGGAGCTGCGCTCGCGCCGCTGCGAGGGGTTGATCGTGGCCTCGGCGGTACGCACCGCCGAGATCCCGGACCTCCCCACCGTGCTCGTGACCCGGGAGGCCGGCTCGCTGCCGCTCGTGGCCGCCGACGACGCGTCCGGCGTCCGGGCGGTCGTCGCCCACCTGCGTGAGCTCGGCCACGAGCGGATCGCGCACGTCACAGGCCCGCTGAACCTCTCGACCACCGTCCGGCGCCTGGCCGCGTTCGGCGAGGGTCCGGTCGTGCACGGCGAGGCCTTCACGATCGAAGCCGGAGAGAAGGCCGCCGCGCACCTCCTCCGGCAGCATCCGGAGGTCACGGCGATCGTCGCCGGCAACGACATGATCGCGCTCGGCTGCTACACCGCGCTGGCGGCGGCCGGTCTGCGCGTCCCCGAGGACGTCTCGGTCACCGGACACAACGACATGCCGCTGATGGACCGGGTGCAGCCGCCCCTCACCACGGTCGCGATCCCGCAGTACGAGATCGGGGTTGCCGCCGCCAGGACGCTGCTGGCGCGGCTCAACGGCGAGTCGGTCGGCAGCACGTGGCTGCCGACCGAGCTCGTCGTACGCGGGTCGACTAGCTATCCGGGCCGAGATCGATCACCGGGGTGATCAGCAGCTCGGCGTTCGGATCGACCGTGACCCGGTCGTCCCCCCCGAGGGTGTTGATGCGCAACGTGTCGTTGAGCAGCTCGCTGTTCGCTATCCGCGTTTGGGTCCGGAGGCCGACGACGGCCACCTGGTCCTCCACGCGATTGACCTTCACGTTGTCGGGCCGGTCGGTGCCGGTGACAGTCACCGTGTCCTGCGCGGCGTCGCCGCCGCCGGTGAACGCGCCGAGGTCGACGTCGGCGACCGACAGGTCGGTGCCGGTCATGTCGCCGATCGTGATCGCGTCCGTCCCGCCGACGGACCGCAGCGCGAACCGCTCCACGTCGTTGAGGTCGGTGGTGATGTTCGCGATGTTGCGCGTGAACTGCACGCGCGAGCCGTTCGGCGCGACCTGGAGGATCTCGCCGATGGCCGACCCGTTGAACGCGAACGAGTCGGACCCACTCTGGCCCTCGACGATGTCGTTGCCGTCGCCAGGATCCCACTGGAACGTGTCGTTCCCGGAGCCCAACAGCGCGACGTCGTTGCCCTGCTGGCCGTCGACGAAGTCGTCGCCGGAGCCGCCGAGCAGCGTGTCGGCACCGTTGCCGCCGAGCACCCGGTCGTCGCCGTTGCCGCCGTCGAGCGTCAGCGCGGTCAGCGGCGCGAGGTTGCCGGTCCCGCTCAGCTGATCGGCGCCGGAGCCGCCGAGCACGTTCAGCCGCTCGGTGGCCACGTCGATCTCCGAGCCAGGCGGCGAGCTCACGTGCGCCACGGGCCCGTTGGCGACGGCGGCGATCAGGTCGTCGCCGGCCGTGCCGGTGTAGGTGGTGACGTCGACGCCGCCGCCACCGTCGATCGACACCCACGCGGGGCCGAGCGGGACGATCCCGGCGGCGATCGTGTCGTCGCCGCCGAGCGCGGCGACGGTCAGGAAGTCGCCGGTCGTATCGCCGTTGATGACGCGCGCCCGCGCGCCGACGCCGGTGATGCCGGTCGGGCCGACCTTGAACGCGTCCGGTCCCTCGGTGCCGCGCGAGATCAGGCTGTCAGAGACGCCGTCCGCCGTGAAGTCGGCCTCGACGACGTCCATCTCGGTGCCGGTGAGGTCCTCGACGGTGATGACGTCGGCCCCGCCGCGCGGGACGAACAGCGTCCGCTCCATCCCGACGAGGTCCGTAGTGATGTTCGCGATGTTGCGCGTCAGGTTCACGCGCGCGCCGTTCGCCGATACGTGCATGACCTCGCCGATCGCGCTGCCGTTGAAGACGAGCGAGTCGGTGGAGCTCTGGCCGTCGACCGTGTCGTTGCCGTCGCCCGGGTCCCACTGGAACGTGTCGTTCCCGGAGCCGAGCAGCGCGTTGTCGACACCCTGCTGGCCGTCGACGGCATCGTTGCCGGAACCGCCGATCAGCGTGTCGGCCCCGTTCGAGCCGGACAGCGTGTCGTTGTCGGAGCCGCCGTCCATCGTGATGGCGGTCAGCGCCGCGAGGTTGCCGACCGCGGTGACGGTGTCCGCCTCGCCGCGGGCCAGCACGTTCAGGTGCTCGGCGAGCACGTCGGTCTCCGCTGACGGCGGCGAGCTGATGCGCGTGAACGCGCCGTTGGCGACGACCGCGATCGTGTCGATCGCGTTCGTGCCGGAGTAGTCCACGGCGTCATCGCCGCCGCCGCCGTCGAAAGTGACCACCGCGGTCCCGTCGACGCCGACGCCGGTGGCGAACGTGTCGTCGCCGCCCAGCGCGGCGATCTGGTGCACGTCGCCCGTGGGATCGGCGTTGAACACTTCCGTCCGCGCGCCGACGCCGGTCACGCCGTTGATGCCAGCCTTGAAGGCGTCCGGCCCCTCGGTCCCGCGGGCCGTGAGGGTGTCCGGCGTGGCGTCCCCGCCGAGGTCGGCCTCGACCACGTCGAGGGGCGTGCCGGTGGTGTCGTCCACGGTCACGACGTCCGTACCGCCGAAGGGCTGGAGCGCGATCTTCTCGATCGACGCGAGGTCCATGTCGATGCTGGCGATGTTGCGCGTCAGCCGCACCCGGGAGCCGTTCGCGGACACGTTGATGATCTCGTTCGCGCCGCTTCCGGTGAACGAGACGGCATCGTTGCCGCCCTGGCCTTCGATCGTCTCGCTCTGGTCGCCCGGCGACCAGAGGAAGTGATCGTTGCCCGAGCCGAGCGCGATCGTGTCGACGGCGAAGCTGCCGTCGACGACGTCGTTGCCGCTGCCACCGATCAGGGTGTCGACGCCGGCGCCGCCGTTGAGCGTGTCGTCGCCGGCGCCGCCGTCGAAGGTGATCGCCTCGTCGATGAAGGTGCCGCCGCTCTGGTCGATCCGGGCCTCGTCGTCGCCGCCGAGCGCCTTGACGACGACCTTCGTGAAGGTGGCGCGGTCGAACGCGAAGTCGGCGGTGCCGTCGTCGGCCACGTCGACCTCGAACCCGCCGGACCCGAGGCGCAGCGCGAGCTTGTCGCTGGCGTCATCGCCGACGATGTTCAGCGTGTCCTTGTCGACCTTGGCCGAGTAGTCCGCGTTGGCCTCCGAAGCGAGGCCGAGTGTGAGTGCGAGCACGCCGCTCGCGAGCAGTGCGCGCCTCATTTGCCCACTCCGGTCAGCGGCTCGGCGCACCACACGCGACCGGCCGTCTGGAGCGACATGAACTTGCACTCCGCGCGTTCCTTGGCCTCGCGGGTGATCTTGGACGTCGCGGTGTTGGCGCCGCAGTCGACGATCTTCACGTCGGTCTCGACGAGCGACGAGAAGTCGGCGTTGGTGCACTTGCCGACTCCTGGCTCGTCGAGCGAGCAGCCGGCGAACGCCGCCGCCGCCGCAAGGGCGACGGCGAACAGGGGGAGTTTCATTGGGAGTTCTCCTTGATTGCGAGGATCGTCAAGCTGGTCACGCCGTACTTGGCCGCGGCGTCCTGCGCCCGCGGCGAGACGAAGCGGTAGGCCGGATTCGGGCGCACCATCTGCACGCGCAGGCCGGCGTTCTCGATCGCTTCCACGTAGTCGCCGTGCGGCATGGCGCCGGCGATGCACGCGGCCCACAGCGAGACGTTGCGACGCGGCTTGGTCAGCTCGCGCTCGGCGACGATGTCGGCGATCGCCAGCCGGCCGCCGGGACGCAGCGCGCGGGCCGCGGCGCGGAACACGCGCTCCTTGTCGGGCACGAGGTTGATGACGCCGTTGGAGATCACGACGTCGACGCCGCCGGGCTCGACCGGCGGGTCCTCGATCAGCCCGTTGAGGAACGCGAGGTGGCCGAGCCCGGCCCCATCGCGCGCGCGGCGCGCCTTCATCAGCTGGGCGTCGGTCATGTCGACGCCGACCACCTGGCCGTCGGGGCCGGTCAGCTTGGCGGCGATGAACGAGTCGGTGCCGGAGCCCGAGCCGAGGTCGACGACCGAGTCGCCGGGCGCGATCTGCGCCAGGTCGAGGAAGTGGCCGACGCCGGCGAACGACGCGAGCGCGTCGGCGGGGACGGCGTCGAGCCAGTCGGCGGGGTAGCCGAGCCGCTCGGCCATCGCGCGGCCGGTCTCGAAGTGAAAGTCTCCGCCGGGTTCGCGGGCGACCGCGCGATACATCTCGCGCACGTGGTCGCGCAGCTCCGCCGCGTCGACGATGGACGTTGACATTCCGTGTCTCCTGTTTTTCAGTGGGCTTTGAATCCGCCGAAGCCGCCCGCGAAGTAGACGAGCGGGCGGGGATCGGCGGACAGCTGCAGACTGCGCACGCGGCCGACGACGATCGAGTGGTCCCCGGCGGGGTGCTCCGCCTCGAGATCGCACTCGATCACCGCCAGCGCGCCGTCCAACGGCTCCGCGAACCGGTCGGCTCCAGGTGTCGCGGCGCGGTGGGCGAACTCGCCGTGCCACGTGGCGAGGACGTGGATCTCGAAGCGCCGCGCTTCGCGCATCCGGCGCCACGTCAGCGAGGTGCGTGCGGGGCAGAACGACACCAGCGGCGGGTCGAGTGAGACCGCCGCGAACGAGCTGACGATCAGCCCGTGCGGCGTCTCGCCCACGTCGGCGGTGACGAACGCGACACCGGTGGCGAACCGGCCGAACGCATCTCGGAGGTGGCGGTCCTCGGGCTCCTCAGTGGAGAACGACTTCGCGGCCGAGAGCGACATCGCCGAGGAAGTCGTAGGCGCGGTTGGCCCCGAGCGGGTGCATGAAGCTGCCGGCACGGACATCGCGATACGCGCGCGCGAGCGAGTGGCCGTTGAGGTACCCGGCGCCGCCCGACGCGGCCAGCGCGCGATCGACGATCCGGGCCGAGGCCTCGTTCACGAACGCCTTCGCCGCCTGGGCCTGCGCGAACAGCGTCACGAGCTGCTCGTCGCCGGCGTCCACGAGCATCGCGGCGCGCGAGAGCGAAGCGCGGCACGCACCGAGCTCGATCGCGTTCTCGGCGACCAGCATTCGTGACCGCGCGTCGGGCTCGCCCCGCTTGGCCACCGCCGTCGCGACGGCCGAGGCCGCCGCCTCGGCGATCCCGAGCGACGCCGACGCGTGGAACAGGCCGGCGGTCAGCATGCGCTCCATGTATCCGGCGGAGTCGCCGGCGACGAAGCTGCCGCGCAACGCGCCGCGCGGCACCGCGACGCCCGTGAAGCTCACCGAGTGGCTGCCCGAGGCGCGCATGCCGAGCGCATCCCAGTCGCCGAGGATCTCGACCCCGGGGGCATCCGCGGCGATGCCGACGAACGCGTAGCGGTCGACGCCGTCGTCGTCGGTGAACGTCACCGCGGTGTTCAGGATCGACGCCGCCGGCGATCCGGTGCAGAACGCCTTGCGGCCGTCGATCCGCCAGCCGGTGTCGGTGCGGGTCGCCTTCGTGGCCGGCCGCGTCAGGTCCTGGCCGTGCTCGCTGATCGCCGACGCCATGATCACGCCGTCGCGGGCGATCGCATGCAACGACAGTCCGAACGCGTTGACGCGCCGCAGGTCCTCGGCGCGCACCGCGGCCTGCCAGCGCCGCACGATGTTGAGCAGGATGACGAGGTGCATGTTCACGCCGATCGCCACCGATGCGTCGCCCCGCGCCAGCCGGCTCGAGGCGACGACGACGTCATGCACGGACGTGACCCCGAGCCCGCCGTACTCGGTGGGGATCGGCGCGGTGAAGTAGCCGGCGCGCCGGAGCGCGTCGATGCTGTCGTGCGGGAAGGTCGCCTCGCGGTCGTGCTGCGGAGCCGTCGCCGCGAACTCGGCGGACAGCGTCTCGGCGAGCTCGACCAGGCGGGCACCCTCCTCGGAGTTCGCGGTCAGGTCGAGCATCAGGCCTCGACGGTGACGTCGACGGGCACGCCGTTGTGGACCATGTCGAACACCACGGAGCGGGCCTGGGCGCGCTCGACGAGCTCGCGCAGCTTCTCGGGCGGCGCGTCGCCCTTGACCTTGAAGTTCACGCGGAGATCCGTGAAGCCGTTGCCGACCTCGTCGTTGAGGCCGAGGGCGCCGCGGACGTCCATATCGCCCTCGAGCGTCGAAGTGACCTCGGTGAGGCGGATGTTGCGCGCGGTGGCGATGTCGACGACCGCGGTTGTCAGGCACGCGGCCAGCGCGTGCAAGAGGTACTCGGCCGGGTTCGTGCCGGTGTCGGAGCGGTCACGGGCGCCGTCGATCCAGCGGTTCTCTGCGCGAAACTGGAAGATCCCCAGGGCGGGGGTCTCCTTGATCGCGTCCAGCGTGCCGTACATCGGCGCGCTGTCGTTGCGGATCCTGTCCAGGACCTGGGTCATCGGGGGAATCCTTGGAGGGGAGGGATGGGGAGGGGCAGCAAATGTCCTCGACCCCCAGGGTCCTGGCAACGGTAGGGTTTTGTCCCGCCGACCCTAGGGGTTAGGGCGGACCGTTCGCCATGGCCCTGCAGGCATCCACAACCGACCGGCTGCTCGAGCGCGAGGGCGAACTGGCGGCGCTTCGGGACGTGCTTTCGCGGCATGGCTCGGTGGCCGTCCTCGAGGCGCCTGCAGGGGTCGGGAAGACCGCGCTGATGGATGCGGCGCGGGCGATCGCCGAGGACTCAGGGTTGCTCGTGCTCACGGCCAGGGGTGCCGAGCTCGAGCAGGCGTTCGCCTTCGGGGTCGTGCGGCAGCTGTTCGAGCACGGGGCGTCGACGGAAGCCTTCACGGGGGCGGCGCGATTCGCCGCGCCGCTGATCGGCGTCGAGCTCGAGGGCGTTCCAGCCGCCCCGCCGGAGGATCCCTTCGCCGCCCGGCATGCGCTCTATTGGCTGACCGCGAACCTCGCGGCGGAGCGGCCGCTGGCGTTGTTCGTCGACGACGCGCACTGGGCGGACGCGGCGTCGCTGGGCGTGATCGCGCACATCGCGAACCGGGTCGCCGGGCTCCCCATCACGCTGATCGTGGCCAGCCGCGAGGCCGTGCCGGGTCTCGAGAGCACGCTGCGGCTGGCGCCGCTGGGCGAGGACGCCGCCGCCGTCCTCGTGCGCTCGGTCGTGGCCGGCGCCGACGACGCGCTGTGCCGCGCCTGCCATGCGGCGACCGGCGGCAACCCGTTCCTGCTCGGGGAGCTCGTCCGCTCGATGGCTGACGGTGCCGTCGCCTCCGACCGCGTGGCCGAGCAGAGCCCGGAACGGGTCACGCGCGAGATCGCGGCGCGGCTGGCGACGCTGCCGGCGGAGGCGCGGCTGGTGGCGCAAGCCGCCGCCGTGCTCGGCGACGGCGCGCCGCTGCGCCAAGCGGCGGCGCTGGCCGGGATCGACGCCGGCGCCGCGACCGGCGCCGCCGACGCGCTGGTCGCGGCCGGCGTGTTGCGCTCGACGCACCCGCTCGCGTTCCTGCACCCGCTGGTGGGCGCCGCAGTGTACGCCGGGATGGGCGCGGCGGCGCGCGCGGGTGATCACGGCCGCGCGGCGAGGCTCCTGGCCGAGGAGGCCGAGTCGCCCGAGCGCGTCGCGGCGCAGCTCCTGCGCTGCCCACCGAGCGGCGACCCATGGGCGTTCGACCGGCTGGTGGCGGCGGCGCGCCAGTCCGCGGCGCGCGGCGCGGCCGACGCCGTCGCGACGTACCTGCTGCGCGCGTTGGACGAACCGCCGCCGCCGGAGCGGCGCGCCGACGTCCTGCTCGACCTCGGCAAGGCCGAGTGCGGGTTCGACCCGGGCGCGGCCGTCGTGCACCTGCGCGAGGCGCTGGCGGGCGAGATCGCGATCGAGCGGCGCTTCGAGGCGACGATGCTGCTGGCCGGCGTGCTCGGACACGTGGGCCGCGTCAATGAGGCGGCGGACGTGGTCGAGGATCAGTTCGACACGCTGTCCTCACGGCCCGACCTGCGCGGGCCCACCGAGGCTGCGCTGGCCAACATCACGCGGATCGACCCTTCAACCCGCCGGCGCGCCGACCGGGTGATCGAGCGGATGCGACGCCGGGTCGACGACGGCGAGCGCGATCCGGCGGTGCTGGGCACGATCGCCGCCGAGATGGGGTTGGCGGGCGAGCCGGCGGACCGGATGAACGAGCTGGCCGAAGTCGCGGTGCTGGGCATGGAGCCGACCGCGGCCACCGCCGCCGGATGGTCCTGGTACAACGGCATCCGGTCGTTGATCGCGGGTGAGCGCTACGACTTCGCGCTGCGCGCGCTGGACGATGCGCTCGAGCGGGCGCGCGAGCGCGGCGCGCCGATCGATGTCGGCGGCGCCCTGGTGTTCCGCGCGGAATTGTTCGCGCACATGGGCGACCTCGCGAACGGGGAGGTCGACGCGCGCACGCTGCACGAGGTCGCGGACGGCTACGGCTGGGTGCTCGGGCTCGGAACCGCGGTGTGGGTGCTCGGGTACGTGCTGATCGAGCGGGGCGAACTCGACGAGGCGGAGGCGCTGCTGTTCGGCGAGCCGTTCGCCGAGTCCGCGGCGGCGGTGCCGCACGTCTACTCGAACGTGTGGGTGCTGTGGGTGCGAGGTCTCCTGCGGCGGGCGATGGGCCGCCCGGCGGAGGCCACCGTGGAGTTCCGCGAATGCGGCCGGCGCGCGACCGCGATCGACAACCTCAGTCCTTCCCTGCTCCCGTGGCGCTCCGACCTCGCGCACACGCTGCTCGACGTCGGCGGTGCCGCGGAGGCGCGCTGGCTGGCGATCGACGAGCTCGGTCGCGCGCACGCGCTGGGCGGGCGGCGGGCGATCGGGATCGCGCTGCGAGCGGCGGCGCGCGTGGAAGGCGGCTCCGAGGAGATCCGGCTCCTGCGCGAGGCCGCGACGCTGCTCGAGGAATCGGGGGCGCAGCTCGAGCGCGCGCGGGTCTGTGCCGCGCTCGGCCTTGCGCTCCACCGCTCGGGCGACGCCGAGGGCGCGCGCGAGCCGTTACGCCAGGCGATCGATCTCGCGCACCGGTGCGGCGCGCAGGTGCTCGAGGATGAGGCGCTCGGCGAGCTGCGAGCGACGGGCGCGCGGCCGCGGCGGCGGCTCGCGAGCGGCGCGGGCGCGCTCACGCCGAGCGAGCGACGGATCACCGAGCTGGCGGCGGCCGGCTCGCAGAACCGCGAGATCGCCGAGACTTTGTTCGTGACGACGGCGACGGTCGAGTACCACCTGCGCAACGCCTACCGCAAGCTCGGCATCACGTCGCGCACCCAGCTCGCGGAGGCGCTCGAATGAGGGCCGCGCTGGTCGTGGCCGCCTTCCTGCTGGTGGCTGCACCTGCGAGCGCGGCGACGCGCGACACGCTGTCCGGCGGGTGCTACCGGGTCGCGGGTCTTGCCGGCGCCGAGCAGGTCCGGCTGCAGGCGACGACGCTCGGGCGGTATCTGCTGTTGCGGCCCGACGGGACGTTCGTCACGGCCTCCGGCGTCGCCGCCGCTCCCAGCCCGGCCGCCGACTGGCGCGTGGACGACGACGGCTCGATGACATCGCAGTCCCGGGTTCGCGTCGCGCCGGTGCGGTTTGAGGAGGCGTCGGGGTGCGCCGTCTTTCCGGAGGCGGGGTTGAACGCGTCCGGCACGCCGTCGCGGGGCGCTACGCCGTTCGGACGGGTTGGTGGCCTGGTCGACGGCCACATGCACTGGATGACATTCGAGTACTTCGGCGGCCGGTTCCACTGCGGGCGGCCGTGGCATCCGTATGGAATCGCTGCGGCGCTGCCCGACTGCGCGTCGATCGAGGGGCCGGCGGGGTCGGCAGCGCCGTTCCAGAACTTCCTCAACTATGGGACGCCCGTGTATCCGCACGACACGCGCGGCTATCCGGCGCTGACCGAGTGGAAGCCGACGAACCTGACGTACGAGGGGACGTATTGGCGCTGGGTGCAGCGTGCGTGGATGGCCGGGTTGCGGCTGATGGTCATGAGCGTCAACGAGAACCGCGTGCTGTGCTCGCTGCAGGCCGTGCGCACGACCGACTGCGACGAGATGGCGACGGTGCGGCGCGGGCTCGACGACATCCGCGAACTGCAGCGCTACGCCGATGCGATCGCCGGCGGTCCGGGCCGGGGCTTCTTCCAGATCGTCACCGATCCGTACGCGGCGCGGCGGGTCATCAACTCCGGCCGGATGGCGGTCGTGCTCGAGATCGAGGTGAGCGAGCCGTTCGGCTGTCGCGGCTGGGCCGCTCCCTCGTGTGACCGCGCGCAGGTCGACCGCGAACTCGACGACCTCTACAAGCGCGGCGTCCGCAGCGCGCTGCTGCTGAACAAGTTCGACAACCCGCTGACCGGCGTCCGCTTCGACAGCGGACAGGTCGGGACGGTCATCAACGCCGGCAACGTGGCCAGCGCCGGGTCGTTCTGGAGCGCGCGGACGTGCACCGGGCCGCTCCACGACAACACGATCGCGACCGCGACGCCGGCGACCACCGCCGCCGTGTTCGGGCTGCTCGGTGTGACGCTGCCGGTACCGGTCTATCCGCCGGCGCCGCACTGCAACACACGCGGGCTGACCGACCTCGGCGCGCACGTCGTGACGCGGATGATGGACAAGCGCATGATCGTCAATCCGGACCACATGTCGCAGGCGGGGGTCGACGCAACGTTGAAGCTCCTCGAGGCCCGCTCGTATTCGGGCGTCATCTCGCCGCACGGCTGGATGGACCCGGGCAACTGGCCGCGGCTGTGGAAGCTCGGCGGGCTGGCGTGGCCGGGCCACTCCAACGCGGACCAGTACGTACGCGAGTGGACGGCGCTGCGGCCGAAGTCCACGCCGTTCATGTTCGGGTGGGGCTACGGCGCCGACCTCGGCGGCCTCTCCGAACAGCCCGGCGCGGGAGCGTTGACGTACCCGTTCAAGAGCCTGGACGGCCGCGTGACGTTCGACCGGCAGGTCACGGGATCGCGCACGTTCGACTACTCGACGGAAGGCGTCGCGCACTACGGGCTGTACGCCGACTGGTTCGCCGACCTGCGGCGACTCGGCGGCGAAGCGCTGCGCAACGACCTGTGGGACGGTGCCGAGGCGTACCTCGAGATGTGGGAGCGCGCTTCGGGCGTGCGGACGGGCTGCGCTCGTTCTGCGGTCCGACTCGGTTCTTCGTGGTCATCTGCGCTGCGTCGCGTCGGCCAGCCGCAATCGCGCGACGGCGATTGGGTGTGGTGTGCGCGAGGCGGCGGCAACGACGTCGCCGTCTTCGGCCGCGGCGGGCGCGTGGCGTTCGTCGGCAGCACGGCGCGCGGCCGGTCCGCCGCGGGTGTGCGAGTCGGGCAGCGAGCGAGCGGCTCCGGCACACGGGTCCGCGGGCGCGCCGCCTACACGGTGCGGCGCGGGCGCGTGATCGCGGTCGGTCGCGGCGCGAACGTCCGCGCACGGATGAAGCGCGTGCTGGCGCCGCGCGCGACGCCGGCTTCGTTCGTGCCCAGCGCGTCAGCCGCGCGTTTTGCCGGGCGTCCGCTGGCGGCGACAGGCTCGGAGTCGTCTGACGCGGCGTTGACTCTGCTCTGCGGATTGCTCAGCGCGGAACGCCGATAACTGCAGCATTGAGAGAGGGTGGGTTCGGCCGCCGCGGCGGCGCGCAAGTCGCGCGTTCGCGAGAGTCGAGTTACTCGGGCTCAGGCCGAACAAGTTGACTCTCGCGGCTCCGGCGAGCGGCAACGCGCCACGCGCGCCGCCACCAACAACAAGACCCACCTCCTCGATGCCAGCCGTTCCGCGGGTCTAGCGACCAGGCCGATCCGTGAGGTCCACGCCGCCCGCCTAGGCCGCCGCTGCCCCCAACTCGGCAGCCAACCCCGCGCGAGTGCTCACGCCGAGCTTGCGATACCCCGCCGCCAGATGCGTCTCCACGGTCTTCACGCTCAAAAACAGCTCCTGCGCGATAGCCCGATTGCCCTTCCCCACCGCCGCGAGCTCGCAGATCTGGCGCTGGCGCGGCGTCAAGGCGGACAACCCCTCCAGAGCGGCGTTACGGGGCCGCAACCCCGTCGCCACCAGCTCGCGGCGAGCGCGCTCAGCCAAGAGCACCGCGCCCGCCTCGTCCGCGTCGGCCAGCGCCGGACGCAGCGCGTCACGCGCTTCGACCCGGTGGCCGAGGTACGCGAGCGCGTTGCCGAGCTCCAACCGCGCCCGCACGGACTCGAGGCTTCCCGGCATCGAGGCGACCGCCGCCAGCGCGCGCTCGCAGAGCGAGACGCGCGCGGCGGGGTCGGGTTCGGCGACGGCGCGGGCATGGAACGCGCCGGCGATCGGCAGCGGTGCGCCGAATCGCATCGCCAAGGCAAGTTCGGCCTCGGCCACGCTGGCTGCCTCGTCGCGGCGGCCGAGGTGGGCGAGGGCCAGCGCCGCGGTCGCGCGCCACGGGGCCAGCGAGGGGTTCGGGCGGCCCTGGGCCGCGCGCAGCGCGCCGGTCTTGACCGCTTCGGCGTGTGCGAGCTCGTAGTCCCCTTCGGCAAGCGCCAGCCGCGCGCGGGCGTGGCGGACGCTGATCTGCCAGGGCAGCATGCCCAACGACCCGTCCAGCCCGAAGGACCGCAGCAGCTCGTGCGCCTCGTCGAACGCGCCGCGTTCAGCGAGCGCGCGGACCAGGACCTCGATGGCACCGCCGGTGAACGTGTTGAGCCCCTCGTCGACGAGCTCGAGCGCGAACCGGGCGGAGCTCTCGGCATCGCCCACGCGGCCGACGCGCAGCGCGTGCTCGGCCGCGTACCAGGCGGCCGCGACCCGCAGCCGCAGCGACCCGCGCCGCACCGCTTCGTCGCGCAGGGCGAGGATCACGGCCCCGGCCTCGGGATGATCGGCCGCCATCAGCACGCGCGCGCAGATCGCGTACGCCCGCCGGCGGTGCGCGTCCGCCAGCAACAGCCCGCCTTCCAGCGCCTCCAGCGCCAGCGTCGCGCCGGTCGCGGCGCCGGCCGTGCCGAGCTCGATGCCAACCCACGCGCGATGCGCGAGCACGACACGCTGGAGCACCGGATCGGCCGCGCGGGACACGTCGATCGCCGCGACCAGGCGCGCGCGCTCGGCATGCCGCTCGGGCACGGTCAACAACGCATCCAGCTGGGCGGCCTCGATCGCCAACCGCACGTCGGGATCACCCTCGCCCGCCAACTCGGCGTCAAACAGCCCGATCAGCTCGCCGTCGCCGGGCTGCACCAGGTTCAACGAGGCGAGCCGCGTGAGCACGTCGACGCGGTCGTCGCGGTCGCGCACCTCGGGCAGCGCGTCGTGCAGGAGCCGCCGGGAGTCCGGTAGCCCGGCGTCGAACGCCACGGTGCCGAGCTGGGCGCACATCTTCCCGCGATCGTCGCCCGGCGCCCGCTCCTCGAGCGCCCGCTCGAGGTAACAGGCGGCAGCCCGCGGCAACCCGGCCGCGATGGCGCTCTCGGCGGCGGCGCGCAGGTACTCGCTGACCTCGGGGTCGCTGTGCGGGCTGCACTCGAGCAGATGCGAGGCGACCAGCCGTGCGTCGGCGCCCACCGCCATCAGCGCGCGCGCCGCCTCGCGGTGCAAGCGCTCGCGCTGGGTCGGCGTCAGCTCTTCGGTGATCGCGGCCGCGATCAGCGCGTGCGCGAACCGCTTCCCGCCCGGATCGAGCAGGCCCGCGACCTGCAGCGCGTCCCGCGCCGGCCCGAGCTCGCCGACCGGCACGCCGGCGACCGCGGCGGCGACGTGCGGGGCCGCATCGCCGATTACGGCCAGCGCCTCGGCCACGCCGCGGTCGCGCGGCGAGAGCTCCGCCAGGCGCCGGCGCACCACGGAGCGTGCTGACGGCGAGACCGCCACGTCGGCCGCGATCGCGTCCGCGCCGAGCTCGGCCAGCAGCCACGGGTTGCCGGCCGTCGCCCGGTGACACTCGGCGGCGATGTCGGCGCGCCCGACCAGTTGCGCGGTGCCGCGCAGCGTCAGCGGAGCGGGATGCAGGACGGTGACGCTGCCCAACAGGCTCAGCTGCGGGTCGGCCTCGCGCGTCGCCAGGACGATCAGCAGCGGCAGGTCCTCGACCCGCCGCGCCAGGTACGCCAGCACCTCGAGCGACAGCTGATCGGCCCACTGCGCGTCGTCGACGATCAGCGCCAGCGGCTGCTCGGCCGCCAGCTTCGAGCACAACCACAACACCTCATGCGCGAACTGGGTCGAGTCCGCGCCGGCGTCATCCAGGCGCGCGCCCAGGGGCGCCTCGAGCAGCGCCCGCAACACGCCGGACGAAAAATGGCACTCCAGCGGTGCCGGAGCGGCGCGCCGCACGAGATAGCCGGCGTCAACCGCGAGTGACGCAGCCCGGTCGAGCAGTGCCGTCTTGCCGAGTCCGGCCGCCGCCTCGACGACCACGACACCGCCGTCATGAACCGCGGTCTGGAGGGCTCCAAGCTCGGCGGCGCGCTCAATCAAGTCCGATCGAGCGGGGGGAGATCCGACGAGTTGTAGTGTCCGCATCTTGCGCTCTGGTGGTTGTCGTCTTGACACTGAAGTCGTCAGACGTTAGACATCTTTGGACCGATTCGTCAACCCTAGGTTTTTGTCCTCCGCCGCCGCGCAGCACCCCACCGCCGGTCCGAGGCTGCGACGCGACGCGGTCGGGCTGACCGGCGCCGTGCTCCGGAGCGAGGCCTGATGAGCCTCACGCTGCCCACCGACGTCGGGCTCGGCGGCCTGCTGCTCGGAACCGGTGTGCTCGACCGCGTGGCCGACGCCGTCGAGGAAGTCCGCCGCGCTCCGGGCCCGGTCGCGCTGATCGCCGACGAGGTCGAGATGGCGGGACCGAACGGCGAGGTCAAGAGCACGCTCGCCGTCAAGCACCTGCGCCGCGTGACGCTCCCCGGCCGCGTCGTCGCCGACGAGGCGACGCTCGCGCGCGCCACGGCCGCGAGCGAGGGCGCCGCCGTCGTGCTCAGCGTCGGCTCCGGCACGATCGCCGACATCGGCAAGGCGGTCAGCGCGCGGCTTGACCTCCCCAACGTCGTCGTGCAGACCGCTGCGAGCGTCAACGGGTTCTCCGACGATCAGTCGGTGCTGCTCGTCGACGGCGTCAAGCGCACCACGCCCACGCGCTGGCCGGACCGGCTGTTGATCGACCTCGACGTGATCGCGCACGCCCCGGTCGAGCTCAACCGCGCCGGGCTCGGCGACCTGCTCGCCACCTACACCGCGCCCGCCGATTGGCGGCTGGCCCAGCTGGTCGGCCAGGACGACGGCTATCGACGCGTTCGCCGTCACGCTGGCCCGCGACCACGTCGATGCGGTGCTCGAGCACGCCGACGCGATCCACCGCGGCGAGCCCGACGCGCTCGAGCGCCTGTGCGAGGCGCTCGTCCTCAGCGGGCTCTCGATGGGTCTCGCCGGGCGGACCGCGCCGTGCTCGGGGTTCGAGCACACGGTCAGCCACCTGCTGGAGATGGCCGGCGCCAGGCCGCTCCACGGCGCGGCGGTCGGCTCGCTCTCGGTCCTGGCCGCGATGCTGTGGGCGCGCGTGCGGACGGTCGCGAACGCCGGCGGGTTGCGGGCGTTGCGCTTCCCGACCGCCGCCGAGATGGAGCCGCGCGTGCGCGCCGCATTCGCCGCGCTCGACCCGTCCGGCCGCGCCGCCGACGAGTGCTGGCGCGGCTACTCGGTCAAGCTCGAGCGCTGGCATGCCGCGCGCGACGAGGTCGACGACATTGTGGGAGCGCTGGCCGGACGCCGAGTTCGACGACCTGCTCGCGTCGCCGGAACGGCTGGTCGCCGCGCTGCGCGCGGCCCGCGCACCGGTGCGGCTGACCCAACTCGAGGTGCGCGACACGACCGCCCGCTGGGCGCTGGCCAATGGCCACCTGATGCGCGACCGCTTCACGGTCGCCGACCTCGCGTTCTTCATGGGCATCTGGGAGCCGGGAGACGTCGACGCCCTGCTGGTCGGCGCCGCCCGGCTGGGAGCGGGGCTGTGATCGAGTTCGTCTTCATGCTCACGCGCGACGACGTGACGATCGGCGACGCCGCCGCGGTGCTGCGCGGCGTCAGCGGGACCGGCCTGCGCTACGTCGGCTTCAAGGACGTCGGACCGCCGCCGGCGGTGCTGCGCGAGGTCGCCGACGCGGCGCACGAGGCCGGGCTGGAGGTCATGCTGGAGGTCGTGTCGGTCAGCCGTGAGGACGAGCTGCGCTCGCTGCGCGCGGCGCGCGAGATCGGCGTCGACTGGGTACTCGGCGGCACCCATCCCCAAGACGGCGTCGAGATCCTCGAAGGCGTGCGCTACTGCCCGTTCGCCGGGACGGTCGACGGCCATCCGAGCGTGCTCAGCGGCTCGATCGAAGCGATCGCCGCGCACGCCGCCGAGCTGACCGCGCTGGCCGGCGTCCACGGCGTCGATCTGCTCGCGTATCGCCACGCCACCGAGGACCCGATCGCGCTCACCCGCGCCGTCGCGAGGCCGCCGAAGGCCCAGTGATCGCCGCCGGCTCGGTCCGCAGCCTGGAGCAGATCGCCGCGCTCGAGGCCGCCGGCGCCTGGGGCTTCACGATCGGCAGCGCGATCTTCGACGGCGCTGTTCCCCGGCGCTCCGTCCGTCCCCGCCCAGGTCGAGGCGGTGCTCGCCGCATGAGCACGGTCAAGCGCGGCTATCGCTCGTCGACCAGGTCCGCCAGGGCCTGCTCGAGGACCTCATGTCCGGCAGGCTCGCAGCCGGGCGCCAAGCTCCCGAACGAGAACGAGATCGGCGAGCGCTTCGGCGTCAGCCGCGCGACCGTCCGCGAGGCCGTGCTCGGGCTGATGGAGGCCGGCTACCTGGCGCGCCGCCACGGCTCCGGCACCTACGTGACCAAGGCGCCGCGCAGCCGCCACGCGCTCGACTCCACCGTCTCCTACACCGAGATGATCCGCGAGGCCGGCCACGAGCCGAGCGTGACCGTGATCACCAAGACCGTGCGGGCGCCGGACGACCGCGAGCGCGAGGTGCTCGAAGCCGAGCAGGTCCTCGAACTCGAGCGCGTCCGCCTCGCCGACGGCCGCCCGGTGATCTACTCACGCGACCGGATCGCCGCCGCGCCGCTGCGCGACGTCGCCGGACGAGGCGTTCGACGGCTCGCTGTACGCGGTCCTGCACTCGATCGGCCACGAGGTCGTGCGCGCCACCGCCGAACTGCTGCCGACGCTCGCGGACACGAAGCTCGCCAAGCTGCTGGAGGTCAAGCGCGGCGCGCCGCTGCTGCACATCGACCAGACCGACTACGACGCACGCGGCCACGCCGTGATGCTGTCGCTCGAATGGCACGTCGCGGACGCCTTCGAGCTGATCGTCAACCGGCGCGCAACCTAGGGAGCCCTCAGCAAAGATAGGGAGCCCCTCCCTATTGCCCTCACGTCACCGGCGACCAGACAATCGTCGCCATGACCTCGACCAAGATCGCCGCGGCGCTGGCCCTGCTCGCCCTGCTCGCCGGCTGCGGCTCCACCACCACCGACTCCGGCTCCCCCGCCCGCGCCAACACCGAACCCACCGCGGCCCCAACGCGCGAGCCGGTGACGACGATCAAGGGCGCCAAGGGCGAGGCCCTCACGCTCCAGGGCTCCGGCCTGAACCCTGATGTGAACGACTTCACGCGGACGAAGGTGAAGGTCACGCTGAAGGGCACCAAGGGCCCGATCAAGGGCTTCAAGATCTCGTCCAAGAACAAGCTGATGGGCGTCATGCTGCGGTTCACCAACGAGGGCGAACAGCTCTACGACGATCCGCTCCCCAACGGCACCCTGAAGCTGGTCGGCGGCGGCACCGGCGAGCAGGCCTCGCTGATCCCGCTCGGCGGGAAGAACCCGTGCAAGAACCCGACGGTCAAGCTCAAGCAGGGCAAGAGCAAGAACGTCTGCATCGCGTTCGAGATGCCCAAGAAGGCCAAGCTCGAGTCGTTCGAGTACATCACGGACGCCGGCTACGGCGACACCGGCGCATGGGCCCTCTGAAGCTGATCGCCGCGGCGCTGGCCGTTGCGGCGATCGCGCCCGCCACCGCGAACGCCCAGAGCCAGAGCGTGACGTCCGGCCCGGTCACGGCGACGCTGACCAGCGAGGGACATCTGACGATCGTGCGCGAGGGCGTCGAGATGTTCGCGGCGCCGATCCCGAACGTCGTGTGCGACGGCTGCGTGCTGCAGGGCGCCGACGACGTCCGGATCGTCGACTTCGACGGCGATGGCGAGCGCGAGGTCCTCGTGGTCGCGTTCACCGGCGGCCAGGGCTGCTGCACGGTGTCGGGCATCTACAGCTACTGGAGCGGCGGCTACGACGAGACCGTCACCGACTGGCGTTCGGCCGGCTTCAATCTCGACGACCTCGATCGCGACGGCCGGCCGGAGATCGTCTCGCTCGACACGCGCTTCGAGCGGTTCGCAGCGCCCTTCCCGCCGCCCGCGATCTATCGCTTCCTGCGCCAGGACGGCTCCCCGGTGCTGGTCGACATCACGTTCTCCTTCCCGGCGGTGATCCGGCGCAACGCTTCCACCGCGAAGCGCGAGATCGCCAAGTTGGTCCGCCGCGACCCGGACGCCGGCGGCGTCGTCTCGGCCTACGTCGCCGACCAGTACCTGCTGCGGCGCAGCCGAGTCGGCCTGCGCGAGCTCGACCGCCTGGTCGCGCGCCGCGTCGTGACGTCCGCCTTCAAGCGGCGGTTGCTGCGCGACTTGAAGAACTACGGCTACCGCTGAGGGATCGACTGGCCGCGCTCGGACTCCGGGCGCGGCCCGAGGATTCTGCGCTCGGACTCGTCGATCGCGACGTCGTTGATCGACGCCTCGCGCCGGCGCATGTAGCCCTCGTCGTCGAACTCCCACTGCTCGTTGCCGTAGCTGCGCCACCACTGGCCGGACTCGTCGCAGCTCTCGTACTGGAAGCGCACCGCGATCCGATTGCCAGTGAACGCCCATAGGTCCTTGCGCAGCGCGTACTCGCGCTCGCGCGCCCACTTGCGGCGCAGGAACTCCGCGATCGCCTCGCGACCCGAGAAGAACTCGTCGCGGTTGCGCCACTGCGAGTCCTCGCTGTAGGCGGCCGCGACCTTGTCCGGATCGCGCGTGTTCCACGCGTCCTCGGCGGCCTGCACCTTCTGGCGCGCGGTCTCCTCGGTGAACGGCGGGACGGGTGGTCTCATGGCTTCGGCGGCCTCCACGGCTGACCGGGTTCGCGCTTGGGCGGCGTCCAGCCCGACGCGGTCATCTTCAGCGAGTCCATCGCGCGCCGCTTTGTCCCCCACGGCACGCGCCGGTAGAGCGGGACGAAGAACAGCCGCCAGAAGCGGCCTTCGGACCCGGCGTAGGCCTTGACCGTCGACGGCGCGCCCTTGCCGAGCCGCTTGGCGGCGTCGAGGAGCAGATAGCGCTCGGACTGCTCGCGCAACCGCCGCTTGAGCTCGCCGATCATGCCGTGACCGGCGTCCGTTCCCGGAGCGCCGCCAGGCCGTTCTGGGCCGCGATCGCGATCGGCTCAAACAGCGCGCCGATCGGGGGCGAGTAGATGTTCTCCATCCACGCCAGATCCTCGAGCGTCGCGCCGCGCTTGGCCGCGAACGCGAGGAAGTCCGAGCGCTCCTTGACGCCCTCGCCGCCGTGGATCTGACCGCCGATGATCTTCAGCGTGTCCGGCTCGGCGAGCAGCTTCACGTGCGTGCGCGTCGCGCCCGGGAAGTAACGCGCGCGGGACACGCCGACGCCCTTCGCGAGCACGTACGGGACGCCCATCGCGGTGGCCAGTGTCTCGCCGAGCGAGAAGCCGCCGATCGTGTAGTCGCCGGCGACCATCCCCCACGGCACCCACACCGGGTCGTACACGAGGTCGCGGCCGGCGGCGTTGAACGCCGCGGTCCGGCCCTGCGCGTACGCGTGGCTGCCGGTGAGGCCGCGGATCGGAATCATCGAGAGGCCGTGCGGCACCTCGACGACGTCGCCCGCGGCCCACACGCCGTCCTTCGACGTCCGCATCCGCTCGTCGACCTTGATCCCGCCGGTCGTCCCGAGTTCGAGTCCGGCGGCCGCACCGAGGTGCGCGCTCGGCAGCTTGTGCAGGCACACGACCACGGCGTCGCACGGAAACTCGCCGTTGGACGTCTGCACCGCCGTGACGCGATCGGTGCCGGTGAAGCCCTCGACGCGCGTGCCGAGCCGCAGCGTCACTCCGCGCTTCTCGAGCGACTCGTGAACGGGCTCGGCGACGTCGGCGTCGAGCACTTCCGAAAGCACCCACGGGCCCTCGTCGATGAAGTCGACCTGGAGGCCGCGGTGGCCGAGGGCACCGGCCATCTCGACGCCCAGCGGGCCGGCGCCGATCACCGCGATCCGCTTCATGTCGTCGAGTTCCTTGTCGAACTCCATCGCGGCCCGGATGTCCTTGACGTAGTGCAGCCCGGGCAGGTTGTCGCCGGGCACGCCGGGCTTCTCCCACACGAACCCGGTGCACACGATCAACTTGTCGAAGCCCTCGTGCGTGTTACGCGCGGTGACCGTACGGCGGTCGAGGTCGATGTCGGTGACCGTCGTCTCCATCCGCATGTCGAGGCCGTCCTCGACGTAGCGCTCGACGGTGCTCAGGAACAGCGACTCGAACTTGTCGATCTCGCGGCCGTGCACGAACGGGATCCCGCACGGCGAGTACGCGATGTCCGGGAACTCCGTGAACAGCGTCACCGTCATGTCCGGGTTCAGGCGCTTGGCGATGGTGGCGGCGGCGGTTCCGGCGCCCCCGCCGCCGATCACGATCAATCGCTCGCTCATTTTCAGACCACCTCCGTGGCTGTGTATTCGATCTCGGGTGGGGACGCGAAGGTGTTGGACACCCAGCAGAATCGCTTGGCCTTGTCGACGAAGTCGGCGAGGATCTCGTGCTCGACGTCGGCCGAAGCGCTGACCACCACGCGGTCATAGCGCAACTCGGTGCCGGGCCGGTGCGCGCTGACGGTCACGCGCAGGTTCGGGAGATCCACGTCGCGCTTGCGGGCGGCGTGCCCGAGCGCGAGGGCGAAGCAGCTCGCGAGGCCGCCGAAGAGAAGCTCGGTCGGCATGAAGCCGTCGTCGTTGCCGCCGGCGGTCTCCGGCTCATCCACTTGCACCGTGTGGTCACGCGCCGTGACCGTCGCGGAGAAGCCGCCGTGGAACGTCGCGGTCACCTCCATCGTGCGACCTCGATGCGCTCGTAGATGCGCTCGTGCAGCTCGGCCGAGACGTCCCAGGTGTGCTTGGCGACCACGGCGCGGCCGCCGGCGCGCAGCCGCGTGCGCAGCGCCTTTTCGTGCCTGACGCGCGCGAGCGCGCTCGAGAGCGCGTCGGGATCGCCGACCGGCGTGAGCAGCGCGGACTCGCCGTCGGTGAGGAAGCCTCGGAAGACATCGAGCTCGGTCGCGACGAGCGGCAGCCCGGCGGCGATCGCCTCCAGCGCGGCGAGCCCGAACCCTTCCTTGACCGACGGGAACGCGAACACGTCAGCCGCGCGGAAGAGCCGCTCGAGCTCCTCGGACTCGAGCGCGCCCAGACGCCACACGTGCTCGGTCACGCCGAGCTCGTCGGCCCGCTCGGCGAACCGCTCGAGCTCGGCCCGGTAGTCGAACAGCGTCGTGCCGCCGGCGATCACGAGCAGCGCGTCCGGCACGGTCTCGCGCAGCTGGGCGAAGCCCTCGAGCAGCGTGATCGAGCCCTTGCGCGGCTCGACGCCGCCGACCGTGAGCACCACGAACCCCTCGACTCCCGCGAGCTTACGGGCCAACGCTCGTTCCGCCCGGTCGCGCGGCGGCCGGAACCGGCGCGGGTCGACGCCGTTGGAGACGAGGCCGGCGGTCACGCCGTAGTCGTTGCGCAGGCGCTCCACCCACGGCTCTGACACGCAGACGACGTGATCGGGCTCGAGGATCGAACGGTCCTGGCACTCGATCAGCGACGGCGACGTGAAGTCGTCGACGTGGTGGACCGTGCGCAGCACGTGGTCGATCTGGCCCGCGTCGCGGAGCGCGAGTGCGGCGTTGGCCGACAGGCAGTCCTGGGTGTGGACGATGTCGAAGCCGTCGAGGTTCAGCCCCTCGGCGTAGGTCTGCAGCATCGCGAGGATGCGCTCGTCGAACGGGGCGTCGATCGGCACGTGGCGGACGAGGTTCAGCGGCACGCGGGTCGGCCGGTACAGCGTCTCCCCTTCGCGGGCGAGCGCGAACAGCTCGACGTCGTGGCCGCGCCGTTGCAGCGCCTCGGACACCTCAACCGCGTGCACGACCCCACCGCGCGGCTTCACGCTGTAGGTGAGCATCGCGACCCTCATGCGACCACCCGCGCCGCCGCGGCGTTGGTGGGCGCGACGATCACTCCGGCCTCGCGCAGGGTCGCCTCCTGGCGGCGCGCGTCCTGCGGGTCGTCCGGGGTGCCGCACACGTGCGCGATCACCTGAGCGTCGATCTCGTTCAGGACCGGGGCGAGCTCGCCCGCGGGGTCGGGATGCGAGCCGTGGCCGAGGACGACGTCCAGCAGGATGCAGTCGGCGTCCGCCTCGCGGAGCATCTGCTTGCGGACCTCGAGATCGACCATCGGGTGCGGCCGGCCCTGCGTGTACTCCTCCTCGCCGAGGTCGTGGATCTCGGCGCCGGAGCCGAGGATCGTGATCGCCTCGTACGCGAGCGAGCCGCCCGAGAACAGCCCGAGGACGCGGCCTTCGGCACGCTCTTCGAACTCCGGCGGTGTGCTCTCCGCCGCCGCGAACGCCCCGGCCTCGAGCGTCGGGTGGATCTCGAACGGCGCGGCCGCCCCATCCCAGCCGACGAACGCGGCCACCACGCGCTTGCCGGCGACGTCGATCTCGCCGAGCTTCTGGACGGCGTCGGGCGACGGCGGCTTCGAGACGAGCAGCAGCGTCTCGGTCTCGTCGTCGTCGGCCAGCATCCGCATCGCCTGGCCGAACATGATCCCGCCGACGTCCGCCGACAGGTCGCGACCGCCGACGCCGATGATCTGCGACACGCCGACGCCCGCGCGATCGAGCAGGATCGCCACCTCCTGGGCGCCGGTCCCGGCGGCGGCCACGATCCCGACCGGGCCGGGCTTGACCACGTTCATGAAGCCCAGGCCGACGCCGCCCAGCATCGCGGTGCCGCACTCCGGGCCCATGACCAGCAGCCCGCGCTCGGCGCCGCGCTTCTTGAGCGCGATCTCGTCGTGCACCGAGACGTGGTCCGAGAACAGGAACACGTGCATGCCGGCGGTCAGCGCGCGGTGCGCCTCGAGGGTCGCGTACTCGCCCGGCACCGAGATCAGCGCGACGTTCGCGTCGGTCCGCAGCAGCGAGCGCGGCGGCTCGATCTCGACCGGGCCGCCCTCCGGCGGGGCCGCCAGCTCCGCCTCGGCCGCGTCCAGCGCGCCGTTTCCCCCACCATCGACGGCGATCACCACGTCGGTCGGCGACGCGTCGACATCCGCGCCGAGGGCCGACAGGTTCGCGGCCGTCCCCATCACGACGTCGGCACGGGTCACGCCGTCGTAGGCGCGCACGAGCTGCGCGACCTTCATCAGCCGCACGCTGTCCACGTAGCGGTTCTTGATGACGCGAACGTTCATGCCGGCACCAGCCAGGTTCCGTCCTCGCCCTTCACGGCGGCGAGCAGATGATCGGCGGACGTGATCAGCGCGCGGCCGCCGGACTCGGTCACGAACCGCTCCGCGGACTCGATCTTCGGCCCCATGCTGCCGGCCGGGAAGTCGCCCTCCTCGAGCCCGCGCATCGCCTCGTCCACCGTGATCGTCGCCAGCTCACGCTCCCACCGCGTGCCGAAGTCGATCGCCACCCGCGGCACGCCGGTCAGCAGGACGAGCACGTCGGCCTCGATGTCGATCGCGAGCCGCGCCGAGCAGCGGTCCTTGTCGATCACGCCCGAGACGCCGACCACTTTCTCGCCCTGGCGCGCGACGGGAATCCCGCCGCCGCCGCACGCGATCACGACCGAGCCCTGCTCGAGCAGCGCGCGCACGTGGTGCTCGCCGAGCACCTGCTCCGGGTGCGGCGAGAGCACCACTCGTCGCCACCCGCGGCCGGCATCGGGCGCCACGTCCCAGCCGAACGCCTCGGCGCGGCGCTTCGCCTCCGCCTCGTCGTAGAACGGGCCGACCGGTTTGTCCGGCACGCCGGACTCCGGGTCCACCATCACGCGGGTCAGGAGCACCGCGGTCGGAACGGATGCATCCAGCTCGGCGAAACTCGATTCGAGCAAGTAGCCGATCCAGCCCTGGGTCATCGCGATCAGCGCGTCCAGCGGAAGCGGCTCGGCCTCGGCCTCACCGGCCTTGTTCTGGAGCAGCAGCGAGCCGACGTGCGGGCCGTTGCCGTGGGTGAGCACGACGTCGTGACCCAACTGGCGCAGGTCGAGCACGGCGCGCACGATCTCGCGCACGTTCTCCAGTTGTTCGTCCCACGTCCCCGCCTGCCCGGCCTGGATCAGCGCATTGCCTCCGACCGCGACGACGATCCGCATGGCTACGAGGAGCGCACCACGAGCCAGATCGCCCGCGCCGGTTTATCCGAAGGATTTGCCCACGAGTGTGGAAGCCGTGTCCGAAAGTGAATGGAGTCACCGGGGCCGAGTTCGTGGCGCTCACCGTCGACGGTGAACACCATCTCGCCCTCGGTGACGATCACCAGTTCCTCGCCGGGATGGTTCATCGGCGTCGGCCCCGAGTCCGCGTACGGCTCAGCCACCGCCTCCGCGCCGGCGATCTGGAACGGCCCGTAGCGGCCCGAGATGTTGCGCAGGTCCAGCCCCGACTTGGACGTGAACACGGCGGCACGATCGTCGGCGCGAACCACGTTCACGTCCGGTGTGCTTGGTTCGTCCACAAAGAAGGAGACGCTCTTGCCGAGCGCCGCCGCGATCTTCATCAGGCTGGCGATCGTCGGCGTCATGCCGCTCTTCTCGATCTTGTGCACGGCGGCCGGCGAGATGCCCGCGCGCTGCGCGAGCTGGGCCAGCGACCAGCCGCGTTCGGCCCGCGCGGCAGCGACTTTGGCCCCAAGGGCCGAGACGGTCCGCTCGATGTCTGGGAGGATCACGGTGGTCTCAGTTCGCGGCACGTTTCCTATGGTATACGCTTCGTCCACGATCCGAGATACGGTCGAACGCGACTGAAGGAGGACGCAGTGGCGAAGTCGGACAGCATCCAACTGCCGGAGAAGGGCACCGAGCTCTTCGACACGGCAGAGAAGGTGTTTCCGGACGTAAAGGCGGAGCCTGGGGAGAGCGCCTACACGTTCATGCACACGGTGCCCTACGAGGGCTCCGTCGGGCTGGTCAATCTCCTCACCACCACGCGCGTGCTGCGCAAGGGCTTCAAGACTCACCTGGTCCTGTACGGGCCCGGCGTGCTGATGGCGAGCGGTTCACGCGGCTTCCCGAAGGTCGGCGATGAGGCCTTCCCGGGCCACATGGCGATCAACAACCAGCTGCGCACGTTCCTGGACGAGGGCGGCACCGTCTACGCGTGTCGATTCGCGTCGGGCGCGCTGTACGGGTTCCCCGAGAACCTGCTGATGGAGGGCGTCAAGCCCTTCCACCCGCTGGACGTGCTCGACTCGGCTTTGACGGCCTGGCGCGAGCGTGCCTTCCAGCTGAACACCTGGACCGTCTGAGCCGATGCTCGTGATGGACCGCGATGAGGCGATCGCGGCGTGGCGGCGCGCGGAAGCGCGCGTCTACCCGTCCGTGATGGTCAACGCCGAGCTCTACCAGCAGTACATCGGCGTCGTCCGAGCGGTCGCCGAAGAGCTGAACGACGTGCACACCGAGGACGACCTCGTCGCCGCCTGGCACGAGCGTCGCGACCTCGTCCGCGCCGTCGTTTCGCGGTCCGCACCGCCGATGCTGGCGCTGATGGATCAGTCGTCGATCCGCGACGCCGCGTTCTGCCACCGCCATCGCGAGATCACGCGCGAACAGGGCAAGGCGATCGCGGCTGAACGGCTCGAGCGCGCTCGCATCGAAGGAGCCGAGTGGGTCGTCCTGTTCGAGGACGTGACGCCGCTCGGCTCCCACCGGCTCGAGATGCACGTGGCCAGCGGCCGCGCGCTGCACGCGGCGTCCGAGCTGCCGCTCGACGCGTCGCGTCCGAAGTTCACCCTGGAGGTCGTGCAACTCGATCCACGCGATGGCGCGTGGCTGCTCGACAAGCCGCCGGCGATGCCGGAGCAGGCCTTCGACACCCGCGAGGAATGGGAGGCGCGCATCGAGCAGGCGCGATCCCAGTTCGGGAGGAGCTGAGCACGTGGCTACGCACCCGAAGAAGATCATCGACGCGCACTGCCACATCGGCGAGATCCCGCCGTGGAAGTACTACGACCTCGAGCATCCGGTCAAGCCGATCGTCTACGACTACCCGGACACGAAGTCGTTCCTGAAGAACCACATGGACGAGTTCAAGGTCGAGCGCGCCCTGGTGATGTCCAACTACGGCGTGCCGGTGCACGAGCTGTCGTTCGATCTCAACGACGTCGTGATGGACGCGGCGACGACGTCGGATCGCATCCTGGCGGCGATCTGGGTGTCGTTCCTGCCGCGCAACGCGGAGATGACGCGGAAGGCGCTGAAGCTGGCGAGCGAGACGCGCGCGGTCGCGTTGAAGACGACGTTCCTGCTCGGCGGGAACCCCGATCCCAACTCGTGGGACGAGGAGACGGCCGCGATCGCCAACGAGTGCTTCGACGTCTGCGAGAAGCACGACCTGATGTTCCACTTCCACACGTCGCCGGGCGGGAACTCGGACATCAACAACTTCATCCCGCTGGTCGAGAAGTACGGCAAGCGGTGCAAGATCTACCTCGTGCACTTCGGCGGCGGGGTGTCGGGCCACATCAAGCTCGTGCCCAAGTTCCTGCAGTGGGTGCGCGAGGGCTACAAGGTCTACACCGACACGTCGTGGGCGGTCGGGTTCGGCGCCCGGTGGCTGCTGACCGAGATCGAGAAGCAGGGCATCGGCGGCGACCGCGTGTTCTTCGGCTCCGACGAGCCGTGGTCGGACTTCGACAGCGAGTACTGGAAGCTCAACGGCGTCCGGAACATCTCGCAGGAGCTCAAAGACCGCGTGTTCTGGCGCAATTACGAAGAGGTCTACGGCAACCATGCCTGAGCCGTTGGCGTTGGACGACCGGCAGCTGCTGGTCGAGTTGCAGTCGCTCGGCGTTCGCGTCGTGGACGAGACGGCGGGCATGATGCCTGGCCGCCGCGGCGGCGCCGGCCCGTCGGACGCGATGTTCCTGTGGGTGCGCGGGCTGCCTTTGACGGTGCCGTCGCACGCGGCGTTCGTGGACGCGTCCCCGTACGTGATCAAGGTGGCCGGACGCCGCGCGACGCTGTACCGCGACGGCGAGGTGGTGTGCCCGGTGACGCTGCCGCCGCGGCCGAAGATCTACGACATGGAGACCGCGGACGGGGTCCCGTACTGGAAGATCGCGCTCCTGCACCTGGACTCGATCGCGTCCACGGTCGTGCAGAAGTGCATCTACTGGGACACGCCGGAGCAGTGCGGGTTCTGCGGGATCGAGCTGACGCGCGGCGAGCAGACGGTGTCGGTGAAGACGCCCGCGATGCTGGCCGAGGTGTGCACCGCGGCGCGCGACTACGACCACGCGGTCGACGTCACGCTGACCACGGGGTCGCTGAACCGGCGCGACCGCGGCGCGATCTACATCTCGCGCTGCGCGCACGCGATCAAGGAGGCGTGCGGGCTGCCGATCCAGGTCCAGTTCGAGCCGCCGGACGATCTCCGGGTGCTCGAGGAGGTGGCTCGGGCCGGCGTCGACGCGGTCGGCATCCACGCCGAAACGTTCGACCCCGAGGTCCTCGCCCGGGTCGCGCCGGGCAAGGCGCAGTGCGGCATCGAGGGCTACTTCCGGACGTGGGAAGCCGCCGTCGACGTGTTCGGGCCCGGGTCGGTGACGACGTACGTACTGCTCGGGATGGGCGAGCGCGAGGAACTGATCGTCGAAGGCTGCCGGCGCGCGATCGCGATGGGCGTCTATCCGTTCGTGGTGCCGCTGCGGCCGGTTCCGGGGACGCTGATGGCCGACGTGCCTCCGCCGCCGCCGGACTATGTCGCGCGGATCTACGCCGAGGTGTCGGCGATGCTCGCGGACGCCGGCTTCGACCACATGGACGCGAAGGCCGGGTGCGCGCGCTGCCAGGCGTGCTCGGGGCTGTCGGCGTGGGAGCGGGTGCTCCGGCGCGAAGAAGGCGACGATGTCCTCGACGTTCTCGCCGGCGCGCGTCGCTAGGCCCCGCCTCGCGGCTTCGGCCGCCGAGCTCGAGGGACACTTCGCCGTGCGCCGGGCGGTGTTCGTCGAGCAGCAGCGGCTGTTCGAAGACGACCGCGACGCGTTCGATGAGGACGCCCTCCACGCCGTCGCCGTCCTCGACGGTGTCGTGATCGGCGCCGTGCGGCTCTACCCGCTCTCGGGTTCGGTCTGGAAGGGCGACCGGCTGGCGGTGCTCCCTGGTCACCGGGCCGGGGCCGAGCTCGTCAACTTTGCCGTCCGGACCGCGGGCGAGCGCGGCGGAACGCGGATGGTCGCGCAAGTGCAGGTGGCGAACGTGCGGTTCTTCGAGCGGCTCGGCTGGGAGCGGGACGGTGAGCCGGCGATGTACCGCGGCGTCATGCACCAGCCGATGGCGATAGCCCTGTGAGCGGCGTCTCGTTGAGGTCCCAGGCCGGGAGCTCATTGAGCCGCAGCACTCGCGTGTCGTCGAAGCTGCCGCAGACCGCCGCCGCGAGGCCGCGGCGCGCGAACACGTCGAGCACATCGGCGGGTCGCCGTGTGGCGAGCAGGAACCCGAAGCTCGGGAACACCATCAGCCAGCGCTCGATCGGCGCGCCGTCCGGCCGCGGGATGGCCTCGACGTTCAGATTCGCTCCGCATCCGGCGCCCTCGATCATCTGCAGCAGCGAGCCGGCGATGCCGGGCATCGACACATCACGCGCCGCATGGGCAAGCCCGGCTTCGGCGATCTCGACCAGCGCGTCGCCGTCGGTCCGGAGCAGGTCGTCGGCGCGGTCGTGGAGCGACGTCCAGAACGGCTGCGTCTCGCTCATCCAGCGGCCGTCGGTGGCGAACGCGGCGACGAGCGTGTCGCCCGGCTGCGCGTTGCTGGCTCGCAACGGCCGCTTGGCAAAGCCGGTGCAGGAAGCGGACAGCGCCGGCTCGTGGCCGAGCGTCAGGTGCCCGCCGACGATCGGCACGCCGAGCTTCCCCGACGCCCACGTCATGCCGTCGAGCACCGTGTTCGCGTGCTCGGCGTCGGGACTGATGAGCATGTCGACGATGGCGAGTGGCGTGCCGCCCATCGCGCGCACGTCGGAGACGTTGGTCACCACCGCGGCCGCGCCGGCGCCGAACGGGTCCGCTTTGAGGAAGGGCGGCGACATCGCCTCGCCGCACACGATCAGGTACCCGTCGCCGTGCGGGACCGCGGCCGCGTCGTCGCCGTCGACGCCGAGCCGCTTGACCACCTGGAGGTCACGCTTGCCGAGCAGCCCGGGAGCGGTGCGGACCGCCGCGACGAGTTCGTCCATCAGCCCCATTGAAGCGTCATGAACGTGTTGCGTGAGGTCTCGGCCGTCAATCTGGGGTTGTCGACCTTCGCCGATGCGCTGCGAGCGCAGGGCGCGCCGGTGGTCGACGTCGACTGGCGACCGCCCGCGGGCGGCGACGCCGATGTGGTCGAGCTCCTCACGCGGCTGTGGGGCGAGCACGGCGACGCGATCGCCGAGGCGAACTCGCGCGCCGTCGCCGCCATCGACGGCGCGTCGCCGCGCGCGATCACTGTCGCCCCGGCGCGGGAAGTCGTTCCCGGCATCCGCGACGGCCTGCTCCTGCACTCCGGCCCGCCGATCACGTGGGATCGCGTCTGCGACCCGCAGCGCCGCGCGCTCGTCGCCGCCGTGCTCTTCGAGGGTTGGGAGCCGAATCGCGCCGCGGCGACCGCCGCGCTCGAGCGCGGCGAGATCGCGCTGGAGCCTGGCAACGAGCATGACCACGTCGGCCCGATGACGGGCGTCTGCTCGCCCTCGATGCCGGTGTGGGTCGTTGCGGACGGCACCCACCGCGCGTTCTCGACGCTCAACGAGGGCCCGGGCAAGACGCTGTGGTTCGGCGTCGGCGATGACGAATCGATCGAGCGGCTGCAGTTCTTCCGCGACGAGCTCGGCCCCCGCCTGGCTTCCTTGCTCGAACGCCGCGGCCCGGTTGACGTCTTCGATCTCGCCGCCCAGGGGATCAACATGGGCGACGAGCTGCACATGCGCAGCCAGGCCACCGGCAACCTGCTGCTGCGCGACCTGGCCGCCGCGTTCGCAGCGCTCGGCGGCGAAGAATCGGCCAAGTTCATCGCCGGCAACCACCACTTCTTCCTCAACGTCACGATGGCCGCGGCCAAGTGCGCGTCGCTCGCCGCGACGGACTGCACCGGCTCGAGCGTCGTCTCGCTGATCTCCCGCAACGGCACCGATGTCGGCATCCAGCTCGCCGGGATGCCCGGCCGCTGGTTCGTCTCCGAGGCCGCGCCCGTCGGAGACGTCCTCCTGCGCGAGGGCTTCGAGCCCGGCGACGCCGCCCGCGACATCGGCGACAGCGCGGTCATCGAGTGCGTCGGCCTCGGGGGGATGGCGCTCGCCGCCGCCCCCGCCGTCGCCGCGTTCTTCGGCGGCGACGCGGCCGCCGCGGCCCAGCGCACGGAGCTGATGGCCCAGATCTGCACGGCGCGCTCAGAGCGCTTCGTCATCACCGCCCGCGACTACGTGGGCACGCCGGTCGGCATCGACGCCCGGCTCGTCGTCGAGCTCGAGGTGACGCCGCAGATCACCACCGGCGTGCTCCACTCGAGCGAGGGCACCGGCCAGATCGGCGCCGGCGTCGCGCACCAGCCGGTCGAGCCGTTCCGCGCCGCCCTGGCCGCGCTCGACGAGTCCTATGGCTAGTGCGGCGGCGCTGGCGTCGCTGCGCGGCGAGGGCGTCGTCGAGTTCGCGCTGCACCCCGGCGGCTACATCCGCTTCGGCGACGACTTCATCCTCGTCGCCACCCCGCGCTCCCCCCGCGGCCCGCTCACCCTGGTGACCACGGGTCTCCACGCCGCCCCGCTGCGCCCCGGCGAACGAGCGTGGATCGACGACGCGCTCCACGTCGGCCCGCACACGATCCCGCTCACCCCTACGCCTTGCCCGCGCCCGATACTCGGCGCTGGTTGGCGCGCCGCGCTCGACGTCATCCCCAAGCCACCGCTCGTGGGCGCCGGCGTCGGCGAGGGCCTCACCCCCGTCGGCGACGACATCCTCGCGGGCCGCGCATTCGTGCGCGGCCTACATAAAGGGTCTGACCCTTTATGTTCGCCGCTCGGTGCCGCGTACATCCGATGTGCCGCGCGGGGGGAGTTGCCGGAGGTCGTCGCGCGGGTGCTGGAATCGCCCGACGAGGCGACCGCGCGGCGACGGGCGAAGGCCGTGGCGCAGTGGGGATCGAGCTCCGGCGCTGCAATGCTCTGGGGCGTCGCGAGCGCAATGTGAACGAGATCGGACCCAACTTCATCGCGCGGCCCTACCGGGGCGTGAGCGTGCAGGACGTGGCGACGCTGGAGGCCGACGCGCTGCTCTCGCACGTGCGCGGGCGGCGCGTGTATCGGCGGACGGAGTTCATCGTCGCCACGTGTGGAGATCAGCGGGCACTCCTGCAGGTCGAGCGCGAGGCCGAGGACGGGATCCTGGTCGGCGTGCGCGACGCGCGGATCCTCGCGCGGCCGGACGAGGTGGCGTTCGTCGACGACGAGTCGGTCGACACCGGGAACGCGTCGCAGCTCGCGCGCGTCGCATCCGACCGCCCCGTGACCGTCGTGCAGGGGCGCTTCCAGCACGTGAACTTCATCTACGAGCCTGCGCCACTGCGCATCCGCGTGCTCGAGGTGGTGCCGCCGCATCCGCCGAAGCTGCTCGAGATGGCGCAGGCGGTGCTCGACTTCGACGAGGACCTGCCGCCGGTCGCACTCGACTTCGAGGCGATCGACATGCGCGAGCTGGCGGGCCGGCATCCGGCCGCCCACTACCTGTTCCCGTGCCGCTGCGCCGGGCTGGACCTCGACGCCGAGGTCGACTTCCTCGACGCCGGGCCACCGCACGCCGCCGACTGGACGCTGGTGGGCTGCGAGCGCTCGCGACAGATCCACGAGGCGCTGTACGGCGGTGACCCGATTCAACGTGTCGACTTCTGCCCGCGGCTGACGCCGGCGAACGGGGCGCCGACGCTGCTCAAGTGCTGCCTGCGCGAGCGCGGGATCGAGCAAGCGGGCAACCGGCTCGAAGTGCCCTGGGGCGCGACCCTGGAAGAGGTCCGCGAGGCGCTGCATCGGCTGGTGGCGGCGTGAAGGACTCCGTCGTCTACGGCCACCTGTGGGGCACGCCGGAGACCCGCGAGCTGTTCAGCGACGAGGGCCGCACGCGGATCTGGCTCGACATCATCAAGGCGCTCGCCGGCGAACAGGCGCGAGCTCGGCCTGATCCCCGCCGAGGCGGCTCGCCAGATCGCCGCAGCTCGAGCTCCCCGATCTCGAGGCGGTGGGAGCGCAGACGCGGGCGACCGGCCACTCGACGCTCGGGCTGATCCGCGTGCTGCGCGACGAGCTCGGCCCCGAAGGCGGCGAGTGGGTCTACTACGGCGCGACGGTCCAGGACGTCAGCGACACCTGGTTCGGGCTGGTGATGCGGCGGATGCTCGCAGATCGCCCGTCGCGATCTGACGTCGATCGAGCAGTCGCTGCTGCGGCTCGCCGAGGAGCACCGCGACACGGTCATGCTCGGCCGCACGCACGGCCAGCCCGGGCTGCCGATCACGTTCGGCTTCAAGGCGGCGGGCTGGGCGGACGAGGTCCAGCGGCACATCGCAACGCGTCGAGCGAGGCCGAGCCGCGGCTCGCGGTCGGCCAGCTCGCCGGCGCCGTCGGCACGCTGTCGGCGTACGGCGAGCACGGCCCGGAGCTCAAGCGGCGCGTGCTGGAGCGGCTCGGGCTGCGGGTGCCGGAGACGTCGTGGCTCACGGCGCGCGACCGGATCGCGGAGTTCACCACGCTGCTGGCGCTGATCGCCGGCACGCTGGCGAGGATCGGCAACGAGGTCTACAACCTCCAGCGGCCCGAGATCGGCGAGCTGTCCGAGGCGCCGACCGAGGGCGTCGTCGGCAGCATCACGATGCCGCAGAAGCGCAATCCCGAAGCGCTCCGAGCACCTCGTCACGCTCGCCCGCGTGGTCCGCGCCGGCGCCGGGCTCGCGCTCGAAGGCCTCGTGGGCGAGCACGAGCGCGACGGCGCCGCGTGGAAGACGGAGTGGGCGTTCCTGCCTGAAGCGTGTTCAGCCGCCGCGGTGTCGCTCGCGCTCGGCGCTGACCTGGTCGGCGGCCTGCAGGTCCATCCGGAGCGGATGCGCGCGAACCTCGACGCCCAAGGCGGCTACGTCGACGCCGAGCAGGTGATGCTCGAACTGGCGCAGCGTGTGGGCAAGCACCGCGCCCACGAGCTCGTGCACCGCGCCGCGCTGGCCGGCCAGGAGGCGGGCCTGAGCTTCGCCGAGGCGCTGCGCCGCGAGCTGCCGGAGGACCCGTGAGCGAGCCGCCACCCGGCTATCTCGGTGCCGACGCGCGGATCAAGCAGGGGCCGGCGCCCGAGCTGGTCGCGGCCGGATACGAGCTAGAGCTGGCCGACGCGGCGCTGCTCGAACCTGGACTGAAACTCGCCGACCTCGCCCATGTGCTCGCGCATCCGGCGATCCCGGACGACCACCGGCGCGCGGTGCTCGACGCGCTGCTCGAGCTGCAGATCGACGAGCCCGACAGCCGGTATGGCGACATCGTCAACGTCCGCGAACGCGAACTGGGCGACGCCGCCGGATGGCTCAATGCCGGGCGGCCGCGGCGGGAGGCCGGGCGGATCGCGTTCCGGATCGCGCTGCGCACGCGGCTGCTCGACCTGACCGACGCGATCGCGCGGTTCGCAACCGCGCTGACCGAAGCGGCGGCACGAGAGCGCGACGCACTGATGCCGGACTACACGTACCTGCAGGTCGCGCAGCCGACGACGGCCGGGCACTGGCTGCTGTCGTTCGCGTACCCGGCGATCCGCGACGCGCAGCGGACGCTCGCCGACTTCGAGGCGACGAATCGCAGCCCGGCCGGCGCCGGCGGCGTCAACGGCTCGCGCTACGCGATCGACCGCGAACGGCTCGCCGCGCTGCTCGGCTTCAGCGGACCGATCGAGCACACGCGCGACGCGATGTGGCAGACCGACGGCTTCGCGGAGGCGGCGTTCCACGCGGCGCAAGCGGCGACGAGCGCGAGCCGCTTCGCCGAGGACGTGGAGATCTACGGCAGCGACGAGTTCGGCCTGCTCAGCATCGGCGACGAGCTGTGTCGCGCCAGCGCGCTGATGCCGCAGAAGCGCAACCCGTACGCGCTCGTGGTGATCCGCGGCGGCGCGCGCACGCTGCTCGGCCGCGCCACCGGCGTGCTGGCCTCCCAGCAGACGCCGACGCGGCCGGACCGACAATCTGCTGCACGCGTACGGCGAGGTCGCCGGCGCCGTCGAGCTGGCGACACGCGTGATCGCGCTCGCCGCCAAGTGCGCGGAGACGTTGACGATCGACCACGAGCGAGCCGAGCGCAGGCTCCGCGAGAGCGCCGCGATGGCGACGGACGCGGCCGAGCTGCTCACGCCCGAGCTGGACTACCGGTCGGCCTACGAGCAGATCGCGGCCGGCGAACCGCCCGACCTCGACCCGCGCGACGCGATTGCGACGCGCACCGTCACGGGCGGCGCGGCGCCGGCGCCGATGGACGCGATGCTCACGGAGTGCCGCGCGCGGGTGGCGAAAGTGCGTGAGCTCGTCGGCGCCCGGCGGAGCGAGATCGAGGCCGCCGAAGGCGAGCTGCTCAGGCTCGCTCGGGGCTAGGCAGCAGGTCGAGCGTGTCGTAGCGCAGCCCGCGCCGCAGCGTCTCGAGCGCGATCACGTCCTCGGCGCCGATGTTGCCGAGATTGACGTTCGGACCGACATGCCGCAGCAGCCACGCCTGCTGCGCGCGCTGCGGCGCCTCGAAGATCACCGTCTCCTGCCCGACGGCGTTCAGGATCGCCTCGACCAGCTCGGCGTGCACCGCGCCGGTGGCATCGAACAGCCCGACGGTCCCGCTCTCGCGGCCCTCGGCGATCACCAGCGCGGCGCCGGCCGCCAGATCGCGCAGCATCTCGTCGCACCAGTCGCCCGCCACCGCATCCTGCGTGCTCTTGGAGCCGACCTCGGAGATCACGGTGAACTCGCCCGCCAGGCGCGCGATCAACTCCGCCTTGCGCTCCGCCGCCATCGGCAGCGAGCCGTTGGAGACCTCGATGTAGTCGACACCGAGCAGGTGCAGCCACTCGACGTAGCGGTCCACCTCGCCCTGCGCGACCGCGATCTCCAGCAGCGTCCCGCCCGGACACAGCGCGATGTCGGCCGCGCGGCAGATCGCCACCTTGTCCGCGACCGCGCCACTCACGTAGGCGGTGCCCCAGCCGAGCTTGATCAGGTCGATGTGCTCGCCCGCCGTGATCAGCAGCGATTCGAGCGACAGCGGCGACATCCCACGGTCCAGGACATGCGTGATCCCGGCCCGGCGCGGCTTGGCCGTCCGCGGCGGCAGGTCGAGGAAATCGGGCGCGTGGCGCCGGGTGATCGGCGGCACTCCGTCCAGTCGCAGCGAGCGGTGACGCATCCGTCAGGCCATGGTATTCAGCGGCAGCGAAGCGGTCACGACCGTCCCGTCGCCCGGCGGGCTGATCACCGACAGCGAACCGCCGGCCGCCTCCGCCCGATCGCGCAGACCGACCAGCCCGCCGCCGCCCACCGGGTCGGCGCCGCCGCGGCCGTCGTCGGCGACCGTGCACCGCAGCACGTCGCCGTCGACGCGGACGATCACCTGTGCGCGAGCGGCTCCCGAGTGCTTGACCACGTTCGTCAGCGCCTCGGACGCGATGTAGTACGAGGTCGCCTCCACCGGGGCCGGCAGGCGCGCCTCCGGCGCCTCGAGCTCGATGTCGACCGGCAGCCGCTCGGCCAGCGCTTCCAGCGCCCGCCGCAGGCCCTGCTCCGTGAGGATCGCCGGGTGGAGCCCGCGCGCGATCTCGCGCAGCTCCTCGAGCCCGACGCCGAGCTCGTACAGCGACTCCTCGACCAGCTTCGCCGCGACCTCCGGCCGCGCCTCCAGCTGTGTCTGGGCCACTCGCAGCTTCACCGCGACGGACACCAGATGCTGCTGCGCACCATCGTGCAGATTGCGCTCCAGCCGGCGCCGCTGCTCGTCCCCCGCCGACACGAGCCGCGCGCGTGATGCGATCAGGTCCGCGCGGGCCTGGGCGCTCGCGACCGCGAGCGACACCAGATCGCAGAAGGCGGCCAGCCGGCGCTCGGCGTCGTGCGGCAGCGACTCCTCGCTCGCGATCGCGACCGCGCCCCACAGCTCGCCCGCGACGACGATCGGCGCCGCCGCCGAGGAGCGGTAGCCGACCCGGAAGATCGCGTCCGCGATGTCGTCGTCGCCCTTCACGCCGCCCCAGTCGTCGATCCGCGCCGGCGCGCCTGTCCGCAGCACGCGCCCGACCGCCGACGACTCCCCGGCGGCCACCCGCCCGCCGACCGGCATCACTTCCACCCCGTCGCGGTTGACGCGGCCGACGATCGTCGCCGTCTCGTGGCCCTCGTACCGGAACACCGCCGACGAGTTCACCTGCAGCACCCGCGCGCACTCCTCCGACACCGCCCTGAACACGCGCTCGGGGCTCGACTCCGCCGCGACCAGCGTCGCGACCCGGCGCAGCGCGCGCTGCTCCGCCGCCAGGCGCGAGACCTCGATCAGCTTCGCCTCCGGGTCGCCCTCGAGCGCCCGGTCGTCCTGGCGGTCGGTCAGGTCGATCCCGGTCGTGACCAGCGTCGACATCGACCCGTCCGGGCCGGTCAACGGCTTGTTCGACCACGCCACGAGCAGCCGTCCGCCCGCCTTCGTGCGCCAATGCCCGACCTGCGGACTCGGCGCGCCGGTCTTCCACACGTACGCCAGGAATTCGCTGAACGCGTCGCGCTCCTCGGGCGGGATCACGAAGTCGCGTGCATCGCGCCCGAGGACCTCCGCGCGCGAGTAGCCCGTGGCTCGCTCGCAGGCGTCGTTGAACAGCAGGATCCGCGCGTCGCGGTCGAACACGCACACGAGCGACTGCGTGGTCTCGGTGAGCACGGCGGCGAACGACTCGCCCAGCTCGAATTGTTCCGGCGTGTCGTCCATGCCTGGGCTCCGGATGAGCGTATCGTTGCGCCATGAAACGCCGAGCGCTGTTGATCGCGGCAGTCGCGACGCTCACGGTGGCTCCAGTCGCCGAAGCCCAGGTGCTGTCTCCGTACGAGGCGCTGGCGAGGCGCAACCTCCGGCCCGCGCCGCTCGTGCCGACCACCGCCCCGCGGTCGCTCCGCCCCCTCTACGAGACGCTGACCAACCTCGGCAGCCGCGCTGACTACGCGCTGCGGTTCGAGAAGGGCGACGCCATCATCGTGCTCGAACGGGGCGTGTATCGGTCGCTGAACGCGGCCGTCCGGGCCGAGCGCAAGCGCGGCTTCACCGCGAGCTCCACGCGGGTGCGTGGGCGCTCTGCGCGGCTCTTGACGCGGCGCAACGGACCGACGACGCGGATCCTTGTGTGGGTCGAGGACCGCGAGGTCTACTGGCTCGCCTCCGGCACCCCGCGCAAGGTGTCGCTGAAGGACCTGCGCGACACGGCAGCCGGCCTGCAGCGTCTCGGCGGCTACTACATCGGCGGCCATGCCGACCCGAATAACAGCTCCGGCGGCGATGCCATCACGACCGATCGCTCGATCGGCATGCGCGTCGCCTGGGAGGCCAACTGCGGGTCGGAGGGTGACATCCGGGTCGGCAACGCGTTCGCGTTCATGGTGCCCCGCAACGGAGACACGTTCACATTCGACATCGCTCAGCACCGGATCCTGGGCGACGAGTGGAACGGCACCGTCACCGGCACCATCCGGCCGGGCGCGATCGACCTGACCGTTGACGCGAGCGCCGTGATCGACGGCAGAACGTGCGTCAGCGGCCCGGTCGCGCTGACCCTCGCGGGCGGCGCACGCTGAGGGTTCCGTCCACGTGACACCGCCCGGAGAGACTCCCGGTGTGATCCCGTGACCATGCCCACGGCCGTTGGGCCAGGACCACGCCGCGCCATGCTGCCGTAGCGCCGTCGCGCCTGCGATACCTCAGCTGCGGGATATTCAGAGCAGCAGGTGGCCGCCGGCGAGGGCCTTGGCGACGAGGTGAGCGCGCGAGCGAGCGTGGAGCTTCGCCATCGCGTTGCGGATGTGCGTCCGGACCGTCTCGTGTGAGATGTGCAGCTCGGCGGCGATCTCGCGCCCGGTCGACCCGAGCGCGACCAGCCGGACGATCTCGCGCTCGCGATCGGTGAGCGGCAGCGGCGGCTCGTCGTGCGGCACGTCGCGCCGGAATTGCCGCCCCCAGCGCGATGTCCCCAGCGCCACGAACAGCACCAGCCGACCGTCACCGACATCCTCGGTGTGGGCGCCCCACTGCACGTCGACTTCGGCCCCATCCGCGCGGACGATGAGCGAGTGACCGGTGAAGTGCCCGGCGGCGAGCGAGGCCGCCCACTGCGCAGGCGTCAACTGCGGCCCGCCGTCGACGAAGTCCCAGAGGTGATGGCCGACGATCGCGTCGCGCCGCGCACCGAACAGCACCAGCAGCGCGCGGTTGGCGTCGACGATGCTGCGCCCTTCATCGGCTAGCAGCATCCCGTTCCGCGACTCCTTGAACGCGCTCGAGAACAGGGCCGGCCAGCCGGTCACGGATCGATCCTGCCAGGACGGTCAAGCTTTCGTCGAAATCACTACGCAAGGAGGTTGACAAGCGGACAGAACTGTGTAGCTTCTGCTCGTCACGAACTGGTTTTTGGTGAGGGGGAGAGCACGGATGAGACGAGGGTGGATCGGCTTGGCCCTGGGCTGCCTGCTGGCGCTGCTAGGCGCGGAAACCGCGCTCGCCCAGACCAAGGTGCTGATCTACTCGGGCACGGTCGGCTATCGCCACGCGAACAGTGGCGAGGCGATCCAGACCGGCGTCGTCGACGTGATCCAGAGCAAGCTGCAGGCGGCCGGGATCACCAGCGACTACCGCTCGTGCAACGGGGCGGGCACCGGCGCCGGCACCCTGCCCGGCTGCCAGAACGCCACCGTCGGCAACCCCGCGATCTTCACCGCGTCGCGAACCTCGCCCAGTACGACGCGATCTTCTTCTGGCAGGCGTCGTCGCGCGACCGCGACGACACGACCGGCGAGCGCCTGTTCACCGACGCTCAGCAGGCCGCGATCGAGCAGTTCGCCCGCGGAGGCGGCGGCATCGGGGCGATGCACGCGTCCGTGACGATGGGTGCCGGCCAGGTGACGTGGCCGTGGTGGGACGCGCCGGGCGACAGCGCGATCGGCGCGCTGATGCCGGGCCACTCGGCGACCGACGCGAACAACATCGCGACCGTCCAGGTCTCCGACCGCAACCACCCGTCGACGAAGGATCTGCCCGACAGCTACCGGTTCGGCGACGAGCACTACACGTTCTCCTCCAACGTCCGCGGCACCCACCACGTGCTGATGACGCTCGACGAGGAGACCTACAACGTCGGCACCGGGATCACCCGGATGGGCGCGGACCACCCGATCGCGTGGTGCCGGATGTACGAGGGCGCACGGATCTGGGCCTCCAGCCTCGGGCACTTCTCCGCCGCCTACCTCGAGAACGGCGGCGACAACAACCTGATCAAGCACCTCGTCGGCGGCGTCCGCTACGTCGCCGGCACGGCCGGCAAGGACTCCGATTGCGGCGCGACCGTGTGGACGAACTTCCGCCGCACCGTGCTGGCCGACGACCTGAAGGGCGCGATCGGCCTCGACATCGCCCGCGACGGCAAGGTCTACTGGACCGAGATCGGCGACCAGGCGATCCAGTCCGAGGGCCGGCTGCGGATGTGGGACCCGCAGACGCGCGCGACCAGCACGCTGCTGACGCTCCAGACCCGCGCCGACCACCAGTCGTCCAACGACGGCGTGCTCGGGATGGCGCTGGACCCGAACTTCGCGACCAACCGCCACCTCTACGTCTATTACTCGCCGCGCCAGGACCCGGGCTGCAACAGCTGCCTGATCGTCGGCCACAACCTGATCAGCCGCTTTACGTTGAACGCCGCGGGCACCGCGGTCGTGGCGGGCTCCGAGCAGGAGGTCCTGCGCGTCCCGAAGGTCAAGGTCGGCAACAACAACTCCGACGGCGTCGCGGGCCAGACCACCTACAGCGCCCACGTCGGCGGCGGCAGCATCAGCTTCGACTCCAACGGCGACCTGTACATCGGCACCGGCGACGACGTCGACCCGTTCGGCCAGGGCGGCAACAACTACGCGCCGCTCGACCAGCGCTACCCGCAGCGCTACGACGCCCGCAACACGGCCGCGAACACGAACGACCTGCGCGGCAAGATCCTCCGGATCCATCCGCTGCCCGGCGGCGGACTACTCGATCCCGACCGGCAACATGTTCGCGCCGGGCACCGCGAACACGAAGCCCGAGATCTACGCGATGGGCTTCCGCAACCCGTTCACGGTCGCGGCCGATCCCGAAGCATCCGGGCACGGTCGTGGTCGGCGAGTACGGCCCCGACGCGGGCGCCAACAGCGCCACGCGCGGCCCGGCCGGCGTGATCGAGTGGGACCGCGTCACCAAGCCGGGCTTCTTCGGCTGGCCGCTGTGCGTGGGCGACAACTCCGCCGCCAACAGCTACTTCCGCTACACGTTCCCGAGCGGCCCGTCCGGTACCCGCTTCGACTGCTCGGCGACGGAGATCCCGAACGAGTCGCCGAACAACACCGGCCTGCCGACCATCCCCGGCCCGGCCGTCGGCGCCGACGTGTGGCACAAGCGCACCGGCGAGCATCCGGCGCGGTTCGCGATCCCGGCCCAGTCGGCGCCGCAGGAGTCGGTCACCGGGCCGATCTACAACTACGACGCCTCGAACCCGTCGACGACCAAGTGGCCCGCCTACTACGACGGCTCCTGGTTCATCCTCGACCGCTCCCAGAACTGGTGGCGCGAGACCCGCGTCAAGGACGACGGCAGCGGCATCCTGCGCGTCAACGGTCTGTTCGGATCGAGCCAGTTCGGCAACCCCGGGCACTCGTATCCGATCCCGGTCAAGTTCGGCCCGGACGGCGCGCTGTACATGGCGACGTGGGGCTTCGACTGCTGCCGCGCGCAGCTGCCGACGAGCTCCAACGGCCGCCTGATGCGGGTCGACTTCATCGCCGACGAGGTGGACACCACCGCGCCGGTCGTCGACGCCACCGTCGCCGGCACCCGCAACGGCGCGGGTGACTACCTCGGCCGCGCCACTCTGACGCTGACCGCCAGCGACAGCTCCGGCGTCGCCCGCACGGAGTACTCGACCGACGGCGGCGCAGAACTGGACGACGTACACGGCGCCGGTCGCGATTCACCACGCGCGGCGCGTACACGGTGCAGCTACCGCGCGACCGACCGCGCGTCGACGCCCAACACCTCGGCCCGCGCAGACCGTGACGTTCTCGGTCGTCTCCGGCGACGCGCTGCCTGCCCTCGCTGTCGGACGAGTTCATCGCGCGCGCTGGACACCAGCCGGTGGAGCTTCCGGCATCCGACGACCCCGGCCTCCGGTACGGGTGCGCCGTCCGCGGCCGACGGCAGCCTCGTGCTGCCGCTCGGCAACAACTCGATCGACCTCACGCGTGCCGGGCCCGCTCGGGCTGCTGGCCCAGCCGCTGCCCGACCGGCGACTTCACGCTGGTCGCGAAGGTCTCGGCGCCAGGGCTGGACGCCGACGTCGGCGGCTCGACCGTCAGCCGATACGCCCAGGTCGGCCTGAAGATCTTCCAGACCAACGACAACTGGATCAAGGTCGCGCACACCCGCAACGCGGACGGCAACCCGACCGGGTCGGCGCAGACGTACTTCGAGATGACGTACGAGCAGAACGGGACGCGCACGCTCGGCACCCGGATGGGTCTGGCGGCCACGAACCTGCCGACATGGTGGTTCCGGATCGTCCGCGCCGGAAACACGATCACGTCGGCGTACTCGCTCACCGATCCCGACGTGGGCGCCAACTGGGTCGCGCTGTCCGGCTCGCCGAACATCGACACGGTGATGCCGCCGGCCTCCGGCCCGCGCTACATCGGCGCGTACGGCGGCAACGGCTCGATCTCGGCCCGCTACGACTACATCCGGATCACGCCGGACAACGCCGTCGACCGCGCGGCGCCGTCGACGTCGCACACGCTCGCGCCGGCCGCGCCGGACGGCGCCAACGGCTGGTACCGCACGGGCGCGCAGGTGACGCTGGCCGCCGGTGACGAGGGCGAGTGCGTCTCCGGCGTCGACCGCACCGAGCACCGCGTCGACGGCGGCGCATTCGCGCCGTACAGCGCGCCGTTCAGCGTTGGCGGTGACGGGACGCACACGGTCGAGTACCGCTCGACCGACAAGGCCGGCAACGCCGAGACGGCGAGGTCGGTCACGGTCAAGGTCGACGCGACCGCGCCGTCCACCACGGCGGCGACGGACGGCACCGGACCGGTCACGCTGACGCTGACCGGCGCCGATGCCACCTCCGGCGTGGCGCTGACCGAGTACCAGGTCAGCACCGCCGGCGTGTTCCAGGGCTTCGCCGCGCCGCGCTTCGCGGCCGCGCGAGTGGGTGCCCTACGACGGCGCCAACAAGCCGCGCGTTCACGGCGCCCGGTCGCGTACACGGTCGAGTACCGCTCGACCGACGCCGCGGGCAACGTCGAGGCGACGAAGACGGTTGCGTTCACGATCGCGGCGCCGTCGGGCGACGACACGCTGGCGCCCGTCACGACCGGCACGCTCGACCCGGCCCAGCCCGGCCCCGGCAAGACCTACTCGACGCCGGTGACCGTGAACCTGTCGGCACTCGATCCCACCCCGGCGGGCCCGCCGGCGGCCAACCTCAACGTCGACGCGGCCGGCACGCAGTGGTCGCCGACGACGGTCAATGCTGACCGCGGGCGACACCATCACGTGGCGCTTCGGCCCCGACGCCGGCTTCCCGCACGACGCCTGGGTCGTCCCGCCCGGCGGCAACCCGGACCCGAGCGGCAGCGACATCACCCAGGTCACCAACGGCCTCGTGTTCCCGGGCGGTCCTTCAGCGTCCAAGACGCTCAACCAGACCGGTACATGGACGTTCCTGTGCAAGCTCCACGCCGGGTTCACGAACGGGAGCTGGAGCGGCATGGTCGGCACCGCCGTCGTCACCCCGTCGACGGTGACCAACCCGCCGTCGGGCGTGGACTACACGGAGTACCGGGTCGACGGCGGCGATTGGGTGCGCAAGGCCAATGCCGGCGGCGCGAACCCGTTCGCGTCGACGCTGACCGTGTCGGCCGAGGGGTCGCACACGGTCGAGTACCGCTCGGCCGACGAGGCCGGCAACGTCGAGACGGCGAAGTCGCTCGCGTTCGGCATCGACCTGCCCGATCCGGGCTTCCCGGTGATCCAGGCGTTCGCCGACCCGTCGTCGGGCGCGGCGCCGCTGCTCGTCCGCTACTCGGCGACCGGCTTCGATCCGGACGGCGGGACGCTCTCCTACAAGTGGGAGTTCGCCGACGGCGTGATGTTCGGCCGCACCGTCACGCGCACGTACACCGCGACCGGGACGTACACGGCCAAGGTCACGGCCACCGACGACGAGGGCAAGCAGTCCACCAAGGACGTGCCGGTCGTCGTCACCGACCCGGACGTCGTGCCGCCGGCGGTGTCGGCGAGCTCCGACGTCTCGCGCGGGCCGGCGCCGCTGCGCGTCCAGTTCGACGCCGCGGGCGACGAGGATCTGCTCTACGCGTGGGACTTCGGCGACGGCGGCACGTCGTTGGCGCAGAACCCGGGTCACACCTACTCTGGCGCCGGGCACGTACACGGCCAAGGTCACGGTGCGCGACGAGGGCGGCGCGACCTCGACGGACACGGTCGAGATCGTCGTCACGAACCCGGCGGGCAACCGCGCGCCGAGCGTCGAGATCGCGGCAGCGCCGGCGTCGGGCCGCGCGCCGCTGGACGTGCTGTTCACGGCCGAGGGCACCGACCCCGACGACGACGACCTCACCTACACGTGGGACTTCGACGACGGCTCGGCGGCCGGCTCCGGCGCGTCGGTCACGCACCGCTATACCCAGGGCGGGACCTACACGGCGACCGTGACGGCGTCGGACGGCCGCGGCGGAACCGCCACCGCGGAGATCGCGATCGTGGTCGGCAACCCGGCCGGCAACCAGGCCCCGACGGTGACCGCGGCGGCCGATCCGCGGTCCGGCACGGCCCCGCTGACGGTCGAGTTCAGCTCGCACGCGGTCGACGCCGACGACGACGACCTGCTCGTGACGTGGGCGTTCGGTGACGGCGGCCAGGCCGCCGGCCCGGAGGCCACGCACACCTACACGGCGCCCGGCACCTACACGGCGACGGTGACGGCGATGGACCCGAGCGGCGCCGCCGGCACCGCCACGGTTCAGATCGTGGTCAGCGCCGTGCAGGCGGCGGTGTCGCCGCCCGCGGCCGGGGCCGATGCCGCTCCGGCGCAGCAGGCGGCCTGGTTCGGCGTCACCAGGCCGGCGCCGACGACGCTCGGCGGGTTCGGCTCGCGCGGTGTGGCGGTCCAGGTCACGTGCACCGAGGCGATGACCGGCACGGCGACGCTGACCGTCTCGAGCGCGACCCGCAAGGCGCTCAGGCTGCGGTCGGCCACGCTCGCGCGCGGGACCGTCCGCTGCACGGGCGCGGGCTCGACGAAGGTGACCCTCAAACCGTCGAAGACCGTCCGGCGCGCGCTCAACGCGAGCCGCCGCACGGTGAAGGCGACGCTGCGGGTGCGCTTGCGCACCGCGGGCGAGCGCGCGACGCAGAGCACCCGTACGGTGACGCTCGCGCGCCGCTAGCTGCGAAGCAGGCGGCCGGCCCTGGTCAAGCCGGCCGCCTGCGCACGCGGATACGCTTGAGTCGATGCCTGATTTGCTGATCGTCGGGGGCGGACGCATGGGCGAGGCGCTGCTCGGCGGATTGCTCGCCGACGGACGCCCCGCGGAGGATTTCGCCGTGTCCGAGGTGGTCGAGGCACGTCGCGAGGAGCTGACCGAGAAGTACCCCGGCGTCACGGTCGCGGAAGCCCCCGTCGCCGCCGCGGGCGCCGTGCTGGCCGTCAAGCCCTACGACGTCGCGGGCGCGGCTCACGCCGCGGCGCAGGCGGGCTGCCGGCGGATCCTCTCGGTCGCGGCGGGGATCACCACGCGGGCGATCGAGGCCGCGATCGGCTCTCCCCTGCCCGTCGTGCGCGCGATGCCGAACACGCCGGCGCTGGTCGGCGCCGGCGTCACGGCGATCGCCCCGGGGTCGGCCGCCGACGAGCATGACCTCCAGTGGGCCGAGGAGATCCTGTTCGGGGTCGGTGCCGTGGTGCGCGTCAAGGAATCCGCGCTCGACGCCGTCACGGGCCTGTCGGGCTCTGGCCCGGCGTACGTGTTCCTCGTCGCCGAGGCAATGGCCGACGCGGGCGTCCTCGCCGGGCTTCCGCGCGACCTCGCCGAGACACTCGCGTTCGAGACCATCTATGGCGCGGCGGAGCTGCTGCGCGAGGGGGACGACAGCCCCGCCGACCTGCGCGCCGCGGTCACTTCGCCCGGCGGCACGACCGCCGCCGGTCTGCGCGAACTCGAGCGCCACGGCGTTCGCGCGGCGTTCCTGGACGCGGTGATGGCCGCTACCGAGCGCTCGCGCGAGCTCGGTCGCTGAAGCCGCCGGTCTCGATGCGAACATACGTTCGTGACGAGCGACGGCTCCGCCTATGCCCGCCTGCGCCGGGCGATCCAGAACCGCAACCTGGCGATCATCGCCACTACCGCCGCTGAGCTGCGGTACATCGGGCTGCGCGACGCGCTCGGGATCCTGCTCGTGATCGAGGCCAAGGCCGAGGAGCGCTTCGACGCCGCCGCCGTCCGCTGGGCCGGCCGGCTCGCGCTGGAGACGCCCGACATTTCGCTGGCGGAGCTGTCCGGCGCGCTCGAGTCGCTCCACGCGCTCCCCGACGAGCACGCGCAGCGGATGCTCCTCGCGCTCGCCGACCGCGCGCGCAGCGGGGTTAGCGCCGCTCCGCTTCGGCGCCGAGCACCTTGAACGCTCGATCCAGGTGTACGTCGACCTCGCCGCCATCCGGACGCGTGACCTCGACCTCGAAATACCCCTCCTCGTCGCCGACCTCGCTGCCGGTGACCGTGCCGCCACCCACGTGGGCGACCGCGATCCGGCTCGCCCGCTCGAGCGCGGCGCCGGTGATCGGCGTGTCGGCGGCGTCATCGTCGGCGGTGGCTCCGGCGACGGCTACGCCGCCGCCCAGCGCCGCAATGGCGATCAGAAATACCTTCAGCTTGTTTCTCATGTGGTGAACGGTGCGGCCGCAGGCTGAGATGGAGCTGAGGCAACGAACCACATCCGCACGCGCGCGGCGCCGGCGATCTCGGCCCCGCCGCCATGCGCTTCGGCGATCGCGCGCACGATCGCCAGCCCGAGCCCCGCGCCGCCGTGCGTTCGCGCCTCGTCAGCGCGCGCGAAGCGCTCGAACGCGTGGTCGGCGAAGTCTCCGAACCCGGCGCCTTCGTCGGCGACCTCGATCGCGCCGTCCTGCGCCGCGAGCGTGATCCGGCCGCCGCCGTGGCGCAGCGCGTTGTCGAGCAGGTTGTCGAGCGCCTGGCGGATCCGGAGCGGGTCCGCGACCAGCGTCGCGCCGTCCGCGACGTCGAGTGTGATCTCCCTTCCCTCGGCGGCGGCGCGGGCGGCGAAGCGCGTACGGGTGTCGTCGAGCACGCGGTGCGCATCGAGCCGCTCCGGCGCCACCGGCAGCCGCCCGTCCGCCGACCTGGCGAGGATCAGCAGATCGTCGGCCAGCCGTGCCAGGTGATCGATCGCTGCCGACGCGGCGACGACCGCCTCCGTCGGATCCTGGCGGAGCAGCGTCTCGAGCTCGATCTTGGCGACGGCGATCGGCGTGCGCAGCTCGTGCCCGGCGTCGGCGACGAAGCGCCGCTCGCGCTCGAAGGATCGCTGCAGGCGGTCGAGCATCGCGTTCAACGTCTCGCCCAGGCGACGGATCTCGTCGTGCGCAACGGGAAGGGGTAGCGCCGGCTCGCCGGCCTCGAGTGAGACGTGTTCGGCGCGGCGACGCATCACCTCCACCGGCCGCAGCGCCGTGCTCGCGAGCGCGTAGCCCAGCAGCGAGGCCAGCAGGACCGCGATCGGGCCTCCGACGGCGAACGTGGCCAACAGGCCGGCGAGCGCCTCGTCGCGATCGTCAAGCGACTGGCCCACGACCACAACGCGGCCGGCGCCCAGCGGACGGACGAGCACCCGCGCCGTGCCCTCGATCCCGGGCACGGCGCGATCGGTGAGCCCCGCCTTGCGGCCGCCGGCGTCTTCCACCGCGGCGAACGTCTCCTCGGGGTCGCCGGACCGCCGCCACCGGGTCGCCGGCCGCCGCGACCGCGTCGGCGCGCACGGCCAGCGACGCATTGACGGCGTCGTCGAGATCGTCGCGCAGGCGGATGTAGACGAACAGCGCCGCGCCGGCGAGCACCGCAATCATCGCCGCCGCGAATACGGCGGTCAGCCGGACGCGGATCGGCAGCCGGCTCACCGCCGGCCGCCGTCGTTGCGCAGCCGATACCCGAGCCCGCGGACCGTCTCCAGCGAGCGGACGCCGAACGGCCGGTCGACCTTCTGGCGCAGGTAGCCGACGTAGACCTCGACGACGTTCGAGCGCTGCTCGTACCCGAGGTCCCACGCGGCGTCGAGCAGCTCGAACTGACTGAACACGCGGCCGGGGCTGCGGATGAACGTCTCCAGCAGCCCGAACTCGCGCGCCGACAGCTCGATCTCGACGTCGCCACGCCACACGCGCCGCGCGGCCGGATCGAGCTTGAGGTCGCCCGCTTCGAGCAGGGTCGGCCGCTCGGGCGCGCCGCGCCGGACCAGTGCCCGCAGCCGCGCCAGCAGCTCGGCGAGCGAGAACGGCTTGGTCAGGTAGTCGTCAGCGCCGGAGTCCAGCCCGCGCACGCGATCCTCGACCGCGTCGCGTGCCGTGAGCATGATCACCGGCGCCCACACGCCCTGGTGGCGAAGCCGCCGGCACACCTCGAAGCCGTCGGGGCCGGGCAGCATGACGTCGAGAACGACGGCGTCGTAGCTCGTCGCGCGCGCCAGCAGCAGTGCCCGTTCGCCGTCCTCGGCGATATCGACGATCAGCCCGTCATGACGCAGACCTCGGCGCACAGCGGCCGCCATCGGCGCATCGTCCTCGACCACGAGCACCCGCACGCCGACATCATCACCGAGAATCTGAGACGGGTCTGAGAACGCGCCTCGTGACCGTCACGAGCGGGCGAGGCGGTCGGCCACCGCCAGCATCTGGTCGCCGATTGGCTGCAGCTCGATCCGCGTGCACAGCAGCCCGGTTGAGACGCGCTCGACGACGCCCCACTCCCAGATCGCGTTGCGGTTCAGGCCGGTGCGCCAGGCGAGCCAGTCGGCTCGCGCCGGCAGGTCGCCGTCCAGCGGGTCCTCCCGCATGATCACGCCGAGGTCGTACTCGGGCTCGGCCAGCAACCCGTCGGGGTCGACGAGCTTGAAGCCGTCCGGGCCCTGGAGCGCGTTCCATTCATGGACGTCGCCATGCACCAGCACCGCCCGCTCGTCGTCGTGGGCGACGCGGCGCCGCTCAGCGCACGTCAGCGCGTGCTGCACCGCTTCCTCCGAGCACGGCCGGCCGGTCTCCTCCCACGCCGCCGGGATGTATTCGGCCAGCCGGCGCGCCTTCTCGGCGCCCGTCGGCAGCCCGGAGCCGGCGGCCGGGCGCCACACCCGCGCGGCGGTGTCGCACAGGATCGCGTGGCGCTGCTCCACCGGCAGCCCGAGCGCATGCAGCGATGGCCCGAGCCGCTCGACCAATAGCGCTCCACGCGCCTCGTCGGCGCGTAACAGCGCGGCGCAGCCGTCGCCCGCGGCGAGCCGCAGCACGGTGATCTCGTGGTGCACGGCCACCTCATGGCCCGGGATCGCGACCTTCAGCACCGCGTCGGGCTCCGCCTCGACCACCAGCGCCTCGGTCCCGTCCGCGTAGACGCGACCGAGCGTCAGTCCCCACTCGGCCGTGATCTCGTCGACCAGCGCGGGCAGTGCCTCGAGCCACTCGCCGGCACCGAGCGCGAGCGCCTTGCGGCGTACGACGGGCGGGATCGGCAGCACCGCTGCACGGTGTCACAGATCGGTAACTGCGCGAGAGGCGGCCGGGGTGACCGCCCCTCGCGCGCACTGCGGACGGAGGGGTTCCAGATGTGTCCGCAACGATGGTCCTCGATTCATTCTCCCTGAGCGCTAGAGAAACTGCACTACCACTACGGGGGGATAGGCAGGCCGAACAGGGCCGGGCCGCGACCTTGATCAGCGGGAACATCTGAAAGTCGCTCGCGCGGCTCGGCGACACGCCGAGCCGGGTCAGGTGCGTCGTTGCGCGCTCGACCGCCGCGGTTGTGGCCGTGCCACCGAGCGCTGCCTCCGCCGGCAACTCCGGGGCTACGGTGCTCAAAGGCTCGCGCCTCACACCTCCATCAAGCCGGTGCCGGGCCCGCCGCGCAGCGCTTCCGCTGCGTCGGCGGGCCGAACTGATATATCAGGGGACAGGCCCCTGAAATATCAGTTATCGGCGAGCGGGGTGCTCGCGCGCGTCGACCACCTCGAAGTCCTTGTTCACGAGGACCTCGAGCTCCTTACCGTCGCTGGTCTTGATGTGCGACTCGTACGGAGCACTCGTGTCGCGATTGGTTTCGGTCCGGACGATCGTCGCGCCGGGGTAGGAGGCCAGGACCGCGGCGTCGACCTTCTGCTTGGTCTCGCCGGCCAGCGCGGTCTCGCCGCCGCGCCCGCCGCGCTTGCCGCCCGAGCCGCGGCGGCCGCGGTCGGCCTGGACTGTGGTCGCCTCGAACGACGAGTTCACGAGCACGACCTGGAGCGTGCCGCCTGACGTCCGGATGTGGGCGTGGTAGGGGGTGCTGTACGGCCCGCCGGCTTCGGTGCGCAGGACGGTCGCGCCGGGGACCTTCGCGAGTGCGGCGGCCTTGACCTTCGCGGCCACGTCGCTGGACACCGCCTCGCGCGGCTGCGGGCGGGTCTGGGTGCCCGTCGTGTTGTCGGCGGCGCCGGCGACGGCGGACCCGCCGAGACCGAGCGCACCGAGCGCGGCGACGGTTACTGCGGACTTGCGAATGGTGCTGAGCACAGGGTGCTTCCTCCGGTGGTTGGTGTGCTCGTAGGCTCGACACCGCGCCTGCGAAGCCGCCGAGAAGACCCTGGGACGTTGCTGAGATCGGCCTTATCCGCGACTGACGTCGGCGGGCCACGGTCTCGCCCGCGTGACGAGCGGGCTGCGATCTGACCGGCTCGCTCCACCCTGCCGCCCAGGCAGGCGTAGCGTCGGCGCACCACAGAGGAGGTCTCACGATGAGGAGATCCAGCGTCTTGCTGGGTGCCGTGTTGACCGTCGCCGCGGCCACTGCCGCGGCCCCGGCCTCCGCCAATCCGTTCACGCTCGACCCGGTCAGCGTGGCATCCGGCGTCAGCCCCTTCCCACCGGGCTGCGGCGGTTCGGGTGAAGCGTTCGCGACGAGCGTGCTGTACCAGAACGCGGAGGTCGAGACGCACTCCGCGGTCAACCCGACGAACCCGGCCAACGTCGTCGCGTACTGGCAGCAGGACCGCTGGTCGGACGGCGGCGCGCACGGCAATCTCGCCGGCTACTCGTTCAACGGCGGCACCACCTGGGGACGCAGCGCCCCGCGCTTCTCACGCTGCGCGGGCGGCGCCGGCCTCGGCAACGCCGGCGACTACCACCGTTCGACCGACCCCTGGGTGTCGTTCAGTCCGAACGGCCGCCTCCACGCGATCGGTCTGAGCTTCGACAACAACACCGCCCGCAACGCGGTCCTCGCCGCGTTCTCCGACACCGGCGGCGTGACGTGGAGCACCCCGCGCATCCTCCGCTTCGACAATCCGCGCGCGGTCGGCAACAACTTCAACGACAAGGAGACGCTCACCGCTGACCCGTTGAACTCCTCGCTCGTCTACGCCACCTGGCAGAGGATCGTGTCGCCCAGCGAGCGCGCGGCGCAGGAGGCCTACAACAACGCGTCGAGCTTCTATTCGGAGGCGTGGTTCGCACGCTCGACCAACGGCGGCCAATCGTGGGAGCCCGCGCGGGCGATCTTCCGCGACCACGGCGTGTTCACGCAGACGATCGGCAACCAGGTCGAGGTACTGGCGGACGGGAGCCTGATCAACGGCTTCAACCTGATCCGCGCGATCAGCAACCGTCACGGCACGCGCGGGAACAACGTCGCGCTGATCCATTCGCCCGACAAGGGCATGACCTGGTCGCGCGAGACGATCGTGAACCGGTTGCTGAGCGACGAAGTGACCGACCCCGCCGACGGCCACGACGTCCGGACCGGGGACATCCTGCCCGACTGGGCGGTCGACCGTTCCAACGGGAACCTCTACGTCGTGTGGATGGACACCCGATTCAACGACCCCGACCACAACGACATCGTGCTCGCGCGCTCGTCAGACGGCGGCTTCACGTGGAGCGCTCCGGTCGTCGTCGACCGCACGCCGCGCGGGGTCGACGCGTTCACGCCGATGGTCGACGTCGACTCCAGCGGCCGCGTGGCCGTGACGTACCACGATTTCCGCAACGACGTCGCCGGCGACGACGGGCTGTCGACGGACGTCTGGATCACCCACTCGCACGACGGCGGACGCACGTTCGCGGACGAGAGTCGCCTGACGAATGCGTCGTTCGATATGCGCACGGCCCCGGACGCCCTCGGCTACTTCGTCGGCGACTACACCGGGCTCGCCCACGTCGGAACGGCGTTCCATCCTGCCTGGGTGGCGGCCAACGACGGCAACCTGACCAACCGCACGGACGTGTTCCACCGCCGGGCCCGCTAGCCCCTAAATGCCGCCGCGACCCCGGTCGCGGCGGCCGATCAGGTTCACGTGCCTTAGGACGCGGCGAGCGCGGTCGCTCGTGACGTGTGCAGCGCGAGCATGTGTGCGATGCCGGCGTCCTTGAGACGCGTGTGGACCGGCCCGCCGCGTTCGGCCACCACGCGCAGCCGCGTCGCCAGCTTGGCGTGTACGTCGAGCAGGAGCTGGACCCCGGAATCGTCCATTGCCCCCGCGCCGAGCAGATCGACGACGACCGGACGGCCGCCCGTGATCGCCCGCTCCAGGCATTCGCGCAGCTTGTCCGACGTGTCGCGCACGACGTCGCCGGTCACGGCCACGACAAGGACTCCCGCAATCGCGTCGACTTCGATCTCCAGCTCCATCTTCCCCACTCCCTACGGCGCCTTGCCGGATTCCGGTACCCGGTGACCCGCCGCCGAAACCGCCCGGCGCGCGCGTACCACGAATCGTCGCGGGCGACTGTGTAAAAGGACGCAGACGCAGCGAACGAACTGAAGTGAATCGGTTCTTCTTGTCCGGTTAGCGTTCCCCTAGGCCGCGGCCCCTCCCACATACCGCCCGGCTCATCCGCCCAGACCCGACCCCGGAGTTCCGCCCAATGTACGCACGCTTCCGACGCGGGCGCTGGTACGCGCTCGTCGCCGCGCTGATAGCACTCGCCGCTTGGGCGATCCCAGCAGTGGGATCGCCGACCAAGGATGTTTCCGTCGACCCGGGGGCTGCCGCGAGCGCGCCCGGCTTCACCGACCTCGACACGCTCACCTACGCGCAGGCCAAGGCGCGACTGGACGAGCTCAGCACAATCACCCTCCCGGTCTCAGTTCCCGGCCTCGAGCGGATCGACGTCGACGACGTCCGGCTCGGCTCCAATGACGCCGGCCGCTCGCTCTCGCTGTCCGGCTCGGCGAACCTGCCGGCGCTGCACGGCGGCAACCAGCGCGTGGACCTGCTGGTGACCGCGATCTGGTCCGACGACGCGTCGACCGAGCCGAAGCTCGCGATCGCCGCCAAGACCGACGACCTCGCGCTGTCCGAGGTCAACCCGCTGTGGAACGGCGCCTACGGCGACGTCCGCTTCGCCACCGCGCGGCTGGCCGTGTCGACGGCGAACCAGGACATCGATCCCGCCTCGCTGCCCGAGGCGGCACGCGAGTTCTACAGCGAGCCCGTCCAGCTGACCGGCGGCGTGAACTTCGCCGGCGACCTGCGGCTCAGCGGCCCGCTCGCCGACGCGTTCGGCTACGCCGGCTACTCCGGCGATGTCGCGCTGGAAGGCAAGCTGAGCGGGTCCGCGGCCGCGCTGTTCGGCCGCGCGACCGACACCCAGCTCGGCGACCTGAACCTGAAGGCCACGCTCGGCAAGAGCCCGACCGCGCCCTCCTGGATCACGGAGCGCACCTCGACGTACGAATTCACGCTCGCGAACCGGCGCCCGAGCCTGAGCGTCGATGAGGACCTCACGGTCGCCGTCGACGGCACGACGAACCGCTTCCACGGCCGCATCGCCGTCGCCTCCACTGGTGAGATCGACGGCGAGATCGAGCACGTCGACACGCTCGACGTGCCGTTCGGCCTTGACCGGGTCGCGCTGACGAACCTCAAGCTGCGGCTCGCGCGTGGTGCCGAGGGCACGACCGGCGGGCTCGCGTTCGATGTCGCTGTCGATGGCGATCCGATTCACGTCACGGCCGGCTTCACGCCCTCCGGCGCGAACCTCGCGGTCGAGGGCGACCTGACCGTGCCGCGGCTCGCCGCGCTCGGTGGCGCGACTCCTCGGTACGCCCGTCGCCGCCGTCCCCGGCGCCGACGACATCAGCGGTCAACGGCGTCTCGTTCTCGCTGGCGCCCGGCGTCTTCAGCGTCCGCGCGAACGCCACGATCAAGCGCCAGATCCAGGCCCGCGCCCTGCTGACGGTGCGCACGGCCCCGGGCGCACCGGCGAAGCCGCTGTTCGCCCTGAGCGTCGAGAACGCGCGCCTGTCCGCGCTGCTGCCGGACGCCGGAGCCACGCTCGGCGATATCCAGCTCCCGGCCGCCAGCCTCACCGCGACGACGCTGACCGAGCTCGCCGCCGAGGACATGACGGAGCAGGAGCAGGAGTTCTTCGGCGACGGCGCGCTGACCTTCGCGCCGGGCCTGCACTTCGAGGGCCGCCTGCCGCTCGACGCGCTTGGCGTGCGCGATCTCGGGTTCGCGGCCGGCGCCGAGGCGTCGCTGAGCGGCACGCTCGGCCGCACCACCACGCTCAGCGGCGTCAACGGCTCGACGGCCACGGCACGCAACATCGAGCTCAGCGCGACGCTGCCGTCGATTCGCAGCTCACGCGTGATCCCGCGCTGGGTGCGGCCGACCGGTGCCACCACGCTGCGGTTCCGCTCGACCGGCGGTGCCGTGAACGCCTCGTTCGCGACGGCCGCCGACGTGACGGCCGGCGGGTCGACGTTCGCGACCTCGATCGAGGGCCGGCTCGCCCGCACCGGGCAGCGCACGTCGATCGGCTTCACCGGCACGATCACCGATTGGCGCCGGCCGTTCGGGGCCAGCTGGATCACGTCGCTCGACGCGGCGACGCTCAAGCTCGACATGGGCTTCGGCGGCGGGCAGCCCACTTCGGTGGACGCGTCCGTCACGGCCAGCACGCGGCTCGCCAACAAGCGCTTCGACCTCAAGTTCGGGCTGTCGAACGACAGCAGCACGAGCGCCAGCGTCACGGCGAGCCTCAACGACGACGTGTCGCTCGGTGAGATCGCGCGCGCGTTCCCGGACCTCAGCCCCGCGGGCAGCGAGATCGCCCGCAATCCGCAGCTCGACGCGCTGCGGATCGAGGAGATCCGTGCGTCCATGACGCTCGGACGCACGAGCGCGTTCGAGCTGTCCGCAAAGACGCGCCTCGAGGGCGCGCAAGCCAAGCTCCTGGTGGCCGTCCGCCCCGGCGCCGGCTTCACGGTCGGCGTCAGGGCGCGTGACGTGGACTTCGGCGACCTCGTGCCCGAGGCGAGCCGCTACCACCTCACGCTGCCGAGCGCCGCGGTGGTGCTCAGCAGCTCCGACGCCCGCCTGCGGGCGACCGAGCTCACCGACGGCGAGTTCGACTTCTACAAGTCGCTGTACGGCTGTGCGGACGACGCGACGCGCGCCTCGTGCACGCGCTTCACCGAGCTCCAGCTCACGAAGTCGCTCAAGCTGATGGCCGCGTTCGAGATGGGTGACGACGTCGAGGCGATGGCCGCCGAGATCGGCATCCAGACCGGCGGCACCGCCCTGCTGGAGGGCACGATCCCCGTCTTCGGCGGAACCGACTTCGCGGTTCGCGCGTCGCTCGGGAACTTCCGGTTCGACGAGCAGCCCGACTGGTTCGAGCGTGGCGACGTCTCGCTCGAGATCGGCACCAACGGTCTCCGGTTCGTCGGTGGCCTGAAGGTGAAGATCGAGCGCGACGGCGTCCGCACGTGCGTCGACGGCGAGCTCCGCGGCGACAAGTGCTACGACCTGCTCGACTTCAGCATCTCGGCCCGCCTGGCGGTGACGCCGGTGCCCAGCCTGACGCTGACCGGCGCGCTCACGACCAACCAGCCGTGGCGCCATGCGTTCGGCCAGGACTGGCTCGAGATCCGCCGCGTCGCGCTCCAGCTCGGCGTCACGATGGGCGCCGGCCCGGAGGTCACGATGGGCTTCCAGGGCGACGTCCGGATCGGCACCAAGGATGTCGCTGCGGCGCTGAAGGTCGGGCTCGCTCCGCTGCCCGTGCTGCCGTTCGTGAAGGTGAACCTGATCGGCTTCTCGGCCGCCAGCAACGAGGGGCTCGCGCTCAGCGACCTGCTGTGGCTCAACGAGAAGATCACCGGCACGCGGCTCGCCGCCCCGGACCTGCCGGACGTCTCGCTGCGCAACCTGTACCTGCAGTACTCGCAGCAGACCGACCGCGACCTGTGCCTGACGCAGGGCCTGCGCTTCAACGCGGACCTCTACGTCGGCACGAACCTCCCGCCGGTCGAGCAAGGCGCGAACGACCCGAACGGCTGCCGCACCGTCGAGGTGAGCCCGGGCACGCGTCAGGCGTGCGTGGACCGCAAGGCCCAGGGCTGCCTGGCCAGCGTGTACGGGCGCTTCGACAGCGGCGGCGTGATCGCCGGCGCCGAGCTGAACAGCTTCGAGCTCGGGCCGATCGCGTTCGACGACTCGTCGCTGGCGTTCGCGCTGACGCCGACCCAGCAGCAGCTGCGCATCCGCGGTGGCATGCGAATCGCGACCCGTGACTACGAGTTCGCGGAGGGCACCGCCGACCTGGACATCTCCCGCAGCGGCTTCAAGTTCGCGGGCGACGCCGCGTTGTTCGGCCGTTCGATGCACGGCTATCTGAAGGCCAATGCGCCGCTCGAGCTGCGCAACCCGTCGTTCGACGTCGAGACCTGGCTGCGTGCGGACGGGCTCGCGGAGCTGGACAACCAGCTCGGCTCCCGGCTCGCGACGGTCCAGTCGCGGCTGTCGTCGATCCGCCCGCTGCTGGACCTGATCAACGGGACCGCCAGCGTCGCGAACCTGCGTGCCCTGCCGGGCGTGATGAGCCGTGCCGGCGTCACTGCGCCGTACCAGGTCGATCGCATCATCGGAGCGATGAACACCGCCCAGGGCCGGATCGACGAGTTCGACGGCCCGCAGCTGAACCTCGACCGGGCCCTGAACGGCTTCCGGTTCGACTTCGGCGGCGTCCCCGGCGTGTACAGCCCGCGCGTGTGCGTCGGGTTCGTCGTGATCGACGGGGAGTGCTGGTGGGTCCCGTACACGGAACGGGGCACCTGGGAGCCGGGCCACTGCCTCGGCGAGATGGCCAACGGCCGCTGCTGGACGGTCGCGCCCAGGACCGTGGTCGTGGACGGCATCTGCGTGTCGCTGGGCATCAGCGGTTCGGATTGCTCGTGGACCGGGCTGATGAACCGCTACATCGCGGGGCCGCTGCGTGAGGCGGCCCGCCAGGCGACCGGCGTGACGCTCGACCTGAGCCAGCTCGCGACCGTGATCAGCCGCATGACCGCGTCGGCAAGCCGGTTGGTCGGCGTCGAGTGCGCGTACTTCCACGCCGACGGGAGCGCACTCGCGCGGGGCCAGTTCAACGTCAACCTGGCCGCGCGGCTGCGGGTGCTGGGCAACGAGGTGAACCTCGGCGCGGCGTGGAACTTCGCCGTCACCGACGGCAGCCCCGACCGGGCCGTCATGCAGATCATCCAGACGTTGCTCTCACCGCGGCCGGCGGCCTGCCCGGCGCAGCCGGCGGGCCGTGACGTGTCGCCCCCGAGCCGCACCTACACGGCGACGGTGTCGCCCACGTCGCTCGACGAGGGCGGCACGGTGACCGCACGCGTCACGTTCGACACGATGGCGATGGACTACCCGTCCGTGCGCGTCACCTGGGGCGACGGCTCGTGGACCACGATCGCGGCCGGCGAGTCGCGCACCGTGACCGCCACCCGCAGCTACGAGAACGAGGGAAGCCGGCCCGTGTCGGTGACCTCGGGCTCGATCACGCGGAACTTCACGGCCACGGTGCGCAACGTCGCGCCGGCGATCGGGATGCTCCGCGCCACCGACCTCGAGGCGGCCGACGAGCGCGGCGTCGTGACGCTACGCGGCGCCTTCATCGATCCCGGCACGGGCGACCGCCATACGCTCGTGGTCGACTGGGGCGACGGATCGCAGCCGGGCGTGTATGCGCTGGGCGCGCGCGAGTTCGCCGTTCCGCATCGCTACGACGACGAGGGCGTCTACCCCGTGACCGCGACCGTCAGCGACAACGGCGGCGGCACCTCGACCCGAAGCGTGGAGGCCAAGGTCCGCAACGTCGCGCCGTTCGACATTCAGGTCCGGCCGGACGGCAGCAACGTCGACGAGGGCGCGACGGTCGACTACGCGATCCGGTTCACCGACCCGGGGATTCGCGACTCCCACACCGTCACGGTCGATTGGGGCGACGGCAGCCCCGTCCAGACCGTGCCGGTGGTCCCGACCAAGCGCGGCGTCGAGGTGCCGCACCGCTACCAGGACAACGGCACGCAGCGGATCCGCGTCCGCGTCAGCGACGATGACAACGGCCGCAGTGACGGGATGCAGTCGATCGAGGTGCGCAACGTGGCGCCGCGGGTGACCATCGCGAAGGCGATCGTCACCGGCTCCGTCGCGCGCGTGGCCGGCACCGTCGAGGATCCCTCGGCGGCCGACAGCCACACCGTCACGATCGACTGGGGCGCCGGTGAGGCCCCGCAGACGATCGAGCTCCCGGCGGGCCGGCGGACGTTCGAGGTCGAACGGCCGTACGCCAAGCCGGGGCACCACACGATCAACGTCGACGCGGTTGACGACGACGGCGCGCACGACACGACGTCGGTCGCGCTGACTGTGTAACCGCACGTAACGAAGGGGCACTCTGCTCGACCAAGCGAGCATGAGTGCCCCTTCCCCCCTCAAGCCCACCGTCGCGGCGCTGCACCAGGTCGCCGAGCAGATCGTCGCGCCGGCGCGCAAGCCCGAGAACGAGATCGCGCTGACCGCCACACCGGGCGGCTTCGGCACGCCGGTGTTCGAGCACGACGGCGTCCAGCACCAGGTGCGCGTGGACGGCGCCGAGCTCGTCTACGAGCGCCGCGTCCCGCTCACGTCCCTGGAGGCGGCGCGGCAGCTCGTCGCGGATCTTGTGCCCGCGCCGCTGAGCACCGAGCCGCTCGAGGTCGACCCCGAGGCGGCGGCCCGGCTCGCCGACTGGTACGCGCTCGGCGCCGCGGTGCTCGGCGAGTTCTCGGACGCGCCGATCCGGCTGTGGCCCGAGCACTTCGACATCGCGATCGAAACCGGCGAGGTCAACTACGGCTTCTCGCCGGGCGACGAGCAGCACGACGAGCCGTACGCGTATGTCGGACCGCACACGGCCGAGGTGAGCGGTGAGCTGTGGAACGCGAGGGGCTTCCGCGGCGCCGAGCTCACCTACACGGAACTGCATGCGGCGCCGGACCCCCTCGCCGCGGCGCTCGACTTCTTCACGATCCGCAAGGAGGCACTGGCATGAACTGGCATCGCGTCCTGGCCGCCGACGAGCTGCCGGAGGGCCGTGTCACGACCGTCGCGGCCGGCCACAAGAGCGTGGCGCTCGTGCACTTCGACGGGAAGTTCTCGGCGCTCGACAACCGCTGCCCGCACCAGGGCGGGCCGCTCGGTGAGGGCTCGATCGAGAAGGGGCTGCTGCGGTGTCCGTGGCACGGCTTCGACTACTGCCCGCTCGATGGGTCCTCCCCCGGGTTCGAAGACGAGGCCGTCACCTATCCGCTGGAGATCCGCGACGGCGAGGTCTACGTCGGCGTGCGCGAGGAGCCGCACGTGACCACGGTGACCGACCTGATGGCCGAGACGATGGTCAACTGGGGCGTCCGCCACGTGTTCGGGATGGTCGGCCATTCCAACCTCGGGCTCGCGGACGCGCTCCGGCGTCAGGAGCAGGCCGGCAAGCTCACCTACATCGGGATCCGTCACGAAGGGGCGGCCGCGTTCGCCGCGTCCGCGTACGGCAAGCTGACGGGACGTCCGGCGGCCTGCCTGACGATCGCCGGTCCCGGTGCCACCAACCTGCTCACGGGCCTTTGGGACGCGAAGGTCGACCGCGCGCCGGTGCTCGCGCTCACCGGCCAGGTCAACACGCAGGTGCTCGGTCCCGGAGCGTTCCAAGAGGTCGATCTGTCGGCGGCGTTCGACGCGGTCGCCGCGTGGAGCCAGCCCGTCCTGCACGACTCCGATCCGGTGGAGCTGATGAACCTCGCGTGCAAGAACGCGCTGCTGCGGCGCGACGTCGCGCACCTGGTGTTCCCTGACGAGGTGCAGACCCGGCCGGCCCCGGCCGGCGCCGTCGCGGGCGGTCCCGACGGTCGCCTGACGCCGCCCGGCATCGCGCCGCCCGCCGAGTCGCTCGAACAGGCGCTGCGGATGCTCGGCGAGGCGAAGCGGCCGGTGATGATCGTCGGCCACGGCGCCCGGACGCACATGTCCGCCGTGATCGCGCTGGCGGAGGCGCTCGGCGCGCCGGTGATCACGACGTTCAAGGCCAAGGGCCAGATCGGCGACGACCACCCGCTGGCCGCCGGCGTGCTGGGCCGCAGCGGCACCCCGGTCGCGAGCTGGGTCATGAACGAGGCCGACCTACTGCTCGTGTTGGGCGCGTCGTTCTCCAACCACACCGGCATCTACGCCGGGCACCCGATCATCCAGGTCGACTTCGACCCTATGCAGCTCGGCAAGTTCCATGCCGTCGACTGCCCCGTGTGGGGCGAGATCGGGGTCGTGGTCGAGCTACTGCGCGCAGCGCTGCCGGAGCGCGCCCGCGACGATCAGGCGGCACAGCTCGCCGACCGGTGGGCGATCTGGCGTGCCGAGAAGGCCAGCCGCGAGAGCGACGACCGCGGCGCGGGCGTCAACTCCGCCGCGGTGTTCGCCGCGATGCAGCGCCAGATCCCCGAGAACGCGGTGATCGCCGTCGACGTCGGCAACCACGCGTACTCGTTCGGGCGCTACTTCGAGTGCAAGCGCCACACGGTGCTGATGTCCGGCTACCTGGGCTCGATCGGCTTCGGCTACCCGGCCGCGATGGGCGCCTGGGCCGCCGCGCCCGACCGCCCGACCGTGGCCGTCACCGGCGATGGCGGCTTCGCGCAGTACATGGCCGAGCTCACGACCGCGGTCAAGCACGGCATGAACATCACGCACGTGCTGCTCAACAACGGCCAGCTCGGCAAGATCAGCAAGGAGCAGCGCGCCGGCGAGTGGGACGTGTGGCAGACGACGCTGCACAACCCGGACTTCTCCGCGTTCGCGCGCAACTGCGGCGCGTTCGGGATCCGCGTGACCGACGCCGCGCAGCTCGACGCGGCGCTGGCCGAGGCCGTCGCCTACGACGGCCCGGCGATGGTCGAGGTCATGACCGACCCCGACCTCATCTGAAGCAGCGCCAGCCCGACCGCTGGGAAGATCAGAACCGAGAGCAGGCCGGCGCCCACGAGGGCGGCGGCCTCTCCGGCGCCGATCAGCCCGAGCTCGCGGCCGATCGCGGTCGCCGCCACCAGGAACGGCAGCGACGTGGCCTGCATCAGGCCGGCCACGACGGTCTCGCGACGATCCAGGAGCCGGCGGTAGAGCAGCGCGGGGAGGCCGCGCACGACGATCAGGGCGGCCAGGAAGAGCGGGACCATCGCGAGCGCCGAGGCGCTGCCGGTGAGCGCGCCGAGGTCGAAGCGGACGCCGCTGGTCACGAAGAACACGGGGATGAAGACGCCGAACCCCACGGCTTCGAGCTTGCGCCGGAAGTCCGGGTGCGACATCGCGCGGTCGGGGTCGGCGAGCGAGAGGATCGCGCCGGCTGCGAACGTCCCGAGGATCACCTCGAGCCCGAGCTGCTGGGCGGCAGCGGCAAAGCCCACGAGCAGGACCAGCGCGCCGCGGACGCGGATCTGCGCGGTCGTGTCCTGCAGACGCAGCAGGTCGGCCCGGATGCGCACCGACCGCTGGGCGCCGCGCACGACCGCGAACACCGCGAGCGCGAGGCCGAACAGCGCGCCGATCAGGACGAGCGTCGCGCCCGGCCCGCCCTCGCCGGCGAAGAACAGCGACAGCAGGATGATCGCGGCGAAGTCGGCGATCGAGCCGCCGGCGATCACGAGCTGCCCCAGGGAGGACTCGACGCGCCCCGTGTCCTTGAGCACCGGGATCAAGACGCCGAGCGAGGTTGAGCCCAGCGCGATGGCGACCAGCAGCGGCGTCTCGACCAGGCCGGCGACGCCCAGCCCTAGCGAGAGCGCGACCGCGATCCCGAGCGACACCGCGTAGCCGCGCAGGGTCACGTTGAGGACGGGGCCGCGCAAACGGCCGAAGTCGACCTCGAGCCCGCCCAGGAACAGCAGGAAGCCGAGGCCGATGGTCGCGATCACTTCGATGGTGTCGTCGACCTCGACCCAGCCGAAGCCGGACGGGCCGATGGCGATGCCGGCCACGATCTCCAGCACCACCGCCGGGATGCGCAGGCCCGGTGCGAGGCCGAGCAGGAACGGCGCCGCGAAGGCAACGGCGACGACGATGAGCAGAGCGTCGAGCGAGGGCATGTGCCGGAGTCGCGCGAACAGTCGTTTCGTTACGGCTGTAACAAACGCCGCGGTCGCGCGACCAACGGGGCATGACCGCTCTCACGCCCCGCCAGGAGGAACTGTGCGCCACATCGCAATGGGACTTCTCCGACCTGCGCGCCGTCTACATCAACTGCACGCTCAAACGCTCTCCCGAGACTTCCCACACCCAGGGCCTGGCGGACCGCTCGATCGCGATCATGGAGCGCAACGGCGTCACCGTCGAGCAGTTCCGTGCGATCGACCATGACATCGCCACCGGCGTCTACCCGGACATGACCGAGCACGGATGGGAGCGTGACGGCTGGCCCGCGATCTTCGAGCGCGTGATCGCCGCCGACATCCTCGTCCTGCTGACCCCGATCTGGCTGGGCGAGAAGTCCTCCGTGTGCACGCAGGTGATCGAACGGCTCTACGGCAACAGCCACCTGCTCAACGACGACGGCCAGTATGCGTACTACGGCCGCACCGGCGGCTGCCTGGTGACCGGCAACGAGGACGGCATCAAGCACTGCGCGATGAACGTCCTGTACTCGCTCCAGCACCTCGGCTACGCGATCCCGCCGCAGGCCGACGCCGGCTGGATCGGTGAGGCCGGCCCCGGCCCGAGCTACCTCGACGAGGACTCAGGCGGGCCCGGCAACGACTTCACGAACCGCAACACGACGTTCATGACCTGGAACCTGCTCCACATGGCGCGGATGCTCAAGGACCGCGGCGGCATCCCCGCGCACGGCAACCAGCGCTCGGAGTGGGACGCGGGCTGCCGCTTCGACTACCCGAACCCCGAGCACCGCTGATTCATATCTGAGACATATTCAATCGACACCTGATTGGTGTTGCTCGAGGCATCTCCCTCGCTTAGCTTGTGGCGTGAGAGATGACCTCGAGCACCGCCATCGGCACCGCACGCATCACCGCGGTCGAGGCGATCCCGTTCGCGCTCCCGTACACGCGCGCACCCTCGTTCGCTTCCGGCAGTGTGAGCACCGCCGACAACGTCCTCGTCCGCGTGCACACCGACGCCGGCCTGGTCGGCCAGGCTGAGGCGCAGCCCCGTCCGTACACGTACGGCGAGACGCAGGCCTCGATCGTCGACACCGTCACCGGCCCGCTCGCCGAGGCGCTGGCGGGGATCGACCCCTTGCGCGTCGAAGTGATCGCCGAGCGGTGCGGGCGGATCGCCGGCAACTACGTCGCGCGGGGCGCGGTCGACCTCGCGGTGTGGGATCTCGTCGGGCAGATCCTCGGCGCTCCGTGCCACACGTTGCTGGGCGGCTTCGCCGACGATGTCGCCGCGGCGCACATGGTCTCGTTCGGTGATCCGGCGGAGATGGCCGACGAGGCCGTCGAGGTCAACGAGCGGCTCGGCGTGACCACATTCAAGGTCAAGGTCGGGCGCGCGCCGGCGCTCGACATCGCGGCGACGCGTGCGATCCGCGAGGCGCTCCCGGACGCCGACCTCTACGTGGACGCGAACCGCGGCTGGAGCTATGACGATGCGGTGCGCGCCGGCGACGCGCTCGCCGAACTGGGCGTGCGCGCGATCGAGGAGCCGATCTCGGTCGAGGACCGCGCCGGCCGGCTCCGGCTGGCCGAGCGCTGGGCGGTTCCCCTGGCCGGCGATGAGAGCTGCATCAGCCTCGCGCACGTCGACCGCGCGCTCGAGGAGGGCGCCGTGCGAGTCGTGAGCATCAAGACCGCGCGGACCGGGTTCACGGAGTCGCGCCGGATCCTCGACCTCTGCCTCGCGCGCAACGTCGCCGTCGTCGTCGGCAGCCAGTACGAAGGAGCGATCGGCGCAACCGCGACCGTCGCGTTCGCCGCGGCGTTCGCCGCCACCGCGCGGCAGCCCGCGGAGATCACGAACTTCCTCGACCTGGCCGACGATCTGGTCGTCGCGGCGCCGGAGATCCGGGCGGGGCGCGCGACCGTCCCGGCGACGCCGGGCCTCGGCATCGAGGTCGACGAAGACCGCCTCCAGCGCTACCGGCTCGATCGCTGATGCTGTTCCTGGCCGAGATGGAGGTCCGCCTCCCCCACGACATGCCCGCGGAGCAGGCCGAAGACCTCAAGGCGCGCGAGCGCGAGTACTCGCAGGCGGCGCAGCGCGACGGGCGCTGGCCGCATCTGTGGCGCGTCGCCGGCCGCTATGCGAACGTGAGCGTGCTCGACGTGAGCTCGGTCGACGAGCTCCACGAGCTGCTCTCAGGCCTGCCGCTGTTCCCTTATCTGGACATCCGCGTCACGCCGCTGGCGCGCCACCCGAACGCCATCGACCGAGGAGAGAGCCATGAATGAGCGCGCCAACCAACTGATCTCCGACATCCTGCGCCGCGTCCACGAGGCGATCGTGGAGAACGACGTCACCTACGAGGAGTACCAGGCCGCGAAGCAGTGGTTCATCGACGTCGGCGAGGCGAGCGAGTGGCCGCTGTTCGGCGACGTCTACATCGAGCACGTCGTCGAGGAGCAGGTGTTCGGCAACCGCAACGGCTCCCAGGGCACGATCCTCGGCCCGTTCCACCTTCCGGACGCGCCGCGGCTCGACGCGCCGTTCGAGCTCCCCCATCGTCCCGACGAGCCCGGCGACCGCACGATCGTCACCGGTCGCGTCACCGACGTCGACGGCCGGCCGCTCGCGGACGCGAACCTCGACATCTGGCAGGCCGACGCCGAGGGCCGCTATTCGAGCTTCATGCCCGGCCCGCCGGAGGGCAACCTGCGCGGCCAGGTCCGCACCGACGCCGACGGCCGCTACCAGTACGTCACGTTCATCCCCGGCCCCTACACGATCCCGCTCGACGGCCCGACCGGCAAGATGACGGCGGCCGCGGGCTGGAGCCCGTGGCGCCCGGCCCACATCCACCTGATCGTGAGCGCCGAAGGCTTCGAGCCGCTGGTGACGCAGCTCTTCATCGACACCAGCGACTACCTCGACGACGACGTGGCGAGCGCGGTCAAGCCCGAGCTGATCGTGCACCCCGAGCGCGCGGACGACGGCCTCGCGTTCACCTACGACTTCACGCTCGCCCCGGCGCGGACGCCGGCGATGGCCTGAGCCATGAACGTCGCGGTCGTCGGCGGCGGTATCGGCGGGCTCGTGTTCGCGCTCGCGCTGCGCGAGCACGGCATCGGCTGCAACGTCTACGAAGCGGCGGACGAGCTGCGCGAGATCGGCGCCGCGGTCGCGCTGTCGGCCAACGGCACGCGCGAGCTACGGCGGCTCGGTCTCGGCGAGCAGGTCGAGGCCGTATCCGTGGTGCCGAGCGCGCTCGTGATCCGTGACGGGCGCACCGGTGAGGTGATCGCCGATCACCCGATCGGCCGCGACGGCGTCTATGAGGCGACGTTCGGGGCGCCCTACTACGGCGTGCATCGCGTGGCGCTGCTGCAGGCGCTCGGCGAGCACCTGGGCGACGACGGCCTGCATCTCGGTCACCGGTGCGTCGGGCTCGAGGAGCGTGCGAGCGGCGTCGAGCTGCGGTTCGCGAACGGTGCCAGCGCCACGGCGGACGTCGTGGTCGGCGCCGACGGCGTGCACTCCGTGATCCGCCCGCACGTCGCGGGCGAGGTGCGCGGCCGGTACTCGGGCACGGTCGGCTACCGCGGGCTGGTGCCGGTCGAGAAGATGCCGTCGCTGCCCGACCCGACGCCGCTGCAGTTCTGGGCCGGGCCGGGCCGTCACCTGCTCCACTACTCCATCGACGGCGGCCGGATCGTGAACTTCCTGGCCGTCGTGCGCGTGCCGGAGTGGACGAACGACACCTGGATGGAGGAATGCGCGGTCACCGACGCCGTCGACGCCTTCGCCGGCTGGCATCCGGCCGTGACCGAGATGATCGGCGCAACCGACGTCGGCGCGCGCTGGGCGCTGCACGACCTGGCGCCGCTGAAGCGCTGGCACACCGATCGCGTGGTGCTGATGGGCGACGCCGCGCACGCGATGGTGCCCCACCAGGGCCAGGGCGCCAACCAGACGATCGAGGACGCGGTCGTGCTCGCCGAGTGCGTGGCCCACAACGACCTCGCGCGCTATGTGCAGCTGCGCCGTAAGCGCACGATCGGGGTGCAGTGGGCCTCGCGCCGCACGGCCGACCTCATGCACCTGGTCGGCGGGGAGCCCGACTTTCGAGACATCCCCTCACGGCTGGCCTGGATTCACGCGCACGACGCCCTCAGTCGCGGCCGAGGTGCTCTCGACCGGGCGTGATCGCGGTCTCGAACCGCAGGCGGCCGCGCTCGATGCGGTAGATGGCGATCTGGTTGAGCGTCGTGTCGCCGTTCGCGTCGATCATGAAATCGCCGATCAGGCCACCGCGGACGCGGGCCTTCGTCACGAACTCGCTCACGCGCGAGCGGCTGCCGCCTGACTCGGCGATGGCGTCGAGCAGCATGTGCGTGGCCTGGGCGTCGTGGACCGAGAAGCAGCATGGCCGCTGGGAGAAGCGGCGCTCGAACTCGCGTACGAATCGCCGGCCGGCCGGCGGCAGTTGTGTGTGGGGCAACACGGCGATGCTGATCCGCATTCCGTCGACGCGCGAGCCGGCGGCCTCGACCAGAGGCTCGGTGAGGTTGAACGAGTCGCCGGCGAAGACGCGCACGTCAGGCGCGAGGACGGCGGTCAGGTCGGCGATCAGCTTCGGCCCGTCGGCGGCGACGTCGCCGGCCACGAACACGGTGTCTGCGCCCGCGGCACGCGCGCGCTCGCCGATCGCCCGGTAGTTCCGCGACCGCTCGTTCCAGCGCGCACCACCGACGACCGGCAGGCCGATGCGCTCAGCGGCGGAGCGGAAATCTCCCGCGAGCCCGCGCCCGTATGGGTCGTCATGCTCGACGACGAACGCGCGTTGCGCGCCGAGCCGCTGGGCGTAGAGCGCGTTCGCGGCGCCCTGCACGTCGTCGGTCGGCGCCAGCCGGGCGTAGCCGCGTCGACCGGTCGGCACGTACTTCTGCGGCTCGTCGTCGGCGGTCGCCGCGCCGGAGCGCGTGAGCCCGACGTAGGAGTTGCCACCGCTGATCGTCGCCAGCGGCCCTCCCGGCGCGCGGTTGAGGATCGCGAGCATGTGGGTCGCGCAGAACGAGGTGAGCGGACCGACCAGGCCCATCACGCTCCGGTTCTCCGCGAAGGCACGCGCATTGCGCGCGCATTTGTCCGGGCTCGGGCTCTCGGTCTCAGTGCTCGTCTCCTCGCACATCTGCAGCCCAATCGTGTACGGGCCCGCGCGCCAGCCGCGCTGTGCGAGCACCAACTTGATGGCCTGTCCGGTTTGCAGGCCGTGTCCCTTGTAGATGCCGTGAAGGCCGGTGCTGTTGACGATCAGGAAGTGAGGGCGGCCCGGACCGCCATACGCGACGGGGGAGCACAGCGCGGACGAGATCGGCCTCGCCGGCGGGCCGGTCACCGCCGCGGGTTCGGGGTCGCTCCCGCAGGCGCTCGTCGCGATCGCGATCGCGATCGTCACGGTGATCCACGCGCGTGTCAATTGACACCTCCCGGCATCTGCTGGTCCAACGACGCGGTACCGACCCACAATCGTGTGCCGTTCGTGGCCACCTGCCGCAGCGACTCGCCCACCCACACGGAGCGCGCCTCGCCCGCCTTCTCGTCGATCCGCGACAGGCTGCCGTCCTCATTGGCGACCCACGCGGTCCGCCGCGCCGCGACGATCTCGTTGGGGACGCGGTCGACGCCGATGGCGACGGTCCCCGAGATCCCGCGACCGGTCGGATCGATCCGCACCACGGTCGCCGTGTTGCGATTTAGGACCCACACGGCTCCCTCGCTGACCGCGATCGACGCCGGGACCGGCGCCTCCTCGCCGGGACGCTCGGCGATCGCGATCGGATCCGTCACGCGATTCGTGGCGGGATCGATGCGCAGCACGGTTCCGGCGCGCCCGCTGATCGCCCATACGGCTCCCGCGCCGACGGCCACGTCGTTGAGCGGCATGCCGACATCGATGCCCGTTGGCCTGCGAGTCTGCGGATCGACCCGCACCAGGCGCTCGGAACCGTCGGTCACCCACACGCCCCCTTCACCCGCCGCGACGGCGGTTGCGTCCGGGCCGGCGCGCTCGGGCGGGCGGCCGCGCCGGAACTTGATCTCCGAGATCTCGTCGTAGCCCGGGACTACGCGGACGAGCGTTCCGGTGCGCCCGTCGGCCACCCACACGGCACCCTCCCCCACCGCCACCGCGCCGGGGGTGATCGAGAGCGGAAGCGAGCGCGTGATCGTTCCCGTCCGAGCGTCGACGCGGGTGAGCGCTGCTGTGTCCACCGTCACCGCCCACGCGCCGTCGCCGTCGGCCGCGAGGTCGGTGGGGCGGCCGTAGAGCGGCCACATCGCGCTCGCCGCGCCGTCGCGCGGGCTGACCACCGCGATCGAATTGCGAGCGATGTCGAGTCGGGGCGCGGCGCGCGCGGCGCGATCGGGCTCGTCCTCCACGAGCGCCGCCAGGGCGGCCGCGACGAGCAACACCGCCGCGCTCGCCGCGATCAGCGCCAGGCGCTTTCGTGACGGGCGCGAGGCCGCGGCGCGTTCCCGAGCGGGCGTGGCTCGCGGCACGGCAGGCGCGGCCAGCTCTGCGCTGTGCGCGAGGATGGCGGCCTCGAGCGCGCGCAACTCGGGGCCGGGCTCGAGCCCGAGGTCTTCACTCAGTCGCGTGCGGCCCGCGCGATAGGACTCCAGCGCATCGGCCTGCCGCCCGCACCGGTACAGCGCGAGCATGAGCTGCGCGCGCAGGTGCTCCCGCAGCGGGTGGTGTGCGACCAGGTCCTCCAGCTCGCCGACGATCTCGGCGTGGCGGCCGCACGCGAGGTCGGCCTCGATCCGCGCCTCGAGCGCGGTCAGCCGCTCCTCCTCGAGCCGCACGATGTGGTGCTGGGCGAACGGCTCGTACTGGAAATCCGACAGCGGTGGTCCGCGCCATAGCGCCAACGCCTGACGCAGCTTCTGGGCCGACCGGTCGGCGCGACCCTCTTCGAACGCGCGCCGGCCGTCGTCCACCAGCCGCTCGAACCTCAGAAGATCGAGCTGGTCGGCATCGACCTGCATGCTGTAGCCGTTGCCGCGGGTCAGCAGGAGGCTGCCATTGGTGGACGCCAACTCCTTACGCAGCTGCGACACGTACACATGCAGGCTCTTGGTCGCCGTCGCTGTGGGGCGCTCGCCCCACAGCTCGTCGATCAGCCGCTCGGCCGAAACGACCTCGTTGGCATGCAGCAACAGCAACGCCAACAACGCGCGGCGTCTGCCGCCTCCGACGGTGATCTCGCGCTCGCCGTCGGTGACCTCGAGAGGTCCGAGCAAGCTGAACTTCACCTTGGGGCGACGCTACCAGCGGCGCGCGCCGCCCGGGCCTTTTTTTCTCCTCCGGCCGCACCGCCGACGCCGTCGATGAACGGGTCGGCAGTCACCGGTTCGAGCCGGATCCGAATTTCTATGACGACCGGTAGCGTCATGACGGGGTTAGGCCGTCGTGGGAACGCGCCGGCGGCGCGGGACGAGCAGCACAGCCGCGCCGGCCAAGATGACGACGGCAACGCCGCCGGCGGCGCCGATGCCGGCATCGAGGGCGTCGAAGCCCTCGTCGCGGTTGACGACGACCGTGTTCGTGCGCGTCGGCAGGACCACCGTCTCGGTGGTGCGCGGAGCCATGGTGTCGGGGGAGCGTCCGTCCTCGATCACGTACGGCGTCGGGTCGGGCCGGAGCGAGTCGGCGGCGTCGGGCGAGACGAAGGACTGGTCGGACGCGGCCGCGGCCGGCGCCGCGATCGCGAGGGCGGTGACGGCCGTGACTGCGGTCCGCGGGAAGTTGAGCATCTGGGCTCCTGAGGCTGGGCGGTCACCCGGTGTGACCGCTGTGCCCCGAACGCTGCGGATACGCGCTTAAGCCCCGACCCCGTGCCGGGTTACGGCGGGTAAATCCACCACTGGAAGGCCCCGCTTTACCCGCCTTAACCGAACGCGCGTCATGTCGCGCCGCGGATCACGTCGAGCGCACGCGAGAGCACCGGGCGGTCGTCGTCACGACGCCAGGCCACAGCGAGCTCGACACGCGTCGCGTCGTCGGCGAGCGGCCGGTAGATCGCGCCCCGGACCGTCATGTTGCCCACGGACGCGGGCACCAGCGAAACCCCGAGGCCGGCGGCGACGAAGCTCACGAGCGTCGCGGTCTCGGACACCTCGTGGGCGGCCAGCGGTTTGAAGCCGTGGGCGGCACACGCGTCCTCGACCGCGTCGTGCAGCACCGAGCGAAAGTGCGACGGGTAGGTCACGAACGGCTCGCTCGCCAGCTCGTCGAGCGGCACCGCGTCCGCCGCGGCCAGCCGGTGCGACTCGGGGAGAACCACGATCAGCGGTTCCGAGCGCAGCACCTCGATCTCGAGGTCGCGCTCGTGCACCGGCGGCCGCAGCAGCCCGAGGTCGAGCGTGCCGGCGACCAGCCGCTCGACCTGCGCGGGCGTCAGGAGCTCGCCACGCAGGTCGAGCACCACGCCGGGCAGCTCGCGGCGCAGCGCGACGGCGAGCGACGGCAGCATCTCGTAGGTGGAGGAGCCGGTGAAGCCGATCGCCAGCCGTCCGTACTCGCCGCGCGCGGCGCGCCGGGCATCCTCGATCGCCGAGTCGACGGCGGCGAGGATCTCCCGCGCCCGCTCCAGGAGCACCGCGCCCGCGGGCGAGAGCTCGACGCTGCGCGTCGTCCGGTACAGCAGCGGCTCGCCGAGCTCGGCCTCGAAGCGGCGGATCTGCTGCGAGAGCGGCGGCTGCGCGATATGCAGCCGCTCCGCAGCGCGCCCGAAGTGCTTCTCCTCGGCGACCGCGACGAAGTAGCGGAGGTGCCTCAGCTCCATGAGCCGACAGTGTGGCTGTCCCCACCGCGAGGTGTGCAGACCGCACCGCCTAGACGCCTGCCTGCCCTCTCAACCGATGCCACCCCGAGTGGCAGAGTTCCGCTTGTCGCCACCACCTGAAGGAAACGACAAATGACTTCTCAAGCCACCACGCACCGGACTCCCTCCCTCCTCCACGCGTACCTCCTCCCCGTCGTTCGCGAGCTGCCCTCGCTCCCCAGTGCCGCGCTCGGTTCCGCGCAGACCTGGTGACCGCGCTCACCCATCGACTCCCGGCTTGAACTCGAAGGCCCCGCTCGCGCGGGGCCTTCGGTGGTTAAAGGGGAAGGTTGTGGCCGAAGAGATCCGTGGGGTCGTAACGGCGCTTGATCTCGTGCAGGCGCGCGAGTGTCGACGGCGGATACGCGCGGCGCAGGACGCGCTGGTCGCGTTCGGACTCGAGGTTGAGGTAGGTGCCGCGGGCCTGACCGCCGACGGAGCGCAGCTGGAGGACGATCGCCGCGCCGGAGGTGATCAGGTTTGCCATCGCGCTCGCGCTCTCGACGGTGACGTGGTCGAGGAGCCCGCCGGTCGCCGCCAGCCCGGCGCCCTGAGCTTGATGCGGCGCCCGCGAGGTCTCGAGCAGCGTGTGGTAGCGGGCGACCGACACGCGCCGCGCCGCGACCGGTGCGACGCCGGCGAACCGCTCAACCGCCTCGCGACCTGCGCCCGCGTCCACGACGAGCGCGCGTGCGAGACCCGGCTGGACGTAGAGGAAGCTCGACACGTCGCGCCGTGAGTCTTCGACGAGCTCGGCCCAGCGCACGAGCAGTCCGGGGAGGTCGGATGCGTCGTAGACGATCTCCGCCGCCGTGACGTGCTCGATCGGGTCGGCCTCGAACTCGAGCGCGACCACGACCCCGAAGCCGCCGCCGGCGCCTCGGACGGCCCACAGGAGGTCCTGGTGGCGCCGATCGTCGGCGCGCACGAGCGTCCCGTCGGCCAGCACGACCTCGACGGCCTTGATGCGATCGATGGTCAGACCCTGCCGGCGGGCGAAGAGGCCGACGCCGCCGACGGTCGCGACGCCGCCGACGCCGACGTCACCGGTGTCGCCGGAGGTGAGCGCGAGGTCGTACCGGTCGAGGGTGCGAGCCACCTCTCCCCACCGCGCGCCGGACTCGACGCGGACCGCCGCGCCGTCGAGCACCTGGACCCGGCGGAGGCGGCCGAGATCCAGCACGATGCCGCCGTCGTTGGTCGACGGGCCGTGCCCGCCGCTGCGGACGGCCAGGGGCATGCCCCGTTCTGCGGCGAGCTGGACCGCGTCCCGCACGTCCTCAGGCGTCTCGGCCGCAAGCACCAGCGCTGGGGTTCCGGCCTTCGCGTACGTATGCCGGACCTGCTCGTAGTCGCGATCGCCGGGTGTGATCGCAATCGCGGGAAGCGTTTCGTCGTCGATGACGTCTAGTGGCATGAAACGGTTGTAGCAAATCGTTTGCGTTACATCAACGATCTGCGGTCATCTATCCTTCGACCATCACAACCCTCGGTGCCTCAGCCCTGCTCGACCATCTCGCCCGCCTGACGCGAGCGCGAGCGCAGGATGCGCTCGCAGCGCACGGGCTGCGGCCGCGTCTGCTCGTCGCCTTGACACTGCTGCGCGATCACGGTGGCGTCTCCCAACAAGCGCTCGCGGCCGCGCTGCAGATCGACAAGACCAACCTGGTCGGACTGCTCAACGAGCTGGAGCGAGATGGCCTGGTCGCCCGGCGCCGGTCCGCCGAGGATCGCCGACGCCACATCGTGGAGATCACCGAAGCGGGGACGGCCAAGCTCGGCGCGGCGGAAGCGGCGCTCGGCTCGATCGAGGACGACGTCCTCGGCGCCCTCAGCGACTCCGAACGCGAGACGCTCTACGACCTGCTGCGACGTGCGACGAGCGAGCACGTGCTCGACTGCACGAAGGCCACACAGGACTGGGCGGCCGGGGATTAGCGGCCGGCTTCGATGATCTCGCCGCCCGAGACCTCGTGGGCGAGCGCCAGCATCGGCGCCTGGGCGGTCTGGAACGCTTCGCTGTCGCCGACCTCGGACACCCACAGCGAGACCGTCGCTGAAGCACCGTCGTGCTCCACGCTGAGCCGGGCCGGCGGATCGTCGGTGGCGCGGCTGCGGAAATGGGCGATCCTCGGCACGCCGGCGTCACGCCACGCGGTCGCGATCTCGCGTACCCGAGCCGGCTCGACGCTCCCGAGGTAGCTGCGCTCGCGGGCGTCGACCGTGGCCGTGGAGCGGATCTCGTACGCGCCGTCGCCCGCGAGCCGCACGTGCGTCTCGCCGCCGAAGTCGTCGCCGATGTCGTAGCGCAGGACGAACGGCGCGGCGGCGTCCTGGAGCACCGCGTCGAGCAGAGCGCTCATTTGATGATCGAGATCGTCCGCCCCGGGAACCACTCGGCGACCTCCTTGACCAGGAACTCGAAGTTGCGGGCCTTGATCTCGGTCTTCGGCGTGGCGGTGCCGGATGGGGTAGGCCACGGGCCCTGGTTGCGGTAGTGGCCCATCAGGCTGTCGTCGGTGGTCGCGACGCGGCCCTCGACCTCGGCGTCCTCGTACTCGTCGGACGCACCGAGGATCAGGTGCCCGAACTCGTGCGCGAGCGTGACGTCCATTATCCCGTTGTCGCCGGCCTGCCCGTCCGCGTAGAGCTTGCCGTTGGTGTCGGTCATGCTCGAGCGGCCGGTCTGGCCGCCGAACAGGGTCACGTCGTGCCGCGAGCTGGCGACGCTGTTGAGCACCACGTTGATCGGGTACTCGCCGTCGCCCTCCTGCGGTCCGGACGGCGAGGAGATCTTCAGCTTGTACTTGCGCGAGAGCCAGGTGTCCACGGCCGCCTTGCAGCGTGCGATCAGCGCTTCGAACCCGCCGGGTGGGAACGTCCCCTCCTCGATGAACTGCACGTCCTTGGACATCACGATCCCGCTGCGCCACATGGTCAGCACGCTCTTGAACTCGGCGCCGACGTCGGCCGTGTTGGTGACGTACTGCAGGCCGAGCATGCCCTGCTTGACCATTCGCTCGACGAGCGTGTACTCGTCGCCGTCGAGGCGCTCGCGCAGCGACGTCATCAGCGACGTCGACGCCGCCACGACATCGAGTTCCGGTTGCGGCGTGACGCGGATGACCTCGCCGAGCGCGGTCTCGTCCGTCCCCTCCTCGGCCATCCAGTCGAGCTTCGTGCCGAGGTCGAACTTCAGGTCGCGGACCGCCTCGAGCATCGTGTCGTTCGTGCAGACACCGACGAAGTAGTTGCGCCAGGTCGTGGTCTTGAGCGCCTGGCGGTCCGCGTCGGTGACGGTCGCCGCGGTGATCAGCCACTTGATGTCGGAGTAGTCGGCGCACATCTCCTCGCCGAGGAACGAGAGCTGGTTGGGGAGGCGGAAGCCGAGGTCGACGACGGCCTGCTGCATGGTCTTGTTGGTGCACACGTCCATGAACCAGTCGCGCCACGGCGAGGTGGCGAGGACGTCGCGCTCGGACTGCGGGACGGCGGGGTCGGTGATCAGCCCACGGATGTCGCCGTAGTCCGGCGAGCCGGCCGCGCCGACCCATTCGAGCTTGACGTGCAGCGGCCCGAGGTACTTGACCGCTCGCACCATCTCCTCGACGTCGAGCGCCTTGGCCACCTTGCCGCGATAGCCGCCGCTCAGCACCTGCGCCTTTTCCGGATCCGTGAGCGCGCGGAGGATCTGGATGACGTTTTCCTCGTCGGTGTTGAACGCGTCGAGCTCCTCGTCGAGCTGCGAGATCCGCGACGCCTCGGCCACGGGGTCGCGGGCGAGCATGCGCCCGACGGCTTGATTCCCGGCCCCGCGCTGGAGGGCGAGGATCGCGGCCGCAGGGGTCTCCGCGGGCGGCGACACTCCGGAATCCGGCCGTCCTTGGCGCTCCTGCTCACGGCTCACCTGCTCTCGCCGCACCGTCCGAAACTACCGCGTGCGCCGCGCCGGCGGGCGAAACTTTCTGGCGGACATCACCCGATCCGGACGATGCTTCCGACCTGACTCGCGCGCACCGTCGGAGCATGGAGTCCCCGGATACCCCCACGCGCGCGCCGATCATCGCTGCTTTCGCTCCGGGGCCCGCCGAGCTCGAGCCGGTCGACTTCGGCCTCGCCGCGAGCCGCGTCACCGGCGCGCCACTCATCATCGTCGCGGTGGAGCGCGGCGTGCCGGTGATGCACGACGTGGCCTACGACCATGACAAAGGGATCGCGCGACTGCGCGAGACGCTCGACCGTCGCGGCATCCATGACCCGGATATCCGCCTCATCGACGACCGCAGCGCGTCGTCCGGGCTCGCGCACGCGATCGAGACGATGCACCCCGAGCTGATCGTGCTCGGCGCAAGCCGCCGCGGCGCGACCTCCTCGAAGCTGCTCGGCACGACCGCGCAACGCGTCGTCCACGAGGCCGCGTGCCCAGTTGCCATCGTCCCGGGCGGATATGAGCGGCCTGAGGATGGAATTCGGGTGATCGGAGCCGCATATGCGCCGACGGATGAAGGCCATGAGGCGCTGTGGGCGGCCGTCGTGCTCGCGCGCGCGGCCGGCGGCAGCGTGCGTGCCATCACCGTGGTGCATCCGGAGCATGCCGCCGAGCAATCGCACGGGCTGATGGCCGAATCCCGCCACAGTGTCAGTCCGACGGAACGGAAGGCCGGTCGCCAGCGGCTGAGCGTCGAGGACGATCTCGCGGCGGCGATCGCCGAGCTCGGCCAGGACGTCGAGATCGAGGTTGACGTCTTGGTCGACGATCCCGCCGACGGCGTGATCGCGGCTTCGCGGCACACCGACATGCTGGTCATGGGCTCACGCGCGCTCGGGCCCAAGCGGGCCGTGCTGCTCGGAAGCGTGTCGCGCAAGGTCGCTGCCGGCGCTGCGTGTCCGGTGCTGATCCTGCCGCGAGGCGCGGAAGCACAGAGCCATGCCCTGCTCGCCGACGCCGAGGCGCGCGACTAGCGTCGCCCGATCGCACCAGGCCGGGTTGGCGTCGGCTCGCCGTCGCGGATGACCGGCGTGCCGTTGACCAGCACGTGCTCCACGCCCTGAGGGCGGGCGACGAGCTGGTCGGGCGCGACGCTCGTCCCGACGCGCTCGAGGTCGAAGACCGCGACGTCCGCGGCCATGCCCGGCAGCAGTGCGCCACGATCGCTGAGGCCGAGCTGCGACGCCGGCGCGAGGGTCATGCGCCGCACTGCGGCCTCCAGCGACAGGGCCTTCGTGTCGCGCACGTAGTGGGCGAGCGTGCGGATGACCCAGGCCCAGTCCGAGAGCGAGAACGCGAGCCCGGCGAGCGGGCCGTCGAGGGCGCCGGTGACGCCGTCGCCCATCAGGCAGAAGTCGTCGTCGAGGACCGCGCGGTCGAGATCCTCGTCGCGAGCCCAGCGCTCGACGACCACGACGTCGTAGAAGTTCTCCCCGGCGTCGGCGAGCAGTGCGAGCGCGGCGGCCGCGACCGTCGTGCCCATGTGGTCCGCCACCTCCGCCAGCGAGCGTCCGACGTGCCGGTCGCGCCCTCCGTCCGAGGCGACGTACATCTGCGCCCCGACCGGGCCTTCGAGGACCGCGGCGAGCCGCGTGCCCTCAACCTTGATCCCGTCCGCGAGGCGCGCGGCCATCTCCTCCCTGGTGCTCGCGCGCTGTGCCTGCGGCAGAAGCTCGGTCAGCGGCGTCGGCCCGAATGTGAACGGGAAGACGTCGAACCCGACGGCCAGGCCGGCACGCGCGCCCGACTCCAGCGCGTGCTCGCGCGCCGCGCGTTCGAGCGCGCCGCCGTCCGCCGGCGAGCTGACGCGGCGCACGAAGTGCGAGAGCTGGAGCCGGCAACCGCTCTCGAGGGCGACCGCGGCGGCCTCGCGCGCGGCATCGACGATCCCGGCTGCGCGGTTGCGGCAGTGCGTGGCGTACAGGCCGCGGTGCGCACCGACCGGCTCGCACAGGGCCTGCAGCTCGCCGGCCGTCGCCGCGATACCCGGCGCGTACTCCAGCCCCGTGGAGAGTCCGGCGGCGCCGGCCTCCATCGCCTCGCGGACCATGCCGCGCAGCCGGTCGATCTCGGCGCGGGTCAGCTCGCGCAGCTCGAAGCCGGCGACGTTCAATCGCAGCGATCCGTGTGGGACGAGCGGAATCACGTTGACCGCCGGACGCGCCGCGGCCAGCGCCCCCATGTACGCCTCGAACGAGCTGGGCGACCCGGCGTGGTCCCACTCGCTGCGGCAACAGAACGTCGTCATGCGGGCGGCTTCGACCGCGTGCGGTTCGACCGGCGCGAGCCCGTGACCGCAGTTGCCGACGGCGACCGTGGTGATCCCCTGCATCACGCTGGACTGGGCGCGCCCGTCGACGAGCAACGTGAAGTCCGCATGCGAGTGGATGTCGACGATGCCGGGCGTCACGACCATCCCGGTCACGTCGATCACCTCGCGAGCGTCGCCGAGGTCCGTGCCGACGGCCGCGATCCGACCGCCTTCGATGGCCACGTCAGCTCGCCGCGGTGGACCACCGGTACCGTCCACGACGGTACCGCCGGCGAGCAGGATGTCAGTCACACGTATGAGGCGAGATTACTGGCAGCACCAGATCGAGCAGCTCGACCCCGAGGTCGAGTTCCTCGAGATCTACCGGATCATGGGCGGGCACGAGTTCCCGTGGGACATGACGCAGTCGCTCGGCCTCGCTCTGTACCGCACCTACGCGGTGCCGAGCATCGGCGAGCTGCTGTCGGAGACCGGCGAGTTCGAGCACCGCACGCACAAACGCTATGCCGACACCGGGCTGATCCTCGACGCGATCGTGGAGCACGGCTTCGGCCACAAGACCGGCCGCTCCGCGATCCGCCGCATGAACCAGATGCACGGTGCATATGGGATCTCCAACGACGACATGCGCTACGTGCTGTCGACGTTCGTCGTGATCCCGATGCGCTGGATGGACCGGTTCGGATGGCGTCCGTTCACGGAGATCGAGCGCGTCGCGAGCGCGAACTACTACCGCGAGCTCGGCCGCCACATGAACATCAAGGACACACCGGAGACCTACCAGGAGTTCGCGGCGCTGCTCGACGCCTACGAACGCGAGCACTTCGCCTACTCGCCCGGCGGCCGGGCCGTCTCGGACGCCACGCTCGAACTGCTCGCCGGTTTCTATCCGCGACCGGTCCGCCCGCTCCTGCGCCGCAGCACGCTCGCGCTGCTCGATCCCCCGCTGCGCGCAGCTTTCCGCTATCCCAACCCGGACCGGCTGACCTCCGCGCTCACGATTGGCGGGCTGCGCGCTCGAGCGATCATCGAACGCCGCCTGCCGCCGCGCCGGAAGCCGGTCCACGTTCGCGAGCTGCGCAACTTCGCGATCTACCCGGGCGGCTTCGAGGTCGATCAGCTCGGAACGTTCCCCGCCAGCGCGAGCGCGTCGGAACCGGCCGCGAAGCGCAGCTGACCGGAGGTGTCGTGCGCGGCGCGCCAGACGGCCTCGGCCACGTCGGACGGCTGCGTCACCGCCGCCGAATCCTGAACGCCGGCGAGCACGCGCTGCGCGAACGGCGCGTACGCCTCCGAGCTCAGGCCGGTGATGCGCGCGTCACGTTGACGATCACGCCCGACCGCCGCTCACGGAACTGCGGCAGCACCGCCTGGATCATGGCCATCGGACCGAACGTGTTGGTCTCGAACATCTCGCGCACGGCCGTCATCGGGATCGTCTCGAAGGCGCCGAAGGCGCCGATGCCGGCGTTGTTGACGAGCACGTCGATCGGGCCGGCGGCCTCAACGGCGGACGCGATCGAGTCGGCATCGGTCACGTCGAGCGCGAGCACGCGCGAACCCGGCAGGAGGTCCTCACGGGGCGTGCGCATGGTGGCGATGACGTTCCAGCCCTGCGCGTGGAACTGGCGCGCGGTCGCGAGGCCGTATCCGGAGGAGCAGCCGGTGATGAGTACGGAGTTCATGCTCCGAACGGTACGGAGCAACATCAGGACTTTCTACGGTGTAGAGTCCGTATTTCATTAGCGAGAGTCCGATGAGCGATCCCCTGTCCGAAGTCATCGCGCTGCTGCGGCCGCGCACCGTGTTCTCGAAGCGCATCAGCGGCGCCGGCCGTTGGGGCGTGCGCTACTCGGCCTACGGCGAGCCCGGCTTCTGCACCATGCTCGAGGGCAGCTGCCGGCTCGTCGTCGACGGCTACGACGACGAGATCACGCTCGAGGCCGGCGACTTCGTGCTCCTCCCCGCGACGCCGGGCTTCACGCTCTCGGGGTTCGAGCCGGTGACGCCCGAGTCCATCGACCCGAAGCTCGCGCCTTCCACCGCGGAGGAGGTCCGTCACGGCACGCCCGACGGGCCGCCCGACATGCGGATGCTCGGCGGCTCCTTCGTCTTCGACTCGCCGGACGCGGCGCTGCTGGGATCGCTCTTGCCGGCTGTTGTCCACGTGCGCGGCGCCGAACGGCTCTCGACGCTGGTCCGGCTCGTCGGCGATGAGGCGATCGAGGAGCGATCGGGCCGCGACCTCGTGCTCACACGGCTGGTCGAGGTGCTGCTGATCGAAGCGCTCCGTGCCACACCGGGCCAGGATGCGCACCCAGGCCTGCTGCGCGGATTGGCCGACGCCCGGATCGCGCCCGCGATCCGCGACATGCACGCGGACGTCACGCGCTCATGGACCGTGTCGCAGCTCGCGCGGGTCGCCGCACTGTCGCGCTCGGCGTTCTTCGATCGCTTCACCCGGACCGTCGGGCTGCCGCCGATGGAGTATCTGCTGACGTGGCGGATGGCGCTTGCCAAGGATCTGCTCCGCCGCCGCGACCTCGCGCTCACCGAGGTCGCCGAACGCGTCGGCTACGGCTCCGCGAGCGCGTTCAGCACCGCGTTCACCCGCTCGGTCGGCCAGCCGCCGAGTCGCTACTCGAGAGCCTTCTCGTAGACGACCCAGCCGAGCCACGGCGCCATCCCCGCGCGCTCGTAGACCCGGAACGCGCCGGTGTCGTTCGCGGCGTCGACGCCGAGCCCGACGCTGCGCTCCCCACGCTCCCAGAAGCGCCCGAACGCGTCGGCCAGAAGCGCCGCGCCCACGCCCCGCCGGCGCCAGGGGCGGCGCGTGAAGAGCGCGTGGACCCAGCCGCCGCCGTACGTGTCGCCCGTGGAGATCGCGCCGGCGGCGATCTCGTCCCCGGCCCGGACGACGCACCACAGCGCCGGGTCGAAGCGATCGCTCTCCAGGTGGCCCTTCGACCACGTCTGGAAGTCGCGCGGCGTGTAGTCCCAGTGATCGGCGAACGCCTGCTGATGGGCGGCGTGAAACGCGCGCGCGTCGCGCGCCGGGTCGAACGCGTCGACGCGCAGGCCGTCCGGCCACTCGGGAACGGCCGGCGGCGCCTCGAACTCGATGCGCATCTCCCGGAACACGCGCACGGCGTCGTAGCCGAGCACCTCGAGCAGGCTGCGCGCGACGGAGTCGGCCTCGATGACGCTGTTCTGGAGCCGGCGCGCTCCGGCACGCGCCGCGTCCTCCTCGAGCGCGGTCGCGATCCGCGTCCCGATCCCACGCCCGAACGCGTCGGGGTGGACGTAGCCCTCGACGCGCCAGGGGTCGCCCCGCTCTCGCACGGCGCTGTAGCCGACGATCCGCTCGCCGTCGCGCACGACGCGCACGTCGCGCTCGAGGTCGAGTTCCGCCCACTCCTCCTCCAGATCGGCCTGCGCGAAGGTGGTCTGGCCGTACAGCGCGATCTCGAGCGCGACGCACAGCTCGGTGACGGCGGCCGCGTCGGTGGGCAGGGCCCGTTCCATCCCCGGGCACGGTACTGCGGAGACCAGGGCACGAACCAGGGACTTCCCGGGCTCGATGACGGGCTGCGACGAGCAGTCTTGGCGACACCAACCGCCGCATGCTCGAAAGGACCCGTCGTGAACACCTCATCCATCCGCCCCGCAGGCCCCGGTTCCGTCTCCGGCGCGCCGAACCTCCCCGCCGGATTCAGCGACACGTTCGAGAGCCGCTTCGTCGACGCTGGTGACGTGCGTCTGCACGCCGTCGTCGGCGGCAACGGCCCGGCGCTGCTGCTCATCCACGGCTGGCCCGAGACCTGGTACGCCTGGCGCCACGTGATGCCGGCGCTGGCCCAGGACTTCACGGTCATCGCCGTCGATCAGCGCGGCATCGGCCTCTCCGACAAGCCCGCCGACGGGTACGACACCGGGGCGCTCGCCAACGACCTGGTCGCGCTGATGGACGTGCTCGGCCACGAGCGGTTCGCCGTCGTCGGCCACGACACCGGCTTCGCGATCGGCTACGCGCTGGCCGCCGATCACCCGGAGCGTGTCGACCGTGTCGCGCTCGCCGAGATCCCCGGGCCGCCCGAGCCGTCGCACTCGCCGCCGGTCTTCGTCCCCGCGCCGATCAACAACCGGCTCTGGCACCTGTCGTTCAACCGCGTCGAGACGCTGCCCGAGCAGCTCATCACCGGCCGCGAAGACGTGTTCTTCGGCTACGAGTTCGCCATCCAGGGCGGCACGCTGCCCGCCGACCTCGTCGACTACTACGTCGGCCTGGTCTCCAATCCCGAGTCGCTGCGCGGCAGCCTCGCGTGGTACCGCGCGCTGGACGCGACCCTCGCCCAGAACGCGGCGCGCAAGGAGCAGCCGCTGACCATGCCCGTGCTGGCGATCGGCGGCGAGCTCAGCTACGGCGGGATGGTCGCCGAAGCGATGAAGTCGCTCGCCGACGACGTCGAGGGCGTCGTCATCCCCGGCACCGGCCACTGGGTCGCCGAGGAGGCCCCCGAGCAGCTGGTCGAGGCGCTGACCGGCTTCCTGGCTCCGTACCGCAGCCCACTCGCCACCGTCTAAGCGGTAGCGACCTCGCGGGGCAGCGCATCACCCAGCGCGCGGCGCGAACTGATCTCGAGCTTGGCGAACACCTTCTTCAGGTGCCACTCCACGGTGCGGGGGCTGAGAAACAGCTCCGCACCGATCTCGGGGTTCGTCAGCCCGTCTCGCGCCAGCCGGGCGATGTGCTGCTCCTGCGGCGTGAGTTCATCGCGCGTGTCGTCGCGACGCTTGCGCACCTTCTCCCCCGTCGCCAGCAGCTCGCGGCGGGCGCGTTCGGCAAAACCGTCCGCGCCCGCCGCCAGCAGCGCCTCTCGCGCCACCCGCAGCTGCTCGCGCGCATCGATCCGGCGCCCCTCGCGGCGCAGCCACTCGCCATAGAGAAGCTGCGAGCGGGCCGCCTCGAGCCGCAGACGCGTGCGGCCGAGCCGCTCGATCGACTCGCGGTAGAACCGCTCCTCGTTGCTCGCCAGTGCGCGCACGCGCGCCTGAATCCCGAGCGCCCAGTCGCTGGGAGCCGGAGGACAGTGCTCGTCCATCCGCTCGAGCGCGGCGTCCAGCAGCGCCACCTCGCCGGTCCGTGACGCCGCTTCGGCCAGCTCCGGCACGACGAACGCCGTGTAGCCGAGATAGTCGTGCTCAAAGGCGCGCCGGGCCGCGCCCAGCGCCGCGTCGTAGTGCCCGGTGCCGTTGTAGAGCACCGCCGTCGCGTACGTCGCGAAGTGCGCCAGGCGGCCAATTCCGTTCGTCTCGCGATCGATCAACTCCACGGTCAGCGCCTCCTGGCCGCGCCAGGCGGCGACCAGGAGCTCGGTGTAGGCGACCGGCGGCGTCCCCGTGGCCTCGGCGATCGCGCGCGCCTCCTCGATGGCCAGCGCCGCCGCCGCGAGATCCCCGGCCAGCACGTGCGTCCTCACCAGCGACTGGAGGCCGAATTGCAGGAGCACCAGCGCGCCCATGTCGCGAGCCACCTGCACGTGGCGCGAGACGAGCGCGCGCCAGCCGTCGGCGTCCCACAGTTCCATGGCGGCGATCGCCCCGCCCCGGGAACCGGTGAGCCACAGCCAGTGGCCGACGTCGGTGTCGACCTCCAGCGCGAGTACGGCATCCAGCGCTTGGCGGAGCACCGGCGCGGCCGCGGCGTAGGAGTCCGTCACGCGGGTCGCGAGGGCCTCGACGAGAAGATCGACGGCGCCGGGCGCGCTCGGCGGCGCAGCCCGGGCCGCCTCGGCCGCGGCCCGCAAGAGCTCCGGTCCGGCCCACATCGCGGCGCCGAGCGCCCTCAGGTGCGTGGTTCGCGCTGCGGCAGGGTCGAGGGAGTCCAGGCGCCGCGCCGCGCTGATCAGGAGCCGAGTGGCCTCGTCGACGCGGCGTTGGTCGAACGCGATCTCGCCTCGCAGCTCCTCGATCTCCGCCGCCTGGTGCGCGTCGACGGGTCCGGCCTCGATCGCGACCAGCAACGCCAGCGCCGCGTCGAGCGCACCCGCGTCGTACTTCGCCCGCGCCGCCGCGAGCAGGCGGCGGGCGCGCGGGGTGGCCTCCGGCGTGAGCGTCGCCGCGTTCTCCAGGAATGCCGCCGCAGCCGCGGTGCCGCCACGCGCCAGGGCGCGACCGGCCGAGCGTTCCAGCTCCTCGGCGACGCGCTCGTCCGGAGCGGACGTCGCCTGGGCGTGGTGCCAGGCGCGCCGGTCGGGGTCGAGCTGAGCGTCCGTGGCCTCCGCCAGGGCCGCGTGCACCGCCTGCCGTTCCTCGGCCGACGCCGAGCGGTAGGCCGCCGAGCGAACGGCAGGGTGACGGAACCGCACTTGCGCACGGATCTCGAACAGACCGGCGTCGACGGCCGCCCCCGCAGCTTCCGGGCTGATCCCGAGCCGGCCGGCGGCGCGCCAGACGAGCAGCGGTTCGCCGACGGGGTCGGCCGCCGCGAGCAGCAGGAGCCGCCGCGTGTCCGCGGGAAGGCGCTCCAGCCGCCGTTCGAAGTTGGCCTCGAGCACCCCCGGGCGGGGAGGTCCGAAGCCGGCCGCCAGTTCCGCGGCGCTCATGCCCCGCGGCAGCTCGAGCAGCGCCAGCGGGTTGCCACGGGTCTCCGCGATCAGCCGCTCCCGGAGGTGGTCGTCGAGCCGGCCGGCGACGACCGTGGCGAGCAGGGCGCTCGCATCGTCGTGGTCGAGCCCCTCCAGGCGCAGCTCGGGCAGGCCCGCCAGCTGGCGCTGCTCACTTGGCTCGCGGACGGCGAAGACGAACGCGACCCGCTCAGCGAGCAGGCGGCGCGCCACGAACCCGAGCGCCTGCGCGGAGGCCTCGTCGATCCACTGGAGGTCGTCCACGAGACACAGCAGCGGCTCCGTCTCGGCCACCTCCGCCAGCAGCGTGAGCGCTGCCAGGCCGACCAAGAAGCGGTCGGGAGCCGCGCCGGACGCGAGGCCGAACGCCACTCGCAGCGCAGCCTGCTGGGGCTGCGGGAGCACTCCGAGGCCGCCGAGCAGTGGCCCGCAGAGCTGGTGCAGGCCGGCGAACGGCAGCTCCATCTCCGACTCCACCCCGGCGACCTGGACGGTCCGGAACCCTGGAGCCTGGTCCGCGGTGAGGCGCAGCAGCGCCGTCTTGCCCATCCCCGCCTCGCCGCGGACGACGAGCACGCCGCTACGGCCCTCGCGCGCCGCCTCGACGAGCCGATCCAGCGCCTGGCGCTCGCGAGAGCGGCCACGGAACGCGGGGGTCATATGCCCGCAACGCTATCTCAGGGCAGGATGTCGGTGAGCGTCGCCTCGAAGCGATCGCCTGACTCCTCGAGCTGACCCTCGATGTGCAGGCGAGCGGGGCCGTCCTCGGTCCAGAGGTCGAGGAAGAACGTCCACCCCTCCTCGCCGGGCTCCTCATTGAGCGCGATCGCCTCCACCCGGTAGGCCTCGCGCGGCGGGAGCACGTGCGCCTCCGGGCACTCGTCCTCGACGCGCCGGCGAAGGTCTTCGACGTCGAGCTGGTTGCGGGACACGGCGTGGAGCTCCTCGTAGTCGCCCTCGACGACCAGCTCGACGATCTCCTCCAGCGCCTGGTACATCGGGTCGGAGAGCAGCTCGAGCCCGTTCGGGAGCGTTTCCAGCCGGCGGAGCTCGTAGGCCGGCGCCAGGTCCAGCCGGTTGTAGAAGTAGTCCTCGCACGCCGTGCGCGCGTGCCGGCGGGTGCCCTTGTCGATGCCGGCGGCTCCGAGCGCGAAGATCCCGGCGTCGATCGCCTCCTGGAGCGTCTCGTGGCGGCGCGTCAGTTGCGCGGTCATCGCGCGGCCATGCTCGACGTCGCGCGCGAGCGACGAGCCCAACATCAACATCGACGGCGCCTCGTGGCGGCTGTATCCCGGGCAGGCCCGCACCGCGGAATGAAGGACGATCAGATGGTCTCCCACGACCGAGCATCCTACGAGCGAGGCGCCGTCGCCCCGGCGCGCTACCCTGAAGGGGTCAGATAGCGAAGGCAACCTGAGGGCGAGACCTTCACCAGAACGTCCCCTTCCCGCGTTACGCCGCCTGATCTTCTGATGGCCGAGAGTCCACCCACGGGTGGGCTTTCCGCGTTTAAGCGGGACGCTAGGCCATGGCCGGACGTCACGTCTGGATGCCGCCCTGCGTCATCTGAAGGTGATGACTAGAAGCAGCGTCACCCTCATCTGCGTCGCCGCGCTGCTGGGCAGTGCGCCCACGGCGAACGCCGATCCCGTGACCGACTGGGTACGGCACAACGCGACTGCGGTCCACACCGTCGAGCGCTCGGTCGGCGACGCCTCCGTCGTCGGTCTGGGCGAATCCGTCCACGGCGCCGCGGAGCAGACCAAGCTCAAGCACCGGGTCCTTCGGCTCCTCGTCGAGCGGAAGGGCTTTCGCACCGTCGCCTGGGAGGAGGACTGGACGACCGGCCTGGAAATCGACTCCTACATCCGTACCGGCGAAGGGGACCTCGCGGAACTGATGCGCCGCATGAGCGACCAGTACCAGACCCGCGAGGTGGCCGCCGTGGTGCGCTGGCTGCGCGGCTACAACGCCGAGCACGCGGACAAGGTGCGGTTCGTGGGCGTCGAGTCCTACTACACGCAGCCCTCCGCGTATGACGCCGTGGCGGCTTACGCCGCCAAGCGGAACCTTCCGGAGGTCGAGGCGCATCTCGATGCCATCCGCCCCGCCACAGCGGACATGAAGGCGTTCGTCGAGGCGTACATGGGCCTTCCCGCCGAGGCCAAGCAGCGCAATGTGCGCCACGCGCGGGAGGTCTATGACCTGGTGGCGCGACTGCCGCACGGCGACCGGGCGTACGCGTTGGCGCTACACCACGCGCGCCAGATCCGGTCGTTCCACGAGTACTACGCCCTGGGGATGAACGCGGCGAACCGGCACCGCGAGGCGCAGGCGGCCGCGAACCTGCGGTGGTGGCGCGAGTACAGCGGTCGTGACAAGGTCGCGTACTGGGCGGCCAGCCCGCACACGGCCAACGCCCCCAACCTGCGGATCGCCCTACCGGCGCCCGCCCCGGACATGCGATTCGCCAGCGCCGGCTCCTACCTGCGGCGCTGGTACGGCGACGGGTACCTGTCGATCGGGTTCACCTTCGATCATGGCGACGTGTCGCTGGGCGGCGGGCAGACCGCCGCGCAGCCCAAGCCGAAGCGCGACTGGTTCGAGAAGCCGTTCGGCGACGTCAAGGCCGATCAGTTCGCGCTGGACCTGCGGCGACCCGCCCCGGGGAGCGTGCGCAGGTGGCTGGAAGCACCCGCCAAGACGCGGGGCCTCCCCCACGCCGGGCCCGACTCGTACATCGACGGCGGATCAGTCGCGCAGTGGTTCGACGTGATCGTCCATCGACAGACCGTGAGCCCGGCATGATCGGCCGGCGACGGCGGACGTGACCGCCTTACGGGAGTGCGGGCGTGATGTTCTGGTTGAGGTGAAAGACGTTGTCGGGGTCGAAGGCGGCCTTGAGCGCCCGCAGGCGGGCGAGCTTGTCCGGCCGATACGCGCGTGCGACGCCGGCGGCGCCTTCGTCGCTCAACGCGTTCACGTACACGCCGCTGGCGAACGGCTCGAGCGCGGCGGCGTGGCGGCGGGCGGCCGCGATTCGCTCCTCGTCCTCGGCGGCGTCCGTCCAGCGCGCGGCGACGATGCACTCGAACATCGCATCGCGCTGACTGAACGCGCTCTCGGCGTCCGGCACGTCGGCGATCGCGCCGCCGTAGGCCTGGATCGACGCTCCGGGGAGCCGCTCGCCGTGGCCGTCGGCCGTGCCGCGCAGCAGAAACGCATCGATCGCCTCATCCGGGAGCGCCCGGAAGTAGTGGCCCTTCCAGTAGCGGCGCATCTCGTGGCCCTCGAGCGTGTCGTCCATCCGTTGCAGGTCGAGGTACGGCAGCTCATCGACCCGTTCGGCGATCGGGCGGCCGAGCACGCGCAGCTCGGCGAGCAGCTGCCGATTCAGCTCGGGCTCGCCGGCCCACACGAACCCGACGTTGGCCACCGGCCGGCCGCGCCACTGCGGCGGGAGGATGGGTGACTGCGATTCGCCGACCCACGCGGTGAACGTCGCCGCACGCGGCGCGAGCCCACTCAGGTCGCGCCAGCCACGCAGGACCGGCGCCGCGTCCTCGACCGCGAAGAAGAGCTCGATGACATGGGCCAGGCGAGCCACAGGATGCAGCCGGAACTCGAACTCGGTCACGATGCCGAAATTGCCGCCGCCGCCGCGCAGGCCCCAGAACAGCCCCGGTTCGCTGGTCTCGTCGACGCGCAGCCGGTCGCCGTCGGCGGTGACGAGTTCGTACGCCGCCACGTTGTCGCAGGAGAGCCCGAGTTGGCGCGCGAGCCAGCCCATCCCGCCACCGAGCGTCAGCCCGCCCACGCCGGTGTGGGACACGTTGCCCGCGGTCGTCGTCAGCCCATGCTCCATCGCGGCGCGATCGAGCGCGCCGAGCAGCGCCCCGCCCTGCACCCACGCGCGCCGGCGCTCCGGGTCGATCCGCACGCCGCCCATCGGGGTCAGGTCGATCATCAGACCGCCGTCCGGGACGCACAGCCCGAGCACGCTGTGCCCTCCGCACCGCACGCCGATCTCGAGGTCGCGTTCACGGGCGTGGCGGATCGCGTTGGCCACGTCGTCCGGGTCGGCGCAGCGCAAGATCGCCGCCGGCCGGCGGTCGACCATCGCGTTCCACACGGTCCGCGCCTCGTCGTAAGCGGAGCCCTCGACCAGGACCATCAACGGCGGATGTCGTAGACGAGGTGGGTCACGCGGTCACCGCGCACGATCTCGCTCGGGTTCTCCAGCCGCAGCGGCTCGGCCAGTGGACCGGTCGCGAAGAACGGGCGGCCGGAGCCGAAGACGACCGGGACCAGGTTGACGACCACCTGGTCGATCAGCCCGAGCTTGAGCGCCTGGCCGCCAATCTGGCCCGCGGCGACATCGACGATCCGGTCCCCGGCGAACTCCTGGGCGGAGGCGATCGCCTCCGCGACGCCGTTGACGAAGGTGAACGGCGCGGTGTCCGCATGCTCCCAATCCGTCGGCGGTTCGTGGGTGACGACGAACACGTGCTCGCCGGCCGCGGGCTTGCCGTTCCAGCCATTGGTCATGTCGAACACGCGGCGACCGATGACGTTCGCCGCCATGCCGTGGTAGTGGCCGAGCATGAAGTCCATCGAGGCTTTCGTCGTGCGGGCCTGGTCGTCGCTGCCCTCGAAGCTCCAGGCGACGTCGCCGTTGCCCAGCCAGTCGAACAGCGGCCCGACGCCGTCGTTGTCGTCGGCCATGAACCCATCCAGGGAGACGATCGCTCCCATCACTGTCTTACCCATGTCCGCGACAGGGTGGCGGTTCGGCCGCGGAGCAGCCATCCCAGGTTCCTGGGATCAGGAAGAGGCGAGCGACCAGTTCCCCGCGCGAGCTCACGCCGACCTTCTCGAAGACCGACTTGAGGTGATCCTGGACGGTCCACGTCGAGACTCCAAGCGCGCCCGCGACCGCCTCGGTCTGCAACCCCCGCGCCACGAGCAGCGTGACGGCTCGCTCGCGTCGACTCAGCCCGTACGCATCGGCGATCAGGGGCGCCAGTTCGTCGGGACGCGTCGGCTCGATCGTCACCGCGGTCTGACCGCGGCTGAGCACCGAGGCCCGCACCGTGATCCATGCCCCCGACGGCGTCTGCATACGTGCGCGAGCGCGGTCGGGATTGCTCCGCGCCCGGCTGGCAACCGCGGCGACGACCGGCGTGTCGGGCCCCAGTTCGGCAAGCCAGGCCGCCGCCGAGCAATCAGCGTCGGCGATGGTGCTGTCGGCCGCGAGCAGCATCACGCCCGCGGACCGTCGCGGGGGCACCTCGGAGAACGCCGAGCGCAGGATCGCGCGTCTGAGTCCCTCGGCGAGGTGACGCGACACCGAGGCCATGAGCGCGACGTCGGCGGCGGAGAACGGCGCGCTGTCCGCCGAGCGCCCCAGCGTGAGCCCACCCCAGGTCGCCGAACCGCTCACGAGCACGGTCCGAAGCTCGTCGCCGAGGCCATGCGGCGCCCGCAGCTCGCGATGCCGCACGCTTCGATCCAGCTCGCCGCGCGTCTCATGGTCGAGGCTCGCCGCGAGCCGTCCCGAGCGGGCCAGCGCCACGAAGGTGTTGACGTCGCCCTCGCGGTGCTCGATCTCGAGCAGGCGCGCCGTCGCCTCCGCCGGCAGGCCGTTCTCCACGACCGCACCCGTTTCCAGGCTCGTGGCCGGGTCCATCGGCATCACGGCCACGCCGTCGAACGCCACCGAGCGCGACAGGATCCTGGTGGCCCGCGCCGCGAACTCCTGCACGCCGGTGCCGGCGTGGATCAGCTCGAGCAGGGCGGTGCGCACGTCCGTCATCGCGCCTCCACGAACACCAGGAGGCGGTGCACCAGCTCGCGAGCGTGAGCGGCGTCGGCCGGCCGGCCGAAGAAGACCGCATGGAAGTAGAGCGGCGCCGTCACGCTCTCCAGCAGCTCGACGAGCGTCGGGCACTTCTCGCCGCGGGCGGCGGCGCGGTCGAGCATCGCTTGCAGCTGTCCGGCCCGGGTCCATCGTGCGGTGGGCCCGGACAGCGCGGCGGCCCGGAGCAGGACCTGCCCGAGCGGGCCGGCGATGGAGTCTGCGAAGCGCACGGCCGCGAGCTCGAGATCGCCGCGCAGCGAGCCCGTGTCCGGGATCGCGGCCGACTCGGCCAGCCGTTCCGCGACCACGTCGTCCGCGAGCGTCGCCACGCTCCCCCACCGGCGGTAGATCGTGGCCGAGTGCACACGCGAGCGCTCGGCGATCGCCGGGATGCTCACCTGGTCCCAGCGCTGCTCGCCGAGCAGCTCGAGGACGGCCGCGTGCACCTCCGCGCGCACTCGCGCAGACCGGCCGCCGGGGCGTCGTGCGATCGTCATTGCCCTAGTCTAAACGCAAAGATCTCCGCTTTAAAGCGCTGGCAGTAAAGTGCGGCGGCGGTGAACGTGCGCCTTGCTTATGGGGCCGGCGGGCTCGAGATCCAACTTCCCGACGAGCGCACCACGGTGGTCGAGCCGGTCTACAACGCCGGCGCCGACAACGAGGCCGTGGTCTTGCGCGACGCGCTCCGCTCGCCGGTCGCCGGCCCGCCGCTGAGCGAGCTCGCGCGCAAGGGCCAGAAGGTCGCGATCTCGATGTGCGACGGCACCCGCGCGCAGCCGCGCGACAAGATGATCCCCGCGGTGCTCGACGAGCTGGGCATGCCCGAGGAGGACGTCGTGATCCTCGTCGCCACCGGGACGCACCGCGGCAACACCGACGAAGAGATCCGCGCGATGCTCGGCGACGAGATCGTCGTCGCGCGTGCGCGTCGTCAACCACGACGCCCGTGACCGCGACTCGCTCGCCTACCTCGGCGAGCACGGCCGCGGCGTGCCGGTGTGGATCAACCGCCTGTGGGTCGAGGCCGACGTGCGCATCACCACCGGCTTCGTCGAGCCGCACTTCTTCGCCGGCTTCAGCGGCGGGCCGAAGCTCGTCACGCCCGGTCTGGCCGGGCTCGACACGGTGCTGGTGCTCCACAACGCGGAACGCATCGGCGATCCCCAGGCGACCTGGGGCGTGATCGAGGGCAACCCCGTCCACGACGACATCCGCGCGGCCGCGGCGGCGGCACCGCCGCACTTCTCCTTCGACGTGATCCTCAACCGCGAGCAGCGCGTGATCGAGGCGTTCGCCGGCGAGCTCGGGCCGATGCACCGCGCCGCCTGCGAGGCGGCCCGGGCGCTCGCCATGGTCGAGGTCCCGGAGCCGTTCGACGTCGTGGTCACGAGCAACTCGGGCTATCCGCTCGACCAGAACCTCTACCAGGCGGTCAAGGGCATGTCGGCGGCCGCGAAGGTCGTCAAGCCGGGCGGGCTGATCGTGTGCGCGGCCGAGTGCCGGGACGGGTTCCCCGGCCACGGGTCCTACCGGCAGCTGCTCGAGACCAGCGCGTCGCCGCGCGAGTTCCTGCGCACGATCGCGCAGTCCGACCACGTCACGCCCGACCAGTGGCAGGTGCAGATCCAGGCCAACATCCAGGACCACGCGCGCGTCGTCATGCACACCGAGCACCTGTCCGACGACGAGCTGCGCTCCGTTCACCTGGAGCAGACGCGCGACATCACGGCGACCGTGGAGGCGGAAGGACGCGATGTGAGCGTGTGCGTCCTGCCGGAGGGTCCCGCAGACGATCGCGTACGTGGCGTGACCGAACCGGTCGTGATCGTCGGCGGCAGCCTGGTGGGACTGACGACCGCGATGCTCTTGGGGTCGCTCGACGTGCCTTCGCTGGTCGTCGAGCGCCACGCCGGGACGGCGATCCACCCGCGCGCCGGGCACTTCCAGCTCGGGGCGATGGAGATGCTGCGGCAGGTCGGCCTCGAGGACGAGGTGCGGTCGGCGTCGCTGGCCACGTATCACCCGACCGGCGGGATCGTCGCCGTCGAGTCGCTCGCCGGGCGCGAGCTGGCGACGTACGTCAAAGAGCTCAACGAGGGCGTCGAGGGGTACAGCCCGACGCGGCGCGTGTTTGTCAACCAGGACGTGCTGGAGCCGATCCTGGCTCGCAAGGCGACCGAGCTCGGGGCGACGGTGCGCAACCGCACCGAGGCGGCGGGGCTCGAGCAGGACGCCGACGGCGTAGTCGTGACGCTGCGCGATCTGGAGGCGGGCAGCGAGCGGCGCGTCCGTGCGCGCTACGTCGTCGCCGCGGACGGCAACCGCAGCCCGATGCGGCAGCGTCTCGGGATCGAGATGGCCGGCCACGGCGAGCTCTCGCGGAGCATCACGATCTACTTCCGCGCCGACTGCGGGCCGCTGCTGAAGGACCGCAACCAGGGCGTCATGTACGTCCACAATCCTGAGCTGCGCGGCTTCTTCCGGATCGACCGCACGGGCGGGACCGGGTTCCTGGTCATCAACAGCGTCGGCGCGGACGTCACGCAGCCGGAGGCGATCAACGTCAGCGACACGGTCACCGAGGAGCGCGCGCACGCGTTCCTGCAGACGGCGATCGGATCGCCCGACGTGGCCGCCGAGGTGCTGCAGATCGCGCACTGGCGGGCCGAGGCGAACGTCGCGACACGGCTTCGGGAAGGCCGGGTGTTCCTGGCCGGCGACGCCGCGCACGTCGTCCCGCCCAACGGCGGCTACGGCGGCAACACCGGGGTCCTCGACGCGCGCAACCTGGCGTGGAAGCTCGCGGCCGTGGTCAAGGGCGAGGCCTCCGAAGCGCTCCTGGACAGCTATGACGCCGAGCGGCAGCCGCTGGGCCGCTTGACCGTCGAGCAGGCGTACACGCGCTATGCGACGCGGGTCGTGCCCGAGCGCGGCACCGACGATGCGCAGCCGTTCATCGACGACCTGACGATGGAACTCGGGCTCGTCGTGCGCTCGCGCGCGGTGGTCGACGACGGCAGCCTGGCGGACGGTGTCCTCCACATCCCGCCCGCGGAGGTGCGCGGCCAGCCGGGCACGCGGGCGCCGCACGTCGAGCTCGGTCCGGATCGCTCGACGCTCGACCTGTTCGGGCGCGAGTTCGTCCTGCTCCGGCCGGCCGGCGCCGACGACTGGGCGCCGCCCGGTGTTCGCGCGCACGTGATCGACCCCGACGGGTTCACCGAGGCCTACGGCCTCTCGCGGGATGGCGCCTGTCTCGTGCGGCCCGACGGCATCGTCGGATGGCGCTCGAGCGACGCGTGGGAGCGCAGCGCGCTCACCGGCGCACTCGAGTCGATCCTCTCCTAGCCGGTGGAGGTCCCGGGCGTCCCTCGGATCGGCGTGACGAACATCGAGGCGGTGACACGCATCGGCCCGCGCGGTGCCGAGCAGCTCTACCTCGCGAGGCTCGAGTGCTTCGCCGAGCTCCGACCGGAACGTGACGCTGTGGACACGTCGCGCTTCGAGGCGGTCGTCGACGACGTGGTCAGCAAGGTGATGCTCGGCCGCGGCGGCCTCAAGGCCGAGCAGCTGGCCCAGCGGATCGCCGTCGAGGTGCGTGAACGCCAGGACGCGATCCGCGCGGAGGTGACGATCGCCGCCCGCTTTCCGGAGCACAAGCCGGCGCCGGCGTCAGGGATCGCCACGCAGGAGATCTACACCCTGTTCGGCACGGCGCTCGCGACCGAGCGCGGCTCGCGCCGGCTCGTCGGCGTCGCCGCGCAGGGGATGACCGCGTCACCGCGCGCGCTCGGACCGGTGGTCGATCGCCTCGCAACCGATGGGTTCAGCCACGAGCAGATCGCCGACATCCTCGCGGCTGTGCCGCTGGCGACGCACAATCAGCGTGGTCTCGGCACGCTCCATCTCGGATTGCCCGAAGCGTGCGACGCGGACGTCGACGCAGCCGAGCTGCTCGCGATCGTCGAAGGCTCGATGTCCAGTGAGATCTACGAGCTGATGAAGCGCTCCGACGAGCGGGTCGTCGTGGAGAAGGCCGCCCGTGCTCCGAGGCGTGCGGAGGACTGCGTGCGCGAAGCGATCCGAGCGGCGCTCGAGCGCTTCGGCGGCCTCGGCGACGACGTCTTCATCTCGGCACGTCAGGAGAACCTCGAGACGATCCAGGCTCACAGCGTCGTCGCCGAGCGATTCGGGGTGGTCGGCGAGCTGCGCCGCGACGCCGCACAGCACACGACGATGCGCGAGTGGCTCAGCGCAGCCGGATCGAATCGGCGCCGTGGATCCTGAGGTGGTCGAGGACGGAGCCGGCCGCCTCGCGCAGGCGTAACTGCTCGACGAGTGCCGCGTACGGCCCGCCCGCCAGACCGTCGGCCAGCATCGCCGCACCGCGCGCGGCGGCCTTGGACCCCTCCGCGAGCCGCACAGGCGCCACGTGCGCAAGCCGTGCACCGAGCGCTCCGACCATGCGCGGAGCGTGTCGCCCGGTGAGCAGGATCTCGCGCGGTTCCGGCACACTGATCGTGAGCGCGACGGCGGCCTTGGCCGCCCCTTCCTCCAGGGCGAGCCATCCCTCCGGCGCGTCGAGCGCTCCACCGCTGAACACCGTCCGTTTCGAGAGCGCCGCGCCGATCAGGTACGCCACCTCCGCGTCCATCGCACCGCCGGCCTTCGCCCCGATCGGACCGGCCGAACCGCCGAGCCCGTCGACGATCCGGCCGCGGTCGACGGCGAGCGCCGCGCTGAAGGCCCCGCCGAGTTCGAGCATCACGAAGGACGTGTCGTCGACGGCCACGTCGAGCCGGTGTGCCTGCTCGGCGATGCACAGCGCGGCGCTCGCGACCTTGTCCGCGGTGCCCAGATCGATGCGATTCCACTTTCGGTAGGACGGGATCGTCGGCAGATGGATCGCGCCGGGGCCGAACACGAGCGGCAGTCTCGCTGCCATCAGCGCGCGCACGATCGAGCGCATGCCCCCGACGCCGACGCGGCCATGAGGCTCGTCCGCGCGCACCAGGAGCATGAGTGCGAGCTCGCGCTCGCCGACCTGCGCGACAGGGACGAGCGGGAGCCCGTAGCCGGCGGGACCGAGCACGACCTCGAACGGGCCGTGGTCGATCAGCGTCTCGACCAGCAGCGCCGGATCGGCGCCGACGTCGGCGGTCGGGATGCTGCGCTCGAGCACGACGTCGCCGGCATCGAGCACGCACACGTCGAACGAGACCGTGCCCGGGTCGACGCCGGCGACACGGCTCATCACGCAACCCGCTCTGCGGGATTCCCTGACGGATGCGTCAAACGAGTTCCTTCGCGATCGCGTAGACGGCGTCGGTGTCGAGCAGGAGGTCGTTGCTCTCGAACAGCCGCCGCACGCAAGCCTTGTGCACCTTCATCTTCGGACCGCCGATCGCCAGCGCGCCGAGCACGAGCTTGCCGTCGTAGTCCTTGAGATCGTTGGTCGCCTTCGTGCCCTCGATCCCGAGCGGGTCGGCCGCGTTGTAGTCGGCCAACAGCTCGATCGTGTCGTGCGCCGCCCAGAAGTCTTGCCGCAGCACCTCGACGCCGGCCGGCCCGGCGGACAGGACGATCTGCGCCCCATCCAATAGCCCCTCGAGCTCGCCGCGATCGGCCGGCTCGCGGACGTCGAGCCCGAGTTCCTTCGCCACTGAGAGCCCGTGCGGCGGGCGGTAGGAGCGATCGTCGCCGAACAGGTCGGGCGGGAGCGCGGACACGACCACCGAGCAGCCTTCCTTGTCCAGCAGGACGGCTGAGCGCAGACCGACGGCGCCGAGGCCGATCACGACCGCGCGTGCACCCGTGAGGTCCCGCGACTTCGCGATCCGCGCGATCGTCGTGGCCGCGGTCGTGTTGCACCCGTTGGAGTCGAGCATCACCGAGACCTTGAACGGGCCGAAGAACGCCTTCTGGACCTGCTTGAAGACCTCCTCGCCGGTGGTCACGCGGGTGCCGCCCACCCACACGGCCATCGTCTTGAGGTCGTCGATGCCGCGGGTGAAGAACGCGTCCTGCGCGAGCTCGCGCGCGTCTTCGGGCTTCACGCTGCCGTAGGACAGCAGGACGTCGGCACCGGCATCGTGCGCGACGATCGCGTCGAACGCACTCGGGTGCTCGTCGGTGTCGAGCTGGAGCAGGATCTTCTTCACGATTCCCCCTTGCGCGCCGTAAGGCGGACGCGTTCGCGGCGCGGCTCGTCGAAGGTCAGGTAGCCCCAGTCGAGCGGGGACTCCTGCCGGTAGTTCTTCCCCAGCCCGCGCGCGATCGCCGCCTTCATGAGCTCCTTCCCCAGGTAGAAGGCATGCGTGTGCTCGTCGACGCCCAGCTCGTCGAAGATCTGGTTTATGTCGGTGCCCTTCACGAACCGCTCGGCGTTGAATGCGTAGATCCAGTCCGCATCCGTGAAGATGCGGATGTTGGGGTCGGTGATGCTCGCGTGCAGCTCACGCAGCTCGGCTTCCGTGTACGGGCGGACGTCCTCGTCCTTGATCGTCAGCAGCCGGCCGTCGACGTGCTTGGGCACCGTGCCCTCGTTCTGCGCGTAGTGCATGAGCTGCGCGGCCAGGACCGTCTCGCGCACGGCGCCCCGCGCCCAGTCGATCACCTCGGTGGTCAGCACGTTGCGGATCCCGACCTCCTGGCAGAACCCGATCAGCACCGCGTTGACGCCTGTGGTGTCGGCCTCGGTCAACTCGGTCAGGTTGCCGATGCCCATGAACATCTCGGCGTCCGGGTGGCGGCGGCGGACCTCGAGGTAGCGCCCGAGGCTTGCCGCGAAGCCGGTGCCGATGGGCTCGATGATCGGGTCGGCGAGGAACGGCTTGCCGATCTCCTGCAGGTGGGCGATGGTCGCGTCGAGGCTGTCGAGGTCGTCGGGCGTGTCCGGGATCACGATCGGCGTCGCACGCAGCTGCGAAGCGATGTGCCGGTTCTGGGAGTTCAGGCTCAGCACGTAGTCCACGCCCGCCGCGTCGGCCATCTGGATCTCGTCGGGATCGAGCGTGTCGATGCTGAGCGTGAACCCGCGGTGCTTGAGGTCTCGGATCACCTCCGGCCCCTCGTCGAGCCAGTTGCGGTCGAGTGACAGGCCGAGGTCGATCACGTCCGCGCCGGCGTCGCGGTAGTAGCTCGCCGCGGCGACGATCCGCTCGCGGTCGAGGTGGGGGACGTTGTTGATCTCGGCGAACACGCGGATGTCGCGGGCGCCGTAGCGCGAGCGCGCGTCGGCGTGGCCGAAGTGCGCCGGCAGCCGCTTGAGGTCGGCCGGGCCCTTCTCGGCCGGGACGTCGAAGTGCTCGGTCAGATCCGCGACATCGCCCTGGCACATCCCCGGGATCATGATCCGCGTGACGTCGCTCGAGACCTCGAGCCGGCGGGCGATCCACTCCACGGTCATCAGCGCGGCGACCGTGATCTTCATCACCGCGACTTCGTACTCGAACGGCAGCTTGGCGCGTTGCAACGTCGCTCGCAGCGCAGGCGCCGCGAGCTTGCCGGTGACAAACAGGTAGCGGTCGGCCACCCGTCTACTTGCTGAACACGAACTTGTTCGGTGTCCCCTCGAGCGTGCTGTCCTCCGCCGGGCGCCACAGGACGGTGTCCTCGATCCGGCGCGCCAGCTGGAAGTCGTTGTCGGTGATGCCGCCGCTGGCGTGCGTGCGCAGCTTGACCCACAGCTTGCCCCAGGTCACCGACAGGTCGGCGTGATGCCACGCCTGCTCGCACAGGTAGCCGATGGCGTTGACGGCCATCAGCGTCGACGGCCAGCCGTCGGTGTTGTACTTGCGGCGGATCCAGCCGTCCTCGAGATACCAGGCGTCGAGCCCGAGTTCCTTGAGCTTGCCCTCGACCTCGTCGAGCTCGTAGACCGTCGGCTTGGGCTTTGTGCGCTCCATGGCCATCCTCCTTCGGTGTCCCTATGGACTACATCACGACCCCGCCGTTGACGTTGATCGCCTGTCCGGTGATGAACGCAGCCTCGGGCGAGGCGAGGTAGAGCGCCGCCGCCGCGACGTCCTGCGGACGGCCCCAGCGCCCGAGCGGCGTAGCCTCCGCGACGGAGCGGTGGAATTCGCGGTCGACCTGCTCGCCGAAGCTGGTCTCGATCCACCCTGGGCACAGGACGTTGACCCGAACCGCCGGCGCCAGGGCGCGCGCAAGGCTCTTGCTGAACGCGAGCACGCCTCCCTTGACCGCGGCGAACAGCTGCGGGTTCTCGCCGGCCATCCCGGTCGTGACGTGATCCCAGCTCATATTGATGATCGTGCCGCCGCGCTCGCGCATCAGCTCTCCCGCGGCGTACGAGCAGGCGATCGTGCCCTTGAGGTCGACGGCCAAGAGCACGTCGAGCTTGCGCTCCCACTCCCATTCCGCAGCCGCGCCGGTGAGGACGTCGGCGCCGGCGTTGTTGACCCACACGTCGAAGCCGCCGAGCCGCTCGTGCGCCTCGACGACCAGCCGCTCGCAGCCCTCGCGCGTCGAGAGGTCGGCCTGGCTGACGAGCGCGCGCCCGCCGATGGCGTGCGCGCGCTCTGGAGATTCCCGGTGCGTGATCAGCAGTTCGGCGCCTTCGACCGCGAACGCCAAGGCGATCGCGCGTCCGATGCCGCTGCTTGCGCCCGTGACGACGACTCGCAGGCCGTCCAGCCGGGGCGTCTGCCTAGCCCTCGACGCCTGCCGCGAACGGGTGCCGCGCGGCCTCCGAGGAACTGAGCACGTCGCTCACGCTCGGCTCGCCGGCCAAGGCGCGCGCGATCGACTCCTTCACGGCTTGGTAGTTGTAATCGAAGATCTTCTTGTCGTCCGTCGCGTCCCAGTGGATGAACACGCCGACGATCAGGCACAGGTCGTCGACGTCGCCCTCGGAGATCACACCCTCGCGAACCGAATCGACGACGGCGCGGGCGACGGCCGCTTGAGCGGGCCCGAACATCTGCACCGCCTGTGTCGCGCCCTTGATCGTGACCTTGTTGGACATGATCGTGTCCGGCTTCGCGGGGAGGTTCGGCGCCACGACCGCGAGCAGACTCGTGAAGCCATCCTTCTGGTTCACGAGCGCGTTCGCGAACGCCTCGCCGACCGGCCCGCTCTTGGAGCCGATGAGGAGATCGATGTGCGCGACCTCGTTGCCCTCGCCGACCAGTGACTCTCCAACCAACATCGTCGTGGCCATTGACCCGTCCTCTCTATGGTTGACGTCGTGCCCGAGGATTACGGGTCGGCGACTCTAGCTTCTGGCGCCTCGAAGGGTCAACCCCGTCCCGCACGTCCGCCGGACGCGACCGTTCGTAGCGCCGAGGGCGTCGCCGGTGCGGGTCAACTCGCCTGCGTGCTGGAGGTCAGCTCGGAGAAGCCGGGCAACATCACGCCCACCCACGACTTCCACGACGTGACCTACGAGGACATGGTGCGCAGCGCAATCGCGCTCGGCCCCGAGCTCGTCCGAGAGTGCGGAGTCGGCGAGACCGTCCTGGCGGTCGTCCGGGCCACGCGCCGCGTCGCGGCGGCGAACACGAACCTGGGGATCGCGCTGCTGCTCGCGCCGCTGGCGAAGGCGGCGCTCGGCGCCGGGCCGCTGCGGGAAGGGCTCGCCGCCACGCTCCGGGCACTCGACGTCGCCGATGCGCGCCACGCCTATGCGGCGATCCGCCTCGCCGGCGCAGGCGGTCTGCGCGAGCGCGTCGAGCACGACGTGCGCTCGGAGCCGGCGATCGGCCTGCGTGACGCGATGGCGGCCGCCGCCGAGCGCGACTCGATCGCGTCGGAGTACGTGTCCGACTTCGCACTGACGTTCGAGACCGGCGTCCCGGCGCTCGCGGCCGCGCTCGGCGACGGCCTCGGCGTGCGCGAGGCGATCGTCGAAGCGCACCTGCGCCTCCTGGACGCGGCGCCCGACACGCTGATCGCCCGCAAGCACGGCGCCGACGCAGCCGCGCAGGTGTCCGCCCGAGCGCGCGAGGTGCTCGCCGCCGGCGGCGTGCGCAGCGCCGCCGGGCGCGAGGCGCTCCAACGCTTCGACGCGTCGCTACGCTCCCCCGACAACGCGCTGAATCCCGGCACCACCGCCGACCTGGTGACCGCGGCGATCTTCGTCGCCCTGGTAGAAGGCATGGTCTGACACTGCGTGAGCCACTCCTGCTGATCGCTCTGAGCGCGCGCATGCTCGCCGACCTGGCGGGACGCGACGCGGTGACCTTCGACCTGTTCGGCGACCTCGATGTGCGGGCGAGCCGCGTGGTCACCGCCGGCGGGCTGAGGGCGCTGGTCGACGCCGCGGTCGCGGAGCCGGCCGGCAGCGTCGTCTACGGCGCGAGCTTCGAGAACCATCCCGCGCTCGTCGCTCGGCTCGCCGCGCGGCACACGCTGCTGGGCAATCCGCCCGAGACGCTGCGGGCCGTCCGCGATCCTGCGCGGCTCGCCGCGGTGGTCCGGGATTTCCCGCGCACGTCCCTCACGACGTCCGTCGATCGCTCCCGCCGCTGGTTGCGCAAGCCGCTGCGGGGCGGCGGCGGGACGCGTGTGCGCAACTGGCGCGGCGGCGCGCTCCCGGCCGGGACGTATCTGCAAGAGCGCATCGACGGGGTCCCCTGCTCCGCGGCGGCGGTCGCCAACGGCGCCGATGCGGTCGTGCTCGGGGTGACGGAGCAGCTTGTGGGACGGCGCGAGTTCGGAGTCCGCGGCTACCGCTGGTGCGGGAACATCACGCCGCCGCGACTCGAGCCGGAGGCCTTGCTGCTCCAGGCGCGCGAGATCTGCTCCCGGGTGGCGGGCGCGTTCGGGCTCCGGGGCCTGTTCGGCGTCGACTTCATCTGGGACGGCCGGCGCGCGTGGACGCTCGAGGTCAACCCACGCCCCACCGCCTCGCTCGAGCTGTTCACCGGCGTGGACCCCTTTGACGCGCACCTGCGCGGCTGCGCCGGAGAGCTGCCGCGCGTCGAGGCTTCGTCGGGCACCGCGGGCAAAGCCATCCTGTTCGCCACCGAGGACGTGACGATCGGCGACAGCGAGCGCTGGCTTCGGCAGGGCGTGCGCGACGTCCCGCACCCCGGAGAGCGGATCTCCGCAGGCCATCCGATCTGCACGCTCCTGACGACCGCGGCCGACCCGCTGGCGGCGCTCGAGGAGCAGGCCGCACGATTGCTGGAGCAACCGGCGAATGCCTAGAGTCGACGGCCGGGAGGTTCCCTTCGACGAGGCGATTGAGGCCGCGGCGGCGCTCCTGCGCCAGGCGCGCGCCCCGCTGATCTGCGGCCTGCACACGACGACCTGCGAGGCGCAGCGGCGGGCCGTCGCGCTCGCCGAGGCATTCGGCGCCGTGATCGACTCCGGCGCGGCGCCGTTCGCCTACCAGGCGATCGGCGCGAGCACGGCGACATTGGGGGAGATCGCCCGCGCCGACCTCGTCGTCGCGTGGCGAACCGACGAGCTGCCGGTCCGCCCGCACGTCGTGGTCGACTCACTTGACTTCGAAGCGCTGTGGGAGCTACGGGCACGGGTCACCGGCGCGCCGCTGCGCACGCGGACCGCCGCGCTCGACAACCTCGAGCGGCGGCTGCTGGACGCGCGCCACATCGCGTTCGTCCACGGCCCGCTCGACGATCTGACCGCGCTGGCGCTGCACTCGCTCGTGCGCGACCTCAACCGCGACCGCCACGCCGTCACGCTCGCGGTGCGCGAGGGCAACGCACGCGGCGCCGAGGACGTGCTGGCCTGGCAGACCGGCTTCACCGGCGCGGTGAGCTTCGCGCGCGGCTATCCGCGCGAGGTGCTCGGTCCGATCGACGCCGACGCCACGCTGGTCCTCGCGTCCGACGCGGTCACGGTCGAAGGGGTGGCGTTCGCGACCGTCGAGGCGCCGGGCACCGTGCACCGGATGGACGGCGTGCCACTTCCGGTGCGAGCCGCCCCGGCGGACGGCCCGAGCGTCGAGGACGTGCTGAGGGCGATCGAGGAGCGCGCCTGATGCTCCGGATCGCCGGCGGCCGCGTGTACGACCCCGCGAACGGGACTGCCGGCGAGGTACGCGACGTCTGCGTCGACGACGGCAAGATCGTCGCCGACGTGCCGGCGCACGCCCGCCGGATCGACGCCCGCGGGATGGTCGTGATGCCGGGCGGGGTCGACATCCACGCCCACATCGCCGGCCCGAAGGTCAACGCCGCGCGCAAGCTGTTGCCCGAGGAGCACCGCGCCGACGTCGTCGAGCGGACCGCGATCACGCGCTCCGGATCGGGCGGGACCGTCCCCTCGACGTTCACGACCGGCTACCGCTACGCGCTGCTCGGCTACACGACCGTCGTCGAGGCCGCGACGCCGCCGCTCGCGGCCCGCCACACGCTGGCGGAGCTGCGCGACACGCCGGTCATCGACGCCGCCTGTCTGGTGCTGATGGGCAACAACCTGCCGCTCTTCGAGCTCATCCGCCGAGAGCCGGCGCGGGTGCGCGAGGCGATCGCCTGGTGGCTTCAGGCCACCGGCGGCTACGGCGTCAAGCTCGTCAACCCGGGCGGCGTGGAGATGTTCAAGCGGGGCTACGGCAACGTGACGTCGCTCGACGACGACGGTCCGGGCGTGACGCCCCGACGAGTCATCGAGACGATCGCCGCCGCGGTGCACGACCTCGGTCTGCCGCACCCGGTACACGTCCACTGCAACAACCTCGGTGTGGCCGGCAACTACCGCACCACGCTCGACACCCTGCACACGCTCGACGGCAGTCGCGCGCACCTCGCACACCTTCAGTTCCACGCGTACGGCGGGCGTGCCGGCGGCCGGCCGCGCTCGCGGGCGCCGGAGCTCGCGGAGTACCTCGGCGCGCATCCAGACGTGAGCGCCGACATCGGGCAGGTCATGTTCGGCCCGGCGACGACGATGACCGCCGACGCCCCGGTCTCCGCCGTCCTGGCCGAGATCACCCACGGCCGCTGGGTCAACGCCGACACCGAGGCCGAGACCGGCTGCGGCATCGTGCCCTTCACGTACCGCGAGCGCAACTACGTGCACGCGCTGCAGTGGGGGATCGGCCTCGAACTGTTCCTGCTCAGCCGCGACCCGTGGCGGCTCGTCCTGTCCACCGACCACCCGAACGGCGGCTCATTCCTCAGCTATCCGCGCCTGATCCGGCTGCTGATGGATCGCGAGTTCCGCAACGAGCAGATCCGGCGGGTGAACAAGAAGGCGATGCAGCGCACCGTGCTGGGAGACGATCTCGACCGCGAGTACACGCTGGAGGAGATCGCGATCATCACCCGCGCCGGGCCCGCGCGACTGCTCGGGCTGCGCGACAAGGGGCATCTCGGCGTCGGCGCCGACGCCGACATCACGGTCTACGACGACCGCGCCGACCGCGAGGAGATGTTCGCCGCGCCGCGCTACGTCATCAAGGACGGGCACGCGGTCGTCGAGGACGGCGAGCTGCGCGAGGCCGGGCCGGGCCGCCTCCTGCGCGTGCGACCCGAGTACGACCCGAGCATCGAACCGACGCTGGAGCAGCTGTTCGCGGACCGCTACAGCGTGCCGTTCGCCGACTACCCCGTGCGCGAGCCCTGGCTCCTCGAGCCGTCCCGCGAAGTTAAAGGGGCCAGGCCCCTTTAAGTTATGGCCGAGATCGTCGACACGTTCGCCGAGGCGTTCCCGATGTGGGGCGCGCGGGTGATCATCACGGCGGCGACGCCGGGCTGGGCTTTGGAGGCCGCGCGCTCGATGACCGGCTTCGCGACGTCGGTGATCGGCTGCAAGTGCGAGGCAGGGATCGAGCGCGAGCTCGCTGAAGACGAGACCCCGGACGGGCGGCCGGGCGTCTCCGTGCTCCTGTTCGCGATGGACCGCGAGGGCGTCGGCAAGCGGCTGGTCGAGCGCGTCGGGCAGAGCGTGCTGACCTCGCCGACGAGCGCCTGCTTCAACGGCCTGGACGCCGAGGACACCGTCGACGTCGGCGGGCAGCTGCGGTACTTCGGCGACGGCTACCAAGCCAGCAAGGTGCTGGAGGGGCAGCGCTTCTGGCGCGTGCCGGTGATGGAAGGCGAGTTCCTCGTCCAGGAGCGCTTCGGGACCGTCAAGGGCGTCGCCGGCGGCAACATCATCATGCTCGGTCGCGACGCCGAATCGGCGCTACGGGCGGCGGAGGCCGCCGCGGCTGCGATGCGTGGCGTCGAGGGTGTGATCCTGCCCTTCCCCGGGGGGATCGTGCGCAGCGGCAGCAAGGTCGGATCGCGCTACAGCGCGCTCCCGGCGTCGACGAACGACGCCTTGTGCCCCACGCTGCGCGGCCAGGTCGAGCACACCGACGTCCCGGAGGACGTCGAAGCGGTGTTCGAGATCGTCATCGACGGTCTCGCGCTGGAGCCGGTGCGCGAGGCGATGCGCCGCGGGCTCGTCGCCGCCGCCGAGGCCGGCGCCAGCCACGTCACCGCGGGCAACTACGGCGGCAATCTCGGCCCGTTCCACATCCACCTGCGCGAGCTGGTGCCGTGACACTCACCCTGACACTCCGCGAGGCACCGGTCGTGCCGCTGGAGGCCGAAGTCCTCACGCCCGATCGGCTCGCCGGTGCGGAAGACATCGCAGCGCTCCCGCTCTGGCATGGCAACGAGCGGACGAGCGTCGGCGAGTTCTTCGCCGTCTCCGGCGCCGGCGACGACGTGCGCATCGAGGGCGACCTGAGCCGCGTCGAGTACGTCGGTGCGGGCATGACCGCGGGACGCCTGACCGTCGCCGGAAACGTCGGGAGGCACGCCGGGGCCGGGATGCGCGGCGGCGAGTTGCAGGTCGAGGGCAACGCCGGCGACTGGGCCGGCGCGGGGATGCGCGGCGGCACATTCGTGATCCGCGGTTCGGCCGGCGACCGACTCGGTGGTGTCTATCCGGGTGAGCGGGCCGGGATGCGCGGCGGCGAGATCGTCGTGCACGGCGACGCGGGCGAACGAGCCGGCGAGGGCCTGCGCCGCGGCCTGATCGCCGTCGCCGGGCGTGCCGGCGACGCCGCCGGCCTGCGCATGCTCGCGGGCACGATCGTCGCGCTCGGCGGGGTCGGGGCGCGAGCGGGAGCGGGCATGCGGCGCGGCTCGCTCGTCACGATGGCCCAGGCCACACCGCTCGCGACGTTCGTGTTCTCCTGCGTCTACCGCCCGCCGTACCTGCGCCTGTACCTGCGCCGGCTACGCGCGCTCGGGCTGCCCGTGGCCGACGAGCATCTCGACGGCCGCTACGCGCGCTGGTGCGGCGACGCCCTGGAGCTGCGCCGCGGCGAGATCCTGATATTGGAGGATGCGTGACCGTCTCACTCAACGAGCGCGCGCTCGCGCTCGCCGACCGCCTGGCCGCCGATGCCGGGGCGCTGCAGGTCGACGTCACGACACTTTCGAACGGCACCCGCGTCATCGACTGCGGCGCCGGCGGCTTCGAGGCGGGGCGGTACTTCGCCGAGATCTGCATGGCGGGGCTGGGCAGCGTCGCGTACGCGCCGCTGGTGATCGAAGGCCGCTGGCTGCCCGCGCTCACCGTGACCACCGACCGGCCCGCAATCGCGTGCCTGGCCGCGCAGTACGCCGGCTGGCGGGTCGACCGCGAGGGCTACTTCGCGATGGGCAGCGGGCCCGGACGGGCGCTGATCCGCGCCGAGGACCTGTACGACGACCTCGACTGGGACGAGCAGGCGAGCGTCGCGGTCCTGTGCCTCGAGACGCGTGACGCGCCGCCGGCGGCCGTTGCGGACTTCGTCGCCGAGCGCGCCGGCGTGCCGCCGTCGGCCTTGACGCTGCTGACGGCGCCGACGGCGAGCATCGCCGGCGGCGTGCAGATCGCGGCGCGGGTGGTCGAGACCGCGCTGCACAAGCTCCATGAGCTCGAGTTCGACGTGAAGACGGTCGTCGCGGGCTACGGCAGCTGCCCGCTGCCGCCGGTGGCCGGCGACGACATGGCGGCGCTTGGACGCACCAACGACGCCGTGCTCTATGGCGGCCAGGTCCATCTGACCGTGGACGCAGAGGACGACGTACTCGGCGAGCTGGTCGAGCGCCTTCCGGCCTCCGCCTCGTCGGACTACGGCGAGCCGTTCGGCAAGGTGCTCAAGGACGCGAACTACGAGTTCTACGAGATCGACCCGCTGCTGTTCAGCCCCGCCCAGATCAGGGTGACCAGCGTCGCGAGCGGGCGCAGCTTCGAGGCCGGCCGGGTCAACCGCGAAGTGCTGGAGCGCTCGTTCTGGGGCTGACGGTCGCGATCCTCGGGTCCAGTGGGGGCTGGCACGCGCGGCAGCTGACCGACGCCCTCGCGGCGCGCGGCCACGAGCACCGGCTCGTGCCCGTGACGCGGATGGTGGGGCGCATCGACGGCGGTGCCGCGATCCGCGGACTCGAAGACTGCGATGCGGTGCTCGTCCGCGGCATCCCGCGCGGTTCGCTCGAGCAGGTGATCTTCCGCGTCGACGCGCTCCACGTGCTCGCGGAGCGCGGCGTGACGTGTCTCAACAGCGCGCGAGCGATCGAGCGGACCATCGACAAGTTCCTCGCCTCGGCGCTGCTGGCTGGGGCCGGCGTGCCGACGCCGCGGACGATCGCCTGCGAGCGTCCCGAGGACGCGCTCGACGCGTTCGAGGAACTCGGTGGCGACGTGATCGTCAAGCCGCTGTTCGGCTCGATGGGCGCCGGGATGACGCGCGTGGACGACGCCGACGTCGCCTACCGCGTCTTCCACGCCCTGGCGCTCGAGCGCGCCGTCTACTACCTGCAGGAGGCGCACGAAGGTCGTGACATCCGCGCGTTCGTCATCGGCGGCCGCGTGCTCGCCGCGATCGAACGGACCGGTATGAGTTGGCGGGCGAATCTCGCCCGCGGCGCGCAGGCCCACGCCTTCGAGTTGACCGCCGAGCAGGAGCGGGTTTGTGTGCAGGCCGCCGAGGCGTTGGGCGTCGACTACGCGGGCGTCGACCTGCTGGGCGAATACGTCCTGGAGCTCAACGGGATCCCCGGCTGGCACGGGCTGCAGGCGGCGACCGGCGCGGACGTCGCGGGCGCCCTGGTCACGCACCTGGAGACAACGCGGACAGCTCGCGCCGTCCGATGACGCCCTTGTGCAGCGCCGTGGCGACGAGCGCCCCGGCCGCGCCGGCGTCGCGCAGCGCGCGCAGGTCGTCGACGTCCCGCACGCCGCCGCCGGCGAGCAGTTGCACGTCGAAGGCGGCGTGAAGCTCGGCGAACAGCGGCGCGTCAATGCCCGCGCCGCTGCCCACACGAGCCAGGTCCAGCACGATCGCCTCGCGCAGGTCCGGCCGGTAAAGCCGTTCCATCGCTTCGAGCGCCGACAGGCCCGCCAGCGCCGGGTCGGGTGAAAGCAGGCGGCCCTCGCGCAGGTCGATGCTGAGGACGAGGGGTGGGACCTCCGCCAGCAGTTCGTCGAGGCCGCCGGACAGCGTCTCGGTGCCGACGATCACCCGGTGCGCACCGAGCTCGAGCAGCTCCCGTGCGCGGACGGGCTCGCTGACGCCCGCATCCACCATGACGTGCGCCTCGCGCGCCAGCGCGGCGATCTGGTCGCGGTGGTCGCCGGCGCCGGTGATCGCGTCGAGGTCGGCGACGTAGACCTCGTCGAGCCCGAGCTCGGACCGGTACCAGCGGGCCAGCGCCACCGGGTCGCCGTTCACGCTGGGGACCGGGCGATAGCGTTCGCGCTCGCCGCGCACGGCGTGTACCGCCATCCCGTCCTTGAGATCGATGACTCCCACCACCCGCACGCCGGCGACCCTAGCAATGGATATCGGCGGCGCGAACACGAAGGCTGCCCGGTGGCAGAACGGGTCGCTGAGGACCGTCTCGCGCCCCTTCGAGATCTGGCGCGACCGCGAGGCGCTCTCCGCGGTTCTGCGCGAGGTCGCCGCCGCGGCCGGTCCGGCTGACGCCGTGGCGATCACGATGACCGCGGAGCTGTCGGACGCGTTCCGGACCAAGCGCGAGGGCGTCGCGTTCGTGCTCGACGCGGCCGAAGCGGCGTTGGGAGCGTTGAGCGTGCTCACCGTGGCCGGTGAGCTCGTGCCGGTCGCCGAGGCGCGCACGCGGCCGTGGGACGTGGCCGCCGCCAACTGGATGGCGACCGCCCTCGGGGTGGCCGACAAGCACCCGGACGCACTGCTGATCGATGTCGGCAGCACGACCGCCGACGTGATCCCGATCGTCGCCGGCCGCGTCGCCGCGACCGGCCGTAACGACCTCGAGCGGCTGCAGGCCGGGGAGCTCGTCTACACCGGCGTGCTGCGCACCAACCTCGCCGCGATCGCGCGCGAGGTTCCGGTCCGCGATGGGTGGAGCCCGGTGGCGTCGGAACTCTTTGCGATCAGTGCCGATGTGCACCTCGTACTCGGGTGCCTGGAGGCGTATGACTGCCCGACGCCCGATGGTCGCCCGGCCACGGTCGAGTTCGCGCGCGAGCGGATCGCGCGCTTGGTGTGCGCCGACACCGAGCAGCTCGACGCCGCCGAGATCGACGCGATCGCCACGTTCCTGCACGACGAGCAGGTGCGACAGATCGAGGTGGCGGCGCGACGGGCGCCGGAGGCCCCGGTCGTGGTGGCGGGCGCCGGCGCCCACCTGGCGCGCGAGGTCGCGGCGCGGCTCGGGCGAGACGTGATCGACACGGCTTGGGGACCCGCGGCGGCGCTCGCGACGCTGCTGGCGAAATGCTGACCGTCGTCAAAGTCGGCGGGAGCCTTGGCCGCGACAACTCGCTGCGGGCGTTCTGCACGACGCTTGGCGAACTCGCCGAGCGCCACGAACTGCGGATCATCCCCGGCGGCGGCGAGTTCGCCGACGCCGTGCGGGAGGCCGATCGCCGCTTCGGGCTGACGGACGCCACCGCGCACCGGATGGCGATCCTCGGGATGGAGCAGTTCGGCCTGTTGCTGCGCGATCTGCTGCCGAGCCCGGCGCGGGACGCGGTGGTGATGCCCGCGAGCTTGGCGCTCGACGACCTGCCGGAGTCGTGGGACGTGACTTCGGACTCGATCGCCGCGTGGGTCGCTGGCGAGATCGACGCCGACCGCCTGGTACTGGTCAAGCAGGCTGACGGTCACGGCGTCGACCCGTACCTGCCGACGCTTCTGGAACGGGCCCGCTTCGAGACGTGGGTTATCGGCGCCGAACGGGTGGCAGAGCTCTTCGAACGGGGCACCACCGTCGGCACGCGAATCGGCTTGCTACCGTGAATTCATGGCCGACCAGCTCCTGTGGGAACGCGTGGTCGGCGGTCACTTCGTGCTCCCGAAGCGGAGCTTCTGGCCGAACTTCTTCTCGCGGATCGTGGCCCGGCTGCAGTGGAGTCCGGAGGCCATCGACCTCGGCCCGGACGCCCGCGCGTGGGCCGAGCTCCCGGACGAGCGGCGCGCGCGGCTTCTGACGCTGCTGGCCGGGTTCTGCGTGGCCGAGGATGCCGTCGCGGAGCACCTCACACCGTTCGCGGACACGGCCCGCGGAGCGAAGCTGGCCTCCCAGGAGAGCCTGATGGCCTGGGTCTTCTTCCTGCAGCGCCGCGACGAGCAGCGCCACGCGCGGCTCTTCGATCGGATCGGCAAGGACGTGCTCGGGTTGGAGGGAGCCGACCCGGCCGAGCGGCGCGAAGCGGCTCGGGCCCACGTCACGCCCGCGCTGCTCGAGCTCTTCGAGGAGCGGCTCCCGGCGATGGCCGCCGACCTCGAGGCCGGCAAGACCGGGCTCGCGGAGGGCGTCAGCCTCTACCACATGCTGCTCGAGGGGGTCGTCTTCGACGCCGGCCAGGACGCGCTGCTCGAGGATCTGGGCGATGGCGCCCTGCCCGGCGTGCGCGCGGGGATCGAGCGCGTGGCGCGCGACGAGCGCTGGCACGTCGGCTTCGGCCTGCGCTGCCTAAGAGAGACCGAGCCCTCGGCGGCGGTGCTCGATGACCTTTTGAAGCGGGCCGAGGAGGCCGCGGCGGTGTGGGGCGACGCCGTTCCCGCGGCGATCCGCGCGCGGAGTGCGCGCAAGGTCGCCCACCGGCTTCACGCCGCCGGGCTCATCCGGACAAAAGCGGCTGCATAAGGGAACGGACGCGCGCCGGATCGAGCGTTCCCGAGCGCTCGCCGCCGGCGCAGACGGCCGAGCGGACGCCGGCGATGTCGGCGCCGGTGTCGCGGATCACCAGGAGGTCCTGCGCGCGCAACGCGCCGGCCAGCGCCATCTCCAGGCCGGCGGCGTGGGCCTCGGCGACCAGCGCCGTGAGCGCGTCCGGCGAGAACCACTCCAGCAGTCCGCGGCCATCCTTCACCGCGGTGTCGAGCATGCAGGCCTCGACGCCGGCCGCGTGCGCCACACGCGGCAGCAACGCGGGCGCGAGCGGTCGGTGCGGAACGCGCAGAGCGTCCGCGTAGGCGGCGGCCACGACGACCGCTCCCCGCGCGCCGTCGCGCACCGCGCGCAGCAGTGTCACCGCGTCGTCGGGGTCCGAGACGCCGTACAGGCCGACCTTCACGTACGTCGCCCCGCTGCGCGCCGCACCCAAGGCGGCGAGCGCCGCCGTGCCGGGCAGATTCGGCATGTCGCCGATCGCGGCGCTGACGGGCACTTCGGCTCCGACGGCCTCGCGGACGGCCGCGATCACGGCGGGTGTCGGCGCCCCCAGCGAACCCTCGGCGGGGTTCTTGACGTCCACGATGTCGGCGCCCGCCGCGGCCGCTTCACGCGCCTCGCCGGCGTCGACCACGCTCACCAGCAGCTTCATCGGACCTGTGCTCCTTCGTTGTCGAAGGCGACAACCTCGCCGCCCACCCGTCGAGCGAGCTCCTGCGCGGCCGCCTCACTGTCGACGATGCCGTAGACCGCCGGGCCCCACGAGCTCTGGCCCGCACCCGCCGCCCCGGCGTCCAGCAGTGCCTCGACGAGCCCGGCGGCGCGGGGATGGAAGCGGCCGCCCTGCACCGTCGCGAACGAGTCTCCGACCAGTTGCTGCACGCGGGTCAGCGCGGCCCCGAACTCCTCGACGTCGCGTTCGACGAGCGCGGGCAGCAGCGATGTCAGCACGAGCTGCGCGATCGCCGCTGAATGCTCGTCGTTCGGCGCGAGCTGGGCGAAGGCCTCGTCCTCCGCGACGCCCGACAACCCGGGCTCGTCCGCGGGCACGACCAGCACGCACCGCCACTCCTCGGGCATCGCGTAGCGCGCCAGCAGCGGCGCGGGCCGCTCGTTGTCCCGCCGCACGCCGCCCTCGACGACGAGGCCGCCGAGGGCGAACGTCCACATGCCCACCGCCGAGCGCGCGGCGCGCCCCGCGGCCTGCGCCAGCCCCGGCGCGTCGAGGTCCCGCGCGCCCAGCACCGCGAGGGCGCGAGCCACCGCGAGCGCCAGCTTCGTGCCCGAGCCAAGGCCCATGTGCTGCGGGATCGCCTCGACCACGCGAACGTGCGCGCCGCCCGAGAGTCCCATCGCCTCGTGGCAACGCCGCGCGAAGAGCAGCGCGCGATCCGCGTCGGCGCCTTCCGCGGACAGCTCGTCGGCCGGCTCCGCCTCGACCACGACAGCCGGGCGGCTGACCGAGACGCCGAGCCCGCCGAAGCGGCGGGTGACGTCGCCCGCCACCGCCAGCATGCCGAGGTGCAGGCGCGCCGGCGCCTCGACGCGGACCGTCATAGGCGGCTCACGACGTACTCCATCGCCTCGCGCTCGCGCGGGCCGCCCGTCTTGTCGACGAGCACCTGCAGCCCGCGTAGCTCGGCACGGATCTCCTCGCCATCGAGCAGGTGTGCGCGCGAGGCGAGGATCGACGCCTCGAGCACGGCATGGCATGCGCGGTTGAACCCGAGGAACTCGCGGCCCGCGCCGCCGCCGACCACCACGGTGCTGACGCGCGCCCGCTCCCCGTCGTCATCGATCGCCTCGACGCGGACCTCGCGCCACGAGCACGCGTCCGCGAGCGCCGTGCCCGCCATCGGAGGATGCGGATCGCCGAGCGCCGCCTGGCTGAAGAGCAGGATGTCGTCGGTGATGTTCACGACGGCCTCGCCTCTGGAACGGAGGTTGCGCAGCGTCCGCGTACCGCGGAAGGGCTTGATGACGATCCGCTCCTCACCCCACTCGACGCCCATCGCGCCGCAGTTGACGGTGCCGTCGGGATTGTTGGTCGTCACCACGGTCTCGAGGATCAGCGTGGCCAACGGTGCGAGAGTGTAAATGCGTTGCGCACGCTCCTGATCGACAACTACGACTCGTTCACCTTCAACCTCTTCCACCTGCTGGGCGAGGTCAACGGCGAGGAGCCGATTGTCGTGCGCAACGACGAGCTCTCGTGGGAGGAGCTTGCGGCGATCAACCCGGACAACATTGTCATCTCCCCCGGCCCGGGCCGCCCCGAGCACGGGCGCGACGTCGGCGTCTCGCTCGACGCGCTGCGGCGGGCCACGGTGCCGGTGCTGGGCGTCTGCCTCGGCCACCAGGCGCTCGCCCACGTGACCGGCGGCGCGATCGAGCACGCGCCCGAAGTCATGCACGGGCGTCTGAGCGAGATCCACCACGACGGTCGCGGCGTGTTCGCGGGGATCCCGCAGGGCTTCGCCGCCGTGCGCTATCACTCGCTCGCCGTGGGCGCCGTGCCGGAGGCGCTGCGCGTGACGGCATGGACGCCGGACCAGGTCGTCATGGGGCTCGAGCACCGTGAGCGGCGGTTGTGGGGCGTCCAGTTCCATCCCGAGTCGATCTCGACCGAGCACGGCGCCACGCTGCTGCGCAACTTCCGCGATCTGACCCGCGCCCGCCAGCCGGCGCCGCGACCGACGACCGGCAACTCCATTCACTACCGAACGCGCGCGTGGTGTGACCCGGAGGCGGCGTTCGTCGCGCTCTACGGCGAGCACGAGCACGCCGTGTGGCTCGACAGCGCGCGGGCGGAGCCCGGGCTCGCGCGCTTCTCCTTCATAGGCGCGCCCGACGGCCCGCTCGGCCAGATCGTGCGCTACGACATCGCTACGCGGACGCTCACCGTAAACGGTGAGCAGTCGCAGGAGAGCGTGTTCGACTACTGCCGGCGCGAGCTCGCGCGTCTGCGCGCGAACGCCCCGGAGCTGCCGTTCGACTTCACCTGCGGGTTCGCGGGCTATCTCGGCTACGAACTGAAGGCCGAGTGCGGCGGCGAACTCGTGCACCGCTCGCCGCTGCCGGACGCCGCGCTCTTGTTCTGCGACCGGCTGATCGCGTTCGATCACGACGAGCGCCGCGTCCACCTCGTCGCACTCGCGGATCCGGCCGGGACCGACGCCGCCGACGCGTGGCTGCGGGACGCCGAGCGCCGGCTCGACTCGCTGGCGCGCCCCGCGGCGCCGACGGCGCCGCGCGCCGTGCGGTTCACCGCGCGCGAGGATCGTGACGCGTACCTGGCCAACATCGCCGCGGCGCTTCACGAGATCGTCGAGGGCGAGACCTACGAGGTCTGCCTTACCACCCAGCTGCATGCCGACGGCGAGCTCGAGCCGCTGGACGCCTATCGCTCGCTGCGCGCACGCAACCCCGCCCCGTACGCGGCGCTCCTGCGCCTCGGCGACGTCTCGGTGCTGAGCTCCTCGCCGGAGCGGTTCCTGCGCGTCGACCGCGAGCGGGTCGTCGAATCGAAGCCGATCAAGGGCACCGCCGCGCGTGCCGCGCATCCGATGGAGGACGCGTACCGCGCGGCGGCTCTGCGCGCCGACCCCAAGTCGCGAGCCGAGAACCTGATGATCGTCGATCTCGTGCGCAACGACCTCGGCCGCGTGTGCGCGCTCGGGACCGTGACGGTGCCGGCGCTGATGGCCGTCGAGTCCTACGCCACCGTGCATCAGCTGGTCACGACCGTCCGCGGCAAGCTGCGCCAGGACGCCACCGCGATCGACTGCATCCGAGCGGCGTTCCCCGGCGGTTCGATGACCGGAGCTCCGAAGCTGCGCACGATGGAGATCATCGACCGGCTCGAGGGCGGGCCGCGCGGCGTGTACTCGGGCGCGCTGGGCTTCCTCTCGGTCAACGGCACCGCCGATCTCAGCATCGTCATCCGCACGCTTGTCGCCTCGCCCCATGGCCTGCAGATCGGCGCGGGCGGCGCGATCGTCGCCGCTTCGGATCCGCACGCCGAGCACGACGAGATGCTGCTCAAGGCGCGCGCCGTGCTCGAGGCGGTGGCACCAGTGGCACCCGATCGCGAACGAGCGGTAGCCGCTTCGGGGCGAACGGCAACCCCGGCTTGAACGCCTGCGGGACCGCTTTTCCAGCAATACGATCCGCCGGTCGAAAGGGGAACAGCGAGGCCCTTTCGAATGCGAATTCGTCGACGCGAGGAGAGCGCCGTGAGCGACACTGCCGTCGAAGCCGCCCTGGACAAGCAGAACGGGGCGACGCTCGGCCGAATACTCGGCCGAGGCAAAGTCGGGCAAGCCGAGGAGGGGGCCGACGGAATCATGCGGGCCACGATCCGGATCCCCGAGGACGAGCTGGTCTACGAGCCAGGGATCCTGATGATGCCCCACGCGGGCACGCTCGAGCTGACGCTCATCAACGATGACAAGAACACGCATTGCGCGGTCCTGCCGAGCAACGGCGACTACATGTTCATCTGGCTGGTGAACCACTCGAAGGGCACCGCGACGCTCGAGCTCGATGGCCCGGGCTACTACTGGTACGGCTCGCGTTCGGGCAACGACGAGGGCCGCGGCCTGACCGCCGCGATCGTCGTGGGCGGCGACGCCCCGCCCGAGGCTCGTATCGACCGCCCGCCGCAACCGCGCCCGTAGTCCGGCTCAATCACGAGGTCTTAGGAGCACGCGATGGCAACTGACTACGTAGACGCAGGGCAAGCGGTCGGCAACACGACCCTGAGCAAGATCGTCGGCAGCGCGCCGCCGGTGACGGACTCGCTCACCTACGAGCGCATCCTCAATGCCCGCTCGGAGCCTCAGAACTGGCTCACCTACTACGGCGCGTACGACGGGCAGCGGTACAGCCCGTTGGACCAGATCACCACGGAGAACGTCGCCAAGCTCAAGCCCGAGTGGGTGTTCCAGTGCGGCTCAGTGGGCTTGCACTCGGGCAAGTCGACGTACTCGTTCGAGGCGTCCCCGATCGTCGTCGACGGCATCATGTACGTCTCCGGCTGGGACGGCTGGGTCTGGGCCCTCGACGCCCGGACCGGGAACATCCTCTGGCAGTACCGGACTGCATCGGCGTTCGACGTGTCGCTGTGCTGCGGCAACGTGAACCGGGGCGTCGCGGTGGCCGAGGGCAAGGTCTTCGTCACGACGCTGGCGGCGCATTTGATCGCGCTCGACGCCGAGACCGGCAAGAAGATCTGGGACACGACCTACGGCGACGTGCGGGCCGGAGAGAGCGCCACCGTGGCGCCGCTGATCGTCAAGGACATGGTCATCGCCGGCAGCTCCGGCGGTGAGTTCGGAAACCGCGGCCACCTCGAGGCGTTCAACCGCGAGACCGGCGAGCGGGTGTGGCGGACCTACATGGTCCCGAAGCCCGGCGAGCCCGGATCCGAAACGTGGCCCGACGACGGCGAGGCGTGGCAGCGGGGCGGCGGCAACTGCTGGGTCACGAGCACGTTCGACCCGGACCTCAACATGTTGTACGTGGGGACCGGCAACCCGTGCCCGGACTTCGACGGAGCCGTCCGGGAGGGCGACAACCTCCACACCGACTCCGGCGTGGCGGTCGACGTCGACACCGGCGAGATCAAGTCGCACTTCCAGTACACGCCGCACGACGTGTGGGACTACGACTCCACGATGGAGCACATCCTGTTCGACATCGACGGGCAGCAGCTGGCCGCCCACTTCGACAAGAACGGGTTCCTCTACATCCTCGACCGCAACACGATGGACCCGGTTCGCGTCGCGCCGTTCGTCGACCGGATCGACTGGGGCGAGGTCGACGAGAAGGGCAACGTCACGCCGAAGGTGTTCCCCGACAAGGAGGGCGACCCGGTGCACTTCTGGCCCGGCCCGGCCGGCGCCAAGGAGTGGACGCACGCGTGTTACAACCCGAACACCGAGCTCCTCTATTGCCCGGTGCAGGACGTCGGCGCGACGGCCACCCGGCGCCGCCGGGAGTTCAAGGAGAGCATCCCGTACTGGGGAGCGGGCGTCGCCGTGGACCTCGAGGACATGGCCGGCTCGATCAGCGCGTTCGATCCGCGGACCGGCAACGAGCGCTGGCGCTGGAGCAATGACATCCCGATGTGCGCGTCGCTACTGACCACGGGCGGCAACCTCGTGTTCGGCGGCGAGCCGACCGGCGAGTTCAACGCGCTCAACGCCGAGTCCGGGGACCTGCTGTGGCAGTTCCAGTGCGGCAGCGGTCACCACAGCAGCCCGTGCTCCTACAGCATCGACGGACGGCAGTACATCGCCGTCCCGACCGGCTGGGGCGCATGGACCGAAGGGTTCCTACCCGGAATGCTCGGGGCCGGCCAGGGCAGCGCGTTGTTCGCGTTCGCGCTCCCCGAATAGTAGCCCTCCAATCACCGGTGACCCGGGAGCGACCCCCGGGTCACCGGTACTGACCACCTCACCAGATGCTCGGCAGCCTCCTCGTCCTCGGATTCACCCTCAGCCTCGACAACTTCCGGACGGCGCTCGCCTTCGGCGGGCTTCCGATGGGCTGGCGGCGGTCCGCACACATTGCCCTGATGTTCGGGTTCTGGGATGGCGTCGCGCCATTGATCGGGATCATCCTGGGCCGCTACTGGGCCGACGCCATCGGCGATACCGCCGAACTCGTCGGAGCGATCGCGCTCGGCGCATACGGTCTATATCTCGTCATTCACGCCTGGCTCACACCCGCGCCCGAGGAGCTGGACAAGCCGTGGGCGCTGTATGGCCTGATCGTGCCGCTGAGCCTCGACAATGTCGTGGCCGGCACGAGCCTCGGCCTGCTGGGATACTCGCTGTGGCTTGCGCCGATGGTCTTCGGCGCGACCACGGCCGTGGTGGCATTCATCGGGCTGCGGCTCGGGCGGGCGGCGGCCAGCTTCATCCGGATCCGCCCGGACCTCCTGACCGGAGTGGCGCTGCTGATCATGGCCACCGTGCTGGGGCCGTCGGCATGACGCGTCTACGCCAAGCGCGCGGCGAGCTCGACGAGCATGCGGACGCCGTAGCCGGTCGCGCCGCGACCGAACGCGTCGCCGCGATCCTCGTCGAGCATCGCGGTCCCGAGCATGTCGACATGCGCCCACGGTCCATCCCCTGCGAACTGCTGCAGGAATGTCGCCGCGACGATCGGGAAGCCGAACGTCTTGCCCGCGGTGTTGCGCAGGTCGGCGACGGTCGAGTCGATCAGCGTCCGGTAGCGCGGATGCAGCGGCCACGGCCACGCGAGATCGCCGCTGGCGTTGCCGGCGTCGACGACGGCGTCACGCCACGCATCGTCGTTGGCGAACACGCCTGCGTACATGTCGCCCAGGCCGGCGCGCATGGCGCCGGTCAGCGTCGCCAGGTCGACGACGTGGGTCGCGCCGTCAAGGCGTGTCCACCACAGGGCGTCGGCGAGGATCAGCCGGCCCTCGGCATCGGGGTTCGTCACCTCGACGGTGAGGCCGGATGCGGTCGTGATGACGTCCGTCGGGCGGATCGCGCTGCCGCTGAGCATGTTCTCGCAAATGGGCAGGACGCCGGTGACCGACACCGGCAGCCCGAGCTCGGCGATCGCGCCCATGGCTCCGACGACGGCGGCACCGCCGCCCATGTCGGCCTTCTGGCGCACGATGTCGGACTGCGGCTTGAGGAAGTAGCCGCCGGTGTCGAACGTGACCGACTTGCCGACGAACGACAGCCGCGGCGACTCCGGCGCGCCGGGGGGCTCGTGGCGAAGGACGACGAGCCTCGGCCGGATCGGGCTGCTGCCGCCGACGGCGGCGAGCGCGCCGAGTCCCGCCTCGGTCGCGTCGAGTGTCTCGCAGCGGATCCGCGGCAGCGCCGCGGCTCGTTCGGCGAGGCCGTCGGGAGAGATCAAATTGGGGGGTCCGTCGACGAGTTCGCGGGCGGTGTTGGTCCAGCGCGCCACCAGGGCGGCGCGCTCGGCCACCGCCGCGAGGTCGGCGCCGCAGATCACGAACCGCTCGACGCCGCGCGGTGGCTTGCCGCTGCGCCAGCGGCGGCGGTCGTAGCCCCCGAGGACGGCGCCCTCGGCCAGTGCGCGGACCTGTTCCTCCAGGGGCAGCGTCGGATCGATGGCCCAGGCCACGGTGCCGCCGTCGCGGCACGAGCGGACCGCCTGTGCCGCGGCGGTGCGCAGACCGTCGGGGCCGAGTGCCACGACGGCCAGCGGGGCGGCGTCCGTGTACACCATCGCCACCGGATCGGCGTCCCGGACGGCGCGCTCCGGAGCCCCCAGCGCCACTGCCCGTCGCCCCATAGCGGCGACCAGGTCAGCGCCGACGGCGAACGGGTCGGCGACCGTTACTTCGACTTCCATCCAATCACCCTAATAGGAGGCATCAAATGAAGTGGGTCAAGCCAAAGTTTGAGATCGTCGAGTTGTGCTCGGAGGTCACCTCGTACCTGTACCAGCGGTAGCCGGCTGAGGCCCGGTGCGCGTCCGCGTTCTGGGCTCGGCCGCCGGAGGAGGTTTTCCGCAATGGAACTGCCGCTGCGGAACGTGTGAGGCCGCGCGCGCCGGTGTGCGGGCGCGGCCGCGCACGCAGTCGTCGCTGGCGATCCGCGGCGCCGAGGGCCCGTGGTGGCTCGTCAACGCCTCGCCGGACCTGCGTCAGCAGCTCGAGCTGCTCGAGCGCCCCGACGGCGTGCGCGCGTCGCCGGTCGCCGGCGTGCTGCTCACCGATGCCGAGATCGACCACACGGCCGGCCTTCTGCTGATGCGCGAGTCGACGGCGCCACTGCACGTCTTCGGCTCCGCGGCGGTCGAGCAGGCGCTGCGCGGGACGCTGCTGCGCATGCTGGAGCGCTTCTGCGGCGTCGACTGGCACACGTTGGAGCGCCTGCAGCTGCTAACGGGGTCGAGCTTGAGCGTCGAGCCGTTTGCGGTCGGCGAGGCGATCGGGCTCGTGTTCCGCGACGGCGCGACGGTCACCTACGCCCCCGCGCTGGCGTCGCTCGACGACGGCGTGCTCGCCCGCTTTGCCGCCAGCGACCTCGTGCTCGTGGACGGCACGTTCTGGCACGAGGACGAGCTTGCGCGGCTGGGCATCTCGCAGCGCAGCGCGGCCGAGATGGGGCACGTGCCGCTCTCGCGCTCGCTCGAGACGCTGGCCGCCTTGCCGGCGCGCACGGTGCTCGTGCACATCAACAACACGAATCCGATCCTGCTCGAGGACTCGCCGGAGCGCGAGCAGGTCGTCCGGGCGGGCATCGAAGTCGCGTACGATGGCCTCGAGGTCGAGTTGTGAGCCAGGAGTTCGTCGAGCGCCTGCGTGCGCAGGGGGGGCGCTACCACAACCTGCATCCCTTCCACCGGCGCATGGACGCGGGCGAGCTGTCACGCGAGGAGCTCCAGCGCTGGGTCGCGAACCGCTTCTACTACCAGAAGTGCATCCCGCTCAAAGACGCGGCGATCCTGTCGAACTGCCCCGAGGTCGAGGTCCGGCGCGAGTGGATCCAGCGGATCATCGACCACGATGGCACCGCCGAGCGGTCGGGCGGGATCGAGTCGTGGCTGCGGCTCGGCGAGGCGCTCGGCGTGTCCCGCGAGGACTTGGTGTCTGAGCGGAAGGTGCTGCCGGCCGTGCGGTATGCGGTCGACGCCTACGTGAACTTCGCCCGCTCCAGGCCCTGGGTCGAGGCGGTCGCGTCTTCGCTGACCGAGCTGTTCGGGCCGGCGGCGATCAAGGTGCGGCTCGACGCGCTCGAGCGTCACTACGCGTGGATCGATCGCGCCGGGCTGGAGTACTTCCGGGCGCGGCTGGTGCAGGCGCCGCGGGACGCGCAGTACGCGCTCGACCTGACCGTGGCGCGCTGCCGGACGCCCGAGCAGCAGGACGCGGCCGTCGCGGCATTGCGGTTCAAGACCGAGGTGTTGTGGGCGCAGCTCGATGCCATCGAACGCGGCGACACGCAACCGGTATGACGCGGCCTCGACTGATCACCGGCGCTCGGCTGCAGTACGACGAAGTCCGCGAGGAGCACCTGCTGCTGATCCCCGAGGGCGCGGTCCGGCTCAATCCGACGGCCGCGGAGGTGCTCGAGCTGTGCGACGGCGAGCGGTCGCTCGACGACATCGCCGGCGCGCTGTCCGCTCGCTATGCCGGCGCCGACGTCCGCGGCGATGTGCAAGAACTCGTCGATGCGATGGCGCAGCAGGGGCTGGTGGTGATCGATGCGGCCTAGCACGTTGATCGCCGAGCTCTCCTACCAGTGCCCGCTGCACTGCCCGTACTGCTCGAACCCGCTCGACATCGGCGGCGAGCGCTACCGCGCCGAGCTCGAGACCGAGCACTGGATCCGGGTCTTCGGGGAGGCGCGGCAGCTCGGCGTCCTGCAGCTCGCGCTCACCGGCGGCGAGCCGATGCTTCGCCGCGACCTCGTCGAGCTGTGCGCCGGCGCGCGCGACGCGGGCCTGTACTCGTCGCTGATCACCGCCGGCACGCTGTTCACGCGCGAGGCGGCGGAGGCGCTCAAGGCCGCCGGCCTCGACCACGTGCAGATCTCGATCCAGAGCCCGGACGCCGCGGACAACGACCGGATCGCGGGCAATCGGTCGTTCGAGAAGAAGCTCGCCGCCGCGCGCCTCGCGCGCGAATTCGACTTCCCGCTGACGATCAACTGTGTGCTGCACCGCCAGAACCTCGATCGCATCGAGGAGCTGCTCGAGCTCACCATCGAGCTCGGCGCGCAGCGTCTCGAGCTGGCGAACACCCAGTACTACGGCTGGGCGGTCCCCAACCAAGCGGCGCTGATGCCGTCGCGGGCCCAGCTGGAGCGCGCGGAGGAGGCCGTCCAGCGCTTCCGTGAGCGGGTCGGCCCGAAGGTCAAGGTGCTGTGGGTGCTGCCCGACTACTTCGAGGATCTCCCGAAGCCGTGCATGGGCGGCTGGGGGCGAACGGCGATGGTGGTGGCGCCGAACGGCGACGTCATGCCGTGTCAGGCCGCGTCGACGATCCCCGGGCTCGAGTTCGCCAACGTCCGCGACCATTCGCTCGAGTGGATCTGGGGCGAGTCGGACGCGTTCGCGCGCTTCCGCGGGACGCAGTGGATGCAGGAGCCGTGCCGGACGTGCCCGCTCGGCCGCCAGGAAGAGGATTGGGGCGGCTGCCGCTGCCAGGCGCTACGGCTCACCGGCGACGCGGCGGCCGCCGATCCGGTGTGTCGTTTCTCGCCCCACCACGATCGAGTCGTCGCCGCTCGCGAGCCGGAACGAACCGACGACTTCGTCTATCGCACGATGAAGCGGCCCGCGCGGGTCTAGGGGTTCTTCGACGGGCCCCTAGAGGCCGAGCGCGCGCCGGACCGCCGGAACGTTGCGGCGCGACACGGGCACGACCTCGCGGTCCGCGCCCTCGATGACCAGCGACAGCTCGCCTCGCTGTCCACGCTCGACCGCGCGCACGCGCGAGAGGTTGACCAGGAACCGCCGGTGGACGCGCAGGAACTCCCCGCCGGCGAGCTCCACCTCGAGCTTCTCGATGCCGCGCACCGTGGCGAGGAGGCGACCCTCGTCGGTGACGAGCCAGACGTCATTGCCGTCCGCCTCCGCGAAGTGAACCTCGGAACGGCGCAGGAGAACCATGCTCTCGCCCCTCACGCCCACGACGCGCGACGGAAGACCCGGCCCGGGCTGCGACCGCTCGAACTCGAGCGGGTCACCGAACCCGGATCCGAAGATCGCGAGCGTTCCGATCGCCTGGTCGGCGAGGAACACCGGCCGAAGGGTGACCCGGCAAGGCTCACCGGTCAGCTCGGGCACGATCTGCGTCGAGCCGATCCAGTTGTGATCGAACTGGGCCTGCTTGATCGCGTGGCGGGCGACGCGACCGAAATCCAGGCTCGGCTTCCAGCGCACCGCGGGATCGAGTGCCGGTACCCGTGAGGGAACGCCGAGAAAGAGGCTTGCGCCCTCGTCGGCGATCACGACGTTGCCGCGCGCGTCCAGGGCGGCGACGCCCCGTCCCGAGTTCGCTCGGGTCTGGGTGAATGCCGCGGCCAGTTCCGCACCGCTGTCGTGGGCGCGCTGACGCAGGATGGCGCGCGCGCCGCCGACCGCCTTGGACAGCCACCCGGCCGCTTGGACGGGAAGGTTGTGGCGCCAGGTCGAGACGTCAAGGACGGCGACGGGGTCATGCGTGACAGCGTCCCGAACCGCGACGCCGGCACACACCCACTCCTGAAGGCCGACGCACCAGTGCTCGGGCCCGCTGATCAGCACCGGTCCGGGCGCCTCGAGCGCCGTGCCCATCCCGTTGGTGCCCGTGGCCCACTCCGCCCAGCACGACCACGGGGCCATGTTGCTCTCACGCGCGTGTGACAGCGTCTTGGGGTCGCCGTGGACGGTGAGGATCCGGCCCGTGCCGTCCGTGACGGCGACGACGCCGCCGATGCTCTCGACCTCGCTCGCGATCGAGGCCGCGGCACCACCGAGCTGGGCGAACACGATCTCGTGCTCGAGCGAGTGCTCGGCCGGATGGTCTTCGTGCGCCGAGGCGGCCGGCGCCTGGGTCAGGCCCGGGTCCACTTGGTACTGCTCGCGACAGCGATACCACGACGTCGCGATCTCGGGCCGAACGCCACGTACGCGGTCGTCGCCGGCGAGGAACCGCTCGCGCGCAGTCGTCACGGCCTTGTGCCGCTCCGCGTCGCTGACGCGATGGCGCCGTACGGTCTGGCTCATATGCGGGGTCCACTGGACAATGGCAACTCCCAGGCGCTTTCGCTACGAAAGGCTAGACCAATTTTGAGCATGACGTCCCTCGGCCAACTCTGCCTCGCGCGCGTGGACGGATCGTGAAAGTCTGGACGAACGTCCGTGGCAAGAAACCGTGGATTTGGTCGATATTTGGAATGCCCCCACGGATGGGAAGATCAAGGAAAGCCCAAGGTGAGCTCATGGACAGAGCTGAACTAATCGAGCGTGCAGGACCATCGTGTCGCGAGTGCGGCGCATCGGTGCAGCGAGTGGAGATCCCTTGGCACCACGATGAAGACGGCAACTGGAGCCTTGGTCCGTCCTTCATGGTCTGCGGCGACGGCCATCGCGTGTTGGTCGAGCCGTTGTGAGCTCGTGGCACTGGGCGATGATCGCCGCCGCCGCGACCGTCGCCGTCTACGCGACGTTCATCGGTTGTCTCGTGGTGGCCGGGCGTCGCGACGACGCACGAGCGTTCGCCCGCTTCATCCCTGACAGCACGATTCTCTTTCGCCGGATCGTCGGCGACCAACGCGTCCCGCGGCGCGGCAAGCTCCTCCTGATCGCTTTGATCGCCTACCTCGCGATGCCCATCGACCTGGTCCCGGACTTCATTCCGATCGCAGGACAGCTCGACGACGCGATCGTGATGGCGATCGTGCTTCGGACCGTCCTGCGCTCGACCGGCAAGGAACTGCTCGAGGAGCACTGGCCGGGTCCGCGGGCGTCGCTGGACGTTCTCGTCCGGCTCGCCGGCGTCCCGTGCTGATGTAAGGCTTGGCCCGCGCGGGTCGTTGCGGTTAGGCTCGCCCCAGACCGCCGTGGAGATGTCAGCCCTGTATCGACCCGGGGGGATCGCGTAGTGGCCGCCGCGTACTGCTCGTCCTGCGGGGCGTCGGTCGCGCCGGAGTCGGCAGTCTGCGGTGCGTGCGGGCACGACGTCAGCCGTCCCGCGAAGGCGACATTGGCCGACGCGAACGCGTGCCCGAGTTGCGCGTCCCTGCTTGGAGCCGACGCGAGGTTCTGCAGGTCATGCGGCGAGCGGGTCGCGCCCGAGGAGAGCAGCGAGCCCGCACTCGAGCCACCGGCCGCGGCCGACCCCGCGCCGCCACCTGACCCACCGGCCCCGGCCGACCCCACGCCGCCCCCCCAGACACCAGCCGCGCCGAGCCCCGTGGGGGCGTCGCATCCGTTCGCCGCGTTCGCCCCGTCGGGGACGCCCACGCCGGACGCATCGACCGGGCCGCCGCCGGTGGTGCCGCGAGCGAGCGTGACGCCTGAGCCGCCCCCGCCCCCACCGCCCGCGCCGGCGTTCTTCACCTACAACGCCCTCCCGCCCGCCACGCCGCCGGTCGATACGTCCGCGCTCGAACCCGAGCTGCAGGCGCCGAGCCCACCGCCGCCCGCGCCCGAGGCACCCGCCGCTCCGCCGCCTGCACCGCCGCCGCCGCCCGTGGCGGAACCGGTCGCGACTCCGCCGCCGAAGCCACCCAAGCCGCCGAAACCGCCGAAACCGCCCCGGCAACCGATCACTCGCGGGGCGATCGTCGCCGCCGTGATCACGGCGGCGCTCCTGATCGGCAGCGGCGTGGCCGTCCTGCTGCTCAGCGGCGGCGACGAGCCGAAGCCCGCCGCCGCCCGGTCCACACCCGCTCCGCCCGAACCCGAGGAGACGGCGCGCCCGAAGCCGGCCCGCTCCGACGCCGACCTCCAGCGCCAGGTGCTCGCGCTCGACCGCCTGATGGAGCGCTCGCAAGAGGGTCGAGCCGCGGCCGCGAAGGGCGACACGAAGGCCGCGATCGCGAATCGCTCGGCCCTCCTCAAAGACCTCGAGACCCTGGGGGGCGAGGTCAAGGACGCCAAGCTGAAGGCCGGACTGACGAGCTTCACCGCCGCGATCCGCGAGTCGCTACGCCAGAACCGGGAGTGCGGCGACGGGTGTCCGGCCGGCGACCTCGAAAAGGTCAACGACCTCAAGCGCGACACGGTCGAAGCGCTCAACCCACTGCTGCGCAAATACGCGAAGACGAGCTACCGCAGCCGCGACATCTGACGAGTCACCGCCGCCGCGCGGCCGGTTCCAGCGCCGGGTTGGCCCAGCCGGCGTCCGGAGGGTTGAGGTTGGTGCCGGGCGCGACGATCTCGTCGATGCGATCCAGCAGCGCCGCGTCGAGGATGACGTCCGCCGCGGCGAGCTGGCTCTCGAGATGCTCCATCGTGCGCGGCCCGATGATCGGTGCGGTCACGGCCGGGTGGTTGAGCACGAACGCGAGCGCGAGCTGGATGAGGGTGATGCCCGCTTCGTCGGCGAGCTGCGCGAGCTGGTCAACGGCCTCGAGCTTGCGCTGGTTGCCCGGCAGCGACATGTCGTAGCGCTGCGGCAGCCGATCGGCACGCGTCGAGGTCGGCAACGGGGCCTCCTTGCGATACCGACCCGACAGCCAGCCGCTCGCGAGCGGCGCCCACGGGATGACGCCCATCCCGTAGCTCGCGCACGTGGGGAGCACGTCGGCCTCGATCCCGCGGACCAGGATCGAATACGGCGGCTGCTCGGTCACGAACCGCTGCAGGTGGCGGTCGCGCGCCGCCCACTGGGCCTCCACGATCTCCGGCGCGGGGAACGTCGACGAGCCGATGTAGCGGACCTTGCCCTGGTGCACCAGGTCGGTCAGCGCACCGAGCGTCTCCTCGATGTCGGCGTTCGGGTCCGGGCGGTGGATCTGGTAGAGGTCGATCCAGTCGGTGCCGAGCCGGCGCAGCGAGTTCTCGACCTCCATGACGATCCACCGCCGCGAGTTACCGCGGCGGTTCGGACCGTCGCCCATCTGCATGTGCACCTTGGTCGCGAGCACGACGTCGTCGCGCCGGCCTTTGAGGGCCTTGGCGACGATCTCCTCGGACTCGCCCTGCGAGTAGACGTCGGCGGTGTCGACGAAGTTGATCCCGGCGTCGAGCGCCGCGTGGATGATCCGGATCGATTCGGCGTGATCGGGGTTGCCCCACGCGCCGAACATCATCGTTCCGAGGCAGAGCTTGCTGACGGAGACGCCGGTGCGTCCCAGCGGGCGATGTTCAATGGGCATCGCCCGCGATGTCTAGCGCAACGTCACCTCGAATGCGGGCCATGCCCTCCGTGGTGGTGGTGATGTCCGCGGCCGTGGCGAGTCTTGCCCTGGTGGACGACGTTCACGATGCGGGTAGCGAAATCGGCGAGGCCCGAAGCGACGCCGGGCCGGCCGCCGCCCCGCAGCGATGAGTACGCGCGCGTGCCGCTGACGACGCGCCATCCGCCGCCGCGGAAGGTGGCTGTGGTCTCGGTCAGCATGACGCGGAAGCCGCGGATGCGGATCGTGATGGTGCCGCGACGGCCGGTCAGGATCTTCTCGGCGTTGATCTCGTCTCCGACGAGCGTGTAGGTCTCGGTGTACGTGCCGGAGTCCTCGATCCGGCCGACTTTGGACGTGAACGTGCCCGATGCCGTCGTGGGCCCGAGGATGGTGCCGCTCGTCGCGATCGTGATGGCCTCGCGCGAGTGCGCGGATGCGGGCGCCGCAACGACCACGCACAGAGCCCCAGCGAGCGCCAGTGCGGCGACCGTTCGGGAAATGACTCCTGCCTGCCTGCTCATGGCCAGCTCCTTCTCGTTGAACGTTGAACCCGACGCGGGGCTTCGCCCCGGCTACTGCACGACGATGTCCGCTGCGCTCCTCGGCTGCAGCCCCGCGATGTCATGGCCGATGAGGGCGATGCCGGTGATCGACGCGAAGTCGGTGCCGACGGGCAGCGAGGGGAGCGGGGCCAGCAGCCTCGCGACGACGGTGACGCCTGCCGAGACGAGCCAGTCCTCGCCGGCATGGGCTGTCAGCGACACGCCGGGGACCCGCACCAGGACGTCGTCGAGTTCGTCGGTGGCGGCTGCGAAGTCAGCGGGCGGCAGTTCGTACGGCACGGGGATTCCCGCGCCGACGACTGTCACGTCGAGCGCGAGGAGCTGCGTGCCGACCGATTGCGAGTGGCTCAGGATGCCGAGCACGGTGATTCGGTCGCCGACCTCGAGGTCGGGGTTCTCCGGAAGGGCGACGAGCCCGATCTCCAGGCCCGAATTCTGCGGACCGAAGTACGACGGCGAGCCCGGCTGCACCGCGACCCATACGAATCCGGGGTTCGCCTGGACGCCCGTGACGAGGACGTCGGAGATCACCACGCCCGAGCCGTGCGCGAAGTTGTGGAGCTGATACACCGAGGTGGGCGCGAAGCAGCCGTCCGCGCCGGGAGGGTTCGGGTCGTTGGGCGCGCAGTCGTCCGCGTCGGGGATCCCATCGCCGTCGGCATCGCCGCCGCCGCCCCCCTCGCCGGTGCACAGCAGCTCGCCGGAGCTGTCAAAGCCGGTCAGGCTCTGTCCCGCCGGGCACGTCTTTCCCGCCACCGCCGACGAGCCGGCCGGTCCCTGCGGGCCAGACTCACCTTGCGGCCCGCGCGCTCCAGCCGGCCCCGGCCGGCCCGCCTGATTCCACGCCAGCGGGCGCTCCAACGCCGTCACGCACTTCTCGCCCTTCTCAACGTCGATGACGCGGACGACCCCGCCGATCTTGCCGACGCATCCGTCGATCTGTCCGCCGGCCCCAGGGATCGCCCCAAACGCGACGGCTCCTCCCAGCAGCGCGGCCACGGCCAGCCCGACAACGACAACGACACGGGACATGAATCCTCCTTGGCTGCCGGATCGGAGCCGTGGAGGCCCCGCGAGATCAGCGGACGTAGGCGAACCTACGCCCGGTCGCTCACAGAACGCTCACACCGTGTCGCCGGCGAGGATCAGCCGCTGCAGCGCGACCGTCTCTTGCGCCGGCTCGATCCCGAGCCCGTCGACGAGCGCGCGGCGGCATGCGAGGTACTGCCGGAGGGCGTAGCTGCGACGGCCGGAGCGGGCGTAGGCCACCATCAGCCCGCGCTGCGCTCCCTCGTCGAGCGGGTCGAGCCCGACGTGCCGGCGGCGCGCGTCGACCGCGCCGGGATGGTCGCCGATCGCCGAGCGGGCTTCCGCGAGCGCCGTGAGCACGCGTCCGTAGAGGTCGATCAGGCGCTCGCGTCCGGCGGCCGCCCAGTCTTCGTAGCGGTCTTCGGGGAGCGGCTCGCCCGTCCACCGGTTCGCGGCGGCCTCGAGCAGGGCGGGAGCGTCCTGTCCAACCGCGCCGAGCGCGGCGACCGCCGCGCGCTCGAACTCGTCGGCGTCCACGATGTCGCGCTCCGTGAGTTCGAGACGGTAGGTGCGACGGGTCACCAGCAGGACGCTGTCCGTCGTGCTCGGCCAGTCGACGACCGCACGCGCGGCCGACACGATCACCTGGAGGCTCCGGCGCGCCGCGGCCCCCGCCTTGTCCGGCCACAGCGCCGCGAACAGCTCGTCCTCGCTCATCGCCGCGTCGCGGTTCATGAGCAGGATGCGGACGAGCCGCTGCGCGGCGCGGCGCCGCCACGCGTCGTCGTCGATCCTGAACACGCCGCGGCGCAGGCCGAAGCCGCCCAGCACGGTGAAGACGAGCGGCGGCGGCTCGGTCCTGAACCCGGCCCGAGCGGCGCTCGCCACTGCGGGATCCGGATCGGCCTGCAGCTCGCCGGCGCGTGCGACCGCGCGCGGATGACCGGAGGCGACGGCGGCCAGGACGGCGGTGCGCCGGACATCCGGCGCCGGATGACGGGTCAGGGCCAGCGCGGCGGTACCGCCGGGCCGGGCGGCATCCACCGCTTCGACGACATCCTCCGGCGCCAGGACACCGCGCTCGAGCGCCTTCCACAGCAATGGCTCGAGCCGCGGGCGCTCGCGGCGCAGCAGATGCCGAGTGCCGTCGCCCGCGTCCTCCCACGCGCGCCTGACGTCGGCAAGCGCCCCGGCCTCGTCGCCGTCCAGGCTCCGGACCCAGGCGCGCAGGGCGAGCAGGCGAGCGCCCGAGGCCAGGGCCGGACGGGCCGCGAGGGCTTCGTCCACCACGTCGCGGGCACGATCGCGGCGACCTGCGGCGACCAGCACAGGGATCAGGAGAGCGGTGGCATGGACGCCCGGTGTCCACGGCACCATCGTCACCGACTCGATCGCTCGTTCGAGGACGTCGTAGTCGCCGCGGCCGGCGGCAATCGCCGCTCGCGTGACGTCGGCGTCGCTCGCGAACCACCCAGGGAATCGAGCACTGGACCGCGAGAGCGCGAGCTCGGCCTCGGCCAGGCGCCCGTTTCGCGCGTGGAGGCTCGCTCTGAACACATGACCGAAGTGGGTGACGTAGCCGTCGAACGCCGTCTGCTGGGACAGATGTTCCGCACGCACGAAGCACGCGACCGCATCGTCCGGCTCTCCGCGATAGTCGTGGATGGCTGCGCCCATGCCGAGCACTTGCGTCAGCTGGCCGAACGGATCGACGCGCTCGAGCTGCGCCACCGTCTCGCGCACGCCGGCGAGCGCGGCGTCGAGCCGCCCGCACGGCAGGTCCACGAAGAACCCATGCATTCCTGGAGCCAGCGGCGCCAGAGGTCCGCCTGCGGACCGTGCCGCGGCATCCGCGAACCGTTCCGAGGCCTCGCGATAGGAGCCGGCGCCGCCGAGGGCGGCGGCCGCGATCAGCGCGACCATCGGCGCGGCGACGGCTGAGCTGGATGCGTAGCCGTCGGCCATGCGGACCGCCGGCTCAAAGCGCCGCCGCATGAGGTAGCCGTAGGCGAGCGTGGCGCGGGCCAGCCAGGCTCGCTCGTCGTCGCCGGAGCGCGCATGGCCGTCCATCGCGTCCCGCAGCGGCGCCTCGGCGTCCTCCAGGCGCCCCGCCGCGTGCGCAAGCCGTCCCTCGAGCAGCCGCAAGCCGGGCGCGGTCCGAGCGTCGGCGGGCAGCTGCTCGAGCCAGCGCCCAACCGTGGCCGGTGCGGTCGCCAGCAGCGTCTCGCCGTGGCGGGCGACCAGCGCGCTCGCGCGGTCGTGCCGGCCGGCCGCCAGCCAGTGCTCGATCCCTTCGGGCCCACGGTCCTCGGCTTCCAGCGCCTCGGCGACCACGGCATGCAGCTGCGACCGCCGTGCCGCGGGGCGGTCGCGAACCAGTCGCGCCGACAGCAGTTCGCGCACGAGCGGGTGGTAGGCGAGCCGCTCGTCGTCCCCGGTCGGCGCGCGCAACGGGACCCCTCGGCGGCGGACCTCCCCGAGAAAATCCTCCGGCAGCCCGAGCGCGCGCACCAGCGACGGATCGAGCTCCGGCGCGACGCTGGAATCGATCACCGCGTCGCGCATACGCGGCTCCATCGGATCCAGCAGCTCCTCCGCCAGGTACGTGTCGAGCGCACCGGCGCGCGGCGGCCGGATCGCCAGCGGCCGCTCCGAGCCGGCCGCGAGCGCGACCCCGAGCGGCCATCCCTCGGTCGCCGTCCAGACCGTCTCCAGCTCGTCGCGTGACGGCTCACGCCCCGCCCGGCGCAGCATCAGCTCGGCGCATTCCTCCACGCCGAACGCAAGGTCGGCCGGGCCCAGTTCCGTGAGCCGGCCGGCGGCGCTGAGCCTCGCCGTCCGCAGCACCAGCGGCCGGCGCCCGAGGACGGCCACACGCAGTGTCTTCAGCGGCGTCGCGACGAGGTCGGCGACGACCTGCTCGGCTTCCGCGGCCCCCGCGAGGTGCTCCGCATCGTCGATGACGACGACCAGCGGTTCGACCAGCAGCCGCGCCAGCTCGCTCTCGAGCGCCTGCACCGCGAGCCCCGGATCAACCGGCACCGTGGCGACGTTGAGTCGCTCACCGAGCACGTCCGCCGCGCCCGGCACTGCCCGTCGAATCGAACCGACCAGGTGCACCAGCAGCCGGCCGGGATCGCGGTCGCTCGGCGAGCACGGCAGCCAGGCGACGTCCCAGCCCGCCATGCCGACCGCCTCGGCGAGCGCGGTCGTCTTGCCGTAGCCCGCGGGAGCGACGACCACCAGCGACCCGGTCTCCAACGCATCCGCGATCCGACCGGCGAGCCGCCGACGTGGGATCGCGTCGACGCTCCCACGCGTCCAACCGTCGCTCGGGGACGCTCGGCGCGACATCGAGCCACACTACCGCGCTCCCACCGCGCGCGTGAGAGGCTAGTTGACCTGATCACCGCGGACGAACTCATCCCTCCGCCGCGCGAGCTCGTCGCGCAGAACGGAGTGCCGGAGACGGTCGCCGAGTGGAAGGCTCTGGCCGACGGTCTCCTGACCGTCCAGCCGTGCGCATTTCACCGCAATATCGAGATCTCGTCGCGCTACGCCTGGCTCTACAAGTTCCTGCCCGCGTACTTCAAGTGGGCCGGGATGGCCGCGTTCGCGTCGCACCACGTTCGCATCGCCCTGTTTCCGTTCCGGCTGGACACCGATCGCACCGGCTACGTGGACATCCCGTCCAGCCTCAATCGAGCCAAAGCGCTGCTGCTCTCCGACGTCAACACGATCCGCGAGACGAACAACGCCATCTTCGACGACATCTTCTGGGCGCACCTCGCGTCGACGACCGCTGGGGTTGGATCGCGACGAGCATCGTGCCCCGCTTCCGGAGGCTCGACGCGGACACGCGCGTGGCCGAAGCCAGTCTGCACCGGATCTTCGACGAAGCGCGCGACTATGCGTCGAACCCCTGCGTCCTACCGCGTTGACCGGCTCAGCATGGCCAGGAAGTGGTCCTCGAATGCGTGGGCGTCGGCCGCGACGCCGAGGCGGATCCGGGCGCCGCGCGGATCGACGACCGTCCGGCCGGCCTCCAGTCCGCTCTGCACGACGGTGAGCCGGGTGGGTTCGTAGCGGACAAAGCGGCCGGTGATCGCCGCGGCCGCGTCCAGTGGATCCCACCAGTACATGAGGCCCTGACGCATGTATTCCTGCACATCCGGGTCGGAAAGGATCGTGACGACCGTCGCGGTGGCCACGGTCGTGTTCTCGGCCTTCAGCCGATCGAAGAAGTCGAACGTGATCGGTACGAAGTCGGTGGCGTTCAGCGCGGTCAGCGAGACCTTGCCCGACAGGGTGGTGAAGACCTTCTGGGCGGCGGCCGGATCGGCCCAGAAATTGAACTCCTGCCCGTGATCGGTGCCGTCGCCGGCGCCGCAGCACAGGTTCCCGTGCGTGGTTCCGCCACCCATGATGAAGACGCGCTCGATGCGATTTGCGAGCGCGGGGTCGCGCGCGAGCGCCTGCGCGACGTTGGTCAGCGGACCGATCGCGATCAGCGTGAACTTGCCCCGCGGGGCGGCCAGGATCCGGGCCGCGCGGCCCTCGGTGGGTACGTCGGGGCAGGCCGTCGAGTTGCTGAGCGCGGCCGAGTTGTGGACCACCCGATCGACGTAGCTGCGGATCGCCTCCGGCAGCGCGTTGGCACCGAGCAGGTCACCGTCGGACACCGCGACATCGCGCAGCCCGTGCTTGTGGACCAGGCAGCGCGCGTGGCTGAGACCGCGGCCCGTGTAGCCGGCGCCGGACAGCGAGACGGTGACGGCATCGAGGTCGATGAGGCCGCGCCGGTCGGCCTGCGCCAGATAGGCCAGAGTGGCGGCGTCGTCGAAGCTCATGTCGGCGTCGACGACGACCTTCGGGCGCGCGTCCGCGGCCGCCGGCAGGACGGCGCAGATGAGCATTGCGAGGAGCAGGATGCGAGTGCGCAGCATCCCGCGAATTCTCGCGCCGGACGTCGAGGCTGAGAATCCCACGATTCTGGGATTCGGCCGACCTCATCGCGCAGGCTTGAGCTTGATCGTGGGCACCTTGCTGGTAGACACGACCTCGCCTGCCACCCCCGTGACCTGGTGGCACACGATCTGCAAGGCGTCCCGGCCGACGTCGACGCGCAGGAAGCTCTTCGCAAACGGCGGCTCGTCGATGTCGCAGATCTCGGAGACCAGCTTGTGCAGCGGCCCGCGCGGCCGCTTGGCGCCGGGATGGACGATGTTGACGATGTTCTTGGTGACACCGGTGGCGCTGTTGGGCAGGCCGTCGCGCCACTTCATGCCCTCCGCGTCCTGTCCCGGTTCGAGTACGCCGGATCGGATGCGCCACCGCCACAGAAGCGGGATCGCGCCGAGGAAGCAGAGGTGAGCGATCGCGATGCCCACAACCGTCATGCCGACGATCACCGCGGCGCCCGCGGCGGCTTCCGGAATCCACTCGACATCGAGCCCGAGCCACTGCGCCAGGTAGGCGCCGCCGGCGATGAGACCGGCCAGGCCGAAGATGAACACGGGCCGATACCACGCGCCGGGGACGCGCGCGCGGACGCCGTCCACCGCGATCGCCAATCCGAGCAGGACTGCGGGAGTCGCGAGCGCGACGCCCACCGGGCGGCCCCGAACCGACCACACGGCGAAGATCGCAGCGCCGACGATCACGAGAGCGATCGGCAACTCGACCACGAACGAAAGCCCTCGCGCGCTGATCACCGCCACGATGATCAGTGCGAAGACGACTGCTCCGAACGCGATCAGGACATCGGTGAACGACTCCTCCACGCCTGAGGCGCGCACCGGCCAGTCGTAGAGCACCAGGAGCGCCACCACTAGCTGCACGACGCCGGCGGTGACCGCGGCGACCGTCTCGGTCCAGATCGTGCGCGAGCGCAGCACGCCGCCGACCAGCCCGGCGCCGACCACGAGGCCGGCGGCGACGGCGAGCCACGATTCGTCTACCACGACGAGGGCAACAATCCCGGCCGTCCCCAGCACCAGCCACCCCAGCAAGGCCAGCCGCTGGGTGGGACCCGGGCGCCACCAGGCCGTGACGCGGAGCAGCACCGCGATGACGCAGCCACCCGCTACCAGCGCACCGGCCGCCTGCGCGTTCGTCTCGAACGCCCCGGGGGCGACCCACCACCCGGCGAGCCCGGCGACGACGCCGCCCAGGAGCGCGACGACGAACAAGGCCCCGCGATAGATCCTGTTGCGCTTCGGCGGCAGCAGAAACGTCACGACGACCCAGGCGGCGAGCGCTATGGAGCCGATCTGGAGTACCAGCTCGAGCGTGCTGTCGGAGATGTCGGTCACCACGGCCACATAGGCGGCCAGCACCCCGGCGACCACCGCGCTCGCGGCACGCAACACCCGCCACGTCGGTGGCACGAACAGCTGGCTGAAGTGTCCCAGCGAAGCCTCGCGGGTCGGGTAGAGCGCCACTTTGCTCGGATCCGCCGGGCGCGGCATCGTATGTGTAGCGCTCAGGTACGCACCCCCGCCGCCGGAGACGATGTAGCTCAGCCCCTCTGCGTAGTACTGGAAGTTGTGGATGTCGCCCCCGATCGCGGCGACGTACCGATGGACGGGATCGGCCACGATGGCGTTCACGGACGCGAACGCCCCGCCTCCGCCGTCGATCTCGCAGGTCACGACCCGCGTGTTCGACATCAACGGCTTGCCGGTGACGAGGACCTTGTCCACCGGGTCGCGTGACACGTCGAGCAGCCACTGGCCTTGATCCGCGTCGATCCCGCCGGCGATCCCGGTGTCGATGCAGACGATGCGGACGTTCGGCAGGTCGATCGCGAAATACGGTCCCGGCTGCCCGGTGTTGATCGAGCTCTCCGCGCGCATCTGCAAGACCGTGCGCTGCGGCGGCTTCGGCCGCCTCCACGCCAACCACGCGAGGCGCTCGCGCAGGGTGAAACCGGAGGTCGAAACACGCGGGGCCTGCAGCTTGGGGCCGCAGAACGTCCACATGAACCCGAAGAGGCTGTCGTACCAGTCGTGGTTTCCCGGCACCGCGAAGAACCGGGCGCCTTTGGCGAGGTCGCCGAACCGCTTGTACGGCACGTAGAACCCGTCGACGTAGTCGTTGACGTCACCCGCGGGGTAGATGACGTCGCTGCAGATCACGACGAAGCCGACGTCGGTGTGCTCCTCCATCGCCGCCGCCACGACGTACTGGGACGCGTCCTGCTCGCCTGGATCACCGACGATCAAGAACGAGGTCGCGTCGCGCAGTTCCACGATGCGCCTCCCCTTCGGCAACTGGCCCATCCACTTGTTGCGCAGTTCGGTGACCAGCCGCGGCGCGCCGTGCCCGAGCGCGTGATTGACCGACGACGAAAGCGCGCGCAGCGTGACCCACGAGAACGACGTCCACTTCTTGTCCCTGCGCTCGTCGAGCCGCTCCTGGAGCGTCGGGGATCCGTCAGAGGCCATCGGCACTCCTCGATCGTGCGGTCGCACTCCGTCAGCGGCGCGAGCCTCGCGGAACCCATCCGCCGCGTCAAGCTCGCTGAAAATCCCTGCGCTGACGGAGCCGCGGTTAGACTCGGGCGGTGGACCGCGAGACCGATCGGGTTGCGGAACCCCACCAGCAGGCGGCAGTGCCCGAGACTGCTCCCGCTTCGGCGGTCGAGCTCGGCGGCACGCTCAGTTCCGGTTCGGTGCTCGCGCTCCAGCGTTCGGCCGGCAACAGCGCGGTCGGGTCGCTGATCGCGCACGCGGGCGCCGACGAGTCGCTCCAGCGCGCGCTCGCGCGGACGGCCGGCCACCCGACGCCGGAGCCGGCACGGTTCCGCTCGCCGGCCCTGCTGCTGCGGTCGCAGCTGCGCAGCGCGCGCCTGCAGCGTGTGGTGAACACGGTCGGCGGCGAGTGGGACACCGACCGCTACGACCTCAAGAAGGACGACGACGGCACGGGCGCGGCCCCGGCGGCCCAGAACTGGCGCGGCGTGGACATCACGCTCAAGTTCAAGCCGACGATCATCGCCGACGCCGAGCTGATCGGGCTGACCCAGAGCGTGACCTCCGTCGTCGGCGGCAAGACGAACCTGACGCCGGGCGCCGCCGCGCGGCCGATCCCCGCCGCGGACGCGAAGGCGACCGGGGTCGGCACGGAGACTGACGAGGGCACCGCGATCGACCAGTCGACGACCAACACGAACCCGATCTACGCCGTCGAGAACGACTCGAGCACGTCGCTCTCCGACGCGTCGACCGCGTTCTTCGGGGAGAACGGCTGGCGCTTCAAGGACGCCAAGGGCGCGCTGCAGGAGAAGACCGCGTCGCTCAAGGACACGCCACGCCGGTCCGCTGCCGACAAGGACTCGCGCCAGATCTTCGAGACCGCGGCGCTGGCCACCAAGGGCGCGCAGTCCGGCATGTACTACGGCTCCGTGCGCTGGGGCTGGCGCACGGACGCGGCCGGCGCGTTCTCCAAGATCGACCTGGTGAAAGTGTCCGAAGGCGCGCCCTCCTCGTCGTTCCTGAAGGCGGCCGAGATCTGGAACGCGAGCAAGACCCCGAGCGGCAACAAGGACACGGTCGACCTGCCGATCCCGGACGTGAAGGTCGTCAGCGGGCTCGTCAACATCAAGTCCACGCCGGGCACGTTCCCGCTCCCGGTTGGGACGCGCATCGTCATCACCCGCGACCTCGTGCCGCCGGCCACGACCGGCGCCATCAAGGTCGTCGACGGCATGCACCACGGGCTGACCGGCGAAGTCGACGCGGCCGACTGGCCGAACATCAAGGATGAGCGCAGCTGAGCGCCTGACCCGCGATGGCTACGCCGGGCTCTTCCTCGCCGGCGATGCGAGCACGGCCGGCGCCGTCTACGCCGCCGACGGCCCGTCGCTCGAGGCCATCGTCCGCGACGAGCGGGCCGACGACCTCGCGCGCGTGCTCGCGGCCGAGGTGCTCTACCGCTGCGGGGACGGGCCGGACGCGGGGCCGGACGTGCTCGGCCCGATCTACGCGCGCGCGCTCGAGCTGACCGGGTCGCACGCGCTGTCCGGGAACCTGTGGGGCGCGCTGTGGGCCTCACCGAGCGACGCCGGCCCACTCGGCACTCACCTGCTCGCGCAAGGCGACGCCGTCGTGCCGGGCCTGATCGCGCTGCTCTCGGATGCCAGCCCGGTCCGCTACGAGGGCAGCCGCGAGGCGATGGTCGGCAACGCCCAGCGCTACCGGGTCAAGGACGCGGCGGCGTTCTTCCTCGGGCGCGTGCTCGGCCACGACGTCGCGTTCCACGACGACATCTCCGAGCGCGATGCGGAGATCGACCGCCTCAGGGCGTCGCTCGATGGATGAGCTCGAGCGTCAGCTCGAACGGGGGACGATCTACACGCACACCGTGCTGTCCGAGCAGGCGGAGCGCACCAACGAGAACGAGGCGGTCGTCAACGGGCTGATCGACGTGCTGATCCGGCGCGGGCTGGTCGGCGCAGACGAGCTCAAGCGGGCGATCGAGGCGGTGCGGCAGGAGACGGCCGCGACCGGCCAGCTGGCGAGCGTGCACGCCGCGATCCGCGTCGACGGCGAGCCGGGTCCTCCGCCGGTGATCGACTGCGCGGCCCGGTTGCCGATCTGCCGCGCCGCGTGCTGCCGGATGCGCTTCGCGCTCAGCGCCGAGGACATCGAGGCCGGCGCGCTGAAGTGGGACCTCGGGCGGCCGTACTTCAATCGCCGCGGCCCCGACGGCTACTGCCACCGCAGCGACTCCACCACCCGGGCGTGCGGCGTCTACGACGAGCGCCCGCAGGTCTGCCGCGCGCTATAGCTGCGCCAACGACACGCGGATCTGGACTGACTTCGAGGCCATGGAGCTCAACCACGAGTGGATCGACGCCAACCTCGGCGGCGACGAGCCCGGGCCGGTGGAGATCTTCATGGACGCCTACGCAACATGAGGCGCTAGGAAGCGGCGGACCGCCGCGTTGAATCCGTCCGCGTCCTCGATGTTGCAGACGTGGCCGGTGCCGGGCAGGACGACGAGCCGCGAGCCGGCGATCGCGGCGTGGAGGTCCTCGGCGACCGTCAGCGGTGCGCGCACGTCGGCGTCGCCGTAGATCAGCAGCGTCGGGACGTCGATGCGCGCCAGCGCGTCGCGCAGGTTCTCGGCCGAGGCGCGGGCCATCGCCCGGAACCCGGCCGGGTGGAACGCCCTCATGCTCGCCTCGAACGCGTCGACAAACTCCTGCGGCGTGCCCGCGGAGAACATCGTCGGCAGCAGTGCTCCGACGAACTCGTCGCTCGTGAGGCCGGCCAGCGCGAACGCCTGCTCGAGGCGCTGCTCGGCGACGGCGGCGGGCAGCGAGCCGGCCCAGCCCGCGTACGCCGACGCCAGAATCAGCGTCCGTGGGATCGCCGGGTGGCGGTGGCACAGCGCCAGCGCGAGCGCGCCCCCGAACGACAGACCGGCGACGTGCGGCCGCTCCAGACCCAGCGCGCGGATGAAGCCGGCCAGGCAGTCGGCGTAGCCGGCCATTCCGAAGCCCTCCGGTGGATCGGACGTCCCCCCCGCGCCGGGGGCGTCCCACGCGACCACCGTGAACTCGTCGCAGAGCGCGTCGAGCTGCCGCCGCCAGGTGACCGGCCCGTCGCCGACGTACCCGTGGAGCAGGACAAGCGGCGGTCCCGAGCCTGCGCGCTCGTACGCGATCGAACGACCGTCAACGTCGATCGTGTCCATCACGGCTCCATGCGGCCAACCTTGGGACCGACGCATGAGTCCTCCACTCCGACACCGCAATCGGACCTAGAGAGTGATTTCCATGCCCACCACATCATCGCTCCGTCGCACGATCCTCGCCGCGTCCGTCACGCTCGCGTGCGTCGCGGCCCCCGCATCCGCGAGCGCGCTGAGCGACGGCACGTCGAATACGATCATGTTCGCAGCATCCATAGCCCGAGCCAATCCGGCGGCGACTGCGCGCCTGATGGAGGAAGAAGGAATCGGCTTCGGAGTCGCCCACCGTGCAGATCACCCGTAGCAGCCTCGACACTCAAAAGGGCCCGGCCGACTGGTTCACCGGCGACGTCTACATCGACGCCGTCGCGGCCCCCGCCGGCACCTCCACCATCGCCGCCGCCGCCGTGCACTTCACGCCGGGCGCGCGCACCGCCTGGCACACGCACCCGCATGGCCAGACCCTCTTCGTCACCGCGGGGGTCGGCCGCTGCCAGCGCGAAGGCGGGCCGATCGAGGAGATCCGCCCCGGCGATCGCGTCTTCTTCGAGCCCGGCGAGAACCACTGGCACGGCGCCGCGCCGAACCGCTTCATGGTCCACATCGCCATGCAACAGACCGACGACACCGGCAGCGCGGTGACCTGGGGCAAGCACGTCGCCGACGAGGAGTACGGCGGCTAGGGCAGGATCTCTATGTACCCGTCCGTGCCGTGCACGCGGATCCGCTGCCCGTCCCGGATCAGCTGGGTGGCACGCTCCACCCCCACGACGGCCGGCAATCCGTACTCGCGTGCGATCACCGCGCCGTGGGTCATCAGGCCCCCCACCTCCGTCACCAGGCCCGTGACCGCGACGAACAGTGGCGACCAGCTGGGGTCCGTGTAGGCCGTGACCAGGATGTCGCCGGGTTCGACCGCGGCGTCGGCCATGTCCAGGATGACTCGGGCCCGCCCCTCGACGGTCCCGGCGGAAACCGCCAAGCCGACCAGCGCGCCGGCCGGCAGGTCGTCGCGCCGGTACGACCCGGCGATGACCTCGCCGTCGGACGTCAGCACCCGCGGTGGCGTGAGCGCTTGATTTGCCCTGAACGCGTCCTTTCGCTCGGAGATGAGCGCGGCATCCGCGTGGTGCGTGCGGACGACGTCGCGGAGCTCCGGCAACGTCAGGAAGAAGATGTCTTCCGTCTCACGGATCACGCCGGCTTCGACCAGGCGCTCGGCCTCTTCCAGCAACGCCTGCTTGTACACGAAGTAGCGGCTGATGATGCCGTACTTCGGATACTCCCTGTATCCGATGAAGGTCCGGACGCGGTCGATCTTCCGCTTGGTCTCTTCCGCCTTGTGCTCGGAGTCCGGCAGCGCGCGCAGGCGCTTCAGCAGCTCCTGTTCGAACTCCCACGCCTCTTGGCGCCCCTGCTCGAAGCGCCGCTCGCCGGCACCCGGCTCGAAGTTCTTGATGTTGCCGAGGATCAGCGGCACGAGCGCGGTCGGGCGTTCGCTCCAACGGGGCCTCGTGATGTCGATCTCGCCGATGCAGCGCATGCCGTAGTTCTCGAGGAAGCCGCGGATGGCGTCCCGCGCTTGGAGCCCGCCCACAAACGTGGGCAGTTCGTCCAGGAAGTCGTCGTCCTCGACGCGTTGCAGAAAGGCCACCACCTCCGGATACGGGCGGATCGCATCCGCCACGTCCAGGAGCGCCAGACCCATCTCCGACGTCACGTTGTGGGGGACGGACTGCGTCAGCGTGTCGGCCGCGTTCTTCTCGCCCAGCCACGCCTGCAGCTGCTCGTTGAGCCACCCCGCGGCGTCCATGGCACTCATGAACACCTGGTGGCTCCGCGGATCGAACAGGACCCGCTTGAGCTCCTGGATGTCTTCCAGGATGAAGTCGAGCAGCGCCGATCCGGACTTGGTCCTGATGTCGCGCTTCACGGTGGCGATCGAAGCCTGGGTGCGCGCGATCAGCTCGGTCACGATGGCCGGATCGGTCTCGATCGGGGCCGGTGCGCCGCCGGTCGGCGACCCGCCCGGACCGTCATCCGGGAGCGACGGGATGAAGTCGCCGCGGTCGACGATGGACTGCAACGCGTCCCCGATCAGCGGATCGGATTGCGCGAGGGCCAGGAAGCTTGCGCGACTCGTCGGCGAAGCCAGGATCTTGGTGACGTCGACGAACAGCCTCCCGCCGGCCTCGTACATCGGCGGGCGAGCCGTCAGCTGGAACAGGGAGAACCCCAGGGGCTTCATCGGGTCGGTCATCATCTGCTGATGACCGACGGAGACGTACACGTGGTGCTCTCCGTCGCTGCGCGCGGGGATGGGAAACAGCGTCGTGATCGGCCGGCTCTGCACGAACTGGAAGTCGTCGTCGACGAGGCACCATTCGATGTCCTGCGGGCGGCCGAAATGCGCCTCGATCCGGCGGCCGAGCTGCACGAGGCGAATGACCTGCGCATCCGTCAGCGCCGACTGCTCCTGCCGCTCCGGCTTGGTGACGACGTCACCGTCGCGCACCTTGTAGAGGTCCGCGTTTACCAGCCCGGAGACCAAGCTCTCGCCGAGGCCGAAGCCGGCCTCCACTGAGGCGACCTTCCGGTTGGACGTGACGGGGTCTGCCGTGAAGAGGATGCCGGCCGCGTGCGGGAAGACCATCTGCTGCACGACGACCGCCATGTGGACCTTCCGGTGGTCGAAGCCGTTCCGCAGCCGGTAGGTCACGGCCCGCTCGGTGAACAGCGAGGCCCAGCAGCGACTGACGTGCTGGAGGATCGCGGCCGGCCCCACGACGTTCAGGTACGTGTCCTGCTGGCCGGCGAAGGAGGCCGTCGGCAGGTCCTCTGCCGTCGCGCTCGACCGGACGGCGTAGGCGGCGTGCTCGGCGAGCGAGCCGGTGATCGCCGCCGCCAGATCGTCGGGGATGGCGATCCCTTCGAGCGTCCGGCGGATCTCCGCGCTGAGCGTGCGGATCGCTTCCCGGTCCTCCACCTCCAGTCGCGACAGCCGATCGAGCCGATCGTCGATCGATGGCGCCTCCCCGAGGACCCGCCGGAAGGCGTCCGTCGTGACGCAGAAGCCAGGCGGCACGCGGACGCCGTCGATTCGTGACAGCTCGCCGAGCTGCGCGCCCTTGCCGCCGACGACCGCGACGTGCGTCTCGTCGATCGCGTCCAGACCCAACACGAAGTGCTCTCCCGTGCCCATCCCGCGTCTCTAGGATGTCACGACCGGATGCAGTTCTATCTCGAGGGCTACCGGCCCGGCGACCCGCTGGTCGCCGATGTGCATCCGTCGGTCGCGGAGCGGGCGGACGGGCTCCCTGCGGAGGTCGACGTGCTGATCGTCGGGTCCGGTCCGGCCGGGCTGGTGCTCGCGGCGCAACTCGCGAACTTCCCCGAGCTCACCACGGCGGTGATCGATCGCCGCGACGGTCCGCTGCAAGTCGGTCAGGCTGACGGCGTCGCGTGCCGGACCGTGGAGATGTTCGAGGCGTTCGGGCTCGCCGATCAGCTCGTCGCCGAGGCGTACTGGGTCAATGAGGTCGGCTTCTGGCGGCCGGACCCCGAGGACCCGGCCCGGATTGCGCGCACGGGGCGGGTCGTGGACACCGAGGAGGGCTTGTCGGAGTTCCCGCACGTGATCGTCAATCAGGCGCGGATGCTCACCTACCTGCTCGATCACATGAAGCGATCCCCGAGCCGGCTGGCCCCGTCCTACGGCCTCCACGCGAGCGACGTCCGGGTCGACACCGGCGAGTTCCCGGTCACGGTGACGCTGCAGGGCGGAGGGACGATCCGGGCCAAGTACGTCGTCGGGTGCGACGGAGCGCGCAGCGCCATCCGCGACGCGATCGGCCGCGAGCTCGTCGGCGACGTCACGAACGAGGTCTGGGGCGTGATGGACGTGCTGGCCGTCACCGACTTCCCGGACATCCGCGTCAAGGCCGCGATCTCTTCCTCGCAGGGCAACATCCTGATCATCCCGCGCGAGGGCGGCTACCTGGTCCGGTTCTACATCGAGCTCGACGAGACCGTCGACAAGCGCGCCGTCACGCCGGAGAAGCTCGCCGCGGTGGCGAACCGGATCCTGCACCCGTACACGCTCGAGCTCAAAGACGTCGGGTGGTGGTCGGTGTACGAGATCGGCCAGCGCCTGTGCGACACCTTCGACGACGTGCCGGCGGCCGACTCGGCCACCCGGCTGCCGCGGGTGTTCATCGCCGGCGACGCCTGCCACACCCACAGTGCGAAGGCCGGCCAGGGCATGAACGTCGCCATGGCCGACGCCTGGAACCTCGGCTGGAAACTCGCAGCCGTGCTGCGCGGCACGGCGCGGCCCGAGCTGCTCCACACCTACTCGCAGGAACGCCGAGCCGTCGCCGCTGAGCTGATCGACTTCGACCGCGAGTTCTCCAAGCTCTTCCGCGGCCGCGGCTCCGAGGCGGTTGACCCCGAGACGTTCCAGCGCTACTTCATCGCCCAAGGCCGCTTCACCGCCGGCGTCGCCACCCGCTACGCCCCGTCGCTGATCACCGCCGAACCGACCCATCAGCACCTCGCGGAGGGCTTTCCGATCGGCATGCGCTTCCACTCGGCACCCGTCATCCGCGTGGCCGACGCCAAGCCGGTCCAGCTCGGCCACGCCGCCCGCGCGGACGGCGCCTGGCGGATCTACGTCTTCGCCGACGCCGATCGCTCCGGTGCCCGCGCGCTGTGCGAGTTCCTCACGGCAACCATCCCGCGGTTCACGCCCGCGGCCGCCGACCCCGATTCCGCGATCGACGTCCGCGCGATCTTCCAGCAGGGCCACCGCGACCTCGCCGTGGACGCGCTCCCGCCCGTACTGCTGCCGCGCAAGGGCAGATTCGGCCTGATCGATTACGAGAAGGCGTTTTCCCCTGACGTCGAGGCCGGCGACATCTTCGACCTGCGAGGCGTGAACCGGGAAACGGGATGCATGGTCGTCGTTCGCCCGGACCAGTACGTCGCGCATGTCCTGCCGCTGCACGAGCACGACGAGCTGGGAGCGTTCTTCGCCCGCATCCTGATCGAGTCCGGCTAGACCGGCGAACTTCTTGCACTGAGGGAGTGTGGGTCGATCGTGATCGACCGTCCTTGAACGTGATACGCGCGCAAACGATCACGGGCGATAGTTGCGGAGCGAAATGAGTTGTTCTCGTCGCGGATAACACGACCAGAACGACTCACTTTCCTAGGAAGCAAGTTCGTTTCACCAGGCGAAGCGAACCCACTCCCTCATCGTGAGAACAAGCGCCTCGCGGACGCTTGAGCGGATCGTCAGCTTCGCGCGATCCCGCGCCGGTCGCGCCCGGCAGGTGTCGAGCATGATGTCGGCGGCATGGCCCGTACGGCATCTCGCTCGAACCTGGCCCCGGGCGCATCGCCGCCGACGCGGTGCTCGGCAGAGCCCCGGTTCCCGAAGCGTTCGGCGTCGACCGCATGAACGATCCGCGCGATACGTTGATGAGGTGGCCGAGGCCCCGGATCGCCAGGAGCTCTTGACGGCTTTGACCACCGAGCACTTCACGCTCCAGACCGCCCGCTCGCAGACCGCGAGCGAAAGCGCCTCCCGCGCCTCGCTCTACATCCTCTCGGTCTCCAGCAGCCTGGTCGCGCTGGGGTTCATCGGCCAGGCATCGCAGATCGGCGCCGCCTTCGATGTCTTCGCCCTCACCGTGCTCCCGACGCTCTATGTCCTCGGCGTCTTCACGTTCGTGAGAGTCGTCGAATGCGGTGCCGAGGACTTCCGCTACGGCGTCGCGATCAACCGGATCCGCAACTACTACAAGCAGATCGCCGGCGACCAAGCAAAGCTCTTCCTGCTCTCCGGGCACGACGACGGACGAGGGGTGTTCGAGAACGCGGCGGTACCGCCGGAGGGACGCAAGCAGTTCTTCACCTTCGCCACTGTCGTCGCCGTGATCAACAGCGTGGTCGGTGGCAGCGCGATCGCGATCGCGCTCGATGCGATCGCCGATGCCTCGCTCGGCGTCGCCGCGGGCGCGGGCGGCGTCGCGGCGCTCGGTTCCCTGGTGGCTCTGCTCCGTTACGCCGACCGGTTGCTCGAGGAGCGTACGGGCCGCACCGAGTCGATCTTCCCTTCGCCGCCATGAGCGTGCTGGGGTGCGAGTCTCCATTGATGCAGGCGCCGCTCGGCCGGGGCGCCGCGGCGCGACTCGCCGGCGAGGTCTCGCGGGCCGGCGGCCTCGGCACGCTGGGCGCGTCGTGGACCGAGCCGTCCGTGCTCCGCGAGCAGATCCGCTCGATCGCGCGCGTCACCGATCGTCCGTTCTGCGTGAACCTCGTCCTCGACTTCGCGCAGGACGAGCGACTCGAAGTGGTGGTCGAGGAGCGGGCGCCGTGGGTGTCCTTCTCGTTCGGGCTCCGCCCTGAACTGATCACACGCGCGCGCGCCGGCGGTGCGCGCGTGCTGGTACAGGTAGCCTCGGCGGATGCGGCCCGGGCGGCGGTCGCCGCGGGCGCCGACGCGTTGATCGTGCAGGGCGTGGAGGCGGGCGGCCACGTCCAGAGCGTCGTCGGTCTGCTCCCACTGCTGGCCGAGGTCCGCCGGGCCGTCTCATTGCCACTGCTCGCCGCCGGCGGGATCGCCGACCCGACGTCCGCTCGCGCCGCGCTCGCCGCCGGGGCCTCGGCTGTCGTGATGGGCACGCGGTTCGTGGCCAGCGACGAGTGCGACGCGCATCCGCGTTACAAGGCGCGGCTGCTCGCGGCCGAAGGTCGCGACACCGTGCTCACCGACCTCTTCGACGTCGGTTGGCCGGCGCCGCATCGCGTGCTCCGCAACAGCACCTACGAGCTCTGGCAAGCCGCCGGCAGTCCGCCTTCCGGGCAGCGCCCGGGCGAAGGTGAGACCGTCGTCGAGGGCATACCGCGTTACGCGGTCAACCTCCCCCTCGCGGGCACCGACGGCGACGTCGAGGCGATGGCGATGTACGCCGGCCAGGGTGTCGGGACGATCGACGCCGTCGAACCGGCGGCCGCGATCGTGGAGCGCTTCGCTGCTGCGCTGCGCGCGGTTCGTTAGGCCGCGCCGAACGCGACGACGACACGGGTGCCGCCGGCGGGCGACGTGTCCACGCGCACCGTCGCGACGTGCTCGCGCGCCTGCTGGGCCACGAGCGCGAGCCCGAGGCCGGTGCCCGGCCGGTCCGCGGCGGCCTCGAGCCGGTGGAACGGGTCGAAGATGCGGTCGCGATCGCCCTCCGGTATGCCGTCGCCGTCGTCGTCGACGGTGAGCACGGGCGCCGGCCGGTCGAGCAGCGTGACCCAGACGTTGCCGCCTGGGCGGCCGTGGTGGGCGGCGTTGGTCACGAGGTTCGCTACGAGCAGGCGCAGGCCCGGCTCCCAGCCGCGTAGGACGACGGGCGCGTCGGGCAGGTCGAGCGTGAACGCCGTCGGCGGGTAGCGGATCCGCGTGTCGGCGACCGCGCGCGTGACGAGGTCGGCAAGGTCGACGTCCTCGTGCTCGTGGCTGGTCGCCTCGCCGCGCGCGAGTGCCTGCAGCCCGTCGAGCAGTTCGACGAGGCGGCGCTGCTCCTCGAGCGCGTCCTCGAGCATCGCGGCGCGCTGCTCGGGCGACGCGTCGGGATGCCGGTGCAGCGCCGACAGCGTGGCCTGCACGGTCGTCAGCGGGGTGCGCAACTCGTGGCCTGCGTCGAACGCGAAGCGGCGGGTCGCCTCGAGGGCTCGTTCCCGTTGCGACGCGGAGGCGCTCAGCCGCGACAGCATCGCGTTGAAGGAAGCGGCCAGGCTTCGCACCTCGGTCGGCCCGTCGGTCTCGGACACGCGGACGTCGAGGTCGTCCTGGGCAGCGATCCGCCCGGCGGCCCGCCGCAGCCGCCGCAGCGGCCCGAGCGTGCGCACGGCGGCAAGGTAGGCGCCCAGCCCGGCGGCGAGCAGGGCGGCGATCCCAAGCCCCGTCAGTCGCGAGTCCAGCTCAGCCTGACGCCGTTCGACGTCGGCCAGCGAGGACACGACCTCGAGCCTGGCCAGGTCGCCGAGGCCGGCGTCGGTCAGCGGCGTCACCAGGACGCGGTAGCGCTCGCCGCGGCTGGTGACGGTGCGCAGCCCCGTGGGTGGGGCGCCGCCGGCCAGCGCCGGGCGTCCCGCCTCCAGCACGACCGCGTCATCGATGAACAGCCGCACCGAACTGCCGGTGGCGCGGAGCACCGCGTCCAGCCGCCGGTCGGTGTCGGGCAGCGCGTTTTCGACGGCGTCCACGGCGGTGGCGCGCGACAGCTCCGCCGTGCGCCGCAGCCGGTCGTCGAGTGTCTCGCGTGCGGTTCGCTCCGCGTAGTTGGAGATGAGCACGCCTGACACCCCGAGGACGACGGCGATCACGAGCCCGACACCGAGGCTCAGGCGGGCGCGGAGGCTGCGCACCGGGTGAGGCTCTCACGGGCGCAGGACGAAACCCACGCCACGCACCGTGTGCAGGACGCGCGGCTCGCCGCCCGCCTCGAGCTTGCGCCGCAGGTACCCCACGAACACGTCGGCCACATTGGTCTTGGGGTCGAAGTCGTAGCCCCACACCTCTTCGTGGAGCCGCTCGCGGGCGATCACCTGGCCGGGAGTGCGCATGAAGACGCCAAGCAGCTCGAGCTCCCGTCGCGTGAGCTCCAGGTCGCGCCCACCGCGCAGCGCGCGGTGCCCGGGCCGGTCGAGCTCGAGGTCGCCGACCGCGATCACGTCGTCGCCGCCGTGCGGCGGCCGACGGCGCAGCAGCGCCTGCAGCCGGGCGACGACCTCCTCGAGCGCAAACGGCTTCACGACGTAGTCGTCAGCGCCCGCCTCCAGGCCCGCGACCCGGTCGCCGATCTCGTCGCGAGCCGAGAGGACGCACACCGGCAGGTCGTGACCGCCTGCGCGCAGGCGCCGCAACACCTCCAGCCCGTCAAGGTCGGGCATCGCCATGTCGAGCAGCATCACGGCCGGGTCGATCTGCTCGACAGCGGCGAGCGCGGCCCGACCGCCCGAGGCGGGCACCACCTCGAACCCCTCGAGCCGGAGCCCGGCGCCGACGGTCCGCCGGATGCGCGCGTCGTCGTCCACGAGCAGCACGACCGCAGGCTTCCCGCCGGCGTCAGCCACTCCTGACGCGCTCGCAGTCGGACGCGACGCGGTCACCCGGTCCGCGGACCACGGTGTCGCGTCCCGCGCCGCAGGAAATCACGTCCGCGCCCGAGCCGCCGACCAGCCGGTCGTTGCCCGAGCCGCCGAGCAGCGTGTCCTTGCCGTCGCCGCCGTACAGGCGATCGCCGCCGGAGTCGCCGATCAGAACGTCCCGACCGCCCTTGCCGATCAGCACATCGCGCCCGCCCTTGCCGACGAGGCGGTCGGCGCCCGCAGTGCCGACGATGCGGTCGGCCCCGCTCGTCCCCTGCTTGACAGCGGCGGAAGCGACGGAAGCGCCGGCGCCGGCCCCGGCCAACACACACAGTGCGATGAGAACGCGACCCATGACCCCCAAAGGATGACGCGCCGCGCGCCGGGCGGGCGGAAATCTCAAGGAAATCTCACGTATGAGACGACTCTAAGGCGGCCTTTAGAAGACCGTGAGGACGACCTTGCGGCCACCCGGCTCCGCCCTGAAGGTGTGGCGCGGTCAATCGAAACGACGAAGGAGGCACTCGTGCCACGCTTTACTGTCCGCAGGTCCGTGATCGCCGGCGCGCCGATCGCACTCGCGCTTGCTGCGGCCGGCGTCGCCGCGCCCGCGGCGACCTCCGCTCCGCCCGCCGAAGAGACCTGCGTCGCCGACGTGCAGACCAGGCAGATCGCCTGCTTCTCGAGCGACGCGGAGGCTGACACCCGCCAGGCGGCCACGATGCCGGCCGGTTGGAAGGTCCACGTCGTCCTGTTCGCGAAGACGGGCTACTCCGGCAAGCGGATCCGCCTCGGCAGCAGCGGCAACTGCACCCCGAGGACGAGCGACGTCGACGGCGTGGCATCCGATCTCAACTTCGGGCCGGGCCAGAACTGGAACAACCGCGCACGCTCGTTCGTGACCCGCAACCGGTGCGACGCGAAGCTGTTCAGCGGCCGCAACTTCACCGGCAAGCGGACGCGCTACCTCGACCACTCGCTGAACCTCGCCAACCAGGGCCTCGCCGGCAAGCGCAAGCCCTCCTCGTACAAGGTCAGCTGACAAACCGGGGCTGTCCCCGTTACGTGAACGGGGACAGCCCTCGCCGGTCCGCAACCTCGGAGCTCGTGCGGGGATATGGAGGCATGGGCCGTCGGTGCGCTCTGCTGGTTCTACTGGCTCTCGTGTCGCCTGCGGAGCAAGCCGCGGCTCGTCCCGCGCTGGTGGACATGGCCGTGGACCACGACGGCAGAGCGTTCCTGGTCAGCGCGAGTCGATCCGCGGTCCGCCTTCGCTCGGCGGCGCCTGGAGCCGCGTTCGCCCCGGGAGTGACGCTGAGGGTCCGTGCCGTGGACGCCGCGGTGGCCTCGGATGGCAGCGGTGCGATCGCCGTCCAGAGCGACCGGCGCGTCCGAGTCGTCACGTTCGACGCCCGAGGCCAGGTCGCGGCGCCGCGCGTCGTGTCGCGCGACCGTACGGCCGACTTCGCCGCGTCGGCGGTGGCGCGTGGTGGCGCCGCGGTCGTCGTCTGGTTCCGGCACACGCGCGCGCGGCGCTGGCGCCTCGAGGCTGCTGTGCGCGACCCTGGAGCGGCGGCGTTCGGTGCTCCCCAGCCGTTGTCGCGGTTCGTGCGGCGCCCGTGCTGCACCCACGTCTCGGTCGCCATCGACGACCGAGGCGACGCCGTCGCCGCGTGGCGCTCGACAGCGGACCCGGCGCTGTGGACGTCGCCGCGTCGGGCCGGCGCGTCGTTTCGGCCGGCACAGCGGTTGGCCGAGGATTCGAGCGACGATCCGAAGGTGGTCGTCGGGGAGGATGGAACGGCGGCGGTGCTGTACAGCCTGCAACGCGTGCCGGTCCGCGCCGGCGACGGGCTGCGACTGCAGCGAGCAGCGCCCGGCGGCGCGTTCGGCGCGCCCGAGGTCGTGAACCCAGGTCGCGGCGTGACGATCGGCGAAGCGACGATCACACCGGCCGGACGTGTGGTGGTGGCGTGGGTCGATCACGCCGGAGCGCGTGTTCGCGTGTCCGAGTCCGAACCCGGGGCGCCGCTGGTCCAAGCGGGCGCCATCGGGGCCGCTGTGGCTCCGAGAGCTGTCGCTCTCGCTGCGGCGGACGACGGGCGCGCGGTCGTCGCGTGGTCGCAGCAGGTGCCGAATGCGCGGTCCTACTCCGAGCAGACGATGGCCGCGACACGGCTGACACATGCGGCCGGATTCGGCGCCCCGGTGGCCTTGGGATCGCCGTGGAGGGTCGCCGAGCCGCGTCTGGCGCTGCTCGTCCCGGGCGGCGGGGCGCTCGTGGCGTGGGCGGGGTCCGAATTCCGCCCACCAGACACGGTGCTCGCCGTCACGCGGGTGCCGTAGTGGGGATACTCGGCGCGACGTAAGCCCGAGGAGGATCCCGTGACCGCCCAGAAGACCCAGGCCGCCGCCAGGGCCGTGGACCGCGAGCTCGGCGCCGGCGCGTGGTCGTACTTCGGCGATCCGCGCGCGATCTCGCACGACGGCCATACCTTCACCGGCTGGATCTCGACGGCCGGCAACGTGTGGGTCGCCCGTTACACCCGGGGCGGCAAGCTGTCCAAGCGCGTGATCTACAAGGGCCTCGGCCGCGACGACCACAACAACCCGTCACTGATCTTCCGCCCCGACGGGCACCTGATCGTGTTCTTCGCGCCGCACTCCGGTCACCACCTCCCTCCCCCCGGCATCCGTCCGAGCAAGATGCGGTACAGGGTCTCGCTGCACCGGTACTCGATCGACGGAGGGTTCGGCCGCGTGCGGACCGTGCCGACCAACGTGCCCGGCGGGCTCGGCTACACGTATCCGAACCCGATCCAGCTCAAAGACAAGCTGTGGCTCTTCTGGCGCGGCGGCGGGTGGAATCCGACGTTCTCCTACACCGAGGACGGCCATGAGTGGGTGAAGGCGCGCGAGCTCGTCCACACCGGGGGCGAGGCGCGGCCGTACGCGAAGTACGTCGGCGACGGCAATCAGCGCATCCACGCGATCTTCAGCGACGGGAACGCGACCAGCACGCCGAGCGGCCTGCACTACCTGCGCTACGAGGCAAGGGGGTTGTTCGGCATGGGCCGCAAGCTCGGAACGCTGCGCGACCTGCCGCTGCCCATGTCGAAGCTCGACCACATCTACCGGTACTCCAGCCAGGGCGGGAGTGCGTGGCCGCACGACATCGCGCTGACGTCGGAAGGCCGGCCGCGCATCGTCTATACGCGGCTGCGCGCCGGCCAGGACACGTTCTATTACGCGTACCACAACGGCGACGAGTGGATCAGCCGCAAGATCGTCGACGCGGGGCGCGGCCGCGAGCACTTCTCCTCGGGCGGCGCGACGCTCGACCACGAGGATCCACGCTTCGTGTACCTTTCGCGCACGATCGGCACGTGGAGCCAGGTCGAGCAGTGGTTCACGCCGGACGAAGGACGGACGTGGTCGACGCGCCAGCTGACGTCCAACCCTGCGGGCTTCTCCGCCCGGCCGGTCACGCCCCGAGGCCTGAGGGGCGCGAACCGGGTCCTCTTCTTCACGGGCGACGAGCGCACGACCGGCTGGAGGAAGTACGTCACGCGCATCCACGCGCTCGACTTCTAGGCCGCGGCGGGGAGTTGCACCGTGACGCGGAGCCCGCCGGCGGCCCGCGGGATGAGGGTGAGGGTTCCGTCGTGTGCTTGGGTGATGCTCTTGACGATTGCGAGGCCGAGGCCGACGCCTGCATCGTCGGTCCGGACGCGTTCGCTGCCACGACGAAACGGCTCGACAAGCGTGGAAACCAACTGTGGCGTGAGCTTCTCACCGGTGTTCTCGACGGTGAGCACCACATTCTTCGGGTGAACGCTGGTCGTGACCCACACGGTGCCCTGGTCAGGGAGATTGTGGACGATCGCGTTGTGCACGAGGTTCGAACTCAACTGCTGCAGGAGCGCGTGTGAGCCGACCGTGGGGGTCTTCTCGCCGGAGGTCTCGATGGTCAGGCCGCGTTCTTCTGCGAGGGGGAGGAGCGTTTCAGTGGCTTCTTCCGCGACGAGGGACAGGTCGACGAGTTCTCGGGGGAAGGACCGCCGGTCGGCACGGCTGAGCAGCAGCAGTGCTTCGGTCAGGTCGATCGCTCGCGTGTTGACGGCGTGGAGGCGGTCGACGAGTTCGTCGGTGTCGCGGTTGCGATCGTTGCGGGCGACGTCGAGCAGCGTCTGCGTGATCGCTAACGGGGTGCGCAATTCGTGCGAGGCGTTGGCCGCGAATCGCTGCTGTTCGGCCACGTGTGCCTCGAGGCGCGCGAGCATGGCATCGAATGCGTCGGCGAGTTCGCGGAACTCGTCGTCGCGGCCTTCCAGGCGGATTCGATGGGAGAGCGATCCGGTGGCAGCCGTGCGCGTGGCGTCGGTGATGCGACTCAGCGGGGCGAGCATCCGGCCGGCGAGAATCCACCCTCCCACGAGACCGAACACGAGCAGGAATGCCAGCGCCATGGCCGCCGGCACGCCGAAGCCGTTCAGGGGATCGGCGCGGATAGGTGGGAACCACGGGAGGCCGAACGTCACCTCGTCGGGTATGTATCGCAGGATCGACACCCACATGACCGCGAACAGCAGAACGCTCGCGAGCATGAGGAATCCGGCGTAGCTGAGGGTGAGTTTGAGCCGAACGCTCAAGCCGGGGGCTCTGTCCACGGTGCCCTCACTCACGCCCGGTGTCGATGCGGTATCCGGCTCCGGCTACGGTGGCGATGATCCAGGGTTCGCCGAGCCGTTTGCGCAGTGCCGAGACCGTGATGCGCACGGCGTTGGTGAACGGGTCCGCGTTCTGATCCCACGCCCGCTCCAGCAGCTCTTCGGCGCTGACGACCCCGCCTTCGGCGGCGACCAGGACTTCGAGCACGGCGAACTGCTTGCGGGTGAGCGCGATGAAGCGGCCGTCGCGGAAGACCTCGCGGCGGAACGGATCGAGCCGCACACCCGCGATCTCGCGCACGGGCGGCCTGTGGTGCGCACGCCTGCGGTCGAGCGCCCTGAGCCGGAGCACGAGCTCTTGCAGCTCAAACGGCTTCGTGAGGTAGTCGTCAGCGCCGAGCTCGAACCCTGAGGCCTTGTCGTCGAGCCGGTCGGCGGCCGTGAGCATGAGGATCGGCATACCGCTGCCGGAGGCGACGATGCGCTCGGCGATCTCGTCACCGGAGGGTCCGGGAATGTCGCGATCGAGGACGGCGATGTCGTAGGCGTTGACGCCCAGCAGCTCCAGAGCGGTGGCTCCGTCGCCGGCGATGTCCGCCGCAATCGCCTCCAGACGTAAGCCATCGCGGATCGCGTCCGCCATGTATGGCTCGTCCTCGACGATCAAGACCCGCATGCTCCGATGCTAGAGCCGGCGCATATCGTCGGCGTATCGAAAACCGCATACGTGCCGGCAACACCACGCTGCCGAGACTGGAGGCGTGACCTACCGCCAACCAGCACGAGTAACGATCTATCGGACTCGATTTCGCAGGCGCCGTCTCGGCGCCCTCGTGATCGTCATCGCGGCGATCGCCGTAGCCCTCGGCGAACAGTTGCCGGCGCCCTCGTCCCCGATGGCGTCTCCGTTCACGCCGCCCGCACCCATCGAGGTCTGTCGCGGTGAGTGTCGCGGGGCTGACGGTGCGCTCGATCCGGCGCTCCTAGGTGCCCTGCGCCAGGCTCAAACGGATGCGGCGGACGACGGGGTCGAGATCGTCGTCGAAAGTGGCTGGCGCTCCCCGGCACACCAGGCGCAACTTCTCCGTGAGGCCATCTCGAAGTACGGCTCAGAAGAGGAAGCTGAGCGATGGGTGGCGTCTCCCGAGACGTCTCCTCACGTGTCAGGGGACGCGGTCGACATCGGGCCCTCCGATGCCACGGCGTGGCTGTCCGCACACGGCGCTGCGTACGGGCTGTGCCAGATCTACGGCAACGAACCGTGGCACTTCGAACTGCGCCGCGACGCCGTCGATCACGGCTGCCCGCCCATGTACGCCGACCCAACGTACGACCCAAGGATGCAACAGTGAAACGACGTATCGCCTTTGCAATGGTCGCCCTGATCCTCGCCGGCTGTTCGAACGAAGCTGCCGAGAGCGGGAACACCGGCACCGACAAGAACGCCACCAATCGAAGTAAGGCGGCGACGTTCTCCGAGTGCATGCGGGAGAACGGCGTCAAGGAGTTCCCGGATCCGGACGCGTCGGGCGAGTTGACGATCGACGGGGTCGTGAACGGCTCGTCCCTGGACACGAACAGCCAGGTGTGGAAGCAGGCCACCACCGCGTGCAAGGACCTGCAGCCATCGGGCTTCACCGGCCGCAAGAGGAGCACCAAGCAGCAGGATGACGCCCTCGTATTCGCCCAGTGCATACGCGACAACGGCGTCAAGGACTTTCCGGACCCCGCCCCCGGCGAGCCGCTCGTCGACACGAGGCGGATCCCGTCCGCCGATAACGAGGGCGGTATGAGCATCCTCAATGCGGCGATGCAGACGTGCGGCGACGCCGCGGCAAAGGCAATGGCGGGCCAGTGAGGCGCAGGATGTGGGTGCCGACCGGGGTCGCCGCCCTGGTTGCCGTGACCGTCACCGGCGGCGTGGTCGGCGCGTCCGGTTCAAACGAAACGCTTCCGGCCGCACTCCAGGCGCCGGCGAACACCGCGAAGGTGACAAAGGGGGAGCTGTCTTCGATGGTCTCCCTCGACGGCATCCTGACGTATCGGGCGCGATCGGACGGCTCGCCGTACTCCGCGATCAACCAGGCCCGCGGGATCTACACCAAGCTGCCCGCTGCAGGCGATCAGGTCGACTGCGGCGACGTGTTCTACCGGGTGGACGACGACCCGGTGCTGCTGCTGTGCGGCACGGTCCCGGCCTACCGCGCCCTGGACTCAGGCGACAAGGGCAAGGACGTTCGCCAGCTCAAGCGGAATCTGCGAGCGCTCGGCTACGACTCGATCAAGGCGCTCCAGCGCGCCAAGCGCTTCGCCGCGACCGGAACGCTTGATCTCGGCGATGTGGTCTTCCTGCCCGAGTCGGCGCGGATCTCCAAGGTGCCCGGCAACCTCGGTGGGTCCGCCCGGCGAGGTGCACCTGTCGCGCAGGCCACATCCGACACGCTGCAGGTGCAGGTGAACCTGGAGGCGTCCCAACAGGGCGAGGTGAAGAAGGGCGACCGTGCACAGATCACCCTGCCCGGCAACACGTCGGTGAAGGGAACGGTGGACCGGCTCGGGAGAGTCGCTCAGACCGACGGCGAGGACGCCGACGTCGGGAACGCGACCATCCCTGCCTACATCCGTCTCGACGAGCCAAGGCAGGCGCGCGGGCTCGACCGGGCCCCGGTCCAGGTGGACATCACGACCAAGGGAGTGGAGAGCGCCCTCAGCGTCCCGGTCACCGCACTCGTCGGGAAGTCCGGCGGCGGGTTCGCGGTCGAGGTCGTGCGCGACGGCGGGCGACGCGAGCTGGTCGCCGTGAAGCTGGGCCTGTTCGACACCACCGGCGGACGCGTCGAGGTCAAGGGCACGCTGCGCGAAGGCGATCACGTGGTCGTGCCGTCTCTATGAGCGTTCTCGAACTGGACGGGGTGACGAAGGTCTACGGCGAGCAGCCGCCGGTGCCCGCGCTCCGGGGCGTGTCCTTCTCCGTCCGACGCGGCGAGCTGGTGGCGATCGTCGGGCCGTCCGGATCCGGCAAGTCCACGCTCCTGCACGTCATGGGGACGCTGGAGCGGCCCAGCGGTGGCGTGGTCCGGATCGGCGGGGTCGACGCGGCGCGGCTGAGCGACCGCGAGCTGTCGCTGCTGCGGGCGCGGGAGATCGGGTTCGTCTTCCAGCAGTTCTTCCTGGCCGAGCATGCCACGGTGCGGGAGAACGTCGCCGACGGATTGCTCTACGCCGGCGTCGCCGCCGCCGAGCGGTACCGGCGCGCGGATGAGGCGCTCGAACGAGTCGGCCTCTCCGATCGCGCGAAGTTCAAGCCCACCAAGCTCTCGGGAGGGGAGCGCCAGCGGGTGGCGATCGCCCGCGCCCTCGTCGGGCGTCCGGCGATCGTGCTCGCCGACGAACCGACCGGCAACCTCGACAGCACCACAGGCGCATCGATCATGGAGCTCATCCGCGAGCTCAACGCCGCCGGCGCCACGATCCTCATGATCACGCACGACGCGGGCCTCGCCGATCAGCTGCCTCGCCGGATTCGGATGCTGGACGGCCAGGTGGTCTCATGAGATTGCGGCTGAAGGACGGGCTGCGGGTGACGAGCGTCGGGCTGCGCGCGCGGCCGCTGCGCGCCGCGCTGTCCGCGCTCGGGATCGCGATCGGAACGGCGGCGATCGTGGCGGTCCTCGGGCTGTCCTCCTCCTCGCAGGCCGGGCTGCTCGCGGAGATCGACCGGCTGGGCACGAACCTGCTGACCGTCGAGGCCGGACAGAGCTTCACCGGGGGCGAGGCGAACCTGCCCCTCGAAGCGCCGGCGCGGATCACCCACGTGGACAACGTCGCATCGCTGGCACACACCGGCCTGATGAAGGACGAGAAGGTCTACCGCAACTCGATGATCCCGGAGGGCAACAACGGTGGCCTCCAGGTCCGGGCCACCAGCCTGAATCTGCCGTCCGTGCTCAACATCGGCATCGCACGCGGCTACTGGCTCAACGAGGGCACCGCCCGCGGGCCGGTCGCGGTGCTCGGTTCGGCCGCCGCCCAGCGGCTGGGCATCGACCAGGTCCACTCCGAACAGCGGATCTGGCTCGGAGACCAGTGGTTCAACGTCGCGGGCATCCTGCGGCCCTCGCCGCTGGAGCCCGCCGTCGACAGCAGTGCCTTGATCGGGTACCCGGCCGCCCAGAGGTTCCTCGGCTACGTCAGCATGGTCGGCGGCGAGGAGAAGGCCGGCCCGCCGAGCTCGATCTACGTGCGCACCGCCACCGGTGAGGAGGCGGCGGTGCAGTCGCTGCTCGCGCAGACCGCCAACCCCGAGGCACCGAACGAGGTGAACGTGAGCCAGCCGTCCGACGTGCTCACGGCCCGGGCCGCCGCGGCGGGGGCGTTCGACAGCCTCTTTCTCGGGCTCGGGGTGGTGGCACTGATCGTGGGTGCGGTCGGTGTCGCCAACATCATGATCATCTCGGTGCTGGAACGCCGCTCGGAGATCGGCCTCCGCCGTGCCCTTGGCGCGACGAAGGCCCAGATCCGGACGCAGTTCCTCGGCGAGGCGATCCTGCTCGCCGTGATCGGCGGCTTCGTCGGCGTGCTGACAGGGGCCGCGGCGACGGCCATCTACGCCAGTTCGAAGCACTGGGCCGTCGTGATCCCCGTCGAGGCGTGGTCGGGCGGCATCGCCTCGGCGATCCTGATCGGCGCGTTCGCCGGCCTGATGCCGGCCGTTCGAGCGTCGCGGATGCCGCCTACCGTGGCTTTGCGAACAGTGTGAGCGGGAAGCGGTAGCGTTGGCCCGTGGGCGATGCGCACGGCGAACGGACCCCGGAAGGTACGGAGGTTTCCGCGCCGGAGCCCGCCGCGCGCGAGCCGGCTCCAGTCGCTCGCACCGGGGTGACCGAGGTCCTCGCACTTCAGCGCGGTGCCGGCAATGCGGCGACGGCGCGCTGGCTGGGGCGCAACGGCGGCGGCACGGCCGCGCCGGCGGCTTCAGCAAGCCTGATCTCGCAGCTCGACGAGTTGCTCGACCATTTCAACGTCGACGAGGGCGCGGTGATCGCATTGATCACCCGGATGGGGCCCGCCGACAAGGCGACCGTCGTCTCGGGCGGCTACCGCGACAAGCTCGCGAGCGCATTCGACACAGGAGAGATGGTCCGCGCAGTGACCGCCCTCCCCATGCCGCTCGGGACGAAGCTCGAGTGGGTTCGCGACGCGGCCGGAGGCGCTTCGTCGATCGACTACGGACAGATCGCATCGTTGATCCGCACGGCCCCGCAGCCCGAGCGCGACGCGCTCGACACGACACCGTGGCGTGAGTTCTTCACCGACGTCTGCGACAACGACACGATCGTCACAGCGGTCACGGACCTGCACTTCACGCTCGGGACCAAGCTGCGCTGGGTCATCGACGAAGGCACCTCCGAGGAGCGCCTGGTCGGCATCATCCGAAACTCGCCGACACCCGAGCTCGCGCCGGTGCTGGCCGACCTCCCGATGATGGCTTGGATGCGGAGCGAGCTGAGCTCCCGCACGATGACCACGGTCGAGAACATGCTCAAGGGTCTGCTCGGCTCCACCGGGGTCACGAACACCACCGACACCGGCAATCAGTACGAGGCAGTGATCGCGCTCTGGCGCACCGGCATGGTGGTCAACAAGCACGTCAAGTTCATCTCTGACGGCACGTTCGCGGCCGGAGCGTTCGATGCACTCAAGGCCCGGCTGATCGCCGCCGTGACCACGTGGCTGTCTGGCAAGTACAAGGTGCGGATCGCGTCGGTCGGCGCTCCGCAGCCCGGCGACGGCGACTATCCGATCACCGTCTCCTGCACCGACGACCCGTCGGCCGACTACCCGATGCACCTGCACGGCGGCGCGCACGGCCGCAGCGGCGTCGACCAGTCCGAGGGCAACATCTACGAACTCGGCCAGGCCAGCGAAACATCGGTGCCGGACATCGTGCTCGCGCACGAGGCGGCGCACATGATGCTCGGGGCCTCCGACGAGTACGCGAACGCCAGCGTGCCCGGCCGCGTGATCACCACCGACCACAGCCTGATGGGCGACTTCTACACCCAGGGAATCGCCGCGGCCGAGATCAAGGCCCGCCACTTCCAGTTCCTGGTGACCCAGGTCTCCGCCTGGTTCCCGGGCCGAACCATCACGATCGTGAAATGACCGGACTCCGCGAGACGCTCGAGCACTACCTGACCGACGGGGGCGAACTCGCGCTTGACTACGCCATCGGCGACGGCTTCAGCGGTCGGACCGAGCTGACGCTTGGAGCTGACGGCGCGTACCGCGCGATGACCACCGGCACGCCGGATCGCCAGCCGATCGAGTTCGCCGGCACCGTCGAGTCGACCGCCGTGCGAGGCGTCATCGAGGCCTTGACGGAAGCGCGCGTCTGGGAGGCCGCCCACGTTCGCGACCGGCCGGGAGAGGACGACCCGGAAGCGTCGATCTCCGCCCGCTCCCCAAGCGGCGGCGGCGAGGTCCGCCTGTGGGTCTCCGAGATTCGCCGCGTGCCGCAATTCGCGCAGGCACAGGACGCGCTGCTCGCATTCGCCCGCCAGGTGTCCGACGGGGCGATCCGCGAAACGGGACGCTGATCGCGGCGTGACGTGCGTCAGGGCCGCCCAGACGTCAGCGTCTGCGCCGCGCGGGTGAGGGCGACCCAGAGGTCGTGATCGAAGTCCTCGTCGAGTCGGCCCACGAGGTCGCTGATCCAGCGTTCGAACTTCTCGCGCCAGAGGCGCTCGGCGGCGTGAACGTCGCGGGCGACGATCGCCTCGTGTAGGGCTTGGACCTCGGCGATCACGCGCTCGAGGTTGTCGAGCACGTCGATCTCCAGGGCGCCGAGGAACATCCGCACCTGCCAGGTGAGGCGCTCGAACTCGCGCTTGACGCGTGGCAGCTCGGCGGCAGTGACGATCGCCTGCTGGTAGGCGAGGTCGGCGTCCGCGGCGTCGCGGGCGCGCCGCCGGTCGCCCGCTCGCACCAGGCGTGTCAGCTCGCGCTCGAGCGGGCCGATCTGGAGGGACTCGGAATCGAGCATGAGCTTGCGCAGCGCAAGTGTGCCGAGCGACGCGCGCAGCGCGTAGACCTCGAGCACATCGACCGCGCGCAACTCGGGGACGATCGCGCCGCGGTTCGGGACCAGTTCGACCAGCCCGTCGCGCTCGAGCAGCCGAAGTGCGTCGCGCACGGGTGCGCGCGAGAACCCCAACGCGTCCGCCAACGGGATCTCCTTGACGCGTTCGCCTGGACGCATCCGGCCCTCGACGATCGCGTCGCGGACAGCCTCGAGCGCGAGGTCGACATTGGAGGGCGCCGGTCCGCGTCGGCGCGTGTCAGACGACATGGAACTCCGGTGCGAGCATCCCGCCGTCGAAACGGTCCGCGCTCATCGGCGTGACGTCGATGAATGGCTCGCGTCCGAGGACGAGGTCGCGCAGGATCTCTCCGGTCGCGGGGCCTTGCAGGAAGCCGTGGCCGGAGAAGCCGGTGGCGTACAGGAAACGCGAGACGCTCTTCGCCTCTCCGATCATCGCGTTGTGGTCCGGGCTCATGTCGTAGAGGCCGGCCCAGCCGCCCTGGATGGGCGCCGAGGCGATCCGCGGTGCTCGGCGCTCGGCGACTTCGAGCAGCGCCGGGATCCAGTCGTCGGTGGTCTCGGTGAAGAACCCTGGCGTCTCGCTCGGGTCGGCCATGCCCGTCAGCAGTCCGCGGCCCTCGCGGTGGAAGTAGAAGCCGGTGGCGAAGTCGATCGTCAGCGGCAGCTTGGCCGGCAGATCTGCCATCGGCGCGGTGAACAGCACCTGGCGGCGCAACGGCGTGACGTCGAGCTCTACCCCCACCATCTCCCCACACATGCGCGACCAGGCACCCGCGGCGCAGATGACCGTGCCGGTCTCCACCACCCCATGCGGCGTACGCACGCGCTTGATGACACCGTTGACCGCGTCGATCCCGTCGACCGGCGTCGACACGGCGATGTGCGCGCCGTGCCGGCGCGCACCGACGGCGTAGCCCTGCACGACCGACTCGGGCGTCGCGTGCGCGTCGGTCGGGCAGTAGCTCGCCGCCAGGATGTCCTCGCCCGCGACCAGCGGGCAGACCTCGCGCGCCTCGTCGCGGGTGATGATCCGCGACGGCACGCCGAGCTCGTTCTGCAGCGCCACGCTGCGCGTGAACGCGGCGACCTCGGTCTCGGTGGTGAGCAGGAAGAGGTAGCCGATCTCCTCGTAGTCGATCTCCCAGCCCGGCCGCTGCTCGAACCGCTTGTACGCCTCGAGGCTGCGCTTGGAGATCTCGATATTGAGCGCGTCCGAGAACTGGGCGCGCAGGCCGCCCGCGGCCTTCGAGGTCGAGCCGCTGGCCAGCTGATCGCGCTCGAGCAGGACGACGTCGGCGCCTGCCTCGGCGAGGTGGAAGGCGGCACTCACGCCGACCACGCCCCCACCCACGATCACCACGTCGGCACCGGACGGCAGCGGGAGGCGCGGCATGTCGCGGATCGTAACCTTCGTGATTGTTGATTGTCAACAATTTGTGTAGTGTCCCGCGCCGTGAGGGCCGGAGTCGACATCGGGGGCACGTTCACCGACTTGTGCATCGCCGGCCCCGACGGCATCGTGACGATCGGCAAGGCGCTCACCACGCCGTCCGCGCCCGCGGACAGCGTCGAGACCGTGCTGCGTGACGCGCTCGAGCGCGAGGCCTATGCGTTGTCGCAGGTGGTCCACGCCACGACGCTCGTCACCAACGCGCTGATCGAGCGCAAGGGCGCGAAGGTCGCGCTGCTGGCCACGGCCGGGTTCCGCGACGTGATGGAGCTCGCGCGGGAGCGGCGGCCCGACATCTACCGGCTCGACGTGTGGCGGCCGGCGCCGCTGGTGCCGCGACACCTGCGCTTCGACGTCAAGGAACGCACGTTGGCCGACGGCGAGATCGAGCAGCCGGTCGACGAACACGAGGTCGAGGCGCTCGCCAGAGAGCTCGCGGAGCGCGGGATCGAGGCGATCGCGGTCTGCTTCCTGCACAGCTACATGAACCCTGCGAACGAGCAGAAGGCGAGAGCCGCCGTGGAGCGGGCGGCGCCGCAACTGCGCGTCGCGATCTCCAGCGACGTCGCGCCCGAGATCCGCGAGTACGAGCGCACGCAGACCACGGCCGCGAGCGTCTACGTCCAGGATCGCGTGGTGCGCTACCTCGCCGACCTCGAGGAGCGGCTCAGCTCTCTGGGCGCGCACGATCGCCTGCGGGTGATGCTTTCCAACGGCGGCGTGGCCACCGCGAAGGACGCGGCCGCGCGACCGATCCGGATGCTCGAGTCCGGCCCCGCCGCCGGTGCGCTCGGCGCGGCCCGCTTCGCCGGGCTGAACGGGTTCAAGGACCTGATGTCCTTCGACATGGGTGGCACGACCGCCAAGCTGTGCTTGATCGAGGACGGCCGTCCGCTCGTCACCCACGAGTTCGAGGCCGCGCGCACCGACCGCTTCACGCGCGGCTCGGGACTGCCGATCAAGACGCCGACGATCGACATGATCGAGATCGGCGTCGGCGGCGGGTCGCTGGCCCACGTCGACACGCTCGGGCTGCTCGCCTGCGGACCGGAGTCCGCGGGCGCCGACCCTGGGCCTGCGTGTTACGGCGGCGGCGGGAACGCTTCCCACCGTCACGGACGCCGACCTCGTCCTCGGCTATCTCGATCCCGGCTTCTTCCTCGGCGGCGAGATGACCCTCGACGTCGAGGCGGCGAGAACCGCGATCCGCACTCACATCGCCGAGCCGCTCGGCCTCACCGTCGAGGAGGCGGCATGGGGCATCCACCGGCTCGTCAACGAGGACATGGCCAGCGCCGCGCGCGTTCACGCCGCCGAGCGCGGCCACGACGCGACCGGCCTCCCGCTGTTCGCCTTCGGCGGCGCCGGCCCGGTGCACGCGTTCGGCGTCGGGGCCTCGCTCGGGACGACGACCGTGATCGTCCCCGCCGCGGCGGGCGTGATGAGCAGCGTCGGCGTGCTCGCCGCTCCGTTGGCCGACCGACGCCGTGCGCAGCCGCTTCGAGCCGGTCGACGACGAGACGCTTTCGCGCGTGGAGCCGCTGTTCGCCGAGCTGGAGGAGGAAGGCGCCGCGATCCTCGCCTCGTCCGGAGCCGACCACATCGTCCACGAGCGCTCGATCGACATGCGCTACGTCGGCCAGGGCTTCGAGGTCACGGTTCCCGTCGCGCCGGGCGAGGATCTCAAGCAAGCGTTCGAGGCGGCGTACGTCCGCGCCCACGGCCGCAAAGGCCCGGACGTCCCGATCGAGGCCATCAGCTGGCGCGTGCTCACCCGCGGGCCGGACCCCGATCTGCGGCTCGTCGCCGCTCCTACCGGCGACGGAGATGCCAGAAAGGGCACGCGCGACGTCTACTTCGACGACGGCTACCTCGACACCCCGATCTACGACCGCTACCGGATGGGAGCGGGCACGCGGATCGACGGTCCCGCGATCGTCGAGGAGCGCGAGTCCACCACCGTCGTCGGCCCGGGCGCGACCGCCCGCGTCGCCGAGGACGGCAGCCTCATCATCGAGGTGGCTCCATGACCCTCGACCCCGTGACGGTCGGGATCGCCGCCGGCCGCCTGGCCTCGATCCTCGACGAGCAGCAGGCCACGCTCGTCAGGACCGCGTTCTCCACGATCGTCCGCGAGTCCGAGGACCTCGCGTGCGGCGTCTTCGACCGCGCGGGGCGGATGCTCGGCCAGTCGCACAGCGGCACGCCCGGCCACATCAACGCGATGGCCACGGGCGCGCGGCACATCGTCGAGGCCTTCCCGCCCGAGTCGCTCGAGCCCGGCGACGTGCTCGTGACCAACGACCCCTGGATGACGGCAGGCCAGATCAACGACCTCACGGTCGCCACGCCCGTGTTCCGCGGCGAACGCATGATCGGCCTCTTCGCCTCGACGTGCCACGCACCCGACATCGGCGGGCGCCTGCTCTCCGCCGAGGCGCGCGACGTCTTCGAGGAGGGCCTGCGCCTGCCGATCATGAAGCTCGCCCGGGCGGGCGAGATGAACGAGGAGCTGCTGGCGCTGATCCGTGCCAACGTCCGCACCCCGCGCGAGACGGTCGGTGACCTCTACGCCCAGGCCGCCGCCAACGACGTCGGCGCGCGCAGCCTCCTGCGCCTCCTGGACGACCTCGACCTCGAAGACCTCGAGGAAGTCGGCGCCGAGATTCGCCACCGCTCCGAGACCGCGATGCGCGCGGCCATCGCCAAGCTGCCGCGACGGCCGCTACGAGGCCGTCGGCTACAGCGACGGGCACGGCGAGCGGGTCGAACTGCGGCTCGCGGCGATCATCGACGGCGACGAGATCACGCTCGACTTCGCCGGCTCATCGCCGCAGAGCGAGCACGGCATCAATGTCGTCCTGAATTACACGCACGCCTACGCGTCCTTCGCTCTGAAGGCCGCGATCGCGCCCGGCGTCCCGCACAACGACGGCTCATTCACGCCCGTGCACGTGACCGCGCCGGAGGGCAGCATCCTCAACTGCCGCCCACCCGCCCCGGTCGCCTCACGCCACGTCATCGGCCACTTCATTCCCGGCGTCGTCCTGGCCGCGCTCGCGCCCGTGCTCGAGCGCCGCGCGGCCGGCAGCGCGGACGCGCTGTGGATCACCGTCTGGAGCCCGCACAACCTGACGCTCTTCCAGTGCGGCGGCGCGGGCGCCTGGCACGGCCGCGACGGCCGCAACGCCAGCGGCTTCCCGTCCGCGGTCGCGTCCGTGCCCACCGAGGTGCTCGAACTCGCCGCCCCGCTCGTCCAGCGCGAGCGTTCGCTGCGGACCGACTCCGGCGGCGCCGGCCAATGGCGCGGCGGGCTCGGGCAGACCTCGATCATGACCCTGCGCGACGGCGAGGCGTGGCGCGTGTCCGCGCTCGCCGACCGCACGACGGTCCCGGCCCCCGGCGCCGACGGCGGCCACGACGGCGCGCCCGGCGAGGTCACCGTCGACGGCCGGCCGCTGCCGACCAAGCGCCTCACCAGCCTCGAACCCGATGCGCGGGTCCGCCTGGACCTTCCGGGCGGAGGCGGGGTCGGCGACCCGCGCGATCGTGACCCGCGCGCGGTCCTGAACGACGTCGTCGACGGCTACGTGAGCATCGAGGCCGCACAGCGAATCTACGGCGTGACCATCCGACCGAACCGGCAGGGCCGCGTCCTGCTGCCCGAGGACTTCGACATCCAGGAGAACGCATGAGCAAGCTGGCCGGCAAGGTCGCCGTCGTCACCGGATCGGGCCGCGGCCTCGGCGCCGCGATCGCCACCCGCTACGCCCAGGAGGGCGCGAAGGTCGTCGTCACCGACATCGACGGCGACAACGCGAACGCCGTCGCCGAACGAGATCAAGAACGCCGGCGGCGAGGCGATCGCCGTCCGGACCGACGTCTCGCAGAAGGACCAGGTCGACGCGCTGGTCGCGGCCACGCTCGACGCCTTCGGCGGCCTGCACGTGATGCTGTGCAACGCCGGCAAGGTCCGCGACGCCGTCAAGCACGTGCTCGAGGCCGACGTCGAGTTCTTCGACGGCGTGATCGCGGCCAACCTGCGCGGCCACTACCTGTGCTCGGTCGCCGCGGCCCACCACATGGCCCGCAACGGCGGCGGCGTGATCATCACCACCTCCTCCGGCGGCGCCACCCGCGCCCATCGCGGGATGACCGCCTACGACGCCTCCAAGGGCGGCATCGAGGCCCTCACCCGCGCGCTCGCGCTCGACCTCGCGCCCTACAACATCCGCGTCGTCGGCCTCGTCCCCGGCCTGATCGCCCCCGACGACGCGCCGCAGGCGGCGCTGGACCGGACCGCCGCGACCGTCCCGCTCCAGCGCGCCGGCCGATCCGAGGACATCGCCGGCCCCGCCGTCTTCCTCGCCTCCGACGACGCCGCCTACGTCACCGGCAGCTTCGTCACCGTCGACGGCGGCGTGCTCTTCCAGCAGCGCTCCCCGGAGATCGAGACCTTCCCCGTCTCGAACTTCCCGACAGTCCCTTAGATCACGCCGGTGGACTTTGGCGAATCTCGAGGATCACGCCCGCATGCTCAGCCGTATCAAAGTACGTGAAGCCGCTGCCGTTGTCCCGGCGGCCGCGCATCAGCGGGGTGGCTTCGATGTCCCGCTCGGCGGCGTTCGCATCCGGGACCTCGAAACCGACGTGGAACACGCCCTCCCCCTTCTCGTCGAGGAAGCGCCGCTGCGGCGTCGGCTCCGGCCCGGGCTCGCAGAGCTGGAACTGCTGGTCGCCGATCCATGCGTAGCGGTACTTCAACGCGCGGAAGCCGTCGGGATCCGGGACATCGAGCTCCGTGTACTCGTGCAGCGGCGGATATTCATGCCACGGGCCGATGCCAACCGACTCGTAGTACGCCTGCGCGCGGTCGATGTCGTGCACGACGACGCAGAGATGGTGCAGCCTTTCGAACCCCGTCATAAGTGCAAGGGCATCCTATGAACACCTGGCAAGAGACGCTGGCCGATGCCCTGATCGACGCGGGTGTCGAGGTGGCGGCCTGGGTTCCGGACAAGCGACTGGCGCCGATCGCGGAACGTCTCGCCGAGCGTGGAATTCCGGTGCGGACGCTCACTCGCGAGGAGGAGTGCTTCGGCTACGCGGCCGGATACCGCGCGGCCGGTGGCATGCCCGTCGTGCTGGCGCAGTGCTCCGGGCTCGGCAACTCGCTCAACGCGATCGGGTCGCTCGTGATCCCGTACGGCCTCGCATTTGCAGTGGTGCTCTCGATGCGCGGCACCCTGGGCGAGCGCAACCCCGCCCAGATGCCGCTCGGCCGGACCACGGTGGCGACGCTCGAGGCGCTCGGCGTCCAACCCTTCCCGCTGCGCGTGGCGGCCGACACGGCCAAGGTCGTCAAGGGCGCGGTCGACGTCGCCGACGGCGCGCGCGTGCTCGCCCCGATCCTCCTGGAAGCCGAGCTGGAGCTCTGAGATGAACCCGACCGACATCGTCCGCACGATCCTCGGCGCCGCGCCCGGCGCACTCGTCGTCTCGAGCCTCGGCACCCCCACCTCCGCGTTGCGCGCCGCCAGCGACGACGGCCCGCATCTCTACATGGGCGGCTCCATGGGCACCGCACTCGCCGCCGCGCTCGGCGTCGCGGAGAAACAGACGGAACGCGACGTGCTGGCGATCCTGGGCGACGGCGAGGCGCTGATGGGCGCGAACTCGCTCTGGACGCTCGCCGGCATCGCCCCCAAGAACCTGCTCGCGATCGTGCTCGTCGACGGGCACTACTCGATCACCGGCGGCCAGGCGCTCGGCGTGCCAGACGTGTTCGGTGACGTGGCGAAGGCACTCGGTCTGCAGACCGCTACCGCGAGAACCTACGACGAGGTGGCCGAACACGTCGCAAACCTCCCGCGGCCGGCGCTCCTCGAGATCCGCTACGAGGAGCGTGTCTGGCCTGGCCCGTCGCCGTTCGTCGACGCCCCCGTGGTGCGGTGGCGCTTCCAGCAGGCCGCGACACGTCTACGCTCCCACACGGCAGAGACGCCCGATGATGAGCAGAGGAGCAAACTGTGACGACGGAGGAGATGCTTCGCGCGCTCCAAGCCGACGTAAACGCGTGGCCCCAAGAAGTCAAGGACGCCGGTGTCACGACCGCCGGCGGGGCCGCGTATAGGCCGATCGCTCGCAACCTCGAGATTCTGCGGACGCCCGACGACCCAGAAGCGACGTTCGCCTACATGCGACGGGCGTGGGAGGCACCCGACGCCGAGTCGGGCTCGGCCGGCTGGGAGCGCGTGATCTCGCAGGCCGGTCCGAAACTGACGTGGGAGTGGTTGATGGCCGATCCGGACAAGCCGTACGCGCCGCTGTTCGACGATCTTCGCGAACGAGTGACGGCCGCGCTCGAGCGGCATCCGAGCTACGCGACCTGGCAGGAACGCGCACGGGCCAAGACCAAGACCGACGCGGATCAGGCGGCCCGCATCCAGCGCATCGTCGACGAGATGCGCGCGGGCACACGGAAGCGTCCCAACATGTGAGGGTTGGCTACTCGGCGCGCACGACGAGCGCGACGCCCGACAGGTCCACGGCGGCATCGCGCTCGGTCAGGAGTTCGGCAAGCGTTCCCGCCGCCAGACCCGCCGACCGAATCGCGTCGGCACGCGTGGGTGCCCGCAAGTTGAACGTCACGGTCAGCTTGTCGGCGCCGGCCGATCCCGCGCTGTGGCGGTCATAACGGCCGCTGAGCTCCACGCGCAGCCGGTCGTCGACGACCGACCGCAACTCCTGGAGCGCGCGCAGCACTTCCCCGGGCGCGTGCCCACGCTCGCAACTGAGCGCGAGACGGACGCTGTACTTTGGCCCGGAGGGCTCCGGCGGCGACTGGTTCGCAGGCGCGGGCGACTTGGACACTGGGCGGCTCACGATCCCGCGCCCGCGCGTCCTGTGACACGCGGGGCGGGGCCGGATGAGGAGCGCTAGACCGTCTGAACGTTGACCGCGTTGGGGCCCTTGGGCCCGTTCTCGGCGTCGTAGCTGACCTTCGCGCCCTCGGGCAGCGACTTGAAGCCACTGCCGGCGATGCCGGTGTGGTGCACGAACAAGTCCTTGCTCTGGTCGTCAGGCGTGATGAACCCGAAGCCCTTCTCGTCGCTGAACCACTTCACTGTTCCTGTTGCCATCTTGTCCCTCCCGGAGGGGAAATGTGCGGGCGATACGTGGGAGGTGCTAGGCAACCACTACGAACGCTTGCACCACTTTCGCCGGGCGAACCGCCCGGCACGATGCGCGTACTGTAGCCGCTGCCGCCGCCCAGGGTCGGCGCGGGCGTTGCGCTGCGCCGCGGAAGCGGCTATGGATGACCCTCGTGGCCGACACGATTCCGACGGCTCGCCTCACGCTCGTGCTGCTCACGCCCCCACTGCTCCGCGCTGTCGCGAACGGGGATCTGGCTCACGTCGAGCGACAGCTCGACGCCACGGTCGGGGCGGGCTGGGAGGATGGAGTCCCAGCCGCGCGCCGCCTCAAACAGTTGGCGGCCGACCCGTCTGAACAGCCGTGGCTGGTCCGCGCCATCGTCGCATCGACTCCTCGGCGGGTGGTCGGAAGCGTCGGATTCCACGCCCCGCCGGACGATCAAGGGCGCGTTGAGATCGGGTACGACGTCGTCGCGGCCGAGCGCAGGAAGGGCTACGCCCGCGAGAGCATCCACGCACTGGTCGACTGGGCCTGGGCGACCGGCAGTGCGCGCACCTGCGTCGCTTCCGTCAGTCCGCAGAACGGACCCTCGCTCGCCCTCGTCCGGTCATTTGGCTTCCAACACGTCGGCGAGCAGATCGACGAGATCGACGGACTGGAATGGGTGTTCGAGCGGCCCCTGCCGCTCGTGAGCTGACCGGCCGGCGCGGTTGCTTTTCTCGCGGTCGCTCGGCGGCGGGAATAGACTCGGCTCGAGGGCATGGTCGCAACGCCAGTCACCGGCGCGGTGCGTGTCCGCCATGACGTGCGCTGGCGGATCATGATGTGGCGGCGGACCCGGCGCGGGAGCGCGGCTGTGTACGCGGCTTCCGTGGTGATCGTCGCCGGGCTGTATTACCTCTCCGGTCGGGCCGGGCTCAAGCTCGCCTATCTCGATGGCGCGGTGGCGGCGTTGTGGCCGCCCGCCGGGTTCGGTCTGGCGGTCCTGTTCCTGGGCGGCCTGCGGTTGTGGCCGGGCGTGGTGATCGGCGATCTGCTGCTCGCGGACCTCTCCACGCCGGCCGCGACCATCCTGGCCCAGACCGTCGGCAACACGGTGGCGCTCGTCGTCGCCGTCCTGCTGTTGCGCCGCCTTACGGGTGGGCGCGCCGACCTGACACGAGTCGTCGAGGTATTGGCCCTGGTCGTCTGCGCCGTGCTGGCCGCGGTGGTCAGCGGCGCCGTCGGGCCGATGGCGCTGCGCCTCGGCGATGTGATCTCGGCGGACGAGCTCGGGCGCGTGTTTCGAACCTGGATCCTCGGCGACGGGTCCGGCGTCCTGGTGGTGGCGCCGGTCCTGCTCACGTGGGTGACTCTGGGGTGGAGTGACCTTCGCCGGCGCGATCTGATCGAGGGCGCGGTCTTGATCGTCGCGCTTGTGCTCTTGACAGAGCTGCCGCCGCAGCGCGATGTGCCGTACATCGTCTTCCCGGTACTGCTGTGGGCGGCGTTGCGCTTCGGCCCGCGCGGAGCCGCCACGGCGATCCTCATCGTCTGCTCGATCACCGTCTGGAACACCGCGCAGAGCGACGGGCCGTTCACGCGCGACACGCTCACCGACAGCCTGCTCGCAACGCAGCTCTTCATCGCGACGTCGGCGATCACGTCCCTGGTGCTGGCCGCGGTGACCGCCGAGCGCACCCGCGCAGCCCGCGCACTGGCGGCCGCGGACGCGGCTCAGCGCGCGCTCACCGACGAGCAGGCGGCACTGCGCAGGGTGGCGACCCTCGTCGCCGGCGAGGCCTCGCCGAGCCGAGTGTTCGAGCAGGTGACGGAAGAGGTCGGGCGACTGCTGGGACTCCCGGGCGCGAGCGTGTTTCAGTACGACGGTGAAGCGCACACGGCGACCGTCGTCGGCGCCTGGAGCGAGCACGGCCCGCCGCGCTTCCCGGTCGGTGTCAAGCTCGAACTCGACGGCGACACGGTCATCGCGAAGGTGGTGCGGACCGGCAGCCCGCAACGCGTGGAGCGCTACGAGCAGGCGAGCGGCACCCTCGCGAAGACGGTGCGAGGCTTTGGCTATCGCGCCGCCGTCGCGGCGCCGGTCAGCGTCGGCGGGAGGCTGTGGGGCGTTCTGGCGGCGGCGACCACATCGTCCGACGCCCTGCCCGAGGGTCTCGAGCAACGGCTGTGCGACTTCGCCGATCTCGTCGCGCAGGCTCTGGCCAACGCCGACGCCTACGAGAAGCTCGCCGCATCGCGGGCGCACGTCGTCGAGGTGGGCGACGCCGAGCGCCGCCGACTGGAGCGCAACTTGCATGACGGCGCTCAGCAGCGCCTGGTCTCGGTCGCGCTCAGCCTGAGCATGGTCGGGACGAAGCTCGAGAGCGACCCGGCGGCCGCGCGGAAGGCGCTGTCCGCGGCTCAGGAGGATCTTGCCCAGGGACTCGCCGAGCTGCGCGAGCTGGCCCGCGGCATCCACCCGGTCATCCTCACCGAGCGCGGTCTCGGGCCGGCGCTCAACGCCCTGCTCGCGCGGGCGCCGGTTCCGGTCGAGATCCAGGAGATGCCCGAGCAACGATTGACGCCGACGGTCGAGGCGGCGGCGTATTACGTCGTCGCCGAGGCGATCACGAACGTCGGCAAGTACGCACAAGCCTCTAGCGCGACGGTCGGCGTCAGCCGCTCGAACGGGTTCGCTCTAGTGACCGTTGCCGACGACGGCGTCGGCGGCGCCGACCCTGCCCGCGGCTCGGGGCTTCACGGACTCGCGGCCCGGGTCGAATCCCTCAACGGCCGCCTCGATGTCGACAGCCCGCCGGGGCACGGCACCCGAATCAGGGCAGAGATTCCGCTGCCCTGAGCCTCCCGGCTCATGCTGGCTCTGCAATTGACGCTCGCCAGCTGGGCCGCGGTCGAACTCGGCGTGCGCGTATGGGAACGCCTAGGGGGCAGAGGCAGTGCCGCCCGCGATCGCGGCACGCGCGCGCTGATCGCCATCACGCTCGGTGCCGCCATCGCGCTTGCCGTAGTGATCGGATCGCGGTCGACGGGGCCGCGGATCGCGGACTACAGGAGCCTCGGGGTGACCGCGATGTGGCTCGGACTCGTGATCCGCGTGTGGGCGATCGCCGCGCTCGGCCGCGCGTTTCGGACGACCGTCGAGGTCGACTCCGGCCAGGCGATCGTTTCGACCGGTCCGTATCGGTGGGTCCGCCATCCCTCCTACAGCGGCTTGCTCCTGATCGTGACCGGGTGCGGGCTCGCCGCTGGCAACGTGCTGGCGCTGGCCGTTTGCACCTTGCTGCCGCTGCCGGCGCTGTTGCGCCGCATCCACGTCGAGGAAGCTGAGTTGACTCGCGTCCTCGGCGACCGCTACCGCACCTACCAGGCGCGCACCGAGCGCCTGATTCCAGGTGTCTGGTGATTCCGCGCGGACACCCTGCGCGTTCCGCTGCACGTGGAGAACGTCATGGCGAGCTCGCCGCTGAAGCGCCCGCCTCGCACGCGGCCGGTCAGCGTGACCGAGGCGCCGGAGGTCGCCTGGAGGAAGCCGGTGACCGAGCCGTCCGGGGCGACGCGCGTGGTGTCGAGTTCGGCGATCGCGACCTCGGTGCGGTTGTCCGGCAGCGTCGGACCAGTGCAGAACACGTTGAGCGAGGCGTGGAAGCCCCGCAGTCGCGTCCCGCCGCGCGCCACCGTGAAGCGCGCGTCGCGCCCTGCGTAGCGACCGTCGTCACGTGCGGACGTGCGCCGCGCCCCCGGCCGGCGCACGACGATCGTGCGTGTCGCGAGCTCGAGCCGCACCGCGCCCGTCACGGCGAGCGCGCGCAGTCGCGTGCGGCCCGCGGGGAGCGTCGCGACGAGCCGCGTGCTCTTGAGCTGGAACGGCCGCTTCGCGAGCGTTCGCCAGCCACCGCCCGCGCGCCGCTGCAGCACGACTTGGGCCCCGGACAGCTTCGCGTCGGACTCGACCGCGAAGAGCGCGGGATAGCCGGCGTGGACGCGCGCCGGGGGCCGCAGCGTCCCGCTGACCGAGGGCCGCACCACGAACGAGCGCACGGCGCCGGTCTCGTACTGCGGACTGCAGCCCGTTGCAGTAGCGATACGCCTGCCAGAACACTCGCCCGCCGGCAATCTCGGGCGAGCTCGCGGTGTCGAACGTGTCGAGCTTCGCCGTGCATGTCCCGTCTCGCGCGAGCGAGGCGGCAGCGTCATTGCCGTACGGCGCGTTGGTGAGCCGACCGTCAGCTCCGAGCGCCGCATGGTCGGAGAAGCGCACCCCATAGTCGGTGGAGTCGCCGCGCTGCACAAGATTCCCGTAGACGGCGATCCGATATTCCGGACACTGGAAGCTCACGCCGATCCCGGCGGCGTCAGCAGCGACGACCGCGCCATCGGCCGGCGCGAGCGGCACGACCGGCGGGTCACCCGGCAGGCACGCGCCGGGGAGACGAGCGCGACCAGAACAGCGACGGCGAGGAGCGTCGCGCGCATGTGTCCACGCTAACGCAGACGCACCGGCTGCGTGCACCTCGCGAGCGCACGAGCACTGGGGCGTTTGCCGACGGCGCTCGGACTTGGCAAGGGCCGAAGCCGCGCTCGACATGACAGTCGCACGGGCTAACGAGCTAGGACGTCCGCCGCGAAGTCGACAAGCGATTTCGCCTGTCTTTGCGCCGCGGTCAGCATCGCCCCGCTGATGTCATCGAAGCCGTACTGCGCCGCATCCTTGAGTCCGATCAGACGCGCGAAGTGTCTCGCGGTTTGGTCGCCTCCGGGCGCGATTCGGCGCAGAAGGTCGCTCGCCTGCCGATGGTCTTGCCCGCGGCTTCGCTGACTCAGAGCCGCGCAACACGCAGCATCAGCTGCTGCGATGCCGGCGACTACAGCGCAGGAAGCCGCAGCCTTGCGCTCCTCGGCGCTGCTGTTGGCGTCGGCGATATCAGCGAGATCGAGTCGAGCCTGCGCGTCTCGAAGTGCGGTCTTACGAGCCACGAAGGTCTCCGAGTAACCGGCGAGCCGGCACGCCCGCAAGGTCGATCCCTTCGCGTAGCACTGCCTGCAGTACGGGTGGTGGCTGCGGCTGAGCGAGCTGTTCGGTGAGCTCTCCCTCACCCAGCTCGATGATGCTGGCGCGGTTTCCAGTCCAGCGTTCGACCCGCTCGCGGAGTTCTTCAACCTGTTCGACCCACACAGCGTCACTCTCCGGCTTGTCGGCGGTCCGGACGAGTAAGAGGTCGACGTCAGACTCGTCGTCGCCGTCGCCGCGTGCCGCGGAGCCAAACGCAGACGCATGGACCGGCGGGACCTGCCATCGAGCAAATGCTTCGCGAATCCTCGCCCAGAGCTCTGTTCGCATTCCCGCGAGCGCGAGAACCGCCGCGGCACCCAAGTGCTCGCGATTCAGTTGATGCAAGTACGCATTCCGAGAGCCTTCGCGCACAACGATCCCCTGAACCACGAGGCGCTGAAGCGCCTTCCGCACACCATCGTGAGAACGCAAGCCGAGCCGTTCCGCGATCTCACGGCCGCTCATGCGTTGAGTCGTCCCGGCTAGCAGCACCAACACGTCGCCGTCAAGGCCGGCAACGACAGCTCGATGCGGTGAACCTACGTCCATGAGTATGGCTACTCTAGCAGCCAAACGGCCGCTAGAACAGCCAAGCGGCTGCCATCGCAGCCGCTGGTAGAACGGGGCAGACAGCGCCTCCTACAGTTCGGGCGGCGCCGGTCGGCGCCGCGCGCGGCGGCGGTTCGCCGGCGTCTCGGCGTCCGACGCGTCGACGACAACCGTCCGCGCCAGGCGGTCGTGCAGCCCGCGACGGCGGTCGTCGAAGAGCACCATGAAATAGCCGGCCAAGAGCGGGATCGCGGCGAGGATCATGCCGAGCAGTCTCAGCAGCGCACGCCGTGGGCCGATGTGACCGTGCGTCGCGCCCGGGGCGAGCACGCGGAACCGCATGACGCGCGCGCCTGGCGTCTGGCCGGTCGTCGACCAGAACGTCACGAAGTACGCCGCCGACCACACGATGAACACGACCGCGCCGATCGCCGCCAGCGCCGTGTCGATCTCCGACGGGACGTTGAACATGCTCAGTGCGAGCGCGACGATCGCCGCGACGACGATGGCGGTGAGGTCGATGATCACCGCGTCGATGCCGAACCCGATGGCGCGCGTCACCAGGCCGGTGTAGTCCGACGCCGCGCGCACGTCCGTGACCGTCGACACGCGGACGCGTGCGGCGGCGGCGGCTTGCGCCCGTGCCGCTGCGATCTCGTGCGCGGTCGCGTCCTCGCCCCCTGGCGTGGGCGGCAGGAAATCGCCATGCGCGGCATCGGTCATGGTGCGTCCACCGCCGGCGGCGGCGGCTCGACGCGCGCGTGACGCCGCAGCAGGCGCCGGGCCACACGCTCGGTGATCGCGTCCGCCCGCCGTGTGCGCTGATTGACCTCGTCGGCGATCTCGTCGGCGAACCCAAGGCTCTGCTGTGTGATCGCCTCGGTCACCGCCGGGCTCTGAGCGATCTCGTCGACGAGGAGCCACAGGTCCTCGCTCTCCAGCAACCGTGCGACGACCTGGTCGACGAGCCGGCTGTCGATGACCTGGCCGATCGTGCGTTCAAGCCCGGGACTTTCGACGACCCGCATCACCAGCCGCTCGACCCCGGGGCTCTCGAGCGCATCGCCGACGAGCTGCTCGACGCGGGGACTCTCCAGCGCACGCGCGACGATCTGGTCGATGCTCGGGCTGTCGAGGACGTGCGCGACCAGCCGTTCGGCGCTCCCGCCGGCGAGAATGCTGTCCACGAGGCGGTCGGCGACGCCCGCGCGCAGCAACTCCTCGGCGACCCGCTCCACGACTGCGTGGCCGGCCAGGTCACGCGTGGTCGATTCGACCAGTGGCCCGCTCACGACCTGCGCGATGGCGTGCTCGGCGAGCGGGCTCTCGAGCACGCGGTCGACCGCCCGCTCCGTGTAGGGAGAGGCGACGACAGCATCCAGGACGGCCAGCGCGGCGCGGCCGGCGGCATCGCCGGCGGATGCCCAAGCGGCGCGTTCCAGACGCCAAGCGACCGTTACGGACGCCGTCACCGGCCAGACCGCCATGCGAAACGCCTGCCGCGCGGCCGTGGCCACCGGCGACGCGTCGTCGCGAGGGGGTGAGTGAGGTGGTGCGGACACGAGCAGCTCCCGCCGTCAGCGGATCGCTTCGCATCCTCTCGCCCCAGCCTCGCCGACGCAAGGATGCCGACCGGTGTCCGCTCGGCATGCGGGCCTACCGTTGTCAGCCGACATCTCGGGCTTCGTCCCGTCGACGCCGGCGTTCCTCGATCCGCATCCTCAGCGTGCCCCAGCGGCGACCCGCTATGGCGTGATTCTCCATCGGGCCCCGGCGGCCGTTGATCTCATGCTCGGCCGGCGTCGCACACGCGGCAGAAAGCGATGGCGCGCCGGGCGCGCACGAGTTGGAAGGCATCTGTAACGCCTCACCTAACGACGAGACAACGCCAACCATGACCACTCGCCTCACCGCTCTCGCCGCCACCCACGTGGGCCGGAACCGCTGTGCCGCGCTCGTGTTCGCGTGCGCGCTCCTGCTGGTCGCGCCGGCCGGCGCGTCGGCCAAGATCTTCTCGAGCTCCCGGGCGCGCAGGGCGAATCGACGGTGCCCGGCTTTGAGAAACACATCGAGCTCAACTCGTTCCAACTCGGACTGAGTAACCCCATCCAGATGGGAACCGAGAAAGTCAGGGGCAAGCCTTCGTTCTCGGAGATCGTCGTGACCAAGAGGCTCGACAAGTCCTCGCCCACACTCATGCTCCGTACGGCCGACATGACGGCCTTCCCGTTCGCACGCGTGCGTGTGACCAGGCCGTCCGCAACGGGGGAGTCGGCGGTCGTGCGCTACTGCTTCACCAACGTGCAGGTCACCTCATTCAGCCTGTCCACCAGCGGAGATCTCCCCGCCGAGAGCATCTCGCTGAGCTACGGCACGATCGTGCAGTCATACACACAGCAGGCCGCGGCCGGCGTCAAGGAGGACGTCTTCAGCAGCGGCTGGGATGTGATCGGCAACCTCCAGTTCGGCGACGCCTGCAAGTAACTGATCCGGTCCGGTGCCGCGCCGCGATCAATCCACCGTGCGGCACCGACCGAACCGGCAGGGCCGTGGATCGAGCACCGGGGCGCGACCGTGGCGGGCCTCTGGGGGCGCCTCCCAGTGCACGAACATCGGTCCCCTGGGGCGCGCTCGACGCCCACGCAGAAGAACCCCCCCGCCGCGAGGTGACGGGCTCGACGTTCGTGAACTCCTCGGGGCCTCATGCGGTGCATCTTCTGGCTCGATCCGGGTAGGCGAAGGAAATCCCCAGATTCATTGCATGAATCTGCCAGGTCTTCGGGAGGCGACCGGACGGAGGAACGTCAGGATGCGGAATGACGGGAACGAGGACGTGCGCGCCGGCGGCGCTCACGTCCTGGAGGCAGAGGCGCCACCGCCCAGGGTTCGGGAGGCCGAGGCCGAAATCGAACTGCGTGGCGTGTCCATGCGCTACCGGTCGCGTGACCGCGAGACGCTGGCGCTGGAGGACATCGACCTCGGGATCGGCAAGCAGGAGTTCGTCGCGCTCGTCGGCCAGTCGGGCTGCGGGAAGACGACGATGCTGCGGATCCTCGCCGGGTTGATCAAGCCGACGAGCGGCGAGGTGACCGTCGCGCGCCGCCCACTGTGGGACGGCGACCGCCGCGACGACGACGCGCTGCGCAAGCTCGGCCTCGTGTTCCAGGACGCGAACCTCTTCCCCTGGTACACGGTCGAGGACAACATCGCGCTGCCGCTCCACCTGCGCGGCGTCGACAAGAAGCAGCGCCGAGCGCGGGCGCACGAGCTCGGCGAGCTCGTCGGCCTGCAGGGCTTCGAGAAGGCCCTCCCACGCGAGCTCTCCGGCGGCATGCGCCAGCGCGTAGCGATCGCCCGCGCGCTCAGCTACGACCCCGAGATCCTGTTGATGGACGAGCCGTTCGGCGCGCTCGACGCGATGACGCGCGACAAGATGAACATGGAGCTCCAGCGCATCGCCGAGCGCCACCAAGGCGACGGTCGTCCTGGTCACGCACTCGATCGCCGAGGCCGTGTTCCTGGCCGACCGCGTCGTGCTCCTGTCCGCGCGACCGGGGCGCATCCGCTCGATCACACGCGTCGAAGCGCCGCACCCGCGGCAGCTCGAGGTCACGGCCGAGCCCGGCTTCCAGGACAAGGTGATCGCGCTGCGCCATCAGCTCACCGAGGACGAGGAGCGCCTCCAGCGACAGGGCGGGGTGAGCGAATGAGGGGCCGGTTCACGCCGTGGATCGCGACGGCCGTCGCGCTCGTCGTAACAATCGTCGTCTGGAAGCTCGTAATCGCGCTGTTCGACGTCTCGCCGTTCGTGCTGCCCCAGCCGGAGGACGTGGTCGGCGGCATCCGCGAACTGGTCGGCTCGGACGGGTTCTGGGCTGACCTGCAGACGACGCTCACCGAGACGCTCGTCGGGTTCGCGATCGCGCTGGTGCTGGGCATCAGCCTCGGCACGCTGCTCGGGCGCGTGGTCTGGCTCGAGCAGGCGTTGCGTCCGGTCATCGTGGCGTCCCAGGTCGTCCCGAAGGTCGCGCTGATCCCGTTGTTCATCATCTGGTTCGGCTTCGGGATCACGTCGAAGATCATCATCGTCGCGCTGCTGGCGTTCTTCCCGATCCTGCTGAACGTGATCCTGGGGGTGCGCTCGGTGGACGCGGGCCAGCGCGACGTCATGCGCAGCCTCAACGCCACGCGCTGGCAGACGTTCCGCCGGCTCGAGTATCCGAGCACGCTGCCCTACATCCTCGCCGGCATGGAGGTCGGGATCGTCTTCGCCGTGGTCGGCGCGGTCGTCGGCGAGTACCTCGGCGGCGACCAGGGGCTTGGCTACCGGGTCGTGACCAGCCTCAACAACCTCGAGGCCGAGACGCTGTTCGCGGTGATCGTCGTGCTCACGCTGTTCGGGTTCCTGCTGTACCTGGCGGTCGTGCTCCTCAAGCGCTTCCTGATCCCGTGGCACGACTCGGCGATCGACAACACGAAGATCAGCACGTGACTCGCGGGAGGAGAAGCTGATGGTTCGCATAGACGACACCGAACTCGCCTCGACACGGCGCGCGTTCCTCGGCCGTGGGGCGGGCGCGCTCGTCGCGCTGAGCGGCGGGAGCACGCTGCTCGCGGCCTGCGGCGCGACGGAGCGCCCCGGCGGCTCGAGCGCGGGCAGCACGAACAGCGGGCCCGGTGCCAAGAACGTGACGGTGGTGAACATCCTGCCGCCGCAGCTGGGCTACGTGGCCGAGTACATCGCCGGCATCGATGGGCTCTACGAGAAGCAGGGCGTCTCGGTCAAGGTCGAGACGGCGCGCGGCTCGGCGCCGTCGATCCAGGCGGTGCTGAGCGGCACCGCGCTGCTGACGCGCTGCGGGCGCCTGGAGACGCTGATCGCGATCGCCGAGCGGGCCGCGCCCGTCCACTGCGTCGCGTTCACCACGCGGCGCTCGCCGCTGGCGATCGTGTCCGCCAAGAAGGCGCCGCTCACGAACCCCGCCGACCTCAAGGGCAAGCGGATCGGGATCCCGTCCGAAGGCGGCACGAGTGAGACGACGCTCGACCTGCTGATCGCGTCCAATGGCCTGACCGTGCGCGACGTTCCGCGTCAGGTCACGGGCTTCACGCCGGGCACGTTCGAGCTGATCAAGAAGGGCCGCATCGACGGGTTCATCATCGGCGCCACGCAGATGCAGCAGTTCCGTCAGGCGGTGCCCGATGCGACGTTCCTGCAGACCGCGGACTTCGTCAACGACGGCGAGAACTACATCACCTCCGAGAAGGGGCTCGCGGAGAACAAGGAGACGATCGCCGCGTACCTTCGGGCCGTGCGGGCCTCGATGCAGCAGATCATCGCGGACAAGCCGAGCGGCTACGCCGACACAATCAAGAAGCTGCGGTCGAAGTACGACTTCGCCGAACTCAAGGACGACACCGTCTCGAAGTCGTGGATCGACTTTCTCGTCACGTCGTGGACGAAGGACGGGAAGGATCAGCTGCTCAAGACGAACCCCGACGAGTGGAACGCGACCTACGAGGCCGCGGTCAAGATCAAAGCGGCGAAGGGCGGCGTGGACATCTCGAAGAACCTTGCGCCGTCGCTGGTCTGAGAGGAGCTGCCTATGAGCCGGCTTCAGGTGCACGAGCACCCACCCGAGACGACGAAGGCCGTCACCCTCGTGGACACCGACATCCACCCGGTGATGCTGCCCGCCGAGATGCAGCGACGGCTCAGCACGCGCTGGGCCCGGCACCTGGAGCGGTTCGGGCGGCGGGCGCCGCACGTAACCGATCTATACCCGCGACCGCGCAACAAGGGCATGCGCGCGGACTCGTGGCCGGACGGCGGCGTTCCGGGCAGCGACTACGAGCTCCTGCGCGAGCAGCTGCTCGACGAGCACGGCGTCGACTTCGGCGTCCTGCTGTGCCTCAACGGCCAGGACACGGGCTACGACCCGGCGGGCCTCGCCGCGGACCTCAACCGCGCGCTCAACGACTGGCTCGTGGAGGAGTGGCTCGACCGTGACGACCGGCTGCGGTCGTCGATCTGCGTCCCGCACGACCATCCGGAGCTCGCCGTGGCCGAGATCGAGCGGCGCGCCGAGGATCCGCGGTTCGTCCAGATCCTGTTCCCGGCCGGCGGCCAGGAGCCGTGGGGCTCGAGCAAGTACTGGCCGATCTACGAGGCCGCCGCCGCGCACGGCCTGCCCGTCGCGTTCCACACCGGCGGCTACAGCGGGCACCGCGGTACCGGCTGGCCGTCGTTCTACCTCGAGGAGCACGCAGCGTACGGCGTCGCGATGCAGATGGTGATCACGAGCCTGGTCTGCTCGGGCGTGTTCGCGGCCATCCCGGGGTTGAAAGTCGTGGCCACCGAGGGCGGCGCGCTGTGGGCCGCGGCGCTGCGCTGGCGGCTGGACGAGGCGTGGTCCCAGCTGCGCGACGAGACACCGGAGCTCGAACGGCTGCCGTCGGAGTACATCGACGAGCACGTCTGGTACGACACTCAGCCGATGGAGGAGCCCGACGATCCGGCGCACTTCCTCCTCGTCGTCGAGCACGCGCGGCTTCAGGACCGGCTGATGTTCGCCACCGACTACCCGCACTGGGACTTCGACTCGCCGGCGCAGGCGCTGCCGCGCGGCATGTCGAAGGAGCTGCGCGCGAACGTGTCGCACGGCACCGCGTGTGACCTCTACGGCCTGCCGAGGGAGCGCGATGTCGACTTCGCCTGAGACCCGGGACGCGATCGACTGCGACGTCCACTGCGCTCCGGCGTCGATGGACATCCTGATCGGCTACCTCGACGACTACTGGCGCTCGTACATCGACGACGCGACGATCCGGCTCGCCGATCTCTCCTACCCGGCGGGCGTGGCGACCACGGGCGGGCCGGCGCCGTCGAGTATCGACGAGCTCGCGCCGCGGCTCGAGCGCGACGGCGTGCGCCGGGCCGTGCTGAGCTGCACGGTGCTCAACGGCGTGCACCGCAACCCGCACTACGCGGCTGCGGTCGCGACGGCGGTCAACGACTGGCTGCGCGACGAGTGGCTGGCGCGCGACGAACGCCTGCGGGCGAGCATGGTCGTGTCGACGCTCGACATCCCCGCCGCGGTGGCTGAGGTCGAGCGTCTGGCGGGCGACGACCGCTTCGTGCAGATCCTGCTGCCGGTGCGCTCGGACGTGCCGTACGGCAACCGGCTCTACCACCCGCTGTACGAGGCGGCCGAACGCCACGGCCTGCGCATCGCCCTGCACGCGTGGGGTCGCGCGGGCGCGGCGCCGAGCACGACCGGGCTCACGCCGACGTACCTGGAGGACTATCTCTCAAACGCCCACATCGCCGAGACGCAGCTGATCAGCCTCGTGTCCGAGGGCGTGTTCGCGAGCTTCCCCGAACTCGGGGTGGTGTTCGCCGAGTGCGGGTTCGCGTGGCTGCCCGCGCTGCTGTGGCGCTTCGACAAGGACTGGAAGGGCGTCTGGCGTGAGGTGCCGTGGGTCAAGGAGCGCCCGTCGGCCTACGTCCGCCGCCACGTCCGCCTGACCACGGCGCCGGCGCAGCTGCCCAGCTCATCGGCGGAGGTCGCGCAGGCGATCGAGATGGTCGGGCCCGAGCTGCTGCTGTACGCCAGCGACGCGCCGCACGACCACGGCGGCTCCGGCGGGGCGCTGCTGCGCGACCTCGGCCCGGACGACGTGGAGGCGATCCTGCGCGGCAACGCCACCACCTTCTACCGGAGGTCCCTGGCATGAAGGTGGTCGTCTCGCGGCTGCAGGATTTCCCGCCCGGCGAGCGCCGGATCGTCGAGGCCGGGAAGCGCTCGATCGGCGTGTTCCGCGTGGAGGACGAGTTCTTCGCGATCCGCAACCGCTGCCCGCACCAGGGCGGGCCGCTGTGCAAGGGCCGGCTGTCGGCGTGGGCCGTCGCGAACGGTCCCGGCCAGCCGCGCATGCAGGGCCCGCCGCGGCTCGTGGCCTGCCCGTGGCACGGCTGGGAGTACGACCTCGAGACCGGGCAGTCGTTCATGGGGCCCGGGGAGACGCGGGTCAAGGCCTACGACGTCGCCGTCGAGCGCGGCTCGCAGCTCGACGAGCAGGCGAAGGCCGCCGGCCGCGAGCCCGGCCCGTACGTGGCCGAGACGTACTCGGTCTACGTCGAGGAGGACTATGTCGTCGTCGACGTCTAGCCCGGCGGAGCGCGCGGCGGTCGCGCCGGACCTCGAGGTGACGCTGGTCGACGTCGACGTGCACCCGACGATGCTGCCCGAGTCGCTGATGGAGCGGCTGAGCGCGCGGGCGCGCCGGCACTACGCCGACTTCGGCCCGCGCGTCGCAGGCGCCTACGCGATGTTCCCGCGAATGCGCAATGGTGGCTTCCGCGTCGACGCGCGGCCCGCGCAGGGCCGGCCCGGCAGCGATCTCGGGCTCGTCCAGCGCCAGCATCTCGACGAGTACGCGATCGACTACGCCGTGCTCACGCCGATGCAGGCGCAGAGCTTCGGCGGCGAGGCGCCGTCGTTGGCGGAGGAGCTGTGCCGCGCGCTCAACGACTGGATCGGCGACGAGTGGCTCGCCGCCGAGCCGCGCCTGCGCGGCTCGATCTGCCCGCCGCACGAGCACCCCGAGCTGGCCGTGCGCGAGATCGAGCGGCTGGCCGGCGATCCGCGCTACGTGCAGGTCCTGCTGCCCGGGACGGCGGAGCAGGGACTCGGCGACCGCAAGTACCGGCCGATCCTGCGCGCGGCCGCGGAGGCCGGCCTCCCGGTCGCGCTGCACACCGGCGGAAACGAGATGCACCGCGGCGCGGGCTGGCCGTCGTACTACCTCGAGATGCACGTCTGGAACGGCAACACGATGGCGATGCAGGCCATGTCGCTGCTCTGCAGCGGCGTGTTCGAGGAGCTGCCCGCGCTGCAGATCGTCTCCGTCGAGTGCGGGATCGCGTGGGCGGCGGCCATGTCGTGGGCGCTCGACGACGCGGTGGCCGCGTTCGGCGAGGACCTCACGACCGGCATCAGCCGCCTGCCGTCGGAGCAGCTGCGGGAGCACTTCTGGTTCTCCACGCAGCCGATCGAGGAGCCCGACGACCCCGAGCATCTCGCGTTCGCCTTCGACGCGCTCGGCATGGCCGACCGGATCCTGTTCTCCACCGACTACCCACACTGGGACTTCGACGCCCCGGGCCAGGCGCTGCCGCGCTCGCTGTCGAAGGAGGCCAAGCAGCGGATCCTGGCCGGCAACGCCTGCCGCCTCTACGGACTCGCAAGCTGATGGCCGCGATCGCCGGGCTCGAGGTCATCGACTGCGACGTCCACGTCGCGCCGCGCACGCTGGAGCCGGTGCTGGCGCACATGGACGCCTACTGGGTCGACTACGCCGCCAACTCGGAGCTCTTCCTCTCGCCCACGATGAACGGGACGTACCCGCCCGCGGCGTTCCTCCCCGGTGGCGACGTGCCGGCGACGCTCGAGGAACTGCGCGACGCGCTGCCCGGGCGGCGCGCGATCCTGACCTGCATCACGCCGTTCGACACGAGCCACAACGCCTACTACGAGGCGGCGCTGTGCAGCGGGATCAACGACTGGATGCTCGGCGAATTCCTCGAGCGCGACCCGGCGCTGCGCGGGAGCCTCGTGCTGCCGACGCTGGACCCGGACGCGGCGGTGGCGGAGATCGAGCGGCTCGGCGCTGGGCTGGGCTTCGTCCAGGTGCTGCTGCCGATCCGCACCGAGGCGCCGTACGGCAACCCGCGCTACCACCGGATCTGGGAGGCGGCCGAGCGCCACGGGCTCGTCGTCGGCCTGCACGCGTGGGGCCGCGTCGGCAACGCGCCCACCGCCAGCGGCTTCACGCACTCCTACCTCGAGGACTACGCGAGCAACTCGCAGGTCGTCGTCCAGGCGCACGTCACCAGCCTCGTCTCGGAGGGCGCGTTCGAGCGCTTCGGCGGGCTGCGCGTCGCGCTGCTCGAGTGCGGCTTCGCGTGGCTGCCGTTCCTGCTCTGGCGCTTCGACAAGGACTGGAAGGCGCTCTGGCGCGAGGTTCCGTGGGTCAAGCGGCGACCTTCGGAGTACGTCCGTGAGCACGTCCGCCTCACGACCGCGCCCGCCCAGCTGCCGACCGATCCGCGCGTGCTCGCCCGCCTGCCCGACCTGATGCCGGTGACCGAGCTGCTGCTGTACGCCAGCGACCACCCGCACCGGCACGGCGGCGGGATCGAGCCGCTGCTCGAACTGCTCGACGACGACGGCCGCCGGGCGATCCTCGCGGGTAACGCCGCCGAGCTCTACGGCCTTTGATGTTCGACGGCTTCGAGGTCGACGACATCGACACCGGCGAGGCCGTCATCCGCGTCCGCCACGGCGGCAGCGGACCACCGCTGCTGCTCCTGCACGGCTACCCTCAGACGCACGCGATGTGGCACCTCGTCGCGCCGCGGCTCGCGCGCGACTTCACCGTCGTCGCGACGGACCTGCGCGGCTACGGCGACAGCTCCAAGCCGGCGACGGCGGAGGACCACGAGCCGTACTCCAAGCGCGCGATGGCGCGCGACCAGGTGGCGGTCATGGCCCAGTTGGGCTACGAGCGCTTCGCCGTCGCCGGGCACGACCGCGGCGCCCGCTGCGCCTACCGGATGGCACTCGACCACCCCGAACGCGTCGAGCGCCTGGCGGTCCTCGACGTGATCCCCACCGTCGACATGTACGAGCGCACGGACATGCGGATGGCACTCGGCGCCTGGCACTGGTTCTTCCTCGCCCAGCCCTTCGACCTGCCGGAGCGCCTGCTCGCCGCCGACCCCGAGGGCTTCTACTTCGGCACGCGGCGCGATCTTGTCGCGCCGGACGCGCTCGCCGAATACGAGCGCTGCCTGCGCGACCCACGCGTGATCCACGCGCTCTGCGAGGACTACCGCGCGGGCGCGACGATCGACTTCGAGATGGACAAGACCGATCGCGGCACGCGCCGGATCGACTGCCCGGTGCTCGTGCTGTGGGGCGTGAACGGGCCGCTCGGACGCTTCGACCCGCTCCCGATCTGGGAGACGTGGGCGACCGACCTGCGCGGCGCCGCGCTCCCCTGCGGGCACCACCTGCCCGAGGAAGCACCGGACGAGACCTACGCGGCGCTGCACGAGTTCCTGACCCGCTAGCACCAAGCGCGAGCCAGCCGGACGTGCTGCGCCCCGCCCGCGGCTCGGACGGTCCGCTTCTAGCAGGGCCTCCGGCGAGTCGGGGAGACACTCTCAATTTGGACCCGGATTGGACCCCGTCTGGACTTCGAGATTGCACGGGCCCGTCATAGCCATGTCTCGCCCCCGGCCAGGTCCTCATCCCCGGGAAACTCGTCGAGTTTGCGCTCGAGAGCGGTGACGATTCTCCAGATGCGGCGGTGCTCGGGCGCCATCGGGCCCTCGCCCGCTCGGCAGACCGGACTGCCGCACGCGCCTCGACCCCGGGTTCAGATCACGGTGCGTCCGCCGTCGACCATGAGGACGTGGCCGACAACGAGATCGGAGGCGGCGGACGCCAGGTAGACGACGGCGCCTGCGATGTCCTCCGGTCGTCCGATGCGCCCCGCCGGGATGGCATCGTGGATCCACGACTCATACGCAGGGTCAGCCAGGGCATCGGCGATCATCGGCGTGTCGAAGTCACACGGGCCGATGGCGTTGACGTGGACGCCGCGCTGAATCCACTCCGCACCCAGCGTCCTCGTCAGCTGAACGACTGCGCCCTTGCTGGCGCAGTAGGCCGCCTGCTCCGGCACGCCCACGATGCCATCAGTCGACGCGATATTGATGATCTTGCCCCGGCGGCGCTCGAGCATCCCGCCGCCAAACGCCCGGCACAACTCGAACATCGCAGTGACGTTGACCTGAAGCGCGCGATCCCAGATCTCCGCGCTCGTCCCCTCCGCCGGCGCTCGTTCGAAGACACCCGCGGAGTTGACGAGAATGTCGACCGGTCCATCCTCACCCAGGACCCGTTCCGCGAAGGACTCGACGCCCGCGCGCGATCCGAGCTCGCCACCGACATACGACGCACTCCCGCCCGCGGCCGTGATCTCCCCGACCACCTCCGTCGCGCGAGAAGTGTCGCGCCCTCCCACGATCACCTCCGCGCCGGAACGAGCGAGAGCGAGACACGCGGCTCGGCCGATTCCACTGGTCCCGCCCGTCACCACCGCACGCTTGCCGGCAAGGCCGAAGAGACGCTCGAGATACTCGCCCGACGACACGGCTCCCCCTCTCGTGGCTAACCCACGTCCGACTCTAGGGCAGACCGCACGGCTGTGGTGATCATCCGCCGGCGCCTCCCGTCCGAGGAGGCGCAGCGTGTTCCGCGCACCCGGTCCGGGATGCGCGGAACCCGGTGTTGCGGGTCCTGGCTAGAGGTTGATGGCCCAGGAGTCGATCCGGCCGATGTCAGCGCCCGCGGCGTCCTGGACACGCAGCTTCCAGGTGCCGTTGGCCGGCTCGGACGACAGATTGACGGTGTAGCTCTGGTCGAGGTTGTCGACGCTGCCACCGGCACGGTTGTGCAACACGTAGCCGCTGCCGTCCGGGGCGATCAGGGTGACGATCAGGTCACCGATATACGTGTGCACGATGTGCACCTCAACCCGGGCGGTCGCTGACGCGCTACCCGCGCAGCCCGAGACGACGATCGGCGACTCCACCGTCGACGAGATCCGGGATCTGCACATCGACGCCATTACTCACCGCGCAACCCGGACTCGGCGACGGCGACGGCGACGGCGTCGCGCTCGGCGACGGCGACGGCGACGGCGAGGCCGTCGGTGACGGTGACGGGCTCGCCGACGGCGACGGCGTGGGAGTCGGAGTCGGGCTGGGCGTCGGCGTCGGCCCCGCGCCGAGGTTGATCGTCCAGGAGTCGATGCGGCCGATGTCGGCGCCCGCGGCGTCCTGAACGCGCAGCTTCCAGGTGCCGTTGGCCGGCTCGGACGACAAGTTGACGGTGTAGGTCTGGTCGAGGTTGTCGACGCTGCCACCGGCACGGTTATGCAGCACGTAGCCGCTGCCGTCCGGGGCGATCAGGGTGACGATCAGGTCACCGATATACGTGTGCACGATGTGCACCTCAACCGTGGCGGTCGCTGACGCGCCACCCGCACAGCCCGAGACGACGATCGACGACTCCACCGTCGACAGATCCGGGATCTGCACATCGACGCCATTACTCACCGCACAACCCGGCGACGGCGACGGCGACGGACTCGGCGACGGCGACGGACTCGGCGACGGCGACGGCGACGGGCTCGGCGACGGCGACGGGCTCGGCGACGGCGACGGACTCGGCGACGGACTCGGCGACGGCGACGGACTCGGCGACGGCGTCGGACTCGGCGTGGGGGTCGGCCCCGCGCCGAGGTTGATGGTCCAGGAGTCGATCCTGCCGATGTCAGCGCCCGCGGCATCCTGGACGCGCAGCCTCCACGTGCCGTTGGCCGGCTCGGACGACAGGTTGACGGCGTAGGTCTGGTCGATGTTGTCGATGCTGCCTCCGGCACGGTTATGCAGCACGTAGTCGCTGCCGTCGGGGGCGATCAGGGTGACGATCAGGTCACCGATATACGTGTGCACGATGTGCACCTCGACCGTCGCGCTCGCTGACGCGCTACCCGCGCAGCCCGAGACGACGATCGGCGACTCCACCGTCGCGAGATCCGGGATCTGCACATCGACGCCATTGCTCACCGCACAACCCGGGCCCGGAGACGGCGCCGGGCTCGGCGAGGGCGACGGCGTGGGACTCGGCGACGGCGACGGCGAGGCCGTCGGCGTCGGCGTCGGCGTCGGCGTCGCGGTGGGATTGACCGTGAACGATCGCGTCGCCGGCGACGAGACGTTCTCCGCCAGATCGATCGCACGCGTCGAGAAGGTGTACGAGCCGGCACCGAGCCCGCTGTACGTCTTCGGCGACGAGCAACTCGAGTAGGTGCCCGTCGCGGTGCCGGGACCGTCGAGCTTGCACTCGAACGTCCCGTCCTCGTTCGAATCGAACGCGAACGATGCGGTGGTGGCGCTCGTCGGTCCCGACGGACCGCTCAAGATCGTTGGAATCGGCGGGTCGTGATCAACCGCCCAGGGGGGAGGAGACGCGAATGCCGACTCGTTGCCCGCCGCGTCGGTCGCGAAGACCCAGGCGTAGGACTCCCAGCTAGGGCCAAACGGGTAGACCTTCGGGGAGACGCACGGCCCCATGTCGAAGGTCGGAGTCTGAGTGAACCCGAGCTCACAAATGAACGTCGAGTCCGGCTCGGTCGAGTGGAACCACAGCTGCGCCCACGGGTTGCTCGAAGTGATTGGCGGGACAGCGTCGTAGACCAGCCCCGGCGCCACCGTATCGACGGTGAACGGCCGCGTCGCCGGGGTCGGGTCGGTGATGCCGGAGCGTGTCGCGCGAACCGAGAACGTGTACCGGCCGTCCGTGAGCGGCCCGTACGCCTTCGGCGACGCGCAACTCGTGTACGTGCCCGTCGTCGCGCCCGGCCCGTCGAGCTTGCACTCGAACGTCGAGCCCGAAAGCGTCGCCGTGAACCTGTACGACGGCGCGGTCACGTTCGTCGGCCCAGACGGACCTCCGGTGATCTGCGTGTCCGGTGTGGTTGGACCCGGCGGGTTGGGATCCGGCGGGTCGCCGTGGAAGCGCGCGATCGTGAAGTCGCCGGCGGAGTTGGTCCCTACGACCACCAGCTTGCCGTCGGCCTGCACGACGCCGTCGACACCGGACTCGTTGTGGACGGGGAGCGCGGCCTCGGTCGTCACCTTGCCGTTGTCGGAGAACGTGGCGTCGATCGTGCCGTCGGTGTTGAGGCGGGCGAGCGCGAGTGCGCTCCCAGCCTGCCCGAAGGTCACGATCCTGCCGTTGCTCTCAAGCGCCACGCCATAGCCCAACGAGTCCGCATACCAGCTGGTTTCCATCCTGCCGTCGTCGCTGAACGAGCGATCGAGCGCGCCGTTGGTCTCGTACCGGGCGAGCTGAAGGTCCCTCGTGTAATAGCCACCGAACTGGTTTGACTCTGCGCCGTAGCCCACGACGACGATGCGGCCGTCGGCCTGGATCGCGACGCCTTCGCCGCTGTCGTAGGTGGAGAAGCTGCGGCCGAAGTGAGTAGTCACCCGGCCGATGCCATTGAAGGTCGGATCGAGCGCACCGCTGGCGGTGTAGACGGCCACGGCGAAGTCCGCCGCGTAGGACGCGTGCGTGCCCATGAGGACAATCCTGCCGTCGGCGCCGATCGCCACGTCGTGTCCGGAGTCGATCCCACCGAAGTCGGTGATCACCCGGCCATTGCCGCTGAACGACGCGTCGAGCACGCCGGCAGCGTCGTAGCGAGCCAGCGCGAAATCGTCGCCGGCGAGCCCCCCGACCACGATCCGGCCGTCGGCCTGGAGCGCCACCGCGGTAGCGCGGTCTTCGCGGCCGAAGTCGGTCGTCTGCACACCATCGCCGCTGAACGACGGGTCGAGCGCGCCGCCGGTGGTGTAACGGGCCAGCGCGAAGTTCTCCTCCGAACCGCCCGCGACCACGATCTTGCCGTCGGGCTGGATGGCCACGCCTTGCCCGTCGTCCGTGCCACCGATGTCCGTCGTCACCAGGCCATCGCCTGAGAACGAGGGGTCAAGCGCGCCGTCGACGCCGTACCGAGCCAGCGCGAAGTTGCCGTCGGAGGTTCCGGCGACCACGATCTTGCCGTCGGCCTGTACGGCCACGGCCGCCGCGAGGTCTGAGCCACCACCGAAGTCCGTGGTCAGTTTGCCGTCGCCGCTGAACGAGGCGTCGAGGTCGCCCGGCGCCGCCACCGCCGGGAACGCGCGAGAGAGGCCAGACGCCGGAAGCCCAAACGCCAGCGAGTTCCTCACATCGGCGGTCGCGTCGCTCGGTCGCGGGCTAGCACCCGAGGCCAGGGCCGGCATACCGCCGGCCGCGATCACAACGCAGGCCAGCCCCAGCGCGCAACTCTTCATGTCCCTGCCCCCGATACGGGATGTCCAGGTCGAAAGTGAGAACTCACTCTTTCGCCTCTCGAGCATTTCTCGCGCCGGGGGTTTCCCTAGTCCATTAGCGCCTCGCGACCACCTCACGTCCCACGGCCGGGCTCACGGGCTTGCGTTTCGTCCCGCGGCCGGGGTAGCGTCGGCACATGCGCCGCCTCGTCCTGCTCGCGCTCGCCGCGCCCGCGCTGCTCGCCTCCCCCGCGCAAGCGCACGCCACCGCCCGGTCCTGCCATCCGATCGTGACCGCCCAGACGAGCGAGATCACCCCGCAGGGCACCACCACCGGGAAGATCCTGACCGGCTTCTTGAAAGGCTCCACGCAGGCTCAGTTCACCAGCGCCACGCCGCGCGCCGACGGCGGCCTGGATTACACGTCGGTGCTGACGATCACGACCGCGAAGGGCACACTGACGCTCCACGACAGCGGCAGCTCAAACCCCAACGGCACGTTCACCGAGCACGGGACGGTCGCGAGCGGCACCGGAGCGCTCGCGGGCGCCACCGGTCAACTGGCGTTCGTGGGGGCGACGCGGGACCAGGTCCACTTTGCTGCGGCGGTGTTTGGAATCGTCTGCGCCTAAGCGGCCCGAGACGAAAAGGCGGTCGCAGGTTCGATCCGACCCGCGCACACCGCGGGGGTTGGGGACTTAGCCGCGAGGCGTGACGACGGTGCTGCCCGCCGCTGACCGGCGGATGGCGCACACGTCGCTGGCAGCGACCTCGGTCATGGCGATGCCGTCGATCGACACGCGCCCTCCGTCGACGGAGAACGTGCGAAATGTCTCGCCCTCGGTGTTGAACAGGCGGACGCGGGCGGTCGTCGACGCCGCGCTGACGACCTCCCAGGAGCCCTCCGTGCCGCCTGACCCGGTGTTGCTGTGGAAGACCCAGCTCCAGTAGTCGCCGGCGAACCCGTCTTGGCAGAGGTGCAGCCGGCGCTCGCTGCGGTCCCACAGACTGGTGCCGACCTTGAGGACGAACATCCGGTCGGCGAGCTCGGCCCGCGCGCGCGGGATCGCCTCCTGCCCGCCGCCCGCAGGGTCCGGTGCCGACGAAGGGGGCGGCGCGCACGCCGTCCAGACCCCTCGCCGCTGCTGCTCGGCCTCGCGCGCCGCGGCCAGCAGCGCCGGGCGCTTGCGGAGCCCACCGGTGTCGCCGGGCTTGGCGGCGCCGTCGCGCAGCAGCGCCGCGTTGACAAGCTGGCCGCGGCGATAGACGTAGCGCGCGCCGGGTGCCGCGGCATCGCGTTGCAGCCGCACGCGTGCGCCGCGTGGCAGCAGCCGGGCCAGCGCATGGCGAGCCGCATCGCTCCCGCACGCCCCGCGGTCCGCCGCATCCACGCCTGCCAGGTGCACCGTGCGCACCGTGGCGTTCGTGCGCACCTGCAGCGTGTCACCGTCGACGACGCGGACGACGGTCGGGGCGCCGGCGACGAGCAGCGCAGCTCCGAGCGCGGCCAGCATCGGCGCTCAGCCGCCCGGGCGGACCGCGCACAGGTCGCTCGAGGCGACCTGGGTCTGATCGACGTTGTCGATCGACACGCGCTGGCCCTGTGCGAAGAAGGTTCGGAACGTCTCCCCGTCGCCGTTGAAGAGGCGAACGCGCGCGGTCGCGGTCGTCGCCGTGTACTCGGCGCTCACGACCTCCCACGAGCCCTCTGTGCGGCTCACTCCCGACGCGCCGCTCGCGTCGTTGCTCCACGAGGTGTCCAGGACGGCGTAGCCGTCCCGGCAGAGGTGCAGCCGAGCCTCCGACGAGTTGAGGATGCTCGTGCTCGTGATCTTGATGAACATGCGACCGGCGAGGTCGGCGCGAGCGCGCGTGACCGCCTCCGGCCCGCCCGACGGCGGCTGGGGAGAAGGTGACGGCGACTGCGGCGGCGACGGCTCGCAGGACTCCCAGATTCCCTTGCGCTGCTGCTGCGCATCCTGCGCGGCGGCCTCCAGCCCGGCTCGCCTACTCAGCTCGCCGGTGTTCCCGGTACGGGCCAGACCGCGCCGCAGCACGGCGGCGTTGACGAGCCGGCCGCCACGGAAGACGTAGCGCGCACCGGCGGGCGCATCGGCGTCCCGCTGCAGCCGCACGCGCGCGCCGGCGGGCAGCAGACGTGCGAGCCCTTGGCGCGCCTCGGTGCTCGCGCACGCCTCTCGCTCAGGCGCGTTCACGCCGGCCAGGTCGATCGTGCGCAGCTTTCCATCGTCGCGGACCTTCACGGTGTCGCCGTCGACCACGCGGACGACCGTCGCGGCCGTGGCGGGCGCGACGGGCACGAAGAGAGCCATCGCGCTCACCGCCGCGATTCGCCGGACCGAATGTTCGAGAGTGCTCATGCGCGCAAGCCTCTTGGGCGACGCGCCCCGGCGATAGCCACCCCAGGGGTATCTCCCTCACCCCTAGACGCGCTCGGCAAGCAGTTCCAGCTCCCGCAGCAGCGGTCGGGCCCCGATCCGCGCCGCCACCGCGTGGGCCTCTCGCAGCGGGACGCTCGGGTCGCCGCCGGCGGAGGCGAGCGCCGCGGCCTGCCGCCAAGCGGCAGCCGACCGTATCACGAGAGCACTAGAGTGTGTTAGTCGAATGACTAAGTCATCGACGCGGCGGCAAGCCCCCGGCAAGTCCGAGCGCCTGGTCGAGGCGGCACGCGAGGTGTTCCACCGGCAGGGCGTCGAGGGCACGACGCTGGCCGACATCGCGCAGCACGCCGACGTCCCGGTGGGCAACGTCTTCTACTACTTCAAGACGAAGGACGAGCTCGTCGCCGCGGCGGTCCAGCGCCACGCAGAAGCTATTCAGGCCATGCTCGCGTCGCTCGAGCGCCATCGCAGTCCGCAAGCGAGGCTGAAAGCCTTCATCCGGACGCTGGTGGGACAGCGCGAACTACTGGCCGAGTACGGATGCCCGCTCGGCGGCCTGTGTTCCGAGCTGGGCAAGCGCGAGCGCGGCTTCACCGGCGCGCCGGCAGAGCTCGTCCGCCTGCCGATCGCGTGGGCAACCGAGCAGTTTCAACTGCTCGGCCGCGACGACGCGGAAGAACTCGCCGTGGCGCTCCTGGCCGCGTACCACGGGGCGGCACTGTTGACAAACACGCTGCACGATCCGAAGCTCATGAGCCGTGAAGGCCGCAGGCTGTCGCGCTGGGTCGATGCCGTCGCCGCCGGAAGCGGCAGCCCGTCACGCAGCGCTTCCAAACCGTAGGCCGCGGGCGGGCGTTCTGGAGGCGGATCTGGCCCTCGAGAAGCTCGCATCCTCACGATGCGCCTGCGGTCCTTACACCGGCTTACGGTTCACGCGCGCGCTCGGTGGAGCGCGCTGCGAGCGCCTTCGATCGCCTCCAGCGCGGCTGTCTCGCCGGGTGGCGCATCGAGATAGGCGTTAGTGGCGTCGGCCCATTCGAGCATCGCGGCCGCCTGGCCGGTGAGGTAGGTGAAGACGAGCGCGCGGTTGGCGATGTGCTGCTGGAACGGGGCGATTCCGGAGCGGTATGCCTCGGCGATGCCTTCCGCTACTTCAGCGAGCTCGAGCGCGTCCGCCCGAATTCGCGCGACCGCGGAGCGCAGCTGGGATTCGTCGCCGAGGTTGCCGAGCAGCAGCCGCAGGACCGGCTCGCTTTCGACGTACGCGCTGCGCGGCGAGGTTGCGAGCCATTCGGCCAGCCGCTCGCGGCCGGTGCCGGTGATCGCCCAGATGGTCCGCTGCCGGCGGCCGGTGTGCTCGTGCCGGGCCTCCGCCAGCCCCGCGTCGCGCAGGCGACCGAGCTCGGCATAGACGCGGCTCTCCGCCCTCGGCCAGAAGAACCGCAGGTTCCGGCGCATCTCGCGCGTCAAGTCCCATGTAGACCACTCCGGTCGCAGCGCCAGCAGCCCGAGGATCGCGTTCGCGGTCGTGGCCGTGCGTCTCATGTCCTTGACGATACTCCAAGCAGGAGTATTCTCGGAAATCCGTCGGTTACTCCAACAAGGAGCATCGGGATGGAATCCGCCACCGCGCTGTTGATCCACGGCAGCGCACCCGCCGTCTGGGGCGACCTACCGGAGCGCCTCGTGGCCTACGACGTCGTCGCGGACAACCGCCGAGGCTTCGACGGCGGCCCGCTAGCGAGCGACCTGAGCCAGCACGCCAGCGACGCCGCGGAGCGGATCGGTCCGACGCCGGCGGTCATCGTTGGCTGGAGCATCGGCGGCGTGATCGCGCTCGAGCTCGCCTGCCGGTACCCCGAGCGAGTCGCCGCGCTCGTGTTGCTCGAACCGCCGTTCCGGGCCAAGCGGCGCCCGCGGCCGGCGATGGTGCGCGCGATCGCCGGCGCGACCGTGCTCGGCAAGCGCGGCCGAGCGCAGGACGGCGCCGAGCGCTTCCTACGCTGGGCGCTCGCTCGCCGCGACGGCACCAGCGACCTCGGCCGCCTCGATCGCGATGCGCTGCAGCGGGCGGCTCCGGCAATCGTCGCCGAACTCGCGTTCGGGACCGGGGAACACCTCGCTCGCCGGGCCATCGCAGCGCTGACAATGCCGGTCACGATCGTCTACGGCACCGAGAGCGACTCGGTGTTCGGCGCCGCGGCACGTCGGCTATCCGCTCTGATCCCGCATGCACGCCTCGTGGCTGCGACTGGCAGCGGCCACGCCATCCAACTCGACGCACCCGAGCTGGTCGCCGAGGAGGTCACTCGCGCCTTACCGGCACCAGCGCGTGCATGAGCGCCTTACAGCGAGCGCGCCGCCTCCAGCGCCAAGTGCGTGTCGAACGCGCCGATCCACCGTTCCCGCTCGCGCCCCTTGCGATCGAGCAACACCGCCCCGGGCTGACCCGGAATGCGATACGCGCTCCATACCGCCATCGACTCGTCGAACAACACCATCGGAGAGCGCAGCCCGTGCCGCTCTACGAACGCCGGGCCGTTTGACGCGTCGTCGCGGCCACCGATCGCAACCACCGCGAGCTCATCACCCGCCTCTGCCGCCAAGCGCTCGATCTCCGGCGCTTCCGCGCTGCAGATCGGACACCATGGCGCCCAGAACCACAGCAGCGTCGGCGTCTTCGCCGACTCTAGCTCGGCCAGCGCGAAGTCGCCCGATCCGTCGAGCCGCGCGATCTCCAACGCCGGCACCTGCGGCCCCGGCGCCTCACCGCCCGTCGAGCCTCCGCGGCCGGTGGTGAGCACGAGGGCGGCGACGACAGCGACGACCGCGAGCAGCGGAACGACCAGGCGTCTCACGCCGCTTAACCTACGACCAACCGACGCGCCGGAGACACCGCCCCGGCGCGCCGTTCATCAGACCGTAAGAACTACGCGTCGAGCAGGCGCTCGATGTTCGCGAACTCGCGCTGCAATGACGCGTGTTGCGCCTCGAACAGCTCATCGGGCATGCCGGGCGCCTGGAACATCGTGAGGCTGTACGCGGTCCGGCCGTCCGGAAGCCCGACGGCCCGCGTCGCAAACACCGCCATCGCGTCCTTGGTCGGCCCGGCGAACATGTCGATCACGCCACTGTCCTCGTCGGCAGCAATCGAGAAGTAGAACTCGCCGAGCCCGTTGACGACCTTGTAGTCGTCGCCGTCCCGGCGCAGTTCGCGCGCGAACTCCGTCGCCCATTCTGGCAACCGCTCGATGTCCGACAGCAACGCGAACACCTCGTGCCGCGGCGCCTCGACGACGGTCGTGACGGTCTCGCTTCTCATAGCTGCACCACTCCTTTCAGCGCCCGAACGAGCGCATCGCGATTGCGTGGCCCGAGCGACTCGGCCAAGAGCGCGTCGAGCTCGGCCAGCACCTCGTGGGCGACCCCGCGGAACTCGCGCCCGCGGGCGCTCCACCGGATCGCGAACGCACGGCCGTCGACCGGGTCGCGCTCGCGCTCGACCAAGCCGTCCGCCTCGCAGCGCTGGACCAGCCCGGTCATCGCCTGCTTGGACAGCCGCGACGCGGCTGCGAGCTCGCCGAGCCGCAGCCCGTCACGCTCGAACAACGGAACCAGCACCGAGCCATATGACGCCCGCACTTCCGGAAATCCGCGCTCCGCAAAGCGCTCGACGAGCAACGCGTTGAAGCGCTGCGAGGCCTGCGCCAGCAAGAACCCCACGTTGTCGGCGGAGCTGAGCGCATCATTAGTACGAGTCACGTACCAAATAGTACGTACTACGTACTACTTTGTCAGGTACTGCACCTAGGCGCGGACGCGAGCACTCGCGTCGCCCATCCGTCGGGCTCCGACGACCGAGTCGCAGCGCCTGACCACCGACGACCCGTAGCCGAGGCCGGCGAGCCACCAAGAACTACCCCCAGAGCGAGCGCACCTACGCCCGCGCCGCCCCCAGGACCATGCGGCGCTCGGCTAACACGCCACTCGCCTACTGGGTATGGCCGACCGAAACCAACCAAATCGACCGGTCGAACGCGTGCGAATGGACCGGGTGCAATCAACACATCGCAATCGACGCGCTGCCGCGAGACTCCGGAACTCGCTTCTTTGAAAAATTTGCACCCCGTGAGGCGATTTGCACCCCGCGGAGCCGATGCGCCGCTTCCAAGAACAACAATGTTTGCAGGGGGATTTGAGTCGGGGAGACAGGATTGAACCTGCGACCGCCCGGCCCCCAGCCGGAGCGATCCAGTTCTCTCAGGTGCGATTCAGTGCTGTAGAGCGCTGCTCAGTGCTCTGAGTTGCGCTCAATTTGCACCCGGATTGCACCCCGTCGGCGTCGGGTCGAGGCTCGCTACTCGGCAAAGCCTCGAGTTTCCACACAAACTCGACGCTTTTGCCTGGCAGTTAGGGCTGGGTGATGTGCGCGGCGTGACGCTCGGATCGGTCTCACTGTTCCCAAGGGGGTACGTCGCCGCGCGCGGCGAGCATCGAGTCATAGCCGGGCTGACGGAACATCTCGTGCAGCTGGCGACGCCGCACGCCCTGGTTGCCGCCGTCGTAGAGCGGGAACACCATCGCGTCGCGCATGATCCGCTCGAGTGGAGCGAAGGCCTTGGTGTAGCTGCTAATGCCCACCAGGCGCATGCAGTCAAAGATCGTGCTGACGGCCGTTTCCGAGCAGTAGACCTTCGTCATGATCGCCAGCTCCTGGGCACGCCCCGCGGTGCGCTCGAAGTCATGGCAGGCCTTCCAAGTCAGGTAGCGGCAGGCCTCGATGCGCATCTTGATGTCCGCGAGCATGAAGCCGACGTTCTGGTGCTCGATGATGGGTTCGGTGCCGAGTCGCTTCTCGGTCCGGGCGAAGTCCAGGGCGTACTCGAACGCCGCGCGCATGGTCCCAACGCAGGCCGCTCCGATCAGTGCCGCCGTCCAGCTAAAAGCGCCGGCGACGATCCGTTTGCCCTGCGCGCCCGGCGTGCCGATCAGGTTGTCAGCGGGGACGCGGACCTCCTCGAAGTGCACGCGCGGGGTCACCACGCCCCGGTGGCCGAGCTTGTCGTAGACGTCGACCACGGTGATGCCCGGGATCGCTCCCGGCACGGCGATCACGGCGAGCGCGTCGTCGGCGCCCGCGTCTGGATCGGTGCGGCACACGACGGTGTACAGCTGGCACCCGGTCTTGTCCCACCCGGTGCCGTTGGTCGTGTAGTGCTTCTCGCCGGTGATCACCCACTCCTCACCGTCACGGCGCGCGATCGTCTGGATCCCCCCAGCGGGGTCAGGTGAGTCGAAATTCGCGCCCCCGCCCACGTCGGTGAAGGCGTAGGAGGCGAGAAGATCACCTTCCGGATCATCGGCGAACGGCCGCAGAAAGCGCTCCTTCTGCTCCGCAGTGCCGTATTGGATCACCGGCTGCAGCCCGAGCCCGGAACCCAACAGCGTCGTCGGCACGTTGACGTCAACGCGCGTGAGCTCCTCGGCAGCGATCGCGAAGTCAAGCATCGAAAAGCCCGCTCCGCCGTACTGGACCGGGATGAACGACTTCGTAAACCCGGCACGACCCATCTCGCGGTAGGCGTCTCGGCCGGCCAGAAACGACTCCCATCCGTCGACGGCCCGGTCGATCCTGTCGACAATCGGTCGGAGCACTCCCTCGGCAAACGCCTGCGCGTTCCTCTGCAACTCCTGCTGGCTATCGCTCAGGGTGAAGTCAATGGCCACGCGTCACGTCCTCTCTCCTCGCGGGCTGTTCCTCGAACGCGAGTCTAATCGCGACCCGATGGGCCGGAGGGCTCTCGGGTCACGCGCGGGACGCTCGCTCGCAATACGGGTGCTCCGGACCGCGCCGCCATCCAATGCACGAAACCGAGCGCCCGACGCGGCGACGCGGCATCGTGGTCGCCGCCCCGATCTGGACACTGCCTCGGACGTCGGCGCATGGTTCCGCCGCCGCGCCTTTAGGCGAATGCGAAGTGCTGGCCGTTGACCCGCCGGCCGTCGTCTCGTCGCTCAAAGGATGGACAGGAACAGTCCGCGCGTCGCAGCCCTTTTCAGGGATCCAGGAGCGGCACGGCGTCCGATCGCGCGCCGCCGGGCGCCTGCTCCTCGTCCAAGGCGGACGCGCCGCGGACCTGCGCTCGGGCGCTCGCATCGGGGCGAAGCGTGCGCAGGCACCGTGCCGAGCCTCAGAGCAGGAGCACGGGCTTGATCGCCGATCCGGCCGCCGCGTCGTCGGCGGCGGCGGCGATCTCCTCGAACGCGTAGGTCCGGATCATCCGCTCGAGCGGTAGCCGGCCGGCGGCGTGCAACTCGAGCAGCAGCGGGATGAACGTTTGCGGCACAGCGTCGCCCTCGATCACGCCGCGCAGTGTCCCGCCGCGGCCGATCAGCTTCTGGACGTCGATCGTCACCTCGGGGACGCCGACGCCGACCAGCGCGAGCGTGCCCAGCGGCGCCAGCGCCTCGATCGCCTGGTTGATGACGGGGCCGCGCGCCGTGGTGTCGAGGGCGTGCGTGGCTCCACCGTCCGTCAACTGCCGGATTGCGTCGGCGACGTCGTCGCTCCCCGGGTCCAACACCGCCGTCGCCCCGAGCTCGGCTGCCAGCTGCCGGCGCTCACCAACCGGGTCGACGGCCACGATCGTACCTACGCCGGCCGAGACGCCGGCCATCAACGCCGACAGCCCGACGCCGCCGGTCCCGAACACCGCCAGCGACGCGCCCGGTCCGGGGCGGAGTACGTTGAGCACAGCGCCGGCGCCGGTCTGGACGGCGCAGCCCAGCGGTGCGGCGACGCCGAAGTCGACGTCCGCGCCGACCACGACCACGTTGGAGGCGTGCGCCAGTGCATGCGATGCGAAGCTCGACTGGCCGAAGAACGACCCGTACACCGGGGCGCCGTCATGGCGCATGGTCGTCGAGCCGTCCGGGCGCGCGCCGGTCGCGTTCAGCGCCCGGAAGTCACGGCAATACGTGGGGTGGCCCGCCGTGCACTGCGGGCAGCCGCCGCAGCTGCGATAGCTGAGCAGCACGCGGTCGCCAGGCTGCACGCTCGTCACTCCCGCGCCCACGGCAGCGACGACTCCCGCGCCCTCATGGCCGAGCACGATCGGCGACAGCGCCGGCGGCCACGCCGCCTTCATCGTCAGGTCGGTGTGGCAGATCCCCGCGGCGCGGATCTCGACGAGCACCTCGTCGGCGCGCGGGTCCTCGAGCTCCACCTCGGCGAGCTCGAAGGGCGCATCGGCGCGGCGCGAGAGGGCGGCCGTGATCCTCATTCGCACGACACGCTATCAACTGACAAGACGCATCGTCTAGTTGGTGTATGGTGGTCTCACCGATGGGCAACGGTTTGACGCTCCGCGACGAGCAGAAGCGGCTGACACGCCGACGCCTGATCGACGGCGCGCTCGCCGCGTTCGAGCGCAAGGGCTACGCCGCGACGACGATCGACGACATCGTCGCGGAGGCCAACGCGAGCCGCGCGACGTTCTACCTGCACTTCAAGAGCAAGTCGGACGTGGTGCTGGTGATGGCGCAGACGCTGGGCCGGCGCTGGCGGGAGCTGTACCGCGAGCTGACCTCGGGGGAGCGATTGTCGCGCAAGGAGCTGTACGACTGGCTCGACGCCATGGCGGGGCATTACCAGACCAATCGCGCGACCGTCGCCGCCCTGGGGCAGGCCGCCGCCGTCGAGCGTGGGGTCGCCGACGTCCGGCTCGCGAACCAGCGGGAGAGCATGGCGGTGATTGCCGAGTCGATCCGGCGCTGGTACGGGGGCGACGAAGAGGAGGCGCGGATCCGCGCTGCGCTGCTGCTCGCGCAGATGGACCGCTTCTTGGAGCTCTGGGTCGTCGACGGCGTTGAGTTCGAACGGGCGCGAGCGATCGGCACGCTGACCGACCTGTGGCTCTCCGCCTTTGGCTTGACGAGTTGACTCGTCACTAGACATTGCGTATAGTCAGTTCATGGCAGCGACCGCGGCGATCGCCGGGCTCGGCATCACCGAGATGGGGAAGGTGTACGGCCGCACCGCGTCCGATTTCGCGGCCGACGCGCTCGCGCTGGCGCTCGATGACGCCGGTTTGGAGGCGCAGGACGTCGACGGCCTGCTGATCAACGGCAACCACGCTCCGGACATGCTGCCGACGCTGCAGTTCTCTCTCGGCCTGCTCGATCTCACGCTCGTGAACGTCATGAGCGCGTTCGGGTCGACGGCGGCGACGATGCTCCAGTACGCCGCGCACGCGATCGCGAGCGGCCAGGCGAACGTCGTCGCCTGTCTGTACGCCGACGCGCCGCTGCGCGAGGGCGAGGCGATGTCGCGGTCCATCTACGGCGGCAAGCCTCCGGTCGAGCCGGGCTTCGCCGGGCTGCGATTCGCCTACGGCGACTACGGGCCTGCCAACACCATGTACGCGCTCGCGCTGCGGCGCCACATGCATCTGTTCGGGACCACGCACGACCAGCTCGGGACGATCGCGGTCGGTCAGCGCGAGTGGGCGCTCATGAACCCGCGCGCGCAGATGCACAGGCCGATGAGCCTGGACGACTATCACGCCTCTCGCTGGGTCGTGGAGCCGCTGCATCTGTACGACTGCTGCCTGGTCTCGAATGGCGGGGTCGCGGTGATCGTGACGTCCGCCGAGCGGGCGCGTGGCCTGCGCCAGCCGCCGGTCTACCTGCGCGGCTTCGGGCAGTGCGCGCCCGGCGATCCGGCGCGCGCGGAGCGGGAGCCCGCCGTCCACACCGGCGCGGCGAAGTCCGGCGAACTGGCGCTGCGGCAGGCGGGGATCGAGCTCTCGGACATCGACGTGCTCGAGCTGTATGACTGCTACACGTACACCGTCCTCGTGACGCTCGAGGACTACGGGTTCTGCAAGAAGGGCGAGGGCGGCGACTTTGTCGCCGATGGCAAGCTCGGACCCGGCGGGTCGCTGCCCTGCAACACCGGCGGGGGTCAGCTCTCCTCGTACTACATGTGGGGCTTCACGCCGCTGTCGGAAGGCGTCATCCAGGCACGCGGCCAGGCGGGGAAACGGCAGGTCGCCAAGCACGACCACGTGCTCGTCTCCGGCAACGGCGGGGTCCTGAACTATCACTCGACCGCGATCCTTGGCTCGGAGCCCGCATGACCACGACCGCCGCCCCGTCCAAGCCGGTGCCGGTGCCCGACGCCGCCAGCGCGCCGTTCTTCGACGGCGCCCTGCGCGGGCAACTGATGCTGCTGCGCTGCCGGCGCTGCGCGACGTTCATGACGCCTACCGCCTACCTGCGCACCCCGCCGCGCCCCCGCTGCGTCTCCTGCTTCTCGGCGGACATCGAGTGGACGCCGGCACGCGGCAGGGCCACGCTCTACAGCTTCGTGCTGATGCACCAGCTCTACGACGAAGCGTTCGCCGGCGACATCCCGTACAACGTCGCCGTCGTCGAGACCGAGGAGGGTGTCCGCCTGACCAGCCAGGTCGTCGAATGCGACAACGACCGGCTCCGGATCGGCATGCCGCTCGAGGTGACGTTCGAGCGCCTCAGCGCGGACGTCGCGGTTCCCAAGTTCAGGCCGCGCGCATGAGCTACGAGCACGTCATCTACGAGAAGCAGGGCCACGTCGCGTACGTGACCCTCAACCGACCGGACCGGATGAACGCGCTCGACCAGCACTCGCACGCCGAGCTGATCGAAATCTTCGACGACTTCGCGGCCGACGACGACGCCTGGCTGGCGATCGTCACCGGCGCCGGCGATCGCGCCTTCTGCGCCGGCAACGACCTCAAAGCGACCGCTGCCGCGACGGCGAGCGGGGAGCGGCGCGTCGGACCCGGCGGGCGCTTCGCCGCGATCACGCGCGGCTACGACTGCCCGAAGCCGCTGATCGCGGCGGTCAACGGTGTGGCGGCAGGCGGCGGGTTCGAGATCGCGCTCGCGTGCGACATCGTGATCGCGGCAGACACCGCTCGCTTCGGCCTGCCCGAGCCGCGCGTCGGGCTGATCGCCGGCGCCGGCGGCATCCACCGGCTGACGCGCCAGATCCCGCTCAAGCATGCGATGGGCCTGCTGTTGACCGGCCGCCTCGTCTCGGCCGCGGAGGGCCACAGTCTCGGGTTCGTCAACGAGGTCGTCCCGGCCGCCGAGCTGGCGGACGCCGCGCAGCGGTGGGCGAGCGAGATCCTCGAGTGCTCGCCGCTCCTGCTCCGGCTCACGAAGGAATCGGCGCAGGACGGGTTCGGCCGCTCCGTCGACGAGGCGCTCGCGCGCGACTGGGAGCGGCGGATCCCGCGGCTACTCGCCTCGCGCGATTACGTCGAGGGCCCGAAGGCCTTCGCCGAGAAGCGCAAGCCGATCTGGACGGGACGATGACCCTCAAGCTCGGTCTCAGCACCGGCCTGCTGTCGGGTCGCGAACCGTTGTCGGGCGTGTTCGAAAGCGTCAAGGAAGCCGAGCGGCTGGGGTTCGACTCGGTGTGGTCGTCGGAGACCTACGGAAGCGACGCGCTGACGCCGCTGGCCTGGTGGGGCTCGCAGACGACCAAGGTGAAGCTCGGGACGACGATCATGCAGATGAGCGCGCGCCGCCCGACGGCGACCGCGATGGCCGCGATGACGATGGACCACCTGAGCGGCGGCCGCTTCATGCTCGGCCTCGGCGTGTCGGGACCCCAGGTCGTCGAGGGCTGGTACGGCGAGCCGTTCGCGAAGCCGCTCGCGCGCACCCGCGAATACGTGTCGATCGTGCGCGACGTCATCGCCCGGCGCGAGCCGGTCGCCTCCGGCGGGCCGCACTACCCGCTGCCGGCGCGCGGGCGGGACGGGATCACCGGACTGGGCAAGCCGCTGAAGTCGATCCTGCATCCGCTGCGCGAGCGCATCCCGCTCTACGTCGCCGCCCAAGGCCCGAAGAACATCGCCCTGGCCGCCGAGATCGGGGACGGTTGGCTTCCGCTGTACTACTCGCCGCATCACGACGGCGAGCTGTATCGGCCGTCGCTGGAGGCGGGCTTCGCCCGGCGTGGGGGGGTGCCCGAGGGCTTCGAGATCGCACCGTCGGTCCCGTTCATTGTCCACGACGACGTCGAGGACGCCGCGGATATGCTGCGCCCGATGTACGCCCTCTACTTCGGAGGGATGGGCGCGCGCGAGATGAACTTCCATCGCCAGGTCGTGGTGCGGATGGGCTATGAGGCCGAGGCGAGCAAGATCCAGGACCTCTACCTGGAGGGCAAAAAGGACGAGGCCGCCGCCGCCGTGCCGACGAAGCTGATCGAGCAGCTGGCGCTGATCGGGCCGGTCGACAAGATCCGTCACGACCTGGCCGTATGGCGCGAGTCGCGCGTCACCACGATCCTCGTCGCCGGCCCGGTGGACCGGCTGCGCCACGCGGCGGAGCTCGTGCTCGGCGGATGAGCCCGCAGCGCCCGACCCCGCTCGCCGGCGTGCGCGTGATCGACACGGCCGCCGATGCGTGCGGAGGCTTCCTCGCCGAGCTCGGCGCCGACGTGATCCTCGTCGAGGGTCCTGGCGGCGCGGCGTCGCGCGCGCGCCCACTGCGCTTCGCGCTGCGCAACGCCGGCAAGCGCGGCGTCGCGATCGACGACCGCGAGCACCTGCTGCGGCTCCTCGACGGCGCCGACATCTGGATCGCCGCCGGCGCCCCCGCGGAGCTCCAGGCGGCTCGCACGCGCAACCCCGGGCTCGTCGTGCTGTCGATCAGCGACTTCGGCCTCACCGGTCCGTACCGCGACTGGACGGCGACCGACTGGACGCTGCTGGCGATGGGCGGCGTCCTCAGCCGGTCCGGGCTGCCTGGCCGCGAGCCGCTGATGCCGCCGGGCGAGCTGGCTATCCAGGCAGCGGCGATGCAGGCGGCGTGGGCCGCGCTGGTCGCCTACTGGAACCGGTTGGAGTCGGGGCTCGGCGACCACATCGATTTCTCGCTCTACGAGGCGACGGCGCAGGTGGTCGATCCGGCGATGGGCACCGTCGGCACCGCGCAGGCCGCGGGCTACGAAGAGACGCGCGGCCGGCCGGCGCCCGGCCCGTACCCGATCTTCCCCTGCCGGGACGGCCACGTGCGCGTCGTCCTGCTGGCTCCGCGGCAGTGGCACGCGATGCGCGCGTGGCTCGGTGAGCCGGAGGAGCTGCAGGACCCCGAGCTCGAGACGATTCGCGGCCGCGCGCTCGTCGCCGATCGCCTGCATGCCGCGTTCGAGCGGCACTTCCGGGATCGCGGCAAGCACGAGCTGACGCGCGAGGGCCAAGCGCGCGGGGTGCCGGTCGCGCCGGTGCTGACGCTGTCCGACGTGCTGTCGGCCGAGCACTTCCGCGCCCGTGGGGCGATCGCCCGCACCGAGCTCGCGCCGGGGCTCGTGGCCGACGCACCGACCGGCTTCGCGGAGATCGACGGCGCGCGCACGCGCCCCGCCCGACGGGCGCCGGCGGTCGGCGAGCACGACGCCGAGCTGCTCGCCGCGCCGGCACCCGCCCGCGGCGAGCCCGCGTCGTCCGCCGCGCCTCGCCGCCCGCTTGCGGGGCTGCGCGTGCTGGACTTCGGCGTGATCGTCCTCGGCGCGGAGGCCGCGCGGCTGTTCTGCGATCAGGGCGCCGAGGTGATCAAGATCGAGAGCCGCGCCTTTCCCGACGGTGCGCGCGTCTCACCCGTGCACTTCGCGATCGGACATCGCGGCAGCAAGAGCCTCGGCGTCAACCTGCGCAGCCCGGAGGGCGTGGGCGTCGTCCTGCGGCTGGTCGCACGCTCCGACGTCGTGCTCGCGAACTTCAAGCCCGGCACGCTCGAGAAGCTCGGCCTCGGCGCGCCGGAACTGCGGGCGATCAACCCCGGGATCGTGGTCGTCAACAGCTCCGCGGTCGGCGCATCCGGACCCTGGAGCGCGTGGATGGGCTACGGGCCGCTCGTCCGCTGCGCCTCCGGGCTCACCAACCTGTGGCGCCATCCCGATGACCCGGCCGGCTTCGCCGACAGCACGACGATCCATCCCGATCACTATGCCGCCCGGATCGCTGCGACTGCCGCGCTCGCGGCCCTGATCGCCCGTCGGCGGACGGGAAACGGCGCCGAGGTCGCGATGTCCCAGGCCGAGGCGATCCTGATGCAGATCGGCGAGCTGATCGCCGAGGAGTCGCTGCGCCCGGGCACGATCGCGGCGTCCGGCGACGCGGCCCCGGACGCCGCGCCATGGGGCGTCTATCCCTGCGCCGGCGACGACGAGTGGTGCGCGGTGACGGTCCGCGACGACGCCGACTGGAGCCGCTTGCGTCGCGCGCTCGGCGATCCGGAGTGGGCGGCGGCGGACGCCTTGGCGACGGCGTCCGGACGCCGCGCGCGCCGTGCCGAACTGGACGAGCGCCTGACGACGTGGACGCGCGACCGCTCGCCGCGCGAGGCGACCGCCGCCCTGCAGGCCGCCGGCGTGCCGGCCGGCTTCATGCAGCGCCCCGCCGAGTACGTCGACGATCCGCAGCTGCAGGCGCGCGACTTCTTCCGCAGGCTGCACCAGCCCGGGCTGCCGCCGATCACCATCGAGAACGCGCCGTTTCGCGCCCAACGGATTCCGGACCCCGCCGACGGCCGCGCGCCCGAGCCCGGCGAGCACACGCGCGAGATCTGCGCCGAACTGCTCGGCATGCACGACGCGGAGGTCGATCGCCTGCTCTCGGGCGGCGTGCTCGAGGAACCGGTCCAGCGGACGCTGCCCACGTGACGGAGGCGTCGGCCGCGGTCGCCCGACCGCGCGCGGGTATCGGCGCCGGCACCGCGGTGCTCGACGTCGGCTGCGGCGCCGGCGACTTCTGTGAGATGGCGGCCGCGCGGGACGCCGCCGTGCACGGCCTCGACGCCGACGCGGTCGATCGAGCGCGCGTGCCTGCCTGTCCCGCCGGCGAGTTCCGCGTCGGCCTGATGAGTACCTCCCATGGCCGGACGGCAGCTTCGACCTCGTCACCGGCTTCAACGCCTTCCAGCACACGGTACGGCCACCGTGCAGACTGGCCGCGCCTACCGCTCACTGGGCTCGAGACACGCGAACGCGTGCGCGGCTGATCGGCTCGATGTGCCGCCCACGGGCCCGCTGCGGCTATCGCACGGTTGAACGCCTTCGAGTGGGCCTATGACCCGATCGGCAGTGCTCGCGGGAGTGCTCGCAGTCGCGACGTCGCGGGCGTCGGGTTGGTCGGGCGAACATTCTCGTATTCGCTAGCGCGCGCGTCCGAAGGTTCCCGTTGACACCTTTCGTAGTTTGCCGCGCCTGACCTGGCCTCGGACTTCAGCGACGCCTCGCGCACGCGCGCGAACCCGGCGACGAACTCCCGTCATGGCAGACCAAGATGGACGCGCCGGATCGCCATCTCATGCCCCCTCCTTGACGATCACGAGAATCGCAGCCGTAGCCAGCGTGGCCAGCTCGCTGCTCGGATCGGGCGATGAACTCGCCGTTCGCCAGACGATTTCCCGGTGACCAAGCGACACGAACAACGCTCGCGCCGCCAGGCGGCGGTGCGTCGACCGGGGGGTTCTCTCAGGGACCGCGGTCAAGCGTCAGGCCGCCCGAGGTCAGCCAGCCGGCTTGCCGTGCGGGGGCGAGGGCGCGGCCCCGCGACAGAGCCCTGCGATGATCGGGATCTGCGTGGCCAAGCCGACCACGCTGGCCACCACAATGATCCCGCCGGGGATCCAGTCGCCGCCGGCCAGCACGATGACCCCGAAGATGAGCGCGGCCAGCAGCCCGACAGTCAGCAGCGTCGTCCGCCACACTCGCCGGTTGAAGTCCTCCTTGGCCGATCGGCCGACCGCGCGACAGCGCCGCGGATGCCGTCGGTCTCCCGGTATCCGTCGACCGTGAGCACGCTTCCGTCCCGTCGCTTCCAGGTCTCCACGAGTGCGTGCGAGAGCAGCGGCAGAGCGCCCGGCTCGCCCTCGCTGTCGCGCACCAGCGCGTCGACGAGGCCAGGCTCGAGATGCAGGCCCGCGCGCAGCGCGGGCTGCTCGATCGCCTCGCGCAGGGCAGCGCCGGAGAGCGGGCTGACGAGGTGCAGGCCCCGCTCGGCCATCCGGCTGAACTCCGCATCGAGCGCGAAGCTGCCGAGATGGTCGCTGCGGACCGCGATCACCACCGGGCCGCCCGCGCGGGCCCGTTCGACGATCGATCGCGGCGGGGGCCCGAACGCGAAGAGCTCCTCGAACTGGTCGATCAACACGGGCACGCCCGCCTCGATCCCCCCGGATCGGCGCCCGGCACGAGGACCACGGCGCCGCGGAGCGCCGGCGCCAGCCCCGCCCGCAGCAATGACGACTTTCCACAGCCCGACGGGCCGGCCAGGACGAGCAGCGGGCTGCGTGCGCAGGCGCTCGAGGCAGGCGGCAACCTCGGCGTCACGCCCGAAGAAGTCGTCCGCGTCGCTCTCGCCGTAGGGCGCAAGCCCCTTGTACGGGCAGGCCTCGCTGACGGCGTCCGGCTCCGGCGGGGCGGCGAGCGCCGGGTCCTGGCGCAGGATCGCGCGCTCGAGCCCGACGAGCTCGGCACCGAGGTTCAGGCCGAGCTCCTCCACCAGCGTGTGCCGGGCCACCCGGATCGACTTCAGGGCGTCGGCCTGACGCCCGCAGCGGTAGCGCGCCAGGGCCAGGATCGCCCAGCGCCGCTCCCGCCACGGCTCCTCGGCGACGAGCGCCTCGGCGTCGACCGCCACCCGCCGGTGCTCACCGGCCGCCAGGCGCGCGTCGAGCAGATCCTCCTCGAGCGTGCGCCGCAGCTCCTCCAGCCGCGCCGCCTCGCTGCGGCCGGGCGACCAACCGTCGAGCTCCTCCAACGGATGCCCGCGCCATAGCGCCAGCGCCCGTCGCGTACGCGGACGCCGCTCGCACCGGGTCACCCGTCACCGCCAAGGTCCGGCCCTGCTCGGCGAGCCGCTCGAACCGCGCCGTGTCGAGCTCGTCCACGTCCAGCGCCAACTGATACCCACCCGGCAGCGTCTCGATGGCGGACGGCGCCGAGCGTCTTGCGCAGCCGGGCGACGCAGATCTGCACCTGCTTCGGCCAAGTCGGGGGCGGACTCCCGCGCCACAACGCGTCGGCCAGCTTATCCGGCGGTGACGACCCGCCCACGGCGCACGGCGAGCACGCTGAGCGCGATCCGATCGCGCGGCTCGAGCGTTCTGCCGTCATCCAGCCGCAGCGGACCGAGCAGGCCGATACCCACTCCTCGATCCTCCCCCCCATGCCGGCGACCCGTCAATCGGCCGGATACCGCAGGGATACCCAGGTGGATACCCGCGGCCCGGAACCTGCCCGCCATGCGATCTCTCACCCTCCTGCTCGCGCTCGCCGTCACCGCGTCTGGCAGCGCCGCGTCCACATCGATCACGCCGACCGCTGCGGCCGCGCCCACAGCCGCGTGCCCGAACCCGCACGGCGGCTCCTGCCTCGGGGCGCTCGCACCAGGCACGTACACCACGCAATCGTTCGCGCCGGCGATCACCTACACCGTTCCCGCCGGCTGGACGAACGGCGAAGACCTCCTCGGCAACTTCGGGCTCTACCGCACCGGCGACTTTCGCTACCTCGGCATCTACCGCGACGCGAACGTCCCGTACAAGTGCGAGGAGTACCCCGACCCCGACATCAGCCAGTCCGTCTCCGACTACACGCGCTGGCTACGCCGCCACCCGCTGCTGCATGTGACCAAGCCCCGCCCCGTCACCGTCGGCGGACTGCACGGCGTCGTCATGGACATCTCCAAGCGCCCCGGCACCAAGGGAAAGGGCTGCACCTACGAGGAGTTCCACGGCAACGTCCCCTTCATCGTCGGCGGCCGCGGCCCCTCCTCGCTGCACCACGTCATCATGGACACGCCCGGCTTCGAGGAACGTCTCTACCTGCTGCGCTACCGGCGCGGCAACGTCGCGATCGAGGTCGGCCCCGAGGGCACGAGCCTGGACGCGTACCTGCGGGAGGTCACACCGATCATCCGGTCGCTGCGGTTCGCGAACCACTGACCGAGGGGTGGCCTCCGGGCCACACCGATTGTGGGGCGGGGCCGGGGTCGCCGGATTGGCGAGTCGGCGCTCGCCCCAGCCGCGCCCTGCGCCGCGGGGACACGCCAAGCGCCGCCGCGCCTGTCGCACGCACCGCTCGGTGGCGCTGCGACGCACCACGATGTCGGACCGCGGCGATCAGGGGGCTCCAATTCGACGAGACGGGCACATTCGGATCCTCCGGCGCTTCCTCGACGTGTGGGCTATGTGTCGAGCCGGTTGATCAGGCGAAAGCGCTCGACAACGACGGGCGTCTCGTCCACGAGTCGCCACGCAGGATCGTCGAGCCGAGAGCGCAACTCGTCCGCGTAGCTGTTCCAGAACGCCTCGTGCGCGCGGCGCCACTCGGCGACGGTGTTGAAGCCCTCTCCCTCGTCGCGTGCGACGGCGATGTCCACATCGGTCAGCCGCAGCACTCGAACGTCTTCCACCTCGATGATCGCGACGGGCGCCTCGGACGAATCGACCACGAGGAACCGCTCGCCGGCCCGTGGGATCGGCTCGCAGTCGAGCTCCCACTCGACCAGCAGACCGGTGGTGGCCGTCTTCTCCCCCGCGAGAATGGCAGCGACCAGACGATCACGTTGCTCGCCGGGAAAGCCGAACTCGGCGATCGGCAGCGGGCCACGCAGCTCTTCGTTCATACACGCACCGTGCCAGACGCCAGGGAACACATCCGCCGGAGCTTGCTGAGTTGGACAAGAAGCAGCGTGGGCGACTCCGGCGAAAGTGCCCCTGCTCGACGAACTCGCGACGGCGCGCCCGGTGAGGCGGAGCCCGCGTCAGTGCCGCCTCGCCGACGAAGCACTCGTCAACGATCGCCGAAGAAAGCGGCGAGCACGCGGGTGTCCCGCGGTCCGCCATCGAAGAAGCCCACGTATCTGGCGCTCTCGCCGAGCGCTGCTCAGTGACGGTTCACCCTCTCGATGCTCATCACGAGGATCACGCGATCGGCCTTATCGGGCGGCGGCTGCTGGTCGGGGTTGCCGTAGCGCCGGCCGAGCCGGACATAGAAGTCGCCAGTCGGATCGTTGACGACGTCGACCAGCTGGCCGCGCAGCTCGAGGTAGACCTGCGGGTCCTCATCGTCGACCACCAGCAGACTCATCGACGGGTTGCTCTGCAGGTTGCGGAACTTCCCGCGATACGTGGTGTGCGTGAACCGCAGGTGCTCGCCGTCGTACTCGAACCACATCGGGTTCACCTGGACGGTGTTGTCAGGCCTGACGGTGCCGAGCGACGCGAACAGCGGCCGGTCGAGCAGCGGGCGCAGGTCTTCGGGGATGGAGGCGCTCATCGAGGCGGCGAGACTATCCACACGTCGCCGACAAGTCGCGTAGCGTCGAGCGAGGCTGCGGTTCGACACCTGGGCCGAGCGCGCTGGGGTCTTGCGGCCAGCCAGCCGGCACTGGCGGCCGAAGCTTCGATCAAGATCGAAAGGTGTGGTTCTCGACGATCTGGGCGCTTTGGCTCGAGTCGTCAGTGACTGTCCGCTTGCTTGGTACGCGTCCGACATTCTCGCCCTCCAGCGACCCCGGCCCCGGACGAGCGCCCCGCGACCCTTCCAGGGCGGTGGCGGGTCGGGGGAACACCGCGAGCGACCGGACGGGGTGCAAACTGCGCGCGCCAGGGCCCGGGTGCACCCCAACACGGTGCGATCGACCGCACGCTGCGAAGCTCCGGATCTCGCTCGTTTGCAGAAATTGCACCCCGTCGCGCAGTTTGCACCCCGCGCGAGCCGTCGCACCATCTACAAGAAATACGCAACTTGCAGGAGGTTTGAGTCGGGGAGACAGGATTTGAACCTGCGACCGCCCGGCCCCCAGCCGGAGAGTTTCAGTTACCTGGGGCTCGATTCGGCGCCGTTGAGCGGTTCTGAGTGTCGCTGAGTTGCTCTGAGTTCATCTGGCCTTCGGCCGTTCGCGGAGGTCGTGAAATGGGCGATGATTCGGGCGTCGCCCGTTGACGCCGCCGCAAAGTGGTGCCTGCGTGCCCGTTCTGAGTTTGGCGCCAGGGCCTTCTCCGGGGTTCCGGATTGTTGCTGTGAGCACGCCCATCAGACTCGTCTGCTTCGAAGGCCCCACGGGTGACGTGTTGGCGATTCACGCGGTCGGGGAGGTCAGCGTTGGAGACGATCTTTGAGCGCGTCGGCGCGCTCGATGTGCACAAGGCGCAGGTGACGGCGTGCGTGCGCGTGCCGGACGCGGCCGGGCGGCGGGTGCCGCATCTGGCCGAGTTTCAGACCACGGTGCGCGGCCTGATCGCGTTGCGCGATTGGCTGACCGCGCATCGCGTGACGCACGTGGCGATGGAGGCCACCGGCGTCTACTGGCAGCCGGTCTGGCACCTGCTCGAGGACGACTTCGAGTTGACGCTCTGCAACGCGCGCCACGTCAAGAACGTGCCCGGCCGCAAGACCGACGTCTCAGACGCGCAGTGGCTGTGCCAGCTGATGGAGGCCGGGCTGCTGCGCGGCAGCTTCGTGCCGCCCAAGCCGCAACGGCGGCTGCGGACGCTGACCAGGTATCGCAAGACCCAGATCGCCGAGCGGCAGCGCGAGGCCAACCGGCTGCACAAGGCGCTCGAGGACACCGGCATCAAGCTCGACTGCGTCGCCACCAACATCCTCGGCCTCTCCGGGCGCGCGATGCTCGACGCGCTCGTGGCCGGCACCACCGACCCCGTCGTGCTCGCCGAGCTCGCGCGCGGCCGGCTGCGCGCCAAGCTGCCCGCCCTGCGCGAGGCCCTCGAAGGCCGCTTTGAGGCCCACCACGCGCTCGTGATCGGCGCGATCCTCGCGCACCTGGACTTCCTGGACGAGCAGATCGACCGGCTCACCGATGCGATCGAGGCCGAACTGGGCCCTACCGGACTGGCGGGCGTCGCGCTCGCCACGACCATGACCGGCGTCGCCGCCCGCACCGCCGAGGTCATGGTCGCTGAGATCGGCACCGACATGCGCGTCTTCCCCACCGCCCGGCACCTCGCGTCCTGGGCCGGCCGCTGCCCCGGCAACGACCAATCCGCCGGCAAACGCCGCTCGGGCCGCACCCGCAAGGGCTCCAAGTGGCTCGGGATCGCGCTCGAAGAGGCCGCGCTGGCCGCCATCCGCACCCGCGACAGCTACCTGCAGGCGCAATACAAGCGCCTCAAACCACGGCTCGGGCACGGCCGCGCCCTCGGCGCCGTCAAGCACTCGATGCTGATCGCCTACTGGCACATGTTCACCACCGGCGAGGCCTACCACGACCTCGGCGGCGACTACTTCCAACGCCGCGACCCCGAGCGCGCCACCAAGCGCTTGGTCACGAAGCTCGAAGCCCTCGGCCATGACGTCACGCTCCAACCAGCCGCCCCCTGACCCCAACGTCATTTCCCATCAGTTGCTCTCAATCTGGACCCCGGAATGGACCCCGGCCACGACTGCGCGGTACATCGAGAGCGACGCCCAGGTCGTGAAGCGCGCCGGCTCTCGCGGCGAGGCGCAGATCACCCACAGGAAGCCGGCTTGTCGCCCCGCGGTCCGCCCGAACACTGAAGGCCGGGTGTGACGATCAGATGAAGGGGTGCGGGCACGCCGCTACCGTGCCGCCCGGGACTCCGCACTGCACGCCCCAGTCGCGTTCGGGCGCCGCCAGCCGCGCGTGGTTCCAGCGCCAGTCGGCCAGCTCGCTCATGGGCAGGGGTTGGAGCTGCGGCGCGAACGCCTTCACGGCGCGCCAGCCGAGCGCTTGGATCGTTGCCGGCAGCCGCGGCGTGAGGTCAATCACCACCGTGCCGGGGAGCGTCGCATGTGCGGCGGCCGGTCGCTCGAACGTCACCGGGCCGAGCTGCGCGAGCCAGTGGTCCATCGCTTCCAGCGCGGACGGCGTCGTCCAGAAGCGCGCGCGGTCGACGTCGCTCGCGATCGCCGCGGGTGGGTCCTGGCCCCGGTGATGTCGTGCGACGCCGACCAGCGCGCCGCGCACCTGCAGGGCCTCGGAGAGTGCCTTGGCGGCGTCGCCGACCGCGATGCCAGCCGCGGCCAGCCCGGCGACCCGGTCGAGGACGACGCCGATCACGCAGCCGACGGTCGGAACGACGGCGACGGTGGCCTCGAGCCCTGCCGCATCGGCGATCGCGAGCAGCTTCGCCAAGCGCCGGTCGCTGCCAGCGAGCGCCCGCAGATCGAGCCGGGGCAGCTGAGCCTGCCGCGCCCAGGCGATGGTGGCTGCGTCCCGCTCGATCAACTCGCGCGTCGCCGCCGCAACCGCCGCGGCGTAGGTCGGGCCCGCGGCCGCGCCGGAGGGCGTGACGTTGAAACGTTCGGCGACGTCCGCGTGCGGGATCGGGTAGTCGACCGCCGGCGCGGGGACCCGTCGCACGCTCGACGTCGCGAGCTCCAGGCCCGCGTACGCGCCGTAGGCGAACGGGTCGCCGGACCACGAGGCGCCGGCCTCGAGCGGCGGTGCCGTCGGGTCGTCGGCGAGCGCCGCCGTCGGCAGCAGCGCGGCGCGCTCGACTGCCTCGCCGCAAGCGCGCACGAACGCATCCGCCCGTTCGGGCCCGGCCGCGCCGACGAGCGTCAGGGGATAGTCGCCGGTGCGCAAGCGAGCGCCGGAGAAGTCCTCTTGCCCGATGTCTGCGGCGACCGTCCACAGCAGGTTCACTTCGCCGTCAGGCGGGACGACGGCGACGCTGCGGACCAGCCCGGTCGCCGGTTGCACGGTCTTCAAGTAGTCCAGCATCACAGCGCCTCGAGCGCGTCGCGCGCAAGCGACTCGATGTCGTCGACGGCGAAGCGACCCAGCATCGGAAGCCGTCCGCCCCAGCGGCTCACGGCGCGGCGCGCGGCGTCCAGCGCCACGTCGCCGGCCGGGCGCGTGATCGCCGGCCGCAGCCGCCAGCGCACAAGTTGGTCGCGCGCGGGCCCCGCCACGTCCTCGGGCTGGGCGCCGGCCAGCACGTTCCAGAGGTCCGCGAGCCGCTCACGATGACCCCAGCGCGCGTCGCCGTCGGCCACGCGTTGCAGCCACGGCGGCAGCAGCAGCGCCGTCGCGGCCATCTTGGACACCCTCAGCACCATCGAGAGCTCGTTGGCCACGAACCACAACGGCGAGGGATACGGCGAGCGGCCGACGAGAGCCCACCCGCGGTGCGTGGCGCCGGAGAGCTGTGCCAGCGCGAGCCGCAGCGCGTCGCCGGCGCCGTCGCGGCAGGCGTCCAGCGCCTGTGCGAGGCGCCGCGCCAGGTCGTGCGCCTCCATCCGGGCCATCGGCATCACGCTCGGCGAGGCGATCTCGGGTCCGGCCACGCGCAGCAGCGCCTCGAGCGCGCCCTCGCGGACGAGGCGCATCGGAAGGCTGCGCGTCGCGAGCGGATCGAGGATCGCCAGGTCGGGCCGGAACCGCGGGCAGTGGACGAGGCTGCGGTGCCCGTGCGCGTCGTCGACGCAGGCCACTGCGCTGACCTCCGCCCCGGTGCCGATCGTCGTCGGCAGGGCCAGCAGCGGCACGGTGCGCCGCGTGCCGGCCGGCATCGCCACGAAGCCGGCACTGCCCGTGCGTCGCCTTGCCCGTGCGACGGCCGCCGGGTCAGTCGTGGCGAGCTTCGCGAGGTCGAGGACGCTGCCGCCGCCGACAGCGAGCAGCGGCGCGCCGGAGCTCTCGGCCAGCCAGGCCGCAGTCGCCTTGACGTCGTCGAAGTTCGGGGAGCGGTGGACCGGCCGGGCCGCGAAGCGGTAGCGGGGATGCGCATCGCGCACCGTGTCCACGACGTGCTCGACCGCCGGGTCGTACAGCACCGAGACGTCGCCCGCGGGCACGTCGTGTAGCGCGTGGGCGGCGGCATTGCGCCCCGCGAGGAGCACAGTCGATTGCTCGTGACGCGTCGGGTTCATGCGCACAGGACCTCACGGACGCGCTCGAGCAGCTCCGAGAGCTCGCGCTCCTCGTACGTCAGTGCCGGGACGAGCTGGATGCACGACGGCCCCGGGTGGACGATCGCGCCATTGGCGCGGCACGCGGCGACCACCCGATCGACGTCGGCGTCGTGCAGCACGATGGCGCGGAAGCATCCGACGCCGCGCACGTCCGCGACGGCCGGGACGTCCGCGCGCAAGTCCTCCAGCCAAGCGTCCAGCCGCGCCGCGACGCCGCGGCCGCGCGCGAGCGCGTCGAGCGCGCCGAACTGCGCGACGGTCGCCTCGATCGCCGCGCACGACTGCGGCGACCCGGCCTGCGTCTCGCCGTGCCCGAGCACGGCGTCGTGGCGGTCGAAGGCGTCGATCACGCGCGGGGCCCAGAGCACGGCGGAGGCGGCGCATGTGCCGTTGGTCAGGCCCTTGCTCGTGACGAGCAGGTCCGGCTGCCCCGGCCAGCGGTGCGATGCGAACATCGGGCCGGTGCGCCCGAACCCGGACGCGACTTCGTCGGCGACCACGAGGAAGCCGTGCTCGTCGCGGGCTCGCAGGACGGCGTCGATCAGCGCGGGCGCGGCGACATGCGCGCCGGAGCCCAGCAGCGGCTCGACGATCACGGCGGCGATCGCGGAGCCCTGGCTGTGGAGCAGACGCTCGAACTCGCGCGGATCGGCGTGGTCGACATGGCGCACGAGCCGCTGGTCGACGCCGTACAGCGACTGGCCGAGCTCCTCGCCGGTGACGCCGAAGGCCCCGAACGTCTGCCCGTGGTAGCTGCCGCGCAGGCCGACCACGAGCCGCCGTCGCGGCTGCTCGGTCAGCGCCGCGTACTGGCGGGCGACCTTGATCGCCGCGTCGAGCGCGGCGCCGCCGGCGGTCGAGAACAACACGCGGCCGTAGGTGTGCGGCGCGGCGACGTCCAGCAGCGCCTGCGCCGCGCGCTCGGCGTAGGCGTGCCCGTACCGGAAGAGCGACAGATAGGAGGCGTCGCGGTTCGCGGCGGCGATCGCCTCCGCTATGACCGGATCGCCGTAGCCGAGGTTCACGTTCCACAGCCCGCTGGTCCCGCACAGCGCGCTGGAGCCGTCGTCGAAACGGACCGTCGTGCCGCTCGCCCCGACTGTGTGCCGGCCGGGATCGCCGAACCGGCTCGGCGGCGTGAAGAACTCCGCGGCGGCGGTCATCGGGCCTCACATTCGAGGATCCAGTGGGTGCGGTCCTGCGCGCCGATCTCGATCGGATGGCGAGCGACGACGCGGAGCCCGGCCAGCTCGAGCTCCGTCTCCAACCCGGTGCTCGAGAGCAGGTGCGGCGCGCTGGTGAGCACGTCGCCGTCGACCTTCACCGTCATCCACCGCCGCCCCGCCTGCGGATCGACGCGCTCGTGCAGCGTGCCCGACGGCAGCTCGCTCAAGGTGTCGCGGGCGGGACCGGCGACGTCCAGCACCGACACCAGGAACCGCCCGCCGTCCGCCAGGTGACGGCGCACGCAGGTGAAGCACAAGGCCCGCTCGGACGCCCCGAGCAGCGTGATCGACGTCGTGCCGAGCACGATCGCGTCGAAGCGCTCCTGGAACGCGAAGCCGCTCATGTCGCCGACGAGCGCCGTGAGCCGGCCGGCCATCCGCCGCAGCGCCGGCGAGCCCGCGACCGCATCGCCGAGGATCTCGACCATCGCGGGCGACCGGTCGAGCGCGGTCACCCGCAGCCCCATCGCGAGCAGCGGGAAGGTGAGCCGCCCGGAACCGCACGCGAGCTCGAGCACCGGGCCCTGGACATCGCGCAGCAGCCGGCGCAGCTCCGGCACCTCCGTGACGTCGCCGGCCGTCAGCCGGTGGTAGACCGGCGCGCCCACGGCGCCGTAGATGTCGTGGCTCATGCGCCCTCCGCGAGCGCCAGTGTGAAGCCGATCCGGTCGAGCGTGCCCTGCAGCTCCTCCACCGCGGTGAACGCCGCGCGCTCCGGCAGCTCGAGATGGCGGGCGACGTCCTCAACCGCGCTGGTGGCCAGGGCAACCTCCATCACACGCGACGGCGTCGCGGCCGATGCGCAGCACGCGGCGCGAGATCGGGTCGCAGACCAGGTATTCGTCGTCGGAGCGCAACAGCACGGGGGCATCGAGGTCCTCCAGCGGCTCGGGCGCGAGCGAGCCGCTGAAGCGCCGGCCGAAGCCGGAGACGTCAACGTCTGCTCCGAGCCGCGTGCGCATCGCGCGCAGGACGTCGAGGACGTGCAGATAGCGCGGCAGCCACGGCCGCGAACGGTGGCCCGCGAGCAAGGCTTCGCGGTCGACCACGCCTGCCAAGCAGACCGTGCACGCGGACCCCGGAACGTCCTCGTCGGCGAACGGTGCGCCGCCGAGCGCGGGCCTCGCACCCTCCTCGCCGACCACCGCGCGCGCCCGCGACGGGGCGGCGCATCGGCACGCGCCAAGCGCGCAGACGTCGGCGAGGATCGCGAGCGGGTGGCGCAGATGTTCCTCGAACGTGCCGTCCTGAACGGCCGCGTCGGCATCGGCGAGGAAGTTCTCGTGGTCGTCGGCGTCCAGGATCGCGATCGCCGTCAAGCAGGTCACGGGCATGAACGGGGCGACCGTGTAGCTCTCGCGCCGCACGGCGATGCCGCCGTCGAGCAGGATCTCCTGCTCGTCGCCGGTGAGATCGCCGCTGTAGGCGACGACCTCGGCGCCGGCGAACTCGTACGTCTCGCCCGCCGGCGTGAGCACGAGGCTCTCGGGGGTGAGGCGAAGCTCGGCCAGTCCGCCGGGATCGGCACCAGGCAGCACCAGCACCTCGGCGCTCGCGCCGTCCGGCGGCCGCGGCACACCCGCATCGCGGCTGTAGTCGCCGCGCAGCAGCCGGACCGTGCGGTTGGCGGTCATCGTGATCGTGTCGGTTGTCATCGGGTCCTCTATTCGGTGATTCCGAGCGACCGCAGCGCGGGGCCGACGGCGAGCTCGGCGAGCCAGGCGGCCGCGGGCCGCTCGGATTGGCGAACGCTGAGCCGCCCGCTCGGCGGTACGCCGCGCGGCAGCGCCAGCGGCGCGCAGGTTGCCGCCGCCGTGTATCGCGTGCCCGCGATGGGCACGAGCGTCTCGAGCGGGACGTCGCAGCGCCGCGCCGGACCGGTGGTGGTGCCGGCGCCGGTAGTCGCACCGGGCAGCAGCCCGCTGCGCAGCAGCCGCACCCTGTTGCCCGGTCGTAGCGCGTCGGGCGGCGCGCCCAGCGGCAGCGCCGCGACCGGCTTGCCGTCGACGACCGCGTACCCACCGTCGTGGGTACGCGGGATCTCGACCGCGCCCAGCGCCGCGACGAGCGCGGCGGCCAGCGCGGCGAGGACGCCGAACGTGCGCCCGCGGCCGGCGCCGGTCTGAAGCGCGCCGCGCACGAACCGGACGACGGCACGGGCGAGCACGAACGTCAGGGCCGCGGCGAGCCCGAGGATTGCCACGGCGCCGGGTACGCCTAGCGGCGCGACCGCGACCCCGAGCGTGCGGAGCGCCAGGATGAGCACGACGATCGGCATGAGCGTGCAGGCCGCACCGAACCACGGCGCCCAGTCGAGCTCGGGCAACTCGCGCCGGGAGCGCGCACCGAACAGGATGCGGGTGAGCCAGGACTGGAAGTCATGCATCGAGCGCGCGCGCAGATGCGACACGTCCAGGCCACCCGCGAGTGCGATGTAGCCGTCCAGCTTCACGAACGGCACGAGGTTGACGAGCCCGTGGAGGTAGCAGAACAGTGCGTAGAGGAGCAGCCCCTGGCGGGCGGCACCGCCCGTTGCCAGCGACGCGAGCGCCGCCGCGCCGCCGAGCGCGCTCTGCACCGCGATGCCGGCGAACGCGACCTTCACACGCGCGCGCGGCTCCAGCCGCCACGCGTCCGTCACCTCGCAGAAGAACGCCGGCGCCAGGTAGAAGATCATCGCTCCAAAGCGGCGCGGCCGGCCGCCGTGGGCGGCCAGCACGGCCCCGTGCGCGATCTCGTGCACGGCGACGGTGGCCAGCATCGCGGCGACCACCAGCAGGTACGTGCCAAGTCCGGCCGGGCGGTGTAGCGGCGCCGAGTCGGGCGCCAGCGCGGCGCCGACGACCGGGATTCCGGCGAGTGCGAACACGAACGCGACGACGGCCGGCCAGCGGCGCGTCAGCGCCCGCGGGCCGGGAACGCCCCGGCGCGTCAGCGTGAACTGCAGCGCCATCGGCGGGCGGTACTCGAACCGCCCCCAGCGCCGCGCGCTCGACGGCTGGCCCTCGCCGGTGATGCCGAGCGCGTCGAGCCGCTCGCGGGCTTCGCCCACGAGCCGGGGCGTCCAGCGACCGCCAAGCCGCGTGGCCAGCCCGTCGACGGTCGGGGGGGCGTCACACGCGGCGACGGCGTCGAGCAGGCGGGCCATGTCCGCGCCGACGCGCACGAGCCGCCCGTCGGACAGTTCGACGATCCGCTGGGCGGAGCCGCCCGCGAGCTCCGGGTGGATCACCACGCCGGCGGCGAGCTGCACGGCGCTCACAGTGAGTTCACTCATGTCAAGTGTTCGTTGGGGTTCCACGGCGCTCGGAGGGGCACCCGGAGACAGACGCTCCGAGTGCCCCTTCGGTCGGCGCGGATCAGGTCAGGATCAACGGCACCGTGAAGAACTCGACTCCGCAGGCACCGAGCTCTTTTGTCAGCCCGTCATCCGTGAGGGCGTCCAGCGCCTCGAGCTCGTAGGCGTGCAGCGACAGCTCCGCGTCGTCGTGCGTGTTCCTGTCGTCGACCTGCAGTGATGTGAGGTGATTCATGTGAATGCTCCTGTTAGGTGTGTGAATGGTGGCTACGTGCCTGCCGCGGCGTCCGGAGGGGCACCCGGATCCAGATGCTCCGAGTGCCCCTCCGGTCGGCGCGGATCACTACGTGATCGCCAGGCCGAGCCCGAACAGGATGCCGGCGGCGATGAGGCCGAGCTTGACGTCGATGTCGATCTCGTCCTCGGCGGCGTCGAGGGACTCGAGCTCCTCGACCTGCAGCGACGTGAGATTGCTCATGTAGATCCTCCTACGTGTTGGTGACGACATGACGTATCGGCCCGCGATCCGCGTCAGATCACCGCCGGCAGCTCTTGGCATCCCGCCGGGCTTTCCGCTGATTCACCTGGTTACCAGGTCGCCACCGACAGTTGCGTGCCACACAGAACCACGCGCGTGCGCGCGCGTCACTATGGGCCGCGCACTGTCCCTCGTCGCAGCTTGGCGGGTCGGTCTCTCGCCAGAGTGATCCAGCCGGGCGGATCTAACGCTATCGACAGCCGTCAGGATTCATCGACACACCTGACGCGCACCGGCCGGAGGGTTCGACGCCAGCGTGGCCGCGGCCTCTCCGGGCAGTGCGAAACGTGTGACACGCAGGTGACACACGATTCTGCCCATGCGCCACATTGGCGCGCAACTGAAAGGACGGCATGCACAACATGCTGGATTTGACCGTCAACGAGCTCGAGACGCTCGACGCCCCGGACGACCAGTTCATGGACTTCGTCGCCGGCGTGGCCTTCGGAGTCACCTTTGGCACCTGCTTCCTCGTCATCGGCATCGCGATCACCTGATCGGAGACTGTGATATGACCATGTACCTCACCCCGCAGAACCCCGGCGAGCTGTCGCTGCACGTCGAGGAGCTTGAGTCCCTCGACCAAGCCGACTTTGGCAACTTCACCGACGGCCTCGGCGTCGGGCTGGCCATCGTCGGGCTCGTCGCCGCCGGCATCGCCCTCGGGGTCACCTGACCGTGCCGGTGTGAACCGCTCGGAGGGCCGCGTGCCCTCCGGGCGGTGCCCGCTCACCCTTAAGACGAGACATCTGACACGCACATGGATTTCAAGCCCACAGCGGCGATCGAGGTCGTTGGCCTCGGAAAACTCTACGGCGGACACCCGGCCGTCGAGGACGTGACGTTCACCGTCCCGTACGGCGCGGTCGTCGGCCTGCTCGGCCCCAACGGCGCCGGCAAGACCACCGTGATGAAGGCCGTCGCCGGGCTCATCCGTCCGACGACCGGGACGGCGCGAATCGCCGCGCACGACGGCCGTCCGAAAGCTCCAGCGACCCTGCTCGGCTTCGCGCTGGACCCGCCTGGCATGGACCCCGGCCACCGCGCGACGCGGCATCTCGAGATCGCGGCCGTAATGGCCGATGTCCCGCGTGAGCGCATCGAGGAGGTCATCGTCACCTACGGCCTGCAGGAGTGTGCCTCCCGTCGCGTCCGGACGCTCTCCACGGGCCAGCGGCAGCGACTGGCGCTCGCCACGGCGCAGCTTGCAAGCCCGAGCATCCTGATGCTCGACGAGCCCACCAACGGGCTCGACGCCAACGGCGTCCGCTGGCTGCGCGGCGCGCTTCGCCGTCTCGCGGACGCGGGCGGCGCGGTGCTCGTCTCCAGCCACATGCTCTTCGAGCTCCAGCAACTGGTTGATGAGGTCGTGGTGCTCCAGCGCCGGGTCCGCTACGCCGGGCCGCTGCCGGCGCTGATCCACGACGGGGCGCGCAGCCTCGAGGAGGCGTACTTCGACCTGCTGGAGCCCTCGGAGGAGCGACATGGCATCGCTGCTTAGAGCCCAATTGCTGCGGACCGTCAGCGGCCGCGCGCTCGGCGCCCTGCTCCTGATCGCCGTGCTGCTGAATGCCCTCGCGATCCTCGGCGCCAGCGCCGCCGAGGTCGACGCGGTGCGCGCCGGTCAGCTCACGCTGACTGAGGCCTCGCACAACGTCGTGCGCCTCGGCTTCGGCGCCCTGCTGTTCTCGTCGCTGTTCGGCGCGTTGCTGACAACGTCTGAGTTCCGGCACGGCTCGATCGCGCGCTCGCTGTTCGTTTCCGGCCGGCCGGAGCGACTGATCGCGGCCAAATGGGCCGCCGCGCTCGCCGCCGGAGTCGCGTTCGGCGTCGCCGCCGTCGCGTCCGCGATCCTGGCCTCCGCCATCGTGCTCGAGGCGCGGGGCCAGCAGCTGCTGTTCGACGGCGAATCGACCCGCATCCTGATCGGCGTGTTCGCCGCCACGGCGCTGGCCGCGCCGTGGGGCATGCTGATCGGCTGGGTCGTGCGATCGCAGACCGCGACGCTCGTCGGGCTGCTGGCCTGGACGGCGGTCGCCGAGCCGGCGGTCAACAGCCTCGCCCCCGCGCTCGGCCGGTTCCTGCCAGGCGGCGCACAGGCCGCGATCTACCGCGGCTTCGAGGAGGGTGATCTCGTCGTGTCGACGCCGGGCGGCTATCTCCTCTTCGCCGGCTGGCTGGCCCTCGCGGCGACCGCTTCCGTGCTGCTCGTCCGGAAGCGTGATCTGGCATAGACGCATTCGCCCCGTGTGTCGCGTGCACCCGGCGGTCGTGTGTGATGTTGCGTGGCGGACAGGGGCGGCACGGCGAAGGTGGCGGCGTCCAGGCCGATGATCCATGCCGGGGAGATCACGGCCGCGAGCAGGCCCGCAAGGGCGGGGCCCGCGATGGTGGCGCTCCACAGGCTGGTGCTCAGCACACTGTTGGCCGCCAGACGCTGCTCGTCGCCGAGCAGCGGGGCGAACAGGGCGTGCTTGCCGGCGGTGCCCCAGGCGTGGAGCAGCGACGAGGCGCCCAGCAGCCCGACGTATACGGCCGGGGTGAGCGCCCCGGCGAGATGCGCGCACGGAATCGCGCCCAGCAGCACGGCCCGGAGCCCGGAGTCAATGACCAGGAGCCGTTGCGCGGGCAGTCGCCGCACCCACCGGCCCAGGACGAGTGCTCCCAGGGCACCGGGAAGGACGTAGGCGGCAACGGCGATGCCGATCAGCGCGCCCTGGCCGCCCTCCGGGCCCAGCGCGAGTGCCATCCACGCGACGGCGACGACCGTCATGCCATCACCCAGATCCGACAACCCGAAGACCGGCATCAACCGCCGAAACCTCCGGTCGGCGAACAGCGATCGATGGCGCCCAGCGCCCCGATACGGCGGAGAGCATGAACCCCACGGTCGTCCCTCAAGTACGCTTGAGGTCAAGGCCGGACCGTGAAAGTGGCGGGCATGCGGTATCTGTCCATCGGCGAACTCGCAGACAAGGCCCGCGTACGGGCCTCAGCACTCCGCTACTGGGAACAGCGCGGCCTGCTGCCCGGCGCGCACCGCGAACGCGGACGCCGGATGTGGCCCGCGACCGCCGTCCGCCGCGTCGCGCTGATCAAGATGGCGCAGCGGGCCGGGTTCACCCTCGCCGAGATCACGCAGCTGCTCGCCGGCGACGCCACGCCATCCGCCACCCGCCAATGGCGGGACATGGCCGCGCGCAAGCTGCCCGAACCGACCGCCACATCGCGCACGCCCAGGCCCTACGCCAGGCAGTCGCGGACTGTCTGGAATGCGGCTGCATGAACTTCGATCGCTGCCTTCTGCTGGACGCCACCGAGTCTTGACGCGCCGCCCCTGCCCAAGGTGGCGCGCTGGGGCGTCGAGGGTGATCCACTGGCGCGCCGCGGGCGAAAGCTCTGTCCGTCAGGCAACCCCAACCGGAGGTACACAGACGTGATCGACCACAACACGAGGCAGACGGACGCCCTGTCACTCGAGGTCCAGGAGCTCGAGTCGCTCGAGGCGCTCACGGCGGACGGCATCAGCAGTTCCCTGGGTGCCTGCGGCGTCGTCGTCACCGTCGTTCTCACGCTCACCTAGATGCGTCGGCCGAAGGGGCCGGGGGGCAGTCCCCCGGCCTCTCCGGGCGCCGCGCGTCAGTCCGAGGCGGTGGCGCGGCGGCGCTTGAGGCGCTGGCCTACGGCGACGATGGCGTCGACCACGGGGAGCACCTCGCGGCCGAGCGCGGTCAGTTCGTACTCCACGGACGGCGGCGACGTGGGCATCACGCGCCGCTCGACGACGCCCTCGGCCTGAAGCCGCTGGAGGCGTTGGGAGAGCACCTTGGCCGAGATCCCTGCGATGTCGCCGCGCAGCTCGTTGAACCGCCGCGGGCCCTCCCGCAGATACCAGATGACGTTGGGCGTCCACGCGCCGCCGAGGAGCGACATGCACTCGGTCAACGGACACTCGGAGGGGGGCGCCTCGACTGGGCTCGGCCGGTATCTCAGTGGCGCACCCAAGGTTTCACGAAGTTACCAGATGTCCATCAGCAGTTGCTAGCCATCTGAAATCTAGTTACCTAGGGTGCCCGGGATGTCATCGCGCACTCCCTACTCCCGCTGGCCGGACACCCGCGTCAGCCGCCTACTGGCACTCGCTCGGCCGGTTGTCCAGGGCCCGTTCGGCGGCGGCCTGTCGAGCCTGGCGTTGACCGCCGCGGTCGCCGACGCCGGCGGCCTGGGCTCATTCGGAGTCCACCATCTCGAGCCTGCCGAGATCCGGACGATCGGAAACGAGCTCCACGCCGCGACCCAGCGGTCGTTCGCGCTGAATCTCTGGGTGTCCACCCACGACCTGCCCGAGCGCGAGATGACCCGGGAGCGGTTTGACGCGGCGGTCCGGCGACTCGCGCCGCTCTATGACGAGGTCGGTGTCGCCGCGCCGCCGTACCCCGAACGGTTCGCGCCAAGCTTCGAAAGCCAGGCCGAAGCGGTCCTCGACGTGCGGCCGGCGGCCTTCAGCACGGTGTTCGGCGTCGCCGACGAGCGTGTCCTCGCGGCCTTCAGGGACGCCGGAGTCGTGACGCTGGGGACGGCCACGACTCCCGACGAGGCCATGGCGCTCGACGAGGCCGGCATCGACATCGTCGTCGCTTCGGGCGCCGAGGCGGGCGGTCATCGCGGAGCGTTCCTGGAGGCGGCGGAGGAGTCGCTGGTCGGGACGCTGCCGCTGGTCCGGATCGCGGTCGAGGAGGTCCGGGCACCGGTGATCGCCGCCGGCGGCATCGCCGACGCGCGGGGAATCGTCGCCGCGCTCGCGCTCGGTGCCGAGGGTGTGCAGATCGGGACGGCGTTCCTCGCCACCGCCGAATCGGCGGCGACCCCCGAGCACAAGGCCGAGCTGCTCGGCGGCGGCGCGCGCCACACGGCGCTCACCCGCGCGTTCAGCGGCCGGCTCGCGCGCGGCATCCCCAACCGGCTGGTCGACCAGCTGACCGCCGCCGGGGCGATCGAGCCCTTCCCGTACCAGAGCTACCTGCTCGGTCCGGTCGTGCGGGCCGCGCGCACCCAACGGCGCACCGACCTGGTCGCGATGTGGTCGGGCCAGGGCGCACCGTTGCTGGAGCACCACAGCGCGACCGCCCTCTTTGCCGCCTTGACCGACGGCACCGAACAGATCCTCGCCAACTCACCCACGACCGAAAGCGCGATCCGATGACCACCGCCGCCATCCACCCCTTCACCGGCTCCTTCACCGCCGATCCCGCCCACTCCTCGTTCCAGGCGCAACTGCGTCACATGGGCGTCGGGTCGTTCCGCACCGGCTTCGACGACGTCCAGGCACGCCTCGAGACCGGCCCCGACGGACCGCGCCTGACCGGCCGCGCCCGCGTCGACTCGATCACGATCACGCGCCCGCCGGAGTTCCGCGCCCACGTCGTCGAGGGCGAGGACTTCTTCGACGTCCACAACCATCCGTACATCGCGTTCGAGTCACAACGCCTGCACTTCGCCGACGACGGCACCGTCACGCTCGACGGCCTGCTGACGGTGCGCGGGATCGAACGCCCGATCACCGCCACCGGCGCCTACCTCGGCCCGATCGAGGACATCTACGGCGGCCGCCGCGCCGCGCTGGACCTCGAGGCCGAGATCGACCGCCGCGACTGGGGCATGGCCTTCCAGGCGCAGCTCCCGCGCGGCGGCGACGTGCTCTCCTGGGCCGTCCGGCTGTCGGCCCACCTCGAACTGATCGCCGACGCGGACTGACGGTGTTCGTGCTCGGCATCGCGGGAAGCCTGCGCGCGAACTCGTTCAACACGGCGCTGCTGCGCGCCGCCGCCAGGCTCCTTCCGCCGGCGGCACGCATGCCGCTCTACACCGACCTCGCGCTCGTGCCCCCGTACTCCGAGGACCACGATGCCGAGCCCGCCCCGCCCCCCGTGGAACGCCTCCGGTCGCTGATCGCAGCCGCCGACGCGCTCCTGATCGCCACCCCCGAATACAACGCCTCGATCCCCGGGCAGCTCAAGAACGCGCTCGACTGGGCTTCCCGCCCCTATCCTCACAACGCGCTGCGCCGGAAGCCGGTCGCCGTCGTCGGGGTCAGCACTGGCGTCTTCGGGGCCGTCTGGGCGCAAGCCGAGCTCCGCAAGGTGCTCGCCACCGCCGGCGCGGACGTCCTCGACGACGAGCTCGCGATCGGTAACGCATACGACGCGTTCGATGGCGACCTCACGCTCACCGACCGCGAGTTGAGCACACGCCTCGAGCACATCCTCGACAAGCTCCAGGCCCACGCGATCCCGGAGATCATCCCTTTGGGCGATGGCAGGGCCCGTGCACCCGAATAGCTTCGTCCTGGTGCTGGAGGCCACCATCGACCACATATACGCGGCTGCTCACGCGGCTTGCCTGGACAACGAGCTCGCCGCACAGGCCACCCGCAGGGTGCTGGTCGCGGACCCCTCCGGACGACCCGACGCGCTCGCCGCGCGGGGCGCGATGCTCGTCGCGGGTCAGGCGCCGCTTTACGCAGCGTTGGACGCCGACGACCGCGACGCAATGGTGCTGGCCCGCGCTCTCGGCTGGAAGACCGACCGGATCGCCCATCAACTCGACACAACGCCGAGCGAGATCAACGCTCGGATCCGGCGCGGATTGCGAGCGCTCATGCCGCAGCGCGAACACGTCGGCGCCGCCGCAGCACTCAACCCATGTTCGTGTTGACGTCCGTCACCCTCAGAGGCCGGCGGCGTTGAGGAGCGCGGCGGCGGCGGACTTGGCGTGCAGCGCCGGGTCCGCGGAGCCCAGGACGGCGCTCGTGGACATCGCGCCGTTGGCGAGCACCAGGAGCTGGCCGGGCAGTTCCGGCGGCCCGTCGAGTTCCCGGACGAGCTCCTGGAAGTGGCGCTGGAGCCTGTGTTTCTGGCGCCTTGCGACATCGCTGACGGCCGGTGAGGTCGAGCTCATCTCGGCGAAGGCGTTCAGGAACGGGCAGCCGCGGTAGCCGGGCTCGGCGAACCACTCGTGCAGGATGTCGAAGAACCCGATGATCGCCTCGCGCGGTCCTGCGGCCTGAGCCGCGGCATCGGCCAGTTGGCTCAGGAACGCCTCGTCGCGGCGCCAGAGCACCTCCTCGACGAGCTGGTCCTTGGCGGGGAAGAGGCGGTAGAGCCGTTTGAGCGACACCCCGGAGGCGTCGCGGATCCAGTCCATGCCGACCGTGCGAATGCCGTGCTCATAGAAGAGCCGGTCGGCCGCGCCGAGGACTTGCTGCTGCGCTGTGCCGTCGTCCACCGGGTCACTGTTCGCTTGCGCGGAGAACCATCGTTCTCTAGGATAGTCCGCCGTCGGAGAACGACCGTTCTCCGCACCGGCTCGAGACAGGAGAACACCTTGCCGTTCGCCACGCGCTACCGCACCGTCACCGTCCAGGGACTCGAGGTCTTCTACCGAGAGGCAGGCGACCCGTCGCGCCCGACGCTGGTGCTGCTCCATGGGTTCCCGGCGAGCTCGTTCATGTTCCGGGAGCTGATCGGCGCGCTCGCCGACCGCTTCCACCTCGTCGCTCCCGACCACGTCGGCTTCGGCCGTTCCGCGATGCCCGCCGTCGACGACTTCGACTACACGTTCGAGCGGCTGAGCGACGTCACCCTCGCGTTCCTGGACGAGCTGGGGCTCGACCGGTTCGCGCTGTACCTCCAGGACTACGGGGCGCCGATCGGCCTGCGCATCGCCAGCCGCCACCCGGACCGCGTCACCGCCCTCATCAGCCAGAACGGCAACGCCTACGTCGACGGGTTCACGCCATTCTGGGACGGGCTGTTCGCGTACGCGCGCGACGGCGTCACGAACGCGGAGGCGGCGCGGGCGAGCATGGATCCCGACGGGACGCGCTGGGTCTACACCCACGGCGTGCCGCCCGGGCACGTCGACCGCCTGGCGCCGGACGCGTGGGTCGTCGACCAGGCCGCCCTGGACCGCCCGGGCAACCGGCAGATCCAGCTCGCGCTCTTCCGCGACTACCCGTCCAACATCGACGAATACCCGGAATTCCAGGAGTACTTCCGCACGCACCGGCCACCCGCGCTGATCGCCTGGGGCGAGCACGACGAGATCTTCGGGCCCGACGGCGCGCGCGCCTTCGCCCGTGACCTTCCGGACGCCGAGATCCACCTTCTCGACGCAGGCCACTACGCGCTCGAGACCAGCGGCGACGAGATCGCCGCCCTGGTGCGCGGCTTCCTCGGCCGCGTCCTCTAGCGATACCGAGCGCCCGGATGACGTCGTATCACCCGCCCGCGATGCTGCCGCGATCGCTCGTCCTGCTGCTGGCCCTCGCCGCCGGGCAGGCGGTCGCCGGCACCTTCTACGCCCAACCCCTGCTCGACGAGATCGCGGCCGGCTTCGGCATCGGCGAAGGCTCGGCCGGCGCCGTGATCGCCGTGACTCAGGTCGGCTACGCCGCCGGCCTGGTGATGCTTGTCCCGCTCGGCGACCTCGTCGGGCGCCGGCGTCTGATCCTCATCCAGCTCGTCCTCGGCGCGCTCGCGCTCGCGACGGCAGGCGCGGCCGGGTCGGTCGCGCTGCTGCTCGTGGCCATGGCCGGCGTGGGGCTCTTCGCGGTGGTCATCCAGCTCCTGGTCGTGCACGCGGCGTCCCTGATGCCCGAGGCGCAGCGCGGCCAGGTTGTGGGAGCCGTGACCAGCGGCGTCGCGCTCGGCCTGCTGCAGGCCCGGACGCTGGCCGGCCCCGTCGCCGAAATGGGCAGCTGGCGCACGGTCTATCTGACCGCCGCCGGCCTGACGCTGCTGGTGGCCCTGGTCCTGCTGCGCCGACTCCCCGCCGGTGACCACGATCGCGCGGCAATCACGTACGGAGCGGCGCTCCGCTCGCTTCCGGCGCTCTACGCGAGCGAGAGATCGCTCCGCGTCCGCGGTGCGCTGGCGCTACTCGTCTTCGCCGCGCTGAGCGTCGTCTGGAGCTCACTCGTGCTCTCGCTCACGGCGCCACCGCACTCCCTCTCACACGCCACCATCGGCCTGTTCGGCCTGGCGACGATCGCCGGAGCGATCGCCGCGCGCCACGCCGGGCGGCTCGCCGATCGTGGGCAGGGCGAGCACACCACCGGGCTCGCGCTCGGCCTGCTCGTCGTCGCCTGGCTTCCACTCGCGCTGATCGAGTGGTCGCTCGCAGCGGTCGTCGCGGGCCTTGTGCTGATCGACCTTGCCGTCCAAGCCGTCCACGTCACGAACCAGAGCATCATCTACGCGGCCCGCCCGGAGGCGCGCAGCCGCCTCGCCGGCGCCTACATGGTCTTCTACTCGATCGGGATCGGCGGCGGCTCGGCCGCCTCCACGGTGACGTACGCGGCGGCCGGATGGACCGCCGTTTGCGCCCTCGGCGCGACGATCAGCCTCACCGCGCTCGCCGTCTGGACCGCGACGACGTCGCGGTCGTGGCAGGCAGACCGTGCGAGCCGCGAAGTACCGGGTGCGGGCGTCGTCGACCTCGCCGCACCCCGTTCCCTCCTAACACGTGACAACGACCTGCCAACCCTACTGGAGGAAAGGAGAAGCCAAGCTTGCCGCAGCTAACACACGCCGTCCTCGGATTCTCACCAAGACGAGCTCGTGTAACGATTGCGATCGGAGGAATGAGTGAGAACACCGTGGTCGCTCGGTACGGGCCGGTCGCATACGTCGCGGAGTCGTCCCGGCGGTTTAAGACGAATCGGGCATGGTCTGAGCTTCATTGCGAGTGATTCGTGAAACCGTGAGTACTTCAGTGAAATACCGGCCGAGCCGAGTCGAACCGCCCCCCAACCACTGTCCGCTGACGGAGTGCATGTCGGTCCTCGGCGGCGCTTGGACGCCCAACGTGATCTGGTATCTGCGCGAGGGCCCGCGGCGGTTCAACGAGCTGCGCGGCGACGTCGTGGGGATCTCGGCCAAGGTGCTCTCCCAACGCCTCCAGCGGCTTGACGCCGACGGGGTCGTCGAGCGGCACGTGATGCCCACGTCGCCGCCGTCCGTGGAGTACCAGCTCACCGCGCTCGGCCGCGAGCTGCTCCCCGTGATCGACGCCATCGTCGAGGTCGGCCGCCGCCGCACCAACTCGCACTGACGCCGTCAGACCACACGCACGACGAGCTTGGCGCGTTCAGAGGGGCGAGCTCGAGTAGTCGCCGTCGACGAGCGCGCACGCCGTGTCGAGCAGGCTGGAGTCGCCGCACGAGATCACATCAATCCCGGCCGCGAGAGCGCGCTGCCGGTTCTGCGCGCGGAGCTCGCGCGCGGTCGCCTCCAGCTCCTCACGGCCGTGGCGGCCAACCCAGTACTCGGGAAGCCCTGCGACATGGAACGCAGCACTCAGCGCCTCACCGCCGCTTCGTCTTGGATGCGGTAGCGCCCTGGCTCCAAACGGCCGCCAGCGGACGCCCGCGGCTCGTCCCAAGCGCGTCTGATGGGCGCCGGCAGAGACGACCGCACGTTGCTCCCCTCAGCGACGCCGAACATCCGCCGCGGATCGATCTCTAGGAAGGGCCTTGCCGTCGCGCGCGGTGATAGTGCCTGGCCTGGCGGGCGCGGTTGCCGCAGGTGTTGGAGCACCACTCGCGGCGTGGATGGTCCTTGAGGAACATCAGGACGCAGCCCGGGGCACCGCAAGCCCGGAGATCGCCTCGTCGGGGACCGGTGAGCAGGTCGATCGCGTCCGATGCCAGTGCGCCGATGACAACGTCGGCTCGGCTAGCGCCGTGGTAGTCGGTTGCCGCAACGGGGTCGGCATCGGGTCGCCAGGCGACAATCGGCGAGCGGGGAGCGCCTGCGCTGGCGCGGTTGATCACGTCGAGTGCGGCCGGCTCCTGCGCCGCGCCGGCCACGACCGCGTGCAGTGCGACGCGCACCGAATCCCTGAGCGCGACGAGCTCTTGGGCGGTCGGCCATCGTTCTGAGCGGTCGCCGCCATCGGGCAAGCGTTGCGCGAGACCTTCGAGCCAGGCCTCGACCGAAGCCGGATCTGCCAGGCCGTCGACAACCGCCCCGCCTGCGGCATAGACGGTGTTGTGCAGCTCGATCGCGATCGGCTCATCCCACAACGGACCGACGTAGGCCGCGTGCACGCCATAATGGTAGCGCGCCTTGACAACCGTTAGACGAGGTCGCTAGGGTGCGGCGTTCCTAACGTTAAACACGTGGGCTAACCATTAGGTAGCCGCGCGGAAAGGTGCACGATGTCTCGTATCACCCCTGTCGACTACGCGACTGCGGAGGGACGCCCCAGGGAGCTCCTCGACGCCGTCAAGGCCTCGCTCGGCGTGACGCCCAACATGACGACGATGATGGCTCGCTCCGCCGTGCTAGACGGCTGGCTGAGCCTCAGCCGCGCCCTGCGCATGGGCTCTATCAGCGCCGCGAACGGCGAACGGATCGCCCTCGGCGTCGCGGAGGCCAACGGCTGCGCGTACTGCCTCTCGGCGCACACCTACCTCGGCGCCAACGTGGCCAAGCTCGGCGCCGACGAGCTCGAGAAGGCTCGCCACTTCCAGTCGTCAGACCGCCACGCAGCGGCGATCCTCGATTTCGCCGAGGCGGTCGTTGGCACACAGGGCGGTGTGAGCGACAACGACATCCAGGCGGCGCGCGACGCCGGCCTGAGCGACGCCGAGCTCGGCGACGTTGTCGGGCACGTCGCGCTCAACGTCCTCACGAACTACTTCAACCGGGCGTTCGCCGTCGACGTCGACTTCCCCGTCGTCGAGCCGCACGAGCACGTGGCGGCCGGCTGAATCGGACCAGCGCGCTGTCAGGGGCGCCCACGCCGGATCACGGACAACCTGTATCCCCCAACACAGGAGCTCCCCACGTGAGTCCACCCATCGCGCCTTGACCATCCCGGCGCCCTGGCGCCGAACGCTCACGCTCTAGCTGGCCAGCGCTCTCACCGTCACCGGCGCGTGGGCCGGCGCCAGCCTCGCGGCGGCTGCGGCCGCCGACGTAGCGAACTTGACCACGCCGCGCCCGTCCGGCAGGCCGCGTCCACGGCCGATAGTCTCGGTCCAGGCTGGCCGTCTTCGCCTCAGGTACGGCCGGCTGCGCGCGGCTCGCCGCGCTCGCCGGCCAACAGCGATGACGCCCAGCGCCGCGAGCGCGATGACCGATCGAGGAACAATGGCCGCTGATGACATCCACATCGGCATCATCGTCGCTCCCGCGGAGCTCGAGGCGCTCGAGCCGCTGTGGATCGCGCTGCACCGCCACCACCGCACCGTCGTGCCGTCGACCGCGATGCTCGTGGACGACGACTCGGTGTCCTGGTCGCGCCGCCGCGCCCTCTACCGCGGCTGGATGGCAACCGGCGACGCGCTCGTGCTCGTCGCCCGCCGAGGCGGCGCTCCCGTCGGCTACGCCGTCGCCCACCTGCAGGACGGCCCGGACGACACGTTCGCCGTCGGCGCGCGCTACGCCGAGCTGTACTCCCTCTCGGTGGCACCCGAGGCGCGCGGCGGCGGCGTCGGGACCGCGCTGATGGACACGCTCGACGAGCGGCTGGCCGCGCTCGGCATCGCCGACCTTTCGATCGGGGTGATGGCCGGCAACGAGAACGCGCTTCGGTTCTACCGCCGGCGTGGCCTCGTCCCGGTCGAGCTGGGCCTCTGGCGCGTCTCCGGCTAGATCGCCGCCAGGAGCGGGACGCTCACCAGCTCGGTGTCCCTCATCAGGCGGCAGGGGCCAACGTCAACGGCGGGCATCGAGGGAGGCGGGGTCGCGGGGCGCAGCCCGGTGCGGATCCGGGGATGTCCCGCAACTTCTCGATCCACGGTCGCGCGGAACTGCTCGGGAGAGCGGTGCGCTCGGTCGCCGCCGCGACGACCGAGCACGACCGGCTAGTTCGGGCTGACGGTGACCGTCACCGTGGTGTCGAAGTAGGTGCTGTCGTTGATCGCGATGCCGCGGTAGTCGCCCGGAACGCGGGTCGTCACCGGACCGAAGTATGTCGTGACCGGAGACTCGAGGACCTTGAGGAACGTGCGCAGATCCGGTGCGCGCTTGACGACGAAGCGCGCCCCGAAGCCGGTGGCGCTGCCCTTCACGGTGACGCCGCCGACCGCGTAGTTGGAGCCGACGACCAGACGCTCGCCCGGCTTGAGGAGCTTGGTGCACAACCCGATGCAGTCCGGAGCCTGGAGATCGAGCGGGTCGATCGGACCGATCGGCCGGAGAACGGGCGGAGCGGCGAGTGCGGTGCCACCAAGGCCGAGGAAGAGCGCGCCGGTGACGATCCCAAGTCGGATGCGCTTGAGGGAGGGGGACATGAGGACCTTTCCTTGTCGAGGAAGCTGGTAGTGCTCGGCCGAGCACAAAGACGCTTTCGTCACCGACGCGGATGGCGGATCACGGTCCTGGCACGTTCCCCATCCCGCCTCGACGCCGATCCGGCGACAGCTCCGCGACCTGATGACGTCCACCGACCCGACCGGCGACGCGCGTCGGCCACGAACGCGCGCCCACAGCCGCAGCAGGCATCGGGGGAGTGATCGACGATCTCATCGACCTGATCCTCCGGTTTGAGCTCCCGGCCCGAGCCCCTGATGCCCCGGCTGCCCGCCGGCCTTGCCCTCCGTGCTCGTCGCGCAGCAGGCCACCACGATGCAGGCCCTCAGCACCGCCGCGGGGTGAGCGTGCGGGCGTGATCGATCGTGTGCGATAGGAACCGGGTGCGAACAACAGCCCGCGATCGGCGGCTCAACGCCATGCACCACTTCGCGCTCGATCGGAAAATTTGGACCCCGGGGGCCTAATTGGACCCCGTTGATCCTTTACACCACTTAGACAAACAACGTCATTTCCAGGGAGTTTTAGTCGGGGAGACAGGATTTGAACCTGCGACCGCCCGGCCCCCAGCCGGAGCGATCCGGTTCTCTGGGCTGCGATTCAGCGCTGTAGAGCGCTGCTCAGTGCTCTGAGTTGCTCCTAGTTGCGCTCAATTTGCACCCCGGATTGCACCCCGTCGGCGTCCTTCGGTGCGTGACTTGTATCGGCTGCTCACGTCGTCACCGGCACCCTCCGGCAGGGCCGCGGTCAACGTCGAACGGGCGGGGAGATCATCGGACGTAGAAGCGGTCCAGGAACGCCGCAAGCGGCGTCACGATGTCGACTGTGCCATGCGAGAGCAGGAACTGCTGTTCCAGGCCGTCGAGCGTGGCGATGACGAGCTGGGCGAGCAGCGCCACGTCGACGTCGGGGTCGAGGCGCCCGTCCGCCTGGTCGGCGGCGAGCTCTCGCTCGGCGTGCGCAAGTGCCGCGTTGTAGCGGGCCCGCATCCATTCGCGGGCCGGGTGGCCGGGTTCGGTGCTCTCCGCGGCGATCACCAGCAGCAGCCGCACGAATCGAGGGTCGCGCTCGTGGTTTGCCGCCAGCCGCAGGATGTGCTGGCGATACTCAAGCGCCGCACCCGGCGCGACCGCGGAGGCCTGGGTCCACGCTTTGCGCTCGTATGTTTCGAGCGTCGCCATCAGCAGCGCGGTCTTGGACGGGAAGTGGTGCAGCAGCCCGGGTTCAGAGAGCCCGCTCTGCGTCGCGATCGCGCCGACCGACGCGCCCCGGTACCCATTGGCTGCGAACGCCTGCAGCGCCGCCTCGAGCACGTCTTGCCGCCGCGCGCGGCCCCGCGGGGTCGACCGTCCGCCTGACAGCGCCATGGGCGGGTCAGGATACGGAACCGCGCGTGGGCCACCACGTGCGCCGGCCGAGGTCGCAGACGACCGCGGGCACGAGCAGCGTCCGCACGACGACGGTGTCGAGCACGATCCCCGCGGCGATGACCACACCGATCTCGGTCAGTGACACCAGCGGGAACACGGCCAGCATTGCGAACGTTCCGGCCAGCACCGCACCCGCCGCAGTGATCACGCCGCCGGTGGCGGCAAGGCCTTGCACCATGGCGTCGGACGTCGTCCGCGTGCGGGCCTCGTCGCGCACCCGGCTCATCAGGAAGATGGTGTAGTCGACGCCGATCGCCACGAGAAACACGAAGGCGAAGAGCGGAAGCGCAGGGTCGACACCACCGTACCCGAGCACGTTGACGAACAGCCACGATCCGAAGCCCACCGCAGCGCCGTAGGAGAGCAACACACTGGCCACGAGCACGAGCGGCGCGACCAGCGCCCGCAGCAGCGCGATCAGCACGAGAAGCACGGCGACGAGCGTCAGCGGCACGATCCGGCGATTGTCTCGCACCGCCGCCTCGCGCAGGTCGGCCTCGATCGCCGTGGCGCCGCCGACCAGCACGTCCGGCCCGCCCGCCGCCTTCGCCGCCGCGCGAAGGGACGGGACGAGCGCATAAGCCTCACGCGAGTACGGGTCGCGCTCGAGCAGGACCTGCAGGGTCTGGACGCCCCCGTAGGCGTCGCCCGGCACGACCGCGCTGACGCCCGGTAGGTCGCGCAGCGCCAGCTCGACTGTGCCGACGGCGTTGGCGCGCGCCGCCGGCACGGAAACCGTCGTGGGCGCCGCCGCGCTCGGCCCGAAGATCGCGGCGACGATCCGCTGGCCCTCGACGGACTCGACCGAGGTGCGGAAGGCCTGCACCTGCGTGAGCCCCGTGTCGAGCGACAGCCAGCCGGCGCACATCGCGACCAGCGCGGCGCACGACATGAGCCATACGGGCCGCGGCCGGCGGGCGATCCGTTCGCCAAGCCGCTGCCATGCACCCTGCACGGAACCCGCGTCCGCTGCGGGGACGCCGAGCCGAGGACGCCACAAGGCGCGCCGCCCGGCCAGCGCCAGCAGCGCGGGGAGCAGCGTGAGCATCGCCACCATCGACACGGCGACGCCCAGGGCTCCGATCGGTCCCAACCCGCGAGTGCTCGGCACGTCGGCCAGGACGAGGCACAACAGCGCCACGATCACGACCGCCCCCGAGGCGAGCACGGCGGGCGCTGCCGCGCGGATCGCGTCGGCGAGCGCCGCGCGGGGGTCCGACTCGTCGCGCAGGAGCTCGCGATAGCGCGCCACGATCAGCAACGCGTAGTCCGTCCCCACCCCGAGCACCAGCACCGAGACGATCGCCGACGCCTGGTCAGTCACCGGCACGCCGGCCTCGACGAGCACCCAGCCCAGCGACTGGGTCATCAGCTCCGCTGCGCCGACCGCGGCGAGTGGCAACCACAGGAACACCGGGCTGCGGTAGACGAGCACGAGCAGCAGCATCACCAGAGCTAGCGCGCCGGCATAAAGCCGCACGTCAACCTGCTCGAACACTCGCTCGGCATCGGCCACCGTCGCCGCCGGCCCAGTGACGGCGACGCGCAGTCCGTCGCGGCCACCGCGATGCACCGTCGCCCGGATGTCGGCGACCAGAGCGTTCAGCGCCTCGGCCTCGGGAGGCGTCCGCACGTCCGCTCGCAGCATGAAGCCCTCGCCGCGCAGCGTCGGCCGCCAGTCGGCCGCCGTAACGAGCCCGCGATAGATCGCCGGGCGGTCGCGCTCGGCAGCCTGTAGGCGGGCCACGTCGTCGGTCGCCCCAGCGACGTCCGCCGCGGTGAGCCCGCCATCGCGCTGATAGACGATGACGAGCGGCGTGCGCTCGTCGCCGGACGCTCGCTCGCGTTCGAGCGCCCTTGTCGACTCGGCGCTCGAGGGCAGGAACGTCGTGCGGTCCGAGTCTTGACCCGCGGCGAACCGCGCTGGCAATTCGAGAGCGACGGCCACGACCATTGCCGCTAGCCAGAGCGCAAGCACGAACCACGGCCTACGGCCGAACACAATCGTTGACAAACCGAGCAAGTACTCGGTAGCCTACTTACGTCGTCGTTGCGTCACAAGTTCGTAGGAGGAGAGGAAAAACTATGCGGTGTCTTACGAGACTCGCCGTGTGCGGTGTGGTGGCCCTGGGTCTCGTGGCGGCGCCAGCGGCGGCCCACGGTCAGACCGCGCCCCCGCTGCCCGACTCGTCACGATTTCAGAAGGTCCTGCTGGAGGACGACCTTGGGCAGACCGTACGGTTCGACGTGGCGAAGGACGGCCGCGTCATCACGATCCAGCGCCAGGGCGCCGTCCGGGTCTGGGATCCGGCGCTCAACGACACCGTGCTCGCCGGCACGGTGCCGGCGACCGCGGCAGGCGAGACCGGCTTGATGGGCCTGGCACTCGCGCCCGACTTCGACACGACGGGCTACATCTACCTGAACTACGCGATGCCGGGGTTCAGCACGTCGACGTCGCCGAACTTCCGCCGCCAGCGCACGTCGCGCTTCACGCTCAGCGACAGCAACGTGCTCGACCTCGCGTCGGAGAAGCCGATCTACGACTCGATCAACGCGGGCGGGGGCGGCCACAGCGGCGGCGACCTCGAGATGACGCCCGACGGGATCCTGTTCATCACGACGGGCGACAACACGAACTGCTGCGCCGCACTCGGCTGGGCGCCGCTCGACGAGCGCCCGGGCCAGGCCGGCGGCGACGCGCAACGGACGTCGGCCAACACGAACAGCCCGAACGGCAAGCTGCTGCGGATCAAGCCGATGTCTGATCCGGGCGCGACGATCGGCGTCGGCACCACGTACACGATCCCGGCGGGGAACCTGTTCGACGAGTCCCTGGACACCGAGAACAAGACGCTGCCCGAGATCTATGCGATGGGCTTCCGCAACCTGTTCACGATCGGCGACTACGACCCGGTCACGAAGGCGATCTGGATCGGCGACTACGGCCCCGACGCGCCGATCGACTCCGAGCGCGGCCCGCGCGGCTACGTGCGCGGCCTCCTGGTCACGGAGGCGGCCAACTACGGCTGGCCATACTGCACGGCCAACAACATCCCGTACGCGGACTGGGACTTCGCCACCAGCGTCCCGCGCGGGGTGTTCAACTGCGCCGCGCCGGTCAACGACTCGCCCAACAACACGGGCCTGCGCAACCTGCCGCCGATCAAGCCGGCCAACCTCTACTACTCCTACGCGGCCCAGCCGCCGTGGCCGAACCTGTACGGCGGCGGCCTGCACGCCGGGCCGCGCTACGTGTACGACGCGAGCAACCCGAGCCCCACGAAGTTCCCGGAGTGGTTCGACGGGCGGCGCTTCCTGCTGGAGTTCACGTCGAACTACATCGCGAGCCTGCGCTTCAATAGCGACCTCAAGACGCCCGAGGACGTGCAGCTCTTCCAGCCGAGCTGGGAGTTCGGCGCGCCGTTCGACGCGCGCTTCGGCCCCGACGGCTCGCTCTACCTGCTCGAGTACGGCTCGAACAGCTTCTCGAGCACCAAGCTCTCGCCGGCGCTGAGCCGGATCGACTACGTCGCCGGCAACCGCACGCCACAGGCGCGCGCCAAGGCGACTCCCGAGAACGGCCCCACGCCTCTGGACGTCGAGTTCGACGCGTCGGCGTCGAGCGACCCGGACGGCGACGCCATCACCTACGCCTGGGACTTCGACCGCGACGGCACGACGGACTCGACCGCCGTCAAGGTCACGCACCGGTTCGCGACGTCGGGCAGCTACACGCCGCGCCTGACGGTCACCGACGTCCACGGCGCCTCGTCGGTGTTCAACCTCACGGTCAGCGTCGGCAACACGGCGCCCAAGGTCGAGTTCGTCAGCCCGGTCGACGGGACGTTCCACGAGTTCGACAAGCCGATCCCGTTCAAGGTCAAGGTGACCGACGCCGACGGCGCCGTGGACTGCACCAAGGTGGTCGTCGCGTACTCGCTCGGCCATAACGCGCACGCGCACCCGATGGAGACCACGAACGCCAACGCGACGTGCGAGGGCACGATCCAGCCCGAGAGCGACGCCGCGCACGGAAGCGGGCCGTACCTCTACCACGTGCTCGAGGCCTCCTACACGGACGCCGGCGGCCAGGGCGTCCCGGCGCTCACGGGCACCGCGACGTCGATCCTGCACCCGCACAGCTACACGGCGACGCAGAACCAGGGCCAGTACGGCACCGTCACCGCGAGCAACCGGTACAACATGGCCACCGACGGCGCCTGGCTGATGTTCCCGCACGTCAACCTCAAGGACGTCAAGCGGGTCAACTTCCAGGTCCACGGCCAGGGCAACCCGGCCGGGCCGCCCACCGGCGCCAGTTGGACGCTGCGCGTCGGCTCGCCGACGGGCCCGATCGCGGCCCGGTCAGACAACCTGCCGGCCACCGGCGAGACGTTCTGGATCTTCTCCCCCGTGTACCGCTACCTGTCGGCGCAGGTCACCGACCCCGGCGGCGTCCATGACCTCTACATCGTCATCGACTACGCGGACGGGACGCAGCCGGGCGCGATCACGCTGCAGAACTTCCAGTTCATCACCGAGTCGCCGACGTTCGTGTCGGCCACGGTCAACCCGGCGCAGCCCAACGGCAACAACGGGTGGTACCGCACGGCCCCGCAGGTCACGCTCGCCAGCGACCAGCCCGCTGCGGTGTGGCCGCGCCAGGTCTCCACCGACAACGGCCAGACGTGGACGAACGCCAACGCCAACACCGACATCGCCACCATCAACACCCAGGGCAGCTACAACGTGCTCTACCGGGTGGCCGACAATGCCGGCGTCGTCGGCGCCACTGGAGCGACCTCGATCCCGCTCAAGGTCGACACGGTCCAGCCGGCGATCACGGTCACGGCGCCGACGTACCTGCAGGGGTACCCGGCCAACCCGTCGTGGACCTGCACGGACGCCACCTCCGGCGTCGCCTCGTGCCAGGCCGCGGGGATCGACACGAGCACACCGGGCACGCGTTCATTCACGGTCACCGCGACAGATAACGCCGGGAACACCCGGACGGTGACGAGCACGTACACGGTCCTCCCGGCAACGAGCACCGAGGGCGGCGTGTCCGGCACCGTGCCGGCGACGCTGTCGCTCACGCTCGGCGCTCCGGCCACGTTCGGGACGTTCACCCCGGGCATCACCCAGGACTACACGGCGTCGACCACGGCCAACGTGATCTCGACGGCCGGCGACGCGACGCTCTCGGTCGCGGATCCGTCCTCGAACGCGACCGGCCGGCTCGTCAACGGCGCCTTCTCGCTCCCGCAGGCGCTGCAGGCCAACGCCAACGGCGCCGCCTACGCGCCGGTCGGCGGCTCGGCCAGCCCGACGCCGTTGCTCAGCTACAACGCGCCGGTCAGCAACAGCGCGGTGACGATCGGGTTCAAGCAGGCGATCGGCGCCAACGACGCGCTGCGCACCGGCGCCTACTCCAAGACCCTGACGTTCACGTTGTCAACGACGACACCGTGACGTAGGCGAGGGCGCCGGCCATGCGGCTGGCGCCCTCGGGCTGCAGGTGCGGCGTCGGCACACCCTCCCCCGCCGGCGCCGCGTCTGCGTCAGCTGCGCTGGACGCGCAGCGTATCCAGGAACGTCTCCAGCGGTTCGACGATCCGCAGGTCGCCGTCGGAGAGCAGAAACTGCAGCTCGAGGCCGTCGAGGATCGAGATGACGACCCGGGCCATGAGCTCAGGATCGGCCTCAGGCACCACGAGGCCGCGCTGCTGGTCTGACGCGAAGCGCGCGGCGAAGCGCGCGCGGAGCGCCTCATAACGGACCGTGAAGTACTCGTGGGCCGGGTGCTCCGGGTTCACGCTCTCCGATCCCAGGACCACGAAGAGGCGGACGAAGGTCGGGTCCGCTTCGTGCACGCGTGCGAAGCTCAGCAGCACGTCGCAGAAGCTCCGGTCTTCCCGGTCGAATCGCTCGTCGGTCTGCCTGAACTGCAGGCCGAAGCGTTCGAGGACGCTGAACAGCAGCTCCCGCTTGGATGGGAAGTGGTGCAGCAGGCCGGCCTCGCTGATCCCGGCCTCGCTCGCTATCGCCCCGATCGAAGCGCCGCGGAACCCGTGGGCGGCGAATGCCCGCAGCGCGACGTCGATCAGCGCCTCACGGCGTGCCTGCCCTCGAGCGGTCGTCGTCTCGCCGGCGGGCTTGGCCACGCGCGACACGTTAGTCGGCCCCGCTCAGCACGTCGTCCGGTAGACGAAGCGCCGGCCCTCGGGCGAGTCGACGTTCGCGGGCGTCAGGAGCAGGCTCTCGACGTCCACGGACTGCGGCCGGCCCGCGGGCACGGGGCCGCGCCCGCTACGGCGCCGCAGGTAGGCGACGAGCGACTCGACCGCCTGCTCCCCCTGCGCTCGCGGAGATTGGGCGACGAGCGCCGAGATCACCCCGCGCTTGAGCGCTGCGACCTCGACAGGCGTCGCGTCGTAGGCGTAGATGCGCACACGGCCCGTCAGGCCGCGCTGCTGCACCGCGGACGCGGCGCCCTGTGCGGCAGGCCCGGAGACGGCCCAGATGGCCTTGAGGTCCGGGTGGGCGATGATCCAGGCGCTCACGATGGTCGCCGCCTTGGTCGAGTCGAACGCCTCGTACTCGATCGGCAAGGGCTCGAGCGCGGGGTTGGCCCGGGCCAGCGCGGCGACGAACGGGTCGACGCGCGCCGCCTCGAGATCGATCCCCGGCAGACCGCCGAGAATTCCCAGCTTGCCCGCGCCGGGCACCTGCTCGGCCGCCAGCGCCGCCAGGGACCCGAAGCTGATCCGCGGGGAGGTCCGGAACGCCTGATAATGCACGGGCTCGTCGAACATCGCGCCGCCCACCACCGCAACCGGCACCCCGTCACGCATGAGCCGGCGTACTGGGCTGACGAACGCGGAGGATGCAAACGGCGCGAGCACCACGCCGTCCGGGCGCTTGAGCGTCTCGGTATTGAGGTTCTGCGCCAGGACGGTCGCATCGGCGGTCGTCGCGGCGCTCCACGAAAGCTCGACGCCGGCCCGGCGGGCCGCTGCCTCGGCGCCGCAGCGCAGCGAGATCCAGAATGGGTCCGACGCGTTGCCGGTGACTCCCACGATCCTGATCGGCCCCCCGCCGTTCGCGGCCCCGCCCGAGCCGCCGCAGGCCACGGCGGTGAGTGCGACCGCGACGACGACCACGCTCAGCAGCCGCACGATCAGGCTGTCTCCGGCCGCGGGTGCCGCCATTGGTGCGCGGCAACTGCGGCGATCAAGATCAGGCCGATGGTGATCTGCTGGTAGAACGCCGGCAGCCCGACGATCACCAAGCCGGTCTGGAGGATCACGGCCAGCAGCGCGCCCGCGACAGCGCCCAGAATGCTGACGCGCCCGCCCGAGATCGCGGTGCCGCCGATGACCGCCGCCGCGGCGGCGGCGAGCGGATCCAACGCGTGGCCGGACACGGTGGTAGTCGCAAACCGCGCCAGGTCGAGAAATCCGGCCAGCCCCGCGAGCGCGCCGACCGCCGTGAACAGGGCGACGACGAAACGATCCACGCGGACGCCGGCCCGCGTCGCCGCGCTCCGCAGCGACCCAATCGCGAGCAGGCGAATGCCTATTCGCGTGTAGGCCATAGCCACGGCCGCGCTCCCAGCGACCGCGAGAGCGACCACAGCCGGCAGCGGGACGCCGGCGATCGTGGCCAGGCCGAAGCCGTCCAGCAGCGCGGGCGACACCGGGACATCAGCCGCATCCGTGATCACGAACGCGAGTCCTGTCGCGACCCCGGTGGTGCCCAGCGTGGCGATCAACGAGTTCACGCGAGCGTGGGCGACGATCACGCCATTGAGCGCGCCGACGGCGCAACCGACCGCCACGCACGCCGTAAGGCCGCCCAGGACACCCCACAGACCGCCACCGAGCGCGGTCATAAGCTTCGCCCCTACGACCGACGAGAGCACGAGGTTGGCTCCGAGGGAAAGGTCGAACTCACCCGCTCCGAGGAGGAGCGCGAAGCCGACCGCCAGGATCACCGGGACGGCCGCACCCAACGCGATGTTCTGGAAGCTCGCGCCGCTTAGAAACACCTGGTCCGTCGAGGTCAGCCCGAAGGCCAGGACGAGCGCCGCGTCGACGGCGAGAACCCAGACGGCGGCGGTCACCATCATGCGCCGCCTGGTTGCCTCGCCGCCATCAGCCGGGAGCCCGCCCTCGCGGCGCCTGGCGATGATCGTGGGCGGGCTCATCCGGCTCGCCGGTAACCCACCATGAGCCCTACCGCGTCCGGGACGGACAGCTCGTCAGCGGGCCCTTCGTGGACGGTCATCCCGTGCGCCAGGATCGCGACACGATCAGCAACGTCGAGCGCCCGAGGCAGATCGTGGGAGACCAGAAGGACGCCAAGGCCACGAGACGCGACGGTCCGGATGAGTGCGTAGACCAGATCGCTCTGGCGCGCACCCAGCGCGGCCGTCGGCTCGTCCATCAGCACCGCCGTCCGCGCCCACATGACCGCCCGTGCCACGGCCACCGCCTGCCGCTGACCGGCCGAGAGCTCACCGATCGCGACGCCCGACGAGAGCGGGATCGAGAGGTCCTGCAGCGCCCGCTCCGCGCGCTCGGCCATCTCGCGCCGGGCGAGGACGCCGAGCCGGCCGCGCACCCCGCCGAGTAGCGGCTCGCGCCCGAGGAACAGGCTGGCCGCCACCGACAGGTCAGGCGCGAGCGCAAGGTCCTGGTAGACGCATTCCACGCCTCGCCTCTGCACGTCGCGCACCGAACCAAGCTCCACGTCCTCGTCCTGGACGACCACCACCCCGCGGTCGGCGCGCACCACACCGAGCAGCGTCTTGAGCAACGTCGACTTGCCCGCACCATTGTCACCGAGCAGCGCCACGACCTGTCCCTGCTGGACCTCAACGTCGGCGCCGCAGAGCGCCTCGACATGCCCGAAGCGCTTCGCGATGCCGCGGCCGGCCACGGCGACCTGGAACGGCGGGCGTTGAAGGTCGGGCATCTCTCCGTCCAGGCACGATCGCGGTGCGCTGAACCTACCGAGCGCTCAGTTTGGATGTCAATCGGGTGGCTGAGAACCGCGCCCCGCCGGCGTCCTCGCGGAGGGTCTCTACCAATTTCGCGCGGCCTTGCCTTGCTCTTCGTCAGGGTTGCTTCGGGGGTAATGCCGATACGGAGTCGTGGGTCGCCGCGCCGGCAGGTATAGAGAGCCTCAGGCTTCCTCGCCGGCGCTTGCCACGTCGGCGTGCGCAGGGGTGGCCGCCCAGCTTTCGAGAAGTTTGAGTGCCTGCTCGGATTTCGAGCCCGATTCGGCGGTGTAGGTCATGATGGCCAGGCCGCTGTCCGCGGACAGCTCCATGCGCTCATAGCTCAACGTGATCTCGCCGACGAAGGGATGACGCAGCTCTTTGACGCCGCTGACATGGAAGCGGACGTTGTGCTGAGCCCAGAAGGCGCGGAACTCGTCGCTGCGGACGGACAGCTCGCCGACGAGATCGGTCAGGTCGCGGTCGTAGGGGTTGCGGCCCGCGGCGGAGCGCAGCACGGCTACGACGTCGCGCGCCGTGCGCTCCCAGTCCGCGTAGAACTCGCGGGCGCGCGGGTCCAGGAAGATGTACCGCGGCGCGTTCACCGGAAGCTCGCGATCAGCGCCGAGCAGATCCCAGTAGAGGGCGCGGTTGAGCGTGTTGGAGGCGAGGATGTCCAGCCGCTCGTTAGTGACGTGCGCGGCCCCGTGGGTCATCGAGTCGAGCACGCGCTGAATCGGCGGCCGAACCGGTTTGCGGGAGTGCCGGGGCCGGCGCGGCGCGACCTCGGGCTGGGCGGCGCGGGCGAGGTCGCGCAGATGGGCGCGTTCGGCTTCGTCGAGTCGTAGGGCGTTGGCGAGTGCGTCGAGGACGCTGTCGGAGACGCCGCTCATGTTGCCGCGTTCCAGACGTGTGTAGTACGGGACGCTCACACCGGCGAGAACCGCGACCTCCTCGCGGCGAAGGCCTGGGACCCGGCGGCTGCCGTAGCTGGCGAGCCCGGCCTGCTCGGCTGTGATGCGGGCACGTCGAGAGGTCAAGAACTCGCGGATCTCGTTCTTGGTGTCCACGTGGCGAGCATAGATCGCTCTCGTGGGCGGAGAGGGACCCTGGCAGGGTCTCCCACCCTTGCCGCGGGGGCGCTTGGATGGTGGACATGTCCATCGTCATCGTCGGAGCAGGGCCGAACCTCGGTGCCGCGATCGCGAGACGGTTCGGGCGCGAAGGCGTTGCTGTCGGGCTCGTCGCCCGAAATCTCGAGAAACTCGAGGCGCTCACGCGCGAGCTCGCCGAGCAGGGGATCAGGGCGGACTTCGCGGCCGCCGACATCCGTGACGCGCACGGGTTGTCGTGGGCGATCAGGGCGCTGGCGGAGCGACTCGGCCCGGTCGAGGTGCTGGAGTATTCGCCGCTGCCGGCGCCGGAGTTCATGAAGCCGATTCTCGAGACGACGGTCGAGGACGTCCGCGGACCGCTCGAGTTCAGCGTCCTTGGCGCGGTCGCGGCCGCCACCGCGGTGATCGGGCCGATGCTCGAGCGCGGCTCCGGGACGATTCTGTTCACCACCGGCGGCGCCGCGATCAACCCGTACCCGCTGCGTGCCGGCGTCGGCATCTCGTTCGCTGGCGAAGTGGCCTACGCGCGGATGCTGCATGACGAGGTCGCCGATCGCGGGGTGCACGTCGCCCATACCGCGATCGCCGGCCGGATCGCCCCCGGCGCCGACCACGAACCCGACGCGATCGCCGATGTCCTGTGGCGCCACCACGTCGAGCCCAGCAGCTTCCAAACCCGTATCGGGATCGACTGATCGCGGTGGGGGATCCTGCCAGTACCGGTCACGACAGGGACTCCCGGATCAGTGCCGCGTGCGCTTTCGTGGGAGCCATCAGCTTCGAGAACCAGACCCTGAAAGAGGTGGCCTAAACCATGCGCGCCACGTTTATGTACAAGGCGGGCGACGTCCGCATCCAGGACGCTCCCGACCCGTCGATCGTCGATCCGACCGACGCGATCATCCGCGTCACCAGCGCCTGCATCTGCGGCAGCGATCTCTGGCCCTACGCCGACCTGGAGCACACCGAGACCGGACGCCCGATGGGCCACGAGGCGATCGGCGTGGTCGAGGACGTCGGCCGCGACGTGCAGACGATCAAGCGCGGCGACCTCGTGGTGATGCCGTTCGCGTTCTCCGACGGCACCTGCGCCTTCTGCCACGAGGGCCTGCACACGGCCTGCGTCCACGGCGGCTTCTTCGACGGTTACGGCACCAGCGCCGCCCAGGCCGAGGCGGTCCGCGTGCCCTGGGCCGACGGCACGCTCTACCCGCTGCCGGTCGGTGAGGACCACGAGCTGATGCCGTCGCTGCTGACCCTGTCCGACGTGCTCGGCACCGGCCACCACGCCGCCGCCGTCGCCGGAGTGAAGCCGGGGGACTCCGTGGCCGTCGTCGGCGACGGCGCGGTCGGCTTGTGCGGCGTGATCGCCGCCAAGCGCCTGGGCGCCGAGCAGATCATCATCATGGGCCGTCACGAGGCCCGCACCGACCTCGCACGCGAGCTCGGCGCCACCGACGTCGTCGCCGAACGCGGCGAAGCAGCCGCCCAGCGCATCCTCGAGCTCACCGACGGCACCGGCGTCCACGGCGTCCTGGAATGCGTCGGCACCGAAGCGGCGACCGAGACCTCGGTGGCGATCGCGCGCCCCGGCGGCGCCGTCGGCCGCGTCGGCGTCCCGCACTACGACTCCATCCCGCTCGCCCAGCTCATGTTCTTCAAGAACGTCAAGGTCGGCGGCGGCCCCGCTCCCGTGCGGGCCTACATCGATGAGCTGCTGCCCGACATCCTCGAAGGTCGCATCCAGCCCGGCCGCGTCTTCGACCGCACCGTCGGCCTCGACGGCGTCCCGGACGGCTACCGCGCCATGGCCGACCGCGAGTCGATCAAGGTGCTCGTCCAGCCGTGACCTGGACGGCGGACGAACTGGACCGCATCGGCACTGCCGAGGAGCTCGAGATCGCTCCTCGGCGTGCTGACGGAAGTCTGCGGACGTCTCTCCCGATCTGGGTCGTGCGCGCCGGCGACGACCTGTACATCCGATCCTGGCGTGGAACCAACGGCGCCTGGTTTCGCGCTGCCCAGGCGTCGCGCGCGGCACGGATCCGAGCCGGCGGGGTCGACAAGGAGGTTGCGCTGCTCGACGCCGACGACGGCGTCAACGACGCCGTCGACGCCGCGTTCCGTGCCAAGTACGGCCGGTACGCGTCCCATGTCGAGCCGATGGTCGGGCCGGAGGCGCGCGCGACCACGCTCCAGCTCGTCCCCGGCGAGCGGTGACCGCCCGCTCGCGCATCGGCTTTGTCGCCGCCTCCGGCTCGTTGGTCGCCGTCTTCGCGGCGTCAGCGAGCCCGATTCCGCTCTACGACGTCTACCGGCGAACCGACGGCCTCACTCACGCTGACCTGGCCCTGACCGCCGTCTCGTACTTCATCTCGATCATGGCGGTCCTCCTGGTGCTTGGACGTTTGTCCAACCACGTCGGCCGACGGCCCGTGTGTCTCGCTGCGCTGGCGATCACCGCCGCGGGCTGTCTCGTGCTCACCCAGGTGCACAGCGTCGCGCCGCTGGTCGCCGGGCGCGTGCTGCAGGGCGTCGGCGCAGGACTTGCGTCGAGCGCACTGGCCGCTTTCGTGGTCGACAGCGCGCCGACCTCACCCGCATGGCTCGCAAGCGTGGTCACGGTGGGCTCGCCGATGGTCGGCTTGACCCTCGGCGCCCTGGCTTCGGGTGCGCTCGCCGAGTACGGGCCCGCTCCGCGCTCGCTCATCTATCTCCTGGGCGCCGGTGCGCTGACGGGGTGTGCGGCCCTGCTCGTGTTGAGCCGTGAAACGGTCTCCCGCAGCGCCGGGGCGATCGCGTCGTTGCGTCCGCAGATCCACGTCCCACTCGAGGCCCGCGCACTGCTGCCGGCGGCCGGCGCGATCTTCGTGGCGACGTGGGCTCTGGGCGGCTTCTACCAGGCGTTCGGACCGTCGGTCACGAGCGAGCAACTCGGCACGAGCAGCGCCCTGGTCGCCGCCGTCGTCTTCGCGTCGTTCATGGCACCGGGGGCGATCGGCGCGCCCTTCGCCGGCCGCACATCCGCCGCCACCGCGCAACGTCTCGGCATCACGATCTTCACGCTCGCCGTCGCCGTGCTGCTCATCGCCCTGCACGCCGGCATCATCGTGCTCTTCATCGCCGCCGGGATCGTCGCCGGCGGAGCGCAAGGCCTCGCCTTCGCCGGCGGCATGCGCGCCCTGCTCACCAGCGCGCGCCCGGCAGACCGCGCCGGCCTGCTCTCGGCCATCTACCTCATTTCCTACGGCGGGGCGGCGCTCCCAAACCTCATCGCCGGCCAGTTCTCGCGCAGCCTGTCGCTCTTCGAGCTCGCGCTCGGCTACGGCGCTCTTGCCGCCATCGCCTGCACGATCACGCTCGTCGCCGCCCGAATACCACGCACTATCAGCGCCTGACCGAAGGGCCCTCCCATGCAGATCACCCGCAGCACCCTCGACACCCAGAAGGGCCCGGCCGACTGGTTCACCGGCGAGAACCACTGGCACGGCGCGGCGCCCAACCGCTTTCTGATCCACAACGGCGCGCGCTAGGTGGCACGGATCCTCATCACCGGGTCCGCCGGTGGGCTGGGCCGGTCCGCGGCCGAGACGCTGCTCGCGGACGGTCACGAGGTGATCCTCCACGCCCGCAGCGCCGATCGCCTCGACGTCGACGGGCCGGCGGTCGTCGGCGACCTCGGCGACCTCGACCAGACCCGCGAAGTGGCCGAGCAGGTCAACGCGCTCGGGCCGCTCGACGCGGTCATCCACAACGCCGGCGTCTACACCGGACCGCACATCCTGGCGGTCAACGTGCTCGCCCCGTACCTGTTCACCGCGCTGATCGAGCGCCCGCGGCGCCTCGTCTATCTCACCAGCGGCATGCACGACGGCGGTCGAGCCGACCTCAACTGGACCGGACGCAATGTCTCCTATTCCGACAGCAAGCTGTTCGTCACCACGCTCGCGCTCGCCGTCGCCCGCAAGTGGCCCGACGTTTACAGCAACGCCGTCGACCCCGGCTGGGTGCCCACACGCATGGGCGGCCCGCACGCGCCCGACGACCTCCGGCTCGGGCACCGCACCCAGGAGTGGCTCGCCACCAGCGAGGATGCCGAAGCCCGCACCAGCGGCGGCGTCTGGTACCACCAGCAACGCCGCACGCCGCCCTCCGCCGCCCGCGACATACGGTTTCAAGACCAGCTGCTGTCCGCCTTGGCCGACGGCACCGGTACGCCTCTGCCGTGAGTTACTGCGCGGTGTAGCCACCGTCCACGGGCAGAGCGACGCCGACCACCAAGCTCGCTCCCGGGCTGCACAGCCACAGGACCGCGCCGGCGATCTCGTCGCCGCGGCCGAGGCGCCCGATCGGTTGATTGGCGATCGCGTCGGGCACGCTCAGCTCACCCTTCTCGATCATGTCCGTGACCATCGGCGTCTCGATCGTGCCCGGGCACACCGCATTGATCCGGACGCCGCGCGGCGCATACTCGAGCGCCGCGCTCTTGGTGAGGCCGATCACGCCGTGCTTGGTCGCGTGATAGGACGCCCTGCCCGGCAGGCCCACCAGCCCGCCCAGGGAGGAGCAGTTGACGATCGCGCCGCTGCCCTGCTCGCGCATCTGACGCAGCTCGTGCTTCATGCAGTTCCAGACGCCGCGCAGGTTGACCGCATTGACACGCTCGAAGCGCTCGGCGGGCTCGTCCGCCGCATCGCTCGGCGGGATCATGATCCCGGCGTTGTTGAACGCCATGTCCAAGCGGCCGAACGCGTCGACCGTCCGGTCCACCAACGCCGCCACCTGCGTCTCGTCCGCGACGTCACACCCCACGCCCAGCGCCTCATGCCCGGCAGCGACCAGCTCGTCAGCGGCCGCTCGAACGGCGTCCTCGTCGATGTCGGCCAGGACCACCGACGCACCGGAAGCCGCGAAGGCCCGAGCCGTGTCGAGTCCCATTCCGGCGCCCGCGCCGGTCACGAGGGCGACGGACCCGTTGAAGTCGTACGTGGGGTTCATGCCGCTCAGCTAAGCGCCGGTGGCGACAGAGTGAGAGACCCTGTCAGTACCCCTGTCAACAGGGACTCCCGCACCGGCGTGACACCCGCTTAGCTGGGAGGCGCATGGCCCGCTTTCTTCCCTTCACCTCTGCGTTGCTCGCGGCGTTTGCCGTCGCCGGATGCTCGTCCGAGAGCAACCCGCCGGCCGCCTCGGCCACGCCCTCCCCGTCCGCATCCGCGTCGCCGGTCCCCGAAGCGGCTGAGACGCCGCAGGCCACGTCCCGCCCAGAGGGCATCGAGGGCACCGTTGTGCGCTTCAGCGCAGGCGGCACGTCCGTCGACGTCACCCTCGGCGAGAACCACGCCGCCACGCGCGATTTCCTCTCCATGCTGCCGCTCACGCTCCGGCTCGAGGATCTCAGGGGCAAGGAGAAGATTTCCCACCTGCCGCGCGAGCTCGACACCGACGGAGCCCCCGGCTCAGACCCCGAGGACGGCGACCTCATCTACTTCAAGCCCTGGGGCAACCTCGGCTTCTACTACGACGCCAGCGGGATCGAATACTCCGACGACACGGTCAATCTCGGCTCCTACCGAGCATCCGAACAACAGCTGCGTCGACTCGAGAACGTCGACGTGACCGTCGAAGTCGTCGACTGAACCGCATCCAACACACACCGAGAGGAACTCACCAAGATGACGAAGATCAAGACCGCCCTCATGCTCGCCCTCGCCCTGCTGCTCGCCGCGCCGGCGCTCTCGCAGGCCAAAGCGCGCGACCGCGCGAAGGACCGCCTCGTCGGCGAGTGGCAGATGACTTCGCTGGAAGCCGGAACCGAAGGCAACCTCCAGCGTGTGCCCTACTCCGGCCAGATCATCTTCACCAAGGCCGGCACCATGTCGGTCCAGGCCATGAACCCCGACACCAGCGCCCCCGACACCCCGTACACAGTCAACGGGTACGAAGCCTTCTACGGCACGTACCGCGTCGACAACGCCGGCAAGACGTTCGCCGTGACCGTCCAGTCCTCCGCGGTCCGCAACCTCATCGGTCAGCGCCTGACGCGCGTCTTCAAAGTCACCTGGAACAAGCTGGTGCTGACGCCCACCAATCCGGCTGAAGGCTGGCGCGTCACCTACAAGCGCGCCAACGGCTCCTGATACGCACGCCGCTCAGCGTCACGGCTTGTCGGAGGCCGGCATGGCCTCCGACAAGCCCGCGGTGGCCGCCCAACTCGCGAGGAGCCTCAGCGCCTGCTCGGACTTGGAGCCGGGTTCCGCCGTGTAGGTCATCACGGCCAGGCCGCTGTCGGCGCTCAGCGCGAAACGCTCGTAGTTGAGCGTGATCTCTCCGACGAATCACGCGCTGCTCGAATTCGCGCCGGCGGCCGCCGTCGCGGGGCGCGAGCCGCTCCGCATTCTCGAGCCATCCAGGCCAGCCGCCGGGCCGACGGCTCGACGCTGCGCTCGGGGTCCAGTCACAAGCGCAGTGGCGGCCCCACCGCGCCGCTGTCGTCGAGGCCGTCGGCGAGCGCGACCAGCCGCGCGGGCCAGTCGGGCTCGCCGTGCGCGGCCAGCCACCCAAACACGGGCGCCACCCGCGTGCGGCGGCTGTTCTCGTCACTCGCGGCCCCCGGGACGCGTCTGCTGGCGCGCATCACGGCGAGCGTCGCCGGACAGCCGCAATCCGGATGGTCGCGGACGCTCACGCGGCGGCGTGCGATCGCCATCGCCGCAAATGTCGTTTATCGACGAAGGAGCACTTCTCGACGCCGTCCTCCAGTGGGTTATTGCGCCAACCGCGCCGTCGCGTCGATCTCAATCCGCAACTCCGGCTTCACGAGCGCCTGCACGATCAGGAGCGTGTTCGGCGGGTACTCGCCGTCCGCGAAGTGCTCGCCGAAATACTGCTCGCGTGCCGCATAGAAGCCGGCGACGTCGTCCGCGTCGACCAGGTACACCACAAAGCGCACGATGTCCCGCAGCGTCGCCCCCTGAGACTCGAGGATCAGCCGGATGTTCTCGTACGTCTGCAGCGCCTGGCTCGTCACGTCCGGTCCGACGAGCTGGTTGTCTCGGTCGACCCCGACCTGCCCGGCGACCGACACGAGGTCCCCCGCGACACTGACCTGGGAGTACAGGTGAAACGGCCCCCCGACGCTGTCGGGGTTCGCGTAGTTGGCCATGGGCCGACATCTTGACGCCGATCCAGCCTCCCTGCGCGCACGCGATCTTCCCGGAGCACCACCCACACCGGACGACGACCGACTCGTCGATTCGAGCGCCGCTACCCACACCAGGCGGCTGGTTACGAAGTTCGCCTCCCGCCAGCTCAAGTGGTGTTACTCGACGACGGCGCCCGTTTCGACGAAACGAGCGCGTTCGCGAGGTGCGCTCTCTGTCGTTGCGCTCTACGGGCTGATGGCCGGCGGCCGCGCCAGATCGACGAGCTGTGAACGGAGCAGGTCACCCAAGTCGACTGCTCACACCACGCCCACGCCTGTGAGCGACCCCGAATTGCACCCCGCGGGCCCCTCGGACGTCGGCGATCACACGCGCCGTGTTGCGGGTTGCGGTCTGATTGACGGGTTCCGGCAGACGCGCGGCGGCCTCCCAATCCGACGAAGTGCTCGGATCCAGGCTCGACCGTGCTCGCGAGGTGCGAGCGCACGGCCGCCATTCACGAAGCGCGGCCGATGGCCGCGAGCGCTGCGCGGACATCGCCGAACAGATCGGTGAGAACCTCGAGTACGTCCACCGCACTCGCGGTCAGGCACAGCGAGCGCGACATCAGCTGAACCCCGGTGCCACGAGCGATGTGGTGTCAGCGTGCGGTGGAACGTGCGCGGGCGGCGCGCGTGTCGAGCTGCGCCGGCTCGACGCCGAGTTGCTCGGCGGCGAAGCGCAGGACAAGGTCGCGCACGCGCTCCGGGGGCATCCGTGCGGCGCCGATGGCGGTCTGGGCCGCCAGGCCGTCGGTCATCGCGACCAGCCTCTCTGCCACCTCGGCCGCATCGACCGTGCTGGTGAAGGCGCCGGACGACAGGCCGGCGTCGATGACCTGGGTCACGTGAGCAAGCCAGCGCTCCTCGTATCGCTCCCAGGCCG